>NZ_QRDY01000001.1 GCF_003386205.1 Cohnella lupini
GAAGAAGAACATCGGAAAGCCGGATGAGGGAAAACTTCACGTCCGGTTTGATGCAGGGGGAGCTGGAAAAGTAAAAGGAGGGCATACGCCCTCCAATGAAATTTCAGTTCTCTACTCTACTCAGAAAGTATAAACTTGATACAAACGTTTACTGACTTTCAATGACGTTGGAGCCGGCCGTTTTACTTGTTGAACACAAATAACCCGCCTCCCAAAATAACCCGTCCAGACCGGGTTGTTTGTCCCTCGCGGCTCCAATTTCGCTGAATAACCCGTCCAGACCGGGTTATTTGTTCCTCGCGGTCCCTGTTTCGCCCAATAACCCGTCCAGACCGGGTTATTTGTCCCTCGCGGTCCCTGTTTCGCCCAATAACCCGTCCAGACCGGGTTATTTGTCCTTCGCGGTCCCAATTTCGCGGAATAACCCGTCCAGACCGGGTTATTTGTCCCTCGCGGTCCCTATTTCGCCCAATAACCCGTCCAGACCGGGTTATTTGTCCCTCGCGGTCCCAATTTCGCCGAATAACCCGTCCAGACCGGGTTATTTGTCCCTCGCGGCTCCAATTTCGCCGAATAACCCGTCTAAACCGGGTTATTTATCTCTCGCGGCTCCAAGGTGAGAGTCATCCATTTCAAATACGATGCTTTTCAATGTATTTATGAAACTTGATCAAAAATTAAGTTGGAAAAAGATGTTTTTGATTCCTATTGGTCTCCGTTTGTTCTTTTCCTTTCCTAAATTCGATCTATAGTGATGTTCTTCATCCTACTTTGATTACAAAAGTGCTCAGCAGCTCCAATAACGATGATTACCATTCTACTTACTATGATTTCAACTTGATAGCTGACTCACTGTTAATCAAAACTTATAGCAGAGCATGCATCAATCTCGAAATTATGGACGGCGAAGCCGCTTTTTTGCGTATATCGAGCGACTTCGAGAAGGCCATAACTTTAATTGATAAATGCTATAAATTCATTAGAAGTGACTTTACTAGGGGACTGTGTTAGGTTCAAAGTAACCTATTTTAGCGTGATTCGACTTACGCTATGCCGCGAGAGGAGAATTTTGTTGGAACTGCAAGTGACGAACAGCCCATTTCATGCAGAGCAGATAGAGTTGCTCAATCGCTTATTACCCGGCTTAACGGATAACCAGCGCATTTGGTTGAGCGGATATCTAACGGCTCTTAATAGTAGCTCCGCGATCGCGTCGGCGATCGTCAATTCTTCTATTGCCGCTCATCCGGTTGCCGCAGCGGCTCCTTTATCCAAGGAAGTAACCGTGTTATACGGATCGCAAACCGGCAACTGCCACAAACTGGCGACGAAGCTGTCCAAGAAGCTGGAGGAACAAGGCTTTCAAGTCTCTCTTTCCTCGATGGGAGATTTCAAGGTAAACGGCTTGAAGAAAGTACAGAACCTGCTCCTGCTGGTCAGCACCCATGGCGAAGGAGACGCCCCCGACAACGCGATCGCGTTCTACGAATTTCTTCACGGCAAGCGCGCGCCGCAGTTGAACGAGCTTCGTTATTCCGTGCTCGCTTTGGGAGATACGTCTTACGAGTTTTTCTGCCAGACCGGCAAAGATTTCGATAAACGACTGGAGGAGCTAGGTGCCAAGCGTATAGTTCCCCGCGTCGATTGCGACGTCGACTTCGACGAGCAAGCGGCGGAGTGGATGAATCAGGCGATAGGCTCTTTGGGCGAGTCGCCGTCGGGCCAAGCAGTCGCGGGCGGAACAACTCAGTCGATCGGCAACGTCGCAGCGGATGCGGAATCGGAATATTCGAGAACGAATCCGTTCCATGCGGAGATTCTCGAGAACCTCAACCTGAACGGTCGCGGATCGGACAGGGAAACCCGGCACGTCGAGCTGTCGCTCGAAGGATCGAATCTTGAATACGAGCCGGGGGACAGCTTAGGCGTGTATCCGGAAAATCATCCGAAGCTCGTCGATGAGTTAATCGAAGAGATGGGCTGGAACGAGAATGAGCCCGTAACGGTCGGCAAGAGCGGCGGCAAGAGCCCATTGCGGGAAGCGCTGCTTCGCCATTACGAGATTACGGTGCTGACTAAGCCGTTGCTCGGACAAATCGCCAAGCTGACCGGACTTGATCGGCTGAACGATCTGCTGAAAGCCGGGCTAGAGCAAGAGCTTAAAGATTACCTCAGGGATAGGGACTTACTGGATTTGGTTAGGGATTACGCGTTAAAAGGAGTGCCCGCGGAAGCGTTCGTATCCGTCCTCCGGAAAATACCGGCACGGTTATACTCCATCGCGAGCAGCTTGAAGGCGAATCCGGACGAGGTGCACCTCACGGTGCGCAAAGTCGATTACGAGGCACACGGCAGGAAGCGTTACGGAGTTTGCTCCGTTCACCTCGCTGAACGCGCGGCAATCGGCGACTCGTTGCCGGTGTTCGTTCAACAGAACGCGAACTTCAAGCTTCCGCAAGATCCGAACGCGCCGATCATCATGATCGGACCGGGCACGGGCGTCGCGCCGTTCAGGGCTTTCCTCGGAGAACGGCAAGAAACGGGAGCCGAAGGGAAATCATGGCTGTTCTATGGCGATCAGCATTTCTCTACCGACTTCCTCTATCAAGTGGAATGGCAACGCTGGCTTAAGGAAGGCGTGCTGACCCGTATGGACGTGGCGTTCTCGCGCGATACGGATAAGAAAGTCTACGTGCAGCAACGGATGAGAGAGAAGAGCAAGGAGCTCTATCGATGGCTGCAAGAAGGAGCATATGTTTACGTATGCGGAGACGAGAAGAAAATGGCGCATGACGTCCATGCCGCGTTGATCATGATCATAGAGCATGAAGGCGGCAAGACACCGGAGGAAGCCGCGGAGTACTTGTCCGGAATGCAGCAGCAGAAGCGTTACCAAAGAGACGTATACTAACCTAGAAATCGAAAGCCCGCGAGAGGAGAAACGTAATATGTCGGAAAATAACCTGTTATCACCGAACAGCGCTCCGCATAGCGACGTCGAGGAAATCAAGCGCAGAACGAATTATTTGCGCGGGAGCCTCGCGGACACGCTAGCGGATACCATAACGGGATCCATTCCCGAGGACGACAACCGATTAATGAAGTTTCATGGAAGCTATATGCAGGACGATCGGGATTTGCGCAACGAACGGAGCAAGCAGAAGCTGGAACCGGCTTACCAGTTCATGCTGCGCGTGCGCGCCGCGGGCGGAGTCGTTACGCCGGATCAATGGCTGATGATGGATCGGGTCGCTCAGAAGTACGGCAGCGGAACGATTCGGTTGACTACACGTCAGTCCTTTCAGCTTCACGGCGTTATCAAGTGGAACCTAAAGAGCACGATACGCGAAGTCAACGATGCGATGCTGAGTACGCTCGCGGCCTGCGGCGACGTGAATCGTAACGTCATGTGCAACCCGAATCCGCATCAGTCGGAAGTTCACGCGGAGGCTTACGAATGGGCTTGCCGGATCAGCAACCATCTGGATCCCCATACGAGGGCGTACCATGAATTATGGCTCGACGGCGAGAAGATCGTGGATAGCAGGGAAGACGGAGCGGAACAGGAGCCGATCTACGGGCATGTCTACTTGCCGCGCAAATTCAAGATCGGAATGGCGATTCCCCCTTCGAACGATATCGACGTATACTCGCAAGACTTGGGGTATATCGCGATCGTCGAGGACGGTAAGCTGAAAGGGTTTAACGTTACGGTAGGCGGCGGGATGGGAATGACTCACGGCGACACGAAGACGTATCCGCAAATCAGTCAGGTTATCGGATTCTGCACGCCGGAGCAAGCGGTCGACGTGGCGGAGAAGACGGTTACGATACAGCGCGATTACGGCGACCGTTCCGTACGGAAGCATGCCCGTTTCAAGTATACGATCGACGATCGCGGCATCGACTGGTTTGTCGGCGAGCTGACCAATCGCTTGGGTTGGAAGCTGGAGGAGGCGCGTCCCTTCCGTTTCGACGATAACGGGGATCGTTACGGTTGGGTGAAAGGCGCGAACGGCAAATGGCATTTCACTATGTTCATCCAGAACGGCAGAATACAAGACGATGATCAAGTTAAGCTGATGACCGGATTGCGGGAAATTGCCAAGCAGCACACGGGAGATTTCCGCTTGACCGGGAATCAAAACCTGATTATCGGCAACGTCAGCGCGCAGAAGAAGAAAAAAATCGAGGAGCTCATTAAGGCGTATGGGCTCACCGATGGCGCAAGCTATTCGGCTTTGCGCAGAAACTCGATGGCCTGCGTCGCGTTCCCGACGTGCGGATTGGCGATGGCGGAATCGGAACGTTATCTTCCCGAGCTGTTGACTAAGATCGAGCCGATGCTGGATTCGGCGGGGCTGCGCGACGAGAATATCGTCATTCGCATGACCGGCTGCCCGAACGGCTGCGCCCGCCCGACTTTGGCGGAAATCGCCTTTATCGGCAAAGCCCCCGGCAAATACAACATGTATCTGGGCGGCGGATTCAGCGGGAACCGGTTGAATAAGCTGTACAAGGAAAACATCGGCGAGACGGAGATCTTGGATTCGCTGCAACCGATGTTCGAACGATATGCGAACGAGCGGCGGGACGACGAGCGCTTCGGCGATTTCGTCATTCGAGCCGGGTACGTCAAGGAAGTTCGTTCAGGCTTGGATTTTCACTCTTAATCTCGCATTCGAAAGCCGCCTCCGGGTCCATCGGGGGGCGGCTTTCGTCATGAAATCGAATCCTTCCTATCTGCCCTTTCAAGCGACGGCATATCCGTTCGCGCGAAGGGCATCTTAATTTATTCCAGTCCCAACGACTAACATCGTCCAATTACAAGCAAGGACGCGGAAAATATAATGGGGTTAGATAACGCTTACATGAAGGCGTTAATTCCTAAAGGGGGTAAAGGAATTGAGAAAACAAATGATCGTCGGATTAGTAATCATGCTGTTGGTTGGGATCGTATCGGCTTGCGGAGGCAACAACAATGAACCATCGAGTTCGGGCAATAACGCAAGCGCTTCCAACGGTGCCGGGACCGACACGCCGAAGAAAGCGGAGCTGACTTTGATGCTGACGGGCCTTGGGCGCTTCAAGGAGCAATTCGATCAATATCTGAAGCAGTTCGCGGCTAAAGAGAAAGCGGAGAAAGGAATCGACGTTACTTATAACCTGGAGGTGCCGTCGGACGCGAACTTGCTGAAGACGCGGCTCGCGAGCGGAGACGCTCCTGATATCTTTTCCTTCCACGCGGCGTTCGACGGTCCTATATTCGAGAAAGGCGGATATTTGCCCGATCTTTCCGGCGAACCGTTCGTAGGCAAATTGATCGATACGATTCGTCAAGTCGTCACGATTAACGACAAAGTCGTCGGCGTTCCGATGGAGAGTTTCTCTTGGAGTTACTTGTACAACAAAGAAATGTTCGATAAATACGGCTTAAAGGTGCCGACGACGCTGTCCGAAATGAAACAAGTCGTGGAAACCTTGAAGAGCAACGGAGAAACGCCTTTCATGCTCGCCTACAAGGAAGCAAGCTTTCCCGGATGGCTCACGCAATTAAGCTTCGAATCCGTCGTCGCCAAGCAGTCTCCGGACTGGTGGGACCGCATGAACAAGGGCGAGGCTTCGTTCTCCGAGCTGAAGGATAAAGGCATGTTCGACATTATCGATTTGGTGAACGGCAACGGCACGAAACGTCCATTGGAAGTCGGCGCGGACGACGGCTTGGCCAAATTCGCGAACGGCGAAGCCGCGATGCTGATTACCGGCACTTGGTATGCCGACAGCATCCTGAAAGCCAATCCGAATTTCAAGCTCGGTCTCGGAGCTCTTCCCGTCAACGACGATCCCGAGTCCACGATGGTGAACTTAGCCGTGTCGACGACGCTGTCCGTGTATCCGGAAAGCCCTAACAAAGCGGTAGCGACCGATTTCCTCAATTATATTCTGGATGACAAAGATTCTTCGGCCTTTTTCGACCAATTGAAATTCAATAAAGTGGCCAAGGATCAACAGATCGAAACGTTCCCTTGGACGGAGCAAGGCAATCAATACGTGGAAAGCGGACATTCTTACTTGGATCAATCGATCCCGCAATCGGCTAACGAAGCGATCGGTAAAATGTCGCAATCGTACTTCGCCGGGCAAATCTCGCAAGACGAATTAGTCGCGGAAATCGACAAGGCTTGGAAGAAGTCGGTCCAAGTTCAAAAATAAATCTGGCGGGAAGGCGGTAGCAGCAAGCGCTGCCGCTCTCCCCTCGGTTAGGCGGTGGATGGGAATGTATCGAGCGCTAAAAACGAAACCGTGGATTTCTTTGCTGGCCTTCGCGGCACCGGCTCTCGTGTTTTACGTGATCTTTTTGCTAATACCGACTCTCGGCGGCGTATACTACAGTTTTACCGATTGGAACGGATTGTTCCGGAGTTATCATTTCGTAGGCTTCAGCAACTACGTCGAAGCGTTCACGGAAGATTCCAGGTTTATTTATTCGCTATTCTATACGCTAAAATACGTGCTGGCCATCGTCATCCTGCAAAACGTAATCGGCCTTGGCCTTGCGGTGCTGGTTGAAAGCCGGATGCGCACGAAAGCTCTGTTCCGGACGTTGTTCTTCATGCCGAACATGTTCAGCGTCTATATCAGCACGCTTATGTGGACGTTCATATTCTCGACGGCGTTTCCGCAGCTCGCGGAGAAGACGCTGCTGCACTTTCTGGACCAGCCGTGGCTCGGATCCTCGTCGATGGCGTTCGTATCGATCCTGCTCGTATCCGTCTGGCAAGGCGCCGGTTATTTAATGGTCATCTATATCGCGGCATTGCAGGGCGTGCCCCGGGATTTGCAAGAGGCGGCGACGATCGACGGCGCGACGCCGTTTCGTAAATTCCTTCATATCACGTTGCCGATGATCATGCCGGCGATTACGATCTGCGCGTTCTTGACCTTAAACGGCTCCTTCAAAATATTCGAAGTCGTATACGCGCTAACCGGCGGAGGTCCGGGATACAGCACGGAGGTCATCGCTTTCAATATCTATCAGGAAGGCTTCGCCAGGGATATGCGCTACGGTTACGCGACCGCCAAAGCGATGATCTTGTTCTTGATCATTCTGGTCATTACGGTAACCCAAGTCGCGGTCCTGAAGAAGAAAGAGGTAGAAGCATGAGGAAACGGAGCCTGATTCCCTCGTCGTTAATCGTGCTGTTGCTGATTATCGTAACGATATTCTTTATGTTTCCCATCGTGCTGGCCGTCGTGAATTCGCTGAAATCGCAAGGCGAAATGTTCAAGTCGGTAATCGCATGGCCGAAGGCGCTGCAATGGGAAAACTATAAGTACGTCTTGACGGAAGTTCATATTCTGCGCAGCCTGTACAACACGTTCATCATTACTATACTATCTATCGTCGGAATCATCTTTTGCGGAGCTCTCGCCGGTTACAAGTTATCGCGGACGCCCGGGAAAGTCAGCGCCTTTATTTTTTTCCTGTTCCTGTCGTCCATGCTCATTCCCTTTTATTCCATTATGTTTTCGCTCATCCAGGTCGCTTCCGGTCTTCATATTCAAGGCTCGGTCTACCGATTGCCCTTGATCTATATCGGACTCGGCGTGAACTTCGCGATTTTCCTGTACCACGGGTTCGTCAAATCGATTCCCCGAGAGTTGGAGGAATCCGCGCAGATGGACGGGTGCGGTCAGCTAAAAACATTTACGCGCATTATTTTTCCGCTGCTCCTTCCCATCACGATGACGATCGTTATTCTCGATATTTTGTGGGTGTGGAACGATTTCATGCTGCCGTTGATCATGATAACCGATTATAAAAGCTACACGCTCGTCCTGCTGGCCAGCACGTTCTTCAGCGAGTATTCGACGGAATGGTCTTATATTCTGAGCATCCTCGTGCTTACGTCGCTTCCGGTTATTCTCGTCTATCTCGTATTCCAGAAATATATCGTGCAAGGGATTGCCGACGGAGCCATTAAAGGATAATACAATGAGAGAGCCGAAGGGAGATTGCCGCATCATGTCCAACCGTTACCTGCGAATACGGGAGGAAGACCGGGTTCGCCGCTTGCAACCGCATTCAGGTATAATTAATATGGTGCTCGACACCGACGCTTTTAACGAGATAGACGATCAATTCGCGTTGGCGTACGCGCTGTTATCGAAAGACCGTATACAATTGCGGGCCATATACGCAGCGCCTTTCCATAACGAGCTTTCGGACGGTCCGAAGGACGGCATGGAAAAAAGCTACGATGAAATCATTCGTATATTGGATCGGATGGGAGAGTCCTCCGAAGGCTTCGTTTATCGCGGATCCGACGAGTACTTGCCCGGTCCCGAGCAACCCGTGGACAGCGAGGCCGCTCGCGATCTGATCGCGAAAGCGATGGCGGCGTCCGATGACGATCCGCTCTACGTCGTCGCCATCGGAGCGATTACCAACGTAGCCTCCGCGATTCTGCTCGAACCGCGCATCATCGAGAAGATCGTCGTTGTATGGCTCGGCGGCCACGCTCTCTGGTGGAACGATACGACGGAGTTTAATCTGAAGCAAGACGTGTTCGGCGCGCGGGTGCTGCTCGACTGCGGCGTTCCGCTCGTGCTCATCCCCGTTCTCGGGGTCTCGTCGCACTTGTCTACGACGCTGCCGGAGATCAACGCTTACGTAAGGGGAAAGGGTATCATCGGCGATTTCCTGGCCGAGCGGTTCGAAAGCTGCCATCAGGACCACTTCGGCTATTCGAGGGTCATATGGGACATATCCACCGTTGCTTATTTACTGAATCCCGCCGCCGTGCCGACCGAACTGGTCCATAGCCCGGTGCTGACCGACGGGATGACGTGGAGCAGGGACACGCGAAGACATTTGATTCGCTGCGCAACCTTCGCTAATCGCGATGCCGTCTTTAACGATCTGTTCCGAAAGTTGGAGAAGGCGTCGAGCGAAACGATACGTTAAAATAGAACTCATCCGTTGGGAGCGTGCGAGCATGGAACGCAAAGTATTGAACGTAGGCTTGATAGGACTCGGCGAAGTGGCGCAGGTCGTTCACTTGCCGGTATTGGAATCCCTTCCGGACGAATTCCGCATAACGGCTTTATGCGACATTTCTCCGCGGTTGGTCGAGCATCTCGGCCGGCAATACAGGGTCGAGAACCTCTATACGAATATGTCCGACCTAGTGAAACAAGAAGACGTCGACGTAGTGTTCATCTTAAACAGCGACGAATATCACGCCGAATGCGCGATCGAAGCGATTCGCAACGGCAAGCACGTGTTCATGGAGAAGCCGATGTGCCTGACCTTCGCGGAAGCGGACGCCATCATCGCGGAGCGGGATCGGCACGGAGTTACCGTAATGGTCGGTTACATGCGGCGGTATGCGGCTTCCTTCGTCGAAGCGGTGAAGGAAATCGGAGGCTTGGACAATATTGCATACGCACGGGTGAGGGATATTATCGGGCCCAACGGTTATTTCATTCGGCCGACAAGCCGCACGGTCGCCTTCGACGATATTCCGGAGGAAGCCAAGGCTGACCGCGCCGCAAGGGCGGAGCGGTTGAGCATCGAAGCGACGGGATTGGAACCGGGCTCGCCGTTGTTCGGCGTGTACCGTTTCCTTACCGGGCTGGGGAGCCATGATCTATCGGCGATGAGGGAAGCGTTGGGAATGCCGCTCGGCGTAATCGGGGCCAAGGTTTCACAGCAGCAAGGCAGCCTATTTCTTAACGCCATTTTCGACTATGGCCGATTTTCCGTTACCTACGAGACCGGCATGGATCAGCAGGGAAGATTCGACGCCCATATCGAGGTATATTCCAACCGCAAGTCGGTGAAAGTGCAATACGATACGCCATATATTCGCCATCTTCCGACGAAGCTGTTCATCGGCGAAACCGAAGGAGAGACGTACAAGGAATCCGTCATTCGGCCGACGCTTACCGATCCGTATACGCTCGAATTGAAATATTTGCACGAAGTCATAACGGAGAACAAATCGCCCAAAACGACGCCGGAGGATTACAAGAACGATCTTCGAATATTCGAAATGATCATGGAGTCGTTGAAATAAGCCTATGTCGAATCGTCTGCGCTTGAAATTGCTATCGACTTGCCAATCGTTCATCGAATCGTTTTCCGGCAGCATCAAGAAAAAATTGATCCTCGTCATGGTGTTGTTGACCTGCTTGCCGTTGATCGTCTTGACCGCGGTCGCCATCCACAACGCAGCGGATCGGCTGGAATCCGAAATTACCGGGTCCAACCTATCCAAGATCGAGTGGTCCGGCGCGTTTCTCGACGACCAAATGAAAGTATTGGATCAGATTTTATTTTCCTTGATGAACGACCAAGTCGTATCGGGTTTCATGGAAACCGCGCAAAAGCCGGACGATCCCTTGGAATTCTCGGTACAAAATAGCTTGTTCGCGAAGCTGTCCGCCCAATACGTGTCGAACTTGAACAGCTTCGACGAAATTCAGTTGTTCAAGAAAGACGCGGGGAAGACCTACTCCGTCCGAAACGGCGAGGAGCGAATTCTATACGGCCAGCAATCGACAGCTCCTTGGAACGCGCTAGGAGGCAGGAAAGCGGCCTATTTAACCGGAACCGATCCCGACCATTTTACGATGTACCGTTCCATCTATCGCTTTATCGACCGAGACCTGCAAGGCGGCATCGCGCTTCAGGCGAAATGGAGCATGTTCAATCCGATCTTCGAATCGCTGGAAAGCGACGATTCGGGCACGATTCTGATATTGGACGAAACGGGCAACATCGCTCACGAGCCGTTCGATAACGACGGGACGGAGATCGTAAACGCGAATTCCGTCGCCGAGCGAATCAAGGCAGGCTCGGATGGCCGTTTCTTCAAGAGCGACGATTATTACGTGTTCTATCAGCCCTTCGCGGGCGGAAAGATGACGATCGTGAAGTTGATTCCGACCAGCGTCGTCTCCGAAAGCGGCCGAAATACGATTTGGTTCAGCATTTGGATCGTGTCGGTTCTGATCGTCGTTTCCGTCGTATTCTCGATCTTCATCGCGAACAAGGCGGCTGCGCCTATTCTGAAGCTGGTCAGGGCGATTACCTGGACGGAAGAAACGAACAGCGACTTGTACATCGATCATAACCGCAAAGACGAAATCGGATTATTGGAGCAGAAATACGCCCAAATCATCAAGTCGCGCTATCAAATCCATATCGAGAAGAGAACGGCGCAACTGAAAGCGCTGCAAGCGCAAATCGATCCGCATTTTCTGCATAATACGCTGCAGTCGATCGGCGCGATGGCCGTCGTGAAGGACGTTCCCGACATCTACCACATCATTCAGGCGATCAGCAGCAATCTGCGGTATACGATGAAGCTAGGCGGGGATTTGGTCGAGTTGAAGCAGGAATTCCAGCATGTCCGCAACTATTTGATCATTCAGAAGTTCAGGTTCAAGGACAAAATCACGGTGGAGTGGGAGGAAGATTCAGCCGCCGCCAACTGCCTCATTCCTCCGCTGTCGTTGCAACCGATCGTCGAGAACGCCTTCGAGCACGGATTCCGGCAGTTGAAAGACAACTGGATCATTCGCATCTCAACCCGGCAAGAGCTGGATAAATTGTACATCGAAGTATCCGACAACGGAACCGGCATGTCCGAGCAGACGGAGCTTGAGCTTAAGGAACGGCTGTCCCGGAACATCGAGGAAATCATCGAGATGAAAGAAAGCATGGCTCTAAGCAACATTCAAGCGCGGATCAAGACCCAGTTCGGATCGGAATACGGACTCGAAATCCGGAGCGCGCTGCACGGCGGAACCCTAGTCACTCTCGTATTGCCTAGTCTGTCGACGCAAGGAGGGGAATCTCATGGTTGATTTGGTTATCGTGGAAGACGAGCCGTGGACTCGCGAAATGATCAAGCAATTCGTCATCCAATCCGGTTTGGACATCGAGGTAACCGGAGAAGCGGACAACGGGGAGGACGGCTTGCGCGTCATCAAGGAGAAAAATCCGAATATCGTCATCACGGATATGCAGATGCCCCTCGTTGACGGCATCGAGATGCTGCGAATCTTGGAAACGCATCAATCGAACATGAAAATCATCGTCCTGAGCGGTCACGACGACTTCAAGTATACGCATCAAGCGATACGTACTGGCGCGGTAGAATATTTGTTGAAGCCCGTGGATCCCGAGCAGCTGACGCAAGCGCTGAAGCAATGCATGGAGGATCTGGAGCATAGCCAACGCCAGATTTCCGAGGTGCTGGTGACTCTTTCGCCCGAAATGTTGGCCGTGCTGAACGACTGCAAAAAAAACGTCAGCGCGTTTTTGAACGAGTTTGCCGTTAAATCGGTCGAAGACGCGCTGGCCGAATGCCTGACGTATTTGGATACCCATTTCCATTGCAGCTCGCCGCAATGGCTTCGCGTATACCATGAATTCCTCGCGATGCTCGAGCAATTCGCGGCCATGGAGGGCTTGGAGCTTACCGATGTTCTGTGCGAGAAGTCCATGCTGGCCCATGTACCGAATCAGCTAGTCGTCGCGGATGTCTCGGAAGCTTTGACGGCGATCTTTCGCGAAGCGATGGATAGCCTCGTCAGCAGAAGAAAAGACCGCAAAAAAGTGAACCTGCAACAAATATTCGATTACGTTCAGCAGCATTACGCGGATTCGATATCGTTGGAAACGTTGGCGCACCGGTTCTTCTTGAGCAAGGAATACCTTAGCAAAATGTACAAGCTGCAATTCGGGGAGAACGTCATGGAGCAAATTATCCGGCTTCGGATGGAAGCCGCCAAGACGCGGGTCATGCAAGACGACACCCAGATCAAGCACATCGCGAAGCGGGTAGGCTACGACGACGTCTCTTATTTTCATAAAATATTCAAAAAGCATTACGGAGTATCTCCATTGGAAATGAGACAAAAAGACGAATCCGCGAAATCGGAGAAACCGGCGGAATTGACGGATTCGGCGGGAGGCAACACGCGAAATGGAGAGAGTTGAAAGCGAAACCCGGACTTATGGGGACGTGTATTCGGGCGTCCGAAATTCGCATGTCGCTTTTCCTCTAGGAGGCATAGGAGCGGGCATGTTCTGTTTGGAAGGAACGGGCGCGATGTCCCATTTCTCGTTGCGCAACGCGCCGGACGTCACCCACGAGCCTATGATGTTTTCCGCGCTTTGCGTGAAGAGCGAACAAGGCAACGTGGCGAAAGTGTTGGAAGGTCCGGTGCCCTCCTGGAAAATATTCAGCCACCGTTCGGACCGTTTCGTCGGGCCGGGGAACGGCTTGTTCGGCAAGCATTACGGGTTGCCGCGATTTAAGGAAGCGTCTTTTCGCTCGAAATTTCCTTTCGGAACGGTAGAGTTGCGCGATCCCGATATTCCGGTCGACGTGACGATAACCGGATGGAGTCCGTTCATCCCGTTGAATGCCGACGAATCGAGCTTGCCGGTCGCCGGTTTGGAATTTACTTTCGCGAACGATACGGACCGAACGGTAGAGCTCGTGTATTCCTTTCATTCCGCTCATTTCATGGCGGCGGAAGGCTCGGACAATCATCGCGTCGTTCGATCAGGATCGGGAAGCGGATTCGTGCTGGATCAGCCGGCGATCGAGAATCGGATCTGGGAACAGGGGACATTCAGCGCGGTCACGGATCATCCCCGGGCAAAGGCGGATTGCGCTTGGTTCAGGGGCGGTTGGTTCGATCCGCTAACGATGATCTGGAACGATATCGCGGCGGGAAACAGCCAGGAGAAAGCTCCGGCGGAGGAAGGAAAGCCTAGTCCTGGCGCGAGCCTCTTCGTTCCGCTGGAGCTCGTGCCGGGCGAACGGCAAACGGTGAGGCTCATGCTGTCTTGGTGGGTGCCGGAAACGAACTTGAACGTCGGCGTTCCCGCCGCTTCGTCGCATATAGCCGCCGACGATAACCGGACTGCGCAGCAATACCACAAACCTTGGTATGCGGGAAGGTTCTCCGCCGGATCCGAGGTTACCGATTATTGGTATGCCGATTACGATCGACTGCGAACGGAAAGCATCCGTTTTAGCGACAGCTTCTACGGAACGACGATGCCTCCCGAGCTAGTGAACGCCGCGGCTGCTAACCTGTCTATCTTGAAGTCTCCTACCGTGCTGCGGCAAACCGACGGCAGATTTTGGGGCTGGGAAGGCAACGAGGATACGAGGGGAAGCTGTCACGGAACCTGTACTCACGTGTGGAACTATGCGCAGTCGCTTGCGCATTTATTCCCGGAACTGGAGCGGGGCGTTCGCGACGCGGAGTTCGAAGAGGGACAAGACGAGCGCGGGCATCAAAATTTCCGGGTCCCGTTGCCGATTCAGCCGGCGGATCACGAATTTCACGCGGCGAGCGACGGTCAGCTCGGCGGCCTCATGAAGACGTACCGGGATTGGCGCATCGGCGGGAATACGGATTGGCTTCGCGGAATTTGGCCTAAAGCCAAGGCGAGTCTGGACTATTGCATCGAGAAATGGGATCCGAACAGGGAAGGCGTTCTGTCCGAGCCCCATCACAACACTTACGATATCGAATTTTGGGGACCCGACGGAATGTGTTCTTCGATCTATGCGGGCGCGCTTAAAGCGGCTTCTCTCATGGCGCAGGCTCTCGGGGAAAACGACTCTTATGAACCGTTATACCTCAAGAGTAAAGATTACTTGGACAACGTGCTGTTCAACGGCGAATATTACGAACAGAAAATCGTATGGGAAGGTCTGCGAACGCCGTCGCCGACAAGCGACGAGCAGGCTTGGAACGTCAACTATTCGACCGAAGCGATAGAGCTCCTGAAGAAAGAGGGGCCGAAATATCAGTATGGAAAAGGATGCCTGTCGGATGGCGTCTTAGGCGCTTGGATCGCCGAAATGTGCGGACTCGGAGATATACTGGATCGCAATAAAGTCCGCAGCCACTTGCTTAGCGTATACAAGTATAATCTTAAACGCGATTTATCCGATCATGTTAATCCGCAACGCCCCGGCTTCGCGATCGGCGAAGAGGGCGGCCTGCTTCTGTGCACTTGGCCCAGAGGCGGACAACTGGCGCTTCCGTTCGTATACAGCAATGAAGTATGGACCGGAGTCGAATATCAGGTCGCTTCCCATTTGCTGTCGCTCGGCTGCGTCGAAGAGGGATTGGACATCGTGCGGATTTGCCGCGACCGGTACGACGGAAGGACGCGGAATCCATTCGACGAATACGAATGCGGCCATTGGTACGCGCGCGCGATGGCTTCGTACGGCCTCATTCAAGGCTGGAGCGGCATCCGTTACGACGCCGTCGACCGGACGCTGCACGTAGCTCCGAATAATTCCGGCGATTTCAGCAGCTTTCTCTGCACGTCAAGCGGATACGGCATAGCGGGCGTTCGCGACGGCATTCCGTTCGTAGACGTTAAAGCCGGCGACATTGAGATCGAGCATATAAAGCAGGGGATATAAACGGGAATAATAAGCCACTCATAATGAAAGTAATTTATTGCAGTCGCAGCCCCTAATCAGGGCTGTTTTTTTATTCATTTGATGACTCACGCCCATTTTATGTTTAAGGAGTGAACGAATATTTAAACCGCGAACCACAAATACTTTTTATGGAAGCTGAAGGAGGCTTTATCGTCGATGTCCTATAATCAAGAAAAAGAATCGCGATTAATGGATTATTTAACAGCTGCATTTTGCGCCGACGCCGATTTCGTTTCAAGAAATATACCCGTTTTGAGCGGGAAGGCTGAAGTAAACGTTCAATACATAGAAAATTTAATCGAAAATGAAATGATCAACGAAAACGTAATCGTAAGACTTCAGGACGGAACTTCGGAGGAAAGCGATCTAAATTCAGATAAAGTAATGGATATTATTCGATCAACAGTAGTCTCCGTTGCGAATGTCTACAGTTCGAACGATAAAGATCACCTTTTGCAAGCGATTCTCACGGGTCATGTTGCTATTACGGTTAACGATATCGATTATGCATTGGTTATACCGTTGCTTAAACGAGAAGTCGGCGAAAAATCGGAAACCGAGCCTTCGTTACAGAGCGGAAATGAAGCTTTCACATCCAATATCTATAAAAATTTTAACCTGTTAAGAATGAGATTGCCTTCCTTAGACTTAATGTTTAAACAAATGGAGTTAGGAAGAACTTCGCATACGAAAGTAAGAATCGTTTGGCTGAATAACATAGCGAAACCTCCGATTATCGAAGAGGTATGCAGTAGATTAAACCGGATCGACATCGATATCGTCCGATCGATCTCCGTCATAACCGAGCTAATCGAGGATAATCCTCTTTCGTTTTGGCCGCAATGCAAGCTTACCGAACGAGTTGACGTAACCGTCGCTAATATGGCTGAAGGACGCGTAGCCATACTATGCGATAACTTCTCGTTTGTAATATTGGTACCTTTATTGGTGTTACAGGAGTTTCAAACGCCCGATGATTATTCGCAAAAGTGGATGTTTAGTTCGATCATGAGAATCGTACGATATTGCGCCTTTTTTCTTTCCTCGACCTTATCGGCTCTCTATGTGTCGTTTGTAGCCTTCAACCATTCCATTATGCCTCCGGATTTAGCCATTCATATCTCTGCGGGAAGAAGCGAGGTGCCATTCCCTTCCGTCATTGAGGTGTTGCTCATGACTTTCATGATCGATGTGCTTAAAGAGGCAGGAATAAGGTTGCCTAAAGGTTTGGGTCAGAGCATCGGTTTCCTTGGGGCAGTCGTTATAGGCCAGTCGGCGGTGGAAGCGGGTTATGTCAGCCCGGTCGTAATCATCATTGTTGCGATCTCGGCGGTTTCAAGCTTTGCGCTGCCATCGATTAGCCTTACGAATATGTCGAGAGTAACCAATTACGTTTTCATTTTATTAGCGACCGTTTTAGGACTTTTCGGCGTCCTTATCGGTATTCTTTTTTTACAATGGAGGCTGATGACGTTACGTTCCTTCGGCATACCCATTTCCCATCCATTGGGTCTCGGAGAAATTAGTCAGATGAAGGATTTGTTGATCAGATCTCCGGCTTGGAAATTGAGAAAACGCCCCAAAGTATTATCCGAAAACGAAACCGCAATGGGGGATCGTACAAGAAAGCCAGGTCCCAAAGGATAAAGGGGAGATTGGAAGATATGTTGCAAAAGCAAAAAATAACAAGTCTTCAAGCGATATATCTTACCTTTGCAAGCGCTTATGGGGGAGTTGTTTTTTATCATTCCTACATTACAAGTTTGGCAGGGAGAAGCGCGTGGATTGCGGAGTCGCTAAGCGGAGTTATCAATATTTTGTTTGCTCTTTGGGTATTGGGGGTTGCGAGTAAATATCCGGGTAAAAACCTATTCCAAATACTTGAAATGTTTGCGGGGAAAATAGTCAGCACGATTGTCATATTTGTCTATGTCGGATTAAATATTGTCCTCTCGTCATTGCTGTTAATGTTATGCGGAGGACTCATGAAGACCTTTGTTTTGCATAATACACCGATGTGGGCAACTATGTTTTTGATTATTTTTCTGGCATTTTTAATTGCGGGAAGCGGGATTGAGAATATCGCCAGATTAAGTACGACTTGGGAAATCGTATTGCTCGGCATATTGTTATCCCTTGTTATCGGCGTAATATCCCAGTTCGATTCTTCGAATATTTTACCTATGTTAGATAGCGACATTCCTTCATTTATAAAAGCCGTTTTGTTGGCGGGCGGAGGGCATTCCGAGGTTATTCTATTCATGTTCGTCATGGTTGAATCCTTGAATCATCCCGGCAAGCAATTTACCCCGCTTTTTTTGGGATTATTAGTATCCGTCGTATTTATGCCGGGAGCCGTATCTTTTTTATTCTCGGCCGTTATTTCACCCGAAGAAGCTTCCACCATTTCTTTTGCGGGTCTAAACGCGGCTTCATCGATAACGCTTGGTAAATTCGTTCAAGGATTGGAAATCTTTGAATTAGTTACTTATGTGAGTATCACCGTATTGAAGCTGTCCGCAAATTTCTATAGCAGCTGGGTAGCTTTGGAATCTATGACGAAAAGAAACTCAAAGGTACTCATTATTATCGTTACCATTGTTACTTTCATCCTAACTTTGAATATTCGCTCGTATAACCAATCCTATTATTATTACATCCAGGTAACGCAATATTGTACATATCCATTCTACACCGCAGTCCTTTGCATCGTTTCCATTCTGATATACGCAAAAGGAAAAAAGGCGGTACTAAGGAAAACATGAAATATTCGAAATGGATGCGAGTAGTCGTAGGTACCGTTCTTCTGAGCGTATGCGCCGGCTGCTGGGATTACGTGGAATTCGAGGGCATGGCTCTAGTACGGGCGATCGGTATCGATATCGACGACAAAGGAAAATTTCTTTTGACTTACGAGATCATAAGAACCCGAAAACAAGGCAAGGAAAGCGGGAAGTCCAAAGAAGTGGTCCAAGGAATAGGGAAAACGGTGCCGGAAGCTTTCGATAATGTACAAGCCATCGTACCGGAAGAGCTTTTCTTAGGATATGTTACGACAATCATTATCAGCGAGGGCGCGGCAAAGCAACAATTGAAAAAAATCATGGATTATTTATTTTTTACTCCAAATATAAGGGAATCCGTATTTTTGGTCTTAACAAAGGAGAAACCGGAAAGTATTTTGAGAATGCCGGTCGGTAAATCGGGACTGTTGGTCGGGGAATCTTTAGTGGATTTTTTTAAGGTTACGACGCATGTAGGCATCTCATACCCGGTCAGGGTCAGAGATTTTAATAAATGGCTCATGATAGAAGGAATTGAGCCTATCGCCCCGTTATTACAGATGTATGGAGAAGGACAGATCAAATTGTCGGATATGGCTGTATTTAATGGTTACAAGCAGGTGGGGGTGCTTGATGCGAACGAAAGCAAAGGATTGGGAAGGATTACGAATAAAAAAATGCAAGAAATGATGGCCGTATCGATAACCGTACCTGACACCGCGGATTCTGCATTCGCGGTATTCAGTCTTCAAGATAATAGGTCGAAAATAAAAATTAAAACGGGCCGTGCGATACCCGAAGTATTCATCTCGACGAAAGCGACTGCTACGATGACCCAACTCGACGGTAATATCGGAGCCATAACGCCGGAAATTCTTCGCGCGTGCGAAAAAGAACTGGAAGGCAAGGTGGCAGATGAACTGGAAGCCGTTATAACAAAAGCTCAAAAAGAGACTAAATCCGACTTTTTGGGAATCGGGCTCAAATTTTATCAACAGCATCGCAGAGAATGGAAGGTTAAATATAAGTCCGAATGGGATGAAGTTTTTCCGGAGGTTGCTATTCATGTTAACGTGAATATAAAAGCAATCCATTCCGGGACCAAAATAATTCCTTTAAAAGAGCAATAGAATAGAACGTGCCCTCGGTCAAGTTTCGATCGTGATTAATCGGGACAAAGGGGCTTGTTTTTCAAACATACGTTCGGTAACATGGTGGAAAACGAAGGGAATTCGCCAGGCTACCATTAGGCAAGACGGATTCCGAAAGGTTGCGCGATTATGACTGAAAGCATAGCCCTACGGCGATTAATTCATCAAGGCATTGCAAGCCGAAAGCTCGAAACTCCGGAGCAGGTCGTTAAGAAGCTCGGCGCCATGCAAGCCCAGGATTACCATCAGGCGCTGTGGGCGATCGGAACTCGGTTGCCGTCCGCTACCGTCTCGGAAATCGAGCGAAGCATCGAGGACCGCAAGATCTTGCTGACATGGCCGATGCGCGGCACGATTCATTTCGTGCTGTCGGAAGACGCAAGGTGGATGTTGAAGCTAACGGCTTCCCGAATATTAGCGCAGAGCAAACGCAGGCAGGAGCAATTGGGACTCGACGAGAGAACCATCGAGCGCAGCCGGCGTATTTTCCATGACGCCCTGCAGGGAGACAAGCGAATTAGCCGTCCCGTGCTCATGCAATTGCTCGAGGATGAAGGAATCGGCACCGCCAATCAACGGGGATACCATCTTCTTTGGTATTTGTCGCAGACCGCTTTCATCTGTCAAGGACCGCGCGAAGGGAAACAGCAAACCTTCGTCTTATTGGACGAGTGGGTGCCTCGCGGCAAGGAATTGCCGATGGACGAAGCTCTGGCTTCTCTTGCAGAGAGTTATTATGGCGGACACGGGCCGGCCACCGTACACGATTTTGCTTGGTGGGCGGGAATTACGCTCGCGGACGCCAGGCGCGGAGTAGAGGCCGTCAAGTCCCGATTGGTCTCGGAGAAAGCGAACGGGGCGGAGTATTGGAGCTCCGAATCGGAAACGGCGGGCGCGGCCCCGAACGTGACTTCCGTATATCTGCTTCCGGGTTTCGACGAATATTTGCTAGGGTACAAGGATCGCGGCGCGGTATTAAGAGAGGAGTACGCCCCTCGGATCACCCCTGGCAACAACGGGATATTCATGCCTACGATCGTAATCGACGGGCAGGTCGTCGGCTTATGGAAGAGAACGGTCAAGAAAAAGGGAATCGATATCGAGCTTAACTTATTCGAACCGTTGGATGAACGTAAACCGGACATCCTTGTTGCTGCGGAACGATACTGTCGGTTCATGGAGCTGCCGCTAGTCTCTATAACTTTCGAATGACGATAAAAGGAATTGAACGCGACACTCCCGAATTATTCATTGTCGGACAAGGAGGGGAAAGGGAATGGTGATAGAGCGAATAAGAGAAAAGCTATGGGAAATATTCGAGAATCCGGATGGGAAGGTTTCTTTATATTTTACGATAAAAGATTATAGGAATAGATATAATTCTTACAAGCCGGGGACATCCAACGCGATGAATAAAGAATTAATCGGAATTCTGTTGGACGTAATGGCAGAGCTGGAGGGTAAGCAGCTGATGCCGTTTAATCCCATCGGATCGCTAGAGGACGTGCTGGAAGTGTGCGACTACGATTCCGTTGACAGCCTGACGCGTATTTGGGATAGCTTGACCGATTCCAAGCTACTGGAGGCGCCTCCCGAGGACATATCGAAATTTACGTTCTATTGCCTAGTCGTTCAATTGAACGAAGATAAGCAAGCCTACTTCTTCAGAAGGATAACCAATTTCAAGAAATTAAAAAAAGGAATTATCGGTCAGCTCGTCTCCGGTGATTATCAGAAAATCGAAGCGGAGCTGCTGGGAATCGATAACTACGTCGATATCATCGGTTACGATGGCAAGCTGATCGCTATCAATCATGTGTCCATGGAAAGAATATTCGATATCAAGACTCAGTACCGGGAAAGCGCGATGCGAACTTTAGCTTTGATCAAGGATACCGGCAGAATCGAGAATTTCGCTAGGTTCGAGGAAGATAGCATCAACGACGGCCGCGTGATCAGAGGGCTGACGCGGATTCTGCAGGATCCTTCGAAGGTAGACAGATGCTTCGAGAACTTCGAGAAGATCAAAGAATTGGTTCATACGATGCAACTGAACATTCGGTTCTCGGAAGACGGCAGCCAGTTGGTGTACGAGGACAAAAATCAACTTCAAAATATTACTCTGATCATTCGGGATGCCTATTACCAGACATTTATAACGGAACGATACGGCGTCGACGAGCTGGCGTAAAGCGGGAGGGAGGCGAACGGGGAAATGACGAAAGGATACAAGTGGCTGCTGTTTATTTCATCCTATGCCCCGCTATACGTATTGCTAGGAATTAACAATTATCGGTTCGAATCGAATGCGATCGAATTCATGAAAGCGGAAGCGTCCGATTCGACCAGACTCGCTTTTTGGGCGACGATACTCGTTCTGTTCGCCGTATCGTTCGCGGCGATCGGTTATTTCAGATGGATAGGGCTTAACGAACGTAGAAGCTTTCAAGGATTAAAGCCGATCAACGAAAGCGTCTTGAGCTATATGATCTCCTACGTCGTCCCCCTAACCGCTTTGAACATCGACAGCGTGAATAGCTTGGCGGTAAACGCTTTTCTATTCCTGATCTTCGGAATCGTATATGTCAACAACGACTTGTTGTATTTAAATATCCTGCTCATTCTATTCGGCTACAAAGTGTACGCGGATGCGTCGGGAGACGTTATTATTACTAACTATAGCAAAGATAGGCTAACGGTCATGATGAACAACGGAGAGCCGGTCTCGTGCAGGAAAGTCGTAAAAGGAGTGTACCTTCTAAGGCGTTCCTCTTAGTAAGCGGAACGTTCAGGCTGGAAGGCCAGCAGTTCATGGCACTGAACGGCGGACCGCACTACTCTTTTACTCCGGCGATATCGCTTTTTGTAAATTGCGTGGCGGGCAAATCCAGAGATGCGGTTGGCTCCAAGATAAGTACGGCGTTGCATACAACGGGTAATTTTGTTCCGATTCGTGTATGATCTTCCTCTGTTCGCTTTACCCGGCAGGAAAAGCGTTTCGAGCTTCGAATCGATACAGTAGACTCAACTACTCGCTGATAAAGGAAGGTTGTCGACAATGGGGAGAGAAGTGCGAATCGGCGTAATCGGCTTGGGCGGGATGGCTCGATTCCATATGGAGCAATTAGGTAAGGTAGACGGCGCTAGGATCGTTGCTTTGTGCGACGTAAGCGATCGGGCACTTGAAGAAGTCGGAGAAAAGCTGGGAATCGCGGGCGATAAGCGGTATCCGACAATCGATGAATTAATCGGGGATGCGGACGTCGATGGCATCGTCTCTGTAACTCCGAACGATTCCCATGTGGCGATCCTGAAAGCTTGCATGCTGGCGGGTAAGCCGCTGTTCGCCGAGAAACCGCTTACTAGGACGTTGGCCGAGGCGGAGGAAGTGCTGGAGCTATACAAGAGCAACCCGATTCCGTTGCTGATCAACTTCTCGTATCGCAACGGTCCCGCGTTTCAGTACGCGAAGGATTTCATCGGTCAGGGTAAACTCGGGAGAATCAACCATCTGTTCGTTCAATACTTGCAGGATTGGGGCTCGACCGTCAAGAATACCCCGTTCCTATGGAGGTTCGACGAAGCTGTAACGGGGACGGGTACGCTTGGGGATCTGGGCTCGCACATGATGGATATCGCGGAGTACTTGACCGGCTCCCGCATGACGGAGCTGCAAGCGATGCTTCAGACCATCGTGCCGGAGCGGATTGATCCGGTTACCTTACAATCGGTTTCCGTCCGCGTCGACGACTTCGCATGCTTCAACGCCAGATTCGAGAATGGCTCCGTCGGCGTTTTCCAGACTTCGCGGAATGCGTTAGGCAGCGGAAACCAGCATGAGATCACCTTATACGGCGAGTCGGGGACGCTCCACGTTAGCACGTTGAACGACCGGCAAGTCAGCTGGACGTATCCGAAGGAAGACGGCGGCACGGTTACCGAGACGTTCGAAGTAACCGGCGTAGAAGGCTTGAACCCGTGGAAGGAGTTCGCCTCGCGGATTCGCGGAGATCGGTCGCCGAATCCCGAGTACGCTTCCTTGGAGGACGGTTATAGGAATCAATTGCTATTGGAAACCGTCGTCCGGGCGCATCTCGCTCGCTCGGTCGTCACCGTATAAGGTTAATGATTGATTGAGGTGTCAAACCTTCCGACTGATCATCGGAAGGTTTGACACCTTTTTTGATTCCTGATCGGTATGCACGTTGGAAAGGAGTAACGGAATCTCCCTTTCGAGTAATGTAAGCGGTTTCGTATGGCGCGCGACGGGATCCATAATGTAGACGTAACGACAACTATCATCGAATCGGGGGAAATAGGTCAATGAGAAAACGGATATCGGTATTGCTCGTTTTGGCGCTCTCGGCTTTATTGGCGGCATGCAGCGGAGGCAACGACAACGCGAGTCCGGGAGACGGCGCATCATCCGCCGCGCCGGCGGAAAGCTCGGAGAAAGCAAAGGATCCGGCGAAAAAAGTCACGATCGAGTATTGGCACACTTATTCGGATTCGGAAGAGAAGGTATTGGTCGAGAAGATCAAGCCGATGTTCGAGGAAGCTAATCCGAGCATCGAACTGAAGCTGACCCGCATGCCGTACGAAGGCTTGAAGGATCAGGTTATCGCGGCGGTCGCGGGCGACGCGGCTCCGGACTTGATGCGGATGGACATTATATGGGTTCCGGAGCTGGCCTCCAAGGGGGCACTTAAGAAGCTGAACGACTTGCCGGGCTTTGACGACGTGAAAGCCAGCGTATTCGACAGTCCGATGCAAACGAATTTTTACAAAGGCGATTATTACGGCGTACCTCTGAATACGAACACGAAGATTGCCATTTATAATGCGGATACCTTAAAGGAAGCCGGTTTGGACCACGCTCCAGCCACGATTGACGAACTCGTTCAAGCGGCACGCGCTTTGAAAGGCAAAGATAAGCAGGGGATCGGCATTTCCGGCATCCATGCTTGGGGATTGCTGCCTTATTTCTGGAGCTTGGGCGGAACGGTCACGAACGAGGATTATACGAAGGTAGACGGTTATTTGAATAGTCCGGAGAGCGTCAAAGCGCTGGAAACGATAGTAGGCTGGAATAAAGAAGGACTCGTCATTCCCGCACTGCTCGGCGGCGAACCGGGAGCTTGGGATGGCTTAAAATCGGGTCAGTACATGATGATCGACGACGGTCCTTGGTTCTTCAGCATCATGCTTGGAGATGCGGCGAACGAATTCGATCCGATCGGCAAAACCGTTAGGGCATTGTTGCCAGCCGGACCTGGCGGCAGCCATTCCGTCGTCGGCGGAGAAGATCTCGTCACCTTCGCTAATTCCAAGCATCCGGAAGAAGCATGGACGTTCATGAAATGGATGCTTGGCGAAGAGCCTCAGCAAATCATGGTCGATGCGGGCATGATTCCGACCAACAAGAACGCGGCGAACGCGATCGATACGACCAAAAACCCGTATATCGGGCCGTTCATCGAGCAGTTGAACACGGCATTGCCCCGTACCCCGATTCCGGAATGGGGAGAGATGGAAACGATCTTTAACCTCAGCTTCGAGAAAGCGATACGTGGAGAGCAAACCGCGGCCGATGCCTTGAACGAAGCCGTGAAGCAAATCAGTTCCTTATTGGGCGATTAACGGACCGGCCTGAACCATTCGATAAACGCACCGGCTGATCCTGGACTGGTGCGGTTGTCGTCATTCGATAGGGGGGAGATCTTACCGTGGCGGAACCGATGCTTTCCGGAAAATCGATAAAGAAAACCCGCTGGCAAATCGGGCTCAAGCAGTGGCTGAGCGTGCTGCCGTTCGTCGCCGTCGGGATCGTCGGCGTTCTAGTCTTCGTCGTTTACCCGATGATTCAGAACATCAAGCTCAGCTTTCAGGAATTCAACATCATGCCGGGGACCAAGAGTCCTTGGATCGGTTGGGACAATTACAGAGGCGTCTTCGACGATCCGAACGACAAATTCATGATCGCTCTTAAGAATACGTTCCTTAACGTGTTGGTCACCGTGCCGGTAAACTGGTTTCTGGCGGTGTTCTTCGCCGTCGTCATCAATACGCGGTTCGTTAAGATGAAGGTTACGTTCAGAACGATATACTACTTGCCGATCGTCTCTTCTTGGATCGTCGTCGCGCTTCTGTTCAAATATTTGTTCGCCGACGGATCGGGCGGATTCGTCAACTACGCCCTGATTCATCTCGGCCTTCTCTCGGACCCCATCGCTTGGAAGAGCCATTATTGGTCGGCGATGGTCATGATCTGGCTGTTCCACATCTGGAAGACGGTCGGATGGGGAGTCGTTATCTATATGGCCGCGCTTCAGGGTATTCCCCGCGATTTGTACGAGGCGGCCGACATCGACGGCGCTTCCCCGGTCAACAGGTTTTTCCGGGTAACTCTGCCGATGCTTAAGCCGATAACCTTATTCGTGTTGATCAATCTGATCAACGGCGCTTTCGGCTTTTTCCCGCAGGTGTATTTCATTACGCAAGGGGGACCGATGAATCAGACCCAGGTCATTCCGAGCTTGATCTACATGGAGGCTTTCAAGCACTTTCATTTCGGCGAGGCGGCCGCGATGGGGGTCATGATGGGCATTCTCGTCTTCGCCGTCACTTTCTATCAGATGACCAAGATCGGCAAGCAAAGGCTGTTCTAACGAAGGGAAATAGAAGGACTGGGAGGATTCGGGATGAAAACGCCGTGGTTCACGAAGCTCGCCGTTTACGCCATCATCGTGGCCGGTGCTCTGCTATTCGTTTTTCCGTTTATCTACATGATACTAACCTCTTTCTTCACCGCTACGTTCTCCCTCCCGAAGCCGGAGGAAGTATTGCAGGTGACGCCTAACTTCATAAACTACCAAATCGTATGGGGCAAAAACCATTTCGCGCAATATTTCTCCAATAGCTTGCTTATCACCTCGGTCGCGATGGTCGGGGCGTTGCTGATCAGCTCCTTGACCGCTTACGGTTTCGCGAGGTTCGCTTTTCCCGGGAAGGAGGGAGTGTTCCGGCTATTCCTGCTAACGATGATGATTCCATCGGTCATCAATATCATTCCGCAGTTCATTATCGTGAAAAATCTCGGGCTGGTGAACACGTATTCCGGGCTCTGGCTTATCTATATCGCGACGGGGGTCGTCGGCAATATGTTTTTCCTGCGGGGATTCTTCGAGAGTATTCCGAGAGAGCTGGAGGAGTCGGTATTAATCGACGGCGGCGGCAACTGGAGAATTTATTGGAATATTTACTTGCCGCTATCGCTCCCCGCCATGGGAACGCTGGCCATATTCGTTTTCCAAGCGACCTGGGAGGAGTATTTCCTCGCGCTGACGATTATCAAGAGCGAAGCGTTGCGCACGCTTCCGATCGCCATACTCATGTTCAACGACAAGTACGCGACGAACTACGGTCAGATCTTCGCCGCTTCATTGATCGCGTTGCTACCGGTTATCCTCATCTACGTTATTTTTCAGAAGCGGTTCGTGCAATCGGGATTTAACGAAGGTGCCGTTAAAGGGTAAGCGGGCGATGGAGACAGCACTTCTAAACAGGGCGGGGCCGAGAAGGCTTCGCCCTTATTTCCATAACTTAAGACACTTAGTCGAGAAAATACGACACGCTTAATCGATTATAATGTAAGTGCTTTCAACAACTCCGCCAGGCGTTGTACAATGGGTACACGGAGGGCGATGAGGATGATCCCGAACTTCAAACGGAAAAATCAAAGGCTGCAATGGGGCAAACGCTTCGCAACCAAAATGATTCTCGCCCTGCTCGTGGTTATCCTGATACCGACGCTGACGAGCGTGTTATTCTACTCGGCATCTTCTAAGCTCGTGAAGAAGAACGTCCGCGTGTCGTCGCTGCAGTTGGTCCGTCAGGCTGCCGATGCGCTCTCTTCGATTATTACGGCCGGAACGGATGCGTCCAACGTGTTGTATAGCGATACGAAGCTGCAGCAAGCGGTACGCAACACGAAGCCGAGCCCGGAGGAAGAACAGGCGAACGACGATTATATTTCGAATCTCGTGAATAATTTCGTAGGCTCCAACTCCTTTGTGAACACGTTATATATTTTGCGAGAGGATGCTCCCAGTTGGGGAAGCGGCTCCTTTAAGCTATCTAAAATATACCGCCAGCCGCTTCGAGACCTCGAATGGGTGAAGCTTGCCCGCCTCAAGGACGGAAAACCGGCCTGGGGACCTCTGGCTTACGACCCGTACAGCGGAATCGGAGAGAGTAACGATCTCGTCGTCCCCGTTACCCGAGTTATTAAGGACTTCGAATCGCTGGCCGATATCGGTTACTTGCTTGTCAATCTGGACGGGAAGAAAATCGTGGATCGAATCGGACAAATTCATCTCGGCAAGACGGGCGGGTTCTACGTCGTGGACGATAAAGGAACGATCGTAATCGATGGCCGGTTGGAACGCGTAGGCAAACCGCTTTCCGATAGCGGTTTGCGCGAATGGGCATCCCAAGGAAGCGATGCGGAGTTCGAATACGAAGCCGACGGAATTCGTTATTATAATATCAAACAGCCGCTATCCAATCGCTGGAGCGTGATCGGCTCCGTGCCGATTCATGAAATTACCGATGAATTAACGAGCATGCGCAGGATGATCTGGACGTCTGCCGTCGGATTCGCGCTGTTGGCGATTCTAATCGGGTTGCTGCTCGCCCGCCAAGTGACGAAGCCTATTAAGCAGCTTACCTCGCAGATGAAAGTCGCCGAAAGCGGAGACTTTACGGTTCGCACGGAAGTGAGGTCGCAGGACGAAATCGGCCATATGAGCCGGCAATTCAATAAGATGATCAAGCGGATAGACGAGCTCGTCCAAGAGGTGCACAACGTCCAGGAAAGCAAGAAACAGGCTGAGCTGAGGGCGGTCACCCATCGCATTCATCCCCATTTTCTATTTAACACGCTCAGCACGATCAAGTGGTTGGTCCGTTACAACCAATCCTCTAAAGCATACGAGGCATTATCCGCTCTCGTGCTCCTGCTCGAGGCCAACATGGGCAAGAAGGGGAGCTTCGTTACGTTAGGCGAAGAGCTGGATATCGTCGGCAAGTATTTGTCGATTCTGGAGATTCGCTACGACACGTCGTTTCGGCTTCATCTGGATATCGATCCGGCAACGGAAAATTTCCGGATTCCCAGGATGCTCATTCAACCGCTCGTGGAGAATGCCGTATTTCACGGCCTCGTACCGACCGGAAACGATGGAGACATCTGGATCGAAGCGGTTAACGAGCCTGACGCCGTATTGATCGAGATTCGGGATAACGGGCGAGGAATAGCGCCTGAATATTTGCTTAAACACGAAGAGCAGGAGGATGATCGCTCGTCCGGCATGACCGGAATCGGGCTGATGCATGTCCACGAATCGATTCGGCTATATTACCCGGCGGGTTCGGAGCTGCGGATCTTGAAAGGCGAAACAGGCGGTACGATTATTACGATGAAGCTGGTAAAGTCTGCGGAAGCGATATCGCGTCGCGAGGGGGCATGACGATGTATAGGGTAGCGATCGTGGACGACGAACCGGTCATACGATTCGGGATAAGGGCATCCGTGGATTGGGGACACGAGAGCATCGGGTTAGCCGGCGACTTCGCGAACGGCGAAGAGGCATGGCGGGCGATCGAGAAGGAGCCGGTCGACATATTGATTACCGACATTAAGATGCCGGTGATGGACGGTTTGGAGCTGACGAGGAGAACGCTTGCGCGGTTTCCTCATACGAAGGTGATCTTGGTTAGCAGCTACAACGATTTCGAATATGTCCGCCAAGGCTTGAAGCTTGGCGTCGTCGATTATTTGCTAAAGCCGACGCTAGAGCCGGAAGGGTTGTTGGAGCTTGTCCGCAAATGCCTAAGATTGATCGAAGATGAACGGCGTTACGATCTCGACCGGCAGCTTTTTCGGATGACCAAGTTGACTTATGAACGCAAGAAGCTCGAAACGGACATTAAACGAGCTATCGTCCATGGAGATGAGCGTTTAACCAAAGGTGCCGTTCCTCGATGGATGGCGGAAGGATATGCGGTATGCACGGTTCTCGTCAACGGATTGCGCGAGACGGAGGAGTTGCACGGCAATTTGCACGTCGGGATGCTGCTGGAGGAAATGCAGGAGATATTTTATGAAAACAGGGAGGATGGAATTGCTTTCCTGACCGGAGACCGGTCATTGGTCGTCGCCGTTCCCGCCGCCGGCTCCGAGCCTCCGAAAGTACTCTTGAAGAAGCTATGCGAGGTTTGGTCGATCAGCCCGGGTGTTAGCCTTACCGTCGGGTATGCGCTCGGATCCGAAATAGAAGGACTGCGTTCCGTATACGTGCAGAGCGGACGTTCGGCTCAACGGCGTTTCTACGAAGGAGAAGGGGAATACGGTCCGGCGGATTCCGAGTTTCCGTCATCTTCGCAGCCGAGCCCGACGATCAAAGCCGTTAGTCAGCTACTATCGGAGCTTCGTTCATCCTCCCAATCCCGGAATGCGGAAGCAACCGATGCCGCCATCGGGGAATGGATGAATCGATGGCGGGAGCTGCGACCAGATCCGGACTCGGTTCGCGGCGAAGCGATCGAGATGGTGACGGCGTTGTTCGTCAACGAACAGGAAATGACAGTGTTGCTGGAGGGATTCGAGGAGCTGAAGCGAAGCGAAACCCTTGAAGAGCTCATAAGGCTTTTGTTGGCGCAAATACGCGGATATCGCGTTTCGTCGGCAAGCGGATCTCACACGTTCAAAGGGAATAAGCAATTGATCGATAAATCCATCGCATACATCTCCGCGAATTACACGAGCGAGATTTCCCTTCAGCAGCTCGCCAACCTCGTGCATATGAGTAAAAATTATTTCTGTTTGCAATTTAAGCAGCATACGGGTCTCAATTTTATCGATTACTTGATTCGGCTACGCATCGGCAAAGCGAAAGAGCTGCTTCGTAATCACGGGCTCAAGATTTACGAGGTCGCGGAGAGGGCCGGATTCAACGACGTCAAGTATTTCAGTAAATTGTTCAAGAGAATGACCGGGTTATCTCCGGTCGATTACCGGGAGCGGCAGCTTGAGGATCGCTAGAAGGAAACGGGGAGGGAATGTCTTGGCGAAACGGCGGGAGGAGGGAAATATAAGAAGCGGGAAGCTTCCGAACATCGTTGTCATAGGGCTCTTGCTTACCTTAATCCCGACAAGCTGCGGGTCTAGCGAAAGCATTATCGGAGGGAGCAGCGTCGAGCAGATCAAGATGACCGGCGCGCAAGAGGATATTATCGTCTGGCATACGTACAGCGACGTGGAAACGTGGACCTTCGAGCAGGAAGTCATACCCGCCTTCGAGAAGGAGTATCCTGATATCAACGTCGTCTCCGTCAGAAGACCCTATGAGAATATCAAGGGAGCTCTTATCTCGGAGACGACTTCGGGCAGCGGACCGGACGTCGTGCGGCTGGATATGGCTTGGCTGGCGGAATTCTCCAATCTCGGCTTGGTCGATCCTATCGACGGGTATCCCGAGTTTACGCGAATCAGCAAGAAGATTCACCAGACGGCGCTAGGTTCGGGCAAATACGACGGACGTTATTACGGGCTTCCGCTGAACATGAATACGAAAGCCGCGATCTATAGCCGCAAGCTTCTGGAGCAGGCTGGCGTAAGTAATCCTCCGTCTACGATGGACGAGTTAGTCGAGCTTAGCGAGCGAACCGGTTGGCCGCTTGGCGTCAACGGAATCAATACGTGGTCGTTGCTCCCTTATTTCTCGGGATTGGGCGGAAGACTGACGAACGATGATTATTCCAAATCGATCGGCTATTTAGACAGCGCCGAGAGCGTGAAAGCCGTTACAACGCTTAAACGCCTGCTGGACAAAGGATTGATCGACGACGACGTGCTCGACGGAAAGCTGGATAGGTGGCTCGGGGTTCAGGACGGGAAACTATTGATGATCGATGAAGGCCCTTGGTATTATTCGATATTGTCGCACGTATCCGGCTTCGATAACTCGCGGCTGCTCGAGGACACCGTCTTGGCGCCATTCCCTCACAATGCCGGTCAGAAGGGGGCGATCATCGGCGGGGAGAATCTCGTTCTGATGAAGAGCTCGGGTCATAAGCAGGCCGCATGGACATTGATGAAATGGATGGCGGACGTCCAGGCGCAGCGATTGATGTTCAAGACCGGTCTTCTGCCGACGAACGTGGATGCCGGCAGTTCGGAGGAGAGTCTCAGTCCGACGATCCGTCCTTATGTGGATAGCTTGGACGCTTCGTTTCTGCGTCCGCCGGTGGCGAATTGGGCGAAGATCGATAAGGAATTCAACGAAGCCTTCGAACGAATGCTGTACGGACGGGTTCCGATCGAGCTGGGTCTTCATCGTCTGGCGGCTCAAGTAGAGGAATGGCTAAGCTAATTTGTAGGTTTAAGGGGGAGTTGAGAGCATGAAGTTCGTAGTAGCGCCGGATTCGTTCAAGGAAAGCTTGTCGGCGTCGGAGGCGGCCCGGATCATTGGAGAAGCGATCCGCAGCGTGCATCCGAACGCGACGGTTGAGCTCGCGCCGATGGCCGACGGCGGAGAAGGCACGGTCGAAGCTTTGGTTGCGGCCGGGGCGGGAAAGTTTCGGTATTCGGAGGTGACGGGACCATTAGGAAAACCCGTCCGTTCATTGTTCGGAATCCTAGACGGAGACGATGCAAAATCCGGGAAAGGAACGGCGGTGTTGGAGGCAGCATCGATATTCGGTTTAACGATAATTCCGTTATCCGAACGCAATCCTTACCGGACAACGACCAGAGGAATGGGCGAGCTGATGCTGCAATTGCTCGACGAAGGCTTTCGTAAATTCATCGTCGGTTTGGGAGGGAGCGGAACCAATGACGGCGGTATGGGATTATTGTCGGCGTTAGGGGCTGTTTTTCTCGATAAGCAAGGGGAAAGCTTGCGCGGATTCGGCGAGGACTTATTGAAGCTGGATCGAATCGGCCTTGAAGCGCTGGATCCCCGATTGTCGGATAGCGAGATCGTGATCGCTTCGGACGTTCAGAGCCCTTTGTGCGGACCGGACGGCGCTTCTCGCGTTTACGGACTGCAGAAAGGCGCATCGCCCGATCAGATAGATGCGCTGGATCTATCGATGAGTCGGTATGCGGACCGCATCGAAGACCATATTGGTCTCAAGCTACGTAATTCTCCGGGAGCCGGAGCCGCGGGGGGAGCCGGGTTCGCGCTACTCGCCATGGGAGCGAAGGCGGTTCAGGGGGCGGAAGTCGTAGCCGACGCCTCGCGTTTAGGAAGCAAATTAAGCGGGGCGGATTGGGTGATTACGGGAGAAGGCAAGAGCGATAATCAAACGTTAAACGGGAAATTGCCGTTTTACGTAGCCCGGCTCGCGAAAGAGACCGGGGCGAGGACGATTCTGATATCGGGTAGCTTGGGTCAGAACACCGAAGAGCTCGAAAAGGAATTCAGCGCATGTTTCGCTTGCGTTCCGCGGCCGATGACCGTGTCCGAATGTTTAGAGCAAGCGGAGACAACTTTATCCGACTGCGTACGCAATGTCGTTAAGTTGCTCTCCGTTCCCCGATAGGAAAGGTCACTTAAGGTCTGATCGTCACCCGCGTCCTAATCGGTACGATGGTGGCGAGCGTAAGAACATCGTCGTTGTACATCCGAATACAACCATGACTGACTTCCCTTCCGATCGATGCGGGATCGTTCGTACCGTGAATGCCATAGTGCGGTTTAGACAAGCCCATCCAGAAAGCGCCGTAAGGCCCTCCGGGATCGGCTTGTTTATTGACGATGGAGAATTCCCCCGTGGGAGTCTTAGTGAGCATCTTGCCGATTCCGACGGGAAATGACCTGACGACGGTATTTCCGTCGAGCAAATACAGATTTCGGTCGGACAAGTCGACGATAATCCGATAATTCGGCATGGAAACAACCTCCTTGTCACTAGATTATGTGCAAGATGGACGGCATGTTCACGGTGCGAGGGGAATACTCGGGGACGATATGTTATGATCTATTCATCAAACCCGAAGGAGAATGCGATATGCGGTTACGCGCCGGAGCCGGGCACCTGAAATACGTCGTTCTCTTCGTCGTTTATGCTGCCGCCGTAGCGGCTTACGTCTGGTACACGTCGCCGAATCGGGTTCCGGAATCGCTTGCCGGATCCGCAGCGGATCCCTCTACGTTCTTCGCGCCTGGCCTGCTTCGCGATAGCGAAACGCTTAACGCGTGGAGGAACTGGATATTTTTCATGAGCGGACCTTGGGAATGGCTTATCTATTTCATCCTATTGGCGAGCGGAATATCAAGAAAGTGGAGAGACATTCTCGAGGGATACGGGCTCCCCGTGTATATTAGATTTCCCTTATTCGTGTTGCTCGTGAACGCCGTATCGTTCTTGCTGTATTTACCGCTTCGGGTCATGAGTTATAACTTGTCGAAAATGTACGGGATTTCGACGCAACCCGTTTCGGGCTGGCTTAGAGATAAGGCGGTCGAGTTCGGAATCGGATATTTGACCTTATTGGCGGTGTCGGCGGTAGCCTTCTGGATGATCTCGCGCGGAGGGAAATGGTGGTTAAAGCTTTGGCTGATCTCCATTCCGTTCACCGTGTTCATGATGTATGTGCAGCCGGTCGTCATTGATCCGATATACAATAGCTTCTCGACGTTATCGGATCCGCGATTGGAGCAAGAGATTCTAGCCCTTGCGGCTAAAGCGGATATTCCCGCCCATCGCGTGTACGAGGTGAACATGTCGGAGAAGACGAACGCGATGAACGCATACGTTAACGGAATAGGCTCCTCCTTGAGGATCGTTCTATGGGATACGACGCTCCAGCAACTGAACGAGAAAGAAATCTTGCTTATCATGGCGCATGAAATGGGCCATTACGTCATGCATCATCTGGAATGGAGCGCCGTCGGAGCTGTAGGATCGACGCTGGTGCTTCTACTTGCTGGAGGATGGGTGTTTCAGGTCGTCGTCCGCAATCGAGGCAGGAGTTGGGGAATCCGTTCGATGTCGGATATGTCCGCGCTGCCTCTCGTGCTGCTCTTGCTATCCGTCCTTTCGTTCGCGATTTTGCCGGTTACCAACTACGTGTCCCGTCAAGCCGAGGCTTCGGCGGACCGTTATGCGATGGAGTTGATCGGAAGCGCGGAAGGATCGGTATCCATGAATCAGAAAATGTCAGTCGTCGTGCTAAGCGACGTAAACCCGCCGCTTCTCGTCAAGTGGTTTAGGGATGATCACCCGTCAGACATGGAAAGGATTATCGATGCGGAACGATTCGAACGGGATCGGGAAAAATGAAATCGAATTGTATGTCATGGCGGGCCTAGCAACGGCTCCTCTCTTCATGGAGAGGCTTCGGCACGCACTTGTCCATACGATAGACGAGATAGGAAGCTTAGGACGGCTCGCGCATTCGGAGCTGTTATTTCCTTATGGGGATTGGAGCAGGAGATCGATTCCGCAGCTCTGGGAGATAAGGGCCGATATGCGCTTAAGGTTGGATCGTATCGAGGCTTCCATAGGAGGTAAGCGGGCTCTTGGTTCGATCGGGTCCGGACGCGCCGAATTCGATGGAAGCGGAACAACGTATGTAATGGTCGGTCATAGCGGCGGAGGAGTAGCCGCTGTACATGCCGCGTATCTCTTATTGGCAAGAGACGAGACAGCGACATGCTTCGTGATTATGATCGGATCCCCAAGATGTAGAATACCGGAACGGCTGCGTCCGAAGACGTTATCGATCAGCGCATCGGGAAGGAGCAAGGACGGCAGCAGGACCGGAAAGTCGCCGGATTTCATCTCTCGACTCGGAAGCTTCGGCGGATGGTCGACCGGCGAAGCGGCGAACCGTAACCGACCGCGAATGCCTTCCTGGCGGAAGGACAAGTATGCTCCATCGTCTATGATGAGCGTGCCGATTATCGGCGGCCATGCGGATTATTTTCGCGATAGCGCCCCGTATCTCAATTCCGGCGGAATGTCTAACCTGGATCTTACTGTGGAAGCGATTCGGTCATGGTTAATTCAATGGAATTAAGCATAATTTCGATAATATCACTCCTGTCGATACGTCTCGGGTGCCTTCATAATGAGGGTAGATCGTAGTCGAAGGAGAGGGAACCCACTTGAGTTGGATGCTAGAAGAGCAAGGATTCAATCCGGACAAAATCACGACGAACGGCAACAAATTCATTATCGGCAACGGGGCCATGGGTTACAGAGGAACATTGGAAGAGTATACGAAAGAGCAGCTAACGGCATGTACGCTGGCTGGTTTATACGATAAGGTCGGAGATCGGTGGAGGGAGCCGATCAACGCGCCGAACGGATTGTCGACCCGTTTCGTATGCGATGGCGAGCCTCTGAGTCTTCTATCGGCGGCGTACGAATCTCATGATCAAACGTTGAATATCCGCAATGCGACGTTTCGGCGAAGAACGATATTTAAAGCTGCCGAAGGCAATCTAATAGATATAAGCTCCCAGAGGTTCGTGAGTATGGAGCATCTGGATCTGATTGCGACGAGGATCGAATTCAAATGCTCGAAAGATTGCGAAATGCTGGTCCAGACCGGCATCGACGGCGAGGTTTGGGACATAAACGGCCCTCATTTGGAAAGCTTCGTTGCGGATGAGAGGGACGGAGTTCTTGAATTGTCTGCGGTTACCCACGAGTTAAAACAAACGGTAAGCGTTGCGGAAACGATCGTATGGGAAGGAATGACGGGTCAAGGCATCATCAAAGACGGAGCGTCCATCTATAGAACCTCGCTCGTGTATTGCAAAGCCGGGACGTCTTATTCGTTCGTCAAGTATTTCGCGGTTAACTTCGGCGACCATCGAGAAAGCGTCGCGAAGAAATCTTTAACGAGGGTGTTGGAAGCGAGGCTTGATAGCTACGAAACGCATTTGCTCCGCCACGAAACGCATTGGGAGAGAAAATGGGAGCTGTCGGACGTCCGGATAGAGGGCGACGAAGAAGCTCAATTCGCTTTGCGATACAGCATCTATCAGTTGCACGTCATTGCTCCCACGTTATCCGAGAAAGTCTCGATCCCGGCGCGCGGATTATCCGGCCAAGTGTATAAAGGGGCCGTATTCTGGGATACGGAAATGTTTATGCTTCCGTTCTTCCTCCACTCCCAACCGGAGGTCGCCAGAAATCTCGTCATGTACCGAATCCATACGTTGGACGGCGCCAGGAGAAAGGCGGAGGAGTACGGTTATCGGGGGGCGTACTACGCTTGGGAGAGCCAAGATACCGGCGACGATGCCTGCACTTTGTTCAATATTACGGACGTATTCACGAATCGCCCGATGAGAACGTACTTCCGCGACAAACAGATTCATATTAGCGCCGACGCGGCCCATGGGATTTGGCAATATCACGAATTCACGGGAGACGATAGCGTCCTTGTCGACGGAGGAGCAGAAGTCATCTTGGAGTGCGCGCGGTTCTTCTATTCTTATTCCTATTACAAAGAAGACAAGAGGCGCTTCGAGATGCTCGACGTCACCGGCCCCGATGAGTATCACGAACGGGTCAACAATAACGCGTTCACGAACGCGCTGGTCGGACAGACGCTGGACATCGCATTGCAAACGGCCGAATTGCTCCGAGTGAAGCATCCGGAGGCATACGAAGCATTGATCGCGAAGCTGGACTTCGGCAACGATTTAGACAATTTGGGCAAGATGCTGAGCGGGCTATATATGCCGCAGCCGGATCCGCTCACGAAGATCATCGAGCAATTCGACGGATATTCCAAACTCGAGGACGTGGATTTAGCTACGCTCAAGTCCAGAATCTTGAACAAAAACGAATATTTAGGCGGCGGTAACGGTCTTGCGACGACGACCCGCATTCTGAAACAGGCGGATGTCGTGCTCATGCTTCATTTGTTCAAAGGGAGATATTCGCGGGAAGTGAAGAAAGCAAATTGGGAGTATTACGAACCGCGAACCGAGCACGGCTCCAGCCTTAGCTCTTGCATTTACGCGTTGGTCGCTTCGGACATCGGTTACGCGGATTGGGCATACGAATATTTTATGAGAACGGCGACGATCGATTTGACGGGGGAGTCGAAGCAATACGTCGGCACTCTGTACATCGGCGGAACTCATCCCGCAGCGAACGGAGGAGCATGGATGGCGGCCATTCTCGGTTTTGCGGGACTACATTTGGATCAAGGCGTCGTAAATCTCAATCCGTCGCTGCCGGGGCGTTGGAGCTCGATGTCCTTCGCCGTTCAAGTACGCGGTCAATCTTTCCGTATTTCCGTTTCCGGGACGGAAACGAGCATCCTATCGAATGCCGGAAACTCGTCCGCGCAAGCGTTCCGAATCGGTTCGGAAGAACGGATGCTGAAGCCCGGGGACGGCTTCTCTTGTCGGATCTCGGGCAACGAAGGAGGCGGCGAGCTTGCTGGATAAGATCAAGGGAGCTTTGTTCGATCTGGACGGAGTCATCGTGGATACGGCGAAATATCACTACTTGGCGTGGAAATGGCTGGCGGATCAATGGGGATTCGAGTTCACGGAGTCGGATAACGAGAGGTTGAAGGGCGTAAGCCGGACGAGATCCCTGGAGATCGTGCTTGAGATCGGCGGCATCGTGCTTGACGAGGAAGAGAAGCAGCGCAAGGCTGAGGAGAAAAACGAGAGATACTTGCAATACATTCGGCAGATGGACGAATCGGAGCTTCTTCCCGGCGCTAAGCAGTATTTGCTTCAATTGCGGGAAAGAGGCGTCAGGATTGCCTTGGGCTCGGCGAGCAAGAACGCGTCGTTCATCTTGGGCAAGGTGGGGATCGCGGAGCTGTTCGACGCGGTCATCGACGGAACGAAGGTATCGAAGGCGAAGCCCGATCCGGAGGTGTTCTTGGCCGGATGCAGGGAGCTCGGGCTCGATCCGGAGGACTGCGTCGTTTTTGAGGATGCCGAAGCCGGCATCGCGGCTGCGATCGCCGCCGGAATCTACGTGGTCGGCATCGGCCGCCAGGATATTCTGGGCGAGGCCGACCTCGTGATCGGCGGGTTGGAGGAGCTCGTCGCCGCGGGGTGAGAGTAATTGATAATAATGAGGCGTAGCAATGGTAGGTCCATTGTTGCGTCTTTTTGTTTTTCGGTCGCTAACTCCTCGATTTTGAGCGAATCTGAACCGAGATAGTCACGGAATCGAACTAACTCGGCGCTCCAAAGCGAATCTGAACCGAGATAGTCACGGAATCGAACTAACTCAGCGCTCCAAAGCGAATTTGAACCGAGATAGTCACGGAATCAAACTATCTCCGACGCGTTCCGGTTGACGGGAAACCGATAGGGCTTATATACTCGAACAAACAAAAGAATAATGGAGGATCGAAGATGACGCAGCATTACGCGAAGCAAGGTACATACGAGAACGAGCCTGCCATCCTATTAAAGCATGGAGCCTATTCGGCGATATTGCTTCCGACGATCGGCGGCAACCTGATCTCTTTCCGGGACGATGACCGGGATTTCCGATTTATTCGCGAGCCGGAAGGTGCGGACTGGGCTTCGTTCGTCGAGAAGCCTATGCTGCACGGAATTCCGGTGCTTTTTCCGCCGAACCGTTACGATGCGGGAACATTCGGGTTCGATGGACGCCGGTACCATTTGCCGATCAACGAACCGCGAACCAACAATCATATTCATGGCTTCGTTTACCAATCGGAATGGGAAGTCGTAGGATTTGGAAGCACGGAGACGGAAAGCTCCGTCACGGTTAGGCTGTCATTTAACGAGAAACATCCAGGGTTCCAGTATTTCCCTCATAAAGTGACTTTGACGCACACATTTACCTTGTCGGCCGACGGGCTGAAGCAGCAATTCGAAGCCGTGAACGAAAGCCCGGAGGCCATCCCGTTCATGCTTGGATTTCATACGACCATCAATGCTCCGTTCTCGAGCGCCAGCAGCCGAAATGATATTCAATGCGGCATCGCAATCGGGGAACGTTGGGAGCTTAACGATCGCCAGCTGCCTACGGGTCGCGCGCTTCCGCTTAACGAGGGAGAATCGCTTCTTCGCGAGGGGAAGGGAGATCCTTACTTCGACTCTTTAGACAACCATTATACGGTTTTCCCAGATGCGGAGACGAATTCGATGACCGTGTACGATCGACGGGTAAACGTCCGTTTCGTATACGAAGCCGGTGAAGCTTATAAACATTGGATGGTGTATAACGCCGCGGCCAACGGCAAGTTCATCTGTCCGGAGCCGCAGACGGGTATGGTGAACGCTCCTAACGTGGAGCTGCCGACGGAGCAAACCGGACTGATTCGCTTGGAGCCGGGCCAACGTTGGACTGGCATTAGCCGGATGTACGCCGAGTAAAGAGCGCAGTAACTTTTTTTGTAAACGTTCCAAGTCAAACCCCCTTCGGTTTTCCGAAGAGGGTTTGCTATGTTCGCTTTAATATTACCCGGCCAGATTCCCGGTTTGAACGGGTAACTCAGTGTAAATGGCTAGCTGTGGGGAGAATTACCCGGTTTGAACGGGTAACTCCGAGTAAATGGCTAGCTGTGGGGAGAATTACCCGGTTTGAACGGGTAACTCCGAGCAAATGGCTAGCCTTGGGGAGAATTATCCGGTTTGAACGAGTAACTCCACACACATATCCGCCGACGGCGACAGTTTACCAATTAGGCGAGACTTTTTCCGTTCAAGTAAAGTCGTCGAGAGTCTCCTGCAAAGCAAGGGAGAGGCTTTCGAGCTCCCGGGCGATTTCGACGACCTCTCGGCTCGATTGAAGCTGACCCGTGCTGATCGAAGCGACTTGCTCGGAAGTGGCGGAGGCTTGCTGCGAGAAGCTGCTTACGTTCGCGATCGACTTGTTAAGAACCTGATGCTTCGTTTCCAATTGCAGCACGTTTCGCTTGATCCGATCGACATGTAGCGTGAATTGCTCCGACCTCTCGTTGACGTAATTGAAAATGTCGTTCGCCGTTCTGACGGAATGGATTTGGTTACGAAGAATCGGCAATGCTTCCTTCAACGCGACGACCGTCTGCGAGATTTCCTCCTGTATCGTTTCCGCTAATCGATTAACGGTATGTAAAGAGGTATGGGTTTGATCGGATAATAGTCCCATTTCCTTGGCGATCACCTTGAATCCTCCGTTTTGCGCGCTGCTTCGCGTGGCTTCGATTCCGGCGTTAAGGGAAAGGATCTTGGAATCCTTCGTGATCTGGTTCATTAACCCGAATACTTTCTGCAGTTCCCCCGTGCTCGCCTCCAGCTTAGTTACCCTTCGGACCAGAAGATCAATGGATTTCTCCGATTCGACCGTCATTCGAAAGACGTTCTGCATGAAGAGCTTGCCTTCCGTAGACGAGGATTTCACTTCCATAGAGGGGACGTTGATCTCGTCCGTCGAACTCACGACGCTCAAGAGGTCGGAGTTCATCGATTCCACGATCCGATACACTTGATCGGCTTCGGCGGCAAGCTGAGTCGACCCTTGCGCGATTTCCCCCGTCGCGGTGGAGATTTCCCCCGAAGAAGCAGCCGTGCTCTGCGAAACGTGCAGCAACGTCGACGATGTATTCGAAACCTTGTTGGCGGAGAGGCGCGTTTGCTCGATTAGCCGTTTCATCTGCCGCATCATCGTATCGAAGCTTCTAGCGACCTCCCCGATTTCGTCATTACGACCCATGCTCAATCTGGCGTCCAAATTGCCCTTCGCGCCTTCATTAAGCATATTGCGGATTTTAATCAAGGGTTTGCCTATGTACAGAATGATGAGATAGCCGATCGCCAAGGCGGCGAGAGCGGCGATGACGCACATGATGTAAGTGATATTTCGTATAACCTTCGTATCCGCGACTAATTCCTTCAACGGAGCGATGCCCGTCAAAGTCCATGCGGTTTTCTTCAATGGCTCGGATACGATCAGATTGTGCTTGGATTGTCCCGATTCCGCGAATGCTTGGCCGGCGTCGCCGGGAACGGAAGATAACAGGATCGTTCCCGTATCGTCGGTGAGGATCATTTTGGAGGTTTCGCTAAAGTGGATGGCGTCCATCGTCTGCGAAAGCATAGCTGAGTCGATCTCGAAGACGATCAGAAACTTGCTGATCATTCGGGATAGCGCGAATAGGTTACCTTTAGCCAAGCCGGTGTATCCGTTCTCGACCATGGGCAGCCATAATGCCGTTCCTTTCATTCCGGTTACCTTCTCATACCATTCCGCATTCCTATCGATCGGAATTAAGCCGGTCGATACCGACGAGATCGTCTCCTTTTCGTTTGCCGTATTGAATAAGGCGATCGATTTAATGAACGTATTCGTCCGGGCGATTTGGTTCAAAGTGTCCTGAATCGTGATTTTCGCGTTCATCTGTTCCGCGGGATCCGCCGAAGCGTCGAAGATCGTATCCAACTGATGCTGAAGCTCGCGGCTCGTCGAGAATTGCAAGCTCATGTCCTCGAATTGCTTAAGCATCAAACCGATTTTCTCGGATGCTTCCTTAACCGTAATCTGGGATACGGATTCCATTTTCTCTTCGATAATCGATTGGGATTTCTTGTACGATACTAGGCCGACAAGGAGAACGGAAACAAACGTCGAAACAAAGAAAAGAATAAATAATTTCGCGCCTACCGAACGAAACGCATGCATGAAGACGCCCCCCAAAGTAATAGCTTAACTATTATTGTACGGACTATCGCAGGCGTGGTAATGTGTTATTCTACGTAAAATAGGTGCGCTTACACGCGAATGCGACAACGTTCTGCAAATGCCCGCGAATAGCGCGCATAATGGAAATTCATGAGGACGGCGAAGCCTGGAGGGTGGAACGATGAGCGCGAAGTTGAAAAATCCCTTGACGAGACTAAACGTCAGGCAGCAGCTGATTTTATTGTTCCTGGTTCTGGTCAGTCCGGTGTTCTTGCTTAACTGGTACGCCAACACGAAAGCGGAACAAATTCTCAAGGAACACGTGACTAGCGCCTACGAGGAATTGAACAAGCAAAACCATTTCCTGATCAATAGGGATATCGATACGGTCAGCAGGCTCATGACGACGATCATCCAAAATTCGATGACCCAGAGCATGATCAGCAACGAGCAAGACGCGCAATTCGATCGAGTAGTGAAATACCGAGAGATGAACACGTTGCTAGGAAACAACACGGTTGGCTTATTCGAGGGAGAGGCGATCTACTTTTTCCTGTTCGTTTACGATCCGAACAACAATTACCAATTCGCGCCGTCCGTTCCGGATATTAACCGCCAGATCAACGGCTCGTCCGTTTTTTTCTACTCGGACCAGACGAAGACGCCATGGATCGAAGAGGCTTTGAAAGCTAAGGGAAAAGGCGTGCTTTCCATCATCGACAATTTCGGTCCAAGAGGGAACCAGAGAACGTTAGCCTACTTGCGCACGGTGAATAGCATTACGAACGGAAGAAGCGTCGTCGGAGTTCTGGTCGCCACGAAAATGGACAAAAAAACCGAGGAATCGTTCAGCACCGTCTCCTTGCCGGAAGGCGGAGAGATGTATCTCACCGACTGGTCCGATCGCATACTCGCTTCGACAACGTCCGAAATGGGCAAAATCATGAAGCTGCCGCCGGAGCTCGACATGGATTCGTTGGAAGAAACGATCAGCTCCGTGTACGAGGAATCCATATATGTCGTTCATACCAAATACTCGCTTAAGCAGAAGCTAGTTTACAAGATTCCCACGAAGTCGCTGCTCCAACAACAAAGCGCGCTTAAGCAGGTCATTCAGACGATATCGATCGTGTATTCCCTGTTCGCGATCGTCGTCATGATGTATTTCTGGAGATCGCTCATGAATCCGTTGCGTAAGCTTGCGATGTTCGCACGCTCTCACGAGCCGGGCAAACCGTTGTCGAGCAGCCCGACGAAGGAGAGGAACGACGAGGTCGGCGTTCTGATCTACTCCGTCCACAACATGGCGAACAGAATCAACGACATGATTCACGATCAATATTTCATGGAGATCAAACAGAAGGAGTCGCAGCTGCAACTGCTCTATCAGCAGATTAATCCTCATCTCCTCTACAACACGCTAGAGAGTATTTACTGGAAGAGCTCGCTTGAAGGAAATACGGGCTCGGCGGAGATGATCAAGGAGCTTTCCAAGCTTATGCGCATTAGTTTGAGCAGAGGAAGGGAACTGATCACGATCGAGGAGGAGCTCGAGCACGCAACCGCGTATACGAGCCTGCAACAGAAGCGGTACGAATATGGATTCACCATAAAGTGGGACATCAGCGACGAGGTAAGAAACTATTGGATTCCGAAAATCACTCTCCAGCCTCTGATAGAGAACGCCATCATCCACGGAGTCATCAACATGGGCGAGGATGGAGAAATCATCGTTACGGCCCGTTCTGACGACGATAACGTCGTCATCACCGTGGAGGACAACGGATACAAGGAAACCGACCATGACGCAATCAACCGGCTGATCGTCAACGAGCCTTCGGACGGTGCTTCGGGGTACGGGATCCGGAACGTCAACAAACGAATCCAATTGCATTTCGGCAACGTATATGGACTGCGCTACGAAGCTCGCGAAACGGAAGGAACCCGGGTGACCGTAATCATTCCTAAGAGAACGGGCGAGCATTATAAAGAAGCGCAATAATGAAGCGGGAGGATACCGATCATGTACAATATTCTTATCGTCGACGATGAACCTCTCATTTGCCGAGGCCTGGCTAGTCTGCTAGAAACCTCGGGTCTGAATATCCAACATATTTACACGGCTCATAACGGTTACGAAGCACTGGATTATTTGAAGATGGAAAATATAGATTTGCTCATTACGGATATCCAGATGGGCGCCATGAGCGGGATCGAGCTGATGCAGCAAGCGAAAATCATCAAGCCTTGGGTACAGGTCATCGTCATCTCCGCCCACGAAACGTTCCAATACGCGCAATTGGCTATCCGATTGGGAGCTAGGGATTATTTAATCAAGCCGATCAACAGCGAGCAGCTGCTCAATTCCGTACGCCACGTGCTGCTGCACATGGATCGTCCGGCGCTTGATCAGGCGGAGCTGATCTCGGATTTGCGGGAGCACTTCCGTATGGAGCAGCCGATGCCGAGGAGAACGGAAATTCTGAACGAGCTGCTCGAGCAAGGGCAGCCCGGAAAGGATCCGGATAGAATCCACATAGAGCGGGAGAACGATATCCGTCTTAGCGGTCCGTACTTAGCGATGGTCAAGATTCGTTTGGACTTCAATTCCGGCGCCAAGTCGCCGATCGTCCAGGAGAAGGATGCAAGGCTGCTGCAATACGCCGTGTTGAATATCGTAAGCGAGCTGTTGGATAAGGAATGGGATCATCATTCGTTCTACTCCCAGAGCCAGGACGTCAGCATTGTCGTGCAATGGGACGAAGCGGGATACGGCGATTCCAGCGCGGACAAGGTCAATCAGCTCGAGATGATCGGCAGAAGCTTGCATTTCAATATCCATAAGTTTCTAGGATTCCAATGCGTTGTGGGAATAAGCCAGATCCTGAAGGGACGAGAGTTTCTTCCCGAGCTGAACGACCAGGTGAACAAGGCGATCGTATGGAACCGCGAGCATAAAGATCATCACGTGTTCTACTTCGGGGATTTCAAGTGGGGATCGTTCGGCGAAGATCCGTCCGAAGAGGATTTGGTTGCCCAGAACAACCTGATCGTGGAACGGGCGCATGAATACATCCACGCCAACTTCGCCCAGAAGGGATTAACCTTGAACGAGGTCGCGCAGAAAAATCACGTAAGCCCGAACTATCTCAGTTATTTGTTCAAGAAAAACACGGGCACGAACTTGTGGGAATACGTCATTAAGCTTCGGATGGAAGAGAGCAAACGCTTGATCCAAAATACCGATTTACGCAGATACGAAATTTCGGAAAGGGTAGGGTACGAGTCTCCGGAACATTTTAGCAAAATATTCAAAAAATACTTCGGGATCAGCCCAAGCGAAATGAAGAAGTAGGATTGCCCATGATCCCCATAGATACGCACATGTTCACTAAGCTTTCCTTTTCCTACAATAGAACCTATGAGTAGATAAAAAGGAAAGAGGGAGACCGAATGAGTCAATCATCAACTGTTCCGATACGTTCCTTGGATACCCAGCCCAAGAAACCTCCCGCAAAGTGGCGTAAACACATATGGGGCTATCTGTTCCTCCTGCCCGCGGTAGCGATATTCTTCACGTTCCTATGGATGCCGATTGGAAAAGGAATCATCTTCAGCTTCTATCACATCGACTTCGTTAAAGGAGACACCTTCGTAGGCTGGGATAATTACGAGAAGGTATTCAAGGATCCCGAAGTGATGGTTTCCGTGAAAAATACGCTATATTACATGTTGCTAGGGGTGCTTATCGGATTCTGGGTACCGATCCTGTTCGCCATAGCCATATCCGAAATGAGAAGGTTTCAAGGCTTCGCCAGGATCGCGGCTTACTTGCCTTACGTCGTTCCCTTCGTCGTTCTGTACGGCTTGTGGAGATGGTTGTACGACCCGGTGGGACCGATCAACGCCGTCATTACGAAGCTCGGAATCGACCCCGTATTGTTCTTGACGGACAAAGCATGGTCGATGATCTCGATCGTCATCATGGAAACCTGGCAGAGCTTCGGTTCCGCCTTGCTCATTTACTTGGCGGCCGTGCTCAGCATTCCCCGCGATTGGTACGAAGCGGCGGAAATCGACGGAGCCGGCATATGGCAGAGAATCCGGCATATCACGCTGCCCGCCATCAAGAATCAGATCGTTCTTCTGTTCCTGCTTCAACTTATTGCCACCTCCCAAGGCTTCCAGACGCAATATGCATTGCTAGACGGAGGACCTAACAACGCGACGCTTACCTACGCTTTGTTGGTCGTCAGATATGCGTTCACGCGTCAGGATTACGGCTCGGCTTCCGCTCTCGGAGTTCTTATGTTCCTAGTGCTAGGGTTGCTTGCCGTCGTCCAGTACCGGATGTCCAACAAGAAGGAGGCATAAGCTTTGAAGACACATGACAGAGGAATATTATCGAGCTACGATCTGAAGAAGCCAAGCACGAAAATTTTCTACTTTTTGATGATTATCGTCGTGCTCGTCATGGTATGTACGATGCTGTACCCCATGTTCGTCATCTTCTTCAACGGGCTGAAGCTGAACACGGAAGTCAATTCCTTTCCACCGACGTTCCTGCCGTCCGAAGTGCATTTCGAGAACTATCAGAAGGCTTGGGGATACATCAAGCTACCTCTTTTCGCCAGAAATACGTTGTTCATCTTCGCGGGGAACATGGTCATGACGGTGCTTGTCGTCGGATTCGCGTCGTTCAGCTTATCGCGCATGAACGTTCCTTATAAGAAGGTCATTCAGTATTTTTTCCTGCTCACGCTGTTCATCCCGCCGACGACGTACATTATTCCGAATTTCGTCAACTTGCGCGATCTAGGATTAATGAATTCGTTCTGGGCGTTATGGCTTCCGGCCGGAGCCAACGCATTCTTCCTTCTGTTGCTCAAGTCGTTCTTCGACGGAATCAACATGGAGATGTTCGAATCGGGAAGAATCGACGGGGCTTCCGAGCCTAGATTGTTCTTCCAGATCGCTTTCCCGCTTTCCGTGCCGATCTTCGCTACGCTGGCGATCTTCGTGTTCTCGTCCGCCTGGAACGATTGGTACTGGCCGTCGCTCATCCTATCGAGCGACGATAAATATCCGCTCGCCACGGCGATTTACAAGTACGTCATCAACGTTCGACGATTGGATTTGAACCTTCGTTTCGCCATCCTGTCGATGATTACGTTTCCGCCGGTGATCGTGTTCTTGATTTTTCAGAAATACATCGTACGCGGGCTGCACTTGGGCGGTGTCAAAGGTTAACGCGCTATAACAGCATGCGTAAATCTGCACATGATCGAAATAGGAATACACATCGCCTTGATGAATGCGCCTCCATTATGATGAGCGTGTAAGAAAAACAATTAAACGAAAAGGGGATTAACAACAATGCGTAAGATTTCGACTATTATCGCATGTCTTCTCGTATTCAGCTTAGTACTCGCTGCATGCGGCGGCAACAAAAACAACAATGCGTCGCCTTCCGCTTCGACTTCGGCAAGCACGCCGGCCGAGTCTTCGGCCGCTTCGGAAAGCAGCGCTCCTACGGAAGTCGATTTGACTCAAGTGAAAGCGACGATCAGCATTTACTACCCGACTCCGGACCAAGTGGAGAAACGCGCATTGGAAGACGATAAAATCAAGCGCTTTAACGAAGTTTATCCGAACGTCGAAGTCGTGAAGAGCGACTGGCAATACAACCCGAACGAAATCGGGATCAAGATGGGCGCCAACGAAGCGCCGACGCTATTCAACACTTACGCGACGGAAGGCAAGTTCCTTGCGGAAAAAGGCTGGGCGGCGGACATTACCGACCTGTTCAACTCATACGACAAAAAAGATCAATTGAATCCGATCCTTCTCGATCAATTCAACATCGGCGGTAAAATCTTCGGTATCCCGCAACAAGGTTACGTCGTAGGTACGGTAGTCAACAAAAAAATGCTGACCGACAAAGGCGTGGCGGTTCCTCCGCTTGACTGGACTTGGGACGACGTGCTGGCAACGGCAACCGCGGTAGCCGATCCGGGCAAAGGCATCGCGGGTATCGCTCCGATGGGTAAAGGCAACGAAGCCGGCTGGAACTGGACGAACTTCTTGTTCGAAGCGGGCGGCGAAATTCAAACGATCGAAGGCGGCAAAGTAACCGCGGCGTTCAACTCCGATGCAGGTCTTAAAGCCCTCGAATTCTACAGCAAGCTGAAAGAAGCCAATGTCATTCCCGCCGACTGGGCTCTTGGATGGGGCGATGCGGTAGGCGCGTTCGCTCAGGGCAGAACGGCAATGGTTATCGCGGGTCCTGACGGTCCGCTCGACCAAGGCTTGAACCAAGGCGGATTGAAGCCGGAAGACCTTCTCGTGTATCCGATGCCGGCGGTAGCTGCAGGCGGCAAGCATACGGGCGTTCTCGGCGGAGACTTCCTCGTCGTCAATCCGAACGCAACGAAAGAAGAACAACAGCTGGCGTTCCAATACGCGGTATTCGATTACTTCTCCGACAAAGGCTTGGAATCGACGGAAGCCAACATCCAAGCGCGTAAAGCCGAGAACAAGTTCTTCGTACCGCCGGTTATCCAATACTTTAAGCAAGATTCCGAATACGGCGCTAAGGTTAAAGCCGTATACGACAAATACGATAACGTATACCAATACAGCAACGAATTGATGGGTCTTCTCGACGGCAAGCCGGAAGCGCAGTTCAACACTCAAGATTACTACGCGGCTATGACCAACGTCATCCAAGAAGTATTCTCCAAAAAAGGCGTCGACCTGAAAGCTCAACTCGATGCCGCGGCGAAAACGGTGCAAGAGAAATTCTTCGACCAAATCAAAGTAGAATAGTTTAACAGAAGGTTGCCTAGGGCGAACGAAAGTTTGCAAGAGGCAACCTTCTATATAATCAGAGGTGAATGAAATGCTAACGAGCGAAGCCATTATGCCGGATAAACCGAACGACGGAAAGGATCCGATCCTTAACGGATCGATCGGATCGATAACCAAAACGGAACATAACGACGAATACGTCATATTGCGCGGCGAACATGCCAACCTCGTATTCCTTTTCCTTAACGAACATACGCTTCGCATGAAATTATTTTTCGGAGAAGAGCCGGATTTGAGCGCGACGCCCGCAATCGTCGAACAAGCGGCGAAGAATGCAGCGTTAACGGTCGAAGAGCGGGAAGGGCATATCGTCATATCGTCGTCGGAGCTTCATGCGGTCGTGGATCCGCTGAACTTCTCGCTAAGGATATTCAATGCGCGGGGCGAGCTACTATTGGAAGAGAAGTCGATTGCCTGGGAGGATAAGAATAAAGTAACCTTCACGGCTTCGAAATCGCGGGATTCCTACTTTTACGGCCTCGGAGAGAAGACCGGCTTCCTCGATAAGAACGGCGAACGTTACGAAATGTGGAACAGCGACGTTTACGAGCCTCACGTTCAAGATACGGACGCCCTGTATCAGTCGATTCCTTTTCTTATTCATTATGAATACGGCAAGCCGGCTTATGGTTTGCTGCTCGATAACCCGGGTAGGTCGATTTTCGATATGAGGACTCGCGAGGATAGATACTCCGTAAGCGTGACGAGCGGCGAATTGGATCTTTATATTTGGATTGGACCTAGCATCAAGGATGCGGTGTCGCGGATGACCGAGGTTACGGGCAGAACGTATATGCCTCCCAAGTGGTCGATCGGATATCAACAATCCAGGTACAGCTACATGAACCAAGAGGAAGTGCTGGACATCGCCCGTACCTTCAGGGAAAAGAAAATCCCCTGCGACGTTCTGTATCTGGACATTCACTACATGGACGAGTATCGGGTATTTACTTGGGATTCGAAGCGATTTCCCAAGCCGAAGGAAATGATGGCCGAGCTGAAGGAGCTTGGATTCGAACTCGTGCCGATCGTAGATCCCGGAGTGAAGAAGGATCCCAAATACCCGATTTATAAGGAAGGGGTCAAGAACGGATATTTCTGCCGTAAGCTCGAGGGCGATATCTTTATCGGCAAGGTGTGGCCAGGTCTTAGTGCTTTTCCGGACTTTACGGATGATGCGGCTGCCGAATGGTGGGGAGATCATCATCGGTTTTACGTCAAACACGGAATAAACGGAATTTGGAACGATATGAACGAGCCCTCCGTTTTTAACGATTCGAAGACGATGGATTTGGATGTCGTGCACGGGAATAACGGAAATCCGAAAACCCATGAAGAATGGCATAATCTATACGGTTTGTTGATGTCCAAGGCGACTTTCGAGGGGATGAAGCGAAGCATGTCGGGTGAGCGGCCGTTCGTGCTGACCCGCGCGGGTTATACGGGGATTCAACGATTCGCGACCGTATGGACGGGCGACAATCGCAGTTTCTGGGAGCATATGGCGATGAGCATTCCGATGGTTCTCAACTTGGGAATGTCGGGAATCGCATTCGCCGGTCCTGACGTTGGCGGGTTTTCCCACCATGCCTCGGGAGAGCTTGTGGCCAGATGGACGCAGATGGGCGCGTTCTTCCCGTTCTTCCGCAATCATAGCGTGATCGAGTCGCGCCGCCAAGAACCATGGATGTTCGGCGAGCAAATAGAAGCCATCTGCCGCGAATATATCGGAATACGGTACCGGCTCATGCCGTATCTGTATTCCTTGTTCTATGAAGCCCATACGACGGGGATTCCGATCGTCCGTTCCCTGATCATGGAATACCCGGAGGACCGCAACGTAAGCAATGTCTGCGATCAATTCCTGCTCGGTCCGAGCTTGCTCGTCGCGCCGATCTATCGCCCCGGCGTTTGTTCAAGGGCAGTCTATTTACCCGAAGGCATCTGGTACGATTATTGGACCGGCGAGAAGCTGGAGGGAGGCAGGCCCGTATTAGCCGATGCGCCGTTAGAGAGAATGCCGCTATACGTGAAGGCGGGCTCTATTATTCCGGAGCAGGAGCTGCGCCAATCTATGAACGAGTCTTCCGAACAACCTCTAAGGGTACGAATTCGCGTCGGGTCGGGCCATGACGGAATCCATCGCTTCTCCCAATACGAGGACGACGGTCGCACCTACGCTTTCGAAGCGGGACGGTTTACCCTTCGCGAATGGAGCGTTCAGCAATCGCCGGGCGGGATTCGCGTGGCTTGCGATTATGCAAGCGATGGTTGGCCTTGCGGAGAAGAGTTGATCCTTGCCCTAAGTCCCGTCGAATCCAAACCGACGAAAATCAGCTCATCCGGAAACGTGGAGACGGATGCCTGGATTTACGACGAAGCGAAACAAACGCTTCAAGTGACGATTAAAGTTAAGCATTCCTTTGAGCTTCAAATTCGATAACAGGGGGAAAGCGTGTGGCCAAGCGTTTTTGGCAATCCAAAGCATCGTGGCTCTCGATCGGCGCTATCGTTCTCATTTTGGCGGGTGCTTATTTGTTCTTTTACTCGCCGTTCAGCGCCCAAGCAAGCTTCAAGGACAAAGACGGGTTGCTGATCGTCAGCAACGACCGCTACGAGATCGCCTTTCGTTCCGATAACGGAGCTATCGAGTATATTAAAAACAAAGACGGCGAGAGTAACCTCACGTTAGGAAACAGAGAGCAAGCGTTATGGTGGGCTTTCTCTCAAGACGATACTTCCACGAACGGCAAAATAGCCGAAAACTTCTCTTATGATTGGAATAAGCGAAAAGGAGAGCTGGTCTTTCGCTACGGAGGCTCGGTTAAAGTCGACGTGACCGCCCGATTCGAGGACGACAACCGGATTTATATGAGCGCCTCGGTCGATAACCAATCGGATAAGACGATCAAGTCATTCCGTTTCCCGTACGAGCTGAAGGTCGATTCGGCATCCGTTAAGGATGCGGTTCTGCCGATGTTGCCCGGCGCCAAGCTGAAGGACGCGTTCTTCAAGGAGAGCAATTCGTTCCAAGATCAATATCCGGGCGTCCTGTTTGCTTCTTATCTGGGAATGAGTACGGCCGGCGGCGATTTAGCCGTCTACGACATAAGCGGAGACATCGTCGCGACGACCGACTTGGGCTTCAAGAGCCAGGTGGACGATTCCGGGAAGACGGGCATCGTCCACAACTATAAGACGTGGATCGATCCGAAGAAGCAATGGAACAGCCCGTCCGTCGTGCTCGAGTTCGGCGATTACGAAGGGACGATCGCCAGCTATCGAGAGCTTAACAAGCTGGACGAATATCGATCGTTGACCGACAAGCTCGGCAAGGATAAGGACGTCTATTTCCAATTGCCGTTCTACAAGACGGATATTTCCGCGATCAAGGATGGCAGCTGGAGTAATTTGACGTCCAATTACTTGGATAAGATGAATTACGACGGGGTCATACATTTGGTCGGATTCCAGAAGGGCGGCCATGACGAGAATTATCCGGACTTCATTCCTCCCGATCCCAAATGGGGAGGGGATCCGGCTTTTCAAACGTTCGTGAAAGCGGCGAAGGACAAAGGAAACAGAGTCGTTCCTTATACGAACATGTCATGGTGGGGCAACAATTCCCCGACGCTCGCGAATTTGCCTTCGGGCACGACCATGGAAGATTTAATCGTCTTGAAGGACAACGGTCAAATAACGAAGGAGGATTACGGCAATCACAGCGGCTACGTAGTTAACACGGGCCATCCGTTCTTCCTCCAACGGACGGCCGAGGAGCATAAGAAGCTGCTCGGGCAAGCGGGCTTCGACGGTATTTTCGAGGATCAGTGGGGCATTCGGAATTCTCCCTACGTGTTCAATAAAACGATACCGGAAGGCACCGACCCCTCGACCGCGTATTTCCAAGGCGTCCGCAATTATTTCGACGGATTAGATGCCAATATGTACATGGAGGACGGAACGGATGTCTTGGCGGACGATGCCGTGGGTTTCATGGGCTCGACCTACTTGTGGGACCAGCTCGGTTATCGCAAGAACACGTCATCCTATACGGACTACTATCCGTTATCCGGCATGCTTTTCCGCGACAAGGTCATGCTGTTCCACCATGATTTGGCCGCGGAGACGATGACGGACGATCAAGACATGCTGAGATGGAACTTAGCGATGGGATATAACCTAAGCGTCGACTTCTTCAATGGCGTGGCCAATCCTTGGGTCGATACGGTCGGAGTGTTCCAGAAATACATTCTGTCCCAATACGCGGACTCCTTGGTCGAAGGCTTCGAGCAAGTGACCCCTACCGTAACAAGAACGGACTTCGGCGATTACGCCGTGACGGCGAACTGGAACAAGGACGAAGCATACGCGCTGAACGGCGACGATTCGCTTGCTCCGGGCGGATATGACGTCACCTCCGACGACGGTAACCGCAGGGCGGGCAACTTCGCCCGATTGAACGGACTGGACCTGGATGCCGGGGACCATAATCTAGTAGAGGTCAGAGAGAAGGACGTTATCCGCGTCTATCAGCCGATCGGCGCAGACACGACGCTCAAGATTCGCAAAGGCAAGGATTGGCCTCATGCTACGGCGGTCGCTTATCTGGCGAACGGCACGAAGATATCCGATCTTCAAGTGAAAGAAGAAGGGGATTTCATAATCTTCGACTACGTGGGGCTCATCAAAGAACAGAAAGTGGGTTACGTGGAGCTGGCAACCTCGAAGGAACCTAGCAAATCGAGCGAAACGTTCGAGAAAGTGAAAGTCGAACTTAACGTAGCTTTGCTGCAGAAGGCGTTCTCGACATCCAATACGGCCGAAGCTTTCCCGGCGGAGCTGACGGTGGACGGCGACCCTTACACGTATTGGGAAAGCACGGCCAAGAAATTTCCGCAATCGTTGACGCTGGAGTTGGATAAGGAAAGAGAGATCGACAAGCTGATCTTGAAGCTACCTCCGCAGGACGCTTGGGAATCGCGCGATCAGGATATCGAGGTGCTCGTTAGCCAGGATGGGGAGACGTTCGAATCCATTCTTGCTTCCAAGCCTTATACCTTCGATCCTAAGAAGGCGAACGCCGTGGAAATTCCTTTGGATCAAGTAAAAGCCAAGTTCGTGCGAGTGACGATTACCGGGAATACCGGTTGGCCGGCCGCGCAAATTTCGGAGTTCGAGGCTTACTGACGTTATATGCTTAAAGCTAAGAGAAGACCGTTACGCTTGCGTAGCGGTCTTTCCTATGCCATGTATTATTGAAGTGCTAAACAATTTAGCTGGATAAAGCGAAGGACGGCAAAAAATCCATGGAATAGGTTGCTTGTCGTCCGTGAAAACACCGTTCCCGTCTTGTCCACCTCGAATAGAATATATAAAAAAAACTAGTTAAACCGGGGAGGAACGGTGGATGCAATTGCAAGCAGGGATCATATGCGCATTTTTGGGAGCAACAATTTCCTTCTCATTCGGGTTATGGACCGAATCGTTGACTTTTCTACTCGTACTAATGGCAATCGATTATTTTACGGGAGTTGCCGCATCAATTAAGGAAGGCAGCGGACTAAACAGCAACATCGGATTCTGGGGGTTGTTCAAAAAAGCGCTTATCCTGCTCGTCATGATCATCGCGCACCGTTTGGACGTATTGCTCGGGGCTGAAATCGTGATGGGTAGCGCGGTGTTTTTCTACATCGCTAACGAGCTTCTTTCCGTGATAGAGAATTACGGAAGGTTGGGACTCCCGTTGCCCGACCGTTTAAAGAAAATCGTTCAAGTGTTAAGGGACAGGGCCGGCGAGCCAAAGGATCCACCCGATTCGCCCGAACCTCCCGATCCGCCGATAAAGTAAATTCATTCGAGCCGGTTTTCATGTGCCCGCGGACACAATGAAGGTCGGTTTTTTGTTTTGGCGCAACTCAGGATATAATCTATTACAGAAAGACTTTAAGCCAGGGAGGTTAAATCGTTATGAGATTCGAAGGCGGCACGAGCGTCACGCTTCGCGTCGAGATGGACAAGCAGAAGGTTACGTTCGCCGAGCTTGTATCCGTCATCGGGCAACAAGGAGGAGACATCGTAGCGATCGACGTCATCCGACCAGGCAGGAAAACGGAAATTCGCGATTTGTCGGTTAGCGTAGTCGAGCCGGCAATCGTAGATTCTCTGGCCAAAGCGGTGCAGGAGATGAACGGAATACATCTCGTCAACGTGTCGGATCGTACTTTCCTCATGCATCTCGGAGGGAAAATCCAGATCCAATCGAAGCAACCGATTAAGAACAGGGACGATCTATCCCGAGTCTACACGCCTGGCGTGGCTAAAGTGTGCTTGGCCATCAGGGACGATATCAATAAAGCCCATTCCCTGACGATTCGCAGGAATACGGTAGCGGTCGTGTCGGACGGAACGGCGGTACTCGGACTAGGAGATATCGGACCTCACGCGGCGATGCCCGTCATGGAAGGAAAGGCGATGCTATTCAAGGAAATGGCGGGTGTGGATGCCTTTCCGATCTGCTTGGATACGAAGGATACGGAAGAGATTATTGCTATCGTTAAAGCGATAGCTCCGACATTCGGCGGCATTAATCTGGAGGATATCTCATCGCCAAGATGTTTCGAAATCGAGCGAAGGCTGCAGGAAGCGTTAGATATTCCCGTGTTCCACGACGATCAGCACGGAACGGCGGTCGTTCTGTTAGCAGGCTTAATCAATGCTTTGAAGATCGTCGGCAAGTCGATGTCCGATATTAAGGTGGTCGTTTGCGGGATCGGAGCGGCGGGAATCGCCTGTTCCCGAATGTTGCTATCCGCGGGCGTCACTCATCTCGTCGGAGTGGACAAGGAAGGCGCCATTCACAAAGACGAGAAATACGAGAACGAAGTGTGGAACGAATATGCCGCGATTACGAATCCCCGCAACGAGAAAGGAAGCTTATCCGAAGTGATCCGGGGAGCCGATGTATTCATTGGGTTGTCTAGGCCCAAACTATTAAGCAGCGAGAACGTCCGCACGATGAACGCGGACCCGATCGTCTTCGCGATGGCGAATCCGGATCCGGAGATTACTCCCGAAGAAGCGGGGTCTTACGTGAGGGTTTACGCGACGGGAAGATCCGATTATCCGAATCAACTCAACAACGTTCTCGTCTTTCCGGGGATATTCCGGGGAGCGCTCGACGCGCGGGCCAGCACGATTAGCGAATCCATGAAGCTTGCCGCAGCCAAAGCGATCGCTTCCATCGTCACGGATGAAGAATTAAACGAAGAATACATCATTCCCAGCGTTTTTAACGACAAGGTCGTTCCTGCCGTTCGTAAAGCCGTTATACAAGAGGCCATACATAGCGGCGTCGCCCGCAAGGTTCCCGGAGATTTCCGTAATTTGGATTAGGCATGCGAAAAAAATGCCCGGCGATGTTCATGAAATTGTCAAATGTTAAAAAAGTTGATCTAACTCTTCGGACAAGTGCTTGAGTTCAATTGCGTATTTTAGGTAATATAAGAGGTAGACAATTTGTAGGAAGCAGGGGAGATAGACAATGAAATGGATTTTGTCTACGTTGATTACGATCGCGTGCGCAATGGGCGTTTATCTGATGGCAACGAGCTTGCCCGAGAAACCCGTTGATGAGGCATCCGAGCTGGCGGAAGGCCAAGAACTGCTTAAAATTACGGCCTCGAACTTTGAATTCGACGAAAAAGAATACCATGTAAAAGCAGGGACGAATTACAAGGTGAAGTTCGCCAACAAGCTGGGGAATCACGGCCTCGAAATCGTCGGCACTGACGTTGAGCTAAGCAAGGATGCTCCGGAGACGGAAATCACGTTCGATAAACCGGGAACTTACGAAATGCATTGCTCGATCATGTGCGGTCAAGGACATGCGACGATGAAATCGACGTTAATCGTCGAATAAACGACGAAAGGAGCCCGCAAAGGCTCCTTTTTTCCCTTCGTAATTCATTTAGCCATGCAACTTATGAATAACGCCTATCGCGCGCACGGGAGACGATACGATCCCCCGCGTAGCCGATTGCGGCCCAGCTAATCACGGTTAATACGTACATAAACCATATATTTACCCTATGGATGTCGGTGAACACCTCGACGAACCACATCGGGACGCTGAACATCATGAGAAATAAATTATGGGGGTCGTAGCCGGATGCGTTGAACAAACTTAGCGCGATTCCGATCAGCGTACAGGCAATAGTCATGGCGTTACGCATAATGTTCGAATGACTCCCTTCGCTTAACTGTAAAGGTAGTATGCGCGGCACTCCAAATCCTCATGATAAGAAAGGAATGGGAAAAGATGATTACTCATATCGTTCTGTTCAAGTTGAAAGACAACAGCCCGGAAGCCGTCGAACGCACGGTACAGGTTCTTCGCGACATGGAGGGCAAGATCGATGAACTCCGCCATCTGGAAGTCGGTACGGACATCCTTCACTCGGAGCGTTCTTACGATATCGGATTGGTCACCAAATTCGATTCCATGGCCGCTTTGCAAGCTTATCAGGTTCATCCCGTTCACAAGAAAGTTATCGAACACGTGACTTCCGTAAGAGAAGCATCCGTCAGCGTCGATTACGAGAGCTAAGATGAGGATGATGGTGGAGAAAGATCCGACGAACATGGGCGACGTGTATCAGATGATGACTTACATCGTCGTCATCTTGATCAGCGCCGTAATCATGACGGTCTGGTTGAAGCGCAGAGGCAGACGCAAGAAGAAATAAGGAGGCGTCCATATTGTCCTTGTACGACGTGAACGTCGACAGCATCCGTTCCCGGTTAGCGTGCTTGCCGGAGCTGGCGCAAGCGTTATCGGCAGCTACCGTATCCTGGACGGGAAGCTTGACGGAGGGCTTGGCTCAAGAACGGGCATTGCACCTATCCGCGGAAATCGCGACGGATGTCGGGCATTCCCTGATAGACGGATTCATCATGCGCGATGCCAGCAGCTACGAAGATATCATCGAGATCATCGCCGGAGAAGGGGTCATAACCGAACGGGTTGCAGTTCCCTTAAGACGGCTGGTGCTGCTGCGCAAAACGTTGGTTCAAGAGTACGACAAATGGCCGCGAAGCGAACTGCACCCGTTGACAGCCGAGTTGCCGCGGATTCTCATGGGTTTCTCCGATCAAGTGGAAGCCTACTTGCGCAAAGAGTTATCCTAATCTTACATATCTATTCATCGGAACGGTCCATCCGCCAAGTCGCGGTTGGCCGTTTTTTTTTTGCTTGTCCGCTGTGTCAAGACGGGCCTAAGCTTCTTATACTGTCATTAACCGCATGGGCATTCGCCCGGATTGCGCGGCAGCGGGAGGGAATGCGGATGGCATGGGACATTGCGGCTTATGCAATCGCGGTTGCCGTATTGACGGTAGCGGCGGCACTGACGATCGGAATCGTTAAGGTGGCCCGGTCGCTCGCACTTCTGGAACATACGATCGCGAACGTCGGCAGAGAGGCGGAGGTTTCCCTGAGCCAATGCAAGGAGTTGGCCGGAGAAGCGCGTGAAGCTATAGCGGCTTCTAAGAGAAAGCTGCAGGGCTTCGCAACGCTCGCGGAGGGGGCGAGGGCGTTAGGCGATGCTGCGCAGGCCGCAGCGCAAGCGGCGGTCAGCGTAACGGAGCTGTATAGAGAATGCTTGACGGCTCCGTTCCAAGCTACATCCGGTAATCGCGATCGACAATCAGACGACCTCGACCTCGCGGATATAGGGCGTAGGATATGGACCATGTGGAGGAAGCGATCCGATAAGGAACAGGAACAGCCTTCCGACAGCTGCCGACAACCGAGACCGAGTGCGGATCCATCTGAAGGAGAGTGAAAGTAATGGCTAACAAGAAAGTCGTTAAATCGTTTTTGTGGGGTGCTCTGACGGGGATCGTTTCGGGTGCCGTAACCGCGTTGCTATTTGCTCCGAAATCCGGCCGCGAGCTTCGTGGCGATATTGCCGAGACTGCCCAGAAAGTCGGCGAGAAGACGGCGGATATCGGTCGTCAAGCCGGATCTGCCGTGCAATCCTTGGCGAAACGGACATCAAGCTTAGTCGTCGATGCTAAGGAGGCGACCGGGCGTCTGGTTACGGATATCCGTTCCCGCAAGTCAAGCGAGCCCGTATTGGAGACCGATGAAGTAGCGGCAACCGAAGAAAGTTATGACGAGGACAAATCCGCCGCGCTGTAACCGTTGATCGATTAACAGTCGCGAAATGGCCGCCCGCTCCCGCAGGGCGGCGTTTTCTCGTGCGTTGATCCTTGTCCAAATATGAGCTAAGATGTAGGTACCTTTTCATAGCAACCCTCATAATGTATCAAGAATCGACTTAACAACCATGAGAAAGCGGTGTGACCGTGCAACAAGCGATCGCAGTCCTGGATTCCGGCGTAGGGGGACTGACCGTCGTGAAAGAAGTGATGCGTCAGTTACCCCGAGAGAAGATACTTTATTTCGGCGACACCGCAAGAACGCCTTACGGGCCAAGGGCGGCTGACGAAGTCGTCGCTTTCACCCGGGAAATCGTGGATTATCTTATCCAATATCAACCTAAAATGATCGTCATTGCCTGTAACACAGCTACCGCGGCAGCTTTGGAGGACATTCGGCAAAGGGTTGATCTGCCGGTCATAGGCGTGATCAATCCGGGCGCGCGGGCAGCGATCGGCCGTACTAAGACAGGCATCGTGGGCGTTATCGGCACGGAGGGCACGATCAAGAGCGGTGCATACGATCTTGCTCTCAAAAGGTTATCTCCCCATGTCGAGGTGATCAGCCGGGCTTGTCCCGCTTTCGTCCCGCTCGTGGAAGACGGAAACTTCCGTTCGAAGGAAACCTCCCGAATCGTGTCCGACTCTTTGCGCAATCTGCGAGATTCCGCCATGGATTGCTTGATTCTCGGTTGCACGCATTATCCTTTCCTGGCGGAATCCATCTCGGAAGCGATGGGAACCGAAGTGGTTCTTATCAGCTCGGCGGAAGAGACGGCCAGGGAGATCAGCACGATATTGCACGGGACCAACGAGTTAGCCGGCAGGAACGAAATGCCCATACATCAGTTTTTTTGCAGCGGGGACCCGAAGAAATTCCAGGAGATCGCCCAGAACTGGTTGGGAGAACAAATTCGTTTAACTCCGGTCGTATGGCAGGTTCCGCATATAGGAGCCTAAGTTGGAAATCCAAGCCCGAACGAACGAGACGTCTTAAGGACGCACCGTTCGTCCGGGTTTTCCTGTATGTTCGGACATTACATTACCTACGGTTCCAAGGATGGCGAAGCCATGCGACTTGTGTTCGGAGGGTTATATGTTGAGGACGGCGTACATACAACTTTAGAACGAACAAGGAGTAGGAGGGCTGCCAATGACCGGTGTGAAGGTCTTCGGGCCGAATGAGCTCGCCAAGGAAATAGGAAGATTAACGCGTAAATATCCTTTCGTCAGTGCCGGATCGATAGGTAGAAGCGTACTAGGAAAGCCGATTTCGTATATTAGATTGGGGGCTGGGCCGTTTCGTTGGCACTTTAACGGCGCGTGCCATGCCAATGAATGGATCACTTCGTTGTTGTTGATTAGATTCGCGAACGATTTTGCCGGATCCTGCGCGAAGAGGAAGCCTTTCTGGGGCAAGTCGGCAAAGGATTTGTTTTCTCGTTGTAGCTTGTGGATCGTGCCCATGGTGAATCCGGACGGAGTGGAGCTGGTTCAGCGAGGCGCGAACGCGCAACATACCGCGTTTAAAGATCTGCTGCAATGGAATCGCGGATCGAATCGCTTTCATCGTTGGAAGGCCAATGCCAGAGGCGTCGATCTGAACGATCAATTTCCCGCGAATTGGGAAGAGGAGCGTCGGAGAAGGGCCATTGTTACTCCCGGCCCTCGCGATTACGGCGGTGAGAAGCCACTATCCGAGCCTGAGGCCTCGGCGTTAGTTGAATTCACGGAGCAGAACGATTTCAATGCCGTGCTCGCCTTGCATACGCAAGGTGAAGAAATTTATTGGAATTATCGCAACGACGAGCCGCCCGAATCGCGGGAATGGGCGAATCGCCTAGCGGTCGCCTCCGGTTACCGCGCCGTTTATCTAGAGGGAAGCGATGCTGGATATAAGGACTGGTTCATTTCGCGATTTCGCAGGCCGGGATTTACCGTTGAGGCAGGCTGGGGTCATAACCCGCTTCCTATGGACGGGTTCGAAGAAATCTATGACGACGTGGCTAGACTGCTCGCGGAGGCGCTGGACTGCTCTCCGACATGATTCGCTTTCAGGCGAAGAGGGTAAACTGGATACAGCTTAAGAAAATCGAGAGGAGAACCCTCGAATGGCTCGTAGATCATGGATCTCGTTGTGGAAGCATCTCCCTGGACGGGTATGGCGACTTCTTCGTTCCGAGAGGGTGTCGCTGAGGGACAAGCTGCTTTTTATCGTACCGGTGGCCCTCTATTGGGTCCTTCCGGATTTCATGCCGTTCCTTCCCATAGACGACGCCGCCTTCACGGCGCTTGCGGCAAGCTGGTACGCTCATGCCATGGAACGCAAATACTCGCTTAAATCGTAATGCAATGTTGCATGAAACTACGCGTTTCATTACAATAGAACGGAGAACCTGACAGGAGTGAATCGCATATGAATTGTAAAATAACGCGCAATGCGGCCAAGGTGTTGCGCATAGAATTGGACAAGCCGGAAAATGCGGACAAAAAGCTAAAGGTATTCGTTACTCACAGCCATGGAGACCATGCGCATTACGGAATGGATATGGGACAGCCGACGGATAAGGAAGAAGTCGTTTCCACCGATAAAGGCATCGACGTCATTCTGACCAAAGGGGAAGAATTTCTCGACGGCGTCAAGATCGACTACCTTTATTTTCCGAAAGAAGGATTCATTATCACGAATCCTTCCAAGGGCAATCATGGAGAGCACTGACGCCGAGCAGACGACGCCGGTTAACGATATCCGGATTTGCGACAAATGCAAGCATATGAAGGTGAAGACGACATTGCCTAAGCTGCAGAAGCTTGCGCCGGGTACCGATATCAAGGTCGCCTGCAAGTCCTACTGCGGACCTTGTTCGCGGTATGCTTTCATCTTCGTTAACGGCAGGTACGTGACCGCGCCGACGGAAGACGAAGCGATCCTGAAAGCCAGTAAATACGTGAAATCCTGATTGCATTATACCTGAAACGAAAAAGTACGCGAGTACGGGATTATCCCGGTCTCGCGTACTTTTTATTACTTTTATTTCCCGTCGTCTTCTTCGTGGAACACGGCGATCAAATCGTTCTCGATGACCCGATCGGATATATTCAAGTCTTGTTTGGCTGATTCCGCGCCTGCTACGCATGACGCGGAATCGGTCGTTTGCGGCTCGTCTCCGGTCAAGTCGTAACACGCGCCGTTCCCGGTAATTCCGTCTCCGCTAGGAACGAAATAGACTTTGCCGTCGGTATAACCGCCGTTACGGAACACGACCGACTTCTGCGCCTCCGACAGCATGCTGATTCCCATCAAGTAGCGATTGTCTGTCGGAATGCCGAGCAAATGCATGATCGTCGGCGTCGTATCGATTTGTCCGACCGCTTTTTCCACCACGCCGGCGTTCTCGTCGTTGGGCAGATGGATGAAGAAAGGAACCTTGCGCACGATTCGGTCCTTATCGATGTCCGAGACGGGCTTGCCGAAATATTTCTCGTAAAGCTTCCAATCATATACGGAGTTGTCGTGGTCTCCATAGAACATTAGGATCGTGTTCTCCCATAGCCCTTCGCTTTTCAGATCCTCGACCAGCTCGCCGACCGCGGAATCCACGTAATGCGCCGCTTGCACGTAATCGCCGAGAATCGTTCCTTGTAAATCTCCGACGCTAAGCTCCTGATTGGTATAAGGAAGCTTAAAGGGATGATGACTGGATAAGGTGATCGATAAAGCGTAGAAGGGCGACTTCTGACGTTCCTTCAGTTGTTCGACCGTTTGACGAAAGAAGGAAGTGTCTCCGAGTGACCAACCGATAGGCTCGTCGATGGTATAATCTTTGATGTTGTAAAATTGATCGTAGTTCATATTGTGGTACATGTTGTTGCGGTTCCAGAAACTTCCGTCATATGCATGGTGGACCGTGGCATCGTAACCTTCGCTTTTTACTATAGAAGGCACGCAATCGAATTCGTTGCCCGCAAAACGGATAAACGCCGAACCTGTAGGCAGAGGGTGCATGGAGCAACTCGTCAGGAAATCGGCATCCGATGTTCTGCCTTGGGCGGTCTGGTGATAGAAGTTAGGGAAGTAAATGCTCTGCCCGATGAGCTTATTCAAGTTGGGGGTGATTTCCTCCCCGCCGATCGATTGTCCGATAACGAATTCTTGGAAGGCTTCCGCTTGGACGACGAGAACGTTCTTGCCTTTGTACTGACCGAATAAAGGCTCGTTCTCCATTTGTTTCTGCAAAGCTTGCCGCTCGGCGAACCAATTTTTGGCTTCTTCGATTTGAGCTTCGGGCAACTCGTCGCCGAACCAATGCTCTTTGGCGTAACGATAGGTGTCGTAGCCGTGGAAGCCAAGCAATCCGGTTACGTTATAGATCGGAATGTTCCACCAGTTGCCGACGAACAGGCCGCGGGCCCAGCCGTTCTTTTGTTCCTCTACCGGATAGTAGATCAGAGCCCAGCCAATGGCAAAAACGAGAGTCGCCGGAATGAATTTGCGCCAGAGAGATGCTCGAAGCTTTGACGTTGGCGCTTCGCGGCGAGTAATGGCTGTCGCGGAAAGACGCTTAGCCGAATTTCTCCACAACACCCAGCCTGCAAGCGCGAGCGCTACGGGGATGTCCGCGAATAGAATCCAGTCGCCCGGCTGTATTAAACTCCAGATACTGGCTTGCAGCTCTCCGACTTGACCGGCCTGAAGCAAGACCGGCACGGAGATGAAATCCTTGAAGTAACGAAAATAGATGAGATCGGAGAAAAGAAGGAACGATAACCCGAGATCCAATATTGCCAACGAGAGCGCCTTGGCTCTGCGTCCAAGGAATATCGTCCAAAAAGAAGCGAGAAGGACGGCACCGAGGTTAACTTTCCATTTCCAATCATTCATCTCGCCTACGTTGAATTCATGATTGAGAAAATTTAATTTGTACAATAGGGATACTGCGAGCAATGTAATTCCCCATAGAGGCCAAAGTCCAAGTCCCTTTAAGGTCCAATGAAGGCTTTGTAGGGATGCAGTTCGTAACCGCGATAACATAATAAGACATCCTTTCCTTAAACGACCATCGTTAACATCGCGTTACCCCATGATTAACTCTGTGTAAACACGGAAACAAAAATTAGTATAGCTCTAATGAAGGGGAGATTACAAACATTGTGGTAAAATGAAAGGATAATAATAGCCCGTCTTAGACATGGACGAGCGAAATGGAGGTTATACGGTGACGATATTACCGGAGCAGTATTTCGACGACTTATATAGAAGGGATTCCGATCTCGAAAGAGTAGTCGAAAGCATTCGAAGAGCAGGGATGCCGGAAATATCGGTAGCTGCCGGGTATGGACGTTTGCTTACGTTCCTTGTCGCGATTACCGGCGCGCGATCGATTCTGGAGATCGGAGCTTTAGGTGGATACAGCGGTATATGCCTCGCGAGAGGTTTGCCGGAGGACGGCAGACTGATATCTCTGGAGCTGAAGCAGGAATATGCGGATATCGCGAAAGATAACATGACGGCGGCGGGTCATGGGAGCAAAGCGGAGTATTTGGTAGGAGACGCTTCGGAAAGCTTGGACAAGTTAGCCCTTAAGGATAACAGATTCGATTTCTTCTTTATAGACGCCGATAAGGAAAATTATCCGAACTACTTGGAAGCTTGCATCGCGTTAGCGAACGAAGGAGCGATTATCGCCGCGGATAATACGTTATTGCGCGGAAAAACGATCGACGACAACAAACAGGGGCCTTCCGTGCTTGCTATTCGACAGTTTAATCGATTAATCGCTCAGGATTCAAGATTAATGGGCGTGCACTTGCCCGCATTCGATGGCTTGGCTCTTGCTAAAATCAACTTAAATAAGTAATTAAGACCTAATAAAAGCGCTTTTGGATGCTGTTTACAGCTAACCTGAGTGCTTTTTTTGCTTATGTATATTAATAATGTGAGAGAAATTTAAATTTAGTTAGTTTTATACTAAATTAAATCCCATCTCCATCTTAAAATTAGAACTATATGGATAAAAATTGAACATAATTTCATTTTTAAAATATCATTATTACATTTCGATCAATTTCGATGTATGTTTATACGAAATCATCAATTAATAATCGAAAAAGTAAGCGTTTTCTGTCACTTTCGAGTCATGACTTATGACATTTGGTGTTAGATTATCTCACTCTCCCATAAACTCTCATTGCAGAAACCGAACATTGATAGTACTATTTCTAATGTTCCTGTAAATTTCAAACACTGGCGAATGGGTAAAACATTTAAGAGTGCAGTTATCGGCGGGAATTGGAAATGCTTGATTTACAATCTGACTATTGGCAAAGCTGCAAAAGATGCATAGAAATTATGCATACCAGCAATGATAGTCAATAAAAAACTGGGGAGGCAACAGAATGAAATTCAAGAAGATTTTCACGGCTGCGATGGCAGTCACGTTAGCAGGAACGCTACTGGCGGCCTGCGGTAACAACAATAACGGCGCAAGCTCCGAACCGTCCGGTTCGGCATCCGGTTCCGCTACTACGGGTTCGGGCACCGGAAGCAAACAAGAAATGGTCATGAACTACCGTGCCGATCCTCCAGCACTGGACGTATCGATTGCTGAGAGTTCCGCGTCGTTCACCATTCTTGGTGCTGTTAGCGAAGGCTTGTATCGTTTGGACAAAGATATGAATCCACAACCGGCACTTGCGGCGGAACTTCCTAAGATCTCCGATGACGGTACGGTTTACACTATTAAATTGCGCGACGGTCTTGTATGGGCTGATGGTTCGCCACTGACAGCTAAAGACTTCGTATATTCTTACCAAAGAACGTTAGATCCGGCCACTAAAGCCTCTTATGCTTTCATCCTTACTTGGGTTAAGGGCGGTCAAGCCGTTCAAGACGCTAAAGACGAAGCTTCCTTGAAAGCAGCTAAAGAAGCTCTCGGCGTTAAAGCTATCGACGACACTACGCTTGAAATTACTCTTGAGCAACCAATGGCATTCTTCACGGGCCAATTGGCGTTCTTGAACTACTACCCGCAAAACGAGAAGTTCGTGTCGGCGCAAGGCGACAAGAGCGGCGCGGATGCGGATAAAGTGCTCGGCGCTGGTCCTTTCGTCTTGACGAAATGGGATCACGAGCAACAACTTGTTCTTGAGAAAAACCCGAAATATTGGGATGCAGCGAACGTCAAATTGGACAAAGTAACTTTGAACATCGTCAAAGATACGGCGACCGGCTTGAACCTGTATGAATCCAATAAGACGGATTATGCGGATATCAAAGGCGATCAAATGAAACCTTACGAAGGCAAACCCGAGCTCGTCCGCAAGAGCGAGTTGGTTACGGGTTACCTGAACTTCCAGCAAACTAAAGTTCCTGCGTTCGCTAACGTTAAAGTTCGTCAAGCGTTGAGCATGGCGATCGATCGCGAAGGCCTCGTGAACACGGTTCTGAAAAACGGATCCGTAGCTTCGACCGGTTATGTACCGAACGGCAATAGCGATGGTAACGGCGCGGAATTCCGCCAAGTCGCAGGCGACACGGAAGTTGCTTTCGATGTTGAAAAAGCGAAAACATTGCTTGCCGAAGGCTTGAAAGAAGCAGGCGTGGCTTCCTTTCCTGCATTGACGGTAATGGGCGATGACACCGAAACAGGCAAAAAAATGCTTGAGTTCCTCGTTTCCCAATGGAAAACGAACCTGGGCATCGATGTTGCAACGGAACCGTTGCCGCATGCAACGCGTCTTGAAAAAGAACTTAGCAAAAACTACACGATCGTATCCTCGCTATGGGGCGCCGATTACAATGACCCGATGACATGGCTTGATATGTTCATCTCCGGTTCTTCCTTCAACACGCAAGATTGGAAAAACGACCAGTACGATACACTGGTTAAGAGCGCTCAAAAAGAGCTTGACGTTGCAAAACGTGCCGAGAGCCTGAAGCAAGCAGAAAAAATCCTGATGGATGAAGCTGCGATCTTCCCTGTGTACTTCCGTTCCTCGCCATTCTTGGTCAAGGAAAAAGTACAAGGCTTGATCTTGCCTCCATACGGTCCTGACTTTGAATTGAAATGGACTTCCATAAAGTAATTACAAAAAGTTCCATTGATTAAGAAGCGATTAATGCAGTACATTCAGTACAACTAACAATCCATGAAAGAGGCCGTTGTTAGAACGGCTTCTTTCATGTTGATTGTAGGGTATAGGAAAATTATTCAAACCTGAAAGGAGGATTCATCGTGCTGAAATACGTGTTGCGTCGGTTTATATATATGATCATTACACTATGGGTCATTATTACGGCCACCTTTTTTCTCATGAAATTGCTGCCCGGAAATCCTTTCGGCGAGATGGCCGCGAAGCTTCCTCCAGAGAACTTGGCCATACTTAAGGCGCAATACGGGTTGGATAAGCCGGAATGGCAGCAATATTTAAAGTATTTGGGCAATGTCGCTCAGGGCGACTTGGGCGTGTCCTATCAATTTCCTACGAGAACGGTTATTGAAGTCATCAAGCAATCTTTCCCGGCTTCCTTGGAGCTCGGAATCGAGTCCCTCGTCGTAGCTATCATTATCGGTTTGTTATTGGGTATCATTGCCGCGCTGAAGCATAATAAGTGGCAAGATTACTCCTCGATGTTCATCGCTTTGGTCGGTATTTCGGTACCCTCCTTCGTTGTGGCACCGCTGTTGTCTTTGTACGTGGGTAATAAGTGGGGCATTCTTCCTCCGGGATTATGGGAAGGTCCCGAGCACAGAATATTGCCGGCTTTGGCATTATCGCTCGGAACGATTGCCATATTGGCACGGATGATGCGCGCTTCCATGCTTGAAGTTTCCAGCTTGGATTACATTAAGACGGCTAAGTCGAAGGGCCTGGCAACAAGTAAGATCGTAACGGGACATATGCTTCGGAATGCAATCCTTCCGATCGTGACCATTCTCGGACCGATCGCCGTTAACGTTATTACGGGTACGCTCGTAGTCGAGACGGTGTTCGTCATTCCGGGCTTGGGATACCAGTTCGTTAGCTCAATCACGACATTGGACTACACGATGATTACGGGACTCACCGTTTTCTATGCGGCAATCCTTATTGTCGTGATGTTCCTAACCGATATCGCATACGGTCTTATCGATCCACGGATTCGCATGTCGGGGAGGAGGTAAACGATGGAAACCATATCTAAAGACAAGTTTCAACCGGCTCAGAAAACGACAAACGCGGAATCCATCGTGCGTCCATCGCTTACTTACTGGCAGGATGCTTGGAGGCGTTTGAGATCTAATAAACTGGCTATGGGCGGCTTGATCGTTCTGATTCTGCTGTCGGTTCTAGCCGTCGTCGCACCAATGGTAAGCAAGTTCGATTACGAAACCCAATACTTGAAGGACATCGATCTTAAGCCTTCATGGGCTCATTTTTTCGGCACGGATGATTTCGGTCGGGATCTATGGACCCGCGTATGGTGGGGCACGCGTATTTCATTATTCATCGGCCTCGTGGCCGCGGCGCTCGATTTAGTCATCGGCGTGCTTTACGGCGGTATTTCCGCTTATTTCGGCGGCAAAGTGGATAACGCGATGCAACGGATCGTCGAGATCATTTATTCCATTCCCTTGCTGCTCTTGGCGATTATCCTTATCGTTTTCCTCGGGCCGGGCATGAAGTCGATTATTATCGCCTACGCCTTAACGGGATGGGTCGGTATGGCTCGTCTGGTTAGGGGGCAAATATTGCTGGTCAAGGAACAGGAATTCGTCCTGGCTGCGCGTACACTCGGGGCTAAACCGGCGAGGATCATCTTGCAGCATTTGATTCCGAACGTTATCGGACTCGTTATCGTACAAATCACGTTTATCGTCCCTTTGGCGATATTCTTCGAATCCTTCTTGAGCTTCATCGGCGTAGGTATACGCCCGCCAATGGCTTCGCTTGGCAATTTGATCAATGACGGCGCTCATTACATGAGATATCAACCGCATCGGATCATTTTCCCGACGATCGTATTCAGCTTGATTTTGCTTAGCTTTAACGTACTCGGAGACGGGCTACGAGATGCTCTTGATCCGAAAATGAGAAAATAAGGAGGAGTGCCGAATGGCTAAGCCCATACTCGAGGTTAAAGATTTACGCGTATCCTTCAAAATGTATGCCGGTGAAGTTCAGGCGGTTCGCGGCGTCTCCTTCAGCTTGCATAAAGGAGAAGTTCTTGCGATCGTAGGGGAATCCGGCTGCGGCAAATCCGTAACCGCCCAAACGATCATGAGATTGGTTCCGACCCCGCCGAGCTATATCAAAGAAGGGTCTTCGATCCTTTTCGACGGTAAGCACGAAATCACCAAGATGTCTGAATCTCAGATGGAACACGTGCGCGGCAATGAGATGGGGATGATTTTCCAAGATCCCATGACTTCCCTGAATCCTACGATGACCGTAGGAGCGCAAATCTCCGAAGGCATTCGTAAGCACGAGAAGGTGAAGAAAGCCGAAGCTATGCGCCGCGCTGCCGAGCTTCTGACACTGGTAGGGATGTCTAACGCCGATGAGCGCATACATCAATATCCGCATGAGCTTTCCGGCGGGATGCGTCAACGGGTTATGATCGCGTTGTCGCTTGCTTGCAATCCGAAGCTATTGATCGCCGATGAACCGACGACGGCGCTCGACGTAACGATCCAAGCGCAAATCATCGATTTGCTTCGCGATATTCAGAAGAAAACCGATACTTCCATCATTCTGATCACGCATGACCTAGGCGTCGTAGCCGAAATGGCTCATAATGTCGTCGTCATGTATGCGGGCAAAGTGGTGGAACGCGGAACGTTGAACGATATTTTCTACAATCCAAGGCATCCGTACACGTGGGGACTTCTGCGTTCGGTTCCAAGGTTGGATAGCGACAAGAACAACGAGCTGGATTCTATTCCGGGCACCCCGCCGGATTTGTACGCTCCGCCGGTAGGCTGCGCATTCGCTGCTCGTTGTCCTTATGCGATGCAAGTTTGCAAAGAGATCGATCCCGAACACTTCGAAGTGTCCGCGGAGCATAGCTCGGCTTGCTGGTTGTTGCATCCGGATGCTCCGAAGGTAGAAATGCCGATCGAAGCAGGGAGGAGAGCAAATGGCTGAGGATAATATTTTAGAGGTCAAAAACCTGCAGAAACACTTCAACTTAAGCGGCGAACGCGTGCTTAAAGCGGTTGACGGTTTGAATTTCTCCATCAAACGCGGCGAAACGTTCGGCTTAGTCGGCGAATCGGGCTGCGGTAAATCGACGACGGGCAGAACGATAATACGCCTTTACGAAGCTACGGGCGGACAAGTTCTGTTTAACGGCGAAGACATTCACAAGATGTCCGGCGATAAGAAGAAAAAATTCCATCGGGATATGCAGATGGTATTCCAAGATCCGTATGCATCTCTCAATCCTCGAATGACCGTCGGCAAGATCATTGCCGAAGGCATGGATATTCATGGCTTATATAGCGGCAAGCAGAAAAAGGAACGCGTAAGCCAGCTGTTGAGGGACGTCGGGTTGAGCGAGGAGCATGCAGGCCGGTTCCCGCACGAATTCTCGGGCGGCCAACGTCAACGGATCGGGATCGCCCGCGCTCTTGCGATCGAACCGCAGTTCATTATCGCGGACGAACCGATCTCCGCGTTGGACGTTTCCGTGCAAGCTCAAGTCGTTAATTTGTTCAAGAAGCTGCAAAAAGATCGCGGGTTGACTTATTTATTCATCGCGCATGACTTGGCGATGGTTAAACATATCTCCGACCGTATCGGCGTTATGTACCTTGGAAAGCTGGTCGAAGTGGCCACTTCCGATAAGCTGAATGCCAAACCGCTTCATCCCTATACGCAATCGCTTCTTTCCGCGATTCCGATTCCGGATCCGGATCTTCAGAAGCAACGCAAACGGGTTATTCTACAGGGTGAAATCCCAAGTCCGCTTAATCCGCCGAGCGGTTGTCCTTTCCGGACCCGTTGCCCTCATGCGATGCCTGAGTGCGCGGCTACGATGCCTCCGTTCAAGGAAGTAGAGCCGGGTCATTTCGCGGCTTGTCATTTGCTCTAATCGGTATTATCGCAAGAGAGCCCCCAAACCGAGCGATCGGTTGGGGGCTTTTTATTATGCGCAGCGTATTATCCGTTCTCGGGGTAGAGTCGTTCCGCGCCGTTCATGTACTTACGCAAGGCATCGGGGATATAGATTGATCCGTCTTCGGCTTGATGATTCTCGAGCAGCGGAATGAGGATCCTCGGGCTGGCCACGGCGGTGTTATTAAGCGTATGGCAGTACCGTAGCCGTCCCGACGCGTCGCGATAGCGGATGTTCGACCTCCTAGCTTGAAAATCGAGCAGGTTCGACGACGAATGAGTTTCCCCGTAAGCGTTCCTGCTCGGCATCCAGGTTTCGATGTCGTATTGCTTATAGGTTTTCTGCGACATGTCTCCCGCGCATACGGCCATGACCCTATAAGGAAGTTCAAGGAGTCGCAGCATTTCCTCGGCGTTGTCGGTAATTTCGTTGAGGATTCTCTCCGATTCTGCTGGATCTGCTTCGCAAATAATCACTTGCTCGACTTTGGCGAATTGATGGACGCGGTAAAGCCCGCCAACGTCTTTGCCGGTCGAACCGACCTCGCTGCGGAAACAGACGGAGGCTGCGGCGAGGCGTATCGGATCGGTTACTTGCACGATCTCCCCGGAATAGTAAGAAACGAGGGGAACCTCCGATGTTCCGACAAGCCATTTGTTCTCATCTGCCAGCAGATAGCACTGGTCCTCGCCAAGGGGGAAGAAGCCGGTATTGCGCATAGCCTCCGGACGAGCCATTAAAGGTACTTCTAGCAGGGTGAAGCCTTTAGCTAACAACAGATCGATCGCCAATTGCTGAACGGCGCGATGCAAGAGAACGCCTGCGCCTTTGAGATAGTAATTGCGGGTCCCGGCCGTTTTTACTCCCCGGGAAATATCGATCATCCCGTGCATCTCTCCCAAGGCGATGTGGTCCCTAAGAACGAACCCCGGCGTTGCAGGGTCTCCGAACCGGCGCAGCTCGACGTTGTCTTCATCGGAGTCGCCGAGAGGCGTATCCGCCGAAACGATATTCGGAAGAAGCATCATCAGCTCCGTCCATTGCTTCTCGACCTCATGTAGCCGGAGCTCCGTTTCCGCGAGAGCTTCGTTGATCTGTTTGACCTGTTGTTTAATGGGCTCGACATCGGCGGATGTACCTTGATTAACGTAGCTGGCGACCCGCTGCGAGAGCTTATTTCTCGAAGCCCGAAGCCCTTCCGCCGAAGCCAGCAGAAGTCGTCGTTCGTCATCCCGTTCCGCTAATTTCGCCACGGACACGTCGATCCTTTTCCGATTCGCCGCCGTTTGTACTTCCTCTTGATTTTCTCTTACCCACTTCATGTCCAACATGACACCGCGCTCCTTTGTCTTGGAAAATACAAAAAACGCCCTCGTCTTTATGGGACGAGGAGCGTTTATACTCGCGGTGCCACCCAAATTGACCGAACAGATGAGCTGTCCGATCCTCTTTAGTTCCGCTGTAACGTGCGGTTACGGTTAACTTAGGGAGAGTGTGAGCATGCTGCCGTGTTTCTCCTTGACGGGAACGCCTCCGAGTTGGATGCTCTTCATAGGCATGATGGCGGTCATTCATTTTGAGTTAGTATAGCGCAATGCAGGCGAGTTAACAATAGGAATCAAGCGAAGATGGCAAGAAGACTTCGTGCGCGGAAATCGATCGCCATAAGAGGTTCCCCGCCCGCCCATTGACACGGGGAATTCGAAATGTTATAAAGTAATACAAATGAATAGTTGCGAGGAAGGGAACCCAGTAGCGTTCGTTACCCGTGTTACAGAAAGCCGGCGGTCGATGCAAGCCGGTACACGAGCAAACGCGAATTACGTCCCGGAGCATCTTGAACCGAAACCGCCCTCGCGCGCGGAAGGTCAAGACGGCCGTCGGCCGATATCCGGCAAGAGTGGAGAACGCGTTTGGCGCGTTTTCAATTAGGGTGGTACCGCGATGACTCGTCCCTGTCTATAGACAGAGACGGGTCTTTTTTGATTCCATGCAAGCATAAAAAGGAGAGATTACGATGAGCGAGCAAGCGACGACTAACCCTTTAATCGATTTGTTGGAGGAGTTGGAATACAGAGGTTTGATCCATCAGACGACGAATCGGGAAGCGCTCCAAGAGAAGCTGGCCAAGGAACGCATCGTATTATACTGCGGCTTCGATCCGACGGCGGACAGCCTGCATATCGGACATTTGCTTCCGGTTTTGCTTCTGCGCCATTTTCAGTTAGCGGGGCATAATCCGATCGCGCTCGTCGGCGGCGGTACCGGTTTGATCGGCGATCCGAGCGGTCGTTCGACGGAACGTTCCCTGAACACGTCGGACACGGTAGCGGAATGGACGGAGAGGCTGAAGGGGCAGCTTTCGCGTTTCCTCGATTTCAATTCGGACGAGGGCGGGGCCAAGCTGGTCAGCAACTACGATTGGATCGCTCCGCTGGACATTATCACTTTCCTACGCGACATCGGCAAGCACTTCACCGTCAATTACATGCTTGCCAAGGATTCCGTCGATTCGCGGCTGGCTAATGGCATATCGTTCACCGAGTTCAGCTACATGATCCTGCAGTCCTACGACTTCTACAGGCTGCTTGCGGATCATGGTTGTTCCCTGCAGATCGGCGGAAGCGACCAATGGGGCAACATCACAGCCGGTTTGGATCTTATCGGCAAGATGGGCGGAGGCAACGCGTACGGCTTGACGTTCCCGCTCGTAACGAAGAGCGACGGCAAGAAGTTCGGCAAATCCGAATCCGGGGCGGTATGGCTCGACAGGAATAAAACCTCCGTATACGCCTTCTACCAGTTCTGGATCAATACCGACGATAACGACGCGATTAAGTTCCTTAAATATTTCACGTTCTTGGACCGCGACCGTATTGCGGAGTTGGAGTCGGAGCTTGCGACGCGTCCGGAGAAGCGTGCGGCACAGCGCGAATTAGCGCGCGAAGTGACGCGTCTCGTGCATGGCGAGGAAGCGGTCGCCAGCGCAGAGAAGATCACGGAAGCCTTGTTCTCCGGCGACGTTACTCAGCTTAGCGAAGCCGAACTGGTCGAAGCTTTGCAAGATATGCCGACGTCGGTAGTAAACGAAGAGGAAATCCCATTGATGGATTTGCTGATCGCGACGAACGCGGCTCCTTCCCGTCGTCAAGCCCGTCAGGATATCGAAAGCGGCGCCGTTTACTTAAACGGACAGCGTGAAACCGGCCTCGAATTCGTAATCACGAAGGAACAGCGGCTACATGGTAAATACATCGTGCTGCGCAGAGGCAAGAAAAATTACTTCCTGGTTCGTTTTGAATAGAAATAGCGGGTTTATGAACGTAAACAAAAATCCTACAACTCACCGTCATGGTGGGTTGTAGGATTTTCGCTTTTGGCACTATAGACCGCGACCGCACTTGAAGTTGCCGGATAGCGGAACCACCCTACTTATACGGTCGGTTCGAGCTTCTTAACCCGCAAAGCTCGCATCGCCCAAGCGCAAGTGACGAAGAGCAACGCGCCCGACAAGATAAATAGCCCCTCGATGCCGAAGTAACCCGATAAAGCTCCGCCCATGATAGGTCCCATCATGTTGCCCAGGCTAAGAGCGCTGCTGTTAAAGCCGTAAGACCGGCTTTCCATCCCGTCCGGCGTATGCCGGCGGATAAGCGAGTTGACGGTCGGAATCAAGCCGCCCATGAAACAACCGAGAAGGAAGCGGAACACGAGCAATTGGCCGACCGAATGGACGAAAGCTTGCGGAATTAGCATGACAGCCGCGCCGGCTAGGGAAACGATCAGTATTCGCTTAGATCCGATACGGTCGCTCAAACGGCCGAGCAGAGGCGCGCAGATCATATTGGATATCCCCGTCACCGAGCCGACGAACCCTGCATAGAAAGCCAGATTCTCCGAAGTTCCGTGCAGCTTCTGCACGTAGAGCGGAATCAGCGGCATCGGACTAAGCATCGCGAACTGAATAAGGAACGTAATCGAGAGTAGAACCGGAAGCTGACGAATGACCATCAAATCCCGGAATCCGCGAAGCACGCTTACTTGTTTCTTGAGCGCGGCAGCCGTTCGATCGAAGTTTTCCTTGACCAGTAGCCAGGAAATCGTCGACGCGAGGAACAATAAAGAACCCGTAATATAGAAAATCGGACGATACCCGAAGCTGTCCGCAAGCAATCCTCCGAAAAAGGGCCCCAGTATCGCTCCGGCCGTGCCTCCGGACTGCAGGGTTCCCATGGCGAATCCCATTCTGTCCTTAGGCGTCGTAGCGGATACAAGCGTCGTTGCCGCCGGCATGTAACCGGAGATCACTCCGTTAAGCATCCTCAAAGCGAGCAAATGCCACGGTTCCGTCGCGAAACCCATCAGCACCATAACGATCGACATTCCGAAGCCGGATCTCAGGAGCATCATTTTACGCCCGTATTTGTCGGAAAGCTTGCCCCACAATGGTTGGAATATAAAAGCCGTCACGAAATTCGCCGCGAAAATAAAGCCTGCCCATAACCCGATCTCGTGCTCGTCGGTTAAACCTAAATCATGTTGCAGGTACAAAGAGAGGAAGGGGATGATCATCGTCATTCCCGCCATGACCAAGAAACTGCCGCCCATCAGTACGTATAAATTCACTTTCCAGCGTTGCATCTGCTGCTCCTTTCCCTACCGTTCTTAAGTATAGTCAGTATAGCACAAGGAGAAAAGGTAGCTTAATGACAGCATTGTCAAACTATTGTCATACTCGAGCGCGGGTGCGAGGTTGTTCGGACGGTTCAAAAGGGGCATAATGAAAGCAATGAAAGCTAATCCGTCATATAAAAGAGGCCTACCTAATGTTAAAAAACGATTTGTTCTTGCGCGCTTGCCGGGGCGAGGAAGTTGAACGGATACCCGCGTGGTATATGCGTCAAGCCGGACGTTACGATCCCGATTACCGCAAAATAAAAGAGAAGCACACGCTGCTTGAAATTTGCAAGCTTCCCGAGCTTGCAGCCGAAGTGTCGCTATTGCCCGTTCACAAGCTGGGAGTGGACGCGGCTATCCTTTATTCAGACATCATGAATCCGGTAGCTTCGATCGGAATCGATTTCGATATCGTCAAGGATGTCGGCCCCGTTATTCACAATCCGGTTCGCAGTGCCGGCGATATCGAGCGATTGAAACCGATAGACGTAGAGCGAGATCTATCGCACGTACTCGATACGATCAAGATTCTGCGCGGCGAGTTGACCGTTCCGCTCATTACGTTCGCGGGAGCGCCGTTCACGCTAGCGAGCTACATCATTGAGGGACGCCCGTCCAAGTCCTATATTCGAACGAAAGCGCTCATGTACAGCGAGCCTAAGATTTGGCACAACCTGATGGGTAAGCTGGCCGACATGGCAGCGACTTATTTGCGCGCGCATATTCAGTCCGGAGCCCAAGCGGTGCAATTGTTCGATAGCTGGGTCGGTTCTCTCGCGCCCCATGACTTCAAAGAGTTCGTGCTACCTCACGTACAGAGTATTTTCTCAAGCTTATCCGATCTGGATACGCCTAAAATTTATTTTCCGGGAGTGAGCTCGGGCGAGTTACTTCCGCATCTGACGGATTTGCAGGCTAACGTCGTCGGATTGGATTGGCGGGTTCCGCTATCGGAAGGAAGGCGCCGCACGGGCGGCAAGTTCGCGATCCAAGGGAATCTTGATCCGTACGTGTTGACGGCACCGTCCGAAGTCATTCACGAGCATGCACGTCGATTGCTTGACGACGGAATGAAGGAGCCCGGTTTTATTTTTAACCTCGGGCATGGTTTGTACCCGGAAGCTTCCTTGGAAAAACTTAAGCTACTTACGGATTTCGTTCACTCTTATAGCGAAGAGAAGATCTCCTCGGGGGTGAAGGCATGAGCCAAGCGCGGGAGAAAACGATCGGCGTATTGGTCATGTCTTACGGAACGCCGGAAAGCTTGGAAGGCGTAGAAGCGTATTATACTCATATTCGCAGAGGACATCCTCCGACCGCGGAGCAGCTCGAAGATTTGACGAGCCGTTACCGTTCCATCGTAGGGGGAGTGTTCCCGCTTCGCGAGAATACGAACGCTCAGGTGGAGGCTTTGCAGCAAAAGCTGAACGAAATCGCGGGCGATGGCGCTTACAAGTGTTACCAAGGGCTGAAGCATGCTTCCCCTTATATCGAGGACGGCGTCGAGGCGATGGCGGCCGACGGGATCAAGGAAGCGGTCGGAATCGTTCTCACTCCGCAATATTCCGTCATGAGCGTCGGCGGTTACATGAAACGAGCGCAAGACGAAGCGGCGAAACACGGTATTTCGTTTAAGTCCGTCCAGGAGTACCACTTGCATCCGGAGCTGATCCAGGCTCTGAGCACCCGAGTGGTCGAAGGATTGAATCGGTTCGGCGAAGCGCGTGCGGATACGTTGGTTTTGTTCAGCGCTCACAGCCTGCCCGCGAAAGTTCTGGAGATGAACGATCCGTACGCGGATCAGTTGTTGGCGACTTCGGGCGCTGTCGCCAAGGACGCCGGAGTGGAGAATTGGCAATTCACGTGGCAAAGCGCCGGTCAAACCGGACAGCCTTGGCTTGGACCCGATATTCTGGAGACGCTGGGACGTCTTAGCGACGAAGGAATCAAGAACGTGCTCGTGACGCCGGTCGGCTTCGTCTCGGATCATCTCGAGGTGCTATTCGACATCGACATAGAAGCCCGGAAATTCGCGCAAGAGCGCGGTATCCGGTTGGAGCGCATCCGAATGCTCAACGACGATTCGCAATACATGGCGGCTTTGGCCGATTCCGTAATCGGGTTGACGAACGGGAGGGCGAATTAATATGAAGACGGGAACGATTCGCCGAGTGGCGGTGCTAGGCGGCGGAATAACCGGCCTTAGCGCCGCCTTTTATTTATCCAAGCTTGCGAAGGAGCGCGGAGAAGATATCGAAATAACGGTTATCGAGAGCTCTATCCGGCTTGGCGGCAAGGTGAACACCTTACGTAGGGACGGGTATGTGATCGAGCGCGGTCCCGACTCGTTCCTGGCAAGGAAGCTGCCGATGATCGAGCTTGCCCGGGAGCTTGGCATCGACGGAGAGCTGACCGGAACGAATCCGGCCGCCAAGAACACGTATATCGCGTTGGACGGCCGTCTCCTTCCGATGCCGCAAGGAATGACGCTGGGGATCCCGACCGATAAGGATAAATTCATGAAGACGGCGCTGGTGTCCGAGGAAGGAAAGCTCCGGGCTTTCGAGGATTTGAATATTCCGGCCGGCGAGTTTTCAGGAGACGAGACGGTGGGGGATTTTCTCGAACGACGGATGGGCAGGGAAATGGTCGAGCGAATATTCGAACCGCTGCTCGCCGGTATTCATGCCGGAGATTTGTATCGCTTAGGTCTCCGATCTACCTTCCCGCAGTTCGAGAAAATGGTGCGGGAGCACGGAAGTCTGATAGCGGGAACGAGGGCAGCCCAGCTGGCGGCTACCGATGCCGGGAATAAACCGGCGAAATCAAGCGGGACGGCATCCGATGCCTCCGCGGGCCTAGTGCCCGTGCATGATTCCACCGAGCAACCGAATTCGGTATTCATGACGTTCAGGAACGGGTTGTCCACGGTCATCGAAGCGCTGGAAGCCCGACTGGTCGCTGAAGGCGTAAAGATCAGTCTCGGAGAGCAAGTCGAGTTTATCGAGGTCGTTCCCGGAGAAGCGTTAACCGACGAACATCGAAACGTTTATCGATTAACGTTGGCCGACGAAACGATCTTCGAGGCGGACGACGTAGTCGTTACTTTGCCTGCTTACGTTGCGTCGCAATTGCTTTCACCGCATGTAGACGTATCCGCGCTTACGAATATACGCTATGTCTCGGTGGCTAACGTCGTCCTCGCTTACGATGAGAAGGGCTTTAATCAACAACTCGACGGTTCCGGTTTTCTCGTTCCGCGCGGGGAGCATAGACACATCACCGCGAGCACTTGGACTTCGTCCAAATGGCTGCACACGGCTCCCGAACGCAAACGTCTCATTCGTTGTTATGTCGGCAGGTCGGGGGACGAGAAGGGCGTCGAGCTTGGCGACGAGGTGCTCTCCGCGGTCGTGCAACGTGAGCTGTTCGAGCTCACGGGATTATCCGCGAAGCCGGAATTCGCTGAAATCACCAGGCTTCGTCATTCCATGCCGCAGTACCCCGTCGGACATTTAGATGCAATCGCGGCTTTGCGCGAAAGCTTGGGCTCCAGGCTTCCCGGCGTCATCGTAACGGGTGCGGCTTTCGGAGGAGTGGGATTGCCCGATTGCGTCGCGCAAGGTAAAGGGGCTGCCGAAGCCGTTTTATCGAGATAATTCATAAGCGACTCGGGGCAGGCTGTCTTTGATGATCTATCGATCATCGGGCAGCCTGTTGCCTTATTCTGGGATTCGAATCCATTACCATTCTAAGTGGAATGTAATTCATCGCTAATAATGCCTCAGTTGAAAGGTTGAGCTCAATAGCGATGCTATTAATCGTAGTTTGGTGCCACTCGGCTTGCTACCGGTCTTAATTTGGCATAGTAGAATGAAATTCATAGTTATTACGACCAAGCGAGTCCATTTGCATCGAAGTAGAATGTTTACACCGCTATACTTTTGCTATGTCACTCAGAGCTGCAACGTCCGAGCATTGAGTTAACTCATATAGGCCAGTAAAGACAAGAATAGTTGTCATGGAACCTGACATCGGACTAAAATGAAACGATAGGTACATTCTCGAGAAGACAAGAGGAGGGGGAGGCGACGTGGACAAGACTGCCGTTATTCTGGCAGGAGGGCAGGGACGTCGCATGGGCGGCGTGAATAAAGCTCTCCTCCTCTTGAACAAGGAAACGTTTATCGAACGTCAGCTCAGGATAGCAAGAGAATGGACGGATGAAATCATCGTCGTATCGAATGACGATGATTTGTTATTCCGACTTAGCGCGGTTAAAGAGCTGAAGCTTATTGGCGACAGCGACGAATACGTAGGCGAGGGTCCTTTAGCGGGTTTACACGCCGGATTGTTCGCGGCAACCCGGCCTTACGTATGGATAGTGGGCTGCGATCAGCCGATGCTGGACGGTAAGGCGGCGGACTTCCTAATGGAGCGGATGACGAGAGGATCGTTTCAAGCTTCCGTGCCGAATATAAACGGAAGAACGCAGCCGCTGCACGGGATATACCGGAAGGAAGCGGCGTCTATTGCCGGTGCGCTGCTTGCCTCCGGCCATCGCAAATTGCTAGATCTGCTAGAACGTCTTAGCTGCATCGAAGTAGAGCAAGCCGAGTTTGCGGAACATGGCATTGCCGTTGCTTTTTCCGACGATGTCGATACCCCCGAGCAATACGATCGAGTAAAGTCGTTATTCCCGGATGACGAGGGCGTACAAAGGAGTAAATCTTGATGAGACCGCTTGTCGATAACAATAGATTAGATCGATTCAACAGAAAGGCTTTGCAGGCCGAAGAGGCTCGGAAGCTCATTCTGGATCGAGTAAAACCGCTTCCTTCGGAGTCGGTTACGTTAGCGGATGCTTGGGGGAGGAAACTTGGCGAAGTTCTTGTCGCCCCGCATCCGTTTCCCCCGTTCCGCCGATCCGGAATGGACGGTTACGCTGTTCGGGCGGAAGATTTGACCCAGGCAACCTCTGCTTCACCCGTTATGTTAACCGTATTGGAATCGATAGCGAGCGGAGAGAAACCGGTCTTTTCGATCGCGAAGGGTCAGGCCGCGCGGATCATGACCGGGGGCATGGTGCCGGAAGGCGCTGACGCCGTCGTCATGCTGGAGATGACCGTTTCGTCTGAGGCAGGGAATGGGCAACCGTTAGTGCGAATAGGAAAAAGCGTGCCTGCAGGATTGAATGTCGCGGAGATCGGCTGCGAGATTCAAGAGGGAGAAAGACTGCTGCCTCTCGGTCAAACGATCGGACCGGGCGAGGCGGCGCTGCTGGCTTCATGCGGGCATTCGCGGGTTGCCGTGGCTCGACGCCCTCGCGTCGCGATCTTATCGACGGGCAGCGAGCTGCTTGAGGTCGAGGAGCAACTTAAACCCGCGAAAATTCGCAATAGCAACGCATCGATGCTAGCCGCGATGGTGAGGGAATGCGGTGGTGAGCCTCTATTACTCGGCAAAGTGCCGGACGACGCGGACGAGGCCCAAGCACTCTTAAGGAGAGAACTGCAACGCTGCGATATCACGATTACGTCCGGTGGCGTATCCGTCGGCGACTACGATATCATGGTCGACGTGCTTGCGGATCCGGATATCGAACTGCTCTTCAATAAAGTCGCCATTCGGCCGGGAAGCCCGACTACGGCGGCCGTGTTGCACGATAAGCTAATCGTGGCGCTTTCGGGCAATCCCGGCGCTTGTTTCGTAGGTTTTCACCTATTCGTCGCTCCTGCACTTAAAGCCATGCAGAAGGAGCAAAGGCCCGCATTGTCCTCGTTTCAGGCTTTCCTTGGCGCGGATTATCCGAAAGTCAACGCGTACCGCAGATACATTAGAGCCCGTACGGACCTGCGAGAGGGTAGCGTATGGGTAATTCCGACGGGAGACGACAAATCGAGCCTCATGACGACGATCGTAAATGCGGATTGTCTCATCGAAATTCCCCCGCTGAAGGAAGGCTTGGAGAAGGGGCGGCTCGTGACGGCCTGGAAATGGTAAGCGAACGGAGGGGGAGCGGCATGCGCGTCATTCAAATCGTCGGGTATAAAAACGCGGGGAAAACGACGTTGTCGTGCGAAATCGTCCGAACGTTATCCGCCGCGGGCTCCCGTGTCGGGACGCTTAAGCATGACTCGCACGACTTCGAGCCGGACATTCCCGGGAAGGATACTTGGCAACATCGCTTAGCCGGTGCATGCGTGACCGCGATTACATCGCCAAGCCGGACGGCATGGGTGGAGGAGCAGTCATCGACAATCGAGCAGCTTGTGTGTCAGATGGAAGCGAAATCCTTGGATTACCTCGTTATCGAAGGCTTCAAAACAGCCTCGTATCCGAAGGTCGTTCTCCTAAGAAGCGAAGAGGATAGCGCTCTTCTAAGTCTTCCCAACGTCATCGCTGCATGTTATCGCGAGACGAACGCCCGAATCGAAACGGATGCGCAGGCTCGCGATATTCCCTTATTTCTGCAGCCGGACGTTCACTCCTATGATTCGTTAATTAAGCATTTAATTCCGCTTTTTGGCTAATCCGACTCAGTTTAAATTTAGCTAAGTTCCTTCGCTAACTCGGCTGGCTTGGGCTGGAGCAGCTTGAATTAGCTAAATTCCTTCGCTAACTCGGCTGGCTTGGGGTGATGCAGCTTGAATTAGCTAAATTCCTTCGCTAACTAGGCTGGCTTGGGCTGGAGCAGTTGGAATTAGCTAAGTTCCTTCGCTAACTAGGCTGGTTTGGGCTGGGCAGGTGGAATTAGCTAAGTTCCTTCGCTAACTCGGCTGGTTTGGGCTGGAGCAGTTGGAATTAGCTAAATTCCTTCGCTAACTCGGCTGGCTTGGGGTGATGCAGCTTGAATTAGCTAAATTCCTTCGCTAACTAGGCTGGCTTGGGCTGGAGCAGTTGGAATTAGCTAAGTTCCTTCGCTAACTAGGCTGGTTTGGGCTGGGCAGGTGGAATTAGCTAAGTTCCTTCGCTAACTCGACTGGCTTGGGCTGGAGCAGCTTGAATTAGCTAAATTCCTTCGCTAACTCGGCTGGCTTGGGCTGGAGCAGGTGGAATTAGCTAAGTTCCTTCGCTAACTCGGCTGGGTTTCCCAAAGCAGGCAGAGATAGCTTCAAAGTTGAAGCTTGACATAGAGCGGCGATGGGTGTAAATTTACTGAAACTTATCCGATCTTTCTATACACACAGGCTTTGACCGAGGATATGAGATTCCTTACTTGTCGCTCCAGAGAAGAAACCCTAGGATGCGAGGTTTCGCGACACGTTGGTTTGCTCCCCGCCTTGCGAGCCGTAGCGGAGAACAAGAAGTATCCGTTACCGGGATATCCCGTTATCCGATCGAGGAATGTCCGGCGGTTCCGGACATTCGAATTTAGGGTGGTAACACGAGCACATTCGTCCCTGGCGAGTGTGCTTTTTCGCGCTTTAAACATGAAACGAGGAGGTAACGTTCCCTATGAAGCAAAGTCAATTGTTCTCCATGACCTATCGGGAAGCGCCGGCGGATGCAGAAGCCGCGAGCCATCAATTGTTGCTTAAGGCCGGCTATATTAGACAGCTGGCGGCCGGCGTCTATTCGTATTTGCCGTTGGGCTGGAGAGTCCTGCGCAAGCTGGATCAGATTATTAGGGAAGAGATGGATCAAGCCGGAGCCCAGGAAATGCTTATGCCCGCCATGCAGCCGATCGAGCTGTGGGAACAATCCGGACGTTCCTCGGTCTACGGACCGGAGCTTATCCGATTGCAGGATCGCCATGACCGGGAATTCGCGCTCGGCCCTACCCATGAGGAAGTAGTGACGGCGTTAGTCCGTAACGAGGTTAACAGTTATCGTAAGCTGCCGTTCACCCTTTATCAAATCCAAACCAAATTCCGAGACGAAAGGCGCCCAAGGTTCGGATTGCTCCGGTGCAGAGAATTCCTGATGAAGGACGCGTATTCGTTCGATGCGGACTGGGAAGGTTTGGACCGAAGCTACGCAAGCATGTACGAGGCTTATATACGTATCTTTAATCGCGTCGGTCTGAACTATCGGGCAGTGGAGGCCGATGCCGGTTCCATCGGCGGCGAAGGCGGCACGCACGAATTCATGGCTCTCGCCGATATCGGAGAGGACACGATCGTATCGTGCACCCATTGCGATTACGCGGCGAACATAGAGAAGGCAGAGTCGGTATCGGGATTGTCCGCTCTCGACGGCTCAGTCGAATCGAGCGCGAAGCCCGAGCCCGAAATCTTCCATACGCCCGGTATACGAACGATCGAGCAATTGGTCCGTTCCTTAAACGTGCCGAGCTCGCGATTGTTGAAGACGATGATCTATCAAGCGGGAGACGAGGTCGTTGCCGTTCTCATCAGAGGCGACCATGAGGTCAACGAAATCAAGCTTACGAACTATTTGGGCTCGGAAACGGCTGTCATAGCGGATGCGGATACCGTTGAACGCGTTACCGGAGCTCCGTCGGGCTTTGCCGGCCCTATTGGCCTTGCGGTCAAGGTGTTGGTCGATTATTCGGTAGCGAACGACGAGAATGATTGGATCGCCGGCGCTAATCGGAAGGATTATCACATCAGGCATATTCAGTCCGGAAGGGATTTTCCTATCGAACATGCCGGAGATTTCCGCAACGTCGTCGAGGGCGACGTTTGTCCGAAATGCGCCGAAGGAACGCTTAATTTGTCCAAAGGGATCGAGATCGGCCATGTGTTCAAGCTCGGCACGAAATATAGCGAGAAGCTGAACGCATCCTTTGCCGATCAAGCCGGCTTAACCCGGAACATCATCATGGGCTGCTATGGAATCGGCGTATCGCGCCTCATGTCCGCGATCGTAGAGCAGAATCATGACAAAGAGGGGATGAAATGGCCGATCGCCATCGCGCCGTTTCAAGTACACGTTGTGCCAGTTTCCGCTCAGGATCCGTTTCAATCGGAGCTTGCGAACCAACTGTACGAGCGATTGCGCCTTTCGGGGATCGAAACGCTACTGGACGATCGGGAAGAGAGAGCCGGCGTCAAATTCAAGGATTCGGACTTGATGGGGATTCCGATTCGAATCGTCGTCGGCAAATTAGCCAACCAGGGCTTGGTCGAGCTGAAGCTCCGCGAGGACGGCGACAATGAAACGGTGAACATAGAGGACGTTTATGTTAAAGTAAAGGACTGGATAGGCAACAGATAGCATGGATTGGGAAAGGGCATCAGCATGACATCGCAAACGGATTTTTTTACCCGCAAAAAGACGGAAATCAACGTCGCCCTCAACGAGGTTCAGCAGCAAGCCGCCATGACGACCGAGGGGGCCTTGCTGCTCTTGGCTTCGCCGGGCTCAGGCAAGACCACGACGCTGATCATGAGAATCGGATACTTGATCGAAGCGATGGGAGTGCGCTCTTCCCGCATTAAAGCGGTCACGTTCAGCCGCGCTTCGGCGCTGGACATGAAGGAGAGGTTCAATCGCTTTTTCCCGTCGCTTTCCCATGAAAAACCCGACTTCTCTACGATACATAGCTTGGCTTTCGAGGTCGTAAGAGAGCATTTTCAGAGTCGCAATCTTTCTTACCGGATGATCGAGAGCAATTCCGAAGCGGACAACGACGGCTCCTACTCGTCCGAGCCTCCAATAAACAAAACAAGAATCCTGCGCGATATCTACAAACGAATCAACGGCGACAACGTTACGGACGATCAGATGGAGGAATTGACCGGTTACATCAGCTTTATCAAGAACAAGCTCATCCCGATGGACCGATTGTCGGAAGCCAAATGCGACGTACCTAAGGCAGAGTCGATTTTCAAGGAATACGAGAGCTTTAAGCAGTCGGGTACTCCCCGCTTGCTAGTCGATTTCGACGATATGCTCACGATCGCCAACGAGGCATTGGCGGAGGATCCCGTCCTACTCGGTAAATATCAAAAGCGATACGACTACGTCATGACGGACGAAAGCCAGGATACGTCGCTCGTGCAGCATGCCATCATCGAGAAGCTGGTCCGAAAGCACGGAAACCTATGCGTCGTGGCGGACGACGATCAAAGCATTTACGCCTGGAGAGCGGCCGAGCCTCAATATTTGCTCGACTTCAAACAGGTCTATCCGAATGCCGCCATCCTGAAGATGGAGCAAAATTATCGTTCTTCTCCGAACATCGTGGACGCGGCGAACCGCTTTATTAAACGCAATAGAAACCGCTACGACAAGAACATGTTCACGTTGAACCCGAAGCATTCTCCCGTCGCGATCACCGAGCTGCCGGACTACAGGGTTCAAGCGAATTACGTCGTGGAGAAGATCAAGGACGCCGCGGATTATAACGAGGTAGCCGTGCTCTATCGCAACAACTCCTCTTCTATCATGCTGATGAACGCGCTGGAGAGAGCGGGAATCCCCTTCTACATGAAGGATGGGGATAACCGGTTTTTCTCCCATTGGGTCGTCGAGGATATGCTGAACTTTATGCGGTTGACCTTCAACGACAAGCGTCCGGACATATTGGAGAAAATCCATACGAAATTCAACGGATACATCACCAAACAGCAGATGGCCGCCTTAACGGAGCTTAGCGCGGGGGAATCAGTCTTCGATACGTTGCTGCAGAAGGTTGCCTTGCAGGAGTATCAAATCAAACAATTGCAGAACGCGCAAGAGACGATCGTTCTTATGCAAGGAGCGAGACCGTTGCAAGCGATCCGGACGATTCGGGACAAGCTCGGTTACGACAAGGCCATCGAGAAAATGTGCGAGCGACTCGGTTTCCGCAAGGACTACTTGGTCGGGATATTGAACACGCTCGAGGAAATCGCGGAGCCTCTCGATACGATGGAGGATTTCGCGAAGCGTCTGAAATTTCTGGAGAAGAACATGAAGGAGTCGAAATTCAACAAGAACGGCAGCGCGATTACGCTATCGACGCTGCACAGCTCGAAAGGGTTGGAGTTTTCGTCCGTCTATATGATCGACCTGGTCGAAGGAGTCATACCCTCTAACGACGATAACAAGAAGCTGGAGAACGATCAGCCCGGCGACATGGAGGAAGCCGTTCGCCTATTCTACGTGGGGATGACGAGGGCCAAGCAACGTCTGGAGCTGCTCTCCTATAAGAAGAAAGACGGGGAGCCCGTTCAGACTTCCCGATTCGTGACGGCTATTCGCGACATCCAGGATCCGCCTAAAGCCGAGAAAATTCCGATCAAGCCGCCCGAGGGGAAGAAGACTCGCCGCGATGCCAAACCCTCGGTTCCTTATAATCCGAATGCGATCAAAGATATCGATAAGCTGGAAGCGGGAAAAAGGGTACAGCACCGCGTGTTCGGAGGAGGAGAAATCGTTCTCTTGGACGGCGACAGCGTCGAAATTCGATTCCCGTCCGAAACGAAAAGACTTTCGGTAAATATTTGCCTCGAAATGGGATTGCTGGAGCCGTTATGACCCCGTTGACCGATAGCGTCTTACTCCGAAACGCCACAAAAGCAAACACGGAACGATGAACGCGCAGCCTGCGAGAGGCGACAATACGTAGAGAAGCGGATTTCCCTCGGTTCTGCCGAGAATGAATAATAACGGTAAGTAATTGACGAACCCGAATGGGATGACGTACGTGAAGAAGCGGGTTACCCACTTCTGATAGATGTTCAACGGATATTGCGCCATCTCCCTTCCGCCGTCGGTGAAGATGCTCGAGATTTCCAGTCCTTGGATCGTCCAGAAGCACATCGTCGCCATCAGGATGAATATACCGGCGAAAATACAGGTGCCGCTTACGATCATGAAGAGCAAGGTCATTGCTTTGGCGAACGTCCAATCCACGTCGATCCGGCTAACCGCCCAGACTAATACCATAGAGCTCTGCAATAACCGTCCGATTCGGGTGAATTCGAATTTGGAGCCTAACACTTGAAGGACGGTGCTTCGCGGCCGAACGAGCAAGCGGTCGAAATCCCCGTTCGCCACGAGTCCCGAGAACGTGTCGAAGCCGCGGCCCAAGCATTCGCTTATGGCGAATGCCATATGAATTACGCCGAAGCAGAGAGCGACTTCGTAGAAATCCCAGCCTTGGATCTGGCCGAACCTTTCGAAGAGGAAGTAAAGGCCCGCGAATACCGAGAACGGGATGAAGAATTGGCCGAAGGACAGCAGCCAGAATGAAGTGCTGTACTGCATTTGGGATTTGAACAAAATAAGCAGGTATTTCCCGAACAATCGCATTCTCGCTTTTAACCTCCTTGTACCACGACTCTGCGCAGGGCTTTCCCCATCGCGTATTTTCCGAATCCGATCAGCGCCGCAAGCCAAAGCAATTGAAGCGGGATGAGCTCCAGCGCTTGCCACTTCGGAATATGGCCGGAATAGACGCGGAACGGGAGATCGGCGGTTAACCGGAACGGCAGTACATATACGATAGACTTGAGCCAAGACGGCATAAGCGGTATAGGGATGACCACGCCGGCGAGGAATTCGCCCAACACTCCGAACATGAGCAGCGAACCCGCGGCCGACATCGTAATGAAGGTAGAAATGTAGATGAGCATGGATATGGATACTAAAATCAATAGGCCTAACGTTAAAGTCACGACGAATAGAAGGAATGTCGCCGGATCGGCAGGAGTAACCAAGCGATAAGGCTGCGGCAAGAATAACGCGACGACGAGAATCGGAAAACATCGTAACGCGGCGCTCGCCAGGCGTTGAGCAAGCAGCTTGGCATACCAGAAGCCGTATATTCCGTTCGGCCGACAGAGCTCGTAAGCGATATTGCCCGACGTTATGAGCTGGAACAGCTCGTTATCGCGGAACCAAAGCATGATGAAAGAGAGGAACGCTTGCTGAAGCCAGACATAGGTGATCAGTTGAGAGAGAGAGAGAGAGAGAGGCGGGGGCGATTGGGCTTGGGCGTAGAATGCCTGGAATACCATAATGATGATGAAGCCCCAGAAAAATTGCGTCGCGATGCCGGCGAGAGCGGCTGAGCGATATTGAAGTCCGTTAGCGAGTCGCAGCCGGAATACCGATACGTAAGCCCTCATGAGATTTGGTACTCCTCGTACATCCGAACGACGATTTCTTCTATCGAGGAAACGCCTGTCCGGGAATCGTCCGCGTATTTGTCGCGAAGAGAGTTCAGATCTCCGTCGAATAGCAGACTTCCTTTACCGATGAGGAGGATCCGATTCGCGAGCGCCTCGATGTCGTTCATATCGTGGGTGGTCAGAATGACGGTTACGCCTTTTTCCTTGTTGATTCTGGTAATGAATTGTCTGACCGCGATTTTGGAGACGGCGTCGAGGCCGATCGTCGGCTCGTCGAGGAAAAGAATGCTGGGACTGTGGAGGAGAGAGGCCGCGATCTCGCAGCGCATTCGCTGACCCAGACTTAATTGTCGTACCGGCGTTCGAATGATATTTTCGAGATCAAGCGTTTCCGTTAGCAGTTTCAGATTGCTCTCGTATTCCGGCTGCGGCACGTCGTAGATGTCCCTAAGCAGCTCGAAGGAGTCGATGACAGGGACGTCCCACCAGAGCTGCGACCGTTGTCCGAACACGACGCCGATGTTCTTCACGTAAGCGACGCGGTCCAGCCAAGGCGTGTAACCCATAATCGAGCAGCTTCCCCGGTCCGGTACGAGTATTCCGCTCATGACTTTGATCGTCGTCGATTTGCCGGCTCCGTTCGGGCCGATGTAACCGATGATTTCTCCGGGCGCTATCGAGAACGAAATATCGTTTAAAGCCGCAACCTCCGTATACTCCCTTCGGAACAAAGCTTTGACGGCGCTTTTCACGCCTGAAGTCCTCTGAGCCACTTTGAAGCTTTTGCTGATACCGCTGACCGTTATCAATTGCGTATCCTCCTGAATGGATTAAAAGCGAAAGGAAGAAGAAGGTAACATTTTCTTGCAAGCGATGTCAATAGGAAATTTTGCGCGCCGTATAGGCTTATAACATTAGATACTTAGTAAGGAGTGAGGAGAAGGATGCCAGCACGTTGCGCTTGGGTCAACGAAGACCCGTTGTATATGGATTATCATGATCGCGAATGGGGCGTTCCCGTTCACGATGACCGCGAATTGTTTGAGTTTCTCGTATTGGAAGGGGCTCAAGCCGGATTAAGCTGGTATACGGTGCTGAGAAAAAGAGAGGGTTATCGTCGGGCTTTCGACGGATTCGATCCGCGCAAGGTATCCGAATACGACGAGGCTAAGGTGACGGAATTAATGGAAGACGCCTCGATTATCCGCAATCGCTTAAAGATCCGATCGGCGATCGCGAATGCGCGAAGTTTCTTGAAGGTGGTCGAGGAATTCGGCAGCTTCGACGCGTATATCTGGCGATTCGTCAGCGGTGAGCCGATCCGGAATCGTTGGCGAAACAGGGGCGAAGTACCTGCAACGACGGCTCAATCGGATGCGATGAGCAAGGATTTGAAGAAGCGCGGCTTCAAGTTCGTCGGCTCGACGATTTGTTATGCGTATATGCAGGCTTGCGGATTGGTTAACGACCACACGATGGATTGCGATCATGCCGCGAACGACGGGATGGGGTTACCGCAAGCTTGAGTAACACCACTGTCCATTTTTATCCCCCTATAATGGGAATTACAACTTATGATGGTCCTCCCGTCAATTTATAATGGAGAGTAAGTTAAGATTATCTTTCCCGTGCTTATCGATCCGCTCAGAACCTCCTCCTGCTATAATCAAGACAACATATCGAGAGGACGGACGCCACCAGATGAGCTTGAGCAAACGCTTTTTCGCCGCATTTTTCGCGTTCATTATCGTTCCTTTGTTCGTGTTGGGCAGCGTGTCGTATTTGGTGTTCCAAAATGTGACGCAGGAGAAGTACGCGGAACAGACGGAGTTAACTCTGAAGGCGATCGGCCGGAATATTAATAACATGATCAAAGAGGCCAACTACTTCTCCGACTTCTGGGTAACGACGGAGGATAGCGTGGAATCCGTCGAGCAATCGATCGACTCGAACGGAGGAGCGCCGGAGAATGGGGCAGATTCCAAGCGGAGTCCGGACTATGAGCAATTGTTGGAGAAGCAGCGCCTTAACGAGAGAGTGCTCTTGACCTACCCCGGCATCAAGTCCGTTACGTTATACAGCACGAATGGTGAGCAGGCTACCGTCAACTTCACCAAGGATACGCCCATAGCCCGAGAGGATCTCGAGAGCAATCCGATCTACAAGGAAGTGCTGAGGAAGAACGGGGCTCCCGTATGGGTAGGTCCTAACGAAGACGTGAAGCTCACGGGCGAGAATAACCTGTTTACGCAAATTCGGGTTCTGCTCGACATCGATTCGCTTACAAGCAAGGGGATTCTCGTAACGAGATTTCAACTGAGCGAACTGAATCGGATATTCAGCTTCTACAGCAGCCAGGGGAAGCTCGATCGGCGGTTTCTTATCGTCGCCGGCAACGGCAAAGTCGTATTCGACAACGAATCGGCCGCCGAAGGAGAATTTATCTCGCGGTACGTGGATACGGTTAAAGGGATCGACCTGAAGAGCCGCAAGCCCCAAAGCGAAACCTTGACGTTCGACGGACACAAAAGCCTTGTTTCCGTTCAGGATTTGCAGCTTCAAAGATTGGGAGTAGGAAATTGGAAGCTGGTCATGGTTACCTCATGGCAGTATTTGTCCGGGGACATGGCGATCGTGCTTAGGTCGATGGTCGTCATCACGTTGATCTCGCTTATTCTCGCGCTTGCTTTCAATCTCATGTTCGTCCGCCGTACGGTTACTTTTATCGTGCGCGTGGTAAGGGCCATGCGTCAGGTTGAACGGGGCGATCTCTCCACTCGAGTGCCCATCGTCGGCAAAGACGAGACGACTACGCTGGCCAGAGGCTTTAATAGCTTGGTTACGCGGGTATCCGAGCTGCTTGACGACGTGAAGCAGGAGCAATCGCGCAAGCGCAAAGCCGAGATGATGCTGCTTCAAGCCCAGATCAAGCCTCATTTTTTGTTTAACGCGCTAGAATCCATCAATATTCTGGCGGTACAGAACGAGGGACGGAAGGTTAGCAAGATGGTGCAGAGGCTTGCGAACATTTTCCGGATAAGCATTCAGCAGAAGGAAGAAATCACGATCGAGCAGGAGCTCGAGCATCTAACGAGTTATCTTGAAATTCAAAAATACCGCTTCGAGGAGCTGTTCGAGTATTCGATCGACGTTCCGAGGGAGCTCATGACCAATACGATATTGAAGCTGACTCTTCAGCCATTGGTGGAGAACAGCATACAGCACGGGTTCGAAGGCATCGATTATATGGGACGAATTCATGTCACGGCCAGAGAAGAAGGTCGCAACATCGCTTTTTTCATCGAGGACAACGGAATCGGTATTTCCGAACAGCAAATGGCGAAATTCGTATCCGGCGGGATGACGACGTTGGAGCAAATGTACGAAGAATCTCCGGAAACCGGGGAACGCCGAGGGCTGGGAGTCGGAAACGTCGCGGATCGCGTGCGCATTCACTACGGGAATGGATACGGTCTTATTCTGTGCAGCGGGACAGGACAAGGAACGATTATTAAATGTCTGATTCCGCAAACGGCGGGGAGTGATTCCTAATGAAGCTTAAAGCGCTTCTGGTCGACGACGAAGTGAATATATTAAAAAATTTGCAGGCGGTTATCCCGTGGGATACCCTCGATATCGAGCTGATCGGAACGGCTCGCAACGGGGAGCAAGCGCTGGAGGTTTGCCGGGAGTATCGCCCCGAGCTTGTCCTGTGCGATATACGGATGCCGGTTATGGACGGAATCGAGTTTCTGGGCGCTCTTCGGGAATTCGACGCGGAAGCGGAAGTCATCATGATGACCGGGTATCAGGATTTCAGCTACGTTCGTTCGGTCATTCGTTACGAGGTGAGGGATTACATCCTGAAGCCGATCGATTACGATGAGCTCGCGGAAACGATTAAGCGGCTCGCGGAAGGCATTCGGGAGAGAAGCATCGAGCAGCTATCCATGCAGAAGGAATGGAAGCAGGTATTCCATCTGGCTTACGAGAAAGCATTGTATGATCGAATCGTCGATTTGGGAGGAGCAACGAGCCGGCCTTTCATGAAGCTAGACGAAGAGGACGGAGAGAACCTCGCGTTCGCTATGATGCTGGTCGACGTTGCGGATTATTCCAAACGGGAGCGCACTTGGGACGATAAGGAGCGGAAGCTGTGGAACTTCGCGATCCACAATATTTTGCAAGAGAACCTCGTATCGTTCGAAGTGCCTCATTCGGTGCTGCAAGTTCGCAGCGGGGAATGGTGCGTCCTGATCGAGAGGTCGGCTCCCGACCTGTTCAACCGGGAGCAATGTTTGACGTGGGGAGAGAAGCTGCGCTACGCGGTTGAAAGCTATCTGAAGCTGAATATTCGAATCGCGCTTCATCCGTCCGAGGTTTCCTTGAAGCAATTGGCCAAGACGTACAAGAGCTTGCAGCGTTCGCTCAATCTGTCCCCGTCGGGGAACAAGGAAGTCATCGTATCGGAGAAGGTCAGAGGGAACGCCGACACCTCCCAGCAATTGTGGGATCGCATCGAAGAGATGGTGACGGGCTTGAAGAGATGCGATCGCAGGCGGACCGAGATCGCCTTAAAGGAGCTGAACGATAGCTTTAGATCGCTTCCCGAGGCTTCGTTCGAACGGGTCGCGCCGATCGTGCATTACCTTTGCATTCACTTGCTGAGGGAAATGCATGCGATGGAAGTCATCAGCCGCGAAGAAGAGCTTGCCGTCTGGAGCCAGATCGACCAGCATCACGGCATTCGCGAGACGTTGCTGGTCATAAACAGGCTCGTGGACCAATCGCTCGAGAGCGTCATGAAGAAGAAGACAAGCGACGTCCTTATGCTGTCCGCGAGAGATTATATTGAACGCAATTTGTCTACGGAGCTGAGCATCGACTTGCTCGCCGATTATTTAGGCATAAGCGGCAGCTATTTCAGTCTGTTATTCAAGCAGCATCTCGGCGAAACGTTCGTCGAATACGTAACGAAGCAAAGAATGGAAATGGCGAAGTCCTTGCTCGCCCTTAGCGATAAAAGCGTCACGCAAGTGGGCCAGATGGTCGGATACGCCGAAAGGCGTTACTTCACCAGAGTGTTCAGTAAGTATACGGGCATGCTTCCGTCGGAATATCGGGAGCGACAGCAGAATCACACCGGAGCCGAGCCTCCGGCGTGGGCGAAATACGAGAAGTAAAGGGGAGAAAATAATGACTGCCAATCAAGGCTTCGAACGAATGGGATTAAAGGAGAAAATCGGTCAGCTGTTTATGTGCGGGTTCGATGGACTGGAGCCGACGGCGGATATCGTTAGTTTGATCAAGGATTACGGAATCGGCGGAGTCATCTATTTCCGTAGGAACGTGAAGGACGCTGCTCAAGTCGATTCGCTGTCCGCTAAGCTTCAGGAGGTATCCGCCGAGCCGTTGTTTATCGCGATCGACCAGGAAGGCGGGATGGTCGTTCGCCTGGAAGAAGGGGTAACGGTTATGCCCGGGGCGATGGCGCAAGGCGCGGCCGGGAACGCGGATCTGTCCCGCGAAGCAGCCCGATGGTCGGGAGCGGAGCTGCGGGATATCGGCATCAACATGAACTTCGCTCCTTGCTTGGACGTGAACAATAATCCGCTGAATCCGGTTATCGGGGTACGCTCATACGGAGAAGATCCCGCTCGCGTTGCCAAGTTGGGAACCGCGGCTATCGACGGATACCGAAAAGGCGGCGTCGTAGCCGTAGCTAAGCATTTTCCCGGACATGGCGATACGGCGGCGGATTCCCATCATGAGCTGCCTTCGGTGCCGCACGCGATCGACAGGCTGAACGAAGTGGAATTGCTTCCGTTCCGACATGCGATAGAGCAAGGCGTGGACGCTATCATGACGGCGCATGTCGTATTTCCCGCATTCGAGCCTACGGGCATTCCGGCTACGCTATCGGAACGCATCTTAACGGGGTTACTGCGCGATCAACTGGGCTTCAAGGGCGTTATCGTAACCGATTGCTTGGAAATGAACGCCATCGCGGAGACGATCGGCGTCGCCAGGGGAGCCGTGGAGGCGATTAAAGCCGGAGCGGATTTCATCTTGGTAAGCCACAGGTTGGACCGGCAGACGGCTGCTTTGGAAGCCGTTATGGAAGCCGTCATGACGGGCGAAATACCGGAATCCCGAATCGATGAAGCGGCTAGGCGGATATGGCAGCTTAAGCAAACGAGCGGATTGTTCGGAAGCGAGGCTCCGGTCACGAACCGGGATCGCGCGGAAGAAGTGCAACGTCTGTTATGCGAGCAAGCCGTTACGGTAGTTAAGGGCGGTAACCAGCTTCCGTTAACCAAGGAGGGCATGACTCTTGTCGTCTGGACCGAAGCGCGGGTTGGCACCGAGGTGATCGAGGTCATTAGCCAAGAGTGGACGCTCGGAGCCGCGTTGGCGCAAGCCGGCTTCCGGATCGAGGAGCTTAGAATCGGAATCGATCCGAGCGCGGAAGAAGCCGCTCAAGTACGGGCGGCGGCGGCGGCCGGAAACGCAACGCTCGTCTTCGCTTCCTACGATGCCGGATTTTCTTCCGGGCAAACGGAATTGATTCGCGAGCTTGCCTCAAGCGATAGCTTTAAGTTCGTATGGGTTTCCATGAGAACGCCGTACGATCTGCTCGTTGCGCCGGAAGCTCCGATTTACCTGTGCACGTACGAGAATAAACCCGCGATGATGACCGCTTTAGCAGGAATACTATCGGGAGACCTTCCCGTTCAAGCGAAGCAGCCGGTTACGATTGGTGCTTACGCGAGAGAGTCCACCGAAGAATAAAGAGCTATACGGCGAAAAAAATGGCGATTTTCCTCGTTTAATGATGAGGCGAAATCGTCTTTTTCGTATAATTAAAGGACGGCGAAGTCGTTTTTACGTGCTCCTTGTTGTATAATAACGGGCAGGAGATAGTCGGAAGGACGGTACTATTCATGACTTATTCGCGATCCCGAACGCAACATCAACAAAAGTCGAAGCGCCGCAGCAAGACTCGAATGCTGCTTCTCGTTAACGGCATTCTCATCGGTTGCATCGCGGTGGCGGCCGTACTTGTCTGGCAGTCCCGGAACGGTTCGGGAGGGGATGGGACAACGACGGGTCAACCGCATGCTCAAAGCATAGGTTCGCCCGGGAGCGATGCTTCCGAACCGCTAGATCCCGAACCGGCTTCCGAGGCGGAGCCGGAGGCGAGTCCCTCTTACGACGAAGCCTCGGCCGCGCCGGAGACGGACGGCGATTCGGTATCGCTTGCGCTGGTCGGCGACATTTTGCCGGCGGCGAAGGTATTGGATCTGATGAAGATTAACGGCTACGATTACCCGTTTCTTAAAGCCAGGCCCGTACTGGAAGCCGCGGACATCGCGGCGGGTAATCTGGAAACTCCGATCACGGCCAGAGGGACGCCGGCGGAGGACAAGCAATACGTCTTTCGGGGCGCGGCGGAAGCCGTACCGGCATTGAAGGAAGCGGGATTCGATTTCTTGTCGCTCGCGAACAATCATACCCTGGATTACGGATGGGAAGGGTTGAGCGATACGATGGACGCCTTGGACGATGCCGATCTCCAGCACGCGGGTTCGGGCAACGACGATCGCGAAGCGTTCTCTCCCGCATACATAGAAAGCAATGGAATAACGGTTGGTTTCGTTAGCGTAACGCGCGTCGTGCCCGATGTGTCCTGGAAGGCGGATCGCTCCCACCCGGGGGTCGCCGAAGCTTACTCGCCGGATCGCGCGGTCGCGGCAATAAAGGAAGCGAAGGAAAACGCGGATATCGTCGTCGTTATGGTGCACTGGGGAGTGGAGAGAGCCGACCGCCCCGTCGCTCATCAGACGGACCTCGCCCATCGGTTCGTCGATGCGGGAGCCGATATCGTCGTGGGTTCGCATCCGCATGTGTTGCAAGGCTTCGAGTTCTATAAGGATAAATGGATCGCGTATAGCTTAGGGAACTTCGTATTCTCCACGACGTCTTCGTTGAAGACGTCGGAAACTGGCGTGTTAAGCGCCGAATGCGGTAAGGACGGTTCGTGCGCATTAAAGTTCCAACCGATGTTCGCGACGAATTCGCAGCCTGCGCCAATGGAAGAAACCGCTGGTAAAGCATTGCTCGCACAGTTATCCGAATTATCTTACGGAGCCTCCGTGGAGGAGGATGGAACGATTGTGGCAAGGAATTAAACACGGAGCGAAGGGACTCGTTAATTTGCCGTTTCGTTTTCCTACGAGAGGAGTCAGGGTTATGAATCTCGCCAAACGCGCCGCGCTGCATCCTTGCGTTGCCCATAGGGGCTTCTCGGGACAGGCGCCCGAGAATACGATGGCTGCTTTTCGATTAGCGCTAAGCCAATCTTACGTAAGCTGGATGGAACTGGACGTGCATCTGTCGCGCGACGAAGTTCCGGTCGTCATTCACGACGGCACGTTGAAGAGAACGACGAACGGGCAGGGAAGAGTGAAGGAACTGACGGCGAAGGAACTTGGCGTCTTAGATGCGGGAAGCTGGTTTCATCCTTCCTTCTCGGCTGAAGGAGTACCGACGTTGGACGAGGTCATAGCGTTTGCGTCGGGGAGCTGCAGGCTCAACATCGAGCTGAAAGGCGACTATGTCGACCGGGATCTATTGGCCCGCAGGGCCGTGGAGGTTATTCGTGCCCGCCAAATCGAGCAAGAGGTCGTTATTACGTCGTTTCAACCGGATATTTTGGAAGCAGTCCGTCGACATTCCCAATCCGTGAGGACGGGATTGATTATCGACGATCGCCCCGCGGATCTGATCAAGAAGATTAAAGCGATAGGCGCCGATTATCTATCGATCGGATTTCGAAGCTTGAACGAACGTTTGCTTCAGCAGACGGCGGAATCGTCCATCGACGTCATGGCTTGGACGGTGAATTCGGTTTCCGATCTGCGCAGGCTATCTTCGCGTCCTGAGCCTTTCCAAATATGCACGAACTACCCGGACCGCTGGTACGCGGTCATGAAAGAGGAGAATGGATCCCATGAATGAGAATAGAGTACTTTTGTCCCCAGAGTCATTCCGTAACATATATTGCGTAGGCCGCAATTACAGGCTCCACGCCGCCGAGCTCGGAAACGAGGTTCCGACCTCGCCGATGATATTCACGAAGCCGACTCACGCCATCTTCGAGATGACGGGTAACGAGCTCGTTCTTCCCGCCTCTCAAGGAAGCGTGCACTATGAAGCTGAACTTGTTTTTGCCGTGGGACGCCAGTACGAAGCGGGTATCAGCTGCGATGATTTGTTTTCATCGTTCACGGTAGGGTTGGATCTAACTCTCAGGGACGTCCAGGATAAGCTGAAGGCGAAAGGGCACCCGTGGCTCGCCGCCAAAGGATTCCGGAATTCCGCCACATTGGGGAGATGGCACCCTTTTTCGGGAGAACTCGCGATGCAAGCTTCCGATTTCGGCCTTCTTATCAACAATGAGCAAGTTCAGAGGGGGAACGCTCGCGATATGGTGTTCGATCTTCAGCGAATCGCGGATCATGTCGGGAGCAACTTTGGCTTGTCGACCGGAGATTTGATCTATACGGGAACGCCTGCGGGAGTCGGTTCGCTTAGTGATGGAGATTTGTTGGAGGTATGGTGGAACGAAGAAAGCTTAGGCCGTTCCCGAGTGAAGCTGGAGGGATAACGATAGGAGATCGTTAATCCCATGCTTTCGCAGACGAAAAAGGAGCTAGCCAGGGAGAACGTACCTGGACTAGCTCCTTTTTCGTTATTCGCCGGCTTCGTCGGTAAGCCTTTGCCGAATATCCAACAGCTTGGGCAACTGAGCGAAGAAAACGTCGACGACGTCGGGATCGAAATGCCGTCCGCGTTCCTCTCGGAACAGATTTTCGATCTTCTCGAGCGGCCATGCGGCTTTGTATACCCGTTCGGCGCTTAAGGCGTCGAAGACGTCCGCGACGGCCGTAATTCTGCCGAAAATATGGATTTCCTCGCCTTTCCTGCCCGAAGGGTAGCCGCTGCCGTCCCATTTCTCATGATGCTGCTCCGCGACGATAGAAGCCGTGCGAAGCAACTCCCTCTTTGATCCCTTCAACAGCTGATAGCCGATATTCGTATGGGATTTGATGATATCGTATTCCTCCGCCGTGAGCTTGCCCGGTTTGTTTAATACGGCGTCGGGGATGGCGACCTTGCCGATATCATGCATGGGAGACGCCGTTCGGAGCAATTCGGCTTGATTGACGCCAAGTCCGAGTCCTAGCGCAAGGATGTACGAGTATTCGGCGACGCGTTTAACGTGATTGCCCGTTTCCTTCGACCGGATCTCGCCGATCTCGCCCATCGTCGAGATAATCTCGCGTTGCGTATCGATAATCTCCTGATGCAGCATGACGGACTCCAAAGACTTACCCGCATAGGAGGCCGCCAAAGACAGCATATCCAGATCGCGCGTCGTAAAATAGCCGATTTCGGTCAATTTATTGATCGCTTGGTACGCTCCGATGATTTCTCCGTCATTGTTTCGGAAGGGGACCGTAATGATCGATTTCGTATGATAACCGGTTTTTCGATCATTCTCGGCATTATGTCTAGGGTCGTTGTACGCGTCCTCGATAATAATGGGCTCTCCGGATTGGATGGCGCTGCCGACCAGACCCGTTCCGTACGGGATGCGGATTTCGTCGACCCCGTGAGCAACGGTCGTGTACAATTGGTGGTTAGCGTCATCGATAAGCCATACCGTGCATCTATCGGAGAGGATCATTTCCCGTCCCATGTTGGCCATGAGCACGAGCACCGCGTTTAATTTCTGTTCGCTTGCTATCTTTGCCGTATAGTCGAATATGATTCGCAATAAATCTTCCGGCGACAGCTCTATTTTATACATCCGCATTCACTCCTTAGCCCGTCCATACCCTTATTCGAGAGAATAATGTCGAATCCTGCAAAAGCATTAAAAAAAGCAACTCCTTCCATGGAAAGAGTTGCTTTTTACGAGGAATGGCGAAATGATTAAAAGTGGGCGACCAATCCATCGATGTAATAAGTGATCGCTTTTGAAATGCTCTCCATCAAGTCCTCTTTCATCTGAAAGCCTCCCGTCGATTCCAAAGACGCGAAGCCGTGAACCAAGCTTCGCAATCCCCTTATCGCGTGCGTAGTCTCCTCTTGAGGGACGCCGAGAGGCTTCATCAAGCGAATAAACAGATTCAGGATATTCGTCTTCGACTCTTCCAATCCGGGATGATTAGAATCGTTTAAGCGAATGATGGCTTCGTATAGACCCGGATGCAGCCGTACGAATTGCACGTAGGTTTTGCCGATTTCGATAAGGGCCTGTTTGCCCGATTGTCCAATAGCCGCGTCGTTAAGTCGATTCTCTAGCAATCGATGAGCATGCAGGCTAAGCTTTAGACGCAGGTCGGGAAGTCCATCCACATGGTTATAGAGAGAAGGAGTTTTGATTCCTAATTGCCCCGCGACGTTCGCCAAAGTAATCTGATCCCATCCGTTACGATCGGCGATATCCGCCGCGGCCGCAATGACGATTTCGGGCTTGATTCCGGCTCTCATCCTGTATTCCTCCTGCTGTTCTGGCGTTGTTCGGCTTCGACAAGCGCCCGTTTTATTTCGGCGGCGGGCTGAAGGAGGGCGGGACCATGGCCGACCACCAATAGGGTAGGATTTAGCTTTAATACTCTATGAGCGCTTGCGATAGCGGTCGGCGCATGCCACGTGGCCAACGCCGGGAACGGGAACTTCCACTTCAAGGTGCCGGATACGGCAAAGCCGCCTTTGGCTTGGAACGCGTCGCCCGCGATAACCGTGTTGCTTATCGTTTCGTGAAAAGCGAAATGCCCGGGAGTATGACCCGGAGTAGCAACGGCTACGAGGGAGCCGAACCGGTCGTTATCGTCGAAAAGGAAATCGGGCTCGAACGGAGCTTTTTTCGGCACGCCGCCTTTAATCGGTACTTGAGCTTCATTCGGCAACAAGGAGCGATCGCCTTTCAGAACCGCATCGTCCCTGCGGGAAATCCCGATTTTAACTTCCGGATATTTCTCTTTCAAATAAGGAACCGCGCCGATATGATCATCATGGGCATGCGTGAGCAAGATACGGGTCAATGGCTTTCCGGTAGCTTGAATGGCGGCATGTATGCCTTTGGCGACGAATGGCATGCATGCGTCGATTAACGTTACGCCGCCGTCTTCTTCGACCAGATAGCAGTTTAACGGGAAAAGTCTGGGCAGGAATATAAGCTGGGTTACGGGACCCCAAGTCGTTTTTTTCATCTTCAACGCCTCCATTTACTAATCATGTTATTATAATAACTAATATCATTAGTTTTTGCAAGAGGGAAATTCCATATAAGCGGAGGAGTCGCTAGAATAGCCGATTACGGGAGCGAAAATGCCGGCTAAAGGTTCAAGATGATCTTATCCCTCCGTTAGTTGTTTGACTCCCTTACTTCGAGGGAATTTACTCTTACAATAAGAGAGTAAGCAATAAACACATACCTTTGGGAGGTCTACCAAGTGAAAAGAAACGCAACAGTCATGCTTACCCTGATTCTTGCTATGTCGACGTTACTAGCGGCATGCGGCGGTAAAAACAACAATAACGGCACGGCATCTTCAAGCGCGTCGTCTTCGGCTAGCGCCCCGGCTTCCGAAGCGGCTTCACCGAGCGAAGAAACGGTTGAGCCTTTCACCGTTTCGCTTCGCCACATTCAAATCGGCGATCCGCAGAAATTCCGTAAAGCGATTCTGGATGAAGTAGTTAAACGTACGGAAGCGGAAGTGCCGGGCGTGACGTTCGAGCTTGACGGCATCGAAGACGCGGTTAACCGGTTCACCAAGCTTCCCGCCGAAATGGCGGCAGGCAACCCTCCGAAAATCTTCGACTTATTCGGCGGTAACGCGGACGCGCTGAAATACGCGAAAGCCGGTCGTTTGCTAGACCTGACGCCGATCATCGAAGAATTGGGCATCAAAGACAAATTCCTTAACGTTTTCGGCCAATTTACGTTGGATGGCAAGATCTACGGCTTGCCGATCGGCGGCTCCGTCGAGGGCGTATTCTACAACACGGAGCTGTTCCAAGCGAATGGCTTGAACGCTCCAACGACGTGGGATGACTTGGTTAAAGCGGCGGACACTTTAAAGGCAAAAGGAATCACTCCTTTCGCAATGGGTTCCCAAGCGGCTTGGGTACCAAACATGCTCGTAGGCACATTGGTTGGCCGTTATGCCAACGGATTCCCGAACGGCATCGTAACCGGCGACGTTAAATGGAACTCCCCGGAAGTCGTATCGGCCTATACCCTGTACCAAGATTGGGTCAAGAACGGTTACTTCACCAAAGGCGAGCTCGGCAAATCCTATGACGATATGCTGAATGATTTCGCGGCCGGCAAAGCGGGCATGATGTTCGACGGAAGCTGGCGTTCGTCCGCGTTCAAAGAAGGCGCGGTAGCTGCCGGCATGGCGGGTAAAGTCGGATTCGTCGCCCTACCTGCTCTTCCTAACGCTGCCGGCGATCAAACCTCGCTTAACGCGAACTTCAGTAACGGCTACGGATTCTCTTCCGACCTGGACGAGAATGAATTGAAAGCAGTGACATCGTTCATCAAGAACCTGTACAACGATGAGATGCAGCTGCGAGGATTGCTGGAAGACGGCGTTCTTCCTTCCATGAAGCTGTCCGACGAGTCCCTGGCGCAAGTCACGGATCCGGTAGTTAAACAAGTACTCGACGTTATGAAAGCAGCCGGTTCGACTTTCGTTCACTTCGATGCTATCGCCCAAAAACCGGTATACAGCGAAACCGAGCTTCAATTGCAAAAGCTGATCGCCGAAAAAGCGAGCGCGCAAGAAGTCGGAGACGCGATCCAAAAGGTACAAGAAGTCGAGAACTCGAAGTAAAAGACAGACAAGAGCCATCATCTAGCTGGAAGTTTGGTGAGGAGGCACCGCCCGCCCCGAGTGGGCGGGCCTCCTTTTCCATAGTGGGGAGGAACCATGAAAAACGCGCTTAGAAATCCCGCGGCCTACTTAATGTTCATCATTCCGACGATTGCGCTGTACGGATTGTTTTTCCTGTATCCCATGTTCTCGTCGGTTTTCTACGCCTTCACGAACTGGAACGGATTGGAAGAAACGAAATTTATGGGTTGGGCTAATTTCGAGACGGCGTTCGGAGATCGGAATTTCCGCAGCGCCATTATCAACAACATGTATTTCATCGTTTTCTCGGTGGGGCTTCAAGTTCCCGTCATCGTTTTATTCGCGTTGTTAATAAGCAACGTAAAGCGCTTCAAGGGATTTTACAAAACGACGGTATTCATTCCGTCGATCCTGTCCACATCCGTTATCGGTATTTTGTGGGGCTTCATCTATGATCCGGACATTGGACCGATCTCGGCTGGCCTCAAGTTTTTCGGAATCGAACCGATCTATTGGTTGGCGGATTCCAAGTGGGCCATGATCGCGATACTGCTAACCAATGCGTGGCAGTGGGTCGGTTTTTATATTGTACTCATACTGGCTGCCATTCTCGCGATTCCCAAGGACATCGACGAGGCGGCGGCCATCGACGGGGCGAACGCTACGCAACGCGCGTGGTACTTGACCATTCCTTTGATCAAACCGATTATATCCGTCGTCGTTATGTTATCCATTGCCGGCGCGATGAGGGTCGTCGATATCGTCCTCGTCATGACGAACGGCGGTCCCGCAGGATCCACGGAGGTTATGGCTTCCTACATGGTCAATAAAGCGATTAAGTACGGCGATTACGGATACGGCATGGCGTTATCCATTATAATCTTCGCGTTCGCTCTGGTTTTCACGGCTATCTATCAGCTTACGCTCGGTAAGACGGAAAGGATTGAATACTAATGCCGGCCTCGCTCAAAAAAACAATTCCGCACATCGTTTTGATGGTCTACGTCGTCATTATTTTGTTCCCTTTCGTCTTCGTCGTCTTCTCCTCCTTGAAGGAAAATAACGTGGAAATCGCGCAAGCGCCGTTTGCTTTTCCGAAAGCCTTGTATTTCCAGAACTACGTAGACGCATGGGTTCAAGCGAGCATAGACGTTTATTTCTGGAACAGCGCATACCTCGGGGTATCCTCCGCCGTGTTGGGAGTTCTGCTCGCCGCCGGAACATCATTCGCCCTTACGAGGATGAAATTCAAATTCGCGAGCAAGCTTATCTACCAAGTCATTCTGCTCGGGATGCTGATCCCAGGTAACGTATTATTCATCGCCCAATATATTCTGATGATGGATCTGCACATTCTAGGTAAGCATTGGGCACTATTCTGGCCTTACACCGCGGGGGCTCTGCCGTTCAGCGTGCTGCTGATCGCCGCGTTCATGAAAGCCATTCCAGTCGAGCTCGAAGAAGCGGCTATTATCGATGGACTGAGCGCGCCGGGATTGTTCGCGCGCATCGTGCTTCCGCTTACGATTCCGGCGTTGGTCACCGTATTCATCATCAATTTTCTCGGCAACTGGAACGAGTATTTGTTGGCCAGCTTTTTCATCAGCAAGGACGCGCTCCGAACGTTGCCGACCGGGATGGTCGGGTTCAGGGACGCTTATCAAACGAACTACGCGTTGATATGCACGGGTATCGTGTTCAGCGTAACTCCCGTATTGATCCTGTACGCGTTTCTGCAAGAGCAGATCATCGAAGGAATTACGGCGGGTAGCGTTAAAGGTTAGTATTCGAATCAAGGAACATCATAGGCTTTGCTCTCCGACTGGAGGGCAACGCTTTGTTGTGTTATAAAGAGGAGAGTGATTGGAGAGGAGGGCGCCGCACGTGAACGTGAACTCGTTTCCCCCGATCGTCGACGCAAGGTCGCGTATTCTTGTGCTTGGCAGCATGCCGGGCGTAGCTTCGTTGCAGGCTCACCAATATTACGGGAACGCGCGGAACTATCTCTGGCGAATCGTATACGGTTTGTTCGGAGGGGGAAGAGAGCCCGACGAGGAATATGAGGGAAGGATAACGTTCGCATTGGAGAACGGTGTCGCGCTGTGGGATGTCATCGCGAGCTGCGAGAGGGTTGGAAGCTTGGACAGCAATATCAAGCTGGCCATCCCGAACGATATACCCGGACTGCTGGCCGTATATCCTAATATAGAAGTTCTTGCATGCAACGGGACGAAGTCGTATTCCGAGCTAATGAAGCATTTCGGCACCGATCCGGAAATCAGGCTGAGAAAGGTGCTGCGCATGCCGTCCACGAGTCCGATTCCGACAAGAGACTATCGCGGATTAGACGATCGATTACAGGTTTGGCGAACATTACTGGACAAATAAACAGCCAGGGAGAGGGAGTCCTCTACCTGGCTGTTATGATTATCGGAGCTTACCAACCGTTGCGCGAGCGTAAAGACGTGATATGGGCCGTGTGATGCTTTCCGTGCCACGAGAAGTAGGCAAGCAGCCTATCCAGCGCGTTAAAGCCGCTAGCGGGATGCAGGAAGCCTCTCGAGAATGATTCAGCCGGAAGGGAACGCAATAAGGCGTCCATTCGTTCGTGAATGCCCTCGAGAATCTTCAGCGAAGATTCCACGGGCATCATGTTGGAATCGTATAGCTTAACCCATTCGTTTTCCTCGAAAGCTTTGATCGAAGGTTGCTCCTCGGTCAAAGCCAGCTTGGTCCGGGTGAAGCCGTTCATCGAGGCATCCGCTACGTGGTGGACGACCTGTCTTACCGTCCAACCGCCCGGCCTGTAAGGCGTATCGAGCTGTTCGTCGGATAATCCTTCGACTGCCCGGCGAAGGCGAGAGGCGGTTTCAGACAGCTCCTCGATCCGACTTAAACGCGTTTCCGCATTCGTTTCCCCGTCGTATTGAAATTGCCCTATCGGATATTTTAATTGTTCCAACTCATCTGACATCGCAAGTTTCCCCTCTCGCGGTTATTTTGTAAGCTGCTCCATTTGCTCGATCAACTCTTCGAACACGCTCATCGCTTGGCGAATCGGCTCGGGCGTAGACATATCCACGCCGGCTTCCTTCAGGATGTTGATGGAATAGTCTTTGCCCCCGCTCTTCAAGAAGCCGAGATACCGATCGACCGCGGGCTTCCCTTCGTCGAGAATTTGTTTGGCGAAGCTTGTCGCCGCGGAGAAGCCCGTAGCGTATTTGAACACGTAGAAGCTGTTGTAGAAATGGGGAATGCGCGCCCATTCCATCTCGATGTCTTTATCCACGACCATTCCTTTGCCGTAATAGCTCAGATTGAGATCGTAGTAGATCGAGCTCAACTCCTGCGGAGTTAACGCTTCGCCTTGCTCCGCTTTCTCGTGAATGATCTTCTCGAATTCCGCGAACATCGTCTGACGGAACACCGTAGTACGGAATTGGTCGGCGTAATAAGTGAGAAGATACATTTTCTCCTTCGGATCCGTGGACTTCTCGAGCAAGTTGTTCATAAGCAACGCTTCGTTCAGCGTCGAAGCAACCTCGGCAAGGAATATCGTATATTGCGCATCCCGATAGTCGTTGTTTTTGTCGGAGTAGTAGGAATGCAGGGCATGGCCCATCTCGTGCGTCAAAGTAAACATGCTGTTCAAATTATCGTTATGGTTGAGCAATACGTAAGGATGCGTACCGAACGCTCCCCAGCTGTAGGCACCGCTGCGTTTGCCTTCGTTCTCGTAAATATCGATCCAGCGGCCGTCGAAGCCTTCTTGAAGCACTTTGCGGTAGTCGTCCCCGAGCGGGGCAAGGCTTTCGTAGACTTTGGTTTTCGCCTGCTCATAGGTGATGTCCATATCGAACTCTTCGACTAGCGGCGCGAAAAGATCGTACATATGTAATTCGTCCAGCTTCAGAAGTTTTTTGCGAAGCTCCATGTATCTGTGCATAAGCGGCAAGTATTCGTGAATCGTGGAGATCAGGTTGTCGTATACGGATTGCGGAATGTTGTCGCCGTATAACGACATTTCCAGAGCGGACGGATAATGGCGAGCTTTGGCGTAGAACAGGTTCTTGGTCACGTTGGCGTTAAGGGTCGAGGCTAGCGTGTTTTTCCATTTGCCGTACGTGTCGTACATCGCTTTGAAAGCATCGCGACGAACTTCCTGGTTTTTGCTTTCCAAGAATTGAATGTAGCGCCCGTGGGTTAACTCGACTTCTTCGCCTTGCTCGTTCTTCACTTTAGGGAATTTCAGGTCGGCGTTGTTGAGCATGCCGAATATCGTGCCTGGGGCTTGCGAGATGTTGCCGGCTTGCGCAAGCAACGATTCTTCGTTCTTGGACAAGATGTGCGGCTTCTGGCGGAGCATCTCCTCTAGCGTACGCTTGTATTTAGCAAGGGAAGGATCCGCGATAAGTCCGGTCAGCTGTTGTTCGGACAAGCCCAGTATTTCCGGAGTGATGAAGGAAGCAGCTTCGCCAACCTCGACGCTAATCTTCTTGGATTTATCCGATAATGCCTGATAGGACGGCTCGGCGGTATCTTCATGATGTCTCATATTGGCGTAGACGTATAAGCGTTCGGTCAACAGGGAGATGTCGTCCTCCAAGGCAAAACATTTGGCGATGGAAGCAGCGTCCTGCAATTTACCCTGATAGCTGGTAATTTCTCCGATCAGTCCTTTAACACGGCTGAATTCGGCATCCCAAGCGGCTTGGTTCGGGTACAAATCCTCGAGTTTCCATCGGTGCTCCTGCGGGGTTTCGGTACGTTTGGCTACTTGTTTCATGGGCAAAGTCAACCTCCTAGTCATATTATCGGCGATGTTGATCGCTTCCGCGCCCGATGGTATCGAAGTAACGGAAGCGATCATGCTGGATGCGGGAACGCACAGGAACGACGACGACGCCATAAGGGCGGCGAGCGGCAGAACATACGGCTTCATGGAACGCCTCCGAGAACGGAATAAGTTACCGGAATAGTATGTCCTTTCCTGCTAGGTTTATCAGCTTAGTCCGATTTAAGCGCCAATTCGGAAGAAGCTGTAGACGATGAGGAAAAAGGCGAATAGCACCAAAAAAATAGAAATGATTGCCATCGGCCGACGCAGCTGTTCCGGAATTCGTTCTCGCGAGAGAATCAGAACGACTGCCAAGCCGAAAGACGCAATGATGAAAATAACCGTCGCTTCGGTATTCATTAACGTGAACTTCCTTCCTTGTAAAGGAGTTAAATCGATTTCAACTTCTCCATCGTAAGGCGGAGTCCTTCTTCGCCGTCGGGAAAGTCGATAGGCAGAAATCTCTTCCCCGCCCAATCCATCAATTCCGGTCGGCTTAGAAACTTATGGCAGATTTCTCCCCATTGATCCGAAATTTCCCGGACGACAAGTGTTTTTCCTTGAACCTCTACAGTGAGCATATTGTAGTTATCGTGCTTATAGACGGTGTGTTTAGCGAACATGATAGTCTCCTGACTCCGGCATGCTGTGCCGTTTTTCTCATCATAGAAGAGATGAACGTAGAAATCAACGTAGCATTGGAAAATACAGGTTGACACCGCATGCGGGATATGGGATTCTACTGGGAATCCGAGCCGATGCTGGGAGTACGATCAATGAGAAACATGAGTCGAGAAGAGACGAGCTAGACGAGACGAGAGGAGAAAAGAAATCATGATGATGGTAAACAAGTCCAAGCCTCAAGCTTACCCGCAGGCGGGAGTTGCCTCCACTTGCCGGTCTTACGAAGAGTATCGCTTGATGTTCGGGTTGACGGAGACGGATTTGGAGCGCATGGGTCCCGTATTAGACGTAGCGGGGGGAGCTTCCTCGTTCACTGCTCATTTGAACGCTATGGGTTTTCCGGCGGTCGCGGTCGATCCATTCTACGCGGGGGAGACGGAGGAGGTCATAGCGATGGCGCGTAAAGAGATCGAGGTCTCTTCGGCCAAGCTTGCCGCGATGTCTGACATCTATGATTGGAGCTTTTACGGTTCGCCGGGCAATCATAGGGCTATGAGAGAACGATCTTTGGAGTTGTTTGCCGAAGATTTCCGCAAAACGGAAGCCCGTAAAAGATATTATTCCGCTTCGCTGCCGAGCTTGCCCTTCGAGAATGACGCATTCGGCCTCATCTTGTGTAGCCATTTTCTATTTCTATACGCGGACAGCTTCGACCGGGAATTCCATCAGGCAGCGATAAAGGAGTTGTTTCGCGTGCTGAGGCCCGGCGGAGAATTGAGAATATATCCCTTAATCAACTTGAAATGGGAGAGATATCCTTTCATTTCCGATATTTTAAGAGAGCTTAAAGACCTAGCGCAGGAGGAATATTTACCCACCGCTTTGCCCTTCACGCCCGTCCCAAGTCCCTTGCTACGCTTGGTTAAATCGGATTTTTGACGACTTTGGATATCTTGCAAAAAAGGGAAATTCCGGGTATAATTATCTTATTCGTCGGCTGAACGGCGAGATTTTAGGAGGTTTTTCATTTGAGAGGAACAGTTAAGTGGTTCAACGCGGAGAAGGGTTACGGTTTTATCTCCATCGAAGACGGGAACGATGTATTCGTTCATTTCTCTGCCATTCAAAGCGACGGTTTCAAAACATTAGAAGAAGGCCAAGCGGTGGAATTTGAAATCACGCAAGGAAATCGCGGTCCGCAAGCCTCGAACGTGGTTAAGCTGTAAGTCGCGCTTGAAGCGCCCGACTTATTAACATATCACGAAATCAGCAACTTGACCCTCGGCAGATGCCGGGGGTCTTCTATTGTATCCTTTGACCTCGTCGGAGGCAAAATGGTACACTATTTTTGGGTTTTTATGATACTAATGTTTCCCGGGGGTAAAGGATATGCCAAAATTCAAGCTATTTGCCGGACGCAAGGGTAAGGCGGATCAGGCGAAAAATAATCGTTTCGTGAAGCTGGGGCGCGAAATTTACGTGCAAGCTCGCAGAGGCGGCACGAATCCCGAAGCTAACTACGGCCTTAAGACCGCGATCGCTAACGCACGTGCGATCCAAATGCCGGCTGAAAATATTGACAGAGCGATTAAAAAAGCATCGGGCGGCGCGGACAGCGTGGATTACGAGGAAGTTCTTTACGAAGGATACGGACCGGGCGGCGTAGCGATCATGGTGAAATGCTTGACGGATAACCGTAACCGTACGGCCGCCGACGTTCGCTCGATCTTCGGCAAACGCGGAGGTAATCTAGGCGAATCCGGTTGCGTAGCCTACATGTTCGACCAGAAGGGATTGCTGGTCATCACGCGGGACGAAGACGATGGTCTGGATGAGGACAGCTTCATGATGGAGGCATTGGAAGCGGGCGCGCAGGACGTCGTGAGCGAGGAAGAAAGCTTCGAAATCCTAACGGCGCCAGAGGACTTCGATGCCGTCAAGAACAAGCTGGAAGCGGCAGGATACAAGTTCGAGACGTCCGGCGTTCGCTGGCTTCCGCAGAACACGGTTGCCGCGGATGGAGAAAATGCGGACAAGTTATTAAGAATGATGGACGCTTTCGAAGACAATGACGACGTCCAGGACGTCTACCACAACTTCGAGATCAGCGACGACGAAATGAGCCGTTTGGACTAATCGCGTTCAAAAAGAACATTAATCGTATACCGTTCCGCAAGCGGAGGCCGAAAGGCCTCTTTCTTTTGATTACAAGTTCTTTTGATTACGAAGCCGTGTATCTTATTAACCTGTACTCATGAATCGTATAAACGGTCGACACTCCAAACGAAATTAATTTATCGATCGCATTCGCGGAGCATTTCGTACAGATGAAACCGCTTGGCCAACGGATCTGGTAGATATAGTCGCGGCAAGCTTGTTCATCCGGAAAACGGGCCATGAACTTGCCTACAGACATAGCTCGCATACTCAACCACCCCTAAAATGGAACATATGTTCTTATTTTATTGTACAGAAATTCATTGGAAAAATCAAGGTGTTTTGGTGAAAGGTGATCTCGGAATTAGGTGAGGATTTGGTAAACTCCCGATTCATACTTCCTGAGCTATCTGCTCATAACAATCCGTTGAACGATGTAGGCATATGGCTCAGGGAGAAGTGAAGGAGTATGTTTGGGCGATATAGGTAGATGCCTCAGTGAGAGAGAGGTAGATAGCGGATTGTGAAGAAAATTCGAGTTTGAACACTAGGAATAAGGGCCGGAAAAGAAGTGGCGAAGGCAAAAGAACTAAGGAAAGGAGGTCGATGCGTAAGTTGAGTAATAGAAGAAAACCGCTAGCCACGAAGGGCTAACGGCTTATGATATTTCACGATGGAGATTAGTTTGAAACTCCGGCGGCGCCGGCAGGCTCGAGCATGCGAACTTTATCGATCGTTCCGCCGCCGAGACAGATTTCGCCATCATAGAAGACGACGGCTTGCCCCGGAGTTATGGCTTTCTGCGGAGTATCGAATTCGACGTGATAAGTTCCGTCGCCTTGATGAGTCAACGTTACGCCTTGGTCGGGCTGGCGATAACGGAATTTAGCCGAGCACCGAATCGCGGCCGCGGGAGTTTCCGGGCTGATCCAGTTGACGTCGGTCGCGGTCAGTCCGACGGAATAAAGGCTGGCATGAGCGTCTCCTTGCACGACGTACAAGGAATTGCTATCCAAATCCTTATTAGCCACGAACCAAGGCTCTCCGTTGCCTGATCCTCCGATTCCCAGCCCTTGTCGTTGGCCGAGAGTATAATACATAAGGCCATCATGACGTCCTTTGACTTCGCCTGAGACCAGATCGACCATGTTGCCCGGTTTCGCCGGCAAGTACTGGCTGAGGAATTCCTTGAAATTGCGTTCGCCGATGAAGCATACGCCCGTGCTGTCTTTTTTCTTGGCCGTTGCCAGCCCTGCTTCTTCGGCGATCTGGCGAACGACCGGCTTATCCAGATGGCCGATCGGGAACATGGCGCGAGCTAATTGCGACTGATTGAGCGCGTGAAGGAAATACGATTGGTCCTTATTCGAATCGACTCCGCGCATTAATTCGTAACGGTTGTTCCGTAGCTCCACGCGAGCGTAATGGCCGGTGGCGATCGCTTCAGCTCCCAATTCAATCGCTTTCTGCAGGAATTCGCCGAACTTGATTTCCCGGTTGCACATGACATCGGGATTGGGAGTTCTTCCCCGACGATATTCTTCGAGGAAGTATTCGAACACCTTATCGCGGTATTCCTCTTCGAAATTCACTGTATAATAAGGGATTCCGATCTGATTGCACACCCGTCGCACGTCCTCGGCATCTTCCTCCGCGGTACACACGCCGAACTCGTCCGTATCGTCCCAATTTTTCATGAATACGCCGATCACGTCGAAGCCTTGTCGTTTCAACAACAACGCCGTCACCGAAGAATCGACTCCGCCCGACATTCCGACGACGACCCGAACCTTGGAAGGATCCGAAAACCGATCTTCGTAGGAAGGCAATGATGCCTCTAGCTTAGACATAACTCATCTCTCCTTAAAGCTTAACAATTCCGAATACGTTTATTATTTTAGCATATTCGATATTAAATCTCACACATCGGCAGTCCTTTCATGAATATGTCACGTTTTTTTTGACCAAAAAGGAAATAGATGTGATAACATAGATTTATTATGGGGATACCCCACATTCAACAGTGCGAATAAGACAGAATGCAACTTATTCCATTCCAACGGCATGAAAGCAGGTGTTCTCTTGAAAATATCGACTAAAGGCCGTTATGGCCTAACCATCATGATGGAACTTGCGGCTAAATTCGGCGAAGGGCCGATTTCCCTAAAGAGCATCGCGGAGAAGAACAATCTCTCCGAACATTATTTGGAACAATTAATCGCTCCTTTACGCAATGCGGGCTTGGTCAAAAGCGTTAGGGGAGCATACGGCGGATATATATTGTCCAAGGACCCGGAAACCATTTCTTCGGGAGACGTCATCCGTATATTGGAAGGACCGATCAGCCCCGTCGACTTCACCGAAGAAGACGATCCGGCTAAGCGAGATTTGTGGTTGCGTATTCGCGACAGTATCGCCGAAGTTCTTGATTCCACGACGTTGCACGATCTAATTAACTTCAAAGGCGCGGACAAGCTAGACAACTATATGTTCTATATTTAGAAGAAGGTGCAAGGCATGAGCTTCATTTATTTCGATCACGCGGCGACTTCGCCAATGAGCTCCGAAGTATTGGCAGCCTACGTAGAAGCGGCCAACGGCGGTCCGGGCAATCCTTCCAGCTTGCATGCTCACGGGCGCGCGGCCAGAGAACGGATTTCGTTAGCCAGGGATACCTTTGCCCGCCTTCTTAGCTGCCAGGCATCGGAGCTTATTTTCACCGGAAGCGGCACGGAAAGCGATAATACGGCATTGTTCGGAGCGGCTCGCGCCCAAAGACAGCGAGGACGCTCCGGAATCGTTACGACGGCGGTCGAGCATCATGCCGTACTGCACGCATGTCGTCAACTGGAGGCCGAAGGTTTCCGGTTAACGATATTACCCGTCGACGAATACGGACGCGTATCCGTATCAGAGGCTAAAGCCGCGATCGACGAAACGACGGCGCTTGTGAGCGTTATGGCAGGCAACAATGAAACCGGAACGTTACAGCCGATTGCCGAGATCGGCGATTGGGCTCGCAATCATAAAGCAATTATGCATGTCGATGCCGTGCAAGCCTTCGGCTACGCGGAGTTAAATCTCAAAGAAATGCCCATTGATTTGCTTAGCCTATCCGCTCATAAAATCAACGGCCCCCAAGGCGTTGGTTTGTTGTACGTACGTAAAGGAACCCATTTCCAGCCCATTCTCTACGGGGGCTCGCAGGAGCGTAACCGCAGGGCGGGCACGGAGAACGTTGCCGGCATCGCAGCATTCGCTAAAGCAGCGGAGATCGCATACGGCGATCTATCGATTAGACGAGAGCACGCCGAAGAAATCCGCTCCGCTTTTCTTGCACGGCTGTCCGAGCATTTGGGACAGGATCGATTCGTCGTTAACGGACATCCAGACGAACGACTTCCCCATATCTTAAACCTTAGCATTCCAGGCGTTTCTTCCGAAAGCATGCTCATGAATTTAGATCTGGAGGGCGTTTCGGCGTCCGGAGGTTCCGCTTGCACTTCGGGTTCCTTGAAACCGTCGCACGTTCTGCTTGCGATGAACCTTTCGACGGAAAGAGTTTCTTCCGCTGTAAGATTTAGCTTCGGTTTGGGTAATACTATAGAAGAAGCCGATAAAACGGCGAAAATAACTGCAACCATTTCAGCCCGTATGCGTATTAGATTATAGGCGCTGGAATTGTTAGGAGCCCGAGCATGATCCAGGTACAACGGATTCTCGGCTTGCCGGTGCTTCTCGAAAGCGGCAAATGCATTGGCAAAGTCAAAGACTTGTGGTTCGACGAATTCTGGAAGTTGGTCGGCATCGTATTGGACAAATACGCCCGATCCGGCATTCGCAAAACTCCTAAGATCGTCTACTGGGAAGATATCGTTCATTGCGGTGAAGATGCCTTGTTGATTAAGGGCAGCACGGTCGTAGCGACCATGGATAGCAAGCAGTTGCTGCGGACTTTCCATACCGGCGTCGTCCGGTTGAAGGATATGCCGGTTTACACGATTGAGGGACAACACTTAGGTGAAGTATCGGACGTTTATTTTAAGCCGTCCGAGGGTACACAAATAATAGGATATGAATTGACGGACGGTTTTCTCGCGGACGTATTCGAAGGAAGGCGGAAATTATTCTTGCCTGAAGCTCTTGAGAATATTACCCTGGGCGAGGACGCAATCCTGGTACCGGCTTCTTACGAGCGGATACTTACGTGAGACCATACGTGGAAAGTGACAGGTGAAGACGGATGATGAGATGCCCTAACTGTAGCTCCAAAGATATTGGGAAAATCGGTTCCCATCAATTTTACTGCTGGAGTTGTTTTATCGAATTGACGGTAAACGGCGAGAAAATGTCGGTATATCAGGTTGAAGAGGACGGTACTCTGAGTTCCCTCGACGATTTGTTTTTCGAAGAGCCGATTCCGGCTCAGATTCACGCGAACGGAATGTAATGTAAGGTTCATATAACGAAGCGCCATGTCTACCCTCGGGGAGACGCGGCGCTTTTTTATTTGCTTTGGTTTACCGACGGGGACAAGTACATATACTAGATAAGCAAGTCATGCTCGGAGCGGTCATAGGGGGTGGGGGAGATGGGCCGGTTTGCCCAGAGCCGTTTTTTTACTGTGCTCGTATATGCCATACTTTGTTTGTTGGTCTTGTTCCTCGTCGTTCTGGTTCGTCCGATGCTCGTCTCCGTATATGATTTCTTGAAAGCCGTATTGGCGCCTTTCCTTGTGGCGATGGTCATCTCTTATATGTTAAATCCGATAGTTAACCTGCTTCACGACCGTAAGGTGCCGCGAACCGCGGCGGTATTACTGATCTATGCCGTGTTTATCTCGGTATCGGTCGTCGTACTGATGAACGTTACCCCGATGTTCGTAAATCAAGTCGAAGAGTTGAACGAGCACATGCCCGATCTAACGATGAAGGCGCAGAGCTTGGCGGATCATTTCAATAACAACGACATGTTGCCCGTCACCGTCAGAGACGCCATCAACAGTTCGATCGGTAATTTGGAGGAGCAGGTCGAGAAGAGGATCGCCGATTTTCTAAACAATTTAGGAGCCGTCGTTAACGTATTGTTCATCGCTATGATCGTACCGTTCTTGGCGTTCTATATGATGAAGGATTTAGACGTATTCGAACGCGCGGCGCTGCAATACATTCCCCGGGCGAGGCGCAAGCCCGCGATAAGGCTTATGAAGGACATCGATTCCGCGTTGGGCAGTTACATAAGAGGACAGCTTATCGTATCCTTGTGCATCGGCGTACTGGCGTATATCGGTTATCTGATTATCGGAATGCCTTATCCGCTTCTCATGGCTTGTTTTGTATCGTTGTTCGATATCATTCCTTATCTAGGTCCGTTCTTCGGGGCTTTGCCGGCGTTGCTGATGGCGACTACGATTTCTTGGAAAATGGTGCTCATGGTCATTATCGTCAATATGATCTGCCAGAACCTCGAAAGCAACGTGATCAGTCCGCAAGTGGTCGGGAAATCGATGAAAATGCATCCCCTTACCATCATTCTCGTGCTGTTAATCGGCGGCAATCTTGCGGGGATCGTAGGTATGATATTAGCGGTTCCATTCTACGCGGCTTTAAGAGTCATCGTTCAGCATGTGTCCGCCTACTACATTCATAGAAAAACCGTTTGACAGCGCTGATTTGCGTTGTCTATAATTTATATGATCTATATAAACGAAAACGTTGACGAAACATAAGTACCTCGAAGACCGCATAACCAGAGAGAAGATTCTTGCCTCTAAGCCTCCCGACGGGCGCATAGAAGGCTCGGCTGAGAAAATCTTCTGTGCGAAGGGCGTGGGAAGCTGGTTTCGGAGTGCGGATTAGAAGTCCGCCGGCGAGGGCCGTTATCCCGGTTAGAGGAGATCGTATTCTTAGGAATGCGATAACCAGGGTGGTACCGCGAAGATTTTCGTCCCTGATTCGAGGGGCGTTTTTTTATTTTTTTGGACCTATACGGACGTAAACAGAAGGGGGATATTCTTGATGAAACCCATGAAAGCAGCAGAAATCCGCAGTAAATGGTTAGCTTTCTTCGAAAGCAAAGGCCATAAAATCGAGCCGAGCTCGCCGCTCGTTCCGCATAACGATCCTTCGTTGTTATGGATTAACGCGGGGATGGCGCCGCTTAAAGCCTATTTCGACGGACGCGTGATTCCGGAAAATCCGAGAATCGCCAATTCGCAGAAGTGCATTCGCACGAACGATATCGAGAATGTCGGGAAAACCCGCCGTCACCACACTTTCTTCGAAATGCTGGGCAATTTCTCAATCGGGGACTATTTTAAGGAAGAAGCCATCACTTGGGCTTGGGAATTCCTCACGGGTCCGGAGTGGATCGGATTCGAGCCGGAGAAATTGTCGGTTACCGTTTACCCGGAGGACGAAGACGCTTACCGCTTCTGGAACGAGAAGATCGGTCTTCCTCAAGAGCGGATCGTGAAGCTGCAAGACAACTTCTGGGATATCGGCGAAGGGCCATGCGGTCCCTGCACGGAAATTTTCTACGATCGCGGCGATAAATACGGAGATCTATCCGACCCGGATTGCACGACGGGCGGAGAGAACGAACGTTTCCTGGAAGTATGGAACGTCGTTTTCTCGGAATTCAATCACAACAAGGACGGCAGCTACACGCCTCTTCCGAATAAGAATATCGATACGGGCGCGGGTCTCGAGCGTTTCGCTTCCATCCTGCAGGACGTAGATTCGAACTTCGATACGGATCTATTCATGCCTATCATCGATCGGGCAAGCGGCATCGCCGGAGTCACATACAAGAAGAACGAAGAGCACGACGTCGCGCTGAAGGTCATCGCGGACCATATCCGGACGGTAGCCTTCTCCGTGGGCGATGGCGTGCTTCCTTCCAACGAAGGACGCGGTTACGTCATCCGCCGTTTGCTTCGCCGCGCCGTTCGTTACGGCAAAGTTCTCGGCATCGATCGTCCGTTCTTATGGGAATTGACGCCTATCGTAGGCGAAATCATGGGCGGCTTTTACCCGGAAGTGTTGGAGAAGCGCGAATTTATCGAGAAGGTCATCCGCACGGAGGAAGAGCGGTTCCATGAAACGCTGTCCGACGGATTGGCGATTTTGTCGGAGCTGTGCCTGAAAGCGAAAGCCGATGGCCGTAATGTCATTTCCGGTCCCGACGCATTCAAGCTATACGACACCTATGGCTTCCCGTTCGACCTAACGGAAGACTATGCGACCGAGCAAGGAATGACCGTCGACCGAGACGGCTTCGATTCCTCCATGCGGGAACAGCGAGACCGTGCCCGTGCGGCCCGTCAAGAATCGGACAGCATGAAGGTGCAAGGCGGACCGTTGGCCGATTATACCGAGAAGAGCGAATTCGTCGGATACGACGGCTTGACCGCCGAAGCTCGTGTGCTTGCCATCGTGTCCGAAAATCAATTCGTCGACGTTGCCGGCGTGGACAATAAAGTGCTGGTCGTGCTCGACCGTACTCCGTTCTATGCGGAGAGCGGCGGACAAGTGAGCGATCGCGGCGTATTATCCGGTAACGGAGTCCATGCCGAAGTAACCGGACTGAGCAAGGCGCCGCACGGCCAATCCGTCCATCAGGTAATCGTTACGAACGGCTTCCTCAAAGTCGGCGATACGGTGACGGCATCCGTCAACGCATCGGAGCGCGGAGACACCGTGCGTAACCATACGGCGACCCATTTGCTGCACAGGGCGCTGAAGGACGTGCTCGGCGAGCACGTTAACCAAGCGGGCTCGCTCGTGGAACCGGACAGGCTTCGGTTCGACTTCTCGCATTTCGGCGCGATCACGGCAGAAGAACTCGCGGAAGTTGAACGCCGCGTCAACGAACAAATCTGGATCGGCACGGAGCTCGATATCGGGTTCAAACCGATCGCGGAAGCGAAAGCGATGGGCGCGATGGCTCTGTTCGGCGAAAAATACGGCGACATCGTCCGCGTGGTACGCGTAGGCGACTATAGCTTGGAGCTGTGCGGCGGATGCCACGTCCGCAATACTTCGCAGATCGGACTGTTCAAGCTGGTCAGCGAAGGCGGCATCGGTTCCGGCGTTCGGCGGATCGAGGCGGTCACCGGCCGCAACGCTTATAATTATCTGGACGATCAATTAAACGTATTGAAGGGCGCCGCGGCGCAATTGAAATGCGGCGTGAACGACGTCGCTAAACGAGTTGACGCCATACAAGGCGAAGTTCGCCAGCTGCAACGCGACAACGATTCGCTCCAAGGCAAGCTTAGCCGCTTGGAGGCCGCCGATCTCGTCTCCGCGGCGCAATCCGTAGGCGGCGTCACGCTGCTCGCCACCGAAGTGAACGCCGGCGGCATGGATGCCCTCCGCGGCGTTGCGGACGAGCTCAAGCTGAAGCTGAGCTCCGCCGTGCTCGTGCTCGGTTCGATCGAAGGCGACAAGGTCAACCTGGTCGTCGCCGTCACTTCCGATCTCGTGCGGCAAGGACTGCACGCGGGCAAGCTGATCAAAGAAATAGCGGCCGTTTGCGGCGGAGGCGGAGGCGGCAAGCCGGAACTAGCCCAGGCCGGGGGCAAGGACCCTTCCAAATTAACGGATGCTCTTGCTCTGGCCGAAGGTTTGGTTTTAGCTCAGCTCGGGAAATAGGTACGAAGGATATCGATAAGTTCGAGCTCGCATAGCTTCAAAGCATTACCGATCATTTCCTGTCCCCCGTAGATTATGTTATTATGGAGGTAAGGTTTTAGAGTTTGTCAGTGAAAGCGAGGTGCTGGAGATGAGCTCATCGGACAAGAACCATATGGATCAGACCGTCAAATTCGACGTCGTCGCGGATCCCCATGAAGTGTCTGCCCGCGATATTTTATTTACGGTGCACGATGCTTTGGTGGAAAAGGAATATCATCCAATCAATCAGATCGTCGGCTATTTGCTCTCGGGCGATCCAGCCTTTATTCCGCGCCATAACAACGCGCGAAGCTTGATTCGCAAGAAGGAACGCGACGAAATCATCGAAGAGCTCGTCCGCTTCTATCTTCAGCAGAACCGGTAACCGATGCGGATCATGGGATTGGATTACGGGGAAAGAAGAATCGGCGTCGCTATGAGCGACCTGTTCGGATGGACTGCCCAGGGGTTGGAAGTGATCGATCGCAAGATCGTAGCCGATCCAATGGCTCGTATAGCCGGATTAATCAAAGAATACGAGGTCGAGTCCATCGTCGTCGGATTGCCGAAGAACATGAACGGAACCGTCGGGCCGAGTGGCGAAAATTGTATCGCATTCGCGGAAACCTTAAAGCAAACACTATCCTTACCTGTACGACTTTGGGATGAAAGGTTGACTACGGTTTCCGCCGAACGCACGTTGCTTGAAGCCGACGTAAGCAGGGCCAAACGCAAACTAGTCATCGACAAAATGGCAGCGGCCATTTTGCTGCAGAGTTACCTAGACTCCATATCGAAATGAGGAATTCCCATGACAGACGTCATTAACAACAACGATGAAGATGAAGCAGAAATTATTTACATCCCCGACGACGAAGGCAACGACGAGGCATTCGAGGTTATCATGCGCTTCGAATTGGACGACGGTACGGACCGGAAATACATGATGGTCGTGCCCGCCGACGAAGACGGAGACGAAGAGCAGGAAGTGTTCGCGTTCCGTTACAACGAAGAGAACGAAGAAATTCAGCTGTTCCCGATCGAGGATCAAGCGGAGTGGGATATGGTCGAAGAAACGTTCAATACTTTGATCGGCGAATTCGACGAGGCCGAAGGCAGCAAAGAATAATGGCAGGCGGCGGAAACGATCCGAAGCCATCCGAACTAAAGCAGCAATATGGAGAAAGCGTAGAGTTGGTTACGGAAGACGGATCCTCTCTTAGCTTTCGGATATTGGCTGAGCTTACGGTTGGCGGTAACCGTTATGCGTTATTGCAATCGGAAGCAATGAAGGAAGACGACGAATTCGATGTATTCAGAATCGTCGCGGACCCGAGCGGCGAAGCGCAACTTGAAAACGTTACGGACGAAGAAGAGTGGGAGCTGGTTGCGGAAGCTTTCGACGATTCGCAGTTCGGTAGTGATGACCAGCCTTGAGTATAAAGGAACAGAGAGCGGGCGACCGCTCTTTTTCACGAATACGGGGCTTGCTGGAGGGGAAATAGCGTGGATAGAGATGATGAGCCGACATCGGGATGGAAATCCATATACGGCAATAAAGTGAACGGCGAGGAGGATAAGTCGCCCGGAACTAACGAGACCGCCGCGGCGACGGAGTTGAGCAGGTTCTCGCATGCGACCAGATCCGCCGCGCCTTTGCGCGCCAACGCTCCCGTTGAACCGACAAGCCGCACGGAAGCAAGAACGACATCCGCTCCCCAGGTTCGCCGTCGCAAACCTCGCGTATTGCTTTGGTCCTTCCTGATCGCTCTCGGAATCGTCCTTTCCGTGGCAGGCGGAGCTTTATTTTACTTGTGGAACGGATTGCGACCGGCTCCGGCCTCGGCGTCGCCCGTGAAAATCACGATCAGCTCGGGCATGCGCGCGAAAAACGTAGCCGAGTTGCTCGAACTGAACGGACTTATACGTAGCGCGTTTCTATTTAGCGGTTGGCTGAAGGTCGAAGGCGAGGGATCCCGTTTCCAAGCCGGCGAATACGAGTTGACTCCCGGAATGACCCGCGACGAGATCGTGGCGAAGCTTAACACCGGGGATATCGTTGCCGCGGCGACGATACGGTTCACGATACCGGAAGGTTTTACGGTTCAACAAATCGCGGCAAGAATGGTTGAAGCCGCCAAATTAGACAAAGCGAAATTTCTGGAAGCGGCGGGGAAAGCGGATTTATGGACGGGGTCGCTTTGGGCCAAAGCCGTGCCTACGGACAAAGACCTAAGATATCCGCTCGAAGGATACCTTTTCCCCGAAACCTACGAGATGAAACGGGGAAGCACGGAGACCGATATCATCAATCGGATGTTATCCGAGCTTGACCATAAGCTTGACCAATTACCGGAAGATTGGCAGAGCGTCCTGGAAGAACGGGGGCTCACCGTGCACCAGCTATTAACGATCGCGTCTCTTGTCGAGCGCGAGGTCGTCGTAGACGAGGAGCGTCCGATCGTATCCAGCGTTATCCAAAACCGCTTGAGAATCAAAATGCCTCTGCAAATCGACGCAACGATTCAATACTTGCTCGACAAGCAGAAGGAAAGATTGCTCGAAGAAGATCTTAAAGTGGAAAGTCCCTACAATACGTATTTGAATGCGGGATTGCCGCCCGGACCGATCGCTTCGCCCAGCTTGAAATCGATCGAGGCCGCTTTATATCCGGAGCAAACGGACTACCTGTATTACGTGACGAAAAAAGACGGAACGAATACGCACTTGTTCGCGGTAACGTATAAGCAGCATCAGAAGAATATCCAACAAAGCGAGAAGAACGTAAAACCAGAATAAAGACGCATTCATGATTCGAATGCGCTCCGACCCGGCGAGCATAGCGATGCACCTCTTTGGTGCCTACGCGTAAGCGCGCCGGGTCGAAGATTTTCCCGGAGGTGTTAAATATTTCTACCGGAAACAATGAAGTTTCAACTAGCGTCCCCGAATTGCTTATTTCCGCAGGATCCATGGGGCAGATAGAACGATATATCGCCGCCGGAGCGACGGCGGTGCTGATCGGCGAATCCCGATTCGGCATGAGGCAGCCGGGCGATATTCTTTCCGGCGACCTGAAATCAGCCGTTCTTATCGCTCATCGATTAGGCGCCAAAGTTTACGTTAACATGAACAAACTGTTCCGAAACGACGAATTGGCCGCTTTGCCCGAGTATTTAATTTCGATAACGGAAGCGGGGGGGGATGCCATCGTTTTCGGAGATCCCGCCGTATTGATGAACGCGAGACGGCATGCGCCCGGTGTAAAGCTGTTCTGGAATGCCGAGATGACCGGAACGAATTCTTCCGCCGCTTCCTACTGGGGAAGGCGCGGGGCCGCCCGGGCCGTCGTGGCGCGGGAGTTGAACGAAGAGGAAATCGGCGATCTGAAGAGCAAAGCCGAGATGGAAATTCAGGTCCAGGTCCATGGAGCGACGAATATCTACTACTCCCATCGGAATCTCGTCCAGAGCTATTTGGAGCATCTGGGCAAAGAGGCGTCTCTTGTGCGCAGGGGAGTCGACCGAGGATTATTCTTAGTGGAAGCGGAACGTCCCGATGAACGCTTTCCCGTTTACGAGGACGATAACGGCACCCATGTTATGAGTCCCGACGATATTTGTTTGCTGGAGGCATTGCCCGAGCTCGTGCAAGCAGGTGTGGATAGCTTCTATATCGAGCCCTTGCTGAAGTCGGAGGAGTACAACGAAACCGTCTTGAAGAGTTACAGGGCTGCATTGGATCTGTGGAAACGGGATCCGGGGGCGTACAAATTCGATAACCTTTGGCTGACCTCCATTCAAAGATTGCAAAGCTCCGAGAGGGAACTCGGCTTTGGTTTTCTATATAAGGAACAAGTCTATTAACGAAAACGCAAGGAGGTTAATCGGAATGAGCAATACGCTTATACAAGACATGCCTCTTAAGCAAGGAAAGAGGCAGCGGCTGGACAAACCGGAGCTTCTGGCCCCGGCCGGAAGCTTGGAGAAGCTGAAATTCGCCGTTCATTACGGAGCCGACGCGGTCTATATCGGCGGGCAGAAATACGGCTTGCGTTCGAACGCCGACAACTTCAGTTTCGAAGAAATGCGCGAAGGCGTGTTATTCGCGGAGAAATACGGCGCCAAAGTATTCGTGGCGACGAACATATACGCGCATCAAGAGGATTTGGACGGCGTAGCGGATTACCTCAGGGAGCTGGAAAACGCGGGAATCGCCGCGATTATCGCGGCGGATCCGGCTATCGTCGAGATGGCGCAGCAAGTCGCGCCAAAGCTGGAGGTGCATTTAAGCACGCAACAATCTACGATGAACTGGCAGGCCGTGCAATTCTGGAAAGAAGAAGGCTTGCCTCGAGTCGTGCTGGCGCGCGAAACGACGATGGAAGAAATTCGCGAGATCAAAGCGCGCGTGGACGTGGAGATCGAAGTGTTCATTCATGGCGCGATGTGTTCCTCCGTGTCCGGCCGCTGCGTATTGTCGAACCATTTTACCGACAGGGATTCCAACAGGGGCGGCTGCTGCCAATCCTGCCGCTGGAAATACGACTTGCACGCGGACGAGCAATCGGTCATGGAGCCTGGTCATAATCCGTTCACGATGGGCTCGAAGGATCTTTGCATGATCCAGCATATCCCGGATCTGATCGAGGCCGGAGTCGATAGCTTCAAGATCGAAGGCCGAATGAAAAGCATTCACTACGTCGCTTCCGTCGTCAACGTTTACCGACAGGCGATAGATGCCTATATGGCTGATCCGGAAGGTTACCGGCTGCGCCCCGAATGGGTAGAGGATATCGGCAAGGCGGCGAATAGACCGCTTAACACCGGATTCTTCTACGCGGTGCCCGGAGCGGAGGAGCATATATACGAAGAGGAAGAGAAGCCGGCCCCTTACGATTTCGCCGCGATCGTGACGGATTACGACGAAGCGACGGGGTTCGCCACCGTCCAGCAACGTAGTCCGTTCCGACCGGGTATGGAGATCGAGTTCTTCGGTCCCGGAGGAAGGCAGTCTTTTCAGACTATTGTCGAGATGACCGACATGGAAGGGAATCCATTAGCGGTAGCTAGGCATCCATTGCAAAAGGTTCGTATCAAAACGGAGAAACCGGTTGAGCCTTTAGACCTAATGCGGAAAAAATTGTAATAAATATATTTAAAAACAAAGGAATTGTTAAAAGACTTGTCGAATTGTCACGATAAAGTAAACGATGTCGCCTCTTTGGCCGATATATACTTTATGGACAGCTCGGCAAGTTTTTTTATGCCGTAAGTCAGTCGTCACTACATAGTTGGAGGGTTATTCGCAGATGAGTAAATCGTGGCGTGAGAAAGTGGGATCGGTAGATTGGAAGAAAGCGTCCCAGGGTGTAAGCGGTTTATCAAAACGCGTCGGAGGACAGTTCAAGGATACTAAATTCGAGAATCCGATTCGCTCCGTCGGCATGAAGTTATTTTTGCTTATTTTTTGCAGTATATTGGCTTGCGTATTATCGCTCGGTTGGTTCTCTTACTCGAAATCGAGCTCTATTATTCAAAAGAAAGTAGCAGACTCAAGCAGCCAGACCGCGCAGCAGACGGCAGGGAAAATGGCATTGCTTCTGGACGGATACGAAAGGCAATCCTTGCAGTTCATTACGGATAACAGCTTTATTACCCTGTTAAGTTCGTTAGCCGTCTCCGGAGACGATTACGAAATATTCGACACGGCCAGACAGCTGACCGAGAAGATGAGCAGCATCGCGATGGCGGATTCGAGCTACGAGTCGATCTCGCTGATTCCGGTAGATCCGGAAGGGCAATTCATGACGACGGGCAGCTCGATTGCCAAGGATAAGCTCGATCCGTCGTCTCCGTTCATGAAGGCCATTACTGAAGGGAACGGCAAAGCAGTATGGAACCCGACGATGGCTAAAGGCCTTGACGGAAGTCGCAGCGCTCCGACCTTCTCGTTAGGGAGAATGCTGAATCAAGGTATGCCTTACTACTTGATTCTCGAAATTAAGTCCAAAATATTGGAAGATCAGATGAAGACGGTCAATTTCGGAGACGATAGCGCGTCGTACATCGTATCTCCGGACAAAACGATCGTCTACGGACCTGATATCGCGAAAATGGGTACGAAGTACGAGTACGATTTACCTGGCGAGAGCGGATCGGCGACGATAAGCGTGGACGGAACCAAAACTCTGACTTCCGCGGGCGTCATGGAAACGAACGAGTGGATGCTGATCGGGAACATCCCGGTTTCCTCCCTGGTCAAAGATGCGAAAGCCATCAGCAATTTAACGTGGATCATGTCGCTAATCGCGGCGCTGATTGCCGGGGCGATCGGAATGATCGTAATGCTGACGGTCGGTAAGCCGCTTGCCCAATTGCGTACGTTGATGAACGAAGGCGAACGCGGAAATCTTACCGTTCGTTCTACGATTCGCAAGAAGGACGAGATCGGCCAAGTAGCGGATAGCTTCAATCGCATGATGGAGGAAATCACGGGTCTCGTTCGCCAGACGAACCTTTCCGCGCAAGAAGTTTTGGCAACCGCGGAATCCTTGACGGACTCTTCGCGCAAGACGGCAGGCGCAGCGAAGGAAATCGCAATCGCTACCGAGGAAATCGCCAACGGCGCGACGAATCTCGCGGTCGAATCGGAGAAGGGAACGGACCTCACGATTCAGATCGGAGCTCAAGTGCAATCGGTCATCGATTCCAACGTCGAAATGGGCCAATCCGCGAACGAGGTCGAAGAAGCCGGGCGTAAAGGCTCGATCTATATGGGCAGTTTGATCGAGAAGACGGGCCAAACGGAAGAAATGACGCGTTCGATGGTCGACAAAGTAGACAAGCTGAAAGAAAGCACGCGGTCCATCCGCAAAATTCTCGACGTACTCGGCAATATGACCAAGCAAACGAATATATTGTCTTTGAACGCTACCATCGAAGCAGCTAGAGCAGGTGCTGCGGGCAAAGGATTCATGGTCGTCGCGGACGAGATTCGCAAGCTGGCGGATCAATCGCGCGAGTCGATCGGCGTCGTCGGCGGAATCGTCGAGAAGATCCAAAGGGAGATCGACGAGACGGTATCGGTATTATCCGAGGCTTATCCGATTTTCCAAGAGCAAATCGAATCGGTACGCGAAGCCAATCAGATCTTCATTACGGTTCAAGACAATATGGGAGGATTCGTTAATCGCTTGGAGTCCGCGACGGATTCCGTTCGTCAATTAGAAGACGCGCAGAACACATTGTCGATGGCTATGAGCAACGTAAGCGCGGTTGCGGAAGAAGCTTCCGCAACGTCGGAGGAAGTTGCGTCGCTTAGCAACGAGCAGTTGAATATTAGCGACGGGTTGGTGCAGTTATCCAATCGTCTCGAAGCGGTATCGGGTCAATTGCGAGAATCGTTGAGCCGGTTTACCGTAGCGTAATCATTGATCGTATACATGAAGCAGGCAAGGGAATCTCCTTGCCTGCTTTTTGTTTTTGGCGAAAGTTGGAAACAATAAAGAAAGAGAGGTCAGAGAAGGGGTTTACGATGAATAAGGATTGGGCAGTCAGGGGATTTCACGTTTTGCTTTTATTGGCCGTTATATTCGGCGTGGAAGGGGCGAGGTTGGCTTGGTTGCAGCTTGGCTTCGGCGGGGCGCAGACGGCAAGCCAATCGCTCAACCGGAACGCGGTCGAGCAGCGTTCCGACGAACTGCTTCTGGATAGCGGCAGAGGAAGGTTTCGCGACCGGAACGGGACGCTCATTACCGGAACGACGGTACAGAGCTTGGCGGCGTTCCCCGACAACGGGCATCCGCGGGGTATGGAGAGCGAAGTTAAGCTGTTGGCCGATTCGCTTGGAGTCGAGCAGTCGGAACTGGATTCATGGTTGAAGGAGCTTCGGGAACCCGAGGTTTGGACGAAATCTAACGACCACAGGGCGATGAATTTATCCGAGCAACAGATTAATGCCGCCATGAAGGCTAATTTGCTAGGCGTCTCGGTTCTCCCCTACCCGAACCGGTACCCAGCCGACACGACTCCGCTACATGCTATCGGATTCATCTCGCAGCACCCGAATCAAGTTCGTCAGATATACGAGCATCAAGTAGCCGAACATCATATGAGTACCGCCAACAGTATCGGCGGGGCCGGGCTGGAGAAATCGTTGGATCGGTGGCTGCAAGGAGTAGCTCCAACGACGGTGCTTCAGGTGACGGATGCGACGAGACGCCCGCTGGCGGGTTTGGGCCTCCGAATGATCGCTCCGGACAATCCCCATTTTCCGTTGCAGGTGACGACGACGTTGGACTTGAACATTCAGCATATCGTGGAGAAGGTTTTCGACCGATACGGGATTCATAAAGGAGCCGCGGTAGTCTTAGACGCGTCCAACGCGGATATATTAAGCATGGTCTCCCTGCCTCGTCTTGACCCTTACCATGTCGGCGGAGAAGGCACGGACGTGCGCAATCACGCGCTCGTGGCCGCGCCGCCCGGCTCCGTGTTCAAGACGGTGACGTTAGCGGCGGCGCTGGAATCCGGCGTCACGCATTGGGGAGAGAAGTTCCACTGCGACGGTCATTACGGAAAGTACGGATTGCAATGCTGGAAGGAAGGCGGGCATGGCGATCTGACCTTGGAGCAAGCTTACGCCGAGTCCTGCAACGTCGTGTTCGCCGGACTGGCCGAAAGGATGGATCCGGCATGGCTGCAAATTACGGCAGAGCGAATGGGACTCGGAAGACAAATCGGATGGAGTTCGGATAAGTTCTTGGACGGCAAGCCGCTCAGATTGCTCGGAGAAGAGGAAGCGGGTTCGATATTCCTAAGCAAGGAAACGGCGAAAGACGGGGGAGTAAGAACGGGCAGCGGAATCGGACAGAGGGACGTACGGGTAACTCCATTGCAAGCCGCTAATATGGCTGTAACGATATTGCACAAAGGACGCGTGAGTTCCCCTCGAATCGTCAAGGAAATTCGTTATGCGGACGGGGATTTAATGACGACGTTCCCCTTTCAATCCGACAAGTCAAAGTACGGTCAGATCGAGCCGCGAACGGCGGCATATCTTATGCAAGGCATGCTCTCCGTCGTAGAGTCGGGAACGGCAAAGCAGGCACTCAGCGGATCGATATGGCCGTTAGCGGGGAAATCGGGCACGGCAGAGCTTGCGGGCAAACAAAAAGCCCGCAACGACCAATGGTTCATCGGTTACGGGCCGGCGGCGGGAACGCCTCGTTATGCGATCTCCGTGCTGATCGAAGATCAGCCTGCGGGTTTGCGCAATCGCGGAGCGACCGTATTCGGTGCGATTATGGACGGAATTCGCCTTTGGGAGTCGGAGACTCTTCAGGCTGCGGAGCGAACGGAGCGACGGTAAACTCCTCCTGCGGGAATCGAATCCACTGATGGAAGTAGCCTTGGTCGTACAGCGCCTTAAGCAAGATCATAAGAATCGGAGCGAGGATAAGTCCGGCAACTCCGAAGAGCGATAACGAAATCATCATGAACGCGAGCATCGTAAACGCGGATACTCCCACCGTCTGACCGGTAATGCGCGGTTCAAGGAATTGCCTGGTCAGCGTAACGACTAGCAGAAGGGCAGTCAGCCAGATGGCGAGGTTCGTCTCGCCGGTGATGAACAGATAGGCGACCCATGGAATGAACAAGGTATTGACGCCGAGTAGCGGCAGTACGTCGAGTATGCCGGCCAAGAGGGCGATAGAGAAAGCATTGTTCACCCCGAGCGCCAGAAGAGTTATGAAAATAACGACGAAAGTGATGCTGATGAGCTTGCCTTGGGCTTTCAAGTAAGCCCCGATCCCTTTAAACACGTTGTTGCGCAGAAATTCGAAAGCGACTTTAATCGTTTTCGGGGATCTGTCCCTGCCTAACCTTTTCCAAGTGTCGATCTCGATGCTCAAGAAATAAGCCAAGATAATGGCGATCGAGAAATTAAGCACGAACGAGGAAAAGGAGGATAGAAATCCAACGATCCAGCTTAGAAATTGGCCCGCTAATACGGCACCCTTGTCGGTTACGAATGCCGTTGCCTCGGTTAACTTTTCCCCGATTCCGGGCGGTAATGCTTCGATCTGCCCTTGCATGTTTCCGGAAATAGAGGCTATCTGATTCTCGAGTAGCACCTGATACTTGGGCAGATCCTCGACCAACTGCTGAATTTGTATGGTGAAAATATATCCAAGTCCGACAAACGTCGCAAGTATGACTAACGTAAACAGCAATACGCTAATACCTGAAGCGATCGATTTGCGTATACCCCAACGATTAAGAAGCCTGGCGAGAGGTTCGATGATCCAGAAAATGAGGAAAGCCAGGAAGACGGGAGTCGCGAGCTTGTACAAATAACTGAACACATACATCGTGAGCCATACGGTAAGGATGATTACGCCGATATCGAATGCGGTTCGCCAATATTTCTGATATAAAGACAACATTTTATAAATCCACCCTTTTCGCCATATGTAGGATAATCCGTTAATTCCATATCTTGTCCATTGTACACGATAACAAAAAAGATGCCTATATGGATGCCTATTTTCAGAGCGTATATGATAAAATAGAAGACAGGCACAGAAGCGCTCGCACGAATACTATGGTAATCAAGATGGTGGGGACTACATGGAAATCATCCTTTGGATCGGTTTTTATTTTTTGACTTTTTATGCTTTTTTGCCGGCTCTGGTCAGTCGGATTTTCGGATTCAGGGTGTTCATGAAAGGGCAATCGAAGTCGGAAGTGTCGCTCACTTTCGACGATGGTCCCGATCCGGTATATACGCCTAAGCTACTGGATTTGCTTAAGCGTCATGGAGCGAAGGGAACCTTCTTCGTCGTAGGGGAGAACGCGGAACGCAATCCCGAACTCATCGCTCGAATCCATGAAGAAGGACATATTCTCGGCATTCATAATTACGTTCATCATACGAACTGGTTGATGCGGCCGAGAACGGTTAAACGGCAAATACATCGGACATCGGACGTTATTAAGCGAATTACGGGCTCAAGGCCGATGTACTATCGACCGCCGTGGGGTATCGTGAACGTATTCGACTATGCGAACCTGGGTTATTTGCAAATCGTCTTATGGACCTCCTTGTTCGGCGATTGGCGCAAGAAAGTGGGGGCCGACAAGCTATACAAGAGGATGAAGCAGAAGCTCAGACCCGGCGAAGTGTTCCTGCTCCACGATTGCGGCATCACTTTCGGAGCGGATCGGGATGCCCCCGCCAACACGCTCTCGGCACTAGAGAGAATATTGGACGACGGCCGGGAGCTGGGATACCGCTTCGTCGGAATCGACGAAATGATCACCATTACGGAGCGGGCGAAGAAAAAAGGCAAGCCGATCGAGAGAACCGCGACGAGGAGATCGAGTATGAGCAATGACGAGCAAGCGGGAGATAATGCCCACAAAGTAGGACCGCTTAAGAAGCTGGTCGTAAGCCTCTGGATGCTATACGAAAAAGGATTCCACATCGCGTTCAGGCTGCGTCCCATTGGGGAAGGACATTTTTTCAATTATCGCATAAGGCGTTATTCGGGTCCGCCGCTCGACTTGCAAGGAGATCAGACTTTGCGTTCGGGCGATCGCATTATGGAAATCCATTTCGAGAATCAAATGCTGTTCGACTTGGGCATGAACTCGAAGAGCACGCTGCAAATCGGCATCAGAATCATACGGGAAATGCAGAACGCGCTTCCGGATATGGCTAGAGAACTCGCGAAGGCTCCTCATGGCGACGAGGTGAAAGCTTTATACGGAGTTTCGATGATTCATCGGGGAGCCGATTCGCTGGGATACGAGACTTTCGAATTGCCAAGAGGATTGTTCTCCTGGATGACGAACATTTATCTGCGTATTCTGATTCGGGTCATCCATCCTGCCGGGAATCAACGGGTGCGCGATAAGGGAGATTCGATGAACCCTCGCATGCTCATTATGACCCGGGAAATGTTGTTGAGCTGGGCCGATGAATCGAGCCCGCGCAAGCGCCGTCCCGTCAGGTCAGCAAAGGCAAACGCCGGCAAGCAACAAGCGGAGAATGCAGCCGAGACGGCCGCGGATTTCGAAGAAACGACGATCGGCGAGTTGGTATAAATCCTTTTCAAAAAAATAAAGCCGATATCGGGTGAATAACCCGGTATCGGCTTTATTGTTATTCGTCAATGCTAGTTACATCTTCATAACTCCGCCGCGGCTTGCGTTAGTAACCATCGCGGAGTAACGCGCGAGGTAGCCGCGTTTGATCTTAGGTTCGAAGCCTTTCCATTCGGAGCGGCGACGATCTAATTCTTCGTCGCTTACTTCGAGCGTAATGGTGCGGTTATTCATATCCAGCTCGATCATGTCGCCGTCTACGACGAATGCGATAGGACCGCCTTCGGCTGCTTCCGGGGAAATATGCCCGATGGCGATTCCGCGGGATGCTCCGGAGAAACGACCGTCGGTAATCAGGCCGACCTTCGTGCCGAGTCCCATACCCACGATCTGGGAAGTGGGCGCAAGCATCTCGGGCATTCCGGGACCGCCCTTCGGTCCTTCGTAACGGATGACGACGACATGGCCTTCCTTGACTTTGCCTTCCGTTAGTCCGCGAAGGACATCGTCCTGCGAATCGAAGCAGATAGCCGGGCCGCGAAGGTAACCGCCGACGGATTTGTCGACGGCTCCGACTTTAATGATCGAGCCGCCCGGAGCAAGATTGCCGAACATGACGGATAGTCCGCCTTCCTTGGTGTGCGGATCGTCGATCGGACGAATGACGGAATGATCCAGAATCTCCGCTCCTTCGACGTTCTCGCGAAGCGTCTTGGCGGATACGGTCAACACGTCTCCGTTCAGCGCGCCTTCCTTCTTGAATAATTCGTTGATGATCGCGCTAACGCCGCCGGCGTTGTGCAAATCTTCGATATGGTGATCGGAAGCCGGAGCTAACTTGGACAAATAAGGGACGCGTTTGGCCACTTCGTTGATGCGTTCGATCGGATATTCGATTCCTGCTTCATGCGCAAGAGCCAAAGTGTGAAGAACGGTATTCGTGGATCCGCCCATCGCCATATCGAGGGCGAAAGCATTGTCGATCGAAGCCAACGTCACGATGTCGCGAGGCTTGATGTCCAGTTTGACCAGTTCCATCAGTTGCGCGGCGGATTTTCTTACGAACTCGCGACGTTCCGGAGCGACCGCAAGAATCGTACCGTTACCCGGTAATGCAAGACCTAGCACTTCGGCTAAGCAATTCATGGAGTTCGCGGTGAACATACCGGAGCATGAGCCGCAAGTCGGACAGCCGTATTGTTCAAGCTCGGTCAAGCTTTTCTCGTCGATCTTGCCGGACATGAACGCACCGACGCCTTCGAATACGGAAGTCAGGGAGATCGCTTTTCCATCGCTCGTGCGACCGGCTTTCATCGGTCCGCCGCTGACGAACAAGGTCGGGATGTTGACTCGCAAGGCGGCCATCATCATGCCGGGGGTGATTTTATCGCAGTTAGGGATACATACCATGCCGTCGAACCAGTGGGCGTTAACCATCGTTTCGACGGAGTCGGCGATGATCTCGCGGCTGGCTAGGGAGTAGCGCATTCCGATATGGCCCATTGCTATGCCGTCATCGACGCCGATCGTGTTGAACTCGAAAGGAACCCCGCCGGCTTCGCGAATAGCTTCTTTAACGATTTTGCCGAATTCCTGCAAGTGAATGTGTCCGGGTACGATATCGATGTAAGAATTGCAGACTGCGATTAACGGTTTGCCGAAATCTTCTTCTTTAACGCCGGCGGCACGCAGGAGGCTACGGTGCGGAGCGCGGTCGAAGCCTTTGGTGATCATGTCTGAACGCATTTTTTGCTTGGCCAATTTTGTTCCCTCGCTTTCGGATAAACCGGAATGTCATATCCTTGATTTTATCACATAATCGGACGAATTGACCAGAAAAGCATTAGGTAATACGTGTTAATCCGCCAATTTCTCACAACGGGAAATGCGTTAGGGACATGTCATGTATAGGGATGAATAAAGGGAAAAATAGACAAAAAAATGGTTAGTTATGTGATAAAACATCACATAAACGATTTACATCCTCTGACCGGACTCCTATAATGAAAAGAAAGTTTAGAAAGGGGATGCGGCATGAATTTGACAGAACGCGAAAAGGAAAAGCTGCTCATAACGGTGGCTGCCGATTTGGCCCATAGAAGGCTAGCTCGCGGAGTGAAGCTGAATTATCCGGAATGTATCGCGCTCATAACCTCCGCCATCATGGAAGGAGCTCGGGACGGGAAGTCCGTCGCCGATATGATGGCCTACGGAACGACATTGCTGACTCGCGATCAAGTGATGGAGGGCGTCCCGGAAATGATCCATGAAGTGCAGGTGGAAGCGACCTTTCCGGATGGGACCAAGCTTGTGACGGTGCATCAGCCGATAGCTTAATTGTTCATTCCAAGGAGGAAAGAGATATGATTCCAGGGGAAATTCGGGCGAAGCCCGGAGAGATCGAATTGAACGCGGGAAGAAACACGGTCGAACTCGTTGTGAATAACGTAGGGGATCGTCCGATCCAAGTCGGTTCGCATTATCATTTTTTCGAAGTGAACCGTTCTTTGCGTTTTGACAGGGAAAAGGCTTTCGGCATGAGGCTGAACATTCCGGCCGGCACAGCGGTAAGATTCGAGCCCGGGGAAGAGAAGCCGATACAGCTGACGGAGCTCGGAGGCGATAAGCTTTCTTACGGGCTAAACGGACTTTCGAAGGGGAAAGCGTCCGGCGAGCTTCCTTCCGAGGTAGCCGACCGCTTGAAAGCTTGGAACGCTTTGTAAGTTCTCATTGGATACGCGAACGAGGCAATGGAAACGGGGGAGCGAAAGATCATGCGCATGGAGCGGCAAAGCTACGCCAACATGTTCGGCCCGACTACGGGCGATGGGGTAAGACTGGCGGATACGGGACTTTGGGCGGTCATCGAGCGGGACTTCACCGTATACGGGGACGAGTGCAAATTCGGCGGCGGTAAAGTAATCCGGGACGGCATGGGCCAATCCAGCCGAGCGGTAAGAAGCGAAGGCGTGCTGGATACGCTCATCACGAACGCCGTGGTCATCGATCATTGGGGTATCGTGAAGGGCGACATCGGAATTAAGGATGGAGTTATCGTCGGGATCGGCAAGGCCGGAAATCCGGATATCATGGATGGCGTAGACCCGAATATGGTCGTCGGCGCGAGCACGGAGGTCATTGCCGGGGAAGGCAAGATCGTGACGGCCGGGGGCATCGATACGCACATTCATTACATATGCCCGCAACAGATCGAGACGGCGCTGGCTTCCGGCGTTACGACGATGATCGGCGGCGGAACGGGACCCGCGACGGGAACGAACGCGACGACTTGCACTCCCGGGGCTTGGCATCTCAGGCGGATGCTCGAGGCTGCCGAAGCTTTTCCGATGAATCTCGGTTTCCTGGGCAAGGGCAACGCCTCCACCGTGGAGCCGTTGATCGAGCAGATCGAAGCCGGAGCAATCGGCCTTAAGCTTCACGAGGACTGGGGAACGACTCCGGCCGCTATCGATGCCTGCTTATCCGCGGCGGATCGATACGACGTGCAGGTCGCTATCCATACGGATACGTTGAACGAAGCCGGATTCGTGGAGGATACGCTAAGGGCGATCGGCGGCCGGACGATTCATACTTATCATACCGAAGGAGCAGGCGGCGGGCATGCCCCGGATATTATCAAGGCGGCCGGAGAACCGAATATTATTCCTTCCTCGACCAACCCGACGCGGCCGTTCACGGTGAACACGATCGAAGAGCATCTGGATATGTTGATGGTTTGCCACCACTTGGACAGCAGCATTCCGGAAGACGTCGCGTTCGCCGATTCCCGCATTCGTCCGGAGACGATCGCCGCGGAGGACATCTTGCACGATCTCGGCGCTTTCAGCATCATTAGCTCCGATTCGCAAGCGATGGGACGCGTCGGCGAAGTTATTACGAGGACTTGGCAGACGGCGGACAAGATGAAGGCCCAGAGAGGACCGCTCGACGGGGACGACGAACGCGGAGATAACGAACGGATTAAGCGTTACGTCTCCAAGTATACGATCAATCCGGCGATCGCCCACGGGATCTCGCATTTGGTCGGGTCGCTCGAAGCCGGCAAGTGGGCGGACGTCGTCCTTTGGAGCCCTGCTTTCTTCGGGGTAAAGCCGGATATGATTCTCAAAGGCGGGAGCATCGCTTACGCTCAAATGGGAGATCCGAACGCCTCCATACCGACGCCGCAGCCGGTTTTCGGAAGGCCGATGTTCGCTTCCTACGGTAAATCTCTATTTCGCAGCTCGATTACTTTTGTCTCTCAGGCCTCTTACGATAATGGAATCGCCGAGAAGTTGGGATTGCAGAAACGGATCGAGCCCGTCAAGAACTGCCGCAACATCGGCAAAAAAGACATGATCCGTAACGACGCTACCCCGTCGATAGAAGTAGACCCGGATACGTACAAGGTTACGGTCGACGGCGAATTGGCGATATGCGAGCCGGTGTCCGTTCTGCCGATGGCGCAAAGATACTTCTTGTTCTAACTATACTATCGTCGGCAGACGCGAAAGGAGGCGGATCGGATGTGTCGGTAACGGGCGAAGAATCAACGAACGCGGGTGCTTGGTTAGCGCTGCAACTCCTGCTCGATTCCGCGCTGCCCATTGGCAGCTTCGCTCATTCCTTCGGACTGGAGTCGCTAGTGCAGGATGGCCGAATAAACGACGGAGAGGGCTTGAGGTCGTATATGGAAGCTATGCTTCGCCATAGCTGGTCGACAGGCGATCTCATGATCGTCAAAGCGGTATACCACCGTCCGGAGGAAGCGAACGACGAATATGCTTATTTTATCGAGAAGCTGGTTCACTTCCAGAGAATCGGGCCGGAGTCTCGCGACGGAATGGAGAAGATCGGGCGGAGGCTGCTCAAGCTTGCGCCAGAGCTGTTTCCGGCCATACCGTTCCGTTCGTTGCAGGAGGACATGCGCGGCGGTCGCTGCTACGGAAGTTACCCGCTCGTGTACGGATTAATCTGCCGCGGTCTGAATGTTACGCTCGACCAGGCCGCGGAAGGTTACTTATATACTTCGGTGGCTACTTGCGTGAACGCCGCTCTCCGGTTGATCTCCATGGGACAGACGGAGGCCCAACGCTTGACGGCTTCCATGTTCCCGGTCATTGCCCGGTCATGGGCGGAGGTTCGCCATATGGATCCGTCGGATGCTTACGGGGCAATGCCGCTGGCTGAACTCGCGATGGTGCGCCACGAGACTTTGTATTCCCGATTGTTCATGTCATGAGTTGAAAATCTAATTCACTATTCGGAGGGATTGCTTATGTGCCAAGGAAAAGAAGGTCAACACCATCATCATCAGGAATGGGTAACGCCGCAAGCGGAAGCCGGACGTCCTATGCGTATCGGTATCGGAGGTCCGGTGGGCTCGGGTAAAACCAAGCTCGTCGAGCAGCTCGCTTTTCAATTAAAGGATAAGATCAATCTGGCCGTTATTACGAACGATATTTACACGAAGGAAGACGCGCGCATCTTATCGGATACCGGTTGCTTGCCGGACGAGAGAATTATCGGCGTCGAGACCGGGGGATGTCCGCACACCGCGATCCGCGAGGATGCATCGATGAATTTCGAAGCCGTCGAAGAGCTCGAGCAACGGTTTCCCGACCTGGATCTCATCCTGATCGAGAGCGGCGGGGATAACTTGGCCGCGGCTTTCAGCCCGGAGCTCGTGGATCGGTTTATTTACATTATCGACGTCGCCCAGGGAGAGAAGATTCCCCGTAAAGGCGGTCCCGGAATCATGAGGTCCGACCTGCTCATCATCAACAAAATCGATTTGGCGCCTTACGTCGGGGCAAGCTTGGAAGTCATGGAGAACGATTCGCGCCGTATGCGCGGCGAAAGACCTTTCGTGTTCACGAATTTATTCGGCGGCCAAGGGCTGGACGTCGTCTCCGATTGGGTCGCCCAGGAGACGGGCCGTCGTGCGGCAGTCGTCTAGCTTGGCGGAGGCGTTAATCGAAGGTTTCCGGTCGGACGAGGATGTCGAGGGTATTGCGGCGGAAAGCGAGAATTCTGTAATCGAAAGGCTTTCGGAGCTTCGCGCGGTCGTCGGTATCATGAACGGAAAGCCGGAGCTAATCTCGCGATACCATACCTCGCCGCTTAAGATCGCCAAAACCTTCCCGCTCATTGGTAACGATGGCTGGAAGCAATTAGCCGTCGTGCAGATGGACGGTTCTCCCGGCCTGCTGGAGGGCGACCGCTATACTTTCGATTGGCAACTGCAAAAGAACGCGAAGCTATACGCGACGAACCAAGCTTATACGCGCGTTCATCCATGCGAGTCGGAGTCGGGAAATTCTCGGCTCCGTCACAGGTTCTCTTTGGCCGCAGGTGCCGTATTGGAATGGATGCCCGAGCCGGTCACGCTCTTCCGAGAAGCGCGGTTCGTCACGGAGACGGAGATCGACTTGGCCGAAGGATCGGTATGCATGGTCGGCGATATTTTCTGCCCGGGCAGGCTGTCGAGGGGCGAAGCCTTCGCTTTCCATTCGTATGATGCGAAGGTGATTGTTCGGTATAAGGGTGAGCTTGTACACTATCAACGGCAGAAATGGGAGCCGGCTATTCTTCCGATCGAAAATGCGGGTTGTTTCGGCGGATTTACGCATGTCGGGGCATTTTCCGTTTTCTCGGATCGCGTCACGGCCGAAGTTGCGGTGAAGATGCGGGAAGCGCTGGAGAGTGCGGAGGGAATTCCGGAGGGTGTAAGCTGGGGAGTCGCGCGCACGGCCAGGCACGGCATCGTCGTACAGGCGGCAGGGCATGCGGCTTGGAAGCTCCAAAGGCTTTTGCTCTCGGCATGGGACAGCGCGAGGCAGCAACTATTGAATCAGCCACCGTTAAGGCTGCTTAAGGAAGCTTGGATGAGGTAAAGCGGAGGGAATAGGCACGCGAGGAACGCTTATTTCGCCAAGTAAGCCGGAATTGGTCGAAATAGGCGTGCGAGGAACGCTTATTTCGTCTAGCAAGCCGGAAATGGTGGAATAGCTGTGCGAGGAACGCTTATTCCCTCCAACAAGACCGACAGAACATAACAAATAGCCTCAATCCAGACGGATTTGAGGCTATTTGCTTTCCGGGAATAAGTTAGCGAGTCCGGCGAAAGGAAGGTTCTCGTAATGGTCGGTTTTATATACGACTTCGCTTTCCACCTTCGTCTCGTCGCTCAGCTTATTGCGCTTAAACTGAAATTGATCGAAAAGCTTGACGAGAATCTGCGCCGTATTGATCGCATCGTCCATCGCCCGATGGTGGGAGCCCGAGAACTGAATTTCCAGCATTTCGAGAGCCGGCTTCAGACCCATCTGCTGATGTTTCTCGAGCTTATATACTTTGGAGAGCATTTTCTGAAGGTTGTTGTGATTCACGATCCAGTCCGTGGAGATTTGATGCTGGCGGCATTCCTGAACCAATTGACGCTGGTCGTCGGGGCCCCATGCGCATAGGAAATATTCCTCAGAGCCCATCCACTCCGTGTAATCGCGTATCACTTGGGACAGAGTTCCCGCACCGTTAACGTCATCCTGAGTAATTCCCGTAAAAGCGGTCGTATCCGGTGTTAATTGGGACACGATGACGGGTTTGACGAAAGATTGGAAAGTCTCGATGATTTGCGGAACATCGTCCACCAATCCGACTTTGGCGGCTCCGATTTCGATTATTTCGGCGATCTGGCCTTTTTTACGCCGTACCGTCATCTCCAGATCGTATACGATAATGGTCAATTCAAGCACCTCTAAGACATTTCAGTAATATTCGTACCTTAGTTATTATAGTCTTCCGCGAAGCGTTTGTCAGTGTTGAAAAACAGGAAAAGATCAAACGAGTGGAATGCCTCAGTTAAAGGGGATGTTAATAGTCGAAAACAGCAGATATAATTAGGTGATCCATGACTTTCCAAATATGCCGGTTGAAGGATCGAGGGGTTACGATGTGGCCGATTTCCATCTGGAGGAATATCGTCAAAAACAGGGAACGGAAGAAACTGCTCCTAGAAAAGCTAGCTTGGTTGGAGATCGAAGAAATGAAGCTTTCGATCGAATGGAACGAGATGTTGATCGGCCATCATCATAATACGGTGTTGTCTTCGAAGACCGAGCATGGCCTGGCTAAAGAATATAAAGCTTTCCTGAGCTCGAATTACGAGAGCGGGAGGCTCGGAAGCATAAATTCAATTAAAGTTAACGGGCAATCTATCGTCGACGGAACCCACTTTCTGTTTCTTTCCTACTATTAGATCGATCTCGCGACAGGTGTTTCCGTGATGAAATACAACGATGCCGTTCAGAAGTTCGATGCGATTTCCAAGCAAATCGAATCCGTGCAACAAGAAATCGGAGAGAAGCGCGGATTTCGGTTATTCGGTTAATTCATCTAAAGTCATGAAGGCAATCGACCTCGAGGATTTTCAAATCGTTGTCCTTCAACAGCTCCATGGCGGCTTCCATCCGGACTTTCGTGATATATTCGGTTATATTCTCGCCCGTCTCCTGCTTGAAAATAAGGCTGATGTATTTCGGGGATAAATAAACCTCCTCCGCCAATCGGGTAACCGCGAGGTTCTCCATATATTTCTCCAACACGGTATTTTCACGATGGAGACCTGATCGATCGGCCGTTCGGCAGACAGGATCTCGGTCATCTCCGCGATTAAGTAGATCGAATCCGCCAGCCCGTCCATCTCTTCGAATTTATTGACGAACACTCGGCGACTTGCCGTCAACCTCTGTCGGTGTTGAATCTAAGGGTCCCCGTACGCGTAATCATGACGTCCGAATGGACGCGAAACTTCATTTCCGGGTAATCTTCGGTCAGCCATTCGTTGTTTAATCGGCGGACGGGATTTTTGGACCAGTACTTTAAACCCAATTGAAGCGGGTCGACCCGGTTATTCTGCATTTTGACGAGGAGGCTGGAAATATCGGAGTCCAGCTTTTTCTTCGCCAATTTCTGCAGCTCGGAAGGCGAGAAATCAAGGACGTCGGAATCCTCGATCTGAGCTTGGACTTTTACGTGAACGTCGCACAATAAGGCGTCCTGCTCGATTTTGAATCGGAATTCCGCTTTTGCTAGCCGGATGCCAATGCCGTATTCCTTTACGGGATCGAGAATGATGAAGCCTCGCGAGATTCCGCTTCTCAATAAATTGAAATACTTCGTCTCCAGCAGGGTCAGCTTCATCTTCATCCGATTGTCGCGACCGAAGAGGGCCGTACCGGCGGAAACCACTTTATCGTCGGAGACGTTCAAGATCGGACAATAAAACGTGAGCCCGGGAGTGAGGGAATATTTGTAGACCTGCTGTAATTGAATTATCGGATTATACTCGGCATTGGCCCCTTCGCCGAACTTCATGAACACGCTGTCACCGGTCGTACGTTCCGCTTCTTGGTGCAGGCTTACGACTTTCTCGGCGTTATTCGAAATGGCGACTATCGCAATATCCTGGAAATCCCGGCGTCTAATGAAAAAGTCGATATACCTTGTCAGGTCGTTGCGCTCGGCAAATTGCTCGCTGAAAATAACGGCTTTCAAGTGGGAGTAATCCGGTTCCAAAAATAACTGCTGTCTGACTTTTTGAATCGCCTGCCCTAACGAGGCCGCCGTGGTCTTGTAGATGTCGAAGGAAGCCGTGGACGAGCTGGCTCCCGAATTTTGCAATTGCGGGATGACTCCTTTAAGAGCCAACGTAAACTTTCCGTTATCCGCTTGATCGAGAGACATCATCACGATGAACTGGCGCCGGTCTATGTCCTTATAATCGGATTGGCACCCTTGAAGCAAGAGACAACATAAGCCGATACCGAACGTTCTGCTAAGCCGCACTCGGAGTTCTCCCCTTTCGCTTGGCAAGCACGTACAACAGAACACCCGTAATATTTTGATAGAAGAACCAGACCACCATGTATAGTTCCCTATAGCGATAGTTGACCGCAGGTTCCTGGACTAACAAGGAGAGAATCACGTAGCTGACCAGAACGCAGCAGATAATGACTTTCGCTGTAGCCTTCCTGGGCATTAGCAAGCTAAGTAACCGATAACCTTTGTAGGTGTATAGAAATACGCCGATATATCCGGTAATCAGAAGCAGGGGGATCATAAGAAACAAACCGCGTTCCAATACGAATAAGTCGAGCGAAAACGTCTCCGCCGTCATGATCCATATTAAATTCAGGTTTCGAAGCGCCCATGGCCCCCATACGGCTAAAGGAATAACCGTCCCGCATAACGAAAGGAATAGACCGACCGTAACGAACAGGAGGAAAGTGAGCTTAATGCTTGTACGCGCGAAATAGGGATTCATGACATAAAGACCTGTATACCCGCCGTACACGAAGGCGGATGCCACTATTCCTTTTAAAGAAGGCATTTTCCAGCCATGGTAAACGACGCCTTGCAGCATCACCGGATCGATTTCCTTAAAACCGAGCCAGAAAACGAGGATCATGAGAACAGCGGCTATTAAAGTGAAAAAGGCGGTCATGTATATGACGGAATTATCGGAATGCAGTAGAGCCAACGACGGAACGCTGATCAATAGAATGGCCAGAAACCAGACGGGAGTGTGGGGCATAAGAAATTCGATAATGACCTCCATTAAACCCCGAAACATGAAGAAACCGAAAAATGCGGTTAAGGCAACATACATAATAGAGAGAAAATTACCTAAATATTTGCCGCACAAGTAACGATTGATTTCTACCATCGTGAACTTGGGAAAGCGGTTATAGACGGACAAAAGCATCCAAGCATTCAACGCCGCTAGCAACAATCCGATCGGAAGAGCAGATAGTCCGTTCTGCAGATAATTTCTGTCAATCACGTTAGGCAGGTTCAACAAGGAATGATTGATCATGTAGTAGATCAGCAAGGAAACGTAAAACAGAACATTCACGAGGATTGCCTCCCGGCGGACGCGCTTTTGGTACTCAAACTTACAGAGGCCTTAAAAGACTGGACGAGCGAATAGTTCGAATTATGCAAGGTAAATACATAGCCGACTAATAATACGAATCCTATCGTTAAGCCGAAAAAGCCCGCGACGGTGCCCATAAAAAGCAAGAGGTATTTCAACACGCGAACCGTTTGGGACATCGGATTGATCGGAATCACGAAGTTTGCGATAGCTACGGCGGATACTACGATAATCATGATATCGCTAACCAGATTGGCTTGCGATGCCGCTTCTCCCAAGATTAACCCGCCGACCGTTGTCGCCGCCGGTCCTATCGTTTTCGGGACTCGGAGGGAAGCTTCCACCAATAATTCCATCATCACGAGCATGAAGGTCACTTCTAGAAAAGCAGGATAAGGGAGACCCGCCCTACTGCCCGCGATGGATAAGGCCAATTGTACGCGAAAGACTTCGGGGTTGAACGCCGTAAACGCAACGTAAGCACCAGGCAGAATAACCGTGGCCAACAAGGCGAAGTATCTGAGCACCAAGAGAAAATAACTATATACGGGAAGCATATACGAATCGTCCATGGAAGCCATGAAATCATGGAAGCTGATAGGAGCAATACTCGCGAATGGGCTAGTCTCGATCAAGTAAACGCATTTCCCTTTGGATAGCGCTTGGCTTGTCCGATCCGGGCGCTCGGTGACGACCGATCTCGGAAATAACAAGGATCTGCGTTTCGGCAAATGCTGCTGAACCTTAGAGACGGCCTGGGCATTCGGTATCGTTAGTTTTTTGATCTGGGCCAGCTCGTTATCCACGAAGGTTTTATCGGCCAGCTCGTTATCGTATAGCAAATATCCCGAAACGTGGCTTGTCGTGCCTACTTCGAATTTAACGACTCTCAGGTCGGGATTCTGGTAATGCTTGCGAATCAAATTCAGATTAATAGCCATGCTCTCCACGAAAGCTTCCAACGGTCCGACGATCGATGCTTCTACTTGCGGCGTGCTTACCGAGCGAGTCGCGTATTTCAAGGATTTCTTAATCGTATAGACGCGATCGTCGTAGATGAGTACGGTTTGGCCTTTGCACAATCTCAGAAGCAATTGATCGGGCGGACATTCCTCTCCGATCGACTGAATATGCTGCCCGAACTGCGTTTTGGAATAGCGAAAATAAGGATCCGTGATCTGTTGGTAGATCACCTTCCGCTCGGTGACGGACATAATATAATATAGATTGAAACCTTGTTCGCCATCGACTTGTTCCTTGCGCGCATCCGCATTGTTCTCGAGGAAGGTTTCCAACATACCGTTAACCTTATGAATTTGTTCATTCATCGGAACTTCCCCTTTGTTCGAGATTTCCGCACGCAATTGCGGTATTGGATATTATGAGCAATAATGGAATTCGTATTCTCGAATGAATGATCAAACGGGTTGGAATGGCAGGAGATGGTCTTACGAACGACGCAAAAAAGTTTCTTTATCAGGGGAAACCGTATTATCTTAATGAATTAATAGAGACAACGCCGCTAAATGAGGATGAGTTGAAGAAAATCCTGAAGAAGTTCTATTTCTCGAGCTGCAAGAAGATTGTTGCGGAGAGAATAACGGGTTATCAAACGCAATTGAGGGTCAAGCCTAAAGCCATTGAGGTCATTGAGTCTAGAACGAAGTGGGGAAGCTGCAGCTCGAGCAAGAAGCTCGCTTTTAATTATCGGTTGGCCATGGCACCGGTCGAAGTTATCGATTACGTCATAGTTCATGAGCTTTGTCATTTGCTCCACATGAATCATGACCGATCGTTCTGGAGACGCGTGGGAAGCCTAATGCCGGACTATAAAATGAAACAGGAGTATTTGGAAACATACGGTCATTTGATCATGTCGATACCGCTTGATTAAAGCCGGAAACGGAGAGTCCGCTAGACTTGCTAACGGCAAGTTCGAGCGGACTTTTTTTGTTCGAATCCATTGTTAAATAAGGAAATCGATGCTATTACACCCAAATGAATGCGTTGACAATCGGATGCGTTAGGCATCAAACTAGCGATGAGCGAAATCATAGAGACGTGGAAGCGGGGATTGCGATGACGCTTAATCCGGCCAAGAAAGCATTACGCGGAATCGTACGTCCTTTCCAGAAGAGCATGAGGTACAAGCTTATGCTGCTGATGGTTCTGATCGCGGTGTTGCCGTTAACGCTAGTGACGTTGTTCGCGACGAGAACGACGAAGCACTCGTTGACGTCGGGATTCGTTCGTTCGAACGAATCCCGGATGGAATGGGCGGCCCAATATTTCGACGAGAAATACGATCAATTAAGATCCGTGACCTATTCGATCCTACTGGATAACACGTTGTTTCCGAACGCGAGCGGAGAGGTCATTCCGAATGTCAGCGAGCCCTCCTTCGTGAATCGCTATACGATCGACAAGTTGAAATCGCTTTATAGCGCGAATAATACCAACATTGTGCAGTTGTCGATTTACTTGAAATCCCAGAACCGATTATACGTCGTAGATAAGGACGCGGGCATATCCACGGATCGCCTTCGGACGCCTCAAGTCGATTGGGGAGCGCTCGGGTCGACGCACGATAGCGTGAGTTGGCTGCTGAACGACCAGAAGAACACTTTCACTATCGTACGCAGCATGAATCGGTTTTCGGATCGGGAAGTGATCGGGGGGGTCATGCTTCAAGTTCGTTGGAAGATGATGGATAGCGTGCTCGATATGATTCATTCGGAAGCTAGCAGCGAAGTATTCGTGGTAGATGCGGAGGGCAATACCGTGTACGATCCTTACGCCCAGACGGCATCCATCGAGAAGGAAACGCTTAAGGAAGCGCTAGCCGATCCGAACGGATCCGGTTACTTGCAATCGAAAAAAGGCTTCTTGTTCTATCAGCCGACCATGACGGGCCAAAGCTGGATCGTGAAATTCATTCCGATCCGTTACGTCACGCAAGGGGCATCCTCCACGCTGAATTTCAGCTTATTTACCGCTGTCGCATTCATTATCTTGGCGATCGCGGTCTCGCTTCTCATCGCCTACTTTACGACTCGGCCGATCATCCGGTTAACGCGATCGATGAAAGCGGTAGAGAATCAGAACTTCGACGTCGATCTCAAGGAGCCGAGAAGCGACGAGATCGGGACGTTGGAGCGGAGGTTCAACTCGATGCTCGGACGGATTAAGGAGCTTATCCAGACGGAATACAAAGCCACGATCGAGAAACGGACGGCGCAGGTCAAGGCGATGCAAGCGCAGATTAATCCGCACTTCCTTCACAACGCCCTGCAGGCGATCGGGGGCATCGCATTGTCCCGCAACGTGCCGGAGATTAACGATCATGTTCGCGCGATTAGCGATTTGTTCCGCTATTCCATCCGAATGAAATCGGATCTGGTCACGGTAGCCGACGAGCTCGAGCATGTCGGCAGCTATTTGCACATCCAGAAGCTGAGATTCCGGAACATGGTCGAGGTCCGAATCGATGCGGACGAGGAGTGCCTATCCTGTTTGATTCCGAAGTTTTCATTACAGCCGATCGTGGAGAACTGCTTTATGCACGGCCTTGAAGGGAAAATGGAAACGTGGAAGCTTGCCATTCGGGTGGAGAAGGTGCTGGACGAAATCCAAATCGATATCGAGGATAACGGATTCGGAATAGGGGAAGCCCGCTTAAACGATATTCGAAATCAATTAAGCAAGGAGACGGACGAGCGGGATAACGTTGAAGGAATAGGAATGAGTAACGTTAACGCGAGAATCAAGCTGCTGTTCGGGGATGAATACGGCTTGTTCGTATCTAGCGAGCAGAATGTGGGAACAACGGTCAGATTGTTGATTCCCGCGCAGGAAAAGGGGGAGACGGAATGAAAGCGGTCATTATCGACGATGAATTTTGGACACGCGACAGCATCAAGCGGCTCGCGGATTGGGAAAGTTTCGGTATCGATCTTGTAGAGGAAGCGGAAGAGGGGATGAGCGGGCTGCGGATAATCGATGAAATTCATCCGGAAATCGTCATTACCGATATGAGAATGCGCGGGATGGACGGCGTGGAGCTGCTGCAAAGGCTGACGGACGAATATCCTTTTATCCGCAAAATCGTCATTAGCGGTTTCGATGATTTCGTGTATACGAAGCAAGCCATCCTATCCAAGGTCGACGAATACATCCTTAAACCCGTTCAGAAGGACGAGCTAAACAAAGCGCTGGAGAAAGCGACATCGGAGCTCAGGATCGCGAAAGGACTTCATTCCGCTCAACCGTTGGACAAAGACGTTATGAACGTTTTTACGGAATTCAAGGAGCAAATTTCCTGGTACTTTCAGGAGCTCCAGGCTGAAGCCGTTCGGGAGCGATTCGCGACGTTGGAGACGTTGTTGCGTTCTCATGCGTCCGTTACTCCTGGTCTATACCATTTATTGTACAGGCATTTTATGTTGCTGTTAGACGAGCTTTCATCGAAAGCGGGGATCGATTCGTCGGCGGCGATGTATGCCCAAACCGAGACCTTTTTCGTGACCGACTTCACTCCGCCGAGTGAATGGATCGGGAGACTGAGCTCCTCCTATCTCGCCGTTTTGGAACGGACGATTCAGGAACGTAGAAGCAAGACGCGCATCGATATCGAGCAGATCAGGCGGTTTATCGATCGAGACTTCGCGGAGCCGATCACGCTAGAGTCGATCGCGGGTCTCTACTTCGTTAGCAAGGAGCATCTGTCGCGTACGTTTAAGCAAGTCACCGGAACGACGGTCATGGACTACATCGTCACGAAACGAATCGGCGAGGCGAACCGCCTGCTGCAGCAATCGTCCGCATCGATCAAGGGCGCGGCGGAAGCGGTAGGGTACTCCGACCTGACGTATTTCCACCGCATTTTCAAGAAGATCATGGGCATTACGCCCGCGCAAGCAAGAAGGGAAATATCCGACGACAAATAAGGAAGCGCTTCATAAGTATCAATATTGTCCATATATTCGCGCAAATGCAGTCCAATGTCTACATGACGGTCTCCCGTTATACTCAGGAAGTAAGCGTTATCATCTATTGGGGAGGTCATAAAAATGAAAAAATCTATTTCCGTCATGGCAGCTTTGCTAGCGCTGGGATTAACGGCGGGTTGCGGAAGCAATGAGAACAACGCGGCGAGCAGCGGCAATAACGGCGGCGCGCAAGAAAGCGCTTCATCGGCTCCTAAGAAAGTCGAGCTCAAGATTTTCCTAGGCGGTCTCGACCGCTTCCGCGAGCAATTCGACGGTTACTTCGAGAAATTCGCCGAGAAGGAAAAAGCCGAGAAAAACATCGAAGTTACCTTTAACTCCGAATACCCCGGAGCCGACAACGCTCCGCAAATTTTGAAAACCCGCCTTGCCACCGGCGACGTGCCCGACGTATTCAGCCTTCACGCGGGCAATGATATGCCGTCCTTCTACAAAGCCGGCTACTTAGAGGACCTGACGGCTCAGCCGTTAGCCGGTAAAATCATCGACGGCATCAAGCCGCTCGTCTCGATCGACAACAAAGTGGTGGCCGTTCCGATGGAAAGCTTGTCGTGGGGATACCTATATAACAAACAAATTTTCAGCGACTTGGGGCTAACGCCTCCAATGACGCTAACGGAAATGAAAGCGGTCGTTCAGACGCTGAAGGACAACAAGGTCACGCCTTTCTTGCTGAGCTACAAGGAAACTTGGATTCCGCAGCTGTTTCTTCCGCTGACGGTGGGCGGTCTCGTTAATAGCGAGCACCCGGACTTCGTGGACAAAATGAATAGCGATCAAGGTAGCTTTGCGGAAATTCAGGAAATGTTCGATATTATCGATCTCGTCAACGAGAACGGCACGGATCGCGCATTCGAGGTCGGCAATGACGACGGCTCCGCGGAATTCGCGAACGGGAAAGCGGCCATGTGGATTCAAGGCACTTGGAACGCGGACAGCATCCTTAAAGTCAACGACAAAATGAACTTCGGCGTCGCTCCGCTTCCGGTCAACGACAATCCGAAGTCGTCCATGATCGACGTATCGGTATCCACGGCGTTAGCCGTTCCGCCGAACAGCGCGAACAAAGAAGTCGCCCTGGACTTGCTCAACTTTATTCTGGACGATCAAGCATCGAACGAGCTATACCAAAGCATGAAGTTCAACCCGGTATCCAAAAACCATACTTTCAAGCCGTACCCATGGGTGGAAGACGCCGCCGTCTTCGTAAACAAAGGCCAATCGTACCAGGATCCCGTCATTCCTTCCGCGGTCAAGGACGAATCGGGCAAGGCGCTTCAATCTTACTACGACAAGAAGATGAGCAGAGAAGACGTCATCAAGGCTTTAGACAAAACGTGGAAGCAAGCCAACGCCGCGAATAAGTAATCCCTAAAGAAAAAAGAGCATACCCTGTTTCCGTATCGCATCGCGATAACAGGAACAGGGTATGTCTCTCCTAAGGAGTGAGTATCCGATGAGGAGCCGTGGTAACCGAGCCGCCTTTTCGCTGATTTTGTTTGTGCTGCCGGCTTTCCTTCTTTATCTTCTATTTTTGGTAATCCCGATGTTCCAAGGCTCGTATTACAGCTTTACGGATTGGAACGGCTTGAACAAGACGTACGACTTCGTCGGCTTCGGCAATTTCGTCGAAGCGCTCCGCGATGACCGGAATTTCCGCTCTTCGATATGGTTCACGGCTAAGTTCGTCGTCTGCGCCGTCGTCTTGCAGAATGTGGTCGCATTGCTGCTGGCGTTGCTCATCGAGTCCCGGAAAAAAGCGAAAGGGCTGTTTCGGACGATTTTCTTCATGCCCAATATGCTCAGCGTTATCATCAGTACGTTCATGTGGGTATTCGTTTTCTCGAAGGTTATTCCGGCTTTAGCCGAGAACGGCGCGCTTAAATTTCTGAATTTGTCTTGGCTAGGCGATCCTAGCGTTTCGTTCTGGACGATCCTGATCGTTTCCGTATGGGGCGGAGTCGGGACGCTGTTGCTTATATACATGGCGGCTATCCAGGGAATTCCCCAACATTTGAAGGAAGCGGCGATCATCGACGGAGCACAGCCGCACCATATGTTTCGTTACATTACGCTCCCGCTTATCGCTCACGCGCTGACGATCTGCATTTTCCTTACGTTAAACAGTTCGTTCAAAGTATACGATCTCGTGTACGCGTTGACGAACGGCGGGCCGGGACGGGGAACGCAGGTCATAACGATGAATATTCTGGAAGAGGCCTATCAAGGCAATAACCGCTATGGCTATGCCAGCTCGAAAGCCATCATTTTGTTCCTGATCATCCTCGTCATTACCATGATTCAAGTGACAATCATGAAGAAACGCGAGGTGGAAGCATGAACAGCTTGAGCAGGCGTATGTATTCGGGTATTTCATGGATCGTTCTTGCGTTGATGGCGATTTATTTTCTGTTCCCGATCTATATGGCTATCATCAATTCTTTCAAAACTCAAAGCGAGATTTACCGTTCCGTATTGAGCTGGCCCGCTTCGATTAGCTTCGAAAATTACGGGAATGCTTTCAAGCAAGCCAATATGCTCAAAAGCGGCCTCAATACGATCGTCGTCACGGCTACCGGGATTTTCGGAATCGTCATCTGCAGTTCTCTGGCGGGTTACAAGCTTTCCCGCACGCGGAGCAGACTAAGCAACTGGCTCTTCATGCTATTCGTCGCTTCCATGCTTATTCCGTTCCAGACGATCATGGTTACCTTGACGAAAATGGCGCGTGATTTAGGATTGCAGGGTTCTCCGTTCGGACTAGGCGTCGTGTGCGCGGGTCTTGGCGTCAACATGGCCATTTTCCTGTATCATGGGTTCGTGAAGGGCATTCCCCGGGAACTGGACGAATCCGCCCAGATAGACGGTTGCGGAGAATGGAAGGCTTTCTTCCTGATCATCTTCCCGCTGCTGGGACCGATTACTTTCACGATCATCGTGCTGAACCTGCTCTGGCTGTGGAACGACTTCCTGCTACCGGTGCTGCTGCTTAACGATTACCGCCAATATACGCTCGTTCTGACTATTAACATGTTCTTCGGCAAATACAGCCGAGATTGGCCGTTGATATTGTCATCCTTGGTTTTATCGTCGCTTCCGATCGTCGTTATTTTCGCCTTCTTCCAGCGATGGATCATTCAAGGTATTACGGATGGCGCGGTAAAAGGGTAAATAAATTTTACGATATTTTTATAAAGCAAAGAGGGGCCGAGGCCCCTCTTTGTTTGTTTATGGACTAACGTATACTGCCATCCCAAAGACGGCGAAGCTGCTTTACTAGTATGAGAAGGTACCGCCTGAGATGACTCGCCATAGTAGATTTTTCCGACGATAAAGTGCACAAACCTCCGAGGGCCTCCGGACGCCTCGCCAAAGTCGGTTTTTCCGACGATAAAGTGCACAAACCTCCGAGGCGCCTCCCGAGCGCCTCGCCATAGTCGGTTTTTCCGACTATAAGATGAACAAATCTCCGAGATGCCACGCCATGGTCGGATTTTCCGACTATAAAGTGCCACAAACTTCCGGGTCGCCTAGCCAAAGTCGGTTTTTCCTACCATAAAGTGCACAAACCTCCGAGGCGCCTCCCGGACACCTTGCCAAAGTCGGTTTTTCCCGCGTATTTATTTGAAGGGCAGTTTCTGGGTAAGTCTCGAGATGATTAGGTTATAGCAGAAGCAAGTTAAGGCCGCCCAGCGTAGCCAAAATGAGGATGATGGCTTGAAAAGCTTTCTGCGGAATGAGCGGGAGCACCTTAAAGCCGATAAAAGCGCCGATGGCCACGGCCGGAATCATCCATGCGTTAAGCGTTAGAGATTGCGGAGTAATCAGACCGAGATAAGCGGTAAAAGGAACCTTAATGACGTTTACGATAAAGAAGAAAACGGCGTTCGTACCGATGAATAAGGTTTTGTTCATGCCCTTGGATAACAGGTAGATGGACATGATGCTTCCCGCCGCATTCCCGACCATCGTCGTGAAGCCGGCAAGGACGCCGAGCGTGCTATTGAAAACGGGGGACTTCGTGAACGCGAATTTAAGCTTATTTTCAATCCAATCCTTGGATAGATGAAGTACGATTAGCAGCAATACGAGGCTCCCGATCAGAACGGATAACGAACCGCTGGAAATGTATCGAAGAACGAAAAAACCGACTCCTATTCCCGCTAACACCCAAGGAAGCAGAACGAGCAGGTACTTCCAGACAACCGTTTTACGATAGTAGAGGATCGCGATAATATCCCCTGTTATCAAGATGGGAGTTATAAGACCGACAGATTCTTTCGCGGGAAAGACGGAAGCCATTATCGCCGCTACGAAGATGCCGAGCGTGGGCACGCCGGTCTTCGAAAATCCGATCAACAAGGCGCAGAGAACGGTAATTGTTAGTTGCAAGGGAGTAATATCCATGGTAGCTCCTTAGGCTCGTCGAAGTGAATCTATTATAACATGCGATCAATATTACCTGGCATCGAATAAAAATCAATGGAACGTAACTAATCTAGCACGCTATAATAAATATTAGAGAGGGGCGTGCGTTCGTGGACTACAGCTTGGATGTGAGATTCAAACCATTATACGAAGCAATCGGAAGCTTGCATGCCTATATTTGCCGTAAATCGCATAAGAAGCTAGACTTATCCCCGTCCTGGGCTAAGGAAGTCCGTCAGCGGCTAACGCCTGAATTCGCACAACTGCTGGATAACGTTCAAATTGACGGGGATTGGAAGCTAACATACTTGCTCGTGCACCTCTGCCCGGAAGAAGAAGTCGCTGGCTTCATCGAATGGCTCGAAGCGATGACGGCGGGGAACTTATATGAAACGATGTCACCGTACGGGAATCAATTTCCGGTCCAAATGGCGGATTTTCGCGATCGGACCTTGAAGTTGTTCGATCATTGGAATGAGCAGTATTTTCGGCATATCGACCCTATGATTATTACGAGGCTTAATGAAGAAGCTCGTAACAGGAAACAATCTGTGTCCTCGATACCAACGCTTGAACTCATTGACGATACGACGAACGGGCTTTACTTTGTTCCGATGAACGGACTTAAGCAGATCGTTCTCATGCCGCAATATCATTTTCAACCGGTGAATGTCATTAGTCATTACGGCAAAGTCACGATCTGCCATTATGCCGCGAGGATTTACTTGGGAGACGAGGACTTCCTCACGCCTCATGATTATCGCATGATCCGAAGCGTAGCGGAGAAGAGCAGGTTAAAGATTTTAAGATACGTTCATCATAAACCGCGAACCTTCATTGAAATCGTGCGCCATTTGGAATTATCCAAGGGCATTACGCATGATCATATCTCGAAGCTTCGAAGCGGCGGATTGCTTCATGCACACTTTGAAGGAGATACGCTTACGGCGTACAGTTTGAGAACTGGCGCTTTAGATCAAGCCCATAAGAAAATCATGGGATATATTGAGCAAGATAGGTAGGAATCATTGAAAAGACCGCTTCTACATCGGAATCGCGATGCGGAAGCGGTTTTTTATTTTTTGGTCATGGAGTTGTGTGTACGGGATTAATTCTTTGTTGTAAGAAATTATTTTTAGTTCTCTATTTACAGAACTATAATTCATCCATATAATAAGGTCATCACAACAAAGCTGAGTAATTCTATCGGGATTACATTTCGAGAAAACTAACGCGAAACAGGAGGCTATTATCGATTATGAACAAAAGCATGACGACTTTATCCGCAGTGATACTTGCAACCTCGCTATTCTTAGCTGCTTGCGGCAACAACAATGCCGACACCGCCAACCCATCGGGCACTAGTCAGCCATCGCCAAGCAGCACAGGCACGGGAACAAGCACAACCGATCCATCGGCCGATACTGCAGGATTAGTGACTGCAAGCGACATATCCAAGCTACCGGATATCGCAAAGAAACGTACGGACACGATTATCGTGGGCTTAACCGATCCGAGCGGTTCTTTTACTCCGTACTTCCAACAAAGCGGATATGACGGAAATGTTTCTTCGTTGCTCTACACATCGCTTGTGAAAGTAGACGATAAAGGAGTTCCGATTCCGGGATTAGCCGAGAGCTGGGAAATTTCCGCGGATAGTCTGACGTATACGTTTCATCTTCGCAAAGATTTGAAATTCAGCGACGGTTCGCCGCTTACGGCTGACGATGTAGCGTTCACATGGACCATTCTGCACGATAAGTCCTATGATGGCGATTCTCAGGTGAACTCCCTTTTAGTTAAGGGCGGGGCTGCTTATAAAGAAGGTAGTTCAACGAGCATTGAAGGGATCGCAATCATTGATCCTCAAACGATCTCCGTTACGCTGGAGAAGCCGAACGCCAGCGCGTTAACCTTGCTTGGCTCCGATGTTCTGTCTAAAGCTTATTACGGCAAAGATTACAAGCAAGGGCAGCTGGACTACATGAAGAAGCTTAGTGGAAGCCCTCTCGGTAACGGCCCATACAAGCTCGAGAAATTCATTCCGGGTCAAGAAGTTCGTATGATAGCGAACGAGAATTACTTTGAAGGAAAGCCGAAGACGGAGCACTTTATCTATAAAACCGCCGCGGGCGATACTTGGCAATATCTTGAAACAGGCGAAGTTGACTATGCGTCTTTCAGCGCGACGAAAGAAAACATCGATAAGCTGAAGGGGCTTGGCTTCGTTAATATACTCAATTACACTCCAAGCACATACGGTTATCTTCAATTAAACTTGGAGCATCCGGCATTGAAGGATAAGAAGGTTCGTCAGGCTCTTACTTACGGACTGGACAGACAAAGCATCTACGTGGATGCGAATCAAGGCGCTGGAGCCATAGCTAACATTCCATCATCGCCGATTTCATGGTCCTATACGGAAGAGGGAATCAATCCGTACAAATTCGATCAGGATAAGGCAAAGCAGCTTTTGGATGAGGCTGGTTGGGCAGTGGGATCGGACGGTATTCGCGAGAAAGACGGCAAGAAGCTGACGATTCACTACCTCGGTTCCAAAAGCCCGAGCACCGATATCTTCATAGCGGTAGCAAAAGAAGACTACGAAGCGTTGGGCATCAAGTTCGAGCCGGAAGTATTTGCGGATTACAATGCGCTTGCTTCCAAGGTCGAAGGCGGGGATTACGATCTCGCTGCCTTCTCTACGCCATTGTTGACCGATCCGGCGGACGGCTTGATCCAATTTTTAGATGGGGAAATTAAAGGCTACGACAATCCGAAGTTCATCGAGCTTTATAACAAGGGCTTGGCAACTACGAATATCGATGATCGTAAGGCTGTTTACAAGGAAATCTACACGTTGTTGAACGACGATCTGCCCGTTATCTTCACGAATTATAAGAAGAGCGTGTACGCCTACAATGGACGGATTCAGAATTTAAGCGTAAGTCCGTTTAACGGACTTGCTTCAAGCTTACCTAAGTGGACGCTCGGTCAATAAAAGGCGAAAGGTAACGCCATCCCTGCTCGGTTAACGGGCAGGGATTGGCCGTTAAGGAGTCGATTATGAGAACTTACATCTCTAAACGGATCATGTATATGATCATTATTTTGTTTGCAGCCTCTTTCCTAATCTTTTGCTTATATGCGTTGACTCCAGGCGACTTCATCACGGGTAATATCAAGCTGACGCCCGAACGCAAGGAGGAGCTTCGGGAGATTTACGGGCTTAACAAACCCGTCATTGAAAGATATGTTACATGGATGAATAATGCCTTTCACGGCGACTTCGGCTATTCTTTGTCGCAGCAAAAGCCCGTTCTCACTTTGTTTAACCAATATATTTGGAATTCCTTCCTGCTTGCGATCGTATCTACGTTTCTTACTTGGCTGGTGGCGGTCGTCGTTGGCGTAGTTGCCGCGTACAAGCAGTATTCGTGGTTCGATACGATCGTGATGGTTGCTCTGTTCGCCGCGATGTCGATACCCTCGTTCTTCATCGGCCTCTTGCTGATTAAGCTTCTTGCCGTCGATCTGAAGTGGCTACCCCCGGGCGGCATGCTTACGACGGGTAGCAATGCTACGGGCCTTGCTTACGTGAAAGAAGTCATTCATCATATGATTCTTCCGGTCATGGTAATGACTTTGCTAGGCGTCGGATCATTGACCCGTTATTTCCGAAGCAACATGATCGATGTTATTAAGCAGGATTATATCCGCACGGCAAGAGCAAAGGGACTTAAGGAACGCAAAGTATTGTTCACGCATGCGCTACGCAACGCTCTGCTTCCGGCGATTACGCTGGTCGGGTTCGAGCTTCCCGCCTTATTCGGCGGCTCCCTCATTATCGAGAAAATATTCAACTGGCCGGGTATCGGCCAGCTCTATATGCAATCCTTCTCCTTGCGGGATTACCCGCTATTAATGGGATTCACTTTATTTATCGCGATTTTGACCGTCGTCGGCACGCTGGTATCGGACATTTTATACCATGTCGCCGACCCGCGGGTCAGACTGTAGGAGGTCAAGGAGAGATGTCGACGATTAATGGAGAAGCGACAAAGGCTTACTTATCCAAGAAGTCCGTGCACACCTCGTTATGGAGACAATCCTTAAGACGGTTGCTTAAGAACAAACTAGCCGTTTTTGGATTTGTCGTCGTTGCGTTCATGTTCGCGGCTTGCTTCATCGGCCCGTTGTTCTCCCCTTATACGGATAACAAGATTAATATGGCGTTCATGAATAAACCGCCGAGTCTCAAGCACTGGCTAGGCACGGACGTGCTCGGACGCGACGTGCTCACCCGCGTGCTTCAAGCGGGTCGTATCTCGCTGACGGTAGGCTTGGCTTCGATGGTGTTATCGGTATTCATCGGTTCGTTACTGGGAATTATTGCCGGTTATTATCGCGGGATCGTAGATCAAGTCATTATGCGTATAGCGGATCTACTTCTAACGATTCCTAGTCTTCCCCTTCTGTTCATCTTTGGCGCGTTGCTATCGGAGTGGAAAGTGCCCACGGACTATCGCATGTATATCGTTATGCTGATGCTGAGCATCGTCGGGTGGCCGGGGTTGGCGCGGATGGTTCGGGGTCAGATGCTCAGCCTGCGGGAACGGGAGTTCATGCAGGCTGCCATCGTCCTTGGCCTCCGCGACCGCCGGAAGCTATTTAACCATTTGCTGCCGAATCTAGTGCCGCTGCTTATCGTCATTGCTACGCTGAACATCGGCGGAGCTATCCTAAGCGAATCCGTGCTGAGCTATTTCGGTCTCGGAGTCATGGCGCCTACGCCAACATGGGGCAATATGATCGATGCGGCTAATAATATGATCGATTTTCAAGAGCATCCTTGGCTTTGGATTCCGCCGGGATTCTCGATATTCGCGACGGTTATCGCCATTAATATTTTCGGCGACGGGCTACGGGATGTCCTGGATCCTAAGCAGAAAAGGTAGGTGTAAGCGAGCATGAATTCCATACTTGATATAGAGCATTTACGAACCCATTTCAAAACCGACGATGGCACCGTACGAGCCGTCGACGATGTGAGCTTTCAAGTTCGTCAGGGCGAAATCGTCTGTATCGTCGGAGAGTCCGGATCCGGCAAAAGCATAACGGCGATGTCGGTCATGGGCTTGGTCGAAGGACCGGCCGGTCGAGTCGTCGGCGGTAACATTCGGTTCGACGGCGAGGAATTGCTTAAGCTGAGCCGCAACGAGCTTCGCACGATTCGCGGCAACGAAATCGCAATGATTTTCCAAGAGCCGATGACTTCCCTCAATCCCGTCCTGAAAATCGGCGAGCAGCTTATGGAACCGCTAATCGAGCATCGGAAATTGAACAAAAAGGCGGCGCGGAAAAGGGCGATCGAGCTCATTAACGAAGTGGGCATCTCGCGAGCCGAACAAATTGCGGATTCCTACCCGCATGAGCTGAGCGGAGGCATGCTGCAAAGGATTATGATCGCCATTGCGATCTCTTGCGGCCCGAAGCTTCTCATTGCCGACGAGCCGACTACCGCGCTGGACGTGACCATTCAAGCGCAGATTCTGGATATGCTGCGTAAGTTCAAAGAAGAATCGAACATGTCCATTCTGCTCATTACTCATGATCTAGGGGTCGTGGCGGAGATGGCGGACTATGTGGTTGTCATGTACGCGGGCAAGGTCGTCGAGGAAGGCGAAGTCGTAGCATTATTCGAGAATCCGAAGCATCCGTACACGCAGGGCTTATTGAAATCCAAGCCGATCATTAATCAGCGTCAGGAAGAGCTGTATTCGATTCCGGGACAGGTACCTAATCCGCTTGAGCTCGTTCCGTCCTGCTACTTTCACGAACGGTGCGCGCACTGCATGGAAATCTGTAAGACGACCCAGCCCGCATTAAAGGAAGTCGGCAATCAACAGAAGGTCGCCTGCTGGCTGTATGAGGAGGCGACTGCGAATGTCTGAGATCCTGCAACCTCTGCTGGAGGTTAATCACCTCAAAAAATACTTCCCGATTAAATCAGGGTTGCTCAGCCGCACGGTTGGCAACGTGAAGGCCGTCGACGATATCAGCTTCTCCATTAAACCCGGTGAAACCTTCGGCCTAGTTGGGGAATCGGGAAGCGGGAAAAGCACGGTAGGTCGTACGATTCTGCGGTTGACGGACAAAACGGACGGAGAAGTGAAGTTTAAGGGGATCGATTTATATGACCTGTCGCCGCAGGAGCTGCGTCGACTACGGCCGAAAATGCAGCTTATTTTCCAAGATCCGTATAGCTCGCTCAACCCCCGCGTGCGCATCGGCGATGCGATCGGCGAGGCATTGCTCGACCATGGCCTTGTGCCGCAAGCCGAGGTTCGCGACCGCGTGCTTGAAGTTCTAGCCGCTTGCGGGTTGTCTTCGTATCATATCGATCGCTTCCCGCATGAATTCTCGGGCGGACAGCGCCAACGCGTCGGCATAGCCAGAGCGCTCGTCCTGAACCCGGATCTCATTATCGCAGATGAGCCGGTTTCCGCCTTGGACGTATCTATTCAAGCACAGATCATTAATTTATTTCGCAAGATGCAGGAGACGCGGGGACTGACTTATTTATTCATCTCTCATGATCTTAGCGTCGTCGAGCACTTATGCTCGCAGATCGGCGTCATGTATCTAGGCTCCATGATGGAAAGGGCTTCGCGAGACGAGTTGTTTCGAGATCCGTTGCATCCGTATACGAAGGCGTTGCTTTCGGCCGTGCCGGTCCCGATTCCGAAGCTGAAGCGCGAACGCATCGTCCTGAGCGGGGAATTGCCCAACCCGGCTGATCCGCCATCCGGTTGTAAGTTTCATACGCGTTGTCCCTACGCCGTTGCCCGTTGCCGCGAAGAAGTGCCATTGTTCCGGAACGTTGGGAGCGATCGGAGCGTCGCCTGCCATCTTGTGTGAATTGGACATGGGAGTTACATCTTTACGGAGGGAGGGATACGGGTGCGCAATAGTATAGAAGAGAAGACGCTAAGCAAAGCGAAGCTGCCGCAGCTTTACGCTTTGCAGTTGGAAAGAATATTGGCCCGTGGATTGGCTTCATCCGAAATTATTGAGCTACTGCGGACGAGCAACGAGGCCGAACTTGCGGAGCGCGTCGATTCCGAGGTCAAGTGGGAGCGTCTATTGGAGTATGCAAAGGACAACTGGCCGGTGATGGAGTCTGCGGTCCTTGATGGCTATAGCTTTCCGTTCATTACGATCGGCGGTATTAAGAGCTTACTAGCCATCAAATTCCTCAAGCTCGAAGGAACCGATTATCGGATTACGGACGACCGATTAGAGGGCCTTCGATTGACTGAGGCGGATTATAACGTGCTAAGAAGCATGATTCCGCCGTATTGGAAATTCATTCGCGACGATACTGCAGCATTGCCATCGGGCGAGGTTGAGATTACGATTTCTTTTTAGTGATGAAGCGTTCAGATAAATCAAAAAAGACGAGACGACTTCTTCTATCCGTAAAGTAGAAGGGAGTCGTCTTTTTCTAACCTACCTAGAGAAGCGTGACGGGAAAAGTCGAAATTTAATTTGCATTTTACAATGACAAAACAAAATGATGCTATAGTAAAATCAGGTATTTTTATTTAATTTCATTTTATTTTGAACAAATGTTCATTAAATGAATTATTCTAGCGGAATGAGTCATTTGTTAAATAAGGAGGGAAGCACATAGAATGGAGTTTCCACAATAAAAAACCGCTATCCAATGGCTTTTGACGGGGCGCATGGATAGACGGTTCGCTTGACAAGCTCATTTCTGGGCTTTTTTCCCATTAAATGAAAGAGTCATTACTTATTTTAACAGTTTCTTAAATGGGGTCAATGATTAAAGTACATATTTACTATTCGAAGCAAATATGAAATGAATATGGAGGCTTACCGAGTGTATAAATCAGTTATAAAATATAAAAAATGGGTTAGTGCGGTATTAGCTGCGGTTATTCTAGTGACACTGCTAGTCCCGTATGGAATGAACGGCAAAGCGTACGCGGCTCCTCAAGTCGTTGCGGGGTGGAAATTTGCGGCAGTTGGAAGCACGTTTCCCGCGACTAGCGGTTCTGCGGACAATTTAGCGAATGCTAAGTTTTTTATAAGCGGAAGTCGAACTTTGAGCTTTACGGGCTCGAATAGTACCCTTTGGACAGGGGGATGGGATATTCCTCTTGGATATTGGCAAGCGGAAATCAAAACTACCGGATTCACGAATTTGACTTTAACTTCGAAGCACTACGGCACAGGTACCGGACCAAGGGATTATAAAGTCCAATATAGTTTAGACGGACAGAATTTCGCGGACGTTCCCGACGGGGCTTTTGCTCAATCGACTTCGATTGCAACCGCCGTTAACGGTCTACCTTTGACCGATGAAGTCGACAATCAAGAGCATGTCTTTATACGATGGCTGAATTACACGGGAACGTCCATCAATGGGAGCACGACACAGGCCGGGGGAAATAGCAGAATCGCGGATATCGTCGTTCAAGGAGAACCGATCGGAGGAGGTACTCCCGACCCGAATCCGGGTCCGGTTAAAACCGATCGCCCGGTTTCGTCCGCGATCGCATTCAACGATGATTATACGACGGTAATCGGCGGAAACGGAGCTGTATCCGTCAACGCGACTGTATATGCTTACTATATGGACGGTTCTGCCGCGGGCACGACGACCGCGAACGCGTCGGGCGCCTTCGGGTTAGTCATAGGCAATCCCGGCCGCGCGACGAGCGTTCAGATTTCGGCCAAAGAAGATTCCAAAGAAGAAAGCGATAAGGTAACGGTCTCTATTCCCAAGAGCTCCAAACCCGTTGCCAATCTTATTTCGTTTACGAATTATACGCAGATAACGGGCTTGGCAGGAGCGACGCCTGCAAATTCGAATATCAGCGCCTATTACAGCGATGGTTCCCTTGCGGGGTCGGTATCGGCAGGGGCCGACGGTTCCTTCGCATTGACGGTAACCAATCCGTCTCAGTCTCCTCAAATCCAAATTGCCGATAAGGAAGCAGGCAAATTGGAGAGCGATAAGACCTCCGTCAGCATGGCAGACGGCACTGTTTATCAACCGGGAGACGTTATTTTCAGTCAGATTTACGTGAATGGAACAGCGTCCGCCATCTACAAGCAGAAGTTCTTCGAGCTTTACAACACGACGGATCAAGATATTAACTTCGGCGGAAATTGGAGCTTATCTTATAGCTCGGCAACGGCAACCGCGTTCGCTACGAGCACGACTCCTCTCACTGGAGTCATCAAAGCTCACGGTTATTACTTGATTTCCGGTTCTGTCGCATCCGCGGCTACTGCTCCTAATGCAATCGATTTGCCGATTGCCGTAGACCAAGCTGCTTCTGCAATCGGGCCGAGTGCGACTGCGGGCGGACATCTGGTTCTTGCTCATAAGACGACGGCGATTACAAGCGATTTGGATCCCGATCTGATCGATATTACAGTATTCGGAAACGGTACGGCCACATTTAAACTGGATACCTCGCATTGGGGAACTCCGTTTTTCACTTCCTTGATCGCCAGCGGATCTATGCTGCGCAAAACGGAGATCGGATCGGATCCCCGCGGCGCATTGGGATTAAACGACACTTATTTCGTGAAGGATAATTCCAAAAATTTCGTCATGAACATTCCCGGCAATCCGAGAGATCCGAAAGAAATGGTTATAAGAAATTCGAAATATATGGCTCAACCGGATTCGAGTAAAATGACGTTCGCCAATGCAAGCGGTACGGCGACCGCAACGGGACTGAAAGGCGCGGTCCCTTCGTCCGCAACGGTTAACGCGTATTTCGTAGACGAAGGCGCACTTACTCTCGCCTCGTCCACGACGGCGACCGCGGACGGATCGTTTACGATGTCTTTCGCCGATTCGGGCAACCATCCATTCGCGTATTTGACCCATACGGGAACATACGGTGAAAGCGCCTATGCCCGCGTCGATACGGCTCCTAATGCCGGCGTTGTCACGCCAATTAACGAACTGCGGATCAACGATCAGAACGGACTTCCGGTTCATATCGGCTACAATACGACCATCGAAGGCGTAGCGACTAGCGATAATCATGCGTTGGGCAACGAAAATACGAATTTTTACCTTCAAGACGCTACGGGAGCCATTCAAGTTATTGGAGCACTGACCGCTAACGTGCAAAAAGGTGGAAAGTATAAGGTTTCCGGTCGAATGGCATTTACCGCGGGCGTTCTGCAATTCATTCCGGCTTCGATTACGGATGAAGGCGTAGAAACGACACCGGAGGCGTTGCCGATCACTTTAGATCAACTATCCAACTACACGTCCGCCGAGGCATTGGAAGGAAATCTTGTTACTTTTAAAGCGGAAGTGACGAACATTCCGGTTAACGTCAGCGACTATAACGTGACGGTTACGAACGGCGCGAACTCCGCGGTCGTCAGCATCTTGGCGATTACGGGAATCGACGTGGCCGGCGGAGCCGTTAATCTAGGCGAAACTTACACGTTTACTGGAATCGTAGGACAGTCCAAAGCAAGCTCTCCTTATCAGAGCGGTTACTTGGTCATGCCGCGCAATGCCGCCGATATCAGAGGAGAACTGCAATTTGTCCATGAACCTTTAGATAAAGCATACGTAGGTACCGACGTTACTTTTAAAGCGACGGTTCAATATGCGGATTCGGTCACTTTGTATTATAGGAGCCAGTCCGACAATACGTACAAAGCCGTTCCGATGTTCTCCGGAGACGGACGCAACTATAACGGCGTCATATTGAAGGCCGACGTTCCTGCGGATAAATTCTATTACTACATGGAAGCCGTAGCACTTGGCGACGTGAAAACCCAAGGAACCGCTGCCGATCCGATCGAGGTTCCTATCGTCGAGGACACGGACGGACCCGTCATGTATAATCTCGTCCCGGATCTGAACGAGGAAGTCGAAACCCAGCATCCTGCCATTTCCTTGAATTGGGAAGATCCGAACGCCATCGATAAGACGGCTTCAACCGGTTATAGCGTTCGAATCGACGGAACGGACTTTACTTCGAAGGCAACGGCTACGGATTCCGCGCTTAATTTGGCGCTGACTGCCGCGGACGATCTTAGCTTCGGAGAGCATACGGTAACGGTCAAGGTCAAAGATCTGTTAGGCAACGAATCTACGTTATCGTGGATCTTTAAGATCGCCGAACGTTTCGTAGGCGGAAACCATTATTACGGTACGACCCATAACCACACGAATATATCACATGATGCCGCGGGTACTCCTGTACAAGCCGTTCAGGCTGCACTGGCTCACGATTACGATTTCTTCGCTTTTTCCGATCATTCGCATGATATCGATTCGGATCTAAGGGGAACGGATACCGTCGACCATAAGGGGATGCCGGAACGTTCAGGCGGCGCCGATTGGCAGGAAACGAAAGATGTCGCGAAAGCCTATACCGAAGACGGCAGCTTCGTCGTGTTCCCGGCGTTCGAGATGACGTCCACCACATGGGGACACTCGAACATATTCGGAACGGACAATTTTATCGATCGGGTGCAAGACAGCGGGAAATATCAAGATTTGCAAAGCTACTACGCCTGGGTCATGACCTACGACGACATCGTCGCCCAGTTTAATCACCCTGACGCGCCGAGCACGTCGTTCAACGGCTTCCTGCCTTATGACAAAGGTGCGGACGAGCTGTTCACGATGTTGGAGGTCGGTAACGGTTCGGGCAACTACTCTTACGCGAACTCGGAAAATAAATTTTTCAGCGCTCTCGATAAAGGATGGCATCTTGCTCCGACTTACGGGGAAGACAACCATGATGGGACATGGGGTCTAACGAAACAGCGCACGGTCATCGTGTCTAAAGATTTGACCGAAGCTTCGTTACTCGATTCGATGCGCAAGATGCGCGTGTATTTGACGGAGGATCCGAATGCCAAGTTGGATGTCTTGGCCAGCGGCTGGTATATGGGATCGACGGTAGACACGAAGACGTTGTCGTTCGACGTGACGGGGAGCGATTCCGTATGGGAAGAGAAAACCGATCCGAAGTATAGCTACATGAAGACGACGACGAACGATAATATCGCGAAAGTCGAATTGATCACGAACGGCGGAACGATTATCGATACTTACGTTCCGGCTTCCAACTCGACATCGTTCCACTGGACGCCGAACTTGAACGTCGTCGGCGGACAACAGTGGTTCGTCGTTCGCGTCACGCAAGCGGACGGCGACCGGATGTATTCCGCGCCGATTTGGTCGCCTGAAGAACCGGTTTCCGTTAAAGTCAGCAATTTGACGGTAGCCGAAGGCGCAATCGTTGGCTCTACGCCGGCAACTTTAAATGCCGGATTGTCTAACCGGGGAAGCGTCGACGTAACGAACGTTAAGGCAGCCTTCTATTACGACGATTTGACTAACCTGATCGGAGAGGTCACGTTAGGCGGGATTGCTTCCGGCCAGAACGCGACGGCCAGCATCGTGTGGCCTTCGCCGGTAACCGGTAATCATTCGTTAATCGTGGTCTTAACGGCCGATCAAGATCTGGGAGAGAATAAATACGTCCAAGCGTTCTCGATTAAAGCGCCGCTAGGAAAAACGATCATGATCGACGCTTCGAAGCGCAACGAGAATACGACGTTGGATGCGGGCTCGTACAAAGACAACTTGAAGTTGTTTACTTCACAGATCAGACAGCAAGGCTACACCGTAGTCGAGAATCCGTCGGATCTGACCGATACGATTCTAAGTAACGTATCCGTGCTTTATATCTCGCACCCGGCTTCGGCTTATAGCTCCGCCGAATTGGCCGCGATCAAGAAATTCACGGATAACGGAGGAGCGCTTTGGCTTGCGGAGAAAAGCAACTTCGGAGGCACCAATCAGAACGCCAATTCAATCCTTCAAGCAATCGGTTCGACGATTCTCGTTAATAACGATGGGATTGCCGACGAGACGCCGGACGGCAACTTCTGGGCGACTCCGCTCACTTCGAATTATGCGGTTCGTTTGCATCCGAAGCCTCTCAGCAATACAATGAACGATTTCGTTCCGACGATTGAATATTATAGCGGCGCGAGTTTGGCTAAGAACGACGGAAGCGGTAATAAAGTTCCGTTGACGGAGAGCGGTTCCGTTAAAATTCTGGTAAATGGTAACGAATCGACCTTCCAGATTGCCGGATCGCAAGTTCAATCCGACACTTATAAGTATCTAGTCGTTAACTCACCAGCTCCTAGTAATTTAACAGGTGGGTCGGCGATTCCTGCCATTGCGTCCGAGTCGCTAAGCAACGGTGGAAGGATTATCGTCTCCGGCATGAATATCTTTAACGACAAGCAGATGGACGAGACTTACGATCCGAAAGGCAACAATGAATTTGCCCTTAATGCGATGAACTGGTTATCGCATTTGGAACCTAAACTCGTTTCCATCGGGGATGCTCGCCAAGCACCCGAGGATACACCGGTCGTCGTGCAAGGCCAAGTGTCGACGGCGGCAGGCGTGTTTTTCGATGCGGCGTACATTCAAGACGATACCGGCGGGATCATGGCGTATAACGAAATTCCGGAGGGAAGTTTGGCTTTAGGAGACATCGTGCGCATCTACGGCCACAAGAAAGTATTCGAGAATAATACGGAGCTCGAATTTAACGGGTTTGCTAACAGCGTCGTTAAAGTCGGCAAAGGCACGCCAGTGGAACCGAAGCTCGTAACCACGAAGGATTCGGTATCCGATACCACTCAAGGACAATTGGTTAAAGTTTCCGGCGAGGTGAAGTCTATTCCGGATAACAGTTCCATTATCGTCGATGACGGAAGCGGACCCGTTCTCGTCTTCGTCGATGGATATATTGTTAATCAAAGCGGTCCGATTCCCGATATGAAGGTCGGAGATACGCTGGAAACGATCGCTCTCTCGGGCAAATATGTCGGAGGAGAGAGATTGCGCGTAAGAAATACGAAAGAAATGAAGGTTTACGAAGCAAGCTTTACGGCGGCCGAAATCGCGGCAGGGTTGACGAGTATCGCCGCCCCGGATAAGGATGCGACGACGTTGTCGCTCCCTAGCGTGCCGGCAGGATTTACGGTAGCGATTAAGAGCTCGAGCGATCCAAGCATCGTCGCAACGGATGGCAAGATTAGTCATCCGTTGACGGAAACGACGGTAAGTTTGGTGTTAACTGTAACGAGAACTTCTGACGATTCAAGCGCCGATACGATCGCGATCTCGGTTGCGATTCCGGCCATAACAATAATCGTTCCAATTACCGCGGCTGAAATCGCGGCGGGATTGACGAACATCGCAGCTCCAGCTAAAGATGCAACAGCACTGACGCTCCCAAGCGTGCCGTTCGGCTTTACGGTAGCAATTAAGAACTCGAGCGACACGAGCGTGATTAGAACGGACGGTACGATTACGCCTCCGATGACGGAAACTACAGTGAATTTGGTGCTGAGGGTAACGAGAGATTTCGACGGCACGACCGCGGACACGGTTGCGATTCCGGTGACGGTTCCAACGAAGACAACAGCTCCAGTTCAGACCGCGGCTGAAGTCGCGGCAGGAATAACAAGTATCGCCGCCCCTGCGGAGGATGCGACGATGTTGACGCTTCCTAGCGTTCCGAACGACTTTATTTTAATGATTACGAATACGAGCAATCCGGACGTTATCGGATTAGAAGGCACGATTACGCCTCCCGCGACGGAAACTATCGTGGATTTGGTGCTGATAGTAATAAAAAAATCCACTGGCGAGAAAGCCTTCACGGCCGTGATTCCAGTGAGGGTTCCGGGCTCGACAGTACCGAATCCAACGACCGCGGCTGAAATCGCGGCACGATTGACAAGTATCTTCTTCCCATCTAGGGATGCGACAGTATTGACGCTTCCGAGAGTTCCTAGTGGATTTACGGTAGAGATCAAGAGCTCGAGCAATACGGAAGTTATCGGAACGGACGGTACGATTACGCCTCCAGCGACGGAAACTACGGTGAATTTGGTGCTGACGGTAACGAGAACGTTCGACGGCTCGAAAGCCGACACAGTTGCGATTCCGGTGGAGGTTCCGGGCACGATCGTAATTCCAATTCCGGTGCCATCTCCAACCGCTGCCGAAATAGCTGCAGGTTTAACGGAAATCCCCGCCCCGGCCAAGGATGCGACGACGTTGACGCTTCCTAACGTACCGGCGGACTTTACGGTAGCGATTAATAACTCAAGCAATACTGGCGTTATAAGAACGGACGGAACGATTATACCTCCGGCAACGGAGACAACAGTGAATTTGGTGCTGACGGTAACGAGAACCTCCGACGGTACGAGCGCGGATACGATCTCGATTCCGGTGAAGGTTCCGGCGAAGACGAGTTCGAATCCGAACCCGCCAAGTTCGAATCCGCCTGCTGCGAATCCGCAGCCAACGGATGGCAACGAAACGAAAACGGTAACGGGCGAGGATTTGAAAAACAGCGGAACCGTGACGATTCCTACGACGGTTACCGACATCAAGCTTCCGGCTAATTCGGCGGAAGTACTCGGAGACAAGCCGCTAGTAGTGAAATCCGATAACGTGTCGCTTAGCATTCCGTCTGCTGTCCTGAAGCAGCTTGAAGGCAAGCTTTCCGCTTCGGAATTAGTCGGCGGTACGATTCATCTGAAGTTGAGTCCTCTTGGCAAAGACGAGGAATCGGCGATCTTGAATCAAAGCGGCAAGTTGAACAATTCAGTCATAAAGCTTTCCGGCAAGATTTTCGATTTGCAATTGTATATGACTACGATAGCCGGAAACCGGATCGAGTTGTCCCAATTCGATAAGCCGGTCACGATGCATTTGAACATCGATGCAAGTTCGAATTTGAAATCGGCCGGCATATTCGGAATTTCCGAAAGCGGAGAGTTGGAATTCGTCGGAGGTAAATACTCGGACGGCGAATATATCGCCGATATTAACGGTTTTAGCAAGTTCGCCATTTTGCAAATAAACAAATCGTTCGTCGATCTTCCGACTACGAATTGGGCATACGATGTCGTGGAAGAGCTCGTGGCTAGACAAATCATCGACGGTACGAGCGAAGGAACATTCGAGCCTAATCGCGTAGTTACTCGCGCGGAATTCACGGCTATGTTGGCGAAAGCTCTGAAGCTTACGGCGGCGACAGACGTTACGTTCGCGGATATCGCTTCGAATGCTTGGTATGCTGATTTCGTCGGGATGGCGTATAAAGCCGGCATCGTAAGCGGCAAGAGCGCGACTGCGTTCGATCCGAACGGATCTATCAGCCGTGAAGAAATGGTCGTCATGCTGATGAAGGCTTACGAATACATGAATGGCTCCATGGCGGATTCCGATATGAAAGCCGAGTTTAACGATTATGGGAAGGTTTCCTCTTGGGCTAAGGATTACGTAGCTAAAGCGGCGAGCCTTAATCTGATCAAAGGTCGTTCGAAGGGCGTATTCGCGCCGAAAGGCGTTTCTACCCGTTCGGAAGCCGTGCAAGTGATCTACAATTTATTAAAAGAATAAAGGCGAAAGGTATTTCAGAGGAGGATGCCATTCTACCGAATGGGATCCTCCTTGCTTTTATAAGAAACCGTATCAACGGAGGCATCCATGAGACATTTATCGAGCTCAATCGGCCGCATTGCGTTTATTTTCTCGATTGCGATCGTTCTGGCGATTTTCCCTTATCTGGAGCATGCGAGCGCGCATGCTTATAGCGCGGGTTACAATACCTTGACTCTGACGAAAGAACAGACTGAAATGGCTTTCTCTATCGATGAATTATCCGTAATCGAACTGACCGACGGCGATATCGACGACAATAAGATGCTGGACGAAACGGAGTTCGCCGAAGTTAAGGATAATCTGCTGGACATTTTACAACAGAGCATAACTCTTAAAATCGGAAACGAAGAACAATCCTGGACAGAAGTCGAAAGCATCGTGCTCAATCGCCAAGGCGGCGCGTCCAAGGCCGTGCTCAAAGCCGTTTATCCGCCCGTCTCCGCGACTCAATCCATTTCTCTTACGGATAACTTGTACAAAGAGGACAGCAAAACCAACTATGTGGATTTATTGACGGTCAACTACGGGGCGCAAAAAAGCACGTCCGCTTTGTCCGCCGACAATCGAACCTGGACGTTGCAATTGATGGATGCCGAGTATTCGGGATTGCCGCAAAATTTGGATCAACTAACCGAAACGCCTTCAACCGAAGAGCCCGTCGCTAATCCCGAACAAGCGGAAAGCCGTAATAGCGCGATGTCGGGCGCGTTTTCGTTTTTTCAGTTGGGCATGAATCATATTCTCGGCGGCTACGACCATTTGTTGTTTTTATTTTCGCTACTGATCGCCCGTCAAACCTTTAAACAATACGCTTCCATGATTACCGCATTTACGATAGCCCATAGTTTGACTCTAACGCTGACCGTTCTAGGAATCATTCACTTGTCACCGCGGATCATAGAACCGGGAATCGCGTTAAGCATTTGTTACGTAGCGATCGATAATATCGTTCGGAAACAGGTTTCGTATCGTTGGCTATTAACCTTTCTGTTCGGTCTCATTCATGGTATGGGGTTCGCGGATATTCTGAATGAAATGGATATTCCGAGAAACGAACTCGCGATCGATTTAACGAGCTTTAATCTTGGAATAGAAGCGGTTCAGCTTGTGATCGTCGCGACGTTAGTACCGCTATTGTACCAATTTCATCGCAATAAACATGCTAGAAAAGTCGTGCTTGCGGGCTCCGGAGTCGCCCTTGTATTAGGAGCGGCTTGGCTGTTCGAACGGATATTCGCGGCTTAGACATCTTGAAATAATGCTAGGAGGAATGCAGTGCGACAGTTTTTGGTACCCGATATCTGCACTATAGCCATTATATGGCTAGCGACGGGATATTTACTGTTTTTCATTCAGCGCCGTAAAGACGGCATGTCCATGGTCGCCGCGAAGTCGTCGGTTGCTTTATTGAACGTTCTGGCTGGCTCGGCGGTTGGAATGATCGCCGTACAGGTCTTCGATTATCGCTTAGGCCCGACGATGACGTTCGTCCTATGCTGCGCCTTCGTCATGGGTTATTTAAGCGGGAGGATATACGGGTTGATGCTTTCTTTGCAAGCGGCCTTACTCGGAAGCGCGGGAGCTTTAGCTTTTACGGTTATAGGTCTGCTGTTCTTCTCCTCCGATAAAATCGCGTTCGTCGTCGACGTGCTATATATTGTCTTGCTTGCTTTGATCTATAAGATACTCGAACGGCAATTAGCTAAACATCAGCAACAGTCCCGAAATCGCAAGGGGGAACGACCTCGAATTCGAAAGCTTTCGGTATTATTGACTGGAATTCTCGGTATGGTCGTCGTTGTATTCGCGTTCGTAATCGTCATGAACCAACATCGGATATCAGTCGGTCAGATTGGTCTAAAGAAGACGCAGCAAGCGGTTTACGATGAGAAAAATAACCTTCAGGTTGCCGAGATCACGGTAAATCAGACGGGATTTAATCCCCGGAATACGGATTTCGCTACGGGAACTATGGTAAAAGCGGTACTGCGCGTCGAGCCTGAGGCGGGTAACAATCTACGTTTGATATCGAAAGATTTGAATATCGATGCTCCTTTGAAGCAGGGCGACAATCTTTTCGTGTTTAATAAGCCATTGCCCGGTGTTTATCGCTTTTCGCTTAGCGATGGAAGATTCGAAGGCACGTTCACCGTAAAATAACCGATTTGAAAAAATAGGATCGTCTCGTGTCCTTACTAAAACAAACGAAAAAAAGTCGAAACTCCCAACCAGAGTTTCGACTTTCTTCATTCACCGCTTCGCTTTATAAAACTCGTGATACAGCTTCATTAACGCACGCTTTTCAATCCGCGACACGTAGCTCCGGCTAATCCCCAGCTCGCGAGCGATCTCGCGTTGAGTCCGCTCGTCGCCGCCGCCGTCAAGGCCGAAGCGACCGCGTATGACCTCTTGCTCCCGATCGTCCAAAATGTCCAGGTTACGGTAGATTTTGCTTTTCTCGATTTTGAGCTGAACCTTATCGACGACCTCGTCGGCATCCGTTCCCAATATATCCTGTAATGTGATTTCGTTGCCTTCCTTGTCCGTTCCGATCGGGTCGTGGAGGGAGACGTCCTTCCTCGTTTTCTTCAGCGACCTTAGATGCATAAGTATCTCGTTTTCGATACAACGGGCCGCGAACGTGGCCAGCTTCGTTCCTTTGTTCGGTTGAAAGCTCTCGATCGCTTTAATCAGCCCGATTGTTCCTATGGAAATGAGATCTTCCAGATCTTCCCCCGTATTGTCGAACTTCTTGACGATGTGAGCGACCAAACGCAAGTTGTGTTCGATGAGCAGATTGCGGGAAACGGGATTGCCCTCCGCCAATCTCGACAAATGCAGCGCTTCTTCATCGTCTGTCAGAGGTTGCGGGAACGCGTTGTTCTTTACATAAGAAACCAGCAAAGATAATTGTTTCAGGAACAGGGCTATCGATGTGATAAAACCGGGCACGGGACGGCCACCTCCGGATGTGGGATCGCTCTGCGGATAAGAAGCATTACCATTGTATGTGGGTTTGCGCCTATCCGTGCCTGTCAGGGGGAATAATACATCGACGTAACCGTAAGCCGTAATCCCGTATCCTGTATCCGTACTCCCGTAATCCACCAATCCCGCAATCCCTTTTGTAAATTGTCGAATGGTATTGATCCCTAATGGGAAATAATGAACTCAGTTGAGTTTGATGATCTTACCCATTGGAGGTGTTCGAATGGCAGTGAAAAGCGCCGGCAGAGGAACCAAATCCTACAAGCCGGTTTCGATGTCGTCCAAAGAATATCAAGCTTTCGCTAAAGCTAGGGAACCCGCGCGTTCGGTATGGACCAACTGTCTGAAGGCGTTCTTGGTCGGGGGATTGATTTGCGCTATAGGCCAAGGCGTACAGCAATTTTTCATGTCCGCGTTCGATATGTCGGCAAGGGAAGCGGGCAACCCGACCGTCGCGATCATGATCCTGTTATCCGTTATCTTGACGAGCTTGGGAGTCTACGACAAAATCGCCCAATGGGCGGGCGCGGGCTCCGCCGTTCCGGTAACCGGATTCGCCAATTCCATGGCTTCCGCGGCGATTGAGCACCGCAGCGAGGGATTGGTGCTCGGCGTTGGCGCCAATATGTTCAAGTTAGCCGGGTCGGTTATCGTGTTCGGAGTCGTGGCATCGTTCGTCGTGGGCATCATCTACTGGATTTTCGGAATCGGGGCGTGGCATGATACTTCAGGGTAAGAGAACGTGGGTGTTTCCCAAGCCTCCCGTCATTATTTCCACAGGTACGGTCGTCGGACCGGATGAAGGAGAAGGGCCTTTAGCCTCCGACTTCGATTTGGTGCATCCCGATCTTGAGGTCGGACAGCCGAGCTGGGAGAAATCCGAACGGGTTCTGCTGGAACAAGCGAGCGATATCGCCCTTCAGCACGCCAAGCTTAAGAAGGAGCAGCTCAGCTTCTTCGTCGGCGGAGACTTGATGAACCAAATCATTAGCAATTCTTTTGCCGCCCGTACGCTCGGCGCTCCATATCTCGGCGTATTCGGCGCTTGCTCCACTTCGATGGAGTCGCTCGCCGTAGCGTCGCTGATCATCGCCTCGGGTGCAGGAGAATACGCGATGGCGGGCACGTGCAGCCACAATTGCACTGCGGAGAAGCAATTCCGATACCCGACGGAATACGGCTCGCAGAAGCCTCCGACGGCTCAATATACGGTTACGGGCGCCGGCGCTTCCATCGTCGCAAGCGAAGGAGACGGCCCGATTGTCACCGCAGCTACTATAGGCAAGATTATGGACTTGGGTATCAAGGATCCGTTTAATATGGGAGCAGCTATGGCTCCGGCAGCCGTGGACACGATTCAAGGACATCTGCAGGACACGGGAAGAGAACCGGGTTACTACGATTTGATCGTAACGGGCGATCTCGCAAGCGTCGGACACCCGATTGCCACCGAGATGTTGAAGAGAAACGGCGTTCCGATGGACCAAACGAAATTTCAGGACTGCGGGCTGATGATATTCGACGTGGCCAAGCAGAAAGTGCAGGCCGGCGGAAGCGGGTGCGCTTGTTCGGCGGTCGTCACGTACGGACACTTGCTCAAGCGGATCCATAAAGGCGAACTGCGACGGATTCTGGTCGTCGCGACGGGAGCGCTCTTAAGTCCGCTCTCGTTCCAGCAAGGGGAGAGCATTCCTTGCGTCGCGCATGCCGTCGCCATCGAAGCGCCGCATAAATCGACTCAACGGGGAGGTGACGCTTAATGATGCCTTACGTATGGGCGTTCGTCGTCGGCGGAGCGATCTGCGTCGTCGGACAAATTCTGTTCGACGTGGTCAAATTGACTCCAGCTCACACGATGTCGTTGCTCGTCGTTACGGGAGCGGTTCTGGATGCCGTCGGTTGGTACGATCCGTTAGTCGACTTTGCCGGGGCGGGAGCTACCGTGCCGATCACGAGCTTCGGGAACGCTCTTGTGCACGGAGCATTAACCGAGCTGCAGGAGGTCGGGTGGATCGGCGTTATAACGGGGATTTTCAGCGTGACAAGCGCCGGCGTATCCGCGGCGATCGTATTCTCTTTCCTCGCCGCGTTAGTCGTGAAACCGAAAGGATAAAAGGAACGAAAAATATTTCCAAAAAGGCCAAACAGCCAGACCCCGTAGGGGTTTGGCTGTTTCTCTATTGTTTTTTGGAAGAAACTAAAATTTACGACAGCATCCAAATTCCGGTATAATAAGTGGAGGACTATATAAAAACATCAAAGTAGATCCCATAGGAGGAACGGGAATGGATCAGCATGCCGCGATGCAACTTTTAGATCTTATCAGACGAAACATGGAATCATGCATTTATGGCAAGAAAGAGGAAATCGCTTCCATGCTAACCGCGATGCTAGCAGGCGGTCATGTTCTTATCGAAGACGTTCCGGGAACCGGAAAAACTCAAATGGTCAAGGCGCTCGCGTTATCGATCGGCGGCGTGTTCCACCGCATTCAATGCAATCCGGATTTACTACCTACAGATATAACAGGAGTCTCCATCTATCATCCTAAATTAGAAGAATTTGTATTCAGGCCCGGTCCGGTCATGGCGAATTTATTGCTTGCCGACGAGATCAACCGCGCGACTACGAAGACGCAGTCGGCTTTGCTTGAAGCGATGGAAGAGAGAAGGGTATCCGTCGACGGGGAAACCCATGTTCTTCCCCATCCTTTCATGCTGTTCGCCACGCAAAACCCGATCGAATTCGAAGGAACCTATAGCTTGCCCGAAGCGCAGTTAGACCGTTTTCTTATGAAAATAAAGCTGGGATACCCCGACGAAGCTTCGGAAAAGCGGCTGGTGCTTGAGCCGAGCGCAAGCCGGGCCGCCGAATCGTTGAAGGCGGTCGCCACGGTCGAAGACGTTGCCCAGATGCAACGACTGGCGGAAGGCATACATTTGGAGACGACGGTAGCGGATTACTTAATCGCTTTGATTCGTGGCACCCGCCAGCATTCCGCGGTGCTGCTCGGCGCGAGTCCCCGCGCTGGCGTGGCATTGTCCTCGGCGGCCAAAGCTTACGCATTCTTGAATCATCGTACGTTCGTGCTTCCCGACGACGTGAAGGCGATGGCGCCACTCGTTCTTAGCCATCGGTTGCATCTCCGCTCGGAAGCGCGGATGCAAGGCGTCACGACGGTGCAAGTGCTGCAAGACGTTCTTCGCCTCTTGCCGGTGCCCGTTGGAATGGAGCGTTAATCATGTCGCGGCTGCTTTTTCCGCGCGCTTGGTGGCTAAGCGCGGTACTGTACTTAACCGCGTTCTGTTATTTGCTGTTCCAAGGAGGCAAAACCTCTCTCATGCTGTTCGTGATCATGAACGCGCTGGCCGTCTACCTGATGCTTGGGCGCTGGAGCGGCATCGGAGGGGTACAAGGCATAAGGGTTACGGATACGGGGGCGGGGAATTCCACGCTCTTGACCGCTGGAATGAGATTGCAAGTGAAGTTGCATATGCAGATTCCCGGCATATGGCCTCTTCCTTATATAATCGTTCGGGAGAAGCTGATCCGCTCCGCGGGCGGAGAATCCCAATTGTACGAAATGTCCTTCGTGCCGGATTATCGCCGCAGAGGGCAAGTTCAGTTCGAGACCGCTCCGCTACGAAGGGGAAGATACCAATTTCAACAAACGGATTGTTCGACGAGGGATATCTTCGGATTGTTCGAGCATCGGGGATCGTTTTCCGAGCCGCTTCATGTCCAGGTGCTACCGAGAACGATCGCGCTTAAAGACTGGAAGCTGTTCCGCCGGTCTCAACGCGGGGTGTTCCAGCATACGTTCAACTCGTTATGGGCGAGGGAGACTACGCAGATCGACGGAGTCAGGGAATACATTCACGGCGACCGGCTGTCGCGGATTCACTGGAACGCCACCGCCAAAACGGGGCAATGGAAGTCTAAGGAGTTCGAGCGGGAAGCCCTTCCGCGAGTCGTATTCGTTCTAGACCGCAATACGGCGTCCTACCGTTCGGCGGACCAATTCGAGCTCGCCGTCTCCGTTGCGGCCTCTATGCTCGAACTGACGATCGCCAAAGGCATGCCTATCGGTTTCGTCTCCTCGGGTCAAACCTCTTACCGATTCGGAGAAGGCAGAACTCCGGTTTCCAAGGACGAGGTTCTCCAGCATCTGGTCGATGTCGAACCCGACGGTAAACGGTCCATGGGAGAGGTGCTCGCTCAAGTCGCGGAACGCTTCGAGCCCGGGATTCATATCGTTCTCATCGGATCGTCGATGGACAATCAGACGGTACTGGCGATGAATGCTCTCGAAGGTAAACGGATGGTTCCCAACGTAGTTCATATTTCGGACAACCACCTGTCTTCGGAAGAGGTCGCTAAGCACCGCCAATGGCAGCTGTTGTGCCAATCTAAGCAATGGGAGTTCTGTTCCGTTTCGCAATTGGATCATTTGCCGCTCGCATTGGGGGTGGTATCGGCATGAAAAAGTTACTCTTAGGCCAATTCTGGCGCAGTTTAGTCCTGGAGAGACTTCATAGGTTATTGGCAATCGTCATCGTTTTACAGCTCATCCAATGCTTCTCCGATTACTGGTGGGAAGAAACGTACTCGATCGTTTACGGTGTCATGATCGTTACGGCGGTTACCGAATTGCTCTTAACGCGTTGGTTCGCCGTTCGTTACGCCGTTCAATGCCTATCCATCTTGGGATTTATTTTGTGGAAAATACCGATCGTTTGGTATGGGTGGCCCGCAAGCTGGAAAGTATGGGCGGACGTAACCCAATTCGTCTCGATTCACGTACAACAGTTGCATCCCTTCTATGAATTATCGATCGGAGTACTCGCGCTAGTCCACTTCATGTCATGGGTAGGCTCTAGGCGTATCGGCGCGATTATCGTCGTAGTGGTTTCCATTGCCCTTATGGCTACCGTTGATTCTTTCTTCCCGTTGGAGCTATGGCATAACATCGCGTGGATCGTTACGGCGGGCCTGGCTTGGCTTGTCGTTATGCATTTAAGACAATTGCAAGTCCGGCATCCGGATAGCTGGGAAGCCTTGGCGGAGAGACCGCTCGATATCGCGTTCCCGGCCGTTATCATTATTACCGTAGTCATCTTGGCGGGTATTTTCATGCCGAGAGCTCCGGTTATTCTCGAGGATCCTTATACGATATGGACGGAAGCCCAAGGTCGGGAAGTTCCGGTCTTCTCCGGAGAAGGCGGCGTGCAGAAGGTCAGCGCCGGAAGCGGGAACAAAGGATCCTCGCTATCCGGATACAGCAGGGACGATCGGAAGATCGGAGGCGGGTTCCAGTTCGATTATTCGCCGGTTATGACGATTACGACCTCGCAGAGCAGTTATTGGCGCGGAGAGACGAAAGCGATTTATACAGGTAAAGGCTGGGGTGACGTCAAGTCTCCGGAGCTGGTCGACAACGTTTACGGCAATGAGGGAGAGCTGGAGCTGGCAAGTCCCCGCGCCGACGAGGCGGCTACGAAGGAAGTCGTGCAGACGGTTACGGTCTTGCGCAAAGATAAGCTGCCCGTGTTATTCGGAGCCGGACCTGTTTCCCGAGTGTCGGAGCTGAAGAGCGACAATAACGCCGGCTTAAGATGGAACCCGGAAGAGTGGGAACTTCGTTGGAGCAAGCCGTCCCGCGTCCAATCCTATTCCGTCGTTTCGAATGTCGTTATTCTGGACGAGGAAGCCCTGCGCAAGGTTGAACCGTCGACGGTCGACGCCCGTTACTTGGAATTGCCGGATACGTTGCCGCAACGCGTTCGTGACCTGGCCATGGAGCAGACAGTCGGCTTGACGAACGACTACGATCGCGCGAAGAAGCTCGAGCAATATCTTAAAGATACGTTTCCTTACACGAACACTCCGGATGTGACTAAGCAAACCGATCGGGCAAACGGAGATATCGTGGATGCGTTCTTGTTCGAGATTCAAGAAGGTTATTGCGATTATTTCTCCACTTCTTTCGTAGTCATGGCCCGATCGCTTGGCATTCCTACCCGATGGGTTAAAGGTTATGCGACCGGCTTCGATCCGAACACATTGGAACGGGCCAGATTCGGAGGCCCTTCCGAGGAGCCGGACCCGTCCGGCGCCGGAACGTATACCGTACGCAATGCCGATGCCCATTCGTGGGCGGAGGTGTATTTCGAAGGATACGGTTGGATTCCCTTCGAGCCGACGTCAGGCTTCTCCGTCCCTCAGCCGGTCAAGGAAACCGTTGTTCAGGAGACTAGCCCCGAAGTAGCGGTTCCCGAAGCGCCGGTCGAGGAAGGAACGACGGAAAGCAACAAGGATTGGTTGGTTCTGGCAGGCGCGGCAGGCGTCGTTCTGATTATTCTGGTTCTCGTATTTATCGGATACCGGAGCAGACGAGCGCGTCAGTTGTGGAATCACATTCGCAACCGAGGCAATACGCCTAATCAGAGAGTCGTTCGCGAGATGGAGAGGTTGCTTTCCTTCCTCCATCGCCAAGGGTTGCGCCGGGAGTCTCACGAGACCATCCGGGAAACGTTCGATCGTTGGGGCAAAAGGTTTACGTCCCTTCACGGCGAATTCGAAGGAGCGGCGAAGACCTTCGAGAAAGCCAGGTACGGATCCGATGGCGGCAGCAGCCAAATGCTGGATGAATTCAACGAGGCCGCCACGAAAATTCGCAAAGCGTTATAGCGGGAATGTTCAATCGGAATCATCTTGTCGACAGTCCTATCGGGGAAGCGCGGGTCGTCCGCGCTTCCTTGTTTTATGGCATGGAACGAATGTGAACCTCTCGGATGTTTTACTTGATCGGGTGGGGTGTGGTATATTTTGAGGAAGTATAGCCGTTAACAGACAGGAGTTATTATTGAAGATGTTCAAGCGTTTGCTTCCCGATCAAATCGTGAATACCGTATTTGATATTGATTTGGACGAGTTGAAAACTCAAGGAGTTCGTGGCATCATTACGGATCTGGACAACACCCTGGTAGGCGCCAAAACTCCGCTAGCGACCCCGGAACTGGTAGGCTGGCTGGATTTAGTCAAGGAGCGGGGGTTTCAAGTTGTCATCCTTTCCAATAACAACGAGACTAGGGTAGGTAAGTTCGCCGTGCCTTTGGGTATACCGTATATCCCTGCGGCTCGCAAGCCTAGAGGCGCAGCTTTCCGCCGGGCGCTCAAGCTAATGGAATTGCCGTCCGGGCAAGCCGTCGTCGTCGGAGATCAAATGCTTACGGACGTGCTCGGAGGACGCCGGGCAGGATTGCATACGATCCTCGTAACGCCGATCGCTCCGCGCGAAGAAGGCTGGGCAACGCAAATCAACCGCAGGATAGAGAAGATCGCTCTGGCAAGACTGCGAAAAAAAGGGCTATGGCCGGACAAGGGAGGGCGCTAACATGACGCTGAATCAACTTAAACCTCCCCGTTGCGCAGGGTGTGGAATTCCGCTTCAAAGCGAAGATTCCATGAAGCCGGGTTTCGTTCCCGCTTCATCGATAGATAAGGAAGAGGCCGTATGCCAACGTTGCTTCCGAATCAAGAATTATAATGAAGTTTCATCCGTAACCGTCGATCAAGACGAATTCCTGAAGCTGCTCGGCGGAATCGCTTCGACGGATAGCTTGGTCGTGCATATCGTCGATTTGTTCGATTTTCAAGGCAGCTTGATATCCGGTTTGCAGAGATTCGTCGGGAATAATCCGATATTATTGGTCGTCAATAAGATCGACTTGCTTCCGCCGGTCACGAACTGGAACAGGCTTCGGAATTGGGTGCAGAAGCAAGCCCGCGAAGAAGGGCTGAAGGTCGTCGACGTCGTGCTCTGCAGCGCTAGGCGCAACATCGGATTCGATCGCGTCGTCGAAGCCGTTAATACGTACAGGCAGAACAAGGACGTATACGTCGTAGGCGCGACGAATGTCGGCAAGAGCACGGTAATCAACCGATTAATCTCGGATTACAGCGATTTGAAGCGTGAGCTTACCGTTTCCAGATATCCGGGAACGACGCTGGATGCCGTGCACATTCCGCTTGACGACGGCAAGAGCATCATCGACACGCCAGGTATCGTCTATTCGTGGAGGATGTCCGAAATCGTTCCCCGCAAGGACTTGGCCGCATTACTCCCGGACAAACCTCTTAAACCTCTTACTTATCAACTCAACGAGAAGCAATCGCTGTTTTTCGGAGGGTTGGCGAGGTTCGACTTCGTGGAGGGAGATCGTCAATCGTTCACTGTGAATATATCGGGCGGATTGACGGTCCATCGGACCAAGCTGGAACGGGCGGACGAGCTATACGAGCAGCATCGCGGCGTGATGCTAAGCCCGCCGAGTACCGAAGATCTTGATACTTTCCCGACATGGACCCGGCACCGCCTGAGGATCGCTCCGAATTCCAACCAAGATATTTTCATATCCGGACTCGGGTGGATCCAAGCGAACGGAAAGCAAGGCGCGACCGTCGACGTCCACGCTCCGCGCGGAATCAGAGTGTTGCTAAGGGAAAGCATTTTGTAATAGAGGAGCACGTTACCGATGGACAGCCATACCGTCTTATTCGGGGTTATCGGCGATCCCATTCGTCACTCCAAATCCCCGGTTATGTTGAATAGGGCATTCGGAGCGATAGGTATCAACGGAGCCTATGCCGCTTTCCATGTCTTACCCGATCAGTTGGAGCATGCCATCGCGGGCATTCGGGCCCTCGGGTTTAGGGGATTGAACGTCACCATTCCGCACAAGATCGAAGTCATGCGGTTTTTGGACGAGATCAGCGTCGGGGCTCAAGCAGCCGGCGCGGTTAACACGATCGTTAACGAGAACGGTCGATTGGTCGGATATAATACGGACGGGATCGGATACGTTCGCTCGTTGAAGGAAGAAGCTGAGCCGGATTTGGCCGGCAGAACGATCGTTGTGCTGGGTGCCGGAGGTGCGGCAAGAGGAATCTTATGGGCGTTGGCGCAAGAGAAGCCCGCCGCGATTCTCGTCGCTAACCGCACGGAATCCAAAGCAGCCGAACTCGCCGCGACGTTCGATTCGGAATTCCGTATTCAATCGATTCCTTGGGGCGATTTGGAAGCGGCATGTTCGACAGCGGACGTGGTCATCAATACGACTTCCGTTGGCATGTCTCCCAATATTGAGGCTCTTCCTCTAGATCCGGCTTGGCTTAAGCCAGGATCCGTCGTAAGCGATTTAATCTACAATCCGCTCAAGACCGCCTTTCTAGAGCAGGCCGAGCGGCTCGGATGCCGTATACACGGCGGTCTGGGTATGTTTATTTATCAAGGCGCGTACGCCTTCGAATACTGGACCGGACAGTCGGCTCCCGTCGACGAGATGCGGGAAGCGGTGTTGGAGTCTTTCCCGCAAACAAACGAGATTTTCCATAATAGAAAGCAGGAAACTTAATGCTAACAGGTAAACAGAAACGCCATCTTAGATCGCTAGCCCATCACTTGACGCCGATCTTCCAAGTCGGTAAAGGCGGAACCAACGATCATTTGATTCGCCATATCGAGGAAGCGATCGAAACGCGCGAGCTGATCAAGGTATCCGTGCTGACGAACTGCTCGGACGATCCCCGCGAGATCGGGGCCGAGCTTGCCGAGAAGTCGGGGGCCGAGCTGGCTCAAGTCATCGGCAAAACCATCGTCCTCTACAAGGAATCCAAAGACCACAAGCAAATCGTGCTTCCACGCAAATAGGGATCGGAAGGACTGGAGCTTATGCGCAGAATCGGATTGCTCGGAGGTACGTTCGACCCGGTCCACAACGGACATTTGATTGCGGCGCAAGCTGCCCGCGAGGCGGCGAAGTTGAACGAGGTATGGTTTATTCCAACGTCCACCCCTCCGCATAAACCTCAACCGGGCGCGGACGGCGAGAATCGGCGTCTTATGCTGGAGGCGGCCATCGGGGGGAATTCCTCGTTCCGGATAGAGGACATTGAGCTTCGGCGAGAAGGAACGTCTTATACGATCGACACCGTGACGGCCCTGCAAGAACAATTTCCGGAAGTTCAATTCTATTGGATCCTTGGATCGGATATGCTAATGGACTTACCCAATTGGCGCAGGATAGAAGAGCTCGCGGAACGTCTTTCCTTCATCGGATTGGAACGGCCGGATCAACCGGGCGACGATGGCTTGCTGCCCGTATTTATCAGACGCCGCTTGATCAAAGCCAAGATGCCTCCCATGGGGATTTCCTCTTCGGAGATCAGGCACCTGCTTAAAGAAGGGCGATCCATTCGTTATATGCTACCGGATTCGGTCCTTGATTTTATTCAAAGGAATGATTTGTATGAATCTTGACGCATTAAGGGAAGCAACCCGAAGCCAGATGCCTGAGAAGAGATGGAAGCATACGTTGGGCGTCGTCGAGACGGCCATTGCGCTTGCCAACCGCTACGGCGGCGACCCTGCTAAAGCGGAGCTGGGCGCCTTGCTTCACGATTATTCCAAAGCGTGGGCGATCGATCGGATGGAAGCGATTATTCGGGAACACGGACTTCATGGCGAGTTGCTGATTCACGACAAGGAGCTATGGCACGCCCATGTAGGCGCATGGGCGGTTCAATCGGAGCATGGCGTGACGGACGTAGAGGTTTTGGACGCGATCCGTTACCACACTTCCGGACGGGAAAACATGACGAAGCTGGACAAAATCGTTTGTTTAGCGGATTATATAGAACCGGGCCGAGATTATCCGGGAGTTAGCAAGATTCGCGAGCTCGCAGAGCATAGTATGGAGAAAGCGCTAGTAAGGGCTTTCGATTCGACCATAGAGGTGTTGATGGAGCGAGGAAAACGTATTTTTCCGTTAACCGTCCTCGCACGAAACGATCTCATTATTCAATACAAATAATTAACATTACAAAACGGAGGCTGAGACATGGCAGTAAATTCGGAACAGTTATTGAAATCGGTGCTTAACGCGGCGGAAGAAAAGAAAGCGCACGACGTCGTGGCTTTGAATTTGCAAGGAATTTCATTGATCGCGGACTATTTCGTGATTTGTCACGGAAACTCGGATACCCAGGTGCTCTCGATCGCTACGGAAATTCGCAAAAGCGCGGAATTGAGCGGCAAACGCGTTCGCTTGGAAGGCATGGATACGGCTCGTTGGGTGCTGGTCGACATGGGAGATGTCGTGGCTCACGTATTCCACAGAGACGAAAGAGAGTATTACCATTTGGAACGTTTGTGGTCCGACGCGAAGGCAGTTGAATCGGTATGAATTTAACGGCCGGAACCTTGCAGAGATTGTGGGTTCGCAGGGAGCTGTCCCCTTATGGATGGTTCCTTGGTTTTGGGCCGGAGGACGGCCCGGAGGTTCATCTTCCTTACGGGGAAGCCGCAGGTAACAAACCGGAAATCGATACGGATATCGAAGTGTTCCTCTTCCACGACGATAAGGAGCGGATCACCGCTACCTTGCGCAAGCCTTTGATCGTGCTAGGGGAAATGGCAAGGCTTACGGTCGCGGATTTCCATCCTCATTTCGGGTTTTTCCTGGAAATGGGGATCGGACGCCAGCTGCTGCTGCCGTTGAAATCCTTTCCCATCGAACGAAGGAACGTGTGGCCGCAAAAAGGGGACGAGCTATTCGTCGTCATGAAGCACGACAAAGAAGGACGGATGCTTGCCCGTCTGGCCAAGATCGACGATTTCGCTCCGCATGTATTCCGCGCTCCGACCACATGGCTTAACGAATGGCGGGAAGGCTGGGTTACGGACGTTTATCGCGATGGCGTATTTACGCTCGTGGAAGGCGGAGTGCTAGGATTCGGCGCCCTTGGCTACATAAACGACTCGACCATGAACCATCCGCTGAGGATCGGGCAGAAGTTCAACGCCCGCGTCACTCAAGTCCGGGAAGATGGCCGCGTTTCCCTAAGCATTCGGGCAACGAAGGAAGTCGGTCGGGTCGAGGACGCGGATCGCATTCTCGCGTTTATTAAAGAGCGGCCGGGCGGAGCGATGCCTTACTCCGATCAGACCAGCGCCGAGGATATCCAGCGCCGCTTCCAACTAAGCAAGTCCGCGTTCAAACGAGCGCTAGGCAAGCTGATGAAGGAAGGACTCGTTACGCAGAAGGGGAATTGGACTCATCTGAACGAGGTCGACGGAGAGCCCGAGAGTAAACCTGAATCGGATAATTGATATATCCGATAGAGACTGGAAGACTGGGGAGACAATCATGCGCACTTATCGGCAGTTTGCTGCCGTCTATGATCGTTTGATGGAAGAGATGCCTTATTCCGAATGGATGAGCTTCGCCCGCCGGTGCTGGGAAAAGTACGGCATACCGGCAACGGTCGTCGATCTCGGCTGCGGAACGGGCAATATGACGATCCCGCTTGCCCGCTCGGGGTTCACCGTCTTCGGAATCGATCTCTCCTCCGAGATGCTTTCGGTTGCCAGAAGCAAATGGGATGAACCGACGATCCGAAGCGGTTACAGGGATGAACCGGGAACGATCCGGTGGCTGCAGCAAGACATGCGAGATTGGGATTTGCCTCAGCCCGTGGATGCGGTAATCAGCTTCTGCGATTGCCTGAATTACTTAACCGAGCCCGAAGACGTTACGGCTACGATTCGGCGAACCTATGAAGGTTTAACCCCAGGTGGATTATTCCTATTCGACGTCCATTCGCCTAAGCAATTGGAAAGATACGCGGAGGAACAGCCTTTCGTTTACGACGAGAAGGACGTCGCGTATTTATGGACATGCGATTACGATCCGTCGCGGCTGGAAATCGAGCACTCGTTGACTTTTTTCATTCAGGAAGAGTCCGCCTCCAAGAGCGGAAGCGGCGTTTTATATAGCCGATTCGAGGAGTCCCACGTACAGAGGGCTTACGATCCCGATTGGATCGCGGATCAACTGGCGGAAACGGGATTCGAAATTCTTCATCGCGTTGCCGATTTCAAGTGGGAAGAGCCCGACGAGGAATCGGAAAGGCTGTTCTACGTCGCTCGCAAACCGGAGTAACGACGAAGCGGATTACCAAGCGGGGCTGCCCTCGAAGTCGAAGTCGACGTCGGAGCAGCCCCGTTTCGTTTATTTTCCGGCGGAAGTTTGGACTTGTTTTTGCACCGTCTCGTATTTGCCGGGCCAGAAGGAAAGACGCCCCAGTAATAACGTAATGGCGGGAACCAAGAACGGCCGGACGACGAAAGTATCGAGCAAGACGCCGATTGCCGTTATCATGCCGAACTGCACGAGCACTTGTATCGGAAGGGTAGCCAGCACGGCGAAGGTTCCTGCAAGAATGAGTCCGGCGGAAGTTATAACGGAACCGGTCTCTCCTACGCCTTCTTTAATGGCCTGCTTTAGCGGCATATATTTTCTTTTCTGCCAAATGCTCGAGATCATGAAGATATTATAGTCTTCTCCCAATGCGACGAGGAATACGAATGAATACAGCGGGATCGAACCCTGAATCGCATCCGCCCCCATGACATGATGTACGATGAGCCAGCCAAGTCCAAGTGCCGAGAAGTAAGATAGAATAACCGTGAGAACGAGATAGACGGTGGCAACGACGGAACGAAGATAGGCGAGCAGGAGCAAGGTAATCAAGCCGATAACGATCGGAATAATAAGCTTCGTATCCCTTTCGCCAGTCACCCTCGTATCGTGTTGCTCCGCGGTTTGACCGCTTATCCATACTCGTTCTTCCGGGTCGGAGACGCCGGCATCCGTTAGAGCGGCCTCCATCGCGGTTTGTAATTCGGGAACTTTGTCCATGGCTTCCAGCGAATACGGATTCAGATTGAATTCAACGTCGTATGCAATGATTTGCTCGTTCTGCTGACCGATATGCGGCTGGGATACATTATTGATATAGGGAAGTGCGGCAAGCGTTCGGTCCAGATCAATCTGTTTTCCTTGCGTGTCGACGATAACCTTGGCCGGAGCAAGTTCACCGGGAGAAAATTTCTCTCCGATCATGGAGAAGCCCTCGCGCGACTCCATATCCTTCGGAAAAGAAGACAAGATATCGTAGGTTGTCTTAATTTGCGTTGCGAAAGCAGCGAATCCGCCGAGGATTACGATACAGATAATCACGATCAACCCCGGTTTTCTGATTACGGCGTTGCCGACCCAGTTCCGTGGTTCCTTGGGCTCGACGATAGGAACGGGTTTGCCTTTGCGGACTGCCCGTTCCTGCTGCATTTCCGGCGTTCTTGGCACGAAAGGAAAGAAAGCGCCTCTGCCGATAATGGCGAGCATCGCCGGAACGAGAGTAAGGCTGGCAATGCCCATAATTAAAATAGCTATGCTGAATGGCGCAGCGAATCGATGGTAGGAGCCGTACTCCGCCACCAATAGCGCGAGCAACGACAGAACGACCGTAAGTCCGCTCATGGCAATCGCCCCCGATGAGCCCGTAATGGCCGCGAGCAATGCCTTGCCTTTGTCACTCTCTACTTTAAGAAGTTGGCGAAAGCGAGAGATGAGGAACAGACAATAATCCGTTCCGGCACCGAATAAGAGAACCGTCATGATCGAGATCGCCTGCGAGTCGACGACGATCCAGCGTTCATGCGCCATCCAACCTAACACGGGGTTAATGACGCCGTATGCGAAACCTACGGCAATGAGCGGAAGAAATGCGAGAATCGGCGAACGATAGATTAAGAGCAATAAGACGAGTACCAGAAGTACCGTACCGATCAATAACGAAATATCGGCGTTGGAGAACAGGCCGGTCGCGTCGATTTGAATGCCGACGGGTCCGGTGACACGGGCGCTTAACCGGTCGACGGAACCTTTGGCAACCGAGTAAGGATCCTCGCCGAACGTATTCACCGTATACTTCTTTATTTGGTCGACGCCTTCTTTTAATCCATCCACTTCCGCTTGTTTGTCGAACAAGACCGGGGTAACGAGCGTGCTTCCATCCTCGGATAAACCTTCTTTGAGAGCTTCGATCGGCATCCGATGATAAGGAGGAACGGAGGTTTGGTGGGATACCGGTACTGCGGTGAGCTTCTCGGCGAGTTGTTGAATTTTTTGCAGATCGGCATCCTGTAGACCGCCTTCTCTATGCCATACGAGAAGAGCCGGAATGTCGGCGCCCGCGGGAAACTCCCGCTTCGCGATCTGCTCCGCCTGAACAGAAGGTTTGGTGTAGCTTAAGTTAGGCGCGTTGTTGATTTCCTCATCGGTGACGGAGGGAAGCAGACTGGTTAATAGCCCCGCTGCCGCAATCCAGACGAACAACGTGATCCATTTACTCTTTTTGCCTGCAACCCATTTGCCTAATCCTTTACTTTGGTTCATGGTATAAGAGTCCTCCTTACGATTTTGACGATGTTTGCGCTAATCATTTGGGATATAATCGAAATATTAAGATCAACCTAATTATATATACCGGAAGGTTAATTATACAACTATTGAATTCGATCATCGGGAGGGCAGCCCTTTTCATATGACAGAACCTCATTCCAAGCGTTCTCCAGGAAGACCGAAAGCCGAATCCGGAGAAGCATCGATGCGAGATAAAGTACTCATGGCCGCTTCCGCGATGTTCATGGAGTTCGGGTACGAACCGGTGACGATCAACGCGATCGCGGAGCGAGCCGGAGTGACCAAGGCCTCGGTCTATTATTACTTTACGAACAAAGCCGTTCTTTTCGCGAAGTCCGTTTCCGCGATGATGCGGCGGATTTCGAGCTCCACCCGGAAGATACTGGAAGCGAATTCGGGTATACGGGATAAGCTCGAGCAGCTAGCGTTCACGAAAATGTCCCGCCCCCATTTGGAGTTCGAGAGCCTGTTAAGGGAAGCGATTCCCTTCCTCTCGGCGGAGCAACTGGACGACATTCGCAAGGCCGAGCATTCGATACACGAGGTCATTGCCAAGACGTTCCAGGAAGCGATGGATGCGGGAGAGATCGCCCGTGCCAATTCTCTTCTGCTGTCCCATGCCTTTACGGCGCTCTTGATGATCGGGACCAGGGAGCAGGTCGGCGAAGTCCATTATTCCGGACGGGAGCTGTCAGACGCGATCGTAGCTTTGTTCTGGAAGGGAATATCGCCCGATTAAGTTAGAGCAGTATCGTATCGCTTGACATCGTTCGAGTGAATTGGCTATAATCATGGCATACTTTGGCTGTGATAAGGAGCAGTACTCGTTAGACGTTACCCAGAGAGCCGGCGGATGGTGCAAGCCGGTTAACGCAGACGACGAACTCGCCTTGGAGCCTCCGAGCTAATCGGTTCATCCATTTGCGGATGCTTTCCGTTAAGCAAGGCGTCACCTCTCGTTACGAGGGCACAAGTGGGCGGCGATCCAAGCAGGATATCCGTCAACTAGGGTGGTACCACGGGAATTAATCCTCTCGTCCCTAGCGACAACGCTAGGGGCGGGAGTTTTTTGTTTGACCAGACGCGAATTTAAGAGAACATAAGGGAGTTAACGAACATGTCGCAAGAACAAGGACAAGGCTACCAACCATTGAAGATCGAGCCGAAATGGCAACGTTACTGGGACGAAAATAGTACTTTCCGCACGACCGAGGAAGCGGGCAAGCCTAAATTTTACGCGCTCGATATGTTTCCTTACCCGTCCGGCGCCGGCTTGCACGTAGGTCACCCGGAAGGATATACGGCGACCGATATCGTGAGCCGTTTCAAACGGATGAAAGGCTATAACGTTCTTCATCCGATGGGCTGGGACGCTTTCGGGTTGCCTGCGGAGCAATACGCGTTGCAGACAGGGCGCCATCCGCGCGAAATCACGGTGGAGAATATCAATAATTTCCGCCGTCAGATCAAATCCCTCGGTTTTTCTTACGACTGGGAACGCGAGTTCAGCACTACGGATCCGGATTATTACAAATGGACGCAATGGATATTCATCCAATTGTATAAGAAAGGTCTGGCTTACGTAGCGGAAGTTCCGGTTAACTGGTGTCCGGCTCTCGGTACGGTGCTCGCGAACGAAGAAGTCATCGACGGGCTGAGCGAGCGCGGCGGACATCCGGTCATTCGCAAACCGATGAGACAATGGATGCTGAAGATTACCGAATACGCAGAGAGATTGCTTGAGGATCTCGAGGAGTTGGATTGGTCCGAGAGCATCAAGGATATGCAGCGCAACTGGATCGGCAAGTCGACCGGCGCGGAAGTCGAGTTTGCCATCGACGGCCATGAAGCCGCGTTGACCGTGTTCACGACGCGGCCGGATACGTTGTTCGGCGCTACCTATTGCGTCCTGGCTCCGGAGCATGAACTTGTCGGAGTGATCGCTTCGCCCGAACAGAAGGCAGCCGTCGAGGCTTATGTCGATCAGGCCGCGCGGAAGAGCGATCTGGAGCGTACGGACTTGGCGAAGGACAAGAGCGGGGTGTTTACGGGTGCATATGCCGTTAATCCGGTTAACGGAGCAAAGGTACCGATCTGGATCGCGGACTACGTGCTCGGCGGTTACGGTACCGGAGCCATTATGGCCGTACCGGGACATGACGAGCGGGATTGGGAGTTCGCCAAGAAGTTCGGTCTGCCGATCATCGAAGTCGTCGCCGGCGGAGATGTAGACGCGGCGGCTTACACGGGCGACGGTAAGCTGGTGAATTCCGAATTCCTTAATGGTTTGGCGACGGCAGAAGCGATCGCGGCCATGATCGCCCGGTTGGAGAATGACGGTAAAGGGAAAGGCAAAGTGACCTACCGCTTGCGCGACTGGTTATTCAGCCGTCAACGCTATTGGGGCGAGCCGATTCCGGTATTGCACTACGAAGACGGGACGATGGATACGATTCCGGAGGAAGAGCTTCCGCTTCTGCTTCCGGAAGTCGATGCCATTCAGCCTTCGGGCACAGGTGAATCGCCGCTGGCGAACGTTACGGACTGGGTGAACGTAATCGATTCGCGCAACGGCAAGAAGGCTCGCCGCGAGACGAATACGATGCCGCAATGGGCGGGTAGCTGCTGGTATTACCTGCGCTTCATCGATCCGCATAACTCCGAAGAAATCTGTTCGCCGGAGAAGCAGCGCGAGTGGCTTCCGGTCGATTTGTACATCGGCGGCGCCGAGCATGCTGTTCTGCATTTGCTGTACGCCCGTTTCTGGCACAAGGTGCTATACGATATCGGCGTAGTGAATACGAAGGAGCCGTTCTACAAGCTAGTTAACCAAGGTATGATCTTGGGCAACAACAACGAGAAAATGTCCAAATCCCGCGGGAACGTTATCAACCCGGACGATATCGTCGGAGAATTCGGCGCGGATACGTTGCGCGTGTACGAAATGTTTATGGGTCCGTTGGAAGCGACGAAGCCTTGGAACACGAACGGAGTGGAAGGCGTCTACCGGTTCCTGTCCCGCGTCTGGAGATTGTTCGTTGACGAGAGCGGCAATCTGAACGGCAAGATCCAGGATGTTTCAGGGGACGAATCATTCCGCCGGACTTGGCATAAGAGCTTGAAGAAGGTCGGCGAGGATTACGAGGCGCTGCGCTTCAATACGGCGATCAGCCAAATGATGATTTTCGTCAACGAAGCCTACAAAACGGAATCGTTGCCTAAGGAAGCGATGACGCATTTCGTGCAGATGCTGTCTCCGATCGCGCCGCATATCGCGGAAGAGCTGTGGGAGCTGCTCGGTAATACGGGCTCCGTCAGTTATGTCGCATGGCCGCAATACGATGTGTCGCTTACGGTGGATGCCGAAGTCGAGATCGTCGTTCAAGTCAGCGGCAAGATCGCCGATCGGTTGAACATTGCGGCCGATCTCGACGAAGAGGGCATGCAAGCACTGGCCCTTGAATCGGAGAAGGTGAAGGAATTGCTCGCAGGCAAAACGATCCGCAAGGTCATCGCCGTCAAGGGCAAGCTCGTTAATATCGTCGCTAACTAAGTGCCGAATGAAACTAATGAATCAGTATCAAGTATGTAGCGTGAAGCACACGCCGTTTGCTCCTTTGCCGGAGCGAGCGGCGTTTTATATTTAACTTTCAGAAAGTATAAAATTTTGAAGGAAGTCGGCTGGGTGAAAGAGTTATCCGGTTCCGATACGATGTATTTCATTGTATTTTTGAAGCACGCTCAAGAATTAAGCTGGATAAGAATGTTTTTTATCCCTATTGGTCTCCGTTTGTTCAATTCCTTTCCTAAAATACGATCTATAGTGATGTTTTTCATCCTACTTTGATTGCAAATCTGCTCAAAAGCTCCAATAACGATGATTACCATTCTTATTACCTTGATTTCACCTTTTATAGCTTTGATAGGATCAAATCATCCGCAGAGCACGTTTTAATCTCGAAGAGACGGACGCGATTCCGGTTTTCTATCGAATTCGATAAGCACATAAATATGTAGTTATATTAAACGAGCTGCTTGGCTGGATAGCTACTTTGGTGGGGGTGGAGCAAATGAAATCCAACAAAAAAAGGCGGTTTTCACCGCCTAAGCCGGAACAAGCAAAGAAAGTGGGGGCTTCAGTCGGGCGAATCCGCGCCTAAGTGCGTTCCCTAGGAAAAAGCGAGGAATCGACTCGGTCGAGATCGTCGGCGAATTTCTCGTGGGTCGTGTAGAGAACTTGGAGGAAGGCTCCGCGGGTCGTTTTGCGGAGAACGTCTAGCGCCGCCGCGGTGATTCCGCCGGGGACGGAAACCTTCGCTTGCAATTCGTTCGGGGAGCAAGGAAGCTCCAGCATGAGCCGAGCCGTTCCGAGCATCATTTCGCAGGCCAGGGCGGTTGCTGTTTCGCGGTCCATTCCGGTAGATTTCACCGAGGCATCGATGAATTGCTCCAGCAGAAACGCGAGGAAAGCGGGGCCGCAGCTCGACAGGTCGGACGCGACTCGTACTTCCTCTTCGAGAATGGCAATCGGCCGGCTGATGGCGGAAAATAGGTTCCATAATGCATTCCGGTCATCCTCGGTCAGACGCGTGCCCCACATGAACAATGAAGCTCCGCTACCGACGGCGTTTACGACGCTGGGGATGATTTTGGCGACTTTGCAGGGGAGAAGCTCTTCCAGCGACGATATTTTGACCGGACTCGTAATCGAGATGACGATCTGGTCGGGTGTCATCACGGGAGCGATTTCATCGAGTACCCTGCGAAAATCCATAGGTTTAACGCATAAGAACAAATAATCGGCCCCAATCGCCGCTTCCTTGTTCGAAGCCGCAACATGCAAGCCGGGATATTGATTGGCCAGTTGATCAAGCTTGGATGCCGTTCGAGAGCTTATCGTGAGCTGGTCCGGCTGCATGGCACCGGCGCGTACGAACGCTCCAACTAATAAGCTTCCCATACTTCCCGCACCAATGAAGCCGATTCTCATCCTGTCCCCTCCCAAGGCGAATTCTTTACATCCCAATATATGAACCAATGCTTGGTTATCATGACGGTTTTCATTTTCATGCAAGACAATCGAGGAATGGAGGTTTGAATTATGTTTCGAAAATTCCTTTCATGGGATTCGCGTAAAATAGTCGTTTGCGCGTTGATGATAGCCGGGGGCTCATTGCTTGCTTACGGACTGTATCGCGGATCGATCGCTTCTCCAATTGCTGGCTGGACGCCCGTTAACGGACCGTTGACCGAAGCGCTCGATAAAATCACCGAGAATGGCGAAGAATCCGCCGTGCCGTTAGCTCGTCCTACTTTTCTTACTCCCGAACCCGAACCCGACTCCAGTTCAAGTAACGGAGCCGGCACCGATTTGTCCCCTATACCGCCCGAGACCGGCGAGACGAATAACGAACCTTCAATATCTAATTCGAATGAATCTATCTCGAACGAGGAGGGCTTGATGGACCTGAACGAGGCGACGCAAGCCGAGCTTGAAACGCTGCCCGGAATCGGCTCCGCCAAAGCCAGAGCGATATTGAACTACCGTGATCGGGTGCAAGGGTTTAGCAGCGCGGACCAATTGCTAGAAGTAAAGGGGATCGGACCGAAAATATTGGAGAAGATCATTCCCCTTATCCGAATCTCGTAGGAAATAAAATCCAATTCCGCCTTTTACATTCGTTCCGAATATGAGAAAATAGCAAAGTATGCATTCATCTATTTCCTTTGGGAGGTTTAATCGAATGAGCAAACAATCATCGTATTCACTGGAAACGCTAGCCGTCCACGGCGGGCAACAAATAGACCCCACAACGATGTCCCGCGCGGTACCGATTTACCAGACGACTTCTTATGGATTCCGCGACACGGAGCATGCGGCCAACTTGTTCGCATTGAAGGAATTCGGCAATATTTACACTCGTATCATGAACCCGACTTCGGATGTTTTCGAGCAACGAGTAGCGGCTTTGGAAGGCGGAGCCGCGGCATTGGCGGTCGGTTCGGGTCAGGCGGCGATTACATACTCCATCCTGAACATCGCGGGAGCGGGAGACGAGATCGTCTCCGCTGCTAGTTTGTACGGCGGAACGTATAACCTGTTCTCCACTACGTTACCTAAGCTTGGAATAACGGTGAAGTTCGTGGATCCGTCCGATCCCGAGAATTTTCGGGGAGCGATTACGCCGAAAACGAAAGCGATATTCGCCGAAACGATCGGCAATCCTAGAGGGGACATCCTCGATATATCCGCGGTAGCCGCCATCGCCCACGATAACGGAATTCCTCTCATTATCGACAGCACGTTCGCTACGCCGTTCCTTTGCCGCCCGCTTGAGCATGGCGCGGACATCGTGCTGCATTCCGCGACGAAATTCATCGGCGGGCATGGAACTTCCATCGGAGGCATCGTCGTAGACGGAGGCAAGTTCGATTGGAAAGCAAGCGGCAAGTTCCCGGGCCTTACCGAGCCTGATCCGAGCTACCATGGCGTTGTGTACGCGGATGCCGTTGGCCCGGTTGCTTATATTATCAAAATGCGCGTCCAGTTGCTTCGCGATATGGGAGCTGCCCTTGCCCCGTTCAATTCCTTCATGTTCCTGCAAGGCCTGGAGACTTTGCATCTTCGCATGGAGCGCCATAGCAGCAACACGCTGGCGGTTGCTAAGTTTCTCGAATCCCACCCTGCGGTCGAATGGGTTAACTACGCAGGCTTGGAAAGCCATCCATCATACGAGTTAGGTCAACGTTATTTACCTAACGGCCAAGGAGCGATTCTGACCTTCGGCATTAAAGGCGGAATAGAAGCCGGGAAAAAAGTCATCAATTCGGTCGGATTATTCTCGCATTTGGCGAATGTCGGCGATTCGAAGTCGCTCATTATCCACCCCGCGAGCACGACGCATCAGCAGCTTAGCGAGTCCGAACAGGAAGCCGCGGGCGTCCAACCCGGCATGATTCGTCTGTCGGTCGGAACCGAAGGCATCAAGGACATCCTAAACGATCTGGATCAAGCTTTGGCGGCAAGTCAGAAGTAAGAGGCTTAACAAGCTAGTCGGAGGTAATGAGTGATATGACAGCCCTGCGCAAGGACTGGGATACGTATTTTATGGACATCGCGTTCATGGTTTCGACCCGTTCGCGTTGTCCGCGCCGCCATGTAGGCACGGTTCTGGTCCAAGGGAAGAAGCTGCTTGGAACGGCATATAACGGAGCGCCGATGGGCGTGCAGGATTGCTCGGAGGCCGGTTGCATGATCGTCGAAGAATTCGAGCCCGCGTCGGCCGGTTCGTCGTCGGCGGAGATGGTCAAGAAGCAGCGGTGCATCCGGACGATCCATGCGGAGCAGAATCTGTTATTGTTCACGGATCGCGTGGACCGGGAGGGCTCGGTCGTGTACGTAACGGATCAGCCTTGCTGGACCTGCGCGAACATGTTGGCGAATAGCGGAATCGCGGAAATCGTCTACCACAGGCCATATCCTAAGGATCATGCTAAAGTCGCTTCCTTAATGGAACAGCGAGGGTTGCTGTTCAGGCAAATCGGGAATTACGTTCCCCCCGCGGATACCGAGGTACAGGACGGGTCTTAAGGTCATCTTCAAAGTCATGGAAGAGGAAGCACCTCTTCATCGAGCCAATCGGTTCGATGGAGGGGTGTTTTTTTGCCGACCCAAAGGAAGGCGAGGCCGTTAATACTTAGTCGGCGAGAAGGGGGCGGAATAATGAACGGGAGGCCGCTAGTCGCGATCGCTTGCTTCTGGATCGCGGGGACTTCTATCCTCTCGATTAGCAAAGGGACGGCCGCTTATATTTCGTTGAGCGCGATCCTGCTCCTCCTATTCGGATGTCATTTACTTGGGAGATTAACGCTGCGATTAACAATCCTATGCATCTTAGCTTTATTGTTATCGTTCGGCGAGAGAATAGGGGCCGAGCAACGAAATCTCTCGGATATCGAAGTTTCCGACGTCACGATGGAGAGCGAGGTCGAATTGACGGGCAACGTGGCTTCGGTCGTCGATGTGGACGGAGACGTAGTTACTTTCATGCTGACTGCGCATTCGGTAAAGCTCGCGGGTGCTTCCTCCGAACAAGCGATCAGGGATGCGGTAATCGTAAGGCTTAAGTTAAGCCGTCAACAGGACCAAGCGATTGCGTCGGATTGGAGACGGGGAGATAGCCTGCTTGTTAAAGGCGTTATAGAGCTTCCCGGAGATGCCGGGAACTTCGGTTCATTCGACTATCGCGAGTATTTGAATAGACTCGGCGTATTTTGGCAGGTAAGCGCCAAAGGCATAGATGCTATCACTCCGACGAATGTACCCATACCTTTATACTTCAAACCGCTTCGCTTTTTCGATCTATTGCGCGAACGAATCGGCGAGCTAATGGATCGATTGTATTCGGATGGAGATGCAGGTTATATGAAAGGGTTGGTGGTCGGCATCCGGTCCGACCTCGATCCCGGACAATACGATAATTTCGCGCGGCTCGGATTGACTCATGTGCTTGCGATCTCGGGATTGCACGTAGGGGTAATCGTCTATTTATTACTTCAGATCGGCGCTTGGATGAGATTAACCAGGGAACGAACGATCGATCTAACGATCGCGATGATGCCCGTGTATATGATGGTTACCGGCGCTTCTCCTTCGGCCGTCCGGGCATGCTTAATGGCCATGATCGCGCTGTGGCTTGCGCGACGTCACGCTTTGAAGGACGGACTGCATCTGCTGCTTGCCGCCGCCATGCTGATGCTGATATGGAATCCCTTGCTCATCGAAGACGTTAGCTTCCAGCTTTCTTTTCTCGTGACGGCGGGCCTGATTCTATTCGTTCCTACGGTTACCGCTTCGCTGCCGATCCCATGGAAATGGCTCAGAGGACCGGTTGCTGTAGCACTGACGGCGCAGGCGGTTTCGTTTCCCGTGACGATCTATTATTTTCACGCCGTCCACCTCTTGTCGTTACCCGCTAATTTCCTGCTCGTACCTTTTATCAGCTTCATTGTGATGCCGCTCGGAATGGCTTCAATCGCTTTCGGCGCAGGGTGGCTTCCGCTCGGACTCATTCCCGCCAAGCTGGCGACGTTAGGAAACCGACTGACGTTCGGGTTGGTAGATTGGCTTAACGGCTTCATCGATCTGAGAACGGTGTGGCCGCAGCCTTCGTTGCTATGGGTAGCGGCAGCTTATGTACTCATGGGAATCGGGATCGTCGGTTTAAAAAGAAGACTTGTCCGCAAGGATGAGCATGAATGGTGGAGGCAACAGGCTATGGAAGGCTCGGCCGGGGATGTCACGGCACCGTTGCCGGTTAACCCAAGCGCTGCGGTATACGGCTATTCCACTCGGCTTTCATTTGCTTTTCGCGTAACTTTTCTTGTTTTACTTGTTGGTTGGCTCGCGTGGGGGTATCAGCCTGCTTGGTTTAATCGCCAGGCAACTTTATCATTCGTTAACGTCGGTCAAGGAGATAGCATCTTGATCCGAACCGGAAGCGGTAAACATATTCTGATCGATGCGGGAGGGACGCTCGATTTCCGCAAGCCCGGCGACGAATGGCGTATTAGGAGGGATCCTTACGAAGTGGGCAGAAAGCTGCTTGTTCCTTTGTTATTGACGCGCGGAGTTCGGGAGTTGGATGCCCTTGTGCTAACTCACTTGGATTCGGACCACATCGGCGGCGCTCAGGCGGTGCTTGGCAATATCCCCGTGCGAAGACTTCTCTTTAACGGGACGATTAAAGACTCTCCCAGCGCGCTCGGTATATTCAAGGCGGTAACCGATAGGTCGATCGCAAGCTACGCGATCCATGCGCCGATGGAATGGCAGGTGGACGATTCCACGAAAATCGAAATCCTTTTTCCGCGATATGAGCAGCCGAATAGTAAAGCTTCCGAGAACGAGGTAACGGTCAGGGACGAACAAAACAACTTAAGTATCGTACTAAAGGTCACTATTTATGGCCGAACCTTCCTTCTTCCGGGAGATCTGGAAGAGAGCGGCGAGCGGGAGGTCGTCGCGACGGAACGAGCAAAGGGGGAGGCTGCGAGCGCAATCGACGTGCTCAAAGCAGGTCACCATGGCAGCAAAACCTCGACGATCGACGAGTGGGTAACTTATTGGAAGCCTAGGGAGACGGTGATTTCGGTAGGCGCGAACAATTTCTACGGACACCCGAATCAAGGCGTGCTTGATCGCTTGACCCGATCGGAAAGCCTGATCTGGCGGACGGATACGAACGGGGAAATCCAATATCGAATTCACCGCGACGGTACTATGGATAGAAGAAAACTCAGATAAGTCACCTCTATCCTATCAGACAGTGTATAATGGGATTCGGCTTGGATTATCCAGCATAAAACATTATGCCTTTGCGAATATTTTTGCTAGACTAAAAGTTAGATATTTTAAATTACCGTAAATTCCCTTGGGGGGATTGCAACCTTTATTTAGACCATAACGTCTGTGAAGGTGCAGGGGAGGAGGATCTTCTGTGGTGGAGCCGGCTCTGATTAAAGCCGCACAAGCGGGCGACCGGGAAGCACTCGTTACGCTACTCCGCGAAATTGAGAGTCAAGTATATCGCACTGCTTATTATTTGTTGAATAACGAGCAAGATGCTTTGGATGCGTCGCAGGACGCGCTTATCCGAATTTATACTAAAATCGATTCCTATGAAGAGAAAGCTCAATTTCGCACGTGGGTGCAACGAATCGTAACGAACATATGCATTGACAAATTTCGCCGTAAAAAACCTGCGGTATCCATTGACGAACATGATATGGTGTTTCAAGCCGGGGATAATGTAGAAACCGAGGTTCTTTCCGCATACGCCGCGGAGGAAATCCGCGAAGCGATCGGCAAGCTGCCGGAGCATCATCGTACAGTCGTCGTGCTGCGTTATTTGCAGGATTTCTCGTACAACGAAATAGCCGATTCATTAAATTTGCCGCTCAATACAGTTAAATCTTACTTGTTTCGAGCCCGACAACAACTGCAAACTCTTCTTCATGATTATCAGAAAGGTGGTGTCCGGGGATGATTTGCCAAGAGGTGATGGAACTCATGCAGCGTTACATTGACGACGATTTGGATCAACAAGAAACGTCGCTCATGATGGATCATATTGGTCAATGTCCTGACTGCGCCGCCATGTTGGCAAGATTGCAGAAATTATCCAGCGAATTGGAACAATTACCGCGCGTAGTTCCTAGATTCAGCCTGGTGGATGCGATCATGCCGGAATTGGAACGGCTTCATGCATCTGATTCGTCTGGCGGTTCCCATAACGACTCGGAAGTTTCCGAGTCCAAGCCTATAGTAAGATCAAGACGTCCGGCCCGTCATTTGTACGGGAAAATAGCCGGAGTCGTCGCTGCCGGAGTCGTCGCTGGCCTGTTGTTGTTCAGCAACCCGGGTCAATGGACGCTCGGCGGAAGCGGCAGCCAGAACGATGCGGCCGGTCCCGAAATGTCGCAACCAGGGGTTCAGGCTCAAAGAGGCCAAGACCCGGCGGCTAAAATAACGACAAATGACGTTAGGCTAATGGATCAATCCGAGTCTAAAAATGGATCCGATGCCGGCAACGGAGAAAACGGCTCTAACGCCTCCGGTGCCGAGAATTCGGGAGAGGGCGGCAGCGCAGGACTTGCTCCTCCGTTAAACGCTCCGGCTCCGGAAACTCCGGTCGAGGGAAGTAATGAAGGTTTTGCTCCGTTAGTAGACATTCCAGCAACATGGGCGGAATCCGCCGACGGGCAATGGAAAGCGATCGCGGTAGTCGACGCCGGTACGTTCCAAGTGTATAAAACGGGCGAAAAAGGCGAATGGTATACTTCCGCAATTCGCGACGGCAAGATCAGCTTGCTCAGCTGGAACGAGTCGAGCACGATTCTCTATTTTACTTTCACGGATGCCGGCGGCACGGAAACCCAATGGCAATTCGATACGGCTACGAGTACGGAATCATTGCGTTAATTCCATTGTCACCATTTGCTCCTTCGAGCGTATAGTGTACAGATGAAGTTGACGGTCGTTTTTGGACCATCGTCACGGTCGTTCGCGCACGGCACCATGGGCCGGCCTTCGAACGTTGATATAGATGTCCGAGAACAAAGGGATCGCGCCTTGCAAAAGGTGTGATCTCTTTGTTTTTTATTGTACAATCAAGAAAGCATATATACTTGGGGGAGAGCAATGGACGCCAAACAGGCTTTTCGCACAATCAAGCAAGGTAATGTATCCCCTATGTACGTTTGCTTCGGAACCGAATCGTACGTCATGAACGAATTCATCGAGCGGTTGCTGGAGAGTCTGGTTCAGCCGGAGCACAGGGAGATGGCTATCGTTCGCTTCGATACGGGGGAAACTCCGCTGGATGTCATCATCGAGGAGGCGGAGACGCTGCCGTTCCTCGTTCCGAGCAAGATCATTCTGGTCAGGGACAGCGTGCTGTTCGCGGCGGGCAAGGAGTCGTCCAAGGTAGAGCATCGTCCCGAGAGACTTCTCGAGTACATGGGACAGCCGTCGGAGACGACGGTTCTCGTCTTTATGGTTCCTCACGAGAAGCTGGATGAACGCAAGAAGCTGGTGAAGACGGCCAAGGGAAACGAATACGTCGTTTCCTTCAGCCCGTTGCAGTCCGAGGAGCTGCTTCAATGGCTGTTGAAACGGGCAGCGAACCAAAATCGCACGATGGGCAACCCGGCAGCGGAAGAACTGCTTAGGCGCGTCGGCACCGATATGCACTCTCTGGCCGCGGAGACGGACAAGCTGTGCTTGCACGCGGGATCGGGCGGCACCGTGACGCTCGAGTCCGTTCGATCGCTCGTGCCGATGGCCACGGAGCAGAACGTATTTAAGCTGACGGAGGAGCTGGCTGCTTTACGTACCGCCGAGGCGATCACGCTGTATTACGATTTGCTGAAGCAACGGGAAGAGCCGATTAAACTCATGGCGCTGCTCGTTCGCCAATTCCGGAACATGCTCTACGTCAAGGAATTAAGCAGCCAAGGCTATTCGCCTCAGCAGATGGCTTCCCAGTTAGGTTTACACCCTTATGCCGTTAAGATCACGGGGGAACAAGCGCGCAAATTCAGTCTGGATCGATTAGCCTCCATGTTATCGGAGCTGGCCGATCTCGATTACGCGATGAAAACAGGCCGCGTCGAGAAGTCTCTCGGACTTGAGCTTTTTCTATTGCGGACCGGCTCCCAAGGCGCGAGTTGAACAATTGGTTTCAATCAAATTAATGAAACCCGACAAAAAAAGCCATCCTATTAGCAGTGACCTGCTGAGGAATGGCTTTTCTTTGGCTGCAGTATCTTTAAGACAAGGCAGCCGCATATGCGTCAGGCACAAGAGATTAGGCTTGCGCGGACAATGCGTTGAGTTTTTTGGCCAGACGGGACTTTTTGCGAGCAGCAGCGTTCTTGTGAATGATTCCTTTGGTTGCCGCTTTGTCCAACTTCTTCTGAGCCGCGCCGTAAGCCGCTTTAGCTGCGGTTGCGTCCGTTCCTACGACCGCTACGTCAGCTGTTCTCACGACAGTACGTAGAGCGGATTTAGCCGAAGCGTTGCGTTGACGGCGTGCTTCGTTCGTTTTGGTACGTTTAATGGCGGATTTGATGTTTGGCATTTCTTTTCACCTCCAGCAAAAACAGAAGTATTTCTCCACACAACTTGTAACATTCTATCATGCAAGGGGGTAAAAAGCAAGTTGATTTCCCACCACAATCCGTAAGCGAAAGGGGCTTAATTTCACCCGATGGATAAAGATTTGGCTTTATATAACGTGCGAACGGATCTGGCGCTTGAAGCCCGGGAGATCGCGACCCAAGGACGAGAGACGACCGAGATCCCGGGGGTCTGGTCCGAGACGGACAGCGCGGATGGAATTACCGTTACCCGCATGGAGATCAAGACCGAGGAAGCCGCGCAGCAAATCGGCAAAATAATCGGACATTACGTTACGCTCGAGGTGCCGGAGCTGCGGAACGGGGATACGACGCTGCAGGACAAGGTAGCTACTTCTTTCGCGAAGGAATTCGAAGCTTTCTTGACTCGAATCGGCGTGAACGAGAAAAGCAGCGTACTTATCGTAGGGTTGGGAAACTGGAACGTAACACCGGATGCCTTGGGACCGATCGTCGTCGAGAACATCATGGTAACCCGGCACTATTTCGAGCTGATGCCGGACCAGGTCAGCCCCGGGTACAGGCCCGTCAGCGCGGTTGCGCCGGGCGTGCTCGGAACGACCGGCATCGAATCGAGCGACATCGTATTCGGAATCGTGGAAAGCTCCAAGCCGGATTTGATTATCGCCATCGACGCGCTTGCGGCCAAGTCGCTGGAGAGGGTGAACACGACGATCCAGATCGCCGATACGGGCATTCATCCCGGCTCGGGCATCGGCAACAAACGCAAAGGATTGACTAAGGATGTTCTAGGCGTGCCTTGCATAGCGATCGGCGTGCCCACAGTCGTATATGCCTCGACGGTCGTCAACAATACGATGGACATGGTATTCGAGCATATGAAGAAGCATACGGCGAATACGGAACCGCTGTTCGGAGTGTTCGGTCAAATGGACGAAACGGAGCGGCTGCAGTTGGTTAAAGAAGTGTTGAACCCGTTGGGCCACGATCTTCTCGTGACGCCCAAGGAAATCGACAAATTCATGGAGGATATCGCGAACGTCATCGCCAGCGGACTTAACGCAGCGTTACACGAAGCGGTTGACAAGAATAATGTAGCCGCCTATACGCATTAGCCCTCGATAATTGAATAGCGCAATTAAGCTACGATCCCGGCTCTTATTAAAGCCGGGATTCTTTGCGTTTCCAAACTCGACTCTATCAACCTCTGAAACGGGGTTCTATCATTTTCGATTCTCTCATATGATGGGATACCTTTAGAAAATAAGAGAAGGAACCCGCTGACTTTTAGGGATTCCGGGGAGGATGAGCGATGAAACGTATCGTCGTGGCGATGAGTTGGCCGCAAGTGCGCGCCAAATGGCGACGCATTCTGATTACCGGGCGCGCTTATTTCATCTTAAGCGTTTGTTCCATGGTTTTATTCGTATTGCTAGGTTTAGGAGGGATGCTGCAGAAGTCCTTGGCGGCGTCTCCGGTACAATCGATGAAAGGATTCGCAGCTTCCTTGTCCGGGCAGTTTTTTCAATCGCTGCTGAGCATGGAGCTTCCCCATATGGACGCCGCGGAAGGTTCTCCCTTTCAAACGGGCAGAATGGCTGCCTTCCTGCTAAGGTTTATGACCGACTTGAACCCTAACGATCCCAAGAGCTTACTCGCGTTGGAGATGCCGGGCATGGATCGGGACGAATCCGTATTGCTGAGACCCGGATCGGGAGAGCCCGAAGCTCCCGAGGATCATGGCCCTCTTGATGATTCCGCGCAGCAACCGGATGGCGGATTTACGGATATAACGGGCTTGCCGGAGCCGGGCGAAAACGCGCAACCCGATCAGAGTCCGAATTCTCCGGACGAGAATGTATCGCCTGATCCGTCTCCGACGCCGACGGATAGCGATAAGGCGAATGCGACGGACAAGCCGTCCACGGACGGTCGCAAAGTCGTATTCATCTACCATTCGCATAATCGCGAGTCTTGGTACCCTGAACTGAAATCGGAGAACAAGGATCCGAATTCCGATTCCGTGAACGTTACTTTGGTCGGAAAAAGGCTTGCCAATAAGCTGGAATCGTACGGCGTGGGATCGTCCCATTCTTCTAAGGATTATCCAACCTCTATAAGTGGGTATAATTGGAATTATTCCTATAAATATTCGTTGCAAACGGTGCAACAGGCGCTAGCCTCCAACAAGCAATTGAAATTTTTCTTCGACATTCACAGAGACTCGCAGAGACGGAAGAAAACGACCGCCACGATCAGGGGAAAGGATTACGCGCAAGTATACTTTATTATCGGCCATCGCAATCCGAACTGGCGGGAGAACGAGGAGTTCGCCAATCAGATTCACGAGCGGCTGGAGAAGGAATACAAGGGCTTATCCCGGGGAGTGTGGGGAAAGACGGCGGCCAACGGCAACGGAGAGTATAACCAATCGGTAGCTCCGGACAGCGTGCTGCTGGAAATCGGCGGAGTAGACAATACGCTGGAGGAATGTTACCGCACGGCGGACGCGCTGGCGAAAATCATCTCGGAGTTGTACTGGGAGAACGAAGAAGCAATCAAAGCAAGCACGTTAAAATAATCTAAAGGAGGGGACGTCCATGCGCCGGGATACATTTAAACTGCTGGTTTTCGCAGCGATCGTGGGATTTGCCATCCTGTACGGGATGGAGCTATCCTCGAAAGGAATCGAGAACGTTAACGGCCCCATGGAATCGGCTAACCCGAGCGAAGGGAGGGCGACGACGGTCGACGAGGGGGATTGGACGTTGCCTCCCCGGGAAACCGCGCAAGATAATCGAGTATCCGATAGAGACGCCGAACGGAACTATTGGGGGGACGAGGAAGAGTACGCCGTTCCTCGCAACGACCGCGAGCCGATCGTCGATCGCGTATCGGGCAAGACGGCCGACGTTCTCCACGATCTGTCGCGCAACGGCATACGGATGGTCGTATCGATTTTCGATCGAGTGACAGGCTAAGTTTGTTTCGTTAAATAGCTTTGTAGACAAGCCTTGAGGATCCGGGCTTGACGCTAAGGCGGGACTGATTTAAGATGGGGCTATCATGTTTTAAGGGGCAAATTTCTATGTTGGTATTGGTTCTTAACTGATTTATCCGATAGTCGCGAACGAGTAAGGGTGCAAAACCGTCCTTTGGAGGGTTTATTTCTCTGCTACAAATTCGCGGTACCGATAACCAGTGAAGAACCGGTCAAGACCGCCCCTACGAAGATTGATTTCGGGGAGATCAGCCGTGCTCATCAGGGTACGGCTTTTTTGCGCCAAAAAACGGGGATAAAATCCTGCTTTTCTTAGCGTACTCCGCGATACGATTTCCGGCAGGCCGCGAGCTTGCGCCGATGGCGCACGACTTTCGCGGCCTGTTTTTTTATACCCTCAACAACCCATAACGATCTGGAGGATCAATTAAATGAGACAACATTCGCTTAATAAATTGGAATACAACCGCGTAATCGATATTTTGAAGACTTATACGACCACCTATTTAGGCAAACGCCTTGCCGAAGCATTAAAGCCGCTCCAAAACAAAGAAGTCATCGGCCAAAGGTTAAACGAAACGAAGGAGGCTTCCCGCCTATTGGCAAAAGGAGGACATCCGCCTCTTCCTTCTTTGGATGGGATGGAGACGATGATGGGGCTGTTGGGAACGGGATACGTCATGGCCGAGCAGGATTTCGGCTTCATGGCGCAGTTCGCGAGAAGCTGCGAGCAATTGCGGCAGTATATGTCCTCGAAGAAGGCGGAGGCACCCGTCGTTGCGGCATACGGAACATCCATGTATGACTTGAAGCCGTTGAGAGAAGCGATAGAGGCATGCATCGATCGCGGCCGAATCGTGGATACGGCGAGCTCCGAGCTGCAGAAGGTCCGCAAGAAAATCCGCGTCGCGGAGGAAAGATTGCAGAAGCGATTGGAAGGGTTGCTGTCCAAGCACTCCGATATTTTGCAGGAGCGATTAGTTAGCCAACGGGGCGGGAGGTACGTGCTTCCGGTGAAAAAAGAATACCGCAAGAGGATTCCGGGGACGGTGCTCGACGAATCGTCTAGCGGGCAAACCGTGTTCGTCGAGCCTTCGGAGCTTGCGGGTTCGCAAATGGATTTAAGCGCGCTGAGGGCAGAGGAAAGCCGGGAGGAGACGCAGATTCTCGCCGTGCTGACGGGGGAAGTCGAGGGCTACTCCTATGAGCTGTCGGTGAACGTCGATACGGTCGGACATTACGACTTCCTGTTCGCCAAAGCGAAGTGGGGACTCGCGTTGGGCGGAATCGCGCCGGAGCTGAACGACAAGCGGCTAATCGACTTGCGGGAAGCACGCCATCCCTTGCTGTCGACGAAGCCGGTTCCGCTGAATATCAAAGTAGGCGACGGATATCGTGCATTGCTTATCACCGGCCCGAATACCGGGGGCAAGACGGTCGCGCTTAAGACGGTGGGACTGCTGACTCTTATGGCGCAGTCCGGATTGCTTATACCGGCTTCAGAAGGCAGCAACGTCTGCGTGTTCGGATCGGTGGAGGTGGATATCGGAGACGATCAGAGCTTGGATTCGTCTTTGAGCACTTTCTCGTCGCATCTTCGCAACGTTATCGATATTCTCTCCCATGCGGGATCGTCTACGTTGGTATTGCTGGACGAATTGGCGACCGGAACGGATCCGGGAGAAGGAGTTGGACTGTCCATTGCCGTTCTCGAAGAATTGTACCGCCGTCATTCGGTCATCATGGCTACGACCCATTTTAACGAGATCAAAGAATACGCCCGGGTGACCGACGGTTTCCGGAACGCGCGTATGGCCTTCGACGAGGAGACGTTGAGCCCGCTCTACCGTCTGGATATGGGGGAGGCCGGGAACAGCTACGCCTTCGTCATCGCGGCGAAGCTTGGGATATCCGCCGCTATTATCAAACGGGCGAGGACGATAGCGGACAGCTTGAAGGAAGGCAAAGGAAACCGCGAGATACCTAAGCAAGCGAGCGGAGGTTATGCGCAATCGCGCGGGGTGAAGGAGAGGAAAGGGAGAGCCGATTCGCGACAAGCGAAAGCTTCCGATGCCGGCGCCGAGCAATTGTCCATAAAGTGGTCCGTCGGAGACGTCGTATTCATTCCTCAACTGCGTAAGCCTGGAGTCGTATACCGGTTGCCGGACGAAAGGGGCAATATGATCGTGCAGGTGCAGAAGGAGAAAATCACGATCAACCACAAACGGATTCGCAAGTTCATCGACAAGAAACACCTGTATCCGGGAGAGGATTACGATTTGGATATCGTGTTCGAATCCGTCGAGAATCGCAAGAAGAGACATTTGATGGGCAAGCGGCACGTGGACGGTTTAACGATAGAGAAACCTTCCGAGGAATGATGCCGCTAACGAACAAGGCCAGCTCATTGATGCCATGGGAATACGCTGTTATAATGAAGTGATCGTCAACTGACGCATGGAACCGGCTGGGGGTACTCATTGGAATGGCTGAAATTACTTTTAAACAGACTCACATTCGCAATTTCTGTATTATCGCGCATATCGACCACGGCAAATCGACGCTGGCCGACCGCATATTGGAATATACGGGCACGTTGACTTCCCGCGAGATGCAGGATCAGGTATTGGATTCGATGGATCTCGAACGCGAACGGGGGATCACGATCAAGCTGCAAGCGGTTCGTTTGTTATACAAAGCGGACGACGGAGAAACGTACATGCTTCATCTGATCGATACCCCGGGACACGTGGATTTCACGTACGAGGTTTCTCGGAGCTTGGCTGCTTGCGAAGGCGCTCTGCTAGTCGTAGACGCCGCGCAAGGCATCGAAGCGCAGACATTGGCCAACGTCTATCTGGCGCTGGACAACAATTTGGAAATCGTGCCGGTCATCAATAAGATCGACTTGCCGAGCGCGGACCCGGAGCGGGTCAAGAAGGAAGTCGAGGACGTCATCGGTCTCGACACGAGCGACGCGGTGTTGGCATCGGCCAAGAACGGCATCGGAATCAAAGAAATCCTGGAGCAAGTCGTTCAGAAAATACCGGCACCCTCAGGAGATCGTAACAAACCGCTTAAAGCGCTCATTTTCGATTCCCATTACGACCCGTACAAAGGGGTTATCTGTTATATCCGTATCGTGGACGGCACGATTCGCGCCGGCACGCGCATGAAGTTCATGGCTACCGGCGCGAACTTCGACGTCATCGAAGTCGGCACGTTCATGCCGCGTCCTACCGCGGTTACAGAACTAGGACCCGGCGATGTAGGTTTCGTGACCGCTTCGATCCGGAACGTGAAGGATACCCGCGTGGGGGATACGATCACGGACATGAAGAACCCTACCGCGGAAGCCTTGCCAGGTTACCGTCGCGTTAATCCGATGGTGTTCTGCGGACTGTATCCGATCGAGACGACCGATTATAACGACTTGCGTGACGCTTTGGAGAAGCTGGAGCTTAACGATGCATCCTTGCGCTACGAGCCGGAATCTTCCCAAGCGCTCGGATTCGGCTATCGCTGCGGGTTCCTCGGCATGCTTCACATGGAGATTATCCAGGAGCGCATCGAGCGCGAATTCAATATCCCGTTGATTACGACCGCTCCGAGCGTTATTTACAAAGTCACGCAAACGAACGGCGACATATTGGAGATTTCCAATCCGGCGGATTATCCGGAAGCGGGTAAGATCGATTTCGTGGAAGAGCCTTACGTAAAGGCTTCCATCATCGTGCCCAACGATTACGTTGGAGCGATCATGGAGCTTTGCCAGAATAAGCGCGGCGAGTTCATCGATATGCAGTACTTGGACACGAATCGCGTGACGATCAAGTACAACATGCCGCTCGCGGAGATCGTCTACGATTTCTTCGATCAATTGAAATCCAGCACGAAGGGATACGCTTCGTTCGACTACGAAGTGATCGGCTACCGTCAATCTAGCCTGGTCAAGATGGATATTCTGCTTAACGCGGAGAAGGTCGACGCGCTTTCCTTCATCGTGCATAAAGACAGAGCGTACAACCGCGGACGGGTCATTTGCGAGAAGCTCAAAGAGCTTATCCCTCGCCAGATGTTCGAAGTGCCGATCCAAGCGGCTATCGGACAGAAAATCGTTTCCCGCGAATCGATCAAGGCGATGCGCAAGAACGTTCTCGCGAAATGTTACGGCGGAGATATTTCCCGGAAGCGCAAGCTGCTAGATAAGCAAAAAGAAGGTAAAAAACGGATGAAGCAGGTCGGTAACGTCGAAGTTCCGCAAGAAGCGTTCATGGCCGTGCTCAAGCTGGATAATGATTAATATGGCAACCGAATCCATCACCGTGCCACAAGTTCATCTGTGGACTCCGCGAGCGCTTTATATCCATATTCCTTTTTGCACGAATAAATGTTTTTACTGCGACTTCAACTCCTACGTAGCCGCCGGACAGCCGATCGACGCCTATTTAGACGCGTTGGAGAACGAAATGAAGCTTACGGTCGCGGAGTTGCCGCCGACGGTCATCGATACCGTTTTCGTAGGCGGAGGTACGCCAACGGTGCTTACGCCGACTCAGATGACGAGGTTCCTGGCGTCCGTTCGGAAGCACTTTCCGCTTGCGGATAACGTTGAGTTTACGATGGAGGCTAATCCCGGAACGACGGACATGGAGAAGCTGGCGGCTATGCGCGAAGGCGGCGTTAACCGGATCAGCTTCGGAGCCCAGACGTTCGATAACGGGCTGCTCGAGACGATCGGCAGAATCCATGCGGCCCAGGACGTCGTGGAGAGCATCGCGAACGCCAAAGCCGCCGGATTCTCGAATCTCTCCATCGATCTGATGTTCGGCTTGCCGAACCAGACGTTGCAGCAATTGAAGGACAGCGTGTCCAAAGCGTTGGAGTTGGATTTGCCGCACTATTCTCTGTACGGGTTGAAGGTGGAGGAAAACACGTTATTCCACCGCTTGTACCAGCGAGACGAGCTGCCTCTTCCCGAGGAAGACGACGAACTGGCCATGTACGAGCATTTGATGGAAAGACTAGGCGGCGCGGGTTATCGGCATTACGAGATCAGCAACTTCGCGAGACCGGGCTTTGAAAGCCGGCATAATACGACTTACTGGCACAATGAGCCGTATTACGGTTTAGGTGCCGGAGCCCATGGTTATGCGCTAGGCAAGCGCCATGTCAACATTAAAGGCGTTCAACCTTACATCGATTCGGCGAATAAAGCGCTGCCCCGATTAGAGGAAAGCTCCGTTAGCTTGGAAGAAGCAATGGGCGATTTCATGATGGTCGGCTTGCGATTGCAGGAAGGCGTGAACGCATCGAGCTTCGCCCATCAGTTCGACGGTGCGGATCTGGAGCAAATATACGGAGCCGAACTGAAGAAAATGGTCGGTCAAGGATTGCTCGAGCGTTGCGAACGGGACGATTCGGCAAGCTATCGGTTGACGCACCAAGGGATTCTGTTCGGCAACGAAGTATTCGGCGCTTTCGTATAAGCAGGGGCCAACGATTCGTTTAGATCTATCCGATCCGCCCTTGGCGATGCTTAGCATCTGCCGACCGGCGGATTTGTTTTGTTCGAATTGGCGTCTTAGACGAACTAGCGCCGAACGGTTAAATCTAAGCGCTAGATCGTCTAGTCGCTATGTTGGAAATGTCTCTTGAGAATTCATTCGCCATGTTGTATATTTATACATACAATTGATGCTAGAGAAAGAAGGAATCCACATGTCGGTCATCTGCCGTAAAGCGCAGCAAGAAGACGTTGATGCGCTTTATGAACTCATACAAGGGTATGCCGCCAAAGGCATAATGCTCCCCCGTTCGCGCGAGGCTTTGTCGCGTAATATCGATACGTTTATCGTCGCTCAAGACGGAGAACGGCTTATCGGGTGCGGTTCATTATGCAAGCTAGGCAGCGATCTCGTTGAAATACGGTCGCTCGGCATCGTGGATGGCTATAAAGGGCAAGGGATCGGCAGCAAGCTGGTGGATGCCTTAATGGAAGAAGCCAAAGCTCTCGGAATCCCTAAAGTCATGGCGCTCACGTACGAGTCGGCTTTCTTTCAGAAAAACGGATTCAATATCGTGGATAAAGAGATTTTCCCCGAGAAAGTATGGACGGATTGCGTACATTGCGCCAAGCAGCATTGCTGCGACGAGATTGCGGTCGTAAGGCTGATCGAACCCGCGGCCGTCGGAGAACGATTAAGTTTCGCCCAAATATGATCGAACATGCCGAATCGAGCCGGAACGTCCTTGACATGACCGCCCTCGGTTTGGTATTTTTGTATTAGCATTTAGCACTCAACGAAATGGAGTGCTAACGATAACCGAAATACGGTAACCTAAGAAGGGGGAGTCTAGCATGCTGAGCGAACGTCAAAGAATGATTCTCAATGCCATTATCGACGATTATATTCGTTCCGCCGAACCTGTCGGGTCTCGCAGCATCTCGAAGCGCGGCGACGTTACCTTTAGTCCGGCCACCATTCGCAACGAAATGGCGGACTTGGAGGAGATGGGCTTGCTCGAACAGCCGCATACTTCGGCAGGCCGGATTCCTTCCATTAAAGGTTATCGTTATTACGTGGATCACCTCGTTACCTTGGATGGAGTAGGAGATCAGGATGCCCGTAAGCTCCGGACGTATTTCGCGGAGAAAATGAACCATTGGGAAGGCGTAATCGGTCATGCCGCGACGATATTGTCGCAATTGACCAATTACACGTCAATCGTGCTCGGTCCGGAGATGTTCAGCACGACGCTGAAGCATTTTCAACTCATTCCGATTAACGACGTCTCCGCCGTGGCCATTATCGTAGCGAATACCGGACATGTGGAGCATAGAACGATTACGATCCCCGAAGGGATCTCGATGGACGATATGGCCAAGATCGTTAACCTTCTGAACGATAAGCTTTCCGGCGTTCCGTTCTACAAGGTTAAGTCCGTATTGCACAGCGAGATAGCCAAGGAATTAAGCCGCTACGTCGAGCATTGCGAAGATATTCTCGCGTTGCTGGAGCAGACGATTACCGAAGAGCAGGAACCCAAGGTTTTCTTGAGCGGAGCATCGAACATGCTCACTCAGCCGGAATTCAAAGATGTGGACAAAGCCAAGAGCATTCTGGGAATGTTGGAAGAGACGCAGCTGCTGATGCAACTGTTTCAGTCCAATCCCGGCGGGATCCAAGTGAAGATCGGCACGGAGAATACGTTGGAAGCCATCAATCAATGCAGCTTGATTACGGCGACCTATTCTTACGAAGGGCGGTCGCTTGGCACGATCGGCATTTTAGGCCCTACTCGAATGGAGTATGGCAAAGTCATTAGTTTATTGAATTATTTATCCAATGATATCGCGTTGATGATGTCGCGCTGGTATAAGTAAGGCATTGCATAGCCCCCGCTCAAGGGTGGCACGGTAAGGAGGTGAATCCTACATGAATACGAATGAAACGAAGGAGCCGGCAAACATGAATGAACATCAAGAAGACTCTTCCGAAGCAGTGGAAACGGGTTCGGAAGAGAACGAGGTATCTTCGCCGGAAGGCGAAGAGGTTTCTGCGGAACAATCCGGCGAAGAAACGTCTCCGGCCGTGTTAGAGCTTCAACGCTTAGCGGACGAGAACCATAGCCGATATTTACGGGCGCAAGCCGATTTCGATAATTTTCGCCGGCGGACGTTAAAGGAAAAAGAAGAGCTTACTCAGTACGCTTCCTTGAAGCTGATCACGCAATTGCTTCCCGTTCTGGACAATTTCCAGCGCGCGTTGCAAACCGGCGGAGAAGGCGCGGAAAGCGGTTCTTTCGCCAAGGGCGTAGACATGATTTACAGGCAGCTGACGCAAGTGATGGAATCGGAAGGATTGAAGCCGATGGAGTCGGTCGGTCAACCGTTCGATCCGGAATTGCATCAAGCGATCATGCAAGTCGAAAGCGACGAGCATGAAGAAGGTATCGTAGTCGAGGCTATCCAAAACGGCTATTGGCTGAAAGACAAAGTTATTCGGCCGGCAATGGTTAAGGTAAGCGGCTAAATCGTTTCGTTTTCACCCCAATAATTGCACTTATATGAAGGAGGAACATACAGTTATGAGTAAAGTAATCGGTATTGACCTTGGTACGACTAACTCTTGCGTAGCGGTAATGGAAGGCGGCGAAGCCGTAGTTATCCCTAACGCGGAAGGAAATCGCACGACCCCCTCGGTCGTAGGCTTCAAGAAAGACGGAGAACGAGTCGTTGGAGAGACGGCTAAACGTCAAGCAATCACCAATCCGGATCGCACGATAAGCTCCATTAAACGTCATATGGGAACTAGCCACAAGGAGTCGATCGAAGGCAAAGCGTATTCCGCTCCGGAGATTTCGGCGATCATTTTGCAGAAGCTTAAAGCAGATGCGGAAGCTTACTTAGGTCAACCTGTAACGCAAGCGGTAATAACGGTTCCCGCTTATTTTAACGACAGCCAGCGCCAAGCGACCAAAGATGCCGGAAACATCGCTGGCCTTGAAGTTCTTCGTATCGTTAACGAGCCTACGGCGGCAGCTCTAGCATACGGCTTCGAAAAACAAGAAGACCAAACGATTCTCGTGTTCGACTTGGGCGGCGGAACATTCGACGTCAGTATTCTCGAACTAGGCGAAGGGTTCTTCGAAGTTAAAGCGACAAGCGGCGATAACCACTTAGGCGGCGACGACTTCGACCAGATCGTTATGGAATGGCTAGCTGGCGAATTCAAGAAAGAGCACAGTATCGACCTGTTGAAAGACAAAGCGGCGGTGCAACGTCTGAAGGATGCTGCGGAAAAAGCGAAAAAAGAACTTTCCGGCGTCGTGTCCACGACGATCTCATTGCCGTTTATCACGGTCGTAGACGGAGTTCCTCAGCATTTGGAGCTTAACCTTAGCCGTTCTAAATTCGACGAATTGACTGCGGGCTTGGTTGAGCGCACGATGGGACCTACCCGTCAAGCGCTCTCCGATGCCGGAATGACCGCTAAAGACATTCACAAAGTCGTATTGGTCGGCGGATCCACTCGGATTCCTGCCGTTGTCGAAGCGATTAAGAAGCTGACGGGTCAAGAGCCTCACAAAGGCGTTAATCCGGATGAGGTCGTTGCTCTAGGCGCAGCTGTTCAAGCGGGCGTATTGACGGGCGAAGTTAAAGACGTCGTATTGCTGGACGTTACTCCGCTGTCCCTCGGTATCGAAACCGCAGGCGGCGTATTGACGAAAATGATCGATCGCAACACAACGATCCCGACGAGCAAATCGCAAGTTTATTCCACTTACGCGGACATGCAGACGCAAGTCGAAATCCACGTTCTGCAAGGCGAACGCGCGATGGCGAAAGACAATAAGACTTTGGGCCGCTTTATTCTAAGCGACATCCCGGCAGCTCCGCGGGGAGTTCCTCAGATCGAAGTTACTTTCGACATCGATGCCAACGGTATCGTTAACGTGTCCGCGCTGGATAAAGGAACGGGCAAAACCCAGAAAATCACGATTACTTCTTCCGGCGGCTTGAGCAAGGAAGAAATCGATCGCATGCAGCAAGAAGCCGAGCTTCACGCGGAAGAAGACAAAGCTCGTCGCGAGCTTGTCGAAGCGAAGAACAGCGCGGATCAATTGATTTACAGCGCGGAAAAAACGATCAAAGACCTTGGCGACAAAGTCGATGCGGGCGAGATCGATAAAGCGAACGCCGCGAAAGAAAGGTTGACGGGCGCGCTCGCTTCCGATAACCTTGAAGAGATCAAAACGGCTACGGACGAACTGAGCGAGATCGTTCAACAGCTTTCCGTCAAGCTCTACGAGCAAGCTGCGCAAGCTCAGGCTGCGCAAGGCGGAGCAGATGGCGCCGATGCCGGTCCGGGACCGTCTAAAGATAACGTCGTTGACGCGGATTACGAAGTCGTCGACGAAGACAAGAAAAACTAAGGTTATCTAGCATAAACCGAAAGTCAAAGTGACTTCGTCCTATTGGGCGGATTCATTTTGACTTTCCTTCATGAGGAGGTGGAGAAGTGGCGGACAAAAAGGATTACTATGATGTGCTGGAGCTGCAGAAGAACGCCTCCGCGGACGACGTAAAGAAAGCTTATCGCAAGCTTGCGCGTCAATACCATCCCGACGTGAACAAGGCGGCGGATGCGGAGACGAAATTTAAGGAAGTCAAGGAAGCTTACGATGTCCTGAGCGATGATCAGCAACGGGCTCGTTACGACCAATTCGGCCACCAGGATCCGAATGCGGGCTTTGGAGGCGGCGGAGGAGGAGCGGACTTCGGCGGCGGCTTCGGAGATATTTTCGATATGTTCTTCGGCGGCAACGGCGGCGGACGGAGAGATCCGAACGCGCCTCAGCGCGGCAACGACTTGCAATATACGATGACGATCGAATTCAAGGAAGCGGTATTCGGCAAAGAAACCGACATCACCATTCCTCGCACCGAGACTTGCGATACGTGCCATGGGAACGGCGCCAAGCCGGGCACGAAACCGGAAACCTGTACGACTTGCCGCGGCTCCGGCCAGCAGGATGTCGCTCAGAATACGCCGTTCGGAAGAATCGTTAATCGTCGCCCATGTACGACATGCTCCGGTCGCGGAACGATCATCAAGGAACGTTGCGGAACTTGTTCGGGCAGCGGCCAAGTGAAAAAACAGCGCAAGATTCACGTCAAGATCCCGGCAGGCGTCGACGAAGGCGCTCAGCTTCGCGTAACAGGCGAAGGAGAAGGCGGAGTGCGCGGCGGTCCGTCGGGCGATCTTTATATCGTGCTACGAGTGAAATCGCATGAATTCTTCGAGCGCGAGGGCGACGATATTTTCTGCGAAATACCGCTTACCTTCACGCAGGCGGCTCTAGGCGATGAAATCGAGATTCCTACGCTGACCGAGAAAATAAAGCTGAAGGTACCCGCCGGCACGCAGACGGGAACATACTTCCGCTTGAAGGGCAAAGGCGTTCCCAAGCTGCGCGGTTACGGGCAAGGCGATCAACAGGTGAAGGTGACGATCGTTACTCCGACCCAGTTGAGCGAGGATCAACGCGAGCTCTTGCGGGATTTCGCATCCAAGAGCGGAGAATCCACTCACGAGCATAGCAAGTCGATTTTCGAAAGAATGAAGCGCGCAATCTTAGGCGATTAATAGGAATTAGGAAGACCGTCGGGAAACCGGCGGTTTTTTGTTTGCATAAGCGGGAATCGGATGGAGAATGATAGGTAAATCATTGCGCTACGGACCTTGTCCGCTCGCAAGAAGGAGGAATGATGAAATTGACCGAAAATCATAAACACTTGCCCGTCGTTTCCGCGGCGGATGTGGAATTCGCCGACGAGCTTGCGGATGCGGACGACAAGGAAGCTCAGGAACGGGCGGCTGCGGCAGATCGGCGCGTAACCGAAGGCGAGGGGGAATGACGGCGTTGGATATGCAACCTCTTCAGGCAAGGTTCGCGTCGCAGGATCAGGCAGAAGCCGCCATGCGAAAGCTTGCCGCGCTTCGAAGCGATCGATTCAGGTTGGAACGGGCTGGCGCCGGAACTGCGGGGGAAGCTTTTGCTTCCGTCGAGATGCAGCAGCCATCTCAGGATGCCGCAATAGACGGATTAGCGGCATCCGTAATGGAGGCCGGCTCCGCTATTCAAGCATCAGCCGGAGTCATGGCATCCACGGATGTCACGGCATGGGGCGTGACGCCTCAAAGCTCGGGACTTGTTGCCGAATTTACTCTATCCGCGAACGTTCCGGATTCCGCGACCGAACAAGCTCGAACCGTCATCCAGCAAGCAGGCGGCGAGCTGATCTAACCCTCGAAGACGTATCGCGCACTTACGCGCGGTGCGTCTTTTCTTTTTTTCTACCCCTATCGCCACTATCCCGCTCGCTCAGAACCGTGCCGCCGCCATCGTCGCCTCGACCTTCTATCGCCACTATCCCGCTCACTCAGAAATCGCTCTACCGTCGTTGCTCCGGCTTCTATCGCCACTATCCCGCTCGTTCAGGTTCCGATCTTTCGCTTAGGACGAAGATAGGCTGGAATGAAAAAAGAATAGTTAGTTGTTGGAAACGCTGAACAGCGACTGAACAATGCAGCTTCTGAACGAAGGGGATAGTGGCAAGAGGAATGGGATGGGGGAGACGCGTTTATTACTATTTTTGTATCCGAAGGCTTAGATGAAGGGCAAGAAAAATATAGCGCCTGAACGAAGGGGATAGCGGCAAGAGGAATGGGACGAGAGATTCGCGTCTCGCTGGTAGAGATGTATTTTTGCATCCGACAAAACAGTGCGTGTATAATGGGATTCATTGAACAGCCGTAGGGTTGCATACAGGGAGGAACGGATTTGCGCTGGCATGAACTGACCGTCTTAGCGACGGAATCGTCTCAAGAAATGGTTACGCATTATTTAACGGAGCTTGGAGCGGGAGGCGTTTCCGTCGAAGAGTCTTGGTCTGAGGACAAGCCGAGGGATACCTCGTTCGGGCAATTATACGATACGCCGTTAAACGATATCAGACCGGGCTACGCGGTCTTTAAAGCTTATTTCTCCGAAGACACCCTAATGGAGCCGATAACGGTAGAACTGAAAGCGCTATTGGCCGGTCTTCCGGAGTTCGGGTACGATGCCGGAGAGTTTACGATAGAGATCGGCGACGTGCATCAGGACGATTGGGCGGATGCCTGGAAGCAGTATTTCAAACCTATCGCGATTACCGATCGGCTAACGATTAAACCGACTTGGGAGGACTATACTCCCCATGGAGACGAACTGATAATCGAGCTTGATCCGGGCATGGCTTTCGGAACGGGGACTCACCCAACGACCGCGCTCTGCCTCAAAGCATTGGACAATGCCATTACCGGCGGAGAACAGATCATCGACGTCGGCACGGGTTCGGGCGTGCTTGCGATCGGGGCGATGAAACTCGGCGCGTCGAAAGTTTTGGCGCTTGATCTGGATCCGGTAGCGGTCAAATGCGCGCAAGAGAATATCGAGCTTAATGGCTACGAGAAAGACATTGAAGTTCGGTTAAGCGATTTGCTAGGCGTACTCCACGAAAACGAGAACTCATCGGAACAATCAACAGCGGGGGAAGCGTCATCGGAAAAAACCGTCCAAGTAACGCCACCGGTCGATCTGGTCGTCGCAAACATTCTCGCGGAGATTATTTTGCTTTTCCTCGGCGATGTCATGGAAGTGCTTAAACCCGGCGGCATCTATATCACTTCCGGTATTTACAAGAACAAAGAGATGATCGTGGAAGCGGGGTTGCTCGCTGCCGGCTTCGAAATCATCGACGTGTTAAGGCAAGAGGAGTGGATCGCGTTCGTTGCGGGTAAACCTAAGGGGGACGGCCAGTGAGCTTTTTCTGGTTTCCGATAGAACATCTTCCCATTATTATCTTGATTATGCTAATCGCTTTTAGCGTGCACGAATTTGCCCATGCTTGGACTGCATGGAAGTTCGGAGATAATACGGCTTATCTCGAAGGACGGGTTACATTGAACCCGCGAGCCCACTTGGACTGGATCGGGATGTTATTTCTGGTTATAGCGGGATTCGGTTGGGCGAAACCCGTACCGGTCCGCCGAAGTAAATTCAAGCACCCTCGGCTTATGAATATTATCGTGACAGCGGCCGGTCCCGTTAGCAATCTATTGTTGGCTTTTTTATTTTTGCTGCTGATAGATATCTTGCATGCGTTCCATGTATTCGATAATGTATCGGGGGATTTTCTGAATAACGTCGTTATTTTCATCGTGTACTGGTCCCAGATTAATATGGCTTTATTTCTTTTTAACCTCATTCCCGTGCCTCCGCTTGACGGATACCGGATCGTGGAAGAATTTCTTCCCATAAGACTTCGCATCAAGATTCAAGAAGCCGGCCAATGGATTACGTTCGCTTTCTTGCTTATCGTCTTCGTTCCGCCGCTTCGCGACTCGACGATAGGCCCATTAATGAGCCTAAGATCGCCTATCGGCCACGGAATGACTTGGATATTGGATAAGTTATTTTCGTCATCCGGGGGAAGCCTGACCAAGGCTATTTTCGACAGTATTGGGTGGTAGCAAAACAACCGAGAACAAGGTATGATGGACGATGGAGTATAATGCGGGAGGCAATTAGGGATGCAGCGTTATTTTGTTCCGGCGACGCAGATGGGACAGCAATCCGTCGCGCTTGAAGGAGAAGACGCCCGGCATGCGGCCGCCGTCATGAGATCCAAACCCGGAGATTGTTTCATAGCTTGCGACGGTCAAGGCAGAGACGTATTGGCTAAGATCGTAACGGTTGATAAAGATAACGTTCATGCGGATATTATGGAAGAGCTGACGTCGAACGCGGAAATGGCTTGGCAGGTAACGGTTGCGCAAAGCTTGCCCAAAGGGGACAAGCTCGAGATCGTTATCCAGAAAGGGACGGAAGCTGGAGCGGTCGCTTTTCAGCCGTTTCTATCCCAGAGAACCGTCGTCCAATACGACGATCGTAAGGAAGCCAAGCGGATCGAACGCTGGCGCAAAATAGCCAAGGAAGCGTCAGAACAAAGTCACCGGAGTCTCATTCCGACTATCAATGCAGTTCTGACATGGAAGTCGCTAATCAAACAATTCGCCGAATTCGATCTTGTCTTATTGTGTTACGAAGAAGAAGGCAGAGCCGGCAATGAAACGGGAAACGGCTTACGAGATGTTTTGCGTGAATTCAAGCAATCTCAATCGTCGACCGCCCCCCGCGTTATGGTCGTGATCGGGCCCGAGGGAGGCCTTACCGCGCAAGAAGCGGAAACGGCAGCGGCATCCGGCGCGAAATTGATCGGATTAGGAAAAAGAATATTACGGACGGAGACGGCGGCTTTATTCGCGCTTGCTTGTCTTGCTTACGAGTCCGGAGAGTTAGGAGGGAACTAGGATGCCGAACGTGGCATTATACACGCTGGGCTGCAAAGTCAATTTTTACGACACCGAGGCGATCTGGCAGCTCTTCAAGAACGAAGGCTACGAGCAGGTCGATTTCGAGCAGACGGCGGACGTATATTTGATCAATACATGTACCGTAACGAACACGGGCGACAAGAAGAGCCGGCAGATTATTCGCCGCGCCATTCGCCGCAATCCGGACGCCATCATCGCGGTAACCGGATGTTACGCCCAGACTTCGCCCGCGGAGATCATGGCCATTCCCGGCGTCGATCTTGTTATCGGCACGCAGGACCGGGAGAAGCTGATGTCGTTCGTTACCGAAATTCAGAACGATCGTAAACCGGTTAACGCCGTTCGCAACATCATGAAGACTCGGGAGTTCGAGGAATTGGACGTTCCGGATTTCGCGGAGCGTACCCGCGCGTTCCTCAAGATCCAAGAGGGCTGCAACAACTTCTGCACGTTCTGCATCATTCCTTGGTCCAGGGGCTTATCGAGAAGCCGTAAGCCGGAAAGCGTGCTTAACCAAGCTCGGCAGCTCGTGGAGACAGGGTATAAAGAAATCGTTCTGACCGGCATTCATACGGGTGGTTACGGAGACGATTTGGACAATTACCGTCTCGCGAACCTGCTTGCGGATCTCGATAAAATCGAAGGGCTCGAGCGCATTCGCATCAGTTCGATCGAAGCGAGTCAAATCGACGAGAAGGTGCTCGCGATTCTGAACGGTTCTCCTAAGATGTGCCGCCATTTGCACATTCCCCTTCAAGCCGGCGACGACGATATTTTGAAAAGAATGCGCCGTAAATACACGACCGCGGAGTTCGCGGAGAAAATTCGGCTGATCCGGGAAGCGATGCCGGGTGTCGCCATCACGACCGATGTTATCGTCGGATTCCCGGGAGAAACCCAGGAGCAGTTCGAGAACGGATATAAGTTCATGCAAGAGATGAACTTCGCCGAAATGCACGTATTCCCATACTCCAAGCGGACGGGAACGCCGGCAGCCCGCATGGATGAACAAGTGGACGAGGAAGTCAAACACGATCGCGTTCATCGGCTTATCGACTTATCCGAACGGATGCAAGCGGCTTACGGCCGCGAGTGGGTGGGGCGGGTGCTTGACGTTATACCGGAGCGCGAAGCGAAGGGCGCCGAGGGAACCGGTTTGATTTCCGGGTACACCGATAATTATATTCAGGTCGTCTTGAACGGAGATCCCTCTCTGATCGGCAAGCTTTGCCGCGTACGGATCACGGATTCCGGAGTGAACGATTGCAAGGGCGAGCTCCTGGAGGTACTGGAGTCGGAAGGACGTCCGGCCGTCATGCAAGCTTAGTAGCAAGAGCGAAGATTTCATCGCGGAGGGCAGGCATTCAGAAGCTTGCTCCGAGCGGTGAAGTCTTTTTCTCGTCAGCAGGATTGTAGGTATAAACGAGGTGAATCCCATTGCCCGAGGAAATACGTTTACCCATATGGCGAGCGGCGGACAGCTTGGCCTTATTCATCGATAACACGCTCGTCGAATCCGGGGCGGGAGCCCAAGAAGTAATCAAATCGTGCGAGGAAGCCGTTCGCGAAGGCTTTCACAGCCTGTGCGTCAACGGCGGATGGGTCCGATTGTGCAGGGAAAGATTAAGCGGAACTAACGTCAAGGTGAGCGCAGTCGTCGGATTTCCTTTGGGTGCTCACGCTACGAGAGCGAAAGCCTTCGAAGCCGCGGCCGCGCTTGACGACGGCGCTTCCGAGATCGATATGGTATTGCCCATCGGCAAGCTCAAGGACGGCGATCATGACGCGGTCGAAAGAGATATCGCCGCGGTCGTGCAGGCCGTTCAAGGCGGCGCGTTGATCAAGGTTATTATGGAAACGGGATTGTTGACCGACGAGCAGAAAAGGCTTGCCTGCGGCATCGCCGAAGCGGCGGGAGCCGATTATGTTCAAACTTCTACCGGGTTTGGGGGAGCGGGCGCGACGGAGGCGGACATTAAGCTGCTCAGGCAATCGCTGTCGCCCACTACGGGCGTTAAAGCCTCGGGAGGCATCCGTAACGCCGAAACGGCTATAGCGTTGCTTAAAGCCGGAGCAAACCGGATAGGCAGCAGTTCGGGACTCGCGATCTTGCGAAGCTCGGTCGAAGCAGATCCGACTTAAGCCGACTTCGTCGCGGAGTCGCGAAAGGTTATATAGGCAAACGGAAGGGCAAGCAAGGAGCAAGCGACGTTAAATATCGTTTGCGCATGGGCGATTTGCGCGGATGGATCGCCGGGAGCCAATGCAATCGCAATTGAATTCAGAACTCCGATCAACGGGAAGAAGAGCAAAGCGCCACCAGTGTTCAGGGCGAGCTGCGCCAAAGCGACGAATCGTCCTCCGGGACCTCCCCCGAGCGAAGCGACCATTCCGGTGAAGCAGGTACCTATGTTCGCGCCGAGAACGATCGCGATGCCGGCTTCCGGCATGATCGCTCCCGTGGCAGCTAGTCCCATGCACATGGCGATGACAGCAGCGCTGGAATGAACGAGCGCGGTAAGCGCGGCGCCTCCGAGCACCGCCCACAGCAGGTTGTCGTTCGCGTGGCTCATCATCGCATCGAAGGCGCCGTTGTCCCGCAGGACGGGACCGACCCCTTGCAGCAGCTTGAAGCCGACGAGCAACAACCCGAAACCGCCCATAGCAACGGATACATAACGAATGGATTGACCCCATCGGGGAGTGGCGTGCGGGTCTCGCATTTCGTTTACAGCGAATGTTGCGATCCATCCGATAGCGCTCAAGGCGAGAATCGGCCATCCGTAACGATGCAGTTGAAGGCTCATAAGCTCTGTCGTCACGCACGTTCCCACGTTCGTGCCCAGGATGATCCCGAAGCTGCGGGAGAGGGTAAGCCATCCGGCATTGACGAAGCCGATCGTCAGAACGGTTACGGCAGTACTGCTCTGAAGCAGGGCGGACGCTGCCGTTCCTACGGCGAATCCCCGAAGGGGAGTGGCGGTCGATCGGGAAATCCAGGCTGAAAGCCTTCGGCCGGCCCAACGCTGAAGCGCGACCTCCATGACCTTCATACCCGACAACAACAGGGCAAAACCCAATAAAGACGGAATAATGAAACCAATTATCAAATTCTCACCCCCAACTTAACACTATGCTTCGAACGGACAAGTTTATGATCGGATAAGGAGTGGACGTCTAATGAGCAATCAAGCATCGGTATGGTTAAATAAAAGCAGGCGCCCCCGTCTGGAAGAAGGCCATCCGTGGATATTCGCCAACGAGATCGCCAAGACGGAGGGAGAAGCGGTACCCGGGCACTTAGTCGAGGTGCGCGATCATCGCGGCCAGTCGTTAGGCACCGGTTATTGGAATCCGGCATCGCAAATCACCGTTCGAATCGTGGCTTACGGTCCGTTGGAACGGATGGATACGGACTTTTTCCGCACGCGGTTCTTAAGAGCAGCTTCCCATCGCTCCCGATTTCTGGGAGAAGACGTATCTTGCAGGCTTGTTTACGGAGAGGCCGATTTTCTGCCCGGGTTAGTCGTCGATCGGTTTAATGACATTCTGGTCGTGCAAGTATTGACTTTAGGCATGGAAATCGCGAAGGAAGAATGGCTTAAGGCTTTGATAGAAGTATTCTCGCCAAGCGGCGTTTACGAGAGAAGCGACGTCGGTGTGCGCACGCTGGAAGGGCTGGAAGAAAGAACCGGCGTTCTATACGGGGAATGTCCGCGGCACGTAGAGATCGTCGAGAACGGACTGAAGGTGCAAGTCGACATCGAGGGCGGGCAGAAAACGGGCTATTTCTTCGATCAACGAGAAAATCGGGCATCCATCAAGCCGCTGGTCAAGGGCTGGGGTGCACGAAGCGGAATCAAGCTCGCCGAGAAGACGAACGACGAGGGCGTTAGCGAATGGATTCCCCTCAACGAGAAAGGGAGCCACGTGACGTTCCCTTATTGGGACGGAGCGACCGTGCTGGAGTGCTTCGCGCACACGGGAAGCTTCACGCTTCACGCCTGCGATTACGGCGCCAAGAAAGTGACCTGCTTGGACATTTCCGAGCATGCCTTGCAGACGGCCCGTCATAACGTGGAGATTAACGGGTTCTCGGATCGCGTGGAGTTCGTGGCGGCGGATGCTTTCGAATACTTGCGTCAACAGGTTGCCGGTCGGGACGAGAGGCAGGTCAGGGCGAATGCCAAAGCCGCCGGAGTTAAGGTCGATACCTCCAAACCTCTCGTTGCGGAGGGAAGAACTTGGGACGTAATCATTCTGGATCCGCCTGCGTTCGCTAAGACCAAGCGGGCGGTCGAGGGAGCATGCCGGGGATACAAGGACATCAACCTGCAAGCCATGAAGCTGCTGAACGAGGGAGGTTACCTGGTTACGGCAAGCTGCTCTTATCACGTTCGTCCCGAGCTGTTCCTTGAAACGATCCAGGAAGCGGCCAAGGACGCGGGCAAAATCATTCGGCGAATCGAGTGGCGAGGGGCGGGAAAAGATCATCCCCAGCTCGCCGGAGTCGAAGAGGGACACTACTTGAAATTCGGTATTTTCGAAGTTCGAAGCCGCAAAGAAATTTAACTTCAAGCCTCCGATGTATTTGTTAAGAAAATGTTAGCAAATCGCGGAATGATTTCCTCCCGTTTCGGGAACATTTCTAACGCCTCTGGATTATCTTTAAGGGTAGAGGCAGGGAAACGGGAGGAATGGAAATGGTACACGAAGTCATTTTATTCGGGAAAAGGGCCGTGCCGCTCGAGAATAGGGCGAAAGCGCTGAGCAGCCGGAGCCGATTCAACAACCGAATGCAAGATATGAAAGGCGATCTGGAATTTCGTCGCAGGTGGAAGCACGTAAGCTGTATCGAGCTTTGGTCGGACGCCGCGATATTCAAATACGACGACGGCAGCAAGTGGTACATGAACATTTCGTGATTCGCCGTCGTCCGAACGCACCTACCCGGTTACGGGAGGTGCGTTCTTTTTATGCCGATGACCGAACGCCTGTGCGCCTATTGGCATTTGTGGTACAATTAACTCCATATGCGATCATGCCGATCGGTGCGGGAGAGGGGTTGTCGAAATGTCGCTTAGGCTGATAACGGGTCGTTCCGGAAGCGGAAAGACGCGCCTTTGTTTGGATGAAATTCGGACCAAGCTGCAGGAAGATCCGCTGGGTCCGCCGCTTATATTGCTAGTGCCGGAGCAGGCGACCTTTCAAGCGGAATTCGCGATGGCTACGACGCCGGGGTTGAACGGATTCATGAGGGCGCAAGTGCTAAGCTTTCGCAGGCTCGCGTTCCGCGTTATGCAAGAGACCGGCGGATCGGCCGTCGTTCCCATACAAGACAATGGTAAAGCGATGCTTTTACATAAGGTTCTCGAAGCAAGAAGAGAAAGTCTCCGTTTGTTCCGGGGGGGCAAGGCGGAGTCGGGTCTGATTAGCCGAATCAACGATTTGCTTACGGAGATGAAGCGTTACGGAGTAAACGGGGACAAGCTGGCGAAGCAGGCCGAAGCAGTGGCGGCGAGAGCGCGATCAGGCGGCGAATCGCTGCTGCTCTCGGACAAGCTGCACGATCTGTCGTTGATTTATACAGAGATGGAGCGGCAATTGAGCGGTCATTGGCTGGATGGCGAAGATATGCTGGATTGGCTTGCCAAAGGGGCTTCCGAGTCCACGTTGCTGAATAACGCCGAAATATGGTTAGACGGCTTTCACGGCTACACGACGAGCGAATATGCCGTCGTGGAGACGTTGCTCCGCAAATCCGACAAGGTGAGCGTTACGCTGTGCGTAGATCGGCCTTACGGAGCGGGAGAACGTCCGGACGAGTTGGACGTTTTCCATCCGACGGCGGAAACTTCGGCGCAATTATGCGAGCTGGCTCAATCCGCCGGAATAGCATTGGAGCCTCCCGTGCTTCTCGAACCGGATATTTCACCGAGGTTCAAAGACAGCCCGATGCTCGCGTTCATGGAACGAAATTGGGGTAACCGGCTAAGGTGGGATGGCGATACCGAGGTATTGCGGCCGGATCATGACCGCTGCGGGCTCTCGCTTCACGCGGCCGTCAATCGCAGAGCGGAGGCGGAAGCCGTTGCCAGGGACATGCTGTTCAGGGTCAGGGAGCGGGATTACCGTTGGCGCGATATGGCGATATTCGTTCGTAAAATGGACGATTATGCCGATTTGCTCGCGGCCGTGTTCGGAGACTATGGCATACCGTATTATTTGGACGGCAAAGCGGGCGTTTCCCATCATCCCTTCGTGGAATTCATCCGCTCGGCTTTGGAATGCGTGACCGGAGGCTGGAAAGCGGAAGCCGTATTCCGATGCGCGAAAACGGATCTGCTAGGAACGCCCGAAAGACGCGTTACCCGGGATGAAATCGATAGGCTGGAAAATTATACTTTGGCTGCGGGGATCGACGGATGGCGGTGGCACTCTAGGCAGTCGTGGTTCCCGCTGTATCGGGGCGATCTTGAGGAAGAGACGTCCGGCGTCGATGCGGACGAAGCGATGCAAGGATTGCTCGAAGTGCGCGACGCCCTTCTCCTGCCGTTGTTGGCTCTGGAGGAAGGGATGAAAAGGGCGGGCTCCATGAGGGACCTATGCGAGAGCCTGTACGAGTTTCTCGAGCGAACCGGCGCCGCCGACACGCTCGAGAGCTGGAGCCGCGAAGACGAGCTGGCCGGCAAGCCGGGACGAATGGCCGTTCATCGCCCGTTATGGGACGGAGTCGTTCAATTGCTAGACCAATTGGTAGAGTTGATGGGCGAGCAATCTCCCGATTCCCTCTTGTTCGCGGGTATGGTAGATTCCGGGCTGGAGGAGCTGAAGCTCGGCGCCGTTCCTCCGTCCCTGGATAGCGTGCTGATCGGAAGTCCGGAGAGGACGCGGTCCGATCGGATTCAGGTCGTCTATTTGCTAGGAACTAACGACGGCGTCATGCCGATGCGGTTTCCCGAGAACGGATTGCTCGCCGAAGAGGAACGCGACAGATTGTCTGCATCGGGGTTGAAGCTCGCTCCGGGCTCTCGACGGCGGTTGCTGGACGAAGCGTTCCTAGGTTATTTGACCTTGACGACGGCATCGCGCCATCTATGGATCAGTTACCCGCTGGCCGACGATGAAGGTCAAGGTCTCTTGCCTTCGGAATGGATAAGCAGGCTGAAGAAAAAGTTCCCTGGTATTCCCGTCCGAACGATAGCCGCGGAACCTCAAGAAACGCAGTCGGAAGAGGAACAGTTGGGCTTCGCGGCGCATCCGGGAAGGGCGATGACCCACTTATTGTCGAGATTGCGAAGCTGGCGGCAAGGGGAAGCCCTGTCTTCAGGTTGGTGGTCGGTGTATAACTGGCTAAGGGAACAGGATAGCTGGAAGGACAGGCTAGGCTCCTTGATTTCTTCCTTGCACTATACGAACGAAGAGAAGCCGCTGGCTCCGGAGACGAGCAAATTGCTGTACGGAGATAGGTTGTTGGCCAGCGTGTCGCGGATGGAACGCTTCATCGCATGCCCGTTCCAGCATTTCGCGGTCCATGGCCTGAAGCTTCAGGAACGCCGGTTGTTCAAGGTCGATTCTCCCGATATCGGTCAGCTGTTCCATGCCGCGCTAAGGCAAACGACCGAGAAGCTATTTGCGGAAGGAGCCGCGGGCATGGATGCGATGCGGTGGCAGATCGAGGCCGCAGCCGCGGTGGACAGGCTACTGCCTCGCGTGCAATCGCAAATTCTGTTGTCCACGCAACGCCATCAGGTGATGGCGCGCAAGCTGCGCGATATCGTCACGCATGCTTCGGCCGTACTGGGCGAGCATGCCGCGTTATCCGCGTTCAAGCCGGTCGGGCTCGAACTGAGCTTCGGACCGAACGGATTGCTTCCTCCGCTATCGCTGCAATTGGAAGGCGGAAGCTGGATGGATATCGCCGGCAAAATCGATAGAGTAGACGCGGCGGAATCCTCGTCGGGGCTGCTTCTTAGAATCATGGATTATAAATCCAGCGCGATGAAGCTGAAGCTGGACGAAGTGGCGCACGGCTTGTCGTTGCAGATGCTGACGTACTTGGACGTCGTCGTCACGCACGCCCCTCACTGGCTGGGACGTGCCGCGAAGCCGGCGGGGGTGCTATATTTCCACGTGCAGAATCCGCTGCTGCTCACGCCGAACGGGATGGCTCCTGACGAAGCTAGGAATGCCTTGTTCCGCCAATACCGCATGCAAGGCTTGCTGGTCTCGGACGGGGAATCCGTCAAGCTGATGGACGAATCGCTGAATCAAGGCAACAAGTCGGCGGTCATTCCGGTAGAGTTCAAGAAGGACGGGACGTTCTCCGCCCGCTCGCAAGTCGCGAACCGGAGCGAATGGGAAGTGCTGCGGGGCTCGGTCCGCTCGCAAATCCGCAAAATCGGCAAGCGGATCGTGGACGGGGACGTGGCGATTACGCCTTACAGGCTCGATAAGCGAAGTCCGTGCGCCTATTGCGATTTCCGTCCGGTTTGCCATTTCGACAGTCAAGTCGAAGGCAACGCGTATCAATCGTTAAGCAAAGCGGGAAGCCGCGAGCAATTATGGCAAAGACTGGCCGACGGCATCGAAAGGAGGGAACCGCATTGAAGCAAGGCAGGTTTTGGCCCGCCAAGCCGGCGAATAGCCGCTGGACGGACGAGCAATGGGCCGCCATAACGGCGGACGGTTCCAACCTTCTCGTCGCCGCGGCCGCGGGTTCGGGCAAAACGGCGGTGCTTGTCGAGAGAATCATATCCAGGATAGCCGACGAAGAAAGACCGTTGGACGTCGATGCGATGCTCGTGGCCACGTTCACGAAAGCGGCGGCCGCGGAGATGAAGGAAAGAATCCGTCATGCCCTCGACGACGCGTTGGAGAGCAATCCGGAATCCAGACATTTGCGACGGCAGCTCGCGTTGCTTCCGAGGGCGTCGGTGACGACCCTTCACTCGTTCTGCCTGGAGGTCGTCGAACGTTACGCTCCGTTAATCGAGCTCGATCCCGGATTCCGAATGGCTAACGAGACGGAAGCCGAACTGCTCCGGATGGACACGCTCGACGAGCTTTTCGAGGAAAGATACGAAAGCGAAGGGGAAAAGGGCGAGTTAGCGGCGCTCGCCGACAGGTTCGGAGGAGAAAGAAGCGACGAACCCCTTCATAGGCTAGTATTAGAGTTGCACGAATTTGCGGGAAGCCATCCATGGCCGGAACAATGGCTAAGGAGGACGGCTGGCGAGTTCCGGGATGCTCAATCGGACACGCTTCCGAAATCCCAATGGATCAAAAGCTTGCGCCAGGATGCCGCGTTGTTGCTGCAAGGAACGCTGCACCTGCTTCGGGGGGCGCTTCGCACGGCTCACGAGCCCGGCGGTCCGGAACCTTATATAGACACCCTATTCGCCGATATCGACGGATTGGAGAAGGTCGCGGCGGCTTTCGACGACGGCGGTTGGGAGGACTGGCAAGCCGCGGTGGCCGATATCTCCTTTGGACGGCTTAAACCGTGCAAAGGAGACGAATACGACGTCGCTCTTATCGAACGGGTCAAAGGATTGCGAGACGCCGCCAAGAAAGCGGCGGGCAAGCTTTCGGAAGAGTGGCTCGTCCGATCGCCGGAACAATACGCGTCGGAGCTTCGGACGCTAGCTCCTTCGATGGAACAGCTTGCCGAGCTTGCCATTCAATTCGGCGCGCGTTACGAGCAAGCCAAAAGAAGCAAAGGGCTGCTCGATTTCGGCGACTTGGAGCATTACGCGCTAAGAATTTTGCGTGATCCGTCCTCCACGCCGGACCGAAGCGTGCCGTCGTTGGCGGCGCAAAGCTTCGTCGACCGTTTCTCGGAAATTTACCTGGACGAATACCAGGATACGAACGAGGTACAAGAAGCGATCGTTTCCCTGATCTCAAGGAAGGAACCGGGAAACGTATTCATGGTCGGCGACGTCAAGCAGAGTATTTATCGCTTCCGCTTGGCAGAGCCGGGATTATTCCTAGACAAATACAAAACGTACGAAGCTTTCTCGACAATCGGCGATATGTCCGGCGAGGCGCCCGCGGACGGCTTGCGAATCGATTTGGCGCGTAACTTCCGCAGCCGAAGGGAAATCGTGAACGCGGTCAACCATGTTTTCCGATTGATCATGCGCGAGCCCGTAGGGGAAATGAACTACGACGAAAACGCAGAGCTGATATACGGCGATGGATATCCGGATGCGGAGGAACCGAACCCGTATGGCGTAGAGATGATCTTGATCGATTCCGCCGTCCCGGCCGCGGCCACGGAAGAGAAATCCGTTCCTCCGGCTGCGGAAGGCGACGAAGGCATGGAGTCTCCGGATGCCGGAGTCGCGGAAGAAACCGAGGATTTGGAATCCGCCCAGTTGGAAGCGAGAAGCATCGCGGCCGAAATTCGCAAGCTGATGGGGGCGGACGGGGAAGCTCAAACCCCGTTCATGGTTTACGACGGCAAAGCCAAGCTCCACAGACCGGTGCAATACAGGGATATCGTTATCCTGCTTAGAGCCGTTACCGCGCTCGCGCCTACTTTCATCGACGAGTTGAAGGCGGCGGGCATTCCCGCTTACGCGGACTTGGCGACCGGATATTTCGCGGCGACGGAAGTCGATATCGTGCTGTCTCTTCTCTCCATCATCGATAATCCGCATCAGGACATCCCTCTTGCCGGAGTTCTGCGTTCTCCGATAGGAGGCTTGACGGCCGAGCAGCTGGCGCAGATTCGATTGGTCCGTCGATACGGCTCCTTCTGGGAGGCCGTGACCGATGCCGCCGCAGGTCGCGACGACGTCGATCTTATCAACGCCGAGCCTGAAGGATTAGGCAAAGCTTTGGCGGCGTTCGTAACGAAGCTCGGCGAGTGGCGCGATTTCGCGCGCAGGGAACCGCTTGGCGACCTGCTGTGGATGTTGTATCGCGAAACCGGCTATTACGACTACGTAGGCGGATTGCCGGGAGGCGGACAGCGGCAGGCCAATTTGCGGGCGCTCGTCAACCGGGCCGTTCAATACGAGCGGTCCTCCCGTTTTCGCGGACTGTTCCGGTTTCTGCGTTTTCTCGGCAGGATGCGAGATACTGGCGCGGATCTCGGTGCCGCCCGAGCGCTCGGCGAGAGCGAGAACGTCGTGCGAATCGTGTCGATACACCGTAGCAAAGGACTTGAATTTCCGGTCGTGTTCGCGGCCGGGTTGGCGCGGAACTTTAATCGGAGAGATCTTAACGGAGCCTTCCTTAAGCATAAGAAGCTTGGCTTCGGTCCGAGGGTCGTGGAGGAAGAGGCGCGCGTGGCCTATCCTTCGTTACCCCAGCTAGCGATTCGAAGGAAGCTGGCAGCGGAGATGCTTGCCGAGGAAATGCGCGTCTTGTACGTCGCCCTGACGCGTCCGAAAGAAAAGCTTTATCTGATCGGTACGAGCAAGGACGCGGCCAAGCAATGGGAACAATGGAGCGAAACCGCGGCGATGGCGGAGGAAAGCCTTCCTACGTACTCCGTAGCGGCTGCGGGCAAGTATTTGGACTGGCTAGGTCCCGCGGCCGTGCTGGCAAGCAGGATGACGGATGCCGCGCGGAAGTGGACATGCCGGATCGTTCCGGCAACGGCTTATACCCGTCAAACGACGACGTCGTCCACGCGGACGGAAGAGGGAACGTTGTGGAATTCCGTGCTCGCCGGAGACAAGGTAGAAACGGAGGCATCGGCGGCGGCCGAGCTCGCAGCCCGTATTCTATCGTGGACTTATAAGGAAACGGCTGCTACGAAGGTTGCGGCCAAGACGTCCATTACCGCCTTGAAGAAACAATTGAATTCGAACTCGGATCGGATTTCGGCCCAAAACGAAGGCTGGACGGAAGCGGCGGAACAGCCGTTCGATCGACCGCAGATCGTTGCCGGGGAGACGTTCCGGCTACGGCGTCCGAGGTTTATGTCGGACAAACGGCTGACTCCGGCTGAACGAGGCACGGCATTCCATTTGGTCATGCAGCATCTACCCTTGAAAGAGGGAATCGGCGCCGAAGAAATCGCGGATTTGCTCGAAAGCATGGTAGAGAAGAGGATTTTGTCGCCGGAACAGAGAGCCGGGATCGATGGCGGAATCGTCGAGGCGTTCTGCCGAACGTCGCTCTACGGACGATTGCGATCGGCTTCGAGGGTTTGGAGGGAAATCCCTTTTACTTACGGTATGGAGGCATCCGCGGTATATCCGGACGTCGACGACCCGCTTGCCGGGGAGACCGTTATCATCCAAGGCGTAATCGATTGTTTGTTCGCGGAAGCGGACGGGCTCGTTCTGGTCGACTACAAAACGGATTTGCTTAAAGGAACGAGTGCCGCGGAAGCCGCGGAAATTCACCGTTTTCAAGTCGAAAAATACGGCGAAGCGGTGCAGAAGATTTTGGGTTTGCCCGTGAAGGAAGCTTATGTCTATTTCTTCGACGGCGGCCACGAGCTACGCTTGATTTGAGCCTGCTCTTTAAATTCAACTTTTTGAGCTTGCCATACGGCAAGTACGCAGGAGGAAATTTTCCATGTCGGATAACGTTCAAAGAAAAAGATCTTATGCGGCTCCCGTGCTATTCGTCATCATGGTCGTGCTCGTGACGATGATCATCATGGCTTATTCGAAGTACCTTCTGACCCGGCAGACCCACACGACGGATCAAGGGCAGCAACTTTCCGAGCAATACAAGTACGCGCTTATCTTCGCGAATCGGCTTCACGAGGGCTCCGAAGGCTTTCTGAACGCCCGAAACGAAGCGGAAAAATTGCGCGCGGCCCGTATGCTTGGTGAAGCGTCGATAGCATCTACGGAGTCGTTGGAATTGTTCGCGGAAGCCGAGCTGCTGTCGAACGGGAAGTCCGACGACGACAACCGCGAGGCGCTGACCGCGGCGATGAATGCCGTTATCGGGCCGGACAGCCTTATGGCGAGCATCGGCGAGCATGAGGGGCCTCTAACCGACGAAGAGAAAGCTACCTTGACGGTCGTCCGCGACGGCGCGGAACGGATGAGGCAAAGCCTTAGCCGGTTTCGTCCGCCATCAGGCGAGGCCGGCTACCGCCAGATGATGACGATCGGGGAATGGATTCCGAGCGCAAATCAAGCCGGAGTCGAGCTCAAAGCTTTGTCTGCCCAATTATAAAGTTCATAACCGCGTGATCAAAAGCCGATTTTTCGAACCACAGTTCAGATCAAGTTCGAAAAGTCGGCTTTTCAGCACCGAGAAAATTGGATGAAGCTTAGGAACAGAGGAACGGAGCGTAGGCAAAACCTACGTGAGCACCGGAAGGGCCGGCTGAATTCAAGATTCGACGTCGAGTCCGCTCCATGCATAACCACATGATCAAAAATCGATTTTTCGAACCGCAGTTCAGATCAAGTTCGAAAAGTCGGCTTTTCAGCACCGAGAAGATTGGATGAAGCTAAGGGACAGAGGAGCGGAGCGTAGGCAAAACCTACGTGAGCACCGGAAGGGCCGGCTGAATTCAAGATTCGACGTCGAGTCCGCTCCATGCATAACCTCGTGATCAAAAGTCGATTTTTCGAACCGCCTTGCGCCCATTTTGATTCTTGGAGTAGCCATTCGCCCATAAGCGCATATGCTGTGGGAAAAGGCGCCCAAGGAGGGAATGCTCATGGAAAAAACAAAGCCGGCCCAACAGGCGGCGAATCAAATACCTAAACATTCGAATCAGGCGGTCATATCGCCGGTTCAAACGATGCCAATGCCGATGAATGCACCGATGCAAATGCCGATGCAAATGCCGATGCAAATGCCGATGCAGATGCCGATGAAGACACCGATGCAGATGCCAATGCAGACGCCAATGCAGACGCCAATGCAGATGCCGATGAAGTCCAATGTATCTGCTCAACCAATAGCCAAAAAAGTTACGAAATCCCATTGCGAAGCGCATATGCACCGGTACGTCGAGATTCAAGCGGCGGACGGATACTGCTACGACGGAATCGTAGAGCATGTCGACAACGAATGGATATGCCTCGCCGTCCCGGGATGCGTAGACGAGATGCGCGGCTTTTTTCCGGGTGCGCCGTTCTATCCGCCGTTCGGACCGGTCTATCCTTACCGTCCGCGCAGGTTTAACCGGCTCGTGCTTCCGTTGGCGGGATTGGCGGCTTTATCATTATTGCCCTATTATTGACGAAAGCCGATAGGAACGGACTCGGGGACCCGCAGAGTTGCTGCAGGGTCTCTTTTTCTTTTACTTGTTATACGGTTGGACGGGGCGGGCGGAAATGCGTTATGATGGAGTTAGCCGACGTTAAGGGGTGAATAAATTGTCCGATTGCCTTTTCTGCAAAATCGTCGAGGGAACGATTCCTGCTCGTAAAGTATACGAGGATGACTCCGTCCTCGCCTTTCATGACATTCAGCCCCAAGCTCCCGTGCATCTCTTGGTCATTCCCAAGAAACATATCGCCACGATGAACGACTGCCAACCGGAAGATGCCGAGTTGTTGGGAAGAACTTTGCTTGCCGCTCAGCGGATCGCCGGAGAAGCGGGATTGGCGCAAGAGGGATATCGGCTCGTGAACAACTGCGGAAGCAATGCCGGGCAAGTGGTATTCCACCTGCATTGGCATATTCTTGGCGGGGAAAAGCTGTCCGCTCTAAATCCGGTTTCGAACTCGTAATACATATCGAATGACAGCCCATGCGGGAAAGGAAAAACTTAGCGCCGAATTAATCTTATTTTTCGGCAGTCTCAAGTTGACACCCCCTTTCTTCATCACATATAATATAGTTTGATAACCGTGTTGGGTCTGTTGCGGAGGGAGGGAAAACAGGTGGCCGAAACAAAAGTACGAAAAAATGAAACAATCGACGCTGCACTCCGCCGCTTTAAGCGTTCCATTGCCAAAGACGGCGTTCTCGCGGAAGTGAAGAAACGTAAACATTACGAGAAACCGAGCGTTAAGCGGAAGTTGAAGTCCGAAGCCGCGCGTAAACGGAAGTTCTAGGAGGAATCCGCACTCATGAATCTTGCGGAACGATTGAACGAAGACATGAAGAAAGCGTTAAAGGACGGAAACAAATTTCGCCTACAGACGATTCGCATGGTTCGTGCCTCGATCAAAAACCAAGAAATCGAGCTGCGCCGCCCGCTTGACGATAACGAATTGCTTAATATATTGAGCCGTGAACTCAAGCAGCGACGCGATTCCCTCCAAGACTTCGAAAGAGGCGGAAGGGAAGACCTCGTAAGCAATGTCAAAGCAGAAATTGAGATCATCTCTGAATATCTACCACGACAGCTTACGGAAGAAGAAGTCAAAGTTATTGTTGTACAGACCATGCAAGAAACCGGTGCTTCTTCTAAAGCCGACCTGGGGAAATTAATGGGTGCCCTTATGCCCAAGGTGAAGGGAATTGCTGACGGCAAGCTCGTCAATGCAATTGTCCAACAATCTCTGCAATAATTCCGACTTGAACGACAGGCATCCCCGCGAGGGGGTGCTTTTTGCTATACTAGGTTATAGTTACATATTCAACCAGCATGAAACTATAGTCGGAAGGAATCGTATTAAATCGTATCTAGAAAAAAACGCCACATCGGGAGGAATGGTCTTGATTTCAATGGTTCTAAGCCGCCAAGCCAGAACAGGTTGGTCAAGCGCAATGAGATTGGTGTTACTGATCATGCTATCCTTTATTCCCCTAGTGGGCATCGTCGACGGCGTTCGCGCCGCGGATTCTCCGTCGGCTGGCTCGGTTTACGTCATCCCCGTGCAACAGACGGTGCAAAGCGGACTCGCATCCTTCTTGGATCGCGCTTTGAAGGAAGCGGAGGAAGCTAAAGCTTCGCTCGTCGTACTCGATATCGATACTCCCGGCGGCAGGCTTGACACTGCCGAGGAAATTGGTAAGCGCATACGCGGATCGTCCGTCCCGACGGTAGCGTTCGTAAGCGGCAAGGCGGCATCGGCCGGCGCCTATCTCGCATTAAACGCGGGAGATATCGTCATGACTCCCGGATCCACGATCGGAGCGGCGATGATCGTCGACGGCTTGGGCAATGCCGTCGAGAATCCGAAGCTCGTATCTTTCTGGAGCGCGGAGATGGCCGCCGCCGCTCAGATTAACGGTCGCGAACCGGCGATCGCGGTCGGGATGGTGGATCCTAGCCGAGTGGTCGAGATGAAGGAAATCGGCGAGACCAAGGAAACGGGGCAGATCATTTCCTTGAGCGCCGATAAAGCATTGCAAGTCGGTTACGCGGATAAGCTGGCGAAGACGGTGGAGGAAGTCGCCGCATGGAAAGGCTTATCCGATCGTCCGGTCATCGAAATTAAGCCCTCGATCGCCGAGAGGATTTCCACCGCCGTCACGAGCCCGGGAATGGCCACGCTGCTTCTGATAATCGGCATCGCGGGCATCGCCATCGAGTTCCTTGTACCGGGCTTCGGAGTACCGGGGATCATCGGTTTGATCTCGTTCGGGCTATATTTCTTCGGACAATCGATCGCGGGCTTCGCGGGGATGGAGGCATTGGTCGTATTCCTAATCGGAATCGGTTTGCTTATCCTAGAGGTTTTCATTCCAAGCTTTGGAATACTTGGTATACTTGGAATAGCGGCGTTGGCGTTCGGGATCACGATGGGTGCCTACGATACGGGAAGCGCTTTGCAATCGCTCGGAATCGCCTTCCTCGTTGCCGCGGTTATCGTGATCGTATTCGTCTATATTTTCCGCAAGAGGGGTATTTGGAACCGGTTTATCTTAAGCGATCAGCTTACGACGGACAAAGGCTTCGTTCCCCAGCAATCACGCGAGCAATGGATCGGGCAAGAAGGGTTGACCACATCCCTGCTCCGTCCTTCGGGAATGGCGGATATCGGCGGGCAACGCCTCGACGTCATTACGACCGGGGAGTATATCGAGAAGGGCAAGCCGGTACGAGTAGTGTCGGCCGATGGAACTCGGATTGTGGTAAAAGAGATCAATTGATGGGCTGGACCGAAATTCTAGAAGAACTGTTTCGAGGTAAGACCAATAAACCGTCGGAGGTACACAATGGATAATGCGGACATTCAGTTATTGGTAATCATTGCGGTTGCCGTTGTAGCGATTTCGATTTTTATGAGCTTCTTCCCGTTCATGCTTTGGATATCGGCTTTGGCTTCGGGCGTACGGATCAGCATTATTACTTTGGTCGCCATGAGACTGCGCCGGGTCGTTCCGAGCCGGATCGTCAATCCGTTAATCAAAGCGACCAAGGCAGGCCTTGGTCTGAACATCAACCAGCTCGAAAGCCATTTTCTGGCCGGGGGCAACGTGGATCGCGTCGTCAATGCGCTAATCGCCGCTCAGCGCGCCGATATTCCGCTTATCTTCGAACGGGCCGCCGCCATCGACTTGGCTGGCCGGGACGTACTGCAGGCGGTTCAAATGAGCGTAAATCCCAAAGTCATCGAAACTCCCGTCGTCTCCGCGGTCGCGAAGAACGGTATCGAGGTTATGGTTAGAGCCAGAGTAACCGTGCGCGCGAATATCGACCGACTCGTCGGCGGCGCCGGAGAAGAAACGATACTAGCCCGCGTCGCGGAAGGCATCGTCAGCACGAACGGCGGTTCGGAATCCCATAAAGACGTTCTAGAAAACCCTGATCTCATTTCCAAAACCGTCTTGGCGAAAGGTTTGGACGCGGGGACCGCTTTCGAAATCCTGTCCATCGACATAGCGGACGTAGACGTAGGCAAGAACATCGGAGCCCATCTGCAAACCGAGCAAGCGGAAGCGGATAAACGCATCGCCCAAGCGAAAGCGGAAGAACGCCGCGCAATGGCCGTCGCCCATGAGCAAGAGATGAAAGCGCGCGTGGTCGAAATGCAGGCTAAGGTCGTAGAAGCGGAGTCCCAAGTGCCTCTCGCGTTAGCGGAAGCCTTAAGGGCCGGGAAAATCGGAGTCATGGATTATATGAATTTGAAAAACATCGAAGCCGATACCCAAATGCGCGGATCCATAGGCAAACAAAACGACGTGCCTGGCGAAGACGGAAACGTTAAGCCATGATCTTGCGTTGGGATGTAGTATGGATGGAAGGAGGCTGATTGAATCATGGAACAACTGATTTCGTTCCTGATGCATAACTTTTATTTCGTCATCGTTGCGGTAGGAGTTATCTATTCGTTGTTTTTTCGCAAATCTCCTTCCGGGCGGAGGTCTCCTAACCGGATGCCGGACTTCGGAGGCGGCGGCAAGCGGCTTCCTAGAAGGCCTGATGAGTCGGGGGCGCCCATTCCTTCGACTTCGCTCCCCGAATCGGAGGAGAGGCCTTCGCAAGCCCTAAGACGGCAAACGCCGCCTCCGGTGGCAAGGCCGCAGCAACCCGTTCGCGCCGAAACAAGGCATTTGGATGCGATTGCGTCGCCTTTGTCTTCTCCGATTGTCGCCTCTGCGAAACCGAGATCCAGCGCGGCCCCGACTCCAATGTCATCATCGCTCGTGGGCTCCGACGTCAGGGGATTATCCAAGGAAGACTTGACGCGAGCGGTCGTATGGGCTGAAATTCTTGGTCCTCCGCGGGCGCGCCGTCCTTATCGGAGATGAATAAGCTCGAACGTTATTAACATTACTTACGCGACAGGTCCTTAGGGGGCCTGTTTTTTATTTCCCCGAAGGATTCGGAATCCGCTCTTCTTTCGTTCGGGCAAGTAGCTTGACCTCGTCGTGCTTCATAAAGAACGGTGCTTGCGCATATGTTTACCCTATAGGAGGGAGGACCGCCCAATGATGCGTGTAAGTCGGAAGCTGCGCAAATGGACCGCAACGATTCTCGACCTGCCGCAGGATGTGGTGCTGGACTTGCCGCGCATCACGATGATCGGGGGCCTTCAGATCACGGTGGAGAACCACCGCGGGATCCTCCATTTTTCCCCGCACAATCTCAGGCTGGCTATGGATAACGGGGAATTGGAAGTAACGGGCCAAGATTTGATTATCCGGAATATCGGGGCAGAGGAAGTATTCGTGGAAGGAAAAATAACGGGCGTCCAATTGCACCAGAAGGGGCAATCGAATTAATAACGGGCGCGAATAGATCTTTGAGGTATACGAACGAGTCCGTTTGATCGCGAAAAGCGGACTTTCGTCTTGTGCCAGGACAAGCTCTAAGTCGGGGGGAGAGCAAGGATGAAAGGGACTTGGGTAGCAATGTTGCGCGGTTACGTTTGGGTCAAGCTAGTCGGGGGAGAAGCGGAATCGTTCCTCAACGCGGCGACGCGAGATAACGTAACGCTATGGGATATCGCTTTTACGCCGTCGGGGGAGCTGACTTTCGGGATTGCCGTTCCCGATTTTTTTCGCTTGCGACCGTTATTGCGCAAGAACGGCAGCCGAATCAGAATTCTGTCCAGGCATGGGCTGCCGTTTAAGATGGAACGCCTGTCGAGAAGAAAAACGTTCGCCGGCGGGATGCTTGCGTTCGTCGCCGCCATGTTCGTTCTCTCCATGCTAGTCTGGAACGTGAAGGTGGAGGGAGGCTCCGCAATCCCCGAGGAAAAAATACGTCAAGCGGCCATGGCCGAAGGGATATATTCCATGCAGTGGTCGTTCCGTCTCCAAGACGCAGCTTCCCTTTCACAGCGGTTATCCTTGCGGTTGCCGGAGGCTGCTTGGGTCGGCGTGGACAAAAAAGGGACTTCGATCACGATTACGGTCATCGATTCGACGCAACCCGAGAAGAAGGTGCTGGAAAATCCACGGCACCTGGTAGCCAAAACGGACGCGGTCATAACCCGGATCGTCGCCGAGAACGGAAGGCCGAAGGTAGAGCGCAACGACCGCGTTCGCAAAGGGGACATCTTGATCTCCGGTATTCTGGGGGACGAGAAGCATAGTAAAACGGTCGTTTCCAAAGGTAAAGTAATGGGGTTGGTGTGGCATGAATACCGAATCGTTTCGCCGTTAACGACGAAGGCGAACAACCTGACCGGGCAATCCCAAGAGCGCAAATATTTGCTGATCGGCAATCGGGCTTTGCAAATATCCGGATACGGCGGAGAGCCGTTCCCGCTTTCGCAGACGCGCACGACGATTCAGCGCAAGTCGTTGTGGAATCGAGTGTTGCCATTCGGAACGATGAAGGAGAGCGAGCTCGAGGTAACGGAGACGGAGAAGAGGCTGACTCCCGCCGAAGCGAAGGAAGCGGGGCTAGCGCAAGCGCGCGCCGAATTGCTCGGCAAAACCGGACGGGACTCCACCATAAGAGCTGAAAACATTTTGCATGAACATACCGAGAATGGTAAAGTGTTGTTAACCGTTCTTTTTGAAGTGGAACAATCTATCGAGGTCGAACGTCCTATACTATAAGCATCCATCGATTTGGGGGAATGAGGCTTCTTGACGGAACTGAAAGAATATACGACTATCCCGTTACGCAATGCGGCCGAAGGCCTAGCGCTATTCGGTCCGCAGGACAAGTTCCTGCGTCTAATCGAGAAGGAAACCGTGTCGTTGATTCGTTCGAGGGACGCGGAAATTTATATTGAAGGACCGGCCGAAGAGGTGAGATCCCTCCAGCAGTTATTCGATACCCTCATTCAGCTCGTGCAGGGCGGACTGCAACTGAATGAACGAGACGTCCGGTACGCTTTGGAGTTGTCGCGCGAGATGAAAGCGGATGAATTGCTTTCCTTGTTCAAAGGCGAGATCATTTCGACCTTCCGCGGTAAGCCGGTTATCCCTAAGACTCTAGGGCAAAGGCATTACGTGACGACGATCAGGAAAAAGGAAATCGTACTCGGAATCGGCCCGGCGGGCACGGGAAAGACGTATTTGGCCGTTATGTGCGCGGTTTCCGCGTTGAAGGAAGGCAGGGTTAAACGGATCTTGCTGACCCGTCCGGCGGTTGAAGCGGGCGAAAGCTTGGGCTTCTTGCCCGGGGATTTGCAGGAGAAGGTCGATCCTTATTTGCGGCCGCTCTACGATGCTCTTAACGATGCGCTCGGACTTGAAGGCGTAGCGAAGGCCATGGAACGCGGTCAGATCGAAATCGCTCCGCTCGCCTACATGAGAGGTCGGACGTTGGACGATTCTTTCGTTATATTGGACGAGGCGCAGAATACGACGCCCGAACAAATGAAGATGTTTTTGACGCGTTTAGGCTTCGGTTCCCGGATGGTCATCACGGGAGACGTGACCCAAATCGATCTTCCGAAAGGGAAAAAGTCGGGCTTGATCGAAGCCGAGCGGATTTTACGGGAAATCGAAGAAATCGGCATCGTTTATTTCACCGATCAAGACGTCGTCCGGCACGCGCTCGTGCAAAAAATAATATTGGCCTACAACGCGAACAACGAACAATGATTATAAGGGAGGGGAGTGCCGGATGAGTCGGAAAAACAGCGGCCAGCCAAGCAATCCGATTTCCTTATCTGGGGCAGCGGCAGGATGGAAGCATAGCGCGGCGATGCGCTGGCTCCTGCTCCTGCTTTTTGTATTTTTGTTTTATTTCAGCATATCTCCGCGGCTTGTACCGGAAACCTACGATATTACGCTAAACGCCAAAAGCGACAAAGATATCAAGGCGCCTAGGCAGGAATTGGACGAAAAGGCGACGCTGCAAGCACAGGACGAAGCGGCGGAAAAAGTCGGACCTATTTATTCGATCGTAGCGCTGAGAAACGAGGCGTTGATCGACGAAATTTTCACGAGGATCGAGGAGCTTAATCTAGACGATTTGATTACGGTATCCGACAAGGTCGATATTTACCGCAGGGTCATTCCTGAACGCGTCGATCAATATATCGTGAATTTCGTAACCGCCAACAAAGGATCGGAAACGTATTCCGAAGGGCTATTGGCGGAAATGGAAAGCGTGATCCTATCGCAGAAATACTCCATTCCCGAAGAAACGTTCTACAAGATTCCGAATTTGACCTCGGATCAATTGCTAGAAATGCGTTCCGTCGGCCGCGAAGTCGTGCGCAAGCTGACCGGTGAATCGCTTACGCAAGCGGAGACGGCCAGAACGAAAGTGGCGGAGCTCGTCAATGCCAGCTCGCTTTCCCAGAGAACGGAACGGGAAATCGTTCAGGAGTTGGCCAGGCTTGCGATTCTGCCCAATAAATTCTATGACAAACAGGCCACGGAAGATGCCAAGGTAGAAGCGAAGCAAAATACGCCTCCCGTATTGATCAAGCAGGGAGATATCGTCGTCAAGGCGGGGCAGGTCATTACCGACAGCATTTACGAAAGGCTCGACTCCCTAGGTCTTCTGCAAGAGCGCAAAAGCTATCTGCCGCAGCTAGGGGTACTTCTGTTCTCGATTATTTTCACTTTAGCCTTATACGGTTATGGGGAATTAACGACGAACGCAGCGGGCGCGCAGAAAAGGACGAACGTGCAGTGGGTGATGCTGTTGCTCATTTTTGCGCTCAACATCCTGTTTATGCATCTCGTGGCGTTAACTCACAGCGAAGAATGGCCTTTCGTCGGATATTTGGCGCCGATCGCGATGGGAAGCATGCTCGTGACGCTCTTATTGGATATGCATATCGGGTTGGTCAGTTCGTTCCTGTTTACGCTTCTCGCCAGCCTGATCCTTAACGTGGAGCAGGAGCATATTTTCGATTTTCACTACGGGTTCGTAGCTGCCGTCGTTACTTTTACGTCGGTATTAGCCATACATCGCGCTAGTCAGCGATCGTCCATATTAAAGGCGGGAATAATGGTCAGCCTGTTCGGCTCGGTTGCGGTCCTCGCGCTTATGCTGGTTAATCCGGAGCCAAGCCGAGTCCAGCTCGTCCAATCGGTTATCTTCATGTTCTCGAGCGGGTTGCTCACGGCGGTATTGGTAATCGGGCTTATGCCGTTCTTCGAAGTGACGTTCGGAATTTTGTCCGCGCTTAAGCTCGTAGAGCTGTCCAATCCGAACCATCCGTTACTCAGGAAGCTGCTCACGGAGACGCCGGGGACCTATCATCACAGCCTTATGGTCGGCAATCTATCCGAAGCCGCGGCCGAGTCCGTGGGAGCGAACGGCTTGTTATGCCGCGTCGGCTCGTTCTATCACGACGTAGGCAAGACGAAGAGACCGCTCTATTTTATCGAGAACCAGAACGCATCCGGCAATCCGCACGATAAGCTCGATCCCAAGGTTAGCGCGTCCATCATCATCGCCCATGCGAAGGACGGGGCGGACATGCTCAAGGCTCATAAGCTGCCTAAACCGATCAGGGACATCGCGGAGCAGCATCACGGGACGACGTTCTTGAAATACTTCTATTACAAGGCGGTCAAGCAAGCGCAGGAGCAAGGCGTGGAGAACCAGTGGACGGAAGACGATTATCGTTATCCGGGTCCGAAGGCGCAATCCAAAGAATCGGCTATCGTCGGAATAGCGGACTGCGTAGAAGCGGCCGTACGCTCGCTTAATCATCCGAAGGTGGAGCAAATCGAGGAAATCATCGGCAAAATCATTAAGGACAGGTTGGACGACAACCAGTACAACGAGTGCGACCTTACGCTAAGAGAGCTGGACAAAATCGCGGAGACGCTGAAGGAAACGGTCATCGGGATGTTTCATTCCCGAATCGAGTATCCTGACGATAAAGAGATTAAGAAAATGAAGGAAGCAAAGGAGATTCGGGCATGACATTGAGCTTGGAATGGATCGACGAACGGGAAGGCGGGGCCGGTGCCCGCGAGGAACAATGGATGGATATGCTGGAGAAGCTGCTGAAGATAGCCGGGGAAAAAGAAGAATTCACGACCGGGATCGTAACGCTCACTTTGACCGACGACGAAGGCATTCGCGAGCTGAATCGTCAATATCGCGGATTGGACAAGCCGACGGACGTATTATCCTTTTCGTTGCTCGAGGGAGAACAGCCGGATATTCAGTACGACGGAGACTACGAAGGCTCGGAAGAAGGCGACGAGGAGTGGAAGGACGAAGACAAAGCGGGAGATCCGTTCTCGGATCTGCTTGGGGATATCGTCATTTCCGTGCCTAGAGCCGAAGCGCAGGCGGAAGATTACGGGCATAGCTTCGAGCGCGAGCTCGGGTTCTTATTCGTTCACGGATTTCTGCATTTGCTCGGATACGATCACGGCGACGAGGAACAAGAGCGGGAAATGTTCGCGAAGCAAGAAGAGGTGCTTAAGGAAGCTGGGCTTATCCGGTGAGCGGCCGGCGTTCGCGAGAGCTTGATTCTTTCCGTTACGCGATTTCGGGAATCGCCGGTGCGCTGAAGAGCGAACGTCATATGAAATTTCACATGCTGGCTGCCGTGGCCGTCGTTGTTTTATCGGCGTTGCTAGGAATTTCCCGTTCCGAATGGCTTTGGATATTGGCTGCCATCGCGCTCGTCTTAGTGTCGGAGCTGTTCAACACGGCGGTAGAACGAGCGGTGGATCTCGCATCCCCGGAGATTCATCCGCTAGCCAAAACGTCCAAAGACGTCGCTGCCGGCGCAGCGCTCGTCGCGGCTTTGTTCGCGCTGTTCGTCGGAGCGCTCGTACTCGGCCCCCATATATGGACCGCTATTATCGATAGATGAATGATTCGGAGGAAATCGTAATGAGCATGAATGGCCTACCTCTAACGCATGATGAATTATTGGAAGCAGCTAAAATCGCGCGTGCCCGCGCGTATGTACCTTACTCGGGTTTCGCGGTCGGCGCCGTGTTGGTCGATTCGCAAGATAGGCTGCACTATGGCTGCAACGTTGAGAACGCGGCTTACAGCCCAACGAACTGCGCCGAGCGCACGGCATTGTTCCGCGCCATCGCGGATGGCTGCCAAGCGGGTGAATTCAAGGCGCTAGCCGTCATCGGAGATACGGATAAGCCGATTACGCCTTGCGGAGTCTGCCGGCAGGTTATCGCGGAGCTATGCGACCCGGAAATGCCCGTCATTCTAGGTAACATGCAAGGAGACTCCCGGGTAACGACGATGTCCGAGCTGCTTCCAGGAGCGTTCACATCCCGGGATTTGAACAATTGATCGATCCGAAGGAGAATAACGATGAATAAAAAAGGCTTTAAATCGGGGTTCGTAGCTATCGTAGGGCGGCCCAACGCAGGCAAGTCGACTCTGATGAACCAAGTGATCGGACAGAAAATCGCCATCATGTCGGATAAACCTCAAACGACCCGCAACAAAATCCACGGCGTCTATACGACGGACGACATGCAAATCGTATTTTTGGACACTCCGGGCATAACCAAGCCGAATTCCAAGCTTGGCAATTACATGCTTAAAGCCGCGGAAAGCGCATTTAACGAAGTGGAAGCCATTCTGTTCCTGACGGACGTGACCGAACCGATAGGCGGCGGGGACCGTTACATCATCGAACAGCTTAAGAAGGTACAAGGTACTCCCGTGTTTCTGGTGCTTAATAAGATCGACAAAATCCATCCCGAAGCTATGCTTCCGGTCATCGATAAATACCGCAAGCTGATGGATTTCGCGGAGATCGTGCCGGTGTCCGCCCTTCAAGGCAACAACGTGAACTCGCTTCTGGAGCAAGTGTCCAAGTACTTGGGCGAAGGCCCGATGTATTATCCAGCCGATCAAATCACGGATCATCCCGAGCAATTCGTTTGCGCGGAACTGATTCGAGAGAAGCTTCTGCAGCTTACGCGCGAAGAGGTTCCGCATTCCATCGCCGTGGAGATCGAGAGCATGAGCGTGGAGGACAATGGTCTGGTAAACGTAGGAGCGGTCATCTTCGTAGAACGGGACTCGCAGAAGGGAATCATCATCGGCAAAAGCGGAGCGCTTCTGAAGGAAGTAGGACGGCTGGCCCGAGTCGATATGGAACGGTTGCTCGGATCCAAGATTTTCTTGGAACTGTGGGTTAAGGTGAACAAAGATTGGCGCAACCGGGATTCGATGCTTAAGACTCTTGGTTACCGTAACGATTAACCGCGTAAACATAACAAACCCTGATTTGTTTATATGTGTCAGGGATATCGCAACCGTACAAGTGACATCCTAATCCTTGAAAGTGCAATTCATTTTCGCCCGGAGAGGATGAGGCGCTGTGCGGGATTTCACGTGGCACGTGTTTACGCAAACCGGCGATATCGAAGCATACCTGCTGTACAAAGAAGTGCGCAATTTAGGCGCATCGGAGCTTGGAACGAATATCGGGGTTGAGGACGAAGATGGCAACGTCGCGGACGAGGAATGAGAGCCGATGCTTTATCGGGTAGAAGGATTAGTCATTCGAAGCACCGATTACGGAGAAGGAAATAAAATTATTACCCTGCTTACGCCGACATACGGGAAGCAGGGCATTGTCGTGCGCGGAGCCAAGAAGCTGAAGAGCAGATACGGTTCGTTGGCGCAATTGTTTACATACGGAGATTTCTCTTATTACAAAACGGGAACGTTAGGCACTTTGAACAGCGGCGAGATTATCGAATCGTTCCGGGAGCTGCGGGAAGGGCTTGAAGGTCCGGCATACGCGGCTTACGCTTCCGAGTTGACGGATCGGGCAATCAACGACGACGAAGCGGCGGCTCACTTGTTTCATCAGTTAAAGGCTTGCCAGTCCGCGCTCGCCGGAGGTAAAGATCCTCAGATCGTTATTCGAGCTTACGAAATGAAGGTTGTTAACGCCTCGGGATACGCCCCCATGCTCGACGAGTGCGTGAACTGCGGCAGACAGGATGGGCCTTTTCGTTTTAGCGCAGCGGCAGGAGGGGCTTTATGCTTGTCGTGCAAGCACAAGGATCCTACCGCGTTGGAGTTAGAGGAAACCGTATGGAAGTTGCTGCGCGTTTTCTCGGCATTGGATTTGCGCCGGTTAGGCAACATAGCGGTTAGAGACAGCTCGAAACGCCAATTGCAGCTTGCGCTTCGCCGTTGGATGGACGTTCACTTGAACTTGAATTTGAAATCGCGTAATTTTCTCGACCAATGGGAGAAATACGGAGATTTGCTTGGCGAAAGGATGAAACGTCCCGAGCCGATACCCGAAACCGAAGCGGGGGAAGGGAAGGTTTGACAGCCCGCGCTTAGGTAGTTTAGAATGGCATCATATGTTATTGTCCCCGCGAAGGAGAAAGTAACCGAATACCGTTAGCAACATCAGCGAGCCGGGGATAGTGCAAGCCCGGAGACACGGATCGGCGAAGGGCGCTCTGGAGGGATTGCGCAAGAAAGAGGAGGGCTATCTTGAACGGTATCCGTTGCGATTCATTTCGCCGAAACCGTTAAGGAGCCAAGTAGGGTGGAACCGCGGGAATGTTCAGCTCCCGTCCCTACGTCTGCCAAGGCAGACGTAGGGACGGGAGCTTTTTATGATGATTAGGAACGCAAAGGGGCGAATGATCTATGAATTTTCAGCAAATGACGTTAACGCTGCAGCAGTTTTGGGCCGAGCAGAATTGTATCGTCGTACAGCCGTACGATACGGAGAAGGGCGCGGGCACGATGAATCCGATGACATTCCTGCGCGCGATCGGACCCGAGCCGTGGAACGTGGCTTACGTGGAACCGTCCAGGCGTCCGGCGGACGGACGATACGGCGAGAATCCGAACCGTCTTTACCAGCACCATCAATTTCAGGTCATCATGAAGCCTTCGCCTGACAATATTCAGGAGCTATACTTGGAAAGTCTGAAGAAGCTCGGTTTGGATCCTCTGGATCATGATATTCGATTCGTCGAGGATAATTGGGAATCTCCTACTTTGGGGGCATGGGGCTTGGGTTGGGAAGTTTGGCTGGACGGAATGGAAATAACCCAATTCACTTACTTCCAGCAAGTCGGAGGCATCGATTGCCAACCCGTAGCCGTAGAAATTACTTATGGCATGGAGCGGCTGGCTTCTTATATTCAGGACAAAGAGAACGTGTTCGATTTGGAATGGGTTAACGGGGTCTCCTACGGAGACGTCTTTAAGCAACCCGAATACGAGCATTCCAAATATACGTTCGAAGTATCGGATACGGCGATGCTCTTTCAATTGTTCTCTACTTATGAAGGCGAAGCGAAGCGGGCGATGGACGTTAATCTCGTGTTCCCGGCTTACGATTACGTGTTGAAATGCTCCCATGCGTTTAATTTATTGGACGCAAGAGGGGCGATCAGCGTAACCGAACGGACGGGTTATATCGCGAGGGTACGTAACTTGGCTCGCCAGGTGGCGGCCACTTATTTGCAGGAACGGGAACGCCTAGAATTCCCGTTGCTGAAGAAGGGAGCCGTGAATCATGGTTAAGGATCTGCTACTGGAAATCGGATTAGAAGAGGTGCCGGCCCGCTTCGTGCGCGCCGCCATGGAGCAATTGAAGGAGAAAACGGAGAAGTGGCTGACGGACAGCAGACTGGCGTACGAACAAGTTAAAGCTTATTCGACGCCTCGCCGTTTGACCGTTCTCGTTCGGGGACTGGCGGATAAGCAAGCGGACGTCAGCGAGGAAGTTAAAGGCCCTTCCCGCAAAATCGCGTATGACGAGAACGGAGCCCTTAGTAAGCCTGCGTTAGGCTTCGCGCGCAGTCAAGGCGTAGATCCTGATACGTTGTTCATTCGCGAGGTAGCCAACGTCGAATACGTATTCGCCGTGAAGAGCAGTCTTGGTGTAGAAACCTCCTCCTTGTTGCCCGCAGCGCTTCCGGCGTTGGTCACTTCGCTGAGCTTTCCGAAGAACATGAGGTGGGGCAATTACGAGCTGAAATACGTTCGTCCGATTCGTTGGCTCCTGGCTCTTCATGGCAACGAAGTCGTGCCTTTCGAAATTACGGGCGTGAAGACGAGCAATATTACGCGCGGCCATCGCTTCCTTGGAACCGAGACTGTCGTGGACGAGCCGGCTTCATACGTAGATAAATTACTTGCCCAGCATGTCATCGTCGACGTGGACAAACGTCGGGAGACCATACTTGCGGGAATTAAGAGTCTTTCCGAAGAACGGGGATGGAATATCGCGGTGAAGGAAGATTTGCTCGAGGAAGTACTGTTCCTCGTCGAGACTCCTACCGTTCTTACGGGCTCGTTCGACCCGTCTTTCCTGGACATCCCGCAAGAGGTTTTGATCACGTCGATGAGGGAACATCAGCGTTACTTCCCCGTATTCGATGGCGAAGGTCGTCTTCTGCCTCATTTCGTAACGGTACGCAACGGAGATAGCCGCTCACTCGAGGTCGTTTCGAGAGGTAACGAGAAGGTGCTGCGCGCGAGGTTGTCGGACGCGAAGTTTTTCTACGCGGAGGACGAGAAGCTAGTCATCGGGAACGCGTTGGCCAAGCTGGAAAACATCGTATACCACGAGGAGCTGGGATCGGTCGCGGATAAAGTCCGCCGCGTTCGGGCCGTCGCCGACCGGATTGCCAAGCATTTGCGCTTGGAGACGACGGAGCTCGAGGACGTCAGCCGTACGGCCGATATTTGCAAATTCGACCTGGTATCGCAAATGGTATACGAATTCCCTGAACTCCAAGGCATCATGGGCGAAGACTACGCGCGCAAAGCCGGCGAACGCGAGGCGGTAGCCAAGGCGATCAACGAGCATTATTCGCCTCGCAACGCGGGTGACCGGCCGGCTGCTTCGTTAGTCGGAGCGATCGTAGGCATCGCGGACAAACTGGATACGATCGTGGGCTGCTTCTCCATCGGTATTATTCCGACGGGATCCCAGGATCCATATGCTCTTCGCAGGCAAGCTGCGGGAATCGTCAATACGTTGCTTGTTCATGAAATGGAAATTACGTTGGCCGAGTTGTTCCAATTGGCTCTAGACGTTCATGCCGGCAGAGGCTTTAAACGCGAGGCTTACGATATCGTCAACGACATGCAGGAGTTCTTCTCCTTACGGATCAAAAACGTGCTATCCGACCAGTCGATTCGATACGATGTCGTAGATGCGGTGCTTGGCGCCGGCGTCAAAGACGTGCGCAGAGCGGTGCTTCGGGCACATGCCCTGCAAGCTGCGACCGATTCGGAGAGCGGTAGTAAAGCCGAATTCCGTCCAGCTGTAGAAGCCTTCAATCGCGTTTGCAATCTCGCGGCCAAAGCCGATTCGAAGCAAGTGGACGCGAATTTGTTCGCGGACGAGGCGGAGAGATCTTTGTACGAAGCATGGCAGCAAGCGCACGGACAGTTTCTAGACGCCGTCACGCAAGCGGATATGGCTGGCGCTTTATCCTCGTTGTCTTCGCTAAGCGGACCGGTATCAACATTCTTCGAGGCGGTCATGATCATGGCGGAGGACGAAGCATTGCGTCGCAATCGCCTGGCCATATTGTCGCTTGTAGCGGACGACGTCAAACAATTCGCGGATTTCTCCAAGTTGTCCGGTTGAATCGACTCGAGAGGGAGGAGCAGGGTTCATGTCACAAACTAGCGTAACCGTGTACGTGGTTTCCGACTCCGCCGGCGATACGGGCGAACTGGCCGTGCGCGCGGCGGCCGCGCAGTTTCATCCCTTGACCGTACACATTCGGCGGGCGGCGTTCATACAAACCCGTGAAGGGATTGACGCGGTTCTTGCGGCTGCCGAAGCCGAGAACAGCATCGTGCTCTACACATTGGTTATTCCGTTCCTTCGGGACTACATGGTCGAACAAGCGGAACAATTGCAATTGTCCGCGATAGACCTGCTCGGACCCTTGATAGACAATCTCGAGCGCACCCTCGGCCACGAGTCCCGTCACGTACCGGGCTTAAATCATATTCTCAACGCGGATTATTTCCGCAAAGTCGAAGCGGTCGAGTTCGCGGTCCGATATGACGACGCGAGGGATGTAACGGGAATCCTCAAAGCCGATATCATTCTCGTCGGAGTGTCTAGAACGTCCAAAACCCCGCTGTCGATGGTGCTTGCGCACAAAACATTCAAAGTCGCCAACGTCCCGCTGATTCCCGAGCTAGTCCCGCCAAGAGAATTGTATTTGGCCTCGCCTAACAAGGTTATAGGTCTTACCATCAATCCGAATTCGTTAAACGCCATTCGCAAAGAGCGCCTTAAAGCGCTCGGATTGCCCGATTCTGCGCCCTACGCGACATCGGAAAGGATTCACAAGGAATTGGAGCACGCAAGACAAGTAATGGAGAAAATCGGTTGTATCGTCATCGACGTTTCCAATAAAGCGGTGGAGGAGACGGCCAGCCTGATTCTGGAGCATTTCCAGAAGTGACTTTCGATTTCCGGCCAATACCGATTCGCGCTTGACAGGGTTTAATCGGTGGCAAAACGGTCGATGATAGCAATTAGCGAGTGGATGTTTCTTTAGACGCGTTTAGACGATTTCAAACTTTTATTACAAGTGTGAGCATTGTGTGAACGATAACCGCAACCTCCAAACGGGAATAACGATTCAAAGAGCATGTCGAATTTGTCCTAAATTGTCGATTTTTGCGTTGATATCGAATAATTTGCGGGGTTTGAAACCTATATTCTCTTATTTTCGTATAAATATGGAATAGGCAAATGATATTTTCATGGTCCCAGCGAACGTAAAGATTCAAACGGCTTTAATGGGGAAACATAAAATTTGATAAGGCCAAGGCAGGATTTTGGATCCCGTTAGCGTATATAATAATACGGCAAACTTTGGGTGAATCGTGTGGTGATGTCGATGCTTGTCCCGCGTCATCGGGTAGTGGTGGATGGCGACGCTTGTCCGGTTAAGGCGGAAATTGCCAGAACGGTGAGAGGTTGCGGAGCGACGGCGCTACTCGTATCGAGCAATGCGCACGTGTTGGTTCCGGAGCCTTCCGTGGAAGTCGTTACGGTGGACGCCAGCGATCAATCGGCGGATCTCTATATCGCTAACGTTCTGAACAAGAACGATATTCTAGTTACAGGCGATTATGGATTAGCGGCTTTGGGGCTTGCCCGGGGAGCGGCGGTCATAACGCCAAGAGGCAAAGAGATCAGGGAGGCCGATATCGAAGGCTTGTTGGAACAACGTCATTTCTCGGCGAGATTGCGCCGCGGAGGCGTGCGGACGAAAGGTCCGAGGGCGTTCACGGAAGAAGATCGCGACCGGTTTCAACAAAAACTGACAACTCTATTGCATGGGTTGCAGGAGATTCCCGACCTTTAGCGAATTGTATTACGTGCAAGAAATCGACTGACTCTGAGGAGTATTCATCCGGTCGGTCGGGTGCACTGGGAAGATAAGGTGGAAATCATGAATTACGGAATGATACCCCAATCGGTTATTGACGAAGTGCTGCGGCGCCATGAAATATCGGAAACGGTAGGCAAATTCGTTCATCTGACCAAGAACGGTAAATACTTGAAGGGACTCTGCCCCTTTCATTCCGAGAAAACGCCATCGTTTACCGTAACGCCCGAAAAGCAGATCTTTCATTGCTACGGCTGCGGAAAAGGCGGCAACGTCATCAAATTCATTATGGAAATGGAAGGGGAATCGTTTCCAGAAGCGGTCAAAGCGCTAGCCGAAGATGCTGGCATTCCCGTTACGTGGACGACCGCAAGTGCCGACGAACCCTCCGCTTTCCAGAAGGAAAAGAAAGTTCTTCACGAAGCTCATGATTACAGCGCTAAATTGTATCATTATCTTCTTCGCAATACGGAAGTGGCAAAGCCGGCTCTGGACTATTTGCTTTCCCGCGGATTCAACGACGCCTTGATCGAGCAATTCGGAATAGGTTACGCTCCCGCAAGATGGGACACGTTGACTCAAGCGCTGGAACGCAAAGGGTATGCTCTTGCCGAGATGGAAGCGGGCGGATTGCTCTCCCGCAGACAGGAATCCGACGGTTACGTCGATCGATTCCGGGATCGGATCATATTTCCCATTCATGACTCTAACGGGCAAATCATCGCTTTCGCGGGAAGAATGCTTTCGGATGGACAGCCTAAGTATCTGAATTCTCCCGAAACCGTGCTCTTTAACAAAAGTCGCACGTTATATCGGTTGCACGAAGCGCGTCCGGCCATTCGCCGAGCGAGGCAAGTCGTTCTATTCGAAGGCTACGTAGACGTCATTAAAGCTTGGTTCGCGGGAGTCCATAACGGAGTAGCGACGATGGGCACGGCGTTGACCGGCGAGCATGCGGCAATGCTAAAGCGGTTCGCCGACGAGGTCATTTTATGTTACGACGGAGATGATGCAGGACAAGCCGCTGCTCATAAGAGCATACCTTTGCTGGAAGAAGCGGGATTCCGGGTGCGGGTTAGCGTGCTTCCGAACAGAATGGATCCCGACGAGTACATCTCGTCTTACGGACAAGAGCCGTTCGTACGGGAATTCATCGAGGGAGCGGTATCCGCAGTCAAATTTCAGCTTATATATTTAAGGAAATCCCATATACTCCTAGAAGAAGATGGAAGGATTAGGTATTTGCGCGATGCCGTTCGGATCGTAGCAAGACGGGATTCTCCAACGGAGCGGGAGTTGTTGCTTAAGGAGCTAGCCAATGAGTTCGGCGTTTCCTTGGATACGCTGAAGCAGGAAAGCCTCGAGTTCAGGCAACAGGAGAAATTGGGAAACACAGGGGATATTCCGGCTGGTTCGTGGAATAATGTATGGAATGAAAAGAGAACTACATCCAAGAACCCGCCGCTGGGAGCCGCGAACGTAAATGCGGAACGCCAACTGCTGTCCTGGATGATGCAGGACAAAGAAACGGCAGTCCTCGTTCAGCAGAAGCTTGGCGACCGTTTTTACGTAGAGGATCACGCGGCTTTAGCTGCTTATTTATATGCTTATTACGCCCAGAACAATGATCCTGATGTCGGCAGGTTCGTTGCGGTCTTGCAAGACGACCGTTTAGAACGAACGGCCAGTGCCATCGCATTAATAGACATCCCGTATGGCGAACGGGAACTGGAAGATTTGGTTAGAACCATCAACGACGCATACTTGACTCGGGAGATCGAACAATTGACCGAGGAAGGAATTCGGGCGGAGCGAGCTGGAGATTATTCTCGCGCAATACAAGTGGGAACAGAGATCATCGCCCTGAAAAAGCAACGCAAGTAATTGGATGCGCGCGCTTCTCAGGGAGGAGGGAGTCGGTAATGGCAAACGATCAACACACCGGACTGGAAACGGAATCGACACTAGAACAGGTCAAAGCTCAGCTCATAGAACAAGGTAAGAAAAAATCTTCCTTGACCTATAAAGACATCATGGAGAAGCTTTCTCCATTCGATCAAGATCCGGAGCAAATCGACGAGTTTTTCGAGCAGTTGGCGGATATCGGAATTGAGGTCTCCAACGACCACGACGAATTGGGACGCGAGAGACACGGTCATGGCAACGGAGAAGAGGAAGAGCGGGACGAATTCAATTTCGACGACGATCTTTCGCTACCGCCGGGTATCAAGATCAATGATCCGGTTCGCATGTATTTGAAGGAAATCGGACGGGTACCGCTTCTCGGCGCGGATGACGAAGTCGAATTGGCCAAGAAGATCGAAATCGGTGGTCCGGACGGCGAAGAAGCCAAAAAAAGGCTGGCGGAAGCCAACCTTCGTCTGGTTGTCAGCATCGCTAAGCGTTACGTCGGACGGGGAATGCTCTTCTTGGATCTAATCCAGGAAGGAAATATGGGGCTATTGAAGGCGGTCGAGAAATTCGATCATGACAAAGGCTTCAAATTCAGCACTTACGCGACGTGGTGGATTAGGCAGGCGATTACCCGCGCGATCGCGGATCAGGCGAGGACGATTCGGATTCCCGTGCACATGGTCGAAACCATCAACAAGCTCATTCGCGTCTCGCGGCAGCTCTTGCAGGAATTGGGCAGAGAACCTACGCCCGAGGAAATTGCGGAGCAAATGGAATTAAGCGTGGATAAAGTCCGGGAAATCATGAAAATAGCGCAAGAGCCGGTTTCCTTGGAAACGCCGATTGGCGAAGAAGACGATTCCCACTTGGGCGATTTTATCGAAGACCAAGAGGCATTAGCTCCTGCCGATGCCGCGGCGTACGAGCTTCTCAAAGAACAATTGGAAGACGTGCTCGACACGCTGACCGAGCGGGAAGAAAACGTGCTTCGCTTGCGTTTCGGATTGGATGATGGGCGTACACGCACGCTCGAAGAAGTAGGCAAAGTATTCGGCGTAACGCGCGAGCGTATTCGTCAGATCGAAGCCAAAGCTCTTCGCAAGTTGCGCCATCCGAGTCGAAGCAAACGCTTGAAGGATTTTCTAGAATAATCGATAATTAGAAAATAATATGGATTATGAGACCTTTGCCGTTATGGTTGAAGGTCTTTTTCTTCAAATGGCAATAGGAGGGACCGTCGGCATGGCCGCGTTGGATGAAGAGAAGCGCAATTTAGTCGTTAAAGAAATTGAATCTTGGCGCCGCAGCAAGCTGTTGCCGGAGCAGTATTGCGACTTCCTGCAGAACCTATATTTAGAAGATTTGAATGAGCGTTCGCAAGGATATATGGGTAATGCGATCAAGAAAATCGGTCAAGCTTCATGGAAGCTCTGGCTTCTTGCATTTGGAAGTTTTACCTTGATTTGTTTTGTTGTACTTCATTTTAGCGCGTTTCCATTGCCATTGCAAATAGGACTTCCCGGTGTAGTTACAACGGCTTTTGTGTTCGTTGGAGTCAAACAAAGAGGCAATAATCCAACGCGGGGATTGCTGCTGATCGGGGTCGGCATGGCAATACCTTTGGGCGTCGGATTCGCGGTTTTGCGTCTGAACGGATGGATGGACGACTTCGGCCCATTGTGGCTACTTGGCCTTTGCGCGATAACATGGATTAGCTGCGGAATTTATTTAAGTTATGCGTTGCTTCATTGGTTCGGATGGATGGCGACCATCGTGACGTACGCGTTACTGTTAGCTAGGCAAGCTCCGAATCCTTCGATTCTCGAGGTTCAAATATTCTGGATACCGGCTGCGTTATTGTTTATCTGGTTAAGCTGGTTTCTTCACGTTCGCAACAAATCCGTCGGAACGGTTTTATTCGCGACGGGTTTGATCCTATGGTTTATGCCCGAAGTGTATTCGGCTTTGTATGGCATTCGAGAGAACTGGATTCAGCTGGAAATCATGATTAAGATTTTAATTGCGGGAGTCGCAATGTTCCGGTTAAGAAAACAATGGATGGAATGGGTTGCTTAATGATGACGAATACGAAAGAGAATGATACGAAAATGTTCAAGGTTGAAGGAGTAGCGCTGAAGCTGTCCCGCCGATTATCGGCATTGGCGGATTGGGTTCCTCAAGGGGCTCGCTTCGCCGATATCGGGACGGATCACGCATTGCTTCCCGTTTTTTTGGCGCAAAGCGGCAAAATCGTCTACGCGGTAGCGGGAGATGTCCATGAAGGGCCTGTTGACGCAGCTAGACGCCAAGTTTCGGAAGCCGGATTGGATAGCGTCATCTCCGTACGTCTAGGCGACGGAATGTCCGTGCTGTCGTCCGGAGAAGTAGATACCGTCACGATTGCCGGAATGGGCGGGAGCTTGATGACCCGCATACTTGAACAGGCTGGCGACAGCCTGCTGGGAGTCACGACGCTTGTGCTTTCGCCTCACGTAGCGGAAGATGCTGTTAGACGTTGGCTAACTAAGAATCATTTTGTCCTCGATCGGGAAATGCTTCTGGAGGAAGACGGCGTTATCTATACGCTTATGCGCGCCGTTCTCGAGTCGGATGCTGATGAAGCACGTGCCCGTAATATGCGTTTATACGATGCGTCTATGTTAAATCCGAAAATGCCTGCGATTTCTTCAGCCTTGTTGTACGAGATGGGACCTCTGCTTTTAAGTAACTCGAACGAAGTCTTCCATAGGAAATGGGAGGAAGAAATCGCCAAACGGGAAAGAGTCATCAATCAGCTCAGTCATTCCACCGCTCCCGAGGCCGCAGAAAAAGCCAAGGAATGGCAAGAAGACGTGCGCGAGATTCGGGAGGTGTTAGCATGTTTGCCCGCGGAGAAACCATCCTCCAACTAATGGAGCGACTCGCACCTAAGCATTATGCGGTTCCGGACGATAAGATCGGTCTCCAGGTAGGGTCGGTCGCCAAAGAGGTACGTAAGGTGCTCGTCACGCTGGATGTGACCCCGGCGGTAGTGGAAGAAGCGGCCGAGCTTGGAGCCGAGCTCATTATCGCGCACCACGCCGTCATTTACCGTCCGTTAGCTCATTTGCGCACGGATACGCCTGCCGGAGCTTTGGCGGCTAGCTTACTTCGGAAAGATATCGCCGTCTACGTTTCCCATACGAATTTAGATGCAGCCGAAGGCGGCATTAACGATTGGATGGCCGATGCGTTGGAGCTAACAGGTCGCGACGTTTTGGAGGAAGTGCATACCGACAAACTGTTCAAGCTCGCGGTGTTCGTTCCGGAGTCGCATCACGAGCAAGTTAGAGCCGCGATGTTCAATGCCGGCGCTGGATGGATTGGCGACTACAGTCATTGCAGCTTTAATACGAAGGGGATTAGCACCTTCATGCCCCTCGAAGGCAGCGAGCCGTTCATCGGCAAGCAAGGTAAATTGACGCAAGCCGAAGAAATCAAATTGGAAACCGTCGTATCCCATAGCAGCAAGAAGAAAGTGATTTCCGCTATGCTGAAGGCACATCCGTACGAAGAGGTTGCTTACGATTTATACGGCATGGATTTGAAAGGACGATCTTTCGGCCTCGGAAGAGTGGGTGTGCTTCCGGAGAAGGAAAGCTTGGATCGATTCGCGGAAAGAGTCAAGACGGCGTTGCAGGTCCCGTTCGTGCGAATGGTCGGGGACGGTTCGAAACCGATCCGTAAAGTAGCCGTTTTGGGCGGGGCGGGGGCAAGATACATCCGCCACGCCATCTTCGCGGGGGCAGACGTACTTGTAACGGGGGATATCGATTTTCACTCCGCTCAAGATGCGCTGGCCGCAGGAATGTCCATTATCGATCCCGGTCATCATGCCGAGAAAATCATGAAGCCCCATGTCGCTAAGTGGTTGTCCGAGCAGCTTCTTCAGAAGGGATACGCGACCGAAGTATTCGCTTCCCGCTTGGACACCGAGCCGTTCCAATTGCGATGAACGGCCGGATAATATCGCCGGATTGCGAAATCTCCATTCATTGACGTTGTCAGGGCGGTCGATTCGCGATATACTAGTCGTTGCAAACCGGAAAGTTTGACAGACAATCGCTGGTGGCTTCGCGCCACGAGAGGAAAGTCCGGGCTCCACAGGGCAGGATGCTGGATAACGTCCAGTCAGCGCGAGTTGAAGGATAGGGCCACAGAAATGGACCGCCGATGGCTGCTAACGCAGCACAGGCAAGGATGGAACCGTGGTGTAAGAGACCACGAGGAGCACTGGTGACTTTGCTCCTGGTAAACCCCATTTGGAGCAAGACCGAGGAGAACGCCGAGCGCCGTCAAAGGCGACTCAGCCCTAGCCCGGGGTGCGTTCGGGTTGGTCGCTTGAGCCGTATAGCAATGTGCGGCCTAGAAAGATGATTGTCGCTTCAGCAAGTGGGAGGATCGCTTCGAGCGATCCGTTATGACCACGTGAAGTACAGAACCCGGCTTACGGCAAGCTTTCCGGCTGTCCTTACTAAAGACGAAGAGGCTATCCCATCGAGGGATAGCCTCTTTTTTAAGTTGTATAAAGCGAGTTACTCCTTGGTATTTAATCGTTCGAGCTGACGGCGGACTTGAAGCGGATAGAGCTGCAAAGATGTATCCGTACCGCTGGCCGATTGCAATGCGGATTTGACGTCGATCTGTCCATATCCGTAATCATTGTCTTTACCTGACGGGCCTAAATCCTTTGCGGTGCTTCTAAGCAAGTCCATGACCTCCGCATTGGACAGATCGGGATTCGCGGAACGGACCAACGAAGCCAGCGCGGCGACGTGAGGCGAAGCCATCGAAGTCCCTGACAATGCGGCATAGCGGCTGCCCGGATACGTACTCGGTATGGACGTTCCCGGAGCCGCAACGTCGATATAGTCCCCGAAATTAGAATATTCGGCCCGCGATTCATCGGGATCGGTCGCGGAAACGCCGATCACTTCGTCGTACGCCGCCGGATAGCCCGGCCGGTCCGTACTGTCGTTGCCGCTAGCCGCAACAATCACGATTCCTCGATCATAGGCATATTTCAGCGCATCGTGCAGAAAGTCGGCTTCAGCGTAATTTCCCAGGCTCATATTAATGACTTGCGCTCCGTGGTCCGCCGCCCATATGATGCCTTCGGCAACGGAGTAGGTAGAACCTGCCCCCGAACTGTCTAGCACCTTGACAGGCATAATCTTGGTAAACCACGTCATGCCCGCTACTCCTTCGTTATTGTTGATTTCGGCAGCGATTATTCCGGCTACGTGCGTACCGTGCCCGACATCGTCATCGGGAGGCTGGGAAGGATCGACGATATTGGTTCCCTTTACTAAGCGTCCCTTAAGATCCGGATGATCCATTTGAACCCCGGTATCCAATACGGCAACGACGACTTCCTTGCTGCCTTTCGTAATCGCCCAGCCGTTTGCTGTGGCGATTTCCGGCAAATTCCATTGATACTCCGAATATAGTGTATCGTTGGGGACAATGGTCTCGTTATCCGCGCTTTCGATCCGGCTATTGGTTAAATAAAGATAGTGGGGCTCGACGAATTCGGGATTCCATTTGTCCTCGAAGTATTTCTTGAGTGCTTTAGTCTCATGCTTCTTGGAACGGAATACATAAGTTCTGCCCGTATGGCGAACGATCGTGAGGCTAAGCTCCTGACGAAGCTGCAGCAATTGCCTGTCCGTCAGCGGAGCGCGAAACTTAACGACGATTTCGTCAACCGAGTAATGGCTGGCATTGCCGTTATCTTCTCCATCGTGGACCGTCGTTTCTTCATTGGAACCCGGAACTACCGACTCCGTGCGATATCGTCCTTCCGGAGGAAAAGGCACGAGACGGAGATTGCGCCGTTGATGCCGTTCCACGGCTTGGATAACCTCGGTGGAAATTAAAGCGGCGACACCGTGCTTTCCGTTAGGAGCAGGCTGGGACAAGACGAAATAACTAAATCCGTCATGGGAGAAAGTAGGGGATGCATAACTATTTCCTTGTCTGATTGCGGTTCTGGCTTTGTCAAGATAAGAGTTCGCCTCTTGCATAAGTTCAGGTTTAGGCTTGCCGTAGGTTTTGTTCTTCTCTTCGTTCGCCCATTCCGCGTAAAGAATTTCGGGATGCGTTTTTAACAAAGCCTGAGATTGAAGTCCGAAGTCGGCGACGGGACCTTCCCGCAGGAACTTTCGGATATCCCGCGTCACTTGCGAGCGCGATAATCGGTCGGTCGCTTCCATGTCCCTTTTCACGGTTTGCAATTTATACGTTTTCTCGTTGGCCTTCTCCGAAGCGGATCGCATGGTGCGAGGGTGAGAAGGAGCAGCCCCATTATCGGGCTTCGCGGTAGGCAACAAAAAGGGAAAAGCGAACAGAACGACGGCAACGATAAATAAGAAGACTAACAGCTTGTTTCGGCGCAAGGCGCACCTCTCCTTTACGGCTCTATTCTAAAGGGAGCACATGCCATTAGGATGAAGGGGAAGCGCTAAAAATATACGGCTCAATTTACCCTTGACAGTACCGTTTTCTCCGGATTTGTGTTACGATAATTAGGGTTTCGCGAGTTCTTCTAACAGCGGGACTTTTTAACTTGATAACCATCAATGTCCATAAGGATATGTTTTTGCACAATGGAAAGGGGAACAACCCATGCCAGTTACCAATATTAAAGCGCTGTCCGAATCCAGCAGAGACAAACTAAAAGCGGCGATCGATCCGATCGAACAATTTCTAAACCACAACGCGCTGGGGCAACTCGTTTCTGAGGACAACCCCGATAGCCCAATTTTCTACAGCGGATTATTGTCCGACTTGCGTCATCTGCTCGTATTCTCCGAAGTCGCTTACGAGAAGCTCGGAGCTGTGCTTAGACGCCCGAATTTCGATAATGAGCTGGCTGAACGGGCGTTATACGAAGTGTATCATAACGGCGTGAATTCGTTTTTCTATCCGAAAAACGAATGTTATTCCGAGGACGGCCGTTACGCTTACACTGGACAAGACGCGATCCGGTTCCGCGCTAAGCCGGTTCGTTCCGCTCGCGACGTCATCTTGAGCATTTCCCGCATTTACGAGGAATTGCGCGACGATCTGTCTTATTATGAGAGCGACTACTTGACGCACCGCCGCATGCAAAGCCAATCTAAATAACATTTATGCCTGCAACCTCCACCCCTCTGTCCGCATACCCTCCTTCTCTGGGTACACAATAGGACAGGGGGGTGATTTTAATATGCCGAATGGCGTAGCTTGCAGCGTAAGCAATTGTTCATTTTGGAATAAAGGAAATCAATGCGGAGCAAGCGATATTGCCATCGAAGTCGATTCTCACTCCAAGAATCATTGGAACGAGGAATTCGCCAACGAATTTTTCTCCCATCAAGACATGGCTCGGTCGTCGTCCATTACCTGTTGTCTAACTTTTCAACCGAAAGGCGACAAATAGGTCCAAGGAACGAGTTGCGCGGATTTTGTCGGGACTAGCCGGAGTCCGATAGTTGATGTACAATGGGAATAACCTACAAATTGACTATCGGGAGCTAACCGACGTGAATGTAACGACGGATCCACGCATCATAAAGCAAATTCTTCTCACGCAATGGATGTCCGAGTTGAATCCTTTAAGCAACGTCAAGGAAACCGATGGAACGGCCAGCGAAGGCTCGAGCCTATTCGACATGTTATTGAATCAATTATCGACGAATACATCGTCCCAAGCTTCGATTGTTGACGCTTCGGCTGATTTATCTCGTATTTCGGCGCTTTCAATGCCGACTGCTTCCTGGGGAGGGGCATTAACCGACGATAGCGGTTCGTCCTCGGCATACGATGATTTAATTGCCGCCGCCGGCGCGAAATACGGCGTAGATCCGGCATTGATTAAAGGAGTCGTCCAATCGGAGTCGTCCTTTAATCCGAATGCCGTTTCCTCGGCGGGAGCCAAAGGACTTATGCAACTCATGGACGATACGGCGAGGGGCTTAGGCGTGGAAAATTCCTTTGATCCTGCACAGAATATCGACGGCGGAACGAGATTCCTATCGTACTTGCTCCGCAAATACGAAGGGAACGTGTCGACGGCTCTTGCCGCATACAATGCGGGGCCGGGTCGCGTAGACCGTCTGGGTATTAAGAATGATCAGGATATCGCCATTAACCTGGACAAGCTGCCGTCTGAGACGCAGAAGTATATTTACAAGGTTCTGAACGCATCCGCGCAATGGAGCATTTAGAAGCGTTTAACAATTAAAACAAAGGCTTGCAAAGGGGATCAAGACGGGAGTTATCCCGTTTTTGATCCTTTTATTATGAAATATGCCGGCATGAAAAGAATGGAGTCATCGAATGAAAACCTACTATTTCGACCATAGCGCGTCAACCCCGATGTTGCCGACCGTTATCGAAACGATGAGCGAGCTGATGAAGCTTCATTACGCCAATCCGGGCGCTTTGCACCGTTCCGGTGCGGAAGCGCTGAAGCTGGTAGACAGGGCTCGCGGGAGCATCGCCGAGAGAATGGGGGCGAAGCCCGAAGAAATTATTTTTACGTCGGGCGGAACCGAGAGTAACAATCTGGCGATAAAAGGATCGATCCATAAAGCGACAAGGGCAAACAAACATATTATAACTTCGGCCGTGGAGCATGCTTCCGTGTACGAGTGCGTACGTCAGCTTGAAGCGATGGGTATTCGTACGACGGTCGTACCCGTAGATCGGTTTGGCAGAGTGAATCCGGAAGACGTGGAAAGTGCGATCACTAAAGACACGGTACTCGTTAGCATCATGCAGGTAAACAACGAAACGGGAGTCGTTCAACCTATAAGTGAGCTAGGCAATGTCATTTCCCGGTTTCCTCATGTTCGTTTCCATGTAGACGGAGTGCAGGCGATCGGCAAAGTACCCTTCGATTGGACGGGGTGGGGCGTCCATATGTATTCGGGATCGGCCCATAAATTCGGAGGGCCGAAAGGAATGGGTTTCCTTCTGCTTAAATCGGGAGTCGAGCTTGCTCCCCTGTTGAATGGCGGCGATCAAGAACAAGGCTTCCGTTCGGGTACTCAGAACGTTCCTGGCATCGTTGCGATGTCCCAAGCATTGAGGTTGACCATGGAGAGCAGAGACAGCAGAAGAGCGCGGATGTACGCTATGAGACGCCAATTGCTGGACGTCGTGGATCAGATACCGGAGCTGTTCATAAATGGCGTACATTCGAACATGGATAATGCCGAAACGGAGACAGCTCCGCACGTAGTGAACTTATCCTATCCGGGAATGCGTCCCGAAGTTATAATTCATATGCTTGAAAAGCACGGGATTCTCGTGTCCACCCAATCGGCTTGTTCCTCCAAGAGCTTGTTGCCGAGCAGAGTGCTCCTTGCGATGGGACACGACGAGGATCGAGCATCGGGAAGCATACGGATTAGTTTCGGAGACGAGCATACGGATAAGGATATCGAAATTTTAGGCGAAAGGCTGAAGAGCGTCGTCGCCAAGCTCAAGCCGTTGGAAAGGAACATCAAATGAATTACGAGCTGATATTGGTTAGATTCGGGGAAATTACGATTAAGGGGCGCAATCGCAATCGGTTCGAGATGATGCTGCTCACGCAAATCAGGTTGGCGCTAAAGGCAATGCCTTTATTGACCTTTGAGCGAGGATACGCGAGAGTGTACATTCGCTTAAACGGGGAGAAATACGAAGCGGTAGCGGCGCGGCTTAAAGATATTTTCGGCATCGCGACCTTTAGTCCGGTAATGAGCTCGGAGCAAGAGCTAGAGGCGATCCAGCAATGTTCCCTGGAAATGATGAGAAGCTTAAACCCCGCTCCGAAGACGTTTAAGGTGTCGGTAAAGCGCGGGTGGAAGCAATATCCTTATGATTCGGTTGAAATGAATCATTTGGTCGGCTCTCACATATTGCGCAACACGCCGGAACTGAAGGTAGACGTGAGACAGCCGGAAGTCGAATTGAAGGTCGATATCCAGCATCAAACCACTTATATTTATTGCGAAGTAGTGAAGGGCGCGGGGGGATTTCCGCTCGGGATGAACGGCAAGGCGATGCTCCTTCTGTCGGGGGGAATAGATAGTCCCGTCGCGGGCTGGATGGCTATGAGAAAGGGACTTAGGATCGAAGCGGTCCATTTCCACAGTTATCCGTTCACGAGCGAGCAAGCCAAAGAGAAAGTGATTACGCTGTCGAAGCGTCTGGCGTATTACGGCGGTAAAATCAATTTGCATCTCGTACCGTTTACGGAACTGCAGACGAAGCTGGCTCAGTCCGGACACGATAGCTTGATCATTACTTTGATGAGACGGAGCATGCTGAAGATAACGGAGCGATTAGCGGAGAAACACGGGGCGCTTGCGATCGTGTCCGGAGACAGCCTCGGGCAAGTCGCGAGCCAAACGCTCGGCAGCATGAACGTCATCGGGCGATCATCGTCGCTCCCGATGTTACGCCCGCTCGTCATGATGGACAAGCAGGATATTATCGGATACGCGGAGAAGATCGGTACGTTTACGACTTCGATATTGCCTTTCGAAGATTGCTGTACGTTATTCGTGCCGAAATCGCCCGCGATCAATCCCAATTTAAGTCTGGTGGAAAGCATTGAGGCTTACTTGGGGGAAGAGCTCGAACGATTGATCGACGAAGCGGTGAAGGGAACGGAAGTGCTTGTGTTGAAAGAGGACGGAGAATCGACGAGCGCGGATTTGGACAATAATCCCGAGGATGCATGGTTCTAGTTAAAAAAGTAAAGCCGTGAAACGCATTAATGCGTTTCGCGGCTTTTTTTCGTGGCAAGCGGAGGGGCGACTTTTTTTACTTTTTCGTCTTTGCGGCGGGCGTTGATCGCATTCGTCCATACTCCCGCTACCATGACCAGCACGACCATAGTCGCGATGAATATCCAAGTGAGTACGGGATTGCTTATGAAATAGCTTTTGAATTCGTTCTCGTGCGTTATCATTTTCGCGGCGGTGTAAGCAAGAACGCCGGAGCCTAAGTAGATGATCCAAGGGAATTTCTCGATAATCTTGATGAATAACGTGCTTCCCCAAACGACGATCGGAATACTGATCAGAAGTCCGAGAACGACAAGGAAATAATCTCCATGGGCCGCGCCGGCTACGGCAATGACGTTATCGAGGCCCATCGCCGCATCCGCTATGACGATGGTTCTTATGGCTGCCCATAATGTAGTACCGGGTTTAACGTTTTCTCCGTGGGCTTCTTCTTGAACGAGTAGCTTGTATGCAATCCAGATAAGCAAGACGCCCCCGATGGCAAGCAAGAACGGAATTTTAAGTAAGGAGACGACAAGCATAGTGGCCACGATACGGATGATAACCGCACCCGCTGTTCCCCAGATAACGGCTTTCGTTTGCATTTCCTTTGGTAAGTTTCTTGCAGCGAGACCAATGACGATCGCATTATCTCCAGCCAACAATAGATCGATGAATATGATCGTCATTAAGATCGACCAGAATTCCAAGCTCATTAAATCCCATCCGAATAGTTCCACGATTAGTCCCCCCTATATTATTCCAACCAGTAATACGTGCGGTATTCGAAAACGATTCAAAAAAAAGTGGCTACATATCTGGAGCGGCTTGTACATAAAACTGGAAGGAGGAGGTGTGCGCATGGGAACGATGGAAACCTTGATCATTTTTCTTGAAATCGTCATGATTAATTTGCTTTTAAGCGGCGATAACGCCATCGTCATAGCTATGGCAGGACGCAGATTGCCGGCAGCGCAAAGAAGGAAGGCCGTATGGTGGGGCGCCGTCGCGGCGATAGGTTTGAGATGCATACTTACGATAGGCGCGATAAAGCTCCTGCATGTGCCTTTCCTTCAAACGGCGGGAGCGATATTGCTCCTTATTATTGCCTTGCAGCTTCTGCTTGACAACAAGGAGAAGACGGAAGCGACCAAAGCGGCTGCCTCCACGTTAGCGGGAGCCGTATGGACGATCGTCGTGGCCGATTTCGTCATGAGCCTCGATAACGTGTTAGCCGTCGCGGCGGTCGCGAACGGCGATACCGCCATGTTGATAATCGGAATCGTTATGAGCATACCGATTATCATTTGGGGTAGCACCTTTATTATGCGAATGCTAGATCGGCTGCCGGGTTTGCTGTATCTCGGAGGCGGTCTGCTCGGATATACGGCTGCGGAAATGATGTTAGGGGATCCGGGATTGAAGGCGTACGTACATTTGCTTCCCCATGACTTCGATAAGCTTTTTCCGATATTCGCCGTAGGTCTTCTCTTAATCCTTGCCTTGATTCTCAGAAGGCGGTCCCACGGGCAAAGCAATCATTAATATTCGTTCATAGAATGCGCGTTCCGGTCGATAAAGGGAAATTTTTGCTTCTATGAACTAGTTTTTTCCCCGAACTTCCATTAAACTAAAGAAAAAGATGTCACGTTGCGTAACTTAGCCGTGGCGCACAGAGAATGGTATGAAGTGGGGGAACCTTTGTGAACAGACAATCCGCCGCAGTCGGAATCGGAGTCGTGGCTGTTGGATTGATTATTCTTTTGGGCAAATTGGGCGTATTTTCATTTTTCGGCGCCGTATTCTGGCCGCTGTTCGTTTTAATACCCGGCGTACTTCTTCACGTCCTTTATTTCGGCCGAATGGTTCCGTCCGTAGCATTGATTCCGGCCGGAATCCTCACCGTCGTCTCGGTCATTCTATTGATCGGAAATTGGTTCGGATGGGGTTTGATGAAGTATTTATGGCCGTTATTTATTTTTGCTATCGCGGTCGGTCTATACGAATATTACGTGTTCGGGTATAGCCGTTCCAAACAAATATGGACGCTGTCGGTCGGACTTACCGTCGTAGCGGCGATTCTATTCGGATTGACTTTGCTATGGACTTGGGGAATATATTTGATCGCGGCGGGGCTGATCGGTTTCGGGGCATGGCTTGTCATTCGCAGACCTAGATCATGGTGAGATAGAATTTATAACGGAGGAGCCCGAACCTAGGGCTCCTATTTTGTTCTTATCCCGAACGCAGGAAGGAAGGGCTATGGTTTGGATTACCGATCGACGGACCAATGGAACGAATCTTTGTGGTCGAGGGCGGAAAAAGTCTACGATGACGCGTTTCCCGAGCACGGAAGGAAAACACTGACGATCATTCGCCGGATGTTCGATAGAGGCATGTGCACGTTGGATACTTGGAGCGAACAGGGGGAAGTCGCGGCGATGGCGCTTACCTCGTATAACCTTCAAGACAAAATGCTGGTCATCGATTATCTAGCGGTTGGACAAGATTGGCGCGGTAAGGGAATAGGCATGCTGTGCATCGAAAATATTCGAAAGCGGATTTCGGCAGCCATGCCGGATTGTCGGGGAATCGTCATCGAGGTAGAAGCTGAACGATCGAAGGAAAACGAGGAACGCATTAGATTTTGGAAAAAGGCAGGGTTTCATTTAACAGAATACGTGCATTCCTATATCTGGGTCCCGGAAAAGTACAGGGCAATGTTTCTAAGCTTGGATGGTGATTCGACATTGGCGGACGACGGAAAAAAGTTGTTCGAGACCATTACGAAGTACCACGAGAAGGCATACCGCGGGAGGGCTTGAACATAGTTCTGTACAATGTTGTTGGCTTTTCGAATTTTGTAGCGTATAATAGAAGGGATTAAGACTAACGCACTCTTGTAGTCGCGATACGTCAGTCGTACCGGTGATGCAAATTAACGTCGGCCTCGAGTCGGCGTTTTGTTTTGTGGATTTAGAGAACCCTATATGAGCAAGTTCAAAAAAACCTTTTTGAACAATCAATATAAGGGACCAGAGATAAACGAGGAGTGGAAGTATGCATTCAAGAGACCGTATTCGTAACATCGCCATTATTGCCCACGTTGACCATGGCAAGACAACGCTAGTAGACCAGTTGCTTCGTCAATCGGGAACTTTCCGCGATAACGAACAGCTTCAAGACCGCGCGATGGATTCCAACGATCTGGAACGCGAACGCGGAATTACCATTTTGGCTAAAAACACGGCCGTGCAGTACAAAGATTACTTGATCAATATCGTGGATACGCCAGGACATGCCGATTTCGGCGGAGAAGTGGAACGTATCATGAAAATGGTTGACGGTGTTCTTCTTGTCGTCGACGCGTTCGAAGGCTGCATGCCGCAAACGAAATTCGTGCTTCGCAAAGCTCTTCAGCAAGGTTTGACTCCGGTAGTCGTATTGAACAAAATCGACCGTCCCGCCGCTCGTCCCGCAGAAGTGGTAGACGAAGTACTCGAGCTGTTCATCGAGCTTGAAGCCACGGACGAGCAATTGGAATTCCCGGTTGTTTACGCGTCCGGACTTAACGGAATCGCGGGCAACACGCCGGATGATTTAAGCGCTACTATGGAGCCATTGTACGAGATGATTCTCGAGCACATTCCGTCGCCGAAAGAAAACCCGGACGAACCATTGCAATTCCTTGTTACATTGCTTGATTACAACGAATACATGGGACGCATCGCCATCGGTCGCGTGAACCGCGGACGTATCGCTCAAGGTCAAGTCGTTGCGGTTATCAATCGCGAGGGACAAGTCAAGCAAGCCCGAATCGAGAAGTTGTTCGGATTCCAAGGACTTAAACGGATCGAAGTCGAAGAAGCCGCAGCCGGCGACATCGTAGCGATTGCGGGTCTTAAAGAAATCAACATCGGCGAAACGATTGCCGATCCGGCTAACCCGGAAGCATTGCCGGTTCTTGCGATCGACGAGCCGACATTGCAAATGACGTTCCTCGTTAACAATAGCCCGTTCGTAGGACGCGAGGGCAAATGGGTAACTTCCCGTAAGCTTCGCGAACGTTTGTTCAAGGAAATCGAGACCGACGTCAGCTTGCGCGTTGACGAAACGGATAGCCCGGACGCATTCGTAGTAAGCGGACGCGGTGAATTGCATCTTGGTATCCTTATCGAGAATATGCGTCGCGAAGGCTTCGAGATTCAAGTTTCCAAGCCGGAAGTTATTCTTAAGTTGATCGACGGCGTGAAGAGCGAGCCGATCGAGCGTCTATTGATCGACGTACCGGAAGAGAGCATGGGCTCGGTCATGGAAAGCTTGGGAACGCGTAAAGCCGAAATGGTCAACATGATCAACAACGGAACGGGCCAAGTACGTTTGGAGTTCTTGATTCCAGCGCGCGGTCTGATCGGTTACCGTACGAACTTCCTGACCTTGACTCGCGGCTACGGCGTCATGAACCATGCGTTCGATAGCTATGGCCCTTTGATCGGCGGCCAAGTCGGCGGACGCCATCAAGGCGTTCTCATTGCCAGCGAAACCGGCAAAACGACTATGTACGGCATGATGTCCGTCGAGGATCGCGGAATTCTGTTCCTTGAGCCCGGATTGGACGTTTACGAAGGCATGATCGTTGGCGAGCATACGCGCGACAACGACATCATCGTTAATATCTGCAAAGAAAAAGCATTGAACAACATCCGTACGGCGAACAAAGAAGAGACGGTAAAGTTGAAATCGCCGCGTCTGATGTCGCTTGAAGAAGCGTTGGAATATTTGAACGACGACGAGCTCTGCGAGATTACTCCTAAGAGCATCCGTCTTCGTAAAAAAGTTCTGAACAAGAGCGAGCGCGAACGTTCCGAGAAACAACGCCGCACGGCTGATTCCGGAGTATAATAGCATGGTGAAGACGACCGACCTGCACGTAACCGCGCAGGTCGATCGCATCGTGAAGACGACCGACCTGCACGTAGCCGCACAGGTCGATCGCATCGTGAAGGAGGGATTTCTATGCAGCAGTGGTTTCATGATCACCAGTTGATTTCCTATCTGCTCATTGTCGCCTGTACGATTTATATCTTTAATACCGTATTCAGAATGGGTAAGCTTCCCATCCTTAAGGAGATTCTCGTTCATATCGTATTGGCGCTCGGCTGTTTGGTCTTGCTTGTGTTGCAGCTGGACAAATTGCCGATCATCCAATGCATGGCCGTTGCCGTCGGGATGATGGCGCTTCTGAGGATGCGTCAATTCTACGACAAGCGTAAAGCTTATCGCGCGAATAAGGCGGGCGGTTCGCCCGGAGTGAATTCGGCCGATCCGCAATAGCTTAGCTATGACAAAAGCGACAATCTCTGTCCAATAGGGGACGGCGATGCCGTTTTACTTGGAGAGGGGTAAAACGCCAATGTCTTTAATGGATGCGTTGTTTTATTGGTTACAGATGAAGTGGGTTTCCTCCGCCCATCCCGATGATGAGGCGGCGAGGGAAACACTTCTCTTTTTTGCGCAGATTTTGTCGGAAGATCACGAATTGGCGTCGCATGAAGTCGATTCTGTGGATGCCGCCAAAGTACATGTCACCTATGTAAAGACTGACGGTTCCACTCGTACCGTTTGGTTTGATCGGGAAGCCGTGGAGCAATTAAACCGGGACATGTTCGGCGCCCCGGATATCACGGAAGAAGATTCCGGCGAAGAGGATGAGGAGGAAACGGTTTGAGTCAGGATACACCATTGCCGTCTCGCGGGACCAATCGGGTTTCACCCCCGAAAAAACCGATACCGAAGAAAAATAAATTTCGGTGGGGCAGGTTCATATTTCTTATTGTAAGCCTTTTTATAGTTGCGTTGATCTGTTACGCAGGATATCTGTACATAATCGGAAATAAAAATCTCGATAAAATAGCTCAAAAACCCGAAGGCGGCAAGGGCAGCATTAGCATTCCGAAAGAAGATCGCGCGCAAGTCAAGCCGATCGCGTTGGTTCTGTTGGGATTGGATACGCGAAGCGAAACGGGCAGCATGAATACGGACGTTATGATGGTGGCCGCGTTTAATCCGAAGACGAAAACCGCAACGGTCGTATCCATCCCCCGCGACAGCGATCTGAACATGGAAGGCTATAAGCGGCACAAAGCCAACGGGTACTACGCGGCTTTCAATTCGTTCGGACGTAACGAGGAGGATTTGGAAGGCGAGCAGGTTCCGGCTTACGCGAGGGACGAAACGAGGAAAATGCTGGCCAAGTTCTTCGGAATTTCTATCAACTATACGGCAGTTATAGACTTTCAAGGATTCGTTGACGTCGTGAACGCGCTCGATGGCGTAACCGTTACGGTCGACAAAGACATGCGGTACGTGGATACGGTCGACGATACGGATATCAACCTGAAGAAGGGCGAGCAGAAGCTTAACGGCGAGCAGGCGCTAGGATTCGTTCGTTACCGGAAATCCAATCATAACAAGGGCTTCGAGCCGACGGCGGAATCCAGCGATTTCGAGCGCAACGAAAGACAGAGTCAAGTGCTGGGAGCGATTACGGACCGTTTGAAGTCCTTCGGTACCATCGGCAAGGTGGACGATATTCTCAACGCCATGGGCGACAATATGAGAACGGACATCCCGAAAGCGCAAATAGAAAATATGATCAAAACGTATTTCGGCATTAACCGTTCGGATATTCGGTTCATCCCGCTGGCCGGCACGTGGAAGAGTCCTTACGTTTACTTGGACGAAGAGAAGCTTCAAGAGGCGAAAACCGCCTTGGCGGAAGAACTGATTCCCGAAGGGCGTCCCGTTTCGGATGTTTCTTCTTCGCCGAACGCATCGTCTTCGGCGACGTCCGAGTAGTTAATTTCGAATGAATGGCAAAATCCCCCTGGGGCAGCGTAATGCTGCTCCAGGGGGATTTTTTTTGCCGTGCCGGCTCGGTTCATCTTGCGAGAAGGCTGCGCCATTTCGTATACGTATTCCAGGCATCGCCGGATTCCAGCAGTGCTTTGCAAATGTATAAGGCTTCTTCTACGGAGCCAGCACGATCCGCATGATGCAGCCTATAAGCCGCGTTCAACAGCACTTGATGCATGAATGCCATATCGGCCTCTCCGCGCAGCACTTCCTCGGTTACGCTAATCTGCGAGGCCGCTGTCCAAACCGTCTCGGGTATCGGCGTATCAAGGCCTAACGTCTCCGGGTTAACGACGTGCAAGGTAGCGATTCCGTTCTCCACGATGTAGGTACGAGTCGGACGGTCGATGAACAAGTCTTCTGAGCCTTCCGTTCCTTGCACGATTAGAGATTTTCGATAATTAAGCTTAGTCATTAACCGCGATAGCCGGTCGAAAACCGTGTTGTGATAGACGCCAAATACGAGATAGGGAGAATGGCTATAATCTATGAGCTTCTCCGCGGTATTCAAGACCGTTCGCATGCCGAGCTCCTCTCTGATCGGACGCAACGCCTTTAGCGGCGGGCACCACTCCTCGGCGGGGACATAGAGCACGCCTGTTTCCTTGGATGCGCGGATCCAATCTTCGCGCTCCAAGGAATCGGGTTGGATTCCGATCTGACCGAGCAGATCATGGAGCGTGATTCCCCACTTTGGAGGAAGGGATGCAGTTCCGTGAAGCGTAACGGGCAGGCCGGCCGCCGCCAGAACGAAAGAGCAAGCGAACGTGGCATAGAACGACTTTTTACGTCCGTCATACGGCCCGGCGCAATCGATGCCTTCTTGGGATGGCAGCCGGTAGGCGGATTGTCGGCAAACGTCGACGAACGCCTCCAGTTCTTCGACGCTCTCCATTTTAATGCGTTCGGCGATGAAGAAGGCTCCGATCTGGGCCGGGGTTGCCCGCAAGCTCAATATTTCCTCCGCTGCCCGCAACGATTCCTCGTAAGTCAAATCCCGGGCTCCGCGTTTGCCGCGTCCGACTTCTTTGAGTAAAGTGATCATTTACGCTTCGCCCCGTTTCCTTTGTTCTCTTGCAGCAATTGATAGACTTTAACGATCGAGGTAGCTACGTCGACCATTCGCTTGCGTTCGTTCATCGCCTGCTTGCGCAAAATGTCGTAAGCTTCGGATTCCGTTACGTTCTTAATCTCGCAAAGGATGCTCTTGGCCATGTCGATCCATTTCCGCTCCTCGATTCGGCCGAGCAATTGCTCGCGTTCGTTATGCCACTGACGCCGTTCCATGAATTGCTTGGCGCTGAAATGCAATGTCCAATGAATCTCATGGCCGACCATCGAGGGAGTAAGCAAGCCATCCATCATGACGTCGTCCTCGCAGGCGTCCAAGGATTCGGATGCCGCGGTTTCGTCGCACCACCACAACAAAGGCAGCTGCTTTAATTCCAATAAATGATTGCTCCATTCTTTGATTTCCGATATCGGCAATTGTAGAATGACCGCATCCGCGTCTACGATGAAATGCGCGGTCTCTTCCTTCAACTTGGTCCGCGTGACGATATAACCGTGCGACCGAAGCACGAATTCGGGGGGGAGGGACTCCGGCGAGGAGGCTAGAGTTCTCGCCGGTGCCGACGTTTGGTTGTGAACTACCAACAAAGAACGCATGTTAAACGACCCCCTCTCATAATTAATTACTCTAAATATTAGCACACGCGTCACATAAACTCACGTAAATTATATACCACAGGTCAATTCGAGCTGTCTATCGGGAAAATTTAATTTTAATGTGTTAGGTATATTGACATAACTCTCGCGAATGTTGTATATTCGGAATAACAACTGAATTATATATTGGGGTTACAATGAAGTACCTTCCAATTGCGGCAATGAAGCCTGCTAACGAATTCACGGAGAATTATTTTCCGCGAAGCGTAGCGGGCTTTTATGTTTTGATCCGGGCAACGCGAAGGGAGAGGGAGAGAAATATGAAGAAAACAAAGAGGAAATTGGTGCTTGTCGGCAACGGAATGGCTGGCGTGAGAGCGATCGAGCATTTGATCAAGCTGGCTCCCGAAGCATATGAAATTACGATCATAGGGGCTGAGCCGCATCCCAATTACAATCGGATCATGTTATCTTCCGTTCTGGCCGGCGGAGCGAGCCTTAAAGAAATCGTCATTAACGATTGGGAATGGTATAAGGATAACGGCATTAGGCTACTCGCGGGCCATCGCGTTACGCAAATCGATGCGAACCGCAAACGGGTCGTATCGGATCAAGGAGCGACGGTCGACTACGATGAATTGATTTTGGCTACCGGCTCGAATCCTTTCATGCTACCGCTGCCTGGAGCGGACAAGGAAGGCGTCATCGCTTTCCGCGATATCAAAGACTGCGAAACGATGGTGGATACGTCTAAAAAATATAAAAAGGCAGTCGTCATCGGAGGCGGCTTGCTGGGTTTGGAAGCGGCAAGGGGATTGCTGCATTTGGGAATGGACGTTTCGGTCGTTCATATCAACCCTTACTTGATGGAGCGTCAGTTGGATGAAACGGCGGCCAAAATGCTGCAAAAGGAACTGGAGCAGCAAGGGATGAAATTCCTGCTTCGCAAAAACTCGGGAGCCATTCTCGGGAAGAAACGGGTCAGAGCCCTTAGCTTCACGGACGGGACGGAAGCGGAAGCCGATCTTATCGTCATGGCGGTCGGCATTCGGCCGAACGTAGAATTGGCGAAATCGTCGGGCATCGAAATTAACCGGGGAATCGTCGTCAACGATTGGCTGGAAACGAGCGTCGAAAGAATCTACGCCGTCGGCGAATGCGCGGAGCATCGGGGAATCGCATACGGCTTGGTAGCGCCGCTATATGAGCAAGGGTCCGTCCTTGCCAAGAAGCTGGCAGGCTTGGAAACGACGGGGTACGCCGGCTCGGTCACTTCGACGAAGCTGAAGGTATCGGGCGTGGACGTGTTCTCAGCAGGCCGATACGACGAGCCGGAAGGATCGAGATCGCTTCGATACCAAGACGAGGTCGACGGAGTCTACAAGAAAATCGTCATTCAGAACGACAAGCTGATCGGTGCGGTACTGTTCGGCGATACGAACGATGGAGCAAAGCTTTTCTCGATTATCAAAAGCGGCGAATCCGTCGTCGGGCGGGAGAAGGAGCTGCTGCTTGGAATGGCGGTCAGCGGCCAAAGCGCGTCACCGGAAGCCCGGCTGAAGGAAATGGCCGACGAAGAAATCATCTGCGGTTGCAACGGAGTTTCCAAGGGGACGATCGCCGACGCCGTTCTGGCGAAAGGTTGCATGAGCGTCGGCGAGATTAAAGCCTGCACGAAAGCATCCGGTTCCTGCGGGGGATGCAAACCGCTCGTAGAAGGCTTGCTTAAGCTCTATGCGGGCGACGAAGCTGGAGTCGGGGTCAAGGAAGGAATTTGCGGTTGCACGCCGCTCGGCCGGGACGAGATCGTAGCGGAAATCAAGCGGATGCGGTTGAAGAGCATCAAAGAAGTCATGAATGTGTTGGAATGGCGGAATTCGGAAGGCTGCTCGAAATGCCGTCCATCGCTTAATTACTATTTGGGAATGCTGTTTCCGGAAGAATACGTGGACGAGAACGAGTCGCGCATCACGAACGAAAGATACCATGCCAACATTCAGAAGGACGGTACGTATTCGGTGGTCCCGCGGATTTACGGCGGCGTTACCTCTCCGGCCGAGCTGAAGAAAATAGCGGAGGTTGCCGAGAAATTCGACGTTCCGATGGTAAAATTCACCGGCGGGCAAAGACTCGACCTGCTCGGAGTCAAGAAAGAGGATCTCCCGAAAATGTGGGAAGAGCTCGATATGCCGTCAGGGCATGCCTATGGCAAAACGCTTCGTACGGTGAAAACTTGCGTCGGCAATACGTTCTGCCGATTCGGAACCCAAGATGCCATCGGGATGGGTATTCGATTGGAGAAGGCGTTCGAGCGCTTAAACACGCCGGCCAAGGTGAAATTAGCCGTATCCGGCTGCCCGAGAAACTGCGCGGAAGCGACGATCAAGGATTTCGGAGTCGTCGCGATCGACGGAGGATGGGAGCTGCACGTCGGAGGCAACGGCGGCGTTCAAGTCCGTGCGACCGAGCTTTTATGCGTAGTCAAGACGGAGGACGAGGTCGTAGAATGGGCAAGCGCTTATTTGCAATATTACCGGGAAAACGCCCAGTGGAACGAAAGAACGTCCACCTGGATCGAGCGAGTGGGTTTGGAAGAGATAAAGAACGCGCTGGAGAAGCCGGAGGATCGTCTAGCTTTGGTAGAGAGAATCCAGAAGACGTTAAGCCTGACGACGGATCCATGGAAACAAATCGTGGAGAACGATCATTTGCGTAAAAACTTCGAGCCATTGACCGAGGCTCTAACGATCAACTCATAACGGAAAGGAAGGTGCAGAGCCAATGGCCAAACACCTTGTCGGTAAAATCAACGAGATCGATCGCAAAGGCTCTCGCACCGTTCGTATTCAAGACGTGGATATCGCATTGTTCAAGTTATCGGACGAGGAAGTGCTCGCCGTCGAGAATAAATGTCCGCACAAAGGAGGCGCATTGTCCGAAGGCATGGTCTGCGGCAAGGTCGTTCATTGCCCGTTGCACGACTGGAAAATCGATCTTTATAGCGGAAAAGCGCAAGAGCCAGACGACGGTTGCGTTACGACGTTCGCGGTAGAAGTCGATCCCGTTAACGGTTCGATCTTCATCACGATGTAAGTTTTGAGGAAAGATGTTCTGCGCGGATGCATGCGAAAGTCCGTTGGAAACTCATTTTGCATATGATATAATGAAGCTAGGAAATCCACTTAGGAGGGCTGCGGGTGGCGGAAACGAATACTTCTCTTACCGAAGCTCCATTCGTACAATTGCAGAAAGAGGATTTCGTTCTCCTGCATACCGACACCGAAGACGGCAGTCCGACTTCAAGCACGATTTCTTGGGACGAGAAAACATATGATCTTAGAGCCGCTAACCGCTTGGATATCCAAGCGTTCGCTGCCATGAGAAAAGCCCAGTGAGGAATCACTGGGCTTTTTGTCACTTTTTGAGCTTGTTCAGCGAGCTTGTCCCCATGTTTTCCGGGGCTTTCGGCGGAATGATATTTCGCGGAATTTGCGGGATGACCCTTCCGATCATGTCGGAAAGCTCTTCCGCGAAACCGGAGATCGGACGTCCGTTCTTGACGTCGACCCTGATTTCCCTAACGCGCTGAGCAAGGTCGAGATCGGCCGTGACGATGGCATCGATCCCGTAGGGATCTTTGCGGAAAGCCTCGGCAACCGCATATTTAAGCGTTCCGACCTGAGATCTTTCCATTTTCTTGTCAACGTCAATGCCGACGATCGCATACTTGCCGAATACGACGCAGTTGGCATCCTTCACGCCTTCCACGCCGCGAGCCAACGATTCCAGGTGGGCGGCAACCTTCTTGGGATTGTCGATTTTCCTTTTCGCTGGCGCGTCGTTGGTAGTCAGGGTTCGCACCCGATTATCCGTTGGAGCCGGCGCCGATTGTTTGGTACCACAGCCTGCGATACCCGTTGCCAATGTTGTCACCACGAGCAATGAGGTAGCGTAAGCGATTATTCGATATAGCTTCAATGTTGTCACCACCCTGGTTTGGAGGGATGCCCGCACTAGCCGAGGCGGTTAGCGAATCATGTAGCGTTCGGCTAATACTGGAGAGAGCATTCGATGGTTGTATTGTTCCCTGTCATCCGATCCCTATGTAAAGTTCACAGCAGGGAAAACTTTTTTCCAAGTCGCGTAAGAGGCCAAATCGCCGAACCGGGAGGGAACACCATGCGTAAAATTTATGTACTGGATACGAACGTATTGCTGCATGACCCGCTCTCCTTGTTTGCTTTCGATGACAATGAAGTTATTATTCCCTCCGTCGTACTCGAAGAGATCGATTCCAAGAAAAGGCTAGCCGACGAAATCGGGAGAAACGCCCGAAATATATCGCGCGAGTTGGATGGCATGCGGGCTTTGGGGCAATTGCATAACGGGGTAATGCTTCCAAACGGCGGGTTGCTAAAGGTGGAAATGAATCACCGCCGATTCGTGAGAGTGCAGGAATTGTTCGGGGAAATGACTAACGACAACCGGATTCTCGCGGTGGCGTTGAATTATCATATGGAAGAATTGGAAAGCGGCGATCCAAGGCCGGTTATTATCGTAAGCAAAGACGTGCTCGTCCGAGTCAAGGCCGACGTGCTCGGAATTATCGCCCAAGATTACCTGTCGGACCAAACCGTATCCATCTCGGATCAATATACGGGGCATCTGACGTTGCACGTTCATCCATCCGTTATCGATGAATTTTATTCCACTCGATATCTCGGAGTGAACCAATTAGGTATCAAAGTGAAATTGAACCCTAACGAGTTCGTCATTTTGCGGGATGAGCTCGGTACTTCCAAATCCGCATTGCTTAAGGTAACCTCAGACGGGCACCGGCTGGAGCCTCTCCATATGAGCAATGACCCGATATGGGGAATCACCGCGCGAAATGCTCAACAGCGCATGGCGTTGGAATTGCTTCTTAACGACGATATCCCCTTGGTCACGTTAACCGGACGCGCGGGTACGGGCAAGACGCTGATTACTTTGGCGGCCGGCTTGATGAAGGTGGAAGACGAGCACAAGTTCAAGAAGCTTCTGATTGCCCGTCCGGTCGTTCCGATGGGCAAAGACATCGGATATTTGCCCGGGGAGAAAGAAGAGAAGCTGCGTCCGTGGATGCAGCCCATTTACGACAATTTGGAGTTTCTATTCGATACGAAGAAATCAGGAGATCTCGATAAGATTCTGATGGGAATGGGAAGCATTCAAGTCGAGGCTTTGACGTATATTCGCGGCCGATCCATTCCGGGGCAGTTCATCATTATCGACGAAGCGCAAAACTTAAGCAAACACGAAGTAAAGACCATCGTTTCCCGAGTCGGAGAAAACAGCAAAATCGTGCTGCTCGGAGATCCGGAGCAAATCGATCACCCTTATTTGGATTCGCAAAGCAATGGATTGACTTATCTGGTCGAAAGATTCAAGGAAGAGGGCATAAGCGGTCACGTTACTTTGGAGAAGGGAGAGCGTTCGCGTCTAGCGCAGCTGGCGACGGAAAGATTGTAATCTTAACGGTCGGCAACGGCGTCTATTTATTCGTAACGCCAAGTAACGCCGCAACCGTAAGCGACCGCGATCCGCTCCGCTAATTCGGTAAGCTGTCGGTCGATCATATAGACGTCAGCGCCGTCGATCGACAGGCTTCCGATCAAATGTTCCTTTAACTGCAGCAAAGCCGGGGCGGGTTCCGCTTCCGGCTTTGCTTTGTTCAGGGAGAACAGGGCCGTCAGAGCTAGATCCATGTATACATTCTCGTTGCGGGTCACGATGGCATAATCCTCGTACAAATCTCCTTGGACCAATCCTTCCGGAGGCAGCAAGAGCAACTCGCAACGCTCCGAGGTTACCTTATATTTATTAAGCAGCTCCAGAACGGGAGGCAAATGCTCCTCCGAATCGAAAATTAGCAGCTCCTTGTAACGATCGAACAAAGGCGCGCGCTCCGCGATACCTTTTACGATTTGAGCGTAAAATCCGGGAATTTTGCCTTCGGGTAATTGCATGTCCAGTCCTGCTAAACGTCGAGGGTTCATCGGGATTCCTACTTTCCTATTAAATGCTTCCTTCTTAGCATAACCGATAAAGCGCTTTCTGAAAAAGCGAGACATGCGGGCGATGTCCTGTTATCATGAATAAAGCGATCTATAAGTTACGATGAAAAAGGTGAGACTGTGGCCCGTCGTAAATCGGCCTTGGTGTTCCTGTTGTTATGCGTAATGGTATTGTTCTTATCTCCGTGGGCGAACGTTCCGTCGTCTCCCGCAACCGTCGTTCCAGTGCCCAAAGGGGAGACCTTGGCCACCGAGGAGCCTGTTGTCGCGCGCGAAGTATCGCATTTGACCGTAGACGTCGCGCTTGAGGAACCGGAATTCAATGCGTTAGTCTTGCAGAACGATGAGTTTACGTTAAGGCATCCCGATATTATGGTCGAATTGACCCGGGTAGATCCCAAGCAGGCATATCGCGCGTATAAGAACGCTTCGGAGTTGGACGAAGCATCCGATATCATGCTGCTATCCAATGAATGGGTGAAGGAGTTCGCTTCTTCGGGCTTCTTGCTTCCGGCGGATGCCGCTTACGAAGGCAAGGCGTTAACCGAGCAGTTCGACGCCGTGACGGCTCCGTTGAAATGGAACGGTTATTTGTGGGGAGTGCCGCGCGCGATGGATCCGTTCGTCCTCATATGGAACATGGACTTGCTACATCAATGGTTAGGCGAGGACGTCGCCCTGCCGTTAACGATCGAGCAATGGACCGATCTCGCAACCATGAGCGCGCAAGCGGCGGAAACGGATCTGCCCTCGTGGTTAACGATAGACCGCAACGACCCTCTCTCGCTCTTATCCTGGTTAGAGAACGCCACCGCGGAAAGAAGCGATGGAATTTGGGATGAAGAGGAAAAGCCATGGACGGACACGCCATTCGGGCAGGCGTTAACGGTAATAGACCAGTACAAAGCTAACGTACGGTTCGTAAGCGGAATTGAAGAGGCCGAAGCTTTACTTAATGGAGGGAAAACTCTCGCGGCAATCGTTCCTAATTCTTTGGCCTCCGAGTGGATGGAAGAGCCGAGGTCGAACCTCGAGCCTAAGCTCGAGGTCGATAGACATTCCTGGAAGTTGCCTTATGTATGGACGCGCGGAAGCAGCTTCGCCATCTCATCCGATACGGCAGCGGAAGAAGCGGCCTATACTTGGATTTCGGAGATGACGAACGATCGAAATCAACGGCTCAATAGGGAGAAGTGGGGAATCCTCCCCGTCTACCGGTCGTTATACGATTCAGATCGTACTTTAGGCAATCTGTTACCGGGAAGAACCGGGCAAACCTTTCCGAACCAGCCGCCATTATATACGGGACCGGAGCTTCCCGAACGTTTAGAGCAACTGGCCGCTCTGTGGAGCAGATTGTCCACGGGCGCGATTGAGGCAGAACAATTCAAGACGGACTGGTCGGAAGAAAAAGGCAATGAATAATCGTAATTAACCGCCGATCGCGAGCTGTACGATTAGTTTGCCGTCATTCATCTCGACGCTCGTGGCTTTAACGAATTTAATAAGCTTCTGCGGGTAGAACCCAAGATCGAATTCCCTCTCCAAATCCGCCCTAGTTGTATCGGGTAAAGTCAATCCGTTAAATACTAGCGTATCCACGTGAAACCGAATGGCATTTTCAGGTTCTTCTTCGAGCGTATATCGACCTTGAATTTTCACCTGAATATTGCCGTTATCCCCTTCCATCGTCAACAGATCGTTATCGAAAGAAAACGAGAAGTCATTGAAACGGCTGTCTTCCGAACGTAGGAATTCATTTAATTGCGTATCGGTTAAAGTTAATTTTGTTTTGAGACCATTGGTTTGTATGATGCCGGGAGTGTTCTTGACGTAATCGGGCAAATTCCCCATCGCTTCCGCCAGCGCTTTGAAGTGCTGCTTTACCTCGTAAAGGCCTACGTTTCGCCAATAAGCCTGCAGTTCGTCCATAAGTCGGAGCAACATCTGCTGATCACCGCTAGCCTCGAGGGATTGGTCGAGTTCGTTCTGCAAGGTTAGAATTCGTTCCCGCTGGGTGACGAGCTGCTCCTCGACCGCGGCCAAATCTTCTTTGTCATGGCGCAGCTGATCGTAACCTTTTTTAAGATTCAGATATTCGGCTGCGTAGCCGTCCATCGTCTTGTGGTCAGACTGAACGATCATGTCCATCGTATCCCACACCTTAAGGAGATCCGGCAGGGAGTTTGCGTTTAACAAGGCGGATAACCAGAAATCCTTGTACCCCATATAATAGGATCTAAGAACCCGTCCGGCTTTCTCTCGCTGTACGGCTATCGCGATTTCTTGCTCGGAGAGTTTATGTTCGTTGTTCTCGATATCGGTTTGGGTTTTACCCTTCAGTCCGGATATTCTCTCGATTTCCCTGTCGATTTCCACGACGGACAAGCTTTTTTCCAGAAGCTTTCTCGTTTCTTCCGGAAGGGGTTCGGCGTTGACCGGCCAAAGCGCTCCGGCGCGGGGGATGAATAACAGTATGGCCGCAATCCCCAGCAGGGCCATAAGCAAGCGACGCATCGGGGATCCCTCCTTTTCCGTGATGCTACTCGTCAGGGCACTCATAAGGGCTCTGAACGGTCGTCGTTAGCCGGACGAGCGGCGCGTCGTCTGATCCTATGTTATTATGATATGACAAAATGACCAGTGGAAGGTGTGAACCATTTGGACTCCGTTAAGACCGCTTTCGCCCAAACGCCTCTCTTTGCCATTATAGAGGATTCGATACGAAACAGCATCCTCGCCGGGAGATTAGAAAACGGCTCTAAGTTGTCCGCGATCTCCTTTTATCATTATATGACGCTTTGTCTCTATCATCCCGAATTTGGTTATTATCGTTCGGGATCTTCGAAAGTCGGCCGGAACGGGGATTTCTATACGAGCGCTTACGTAGGCGAATTGATGGGAGATCAGCTTGCTTCGGAGTTGTCTCGCCTTGCCGAGCAGTGGTTTCCCGGGGAAGAGTCGGTAAACGTCTTGGATTGGGGAGGCGGAACGGGACGGTTAGGAAGACAGATGATGGATTCGTGGAACGGGATAGGGGATGACGGGCCGGGGCCGGAGAGGGGATTAAAAGGATTCACGCTCACGGTCGTAGAGGGAAATCCGGAGCATCGACGGCTGGCATTCGAGGAGCTAGAGCCATACATAGAAGCGGGCAAGGCACGCGTGCTCGATAACGAAACGGGAGTCAACATCCCGATGGGCGAGCAACCTACGATCATCGTGGCGAACGAGTTGCTAGACGCGTTTCCCGTTCATCGCCTTGTATGGCGGGATGGAAAGTTGCAGGAGTGGGGAGTCGCGTTGAATGAAGCAGGGGGCGGATTCGTCCGATGCCTGATGGAGCCGACGAATCCTCGTCTTCCGGAATGGGTTCGAGATGAGCAAATCGCGTTGCTCGATAATCAAACCTTCGAGGTTAACCTGGATGCCGCCGACTGGGTTGCCGATCTGTCGGAGCGCTTGGAACGCGCGATCCTGGTCATCATCGATTACGGCGACGAAACCGAGGAGTTGATAGCACCGCACCGAATGGACGGTACTATGCTCTGCTACCGCCAGCATCGCGCTCATAACGATCCTTTCGAAGCGCCGGGCGAACAAGATTTGACCTCGCACGTCAACTTCAGCCATATTCGCCGAATTGCCGCCATTCATGGATGGACCGAAAGGTGGTACGGATCGCAGAAGAAGTTCCTGGTAGATTCCGGAATTCTCCAGAAGCTGAGCGCCCATGCGATAACGGATCCGTTCCATCCCATGGTCAGGCGCAATCGTGCCATTCGCCAGCTTCTGCTGTCCGACGGAATGAGCGAATTGTTCAAGGTACAAATTCTCGTAAGAACATGAAAAAGAGGCTGCCGCCCGCGTCTTGTCGACGGGTGCGCAGCCTCTTTGCTAGTTCATTGTTTAAGTTAGCGTAGGCATATGTACTTGCCGGGACGATAAAGGGCTATACCGGGATGCCCATTTCGAAGACGGTCCAATACGTAAATCCCAGGAACGCCAATACCATGTATCCCCAGAACATCATGAGATACGTTCTTTCGGTGAAATTCAAATATCCGAGCAAGAAGAAAACGGCTGTTTGCATAAAGAACAACAATGCGAATTCGTACATGTCGCCCGCAAACGCCATTAGGGCTATTACCAGTGTCCAGAAGCCCAGCACCCTAAACATTCGTGCCATGTTATATTCCCCTCCCTTACGCGCAAGACGATTTCTAAAGCATATTATAACGTTTGGACAAAAGAGTGTAAACTAACAAGTCGTGACGAATCGGCAAACTTTTTGGCTATGTTCCTAATGTTCCCGCGTATCGGGTATATATGTATTCCGCTTTCTGGCATAGCGATTTAACGTTCAAAGGTATAGTGAATCGAAAAATGGATATAAATAGAAGTATCCGATAGATTCTATGAATTCTACTACGGGCATAGAAATGAAGAAAGCAGCAAAATATACGTGATTCTTAAGGAGGGAAGGGCACCCATGACGGCTGTGAGACAAGACGCATGGAGTCCGGATGATGATTTGATATTGGCGGAGGTTACTCTGCGCCACATCCGCGAAGGCAGCACTCAATTATCCGCTTTTGAGGAAGTAGGGCAACGAATTGCCCGTACTTCTGCCGCTTGCGGTTTTCGTTGGAATAGTTGTGTCCGGAAAAGATACGACGAGGCCATCGGCATGGCTAAGCAACAACGGCAAAAACGGAATTATCTCAAAAAACAAGGGATTTCCACCATCTCCGGCGCGGAACGTTTAGTCGTCGAAGAAGGCGACAACGCGAAGGCGGAGTTATTGTCGGCCGAGTCTATGTCATTGGAAGCGATCATCCGTTATTTGCGCCAATGGAAAAGCACCGTGCAAGAGATGAGCAGGCAAATTCGCCATCTCGAGAAGGAATTGAAGGACAAGGATGACCGTCTCAACGAATTCCGCGAGGTTAACGAACGCCTATCCAAGGAAGTCAACGAAGTACAAACGGACTACAGGGTCGTGAACGACGATTACAAGGCGCTTATTCGGATCATGGATCGCGCTCGCCGTCTTGCATTTCTGACGGAGGAAGTAGACGAGGATCGGGCTAGGTTCAAGATGGACGCGAACGGAAACCTGGAGCGAATCGAATAATATCCGGAAGTACGCAAGCAAAACCCGCGGGGACTATCCTCGCGGGTTTTGCTTTGGTATGGTTAACGGAAAGACGGAGAAGGGAACGGGATTATATGAACAAAGTAGCCGTATTGGGCGGCGGTTCGCTAGGGTTGTTACTGGCCGGGAAGTTAAAGGCCTCCGGATGCGATTGCGTATTATGGACAAGAACGCGTCTACAAGCTTCCTTGGTGAACGCTCGCGGAATAACGATCGAGGAACGGGAAGGCGATCCATCCACCCTAGTGCCTATCGAGGCGCGCCCCTTCGAAGACGTGAAAGCTTTCGATGGTTTCCTCCTATTGGCGGTGAAACAAACCGCGATAAAGGATGATTTTGTTATCCGACTTGCCGAGATCGTCCCTGTCGGCGGCGTTATCGTGTTGCTTCAGAACGGAATCGGACATGCCGAGCTTCTCGAGCAAGCATTGCCTGGGAGGAAACTCGTCATTGCGGTGACGAGCGAAGGAGCTCGCAGAATCGACGAAACTACCGTGCGGCATACCGGAATCGGAGAAACGAGGTTAGGCGAAGACGTAGAAGTCGACAAAGAACACCTTCTATTCATTGAACGAGAGATGAAACAGGCAGGATTATCCGTTTATTTGTCGAAACACTTGAAAGACGAGATTCTTCGGAAACTGCTAGTCAACGCTGTCATTAATCCTACGACCGCGATTTTACGCATACGCAACGGTGAGATCACGCAGTCGAAGGAACGGCTGGAATTCGTTCGGAGCTTATTCGCGGAAACATTCGGAATTTTACGCTCCGAGGGTCTTTCGGCCGATGAATCCGGGCTTTGGAATGCGTTATTGAACGTTAGCCAAGCGACTTCCCTCAACGAGTCGTCCATGCTGCAAGACGTGCTCGCGGGCAAGGAGACGGAAATCGAATTCATTAACGGAGCTATCGGCCGCATGGCTGCCCGCCAAGGCAAGGAATCGCCTTGGAACAATGCCGTCACGGCTCTTGTTAAAGCCATTCATTAATTAAGGGGAAGAGGAATCCCATGAACTCCATATGGAATGCGTTAGTGCAGTCCTACGCGTTTTTGGCAACGATACCCATCATCCCGTTTCTATTAGTCTATATCGTTGCTTCCGTGCGCGGCGGCGACCGCAAGAGGGCATTCCGGCTGGCGATGGACGTGACGAACGCCTTCTTGATCGGTTGCGTCGCCTTTTTGTTGAACAGTCGATTACATACGAACTTCGGACTCTTCTTTCTGATATTGTTGATGCTCATCGGCGGCGGATTGATCGGTAACGCCCAGAACCGGATTAAGGGCAAAGTAGACGCTAACAAGCTGTTTCGCGCGGTCTGGCGATTGTCGTTTTTCTTTTTGGCCGTGTTGTACGTGATCTTGATGTTATTGGAGTTTATTTTTCCTACCGTCAAAACTTAATCGACCCTAGGCTTGCTACCCCAAATAGCCTGATTCTTGAAGCCGAAGCCCGAACGTCACGGAGACCGTAAACGTATAATTGAGCGAATGCCATAGAAACAACCACCCGATAATGACATTGCCAAGTAAATCTTTTGACGATCATTCTGCTGTTGTGTACAATCAATCTGATAGCACAACGACAGATCGGGGGAAGTTTCCCTTTGAATATTTCATCTCTAAAAGAATCCAATCCTTCCTCAATGGCGGAACGTTACAGGATAGGACAATCAGAAGTAGTCGAATTGTTCGGGAGACATCCTTCCCGAGAGAACGATTGGCACGAAAGGGCTGCTTGGTTAGACGCATCGGCATCGAGTCGGGCGGATCTCAGACAAGTCGCTAACGTAATAAGGGAGTATCAGTCCCGATTGCCGCATTACGCGGAATCCGCGAATTCGCTGAGCAAGCTAGAGCAATCGAATTGTCTCGTCGTCGTCGGAGGCCAGCAAGCGGGTTTGTTCGGCGGCGCGATGCTCATTTTCTACAAGGCGTTATCGGTCATTCAGGCCGCGAAGGATGCGGAGAAACGGCTTGGAAGGCCGGTTGTTCCGATTTTCTGGATTGCGGGAGAAGACCATGATTTCGACGAAGCGAACCACGTGAATATCCAATCCGCGGAGGGCGGAATCAGACGGGTACGGATCGAGCGTCCGGAAGGACCGCGCCTTGCGGTCAGCAGAACACCTATTAAGGCTGAACAGTGGGAATCCGCCTTGCAGGAGTTGGCCTCGCAATTGCCGGATACCGAGTACAAACCGGAACTTCTTCGGCGGCTGCAAAGCCATGTCGAAGATTCGCCGACGTTAAGTCTTTCCTTCGCCCGTTTGATCGCGGATATGTTCGGGCGCCAAGGACTACTGTTGCTCGATGCCGACGATCCGAAGCTACGTGCGCTCGAAGGACCGATGTTCCGTGAGCTGATCGTCAGAAACAACGATCTGGAGGCCGCGCTGAAAGTCGGGGAAAGCCGTGTCTTGAGCAAAGGCTTCGAGTTGCAAGCGGAAACCACTCCGGGTAGCGCGAATTTATTTTTGCATCACGAGCAGGGCAGGCTGCTGCTTCATAAGGAAAGGGACGTGTTCGCCGATCGGAAAGGGAACGTTGCCTTTACTTCCGAACAAATGTTAGAACTAACGGCCAACTCTCCCGACCGCTTAAGCACAAACGCTCTTACGCGGCCGCTTATGCAGGATTACGTACTGCCTGTGCTTGCAGCGGTTCTGGGACCTTCCGAACTGGCGTATTGGGGAATTCTGGCCCCGGCGTTCGCGGAGTTCGGTTTATCCGTACCATTATTGATTTCTCGCCAATCGTTTACTTTCTTGGAGCCCAATATTACCAAGCTATTGGCCAAATACTCCTTGACGGTCGAGCAAGCCATTTCGGACTGGGGAAAGAAGAAGGCGGAATGGCTCAGCGATCAGGACGAATGGAATTTGGAAGAGGAATTCCGGCAGGCTAGGAAAAGCTTCATCGATATCTACGAGCCCATAAGGAATACGGTAGCATCGCTTCAACCCGGGCTTGCCAAGCTGGCTGAAACCAATCGCGACAAGATACTGGAACAAATGGCTTATTTGGAGTCTCGTTCCTTGGATGCGATAGCCAAGCAGCACGAAGCCTCGTTGCGTCAATGGGACAGAATCAATCAATCCCTCACGCCGCTCGACAAACCGCAGGAGCGAGTATACGGGGCCGTGCATTTCTGGAATCGTTACGGCTGGGAATGGCTGTCGCGTTGGACCGACGTGCCCTACGAGCGCAATGGAGGGCATCGGTTAGTGGAAGGTTTGACGGGATCCGGAAGCTAAGCGGATAGATACAGTAGAATCGAATATGGAGGAATTATTCTTATGAAAACAGCTTTGACGAGCATCGTGCGCGACCCCTCATTGGCATCCGAAGGCAAGCTTAAGATCGACTGGGTGCAAGCCCACATGCCCGTTCTAAACCAAATTCGCAAAGAATTCGAGAGAGATCAGCCTTTCAAAGGACTCCGCGTCGCGATTTCATTGCACTTGGAAGCCAAGACCGCTTACCTGGCGAAAGTCGTGCAAGCTGGAGGAGCGGAAGTCGTTATTACGGGAAGCAATCCGCTGTCCACCCAAGACGACGTATGCGCCGCGCTCGTTGAGGACGGAATCGCGGTTTACGCGAAGTACAATCCCGATCCGCAAGAGTATAAAGACCTCATGGTCAAAACATTGGAAACGAAGCCAGACCTTATCATCGATGACGGAGGAGACCTCGTATCGATTCTTCATTCCGAGCGTCAAGATTTGTTAACTCAAGTTCGCGGCGGAGCGGAAGAGACGACGACCGGAATTCTGCGATTGAAAGCGATGGAGAAGGACGGATCTCTTAAATTCCCTATGGTTGCCGTAAACGATGCCTATTGCAAATACTTATTCGATAACCGTTACGGTACGGGTCAATCCGTCTGGGACGGCATTAACAGGACGACGAACCTGGTGGTTGCCGGAAAAACGGTCGTCGTTAACGGCTACGGCTGGTGCGGCAAAGGAGTGGCGATGCGCGCGAAGGGTCTTGGAGCTAACGTAGTCGTGACCGAAGTAGACGCCATCCGCGCCGTCGAAGCGTACATGGACGGCTTCACGGTGCTGTCGATGGAAGAGGCGGCTAAGGTAGGGGAGTTCTTCGTCACGGTTACGGGCAACAAAGACGTTATTCGCGGAGAGCATATCGCGAACATGAAAGATGGCGCCATTCTCTCGAACGCCGGCCATTTCGATATCGAAGTGAATTTGGTCGAGCTTGCGGCATTGTCGGTATCCAAGCGCATCGTACGACGGAATATCGAAGAGTACGTGCTGAAGGACGGACGCAAGATCTACGTGCTTGCCGAAGGCAGATTGGTCAACCTTGCCGCGGGCGACGGACATCCCGCGGAGATCATGGATATGACTTTCGCTCTGCAGGCGATCGCGTTGCGTCACGTGAACGAGAATTACGAGAGCATCGGCAGCAAGGTCGTCAATGTGCCTTACGAGTTGGATGAGCTCGTAGCCCGCACGAAGCTAGAGTCGCTTGGCATTAAGATCGATACGTTGTCCGACGAGCAAAAGGCTTATTTGGATAGCTGGGCTTCCCACTAATCGGGAATAATTCCGAATAGATTTGTTCATAGAACCGCTTATACCTTCGATTAATTCGCGGGAATAAGCGGTTTTTCTTTTTTCTATAACAGGAAACATTTTCCTATCCATCGGCGTCTATGATTCTAGAATCCAAAAAAGGGGAGATCTGGATGAAAGGGAAGGGCAAACGTCTTTCTAAAGGCTTGGCACTGCTAATGGCAATCGTTTTGCTGCTGTCGGGAATAACGGCTTGCTCAAGCAGCAACGATGACGGCGACACGAGCGCTGCGGCGAAACAAATGGCGGCGGTACCGGCTGAGGGAGGGGCAATGATGGACCAAAATGCCTTATCCGTCACGAGCGAAGACTTAAGTTATTCCGAAGCCGCTTCGGAAGCGGAGGCTCCTCAAGCCTCGTCCGGGACAACGGATTCTTCTTCCGCCTTTGGCGGAGGAATCGGCCCGATCGCGGACGCGAATGCAGGATTCGACCGCAAGGTCATCTATCGGGCCAACCTTGTCATGAAGGTGGAGGAATTCAAGTCGGCCGAGGCGGAGCTGCTCGACCTTATCCATCTCGGAGGGGCATACGTCCTTCAGTTCTCGGATAGCCGGAACACAGACGAGATCGGCGCCTCCTACGTCATTAAGGTTCCATCGGAAGGATTCTCTCCTTTCCTGGAAAAGTTGCAGAAAATAGAGAACTTGAAGTTCGAGCGGGAAGTCGCGGGAGACGACGTTACGGAGGAGTTCGTCGATCTGGATGCCAGGCTCAAAGCGAGGCAGGTAGTCGAGACCCGCTTGCTCGCCTTCATGGACAAAGCCACGAAGAGCGATGATCTCGTAAGGTTCTCCAACGAGCTTGCGAGGGTTCAGGAGGAGATCGAACAGATTAAGGGGAGAATCCGCTATCTAGATCAGAACGTTGCCTTCTCCACGATTAATCTTCGCCTTTACCAAGGAACCGGGATCGTGGAGGTTCTCAAAGAAGAGAAGAAGGAGAGCTTCGGAGACCGCATTTCCGACGCCCTTACGGGCAGCGCGAAAGCGCTCAGGCAATTCGGAGAGGGATTGCTGGTGGCTATCGCCGCCGTGCTGCCGGTGTTGATCGTCGTTGTCGTAATCGGCGTGCCGATATACTACGTCGTCAATAAGCGAAGGATCTCCCGAAGGAACGCATCCGAGGAATTGAGAAAAGCATGGAACAAGCCGAACGATCCGACATCCGCCCCTGTTACCAAGGCTGACGACATGGAAATCGAGTTGCTCCAACCGGAGTCCCAGTCGGAGCCGAACGGGCCGAATGGGCAAGATCCTAAAGACGGGGGTCGTTAATCCCGTAAAATATATTTATTAAAATCCTGCTCATATAGCAGGATTTTTATTTTATGCCGCGAATAATCATCATAAGTGGTTCAGAGTGGTGAAAAGTGGTGGAAGATGGGGGAGGTGTGGAGAGCTAATGTTTTTGGGCGAATTTCAGCACAGCATCGATGATAAGGGACGTATTATCATCCCTGCGAAATTTCGCGAAGCTCTCGGCACGGACTTCATCGTCACCCGCGGACTGGACAGCTGTTTGTTCGTCTATCCCCGCGAAGAATGGGCCCATCTAGAACAGAAGATCAAAAGCCTGCCATCCATGGCGGCGAACGCCAGGGCATTCTCCCGGCTGTTGTTCTCCGGCGCATCCGAATGCGAGTGGGATAAACAGGGAAGGGTAAACGTACCGAATCATTTGCGCGATTACGCCAAGCTGGACAAGGAGTGCACCGTTATCGGCGTGTCCAGCAGAGTAGAAATTTGGGACAAGGCGACATGGGAAGAATATTCCCGTCAGTCCGCGGACTCCTTCAATGAAATCGCCGAGAAGCTGGTCGATTTCGATTTTAACTTCTAAGTCGCTTACAACATGCACAAACCTACATAAAAAAGAAAGACGGACCCATATCCGGGTACCGGGAGGCAACGAATATGTTTCACCACGTTACCGTTTTGAAAGAAGAATCCGTAAAAGGCCTGAACATTCGTCCGGACGGTATATACGTCGATTGTACGCTTGGCGGCGCAGGGCATAGCGAGCTAATCGCATCGCAGCTCGGACCGCAGGGGCGTTTGATCGCGCTGGATCAAGACGAAACCGCCCTTGCCAACGCGAGGGAGCGTTTAGCCGGATACGGTGATATCGTGACGTTGGTGAAAAGCAACTTCCGGTACCTGAAGATGGCTCTCCGCCAAGCGGGCGTCCCGGAAAAGGACGGCGTTCCGCAAGTAGACGGCATTCTATACGACCTTGGCGTGTCCAGCCCGCAGCTAGACGAAGCGGATCGCGGATTCAGCTACAACCTCGATGCCGACTTGGATATGAGGATGGACCGCGAACAATCGTTGACCGCGAGAGAAATCGTTAACGAATGGGACGAGCGGGAAATTTCCAATATTCTTAGGGACTATGGCGAAGAGAAATTCGCCCGCAAGATCGCGGCGAATATCGTTAAAGCCAGGGAAAAAGCGCCGATCGAGACGACGGTGGAGCTAGCCGAACTCGTCAAGGTTTCCATTCCCGCCGCAACGCGCCGCACTGGACCGCATCCGGCGAAACGTTCCTTCCAGGCGCTTCGAATTGCCGTTAACGACGAGTTGGGGGCATTCCAGGAGGCTTTGGAGCAGTCCATCGACTGCTTAGCTCCGGAAGGAAGAATAGCAGTCATAACGTTCCATTCCCTGGAGGACCGCATATGCAAATTGGCGTTCGCCAAGGAAGTCGCAAGCTGCACCTGTCCGACCGATTTCCCTATTTGCGTCTGCGGTGGCGGCGAGGGCCGCTTGAAGCTTACGCCGCGCAAACCGATTTTACCTTCGGAAGAAGAACTCGAGGCCAATCCTCGCGCCCGATCTTCCAAGCTACGAATTGCAGAGAAGCTCGGATAACCGAGCCTTTTATAGATATAACTGAGAGGGGCACAAGAATTACATGGCATACTACGGCAACTTGGCGCTTCGTCCGGAGCGCGTGCAGGAAGAGACGGTTCAGCCGAAACGTACGCAACCGAATCCGACGGGCAAAACCAAAGTCAACCGTCGCCGTTCGATTTCGATCGGAGAGAAGCTGCTCTATTTATTTACGGTAGGCGTAGTCGTATTCGTCGCGGGATTCATTATTTTCCGTTATGCGCAAATCTATCAAATCAACGGACAAATCCAAGCGAAGAATAAAACCTACGAGCAAGCGACCGAGGAAACGAAGGAACTTAAACATGCTATAGAGAGCCTGAGCGATCCTCAAAGAATCAAGGAAAAAGCGATAGAGAACGGGCTGGTTCCGACAACGTCCACCGACAAAATCATCGTTAATTCTAATTCTTCAAAATTCGATCGGAATGCCGTTGCGATAAAGCAGCCTTAAGCATGATCGGGAAAAGAAGAGGGCTACGCTATGACGAAAAGAATCAAATTGCGTTCGATATTGATGGGAGGGATCATTACCCTCCTTTTTCTTGGTTTAATCTTCCGGTTATATTGGGTGCAGGTGCATAAAGGAGAAATGTATTTCCAGCATGCGATGGACTTGTGGAATACGAGCGAAACGATCCGCCAGGAGCGGGGACAGTTTCTGGATCGCGACGGCAAAGTATTGGCCGCGGATACCGTCGCCTATACGATCGCCGTAAATCCCAAGCGCATTGCCGAGCTTGAAGCCAAGAATCCTGGCTGGAAGCTGACGGACAGAATCGTGTCCAAGCTTCACATCGTGCTCGGAACATCGGAAAGCGATCTCCGCAAAATCATTACCGCGAAGAAGGAAAACGGAGATTACCTGGATCAACGCGAGGTTCGGCCGGACGGATGGAAGGTCGACAAAGAGATTAAGGATAGGCTGTCCGCATTTCGCGAGGAGCTTAGGAAGATCATCGATGCCGACAATGTCGGCCTTACGTTCATGGAAGACCAGAAACGGTATTACCCATACGGATCGCTCGCCTCGCATATTCTAGGTTACGAGGATAAACAGGGCAAGGCGATCAACGGATTGGAAAAGAAGCTTAACGAAGAGTTGAGCGGAACGGAAGGTTACCTTAAATACCAGAAGGATGGTTCGCGGACGCAGCTTCCGAACGGAGAAGTGGACTATAAGAAACCGGTCGACGGCAAGAGCGTAACTCTGACCATCGATCGGGACATTCAGTTCTACGTCGAAGAGGCGCTAAAAACGGCTTACGACCAGTATCATCCGATCAGCATTACGGCGATCGCCGCCGACCCTGATACGATGGAAATTCTCGGCATGGCGAGCATGCCGGATTATAATCCGAACTCGTATTGGGATTACGCGAGTAATCAAGCTGCTTTCAAGGATAACGCGATACAATCGTTATACGAGCCAGGCTCGACTTTTAAGATCGTAACGCTGGCGGCGGCCGTCCAAGAGGGCATATTCGATCCCAACGACACGTACAAATCCGGTGCAATCAGCTACCCGAACGTAAGCGCGATTCACGATCATAACTGGTCGGGCTGGGGAGAAATCACTTACCTTGACGGATTAAAGCATTCTAGCAACGTCGCTTTCGTTAAGCTGGGCTACGAGATGTTAGGCAAAGAGAAGCTGGTCAAGTATATAGACGATTTCGGCTTTGGACAGAAGACGGGCATCGAGCTCCCGAACGAAGTGTCGCTTCCGTACAGCTTGGATTACCCGAGCGAAGTGGCAAGGGCAACTTTCGGACAAGGGAAGGTTCTGGTAACGCCGATCCAGCAAGTCGCGGCGGTAGCCGCAGTGGCTAACGGCGGCAAGCTCATGGAGCCGCATGTCGTGAAGTCGATCAGCGATCCCGCTACGGGCGAGAAAAAGGTGACGGAGCCTAAGGTCATTCGTCAGGTTATATCCCAGGAATCCTCTCGCAAGGTCGGCGAATATCTGGAAACCGTAGTGAGCGATCAGGATATCGGTACGGGGAAGAGCGCTTATATTCCAGGTTATAGAATTGCAGGGAAAACCGGCACCGCGCAGAAGGTCGTCCGTAACGAAGAAACGGGGATCATGGAGTATTCGAAGGATAGATTCGTAGTCTCCTTCATCGGGTATGCGCCTGTAGAAAATCCTAAAGTCGTGCTCTACGTCGTTGCCGACGAGCCGCAAGTCGACAATGCCGGAGGGGGATCCGTAGCCGGACCCGTGTTCAAGGATATTATGGGCAAATCCCTAAAGCACTTGGGCATTGAGCCTAATTTGCCTAAGACTCCGAAGGATGATGCCGACTCGACCGAATCGGAAGGCAAGGACTCCGAAGTAACGGCTACCCTCCCGGACGTATCGGGAATGACCGTCGCTCAAGCGCGCCAACGATTGAAGCAGGGATCGTTCAAAATCGGCGTGCTTGGCAAAGGCAGCAAGGTGCTGCAGCAGCTGCCGAAGGGCGGTAGCGTGTTGCCGGCTTCGCAGCAAATCTACTTGCTTACGGATACGAAGCCGGGCAACGTGCCGAGCTTGAAAGGGATGTCCCTTAGGGACGCGATAGAGATGTGCTCGCTGCTGAAGGTGACTTGCACGGTAGAAGGCCAAGGCTACGTCACGGAACAGAAATCCGTGAAGGTCGAAGGAAAATGGATCGTTCAGCTCAAGCTCGCCCCGCCAGGATCCGCCGATAATAACGGCTCGGAGTCTCCGGATGCATCGCCTGACGTAATGGTCAACGAATGATGGCTTGTTCTAACCCACTTGTCCCGGGAATAGTCTGAAACTAAGCGAAAGCACGTTCAGACGTTCCCGGTAAAGGGGGTTTTTCATTTTGAAAATATCGCAGGTTACGGTTCGCAAGAGGCTTTATTTCGCATTGGTATTTCTGGTGATTGCCTTCGCGGCTCTGATTATCAGGCTCAGCTACGTTCAGTTGGTGGCAGGGGCGGAAATCACGAAGAAAGCCGAGGATTCTTGGAGGCGCGATATTCCGTTCCAAGCGAAGCGGGGAGAGATCCTTGATCGCAACGGGATACGACTGGCTTACAATATCAGCTCTCCGACGATTATGGCAATTCCGATTCAAGTGAAGGACAAGCGCGAGACGGCCCGTCAGCTATCAGGACCGCTGGGCATGTCGGAGGATCTGCTGTTCAAGATGCTGTCCAAACGCGAGTCCAGCGTCGAACTGAAGCCGGGAGGACGCAAGCTGACTGCGGAGAAAGCCCAGGAGATTCTTGCTCTTAAGCTCCCCGGCATCGTCGTTTCGGAAGACAATAAACGATTCTATCCCTATCGCAATTTGGCGGCTCACGTGCTCGGGTTCACGGGCAGCTACAACCAAGGCTTGACGGGATTGGAGCTTCAATACGACGAGCGTCTGACGGGCTTTAAGGGGAGCGTCTCTTATTTGGCGGATGCCGCAGGTCGCAAAATGCCGCAATCCTCGGATCAATTCATGCCTCCGCTGGACGGGTTGTCGCTTCAATTGACGATCGATCAGACGATCCAATCCATCGTGGAACGCGAGTTGGATCAGGCGATGCTGCAATATCAGGCGAACAGCGTCATCGCGATCGCGATGAATCCGAATACGGGCGAGATTTACGCGATGGGCAGCCGCCCCACGTTCCAGCCGGACAAGTATCAGGAAGTGCCCGTAGAGGTGTACAATCGAAACCTTCCGATCTGGATGACCTATGAGCCCGGATCGACTTTCAAGATCATAACGCTTGCCGCGGCATTGGAAGAAGGTAAAGTGGACTTGGAGCATGAACGCTTCTATGATCCCGGTTACATCGAGGTGGGGGGAGCCAAGCTTCGGTGCTGGAAGAAAGGCGGGCACGGCAGCCAGACCTTCTTGGAAGTCGTGGAGAACTCCTGCAACCCTGGATTCGTTACTCTCGGTCAAAGACTGGGCAAGGAGAAGCTCTTCTCTTATATTTACGATTTCGGATTCGGCAAGAAAACGGGGATCGATCTCAAAGGCGAAGAAAACGGGATCATGTTCAAGCCTAAGCAAGTCGGACCGGTGGAGCTCGCGACCACCGCTTTCGGCCAAGGGGTTTCGGTGACGCCGATTCAGCAAATCACCGCGGTCTCGGCCGCCATTAACGGCGGCAAGCTGTTTAAACCCTTCGTGTCCAAGTCGTGGATCCAACCGAAGACGGGCATGGTGCTCGAGGAAACGAAGCCGGAGCTGGTTAGGCAAGTCGTTTCTCCGGAAACTTCCAAGAAGGTGAGAGAAGCGCTTGAGAAGGTAGTCGCGCAAGGGACGGGGGCGAAGGCCTTCCTGGATGGTTACCGGGTTGGCGGCAAGACGGGGACCGCGCAGAAGGTCGTGAACGGGCGTTACTCTCCGAACGAGCATATCGTATCGTTCATCGGCTTCGCTCCGGCGGACAATCCGCAATTGGTCGTTTACGTGGCGGTCGACAATCCGCAAGGGATTCAGTTCGGCGGAGTCGTCGCCGCGCCGATCGTGCGCAATATTATGGCGGATGCTTTGCCGCACTTGGGCGTCAAGCCGAGAACCGAACAAGTAGAGAAGGAGTTCAAATTCGGAGAACCGCGCATCGTAACCGTTCCGAATCTGGTAGGCAAGACGGTATCGGACTTGTACGAGGATATGAACTCGAACTTTCAGTTGGCAACTTCTGGAACGGGGAATACGGTCATTCGTCAAGCGCCGTCAGCCGGGGCGCGGGTCGACCAAGGTTCGGTGATCCGGATTTACTTGGGGGCTTCGGATTAAAGTTTACTTTTTCTCTTGAATGAATGGGAGTCATTGGACCATAATGAGTGTACATTGTACATAAGGTCGATAGGAGGCCGATTTCATATGAAATTAATCGAATTATCTCAACAGCTGCTGCTATCCCGAATAATCGGCGATTCTACCATTTCCGTTCAAGGTCTGGAGATCGATTCCCGCCAGGTCAAGACAGGGGATTTGTTCTTCTGCTTGCCCGGTCACACGGTGGATGGTCACGATTACGCTCCCCAAGCGGTAGCGATGGGAGCGGCGGCGCTCGTGACGACTCGAGAGCTACCGATCGACGTTACGCAGATTATCGTCCCGGATACTCGTCAGGCGTTAGCCATGATCGCCGATTTCTTCTACGGACGGCCATCTCATAAACTGCGTCCGATCGGGATTACGGGAACGAACGGGAAAACGACGACGACTTATTTGATCGAGCAGATCTGGTCGGACGTCGGCGTGTCGGCCGGAGTCATCGGCACGATCGAAACCCGTTACGGGGGCAGAAGCTTCCCGATGTCCGGAACGACGCCGGACGTACTTGAGCTGCAACGGATATTCCGTTCCATGGTCGAGGCGGGAACGGAACGCTGCGTCATGGAGGTATCATCCCACGCTTTAGAGCAAGGACGCGTCAAGGGCTGCAGCTTCCGTACCGCGGTATTCACGAATCTCACTCAGGACCATCTGGACTACCATGGCACGATGGAAGCTTATGAAGCCGCCAAAGGACTTTTCTTCTCGCGGCTAGGCAATACTTATTCCGATAATCCGACCGATCATACATACGCGGTGCTTAACGGCGACGACGAGGCGTCGGCGCGGTTCTCCAAGCTGACATCCTCGGAAGTGCTTACCTACGGAATCGATAACGCCGCCCATCTGAAAGCGTCCGATGTAATCATTACGGCGAACGGAACCTCGTTCGCATTGGAATCTTTCCGCGGCAATCGTCAAGTGAACTTGCGGCTCGTCGGTAAGTTTAACGTATACAATGCGCTTGCCGCGCTCGGAGCGGCTCTTTGCGAAGGCATTGAGTTAGACGACGCTATCAGGAGCTTGGAGAGAATCGAAGGCGTTCCCGGACGCGTAGAGCCGGTGAACGAGGGGCAGCCCTATTCCGTTATAGTAGATTACGCCCATACGCCCGACAGCTTAGAGAACGTCTTGAAAACGGTCAAGGAGTTAACGACGGGGAAAGTGATCTGCGTTTTTGGGTGCGGCGGAGATCGCGACAAGACTAAACGTCCGATTATGGGACGCATCGCGTCGGAGATCGCGGACCGACTTATCGTGACAAGCGATAACCCCAGAACCGAAGATCCGCTCGCGATCCTGAAGGATATCGAAGCGGGATTGAAGGAGGCGGGCGTATCACCGGATAGGTACGCTCTTGAGCCCAATAGGCGCATCGCGATCGAAAAAGCGGTTGAAATGGCAAGCCCCGGCGATGTAGTATTGATTGCGGGGAAAGGGCATGAAACCTATCAGATCATCGGCGCGGTTACCCATGATTTCGATGATCGCCTCGTGGCGAAAGAAGCGATAAGGAGTCGAATCCAGTGATGCAGGCAACGGTTCAAGCGGTAGCCGAATGGAGCGGAGCCGAAGGATTAAGCGGTCGATCCGCGTCGGAAGGGCTGCTATTAACGGGCGTTTCGACGGATACGCGCACGATAAAGCCGGGTCAATTGTTCGTCCCTCTAAGGGGAGAGCGTTACGACGGGCATGATTATATCCGCACGGCGGCGGAAGCCGGAGCCGCGGCTTCCTTATGGGACAGCGGACTGCCGGTTCCGGATATTGATATTCCGTTGATTCTGGTAGCGGACACTCTGCTCGCCTTACAGGCTCTTGCCGTCGGATATGCGGGCAGCTTGAGCGCGAAAGTGGTCGCGGTAACCGGAAGCAACGGCAAGACGACGACGAAGGACTTCGTATCCGCCGTTCTCTCGACCAAATACCTCGTACATAAAACCGACGGGAATTTCAATAATCATATCGGTTTACCGTTAACGATACTTCGCGCTCCTTCGAATACGGAGATCCTCGTGTTGGAGATGGGAATGAGCGCTAAAGGCGAGATTTCCTTATTGTCCAAGATGAGTCGTCCGGATCTGGCGATCATCACGAATATCGGAGAGTCGCACCTCCTGCATCTCGGATCGAGAAGAAATATCGCCAAGGCCAAACTGGAAATCGCGGATGGCTTGAAGCCGGGAGGAACGCTTTTCTACTATGGCGACGAGCCGTTGTTGTCCGAGGAAATCGCGGCTAACGGTGAACTGAACAAACTAAAGACCGTCACTTTCGGCGAAAATCCGGGTAACGATTGGAACGCGAGATACATTAGGGTAACGGCGGAAGAAACCCATTTCTCGATAGCCGGCGAAGGGGACGTGAGCTTTGCCTTGCCGGTGGCGGGAAGACATAACGCCATTAATGCCCTGGCCGCGATCGCCGTCGGCAGGCATATGGGCTTAACGTTCGACGAGATACGCGAAGGACTGGCTTCCGCGAAGCTGACGGGCATGAGAATCGAACGCAGCGCCGCGAAGAACGGAGCCCTTATTCTCAACGACGCGTACAATGCGAGCCCGACGTCCGTTAAGGCCGCCATTCATCTCGTGGCCGAACTGACCGGCTATAGGCGGAAATGGATCGTGCTAGGCGATATGCTTGATCTTGGGCCGGAGGAAGAGGCCATGCACGGAGGTATCGGACGCGGCTTGAACGATGCCAAGGCGGATGCGGTGCTTCTCTACGGACCGCTTTCGAAGAATACGTACTCGGAAGCGAAATCGAATTTTCCCGAAGGAAACGTATTGCATTTCGGAGAGAAGGAAGCTTTGGCCGATTATTTGCTTGAACGACTCGAGAAGGACGATTTGGTACTCGTTAAAGCTTCCAGAGGCATGAGGATGGAAGAAATCGTATCGATATTGCAGAAAGGAGCCAGGGGGTGAAGGAATGGATTATACATCGATTTTTTGGACATTAGGCGTTTCATTCGTACTATCGGTTTTATTCGGCCCCCTCTTCATTCCATTGCTTCGAAGGCTTAAGTTCGGACAGCAAGTACGGGTCGACGGCCCTGAATCCCATTTGAAGAAGACGGGAACCCCGACGATGGGCGGCATTATTATTTTGGCCGCGCTGACGTTGGCATACTTGAAATTCGCCGATCAAGGACTGGAATATTGGGCTTTGCTAACCGCGTGTTTGGGGTTCGGAATGGTTGGATTCCTCGACGATTATATTAAGATCGTATTCAAACGCTCGCTAGGATTGACGGCCAAGCAGAAGCTTTTCGGTCAATTGCTGTTTTCCGCTATTTTCTGTTATATCTTATACAAGATGGACCACAGTACGGTATTAGGCGTTCCGGGGACCGATTGGTCGATCGATCTGGGCTGGTCTTATTACTTGCTGGTCGTCGTCATGTTTCTGGGCTCCACGAACGCGGTAAATTTTACGGACGGACTGGACGGGTTGTTGTCCGGGACAAGCGCCTTGGCTTTCGGAGCCTTCACGATCATCGCGCTCGAGGCGACGCAGCCGCAATCCGCCGTATTCAGCGCGGCGGTAGTAGGCGCTGTATTAGGTTTCCTGGTCTACAACGCGCATCCAGCAAAAATTTTCATGGGCGATACGGGGTCGCTTGGACTCGGAGGCGGAATCGCGGCCGTCGCGATCCTAACGAAGACGGAGCTGCTGCTCATTATCATCGGCGGAGTGTTCGTCATCGAAATGCTTTCCGTGATCATTCAGGTCGCATCGTTCAAGACGCGAGGCAAGAGGGTTTTCAAGATGAGTCCGATCCACCATCACTTCGAATTGTCGGGCTGGTCGGAATGGCGAGTCGTCACTACTTTCTGGTTTGCCGGTTTAGTGCTTGCCGGGGCGGGACTATTATTGTTCAAAGTAAGTTAAGCGCGGCTAACGCGCAACGATATCGTTGCGCGATGCCGTTTCGAAAAAGGGGCTATACGAGATGATGCAACTGGAATCCTATCGGGGACGGCATGTTGTCGTACTCGGCTTGGCGAGGAGCGGCGTAGCCGCAGCCAAGTTGTTTCACGGCGTCGGAGCGGACGTGGTCGTCAATGACAAAAAAGAGCGCGAACAGTGCCCTGAAGCCGATGAACTGACGGCTTTGGGCATTTCTGTTGTGTGCGGACATCATCCTGACGGGCTAGTCACGGGCGAAACCGCATTGCTGGTCAAAAATCCGGGAATCCCGTATTCGGCGCCTCCGATCGTCGCCGCCCAGAAGCTTGGCGTTGAAGTGGTAAGCGAGGTGGAGGTCGCGGGGCAACTTTCCCCGGCGCCGATCATCGGCATAACGGGATCCAACGGCAAGACGACCACGACGACGTTGACGGGAGCGCTGTTGGAAGCTGCAGGGCTTAAGCCGCTAGTAGCGGGCAATATCGGGCGTCCGTTAAGCGAAGCGGCTGCGGAGATTTCCGCCGACGGTTGGCTGGTTGCCGAGCTGAGCAGCTTCCAGTTGAAAGGGACGTCCGAATTTCGTCCGCGCATAGCGTGTTTGCTTAACTTGGCCGAGACCCATCTGGATTACCATGGAACGATGGAGGATTATGTCGGCTCCAAGGTGAAATTGTTCGACAATCAGACTTCAGAAGACGTAGCGATCTATAACGAGGATGACGAAACTTGCCGCAGGTTGGCGGAGAGCTTCAAGGGAATGAAAATGCCCTTCTCCGTTACCCGGCAATTGGCGCAAGGCGTGTTCGTGGATCCTCCGTATCCGGATATCAAGCCCGCCGAGGGCGAACCTGTTCTGGAGCGATGGATTATTCATCGCGTCGAGGGGAAGCCGGATCAACGGATTATTCGAGCCGATGAGATAGGCATTCCAGGTCGCCACAATGTCGCGAACGCATTGGCCGCGATCGCGATCGCTCTCGCCGCAGGCGCGCGCCCGGATAGTCTAATCGAGCCGTTGCGGGATTTCCGCGGAGTGGAGCACCGTTTGGAATTCGTCGGAACGTTCGGAGGCGTTAAATTCTACAACGACTCCAAAGCGACGAATCCGATGGCGACGACGATGTCGATTCTCTCCTTGCCGGCGCCATTGATACTTATCGCGGGCGGATTGGACCGCGGGTCTGATTACATGGAGCTATTGCCTGTTTTTCGAGATAGGCTTAAAGGTTTGGCCGCAATCGGGGAAACGCGGGAGAAGTTCGGCCGCGTCGCCGCGCTTTCCGGTTTAGCAAGCGTGAAAATCGTCGAACCTGTAGAGGACGCCGAGCAAACGCTTCGCCGAGCCGTAGAGGAAGCCGCCGCCATGGCTGCGCCGGGAGATATCGTGCTTTTGTCTCCCGCATGCGCCAGTTGGGACATGTTCGCTTCTTATGAGGTAAGGGGTCGCATTTTTAAGCAATCGGCGCATACGTTGTAGAAGGGGGCTCGTCCCCACTTTTACAAACCGCGAGGTGTCCGGTTCATGGCCAAATCCCGTTCCGTTCCCGATGCATGGATGATCGCCGCTACGCTTGGCATATTGGCCATTGGTATAGTGATGGTGTATAGCGCTAGTGCCGTTGCGGCTTTCCATGATTACGGGGATTCCTATTACTATGTGAAGCGGCAGCTGATATTCGCCTTGCTAGGCGTAGCCGCTATGTTCGTAACTATGAACGTAGAGTATACGTTCTGGCGCAAATGGGCGGTGCCTGCGTTGCTCGTTTGCTTCGGCATGCTGATAATCGTGCTCGTTCCGGGACTCGGCGTCGTTCGCGGCGGTGCCCGAAGCTGGCTCGGCATCGGCTCCTTCGGCATTCAGCCATCCGAATTTATGAAGCTGGCAATGGTTTTGTTCATAGCCAAGCTGCTTTCGGAGAGACAGAATCAAATCACTCAATTTTCGAAAGGTTTGCTTCCGCCTCTCGGAATTATCGGAGCCGCATTCGCCTTGATTATGCTGCAACCGGATTTAGGGACGGGAACCGTTATGATAGGCGCGTGCTTGCTCGCGATTTACGTAGCCGGAGCCAAACTCGCCCATTTAGGTGGATTGGCGTTGCTAGGCGTGTTAGGATTAGTAGGTCTTATAGCCGCTGCGCCTTATCGCCTACTGAGAATAACGGCTTTTCTCGATCCGTGGCAGGATCCGCTAGGAGCGGGATATCAGTCTATACAATCGCTCTATGCGATCGGACCAGGAGGGCTTGTCGGTCTCGGTCTCGGAATGAGTCGCCAGAAATATAATTATTTGCCGGAACCGCAAACCGATTTCATTTTTTCTATTTTAGCCGAGGAGCTCGGATTTATCGGGGGTTCCCTGCTTATACTCTTATTCTTGCTGCTCATATGGAGAGGCATGAGAACTGCGATTACTCTCACCGATCCGTTCGGCAGCCTGCTTGCCACCGGAATCGTCGGCATCTTCGCCGTACAGGTGCTGATTAATATCGGCGTCGTTATCGGCTTGTTACCTGTTACCGGAGTAACATTGCCGCTCGTGAGCTATGGAGGCTCATCGTTGACCCTATTGCTTACCGCTCTTGGTATTTTACTTAATTTATCCCGTTATTCGAGGTGACGTTCATGCGTGTCGTGTTAACCGGAGGAGGTACGGGGGGGCACATATACCCCGCGCTGGCCATTGGCCGTGAAGTAGCGGAAAAACAGCCCGGATCGGCTTTGCTCTATATCGGAACGACCCGCGGATTGGAGAGCCGAATCGTTCCGGAGCAAGGCATCGCGTTCGAAGACATTACGATCACCGGTTTCCGGCGTTCACTATCCTGGGATAATGTCCGGACCGTAATGCGTTTCGTACAAGGCGTGCGCCGCTCCAAACAATTACTTAGAAAATTCAAGCCGGATATCGTCGTCGGAACGGGGGGATACGTATGCGGACCCGTCGTCTATGCCGCATCCAAGCTCGGCATTCCCACGCTAATACACGAACAGAACGTGATTCCGGGTCTTACCAATAAATTTCTTAGCCGCTATGTGGACGGCGTAGCCGTTAGCTTCGCGGAATCCGCGGCTCTATTCAATAAATGCCCCGACGTTGTGTACGCGGGCAATCCATGCGCGACGAGAGTCCTTCAGGCGAATAGAAGCAAGGGCTTCGAATCGCTGGGGCTGCCGGCGGAAACGCCGTTCGTGCTCACAGTGGGAGGCAGCGGAGGAGCTAAGGCTCTTAACGACGCCATCGAACGGATGGTACCGTTGCTAGGTAAGTTGCCGAACGCTCATTTCGTATTCGTAACCGGCGAGAGATTCTATCAAACTACGGAAGCGGCGATCAAGAAGCTGCTTCCGGAAGGGCGCCACAACGTTCATGTGTATCCTTATCTTCACAACATGCCCGAGGTTCTGGCCGCGACCACGTTATTCATCGGACGGGCGGGAGCTTCGTTCTTGGCGGAGATTACCGCGCTTGGCATTCCTTCTATTCTTATTCCTTCGCCTAACGTGACGAATAACCATCAAGAAGCGAACGCAAGGAGTCTAATGGACGCGGGCGCCGCGAAGATGATCTTGGAGCGCGACTTAACGGGCGAAGTGCTCTTCGGCGCGATCAGCGACATCATGGGCGAAGCCGCGCAGAGAAAGTCCATGGCGCAAGCCTCGCGCGGGTTAGGAATGCCCAACGCGGCAGGTACGATCTATAATCAAATCATCAGAATAATACGAAAAAGATAATTATCTCGTCTTTCGCGAGCGGCTTGCAATTAGGCGTTTGTCACCACCCCCGCCCAGTCGTCATAAGATACAGCGTGATCGTGACTGCTGAACACGAAGGCAACGGTAACGACGGTAACGTGCAGCCCTGAAGGACTTGTAAGGAGGATAACGCCATGCATAAGTTAGTCGCTGAGCTGGAACAAGCGAAAGTCGGCATCGTGCGGATGAACGAACCGCTTGCCGGATACACGACTTGGAAAATCGGGGGTCCCGCGGACATTTTTATCATCCCGGGAACCGAAGAGGAGCTCGCAACGGCTTTGCAGCTTTTGCATCGCCATGGCATTCCGTGGTGCGTGTTAGGCAGAGGGTCCAATACTCTGGTGTCCGATAAAGGGGTAAGAGGAGCCGTCATTAGGTTGGGCGACGGTTTCGATAATGTACGATTTGAAGACGAAACGGTGTCGGCAGGCGCATCGTATTCGTTCATCAAGCTGTCGGTCATGACGGGCAAAGAAGGGCTTACCGGTCTGGAATTCGCGGGAGGAATCCCCGGAACGGTAGGCGGAGCCGTATACATGAATGCCGGTGCCCATAGTTCGGACATTTCGCGTATCTTACAGTCAGCCGACATCGTCTGGGAAGACGGAAGTCGGGCCGTATTTGGGAATGAAGAGATGCAATTCTCGTATCGCCATTCTATTCTGCACGAACGGCGGGGAATCGTTACCGGCGCGGCTTTCCGTCTCGCTGTCGGAGACCGCAAGGAGATCGCCGCGGCGATGGCTTCTTACAAAGATCGCCGACGTCGGACCCAACCGTTGCAGAGCGCGACCGCGGGAAGTGTTTTCCGTAATCCCCCGAACGATCATGCCGCTAGGCTGATCGAAGCGGCCGGATTGAAGGGGTTGCGAGAAGGAGCGGCTGAAATTTCCCAAGTGCATGCCAACTTTATCGTCAATCAAGGCGGCGCCAGTGCTGAGGACGTGCTCACCCTCATGCAACGAGTTCAGCTTACAATCGAACGAACAAATGGAGTCCTACTCGTACCTGAGGTACTCTTGTTGGGTGAGCGGTAACCCGGAGGTGAAACCCTTGGACAATTTGGTGATTGAAGGCGGGCACCCGCTTTCGGGCACCATTCGTATCCACGGAGCCAAAAATGCCGCTTTGCCGATTTTGGCCGCTAGCTTGCTCGCGGAAGGAACAGTGACGATCCGCAACGTGCCCCGGCTGCTGGACATCGAAGTCATGCTGGACATTTTGCGGGATCTCGGGTGCAAAGCCCGGCATCAGGATACGGTGGTGACCGTTGAAACGGCAATCGCGACATCCTCTCACATTCCGGAGACGCTGATGCGTAAAATGCGTTCTTCGGTGTTCTTGATGGGGCCGCTTCTCGCTCGTTTCGGAGAAGTGCAGCTCTATCAGCCTGGAGGATGCGCCATCGGTGAAAGAAAGATAGACTTGCATTTGCGAGGTCTTGCGGCTCTCGGTGCGAAAATAGAAGAGAAGGGCAGCAGAATCGTCTGTTCCGCCCGCAGGCTTAAAGGGGCCGAGATCAGCTTGGATTTTCCAAGCGTCGGCGCCACGGAGAACATTATGATGGCGGCCGTTCTGGCTCAGGGTAGAACAACGATTATCGGTGCTGCCAGGGAACCTGAAATATTGGATCTGCAACAATTCCTGAATCAAATGGGCGCGCGAGTTACGGGGGCAGGTACGGATACGCTAACGATCGATGGCGTGGACTCCCTGTACGGCTGCGATTTCGAAGTGATTCCCGACCGGATCGTAACCGGTACCGTGATGGTCGCTGCCGCGGCTACGCGAGGAGAAGTCACTCTCGAGAATACGCAGCCAGGCCAACTTACTTCGCTTATCCACGTCCTTCGCCGTGCAGGTGTTCAAATCGAGGTCGGCAATGATATAATGAGAGTCGGTGCATTCAAGCGCCCTACTGCGGTTGATCGCATCGTAACCTCGCCTTATCCTGCTTTTCCTACCGACCTTCAGGCGCAAGTCATGACTTTGCTAGCTTTGGCGGACGGTGTAAGCGTGATGAAGGAAACGATATTCGAAGGTCGATTTAAGCATGTGGACGAATTGTGCCGCATGGGGGCCGACATTCGGGTTGATTTAAACAACGCGTTTATCCGCGGAGTGCCTCAGCTATATGGAGCGACGGTTGAAGCGACCGATTTGCGGGCCGGGGCCGCGCTCGTAATTGCGGGTTTGGCGGCACAGGGCCGTACCGTAGTCGAGCAGGTCCATCATATCGACCGCGGCTACGATCGGATAGAAGAGATGTTCCGGCAGATTGGCGGCAACATCATCCGCGAAGTTCACAAAAGCAAGGTTTACAGTTAATGGTGAAGCGTTCCCCGCCGCAGAAGCCTTCTTCCGCGCGGGGGATTTTTATGATGAATATGGGACAAGCTCGCCGAAAACTTTCAGATACCGAAGATATGGAAGGAAGGGGGAGGCGGAATGACCGAACGAATCCCCGCGTTGAAACGCGAGGCAGTAATGCCTAAGACTCGCCGCGGGAAAAAGATTCTGAGATTATTGATCGCGCTTTTCGCGATTGTGCTTATCGTGTTGTTCTTCCGTTCCCCTTTGTCCGAAATATCGGATATCGAGGTGACGGGGATGAATTACTTAAGCAAAGAGGAAGTGTTGAAAGAGCTTGGAGTAGCTCCGGGGGATTCATTCTTCGTTCCTAGCATCGGGAAGCTCACGAAGAGAATGGGCAATCTTAAACCGCTCGAAAGCGTTAAGATCGTCAAGAAATTTCCGGGCTTGCTTAGCGTGCAAGTGAAGGAGTATCCGCAAGTCGCCGTACAACTGGCCGAAGACGGACGGATGCTAGCAACGCTATCGAATGGATTAACTTTGCCGATACCTGAAGGAGACCCCGTCGACAAGCCGATTCTATCTAACTGGAAGCCCGATGATCCTAATTTAGTCGCTCTTTGCCGCGCTTTGAGCGGCTTGCCGCCATATCTTCTGGCAGATTTATCCGAAATCCATCCGGATCCGTCTATTTCTTATCCGAATAGAATTAAACTTTTCACACGATCGCGGTTTGAAGTCGTCACGACGGTGCAATTGCTGGCGGAAAAAATCCCATTTCTAAGCGATATCGTGCAAAATCGGGAGCCAGGAAAGATAATTATGTTGGAAGTGGACACTTATTTGCCGTATTCGGCAGAAAATGTTACAGACGCGGCGCGGGAAGCCGATAAAGTTAAGGAAAAGGACTCTACTCAATAAACAAAAAGAATGCTAGAATTTCATTTATGGGTGGAATGGGTAATAGATTTAGTTGCCTTCGAACATCCTTTATGAGCAACTAAAAAAATTGTAGAAAAAAGAGGGAAAACCTCGTGGATGTGGAATAAGTAGAAGAAGCATCCCTTGTACGCAGCCACTTTCATCGATCTACGGGAGGTGCCACCGGTTGAGCAACAATGACCTCATCGTCAGCCTGGATATTGGAACATCGAAAATTCGGGTGATTATCGGGGAGATCAGCAACGGGGCCATTAACATCATTGGTGTAGGATCTGCAGATTCCGATGGAATCCGCAAAGGCGCCATTGTAGATATTGACCAAACCGTGCAGTCCATTCGTAATGCCGTCGATCATGCGGAACGCATGGTCGGTATTGGAATTAGCGAGGTTTACGTCGGGATTTCCGGCAATCATATCGCATTGCAGAGTAATCACGGAGTCGTCGCCGTTTCCAATGAAGATCGGGAGATTGGCGAAGAAGATATCGAACGTGTTTTGCAAGCTGCGAAAGTGGTTGCCTTACCGCCTGAACGGGAAATCATTGGACTTGTTCCCAAGCAGTTTTTAGTTGACGGGCTGGCGGATATTCAAGATCCGCGCGGCATGATTGGCGTTCGTCTCGAAGTCGAATGCACGATTATTACAGGAACCAAAGCAGCGGTACATAACTTGATGAGATGCGTAGAGAAAGCAGGTCTGCGTATTTCCGGCCTTATCTTGATGTCTCTGGCATCGGGCATGATGGCTTTAACCAAAGACGAGAAGCAAATGGGTACGGTCCTTGCCGATATCGGCGCGGGCTCTACGACACTTGCCATCTTCGAAGGCGGAAGCCTCGCGGCCGTTTCGACGCTTCCGATCGGCGGAGATTATGTGACAAGCGATATTTGTTACGGACTCAAAACCCAAACGGAGCACGCGGAGAAGATCAAGCTCAAGTATGGGTGCGCCCGTACCGAGGATGCCGCGGAGGATCAGAAGTTCAAGGTTATGAGAGTCGGAAGCAATATGGAGAAAGAATTCTCCCAATTGGATCTGTCGAACATAATCGAGCCCCGCATGCAAGAGATTTTCCAGATGATCCGGCAAGAAGTGAAAAGACTGGGTTACCAAGACAAAATTAACGGATATGTGCTGACTGGCGGTTCCGTCTCATTGCCTAGCGTGCTTCCGTTGGCGCAGATTGAACTGGAATCCAATGTGAGAATCGCTGTGCCGGATTATATAGGCGTTAGGGATCCTTCTTTCAGCAGCGGCGTCGGTATGATCCAGTATGTAACGAAATATGTTCGAACACGCGGCGCGGTTGGAACCAAGCGCACCCCGAAAGCGAAAGTTTCGGGAGGCGCAACTACAGGGTCCAAGCCTGGCATTGTTGAATGGTTCAAAAACATGTTCAAGGAATTTATCTAAGCCGCCGCTTACAAGGAACCATTCAAGCGAAGCAAGGAGGAGTTAGCAAATTATGTTGGAGTTTGATTTTGAAATGGAACCACTCGCAAAAATCAAAGTCATCGGAGTCGGTGGCGGCGGCAGCAATGCTGTAAACCGCATGATCGAGAACGGTGTTAAAGGCGTCGAATTTATTACCGTTAACACGGATGCGCAAGCATTGCATTTAACGAAATCCGAACAGAAGCTGCAAATCGGGGATAAGCTTACCAGAGGTCTGGGAGCCGGTGCTAACCCGGATGTGGGTAAAAAAGCTGCCGAAGAGTCTCGCGAATTTATTACGAATACTCTTCGTTCGGCGGATATGGTATTCGTGACGGCGGGAATGGGCGGCGGTACTGGAACAGGCGCTGCTCCCGTAATCGCAGAACTGGCAAAAGAATGCGGAGCATTGACCGTTGGCGTAGTCACTCGTCCCTTTACGTTCGAAGGACGCAAACGGTCTGCGCAAGCGGAACTGGGTATTGAAGCCTTAAAAGAAAAAGTGGATACTCTTATCGTCATCCCCAATGATCGACTGTTGGAGATCGTTGATAAGAAAACGCCTATGCTTGAAGCTTTTCGCGAAGCTGATAATGTTCTGCGTCAAGCCGTACAAGGCATTTCCGATCTTATCGCCGTACCGGGATTGATTAACCTTGACTTCGCGGACGTTAAGACTATTATGTCGGAACGCGGTTCTGCCTTGATGGGAATCGGAATGGCATCGGGCGAGAATCGTGCAATGGAAGCTGCTCGCAAAGCAATTATGAGTCCGTTGCTAGAAACTTCAATAGAAGGCGCGCGCGGCGTCATCATGAATATTACGGGCGGCTCCAACTTATCCTTGTATGAAGTCAACGAAGCTGCGGAAATCGTTATTTCAGCATCGGATCCGGAAGTGAATATGATTTTCGGGGCTATCATCGACGATAATTTGAAAGACGAGATTAAAGTGACCGTAATCGCTACGGGATTCGAGCACAAAGGTCCTTCTCGTCGTCCTGCTGCTCCCGCTAATCCCCAAGTTCAGCCTATAACTGAAACTACTACTAACGCTAACGAGACGCGTCAAACGGGAAACCTTAGACCGTTCGGTAATCAGAGCTTGTCTAGCGATCAGTTGGATATTCCGGCATTTTTACGGAACCGTCCTCGCGGAGACCGCTAATCTCTATTAAATAACGTTCTACTAAAGCTCCGGCTTCCACATTTGTGGACCGGAGTTTTTTTATCGACAAAAAAAGGCCTTGAAGGCCGGCAAGATTAGACAGACACCGAATTTGAAAGCGATTATACTTGGTTCATCCATCCCGGCAGGTTCATAAATGAATGATTCCGGGGATATTGGATGGGGGCTTCCCATGACCGTTTATGTGGATTTAGTCTTTTTTAACAATCTAGCTGTAGACGGAACAGTACTTCTGGCGACGGCTAAAGTACGTCATCTTCGGCCAACCCGGACCCGATTGTTCTCTGGGGCTATATTGGGTGCGTTGTATGCGGCAGTAATGTTCTGGGCCCATATTCCTTACTTGTATTCCTTCGGCGTCAAAGTAATGATTTCTTTATTTATGGTGTTACTCACTTTCGGTTATGGGGGGCCGTTGCAGCTTGCGCGCAATTTCTGCGCTTTTTATCTGGTCAATTTCGCTACGCTAGGCGGGGTTATCGGTCTATCCTTCCTCCTGCAATCCGCGGATTCTCCATGGGGCGGTATGTCGTTTACCCCGGACGGGGGTTTGATCTTGAAGTGGCAGATGCAGCTCGGAATGTTTATCGTTACTTTTCTTTTATCGGTTTGGTTATTCCGCAGTTCGTCAGAGACCCGTAAAAAGCGTCAGGAATTAGAACAGCTTTTTTGGGAAATCGAAATCAAGCTAGCTGATGGCAGTTGGAAGATGAGAGCTCTCCTGGATACGGGAAACCGGCTTTACGACCCTTTAACCCGAATTCCAGTCATGATCATGGAGGCGAGCATTTGGAGAGAGGAACTGCCTGCAGGATGGTGCGACCGGCTTAAGGAAGTAGCTCCGGATCAACTCTTATCGGAAATGGCTAACCAATCTATGGAACAGTATCCGTGGGCAGATCGACTTCGACTCGTTCCATATCGCGGAGTTAACGGAAATACCCGTCTTATGCTGGCCGTAAAGCCGGATGCTGTCTTATTGTCTAAGGAAGGACATCCCCCTCTTCAGGTGAACCGGGTACTTATTGGTTTAGATGGAGGCACTTTGTCATCCGAAGGAACTTACCGCGCCATCGTCCATCCGGACATGGCTCTTGCCGATGCTGCGTCATCGGCTCCATCTCAACCTGCGTGACAGGAGGTAGCAGAAATGTTCGTGAACTTGAGATTAAGGTCCCAATTATCGCTTTATCGCCTGTTATTTTGGTTTGGTTGGAAGAGCGAGGAAGTTTACTACATCGGAGGCAGCGAAGCATTGCCTCCACCGCTTAGCCGGGAAGAAGAAGAATATTTACTGGAAAGGTTATCTACGGGAGATGCCGCGATCCGTGCGATGCTCATTGAGCGTAATCTGCGGTTAGTCGTTTATATCGCTCGAAAATTCGAGAACACGGGAATTCATATCGAAGACCTTGTATCTATCGGAGCCATCGGACTTATTAAAGCCGTAAATACATTTGATCCAGATAAGAAGATCAAATTAGCAACTTACGCTTCACGCTGTATCGAGAATGAGATTTTGATGTACTTGCGTCGGAACAGCAAGACGAGGACGGAAGTTTCTTTCGATGAGCCTTTGAATATCGATTGGGACGGAAATGAATTGTTGCTATCCGATGTTCTGGGAACGGAGAATGATACGATTTACCGTAACATCGAAGAGCAAGTAGACAGGAAACTTCTACACAAGGCTTTGGATAAGCTTAGCGAGAGGGAACGAACGATTATGGAATTACGTTTTGGTCTTGCGGACGGCGAAGAAAAAACTCAGAAGGATGTTGCTGACCTTTTAGGAATATCCCAATCGTATATCTCAAGGCTAGAAAAACGCATAATTAAGCGGCTGCGCAAGGAATTCAATAAAATGGTTTAGAAGTTGAGAGAAAATTCGCGCATTTCATACTTTTGCCGAGACTGCCATAAGTCTCAAATAGCGGAATAAAAACCCCCTTCCCGGAGATACTTTACATTAATGCTGCTCCCCGGGAGGAATTGCCTTGACCCGCAACAAAGTGGAGATTTGTGGAGTGGACACCTCAAAGCTGCCCGTTCTAACCAATGCCGAAATGAGGGAACTATTTCTTGCTCTACAAACCCGAGGAGAGATCACCGCCAGGGAAAAATTAGTAAACGGTAACCTGCGACTGGTGCTGAGCGTGATCCAACGGTTTAATAACCGAGGAGAATTCGTCGATGATTTATTTCAAGTCGGTTGCATTGGGTTGATGAAAGCGATCGACAACTTTGATCTAGGCCAGAACGTTAGATTTTCGACCTATGCCGTTCCGATGATCATCGGGGAAATCCGTCGTTATCTGAGAGATAACAATCCGATTCGCGTGTCGCGTAGCTTGCGAGATATCGCTTATAAAGCGTTGCAGGTCAGAGACCAGTTAACGAATCAACATTCTCGCGAGCCGACAATACTGGAAATTTCGCAGGTTCTTAACGTACCCAAGGAAGATATCGTATTCGCTTTGGACGCGATTCAGGACCCGGTATCCTTGTTCGAGCCGATCTATCACGACGGCGGAGACCCGATCTTCGTCATGGATCAGATCAGCGACGAGCGCAACAAAGATGCTCAATGGATAGAGGAAATTGCACTTCGCGAAGCGATGAGAAAACTCAATGATCGCGAGAAAATGATTCTGTCCATGCGTTTCTTCGAAGGAAAAACCCAGATGGAAGTCGCCGACGAGATCGGCATCTCCCAGGCTCAAGTATCTCGTCTCGAGAAATCCGCGATCCAGCAAATGCAAAAGCACGTAAAAACTTAAAAAGCAGCTTTCTTTGCGAAAGGATGGGGCATATGCTTCATCCTTTTTCGTTGGAATCCTTTATATCCATTATCCCGTCGTCTCAGGTAGGAATTTCTTAGACCGCATATCATTCATTAATCCGCAATGTCCTTTTCCCCCCTTATGTCCACTATCCCCTTCGCTCAGAAAGTGGTCTAACAGTAACAGCTATTACCCCTAGGTATGATCCCATTACAAAGCTAAAAGCAAAGGGCAGATATTACTTCCTAGGAAATAACCTAAATGCTACGACCAAAGCAAGAGTCGCAATCGCACCAAAATGCAACAGCCAATATATCCGGAGCAATACCAAAGCAATACCAAAGCAAAAACCAAAGCAATACCAAGCAATAACCAAAGCAATAATCAAAGCAAAGTGAAAGCAAAAACCAAAGTACAAACCAAAGTACAAACCAAAGTACAAACCAAAGTACAAACCAAAGTACAAACCAAAGTACAAACCAAAGTACAAACCAAAGTACAAACCAAAGTACAAACCAAAGTACAAACCAAAGTACAAACCAAAGTACAAACCAAAGATGGGTAGCCACAGCAGAACTAAACAACGATTTAAGTAGGATTTTTGAAATCTTTAATGTGTAATCAAAATCAGCATCTATACTCGATCAGCCTGTTTTCAACAGCGAGTCAAAATAGTCGCGTTTAAGATGAGCCGAGTTGTCCTCGCGACGAATTAGAACCGGGTATTGTAAAACAGGAGTAGTTGAACAATGATTAAGCAAATTTTCAAATAAATTACCTTGTTTGATTGTCGCATTGAAACCATAACAAAACTGATCTAAGTAGGACTGTAAGTGTTTAGGTCCTATGCCAGTGAATGTCTTATTTATCCAAGAGGAGGCGCGTTGAGAGAGTTGAATTAAAGGTCTGATTCTATGCCGGCTGAACTTTTGAATAACTATGCTTAAATCTGTTACCGAAGGATCAACATGTTGGCGAATGAAGAGATGACCTGCGTGGGGTGTGATACGATCATATATAAGCTGATTATCGGGAATTTTTTGAATCTTCAAATGAGTGATTTGTTGATCGTTATCCATAGAAACGCCAACGAGCAAAGGTTGTTCTTGAGGATGCCGAAAGATGGTTGGGTTATAAGGTCGGCCGTAAATGCCCCAATTAATACGAACTATGCCCGATAATAATTTTTGGGAATTCGAATGAATCATGGCTTGTCTGATTTTATGACAGATGAGCCAGGAAGTTTTATAAGTTACATTTATTGTGGAACTGAGCCTGGTGGCGCTGATACCATGAGGCATCGCATGAAGAAAAATCGCTTGAAACCAGAGCCGCAAGGATGTCCGCGATCCTTCCATAATTGTACCGGCGATTAAGGATGTTTGAGCCCGGCAATCCCGGCATTCGTACAAGGGAAGTTTACGTGAACGTATTAAATAGAAGTGGCGATGGGAACAACGTGGACAATGGAATCCATCGGGCCAACGAGAGTGAAACAAGGCTTGGATGCATGATTCCTCGTTGTCGTATCTAGAGCAAAACTCCTCAAAACTTATCGTTTTCTCCAAGTTCCCACCTCCATAAATAGAACATGTGTTCTTATTTTATTTTACATAAAATGTATGAATTAATCAAGCGTTATTATTAAAAAAGATCATAAGCGAGTTGAGCATGTGGAGTAACTGCATTGAAGTGGGGTAGGATTGGGCGTTATCTCTGAGGGACCGGGATAATGGAGATAAGATGAAAAAGAGGACAGTTATTCTGAGGCGAAGGGATAGTGGCCATAACGGGAGAAAGAAGAGTCTTGTTCTGAGGCAAGGGGATAGTGGCCATACGGAGAAAAAAGGGGGGCTTGTTCTGAGGCGAAGGGATAGTCGCCATAGCGGGAGAAAGGGGAGTCTTGTTCTGAGGCAAGGGATAGTGGTTATAGAAAGGAGGTTGGGGTATTTAGTTCTGAGCTAGCGGGATAGCGGGCGTAAGGAGCGAATGTAGAACGAATCCGACCGAGGCGAAATAGACCATTAATTTATTGCGAGGTACGAGCCCTACATTGTACATTTTTTCGGACCGGATCATATATTTAATAATAGGTACGAATGCCTGGTCGGACTGGGGGCGAACGGTTATGAAAATATCCGATTTTCAGACGAAGGACGTTATCAATATAGTGGACGGAAAGAAGCTGGGCCAAGTCAGCGATCTGGAATTGGATCTCCGTCAAGGGCGGATCGATTCCATCGTGGTTCCTACTTCCACCCGGTTGTTCGGAATGTTCGGCGGAGGCAACGATGTCGTTATTCCTTGGAGAAATATCGTTAAGATCGGCACGGATGTCGTTCTGGTTAGATTGGACGATTCGAAAATATACCGTCTTGAAGATGGCGAGCAGCATACCGGCCGGTAGCGGACGCTTACATTTCTTCCGATTGACTCTTACCTATGGTACACTGGCTTCGGAGGTGTAATTTTTTGGAGCCTTTTCTATTGAACGCGAAGAATGATGAGTCGTCATTGTTAATGTTGGAGTCTTGGCTCGAGTGGAGCGGGGTTACTGCCGGGTTTACGACGCGGCATGCGGGGAATACGGCGCTCCATGTCGGGAATGATCCACTGAACGTATTGGCTAATCGCAATAAAGTTACGGAACATTTAAGTTGGGACTACGAAGCTTTTACCTGCGCCGAACAAGTGCATGGGCATGACGTGCACGTAGTTAAACACGAGGATGCCGGCAGAGGGCGCGATGGCAGATTAAGCGCGATTCAGAATACGGATGCGATGATTACGAACGAACCGAACGTATTATTGGCGATGTATTTCGCCGACTGCGTACCTTTATATTTTTACGATCCTCATACGGAAAGCATGGGACTTGCGCACGCTGGATGGAAGGGGAGCGTAGCTGAAATTGCCGTTCATACGATTGCTGCTATGCAAGCTTCATACGGTTCTAAACCTGAACATATACTGGCCGCAATCGGACCTTCCATCGATAGTTGTTGTTACGAGGTGGACGAAAAGGTGCTTGGCCAAGTTCGTTTGATTATAGAATCACTACGTAAGGGTAATCCGACAATAGAGGCTTCGGACGTCATCAAACCCTCCGGTAGGGAGGGGCACGCACGACTGGACTTGAAACATTTAAACCGACATCTTATGATAAAAGCAGGAATTTTGCCGAGCCACATCGAAATATCTTCATGGTGTACAGGCTGTCGAACGGACCTCTTGTTTTCCCATCGCAAGGAAAACGGGGCTGCGGGACGGATGATGAGTTGGTTGGGCAGGAAATCGAGGTGATCGTTTCGTGACATTGAAGAACCGTCTGCGAGACGTGGAAATCCGACTTGAGCAGGCTTGCGAGAGAAGCGGAAGAAATCGCGAAGACATACAGATTATCGCCGTTACCAAGTACGTAACGGTGGAAACGGTGCAAGAAGCCGTGCGAGAAGGGGTAACCCATATCGGGGAAAACCGATGGCCGAACGCAAAGGACAAATGGGACGCTCTGAAGGGACAAGCCGTTTTTCATTACATAGGCTCGCTCCAAACGAACAAAGTGAAGGACGTAGTCGGTAAATTCGAGTATATTCATTCCCTGGATCGACTTTCATTGGCGGAAGCCATTCAGAGCCGTGCCGAAGCGCTGGATCTTCAAGTTTCTTGTTTTCTGCAAGTGAACGTTTCTGGGGAAATTTCGAAGCACGGTTTGGAGCCGGCCGACGTTAAGCCGTTCCTGATCGAACTTCAAAAGTATAATCGCATTCGACCCGTCGGTTTAATGACGATGGCTCCTTACGAAAGCGAACCAGAAGCGACTAGGCCGATATTCCGGGCGCTACGGCAGTTAAGGGACGACTTGAATGAAATGTCCATCTTGGCAGAGCCGATGCTGGAGCTATCGATGGGAATGTCTAACGATTTCGAGGTTGCGGTGGAAGAAGGAGCAACCCGGGTGCGTTTGGGAACCGTATTGGTAGGGAAAGAAGAGACAGAGGAGGGATAACAATGGGTGTTATGAATAGGTTCTTGAATTATTTGGGACTTCAGGAAGAGCATGAACAAGAGATGGAGCGAGAACGGATAGCTTCCGAGTCCGAGGAGCAAGAAATTGAAACCCCATCGTTCGAATCGCGTAAACAATCAGGAAAGAACAATGTCGTAAGCATACATTCCCAGAAAAATGCCCGAGTCGTTCTAACGGAACCGCGTTCATACGACGAGGCGCAGGATATCGCGGATCAACTCAAGTCGCGACGTTCCGTCGTCGTTAATCTCCAACGCGTGAGAAGGGATCAGGCGATTCGGATCGTGGACTTCTTGAGCGGCACGGTATATGCTCTTGGAGGCAATATTTCCAAGCTTGGACCGGATATTTTCCTCTGTACACCGGACTCGGTGGAAGTGTCCGGGACGATAACGGAAATATTATCTGAGGAATCAGCTGACTACCCCAAAATGAGGTGACACCAGGTTGGAGCAAATAGAACAATTTATCGGTATATTGTATAGAATCTACTCGTACATGATCATTATTTACGTGCTCATGTCTTGGTTGCCAGCCGTTAAAGAAAGCTTCGTCGGCGAGATGCTGGGGAAACTCGTGGAACCGTACTTAAAGCCATTCCGTCGTTTTATTCCTCCTATCGGAGGAATGATAGACATATCTCCGATCGTTGCGTATTTCGCATTAGGTTTCGTCGTGCGAGGGCTTCTCGCCGTATTAAGTATCGTGTTCTAAGATTGAAGGTGCCATAATGTCACGCAGAGAAATTTACGAGCATTTTCATCCGGATGAAAAAGCATTTGTGGATCGCGCCTCGGAGTGGGTCGAACGTGCCGCCGAACGTCATGAGACGAAGCGGACGGATTTTCTCGACCCGCGACAGGCGCATATTTTATTTACGCTGGCAAACCGTCACCCGGATGCGCAAGTGGTGTTAGGCGGCGGAAGCTCCCAAGCGGAGCGCCAGAGGGCAATCATCGCTCCCGACTACAGGTCATTGGACGATGAAGACATGGGAATCTCAGTTCTGGATATTACATCAGACGATAAACGAATATCCGATTTGGACCACGGAGATTATTTGGGCGCGTTGCTCGGACTCGGGATCAAGAGAGATAAAATCGGCGATCTTCACGTTAGCGAGGAAGGGTGCCATGCCCTAATCGCCGACGATATCGGCGGTTTCCTTATAGGTCACATGAAACAAGCTCACCGCGTCGACGTGACCGTCTCCGTTAGGCCGTTGTCGGAGCTTAGGGAAGTCGTGTCCGTAGTCGAGGAGCAAACGCTCTCCGTCGCTTCCATGCGTCTTGACGGCGTCGCCAGCGACGTCTTTCGGCTGAGCCGGACGAAAATTCTCGCCCCGATCAAAGCCGGGAGATGCCGGGTGAGCTGGAAACCGGTAGAGGATCCCTCCTTTCAATTGAAAGAGGGAGACATCGTTTCCATGAAAGGTTTCGGCCGATTTAAGGTGCTTGAAGTCGAAGGCGTATCCAAAAGCGGCAGGATTCGAGTGCGTATCGGTAAATTTGTGTAAAAGAATAGAAGGATTTCCGCAGCTTTCGTCGAATTCAGTCAATGAACGTGCTAGACGGAAATCATGACTTAGGAGGTGCGCCAATGCCACTTACTCCATTGGACATCCATAACAAAGAATTCTCCCGCCGGTTACGCGGATACGACGAAGATCAAGTAAACGAATTCCTCGATCAAATTATCAAGGATTACGAAGCGATGATTCGCGAGAACAAAGAGTTGCAAAACCTGGTCGCGGCATCTCAGGACAAGCTTGGCCATTTCTCGAATATCGAGGAGACGTTAAGCAAGACGATCATCGTCGCGCAGGAAGCAGCCGACGAGTTGAGGGGCAACGCTAAGAAGGAAGCTCAGCTTATCGTCAAGGAAGCGGAGAAGAACGCCGATCGAATTATCAATGATGCGCTTTCCAAGTCCCGCAAGGTCGCTTTGGAAGTCGAAGAATTGAAAAAACAGGCGACCATTTACCGTGCCCGCTTCCGCGCGTTGATTGAAACGCAAATGGAGCTTCTGACGCAAGACGGATGGGACTCTCTGGACAATCGCGAAGCTCGCGGCATCGAAGCTTAAAGGTCGGGAACGGCGAACTAAGAGAACAAGAAAGATCCTCGCGGATCTTTTTTTTCTTTCTAGACATAAGGGGTTTGCCTATAGGCGAATTCGATTTGACAAATGACGTGGCAAAAAGTATAACAAGGATATAAGAAATCCATATTCATGTCGCAGAAGGGAAACAAGTCGCGCGTATCCAAAGCCCAGAGAGTTGGCGGTTGCTGCGAGCCAACGTGAGGGACGTGACGAATATCCTCCCAGAGACGCTCTGCCGAACTTCAAGGACTCGTCCTTCGAACATTAAGCGGCGCCGGATGTCCTCCGTTACAGGGAACGCGCATAACGTAAGGACCGGCGGAATAACCGGCGACCTTCTGTGCGTTGCGAGTTGCCGTCGCATCTCCGAGAGGAGCTTGGACGGAACAAGGGTGGTAACGCGAGCTAACCTCGTCCCTTTCCAGGGATGGGGTTTTTATTATGGTTACGAGAGGAAGAGGACTATGCAACGCGTAGACGTCAAGGAAAAAGCCAGAACCCGCGAGCAAAGGATACTCGGGCAATGGAGACAAGAGGACACGTTCCGTAAATCGATCGATAATCGCGAAGGAAAGCCCAATTTCGTTTTCTACGAAGGACCTCCGACGGCAAACGGCAAACCACATATCGGTCATGTGCTGGGAAGGGTCATTAAAGACTTCGTGAGCCGTTACAAGACGATGTCGGGCTACCGCGTAATCCGTAAAGCAGGTTGGGATACGCACGGGTTGCCGGTCGAACTAGGCGTTGAGAAGCAGCTTGGCATTTCCGGCAAACAGGAGATCGAGAAATACGGCGTCGAGCCTTTCATTATCAAATGCAAAGAAAGCGTGTTCGAATACGAGCGTCAATGGCGCGAGCTGACCGAAGCGATCGCGTATTGGACGGATATGGACGATCCATACATCACGTTGGACAATCGATATATCCAGAGCGTATGGCATATCCTGGCGACGATTCACGAGAAAGGGCTGCTGTATCGCGGACACCGCGTTAGCCCCTATTGTCCATGTTGCCAGACGACGCTCAGCTCGCATGAAGTAGCGCAAGGATACGAAGACGTTAAGGATCTGACGGCAACGGCTAAATTCAAGGTGAAGGAAACAGGCGAATTTATTTTGGCATGGACGACCACGCCATGGACATTGCCTGCGAACGTTGCCCTTGCCGTTAACCCGGAAATGGACTATATCCGCGCTCGCCAAGACGGCGAGACGTTAATCGTCGCTGCGGCGCTTGCGGACAAAGTGCTAAAGGGCAAGTACGAGACACTTGCGACCGTGAAAGGACGCGAGTTGGTAGGGCTGACTTATGAGCCGCTATTCCCTTATGTGACCGTGGAAAACGCGTATCGCGTTATCGATGCCGAATATGTTACCGATTCGAGCGGTACGGGAATCGTTCATATCTCCCCCGCGCACGGGGAAGACGATTATCGCGTTGCCCGTCTGCATGGCGTTCCGATGCTGATGGTCGTGAACAACGAAGGGAAATATATCGACGAAGTGACGGATTTGGCCGGACGTTTCGTCAAAGATTGCGACATCGACATCGTCAAGATGTTATCCGAATGCGGATTGTTGCACCATAAGGAAAGAATCGAGCATAGCTACCCATTCTGCTGGCGCTGCAAAACGCCTTTGCTCTACTATGCGACGGAAAGCTGGTTCATCAAGACGACAGCCGTCAAAGATCAGCTAATCGAGAACAATAAGTCGATCCAATGGTATCCGGAGCATCTGCGCGATGGCCGATTCGGCAAGTTTCTCGAGGATTTGGTCGATTGGAATATCAGCCGGAACCGATATTGGGGTACTCCGCTGAACGTATGGACGTGCGAATCGTGCGGACTTGAGAAAGCGCCGCATAGCATCGAAGAGCTTCGTTCGCTCGCCATCGGAGATGTCGCGGAAAATATCGAGCTCCATAAGCCTTACGTAGATGCGATTCAGCTGCGCTGCGAATGCGGCGGCGTTATGAATCGGGCTTCGGAAGTGATCGACGTATGGTTCGACAGCGGATCGATGCCGTTCGCGCAATATTTTCACCCTTACGGCGACGAGAACAAATTTAACGAGCAGTATCCCGCGGATTTCATCTGCGAGGGAATCGACCAAACGCGCGGATGGTTTTTCAGCTTATTGGCCGTCTCGACCCTCTATAACGGGAAAGCTCCTTACAAATCCGTTATTTCCACCGGCCACGTTCTCGACGAAAGCGGCCAGAAGATGAGCAAATCGAAAGGCAACGTCATCGATCCGTGGGAAATCATCGACGAATTCGGTACGGATGCGTTCCGCTGGTCGCTTCTTGCGGATAGCGCGCCGTGGAACAGCAAACGATTCTCCAAAGGAATCGTCGCCGAAGCGAAGTCCAAAGTGGTAGATACGCTAGTCAATACGCATGCGTTCTATGCCCTATATGCATCGATCGACGGCTACGTCGCAGCCGAGCACGATCAAGTGAAATCGAACAACAAGCTCGATCGCTGGATCCTGTCGCGTTTGAATTCCTTGATCGCGGACGTAGCGAAAGGTCTGGAGGTCAACGACTTCCTCAATCCGGCCAAGGGAATCGAAATTTTCATCGACGAGCTATCGAACTGGTACGTTCGCCGTTCCCGCGACCGCTTCTGGGGAAGCGGCTTGACGGATAACAAAATCGCGGCTTATCAAACGCTGGGCGAAGTTCTGTTGACTTTATCCAAGCTGATAGCGCCTTACGCGCCGTTCGTATCCGAAGATATCTACGGAAATCTAGGCGGCAAAGGAAGCGTCCATCTGGCGGATTATCCGCAAGCCGATCCAACGGCGATCGATTCGGCTCTGGAGAGGGATATGGCTACCGCGAGGAACATCGTGGAGCTTGCTCGCAATATCCGCAACGAGTCCAGCTTGAAGACTCGCCAGCCTTTGTCCGAGCTGCTCGTTTCCTTGAACGGAGATTTCGACCTAGCGGGTTACGAAGATATCATCAAGGATGAAATCAACGTGAAGACGATCACGCTCGTGAGCGACGACAGCGGCTTCGTGAATTTCAATCTCAAGTTGAACTTGAAGGTAGCCGGGAAAAAATACGGTAAACACGTCGGTCCGATCCAAGCTGCGTTCAAGGGATTGTCCAGCGACGAAACTCGCAACGTCGTACAATCCGGAAGTTATGCTTACGTCTCTGCGGACGGCGAAGCGCTGTCGGTCGGTATCGACGAAATCCTCGTCGAGAAGGAAGCGAAAACAGGCTTTGCGTCGGCATCCGGAGGCGGACTGACCGTTGCGTTGAACACGGATATTACGCCGGAGCTGGAGCAAGAGGGTTGGGTGCGCGAAGTCATTCGCGCGGTTCAGGACACTCGCAAGAAGCTCGACCTTCCGATCGAGAAGAGGGTAGACCTCGTTCTTCATGTCGATGCGGAGTTGGAAGCCGCCTTAAAAGCGTTCGATAACGTATTGAAGGATAACGTGCTCGTGAATCAAGTATCGTTCGGGAAAACCGCCGATATGGAAACGGTGTTGGCGGGAGAGAAATCAATCGGCGTCGCCATCGTAACGGAAGCATAATTCAACGGCCGACAGGCTAAACATAATAAGGAAGACGATAAGACGAGCTCCAATCTTAGCGAATGGCATTTATTGCTTTCGCGAAGAGGGCTCGTTTTGTATTCGGCGGGTTCCGAACGGATACGCGGAGAGGTTGAGGGGAATGAGCAACGATTCCAAGAACGATAAGCCGAATCAAATCAAAGTAAGGACGCCATCTTCAGGCGCCGTCGCATCGACGAACCACCTTGCGGAAGAAGCGAAGGAACTGAGGGGGACGCTAAGATTCCTGACGGAGAAGCTGGAGCGGATATCGGTTGATATGGAGAAAGCGCAGCTAAAAGAATACGTGAACTTAATGCAGAAACCATGGCAGTTGATATGGAGAAATTTCATTTCCGGATTGTCCCGCGGAGTAGGTATCGCGCTCGGATTTACTTTCTTCGCCGCGACGATCGTATACTTGCTGCAGTTTCTCGGGGCGCTCAATTTGCCTATCGTGGGGGATTATATCGCGGATATCGTGCGGATCGTTCAGCGGCAGCTTGAGATTAATCCTTATTAAATCGTGTTTTTTGACGCCGGAAAGCCCGGCCTTCGCAGATGTATCTCTCTCCAGCCGCGTGCTCTCCGCCCATTGCCCTGATTAGAATTAAAGGTGGCAATGGGCTCCAAGAGGCGGACGTAAACTCTTACGAGAGATACATCTGCTGCGGCGTGCTAGCGGCGACCTAAAACACAATAAAGCAAATCCCAAGCTGGCTGAACTGGCTATTTTAGAGTTCGTCCGCGAGCTCGTCCGGCTCGAGGAGGTGGTCGCCTTCGTTGTTCGCCATATATCGGCGGTAAGCGTTGTTTCGTACGACCGTTACGTTATGGCCGGTAATGTCGGTGGCCAAGAAGCTTTCCAGCGGTTCGACGAATCCATCGTTTTCGTCGGCTTCGATCGCCATGTGATCATAATCCGAAATGTTGTTACCTTCAGCCATAGCAGGGCTGTTGGAGCTTCCCCAAGACTCGACGATCTGCCATGCATCTTCGCCGTCGAATCCGTTCTGACCTTCCTTTTCGTCCAGGCTAGTGCGTCCGAATGGCGGATAAAGGAATTCTTCTTCGACCGGTCGGTCGTTGGACGGCTCTTGGCGCGGTTCATGCTCGATGCAATAGATGGCAGTGGGGAGAGCTTCGAGCCTTTCTAGAGGAATAAACTTGCCGCACGCGACACAATGACCGTATTCCCCTGTGTCCATCCGCGCCAATGCGGCGTCAACCCGTTCCAGCCGGAAAGCTTCCTTTTCCAGTAAAGACAAGTCTTTGCTTCGCTCGAACATTTCGGTAGCCGAGTCCGCAGGGTGATTATCGATTCCCGATAACTCTCCGGTCGAATCGCGAAAGGAAGCCGCCAATCCGAAATGGCCGTTTCCGCGCACGCGTTGCTCAAGATCGCTTCGTTCCTGAAGCAGACGCCGCCTAAGCGTTTGGATTGCTTCTTGATCTAACGGAATAGTCAAGATGTCCACTCCCTTCATTTTCTGTCTGACCGATAGTTTTCACGGTTTCGATCGGTTTTACGTGCGGTCGGCGAAGGGCAAGTATGGAGGCGCTGTCGTTATTTGCAAGCTCTTCATGGACGCTCCTTATCGCATTGTGATAAAATCAACACGCAGGAGAAACAGACGAAGGGCGGAAAAGAACGGATGCAACGTCGTATTTGGCCAATTTGGGCATATTATGTGGTAGCTATTGTCGTGTTCCTGATCGATTACGCAAGCAAAAAAATAATCGATCGAACGGTAGAACTCGATACGGAGAGAATACCGGTATTAGGGGATTTCTTCATCGTGACTCACATCCGCAATTCGGGCGCGGCTTTCGGAATGCTGCAAGGCGGACGATGGTTTTTTCTGGTCATTACGATTGTAGTGGTCGTAGGAATACTATGGTATCTTCATCGCTCCTATCGCACGGGCAGCGGGCTGTTAATGTTCGCTTTAGCGACGATTCTAGGCGGTGCGGTCGGCAATTTCTTGGATCGCGCGTTGTTCGGAGAAGTAATCGATTTTCTGCAATTCAATTTTGGCTCTTACACGTTCCCGATTTTCAACTTGGCGGATTCCGCGATCGTATGCGGCGTTGCTCTGGTGATCTTGGACGCGCTGCTGACCATGAAACAGGAGAATAACTCGAATGGCAATGAAGAAAAACCACATGAACGACCCGTCTGAGTCGTTGGAGCTTGACGCCAACTCCAAGGATGACGGCATAGATAACCGATTTGATTGGAACGTAGAGGAAGAGCACGCCGGAGAACGGATCGATAAGCATATCGCCGAAATAATGGCCGATAACAAATCCGTTTCCCGTTCCCAGGTTCAAGAGTGGATTCGAAACGGGGCCGTGACAATTAATGGAAGCCCGGTCAAAGCGAATTCCAAAGTAGCGAAGAACGACCAAATTCACGTCACCTTACCGGAACCTGAGCCTCTGGAAGCGCACCCTGAGAATATTCCGCTCGAGGTGATTTTCGAGGATAGCGACGTCATCGTCATCAATAAACCCCGAGGCATGGTCGTTCACCCGGCAGTCGGACACCCGAGCGGGACGGTCGTAAACGCGCTGCTGTATCATTGCAAGGATTTGTCCGGCATTAACGGCGTGATGAGACCGGGTATCGTGCATCGAATCGATAAGGACACTTCGGGATTGCTTATGGTGGCCAAGAACGATTTGGCGCATTCTTCGCTCGCGGAGCAGCTTAAGGAGCATACCGTTAACAGACGTTATTCCGCGCTGGTATACGGGGTCATGCAGCATGACAAGGGAACGATCGACGCTCCGATTGGACGAGCCAACCATGATCGGAAGCTGTACGTCGTCACCGACAAAAACAGCAAGCACGCGGTTACGCATTTCGCCGTTACCGAGCGCTTCGATGAATATACGCTGCTCGAGCTTAAGCTTGAAACCGGCCGTACGCACCAGATCAGAGTTCACATGAAATATATCGGCTTTCCGCTCGTCGGAGATCCTGTATACGGAGGCAGAAGCGGTCGTACTCTCGGCATGCGCGGACAAGCCTTGCACGCGGAAGTACTCGGCTTCAACCACCCCCGTTCCGGAGAATACATGGAGTTCTCGGTACCTATTCCGGCCGACCTAGAGCATTCGCTGGATATCTTAAGAACTCGCTAAACGAGCCAATTGGACAAGCGAGCCGATTTCTGCAAATGATCTGCGTAAAAATCCATGGTTAATCCCCGACGGTTAAGCCATAGTTTGAATTATAGTAGAGAAACTAATGACTTTCTAAGTCTAAGGAGTGTCGTGACTTGAGCGTGGAACAATATCAATCGACTTTCATTCAAGAGCAATTCGCAAGCCGCATCGGCGGCTCCAACTATGGCAAGGATACGAACATCTATAAGTTCGAGAAAATCAAAAGAGCCAAAGCGGCTGCCAAGAAAGCTCATCCCGACGTGGAACTGATCGACATGGGCGTCGGCGAGCCGGACGAGATGGCGGATGCCGGCATCGTGGCTAAGCTGGCCGAAGAAGCTGCGAAGCCCGAGAACCGCGGATACGCGGATAACGGGATTCCGGAATTCAAAGCGGCGGCTGCCAAGTATTTGAAGGAAGTATTTTCCGTTGACGGTATCGATGCCGAGAGCGAAGTTCTTCATACGATCGGCGCCAAGCCGGCCCTGGCGATGTTGCCGACGGTGTTCATCAACCCGGGCGACGTCACGATCATGACCGTGCCGGGCTATCCGGTTATGGGCACGCACACCAAATATCTTGGCGGCGAAGTTTACAATATTAAGCTGACGAAGGAAAACAACTTCCTGCCTGATATCGAAGCGATTCCGGAAGATATCTCGAAGCGCGCGAAGTTGCTTTACTTGAACTATCCGAACAATCCAACCGGCGCCGCGGCAACGGTCGAGTTTTTCGAGAAGGTAATCGCGTGGGCGAAAAAATACAATGTCGTGGTCGTACATGATGCTCCTTATGCGGCGCTGACTTACGACGGCGTTAAACCGTTCAGCTTCTTGTCCGTACCGGGTGCGAAAGACGTCGGCGTGGAATTGCATTCCTTGTCCAAGTCCTTCAACATGACGGGCTGGCGGATCGGCTTCATCGCCGGTAACCCGCTTATCGTCAAAGCATTCGGAGACGTCAAGGACAACAGCGACTCCGGACAATTCATCGCCATCCAGAAAGCGGCGGCATACGGTCTTAACAATCCGCAAATTACCGAAGCGATCTCGGCCAAATACTCGCGTCGTCATAACATGCTCGTAGCGGCATTGAACGAAATCGGCTTCCGCGCCGAGAAACCGAAAGGCTCCTTCTTCCTTTACGTAGAAGCACCTAAAGGGATCGTCGGCGGACAGCGCTTCGAATCGGCGGAAGATTTCTCTCAATATCTAATCCGCGAGAAGTTGATTTCAACCGTTCCGTGGGAAGACGCGGGCAAATTCGTTCGGTTCTCCGTCACTTTCATCGCCCAAGGCGAAACGGAAGAAGCACGGGTTATCGACGAGATTAAACGCCGTCTGACGGACGTACAATTCGAGTTTTAATTCGACTCGAATTCCTTGACACTTCATGTCGAACATGGGATAATAATCGTTAATGAAACGGGTACCTTTAACTCAGTCCTGAGAGACTGGCAAGGTGGCGCAGAGTTGACACATATCTAGGGAGTTCGATTTAGCATGTCCGGCGACCGTTGCTTCGGTGCGGACAGGTTGCGCGAATCGAACGCTAGCCCCGCGATATTCTCATCTAACTGATTCCTCCTTGCGTATGACGCAAGGAGGTTTTTTATGTGCCGTTACCGCGTGAAGGAGGGCTGGATATGTTAGACTCCCGCGTCATCATGGATGAATCCGCAATAAGGCGGGCGCTTACCCGGATTGCCCACGAGATGGTCGAGAAAAATAAAGGGATTCAAGGCTGCGTCTTGATCGGGATTCGCACTAGGGGCGTATACCTCGCAAGAAGAGTAGCGGAACGAATTCTTGATATCGAAGGCCATCCGATCGCGGTCGGAGAGCTGGACATAACCCGATACCGGGATGACCGTCCTTATTCGCCGGAAGCAAGCAACTCCGTTCCCGACGAAGTGCTTAAGCATCTGGTCAAGGATAAACGAATCATACTGTTCGACGACGTGCTGTATACGGGCAGAACGATAAGGGCGGCTTTGGACGCGCTGATGGATTGCGGAAGGCCGCAATCGATACAGCTTGCGGTACTGGTTGACCGGGGACACCGGGAGCTGCCGATACGCCCGGATTACGTAGGCAAGAACGTGCCGACCTCTCGGCATGAGAAGATAGACGTCTCCTTAAGCGAGATAGACGAGAGCGATTGCGTCACGATCCTCCATCCTCGCGAAGCGGAAGTCGGACGATAACGCCAGCAATCAACACACCAGCATCAGCAGAGGAGGCGCTACTATACATGGCAACCTGGATTATCAACGCCAAGAGCCTTAATCAGGACAATGGCGAAGTAGAGATCAAGCACGTGCGCGTAGAGAACGGATTGATTGCCGAATGGCGCGAGGGTTCCGACCTGCCGGATACGACCGGCGCGGAAGTCATCGACGCTCAGGGCAAGCTAATCTCTCCGGGACTTATCGATATGCACGTTCATTTGCGCGAGCCGGGGTTCGAATACAAGGAAACGATAGCAAGCGGTACGGAGTCGGCAGCCAAGGGCGGTTTCACGGTGATCGCTCCGATGCCGAATACGAGGCCTGTCATGGACACGCCGGAAACGATCAGTTTCGTGCTCGACAAGGCGGCTACGGAAGGCGTAGTTCGGGTATTGCCTTACGCGGCCATCACGAAGAACGAGCTTGGACGCGAGTTGACGGATTTCGCCGCGCTGAAGGAAGCCGGAGCCATCGGATTCACGGATGACGGCGTTGGCGTGCAGAATGCTCAGATGATGAAGAACGCCATGTCGCTAGCCAAGTCGCTCGACATGCCGATCATCGCTCACTGCGAGGATGACACGCTTGTCGAAGGCGCGGCCGTCTCGGAAGGCGCATTCGCAAGGAAGCACGGTTTGAAAGGGATCCCGAACGAGTCGGAAGCGATTCATGTCGGCAGGGATATTCTCCTATCCGAAGCGACCGGCGTCCACTACCATATCTGCCATGTCAGCACGGAGCAATCCGTTCGGCTCATCAGACTCGGCAAATCGGTCGGCGTGAAAGTTACCTCGGAGGTGTGTCCCCACCATCTTCTGCTCTCGGATGAACAGATTCCGGACAATATGGACGCCAATTGGAAAATGAACCCGCCGCTACGAACGCCGAATGACGTGGAAGCTTGCATTCAAGGACTCGAGGATGGAACGATCGACATCATCGTGACGGACCACGCTCCCCATAGCGAAGAAGAGAAGGCGCGCGGCATGGAAAGAGCCCCGTTCGGAATCGTCGGATTCGAAACGGCCTTTCCGCTACTCTACACGAAATTCGTTCGCACGGGACGCTGGAGCTTGGACTTCCTGCTTCGCAGAATGACAAGCGACCCGGCAAGAATCTTCCGTCTGCCATATGGGACGATGGACGTTGGCGCACCTGCGGATCTTATACTTATCGACTTGGAGAACGAACGGGAAGTAAATCCCGCCAAGTTCCTGACTAAAGGTCGAAATACCCCGTTCACGGGTTGGAAATTATTTGGCTGGCCGACTTTAACGATGGTTAATGGCAAGATCGTCTGGACAGAAGAGAACGGCATTAACCGCTAAGGAGTGATTGGGATGCAAGCTAGATTATTATTGGAAGACGGCACGTTGTTCACCGGTCAAGGGTTCGGCGCCGAAGGCGGATCGGTTGGAGAAGTCGTGTTCAACACGGGTATTACGGGTTATCAAGAAGTATTATCCGATCCGTCCTATTGCGGGCAGATCGTGACGATGACATTCCCGCTGATCGGGAACTACGGCATCAATCGCGACGACTTCGAAAGCATTCGTCCTTACATTCACGGCTTCGTGGTTCGTCGCCACGAGACCGTGCCAAGCAACTGGAGGGCGCAATATACGATCGACCAATTATTGAAGGAATACGGCATCGTCGGAATCAGCGACATCGATACCCGGATGCTTACCCGTATTCTTCGCCAGCACGGCACGATGAAAGGAATCCTGACGACCGGCAACGAGCGTATCGAGGAGCTTAAGGAGCGCCTTGGAACGACCGCGCTGCTCCGCGATCAAGTCGCTCGCACGTCCACGAAAAGCCTGTTCTCCAGCCCTGGGGAAAAGGAGCGCATCGTACTGGTCGACTACGGCGCCAAAAGCGGAATCCTTCGCGAGTTGACGAAGCGCGGCTGCGACGTGGTCGTCGTTCCGCAAGACGCGACGGCGGAAGATATTCGCCGCTTGTCTCCGGACGGTATTCAACTGTCCAACGGACCCGGGGATCCAAAGGACGTGCCCCATGCCGTACAAACCATCCGCGAGCTCCTCGGGGAATATCCGATCTTCGGCATCTGCCTAGGTCATCAACTATTCGCGCTCGCTTGCGGTGCGGATACGGATAAATTGAAATTCGGACACCGCGGAGGCAATCACCCGGTGAAAGAATTAGAATCCGGACGTTGCTTCATTACATCCCAGAACCATGGCTACACGGTTAAGGAAGAGTCCGTGTCCGGAACGGAGCTGGAAGTCACGCATATTAACAACAACGATAAAACAATAGAAGGTTTGAAGCATAAGCGCTTTCCGGCCTTCTCGGTTCAGTATCACCCCGAGGCTGCCCCGGGACCTTACGATTCCAGCTATCTGTTCGATCGTTTCTTGCAATTGATTCGCGATAACAAGATCGCGAATCCCGAACGCCCGCGCCAAGCGCAATTGTCGGAGACGCTGAAAGGAGAACTGCTGTATGCCCAGAAATAATGACCTCAAGAAAATTCTCGTTATCGGCTCCGGCCCCATCGTGATCGGACAAGCGGCAGAATTCGATTACGCCGGCACGCAAGCTTGCCAAGCGCTTAAAGAAGAAGGCATCGAAGTCATATTGATCAACAGCAATCCGGCTACGATCATGACCGACACGAACATCGCGGACAAAGTATACATCGAACCGATCAACTTGGAATTCGTATCTCAGATCATTCGCCAAGAGCGCCCTGACGGATTGCTGCCGACGCTAGGCGGACAAACCGGCCTTAACATGGCCGTGGAATTGGCTCGCGCGGGCGTGCTGAAGCAAGAGAACGTCAAGCTGCTAGGTACTCAGCTTGACGCGATCGAACGCGCCGAAGACCGCGACTTGTTCCGGGATCTGATGCGCGAGTTAGACCAGCCCGTTCCGGAAAGCGATATCGTCACGACGGTTGAAGCAGCAGTAGATTTCGCGAACGGATTGGGATATCCTGTAATCGTGCGCCCGGCTTACACGCTCGGCGGAACGGGCGGAGGAATCGTAGGAAACGAAGAAGAGCTGCGGGAAACCGTTGCTAACGGCATTCGTTACAGCCCGATCGGACAATGCCTCATCGAGAGGTCGATCGCGGGCATGAAGGAAGTCGAATACGAAGTCATGCGCGACGCCAACGATAACTGCATCGTCGTCTGCAACATGGAGAACTTCGATCCGGTTGGCGTGCATACGGGCGACAGCATCGTCGTTGCGCCAAGCCAGACGCTGTCCGACCGCGAGTACCAAATGCTTCGTTCGGCATCGTTGAAGATTATCCGGGCTTTGAACATCGAAGGCGGATGTAACGTACAGTTCGCGCTAGACCCGCAAAGCTATCAATATTACGTCATCGAAGTTAACCCGCGCGTAAGCCGCTCTTCGGCTCTCGCATCCAAAGCGACAGGATATCCGATCGCGAAAATGGCGGCGAAAATCGCGGTAGGTTATACGTTGGACGAGATCGTTAACCCGGTTACGGGTCAAACATACGCGTGCTTCGAGCCGACTCTCGATTATATCGTGACGAAGATTCCGCGTTGGCCGTTCGACAAGTTCACTTCGGCTAATCGCAAGCTCGGAACGCAGATGAAAGCGACCGGAGAAGTCATGGCCATCGGCCGTACCTTCGAGGAGTCGATTCAGAAAGCCGTTCGTTCCCTGGAGATCGGAGTTCATCGGATCTATCTGAAGGGCGCCAACGAGCTCGCTGACGATGTTCTTACGAATCGTTTGGTTAAAGCCGACGACGAGCGCTTGTTCTTGGTCGGCGAAGCATTCCGTCGCGGTTGGACGCTGCAGCACATCCAAGATCTGACGAACATCGACTGGTGGTTCCTGGACAAGATCGAACGAATCGTCCAATTCGAGGACGTCATTCGCAACGAGCCCGTGCTTACGCCGGAAACTCTGTATACGGCAAAGAGAAACGGATTTACTGACCGCGCGATCGCAGAGCTTCGCAACGAAGGTCATCCGAACGGCGCGCTGACGAAAGAGGCGGATGTTCGTACTCACCGTCTGGCCCAAGGCTTGAAGCCTGTTTATAAAATGGTCGATACTTGCGCAGCCGAGTTTGAAGCGACGACTCCGTATTACTACTCGACTTACGAGACGGAGAACGAAGTGATTCCTAGCGCCAAGGAGAAAATCATCGTACTCGGCTCCGGTCCGATCCGGATCGGCCAAGGGATCGAATTCGATTACTCCACCGTTCATGCCGTTTGGGCGATCCGCAATGCGGGATACGAAGCGGTTATCATCAATAACAATCCGGAGACGGTTTCGACGGACTTCAGCACTTCCGATCGCTTGTACTTCGAACCTCTTTTCTTCGAGGACGTCATGAATGTCATCGAGCAAGAGAAGCCGATCGGCGTTATCGTTCAATTCGGCGGCCAAACCGCGATCAACCTTGCGGCTCCTCTTTCCAAAGCCGGCGTGCGCATCCTGGGAACTTCCCTGGAGAGCATCGACGAGGCGGAGAACCGGAAGAAGTTCGAAGCTCTGCTTAGCAAGCTGAACATTCCGCAACCTAAAGGAACTACGGTGACTTCGGTTGACGAAGCCGTAGGCGCCGCGCAAGAGCTTGGATATCCGGTACTTGTTCGTCCTTCGTACGTGCTCGGCGGACGCGCGATGGAAATCGTATACTCCGATGAAGAGTTGCTCTCCTATATGGAGATTGCCGTTAAGATCAATCCGGAGCATCCGGTCCTGATCGACCGTTATATGCTTGGCAAAGAGATCGAAGTCGATGCGATATGCGACGGAGACACGGTGCTTATTCCCGGGATCATGGAGCATGTCGAGAGAGCGGGAGTTCACTCGGGCGACTCGATCGCGGTATATCCTCCGCAGTCGTTATCCGATGATATCAAGCAACAAGCGATCGATATCACGATCAAAATCGCCAAGGAACTGAAGACGATCGGTCTTGTCAATATCCAGTTCGTCGTATGGCAGGGTAAAGTGTACGTAATCGAGGTTAACCCTCGTTCATCCCGTACGGTACCGTTCTTAAGCAAAGTTACTAAGATTCCGATGGCCAACTTGGCTACGCAAGCTATACTAGGAACGAAGCTGGCCGACCTTGGTTATCAAGAAGGCCTGTGGCCGGAAGACGAATTCGTGTCGGTCAAAGTGCCGGTATTCTCCTTCGCCAAGCTTCGCAGGGTCGATCCTACGCTTACGCCGGAGATGAAATCTACCGGGGAAGTGATGGGGCGCGATCGCTATTACGCGAAAGCCCTGTATAAAGGATTGGTCGGCTCCGGCATGAAAATCCCTAATTCGGGTTCGATCATTGCGACCGTGGCCGATAAGGATAAAGACGAAGCGATTCAGATTCTCAAGGGCTTCTATGCTCTGGGCTACAAGCTGATGGCAACGGGCGGAACCGCCGATGCTTTGGAAGCGGCAGGATTGAAGGTTCGCCGCGTCAACAAGCTTTCCGACGGCTCGCCGAATATCCTTGACTTGATTCGTACCGGTCAAGCGCAGTTCGTCGTAAATACGTTGACGAAAGGCAAGACACCGGAGCGGGACGGATTCCGCATTCGCCGCGAAGCGGTCGAGAACGGCGTTGTCTGCCTAACGTCGCTGGATACGGTCAAAGCTCTTCTCGTCATGCTTCAAGCGCTGCGGTTCTCCAGCGAACCTATGCCCGCATTCCATTCTTAAATCCAGTATGCCGCCCGGTCCCGCGCACGAAAGGGATCGGGCTTCTGTATGAACAATAAGTCCAATCTGAAAGGGGGCATCTTTCTATGGCAATCCTCAGCCGTGCAGAGGCAGCAAGCAAAATCATGGTCGCGCTCGATAAACCGGATGCCGCTGCGGCGTTAGCGTTAGCCGATCAGCTTCAAGACGCGGGATGTTGGATGAAGGTAGGGATGGAGCTTTATTACGCGGCCGGCCCGTCGGTCGTTCGCGAACTGAAATCGCGAGGATTTCGTATTTTTCTCGACGTGAAGATGCATGATATTCCGAACACCGTAAGAGGCGGAGCTCGCAGTATTACTCGGCTTGGAGTCGACCTGTTTAACGTGCACGGCGCCGGAGGCATCGCGATGATGAGCGCTGCGGCGGAAGGCGTAAGAGAAGCGATTAAGGCCGGCGAAGCAGAGCGTGCTCCAATGGTTATTGCGGTTACGCAGCTTACGAGCACGAGCTTGGAGACGCTCAATCAAGAAATAGGCATTGCGGGCTCGGTAGAAGACGCGGTGGTGAGATATGCCAAGCTTGCTCGCGAAGCCGGGCTACAAGGCGTGGTCGCTTCTCCGCTCGAGGTTACCGCTATCAAAGCCGCTTGCGGTCGTGAATTCCTTACCGTGACGCCTGGAATTAGGCCGCTTGGCTCCGATACCGGAGACCAATCCCGAATAACGACGCCTCGCGATGCCGTTTCAGGCGGAACGGACTACTTGGTGATCGGTCGCCCGATCACGGCGGCGCCGAATCCTGCCGAAGCTCTTAACCACATTTTGAAGGAGATGACTGAATCATGAGCAACGTATCCTTGGAACAATTACCTGCCACGATCGCAAGCAGTTTACTAGAAATCGGAGCCGTTAATCTTCGGCCGAACGAACCGTTCACTTGGACTTCCGGCATTATTTCGCCGATTTATTGCGACAATCGGTTAACGATGAGCTATCCGGCCATCCGCGAAGCGATCGCCGAGGGATTCGCGGCATTGATTCGCGAGAATTATCCGGACACGGAGGTCATCGCGGGAACAGCTACCGCGGGCATTCCCCATGCGGCTTGGGTGGCGCAGAAGCTGAATCTTCCGATGGCTTACATACGCGATAAGGCTAAAGGACACGGTAAACAGAATCAGATCGAAGGTATTATTAGAGAAGGACAGAAAGTCGTCGTGATCGAGGACTTGATCTCCACGGGAGGCAGCTCGCTCAAAGCGGCTCTGGCTGTCATTGAAGCAGGCGGAGACGTCCAAAGCGTACTGGCTATCTTCACCTACCAGCTCGCCCAAGCGGAAGAAGCATTCCGGGAAGAGGGAATCGAGCTTCAGACGTTGTCGAACTACTCGGCACTCGTGGAAGAAGCCCGTCGCAAAGGTTCGATCAGCGATGCGGACGTGAGCTTATTGCAATCATGGCGCGAAAGCCCGCATACGTTCGGGAAATAAGGATTTAAAAACCAGATACTGATAGATTGACTGGAACCGCTTCGGAAGGAATTTTTCCGAAGCGTTTTTTTGTCTTTTTTACTCTGAAAATAGCGGATATGACCCTTGAACCAAAGAAAAAAGTATAGTGAGACTAAAGATGTGTAATTTTAATTCATAAATTTAGTTCGCATAGTGCATAAGTCTCAATATAAATGTTCGCTATTTGAATAATATGGACACAAAAAACCTAAAATTTACCTAAAAAAGGACTAGATATTCATCTTTGTCGATAAAATAACAAAATATTCCTTCTGTATCGGAGCCAAAATTGGTATAATCATGTAAAAATAATAGAAATAAGAGGTGTGTCAGAGTGAAATTGAGTAATAAGTTACTTGTGAGTGCATTATCCGCTAGTATAGTCGCAGCATCTGTGTCTTATGTCCCATCGAGTGTGGGAACGCATTATAACGTGCTTGCCAAGGCTTCGGCTTCGACTGGTTCTGAGTTCCTAGAAAAGCTTCATGCGATTTACGCAGAAGTTTCGGTTGCTGACCAAGTCTATGTGTCAGATTTTAAAGATGAGATTGGTACTCTTAATTTCGGCGATGATAACGATTTGCTTTTGCCGATTACGAATGCTTTAGCTAATACAACTCCTGTTACTACATATCAGCCAGAAGATCTCTTCAATTTTATCCAAGAGCTGTCGGTTGCACTACTTGAACCAACGACGGATATCGACAGAGTGAAGGATATCAAGTCCGAATATCAATCCGTTATTGATGACTTGTCCGCGAATACAGGAACAGCACTGACTGAGGACAACCTGGTCACTTTTTTGACTGAAGTGCAGGAATCGTTGTTGACGGTGTTAGGGACGAAGTCATTAAGTCAAATCATTGATCTTTATACGAACACTTCTGCATTGACGAGCTTTGCGAAAGAAGTTTTTGCAGATGTACTTGCCAAGGAAACTGATGTAGGAGATTTGCTGACAGCGAAGGGGCTAACCGCCGATGTGTTATCCACGGTTGCTACCAACTTCAGCGCAAGGCTCACTACTGAGAAATCCGCGCTTGCAGTACTTGCCGCTGCTTACATCAAGCTTAACGATGTAAAAGGAAAACCGCCGGAAACAAATACGGGAACTGGCGTTTATTATCCTCCAGCAAATTCTGTACCATCTCTAGCGGACTTGTCTAAGGTATACGACGAACTAGCAACGAAGCTTAAAGATGCTGCAGCTGGCGAGAAGGACAAGCTTGTCCAGGATGCCATTGACAAAACAATCGCCGCGATTAAAGCAGTAAACGGATATGAATCAGACAAGATGAAGACGGTCGTAGATGGTAAGACGACGATTGCGGCTTCCGGCGAAGGCTTGCTTAGCAAGATTGCAGCGATCGGCGAAGCTTTAGCTAAGCTGAAGAGCGTATTGGATGCAGCAGGTGTCGATAGCAGCATGGAGAAAATAAATCTTGTTTTGAATGCATCGGATGTTGATGCGACTAATGTCGAATTGAAGCTTACGGAAGATGTGATTAAGAAGGCTGCAGAAGCTAATATCGACGGTATCGAGTTCATAACGAAGGATGTTAGCATCATCATCCCGGTAGAAAACGATAACGTTGGTGGTATCAACGCTAGTATCAATAAACCGACCGATGTAGTTGTTCCATTGAATTCAACCGTTCAAGTGGCCTCCGATGTCTATAATTTCGAGTTCACTAACAATAGCGGTACGAACATTGTGTTCGTACAACCTGTTGTCGTGAAATTTCAGCTTGTGCCTACTACAGTAGACACCGATCTACTCGCGCTTGCCAAGATTATTAACGGGAAGCTTGAATTCTACGGCGGAAACTATAATTCTTCAAGCAAGTATTTTGAAGGCGAACGCAGAAGCTTCTCCAGCTATGTCATCGTCGAGCACAAAGTAGAGTTCGGAGATATTGGAAGCGTGCAAACTTGGGCTGGCAGACAGATCGAAGTCATCGCGGCCAAAGGTGCAATCGAAGGCAAAGCGACGGGAAAATTCGCTCCTAAGGATCTCGTTACTCGCGCTGAATTCGCTAAGATGCTCGTGCGCGCACTCTCTTTAGATGTACCTAATGCCACAACGAAATTCTTGGATGTTGCATCAACCGATTGGTTTGCTCCTTTTGTAGCTTCCGCTGCTGATCTTGGAATTGTTACGGGAACTACGGCGACTACTTTCGCGCCGAAAGCGACGATTACTCGTGCCGAGATGTCGACCATGATTGCTCGCGCGCTCAAGCTGAAGTACGAGCTTGACGATGTGGCCAATGCGGACGATGCCGTGAAACAATTCAAGGATGCAGGAGAGATTATCGCATCCCTGAAAGCCGGAGTCGCCTTCGCAGCCGAGAATGGATTGGTTGTCGGCAACAACAACAAGTTCAGCCCGAATGCTAATGCAACTCGTGCGGAAGCCGCAGTTATTCTCTACCGGGCTTTCAATTACGCAGAATAACCAATAACACCTACGAATCGTACATCCTCCTCGCCGTTATTAAGGGAGGGGGATGTACGCCATTCTAGAGAGTACACAAGCACTGGAGGAAAATAAAGTGTCCGTGGAGTTAGATTTGAAGGATTATATTCGAATTCTTCGTAAGAGGATATGGATGATTCTTGTTATTGTAATTGTTTGCAGCTCTATTACAGCAATCGTCAGCATGGTCTGGCTTCAACCGATCTATCAGGCCTCGACGAAGCTAATCGTGAATAAAACGGATGAGGCATTAAACGCTTCGCAGCTGGATATCAATGCCGTGAATCTGAATATTAGATTAATTGATACATACAAGGAAATCATTAAGACGCCAGCCATTATGGACAAGGTCGTTCAAGAGTATCCGGACCTTGGACTTACGTCGGAGCAACTAACCTCACAAGTTAAGATAAGCTCCGTCAATAATACGCAAGTCATGACCGTGTCTGTTCAGAATTCGTCCTTTCGCAAAGCAACTGAGATCGTAAATGCGATTTCGGTTGTATTCATTCGCCAGATTCCCACGATCATGAAGGTGGATAACGTATCGTTCCTCGCTCCTGCCAATCCGGACAAGACCCCGTTGCAAGTGAAGCCGCAACCGGTCCTGAATACGGCGATCGCGTTTATTGTATCGCTGATGTTAGCGATCGGAGTAGCGTTGCTCATCGAATATATGGATGACACTATTCGTACGGAGCAAGATGTTGATCAATATTTAGGTCTACCGCTTATTGGGTTAATACCGGTGCAGAAGGAAGAAGACACGAAGGAAAAGAATAAGGCCGCCGCCTTAGGTAGGGGGAGGGAGAGCAATGTCCAAGCTCAGTCCTGAGAAGAAGAAACGTCATATCATCGTGCATAACAATCCCAAATCGCCTATCTCGGAAGCTTATCGAAGCTTGCGTACGAATATCCAGTTTTCTTCCTCAGATGCCAAGGTGCAGATCATTATGGTAACTTCGGCCAATCCGGGGGAAGGGAAGTCGACAACGGCAAGTAACCTTGCTGTTACGTATGCGCAAGCAAATCAGAAGGTATTGATGATCGATGCCGATCTCAGGAAACCGACGGCACATCATACCTTCCTCGCATCGAATCGAAATGGATTGTCGAACGTGTTGTCCAATCAGTGCCAACTATCGGAAGTCATAGTGGACACGTTCGTTCCGAATCTTTCCTTGTTACCTAGCGGTATAACGCCACCTAATCCTGCAGAGCTGCTAGGCTCGAACAAGATGAAGGTACTGTTATCAGATCTCAGAGATCAGTTCGATATGATCATCGTGGACACTCCACCTGCGCTTGCGGTTACAGATTCGCAGATCATCGCTTCGATCTGCGATGGAGTCATCCTCGTCGTCGATTCCGGTAGAGTGAAGCATGCCCAAGCGCAGAAAGCCAGGGATAAGCTTACGCACGTGAACGCTAGAATGCTGGGTGTCGTGATGAACAATGTAAGACACGGGAATAAAGATGAATACTATTACTACTATGGGGCTTCGGAATAGTTGCTCGAAGGAGGAAGCATGATGAGCTATCACAAGAGAAATCTTACTCTAATTCTACTAGATATCTTGCTGGTATGCGTCAGCGTCTATTCATCCTACTTTTTCCGATTTAAGGGTGACATTCCGGCGGAAAATATTACTCAATTCATTGTATATATGATTGTCTCAAGCATTATCTGCACGGTATGTATGCGGGTTTTCAAGCTATACAATCGGTTCTGGCAGTATGCTAGCATTGGCGAACTGATCTCGATCCTTAAAGCGGTCGTGATCAGTTGCTTGCTCGCCTATATCGTAACCTACCTCTTTGTAGGGAAAGCCGTTCCGCTCTCCATTTTCGCTCGGAATGCAGAGACGTTGCTGTTGCTATTGGGTGGATCGCGGTTCATATGGAGGGCGTTCCGCGATAATTACAAGAAGCGCACTAATCTTCGTAAAGCGTTGATTGTCGGTGCCGGGGAATGCGGCATGCTCATCGCGAAGGAGCTTAAGTTCAACAAACAATCGAAAGTCTATCCCTATGCCTTCATAGATGATGATATGAACAAGAAGAATCTTCAAATCTATGGCTTGCCAGTAATCGGGAATCGCAAGAATATACCTGCCTTGGTCGAGAAGCATGGGATCGAGGAGATTATTATTGCCATACCTTCCGGATCGAAGCTGGAGATCTCGGAGCTCATCGATATTTGCAAGCGGACGAAAGCGCAGCTTAAGATCATACCGCCATTGCAGGATATTATTCAAGGCAAGGTGACCTTAAATACGATTCGCAATATTCAAGTAGAAGACCTGCTTGGTCGTGAGCCCATAGAGACAGACTTAACTGCTATATCTAGCTATCTCTCTAACAAAACGGTACTCGTAACGGGAGCCGGAGGTTCTATCGGATCGGAGCTATGCAGGCAGATCGCGAGTTTCGCACCGGAGAAGCTACTGGTATTGGGTCATGGAGAGAATAGCATCTACACAATCGAGTTGGAGCTTAGAAGAAGCTTCCCCAATCTTACTCTAGAATCGATCATAGCGGATGTTCAAGACCGTGAACGAATAGATCAGGTGTTCAAAGAATTCAGACCAAGTGTCGTTTTCCATGCAGCCGCGCATAAGCATGTCCCTCTCATGGAGCGTAATCCATCCGAGGCGGTCAAGAATAATGTATTCGGCACGAAGAACGTTGCGGATTGTGCGGATCTGTACGGAACGGAGCGTTTCGTTCTAATCTCGTCCGACAAGGCCGTTAATCCATCCAGCGTCATGGGAACAACGAAGCGTATCGCCGAGATGTACATTCAGAGCTTGAACGAGCGTAGCAAGACATGGTTCTCGGCCGTTCGGTTCGGTAATGTGCTGGGAAGTCGAGGCAGCGTCATTCCTCTATTCAAGGATCAGATCGCTAGAGGGGGGCCGGTTACCGTTACTCATCCGGAGATGGTCAGATATTTCATGACCATTCCGGAAGCCGTTCAACTCGTCATCCAATGCGGTGCCTTATCCGAAGGAGGCGAGATCTTCGTTCTGGATATGGGCAAACCTGTACGGATCGTAGAGCTTGCCGAAGATTTGATAAGAATGTCTGGCTTCGAGCCTTACGAGGAAATCCCAATCGAATTCAGCGGTATTCGGGAAGGCGAGAAGCTATTTGAGGAATTACTGTTCATAGAAGAGGAAGTCACCTCAACCCAGCATAATAGAATCTTCATCGGGAAGCTCGGTGATATCAATCAGTTCCAATTAGAACTTGGGTTTACTCGATTAGAAAAAGTAATGGTTCACGAGTTTAATGAGTTGAGAGGTGTATTAGAGGATCTAGTGCCTTCTATTCATCGAAAAGTGAATTATGAATTGGCGAGTGTCCCCTGAATGATGAGGAGATAAAACTATAAAAATTAATATGGGTGATAAAAAAATGAAAAGCTTTTATATAGTTAAGAGAGCAACTGATATATTTATTTCCCTTGTTGTGTTATTAGTATTCTGGCCAATATTTATAATTATTTCAGTAATAATAAAACTTGATTCAAAGGGTCCAGTTGTATTTAAGCAGAAACGCATTGGGATATACAAAAGTACTTTTTATATTCTAAAATTCAGAACTATGAGAATAGATGCTCCAAATGATATGCCGACACATTTACTTAAAGATTCAGGCAATATGATTACTTCTTTTGGGAGGTTTTTAAGAAAGACGAGTTTAGATGAACTTCCTCAAGTACTAAATATATTATTTGGTCACATGAGTATGGTTGGCCCTCGTCCTGCATTATGGAATCAATTTGATTTGATCGAACAACGAGACGTATATAACGCCAATGATATTAAACCTGGACTAACGGGGTGGGCACAAATAAATGGCCGTGATGAATTAACTACTGATGCAAAATCTAAATTTGATGGTGAATATGCTCAGGAAATGAGTATATATTTCGATACCTATATATTGATGAAAACCATTTTGAAAGTGTTAAGAAAAGAAGGAGTAAAAGAAGGAGTAAAAGAAGGAGCAACACTTGATCATAATATTTTGTGAAGTTGGTGTTATATTGAGGGTTTTAGTAACAGGTGAAAATAGTTATATAGGAAAAATGTTTGCAAAATGGGTATATAGTTTTCCCGACACTCTCGAGATCACTTTTATATCTCTTCGAAATGATGATTGGGTTAAACAAGATTTCTCTGTTTTTGATGTGGTTTTTCATGTCGCAGCTATCGTACACGAAAAAGAAAAAACTAAATTAAGAACTTTATATTTTCGAATTAATAAAGAGCTTCCAATTTTAATTGCAAAAAAAGCAAAAAATGCTGGAGTTAAACAATTTATCTTTATGAGTACTTTATCTGTTTATGGACTTGATGGTTTAATTGGTGGACAGAATGTAATAAATTTAGATACACTGTGTCACCCAAAATCATTCTATGGGCGTAGTAAATTAGAGGCAGAAATTGAGTTGAAAAAAATAAGCGATGATACGTTCAAATTGGTAATAATAAGAGCGCCTATGGTGTATGGACCAGATAGTCCAGGAAATTATAAGCGATTGCGAAAATTTATTCTAAAATCACCAGTGTTTCCAGCCATCGATAATTCAAGAAGCATGATCTACATAGATAATCTTTCAGAGTTCATTAGACTTATTATAATAAATCAAGAATCTGGGTTGTTCATTCCTCAAAATCAAGAATTTATAAACGTTGTTGAAATGGCCTCATTAATTTCAATGTCTAATCATAAGAAAATAGCCTTTTCTAAGGTGTTGGCACATGTTATTTATCTTATCGGGAACCACAGTGGCTTATTACGAAGAGTATTTGGTAATTTGACAGTGGAAAAGGAATTGTCTGTTTTTGAAAAATACAAATATTCTAATTTTAGTTTAAAACAATCTATAAATACCTGTGAAACAAATGTGGTAAATAGACCTATGTAAGGTGGATTTCTATGAAAAAGATCTTGTTTACTGCTTCAATTGATAGTCACATACTGAACTTTCATATTCCCTATTTGAAGTGGTTCTACGAGAGGGGATTTGAAGTTCATGTAGCTAGTAATGGGACAAGTGAGATTCCGTATGTTTCTAAGAAATATAATGTCCCAATTAAAAGGTCACCATTTAATATAGAAAATATGTATGGTTATAAACAATTGTGTAGGATTATTAATGAAAATAATTATTACTTAATTCATTGCCATACTCCAATGGGCGGCGTTCTAACTCGATTTGCAGCAAGGAGTGCTAGAAAAAGAGGCACAAAAGTTCTATATACAGCTCATGGATTTCATTTTTACAAAGGTGCACCTATGAAAAATTGGATTTTGTATTATCCGATAGAAAAGTTACTTTCTGTATTTACAGATGGTTTACTTACAATTAATCATGAAGATTTTGAAATGGCAAAAACCTTTATAAACACCAAAACATTTTTAGTTCCAGGTGTTGGTGTTGACTTGGAAAAATTTAAACCTCAAAAAAATGAAATGAAACTTCTACTAAGAGAATATTATAATTTTCAAAAAGATGACTTTATTTTAATCTATACTGCTGAATTAAGTTATAGAAAACGCCAAGATTTCTTGTTTGATGTTATAGAGCAGCTTAAAAATAAAATACCCAAAATAAAATTACTCCTTGCTGGATCAGGTGAATTATATAGTAAATATCTTGAGGTTGTAAGAGTAAAGGGTATTGAGAAATATGTAATATTTTTGGGCTATCGAAGCGATGTAAGCAAGTTGTTAGAAATGTCAGACTTAGCCGTTTCATCATCAAGGCAGGAAGGACTGCCCGTCAATGTAATGGAGGCAATGGCTGTTGGACTGCCTATTGTAGTAACAAATTGTAGAGGAAATAGAGATTTAGTAGTAAATGGAGTGAATGGATACACGGAGAAGGATCCGACTGGTTTTGCAAATGCAATTCTCAACATTTATCACTCAAGAGAGTCGGATTTTGGAAAAAAAAATCAAGAACTAATAAAAAAGTATTCAATTAGTACTGCACTTGAGCGTGTTGGAGAGATTTACAAAGAATATCTATGAGATTTGTTACTTCAATTTATTTATATTTTGATCTTAAGATCAATTCTGAGTGAAGTGTCGATAGGGTGGCGATAGAAATATGATCTCAAAAATTTCAGAATTAATTAGAGTAGATAAAGTAGTATTTTCAAATGTTATATGGTTAGTCTTTGAAAAAGTGCTTAAAATGATTGTAAGTATTTATATTTTTTCACTATTAGCCAGATATCTGGGTCCAAGTGATTTTGGTTTTTTAAATTACGGTATCGCCTTTGTTTTTATTATTACTATTTTTATAGATTTAGGTTTATCGGGTTTAGTTGTTAAAGATTTGGTTCAAAAACATAATGATAATAGTGTCATTATAGGCACGACTTTCTACTTAAAAATGATTGCAAGTATAATCGGATTCACGTTGCTGATTATCTATGTATTATTCTTGGATACTATTGAAATAAAAATTGTTCTTATTTTTGTGGGAATTTCAATATTATTAAAGCCTTTTGAAGTAATTGATTTATATAATCAAGCAAACCTAAAATCAAAATTATCTGTAATGTCCAAAAATATTGCATTAATTCTTATATCATTGATACAGATATTTTTTGTTTTTTTCAAATATCCATTGTATTATTTTGCTTTTGCACAATCGCTCGAAGTCTTATTTTCTTCTGTTTTATTATTCATTTTGTATAAGCGTGACGGGAATTACAAAAAGTGGACTTATTGTACTAAAACCGCGAAAAATCTATTAAGCAGGTCATGGCCGCTTATTTTATCAGGTGTTGCATCCGTATTATATTTAAAAGTGGATCAAATAATGGTGGAGTCAATGAGGGGAGAAGCGGAATTAGGTATTTACTCTGTAGCTGTTAGAATATCTGAGGCCTGGTATTTTATAGCTATTGCAGTTGTAACTTCGCTTTTTCCACAATTGATTAGGATGAGAGAACGAACATTTGAATATCGAAAAAAACTACAGGCGGTTTACAATTTATTATTTCTCATTGCTTTTTTTCTGTCCATAGTGTTATCACTAATATCGTCCAAACTAATATCTGTGTTATTTGGTGAAGAATATATGCCGGCCGTAAGTATACTAATAATACATATTTGGGCTTCATTATTTGTGTTTATGAGGGCATTGTTGAGTAAGTGGTTGATTATCGAAGAATTACTTATGTTTTCCATCGTTAGTCACGGTTTTGGGTTAGTGATAAATATTGCTGCAAATATTATTTTGATTCCCAAATATGGAGGGGAAGGTGCAGCGATAGCAACAGTATTAGCCTACTTTACATCGACCTATTTATTTACTTTTTTTTCAAAGAAGACTTATGATAGCGGCATTATGATGACTAAATCATTTTTTGCTCCTGTATTATTGATTGTTCAAATTTATAGATCAATTAGAAGAATGTAATAATTAATGCTCTAAACATAAATGTTTTGGAATATAAATCTCGGCGCAATTGATTTCCAAAGGAGGATGGCTGTGAGAAATGTCATTAAAAAAAATGCTGTAAAAATGTTTTCTGAAGATAGAATTGATTCAGTTATGATAAAATTCTCTAAATTAAAATTGGTTTTAAACTACTATTGTATTTTTATTATTTCGAAATCTAAATTTATTACAGGTGTCTACTACCTTTTCTCAGGTGAATTTAAAAGAGAGCAATATTCTGTAATTATTGGAAAACGAGTTCATATGGAAGACTTAATGAGAAAAAGAAATAATTATTATTTACTTAGGCGAAATACTCATAGGATAGAAAAAGGATTATTGATGATGCCTCGTAAAGATATATTTGCAACCAGATTTATTACAGAAACTATGAACAGCTTTATATTTTTACTAAATCAAAATGATTCTGAAATCAACAATAATCCGCAGTTCAAATGGACCTTCGATGTTTTAGATAAGTACTTTAAAGTAACTGCCGACAATATCATTATTAATAAAGAAAGAGAAAGATTTAATAAAATGACAACTGATCTACAACCAACTGAACAGAAGAAATATGTTCCCTATAAGAGAGATTTAAATAAACAAAAAGTAATATCTATAAATCAATTCAAGGAACTATCCGAAATAAGGAGGTCTGTTAGGTTTTTTAAACAAATTAACGTACCGAGAAAAAAAATAGATAATGCAATTGAAATTGGATTACTATCCCCAAGTGCGTGTAATAGACAGCCTTTTAGGTATCAGGTATTTGATGATCCAGTTCTAGTTAAGAAAATCGGAAGAATACCCTCTGGAACAAATGGCTTTTATCATAATATACCAATGTTAATTGCAGTAATAGGTGATCTCTCCGCATATCCAAATGAATGTGACAGGCATCTAATTTATATAGACGCAGCACTATCTGCGATGCCATTCATGTATGCATTAGAAGTTCAAGGATTAAGTTCTTGCCCCTTAAATTGGCCGGATATTGAGGAGAAAGAGAAAGAATTAGATAAAATATTATCATTAGATAAATATGAACGTGTGATTTTATTTATTGCAGTTGGTTATCCAGATGAGGAAGCTGAGGTTGCGTATTCAATGAAGAGAGAACTAAAAGAAATGCGAACATTTAATCTTTGATTTGTCAGCTTGAATTTATTTCAACGGAGGAATCATCCATATGTTTATTGAGTTAAGAGGAGCTAATTTTGTTAATAAAGGTGCAGAATTAATGTTACGGGCTGCAATTGAACAATTAACTATAAGAGGTAGTTCAAATGAAATTGGAGTGAACTTAAGATGTGGTTCTTTTAGTCAGAGAAAATCGGCAAACCTTAAACATTTAATGTGGATAGACTCTAATAAGCATCCTTTCATTGGAAAAGTTGCAAATGTAATCGGGACCATTATTCCAGCTGGTATTAGGAAATATAATAGATTAATTCTAAAATCAGAGGTAAAAACCATATTAGATATCTCAGGATTTTCTTACAGTGATCAATGGGGAACGGAAAGCTGTACAACTATGGCTAAACTAACTTCCAACTGGAGAAAAGAAGGAAAAAAGATTATTTTAATGCCGCAGGCATTTGGACCATTTAATAAAAAGGAGTCACAAGATGCATTTAAGGAAATAATTGAGAATGTAGATTTAATTTTTGCTCGTGATTCAGTTTCATTAGAATACATAAAAAAACTTGCTCCGAACGCACAAAACATTAGGGAATACCCAGATTTTACTAACTTACTAATTGGGAAGAAACCTTTTTATTTTGATGAAGCACAAATGGAATCATGTATTATCCCAAATTACAGAATGTTGGATAAAGCAAAAAAAGATATAAAAGATCATTATTTAAACTTTTTGATTACGTGCATTAAATATTTGATTGATAAGAAATTAAACCCCTTTATTTTAGTACATGAATCTGATCGTGATTATGAACTTGTTTTAGAAATAGAGAAGAAGATCAATAAAAAGATAAGGGTTATAAGAGAAGATGACCCCGTACTAATAAAAGGAATTATCGGAAATTCAAAGCTGGTGATTGGTTCTAGATTTCATGGTTTAGTCAGTGCATTATCGCAAGGTGTTCCGAGTCTTGCAACTGGTTGGAGCCATAAATATAATATGTTATTTAAGGATTACGGAGTTGAAAATTATATTTTACATAATCTTAGTTCTGAAAAGGATATTATAGATAAGTTAGATTTATTTACAAATTATTCAAACCAACTTGAGATTAGGAATACTCTTAACTTCCATAAAGACCATCAAATAAATCTTACTAATCAAATGTGGGATGAAGTTTTAAAATACATATAGCAAGAGGGTTTCCAACAATGATTGTATCTGTAATTTGCACTGTTAGAAATGGTGAGTCAATAATTGGCCAAACAATAGAAAGTATAATGAACCAATCTTTTCAGAATTGGGAGATGGTTGTCGTTGACGATGGATCCGATGATAATACATTAGAAATATTGAAAAACTATCATGCTAAAGATAGTCGAATTAATTATATATCGTCAATAAAAGTAGGTAGAGCAAAAGCTCTTAATATTGCAATAAATTCGTGTAACGGTGAATTTATTGCAAATATTGATTGTGATGATCCTAGTCATCCCAATAGATTGGAGTTTCAATTAAAGGCTTTTGAACACTTTCCCAAAAGCTCTCTTATCACTACAAAATTTCATATAATCCTTGATAAACAATTAATTAACTGGGATATGGTTCAGTATAACCGTGAAATAACTGATATAACACAAAGCTTAATTTACGGTAACTCAATCAATCATAGTTCTATAATGATTAAGAAGAATGCATTATTGTACGTTGGTGGCTACAATGAGAAATTACAAAAACAATTAGATTATGATTTATGGCTAAGATTGGTTAAAAAAGGAATTTGCATTCATCAGTTAAATGTGGCTCTCGCTACGAAGAGAATTCATAAAGATCAGTCATTTGAAAACAAAAATAGATTACGATATCTATTTTCATCTTTGAATGTTCAAAAAGATTCAATTATTTTCTTAAAGGGAGGGATTAATTCATGGATCCTGCTTTTCTCAAGAATGTTTTGGGGAATAATGCCTCAAAAAATAAGATTAGTTATTCGAGGATGGATAAAAAAATAATATGAATAGACATCATATTTGGTTTTTATTATTTCTATTGATGGCTATAGTAGCGCCAAAGATTTCATTAAGTTGGATTGTTGGGGGAAATAATAGTTTATCTTTAGGTATCATTGGTCTGCTTGGTTGGTTAATATTTACTAAAAGAGGTCAAATTAAAGTAGTTGAAAGTAATCAGAAATACTTATTAAAAATTATATTATGTATAGGGCTTTATTGTTTGACAATTTCAGTTTTCACATTAAATATTGTATCTATTTTGTATTCGATTCAATATTTTATGTATATATTCTTGAGCTTATTGGTATATAGAAGGTACTTAAATGAAATTGTAATTAGTCAAATTGGAATGAATACTTTAGTAAACATATTATTAGTGGTTGGGTTCATTTCGGCGTTAGGTGTATTCCTCTCACTTGCTGTTGGTCCGATTTATGCCTCACAAGTAGGAGCCTATACTATTCATTGGAATGGATTAAATTTAACAAGAGGAGTAGGCTTTTACTCCTCAGCAAATTTTGCTGGTACATTTCAAATGATATTCAGTTTAGTAGGAATCTTTCTACAAAAATACGCAACACTTCGATATAAAAAGTTGATTACTTTCCTCATTATTGTTTCCCTATTATTAACTTTTTCAAGAAGTGCTATTTTTTCATTTATTATTGCTTTTTGTTTTGTTTATGGAATTCGATTGTTTTCTGGACTTCTAAACAATAATTTGAAGCTCAAATTAAAAAGTGCATTAATACTTATCCTAGTTATAAATATCTTTGTAATCTTCGTAATCAGTTTGTATCTAAATAAAAATAGTGTTATTTTACAAGGATTTTTTGGCGAACAATTTAGCAACGATTTACTTTCGAGAACTGAAAAATGGAATTCTGGATGGTCTATGTGGTTAGAAATGTCAAAAACACAAGAAGTTTTAGGTGTTGGATTTAGAAATAGTATGCAAATTAACCCTATAACTGGTGCATGGATGACTCCCCATAATTTCTATATTGCTTTTTTAATCGAGTTCGGATTGATTGGCCTAGCTCTATACTTAATCATCATTATTTCAATGTTTTTAAGAACATGTCTAAATATATACAATAAGTTTGAGCAAATGAATAAATTTATTTTAGGAACGTTTATAGCATTGATGATTCAAAATTACTCAGAATTATTCCTATATGATCCTGTGTTAGTTTCAATATTAATATTAGTAATTTACTTTTCAATTTATCAGAAACATCTAAAACTCGGTAATTGACACAGCAATATTCAATATTTTTTATAGTTTTCATTCAACAACCAAATAAGAGACAGGATTGGTGAATAATGAACATATCGATAGTAGGTGCTGGCTATGTGGGGCTTGTAACTGGAGTATCGTTAGCGGAAATTGGTCATAATGTGGTTTGTATAGATACAAATAAGGAAAAAATTGAAATGTTGAAAATCTTTAAGTCTCCGATTTATGAACCAGAACTAGAGGAACTGATAAGTAAGAATGTAAAAGAGGGAAGGCTTTCATTTACCCATAGTTATGAGGAAGGCTTTAATAATTCAAATGTCATTTTTATCGCAGTTGGTACTCCATCTAAAGAAAATGGAAAAGCTGATTTGTCTGCAATAGAAAATGTTGCATCACATATTTCAAATTTTATTAAAAGTAATGTGATCGTAGTTATAAAAAGTACTGTACCTGTAGGAACAAATGAATACATAAAAGAATTATTGGATAAAACAAATAATTCTAGATTCACTATTGATATTGTTTCTAATCCAGAATTTTTACGTGAAGGATCCGCGATAAACGATATATTTAACGGCGATAGAATTATTATTGGTGCTGAAAATAATAAAGCATCAAGGGTGGTGGAAGAGCTATATAAACCATTTAATATCCCGATCTTTACAACATCTATTAGAAGTGCAGAGATGATAAAATATGCTTCTAATGCATTTTTAGCAACAAAAATTAGTTTTATTAATGAAATATCAAATCTATGTGAAAAATTAGGAGCAAACATTGATGATGTTGCAATAGGAATGGGGAAAGATAAACGAATAGGAAATTCATTTCTTAATGCTGGGATTGGTTATGGGGGTTCTTGCTTTCCCAAAGATACTAGCGCATTAGTTCAGATAGCTGGAAATGTGGATCATAATTTTATGTTATTAAAATCAGTTATTGAAGTAAATAAAAAACAACAAATGAGCTTAATCGAAAAAGCAAAGAAAAGATTTACTTCATTAAAGGATTTGAAAATTGCATTACTGGGGCTTTCTTTTAAACCAAATACTGATGATATAAGAGATGCAGCATCGATTGTCATATCTGAAGAACTCTTAAATCTTGGAGCAACAGTAACAGCATATGATCCAGTTGCGACTAAACAAGCAAAAAAGATTTTAAATAAAAATATTTATTTTACAGATTCCATCGAAGATGCAATAAAAAAAGCAAATTGTGTTTTTATATTAACTGAGTGGGAGGAAATAAAAAAATTTGATTTGAGTAAATTAACAGAATTAATGATAGAACCAATTGTTTTTGACGGTAGAAATTGTTTTACGATTAATCAAGTTTCTGCTCATATTATTGAATATCATTCAATGGGTAAAGAATCAGTAATAAATCTTAATTGAAAAAGAAGTGGTCTTGCATTGTTTACTAAATAAAATTTAGAAGGAATGTTGAGTTATTAATGGAGAATAAACGAAAATTCTCGTGGAAACGATTGCTAATTTGGTCATTAGCTTTGATAGTTGTACTAGGAATTTCTGGTATTATCGCCGCGAATTATGCTGTAAACAAAGTAATAGATTCTATGGCTAATAATCTAGTTTTAGAAGAGATTACAGAACCGATTGAGACCGAACAAAGTGTCATACCCACTGGTACTAATGAATCTAGCAGTCCGGTTGTTTCAGAAGAAGTTCCAATGTCGACTTCGTCAGTTCAACCTGACAATAACGAGCCTATTCAATCAGCAGAAAACACTCCGGAGCAGCAACCCTCTACACCTGGAAAGGCTGAAATCAATGACACAGACAAAGCAGGCGTTTACAATCCTGAAGTGTCTGTGAAAAAGGCTAATGACATCAAGGATAAAGTAACAGTATCCGAGAAAGTAGACGTCACATCTATCCTTATGGGCAATTTGTCCCTCTCAGATATTAAGTTGATTCAAGAACTTGCAGGTGGTGGAATGACCAGGGACGAAAAGCGAGAAGCCCGCAAGGTCCTATTGGACAAGCTATCACCGGAAGAATACAATACTCTCTCTAAAATTGCGAAGAAGTATGGAGTAAGTCAGGGGAAAACATATGATCAAGCCGAAGAAGAAGAGTCGAAAGCTTCTCAATAACCAGATAGTAGCTTTGTGTGCCATTATCGTCATGGTCATGACGGCGACAGCCTGTTTTTCCGACAAAACATCGGAGAGCATCCAATCGCCAACTCCCTCAGCAAGCTCAACAGCGACGGATCCCATCATGGATTCTCAAGAGCCAAGTGAAACGAGTGAAATTGGAATTGTCACAGAGAACACAGACAGCCCAGAAGAATCAACGAACACAACACCGAGTGCCACTCCAACACCCACGCCTCCAATTGAAACCAATGAAGTAACGCAACCCCAGACTTCTCCAAGCAACAGTAACACCGCAGAGCCTCAAGAAACGACAGTTGTTTTATCGGAAGATGAAATAGCTCTTAAGCTTAAGATCGATACTAAGTTCGAAAATGAAATTAGCAGCTTACGTAATGAATGCAAGGCGAAGAGTGACGGCCTTATTCAAGATATGGTCGAAGAGCTGACTAGCAATGAAGAGGCAACTCTGGTGACATTGCAAGCGAAGTTTCTTGGCAAGCTTATAACGGCAGAGTCGGGGTGCGATAGTAGCTTCAAGGCTCTTGTTACGGATGCGACGGATGAATATGAAGAGGCGGGAATCCCGGTATCGGAATTGCCAGCGTGGGAGAGTCAGTATAGCAAGCAAAAGTCTGCGGTTAGGGCATCGGCAATATCCAAGTTGGCCGCCGCTCTTAAATAATTTACTTACGATGAAGGAGACAACGATCAAATGAAAGCGTTACATAGGAATAAAACAATGTTAGCCCTATTCACACTTGCGTTCGCGTTACTATTCCAAGCAAGTGTAGTTTCTGCTGCTTCTACCGATAACTTGAAAGTATCATCGCAAGAGGTGCAACTGGTCTTCGACGGTAAAATCTTGATTATTCCCGAAGGACAATATGTATTCAATATCAAGGGGACGAATTATGTTCCTCTTAGATTTTTCTCCTATGCCTTACTCAAGAAAGTGAGTTGGGACGGGAAGACGAGCACAGTAAGCGTCACGGAGCCTACTAAGCAACAAGCTATGGTACTCAAAGAATATCTAGTTAATGCATTAGGACAAGAGGGTCAATTCTCCTCGAAGAGTGGGACTAAGAACATAGTATCTCCGGTGGAAGCTACTTTCAGCTTCGATGGCAAAGTAAAGTCGCTTCCTGTGGGTCAATCGGCCTACTCGTTGGGCGGTTCGATTTACGTTCCTGTTCGATTCATGTCGGAATCCGTGAACATGGATATTAAATGGGCAGCAGGAGGTAAGATTCTAGCGGAATCAGCGGCCTACAAGCTTGAACAAGCGGGAGAAAACGAGACGGTTGATCCGGCTGAAGGAACGCCAGAGCCAACAGGTCCGACGGCTAAACCAACCTACGAATCTATTACTGCGAGCGCGAAAGCATCGCTGGATTCCTTAGAGCAGAGCTATAAGAGTCAGCTTATGCCGCTAGGCTTGCAGTTAATTGATGAGACTGACCCTGATACGATCAATCAGTTAACTATTCAGATTAATGGAATCATTAGCCAATGTACGGAGCAGTTCAATACAATTATCTCTCAAACGGAGAATTTGCTAACGGCTAATGGTTATAACACATCGGTTATATCTGAATATCGTCAGAAGTTCCAGGATGAGATGGATGGCGGTAGAGAATTACTGGATCAATTGACGTAGTTGTAAAATAGTAGAGCATTTGAACTGATTATTTGATGAAAAATGTTCCTGCCTATGCTAGTATTGGTACATTAGAACCATTTAAGCGAGGTTGGTGCGCATGTCGATAGAACTACGAGTCGCACATTGTCCCGGTTGCGGGAACGTTTTTCAGAAAAATTCTCGGAATCTTTGCGCGAGTTGCGCATCGGTCGCGGATGATCAATTAAATACGATCGAACGCTTCTTATTACGCAATCGATTCGCTAATACGGATGAGACGGCCGCTGCGACTATGCTCCCTCCCGAGAAGATTCGTTCGTGGATCAGACAGGGCAAGATCAAGTTGTTTGATTACCCGAATTTATCGGATGAATGCGACCTATGTCGCGCCGCTATTCGCAGAGGACACATTTGCGGTGCCTGCACGATTAGGATCAACGACGATCTTACCCGCACTCTCGAACGGGAGAGAGTCATGAAGGAACGCCTACGCGTCGCTAATAGCTATATTTCCAAAAATTAATAGAAATAGATTATGACGAACACAGATGCCGTCCATGGGATGCCCCAAGCTCCCAGTGAGACGGCTTTTTTCTATGCTTGTAACTGCACCTCCTCCGTCTGAAGACTGAGGAAATAAGCGTACCGTAGACCGTTCAGCTATCCGGAAGGCTGAGTTACAATAGGGTTAGTTATGTAGAACTGGTAAATGAAGGAGAGGAATTCATGTCCATCTTAGAAGTAAAAGGGTTGCGCAAATCGTTCGGGACGGTGAAGGCGGTCGAAGAAATCAGCTTCTCCGTGGAAGCCGGGGAAGTGTTTACGATTATCGGACCCAACGGGGCGGGGAAAACGACGACGCTGGAGATGATCGAGGGTCTCCAAACTCCGGACTCCGGAACGGTGACGATCGACGGGCTGACGTGGGCCAAGAATTCGGATCAAATCAAATACCGAATCGGCGTGCAGCCTCAATCCAGCGCGATGTTCGAGCTGTTGACCGTAGAAGAGAACCTGGATCTGTTCGCCTCGTTCTATCCGCGATCGAAGCAAGCCTCGGAAGTGCTGGAGATGATCAATCTGACCAATCACCGCGGCAAAAGAGTAAAATCTCTATCCGGAGGGCAACGGCAGAGGTTGGCCATCGGGCTCGCGATGATTAGCGATCCTCAGATCATTTTCCTAGACGAGCCGACTACTGGCTTAGATCCGCAAGCGCGGCGGAATATTTGGGATATTGTACTTAAGCTGAAGGAGCTCGGAAAAACAACGATACTAACGACGCACTATATGGAAGAAGCCGAGAAGCTTAGCGACCGGGTTTGCATTGTGGATCAAGGTCGCATTGTCTCGCTGGATACGCCAGCGGCGCTAATAGATCGCTTGACGAAGGAACGGGAGGTTCGTCTTCATTTTCAAGACGGGGAAAATGCAGCCATCGACACGGAAGAGGTTGCGAAGGAGATGTCGACAGTCGTGCGTACGGCAAGAGAGGGCCAGGCGTTAAAACTATGGTCGATACAGCCGGAGGAAACGCTGTACGGCGTATTCGGGTTCACGAAGGAACGCGGATATCGAGTGGAGCAGGTTTCCATCCGCGAGATGAGCTTAGAGGATGTTTTCATCGCCTTTACGGGGAAAGAGTGGAGGGATTAGAGTGAGCAACGGAAAGCAGCTAAGGAAGCTGTTCGGCGCGCAGATGAAGATGATGTTTCGCGAGAAGCAGGTCTGGTTCTGGAGTCTATTTTTCCCTATTATTCTTATGGTCCTCTTTATGGTTATTTTCGGAGGGGGCGGTAGCGGCGGCGAGTTCAAAGCCAGCATCGCAGTTGTGAAGTCGAATGCCAACGCAACCTCGGATATGCTGGAAAACCAATTAAGGCAAGTGACCGTATTCGAATGGAAGTCGGAGCAACCGGTCGATAAGGAGAAGGCGGATACTTGGATTAAAGACGAGGATGTAGATGCCGTCATCATTCTTCCCGCCAGCGAGGACATTAAGCTACTGGAGCTCGTCGTGAACAAGGAAAACGAGCAAAGCACGACGACTCAAGCGATCAGGGGGATTCTGGATCAATTCGTGCAACAAACGAATTATGCCGTAGCCGGCGTGGAGCCTACCTTCAAGGTCGAAATGCAATCGGTGTCTAATGGAAGCGAAGATTTAAGCTACGTTGATTTTCTGCTTACGGGTATGATCGCGTTATCCGTGGCCCAGGGCGGTTTGTTCGGAATGGTGGATATGGTCGAGATGCGGAGGAAGGGTCTGCTCAAGCGGTTGAAAATGACACCGGTCAAAATGGGGCTGTTCGGCATCGGCGGAATGATGGTTCGTTTTGTTCTCGGCGTTATACAAATTGTGTTTCTGACCGTCATCGGGGTGTTCGGGTTCGGCGCGAATTTGCACTTGGATGTCTCGACGCTGGTCGTCGCTTTCTTCATAGGCACTCTTGCATTTAACGCGCTGGGCTACTTATTCTCGTCGTTTAGCAAGTCGATCGAAGCCTATATGGGAATGGCCAACATCGCTAGCTTCTTGATGATGTTCCTTAGCGGCATCTTCTTCCCGACGGAAGGGTTTCCGGACTGGCTGCAGCCCGTCTCGCACGTATTGCCTCTCACCTACTTCGTGAACGGGATGCGTGACGGAATGGTATACGGCAGCGGAATCGCGACCGGTGAGTTCTGGGAGGGTATCGCCATCTTAGGCGCTTGGGGAATCGTCGCTTTCGGTATCGGTTTGCTTATCTATCGAAAAGGAAAAGCAGAAGTCAGGTAACCATTCGCACATTATATTTGAAAATGAAGCTGCCCAATCGCCCTTTACAGGTGGTTGGACAGCTTTTCGTTGCCGTGACTACATTTCTGATCGAAAGGGATAGTGGCCGTAGGATATGGAAAATGGGTTACAAACAAACGACGACTCTGGACCTGACGAGCGAAGCCGCCGTAGCGATCTATATTTATAGCTTAGCCAGCCATTGACGAATCGCATCGTTCGGAAGATCTTTTTCCGTCGGCACGGGAACCGGCGAATCCGATAGCTTGTACTTCAGTTTCAGGCTTAGAATTCGCCTTACACTCTCGTCGATACGGGTTTCCGTAATCCTTCCGTTCTTAACGGAGTCGAGCAGCTTATCGTATACTTTTTTCTCCACGTCGTAACCGTGCGCGACTAGGATGATGTCGGTTCCGGCTTCGACGGACAGAACCGCCGCATCTTCGATTCCGTAATGCTCGGCGATGGCGCCCATCGTCATATCGTCAGTGATCACTACTCCGTCGTAACCTAACGTATCCCGCAGCTGTTCTCCGATAATGACCTTGGAGAAGGAAGCCGGCGCGTCCGGATCGATCTTCGGGAACAAAATATGCGCGACCATGACGGCATCCGCCTTCTCGTCGATCGCGGCTTGGAAAGGCACCCATTCCATTTTCTTGAGTTGCTCGGTCGTCTTATTGACGACGGGCAGATCCAGATGCGAGTCGACCGAAGTATCGCCGTGTCCGGGAAAATGCTTAACGACGGCAACGGTGCCGCCATCCCGCAATCCGTTCATGACCGCGATTCCCATCTTCGTGACGGTGTTGGCATCTTTACCGAATGAACGGGTTCCGATAACCGGATTGTTCGGATTGCTGTTAACGTCAAGCACGGGAGCGAAATCGACGTTGAAGCCCATCAGATTCATTTCGCGCGAAAGTAAGCTGCCCATTTCCTCGGCGAGTTCGGCGTTACCCGTTAGCCCAACCTTGGCCGCATCCGGCATGGCAACGAAATCTTTTGGAAGACGGCTAACTTTGCCTCCTTCTTGATCGACGCTCATGAATAAGGGAGCGGGGTTTCCGTGATTGGCTTGCTTCAAGTCGTTAACCAGGCCGACCGATCCCGACAAATCGGAAAAATTGTTCTTGTACAAAATAATGCCGCCGACGTGTTGTTCGGCAATCATCTTCTTCATCGAAGAATCTATCGACGTGCCGTCGATGCCGGCGAGAATCATTTGGCCGATCTTTTGCTCTAACGTCATTTCGTCGATAACGGCGCTTATTTCATCTTCTTCCGCGGGAGAAGGGGAAACCGGGGGCGAAGAAGGAGAAGCAACGGAGTCCGTCGGCTCGCCGGAAGAGGAGGGTGACGAGGATTCCGAAACCGTCGGCGTTGGCGCGGGCGTAGACGAGGAGTCGGAATCTTTACCGCCATTTCCGCAACCTAAGGCGAGCAACAGAATCAAGCTCATGCCCACAACCGCTAAGTATCGTATAACGCAATTTTTCATCGTAGTTATCCTCCCTGTAAGCAAAAGGCTCCCGCACTCCCCGATTTCGGGGTGCAGGAGCTCTTTCTTTTGTTATACCTCGAACGAGCTCTTCAACGATACGATTCGGTTAAACACCGGACGTCCGGCCGCGGAATCCTTAGGATCTACGTTGAAGTAGCCATGACGGAAAAATTGGAACTTATCTCCCCCGGTTGAATCCTTCATCCCTTGCTCGACGAAGCCTTCGAGCACTTCAAGCGAATTCGGGTTCAGATGATCGAGGAACGATTGGCCTTCTTCATCGGCTTCGTTCGATATTAGCGGCTCGTACAAACGGAATTGAGCGGCAACGGCATGCGAGGCTTCGACCCAGTGAATCGTTCCTTTGACCTTGCGGCCGGTAAAGCCGGAACCGCTCTTCGTCTCGGGATCGTACGTGCAGCGAAGCTCGATCGCGTTGCCTTCCGAATCGTGCACGACTTCCTCGCACTTGATGAAGTAGGCATGTTTCAAGCGAACTTCGTTGCCGGGAAACAAGCGGAAATATTTCGGCGGCGGATTGTCCATGAAATCGTCTTGTTCGATATAGATTTCCCTGGAAAACGGAATTTGACGATGCCCCATCTCCGGATTCTCGGAGTTATTCTCGGCATCCAGCCATTCCACTTGTCCTTCGGGATAATTGGTGATGACGACTTTCAGCGGCTGCAGAACGGCCATCGTCCTAAGCGCCTTAAGCTTGAGATCTTCCCGGATAAAATGCTCGAGCATCCGTTCGTCGACGATTCCGTAGCTCTTCGCGACTCCGATCTCGCGGCAGAACGTACGAATCGCTTCGGGTGTATATCCTTTGCGGCGCAAGCCGGAGATGGTCGGCATGCGCGGATCGTCCCAACCGTCCACCGCTTTTTCGTCCACGAGCTGTTTCAGCTTTCTTTTGCTCATGACGGTGTTGGTCAGATTTAGCCTCGCGAACTCGTATTGGTGGGGGACCCACTTCATCTCGCACTCGCGAACGACCCAATCGTAGAACGGACGTTGGTCTTCGAATTCCAACGTGCAGATCGAATGGGTAACGCCTTCGATGGCATCCTCGAGCGGATGCGCGTAAGCGTACATCGGGTAGATGCACCATTGATCGCCCGTATTATGATGGTGCGCGTGCAATACACGGTAGATAATCGGATCGCGCAGATTGACGTTAGGCGAGTTCATGTCGATCTTGGCTCTCAGAACCTTCTGGCCATCGGAGAACTCTCCGTTTTTCATGCGGGCGAACAGATCCAGGTTTTCCTCGACGGAACGGTTCCGATAAGGACTTTCCCGACCGGGCGCGGTTAACGTTCCCCGGGTCTCGCGAATTTGATCGGGGGTTTGATCGTCGACGAACGCTAGTCCTTTGCGAATAAGCACGAGCGCGCGCTCGTACATCTCTCCGAAATAATCGGAAGCGAAGAACAGGCCGTCCCACTGAAAGCCCAACCACTTTACGTCTTCCTTGATGGACTCCACGTATTCCACGTCTTCCTTAACGGGATTCGTATCGTCGAAGCGCAAATTCGTTCTTCCCTTGAATTCGGCCGCAAGCTCGAAATTCAGGCAAATCGACTTGGCGTGTCCGATATGCAGATAACCGTTCGGTTCCGGAGGGAAGCGGGTAACGACTTCCTTGACTTTGCCGGAAGCGATATCCTCGGTCACGATGTTTTTGATGAAATTCGATGACGGCGTCTTAGTTTCCATACGGACCAACCTTCCTCACAATAAAAAGTATATCCTCTAATAATACACAAAAAAGCGTGCTCTTATAAAGGGCTGAGCGAAAAAATGGTGAAATGTCGGACGTTGTCGCCATCGAATGGCTATATTAAGGCGGATTTCTCTTAAAAAAATGATAAAGGTTTAATTTTATCGTAACTTTTCTTAGTAAAGGCTCGTTATAATCAATGAGAGTTTAGAAATTCGTGCGAGCCTCTCGTCACGGAGATAAGAATCGATGCAGCCGCCCTTGGCGTCGCGGAATCGATGATAAAGAATAGGGAGGAAATGGCATGCTGTCATGGATGGGCCGAAGTTCCACGGCGGAGAAAACCGGCGATCTAGAGCAAGCTCTGCCTGCGGATACGGAAACGGTAGCCCCGATCGCGGCGTCCGTAGCGGAGCCGTTGCTAACCGTTCGCAACGTGGAACGATCTTTCGACGTCGGCAGCCAGAAAATCCGGGTGTTGAAAGGAATCAATTTAAGCCTGTATCCGCAACAATTGATCATGCTTAGAGGACGTTCCGGCTCCGGCAAAACTACGTTAATGAATCTAATGGGAGGGCTCGACACCCCCACCGAAGGAGAAATCCACTTCAAAGGACGCCCGTTCCATACTTGGAATGACGATAAGCGCACGGAGGTGCGCCGCAAGGATATCGGGTTTATTTTCCAAGCGTATGCCTTGATGCCCATGTTGTCCGCTTACGAGAATGTCGAATTATCGCTTCGCATGGCGAAAACGCCAAGGTCCGAATGGAAAGCCCGGGTTACCGCTTGCTTGGATCTCGTAGGTTTGTCCAAGCGGATGCATCATCGCCCGTTCGAGCTGTCCGGGGGAGAACAACAACGGGTGGCCATTGCCAAAGCGATTGCCCATAAGCCCAGCTTATTGCTGGCGGATGAGCCGACGGCGGAATTGGACAGTCAAATGGCCGCGCAAGTCATGCAGGTCTTCAAGGAAATCGTCAAAAGCGAGAACGTTACGATCTGCATGACCACTCACGATCCTACAATTATGGAGGTAGCAGACCATGTCTATGAAATGGTGGACGGCATATTCGTCGGCGAATGAATCCATGCCGGCCAAAAGAAGAAACCGCAAGAGGGCCGGATTGCTGGCGGTACTATCCCTATCGATCGCGATAACGGGATGCAGCATGCTTCCGAGCGAGCCCGAAGAAGAAGATTTATCCGGAATCCAGCTTCCGCAAATTTCCGAGAAACCGAAATACGACGTGACGACCAAGACGCTGGAAACGACGGCGCAAGGCTCGGGTAAAATCATGTCCACTCAAGAGAAGCAATTATATTTTACCCTAGACGGCAAAAGGCTTAAGAAGCTATACATACAGACCGGGGACAAGGTCGAAACGGGACAAACCATCGGCGAACTGGACGTCGACGACATGAAGAAGACGTTGCGAAGCCAGAATTTAGCCTTCCGGAAAACCGAGCTGACGATGAAAGAAACGTTGCGCAAGAAGGATGAGATGGACCCGATCGAGTTCGAACAAGCGCTGCTCTCCTTCGAAGAGGCGAAACAAGCTCTTACAGATGCCCAAGAGGATATCGACAAAGCGGTTCTCACCTCGCCGTTCTCCGGCACCGTCGTCTCGGTCGCGGTACAGGAAGGCGCTCAGATCAAAGCTTACGATACCATAGTCACCATCGCCAATCCGAGCAGCTTGATCGTAGCGGCTAGCTTATCCAAGGAAGATCTGGAGAGAATCGCTCTCGGAATGGAAGTTCTGGTCGACATCAACAACGCAGGGCAAGTAAAAGGAACGATCAAGCAATTCCCGGTTCCGGCCGATCCTCAGAACGGCGGTAACGGCGGGGGCAACGGGCAAGGCGGAGGCAACGTCGAGAGCATCAGCAATTATTTGCTGATCGACGTGAAGGATTTGCCTAAGACGGTAACGCGCGGAACGCCTTTATCCGTTACGGTTATCGTAAACCGGAAGGAAAACGCGGTAGTCATTCCATTGGCTGCGCTTCGGACGATCGGCGCCAGGACTTACGTGCAAGTCGTCGAAGCCGACGGCAGCAAACGGGAGGTGGACGTCGAGGTTGGGCAACAAACGTCTACGGATGCGGAAATCTTGAACGGATTGACGCCTGGACAGAAAGTCGTAGGTCGGTAATCGATGAACGCACTCATTCGGTTTCTCTTTCGCAAAATGTGGAACACGCGCTGGATGACTTTAAGCACGCTTGCGGGACTGTTCGTGGCCGTCGCCTTTACGACGAGTATCCCGATGTACGCTGACGGAGCGCTTAAGCGGGTCGTAACGCAATCCTTGCAGGATAACAGCAACGGCTTGCCCGCCGGTGCGATGTTGATCCGTTATCAATCGACCGATGGAAAAACCGATATGGCGGGCTTTAACGACGTCGATAAGTATATTCGGGAAGACGTAGCCAATGGCATCGGATTTCCGTTGGAGGTTAGTCAACGCAGCTTGACTCTGCGGGCGGCAGAGGTGTCTCCGGAGGATCCGAAGACCGTGGACGCCAGCCGGACGCGCAAGCTGACGCTAGCCGCGTTCAGCGGCTTGAAGGATCAAACGGAGCTGGCCGGAGGGAAGTGGTTCTCCGATCGCGCGGAATCCGACGGAACGCTTCAAGCGGTCATGATGGAAGAAGCGATGTTCCGCAACGATCTTCATGTCGGAGACGTTCTGTTATATCCGATATCCGGAGGATTGGATTTAACGCTCCGGGTTCAGATCGTCGGCTCCTTCAAGGCCGTCGACGAAAGCAGCGCTTATTGGTATCAAGGCCTCGAAGGCCTCATGAATAATATGTACATCGCGGATTCCGCGTTTCTCGAGGATTTGAACGGCGAGTTGAAAATTCCGATTCAGATGGCGGGATGGTTCTCCGCCTTCGATCTAAGAGAGATCAAGACGAGTCAGCTGTCTCCCTTGTCGAGCAAGCTGAACCGCGTGGATATCGAAGTGTACAAAAGGTTAAAGGATACGCATCTGGAGCTCTCCTTCGCCGATATGCTCGCCGATTTCCGCCGACAAAGCATTCAACTTCAGACGCTGTTGTTCACGTTGGCCGCACCGATGATCGCAATGGTGTTCTACTTCATCACGATGAACACTCAGCAGGCGCTTGAGAAACAGCGATCGGATATCGCGGTTATCAGAAGCCGCGGAGCGAGCACGAGGCAGGTTTTCATGCTCTTCCTGTTAGAGAGTATGCTGCTAGGCATCGTCGCTCTGATACTCGGACCGTTATTCGGCTGGTTCATGGCGAAGAGCATCGGCTCCGCCAGCGGCTTCCTCGAATTCGTCGACCGGAAAGCCATACCCGTCGGCTTCTCGACGGACGGCGTATTAGCGGGCGTCGCGGCGGTCGTAGTCGCGATCTGCGCGACGGTTATCCCCGCGCTCGTGTTCACCCGGACCTCTATCGTCGATTATAAGAGGCAGATGGCTCGGGGCAATCGGCAGCCGTTCTGGCAAAAATGGTTTTTGGACGTCGCGTTGCTCGGCGTTGCCGGCTACGGTTGGTACATGTTCAACGAGCGCCAAATGGTCTCGTTCCAAACGGGAATGACGACCGACCAGTTAAACGTGCAGCCGTTCTTGTTTTTCGTACCGGCGCTAAGCATCTTCGCCGCCGGGCTAGTTTTCCTCAGATTGTTCCCGCTTCTATTGAAGCTGTTCAACTTTATGGGGAAAAGAATATTGCCGGTTCCCTTTTACTTGACGCTTACCCAGCTGTCGCGGTCATCTAAATCCTATTATCCGCTAATGATTCTTCTTATATTGACGCTCGGCCTAGGGGTATATAATTCTTCCGCGGCCCGCACGATAGGATTGAATTCGGAAGAACGGATCATGTACAAATACGGTTCCGACGTTATCGTGAAAACCGTTTGGGAAGGTCAAGCGGAGTTTCAGCAGCCGTCCCAATCGCAAGGCGGAGGTAGCGGAGGCGGTTCCGGGGGCGGAAGCGGAGGCGGTGGAGGCGGCGGAACTCGTCCGACGCCGACCAAAATCAATTATAACGAGCCGCCGTTCGAAGTATTCCGCACGTTGCCTGGCGTCGATTACGCTGCCAGAGTGTTACAAACCCAGAGCAGCATAACGATTTCCGGTAAAACCGCCGGCCAAGCGACGATCATGGGGATCGACAATGTCGATTTCGCCCGCGTCGGGTGGTTGCGCAAGGATATGTACGAAGTTAATCCTTATAAATATTTAGCTTGGCTGGGGCAGGTTCCCGAGGGTGCGTTCATTTCCTCCAACGTGGCGAAGAAATTCGATCTCAAGCGAGGCGATCGAGTCGAAACGACCATTCAGGAGCAGAAGATGGAATTCATCATCTTGGACACCATTCCTTATTGGCCGAGTCAATATCCGGATGAAACTCCTTTCCTGATCGCAAACTTGGATTATATCTATGATCAAGTACCGATGATTCCTTACGATGTTTGGTTGAAAATGGAGCCGGACGCCAAAACGGCGCCGATTATTCCCGTGTTGCAAGACAAGGGAATAGAAATCGCCTCCATTGACGATATGAGGAGCGAGCTCATTACTCAGGGCAAGCATCCCGCAAGAGGAGGAGTTTTCGGAATTCTGAGCCTAGGCTTCTTGGTAACGATAATCGTTTCCTTGTCCGGATACATTCTCTTCTGGTTTTTCAACCTGTCGAGGAGGGTTGTGCAGATCGGCATATTGCGGGCGATGGGATTATCCCGCAAGCAGTTAACCGGCATGCTCCTATTGGAGCAAGTGTTTACCGCCGGATTGTCGATCGGCCTCGGAATCGGAATCGGGAAGCTCACGAGTATCCTGTTCCTTCCGTTCCTGCAAACGACGGATAACTCCGCGAACCAAGTTCCGCCTTTCCACGTCGTGTTCGATTCCAGCGATACGATGAGGCTGTACGCGGTCGTCGCGGTGATGATGAGCATCGGCGTCGCGCTTCTCATTACTCATATTAGGCGCTTAAAGGTTCATCAAGCCGTGAAGCTGGGAGAGGAGCGATAATCCATGATTCAATGCGAAGGTCTCGTCAAGATTTACAAAGCCGACGATCTGGAGGTCGTTGCTCTCCAAGGACTTAATTTGTCCGTCAAGCCCGGAGAAATGATGGCCATTATCGGCAACAGCGGCAGCGGTAAATCGACTCTTCTTAACATATTGGGAGGACTCGACCGCCCATCCGCGGGCCAGGTTCAGGTCGGACCTTGGAATTTGCTCAAGGTAGACGATAAGGATCTGGTGAAATACAAACGCGATACCGTAGGCTTCATCTGGCAGAACAACGCGAGGAATTTGCTGCCCTTCTTGACCGCTCTCGAGAACGTCGAAATGCCGATGATGTTCTCCGGGAAGCTTGACCGGGCGTACGCGAAGCAGCTGCTGGACTGGGTAGGACTGAAAGAACGCATGCACAACAAGCTTCAGCAGCTGTCGGGCGGAGAGCAGCAGCGGGTCGCGATCGCGATCTCGCTGGCAAACAAGCCGCAGCTCCTGCTGGCCGACGAACCGACGGGTTCCGTCGATTCTCGGACGTCGGACGTCATTATGGATATTTTCCGCAGGTTTAACCGGGAACTTGGGCTTACGATCGTCATCGTTACGCATGACTTGTCGTTAGCCGGCAAGGTGGATAGGGTCGTCGCGATTCGCGACGGCTTGACGAGCACGGAGTTCATCAAACGCAATCCTAATCTTGATCTCTCGAAACCTCTGTCCGAAGGACAGTCGGCAGAAGAGATTCATGAAGCGTTCGTCGTCGTGGACCGGGTCGGACGGTTGCAAATTCCGAAGGAATATCTCAAGGCGTTAACGATCGGCGACAAAGCGACAATGGAATTCGACGGCGACAAGATCGTCATTACTAAACCGAAATCAATCGAGGGGGATCAGCCCGAATGAACAAGAAGACGAAACTAACGCGCAAGTGGATCATGTCCGGCCTTACTCTATCTTTATTAGTACCGACCCTTGCGGCGTGCAACACGAACAAACAAGAAGATTCGGATAGCGTGCGTACGCTTCGCATCGGAACGATGTACGGAAGCAAGCAGGATGAACAGTATTTCCGCCAGCAATTCACGGACATGTTCGAGTTCACCCATTCCAACATCGAGATCGAGGTCGTCCCGGCGATCGATTACTCGGAAATGCAATTCGGAGACCAGACGGAGCAAGCTCAAGTGGATCCGTTGAAGAAAATCAAAGACATCATGACCGGATCGAATCCGGTAGATGTTATGATCATCAACGACCTAAGCATGCTCGGGACTTTGGTGAACGAGAACTTGCTGAAGCAACTCGATCCGATGTTGAAGGAAGACGAGATCGACATCAACGAATTCGTTCCGACGGTCATTGACGGGATTAAGGAAGAAGGGAACGGTTTCCTCTACGGCCTTACGCCGACGTACACGCCTTCCGCGCTTTACTACAACAAGAAAATATTCAGCAAAGCCGGAGTCGAATTACCGACGGACGGAATGAGCTGGGATCAAGTGTTCAATTTGGCTAAGCGGTTGAAGTCCGGAACAGGCAAGGATTCCGTATTCGGCTTTTCGTTCAACCAATGGGGCGCCGGCGACAATTATTGGGACGTACAGAACTTCGCGGCTCCGCTGCAGCTTAGAATGTACGACGAGAAAGCCGAAACGATGACCGTTAACACTCCGCAATGGGAAGCGATCTGGAAGTCGGCAACCGATCTATACAAAGACCACGTCACGCCGCATCAAGACGATATGCAATACGGTCCTACGGACGGTGGTATGGGGGCCGGCAAGGAAGTCTACAATCCGTTCCAAGGACAATTGTTCATGAACGGCAAGGTCGCCATGACGGTTGGCGATTATGGCTTGATTAACCAGATTCAACAATTGAACGACAATAGCGAGAAGCTCAAAATGGATCCTCTGGAGTGGGATGTCGTATCCATGCCGTATCATGTAGGCAAAGAAGGCATCGGCGGCAGCATTTATCTGAACCAGCTTTCCGGAATCAATGCGAACGCGGCCAATTCCGAAGACGCTTGGGAGTTCGTTAAGTTCATGAACGGCAAGGAATGGGCGAAGCTTAAAGCCCGCAGCACCTATGAGTTATCCGCGCGCAAGGAATACGTGAAGCCGCGCGATGGAATGACCTACAACGTAGAAGCGTTCACGAAGATGAAGCCTGCTCCGCAATTGAATTCTTCGTTGAAAGATCAAGAACTGCTTCGCAACGCACCGAACTTGAATTTGATTTCGGAGCTAGGAACCAAATATTACGCAGAGGTCATCGAAGGCAAGAAAACGGTCAAAGAAGCTTTAACGGAATGGGAAACGAAGGGTAACGATCTCCTTCAGAAAATCAAAACCAATCCGAAAGGCGCGATCGAGGGCTATGGCGAAACTGGCGGTGGCGGCGTAGTTAGGCCGCTGTAAGCCGTGCTAATGGAAGCAGCTGTAGAAAGCTGACAATAGCTTAAGATCGAAGCGATCCTCATTAAATGGGGGATCGCTTTTTTTTCTATTTCATTACAGAAACAAGGGGTGTCGGAGATTCAAAATAACAAAAGCCGCGCATGCTATGATCATCATCAAGATTCTACATTTCGGAGGGAACGACATGAAGTGGATTTATTGGTCGAGATTGTACGACAGCAAATTTCAAGCAGGCTGCCTCGTTCAGCGCATGGAGCATGACAGCTGGGTGTTCGGAGTGGAGGTCCCGCAAGAGATCGAAGTGTTCCGGTCCAAAAAAGGCAAGTATGGCGTTCGGTACTTGCCTTAAGCGCCGTCTTGGCAATGACTGTCCTCTTATGCTAAGCTGAAGGCTAGGAATAAGGACGGGGGAATCAACATGCGTAGAATGCCGTTATCCGCGGACACGGCCGTTAAGCTGGCGGAATACATGAAGGTGCCGCTCGAGCACTTGATGCATATGCCTCAGCATATTTTGCTGCAGAAGCTCGGCGAAATGGCGAAGGCGCAAACCGAAGAGCCGATCAAGGAATCGTCGGCGGAATCGCAGGAAAAAAAGGAATAAAGTTCTTGACGTTGGAGTGTGCGATGTAGTATATTATTACTTGTCGCCAATAAAGGCAACATGGAAAAAATGACGCGGGGTGGAGCAGCCCGGTAGCTCGTCGGGCTCATAACCCGAAGGCCGCAGGTTCAAATCCTGCCCCCGCAACCAACCTTTTCTCTGGACCGAGACGGGGGCCTTTAGCTCAGTTGGTTAGAGCGGTCGGCTCATAACCGATTGGTCGGGGGTTCGAGTCCCTCAAGGCCCACCAAGTAAATTTAACGCTAGGCCAAGTAATAGTTTTAGACGATTGAACATGAGTGACCTTCATCGTTCCGTATGCCGGGATGGCGGAATTGGCAGACGCACAGGACTTAAAATCCTGCGGTAGGTGACTACCGTACCGGTTCGACCCCGGTTCTCGGCACCACTACATAACTAATGAAACGAGAAGCTCCCCGACTAGAGGAGCTTCTTTTGCTATAATAAAGAAAATAAGAATCGGAGGTGGGGGCCATATGGGGACAAGCGTGCTCGCGCAGCCGCGCAACGATTGGGACTCTTTATTGAAGGAAGAGCATGAGAAACCTTACTTTATAGAGTTACTGGATCGCGTCGAAGTACAATACCGGGATCACGTTGTTTATCCGGCACGGGCGGATGTCTACCGGGCGCTTGAGCTAACGCCGTACGAGAAGGTTAAGGTCGTTATTCTCGGCCAAGATCCTTATCACGGACCGGATCAGGCACATGGACTGAGCTTCTCCGTGCGGAAGGGCGTGAAGCTGCCGCCTTCTCTTAGAAATATTTTCAAAGAGTTGCAGGACGACATAGGGTGTCCGGTTCCCGATCACGGCTTTTTGGAGCATTGGGCGAAGCAAGGAGTGTTGCTCCTCAATAGCGTGCTGACCGTAATCGAGGCTAAGCCGAACTCCCATCGCAAGCTGGGTTGGGAGAAGTACACGGACAAGATAATAAGTCTGTTAAACGAGAGGGAAACGCCGATCGCTTTCGTATTGTGGGGCAAACACGCGCAAGAGAAAGGCCGTTACATCGATGGATCGAAGCATCTGGTGTTGAATTCCGTTCACCCGAGTCCATTGTCCGCTTACGGCGGATTCTGGGGCAGCAAGCCTTTCTCGAAGTGTAATGAATTTCTTAGAAGAGAAGGGCTGAAGGAGATCGATTGGCACATTCCAAGCGTGGAGGACAAGCCGTGAGTACCGCTAGGTGGCTGACGCCGACGTCGGGTTATTTACAAGGCTATACGCACACCTTGAATCCTTATGTCGGATGCTCGTTCGGTTGCTCCTATTGCTATGTACGCCGTATGCCGATCGGACTATTCCGAAGCGAGCCTTGGGGAAGCTGGGTCGACCGGAAAAAAGCCGACCCCGCTACGCTGCGCCGAGAGCTGGCCAGAGCGAACGGCAAAGGACCGGTAACCATATTCTTTTCTTCCGCTACCGACCCTTACCAGCCTCTGGAAGCTACTGCCGGTGTCACTCGTTCCTTGCTTGAGGCGCTGGCCGATGAGCCGCCGGCCTTTACATTGCTGCAGACAAGGAGTCCGCTCGTCACCCGAGATATAGACGTGCTGTTGCGTCTGCAAGGCAGGTTGAGGGTCAGCTTGACCGTAGAGACGGATAGGGAGGACGTAAGGAAGGTTTTAACGCCATATGCGCCGCCGTTAGCCGCGCGTTGGAAGGCGTTAAAGGAGCTGAGAGAGGCGGGAATAGACACGCAAGCAGCGGTGTCTCCGGTTCTTCCGTACTCTCCCGATTTTGCTCGCATGCTGGCGGATGCCGCTCCGAGGGTCGTGGTGGACGATTACTTCGGCGGCGACGGGAGCGGAGGGAGAAGGAGCGAGGCTCTCGGAATGAGGTCCCTGTACGACAAAAACGGATGGATCTCGTGGTACGATCCATCCGTTGCGGAACGATTGTCGATCGAACTCCGGGAACTCATGCCGGAGAAGGCGATCGGGATTAGCGCGGCGGGTTTCTCGCCGCCAAGCGTTGATACCGATTAGCCCGGGAAAGGTACCGTTGTGATAACCTGGCTCAATACGGCTTTGAAGTTGGAAGGGATGTAAGTGACCGCTTTGACTTCGGTAATGACCTGCGGGTACATTTTATCCGGGTCGGGTTGAATCGCTCTCCATTGAATGACGGCCTCGCCTTTAGCGAATTGAATGCCCGTAATTTCGAAGCCGTAGCCCGGATGAGGCGCGGTTGCGGATAAAGTTACTTTCGTAACGGCGTCCGATTCCTTGTCGGAGGACAGCTTCACGTCCGTTAACACGGGCGGTTCCGGCTCGGTGATCGGTTTCGGAGCGTCCTTGATGAATTTAGCCGTTCTCTCGATCATGACTTTGGCGACGCTGGATGTCATGTAGCTCTTAGGATAAAATTTCTGCTTGTTGTCCAACGTGGCGATCTTGGCGATCAAAAGCTTCTGGATGCTGTCCATATAGCCGCTGGTCACTTGCTTCTCATCGGCGATGGAGACGTAAAGGTCGATCCAAGCAAATTCTCCTTTATGGCTGAGGGCTCCGAATAGCCACTTGGAGAACTGCTCGCGAGTTACTTTAGCTGCGGGGTTGATGTCTTTAGGAAGTTCTAAACCATTGAATTGCGCGATGATGAAGTCGCCCGAGTATGGTGCGTTATTCTTCACATTGGTATAGTAGTCGCTTGCCTTGGGCTCTTTGATAAAGCGAATAGTATCGATGTTCAAGCCCAAGCCTTTCACGATCATGCTAACGGCAGTCGATACGGTAATGCTGTTCTTGGAGTTGCTTTGGTGATTTCCATTGTTGTGCGCGTATGCCGATCCGCTGACGGCCATCGTAAGAATGGTAATCAGCATTAGCAGCATGAACGGTTTCTTCATTAGTTTACTCATCTGGATATCCCTCCGTGTTTCTTTTGTCGTTTCCCTATCGGGATAACCCCTAGACGCGAAATGGTTGGTAAATGTTGCGTTTTAATCTATTTATTCCACTGACTGCGATCATAATAATAGAAACAATGACGAGTCGGGCGGCAGTTCGATTACTCGAATAATTCATCCATCAATTGTTTGGCTTCGGTCTTTCTCTTCGCGGTTTCATGGGCATCCACCCGTATTGCTCCGTTCTCGATAATAATAGCGTCCCCGACCTTACATTCCTCGGGTAAGAACGACTTAAGGATATTCCTCGTCGTTCCTTCGGTCTCGATAACGACCCATTCTCCTTCAAACCGATCGATAATGCCGCGTTCCATTACTTCACCTTCAAAAAAGAGATTTTTTTGCCGTCGCTGACGGCCGTGACGGTTCCGTTAAGGTCGGTTCTATAAACCGAAGCTTTCGCAGCTTTAAGCCGGTTTAATATGGTTGCTGCGGGATGTCCATAGCTATTCTTGCCTACGCTGATTACCGCATACTTGGGAGCAACCGCTTTAAGGAAAGCGGGACTGGTGGACGACACCGAACCGTGGTGACCCGCCTTCAAGACGTCGGCTTTTAGCGCAAGCTTGCCAGCCAGCATATCTGTCTCCGATCTCTTCTCCGCGTCGCCCGTAAACAAAAATTTATTAATGCCGTAGGTCAAATGCAATACGGCGCTCCAATCGTTAAGGTCGTCTCCGTAAGCGGCAACCGGTCCAACGAAACGAGCCGTCACGCCTTTCAACGGGAGCAGGACGCCGGCTTTGGCTTCTTTGATCTTCAAGCCTTCTTGTTTGACCGCGAGCAGGAAATCCTTGAACGTGTCCGTCGTGTGCGATACCTTGGGCGCATATACGTTCTCGACCTTAAAGTTCCGCAGGACGGTATCCAATCCTCCGACGTGATCCGCATCGGGGTGGGTAGATATCATGATTTCGATATCGTCGACGCGAAGCTGCTTCAGGTAATCGACGACGACGTCTCCGGCTTCGTTCTTGCCGGCGTCGATAAGGATGTCATCTCCCGCGGCCGTCCGAATGTACGTGGCATCGCCTTGTCCAATGTTGAGGAAGTACACGGAAAGCTTGCCTTTCGAAGCAACTTTGATCTTATCCGCGACCAACGTTGCGTCCGAAGAGTCGTCGTCCGTTTCTTTGGCAGGATCGGGAGTTTCGGCGGTCGACTCTGCAGGTTTTATCGTCCCAGCGGCATTATGATAGTGGTATTCGCCGTCCGCGAGTCCCCATTTCGCGCAATTCGTGCGGCAAGTATGACCGCCGTTGGCGTCGGTGCGTCCAGGGTGCGCCATCGATACGGCCGTATTCGATAAAAGCATGGATATAGTTAGTAATGCAAAACAGATTTTGCGCATGGGAGTGCCTCTCCTCTATAATGGCGAATATATCCATCTTACATGGATCATCGGTCATTACAAAGTTAAAATTTATCAATAACGACGGAAACGACAAAAAGGAAGCTTGAGCGGGTCAAGCTTCCCGTTGTTGCTCGTTCTAATGGACATCTTGTGCGTTGGGTGGACTTCGAATGCCGATTAACGGGTAGGCGCGGTGTCGTTCACGTCGTTGAAAAATTTGAATGCGTAAATCGCGCAGATTCCAACGACGATATAGATGAAACGGGATGCGCCTGCATCCTGGCCTCCGAAAATATCCGCGACCAAGTCATACTTGAATAGTCCGATCAAAAGCCAGTTGATTCCGCCTATAATCAGTAAAGCGAGAGCCACGATGTTTAACGTTTTCATTTCAAGCCAGCTCCTCTTAGCAAGTATTGGGTATTCATTAAGAACCTTCCCAAGTCCCGCCAAGATTATGCACGGCTTCATTTGACCGTCTCCGCCGTGCGGCTGTCCACATCCTCCTCCACCGGCATTTCCGAAAAGAAGTCTTCAAGATGAGCGACTGCCAAGTCTTCGGCCATTCCAATTACCTTCATAAAGTAATGAAGCATATGCTCGTAAACCGATTCATACTGCTGAAGCTCATCTGGATGCTTGATGGCGTAGGCCATGTGCTGGCTAACCAGCATATTAGTTAGTCGTCTCATGAAGAAGATTATATCCGGTTAAACAACCGCACGATAGAGGGTTTTATTGTCGAATAAACGGAAAGAGTAGGGGGGACTAACCCTCATTTTGCTCTATCGCTTGAATGATTTCGAACTGTTCATCTTCATCGCTTTTGTCAGCCGTAAGATCGGCTGTTTGCTTGTCTTCGGGTTGATTTTCTTCGTCGTTTACTGAATGGCTTTCGGTCATTGGGATGTCTCCTTCGCTGGTCGGATTTGATACCACTAACATGCTTGACTATCGGATTGCCTTTTATTCATGCGATATCGAGAAACTAAAAAGAAGCCTTACCGAAGTAGGCTTCTCTGAATTTAAGTATGGTGATCTGAACAGGGATCGAACCTGTGACCCCCACCCTGTCAAGATGGTGCTCTCCCAGCTGAGCTATCAGATCATATTCGTTTAGCGGCGACAGGTAATATCATACCAAGTCACGGAATTGAAGTCAACCTAATTCTCGTAATTTTTTTTACAATATTCACGCCAACAATTCTAGGCATTATTTCAAGCCAAATAGGGATGTTTCCCATAAGGCCGACGTACAAATGTACTAACGGAAATCGGCGGGAGGAACGGCTTATGAGGGATGCGGCATTATTGGCGGTATGGTTAATCGGGACATTTGGTTTGATCGGCGTCGTTATGGCAGCGCTTGCCCGGTTCGTAGAACGGGATTCTATGGAGTACGATAAGCAATTTACATGGAAATCGTTCTCATCCTGGACCGAACGCAATCCGGGCAACAAGAAGTAAACCTCTTTATATTTTCCGATAGCAGCAAAAGAGCGATCTTAAGTCTGCCGACTAAAAACCGCCCACGATCGATCCCATTATTCTTCTTCGTCCCATTTGCGGGAGTAAGCTTTCTTGGTTGCCCAGAGGACGACCCAGATGAGCAATGCGGCAATAATGCCTCCGATGATAAACGTAGCAAGCAATGAGTGTCTTCCTTTCCGGATGTTATTACTCCATGATACCGAATTGGCGGGCAAAAGTTAACGGGTTCAAATCGTAGGCTTTCTGTTGTTCAATGAATGACATATGGCCCGTGTGTCCGATGAATTCCCGTTGATCATCCCCGTAATGCATAAGATATACCCGTTCTTGAACGGATTGGCGTAAGGTGAGCAGCTGCGGTAAGCAGGCATGGACGACTCCCGGGGGATGCAACTGACAGTCGTGGAAGATGACTTGGACCCCGCGATTGTCGACCAAGTCGTCGAGTAAATCTGCATCGAATACCATGTCTCCCGAGTAGAAGAAAAACTCATTGAACAGCAGGGAGTAGCTCCGTTTATTCGGGATATGCTTCGTAGCGATCAGTTCTACGCTTAATCCGGGTACGAGCTCGTGCGCAACGCCTTCATTCAAAGGCCTGACGTCGAAGAAATCCTCCAGCGTTTCGGTAGGATCCTGCTGCAATCCGCCCTTAAGCGAGTTTTCCCAAAGCGTGCCGACTAACGCGTCCGCTAAATATAAAATCGGCTTGCGGCCGAATATGAACTTCATTTGAAAAGCCAGCTCTTCCAGTCCTCCGATATGATCGGCGTGAATATGGGTGATCAGGATGGCATCGAGGTCGTTAAAGCTATAGCCTAGTTCGTAAAGCGCTTTAGGAGCTGTAATTCCGCAATCGACCAATACGTTAAGGCCATCGACCGTAAGCAGTGCGTTGTTATTATTGAACGCTTTGGCAAAGGCGCTTCCCGTACCTAACATCTGAATCTTCAAATCGATACCTCCTAGCCATGGATGCGGTTTCTTTTCGACAATAGCTTTTACCAATGTACCATAATCTACCTCGTTAAGTAAGAAGAATACGGAAAAAACCTTAGCTGCTTCGGTGACGGTCTAGGCTTATTTCGCATAGTCTGAGGGGGAGATATTTCCACCCATGCGTTTGCGAAAGGAAGATCCCGATGGCGAAGGTCAATAAGAAGAAAAAGTCGGCCGCCGCGGCCGAACAAAAAAGGGCGCAGATGAAAATCGTAACCTCAGAAGTCTGCGCCGTTTGCAAAACTCCTTGCACGAGAGGCTTAGCTTATCTCGAGAAAATGGGAGAGCCCGGAGAGGTCGGTTACGGAGTTCCGTGCGTCTTGACTCTGCCTGGCAGAAAGCCGTAAAGCCATATAAAGAGGGGCTTGTCGCGCCAAGCATTTCCCGGGTAAGCGCAAGCTTCGCCACGATGCGACAAAACGGCGCCGAAGCCCCGGAAAAAACAGGTTAATTTTTTTGTTTTCCCGCGCAACTTTCCGTCCGACGGTCGGTATAACCAAATACAGACAAGAATGCGAGTCGGTGAAGACGGAGGATGCTAATAATGAAGGTCCGTAAACTTGCGCTTTTAACTTTGGCGTTGACATTAATTTGCGGTGGCGTAGCTTATGCGGATACCGTGTCGCAGAAATTGCGCGTACTGGTAGTGAACAAGAAATCCGAGAGCTACAACGGTATTATCGTTGACAATAAAGTCTACGTTCCGGTCGATCTGATTACCGACAAGCTTCAGGGAATCGTGATCACGGACGAAACGGACAATAAAGTAACGATATACAAGCCGAACGTGCATATGGTAACCAGCAAGAATAAAGGAATCTTCGGCGACGTCGAGAAAGGCGCCAAGGTCGATTTTTTCACGCATATCCAAGTCGACTCGTTAAAAGTAGATATTAACGCTTTGAAGCTGACTATCGTGGATCCCTATGGCGAGGAAACTTTAATAGAGTCGCGCAAGGCCGGAGACAGCGACTTCCCGGAAAGAGAGAACATCTGGATGTCGACGAAAGAGTTTTCCTACACTTTCAGTTCTACCGGGACGTACACTCTTCGATTCTACGTTAAACCCGTAGGACAGTCCTCTTTCCAAGTGATTTCCGAGAAATCGATCGCCTCCAAGTAATCGTCCATACGCAGCGCCCAAACCGAATAGTCGGGATGGGTGCTTTTTCGTTTGACCCTCGATACGGGAAGTGATACGATACGTGGGTAGGTAAATTCAACCGATTGAACGGAGGTTCCCCACCATGAGCGATCATGTCCATGATGAGAACTGCGAGCACGACCACGATGAGGAAGCCGTATTCATCGTAACGGACGAGGACGGTAAAGAGCACGAGATGGTGCTCGTATACAGTTTTGAATCCAATAACCGCGCTTATGCCGTTCTATTGGATCGTAACGATCCAGAGGACGACGGCGTCATTTTCCGAGTCGAAGAAGAAGGCGAAGACGAAATCCTCGTCAATATCGAAGACGATCAAGAATGGGAAACGGTTATGAAGGTATATGAAGAGTTGGCTGCCCTCGAGAACGAGAACGGATAAGCTAGCTATCGTCATCTACATTAATGAAGAACAAGTGAAGCCTCTTACGGTTGTAATAAACCGGAAGAGGCTTCATGTATTATCGTAGTTAATTTTTATTTGCGCGGATTGAAGAAGATAGTCCTGCCGTTGAACATTTTTACTTCGGCCTGCAACTGCTTGCCGATCCACTTGCAAAGCTCGTTCGCCTTTGATTTGTCTCCGTGGGTAGAGTCGCTCGGCAGTACGAGATGAATGTAAGGCACGACCGCCCCGTCCGTCTCCCGCTGGCCGGTTCCGACGACGATATAGCGATATTGCGGATTGATTCCCTTTAGATAGAACCATTGATCTTGCGCTTCGGGTTTACTCTCTATGCTGTAAGGGAAAGCGGCTTCCGCGTAATCCCATCCGAGCTGCTGGCCTGTTAACGTCATCTGTTCCCGATAACGATGGAGCTGTTCCTTCACTCCGTTCAGATCGATTTCGGCAACGGTCGAGCCTTGAACAAGAGAAATGTAAGCGCTTTGACTCATCGGTTCCACCCCCACGCCCATGATAGCATTTCCGGTAATCATTGGCAACGGTTTACCGTGACCGGTAGGGAAGAATGGGCACTTCGCCTGATTGATATGTACAAACCGCGCATGTTAAAATAGACATAATATTCAGATAATTTAATTCGAGCCGGGAGGGAAGCAAATGCTTGAGAACCTCTACGATGTGATCGAATCTTCCAATGTTAATTTCGTCGGCTGCATCTCCGAAGAGAGCCGTTTTGATTTCGCTATCGTGTACACGAGCCACTTTTTCGGAAAACCTCTTGTCGTATGCATGCAAACAGGAAGATCATCTCCTTTGAGCGCGGATGATCTGGGAGACACCGAAATTCTCCGTACGCGATTCCTCGTTTCAGCCGAAGCAGCGGAAGAGCTCGGCAGCTTGCTTCGCGGCCGATTACCCAAATTAGAAATGCAGGATCAGTATTAAGCAATCAATAGAATTTGAAAGGTCCGGCTCGCGCAAAGCGTGAGCCGGACCTTTTCATATGACCTTTATGAGATAGCGGTTTCTTCCAAGATCACCTTTACGTTGGTGACGGACCGGTCTTCGGGACCTTTAACCGGTAAGCCTACTTCGAGATGATCGACGATATAGTCGATGTTTTCTTGCGATATGACTTCGCCCGGGAGCAAGATCGGGATGCCCGGCGGGTAGACGTAGATGAATTCGGCAATGATCTTGCCGGCCGATTCCTTGAACGGTACGAGCTCGGTTTCACCGTAGAACGCATCGCGCGGCGTTAGGGCGAGATGGGGGATTTCCGGAATTTTCACGACCACTTCGAGAATTTCCCTATTATCTGCATGGTAGGCATCGGACATCGCTTGCAAAGCTTCCAAGAGGATGGATATCGATTCCTCGTCGTCTCCTGGGGTGATCAAGCAAAGAATATTGTACATATCGCTCAACTCGACTTCCAAGCGGAAATGCTCGCGCAACCAATTTTCCGCATCGTAACCGGTAATGCCCAAGTGGCGGACGTGAACCGTGAGCTTCGTCGGATCGTAATCGTAAGTCGCTTCCTCGCCAAGCAGCTCCTCCCCGAAGCTGTATAACCCCTCAATCTTATTGACCGCCGTCCGGGCTTTTTTCGCCAGATTCAACGTTCTTTCCGCGATTTCTTTCCCGTGGATGGCAAGCTGCCGACGAGCCGTATCTAAGGAAGCCAGAAGAGGATAAGAGGTCGAGGTCGTCATCAATAAGCTAAGGATCGTCTGCACGCGGTGCGGATTGACCAAACCCTTGCGTACGTTGAGAACAGAGCTCTGGGTCATCGACCCGCCTAGCTTATGAATGCTGGTTGCGGCCATATCGGCACCGGCTTGCATAGCCGATAAGGGCAACTCGTCGGAGAAATGAATCAATGCGCCGTGAGCCTCGTCTACGAGTACCGGAATATCGTATTCGTGAACGAGGTCTACGATTTCCTTGAGGTGTGTGCAAACGCCGTAATAGGTCGGGTTGATGATCAGAACGGCGGAGGCATCCGGATGTCGTTCCAATGCCCTCCGAACGGACCGCGTGGTTACCCCGTGATCGATTCCGAGGTTCGTGTCGCGAACGGGAGAGAGAAAGACCGGACGGGCGCCGGCGAAAATAATAGCGGATAAAATCGACTTGTGAACGTTCCGCGGCACGATGATTTTATCTCCATGGCTGCATGCGGACAAGATCATGGTCATGATGGCCGTACTCGTGCCTTGCACGGAGAAATAAGTCGCATCCGCGCCGAACGCGTCCGCGGCCAGCTGTTGCGCTTCGAGAATGACGCCGACGGGCTGATGCAAGTCGTCGAGCGGAGCGATATTGATCAAGTCGATGTCAAGGATATTTTGGCCGATATAGTCACGGTATTCGGGATCCATTCCGGCGCCTTTCTTGTGGCCCGGAATGTGGAATTGCACCGGATTTTGTTTCGCGTGTGAACGCAACGCGTCGAATAAAGGAGTACGATTATGATCCAAGAGAAGTTCACTGCCTTTCTCATACGTGCTTCAAGTAGGTTTGAACGCATTTGTGCAAACAAGCATGAGTATAACAAAAATAGGGGGGAAATCAACCGCTGTCTATTTCGATCGGAACTTGTCACGAAAACGTCAACGAATCCGATTTGGAACATAGCGTTCGTTATGCTACCATCAAATGTAGAATGTTAACGCGAATGATATCCTTTATTGTAGTAGACAGAGGAGAGAGAATTTTCCGTGAAAAGCAAATTAGCTATCGTAGGACTCATGCTCTTTACGATTTTTATCGGTTTCGGCATCATTATTCCGGTATTGCCTCAATTGGTGACCGAAGCGAGCAAGGAGTCGGCGAATTGGCATACGGGCGCGATGTTGGCGGTCTATTCCTTGATGTCTTTCCTGCTCAGCCCTCTCTGGGGGGGATTATCCGAGCGTATCGGACGCCGACCGGTTATTATGATGGGAGTATTGGGATTCAGCATAAGCTTCCTATTGTTCGGCATGTCCGGTGAAAATCTAGCGATCATGTACGCGTCTCGGATATTGGGAGGTTTGTTCTCCGGAGCCGTCGTCTCGTGTATCGTCGCTTACGTCGCGGATATTACGACCGAAGAGGAACGGACGAAGGGAATGGCGGTCGTCGGAATGAGCATCGGCCTCGGCTTTACGTTCGGCCCGGGCTTCGGGGGCTTCTTAAGCGAGATCCAGATTCACACGCCGTTCTACGCGGCTTCGGCATTATCGTTCGTCGTGTTCATTGCGGCATTCTTCAAGCTTCCGGAATCGCTGCCTCCGGAGCGCCGGGCATCGAAAGAAACGAGCAAGCGCGTTTCCCGCTGGACTGCCTTCCAAGGGCCGCTTAAGTATTTGTACGTGCTCGCCTTCTTCGTAACGTTTTCATTGGCCATCCTAGAGGCGACCCTTCAATTGTTCGGAATGGAGAGGTTCGAGGTAACGCCACTGCAGATCGGAATGATGTTTTTCTTCTGCGGCCTGGCGGGTGCTCTCGTGCAAGGCGGAATCGTTCGACGTCGGGTGAAGAAAGGTCAGGAAAGCCAGTACATCGCCATCGGATTGGTCATTTCCGCCGCCGGTTTCTTCTTGCTTCTTACCGCCAATAGCTGGGGGATGGCCACGGTCTATCTGTGCATTTTTGGAATCGGCAATTCGCTCATTAAACCTTGCGTCACTTCGCTGATTACTCAGAAGACGACGGTCGGCCAGGGAATCGCATCCGGACTAAGCTCTTCCATGGACAGCCTGGGTCGGATCGTCGGTCCTCTGCTCGGGGCAGCGTTGCTGGGCGCGACTTCATGGCTGCCTTTCGTCGTATCGGGCGTGTTATCACTTGCCGCGCTAGGGTTGTTGGCTCAATACCGCAGCCAGGCTCGTCAGAAGGTGCATGCTTCCTGATCGACGTTTCCGCCCTCGATGATAAATCGGAATATACGTACAAAACCGGAGGTTCTCGCCTCCGGTTTTTTGTATTATTATTTAGCTTCAATCCGGCTGCTAAGGCCATGCAGGATGTATTGCACGGTAGCTTCCCTCTCCAGGGAGTCGTCCCAGCCGGTAGGCGCGAATAGAAAACGGACGATTAAATAACCGAAAAGGGTAGATCCGACTAGCCGAACCGCAGTCAGTGGAGGGACTTCGACGATATGGCCTTGTTCCCGGTAATGATTTACGACGTTGGTGATCTTCCGCAACACGCGATCGGCGACTTTGGATAAAAATTGCTCCCGCAGCTCGGGATGGAACGGCACTTCTTGCAGCAGAATTCGAATCACTTTAATATTCTTTTCGGCGAAAGCGATCCGATTGTCCAGAATTCCGCGAATGAATCCTTCGAAGGTCGGATGCGGATTGTCGATCAACGGATAGAGATCGCGTAATACGAACGGTTCGATAAGTCTCGCTACGAAGGGGGCGACGATCGAGTAAAGCAAGTCCTTCTTCGTGCGGTAATGTCGGAATATCGTACCTTCGGCAACCCCAGCGCGCTGCGCGATTTCGCTAGTGGCCGCGCCGGAATACCCTTTCTCGGCGAATACTTCGACCGCGGCTCTCAATATCCGCGATTGCTTGTCGGTCATCCTCTCTCCTTCATGCTTCTCCAGAAGCTCCTCAAGCCACTGTTCCAACGGGTCTTTCATCTTACGCACCTCCCGTCATGCCGTAGACATGCTCTATCGCTCATTATATTCGACGGTGTTTGCGCAGCGCCAGCACGTTCAACGAAGCGAACAATACGGCAAACCCGAGCAACGCGCCGGAATCTATCCAAATTTCGCGCCATCCGTCTCCTCGTAACATGATTCCCCTAAGGGCATCCGCGCCGTAATAGAGCGGGAGCGCCTTTCCGACGGCTTGCAGCCAATCGGGCATAGATTGAAGATCGATAAGGCCGCAGAAGAATATTTGAGGAACGACGATGAGCGGAATGAACTGGAACATCTGAAATTCGTTCTGGGCGTATGCGGACAATAACGTACCTAAAGTAAGAGCGGCAAGCGCAAGCAAGAGATTCATGAAAAGCACCAGAAGGAAGGAGCCCTCGAGGGCAATGCCGAGAACGCTGGTCGAATACCATGCGATGAGCGTAGCCTGCAGCAGCGTGAACAGGCCGAAGCCCAGTAAATAACCGGCAACGATTTCCCATCGTCGAAGGGGCGTGGCAAGCAGCCTCTGCAAAGTTCCCGTCGTCCTTTCCCTTAAGAAAGATACTCCTGCAATCAGGAAAACGAAGAAAAAGGAGAAAAAACCGACGAGCACGGATCCGTAATAGTCGAAAATATCGCGGTCTCCCGAGCCGTGCAAATACGAGAGGGCGGGCTGGATGCCGGAAATGCCGGTAAGCTGTTGCAAGGCTTTCTGCGCAACTTCCATGACGCTGCGTATTTTCGACGGATTGCTGCCTTCTAGCGTAATATGCGGCTGCAATCCCTTCAGGGATAGCACGGCATCAAGCTCGGCTTCGGCCATTCGATCCATTGCCGTCCGTTCGTCTTCGTATGGAATCACGACCGCGCCGTTCTTCTGCAACGATTCGATGACGGGAGAAGGAAGCTTCACCGCTCCGATTCGAGGATCGACGGCCTGACCGTCGAACACGAATTTCATTAGCGTCAAGACGAGAAGTGGCGCCAGCAACATCAAGGCCAACGTTCTCTTGTCTTTAATGAACTGACGGACGATCCGAAATGCGAGGGCTTGGATTCTCATGCGACACCTCCGCGGAAAGCAATGAAGGCATCTTCCATGCTGGATGCCTGCGAGTCGGCCTTTAATTGCTCCGGGCTGCCTAAAGCGATTACCTTCCCGTCGCGGATCATGGCCAATCGGTCGCATTTCTCCGCTTCGTCCATGACGTGAGTCGTAACCAGCATCGTCACCCCTGCGCGGCGCAGGTTATCCAATTCGTCCCAGATCGATTTGCGCAGCACGGGATCGATGCCCACGGTCGGTTCATCCAGGACGAGTACTTCCGGCCCGTGCATCAGCGCGACGGCGAGAGACAGTCTTCGCTTCATGCCGCCTGAGTAGAGCTGGACGGGCTTCTTCAAATCGTCCGACAGCTTCACCAATTCGGCGACTTCCTTTATCCTGCTCTTCAACTTAGTGCCGCGCAGACCGTAGAGAGCGGAGAAGAACTCCAGGTTCTCTTGAGCGGTCAATTCCCCATAGAGAGCGTCGGATTGCGCCATATACCCGATCCTGCTCAAGATGTCGAGCTTCGGCATTTTCTCCCCAAGCAGGGTGATGGTACCGCCGTTCGGAATATCGAGTCCGGTTATTAAGCGGACTAGCGTTGTTTTCCCCGAGCCCGAAGGACCGAGCAAACCGAAAATTTCTCCTTTTCTTACCGTTAAGGAAATGTCGTCCAGCACGGTTCTTTTGCCGAATGAACGAGAAACATGAACGGCCGCGATACAATCGGAATGAGAATCGTCATTGGGTTGCGTAACTAGATTCATTGGTCATCCCTCCATCAAAATGAGTGATTACTCACTTTTTATTATAAGTTTTACTGGATGATATTGTAAAGGATTGCGGTTCATATTCCGTTCATATTTATCGCTTATGTTAGGCGAGAGGCGACGGTAAGGTAACCGCGGCCCGACGACGAATCAGACTTTAGTCTAGGTTTAAGTCCGGTCTCCGGTCGTTTCCAGAGATGGCGAGGTATCCGTTATGCTAATTCAAAGAAAGATTCAATGGAGTGGAAGGGGAAAATAACAAAGTGAAAAGTATTATTAACGGAGCGTTTCGCAACAAAGCGGCTATGATCATCATCGTGATCATGGTACTTGCCATGGGAATTCTGAGCTACACGAAACTCCCGATGGAGTTTCTGCCGGAGGCCGATAATCCTCAGGTAACGGTATCCGTCATTGGACCGGGATACGACGCGTCCTCGATGGATAGAGAGGTCACGGGCAAGCTGGAGCAATCCTTGTCCGCGATTAAGGGAAAGACGAACGTATTCTCCACGTCCGGTGATGGCTTCTCGCAAGTCAACTTGAACTTCGATGCCAACACGGACATGAAGGAAGCGAAGCTGGAGGTCGACAAAGCGGTCAGCGCCGTACAGCTGCCGGCTAACGTATCTCCGCCTTACGTCATTCAGTTCAACACTTCGATGATCCCGATCTCCTTCGTCACGCTTACTTTCGCGGACGGCGTCAGCGATGCGCAGAAGGAATTGCTCGAGCAGGATGTTCTCGACGCATTCCGAGCCATAGACGGCGTCGGGGAAGTGCAAATGTCAGGCAAATCCCAGCCTAAGGTCAGCATCGTTCCGGATGCGGATAAGCTCGCCGCCAAGGGCGTTCCCGTGCAGGCTCTGTACGGAGTGCTTCAAGGCAGAGACGCTTCGGCATCCGTCGGCGAGAGCACCTTGGACGGCCAAATCGTTAACTTGAACGTATCGGCGAGTCTACAGGACGTCGAGTCTTTGAAGAAGCTTCCCGTAGCCGATGGCGTAAAGCTCGGCGACGTCGCGGAAGTGAACTTCGACGATGCGAAGGAAAGCACGTTCCGCATTGATGGCAAAGACGCATTGGAGTTCATCATCTCGAAGGGAGCTAACTCCAACGCGGTAAAAGTCGGAGACGGCGTGGACGAAGTCATCAAGACCTTCAACGAAGAAAATAAATCCGTCAACATGAAAATCATGATCAGCACGTCCGAGCAAGTCGTTCATTCGGTTAACAGCATGATGAGGGAAGTTCTGCTCGGAGCGCTGTTCGCAACGATCGTGATCCTGATTTTCATGCGTAACGTTAGGGCGACTTTGGTCACGATCGTGTCGATTCCTCTTTCGTTGGCCATGACGCTATATTTGCTGGATTTATCTGGAATTACGCTTAACATTCTGACGCTCGGAGGCGTGGCGGTTGCCGTCGGACGATTGGTCGACGATAGCATCGTGGTCATCGAGAATATTTTCCGCCGACTGCAGAAGGAGAAGTTCTCTTCAGAGTTGATCATCGACGCGACGAAAGAGGTCGCAAGGGCCATTACGGCATCCACGCTGACTACGATCGCGGTTTTCTTGCCGATGAGCTTGCTCAGAGGCGGATTGCAAGCATTCTTGCTTCCGTTCGCGCTAACGATGACTTATTCGTTGTTATCGTCGCTGCTTGTCGCTTTAACGATTATCCCGTTAATGAGCGCGGGCGTATTGAAAAATTCGACGATCAAAGAGCATCAGCCTTCCAAACGTTTCGTGAAGCTTCTCGAGTGGAACCTGCGTCACAAGTGGCTTCCTATCGTCGCAGCATTCTTGCTTTTGATCGGATCCATCGCGACATACGTTGCTATGCCTAAGGGTGCCATCGATTCCTCGAGCGCCGAGAATCTTACCGTAAGCATGGAATACAAACCGGATACGCCTATTTCGGAAGTCATGGAGAACGGCAGCAAGCTTGAAGCCTTCTTAATGAGCAGGGAAGAAGTAGAGTGGGTTACGTTGACTAACGGCAATAGCGCCGACGCCGCCAAATACGGCGCGGTATCGTCCCCGACGCTCGTATCCTACATGCTTAAGATGAAACCGGACGCGGATGCCGAGAAAGTCATGGAAGCCGTTAAAGCAGAACGAGACAATTACCCCGGCGCGGAAATCAATACGGGGACGGGGAATTTCTTGTCCGGAGGCAGCTCCACTCAAGTTTTCGTCGACGTAACCGGGAATAATCTAGAAGAAATCGGCAAAACGGCGGACGAAGTCGTCGCTAAGATGAAGACCGTCAAGGACGTTCTGAAAGTGGAAAGCAACCAAGAAGAGAAGAAGACGGTATACACGCTTGAGGTTAACCCAACCGAAGCGAAAGCCGGAGATATCGCGACGCAGTTACAAGGCATGCTGAACTCCGTTCCTGTCGGAGCGATCACGGTGGAGGGCCAGTCCGTACAAGTACTGCTCGAGCCTTCCTTGAAGCCTACGTCCGAGAGCGATCTGTCGTCGCTTACGGTCATGACCGATACGGGGCCCAAACCGGTATCGAGCGTAGCGAAATGGGTTAAATCGGAACAATCCACGACTTTCTTCCACAAGGACGGGAAGAGCTACGTACGGATATCGGCTTCCGTGGAGCCATCCCAATTGTCCAAGGTCGGGACCGCAATCAAGTCCGAGCTCGCGGACGTGAAGCCGCCTGAAGGCGTTGAATTGTTCGTCGGCGGAGCGTCCGCGGATCAATCGGCCGATATGATCAGCTTGTTCATGATGATGCTCGTATCGATCGGAATCGTATACTTGATCATGGTTATTACATTCAAGACATTACGTGCGCCGCTCGCCATTATGACATCCATTCTCTTCGTGCCGATCGGTGCCGTACTAGGCTTGATAGTCACCGGAGTAACTCCCGACTTTACGGCAATCTTCGGAGTCGTCATGCTCATCGGTATCGTCGTCACGAACGCGATCGTGCTCATCGACCGCGTGAAGCATAACGAAGAGAAGATGACGATTCGCGAATCGTTGCTGGAAGCTGCGGGAACCCGCATGCGTCCGATTCTGATGACGGCCATCGCGACCGTAGGCGCCATGCTGCCTCTCGTGTTCGGTTCTTCGGAAAGCGGAAGCATCGTTTCCCAGAGTCTCGCCATCGTCGTTATCGGCGGCTTGGTCGTATCCACGCTGCTGACCTTGGTCATCGTTCCTTGCATCTATGAGTTGCTTCACTTCCGCAAGTCCGCTCGCCAGCGTAAAGCCGCCGCGACGGCGATGCGCGAAGCAGCCATCACGCAATAAAGCAATTCCCGTAACGAAAAGGGGATGTTCCCCAAGGTCATAACGACCTTGGGGAACATCCCCTTTATATAACGAGCGAACGGGATAACGTCTATTAAGCGAACGACATTTTATACAAGGGCAGCAGCGTCCGGAAGGTGTCGTCGACGAGTCTCAGGAACGCTTCGCCGTTCGCGAGAACCGGATCTCCACGTTGAATGTGAATGCCGCAGGTCAACTCCGAAGCTTTAACCGTCTTCAGCCGCAGCATGAAGTCCGCAAGCTCGTCGTCCGATAGCTCGCTATGGATATGCCCGGCCGGAACCATATGATCCTTCGACCAGACGAAGTGATTCGGAACCGCTTCGCGAACCGATTCGAGCTCGTCGAGCGCGCGTTCGGCGAAGACGTTCTTGTTCGGACATTCATATATGATGGCGAATTGGACGAATACGTGGGTAGACCAAAGTCCGATTTGAAAGTGGGGATGCGCTTTATAACCTCTTTTGTTATTGGCGAAGGCGACCCAGGAATCGTTCGGCGCGTTAACGGTTCTCCGCGCGTGCTTAGCTACGTGGGTGAACATTTCTTCCTCGCACAGTTCGGACAGGGATTGCGAAACCCGTTCCCCGATCAGGTTGAATTTCGGCCGTACTCTATCGATCAACGCTTCCATTCGAGCTTCAAGGCCTTCGATCTCGAATACTTCGAAATCCCGCTCGTCAAAACCGTTAAAAACTTCGATCATAGCTGTGCTCATGGATGATTCTCCTTGCTTTCGGTGATGGGATTATCTCGCGAGTTTAACACTACCGCCCGCATACGCGCAACGTCGGTTTCGGAACCTGCCCTTTCCGTGTAAAAATAGGAAGGAAAATAGTCAAGAAACCAAGTTGCCAGAACATAAGATGGAGTATAAGATAGTAGTAAGCCACAATATTCAGACAATTCGGTCAATATCTCAAGCCGTGCGTTTAGTGCAGGAGGGGGGATGGCCGTGAACCGCAGTCATGAAGTGGAATATTGCAACCTGGAGCTTCGTTTCGATCGCCGACAAATCCAGAATCTGATCCGAGAATTGATCCAGGACGGTTATTCCTTGTATTGGAACGAGAACGAGCATCAATTCATCGTTTCCGTACGTACGGGACGAAAGCTGCTCAAGCTCAGATTTCTAAGGGTGCTTAATCGTTACAAAATGGTAGGAGACTATCTGGTCAAGGATGAGAAACTGGCCCAATGGATCGAGAAGCTCATCAACGATTCCCGCGGCCACGCCATTGTTAAACGGTTCCAAGACCGTCAAGTTCTTAGGATCGAGAACATCATGTTCGGTGAAATTATCCGTCTCGTGGAGGTGTCCGGCATGGAACATCGGATTATTTTTCAGAAAAGACCGCAAGTTACGGTAGAAGACATGGTGCAAGCTTTCAAGTCCAAGAGAGCCGAGCATCGAGCGGGAGTATTGCGTCTTGAAATCGATTACGAGCTTGCCGTTCTTCACGAAGCGATCGAGAGCGGATGGACCGAAACGATCGAGTCTAGCAAGGAGAAGCTGAAAGGCATGCGAACCGAGATGCTGATGTTGGAGCTCTAACGATGAAGCGGCAAACCTATATAATACGAAAGCGGAGCTCCTCTAAGAGGCAGCTCCGCTTTCGTATTATATAGGTAATATAGCTTAAGACGGTCACTCTTCCGAATTACGCTTGAGTGAATTCCAATTCGATATGGACTTTGATCGCATCGCCGATCAGGATTCCGCCGGTTTCCAGCGCCGCATTGTAAGTCAGTCCGAATTCGGAGCGGTTGATGGCGCCGGAAGCAACGACTCCGAACTTGGTATTGCCCCAAGGATCTTTGGCCGGACCGGCGATCTCGGTGTTAAGCGTGATCGATTTCGTAACGCCGGCAATCGTGATGTCGCCGGTTAACTTATATTCCTCGCCGCCTTTGGATTCAAGAGCGGTTTTCTTAAACGTGATGTTGGGGAACTGCTCGGCGTTGAAGAAATCCGGGGATTTCAGATGACCGTCGCGTCCTTCATCCTTAGTGTTGACGCTGTTGACGTCGATCGTAACCGTCGCTTCCAATGAAGGAAGGTTAGCGGGATCAGCGGAAACAACCGCATCGAAATCGTTGAAGCTGCCGCGAACGTTAGTAATCATCATGTGGCGAACGCTGAAAGTAATGCCGCTATGCGCTTTGTCGAATACCCAATTAGTAGCTGCCATAATTAACACTTCCTTTATTTATTATATTTACTATTAAATAATAAGTAACAGGAAAATGCAAGGGGAAATTTGGAGATCGATGGAAAATGAAATGTAGGTTTTCTTCTTCGATCAAAAAGAGTACAATAGTTTTATTGTGAAAATTTTGTATTAAAGGATGAAAAAAAACATGTCGAATGCAAACATTGGCGTCGTCGGCTTAGCCGTAATGGGTCGTAATCTTGCTCTCAACATCGAGAGCCGCGGATTCACCGTCGCGGTATATAACCGTTCGCGCGAGAAAACGGACGATTTATTGAATACGGACGGTCAAGGCAAGAAGCTCGTAGCTGCTTACTCGGTCGAAGAATTCGTGAATTCCTTAGAGAAACCCCGCAAAATTCTGATCATGGTTCAAGCGGGCGCAGGTACGGACGCAACGATCGAATCCCTTATTCCTCATCTGGATCAAGGCGATATCATAATCGACGGCGGCAACGCTTATTTCCCGGATACGCAACGCCGCAGCAAAGATTTGACGGCGCAGGGCTTCCACTTTATCGGAACGGGCGTATCCGGCGGAGAAGAAGGCGCGCTTAAAGGCCCGTCCATCATGCCGGGCGGACCTCTTGAAGCATACCGTCTCGTGGAGCCAATCCTTACGGGAATTTCGGCTAAAGTAAACGGAGATCCTTGCTGTACATATATCGGGCCGGACGGCGCCGGACACTACGTTAAAATGGTGCATAACGGAATCGAATACGGCGATATGCAGCTGATTTGCGAAGCATATCAATTGTTGAAGGACGTTCTTGGCGTATCTACGGACGAACTCCACGGAATTTTCGGAGAATGGAACAAAGGCGAACTCGACAGCTACCTTATCGAGATCACGACGGATATTTTCTCTCAGAAGGATCCCGAAACGGGCAAACCGATGATCGACGTTATCTTGGATGCCGCCGGGCAAAAAGGAACGGGGAAATGGACGAGCCAAAGCGCGCTCGACTTAGGCGTACCTCTTTCCATCATTACGGAATCCGTATTCTCCCGCTTCCTCTCCGCCATGAAGGAAGAGCGCGTTGCCGCAAGCAAAGTGCTTAAAGGACCTCAAACCAAGCCGTTCCAAGGCGATAAAGCCGCGTTCATCGAGAGCGTGCGCAAAGCCTTGTTCGCAAGCAAGATTTGTTCGTATGCCCAAGGATTCGCGCAAATGCGCGCCGCTTCCGAGGAATACGGCTGGGATCTGCGTTATGGCGATATCGCGATGATATTCCGGGGCGGCTGCATCATCCGCGCGCGCTTCCTGCAAAATATCAAAGACGCTTACGACCGCGAACCCGAGCTTCGCAACCTGTTGCTGGACGAGTACTTCAAAGGCGTAGTGGAGTCCTATCAGGATGCATGGCGCGAGGTCGTATCCACGGCGATCGCATACGGCATTCCGGTGCCTTCGTTCGCCAGCGCGATCGCTTACTACGATAGCTACCGTTCGGAACGCCTTCCGGCCAACCTGCTTCAAGCGCAACGCGATTACTTCGGCGCCCATACGTTCAAACGTCTGGACAAAGAAGGCTCGTTCCACCACAACTGGATGAACTCTTAATTCAGTCGCGAGGCAGATGTTCCCTTAGCATCGTTCGAAAGCATGCGGTCTCATGATTGCTAGGACTACGACGATGCAAGAGCAACAAAGCCATATCCGCGAAACAGGCAAAATGGGCAAGCAGCTGTGGCCGATCGAGCCCCGACCATTCGGGAGCTCCGTCGGCCACTTTTTTCTTGATGAAGCCCAGCGCCCATAGCACGTCTTCCCTGCATAACGGGTAAGAGGGATCTAATAATCGACGAAGCGGTTGTTCGATCGATTTGGGATTTCGGTTATTATCCAAATGCAGCATCACCTTTGACGAGGGTTCGTACACTCCGTGCACTATCAAAGTTACGGATAAACTCGTCGTTTTATACCTTAGGATCGGTATGATATGATATAAAAAGCGTAAAAACAAGGAATGGGGAGCTCTTGTTGAACGGAAAAGACACTAGCCGCAATATCATCATCGTCGGTTTCATGGGAACGGGCAAATCGACGGTTAGCCGGTTGTTGTCCGAGCGTCTTGGTTGGGAGAGCATCGATACCGACGAGGAAATCGAGAGAAGAGCCGGTCTTTCTATTAAGGAAATGTTCGCGGAGCAAGGGGAAACGGTCTTTCGCGATTGGGAAAGCCGAGTGCTGAAGGATGTGCTCGAACAGGGTAAGCTGGTCGTGGCGACTGGCGGGGGGGCCGTGCTTAGAGAGAGCAATAGGAGACGGATGCTGTCGGGAGGTTGGGTCGTCTGCCTAACGGCGGACAAGGCAAGCTTGATCAGCCGAGTGACGAGTGCCGCGGCGGCGGGATCGAGACCGCTTCTGGCCGGCGATGCGGAGGAACGCGTCACCGCCTTGCTGGAGTCTAGGCGGCATGCCTACGACTTCGCGCACGCGACGGTGGACACGTCCGATCGAACGCCTTCCGAGATTGTCGATCTTTTGATCAATTGGTTGCCCAGGTCATGGAGTTAGGGTAGATTCGTCCAAGCAATCATGCCGCCGATGAGGTTGGTCGTTCCTTTGTATCCAAGGGAGGACAAATACTGGCAGGCTTGATCGCTACGATAACCGCTGCGGCAGATGAAGATGACTTCTTCTTCTTTAGGGATCTGGTCCAACTGTTGCGGAACTTGCCCGAGCGGCAGATGAAGGGCACCGGGAATCATGCCTTGGGCGACTTCCTCGTCTTCGCGCACGTCTATAAGATGAATTTTTTCTCCGGCATCCAATCTTGATTTCAGCTGTTCCGGGGTAATGGTCGTATAGGAGCTCATAATCGGCCAACCTTTCTTTTTGAATATAGGTTCATCATAAGAATTGAGCATGGGGATGTCAATGCGGAAGCGGAGGTCATGATGAGAATCGTTGTCGGAATAGCCTTCGCCGGCTTTCTTGGAGCCATATCCCGTTACGGGGTCGGATTTCTTTTTCCTCGTGCGGACTCGGGCGATTTTCCGTGGGCTACGCTATTCATCAACCTCTCGGGTTCGCTGCTACTCGGAGCGTTGGCCGGTTTGTTGATCCGGCGTAGGGCTCCCGTGTGGTTCGGAGAAGTGGCCGGAACCGGTTTTCTGGGAGCGTTTACGACTTTCAGCGCGTTTAACGGACAATTGTGGCAAATGTGCCAGCAACAAGCTTATGCTGCGGCTTCAATCTACGCTCTATTAAGCATGTTGGGCGGATGGGGACTTGCAGCGGCCGGCTTGGCGTGGGGAAGGAGAGGAGCTTCGTGAAAAGCATCTGGCTAGCTGGATTGGTCGGAGTCGGCGGCTCGATTGGCGCTCTTATGCGTTATGGGATCTCCCGGGCTACGGTCGCCTCGCGAAAGCCTGCCTACTATGGCACGCTTCTCGTAAACCTTGCGGGATCGTTCGCGATCGGGATGTTTATCGGATTCGAACTGGAGTCCGAGCATGTTGCGGAGTATGCCTTTTACGGAATTGGCATCTTAGGCGGATTAACGACCTATTCTACATTGAATGTGCAGAAGGTCACCATGCTCCGCCAGGAGCGAGGACGAGTTTTGGTTTATTATTTGGCGGCGACTTACGTTGGCGGATTCGGGTTAACCGCCGCCGGAGCCGGCTTGGGATATCTACTACATACCTAATACATAGTTTCAAGGAGCGTGTTTATCAATGGATATGATCGTCACACCTACGGGAACACTCAAAGGCGAAATTCAAGCGTTATCCTCCAAAAATTATACGACCCGATATTTGCTAGTGTCCGCATTGGCGGAAGGGACGAGCACGATTTTATATCCGGCTCACAGCGAGGACGGGGAAGCTATGCGCCGTTGCATTCGCGACCTGGGTGCCACCGTCGAAGAGGACGCCGAGAAAATCGTCATTACCGGATTCGGTCGCAATCCGCGCGCAACCAAGGAATTAAACGTCGGTAACGCGGGCGCCGTTTTGCGTTTCGTCATGTCGATCGCAGCTTTACTTCCGGAGGTGCACTTCGTCAACGCTTATCCGGAATCCTTGGGTAAACGTCCGCATGACGACCTGATCGTGGCGCTTGAAAGCATGGGCGTAACCATTGAACACAACAACGGAAGATTGCCGATGACGATCAAAGGCGGCAATCCGCGCGGCGGCAAAATTCAGGTGTCGGGCAACGTCAGCTCCCAGTTTTTAAGTTCGCTGTTGTTCTTGACTCCTCTTCTGGACGAAGATAGCGAGATCGAAGTACTGCACGACCTGAAGTCCAAAGTGGTCATCGGCCAAACGCTCGAGGTGCTTGCTCAGGCCGGCATAATCGTCGAGGCCTCCGAGGATCTGATGCATTATCGCATCCCCGGCAAGCAGAAATACAAAGCGCAGACGTATACGGTTCAGGGAGATTATCCCGGCTCGGCGGCGATTCTGGCAGCTGCGGCGGTGACGGAATCCGACGTTGTCGTTCATCGCCTCTTGGAAGAGAGCAAGCAAGGCGAACGAGCCGTCGTAGACGTGCTGCGCGCCATGAACGTCCCGTTGACGCACGAGAACGGAATCGTTCACGTTCGCGGCAACGGTCGGTTGACCGCCGGCGAATTCGACGGCGACGAGTTCACGGACGGAGTATTGGCTATGGTGGCGGCCGCGGTATTCGCCGAAGGTACTTCCCGATTCTACAATGTTGAGAATCTGCGATACAAAGAATGCGATCGCATTACCGATTATTTGGCCGAGCTGCGCAAAGCGGGTGCCAACGTCGAGGAGAAGCAAGCCGAGATTATCGTCCACGGCCGTCCCGAAGGCGTGGAAGGCGGCGTCGAAATCGACGCTCACTTCGACCACCGGGTCATTATGGCGCTCACGATCGTCGGGTTGCGCTCCGCTCAACCGATCCGCATTAAAGACGCGCACCATGTCGCCAAATCCTATCCGATCTATTTCGATCATTTGAAGTCGCTTGGCGCCAAGGTCGACTGGGTAGACTAATTCAGTCCGAACATAAAGCAAAGGGAGGCAACCCATGATGTCGTACGAACATCCGTCGAGAGACGAAATCAAGCAGTTATTATTGGATACGCAGACGATTGCCGTAGTCGGATTGTCCGATGATCCATCGAAGACCTCGCATATGGTATCCGAAGCGATGCAAAGCAAAGGTTACCGGATCGTTCCGGTAAATCCGAACGCTGCTTCGATTCTCGGGGAGACGAGCTATCCTTCCCTGAAGGATATTCCTTTCCCGGTCGACGTCGTGAACGTGTTCCGCCGTCCCGAACATACGCCTCCCATCGCGGAGGAAGCGGTCGCCATCGGAGCCAAGGCGCTCTGGCTCCAACTCGGCATCGCTAACGAGGATGCCGCCAGAATCGCCACGGAAGGCGGCCTTCGGATCATCATGGACCGCTGCATTAAGGTGGAGGATTCCATTCTCCTTCCGAACGGCAAGTCTTAACGAAAAGATAGACGGTGAAAGACTAGGACGACGATATACCTCCTCGATGGAGGTATATCTCTGTCCTTTTTATGCTTATCTATATCAATGTATTAACATTACCGCGGACAATCGCCTGGTTGAGAGAGGGGGGATAAAGGAAGTGTACGGAATAGGTTACCTCCAAAGGCTAGGACGGGCCATGATGTTACCGATGACGGTGCTTCCCGCTGCCGCCATATTCTTGATGCTCGCGCGATTGCCATGGGACTCCTTCGGATGGCCTCAAGTACCGGAGGTTCTCCATGCCGCGGGGATGGCGATCTTTCAATTCGTTCCTTACATATTCGCGATCGGCATCGCGCTCGGAATGTCGAACCAGACGGCAACCGCCGGCATGGCCGCGTTAACCGGAATGTTCATTTTTCATATGGTGACCCATACCTACGACCCGAACGGCGTTCAACCGTCCATGTTCGCCGGCGCGGTCATCGGGGTCGCATCAGCGTGGGCGCATGATAGATTCAAGTCTTTTCAATTGCCGGAATTTCTGCAATTTATCGGCGGATCGCGTTTCGTTCCCTTGTTTATGAGTTTTGTCTCCCTATTGTTCGCCTGGATCATGATCGGGGTCGGAGAGGGGCTAAAGGATTGGGCATCCTCCGCGGGGACGCTTGTTTATTCGGCTGGCGGCTTCGGCGTCTTTTTGTACGGTTTCCTGCATCGGATCCTCGTCGCTTTCGGCCTTCATCACATACTTAACCATTTATTCTGGTTCCAGGTCGGAGAATACCAAGGAGCGGACGGAGCCGTCTATTTCGGCGATTTACCGAGATTCTTCGCCGGGGATCCTACGGCGGGGGCGTTCATGGCCGGACTCTATCCGATCATGATGTTCGCGTTGCCGGCCGTTGCGTTCGCGATCATCCATGAGGCCCGCGAAGATCTAAAGCCCAAGACGAGCAAACAATTCCGCATGGCCGCTCTTGGCTCCTTCCTCACGGGGATCACGGAGCCCGTTGAATTCGCCTTCTTGTTCGTCGCGCCGTACTTGTTCCTCATTCATGCGTTGATCTCTGGCGGAATCATGTGGCTCGTTTACGAGCTTGATATCCATCACGGCTTTACCTTCTCCGCGGGAGCGCTGGAATACTTGGTGAATTTGCCGCTTTCCAAGCGAGGATGGATGCTGCTTCCGATCGGAATCGCGGTGGGTCTTATCTACTACGTCATGTTCCGTTGGAGCATCCGGCGATTCCAGTTGGCGACGCCGGGACGCGAGGACGCGACAAGGTTGGACGATTGGGCGGGTGATATTCCGTACCGCGCGCCGTTAATTCTTCAGGCGCTCGGAGGCAAGGAGAACATGATCCGATTGGAGGCGTGCATTACGAGGCTACGGTTGACGCTGGAGGACGACCGTAAAGTCGACGTGCAATCGCTGCGCCACTTAGGGGCCGCGGGAGTCATTCGGCTTGGGGGCGGGCACGTGCAAGTCGTATTCGGCACCTTCTCGGAGCTGATCCGCGAAGAGATCAACAAGCACATGCAGATGGACGTGCAGCAGGTGCAGTTCCATTCGCCGATGCAAGGTAGGATGATCCCGCTCGAAGAAGTCGACGATCCTATTTTCGCGCAGCGGTTGGTCGGACGAGGAGTCGCCTTCATCCCTGACAAAGGCGAACTGGTAGCTCCCGTTCAAGGGAAAGTCATCCATATCCATCCTTCCTTGCACGCCATCGGCTTGCTGACGAAAGACGGCTTGGAGGTGCTCCTCCACGTCGGGATCGATAGCTCCCATTTAGGAGGAAAAGGGTTCACGATTTTGGTGAAAATAGGAGACGAGGTTTCGCCGGGGCAACCGCTTCTGAAATTTCATCTTCCGACGCTTAAGCAGCATGCCAAGTCCTTGGCGACGCCGATGGTCATCACGAATAGCGATATCGTTAAATCATGGCGTTTCGCGCCGTTTAAGGCAGTCAAGAAAGGTCAAGCGGCCGTTATGTCGGTCGTCGTGAACGAGAGAGAGAATAAGGGGGCGGGGAAATGATTCAAGCGCTAGGAGCCTCGCAAGGAATCGCAATAGGCAAGGCGTTCGTATTGCCGCACTGGGAGTGGGAGCTTCCGGAGCAGAAAATCGACGTGGCCGATTTGGCCAAGGAATTCGATCGCTTGTATGAAGGCATTCGCCGATCCAAAACGGAGATCAACCGAATGAGGACCGAGCTGGACGAGGTCGTCGGTTCGGAGGAAGCCAGCATTTTCGATGCGCATCTGGCCATTCTCGAAGATCCCGTGTTCATGAACGAAATTCAAGGCATTATTCAAAGACAATATAAAGTCGCGGAAGTCGCCGTAAAAGAAGCGATCGATCATTTCGTGACGATGTTCGACCTGCTTGACGACGAATACATGAAGGAGCGGGCGCTAGACATCAAAGACGTGGGGAACAGGCTGCTCAAGCATCTGCTAGGAGCGCCGGATATCGCCTTGCCCGAGGATACCCAGCCCTTCGTTCTTGTCGTGCGCGAATTGTCTCCTTCTCAGCTCGTGCATCTGAAGCCGGAGCTAGTGCTCGGAATCGTCACGATGGTCGGGAGCCCGACATCCCATTCCGCGATCATGGCTAGGGCTTTCGGAATCCCGATGGTCATGGGCGTGGAAGGAAAGCTGGAGCAGCCGATCGGGACCGGTGACTTGATCATCATCGATGGCGGAACCGGGATGCTTCAAGTAGATCCGACTTCGGACATGGTTTCCCGTTATACGGAACTGCGTAAAAGGCAAATAGCGGATAGGGAACAATTATTAACGCTCGCCCAGGTGCCGGCCGTAACGCAGGACGGAGTCTCGTTGACGCTTGCTGCGAATATCAGCTCGCTTAAGGAGCTTGAGGCGGCGTTGAGCAACGGAGCGGTGGGAGTAGGATTATTCCGGACCGAGTTTCTGTATATGGATCGGGTCCGATTTCCTTCGGAGGAGGAGCAATTCGAGGTATACCGGGCCGTCGCGCAGAAGCTTAAGGGGGAAACCCTGATCATCCGCACGCTCGACATCGGCGGAGACAAGCAGCTCGACTATCATGAATTGCCGGAAGAGGAAAATCCGTTCCTGGGCTTCAGGGCGATCCGCTTCAGCCTGGAACGCAAGGATTTGTTCAAAACGCAGCTTCGCGCCATTCTTCGGGCTTCCCATTTCGGAGACGTTCAGATCATGTATCCTCTCATCACGTCCGTGGACGAAGTGCGCGAGGCTAACGAAGTGCTGGAAGAGGCAAAGTCGGAGCTAGCTCAAGAAGGCATTTCTTTCCGGCAGGATACGAAAGCGGGGATCATGATAGAGGTACCCGCCGCGGTGGCAATCGCGGATTTGCTGGCGGAGGAAGTCGCGTTCTTCAGCATCGGCACGAACGACCTGATTCAATTTACGCTAGCCGTAGATCGGATGAACGAACAAATCAGCCATATGTACGAGCCGTATCACCCGGCTATTTTGCGGATGCTGCGCACGGTCGCGAACTCGGCAAAGTCGCGAGGCATCCCCGTGAGCGTTTGCGGGGAGATCGCCGGGGATGTAAACGCTCTGCCGATCTGGATCGGACTCGGAATAGAGGAGTTAAGTTTGTCGGCTCAAGCGATATTGCCCGTGAAGCAAAGCATGCTTCGAACGAGAGCGTCGGATTGCCGGAAACTCCTGGAAGATATGTTCCGATGTAAGACGGCCGGCGAAGTCCGGGCGCTCGCCACCCAATTTTACGCGGAAGCAGCGCTCTCGCCGGGTAACGTACAGCCTCGGAAATAAATAAAGCTCGGAGCTGCAATATAAAATGCCTCCGCGCCGTCATCCGGTAAACCGGCAGCGCGGAGGCACAAAGAATTAACGACGACCAAACAGTAAATCGCAGAAGGCTTTGGCGTATGGAGGAAGGTCGGGCGGCCTGCGCGCGGATACGATGTTCCGGTCGACGACGACCGCTTCGTCCAGCCAAGTAGATCCCGCGTTCTCCATGTCGTCGCGAATGCCCGGCGTGGAGGTAACGGTTCTTCCTTCGAGAATTTTGGCCGAGATCAGCACCCAGCCGGCATGGCATATTTGACCGATGGGCTTATTCGCATCGTTCATTAAGCGGGTGAATTCCAGAACGCGGGCATCCCTGCGGATTTTGTCGGGAGCCCAGCCTCCTGGTACGAGCAACCCGTCGAATCGGTCGGCATCGAGCTCGTCGTACGAGATATCCGCAACGGCGGGCACGCCATATTTGCCAATATGCTTGCGGCCCTTTTCGGGACCGGCGTATAGAACCTCGGCGCCTTCTTCGCGCAAGCGGTAAACGGGATACCACAACTCCAAGTCTTCGAATTCATCGTCAAGCAAACATACGACTCTTTTAGTAGCCGTCATTTGAGATCCCCCATTTCATGATTCCGGATAACGAACAGAGTTCCATTGTACCAAATCGAGAACAATCCTTCACGCTAGATATCGGAGGACGCAGAAAGGAGAAATCCATGTGGCGAAAAGATGGAGATACATCCCGGTTATTGTGTGCATGCTCGCGATATTCGGCTTTTCCTCCAGAAGCGGAGATCAGTTGGATACAATCCTTCCTTGGGTTCAGAAGTGGATGCCGTGGTTAACGGACTTTAATCCGATGCATTACGTCGCTTACTTCGCGCTAGGCTTAACCGTCGCCTTCGCGCAGGGGAGAAAAGCGGCTACTTGGCAAGGCTTCCTATTAAACGTCTTGATATGCGTGCTGTACGGGCTGACCGACGAATGGCATCAATCCTATGTTCCGATGAGGAGCCCCGATCCTCTCGATCTGCTTCACGACGCCATCGGCGCGGCGGCTGCGGGTCTTCTCGTATTGCTTTTGTTTAGGCTTCGCAACCGGCGCAGTTCCAGAAATTACACTATCGGGTAAAGCAGGATTTAATAGGCTTCGGAACGAATATATTCGGAGTAACCTCTTTGTTTATAAGGAGAGAATCCCGTTGCTTAAATCCTGCTCATGCGGAAGAGAAATGCATCTCATGCTCCGCACCGTCATTTTCGCGAAAAAAGTAAATATCAACAATGTTCCGGTCTATAATTGCTCCCATTGCGGACGAAACGATGTGTTTCCGGGTGTCAAAGAAGACGTAGGAAGACTGGTCGGCGAATTGGGGAACCAGCCTGCTCCCCATAGCATTCCTTTCGATCAGGTTCACGAATGGGCAGGGGTTCTATCCCGGGCTATGAATTTGTCCGACTCGCTTCAGGCGACCGTAATCGCCAGAGCCGCCGAAGAGAGAATCAATCAACTGCTGGACTTATGGTTGATCGCTTCTTCCTTGGAAGACGAAACTTGGAAGAAGGAGCTGCAAAGCCGGCTGTCTCAATTAAGCGCTCAGTACATATCCTAGCTTTTAGGACGAAGAGGACGGGGAGATTAGCGCTCCCGTCTTTTTTTGCGCGCCGATGTTTTTTCTGATACGATTAACGGATAGAATTCCGGAGGAGGCTGCGATAATGGCTACAATTCAACAATTAACGTCCGTTCAACAATGGGATCAAGCGATTCAAGGAACTTCGGTGAAGCCTTTGCTCGTTTTTAAGCATAGCACGACCTGCCCGATAAGCGCCGCTGCGCACGAAGAAGTGATGCACTTCATCGAAGACGACAAGGACTCGCCCGTAGATTATGCCATCGTGCACGTCATCGAGGACCGTCCGGTAAGCAACGCGATCGCCGATCATTTGGAAGTTAAGCACGCTTCTCCGCAGGCGATACTCGTGAAGGACGGACAACGGGTTTGGGATACTTCGCATTGGAATATTACGTACGCCTTTTTGTCGGAAAAACTTGCGCCTTCCGTAAACAATCCCTAATCTCGACTTCATACGCTTCATAATCCCTCATGTCAGATTGCTAAACATGCGGATTTGTCGTATGATTACCTTAATCATCCATGACTGGACAAGTTATTGCTTGTCGGTCACGAACATTGGAGCGAATTATTGTGACGGTAACCATTTACGACGTGGCACGCGAAGCTGGAGTTTCGATGGCGACTGTATCTCGCGTCGTCAACAACAATCCGAACGTTAAGCCGCAAACGCGCAAGAAGGTATTCGAGGCAATTGAACGACTTGGTTATCGGCCTAACGCGGTAGCCCGTGGTCTTGCAAGCAAGAAGACGACGACGGTCGGCGTTGTCATCCCCGATATCGCGAACGCTATATTCGCGGAGGTAGCGCGCGGGATCGAAGATATCGCAAATATGTACCATTACAATATCATTCTTTGTAATGCCGATAAGCGCAAAGACAAAGAGATTCGAGTCATCAACACGTTGCTGGAGAAGCAGGTCGACGGCTTGCTGTTCATGGGCGGCGCGGTAACCGACGAGCATATTCAGGCTTTCAAGACTTCTAACGTCCCTATCGTGTTATGCGCTACTACGGATGAGAAGGGCACGATTCCTTCCGTGGATATCGACCATGAAGCGGCGGCGTTCGATGCGGTTAACCGTTTGATCTCGGAGGGGCATTCCTCGATCGCGATGATCAGCGGCACGCTGCAGGATCCGGCGAACGGATACGCTAGATACCAAGGCTATAAGCGCGCTCTGTCGCAAGCCGGATTACCTTACCGTGAAGAGTTCGTTCGGGTAGGGAATTACAAATACGAGTCGGGCATCGAAGCAATGCAATATTTCCTCGATCTACCTGAACGTCCATCCGCCGTATTCTCGGCAACGGACGAGATGGCTATCGGAGCAATCCATTGCATTCAAGACGCCGGTCTGAACGTTCCGGAAGATGTGTCGGTCATTAGCGTGGACAACAGCCGTATATCCTCGATGGTTCGTCCATTGTTGACGACGGTAGCGCAGCCGATGTACGATATCGGAGCGGTTTCCATGAGATTGCTTACGAAGCTTATGAAGAAGGAATCCGTCGAGAACGCCAAGGTGACGTTACCTCACGAACTAATCGTTCGTCGTTCCGTTACCGGGCCTAAAGGCAATTAATTCATTCGCAACGCTAGAATAGATAGCCCTGCTTCGGCGCTTCTGCGGCCGGTGCGGGGCCTCTTTATGATGATGTAGAGGAAGGAAGATGACGATGACTTACGGTACGATCGGAATTATAGGCGCGATGCAAGAGGAGATTGAGCTGGTGTTGGCGCGCTTGGAAGATAGACAGACGGAGAAACATGCGGGGATTGTTTACCATAGAGGAAGCTTTCAAGGCAAGAAGGTTGTATTGACTCGTTCTGGAGTCGGGAAAGTGAACGCGGCGGTATGCACGCAAGTGATGATCGACCGTTATGGCGCAGATGCGATAATCTTTACGGGAGTGGCGGGCGCCGTCGATCCGCAGCTCGATATCGGGGACATCGTAATCTCAACCAGCAGCTTGCAGCATGATGTCGACGTAACGGCTCTAGGATTCCCTCGCGGCACGATTCCCTATCAGGAAGTGTCGGAATATCCTGCCGACGCCCGTTTGATCGCATTGGCGGCGGAAGCAGGCCAGAAGGTCTTTCCGGACCGCAGCCATACGGGAAAGGTACTCTCGGGCGATCAATTCATCGCCGATCGTGCCGTCGTGAAAGCTTTGTACGAACAATTAGGCGGAGCTTGCACGGAGATGGAGGGCGCATCGGTCGCTCAAGTCTGTTACATGAACGATGTTCCGCACGTCATTATCCGTTCGATGTCGGACAAAGCGGATGGATCCGCCCACGTGAATTTCGCGGAATTCACCATCGAGGCGGCCAATCGCTCGTATGCGATCGTAGAAGAAATGATTAAAGCCATTTAATTCGATAATATCTAAAAAGGCGTCGCTGGGTCGAATTCGAGCTGCGACGCCTTTTTTAACCGATATGCTGAAGGGCGATCTCCAGATTCGCTTTGTTCTTCTCGGTAATTTCCGCTCTGCGGGGCATCGGCGTCCAAGAGTTTAAGTCGTCCAGCCAAGTGATGGGTAAAGGCTCGGAGTGCGTAGGTTTTGCGCTGATCGTCGGCCAGGCTTTCGGGAGTTGACCGCCATGGAGCTCCGAGTCTATGTTGGCTAGCAATGGGTGGTCGTTCATTTCCAGCCAGAGTAAGCTCCAGGCACGGGGGACGACTCTCCAATGGTCGTAGCCGCCTCCGCCCAGCGCAACCCATTTGCCGTTGGCGTACCGATCGGCAAGCCGATGAATGATTTTTGGCATTTCGCGATAGATTCTCATGCTGCAATGAATGTGCGCGAGCGGATCGAAAGCATGCGCGTCGCAACCGTGTTGGCTGACGATGATATCGGGGCGGAACGTACGTGCGGCTTGCTCCACGGCTTGACCGAAACATTCGAGCCAGGATTCATCCTCCGTATACGGCTCCATGGACACGTTAAGGCAAGCCCCGTAACCAGATGAGTCTCCTCTTTCATGCGGGAAGCCGCTTCCGGGAAACAGGAATTTTCCCGTCTCGTGAATGGATAACGTGAACACCTCGGGTTCCGTATAGAAAAACCATTGCACGCCATCCCCGTGATGAACGTCCGTATCGATATACAAAACGCGCGCATTATACTTTTTTCTAAGATAGGAGATGGCGGCAGCCGCATCGTTGTATACGCAGAAGCCGGACGCGCGGTCGGGAAAGGCGTGATGCAAGCCGCCGGCCAGATGGAGGGCGCGATCGGCGCGACCGGACATCACGGCGTCGGCTGCAGCGATAGAGCCTGCCGCGACGGCTACGGCCGCTTCGTGCATGCCGGGAAAGTAAGGGGTGTCCCCGTCGGCGTCGAGGCCGTAGCGATCGGCTTCTCGTATCGCTGCGAAGCCGGGATGTTCCTTACTTAATTGTTCTACCGTATCTATGTAGTCCGCGCGATGTATCTCTCGTATTATTCGTTCGGTCTCGGCGTAGGAGAACTGCGCGATCATCCGGTCGTCTTGCAGTGCGCCGCTCTTGCGCAAGAGGTCTTCGGCTAGCTCCAATCGCACGGGATGGAAAGGATGATCATCATGAAACCGGTAACGCTCCGACGCGTTATTATTGATCCATACGGTTCTGGAAGCCAGTGAGGTTCGCCTGCCTTTCATCTAGTACATGAAGCGTTGCCGAAAACGAACGCGATCGAATTGCTCGACGGAAGACAAGGGGACGTCTTTGCCGATACGAACCATCAGACAGTTGGCGGGATGCGCGCATATTTCCGGGTCGTCCGTCGCAAACCACACCATGCCGACCGACTTCATCAGCTTTTCCATCATTTCGCGATATTCCCATACGTTCAAGCCGCTGGATTCGAGATCCCAATGCCAATAATATTCCGTCGTGAATACGATCATGTTGTCTAATTGGCCGTTCTCGAAAGCGGCGGATATAAGCGCTTTGCCAAGTCCGAGGCTTCGGTAATCATCGGCGACCTCGATCGCTCCGAGTTCGACCAGGTCGAGCATTCCGCCTTCCGACCATCGTTCCATCTCGTCAGGGTAATGGAAGGTCACGTAACCGACGACGACGTCCCCGTCGCGGACGGCGATGATTCTGCCTTCCGGCAACTCGGCTATCTCTATTAATGCTTGGTGCTGCTCCTTAGGTCTGCGGAAAGCGTCCAGCTTGGGATGCAACGCGAGCTTGGATAATGTTTCGGGGGGAACTGGTCCTTCTACGACCAATAATCTGCCGTTTCGATCTAAGGGATGGCGAACATAAGTTTTAATATGATTCATACCGTTCTCCCTTCAGACGAGCTAGAACTTCGATGTCCATTATATCATCAATGGGAAAGATGGAGGAACCGCTTGCGAGGGAAGCTAGTAAAATTTGTCCCTTTAATGGCGGAAAATGTCCGATTCCCCTGTGCCGAGCCGCATCGCGCTGTGTTATAATGTCAATGGCAGAGGAGAGCGTTTCCTCAAGATAATGAAAGCGCATTCGAACTTGGATGCCCGCATTTCAATGGGAAGGTGATGAATCGTGACATTTCAATCAGACGAGAAATTGGCCGTCACGGCGAATTTGTCCAACATGGCATCGTATGAAGAGGCGGTAAAGAGCTTTAACTGGGCGGATGTCGAGAAAGCATTTTCTTGGGCAACGACCGGCAAGGTTAACATGGCTTACGAAGCGATCGATCGCCATGTGGAAAACGGCCGCGGAGATAAGGTAGCGCTGCATTACAGCGACAGTCAACGAGATCAAAGCTACACCTTCGCCGAAATGTCGAGGCAATCCAACCGGTTTGCCAACGTGTTGCGCGAGTTGGGCGTAAACAAAGGCGATCGAGTATTTATTTTCATGCCGCGCACTCCCGAATTATACTTCAGTCTCTTCGGAACGCTTAAAGTAGGTGCCGTCGTAGGTCCTTTATTCGAAGCCTTCATGGAAACGGCGGTTAGAGACCGTCTGCAGGATAGCGGCGCGGTTGCGATCATTACGACGCCATCGCTTCTGGGGCGCGTCCCTAAGGCGGAATTGCCGGATCTCAAACATATTATCGTGTTCGGAGATTCGGTGGAAGAGGGGAACGGTGTCGTTGATTTCAGCGCCGCCATGGAGAAGGCTTCCGATGAAACGGAGCTGACATTCCTCGACCGGGAAGACGGACTGATTCTGCATTATACTTCGGGATCGACAGGCAAACCAAAAGGCGTATTCCATGTTCAGAACGCGATGCTTCAGCATTACCATACGGGGCGCGTCGTTCTGGATTTGAGAGAAGACGATATCTATTGGTGCACGGCCGATCCGGGTTGGGTCACTGGAACCTCTTACGGAATATTCGCTCCATGGCTTAACGGAGTAACGAATGTCGTAAGAGGTGGTAGATTCAGTCCGCAAGATTGGTATTCTACGATACAGAAATACAAAGTCACCGTATGGTATAGCGCACCGACGGCGTTCCGCATGCTGATGGGGGCGGGAGACGACGTAGTGAAATCCTTCGACCTCTCCAGTCTGCGTCACGTCTTAAGCGTCGGAGAACCGTTGAACCCGGAAGTCGTTCGTTGGGGCAACAAAATATACGGTCAACGCATTCACGATACATGGTGGATGACCGAAACGGGCGGACAGTTGATCTGCAACTATCCGAGCATGGAGATTAAACCGGGCTCGATGGGGCGGCCCGTACCGGGCGTTCAAGCGGCTATTATCGACGATCAAGGCAACGAGCTGCCGCCTTTCCGGATGGGGAATCTTGCTATTCGGACGCCATGGCCTTCGATGATGCGCACGATCTGGAACAATCCGACGAAGTACGCCGAGTATTTCCATATCCCGGGATGGTACGTGTCCGGCGACTCCGCTTATCAGGACGACGAAGGTTACTTCTGGTTCCAGGGACGGATCGACGACGTCATTAACACCTCCGGAGAGCGAGTAGGCCCATTCGAGGTAGAGAGCAAGCTCGTCGAGCATCCGGCAGTAGCCGAAGCGGGTGTTATCGGGAAACCGGATCCGCTCCGCGGAGAGATCATCAAGGCTTTCATCTCGTTGCGAGAAGGCTACTTGCCGTCGGATGAGCTTAAGGCCGACATCTCGAAATTCGTGAAGGAAGGCTTATCCGCCCATGCTTCCCCCCGCGAAATCGAGTTCAAGGACAAACTTCCGAAGACGCGCAGCGGCAAAATCATGCGTAGGGTGCTGAAGGCGTGGGAGCTTAATTTACCAACGGGAGACTTATCCACGATAGAAGACTAGTCCAAGTCGGTATCGCAATATAAAAAAAGGTTGAGCAGGAAAGCCTGCACAACCTTTTTTTTATTGACATTATGTGATTTATTGCGCTCCTGCTTTTACCGAGATCGGGGTCGTGGGCGGAGACTCCCCGGCAGGATTATTCGCCGTTATGCGGTACCAGCCCTCCGACATCGGCGCGATGTATTCGAACGTCGTGGCTTCCGTCGTTCCTAACAATTTGTATTTCCCTTGTTCGGATTGGCTGTACCACACTTGATATTGCGTTACTCCTTCTTGGGCGGCGTTCGCGTTCCAGGATAGCGTAACGCCGATTTCCGTTCCTTGCGCGTTTAAGCCGCTTGGCGTCGTCGGAGTACCTTCGTTATTTCCGCCGTTTGGATCTACCGGGAACATTGGATCGGTGCCTTCATCAGGGAAATTCGGATCGACGTCGACGGATCCTCCGTCGGCCGAGATTTTCTCGCTTGGAGCCGACTCGTTACCCGCAACGTCCACCGCTGTCACGTAATAATCGTATCCTTGGTTTGCGCTGATGTAATTAACGAACTTCGGATCCGCGCCTGTCGGAACGGATGCTTCGACTTTCTGGAAAACGCCTCCGTTGACGGAGCGATACAGCCTATATCCCGCAACGTCCGACTGAGCAGATGGATGAAAGGTTATTCTCGCCAGGTTATTCAACGATTCCACGCTAATCTGCGATGGCGGATTCGGAACGGCGCCGTCGTCCGCGCGCGGATCGATCTTGGAAGGCGCGCTTTCCGATGCGTCCTTAGGCAAGTAATAGGAGAGAGCTTTGCGCGCATCGGCGGATACTTGGCCAAGCTTCGCTTGCAGCTCTTCGGTCAAGATATCAAGCGGAGCTTCTCTGACGACCATGACCGATTCGCGAAGAAGATCCTCCGGCGTTCCCGGCTGCGGCAAGTAATTGACGCCGTTGTAGGAGATGTACTTCACCTTCACGAGAGCGTCGTCTTCCTCCGTCGGAATGAATTTACGGTTGAAGATGTCGGTTACGAGCTTGCCGGCCGCTTTCGTCAGATCCGTCGGCAGCTTGCCGCTTACGCTGGATACGGTCATCGATACGATTCCGTCCGGCTTGTCGAACGTTTTCGTCGGGAATAGCTCAGGCTTGGCATCGGTCACTTCGTTCATGATCTTGGCCCAGATGGAGCGCGCGCGCCCATGGCTGTCCGTCGACAACGTATGGATGGCTTTCTCGTAGCCTGCCCATACTCCGAGCGTAATGTCGGGAGTATAGCCTTCGAACCATACGTCTCCGTAATTTTGGGTCGTTCCCGTTTTGCCGACGATCGGGATGTTCTTATAGTTCTTGAATTGGGACATAAGCGACGTTGCGGTACCGTTGGTAACGACCGTGCGAAGCATATCCGTCATCAGATAGGCCGATTGCTCGGACACGATCCGTTTCGGATCCGCTTCGTGCTTGTATACGATTTCGTTATTGGCATCGCGGATTTCCTCGATCAGATAGGCATCGTTGAAAACGCCTTTATTAGCGATCGCGGAGTAAGCATTCGTCAACTCTTCGACCGATACTCCGTACTTAAGTCCGCCGATAACGCCGGTTTGCGCTTCGTCGTCTTCTTTCACGAGGGTCGTAATTCCAAGGGAACGGGCGAAAGCCCACGATTCCTTGATAGTGACTTTATTCAAAAAAAGTTTAAGTGCCGGAATATTGTAAGAGTTATTGAGCGCTTGACGGGCGGTAACGAGTCCCGAGTAACGATTGTTGGAGTTTTTCGGGATATGGTAACCTCCGCCTCCATTTTTCAAGATGATAGGCGAATCGTCCAAGACGCTTCCGGGTTGGACTAGACCTTTGTCGATCGCCGGCAAGTAAGCGCCGATCGGTTTCATGGCGGATCCCGGTTGCCGCGTCATCTGCGTGGCGAAATTCATTTGCTCGATATGGAAATCGCGTCCTTCGATCATACCGAGAATGGCGCCCGTCTTCTGGTCCATCATGACGGCGGCGGTTTGTTCGACGCCTTTAACCGGATGGTCCGGAGCGAAGTTCTCCGGATTCTCCGCGACGTCGTGCATGAGGTTGTATACCTTTTTGTCGATCGTAGTCTTGACCTTGTACCCGCTGCGGAGCAGCTGCGCGCGCGCTTCCTCGATCAAGGTAGAATTTTCTTTTTTCTTCAAGTCCTCGGGCGTGAGGTCGGGATTATTCTTCAGAACGAGCAGCTCGGCTGCTTGGCGTTCGACTTCCAGCATGAGATAAGGATATGTATTGTAAGCTTTCTCGCTAGGCTTAGCCAATGAACCGTAGAGATCGAACGCTAACGCTTCCTCGTACTGGGCTTGGCTAATCTTGTGTTCTTCGAGCATGCGGCTTAGAACGAGCTTCTGCCGTTTTACCGCGCCGTTGAAATTCTTTTCGTTGAAGTCTCCTTTGCCGTTAAAAGCGGAGTACACGGAAGGCAGCTGCGGTACTCCCGCCAGATAGGCTGCTTGAGCGATGTTCAGGTCATCGAGATTTTTGATGCCGAATATGCCATTGGCTGCGGCTTTGATTCCATATACCTGATAACCGGAAGATCCGTTACCGTAAGGGATTTTATTTAAGTAAGCCGTTAAGATTTGCTCCTTGTTCAGAAAACGTTCCAAGCGGAGCGAAAGGAAAATTTCCTTGGCCTTGCGGCTGGAGGTTTGATCCAAGTTAAGGAATACGCGTCTTGCCACCTGCTGAGTAATGGTACTGCCCCCGGTTTGCACGCTTTCGTTAAGCAGTTGCTGTCTAACTGCGCGAAGCAAACCGTTAGAATCGACGCCGGGATGCGTGAAGAAGTTTTTGTCTTCGATCGCGATAACGGCGTCGATCATGATTTGCGGAATTTGATCGTAAGTAATCGGACGGCGGTCTTCTTCGGAGCGCAGTTGTCCGATCGGACTATTATCGTTGAAATAGACGAACCCGGTAACCGCGTTCTCGTTGATCTTCTCCTCAATGAAGCTTCGGTCGCGTATCGGGTCGTCGCTGACGAGCGACGCGATGAATCCCGTTACCGCGCCTGCGCCGACAAGCCCGGCAAGCACGCCGAACAAGATAAGCCATAACACGGTAAAACCTGCGATTTTCCCCGCTGTCTTGAAACCTTCGCCTTTGCGTACCGGCGCGGAAGGGGGTTGTTTAGTATTAGACATGTAAGAAAGCCTCCTTCAACAAACAGAACTATTATAGCACATTTAACCATCGTATGACTTGGACTCATCATAATTACGCGTGCCCCCGGAATAGGTTGCGCAACAAAAAAGGCTGCCTCCGCAAAATGCGGAAGGCAGCCAATGTCATTCGGATGTCGGCGATTACAGCGCGGGTGGCGTAAAGGTACGCAGAGCGAATTCGGAATCCATCATGAAGAAGGCGTTGCTGTCCTTGTCGATGCGTTTCAGCTTATTGATGATGCTGTCGAACATCGCTTCTTCTTCCACTTGCTCGTCGATGAACCATTTCAGGAACTGGATCGTAGCGTGCTCCCGATCGTTCATGGCGATATCGGAGAGATGGTAAATCCGGCGAGTTACTTCTTGCTCGTGCTCGTAGGCATGCTCGAAGGCTTCGAGGATCGAGGTATACTCGTTGTTAGGAGTATCCATTCCTTCCATGGTTACGCGTTTGCCGCGGTCGTTCAAGTACTTATACAGCTTCATCGCGTGAAACTTTTCTTCTTCCGCTTGAACCATGAAGAAGTTAGCGAAACCGTCGAGGCTTTCGCCCGAGCAATAGGCAGCGATGGCCAAGTAGACATGAGCGGAATAGAGCTCGAAATTGAGCTGTTCATTTAATGTTTTGCTTAGAGAATCGTTTAACATGGTCTCCTGTCACTCCTTTGGTCTCTGTAGAATATACCCGAATTGTACCATAAAACATCGGGTCATCCTATCCGCTGCTTTAATTTCTCGTAAAGCACCTCGGGAGTAGGAGCGACGATAACTTCCGTTTTTCCGATGAGAACCATACATTGCTTCGTGCAAAGTCTGCATTCTCCAAGGCAATCTTTTTTCTTCTGCTTCATATCGGGAAACTCGGCCTTTAACGTTTTGTAAACCGCTTTGGATCCGTGCTTGAAATTTCTACAGCAATACTTGATTTTCCTCATGAAAGAACCGACTCCCGTAGGAATTTTCAATCTCAATATGATGATATTAATTCTCATTCTCAATGTCAATAGAGGACAAAGAAAAAACCACTCCAGTTCGCTGGAGTGGTTTGATCGGGATAACGATTAACGGCTGTAGAACTCAACGATTTGTTTAACGTCGATATCTTGGGACAGCTCGCCGCGGTCCGGAAGACGAACATACTTGCCTTCCATGGCATTGGCATCGAATTCAACGTAGCCCGGCAGATGGTGACGGCCTTCCGAAGCTTCTTTGATCGTTTTCAGGGAGCGGGAACGCTCGCGAAGACCGATTTTGTCGCCAACTTGCACGGTGTAGGAAGCGATGTCGACTTTCTTGCCGTTAACTGTCACGTGACCGTGAGATACCAGTTGACGGGAGCCGTAACGGGAGTTAGCCCAGCCAAGACGGAATACAAGGTTGTCGAGGCGGCTCTCAAGCAGGAACATGAAGTTCTCGCCGGCGATACCTTGTTGCTTCTGAGCGCGATCGAACAAGTTGCGGAATTGCTTCTCGTTCAAACCGTACATGTGGCGAAGCTTTTGTTTTTCTTGTAATTGCATTCCGTATCCGCTGATTTTGCGGCGAGTGTTAGCGCCGTGTTGTCCTGGCGGGAATGCGCGTTTTAATTCTTTTCCGGATCCACCGAGGGAAATTCCAAGGCGGCGACTTAACTTAAACTTAGGGCCTGTATATCTTGACATGAGTTAGAAAGCTCCTTTTTCAAAAGAAAGTGTTTTGAAAATGGGTTTCATTGCGCGGATTTCTCCATAACCGATTTTCGGTTCCAGTAGGGATGTTCAGCCGCAGCCCGCTGGCGGATTGTCCGAGAGGGTGTCACAAGAGCTAAGCCCAGTATTCAACAAGTATATTATAAGAAAATGAGCGTAAATGTCAAGTTGTTCGTTTATTTTTCCGAATGGAAGCCATTTGAAGAAAAATAAGCCATTAGACTATAGACTTCTATGAACCTAGTGCAAAAATCACTGTTTCATTGTATAGTTAAGGAAAGAGGACATCGGGGGCGGAGGTGTCGGGCATGGTCAATAAGAGAAAGATGCAACAACATCATGATGTGCTAGAGGATATCAAGAATCCATCCCGCACCCGTCAGCAGCTGCCACACTGGTTGCAGAAGCAGGATTTAACGGAAGCCGATCTACCTTATATTCATGAGATGCTCGCAGGAAGCTTCGTGGATTGGCTGGAAGAAGTAGACGGGTTTCCCTGGCTAGGCGGACGGATGATCATGTTGCATCCGGACGGCAATAGCATAGCCGCCGCAGGACAGGCAGACGACGAACATTCGCGCTTCGACAGTTGGAACGAAACGGATATCGGTCCCAATGCCGCCAGCACGGCGCTCATAACTTGCCGTCCTACGCTGATGCGCTCCGAGGAGCATACGCATCAGGAACTTAAAGGTTTCGATTCCATCGCGGTCCCCATCTTCACCCGAACGACCGGAATTCCATGCGCGATCGTTGCTTGCCTGTTGCCGGCAGGAACGGCTCAAGCCGGAGATTTGAAGCTGCTGCAAGCCGCCGCGTTACATATTCGGACGTGCATCTATCGGCATTTCGAGAATTTATTCGTCGGCGGGCTTTTGAGAGAGCGGAAGCTCTCGAAAAAAGAAGAAAGCCGAAGGGATATTTTATTCGACGTCATGCGCCGTTTAAATGATCATATCGAAGTGGAGAACGTACTGTCGGAAGTATTGGACAGCTTGGAACAGCTATACCCGATTTGCAAGGCGGACTTATTTTTGTCGCAAGACTATAACAGCCCGAACGAGAAGGTAAAGCCTCTGGCGTTCCATCTCAACGATATGGATTTGTGCAAAACCGCTTTCGTCGAGGGACGAATTCGGGAAGAACGCAGCGCCGGTCGACATCAACTCGCATTGCCTTTATCAGGTAAACAAGGCGTATACGGAGTGTTGCGCTTGGATTTGCCTGAGAGCGAATTCGACGAAGCCGACATCAGCTTCTTAACGATGCTTGCGGCCGCTACCGGCGCGGCTTTCGAGAAGGCGAAGCTCCACGAACAAGCGAACGTACTCGTGGGGGAGCTCAGGCTCATAAACGAACTGACGCAAAGGCTTAACAGTAGCTTAAAGCTGTCGGAAACGATGCAATTCGCTACCGCGGAATTGTTATCGATATTTAGATCGGATTTCTGCTGCATTCTGCAATTCGACTCCTCGACTCAGCAGTTCGTAGTGATGTCGGCGAACGTGGCGGAGATGATCGGCGAATCCTACTCCAAGGAGTACGGCTTTTGCGGAGTAATGTGGACGACGAAAGAGCCGATCATATTATCCGATTATTGTTCGGCGACGCCCGTATCGTCCCATCTCATGGACGTGACGAAATCGCGCTCGTTGCTGGCATCGCCGCTTTTGTTGAACGGTGACGTCATCGGGGCGGTATTGATTACGAAACGTGAAGCGAATCATTTTTCCTACGATAATTACAAGTTGCTGCAGGTTTTGTCGGCTCATCTCGGACTTGCCATGTCTAACGCTACGTTGCACGCGGAAGTGCGCAGAATGGTCATCACCGATAATTTGACCGGTTTGTTCGCCCGGCATTACTTGAATGAAAGGATCGGACGAAAGCAGATCAGGGATAGCTCGGGTTCGCTCATCGTCGTGGATATCGATCATTTCAAGAAGATCAACGACACGTACGGACATCAAGTAGGCGACGATATCTTAATTCAAGTAAGCGGAATTATTAGAACTTCGATTCGCGATGGAGATATCGCCGCACGATGGGGCGGCGAAGAACTCGCAATCTACTTGCCTTTGCTCGGGATGGAACAAACGGAAAGAGTCGCGGAAAGAATCCGGCACCGGGTCGAGTCCGAGACGAATCCGCAAGTGACCGTATCCTGCGGAATTTCGGAGTGGCGGGTATCGGACGACAAGGTCAGCGTCGAATCCTTGTTCTACAAGGCGGACATGGCGTTGTACGAAGCCAAGCATCAAGGACGGAATTGCATCGTGATCGGATAATTTTCATTACAAAAGCTTGCTTGAAGTCCTCGGACTTCGGGCAAGCTTTTTTTTTGCGCGAATAGCGCTCGGAAATGGGGAAACGATACGAAGCGAAAGGGGAGAAAGCGATGATAAAGCATTTCGGTATATTTTCTGTTACCTCGGGCGCCCTCGCCATTTTGATCTGTTTGCAGGGGTGCATGACATCATCGACTTCCTTGCCGGCTAACGAAGCATTCGCTTTGTCGGCTTCGGCGCTCTCGGGAAGCGATACTTACGGTTTTGCCGGAGAGGTGTCCCTATTCAAACCGGGAGGTTCGATAGGCAGCAAGGCCGCGTATGAAGGGGAGGTGACGCTGCACGGCAATATGAAGATGCAATGGATAAATTCCGGCTTATCGGCAGCCTCGGCCCATTCCTCGGCATCTAGAGCGTATCGGCCGTTACAACTGCTCGAATCCGTGAACGATAAATCCAACGTCATTTCGTACGCCGAGAAGCCTATGCAGGCTAAGCCCGTTCAAATTCGGATACAATTGAACGAAAAAGCAGCGAGCGATCGGGTCGCGGAGGGCTTGAGGGAAGAGATCAAGCTCCTACGCTCCGATAAAGAGCTTCTCCGGGGCGATTCCGTAAAGGCGGAACAAATTCTCGCGGCGGCGGACGAACGGCTTGAGAAGGCGCTAACAACCTTAAAGGCGAATACGGTATGTTTGTGGACGGCCGACCCCAAAAGCTGGTTCCCGGAGCGAATGCGGGAAGAAACGTCGCTTACTTACGTTTGGGAAGGCAAAACCTACAAGGAAAAACGAATTTCGGAAACGAATTTCCTACGCAAAGTCCGAAATGGTACAATGTTAAAGGTAAACAAGTAATGTAGCAAAGGAGAGTCGTACGGTAATGAGAGATTCACGATTGCAAAAATTAGCCGCCAATCTAGCGGGGTATTCCGTCAAGGTTCAGCCTGGCGACAACGTGCTGATCGAGATGATCGGTTCCGAGCGCGAATTATTGAAATGCTTGATCGAAGAGGTCGCGCGTTTGGGCGGAAACCCTTTCGTCGAAATAGAGGACCGCTCCGTGCTCCGGACGCTGCTTAATCACGCGAACGAAGAGCAGTTGGCGACATGGGCCGCATACGATCTGGAGAGAATGAAGAAGATGGATGGCTATATCGGCATTCGGGCGGGAGAAAACGTTAACGATCTCGCGGACGTACCCGCAGGCAAAATGAAGATGTACGATAGAATTCATCGCCATCCGGTACATATGGAGCAACGGGTGAAGAAGACGAAGTGGGTCGTTCTGCGATATCCGAACAGCTCGATGGCGCAATTGGCGAACATGAGCACGGATGCGTTCGAGGATTTCTATTTCGACGTTTGCAACTTGGATTACGCGAAGATGGATCGTGCTATGGATCCGCTTCAGCAGTTGATGAGCGGAACGGATAAAGTAAGGATCGTGTCTCCGGGTACCGACCTTACGTTTTCGATTAAAGGCATCGGAGCCCAAAAATGCTCCGGCGAGCGAAATATCCCGGACGGAGAAGTGTATTCTTGCCCGGTTCGCGATTCCGTTAACGGAACGATCGCCTACAACACTCCAAGCGTATACAACGGTTTTACGTACGAGAATATTAAATTCACTTTCGAGAACGGCAAAATCGTCGACGCTACCGCCAACGATACGGACCGCATCAACGCTCTCTTGGACAGCGACGACGGAGCCCGCCATATCGGGGAATTCAGTCTCGGGTTCAATCCGTTTATCCTGCATCCGATGAAGGACACGCTGTTCGACGAAAAAATCGCCGGGAGCTTGCATTTTACGCCCGGTCAAGCTTACGAAGTTACCGACAACGGAAATCGTTCATCCATCCACTGGGACTTAGTTCTCATTCAAAGGCCCGAATACGGCGGCGGCGAAGTGTATTTTGACGACGTTCTCATTCGCAAAGACGGAATTTTCGTCATTCCGGAGCTCGAGGGCCTTAACCCGGATTCATTGAAATAATCCATTCTCCCCTTGCGTGAATTTGGGGGAACAAGGTATGATGTGGGAGAGAATGAAATGCCTAATATTTAGGAGGGAATACCATGTCTAATAATGCGGCTATTGTAGAATTGTCCCAAACAGCCAATAAGTTCCGTTCGTCTATCGTTCTTCAAGCAGAGAACAAGTACATTGACGTTAAGAGTATTCTAGGATTGTTCACGACTCTGGTAGGCAACCTTTCTTACGAACTTCATGTTCATGGTCCGGATGCCGCCGAAGCTAAGGCAGCTTTGAGCGACGTGTTTGCTAAACACAGCTTGAACGTTAAAGTCGTGGAATAAAGCGCAACGAATGATAATGGCAAACATCTCGTCCCTAGCGGCGGGATGTTTTTATTTTTTAAACAATCTTAAAGTTAATTAGGGAATGATACCGCCCTGTCCTTGTACTTCTGCTCAATATCGCTTAATATAAAAGTGATAGCTAGAGAAAGCAGCATGCGACGTTCCATCACGAGCGCGGCAGCTCGCTCTTTATTGGGAGTCTGGGCACAGGGGGAGTGGGAATGGCAGCATCGGAGACCATGATCGATCTGAATGAGAAGGCTTTGCGTCTGCTTCGGGAAGATGCCGACAAAATCGAAAAGTTGATCGCCATCCAGATGGAGAACTTAACGACGCGTAAATGCCCGCTATACGAGGAAGTGCTGGACACCCAAATGTACGGCTTTTCTAGAGCGGTCGATTTCGCGGTTAGAACGGGATTGTTAGTAGAGGGCGCGGGCAAATTGTTGATTAGCCAGCTGGAACGGAATCTGGCGATTTTATACGAAGCGTTGGAGAAGAAAGAAGAGTAGCGCCCCTGGGGTTGCTGCTCTTCTTTTTTTGTGCGTATTTAGTTGCGTAGACCGGACAAAGGTTGCCCTAGACGAAGTAAAACGATACGCCTAGTATAACGTAAACGATGAGCAGGAGCTTGCCTTCGAACCAGGTGGTCGATCCGTCCCTCGAGATGGAGGTTGCGATCAACACGGATACTCCGATGGCCGCAAGCTCGATCGTGGTGAAGATCAGATTCATTTCCTTGCCGAACAGCAAGCTGATGAACACGAGCACCGGAGCGACGAATAGAGCGATCTGCAAGCTGCTTCCGACGGCGATTTCGACAGCTGCTCCCATTTTGTTCTTCAAGGCCAGCATGACGGCCGCACTGTGCTCCGCAGCGTTACCGACGATGGCGACTACGAATGCGCCTACGAACAATTCCGACAAGCCGAACCGAGACGAGAAGGTATCAAGGGTATGTACTAGCCATTCGCTTATGAACGCGACCATGACCGTGGCGACGACGAGGAAAACGACGGACATTCCTTTCGTCCATGCAGGCTTCTCACCGTGATCCGCTTGCGTGTCCACGTGATCTTCCAGCAAGTCCTTGTGCGTGAACATGGAATAAATCAACCATCCGATATAAGCGAAGATGAGGAACGCGGCGACGATAATGCTGATCGACATCGTGTCATGCTCGGAAATATGCTCCGTTTTCACGAAAATAGCGGGAATGAACAGGGCTATGATGCCAAGCAGCATCAAGGAGGCATTCTGCCCGGCTAGATGGACGTTGAATTTCTGCTCCTTGAATTTCAATCCGCCTACAAAAGCGCTTGCTCCCAATACAAGAAGCAGATTTCCGATAATAGCACCCGTTAAGCTTGCTTTGACGATATCGAATAATCCTTCCTTGATCAGGAAGATGGCGATAATGAGCTCGGCAGCGTTTCCGAACGTCGCGTTAAGAAATCCGCCTAGCCGTTGACCGGCATAATGGGCAACGGATTCGGTCGCTTTGCCGAGCAGTCCCGCGGCGAACAGGATGGCCAGACCCGCGAAGCCGAACTCGAGCTCCGCTCCCCAATGCATAAAGTGGGATAAGGCGCTGAGGATAAAGGTAATGATCAGTAGGGGGAAAAACAGCTTTTTCAACGAATACACACCTCGTCGTAGTAGATATTTTATAGTTGTTCCGATTGGCATTTAATACTATACCCAATATAGAATCCGAAGTAAACGGAAAGTCTGGCAAATAAACGAAAGTTGGGATATGCTGGCAACGCTTTCGGTTGCTTCTGACCTAGTCTTCTATTACAATGGAAGCATACTAGGTTCGGGAGAGTGAGCCGCCATGACGGAAGAGCTGCAGCAAGGTTTAATAAGAATTTCGGATGATGTCGTTGCTACGATTGCCGGATTAGCGGCGTTGGAGACGCCTGGAGTCGCCGCCATGTCGGGCGGGATTTCGGAAGGCTTAGCCAAACGGTTAAGCGGACGTAATGCGCAGAAGGGCGTATCCGTCGAAGTAGGTCAAGTGGAGGCGGCCATCGATTTGCGGATCGTCGTTCAATACGGCATTCCTATTCAAGAGGTTGGGCGCAGGTTGCAAGATAATGTCCGTGAAGCGGTTGAGAATATGACCGGGCTTACCGTCGTGGAAGTTAACGTAAAAGTGGAAGGCGTTGCTTTCAAGGATGAGGAAACGACGGATGAAGCACATCGCGTCAAGTAAAAGCGCGATTAGCAGCATAATTAAAAACGTGATTAAGTCGGCTTGGAGCCGCTTAACCACGTTTTTTTTAATGTTTCGCGGAGTACGTCCTCGCGGACGGTACCCGTTCAACCCGTTCTACTCGATTATACTCTCGCGAAATGCTTAGAAGTATTCCCATACCCGTAAGCAACGTGAGCATGGAGGAACCCCCGTAGCTGATGAACGGCAGGGTGACGCCCGTAATCGGTATGGCGCCGCTTACGCCGCCCATGTTAATAAGGGCTTGAATCGAGATCAAGGATACGAGACCTATTCCGACTAACGTTCCGTAGATGTCCGGGCACCTAAGAGCTACGATCAGAGCTCTCCACAGAAACAAGATGTAGAACAGGATGAAGATCGTCGTGCCGACGAATCCAAGTTCCTCGCCGATGATCGCAAAAATGAAATCGTTGTAGGCATAAGGCAAGTAAAACAGTTTCTGGACGCTGTTTCCTAAACCCGCGCCGAAAAAACCGCCGTGACCGAACGCTTCGAGGGAACGGATGAGATGATAACCGGTTCCTTGCTGATCCTCTAGCGGATTCAAGAAGGCAGTAAATCGCGCCCCCCGGTAACCGAAGCCGGCATCGGGATTAATCAAGAAGTAGAAGCTTGTCCCGAGCGCCGCAAGACCGAGCAATACGCCCGATGAGAGCGTGATATGCTTCAGATTGGAGCCTCCGGCAACGACGATCGCCGAAGCGCACATCACGAGGATGGCGCAGGAGCCGAAATCCGGCTGAAGCATGATCAAGAACGCGAAAAATCCCACTACGATCATGACCGGAAGCAATCCCCGCTTGAAGTCGCGAAATTTCTCGTCCTTCTTCGCTATGATAGCGGCTAAGTATAATATAATGGCAAGCTTGGCGAATTCCGTTGGCTGAACGCCGAAGCTGCCGATTCCGATCCAACTCTTCGCTCCGTTCCTATCTTCCGCAACGAAGGGAACAAGGACGAGCAGGAATAAGGTTCCTATGAAGAAGATCAGGAATAGCTTCTTGTATTTCTGAAAATGAATGTTCATCATCACGAACATGATCAAGGTGCCAAGCCCGACCCACATTAACTGGCGCTTTACGAAATAAAGAGCGTCGTAGTTGTAGTCGGGCTCGGTTGCCGCCATGCTCGAGCTGGCGCTGAAAACCATGACGAGACCGAATCCCACGAGCAGAAGCGTCAGAATAAGCAACATGAAATCTGGCGTACCCCGCTGGCCGCTCTCCGGAGTCTTCATCCTCGATTCCCCCGTGCCCCTATGAAAGCAGCTTTTTTAAATCCTGCGTGCGCTGAGTAGCGGCATTTAAGATCGGTTGCGGAATCGCCGATTCGTAATCGAGGCCATGGGGGAAAGTAGCGCGTCCGATGTAGACGGCTTCGACTTCGAGAATGGCTTCCGGATTTTCCAGCTTGCCTTCTACGGCTCTAGTCGTGATGCGCAAGAAGTAGTCTTGTCCGTTCGTACGGTCGTGAAGCTTAAGATCATATGTAGCGCGGCGATATTCCCATTGCCAGCGTACGAAGCCAAGCTTGTCTCCGGACTCGTCCAGATGACCGAGATCGCTTCGCATTCCGTTTAATCCTGTATTTTCGAGTAACATTGGAAAATCCTCCTTAGTATGTGCGAACAATCGGGCAGCGTCCTTGACGTCTGCGGTTTGTCGTCATCGAGGTCAAAGCGTGCATTGTACCCTTCCATGATAGACGGTTTATGAGCCTTCTGCAAGCCCGCAACCGATCGGAAGTTCGAACGTTCATTGACAATTATCTCCTTTATCGCCGAATACGAAGGTTACGGATATGCATGCTTTCTGATACAATAGTACAAACATACGGACACAAGGGAAAAGGAGGCGCCGACCATGACGGTAAAAGAACTTACGTTGCAATCCCTATATGAAGATATGGTGAAATGGCGCCGTCATCTGCATCAGCACCCCGAGCTTTCTTTCCACGAATTCGAAACTTCGAAAATGATCGCGGATCTGCTGGATTCCTGGGGACTCGAGGTTCGCCGCGGCGTTTCGGGAACCGGGGTCGTCGCCCGTCTTAAAGGCGACTTGCCCGGGAGGACGATCGCATTGCGGGCGGATATCGACGCACTGGCCATTCAAGATGCCAAATCCAGTTCTTACAGATCAACGGTGCAAGGCGTGATGCACGCTTGCGGACATGACGGACATACGGCCGAGTTGCTTGCCGTTGCCAGATATTATAGCCTTCATAAAGAGGAAACGGCAGGAACAAGGGTGTTCTTATTCCAACCCGGCGAGGAGGTTCTCCCGGGCGGGGCGGTCGGAATGATCGAGGACGGAGCGCTCGAAGGCGTCGATGCGATATACGGAGTTCATCTATGGTCGCCTATGCCTTACGGTACGGCGACAACCCGTCCCGGACCTTTCATGGCGACTCCCGATGAATTCGAAATAACCATTAAAGGGCGCGGCGGGCACGGAGGGCTTCCTCATGAATGCAAGGATGCCTTGGTTGCCGGCGCGTCGTTGGTGGTGGCTCTTCAAACGATCGTAGCCCGCAACGTCAATCCGCTCGATGCCGCGGTTCTATCGGTAGGAAGATTCGAATCGGGAACGGCTAATAACGTCATTGCGGCGAACTGCAAGATAAGCGGCACCGTCCGTTCCTTCAACAAAGGAATTCGCGACATCGTCCGGAAGCGGATGGAGGAAATCGTCAAGCACACTTGCGAAATGCATGGCTGCGATTACGAATTTCGCTACTTCGAAGGGTATCCGCCTGTCGTGAACGACGAGCGCGAAGCGCTGAGGGTTCTTCGGGTCATTCAAGACGTATTGCCCGAAACGGCCGCGGCACCTGGCGAACGAATTATGGCCGGCGAAGATTTTTCTTACTATTTGGAACGTAAGCCCGGTTGCTTTTTCTTCGTAGGCGCCGGCAGCGAGACGGAAGCTTCGGCTCCTCACCATCACCCGTTGTTCGACATTGAAGAGAAAGCGATGCTGCATGCGGCAAGATTGCTGATTGCGGTCGCGGACGACTCGGCATTGGATTTAACATAAAGCGGTCGTTACGGCTCCCTCCGAGTAGGAGGGAGTTTTTTATGTTGCGCCGTTATCCGTTTATAAGACGATTCCGGAATGGGAAGGCTGTAGGTGCATGGAGGGATGCTGGATGAATATTCCTTTGCCGCTGTGGGCCCAATCAGACGGGACGATATTGTTGGATGAACGGCATCCGGAATACGAAGAAGCTAGAAATCTGCTTAGAACGGTAGCGGAGTTGCATAAACGACCGGGAGCCGTGCATACATACCGGATAACGCCGGTGACTCTATGGAACGCGGCCGCTTCGGGCCTGCGTTCCGCTGATATCGTCGAGAGGCTTGGGGCGATGTCATCGTCCGGTCTGCCGCGAGCCTTGGAAGAAGAGATTCGTAAGCAAATGAACCGATACGGCCAAATTCGTCTACAAACGATTGCAGGCGAATTGGTACTCACGATTGAACAACCCGAGATAATGGAACAAATACTTCAATGGGAAGATATCGTTTCGGTGTTGTCCGGAACTTCTTCCTCAACTCGAGCTAGCGTCAAGCCATCCGCCAGAGGTTGGATCAAAAGGGAGTTGGCGGCACGAGGCTATCCGGTTAAAGATGAAGCGGGATTCCATTCGGGCAATGCGCTAGAGGTTTCGTTCCTTAGCGTATCGGATTCCGGCAGGCAGGTCGTGCTTAGGGATTATCAGGCGGATGCGGTCGATGCCCTGCTTGGCAAGGAAAACGGAAGCGGAGGAAGCGGCGTAGTCGTACTTCCTTGCGGAGCAGGGAAAACTTGGGTCGGCATGGCCGCGTTGGCTCGATTGAAATGCGACACCCTCATTTTGACGCCGAACGGCGTTTCCGTTTCCCAGTGGATTTCCGAGCTGCTCCGCCATACGACGCTAACGGAAGAAGAAGTAGGCGAGTATACGGGGCAAACGAAGAACGTGCGCCCCGTTACGGTGGCGACGTACCAAATCCTTACGCACAGACGATCCAAAGTAGAGGATTATCCTCACTTGGAGCTTTTCGGCAACCGGGATTGGGGTCTCATTATTTATGACGAGGTGCACCTTCTCCCGGCGCCGGTATTCAGAATCACCGCGGACATTCAAGCGACAAGAAGACTCGGCTTAACGGCTACGCTCGTACGAGAGGATGGACGGGAAAGCGACGCGTTCGCTTTGATCGGACCTAAACAATACGAAATTCCTTGGAAAACGATGGAGGAAGGCGGCTGGATTGCCAAAGCCGCATGCACGGAGGTGAGAGTACCGCTCGATCCGCGCACCGCCAAGAGCTATTCGGAAGCACCTAAGAGAAACAGGCACCGAATCGCCGGGGAGAACCCTCGGAAGGCTGAGGTCGTCAAAGCCTTGCTGAAGCGGCATAGCGGTTTGCCGACGCTCGTCATCGGACAGTATCTCGATCAACTGCACGAATTGGCGCGCGAGCTATCTTTACCGTTAATCACCGGCGAGATGCCCAATAGAAATCGCAAGCAATTGTTCGACAGCTTCAACCGCGGGGAAATCGACGTGCTGTTGGTATCCAAGGTCGCCAATTTCGCCGTAGATCTTCCGGATGCGTCGGTTGCCATTCAGGTATCCGGAAGCTATGGCTCGAGGCAGGAGGAAGCGCAAAGGCTAGGTCGAATATTGCGGCCCAAAAAGTCCGGCAACGAGGCGACGTTCTATTCTTTGGTAAGCGAAGGAACCGATGAGGTGGAATTCTCGCGTAACCGAGGACGGTTTCTATTGGAGCAAGGGTATCCCTACACGGTCGACCGATGGATGTTGCCGAGAATGGAAGACCAACATCCAAGCGAAGGAAGGTGAACGCATGGATTTGAAGTTATCCGTCGAAAAGCTGCCCGATCCGGTGCGGCAGCTTATTCAAAGCGAACCGACGATCAAGAGCAGGCTGGACGGAGGCGAGAAGTTGGAAGCGATTCTTCGCAACCGGGAATGGGCCGAAGAATGGCTCGAGCATAGCGCGGATTTTTACCAGCTGGAAGGATTAAAAAAAATCGTAGTCCGGTACGCGGGCTTACCTTTCGAGATCGATTCGTTGATTAAAGCGACCGGAGAAGAGAACGTGCTGACCGGCGCCGAAACGCGAGTAGCCGTAGCCAAGCTGCGCAGAAGCGGAATCGTGCACTCCGTAAGGAAGGCATGGGGAGACCAATTATTGTATTTGCCCGAGGATACGGTTCCGATGTGGCTGCCGCTGTTGTTTCCGATCATTCATTCGCCCTTGAATGAAGCTGCGAAGTTAGAAATTTCTTACGCAAGCAAGGAATATCGCCTGCCGTTGTCGCTTGAGCTGTTGGCAGCTTGGCAACAATTCGATCGTCAGCCGATGACTTGGACGGTAAAAGGGAGGCTGCATCGGCATCCGTTCGTCCGCATGCAATCGGGGCTGCGCATAACATCGCAAGAATTGGCAGACTTGACCATTACCTATCCGAATAACGATCAACTTCCGGCTTATGCCGCATTGGCATTAGACCTTGGCTTGCGGAGCAAAGTGCTCCGCAGGCAGAATAACGAAATTCGTCTATCCATGAGTGGGTTGTCTGCTTGGCTGGCTCTTGAGCCTACCGAGGCGGATTCCCGCTTGCATGATTGGATTATGACAAGAATAGGCGAGTCCGACCCGGCTATCCATATAACGGCATCCGCCTTGTCCGCTATCAACGGCTTGGATTGGCATGAGGATCATTGCTTAGCCGTGACTATCGGTCAAGAGAAGGCGATAGAGCTTTGGCTTGGGCTGATGGAATCATTCGGCTGGCTGGAAAGAGGAAGCTATCGAGACGGCAAGGTGTTTCGAAAGAAGTATTCCAAGAGATCGGCGAACGATCAGACGACTCCCGAATCGGCATCGATGTTCGTACAGCCGGACGGAGAAATTTTCGTTCCGCCGGCAACGTCCCTGAAACAAAGGTGGGTATTGTCGGAAATCGCGGAACTAGTTACAGCGGACGAGTTAGTCGTGTATCAATTGACTAGAAATGCTTGCATCAAGGCATTCCAGGCAGGTCACACGTTCCAATCCGTGATTTCCTTCCTGGAACAGGGTGCCGCTATACCTTTACCCGAGCCGGTTACCGGAGCTTTGGCGGATTGGTTCTCGCCTTTAGGCAAAGTCGTATTCGCAGATGTATTGCTGCTGCGTGCGATAAATCCCGAAGTCGCCGATCATCTTAAGCAAAATCCGGAGATCGCCGAGTTGCTGTTGGAGCATGTAGGGGATCGAGATTTCATTATCGATCGGGAGTCATATCCGGACATGCTCGCGCGGCTGCAGAAGATCGGGTATCCCGCGCAAACAGTCGATCAAGCCTTATCGCGCAAGCATGAAATTATGCCTCCCGTTCCTCCGGACGATGAATTTTCCGAAGAAGAACAGGGCTGGATATATAGACGTCAAGCATTGTCGGCGTTCACCGCCGATCGGGCTATTCCAGGGACGGAGGAGCTATTCCCGGGAATTTCGTCCGTTCCCGCGGCGTGGCTGTCCAAACCGCGGACTTATCACGCTTCCACGAGCAAAGAGGTCATCCAACGGGCGATCGATTGGCAAACCTCCATTCGGTTGGAGGTTAACGGAGCCGAGCGAACCTTCCATCCGAAAAATTTCCGGGACGAAGGGGAGAAGTGGTCCGTGTTAGGGCAGTGGAAAGTCGACCCGGGTAATGACGTTATGAACGTTCGGCCGGAAACGGTTAGTATTCTAGCGGACGAGATCTCGGAAGTGATGATCGTGCTGCCCGCCTTAGAGGAGCTTGAAACCCATTGACCGGAAACGTTCCTTTTGTGTTATGATAGTTAGGTATAACATAGCCGATTTGTAAATGTTCCGATCGCTTCGGCTTTTAGGACATTTGTCAAACAAAGGTGAGGTGAGGCCGTTGGCCAGCATGACACAAACCCTCCCTGCGGCAGTAGAAGGTGTGATGGAGAACGCGCCTGCCGATATGGCGTTGCTCTTATCCCACGCCTTCGAGCTGGGGGATTCACTTAAGAATTCCGCTTACGCGGCGGAATACGTTTTCTGGAAAGATCGAGTTCATAGGGATGAAGAAGTGCAAACCTTGACCAAGCTATTCGCCAAGGCGAAAGAGAAATTCGCCGAATGCGAACGTTTCGGAAGGTTCCACCCGGATTATAACGCCGCTTTGGATCAAGTGTACGAAATGGAAAGCCGACTTGATCAAGTGGAATCCGTTCGCAATTTCAAAGCCGCCGAGAACTCTTTGGATGAATTGCTTAACGATGTTTCCCGGACGATTGCCTATGCCGTATCGCAAAGCATCAAGGTTCCGGATAACAATCCGAATCCCAAAGCTTCGGGTTGCGGCAATGGCGGCAGTTGCTCATGCGGAAGCGGCGGTTGCGGGTAAGTTATTTAGACAGACCGGAGGGTTGGACATGTTTGCCGAACGGACAGGTTATATCGTATGGTTTAGCGATTCGAAAGCGGCCAGAGGCTTGGACAAATACGGAACTCTGCACTATTTGTCCCGCAAAATGCAATATGCCGTCATGTACATGAATGCCGACGTTGCGGAAGAAGCCGTTCGTAATTTGCAGCGTCTACCCTTCGTACGCAAGATCGAGCGCTCGTATCGCAACGAGATCAAGACGGAGTACGAGAAGAACGTACCCGACAAAACCAGGTTTTACGGTTTATGATTTTAGCCCCCTAAATAATGGGGGCTTTTCTATTATCCACCTTTCGTTTATGATTAAACGATTCCGTGCAATTCTATCTTGGAATCTATCTTTCTTTCATTTTATGAGCGTGATAGCATAAAATAGAGTAGGGAAATAGTATCCAAAAGTTGGAATGTAAGGGTTCATTTTATTTTATTGTTGAATCATCGGGAATGAATGCGGTAAAATGAACTTAAGTTCCTAGGTATACATGGACTCGAGTGGGTCATTAGACCTAGTATCGGGAAGGGGATAGCCCGGTGAAGGATAAACATACGGATCGGTGGAATACTTACGAACCCTTTCACGTCGTTCTGGGCGATAAAAAGGTTGTCGACATCATCATAACCAATCACGCTCGCACACGTTGGACGGACCGCGTGGAGAGCGAGAGAACCGGCTATTCGGATATCGCCGAATTCATGTGGGAATGCTTGAAGGAAGACCGCATCGTCTCGTATTACCGGAACGAACAAGATGTATATACGATCGACGACGACCTTGTTTTCGTCGCGGAATTCGCGGTCAGTGAAACGGATACCGATTTGCTAGGAAATCCGTTGCATAAGATGATCGTCGTTACGTTCTTAGGGAGAATGTCGGAGACGATGGAGCTCCGAGATTTGAAAACGTATTATTCTTGGCTGCGACACTCGCGGCGCATGACGCTGATCAAAAATAATCGCAAACGCCGTTAAGGCTTATATAGTCGAAACAGCCGGGAAGGAGAATATCTCCCCCGGCTGTTTTCCGTTTCCGGCATCAACGCGCTCAACGTTATTATGGTATAATTCGAAATAAAATATTATCGGACGGAAGGCGTGACCGGGGTGGCACTGAACGTTCATCAACTTCATATTTTCTACACGGTGGCGGAACGCGGTAGTTTCTCGGCAGCGGCCCAAGCTTTGCATATGACGCAACCGGCCGTCACGATGCAGGTGCAAGCGCTCGAAGAACGATTCGGAACGAAGCTATTAAACAGAACGACGAAGAAGCTGGAATTGACCGAGGCCGGGCACATGCTTCTGCCCCAAGCGCGCAAGGCGGTTGAATTGATGCGGGATACCGACGTCATGATGGCTAAATATATCGAGGATTTAAAGGGTAGACTGCAATTCGCGGCTAGTTTAACGATCGGGGAATACGTGCTGCCAAGGCTGTTGGGAGCGTTCTTGAGGAGATTTCCGGAAGTGTCGGTCGATATGAAGGTCATGAACACGACCGAGATCATCGACGCGGTTGCCCATCAGGGACTGGATTTCGGAATTATCGAGGCTCCCTGCGATGTTCCGGGCTTCGATGCTCAGCCGGTCATGGACGATGAATTAATGCTGGTCGTACCTAAGGACCATCCGTTCGCATCTTTTGACGAGATAGGATTGGATGCGGTTATTCGGGAACCGATGGTTCTGCGGGAAAAGGGCTCCGGAACGAGGCAAATTATGGAGGAAGAGCTGCATAGGCACGGCGTCAAAGAATCCGAGCTGCGCGTCGTAAGCGAATTCGGAAGCACTGGAGCGGTTAAATCCGCGGTGGAAGCCGGCTTAGGATTATCGATTCTATCTGTGTGGACGTTAAAGCACGAGATCTCGCTGGGATTGCTTAAACCGGTGAAGATCACCGGCGTCAGCTTTAGGCGCCAGATCTTCGCCGTCCGATTGAAATCTTCGATTCTACCGATGCCGGCGGCTGCATTGCTGCACGAATTAAGGGAGTTATCCCATGATCAATAGAGCGGATTTGCATACTCATACGTTAGCATCAGATGGGATGTTTAGCCCTGCAGATAACGTCAGGATGGCCAAGGAAGCAGGATTGGCCGCGGTGGCCATTACGGACCATGATACGGTCGCGGGAATAACGGAAGCGCTGGCGGCCGGCATAACGTATGGAATAATCGTCGTCCCCGGCGTAGAAATAAGTACTGCCGCCGGAGGAAGGGATATCCATATTCTTGGTTACGGATTTTCGCCCGGGGACGAACTGCTGAATAAGCGATTGGCGTCGTTAAGAGATGTCCGGAACCGCAGGAACGAGGAAATCTTGTCTTTGTTGGTCGGGTTGGGTTTGCGAATAACGAGCGGGGAAGTCGAAATAGCGGCAGGCAAATCGATGCGAGGAGATGGCTCGGTTGGCCGGCCGCATATCGCGCAAGTGCTCGTCGACAAAGGTTATGTTACAGATATCAAGTCGGCGTTCGATCGGTATTTGGGAGAGGGCAAGCCGGCATACCCTATTCCTAAGCGGGTATCGCCCGAAGAAGCGATCGCTTGGATCCGCGATGCAGGAGGCATAGCAGTCATCGCCCATCCCGGACTTTATTCGGATGATTCCCTCGTGCAATCGATCTTGGAAGCCGGAGCGGACGGACTGGAAGCTTTTCACTCCGACCACGACTCGGAAATGGAGCTCCGTTATTCGGAGATGGCGAGAAGCCGAGGCAAGCTCGTTACCGGAGGATCCGATTTTCACGGCACGAAGGACGGAGTCGCTTTCCACGGAGAGATAGGGAATCGGACGGTGGATGCCTCGATCGTTGACAAGCTTATGAGGAGAAGCGGAACGGAATCGCTTTGAGTAAAAGAACGGGGCAGTCCTCAAGGTCTAATCGACCTTTGGGACTGCCCCGTTTTTGTTACTTTACCGTAGCCGGCATTCGTTGAACGAGCGTGATGTCAGGCGTTACGTATAAAGTTTTTTGACCGTCGTATATGACGAAACCAGGCTTGGCACCGCTCGGCTTGCGGACGTTGCGAATGCGGGTATAGTCGACGGGAACGCTGCTGGACTCTCTCCCCTTGCTGTAATAAGCCGCCAGAACCGCCGCTTCGTGAAGAGTCGTTTCGCCGAATTCGGCGCTGCGGATCAGGACATGGGAGCCGGGGATGTCTTTGGTATGGAGCCAAGTATCCGATGACATGGCCAACCGGTTCGTCACATAGTCGTTCTGGGTATTGTTCTTGCCTACGTAGATGGGAACTCCTTCACTGGACGTATAGCAGAGAATGGCCGGGGTGTCCTTCTTTTTCTTCTTCGCCCCTCGTTTGGCGCCGCGTTCGCGGATATAGCCTTGCTCGATCAGCTCCTCGCGGATCTCGCCGATATCGTTCGGCGTAGCCGCCTCGAGGCCCTGCAAGACGGATGCCAAATATTTAAGCTCCGCGGTCGTCGATTCCAACTGCTCGGTAACGATCGCTCGGCTGTTCTTGAGCTTGTTATATTTACGGAAGTATCTTTGGGCGTTCTCGTTGGGCATTAGCAGAGGGTCGAGCGAGATCGTTCTCGTCGGTTGTTCTTCCTCGTAATAATCGATTACGTCGACCGTTTTGTCGCCTCTTTTGAAGGCATGCAGATGCGCGGTCAACAGTTCGCCGGATCTGCGCACGAGATCGGCTTCGTTCGCTTCTTGCAGCGTATCTTGCAATTTAATTAGCTTTTTCTCGTTTTTAGCCATTTCGTTAAGCAAGAAACGGTTTAAATCGGTCGTGCGTTGCCGAACCAAGTCCCTAGAAGCTTTTTCACGGTAAAAAGTATCCAAACATTCGTGCATCGAAACGAATGTCTGAATGTCGCCTTCAGCCTGAGTTAAGGAGATTGCCGAGAACAGTGCTTTGCCGTCCTCGGAAACGACGATATTCGGTTCGTATTCATGGTTCGCGGCTTGGCGCATGACTTCATCGAAGATTAGCCAAGGTTCCGTCTTCCGGGTCGCCGTCCGATAGGCGATCTCGCGGGCGATCAACGGGCTAATTCCCGTATACGCGTTCAGTAAAGCCGACGACAGGGAGTTCAGCGACTCGTCGTCATGGCCGATCGGAAGTGGGTTCACCGCAGCTTCGAAAACGGCTTTCGACTGCTCGAGCGGGTTCACTTTATCTTGCGAAGGCGGAGAAACGTATGCGCTGCCGGGCAGAACGACCCGGAAGCTGCTGATGGCGGGAGTGACATGGCGAATGCCGTCATGGATGATTCCGGATATCGGATCCATTAGGATTAAGTTGCTATGCCGCCCCATGATTTCGAGCACGATTCTCTTTAATGAAGAGTCGCCGAGCTCGTCGCGATGCCGCACTTCGATTTCCACGATCCGCTCCAGCCCGACTTGGCGAATGGACTCGATGACGCCGCCTTCGCAATACTTGCGCAGCAGCATGCAGAACATCGGCGGTTCCTGGGGGTTGGCCCAAACCTGCTCGGTCCAATGAATGCGCGGCATCGAAGGATGCGCGGACAGCAGCAGCTTTCCGTTGACGCCCTGTCCTCTAACGTGCATGATCAATTCGTTTTCCGTTGGCTGGTAAATTTTATGAATACGCGCTTTGACGCAAGCTTGCAGCTCGTGCACGAGCGCCCGTGTTACGATTCCGTCCAATGACATAGCGGTTTTCTCCTGTGACATCCGCTTCGGATGCTTGATTTTCTGTCTTCCTATGATGCCATACATTGCCGCAAAGGGAAAGCGGAGGCAACCGTTCCGGTTAACCCGGGGGATATTTCCGAGCTTGTCTGAATACACATAGGTCATAAACGCGGATAAGACGGAAGGGGATGACCATCGTGGAAGGAAAGGCATGGCATCAGCTTAACGAGGAACAATTACTCACGGTACTTGACTCCGATTTCAAAGCGGGGCTATCGGCGGAGGAAGCATCCAACCGCTTGCAATCTCTAGGTCCCAACGAGCTTGCGGAGAAGCGGGGAGAGTCTCCGCTCAAGCTGTTGCTGAACCAATTCAAGGATTTCATGGTGCTGGTCCTGTTGGGAGCTACGGTGATCTCAGGCTTGCTGGGGGAGATGCTTGATGCCCTGACGATCGTCGCGATTATTCTGATCAACGGAATACTGGGCTTCTATCAGGAATACAGGGCGGAACGCTCGCTTAGAGCCCTGAAGGAGTTATCCGCTCCATCGGCCAAAGTCATCCGCGGAGGAGAGTACCAGCAAATAGCCGCGCGCGAGCTCGTTGCCGGCGATATCGTGTTCTTGGAGAGCGGCGACCGGGTTCCGGCGGATTTGAGATTCATCGAATGCAACGAGTGTTCGGTCGACGAAGCGGCGTTAACTGGCGAGTCCGTTCCGGTCGTCAAGGAAGCGGTTAGCATAGCGGCGAACGATCTTCCGCTCGGGGATCGGAAAAACTGCGGTTATCTGGGCACGATGGTGACCCGGGGGACGGCAAAAGGCATCGTAACGGTGACGGGCATGAACACGGAAATGGGAAAAATCGCGGACCTGATCCAGCAGACGGAAGAAGCCGATACGCCGCTTCAGCACCGTCTGGAGCAATTAGGCAAAATATTGATCGTCGTCGCGATCATTTTGACCGTCGTGGTCGTGCTTGCGGGCATTCTTCACGGACAACCCATGTACGACATGTTCCTGGCCGGGGTCAGCTTGGCCGTTGCCGCGATTCCTGAAGGACTCCCTGCAATCGTGACGATCGCGCTTGCGCTCGGCGTCCAGCGCATGATCAAGCGAAGAGCCATCGTTCGCAAGCTTCCATCCGTCGAGACGCTCGGATGCGCCTCGGTTATCTGCTCGGACAAAACCGGCACGCTAACGCAAAATAAAATGACGGTGACCCAGCTATGGCTCGGAGGAAGAACGATAGAAGTAACGGGCGAGGGTTACGAGCCGGTCGGAACGTTGAGGGAAGCAGGCAAAGGAATCGACGTGAAAGGCGATGCCTCGCTGCGCAGGTTAACCCAGATCGCGGCCTTGTGCAACAATTCGGATCTGTCCCAGCAAGAGAGCGCCGAGGATCCGAAGAAACGCAAATCCGCCAAAGGCGAGCCGACGGCCGGAGAGCTATCGGAGTGGAAGATCAAAGGCGACCCCACCGAAGGCGCGCTTCTCGTTCTTGCAGCCAAGACGGGCCTGGCAAAATCCACGCTGCAAACCTTGTATACGCGGGTTAAGGAGTTCCCTTTCGATTCGGAACGGAAAAGAATGTCCGTTCTCGTCTCGCACCAAGGCGGCAAGCTGATTTGCACCAAGGGGGCGCCGGACTTGCTCGTAGGGCAGTGCTCCTATGTTCTATGGGGGGATCAGGTCGTTCCTTTCACGGGCACGTTAAAGCAAAAGGTCATTACGGCTAACGAAGCCATGGCCAAGGAATCCCTGCGCGTCCTCGGATTGGCGTTCCGCGAAGTAAAGACCCAGGACGAGTGCAACAGCAGCGAGCAAGCGGAGAACGGATTGATCTTCGTCGGGTTGACCGGCATGATGGATCCGCCGCGCAAAGAGGTTAAGGAAGCGATCTACAAATGCAAGCAGGCAGGCATCAAAACCGTCATGATCACGGGCGACCACGGAACGACCGCGGAAGCGATCGCGAAGACGTTGGGCATCATGGGCAGGGAAGGTCGAGTGGTGACGGGCGCGGAGCTGTCCGTTATGAACGACGACGAGCTGGAGAAAATCGCCGACGACGTGAACGTCTATGCCCGCGTGTCTCCCGAGCATAAGCTGAGAATCGTCCAAGCCTTGCAACGAAGAGGACATGTCGTGGCGATGACCGGCGACGGGGTGAACGACGCTCCCGCCGTTAAAGCCGCGGATATCGGAATCGCGATGGGCATTTCCGGAACGGACGTCACGAAGGAAGCGTCCGCGCTCGTGCTCGCCGACGATAATTTCTCCAGCATCGTTGCCGCCGTCGAAGAGGGCAGAGGCATTTACGAGAACATCCGTAAATTTATTCGATATCTGCTTGCTTCCAACGTCGGGGAGATCATGACGATGTTCATGGCGATGATGGCGGGATTGCCTCTGCCTCTCGTTCCGATTCAGATTCTATGGGTAAATCTCGTCACCGACGGTTTGCCGGCGATGGCGCTCGGCGTCGATCAAGCGGAGAGCGATCTCATGCAGCATAAGCCGCGTTCGGCAAAGGAAAACATTTTCGCCCGACGTCTCGGCTGGAAAATCATCAGCCGCGGAATACTGATCGGCGTCTGCACGTTGGGCGCGTTCGTCCTTGCTCTTAATGAAAGGGCAGGACATTCCGATCAGCTCATCCACGCGCAAACGGTAGCTTTCGCGACGTTGGTCATGGCTCAGCTCATTCACGTATTCGATTGCCGCAGCTCCCGCTCGATCTTCCACCGGAAGCTGCTCGAGAATAAATTTCTCGTATTGGCCGTGCTGTCGTCGCTGCTGTTGATGCTCGCCGTGCTCTACGTGGAGCCGTTGCAACCGGTGTTCAAGACCGTGCCGCTGGATCTGCGCGATTGGGTGCTTGTCCTCGTCGCAGCCGGTATTCCAACCTTCGCGATGGGAATCGGAAGCGTGTTAGGGACCTCGAAACAGAAGAAAGGCCGCAAGATCAATTATGGCGGGAGCTCTTCTCCGCCGAGCGCAGTTAGATAAACGCGAGTGAACTTTTGACCCACGACTGCCGTTTGCGGAGCTCGATTCCGCGAACGGCAGTTTTTTGCGTTCAACGGTAAGCCCGGTCGTTACTCGATGGCGAGAAACGCGACTTCGTGTATAATGGACGGTATCGAATAAGCATCTCTGGAGGAATCATGACATGTACATAGGCAAGAAATTAATGCTGCTCGGTTCAGGGGAGCTAGGAAAAGAAGTCATTATCGAAGCTCAGCGACTAGGACTGGAAACGATAGCGGTCGACCGTTACGACCACGCGCCTGCGATGCAAGTCGCCCACCGCAGCTATGTGATCGACATGCTGGATCGCCAAGCTCTTCGCGAAGTCGTGGAGCGGGAGAAACCGGATCTGATCGTTCCGGAGATCGAGGCGATCGCCACCGCCGAGCTCGTGAAGCTGGAGGAGGAGGGCCACCGCGTCATTCCTACGGCCAGGGCGGCGCAGCTCACGATGGACCGAGAAGGAATTCGACGCCTGGCGTCTGAAACGTTGGGTTTGCCAACCGCCGATTATCGGTTCGCGGATAACTACGAACAATTCGCTCAAGCGGCGAGGGAAATGGGCTTTCCGTGCGTCGTCAAGCCGCTGATGAGTTCGTCGGGCAAAGGACAGAGCGTATGCAGGTCCGAGGAGGACTTGGATCGTTGCTGGACGATCGCGATGGAAGGCGGGCGAGTTCAACAGACGAGAGTCATCGTGGAGGCGTTCATCACATTCGAATCGGAAATCACGCTGCTGACGGTTCGTTCCGCGAGCGGAACGTTATTTTGTCCGCCGATCGGACATATTCAGAAGGACGGGGATTACATCGAATCTTGGCAGCCCCATGAGATGACGGAGCATCAACTCGCCGAGGCGAAAAGGATCGCGGGAGTCATTACGGATGCGCTCGGCGGCACCGGGATTTTCGGAGTCGAGTTATTCCTTGCCCAAGATAAAGTATATTTCAGCGAGGTTTCCCCGCGTCCTCACGATACGGGTCTCGTTACGCTTGCGAGCCAGAACCTGTCCGAGTTCGCGCTACATGTTAGGGCGATACTCGGCTACCCGATTCCGGAAATTTACGTGACGGCTCCCGGGGCAAGCCGACCGCTTAAAGCAGAGAACGAGCTTGGAGACTACAGGATTGATGGTTTAGAGAAAGCATTGTCCGTTCCGCAGACGCAATTACGCGTGTTCGGCAAGCCGGTTACGAAAGTAGGTCGCCGAATGGCGGTCGCTCTGTCAACCGGAAGCTCCGTGGAGGAAGCCCGGGAGAGAGCTTCGCAAGCGTTAAAGCACCTTAGCATTCAAGGCGAATAATCGTCGCCGATAGTTGGAAAAGTGCAAAAAAACGGATGATTGTTGTATGCTCATTCGAGGAATTGACCGCTATGATTAAGGTAGTCGGGAGTAGAAGACGGGCATTCAATCGCGGGAGGGTTCAAGATCATGGAATTTACGAAAATGCACGGATTAGGAAACGACTTCATCGTCGTTGCCGGGGAACAAAAGCTACCGGATAACGTCGCGGATTTAGCCATACAGCTATGCAATCGTTTCTTCGGAATCGGGGCCGACGGACTAGTCTATATATTGCCGTCCGACAATGCCGATTTCAAGATGAGAATCATCAACTCCGACGGGTCGGAAGCGGAACAATGCGGAAACGCGATTCGTTGCGTCGCCAAATACGTATACGATAACGGTTTGACGAGCAAAACGGATCTGACCATCGAGACGTTGGGCGCAGGCGTACAGCCCGTGCAATTGACGACGGAGCAGGGAAAAGTCGCTCAAGTCACCGTAGACATGGGACGTCCTATCTTAAACGGACTGGACGTTCCGACGACGATCGACGCGAATCCGGTCATCGGACATTCGGTTACGGTCGACGGGCGCGAGTTTTCCTTCACGGCCGTATCTATGGGCAATCCGCATTGCGTCATCTACGTAGACGATGCGGCTAATTTCGACCTGGCGACATGGGGACCGAAGCTGGAGAAGCATCCTTTGTTTCCTCGCAAGATCAACGTCGAATTCGCCAAGGTCAATTCCCGCAACCAAGTGGACATGCGCGTGTGGGAACGCGGTGCGGGACCTACGCTGGCTTGCGGAACCGGCGCTTGCGCAACGTTGGTGTCTTCCGTTCTGAACGGGCTGACGGACCGCAAAGCTACGATATCGTTAGCAGGGGGAGACCTGCTGATCGACTGGAACGAAGACAACGACCGAATCTACATGACGGGACCCGCAGCTTTCGTGTTTACAGGGAAATTAGTTTAATAAAGTAAGTCAGTACTGCTTGTCGTACTAATCATTTGCCCGATTGCCGTGTATTTCCACGCGATCGGGCTTTACTTTACGCATTTGCCGTGCTATTCTTTATTTCGATACTTATAGAAATATAATCGAAACCGTCGAGGTGATGAAGATGGCGGAAGACAACGCGGAAGTCCAGCAAGCGGTTAAGGTATATAAAGCGCTGGGCGAGCCGACAAGATTGAAGATAGCCCTGTTACTTACCGAAGAGAAAAATTTGTGCTGCTCCGACATAGGAAGCAAGCTCGAATCCGTAGCCGGCTCGACGCTGTCGCACCATCTTAAGCAACTCACCGATTGCGGATTGCTGACCCTCCGCAAGGACGGCACGTATATTTACTATAGCGTCAACCGGGATATGGCTAAGAAGTTCGCGCCTTATTTGCTGGCGTAAATTTTTTTCTTTATATTTCGATATTTTTAGAAGTATAAAAATAAGTGGAGTGGAAGGGAGCATTATGTATGCCGAATTCATGGAAAATTTACATGCTGGCAATCGTCAGCTTTCTGGTCGGAACATCGGAAAATATAATCGCGGGGATATTAGACATGGTTGCCGGCGATATGGGGGTATCGGTAGCGGCCGCGGGACAGTTGATTACCGTTTTCTCGCTTGCCTACGCTTTTGGAACTCCGATTCTGATGGCTTTAACGGCGCGCGTGGAGCGGAGAAAGCTGATGCTTTCGGCGCTTTCCATATTCTTCGTGGGGAATGTCGTCGCCGTAACGTCTACCGGTTATCTTTCTTTAATGGGTTCAAGAATAATCTTGGCTTTAAGCACGGGATTGTTCGTGGTCGTCGCGTTAACCGTTGCGGCTAAATTGGCGCAACCAGGGAAACAAGGCAGCGCCATCGCCACGTTGGTGATGGGCTTCAGTACCTCGTTGATCGTTGGCGTTCCGTTGGGGAGAGTCATAGCGGCCGCGTATGATTGGAAGATCATTTTCGCGGGGATCGGGATACTTGGTCTGCTTGCGATGGTAGCTATTCTGCGCACGATTCCAAAGTCCGAGGGGGAAGCTCCCGTTCCGGTACGCACGCAATTGACTATGCTGCGCAATCCGAAAATCGCCATAGCTTTATCGATTACGTTTTTCTGGATATTCGGATATTCCATCGTTTATACGTATATATCCCCATACCTTCTAACGATAACGGGCATGAGCGAGAAGGCGGTCAGCATAGGCTTGTTCGCTTTCGGGGTAGCGAGTCTAATCGGTTCTAAGCTTGGGGGCGTCAGCACGGATAAATGGGGCGTACCGAAAACTCTAATCGGCGGGATGCTGCTTCATTCCGGAGTGCTGTTCCTGCTTGCGGCTTTCTCTCAATCCGCGTATCTTATGTTTCCTTTGCTTATGTTATGGGCACTCTTCGCCTGGTCGTCCGCGCCAACTCAGCAATACTACCTAATCACGTTGTCCCCGGAAGCATCGGGCATTATGCTGAGCTTGAACACTTCCGTGCTCCAGTTGGCAATGGCTGCGGGAGCGGGTGTCGGAGGCATCGTGGTAAGCGGCATCTCGCTGTCGGCGGTCGGTTGGCTTGGCGCGGCGGGCGTAGCCGTTGCGGTCGTTCTATCGGCATGGACGTTCGCGTACTCCAGAAACGAAACGAAGAATATCGAAGAAAAATTAAGTCTGGCTTCGGTTGAATCGAAAGCCACTTCAGCCTAACCTGAACGATATCCGGGAAAACCGATCGATTTCGATCGGTTTTTTCCATTTTCCCCTTGATGAATTTGTGCTACATTATAGATCAAGTTTATTACCTAATTATAATACTTTATCGATGGAATGGATGGGGAAGCTTCATGAAACCGGACTTGCGCACGGCGCTAGCTCTTAAGCCCCGGGTCGGCGACGGTGCGATGGCTACTTATTTATATCAACTCGGGCTGCCCGTCGGAGTTTCGTTCGAGGAGTTCAATTTGCTCAAGCCCGACGTCATCGCTGACGTTCACAGACGTTACGCGGCTGCCGGAGCGGAGATTATCGAGACGAATACGTATTCGGCCCAGCATAATAAATTATCCAGATACGGTTTGGAGAAGAAAACCGAGGAAATTAACGCAGCCGGCGTTGCGATCGCGCGCAGAGCCGTTGGTCTTGAGGCTTACGTAGTCGGCTCGATAGGAGCCGTACGGGGCGGGGCGGGCAAGAACGTCAGGACGGCTGTCGTAAAACGGGACTTCGAGGAGCAGGTCGGCGCATTGCTGGCTGCGGGCGTGGACGGCTTGTTATTGGAAACGTTCTTCGACTTGGAAGAGCTATCGTTGGCGCTATCGATTATTCGCAAGAAGAGCGATATTAGCGTCATCTGCCAATTCGCCGTCGAAGACGCCGAAAGAACCCATGACGGAACTCCGTTGCCCGAAGCCTTCCGTCGGTTGAAGGGCGAAGGAGCCGACGTCATCGGATTTAATTGCCGAAGCGGTCCTAACGGAATCCTGCGGGCGTTGGAAACGATTCCGAGAGATTTAGGCGTGCCGCTTAGCGTGTTCCCGAATGCGGGAATACCGGATTACGTCGATGGCCAAGTCATCTACTCGGCGACTCCGGAATATTTCGCTTCGTCCGCCATTAAATTCGCTAATGCGGGAGCGCGCTTGATCGGAGGCTGTTGCGGAACGACGCCGGAACATATTGCCGCGATCGCATCGGCACTGCAAAGCTACACTCCGCAAGCGCTGCCGGATGCATCGTTTGCCGCGCCGTCCGCGCCGGCGATCGAGATCGTCGGCTCCGCGGCGATTGCCGACTTGAACGATTCCCCGCCGCAGGCCGTCGAGCCTAGCATCGTCGATCTCGTAAGGGAACGTCATACGGTCATCGTCGAATTGGATCCTCCGCGGGATTTGGATATCGCCAAATTCATGGCCGGTGCGCAAGCGTTGAAGGATGCCAAAGCGGATGCGCTTACGATGGCGGACAACTCGCTCGCCGTTACCAGAATGAGCAATATGGCGCTGGCCGCCTTGTTGAACGAGCGGATAGGAATTAAACCGCTGGTGCATATCGCTTGCCGGGATCGTAATCTGATCGGTACCCAATCCCATATGATGGGCTTCGACGCGCTCGGAATCGATCACGTGCTCGCCGTTACGGGCGATCCGGCCAAATTCGGGGATCTGCCCGGGTCCAGCTCCGTTTACGATTTAACTTCATTCGAAATCATACGCATGATCAAACAGTTGAACGAAGGGATCGCCTTCTCCGGCAAACCGCTGAAGCAGAAAGCGAATTTCATCGTCGGAGCGGCCTTTAATCCCAACGTTAAGCATTTGGACAAGGCGGTTCAGAGGTTGGAACGCAAAATATCGGCCGGCGCCGACTACATCATGACGCAGCCCGTGTACGACCCCGAGCTGATCGAGCGGATCGCGGAGATGACGAAACACTTGAACGTCCCGATTTTCCTCGGCATATTCCCGCTCGCCAGCGGGCGGAACGCGGAATATCTCCACAACGAGGTGCCGGGCATTCAGCTTTCCGATTCCGTCCGCCAACGGATGAGCGGATTGGAAGGGCCTGCCGGTCGCGCGGAGGGCGTCAAGATCGCGGAAGAGCTACTGGACGTCGCGATGGCTCATTTTAACGGAATCTATTTAATGACTCCGTTCATGGCGTACGAGATGACCGTTTCGTTAACGGAATACGTAAGAGAACGAAGCGGGAGTTTAACTTCGAGTAAGTAACATGCTTGGTCCTCTTGTCCCCCATGGGGATTTGCAGTACAATAAAACAACAATATATCGAAAGACGAACACAATAGGCATTTTCAAGCCTGCAGTATGCGGCGATCGGCTTTCGGCAACAATGGAAGCGTAGTTCGGTTGCCGGCCCTGGTGCTGTTAGGCAGGAATGACCGGAGGGAAAGTGCTAATCATGGCGATCAAGCTGATTAATATCGGATTTGGCAATATCGTTTCAGCGAATCGGATTATTTCCATTGTCAGTCCGGAATCGGCTCCGATAAAACGGATTATTCAGGAGGCGCGCGACCGGCATATGTTGATCGACGCGACCTACGGACGACGCACCCGTGCCGTTATCATCACGGACAGCGATCACGTTATATTATCGGCGGTACAACCGGAAACGGTCGCTCACAGGTTGTCTACCAAAGACGACGAACACGATGAATGAATTGGGGAGCACCATGAGCAGAGGTATTTTATTCGTATTATCCGGTCCTTCCGGAGTCGGCAAAGGTACCGTATGCGCCGCACTGCGCCGCAAGCTTCCGGAACTGATCTATTCCGTTTCGGCGACGACCCGCGCTCCCCGCGAAGGCGAGCAGGACGGGGTTAATTATTTTTTCAAATCGCGCGATCAATTTCGGCATATGATAGAGACGGACGCTCTACTCGAGCATGCGGAGTACGTAGGCAACTATTACGGTACGCCGCGGGATTTCGTGGAGAAGACGTTATCGGAAGGCAAAGACATCATATTAGAGATCGAAGTTCAAGGTGCGTTGAAGGTTAGGGAGAAGTTCGCCGAGGGCGTGTTTATTTTCCTGATGCCGCCTTCCCTTAATGAATTAAAGCAAAGAATCGTCGGCAGGGGGACGGAATCCCAGGCGACGATCGACCATCGGCTTTCGGTAGCCGTGGAAGAGATGAATTTGCTCCACCATTACGACTACGCGGTAGTGAACGACGAGATAGAATTGGCTTGCAACCGAATCGACTCTATCATCACCGCGGAGCACTGCAAACGCGAAAGATTTCTAGGCGAGCTGTTCCAGCAGCTGGAAGTCGCGAATACGGCCGATAACATCTGAAAGAGGTGAAACTATGTTATATCCATCCATCGATGAATTGGTCAAGAAAGTAGACAGCAAATACACGCTCGTCGTGGCTGCTTCGAAGAGAGCCCGCGGATTGCGCGAAGGCGTCATGTGCAATCTTGCAGCGCCGAAGTCCCACAAATACGTCGGAGTCGCTTTGGAAGAGATTTATCACGAAGCGATCAAAGTCGAGCACCTGAAGACGAACACGTTGAATAGAGACTAAGATTACGTAACTGGATACGAACGGAAGGAAGGGACAACCCATGCGGTTGTTTTTTTTCTAGTTATCGTGATCGAAGCATGACTTTTTGAATTTCCTCCAGGAGGGTAACCATGAACAAACCGCTTTCGGGCAAAACCATATTATTAGGCGTGACGGGCGGGATTGCCGCGTATAAAGCGGCTACGTTGTGCAGCCGGTTAGTTGGCCTCGGAGCCACCGTTAAGGTAATCATGACGGAAGGCGCCACGAAGTTCATACCTCCGCTTACTTTGCAGGTTCTCACGCGCAATCCCGTCGCTACCGACGTTTTCGACGAACGCGAAGCCGCCGGGGTACAGCATATCGACTTGGCGGACGCCGCCGATCTTGCGGTCATCGCTCCTGCGACGGCGAATATATTGTCCAAGCTGGCAAACGGATTAGCGGACGATATGCTAAGCACGACGATGCTGGCGACGACGGCTCCCTTGCTCGTTGCTCCGGCCATGAACGTTCATATGTGGGAGCATCCCGCCGTTATCGAGAACGTGAACAAGCTCGCATCGCGGGGAGTCACGTTCGTAGAACCCGGTACGGGTCAATTGGCGTGCGGCTACGTCGGCAAAGGGCGGCTGGCAGAGCCGGACGAAATCGTCGATGCCGTCGTGAAGATGTTAATCGGGGAAAAGCCGCTGGCAGGCAAGAGAGTTCTCGTTACCGCTGGCGGTACGGTGGAGAGAATTGATCCCGTTCGCTATATCACGAACGATTCCTCGGGGAAAATGGGCTTCGCCATAGCGGAATCTGCTAGAGATCGCGGAGCGGAAGTGACTTTAATATGCGGCAGGACGGACGCGGCACCGCCGAACGGCGTTCGGGTCGTTAAAGTGGACTCCGCCATGGAAATGCACGACGCGGTGATGAAACGCCTTCCGAATACGGATGTCGTCGTGAAAGCCGCCGCCGTAGCCGATTATCGTCCTTTGCACAGGGCAGCGCATAAAATGAAAAAATCGAATGAATCGCTAACGCTGGAGCTCGTGCGCAATCCGGATATCTTGCAGGCCATCGGGGAGTGGAAGTCCGAAGCGGCCGGCAGGGACAAGCCGTACGTGATCGGTTTTGCCGCGGAGACGACCGACTTGGAGAAGAACGCGATAGACAAGCTGATTCGCAAAAAATGCGATCTGATCGTTGCTAACGATGTTACTGAGTCGGGAGCGGGCTTCGGGACTGAAACCAATATCGTCAACGTATACGGAGCGCTTGGGTTGATCGAGCGAATTCCGCAAATGACGAAAAGAGCCGTTGCCGAACGGCTGTGGGAGTTGGCGCAGTCCGGCATGAACGCGGCGAAATCCGCGGGCGACGGGAAGGAATCGGAAAGATGACGGTTGCAAGGGTGATTGTGGACGTGCCGAGCCGGGATACGGACCGCACGTTCGACTACTTAATTCCGGACCGATTGAAGGGCTGGGTCGAGGTAGGCAGCCGCGTGGCCGTTCCTTTCGGTCCGCGAAAGCTGCAAGGGATCGTAACCGGACTGGCGGAAGACGCGGAAGTGGAATACTCCAAAATGAAGCCGATCGAAGATCTGCTCGACGCGATTCCCCCGTTATCCGCGGAGCTCGTCGAGTTGGGGGAATGGATCAGCAAGAGATGGTTGTGTCCTTTGACCGTAGCGCTTCAAGCGATGCTTCCCGCCGCGCTTAAGGGACGTTCGGAGAAGTATGTGTTTCCGGCCGCCGGAGCGGATTGGTCCGAGGAAGAGACCGCCCAAAGTGGCGGTCTCTTGCTTGCGCTCAAGAAAGGGAAGCCGCTTAAGTTGACCGGGTTGCTACAGCAGTACCCGGAGCAAGGGCCGCTTCTTAAGCGATGGTTAAGGCAAGGCCGGCTGGAAGAGCGGCAAAGAATCGAAGACCAGTTATCCGTAAAGACGGTCCAGACGGTTTTCCCGGAAGAACCGGCCGCCTTACTGGAGGGGTTGGAAGGAATTCCGGCAAGAGCGAACAAACAACGGGAAGCATTGAGGTATTTAGCGGAAAATAACGAGCCGATCGCGGTTCTGAAATTGACGGAAGTCTTGTCGACGACTTCGTCCACGATTCGTTCCTTGGCCGACCGCGGGTTGATCGAAATTCGTGCGGTAACGGAGGATCGCGATCCTTACGCCAATCGGGAGTTCCCCGCGTCATTGCCAATGGTTCTAACTCCGAAGCAAACGATAGCTTTAGCGCCGATTCAGTCCGCGCTCGATGCCGGACGTTGCGAGACGTTCCTTCTTCACGGCGTCACCGGCAGCGGCAAAACGGAAGTGTACTTACAGGCTATTCAGAGATGCCTGGAATTCGGACGCGAAGCTATCGTGCTCGTTCCGGAAATCGCCTTGACCCCTCAAATGGTAGAGAGATTTAAAAGTCGTTTCGGTGCAAGGGTGGCCGTCTTGCACAGCCGTTTGTCCCAAGGGGAACGATATGACGAGTGGCGAAAAATCAGGGAGGGCAGGGCGCAGGTCGCCGTAGGCGCCCGGTCTGCTATTTTCGCTCCATTCTCTAGCATCGGGCTTATCGTAATCGATGAAGAACACGAGACTTCGTATAAACAGGAAGAAAGCCCGAAGTATCATGCAAGGGACGTCGCCGTCGAGCGCGCCCGTCTGCATGGGGCCGTCGTCGTGCTCGGTTCGGCGACGCCGGCTTTGGAGACGTATGAAGCGGCCAAGTACGATGGCTCCGAGACGGCTCTGGCGGGGATGAAATATATCGCGCTTCCGGAGAGGGTGGCTAACCGACCGCTGCCCGGCGTCGAAATAGTCGATATGCGGGAAGAACTCAAACTCGGCAACCGCGCCATGTTCAGCAGGCCGCTGGCCGACGCGATCCGGGATCGGCTAGCCAAAAAGGAACAGATAGTGCTGCTCCTTAACAGGAGAGGATACGCCACGTTCGTCATGTGCCGTTCATGCGGCTATACGGCGGCGTGTCCGCATTGCGAAATCTCGCTTACCTATCATCGCGGCTCGCAAAATCTTCGATGCCATTATTGCGGCTATTCCGAAATCGAGCCGAAAACTTGCCCAAGCTGCGAAAGCCCCCATATTCGCTTCTTCGGTACGGGAACGCAGAAGGTCGAGGAATCGTTGGCCGAGACGTTCCCGGGAATCCGGGTCATTCGGATGGATGTCGACACGACGACCGAGAAGGGTTCCCACGAGAAATGGCTGACCGAATTTCGCGAACGCCGGGCGGACGTGCTTCTAGGCACTCAGATGGTCGCCAAGGGTTTAGATTTTCCATACGTGACGTTGGTTGGCGTATTGGCGGCGGATGCGGCGCTCCGATTGCCGGATTTCCGGGCTTCCGAGCGAACGTTCCAGCTGTTGACGCAGGTGGCAGGAAGGGCGGGCAGACACGAGCTACCCGGCGAGGTAATCATTCAAACCTACGATCCCGAACATGAATCGATCACATCCGTTCAGGGTCATGATTACAATGGTTTCGTGGAGAGGGCGCTTATCCTGCGCAAGCAGTTAGGCTACCCGCCTTACGGACGGCTCATATCCGTCACGTTCTCCCACGAATCGGTGCCGATGCTGTTATCGATCGGCGAAAGATTCGCGATCGGCATGCGCGAGCTGGCGGCTTCGCTGGGCATTCGCAAAGACTTTGACGCGGGAGGGTTGGCGGCATTGGAAATACTGGGGCCGGTTTCTTCTCCGATAGCCCGGTTGAAGGATCGCTACCGTTTTCAATGTATGGTAAAATATCGAGGAGAAGTAGACGCAAGCTCGTTGACCTCCAAAGTGCTAGAAGAAATGGGAGACGCGGTCAAGCGGAGCGGCGTGCAAATCAGCGTCGACGTGGATCCGCAGATGATGCTCTGATCTCATACGATCATATTCAGCAAGAATCGAAAGCCTCGTGATCAAAAGATAACTTATTGAACTACCTTTTAAGAAGGATGGATGCCGTTTATGTCAATTCGATTGATCGTGAAGCACCCCGATGCTGTGCTTAGAGAAAGAGCGCAGGAAGTAACGAAGTTCAATTCCAATCTGCACAAGCTATTAGACGACATGGCAGACACGATGTACGATGCCGACGGAGTCGGGTTAGCAGCGCCGCAGGTCGGCATATTGAAACGCGTTATCGTCGTTGACGTAGGTGATGAACATGAGCTTATCGAGTTGGTCAATCCCGAGATCGTTCTCGCGGAAGGCGAGCAGTTGGGACCCGAGGGCTGCCTGAGCATTCCCGGGCTTCAAGGAGACGTTAAACGGTCTAACCGGATCGTCATTCGAGGCCAGGATCGCAACGGCAAGCCGATACAATACGAAAGCACGGAATTTTTGTCCAGGGCTTTCCAGCATGAGGTTGACCACCTGAACGGCGTATTGTTCATCGATACGGCGGAATCGGTGTATGAAGCCCGCAAACCCGAAGAGAATCGGCAGGATGGAGAATAGCATGAAAATATTGTTTATGGGAACGCCGCAGTTCGCGGTTTCCTCCTTAGAGATGCTGTTGGATCAAGGATACGACGTCGTTGCGGTCGTTACGCAGCCGGATCGGCCTAAAGGCCGCAAGCGGGAGCTGACTCCGCCTCCGGTGAAGTCATTCGCGCTCGAACGCGGACTCAAAGTGTTGCAGCCGGAGAAGCTTCGTTCTCCGGCCGGCGTCGCCGAAGTCGCGGAGCTTGCACCGGATTTGATCGTCACCGCGGCGTACGGACAGATCCTGCCCAAATCGGTGTTGGATTTGCCACGGCTGGGCTGCATTAACGTGCATGGATCGTTGTTGCCCCGTTATCGGGGAGGCGCGCCGATCCAACGGTCGATCATTAATGGCGAGACGGTTACGGGCGTCACCCTCATGTTTATGGCCGAAGGCTTGGACACCGGAGATATGATTGCGAAGGTCGAGGTTCCGATTACCGACGAAGATACCGCCGGAACGATGTTCGAGAAATTGAGCGAATCTGGCGCCGGACTCTTGAAGGAATGGCTTCCGCGCATCATCGAAGGCACGGCAGCCCGAATTCCGCAGCAGGACTCCGAATCGACCTACGCGCCGAATTTGACCCGCGAGGACGAGAAGCTCGATTGGTCCCAAGGATCGAGACAGCTGTTCGATCGGGTAAGGGGTCTCAATCCGATGGCGGGCGGGTTTACTTACCTAGACGGAGAAGTCTTCAAAGTTTGGGGATGCCGGATTCCGCAAGGGTCAGACACCGTTATGAGGCCGGAGTGGACGACTCTCGTTCCCGGATCGATACTCGAGACGGGAACCATCGGCATTCGAATCCGCACCGGAGACGGAAGCATCGTGTTAACTGAAGTTCAGCCGGCCGGCAAAAAAGCGTTAGCGGCGACGGAATTCGCCAAAGGCGCACGGCTTGCCCCCGGTAAGGTGCTCGGGTAACCCCGGGCTTTTTTCATTACCGGAAATGTAATTGCTGCCAAATATATAGAATCGATAATCAATGAAATATGCAACATAGGACTATTAACGAGAGACGGATAAGGATGCGAATGATGAATAAACCTAACCGATTGCCCGGCGGCAAGCCCCAGGGAGCCCGAGAAGTCGCCATGAACGTACTTCATAACGTGGAAACGAAAGGCGCGTACAGCGGGTTGGAGCTTAACCAGGCGCTGCAAGCAGCGGGACTTTCCCGTCCGGATGCCGCCCTCGCGACGGAACTCGTCTATGGGACGATTCAGCGGCTGAATACGATCGACCACGATCTGAAAACGCGAGTGAAAGGTTGGCCGGGCAAGATCGAGCCTTGGGTGCGAAGCCTCCTTCGCATGAGCTATTACCAACTGAGATGGCTCACGCGCGTTCCTGCTCACGCCGCAGTGGACGAAGCGGTGACAATCGCCAAGAAGCGCGGCCATAAGGGGATCGGCGGTCTTGTGAACGGAGTATTGCGCGGGTTGCTGCGGGATGGGATTAACGCTTCATTGTCGGAAAACCTGACGGCAGCGGAGCGTATCTCGCTTGAGCACAGTCATCCGCAATGGCTTGTCGAGCGTTGGATTGCCGAGTTCGGAGAAAGATTGACGGAGAACATCTGCTCGGCGAACAATGAGCATCCCCATGCATCAGCGCGAGTGAACCGAATGAAAGCGTCCCGGGACACCTTGGTGGCCGGAATGACGGATGCGGGATTCGAGACTTCTCCATCGCCTCTTGCCGGATACGGGATCATCGCGACGAAGGCGGGAAATCTGGTTCACTCGGATTGGTACAAGCAGGGCTTCCTGTCGGTTCAAGACGAGAGCTCCATGCTCGTTGCCGCGGTAGCCGACCCGAGGCCCGGCATGCGCGTGCTCGACTGCTGCGCGGCCCCCGGCGGGAAGACGATGCATATGGCCGAGCTCATGAACGACGAAGGTACGATCATCGCCAATGACGTGCATCCGCACAAAGAAGCATTAATCAAGCAGCAAGCCGAACGCTTGGAACTCAAGAACGTGCATACGATGGTTGGCGACGCCTTGGAGCTGTCGGAACGCATCGATCGAGAATCTTGCGATGTCGTGCTACTCGACGCTCCTTGTTCGGGTCTTGGCGTCATCCGCCGCAAGCCGGAGATTAAATGGAATAAAACAGCCGATGATATTACTAGCTTATCCGAGCTGCAAAATCGATTGCTGAACGAAGCGAGTTCCCTGGTCAAGCCATCTGGCGTTCTCGTCTATAGCACTTGCACGATAGCCAGGGAGGAGAACGAGGACACCGTTCGGCGTTTCATCGCGGAACATCCCGAGTTCTCGCTGGATGCGGAATGGCCTGAAGAGGTGCTTGCGCCGATCCGGGAAAGCGGAAACCTTCCGGACGATTTTCGCGGCATGCTCCAATTGCTTCCGCAGATGTTCGGCAGCGACGGGTTTTTCATCGCCCGGTTACGCAGGCAATCCCGGTAATTATATGTTAAAATGGACGAATGGTGGTGACGAAATTGGAAAATGAACAAGCAGTAAAGAAGCAAGAGGTTAAGGAGCCGATCAAACCTTTTATTTACGATCTATCTTTGGAGCAAATCCAAGACTGGACGAAAGAGCAGGGAGAACCCGCTTTTCGCGCCGGACAAATATTCGATTGGTTATACGTCAAACGCGTCGGTTCCTTCGAAGAGATGTCGAACCTTCCGAAGCCTTTGCGGGATAAGCTGATCGAGAGCTTTAATTTCGTGACGTTGACGGAAATCGCGAAATTCGAATCCAAAGACGGCACGATGAAGTTTCTGTTCGGTTTGCAAGACGACCATGCGATCGAGACGGTCATCATGAAGCACAATTACGGTAACAGCGTCTGCGTCACAACGCAGGTCGGCTGCCGTATCGGCTGTACTTTCTGCGCTTCCACTTTAGGCGGGTTGAAACGAAGCCTGACGGCCGGGGAAATCATCGCGCAGGTTGTGCAATCGCAACGGATACTGGATCCCAGTAACGAACGCGTATCGAGTATCGTCATTATGGGAATAGGCGAGCCGTTCGAGAACTACGACGCAACGATGAGCTTCCTGCGGACGATGATACATCCTAAAGGTCTGAATATCGGGGCTAGGCATATTACGGTCTCGACGAGCGGAATCGTTCCGAGCATGATCAAGTTCGCGGACGAGAACACCCAAATCAATCTGGCCATATCGATCCACGCGCCGAACGACGCGCTTCGCTCGAAGCTGATGCCCGTCAATAGACGGTACCCGTTCGTGGACGTCATGAACGCTTGCAAGTATTACATCGAGAAGACGGGCCGACGGATCACGTTCGAATACGCGTTGATCGGAGGCGTGAACGATCGTCCCGAGCATGCGGAAGAGCTGGGGGACGTTCTGCAGGGCATGTTATGCCACGTCAACTTAATCCCCGTCAATTATGTGCCGGAGCGGAATTACGTAAGAACTCCACGGGAAGACATCTTCGAATTTCAACGCGTTTTGCAGAAGAAAAACGTTAACGTAACGATTCGCAGGGAGCAGGGTCACGACATTGCCGCGGCATGCGGACAATTACGTGCGAAGCATATGGAGACGACGACGGGGTGATGGATGTGAAGACGGTATTACGGAGTCATGTCGGCAAAGTAAGGCAAGTCAATGAAGATCAAGCATGGAGCGGACTTTTGTCCGGCGGTCAGACGGCCGCGATCGTTGCGGACGGAATGGGCGGACATCGCGCGGGCGATGTTGCCAGCTCTCTCGCCGTGGACAGCTTAGTGCAATCGTTGCAAGCTTGGGGGCAACCATCTTCGCAAGAAGACGGGGTCTCCGCACTGCGGGATATGATTCGCAAGGCCAATTCCGCCGTCTATGAAACGGCGTCCCTGAACGAACAATACCACAATATGGGGACGACGGTCGTGGTGGCGATATTGGCCGGAAGTACCGGATTGATCGGCCACATCGGCGATAGCAGGGCATATCGGCTGCGAGGCGGTCGATTAGAGCTGTTGACGGAGGATCATACGCTGGTCAACGAGCTTACGAAGTCGGGTCAGCTAAGTCCTGACGAGGCCGCGCGGCATCCGAGACGCAACGTGTTAACGAGAGCGCTGGGAACCGACCGCGAGGTCGACGTAGACGTCCAGGTCATCGAGTGGCTCGCCGGCGACCTGTTGTTGTTATGCAGCGACGGACTTAGCGGATTAGTCGAGCCGTCGGACTTGCAAGCGACGTTAGACGACACGAACGCGCTAATGGAGCAACAAGCGCAGAAGCTTATCGATCTGGCGCTCGAAGCGGGCGGAGACGATAACATTACCGTCGTTCTGATTTCGGACGATGGACAGGCAATTGCCGCAGGAGGGGAATCGGCATGATCGGACTTACGCTAAGCGGGCGTTACGAACTGCTGGCTCGTGTTGGCGGGGGCGGAATGGCGCTTGTCTACAAAGCGCGAGACTTATTGTTGAATCGGTTCGTGGCGGTTAAAGTATTGCGACAGCAGTTCACCCACGACGAGGACTTCGTGAAGCGATTCCGTCGCGAGGCGCAAGCCGCCGCATCGTTGTCCCATCCGAATATCGTGAGCATCTACGATGTAGGGCAGGTTGAGGACACCCATTATATCGTTATGGAATTCATCGACGGCGCGAATTTGAACGAAATCATACGCGAACGGGCGCCGTTTCAAGCGGACGAAGCCGTTAAAATCACGTCGCAAATTTGCGACGCGTTGGAACACGCCCATCATAACCAGATCATTCATCGCGACATTAAACCGCATAATATTCTAATGGGCAATAACGGCCGGGTCAAAGTAACGGATTTCGGAATAGCCCGCGCCGTTACGTCTTCAACGATAACCCAGACGGGCTCCGTGATCGGGTCCGTGCATTACTTTTCTCCTGAGCACGCCAAGGGCGTAGCCACCGGCGAGAAGTCGGATTTGTATTCGCTTGGAATCGTGCTGTACCAGATGCTCACGGGCAGGCTTCCATTCTTGGGGGAAAGCCCGATCAGCGTCGCGCTCAAGCATTTGCAGGATCCGTTCGAGCAGCCACGCAAGGTGAACCCTTATATTCCGCAAAGCGTGGAGAACATCATTCTCAGGGCAATGCGCAAAAATCCCCAAGAGCGGTACCAATCCGCGCGGGAGATGCTCACGGATCTTGAAACGTGTCTGCAGCCCCAAAGGTTAAACGAGCCGGCGGTGCAGTATTCTAGCGACGAGGACGACGAGCACGACAAGACGAAGGTGATACCTGCCATTCGTCCCGATATGCGGAATACGATAGAAGCCCCCGCGGTTAAAGTGACGACGAACGAAGAACGTTGGAATTCGGACGGACTCGGAGAGCGCAAACGCAAGTGGGTGTTGCCTACGATTCTTGGCGTCCTGGCTATCATTCTGATCGGAGTGCTGCTGTGGGCCGTTGCGGCGTTAAGAGACCAGATGGAGACGAAAGACGTTATGGTCCCTACTGTGATCGGACAAGATGAGGATGATGCGATCAAAACCTTGACGGATGCTGGCTTCACAATAATGGAACCGACCCTTAAAGACGTAAGTACCGATGAACAAAAAGGCAAAGTCATCAAGCAATCGAAGCTCGAAGTGGAAATCAAGGAAGGTTCGCCGGTACAGTTGACCATCGGTACCGGGAAAGAAATGTCGACGATGCCCGATTTGAAAGGAAAATCTCTGGAAGAAGCAAAAGGCCTGTTGACGGATCTCGGCGTGGATCCCGCGAATATCGGCACGAATCCGATCTTCGACGAGAGCGAACCGGACACGGTGCTGGACCAGGTTCCGAAGAGCGAGGACCTGTTCGATCCGGAGAAGGCGGTCGTCAACCTGACTATAAGCAAAGGCGAAGAATCGATTCCGATGCCTAACTTGATCGGCAAGACGGAAGCCGAAGCGAAAGCGACCATCGAGCAAAAAGATCTGAAGCTTCCGGCGGATAAAATTTTCAGAGAAAAGAGCTATTTGAAAAAGGGAACCGTGTTTAAACAATTCCCCGCGGAAGAGAATGAAATGGTGCAGCCTAAATCGGAGGTTTCGATCTGGGTCAGTGACGGTTATCCAGCGGAATCCCGCGCGCAGAAGCTGAACATTACCGTTTCGCCTGCCGTCGAAGGTCAGTCAAGCAAGATCAGGATCGAATATACCGACGCCACGGGAGAGAATATCCAGTGGGGCACGAAGACGATTAACCAAACAACCAATTTCGAGGTCACGCTTATCCTATCGCCGACTAAAGACGGCATCATCAGGATATACCGCGACGGGCAGTTCCTGCAGGAAGAGCCGGTACCGTACTTGGTTATTCCGGCATCAAACACGGAAGAGCCTGTTCCGCCCGGATCCGGAGACGTGACTGAAGGCGGGGAAACGCCCGTCGACGGCGACGGAACGGATCCCGTCGAAGGCGAAATCTTGAATCCATAACGACCTTCAATCTCGGAAAGACATCTAGAGCCGATTCGGGCTAGGAGAAGGAGCGATTATCCAATGCCCGAGGGCTTGATCGTGAAAGCATTAAGCGGATACTACTACGTGCAGAAGCCCGAAGGCGGAACCCCCGTGCAGTGCAGGGGCAGAGGCATATTCAAGAAACGGGGAGAATCGCCTCTGGTCGGAGATCGCGTCGTCTACAGCGAGACGGAGAACGGGGAAGGCTCGGTCGAGGAAATACTGCCGCGCAAGTCCGAGCTCATCCGTCCGCAAATCGCGAACGCCGACTTGGCCGTGCTCGTATTCTCCGTCGTGCGTCCCGAGCTCAATTTGATATTGTTGGACAAATTCCTGGTCCATACCGAGTTTGCCCGGATGGACGCATTGCTCGTATTGACGAAAATGGATCGAATTCCGGAAGGAGAAGAAGGGGAGAAAATTCGCCGAACGGTGGAAATCGCCCGTTCCCTCTATTCTTCGATCGGTTATCAAGTCATTCTTACAAGCGCGCATGAAGGACAAGGCTTGGAAGAATTGCGGACCGCGCTTGCAGGTCATATTAACATGCTGGCCGGCCAGTCCGGAGTCGGCAAATCCTCGCTCGTAAATTCTCTCGTCCCGGGCTTGAAGCTGGAGACGAACGAAATCAGCGTTAAGCTTGGTCGCGGGAAGCATACTACTAGGCACGTAGAGCTTATTCCGATGGCTGGAGGAGGATTTATGGCCGATACGCCGGGGTTCAGCCAGCTTGATTTCGGAGAGCTCGGCATCGACGAGATCGGTTCCTGTTTTCGCGAATTCAGGGAATTGTCCGGACAGTGCAAATTCCGCGGCTGCACGCACACGCATGAACCGCATTGCGCCGTTCAGAACGCGAAGGAGCGAGGCGAAATCGCGGAATCCCGTTATCAGAATTACGTCAGCTTCTTGGCGGAATGGAAAGAAATTAAGCGGAGGTATTAACATGACAATAATTGCACCCTCCATTCTAGCGTCGGATTTCTCTTCCTTGGGAGACGAGATCCGCAGCATAGATGCCGCTGGAGCGGATTGGGTACATATCGATATCATGGACGGCCATTTCGTTCCTAATCTGACGTTCGGACCGCCGATCGTCTCCATGATTCGTCCCGTTACCAAGCTGTTCTTCGACGCTCACCTCATGGTCGAAAATCCGCAACTGTTGTTTCCGGCATTGGCTGCCGCGGGAGCGGATAGGGTCACCGTTCATCCCGAAGCTTGCGTGCATTTGCATCGTACGCTGACCGAAATCAAGAGTTTTGGAATGAAGGCCGGAGTTGCTCTTAATCCGCACACGCCGCTGTCCGTAATCGAATATGTTCTGGACGAGATCGACCTGGTATTGATCATGACGATCAATCCGGGCTTCGGAGGGCAGTCGTTCCTGCCAGCCATGTTACCGAAACTCAGGCAGCTTCGCGAAATGTTGGAGCGGCATGGACGTAGCGACATCTACATTCAAGTTGACGGTGGCATAAACAAGGAAACCGCCGCATTGGTTAAAGAAGCGGGAGCCAATTCGTTGGTAGCCGGCACCTATATTTTCGGGCACGAAGATCGGGCGGCGGCCATTTCCTCTTTACGATAAGAAGACTTATACAATAATCGCCCATTTCCTTCCTTCGTCTGGCATAGGACAAATTGAGGGCCGCATACATTGGAATCAATAGCGCGCTTCGAACTTAGGAGCCGGCAAGGGTTCAGCCTGCGGAGGAGGGATGGGACGATGAAGTTTTACACCATCAAGCTGCCGAAATTTTTGGGTGGCTTCGTCAAAGCGATTCTCAATACATTTCACAAAAATTGACGTGTTCCATTCAAACAACAACAAAAAGAACCGTCAGGATGACCTGACGGTTTTTCTTCATTCAAGTTCGATATGGCCACAGACGTGAATTATACGCGAGTTACTTCTCCGGATTTCAGAGCACGGGCGCTTACATATACACGTTTCGGTTTACCGTTCACCAGAATGCGCACTTTTTGTACGTTAACCCCCCAAGAACGGCGGGTAGTGTTATTCGCGTGAGATTTGTTGTTGCCGGAACCCGGCTTTTTCCCTGTGATATAACATTTACGAGCCACTAAAAATACACCTCCCTACCACGTCCATACAAATACTTCACTATCTTAGCACAGCGCATAACCGGATGCAACGGAAATTGGCGACAAATAAGGCATTTAAGGGTCTAATCGCGAGATTTACCTAGAAAACGGCTTCATTCTGCCGATTTTTTATAGTACAATGAGGTATGGTCCATAATAACGGCATAAAGGAGAGAATTTCCATGCCATTGCAGCTTGTTTCGGAGAACGGAAAGATAGACGTGGCGGATCAAGTCATCGCTGTGATCGCCGGATCGGCGGCATTAGATTGTTATGGGCTCGTGGGCATGGCATCCCGCAAAGGATTGAAGGACGGCATCGCCGAGCTGCTCGGCCGGGAGAATTTGTCGCGGGGCGTGGAAGTCCGCCACGAGGGAGAGCTTGTCCATCTCGATCTTTATGTCATCGTTAGCTACGGAACCAAAATCTCCGAAGTCGCCCATAATATCCAATCCAAAGTGAAATACGTATTGGAGCAAGTCGTGGGGCTGAAGGTCGATTTAGTGAACGTGAACGTTCAAGGAGTACGCGTGTTGAAGTAGCTTAAAGAGGTTGTTCGAAAAAGGCCGACTTTTAATCAAGAGGCTAATCAAGAAGCAGATTTACATTGGCGCTTGCCATCGTGCTTCTTGAACTTGCTCATATTAGGAAGGGGAATACGTCATTGAGTAAGCGCTTCTTGAACGGAAGTGAATGGGCGGCTATGATTCTGGCCGGAGCGGAGCGGTTAACGCGCAACGAAGACCGCATAAACGCCTTGAACGTGTTTCCCGTGCCGGATGGCGATACGGGGACGAACATGAACCTGACTATGACGGCCGGTGTGGCCGAATTGAAAAATAAACCTTCGGACGACGTCAGCCGAGCGGCCGAGGTGCTTTCCAAAGGCCTTCTCATGGGAGCGAGAGGGAACTCCGGGGTCATTTTGTCCCAGTTGTTCCGCGGATTCTCGCGGTCGTTGACGGGTCAGCAAGAGCTTACGGTGCCAATGTTCGCCAACGCTCTCCAACAGGGAGTTGATACCGCTTACAAGGCGGTGGTCAAGCCGGTTGAAGGAACGATTTTGACGGTGGCGCGCGAAGCGGCCAAGCAAGGACTTACGGCGACGCGGCGAACTTCCGATCTGACGGAGTGGATGACCGAAGTCCATGCCAAAGCATTAGAGACGCTGGCGCGTACCCAAGAAATGCTTCCCGTACTCAAGCAGGTCGGAGTCGTAGACTCCGGAGGACAGGGCCTTGTTTGCTTGTATGAAGGTTTCTTGGAGTACTTAAGCGGCGGAGAGATCAGTAGCGCTGTTCGGCCGATACGCGAGCCGAAGCCTGCCGAGTCTAATTCGGTGCCGGCAACATCATCGAAAGCGCCAGCTCCACGCGCCATTGCTTCGACGAACACGGCTGCCCAATCCAAGCTTACAACGGAAAGCATAGCCTTTCCTTACGATATGGAGTTTTTCATACAGCTGTTCGCGGCATCTTCGCCGTTCTCCGAACGGACATTTCGTCAGGCTCTGGAACGGGACGGCGATTCGATCATCCTGATCGAGGATGAGAATATCGTGAAGGTACACGTCCATTCCCGCCGTCCCGGCGACGTGCTCAACATGGCGCTTACCTACGGCGAGATTACGCACATCCACATTCTTAATATGCAAGAGCAGCATCGCGAGCTGCTGGCTCAAAGATCGGACGACCATGGAGCTCCTGTTCCCGCTAGCGATATCGTTGAGCCTGTTTCCGGGAAAGCTGTCGTCGACTATTCGCTGCCGGGAGTCGTTAATCTGCCTGCCGTTATGGCATCGCCGGAAAGCGAGCCGAATCCGGACGTCTACGAGATGGCTTCCTATGGCGTTATCGCGGTCAGCGTCGGGGAAGGTAACGCGGAATTGTTCAAGAGTCTTGGCGTCGATATCGTTATCTCGGGCGGTCAGAGCATGAATCCGAGCACGGAAGATCTGCTTGGAGCGATTTCATCGTTATCGACCAACCATATTTTCATCCTGCCGAACAATTCGAATATCATCATGGCCGCGAAGCAAGCGGCAGAGCTGGCGGAATATCCCGTTACGGTCATTCCGACCCGGACGCTTCCGCAAGGGATGGCGGCCATGCTCGCGTTTCAAGAGAACGACTCCGAATCTTCCAATATCGATCGGATGACCAAAGCTTACGAACGCGTCGTCACCGGTTCCGTTACGCAAGCAGTAAGGGATACGGAAATGGACGGCTTGCAAATCAAAGAAGGCCACTATATCGGAATCAAGGACAAGACGATCGTAACGTCCGCTCCGAGCCAAGCCGAAGCTTGCCAAGCGTTATTATCCGGGCTTCTCGTATCCGGAGGCGAGATCTTGACGATTCTAACCGGCGAACTGGCCGACGCGGATCAAACCGCCGAGTTGGAGCAATGGATCGCGCTACATTTCCCGGACGTTGAAGTCGAAGTGCATGAAGGCGGTCAGCCATTGTATCCATACTTGTTCGCGGTCGAACCGTAAAACCAAATCAAGCGAAGGAGGGACCCGTATTGGCTTCTGTCGTTATAGTTACCGATAGCACGGCGGATATACCCCTAGAAGCGAGAGATAGGCTTGGCATATCGATGGTGCCGCTTAAAGTAACGATCGGCGACGAAACCTATTTGGACAACATTACGTTGCAGCCCGTGCAATTTTACGAGAAGCTGATCGCAAGCGGAAATCCGGCGACGACCTCGCAGCCATCTCCGGCGGATTTTCACGAAGTGTACAAGAAGTTAACGGATGAAGGCCATTCGGTGATTTCGATACAGCTATCTGCGGCGCTCAGCGGGACGTATCAGTCGGCGACGATCGCCAAGTCCATGCTCGACGACGAGGCGGACGTTACGGTTATCGATTCCAAATCGGCCTCTTACGGGTATGGAATGCTTGTCGTGACCGCGGCTGAGATGGCCAAGGCGGGTGCTTCGAAAGAAGAGATCATTGCCGAGGTTCATAGATTGCGCACGGAGTTAAGGCTTTATTTTCTAGTGGATACTCTGGAATACTTGAAGAAGGGCGGTCGAATCGGCAAAGCATCCGCCTTGTTGGGGGCTCTTCTTAATATTAAACCCATTTTGTCCATAGACGACGAAGGTCTCGTATTCCCTTTCGATAAAGTGAGAGGTCAGAAGAGGGCGATGGCCAGAATAGCCGAGGTTCTCGAATCCGATTTCAAGGATCGGCCGGTCACCTTGGTGATCGCGGTCACGCCCGGTTATAGTTCGGGACTAACCGAAATATCGGAGCTTCTGAAAGAAAGATTAAACGTGCGGAACTACATGGAGACGGAAATCGGTCCGGTTATCGGCACGCATGCAGGTCCGGGAACGATTGGTTTGTTCGTGTTCCCCGAGCGAATCTAAGCACTCATTCGTAACAGAAACATAAAGAGGTTGGTCTTATGTCTAATCATTTGTTCCAGGTTCCTCTGACGAAAATTCAAGGCGTGGGCCCTCAAAAAGCGGAGGAGCTCCACGCCTTGGGCATTTCCTCGGTTGGAGATCTAATCGAATATTATCCGTTCCGTTACGAGGATTATCGGGTTCGGGAGCTCGGCGAAGTAAAAGACGGGGAAAGAATCACGATACAAGGGACGATCGCTTCCCTTCCGACCATGCAGCGCTATGGCGGGAAATCCCGCTTAATGTGCAGGGTCACCGTGGATTCGGTGCTCGTGACGGCGGTATGGTTCAATCGGGCATTCCTGAAGGACCAATTAACGGTCGGCAGGGAAATCACGCTCACGGGCAAGTGGGAACAAAGACGTCGGCATCTGACGGTCGCTGATTCGGAGTTCCCCGATCGGGGAACGGCCAAGTCGGGAACGTTGCAGCCGGTCTATTCCGTCGGAGGCAGCATTACGCAGTCTACGATTCGGAAAATGATCGACCGCGCATTGACGCAATTCGGCGCTTATATCCCGGAGATCCTGCCCGACGAGCTATTGGAAAGCCATTCGCTCATTCCGCGAAGCGAAGCGATTACCCGCATCCATCGACCCGAGAATACGTCTGAAGGACAAGAAGCGAGACGACGGATGGTATACGAGGAGCTATTCTTATTCCAGCTTAAGCTGCAAGCCTACCGGGCGACCCATCTCAAACAGGCCGACGGATTGGTCCATGTCGTGAACAACGATGAGATCCGGCAATTCGTAAGCGTGCTTCCGTTCGATTTGACGGATTCGCAGAAGCAAGTCATCAACGAGATTTTACATGACATGAAGCAGCCTTACGTCATGAACCGGCTGCTTCAAGGAGACGTCGGATCAGGCAAAACCGTCGTCGCTGCGGTGGGTTTATACGCTACCGTCAAGTCGGGCCACCAAGGCGCGCTTATGGTTCCGACGGAAATATTGGCCGAGCAGCACGCCAGATCGCTCAAGAAAATGTTCGAGCCGTACGGAATCGAAGTCGGATTGCTGACGGGCAGTCTTACGGAACGTAAACGTAGGGATATTCTGGCTTCTTTGCAGATGGGGTTATTGAATATTCTCGTGGGTACGCACGCGCTCATACAGGAAGACGTGTTTTTTAGAAGCTTGGGATTAGTCGTTACGGACGAGCAGCACCGTTTCGGCGTGAATCAAAGAAGCATTCTCCGGCGCAAAGGAATGAATCCCGACGTCTTGACGATGACGGCCACGCCGATCCCGCGCACGCTGGCGATTACCGTGTTCGGCGATATGGATGTCTCCACGTTAAGGGAACGTCCGAAGGGGCGCCTCCCGATCAAAACCTATTCGGTCAAACACGATATGATGGATAGGGTACTTGGCTTTATAAGAAAAGAGGCGGGGTTAGGCCGGCAAACTTTCTTCATATGCCCTTTGATCGAAGAGTCGGAGAAGATTGACGTGCAGAACGCCATCGATCTGCATATTCAATTAACTCAGGCGCTGCCGGAGCTTGCCATCGGCTTATTGCATGGCCGGATGATCGCCTCGGAGAAGGAGTCGACGATGGGCGCGTTCGCAGCCGGCGATACGAACGTTCTCGTATCCACTACCGTCATAGAGGTCGGGGTAGACGTTCCGAACGCCACTTTGATGATCGTGATGGATGCCGACAGGTTCGGCTTATCCCAGCTTCACCAGCTGAGAGGTCGAGTCGGACGCGGTGAGCATCAATCCTATTGTATTCTGATCGCCGATCCGAAATCGGAGAACGGGCAGGAACGAATGAGAGCGATGACCGATACCGACGACGGCTTCGAGATCTCCCGAAGAGATTTGGAAATCAGGGGGCCGGGAGAATTTTTCGGAACGAAGCAAAGCGGGATGCCGGAGTTCCGGCTCGCGAATTTGCTAAATGATTTCGAAGTTCTGGAGCAAGCCAGGGACGATGCCGCCGCCATGACGTCCAAAGAGGAATTCTGGTCTTCGCCGATATACGGCGGCTTGCGGGATCATCTGGCCCGCGAAGCGCAATCGGGCGGAGAACCGTTGGATTAATGCAGATGGGCGGGGGACTTTGTCATTGCGCTCCATTTCGCGGCATATGCTGTACCGAATAGCTGCCGGAAGGAGCGTGAAGCCGTTTGAGCCCAAGCTGGCAAAAGTACGGTATCAAAGCGGAGTTCGTGGAACGAGTCAAAGTGAAAATGAAAAACCCGGCGACCAAAGAGCGGATTAAGGGTCTGCTAGATGGCGTCACGAAATACGATCTGCAGGATCGCGCGAAAGTGCGCAGATGGGTAAAGCTGTTCGCCAAGGTTCTAAACGAGACGTTGACGGATACCCAAGAGGATCAGCTGGTAAATTTCATCATCGCACAGAAAATCGATCCCAATAATATGCTGCATCTCCTCAAGCTGTACACGATGTTCAGATAACCAGCCGATGTTAAGGCCGCTATCCGGGTTTGTTTCCGGTTAGCGGCCTTTTAATATTCATATAAAGGCAGAGCAAAAACGCCAAATTGATAATTAATTATTACTGTGTTAATATTTTTTTATTATTAATGAATAGGAGGTTATTATATGGCAGCGCATACGCCGATTGAAGTATTGGAAGGCATCGCATCGATTTTCCCGACGGCAGATTTGGACAAGCTGTTGTCGCTGTACGAGCCGGAAGCCGTATTCGTGGCAGAGCCGGGGAAGGTAGTTAAAGGCGTCGAGGCGATTCGCGAAGGCTTGGGAAATATGTTGGCCATGGGCCTCGATTTTGAATTGATTCCGAAGACCGTTCTGGAGAACGGGGATATCGCTCTAGTGATCTCGAAATGGAAGATGACCAAGCCGGGGACGGCCGAGGTGGTTATGGAAGGGAGGTCCTCCGACGTCGTGAGGCGTCAGTCGGACGGAAGCTGGCTGCTGCTTATCGACAATCCGCATGGATTGGAATGGGCGGTTGCGGATTAAGGATAGAGGCGGTAGGATGGAGTAAAAGGAGGGGGAATGCGATTGTCTCCCGATGAGATTCTGAACTCCTATAAACCTATGGTGGAGTTTATCGCAAGAATAAACGGCAATAACTGCGAGGTCATTCTTCATGATCTGCGGCAGTTGGAAAACTCGATCATCGCCATAAGCAACAGCCACGTCACGGGAAGAACGGTCGGCGGTTCGATTACGGACTTCGCGCTGAGCATTATTCATGACAAGAAGTACGAGGATCGCGACTTCATCGCCAATTATACGGGCAAAGTCGCTAATCAAGAGAGAGAGCTAAGATCGTCTACATACTTCATCAAGGACGAAGGGAAAACGGTTATCGGGATGCTGTGCGTTAACGTAGACGTTACCCCGTTGCGGAAGGCGAGAGAGGCTCTCGACGAGATGCTGTCGAGCGACGCCTCGATCGAAGAACCGGGCCGGGCGGCACAGCGGGAAGCTTTCGTTCCCTCCATGGAGGATCTGTTGCGTCAATCGATTACCGAAGCGATCGCGAACTACGGCATCGAGCCGTCGCGGATGCTGGCGGACGAGAAGAAGCGAATCGTCGGAGACTTGAACGCCAAGGGAGTGTTCTTGCTGAAGGGCGCCGTTACCGAAACCGCCAGACGGCTGGAAACGTCGGAACAAACGATTTATCGTTATTTGAAGGATTTCTAATGTCGATTTCGGGCCGCATTCCCTTAGTTAGGGGGTGCGGTTCTTTTCTTTTCCTAACTTTACCTAAGTCTCGATCACACGTTTAGAATTTGTTTCAGCTGTTCCATGTCCGAAATATAAATATACCCGTCTTCTTTGGTAATGATGTTTCTCTTGAACATGACGCTCATGATTTTGGATACCGTTATCCGAGAGCAGCCCATCAAGTCGGCGAAAAGCTGGTGAGTAATTTTCGTGTTGATCTTAATGCCCCGCTCCGTCTCCTCTCCGTAGTTGAAGCTAAGCCGGTAAATATACTTGCAGATGATCTGCTCTTTATCCAGGAATACGAGCTCAGATACGTGATCGACCAGAAATTCCATGATCTCCGACAGGTTTCCGATCCACTTTTCCGTCAACTCGGGATGACTAAGCAGGACTTGGATAAAAGCTTTGGGCTCCATCGTTCTCAGGGTACATTTGGTCAGGGTAGTGGCGGTCATGAAATACGGGCGGCCCGCGGAGGACCACATATCCCCGATCAGCTCCCCTTTGTTCACGATATACATGATTTTCTCATTGCCCTCGGCCGTCGAAATGGCGAACTTCACTCTGCCGGACTCGATGTAATAAATTTGATTAACGGTCGCACCTTCCTCCGCGACGATGCTGTTCTTATTTAACGTTACGGCCGGACAGGCGGCAAAGTATTCTTCCCAAATACTGGCTTGTACATAGTGGGTTTTGGACATAATCGTTCTCCGTCCTCCGATGTATGTGAGATAACATGACGTTGTGGGGCTATTTCGGATGAGTGAAGCCGGGAATGAGAAATGACCGTAATGGATAGAAACGAGGAAGAAATACGTATAATGCCGAGAGTTTCTATCATTATATCAAAAAATTACGTAGAAATCGGGATAATGTAGCTTGCGCTACAGTTTTAAATCGACAACCTGATTAGAATAAAGTCTAAGTTACATCGCTAGTTGATGTAATAAAACCTTACACAAACGAGAGGGGACTAATCGATGAAAAAAGGTCTTTCGGCAATTTTAACCTCGATAATCGGCTTGAGTCTAGTGCTTTCAGGTTGCAGCTCCAACAATTCCGGCTCATCTCCATCCGCAAGCGGTCCGGCATCTCCAAGCAGCTCGTCAACGGCTTCCGAATCCGCTGCTCCGGCAGCTTCGGGAGGCACGGTCACCGTGGCGCAATCATCGGAACCGGGCAACTTGAATCCTCTCATCTACGCCACGACTTCGGACACCAACGTTACCCACATGATCTTCGATCCGTTAGTCAAACCGGACGATAAACTAAATATAATCGGCGGACTCGCGAAGAGCTGGGACGTTTCCGAAGACGGTCTCACCTATACGTTCCATCTGAACGAAGGGGTGAAGTGGCACGACGGTACGCCTTTCACGGCTAACGACGTAGCCTTCACCTTCAGTTCCATCGCCAGTTCAAGCTACGACGGCGGAGCGTACAGCCGCGTTCAACCCGTAGTCGGAGCGGAAGACTTCCACGCGGGGAAAGCGGACGGCGTATCGGGAATCAAAGTCGTGGACGACAACACGATCGCGTTTACCTTAGCGAAGCCTAACGCATCCTTCATAGCCAACTTGTTTATCGGCATCTTGCCCGAGCACATCCTGAAGGACGTCTCTCCGGCGGACTGGGCGAAGAACGACTTTAATCGCAACCCGATCGGAACCGGCCCTTTCAAGTTCGCGAAATGGGAAACCGGCCAATATATCGAAGTGGACGCGAATCCGGACTATTTCGGCGGCGCTCCGAAGCTGGACAAAGTGATCACGAGGTTCGGCGACGCCAATACGATGCTCGCGGCGTTCATGAACAACGAAATCGATATCGTGCCGGTTCCGGCCGATCAAGTCGCAGGCGTGAAGTCGTTAGGCTTCGCGGAAGTAAAAGCCGCAAACGATCTGTCCGTCTACTACGTCGGGTTTAACCTGTTGAACGGTTTCTTCAAGGATCCTAACGTAAGAAAAGCTCTCGCGTATGCCACAGACAAAAACTTGATCGTATCGAGCATCATCGGCGAGTACGGCGAAGTAAGCGACGACTTGTTTCCGAACGCCCATTGGTCTCACAATCCCGACGTAACGAAATATCCGTTCGACGTGGCCAAAGCGAAACAACTGTTGGAAGAAGCGGGTTTCAAGCTGAATTCCGGCGGCATTTACGAGAAGGACGGCAAAGAGCTTAAGTTCACGCTTAACGTTCCGACCGGCAAAGTAGAACGCGAGAAAACCGGAGCGCTTCTGAAGCAGCAATGGGGTGCCATAGGAGTCAACGTGGAAATCATTTCTCTCGACTTCTCTACCTTGGTAACGAAATTGCTGCCGACGGGCAGCGACGGCAAGCAAAGAGCGGTGACGGCCGAAGATTACGACGCCTACATTCTAGGCTTCGGCGTGGAAGTCGATCCGGACGAATACCGTTCTTACTTCGACTCCGCGTTCATGCCGCCTAACGGCTACAATTTCGTGAACTATAGCAATCCGGCCATTGACGAATTATTCGATAAGGAGCTTTCCCAGACGAATCAGGAGGAAAGAACGGCAACGTTCCACGAGATTGCCAAGACCTTGTCAGACGATCAACCATGGATACCGATTTACGGACAGAAAACCGTATTCGCCTCCAATACGAAGATCGATGGGTTTAACCCCGACTTCCGCGGCGTGAGCTTTAACGCCAGGGAATGGAGCTTGAAGTAATCCGCAGATCAGACATGCTTCGAGAATATAGAGACTCCTTCGCCGGAGTTTCTATATTTTCCTTTATTTTCTCCATATAGAAGGAGCTTAGACGCGATGACGAAGTCAGAAGAGATTCAACTTGAAGCGACTGAGATTCTCCGGCGATTAATCCGAATAAACACGTCCAATCCTCCCGGCAACGAGATGGAAGCCGTTAAGTATATCGTGTCCGTCGCGGAAGAAAGCGGAATTCCGTACGAGGTCGTCGAAACCGCGCCCGGCAGGGGGAATGTCTTGCTGAAGCTTCAAGGACGCGAATCGGGGCCGCCTCTTATTCTGTTATCGCATTTGGACGTCGTCGGCGCCAATGCGGAGGAATGGAAGTACCCGCCGTTCGAAGGAACGATCGCGGAGGGGTATTTGTGGGGCAGGGGAACGATCGATACGAAGCAGCTGACGGCGATGGAGCTGATGGCGATGCTCATGCTCGCCAGACAGAAATTCGTGCCCGAGCGCGATATTTATCTCATCGCGACGGCGGATGAGGAGAGCGGGAGCGTTTACGGACTCAAATCGTTGCTGGCGAGCCACGGAGAGCTCTTTCGAGACGCGGACGTCATTAGCGAAGGAGGCGGATTTCCGATTCTCGTTAACGGCAAAACCTTCTATCTATGCGAAGTCGGGCAAAAAGGACTTTGCCAGGTGAAATTTACCTACAAGCGCATTCCGAACGCGAATCCGTTCTACCCCGAGAATACGGGATTAAGGAAGTTTTCGGAGCTGATCGGCAGAATCTCGCGCAACAAATGGGAAGGGACCGTTCCTCGCACGACGGAGAAGCTCGTTCGGAAATTAATGGACGCGTGCGAAGGGCAAGCGCGGGAAAGCAGTTCCTTGGAAGAACAAATCGATTATTTGAAAACCAAAGTGAGCCCCTTATTCGGAAACATGATCAAGGCGATGACCGAGAGCACGATCGCTCTCACGATATGGAACGGCGGCAGAAGCCGCAAAGAGCTTGCGGGCGAATACGAAGCGATGGCCGATATTCGGCTTTTGCCGGGAGTGACCCGGGAGACGGTCGAAGCCAAGCTCGCGGAGCTATGCTCGGATTTATCGATCGATTGGGAAATCCTGATCTGCCAGCAAGGGTACGATTCCGGCAGCGAAGGCGCGTTATTGGATCGCTTCGGCGACGTGATCGCTCGTAAGGTCGAGGGCGCGGAAGTGCTTCCGTTCATCGCGACGGCTTCAAGCGACGGAAGATATTTGAGGGAATACGACAGCAAGGTGTTCGGATTCTCGCCGGTGCTCGCGGAAGACATGACCTTCGAGCAGGCCGTAACGATGGTGCATGGCATCAACGAGCGAATCTCTTGCGATTCTATAGGTTTCGGAGCGGAAACGCTCTATCAGGCGATACTTCAATACGGTTCGGGAGGGAATAAGCATGATTAAAGAAGAATACCGGGTCGCATACGAGAAATTGGGAGCGGCGGCAGTCTTGCTTAGCGAGAAACGAATAGACTGCTGGTTAATCCTGAACCGCGAAGCTAGCGATCCGTCCTTGCCCCTATTGATCGGCACGACCTCGATTCACGAAGCCGCCGTTATCGTGCGCCCCGACGGCAGGCATATGATTCTTGCATCCGAGAGCGACCGAGGAAACTTCGAGAATACCGGATTATTTGCGGAAATCATAACTTACGGACCTAATTTCGAGGAGGCGTTGGCAGGATTAATCGAGCGATTGAATCCGTCAAAGCTTGCCCTTAACTTCTCTCAGCATGATCATCTTTGCGACGGGCTGACGGTAGGCCAATATTTGATTCTTCAGAGGGCGATCGGACGAGACAAGCTTGCCGGAATCGAGGTGTCCAGCGAAGAGGTTCTCAAGGAAATCAGAAGCGTCAAAACTCCGGCAGAATTGGAACGGATTCAGATCGCGATCGATTACACGCACGAGATCTTCGAGGAGGTCGCGGCGCAAGCGCGAGTCGGTATGACCGAGAAGGAGATCGGAAGCCTCTTCGTGGAAGGCATGAAGAAGAGAGGAGTCAGCAACGGAATCGAGCATCCTTTCGATCCGCCTCTCGTGTGCATCGTAAGGGCCGGCTTGGCTCACCGTAAGCCGGGCAACACCAAGGTCATTCCGGGAGACATCGTAATCATGGACATGTGCGTGAAGTATCGCGACTATTGTTCGGACATCGCGCGAACGCTGTATTTTCTCCGGCCGGAAGAACTGACGGCCCCTCGCGACGTCCAACATGCTTTCGATACGGCCGTTGGCGCGATTACGGCGGCGATCGAAGAAATCTCGCCGGGCAAGAAGGGATACGAAGTGGATGCGGCGGGAAGACGACATATCGAAGCCGGCGGGTATCCGACGATCCGGCATTCCGTCGGTCACCAGATCGGCAGGGCTTGCCATGACGGCGGAACGAGATTGGGGCCGCTTCATAAGAAGCCGGACGTGGAAGGCGTCATTAAAGCCGGCGAAGTATACGCGATCGAGCCGACGGTCATCCAAGACGGAGGCCTGCCTTGCATGCTGGTCGAAGAGAACGTAGTCGTGACGGAGAACGGATCTATCATTTTGAGCAAGCGGCAACTGGAACTTGTCACGATTCCATGCGGATAAGGGAGAGGCTTATGAGCGGCAACGTCTGGACGGATACGTGGGAACGACAATCGCTAGATCTATTCAAGAGCCTGATTCGGATCGATACCTCGAATCCACCGGGGAACGAGGCGGAAGCAGCCCGCTATATTCGGCGAAAGCTGGAGGAACGGGGAATCGGCAGCATCTGCTTCGAACCGGAACCGGGACGGGCGAACGTCATCGCCAAGCTCGGATCGGGCTCCAAGCCTTCAATCGTCCTTTTGTCGCATTTGGACGTCGTTTCCGCGGACTCCTCGCAATGGAGTCATCCTCCATTCGAGGCGCACGAAGAGGACGGAGTCATCTACGGCAGAGGGACGCTCGACACCAAGCAACTGACGGCCATGCAGCTTACGGCATTCTTGATGCTCAAGGAGCACGAGGAGTCTCTCGATAGAACGATCTACTTCGTGGCCACGGCCGACGAAGAAACGGGAAGCCGCCTAGGGATGGAGAAAGTCGTCGAAGCGTTCCCGGAATTGCAAGAAGACGGCTACGTTATCAGCGAGGGCGGAGGATTTCCGCTGCTGCTTAACGGCCGAAACATGATTCTGTGCGCCGCCGGAGAGAAAGGCGTCTGCAAAATAAGCATTCGCGCCGAAGGCGGATCGGGACACGCTTCGTGCCCGCCGGACAACCAAGCGATCTTCAAGCTGTCGGATGCGCTCGGAAAGCTGGCCGGTTATAAGTTCCCGAAGAAGTACACCGAATTGTCTCGGAATTTCATACTGGAAACGGGCTTAAGCCCGGACAGCAAGAAGATCGTCGAGTCGACGTACAACAATCTGCTGCAGTACATGTTATACGACGGGCTGATGATCAACGACGTACGCGTTGGCGAGCGATCCAACGTAATCCCCGGTTCGGCGACGGCCGAGATCGAATTCCGCGTGTTGCCCGGAACGACTTCCGACGACGTGGGGCAGCTCATGAAGAAGCTGATGCGAGGCATTGACGCCGAATGGACAATCGTCAGCTTCGAGGACGGATACGAAAGCTCCATCGATAACGAGCTACTGACTTTGTTCGAAGAAAATTGCTTGACGTTCGGTTTGGATACGAAGCTGGTTCCATTCCTCGCGCTGGGAAGAACGGACGGTAGATTCATGGGTCCATACACGGATCGGATATACGGGTTTTCGCCGACGCTTCTGGAAGATCATTTCGCCGCGGTATTGCAAAGAGTGCACCAACACGACGAACGAATATCGAGGGATTCCTATCTATTCGGCGCCAAGGTCTTAACGAAAACACTCATGGACCTATGCGTCCATTAACGGAGGGGCTATATGGATTATTCGGTTAACCGGGAGAAAATGGAGCAGGCCGCCGAGGCGTTAAACCAACAGGGAATCGACCTATGGCTCATTCTGACCAGCGAAGGAAGCGATCCGTGTCTTCCGCTAGTGACGGGAGTTAGGACCGTCGGACCGGGAGCATTCCTACTGACCTCCAAGGGAGAGAGATACGCGGTATGCACCTCGATTGACGCGCAGGACATCGAGGAGAGCGGATTGTTCGACAAGGTGGTCAAATATACGGAAGGTTTGGCCGGGGCTTTGCGCGAACTGGTCGACTCGATCCGGCCGTACCGGATGGCTTTGAATTATTCGGAAGGAGAGCACCTATGCGACGGGCTTACGTTAGGCAGGTACCGTTGGCTAATGGAGGCGCTCCATGGCATCGAATGCGAATTCGTGTCGTCGGAGTCGTTCCTGACCCGTCTTCGGAGTCTAAAGACGCCGGAGGAAATCCGCAGGACGAAGAAGGCAATCGACATCACGCTGGACATTTACGACGCGGTATTCAAGAAGCTGAAGGTCGGAATGACCGAGAAGCAAGCCGGGGAGCTCTTCCTCGGAGAGATGAGCGCCCGCGACGTGGTCAACGGGCTTGACCGGACGTTGTCCATGCCGATGGTATTGAAGGATAACATCTCGCATCGCCAGCCTTCGGACAACGTCATCGAATACGGCGATATGGTGATCTTCGACTATAGCGTGGATTACGAGGGATACGTATCCGACATCGCGCGGACGGTGTATTTCCTAAAGCCGGACGAAAACGACGCGCCGGAGGATATGAAGTTCGCTTTTCAAGCCGCTTACGATGCGATTAGCGCGGCCCGGTTAGCGCTTAAGCCGGGAGCGATCGGGCATGAGGTGGACGGGGTGGCCAGGCAATTCCTGCTGGATCGCGGAATGCCCGAGATCAGCCATGCGACGGGACACCAGATCGGCAGGCAGACGCACGACGGGGGAACTTTGCTCGGTCCGCGTTGGGATCGCTACGGGAGCGCACCATACGGATCAGTGGAGAAAAACATGATTTTCACGCTCGAGCCTACGATTCTTCCGGGCAAACAGCCTTATATTTTGCTGGAAGAGAATTTGGTCGTTACGGACGAGGGTTCGGAATATTTAAGCTCGCGGCAAGAAAGCCTCGTTCTGATCCGCTCGTAAACCGCCAGCAGCGCTAGAGGGGGGAAGGCCTATGCAAAAATATATTTTAAGAAGACTACTATCGACGCTGCCACTTATGGTCGGGATTACGCTTCTGACGTTTCTTATCATGCAAATTACGCCGGGAAATCCGATGCAGACGATGATCGATCCGAAAATCTCGACCGCGGATCTAGCCAGGGCGCAAGAACGAATGGGCTTGAACGACCCGATGATCATGCAATATTTTCGCTGGCTGAAAGAGATAGTCGTCGGAAATCTGGGTTATACGATCAAAACCGGGCAATCCGTCGCCGGAATGATTACGGAAAGACTGCCGGCAACGCTCTTGCTGACGGTCACCGCGTTTTTGTTCAGCTTCGTGATCGGAGTGCCGCTCGGAGTCTTCTCCGCGACGAATAAATATTCGAAGAGGGACTACGGCCTCACCGTATTTTCTTTTATCGGCATATCCGTACCTTCCTTTTTCTTCGGCGTCGCCCTGATCTACGTATTCGCCGTGAAGCTTAACTGGTTCCCTACGTCGGGCCTCGCTACCATTAACATGGCAGGCGGAAGCTTCGACATTTTCGTGGACAAGGTCAAGCATCTCGTGCTTCCGGCTCTCGTGCTGGCCATGCCGAACTTGGCGGTCATTATGCGCTTCACGCGCTCGAGCATGATCGAAGTGCTGACCAACGACTATATCCGAACGGCGAAGGCGAAAGGCTTGAGCGAACGGACGGTCAAATACAAGCATGCGCTTAGGAATGCGATTATCCCCGTCGTCACGTTGTTCGGCATTTCGATACCGACCCTATTCGGCGGAGCTTATATTACGGAAACGATCTTCAATTGGCCGGGCATGGGAAGCTTGGGCATTCAAGCGATTACCTCGAGGGAATACCCCGTCATCATGGGCTTGAACTTATTCACCTCCCTATTAGTTTTATTCGGGAATCTAACGGCGGACGTTCTATATGCAGTCGTCGATCCTAAAATCAGGTTGTCCAAATAACGCTTAGGCGAAAGAGGAGCGAGCGAATATGGAGATGACCCAGCAAGGCGGAGTTTCCGAAGCTAAACGCGGGAGCGGTGAAACGAGCGGCGCGCGCCAAGCCTGGCGCCGGTATAAGAAGAACAAGCTCGCGATGTTCGGGCTCGGCTTTATCGTTTTGTTGGTCTTGATCTCGTTATCGGCGCCGTTATTGGCGCCCCATAGTCCGTTTAATTCCATCAAGAACGCGGCGGGAAGCTTGGATATCATGGCTAAACCGTCCCACGAATATTTACTTGGAACGGATAGTCTCGGCCGCGACGTATTCGCGAGGCTTATGTACGCTGGCAGGATTTCCTTAAGCGTAGGAATCGTTTCGGTGACGATCTCGACCTTGCTCGGAGTGCTGCTCGGCTCCATTGCCGGTTATTACGGCAAATGGATCGATTCCGTCATCATGAGGATCGTCGACGTCATTTATTGTTTTCCCGTCATGTTCCTTATCATCACGGTATCCGCATTGCTGAAGCCAAGCATTTACAACGTCATGATCATTATCGGTCTCGTCAGCTGGACGAGTACCGCAAGACTCGTGCGCGGGGAAATATTGCGCGTAAGGGAGCTAGAGTACATCCAGGCATCCAAAGCGCTGGGGGTCAAGGATTTCTCGATCATCGTCCAGCATATCATTCCGAATATTATGGCCCCGATTCTCGTGCAGGCGACCCTCATGACCGCGGACGCGATTCTGACGGAAGCGGCGCTCAGCTTCTTGGGAGTCGGAGTACAGCAGCCGACGCCGAGCTGGGGGAACATGCTGAACGAGGCGATGTCGATTATGGTGCTTCGTTTCAAATATTGGATTTGGTTATATCCGGGACTTGCCATTCTATTGACGGTTCTGAGCATTAATTTCATCGGCGACGGGCTAAGGGATGCATTGGATCCGAAGCTGAAAGGCCGGAAGTGACGGAGGGAAAACGGATGCCTAGAGTAGCCCGGATCAGAAACATGCTCGTCGAAAAGGGATTGGACGGCGTCTATGTCTCCTCCTCCGAGAATCGGGCCTACTTTTCCGGATTTACGGGAAGCAACGGCCATTTGTTCGTGACGACGGAACAGTCCGTTCTCATTACCGACCCTCGGTATACCGAGCAAGCGAACGACGAAACGAACGAGTGGACGATCGTAACTCACGGACTAAACGCCATGGCAACGATCAAGGAACAAGTAAGCCTGCTTGGAGCGGTCAAGATCGGCTATGAGACGAATAAATTGACGGACGCGGAATGCATCGGATTGAAACGCGAGCTCCCGGAGGTCGAATGGATTCCGTTGCAAGATTACGGTCTCGAGTTCCGTTCCGTAAAAGACGACGAGGAGCTTAGACGTATTAAGACGGCAATTCACATCGCGGATCGCGCGTTGATCAGGCTCGCGGAGAAGATCAAGCCGGGCATGAGCGAACGCGAAATCCAGATTGAATTGGAACATCTAATGGCATTGGAAGGTAGCGAAGGTCCGGCTTTCGGAACGATCGTAGCATCGGGTCCTCGCGCTTCTCTACCGCACGGGACGGCGACCGATAAGAAGGTCGTGCCGGGTGAGATGGTCGTCATCGATTGCGGCGCCACCTTTAAAGGTTATCGGTCCGATATTACAAGAACCTTATGGGTCGAGGTCCCTGAGCCCGAGATATTGGCGATTTTCCATATCGTCCTGAAGGCTCAGGAGGCGGCGCTCAATGCCATCAAGCCGGGAATGACTTGCGGAGATATAGATAGGATTCATCGCGACGTATTCGAACGGGAAGGGATGGAGCCTTATAGTCTGAGAGGTTTAGGGCATGGCGTAGGGCTACATATCCACGAGTTGCCCCGAGTCGTTATGGGAAGTTCGGAGAAGATCGTGCCGGGAATGGTATTCACGGTCGAACCGGGGCTCTACGTCCCGGGAGTGGGAGGCGTCCGGATCGAGGACATCGTTAGAGTGACGGAGGAAGGTTGCGAGGTGCTTACCAATTGCCCTAAAATTTTGAAGGTACACGGCGACGGGCAGAAGGGAGCTGAGAAACGATGGAGCAAGTTTTAGAAGTCAAAGGGCTCAAAACCTATTTCTATACGGAAGACGGCGTGGCCAAATCGGTTGACGGCGTCGATTTCACTCTCTCGAAAGGAAAGACGTTAGGCATCGTAGGAGAGTCGGGCTGCGGCAAAAGCGTAACGTCCCTCTCCGTTATGCGGCTCGTTTCCGAACCCGCGGGGAAAATCGTCGACGGAGAAATTCTGTTCAACGGCGATAATCTGCTCGCAAAGACGGAGAAGGAAATGCGCGACATTCGCGGCAATCGGATTTCGATGATTTTCCAAGAGCCTATGACCTCCTTGAATCCGGTATTCACGGTCGGAAACCAGATTAACGAAGTGCTAAAGCTTCATCAAGGGATGACGACCAAAGAAGCAACGCTGAAAAGCATCGAAATGCTGAAGCTCGTCGGAATACCGCTGCCGGAGAAACGGGTGCATGAATATCCTCATCAGCTCAGCGGGGGCATGAGACAGCGCGTGATGATCGCAATGGCGCTTGCCTGCAATCCGGCGCTGCTGATCGCGGACGAACCGACGACCGCGCTGGACGTTACGATCCAAGCTCAAATTCTGGAGCTGATGAAAGACTTGAAGGAGCGGCTGGGGACGGCGATTATGCTCGTTACCCACGATCTGGGAGTCGTCGCGGAGGTCGCGGACGAGGTAATGGTCATGTACGCGGGAAGGGTTGTGGAGCATGGGGCGGTCCGGGAGATTTTCGCCAAGCCGATGCACCCGTATACCCAGGGGCTGTTAAAATCGATTCCGGACATTTCCGAAGAGGTAGAGTTCTTGGAGACGATCGAAGGGTTGGTCCCCAACATATACGAGATGCCCGCCGGATGCAGCTTCGCTCCGCGGTGCAAACACGCGATGGACGCGTGCCGGGAAAGGCAACCGGCTTTGACGTACGATGGCGGACATAAAGTGCGTTGCTTCTTGTACGGCGATGCAAGCGAGGGGGAAGTCGGATGAGCAAGGACGTTCTAGTCGAGATCAAGAACCTCAAGGTACATTTTCCTACGGGCGATTCCGGCTTGTTCGGCAGAAGCAAGCAAGTCGTCAAAGCGGTAGACGGCTTGGATTTCACGATCCGAAAGGGAGAGACGCTGGGCATCGTGGGAGAATCCGGCTGCGGGAAATCGACGACCGGGAGGGCGATGCTCCGTCTGATCGAACCGACGGAAGGCGAAGTTCTCTTCGAAGGACGCGATATCATGAACCTGCGCAAAGGAGATTTGCGCGGCTTGCGCCGGGAAATGCAGTTTATTTTCCAGGATCCTTACGCTTCGCTCGATCCTCGCAAGAACGTAGCCAGCATTATCGGCGAAGCTTTCAAGGCGCACGAAAAAATGTCCGCGAAAGAACGGAACGAGAGGGTTCAAGAACTGCTCGGCCTCGTCGGGCTTCGCCCGGAGCACGTAAAGCGGTATCCTCATGAATTCAGCGGCGGTCAGAGACAACGAATCGGCATCGCGCGCGCGTTGGCGCTCAAGCCGAAGTTCGTCGTCTGCGACGAGCCGGTTTCCGCGCTCGACGTTTCCATCCAGGCGCAAGTCGTTAATCTCATGAAAGAGCTGCAGCAGAAGCTCGAATTGACTTATCTATTCATCTCCCACGATCTTAGGGTCGTCAAGCACATCAGCAATCGCGTCGGGGTCATGTACTTGGGCGCGATGGTGGAGATCGCGGACAAGCAGGATTTGTACGCCGCTCCCCGGCACCCGTATACGAGGGCGCTACTATCCGCGATTCCTTCGCCGAATCCGGAGATTAGGCGCGAGAGAATATTGCTTCAAGGAGACGTGCCGAGTCCGGTTAATCCGCCGAGCGGTTGCCGTTTCCGGACGCGCTGTCCGGAAGCGACGGAACGCTGCGCCATTGAAATTCCGGCTTTGAAAGACGTCGGCGACGGCCACATGGTTGCTTGCCATTATCGATAAAAGACAGCGAAAGGTCGTGCGACATGAGGATCGACGAAAATTGGCTAAAGCTCAAATCGCCGGATTTTTCGGCATACAACGCGTTGGATCCCGAGAAGAAATTGATGCTGGTCGGCGCGGATCCCTTTTTCCCCGACCCTTGCATTCCGGACCACGTCATTAACGCGACCAAACGGGCGCTCGACGAGGGCAAGACCCATTACGCGCTGGATAATAGTTACGCCGTGCCGGAACTGAAGGAAGTGTTGGTGCAAAAGCTCAGGGATTTCAACGGCTTGGACGTCGATCCGGAGCACGAACTGATCGTCGTTCCGAGCTCCGCCTTCGGTTTGTACGTCGGCATCCGAATCTGCGTTCGCCCCCATCACGGCGACGAGGTGCTCAACATCGATCCCGGGTTCGCGGAAAACTTCAACGACGTCTATCAAATGGGAGCGATAAGCGTTAGCGTTCCGACTTATATGGAGGACGGTTTTCAATTGCGGATGGAAGAGCTCGAGAAGAAGGTCACGCCGCAAACCCGCTGCTTGGTGCTGACCCATCCGAACAATCCGACGACGACGGTATACTCCCGCGAAGTGCTGGAGGAATTGGGCAAATTTTTGGTTAAGCACGACCTGATGGTCATCGTGGATCAAAGCTTCGAGCGCTCGATCTACGACGACAAGGAATACATTACCTTCGCGACGCTTCCCGGGATGCGGGAAAGAACGATCTCCGTGTTCGGGACATCCAAGGATCTCGGATTGACGGGCTTCCGGGTCGCGTATATGGTCGCACCGAAGCCGATTATAGATATTCTGAAGGTAGCCGCCTTCAATTACGTCGGTCCGACGAACACCTTCGCCCAATACGGGGTCGCCGCGGCATACAAGGATCCGTCCTACGTGGACGATTGGAACAAAATCTACGAATACCGCCGCAAGTTCGGCTACGAGAAGCTGAACGGAATCCCGGGAGTGGAGGTATTGATGCCGGAAGGGGGCTTCTTCTTCTGGGTTAACGTCTCCAAGCTCGGAACCTCGATCGAGATTCGGGATCATCTTATCCACGACGCCAACGTAGGCGTGTCGCCGGGCACTTGGTTCGGCTCGAACGGGGAAGGCTTCCTTCGTATCATGTACGGGACGATGAAGGACACGTCCAAGTATGAGGAAGCCATACTCCGTATCGTCCAGTCGCTGAACAAGCTTCCTCTTAAAGCATAGGTTCGATTATAAACGACATCAGCTATTTAATTATAAACACCTTGGCTACAAGCTGATTCCGGCACTTCATTTGGAGTCAGCTTGTAGCACTATACGGTATCTCCAAAGCGCGTTTGCGTCGATTACCGCTTCTTACGACAGACGGCAACGACGTAGGAGGGCTGAGCATTCTTAATATGTGCAAAAGGCACAAGCTCGTGGCTAGTGGTTTCCGGTGAGTAAGGCGGAACCCAAGCCGGATCTTTGCCTCGTAATTGTCTATCCCACATAAATCCGGAATTGATTTGATCTCTTACTAGGGTTTGACCATACAGCTCGAGAATGTCAAAGGAGACAAGGAGCTCGCCGACAAATTCGGAAACGGAATATTCATAATGATGATAGGGGTTAATGGGATGCTCCTCATGATAAGTGCCTGGGTTAGTGATGCTGCGATTCGGAGTAGAAACCAAGAACAGACCGCCAGCTTTCAATAGGCGGGCTGCTTCAGCAATCCATTCCCTGCCGCTCGAAATATGTTCAATGGTTTCAAAGGATACGATGATATCGAAAAATTCGTTCTTAAAAGCATGAATATTTCTTACATCTCCTTGTGAATAGTGAATCCGATTTCCGGAATAAGAGGCTTGAGCGTGTAGAAGGGATTCTTCAGATATGTCTACGGCATAGACGGCCTTTGCTTCGGCCATCTCCAGCATTTTAGCTCCAAAACCAGCACCGCATGCGGCATCTAGTACGATTTTGTCGGAAACAAACCTCGTGGCAAAATCGTATCTGATTAAATGTTCATGAAACACGGGAGTATGAACTGATTTAATAAAGCTGTTAATGACAGCTCGTTCTCCTGTAAATGGAGTTTCATTATGATCGGTTAGAGTGATGGGGTGATGAAGGCCACGAAGACCTTCTAGCTGCCAGACCTTTCGATACTGTTTAATGATCTCGGACGTAGGGTCTTGCTTAAAAGGATTAATCACTCTGCTCCTCCTGTCGTAATTCCGGTGGTTTTTCGGTCGTCCGAATACTCTGCGCAGAAAATTCCGCGAGCCTCTTGAAAGGAGTAACTAATAGCAGCAATCTTGCAATCGTGTAAGCACCATGGGCTATCCTGGTGGGGGATGACAACCTGATAACCGGCGCGAATAACTTCCATGCACTGAGAGGAGTCATAAAAATGCCATCCAGCGAAAAGGTCATCCCGCCATGGAAGATCCACTTGAGTTGCCAATAGAAGTCCATCAACAGCTTCTACAACGGAATGGGTTGCATCGCTGTACGGAATCGGATTGTAATCAAGTAAATCGATTCCTCGACCAGTATTAAGGAAGACCTTCCCTGTTTTCTCTGTGGAATCCCACCATATTGCATTTTCGGGAAGTTCTTTGGCTCCGATAACACCAATGAGCCCGATAGAAGAGTTATTTCGGAAGATATGAATGATATCTTCGATAAATTTACGATGGATTATCAATGTATCCTGATGTAAATAGACCTTGTACTTGGCATTGGATTGCTTCATAGCTCTTTGATAACCTACGGCAATACCGGGGGCATCGAAGATCGGAATCATATCCACGACAATCCCCATGGGGATATCAAGAGCATTTATAAAGGCTAAGCATTCCTCGAAAAGCTTTGCATCGTTTACACAGCAGATGAACGCCAATTTATTTGGATTTATCATCTTTCTTGATCCTTTGTTCGATAAAGGGTTTCCATAACTGTTCTATCTCCTTAGGTTTTGTTGAATCCCGTTCGAGAAATAGGTTGAAATCCAACATCGTAATATCGCCACTATCGATCAATGCGTTGATTTCCTGCAGGCTTTCATCGGGAGTGACTCCCCATTCTATCCGTCGGAAAGCTCGCTTAAATGCCGTGTAGGCTTTGGATTCATTTTTGTTGTACGTAATGACTGTTTTGCGTGCTTTCACGAGGTATTGATAGACAACCCAGTTCTTCTTTGCTTCGTCTCCGAAAATGCGTGCCATCTCGTTCAACCATTCCTCGTCTTCTTGAGAGTGCGCTAATTGAATTTGATTCAATTCGGCACTGGTATAACCGGACGATGAGAACAACCTTTTAATGCTGTTTACAGTAAAAAAACGGAGATGAGTAATATCGAGCAGGCCTCTGTCCGTGTAGTTCCAATGACCTTGAATCAAGTCTCGAATAACTGAAAAATGAGCAACGTTAGGGATGCTAGCTAGCACCTTACCATCGGCTTTGATCCAATTCTTGAGCTTGCTTAATACATCCCAAGGATCCTTTAGATGTTCAAGAACGTCGGCGCAAATAATATAGTCAAAGTAATTGTCATAAGAGTCATTGTTAAAGGTTTCAATGTTCCCCGTCGTTATAACTCCAAATTTTGCTGCAATATTTGCGGCATTCGGATTCAATTCAAGTCCGAATATTTCAGTATTTGTATAATGATTTTGAATTTCTAGCAGTGTTGCTCCGCAAGCGCAGCCTATTTCCAATATTTTTAGCGGTTTATCGGCTTCTTCGTTGATCAGGGACATAATGTCATACCTAATATTTAGAGAATATTGGGGATTAAAGCCCCAATGATTCTCGAAGATTTTGGCGTTGTTTTGCAGTAACTGGAGGAAGGCTGCAGGATCTTTGCCGAAGGTTCCGCTCCCTTCATGATGGATAAACGTATCGCCGCAAAGAACAAGACGAAATCCAGCATTTAGAATACGAAGACAATAATCGTCATCTTCAAAGTTGCCGGGAGAAAATTGTTCGTTTAATTCTCCTACTTGTTCATAAGCTTCCCGTCTGATCAGAAGACAGAAGCCGATTAATTTCAATCTGTTCATCCAACGCTTCGGATTGGAGTGGTTGTAGTTGTCGGCAAATGCTTGCATTTCTTCAGTGGATTGATAATTAACGGAGATAGTTGAATAGTATGAGGCATTATTCGTAACTGGACCAACGGCGCCTATGCGGCTATCGCTATTAGCGCAGACGAGAAGATTGTCTAACCACCTCGGCGTGACGATAGTGTCATTATTGAGTAGGAGCAGGTACTGTCCGGATGCTGCTTTCATCCCTTGATTGCAACCCGCAGGAAAACCCATGTTCTCTGAATTAAGAATGGTCTTAATATCATCATCCTGATTAAGCCATTCAACCGTTCCGTCCGTGGAGGCGTTGTCGACAACGATGAGCTCATAAGTGCCGGGTATCGTATGGTTCCTGATGCTTTCAATGCAAGCCTGAGTATGTGCTAAACCGTTATAAGTTAGTATGATAATACTGGTTAGCTCGTTCATAGGCTTGCTCTTGCTGCATCAAGCTGAGCTTTATTTTTCAAGAGATTGGGCTCGTCGGGTAGATAAGTTAAAGCAATTTCGTTATGTTCATAAGCTTTATCCAATTCACCCAGCTTACCAAAGCATATGGCTAGCTGTGCGTGCGGCCCCCAAGTCCAGCACACCTTATTGATAAGTCCAAGAGAATATTCATCACCTGATTTGACTTGTATGGCGAGTTCATACCAGAACACAGCTTTATCATAAGCTTTATGTTCTTCGAACCATATTCCGATTCGGCAGCAGTAGTCAGGTCGTGGCTTCGTGTATTCGAACGTTTTAAGCAAATATTGAAGCTCCTTATCCGGTTGATTACGTTCATGATAAAAGTTGGATAAGGTGCCGCAAGCCGCGATATGATCTTCGAAATATTGTGTTTCTCCAGCAAGGAAGGATTCGAATGTAGCAATTGCTTCGTCGATCTGGCCGTTACCTATGAGCTCATTGGCTAAATAGAAATGGTACCTCCGGGATAGCTGGCCTCCATCTCTAAGGATCGCTTGACGAAGAATTCGGATATTGCGACTGCGGTCTTTCTTCTCGAGGAAGGGGGAGTGAGAAATTTCGATATCTGAAATCTTAACTGGACCTTGGACTGGAATGTACTCGTGTATCGGATAAATCCAACGGAAATGACAATCTCGCTTGAGGAGACGGTGGCGGCGAGTCATGTTCTGAGCGCTTCCGGTCTGATCGCGACTAAGGACGTAATCCATAAGCACGGCATGAAATTCTGGCTTCATCGAATGCTTTAATTTTTGGAGGGCTTGACGGTCATTTTCAAATAAATAATCATCCGCATCTAGCCACATAATATAGTCCTTCGTCGCTTGTTCGAAAGAGAAATTACGAGCGGCGGAGAAGTCTTCAATCCATTCGAAATCGAATATCCGATCGGTATATAAAGATACGATGCTTTTCGTTTGGTCCGTGGAGCCAGTATCTACAATGTTGATTTCATCTACTAAATCATGTATGGAATCTAGGCAACGTCCGATTGAATGCTCTTCGTTCTTGACGATCATGCACAGGCTGATCGTAATCAACGTTATCCGCTCCTTCCATTAACGCATTTCGTTTCATAGAAAAAAAGGAAGCTCTAGGAGCGTGTCCGCTCATAGAGTTCCCCGCTTCATTAGGAATTAGCGGAAGCGATACCCCAAAATGCTTCAGGGCCTACCCGCGTAATGGCTCCTCCGGTGAGAGAGACGAATGATGCATAAGCAGTTTGTAGTGCTGCAGGTGCCAATAAGTCCTGCGCGTTAAACGAGACCAGTTCAGATCCTGCGGCTTCAAGCGTAATGATAGCCGTGTAAATAATCGTATCTGTCAGTGTGGTTCCACGAACGACGTTAATAACGGCTGTACCGGTTGCAGGTGTTCCCAAGCCAATCGTTCCCGAGAGGTCTACAATCGGACCGGCAACCGCTTGGGTTTGTAATCCAACAACGCCAAAGAGAGTCGGTGTTGTAAGTGCAACCGCAATTTCAGTGCCTGCATTCATCGAGCTCCTTTGGTCTAGGAAGCGTCCCATAGTTGTTCCACCTCCTTTCGTTTTTGCATGCTCTATCGTATGAAGACGTGTCCGAATTGGTATGGACGAACAGTTTATGTTATAGCGGATTGTTGGAGAGACCATAGAGATATAGATAGACATCCACGGCGGGTTTGCTATAATGAAGAATGTAAGAAGCGGGTTTCGTTAATTGAATAAGCCCCGGGGGAGCTGGAGCAAGGCCGGCTGAGAGTGCATCCCGTTCTAAGATGCAGACCCTTATACCTGATCTGGTTAATGCCAGCGTAGGAAGGTGGGAACACGACGGTTTTCCGTCGTGTCATTCGTCCCTATTTATTTTTAGGACGCCCTCCGGACTCGGGGGGCGTTTTTTGATTGCGCGATACCCTCTTCACCATACAAGCAAGCAGAGAGAGGGAGAGAAAAGTGAAAGCGAAGAACAGGATTTGGCAAGGTTTAAGCGTATCCATGCTGGCGGGAATGCTTATGCTGGCGGGGTGCGGAAATAATGAGGGTAACAATGCTTCGGTTAACCCGGCTGCTAGTTCGACCGGAAGTCCGGAGGGAACGGCAGAGGCATTGCAGAAAGTAACGCTCGTGCTGGATTGGACGCCGAATACGAATCATACCGGTCTGTATGTCGCCCAGGATCAAGGATTATGGAAGAAATACGGACTGGATGTCGAGATTATTCTGCCTCCGGAAGCGGGAGCGAGCGCGTTGGTCGCGAACGGAACGGCGGACTTCGGGATCGGGGCGCAGGAAAGCATGATTTTGGCCCGCGAGCAAGGATTGCCGCTCGTATCCATCGCTCCGATCATTCAACACAATACGTCCGGGTTCGCGTCTCCGGTCGATAGGAACATTAAAGAGCCTAAGGACTTCGAGGGTAAATCCTACGGAGGTTGGGGTTCTCCGGCCGAGCAGGCGGTCATAGAATCGATGATGAACGTCCAGCAGGCGGACGTCGGCAAAGTGAATTTCGTTAGCGCCGGCTCGGCGGATTTCTTCACGGCGGTTAAGAAAGGCATCGATTTCGAATGGATCTTCTACGGATGGACGGGAATCGAAGCCGAGCTTCGCAACGAGCCGGTGAACATGGTGTATCTGACCGATTACAGCAAACAATTGGACTACTACACGCCATTGCTGCTGACGAACGAGAAGCTGATCAAAGACAAGCCCGAGCTCGTCCGCGCGTTCTTGGCAGGCGCTTCGGAAGGTTATAATTACGCGATCGAGCATCCGGACGAAGCCGCGGAAGTGTTGATCAAAGCGGTTCCCGAGATCAACGCGGAGCTCGTCAAGGCAAGCCAGAAGTGGCTGAGTCCGAAATACAAGGACGACGCTCCGAGATGGGGCGAGCAGAAGCGGGAAGTATGGTCCGGTTACGGGGATTGGTTGAAGCAGAACGGCCTCATGGAGAAAGAGCTTAACTACGACGATATGTTTACGACGGAATTTTTACCTCAATAATCATAAGGAAAGAAGGATGGCTATAATGGCGCAAGCGTTGCTAAGCATTCAAATATCTCCGAAGGTGAAAGCGGGAGAAGACGTTATCCCTTACGTGGACAGAGCAATCGAAATCATTAAACAATCGGGCGTTACTTACCGCGTCGGCCCTCTGGAAACGACGATGGAAGGCGAACTGGACCAATTGATCGATATCGTAAAACAAATGAACGCGGCTATGTTCGAGAAGGGCAGCACATCCGTCATGTCCCACATCAAATTGGTCGTCGACGGTCAAGAAGGCGCTTCGATCGGGCGGCAGTTAAAGAAATATCCAGATGGGCAATAAAACGCTTAGAAGTTTTCTATTGCCGACCTTAGCGTTGATCGCGTTCATCGGCGTCTGGCAGGCGATATGCGAAATTTTTCAAATCGATACCTTTACTATACCGTCTCCATGGGATATAGCAGGGACTATGTACGAGGATTCCGCGTTGCTCGCGAAGCATGCGCTGGCTACAATGAACCTGGCGCTTATCGGGCTCGGATTGGGCTTGGTTTTCGGGCTCGTCGTGGCAGTAATTCTGCATCTCGTGCTTCCTTTGCGGGAGGCGCTCGCTCCTTTCTTGATCTTGTCCCAGAACGTGCCGCTAATCGCCCTTGGTCCGTTGCTGATGATTTGGTTCGGTTTTGGAATAACGCCAAAATTGATTTTACTCGTCCTTGTTTGCTTTTTTCCGATTACGCTTTCGGTTCTAGTAGGGCTTGGTCAAGCAGAGCCGCAATTGCGGGAATACTTGGGCATGATAGGCGCATCGAAGTGGGAGAGATTACGGAGGCTGGAGTTTCCCGCTTCTCTTACTTATTTGTTCTCGGGCTTGAAGATCGCGGCGACTTACGTGGTATCGTCGGCAATCGTGGCGGAATGGCTGGGAGCGAACATGGGGATCGGATACTACTTAAACTTTAAGTGGAAAGGATTCGATCAGCCCGCCGTGTTCGCCTCTATCGTCTGCGTCATTGCTTTGAGTCTCTTGTTCTATTATGCGGTCGTTCTGGCCGAACGATTGGTGGTCCGATGGAAGCCTCGGCCGCAAGGCGATTGGAAGGGGGCTTCCACATGAACGGGTACTCGGGACATTCGGGGCTTGGGAGCGCTTTGGAATTAAAAGGGATTACCAAAGCTTATAGGAGAGGCAAGGATCGCATCCCGGTTTTGAACGATATCTCTTTGCGGGTGTCCGCGGGAGAATTCGTGACGCTGTTAGGTCCGTCCGGAAGCGGAAAATCGACGTTGTTCCGTCTCATCGGCGGGGTTGAACGTCCCGATAGCGGCCGTATATTTATCGAGGGTAAGGACACGACCGGGCAACGCGGTCTGATCAGTTACATGCCGCAGCAAGCGGCCTTGTTTCCTTGGTTGTCGGTCGCGGACAACATCTCTTCGGCGTTGATGACGGCGGGCACCTCTAAGAAAGAAGCGAAGGAACAGGCTGCCGAATGGCTGGAGCGAATTCGTTTGGGCGGAGTCGCCAAGGAGTATCCTCACGTCTTATCCGGGGGGATGCAACAGCGGGTGTCCTTCCTGAGGGCGCTGCTCATGCGCAGGGATATTATGTGTCTGGACGAGCCGTTCGCCGCTCTGGACGCATTAACGAGGGCGGATATGCAGCGATGGCTGCTGGAATTATGGGAAGCGGATAGACGTTCCGTGTTATTCGTTACCCATAGCATCGAAGAAGCGCTTCTGTTGTCGGACAGGATATACGTGTTATCGCCCGCTCCCGCGACGGTGCTGAGCGAGATCGTCGTTCCGTTCGAACGTCCCCGAAGGGCAAGCGTATGGACGGATCCGTCGTTCGTGGAGCTGAAATTGGAAGTGTTGCGGCTATTGGAGCAAGGGAAGTAACGAGGTCTTCGGATTTGCCTAGTATATTGAGGCGAATCCGGAGGCTTTTTGTCGTAACGGATGTTATAATAGGTAAAAATATTCGGAGGAATATCACGATGAACGATTGGTACTTCGATAGATTCGGACAAGCTGCGTTCGTGCTGGCGGAAGGCGATCGTTTCGTTAGCCGAAACGGACGCAATCTAGGCTGGCTGCACCTGGGAAAGCAAGTTTTCTCGCTAACGGGACAGCCGTTGGGTTGGCTGGATAACGGCGTTCTGCGAGACCGTTCGGGCGGAGTGGTCGGATTCATGCGATCCGCTGGCCCGTATTTGCCTTCGATTCCGGGAATGAGCGGAGCGCCGGGCACGCCATCGATTCCGGGGCGTCCGGCAAAGCCGGGCTTTGCCGGTTCGGTGAGCGATCCAGGCAACGGGGGATGGTCGAACAAGACCATCCGCGAATTTTTCGGCACCGACGTCTAGGCGCAATGAAGCTCGATCATTTGATTTTGATCAGCACGGGGCGCGGAGAGCTTGCGGAAGGCGGCGGGTTTACGTTCGACGCGCTTCCGTTCAACGGATTTCCGGTAGGAGCGGCCGTATGGGCAAGAACCGCGGCCGCTTGTTTGGTCACCGTATGAATGACTTCCCCTACGTCGTGCGCCGTCTCTAATATCGGATTGATCGTTTCCATCTTCCCTTTGAGATCGACGGTAACTTGGTTCGCTGTGTGGATTAGACGGTTCGCCTCGCCCGTCAAACCATGGACGGCATTCCTGACCTCCGCCAACGTGCGGTTCGTTTCTTGGAGCGTGTCCATTCCTTTTTGCAGAATACGGATCAGAAAGACGACCAACGCGATGAAAGCGATGGCGATTCCGACAACGCTAATCTCGATGAGCATGGTTAAACCTCCATCCAAAACTTGATTCGATAGCTTGTATCACCTGCGATCAATATAGAGCCGTTCGGATCAGTTTATGGATTGCCGGCCCCGGATATGACAACAGCGGCCCCAAAGGACCGCTGAATTAATTAAAACCGTATTAACCTCGCTGGAGTAGGTAATAGCCGCTTACGTCCGTCGTTTTTTTGCGAGCGACGATCCTAAAGTCGTTTCTTTCTAAACATTTCAAAGCGGCTCGCAACGACTGGCCGGATTGGATCAAGCTTCTGCAAGGGCTGGAACTGCCGATGACGCGAGAAGCCGTAATCATGCGCTGGGATCCTTTCTGCAACGGGTTTCTTGTCCAACTTATGAGCACGAGGTCGGGTTCTCGAGGAATGGTAATAGACATGGGAGATTCACCTCTTTTCCTAATGCACTTCTATTAAATGCCGGTTTAATAGAAATTGATCCGATGCGATGACCCGATGAACGAACACAAAAAGTCGACCGTCTTTTGGAGCGATAATTTTCGATCGAGAAAGCAACTCTTGCATAAGAACGAATGTTCCCCATATAATAAAGGGACGAACGTTCGTGCGGAGGCGAGAATGTTGACGGGTGGAAAATATATCGGCCGGATCGTCGAAATCGTTTACGAAGACGGCAAAGAAAATGTCGCGAAGCAACGAATTCTCATTTACGGAATCAGGGGCAGTAAAGTGATGGTTTTCGACGTGGAAAAGCAGTCGTTCCGAACGCTGCGTCTTCAATGCATTTTATCCGCGCAACTAGTCAGATCACGCGTCAATATGGACTAAGCTGGCTGTCATCCAATCCAATTAATCTAGAGAGAAACGAATACGAGGAGTGCTCAATAATGCCGCCAGTGCTTAAACCGAAAAAGAAATTCAAGGACAAAAGGCCAACGCGAGACGAAGCGATTCTCGAGGAAATCGGCGAGAGGATTGTGGAGGCTAAAGAAGAAGAGAATGAGGTAGTTTTGACCGTCTGGGGGTTGGATGAACCGGTTCAGGGCCGAATCGTCAATCTGGATGCCCGAACGAAGCTAGTCCACGTGCAAAACAACGGCGAGACGATCAAGGTGCCTTTTATGGATATTATGAAAGTTGATAATCCCGATTGAAGCACTTTTTAAATACAAATAACCCGCAAGCTCACCGAGCTTGCGGGTTATTTGTATTTAATTCAATTTCATTAGCTTCTGTCCGGAGATCCTTCGCGACCCCTATTTCGTAATCCGGCCAATCCGATTAATCCGAGAAGACCTAACCAACCCCAATTATTGTTGTTATCGTCCTTCATATCGTAAGTTCGCAATGTATTTATATTCGCGAAGGAACGATTGACGTTGGTATCTTGAATCGGGTTTTCGTTCGTTTCTCTAACGCCGTTATCGTTATCCGATCGTTTTCCGGTATCGGGAACAGTGCTTCTTAAGCTTGTCGTATCCATTTTATGTCCTTGCTCTTCCGCATAGACGGGAACGGAAAGCAGCAACAAAGCCAACGCGACGACTACTGAAAGAATCGATGTCCTCATATTTCTTCTCCCTTATCGATCATATGGTTGCGCTATTAATTTATCCTTGAATAAGGAAACGCATCCCGAACAAATTGCTCTAAGGTTGGAAGGGTATGGGGATTGGGGTTGTAGCCGGGTAGTTGGACAAGAATATGAATTTGAACAATTGCGTAGACTGGCTTAAGACGATAGTGAAAACTATTCCGATTAAGTAAGGGAAGTGAAGCCTGTGAAAGTTACAATTCCGTCCTTCGATCCGAAAACTGGAGAAATCGAAATGGAAGAGATTGAATTGAATCCAGATGCGGAACCAAGCGAAAAAGAGAGCCAATAGGCTCTCCGTCGGGAAACCCAAGTCTACTTATAGACGTTGGGTTTCTCTTTGTTTTGATAATTTGGCGGACTAACGTTGGACATTACTGAATCATAAAAAGTCGACCCCCGTCTCGCGACGAGGGCCTTCATGGGAGAGGAGAAACCGGACGAAGATCTTATGGGGAAACGTAAGTCTTCTCCGCGGTTGTCCCCGACACCTCTCGGTGCCGGTAATATCATTGTGACCCCGTCAGAGGAAAATATACGTTGATCAGGAAAATAATTAGGGTTCGAAGTACGTTCCGTTGAATGTTCCATGCTTTTGAAACGCTGGAGATTGTGGTAACATAACACCAGTTAATCTGTTGAAAATGAATAAGGACAAATCCCGAAGAGGGCTCAAACAGCCGTCTTTTCAACCTCGAAAGGGTAGTTGGAATACAGGGATTCGAGGAGCGGTACGAATTGAGGGTCATATCAGGACAAGCCAAAGGACTCCGGCTCAAAGCGGTTCCGGGCAGCGATACCCGTCCGACTACGGACAAAGTGAAGGAATCTTTATTCAGTATCATAGGGCCGTATTTCGAAGGGGAACGGGTTCTCGATCTGTTCGCGGGAACAGGGGGCTTAGGGATCGAGGCTTTGAGCAGAGGAGCGGCGAACGCGGTTTTTATCGATTCGAGCGCTAAAAGCATCGAGGTCGTTCGGGCCAACCTGGCATTCACTAAATTAACCGAACGGGCAGAAGCGTACCGCAATGATGCGCGAAGAGCCTTAAAGCTACTGCAAAGAGCGGGTAAACCGTTCGACCTTATTTTCCTGGATCCACCGTATGCGATGAAGGACTGCGACGAATTGCTGCTGGATATGGCTTCCAAGGATTTGGTGGCGGAAGACGCGGTCGCGGTCGTAGAGCACCATCCGGACGTCTTATACAAGGATGTTATCGGTAGGTTTAACAGAGTAAGATACGCGACGTACGGCGAGATCGCGTTATCGGTATATCGGTATCACAAACTAGACGAGGCGGACCTAGATCCCTCCTCGGAAATGGAGGAGGATACAGAAGATGAGTCCTCAACAAGCCCGAACTGAGCATGAGTTTCGCATTGCGGTATACCCGGGAAGCTTCGATCCCGTGACGTTCGGACACCTGGATATTATCCGTCGAGCAGCTAAACAATTCGATCGGGTAATCGTAGCCGTCTTGAACAATACCGTGAAAAGTCCGTTGTTCAGCGTCGAGGAAAGAAAAGAACTGCTCGCCGAAGTGACGCGCGATTTGCCGAACGTGGAAATCGATAGCTTTCGCGATCTGCTCGTCCGTTACATGAGATCCCGTCAAGCGCAGGTTATCGTCCGCGGTATTCGCTCCGTGACGGATTTCGAGTACGAGCTGCAAATGGCATCCACGAACAGACAACTGGATGAAGGCATCGAAACGGTATTCATGATGACTAATCCTAAATACTCCTATTTAAGCTCCAGCATCGTTAAAGAGATCGCGAAGTTCAACGGCCCCGTCCAAGATTTGGTCCCGCCGGCGGTCGAGGTCGCTTTGCAGGGGAAGTACGTACCTCCTAACGACTCAACAACTTAAGAGCTTATTAAAAAACCGTTTCCCATTTTGGGAAACGGTTTTTTGTCCACTATTATTTCAAAGAGGCGGGGTATTCTTTTCTTTATTTTTCGCGGGAGTTTTCGGCCGAATGAGAGCGGCCAGCAGCGCTAGCAATAGGAACACGGCGAATCCGGCCAACGCGACGATCATATTCTCGGTTAGATATCCCCAGCCATTGGGAATTGCACCCGCGGCGGCCCATGCCTCCGTTGCCGGCCAGCGATCGGGCCATAGGGTGTCTATAAAGTTCCTGATCGGACGGGATAAAGCCGCCAACGCAAGAGGGTAAGTGATCAACAGCGCGACTGCCCCGTGCAGGAGGCGGCTCGTGACGACCTTGCCCCAAGGAAAAGGAAAGCCCGATCCGAAGGCGGCGCGGGCTTGCAACAGGCCACTCCAACCGCTCCAAGCGAGAGCCGCGGCCAGAAGGGCGGCTGCCTGCGCGGGAGCGCTGGAGAAAAGAGAAGAGCGACTGCTCTCGTATGCGCCTAAATGCATTTCGTAAATACCCGGAATCGCCAGCCATAAATCGTTACCGGGGAAAAATAATTGAATCAAGCGAACGACGACGGCGCAGATCATCATTAATCCGCCTAAGGCCATAAGCGTGCCGACGGCATTGGTCACGGCATCGGCAAGCTGCTTGCCGAACGGCCTTCCGTCGTCCTTCCGGGCGTCTGCCGAAGCGCGAAGCGCTCTTCGGAGCAAAGCGCGGGGATGCGATAAAGGAATTTGCGGTACTCGCGGTTTCCGAGGCTTAGTCAACCGAACCCATAAATAACCCGATATCATGGCGGATATCCATAAACCAAGGGCTATTGCCCATCCTAACTCGGGAGATTGCAGGAAGCCGCTGCCGATGACGATGACGACAAGGAACGGGTTCGGCATATGGGACACGAGAAGAACGGTATCGACGTCGTCGTCCCGAATCATTTCGTTATCCCGGAGTCTTGCGGCTTCCTTCGCTCCGGCGGGGATGCCCGCCGACCAGCCGAACGCGATCGCCCATCCGGACGCGCCGGGCAACCGGAATAGACCTCTCGTCAGCGGCTCCGCAAGAGTGGCCATGCCATGCAGCAATCCCGACGCGGCCAATAGCTCGGCCAACATCAATGGCGGAAGCAACCCCGGGAATACGTTCTGCCACCACACCTGCAAGCCCGATAAAGAGGCGCGGAACGCCTCTCCGGGCGAATGGACGATTCCGACTACGACTAGCAAAGCCGCCGTTCCGAGGATGAGGGAAAGGAAGGCGGAGCCTCTATTATTCGTAACTTTAACCATGCAAATCCCCTCCCCAAGCGGACAAATACATTACAATGTACGCCTTGGGCGGAAAGGATAGACCATCTTGTCCGAGATGAAACGGTTCAAGCATGGCGAATTCGCTATTGATCAAATGCGTATGGGCGGTTTCGTGTAGTCGCGATAAGCCGCCGAGGCGTCCGGATTACGAAAAGCGAGAGAGTAAACGGCGGTCGCTTGAGCATCTAGCGCGAGGAAGGGCGAGCTCTCTTTGGCCGCGGAAGCGACGATGGGGACTTTCGCTTTGGCCCGCATGTCATGAAGCAGCCGCTGTCCGCGTTCGTTGAATCCAAGAACGCGAATATAATCGATTCCCGCGGCAAGCTTCGTCGGGCCGACCGATTCTTTACGATGACCGAGCAAGATTCTAAGCAGCATTCGCTGCAGCTTCGTATGCGTATACCTCTTTGTTTTCAGAGCTTGAAGGAGAGCGGCTATCGAATGTTCCGGGAGTCGGGGGAGCAGGCTTTTGATCCGATGCTCCAAACCTTCGGTTACTTCGGCGTATTCAGAGAGCTGCGATTCGTTCTGACGGTATAATTCATGGAAGAGTTGACTACGGTAATGTTCCCAATGAATCGGCGCCCGCCCTGCCTGAATCTCACGTTTCAGAATATCCAGCGTCGTAGCGGGGACGTAGGCTTCAAGCTGATCGAGGGAACCGGATTGTCCGAGCAATAGCTTGCGAAGAGCGGTAGCGCTGGCAATTCGGATATCCGTGATATCGGATTGCCCGTACTCCGATTTTTCTCTTCTAATTGAAAAAGGGACCATTTTACTGTTGATTTTACGCATCGCTATCAGATAATGTAGACCAAGAGTGTGATTCGGCTCGGTGAGCGAGAAAGCTAGGTCATTCATTCCCTTGCTTTGTAAGTAGGTTTTGGCGGCGGCGGTAAAAGCGGAGGGATAGGGTAGACCTTCCTTTAGACGCGCGGACAGAGTCGATACGAAGTCAGCCGGTTCTTCCGCCAATAACGCGGCCATTGTCCGCAGCGATTCCACGTCTCCGCTTTCGCTTCCGAAACAGACGGAATCCACGATGCCCGTTGCTTCCAGAACGGCGACGGATCCGTATGCGAACCATTGGGCGGGCTGGGAGCTATAAGCCACCGGGAGCTCGAGGACCAGATCGCAGCCCGCTCGCAGCGCCATTTCCGCCCGCGCCCATTTGTCCGCCAACGCCGGTTCTCCCCGTTGCAGGAAATGACCGCTCATGACGGCTACGACGGCATCCGCCCCCGTTATTTTCTTGGATTGCTGCAAATGATAGAGATGTCCGTTATGTAATGGGTTATACTCTACTATGACGCCAACCGTTGACATACCAGTCTCCTTAGCTTAAAAAGGTGAAGTGCCCGTTTGCCACAATATAACACGCGAAGAGCGCGCAAGAGAAGATTACTCGAAAACTCTTCGAAATTGTTGACAAAGGACACGTAATCTCGATATAATAATTTTTGTCTGTTTGGAGTGATATCATTGTTGTTAAAAGTACAAGAGCTTGTAGCCAGGCAACAGCCGTTAGAGCTGCAAGGAACTCTCGACATCGCGGAGTTGTTCCGGGATAGTTCGGAATACAACCCCTTAACGCCGATGAAATACGACCTCGTGGCGAAAGCCGCCGATGATCGTATTCTCGTGTCGGGTCAGCTCGGTTGCGATGTTCGCATGCAGTGCTCGCGCTGCTTGGACATTTTCGACGAATCCGTCAAGCTTCCTTTCGAGGAACAATTCCGGGTCGTTGAAGGCGAAGAGGCTGAACTCAACGAAGACGACGACGAAGCCGTGCCGGTAACGGAAGAGCGGATCGATCTTGCGCCTTATTTAGCGCAGGAGATTGTGGTCCAATTGCCTTATGCACCCCTCTGCAAAGAAGATTGCAAAGGTTTGTGCCCGGATTGCGGAGTGAACCTGAACGAACAATCGTGCGGTTGCAATACGGAGAAAGTAGATCCTCGTATGGCTGCGCTTCAGGATTGGTTTAAATCTCAGAAAGAATAGGCTTTGCTTTGCAGAAGCAATGCGATATTCGGACCTGATAAGGAGGTGGCAGCAATGGCAGTCCCTTTTGCGAAGACATCGAAAGCCCGCAAACACAAACGCCGGACGCACTTTAAGTTGGTAGTTCCTGGTATGGTGAAATGCGAGCAATGTGGAGAATTGAAAATTTCGCACCGCGTATGTAAGGTTTGCGGTACGTACAAATCACGCGAAATCATCAAGCAATAATGTATAGACGCGTCTGGGTTCACGACGGGGCAGCGCATTCGGCCGTACTAGGGGTCGAAGAAGCGCAACTCGCGGTCGTTGCATGCCGGCGCGTTTTTCTTTACGTAGATATTGGCACCAGGTATTAAAGGTTGAATTCAAGATTCGATGTCGAGTAGGCATCTAGGTTTTTACTTCGTGATCAAAAGTTGATTAGTCAGCTTTTCAGCACCGAGAAGGTTGGATGAAACTAGAGACTGAGGAGCGGAGCGTAGGCAAGCCTACGTGAGCACCGGAAGGCTCGGTTGAATTCAAGATTCGATGTCGAGTAGGCATCTAAGTTTTTACTTCGTGATCAAAAGTTGATTAGTGGAAAGCGGTGGTGAGTATGGAACGGCTACCTAAACGTCAGCGTCATCAACAGCTTAGCAAGCTTTTGGACGAAAATCCGTTCCTCACCGACCGGGAACTGACCCGCCAGTTGAAGGTTAGCATCCAGACGATTCGATTGGATCGTTTAGAGCTTGCCATCCCGGAACTCAGGGAAAGGCTGAAGCTAATGGCGGAGCGGTCGTACGATTCCGTTCGCTCTTTGCCTTTGCATGAAGTCATCGGCGACATTCTTGATTTGCAATTGGACAAAAGCGGTATATCCTTGTTCGAAATCAGCGAAGAGCACGTTTTCTCCCGGTCGGGCATCGCACGCGGACATCATGTATTCGCGCAGGCGAATTCGCTCGCGGTCGCGGTCATCAACGATGAGATCGCATTGACGGCTTCGGCGGACATCCGATTCATAAGACCTGCTCGTTTGGGCGAGAAATGTATCGCGAAAGCATACGTTAGAACGATGGGCGAGCAAAAGGGAAAAGCAAAAGTCGAAGTTTTTACATACGTTGGCGAAGAAATGGTGTTTCAAGGAAACTTCATCATCTATCGATCCGCGGGCGAATCGAAAACATAAAGGGAGTGTAGCTTATGCGGATTGCCATTGATGCCATGGGCGGAGACCACGCGCCGCGCGCCCACGTCGAAAGCGCATTGTCTGCGGCAGCCGAATGGCCGGATACGCATCTGATTTTGGTTGGCAATCCGGAAGTGCTCCAGCCTTTATTGGGCAACGGCGCTCCTAGCAATATATCCATCGAAGCCGCTCTGGAAGTGATCGGGAGCGAAGACGAACCGGTCAAAGCCGTTCGTCGCAAAACGGATTCTTCCATGGTCGTAGCGGGCAGAATGGTAAAGGAAGGCAAGGCGGACGCCATGATATCGGCAGGCAATACGGGTGCTCTAATGGCGACCGGCTTGCTTGTCGTCGGTCGTCTTAGCGGCATAGAGAGACCGGGATTGGCCGCTATTTTCCCGACTTTGGACAATAAGGGCATTCTAGCCCTCGACATGGGCGCGAATATGGATGCGAAGCCCGAGCATCTGGTGCAATACGCGCTCATGGGAAGCTTATATCGCAGCAAGGTACATGGAATTGATAAGCCGCGCGTCGGACTGCTGAACGTCGGTACCGAAGCGGCTAAAGGGAATGAGTTAACTAAGGCCGCGTTCGGCATGCTGGAGGAAGCGCCGATTAATTTTATCGGCAATATCGAGTCCAGGGATGTCCTAGCAGGCAACTGCGACGTGATCATCTGCGACGGATTTTCGGGCAATATCATGCTGAAGGCCGTGGAAGGAGCGGCGTCGACGATCTTTCAGCTGTTGCGGGAAGAATTGACTTCTACCCTTACGTCCAAGATTGCTGCCGCAATGCTTAGACCGAGCTTCCGTCGCGTTCGGGATAGAATGGATTATAACGAGTATAACGGCGCGCCCCTGCTCGGCGTTAACGGATTGGTCGTCAAGGGACATGGCTCCTCGGATGCGAAAGCGATGAAGACGGCGATCCGGCAAACGCGCACGGCAATCGGCAACGGGCTAATCGCGGCTTTGGCCGATGAATTCAGCGGAAAGTGAGAGAGGCGCATGAATGGAATTTCCGTCGGTATTCTCGGAACGGGTAAATACGTTCCGGAACGCCGCTTAACGAATCAAGATTTAGAGCAGATGGTAGACACGAACGATGAATGGATCGTTACGCGCACGGGCATACGGGAGAGAAGGATCGCGGCTCCCGAGCAAGCAACCTCGGACCTTGCTTACGAGGCTTCCGTTCAAGCGTTGAAATCTGCGGGTATAACGGCGGATGAGCTCGATCTGATCATCGTGGCGACGATAACTCCGGATATGTTCTTCCCTTCGACGGCTTGCTTGCTTCAGGAGAAGCTAGGCGCGAAGAAAGCCGCGGCGTTCGATTTATCCGCCGCGTGCTCGGGTTTCATATACGGATTGGCGAACGCGAACGCGCTTATCGCGACGGGAATGTATCGCCATGTTCTCGTAGTCGGCGCGGAATGCTTGTCCCGGATTACGGATTATACGGACCGTAACACTTCCATCCTCTTCGGAGACGGAGCGGGCGCCGTCGTGCTTGGACATGTTCCGGAAGGTAGGGGCTTCAAGTCCTTCAAGCTCGGAGCGGACGGAGCCGGCGGGGATCTGCTACGCATTTGCGGTGGCGGGTCGCGTCTGCCGTCCACCGAGCAATCGGTAAGCGATCGCCGTCACTTCATCGAGATGAACGGTCGGGACGTATTCAAATTCGCCGTGCGCGTTATGGGAAGCGCGGCGGAGGAAGCCTTATCCAGCGCAGGTTACGAGAAAGCGGACATCGATCTTCTTATTCCTCATCAAGCGAATATCCGAATCATCCAGTCGGCGCTCGAAAGATTGAATCTATCCGAAGACAAAGCAATGATCAACTTGGACCGCTACGGAAACGTATCCGCCGCATCTATCCCGCTGGCGCTAGCGGAAGCTGTCGAACAGGGGCGGGTAAACGAAGGGGACTGCCTAGTGCTCGTCGGCTTCGGCGGGGGATTGACTTGGGGCGCGTCCGTTCTGATTTGGTAAGGTAGAGGAGGAATTGATCTTGGGTAAAATCGCATTCGTATTTCCGGGGCAGGGAGCGCAAGCCGTCGGCATGGGGAAAGATGCATACGAGGGCAACGATGCCGCTCGGGCTATCTTCGATCAAGCGGACGAGCTTCTTGGATTCTCGCTGACTAAGCTAGCATTCGAAGGGCCGGACGAGCTCTTGCGCCAAACGGCGAATACGCAACCGGCATTACTTGCGACGAGCATCGCGTTATTGGAGACTTACAAAGCCCAGAACGTGAAGCCGGATTTCGTGGCCGGACACTCTCTGGGGGAATATAGCGCTCTTGTCGCGGCGGGAGTGCTGTCGTTCGCGGATGCCATTCGACTCGTACGTGCGCGCGGTCAATTCATGGAGCAAGCGGTCCCTAGCGGACAAGGCGCAATGGCGGCCGTGCTTGGAGCCGAGCGAGAAGCGCTGCAAGCGCTGTGCGTCGATATCTCGGCTACGACGGGGCTCGTGGAGCTTGCCAACGTGAATTGCCCGGGACAGATCGTCGTATCCGGTTCCGCCGAAGGCGTAGCCGCCGTAGTAGAACGGGGCAAAGAGGCCGGGGCGAAACGAGTGATTCCGCTGGACGTCAGCGGGCCGTTTCATTCTTCGCTTATGCAGCCCGCAGCGGACAATCTGGCCGTCGAGCTAGCCAAGGCGGATTTCCGCGATTCGGAGATTCCCGTTATCGCGAACGTGAATGCTAGCCCCGTCACTTCCGGGCAGGAGCTTCGCGGGTTGCTCGTGAAGCAGGTTGTATCGCCGGTTCAATGGGAGGACTCCATTAAATATCTTATCGCGCAAGGCGTAGATACGTTCGTGGAGATCGGTTCCGGCACCGTGCTTGCGGGCTTGATCAAGAAGATCGATAAGTCCGTTCAGGTCATTTCGATAAATAACGCGGCGTCCGCCGCGGCAGTTGCACAATGAAGCTGAAACAGCGACAATGTACGAGAGGGTGATTGAAATTATGGCGACGTGGGATTTGAACGGAAAGAGCGCTTTGGTAACCGGAGCGTCCCGGGGAATCGGCCGTGCGATCGCGATCGCGCTTGCGGAAGCCGGCGCCGACGTGGCGGTCAATTATTCGGGGAGCGAAGCGGCCGCTGCCGAAACCGTTAAGGCGGTGGAGGCGCTCGGACGCAAAGCGATCATGGTCAAAGCGAACGTCGGCAAGTCAGCGGAGTTCGAGGGCATGGTATCCGCGACGATCGAAGCATTCGGCAAGCTCGACATACTCGTGAATAACGCGGGCATCACGCGTGATAACCTAATCATGAGAATGAAGGAGTCCGAATTCGACGAAGTCATCGAAACGAACTTAAAAGGCGTGTTCAACGGCCTTAAAGCCGTTACCCGCTCGATGATGAAACAGAGGTCCGGCCGAATTATCAACATCACCTCCGTCGTCGGCGTTCTTGGTAATGCCGGACAAGCGAATTATGTCGCCTCGAAAGCCGGAGTAATCGGCTTAACGAAGTCTGCGGCAAGGGAATTGGCGTCCCGGGGAATTACGGTAAATGCCGTGGCTCCCGGTTTCATCGAGTCGGATATGACCGACAAGTTGCCTGCCGAGTATCGGGAGAAGCTGCTTGGGGACATTCCGATCGGACGCATGGGCCGTCCCGAGGACATTGCGGCGGCCGTCGTATATCTCGCTTCCGAAGCGGCTTCTTACATGACGGGCCAAACGATTCACGTCGATGGCGGAATGTACATGTAGCTTCGTTCGCGGTAGCTTTTTGTCCATGTTTCACGTATAATACGTTAAGGGAGGTGAACCGGATGTCCGATGTACAAGAACGCGTAAAACGCATCGTTATCGAACGCCTAGGTGTTGAAGAGGCGGAGGTAACAGCCGAAGCATCCTTTAAAGACGACTTAGGCGCTGACTCTCTAGATGTGGTAGAACTCGTTATGGAACTCGAAGACGAATTCGACTTGGAGATTTCAGACGAGGATGCAGAGAAGATCACAACCGTGGGAGAAGTCGTTAAATACATACAATCTCATGCGTAAATGATCGACCGGGTCCCGTTATTGCGACGGGACTTCTGCACATTTATTATGCCGCTTCACACTCGGGAGCGTAGATTAAACGGAATTACCCTGAAGAGGTGAATGGTTTTGACACAGCGTGTTGTCGTCACAGGTATGGGGGTCGTCACGTCCCTCGGATCCGACTTGCCAACGTTCTGGAACAACTTGCTGAACGGGAAGTCGGGCATTAGTCAAATAGAAGCATTCGATACAACAGAATATACAACGAAGATTGCTGCGGAGATCAAGGATTTCGATCCTAGCGTATATATCGACAAGAAAGAAGTCCGCAAGATGGACCGTTTCGTGCAATTCGGCGTGGCCGCAAGCAAGATGGCCATCGAAGACGCGAAGCTCGTTATCGGCGAGAATGCCGATCCCGAACGGGTCGGCGTCGTCGTCGGCTCGGGAATCGGCGGACTGGGCACTTGGGAAGACCAGCATACGTTGCTGATGGAGAAAGGTCCTCGTCGCGTAAGTCCGTTCTTCATTCCGATGATGATCGCGAACATGGCCAGCGGCCAAATTTCGATGGTCACGGGAGCGAAAGGTCCGAATTCCGCGGCCGTTTCGGCTTGTGCCACCGGAACGCATTCCATTGGCGACAGCTACAAAATGATTAAATACGGGGATGCCGACGTGATGATCTGCGGCGGCGCGGAAGCGACGATTCGTCCGATCGGAATGGCCGGATTTTGCGCCATGAGAGCAATGAGCACCCGCAACGATGAGCCGGAGAAAGCAAGCCGTCCATTCGATGCGGACCGTGACGGTTTCGTGATGGGCGAGGGCTCTGGAGTAGTAATTCTTGAATCGCTTGAGCATGCGCAGAAGCGGGGAGCCCATATTTATGCCGAAATCATTGGCTATGGTATGAGCGGCGATGCGCATCACATGACGGATCCTGATCCGGACGGTGCTGCGCGTTGCATGAAGAAGGCTTTGAACGACGCGGGAATCGAGCCGGAAGCGGTTCAATACATTAACGCTCACGGAACTTCGACCGGTGCCGGCGACAAATCCGAGACGACCGCGATCAAGAAAGCTTTCGGCGACCACGCCTATAAGCTAGCGGTTAGCTCGACGAAGTCGATGACGGGACATCTGCTCGGCGCTGCCGGCGGAGTCGAAGCTATTATTTTGGGCTTGACCCTTCAGAATGGGATCATTCCTCCGACCGTTAATTTAGACAATCAAGATCCCGAATTGGATCTGGATTTCGTACCGAATAAACCGCGCGAAGCGGATGTGACGGTGGGATTGTCGAATTCCTTCGGATTCGGCGGCCACAACGCAACCATTATCATGCGAAAATACGAAGCCTAATAAGCGCGTGAACGTCGACGCAGGCGGCATATGCTGCCTGCGTCGTCTGTTTATGGGGCGCAGTCGAGGTGAGAGACAATGGATGATGTATTCCGGCAATTGCAGGAGCGAAGCGGCCTGACCTTTCGTAACCCGGCGCTGCTGAAGCAAGCCTTCACGCATACCTCCTACGTTAACGAACAGCGCGGAGCTCGAATCGCCGATAATGAAAGACTCGAATTTCTTGGCGACGCGGTGCTGCAATTAACCGTGTCCGAATATTTATACCGGATTTACCCGGATTCTCCGGAAGGGGAAATGACCCGTTTGCGGGCGAGTATCGTCTGCGAACCGTCGCTTGTCCGTTTTGCCGAGGCGCTCGATTTCGGGCAGGTCGTGCTGCTCGGCAAAGGGGAGGAGCAAACGGGAGGCCGAACCAGGCCGTCGTTGCTCGCGGACGCTTTCGAAGCGTTCTTGGGCGCTCTTTATTTGGATCAGGGATTAAACGCGGTACGCGCGTTTTTGGAACGGCATCTGTTTTCCTTGTTGCCTCAGGACGGACAGGCTCCTCTCAAGGACTTTAAGACGGAGCTGCAAGAGAAGGTTCAACAGTTGTCGATGGGCGCGCTTGATTACCGGATCGTCGAAGAGCGCGGACCCGCTCACGACCGGGAATTCGTGGCCATGGTCGCTATCGGCAAGCAACGTCTGGGCAAGGGGATCGGGCGTTCTAAGAAAGAAGCGGAGCAACGGGCGGCTTCCCAGGCGCTCATTACGTTCGCGAAGCAATATCCAGGGTAACCGACCGACTCGAGAGGAGAAATCGTCCTTATGTATTTGAAAAGAATCGAGCTGACCGGGTTTAAGTCGTTCGCGGACCGAACCGAACTGGAATTCGTACGGGGAATCACCGCGGTGGTAGGGCCGAACGGCAGCGGCAAGAGCAATATATCCGACGGCATCCGATGGGTGCTCGGCGAGCAGAGCGCGAAATCGCTTCGCGGCGGCAATATGCAGGACATTATTTTCGCCGGAAGCGATTCCCGGAAGGCGGTTAATTTCGGCGAGGTTTCGCTCACGCTTGATAACATGGATAAGGCATTGCCCTTGGATTTCAGCGAAGTCACGGTAACGCGCCGCGTTCATCGGAACGGGGAAAGCGAGTATCTGATCAACAAGCAGCCTTGCCGGCTGAAGGATATTACGGAGCTGTTCATGGATACGGGGATCGGCCGCGAAGCTTATTCGATTATCGGTCAGGGCCGCATCGAGGAAATTCTGAGTACGCGTTCCGAAGATCGCCGGGGAATATTCGAAGAGGCTTCCGGGATCGTGAAGTACAAGAGCCGGAAGAAGGAAGCACAGAAGAAGCTCGAGGATACCGAGAACAACTTGATTCGGATCCATGATCTCGTCGTCGAGCTGAAGGCGCAGATAGATCCGCTTAAGGATCAATCGGAGAAAGCCGAAGCCTACAAATTATTAAAAGAAGATTTGAAAAACAAAGAAATCGCGCTTTACGTTCATCAGATCGAGGGAGTTCATACTTCCTGGACGCAGACGAACGAGAAGCTTGCGGTTCTTCGCGACGAACAGCTCGGATTATCTACTTTCGTCAGCAAGCACGATGCCATTCTAGAGGACGAACGTCAAGCATTGGTTCGTTTAGAGGAGCTCTTGGAAAGGCTGCAGGACGAATTGCTCCGTTGCAGCGAGGAAACGGAGAAGTCGGAAGGTTACGTAGAGTTGCTTAACGAACGTCGGGTGCATTTGGATCGCACCCGCGAAGGATTGCAACAGTCGCTGACGTCCGCTGAAGAACGTTTCTCGATAGCTACGGCGGAAGAAGCGACCTTGAGGTTAAAACGGACGCAGCTAGAGACGGAATTGTCATCTTTGTCGGCGAAGCTGAAGGATGAGGAAGAGAGGCTCGCGCTGGCCGACGGAAGCACGGAAGTCGAAGAGCGCCTGAAAGGCGAATTGTTCGACACGTTAAACGCGATGGCGCAAGCCCGCAACGATATTCGATACGGCGACGGCCAGCGGGAAGTGCTGGAGCGTCGGGTCGCCCGTATCGCGGAAGAGGAAGCCAAGTGGCGCGAACAAATGGATGCGCTATCGGCAAAACGCGAGAAGCTCGACGAGAAAATCGCGGAGGTGACGAGAACGCTCGCGGAAGTTCGCGACCGTTATGTCTCCGAAGGAGCGCGATCGGGCGAATTGCAGCGGAAGCTGGAGGAAGCGCAAGCTTCCGTGCGCCGATTCGAGCAGAAGAAGGAGGCTCTCGTATCCCGAAGGGATACGATCAAAGAGCTGCAAAACGATTACGACGGTTTCCAGCACGGCGTTCGGGAAGTGCTCAAGGCTTCCAAACGAGGAAATCTTCACGGCGTCCACGGCGCCGTGGCGGAGCTCGTCAGCGTTCCGGGTCACCTCGAGGTCGCGATTGAAACGGCGCTTGGCGCCGCTCTTCAGCATATCGTGATGGAAGACGAGAAAACTTCGCGCACCGCGATCGCATACTTGAAGCAACGCCAATCGGGCAGGGCTACGTTCCTGCCGCTTGACGTCATCCGGGCGAGAACCTTGCCGGATAGCGACCGCCGCATGCTGGAGCAAGCCGAAGGGTTCATCGGCGTGGCTTCCGAGCTCGTAGGTTCCGAGCCGAAATACGCGGGAATCGTAAGCAGCATGCTCGGCAACGTGCTTATCGCCGAGTCGCTGGAATTGGCGAATCGCATCGCATCCAGGCTGCAGTATCGTTTCCGGGTCGTAACGCGGGACGGAGACGTCGTGAATGCCGGTGGTTCGATGACGGGCGGCAGCTTGCAGAAGAAATCGTCCAGCTTGCTCGGTCGTCAGCGACAGCTCGAAGAGCTGGAGCGGGAGATCAAAGAAGCCGAGACGGCAAGGGAACGAGCCAAAACGGAAGTCGACGGCTTGAAGAAAGAACATGCGCAAGTCGCGCAAAATATCGAGTTGCTTCGTAATCAAGGAGAGCAGGAGCGCCTTAAGGAGCAGCAAACGACCGGAGAGCGCGATCAGCTGTCTCAGGATGGAAAACTGCTCGAGGAGCAGCATGCCTCGTTGCAGGGCGAGAAGGCGGCTTTCGACGCGGAAGCCGGCGGATTGAACTCCAGCAAGGAGGAAGCGGAGGCGAGGCTCGCCGCCTTAACGTTGGAAGAAACGCGGATTCAAAGCCGGATTCGCGAAGCGGAAGAGCTCCGGCGCAAAAGCGCGTCCGCCAAGGAAGAGTTGCAGGCGACGCTGACCGAACTGAAAATATCCATCGCGAGGCTAGAACAGGATCGAAGCGCGATAGAAGAGCAGGCTGGGCGCCAACGCGCCGATCTTTCCCGCCTAACCGCGGAAAGAAAGCAATTTAAGGAGCAGTTGGAGCATAACGAAACGGAAACCGCGCGTACGACGGAGGAATCGGTTCAGCAGCGAGAGCGTTTGAACGAACTGAGAATCCAGAAGAAGCAATTCACGGAAAACATAGAATTCAAACGCGCGGATCGCGCGGAGAAGCATCGCGAGCTGGAGCGTAAGGAAGGCGAGACGAAGGATCAGCGCGCAAAGCTTCGCAACGTAGAGGAAGGTTTGCGTCAAGCGGAAATCGCCGTCAACCGGATGGACGTCGAGCTCGACAACCTGCTTCGCAAGTTGACCGAGGAATACGAGATCGGTTTCGAGCTAGCCAAGGAACGGTATCCGGTTCCCGAGGATATTCCGACGACGCAGAACGAAGTTCGCGACATGAAGCGGAAAATCACTTCGCTCGGGGACGTAAACCTGGGAGCGATCGAGGAGTACAAACGCGTATTCGAGCGTTTCCACTTCCTCACCGAACAAGAAAACGACCTGATCGAAGCGAAGACGAAGCTGCACGGTATCATTCGCGAGATGGACGAGGAGATGTCCAAGCGTTTCCGCACGACGTTCGAGGAGATACGCAAGCATTTCGTCGTCGTGTTCTCCAGAATGTTCGGCGGGGGACGCGCGGATCTCGTCTTGGTCGAGCCTGATCGCCCGCTGGATACCGGCATCGACATCGTCGCTCAGCCGCCAGGCAAGAAGTTGACGAATTTGCAATTGCTATCCGGTGGCGAGAGAGCGCTAACGGCCATCGCATTGTTGTTCGCCATCCTGAACGTGAAGCCCGTTCCGTTCTGCGTACTGGACGAAGTCGAAGCCGCGCTGGATGAAGCGAACGTGGCCCGATACGCGCAATACATGCGCGAATTCTCGGATTCGACGCAATTCATCGTCGTAACCCACCGCAAAGGAACGATGGAAGAGGCGGACGTGTTATACGGGGTTACGATGGAAGAAGGCGGCGTATCGAAGCTCGTATCCGTCCGGCTGGAAGAGGACGCGGAGAAGTTTACGGAGCCGGCAACGGCCTAAAACAAGCTATAATTCAGGATCGACGAGTTGGAGGAAACGGATATGAGTTTTTTCAAGCGGTTAAAGGAAAGTATCGCCTCTAAGACCGAAGCGGTAACGAGTAAGTTCCGCGAAGGCTTGGCGAAGACGCGCGACGCTTTCGTCGGTAAAGTGGAAGAGTTATTCAGCCGGCGCAAAAAGATCGACGAAGAGTTCTTCGAGGAGCTCGAAGAAATATTGATCGGAGCGGACGTCGGAGTAAATACGGTTATGGGATTGATCGACGAACTTCGAGCGGAAGTCAAAAAACGCAAAATCGAGGAGCCTTCCGAATTGCGTCCGATTTTGTCCGAGAAGCTCGTAGGGATGCTGAAGGGTTCCGGCGAAGAGGTCGGAATCAACGAAAGCGCGAACGGAATTACGGTTATTTTGTTCGTCGGCGTGAACGGCGTAGGGAAAACGACGACGATCGGAAAGCTCGCTTGGCGTTACAAGCAGCAAGGCAAGAAGGTGCTGTTGGCAGCGGGGGATACATTCCGTGCCGGGGCGATCGAGCAATTGGAAGTGTGGGGCGGAAGAGTCGGAGTCGACGTCATCAAGCAAGAGTCCGGGTCCGATCCGGCCGCGGTCATGTTCGATGCGGTTCAAGCGGCCAAGAAACAGAACGTAGACGTGCTAATCTGCGATACGGCCGGTCGGTTGCAGAATAAATCGAACCTCATGGAAGAGCTCGCCAAGATCCATAGAGTCATTCAACGGGAAATTCCCGGCGCTCCGCACGAAACGTTGCTCGTTCTCGATGCGACGACGGGTCAGAACGCGTTGCAACAAGCGAAGCTGTTCGGCGAGAAGAGCGGCGTCACGGGACTGGTACTCACGAAACTGGACGGAACTGCCAAAGGCGGCATTGTTATCGCGATACGCAACGAGCTGTCCTTGCCGGTCAAGTTCGTCGGCTTGGGAGAGAAGATGGACGACCTGCAGCAGTTCGACGCGGATCAGTTCGTTCACGCTTTGTTTGCCGGTCTGGCAGGCACGGAAGAAACGGAAGAAGCGAACGGTTAACCGAGTTTACATTCAAAAGGCCTCCGAATTCATCGGAAGCCTTTTGCTCTATTACCCGCTTTTCAATCGATCGGACTCCTATTTTATCGCGAAGGTGCATTCGGCTCGGGGCTGCTCATCGTAAAATATCCTTTGCCTATTCGCTTAATATCGTTTTCGGTAGCCGGCCTGACAATAAAAGCTTTATTCTTGATCCAGATGATTTCCTCGTCTTGCGAATGCAGCAGATAGTCCTCGTACGGCAAAGTGGCGTTGTTGTTCATAGTCTCTCCTTTCGCTGGATTCCATCGCAGATGCGAGGGGTTAGTACAGTATAATTCATGAAGGTTAAGAATGTTGTTGAATATTGTCTTTCACAAACTTTTTACAATTATTTTACAAATGGGGCGATCTCGATCAAGTTAGAGCGTCTAATATCGATTACATACGCGTTGCTGAACAACGAGGTGATTTCGGCTTCGGAGTTGGCCGATAAATATCAAGTTTCCCAACGAACGATATACCGCGATATCGAAGCGATCGGAGCCGCCGGAATTCCCGTCGTTTCCTATCAAGGGGTTAACGGAGGCTTCGGCATTATTGAGGAATACAAAATGGACAAGAGTCTTCTGCGGACGGTCGATATACAATCCCTGATCACTCTTCTTCATAGTACGGCGACCGTATTCAAGGATTATCGCGCGGAAGAAACCTTGAATCGGCTCCAAACGATCCGGCAGGGCGATCCGAATCCGAGTCTTACGCTCGATTTCGGGAGCTGGAGGACGAACAACGAAATTCTGCATACGTTACGCAAAGCCATCGAGGAACAAAACGTCATTCGTTTGGAGTATACGAACGCGGGCAACGAGACGACCGATCGCGTCATCGAGCCCGTCGGCTTGCACTTTAAATATTACTCTTGGTATTTGCACGGGTTTTGCAGGGAGCGCAAGGACTACAGGGTTTTTAAGCTGTCCAGAATAACGGGTATTCAATGCTTGAAGGAGAGGATCATCGGAAACCATGCCCAGGCGCCGAGAGACATTTGGAACAATTTCAAACCGTCGCCGGAAATGGACGAGGCCGAGATCGTCGTTTCGGGGAGCTCGATTACGAAGGCTTTGGATACGTTCTACGGCGATGACTTGCAATTCAACGAGGACGGAACGCTTACTTGCAACACGACGTTTAACGCGAAGGAGCCGGAGTGGCTCCTGTCCATTGTTCTGGGCTTCGGCGAGAACGCGGTCGTGAACCGGCCCGAGGAGCTCAAGCGCTTGCTTCGAGAAAAAATCGTAAAAATGCTGCAGAGATATCCCGAAGTATGACAGTCAGCTGTCATACTTCATCTTCTATGATGTTCTTATAAAGAACGCATAGAGGAGCTGGGGAAATGCATTATCATCATCACATTCTTGAAGAACAGGTTCGGGAGCAAAGCAGGGCAATTCGTTTCATCGACCGAAACGGATGGAAATGGAATTCTCGTAGAAGGCGTTCCGACCTAATGGTGCGAATATCGAACTTCTTGCTACTTAATGCGTTTTGATCATTCCCTAATAGAGAATTGCGATGGCGACAGGGCTAATGAAATGCTCCGTCGCTTTTTGCGTTATTCGCTAAAGCAGTTACATTCTCCTCGACGTAGGTGTAATTTACTAAAATCCAGCTTTCGCGTTATGTAATCTAACAAAGAAGGAGAAGCGACATTGATGGCGTACGCAAAGTCGTCATAAAATGAAGCATTAGCGATTCGATTATGGACTTTGAGAGATTAATCCGGCTGCCATCAACAATAATTAATGTAATAATACATAACATACTTATTGCAACGAAACAATTTTACCCCTAATATGTTATATATATTTACAAACAATTCACATATTTAATTGCTAAAAGGGTTAAATATGAGCTTGATAAGGGAGGGACGTCCATGTATTTGACAGTCGAGCAAGCTTTATCGGTATACCCGCTGTCCGAAGGGAAGCTCATTGCCGGCAATACGGGAATCCATCGCATCGTAAAGTCCGTTAACGTCATGGACGCGCCCGACATCACGGATTGGATCAAAGAAGGAGAAATGCTGCTTACGACCGCATACTTGTTGAAGGACGACCCGGAGGATGCCATGAAGCTTCTGAATAGGCTGAACGAATGCGGTTCGGCGGGCCTTGGTATCAAGCTGGGGAGATTCTGGACGTCCGTGCCCGTCAATCTGGTCGAGCAAGCGAACGAATTGGGTTTCCCGCTTATCGAACTTCCCTATCAATTCACGTTTTCGGATCAAATGAACGGCTTGTTTCAAGCCGAGATGAAGCGTAGCACGGGGATGCTGCAGGATGTTCTGAACAAACAAATCCGCCTGATGAGATTCGCTCTCCAATCGGAGCCGATACATCGTCTTTTCGAAGCGGTAACCGACGTGATCGGCGATCCGGTAGCTATTATCGGTTCTAGAGGCCAGATCGTCTATAATTCGTCGAACGTACCCGAGGAGAGGTTATTGTCCGAACGACCAACTTCTCCGCATTCTAAGTGGGTCAAGCACAAGGAGTGGCAAGCTTATCAGGTTCCGCTAATGAAACAGGACCAATGCACGGGATACGCGATGTTCTTTAATTCAAGGTTCTTCTTGTCTTCTATAGAAGAAAGTTTATATTTGCAAGCGGCGGAGTTGTTATCGTATCACCTGAATTTCAATTACGAAGATTATTTCGAGCATTCCGTCCAGAAAGACTTTGGTCTGCTCATTAAGCGACATCTGAAACACGGGCTTCCCATCGAGACGGTTATGGAGTACGAGCAACGCTGGGAAATCGACTTATTTAAGCAACCCTACCGTTGCGTTCTGACCGATTTTCCCCTCTCGTCGCAATCGGAGGTCCGCATGGAAAAGCTGGAATTCCTGAAAAAGGAATACTTGAGCCATACGAGACTGCAGGAGCTAAGAGGCATCCACTTCGTCGTGGACGAAGGAGTCGTCTCCTTGTTCCCCGATCGGGCGGAGGATGGCGGAGAAGCTTTGTTATCCGCGCTCGACTCGTGCTTTTCCGGCAAAACGGATAGGGCGGAATTGCCGATCGCCTCGATCAGCGGCCGCAAGAAAAAGGCGGAGCAATTATTCGAAGCGTTCGACGAATGCCGAGAAACCCATCGGTTGGCGAGAAGCTGGGGAATGACCGACAGACTCCTCAAATTCGAGACGCTGGATATGGCGTTTATTTTCGAATCCGTACCCAAGGAAAAGATGAAAACGTATTGCGATAGATGGCTGGGAGGATTGCTCGGCCGGGATCCCGAGTACGTCCAAGAGATGATGAGAACGCTAGAAACCTACCTCGATAATGACGGGCAGTTAAACGAAACGGCGAAACGGTTGTTCATCCACCGCAATACGGCGACTTACCGGATCGAGAAACTGGGGGAACTGCTCGACGTCGATTTCAAAAGAATCGACGATATATTGAGATTAAAGATGGCATTTCTCTTCAGAAGGCTGCTGAGCAGGGAAACCTCGGCGACGGATCGCATACGGTGAAATAGGAAGCAAAGAAGGCAGCGCAGAGGAGACGTGGATCAATGGCGACGAAGCTTATCCGCAACGCGGTAATCATGACGATGAATGCAGGGAACGAGATCGTTCAAGGCGATATTTTCATCTCGGATAACGTAATTAAAGAGATAGGCGCTAATCTGAACGCCCAAGCGGATAGGGTCATCGATGCGGGAGGAAAAGTGCTTCTCCCGGGTTTCGTGCAGACTCATATTCATTTATGCCAAACCTTATTCCGAGGCAGGGCGGACGACCTGGCTCTAATCGACTGGCTTCGCCAGAAAATATGGCCTCTGGAAGCCGCGCACGACGAAGATTCGGTTTATTATTCCGCGTTGCTCGGGTTGGGAGAACTGATTCGCAGCGGCACGACGACGATATTGGACATGGAGACCGTCCATCATACGGAGTCCGCCTTCCGCGCTATAGAGGAAAGCGGGATGAGGGCTTTGTCGGGCAAGGTCATGATGGATCACGGAACAGAGGTTCCGCTGGCGCTTCAAGAGAATACGCAAGCCTCTCTGCAGCAAAGCGTGGACTTATTGGAGCGTTGGAACGGCGCCGCGAACGGTAGGATTCAATACGCCTTTTGCCCGAGGTTCGTCGTCTCTTGCACGGAAGAGCTGCTGGTCGGCGTTAGGGACTTATCCGAGCGATACAAGGTTAAGGTCCATACGCACGCATCGGAGAACTTGGACGAAATCGCGTTGGTCGAAGCGGAACGGGGCATGCGCAACGTCGTTTATTTGGATCACATCGGACTCGCGAAGCCGAACTTGATTCTTGCGCACAGCATTTGGCTGAACGACGAGGAGAAAAGAATTATTCGAGACAGGGGAGTGAAGGTAACTCACTGTCCCGGCTCCAACATGAAGCTGGCTTCCGGGATTGCCCAAGTTCCCGAGCTCTTGAGGGAAGGTATTAAAGTGGGGATCGGAGCGGACGGTGCCCCCTGCAACAATAATCTGGATATGTTTCAAGAAATGCGTTTGACCGCCTTCATTCAGAAAATCCAGCATGGGCCAACGGTGATGGATTCCAGAACGGTGCTTCGGATGGCCACGATGGGCGGGGCGGAAGTGTTAGGCATGGAAAACGAAATCGGGAGCATCGAAGTAGGCAAATTGGCGGATTTGCAGCTTCTCGACTTGGAAGATTTTCACGTCTATCCTTCCTATGACGCGGATTTGTTCTCCAGAGTCGTCTACGCGGCCACAAGGGGAGACGTGGATACGGTTATGATCGACGGAGAAATCGTCATGCAAGGCAAAGTCGTCAGGACCATCGATCGTACAAGAGTGCTGAAGGAATCCGATCGTACGCTGAAAGGGTTATTAAGCAGAATAGGATAGAACGGGGGATGACGGAATGGATGGTTACTCGATCTTGACCTATGCGCATCAAGTTGGAAAGCCGGCCGTGCTCGCGACCCTAGTTCATACGGAAGGACATTCTTACCGCAAAGTAGGAGCTTCCATGCTGTTATTGCCGGGCGGCGGCAAAATCGGAAGCTTAAGCCCGGGTTGTCTGGAATCGGATCTGTGGGAGAGGGTAAACGAGCTTCTTCTCGCCGGAGAGGCCGAACTCGTCACTTATAACATGAAGCCGGAGGAGGATGCGATCTGGGGAGAAGCTATCGGTTGCGGCGGCATTGTGCGAATCTTGCTTGAGCCGCTGGACGATCGTTCTCTTGCTTCGCTCGCGGAAGCTTACGTTGCCGTTTCGGCAGGAAACGAGGTCGAAATGATTCGCTTTCCTGCCGGAAAACGATTCGACTACGAATTTGTTCCCGTTCATGGCGGGACTCAGCCTCTTCGAACGGCGTTACCCACGCGGGATAATCGGAGGAATCCGTTGTTCTCGACCGTTTTCAAACCGAGGCCAAGATTGTTCGTTTACGGAGCGGACGAAGGAACGAAGCCGATTGTCCGATTGGCGACAAGCGTTGGATTCCGCGTAGCGGTCGGGGATTGGAGGTCGTCCCTATGCAATGACCGACGCTTCCCCGAAGCGGAGCTCGCGGTCGGGTCTCCGATGGAAATCGCAACCGCGCTTGGATTGGATGCCTCCGATTATTTCTTGATATGCAGTCACCAGCTTCGGATGGACCGCGAGATGCTGGAACATGCATTGCCTATGCGGCCAGGTTATATCGGAGTCATGGGATCCCAAAATAGAATTCGGCACTTGCTGGAAGGACTCCCCGGCACGGATATTATTAGCGCCCCTGTAGGCGTCGATATCGGCGCGGAAGGATCGGAAGAGATTGCCGTAAGCATCGCGGCTCAATTGATCGCGGCAAGGAAAGATCGGCAAAGCAGGCGAGGGGTGAGCGGCATTGCGTATCGTTGGGATCTATATGGCAGCGGGGCAGAGCAAGAGGATGGCGGTACCCAAGCTTTCCTTGGAGCTTGCGCCAGGTAGTCGTCTTGGGACGTTGGCGATATCCGAAATGATCGGCAGCGATCTATTCGATTCCATCATCGTCGTCGTTCGGGAGCAAGACGGATTGTTATGGATTCCCGAGCCGTCGCGGCGGAGTAACGGAGAAGCAGAAGCGGAAATACGTATCGTACCTTGCGCGGAAGCTTCTCGAGGCATGTCCTTCTCTCTTCGCGAAGGGCTGAAGGAGGCGTTGGCGCTGCAACCCGACGCCGTGATGATCGTGCTTGCGGATCAGCCATTCATTACTTCGAGATTACTGAGCAGCTTGATTGCCTCGTATAAGAACGAACCGGATTCGGATTTCGTCGCTTGCGCGGGACGTTCGAACGCGATGCCTCCCGTATTGTTCTCTCCGTCCATGTTCTCCGCGTTAAGCGGATTGGAAGGAGACGCGGGAGCTAGGAAGCTGTTAGCTTCCCCCGCGTACCGCGGCGTACTCGTGGAGGTTGCATCGGAAACGATGTTCACGGATGTCGACACTCCCTTCGATCTGCAGGAGGCGCGCCGCCATTGGTCTGAAACTAAGGGGAAGGGAGGCCATTCCGATGAGTCCGACGATTTCGGTGGAAATGAGCCAAATATGCAAGCAATTCGGTAAAGTGGCTGCGAACGATCATGTCGATTTTAGCGCCAACGCCGGTGAAATCCATGCATTGCTCGGGGAGAACGGAGCGGGGAAAAGCACGATGATGTGCATGCTGTCCGGCGTATATCGTCCGACAAGCGGAACCATTCGGCTATTCGGCCACTCGGTAAAAATTCGTTCTCCCAAGGAAGCCGCTCAGTTGGGCGTCGGAATGGTGTTCCAAAATTTTCGGCTCGTGCAAACGTTGACCGCCTCGGAAAATATCGTTCTGGGAGAGAAGTCTTCATTCTGGCGCGGGGCGAAGTGGATGAAGGAGAAGCAGGAGGAAATTCGCGGGATTTCGGAGAAATTCGGTCTCGCATTTCCGGTTGATCGTCCGATCTGGCAATTGTCGGTCGGAGAACAGCAGCGCGTTGAGATCGTGAAGACGCTCTATCGCGGAGCGGGACTTATCATCTTGGATGAGCCCACCTCCGTGTTGACGCCGGGCGAGGCGGACCAGTTGTTCGTTACGCTGGAGAAGCTGAAAGCGGAAGGAAAGACGATCATCTTGACGACGCATAAGCTCAAGGAAGTCATGGCGGCGGCGGACAGAATATCGGTCATGCGCAAGGGCCGAATGATCCGTACCGTCGATAAGAGCGATACAAGCGAGCGAGAGTTGGCGCAGATCATGGTCGGGAAGGAAATTTCGCCTCCGCGAGCGATGGCCAAGCGCGAGAAAGGGAAATCGTTGCTCAGCGTGCAGCATCTGGACGTATATGCCGAGCATGGGCGGAAGGCATTGGATCGATTATCGCTGGAAGTCCATCAAGGGGAAATCGTCGGCGTCGCCGGCGTTGCGGGCAACGGACAGAAAGAATTGGCGGAAGTGCTTTCCGGTTTGCTTCCGTGGAAGCAAGGTCGAGTCGTCTTTAACGGACAGGAAATGAGAACCGCCTCGGTCCGCCATGCCATCGAATCGGGCATCTCCCATGTTCCCGAGAACCGCATGAAGAGCGGATTGGCGGGTAGCCTGGGTATCGTTGATAATTTGTTGTTCAAATCCTACCGTACGAAGGAGCGCTCATGGCTCGGCTTTCTACGGATCGGACGCAACCGACAGTGGTCGCAGGAGCTGGTCGAGCAGTTCGACGTGAAAACTCCGGATTTGGACACGCCGGTTCAGCAATTATCGGGAGGCAATCAGCAAAAGCTTCTATTCGCGCGAGAGATTAACCGTCAGCCTCTTCTGATGATCGCGGTTCACCCGACGCAGGGTTTGGACATCGGGGCAACGGAAGGCGTGCATAGACTGCTAGCGAATTTACGGGACTCCGGAAAATCGGTGCTGCTGATTTCGGAGGATTTGGACGAAGTTATGCAACTATCCGATAGAGTGCTCGTGATATACAACGGTGCCATCATCGGAGAGATGTCTCGGGAGGAAGCGGACCGGGAGAGAATCGGTCAATACATGGCGGGTCTTCATGACGGCGGGGAGGAAGCGGTATGAACAAGCAACCGGTGACGGGAGAGGTTCCCCTTAACCAAGGAGGAGCTTCCTCATCGTCTAGATTCATTCGTCTTCCGTATCGGTTGGAATACGACCCTAGCAAACGGGTAAACGTCTGGTGGATAACGATAGCGTCCGTCTTGCTTGCTTTGATCGTCTGCGGAATATTCATCGCGGCGAACGGGATGAATCCGTTTCCCGTATACAAAAAGCTATTATCCGGCGCTTTCGGAAGCTCTTTCGGCTTAACGGAAACGTTGGTCAAATCCATTCCGTTGCTCTTATGCGGATTAGGGGTATCCATTGCTTATCGAATATCGGTGTGGAACATCGGTGCCGAGGGACAATTCGCGGCCGGCGCGATCGCGGCGACGGCCGTCACGATCTATTTCCCCGAATTGCCGATCTATATTAGCATACCGCTCATGATGGCATTCGGTGTCGCGGCCGGCGCCTTCTGGGGCTTGTTGACGGCGATTCCCCGAACTTATTTTCAAGTCAACGAACTGATAACCTCCTTAATGCTTAATTACGTCGCCTTGTTGGCTTTGAACTACGTCGTTTTCGGACCTTGGAAAGATCCGAAGGGCTTTAACTTCCCGGGAACGCCGGTGTTCACCGCGTCTCAATCGTTGCCCGTACTCGGCGATTCCCGCTTGCATCTGGGGCTCGCGTTCGCGATAATCGTGGTCGTCCTGTACGCGTTCACGATCAAGTACACGCGATGGGGATACGAACTGAGGTTGATCGGAGCCAACGCGGAAGCCGCTAAGAACGCCGGGATCCGCATCTCGCGCCACATCATCATCGTCATGCTCATTAGCGGAGGTTTAGCGGGGCTTGCCGGGATGAGCGAAGTATCCGGCGTCACGCACCGCCTTATGTACGGAATATCTCCGGGATACGGCTACACGGCCATTATCGTAGCCTGGCTTGCCAAGCTGAATCCCGTGGGGCTCGTCGTCTCCTCTTTCTTATTCGGAGGTTTGATCGTCGGTGGGTATAGCGTTCAGACGCTCGGATTACCGTCGTCCATATCCAACATGCTTCAAGGCGCGATATTGTTCTTCTTGATCGCGGGCGATACGATAGGCAAATTTCGACTAAAGCGCAACGATTAAGGAGGCGGAAAAGCGATGGATATGTTGATTCAAATCATAGTCGCCGCGGTCGGCTCCGGGACTCCTCTCTTGTTCGCGACGTTGGGCGGAATTCTTATCGAACGGTCGGGTATCATTCAATTGGGCGCGGAGGGGCTCATGCTCATGGGTGCCGTCGTGGCGTGCATGACTTACTTGAATACGGGGAGTCTGGGTTTGGCGCTGTTGGCCGTATTCGCCGTAAGCGCCATACTTGGCGTCATCCACGGGTTTTTGACCGTAACGCTTATCAGTAACCAGATCGTATGCGGACTTGCGATGACCTTGTTCGGCGCGGGATTAAGCGCCTATCTCGGCAAATCCTACAGCGGCATCCCGCTTCCGGGCTCCGTGCCGAAATGGCACATGCCGGGACTGGAAAATATCCCGTTGATCGGCGATCTGTTCGCCCATCTGGACGTGCTGACTTGGTTTAGCTTCTTGCTCGTCATCGTCATGCATCTGTTCATACATCGGACTTCGTGGGGACTTCATCTTCGCGCGATCGGCGATAATCCTCCTACCGCGGACGTCATGGGCATCCGAGTTCAGGCTTTCCGCTATGGATATATCGTCGTCGGCTCCATGCTGATCGGATTGGCCGGCGCGGACATGCTGCTGGTATATTCCCCGACGTGGACCGAAGGAATGACTTCCGGACGAGGCTGGATCGCCGTCGCCCTCATCATCTTCGCCAGGTGGAATCCCGTTCGCGCGTTGGTATGCGCCTACTTCTTCGGAGCGCTGGATACGATCGGCTTCCGGTTTCAATTGCTTGGCAGCCATATTCCGTCTTATTTTCTCAAAATGATTCCTTATATCGTAACGATTCTCGTGCTGATGTACTTAGGTTGGCGCAATCGCAATAAACCTTCCGGGGCTCCGGAGGCGTTGGGAATCCCCTACATCAGGGAGCAAAGATTCTAATTAAATGAGAAGGAGGGGTAACGATGGCGTCCGGATACGAAGACAAGATAATGTCTCCCTCCGTGTGGCATCCCCGGGATACGACGGAAGCTTGGACCTTCAAGAAGCTGCTGGATTCGGATGCGATTTACGTGGCCGGCGGAACGTTGTTGCGCACGCAATGGGAATCGGGATTGGCCGCCGTTCCCAAGCATCTGATCGATTTAAGCTCTATTCCCGGCTTGACGGGGATCGAGAAAAAGGAGGATTCGTTGGCGATCGGCGCGCTGACGACGCTGGGCCAATGCCGGAAGGATCCGGACGTATTGCAGCACTCCCCGCTGTTGGTGGAGGCAGTAAGGTCTATCGCGGCTTCCTCCGTCAGAAACTTGGCTACGATCGGGGGGAACATCGTTTCCCGAGTAGGCGACTCGCTTCCCGTATTCATCGTCTGCCAAGCCGAATTCGAGTGGAACACGGGACTTAGTCCGATGACGGAGGACGCTTCGGAGTGGGTCGAACGACTTCAGGTGCAATTGCCGAAAGCCTCTCATTTGTTAACCCGTGTCCATCTTCCTCTATTCAGGGAAACGGATCTTGTCCCAAAGCGATTCGGAGCTTTCCACAAGGTCGGCAGAAGAGAAGCTTTTACGCCGTCGTTGGTGACGGTCGCCATTAACGGAGGAATGAAGCCGGACGGGAAAATAGCGGATATTCGAATCGCCGTCGGCGGAGGCCAGACGATTCCTCATCGGCTAGTCGCCGTAGAGAAGATATTGAAGGGTCAAATACCGAACCGAGAATTGCTCGGCGAAGCCTATCATGCGGTCATGAACGGTTATCGGCCGAAATCGGATCCCTTCGCGACGGACGACTACCGAAAGAAAACCGCCGCAAATTTAATCATAACGGAGATATGGAAGACTTACAGCGAATGGGCCGACGGAGGGAGGGAGCCAGATGGCGCTTACTAGGACGACTAGCGGAGAGAGATGGCGGATCAGACCGGACGGACCGGATAAAGTCACAGGCAAACTTGCCTACTTAACTGACATGTACCAGGAAGGCATGCTCATCGGTCGCGTGCTTAGAAGCCCGCATCCCCATGCCGGCATCGTATCGATCCGAACGGACAAGGCGAAGCGAATCCCGGGAGTGCATGCGGTCATCACGCACGCGGATGTCCCGGGAATGAACCGATTCGGCATCGTGAATCCCGATCAACCGGTTCTGTGCGAGGATAGAGTCAGATATATCGGCGACGCCATCGCGGCCGTAGCCGCCGAGACGCAGGAAATCGCGGCGCTTGCGCTAGAAAGCATCGAAGTGGAATACGTATTGCTACCGGTCGTCGACGATCCGGCGTTCGCCCAGACCAAGCAGGCGCCCAGGCTTCATCCGGGAGGAAACGTGCTTCACCGCAATCAATACGGTCACGGCGAAGTTGGCAAAGGATTCGCGAAATGCAAGCATATCGTGGAAGAAAGCTATTCGACCCCAAGGCAGATGCACACTTACATGGAGACGGAGGGGGGCTTGTTCATTCCGGAGGACGGCGGCAGATTGACCGTATATTCTCCCACCCAACACGGCTATAAGGATCGGATGCAGCTTGCGCGCATATTGGGGCTGCCCGAATTTAATATTAGAGTGGTTTCGAGTCCGATCGGAGGCTCCTTCGGGGGCAAGGACGAATTGAACGTTCAGCCCTACGGAGCGTTACTCGCATTGGTGACGGGGAAACCCGTCAAGATCCACAATTCCCGCTATGAATCGGTTCGCGCGGGCTTAAAGCGCCATCCGATGAAGATCAAGATGAGAACGGGGGTAGACGAAAACGGGCGCATTATGGCCCATCAGGTTCATATAGTCGCGGATACGGGAGCATATGCCACTCTTGGCGCCGAGGTATTGAATTTCGCGATCGAGCACGTAACCGGACCGTATACGTACGAATCCGTCGAGGTCGAAGGCGTCTCCGTCTATACGAATAACGGCGTCTCCGGAGAATTTCGAGGCTTCGGCGGCAACCAAGCGATATTCGCCCTGGAAGGCCAGATGGATCGGCTCGCGGAGAAGCTGGGAATGGACCCGTGGGAATTCCGCTTGGCGAATATGAGAAAGCCGGAGGATCCGGGTCCGCTTGGACAGACGATCGTTCGGACGGACGGAGCCATGCGAACATGGGAGTCGCTTGCCCGAAGTCCGATCTGGCTGCGGCGTCATGATCGTCGGACTTCCGAACCTTGGATCCGGCGCGGAACGGGAGCCGCCATTGCCATGCACGGATCGGGACTCGGATTCGGGATCCCCGACCCGGCCGGAGGAATGCTGGCTTTGGCCGAGGATGGCAAAATCGAAGCGATATTCGGTTACGAGGAGTTCGGCCAGGGACTCATCGCGACGTTGGAGCTGATGCTTATCGAGCAATTCGGCTTCGGAGCGGAGGACGTGAGAATCGTGATCGGCGACACCGATCTTGTTCCCCATAGCGGATCCAGCACGGCGTCCAGAGCGACGAGCATGATGTGGAAATCCTTGCAGAAGCTTCGCGGACCGTTTCTGGATCGAATGCTGAATGAAGCTTCGAAGCTGCTCTCCCAACCGGCGGATAATCTGCGAATCGGAAGAGGGGGCATCTGGGATAAGAGCGGAGAGCACCTCCTTCTGACGTATGCGCTATTAGCACGGAATATCTCGGAAGAAATTCGGTTCCAAACGCACTTTCCGTTCCCGGTATCGCCAACGAAGAGAGTTGGGGCTCATTATTTGTACACCTATGCCGCGGTAGCCGTGGAGGTCGAAGTCAACGTGTTGACCGGAAGGGTCAAGGTACTGAAGCAATTCCACGCGATAGCCGCAGGTCCGGTCATGAATCCGCAGGGCTTCCTAGGGCAGATCGAAGGGGGCAGCGGTATGGCGGTAGGCTTTGCCTTAACCGAGGATTCCTTAATGGAGCGAGGGGCTTACTTGACCCGGAATCTGGATACCTACTTGATTCCCAGTTATGCCGACTTGAACGGAGAGATCGAGGTTCACGCGATCGAGGAGCTTCCCGAGGATGACGATCATGGTCCGCGGGGAGTGGGAGAGATCGGCTCTGTATGCATCGCACCGGCCATCTCCGAAGCGGTCTTCCAGGCAACCGGCAAAAGAGTGAATAAGCTGCCCATCGATCCGGAGCTACTCCAAGAAACGCCCGACTTCCTTGCAAAGGCGGTGGATGGAATATGATCAACAAAAGCTTGGCCGAGCGCAGATCCGACAAAGAGCTCGAATGCGAAATAAACGGGCAACCGATGAGTCTAGAAGTTCCGCCGACAAGGAGGCTGCTCGCGATTTTGCGGGATGATCTGCAACTGACGGGAACGAAAGTATCTTGCGAAATCGGCCGCTGCGGGGCTTGTATGGTTTTAGTCGACGGGCGACCGGTCAATTCATGCTTAACGATGGCTTATCAATGCCAAGGCAAGAAGATCACGACGATCGAAGGAATCGGCCAAGACGAGGTAGATCCGATTCAGCAATGTTTTCTGGAAGAAGGCGGATATCAGTGCGGTTATTGCACACCCGGAATGATCGTATCGGTGAAAGCGTTGCTGGACGATAATCGCGATCCCGGCATAGAAGACATCGAGGAGGCGCTTTCGGGCAATCTATGCCGATGTACCGGTTACGGGGGAATCGTTCGATCCGTTCATAAAGCCGTTCAATTAAGGAGGAATTCCTCATGAGAACAAAAGTCGCCATCCCTATGCTTGTTATAAGCAAAATGAGTCGCGAGCAGTTCACGGAAGTGCTCGGAGGCATTTTCGAGAATGCGCCGTGGGTCGCGCAAGGCGCATGGGAGCATAGGCCGTTCAAGACCCGCAAGCAGCTTCACGACAAGATGCTGGACATCGTGAGGCAAGCTTCTCCGGATACGATAACGGATTTGTTCCGCGGACATCCCGATCTGGCGACGCGCCTGGAGGTGACGGAGTATTCCGCGGCCGAACAGCAAGGTGCCGGGCTGAATCAGTTAACCCAAGAGGAATTCGATCGATTCGCCGCCTATAATCGCGAATATACGGAGAAGTTCGGCTTTCCTTTTATCATGGCGGTGAAGGGGAAAAGCAAGAACGAGATCATGCTCGCTATGAAAATTCGCGTTCACCATTCGGAGCAAGAGGAGAGGGAGACGGCGCTCGGCGAAATCGGGAAAATCACCGGCTTCCGGCTAGAGGATTTGTTGGAGGCTTAATCAGAAGACGGGGAGCGGGATACCATGAAAAAGCTCGACAGCGGGCGGACTCTTTACTACGGCAAGGGTGACGTGATGACTTACCGAACTTACGCGGCTCCCTTAAGCGTGGGGGCGATAGAGGAGTCTCCTTTCGCCGGGAACGAAAACGTCATTTTCGCACATAATATCAAGTTCTCGGTCAGCGGCGAAACGTTGCTCGCTTCGTTCACGGAAGGAGATAACGGTCAGGTCGTAGCTACCGATTCGATGAAAAACTTCATTCTGCGTCAAAGCGCCTCGTACGAAGGAAGCACGACGGAAGGTTTGCTTGCCTATATCGGCGAGAAGTTTTTCGAGAAATACGAACACATTTCCGCCATCGATATCGAAGCGTTCCGCATTCCTTTCGGCCAAGTGCTCGTTAGGGGAGAACATGGCTACGAGAATAGCAAGCTCGTATATAGGCCGTCCCATAATGAGCGGGCGCATGCTAAGCTAGAGCTTATTCGAGAAGCAAACGGTGCGTCCGCGACCTCTCTTCATAGCGGAGTATCGGATCTGCAGCTGATCAAAGTGAGCGGGAGTTCATTTTACGGCTTCATTCGCGACGAATATACGACTTTGCCGGAAAGCTATGATCGGCCATTGTTCATATTCCTGAATATCAACTGGACCTATATCGACCATTCCGACGCGCTGAGCGGGGAGTCGTACGTGGCGGCAGAGCAAATTCGGGACATCGCCCATCACGTGTTCCATGAATACGAAACGCCTTCGATTCAGTATTTGATCTATCGAATCGGCTTGCGGATCTTGACTCGGTTCCCTCGATTGTCCGAGGTATTCTTCGAATCCAACAACCGGACGTGGGAGACGGTCGTCGAACCTGCCGGCATAGCTCAAGCGGGAGTATATACGGAGCCAAGGCCGCCTTACGGGTTCCAAGGCTTCACGGTCACCCGCGAAGACTTAGAGGAAGCGGGGATCGGCTGATGGGGCGATCCGGACAATTGACGACGCACGTTCTGGACATCTCGGGCGGCAAGCCCGCGGCGGGGATGAAGGTGCAACTGTGGAAAAGGGATGCGGACCGGAATTCGTCGATGCTGAAGGATGACCGCTTGAACGCGGACGGCAGGTTGGACGTTCCCCTCTTATCGGGCGATGGGATGGTGCCGGGCGTCTACGAAATCGTGTTCGAAGCGGGCGATTATTTTCGGGAAGTCCGCGGGATAGAACCGTTACTGTTCGATCAAATCCCGATTCGGTTCACGGTTGAAGACGTTCAAAGCCATTACCATGTACCGCTGCTGGTCGCTCCGGGCGGGTATAGTACTTATAGAGGAAGTTAGGGGGGATTAGGATGGGGGAGCTAATTCGATTCGAGAAATCTTCGGAGCTTTGCCGTCTTATCGATACTTTGGCCGAGTTTAGCGAAGGACAAGAAAATGGAGACAACGCCGGTGTAACCAGGTTGTTATACACGAAGCCTTGGATAGAGGCGCAATATTTTCTCGCGGAAACGATGAAGGACGCCGGGCTCGAAGTTCGCTTCGACAAGGTAGGGAACCTCATCGGACGTCTTGCGGGCAAAGATCCCGGCGCTCCCGTCATTCTGACCGGCTCGCACGTCGACACGGTCAGGAACGGCGGGAAGCTGGACGGCGCTTACGGAATTATCGGAGGTATCGCCGCGCTGAAGCATTTGAAAGAGACTTACGGAGCCCCTGCCCGCACTCTCGAGGTCGTTTCCTTCTGCGAGGAAGAGGGGAGCAGATTCCCTATCGCGTATTGGGGTTCCGGCAATATGACGGGGCAGCTCGACGGACGCAACGGACACGAGCTCAAGGATTCCGAAGGCATAAGCTTGCAGTCGGCGATGGAGACGTCCGGCTTCGGTTCAGGCGAGCATCCGAATTACGCTCAGGGCAAGTTGGCGGCTTTCGTAGAGCTGCACATCGAACAGGGCGTCATTCTCGAAAGAATGGCGAAGCAAATCGGCATCGTCGAGGCGATCGTCGGGCAGCGAAGGTACTCGGTAACCTTGCGCGGCGAAGCCAACCATGCCGGAACGACGCCCATGAACATGAGAAGCGACGCGATGGCGGGGGCGGCCGAATTCATCGTGCGGCTGGAATTGCTGGCAACCCGCGCCGCGTCGCTCGTCGCCACCGTCGGAAGAATCCAAGCGACGCCGAATATTCCGAACGTCATTCCGGGCACGGTAGAGTTCACGCTCGATATTCGCCACGATAACGAGGGGACGCTTTCCTGGTTCTGCGATTATCTCTTCCAGGAGTACGAGGATATCGCGAATAGGAGAGGCTTGGCGCTGGTCGTTACGCCATGGCTGGCGACGACTCCGGTTCCGATGAGCAAAGCGCTCGCCGGACAGATCGAACAGCTGTGCGGCAAGCTTTCCTTAACCCATAGGAGAATGTTCAGCGGAGCGGGGCACGATGCCCAGTTATTCGCCGGCCTTTGCCCGACGGCCATGATCTTCGTTCCGAGCAAAGCGGGAATCAGCCACTCTCCCGAAGAATATTCATCCCCGGAACAACTGGCCGACGGCGTGTCGGTATTGGCATCGCTGCTGCATGAATTGGCTTACGAGGAGCAATTGACATGACCGTCTACTCCGAGCTATCGCCTTCTCCGCGCACGATCCTGACGCCCGGTCCGGTAGAAGTGGATCCGCGCGTGCTTCGCGCGATGTCCTATCCGATTCTCGGACAATTCGATCCGGAATTCACGGCGATTATGAACGACGCGATGGCCATGCTGAGGTCCGTTTTCCGGACGGGGAACGAATGGGCTTATCCGGTGGACGGAACTTCCCGTTCGGGCATCGAAGCGGTGCTCGTCAGCTTGATCGAACCGGGTGATAAAGTACTCATTCCGATCTTCGGCAGGTTCGGTTATTTGCTTCAGGAAATTGCCGAACGTTGCGGTGCGGAAGTGGTCGTTCTGGAGAAAACGTGGGGACAGGTGTTCGACCCCGAGGAAGTCATCAGCGCCATTCGCCGGGAAAAGCCGGAGTTGGTGGCGATGGTCCATGGGGAAACTTCTACGGGTCGCATTCAGCCGTTGAAGGACATCGGCCACGCCTGCCGCGAAAACGACGTCCTTCTCGTCGTGGATGCCGTGGCGACGATCGGGGGGGTTCCGGTCGACGTGGACGACTGGTGCTTGGACGCGGTCATCGGAGGAACCCAGAAATGTCTCTCCATCCCTTCCGGAATGTCCCCGATCACCTATAACGAACGGGCGGAACGCAAGATTCTAAAGCGCAAACGCGTAGAGAAGGGGATCAGGCAGACCGCCGATTACGGAGATCCTTCGAAAGAAGGCTTCAGCCCGATTCGCAGCAATTACTTCGACCTCAGTCAATTGCAAGACTACTGGAGTCCGCTTCGGTTGAATCATCATACGGAAATGACTTCGATGCTGTACGCTCTCCGGGAAGGCTTGAGGATCGTGCTCGCCGAAGGCCTGGATGCGCGTTTTGCTCGTCATCGCCGACAAGAAGCCGCTTTGGTCGCCGGTCTGTCCGCGATGGGACTGAGCTTGTACGGCGACGCTTCCTGCAAGCTTCCTGTCGTAACTTGCATCGATATACCTGAAGGAGTCGACGGAGAATCGGTACGCGCGATGCTGCTGGATTCCTTCGGCATCGAAATCGCCAGTTCTTTCGGACCTCTCAAAGGAAAGATATGGAGAATAGGGACGATGGGCTACAGCTGCAGCCGGAAAAACGTTCTTCATCTGCTGGGGGCGTTGGAAGCCGTGCTTGTTCGTCATCGAGTGCCCGTAAACGTCGGAGCGGGCACGCAGGCCGCGTTGGATGCGTATGATAGCGTTTGATGGGACGACATTGTTATACGTTCAAGCCCTGTCCCTTCCGCGGAAGGATAGGGGCTTTTTTCGTTGCTCTTATCGCCAGCCCAGGCGGAAAAAATATGTAAAGGATTATACCTTGACATCCATCTTCGTTTTTCGTAGTATAGGGAAGTGAGTTTGGTGTCAAGTGCTTTGCCTTGACGCATGGGTTTGACGAAGGAGTGACACAGGTTGCCCTTGGACAACGATGCCCTAGAGAAGACGAACCGGATTAACGTGCTTTATGATTTCTACGGAGCTTTGCTGACGGAGAAACAACAAACGTTCATTAAATGTTACTTTCAAGACGACTATACGTTGGGCGAGATCGCGGCGGAATTTCAGATTAGCCGACAAGCGGTATACGAGCATTTGAAGCGGGCGGAGCAAGTGCTGGAGGATTACGAATCCAAGCTCGGCCTGGTGGATCGGCACGGACGATTGCTCGCCGGAATCCATCTGTTGGAGTCGCAGATCGCCGGACTGCCGGCCGAATGGCGCGAGCCTTTCACCGCGACGGCGGCTAAGCTGCGAAGCGCGGAATGACTCGCCGCGAAGCCTAAGCAAGCATGCGAATAGATTAAGCGAAACCGTTCCGAAGGAGGGATGGGATTATGGCATTCGAAGGATTATCGACCCGGCTGCAGAACGTGTTCAGCAAGATTAAGGGCCGCGGCAAGGTTACGGAGGACGACGTTAACGAAGCGATGCGCGAAGTGCGCCTTGCGCTATTGGAAGCGGACGTTAACTTTAAGGTCGTCAAGGATTTCATCGCTAAGGTGAAGGAACGCGCGACCGGCCAAGAAGTCGTGAAGAGCTTTACTCCCGCGATGGTCATTATCGACATCGTTAACAAAGAGTTGACGGAGCTTATGGGCGGCACGCAAGCGACGTTGGCGAAAGCGAACAAGCCCCCGACCGTCATTCTAATGGCCGGCTTGCAAGGCGCGGGCAAGACGACGTTAACCGGGAAGCTGGCCAAGCTGCTGCAATCCCAGAATCACAAGCCGTTGCTCGTCGCCGGCGATATTTATCGCCCTGCGGCCATCAAGCAGTTGGAAGTGCTTGGAGGGCAGATCGGAGTGCCCGTATTCACGCTCGGGGATCAAGTCAGCCCCGTCCAGATCGCCAAGCAAGGCGTCCAGTTGGCCAGAGATCAAGGCAACGATTACGTACTGATCGATACGGCCGGCCGTTTGCAGATCGACGCCGAGTTGATGCAAGAGATCAAGGACATCCATTCCGCGGTTAATCCCGACGAAGTGCTGCTCGTCGTCGACGCCATGACCGGTCAAGAAGCGGTTAACGTCGCGCAAAGCTTCCACGAGCAACTTGCCGTGACCGGGGTCGTTCTGACGAAGCTGGACGGAGATACTCGAGGCGGCGCCGCCTTGTCTGTCAAAGCGGTAACGGGTTGTCCGATTAAATTCGCGTCCACGGGCGAGAAGATCGATCAGCTCGAAGCGTTCCATCCGGATCGGATGGCATCGCGAATTCTCGGAATGGGCGACATGCTGTCGCTGATCGAGAAGGCGCAGACGAACATGGATGCCGAGAAGGCCGCGGAGATGGAGCGCAAGATGCGCACCGCGGATTTCACCTTCGACGATTTCCTCGAGCAGATGGAGCAGGTTCGCAAGATGGGGCCTCTCGATCAGTTGCTCGATATGATGCCCGGAATGAACAAGCTTAAAGGCAATCCGAACTTCAAGATCGACGAGAAGCAAATCGCGCGCACCGAAGCGATCGCCAAGTCGATGACGAAGGTGGAGAAGAAGAAGCCGGATATCATCAACTATAGCCGTCGCAAGCGCATTGCGGCGGGCAGCGGAACGACCGTCGCCGATGTCAACCGGCTGCTCAAGCAGTTCGAGGACATGAAGAAAATGATGAAGCAGTTCTCCGGAATGATGGGTCCTAAAGGTCCAAAGGGCGGAATGAAGGGCCTCAAGAACATGAAAAACATGCTCGGCGGCGGCAAAAACATGAAGTTTCCATTTTAATAATGCAAAGAGAGTCCATTCTTTTTCAAGGAGGTGAAAGTCAATGTCAGTTCGCATTCGTTTGAAACGTATCGGTGCTCACAAAGCCCCGTTCTACCGCGTAGTCGTATCGGATTCCCGTTCCCCGCGCGATGGTCGTTTTATTGAAGAAATCGGCGTGTACAATCCGGTATCCCAACCGGCTCAAGTACAAATCGACGAGGAAAAAGCTTTGAAATGGTTGCAAAACGGCGCGCAAGCGTCCGATACCGTTCGTAACCTTCTGAGCAAAGCCGGTGTTATGAAGAAATTCCACGAATCCAAGCAGAAGTAATCGTCATCATACCGGAGGGCTGAGCCATGGAACAATTGATTCGGGTTATTGCCCGAGCTTTGGTGGATCATCCGGAAGACGTGCAAATTCAGGTCAAGGAAGACGCGAGAGGCCTGGTGTACGAGCTTTCCGTTCATCCCGACGATGTCGGCAAAGTAATCGGCAAGCAGGGACGTATCGCGAAAGCGCTACGTACGGTAGTCTCTTCCGCCGCCGTCAAGGAGCGGAAGCGCGTCATCGTGGACATTGTTTCGGAATAATAATTGGCGGAAGGCCGTACCGTGCTTATTGCGCGGTACGGCCTTTTTTAACGATTCAGAAAGTATAAAGTTTCTATACTTGTCCTGAATCGTCTACGATAAAAACGACATTCTCTGTCCTTCTAAGGATGACGAAGTCGTTTTTACTTGCTTGTTCGATCGTCGGAAATACATAGAGCTAGGCTTGGTTTGCGAAGAAAGACATCGGTGCTATATTATAGTTAATGAGCTTTTTTTGTCGCACAGGTTGAAGGGAGTTTTATTCCATGTCCGAAGAACGTTTGCTCAATATAGGCAAGGTCGTGAATACGCACGGCATCAAGGGAGAGATCAAGGTCTGGCCGCAAACCGATTTTCCCGAGGTCAGATTCAAGCCGGGTAACAAGCTACTGATGTTTCCGCCCGACTCCGGACAACCTCTCACGGTCGAGATCGTTGCTTCCCGCGAACAGAAGAAGATGTACGTCCTTCAGATCAAGGGATTCGATAACATTAACCAAGTGGAAAAATATAAAGGCTGGGAGCTGAAGGTTCCCGAAACCGATCGAGTACCGTTGCCGGAAGGCGAATATTACGTCCGCGACATCGTCGGCTGCGCAGTGGAGACGGACGAAGGCGAACAGCTAGGAACGGTAACGGACATATTGTCCCCTGGAGCGAACGATATTTGGGTCGTCAAGATGCCTAAGGGCAAGGAACTGCTCCTACCGGTTATCGACGATGTCGTTCTGAACGTCGATATCGCCGGGCGTAAAATCACGGTTCATCTGCTGGAAGGGTTGCTCTAGAGATGCGAATAGACGTATTAACGTTGTTCCCGGAAATGTTCTCGGGAGTTTTCGGTTCGAGTATTCTCGGCAAAGCGCGGGATAAAGGGCTTGTATCCCTCAATACCGTGAACTTCCGCGACTTCTCGAACAACAAGCATAACACGGTCGACGATATGCCTTACGGTGGTGGAGGAGGTATGGTTCTCAAGGCCGAGCCGATCTTCGGAGCCGTCGAGCACGTCGTCGAACGGCAGTCGGAACATTCTGACGGTAAAAAGCCGAGAATTATTTTAATGTGCCCGCAGGGGGCTACTTTCTCGCAGGAGATCGCGCAGGAGTTATCCGGCGAATCGCACTTGATCTTCGTTTGCGGCCATTACGAGGGCTATGACGAGCGTATTCGGGAGTTTCTGGTAACGGACGAGCTGTCCGTCGGCGACTACGTGCTTACCGGAGGCGAGCTTCCGGCCATGGTCGTCGTCGATGCGGTCGTTCGTCTTCTTCCGGGAGTGCTCGGCAATGATCAGTCCGCCGTAACGGATTCCTTCAGCGACGGTTTGCTGGAATACCCGCATTATACGAGGCCGGCGGAGTTTCGGGGTTGGAAGGTACCGGACACGTTGCTGTCCGGACATCATGCGGAAATCGTAAAGTGGCGCAGGAAGCAATCGTTGGAAAGAACGCTGGACAGGCGTCCGGAATTGCTTGAACAAGCGGAATTGACTCCCGAAGAACGAAGATGGGTAAATGCTTTACGGATCGAGAAGGAACAAAGGGTCAAGGTCGCGAAGGAAAGGTTGTAATTTCCTCGTAGGTATGATAAAATTTCAAATGTTGTGTTTTGTCTTTGGGCTCATTAGAGTTTGGACAAACGATAGACACGAGTAGGGCGGTCCTCTGCACGCCATGATCCGAATGAGAGCATTCGGGGAGCGGGGTACGAACGTCTGTTATGGAAGGAGTGAACACTCAATGAGTAACCTTATTCAAGCGATCACGCAAGAACAATTGCGCAAGGACGTACCTAATTTCCGTCCGGGCGATACGCTTAAAGTACACGTGAAAGTCGTCGAGGGTTCCCGTGAGCGCGTACAGCTGTTCGAAGGCGTTGTTATTAAACGTCGCGGCGGCGGAATCAGCGAAACCTTCACGGTTCGTAAAATTTCTTACGGCGTTGGCGTAGAACGTGCTTTCCCAGTACATTCTCCGCGCCTCGAGAAAATCGAAGTGGCTCGTCGCGGTAAAGTTCGTCGCGCGAAACTGTACTACTTGCGCAATCTGCGCGGTAAAGCAGCACGTATCAAAGAAATTCGATAATTGGCGTCAGAGGAGGGCTTGGCGAAGTTCAAGTCCTCCTTTTTGCATTTCTATATGAAAGCTAGAGGCGATTGCGAATGGAACAACATCGGGATAATAAACCAAACGAATCAGCCGAAGGAACAATCTCTGTTTCCGATGAACATGCGGTTCGTGATCAACAGGTAGACAACGCGAGCACGGAAGGCGCGGATCCGGAATCGGGTTCGGGAGCTCCGAATAAACCGAAGTCATCGCGAGCGGGGAACGAAATAACGGAATGGATTAAAGCGCTAGCTATCGCGGGAATACTGGTATTCGTAATCAGATGGTTTCTCGTCAGCCCTTTTATCGTAGACGGACCGTCCATGCAACCGAACTTCTGGAATCGCGAAAGAATTATCGTCAACAAAATCATTTACGATATACGCGAGCCGAAACGCGGCGAAGTTATCGTATTCCACGTACCCGAAGAAGGCCGGGATTTCATTAAGCGGGTCATAGGCATACCGGGCGATACTGTTAAGGTTGAAGGCGATACCTTATACATAAACGGCCAGCCCGTTGAAGAAACTTATCTTAAGGGTGCATACGAGAAGGCTCACGCCGAAGGCGGCCTCTACAATAGAAACGACGGCGATTTCCCGAATACAGAATTCCCCGACGGCGTAGTGCCCGAAGGAACGGTTTTCGTAATGGGAGATAATCGCTCGAATAGCGAAGACAGCCGAATGATCGGCTACATCGAGACGGGTCGGATCGTAGGCCGCGCTGACTTGATCTTCTGGCCGATCAAAGATTTCAGTCTAGTTAAGCATTAACGACAGCGAGGGGAATCCCCTCGCGTTTCTTTCTGTAAGGGAGGTGTTTCACGATGACGATACAATGGTTTCCGGGCCACATGACCCGAGCGAAGAGACAGATCGAGGAAAAGCTCAAATTGATCGATGTCGTCTTCGAGCTGTTGGACGCCCGAATTCCGCAATCCAGCCGAAACCCGATGGTGGATGAAATCACTTCGTCGAAGCCCCGTTTGGTGCTGTTGAATAAAGCGGATTTGGCAGACCCTAAGCAAACGGCGGAATGGAGCGATTACTTCCGTTCGAAGGGGCTAGCGACGCACACGATCGACGCCAATGCCGGGACGGGAGTCAAAGATCTCGCGAATAAAGCGAAGGAATTGCTCCAAGAGAAAATCCAGCGTCAGATCGACAAGGGAATGAAGCCTCGTCCGGTGCGCGCGCTCATCGTCGGAATACCGAACGTAGGCAAATCCACGTTGATCAACCGTTTGGCTGGCAGGAATATCGCCATTACGGGAGACCGTCCGGGCGTAACCAAGGGGCAGCAATGGATTCGGTTCGGCGGCGAGCTGGAGCTACTCGACACTCCCGGTATTCTGTGGCCTAAATTCGACGATCCCATCGCGGGTTTCCGATTGGCCGCGACCGGAGCGATCAAAGAAGACGTCATTCATATCGACGAAGTGGCTTGTTTCGTACTGAAGGTGCTGGTAGAAAACTACGGGCCGGCATTGAAGGAGCGTTACGGCTTGGAGGGACTGCCTTCGGAGCTGCCCGATATGCAAGCGGCAATCGAAGTTCTGGAAAGCATCGGTAAGCGGCGGGGGTGTATCGTTAGCGGCGGACATGTCGACTACGATAAAACCGCTACGTTGCTGTTGAGGGATCTACGTTCGGGCAAACTAGGACGTATGACGCTAGAAAGCCCTGAAGCTTAAAAACATTATTGAATTGCAACTGCTGCCAGAGTGGATAATTCCGCTAGGGGCAGCTTTTTGTGTTGCTGAGGGCTTAAATATGGTAAGTTACGATTAACAGTCGACTACGTATGAAAACGTTAAAAAGGGGGGGGCGGCGAGCTTGAGTAAAAAAAATAAAAATAAAAGTCCCGGCGAGCCTATCCTTTTGCTGATCGACGGACAGTGCAATTTGTGTCATGGCATTACTCGTTTCGTCATCGCGAGGGATCCGGCGGCGACGTTCCGCTTTGCTTCGTTGCAATCCGGAACAGGCAGGCGTTTGCTGGAAACGGGTGGCTTGCCCACGACGGAGATGAATACGGTCGTCATGATCGATAACGGTCGGTATTATACCAAATCCACTGCGGCGTTGCGTATATGCAAGAATCTCGGAGGGCCATGGAAACTACTTTACGCGGGAATCGTCGTTCCGCCGGCCATTCGAAATCGGGTGTATGATTTCATCGCGAAGAGGCGCTATCGCTGGTTCGGACGACAGGATAGCTGTCTGATGCCGACGGAAGATATCCGCAGAAGATTTTTGCCGGACGCGTGGGGCGCGGAGAAAGACGACGGCTGATTTCACAAAATAAGACTTGGCTTTCGGCGGCTCATGTCGGAAAATAGGGATATGAACGGATTTGTCGGGAGGCTACACGTGGCTGTAGGGAGTTTAACTGAAGAGTACATAGATATAAATGTTCGGAGTTTAGGAGGCAATACATAGATGAACGGGAACGAGAATGAAAGCAATGCGATAAATCGCTTGGAATACGAAAGCGCGATTTGGTCTCAAGGTTTGACGGCGATTGCCGGCGTCGACGAAGTCGGACGGGGCTGCCTTTTCGGGGACGTCGTTGCGGCTGCGGTTATTTTGCCGGTCGGGCTCGTACTCGAAGAAGTTAACGACTCGAAGCAGCTTAGCGAGAAGAAACGGGACAGGTTATACGAACAAATAATAGAAGAAGCGGTGACGTGGTCGGTCGCAAGAATAGAGGCATCCGTCATCGATTCGATCAATATCAGGCAAGCGTCCAGATTGGCGATGAAACAAGCGGTTCAAGGTTTAGACGTCGTTCCGGAGCATTTGCTCGTCGATGCGGAAACCGTGGATTTAGCGATCGAACAAACGGCCATTATTAAGGGCGACAGCTTGAGTCAATCGATTGCCGCCGCGTCGATCGTGGCTAAAGTGACGCGGGACCGGTTATGTACGGAAGTGTGGGAGCAGATATATCCCGGATACGGTATAGCCGGACACAAAGGGTATGCGACGAAAGTCCACAGGGCGGCGTTGCTTGAACTGGGGCCGACCCCTTTGCATCGGAGGAGCTTTCTGAACAACTTATTCACGGAGCAGCAGCAACTATTTTGAGTTGGTTGGCGGTGGGAGGCTAGCGAAGCAACTCCTCGGGAGTTTCTATGAGCAGACCGAGCTGTAACTATAAAAAGTATGCTTACAGCGCATTTGAGATGCCCAGGTCGAGTTGTAACCATAAAAAGTATGCTTGCAGCGGATTTGAGATGCCCAGACCGAGCTGTAACCATAAAAAGTATGCTTACAGCGCATTTGAGATGACCAGGCCATGCTGTAACCATAAAAAGTATGCTTGAAGCGCATATGATTGCTGAATTCATTTTTGAGCTGGCAGGTAGCGTTGAAATCGAGTAGGATGATATGGATTGGAATAGTTGAGATTATGGAAAGGCTACTCAAGTAGACAATGAGAATATATTCATTCAACTGCGGCAGGGCTCATACCGATACATAAGATATAGGTTTTGCGAGGAGGAAGCGGCGTGAGCATGAATATCGGCCCGATGATTCGGGCGTTGATGGGCGAAGCGCAACCGACGGATGCCCGTTCGCTGGAGTTGAGAATCGGCCAAATCGTAAGAGGCGTGCTCATGGAGCTGCTTGAAAATCAAGAGGGTCTAATCAATATAAACGGCGTCCAAGTGAGAGCGAAGCTTGATGCGGAGATGCCGCTTGGCAGAAGCACGCTCTTGCAAGTGCAACCGGGCGGAGCCGGAGGGCTGGTCACGCTTAAGCCGCTTGCGGATTCGTCGGACGCCATGCCCGAAGAGGGGCTAAAGGACGTATTGAAAACGTTCGGTTTGCCGGAGCAGAAATGGGCGATGGAACTGTTACGGGGATTGAAGAGGGACGGGTATCCGATCGGGAAGGAGGCTGCGGCGTTTTTCCATACCGCGGCGTCTTTGAAGCCCGCAGGGGTGGATGCGGCATCTTGGTCGGACGCATCGGACGTGGCGTTCCGCAGAGGTCTCGCGCCAACGGAAACGACGCTGTCTTCGCTTCGGCAAGCATTGTTCGGGCAACCGATCCACGAAGAGCTCGCGAGCTTGCGCACGGCCGTGGACAGCTGGATGAGCGGGGCTAAAGCACCGACGCCCGAGGCGGCGGCATTGGGACAAAAGCTGCAAAGCCTACTAGCCCAAGGAGCCTCATTGCTTGCGGACGGGGAAGCTCAAATGGCGGGGGAAGAGCCGTCACAGAGCTTATCGAATCCGAAGGAACCAGATGCGGAGAAAGCGCAAGCCGCCAACTTGGCGAAGGAGCCGTTGGCCTCCGGCGTAAGAATGGCCGGCGAGCCGGCGATCAAGGCTGGGGCGGATGCCGCGGCAATGGCGAAGGGCGATGGCGCGACACGCGCGGGAGCAGGCTCAGCCGCGCCGGCTCCGGCGATCCAACCGGCCGCAGCCAGCGCGGCGTCGCCGGGCAGTTCCCAGCCGAGCGCGCAGGCTGCGGCCGGGCTTGCTGCGGCGGCGAATAGCGCCGCAGCAAGGGCTAGCGCGGGCGAGGAGGCCGTCAGCCTCCGCCCCGCGAACGGCGCCGACGCTGCGCAGCCGTCGGCGGCCAAACCGGAAGCGGCGTGGATAGGCCGCTTCCTGCAGTGGCTCGGCGTCGGGCATGAGCGCCAGCTCCTGCACGCGGCCGAGCCGCGGTTGCCCGGCGGCGACGCCGGGCTTCCTGCGGGCGCAGCCGCAGCTCCTGCGCCCGGGGCGGATGCCCCCGGGCAAGAGGCGCGGCCCGCCGCGGATACGCTCAAGGGCGCGTTGCTCGCCCTTGCGGCGCATGACGACGTGCCTCCGGCCCTGCGGGAAGCCGCACAGACGTTGGCCAATCAAGTGACCGGCCAACAATTGCTGCTTACCTCGGACCGGAACGCCGTAGCACCTTTCAGCCACATGACGCTGTTCGTGCCGATGAAGGGCCAGGACGGCGATACGACGGCCACCGTCCATGTGCAGACGCGACGCAGCCGCCGCGGAGAATGGGACATCGACAATTGCCATCTGCTGTTCGATCTGAGAATGAGGAACCTCGGCGATACCGTCGTAGACGTTCAGGTCGTCGATCGAATCGTTTCCCTTAAACTTCTTAGCGATTTTCCCGGTATGTCGGAATTGCTCGATCACGCTCGGGAGGAGCTGGCATCGGGAATGTCCACGGCAGGCTTTCAACTGCTATCCTTGTCGACTTCGCCCCTGCCGCAGTGGAAGAGCGGCTCGGCAGCCTCGTCGCTTCCCGCCGCGAGCATCGAAAAGTCCGCATTAGCCAGCGCGTATTCCGCCAAACCGTACAAGGGAGTCGACTATAGAGCATGAGCATGAACGGCGGCAACGGCAGCAAGCCCAACAAACGACACGTTCCCAAAAAAGCGGTAGCGCTCAAATACGAACCGGAGAACGGTTCCGCGCCTTCCGTCATCGCCAAAGGGCAAGGCGTAATCGCCGACGAGATCATGAAGCGCGCTTTGGAGAACGGCGTGCCCGTGCAGGAGGATTCCTCATTGGTTGAGGTTCTCTCCAAGCTTGATCTGAACCAAGAAATTCCGCCGGAGCTTTACAAGCTCGTAGCGGAAGTTCTTAGCTTCGTGTACCGGTCGGATCGCCGAGCCGGAATAAACGCCAAGACTAACAAGCCAATGTTGCCTTGAGGAGAGTAAGCTTATGGGAGAAGACTCGAGTTATCGATTGTCGCCTTCGCCGGCTTCCGCCAAGAACAGCAGAGCGGCGGTCGGGAAAGCGGGAGAGGAAGTGGCGGCCGCGCATTTGCTGCAATCGGGATACTCGGTGGAAGCCCGCAATTGGAGATGCCGATCGGGAGAGATCGATCTGATCGCCTTGGACGGTACGACGCTAGTCGTCGTCGAAGTCAGATCGCGAACGAATCCGACGAGGTTCGGGACGGCGGTCGAAGCCGTTACTCCTCGCAAATGCCGGCAAGTCCGAGAGCTTGCGACCATCTATCTCAAGCAACGCGGGAACGCTCCGCGGTCGATACGCTTCGATGTCGTCGCCGTTACTTTCCGCGATGATGGTTCCGTCATGGAGATCAAGCATATCGAGGGTGCTTTCTGAAGAGCCGCCGGTACTGATTCGAGCTTACGCGCCGTCACCAAAGCTTCCCTTTGCGGGCGGCTTTTTATTTTTGCTTTTTCAACCTTAAAGAATTGGATAAATTGTGGAACGCTTTAACCGCCGTCTGCGTAACAACTAAGGAACAATCGAAGATATCAAGGGAGGCACAAGAAAGAATGGAACTCGTCAAGATTCCTAAAAGGCCTAATAATCCATTGGATTTACCGCCGGGCTTACTAAAGAAAATCGCTTTTGGAGTCGCGGCTCTGCTCGTCATCATAATCGGGTATTCCTCGTTCTACACGGTGCAGGAGCAAGAAAGGGCAGCCATCCTCACTTTCGGCAAGTTCACGAAAGAGTCTTCGGCCGGTTTGCATTTCAAATGGCCCTATCCGATCCAGCAAGTCATAATCGTGCCCGCGGAGCTTACCCAACGAATCTATATCGGCTACCGTCAAGAAGGCGACGTGATTACTCCCGTCGACGAGGAAGCTTTAATGATTACGGGGGACGAGAACATCGTTTCCGCGGACGCGGTCGTCCAGTGGAAAATACACAATATTCAACAGTACTTATACAACATCGATAATCCGGAGCAATTCCTGCGCAATGCCGCAAGCTCTTCCATTCGTTCGGTCATCGGATCGGAGAAGCTGGATTACGCGATAACGGACGGAAAAACGGAAATTCAAGATAAAGTTCGCGTTAAGCTGCTCGAGCTTCAAGGGAAGTACAATACGGGCATGCAGATTATCGACATCAAGTTCCAAGACATCGAGCCGCCGATCGGCCAGGTGGCGGACGCTTTCCAGAAAGTAACGAACGCTCGGGAAGAGAAAAACACGAAGATCAATAACGCCGCCAAATACGAGAACGATATTATCCCGAAAGCGCGCGGGGAAGCTCAAGCGTTGCTCGAGAACGCGGAAGGCGTGAAGAAATCCCGTATTCTGAACGCGGAAGGGGACGTGGCGCAGTTCAACGCCATATACGCGGAGTATGCCAAGAGTCCGGGGGTTACCGAGAGTCGGTTAATCATAGAGACATTGGAAAAAATTATGCCGAAGGCGAAAATCTTCATTTCCGATTCCAGCAGCGATACGGTCAAATATTTGCCAATCAACGAACTGTTGCGTAATACGGGATCCTCTTCCGCTTCGGCAACGGGCTCTGCTTCCGGTTCCGGCGCTGCTTCCGGTTCCGGCGCTGCTTCCGGTGCCGCGGGTACCGCACAAGGAGGAACGCCTAAATGAGTAAAAAACTAATCCTGTGGGTCGTCGGAGTCGTCGTCTTCATTATACTGATCTCGGGCTCTCTGTTCATTGTCAAGGAAGGCGAATATAAGGTTGTCCTTAAATTCGGCGAAGCGGTAAGGGTTGAACAGAATCCTGGACTCTATATCAAAATACCTTTCGTGGAGAGCGTATCGAGGCTTCCTAAATATCAAATGACATACGAAAGCAATCCCACTTCGATTCTCACCAAGGATAAAAAACCGATTATCGTGGATAATTATACGGTTTGGAGAATCAGCGACCCTCAAGATTTCCTGAAAACCGTACAAACGGTGGGCGGAGGCGTGCAACGAATCGACGAAGCGGTATACAATACGGTTCGCCGCAAGCTTTCGGAAATCAATTATGATAATATAATTAGTGAGAATACCGAACGAGGCAACATCAACGACGATATCACGCGCGACGTCTCGGACGCGGTCATCCGGGACAACTACGGTATCGAGATCGTCGACGTACGAATCAAACGCACGGATTTGCCCGAAGGAAACAAGCAGAGCGTCTACAACCGGATGATCTCGGATCGAGAGTCAATCGCCGCGCGTTATCTGTCCGAAGGCGACGAGGAATCCCGCAAGATTACGTCCAAAGCCGACCGTACGGCTACCGAGCTGTTGGCGCAAGCCGAAGCGGACGCTAAGAAAATCGTGGCGCAAGGCGAACAAGAGGCGGCGAAAATATACAATGAAGCCTACGGCAAGAGTCCTGAATTCTATTCCTTCTACCGCACGCTGCAAAGTTACGTGACTACGTTGGAGAACGAACCAGTGATCATGTTGCCGATCGATTCGCCGTACACCCGAATTCTTCTTGGCAAATAACAGAAGCAAACGAGCAAAGGGTGAATGAATCTGAGCAGCAACTTACCGCTACCGATGGAGCAATTCAAGAGATTCAAAGACGAGATCACCCGTTTCATGATGATGTACAAATTCGCGCTCGACTCGTTGGAGACGAAAATCGAGATTCTCAAAGAAGAATTTCATTTCCTGCACGATTACAATCCGATCGAGCATACGAAGTCGCGGCTCAAGTCTCCGGAAAGCATATTGAGCAAGATTAACCGCAAGCGTTTGGATATTTCCTTTCCAAGCATCAAGAATAGCATTAAGGATATCGCCGGGTTAAGAATCACTTGTTCGTTCGTTACGGATATTTACCGTATCAGCGAAATGCTGCGAAGCCAGAGCGATCTTACGATCGTAGACATGAAGGATTACATCAAGAATCCGAAGCCTAACGGGTATCAAAGCCTTCATATGATCGTAGAGGTTCCGGTATATATGTCCGACAGGCACGAGAACGTGTGCGTGGAGGTGCAAATCCGGACGATCGCGATGGATTTCTGGGCGAGCCTGGAGCATAAGATCTTCTACAAGTACAACGAAGCGGTGCCGTTAAGGCTGCTTCAAGAGTTGAAGGAGGCCGCGGATTCCGCGGCAGCCTTGGATAAGCAAATGGAGCGACTTCATAACGAAATTTCCGAAATCAAGGAAAATCAGGAAGAAGAAGCCGCTAACGGTTCGAAACGAATCATCATTCGCGATCAAGAGTTTCAAATTCCGGCGGCGTTGCTGGAACTAATCGACATCGGACAAGGAAAAGAATAGTTGCTTCATGCTAACGGCAATACCCTCTTTCATCGGAGGGTATTGCCGTTTTGCGTTATTCAACCGCCTGGTCCAAGCAACGATAGCCGATAGCCTCCGCGACGTCTTCCGATCTTATCGATTCTCTATCCGCCAAATCGGCGATCGTGCGGGACATCTTCAATATCCGGTCATGAGCGCGGAAGCTGAGTCCAAGCTGCTCGAAAACTTGCTGGAGAAGCATCTCGGCATCGGAGGACAGCTTTGCGTATTTTTTTAATAAAGGCCCTTGTAGTTGGCTGTTCCACTGGATGCCGTGTTTGGCATAGCGGGATTTCTGCCTATAGGCTGCTTCCAAGACGATTTCCCTAGCCTGGGAGGAGGACATACCGGATTCTGAAGTTGCTCGTACCGTCTGACGAGGCAATTCGACTTGCAAATCCAGTCGATCCGCCAGAGGTCCGGACATGCGCGCCCGATAACGCGCGATAGCGATAGGCGTGCATGTACAAGGACGGTCATGAATGCCGCCGCCGTTGAATCCGCACGGACAGGGATTCATTGAAGCCGCCAGCATGAAGCGGGCAGGGAAGCGGCAAACGCCGCGCGCTCTCCCGATCGTGACCTCCCTATCTTCCAGAGGTTGTCTCAACGCTTCCAGGCACATTCTCGAAAATTCGGGCATCTCGTCCAGGAACAGAATGCCATGATGTGCTAACGTAACTTCTCCGGGCTTCGGAATGGATCCTCCGCCGATGAGTCCGGCTTGCGAGATCGTATGGTGCGGAGCGCGAAATGTACGTCGGCGGATTAAGCCGGACCGAAGTTGCCCGAGTTTCCCGCAAACGCTGAATATTTTCGTCACGGACAGCGCTTCTTCATCGGTAAGCGGAGGCATAACCGTCGGCAATCTTCGGCACAACATCGTTTTACCGGTTCCGGGAGGTCCGACGAACAGCAGGTTATGCATTCCGCTGGCTGCGATAATTAGTGCCCGCTTTCCTTGTTCTTGCCCGATGACGTCGGCTAAGTCCAACTCGGCTTCCTGCGGAGCGGAGAGTTGCGGATTGAGGTTTGCTCCGCGCGAAGCGATAGACTCCGCATCGATTTTCGGATCATCGACGAATCCATGTATCCACTCCGCCAGGGATGAAATGCCGAAAACATCGATTCCCGATATAAGAGAAGCCTCGACTACCGAGGAATGAGGGACGACGACCCGGCGTATTCCCGCGCGGCGAGCGAGCTCGGTCATCGGCAATACGCCGGGTACGTTCCTTACCGTTCCGTTAAGGGAAAGTTCGCCGATGAACAATGTATCTTCAAGTAAGCCGGCGTCCACTTGACCGCTCGCGCACAAGATGCCGGCGGCGATTGCCAAGTCGAACGCGCTGCCCTCTTTGCGAAGATCCGCGGGAGCGAGGTTAATCGTGATTCGGTCCATCGGGAACTTCATGCCGCCGTTCTTGATTGCCGCACGCACGCGCTCAACGGATTCTCTTACTGCGGAATCCGGAAGTCCAACAACCGAAACCTGCGGTAAACCGGAACAAATGTCTACCTCGATCTCAATAAAACGCCCTTCCACGCCTAAGACGCTCGCGCTTAGCAACTTCACATACATAACAAAAAGCACCTTCCTCCGACGTTAGTTAACGTACGGGAAGGTGCTTCCTTCCGAATCGACTTCCATATGCGTCCAGTCTACCTCGCTAAGACGGATGTGTCAATCCCGAGGAAATGATCTCGGACACGATGTAATTACTTGCAAGAAGTCATTAGATAAAATTATCCCTTCATAATGGATTAGGTAACTTACCACAATTTACTAATCCTACTATAATTGACATTGGAAGCGAATTAAATATATTTTAGGAGGCACGCGATTCATGAGAAAAAGTCTTCTATTGATTGTGCTCAGCGTGATTCTTGTGGCGACAACGGCCATAAGTTCAGTGGGCGCAGCAACAAAAAGCATAACCATCAAGGTACGTCATACGCAATTGGGCGAGTCGAAACAACAACGACTTAATATACTTAACGATGTTTTGAAGAAGGTTCAAAAGGAAGTTCCGGGCGTACAATTCAAGTTGGACGGCGTGGACTCCGACGTAAACCGCAAAGAGAAACTGCGTTCGGAAATGGTCATCAACAATCCTCCGCCGATTTTCGACCTGTTCGGCGGCTCCGACACTCAATTGTACGTGCAAGCTGGAAGACTGCTCGATCTTACGCCTATTCTTAAAGAGCTCGGCCTGCAAAATAAATTTATATCTTTAGGCGAATTTACGGTAAACGGCAAAGTATACGGTTTGCCGATCGGCGGCTATCAAGAAGGGTATTTCTACAATAAAGAATACTTTAAAGCCAAAAACCTTAAGATCCCACAAACGCTGGAAGACCTTGAGAAATTAGCCGACTCTATAAAAAAAGACGGGAAAACACCGTTTGCCCAAGCTTCCAAAGCGGCATGGGTTCCGTTAATGGCAGCCAATACGTTGTGGGCCCGTTATGCCGGTCCGGATATTAGCGCCGGATTCTCGACAGGAAAAACCAAATGGAACAGCCCGGAAATGGTAGCTGCTTTTAATAAATACGCGGATTGGGTGAAAAAAGGCTATTTCAAAGAAGGCGAACTCGGTCTAGAATACGCGGAACAGCGCAACCAGCTCATTCGCGGCGAAGCCGCTATGATGTACGATGGTTCATGGGCATCCAGCGTGTTCGCGGATCCTAAGCAAGCCGGGGATTTGACGAACAAAATCGGATACTTCCCGATGCCGAAAGTATCGAACGGCAAAGGAAGCCAAACCGCGGTGAACGGCGGTTTCTCCAACGGTTACGGCTTCTCGGCCAAAGTCAAAAAGGATAAAAAGCAAATGGCCGTCATTAAATCGTTTATTAAAAACATGTACAACGACGAAATGCAAATTCGCGGTTTGGAAGCGGACGGCGTCCTGCCATCCATGAAAGTAGACGCGGGCAAGTTGGCCAAAGCCAAAGTTTCCGATCTAGTGAAAGAAATCATCGCCGTTGGAAACAAATCGAGCGGCGCCTTCCCTGCTTTCGATTCTTTGGTTCAACCGGACGTCAATACGGCGCTTAGCGAAGGAATCCAAAAATTAATTGGCGGGAAAATCACGGCAAAGGCGATGCTGGACGGCGTTCAAAAGGTTCAAGCCGAAGCCAATAGCGCAGACGATTAAACGAGTAAGAAATAGGTTGAAAAGTACCACCCGCCTTAGAGTGGGTGGTACTTTTTATAAGTAAGGATCGATATGGATGATGTCTGATCATCACGGAGGTAACGATGAATAAAGCGCTTAGAAGCCCGTGGACGTATGCGTTGTTTTTGTTGCCCGTCATCGTGCTTTATATCCTGTTTTTCATTTATCCGATGTTCGCGGCTTTCATCAAAGGCTTTACGAATTGGAACGGCGTCGAAGCGGCCCGATTTAACGGGTTGAACAACTTCGAGAAAGCGATAACGGACGATAAATTTTGGAGCGCCGTCAAAAATAACGCTTATTTCATTCTGTTTTCGGTTGTCGTGCAAGTACCCGCGATCGTCTTTTTCTCGCTGTTGATCAGCAACGTAAAGAAACTCAAGGGATTATATAAAACGGCGGTTTTCGTCCCCTCCGTCATGTCTACGGCGGTGATCGGCATTTTGTGGAGCTTCATCTACGAGCCGGATATCGGCTTGTTTAATTTGATTCTCATGAAACTCGGCCTGCAGCCCGTCATGTGGTTATCCGACCCGAATTGGGCCATGTTCTCGATCTTAATAACAAATGCTTGGCAGTGGACCGGATTCTATATCGTCATGGTTCTCGCCGCGATCTTATCGATTCCGAGGGAAATCGACGAAGCCGCGATCGTCGACGGAGCGGGAAGCTTCATGCGCGCGACCCGAATCACGGTGCCGCTCATCACTCCCATCATATCCGTTGTCATCATGCTCTCCATCGCGGGCGCGATGAAAGCGGCCGATATTGTCATCATCATGACGAGAGGCGGTCCGGGGGGAGCAACGGATGTCATGTCAACCTACATGATTAAATACGGAATAACGAATATAAAATACGGATACGGCAACGCCATAGCGGTATTGATTTTCGTTTTCACGTTAATTCTTACCGCGTTATACCAATTGCTGATTGCCAGAAGAATTGAAAGGGTCGAATACTCATGACGATGACGGTAAGATCGGTGCAAAAGAGTATCAGCCATATTATTTTACTAATCTATGTGATCGTGATCCTTTACCCGTTCCTGTTCGTCCTCTTTTCTTCAGTAAAGTCGGATAATCAGGCGATTGCGAGCAATCCGTTCGGTTTCCCTTCATCTTTTCATTTTGAAAACTATTACGAAGCATGGGTGAATGCGAAAATCAGCGTTTACTTTTTGAATAGCTTGTATATCGCAACTCTTTGTTCGATCGCGACAATTGTTTTTGCGGCCATGGCATCATTTGCAATTACGAGGATGAGGTTTTGGAAATTGAGCAAAGGGATGTACCAATTTATCTTGATCGGCATGCTCATTCCCAGTAATGCCTTATTGCTGCCTATCTTCATTATGTTAATGGATGCCGGGATATTGGACACCCATTTGGCGCTCATCATCCCCTATACCGCAGGGGCAATACCTTTGAACGTCATCATTTTGTCGGCTTTTATGCGCTCGATTCCGAGCGAACTCGAAGAAGCCGCCGTAATGGATGGTTTGAGCGCAAAGGGCGTTTTCGCAAAAATCATTTTTCCCCTTACAATCCCGGCACTGGTGACTGTATTTATCCTGAACTTCATTGGGAACTGGAACGAGTTTCTCCTTGCGAATTTCTTCATCTCCACAGATGAACTGCGTACTCTGCCCGTCGGTATGGTCGGATTCCGCGATACCTATAATACGAATTACGCGCAAATGTCGGCGGGGATCGTATACAGCGTCGTTCCGGTTATGATTATTTACGCAGTTCTGCAAAAACAAATTATCGAAGGATTAACCGCAGGCAGCATTAAAGGCTGATCCCCGTATAAGTCAGCATTTGACGTACCCTTGCGGTGCGTCTTTTTGTTCGTTGAATCCGGCCCACGGCCTATCAGATCTTGATTATAACGATCTCTTTCGCCGTAAGATCGGGAGCTTTTCCCTTTTCAAAGGCACCTCGGATATCGACGGACCGGGTTAAATTCAGTTTGACGGACGAGCCTGCGGATAAAAGACCGACCGTCGACAGGTTGCCCTTTTCATCCCGTACAATCGTTCGGTCGGTCAGCTTCACCGTGCAAACGTAGCCGATACTGTCGATGCCGCCCTTTTTCCCTTTATTGGCTTCATCGGAACAAGCGACCAACAAACTATCCGAGCGAACCTCTTCGATATGCGTTTCGAAGGAACTCGTTGCCCTGCCGCAACCGGCCGCTATTATGCAGCAGAGAATGATCCATATTATTGCTAACCGTTTCATGGAAATTCCTCCTTTACTACCCATTAATGACGTAACGTCTGCGGGGAATGTTCCGCGGGAACCGGAATAATAACCCGATGAATAGCAAAAGCTATATATGTTTGCCTTGTTCCCATATCAATATGAGATGAAACCATTGCCAAATTAGACTAATAAATTGATGAAAAAGTGAGGAACCGTTAATCAAATAGTGTTACAATGGTGAAGGTTTTGTTACATAAATTCATTTGTGTGACAGCTATGGGCGATAAATCGAATCGCTAACAGAAAGTCACCTGTGACGAATGCGTTCGGCTTTATTGCCGTTTACGACATTCGCACTCGATATTAAAGCGCACAACGGGAGGATGCCAGAGTCATGAATATTCATGAGTATCAAGGCAAGGAAGTCTTGAAACAGTATGGCGTTAACGTGCCGCGCGGCAAAGTGGCGTTTACCGTCGAAGAAGCCGTAAGCGCCGCGAAAGAACTCGGAAGCGCGGTAACCGTCGTTAAAGCCCAGATCCATGCGGGCGGACGCGGTAAAGCCGGCGGAGTTAAAATCGCCAAGAGCGTGGAAGACGTAGCGGTTTACGCTAAAGAATTACTCGGCAAAGTATTGGTCACGCACCAAACGGGTCCTGAAGGCAAAGAAATCAAACGTCTTCTGATCGAAGAAGGCTGCGACATTAAGAAAGAGTATTACATCGGCGTCGTCGTCGACCGGGGAACCGGACGCGTCGTTATGATGGGCTCGGAAGAAGGCGGCATGGATATCGAAGAAGTAGCCGCTCATTCTCCCGAGAAAATCGTCAAAGTCGTTGTCGATCCCGCTGTCGGACTTCTGAGTTTCCAAGCCCGTCAATTGGCTTACGACATTAAGATTCCTGCAGGTCAAATCAACAAAGCGGTGCAATTCATGCTCGCGTTGTACAAAGCGTTCGAAGATAAAGATTGCTCCATCGCCGAGATCAATCCTCTCGTCGTTACGGGTTCGGGTGACGTTATGGCGCTCGACGCCAAGCTAAACTTCGATTCCAACGCTTTGTTCCGTCATAAAGACATCGTCGAGCTTCGCGATTTGGACGAAGAAGACGCGAAGGAAATCCAAGCATCCAAATTCGATTTGTCCTACATCGCCTTGGACGGCAACATCGGCTGTATGGTTAATGGAGCCGGTCTTGCAATGGCAACGATGGACATTATTAAATATTTCGGCGGATCGCCTGCTAACTTCCTTGACGTTGGCGGCGGCGCAACGAAAGAAAAAGTAACCGAAGCGTTCAAGATTATCCTTTCCGACCCTAACGTCAAAGGGATTTTCGTTAATATCTTCGGCGGCATCATGAAGTGCGATATTATCGCCGAGGGCGTCGTGGCTGCGGCTCGCGACTTGGGTCTGGATCGTCCGCTCGTCGTCCGTCTCGAAGGCACGAACGTAGCATTGGGTAAAGAAATCTTGAACGGATCCGGCCTGAACATCGTGGCTGCGGATTCCATGTCCGACGGCGCGAAAAAAATCGTGTCGCTCGTGCAATGACTAGGGAGAACCTACCGGGGAGTGTATAATCATGAGTATTTTGATCGATAAAAACACCAAGGTGATCACCCAAGGCATCACGGGCGCAACGGGAAATTTCCACGCCAAGGGTGCATTGGATTATGGTACGCAAATGGTTGGCGGAGTCACGCCTGGTAAAGGCGGAACGAACGTCGATTTCAACTTGGAGAATGGCACGACCGTATCCTTGCCGGTATTCAACACGGTACGCGAAGCCGTTGACGCAACTGGCGCGACAGCGTCCGTTATCTACGTCGCTCCTCCGTTCGCGGCTGACGCGATCATGGAAGCGGTAGATGCCGAGCTTGACCTCGTTATCTGTATTACGGAAGGAATTCCGGTGCTTGATATGGTTAAAGTTACGCGCTTCATGGAAGGCAAGAAAACTCGCCTGATCGGACCGAACTGCCCTGGCGTTATTACGCCGGGAGAGATCAAAATCGGTATCATGCCTGGTTATATTCACAAGAAAGGCCATGTAGGCGTTGTTTCCCGTTCCGGAACTTTGACTTACGAGGCGGTTCATCAACTGACTTCGAGCGGAATCGGACAATCTTCGGCGGTAGGCATCGGCGGAGATCCGGTTAAAGGCTCCGAGTTTATCGATATCCTTAAGCTGTTTAACGAAGATCCGGATACGTATGCGGTCATCATGATCGGCGAAATCGGCGGTACGGCGGAAGAAGAAGCGGCTGAATGGGTGAAAGCGAACATGACGAAACCCGTAGTCGGCTTTATCGGAGGCGCTACGGCCCCCGCAGGCAAGCGCATGGGACATGCAGGCGCGATTATTTCCGGCGGCAAAGGAACTGCGGCAGAGAAAATCTCCGTACTCGAAGCTTGCGGCATTCGCGTTGCTCCGACACCTTCCGACATGGGCGCGACTCTTGTCGCCGTTCTCGAGGAAAAAGGCTTGCTGGAAAAATGCAAAGGTTAATGGTACATTGAGCTTATGTGAAATTTGAGCTTCTTAATAAGAAGCTTTCGGCAAGGCAAGCAGCCTTCTGCCCCCTCATCGAGGGAGTGGGAGGTTTTTTTGCGTTCTTGCGATTGCCCATCCATGGATAAGGAGCGATGTTCATATGGCGGAAGAGAAAAACGGATCCGTTCCGGCGGTAACCCGATCGGAAGCGCGGCAAACGGGGATTACGAGAGAGACGTTGATAGCTTTGCACGAAACGGATGGCGTGGGCAGAATCTCGATTGCGACGATCCTCTTGCATGGACTCAAGAAAGGAAAAGATTCGTTGAAGCACGCTTCCCATTTCATGCCGATGGATTGGAAGGATATGGGGCTTCATGCAAGCCAAGCGAGCGCGATCGTGGCAAGCTTAACGCCGGAAGCCGCGGTAAGACGAGCTCGAAGGCATGAGACGCGGGAGATGAAGGTTGTTACCTATCTGGACGAGGAATACCCCGATTTGCTCTACCAGATCAATGATCCTCCTTGGATACTTTATTACAAGGGGAAATGGGAGTTGACGTCCAATCCGGCGATCGCGATCGTCGGAACGCGTCTGGCTACAGGATACGGACGCAAGATGACGGAGGATATCGCGGCCGGCTGCGCGCAGCGCATGACGGTCGTTAGCGGTCTTGCCAGGGGTATCGATGCCGCGGCCCATTCCGGCGCCTTACGCGGCGATTACGGGACGATCGCGGTATTGGCCGGGGGCGTGGACGTCTGTTATCCGCCGGAGAACAAATCCTTATACCGGGAGTTAGCCGTCCACGGCCTCATTATCTCCGAAAGTCCTCCGGATACGATCCTTAAACCCGGTCTGTTTCCCTTGCGCAACAGGATTATCGCCGGTTTGTCGTTCGGAGTCATAGTCGTGGAAGCAGCCCAAAGAAGCGGGGCTTTGATCACGGCGGATTTGGCGCTAGGGTACAATCGGGACATTTTCGTCGTTCCTGGTCAAGTGACGTCGCCCCGTAGCAAAGGAGCACTGGAATACTTCAGGAAAGGGGCGAACCCGGTTCTGGACGAGTCGGATATTTTCCAGGCCTATTCCCATAGATTGCCTCCGAGAGAGCTGTTCGCGATTAGTCTGCCGGAAACCGCAAGCGCTGATTCCGAAACGGCCGTCCTTACTCCCGACGAAAGTCGCATCTATAATATTTTACTCGATCAGCCTTGTTCCAGAGACGATCTTACGGTACAATCCGGGATGACATTTGGACATTTACACTCGGTTCTGTTATCTTTACAGATAAAACGACGGATTCATCAGCAACCCGGTTCCGTATATCATGTCCTTTAATGAAGACATTTGCACATAGGCACAAGGACTTGTCGACCGTAGGAGAGGAGGAATGGACGTGGCGGATTCACTCGTTATCGTGGAATCACCGGCTAAAGCCAAGACGATCGGAAAATATTTAGGAAGCAAATTTATCGTCAAAGCGTCCATGGGGCACATTCGCGATTTACCCAAGAGCCAGATCGGGGTAGAAGTGGATAACGATTTTTTGCCTAAATACATTACGATTCGAGGCAAGGGGAGCATTCTGAAGGAGCTCCGCGATGCCAGCAAGAAAGTCAAAAAAGTTTATCTAGCGGCTGACCCCGACAGAGAGGGCGAAGCGATCGCATGGCATTTGGCGCATTATCTCGAGATAGACGAGAAAGACGCATGCCGCGTCGTGTTCAACGAAATCACGAAACAAGCGGTCAAGGATGCATTTAAGAATCCTAGACCGATCGATATGGATTTGGTCAATGCCCAGCAAGCAAGGCGGGTGTTGGACCGTCTCGTCGGATACAAGATCAGCCCCCTATTATGGAAGAAAGTCAAAAAAGGGTTAAGCGCGGGCCGGGTTCAGTCGGTTGCCGTTAAGCTTATTTACGACCGCGAGAACGAGATCAACGCGTTCATTCCGGAAGAGTATTGGAGCATAACCGCGCATCTGCTAAAGGGGAATGCTTCGTTCGAAGCCAAGTTTCATTCGCTGAACGGAGAGAAGAAAGAGCTAACGAGCGAGTCGGACGTGAAGGAAGTGCTCGCCCAGCTAGGGACCTCCGGCTTTACCGTCGGAGAAGTGAAAGAGAAGGAAAGGCAACGCAATCCTTCGCCTCCGTTCATTACGAGCTCCCTTCAACAGGAAGCGGCGCGCAAGCTTAATTTCAGAGCGTCCAAGACGATGCAGATCGCCCAGCAGTTATACGAAGGGGTCGATCTCGGAAAAGAAGGAACAGTCGGTCTCATCACTTACATGCGTACGGATTCCACGCGAATTTCTCCGATCGCGCAGGAAGAAGCCAAAGAATTTATCGAAGGCAAATACGGCGAGAAATTTTATCCGGAAACGCCGCGCGTGTACACGAAGAAGAATGCCGGCGCACAAGACGCGCATGAAGCGATTCGCCCGACATCCGTACTGCGGGATCCGGAATCCGTTAAGGCTTTTACTTCTAAAGACCAACTGCGCTTATATAAGCTAATCTGGGAACGATTCGTCGCCAGCCAAATGGCGTCCGCCGTTCTGGATACGATGACGGTCGATCTAGCCGATGGGCCTGTCGTATTTCGCGCGAATGGTTCGAAGCTGAAATTTGCCGGATTCATGAAGGTGTACGTCGAAGGCAACGACGATGGAACGACGGACGAAGACCGTTTGCTTCCCGCTTTAGCCGCAGGCGACAACGTAAACTCCGATCAAATCGAACCCAAGCAGCATTTCACCCAGCCGCCGCCGCGTTTTACGGAAGCAAGACTGGTTAAGACGCTTGAGGAACTCGGTATCGGACGCCCAAGCACGTACGCTCCGACGTTGGAGACGATCCAGAAACGGAACTACGTTGCTATGGAAGAGAAGAAATTCATTCCGACGGAGCTTGGCGAGCTGGTGATCCAACTCATGGAGGAGTTTTTCCCGGAGATACTGGACGCGGAGTTCACTGCCAACATGGAAGGCGACTTGGACCATGTCGAGGAAGGGACTCAGGATTGGGTTAACGTTATCGGGGATTTCTATAAATCGTTCGAGGTGAGATTGAATTTCGCCGAAGAAGAGATGAAGGAAATCGAAATCAAAGATGAGCCCTCCGACGAAGTATGCGATAAATGCGGAAGCCAAATGGTTTATAAAATGGGACGCTTCGGCAAGTTCCTGGCATGCTCGGGTTTCCCGAATTGCCGGAATACGAAACCGATTATCAAGGATACCGGCGTTCATTGCCCGAAATGCGCGGAAGGCCAAATCGTCGAAAGGCGAAGCAAGAAGGGGCGCATGTTCTACGGCTGCAACCTCTATCCCGAATGCGACTACGTCTCTTGGGATAAGCCGGTCGCGAAGCCGTGTCCTAGCTGCGGCGGGATGATGGTGGAGAAGCGCGTCAAAGGCGAAATACAATATCATTGCACGGTCTGCACCCACTCGGAGAACGTCGACGACGCGGAAGAGGCCGCAGAATAACAGCTAGGCTGCTTAGGAGGTTTATCGCTTTGAATGAAGTCCAATCCGTTACGGTGATCGGCGCGGGTCTTGCCGGCAGCGAGGCCGCTTGGCAAATCGCCAAGCAAGGCGTACCCGTCACGTTATACGAGATGCGTCCGGTTAAGAAAACGCCTGCCCATCACACGGGCGAGTTCGCCGAACTGGTATGCAGTAATAGTCTAAGAGCAAACGGCCTAGCCAACGCGGTAGGCGTATTGAAGGAAGAAATGAGAAGGCTGGATTCCCTAATCCTGTCGTGCGCAGATCAGCACGCGGTACCTGCCGGAGGAGCTCTAGCGGTAGATCGCGACGGATTCTCGGCCGAGGTTACCAAGCGGCTTCGCGAGCACCCCCTTATTACGGTCAAGAACGAGGAAGTCACGCAAATCCCTCAAGAGGGTATCGTCGTGATCGCAACGGGTCCTCTTACGTCTCCGGAGCTATCGGAAAGCATCAAGCAGCTGATGGGCGAAGAATACTTTTACTTTTTCGACGCGGCGGCACCTATTGTCGAGAAGGACTCTATCGATCTGGACAAAGTGTTTTTGGCATCGAGGTACGACAAGGGCGAAGCCGCTTATTTGAACTGCCCGATGACGGAAGCTCAGTTCGATGTTTTCTACGAGGCTCTGACGACCGCGGAGACGGCGGAGGTCAAGGATTTCGAGAAAGAGATGTATTTCGAAGGCTGCATGCCGATCGAGGTTATGGCCAAGCGGGGCAAGCAAACGGTATTGTTCGGTCCGATGAAGCCGGTAGGCTTGATCGATCCACGTACCGGAGAGAAGTCGCACGCCGTCATTCAATTACGACAGGATAACGCTGCAGGGACGCTGTATAATCTCGTAGGATTCCAAACTCATCTGAAGTGGGGAGAGCAGAAACGGGTTTTCTCGTTGATTCCCGGCCTCGAGAACGCGGAATTCGTTCGTTTCGGAGTGATGCACCGCAATACTTTTATCAATTCCCCTAAGCTTTTGAAAGCGACCTATCAATTCCGAGGAAGAGATTCGCTCTTCTTCGCGGGGCAGATGACGGGCGTTGAAGGATACGTTGAATCGGCCGCTTCCGGCTTGATCTCCGGGCTAAACGCAGGAAGGCTAGCCAAGGGCATGGAGCCCCTGACGTTGCCGGACCATACGACACTGGGAAGTATGGCGAATTACATTACGACGGCCGATTTCAAGCATTTCCAGCCGATGAACGCGAATTTCGGTCTTTTTCCGCCCCTCGGTCACCGCGTGCGCAGTAAGAAAGAGAAGAACGATGCGATCGCTGCGCGTGCTCTTGCGAGCATCGACGAGCTAAACGCGGAGCTCAAGCATAGTTCCGTTTTGTAACCTATCAAGCAGCGGCAGCGTATATCTCCATAAGCCGCTGCTTTTGCGGCTTTAATAACAACAATGATCGGGAGGTTCAGCCCATGGATATGAGTTTTCATGCCACGACGATTTGCGCGGTCCGGCATAACGGGAAAGGCGCGATCGCGGGCGACGGACAGGTAACTTTCGGCAACAGCATGATCATGAAAAATACGGCGAAAAAAGTTCGCAGGCTCTATCGCAACCAAGTCATAGCCGGATTTGCGGGTTCGGTCGCGGACGCGATTACGTTATTCGAGAAGTTCGAAGGGAAGCTGGAGGAGCATCATGGCAACCTGCAACGCGCCGCGGTTGAATTGGCCAAGGATTGGCGTTCGGATCGGGTGCTTCGCAGGCTGGAGGCAATGATGATCGTCGTCGACGCTACGGGCATGCTGCTATTGTCCGGCAACGGCGAAGTCATCGAGCCGGATGATGGCATTCTGGCGATCGGTTCCGGCGGAAGCTTCGCTTTAGCAGCCGCGAGAGCGCTCAAAAAACACGCTCCTGATATGGACGCGAAGCAGATTGCGCGCGCGGCATTGGAAACGGCCGCGGAAATATGCGTATTCACGAACAATAACCTGATCGTCGAGGAAATAGGATGATGAACCTTGACAAGCGCAAAGGAGAGGATCTCATGAACGATTCGCTAACGCCTCGCCAGATCGTGGCGGAATTGGATAAATACATCGTAGGCCAGAAGCCGGCTAAACGGTCGGTTGCCGTTGCGCTTCGCAATCGTTACCGCCGCAGCAAATTGCCCGAAGAAATACGCGATGAGATCGTCCCTAAGAATATTTTGATGATCGGGCCGACAGGTGTAGGAAAGACGGAAATCGCCAGAAGGCTCGCGAAGCTCGTTCATGCACCATTCATAAAGGTCGAAGCGACGAAATTCACGGAAGTCGGCTATGTCGGCAGAGATGTCGAATCCATGGTCCGGGATCTCGTAGAGACGGCTATACGCATGGTTAAGGAAGAGCGGACGGAGAAAGTGAAGGATCGGGCAGAGAAAGCCGCTAACGAACGTTTAGCCGCTTTGCTGGTTCCTTCGCCCGCAAAACCGAAATCGCAGAAAAACCCGCTCGAAATGTTGTTTGGCGGCATAAGCACGCCAAACGATGAGCCGGAGCCAGTGGATCCAAGCCTCCATGATAAGAGGAAGGATACGAAGGCGAAGTTGGACGCCGGAGAGTTGGAGAACGATACGATCGAAATCGAAGTTGAAGATAATTCGCCTAACATGCTAGATATGCTCGGCGGGCCCGGTCAAGAACAGATGGGGAACATGCAAGAGATGTTGGGACAGTTTCTGCCTAAACGGCGCAAGAAACGCCGGCTTACCGTCAAGGAAGCCCGTAAAGTATTGATTGTTGAAGAAGCTAACAAACTCATCGATATGGACGACGTCATCTCCGAGTCGGTTAGACGCGCGGAACAATCCGGCATCATCTTTATCGACGAGATAGACAAGATCGCGAGTCAAGGTCGCGGACAAGGGCCTGACGTCTCGCGCGAGGGCGTGCAGAGGGATATTCTCCCAATCGTCGAAGGGTCTACCGTCATGACCAAGTATGGCCCCGTCAAAACCGACTACGTGCTCTTCATGGCCGCAGGCGCGTTTCATATCGCCAAGCCTTCGGATCTGATTCCGGAGTTGCAGGGGCGGTTCCCTATTCGCGTAGAGCTAAGCAGCTTGACGGACGACGACTTCATCCGGATATTGACGGAACCGCAAAATGCGTTGACGAAACAATACACTCAGCTTTTGCAAACGGAAGGAATTCGTATATCTTTCACGGATGCCGCTATCTCCGAGCTGGCGCGCATGGCTCAGGAAGTCAATCACAATACGGAGAATATCGGTGCTCGCCGACTTCATACGCTATTGGAGAAGTTGCTGGAGGACCTCTCCTTCGAAGCTCCTGAACTGCAACTGGAGGCGATGGAGATAACTCCGGAATATGTTAGGGAGAAGCTGGCGAGCATTGCAAGCAATAAGGATTTAAGTCAATATATTCTGTAGTTGCCATACACCAATCGCTCGATAGGAACGAACGACGCCGTCCGATGGACGGCGTATCCGTTTGTCGAGGATTCGGAGAGCTCTGTATAGATTAGATTTGAAAATCCGATACATAGCTGGATCATTTGACGCAACAAACTTTGCCATCACTATTAATGCAAAGTGGGTTTATTTGATTGTCGTACTAGGAGGAAGCACAATTCATGAAGCTGTTGATGAAAACCCGGACGCTTAACAAATTACTTCAGGAAGCTGCCGGCAAACCGCTAAATTTCCGCGAGATGGCGGAAGGTCTTCGGGAGACGATGGAAGTAAACGTCTTCGTCCTCAGTAGGAAGGGCAAAGTTCTAGGTTCGTCGCTATCCGCTGGATTTCCGGATAGCTGGCTTCGAACCGAGCAACCCGAAGGATTAAGGTTTCCGACGGAGACAAACGAACGCCTTTTGCGTATATCGGAGACGGTCGCCGATCTCTCTTCAGATGAGGAAACGTTAACCCTGTTCGACGAGATATTCAAAAACGAGATCATAACAATAGTTCCTATTATAGGTGGCGGCGACAGACTTGGTACTTTAGTCCTATCTAGAGAGAATAAATTTTTTGGGGACGACGATCTTATTTTAGCGGAATATGGGTCTACGATCATAGGTATGGAGATACTCCGCGAGAGGATAGAAGAGAGGGAAACAGAGGCTAGAAGCAAGGCGATTGTCTCCGTTGCCGTCAATTCGCTCTCCTTTAGCGAAATGGAAGCCGTTGAGCAGATTTTCGAAGAGTTGGAAGGGAAAGAGGGGCTTCTCGTCGCTTCCAAAATCGCCGACCGGGCAGGTATTACTAGGTCTGTAATCGTTAATGCACTGCGGAAACTCGAAAGCGCCGGCGTAATCGAGACACGTTCGCTCGGTATGAAAGGCACCTATATTCGCATTCTAAATTCCCAGTTATTGTATGAACTTGCAAGCCGAAAATAGAAGGATAAAATTCGACGAATTGTCACGAAAGCCCAATCTTTGAATAAAAGATTAGGGCTTTTTTCTTATTGTCACAAGACCGCTTGTCGTAGATGATGTTCTTAGAAATTTTTAATTTGTCATATCGTGTAGGTTTATTTGTAGAAATGAGGAAAATCCTGTCGTTTTGAGCAGGAATATGAGTTCTTAGCGTGGAATACACTTGAAATGGCCTAATTAAGAAATTCTCATCTACAGCGAAAAGAGGCGACTTGAATGGAAGTATTAGGTGGCGCTGCGTTTCATCGCTTAGAGAACGCAATTAACGCTGCGACGATGAGACAACGCGTACTGTCAAACAATATTGCTAACGTCGATGTTCCCTATTTCAAGAGATCCGACGTGGCTTTCGAAGAATTTTTGACCCAAGCCATAGGCGGACAAGGAACAAAGGCGCTTGCGGGCAAATTGACCGATCCTCGTCATATTCCGATCAACGGGGCTTACCCTTCTCCGTCGCCGCAAGTGGTCTCCGACGAGTCGACAGCTATTAATAACAACCGCAACAACGTGGATATGGATAAAGAAATGGCATTGTTGGCGGAGAACCAACTCCGGTACAACCTTCTCAGTCAGCAAGTCGGTCACGAAGCCAAAATGATGCGAATTGGTATTCAAGGGAGTGCGTAACGAATGAAGTTAGGCGGTTTCGACATAAGCGCTTCGGCGTTAACGGCACAGCGTCTTAGGATGGACGTGATTTCGGCAAATATCGCAAATGCCGAAGTGACTCGCGCCGGATATGTGAACGGACAGTTCGTTCCCTATCGACGCAAAATGGTCGTGATGGAAGCCGTGCAACCCCGGTTTCAGGATATGCTGGCACAGCAAATGAACGGCAACTCTGCGCAAGGCGTGCAAGTCACGGCCATACAGGAGGATTCCACGCCGTTTAAGCAAGTATACAATCCGACCCATCCGGATGCGGATGCGAGCGGAATGGTCTATTTGCCTAATGTCGATATTCTGAAAGAACAGGTTGACCTTCTTGCGGCAACTCGGTCTTACGAGGCGAACGTAACAGCCTTGAACGCAAGAAAAGCAATGTTCATGAAAGCTTTGGAGATGGGACGTTAAGAAACCGCAGCTAAGCAACGTATGACATAACGAGAGATGAGAGCGGGGTGCAACAAACATGATTACAAACTCGATGATCAGTCCTGTCGGTCTATTACCCAACATAAACGCGCTTCAAACAACGAAAGAAACGACTCCCGCCGAAGCGACCGAAAGTTTTGCGACTTTTCTAAAAAGCGCAATCGACGGAGTAGCCGCCCAAGAACAAAACGTACATAAAGTAAACGACCAGTTTCTTATCGGGGAAGTAGACGAGAATAAAGTCATAATCGCCGCGACGCAGGCGGAATTAAGCCTTTCATTGACCGCGCAGGTACGAAATAAGGTAATTGAAGCCTATCAAGAGATTATGCGCATGCAAATGTAGCCTAGTCCTATTGAACGTTGTATCAACGCAACAGAGAGAGTGCGGATCATTCCGTTTCAACTGTTGTGCCAACCGCAGGTGAGGTGAAATCGTGAACGAGAAGTGGGCACAGGTTCGAGAAAAGCTACTTGGTTTCTGGAACCAGTACAGCAAGGCGCAAAAATGGGTTCTCGCTTCAACAGCAGCCTTATTGATTTTTGCCATCATATTACTAACGTACTTGTTCACTAGAACCGAGTATCAGGTCGCCTTCCAAAACTTGGATAGTACGGATGCTGCGGCGGTCATGGAGTATTTGGACGCTAACGGAGTCAGCTATAAACTGGGGGATGCCGGAACCAGCATTTCCGTTCCTAGCGCTTCGGCTTCGAAAGTAAAAGTGGATGTAGGTTCGCAAGGTCTCGTGCAATATGGCACGATCAGTTCTTTCGCTAAGATGAGCGAGAACTCCTCGACCATCGGTACGACGAACCAGGAGTTCGACGTTAAGCTTCGCGATGCATTCAATGGGGAAATCCAGCAATTGCTCATGAGCAAGCAAGGAATCGCGAGGGTCAAGGCTATCGTGACTTTGCCGGAAGATTCGGTATTCCTGAACGAAGCCGATAAAGAGAAGGCTTCGGCCGCGGTCGTGATTACATTCAAACCGGGATTCAGACCGAAGCAAGAGGAAATCGACAGCTACTACAATCTTGTTAAATCTTCCGTTCCCAAGCTGGATATCAAAGACGTTACGATAAGCAGCAGCACGGGAGACTTGACCCCGTCGTCCCAATTAGGCGGAGGCGCGGCATCAGGTGGAGCACTCTTCGAAACTCAGTTCGCGATTCAGAACGAATTCGAGAATTCGTTGAAGAGAAACATTCAGCAATTCCTTAATCCGATCGTCGGCATGGACAACATGGTCGTTAGCGTTGTATCGTCGTTGAATTTCGATAGGAAGATTTCGGAGGAAAAGCTCGTTCAGCCTCTCCCGGACAACGATAATAAAGGAATTATTCGAAGCGAAGAGAATTCGAACGAAACTTACGAAGGCGCGGACGGACAGTCCGGCGGCGTAGCAGGGACGGGAGAAACGGACGTTTCCAATTACCCGGGCGCTGGAGGAACAGGATCTTCATCGTCGGAGAAAGTTCATAATATCGTGAACTATGAAGTCAGCACTATCACTAATAATATCGACTACGGTCCATTCAAAGTGAAGGACATATCTGTAAACGTCGGAATAGACTCTGCAGACATGACTCAGGAACGGCTGGACGAGATTAAAGGTGCCTTGCTTAACAACGTCAGAGCGTTATTAGCCGATTCCGGGTTGGAGTTAACTTCGGAGGCGTTGGCTGAGAGAGTGTCGCTATTGGCTCAAACGTTCTCCGTGAACGCGGATTCGAGCGGCGGCACAACGCCTTCGACATACTGGTTAGCCGGAGCCGGTCTGCTGGCCTTAGCTTTACTTGGCGGAGGCGGATATTATCTGTATCGCCGTCGCAAAGCTCAGCGCGAAGCGGCCGAACTCGAAGCAATGCCGCGCGTGGAATTGCCAACGATCGATATCGACAGCGTGGCTAACGAAAGCCAAGTGCGCAAGCAATTGGAGAGCTTGGCGAAACGCAAGCCGGACGAGTTCGTCAATCTTCTCCGGACATGGTTAGTGGATGAATAGAGGTGGCAGTGGTGGCGAAAGGAATTCAGTTATCCGGTAGGCAGAAGGCGGCTATTCTGCTCATAACCTTAGGACCGGAAGTATCCGCTCAGGTGTTCAAACATCTGCGGGATGACGAAATAGAGCAGCTCACACTCGAGATCGCCAACGTTCGAAAGGTCGACGGCGGCGAGAAGGAAATGATACTTAGCGAATTTCACCAAATATGCGTCGCGCAGGAGTATATCACCCAGGGCGGTATCACTTACGCGAAAGAAATTTTGGAGAAGGCGCTCGGTTCCCAACGGGCGCTGGATATTCTCAACAGGCTGACCGCAACGTTACAGGTTCGACCCTTCGATTTCGCCCGCAAGGCGGAACCGTCGCAAATCCTTAACTTTATACAGAACGAAAACTCGCAAACGATAGCATTGGTTCTCTCTTACTTGCAGCCGGAACAATCTTCCGCCGTACTATCGTCCCTTCCGCAGGAGAAGCAAGCAGAAGTTGCGCGTAGGATCGCGTTGATGGATAGTACTTCGCCTGAGGTTATCGCTCAGGTCGAGAGGGTTCTGGAGCAGAAGCTATCATCCACGGTGACCCAAGACTACACGAATGCCGGAGGCATCGAGGCAATCGTTCAAATCTTGAACGGCGTAGACCGCGGGACGGAACGCACGATATTGGATTCTTTGGAGATACAGGATCCGGAGCTTGCGGAGGAAATCAAAAAACGGATGTTCGTATTCGAGGATATCGTCAATCTGGACAATCGGTCCATTCAGCGTATTATCCGCGATATCGAAAATGCCGATCTCCAATTGGCGCTTAAAGTGGCCAGCGAAGAAGTTCGCGAATCGATTTTCCGAAACATGTCCAAGAGAATGGCCGAAACGTTCAAGGAAGAAATGGAATACATGGGGCCGGTGCGGTTGCGTGACGTCGAGGAGGCTCAGACTCGCATCGTAGCGACGATCCGCAGACTGGAAGAAGCCGGGGAGATCATTATCGCTCGTGGCGGAGGAGACGATATTATTGTCTAATCTCATCAAGTCCTCTCATGTCGTTTCGCTGGAAGATCTAAGGAGATTAGAATTCATTCGCAAAATAACGGCTGATCCGCAAAATATTTCGGATTCGGGTGTCGACGGCGAAGGAAATCAGACGATTGATGTCGAAACACAATCTTTGAAAGACCGCATTATCGCGGACGCGGAGCAGACGGCGAAGCAGATCCTGCTTCAGGCTCAGGCGGAAGCATCCGATATTCGGGAAAGAGCGACGGCAGAAGCCGAGGTCTGGTGGCAATCCCGTCGAGAAGAGGATGATCGGCATCGCGAGGAAGCCAGCCGCGAAGGTTACGACGAGGGTTACCAAGTAGGTGCGGGTCAAGCGGAGGCGGACGCTCAGCAACAATGGGAATCGCGTCTGCACGAAGCTCAAGCTATCGTCGAACGCGCCTATGCGACTAAAGAAGCCGTTATCGCCGAAGGCGAAGCTTTCTTAGTGGAGCTGAGTTGCTCGATCGCCGAGAAGATTCTGAATCGCAAAATATCCAAAGCTCCTGAAATGTCCATGAAGCTGTTCGAAAAAGCGCTATCGCGGAGAAAAGAACAGGGAGTCATCGTTCTATGCGTCTCCCCTTCGCAGTACGCGTACGTGGAAGCCGCGAAGGATGAACTGATCGTTGCGTTGGATGCGCAGGCAGAGCTTCAGATCGTTCCGGATTCATCTATTAAAGAAGGCGGTTGTATCGTCCGATCCTCCTTTGGGAGTATCGATGCTCGAATTGATACTCAATTGGAGGCCGTTAAGGAGCAACTGCTCAAAGTGGTCGCTCATGGGTCCAAGGAGAGTGACAACGATGTCGCGCCTTGATATTAGCCGTTATACGGAAGCTCTAAGTCTAATGGATCCCGTTCGAGTGAACGGGAAAGTGATCCAGATCATCGGCTTGACCGTTGAATCCGAAGGACCCGATGCCAGCATCGGCGATGTGTGCACGATCCATCCGATGAAAAACGGTAAACCCGTGTTGGCGGAAGTCGTCGGCTTTCGTGACAATCGAGTGTTGCTCATGCCGCTGGGAGATCTTCATTCGGTAGGCCCAGGCTGCGACGTTGTCGCCACCGGTGGGCCACTGACGGTGCAAGTCGGGTCCGAGCTGCTTGGCAAGGTGCTAGACGGGTTAGGCAAGCCGTTAGACGGCTCGACCTTGCCGATGAGAATGCCGCACTATTCGACGCATAATTCGCCTGGGAATCCCCTAAAACGTCCAAGAGTCAAAAACCCTCTTGGTGTCGGCGTTAGGGCAATCGATGGTTTACTTACGGTAGGTCAAGGGCAAAGGGTAGGAATATTCGCCGGTTCCGGCGTCGGGAAGAGTACGCTGCTCGGCATGGTAGCCCGGAATACGTCGGCGGATGTAAACGTGATTGCGCTCGTAGGAGAACGCGGGCGGGAGGTTCTCGAGTTCATCGAGAAAGATTTGGGACCGGAGGGACTCGCACGATCCGTCGTCATCGTCGCGACGTCCGACCAGCCGGCTCTCATCCGCATTAAAGGGGCGCTCATCGCGACGACGATTGCCGAATATTTCCGCGATCGCGGCCTGAACGTCATGCTGATGATGGATTCCGTCACGCGCTATGCGATGGCGATGCGCGAGGTTGGCCTTGCGATCGGCGAACCTCCGGCAACGCGAGGATATACGCCTTCCGTATTCGCTGCGCTTCCTAAGCTGCTTGAGCGCGCGGGGACAGGCCCAACGGGTTCGATTACCGCGTTCTACACCGTTCTCGTCGACGGCGATGACATGAACGAACCGATCGCCGATGCTGTTCGAGGCATATTGGACGGACACATCGTGCTTCATCGCAATTTGGCCAATAAGGGGCATTTCCCGGCGATCGACGTGTTATCCAGCGTCAGCCGGGTGATGAAGGATATTATCAGCGACGAGCAGCAGAGCGCCGCGGAGCAACTGAAACGTTTGCTTGCCGTATATCGCGACTCCGAGGATCTGATTAATATCGGAGCCTACCAGCGGGGATCCAATGCGGAGATCGATAAGGCGATCCAATTTTACGATCTCATTAAAACCTTTACACAGCAACGTACGAACGAGAAGGTTACGTTGGAAGAAGCGCAAGAGCGGCTGATCATCGATTTCTACAGGAGATGAGAATAAGCGAATATGAGATTCCGATATCCCTTGCAGAAGATCGTAGATCTTAAAGGCAGCGAAAAATCGATGGCGGAATGGGAATATGCGGCATCGCTCGGGATGTTGCGAACCGAGGAAGAACGCCTGGAGCAATTATTCGAAGAGCGGCGCGGTCAGGAGCGTTCCTTGCAGGAAACGTCTGAAAGACCTACGTCAATGATTGAACTGAGGATATTGCAGCGTTACATAGAAGTATTGGACGAACGAATTCAACGGCAACGCGAAGGAGTTCGCTCCGCAGAAGGTTTGGTTATTAAGCGTCAAGGTCATTTGAAGGATAAAATGGTCGACGAAAAAGTATGGCTCAACACCAGAGATAGGGCGCTTGAGAGATTTCGGATCGATAGGTTGGCGAAAGAACAGAACGAGTTGGACGAAATCGCGATCGTTCGCGCTGCTTCAGCCTCGCGGGGTTGAATGAAAGCAAGCTAACGCATTGCAAGAGAAGGGAGGGAGAATCGTGGCGAACGCGGATGTGGAAAAAAGCAGTTACAGCGGATTCGAACGATTTCTCTTTTTTGTTACCCCGATCTTGTTTACCGCAGTATTGCTAGGCGTATTGCTGTTGATGTTCAACACGGAGTGGCGGAACGCCGCGCTTGAGATGGGGAACAAGGTTCCGGTCATTAAGTCGATGCTGCCGGATCCGGATCTCCCTCAGGAGACATCGACGAATACGGATGAAGAAATAACGGTAAACAACGCCAAAACGAAGGTGGAGGAGCTTAACGCTCTCCTCGTAGATCGGGAAACGGCATTGAAACAAGCGACCGAGCAAACGGTCGAGCAGAAAAAACAAATCGATAGTCTGCAAGTCCAAGTAGATCAGCTTACGAAGGACAGCGCGGAGAAGACGATTACTAACGATGAGTACCACGCTCGAATTTCTTCCTTGGCCGACATGTACGGAAAGATGACCCCAAGTAAAGCGGCTCCGATATTGGAGAATTTAACCTTGGATGAATCGGCGCTCGTATTGGGAGAGATGGCGGATACGGAGCGGGGCAGAATTCTTGAACGGATGACTCCCAAGAAGGCTGCCGACGTCACCATGAAGCTGAAAGATTCAGATTCGGTAGACAATCGCGAGATCGCCGCTCTTCAATCGCGAATAAAGGAGCTTGAGCTCAAGGCGGGAGAGCAATCCACAACGTTGGACACCGCGGAGCTAAACAGAACCTTCTCGACGATGAAACCTACTAACGCGGCAGTGCTGTTGCTGCAATTGGCGGGAACGAATCAAAGCAAGGTTTTGCGAATCTTAGGCGTTCTGGACGATGCTCCGAGATCTGATATTCTGTCCGCGATGTCGGATCTGGATAAGAAAGCGACAGCTAATCTGATAAGTAAATTAATGCCGACTAATCCTTAAAGCGACTTCGGTTCGAATATGGAGAGGAGGTGAAAAAAATGAATATGGCCATCTCATCGACCCCTATTGCTTCGGGGAAAAGTGCGACATCCGCTACAACGGGATCTGCTGCCGGTTCGGCAACGGGAAGCGGCTTTGCAGGCGCTCTAGTTCAAGCGATCGACGGAAGCGGCAATGCCGCTGGAACAAGCGGTAACGGCTTAACTCTTCCCGTCGGGTTGGCAGGGTTGCTCGGACAACTAGGCTCGGACGCTGCCGGCGAACAGTCTCAAGATTTGCTGGAAATGTTATCTCAGCTTGTTAGTCAATTACAACAAATGGAACAAGGCGCTGATGAATTATCAGAGGAAGCCGCCGAGCAGTTAGCGGGATTACTTGCATCTCTGCAAGGGCTTATGCAGCAGTTGAGCCAGAATCAACCTGCTCAAGCGGAGGTTCTAACGGAAGTTCCGGAAATTGCCTTAACGACGGAACCGACTCAACAACTAACGCCTAAGCAAAATTTGGTCAAAGCTCTACGCGAAACTTTGCAACAGCTTGCTTCCATTGTTTCCGGCAATGATGACAATCAGCTTGTGGTTAATTTCGCGGGACAGTTGAAAGCCGTGCTGAATTCATTGGCGGCTCAGACAACTAACCCTAATCCTTCAAGTTCGATCGACTCGATTGATATCGCTAAAGCTCAACCGACAGGCGATGCAGTCGCTACAACCGGCAAAGGAAACGCGATCCCGGCAGAAGCGGCTAATCAAGCGGCGACAGTCGTGGTTGAACCGCGTCGTCCGGCACAGGCGTTACGGGACCCGATTTGGAGGTTCAATTTAACAGGTAGCACAGATGCGGCGATTACGAATAGCCAGGTAGCAGTCGTTCCTTCCGTAGCAGCCGCTGAAGAAGCTGGTAACTCGGAAGCACAACCGGCGTGGACTTTCATGCAGAACGACCCGTTGGCGAATCCGGAAAGCTTGACTGGCAAAGCATCCGTTCCCGTTCAAGTACCGGTGCAACAGTTTGCCGAGCAGATGGAGAAATTCCTCGTCAAGCAATTTTCATTGACGCAAGGCAACGGAATATCCGAAGCGAAGCTATCGTTAACTCCGGAGCATCTTGGTCAAGTAGATATCCGTATCGTCATGCATAACGGCCAGCTTACGGCGCAATTCATTACGGATAACGCTATGGCTCGTGAACTGCTTGATAATCAAATGGCACAACTTAAAACGGTATTAAGCAGCCAAGGATTGCAGGTTGAACGGCTTGAGGTTGTGCAACAATCCCCATCCTCAACGGGTACATCCTTCATGCAACAAGAACATCGCCAATCGAACTCGGGCAACGGCAACGGTTCTAATGGCGGCAACGGAGATACTTACGAAGATCCCGCGGTTTTCGCGGCAGAGCTTGAACGAAACTCCTCATTGAAGGAATTCGGATTCGGCAGTTCATTGAACGTCACGGCGTAGTACCGGTTAAGGAGGTGAATCCCGTGGCTGATATTAGCACACAGAATATCTGGCCCTATTATTCGGCTCAGAATGTTCAGGCAGCGGCTAGAAAACCAGTTAAAGAACTAGGCAAGGATCAGTTTTTACAAATCCTGGTCACGCAGCTGCGCAACCAAGATCCGATGCAGCCCTTGCAGGACAAAGAGTTCATTGCTCAAATGGCTCAATTCTCATCCCTGGAACAAATGATGAATATGTCCAAAGAAATCACCTCGCTGAGGCAATCGGCCGGAATGGTAGCCGGATTGATCGGCAAGGAAGTGACCTGGTCCGAGGAAACGGAAGGCGGAGTTTCGGTTTATACAGGCACCGTGAATTCAGTACTATGGCGCGATGGTGTTCAATACGTCAAAGTCGAGGATGCGGAAGTGCCGATCGACGAAATCATCTCTATCGCTGAACCGTCCGCGGAGAACGAAGAGGAGGCGGCCGCAGATGAGTGACCGGATGCTCGTTGGACATCTGTCGACGGGACGTACGGGTCCGATTCAACCGAGCCGCAACATTGATCGAAGCAGTCAAGGGGTAACGGAATCCACACCTTTCAGCGAAGTGCTGAGCAGCAAGCAATTGAAGTTCAGCCACCACGCCGAACAACGGCTGCAGCAGCGAGGCATCGAATTGTTGCCCGATCAAATTAAGCGCATTACCAATGCGATAGAGCAGGCAGCTGCGAAAGGCGCCAAAGATTCGCTGGTGTTGTTCCGAGACATTGCCATGATCGTTAATGTTCCTAACCGTACCGTAGTGACCGCTATGGATGGCCAATCTATGAAAGAGCATATTTTCACGCAAATCGATAGCGCGGTAGTCGTCAGTTAAATGAAATAACCGGGCTGGTCCTGCCAAGGAAGCTCGAAAGCCGCCGACCGATTGAAGCGGTTCAAATCCACCCACTAAATGGAGGTAGGCAATTCATGTTGCGTTCAATGTATTCTGGTGTTTCCGGTATGCGCGGGTTTCAAACGAAGCTAGACGTCATCGGCAATAACATCGCCAACGTCAATACCGTAGGATTCAAAGCCGGACGAGTTATGTTCAAAGATATCTTGAGCCAATCGATGTCTGGAGTTACCGCTCCAGTCGAAGGTACTACCGGCGGCGTAAACGCGAAACAAATCGGGTTAGGAGTCACGGTTGCCGCCATCGATACGATCCACACGCCCGGTAGTGCCATGACGACTTCCAAATCGACGGATCTTCGCATCGACGGCGACGGATTCTTCATGGTCAAGACTTCCGCCGACCAAGAAGTTCCTTATCTTTCGAGAGCGGGCAACTTCGATCTTGACGCCGCGGGACAATTGGTCAACGCCGACGGCATGATGGTTGTAAGCGCCGACGGGGAGCCGATCGTGCTTCCTCCCGAGATCACGGCGTTCAACATTTCCCAGGATGGCAGAATCATTCAGATCGATGCGGACGGTTTGGCTACGGACAGCGGTTTCCAAATCGGGTTAGCGAAAGTGTATAACCCTAACGGATTGGAAAAAGTCGGAGGTAATATGTATCGGTTGACTCCGAACGCCAACCTAGAGAGCGAACTGATCACCGGAGCTCCCGGAGATCCGGAGCTTGGTCTAGGAGCGATTATCTCCGGACAGCTTGAAATGTCCAACGTCGACTTGACGAACGAATTCACTGAAATGATCGTCGCTCAACGCGGTTTCCAAGCGAATTCCAAAATCATTACAACTTCAGACGAAATTCTGCAAGAAGTCGTTAACTTGAAACGGTAATTGATCTCCTGCCTCGGGAGGGCGGCTTAGCTCTCCCCTCGGCAGTTTAAGGGGAGGCCCTGAAATGATTCATGTTACGCGCCTTAATGGCAGCAAGTTCCACGTTAACGCTTTATTGATCGAAACGGTGGAAGACACGCCGGATACGATTATCACGCTTACCACGGGCAAAAAATTCATTGTTATCGAAAATTCTTCGGATGTAATCCGGGCTACCCGGCATTACTTGCGCAGTATCGGCGTGCTGGCGGCCGTAACAGGCCCAACGGACACGCAATCGGAGGGAGCTACGTCATGAGAAAATTGTTGCCATGGCTCGTTTCGCTATTATTGGCGATTACGTTGATTGTCATTGCCACCTTCTATTTCTGGACTAATCTGTTCGGGGACAAAGCAGCGGATCCCGAGCAAGCCATAAAAGAAGTAGCCGGCAATGAGCAAGTGGAGCCAATATCTGCGGATGAAATGGTAAAGGTCACATCCGAATTAATTGATATCAGAACTAATCTTTCCGACACGGATTATGTCGTCCAAATTAGCTTCTCGTTCCAATTCGATAACGAGAAAGCGAAAGAGGAGTTCGACAAAATCAAGGAAAGCCAAATTAAACCGATCGTTAACCGTGCATTATGGGTGATGAGCCCTGATGATATGAATGGAACCAAAGGAAAAGACCAGTTAACAGCGGGACTTATCAACTCCGTGAACTCGGTATTGTCCGATGGCAAATTGCTGAGGGTAGGAATTAAAGGATTTATTATGACTCCTATTTGATAAAAACCCGCATCATCGATTGATTATTGGCAGAACACTTGACCGCTGGGGAAACATATCGTTTCGCTCCGGTTTAAGAAAGGGGTGAGGGATTTGGTAGATGTACTTTCGCAGAATGAGATCGATGCGTTATTGGCGGCGCTCTCTTCGGGAGAAATGGATGCGGAAGAGCTTAAGAAAGAGGATACGCAGAAAAAGGTGCGTGCGTACGACTTTAAACGCGCGACGCGCTTTTCTAAAGATCATATTCGCAGCTTGACCCGTATTCACGAGAACTTCGCGCGATTCTTAACAACATATTTCTCCGCTCAGCTTAGAACGTTCGTTCAAATTAACGTCGTTCAAGTAGAGCAGCTGCCTTACGACGAGTTCATCCGTTCCATTCCTAAGATGACGATACTCAACATCTTCGAAGCGGAGCCGCTGGAAGGACGAATGGTTCTAGAGGTACATCCCAATGTCGCTTTCGCCATGCTCGATAGGCTACTGGGTGGCGGTGGAACGGCTCCGAGCAAGATCGGCAGCTTGACGGAAATCGAAACGATCATCATGGAGAAAATTTTCAGCAGAGCTTTCGAAAGCTTGCAAGAAGCCTGGAAAACGATTATCGACATACAGCCGCGGATGGAAGCTCTTGAAACGAATCCGCAGTTCATGCAAATCGTCTCTCCGAATGAAACGATCGCGCTCATTTCTCTTAGCACGAAAATCGGAGATACGACGGGAATGATTAATCTATGTATTCCTCATGTCGTCATCGAGCCGATCATGCCGAGACTTTCCGTGCATCATTGGTTCGTTTCCCAGAAGAAAACCCGGGCGCCGGAAGAGCAACAGTTACTTGAACTAAGGGTACATAAAGCCAAACTTCCGATAGTCGCGGAGCTTGGAACTTCACAAATATCCGTCCAGGAATTCTTGAACCTCTCGATTGGAGACGTTATTGCTTTGCATAAGCCAACAGAAGAAGGTCTGGAAGTGAAAGTCGGCGACAAGGTGAAGTTTATCGCCAGTCCGGGTACGGTGCGAGATAAAATGGCGATTCAAATTCACGAGATCGTCAGCGAAGGAGTAGATGAGATCCATGACGAGTAAAGATTATTTATCCCAAGAAGAAATCGATGCTTTATTGCGTCAATCTTCCGGCGGAGAGGAAGAGCCAGCCGGCGGTTCAATCGGTGCCGAGCGGTCCATCGGCGACTACCTTACTCCGATGGAACAGGATGCTCTAGGGGAAATCGGCAACATTACTTTCGGAAGCGCCGCAACGGCACTATCGACTTTGCTCGGCAAGAAAGTCGATATTACGACTCCGACGGTTTCGATCATCGAACGGCAGCAGTTCGAATCGGAATTTCCGAAGCCGCATGTTGCCGTGCACGTGAGCTACGTTGAAGGTTTCGAAGGAATTAACTCCCTTGTCATCAAGTCCCATGACGCCCAAGTTATCGCGGACTTGATGCTGGGCGGAGAAGGAAACGTTACATCCGCGGAACTAAATGAAATACATATTAGCGCGGTTCAAGAAGCGATGAACCAGATGATGGGATCCTCGGCGACTTCCATGTCGACGATCTTTAATCGTATGGTCAACATTTCGCCCCCTGGCATCGATATTATGGACGTCAAGAATAACTCCGGAGTCAGCAACATCCCTCAAGAGGAGGTATTCGTCAGAATCTCCTTCCGTTTAAAGATAGGGGATTTGATAGATTCGTCCATCATGCAGTTGCTAGCCGTTACCTTCGCGAAAGAATTGGTCGATTCGCTCATGGGCGGCGTTTCGGAAGAACCGGCTCCTCAGCAAGCTAAACCGCCGCAGCCTGCCGTGCAAGCCGCACAACCGGCGCCTACTCCGGCTGTTGCAGCTCCTGTTCATCAGGCTCCGCCGATGGCAGCGGCACCCCCGGCTTATGCGGCGCAAATGCCGGCTTATCCGCAAACGCTAGGCGGCGGCGTTAATCGGAACGTGAACGTTAATCCGGTGCAATTCGCTAATTTTCAAGGCGGAGGTTTCGCTCAAGCAGAAGAAACGAATTTAAATCTGTTACTCGACATCCCGCTGAAGGTCACGGTAGAGTTGGGACGTACGCAGAAACAGATTAAAGATATTTTGGAATTGTCCCAAGGCTCAATCATCGAACTCGATAAATTGGCCGGCGAACCCGTAGACATCTTAGTAAACAACAAATTAATCGCCAAAGGCGAGGTCGTCGTAATCGACGAGAATTTCGGCGTGCGTGTCACCGACATTGTTAGTCAATGGGATCGCGTCCAAAAAATCCAATAAGTTTATCGGGAGGAAATTGAAATGGCAAACCGCATTCTCATAGTAGACGACGCAGCATTCATGCGCATGATGATCCGCGACATTTTAACAAAAAATGGTTATGAGGTCGTTGGAGAAGCGCAAGACGGCGCGCAAGCGATCGAGAAGTACAAGGAGCTTAATCCGGATCTGATCACGATGGATATTACAATGCCGGAGATGGATGGAATTACGGCGTTAAAAGAAATTCGCAAATTGGATACCAACGCCAAAGTTATTATGTGTTCGGCAATGGGACAACAAGCAATGGTAATCGACGCGATTCAAGCCGGCGCCAAAGATTTTATCGTAAAGCCGTTTCAAGCGGACAGAGTCATCGAAGCCATCAAGAAAACACTGGGTTAAGTCAAAGTCAGGAGCGTTGAAGATTCATGCGTACTTACGGGCTAGTAGAAGAGTTTCCAGGGACTGGATCCGGATCGGCATGGGATCTGATCTGGGTATTGTTCGTCCTTGCCATTATCGTAGGATTAATCGTTCTCGTTTTACGGTTTTTCGCTAAACGCAATCGCGGATGGGGAATGAATCGGGCGCTTCGGTCTTTGGGTGGTTTTCCTCTAGGGACGAATAAGTCGATGCAAATCGTGGAATGGAACGGTCGGATTTACGTGCTTGGCATCGGGGACGACGTGACGTTGCTCGAATCCATCACAGAGCCGGAGCTCGTAGCCGCTTTGCTGGCGGAACATGATTCGGTCACGGCCAATACGGGAGCTTCGCTGCCAGAATGGCTACGCAAGATGACTCAGCGCAACAATCCGCAAAACGAAGAAACTTCATCCAAAGCGTCCTCTAACGGTACTAGCTTCGAGCAAACCTTAGAGAACCGACTGCGCCAATTGTCCGAAAGAAGACAGAAGGTCGAACAGTTGTTGGAGGATAGCCGTTCCGGAGATCGGACAGATAATTCATGAAAAAAAAGATCCTTTATAGCTTCCTGTCGCTGCAAACGATACTGTTCGGTTTCCAAGCCTCTTCGTATGCCGATCCCATTATTGGAGTCACCCTCGGTGATGGGACCGAGCCCGTAGGCGCATCGGCTTTATCCATGCTGTTGCTGATTACGGTCCTTAGCCTAGCCCCGGCCATACTCGTGCTGATGACAAGCTTTACAAGAATCGTTATCGTGCTCGGGTTTGTTCGTACTTCGTTGGGAACGCAACAAATGCCACCCAATCAGGTGTTGATTGGATTAGCGTTATTCATGACCTTATTCATCATGGCTCCAACATTCTCGCAGTTAAACGAGACGGCTTTAAAGCCGTACTTGGCGGGAGAAATCAGTCAAACGGTCGCCTTAGAGAAAGCTTCGATTCCGATGAAGGAATTCATGTACAAGCATACGAGAGATAAAGATTTGCTCTTATTCATGAATTATACGAAAACGGAGAAGCCGGAAACGTATCAAGATATCCCGATTACGGTACTCGTTCCTGCTTACGCCATAAGCGAGTTGAAAACGGCTTTCCAAATGGGTTTCATGATATTCATACCTTTTCTCGTCATTGATATGGTCGTAGCCAGTACGTTGATGGCGATGGGGATGATGATGCTTCCACCCGTTATGATCTCGCTTCCGTTCAAGATATTGCTCTTCGTGCTAGTCGACGGTTGGTATCTCGTTGTTAAATCTCTGTTGACCAGCTTTAATACTTGAACGCCGGCGGAACCGTAAGGCAGGAGGGGTAACATGAGCTCTGAATTTATTATCGGCTTGGCGGGACAAGCATTGTATACCGTTCTGAAGGTAAGCGCACCGATGCTTGGAATCGGATTGATCGTAGGGTTGCTCGTCAGTATTTTTCAGGCGACGACCCAAATCCAGGAGCAAACTCTCGCTTTCGTGCCCAAAATCATCGCCGTTTTTCTAGCGCTGCTGATTTTTGGTCCATGGATCCTCAATGTCATGGTCGATTTCACCACTCAGTTGCTTGGAAATTTGTCGAATTACATTGGGTGATGAATGATGGAATTAATTATGCAGATGTTTCCTGCCTTTTTGCTTGTATTTTGTCGAATAACGTCGTTTATTATTGTAGCGCCCATTTTATCATCCCGGTCGGTTCCCAAAACCGTTAAGATCGGTTTGGCCTTCTTCGTATCGCTGATCGTCTTTCTGACGGTCGGGTTCGATACTAAAGTAACGGCGGACGCTACTTACATACTTGCCATTATCCGCGAGATTTTTGCCGGCCTGTTGATAGGCTACACGTCTTATATGTTTTTCACGATCGTACAGACCTCGGGCTCTTTCATGGACATGCAGATGGGTTTCGGGATCGCGAATATCGTAGATCCCATTACCGGCGCGTCAGCTCCGATGTTAGGTAATCTGAAGTTCATGTTAATGATGCTCGTTTTTCTTTCGGTGAACGGTCATCACTACTTATTAGCGGCAATCATGGATAGCTACAAGTGGCTTCCCCTTGATAATAATCTCTTCCAAGTGTATTACGGAGGAGACGTAACGCAATTTTTAACTCGTACTTTCGCGGATACTTTTCTGTTGGCTTTGCAAATATCGGCACCTATCGTCGTAGCCATGTTTTTAACGGATTTCGGATTGGCTTTGTTGGCAAGAACGGCACCGCAATACAACGTATTCGTCATCGGTATTCCTATTAAGATCCTTATTGGTTTGGCTATGTTGGTCATTCTTTTGCCCGGCTTTAGTGCATTGTTTCAGTTGATATTCGACAATATGTTCGAAGCATTGGAGAAATTGTTCACGATATTGAAAACACCTTCTTGAGCAAAGGTAACGATAGAGGAGGTAGCGTCATGCCCCGCAATCGTCTTAGGATGGATTTGCAATTGTTCTCGGGCGAGAAAACGGAGAAGGCGACACCGAAAAAGCGAGGAGAGAGCCGCAAAAAGGGTCAGGTGGCCAAGAGCGTGGAAATTCCGAGCTCGCTGATCCTTCTCGCTTGTATCTGTTGTTTGCTGATGCTCGGTCCTTTTCTCCAGAAGCAAATCTTGACCATGTTCGGCGATGTTCTCTTGCATCGTTTGGAGATGGAAGTAACGGCCGAAAATATACTCACTTTGTTCAATCATTATGCCGTTCAATTGTTGATCGTTCTTGCCCCGATCTTCGTCGTAGTGCTTATCGTCGCTTTTGCGTCGTATTACGTTCAGATCGGTTGGTTGTTTACTTTGGAGCCTCTTCAGCCGAAGCTGGAGAAGCTTAACCCACTGACCGGCGCCAAAAATATTTTCGGAGTCAGATCGGTCGTCGAGTTTCTAAAGAGCTCCTTAAAGTTAGCTGCAGTGGGATTAATCGTTTATTTGGTCCTTTGGTCGGAAAGGGAACGGTTTCTTGATTTGGCGCATTTACCGGTGCAGGATATATTCGCTTTCGTGAGCGGCCTGACTATGGAAATGGGAATCTTCGTCGCAGCGCTCCTATTCGTACTGGCCATCGGCGATTTCATGTACCAGCGTTACGAGTTCGAGAAAAACCTGAGAATGAGCAAGCAAGATATTAAAGACGAGTATAAGAACTCCGAAGGCGATCCGCTTATTAAAGCAAAAATAAAAGAACGTCAACGCAGAATGGCGCTTATGCGAATGATGCAGGAAGTTCCGAAAGCGGATGTCGTCATTACCAACCCGACGCATTTCGCGGTAGCTTTGAAATACGATCCGAGCAAAATGGACGCTCCGACCGTTATCGCTAAAGGGCAAGACTACTTAGCTCTTCGGATCAGGGAGATAGCCAAGAAAAACGAAGTTATGACTATGGAAAACAAGCCGCTCGCCCGTGCGCTGTTCGAGAGGACGGAAGTGGGACAAAGCGTTCCCGGCGACCTCTTTCAAGCGGTAGCGGAAGTGCTGGCATACGTATATCGGCTCAAGGGCCGGAGGTAATAAATATAATTAGAACGGCCGGCTTACGAAAGGGCGCAGAGGAAAAGGTTTTGCCACGGAGAGTTTACGTCCGCCTTTAAAATCGAGTTGCAACCGCAAAATAAATTCAACAGCAACTCGATTTTAACAGCGGCGTAGTGGCAATCCTTTTCCGGCGCGCACCGCAGCGTAAGAGGACGTATCGCTAGTCGGGAGGGACGCGTCATGAAAATTCGGGACTTAAGCATACTCATAGGCGTCATCGGAATTGTCCTGATGATGGTCGTTCCTATTCCCAAAGCACTCTTGGATATTTTACTTATCATTAACATTTCGGTTGCCGTCATGATCCTTCTGATCGCGATGAACACCCAGGATGCGATTCACTTTTCGATATTTCCTACCCTCTTGTTGCTCACGACGATTTTCCGATTAGCGCTTAACGTTTCTACTACGCGGCTGATTTTATCGGAGGCAGATGCGGGACACGTCGTCGAAACGTTCGGACGTTTCGTAGCCGGCGGGCAAATCGCGATAGGTTTCGTTGTATTCCTTATCCTTGTCGTCGTGCAATTTATCGTTATCACGAAGGGGTCCGAGCGCGTCGCGGAAGTAGGAGCCCGCTTCACTCTCGATGCGATGCCCGGCAAACAAATGAGTATCGACGCCGATTTGAACGCCGGTCTCATTAATGAGCAACAAGCCAGGGAACGCCGGGAAAAGATTGAAAAGGAAGCCGATTTCTATGGCGCGATGGACGGAGCCAGCAAATTCGTCAAAGGGGATGCTATTGCCTCCATCATTATCGTTTTCATCAACTTGATCGCCGGGTTCGTTATCGGGATGGCCATTCATGGAATGGATGCCATGACCTCCTTGGAGACATACTCCATCCTATCCATCGGGGACGGTCTAGTCAGTCAAATTCCAGCTCTATTGATTAGTACTGCAGCAGGTATCATCGTAACTAGAGCCGCTTCCGAGGGCAACATGGCGGATGATATCAGCAAACAAATGCTTCGGTATCCGAAGTTGTTATACATCGTAGGAGGCACGGTAGCGCTATTGGGCTTGGCAACTCCTATTCCTTTGATCAGCACGCTTCCGTACGCAGCTATTCTGATAATAGCTGGTTATCGTTTGCAAGCGAACTTGAACCGGAAGCAGCAAGAAGAAGAGCTTCTCGTTGAAGAGAAGCATATCGAGGAAGTGCGGAGTCCGGAAAGCGTCATCAGCTTGTTGCAGGTCGATCCGATCGAATTCGAATTCGGGTACGGGTTAATCCCGCTTGCGGACACGCAGCAAGGCGGAGATCTACTCGACAGAATTATTATGATTCGACGGCAATGTGCCCTTGAAATGGGCTTAATCGTCCCCGTTATCCGAATTCGCGACAATATTCAACTAAAACCGAATGAATATGTCATTAAGATGAAAGGAAACACGGTCGCTCGCGGCGAATTATTGATACATCATTATTTGGCAATGAGCCCAGGGTTTGACGACGAGTCCGTTACGGGAATCGAGACTCAGGAGCCGGCATTCGGTTTACCCGCTTTGTGGATCGACGAAGCGACGAAGGAAAGAGCGGAGATGGCCGGTTATACGGTCGTCGATCCTCCATCGGTGGTCGCGACCCACTTGACGGAAGTCATCAAGAAGTATGCGCATGAGCTAATCGGCCGTCAAGAAACGAAAGCGTTGATCGAGAGCGTCAAGGAAACTTACCCTGCGCTTGTCGATGAGTTAATCCCATCCATCCTAGGCGTTGGAGATGTCCAGAAAGTCTTGTCGAAGCTGCTTAAAGAAAAAATATCCATTCGGGATTTGGTCACTATTTTTGAAACGTTGGCGGATTACGGTAAATATACGAAAGACCCGGAGGTTCTAACGGAGTACGTGCGGCAAAGCTTATCCCGACAGATTACCCAACAATACGCCAGCGCTTCAGAGCCACTTAAGGTTATTACGGTTAGTCCCGCAGTCGAGAAGAAGATAGCCGATGCGGTTCAACAATCCGATCAAGGAAGTTATCTAGCGATGGATCCGGCGTCATCGCAAGCGATCTACCAACGTTTGACCGAGCAAGTGAATAAGTTGGTGCAGTCGGGTCAACAGCCTATCATACTAACGTCTCCGACGATTCGCATGTATTTGCGCCAGTTGCTGGAGAGAAGCCTGCAAGATATTCCGGTCATTTCGTACAGCGAGTTGGAGCCAAGTATTGAAGTGCAGAGCGTTGGGGTGGTGAGTGCATGAAGGTAAAAAGATATATCGTCGATGATCTTCCCGAAGCCGTTCAAATGATTCGCAGCGAACTGGGGTCGGATGCCGTTATTCTGAATACGAAAGATATCCGCGTCGGCGGATTTCTTGGCATGTTCCGCAAGAAACGAGTGGAGGTTATCGCAGCCATTGACGAAGCGGCAAAAAAACCGCAGGCTAGAGCACCGATACCCGCTCGTCCTATCGAGAGGAAGATGCCTGCTGCTATATTCGACGAGACGGACGCACCGTTACCCGTCATTTCCTCGAATGCGGTTAGGGAGAGATATTCGCAGCCTCCATTCGCGGATAGCGGCCGAAGGCCGACATCGCCGTTACCCGAGGTGCAAAGCAGCGGCGGGCCGATCAGCCCGATCAAGCCTAACGTTTTTCAATCCGCTCTGGAGCAATCTAGCGAATCTCAAGACCTGCAAGAGCGCGATCGTACAATCTCGGATATTATCCAAGAAGTGCCTCAACGCTCCGATACGCAAGCGGCCACGTTAGCGATTGCGGTTCAGGCGCTCGAGAAAAGAGAAAATAAACAAGCCGTCGAAGAAACAGCGGATTTATTGACGGAGCTTCGTTCCATGAAGGAAATGATGAGCAAGATGGCTAAGCAGCAGACTTTCAGGAGTATGCCCGAAGCCGTCATTAAATGGAGCAGGCGATTGGCGGAACAGGGAGTCGAGCCTTCTTACGTCGAACAATTCGCCGAAGCCGTTAACCGAAAGATCGACGAGCATCGCGAAGAGGACAGAGAGATATCGTCTTATGAAGCTTCTCGTTCGGTTCTATTGGAATGGTTGGGCCTCGCGGTCGGGACAGGAATAGACGATACAACGAGAATCGTACATTTCGTTGGTCCTACCGGCGTCGGGAAGACGACGACTATCGCTAAGCTAGCCGCGGAACAATCCTTCAACCATCGGCGGAGCGTGGGTTTCATCACGGCTGATACATACAGAATCGCGGCGGTTGATCAGTTGAGGACGTATGCCGATATATTAAATGTACCCCTTGAGGTCGTATTTTCGCCAAGCGAGCTTACGAGGGCATACGGAAAACTGGGCGATCGTGACCTCTTGTTCATGGATACTGCCGGTCGTAATTACCGCAACGAGCTCTTCGTCTCGGAAGTGAACAGCTTGTTAGCGCCGGGAGAGCAGACGGAGACGATTCTCGTACTCAGCATGACTCACAAGTATAGCGATATGAAGATGGTAGCCTCTCAATTCGCTAAGTACGGCGTTAATCAATTGCTACTGACTAAATTCGACGAAACGGACACATTCGGTACCCTCATTAATTTGGTTAAGGAATTCGATTTCCGAATATCTTACATCACTTGCGGACAAGCGGTGCCCGACGATATCCGGCCATTCGAGCCGGAGGACTTGGTAAAGCGGATATTGGGGGTTTCAACCGATGATTGATCAAGCGCAGGCGCTAAGGCATTTGGTTCATTCCAAGGAATTACGCGCGGCGCGCACGACACGGGTTATTACCGTCACGAGCGGTAAAGGCGGCGTCGGGAAGTCGAACTTCAGCTTGAACTTCGCCATGGCTTTGCAGAATAGAGGATATAGCGTGCTCGTCTTCGACGCCGATATCAGCTTCGCCAATATAGACGTCCTATTAGGAACGCCGGCCCAGTACAATCTCATGCACTTGCTAAAAGGAGAAAAGTCCATCTGGGAAATTATCCAGGTAGGTCCCGGCGGGTTACAGTTCATTGCGGGCGGATCGGGTTTTCAAGACTTGGTTCGGTTGAGCGAACAGGAGTTGGAATACTTTTCGGATCAGATATCGAAGCTCCACGGTCATGTCGATTTTATCTTGTTCGATACAGGGGCCGGCTTATCTAAGGAAACGGTTCGCTTTATTACCGCAGCCGAAGAAACGATCGTAGTCACGACTCCCGAGCCGACATCGATTACCGATGCCTATGCTTTAATTAAAATGCTCAAGTCGATGGGGCACGAAATTTCCTTCAGATTAGTCGTGAACAGGGTTGCCGACGAACGCGAAGGAAAACAAACGGCGGACAATATTCGTCAGGTGGCAAGCAAATATTTGGACATCGAAATACCGGTGCTTGGCTTTATCCCCGATGACTCCAACGTCACGAAAGCCGTTAAACGCCAAACGCCTTTATCCATAGCGTTCCCTGATAGCGAAGCAACGCGAGGAATCGACCGAATCGCTTCCCGGTTCTTGCTTGAGGAAAGAGAGCCGGTCTCTAACCGGGGGTTATCCAGCTTCGTCCAAAGAATAAAGAAGTTATGGAGTTAAACACGTTGAAATAGAGAAGCGCCGAAACATCGAAGCCGTAAATTCAGCTAGAATCACGGGGAGGGTCGCAAGATGTCGGAATTTAAGGTTCTAATCGTAGATGATTCCCCATTCATGCGCAAGGTGTTCAGCGATGTCATAGACGCTGATGCTGCCTTCAAAGTATTGGCGACAGCCTCGAATGGCAAAGAAGGCGTCGATTTAGCGCTTGAGCTTAAACCGGATATTATTACGATGGATCTGGAAATGCCGCAAATGAACGGTCTCGAAGCGTTGCAACGCATTATGAACATCCAGCCTACTCCGGTTATTATGCTCTCCGCGGTCACGGACAACGGAACTAGGGATACTATCAAGGCGCTCCAATACGGCGCGATCGATTTTATACGCAAGCCGGATGGCGCGGTGAAACTGGATATACGCCAGGTGGGGGAACAACTTCTCGAGAAGCTGCATATCGCGTTGGAAACGATGAGTAGCGGCTCTCTAAGAATGCTACCGGCAGTAGAGGAAAAAGCCGTAATCATTGTTCAGCCGACTCCCGCACCGCCATTGACGCTTTCTCCGATTGTGGAAGACCCCGCTAACAAAGTTGGGAAGCCGGATAAGCCTGGAATTGCCGTCGATACGATTCCTAGTAATATAGCATCGGTTAAAGAGGTTCAGCCGAAAGAGAACGTAAGCAAAGAAGGCGCGACTCATTCCCGAAAACCGGAAGCGAAAACGGACAAACCAGCACCTCGAATATCATCCGTGCTGCCCGTTGCCGAAACCGGAATGACAAAGCCCAAGTCGCAGGAAACTCGAATGGCCAACGAAAGTTCGCAACGAGCAAAACCCGTGGCCCGGGTTCAGAGCGATTCGGTCGTTGCCGGTAAGAAAACGTCCAAGCCGGCAGTTACTTCCGAGAAAGCGTCTTCCTCCCTAACGAATGCCGGCACAACAGCGAAGCCGAGAGGTTCGACGCAATTCGAGCAATTGGTCGCGATCGGGACGTCTACGGGGGGGCCAAGAGCACTCCACGAAGTACTGACCGGCATTCCTGCCGAATTTCCGGCTCCGATTCTGGTCGTCCAGCATATGCCGCCCAAATTCACCTTCTCGTTAGCGCAACGCTTGGATAATTTTTGCAGCATCCATGTACGCGAAGCGGTCGAAGGCGAGCTCGTGGAAACCGCCACGGCATATATCGCTCCAGGCGGGAAACATATGTCGCTGAAGAAAGAGGCTTCGGGCAAATATCGCATCCGATTGTCCGAAGAAGGCCCGCGGTCGGGACATATGCCTTCCGTTGACGTCCTATTCGAATCCCTGATCGGACAACGGCAGCTTGTCAGGCACATCGTTCTCATGACTGGAATGGGAAGCGATGGCGCTAAAGGCATGAAGGCACTGCGATCGGACGGCGCCGCCACGACGATAGCGGAATCCGAGCAAACCTGCGTCGTATACGGAATGCCGCGTTCCGCCGTAGAGTTAGGCGCCGTATCGCACCAATTGCCGCTTCAAGGAATTGCCCCTGCGATCGTGCAGGAAGTGAGATCGCGCAAACCATAAATTCGTACTTGAAAGCTCAGCCAACAAGGAGGTGTCCGGCCAGTGGAAATGAATCAATACATGTCCATCTTTATCGATGAGTCCAACGATCACTTGCAATCACTGAACGAGAATATGCTTCGGCTGGAGCAGCAACCGGAGGATATCAGCATCGTTCAAATTATATTCCGTTCGGCGCATACGCTGAAGGGAATGTCGGCTACGATGGGATTCGAGGATCTCGCCGCGTTGACGCATGAAATGGAGAACGTTCTGGATCTCGTGCGCAACGACAAGCTAAGCATGAACGGCAATATTTTCGATACGCTGTTCAAATGCTTGGATGCGCTGGAAGCCATGGTTCAAGATATTATTAACGGCGGTACGGGTAAAGGCGACGTAGTGGAGCTTGTGCAAAGGCTTAAAGAAATCGTTAAAGGCGACGCGGCCGTCGTCGGTTCCGCGAAAGCCACTATCAGTGCGCCCGCGTCTAACGTGCCGGCTTCGCTTGTGCTGGACCAATACCAATTGTCCGTTCTTAGCCAATCCTTGGATGGCGGGCATAAAGCCTATTACATCGAAGTAAAGGTCAGGGAAGATTGTTTGCTCAAGGCCGCTCGCGCCTATATGGTATTCGACGTGCTGGAAAGAAACGGAGAAGTGGTTAAAGCTTTCCCATCCGTGCAGGAAATCGAACAAGAGCAATTCGAGCGCAGCTTCTCGGTCTACTATATTTCGCAAACGGACGAAAACTTACTCCGCGACCAAATCTCGCGAGTATCCGAGATAGAGTCCGTGACGCTGAACGCGGTGGATCGTTCCTCGTTGGAGGAACTGGGAAGCGCCGAGAGCGCGAAGGATCAAGCGGAAGAAAGAATCAAGCAAACGGCCTCTACGCTTTCGGTCGCTCCGATTACTAACGCGAGCGCGCCGGCAGCGCCGCTGACGGATGGCAACCCGACCCGGCCGGTAGCCGCTACGGCACCTGTCTCCGGAAGCGCCGCGCCCCGAACGATTCGGGTCGATATCGAACGTCTTGATTCTCTTATGAATCTATTCAGCGAATTATTGATAGACCGAGTTCGCTTGGAACAGCTTGCTTCAGAGGTCCGGCGCAACGACTTGACGGAAACGGTAGAGCATATGGCTCGCGTCAGCGCGGACTTGCAGAATATCGTTCTGAAGCTGCGCATGGTTCCTGTGGAAAGCGTGTTTAACCGGTTCCCGCGAATGGTTCGCGATTTGGCTAAATCACTCGACAAGAAAGTAGACCTCGTCATTGTCGGCGCGGAAACGGAACTAGACCGTACCGTCATCGACGAGATCGGAGATCCGCTCGTCCACCTAATTCGTAACGCCGTCGATCACGGAATCGAGCCCATAACCGAACGTAATCAATTAGGCAAGCCGGAAGTCGGAACGGTTCATTTGCGAGCATTCCATAGCGGAAACCACGTTTTTATCGAGATTGAAGAAGACGGCAAAGGAATCAATCGTCCTAAAGTGTTGGAAACGGCCGTCAAACGCGGAGTCGTTACTGCGGAAGAAGCCAAGAACCTTACCGATGAGGAAGTGAACATGCTCATTTTCGCCGCCGGGTTCAGCACGGCCGACAAGGTTTCGGATATTTCGGGCAGAGGTGTCGGGCTGGATGTGGTCAAATCCAAAATCACTTCGTTGGGCGGTCACGTTACGGTTCACTCCGTATTGGGGTCCGGAACTAAATTCTCGATTCAATTACCGCTGACGCTATCGATAATCGCGGCGATGTTGATCAAGCTCGGGTCCGAGAAATACGCATTCCCGCTTTCGTCGATCGTGGAAACGGGCTCGGTTAAGCGGACGGATATCCGGACATTGCACGGTAATCGAATGATCGACTATCGTCAATCTATCATTCCGGTCGTTTCCTTGGCTAAACTGGTCGATTCGCCCGATTATAGCGACGATGAGGAAGCGGAAACGGAAATGCTAGTTATCCGCAAAGGGGACAAGGTGGCAGCCGTTCTGGTAGACGAATTCATCGGACAGAGCGAAATCGTATTGAAGCCTCTCGGCAAGTATTTGGCAAACAATCTTGGCATCGTATCTGGCGCGACGATTCTCGGTGATGGGCAAGTCGCTTTAATCGTAGATCCCAATGCACTCATTAAGTAAAATACCGGACTCTAAGGGAGGATTTCATCCATGGCAGAGGAATTGAAAGTCATTGTCTTCACGCTGGCGCAAGAAGAGTACGGTATCGAAGTGGACAAAGTCCGCACGATCGAACGCTTGGTACCGATTACCCGCGTTCCGAAAACGCCGGAATTCGTCAAGGGTGTCATCAATCTAAGAGGCATAGTCATTCCGGTGATCGACCTGCGCGGACGGTTCGGACTCGCGGAGACGGAGCTTACCGACAATTCCCGGATTATTATCGTTGCCGCGAATGAATTGGAAGTCGGCTTCATCGTGGATTCGGCCAACGACGTCATGGACGTCATGAGCGATGCCATCGAGAATCCGCCGGAAGTGCTAGGCGGCATTAAAGCGAAATACATAAGCGGCGTTGCCAAGATCGGCGAAAACCGCCTATTAATCCTCTTGAATCTAATTGAAGTACTAAACCGCAACGAAATCATCCAGTTAGAGCAGTTTGGAGAGTAGGCGCGTGAGCCTGTTTAAGAACGACTCGGATTTCAAGATGGACGTGCTTAGGGAAGTCGGAAATATCGGCGCGGGAAACGCGGCTACCGCTTTATCGACGTTGTTGAATAAACCCGTGGACATGGCGGTCCCAACCGTAAGCCTGCTACCTTTCGAGGCGATAGCGGAGCGGGTCGGGGGCTCCGAAGCGGTTGTCATCGCGATATTCCTGCGAGTCGACGGCGATGCTCCAGGCAATATGTTCTTCATCATCAATAGGGAACCGGCGCGTCGTATCTTGCAGGGACTGCTTGGCTTCGATGCGGCAGAGAACGATAATTACAGCGAGCTGGAGCTATCCGCTCTCAGCGAAATCGGCAACATACTAGCCGGCTCTTATTTAACCTCCTTAGCGGATTTTACGGGATTGCACATGTCTCCGACCGTTCCATCGTTGGCCGTAGACATGGCTGGAGCGATTCTTAGCTATGGATTACTCCAATTCGGCACGATGGGCGATGATGCTCTGCTCATCGATACGACTTTTCTGGAAGGCCAACAAGAGGCGGAAGGACATTTCTTCCTCATCCCGGACCCCGAGTCGTTCGATAAGCTCTTTCGTGCGTTGGGAGTGCCGCTCTGATGACGGAAGGCACCCTGATTAAAGTGGGGATGGCTGATCTGAATATCGCGGATGGAGGGGCGATGCTCAGAACGACCGGATTAGGCTCATGCGTAGGATTGACCCTTTACGACCCCCATCTAAAGCTAGGCGGGATGGCGCATATCATGCTGCCTTCATCCGACATTGCCCGGGAAGGACAGCTGAACATCGCCAAATACGCGGACACTGCCGTCCCGGAACTTCTTCAACGCATGATAAGCAAAGGGGCAGTAACGGGACGTCTTCTTGCGAAGATGGCCGGCGGAGCTCAAATGTTTGCCTTCATGGGCGGCACGGATACGATGCGGATTGGTCCTCGCAATGTGGAGGCGACGAAGCTGGCGCTGGAACGATTTGAAATACCGCTCGTCTCGGAGGATACGGGCGGCAATTACGGGCGAACCGTAGAGTTGAACAGCCTGACCGGTGTGTTCAGCATTCGAAGCGTTCAGCATGGAGTAAAGGAGATTTGAAATGATTGGTTCTTGGCGCTTAAATGTCGCATTCGGCGGATTCGGCGGGATATTGACTTTCTTAATCTCGCTCTCCAATAACCCTCTAAGTACGACTTTGATGCGAAGCTTGTATGCATTCCTGGTTTTTACCGCGATCGCTTTTGTCGTAAGGTTCGTATTGAGTCAATTGTTAAGTCCTGTTCGGAGAACGGAAACGATCGAGTCATCCTTGGATAACGAACGCGGAGCAGCGCTTGATTTAATGACTCCGGACGATGGCGAATCTCTGTCCGAGATGATGAAAGAACAATGGGCGGATGGCAAAGGAGAGCCGATTAAAGGCTTCCAGCCCTTGCAGCCCAAGCGATTGGTGTCGCTCGACAATCCCAATCCCGAGGAAGTGGTTCAGGCGATTCGTCGTCTAACGGACGAATAAGGATGGTGAGGATAGAATGGTCGATCAAACACGTTCCCGGTTATCCCATCAAGATTTGTGGCAGCGCTGGAAAGAGGACGAGGATCCGGAAGCGAGAAAGCGACTGATCGAGCTCTATTTACCGCTCGTGGACTATGTGTCCAGCCGAATGGCGGTCGGCTTACCGAAAAATGTAACCAAAGACGACTTGGCAAGTAACGGGGCTATGGGATTAATCGATGCCATCGAGAAGTTTGACTATCGGCGAGGACTGCAATTCGAAACCTATGCTTCTTGGAGAATCAGAGGAGCGATCATAGACGGACTGAGGCAAGGCGACTGGGTTCCGCGTTCCGTTCGTGACAAAGCGAAAAAAATGGAGGACGCATATGCGGTGCTGGAACAGAAGAATTTGAGATCTGCTTCAGATGACGAAATATGCGCCTATTTGAATATTAGCGATAAAGAATTTCAACAGATGCTTCAGGAGGTCGCAGTCGCCGCCGTATTTTCCCTGGAAGATCCCATACGCGAGGAAGAGTCCGAAACAAGGCTATCGCTCCTCGTAGATGAGAAAGCGGTCAGCCCGGAATCGAAGGTACACGAAACTTATCTGAAAGACTCTTTAAAATTCGGTATAGAGAAACTTACGGAAAAAGAAAGAACGGTGGTTTCCCTTTTCTATTACGAAGATCTTTCGTTAAGCGAAATCGCCGAAGTGATGAGCTTGTCTCCTTCTCGAATTTCGCAACTCCACTCCAAAGCCATATTAAGGCTAAGAGGGGCATTGGCGAAACAAAAGGAGCAGCTGCTTCAGAACGGATAAAAAGGGGGCCTATTAATGCCTGACAATGGAAAAATACCATTGGAGGAAAGCCTGCAGGTTACGATTTCGGATGATAAAATGCAAGCTTTCTTGGTATTCAGAAGAGTCGAGGGAGAGTTAAAGCTGACTTCCCGCGAGTTAGAGGAATACCTGATGTCGCAAGGAGTCAAATACGGACTGCAGAAGGATACGCTCTATCTGATTTCGCAGAAACCCCAAGATTTTTACTTTACCCAGAACATCGTTGCCGTCGGCACTCCGACCCAGCCGGGCAAGGATGGTTTCGTTAACTTGTTGTACGGCGAATCGAAGGAGGAAGAACGGCGTCCTACCGAAAGAGAGGACGGAAGCGTCGACTACAAAGAAGTGATCCAATTGGCTAACGTGAAAGCCGGTCAACTGATCGCCGAACGCGTGCCAGCTCTGCCCGGAGTTGCCGGAAAATTTGTGACCGGGGAAGATATTCCGCCGCGAGACGGCAAGGAAGCACACTTTAAGATCGGCAAGAACGTCGTCGTTAATCCCGAGAAAATCGGGATGTATGCGGCGATCGACGGACTAGTGACGAAAACGGACAAAGAAAAGATTAACGTGTTTCCCGTTTATGAAGTGAACGGGGACGTGGACTATAATATCGGAAATATCGATTTCGTGGGCACGGTAGTTATCAGAGGAAATATTCTGACAGGTTTCCGCGTGAAAGCTTCGGGCGATATTCGCGTTACGGGCGGAATCGAAGGCGCGGAGGTCGAGTCGGAAGGTTCGATCGAAATTTCCGGCGGAGTAATCGGCAGTAATAAAGGATACGTAAGGGCCGGCCGCAACGTTCGTTGCTCCTTCATTCAAGACGGCAATGTCATTGCCGGCGAAGATATTATCGTTTCGCAGAGCATTATGCATTCTAACGTACGCGCGGGCCGGACGGTCAAATGCATCGGCGCCAAAGGTCTTATCGTCGGCGGAATCATTCAAGCCGGAGATCGCGTCACCGCTAGAATGATCGGGAATTCCATGTCGACGGCAACGGTGATCGAGGTTGGCGTTCGTCCCGAGCTTCGTCAAGAGCTGAATGAACTCAGAGTGACTATGCGTCAACTTGCGGATAACGCCGATAAATCGGAGAAAGCTTTAGTTATGTTGGATCAGATGGCATCGATAGGGCAATTGGCGCCGGATAAGCTCGCGCTTCGTATTAAACTGTCGGCCACTAAGCGCCAAACGCTTGAAGAGCTAAAAAGCGCGAAGGAACGGGTGTTGGAAATCGAGAAGACGCTCGAAGATGCGACTACGGCGCGCGTCGATGCCGTTCATACCCTGTGGGGAGGGACAAAGATCGTTATCGGCCGGTACACCCGATTCGTTAAGGATGGCTCGCAAAGAGTATCTTTCCGTTTTTCCGAGGGCGATATCGTAATGGTTCCTTTTAATTAACAATAGTCACTTTCATTGTTACGATCAAAATGCGAGGTGAACCGCCATGAGCTTTAAGCCGATCGACGTGCAAGTATCCATTCCGCGTTCGATGGAGTTGTCGCCGATGCAGCAACAGCAGCAGCAACGTTCGGCGACCGAGCAGTCTTTATTAGGTCAGCAGGTACTCAAAACAGCCGAACATGATGCTAAAAGAAGCACGAAAATGGAATCGACTACAAACGATACGATCTCGGAACGGCAGCCTCGCGGCAAGAACAAACAGTCGTTTTCCTCCAACAAAGAAGCCCATGAGGAGACTCCGGAACATAGTAAAACCCCGGAGCACCCGTTTAAAGGGAAGCATATCGATTTCACGGGCTGATCTACAAGCAAGAGAGGGGTTAAAGGATGAGCCCATGGTTAAGTATTGTATTGCTTGGCATAGCGATTAGCGGATATGCGTGGATGATGCCAAGAACGGCAACGAAGTCTAACAAAGAAACAGAGTTTGTCAGCGAAGAGGCTTACAGTCAGCTGCTCGAAGATTTAGAAACCGAAAATCGGGAGTTGTTCGACGCTGTCGCAAAATTTAAATCCGAGCAAGATGAAACCGTCGGTAAATTAAATCGTCGAATCGTAGACATGGAATATCAGATGAAAAAATGGTCGGAGCAATCCCTTCAGCCTACAACGCCGACGGAAGTCAAGCCTCCGTATACAACGGCTGCGTCTTTTCCCACTAACGAAATTTACGTGCCAGCAGCGGCTACTTCAGAATATGTTCAAGCTTCCGCTCCGTTACCTGTCGTCGAAGATCGAAGCCGGATGATGGACGGGGTCGCCGCGGAGCCGGCAGAAATCGAAATCGCACCTACGACCATTCGCGGCAGATATCCCGAATTGCTCGCCATGCACGATAAAGGCAGATCGATAGAGCAAATCGCCAAAGCGCTCGGGATGAACAAAGGCGAGGTGCAATTGATCTTGCAGCTCGTTCGGCGGGAGGAGCAACAGAATGCGTAAATATAGGAACTGGTTGATAGGATTCGGAGTGGGCATCATAATCGGCGCATCCATGTTGCAAATGATTCTGGTGGCGAAGGATCAGTCAGCCATGGTTGCCCAAGAGTCTCTGACACGCGATCAGTTGGACGCCGAAGCGGAGAAGGCGGGACTTGTGCTCCTCACCGAAGAGCAATTAAACGACAAGGTAGAGGAAGCCGTAGCCGCATCGCAGGAGCAATCCAATAAAGGCGACGACAACGGGCAAGAAGGGATCAAAGACTCGGATGATGAGGCATTGAAGACACCTGCTCCGTCGGATTCGCCGGTGCCCGAGGAATCGGGACCCGCGTCTACGGATGACAACGGGCAGGAAGTTACGGAGCCGGTTTTTTTAAGAGTGGATTACGGCATGACCTTAACGGAAGTTGCCGACGAGCTTAAGAAGCTCGGCTTGATCGACGACGCGAAAGACTTTATTAATGAAGCGAGACCGATCTCCAAGAAGATGAAGGTGGGAAAATCCGAATTTACAGGCAAGCCGACCTACGAGCAAATCATGAATGAGCTTACCCGCAAAAAATAACGATGTTCACGCCGGATCTCGACATTTTCATGCTATAATTCGGATTATGCATTGCGCGACGGTTATCGATATGGTATATTATTTTTCGGTGTAAAAAACACACGCATTTCAATTTCGTCAACGGTGCTTTTCTTGTGCGAAACGAGAGAAGTTTTGACGGAAAGAGCGAATTGCGGCGGAGATTCACCAAAAACCAATAGGAGGTGCAGGAAGATGGCAGTCATTTCCATGAAACAACTGCTCGAAGCAGGGGTACATTTCGGTCACCAAACACGTCGTTGGAACCCGAAAATGGATAAGTACATCTTTACTGAACGTAACGGCATTTACATTATCGATCTACAGAAAACGGTTAAAAAAGTAGACGAGGCTTACAACTTTGTGCGTCAGCTCGGAGAGAACGGCGGTACGATGCTGTTCGTTGGAACGAAGAAACAAGCTCAAGATTCCGTTAAGGAAGAAGCCGAGCGCTCCGGTCAATACTACATCAACCAACGTTGGTTGGGCGGTACTTTGACTAACTTCTCCACGATCCAGAAGCGTACGGACCGTTTGCACCAATTGGACAAATGGGAACAAGACGGCACTTTCGAAGTGTTGCCTAAGAAAGAAGTCATCATTCTCCGCAAGGAGAAAGATCGCCTCGAGAAATTCCTCGGCGGCATCAAGAACATGCGCAAATTGCCGGATGCTTTGTTCATCATCGATCCTCGCAAAGAGCGTATCGCCGTTGCTGAAGCTCGCAAGCTAGGCATTCCAATCGTTGGTATCGTCGATACGAACTGCGATCCGGATGAGATCGACTACGTTATCCCTGGTAACGATGACGCTATCCGCGCGGTTAAATTGCTTACGGCTAAGATGGCAGACGCAATCGTAGAAGCACGCCAAGGCGAAGAAACTACGGCTTAATAAGCCACTTGCATTTATAGAAACAAGTAGAAAGGGTGGTCAGAAGAGAACCTTCTCACCGCCCTTTTTTTCAAAAATTACTATGTGCATCCCGAGTAGACATGAGTCTTAGGGAGCCTAAATCTTAGGAGGAATTCACGTGGCAATCAACGCAGCAGACGTAAAATCTCTTCGCGAAAGAACCGGAGCAGGAATGTTGGATTGTAAGAAAGCGTTGGAGGAAGCGAACGGCGATTTGACGAAAGCAGCCGAGCTGCTTCGCGAGAAAGGCCTTGCGGCTGCAGCTAAGAAAGGCGACCGCATCGCAACCGAAGGCGTAGTCGAATCTTATATCCATGCCGGCGGACGTATCGGAGTTCTAGTTGAAGTCAACTGCGAAACCGACTTCGTAGGCAAGACGGATCAATTCCGCGCGTTCTGCAAAGACATCGCGATGCAAATCGCGGCGGCTAACCCTAAGTTCCTCGTTCGCGAAGAAGTGTCCCAAGCCGAGCTGGACAAAGAAAAAGAAATTCTTCGCAATCAAGCTCTGAACGAAGGCAAACCGGAGAAAATCGTCGACAAAATGGTAGAAGGCCGCATGAACAAGTATTACGAAGAAAATTGCCTGATGGAGCAAGCGTTCGTTAAAGATCCGGACAAAACGATCACGACGTTGCTCAACGAAAAAATCGCCGCCATCGGCGAAAAAATCTCCATCCGCAGATTCGCTCGTTTCGAATTGGGCGAAGGCTTGGAGAAAAAAGTCGACAACTTCGTAGAAGAAGTCATGGCGCAAGTCAAACATTAATAATAACGAAATTAGGGAGCACAGTGTGTTCCCTATTTTTTAACGATTCAGACGCATACATTTTAATTACTTAACTCAAGACACGATGGAGGTACAAAACGTTGAAGCTTCCCGTATTTAAACGCGTAGTATTAAAGGTGAGCGGAGAGTCGTTATCCGGCCCGAACGGTTACGGCATTGACGCGACGACCATCTTGTCGATTGCGGAACAAATCAAGGAAGTCATCGAATTAGGCGTCGAAGTCGCGATCGTATGCGGCGGCGGCAACATCTGGCGCGGAATCGCAGGAAGTCAGAAGGGGATTGACCGGGCGACGGCGGATTATATGGGTATGCTAGCCACCGTTATGAACTCGCTGGCGTTACAGGACGCGCTTGAGCAGATGGACGTACCAAGCCGCGTTCAAACGTCGATCGCCATGCAACAGATCGCCGAGCCGTATATCCGCAGGCGGGCTATCCGCCATTTGGAGAAGGGCCGAGTCGTTATCTTCGCTGCGGGTACGGGCAATCCGTTCTTCTCGACGGATACGACGGCTGCTCTGAGAGCTGCGGAAATCGAAGCCGAAGTTATTTTGATGGCAAAAAATAAAGTAGACGGCGTATATAGCGCGGATCCGTTCAAGGACCCTACCGCTGTCAAATACGAGCAATTAACGTATATGGACGTCTTGAATAAAAATCTAGGCGTCATGGATTCAACCGCTTCCTCGCTATGCATGGATAACAATATACCGCTTCTCGTATTCGCGATTACCGAGAAAGGGAATATTAAACGTGCCGTCATGGGCGAGCGGATCGGTACAATAGTGAAGGGGAGTATCGACTAATGCCTCAGTCTATTAAGAAAGACGCAGAAGAACGCATGGAGAAAGCATTGGGCGCGTTGAAACGCGATCTTCAAACTTTAAGAGCGGGCCGCGCTTCGGTCAATATGCTGGATCGCATTCAAATCGATTATTACGGGACGCCGACTCCGATCAATCAGATGGGCTCCGTCAATACGCCGGATTCCCGTACGTTAATTATCACGCCATGGGACAAAACGGCATTGTCGGCTATCGAGAAGGCTATCCAGAAGTCGGATTTGGGATTAACGCCCGCTAACGACGGTTCGATCATTCGGTTGAACATCCCGCCTCTCACGGAAGAGCGCAGATCGGATTTGGCCAAATCGACGAAGAAGTTCGGAGAAGAGTCCAAGGTTGCCATCCGTAACATTCGTCGCGACGCTAACGATGAAATCAAGAAAAAAGAAAAAGGCGACATTTCCGAGGACGAATCGCGCCGCCACCAAGAAGACGTGCAGAAAATGACGGACCGTTTTGTCGCCGAAGTAGACAAAATTCTGGTCGCCAAAGAAAAAGAGATCATGGAAGTATGATCTGAACTCGCAAGGCCCCTCCGAAAGGTGGGGTTTATTCTCTTTTTGGTTAGCTAGCGGGAGCTTTGTCGCTATTGGGGGGAAGAACCATGGGTTTGTTCAGGACGTGGCTTCGTAAGCTGCGGGTAGGAATATTTACGGATAACGACATTCAGCAGCATAAAGTTAAGTCGGAAGAAGTCCCCACGGGGGATAATATTCCGGAGCATATTGCCATCATAATGGATGGCAACGGGCGTTGGGCGAAGGCGAGAGGACTTCCTCGCATTGCCGGCCATCATAATGGAATGAAAGCCGTGAAGAGGATAACGAAGGCTGCCGATCGAATAGGCGTCAAGGTGCTGACTCTTTACGCATTTTCCACGGAAAATTGGAAGCGTCCCAAATCGGAAGTGGAATTCCTGATGAAATTGCCGCAGGAGTTTTTGTCTTTGGAATTGGGAGAGCTTATCGAAAATAACGTTCAAGTCAAAATGATGGGTATTCGCGAGTTGCTGCCGGATCATACTGTAGCCGCGGTTGAAGAAGCCGTTCGTAAAACGCAACACAACACCGGTCTTATTCTTAATTTTGCGCTTAATTACGGAAGTCGACTTGAAATGGTAGACGCCGCCAAGCAATTAGCGAAGCAAGCCGTCGCGGGAGAGATAAACCCGGATGCCATTGAGGAAGCCGATTTCGAACGGCTATTGTTATCGAGCGGTCTTCCCGATCCGGATTTGCTTATTCGCACCAGCGGGGAGCTTCGTTTAAGCAACTTTATGTTGTGGCAGCTCGCGTATAGCGAGTTCTGGTTTACGGACGTTTACTGGCCGGAATTTAGCGAACAACATTTATACGACGCGGTTCGCGAATATCAGCAGCGCGCACGTCGATACGGGGGGCTATGAAGAATGGGTCAGCGGATTGTAACCGGAGTTATCGCCGGTGCGGCATTCATCGGCCTTCTGGTCGCGGGAGGCTGGTATTATACCGGGTTGCTTCTCTTGCTGGCGCTTATCGGTTATTGGGAGTATGCCAGATTGAACGGACAAGCTTGGACGCGGCTTGACGTGTTGCTAGGCTTTGTAGCCGTGCTGCTGATCGCTTTGCCGAAGCTTCCGAATGACTGGGAGTTGCCTTCGTTTACGACGGTTGCCTGGGTTCTTATGTTCGTTCTGCTTTGCGGAACCGTATTTAGTAAAAACCGTATACAGTTGGAGCATGTAAGCGTCATGTTCATGGGAGCGATCTACGTCGGATCGGGATTTCATTACATGGCGTTAACACGTGTGCTTGATCACGGCATTTTCTGGTCGGCGCTTACGTTCGCATGCATATGGGCATCCGATGCCGGCGCTTATTTCGTCGGAAAAGCGATGGGCAAGACGAAGCTGTGGCCCGCTATCAGTCCGAATAAAACGATTGAAGGCGCTTTGGGAGGTCTGGTCATTGCCGTTATCGTCGGATGCGTCTTCGCTTACTCCATGCCGGAATGGCTGGGATACGGACAAGCGATGCTTATTGGCTTAACGGCAGCCGTCGCGGGACAACTCGGCGATCTCGTGCAATCGGCGTATAAGCGTTTCCGCAACGTGAAAGATTCAGGGCAGCTGCTTCCGGGACACGGCGGCGTATTGGATCGGACGGACAGCTGGCTCATCGTGTTTCCGCTTGTTCATCTTCTCGGGCTTCTGACTCTATAATTCGAATATTTTCATACATATTGCGCAAGCGGAGGTTCTCATATGAAAAAGATTGCCGTTCTCGGGAGTACGGGCTCCATCGGAACCCAAACGCTCGACGTCATATCGCGTTATCCGGAGGACTTTGAAGTTGTCGGCTTGGCTGCCGGTAACAATGCGGCTCTGCTGCTGGAACAAGCGAGGCAATTTAAGCCGAAGTGGGTTTCGGTCGGAAATGAAGCTTTGGCAGACCGGCTCCGCTCGGAATTGCCGACTGACGTAAAAGTCCTACACGGAGAAGAGGGACTGATTGAAATCGCGGGCGGATCCGGAGCTGATTACGTCGTCTGCGCCTTGGTCGGTAGCTTAGGGCTAAAGTCTACGCTGGCGGCAATCGAGGCTGGAGCCGATATCGGGCTTGCCAATAAGGAATCGCTAGTGACGGCCGGGCATCTCGTTACGGAGAAGGCAAGGCAACGCGGCGTTTCCATCCTACCCGTCGATAGCGAGCATTCGGCCATTTTTCAATGCTTGAACGGGGAGAATATGAAAACGGTCAAACGTCTAATGATAACGGCATCCGGAGGCAGCTTCCGTCATCTCGATCGAGCGCAATTGCTAGACGTGACGGTGGAGGACGCCTTGAAGCATCCGAATTGGAGCATGGGCGCTAAGATTACGATAGATTCGGCAACGATGGTCAATAAGGGACTGGAGGTCATCGAAGCACACTGGTTATTCGGGTTGGCTTACGATCGGATAGATGTCGTCCTCCATCCCGAGAGCATCGTGCATTCGATGGTTGAATTCGTGGATACTAGCGTAATGGCGCAGTTAGGCAATCCGGATATGCGAGTGCCGATTCAATACGCGCTAACTTACCCGGAACGCAAAGCATCCCCCGCTTCGCCCCTAGATTTGCTTAAGCAGGGAACGCTCCACTTCAGCCCTATGGATTTCGATCGGTATCCTTGCATTCGATTAGCTTACGAGGCCGGACGAGCGGGCGGCACATCCCCTACGGTGTTCAGCGCGGCCAACGAAATCGCCGTCGCGCGGTTTCTGCAGGGCGAAATTTCGTTTCTTGCGATCGAAGCGATCATCGAGAAGGTTCTCTCGCGTCATACGGTAGTAGCCGCTCCGAGCTTGGAAGCCATCCTGGAGACGGATGCGTGGGCAAGACTTGAAGCATCGGCTATGCAATAAAACGCAAGGTTGTATTCTCTTGTAACGGCTCGGAGAATAATGTTAATCTAAGGACAGCCGTTTGCCGCGGTACGAAGGGGTTGGAAATGATGGAAAATATACAGATCGCGTTATCGATCGTGCTGATGTTCTTCTTATTGGTGTCGCTGCACGAATGGGGTCATTATTATTTCGCACGCAGGGCGGGTATCTTGGTCCGCGAGTTCGCGATCGGATTCGGGCCGAAGCTGTTTTCCATCAAACGCGGGGAAACCCGGTACACGTTGCGCTTGTTGCCAATCGGCGGATTCGTGCGGATGGCCGGGGAGGATCCGGAGCTCGTCGAAGTTCAGCCCGGACAGACGCTAGCCGTCCGCGTGAAGGACGATCAGGTCACCCGTCTATACTTGGACCGCTTAGATGAACGATCCGGCGTCATGCGCGGAGAAGTGAAGGCGCTCGATCTGGAAAAAGACTTATATATCGCGTTGGACGTTGACGGCGACATCGAAAGGTACTCCTTGCATCCACAAGCCCTGATTATCGCCAGAGGCCGGGAGACGCAGATAGCGCCTCTCGATCGCCAATTCGGGCATAAGCCCGTTCGTAAGAGAGCATTGGCTATAGTCGCCGGACCGGTGATGAACTTCTTGCTGGCTTTCGTCTTGTTTGCCACCTTCTTGCTCATTCAAGGAGTTCCGCTTGAAAATTCGTCCAAAGTGTTTATTTCCAAGGTTCTTCCCGATACGCCAGCGGAACAATCCGGGTTAACGGACGGGGACTGGGTGAAATCCGTCAACGGCGAGCCGGTCGGCGGAGACGTCGATAAGTTCGTCGCGCAGATCAATGCCTCCAAGGGCAAGACGATGAACTGGGTCGTCGATCGGGACGGAACGGATGTCCCTCTTACCGTAACTCCCGACGCCACTACGGGGAAAATCGGAATCTATCCTGCCGGAGAAATGAGAAGTCCGACCGCCGTCGAAACCATACAATACGCGGGTAACTCGATGGTCGAGATGACCAAAATTATTTTTGATAGCTTTAGGAAGCTGATTTTCGGCGAATTCAAGCTGGACGATCTGGGCGGGCCGGTCAAAACAACGCAAGTAAGCATCGAGATCGCGCGCGAGGGTATTGACCAGTTAACGTTATGGGCCGCCATGCTTAGCTTGTACCTTGGGATATTCAATCTTCTGCCGATACCGGCGCTGGATGGAAGCCGATTATTATTCCTTGGTATAGAAGCGATCCGGGGCAGACCGATCGATCCTAATCGGGAAAGCATGGTGCATTTAGTCGGTTTCGCCATGCTCATGCTACTGATGATCGTGGTCACGTATAACGATATCGTTGGATTGGTAACAAATTAAGACTTTTAGAGCGTTTCGCTAGAAGAACGCATCGTAAGCATAAGCCAGGAGCTGGAGGATCATCATGTCGAAGGAAAAAGGATTCGTAACGGAAATTACCCCTCAGAGCGAAGATTTCTCGCGTTGGTATATCGACGTTATCAAGAAAGCGGAATTAATGGACTATTCTCCCGTTCGCGGCTGCATCGTGTTTCGTCCGGACGGGTACGAGCTATGGGAGAATATGCAGAAGGAGCTTGACCAACGGTTCAAGGACACGGGCCACCGTAATGCTTACTTCCCGTTGTTCATTCCGGAGAGCTTCTTCAATAAGGAAAAAGAGCACGTGGAAGGCTTTAATCCCGAGCTTCCGTTCGTCACCGAGGCCGGCGGGGAGCAGTTGGAGGAGAAGCTCGCGATCCGTCCGACGTCGGAGACGATGTTCGGGCACATGTACGCGAAGTGGATCAATTCTTACCGCGATCTGCCGCTGTTGATCAATCAGTGGGCAAACGTCGTTCGTTGGGAAAAAAGAACTTTGCCGTTCTTGCGGACAAGCGAGTTTCTATGGCAGGAAGGCCATACCGCCCACGAAGACGAAACGGATGCGCGCAAGGAAACGATGCAAATGCTCGACGTGTACACGGATTTCGTCCAGAACGTATTAGCTATACCGGTCATTAAAGGACAGAAGACGCCATCCGAGAGATTCGCAGGCGCCGTGGATACGTTTTCGATCGAAGCGATGATGAAGGACGGACGAGCGGTTCAAGCGGGAACGTCGCATTACCTCGGCACGAAATTCGCCGTCGCGTTCGATATTAAATATCTCGACCGCGAGAATACGCAACAATATTGCCATACGACATCGTGGGGAGTTAGCACTCGCTTAATCGGGGCATTGATCATGGTGCACGGAGACGATCGCGGTCTCGTGCTACCTCCGAAGGTCGCGGCTACTCAAGTCGTCATGATCCCGATCGGACCTCCGAAAACCAGGGAAGTCGTAATCGGCAAGACGGACGAGCTGTTCGCTCAGCTTAAAGCAGCCGGAATCCGCGTTCGCGTGGACGATCGCGCGGACGTATCTCCGGGCTGGAAGTTCAATGAATACGAGATGCGCGGCATACCAATCCGTCTCGAGCTCGGACCTCGCGATCTGGAGAACGGTCAATGCGTACTTGTCTCACGCGTCAGCGGGGAGAAGAAGTCGGTGCCGATCGACAATCTCGTCGAAGAAGTCAAATCGCTGCTAGAGCAAATCCATAACGATATGTTCGAACGGGCGCTTGCTTTCCGGCAGGACAACTTTTATTCGATAGATACGCTCGACGAGTACAAAGCGGCGATCGAAGAGAAGCGAGGCTTTGCGTTGGCAGGCTGGTGCGGTTCGGATGCGTGCGAGAAGCAGGTAAAGGAAGAGACGGGAGCGACGAGTCGGAATATTCCGTTCGAGCCTGCCGAGAAAAAATCGACTTGCCTCGTTTGCGGAGACGCGGCGGAGCATACGGTCGTATTTGCGAGAGCTTACTAACACATATGGCAGCCGCGTCTGGACATATCGTCCTCTCGCGGCTGCTTTCTGCTCTGGCGCCTACCTTTTTCTGTTGATGACGGGATGGCGTTCAGGTAGAATAATAGAAAGCGAGAAAGTCAGCTTCTGATTGAATAGAGCGTCGGGAAACGTCGAAGCGTCCGGTGCCTATTCACGGAAGCTTTTATATTTGCGGGGAATGCAAGGACAGAGAGGAACGTGGGAATGCAGCCGACGGAAGATGGACGCAAACGGTTCGAGGTACTGCTGCAGCAGGCGGAGCTGCCGACCGAGTGGTTAGGGCAGCATTTTCGGGACGGACATATCGAGAAGGTGGAAATTAGCCGATCCCGCAAAGAGTGGACATTCTATATCGGAAAGAACGCTTTGCTACCCAAATCGATCTATATGGGTTTTATCGAAAGGGTTAAGACAAAGCTTGGACATATCGCGGAAATCAAGAAAGTATTCCATTACGGGGAAGCCGTATCAACTGAAAATATCGTTCGCGAGTATTGGTCGGTCTTCGTGGAAGGCATACAGCAGGAAATCGTTTCGGTCAACGGTTGGTTGGCGAAAGCCGATCTGGCAGTCGATGGAGACATCCTAACGATTACGTTGCTTAACGGCACGAATTTCGAATTAGCCCGGAAGAAAGAGATAGACGTACTGGCCGCGCGATTTTACGAGGAGCGGTTCCAACGGATTTGCCGGGTAAAGCTCGCCGTCGGCGAGTCGAAACCGGAAACGTATACGGAATTCACTCAGAAGATCGAGCAAGAGAACCGTGCCGCGATCGAGCAGATCATGGCCAGCGTAAGAGACGAAGCGCCAATTGAAGAGGGCGGCGAGCCTCCGCAAGTACTGCAACACGGTTACGAGATCAAGGAAGCCGCCGTTCCGATCCAGGAAATTCGCGAGGAAGAGAAGAAGGTCACGGTGCAAGGCGTTATATTCGGATTGGAGACGAAAGAGCTCCGGACCGGAAGCACGTTGTTCCAGTGCTCGATTACCGACTTCTCGGATTCCTTGTCCATCAAGATTTTCGGCAAGAACAAAGAAGACATTAAGATGCTTGGTTTGCTTGCCAATGGTAAATGGGTGAAGATGCGAGGCAAGGTCGAATACGATCGGTTTCTTAATCCTCCGGAGCTGGTCATGTTCCCGAGCGATATCCGCGAAGTTCTCGCGCCTTCGGAGCCAAAGGATACGGCCGAGGAGAAACGCGTCGAGTTCCATCTGCATACGACGATGAGCACGATGGACGCGGTTACGCCCGTGGATGCATACATAAAAACGGCAGCCAAATGGGGACACAAGGCGATCGCGGTGACCGACCATGCTAACGTTCAATGTTTTCCCGATGCCGCTAAAGCCGGCAAGAAGCATGGCATTAAAGTGATGTACGGCGTCGAAGCGAACGTCGTTAACGATGCTGTGCCGATGGTTATCCAACCAAGGGAGCAGAGCTTGTCCGATGCCGAGTACGTCGTATTCGATATCGAGACGACCGGCTTGTCGGTTACGAACAACAAAATTATCGAGCTCGCGGGCATCAAGATGGTAAACGGTCAGGAAATCGGCCGGTTCGAAACGTTCGTGAACCCGCATGAGCCGATCCCCTATAATATTCAGCAATTAACTAACATTACAGACGAGATGGTCAAGGATGCGCCGGAGCTTGAGCCCAAACTCAAGGAATTCTTAGCTTTCATCGGAGATGCGGTGCTCGTGGCGCACAACGCCAGGTTCGACGTCGGTTTCATGCAGGAAGCTTGCAAGAAGCACGGTCTTCCACCGCTGCGGAATCCCGCGCTCGATACGCTTGAGCTCGCGAGGTTCCTCCATCCGACAATGAAGAATCACAGATTGAACACATTGGCATCGCTATACAAGGTTTCTCTCGAGAATCATCATAGAGCGATAGACGATACGATCGCGTTAGGCGGCATTCTAGTCGGCTTACTGAAGGATATCGCGGCTAAGGGCATCGACGAATTGCACGCCTTGAACGAAGTAAACGTCAACAGTTGGAAGACGACGCGACCGTTCCATTGCGGTATCTACGCTTTGAACGCGATCGGCAAGAAAAATTTATACAAGCTTATCTCTTTGTCGCATACGGACTACATGAATCGGGTGGCTTGCATTCCGAAGAGCAAGCTTATCGAGCTTCGCGAGGGATTGCTCGTTATTTCGGGCTGCGAGAAGGGTGAATTGTTCGAGACCGTTCTCAATAAGTCGCAGGAGGAAGCGGAAGATATCGCGGCTTTCTACGATGTGCTGGAAGTACAGCCGATCGATTTCTACATGCACCTGCTCGATAAGGGGCTGGTCGGAAGTCGCGCGGATTTAGAAGAAGCGCTTCGCCGCATCGTCAGAATCGGAGAGAAGCTGACCAAACCGGTAATCGCTACGGGCAATGTACATTACTTGTTGCAGCGCGAGAAGATTTTCCGCGATATTACGATTAACGGTATTACGGGTTTCAGTCCGCTCAAGGATCAGCGAAAACCGGATGCCCATTTCCGCACGACATCGGAAATGCTGGAAGCATTCCAATTTCTCGGCGCTGACAAGGCTTACGAGGTCGTCGTGAAGAATACTTCCGAGCTTGCGGACCGCTTCGAGGAAATCAAGCTGTTCCCGGATGAGCTGTTTACGCCGATTATCGAAGGAGCCGACGACGAAATTCGGGAAACCTGCTACGCGACGGCGAAAGGCATGTATGGCGACGAGCTTCCCGAAGTCGTGACGGCGCGGCTGGAGAAGGAGCTCGTGCCGATTATCAAGTACGGCTTCTCCGCCAACTATTTGATTTCCGAACGTCTTGTGAAGAAATCCAACAACGACGGCTATCTCGTCGGCTCTCGGGGGTCCGTAGGCTCGTCCGTCGTCGCCACGTTTCTCGGGATATCCGAGGTTAACCCGCTTCCGGCCCATTACTTATGCAAGAACGGCGATTGCAAGCATAGCGAATGGTTCTTGGACGGCAGCGTGCCGAGCGGCTTCGACTTGCCCGACAAGACATGCCCTCACTGCGGCACGATCATGCGAGGTGAGGGACAGGATATTCCGTTCGAGACTTTCCTCGGGTTCAAGGGCGACAAGGTTCCCGATATCGATTTGAACTTCTCGGGGGAATATCAGCCGCACGCGCACAATTATACGAAAGTACTTTTCAGCGAGAAAAGCGTCTTCCGCGCCGGAACGATCGGTACGGTCGCGGAGAAAACGGCATTCGGTTACACTAAGAAATATGAGGAAGAACAAGGGAAGTCGTGGCGTGGAGCGGAACTGAACAGGCTTGCTGCCGGGTGCACGGGCGTAAAGCGCAGTACCGGACAGCATCCCGGAGGAATCGTCGTCGTTCCGGATTATATGGAAGTGGAAGACATTACTCCGGTGCAATTCCCCGCGGACGATAAAAACTCGGAATGGAAAACGACCCATTTCGATTACCATGCCTTCGATGCGAATCTGCTCAAGCTCGATATCCTCGGCCACGACGATCCGACGATGATGCGAATGCTCCAAGATCTCACCGGCGTAGATCCGACGACGATTCCGATGAACGATCCAAAAGTCATGAGCATGTTCAATTCGGTGGAATCGCTCGGCGTTTCTCCTCATCAGATCCGATCGCCGGTCGCGACGTTCGGCGTTCCGGAGATGGGAACAAGATTCGTAAGGCAAATGCTCGAAGAAACGAAGCCCGCCTCCTTCGCCGATTTGCTGCAAATATCGGGTCTGTCGCATGGCACGGGGGTATGGATCGGCAACGCGCAAGAGTTGATCAAGAACAATACGTGCACGATCAAGACGGTTATCGGTTGCCGCGATGACATTATGTTATTTCTTATTTATAAAGCCGGAATGGACGCATCCTTGGCTTTCAAGATTACGGAAAGCGTGCGGAAAGGGAAGGGGCTTACTCCGGAGTGGATCGAAGAGATGAAACGCTGCAAAGTGCCGCAATGGTATATCGATTCCTGCCTTCGCATCGAGTACATGTTCCCGAAAGCCCATGCCGCCGCTTATGTTATATCAGCGGTTAGGACGGCATATTTCAAATTATATTATCCGATCCAATATTACGCGACTTATTATTCCGTACGCGCCGCGGATTTCGATGTCGAGCTGTTCTGCCAAGGGTACGACGCGATTCTGAAGATGCTCCTCGAGATCGAGGAGAAAGGCTTCCAAGCGACGACCAAGGAAAAGAACATGATTTCGATTCTGGAGATGGGACTCGAGATGACCGCGCGCGGATTGAAGTTCAAATCCGTCGATCTGTACCGCTCGGAAGCGACTCGATTCATCATAGACGGAGATAGCTTGATTCCGCCTTTCGGATCGATCCCCGGCGTTGGGGAGAATGCCGCTCGCAACATCGCCGCATCCCGTCAAGAGGGGGAATTCCTGTCTATCGAGGACTTCCAGCAACGTTCCAAAGCGAGCAAGACGATCGTCGAAGTGCTGACCGGTTTAGGAGCCTTTAGGGGTCTTCCGGAGTCTAATCAGCTCATGTTGTTCTAAGGTTGATCAGCCAGGGATGCAGGAAAGTTGTGGTTGCCAGCCGCTTTAAGGTTATGTTATATTAATTTTGGTAATCATGTGGATATCACTGTCTGCAGAAGAGTGGGGAAACCCACTCTTTCCGTTTTGTCTGCGGGTCTTTAAGGGTAAGACGGACTGCAGGAATCCATTGGAGCATCGGGAGGTAAACCATTTTGAATTCAGCGCAAATCAAGTCCATCGTGGAGAACTTCGCGACTTCCTTCTTGGAGGAGAACGGTCTTTCTCTAGTGGACGTGGAATACGTGAAGGAAGGCAGCAACTGGTTTCTGCGCATATACGTGGATAAGGAAGGCGGCATCGACATCGACGATTGCGGCCGCGTTTCCGAATTCGTAAGCGCGAAGCTGGACGAACTGGATCCTATCGAAGAAGCGTATTTCCTTGAAGTCAGCTCCCCCGGCGCCGAGAGGCCGCTCAAGAAGGCGGAGGATATTACGAAAGCGGTAGGCAAACACGTGTTTGTCACTACTTACGAGCAGATTAATGGAGCCAAGGAGTTTGAAGGACGGCTGGACGGATTCGACGGAACGACTATGATCGTGGTGATCGGACGCCGTAAACAAGCCATCCCTTACGATAAAGTGGCCTCCGCACGGCTGGCCATCGTTTTCTAATACCATTATAGGGACGTCGAATCGCAACGATAGCGTTGCGAGATTAAGCGTACACGAGGAGGAATAATCAAGACATGAGCATGGAGTTCATCGAAGCGCTGTCCGAAATCGAGCGCGAGAAGGGCATCAGCAAAGACGTCCTGATCGAGGCTATCGAAGCGGCACTTATCTCCAGCTACAAGCGTAACTTTAATACGGCACAGAATGTTCGCGTCGACATCAATCGGACGACCGGGCAAATTAAAGTATACGCTCGTAAGACGATAGTAGAAGATGTGCTCGATCCGCGTCTGGAGATCTCGATCGAAGCATCGCGCGCCATTAACCCGCATTATCAGTTAGACGACATAGCCGAGATCGAAGTCACGCCGCGTGATTTCGGACGTATTGCCGCGCAAACGGCGAAGCAGGTCGTAACGCAACGGATTCGCGAAGCAGAACGCGGACTCATCTATCATGCTTTCGTAGATAAAGAGCAAGATATCGTTACCGGTATCGTGCAACGCATGGATTTGCGCAACTTGTACGTCGATCTCGGCAAAGTCGAAGCGGCGTTGCCGTTGACGGAGTTAATGCCGACCGATAAGTTCAAGCAAGGGGACCGCGTGAAGTCCTTCATTACGAAAGTGGAGAACACGAGCAAAGGCCCGCAAATTATTTTATCTCGTACTCATCCAGGGCTGCTGAAGCGTTTGTTCGAGCTTGAGGTTCCGGAAATTTTCGATGGCACGGTCGAGATCCGTTCCGTTGCTAGGGAAGCCGGCTTCCGTTCCAAGATCGCCGTATTCTCCCGCAACGAGGAAGTAGATCCGGTCGGTTCATGCGTCGGTCAACGCGGCATTCGCGTTCAATCGATCGTAACGGAGCTTAAAGGCGAGAAAATCGACATCGTGAGATGGTCCGAATCGATCGACGAGTACGTTGCGAACGCTCTGAGCCCATCTAAGGTGCTCGAGGTCATCGTTTTCGAAGCGGAGAAGATGGCCCGCGTAATCGTTCCGGATTATCAATTGTCCCTCGCGATCGGCATTAAAGGCCAGAACGCCCGTTTGGCTGCGAAGTTGACGGGGTGGAAAATCGACATCAAGAGCGAAACGCAGGCCGAGCAGGAGTATGGACGTCCGAAATCGACCGGAACGACGATGCATCAGGACAGCGTATCCATCGACTGAGGGGGATTACCTTGAGACCGAGAAAGATACCGCAGCGCAAATGCGTTGCCTGTCAGGAAATGATGCCCAAGAAGGAACTGATTCGAATCGTTCGTTCTCCGCAAGGAGAAATACAAATCGATCTGACCGGCAAGAAGCCGGGACGGGGTGCCTATCTTTGCGGTAAAGTCGCTTGCTTCAAGCTGGCGAAAAAATCGAAGGCGTTCGAACGCGCGCTGAAAACGCCGGTCGGCATCGATATATATGATCGCTTGGAAGCCGACTTCATTCAAGTCGAAGAGGAGTTCCAAGCCGGCAAGGAGCTTGAAGTCGACGATGACGACAGGGAGTAAGGTTCTATCGCGATTAGGATTGGCGACGCGAGCCGGCAAACTGATCAGCGGGGAAGAAGTCGTGCTTAAAGCGATTAGATCGGGCGAAGCTAAGCTGGTCTTGCTTGCCGGGGATGCATCGGATAATACGACAAAGAAAATCAAGGATAAATGCAACAGCTACAATGTTCCGTTATTGGTAGGTTTTACCCGATTCGAACTGGGTTCTGCCGTTGGCAAGCCCGAGCGTGTACTATTCGCTGTAACGGATCGGGGCTTTGCCGACATGCTAGCCGTCGGTTGGGGTCATCATTCGGAGGTGGAGAATATTGAGTAAACAAGATAATACGGATAACAAAGATAAGCTCAGAGTTTACGAATACGCCAAGCAGCTTAACATGAGCAGCAAAGAGGTCATAACGATTTTGAAAAGACAAAACATGCCGGTCAACAACCACATGAGCGTTATGGAAGACGGAATGACCGGAGCGGTCGAGAAATTCTTCCGCGACATTAAAGCGAATGCGGCCGCGAAAATGGCCCAAGCTTCCAAGCCGGCGGCTCCCGCGGGAGATCGTCGTCCACAGTCGGAAGCTCCGGCTTCTTCAGGCGCGCCGATTCAAAGCGCTCCGCAACAACCGCGTCCGGCTGCACCGGCACCTACTCCGGCTACACCGGCACCTACTCCGGCGGCTCCGGTCGCTCAAACTTCGGCAGCTCCTAGCCCGACGCCTGCTTCTTCGGACTCTGCTCCGGCGCCTACGGCAACTCCGGCACCTTCGACGACGCCTGCTCCTTCATCGCAAGGTCAAACGCCTCGTCCGCAAGGTCAAGGCGGATACAACCAGCGCGAAGGCGGAAGCCGTCCGCAAGGTCAAGGCGGATATAGCCAGCGCGAGGGCGGAAGCCGTCCGCAAGGCCAAGGTGGTTATAGCAGCGGAGGCGGAAGCCGTCCGCAAGGCCAAGGCGGCGGATATAGCAGCGGTGGCGGAAGCCGTCCGCAAGGCCAAGGCGGCGGATATAGCAGCGGTGGCGGAAGCCGTCCGCAAGGCCAAGGCGGCGGATATAGCAGCGGAGGCGCAAGCCGTCCGCAAGGTCAAGGCGGGTATAGCAGCGGAGGCGCAAGCCGTCCGCAAGGCCAAGGCGGCGGATATAGCAGCGGAGGCGCAAGCCGTCCGCAAGGCCAAGGCGGGTATAGCAGCGGAGGCGCGAGTCGTCCGCAAGGTCAAGGCGGCGGGTATAGCAGCGGAGGCGGAAGCCGTCCGCAAGGCCAAGGTGGCGGGTATAGTAGCGGTGGCGCAAGCCGTCCGCAAGGCCAAGGTGGCGGGTATAGTAGCGGTGGCGCAAGCCGTCCGCAAGGTGGTCAAGGCGGCGGATATAGCAGCGGTGGAGCAAGCCGTCCGCAAGGTCAAGGCGGCGCTAGCAGCGCGGCGAGCAGTCGTCCGGGTCAAGGCGTTGGCGCAGGTCGCAGCCCTGCAGCTTCGGCAGCAGGCGCACGCGGTGGACGTCCGGGTGAAAAAGGACGTTCGGATAGCGATTTCAACCGCGGTCCTAACGGCGGCCCAGGTGCTGCCGGCAAACGTAAAGAAACCAACAGCCGCTTCGACGACAGAGGAAACTTCAGAAGCGCTAAAGGCAAGGGCGGCAAGAACGCTCGGAAGAGCAATCAACCGCCGCGCGAGAAAATCGACAATACGCCGAAGAAGGTTATCGTTCGCGGTAACATGACCGTAGGCGAATTGGCGAAATTGTTGCACAAGGACGCTTCCGAGGTTATTAAGAAGCTTCTGTTGATGGGCGTTATGGCCACGATCAACCAAGATCTCGATCTGGATACCGTTCTACTCGTCGTTTCCGAATACGGAGTCGAGGTAGAAGTCAAAATCGTGGTCGAGGATACGCAATTCGAAACGATCGAAGAGAATGACGATCCGGATGCTTTGATCTCCAGACCGCCGGTCGTTACGATCATGGGTCACGTCGATCACGGTAAAACAACCTTGCTGGATGCCATCCGCGAAACGAAAGTCGCGAGCGGCGAAGCAGGCGGAATTACCCAGCATATCGGCGCGTACCAAGTCGAAATCAACCATAAGAAAATTACGTTCCTCGATACGCCCGGTCATGAAGCGTTCACGACGATGCGTGCCCGCGGCGCTCAAGTTACAGATATTACGATTCTCGTCGTAGCGGCGGATGACGGCGTTATGCCTCAGACCGTTGAAGCAATCGCCCATGCGAAAGCGGCTAACGTACCGATTATCGTCGCAGTAAACAAGATCGATAAGCCGGGCGCTAATCCCGATAAAGTGAAACAAGAGCTGACCGAGTACGGTCTCGTTCAAGAAGAGTGGGGCGGAGATACGATTTTCGTCGAAGTATCCGCTAAGCAACGCACGAACCTTGACGGCTTGCTCGAGATGATTCTTCTCGTGGCCGAGATGAACGACTACAAAGCGAACTCCGACAAACGGGCGCGCGGTACGGTCATGGAAGCCGAGCTCGACAAAGGCAAAGGACCGGTTGCCCGGATTCTTGTGCAGAACGGTACGCTTAAAGTTGGCGATGCCTTCGTAGCGGGCGACTGCTTCGGACGTATTCGCGCCATGACGAACGATCGCGGCCGCCGTATTAAAGAAGCCGGCCCGTCCACGCCGGTCGAAATTACCGGGTTGACGGAAGTTCCGCAAGCCGGAGATCCGTTCATGGTGTTCGAAGACGAACGCAAAGCGCGCGAAATCGCCGATAAGCGTTCGATCAAAACCCGTCAATCCCAAGTTAAAGCCAACCAAACGGTTACGCTGGAGGATCTATTCAGCAAGATCAAGGAAGGCGATATTAAAGAGCTTAACGTTATTCTTAAAGCCGACGTTCAAGGTTCTCTTGAAGCGCTCAAAGGCTCGCTCGAGAAAATCGAGATCGAGGGAGTTCGGGTTAGAACGATATACAGCGGCGTAGGCGGAATCACCGAGTCCGATATCCTTCTGGCTTCAGCGTCGTCGGCGATCGTCGTCGGATTCAACGTTCGTCCGGAGCCTCGCGCCCAAGGAATCGCGGAGCAAGAGAAAGTGGACGTTCGCCTGCATTCGATTATCTACAAAGTTATCGAAGAGATCGAACATGCGATGAAGGGAATGCTCGATCCGATATTCAAGGAAAGAGTTACCGGACATGCGGAAGTTCGCGAAACGTTCAAAGTCACGAAGGTCGGTACGATTGCAGGCTGTATGATTACGGACGGCAAGATTGCCCGCAACGCCGAAGCTCGCCTTACCCGCGGAGGCGTCGTCGTCTATACGGGTAAAATCGACTCCCTCAAACGTTTCAAGGATGACGCGAAGGAAGTTTCGGAAGGCTATGAGTGCGGTATTACGTTAGACAAATTCAACGACCTTAGACAGGGCGACATTATTGAAGCATTCGTAATGGAGTCTGTCGAGCGTTAATATTAGCAAGCAATTTAAGGTGGGTTCTGAATGGCCAAATTCCGTGTCGGACGGGTCGGCGAACAGATCAAGAAGGAGATCAGCTCCATCATTCAGACGGAGTTGAAAGATCCACGCATCGGATTCATTACGGTTACCGGAGTGGATATCACCAACGATTTGTCGCTGGCAAGGGTTTACCTAAGCATTCTGGGAAGCGAAGAGCAGAAGGAAGAGACGCTAAAAGCAATTGGACGCGCGAACGGATTTCTGCGTTCGGAGCTCGGACGGCGCGTGAAGCTTCGCCACACTCCTGTGATGGAATTCCGTTTCGACAGCTCGATTGCTTACGGTAGCCATATCGAAGGTTTACTGCAAAAAATTAACAAAGATTCTCTGGAGTCTTAAGATCGGCTAGGGGGAAACAGCATGTGGGCCAAGGATCTCAAGGAAGCGGCCGCTTTCATACGTGAAAGGGACGATTTCCTTATCGTTTCTCATGTGCAGCCCGATGGTGATGCGATCAGCTCCACTGTTGCCACTGGTTGGTTGCTGGAGAAGCTAGGCAAGAAGTTTACGATGCTTAACGAAGGACCGGTGCCTTCACGATTGCAATTTCTATGGAGAAGCTCGGATATCCTGACATTGGAACCGGACGGAACCGTAAACCAAGCGAATCGAACATATCGCAACGTGATTTGCGTGGATTGCGCGGATTTCGCTCGGGTCGGTAAAACCAAAGAATTGTTTGCTCAAGATGCCGAGCTGCTTAACATCGACCACCACCCAACGAACGACGGTTTCGGCCGCGTGAAATTAATGAAGTTTCATGCGGCGGCTACCGCCGAGATTCTTTTCGAATTAATCGACGAACTCGGTTTGAAGGTCGATTTGGACGTCGCGACCGCTATTTATACGGGGCTACTGACAGATACCGGAGGATTTCGTTACTCCAATACGAGTCCGTTGGTGATGACGATGGCATCTCGTTTGCTCGAAGCGGGCGTGAAAGGTCCTGAGCTAGCCGAGCTTCTGTTGGAGCGGATGACGATGGGTCAGCTACAAGTTATCCAGCGCGGATTATCTCGTCTTTCGTTCTCGCCGGATCAACGAATAGGTTGGCTCTGGGTGAACTCCGAAGATTTGGAGGAAACGGGAGCCAGCAATGAAGATCTGGAGGGTCTCGTCAATTATCCTCGCAACATCGAAGGCGTGGAAGTCGGGATTCTGTTCAAGCAGAACGGACAGGAATCCGTTAAAGTCAGCTTACGATCGGCGGGCCGAGTTAACGTCGCGGCCGTCGCCCAGCATTTTGGCGGCGGCGGGCATGTCAGGGCCGCCGGATGCCGGTTGACTGATCCGCTTTCGGAATCGATCGCGCAAGTCGTTGCCCATGTTCAGAAAGCGTTGGATGAACGATGAGCCAGCGGAACGAGCAAGGGTGGGACGGAGTATTGGCGATCTGGAAGCCGGCCGGGTGGACCTCTCACGACGTGGTAGCGAAAGCGCGCGGATTGCTCCGAGTGCGCAGAATAGGGCACACGGGCACGCTAGATCCTGCGGTTACCGGCGTTCTTCCGCTCTGTATCGGCCGTTCCACGAGATTCGTGGAATATTTGCAGGAGATGCCCAAGACATACCGGGCAACGCTTCGTTTCGGTCTCGCTACGGATTCCGAGGATCTAAGCGGGGCTGTTATCGAGAGGAAGGATGCGTCCTTCTTAACGAAATCCATGATGGTCGAAGCCGCTTTATCTTTCGTAGGAGAGATCGATCAGGTTCCGCCTATGGTGTCGGCCGTAAAGATTAACGGACAGCGTCTATACGAGCTTGCGAGGCAAGGGATAACGGTAGAACGTCCTTCCAGGCGGGTATGCATCTATGAATTGAAAATTCTGACGGTCGTCGAAGGTATCGAACAACCGGAAATTACTTTTTCCGTTACTTGCTCCAAAGGCACGTATATACGCACTTTATGCGTGGATATCGGTCGCCGTTTAGGAGTTCCGGCAGTCATGTCGGAGCTTGTTCGTACGGAAAGCGCGGGAATGAAACAAGAGCACTGCGTGACCTTGGAGCAGATTCCGCAGCTTCTAGCGGACGGGGAATTGGAGAGTAAGTTGCTAGCTCCCGATAGCTTGCTTACGAATATGCCGGCATCTACGGCTATACCTCCGGAATCCTTGCACGCGATTCAGGGCAAAGGGATCGGGGCGGCGAAATTGCTGCCCCCGCCCGATAAAGAAGGCTTATTAAAACTATACCGATCGGATGGGGTTTTTCTCGGATTGTTCTCTGTCGATGAGAATATGGAAACGGTCCGTCCGGTAAAAGTGTTCTACTCTCCGGGAGATCAGCCAAACGACAGTCAGTCCGATTAAGCAGGAGGGCATCAGGTGGAACGGTATGATTTATCAATTGCGAACATAACGGGTCAGCTCCCCGAGGGAGCAAGTAAAGAACAAGGGATATCCCTTGCGATCGGTTTCTTTGACGGCGTACATTTGGGCCATCAGGAAGTCGTACGTCAAGCAGTATCTTTGGCGCGACAGCAGGGACTCGTTCCGGCGGTGATGACTTTCGATCCTCATCCTAGAGTCGTTCTTGGACACGGATCCCAATATCAAACGGTGCTAACTCCTCTTGCGGACAAGCTTGAATTGCTCGCGGACCTAGGGGTGGAAGCTGCATATGTTATTCATTTCGATCACGATTTCTCGGAAGTAACGGCGGAGAAATTTATTAAGTCTTTCATTTCTCCTCTCGGAGTCAAGGCTACGACGGTAGGCTTCGATTTCTCGTTCGGACATCGGGGCGAAGGCAATGCGGACACTCTCCGGCTCTATGGGAACGGCGAGATTCATGTTCAAGTTATTTCGCCGGTTTTTCTCGAGGGAGATAAGGTAAGCAGCACTCGGATTCGCGATCGCTTGGCAGACGGCGAGTGTCATGATGCTTCGTTATTGCTCGGACGGCCATACGTCATCAAAGGCACTGTCGTGCATGGAGACGCTAGGGGAAGGTTGCTTGGCTTCCCTACGGCTAACCTAGAGCCCGAACAGCCATACGTCATTCCGCGTCTAGGCGTTTATGCGATTTATGTAGACGTGCTTGACGACGAAGGGTTTAGCGAAGGTCGTTATACCGGGGTTCTTAACTCGGGATTCCGCCCCACGTTCGACGCGCCGGGAGGTGCGTTAAAGTTGGAAGCTCATTTGTTCGATTTCGACGGCGATCTATATGGTCGTCAACTGGCTTTGACGCTTGATACTTTTTTACGGGCCGAGAAGAAATTCGAATCCATCGACCAGCTCGTCCAGCAAATTTCTAGCGATTCCGCTCAAGCCAAGGAAATTTTCTCCGTTCGGTCGGAGGATTAATCAGGCCTGCTTTGCGTTCATAACATTTCCGAAGCTTAAGCATTGTATGTATTGTAGAGACTATGCTATACTGTATGACGTTGCACGTAACCGTGCAAATTGAACCTTAGCTTGGCAAAGCGTTCTCACCGGCGCCTGCTTGGCTAACGGCGATTCTATGAAGGAGGTGAACAAGGATGGCATTGACACAAGAACGCAAACAAGAATTGATCGAAGAGCATAAGACGCATGCAACGGACACCGGATCCCCGGAAGTCCAAATCGCTATCCTTACGCAGAACATCAACAATCTGACGAATCACTTTAGGGAGCACAAGAAAGATCATCACTCCCGCCGCGGTTTGCTCAAGATGGTTGGTCAACGTCGTAAGTTGCTGGCATACCTGAAGAACAAAGAAGTTAGCCGGTATACTGCCCTGATTGCAAAATTGGGACTTCGCCGTTAATTTGTATCCGCACGAAAGCAACCTGGCCACGTCGAATGGGGCTCAACGCCCCTTGCCGGCACAGGTTGCTTTTTCCCATATATGAGGTAGTTTGAACTTTCTCTATTAGGGATACGTTTCCGAAACGCGATGCCTAAGCTATCGTCTAGCAGGAAATAATGGGAATAGCGTCGAAAATACATAAAGTTAATTAAAGGAGGGAATCTGTTTGGAACATCGCGTAGAAATGCAGCTTGGCGGTCGTTCGTTCGCGCTCGAAACAGGACGATTGGCTAAACAAGCGAATGGCGCCGTCGTCGTTCGTTATGGCGATACCGTGGTATTGTCCACCGTAACGGCTTCTAACGAACCGAAGGATCTTGATTTTTTTCCGTTGACCGTTAACTATGAAGAGCGGTTATATGCGGTAGGGAAAATTCCCGGAGGATTCATCAAGCGGGAAGGGCGTCCAAGCGAGAAGGCGATTTTGTCCAGCCGTCTGACGGATCGTCCGATTCGTCCGCTTTTCTCGGAAGGATTCCGTAACGACGTACAAATCGTGAATTTGGTTCTAAGCGTGGATCAAGATTGCACGCCCGAAATCGCGGCGATGATCGGAACTTCAGCCGCGCTGGCGATCTCGAACGTACCGTTTAACGGGCCGATCGGAGGAGTCATCGTCGGACGCATCGACGGTAAATTCATCGTTAACCCGACCCAGGCGCAAGAAGAAATCACGGATATGTTCGTCGTCGTCGCGGGTACTCGCGATGCGATTATGATGGTCGAGGCGGAAGCCAACGAGGTTTCCGAAGCGGATATGCTCGAAGCGATCATGTTCGGTCACGAAGAAATCAAGAAAATCGTAGATACTATCGATCAATTGGTTGCCTCGGCAGGACAACCGAAGATGGCCGTTAAGCTGCATAGCGTGGACGCGACCGTGGAAGCGGAAGTTCAAGCTTTCGCCAAAGCGCGGTTGGTACAAGCCGTCAGCATCTCCGAGAAGCATGCACGTCAAGAAGCTATCGATGCTATCAACGGTGAAACGGTTGAGCACTTCGGCAATCTTTACGCCGAAACGCCTAGCAAGCTTAAAGACGTTAAGGAAGTTCTGTACGATATCGTCAAGAATGAAGTTCGACGGTTGATCACGCATGATAAAGTGCGTCCCGACGGACGCGGCTTGGCCGAAATTCGTCCGATTTCCAGCGATACGTCCATTCTTCCACGCACGCACGGTTCCGGATTGTTTACCCGCGGTCAGACTCAAGCCCTTAGCATTTGTACGCTTGGACCGCTGGGCGAAGTTCAAATCTTGGACGGCATCGGCACTCAAGAATCCAAAAGGTTCATGCACCATTACAACTTCCCTCCGTTTTCGGTCGGCGAAGCGCGTCCGTTGCGTCCGCCAGGTCGTCGCGAAATCGGTCATGGAGCATTGGGCGAGCGCGCGTTACTGAAAGTATTGCCTTCCGAAGTTGATTTTCCATACACGATTCGCTTAGTGTCCGAGGTTCTTGAATCCAACGGCTCTACATCGCAAGCAAGTATTTGCGCGAGCACTCTCGCGATGATGGATGCGGGCGTTCCGATTAAAGCGCCGGTAGCCGGCGTAGCCATGGGATTAATTAAGGATGGAGACCATACTTCGATCCTAACGGATATTCAAGGTATGGAAGACCATCTGGGCGACATGGATTTCAAAGTAGCAGGAACGGCTGCGGGTATCACCGCCATTCAAATGGACATCAAGATCGACGGAATCGACCGCCAGATCCTTGGAGATGCCTTGGAACAAGCCAAAGAGGGACGGTTGTACATCTTGGGCAAGATGATGGAAACCATCCAGGAGCCGCGCAAGCAATTGAGCAAATACGCTCCCAAGATTATTTCCCTTAAAATCAATCCGGATAAAATCAGGGACGTCATCGGTTCGGGCGGTAAAATCATCAACAAAATCATCGAAGAAACCGGCGTTAAAATCGATATCGAACAAGACGGAACCGTATATATCGCATCGACGGACGAAGCGGCCAACCAACGCGCCCGCGGAATTATCGAAGGCATCGTCAAGGAAGTCGTTATCGGCGAAGTGTACATGGGAACGGTCAAAAGAATCGAGAAATTCGGTTGCTTCGTAGAGATTCTCCCGAATAAAGACGGGCTCATCCACATTAGCCAACTGTCCAACGAACGGGTAGCTAAAGTCGAGGACGTCGTCAATATCGGAGATCAGATCGAAGTGAAGGTTACCGAGATCGATAACATGGGTCGCATTAACTTATCCCGCAAAGTTTTGCTTAGCCCTGAACAAACGTCCTCCGTATAAAGAGGATTATAACCGCATAAGATTGACAAAAGAGACTCCGTCATGCAGGTCTCTTTTTGTTTTGCATAATTCCCCCCGATCATAGGCAAGCTCACTCATAAAGGCCGATATCCAGGCATAGGATGATGCAGGGAATCGGACAGGCGGAGGTGAGCGGAAATGAAATCCAAGAAAACCGCGGGAATGCTCTTGGCGATAATATTGTGCATGTCCGCCGTTTTGCTTGCGGGTACATACGGGCCGCTGCAACCGTTCGTGCAGTCCGTTAAATCGGTTCAACCGCAAAGCGTATCCGCGATCGCGTTCGTAGACGGTCAAGCCGAAGACGAATTGATGAAATGGATTAAATCGGAAGCGGTTAAACAGGAGAGGCCTGCGATCAATGCCGTGATCGACAGGGTTTGGAAAGCTATACCGGGGTATGACGGGCGTACCGTCGATATCCGAGCCACTTATGCAAGAGCGAAGCAGCTGAGCTCAGCGCCATTGGGAGAACGGTCGATTCCTTGGGTATACCGTACGGTAAAGCCTGCGATCGGGCTGAACGATTTACCGCTGCAGCCGATATACCGGGGAAATTCCGCCAAGCCTATGGTCGCTTTCATGATCAACGTGGCATGGGGAGACGAGTATTTGTTGCCGATGCTCGATATTCTGAAAGAAACAGGGGTCAAAGCGACCTTCTTTTTCGACGGAACATGGCTATCCAAGCACGCGGATACCGCGAAAAGCATTATCGCTCAAGGGCACGAAGCGTCCAACCACGCGTATACCCATCCGGATATGAGCAAGCTGGGCGAGGCCAGGCAGCGCGAGGAAATCGGCAAAACAGAGGCGCTTTTGAAAAATTTAGGCGTGAAGAACGTATGGTTCGCGCCGCCTTCCGGCTATTACAATTCGAATACGGTCAAAGTCGCTTCGGAGTTCGGACTAAAGACGGTCTTGTGGACTCTGGATACGATTGACTGGATGAAGCCCGATCCATCGACCGTCGTCGCCAAAGTCGCGAACAAAGCAGGGCCCGGAACGTTAATTCTGATGCACCCGACTTCCTCGTCCTTGGGGGCGTTAAGAGGGATGATCAAGGTCGTTAGAGCGAAGGGCTACGTACTGGGAACGGTATCGGAAACGCTGTCTCCCGAACGGGTAGACGCTCGGTTGTGACAGATGTCGTAATTTGATATAGTTGTATCACTGTTCGTTAGGTATTCAGCGAAAAAAGGGGGAAATCGGATGAACAAATACGTACTTAAGAACGGATTGCGCGTGATGATCGAATCCATTCCGACCTGTCGGTCGGTATCGTTCGGTATCTGGGTGAAAACCGGTTCCCGCTATGAAGATTTAGATAACAACGGGATCTCTCACTTCATTGAACATATGTTGTTTAAAGGAACGAAACGCCATAGCGCTAAAGATATCGCAGACCGCTTCGACGGAATCGGCGGCAACGTAAACGCCTTTACGTCCAAAGAATATACCTGCTATTACGCCAAGGTGTTGGATTTGCATTTGCCGATCGCCGTTGATATTTTGTCGGATATGTTTTTCGAGTCCCAGATGGCGGACGCGGAGCTTGCGAAAGAGAAAAACGTCATCCTCGAAGAGATATCCATGTACGAAGATACTCCGGACGACACCGTGCACGATCTTGCTTCGCGTGCGGCTTACCTTGACCATCCGCTGGCGTATTCCATACTCGGAACGGCCGAACGGTTAAATGCCATGGGACCGGATCATTTGCGGCAATACATGAGTGAGCGGTACCGCATAGACGATACCGTTATCAGCGTGGCGGGCAATATCGGGGAAGAAGTGTTGGAGCTGTTGGAGCAGCATTTCGGAAGGTTCGACGTCAAGGGATCCGATAAGGCATTAGAAGCGCCGAAGTTTCACTCGAGGGCGTTGTTCCATCGCAAGAAAACGGAGCAGAACCATCTTTGCCTGACTTTTCCGGGAAGTTCGATCCAAGCCCCGAATTTATATGCGATGATTTTGCTGAACAATACGATCGGCGGTGGGATGAGCTCCCGATTATTCCAAGAGATCCGGGAAAAACGCGGGCTTGCTTATTCGGTCTATTCTTACCATACGTCTTATGCCGATAGCGGTTTGTTCACCGTATATGCGGGAACGGCGCCCAAGCAAACAAAAGACGTCTACGATATCACCATGGAGTTGCTCAATGATATTGCCTCTTCGGGGTTGAACGAGGCCGAATTGTCGCGCGGCAAGGAACAGTTGAAAGGAAACTTGATACTGAGCCTAGAAAGCACGAGCAGCCGAATGAATCGTCTCGGGAAGAACGAGTTGATGCTCGGACGACATTATACGTTAGACGAGATGCTGGAAAGAATCGATCAAGTTCAATTATCCGACTTGAACGAAATCATGGAAACGATGATGGCGCAACCTTGCGCTGTTGCGCTTGTTGGCGCTAATGAGAAAGTGCTGTCGGGAATCGGGAGGGAATTCATTGTATCCAATTCAGTTGAAGAGGTTGCCGGGGAATGAAGACGTTGCTTTGCCCCGGCAGATGTCGGAATGGGCTGCGGGGTTTGATCTGCACGCAGCGGTAGCGGAGCCGCTCTTACTCGCTCCGGGAGAAAGAGCGTTAATACCGACCGGCTTCGCGATGGCGATGCCTAGGGAATTAGAAGCACAAATCAGGCCGAGAAGCGGCTTGGCATACAAGCATGGCATAACGTGCTTGAATACGCCCGGAACGATCGACGCGGATTATCGCGGCGAAGTGAAAGTGCTACTTATTAACCTGGGTCAAGAACCGTTTACGATCGAACGCGGAGAGAGAGTGGCGCAGATGGTCTTCCAACGCGTGCCGCAGGTCATTCTCGAAGAAGTGTCGGAGTTGACAGAGACGTCCAGGGGCGAAGGCGGCTTCGGCCACACCGGCAAATAAGCGCATGAGAGCGATAGAGAATAACAGAAACAACCTAACTGGGCCTTGCGCCGGGTTAGGTTGTTTCTGTTATGGGCACTAAAGGCGATGCGCTTAAGGAGGCGAGATCGGGAAAGGTCGGCACCCCGGACTGGGCGTAAGCATAAGATGTGCTATGCATGATTGCCGAGAGGAGGGGGCTACGATACTTACGGGAATTCAGATCGTTCTCGCGGGTGGAGACGCTCGTCAGTTGGAAGTGATTCGACGGTTAACGGAATTGGACGCCGCGGTTACGATAGTGGGTTTCGATAGGCTGGAAACTCCTTTTAGCGGCGTCGTTAAAGCGGAGTGGTTGCCGGATATCTTAAAGCAGGTAGACGTATTGATATTGCCTGCGGTCGGTACGGATGAGGAAGGGGTTATCTCGACTCTCTTCACGGATCAGGAACTAAGGCTCACGGATGCTCATTTAGCGGCGATTCCGAAAACTTGCAAGGTCATCACGGGTATGGCGAAGCCGTATTTAAAGAAGCAGTGCGATAAATACCACCTCGAATTGATCGAGTTGTTCGAACGGGACGACGTAGCCATTTATAACTCCATTCCGACCGCGGAAGGCGCACTGATGATGGCTATTCAGAATACCGATATAACGATTCACGGTTCAAACTGCATCGTTCTCGGACTTGGAAGAACAGGCTTCACGATGGCAAGAACGCTGCAAGCGATCGGAGCCAATGTTAAAGTGGGGGTACGTCGGGACGAAGCGTACGCACGTGCTTTCGAGATGGGTTTCGAGCCGTTCTATATGCCTGAATTAGCGCGTCAGGCGGGGAATATCGACTTGATTTTTAACACAATTCCGACTATGATAGTCACAGCACAAGTGATCGCTCAACTTCCCCTGCGCGCATGTATTATCGACCTGGCTTCCAAGCCCGGCGGCACCGATTTCCGCTTCGCCGAGAAGCGAGGAATCAAGGCGCTGCTCGCTCCCGGTTTACCCGGAATCGTGGCTCCGAAAACTGCCGGTCGAATCATCGCGAACAGTCTCACCCAGATTATTCTGGAAGACAACCGATTACGGGGGAATAAACCATGAATTGGCAGGGAATTACCGTCGGGTATGCCTTATCCGGATCTCACTGCACGTTAGAGGAAATCATGCCGCAAATCCAGCGTTTCGTGGATGCGGGAGCCAACGTTGTACCTATCGTATCGGCAACGATCATGAGCACGGATACGAGATTCGGGACTTCGGACCATTGGCAGAAATCTTTGTTAGATATAACCGGCAATAAAATCATATCTTCTATCGTAGACGCGGAGCCGCTCGGCCCCTCCAAGCTATTGGATGTGCTGGCCATCGCGCCTTGTACCGGCAATACGACAAGCAAACTCGCGAACGCTATGACGGACGGTCCGGTGCTGATGGCGGCGAAAGCCCAGATGCGTAACCAACGTCCTCTCGTCCTTGCCATCTCCACTAACGACGGATTAGGCCTTAACGCCGCGAACATCGCCAAGCTTCTTATTATGAAGAACATTTACTTCGTGCCTTTCGGCCAGGATAATCCGATCGCCAAGCCGAATTCGCTAGTTGCTAGAATGGATCTCGTAATGGAAACCTGCGAAGCCGCGATGCAAGGAAAACAGTTACAACCTTTGCTCATTGAGCGTGTCATACACGCTTGAGATATACTTGCTACATCCGAGGGGAGAATATACCAAATGTCGACACAACAGTTGTTTAACGTCGCCGTCGTGGGAGCGACCGGCGCCGTTGGGGAACAAATCCGCAGACTGCTCGAAGAACGCAACTTCCCGATCGCCAGCTTGAAGCTGCTTTCTTCCGCTCGTTCGGCGGGCTCCGTCGTTACTTTTAAAGGGAAACCCGTTACGGTCGAAGAAGCTACTCCGGAGAGCTTTCGCGGGGTAGATATCGCCCTATTCAGCGCTGGCGGCGATGTTAGTAAAGCACTTATTCCTCATGCGGTCGAGCATGGCGCCGTATGTATAGATAATACGAACGCATATCGCATGGATCCGGAGACGCCACTTGTCGTACCGGAAGTCAACATCGATAAAATAAGCGAGCACAAAGGCATCATCGCTAATCCTAACTGCTCCACGATCCAAATGGTAGCGGCTTTGAAGCCTCTTTACGACCGTTACGGCATCTCGCGCATCATCGTTTCGACTTACCAAGCCGTATCCGGAGCAGGAGCTTCGGCGGTAACCGAAATGTTGAGGCAATCGGGCGAAGTGCTCGCGGGCAACGATTCCAATCCGGCTATCCTTCCCGTATCTTCACTGCCCGTCAAGCATCAAATCGCGTTTAACGTCATTCCGCAAATCGATAAATTCCAGGACAACGGGTTTACTCTGGAAGAGATGAAGATGATTCGCGAAACGAAGAAAATCATGGACGATGAAACGCTTGAAGTGACGGCGACTTGCGTACGCGTACCGGTCGTATACGGTCACTCCGAATCCGTCTATGTCGAACTGAAGAACGACTTCGACGTTGAAGAAATCAAGAGCTTGCTATCCGATTCTCCGGGCCTCGTGCTCGTAGACGATCCGTCTGGCCAGCAATATCCGCTTGCAACCGATGCCGCGGGCAAGAACGAAGTATTCGTTGGACGCGTACGCCGCGATCTATCGAACCCTCGCGCCTTGAATATGTGGATCGTATCGGATAACTTGCTGAAAGGCGCGGCATGGAACGCGGTTCAGATCGCGGAATATATCGCGATTCCGCAACGATAATCATTCTTTGCCGCAGATTTCCTATCTTTTTCTATCCCCTCGACTTTCAATACTACCAAGAGCGGAGGAAAACGAGATGGACCTGATCGTACAGAAATTCGGAGGGACGTCGCTGTCCGACGAGAATAGTCGGCGCCACGTCCTCCGTCATATTGTTCGAGAAAATGAAGCCGGGAGCCGGCTAGTCGTCGTGGTCTCGGCCATGGGAAGAAGCGGAGAGCCGTATGCCACGGATTCGCTGTTGGAGTTAATCCGCACGAACGGCAACGCGTTGCCGGCACGGGAGAAGGACTTGTTGCTTTCTTGCGGCGAATTAATATCGGCTACCCTGCTGTGCAGCATTCTTCAAGCAGAGGGTATCCCTTCCGTTGTATTGACGGGAGGACAGGCAGGCATCATAACGGATAATCGATTCGGTTCCGCCAGGATCACGGAAATCAAGACGGAGCGGATTCATAAGCTGATTTCGGATGGTTTCGTCGTAATCGTTACGGGGTTTCAAGGGATGACTCCCGATGGAGAAATGACGACGCTCGGAAGAGGGGGCAGCGATACTTCCGCTACCGCTTTAGGTGCTGCATTGAACGCGGATATTGTCGATATTTATACGGACGTCGACGGAATTTTAACGGCGGATCCGCGTTGGGTAAGCGATGCTCGCCCATTATCAACCGTTAGCTACGAAGAAATATGCAATATGGCGCAAAACGGGGCAAAGGTCATTCATCCGCGAGCCGTCGAGATCGCGATGAAAGCCTCGATTCCCGTTCGCGTTCGCTCTACCTTCTCCGAGGGTGAAGGTACGCTGGTGACGAACGCTCACGCTCTTCGCAGTCAAGGAATCTGGTTTGACAAGACCGTTACAGGCCTTGCCCATGTAAGAGGAGTAACCCAATTAGGCGTGACGAACAACAATGGCCCGTCCGATGTTCAATTGCGGGTTTTCCGGGCGATGGCCACGCACGGCATAAGCGTCGACTTTATTAACGTAATGCCTTCCGGCGTAGTATATACGGTGTCGGAAACCGACACTTCACTGGCTATGGAATTGCTTCAAGGGTTAGGTTTCGAGCCGAACGTCCGCAGAGGATGCGCTAAAGTGTCCGTCATCGGCGGCGGCATGAACGGAGAGCCTGGAGTTATGGCCGTAATCGTGGAAGCGTTGACGAACTCGGGTATTCCGATTTTGCAGTCCGCGGACTCGAATACTACCATTTGGGTGCTCTTATCCGAAGAGGATTTGGCTGAAGCTCTGCAAGCTTTGCATACGGCGTTCGGATTGCATCTTACTCCGAACTGAGGACTATAGAGGAGGATATTTGAGATGAGTTTCGGTCGTTTGATTACAGCTATGGTAACTCCTTTTGACGAAAATCTAAATATCGACTGGGAAGCGACGGCGCGGTTGATCGATTATTTGATCGACGAGCAGAAATCCGACAGCTTGGTCGTTTCGGGTACAACCGGAGAATCGCCGACTTTGTCGGACGAGGAAAAGGTGGAACTATTCCGGTTCGCGGCCAAGCACGCCGCAGGGCGTTGCAAGATTATCGCCGGGACGGGGAGCAACGAAACCGCGCATTCTATTCAATTGACGCGTAAAGCCGAGGAAGCGGGTGTCGACGGCATACTGCTAGTAGCCCCTTATTATAACAAGCCTTCCCAAGAAGGGATTTACCAGCATTTCCGCGTAATTGCAGAAGCTACATCGCTGCCGGTTATCTTGTACAATGTTCCTTCCCGGACTATTGTTAGCATATCTACCGAAACGACCTTGCGCTTAGCGCAAATTCCGAATATCGTGGCGACGAAGGAGTGCGCTTCTCTTAGCCAGATGATTGAAATCGTAAGCGGAGCACCGGAAGGCTTCGTTGTCTACAGCGGAGACGACGCGGTCACGTTACCTACCCTTTCCGTCGGCGGTTTCGGAATTATCAGCGTAGCGAGCCACCTGATCGGCGCCAAGATGAAGAGTATGATCCAAGCATATCTCGAAGGCCGGGTTAACGATGCTAAGGAAATCAACGAGGAATGTTATCCGTTTTTCAACGGGCTGTTTAATTGCCCGAACCCGGTTCCGAATCCGGTCGCGGTGAAGTATGCCCTGTCTTTGGTAGGCATGCCCGTCGGTGGCGTCCGTTTGCCGTTAGTGCCCGTGGAAGACGGGGAAGCGGCTTTCTTGCAAAAGTTGATCGAAAAAAGGTAAAAGTGCGTTGGTCGCTCCGTCGTCATTGCGAGAACCGATGCCGCGAAGGGCATCGGTTTTTTGCACGATCAGATAAGCAGAAGTGCATGAACTTATGTTCATCTGATCGTTCGATACATACGTATAACGCCGTCCTACGAGTTGGCGAATCCGTTTTATTTGACAGGGAAAGATAATATCGTCGATCTTGTAATTCCTGAATTGCTTCATGTATAATGGTTGAGAGTGATTGGGTGCGGCTAATATTTTAGCAAATTGAAAATTTCATATCGATCGGGTGCGTCGAATGGATCTAGGAGGTACTAGGAGTGTCAAAGAAAAACAACCAAGACAAATTACTGATTTTCGCGCTCGGTGGCGTTGGCGAAATCGGCAAAAACATGTATTGCATTCAGTATGGTAACGACATCGTGGTCGTAGATGCTGGATTGAAATTCCCGGAAGAAGAGATGCTCGGAATCGACGTCGTCATCCCGGATATTACCTATTTAATGGAAAATCGCGATAAAGTGCGCGCTATTCTACTTACCCATGGACATGAGGATCACATCGGTGGATTACCTTACGTCCTGAAGCAGCTTAACGTTCCGATCTACGGAACGAAGCTAACGCTAGGCTTGGTGGAAAACAAGCTGAAGGAAGCCGGTTTGCTTGGGGATACGAAGCGCCACTTGATCAACGAGCAATCCGAGCTGACGTTAGGTACGATTAAGGCAACCTTTTTCCGTACGAACCACAGTATTCCGGATTCCGTCGGAGTATGCTTGGAGACGCCGGAAGGCCTTGTCGTTCATACGGGAGATTTCAAGTTCGACCATACGCCGGTCAACGATCAATTCGCCGATCTGCAGAAGATGGCGGAAATCGGAAGCCGCGGAGTGCTTGCGCTCTTATCGGACAGTACGAATGCGGAACGCGCGGGATATACCCCTTCCGAGAGCAACATCGGCAAAGAATTCGAATCGCTATTCCGGAGCGCTAAGCAACGGGTAGTCGTAGCTACTTTCGCTTCCAATGTGCATCGGATTCAACAAGTCATTAACGCGGCCGCGGAAACGCGTCGCAAGATGACCGTAATCGGCCGTAGCATGGTTAATGTCGTAAGCATCGCATCCGAGCTCGGATATTTGACTATCCCGGAAGGAATGCTGATCGAGCCCGAGGAAGTGAACAAGCTACCAGCTGATCGCGTCGTCATTCTCTCTACCGGCAGTCAAGGAGAGCCGATGTCCGCGCTTACGCGAATGGCTCGTTCCACTCACCGTAAAGTAGACATTTTGCCAGGTGATACCGTTATCATCGCGGCTACGCCGATTCCGGGGAACGAGAAGTACGTCGGCCGTACGGTAGACGAACTTATGCGTTTAGGAGCTAGCGTTATCTACGGTCCGGGTTCGGTATCCGGAGTTCACGTATCCGGTCACGGAAGCCAAGAAGAGCTTAAGCTCATGCTTAACCTGATGCGCCCGGAATATTTCATTCCGATTCACGGAGAATACCGGATGTTACGCCATCATGGATTGCTCGGCGAAGCCGTAGGGATTCCGAAGGAAAACATCTTCTTGCTGGACAACGGCGACACGGTCGAAATCCAGAACGGCACCGCCCGCAAAGCAGGGAAAATTCCCGCAGGCAACGTCTTAATCGACGGCTTGGGCGTCGGCGATGTCGGTAATATCGTGCTTCGCGACCGCAAGCTTCTGTCGCAAGACGGAATCCTGGTCGTCGTAGTTACGCTAAGCAAGCAAGACGGTACGATTATGTCGGGTCCGGACATTATTTCGCGCGGTTTCGTATACGTCCGCGAGTCCGAAGGCTTGCTGGAAGAAGCCAACCGCATCGTAACCAGCACTTTGCATAAGCTGATGAACGAGAACGTAAACGAATGGGCGTCTCTCAAGACGAACGTCAAAGACGCGCTCGGCCGTTTCTTGTACGAACAAACGAGAAGAAGACCGATGATCTTGCCGATCATCATGGAAGTGTAGAAACATAAACCCCACACTCACTTAAACCGTTTCCCACCGCTCCGGCGGCTGGGGGCGGTTTTTATTATATTTCATGGAACAAAAATAAGTTTAAGGATAATGTAAGGATGAACGCCCATACTATGTCAAGCCAAGAATACAGTAGGAGGCTTAGACATGAGCGGAAAACCGAAACCTGGGGAGACGGCGGAACAGCCAGCAGCCCCGGCGCCATCCGAGGATGGACGCAAAACGGCCGTTATTACGGAATCCATCGTCCAATTAGGCCAAACTTCCATTCCGTCCGGGGAAAGCAACATCTTTTGTCTGACCATCATCGGTCAGATCGAAGGCCATCTTATGCTCCCTCCGCAAAATAAAACGACGAAATACGAACATGTCATCCCCCAATTGGTTGCTGCCGAACAGAATGCCAAGGTCGAAGGACTTCTGATCGTATTGAATACGGTAGGCGGCGACGTAGAAGCGGGACTTGCGATCGCGGAGATGATCGCTTCCCTGACGAAACCTACGGTAACGATCGTTCTTGGGGGAGGTCATTCCATCGGCGTGCCCATAGCGGTGTCGGCGGATTATTCGCTTATCGCCGAAACGGCAACGATGACCATTCATCCCATTCGGATGAACGGACTCGTCATCGGCGTACCGCAAACGTTCGAATATTTAGAGAAAATGCAAGAGAGGGTGACGAGGTTCGTTACCCGACATTCCCGCATTACGGATGAAACCTTCAAACACCTTATGTTCAAGACAGGAGAATTGACGAGGGATATCGGGACGACGGTTATCGGGGGCGATGCGGTTAAGCACGGTTTGATAGACGCCGTAGGCGGTCTTGGGGAAGCGCTGAAAGAGTTGAACCGTCGAATCAAGGAACGCAGAACGAACGACGGAAGCGAGGAGGCCAACGACGAATGACGATATATACGGCGATGCCGCTCGAGTTAGTGTTGGACGGGATTCAGAACGAACCTGGCCCGTTCGTGGAAGTGGCGGTGCAAGGCGTAACCATGCAATTAACGCCGGTAGCTCCGGGGATCGGAAAGATCGTCAGACTGCTATCCGCGCCATTGGATTGCTATCTGATGTCGGAGTACTCTCCGGGGAGTACGATCTGTTATTATCCCGCACCGGGTATACCGGCCGCGACGCATGTCGCCGACTTTGAAATGTAACCCGGCTTAGTCTGCCAACCTCCCGCCAACTGTGTTATAATGTTGAACCGGGAGGTGGCAAATTTGGCCAAGCGCAAAAAGAAAAGGGCCTCGTTCGGAGCGAGCTTGAAATACGAAGTTTACGGAATTCTGATGATAACGATTTCCGTTATCGCCATCTCCGGAGAAGCCGCCGTCGGACGATCACTTTCCAAGCTATTCGGCTTTTTACTAGGTAAACATTATTATTTGATCGCATTGGCATTTATTTGGGTTGGTTTATACGTGATGGTTAAGCGTACATGGCCGAAAGGCTGGACGGCAAGAAGATCCGGATTTTTACTCATCTCCCTCATAGCGGCGCTATGGAGCACGATGACGGCAATCGATAATACTCTTGGCGCCATCGGAAGCACTGAACCGTTAACTCCTTCGACCATCGTCAGTCAGACAATGGTTCAGCTTAAGGAAATGCTGCAGGCAACACCTGCGCCTGACACGGGCATACAGCACGTAGGCGGCGGAATCGTAGGAGCCATGCAGTATTCCGTTCTCTATTGGCTCTTCGGATACTATGGAGCTAAGTTCGTACTGATTATTGAAATGGCTATCGCGGTAATGTTGGTAACCAATCGGTCCTATGTCGAAATCGGACGTTCCGTCAGGAAGTTCCTGCTCAGGGTGATGCCTATGCTCGCGGCCAGACTCTCTTCCGGACGACGGTTGCTTTCGGCAAGAGTCATCCCGGTGCGAGGCGCGGGAAGAGGGAATCGGCCCGTTGCGCAAGCCGATATCTCGACGCTTCCAGATGACGGCGGAATGGACGCGGACGAGCCGACGCTTATTCCGCGCGCAAGGAGAACTCCCTTATTCTTTCAGTTGTTTCATGGCAAGCCGGAGCGAGAGTCCAACGCGACTCAAGAGGAGCATTGGGACGAAGAGGAGCCGATCGCCTATTCCGCGAACTCCGGAAATTCCGGAAGACAGGCACCGGCGCAAACTTCAAGAAACAGTCGTCCTGCTCCTGTTCCCCGATCGGATTTCGAGCCGGACGAATCGGACGACGAGCTTCCGATCGCATTGGAGACGGAGCAACCGGCTCCGAGGTTTACGGACTTCACGGCGCAGGGATACCCCGATTATGAATTAGATGACGAGAACGTTGAGCATCAGGAACTACCGTTAACGAACCAGCCTGACACCCAAACGGGGAATATACCCGAAATTGCCGATGACATGGACTTGGAAGTGGGCGAGCAAGTCGAACTGGATTTGGAAGTAAGTCCGGAAGCGATCGCCGCCGCCGCGCCAAAACCGGTTCGCAAAATTCAGAAGCCTTACCGTTTGCCGGGCGTTAACTTGTTGGACAAACCGTCATCAAGCGCCAAATCGGGCAATCCCGCGGATTACATGAGCATAGCCCGTAAGCTCGAAGCGACGTTGGAAAGCTTCGGCGTAAGAGCCAAGGTGTTAGATGTGGCTCGCGGGCCAGCCGTAACCAGATACGAGCTCCAGCCGGACGTCGGAGTCAAGGTCAGCCGGATCGTCAGCCTTACGGACGATATCGCGCTTGCTCTAGCGGCGAAGGACATTCGGATGGAAGCTCCGATTCCCGGTAAAGCGGCGATCGGAATCGAGGTTCCGAACAACGAAGTCAGCGTCGTTACGCTTCGCGAGGTACTGGAGACGCAACCGTTCCAGGAATCCGCGGCTAAGCTGACGATTGCCTTCGGCAGAGATATTTCCGGACAGCCGATCGTCGGCAACCTGGCGAGAATGCCGCATTTGCTCGTAGCAGGCGCCACGGGATCGGGGAAATCCGTATGTATCAACGGCATTATCACTAGCTTGCTGTACAAAGCGAAGCCGGACGAGGTTAAATTTCTGATGATCGATCCGAAGATGGTCGAGCTTAACGTCTACAACGGCATTCCCCATTTGCTGGCTCCGGTCGTAACCGACCCGAGACGGGCATCTCTGGCTTTGAAAAAAATCGTGGTGGAAATGGAGAAAAGGTACGAGAAATTTTCGAAATCCGCCACGAGGAACATCGAGGGGTACAATGCGTTGATGTTGAGCGGGAATAACCCTGACGCCGTCTTGCCTTATATCGTCGTCATCGTGGACGAGCTCGCGGACTTGATGATGGTCGCCGCCGGAGACGTGGAGGACGCGATTTGCCGTCTAGCCCAGATGGCGAGAGCTTCCGGCATCCATCTGATCATCGCTACGCAGAGACCGTCAGTAGACGTTATAACCGGCGTTATCAAAGCCAATATTCCGAGCCGGATCGCTTTCGGCGTTTCTTCGCAAGTCGACTCGCGAACGATTCTGGATATGGTCGGCGCCGAGAAGTTGCTCGGACGCGGAGACATGCTGTTCCTTCCAATGGGTGCATCGAAGCCGATTCGCGTTCAGGGCGCGTTCCTGTCCGACGGAGAGGTCGAAGCGGTCGTGGGTTATTGCCGCGGACAAGCGGAAGCGGAATACATCGAGGATCTCGTTCCGGAAATCGACGAGACGGGGAACGACGCAGCGGAGGAAATATTGGACGATCTCTTCGATCAAGCTGTACATATCGTTCTGGAAGCGAAGCAGGCTTCCGTTTCCTTGCTTCAAAGGCGCATGAGGATCGGTTATACGCGCGCGGCAAGGCTGATCGACTCCATGGAGGCCAAAGGAGTCGTCGGTCCTTACGAGGGCAGTAAACCCCGCGAAGTGCTTATGACGATGGAGCAGTATCAGCAACGGATTCCATCCTAAACGACGCATAATCGCTAGCTGGAATCGAGCCCGGCATCTCTAAAGAGATGCCGGGCTTTTTTCGCATGGGGACAGAAACGATACAGAAATGGGTATAAGAGGCTTTCGCCTACCTCATACTAACGTTCGAAGACACAACTTAGAACAAGAAAGGCGTGACCTTGAGTGAGTTATCGTCTAGTGATTTTAACAGTATGCGTCGTATTCGGCTTGCTTGGGCTTTATACGATACAGCATTCCACGCAAAGCAAGGAAACCTTCAGCAGCGCCATCCTCAAGCAAGGCTCTTCGGGAAAAGATATATACGAGCTGCAAGGCCGGTTGAAGGCGCTAGGGTTCTACAACGGCAAAGTGGACGGACAATTCGGAGCAACCACGAAAAGCGCTGTCACTTGGTTCCAGTGGAAGTTCGGCATGAAGTCCGATGGCGTAGTTGGCGCCAAAACGAAGCTGAAGCTATGGAACGCGACGAAAAACTGGAAGCCGACGGCGGCGGATTTGCCTCAGGGCTCGGGCGGCGGGGCGCCGGCGAGCGGAGCTAAGCCGAAAGAAAGCGAGAGCAAGCTCCCAGCTTCCAACAACATGGGTATTTCCGAGAAAGAGCTGAAGATTATGGCCAACGCCGTTTACGGAGAATCTCGGGGTGAGCCGTACGAGGGCCAAGTCGCGGTAGCCGCGGTCATTCTAAACAGAGTTAAGTCATCGCAATTTCCGAACACGCCGACCGGCGTGATCTATCAACCTGGCGCTTTCACGGCGGTTGCAGACGGACAGATCAATCTAGAACCGAACGATAAAGCCAAAAAAGCGGTTAAAGACGCGCTTAGCGGTTGGGATCCAAGCGACGGTTGCCTATACTATTTCAATCCGGAAACCGCAACCTCGAAGTGGATTTGGTCAAGACCGCAATATAAAACGATCGGTAAGCATATATTCTGCAGATAACTACTTTGGGTATGCCAAGTTCTAACCGCAGCTAACGTACAAGCCCACATTCCGCGCCTTCGGGCGCCGCGTGTGGGTTGTCGTATTTTCAACCAAGCCTCGCATTCCCAATATTTGCTTCCTGTTCGTCCAATCGGTTAGAATGGGGCTGAAATGTCACAATGGACGCATGCGAAGCGACTTTAGCTAAAAGGGGCTTGAGAAGATGTCGGAACAGTTCCAAAGAGGAGTTCAAGGACGGCTGCGGGTGCACGTGTTGCCGACCAAACGGTTCAAAACGTTCGCCATATCGTTGTTTGCGGGCGTTCCATTATCGGAGGACAGGGTGTCGCCTATCGCTCTGACTCCCTTCGTACTAAGACGGGGAACGAAATCGTATCCGGAAACCATATCGTTCCGCGAGCGTCTAGATGACTTGTACGGAGCCGGGTTCGGATTCGATCTGTACAAGAGGGGCGACAACCAGATCGTCCAATTCAGACTGGATATCATTAACGATCGGTTCGTATCCGTAACGGACTCCCTGCTAGGAGAAGCACTGTCTTTTTTAGGCGAGGTACTTACGGCGCCGGCCGTCGAGGACGATCGCTTCCGCGGTAAATACGTTGAGGCCGAGAAAACGACGGTCAGCAATCGAATCGATGCCATTATCAACGATAAGATCCGTTACGCGTCGGAGCGATGCATCGAGGAAATGTGCAAGGATGAGCCCTTTCGCCTACCGGCACTTGGGACGAAAGAGCAGCTAGCGCAGTTGAACGCAAGCAATCTATACGAGGAATATCGCCGTTGGCTGCAGGATGCGTCTTTCGACCTGTACGTATCCGGCGATACTTCCTTGGACGAGGTGCTGGCATTCGTCTCCAAGTCGTTCAAGCTGCCCGAAGGACAGCCGTCGTCTTATTCGCCCCCTAAGCTTAGATCGGCGCGCGGAGAGGTTCAGACGATAGTCGAGAAGCTCGAGGTTGGTCAAGGCAAGCTGAACATGGGCTTGAGAGTCGGAGCGACGTACGGCAGCGATCAATATGCCGCTTTACTCGTCTATAACGGACTGCTGGGCGGTTTCCCGCATTCGAAGCTGTTCATCAACGTCCGGGAAAAGGCCAGCTTAGCTTATTATGCTTCATCGCGTCTCGACGGACATAAAGGGATAATGACGTTGCAATCGGGCGTAGAGATCGCGAACTACGAGCGTGCCGTCGTTATCATCAAAGAGCAGATCCAAGCGATGAAAGCGGGAGAGTTCGCGATTGAAGATTTACGGAAAACGCAAGCGATGATCGTGAACCAGCTTCGGGAGCTGCAAGACTCTGCTTTCGAACGGATATCGTTCGATTTCAGCAATGTATTATCCGGGGTGGAAAGAACGGGAGACAGCTTTATCGCCGAAATACAAGCAGTGACGCCGGAAATGGTGACCGCCGTCGCCCAAGGCGTGGAATTGGATACGATCTACTTCTTGCGCGACCGGAAGGAGGAAGCTTAAACGATGTCGACTCAACCTTATCCGAAGCTTCAGGAGACGCTGTGGCACGAGAAGCTTGATAACGGGTTGGAAGTGTTTATTCTTCCGAAGCCGGGCTTCACGAAAACCTACGCGACTTTCACGACGCGTTACGGTTCCATAGACAATCACTTTGTTCCTCCGGGCGGGCAATCGATTAAAGTGCCCGACGGTATCGCGCATTTTCTCGAGCATAAGATGTTCGAGGAGCCGGAAGGCGATATTTTCTCCAAATTCGCCGATCAAGGCGCTTCCGCGAACGCTTATACGAGCTTCGATCGGACGGTGTACCTATTCACCGCTACGCACGAAATCGAGGCTAATCTGGATACTTTGCTGCACTTCGTGCAAAATCCTTATTTTACGGACGAGAACGTGGAGAAGGAGAAAGGTATCATCGTGCAGGAAATCGATATGTATAGGGATAACCCGGATTGGCGCGTCTATTTCGGTTTAATCGAAGCGATGTACCAGAACCATCCCGTTCATATCGACATCGCGGGCACGGCCGAGTCCGTTCGTTCGATTACGAAGGAAATGCTGTACGATTGCTACAACACGTTCTACCACCCTTCGAATATGACGCTCTTTATCGTCGGTGGCATTGATCGTCAAGAGACGATGGAACGCGTTAAAAAAGATCAAGCGAATAAAAAATTCCCTCCCGGAGGGGAAATCAAGCGGTTGTTTGAACAAGAGCCCGATCAGGTTAAAAACGAGAAAAGAGAGCTCGAGCTTCCGGTCTCTTTGCCGAAGTGTCTGTTCGGCTTCAAGGAAGAGCCAGGAGAACAGAAGGACGCCGTCCGCAAGGAACTCGCAAGCAAGCTGATGCTCGAAGCCCTGCTTGGCGCGAGCTCCGCCCTGTATCAGCAACTGTACGACGATAACTTAATTTCCGACGGGTTTGGCCACGAGTACAATACGGGGCCAGGTTATTCCTTCTCGATTATCGGCGGCGAAACCCGCGATCCGGACGAACTCGTATCCAGAGTAAGCCAAGCGTTGTACGATGCCGCCGACAAAGGGATTCCATCCGACATCTTCGAGCGGACGCGCCGGAAGAAAATCGGAGCTTTCTTAAGAATGATGAATAGTCCAGAATCGATAGCGAGCGAATTTACGCGTTATCGCCATAAGGGCGGAGATCTCTTCAAGCTCGTTGAAGTATACGAAAGCTTGACTCTCGAGGAGATTAACGAGAGGTTGAGGGAGCACGCGAAGCCGGACCGCCGAGCGATCTCCATCGTCCGGAGCGGCAAGGCGTGAAGCGCGTTGCCCTCGTGACGGGCGGCTCCCGCGGCATAGGCGCCGCGGTTGCCCGTCAATTGGCTCAGGATGGCCGCGATGTCGCCATCCAATATTATTCGGCATGGGAAGCCGCCGAAGCCGTACTGAGCGATTGCAAGCGCTTCGGCGTTCAAGCGGTAGCGGTGCAGGCGGATCTTCGCGCCAAAGAATCGACCTTGGGCATGAAGCAGCGATTGGACGAGTTGGGTTGGGAGCCGGATATCGTCGTTCATTGCGCAGGGATGGCGCATTACGGATTGTTGGACGACATGGAAGAACAAATATGGGACGACTTGATGAACGTCAACCTCAAAGGCGCGTATTATTTGACTCGATGGTTCGGTCCGCGGATGAGGTGGAAGCGGTGGGGACGTTTCGTTCACCTCTCCAGCATTTGGGGCGAGGTCGGGGCATCCGGCGAAGCGGCGTACGCAGCGTCCAAAGGCGGGCTGAATGCTTTTACGAAGTCGATGGCGAAGGAAATGGCATCCTCTTATATTACGGTAAATTCGGTTAGCCCAGGAGCGATAGAGACCGACATGCTGACTTCATTGGATTCCGGCGACCGCGAACGACTGTACGGCGAAATTCCCCTCGGAAGATTGGGACAAGCGACCGAAGTCGCTATGCTCGTCCGGTTTCTTGTTTCCGAAGAAGCCGGCTATATTACTGGGCAAACGATCGGTTTAAATGGCGGCTGGAAGATGTAACTCCGCATACATGCGGACGAAATCGGACATATTAGCGATGAGCTTTTATCCCCAAACATCGTTAGGAGGCTGCTCCATGTCAACCGTACTCAGTAATTTCGATACCTGGAAGAAGTTTTTGGGCGACCGTGTAGAGGCGGCTAAAAAGCTTGGCATCAATGAAGAAGCCATCTCTAAGCTCGCGTACGAAATCGGCGAATTCCTGGATCAGAAAGTCGATCCGAAGAACAATGAGGAGCGCGTGCTCAAAGAACTGTGGGATGTTGGCGACGAGTCCGATCGCAAAACGATGGCACGCTTAATGGTTAAATTGGCTGGCCATAACGACTAAGCTAGCGAATAAAGCAAGAAAGCCTCCATTTGGAGGCTTTCTTGCCATCGAGTCATTAAAACTAGGTCTTTCGAAGTAATAATCCGTTTTATTTTGCAGGATAATGATGAGCGTTGTAGAATAAAAGAGAAAGCCGAGAAAAACGGAAAATCGCTCAAGCGGCGATGATAATTATATAGGCATTATTTTCCGTAATATGAATGAGGTGCAAGATGGAACCCAAACAATGGTACATGGAGTACAAAATCCACAAAAATCGTCCGGGATTGCTTGGCGATATCGCTTCATTGCTTGGGATGCTAGAAGTTAACATTCTAACGATCAACGGCGTCGAAGACAGAACGCGCGGGATGCTGTTGCAAACCGACGATGAAGAGAAGATCGAGTTGCTAGGGAAAATGCTTCGCAAAGTCGAGAACATCACGATTAATACGCTTCGTCCTCCGCGTTTGACGGATATTCTGGCAGTTAGGCACGGACGTTATATCGAGCGCGACTCGGACGACCGCAAGACCTTCCGGTTCACGAGGGACGAATTGGGACTGCTCGTCGATTTTTTAGGCGAACTGTTCAAGAGGGATGGCAACCAAACGATCGGTCTTCGCGGCATGCCGCGCGTCGGCAAGACGGAATCGATCATTGCTGGAAGCGTATGCTCGAATAAGCGCTGGGCTTTCGTATCCTCCACATTGCTGAGGCAAACGGTCAGAAGCCAGTTATCCGAAGAAGAAATGAATCCTAACAACGTCTTTATTATTGATGGTATCGTCAGCACGATTCGTTCGAACGAGAAGCATTATTCCTTGCTGCAGGAAATCATGGCCATGCCTTCGACGAAGGTAATCGAGCACCCCGATATTTTCGTGCGGGAGTCTCAATTCGATTACGACGTATTCGATTGCATCGTTGAACTGCGCAACACGCCGGATGAGGAAATTTCTTACGAAAACTTCACGACCGCAGGCTTGAGCGACGATTTCTAACTACATACCGCCAACACCATGAACATCGGGAGGTGAAAGGCATGTCCGATTTGGGCGCCCTGCTTCGCAAAGCGCGCGAGCAGCGCGGTTATACATTGGAAGATATTCAAGAATATACGAAAATCCGCAAGAGATATCTGGAGGCCATCGAGACGGGCGAATACAAAGTATTGCCCGGATCGTTCTATGTGCGGGCTTTCGTGAAAACCTACGCGGAAACGGTTGGTTTGGACGCGGAGGAGGTTTTGCGTCTATATCAAAAGGAGCTGCCGCAAGGTCCCTCGACGGAGCCCGTCATGGCGGAGCCTCGAATCAAGACAAGCCGTCGCAGCGTCCAGCATAACGACCGTTGGGGTAAAGTCGCCGTTTCTTTGCTCATGTGGGCTTTCCCTATTCTAATCGTTATCGTTATCTATATTTATTGGAGCAACAACAAGGAACCCGCGACCCAAGAGCTGAATTCGAATCCGCCGATTACGTCGGAAACCTCTACTCCCAGCCCTTCGGTAAGCTCTTCCCCTAGTCCTGCCAATTCCCCGAGCTCAACACCGACTCCGTCGGTCGGCGCCGTGACGATTACGTTTAAGGAAAAGAAGAACGGAATTAATTATTACGACGTGACTCCCGGAACCGGCAAAAAGCTGAAGTTGCAATTGACGGGCGAAGTATGGCTTGAGGTGCGCGAAGACGGTAGATCTGGTAAGTCAATCTACATGGCAACCACGGAGGAACCGCAAAACTTATTCTTCGATTTAACGACTCCGCTATACGTAAATACCGGTAGGACGGATCACGTCGACTTTTTCGTCGATGAAGCTACATTCGATGACGGCAATGCAGCCGGCTCGACCAAGTACATTTTCACGCCCGTGACGGAAACGCCGCAATAAGTCGCGATCGGCCTTCTTCGGAAGGCTTTTTGTTTTTATATGGACGTTCACTCATGCTATAATAAGGGCATAATTGGGTAATACATGAAAGGAAGAGGATCGGAATGGCATCGGAGTATTCGTTCGACGTAGTATCGAAGGTGGATATGCAGGAAGTGAATAACGCGGTCCAGCAGGCGCTTAAGGAGATCGAAACGCGCTTTGATTTCAAAGGGAGCAAGAGCAATATCACCTTGGAGGAAGAGCAATTGGTCGTCGCCTCGGACAGCGATTTCAAGCTGAAAAGCGTGGTCGACATTCTTCAGTCCAAGCTCACCAAGCGCGGAGTGCCCATCTTGAACATGGAATACGGCAAGATAGAGCCGGCTTCCGGAGGAACGGTACGCCAGACCATTAAGATGAAGCAGGGAATCGACCAAGAAAACTCCAAGAAAATGAATATACTGATCCGCGATTCCAAGATCAAAGTGAAAAGCCAAATCCAAGGCGATCAGCTGCGCATAACAGGGAAGAGCAAGGACGACCTTCAAAGCATAATGACGCTATTGCGGGGCGCCGGTCTCCCGTTGGAACTTCAATTTATTAACTATCGCTAAACGTCGGGCAGTTTTTGACACGTTTAGGGGGTTCGATTATACTGTTGTGGATAACAACGGACGTACGTTTGGGGGAAGTCATCGATGATTGAGAAAGTCAGCGTCGTCACGCTTGGCTGCGAGAAAAATTTAGTCGACTCCGAGATCATGTCGGGGCTTATTCATCAAAGAGGTTTTTCTCTGGTCGAGAAGCCCGAGGATGCGACTGTCATTATCGTCAACACTTGCGGATTCATAGACGCCGCCAAGGAAGAGTCGGTCAATACGATTCTGAATTTGGCCGAGCTGAAGGATACGGCCCGGTTGAAGGCGCTAATCGTATCCGGCTGTTTGACCCAAAGGTACAAGAAGGAACTGATGGACGAGATGCCGGAAATCGACGGAATCGTCGGTACTGGCGACTTTCATCGCATCAATGAAATTATCGACGAGGCGCTTCGCGGACGCAAGCCGGTCTACGTGGGTAACCCCGTCTTTAACTATGAAGAAAACTTGCCAAGGCTATTAAGTACTCCTCGCCATACGGCATACGTGAAGATCGCCGAGGGCTGCGACAACGCTTGTACGTTCTGCAGCATTCCGATCATGCGCGGGCAGTTTCGGAGCCGCTCGATGGAGTCCATCTTAACCGAGGTGAAGATGCTATCCGGGCAAGGCGTTAGGGAAATTAGCCTTATCGCTCAAGATTCCACGAATTACGGGACGGACCTGTACGATGGCTTTAAGCTTCCCGAATTGCTTAATCGTGTGAGCGAAGTCGAAGGAATCGCATGGGTGCGGCTTCACTACGCGTATCCCGGTTTTTTTACCGACGAATTGATCGAAGCGATAGCCGGCAATCCGAAGATCTGCGATTACATAGATATGCCGTTGCAGCACAGCGAGGATTCGATTCTCAAAAGAATGCGCAGGCCCGGACGTCAGCGCGACGTTCGAGAGCTGATCGGCAAAATCCGTTCCCGCATTCCGGAGGTGGCTCTTCGCACCTCGATGATCGTCGGTTTTCCGGGCGAGACGGAAGAAGACTTCGAAAAGCTGTGCGAATTCGTCCGCGAAATGAAGTTCGATCGTCTTGGCGTTTTTGCATATTCCCAAGAGGAAGACACTCCGGCGAATCGATTGCCGAATCAATTGTCCGACGAAGTGAAGCAATTCCGCGCCAATACGCTAATGGAAATCCAACGTCAGGTGGCTAAGGATAATGCGGCGAAATACGTGGGACGCACGATCGAGGTGCTGGTCGAACGATATGACGGTCGCAGCGACGTCTATATCGGCCGCAGTCAATACGACGCGCCGGAAGTCGACGGCGAAGTGTTCATCTCGAAATGTCCGGTGCAAATCGGCGAATTAAGCAAGGTTAGAATTACGCATGCGTACGAGTATGATTTGTCAGGGGAGGGAATTGCGTGAACCTCGCCAACCGGATCACGCTTGCTAGAATTTTTCTTGTACCGATCGTGACGATTTTTCTGTTGGTCAATATCGACATGGAGCCGCTTCACATCGGAAGCTATTCCATTTCCTACAACCAGGTGTTTGCCCTCCTTCTATTCATTATTGCGGCTAGCACGGACGGATTGGATGGCTATATCGCTCGCAAGCGCAAAATCGTGACGAACCTGGGCAAGCTGTTGGATCCGCTCGCGGACAAGCTGCTCATGGCGGCCGTGCTGATTGCATTGGTTCAGATGGAGAAGCTAGGCGCTTGGGTAGCTATCGTCATCATAAGCCGCGAATGGGCGGTTACGGGTCTTAGGCAGATCGCTTTGCTAGAAGGGTCGGTACTGGCTGCAAGCAAATGGGGCAAGTGGAAAACCGCTGTTCAAATCACGATGATCATCGTGTTGTTGCTCAATAATTTCCCCTTCAACTTCATCGATCTGCGAATCGATTTGGTCGTGGTTTGGGCTGCCGTGCTCATTACGGTTTACTCGGGCATCGATTATTTCGTGAAGAACAAAGATTTAATTCCGGTTTCGACCTAAGTCGCCCGTTTCTTCCCGGATGGCTTAGCGTCGAACGCGACGAGGTGCGTTAAGTAGCATGAGAGCAGAAATCATAGCTGTCGGCACGGAGCTGCTCCTCGGTCAAATCGTAAACACGAACGCCCAGTATCTGTCGCGCGGGTTGGCAGAGCTGGGCATTGATGTTTATTATCAGACCGTGGTCGGCGATAACAAGGATAGGCTGATCGAGGCGATCGGCATCGCGCGAGGCAGAGCGGAGCTGCTCGTATTTACGGGCGGATTGGGTCCGACTCTCGACGACCTTACGCGCGACGCGTTGGCCGATTATTTGGGCCGGGGCGTCGAGTTGCATGAACCTACGATGACTAAGATCGTGAATATGTTCGCCGGCCGCGGAGGTTCATTCGTCGAGAGCAATCGCCGCCAAGCCTTGCTGGTAGACGGGGCGACTCCGCTTCGGAACGATACCGGGCTTGCCGTCGGCAATGCTCTAAACGTCGAAGGAACTTGCTATATGCTGCTTCCCGGTCCGCCGAGAGAGATGAAGCCGATGTTCGATAACGATGGTTCCGCGTGGTTAAAGGAACAGCTCGGGCCGGCTTCGGCGCTTCATTCCGTCATGCTCAAGTTCGTGGGGATAGGCGAGTCCGGACTCGAGGATTTGCTGATCGACCTCATCCGCGAACAGCAGGATCCTACCATTGCTCCCTACGCCAAAGAAGGGGAAGTCGCCATTCGCGTTTCGACGAAAGCGGGGGACGCCGAGGAAGCTTCTCGCAAAATGGGCGGCACGCTGGCCGAGATCCGCGGAAGAACGGCGGCGTATTTGTACGCGGAAGAAGACGTGCCGATCGAAGCGACCGTCGTACGGATTCTGACCGAGCAACGGCGGACGTTATCGCTGGCGGAGAGTTGCACCGGCGGAATGGTGTCCGAATTGATCACGACCATTCCGGGTAGCGCCGTTGTCTATCTTGGCGGCGTAGTCACGTACAGCAACGGCATGAAGACGAGTCAACTCGGCGTTCCGAAGGAAATGCTGGAAGGCCCGGGAGCGCCCGGGGCGATCAGCTCCGAGACGGCGGCGGCTATGGCGGAAGGCATGAGGAAGGCCGCGGATTCGGATTTCGCGTTGTCGGTGACGGGAAACGCGGGTCCCGCCGCCGCGGAGGATAAGGCCGTCGGCCTTGTGTACATAGGGCTAGCCGAACGGGGACGCGAGACTCGGGTAGAGAAGCTGCAAATGTCCGGAGACCGCGAGGGTATTCGTTTGCGGGCTACCAAGAGGGCTCTCTACATGCTTTGGCTATCCTTGACCGGTCGCGAGTAGTTTCCTTCGGTGTTGGCGTTTCTACCGAAATTTCCGACGAATAATTGTCGATACTTGTCAATTTATTGCGAGTATGATAAAGTCGACTAGAAAGTTGCGGAAGAACCGTAGCGAAGATTACTTTGCTGCGGTTCTTTTTTCGTAAAAAAATCGAACAAATGTTCTCAAAATGCTTGGCAAACGATTGGAAACAAGGTATGATAAAACTATCAAAAAGGATAAGGATGTGGGTGTGTTGTCAGATCGTCGCGCCGCATTAGACATGGCCTTGCGCCAGATTGAAAAGCAATTCGGTAAAGGTTCGGTAATGAAATTGGGAGAGAACCCGCAGCTCGCCGTTGAAACGGTTTCCAGCGGAGTACTAGCGCTGGATATCGCGCTCGGCATAGGCGGATACCCGCGTGGGCGGATCATAGAAGTATACGGACCGGAATCCTCCGGTAAGACAACGGTTTCCCTTCACGCAATCGCGGAAGTGCAACGCGCAGGCGGAACGGCGGCATTCATCGATGCCGAGCATGCGCTGGATCCGGTTTATGCGAGAAACCTCGGCGTGAACATCGACGAATTGCTTCTCTCGCAGCCCGATACGGGAGAACAAGCTTTGGAGATTGCAGAAGCGCTGGTACGAAGCGGAGCGGTTGATATTATCGTCGTCGATTCCGTGGCCGCGCTCGTTCCCAAAGCGGAGATCGAGGGAGACATGGGAGATTCGTTCGTCGGGCTGCAAGCCCGCCTCATGTCCCAAGCGATGCGTAAGCTTTCCGGAGCGGTTAGCAAATCCAAGTGTCTGGCGATTTTTATTAACCAACTTCGCGAGAAGATCGGCGTTATGTTCGGGAATCCGGAGACTACGCCGGGCGGACGGGCATTGAAATTCTATGCAAGCGTACGTCTGGACGTTCGTCGCGTCGAAGCGATCAAGCAAGGCAATGACGTTGTCGGTAACCGGACCAAGATCAAAGTCGTGAAGAACAAGGTGGCGCCTCCGTTTAAGCAAGCGGATGTCGATATCATGTACGGCGAGGGCATCTCCAAGGTCGGAAGCATCATCGATATCGGCGCGGAGCAAGACATCATCCAGAAGAGCGGAGCTTGGTTCTCTTACAATAGCGAACGGCTTGGCCAAGGACGAGAGAACGCGAAGCAGTATTTGAAGGACAACCCGGAGGTTTCCGACAAGATCGAGAAGCAGATCCGCGAAGCCTTATTGTCCTCCTCGTTAGCGGCAGCCGCCACCGGCGCGTTCGCTGTTAGCGAAGACGACGATGCGGAGTTTGGCGAAGACGCTTAATCGGATACTTAGCTCATAGGTAATTTGAACATATTCTAGACACATTAAGCGGCATATTTTGCCGCTCTTTGTGTTTTTAGGAAGGAGGAACTAAACGGGATGTACAAATCGAGACGTTCGGGGACGGGCAAGTCTTGGGGCGGCGAAAGCGGTAGCGCAGGGGCCAGAGGTAAGCGAGGCGGCGACAAAAAACCGGGCTTAACGAACGATGAGACGAATCCTTTGAGTCTGCCCGTTATGGGCGCGGTCGTAACCGCGATCGAATCGCATCCGAAGAAACCCCATATGTATAGAATCGTGCTGATGCTCGAATTGGACGAGTTCGCGACCGGAAATATCGCGTCGGGCGAAGCTGGTCTAGAATTTGCCGGGGCGAATGATCAATCAGACGCGGAACAACTGGCTATCGATTGGACGGATGAAGTGGACTCGCTTATCGCAGGCGCCCAGTCTGCTCGCGGAGCAGGAGAAGCCACGCTGACGGTTCACGAAGATACTTTGGTCAGTTGGAGGCTGCTGAAGGGCCGCCGATTGACCGCGAAAGAATACGAAACGTTGAAGCAGGACGAGCAAAAGGAAGACGCTTACCGGTCCGCTCTAATGATGCTGGAACGAAAAGCGAGAACGACTTCGGAATTAACCAAAGCGCTTAAGAGTAAAGGGTATGTCCCAGAGGTCGTGGAAGCTTGTCTAGTGCGTCTGCGCGCGGGAAGGATGATAGATGACACCGCTTACGCCAAACGCTTTACGGAGCAACGTGCGGTCGGTCAGCGCAAGGGGCGGATGCTTATCAGGCAGGAGCTGTTACAACGAGGCGTAGGTCGGGAAGACGTCGATCAAGCGATCGGCGAGCTGGACGGGGAAGTAGAACAGGAATCGGCTCTTGCGATCGCTCGCAAAAGGTGGCCGAATATCAAAGGAAATGACAGGGAGCGCAAACAGAAACTGATGGCGGTGCTCTTGCGCCGGGGATTCCCTTCCGGAGTCGTAAGAATGGCGGTACAGCAGGCTTCAGCCGAGTCGGAAGATTCGGAATCGGAGTCCGATTACGGAGAGTTCGACCCTTACGATACGGAATATATGGAAGATTAATGGAACGCGGAGCCGCGAAGCCTCATTCCTCTATAGAACCTTGCTTGACAATCTAATTTATCAAAAGATAAAATGATTCTGTATTCCATCTTCCCACTCTGAACGTTTTTTCCTTCCAAGAAGCGATTCGGAACGCGTTTTTTCGACTTTAATGCTTTGTTCACATGTAATCAAACGGTTTGGAAACCGGAAAATCAATTGAATATGTGTCCCCAAGCGGTTGCCTTGGTGATGCAACGAGGAGGTGAATGACCATGGATATTACGATATGGGTCCTCATCGTTCTCGTTGTTGGCGTCCTTTGCTTTGGGATCGGTTATGTCGCTCGCAAATCCATTGCGGAAGCCAAAATCTCTAGTGCCGAAGTGGCTGCGGTTCAAATTGTCGAAGCTGCCAAGAAAGAATCGGAAGCCGTACGCAAAGAAACGGTGCTGGAAGCCAAAGACGAGGTGCACAAACTCCGTAACGAAGCGGAACGCGATATTCGCGAACGCCGCAACGAAATTCAACGCCTGGAAAGGCGGCTGCTACAAAAAGAAGAGTCGCTGGATCGCAAGTTAGAAGCGTTGGAACGCAAAGAGGAGCAAGTCGCCAACAAAGAGAAACGGATCGAAGAGACCCAAGATCAGATCGAGACGCTGCACAAACAGCAGATGAACGAATTGGAGCGCATTTCGAACCTATCGACGGAAGACGCGAAACAAATGATTCTGTCGAACGTGGAACAGGAAGTGCGTCACGAAACGGCTCAGCTGATCAAGGAAATCGAGAATCAAGCCAAAGAAGAAGGCGACAAGAAAGCGCGCGATATCATCTCCTTAGCCATTCAACGTTGCGCCGCGGATCACGTGGCGGAGACGACGGTATCCGTCGTCACGTTGCCTAACGAAGAGATGAAGGGACGCATTATCGGTCGTGAAGGTCGTAACATCCGCGCACTCGAGACTTTAACGGGTATTGACCTCATTATCGATGATACGCCGGAAGCGGTTATCCTATCGGGCTTCGACCCGATTCGCCGCGAGATTGCCCGGACCTCCCTGGAGAAATTGGTGGCGGACGGACGGATTCATCCGGCTCGCATCGAGGAAATGGTGGAGAAGTCCCGCAAGGAAGTCGACGAAAGAATTCGCGAGTATGGCGAGCAAGCCACTTTCGAAGTGGGCGTGCACGGCCTGCATCCGGATTTGATCAAGATCTTGGGTCGTCTGAAATTCCGGACGAGCTACGGTCAGAACGTGTTGAAGCATTCGATGGAAGTCGCTTATTTAACCGGTCTGATGGCCGGGGAGCTAGGAGAAGACATCACGCTTGCTAAACGCGCCGGACTGCTTCACGATATCGGCAAAGCGCTCGACCACGAAGTGGAAGGCTCGCATGTCGAGATCGGCGTGGAACTGGGGAAGAAATACAAGGAGCATCCCGTCGTCATCAACAGTATCGCGTCCCATCACGGCGACGTGGAAGCGACTTCGGTTATCGCTATGCTCGTCGGAGCGGCAGATGCGCTTAGCGCAGCTCGTCCCGGAGCGCGCCGCGAAACTTTGGAGACTTATATCCGCCGGCTCGAGAAGCTGGAGGCTATCTCCGAATCGTTCGAAGGCGTCGAGAAATCGTACGCGATTCAAGCCGGACGCGAAGTTCGCGTTATGGTTCAACCGGAGAAGATCGACGATACGGAGGCGTTCCGCTTAGCTCGGGATATTACGAAGAAAATCGAGGGTGAGCTGGACTATCCGGGTCACATCAAGGTTACCGTCATTCGTGAAACCCGCGCGGTCGAATACGCCAAATAATTCACGGAATGCAGGGAAGGCTGAAAAGTGGCTGCGGCAACATGCAGCCACTTTTCCCTTTTCATCAGCGAGTAGGATTTTTGAATGAACGGATTTGGAAAGAGAGAGTGAACTGGTTATGAAGGTCGTTTTCATAGGCGATATCGTCGGCAATATAGGCAGGGACACCGTTAAACGGTTGCTGCCGTGGATCAAAGACAAATATAATCCCCATATTATCATCGCTAACGGAGAAAATGCCGCCGGCGGACGCGGAATTACGGCCACGATCGCTCGGGAGCTGTTCGAGTGGGGCGTGCACGGAATTACGATGGGTAACCATACGTGGGACAATCGAGATATTTTCGAATTCATCGACGATGAACCGAGAATCGTCCGTCCTTCCAACTTGCCGCACGGGACTCCAGGACGGGGCAGCATGATTGTAAAAGGAAACGGCAAAGAGCTTGGCGTCGTCAACCTGATCGGACGCACGTTCCTTCCTCCGGCGGAATGTCCTTTCCGGGTGGCTGACGAAGAGATCGAAGAGCTTCACCGTCAAACGAAATGCGTCCTCGTGGACTTTCATGCGGAAGCTACTAGCGAGAAGATCGCTATGGGCTGGCATTTAGACGGATACGCGTCATTGGTGGTCGGCACGCATACGCACGTTCAGACGAACGATGCTCGGATTTTGCCGGAAGGCACTGCGTACTTAACGGATGCCGGTATGACGGGTCCTCGCGATGGCGTTCTGGGGATGGAAAAAGAAACGGTATTGCGTCGATTCATTACGGGGATGCCGGGTAGATTTAACGTCGCGGAAGGAAAATGGACCTTAAACGGCGTATTCGTGGACATCGACGAGACGACAGGAAAGGCTTTGAAAGTTCAAAATATTACCGTAGACGAGGATTCGTGGATCGCTGTTTAAGAATTTTCAGAATATATTGACACTTTTGTGGCCAAACCCCTCGGGAAAAGAAGGAATTATCGTCCGGGTTACCGAATAAGTATGCCTTAGTGGGCCCATCCTTTGATTCCGATGAATTCCCGATGCAACCGTAGAAAGATGCGGGTTGTCATAAGAGGAGGTACTGGTCATGGAAGTATTAAAGGTTTCCGCAAAGTCCAATCCAAATTCCGTAGCAGGCGCACTGGCAGGCGTTCTCCGCGAACGCGGGGCTGCCGAACTGCAAGCCATCGGTGCCGGGGCGCTCAATCAAGCCGTTAAGGCGGTCGCTATCGCCCGCGGGTTCGTTGCTCCGAGCGGGGTAGACCTGATCTGCATCCCGGCTTTTACGGATATCGTGATCGATGGAGAAGACCGGACGGCAATTAAACTTATTGTGGAGCCAAGATAATCTATCAGCATGCATAAACTGTCGACCTGTTACAAGATGATCGTCGCGAAGTAGCTTGAAAGAAGCTATGGGGCGATGACATCGAAGCAACAGGTTTTTTTGTGCCAACAATGGTTGTTCAAAAGCCGTCTTTTGATCACGAAGTGAAGCAGGGAGGAGACGAATGATGAGGGTAGCCGATTTGCATGTTGACGTGCTTTGCAAAATGCTTGAATATCCCGATGCGTCTTGGAGCGGAGCGATCGCCGACGCAAGGTTCGATGTCAATCCGGAGCGTTTGCGGGCTGGCGGGGTAGGCTTGCAGGTGTTCGCTTTGTATTTGCCCGATGAAATTCCGTCCGATCCGGAATCGATATTCCGCGCCGCCGAATTGTTTTGGAGCGAAGTGCTCACGGTTCGAGGGATAAAGCTCGTTCGTAGAGCGGGAGATATCGAAGCCGCCATTCAAGAAGGGAAAATCGGCGCGATCCTGTCGCTTGAAGGTGCCGATGGGCTTCAAGGAAAACTGTGGGCGCTTCGTCTGCTGCATAAATTGGGTTTACGTCTATTGGGTCCAACATGGAATCATGCCAATTGGGCGTGCGACGGGGCATTGGAGCCTCGCGGAGCGGGATTCACGAAAGCCGGACGACAATTGGTTACGGAATGTGAAAATTTGGGTATCCTATTAGATGTATCTCATTTATCGGATCGGGGCTTCTGGGAGTTGGCGGATCGCGCCAAACGCCCTTTTTTCGCGTCGCACTCCAACGCCCGTTCGATTAAAGACAATCCTCGAAACTTAACGGACGAGCAAATAGAAGCTATCGTATCGGCGGAAGGGATCATCGGGGTTACTTTCGTCCCCTGGTTCGTGACTTCGCGGGAACCGGCAACGATAGATGACGTCCTGCGCCATGTGGAGCATATATGCTCGCTCGGGGGGGCGGGGCATATCGCTTTCGGCTCGGATTTCGACGGAATCTCCCGGCATGTACAAGGGCTGGAGCACCCGGGCCGATACCCGGATCTGATCGAAGCGTTGTTGAAACGATATCCGGAGAGTTTCGTAGAAGATATGGCAGGGAAAAACGCCATCCGTTTTTTTACAAGAAATCTATCTAAGTGAACTGTAAGCCTGACATCTATCTCGATAAGGCATTGATTTCATCTCAAAGTGTTATGCGTCGGTTACACGAATATGTCTTGCAATTTACGTTTGTAAAACATAATATTTATGAGGGTAATAAAAAATATTATTAGATTATTCTGTCGAAATCGAACGAACCAGAGATTAAGAGGAGATGGGCACTGTGATCAGTCAACTGTCATGGAAAATTGGCGGCCAACAAGGGGAAGGCGTGGAAAGTACCGACCGTATTTTCTCCACCGCTTTGAACCGACTGGGTTACTACCTGTATGGGTACCGGCATTTTTCCTCGCGGATTAAAGGCGGACACACGAATAACAAAATCCGCATCAGCACGAAGCCGATTCGAGCGATTTCCGATGACCTGGATATTCTTGTTGCATTCGACCAGGAAAGCATCGATTTGAACGCAGGAGAGCTTCGTCCGGGCGGAATCGTCGTGGCCGACGCGAAATTCTCGCCGACGATCCCGGATGGCGTGCAAGCGCGGCTTTTCGCGGTACCGATTACAGCCATAGCAGAAGAGCTTGGCACCTCCCTCATGAAAAATATGGTCGCTTCCGGTGCATCCTGGGGGCTTCTCGGTTTACCGATGGAAGTATTCAATAAAGCTGTAGAAGAAGAATTCGGACGGAAGGGTCCGGCTATCGTAGAGAAGAACGTCGAAGCGGTTCGTCGCGGCGCGGAATTCGTCTTGGATCAAGCCGGCGGCCCGCTTGACGAGTTCAAGCTGGATGACGCGGACGGGCAACAAAAGCTATTCATGATCGGCAACGAGGCGATGGCGTTAGGTTGCGTCGCGGCAGGCTGCCGACTGATGGCCGCTTATCCGATTACTCCGGCGTCGGAAATCATGGAGTATTTAATCAAGAAGCTTCCTAAGTTCGGCGGCACCGTCGTTCAAACGGAAGATGAAATAGCCGCGGTAACGATGGCCATCGGTGCCAACTACGCTGGCGTTCGCACGATGACGGCCTCGGCCGGGCCGGGTCTGTCTCTCATGATGGAGGCGATCGGACTTTCGGGAATGACGGAGACTCCTTTAGTCATCGTCGACACGCAGCGCGGCGGGCCTTCCACGGGGTTGCCGACGAAGCAGGAGCAATCCGACATCAACGCGCTGATCTACGGCACGCACGGCGAGATCCCGAAGCTGGTCGTCGCGCCGAGCACGATCGAAGAATGCTTCTATGATATGATAGAAGGCTTCAATATCTCCGAGCAATATCAAATTCCGGTTATTATCGCGACGGATTTGCAATTGTCTTTAGGTAAACAAACTTCGGAAGCGCTTGATTACGACAAAATCGTGATCAACCGGGGGAAGCTATTATCGGGAGAATTGCCTGCCAACGAAGATAACCGTTTGTTCAAGCGTTACGAGCTGACGGAAGACGGAGTGTCTCCGCGCGTGCTCCCGGGAATGAAGAACGGAATTCACCATGTTACCGGTGTAGAGCACGATCAAGAAGGCAGACCTTCCGAGAACGCGTTGAACCGCGAGAAGATGATGGACAAACGTTTAGGCAAGATCAGCGAGCTTCGCGTCACGAACGCGATCAAAGCGGATGCGCCGAACGCGAAACCCGACCTGCTTATTATCGCGATGGGATCTACCGGCGGAACGATCGAGGAAGCGCGCGCCCGCTTAACGGCGGAAGGGATCACGACGAATCAGATCATGGTTCGCCAGATGCATCCGTTCCCGGCGGAATTGCTGCAGCCGCATCTAGACGCGGCCAAACAAATCGTCGTCTTGGAGAACAACGCGACAGGACAATTGGCTAACTTGATCAAACAGAACAACGGATCCCATGACAAGATCCGCAATCTCCTCAAATATGACGGAACGCCGTTCTTGCCTTCGGAAATTCACAAAGCCTGTAAGGAGCTGAACTAAGATGGCTACATTCAAAGAGTTTCGTAACAATGTAAAGCCGAACTGGTGTCCTGGCTGCGGCGATTTCTCCGTGCAGGCGGCGATTCAGAGAGCGGCGGCGAACGTCGGACTCGAGCCCGAGCAGTTGGCTGTCATTTCGGGAATCGGCTGCTCCGGCCGGATATCCGGTTACATCAATGCGTACGGACTGCACGGGATCCACGGCCGTTCGCTGCCGATCGCGCAAGGCGTAAAGCTGGCTAACCGCGAGCTTACCGTTATCGCTTCCGGCGGAGACGGAGATGGCTTCGCGATCGGCATGGGACACACGGTTCATGCGATTCGCCGTAACCTCGACGTCACGTACATCGTCATGGATAACCAGATCTACGGGTTAACCAAAGGCCAAACTTCCCCGCGCAGCGCGGAAGGCTTCAAGACCAAATCGACGCCGGAAGGCTCGATCGAAACGACGCTATCTCCGCTGGAGATCGCATTGTCCGCGGGTGCTACGTTCGTCGCTCAATCGTTCTCGAGCGATCTGAAGCAATTGACGATGCTGATCGAGGAAGGCTTGAAGCACAAAGGCTTCTCGCTGATTAACGTGTTCAGCCCTTGTGTAACGTTCAATAAAGTGAACACCTACGATTGGTTCAAAGAAAATATCGTTAATCTGGAGCAATTCCCGGATTACGACCCGTCCAACCGGATCGCGGCTATGACCAAGATCATGGAAACGAACGGCATGGTTACCGGTCTGATCTACCAGAACAAAGCACGCAAAGCCTACGACGAATTGATCGTCGGATTCAAAGAGGAAGGGCTAGCTAAGCAAGATATCCAGCTATCCCGCGCAGACTTTGACAAACTGTTGATGGAATTCAAATAAGCATCCCATACGTGAGGCGCGCGGGTTTGTCCCGCGCGTCTCTTGCGCTATACTGGGAGTAGGAAACTAAACAAAGGTTGGGATAACGATGTCTTCATCTTCGACGGAAAGCAAGAAAGTCCCAGTAGGCGTTTCAGCACGCCATATCCATCTCACTCAAGAGCATGTCGAGCTTCTATTCGGAGCCGGCGAGTCGTTAACGGAATTCAAGCCGTTGTCCCAGCCGGGGCAATTCGCCGCCAACGAAACGGTTGCCGTATACGGACCGAAAGGTTCTTTCCCTAAAGTACGCATCCTGGGTCCGGTCCGCAAAGCGACTCAGTTAGAGGTGTCCCGGACGGATGCCTTCTCGTTAGGACTTCAGCCGCCCCTGCGCGAATCCGGCAGCATCGATGACACGCCGGGCATTCGCATTGTCGGGCCAGCGGGGGAAGTTAACGTGGACAAGGGCGTTATCGTCGCGGCACGCCATATCCATTTCCACACATCGGACGCGGTACGCTGGGGGATCACGGACAAGCAGCTGCTCAGAGTTCGCGTAGGCGGCGAGCGTGGAGTCGTGTTCGAGCAAGTACTGGCTCGCGTCTCCGATCAGTTCGCGCTTGACATGCACATCGACACTGATGAAGGCAACGCCTCCGGCGCAAACACCGGCGACTTCGGTGAGATTATCGAGTAGTCTTGAAAATGCATCATGCGAGCAGAGAGAACTCGAGTACAACAATCGGCGGAGATCCTCCCGATTTTCGCGGTATATTCACGTTTGAAACCGCTGTTTCCCCAATAGCGGGGAATGGCGGTTCATGATATAATACGAAGGATTGACTAGGAGTGGGCGGGAATTCCCCGTGTTTACTTAGGAGGGGAAATGGAAATGGCCAAAGAATCCAAGGATTTCAGTAAATACTTCGATTTCTCCGGTGCCAAAGTCATTTCCGAGGACCAAAGCGGCAAAACGATCCGTCTGAACGGACGGGATATTCATATCGTCTCCGAGCCCGATTACAGGCAGGAGAAGCAACGGGGCAAAGAAGAAATTCAAGTCCATTATGAGAATGCCGTTCCGGAAGAGCTGAAGCACCTCGGAGTTGGGAAAAAATATTTGATTTATACTTACGGCTGTCAGATGAACGAGCACGACACCGAGGTTATGCGCGGTTTGTTCGAGGAAATGGGTTACGTATCGACGGAAGACCGCATGCAAGCGGATGTTATTCTCTATAATACTTGCGCGGTAAGAGAGAACGCGGAAGATAAGGTATTCGGCGAGCTCGGACACATGAAGGTGCTTAAGCAGCAGCGTCCCGAGCTCATCCTCGGCGTCTGCGGATGCATGTCTCAAGAAGCGTCGGTCGTGAACCGGATCATGCAGAAGCACGCGCATGTCGATATGATTTTCGGAACGCACAATATTCATCGCTTACCCCACTTGCTGCAGGAAGCGCATTACGGCAAGGAAATGGTCATCGACGTGTGGTCCAAGGAAGGCGACATCATCGAGAACTTGCCTAAGAAACGCACGGAAGGCTTGCGCGCTTGGGTGAATATCATGTACGGCTGCGATAAGTTCTGTACGTATTGCATCGTTCCCTATACGCGAGGCAAAGAGCGTAGCCGGTTACCGGAGGACGTCATCGCGGAAGTTCGCGAGCTCGCGCGCCAGGGCTTCAAGGAAATTACGCTGCTCGGACAGAACGTCAACGCTTACGGCAAAGATTTCACGGACCGCGGTTATCGTTTCGGCGACTTGATGAACGACATCCATAAGATCGATATTCCTCGCGTTCGGTTTACGACTTCGCATCCGAGAGATTTCGACGATCATCTGATCGAGGTTCTCGCTAAAGGCGGCAATCTAGTAGAGCATATTCATCTCCCCGTTCAATCGGGCAGCACGGAAGTGCTCAAACGGATGAGCCGCAAATATACGCGCGAGCGCTACTTGGAGCTGGCCGAACGGATACGCAAGGAAATACCGAACGCGGTGCTGACGACCGACGTAATCGTCGGTTTCCCGGGCGAAACGGAAGAGCAATTCGAGGATACGATGTCGCTCATGAGAGAAGCCGGTATTACGTCGGCTTACACGTACATCTACTCTCCGCGGGAGGGTACGCCGGCGTACGATATGACCGACGACGTTCCGCTCGAGGTCAAGCAGAAACGGCTTGCCCGGTTAAACGCATTGGTGGGAGAGTTGTCCCTTAAGCATCATAACGAGTTAATCGGACAGGTTATAGAAGTGCTGGTAGAAGGCGAAAGCAAAAATAAATCAACCGTGTTATCCGGCCGTAGCCGCTCGAACAAGCTCATTCATTTCGAAGGAGACAAGGAATGGATCGGGAAGTTCGTGCAAGTGAAGGTGACGGCGGCGCAAACCTGGTACGTGAAAGCGGAAGTCGTTAGCGAGCCGATGGCGGCTAGCTTTGCAGGATAAAGAACGAGTAGATCGGGAGGAATAAGCAAATGTCAGCACATGCACATGACCATGATCACGACCATAACGAGGATGGCAGCGGAATGCCGTCGTTCGATAACCGCGATCTGATCGTTCGCGAGGATATATTAGCGAGAGCCAAGGAATTGGCGCAGTTGATTACGACGTCCGAGGAAGTCGAAATGTATCAGCGCTCGGAGAAGCTGATCCAGACTCACGACCGAGTCCAAGGGCTGATCGCGACGATCAAGAAAAAACAAAAAGAGCTCGTCGCGTTCCAGAATACGTTCAAGAATCCGGCCATGGTGGAGAAAATCGAAGGCGAGATCGATACTATCCAAGACGAGTTGGACAATATCCCGATCGTGCAGCAGTTCCAGCAGAGCCAAGTAGACGTGAACTACTTGCTGCAATCCATCGTATCGGTCATCCGCGATTCGGTTGCAGAGAAGCTGGACGTCGAGGCCGCTTCGCCGGCCGAAGATCCGGAAGAGTGCGATTAAGCAAAATTTAGATAACAAAGAGAGGGCCACGCGGTTCGCGTGGTCCTCTCTTTGTTAAACTATCAGAAGAATATATACTCATCTGATAGCTCGATACAAACGCATAATTCACAACGGTCCCAAAGAAGTAGAAGGCCTATTTACTTGCGGAAAGGCTATTACCGGCTATTCGACGATGCCGATGCGGTGAGGCTCAAAGTGAAATTCCTTTGATCGAATTGCAACTGATGCTGGTGATTGGCATTCAGCTTCCACTTTTGCAACCATAAAGAAGGCAAGCGAATGCGATCGTCCGATAAGTTGGCGGGGATATGCAGGCGGAAGCGAGCGATATTCCTGCCTTGCCGGACTTTTATGATCGTTCCTTGTCGTTCGGGAATTCCGAGTCTGGATAACAACTCATAACCGACGGATAACGTTCCGGCTCCAAGCGTGCTAGTCATGAGTATCGAGGTCGTCTCGCTAAGAGGCGAGGGCTTGACGGTGAGCGATTGATCGCTTGGATTATAGGTAAGGGTATATCTGCGTAAAGCGGTAAGTTGGAAACGGCGAGCTAGCGAGAAATTCATTTCCATGAAGTCGGCGAAGCATTCCCTGCCTTCAAGGAACTGAAGCTGGATAGCTTGTTTGATCGTCCCGCGTTTCAACGTAATCGTCGCATTACGAGGGATGGCAAGCAATTCCGATGCCGAATCGAAGCAATTAAGAGTTAGTACGACAGTATTAACGGGTAGCTTGGCGATAAACAAATCTAATTGTCCGCTTGCCATAGAGATGGGACACACTCCTTCAAGGCAGATGAATCTCAGAATCCTTCTACTTTATGCGAGGCGTGCCGAGCTTGTTTGTACCATCGTCCTGCACGCGCAAAAAGGACTCCCCGCGAAAGAGGGAGTCCTTAGAAGATGTCCGTTTATGCTTCCGTTTTATTTTTCTTGATCCGAGGTCGTATGGCGGGAAGCATGGGCCGAATAGAAACGATAACAAGCGTAGCCACAACGGCTTTAATGGCATCCCCGGCAAGGAACGGATATAATCCCGCCTTCAGCGCACCGGATAGCGTATCGTACTTGGCATCGTCTACCGCGTGAGCGAGCCAAGGAATGCCCGTCGTATACAGAATCAGAGACCCGAAAACGAAAATGCCGAGAAGCAGAAGTCCTTGCTGAGCTCGAGTAAGCGTTTTGCGTTTGGCGAACAAGTAGTCGCTTACTAGCCCGATGAGAAACGCGGCAACCGGGTACATCCATATGTATCCTGCCGACGGGCCCGTGAGCTTGGCGATGCCGCCGCTTCCTCCGATGAACGGAAGGCCGGTCGCGGTTAGGGCTACGACGATGAATATGCTCCAGAAACCGTATACGGCACCGAGTAATCCCCCGGCGAGCATAATGGCGAACGTTCCCATGGAGATGGGAATCGGCGTGAACCCCAAAGGGATCTTGATCAGAGTCGCGACGATAAACAAAGCGCCGAATAAGGCAGTGTAGACGATGCCTCTGATCCATTGATTGTTGGTTCTGCTTACGGATTGCGTCGGTACGGAAGTGGATGAGTTAGTCATTGTCAAAAAGCCTCCTAAATGTTAACCTGTAATCAGGATAATGGTTAACAATTGAGATTGTAGCACGTGATGGACGGATTGAAAAGAGGGATTTTGCAAAATGAGGGTAGCGGAGCCTGAAAATATCGTGTTGAAAGACGTATCGGTATTCGGAGACAATACGGATGGCGAACTATCGGTTCGTCTGGAAGATATCAATCTGGTTATGGCGCCGGGAGAGTGGCTATCCGTCGTAGGCGTGAATGGAAGCGGCAAATCGACGCTTGCCAGATTGCTCGCGGGTCTTCAAGCGGACCACGTAACCGGAGAAATAATAAGAGGATTCGCCGGACAGAGTTGTCCGATCGTGCTGCAGCAGCCTAAGTCTCAGTTATTCGGAGAGACGCCTCGCGAAGAGGTCGTATTTGCTTTGCAGTGGCGGGGCATTGCGTTAGAGAATATAAACGCTTTAGTAGAGCGAGCCTTAAATAGGACGGGATTAACCGCCGTTGCGGATTCGACGTGGGATCGGTTGTCCGGCGGACAGCAGCAGCTTGCGGCCATCGCCGCGGCTACGGCTGGAGAAACGAAGCTGCTTGTATTGGACGAAGCGACATCGATGTTAGATGATTCGAATCGGGATGCGGTTATGCGGATAGCTCGCGATTTAAATAGGAACGGAACCGCCGTTGTATGGGTGACGCAGCGATTGGATGAGCTTGAACCGGATTCTCGCGTTGTGGCGATCGGCGGGGGGAGCGTTATTTTCGATGGGGAATCTCGCGAATTTCTCTATGGAATATCGGAAGAGTTGGTAGAAGCGAAAGAGGCGAGAGGACGAAGGTCGGTATCCCCTTGCCTCAGGGCGGGTTTAAGATTGCCATACCTGGCTGCCATGGCGATGGAGCTCAGAGATATAGGGAAACTAAATGATCCGTTGCCGATGACGGCGTTAGAGTGGGGAAAGGTGTTGGAGAACGTTGGCGACGAGGGGAAATAGAGAGAATCAAGATCACTCGGCATCGGAAACCTTGCAGCTGGACGGGATCCGTTGGCGTAGAGGAGCGGAGAAAGAGGAGTATAGTCGTTCAACGGGCTTGCGACTCGCGCCGGGGACGATAACGTTAATCATGGGGCCGAACGGTGCGGGAAAATCAACCTTGTTAGAGAAAATAGCGGGATTGAGACCGCCCGAAGGATTGCAAACGATTTACGGTACTGAGGCTTTGTGGATATCGGGATGGACCGGGAGAAAGCGTCTTAACGAGCTGGCGCTTCGTCGGTATGGCTATGCGTGCCAATCGCCGGAAGAAGGATTATTTGCAAGGAGCGTGCGGGAAGAGCTCGATTATTCGCTGAAACCGTACAAAGTAGCCGAGGAAAAGAGAGAGGAATTACGAGATTCGGCGATAAGGGCGGTCGGTTGGGAACCATCGGGTTGGTTGACGAGAGATCCCTACCAAATGAGCGGCGGGGAGCGTCGCAGATCCGCTCTGGCTTCGGTATTCGTTACGCCTAGCCCGTGGCTTCTGTTGGATGAGCCGACCGCCGGTCTCGACGGAGCGGGACACGAGACGGTTGCCCGCGAATTGGCGAATTTGAGAGAGAGCGGCAAAGGAATCGTGCTCGTCTCGCATGACTCCGATTGGGCGATGGCCCTGGCGGATGGCGTCTTGCTATTAAGCAGAGACGGATCGCTTCGATTCTGCAGCCGCAATGAACTGCTCGAGCATCCGGAATGGCTGGAAGACACGGGGATGAGCATACCGGAATGGCTGCGCGTGGCGAATCTGTTATGCAGAAGCGGAGTTTCTTCGGATAAAATATGGAATCCCGCGGCAGTGGCAAAAGCTTGGCCGACTGCTCCGATCAGGAGCGAGGGGATGTTGGAAAAGGTAGAAGAGGAGGCTTCTAGACAGAGTGAGACGGTAGTGCGCGCGGAGAAAAAGAAATCGCATCGCTTGAAGGGGTTCGATCCTCGTTCGGTTTGGTTATCGTATGTGCTTATTTCGACCGGGCTTCTGGCGTTGGCGGATTGGGTCGCGTTAGGCGTTGGCGGTCTGATCGTGTGTTTGCTTCTATACGCGGGACGAGTATCGCTTAAACGCTGGCATTCGATGATTTTGAGCTTCGTGATTTTCTCGGTGCTGACTTCGGCGATTTTTGCTTGGGGCGCCAGCGGAGAGGGCGGAGCGTTCGAAGGCGGAGCTTTCTTGGCAACGTTGCTCACTTTCACGAGAACGCTGTTTATCCTATTGCTGGGGCTGGCGATTCCGCTCGTTATGTCTCCGTTGTCGTTAAGAAGAGCGCTGGAACAGCTGCTAACGTTCAGAGGAAAGCTGCCGAAACGGGCGCAACAATTGACCTTGATAGTCGCGCTTATGATGAGATTCGTGCCCGTATTGCTGGAGCTGTGGGAGCGTTTCGTGCGGATTTTCTTATCGCGAGGGAAGTCTATCTCCCGTAACCCGATAGCGATCGGAAGGAGGCTTCGGGATGTGTCTATCCCGTTCCTGCTTGCCTTGTTCCGATTAGGAGACGAGGTTACGCTAGCTCTGGAAAGCAGGGGAGTCGGCTTGGACGCTCGGCCGACTCAGGGGACGAGGCTGAGATGGAAGAAGAGGGACTATGGATTCGTTCTCGGAGCGTTAGTCCTAGCAGTTGGCTTGTGGGGGTTCACCAATCGCTAGGTTGATGCGGCGCCGATTGGCTGTCTAGTTCTGTGTTGGCGCGGAACCGAATAGGAATTCGGTTTCGGCGGGTTTGTTCTTAAGTATCGGATAACCGTCGTATGATCTCTTAGTGTAGAATAGGGATGAGAAAAGACGGAACGGTTCTCGAGATTCATTTTTCCGGAGGGAGCGGCTCGGATGTCGGTAAAGAGAAAGTGGGGCGTCGTTATCGCGCTTGCGGCATTGATCGGGGTGTCGGCATATTTCTATGCTTTCCGCGTGATGGCGGACGAGGTCGTCGTGTATGCGGTGACGGAGCAAGGGGAACAGGTTCAGGGCTCGAAACGAGTCTTCACGGACAAGGAAACGGTCAAAACCTTCACTTACGCCGCTAGATTCGCTAATAAGCAGCCAGGAAAAGTCGACATCGCGGCACCGGATTATCGGTTCTATCTGAACGATAAGAAATACAACCTGTGGCTCAGCGAAAGCTACCGGAAAGGCACGCTCATGAAGCTGCCTAATTCAGGAACGATCTATACGATAGGCGAAAAGACCGCAAACAAACTCAAGAAAATTCTCGGGGTCGGGAAGTAGCGATGGTTGGAGCGGGAGAGGCAGTAGGCGGAGCGGGGAAACATGGGATGAGAGAAAGATTATACTATGGCTGCGCGATCGTTGTCGTCGTTATTCTGGGAATAAGCTCGCGGGAGTTCGCGGCGGAATTACCGGTATTCGTTGCCGAACATTTCGGGGATGGCTTGTGGGCGAGTATGGTTTATCTGGGGTTTCGGATGCTTGACGTTCGGCGGAGTAGGATGTGGGCACTTGGGTTGAGCGCCGCGTTCTGTTGCGGAGTGGAAGTCAGCCAGCTGTATCAGGCGGAGTGGATTAACGAGATTAGAAGCACGACATTAGGTGCGTTGATCCTGGGGCAGGGCTTCCTCGCCGTGGATTTCGTGAGGTATGGTTTGGGGATTGCGGTGACTTTTTTAGTAGATTGGTTTATGAGAGTCGGGCGGGATTAGTTGCAGGGAAGCTTGAAGAGCCGATTTGGTTGCGAAAGAAATGAACAAAAATAAGGAGTATCATCGTTGGGAAGCTGAGGTAGACGCGAGGAAGATGGCAGTGCTATGATCGAAGAAGGACATACTCCGAAAGAATCGTGAGGTCATTCCTATCCAAAGCGATAGGTGGCCTCTTTTGTTTTTAAATAGTTGCAGAAGGATGGGGGAGATTCGGGTATGGAAATTTGGTTGGGAAAGAGGAATGAGCGGGAATTGGTGGTGCGATTCGGTTATCACGTGGAGTGGTGGAATCGAATGGTCAGGTTTGGTGGGAGCCGGTGGCTTCCGAAGGAGCGGGTGTGGATTATTCCGTATACGATGCAACAAGTCGAGCGGTTCATTGATTTATTTAGAGATGTGGAAGTAGGAGTAAGCCAGGATTTACAAGCGGAATGTTATCTATTAAGTCCTAATAGTCGAAACAAAGAGGTTATGGATGAGGATCATCGTAAAGTAGATTTGGAAAATTCACATTGGAGCTCTTACGTGGAAAGCAAGCTGATTTTCGAATTGAAAGTCCGCGGGTATAGTATGAGAACGATCAGAGCCTATTGCGGACATGTCGAGAGGTTCTATAGGTATTACGAACAGAATCGGAAGCTATCCTCGCTCGACTTGATGCCGTCTTATAGCCATCATTTATTAAGTGATGAATTATCGCATTCTTATGTAAATCAAGCTATTAGCGCGATAAAGTTCTACCTCGATAAGGTCTGCGGCATGCAAGGTGAAAGCTTTCCATATGTTCGTCCGAAAAAGGAGCAGAAGCTACCGAATGTTTTAGGACAAAACGAGGTTCTGAGGTTGTTATCCGTCGTGGAGAACAGAAAACACAGAGCCATTTTCTACATCATATACTCCTCCGGATTACGCGTGGGCGAAGTTGTTCGACTAAAAGTAGCTGATATGGATCGGGAGCGCAAAACCTTGCATATTCGTCAGGGAAAGGGCAAAAAGGATAGGATTACTATTTTGTCGGATGCGGCAGTGGAAGTTATTAACCAATATATTCTAATGTATAAACCTGAAGTTTGGCTGTTCCCGGGTCAGGACTCTAAAGGACATCTAACCGAGAGAACCGTCCAGAAAGTGTTCGAACAAGCTGTTAAAGCTTCAAAGATCGATAAAGCCGTGAGCGTGCATTCGTTGCGGCATTCTTTTGCCACTCATCTCCTCGAAGAGGGAATAGACATTCGCTATATTCAAGAGTTGCTGGGACATAGAAGCATTCAAACGACCGAAATCTATACCCATGTAGCGGTGAAGGACGTTCGTAAAATCGTGAGTCCCTTGGATCGAATCATGAAAAAGCAGGATAATTAGTGCAAATGTGGAACAGATAAGGTGGCTAGAATAAATTGGGATCACTTGAGTGATGTAAGTGACATGAACATATTCGCACACTATGTATTCGCGAAGTACGCAAACATATGATGCGGTAAGAGTTGTTGAAGTTCGTAGAAGAGAAGTTATGCGAAACCACTTTCTAGCTGGGGGGGGGTTGAAATGAGTAGAATCGGTATACTCTTCGTACTCTTTATTATTTTTTCAAATCAGAATGTATATGCAGATTGGGAACATAGATTTGTTGTTTATTCAGGAGATTTATATGTTGTTACCGATGACAAGATTGAGGGAGAAAAGATTGAAAAGAAGATAGGTAAAGTGACAAGATATTCAGATCGTGAGGGAACCTATAGGGGAAACTTCTCAAATGTATATCCTAAAGGCACGGAGTATTATTCAATTATAGGAATAGGTACAGGGACGGAAATTGCAATAAAAACAGAAAATGGATTCGTCAAAGCAATAAATAATGGAAAATATGAATCAATAAATCTAATTGATGATTTATATTTTTGGATAAAAATAATTTTTGGAATAGCTGGATTAACCATAATAATATTCATTTACAAGACATTAAGACTTAAACAATCGTAAGTGAAAGTGGCATCGCATAACACAATATTCACGCTTCGGGGCATTCGCCCCTCGGTCCGGACCGGAGTTAGAAGAGGATTCGGGGTAGTAATTGGCAGTAACAGGGAAGCATAATCAGCCGGACACATCCCACCACCTAACCGCATCGCGGCCAGTCGCTTCGCTCCTTTAAGGTGGTAGGACGTCGTGAATACACGAACGTTAGACGAAACTCTTGTAAAGCCTTTAAAAATCAATATAGATAATTCAATTTCTAGGAGGATATCTTGAAGAAGCCTTTAATAATTTCAATTGCAGCAGTTTCAGGCGGGGGAAAGACTACTGTAATACAACTTCTTAATAACGAATTAGCCAATTCAATAGCTTTATTTTTCGATAATTATGATTTTGAAGGTCCTGATAACCTAATTGAGTGGGCTCATCAAGGAGGAGATTATAATGAATGGAAATTGTCTCCCTTAATTAACGATTTAAGAATAATATTAGATAATAAAGACACTCAAAATGATTACATATTACTTGACTATCCATTTGCGTACTTAAATAAAGAAATGAATGAATTTATTGATTTGACTATTTTTATTGATACCCCTCTAGACGTTGCAATGGCTAGACGGATTTTGAGAGATTTTAATTACTCAAGTGCCGAGGAAATTAGGCTTGATATGCAATCATATTTGTCTGGAGCAAGAGAAGCATACCTTGCCATGTTAAATTCAGTGAAACCAAACTCCGATGTGATAATTGATGGTACTCAAGGAAGGAATGAATTGGTAGAGAGTATTAAACAACAGATCACGAACCATTTGAAAGTAACTCATTGAAGCCAAGAGCTTCGTCTAACACCGTATTCACGCATCGGGGCATACGCCCCTCGGTCCGGCAGAAGTTAGGAGTGTATTCGATGAGGCAATTGGCAGAAGCAGGGAAGTAGATTCAGCCGGACACACCCGCACCACCTAACCGCATCGCGGCCGGTTCCTTCGGAACCTTAAGGTGGTGGGGCGTCGTGAATACAAGAACGTTATCGGAAATCTCCGAGTGCGAAAGAGCAATTGAAAGAATAAAATAAAGACAAAGAAATGAATAAACAATCTCGCCAAAGAATAATTAAATCAATACTAATCAAAGTAACTAAATTAGTCGCGAGTGATCCGAAGATCAGAGCAACCTTCGGCGCCGCGGCTTTTTATGATGAACTAGATAGAAGAACTCAAAGAGAAATGAAGAGCAGAAATTGAAGGACTGGGTTATAATACCAATTAAGACCGTAATTAAGACCGTAATTAAGATCGTAATTAAAGAGCAATATTGAAGATATGAAGAGCGAACTGTAAGTTGATCAAGAAGTCGGAGACATCCGATAACACCATATTCACGCTTCGGCAGACGAGCTGCCTCGGTTCGCCCCAAGTGGAAAGTGCTGTTAGTGGAGTCAGGCGAACACACCCGCACCACCTAACCGCATCGCGGCCGGTCCTTCGGACCTTAAGGTGGTGGGGCGTCGTGAATACAAGAACGTTAGCTGAAATCTCTGGTAATTGAAATGAGGGATAAAATGAGGAAAGTACTTAGATTATTTAGTTACTACAAATACAAGTACAAACGACCCCGATTTTTTATTGTCTTTTTTAGTTTTTTTTGGATCATTATTATAGGCATGACATTAGTTTCATCCATATATAATAAAAACGTTTTAATTTTTTTGAATGGCAGTATTTTATTAATTATTTATCCATTCCTAATAAGGTTGCTAGTTTATATAATTGCAAAGTCGAATGGTTGGAAATAGAAGAACTTGAATTAAAGGACTTGAATTAAAGGACTTGAATTAAAGGACTTGAATTAAAGAACTTGAATTAAAGAACTTGAATTAAAGAAAGTGATTTGAATTATTAATATTTAGAATTGAAATTGTATTTGGTAGTAATTCAGAGAAGTCAGAGACTTCAGCTAACACCATATTCACGCATCGGGCCATTCGGCCCTCGGTCCGGCCGGAGTTAGAAGCGGATTCGGGGAGGCAATTGCAGTAGCAGGGAAGCGGAATCAGCCGGACACATCCAACTCCCTAACCGCATTGCGGCCGCCCTTCGGGCTTAAGGGAGTTGGACGTCGTGAATACAAGGAACGTTATCCGAAAGATTCGAGAGGGATGATTAAGATCAAATTAACAGTCTGGACAATTTGAAAGCCTTCAATTGCTCATATTCAAAACAGTATTTGAAGACCGGAGATCAAGAGCGTATTTGAAGACCGGAGATCAAGAGCGTACTTGAAGACCGGAGATCAAGAGCGTATTTGAAGACCGGAGATCAAGAGCGTATTTGAAGACCAGAGATCAAGACCGTATTTGAATGACAAAGAAATTAAGACCGACCACAATTGATAGACAATAATAGCAGTTACCTTAAATCGAGATGACAGGATCTTTTGTAAGTAGCTCGAGAGGTCGAATCCTTCGGATAACACCATATTCACGCTTCGGGACATTCGTCCCTCGGTCCGGCAGAAGTTAGAAGTGAATTCGGGGAAGGATTTTCAGTAGCGAGGAAGCGGAATCAGCCGGACACACCCGCACCACCTAACCGCATCGCGGCCGCCCTTCGGGCTTAAGGTGGTGGGGCGTCGTGAATACAAGAACGTTATCCGAAACCACCTTTAATAAAAAGGAATGATTTTAACTATGATTTGGGAGTCATCTTACTGGAAAGATGATTTGTTAGCATTGTCTAAGAAGCTAAATAAAGTCTATAAAACTAAAGAATATGATGAACATCTAGCTGCTCGTTTTGAAAAAGATATAATGCTTGCGCTTTACTCGGTAAGAAAACTATCCGAGGCATCAAAACTCTCGGTAGGAACCATTGAAAAGAATATTAAAGTCAAAGCCTATAAAAATATTAAAAACGTAACGAGAATGAATTGGCATAGAATTGAAGAACTTTATGATTTACAGAATCCAATGAAAGAAGATATCGGGATTCAGAAATTATATAATCAAGTGATTCATAGTTATATATTTTTTATATCAACAGATGATAATCAAATAATTAATGGGTTTTTCTTTAATTCGGATAAAACTCGAAATGACAAGTTATATTATCTTGATTTAACTGATTTTGATAACCTAATTACAATGGTAGGTAAAGATTATCCAACTGAAGCAAATTTCATTTATGATGAGAAGATTAAAGATTATAAAGTAAATTCAAAATAAATACAGCAAAGAATATTTAGTAAATCGAAGAAGAGGTGGCATCGGATAACACCGGATTCACGCTGCGCGGCTACGCCGCTTGGTCCGGACCGTAGTAATCGAAGCGGATTCGATTGAAGTATTTCAGCAGCAGGGAAGCGGAATCAGCCGGACAACCCTGCACAGCCTAACCGCGTCGCGGCCGCTCCCGATGGTCGCTTAAGGCAGTGAGGGTTCGTGAATCCAAGAACGTTAGATGAAATTACTGCTAAATGCTAAATAAAGAAAGAAATGGTGAGTAATAATGTCGGTTGCTAACTACAAACTAAATAGTTTATTTCAACAGTTAGAAATCATCAAAGAAAGTTATGTTGATCTTAGTTCTTCAAGCTTAAATAAGGAATCAATAATGCCCTGGACAGAACATAAAAAGACTTATGAAGAAATTGGACAACACATAAGTGAAGAAAAGTTTAGTCGAATGCAATCTGAAATAATAGAAGAAGTAATTTGTTCAATTCTTGAAATGATTGATGGATATAAGGACTTAAATTTCAAGGCAGACATAATCGATAAAGAAACCGGGGAATCAATAATAGCTGGAATTCAACTGCATGATAAATATAGGGATTATATAGAAACCAAAGAAAGTTGAGGGTCAATCAAGAAGGCAGTAACTTCATCTAACACCATATTCACGCATCGGGGCATTCGCCCCTCGGTCCGGCAGGAGTTAGAAGTGGATTCGGAGGGGAGCTTTCAGTAGCAAGGAAGCGGAATCAGCCGGACACATCCCACCACCTAACCGCATCGCGGCCGCCCTTCGGGCTTAAGGTGGTAGGACGTCGTGAATACAAGAACGTTATATGAAATTACTGCAAAAACCTTTAATAAATCATCTTAGGAGATATTTAAATGTTTGAAAATTTCAATTTTAAACCAGGTACAGTAACTTACAATCCCTATAAATTAAGCCCTGACGAGATGACAGATATTAAATGGTTAACTGAAGATATGCTGCAAGTTAAATATCCAAATAATTATATAATAGATGTAGGATGGTACGGCAAATCTTTTACACTCAATGGAGTATTTATTATTTATATTATAAAAGATCAAAAATGGGATAACCCCGTATTCAAACAAGATTATAGATCAGTGACAGAACTATATGAAGGAATGAAAATAACTATCCAAAGAATTACACAATTAATGAACCAATAAGAAATAAAAACTTGCTTGAAATCTCGAAGAAGGCAGTAACTTCATATAACACCATATTCACGCTTCGGGCCATTCGGCCCTCGGTCCGGCAGAAGTCAGATGAGGATTCGAAGAGGGATTTCAGCAGCAGGGAAGTAGATTCAGCCGGACACATCCCTCCACCTAACCGCGTCGCGGCCGCCCCTCCGGGGCTTAAGGTGCAGGGACGTCGTGAATACAAGAACGTTAGCTGAAATCAATGTACAGTTCAAATAGAAAAACTTAATTGAAGTGATTCAGATTTTTGTTTTTACCTAAATTGGTTATTGTTGTAATCTCGAGTAGAGGTGATGATAATGACAACTAATTTTGGGAATGTCTCGAAGGACTATGCAAAGTATCGTGATCGCTTACCGGAGATCTTATTTGAACAACTTCAAGCCAAAGATGTTCAATTCGGAAATAAAGATGTAGTTGAGTTAGGCTCTGGAAGCGGGATCTTCAGCAGGGACTTAGTGAAATTAGGAGCACGAGTAATTGGAATTGAGCCATCACAAGAGCTGATTAAGGAAGCTGAAGTTCTGGATGAAGAAGAAAATATTAAATCAATAACTTACATAAGAGCGCAGGCTGAGGATTTTAATATTGAAGGTAAGTACAAGTTGTTTTGTGTGGTAAGAGCCTGGCACTGGTTCGACAGGATAAAAGCGATTCAGAATATTAAGACAAAAATGCAGCCAGAAGCAGAGCTAGTTGTAATTAATTCAATATTTTTACCGAATTCGAAAGTTGCACAAGAAACCTTTGAGGTACTTACAAATAACCATATCGAATTAAAGCCTGCCGGATCAAATGCTGAAGTGAAAGAGCGTAGAAATGGCTTTCCAATAAACTGGTTTCAAGAATGGAAGAATAATTCATTACAACTAATTGATGAATGGCAGCACGACTATAATTTAATATTTACTCCTGAAGAATGGTGTGGAAAGATTCGATCAATTTCATGGCTAACAAACGAATCAGAAGAGACTAAAAATAGAATTACTAATGAATTAATGAAGAAGTTTGAGAGTACAGTACATCAATTAATAATTCCACATAGATATTCGGTAGTGATATTAAGGCTAGTGTAAGCGATTCAAGGGATGACATTGACTTCAGCTAACACCATATTCACGCATCGGGACATTCGTCCCTCGGTCCGGCCGGAGTTAGAAGTGGATTCGAAGTTGAGAATTTCAGAAGCAGGGAAGCGGAATCAGCCGGACACACCCGCACCACCTAACCGCATCGCGGCCGTCCCTTCGGGACTTAAGGTGGTGGGGCGTCGTGAATACAAGAACGTTAGAGGAAATTCCCGCAAGAGCTAAAGTGCAAATTAAATAATAGACCAAGCATGTTAAGTCACAAGAATAATAAGTTCAAACATCATAACTAAGCATTATAAGACCAAGCATCATAAGACCAAGCATCATAAGACCAAGCATCATAAGACCAAGCATCATAAGACCAAGCATCATAAGACCAAGCATAATAAGAACAAAGCATAATAAGAACAAAGCATAATAAGAACAAAGCATAATAAGAACAAAGCATAATAAGAACAAAGCATAATAAGAACAAAGCATAATAAGAACAAAGCATAATAAGAACAAAGCATAATAAGAACAAAGCATAATAAGAACAAAGCATAATAAGACCTATATACAATAGATTCTATGAAGGTATTTCAAAGAAGGCGAGAACATCCTCTAACACCATATTCGCGCTGCGGGCCATTCGGCCCTTGATCTGCCCGAGGCATTTTCGAGGAAGTGAATCAGGCAGATACATCCATTCCCCTAAGATAAGAGCTATCTAAGGGGAATGGACGTCGCGAATACACGAACGTTATAGGAAATCGGTGCAAACAGATAAAACTAAAGGAGATTTTATGCTTACAGAAAACAAAGTTCGCATTGTTAGATTTGCAAATGAAGGTTTTGATATTAAGAGAGATACAGGTGCATTCTCATTTTATGATTTGGAAGTAACCGATTATTCGCATGATTACACTTTAATTAGAAATAGAGATCGAATTCATAGTCAGTCAATCGATGGCTGTTATTGTCATTTTTATAAGTTCAATGTTCAGAGTATTCAGGATGGCGGGATACTCGCAAGTCGTCAAGGACACAAAATTAATATTGGATATTTAGCTTTGGATCATGCAGTTTACGCAAGAAATATGAGACCTGATAAAGATAAAACTAGAATAGTTAGAGTGAATAAGGAGATTAGAGACCCATCGAATGGAAATACCCATACTTTTCAAGATGATTCCTACATGGACTCGTATGCTTGGGTTCGAATGAAACTATCATTATTAATAGAAAGAACTAATGAGTATCTAAGAACGAATAAAACAGACATTGTGCCAGAGCACTTAAGTGAAATTTTTCTTACCGGAGATGATCAAAGATCTATGGAAATCAAATGAAATTAAGATTCAAATTCCAAATAGGATGTAAAGCTTTAATTAAATAGATTTTGCAGTAATTCAGGAAGGCACCGACATCCTATAACACCATATTCACGCATCGGGGCATTCGCCCCTCGGTCCAGCCGGAGTTAGAAGTTGATTCGGAGGGGAACTTTCAGTAGCAGGGAAGCGGAATCAGCCGGACACACCCGCACCACCTAACCGCATCGCGGCCGGTCCTTCGGACCTTAAGGTGGTGGGGCCTCGTGAACACAAGAACGTTATCTGAAAGTGTGAAGCAAGATTAGAACCAATAAAAATCTTAAGTGCGAGGGAATCATATGAGTTGTATCTTTTTCAGAATTATTGCTAGAGAAGAGCCAGCAGAGATTATATATGAAGATGATGATGTGATTTCATTTTATGGACTTCATGATATGGCGCCGGTGCACGCTCTTGTAATACCAAAGAAACACATAGAGAACATAATGGATATTGAAGATCACGATGAAAGCATTATTTTTAAGTGCCATATAGGAATAAAGAACGTGGCAAGAAAACTCGGAGTTGATCAAGCTGGATTTAGAATAATAACGAATACAGGAAAGCACGGGCAACAAGAGATTTATCATCTGCACTATCATTTGATTGGCGGTAGGGAATTAACCTGGCAGATGTAAAGAACAAGAATTATCTAAAGTTCTAGAGATGAATAAGAGAAAAAGATATCATTTTGAAGAAATAAGAGATTTGTGGGTAACTCAAGAGCACCTTCAGATAACATCTTATTCACGCTTCGGGGCATGCGCCCCTCGGTCCGGCCGGAGTTAGAAGCGGATTCGGGAAGGCAATTGGCAGTAGCGAGGAAGCGGAATCAGCCGGACACACCCGCACCACCTAACCGCATCGCGGCCGCCACTTCGTGGCTTAAGGTGGTGGTGGGGCGTCGTGAATACAAGAAACGTTAGATGAAATGGCCAAGAGCGGAGGAAATAAATGTCTAACATACAACTTCAAAGTCAGTTGGATTTACTTAAAGGATCATTGGTTACAGAAATTAATCCGCTTAATCCAATAATTATTTTTAACGAAGAAGCTGATGGTTTTAAGTCATTAGTAATTGAATCTGCTTGGAGACTTACAAAAGATCAAGAAATTCTTATTGGTTATTATGAATATAATCATGAACAAACTAAACAATTATGTATCAATAATTTTAAAGAATATTTGATAGGAAAGAGGATATTAAATATTGACTTGAATGAAATAATAGGAGATATCTCAATTAAATTTGAAGGGGATTTAAAACTAGAATTATTTCATACAAGCTCAATGTTTGAAGGATGGCAGCTTTATGGAGAGAATGGATTCTTACTTCTTTCATTACCTGGAGGAAGAATAACTTATACAGAATAACGTGTCTTTGGGTATTCAAAGAAGTGGCCACTTCATCTAACACCATATTCACGCATCGGGACATTCGTCCCTCGGTCCGGCCGGAGTTAGAAGCGGATTCGGAGGGGAGCTCTCTGTAGCAAGGAAGCGGAATCAGCCGGACACACCCGCACCACCTAACCGCATCGCGGCCGTCCCTTCGGGACTTAAGGTGGTGGGGCGTCGTGAATACAAGAACGTTAGGTGAAAGCTCCGAAATTCCTAATCCTATCTTGAATGGAGTTGTAACTAGTTATGGATCTTCATTTATTTGAAGAAGCTCTTAAAGCATTACAATTTCCAAAATCAAGCGAAGGATTATCCTTGAATATAAAGGCGTTTTTTATTAGTAAGAAAATTCCCAATCATATTATTGAGTTTTATGAAAGATTTTCTTTTATACATTCAATAAGATTTGGTTCCAACTTTTTTTATAAAGCCAACGATTTAGATGAAGAGAATAAGGACATGCCTAACAGTAAATGTATAGAGTCAGGACTATTAATTATTGGCCATGGACTGAATGGTGATTATATAGTACTAAATTTGAAAAGCAGTCATATAGGATTTATTTATCATGATGAACTATATGAGAATGAAGAATGTAGAATTGAAAATATTTATATAGATATGGGATTAAGCTTAGGAGAATTTTATAATAAATCATTTAATGAAAAAGGCTTTCCAGTAGACGGATATCAGGCAGAAATTTATAAGAATAATCTGGTGTAATTCGAAGAAGCGGGGCCATCACCTAACACCATATTCATGCATCGGGACATTCGTCCCTCGGTCCGGACCAGAGTTAGAAGTGGACTCGGGGATGAGCATTTCAGTAGCAAGGAAGCATAATCAGCCGGACACATCCCTCCACCTAACCGCATCGCGGCCGCCCTTCGGGCTTAAGGTGGAGGGACGTCGTGAATACAAGAACGTTATGTGAAACCTTAGAAAGAATTAGTAATCATTTAGAAATCTATACAAGAAATCAAATTTCCGTTCTGAAAGGGAGTAAGCATGAAACGCTGGAGAATTATTATATTATTGGTGACGTTCTTTATGATATGTGGAATATTTTATTTTTTAGATACAAGAATTTGGATAAATAAATATGGAATGAAAGGCAATACTTTAGTATTTGAGAATAATGTTTATTTGCTTAAAGACTCACTTTCAGAATCAGATACTAGCAATCATGGCAAGACAATCGGAATTGCAGTAAACGAAAAAAGGTCTATCACAAATTACATTTGGCCGAATTGGATTTTAGAGTATAAAAATGATAAATATCATAACCATATTTTTGTAAGAGGCATAATGGACATGGGGAACGTTTACATAAAACAGGCCTAATCAAAAGCTATAAACTAAGTAATATAATGATAATATTTGGGTCTATTCAAGATGTCTGAGGCATCACATAAACCAGCTAATCAAAGTCAATACAGAGGGTTCCTGCGCAATCGTATGACACAAAATGACGCACTCAAATAAGCCTTCCCGGAAATAGAAGACATATGGTAAAATGTTCCTTATATCTACTTGCCAGATGTGTTAAATGGCGTATTTCCGCTCCAGACGCCGAAAATCATGCGTAAAAGCTTGTTTGCAGTAGCGACTTTTGCTAGCTTGCCTTGTGAGCGTTTTAACTGGTAATATCGCGATAGAATTTCATTTCTCGGACCGTTAACTTGCTTCGAGATTCCGGCAACGGTAGCTTGAAACAAAGCGGTACGGAGGTACGTTGAGCCCCTCTTTGAAATGCGATTCTGATTGGCCTTAAAGGTTCCCGACTCGTAAACAGATGAATCCAGCCCGGCAAAAGCGGTCAACTGTTTAACGGAAGGGAACCTTTTTATATCGCCAATCTCGGCTTGGATGGTAGCCGCTGTGAGCGGGCCAACGCCTGGAATGGAGCGAAGTAACACATGCTCAGGAAAGGAAGAAGCGAGCTGCAGCATGTGTTTTTGAATGTCCGCTAGTCCAGCTTGATGCGCTTGTATCAGAGAAATGTAGTTCTTCATCCCGATCAAATGAGCACCAGAAGCCTGAGGATCCGGTAGACTTTCACTTGCAAGAGTAAGGAGAGCAGTTAGCTTCTTTTGGTTCCAGGCGAGCCCTCGGCGATTGTGCAATAGAATGCTCAGGATGTCGGCGTGACTGGCATCTAACAGGGCTTTGGGTGTAGGGTAAGCAGTTAATAATTGAAGTGAAGTTGGGTTACATAGGTTCTGAAAAGCCTTGTCATATCCGGGGAAAACGAGATCCAGAACAGAGCGGAAATGCAGTTGAACACTGCCATACAAGGACATGCATTGGTAATGTTGTCTGCACAAGGCGCGGAGTTCAAGTATTTTTGAGTCAAGTTCTTGAACCGGAGAAACCTCCTCCAGGTAGAAGGCTTGGGCAATCCGCAGGGCATCGATGGGATCTGTTTTGACCTTACGTGTGGCCTTCTTCTTCAGTTGATAAGTCAGAAGTGGATTCAGCACAACAACGGGATATCCTTTAGCCGAGAAGAAAGAAACAAGCGGCTTGGAGTAATTACCGGTAGCCTCGAGCACAACGTGAGGACGTTGCTGAGTCATCTCCTCGAGCTGATCTAGTAAGGGGAGTAACGAAGAAACGCCTTGAGGCGAATGAGAAAAAGGAAATGGTTTACGAACGATGGCACCATAAGCAGAAAAGGCAGCGGCAACGCTTTTGTCTTTGGCCACATCAATGCTAAGAATAGGCTGTTGCATATAACCTCCTTGTTAACCAACTAGGACCCGGCGTAATCGTTCTCCACAGGTTGGCACGGTGATACGGGCTCGAAGCCCAACCAGCTAAATCGGGGTATGAACGTTACTTAGGCTGAAACACTTTATGCGAAGAGATCTAAGTCCCAACACCGCATACGTTTTTACCCAGTGGTGATTTTCTTAGTATAAAAGAAAAAGCTCAACCCCGACTTGCTGGGATGAGCTTAATATACCAACACCATATTCACGCATCGGGGCATTCGCCCCTCGAAGCGGATTCGGGGATGAGAATTTCAGCAGCGAAGAAGCGGGATCAGCCGGACACACCCGCGCTACCTAACCGCATCGCGGCCGTCCCTTCGGGACTTAAGGTGGTGGGGCCTTGTGAATACAAGGAACGTTATGTGAAATTCTATCTAGGGCTTTTGAAACTAAAAAATGATAAAATGAAATCAAAAGTCGTTTGGAGGGATCCAACGTGAAATGGAATGACGTTCAAAACATATATCCAGATCAATTTGTTAAGTTTGAAATTTTGCATTCCATAGAACATGACGATAAAGAAATTATTGATGAAGTTGCATTGATCGGGCCGGTTAAAGACGAGGATGCTACTCGTGAACTTCTCAATTGCAAGAATAGAACTCTGGTTTATCACACATCTAAAGACAAAATAGAAGTCATTATAAGGAAGAACATAGGATTGAGGAGATATCTTTAAATGCAAATTGAATTTAGAGACGGGCTCCTTTTTACTGAAGTCACGATTCAATATCAAGGCCAAAGTAAATTAATTAAGAATGTAGTCATTGATACCGGTGCAAGTCACTCATTAATTTCTCAAGACGCTGTAGATGACATTGATATAAGGGCAACTAAAGATGATCATTTCATTACAAGTTTTGGAATTGGCGGGGAAGAACATGCCTTTATTAAGAAAATCGATTCTATAGAAATCGGAGACTTTGTGGTCAAAGATTTAGAGATCGATTTTACTTCTTTTAAATATCACAATATAAATGGACTATTAGGCCTGGACATCTTACTTGAAGGCAAATTTAATATTGATTTATTCAACTTAGAGCTAAAACGTCTGCAATAGTATTGCAGATTTTTTTGTTGGTATTTCAATGGAGAGATAGAACTTCACCTAACACCATATTCACGCATCGGGGCATTCGCCCCTCGATCCTGCCAGAGTTAGAAGCGGATTCGGGGGTGAGATTCCAGTAGCGAGGAAGTAGATTACGTTAGATGAAAGACACGCAACTGATAATTCAATCCAATCCTAATAAGTAGGTGAAGTTATGAATTGCAAATTATCGGATCTTAATTTCGTTTTTGTAGGTTTTAAGTTTACGGGATTATTTTCAGATTACCCTAAACTCATTCCTCAAGGTCTAAGTGAAATTAAAGATAAAGAGCAACAAATTATTAATCGATTAGATAAAACCATAATTCTATATGAACCTTGTAAAGGCGAAGACCATAAGATCGGATATTTTTATCTTGGATGGATCATGACCAAAGAACAATTAACATTGCCTGATGAAGCCAATCTAATAAGAATCAATGGGAAATATGCAACATCGTCAGGAACAATAGATCAAATGGAAGAGATATATTCTAGAATTAATAACTGGATTAGGGAGAAAGAATATAAGCCTATCTGGCCAGAGACTTTATATATTGAAATATACGAAACACCATTAGGACCTGAAATTACATTGAGAGAAGAAGTACAAGTTTACTTACCTATTGAATAATGCAGATTGGAAGCGAATCGAGGAGGGCATGTCCTTCATCAAACACCATATTCACGCATCGGGGCATTCGCCCCTCGGTCCGGCCGGAGTTAGAAGTAGATTCGGGGATGAGCATTTCAGTAGCAGGGAAGCATAAGCCGGACACATCCTTCCACCTAATCTCATCGCGGCCGCCCTTCGGGCTTAAGGTGGAAGGATGTCGTGAATACAAGAACGTTATATGAAATCGTGCAAGTGCTAATTAATGAGGTGATTCGGTGAAGTATTTTATATCAGATGATCATTGGGATATCGATGGTTACTGGAAACAGTTAAGAACTTTATCTAATAGATTCTCTAAGGAAACATTTGAATTTATAAGTACACATTCTTTTCACGATGCAAGCGTGGTTGAGTTAAACATTAGTAATACCTCTTTGATAAGAAGAACATTAGATCCTACATTGGGGCAAGTGCTTATTAAACACATTCTGAGGGAGCAACTTCGATGAAAATTGGATTTTTAGTTATTGATATGCAAGCAATTCACCTAGAGGACATAGAAAAGAAAATCATAAGTAGAGCTTGCGAATATATCAATTATGTTTCGGATTTAATTCGTGAATCAAATCATGTTGTTATACATATTCAAGACATCGAAGGTATGACAGAGTCGAATAAAGATTTATACGATACAATTCCAGATATTCATATCAGGGATAAAGATTTAACTTTAACTAAAGAAAATTCAAATGCATTTTGGAAGACAGAACTTGAACAAATTCTAATAAATCAAGGTATTGAATGTATAATTATAGCGGGAAACGCTGCGGAGCATTGTGTCTTGTTTACCTATAATGGGGCTATAGAAAGAGGATTTAATGCTGTAATTTTACAAAATGGAATATTAAGTACAAAAAATGATGCAATAACTTCAACGTACAGAGATAGAAATATAATCTCGTATCCAGTAATTAAATATTTAATAAATAAATGAAATGTGAAAGTAACTCAAGATGGCCCCAACAGCATATACTATATTCACGCTTCGGGCCATACGGCCCTCGGTCCGGCAGAAGTTAGAAGAGGATCGGAGAAGTATTGGCAGTAGCAGGGAAGCAGATTCAGCCGGGCACATCCTTCCACCTAATCGCATCGCGTCCGCCCTTCGGGGCTTAAGGTGGAAGGACGTCGAGAATATAAGAACGTTATGCGATATGCCTCAATTTAAGGAGTACAGGAACTTGCACATAATTGAACAACTAAAATCTCGAAGTGTCTTTTTTGACAAAGGGCTAACCGATAACGAAATTGAAAATATTCAGAAGAGATTCGAGATTCAGTTTCCACCAGACCTTTTAGAATTCCTATCTACTGCTTTACCGATCTCAAATGGATTTATTAACTGGCGTAATAGCTCGATTGAAAATATAAATGTAATTAAAGACAAGCTTAAATTGCCTCTTGAAGGAATTCTTTTTGATATTGAACATAATTCATTTTGGTTTGAAGGATGGGGAAGCAAACCGAATAATTTGTTGGAATCGTTGGAGATATGTAAAGAGAAGATGAATCAAGCCCCCCAATTAATACCAATTTATTTCCATAGATTTATACCCCAAAATCCGTTTGAAAGGAATAATCCAATTTTCTCTGTCCATCAAACAGACATAATATATTACGGAGAGAACTTATTTAATTATTTGGAAATAGAATTTGGCATTAAGGGCTATAAAGATATCGATTTTGAATCAATAAAGACGATACCGTTTTGGACAGACATTGTGGGGTAAAGTAAGAGGCACGTCGCATAACCATATTCACGCCTCGGGGCATTCGGCCCTTGGTCCGCCAGGACATCGGATCTTGCTAGCGCAGATCCGAGCGGACACACCCGCACCGGCTAATTGCGCAAGCGCAGCCGGACCTTCGGTCCTTAAGTCGGTGGGGCGTCGTGAATACAAGAACGTTAGATGAAATTGACCGGAAGGCGTGATGGACATAAAAGACAATTTTAAACCAATATTGAGTTTGATAGGATTAGGTTTATTCATAATGACTCTTGCAACTCATCTAAGTTTTAGATTTGCAAATATATCGGATGTAGGATTAGGCATGATGCTCTCTCTTGCTAATGCACTATTGTTAATTCTCACATTGTTATGGAGCGTAATGGGGATAATAGAATTTCGGATATTGATGAGGTCGCGCAAGGATATCAAAGCTAAATTTGATAACGGAAGAATAAATAAAGATGAATATACGAACATATCGAAAAGACATAAATTTAATTTAGCTATAAACATCAGTTATTTATTAATTGTCACATCTCAGTTGGGATATGTTATTAATAACTGGAATGAAGTAAACATATAAATTCAAGCATTTGGAATGCAAATCAATTAAGTGGTCAACATCAGCTAACACCATATTCGCGCATCGGGCCTTCGGCAGTGGGATTTCGGAGAAGTCAAAGCAGCCGGACTCAACTATTCCCCTAAGATAAGAGCTATCTAAGGGGAATGGACGTCGTGAATACAATAACGTTATGTGAAATCTATGCTAATGGAAGTGATGATCTTGAAAATCTTAAAGAGCCTAATGATATTGTCTTTATTAATATTATGTTTAGGCTGTTTAAATCAAAATGTAACAAGCGAAAATATGGGAAGCAATGTGTCTGAATTATATATTGAAGCCTATGAGTCAATCATGTCCTTAGATTCTGCACTTAGTGAAAACATAAAATATATATCACTTAACATGGATAATTTAGAATCGATTACAGACATTAATAGAAAAGAAATAAATGACTATTTTAAGGGGAAATATAATATTGAAATATTTAATTCCTCATTCAAAGCACTTGAGGAGAAAGGATTTGTGAAGGAAGGTAATTATATCGAAGGAGTACTCCTAAATATAGATTCTGTTGATTATAAATCTAATACATCCGTTAATATATCTGGATCAAAGTTTAGGTCAGGCTTAGGGGCAGTAGGAGTTGAAGTAAAGTTGAATTTTAGGAATGGCAAATGGATATCAGAAACAAATAGTACCTGGATTAGCTAACTCAAGAAGGCATAGACTTCACATAACACCATATTCACGCATCGGGTCGACTTCGTCCCCCCTCGGACCGGCCGGAGTTAGAAGAGGATTCGGGGATGAGAATTTCAGCAGCAAGGGATTTAGCCGGACACATCCTTCCACCTAACCGCATCGCGGCCGGTCCTTCGGACCTTAAGGTGGTGGGGCGTCGTGAATACTAGAACGTTATCTGTAATGCCACAAGAGTCGAATTTCGAAATGAGGAATAATAATGATCCTTGATGAATCATCTTATCAATTAGTCAAGAAGATAAAGGATGGAGATATTAAACAACATCCTTTATTCATCGAACTATCCAATTGGATGAATCAAGAGTTTGGTTATAATATCCTTTGTTGCGGTTACCATCATGAGAAAATAGATTCGAAACCTCCATACATGATAAACCGACTAGATATTTATTCGAACGATAATGAGGCTTTAATTAGAATGCAGCAAGATGGCTTCAATATGAGAGAATACGGAAAAAACTATCCAAATGAAGAGAAAACTCTAAGCTACTTTTTGAATCTAGTCAGTAAATATAGTATTCCAAAATTTTCTTTTTTAAGAAGACCAAATTATTATTCAACCTTAGATAAGACTGAACGGGATAAGATATTTATTGAAGAAGATAGATTATTTGTCATTGGTCACTCATTTGAAATGGCATATAGAGAAGAATTAATTTCAAGTTTTTCGAAGCAATTAGAAGAAGAAATCTTCAAGCATTTTACCAGTATAAAGATTTTCAAGATTGATTTCTTCTTTGGCTCCATATATGTCTTTTATAAATCTATTGAAGATAAAGAAAAGTATGATATGGACAAAACCTCAGAGGAGATAAAGGAATGTTGTTTTCAATTTATCAAGGACAAAGACGAGTATAAGTACATTTCATATGATAATTTATCATTTGTCACTGATAGTGATGAACTAGTACAAGCAAAGCACAATGGTTATTTAAATTATTATAGATGATATATTTAAGCGCTGAATGTTATTCAGGAAGAGTGGCACTACAGATAACACCATATTCACGCATCGGGGCATTCGCCCCTCGGTCTGACCGGGGTTAGAAGTGGATCAAAGGTTGAGATTCCAGTAGCAAGGATACAGATTCAACAGGACACACTCGCACCACCTAACCGCATCGCGGCCGCGGACCTTAAGGTGGAGGGGCATCGTGAATACAAGGAACGTTAAGGGAAATTGCCCAGGAGAAAAACCATGTGGATACCGTACGAACAAATTAAGAAGCATCCACCTGATTTTAAGGTCCAATATAAGTTGTATTCTTTTGATGAAGGTGGAAGGAGAAATTTACCACTTCAAGGATATAGATCTGATTTTTCATACGATGGCGACAATATTAAAGATACAGGGATATTTATGATTCATCCTGAGTTTGAAGATGATAATAAAGAAGTGGTATTAGATAATAATATCTTTGTTCCTAAAGTAGGAACGGCAAGAATGTGGATTATTATTCCGGAAATGAGAAGACAAGTTCATCAATATAGAAGGAAGGATCTAAGAGAGTCGGAGAAATGCAAGTTACTGAAATTATTGGACTACATATAAATACTCAAAAATTGATATAAGAACATTTAAGAACAAGGCAACTTCGCCTAAACCATATTCACCCATCGGGGCATTTGCCCCTCGGTCCGGCCGGAGTTAAAAGTGAATTCGGAGAGACAATTGGCAGTTGCAAGGAAGCATAATCAACCGGACAACACCCGCACTACCTATCCGCATCGCGGTCGTCCCTTCGGGATCCCTGAGAACTCATATTAAGGAGCAATCCAAGATGCCTTATACTAAGCCAGTGATACGAGAGCCTTACTATGATTGCCCTGTATGGATTGAAAGCGAATTAACTCGAAATGAAGTTACTTATTTGACTTCTGAAAGTAGTAAACATGATGTGGAACTATTCTTATTACACTTGTTTGGATACAACAATATAGACATTAGTCAATCCATACAAAGTTCGTTTGAAGAATTGTTTATGCTAGATGAAGTTGCCATCTTGGGTGGAGTTGCTTTCATTAAGGATGAAGAAATATTTATCATGCCCAGCTGTTGTTGTGGGCTGGAAGATTGGTCAAAAGTAATTGAAGCAATTAACAATAGAGAAAGTCCATGGTTGGGACACGATCCTACACCAGGGATTACGTATCATGAAGATTATTTACTTGTTTGGTCAGATGATCCTCAGACAGATAATAAGGACAAGTACAACATTCGGTTTACCTTTTCTGAGATTATGGACAGTCTTGAAATAACCAGGGAAGATCTTCGTGGATTTATTGAACGACCATTATTTCAGTGGCTTGAAAGAAGAGATAAAGAAATAGCAAATAATATGAAATCTAAAATGTATAAATGGTTCTTAATGACTTGATGTTGAAAGTGAATCAAGAGGTCAGGAACTTCAGCTAACACCCTATTCACGCATCGCAGCCTTACGGCTGCTCGGTCCGGCAGGAGACCGATGTCGATTCGATGAGGCATTTCAAGCAGCAGAGAAATATTTTCAACCGGACACAGCCGCACCACCTAACCGCATCGCAGCTGCCACTTCGTGGCTTAAGGTGGTAGGACGTCGTGAATACAAGAACGTTATCTGAAAGATAGGTAAACCTTTAGAAATAACAGAGCAAAGGATGAGAAAAAATGGATGAAGTTTATTTTTTAAGACACTATATATCGACTCTTAAATATCGGAGTTCAAAAGCAATTTTGAATACACCAATAAATTATTACAATTTTGATCTAGGAAGTGGAGTCAGAACGCCTATAGAAATTTTGAAACACATGTCGGATGTCATTAGATATGCTCAAACCGTATTTGATGATCGAATACAAATGGTCGAAGAAATAAGTACTTGGGATGACGAAGTTAATATATTCTTTAAAGAACTTTCCAAACTGGATGAATTAATTGAAACAACGGGGATACCTCAAAGAGAAAGAATTATTGAACAACTTATACAAGGGCCTTTATCAGACGCCATGACGCATGTCGGACAATTATCAATGATAAGAAGGATGGCTGGAGAACCGATACCAAGAGAGAATTTTATTAAGGCTGAAATCAGAGTTGAATAAATAAGAGATTGTATGACAACTCAAGAAGACCGATCCTTCAGCTAACACCCTATTCACGCTCCGAGTAGTCGGCTCTCGGTCCAGCGGGAGTTAGAAGTGGATTCAGGGATACAATTGGGGCAGCAGCATGGTAGTTGATTCAGCTGGAAACATCCGCACCACCTAACCGCATCGCGGAAGCCCTCCGGGCTTAAGGTGCAGAAACCGGTTAAGTGCATTTGAAACATTTATAGGGGGGGTATAAGTGAATTATATTATTAAACACTTAGTTTCCTTTTTATTACCAGCCACAAATGCAGTCTTAATTCCATATCTAATTATTGGGGATTCAATAAATTCAGACTTAAATCTTAAGTCTGTTCTTGGGGGCTTAGTAGTAATTACAGGTTTGATTATCCTAGTGTCTACGATCCGGACTTTTATTCTTATCGGTAAAGGCACATTAGCTCCATGGAGTCCAACTATTGAGTTGATCGTCGGAGGGATATATAGCTATGTAAGAAACCCAATGATCTCTGGCGTATTATTCATTCTAGTTGGGGAGAGTTTGGTTTTTAACTCACGAGGACTAATGATTTGGTCATTACTCTTTTTTATAATCAATCATATCTACTTCATTGCTTCAGAAGAGCCTGGATTACATAAAAGATTCGGAAAAGAATATCAAATTTATATGGTAAATGTACCTAGATGGATACCAAGATTTAAACCGTGGAAGCCTTAATAAGATCTACAAGATATTGAGAGTTTATCGAAGACCGGCATCTGATAACACCATCTTCACGTTTCGGGACTTTCAAAGACAATTAGAAGGGAGCCAAGTCCATGACAATTTCTTCAGAAGTCGAAATTATTCAAATGCCTGAATTGAAGTTTGTTGGAATTCCAGTAACATCAGTATTTGCGAATCATGAACCAGAAAGAATTGAAAGAGCAAAGCAAGCTTTCATGGAACGGACAGAAGAGATAAAGAGAATTGCGAAGGCTTCTGAATATGTTTGTTTGAGTTTTGTCTCCGAAACGTTATTTACATATTTGATTTGCATAGAAGTAACGGAATTAAAGGAAGTTCCAAATGACATGATAGGGTTTATAGTCCCAGCTCATAAATATGGGAAAGCGAGATCAGATGGAGATACGTATTCAGTTATACATCAATATTTGAAAGAACAGGGGTTGAAAAATAATAAGAGAGCATTGGCAATGGAGATTTATAAATTTGAAGATCCACAATGGCCAAATAAAGTAGATGTTTATATTCCAATAGAAGAATAATTTTTGATAGGTGTTCAAGAGGGCAGCTACTTCAGCTAGTAACCGCTCGCAGCCGTTCCTTGTGAACCTTAAGGTGATGAGGCGTCGTGAATACAACAACGTTATGTGAAATATCGCAAGAGAGAAGGGACGACAGGAATGCAATTATTCATATTTATAATGGGAATTATTGTATTGGTTTTCGGAATATTTTTTGGCTTTGCTAGTGGAAACTTAACTTTACTATTGGCAGGATTTGTAGCGGGGCCATTACTCTTAGGTATTGCAAAGATCATACAGATTCTTGAAGGGTTAGATCATAAATTGCTTCGAATCCCTTATAGCTTAGATCAAGTATGGAAAGTAATTAAGTCTTCAACGATATACGAAATGGAGTCAAAAGATTTTGAAGTCCATCCAAACGTAAAAGGCAATACACAGTTTCCACTAGTCCTATTAGATGATGAATATTATTTGAAAGCTAGAGTTTTTAAGAAATATTTTAAAGAAGAAGAGAATGAATATCTTTTTGAACTGCCGAAGCAAGAGCCAATAACACTTCAAAAATCATATTCTTATTATCCAGGTGTAGAACTATTTGATTTTCGAGATCATTTATATGTATTACTTAAGAAGATTAATGTTTATCCGAATATAGAAGGTAACAAAGTGACGCTTGAGTATTTCAAAGATGAGCGATATGTCAGCTAACTCCGTACAAACGCCTGGAATCGAGCAGAAATAAATCTATCTAAAGGAGTACGAGTAAATGGGGTGGAGTGAATTGAGAAGAATTCCAAATGAATATGATGAAACAATAAAAGAAATGGATGAGAAAATCATTGACTTAATTACTTCTCATCGATCTTTAACCCAAGGCAGAAGATTTTTTCCATCAATCGAGCAAATAAAAGAATGGTCATTAAGATTTCAAATGGATGAATCTCAAATTAGTTTCTTAATTCATAATTTACAAGATCAAGTTAGACCCCTTATTCCGGATGAACTGGGTGAACTTCAAAACGTAATATCAATTATGAAGAAGTCGATTGTAGAGTTCTGTGAATATACCCTAACGCATTCAATGCAATATAAGAATGTGAGCATTGTCTTTGTGGACATTAGGCTTCAAAATGCGGATGAACGTGAAGTTCATCTTAAGCCTAATTTATTACTCGAGATTATAAGTGATCAACAATTTGTAGTTCGAAGATATGGTAGCCGTGGGGGAGGTGCACAAACTGAGATGCAATTCATTATATCTCCGCCAATACCAGAATCCCTTGTTAACTTAGAATTCTCCTTAGTTCCAAGTGCAGTTTTCTTGGAGAGAAAAATACAAGAAATAGTTCTGGATAGACAAATTGATTTTTATTAAAAAGGTGATTTATGAAGCAATTAATTCGTTGGACTCTTTCGATTCTGATTATAGTATTCGTTATTGCTATTCTAACTTGTCCCTCAAAGAAAGATTATTTGGAATGGCTTTCAGATAAATACAATATTTCTTGTACGTCGACACCAGAGGTTATTGTCTGCCAGGAGAACTCAAAGAATATTGAAATACATTCAAGACATATAAGAACTGCCGGAATGTATATGAAGGTTGAAGATATTTATTCAAGATCAAACACACAGTATGAAATTAAAGTAATAGGATTATTCAATATTTTTATAGATTATTCACGCATAATTATTCGGGACTAAATCGAAGAAAATTCGAAGAGGACATCACCGGAACGGGCGAAGTTCGGAGGAAAACATTTCAATTTTATAAGGAGCCAATTCGATGAGTCCTCCCAAGCATATTGTTTCAGCTGCAGCAGTTGTTATTAATAATCAGAATGAAATATTACTTATTAAAGGGCCAAGAAGAGGCTGGGAGATGCCTGGGGGACAAGTAGAAGAGGGCGAGTCTTTAATTCAAGCCGCAATAAGAGAAACAAAAGAAGAATCAGGAATAGACATAGAAATCATTAAGTTCTGCGGTATTTTTCAAAACATCGGAAATTCAATTTGCAACACATTGTTTTTGGCCAGACCAATTGGTGGAGAGTTGATACAAACCTCAGAAAGTTTAGATTCCGGTTTCTTTCCGATAGAAGAAGCTCTCCAAAAAGTAGAATGGAAAAATTTTAGACAACGGATAGAATTATGTTTACGACCTGAAAATCATCTATTTTGTATTGTGTTTAATGATGATAAGAACATTTGAATGTATTCAAGAGACACCCGCACCATCTAACCACATCGCGGACGCCCTTCGGGCTAAAAGTGCTGGGACCTCGTGAATACAAGAACGTTAGATGACATCACCGAATGCTATTTTGTGAAAGTAGGAGATCTATGGAGTCATTCGAGATCCAAATCAATAATAAAATTATGGAACACGAAGTGCCAAATTTACGAGAGTCAGTTGGATGGGATAGAAGAGAAAGTGACTATCCTTTACTGTTTGAAAGATGTTTGTTCTGGGGGAGTTTACGGAATGAAGAAGGGGAATTAATTGCTTTCGGGTACATTGCAGGTCCTGGAATTGAACATGGATATTTAGAAGATGTGATTGTACATCCAGATTATCAAGAAAAAGGTATAGGAAACAGTTTAGTAAAGACCTTGTTACAAGAGGCTCATATATATGGAATCTCAATAATAACAGTGACGTATCAAGACAAGCACAAGGCTTTTTATGAAAATTGTGGGTTCACCGCCTGTGCGGGTGGTGTTTGGAGAAGAGAGTAACCGCATCGCGGCCGGCACTTCAGACCATAAGGTGGAAGGTCGTCGTGAATACAAGGTTATTTTGAAAGAGCTGAGATTGTTAAAAAGACAGTTAGGGGGGATCTAGATAGATGCTAGCGGAGGTACAATATAAAGTCCTAACCTTGTGTATGATCCAAGATGGAAATCAAGTATTACTTCTAAATCGTCCAAAACATTTGGGGTTTCCAGGTTACCTAGCTCCTGGAGGCAAAGTGGATTTTCCTGAGAGTATAGTTGATGGGGCAATCCGAGAAGTTAAAGAAGAAACAGGATTAATTGTTAAAGAAATTATCTATAAGGGATTGAATGAGATTTGTGAAGTCAATTCGGGACTTCGATATATGGTCTTTAACTATCTCGTGACTTCCTTTGAGGGAGAATTACTTGAAAATCCTCCAGAAGGGGAATTAGTTTGGATAGATAAGGATCACGTTAGTGATCTTCCAATGCAGGATTGGTTTCGAAAGCGAATACCATTGTTTTTCAAGCCAGGAGTTTTTGAACAATCTACAATATGGGATGAAAAAAATAATAAGGAGTTAAAGAAAACCGATAAACATTATTTTGAGGGTCAAATCGAAGGAGTCAGCTCCTTGAAATAACACCATTTTAACGCTCGGAGTATTCGCCCCTCGGTCCGGACCGGAGTTAGAAGTAGAAATAAGTTCCAAATTTGAGGTGGTTAATTTGTTGACAGAGAAAATCAGTGCAAAGGGTATACTGCTTATTCTTTATTCAGTAATAATTTTCTTTGTTGGAATAATTTTTGTTCCAACGGATTTCCTGTTTTATATGAAATTGATTATTCGAGAATTCTTTATAGCATAGGAGTAATAACAATTATTACAATTGCAATTTGGATTCTATTAAATACATGGGATAAAGAAGACCATTCCAAAAAGGCTAAGTAAGTTACTTAGGGACGACATACAAGCTAGGGCTTTCCGGCCCCAGGTCCAGACTGGATTTAGATGTGGACTTGGGAAGGCAATAAGGAGGGTATTCATAGGTGCAGAGGATAAAAATTAATTACAATTTATACTCATTTTGTTTGGTCTTAATGTGTATTTTAAGTTCTTCTTATTCTCTGTATTCTAATATTCATAATACTTGGTTAATCACCCCTCCTAATTACATGATATTGATTTTATGTATTCTTGCGTTCGTGTTTGGTATTAAAGGCTTCAAGAATAATACAAAGTGGTGGCAAAAGACGGGGAGTAGTATATCGGTTCTTCTATCATTTGTAATGTCAATAATTCTATTATTGGTAATTCTTTTTACTTCATATTTTTCCAGCGGGCAGAAAATCATTAATACAATTCACTCACCTGATAATGAATTTACTATTGTGTTTTATAGTTGGAATGCCGGTGCGATGGGGACCTTTGGAATAAGGGGAGAATTATTAGGTCCTCTTTGGTTTAAGAAAAGAATCTATTATCAAGTGAGGACAGAGAAAGTTGATGTGGAATGGATAAATGCCCATGAAATATCCATAAATAATTATATATTAAATTTAGATAAGGGTGAAACCTACGGATATTCTAATTCATGAATATAAGAACGTTAGATAAAACCGATGCAAAGGATGAAGATCATGGAAAGATGCGTGTATATTATCTCTGGCCCTGCAGGTGCCGGTAAATCCACAACATCCAAGATTATCGCAGAGCGACTAACCAGAAGTGCATATATTGAGGGTGACTTGATCGATCACATGGTAATTGGCGGCCATGAAATGCCGTGGTTAAGTACATATCATAGTGATCTGATTTGGTTGAATATTTCATCGTTAACCTTGAATTATTTAAAGCATGACCATGATGTTGTGATTGATTATGTAGCATTCTTCAGTAATGCAGACATGATCAAGAAGAAGATAAACGATAGAAAAATAACAATTAAATTTGTTGTCCTCATCGTTGGCGAAGAAGAACTACTTGGTAGAGATGCTGAACGAATTCCGGAACATCAAATGGGCCAAAGATGTATTGAAGGATTAAAAGAGATTTTACAATCAAACCCTCCTGAAAAACATTTAATAACAACAACGGATATGGAAGTTGAGGATGTCGTGAATGAAATTATGAATAACCCAAGATTTATTGTAAAAAATTAAAAGATATACTCAGCCGATAGAGACATTTATGAAGATAGAGGGATGATGGAATGAATCCAATTTTATTAGACTTTCCAACTCAATTTACAACGGACAGGTTACTAATTAGAATGCCCCTCCCTGGTGACGGTAAGATTGTGTACGAAAGTACGATCTCATCCATAAATGAGCTTAAGGAATGGTTGCCTTTTGCACGGAATGAACAATCTGAACATGGCAGCGAAGCAAATATAAGAGAAGCACATGCAAAATTTTTAAAGAGAGAGGATCTCAGACTTTTAATTCTTCATAAAGAAACAAACCAATTCATCGGTTCCTCAGGGCTACATTTGCCGGATTGGAATATACCTAAATTTGAAATCGGATACTGGATAGATTCCCGAATGAGCGGTAAAGGATTTATGACAGAAGCGATTCAAGGTATAACTGATTTTGCTTTTAATGAACTGAAAGCAAGAAGAATAGAAATTCGGTGCGACAACTTAAATGAAAAGAGTAAAGCAATCCCACAACGATTAGGCTTTCAATTAGAAGGGACATTAAGAAATGATGGGTTCTCTGCTGATGGAAGTAGACTAAGGGATACTCTTATCTATGCGCAAATAAATAAAGAAAAAAGTTAAATAAAGGCTGTGATAGAGATGGAAATATCATTTGTTGAGAGAGTGATTACTGATTTTGTTTATAAAGCGATGATCTATGATGTCATCATTTTAAGTCAATATCAGGGTAGAGGATTAGGAAGATTATTATTTGAAGGCATAGTAAACCATCCGCAAATTAAAGAAATTGAAAGAATTGAATTATATTGTTCAGGTGACAAAGTAGAATTCTATAATAAATGGGATTTCAATAAAGTAACTGAAATGACGAATTTCATGAGAAGAATAAATAAACCAATGTGAAACTATTCAAACTTCGGGGACAATCAGGTCCTCAATTTCTTGGTATGTGGCATCCACCAATGACATAAACTTACTATATCTGATTAAATGTGCAAACCCTGAGGAGGAACCAGGCGCATGGAAACGTTCGGTAGAGGATGTCTCTGGCTTATTCTTGGTGCTATTGGATTGCTGGTTCTCGCCTTTATCACACAAAGTACTATCAACATTCCATGGTTCATCTTTATCCCAATTGTGATACTTGTCTTCTGGATGGCATCGAAGAAAAGAAAAAAATGAATTTGGGAAGTCTCTATTGCAATCCGGTTAAGCTAATACAATCACAACTACCATTACCATTTTTTAGGGGGTGATGGTATATTTGTTTTACGAGTGATTTGAAAGAGGAAAAAGAGGTGATTTCTGTGAGAATTTCAGTCCTTTTAATGGCAGTATCGTTCATTTTCCTAAGTGCTTGCGATTCAAGAACAATGAAAATAACTGATCCATCAAAAATAAAATTTCAAATGCAGAAAGTGTTCAAATTTTATATAGTTTTCCTGCGATCGGTTATACTATGATGCCCGAAGGAACGAAAACGGGTTCGATAATTATTGAGAACTGGTTAGAGGATGGAACCTATCGATTGGTTAAAGTTTTTTCTTACCATGTTGAGTCTGAAAAATCTGATTTTTATCTAAGTAGCAATGAGTTTGAAGTACGTTAATACACGGTATGGCAATTCAATACAAATTCATAAGAGAGCTCATTAGGAAAAGAAGGGATTGAATAATTGATGCATCAGAGTGATAAGAATTCTGAAGATTCAATATCCTGGTTTCTTGAAGAAAAGCAGTTTGAAACTATTCGAGAGGCACACGAATGGGTTTATAGTGGTGCTTATAACGAGATAGGCTACTTATTTGATGGATATAAGACCAAGGACTCTAAATTGGCTTATGCACTGTTGTTTGAATTAGTAAGATTAAACACATTTCATGGACATCGACAGGATGTTTATTGTGACCAGGAATATTTAGCGGGTTCAATGATCTATAAAGTCTGGGTTAAGAATAAAGCATATGACTTCCCTAAATAAAGTCGAAGGTAACCATAATTACGATTATTAAATAGGAGGGGAAGAAATGAAGCTTTTCATAACAAGCATTCTCACTTCATTATTAATAAGTTTGACTTCATATTTTATTGGTGGCGAATCCCTGACTTTGAAAGTTAACTTCTATATTGGAATTAGTTTGTTGGTAATCGCAATGATAATGTCGGGATCATTAGTAAGTGGTGATCGCATGAGGGCAAATTTCCATACAAGTACTCCAGAAGACAGGAAGCAAAACAACAAATGGACAGGGCGATTAATAATAATTTCAATTCCATTCATTACTGTTTCAGTACTCTTATATTTTCTCTAAATAATTGAAAGATATAAAAGATTGTTCATAAGGAGAGTAAATTATGGCTACTTGGGTAACCCATTTTAGGATTGCTGAAGAATTTATAAAAAGGGATCTTCCGATTTCAAAAATTGAATTCTTAGTTGGTAATATTGGACCAGATTGTGGACTGATCGGCGAGGACGGTAACCCTAATCCTCCAAAAGAAATTACTCATTTTAAGATTGAAGGCAAGATAGATGCTGAGTCATTTTATAATCAGTATCTTATAGAATCCACAAGAATTACAAATTCAAAGGAGTCCTATTATTTAGGATATTATTTTCATTTAGTTACGGACGAGGAGTGGATAAAACTCACAAAATATAAGAAGAAGGAGAAAGTATTTCAAAATATTTTAAATACACCGGAATATACTTCACTGGTTAAGAGAGATTGGTATGGATTGGATTTTTTGTATCTTAAGAAGAATAAAGACAGTATATTTTGGACTGACTTTCAGTCGATCAAAGAATTTCCAGAATACATGAACTTTTTTCCTTTTGGGCAAACGAGTAAACAGATCAAAAATATTACCGAATTTTATCAAAATAGTTCAATCTCCGGAGATCATGATTTTATTTATCTCACAGCAGATGAGATGGATAAGTTTGTTGAAAATACAGTTCGAGTATTAAAAGAGAAATTGATACGGAAAATGAACATAAATATATTTTGATTATGAAGCAAATACATAAATACGCAATCAAGAGGCGCTGACATATGAAGCGAATTAGAATAATTGGATCGTTCGGTAGCGGCAAGACAACGCTTGCTCGGTTAATTTCTGAAGAAGCGGATATTACGTATTATCAATTGGATAATATCGTTTGGGATCGAAGCGAAGAAGTACAGAAGAGATTTCCCGAAACAATAAGAGACGGAAAATTGAATCAAATCATTAATTCAAGTAGTTGGGTGATTGAAGGTGTTCATATTAAATGGACTCAAGAAAGCTTTAATGACGCGGATTTAATCATTATTTTGATACCCCATGTTTTCTTAAGAGATTATAGGATTATTAATAGATTCATTAAAACTCGCATAGGGTTGGAAGAATCAAATTACAAGCAAACCTTTAGGAATTTATTTAGAATGATATATGCTTGGAATCATAATTATGATATGGATGGCGTTCTTAAGATTACGGAACCATACGCGGATAAACGGATTTTCATAAAGAATAGTAAAGATGCATTAAATTACATAAAGCAAATGATGCTAGAACGCCATGAATTCGAGAAAGTAACGTGTACAGCTAAATAGTTTTTGGAGGGAAGCACACTGAAAAAGGGAATCTATTTTATAATCGCAACAGTCTCGGCTCTATTTATATTATCAAACAATCATTTAGACCATTCTCTTGGAGATCGTATTTTTAATATTTTAGGTATATCTCCTTGGACGGAAAAAAACCAAAGTGGCTTACATTTATCCGTACTATTAGGGTTTATTATATTGATCGTGGGGGTTGTAGGTACCACTAGATACTATCGCCCAAGATACCCAAAGGTTCTGAGTCGAATAATCATTGGCTGCATCGCCTTTGTATTTGTTTATCCGATTGCAACAGAGAAAGTTATGCTTCTAATTAAATACAATACAAGCGGAATAGAATCAGTGGATTATTCTAAAAAAAATAGTCGATGTAACTTTCAATCGGAAGGTGATAGCGTGAAAGCTAATTGTTCTTTTACTATTTATAATTACGGCGATGAAAATAGAATTACAATTAGACCAATATTAACGGAAGTTGACTTCGAGTCAAGGGAACTATCTATCCCAACTCATTCTAAAATTAATATCGGAACAGAATTTTATGGTAAGCAGCGCAACGGAACAGGATTTGCTGGATCTTCTCAAGATATAGCGGTTGAAATTGAAATGAGCGGAATAAAGAAAAAGTATAAATAGTATCCGTAGAAGACTGGACTTCACCTAACAACATATTCACGCTTTTGATCAGCTGCCCATAGAAGGGAAGAGCTCATGAGACACGGTGAATTGCTTGGAATGGGTAACACGGCCAATGTATATCGTTGGGGGAAAACGGAAGTCATTAAAATTTTTCATAATCCGGACAAATCATGGAATGAAGCAAGTAAGGAAGCGGAGAACGCAGAGATCATTAACGACTTAAACCTGAGAGCACCTAGATATTCGGGCACGGTGGAGTATGAGGGAAAGTCCTGCCTGATCTATGAGAGAATTGACGGACAGACGATGCTAATGCGAATAGAACCGACGGTATTTAGTATTTCTTATCACGCCAAACAAATGGCGCAACTTCAATATGAAATTCATCAAGTCAAAGTCAAAATTCAGCCGAATCTAAGAAATGAATTATTCAATAAAATATCTGCTCAAGAACTAATTACCGACGATGAGAAAGATATGGTTAAACGCATTTTAGACCAACTACCTGAGAGTAATCACATTTGCCATTATGATTTTCACCCTGGAAACATTATTTTATCTTCTAAAGGACCGGTCATCATTGATTGGTTGAATGCCCTGATTGGTTATGAGGCAGCAGATGTCGCAAGAAGCTCGATGATGCTTCAATCTCATGCTATGCCTCCTGATGCTCCTGAAATGTTGATAAGAAGAGAGTACCGAGAGTTGTTCCACGAGGAGTATTTGAAAGAGTATTTAATGTTATCTGGTAAGAATCATGAAGAGATAAATGATTGGATGGCGCCAACGTTAGCCTATCGAATCGATGAAATGGAAGGTTCTAATCAATTTGAAATATTGACGAGATTACGATCGTTATTAAATAAATAAGGCGGAGAACCCATGACGGAAAAAATCAATATTTACGAAATAACGAAAAATATTAATGAATATGCGAATTTTATTATTGGTGAAGTAAATGATCATGTTGTTCGGGCTGCAGTCATTGATGGAGACTTTCATTGGCATAAACATGATAATTGCGATGAATTATTTATAGTAGTCGAAGGAGAATTGTTTATAGATTTCGAAGATAAGACGATTTCATTAAAGCCCGGCGATGTCTTTACGGTTAAAGCGAATATCATGCACCGGACAAGATCAACGAGAAAAACGGTAAATTTATGTTTTGAGAAAGCCGAGAATGAAATAAACGGAAACTGAAAAAATGAGAGGAAGTAAGCTTTGGGTTATATTATGGAGCTTAGGAAGATCGTCGGTACAAGGCCTTTAATAATGACAGGAGCATGCACAATAGTAATCGATGAACATGACCGCATTCTTTTACAACTTAGAACGGATAATGGTTTGTGGGGGTTACCTGGTGGATCACTAGAGCCTGGAGAGTCTATGGAAGAAGTGGCGAAGAGAGAACTATATGCTTTTGAAGTATTCAATGTTATAGTCGCTTATATTTGCAGGGAATATCAAGGCGATATTTGCTTGGACGAAGAAGAAGTAAAGGAAATAAAATTCTTTCCTATTCAAGATATACCGAATGAAATAAGTCCTCCCGATTTACCGGTTCTCAATAAGTTCTTGAAAACATTGACAGGGGGATCTCAATGAAGTTCATTGTATCTGCAAGCGTAATTGTCCTTAATGAAAATCATGAGATTTTACTGATGAAAGGGAGAAGAGGCTGGGAAATGCCTCAAGGATGTATTGAGGAAGCGGAATCAATCCGACAAGGAGCCATTCGAGAAGTCAAAGAGGAAACAGGAATAGATATTGAATTGCTTAAGTTTTGCGGAGTCTATCAGAATATTTCGCGGGGAGTTTGTAATCATATTTTTACAGGAAGGCCGGTAGGAGGGACGCTTGCAACAAGCAATGAAAGTGAAGAAGTTGGCTTTTTCACACTGGAAGAAGCTAATAAGATGATTACCTGGGGAAATTTTAAGGATAGAATTCAAAGAGCTTTGGATGAAAAAGAACATCCGTTTCTAATTGAATTTTTGGAATAATAAGTTAGACAGATCCGAATCGAGCCCTGACTTCGCTTATAACGAGGTCGGGGCTTTTTGCCGTTCAAATCGCTCGTCGATCGCGGCATCTAATAAACATACAGGTAATGCGAAGGGTGTAGGGTGCCATCTTAGGGCGAATGTCATTATCATGACACTATAACGAACGATGTTCGTTACGCAAGACTAGCAAAAGAGAAAACTATCCCGATGGGAGCGTGATCCGGCAAATGGAACAGACGTCAATCATGGTCGAGGAAACCCGACTTCGGAGAGTGAAGCAGGCTTTGCTTGGTATGCAGCGCTATTCCTGGGAGCAGGGAGTTGCCGCGCAAGCGATGCTCGAGCTCGGAGATGAAGAAACGGCTTATCTGTTGGCGCGGGATGCGGTCATTCGGCAAGATTCTTCAGGCAAGCTCGGCGTCATGAACGATGCCTATTCCGTTACGGATTCGGCGGCGAACGGGGAAGCCGTGCTGAGAATCGCGCAGACTACAGGGGATTCGTTATTCGCTTCCGGTGCTGCCAGAATGCTTGATTGGTTAATAAAGACGGCGCCGCGAACGGATGATGGCGCGTTGTATCATGTCGTGGATAAACCCGAGGTGTGGGTCGATTCTTTCTATATGGCTCCGCCGTTCTTGGCGTACGCGGGTTATCACAACCATGCCGTTCTGCAAATGGAGGGTTACCGAACTCGGTTATGGAATCCCGATGCCAAGCTGTTCGCCCACATCTGGGATGACGGGGAGAAGAAGTTCAAACGCGACGCGCATTGGGGAGTCGGAAACGGGTGGGCTGTCGCGGGTATGGTCAGAGTACTGGCAGAGCTGCCGGATAGCATGCAAGCGGATAAGGACAGGATTACGGGATACTTGAAAGCGACGATCGACGGATGCCTTGTCCATCTTCGCGAGGACGGGCTGTTTCACGACGTATTGGATGACCCTGAATCGTTCGTTGAGACGAATACCGGCCAGATGATCGCTTACGCCATCTATCGCGGAGTGAGCATAGGAGCGCTAGATGTAACGTATACGGCTCATGCCGAACGAATGAGAAACGCGGCGATCGCGAAGGTGGACGATCGCGGATTCGTGCAAGGCGTGTGCGCGGCACCGTTCTTCGATCGGCCGGGCACGGCGCCGGAAGGTCAGGCCTTCCATTTGCTAATGGAAAGCGCGGCGCGGAAAGGAATGAACCTATGAGCATGGACGTCATTTGTCTGGGAGAGCTGTTGATCGATTTCGTGTCGACGGCCAAGAACGTTTCCTTGATCCATAGCCCCGGTTTTGTTAAAGCGCCCGGTGGGGCTCCGGCCAATGTCGCGGTGGGAGTCGTTAAGCTCGGCGGCAGCGCCGGGTTTATCGGCAAGGTGGGGCAGGATCCGTTCGGCCACTATCTGAAGCAAGTGCTGGATCAATTGAACGTGGACACTTCTTATTTGGCGTTCGATGAATTCGCCAGAACTACGTTATCGTTCGTAGCGCAAAATCCGGAAGGGGACCGGGATTGCATGTTCTACCGGAATCCGGGAGCGGATATGCAATTAACGCCGGCGGATATCACGGAAGATTACATTCGGTCGGGCACGATCTTCCATTATGGGTCGATCAGCTTCGGCAGTCCGAGTAGCAGGGAGGCGACAATACGAGCGCTGGAGATCGCGCGAGCAAGCGGGCTCTATATCTCGTACGATCCGAATCTGAGAATGGATCTGTGGAAGGACCATGAAGTTGCTAAACGGGACATCAATGCGGGCTTCCAATATGCCGACTTGGTCAAGATCAGCGAGGAGGAGTACGAGTTTATAACCGGATGCCGCAGCGTGGAGGAATGCGGAAGCTACATTCTCGGTCAAGGCGCCAAGCTTGTCATCGTTACCATGGGCAAAGACGGCTGCTACTTCACGAACGGCAACGCCAGCGGTTACGCGGACGGCTTTCCGGCGAACGTCGTCGAGACGACGGGAGCGGGAGACGCGTTCGTCGCGGCGATGCTGAGTCAAATCGGAAAACTCATTCGATCCGGCGAATCCAAGAAAATAGAGTCGGAGTCCGAGCTTCGCGGCATGCTGAGGTTCGCGAATGCGGCTGGATCGATCGCGACGACGGGGTTCGGGGCGATTCCGTCCTTGCCGACGCTTAAGGAAGTTGAAGAATTGCTAGGCTTGTGAATTGCCGATAGGGGAGCGAAAGCCATGAAAAGCCTGATCGTTGACGCAGAAGGGAACCTTTCCGTCCGGGAGATCTCAAAGCCGCAATACGGAGAGTACCAGGCGCTCGTGCGCATGGTGAGCTGCGGAATCTGCCGCGGTACCGATACGAAGCTCATTCACCGTGAATTCAAGGGCTTCGTTGCGTATCCCGCCGCGCTAGGACACGAGGGTGTCGGCCGTGTCGTCGAGCTCGGCGAGAAAACGCGATACCTTAAGAAAGGCGACCTGGTGCTGCTTCCGTTCCTCGAAAAAGAGACCGACGGCGTGTTTCCGGGTTGGGGCGCGTTCTCGGAGCTCGCCGTCGTTGCCGACTCTCGGGCGATGCTCGAGGATGGCAAAGGACCCGGAGATCCGGCTTTCTCGGAAGCGTATTACGCCCAGCAAGTTCTGCCCGCCGATATCGACGTCGTCTCCGCTCCGATGATCGTTACTTTCCGGGAGGTGCTTAGCGCTTGCCATAGATTCGGGTTCCGGCCGAACGCGAGTTTGATCGTCTATGGAGCGGGACCAGTCGGATTATCGTTCTTGAAATTCGCCAAGCTGCTCGGTCTGGGGCCGATCATAGCTTCGGTAACTTCGGATGCGAAGGTTGAGGAAGCGTTAACTACCGGGGCGGATTATGCGTTCAATAGCAGGAGCTGCGATATCGTAGCCGAAGTCAGGCGCATTTGCCAGGGCGGGGTCGATTTCGCCGTCGATGCGGTGGGCAAAACCGACATTATCAACCAGAGCATGGAGCTGCTTGCTCCATATGGGCATATCGGCGTTTACGGAATCTCGCCCAACACGAGCATGGCGCTCGATTGGAGCAAAGCCCCATATAACTGGCATCTCGATTTTATCCAATGGCCCTCCAAGCTGGAAGAAGCCGAAAGCTATCGTCAAGTCATGAACTGGATTGAGCTCGGCGTGCTTAATCCCCGAGAATTCGTATCGTCCGTGTTCGGATTCGATCGTATTCAGGAAGCGTTCGAGCAAGCCGAACAAGGCAGCGGGCTAAAGAAAACGATCATTACGTTCGATTGACGGATTTACATTCATGCAGATAACGACAAATCGAGGAGGAATTATTATGCCGACTTCCCAACTATTCGCCGTATTGCCCGAGGACTTCGTAACGACTCCGGATGCGATGGGTATTCATCCGGAGAGCGGGGATCTGGTCGTCTCTTGTCCGAACTTCGCGGATCAGTCCCGCCCGGGTTGTTTGATTCGGATCGATCGGGACAGGAACGTGAGTAAGTGGATTGAGGTGCCCGTGCATCCGGATACCGGCGTCGCTTGTCCGATGGGAATCGCCTTCGGACCGGACGGGGACTTGTATATCTGCGATAACCAAGGCTGGTCGGGCTCCGAGAACGGAAAGTTCAAAGGAAGGCTGCTTCGCCTGCGCATCGAAGGCGACCAAGTCGTCAAGACGACGGTCGTCGCGGAAGACATGGAGCATCCGAACGGCGTGCGCATTCGCGGTTCTCATATGTACGTCACGCAAAGCACGCTCAATTTAGTGAAAGATCCGACGGGCTTGCTTCTCAGCTGCGTGTATAAGTTCGGATTGGACGAGGAAGGCATTCAAATTACGAACACGCTGGCTGATCCTCATATGCTGACGACATTCTTGACGCTCAACGAGAACGATCAATATGGCGCGGACGGCATCGAATTCGACTCCGAGGGCAATCTCTACGTCGGTAATTTCGGCGATGGAGCCGTTCACAAAATTACGTTCCATCCGGACGGAAGCGTGAAGGACAACGTAGTATGGGCCAAAAACAACGAGCAGCTGCAAACGACGGACGGCATGGTTATGGATTCGGCGGGTAACCTGTATGTCGCCGACTTCTCCGCCAACGCGATCGCGAAAATCTATCCCGACGCGACGATCGAACGTTACGCGGTAAGCCCCGATTCCAACGGTCTGAAGGGCGAGCTTAACCAACCGAGCGAACCGATTATCTGGAACGGAACGCTCGTAATTTCCTGTTTCGACCTGGTCAGGGGACCCGGTAAAGTAAATACCGGACACGAACTACCCGCCACCCTGTCCGAATTGAGCCTATAAGGGAGACCCTCATGAAAGCCAAAATATTAATTACTCCCAAATCATTTGCCAATTACAAAGATTCGGTTTATCCGGACATCGTCTGTCAAGGCTACGAGATTATTGAAAACCGTCTAGGACGCACGATGACGGGAGAGGAGATCGTAGAGCTGGCGTCGGAAGAAGTCGTCGGGATCATCATCGGCATCGACCCCTTGCCTGCCGGTGTATTGCGCCGCTGCAAGGATTTGAGAGCCGTCTCCAAATATGGCATGGGAACGGACAATATTGATTTGGACGCGGCTCGAGAGTTGAACATCGAGGTTCAGATCGCCGCAGGAACGAACAACGTTTCCGTCGCCGAGCATACGATCGGCCTTCTATTCGCGGCTGCCCGCCGTATTCCCAAGAACGTAGCCGAGGTGAAGCTTGGCCACTGGGAACGGATGATGGGCATCGAGTTGACCGGCAAGACGATCGGAGTGGTCGGAGGCGGACAGATCGGACGCGAGGTCGCGATTCGGGCGAAGGGAATCGGCATGCGAGTGCTCCTGTACGATCCGTTTCTCCAAGCCGACGCCGAAGCCTATTTGACGAGCAACGGAATTCGGCGAATCGAGCAGCTTGAGGAGCTGTTGGCTCAATCCGACGCCGTCTCCTTGCACGTGCCTTATACGCCGAACACGAAACATTTAATAAATGCCGAAACCATTAACCGGATGAAGCACGGGGCTATGCTGATTAATACGTCGAGGGGGGAACTGGTGGACGAGGAGGTTCTATACGAGGCTCTCTTGGTGAACCGGATATCGGCTGCAGCCCAAGACGTATTCTCGGTCGAGCCTCCCGAGATAGGTAACAAGCTTGTCGGATTGGACAATTTTTTCCTGACTTCCCATACCGGAGCATATACGAAGGATGCCGTCGAACGGATGGCCACCGTATCGACGCGTAATCTGCTCGAAATGTTAGGTCGAACGACAGAAAGGAGACTCTGACGGGATGCTAAACTTGACGAAAGCCGATCGGCCGACGCTTTATTTTATCGGAGTGACGACGGGTCAATCCTCGATTATGAAATTGTTCCCGCTCTGGGCAGAAGCGCTCGGAATCGGGAATGCCGTCATTAAAGGCATCGATATCGGAATTCACGCGGATCCGGCGATATACCGGGAAGCCGTGACTTTTATTAAGAACGACGAGTTAAGCCTGGGCGCGCTCGTCACAACGCATAAGATCGACCTGTATTATGCGGCGAAGGATTTGTTCGACTACTTGGATCCGTATGCCGAGATGTTCGGAGAGCTATCTTGCATTTCCAAGAAGGACGGGAAATTAGAGGGTTATGCCAAGGATCCCATCTCCAGCGGCTTGTCGCTTGAAGCCTTCGTGCCCGAACGCTATTGGGAAAAGCACGGAGGAGAACTGTTCGTCATGGGGGCAGGAGGCAGCGCTATTGCGATCTCCGCCTATTTGCTAGATCCGCGCAAAGCTAGCCGACCGTCAAGACTCGTCGTTACGAACCGCAGCAAGCCGCGGCTGGATGAAATCAAACGAATTATGGATACCGTTGCTCCAGACGTTCCCGCGCAATACTTTCTTACGCCGCAAGCGACGGACAACGATAATGTCATGATGACGGTGAAGCCGCACTCCCTTGTCGTCAATGCCACAGGTTTAGGTAAAGATCAGCCCGGTTCGCCGATTACGGACGGGGCAGCCTTCCCGGCCAACAGCTTGGCATGGGAGCTGAATTACCGAGGGGCGCTCGATTTCCTGCATCAAGCGAAGGCGCAGGAAGCCGCGCAACGTCTGTACGTGGAAGACGGCTGGATCTATTTCATTCACGGTTGGACGCAAGTGATCGGCGAAGTTTTCCATCTCGAATATACCCCCGAGAAGTTCGCCGAGCTGGAACGAATCGCCGGCGGACTTCGATAATCGATTGCGCCAAGAGGAGGCAGACAGATGAGTCAAGCTAATGAAAAAGCCAATAGGATAGCGACGCTTCCATTCTCGGCCCATTTCGATCTCGCGAGCGGGCTGTCGAACGATTATTCGTCGACGAAACGCCCGCTCTCGAAAATGTTGGGCATGTACTCGGACGCTGAAGCCTTTCAAGTTCTTGTCGAAGCGGGCGATCCGGACGTGTACGAATTTTACGAGCTTACGATGCCCGATTCCGCGAATGAATTGCTGTTCGGCACGAGCATCGTTTATCCCGGCCGAGTCGGACGGGAATATTACATGACCAAAGGCCATTTCCATACGATCCTGGATACGCCGGAGGTGTACTACTGCCTCAACGGCCAAGGCTACATGCTGATGGAAAATCCGGAAGGCGACTGGAAGGCCGAGCGTTTCCTCCCCGGGCAAGCCGTATACGTACCGCCGCGTTACGCGCATCGCAGCATCAATACCGGAGACGTGCCGCTCGTAACGTTCTTCGTATATCGCGCGGACTCGGGGCACGATTACGGAACGCTCGAGACGAAAGGGTTCCGCAAGCTGATCGTCGATCGGAACGGCCAACCGGAGATCGTCGATAACCCGAAATGGAGCGGAGAAAGGTAGGAGACGATCTATGGAATATACGTACTTGGGAAGAACGGGAATGAAGGTTAGCAGGCTGTGCCTGGGAACGATGAATTTCGGCGTGTCGACGGACGAGAAGGAAGCGTTCCGTATGATGGACGAGGCGCTCGACGCGGGCATCCAGTTTTTCGATACGGCAAATATCTACGGTTGGGGGGAGAATGCAGGCGCAACGGAATCGATCCTCGGACGCTGGTTCGCGCAAGGAGGAAACCGACGGGAGCGGGTTGTACTCGCGACGAAGGCCTATGAGAAAATGAGCGATCCGCTGGATGGACCTAACGACTGTAAAGGCTTGTCCCTCTACAAGCTTCGCCGCCATCTCGAAGGTTCCTTGCGCAGGCTTCGGACGGATCATATCGAGCTCTTCTATATGCATCATATCGATTGGCGAACGCCGTGGGAGGAGCTTTGGGAAGCGCTGGAAGGTGCGGTCCGTCAAGGAAAGGTCGACTATATCGGCTCCAGCAACTTCGCGGGCTGGCATCTGGTCAAAGCCCAAGCCGCGGCGAAAGAACGGAAGTTCATGGGATTGGTCGCGGAGCAGCATATTTATAGTCTTCTGAACCGAACGCCTGAGTTGGAGGTGCTGCCTGCGGCAAGCGATCTCGGCCTCGGGATCGTCGCTTGGAGTCCGCTTGCGGGCGGAGCTCTAGCAGGTAACGCGTTAAACCCGAACGTAAGCCATCGAACTTCGCAGCAGGCCCATGTGATCGCTAAGCATCGGGCTAGCTTGGAAGAGTACTCCGCCTTATGCCGGGAACTCGGCGAGAAGGAATCCAACGTCGCGCTGGCGTGGGTGCTCGCGAATCCGGCCTTAACCGGCCCGATAATCGGCCCGCGCACGGTAGAACAGCTTCGCGACGCGATCCGCGCGACGGAGATCCGGCTTGCCGCGTCTACGCTTCAAAGATTGGAAGAATTGTTCCCGGGACCGGGAGGAGCGGCTCCGGAATCGTATTCCTGGTAGTATAATAGAGAGAAAAGCCGACTGCCGGGGGGACAGCTTATGCTCGCTAGCTTGAAAAACGGGTACTTGGAGCTATCCATCCGATCTAAGTTTCAGCTATGGTTTCTTCCGCTGCTGATCATCACCTCGGGGAGCATCGGTTTTTTCTCCTATAAGACCGCGTCCGATCAAGTGTTGCAGAAGGTGTCGCAAGCGCAGGATAACATATCCTCTCAGACGATTTCCCATTTGGACTACTTGGCCAAGGATATTTACGATATTTACAACTACCTGTCTCTATCCTCGGAACTGCACGACCTCCTGTCTCCGGAGCCCAACTTCAATTCCGGAATCATCGTGAATAACATGATCAACCGGCTCCTTAGCACGCGGCAATTTTTCCAATCGCTGCTCATTTTCTCGGAAGGCTTTCCGACGATCAAATACAATAGCTTGAACAATAACGAAATCATCAGCTTTAAGGATTATAAGAAGAGCGAGATCTACAGGGATACCGTAAATGCCGTCGTTAAAGGAGCCTGGGGGGTAGAAGAAGGCTCTTTCAAGCTATTTATCGGCGATGAGCGGCGCAAGGTGTTTTACAGCAAGGTGCTCGTCAACCCGGGAAACTTCAACAAGGAAGGACTATTGGTCATCGGGATGACGGAAGCCGATTTCCGCCAATCGTTCGGCCGCGCGAAGGATAACGTGGAGATCGTCGTCGTGAACGGCGACGGCACGATTTTGTCGGATTCCGGGGGCAAATGGAGCGGACGCTCTTTCTCGGAGCTTCCCTATTACGATCATCGCGGGATCGAGCAGGTGAATTGGAACGAACATGACGACGAATGGCTGATTTCGCACTCCTCCTCGGAGGTTACGGGCTGGCACGTGCTTGTCATTCAGCCCCGAACGGAAGAGCTTATGCAGTTGAATTCGATTCGTTGGCTGACGATCGGATTTGTTCTGCTTATTCTGCTCATTAACGCTCCGATCAGCTGGACGATCTCGAGGTTGTTTTTGAAGCCGCTGAAGAAAATCTTGAAGTCGATGCGCGAAGTGCAGGCAGGCGATTTCAACCAACAGGTCGACGTGAAGCTGAGGGACGAGATCGGGCAGCTCGGCAAAGGCTACAATATTATGGTTTCGAAGATCAGGGAGCTAATCCAAGACGTGTATAAGTCGGAGCTCTCTAAGAAGGAATCGGAGCTGAGGCTGCTTCAATCGCAGATCAACCCGCATTTTCTCTACAATACTCTGAACTCTATTACATGGATGTCCTACCGGGAGGGCGCCGATAAAACCGCGGAAATGATTCAGAAGCTGTCGGACTTCTTTCGCTACAATCTCAGCCAAGGCGCGGACATCATTACGCTAGAGAAGGAAATTACGATCGTAGAAAACTATTTGTACTTGAGCAAAATTCGATTCGCCGACAAGCTCACTTATTCCATAGAGGTCGACGAAAGGCTGGCGGAGACGCCTATTCCCAAGCTGATCCTCCAACCGATCGTAGAGAACGCGGTCGTTCACGGCATCGAGCCGTCTGACGAGCAAGGGTACATTCACGTTAAGGTTTCTTTGTCCGGCGAATCGTTGCTTATCGTCGTTACGGACAACGGAATCGGGATCGTTCCCGAGACGCTGGCAAAGCTACGTAACTCCATTCAGGCTAAGGCAAATCCGAGTAGCATCGAGGAGGAAGGAAGCTTCGCTCTGCGTAATGTTCGGGACCGACTCTACCATCATTTCGAAGAGGGAGTCGAGATTGATATCGTAAGCAGACGGAACGTCGGAACGACGGTCAAGATGCTCATTCCGATTCGCAAGTCAGACGAAGCAAGGGGCGATTGCGATGTTTAAGCTGCTGATCGTGGAAGACGAAGCGTCCTTTCGCGAGGCCATTCTGACGATGATAGATTGGGAATCCGAAGGAATTCGCGTGATCGGAACCGCGTCGAACGGCCGGAAAGCGATTGAAGCGATGGAGGAAGAGAAGCCTGATATTCTGTTGACGGATATTCGTATGCCGATGATGTCGGGTCTGGAGTTAATCGAGGAAGCGAAGGCGCGCGGAATCGACTTGATTCCCGTTCTACTAACCGGATATAGCGAATTCGAATATGCCCAGAAGGCGCTCAAGCTCGGAGTGTTCGATTATATTTTGAAGCCGTGCAATCCGAAGCAGGTCAAAGAGGTTATCGGTAAGGTCAAGGACGAGCTCGTACGCGAACGCAGCAAGGCAAATCAGGTGGACCGGCTGGAGCGGCAATGGACGGCGAACGCAAGAATGGTTACGGAGGACAAATTGCTTAAATGGTTAAGAGAAGCTCCCTGGAACGGAGAGGAGAGGCTCGCGGAGATTAAGGAGTACGGAATTCGTCTGGAGGATGCTTCCTCGCTGGCGATCGTATTCCGCTTCGATTCCAAGGAGCTTAACGTACTGGCTTACGGGGATAAGGACTTGGGACTTATCCGTTACGCTGCCTCCAATATTATAAAGGAGAGCATCGGATACCGATTCGAAGGCAGGCATGAGCTATTGACGCTCGACGATCGGTTTGTTCTTCTCGCTAACGTGCCGAACCAGTTGGACAGGGTAGAGCTGCAGGATAGCTTGGAGACCGTGCAACGCAACTTAAGCTCGTTCTTGAAAGTAACCGTGAGTATCGGCGTCGGCTCCGTTACTGCCTTGCCCGACCTTCATATTTCTTACAAGGAAGCGCTTGAAGCTTTGACGAGAAGGTTTTTCCACGGAGGCAGCGGGTTGTTCGTTGCCTCGGAGCAATCGAGAGAGTCTTCGAACCAAGCGGAGGCGTCCAAGTTCCGATCGGACTTCGCCGAGCTGGAACGGGAAATTCGTCGGCATATCGCCGAAAGCAATTACGCGGAGTTCGTCAGCGAGGTGGAGGAGTGGCTGGATAGCTTCCGGGAACAGGAGCTGTCCGTATCGCGCATCCATCTTCATACGTATTCGTTGATCGATAGCCTAATGAAGGAGATCGGTTCCAGTCCCGACGAGAGGATCCGGTCGTGCGTAGGCCAATTCGAAGCATGCGTGGATCAGGTACAGAAGCTGGAAACTTTCGAAGAGCTGTCTACGTTGATTACTCGGGTCATCCAGAGGTTCGTGGAGCTGATGAACTCGAAGAAAGCGGTACACAAAACGATTCAGTACGTAATCAATCTGATCAATGAGAAATATAGCACCAATCTAACCTTGAAATCCATCGCGGAAGAAGTATTTATATCCCCTTCACATCTCTCTACTTTGTTCCGCCAGGAAATGGGCATTAATTTTCTGGATTATTTGCACCAGCACCGGATCGACAAGGCCAAACAACTGCTCAAGGATTCGGGCGAGAAGGTCTATTCCGTCGCCCGCAAGGTCGGCTACTACGACGAAGCCCATTTCGTGCGGTTTTTCAAGAAATGGACGGGATTGCTGCCCTCCCAGTACAAAAAACAGAACGGCTTCTAATAAACGTACAGCTATACAAAGTAATGACGGGTTATTCGTCGAATACGCCTAATTTATACTGAAGTAGCAATCCGTTATCACATTACGATTAGGTGGAGGGGTTCATCTTGAAAAAGCATTTGAACGCGCTTGCATTGATTATGGTTATTGTCCTGGTCGTATCGGCTTGCGGGAATAACAACGGCAATTCGAATTCAAGCCCGAGCAAGGCTTCCGATCCGGCCACAACGGCCACAACGGCCACAACGGCAACTACGGAAACGCCCGACAGCAACAAGAAAGTAGAATTCAAGTTCTTCAGCAATAACCCGGACCGTACGGGCGGGCAAGGCTTGGCGGAACAGAAGCTGATCGACCAATACATGAGCGAGAATCAGAACGTGAAAATCACGGTCGAGACGCTGTCACCGGATCCGCAATTCCAAGACAAACTCAAAATCTATAACGCGTCCGATAACGTTCCCGACGTTACGATGATGTGGGGCCAGAAGCGTTACCTTGATCCCCTTGTCAAGAATAACGCGCTCGTTACGTTCACGAAAGAAGACTTCGCGGGCCAAGGCTTCATCGATGCCGCGTTCGACAGCTTTACGCTCGACGGCAAAATCTACGGAATTCCGAAGAATACGGACTTCCTCGTACTGTTCGTGAATAAGAAGCTACTGGCGGACAACGGTCTTGAACCGCCGAAAACCCAAGGCGACCTGTTCAAAATCACGGAGAAGCTGAAAGGTACGGATATCGTGCCAATGGCGCTTGACGGACGGGATTCCTGGCCGCTTGCGTTGTTGTTCGACGCCGTAGTGGCTCGTCAGTCCGGCGGATTCGACTTGTACCACAAAGCGATTGACCGTACGGGCTCGTTCAACAACCCCGACGTCGTCGCTTCGGCCAAGACGATCCAGGAAATGGTCAAATCGGGCATGTTCGGCGAAGGCTTCCTGAATCTCGATTACGGCGGAGCGAGAAACTTGTTCGGCCAAGGCAAAGCCGCGATGTACCTGATGGGAGAATGGGAAATGGGCATTTCGTCGGATGCTAACTTCCCGGAAGACGTTCGCAACAACATGATTGTCATCCCTTGGCCGGCTTCCGACGACGGTAAGGGCAAGACGACCGACCTGCTCGCATGGTTCGGCGGCGGTTATAGCGTAGCCGCCAAGACGGAGAACTCGGCCGAAGCCAAGAAGTTCGCGATCTGGCTATTCAAGAAGGAGAATTGGGCGAAGACCGTATGGCAGAACGGTATCACGTTCCCTGCGCAAAATTACGACGAGTTCAAGACGGGTAAGGAAACGCAAGTGCAGAACGATCTAACGAATATTTTGGGTTCTGCCACCATATTCAGCGGCGCGAACTCGCAGGATTTATTCTCGACTTCAACCGCTAAGAGCTACCTGGATGCGATTACGGAAATGATGGCTTCCAAATCGACTCCGGAGAATTTCGCGGAGAAAATCGACGCTATCGCCGATAAATCCTACAAAGAAATGAACCCGTAACACGATCTTCAAGAAAAATCGGAGCAAAACCACTCAGACGTTTTGCTCCGTTTTTCAAAAGGAATGGTGAGCATGAACAAACTATGGATGGAAAAACGGAATATCGCGGTGTTGATTGCTCCCGGCTTGTTGTTCATCATTGGCATGGTTCTATTGCCGACTGCCGTTGCTTTGTATTTAAGCTTCACGAATTACGACGGCGTCGATTATAATCTGTTCAACTTAAGCAACTACAAAGAAATTTTTCTCCATGACTCTATTTTCTGGGACGCTCTTCGAAATTCGATTCTGCTCGGCATTGCTTTTGTCGTCCTGCAGCATCCCATCGCTGTTCTGATGGCCATATTGACGACGCACGCGGGGAAATGGGAGAGACCGCTGCGGATATTAATCTTTATCCCTTCTATTATCTCTACGTTCGTAACCTCGCAAATGTGGGTAAGCTTGCTGAACGTACAGTTCGGATTATTAAATAGAATGCTAACGGCGGTAGGGCTGAGCTCATGGAAACAGGATTGGCTCGGCAACCCCGATATTGCTATATACTCCATTATTTTCGTCGCGATGTGGCAAGGCTTCGGGTATGCTTATTTGCTTTACTATGCCGGTATCAAAGGAATTCCGTCCGAGCTGTACGAAGCGGCGATCGTCGACGGGGCTAACAAGTGGCGGTATGGCCGAAGCATTATCCTGCCGCTCCTGATGCCGGTCATCCGCATTAACTTCGTTCTGGCAATCGTGGCAGGCTTTAAGCAGATGGAAACCGTATTCCTGATGACGGGAGGAGGGCCTTCCAATAGTACGCAGTTCCTTGGAACCTACTTGTACTCTAGGGCATTCCGCGACGGCCTCTTCGGTTACGGTAACGCCATTTCGATTCTATTCATCGTTTTTTGTCTCGTCGTTACGTTGATCATGAACCGTTTGTTGAAGAAAGACGTAGGTGAATTCTGATGGTAGCTTCTATGTTTAACGCCGGGGTTCTTCGCAGGACGATTCTCGTCCTTGGTTTATTGATCATCGTCGTGCTGCAGCTGTTTCCGCTCGTATGGCTTGTAAACTTCTCTCTATTGAAGAGCGGCGATTTCTTCGGTAGCGACGTCTTAAAATGGCCGAATCCTTTCCAGTGGGTGAACTATAAGAACGCGTTTACGCTCGGTCATGTCCCTGCTTATTTGCTGAATAGCGCCATCGTCGCCGCGATCGTCATCGTAGTTACGGTCATCGTATCCCTTATGCTTAGCTACGTCATCGCGCGTATCCAGTGGAAAGGGAACGTCGTATTGTCGGGGCTCGTCATGGTCTGTCTCATCGTTCCGATCTATTCCACGCTGTTACCGAACTTCTTCATCTTTCAGAAAATTAATCTAATAGACAATTACTTGTCGCTCATCCTGCCTAACATCGCGTTTCTGATTCCGATCAGCGTATTCATCTTCATCGGCTTCCTGCAGACGACGCCTCGAGCAATCGAAGAAGCTGCGGTCATCGACGGGTTAAGCCTACTGGGGATCGTGTTCCGGATTATTATGCCGATCTCTAAGCCGGTTATCGCTTCCGTCGGCGTCTTGGCTTTCCTGAACACGTGGAACGAGTTCATCATGGCGATCACGTATATCAGCTCGGACAAATACAAGACGCTTCCGTTTTCGTTGATTCAATTCACCGGGCAATACGCATCCAATTACGGAGCTCAGTTCGCGGTCATGACGCTGATCGCTTTGCCTTCCGTCGTCCTCTACATGCTCTTTACCGATCAGATTACGAATAGCTTGACTGCTGGCGCGGTTAAAGGGTAGTCGGCTGCGGAAACTCGTTTGGGTTTCGGATCAGGGGGTATTATCTATAGCGAATAGGACCGCGGTGTTTGCCGAGCGGTCCTGTTTTTTTATCCTTATCTGATAGCTCGATACTAATGTATACTGCCGTCCCAAAACCCCATCCATTTCAAATTACGATGTGTTTCAATGTACTTTTGGAGTACGTTCAAGAATTAAGCTGGATAAAGATGTTTTTTATTCCTATTGGTCTCCGATTGTGCTATTCCTTTCCTAAATACGATCAATAGTGATGTTCTTCATCCTACTTTGATTGCAAAAGTGCTCAATAGCTCCAATAACGATGATTACCATTCGTATTACCTTATTTTCACCTTTTGATAGCTCACTTTTGAGCAAATCATATCCCAGGGCATGCATTAATATCGAAGCAAGGACGGCGAAGCTGTTTTGATTAGGCAAAACTTGGAATAAAGTGTATTGACATCCATTCCGTTCCGCGCGATCATTAATATAGATGGTAAAAGTTTGTAAATTGGAAGGGGGAAATTGATATGAAGGTTAGCTCAAAGCATTTATTTTTATTGTTTGTAGCAACCATCTCGATCGTTCTTGGAATAGTTTTCATTATGAATAGTGCGAAGTGGGGCTTTAATAATGCTGAGATATTCTTAGTAAATCGAGGTGGTATGGATACAAACCAATTTAACATTATTATTAAGAGCAAGATAGAATCATATGAATACCTAGGAGCGATTTTCACATTATTGGGCGGAATGTTCTTGTTGTTTACAATTTTAAGCAAGGACTTTGTCATTGATAAGATTAATACTGATGAAACAAATAACGAAGGGAATTTAAATGTTAAAGAAATTGAAGAGTAATAAAATAGATCGATGGACTTCGTTATTACTGTTTAAGGATGATTAGATGATAAGATATAGAAAATATCTGATTTTTATCGGAATACCCCTCATTTTAATCATGCTCTATGGACTTACATACATCCCACATAAAATCATAAATATGGAGCCATCAAAAGTCTCCAGCATTATAATTTTTAACGGTGACTCGGGTTATGAAACAGAAATATCGGATAAAGAAGCGATTCAACATATTATCAATAACTTAAACGGAATTACATTTCAGAAAGATAAATGGGCTTTTATATATACGGGTTATAGCTTTAAAACAACGATCTTTAATAATAAAGGGAAGCCGATTAGAAAGCTGACAATTAATTCATCGGATACAATTCGGTATAAAGGTTTTTTCTATAAGACTAGAGGACGTCAAATTGATTATGAATACATTAGAAACTTAATTGAAAGCCTGCCTAAGAAAGTGCCTTGAAAATTGGGAAATGATAAATCGCAGGAGGTATAGGATAATTGATTCTATGGATTAATGGCGCATTCGGAGCTGGAAAAACGACAATCGCTTATGAATTAAATAGAAGAATTCCTAACTCGTTTATTTATGATCCTGAGAATGTTGGATACTTCATAAGAAAAAACTCTCCTAAACAAATATTGAAAGATGATTTTCAAGATCACCTTATTTGGAGGGAATTTAATTTCTCCATGCTCCAAATGATATACAAAGAATTTCCAGGAACCATTATTGTACCTATGACTCTTGTAAACCCTGTTTACTTTGATGAGATCGTAAATAAGTTAAGGATGGATGGAATCGAACTTAATCATTTTACATTACTTGCGGATCGAGAAACTTTATTAAAGAGATTGAAAAGTCGCGGAGACGATAGTCATTCTTGGCCGGCGAAACAAATAGATAAGTGTATAACAAGCTTGACTCAGGACATGTTTAGAAATCATATACATACAGATCACTTAACACCTGAAGAAATACTTGTTCGAATAGGTGTAGAACTCGTTAAGGAGCATAATTATGTCTGACTACTATTGGGACAATCAAATTGATTATCTCAGAAATACGCGTTGGTTATATTACAATGATGATTATCTTGAATTTCTAATACATAGAGTTTGGAAAATTAACGAACCCGTTAAGATTATCGATTATGGTTGCGGATATGGCTATCTCGGTCTTAAATTGCTTCCGATGTTACCTGAAGGTTCAACCTATACCGGGGTAGACAAAGGTAAAGACTTGATTAATAAAGCAATTGAATTATTTACTAATCTACCGTATCACACTGAATTTATTGTAGGGGACGTTGAAGAATTAAATATAGACTATAAGTATGACATTGCGATGTGCCATGCTTTTTTATTACATATGGACGAGCCAAAATCTATTCTTAAGAAGATGATTCAAAGCGTAGCTAATAATGGGAAAATAATATGTTTTGAGCCCCACTGGATTGCTAATATGGCCAATTTCGGATTTGATGGATTAGCTCAATCTAAAGTAATTCATTTAGGGATACTTCAGAAATTGTTTGAAGAAGATGCTAAACAAAGTGGTAAGGATGGAAATGTCGGAATGAATGTACCGATACTGCTAAGCCAATTAGGAATAAAGAATATAGATTGTAGAGTTAGTGATCGAGTTAATTTTTTGGATCAGAACATGGAGAAATTTAATAAGGAAAGACTGTACCATTCTCTAAGGGAAGAAGGGATTGGTCAAGCGCCAGGTGATTATAACGAAACCGTTGATAATTTGAAGAAGCGGGGATTGGCCGGGGAAGAAGCAGAAAAACAATATGAAGCTGAATTATTATTATCTCAACAATTCGGTGAGAGTTCATGGTTAACTTATGCTCCGAATATGAAAATATCGTTTGGAACCGTTATGAGATAGTGGAAGAGGATATGATAAAGTTGCGGTAGCAACTCTGGCTTATTGGGAGACATTTCGCATACAGTGTTACTGGATTTTCGTGAAAATATATGTAAGTTTGATTAGTAAACGATATTCAACATCAATTGTCAAAGTAGGTGGAACCCATTAAGGAAATTCATCCATTACAACTCTGCTTCGATAAAGAAAGACGTGAAATTGAAGTGCTGGATGTAGTGATTATGGATACTGATACATTGTTAATCGAGGAGAATCCGATCTTCAGCGAGCAAGTTTCATTTGGAGACATCATTAAAGTCAGGCAGGAGGAAGAAGTATATTATTACATAGAAACCTTACGAAAGTCGGAGCTGATCAGACATTCTTGGTTACTAAGTCAAGAGATTAGCGATTCAGCGGAATTAGTCGTTATTAAGGATCGAATAAACGATATTAAAGGAAGAACCGAGCAAGTCTTCGGGGGCTTACTTGTCATAAATATCTCGTTAGAGCACGAAAGTGAAATCGTTGACGAAATAAATAAGCTAATAAAGAAATTTGACCGATAAAACGACCTGGGGGAAAAACATGATAAACATGAATAATATCTATCTTATTTCGGACATTCCTGGTTATACGCCTCAAATCAGCCGGTTGCTGTCGATGATGAATTATGCAAGGTACACAACGTTAGAGTCCGCAAAAAATTTATCCGTCGATCAACTGGATTTTTTATTAGATGCCGAGAGCAATTCCATAGGCGCATTGTTATTGCATTTCGCCGGAGTTGAATATGCCTATCAAGTGGCAACTTTCGAGAAAAGAGAACTGAACGAAGAAGAGATGTCGATCTGGGGGCCGGCGCTAGATCTTGGTGCAGCAGGACGTGAAAAGATTAGAGGAAATGAATTAAGTTATTATGTGGATAAGCTAAATGAAGTCAGAGAGCGAACATGCGAATTATTCAATACCGTCGATGATGAATGGTTATATAAGCAGGAGGAGTTTTGGCATAAAAAACAAGCTAATCATTATTTTATGTGGTTCCATGTCTTTGAAGATGAAATCAATCATAGAGGTCAGATCAGATTGATCAAGAAGAGACTGAAGGTATAAAAGAAGTCTAGTAACTATTGGGGCTGATTACACGGCAAGGTCTATCCTGAAGTTCGATGATGTTTTATCAAAGAATGCATTGAAAAATATAAAAAGAGTTAAACGGTAAGTCGCGAATCCTAGGAAAGTTCTTCCCTTCGAGTCGCGACTTTATTTCTATTCACTTGAGAGCAGAATTAGAAAGTTTGGGTTATACTACCAATTAAGAGGTGACCCGAATGGACAAGTTTACTAAGGTTCACGAAACGCAACCCGACAAACCTATAGTTCCAAACGACGCTAATGTCGACAATTTATTAGCCGGATACCAAAAAATCGAAGCCGGCGGCCCCATAAGGAAGATCGATTTCCAAGCCATGCCTGCTCCGGTTAGATACTTCGGTTATTTCTTCTTCACAGTGATTATCGTAGCGGTTCTCTTCTTCATTGGAATTAGTATTTTTAAGTGAAGAACGGGACCATGAAGGGATGAACTATAATGAGGATTAGATATGCTATTGAATCTGTATTGTTTGGGATATTGATTTTCGTAGGATCGGTAATCTGGAAGGTTGTTGGCGGATATATCCGTACTAAAAACGATGTGCCAGACATTCTCAGCAGCTATGTAAACACTGATCAATTAAACCATACAGCTACCGTATCATTTGGAGAAATTAATAAAATGGATTCGATTTACGCTGTAGGCGGCGCTGTTGTAATTAGCGGAATTTATTATGTAACGAGATTGTTGCTTGCCAAGCAATTAAGGAAACGGTAAAGTCCGATAAATAAAAGCCACTTCTGTGAGGTGGCCATTAGAAAATATCGGTTAGGCGTTTAATCGCTTCTGATTATGATGCGCGACTGTTACAAGGGCTACGTAAATCGGTTGGACGTTAAACTTCTTGCCGAATTCAAACTTATAAGTCGTTGTCTGAACATTATTCGTTTTGTGAAAGGGCGAAGTGATGTAATGAATCGTTATTTCACTGTCATCGAATCCGGTGCCTCCCGTCTCCATCTTAACCTCATAAATAGAATCAAGGTGAATCGAGGCGACTCTTGTCTTCTTGCCGGTGACGCCTTGATGATCAATGAGAATCAACCTATCCTCGGTAAACATAAACGTATCGCGGATTAGTCTGAAACCCATCTGAATTTTCTCTTGCGGCATAAGATATGAGCCATATTGAGTCGTTAGTTCCTGTACAGATACTTCGGAATAATTACCAAACATTCCGCTTAGAAAGCTAGCCATTTCGAATTCCCCCTGATATATTAGCGTTTAATTAAGACTATTCCCTATCTCACTAATACATTTCGCTAATAATATTAATTATCCTTTATATGGAACTGTAACGGAAGTGAAAAGGAGGGGTAAAATGGTAATAAGAATAATCCCATTGATGATTCTGTTGCTTGTAATAACTACCGGCTGTAGTGAAGGCAAGAAAGCACCGAAGTCTTCAATAGCATCCATTACACTGGAGTGTCCTCAATCAAAGTCTAATCAATCGTGTGGGAACAAATCCTTCAGCGATCCTCGGTCCATTCAAGTTTTTGAAGTTGCATTAGACAGTAAAGTCGAATTACAAGGCGAACTAAACTACGTTGCTGAATTCGATATGACCTTAGAGATGTCGGATAAAACGAACAAAAAATATCATTTATCGTTAGGTTCCAATAGATCCAATAACGCCTTGCTGGTTGACCAAGCGAATACAAATCAGGGTTATGAAATCCCGGTGAAAAACGCGAATGAAATAAGAGATCTGTTAGAGTGAAGTATAGTTCAATATGAGAGTGAAGCGGTGAACAATCGTATGGATCAATTCGAGCGGGCCAAAGAGCTATTCATTTTATATCATGGAAACACTTTTCAAATGTACCGTGAAGGGGTTTTGGAAGAATATAAGCAGTTCGACGTGCAGCAACCATTGGAGAAGCAATGGTTCGAGGAACTGGTCGAGAAGTATACTAAGGAATTATCGATAAGAGACTGGACGGCGGCAGACAATCTAGCGCAACTTGCAAGTAGTTATAAAGATAAAGCCATACTCGAGAACGTGGTTTCTTTTGTCTCCAGACATCTCATGAGCTCTGACAGCATCGTGAAATTAATGTATGCCGAACGTATCGTCGAAATAGTCAAAAAGATGAAGAAGGAAATCGCAATCGAACTCGTTCATAAAGCTTATAAAGCAGCTGCGATCATTCTGGAGGACATCATGATTAAGCCGCTGATCGTCGATCCGGGACACGAATTAGCTAACTATAATCTAACTGATAAAAAGTCGCTAAATAACCGAGCCAAGAAAAGCATCGAAGAAATTAAAAATGACTTGAACTGAACGAAAAATGAGACGAATAAGGAGCGTGTTAATATGCTGTTTTTTATTATTATATTAATTGCCGGATTAGCTGGAATAATAGGAAATCAATATTCGGGGAACAAAAGAATGGAGTCTATTCAACGATCATTGGACGATATCAATCAGAAATTAAGAGATTTGAATCCGCCATCCAACAACGTCATCGACATTGGCACAAAGCTGAAAAAGGACGACTGAAGCGATCCGAAGCATCCCTAAGGAGTCAATAGATAGCGATGAAAGATCCAGTAATCATTGAACCCTATAACGAGGAATGGCCGGAAGCTTTTACTCGACTTGGCGGCCGTATGAGACAAGTCATAGGACAGTCAGCGATAAGAATCGATCATATCGGTTCAACGGCCGTTCCCGGATTGGCTGCCAAACCGGTACTGGACATTCAGATTTCTATAGTCCGTTTTGACGAAATAGATTCCGTAAAGACTGCTCTTGAAGAACTAGGGTACCGTTATCGACCGGAAAATGATGACCTTACAAAGAGGTATTTTCGAGAGACGTAAGGAATGAGTAGAACGCACATTCATGTCAGAGAACATGGAAGCTGGTCCGAACAATTTAATTTGCTATTCAGGGATTATTTGAGAACTCATGAGATCGAAAGAAATGATTACGCCCAAGTTAAAATAGATCTAGCAAAGAAGTACAGAGATCAAAGAATCGCCTATGTTGAAGGAAAGACCGAAATGGTATGGCATATCATGCAAAAAGCCAATGTATGGAGTCAGATTTCCGGCTGGAAGCCGGGAATATCGGATTGTTGAGAAGTCTTAAAGAATAGAAGGTGACTATTTGCTTTATCACATAAGCGAAGAACCTGATATCGAGCAATTTGTTCCGAGGGAGTCCGGAAGTCTTCCGCATTTGTCCCCAGTCGTCTGGGCGATGGATGAAGATCACATCATCAATTATCTGTTCCCGAGAGACTGCCCGAGGATCGTATATTCGCTGTCGCCAGAGGTAAATGACGACGACCGCAAATTATTTTTCGAGCACACTCTATCTCAAACGATTATCGCAGTCGAGAACAGTTGGTATGAACGAATCAGAAACACTGGGATTTATAAATATGGCTTTGATCCGTTTGGATTTGAACTGCTGGATCGGAATGCGGGATACTATATTGCCAAACAAACCGTAAAACCGATATCAATCGAACGAATAGATGATCTGATCGGTACGATTATTTCGCTCGGAGTCGAATTGAGATTTACGCCAAATCTGTGGCCGCTTAGAGACGCAATACTCACATCTACGATAACTAAATTCTCCATCATCAGATTTAGGAATGCTCTCCCTTTGGAATCCGTCGATTGAGAGCTCAAGGAGGCTGGTATTGAATGCTCCATTCTATTCGCAAGGCGGAAGAACATCATCTAGCCGGACTTTCGGATTTGTTTGTCGAGTTTATTGACGCAGAATCCAATTTAACGGCAATGAAGAAGCAATTAGACCTCATTTCAACAAATTCGGACTATTATATAGCGGTAGCCTGTGACGATAAGGAAAAGGTCATCGGAACATCGATGGCGATAAAATGTATGGATTTGGTCGGGAATTGCAAACCGTTTCTCGTCGTAGAAAATGTTGTCGTTGCTCCCGGATATAGAGGAATGGGGATAGGTAAGTCGTTAATGGAAGCAGTCGAGGAATTCGGCCTTCAAAACGATTGCAATTATATTATGCTTGTATCCGGGAATAGTTGGTCGCAAGCTCATGATTTCTATAGATCGATCGGATATTCAGACGAACATGCAGGATTTAAGAAACGGTTGATATACAGTTGAGTTGGGCTTAAGTTCATAGAGGAAATGGCATATCCTTTGAAGGCGAGGCTAACCGTATGAGTAACACGGATAAGAAGAATAAATTCGAAGAAGAGATTTTTACGTACAGAGTCACTAAGGATCAGAAGGTGTTTATCAGTTGGCAAGGGAAGCAGATCATGACACTCGCGGGCAAAGCCAGCGATAAATTCATAGCCAAGATTCAATTGGCTAGCTTCAAAGAAGCGCAATTAATAATGGCGAAGGTCACGGGCAATTTCAAGCACGGAAACGAGAAGTGAATGGGGATGGGGATTTGAATGCGGAATTGGCTTCGCAAAAATAAAACGCCGTTCTATTATATTCTCATCTTTGCGTTGGTGGTTTACTTCTTATTCTTCCCATCCTTAACTCCGGAACTCGCAGTAAGAAAGAGTCTATTGGTTTCCCATCCGATACACGCGGTTTCGGCAAAGGTTGATAAAGGGAAAATCGATGACGATCCTCGCTACGGGGATTTGTATTATGTCAGTAAGGCCGAATTGTCTTTTGTTTACGTGAAGAAAAATCGGTTAGGCTGGTACGTCACGACAAGCGGAACTGGGCCTTGAGGTAACCGTGCATTGTGAAGGGAGCTAGAGATGCTCATCTATCTTATCTTTTTCGTTTGCTTTATTTTCTCTTTGATTGCCGTATTCAATCATCTGGATGAAGAGTACTCGAAACAGTTTCTAATGACCGTAGTTGTGTATTCCGTATTATTGAGTATCGCCAGATTGAATTCCAACCTCCATCTCGTAATGAATTCTTATAGCTCGACGCCGGTTCTTATCCTGGTTATGGTCGCATTGGCAGCTTACATGGTCAATCAATATCGCCAGACGGACATCCGTTGGAGATGAAGGCGCTAGATTTACAAATAAAGTAATTTACACGCGAACAAATGTTTGGTAAACTATGTTTGGATATAAATTCCAATCATGGAGGCTGACTTAAAATGGGAAGAGTCGTATTGTTCGAGATGAACAGTCAAGACCCGGAACGTGCATCGAATTTCTATTCCTCCGTGTTCGGATGGAAGATTGCGGAACCGAATTGGGGGTATCATTCGGTAACCACCGGCGACGATGCGAAATCAGGTATTAACGGCGGGATATCTAAAGGTCCTAACGACTATCCACATGGTATCAGAGTCCAGATCGAAGTTGACGACATAGACACGGCTATCGCCAAGTCCGTTGAAGCAGGTGCGCAGATCGTAAGGGATAAGATGGATTTCGACGGATTTTATCTTGCGTATCTAGTGGATCCGGTCGGTAACGGAATTGGACTAATTCAGAATAAATGAGTTAACCGACAAGACGGATAATGCGAATGCGAGGTGCTTACAATTGATTACTTATATCGCTTTACTGCGGGGGATCAACGTCGGCGGAAAAATGATTAAGATGGACCAATTGAGGCAAGTATTCGAATCGTTGAAATTAAACAACGTAAGAACGTATATTCAGAGCGGCAACGTTTTGTTCGAGTCGCAGGAAGATCGCGAGCAACTGATCCGTTCGATCGAGCAGGCAATCGAGAAGTCCTTTTTCCAGGTTACGGTCGTACTCAGAACGGTTAAGGAGCTCGAAGAGGTCGTCTCCGATACTCCTTACCGTGTAACCGATTTAGCGGAAACGGATTCGCTCTACGTCACCTTCTTAGCGGAGAATCCATCTGCCGAAGCTATTGATCGTTGCTATTCATTCAAGAACGAGGTAGACGAATTCACCATCGTCGATCGTGAAGTCTACATTCTGATCCACAAGAGCTATGGCACTTCCAAGTTCTCGAACAACTTTTTGGAATCGAAGCTGAAAGTAAAGGCTACGACCAGAAATTGGGCAACGGTTAATAAATTAATCAGTATGGGTAAGGAATAAACGGAACAGGCAATAATAGTACATTGTTAATAAACCGAAACCGAGTACCGGGTTACCGCTCTTCTGCGGGTAAGCCCGACTCGGCTTTTTTACGTGCACGGAAACGGCGAACCTTCATCAGATTGCCGCACATCTTGTCGTCGCAATATCGTTTGGAACGGTTACGGGTATCATCATAGTAAACCCAGAGGCAACTCGGGTTATCGCAGATTCGAATACGCGAGGCTTCTCCTTCAGTCAGCAAACGCGCGAAGGAAGCGGCGATCTCGGCTTCGATTTGCTTCCAGTGACGTTCGACCGGGGCATAGCTTAACTCGTAGCTCCCGTCTTTGCTGGATAGTTGGCGGATGACCGCTCCCTTGCCCATAATATTGTTCAATGCAACGAGATCTTCGGGGCTTGGCGATTGATGATCTACGAAAGCTTGCACCATGCGATGCAGAAAACTTCGTAATCGCTTGAGGGATTCTAGTTCTTCTGGAGAAGGCGACTGGTCAACGATAAGCCGGTGGGCGTTCACCCATTGATTCAACCATTCCGAATTGTCTAATCGGTCGTCAGCGGTTCCGTCACCTCGCCAGTCATGATGCAAGCTATTCAAAAAGTCGTCCCACAGCATTGTTATGACCCCTTATCTATAGTCACGATCAGCAAATGGCTTCTAGTGTGCGTTTTCTCATTGTAACACCTGTAATATTGTTTTGCTAGTTACTTGACCTGACTAGATACTCGTGATAAATTACTTTCGTAACCATTTAAACTAAAATTGATAGTTACCAAATTAAAGGAGGCAGACGTATGACTAAACTCGAATTATTGATGCAAGGCTGGGACGCCATCTACGAGAAGGAAGATTGGTATCCACCGTTAAAGGACGCATTAGATGGCGTTACTTCCGAGCAAGCCGTCTGGCGACCGGCGGGGGAGCATGTAAACACGATTTGGGAATCCGTCAATCATCTGACTTATTACAAGGAACGATTACTTAAGCGTTTGACCGGAGAGGAAAGCGAATATCCGCCGGGCCTAACGAACGATGATACTTTCAGGGTGCCATCTACTTCCGAGGAAGATTGGCGGAAAGCCTTGGCTAAGCTTAGAGCGGTTCATATCGGAATCCGGGAAATCATTTCGAACATGAAGGAAACGCGTTTAGAAGAGAAAATCCCCCGTACACCGATTGGTTCTTGGATTCATAGTCTGATTCTGCATGGCGCTTATCACACCGGACAGATCGTATTCCTTCGCAAGCTTCAAGGTTCGTGGCCTTCCCGTCGGTCCTTCGAGTAAAGGAAGGCGCCAAGCTTAACGAAATTTTAGCAAAGAGATCAAAGCCACGCAGACTAAAATCACTCGAGACGCAATAAGTTGTTCTATAGGGATTTATTGCCAAGAGGAACATTAAAATTAATTAATGAATGTGCCGAAAGCATGAAACTTTCTGTTTAGCCCTTTCGTCTAATGGCTAAATGGAAAGTGAAGGCTGCCGTAGCGGCCCCTGAAGGAGAGAATGCGGTTATGTTAAACAAAATGCTAATCAGCTTCGCCGCCGTATTATTCGGGTTCATGTCTCTCGGATTTATTAAAGCCAATACGACCGATTATTCGCCTGTTCCGAGAGATTCGGATACTCGTGCCGCTTACGTCGATAGAATCTATCAAGAGAACGGTAAAACCTATATCGACGCCGATTTCATAGATTGGTACGAAGGCGAAGAAGCCAATAAGGTATTCCGGGAGAGAGAGCAAGACCCGGAGATGACCGAAACGCCGGACGGTTATTACATCGTTAACGACGATACGAAACTTACGAAGCTTGAGATCGCGGACGACGCGAAAGTGTTCATGCAATTATATAATCGAACAGGAAATATCGAAGAAGCGGATATCGTATGGAACGAGAAGATTACCGCCGACAAATTCTTATCCTTGTTCGCGGATGATTCCGAAATGGACATGAAACAATTCCCATATCATCTGACGGTCGAGAACGGCATTATCGTCAAGATCACGCAACAATATATTCCATAATATGTGCACATAAATAAGCCAACGCCTGAAACCTGGGGTGTTGGCTTTTATTTATAACCAGTTATAATGGGTAATATAGGGATTTTATTTGAAAAAAGGATAGGAAGTGAAAACATGGAATGGTTAATTTGCGGTACTTTAATATCGATTCTCTTCTACTATGCCTTTAGAGCGTTTCGTTCGAAGAAAAAATGCGGTGAAATTCTTGCGTCTTTCGCCGAGGGAGTGAACATCAAAGTTATGTTGCTCGGGTCTCTCCTGTTCTCTACGTTTAATTATTTCGTTATCCCGCTTTTCAATAACCATTATTGGATAGCCATATTGCTAAGCGGCGCCATATTTATTCCATTTTACTTTATATTCGAGAAAAACTACTTGGGTAGTCTAGGGTTCAAGGTTGGTTACCGGTTCATTCCGAAGGATGATATAAGTCATTATATCGTTAGCGAGAAGAGATGGATCGAGATTGAATTCGTTACGAAGAGCGGACATAAGAACTTCGTCATGCTGAAGAAAAGGAAGGTAAAGGCGGATATCGTAAAAATATTGCAGGAGCATTATCAACATGGGCAAACAAGCATTAGCGCTTATTAATTTGGATGGATGAATGACCTAATTGCACCGCGACCTGCAACAAATGATCCTCTAAGGCGTCTAACCATACAACGCCTCGCGGCCATGCGAGGAGAATAACCTCTGGAGGATTTATTGATATGAAGCTTTTGCATCGAACTTGGGTTATTTTATTGTCGATAGCCCTATGCGTGACCCTGCTCGGAACATCTATCTCTTATGCCGCTAAGCCCGCTTCTATCAGCATCTATCTAGACGGAAACAAGATCGATTCGGACGTACCGCCGTATATTATTCCTAAAGCGAACATCACGATGGTGCCTCTAAGCGTAATCAGCAAAAACCTCGGAGCGGGAGTATCTTGGAAGCAGAGCACGAAGACTGCCACGATTACGAAGACCGAGCTGGTGCTGAACATGACCATCGGCCAGAAGTTTGCTTTAGTGAACGGGGAACGCGTAGATCTGGATGCAACCGTACAGGCGATAAACGGTCGCGTTATGGTTCCCTTGCGATTCGTGAGCAAACAGATGAAGCTGAACGTCACTTGGTATCAGTCCGCCCAAACGATCAAACTTCAGACTTTGGGAGGACTGTCGGATAACGCGTTGAAAGGTGCTTGGGTTTCGACCGTATACAATTTGGACTGGCCATCTGACAAATCTTATGGAAATTCGGAACAACAGAAGCAGGAATACGTTCAAATGCTGGATGAACTTCAGGCCATGGGCATGAACACCGTATTCGTCCAGGTTCGTCCTGCCGCGGATAGCTTCTACCCTTCGAAGTTGGTGCCATGGTCAAAATACTTGACTGGCAAACAAGGACAACAACCGGATTACGATCCGTTGGCGTTCATGATCGAGGAAACGCACAGGCGCGGAATGGAGTTTCATGCCTGGTTCAATCCCTTCAGGGCGAATACGGGCGAGAAGGGAATAGCTGATTTCGCGCCTAACCACGTCGCGGTAACCCATCCGGAATGGATCGTGCAATCCGGCTCCAAGATGTATATCAATCCGGGAATACCGGCAGCGAGACAGCATATTATCGATGTCATTATGGAAGTCGTCGATAACTACGAAATCGACGGCGTTCACCTGGACGATTATTTCTATCCGTCAGACGGCGTCTTCGCGGATGATCCTACTTATCTCGCCTATAACGAGAAGAACATCTTGGACAAAGCCGATTGGCGGCGCGATAATATCAATCAATTCGTGGAGCAGTTGGGAGTGGCGATCCATTCGGCCAAACCGCAGGTTCGGTTCGGAATCAGTCCGTTCGGCGTATGGCGCAATCTCTCGAAGGATTTCTCCGGATCGGATACGAAAGCAAGCGTCAGTGCCTATGACAGCATGTATGCCGACGTACGCACATGGATTAAACAAGACTGGATCGATTACGTCGTTCCGCAGATTTATTGGAGCATGACTTTGGAGATAGCCAGATACGACAAGCTGGTCGATTGGTGGGCGAACGAAGTTAGGGGAACGAACGTTGATCTCTATATCGGGCACGCGCCTTACAAGCTCGGGACTCCGGAAATAGGCTGGAGCAAGCCGGAAGAAATCATCGATCAGCTTAAATTCAATACCAATTATTTCGAGGTGAAGGGTGATCTGTTTTTCAGTGCCAAGGATCTTCGACGTAATCCGCTCGGACTTATTCCATTGCTTCAAAGTTATTACCAAGTAAAATGATTTAACGACATCGCGCGAAAACCCCTGAATCTATCTCCCGACAAGGCTGTCGAGGGAAATCATTCAGGGGTTTATTTTTTATTGCTAACTACTTCAGCTTCATCTCCAACCATTGCCGCATGACCGCGAATACTTCTTCCCGCCGGGTTTCGTTATGCAACTCATGCTTGAAGTCCGGCCATTCCCGCCATTCGGCCAAGGCGCTCGTTCGATCCGCGAACTGTTTGCTGGCGTGAATGGACGTGACCTTATCATCGCCTCCGTGCATGAGCAACAGAGGCACTTTCAATTGGGCGGCATTCGATAAGGCCCATTTGCCCGCGCCTTGTACGCTGAAGAAAAATCTGGCCGTAATTTGTCCGTGTCCAAGCTCGTCGTTTAAGTAACGTTCGATCATGGCCGGGTCCGTCGTTAAATTCCCCGAGTTGAGAGGGCGATTGTTCGTAAATGCCGGGTAGAATTGCTCGACGATTTTGCCGATAACCGCTTGCAACGTTGGCGGCTTGAATGCGAGCCTCAACCAAGGTCCAGTGACGATGGCACCTGCGATGTCGGGTTGTTTTCTGAGCAAGTAGTTCAGAGTGACGTTTCCGCCCATGCTGTGCCCGTATAAGAATAGAGGGATGCCGGGGTATTTGCGCTCGGCTTCCGCAAGGAGCAGATCGATGCCCTCAAGCAGGCTCTCATAAGTAGGAGTGTGGCCGCGTTTACCTGTCGTAAGTCCATGACCTCTTTGATCGAATCCGATCATAGCATACCCTTCTTCGATAAGCATCTCCGCAACATGGGAATATCTTGCCGCATGCTCTCCCATTCCGTGCACGAGACCAATGACAGCCTTCACCTCGACCGAGGGTTCCGGAGACCACTCGTAGGCATGCATCGATGTTCCATCCGCCGTAATCCACTTCATGCTGTTGCTAATCATGCCAAGAGTCCTCCTTGCAGATCTGTCGATATGGGAACGAACGAAGCCGTTACACCCATCATAAACGATAGCGATTGGAATAGGGAACGAATTTTGTTTACAATAGAAAGAGTAAGTTTGCCTAATGGTTCAAGGAGGAGGAACGATATGGAAAACAATCAACAAAGCTTGCGATCAGCTACTTTTGCCGGCGGATGCTTCTGGTGCATGGTAACTCCGTTCGAGGAATTGCCGGGCATACACGGAATCGTATCGGGATACACGGGCGGGCATACGGTTAATCCCACATACGAAGAGGTTTGTTCGGAGACGACAGGGCATGCGGAAGCCGTTCAGATCAGCTACGATCCCGAGATTTTCCCATATGGCAAGCTGCTCGATATTTTCTGGCGTTCCGTCGATCCGACGGATGCGGGCGGACAATTCCACGATAGGGGCTCGTCGTATCGTCCCGCGATATTTTACCACGACGAAGAGCAGCATAAGGAAGCGTTAGCTTCCAAGGAACAATTGCAGAAGAGCGGAAGATTCGATAAGCCGATCGTGGTGACGATCGAGCCGGCAAGCGTCTTCTATCCGGCCGAAGATTATCATCAAGGTTATCACCATAAGAACCCTTTAAGATACAAGTATTATCGCCAAGGCTCGGGAAGAGATGCCTTTCTTCAGCAGAGTTGGAATACGCCCAAGGACAAGGAAGAGCTCCGCAAGAAGCTGACGCCGATGCAATTCGAAGTCACGCAGAACAAAGGCACGGAGCCTCCTTTCCGCAATGAGTACTATAACAATACGGAGCAGGGTTTATACGTGGACATCGTGTCCGGCGAGCCTCTGTTCAGCTCCAAGGACCAGTTCGATGCCGGCTGCGGTTGGCCGAGCTTCTCGAAGCCGCTTCATGGCGGTAACGTCAACGAACATCAAGACTTCTCGCATGGAATGTCGCGCGTCGAAGTCAGAAGCCGCGAAGCGGATTCGCATCTCGGACATGTGTTCGATGACGGACCGATGCCCGGCGGATTGCGCTATTGCATTAATTCGGCCGCGCTCCGGTTCATTCCGAAGGATCGGTTGGAGCAAGAAGGCTACGGAAGATATTTGCCGCTTATCGAAGTAGAATAATTGACGGTAAAAGACGCGAATCGGTTGCTTGCAGCCGGCTCGCGTCTTTGCGTTCTCCTTCAGAAAGTATAACAATGTTTGACCATTATACTCGCTATATAGCTCGATTTGCGTTTATTAATGTTCCAAAACCGGCGGAGACGTTTTATCGGAACGATCAAATTCTAATACGATGTTTTTCATTGTATTGTTGAATAACGATCAAGAATTAGACTGGATAAAGATGTTTTTTATTCTAATTGGTCTCCGTTTGTCCATTTCTCTTCATAATTTAGATCAATTGTGATGTTCTTCAATCTACTTTAACTAGAAACATGCTTAAAACATCCAATAACGATGATTACCATTCTAATTAATTTGATTTCACCTTTGACAGCTCGCTTTTGATCAAATCGTATGGCACGGCAAGCTTTAATGTCGAAATGACTGACGGAGAAGCCGGTTTTCTTACTGACGATCAATCAAGCTCGAATATAGCTCAATATAGCACGCGCCAAAGATAGAACGTCGCATAGGCTTCCCAGTTCGCCCAGCCGGCGGATAATTCGCGAATATGCGCAACGGTAGGCTTCTTGTCCATCTCCAGCACCGATTTAATTGCGTTATGCAATCCAACGTCGTCGATCGGGAACGCAGCGGGGTAACGCAAGCATCTCATCAGCACATAGTTCGCCGTCCAAGGTCCGATCCCGCGAATAGCTACCAGCATTTTTTCCGCGTCTTTGAAGCTCGCGGCTTTCAATAGTTTGTCTTTGCTGATCTCCCCATCTACGAGCAATCGGGCGACTCCGATGAGGTATTCAGACTTCTTAGTCGTCATCTTCAAGTCTGCGATATCGCTAACCGATAACGACGCGATATCCTGCGGGGTCGGGAATAACCAACAAGCGAAGTCGCCATGGCCAACCTTCCTGCCGAAGGACTCCACGAAACGCCGTTTAAGCGTATATGCGAACGCGAGGTTGATCTGTTGCCCGATTATTCCCCAGCATAAAGCTTCGAATAAATCCGGGATTCCCATATTGCGAAGCCCGTACAAGCGATGGACGACTCCGTTCAAGATATCGTCCGTCCGGGATAAGTCATAGAAGGGAGTAAGATCGTTGTCCAGATCGAACCACTCTCTCACGTATGCGGTAATCGCACCCGAAATCTCCTCGTTCCAATCGATATCGCCGTCCATAGAGCGCACGACGAGGTAACCGGTCTCGTCGCCGGATACCTCGAATAAAGGGGTCTCACTCCCTACGGGAATGCTTTTGTAAAGCTTGCCGTCTTTAATCCTATATAAGCATTCGTTCGGCGATCTCGCTAAATAATCCAAATTGACGGAGAAGTCGAATTCCTTAGGCACCGGAATTCGAATAATTGAAACCAAATTCATAGATCGTGCACTCCTTTTACCGACTGTCTCTACATTAGTTGTATCACAAATCGTCCGAACGGACTTTGGTAATCTTGCGCTTTCATTCCGAAAAGCTAACGCGAGACGGGAGTTGGAGGTATACTAAAGGCCAGAGGTGATACCGATGAACGATGAAGCCTGGAGGGCGATCGTCCTCAGCGACCCCGACTATGACGGCAAATTCTATTACGGCGTTAGGACGACGGGCATTTATTGTCGGCCGTCCTGCAAGTCGAGAGTGCCCGTCAGAGCGAACGTGAGGCTATTCGAGAGCAGCATGCAAGCGGTAGCGGAAAATTTTCGTCCCTGCAAGAGATGCAAGCCGGATGGAGGAAGGTTGCCTAACGAGGAATGGGTGGCGCAGATGGCGCAAGTGATCGAGACGCGATTCAGCGAGGAGCTGACGCTCGGGAAGCTTGCGGATATGTTCCACGGCAGTCCGTATCATCTGCAACGAACCTTTAAGCGAATCCACGGCATTTCGCCATCCGAATTTCTGCTCCGGACAAGAATGAAGAACGCTCAAACGCTTCTGGCTAACTCGGATCATTCGATCATGGATATTGCTTCCGCCGTGGGGATCGCGAATACTTCCCATTTTTCGACCCAATTTCTCAGACAGACGGGTAACACGCCGACTCAATATCGCAATGCGGCAAGAAGGACTGACCAAAGAGAAGCTGCGCCGCGCTTGAACGACAAATAGGAATGGAGCGTCGATAAGATGGCAAAAAAAATCGAGTGGAGTTATCTCGTTCATGGAGAAGAGCGTCTCGTGATTGCGGCTACCGACGAAGGCTTATGTTACGTCGGCGCATGGAACGAGCCCTATGACGTATTCGAGGCATGGGCGGGCAAGCACTTTGCCGGAATCCCATTGGTTCAGGATGAAGAAGCAATGAGACCTTTCGCGGAACAGCTAACGGAATATTTATCGGGTGAACGGACTTCGTTTAGCGTATCTTTGGATTTGCGCGGAACCCCGTTCCAACAATCCGTGTGGGAAGCGATGAACCGAATCCCTTATGGACGGACGGCGAGCTACCAGGATATCGCTTCGGCTCTCGATCGGCCGAAAGCCGTACGAGCCGTCGGAACCGCAATCGGAAGAAACCCGTTGCTCATCGTCGGACCCTGCCATCGAATCGTCGGCAAGAACGGCGGGCTTGCCGGCTATCGCGGCGGACTCCCGATGAAGGAACAACTGCTTCGGCTTGAGGGTTCGGCTGCCAGAGGTTGAGAAATGATCTCGGGAATACCCAACTAACTTACCCGATTTTCTTGCTAATGCCTATTCTTTTGCGGTATAATTTTCTCGCCAAAATAAGAGATGAGGAGCAAGAAAATGAGCAAAGTATTGATCTTCGGTCACAAAAATCCGGATACGGATACGATTTGTTCCGCTATTGCCTATGCAGATTTGAAACAGCAGCTCGGAGAAGAAGTCGAAGCGGTTCGACTGGGCTCCGTGAGCGGCGAAACGCAATTCGCGCTGGATAAATTCGGTGTTCAAGCTCCGCGTCTCGTCGAGACGGTTGCCAACGAAGTAAAAGGCGTTATTCTCGTCGACCACAACGAGCGCCAACAAAGCGTATCCGACATTGATCAAGTAACCGTGCTGGAAGTTATCGACCATCACCGTATTGCGAATTTCGAGACGAGCGCTCCGCTCTATTACCGTGCCGAGCCGGTCGGTTGCACGGCTACCATCCTTAACAAGCTGTACAAAGAAAACGGGAAGTCCATCCCTAAAGATATTGCCGGGTTGATGCTGTCCGCGATCATCTCCGATTCCTTATTATTCAAATCTCCGACTTGCACGGCTCAAGACGTCGCCGCGGCCAAGGAACTTGCCGAAATCGCCGGCGTCGACGCTCAAACGTACGGATTGGACATGCTCAAAGCAGGCGCCGATCTTAGCGACAAAACAATCGCGCAGCTGATCTCCCTGGATGCGAAAGAATTCCAAATGGGCAGCGCCAAAGTTGAAATCGCGCAAGTGAACGCGGTAGACGTCAACGACGTCCTGTCCAAGCAAGCCGAGCTCGAAGACGCGCTTACGAACATCATCAACGAAAAAGGACTCGATCTGTTCCTGTTCGTCGTAACGGACATTCTGAACAACGATTCGGTCGGCCTTGCGTTAGGTAAAGCGGCCGATGCCGTCGAGCAAGCTTACGGCGTGAAGTTGAACAACAATCAAGCCGTCATGAAAGGCGTCGTTTCGCGTAAATCGCAAATCGTACCCGTTCTGACTGATATTTTCAATAAACGTTAATCCTAGTTAAAGGCCCGCGAACGTTGCGGGCTTTTTTGCATAAGACGCGACGGGATGGAGGAGGCTTCAGACAACCTATGAAATTAAGCGTGCTCGATCATTCGCATGTCAATGAAGGAAGAACCGTTAGAGACGCTTTGAACGAAACGGTCAAACTTGCCCAAGAAACCGAGAAGATGGGTTACCATCGCTTCTGGGTTTCCGAGCACCACGGCTCCCAAGCGTTAGCGTCGTCAAGTCCCGAGGTTCTCATCGCTCATATCGCGGCCCATACGGAATCCATCAGGGTCGGGTCTGGCGGAATCATGCTCCCCCACTACAGCTCCTATAAGGTTGCGGAGAACTTCAAGCTGCTTGAAGCTTTGCACCCTGGGAGAATCGACGTGGGATTAGGGCGCGCTCCTGGCGGCTTCCCGATCGCTTCGCGCGCGTTGCAGGAGCACAAGCGGGTGGACATCGACCTGTATCCGCAGCAGGTTATGGATCTAAGGGATTACTTGCGGGACGAGAGTCCCGCCGACCACCGGTTTTCCGGATTGCGGGCGTTCCCCGAGACGGAAACCGAACCGGAGTTGTGGTTGCTCGGCTCTAGCGACGGAAGCGCCAAGATTGCGGCCGAGCTTGGAACCGCTTATGCTTTCGCGCAGTTTTTCGGAGCTGCCGGGGATGAAGCGCTTCAGCACTACCACTCGTATTTCCGTCCTTCCCAAACCCTGAGCAAGCCTCATTCGTTGGCTGCGGTCATGGTCATCTGCGGCGAGACGGAGGAGGAAGCGCGCCAGTTGGCCAAGAGCAACGAGTTGTTTTTCCTTAAGCTGTTAAGCGGACAGGAAATCGGCTTCCTCCCGTCGGTTGAGACCGCGGCTTCATACCCGTATTCCTCGATGGAGCTCCAGATGATCGATCAGATGCGATCGCGCAGGTTCATAGGCACTCCGGGGCAAGTAAAAGAGGGGCTAAAGCGATATGCGGAGAGAGTACATCTGGATGAGCTGATGATCGTCTCCCATATTCATGATTTCGAGAAACGCGTCTTGTCTTACCGGTATGTAGCCGAGGCTTTCGGCATATAAAACAGCATGAAGAAGACCGATAATTCCAGCCCGCGCGGAGGAATTACCGGTCTATTTTTTGTTATCTCGTGAGCAGTATAAACAGTCATTGCGTAAACTAATATCATTAGCTATATTGACACTAATGATATTAGTTTATGGAAGAGGGTGATTCAGTGATCTTTTTTCGATCGGTTGTTTGGTTGATTTTCTTCTTGATGGAATTATTCGCGTTGTTCAGTTACGGTTATTGGTGGTTTAATCTCGACTGGGGATGGGGGATTCAGGTGGTTCTCGGCATCGGTACGCCGCTGTTGGTCGCCGTCATGTGGGGAACGTACATCTCGCCGAAAGCCAAGTACCCGGTACCGATTCCCGCCAAAATCATGATTCAATCTGCCGTATTCTTCTTTGCTGCCGCAGCGTTGTACGCTAGCGGCCAGAGGGAGATAGCTTATATTTTCGCCGCGGTGGTTCTGATTGAGATGTTAATCGTCTATACGGTGAAGTTATAAATGCAAAGTAGAAAACGTAAAGAAGCAAGAATCGAAAAATGATAACAATCTGTCGTAAATGTTAAACGAATGGCGGGGAACGAATTGAGGCACGAATAAGTCCATCGCGAAAGCGGTGGGCTTTCTTTTTCTTTTATATATTGACTCGATATATAACGAACTGATATATTAAACAAGAGATCTCAACAGACAGCAAAAGGAGACGCCGCCGTGAACAGTCAAGACGTTATTCTAGGAATGCTCATGAGACGATCGATGACGGGTTATGAAATCAAGCAACTACTGGAGAATCTGTTCTCTTACTTCTATAGCTCCAGTTATGGAACGATCTATCCAATGCTTAACAAGATGGAGAAGGATGGACTTCTGACGAAGGAAAACGTGGTTCAGGACGGTAAGCCGAACAAGAACGTCTATACGCTCACGGATCAAGGAAAGGAACAGTTCAACAGTTACATGTACAGCCCGTTGGAGCTGGATTCCGTGAAGTCGGATTTGCTCGTGCGGTTGTTTTTCGGTAAATACGTCGGAACGGACCGCGTCATCGCTTGGTTGAAGCAGGTTCAAACGGAGGGTCTTAAGCAGCTACAAGCATTAAACGAACGTTACTCGATGCATAAGCATGAGATGCATCCGACGCAAGTCATCTGCATCCAGCTCGGGATTAAGTCTTACGAGGCGAAGCTGGAAGCGATCGCCGAAGGCTTGGAGCGAATGGAACAATTGGATCAAGAGGAGAGGATATAGAATGGCCGGAACGGGTTCGAGAAGAGGATTAATCATCGTCGCGATGGCGCTCGGGTTGCTCATGTCTTCGCTGGATAATACGATCGTGGCTTCGTGCATCAACAAACTAAGCGAAGACTTTAACGTTTTCGATAAGGTAAGCTGGGTATTCACGGCCTATATGCTGGCGGCAACGAGCACGATGCTGGTATTCGGCAAGATGTCCGACTTGTTCGGGAGAAAACGGTTCTACATGATCGGAATCGGAATGTTCCTAATCGGCTCGGCATTGTGCGGAGTTGCCCAGAACGTCGATCAGCTTATCTGGTTCCGCGTCGTGCAAGGAATCGGTTCCGGAGCGTTGTTTCCGATCAGCTTCACGATCATCTATACGATATTCAACGATCCGAAGGACGCGGCGAAGATGTCGGGAGTATTCGGGGCCATCTTCGGTCTGTCGTCCGTTGCGGGACCGCAATTGGGCAGCTACATCGCCGAGCACTTAGGGTGGAGATGGAACTTCTACGTTAACGTGCCCATCGGTCTGGCATCCATGCTGATTCTCATGATCGCCTTGAAGGAAACGCGTTCCGAGCATAAGCCGAAGGTCGATTACTTGGGAACGGTATTCTTGATCGTTTCGACCGTTTCTCTTATGCTTGCCTTGGAATGGGGCGGTAAAACCTACGCCTGGAGCTCTTGGCAGGAAATCGGATTGTTCGCGTTAGCGGCCGTGGTCGGAACTTTGTTTGTTTTGGTTGAACGCCGGGCGTCGGAGCCCGTGCTTCCGCTGAATATTTTCAAGAACAAGATGGTTCTCGGAACGAGCATCATTTGCTTCTGCCAAGGCGTGCTCATGTTCTCCGCCATCACGTACCTGCCAAGCTTCACGGTCGGGGTCTTAGGACATGATAATTCCAACGGAGTGTTGACTCCGATGATGGCCTCCTTGATCGCGGGAGCTATCCTGTTCGGATTCCTGCAATCCAAGTTCGCCTTCCGGACGTTGATGCTCTTCAGCATGCTGATGACGATCGTCGTGTCCATTCTGCTGACGGCGGTCGGCAGCGATGCGTCAAGCGGTTACATGATCTTGCTCATGATTCTGCTCGGCTTCGGAGCGGTCGGTCCGCTCATGAGCGTGGCGCAAAGCTCGATCGCGGCTAACGTCGATCTCAAGTACATGGGCGTAAGCTCGTCCATCGTCGGTTTCTGGCGTAGTATAGGCGGAGTAATGGGCGCATCGATTATGGCGACTATCGTGAATAACAATCTGCATACCTTAATACGAGACGGAGCGGGCGAAGCCGGAATCCCTGCCGATAAAATTAGCACATTAGCCAATCCGGAGCTGTTAATGCGTGCCGCCGACCAGATCGATCCCCAGATCCGCGAGTTTCTGCGGGATTCACTCGGCACGGCGATCAATCACGGATTCATCATCAGCATAGTCGCCGGCTCCATAGGTTTAATTACCGCGATGTTCGTCGGAGCTGGCAAGCTGGAGGCCGCTAAACAGGCGAAATCCGGTGCCGCGCATATGTAAATGAACTCAATTTCGACAGAATCGAGGTCGGTTGCGGATGAAAATCGTGGTCGTATCCGATACGCATATGCCCAGAATGAGCAAGAAGCTGCCCGAGAGGCTATTAAGCGAGCTATCGAACGCGGATGCGATTATCCATGCGGGCGATTGGACGAAGCAATCGGTCTACGAAAGTCTGGCGGCATATGCTCCGACTTACGGCGTGGCCGGAAACAACGACGGCGAAGATATCGTTCGCCGTTTCGGCTTGCGCAAGCAGCTTGTTCTTGAGGGAGTCAGAATCGGAATCGTCCACGGCCATGGCGCCAAAAGGCTGGCGACGGAATCCCACGCTATCGAAGCCTTTAAGAACGTGAAGCTGGATGCGATCGTCTACGGACATTCGCATGTTCCCGTCCTTCGTCGTCTCGAAGGAATGCTCGTTTTTAATCCCGGATCTCCGACCGACAAGCGTCGTCAGCCGCTATACTCCTTCGGAATATTCAATATAACGCGCGGGGAGCTTCAAGCAAAGCACATCTTCTATGGCGACAAAACATAGGATGAGATGGGGATGTTCCGCTTATGTTATAATAAGGGCAATTATTCTATTGGATCGACCGATTGGAGCCCCGAGCCTTGAAGACATTTAAGAAGTTCTACATCGAGATAACGAGCGTCTGCAATCTGGCATGCAGCTTCTGCCCGCCGACTAAGAGAACGTCGAATTTCATTAAAGTCGACGCCTTCACGAATACGCTGGATCAGATCAAAGGTCATGCCGAATATATTTATTTTCACGTGAAAGGCGAACCGATGCTTCATCCTAAGCTCGACGAGCTGCTCGACATCAGCCACGAGAAAGGGTTCAAGGTTAATTTGACCTCAAACGGAACGCTTCTGCACAAAGCCAAGTCCAAAATCCTCGGAAAGCCCGCGTTGAGACAGATCAACTTCTCGCTTCACAGCTTCGACGGGCATGAAGGTTCCGTGGATAAGGAAGGATATGTTTCCAGCGTCTTGGACTTTGCCAAGGAAGCGGTCGCGACATCCGATATCTTGATTTCCTTGCGATTGTGGAATCTCACTCCCGATAACGAGACCAACGTGCAGAACGACCGCAACAGGGAGATTCTGGAGAAGCTCGAGCAGGCTTTCGACCTCGATTTCAAGATCGAGGAGCGATTCGTTCGGGGCAAAGGCATCAAGCTTGCTGACCGAATCTTCCTGAACCACGAGGAAGAGTTCGTATGGCCGGATCTCAAGGAGAAGGAAGACGAGAGTAAAGGCTTCTGCCACGCGCTTCGCAACCAAGCGGGCGTGCTGGTCGACGGAACCGTCATCCCTTGCTGCTTGGACGGAGAAGGCGTCATCAATCTGGGCAACATCAATAAGACTCCGTTCTCGGAAATCATCGAAGGCGAACGCGCCACCAAGCTGTACGATGGTTTTTCTCGCAGAGAGGTCGTCGAAGAATTGTGCAGGAAATGCGGCTATCGCCAAAGATTCAACGCTTGATCCTAACCGCGGAAACGCGGTTTTTTTTGTTGATAGACCAAAAGTCCCGAGCCAAGCGCCTGCTTCAAGTGCTATGATTTGATTAAAAACGGTAGAGGATGAGTGGACGATGACGATTAACGACCGACCGCGGCAAGAGGAATACGGTACTTATTATGAACAGTATATCGGGTTGGTTCCTACCGGCAATATCGTCGAGTTTCTTGCCGACGTATTGAAGACGACTTCCGAATTGTTATCCGACATTCCCGAGGATAGAGGAAATTATCGGTACGCGCCGGACAAATGGAGTTTAAAGGAAGTTCTGGGCCATATTAACGACAACGAAAGAGTGATGGCCTATCGACTGCTTAGATTCGCCAGGGGGGATCGCACTCCGCTCGCGGGATACGACCAAGATGAATTCATGAAGGGAGTGTCGTTCGATTCGCTTAGCTTGACCGAGATCATCGAGGATTATATTTCCGTAAGGCGGTCCACGCTGACGCTTCTTCGCGGATTATCCGAGGAAGCGTGGTCGCGCAGAGGGATAGCGAACGATAACGAAATGAGCGTGAAGGCATTGGCTTACATCATTGCCGGCCATGAGCTTCATCACCTTAATATCGTCAAGGAAAGGTACATTGTTCGATAAACCTAAGTACATAAGGAGGAATCGGCGTTGACGAAGCAGCAATTGATGCGTTCGATTCGCGTACACGAATATGGCGGACCGGAGAATCTGAAGCTTGAGCAGGTTCAACGACCGGAGCCGTCGGAAGGGGAAGTTCTCGTTCGTATCGTCGCGGCAGGAGTGCTGCCGATCGATTGGAAAATCCGTCAAGGAATAATCAAGTTTCCGATTTCGTTTCCGTATACGCCGGGAACGGCTTTCTCGGGCGTTATCGAAGAGCTGGGATCCGGAGTAAGCGGATTCGAAGTCGGTCAGCGGATATACGGCAGAAGTACGAACGGGACTTACGCGGAGTATACGACCGCTTCGGTAGAGTCGATCGCGGTGCTTGCGGATACGATCAGCTTCGAAGAAGGAGCGGCGTTATTCGGCGGCGCAACGACGGCATGGCAAGCTCTCGTTAAAGAAGTCGAGCTGAAAAGCGGAGATCGCGTTCTCGTTCATGGCGCTGCCGGAGGAGTCGGCTTGTTCGCGGTACAATTCGCAAAGCGGAAAGGCGCGTATGTGATCGGAACGTGCGGGACGGACAACGTGGAATTCGTCCGTTCCTTGGGTGCGGACGAGATCATCGATTATAAGACGACCTCGTTCGACCAAGAGGTGCGAGACGTTGACGTTCTGTTCGATACGATCGGCGGCGAGACGCTCGAGCGCTCTTGGCCTCTCGTTAAACAGGGAGGTACTCTAATTACGATCGTGGGCATGCCGAATCCCGAGAAAGCGAAGGAGCTTGGCATTCATGCCATTAGACCGACCAACTTGGCATCCGGCGAGGATTTGGTCGAGATCGCAAGTCTCATGGAATCGGGCAAGGTGAAGGCTTCATTAGCCGATTCGTATCCATTGGAGCAAGCGAGCCAAGCCCATGAACGCAGTCAAACCGGACATGGACGAGGTCGCATTTTACTTGCGATCGCAAGCGATTAATCTTCTTGCAAATAGGTTTTCTTGTTCGGCCTGAGACTGGATTTACTCGTCTTGGGTCTGTTTGTTCTTTGATTGGCCTTGCCGGAGCTCGCCTGTTCCTTGCGAGCGAGATGAGCTAGCTCTCTTGCGGTTTTCCTGTAATTGGCGAACCGCTTGGGATCGAGCTCGCCCGTATTCATCGCTTCGACGACCGCGCAGCCCGGATCCGCTTCGTGGCGGCAATCGCGGTAACGGCATCGCTCCGCCAATGCTTCTATATCGGCGAAAGCGTGCTGCCAGCCTTCATTGGCGTCCCAGAGCTGAAGCTCGCGCATACCGGGAGTATCCATGACAAGAGCTCCGTTCGCCAGGAGGAACAGCTCGCGATGCGTAGTCGTATGCCGACCGCGGGCATCGTCTTCGCGGATTCCTTGAACCTCTTGCAAAGACTTCTCGGCCAGCCAATTCAGCAGCGTGGACTTGCCGACGCCGGAAGAGCCGGTAACGCCAATCGTGGAGCCGGATCGCAAGTATTCCGACAAGTCCTCTTTGCCCTGATTGAGCAGGGCGCTTATGAAATGTACGGGAACGCCGGGAGCGATGTTCTCTACTTGACGGGCGAACGTTTCCGGTTCCTCGCATAGATCCGCCTTCGTTAGAAGGACGACGGGTTGCGCTCCGCTTTCCCAAGCGGCAACGAGGTATCGCTCTATTTTCCTCAGGTTGAAATCTTGGTTAAGGGCGTTGACGATGAATAGGTAGTCCAGGTTCGCCCCGATAATCTGATCCTCGATGACGTTGCCTGCCGCTTTGCGAACCATGGCCGTCTTACGCGGCAATACCGCGTGAATGACGGAACGCGTTTCGCCGGGTAGATGCTCGACCAGCACCCAGTCGCCGACCGCGGGATAATCACCGCGCTTGGCGGCATTGAATTCGAACTTGCCGGTCACGACGGCGCTATGCTCGCCCGATTCGGTCATGATGTTGTAGGAATGGGAAAATTGGGCAACGACGCGCGCCGGCGAAAGACGCTTTATCGTTTGATTTTGCGCGAATAGGGCCGTTTCCCAGTATTCGTTCCAGCCGTAAGCTTGTAAAATTTGAACTTCGTTATTTGTTTTCAATCGAAAACTCCTCTAATGTGTATTGGTTGATTTGCTTTGGAAAAGCGAAAAGCCGCAGAGAGACCCTGCGGTTGTCAGGATGCGCATGTTGGAAATCGCGCACGAAAAAACCGCCAAGAAACCGGATGGTCTCTGGCGGTTCGATGATAACGAAGCCGAAGGATACGCTAATCTAGCGCATCACGTTCAACGATGTTTCACTGTAACCATTCCGTAGAGACCGACGACTATGAACACCCGTAACAATTAATGAGTTAGACATTTGACATCAGCCTCCTTGCCGTTGATTTATGTCGTTATTATAATAAGCCTCGTGACCATTGTCAACGTGCAAATATCTCGTTGGCTACAGTACATTTAGCGCCGTAGACGAAAAACGAAAAATACGTGTTACCAAAAGGAGAGTTACATACGATGCCCAAGCCATTGAAACCCGAATTAAATCGCGAATATATCGTGGATTTACTGCAGACTTTACTGTCGGTTCCAAGTCCTAGCGGCTATTGCATGGACATTATGAATCGAGTGCGCGAAGAAACGGACAAGTTGGGCTTCGATCACGAGACGACGCCGAAGGGCAACGTCATCATCACGGTTCCCGGAACGGAGTCCGTCGGCAATGATGTTCTGGCCTTGACCGCTCACGTGGACACGCTCGGAGCGATGGTTCGCTCGGTTAAACCGAACGGAATGCTTCGGGTGACGCCGATCGGCGGATACGCGATGAATACGATCGAGAACGAATACTGTCTGATCCACACCCGGGACGGTAGAAAGTATGAAGGAACGGTATTAACGACCAAGCCTTCGGTTCACGTCTATTCCGATGTTCGCGATCAGCACAGGGAAGAGGCGAATATGGAAATTCGTATCGACGAGAACGTGAAGACGAAGGAGGAGACGGAGAAACTCGGAATCTCCCCCGGAGATATCGTCTCATGGGATCCGCGTACCCGCATCCTCCCGAACGGATGGATCAAGTCTCGCCATCTGGACGATAAGGCAAGCGTTGCCGCGTTATTCGGGACGCTGGAATGGTTGAAGCGGGAAGGCCGGAGGCCGTCTAAGACGATAAAAGTGATCTTGTCCACGTACGAAGAAGTCGGCCATGGCAGCTCCTACATCCCTTCGGACATCACCGAGCTAATTGCCGTAGATATGGGCGCAATCGGCGACGATCTGTCTACGACGGAGCATGACGTTTCGATTTGCGCCAAGGATTCGTCGGGGCCTTACGATTACCTGATGACTTCGAAGCTGATCGATCTGGCTAAGCGCGAGAACATTCCCTTCGCCGTAGACATTTACCCGAATTACGGTTCGGACGCTTCCGCCGCGCTTCGAGGCGGAAGCAATATCCGGGCAGCGCTAATCGGTCCCGGCGTGCATGCTTCGCACGGAATGGAACGGACTCATGCCGATGCCGTCGTGAATACGGCCGCATTGATTCTGTCCTATCTTTTCTCCGAGTCAACAGGAGGAAAATTGTAGAAAATCCGGAAGGATGGTATATTTAGAAGCAAAATGGCTAGATTTGGAGGAATGATCAAGTGAATCCCGCAAACGAAGCTGCCGGCGCGCAGTACAAAGACTTGGAGAATATTAAGCGATTACCGATACTTATTACGCTAGTCATCGGCGCTTTCTTCTCCATCCTGAACGAAACGTTGCTCAACATAGCATTGGTCGATTTAACCGTCGACCTCAACGTTCCGTACAACACGATTCAATGGTTGTCGACGAGTTATCTGCTGGTCGTGGGTATTCTAATCCCGATATCGGCGTTACTCGTCCAATGGTTTACGACGAGACAGATGTTCATTGGAGCAATGGTTTTATTTACTCTTGGTACGCTAGTCTGTGCGATTGCGCCGAACTTTTATGTCTTACTAATCGGGCGTATAATCCAAGCGCTAGGAACCGGACTGATGCTTCCGGTCATGATGAATACGATCTTGGTCTTGTACCCGCCAGAGAAACGCGGCGCCGCTATGGGAAGCATCGGACTTGTCATCATGTTCGCTCCGGCGATCGGACCGACTTTGTCCGGTTTAATTCTCGATTCGTTTGAGTGGCGCTGGTTGTTCTACTTCGTGCTTCCGTTCGCGGTCATCTCCGTTATTATCGCCGCCGTGTATCTGAAGAACGTCTCGGACGTGACCAAGCCTAGGGTAGACGTATTGTCCATCATCTTGTCTACGATCGGATTTGGCGGAATCGTATACGGGTTCAGTAGCGCCGGCAGCGGTAGCGACGGTTGGTCGAATCCGGAAGTGTACCTCACTTTGATCGTGGGCGGAATATCGTTATTGTTTTTCGTATACCGCCAATTGAATTCCAAAGAGCCGATGCTTGATCTCAGGGCGTTCCTCTCGCCGATGTTCTCGCTGAGCACGGTGCTGATCATTATCGTCATGATGGCTCTATTTTCCACATTACTGTTATTGCCGATTCTTCTTCAACAAGGCTTGCTCATGACGGCTTTCACTGCAGGACTGGTCTTGCTTCCTGGTGGCGTTCTGAATGGTTTCCTATCCCCGTTAACGGGGAGGCTGTTCGATAAGTTCGGGCCGCGCGCGCTCGTCATTCCCGGATCCGCGATTCTCGTTCTCGTCATGTGGCTGTTCACCCAGATCGATCTGGATACGGGCAAGGGGACGATCATTCTCTATCACTGCATCATGATGGTCGCGATTTCCATGATCATGATGCCGGCGCAGACGAACGGACTCAACCAACTGCCGAGAAGATATTATCCGCATGGCACGGCGATTCTCAATACCTTGACTCAGGTTGCCGGAGCGATCGGAGTCGCTTTCTTCATCAGCATTATGTCGGCTTCGCAGAAGGATTATTTGGCGGGATCCTCCGATCCTACCGCGCCGCACGAAATGGCCGAATCTTTGAGCGCCGGCGTGCAAAGCTCGTTCTCCGTCGGGATGATTTTCGCGATCGTGGCCGTGGTGTTATCCTTCTTCGTTCGCCGGGCTAAAGCCCCGCAGGAGTAATTTAGCTGCTCTTATTCCACCACGTAGACAAACCGCGGCGTTTATCGCGCGGTTTTTTGCGGTTTAATAAGGGGTATTGGAACGTAATCGGGTATAATGAAACGATAAGCATACCATTCTTTTACATAAACGAGGTCGACTATCATGAATACGAGATATATAGCGGGTTTATCCTTGGTAACGATGGGGGTCGGTTTCGTTACGACGCTGTTCTTGCCCGAGAATCCTTATGTCGAATTGCTGAAAGGCGGCTTCGAAGCGGGCTTGGTCGGGGGATTCGCGGATTGGTTCGCCGTCACGGCATTGTTCCGCCATCCGATGGGCATCCCGATTCCCCATACTTCCTTGCTGCTGAAGAACAGGGAGAAGATCGCGAATTCTCTCATCTCCGCGTTGGAGAACGAGCTGTTGAACAAGGAGAGCATTACGAAGAAGCTGCAGAAGTTTCAGTTGATGAGAGTTGCCGGTTCCGCATTGGTTAAGCTTGCGGGCAAGAAGCGCAACCGGATCAGCGTCTTGGACTTCTCGCAGGCATTGCTGGCCAGGCTGCCGCTCGAAGCAATGGTGCCATATCTTCAATCCGGAATCGCATCTATTATACGCAAGACGGACGCGCAGGCTCTCGCGGAGAAAGCGGTAGACGCGGCGATACGGGGAAGCTGGGACGAGAAAGCTCTGGATTATGCGCTCGACCAAGGGCGAGCTTGGGCGAGCAAGCCGGAAACCGGATATATGCTAGGTTCGATCGCGCAACAGAAAATAACCGAAGCGAAGGTCGGAGGCTTAATGGGCTTCGCGGTCCAAGCTTTCGCGGGGTTCATGAACGAAGAGAAGCTCGGGACGATGATTCAACAGCTTCTGTTGTCGGGTATTCAGGATCTAATCCAACCGGGCAACGCGAACCGAGAAAGATTGCTTGCGGAGATCCGTAACCGATTGTTGTCAGTCGCGGGAGACGAGGAGATGCTCGCTCGCGGCAAAGAATGGCTCGCGGACAAAGCCTTGCAACCGCAAACCGAGCAATTCTTAGTGGAGCGGTTGGAGGAAATACGCGGCGCGTTAATCGAGGCGTTGGAGAAGGAGAAGCTGAGCGGCGGGAAAATCGTCGTTGCCGCTCTTCGTTTCGTTATCCGGAAGCTGCAAGCGGAGCAAGAAATGGCCGAAAGCGCGGAACGCAAAGTATTGTCGTTCATCGTCGACTTCGTCGAAGCGAACCATTACCGTCTAGGCGTTCTGCTTAAGGATAATCTCGACCAGATGAACGATAAGGAGCTCGTCCGGATGCTGGAGGAGAAGGTCGGAGGAGATCTTCAATGGATTCGCGTCAACGGAGCGTTATGCGGTTTCCTGATCGGCTTGGTATTGACTTGCATTCAGTGGTTATAAAATCATGCGTTTAATAGTTCAACGTTTGTATGCCTATGGTCTAATTCCGCGCTTGTAACCTCCCGGAGTCGTCGACGCGATCTTCTTGAACACGCGATGGAAATGAGGGAGACTCTCGAAGCCGCAACGCTCGGCGATCCGGCTGACCGTGTCGTCGGTTTCGACCAGCAACTCTTTGGCTAGCACGATTCGTTTGGCGTTCACGTAATCCGTGACGTTCATGCCGGTCAGTCGCTTGAAGACGCGGGAGAAGTGCGCGCCGGTAACCGAGGCTTGACGCGCTAGCGAGGTCAAACCGAGATCGGCATGAGGGTGGCTGGCGATATAGAGCAGAATCTCTCTCATCCATAACGGGCCGATTCCGGCATCCTCGGGATCATCGGAGCGCTCGATCAACGATTGACGATTAACGAGTAGCAACCACCTTTGAAAAACCAAGGAGACGGCTTGACGATAACCGGACTTCTTCAGTTCGAGCTCTACTTGGATTTCGCTGAGCGCGTCTTCCGTTCGTTGCATTAAGGAGCCGTCGAGCTCCATTTTGTACAGTTTTCGTTTTCTGGAAAGCTCGAAGCATCGTATCGCATGGTAGCTGTCGTCGAACGAAGGCTGGGCGACGAGGCTCGGCGCGAAGAACACGGCGGAAGAAGTAACGGTGTCCAACGGGTCGGGGAACGCGCGATGGATCGAGTTGCCCGGTATGATGAAGAGGTCTCCTTGCCGCATGTCGTAGAAATTTTGGTCGATGAAGAACGTGCCTCTGCCGGAGTGCACGTAAACGAATTCATAGCGGTCGTGCAGATGGTCCGGAAGCTCTCGTTCCGGGCTTTTCGTGTCTTTATAGACAAGCTCGAAGGGGAATAAGGGGTCGTTGGAGAAAGGTTTGCGAATAGGGCTCATGAGATGAGAAGCAACTCCGTTCATTGTCGTCCTGTAAATATCAATATAGAGTACATTTAAGCAAAAATCTACTCTGTTCCTGTTTGAAATAGCTGTTAGAATAAGGTTATACGCAAGTGAAAGGGGAGACGCTCTTTGACGAGGATAGATGCGCACCAGCATTATTGGAAAATAGACCGCAACGATTACGGATGGATTACGCCGGAGTTGCCGGTGTTGTTTCGCGATTATTTACCCGAGCATCTGGAGTCGCATTTGAAAAAGCATAAGCTCGATGGAACGATCGTCGTGCAGGCGGCGTCTACGTTGGAGGAAACGGAATATTTGCTTGAGCTAGCCGATCGTTCTGCTTCGATTCTAGGCGTCGTCTGCTGGTTGGATCTTAACGATCCGGAGCATTTCTCCCATTACGAGCGCTTCCGAGCGCACCCGAAATTCGTCGGGTTTCGGATGATGATACAGGAAATGCCGGATGCATCGGCCATCCTTGATCCGCAATTCGTGAAAGCGCTTCGCCTTTATGCGGAGCTGGACGTTCCGATCGATCTGCTCGTCGTCTCGCATCAATTGGAATCTCTCGTCAAGCTTCTGGATGAAGTGCCGGGCGTGAGGGGCGTCATCGATCATATTGCCAAGCCGCGGATCGCGGAAGGCATTATGGAGCCATGGCTAAGCCAGATGCGAGCCATTTCGAAGCATTCGAATATCTATTGCAAGCTGTCCGGAATGGTAACGGAGGCCGATCACGAGAACTGGGAGCCGGAGAACTTCGCGCCGTATATCCGTCATGTCATCGAGCTCTTCGGTGCCGAGCGCGTTCTATTCGGAAGCGACTGGCCGGTGAGCTTGCTAGCAGCCAGTTACGACCAGTTGGTAGATGTACTTGAACAAGCCTTGCCCGACGGTTGGGACGAGCATGAACGCGAACGGTTATACGGAGGAAACGCGAAGGAGTTCTACAAGCTGTAAGAGCTTGGACTCCATCGAGACTAAGCGCCATGAACTATGAATCGTTAGTGATATTCGATTAGGACGGAGTGAATTCGCATATGCAATATCGCAAGCTCGGGAAAACGGGTTTGGACGTATCGGTTTTAAGCTTCGGAGCCTCCTCTCTCGGTTCCGTGTTCCGGGAAACGGATGACGCGGAAGCGGTGCGCACGGTACATTCTGCGCTGGATTCGGGAATCAATCTGATCGACGTCTCTCCCTATTACGGACTGACGAAGGCCGAAACGGTCTTGGGAAAAGCGATCAAGGAACAGCCGCGAGATAGATTCTTCCTATCGACGAAAGCCGGCCGTTACGGGGCGGAAGAGTTCGATTTTACCGGCAAGAGAATCGCGGCAAGCGTGGAAGAAAGCTTCGCCAGACTCCATACCGACTATATCGACATTTTGTATTTGCACGATATTGAATTCGTTCCTTCCGCAATCATATTAGAAGAAGCGATTCCCGCGTTGCAAAGATTGAAGGCGGAAGGCAAAGTTCGACATATCGGCATTTGCGGACTTCCGATGCAACTCTTCGAGACGATACTCCCTCAAGTGGAAGTCGACGCGATCATTTCCTATTGTCACTATTCGCTAAACGATAACTCTCTGCTCGGGTTGCTACCCTTATTGGAGAGTAAGGGGATCGGACTCGTCAACGCTTCGCCTTTATCCATGGGGTTGCTCAGCACCCGCGGCACGCCGGACTGGCATCCCGCCAGCGCCGAGTTGAAGGCCGCATGCAAACGGGCGGCAGAGCTGTGCGAGAGCCGAGGCTACGATATCGCGAAACTAGCCGTACAATATTCGACCTCGAACGATCGGATTCCTACGACTCTTGTCAGCACGGCCAATCCGGATAATATAAGGAAAAACGCGGCGTGGACCGACGAGCCGATCGATGAGGAGCTGCTCAAGGACGTGCTTGAGGTTCTCAAGCCGGTTCATAATGAAACCTGGGTAAGCGGTAGGCCGGAATATAATGAACGATAGGAGCCGATGACGATGAAAGGCATCGTATGCCAAGAGATTGAACGGTTCGAGCTCGTAGAGCTACCGGAACCCGTAATGGGAATAGGCGAAGCCATAATTCGAGTGAAACGCGTAGGCATCTGCGGAACGGATTTGCATGCGTTCAAGGGCAATCAGCCTTTCTTTAGTTACCCTAGAATTCTCGGCCATGAATTGTCGGGTTTCGTGGAACAGGTTGACGATTCCGTCGAAGGCATTGCCGTAGGCGACCAAGTCAGCGTCATCCCTTACATGCATTGCGGAAAATGCGTTGCCTGCCGGAACGGCAAAACGAATTGCTGTACGGCCATGCAAGTACTCGGCGTACATATCGACGGGGGAATGCGCGAGCGAATTTCCGTTCCTGTTACCCACTTGATCCGCACCAACGGTTTAACGTTGGACCAGTCCGCGGTACTGGAACCGCTGGCCATTGGAGCTCACGCGGTGAGGAGATCGGGGCTGCGGAAAGGGGAAACGGCGCTCGTGATCGGCGGCGGACCGATCGGTCTTGGCGTTATGGCATTCGCCAAATACGCGGGAGCTCGGGTTATCGCGATGGATATCAACGAGGAACGGCTGGCATTCTGCCGTAAGTGGGCGAAGGTCGACGAGACGGTCAATGCTCTCGAAGGTTCGAAAGAGAAGCTGGAGGAGCTGACGAACGGAGAATATCCGACCGTAGTATTCGATGCGACGGGGAATGTCAGATCGATGACGGATGCTTTCGGATTCGTTGCTCACGGAGGCACCTTGGTGTATGTCGGATTAGTGAAAGCGGATATCGCGTTCAACGATCCCGAGTTTCATAAGCGCGAGCTAACCCTCATGGGCAGCCGTAATGCCACGAAAGAAGATTTCGATCATGTGCTGGGAGCGGTGGAAAGCGGGAATGTAGATATCGGAAGCTATATTACGCATCGTTCCACATTGCAAGGGATGATAGGAGAGTTCGAAGCTTGGCTGAAGCCGGAAACCAAGGTTATTAAAGCGATGATGGAGTTGTAAAAATCGGAAAAAGGCGGACGACGGAAGAGCCTGCAGCCTGCAGGCTCTTTTTTGCGATGACCGGGAAAAGAAGGCAAAAAGGCGGACAAGGAGGCGACGAGAATTTCCATGATTCAACAATTGGGAATGGTGGGTATTGATACCTAGAGTCGTTGAGGCGGTGCCTTGGGCTCGGCGCCATGCCCGGGGGGGCGTTGCATCGATTGAGGCTCGTACGATAGACGAGAGCTAGCCCGTTACGGAGAGTTGCTTATTAAAGGAATTCGAGGACTGGAGAGTATTAGAGATCCCAAAGAGCAGTGCAACATTCCGAATATCGGAAACGTCAAGAAGATTGTAAGTTAAGCGGCTTCGGCTTTTGCGCCGGAAGTAACGGAATATTCCGTTCGCAAGTAAAGCAGAAGTCCCAAGATGATGAATGCCCCCCCTAAAAGTTGAAAAGCGGAAACCATTTCTTGGAAGATAAATATGCCGAGAATGCTTGCGCCTACCGGTTCCGCGAATACCGACATGGAGATCGTCGTCGGCTTCACGTACTGAAGTAACCAATTGAATATCATATGTCCGAATACGGTCGGGACGATGGCGAGCAATAGGAACAAAAGCCACTCCGTCCCAGGATAGGCAGTCAACTCGTACCCCAACGACAGATTATATACAGCGAAACATACGAACGCAACGGCAAACACGACCAAGCTATACAAATAAGAAGATACTCGCGTCAGAATACGCTTGGCAATCAGCATGTTGACGGCCACTGCCACCGTTCCGAGTAGCGACAGTAAATCGCCCTTGAACGCGGTGCCGGACATTCCGATATCGCCGGAGCCGACGCAGAACGCGCCTGCGATCGCTATCGCAAGGCCGACCAAGGCAAGCTTGCTCATTCGGTCCTTGAACACGAAATAAGCTCCGATCATAACGAACACGGGCTCGAGAGACAGGATTATCGTAGAGCTGGCAATCGAAGTGTAGTTGAGAGAAGCCATCCAGAGGAGGAAGTGCAACGCCAAGAAGAAGCCGGCCAATCCAAGTAACATCCAATCTTTTCCCGTAATCGAGCGAGTTGCCTTTAGAGGTTTGATGCCGAACGGCAGCATGAGAATTACGGTGAACAACATTCGATACATCCCTTGGACGGATACCGGAGCATCGGAGAAACGTACTAGTATAGGAGCGAATGAGATCGCTATCATCGCGATAATGAGCGGTATTACGGGCGAGATCGGCGCGGGTGACTTGTTCATGGCAGGAATCCTTTCTCTTCTAAAGGGCAATTAGGACATTGTAATGCCGAAGCGTCAAAAGATCAACAGCTTTGCTAACGAAAAAGTTTACAGCATGGAAACAACTCGATATGATCTCGATACAATCGACCCTTAATCTTAGAGCAAGATTAATAAACCACACCAAATGAACATAGCCATGACCATAGAAAATGATCATACCGAATGACCATACCGAATGACTCATAACAAAAGGAGAATGTATATGTATAAACAATCCCGCAGAACGAAAACAATGACGATCGCCGCGATTGCCGCTCTTGCGTTCACGTTTCAAGCGATTCAAGTATCGGCAACCAGCCTTTCTAATTCCTATGCAAGGTCGGTGGAAACAGTCGCGGCCACTTCTCCGACTTCCATCGTCAATCAATTTGAAGTTTACCTGAAGCAAGGCCAGATTTCGAGTGCGTTCTCCTATTTGGAAGCACACATTAAAGAAGTCAATAGATCGCAGGCTACGCTTATGACTCTTCATTTGGAGAATGCCGTTAAGAAGCAGCTGCCGGCGATACAGAAACGTTTCGAGGCATCAGCCGTGCAGAAGGCCATTGGGAAAGTTTACAAAAAAGGAGACAGCTTCGACAACGTGATCAGCCGGACGAAAGATAAGACGCTGAAGGTCATGTTCATGTCGGCGCGCGATAGCGGTTATCAGTTAGAAACCGCCGAAGGGTTCTTCTTCCCGGTCATCAATTATACGAGCTTTAAGTCTTTTGCGGACTGGGTGAGCTCGGACATTTCAACTTATATCGATATTATGTCCATGGAATCGGAACATCCTTCTCTCAAGGATGCGGCGCTTTTGATTGGCTATCAGCAGTTGGTTAACCGGGCATTATACCAAGAAACATTCCTATCGAAGTTCCCTCATTCCAATCGTGCCAACCAAGTCAGCAATTTATTTCTTAAATATCGTACATTGACCTTCTACGGGGCGAACAATACGCCGTTGTTCGGATACGATAACAAGCTGATGCATCCGAACGCTCAGAAGGCTTACACGGCGATGCTGCAGTGGAACGATCCGAAGTCCAGCGCTTATCTAAACCTTCTTCAAGAATTTATGTACGTGGTGGAAGAGAATAATTACTTGCTAAATGACGAAGTCGAAAAATACCGTGCGGAAAAAGTTCCGAACAAATAAAATGCCCGAATAAGTGCCCAAATAAAGAGGTACTACCGAAACGCCTTGCGAGCAATGATATATAGATAAAAGGTTGGAGAACCCCGATGCGAAGACATCGGGGTTCTTTGCTGTTCTGGACTGCTGGCAGGTCAAATATCAATCTGAAATTAAAATACCGTCAAAGTTCTCCGGACCAACTCTGAGCGTACCGAGCGCGCTGGAAGCAACAAAGACTGTGTACGTCAATAGTGGTGTAATCGGCGGATCGAAGTCATTGGCTGAAAAAGTAATGAGTTGGGTATCAAGTGCAGGGCTAAAGGTTTGTAAAGCGGAATAAACAAGCGGGTCAGTAGACAAGGTGCCTCTGACAATTGTTATTGTTATGCTAACAGTCCCCTCTGGCGGTAGGAACGCAATCGAACCTTTTAGTTGAACGCGGGGTACCCCGGTCGTTCCTTCCGTTACCAACCCGATTTGCCCAAACAATTGAGGTGTGTCGACAACGAGAATGGGGATTGCGATTGAGTTCGCGTAACTCGCATTTTGCGAAGTTCTTCCATCTATAAAATTACCCATCTTTTTCACCTCCTGTTGTGATATATATTCTATTCCGGAAATAGGATATGGCTTGGACGATTTAGCTTGGACTGGTACAAGGCTGTCTGCCGCCGCAAGTCATGCCAGTCTGAGAAAGCACAATGAGCAGTTGCAGGAATAGGGGCACGGTACGTGGTGCTGCTGAGCGAGCGAGAATGGCGAGCGGGCAACATTTCCTGACCGAATGGGACAGTGGCTATAACGATAATTTTATAGACAAAAATAAAAATTGTTTGTATATTAATAAACGTAAACATTATTCGTTTATTAATTATATCGCAAGGAGTGGTTTGCATCATGTGGAGTAACCGTTATGTCCGTACGATCATTTTGTCCAGAGTGCTGCTGCAGTTAGGCGTCTGGGTTAGGAACTTCGCTATCTTGCTTTACGTGACTGATGTGACGGGAGACGATCCGCTGTACGTATCGCTTATCTCGGTGGCCGAGTTCGCGCCGATTTTCTTGTTCGCGATCATCGGTGGAACTTTCGCGGATAGATGGAAGCCGAGACGTACGATGATCGCAAGCGATTGGCTGTCCTCCGTCTCCATCTTCGTCGTGTTGATCGTAGTAGCTAATGGCTCTTGGCACGCTTTATTTTTCGCGACGCTCGCGTCCTCGATCTTATCTCAGTTTTCCCAGCCGTCGGCGATGAAGCTCTTCAAGCAGCATGTTCCCGAAGAGCAGCTGCAGGGAGTCATGGCCATGTTCCAGACATTGATGGCATTCTTCATGGTGATCGGCCCGATCGTCGGCGCGTTCGTATATTCGCAGTATGGAATCGAAGTTTCTTTGGCTTCCATGGGAATATTGTTCATCGGTTCGGGGATCATCTTAATGACGTTGCCGCGTGATCCGGAGAAGAAGGAAGCGTCCAAGGCAGCCGGAAGTTTTATGCGACAAATGAGCGAGGGGTTCGGCTACGTTTACTCGAGTCCCGTTCTTCGAAAACTCGGCGGTACGTTCGTCGCGGCCGGACTAGCGGTCGGTTTGATTCAACCGCTCTTGCTGTTCGTGACGATCGAGAATCTGGGTCAGGATAAGTCTTTTCTTCAATGGCTATTAATGTCGAACGGAGCAGCGATGCTAATCGGAGGCGCCGTGGTCATGGGCATAGCCAAGAAGGTCAAACCGCAAATGTTGCTGGCGATAGGACTGCTGGTCAGTACGGTCGGTACGTTCGGAATCGGCTGGTCAACAAGCATTCCTGTAACGATCGGTTTGCAAGCATTGAACGGATTATGTTATCCGCTCATCCCGATCGGTATCAATACGATATTGATGCGGAATACGCCGGGGGAGTTTATCGGGAGAGTGGGCGGCGTGCTTACTCCTATGTTCATGGGAATGATGGTGGTCGGAATGACGGCGTCGGGGGTGTTGAAGGAGTCTTTATCGTTGTTTGCCGTGTATAGCCTGGCGTCGGTTCTCTTCCTAACGGGGGCGATATTGATCGGCAAATTGCGAACAGGAAGCGTAAATGCGACTAACTAAGAGGACTGAGTAAATGGACTAAGTGGATGGTCCGTAATCTCGAATAATGGATGGTCACAAGGGGGGATAAAAGAGTTAGAATGAGCACAAAGGAAGGTGCTGCTGGATGAGTACAAATGTTTTGTTAATCGCGACTGTCATTATAATGGCGGTAGCCGTCGTGCTGACAGTCAAGGTCGGCTCGTCTTTGGGGAATAAGGAAGGGCAAAGCACTTATTCGGTCAATCCCAGCAAGAAGCTTATTCGATTGTTTTCTATTTATCTGGTCGTAATCGTGGCCGTTCTGATCGTATTTCTTGCTTTGATGAAATAACCGACTACCGGGACGCGGACAAGGTTATCTGTTACCGACATGTCATCCGGTAAGCCTCCGCGAATTTTCGGATGCCCGGCGCGATCAGATCGTCCTCCACCTTGCTGAAAGTTAACCGGACATGACTCTTGGACGTTCCTAATGTACTGCCTGGCGTAAAGACGACTCCATTGTCGATGGCCGCATTAAACAGACGTTGCTCATCGAACGTTCCGGCTAATTCGCACCATATATGTATGCCTCCTTGCGGGGTCAAGAAACGCGCTTCGGAGCCTAACTCGCTTCGAAGCGCGTTCGCCGTCAAGGCTAATTTATGGCTCAGTCCGACTCTAAGACGCATAAGATGGTCGTCCAGTTCCGGCGATGCAAGTAATCGCGCCGCGATCCATTGCGGAATATTGGAGTGCCCGAAATCCATCTGCTGCTTCGCGTCCGTCAATCGTTGGATGACGGATTGAGGTCCGGCGATCCAGCCGATTCTCAATCCGGAAGAGACGATCTTGGACAGGGAGCTCAAGTAGAGCACCGAGCCGTTCTGATCCATGGATTTGAGCGTGGCGACCGGTTGCTGGTCAAAGCTTGTCAGACTATAGGGATCATCCTCTACGATGGCGATTCCGTAATTCGCGGAAATCTCGAGCAATCGTTTTCTTCGTTCATAAGATAGCGTCGTCCCGGTGGGGTTATGGAAGATCGGATTTACGAATACCATTTTGATTCTGTGTTTTTTGTATAGCGGGATAATTTGCTCGGGATCGATCCCTTCGTTCTCGACGGGCAATAGAAACGTCTTTAAACCTGCCGAATGGAAAATAGGCAAGGAATACGAGTAGGAAGGATCCTCGATTGCTACTCCGTCCCCCGCCTTCAATAGACACTGGATGATCAGGTGGATCGCTTGCTGCGCGCCGGAAGTCACCAAAATAGACGATGGCGAGGAAGAAATGCTCCGGTGGGTATCCAGATGATTCGCGATGCTCTCGCGCAATATCGGATTGCCTTGAATATGCTCGTAGCCAAGGTACTGACTCAGTTCCAACCGGCTATGGGCTTCTTGCATGAGCGCGGTCGGAAATAGATCGGCGCTTAGTTCGCCTAGCGCGAAATTGATGTAGGGTTTGTCCGAACCGACGATCTTATGGATGCGACGCGTGATCGGGTCGTTGAGCTGCAGGAATCCGCCCTTGGCGTATTGCTCCCAATTCGGAATTCGTTTCGCTTCGCTTCCATCCGGAGCGCTTGAGGTGACTACCGTGCCGAAGCCCTTGATTCTCTTGACCAACCCAAGGGCGTTCAGTTGCTCGTAAGCGGAGACGATCGTGCTCCGGTTAACGTCGAGCAGAGCTGCTAATCCGCGCTCGGACGGCAAGGAGCTGCCGGAGGGATACTCGCCGTTCCCGATCCGGGTTTCGAAATAGTCGGCAATCTGTCTGTATACCGGGATTTGCAGCGATTTGTCCGGTTTCCAATCCATAGAGATGCGGCGCCTCCCGGGTTTTAGTTTATAGACCGAATAACCGAAATGAAATTAACGTAACCCCGGTAGCGACGGCTGCTCCGGCGACGGCTTGCATCGCCGTGTGAGCCTTTAATCGCCATCTTGCCCAGCCGACGACGACAACGAGCGGAGTTAATAGATAGAGTGTCGAAGAGATCAATAAGCCTAAGGTCAGTACTGCGCCGGTAACGCCGATGAGATGCAGACTGATTTTCCAGCTTGCCCATTGGGTAATGAGGAGAGCGACTACGATCGTGGCCAGCATTCCGGTAAACGTAGCCAGTAATTCGATCGAAACGTCCAGGGCAAGCAGCACGACGAGCGCGATGGCTAAGCATGCCAGGGTAAAGAGGAAGGGGAGCAGTCTTTGCTCTCTTCGGCTAACGTCATGATCCGTGAATTTCCCTTTCGCGACGCCGCGCCGAATGAACAAGATTGGGGCTAGAGACACTCCCAAGCTAATGACGAGCCACCATGCTAAGCCTTCGCTTAGGTTTGCAGCGGTATGTAGCGCAACGATTAAGTAAAGAGGTACGGCGATTAATAAAGGGTTGAATAGAAACGAGATCGCATAGGCGATTTTGTCGCCCGCGGATCGCGCTTGCGTGTCGGTCGAGCTTGTAGCCATGTAAATCGCCTCCCATCCCATTGATTATAGCATAGGCACAACTTGCCAAGCAGTCCTCAACATTGATGTGAACAAATCTAACATTGTTATTGACTTTCTGTCTCCGGAAGATATAATTAAGTTCAGGTAAGCCGATTATTGATTAAAACATTCAATTGAATATAGGTTCCCTAACATGAGATGGGAACAAAATTCTGTCTAGGGTTCCGTTGACTTCGCGTCAAGTCTGGTCCAAGAGACGGGGATACGCGAGCGGCACCGGTAATCCGGACGGCAAACGTATATACACGGAAGGATAAAAGCCTGGGAGATGTTCTCCCGGGCTTTTCGTTATATCCATTTTACTCAACGGGGGTCATTCGATGAACAAAGTTTGGAGCACGGTCTTGTCGGCTGGAGGCAAATGGGCGGGAACGGTGAGCAAAGGGAAGACGATTCGGTTTACGGCGATGGAAAGCGGGGCGAACGTATCGATGCTGCTCTTCAATTCTCGCGATTTAACGGAACGGTATAACATGCCTGACACGTTGAAAGCCCAATATACCTCGCATCTGACGAACGGAAACGTTCTGATGAGCGACAACGGACTCGCCATGGCGAGCTTCGTGGAGGATCGGTTGGGGTGGCACGACACGATAAGCGGTTACGCCTCGCGCAAGGCGACGGACTTGAAATACGGAGAGACGACCTATCAGAATTTGCGGAACGAATGGCTTCGCAGCGGAGAAGAGAACCTTGCCGTTGAGTTGGTCAGAAACGGATTAGGCGTTCGCGATCTTGGACCGGTCGTTAATTTGTTCTCGAAAGTGTACTGCGACGATCAGGGGACGATGCGCTTCGTCGTAGGTCATTGCCCGAAGGGAGCTTCCGTCACCTTGCGTACCGAAATGGACGTCTTGCTTATATTGTCCAATACGCCTAACCCGTTAGACCCGAGCGTAGCCTATCCTTCCGTCCCCGTGACGGTGGAGATTAACGCCGCAGCTCCGGTTGATGCTTCGTCCGATGTCTGCGTCAACCATAGGCCGGAAAATCGCCGCGCATTCGAGAATACCTGGAGCTATCATACGTTGCTTTCAATATAGTCCTACAACGAATATTCAAGGAGGAATCATAATGGCCGTATTCAATCGAGTCGAAAGCCACCGCGCCGCGGAGGATGCCGTATATAACGAGACGATCCTTGCCGGCGACGGATGGATGCATGAGCTTAAGCCCGGTCAAGTGCTAAGAATCGTGGACTTGGAAGGCAATCAAGCGGCGGACACTTTGTTCTACGATACCGTTAACCCGGAGGATCACTATAGCGCGGTTCAAACGATTACCGGTCAAAGCAACATTTACTTATCGACGGGATCCATCCTTCGAGCGGAGTCCGGCAACGAGCTCCTGACGATCGTCGCCGACACTTGCGGACGCCATGACACGATCGGAGGATCTTGCTCCGCTCAAAGCAATACGGTTCGATATGCGCACGAGAAGCTTTCGATGCACAATTGCCGCGACACGTTCATGCTCCAGTTAGCCAAGCACGGGAAAGGGAATTACACGAAGCGGGACCTTGCGCCGAACATTAACTTCTTCATGAACGTTCCGGTAACTCCGGAGGGCGGATTAACTTTCGCCGATGGCGTATCCGCGCCTGGCTGTTACGTGGAGCTGCAATCCAAAAGGCATACGACGGCTCTTATCAGCAATTGTCCTCAATTGAACAATCCCTGCAATGCCTATAACCCGACGCCGATTCAGGTGCTCGTGTGGGATCGATAACGGAAGGAGAGGTCGCCATGTTCGATAAAATATTAATCGCCAATCGCGGCTCGATCGCCGTTCGAATCGAACGTACTCTTCGGAAGCTAGGCGTGAAATCGGTCGCCGTCTATACGAAAGCCGATCAAGACAGCCTTCACGTGGATCAGGCGGACGAAGCCTTGCTGATCGGGGATGGGTCTGCCAAGGACAGTTACTTAAATACGGAGCTAATCTTGAAATTAGCTAGAGAAACCGGAGCGCAGGCGATTCATCCCGGTTACGGCTTCTTGAGCGAAAATGCGGATTTCGCGCGAGCTTGCGAGTCGAGCGGCATCCGGTTCATCGGCCCGACCGCCGGCCAGATGGAGTTGTTCGGGCTGAAGCATTCCGCGCGCGAGATCGCCGAGAAGGCCGGAGTGCCTATGCTTCCGGGGACGGCTCTGATCGATAGACTGGAAGTCGCGGTCATCGAAGCCGAGCGAATCGGATACCCGGTGATCCTGAAGAGCACGGCTGGCGGAGGCGGTATCGGCATGCGGGTATGCCCTGACGAAGGCGTCCTGCGATCGGCGTTCGAAGCGGTCGGTCACTTGGCGGAGACGAACTTTAAGAACGGCGGCGTGTTCTTGGAGAAATATATCGCGCGCGCGCGGCACGTAGAGGTTCAAATCTTCGGCAACCGGTTCGGCGAAGTCGTCGCGCTCGGGGAACGGGATTGTTCCGTTCAGCGCCGTAATCAGAAGGTTATCGAGGAAAGTCCTGCTCCGAATTTTCCGTCCGATGTGCGTGCGAGCATGCTGGCATCCGCCAAGCGGCTGGCGGAAGAGGTCGGCTATCGAAGCGCGGGAACCGTCGAGTTTCTGTACGATCCGGTAACGTTCGAATTTTACTTCCTGGAAGTGAATACCAGATTACAGGTCGAGCATGGAGTAACGGAAGAAGTGCTCGGCATCGATTTGGTCGAATGGATGGTCCGGGAAGCGGCCGATGATCTGCGGGATTTAGCAGCGCTTGTGCCGGTAGCTCAAGGACATAGCCTTCAAGCGAGAATATATGCCGAGGATTGCTTCCATCAATTCCGCCCGAGCGCTGGCCAACTGGATAAAGCCGAATTCTCGGATCAAGCGAGGATCGAGACTTGGGTTCGCGACGGTATTAACGTAACGACCTTGTACGACCCGATGCTTGCCAAGATTATCGTTCACGGAACGGATCGGGCGGATGCGATCGACAAGCTGACGCGGGCGCTCGAGGAAACGCGTCTGTACGGATTAACGACCAATCTGCAATATATTCAAGCTTTATTGGAAGAAAACATATTCAAAGAAGGGCAAGTATTCACCCAGATGCTGAATGCTTTCGATCCGGCGGAATCCGCGATCGAAGTGCTGGACGGCGGAGTGCAGACGACCGTGCAGGATTGGCCGGGGAGAACCGGCTATTGGGACGTCGGCGTTCCGCCGTGCGGTCCTATGGATCCCTACTCCTTCCGTATCGGCAATAAGCTGCTTGGCAACGAGGATTCGGCTCCAGGGTTGGAATTAACGCTCCGAGGAGGTTCTTACCGCTTCAGGCAAAGTCTATGGTTCTGCCTGACTGGCGCGGATATGAAGGCGGAGTTGGACGAAGCTCCGATTCCGCTCTACAAGCCGATTCATGCGAAGCGAGGGCAAGTGTTAAGCTTCGGCGAAGCCGAACGGGGAATGCGCGCTTACGTGCTCGTGCAAGGCGGATTCGATATGCCCCGCATCCTGGGCAGTTCTTCGACCTTCACGTTGGGCGGATTCGGAGGCCATGGAGGCCGCGCGTTAAGAACCGGGGACGTATTGCGCGTTGTCGGCGGCGGCGGAAAGCCATCGGAGCTAAGGGAGCTTGCCCCGGCTTACCGTCCCGTCACATCGGAGGGTTGGACGATCGGAGTTATTCCCGGTCCTCACTGCACGGAGGAGTTTCTCAGTCCCGAATACTTGAATCAATTAACGGAGACGGTTTGGGAAGTGCATTTCAACAGCTCCAGAACGGGAGTTAGATTGATCGGACCCGCACCTCTATGGAGCCGGGAAGACGGGGGAGAAGCCGGGCTTCATCCTTCGAATATTCACGATAACGCGTACGCGATCGGAACGCTGGATTTAACCGGGGACATGCCGATCCTGCTCGGTCCCGACGGTCCAAGCTTAGGGGGCTTCGTATGCCCGGTGACGACGGCTTCGGCGGAATTCTGGAAAATCGGACAGCTGCATCCCGGAGATAAAGTCCGATTCCGATTGATGACCCTTGAAGACGCGCAAACGCTGCGCGACTTGCAGGAGCAAGCCCTTCTGGCCATCGGCAACGGTGCGGAAGAGGAACTGGGCGAGACGGCCGCGGGAGATCGACTTTCGGCGGAACGAACGTGGTCTCCCGCCTATCCGATACTCGTACGGGAAACGGAGGGAAGAAGGTTCCCGATATCGATTCGCTGCAGCGGGGATCAGAACCTGCTCGTGGAGTATGGAAGCATGGAGTTGGACCTGCTGCTGCGTTTCCAGGTTCATGCCTTGATGCAAGCCGTCGAGGAAAACACCGATATCCCGGTATTGGATTTGACGCCGGGTATCCGGTCGCTGCAAATTCATATCGATCCCTCGCGAATGACCGTTGTAGAAGCGAGCAAGCTCGTATTGAACATAGACCGCCAACTGCCTCCGCTTGAATCGATACGCGTTCCTTCCCGGATCGTAAGGCTCCCGCTGTCATGGGACGATCCGGCAACCCAGCTCGCGATCGACCGATATCAGCAGAACGTTCGCCCGGACGCCCCTTGGTGTCCTAGCAATTTGGAATTCATTCGCCGGATGAACGGGCTTGGAAGCATGGAGGAAGTCAGGGAAATCGTATATAACGCGAACTATCTCGTGCTTGGGCTTGGCGACGTTTATTTGGGAGCTCCCGTTGCTACGCCAGTAGATCCGAGGCACCGGCTCGTGACGACGAAATACAACCCCGCGCGGACTTGGACGCCGGAGAACGCCGTCGGGATCGGCGGAGCATACATGTGCGTATACGGAATGGAAGGGCCGGGCGGGTATCAGTTCGTAGGCCGCACGATTCAGATGTGGAATCGCTTGCGCTCGACGGAAAGCTTCCAACCCGGCAAGCCATGGCTGCTGCGCTTCTTCGACCAAATTCGGTTTTATCCGGTTACGGCGGACGAACTGCTCGTTCTTCGCGAAGATTTCCTTCGCGGGCGTTACGAAGCGGACATTACGGAGACGTCATTCGACTTAGGCGAGTACTTGGCCTTCTTGAAGGAGATCGAAGACAGCGCGCAAACGTTCAAGAATACCCAGCAAGCGGCTTTCAAGGGTGAAAGGGAAAGCTGGAAGGAGCTTGGGCTCTCGGAGTACGTGTCGGAACAGGAAACGGCCGCGGACAAGGTCGAAGAGGATATTCCGGAAGGCGCCTTAGCGGTAAGATGCTCGGTTCCGGGCAGCGTGTGGAAGGTCAACGTGAACGGCGGTCAAGAGGTCAAAAAAGGGGATACCTTGATCATCGTCGAGAGCATGAAGATGGAGTTTTCTCTGCAAGCCCCTTGCGATGGTTACGTACATTCCGCTTATGTCAATCCCGGAGATGGCGTACATGCCGGACAATTGCTCGTAAGCATCATGAAGACGAGCGTCAGAGAGGAAGTGAGCCTATGACGGCGGCCGGGAATTTCATTCCGAAGCAGTTGACTGTGGAATGGCTGAAGGAAAAGTACGCAACGGGTAAAATAACGCCGGAGGAAGTCGTAGATCAACTGATTGTCCGTTCCGTCGAGGATGCCGACATGAATATTTGGATAACCGCGCCTTCGCGGGATTGCATTCAACCGTACTTGGATAGGCTTGCGGATCTTGATCCTAACGATGCGCCGTTATGGGGGGTACCGTTCGCGATTAAAGACAACATCGATTTGGCTGGCGTTCCGACGACGGCAGCTTGCGCGGAATTCGCGTATACGCCCGAGGAGCATTCGGTCGTCGTGGGCAGATTAATCGCCGCGGGAGCAATTCCGATGGGCAAGACTAACCTGGACCAATTCGCTACCGGATTGGTCGGGACCCGAAGTCCTTACGGGGAAACGCATAACGCTCTGAACGGGGAACTGATCAGCGGTGGCTCTAGCGCGGGCTCGGCGGTCGCGGTCGCTCGCGGCCAAGCCGTTTTCTCGCTAGGCACGGATACGGCAGGCTCGGGGCGCGTGCCCGCCGCCCTGAACGGACTCGTCGGATTCAAACCGAGCCTTGGAGCGTGGCCGACCAAAGGCGTCGTGCCCGCATGCGCGAGCTTGGATTGCGTAACCGTCTTCGCGCATAACGCCGGAGACGCGCTTATCGTAGACAAAGCGGTCAGAGGGGTTGAACCTACGGATCCGTGGTCTCGCGATTACGAGCCGCCGATCGGCCATATCCCTTCCAAGCTGGCGCTGCCTCGCGGAGAGCTTGAATTTTACGGCCCATATGCCGAACAATATCGCTCCGCATGGCTGTCCGCTGTCAAGCGAGCGGAGGGCTTGGGGCTTCCGGTCGAATACGTGGATATGGATATTTACGAGCAAGCGGCTTCGATCCTGTACGAAGGTCCGTGGGTAGCGGAGCGTTGGGCTGCATTGGGCGATTTCGTCGAGGCTAATCCCGGAATTACGTTTCCCGTGACGGAAACAATCCTCAGAGGCGGGGCAAGCGATAAATATCAAGCCGCTTCCGTATTTCGCGCGATGCATAAGCTTCAAGCCTATAAGGCGGAAACCCGCGGATTGCTTATGGATACGGTGCTAGTGCTGCCAACGTGCGGAGGAACTTGGACAAGAGAGCAGGTTAGAGAGGATCCGATCGTCACCAATCGCGATATGGGCAAGTATACGAACCACTGCAATCTGCTGGATCTGTGCGCGATCGCGATACCCTCAGATGATGCGGCTCCCGAATTGCCTTTCGGAATTACTTTGTTCGCGCTTGCCGATCGGGAGGATCTTATTGTAGGAGCGGAGAGACTGTTCGCCGGAGAAATCGTGCCGACACCGACGGACTCGGAAGCGGATACGACGCTGGTCGCCGTGTGCGGCCTGCACATGAGAGGGCTTCCGCTGGAAAAACAAATGAACGCGTGCGGCGCGACTTTCGTTCGCGAGACGGACTCGGCTGCTAAATACCGAATGGTGAAATTGCCGACGGAGCCGGCCAAGCCGGGAATGATCAAGCTTTCGGAAGGCGGCGCGTCGATCCGGCTTGAAGTATGGAAGATGCCGCTGTCAGCGTTCGGGGGATTCGCGGCGGCGATTCCGGCGCCTCTTGGAATCGGGAAAGTCGAGCTCGACGATGGCTCCGAAGTGCCTGGCTTCGTATGCGAAGCTTACGCCGCAACCGACGCGGAGGATATCACTTCCGCCGGCGGCTGGCGAAGCTATATAGCGAACGGTTGATGAATGACGATAAGCAGCTATTGTAACTTGAACCGAACAAAAAAGCCCGAGAAATCCGCTGCCGGATCTCTTGGGCTTTTTTGTCGCGGAGCTTGTTAAAGTTGAATCGCCTTCCACAGGTACTGTCCCATAAGCATGCGAGCATGTTACTACTCAGGTCAGTAAAAGGAAGCTCTCTTGGGTATATATCCAATAGAGATGTAAATCAATGTAATTTCAATGCCTGATCAAAATATAAGCTGCATAAGGATGTTTAATATCGCTATTGTTCTAAATTTATGGTATCCCTTCCGAATATTCGATCAATAGCGATGTTCTTCATCCTACTTTGATTCCAATATGGCTCATCGGCGTGAATAACGATGATTACCATCGTACTGGACAAGCCAAGCGGGCACCTAAGTAGTTACTGCGAGCATCCTTAAATCCCTCGTTGACCAATTGTTCCTTGTTGTTTGAAATAGTTGAACGCTTACGGATGAAGCACAAGCGTCCAAGCGAAAGCCGGATTCTCATTATAGGATCCGGCTTTTCTTTGTGTTCTTCGAACTACTCTTCCTGCTCATCCGGCATGATTACGTCTAAAATCGTAGTCTCGAAGCTGACGATAAGCGGAGTCCTTTGCTGTGTCTGTTTGCCGGGATAGGCGAACTGCACGCGATAGTTGCCGGGATCTAAACCCGAAACGCCATATTGTCCGGTAAAGTTAGTAATGACTTGGCGGAGTAAGAGATCGGATGCGTTAAATACCTGAACAAGCACGCGATATATCGGCACGAGACGCTCATCGCGGACCGTCCCGGCTAAGTTACCCGGAACGGGGCTTAGACTTAGATTAACTTCCGCGGTTCCGCCGGTAGTTATATTAAACGCCCTTGAATCCGAACCGAAGCTTCGGGCTGATACGGCTACTATGAATGAACCGCCATCCAAGCCTTTTATTGTATAGTTGCCCGTTCCATCGCTTGCCGATACGAAGATAGGAATTAAATTTAAGCTGAGTACTTGAACGATCGCTCCCGCGATGGGACGAATGCTCTGCTCTTCCAGTACTTGACCCGTTACTTGACCGGGATTGGAAGGCAGAACGACAGTTATCTGTTTTTGTACGCTATTGGTAAGAAAAAGTTCTTCATCGCCGTTCGCGAGAACCGAAGCGGTTGATACCACGGTATATTCCTCTTGAGAGAGACCGGTTGCCAGGAAAACCCCGCGCGCGTCCGATTGACCTTCCTGTACCGTAACGCTGGTCGTATCTACTACCCTTACGGTTGCTCCCGATACAGGTCTGCCGGTGGAGTCGGTGGGAATAATAACAATGCTCGCGGGGTTCAGTTGCAATTCAAAATTAATGGCTTGTCGTTGCCCTGCTTGGGTAACGGCGGTGGATGTAATCATGCTCTGATAGCCGGTCAATTGCCCGGTTAGGGTGTAATTGCCCAGCGGTATTCCATCCAGTACATAGCTGCCGTTTGCTCCGGTAATCGCCCTAATCAACGGATCTCCGAACGTATTGGCTTCCCTCAGTTCGATAGTGGCACCGATCAGGGGGAGATTAGACTCCAATTGCGATACCGTACCGCTTATTTGCGCAGGTAAAGATGTGAGTGTGAAGCTGGTGGATACGGTTTGATCGGAGAGAATTAAGAAGCCTCCGCGCTCGGAACTGAAATCATTCGCTTGCGCGACGGTCGTATAATTGCCTGGCGTTAACCCAGGCGATAAATAAAATCCTTGGTTATTGGAAAGGACCGTCGTTACGATGCCCTTAGACTCGTTAATGATTTGTATGGCGGCTCCCGAGATCGGGGAACCGTCGGGGAAGCTTGTTACAAACCCGGAGATGAATCCCGGATTTGGCGTTAACTCGAGTTCTGTAGTGGTTGTATTGCCGGCGGTCATCAATACGCCGATAGAAGAAGCTCCGAACTTATCCGACAATGCAGTCAGATATAAACTTCCCGAAGGTAATCCTTCGATGGCGAAGAAGCCGGATGAGTCAGAGAAGCCTCTACCTAAGATGATTCCAACCGTGTTCTTAACCGTGACGAGGCTTCCTTGTAAACCTATCCTAGTTACGGTATTAAGAACTCTTCCGTTTATGGATGCGGGAGAAGCGGGAAGACGGATAACCGCTTGCGCATTTTGTCCGCCGATTACCTGTACGGATGTGACCGTAGTTATAAATCCATCCGCTGAAGCGCTGAGAATATAGTTTCCGGGAAGCAGATTGTCAAGAGTAAAGGTTCCGTCTTGATTCGCTATTAATGTCGTTATAATTAAACCTGCGCGTGTGAGAACCTTAATCTGCACATTAACGGAGATAGGCGCGAAAGTATCCGTTGTTACCGTACCGTTGACGTTGCCCAAGGTAAGGTCTAGCGAGACGTCGGCGCGCACGCTCTGTTCGCTCAGGACAACAACGCCGATCTGATGAGAGGCAAAGCCTTCAGCAGCAGCAAGGAGCACATAGGGTCCAGGGGCTAAATCGGACAAGACGAAATTTCCAAAAGGAGAGGACGTCGTGTTCTTGACCTGAAGACCGGTCACGTCCGATGCGCGAAGGACAACGGATGCGCCGGATATCACTTCCCCGGTCGAAAGGTTCATTATCTGACCCGTAATTGAACCAGGGTTAGGCGTCAAGGCAAAGTTTACCCCGGTGACTGTTCCGCCAGGAGCAAGAGTAATGCCTCCATTTATATTGCCGAATCTTGGAGCCGAAACCATAACGGCTTGATTTCCCGGTCGAAGATTCCCGATACTGTAGTTGCCGAAAGCGTTAGTACTACCTATACCTAGCAGGCTGTCGTTAATATCGGTAACTCTAACTGTGGCATTAACAATAGGTTCCGTGTCTTCGCCTGTTATAGTTCCTGTTATCGTGGCGGGGTTAGGCAACATTGTAATGAAAGCCGAAGTTTCCTTCTCCGCCGTAACTCGAACCCCCGTCCTTCCTTCCGCGAAACCGGGTGCTATTGCAGATAAGCTATAGTTGCCCGGGGCAAGGTTGGGGAATAAGAAACCTTCTTGCGGGTTGGAGGCGACTGTGGCGATAAAAGTGTGATTGGCGTTATAGAGTTGAATCACGATACCGAATACGGAAGGCTCGATATTTCCTCTAATGGAGCCGGGGTTTGCCGTTAACGCAAGAGGCACGGTCGTCGAAATATTCGATAGAACAACGGCGCCGTTTAATCCCGTCCGATACAGACTAGCGGCAGCAACTACGGTGTAATTACCCGGAGGAAGACCGGTAACCAAGAAACCGCCTTGCAGATCGGTAATTGAACGGCCGATAAGCGTACCATCTTCGGCAAGAACCTGAACATTGGCTCCGGGAATGGGAAGGGCTGTTATGGCGTCGGCAATAAATCCGTTTAGAGAGCCCGGTTCAGGCAATAGAGCGATATCCACAGACAACGGTTCATCCGATTTGACGATGGCGCTGGCGATGCCCGTCTGGAATCCGGAATTGGTAACGACAATTCCGTAAGATCCAGGTGCGAGACCCGGCGTAAGATAACGGCCGCTCTGATCGGTGAACACGCTTCCTACGATAACGCCGAATAAGTTCAGTATTCGCACTTCGATCGCTTCCGCCGTAAGGGCTTCCCCGCTCTGAGCATTCGTTATTAACCCTGTAACGGTCCCTGGATTAGGTTCCAATATAATGTCGCAGTTCTTGGTTATATCCGATTCGATGGACGTCCCGCAGAAGTTGCTCTGAAAGCCGGGAGCCGCGGCGACAAAAGTATAATTACCGGGAGCTGCTACATTCGGGACTAGATAACGTCCGTCGCTATCCGCAATCGCCTTAAACACGACTGGTCCTTGCGCATTATCCGCGCGTACCGTAATTACGGCGCCGGGTATGGGTTGGTTAGAGGTGCTTGTTACCGTGCCCGTAAGTCTTCCGGGATTGGGGACTAGCCGGAAATCCACCGCGGTGGTTAATCCCGGATTCACGATGGCTCCCAGCAGTTTGTTCTGAAATCCTAAGGCTGTTCCTATTGCCGAGTAGGTGCCTGGGGAAATGGAGGGAAAGGTGAAGAAGCCGTTCTGATCGGTCGTAATGAAGCCGACAATCGTGCTGTCCGTATAAATGCGAACAGTGCCGCCGGCAATGGCAATTCCAGCCTGCGTGAATAAAGTCCCGCTTACCGTACCGGCAAGCTTGCTCAAAGCGACTTGAAGGACGGATTGAATATCGCTTCGAATGGTTAAGCCCAAGGTTCGACTAGAATAGCCCCCGCTAACGAAGTTAATATTGTACTGGTCGGGCGGTAGGGATTGAAGAGAATAGTTGGCCATTCGTATCCGTTAAAGCAGCGACTAATGTAACACCTGCGCTATTCACGATGCGTATGCTTGTGCCAGCCAGAGGTATACCGGATGTCTCATCCGTTACCGTACCTATAACGCTTCCTTGATTCGGCACTAGGGAAGGGTTAACGGAAATGGTCTCACCGGGCAGAACCGTGAACGCAACAATTATCGTGCCGAATCCCGGAGCGCCGACACGGAGTCCATACGTACCGGGGGCAATGCTGTTAATCGTATATAAACCAACGTTATTCGCGGTAGTTGTTGCGACGATATTGGCAACTCCGCTGATTACCTCTACGGTTGCTCCAGGCACGACTGCATTTGATCCCGTCCTTACCGTTCCCGTAACCGTGGACGGATTGCCCTTCAATTGAAAGTTAATCGTGTTAGTCAGACCCGATACAGCGGTGACGGCAGTAATCTGAGATTGATACAGATTTGCGCTAACCGTTTCCATATAACTGCCCGGCGTTATCGCAGGGAACAGATAGAAGCCTGAAGCGGAGGAGAGAGCTTCGGCGACTACGGCCTCGTAAGGATCTTTTATCCGTATGGCGGCTCCCGCAATCGGATTGCCCGACGTGTCCGTAATCGTACCTTGTATGACGGAGGGTACTGGCTTAAGAATAAGGTTGGAGGTGACAATCTGTTCGGAGGCTATAACAATCGGAGAAGATGCGCTCGAATAGTTCGCGGCCGCGGCAGATAAAGTGTAGGTTCCCGGATTAATGGAGCTTATTCCATAACCTCCGCCTAGATCCGAGGTTGCCATCGCGGTAACGAGGTTGGCGGAATCCAGAAGCTCGATACTTGCCCCGGATATGGGGAGACCCGTCGCTCCGTCGATAATCCTACCGCTGACGCCTCCCGAATCCGTAGCATTTACGGTAATAATCGCTTGGGCGGAAGCTAAGTTACCTCCCGTAAAGGCATCGAACCCCGTAGCCACGGCAGTGTTCAGAATGGCGGAGCCCCCCGTCTGCGAAGTGAATTGTCCAGTCACGCTAAATGTTAACGTCGCGCTTTGCCCCGACGTTAGATTCCCTACGTTCCAACTGATGGTATTCCGAAACAAGTCCACTGAAACGTTTCCGATGGAAGGTTTCTCGGAAGTGAGGAAAGTGATTAGGTTAAGACCGAATGAACTGCTGACGAATACCGTGGTAGCCGTGCTTTTCCCCGTATTCGTAATGGTGACCGTTTCGGTCCATAGACCGACTTGACCGGTTACGACGGATTTCGGTCCACCTATGAGCGTGTTGGATAGAGTAAGCAAGGCCCTTACATTTCCGGTAGAGAACGTTATCGGATCCGAAAAAGCGTCTTTGAATTGAAATCCTTGATTTTGCAGCGAGTCTTTATTGATATTATTCCCATCCGTCGCGGTGAAGATTACGACGCGGATTTGCGAGTCCGCTTTAATTTCAAGAAAGGAAAAGAGAATGGAAGCGGGGACGGTATAATCAAGAAAATAATTAGGCTGTCCGCCGAAGGAGGAGCCGTCTCCGGTCAGCCTTGCCCTGGCGGTATCATAGTTGACGACTTGTTGAATGTAGTTGGGTATCCCTTGCCCGGGCGTGCTTTCCGCGGGATCGGCCCAAGTGTTGATCTTTTGCGTTGCATTCTTGATAATAAGCAGCTTACTGTTGACGCCTGCTAAAGTCAGAAGCCATTCATAAGAATTGGGATCGTTGTTCGTATCGAACAAATACCCCCATGAGAAGCTTTGAAACCCTGTCTTGAAGCGAGGGTCTTCTAATAAACGCATACGAAAGAACACATTGCTCCCATCGTATGCGTAATAAGCCGCCGGGAATTTCTCATCCCCCACGATATCCGTACTAGTAGGAGTCTGGTCACCTGGCGGATCGAAATAAGGGGTTCCTTTAAGCAGGAGGGGTTGAAACTGAATGTCATCAGGAAATTTGGTCATCGTACACCCGCTTTCTCAAGCATTAGTGTAGGTATATGACCAGTCTCGCGGAATGTGACCTTTGTAGCTTTATGTTAACTTTAATTTACTACAGAGAAGATATAAGGAATGCATGCCCCGTAGCTGATTTTGCACGATCCGGTCCAAATATTTCAGGGAATCGCGCGCAACTCGCCTCGCTTGTTCATAGTTATTGTCGTCCAGCTCGCTAAGCACCTCGCTAATGACATCAAGAGACCAGACCGCCGATTTAAGCGTGCGAATGAGCAGAATCTTGCGAAGATGGGAATCGGATAGCAATCTATACCCGTTGTCCGGGTCGCGCGGAATTTGCAGGATGCCCATTTTATCCCAGTGCCTGATCGCCGAGCTCGGAATTCCGGTCTCCCGGGATACTTGACCGATCGTCATTCGAGGTTTTATATCGCTAACCCTATCCTCGATGAATTCCGTAGACTCCAGTAATTGTATCGTTTTCTCGGCAATCATCTTATCCTGATGAAGAGACGCTTGACGCTCGTTCACCATCCATAAGGCAGCGTTAATGTCCTGAACGATCAGCTTGCGCAACACATCCGAGGTCAACGCGAATCCGAACCCGGGGTGCATGGCCCGAATGCATTCGAAATAAGCGACATGCTCTTCCGTATACATACGGTAACCGTTCGCGGACCGTTCGATCGGAGGCAATATCCCCCAGCTCTCGTAGTGTCTTAAGGCGCTGGTGCTTATCTTCAGCTTTCGTGCGATATCGATAGGTTTAATTCGCATTGGAGCACCTCGTATGTACAATGAAAAACATTAATCAACCTAGACGGATAAATTCGATAAATGATCCGTTAGTGCAGAGATCATAACATAAAACCTTTGAGCATGGCATGGAAAGCTTTGCAATTCCGAGGCGATCGTGTGATAATGTCACGACAACAAGTCGTGGAGGCCTTAACATTGTGAACCGATATCCATTTGAATACGAACATTCCAAACCCTTCTTGCAGCAGGTCGGCGAGTGGGTCGCCGACGTGTTCTACGACATACTTCCGGAGGCCGGATTCGAGGTTCGCGACGAGCAAATCTATATGGCTTTCCAATTGGAGCGGGCTTTCGCCGAGAAGCAGACGATATTCGCGGAAGCGGGCGTCGGTACCGGGAAGACGCTCGTCTATTTGTTATACGCGGTTTGTTATGCGCGATATCATCGCAAACCGGCTATCATCGCATGCGCGGACGAGTCCTTGATCGAGCAGTTGGTAAAACCGGAAGGCGACCTGGCGAAGCTTGCGCAGCACCTGAGCTTAGCCATCGACGCTCGATTAGGCAAATCGCAGGATCGTTATCTCTGTCTGGCTAAGCTGGAGCATGCCCGAACGGACTACGAAGACGTCGAAATATACAGAAGCTTATATGAGGAACTTCCGTCCTTCGTTCACAAAAGCGAGGGCTTGCAATCGTTCTACGCATACGGAGACCGTAAGCAGTATCCGCATTTAAACGACGTGCAATGGGAACGTATCAATTGGGATCCGTTCCAGGACTGTTTCGTATGCGACAAGAGACATCGCTGCGGACAAACCTTGTCTAGAGAACATTACAGGCAATCCACGGATTTGATCATATGCTCGCACGACTTCTATATGGAGCATGTCTGGACTTACGAAGGAAGAAAGCGCGAAGGACAGCTTCCATTGCTGCCGGATCATTGCATGGTGGTATTCGACGAAGGTCATTTGCTCGAATCCGCGGCGCAGAAGGCTTTGACTTACCGGATCAAGCATACGATCTTCGAGGAGCAGCTTACCCGTCTGCTGAAGAACGAGATTCGCGAATCGCTCGCCGTACTGATCGACGAAGCTATCGAACGGAGCGAAGCGTTATTCGAGTTGCTCGAGCGTCAGAGCGTATCCATTTCCGGCTCCGATCGTAGGCAGATAAACCTGAACGACAAGCTGATTCAATCGGTAACCAAGCTTCGCGGAACGCTAGACGGGATAGAAGAAGAACTCGTCTTCGAGAGCGAGCTGTATACCCTCGACTCCTATCAGCTCCGCATCGTCGAGGAGCATTTGGAGATGATGCAGAAGGCGCTCAGCTTGTTCCAAAGCTCAAGCTCCTTGATCTGTTGGGCAACGGAGAGTCCGACCGGCCTGACCCTCGTGATTATGCCCAAAGCGGTGAAGGAAGTTCTTCGCGAGCGCGTATTCTCGATGAACATGCCTGTCGTTTTCTCGTCGGCTACCTTGTCCATAAACGGCTCGTTCGATTATTTGGCATACAGCTTGGGCGTCGAGAAATATCTTTCCTTCAGCGTAGATTCGCCGTACGATTACGAGAATCGCATGGAGGTGCTTGCGCCTAAGTGGAAGGATGGTGCGTCCTTCGACGAAAAAATGGGAACGGCCGTCAAAATGCTGCAACGCACGGAAGGCCGCGCTTTGATTCTTTTCCCTTCCAAGGAGGAGTTAAATCAATTCAAGGATGCCGTACCTTCTTATGCGGAATGCGCGGATATGAGCTTCGGATTCGAAGGAGACCGCGAGATCAGCCACCTGATCTCGGATTTCCAACGCGACGAGAAAAGCGTGCTGTGCGCGGTAACCTTGTGGGAAGGGCTGGATGTTCCGGGTCCTTCGTTATCGAACGTTATCGTCTGGTCGTTGCCCTATCCGCCGCAGGATCCCGTATTCACGGCCAAGCGGCAGGAGGCGACTTCACCATACGAAGAAGTGGATTTACCCTACATGCTGTTGCGTCTCAAGCAAGGAATCGGCCGCCTGATCCGTACGCGGGAAGATTCGGGAATGATCGTGATTCTAAGCGAACGGATCCACGACGATGCCGCTTTGCGGGAAGCGATCGAAAGCTTGCTGCCGCAAGGCGTAGTTCTGACCGTCGATTAATCGTTGCTCTCGATCTACCAAATCAAATCAATTGTTTATTACGGGGTTACGGTGATAGAATAGCTTTAGATATTATTGGAACGCAACTAGAGGAGGATGTGATCGAATGTTGAAAATCGCCGTACTTATCGGAAGTCTTAGACAAGGTTCCTACAACCTGCAATTGGCCAACACGATGAAGGAACGTTACATTAACAAATTAGACCTAGAAATCGCGGACATTCGATCTCTTCCGTTTTTTGACCAGGATATCGAGCTAAACCCTCCTCAAGTCGTCAGAGAATTGCTTGGCAAGATCGCCGGCGCCGACGGAGTGCTTATCATTACCCCGGAATATAATTGGTCGGTCCCTGGCGTGCTGAAGAACGCGTTGGATTGGTTATCGCGAGTGGACAAGGTGCTGATAGGCAAACCCGTTATGACCGCAGGAGTATCTCCCGGCATGATGGGAACGATTCGTGCTCAGCTTCATCTGCGCGAAATTCTGGCAAGCCCGGGCATTCTGGCGAAGCTATTGCCTCCGGCGGGCAACGAAATTTACATCAGTTCCGCAGGCTTGAAATTCGACGAAAGCACGGGACGTTTAGTCGACGAATCAACTCTTCGGTTTATCGACAGGGTCGTGGATAAGTTCATCGAATTCGCCAACAAATAATCGAAATGGCCGAGAAGGTTTTTCCTAGATCCTCGATAAGAGACCGGGAAGGGAACCTTCTTTTTTATGTCCAATTAAAAACTAAATATATCTATATATAATTATTTATATCTAAACATAACATGATTGTTCATTTTCCAAGGTGCATATAGTATACTCCTATACATCCATATCCGAAATCATACATAGAAGAGGTGTAGGGAAATGTATCGGAAAAGTTCGCTCATAGTCTTAAGCATGGCTTTGCGATTATCGACGATTACGGATCCTTCGAACCGCGCGAACGCGGCAACTCCCAAAACGGAGCCGCTCGTTTCCGCCGCCGCTAGCTTGAAGGATAGTCTGGATCAAATCGGAATCAAGTACGAGAAGCTTCACCCGGATATCGATCTGCAATTCAACTTAGGCTCATCCGGCACGCTGCAGAAGCAAATCGAACAAGGAGCACCGGCAGACTTGTTCCTCTCGGCGGGCACGAAACAAATGGATGCTTTGATCAACGGCAAGCTGGTATTGAAGAGCACGATGCTGCTCAAGAACGACCTCGTGCTCATCGTTCCTTCAGATTCTAAGAAAACGTTCAAATCGGTTAGCGACCTTACCGATAAAAGCATTAAGAATATCGCGATCGGACAACCCGAATCCGTTCCGGCAGCCGTGCTTAAGGAATCCAAGCATTCGAAATAAGCGGAAGATTTCTACGCTTATCTTCAGACGGCGGAAGCGGAAGCCGTCTTCGTAAAGTTCGGATTTAAATTGCCGTAACGCGAAGTCTACTTAGGATGAGGAGAGAAGGTGAATGAAAGTTGGACGGTCATGATTTTCTGGCTCCGGTCATTCTCTCGATCAAGATATCCGCGATCGCGAGCGTTCTCGTATTCGGTATGGCCGTTCTCTTCGCTCGCTGGATGGCCAAGGCAAGATTTATCGGCAAGAGTATCGTGGAGACGGTTCTTTTGCTTCCTTTGGTTTTACCGCCTACGGTAGTCGGATTCGTTCTGCTTATTATACTTGGTCGACGAAGCTTGATCGGGCAATGGTACGAGAAGTTATTCGACGGACCGATTTTGTTCACGTGGGGAGTCGCGGTCCTGGCCGCGATCGTCATTGCTTTCCCGCTTGTTTATCGTACGATGAGAGCGGGCTTCGAGGAAATCGATCGCGACCTGGAGGACGCGGCCAGAGCGCAGGGAGCGGGAGAGTGGCAGGTGTTCCGGTACGTTACGATGCCGCTCGCGTCTAGATCGTTGACCGCGGGTTACGTCCTCGGATTCGCCCGCGCGCTCGGCGAATTCGGCGCGACATTGATGGTAGCCGGCAATATTCCCGGTCGCACTCAGACGATTCCGACCGCCATCTACGTTGCCGTAGACGGAGGGAATATGCGATTAGCCTGGATGTGGGTCGGCGCGATCGTCGTGTTGGCATTCGTCATGCTAATGGTCGCGAACCGCAATTCCAAAAATTAAAAGAAGCTTTCCCTTATTAAGAATAGGGGGGAAGCTTCTTTTTGGTATGGGCTGAATAGGGATGGGTTTCAATTAGGTCTCAAACATAACGCGGCCGGTAAGGGCGAGGTCGTATCCTTGTATCATTCGCAGTTCGTTACGGAAGGCGTCCGATTGGACGATGGACAGGACGGAAGCGATCCAAGCCTTATTCTGAGGACGTTTGAGCATCATAATATCGTAGTGCTCTTGAACGAGCGGGATAAAATCGATATTCCCGACGAGGTGCGCGGCGTTCGCGATACCTATTCCGACATCCGCTTCATGGGAAGCGACTTTGCCCGCAACCGCTAAATGACTTGCTTCTTCTTGCAGATAACCGTTCAGGTTGGAGGCGTCTACATGTCGAACTCGCATTTGCTCATCCAGTAGGACGCGGGCGCCCGAGCCTGTCTCGCGATTCGCGATTCGGATTCCGGGTCGGGTCAGGTCATCCCAGCCCAAGATTCCTTTCGGATTACCGGTGCGCACGTACATTCCGGCAGAACGGGTTAGTAAACGAACGACGAGATAAGATTGCCCCACGAACAGCTTGCGAATATACGGTAGGTTGTATTCGCCCGTATCTCCGTCCCATAGGTGGGAGCTTACGATGTCCGACTCTCCCCGATACATCGACACCAATCCGTCCATGCTGCCGGTATAAGAACGAAGAGGACGCACCCCCTGCGTTCGACCTTCCATATATCTTGAAAGAATGTCTAAGCTAACGTCCTGTCCGGTAATGACAAGCTGTCTCTCGCCGCCGGCGGCTTGCTGTTGGATTCCGTTATGTATCGTTGATCTTACCGGCATAAGGTCGCTGCTCGGCAGCGGCAGCTCACTGGCAAACGTACCCTTGGATCGCATCTTGAAAGCTTCGAGGTCGCTTGCATCGACGCGCATTTGCTTTCCTACGCGGTAAGAGGGTAGATCGCCTTTTTTAAGCAGATCGTACACGGTAAGCTTGGATATTTTAAGTAATTTGGCGACTTCCTCTGTCGTATAGGATTCGTCGGATACAGACATCTCAAACCTCCGTCAATGAAATAGCTCGTTCAAACAGTATAACACATGTGTTTATTCGTCTTGCGTGAAGTTCCGTTGCGGTATACTAGCTACTCTAATTTATGTTCAAACTTACATATGTAAACATTGACATACAATTTGAATGGGAGTATTTTATTTTGTATGCGAAATATTCTACTGCGAATAATACCCGAAGAGCAGAGTAAAGGCGGGAAAAGTCAGAAAGGGGTCCAATCCATGAATAGCGTTGCCACTACCCTCAAAAGAGGCCCGATCGTCGCATCCCTCTTAATCGGAGCATTCGTCGCTTTATTAGCGCAAACTCTGCTTAACGTAGCTATGCCGGTCATGATGATCGATTTGGGCATTAGCGCGAATACGATCCAGTGGCTTTCCACAGGTTACTTGTTGGTCAACGGGGTGCTTATACCCGTTAGCGCCTTTTTGATCGAACGGTTTACGACACGTAAATTATTTATTACCGCGATGATTTTATTTTCCTTGGGTACGGTACTATGCGCCATCGCTTCGAGTTTCGAAGTGGTCCTAATCGGCCGTTTAGTCCAAGCTGCGGGAGCCGGAATTTTGATGCCGCTGATGTCCGTTATCTTTCTTACGATATTCCCGATCGAAGAGCGCGGCAAAGCGATGGGGATGATGGGACTGGCCATGATTTTCGCTCCGGCGGTAGGTCCAACGCTGTCCGGTTGGGTTGTCGAGCATTACGACTGGAGGGTATTGTTCTATATCGTATTGCCGATTTCATTGTTCGCGTTGATCTTCGGGGCCGTCTCCATGAGGAACGTGACGAAAAACTCCCTGCCCAAATTGGATACCCTCGGCGTGATTTTGTCGACGTTAGGCTTTGGGGGTCTATTGTACGGATTCAGCGATGCGGGACATGACGGCTGGGACAGCACTCGAGTCATTACAAGCATGGTCGTCGGCGGCATTTCATTGGTGCTTTTCTTCGTCAGGGAATGGACCGTCAAGAAACCTATTCTGGAATTCCGGGTATTCAAGTACAACATGTACTCGCTCACGACCGTCATCAATATGATCATTACGATGTGCATGTATTCGGGTATGATTTTATTGCCGATCTATCTGCAGAGCATTCGCGGGTTTAGTCCGCTCGATGCCGGATTGCTTTTGTTGCCCGGGGCAATCCTAATGGGGATCATGTCGCCGATTACGGGTATTATATTCGATAAGGTCGGTGCCAGATGGCTGGCGGTCGTCGGACTAGCCATTACGGTCGTCACGACTTACGAATTCAGCCGATTGACGATCGATTCGACTTATACTCATATGATCTTTATGTATACCTTGCGAATGTTCGGTATGTCGATGCTGATGATGCCGATTCAAACGGCGGGCATGAATCAATTGCCGCAGCGTCTTAATGCGCATGGTTCCGCGATGTCCCAGACACTACGGAACGTCGCGGGAGCTTTGGGCACTGCTTTGCTCGTAACGATTATGACCAATACGGCGGCCGATCGAATTAAAGAGTTAATCGTTCAAGGCAAAATCGCCGAGACGGATAAAACGGCAATTCTGGATGCCACGCAGCAGGGAACGATTTATGGGATCAACCATGCATTCGTTATCGCGACATGGATGACCGTTGCCGCGCTCGCGTTGGCGTTCTTCATTAGGAAGGTAAAGCCTCATTCGGAGACGATCGCGACGGCTCAACCGCAGACCGGTAAGTAACCGGGTTAAGCGGATCGGATATGAAGGTCGGCCTTCCTAGGAAGGACGGCCTTCATTTGCGATTTAACGGGGAGATGGTTAAAATGATAGTTCCGCGTTATTATGGTTACATCGTGCGCGCGTTTCTGTTCGTAGCCTTATTGGGGTTCTTCTGCGGGTTATCGGATTACGGATTCGCAGTCGGAAGCGTATCCGCCCATGATTCCAAGATTACGATCGTAGCCCATCGCGGGGCGTCCGGTTATGCTCCGGAAAATACGCTTGACGCCTATCGCCTGGCGGTTCGCATGCGGGCGGATTATATCGAAATCGATCTTCAGATGACCGAAGACGGCGAGCTCATCGCCATGCATGACGGGACTGTGGACAGAACGACGAACGGAACGGGGTTCGTTCGGAATATGACCTTGTCCGAGATCAAGTCGCTCGATTCAGGTTCTTGGTTCAACGATAAGCATTCATTCTATGCCCGGAAAAAGTATATTAACGAGAAGGTACCCACTTTACGGGAAGTATTCGAAGCTTTCGGCCCGAGCACGCGGTATTTACTCGAGACCAAGTCCCCGAAGGAATATCCGGGACTCGAAGAAAAGATGTGGTCGCTTGTTCAAGAATTCAAGCTCGAGGATCGCATCGCCGTGCAATCGTTCAGTATGGAAAGTCTGAAGAAAATCAGAAAACGGAGTAAGGGCGTTCCGATCTTTCAATTAATGTGGTATAAAAATCCCGCAAGCATTTCAAAAGAAAAATTGAAGGAAATCGGTAAGTACGCGAACGGCATCGGAGCGAATTTCCAGAAACTCGACAAACGATACGTACGCAGAGTCAAGAAAGCAAATTTACTGATGTACGTATACACTCCCAATTTCCGATCGAGCATGGCTAGAGCGTTGAAATGGGGAGTCGATGGCATACATACGGATTATCCGGATATACTCGTTGCCGAACAACGGCAAATCGAGAATTCGTGGTTTGCGAGTAATGACGAGAAGGAGGATCGAGAATGGCTAAAAAAAAGCAAATGAGTCGGACGCCGGCGAATGCTTCCCAGCAGAACGCAGATAAGCCGGTTACTCTTAAGGATATGCTCGGAACGGATATCGTAGCGAAGCTTAAGGAGCAAGCGGAGGCCATGAAGCGGGAGGAAGCGAGCTTGAGGGAAACCAAACGCTTAGAAGAGGAAGCGGCGCGCGCGGCGGAACAAAAGCTTAAAGAGAAGGACTTCGAATATTTGCTGAATAATAGCAGCCCGAAGGACTGGCGGAAATACAATTGATTAATCTTTCGAAGCTTTCGGCTCGAAGTTCAAGCAAGGCTTGCCCGAGGAAGAGAAAACGGCTAGGCTTGGCATCTGGGAGGTTTTGAAGCCGAATGCTTTGCAGCCCTTCGGATTCCGCGGATCCCAAGTGACATAGAAGTGACGACATTTCATGCAGTCGATGCGTGGTTTATTCGGCATTTCGATTCCTCTTTTTATTCGTATATGAACTCTATTATACTTGATGATGAGGGCATTAGAAGAGTAGAGGTGCAAAATATTATGGGCATTAGGATCTCGAGCAACAGAGGAAGAATCATTCTGATCGTACCTGTCTTATTCCTATTCTTGCTAACCGCTTGCGGAGTTGCCGCGAATGTCTCTTCGGAAACGAAGCCCGAATCGCAGCCCGATGTTGCTCAGACGCAGGATGTTCAACATTCTGAGAGCCTACCAGTAGAGAGCCTACCAGTAGAGAGCAAAACCCCGGAGGGCAGTCCGCAGAAAAGCGAAGTGTCGGCAGTTGAACCGCCAGTTAACGATCCTACTGCGACAACGCCTCCTTCGGATTCTGTTATCCCGAAGCAACGGAAGCTCCCCAAAGGATTCGTTTACGTCGACGAGATCATCCCCACGGTGCAATTGGAGGTTCGATATTACGGCGATTACAATTTCGTAGGCGAACGGATTGACGGTTACAAAGCGCCGGTAGCTATTCTGACCGAACAAGCGGCGAAGACTCTCAAGGAAGTCAGCGCGGAGTTGGAGAGCAAAGGGTATGTCTTGCACATTTACGACGCCTATCGTCCTCAGAAGGCGGTCGACCATTTTGCCCGATGGGCCAAGGACGTGAAGGATACGAAGATGAAGAAGGATTTCTATCCTATGGTTGACAAGACAAAGGTGTTCAAGCTTGGATACGTCGCATCGAAATCCGGCCATACTCGGGGTAGTACGGTCGATTTGACCATTGCTTATCAAAAAACGGGAGAAATCGTAGATATGGGTGGGCCGTACGATTTCTTCGGAGATATCTCAAGCCTTGGGACGAAGCTTATTACGGCCAAGCAAACCGCCAATCGCAATATCCTCAAGAACGCGATGTCGAAGCACGGCTTCGAGCCTTACGACAAAGAATGGTGGCACTATACGCTCATTAAAGAGCCGTACCCGAAGAAATACTTCAACTTCGACGTCCAATAGACGAAGCATTGGTTTAGCCTCCCGGCGCGCGGGTATTATAAGGTAAGTCATCATTTTACCAATCGCGTTCATTAAAAGGGAGGAAACAAATATGCATTTACTTTGGGTATTGATTATCGGCGGAGTTATCGGATGGTTAGGCGGATTAATCGTCGGAAGAGACGTTCCTGGCGGCATTATCGGCAACATCGTAGCAGGACTAATCGGTGCTTGGCTCGGAGGACTGCTCTTGGGTAGCTTCGGACCTATCGTCGCCGACTTCGCCATCGTCCCGGCTATTATCGGGGCCATCGTAGTCGTGCTGATTCTCAGCGCGATCTTAAGAGGAACTCGGCGAGCTTAAAGAGATTGACAACAGGAGGAGCTTCATGAATTCATTTACGAGCATTAGAAGAGCCGAACCGGGAGACACGACAGACATCATGCGGCTCCTCGTCAATACCGCGGATTGGTTGCTAAGCAAAGGCTCCTCCCAATGGAATGGATTGCTTAGAGGAGAGGATTCGCACAATACGCCCGAAGCGATCAATCGCGGGGATGTGTTTATTTTCAAACAGGAAGATCAAACGGCGGGAATTGTTATGCTGCTCCGGAATCCCAGCGCTTGGGATCTCGAGCTGTGGCATGATCGATTAGACCAGCCCGCGATTTACTTGCATCGCCTGGCGACCAATCGCGAGTTTGCCGGTCAAGGCGTCGGCAAACGAATCATGCAATGGGTCGATACCGAGGTTCCGACTTGGGGCTCGAACCTTGTCCGACTCGATTGCATCGCTAATAATCAAGCGCTGAATAGCTTTTATAGCTCGCTGGGTTACGAGCGCTTAGGCACGGCAAAGAATAACCTCGGCGAGTTTAGCAAGTTCGAGAAGCAGGTTTAGGAGGCAATACAGTCGTAATGGAAACAGTCAATTTGGCTCCGGTGCCGATCTGGAGATGCGTTAGTCAAGATTGCAAGGCATGGATAAGGGTAGAGATGGCGTCATCGAATACGCCGGGCTGCCCCATTTGCTTGGGAAACATGATTCGGGGAATTAAACACTTACCCAAGCTGATTCATAAGCATAAATCGGTACGAAAAGGCTAAGCGGAATATAGGGCCACCAACGAGGCAGAATCGACCTCGCTGGTGGCCTTTGTGCTTCCTCGTTCATTTCTCCACTCGCATGACCATTAACCAAACCCTTGGTGCTCGAAAAACTCTAGTAACTCCTCCCAAATAGTCGTCCCAAATGTGCGGAATTACCCGTCCAAACCGGGTAATTCCCGGCGCAGTTGGCGATTTGCTCAGAGTTACCCGTTCAAACTGGGTAATTCCCGGCGCAGCTGTCGATATGCTCAGAGTTACCCGTTCAAACCTGGTAATTCTTGGCGCAGCTGTCGATATGCTCAGAGTTACCCGTCCAAACCGGGTAATTCCCGGCGCAGTTGGCGATATGCTCAGAGTTACCCGTTCAAACCGGGTAATTCCCGGCGCAGTTGGCGATATGCTCAGAATTACCCGTTCAAACCGGGTAATTCCCGGCGCAACTGGCGATATGCTCAGAGTTACCCGTTCAAACCGGGTAATTCTCGGCGCAGCTGGCAATTTGTTCAGAGTTACACGTCCAAACCGGGTAATTCCAGGCGCAGTTGGCGATATGCTCAGAGTTACCCGTCCAAACCGGGTAATTCTTGGCGCAGTTGGCGATATGCTCAGAGTTACCCGTCCAAACCGGGTAATTCTTGGCGCAGCTGGCGATTTGCTCAAAGTTACACGTCCAAACCGGGTAATTCTTGGCGCAGCTGTCGATATGCTCAGAGTTACCCGTTCAAACCGGGTAATTCCCGGCGCAGCTGTCGATATGCTCAGAATTACCCGTTCAAACCGGGTAATTCCCGGCGCAGCTGGCAGATGGCGAACTCGAGTTGCACGAATAATTCGAATAACTCTTTCTCAAATGACCTCACCCAAGTCTGAGATACACGAGAAGTTCGAGTATCTATTCCAAATTTGCCTCCGACCCGAGAAGTCCTCCCTCACCTACCGCCGCAAAGAAGATTGTTAGACAAGAGGGTTACGAGTACGAATATAGAAATGTAATTAAACAGTCTAACAGCGGGTAAGCGATGGTTATAAAATGGAAACCGTAGCATTGGAGGATGAGCGGTGGGAGTCGAATGGTACGATAGGATCGCTAGGAAAAACGGCGGATATAGGAACGATGCGGTTTATCATTTAGAAGGAACCTCGGCGGAGAAAATATTCGAAGAACGGTTAGTGGGAATGATGCCTGAATTCCGCTCTGTATTGGATGCCGGCTGCGGACACGGAGAGTTCACGTTAAAGATGTCTAAACACGCAAAGCATGTTACCGGTTTCGATAACTCAATCGAGATGATCAAGATCGCCCGTTCCATGCTAGCGGAATCCAATGCGGGGAACTTAACGTTCGTGCACGCGACCACGAAGACGGAGCTGCCTTTTGCAGACGGGCAATTCGATTTGATTTATGACCGAAGAGGACCGACGTCCATCCTTAATCACGGAAGAGTTCTTCGCTCCGGAGGCACGGTTATTGGAATACATTCTGGCGCATTGGGAACCGTGAAGGAAAGGTTAGTCAATAATGGATTTATAAACATTGAAATCGAAGAATTTAACGAGTCCGTCGTATATTTTCCTAATAGGACTGAATTCGCGAAGTTTATTTCCGGAATACCCGGCAATCCCGATTACACAGCCCCGGATCGAAGCCGGGAACTTGAGATTATCGCTCGGGACAATATCGTTAACGGTAAATTAGGCATTAGAGAATACAGATATATCTGGCAGGCTAATAAAGCGTAGGGCTTAGAAGAAATTAGATTGTAACGGAGTAACGGCGACGTAAGTTTTCCTCTAAGGTTGGATGTGAATACGCGATCATGGAGTCGAGAGGCGGCGATTATAGCATGATACAATTCTTTGCTTTTACATCGATTTTCTTAATGCCCATTCTTGGGTTCTTATTCGTTATCGAATTGCTGCGGGCAATTAAGAAGATAGTCAAAGATAAGCCCTATACGACTGAAGCCGTATGGAGCGGAATTTTATTCGCGCTTATCGTTTGGTGTATTACTTTCGTTGCCGTGTACAGAGAATTATGAATGGAATAAATAGAACTTCCAAGTTTAGGCGACGCTAGAGCATAAAGTGCTTTGGCGTTTTTTTTCTGATTCGCGATATTTGGTTGCAAACTCATGATTCAATCCGCAGCAGAATGGGTATATAACCGTGTAGATTTCATCGAATCCATGATCAAACAATTTCATGAAGCTTTCAATCGGTAAAGGACCCGAGGAGGGATGATGTGGAGAAAACAGTCAACATATTAATCGTAGATGATCATCCCGAGAATTTGATCGCCATTGAGGCCGTGTTGACCGGGGAACCCTATCGTCTCGTTCGTGCATACTCCGGAATCGAAGCGTTGCGCGCTCTGCTGGAGGACGAATTCGCGGTTATCGTCATGGACGTGCAGATGCCGGAGATGGACGGATTCGAAACGGCCAGCATTATCCGTACGCGCGAGAAGACGAAGATGGTTCCTATCATCTTCTTGTCGGCGACGAATAACAAAATGGAGCATTACTTCACCGGATATTCCGTAGGGGCTATAGACTATATGTCCAAGCCGTTCATACCGGCGATCTTCAAATCGAAGATCGAAGGCTACATCGGCATGTACGAGGCCAATCACGCTTTGCAGGAGCAAAGCGAATTGTTGCAGTTTCAAACGAAGCAACTGGAGAAAACGAATCAGGCGCTCGTCCAGGCCAAAGAAACGGCCGAAATCGCTTCACGCGTAAAATCGGAATTTCTCGCCATGATGAGCCATGAGATCAGAACTCCGCTCAACGGCATAATCGGAATGTCCGATTTGCTCTTGGCTTCGGACCTACCGGAAGAATATACGGATATGGCCGAAATCATTCATAAGAGCGGTAACGCTCTGTTATCGGTCATTAATCATATTCTGGACTTCTCCAAGATCGAGTCCGGCAAGATGGACCTGGAAGACGAACCGTTCCTGCTCAAGCATTGCTTGGAGGAGACGGTAGACTTGTTCACCGCGGAAACGCGCAAAAGGAAGCTGGAAATGGTCGTGGCCATCGATCCTTCGCTACCGCTCTATGTAAACGGCGACGTTAACAGGGTAAGGCAGATTCTAATTAATCTCGTTGGGAACGCCGTGAAATTTACGCAAAAGGGAGGCGTCTATCTTGTCGTTAATTTGCTTGAGGATAAGGCGGACTCGCTATTGATCGAATTTATAGTCAAAGATACGGGGATCGGTATTCCGGATGACAAGCTAGAGCAAATGTTTCAGCCTTTCGCCCAATTGGATGCATCGATCAACCGGAGATACGGCGGAACCGGATTAGGACTATCGATATGCAAATCTTTGGTGGAGCTTATGGGGGGGACGATTCGGGTCGAACCTTCGGACGGGCCGGGGGCGACTTTTATTTTCACGATTCGGGCACGTAAATAATCGATTAAAGAGAGACATAAACCTGACAAACGGAGAGGTTGAGATTATGACGAATAAAGAACGGTTGCCTGAAATGGAAGAGGAACAGATCGAAGCGGGGCAATTATTGAATGCTCTAATGGCTTTGAAAAAAGGGGATTTCTCCTACCGAATGCCCTATAACTATAAGGGACTTAACGGTAAAGTGGCCGATACGTTCAACGAGATCATGGACATGCAGGAAAGCCTTGTAAATGAAGTTCAAACGGTTGCAAGAGTCGTAGGCAAAGAAGGGAAGCTCTCCAGAAGGTTCGTCCATAAAAATAGCGGCGGTTCATGGGAAACGGTATTCGATTCGCTGAACGGACTAGTCATCGATCTCATTCAACCGACCAGCGAGATGGTTCGGGTTATTAACGCGGTCGCCAAAGGGGATTTGTCCCAGAGCGTAGACTTGGAGTTCGAGGGCAGGCCGCTTACGGGAGAGTTCCAAAGAACGGCTAGCAATATTAACATGATGGTAACCCAACTCAGTACGTTCGCCTCCGAGGTTACGCGCGTGGCGCGAGAGGTCGGTACGGACGGCAAGCTAGGCGGACAAGCGGACGTAAAAGGCGTATCCGGAACGTGGAAGGACTTAACCGACAGCGTTAACAACATGGCGAGCAATCTGACGGATCAGGTGCGGAATATCGCCGCCGTGACGACGGCCGTCGCGAACGGAGACCTATCGAAACAGATTACGGTAAACGCCAAAGGCGAGATCCAGGAATTGAAAAATACGATCAACACGATGGTGGATCAGCTCTCGATGTTCTCCTCGGAGGTAACGCGCGTGGCGCGGGAGGTAGGCACGGAAGGCAAGCTCGGCGGACAAGCGGATGTTAAAGGCGTATCCGGAACTTGGCGGGATTTGACCGAAAGCGTTAACTACATGGCTTCCAACTTAACGAACCAAGTGCGGAACATCGCCGTCGTTACGACCGCGGTAGCTAACGGGGACTTGTCCAAGAAAATCACGGCGGACGTTCAAGGCGAGATTCTCGAGCTGAAGAATACGATCAACACGATGGTGGAGCAGCTTTCTACGTTTGCCTCGGAGGTTACGCGGGTAGCGCGGGAAGTCGGTACGGAAGGAATGCTGGGCGGACAAGCCGAGGTTAGCGGCGTCGCGGGCACTTGGCGCGACTTGACGGAAAGCGTTAATTACATGGCGACGAACTTAACGAATCAAGTGCGGAACATTGCCGAAGTGACGACGGCCGTCGCGAAGGGGGACCTCTCCAAGACGATTACCGTCGATGCGAGAGGCGAGATTCTGCAATTGAAGAGCACGATTAATACGATGGTCGATCAATTGAGTAACTTCGCTTCCGAGGTTACGCGGGTGGCGAGAGAGGTTTCGACCGAGGGGATTCTCGGAGGTCAAGCGGACGTTAAGGATGTATCGGGAACATGGAAAGACTTGACCGACAGCGTTAACTTCATGGCCGGAACGTTGACCGACCAAGTGCGTAATATCGCGGAAGTGACGACGGCCGTTGCGAAGGGCGATCTCTCGAAGCAGATTACGGTTAACGCGACGGGCGAGATCCTGGAGCTGAAAAATACGATCAATACGATGGTGGACCAGCTCTCTACCTTCGCGTCCGAGGTTACGAGGGTAGCGCGGGAGGTCGGTACGGAAGGGATGCTGGGCGGGCAAGCGCAGGTTAAAGGAGTCGCGGGCACATGGCGGGATTTAACAGAGAGCGTTAACTACATGGCTTCCAACTTGACGAACCAGGTGCGCAATATCGCGGTCGTCACGACGGCGGTCGCCAACGGGGACTTGTCCAAGAAAATCACGGCTGACGTTCAGGGGGAAATACTCGAGCTCAAGAACACGATCAATACGATGGTGGACCAGCTCTCGATGTTCTCCTCCGAGGTCACGCGGGTCGCCCGCGAGGTCGGTACGGACGGCAAGCTCGGAGGTCAAGCGGAGGTTAAAGGCGTCGGAGGAACTTGGAAGGACTTGACGGAAAGCGTTAATAACATGGCGCGGAATTTGACCGACCAGGTGCGCAATATCGCGGACGTGACGACGGCGGTCGCGAAGGGCGATCTCTCGAAGAAGATCACCGTAGACGTCAAAGGCGAAATTCTGGAATTGAAAAATACGATGAACACGATGGTCGATCAGCTCAGCAACTTCGCTTCCGAGGTCACGAGGGTTGCCCGCGAGGTCGGAACGGAAGGGAATCTGGGAGCCCAGGCGGAAGTGAAGGACGTATCGGGAACATGGAAGGATCTGACCGACACCGTTAACTACATGGCGAGCAACCTGACGGTGCAAATGCGCAATATCGCGGGCGTGACGACGGCGGTCGCGAACGGCGATCTCTCGAAGAAGATTACCGTAGACGTTAAGGGAGAATTGCTTGAGCTGAAAAATACGATCAATACGATGGTGGATCAGCTCAATTCGTTCGCGTCCGAGGTTACGAGGGTTGCCCGCGAGGTCGGAACGGACGGGAAGCTGGGCGGTCAAGCCCAAGTTCGCGGCGTAGGCGGAACGTGGAAGGATCTGACCGATAACGTTAACATCATGGCGACGAACTTGACGGATCAGGTGCGCGGAATCGCGAAGGTCGTCACCGCGGTCGCGAACGGTAATCTGAAGCAGAAGCTCAACGTGGAAGCGAAGGGCGAGATCGCCGAGCTGACGGATACGATCAACAACATGATCGATACGCTGGCGACGTTCGCCGTCCAGGTTACGACCGTTGCGCGCGAGGTCGGCGCGGAAGGGAAACTGGGCGGGCAAGCGAGCGTACCGGGGGCCGCGGGTACGTGGCGCGACCTTACGGACAACGTTAACTACATGGCGAGCACGCTGACGACTCAGGTGCGCGCGATCACGAACGTCGCGACCGCGGTAACGAACGGCGACTTGTCGCGCGCTATCGACGTGGCGGCCGCCGGGGAAGTCGAGACGTTGAAAGACAACATCAACGAAATGATCCGGAACCTGAAGGAAACGACCCGCATAAATACGGAGCAGGATTGGCTCAAGACGAACCTCGCGAAGTTCTCCCGATTGCTGCAGGGCCAACGGGATCTATACGCGGTAAGCCGGATGATCCTCTCGGAATTGGCGCCGCTCGTGTCGATGCAGCATGGGGTGTTCTACATCAACGAGCCGGTCAACGGAGAACCCGTGCTCAAGATGTTCGCGAGCTACGCCTACCAAAGCCGCAAAAATCTATCGAACGAGTTTCGGGCGGGACAAGGTCTCGTCGGACAGTGCTTGATCGAGAAGCAACGGATACTGTTAACGAACGTGCCCGGCGACTACGTCGTCATCTCTTCGGCACTCGGAGAAGCAACGCCTCTTAATATCGTGCTGCTTCCGATTATTTTCGAGGATCAAGTGTTGGCGATTCTGGAGTTAGCTTCCTTCCGAGCGTATAGCGGCATCGATCTGGCATTCCTGGATCAATTGACGGAGTCGATCGGAATCGTCATCAATACGATGCAGGCGAACCAACGGACGGAAGAGCTGCTGATCCAGTCGCAGTCGCTGACGGAAGAACTGCAGAAGCAACAGATGGAGCTGCAGAACACGAACGACGAGCTGGAGGACAAAGCGAAGCTGCTCGTCATTCAGAAGGCCGAAGTGGAGAGCAAGAACAACGAGGTCGAGGTCGCTAAGAGATTCCTGGAGGAGAAGGCGGAACAGCTCGCTCTGACTTCGAAGTACAAATCAGAGTTTTTGGCCAACATGTCCCATGAGCTCCGTACTCCGCTGAACTCCTTGCTCTTGCTCGCGGAGCAATTAGCCGAGAATCCGGACGAGAACTTGACGGGCAATCAGGTGAAATACGCCAAAACGATTCAGGATTCGGGTCTCGAGCTGCTGAATCTCATCAACGATATTTTGGATCTTTCGAAGATCGAATCGGGGACGACGACGCCGGATTACGGTGAATTGACCTTGACGGAGATGACCGGGGGCTTAGATCGGACGTTCCGCCATATGGTGGACGAGAAGAAGCTCGAATATCGGATTAAGATCGAAGCGGACGTACCGGACGTAATCGTGACGGATGCCAAGAGACTTCAGCAAATATTGAAGAATCTACTGTCGAACGCCTTTAAGTTCACGGAGAAAGGCCAGATCATGCTCCTTATCCGCAGAGCTTCCGAAGGCTGGAATCCGGAGAACGAAACGCTTAACCGCGCCGATCGGGTCATCTGCTTCTCGGTGAGCGATACGGGAATAGGCATTCCTCCCGAGAAGCAGAACATCATCTTCGAAGCGTTCCAACAGGCCGACGGAAGCACGAATCGGGAATATGGCGGAACGGGTCTCGGACTAGCGATCTCCAGGGAAATCGCGGAAATGCTGGGCGGAGAGATTACCTTGGTGAGCGAAGTCAACGGCGGCAGCGTGTTCAATCTCTATTTACCCGCGCAATCGGCGTATCCGGACGTACCGGAGAAAGAGCCGAGAACGAAACGCGTGCCCGAGGTCATCGACGTGACGCCTCCTAAGCGGACTCGTAGCTTCGCGAGCGATGCTGAGGATGAAATGATCGATGATCGGAACGATATTCAGCCGGGGGACCGCGTCTTTCTCATTATCGAGGATGACCGGAAGTTTAACGAGATCATGTTGGAGGCGCTGCGGAAAAAGGGTATTAAAGCCGTCATCAGCTCCAAAGGTTTGAACGCATTGGAGCTTGTCCACAAGTACAAGCCTGTTGCGATCACGCTGGATCTGCATCTGGCGGATACGGACGGGTGGCTCGTCATCGAGCATCTGAAGAACGATATCAACGTTCGTCACATTCCGGTGTGCGTTATCACTGTGGACGAAGACGAAGTAGAGCTTATGAAGAAAGGCGTCTACGATTACTTCTGCAAGCCGGTGACGAACGAAGAGCTGGAGAACGCGCTGGATAAGCTGAACAATTTCGCGGACCATGCCGCTCTGAATCTCTTGGTCGTCATCCAGGATGAGGAGCGCCGCAAAGAAACCGTAAAGCTGCTGGATAATAAGGATATTAAGATCATCGCCGTCGATACGGGGCGCAAAGCATTGAATCAATTGCAATCGAAGGCGATCAGTTGCGTGCTCCTCGATTACGAGCTTCCGGATATGAACGTCGCCCATTTTGTCAGGGAAATGCAGAAGCATGCCTCCAACAAGCTGAAGCCGGTCGTGATCAACCGGGGCAACAAGAAGCTGAGCGTTCAGGAAGAGAACGAATTGGACGAAATCGTGAATTCGGCTGTCGTCAGGGTCGCGAAGACGCCCGTGCAGATGATGGACGAGACGACGCTATTCCTTCACCGCAAAGCGGAAAATTTACCGGAGGAATCGAGAGGCGCGCTTAAGAAGCTTCACCAGTCGGACGAGATGATCGAGTATAAGAAGGTGCTTGTCGTGGATGACGATATTCGGAATATTTTCGCGCTGACATCGATCCTCGAACGGCACCACATGAAGGTATTGCCGGCGGAGAACGGTAACGATGCGATTACCCTGCTGGAGAACACTCCGGATATCGGGATCGTGCTAATGGACATCATGATGCCGGTCATGGACGGGTACGAGACGACCCGCGCGATTCGCGACATCCCTCGGTTCAAGGATCTGCCGATCATCGCGCTTACCGCGAAAGCGATGCAGGGTGACCGCGAGCTTTGCTTGGAAGCGGGTGCTTCCGACTACATTACGAAGCCGGTCAATAGCGCGCAGTTGTTATCCATGATTCGCGTGTGGTTGGACGAGTAAAGTGACTTGGTTTGAATTGGTTTGAAATAAGCTGAACTTGCCGGAGAGCGTCTAAGTGGCGCTTTTCGGCTTTTTTGGCGGTTGCAGGCAGGGTATGGAGCGTGAAGCGGAGGGTGGGGGAAGGTGATATATCGAGAGTGACTCAACCGCCGATTTAAAGCGGTGCAGCCGCTCTAATTCCACCAAAAGTGCCTCCGTCGTCGATTTAAAGCGGCACAGCCGCTCTAATTCCGCCGAAAGTGACTCAACCGCCTTAAAGCGGTGCAGCCGCTCTAATTCCGCCGAAAGTGTCTCAGCCGCCGGGTTTAACCCGACAAGGTCGTGTTAATCAGGTTGAGGTAAACGCATTTCCTTGTCATCCACCTCCGATTATCGGTAAGATAGGTACAGCAGATAGGAAGAGGAGACAACCCATGAAAGAATTTCGCATGTATTTCCGGTTCGTGAAGCCCTACCGGTGGCTGGTAGCGTTTACGCTGCTCATCGGCATGGTCAAATTCGCGATCCCGTTGGCGGTACCGTTGTTTCTTCAATACGCGGTAGACGATATTTTGCTAGCCGAGTTATCCAAGGACGACAAAATATCTCGTTTAATAGAATTGATCATTATCTCGTTCTTCTTATTCGTTATCGTTCGTTATCCGATCGAATACTTCCGGCAATATTTTGCCCAGCTCACCACGAGCAAGATATTGTTCGACCTTCGCAACAAGTTATACGGACACCTGCAACGACTATCCCTGAGATTCTATCAGGAACGCAAATCGGGGGAAATTATCTCCCGGATGATGAACGACGCGGAGCAGACGAAAGCAATCGTAGAAACGGGAATGATGAACGTATGGCTGGATTTGTTCACGCTCACTATCGCGATCGTCATTATGCTGAACATGAACGCGACGCTGACATTGGTGGCCATTCTGATCTTGCCTTTCTACGGAATAGCGGTCGTCAAGCTATACAAGAGATTAAAGACGTTCGCCCGTTCCCGGTCGGCCGCGCTTGCGGACATGCAAGGGTATCTGAACGAGCACGTAGTGGGTATACCTGTAGTTAAGAGCTTTACGTTAGAGCAGTACGAGCGCAAACAATTCGGAGTTAAAAACGGAACTTTTCTCGAGAAAGCACTTGCCTTGACGAAGTGGAACGCGCTGACCAACGCCATTATCAATACTCTTACCGAGATCGCGCCGCTCCTCATCCTGTTAGGCGGGGGTTATCTCGTCATCATGGGCGAATTGACGATCGGAGGGTTCGTCGCGTTCTATGGTTACCTGGATCGTCTGTACACGCCGCTTCGCCGATTGGTAAGCGCCTCGACGGAGCTGACGCAAGCTTCCGCCTCCTTGGAGAGAGTCATGGAGCTGCTAAACGAACCGCAGGATATCATGGACGGTAAAGATGCTAAACCGCTAAGGAAAGTTACCGGGAGAATCGAATTCGATAACGTCTTCTTCCGCTACAGAGACGAAACGGACTGGGTGCTGCGCGATATCCGTCTGACCATAGAGCCCGGACAAACCGTTGCTTTCGTAGGAATGAGCGGGGGCGGGAAGTCTTCTCTCATTAGCTTGCTTCCGAGATTTTACGATATTCAGCAAGGCGCCATTCGCATCGACGAACAAGATATATCGAGAGTGACGCAGCACAGCTTGCGCTCGCAGATCGGCATGGTGCTTCAGGATAATATTCTGTTCAGCGGAAGCGTTCGCGAGAACATCATGCTGGGCAATCCGGACGAGAGCGAATCCCATATGCTGAACGCGGCCAAACGAGCGAACGCTCACGATTTTATCATGAGCTTGCCGCAAGGCTACGAAACGGAAATCGGGGAGCGGGGAGTCAAGCTTTCGGGCGGCCAGAAGCAGCGGATCGCCATTGCCCGCGTATTCCTGAAGGACCCGGCGATTCTGGTGCTGGACGAAGCGACCTCCGCGCTCGATTTGGAATCCGAGCATCTCATTCAAGAATCGCTGCAGGCGCTCACGGACAATCGCACGACGCTTGTCGTCGCGCATCGTCTGTCTACCATTACGCACGCGGATCAGATTATCGTCATCGAACGCGGGGAAATCGTCGAACGAGGCAAGCACGAACAGCTGATGGAGCAAGGCGGAGCGTATGCGAGGCTCTATAACGTGCAGAATCTATAATAGGTATTGGGGTGGTAGGGTTCATTCTATTCCATTCTATAACGCTAGGAGGAGTCGAAGCTTATGGCGAACGATAAGTTGTTTTTTCATCCGGTAATCAACGAATGGTTCACCGAATCTTTCGGCGAACCGACCGATGTGCAAAGGCAGGCTTGGCAATCGATCGGAGAGGGCAACCATACGTTAATCGCCGCGCCGACGGGCTCCGGAAAGACTTTGGCCGCGTTATTGCCCTGCATAGACAAGCTAACACGCAGCGCGCGCGACACTCGAGCCGACGAACGCGCCAAAGGCGTGAAAATCTTGTATTTGACTCCTCTTAAAGCGTTGAACAACGATATTCATCACCATGCCGTTCAGTTCGTCGAACAATTAGATAGACTTGCGAAGGAAAGAGATGCCGCTTGGCCGGGCATTCGTTGCGAAGTACGCACCGGGGATACGAGCGCAAGCAAACGGGCGTCTATTCTGCGGAATCCTCCGGAGCTGCTCATTACGACGCCCGAATCGTTATTTCTGTTACTTACTTCCTCCAAAGGCCGAGCCATTCTGGAGAATGTCGATCAAGTCATCGTGGACGAGATCCACGATCTGGCGGCGGACAAGCGCGGTTCGCATTTATCCGTCTCCTTGGAAAGGTTAACGATGCGTTGCGAGATACCTCCGCAACGCATCGGAGTATCGGCAACGCAGAAGCCGCTTGATCGGGTCGCGCGTTTTCTAGCGGGGTGGAAAGAACGGAAAGAACAAGGCGGCGAGTTCGTTCCAAGACCGGTAACGATTATCGAAAGCTCCATGAGCAAGAGCATAAGCGTGCTCGTTACGATGCCCGACCAGAGCAAACCAGCCGCTACGAGGGAAGCGGTGTGGATCCCGTTACTCGATCGGATTATGCAAGCGATGGACGGCTGCCGTTCCGTCTTGCTGTTCGTGAATAGCCGCAGGTTGTGCGAAAGGCTTTGTTTGCGCTTGAACGATCATGTCGGCTACGAGATGGCCCGTTCGCATCATGGAAGCATCTCGCGGGAGCGCCGGCTGGAAGTCGAGCGAATGCTGAAGGACGGAAGCTTGCGTTGCATCGTCGCGACTTCTTCGTTGGAACTCGGCATAGACGTCGGTCATATCGATCTCGTCATTCAGATCGATTCCCCCCAGGAAGCCGCGCGCGGCATTCAACGGATCGGTCGCGCGGGACATGCCGTTGGCGACGCGAGCCAAGGAATTCTAATTGCCAGGCAGAAAGCGACTCTGCCCGAGCTGGCCGTTCTCAGCCGACAGATCGCCCGGAGAGAAATCGAAGACATTCGCATTCCGAGCAGTCCGATGGACGTATTGTCCCAGCAAACGGTCGCGATGGTAGCGATGGACGACTGGGAAATCGAATCCCTGCATCGATTGCTTAGGCGCAGCGACAGCTATCACGACTATCCGCTGGATAAGCTGGAGCAAGTGCTTCAGGTGTTATCGGGCTTCTATCCATTCATTAAGCCGCTGATACAATGGGATCGCGCGAGCCGGACGCTGAGCAAGAGAAGCAATACCGCGATGGCAGCCCTCACGGGAGCGGGAACGATTCCCCAAAGCGGAGGTTACCCGGTCCATCATCTGGAGAGCCGCGCGCATCTTGGCGAATTGGACGAAGAGTTCATTCAGGAGAGCCGGGTCGGAGACGTTTTTCAATTAGGGACGAGCTCTTGGATGATCCGGGATATCCGCAACGACCGGGTATACGTGTCGGAAGCGGGCAATCGGTTCAGCGAGATCCCGTTCTGGCGCAACGAGGCGGGAAGCCGTTCATCCGAGCTAGGGGAGATAATCGGGGCGTTCCTCGGAGAGTTATCGGAGCGTTTGCAATTGAATTCCGAGCCTGACAGTACGGAAAACGAGGCCGAGATCGACGATCGGGTATCGGAGTGGCTGGCTAGTTTCTACGGGATGGATCGCGCTTCGGCGGAGGAGCTATTCTCGCTCGTGAGAGCTCAGCATCGGGCGTGCGCCTTGCCGACCGATCGTCAGATCGTCATCGAGCATTACCGCGACGTGACGAACCAAACGCACGTGATCATCCACAATCATAGCGGCAGAAGGGTCAACCGCGCCTGGCTGTTAGCTATCGAAAGGCAATTCGAGCAGCTGTTGCCTTATAAGCTATACGGAAATGCCAAAGACAACGGTATCGAATTCGTTCTGCCCGAGTGGGATTCATCATGGCTGAGAGTCGTTCATCAGGTTACGCCGGCCAATCTGGAGCAGCTGCTCGTCGAAGCGATAACAGGTTCGCCGCTTCTCGGCATAGCCTTTCGGAGAATCGCGGAGACGTCTCTGCTGTTGTCCCGAAGCTTTACGCGAACTCCGATGTGGCAGAAGCGACTTCGGAGCGAGGAGCTTCTGCGCGGGGCGCTTCCTTACGCGGAGCATTTTCCGTATTTGCGGGAAGCGATGTCGGAGTGCCTTCATGATTACTTAGGCTACGACGAGCTGAAAGCCATGCTTGAAGCGCTGGTAGAGGGGAAAATAACCATTCTCGTGCGGGAAACGCCTTATCCGTCGCCGTTCGCTTCCCAGTTCCTGGCGGATTACGTCAACATGAGAATCTATGAAGGAGACGGATTGGACGAAACGATTCGCCTTCAATTGCTTAACGTGAGCAAGGAAATGGCCGGTCAGCTATTCGACTCTGCGGCACTAGGAAACGCGATCAACGGCGAGGTCATAGAGGAAGAGAGCCGCAGGTTAAGCGGGGTCGATCAACCTCCGGGCAATGCGGAGGAGCTTGCGGCACTGCTTAAGAACAGAGGCGATTCTACTTTGAAGGAAATCGTAAAGGCTGCAGGGGACGCGTCGCTTCAATGGCTTCGACTCTTGCATGAATCAGGCAAGGTAGAGCCGATAGACTTGACCGGAGACGGAGAATTCCGGTGGATCCCTGCAGATGAACGGGAAGTATACGCTTCGTTCCCGGAAGCGGAGAGCTCCCTGCTCTTCGTGCTCGGACGATATGCCGATCGGCTAATCTCCTTCACGGAGGCCGACTTATGCGATAGATATCCGTCGTTGACGTTCGAGTCCGCGAAGGAAGCGGTCGGGAAGCTGCTCGAGAAGGGGATGATCGAGCAGGCACCGCATGCGGCGGACCGAGACGAACGGTTATGGACAAGCTCCAAGGTCGCATCCCGTCTCATACGGCTGTCTATCCGGCATGCCAGAGATCGCGCGGAGCCCGTAGAGCCGGCTAGATGGTGCAGCCAAATCGCCTTCATGCAGCATGCGCTTCAGGGCTATCAGCAGCAGGGCAACGAAGGCTTATTGACCGTTATCGAACGCTTGCAAGGCCTGTTCGTTCCGTTATCCCATTGGGAGACGATTATTTTTCCGTCGCGGATTGTTCCCTATCGTAAAGAACAGCTTGATCAGCTATGCGCTTCGGGTGAAATCATATGGGTCGGCAGCAAGGAGGAAGGGGATAAAGAAGGGAAGATCGCCTTTTTCTTGGCGGAATCCAAGTCGCTATATTCTCCCTTCCTGGATCGTGCGCAACAAGAACCTACCCGACATCCGCGTCTTCTGCGGTATCTGGAAGAAGGGGGCGCCAGCTTCCTGACCAAGCTCAGCCGGGAAATGGAGAAGCCGCCTTCGGAGCTTCTTCCGGATTTGCTGGATTTGGCGTGGGAAGGACGCGTATCGAACGACCAATTCGCGCCGCTTCGGCTGCAGGTCAACGCCAAACAAGCGAACTGGGCAAGGGCAGGCTCGGGGCTCGGGCGTTGGTACGCGACGAGTTCTCTTCGGGACGAGAGCGATCCGGCGGGCGATGTTACCGACACTTCGGAGCGGGATTCTCCGGTACTCGTCTGGACGCATCATCTGTTGCAATCGTACGGCGTCATCAACCGGGAGCTGGTGGCGAATATAGCGCCTTTCTCCTGGGATGTCTTCTACCCTGTCCTTAAGAGACTTGAAGAATGGGGCGTACTAACGAGAGGGACGTTCATTCAAGGCTTAACGAATCTTCAATTTACGACGCGCGAACTGAGCGATTCCATGCGTCAATCTCTCCCCCTTTCCTCGGAGCCCGCTTATACGATTCTCTCTTCCGCAGATCCGGCCAATCCGTTCGGTCTTCTGATGGACTGGCCGGAAGGTACTCGAGGAGCTTCTTTTGCGCGCAAGCCGGGTAACTTCCTGCTATTGAAGGGGGACAAGTGGCTGCTGTGGATCGAGAATAACGGAAAAAGAGTGTTTACGTTGTCCGGGTCGAATGAAGAGTCCGTCACGTCGGAAGAAGAAGCCGAGATTGTTCAGTCCGCGTTTCAAACGATCATTCGCAGACGAAAGCTCGTCAAGATCAAGGTGGATTCCTGGAACGGAGAGGCCATACAAGAATCGGAGACCGGAAAAACGCTGATGCGCTTAGGGGCGGAACGCGATCAACGATCACTGGTGATTTGGTCCAAGTAACTGAATTATTTTGCCATTCGTAACGCTATGCATGAAGGTGCAAAGGGTCCTCGTGGAGAATATAGGAGAAATAAGGCAGATATACTGAATCATCCAGTCGAGAGGAGCGGTCGCGCATGGTTAACGAGAACGTGCTTTGGGAGGGCAAACCGTTTAACTATGGATTTCCGAGCTTCACCCGTTATCAGATCACGGAGAGAAGAGTAATCATCGAAAAAGGGATCTTCACCAAAAAGCGCGAGGAAATCCAGTTGTATCGCGTTCGCGATATTACCTTGAAACGGAATTTGCTCGAGAGAATCTTAAAGTTCGGAGATATCACCATTTTCTCCACCGATACGACCTCGCCATCCTATATTTTACGGAACATAAGGAAAAGCGTAGACGTCTCCGACCTGCTCGGCCAAGCTTCGGAAAGCGCCAGATTGAAGTACAGGGCTCACGAGCTTACGGAAGTACAGGTTCAGTAGACATCGCATGATTCAAGTATAAAGATAAAGCGCCCTCCTGCTCTAGAAAACCAGAGCGGAGGGCGCTTTGCTATATTCGTAGCTTGATCGATTTCTTGTATAGAGGATACAACCACTTTACGCCATTGGTCGTTAAAGTATCCGCGAGTAGATGCGAGGCATATCCGGCCATCGCGACCGCGGTGATGCCGTCGACCTGAATTTGCTTCTCCAATCCCCAGCCGATCGTTCCCCATAGGCCAAGCGCCCATACGGTATGCGTCATTCCGCGATGGGCTAACCAAGGGACCCAACCGACGAACAATCCGAAGCCCATTAGCCAATTGAGCTGGTAAGTCCAGCCTACATAGATGAGCGTAGCGCCAACGACGCTTACGAGCGCGTTCCGGATCGTGCCTTCCCGGGTAACGAATCCGAGTAAGATTAGGGCAACCGCGCTGGTCGTTAACAGCGGATGGAAATCTCTCCTGTCGAAGTACAAATAAGCAAGCACGATAGCGAAGAGAACGCCGCCCCAGAGCAGAAGCTCGCGCAACAACTTGGAAACCGGCCCCAGCTTGCTGCTTAAGAGACTGGGACCATCGAGATCCGCGCTTAACGCGGAAAATCCGGCAACGGACAAATACAACAAAGCATGATTAGCCGTAAACGGGTAATACAGGCTGGCTGCCGCTCCGATAGCGACGCCAATGGCAAGATGAGTGGATCCTTTCATAATAACCTCCGCTGACTGAACTTGATGTAATAGAATATGCGCGTTCATACCGACCGTCTTATGCAAACGTATGTTTGCTTGGCTATTATACAGATAGATTCGCCAGGATGCATCCTACCGGATGACTAAAAAATCGGAAGAGCGATTGCTCTTCCGATTTCCGATGCGTGTTACTTTTGCGAATTGGATGAAGGTAAAACATATTCGTATATCGTATCTATGCCGCTTGTATGGAGCACGGAATGATTACGAAAACGCAAGGTTTGACCCTGCCGATCGATGAATTCAAGAAAATCGCCAAAATAGGGAAAATCATTCGTTTCCGCGATTTGTTGGTCCTTCTCATCTAGTAGCTGCTTGTACAGTTGCAGGGTTTCTCCGGTTTCTCGGTTGTACAGAGTGAGGATTCCCTTGTGATTCGCGCGGAATAAAAGGAAGTCGTCATCGATCCCTTCAATAAAGTAAGCTTCGTCCTCGCCGCCAAGCTTAACCAAATCGATCGTTTCCAGGACGGCGCCCGTTCCGTCTTCAATAATTCACAGCTTTTCTTCATCGATTAACAAGGGGTGATTATCGTATTGAACGACATTGGGAGTAAAGCGATTAAAGTAATTCACGGTCGATTGACGGATAACTCCCCCATCCTTAATGAGAACGGTGAACATCCGATCGTGGACATGGGGTTCGCCATAGTTGTCGTGTATCGTGACAATGAGTAGTCCGCCATCCGTAGGATGAAAATGAAATTCGGTAGAATCAAAATCGTGGTTTCCCAAGTTGGTTAACGTTCGTTTAATGCCTTTGGAGTCCGTAACATACAGGTCGCTTGTTCCAGGCTTGATAGAGTAGATCAACCCGCCGTAAGTTCGATTCTCCGTTGTAGCGTCATGTAAACCAGTCGCATGCAAACTTCTATCCGATTTGTTCCACTTTAGGTTTTTACCGCTTAACGCATTTACGATGAATCGAGCCGGGATATAAGTCCGTTTGTCGGAAACGAAAGGAAACCCGCCGATATCCGTAACCTTCCCGTTTACGTAACCCGTTGTACTTCCCAATCGCAATGCCATCTTCAGCTTATCGCCGATTAATCGAAGGCGTTGATGAGCGCTGTCCCACTCCATCTGTAAACCCGCGATTATGAAAACTTCCTCTGCTCCTATGTAGACGACTCCGTCCCTGACGATTGCGCTGCCGTTAGTCTCCATTTCGTTATGCCACGTGAAACGGAAACTCGCTGGCGTCTCGGCGAACGTAAGAGTAGGGAAAAGCAACGCCATCGCTAGAACGCAGACTGTCAATCTCTTCAAATTCACATTTCCACTCCCTTCTATTTTATAGATATAATTACCAATCTTTAGACGGTTGGGATGCGGAAAAGTTGCACCTTCGCTTTGCGTTTGCTTTCCCGGCGGATATATACTGGATTAGAATGGCTTAGCAGATTGATTGTGAAAGGATGAAGCGACAATGAACGTTAAAGGCATACACCATCTGTCGGCCATGACGGGCGACGTGCAAGGTAACTTTAAGTTTTACACGGAAGTGCTGGGCATGCGTTTGATCAAGAAAACGGTGAACCAGGACGATACGACGGCTTACCATTTATTTTACGGGGACGAGCGGGGGAATCCGGGTACCGAGCTTACGTTCTTCGACTTTCCGGGGATCGGGCCCGCGAAAGCAGGGGTGAGCAGCATTTCGGGAACATCGCTTCGAGTTCCTAACGACAAAGCGTTAGACTATTGGACGAAGCGCTTCGCGGAGAAAAGCGTTAAGCATGAGCCGGTGACCGAGTTCGCCGGACGCAAAGTCGTTTTCTTCGAGGATCCGGAAGGCCAGCAATTGGCGCTTGTATCCGACGAGGGGAATTCCGGCGTCGCGGCAGGAGTGCCGTGGGAAAACAGTCCGGTTCCTGCCGAGGCGGCGATTATCGGCTTAGGACCGGTTAAGCTCACGGTCAGGAAACCGGAAACGACCGTTGCCGTGCTGGGACTGCTCGGATATAGGGAGAAAAGCCGCGTGCCCGCGCTTGTAGAAGGTCAAGAGGACATCATCGTCTTGCAGGTAGGAGAAGGAGGATCGGGGGCGGAGGTGCAGGTCGAGCCGCGCAACGATCTATCGGCGGCGGGGCCGGGAAAAGGCGGCGTACACCATGTAGCTTTCCGCATCGAGGACAAGGAAGAGTTAATGGCTTGGATCGAATTGCTGAACCAATTCCGATTGCCGCACTCCGGCTTCGTGGAAAGATTCTATTTCCGCTCTTTATACTTCCGGGAACCGAACGGAATCCTGTTCGAGCTGGCAACGGATGGACCCGGTTTCGTGACGGACGAGCCCTTCGAGACATTAGGAGAGTCGCTCTCCTTGCCTCCGTTCTTGGAAAATCAACGGAAATCCATCGAGGCTAAATTGAGGCCGCTCCATACGAAACGGTCGTAGGGAAAAGTTATTTTTTCTTGCCGCGCTTCATGGATAATCGAATCAAATAAGGACCGACCATGCTTCCGGCCGTCGCCGCGATCATGGAGTGCAGAGGGAGCTTCAATAGATAATAAAGAAGCGTCCCTCCCACTAGGTCTATGGCAATGAATTTCTTAACTTCCGATAACGGAATGACGATTACGACGAAACCGCGGTTTTTTTCCACTTTTATACCCCCACCTCAGAACCATTCGAACCTCTATTGCTTTACGTTCGGCGATGTCCTACCTTCAGTGTACTTTTCCGCCTTTTTGTCCCATTCCTATAAGATGCAGAGTTATGAAAAAATCCGTTTCGTTACTATCTCGTCTCGATTCGCCGGTAGAGGAAGGAGATAGTCCGATTTCGTTTCACGACCTTAAGCAACAATATCACCATTCATGAGAAAATATTAATTTTTCGGAAATCGCATAGAAATCACTCTCAAACCCGCGCCGTTAGCGGGTTTTTGATATTCCAAGAGCTGCAATGGAGCGTCCGGGATCGACAAATTAACATGAATTATTCACTTAAAGAATGACAAGCTTTTCAACCGCATATATGTACAATCTAACCTATATTACTGCGAGTAGCCTTCACCATTTGACGAAAGAGGTGTTGTCATGCGTAGGAAATTCATTCGGAATTTGTTCATTTGCGCGTTTGGAGCGGCGCTGCTCCTGGCACTAGGATTACGATTCCAAGCTTCGAACAACGAAGAAGCGGCGAGTTCGATCGTTTCGGCCAATGTCTCCGTTCAACCATCTATTTCGACCATAGTAACAAAGAGTTACGCAAAACTTTCCCCTGAAACGGAGAACTCGGAAAGCAACGACGATCAGATTATTGAGAGTATGGACGAAACAGCCGTATTAGAAGAACTGGCAAAGAACGCTAAGAACGAAGTACATATCTCGGCATTACCAGCACAGACAGTTAATACATATCAAGTTACGGCACATTACTTAAACGTTCGAGCGAACGGTTATCCGAAATCGAAAGTGATTAAAGTGATCGAAAAGGGGACTCTGCTTGAAATCGTCCGGACAACGGACAATGGTTGGCTGAGAATCAAGGGCGGGGGATACGTGCACGGAGATTACGCGGCAAGAGTTAGCGGAGGGATCGCGATGGAAACGTCGCTATCGGCAAAGCCCAAGCAAGGCGAGATATCGGACGTAGTCGACACAGTTGCTAAAATCAAGCAAGCCGAAGATTTATTGAACCCCGTGAAGCCTTCGTCTACAGTCGGCGTGGATTCCGGATTATCCGAAGAGGATATCGCGGTTATTTTCGAAGGTACGGATCTGGAAGGGCACGGGCTTGAGGAAGCTATTCTGCAGGTGGAGGAGGAGTATGGAATCAACGCCTTGTTCACCATAGCGGTCATGAAGCTGGAGAGCGGCAACGGCAGCAGCAAGCTAGCCAAGAGCAAAAATAATCTGTTCGGCCTGAACGCATCGGGCGGCGATGCTCACAAGAGAGCGTTCAGCTTCGAGACGAAGGGCGATAGCGTCAGGAAATTCGGTCAGCTTCTATCCAAGAGTTACGTAGGTAAGGGATACACGACGATCGAGAAAATCGCCACGAAGTACTGTCCTGCCAATTCCAAGTGGTCGGGGCTAGTCAAGAATATCATGAAGAGGGATTACAAGAAGCTGGATCTTATTTGAACCAGCCCTTCTCGTTAAACCGTTTGATCGCTTCCACCCGGTTGCTGACGTTAAGCTTGTCTAGAATAATGGAGATGTAATTACGTATCGTGCCCGTGGTTAAATAGAGCTCCGTCGCGATTTCCTTCGTGTTTTTCCCGTCGGCGATCAGCTCAAGCACTTCTCTCTCCCGATCCGTGAGCGGGTTCTCTTTGTCGCCGCCGTAAGCATCGTCCACGAGTTCGGAGGCGAATACGCGTCGGCCGGCTAGGACGCTGCGTATCGTACTGGCAAGCTCTTCGCTGGGACTATCCTTCAATAAGTAACCGCTAACGCCGGCTTTAATGGCGCGATCGAAATAACCCGACCTGGCGAACGTCGTCAATATGATGACCTTGCACGGAAGATCGCGAATCTCTTCCGCGGCTTCGAGACCGCTTTTACCCGGCATTTCGATATCCATGATGCAGATATCCGGCTTGTGCAAGCGGACGAGATCGATCGCTTTCTCGCCGTCCGACGCTTTGCCGACGACGATCATATCCTCTTCTAAATCAAGCAGAGAGCCAAGCGCTCCTAGTAGCATACGTTGGTCTTCGGCGATGACTATTCGAATCATGCATTCTCCTCCTTGTCGGTGCGTTTCGTGATTAGAGGGATTCTCGTAGTGATGGTCGTACCTTCAGCCAAAGAGATCTCTAAGGTGCCATTGACGAATTCCAGTCTTTCCTTCATGCCTTGCAAACCGTGGCCTTGCTTAAAATTTAGTCCGTTCGATCCTAAGTTGCCATTGTCCTTAACTTTCATAACGATCGCTGTGGAAGTCTCCTCCAAACAGAGGATGCAAGCCGAAGCTCCGCTATGCTTCACTACATTGTTGACTGCTTCCTTTAAGCACATGCTGAGAACATTCTCGGATAAGAGGGAGACGTTCCTGAGATTCGAGTCGCCTTCTACCGTAAATTCGATTTGCGCGGCATTCAGAATCTGCTTGATGCGTATGATCTCGTCCTCGAGCTTCGTACCGCGCATACGCGAGACGAGCAATCGGACTTCCTGCAAGGCGGTTCTCGCGGTTTGCTGGACGTCCTTCATCTCCAAGCGGGCTTGTTCCGGATTCTTGGCGATGAGCTTGTGGGCTAGGTCGCTTTTCAGTCCGATCAAGGACAGCTTCTGTCCCAGCGTATCGTGCAAGTCCCGGGCGATGCGCTGACGTTCTTCGAGCTTCACGAGCTCCGAGATCCGGATATTGGCGTCTTTAAGCTGTTCTTGGAGCACGCCCCGCTTATTGCGGTTATAGTTCCCAAGAGGAAGCAATATGACGGCGAGAAGACTGATCAGGATAAACGGAGTTTGCGTGATGAAAAACTTGTCCTGCTTAATAAAGCCGATATTGACGGTGAGGAAGCTAGTGGCGACGTGAATCGTATACAACGTAATAAACCCGGCCCGATTCTGTATGTTCCCGATGAAGAATGCCAGGAAGAAGGCGAAATACGCATAATTGTATAGCAGGGTCATCGCGATGGAAATGAGGATTTGCACGCTCGTCCCGACGTAAACCAGCCAACCTTTGGCGTTCAAGGTTAGCCGGTAGCAGAAGAAGAACAAGATGATCATCAATATACCCGAAGCGATCTCGATATCGGTTGAAGCCCGGAATATAAAATAGAACGGAAGAATGGAGAACATCAGCCATACATAAGGGCTAATTCCATTCGTTTTCGGAAAAACCTGGGCTTTCTTCAAGCGCTTGTACATGGGTAACGCTCCTATTGGCGGAATGAGCTTATGTCTATTTTATCATAAACAAAAGCCCGAGTAGACGAATCCCTCAGGCATTTGCAACTTTAGGCGACTTCTCCGTTCACCGGAGGTTCCGCTTTATTGGATTTTGCGGTAATCGGCTCGATCGGCTTCCCATGCAGATGTTTGATCTGCTTAAAGCTGACGAAGGTTTTGTTCCGTTCGTCCCAAAGTCGGAAGCGCAGAGCCTTCAGGCTATCGGCGAACGTGATCGTCGTCGCGTGTTGAAGCGGAGGCACGGCGTTATGAGCTTCTTCAAGGTTATAATTCGGTACTCTCGGGCTTAAATGGTGAACGTGATGATAACCGATATTGCCGGTTAACCATTGCATGATCTTAGGGAGCTTGTAGAACGAGCTTCCTTCGACGGCCGCTTTCACGTAGCTCCATTCCCCTTCGTTCTCGAAGTAAGAATCCTCGAACTGATGCTGTACGTAGAACAGCCAGATGCCGACCGCCCCGGATAACCAGAAAATCGGAGCTTGCACGAGCAAGAAATTCTGCCAGCCTAACGCCCAAGAGAGAAGGCCGTATAGCGTGATGATCGCCGCGTTGGTGATCCAAGTATTGATTCGCTCAGCGCGTCTAGCGCCTTTGACGTTGAAACGGTATTCGACAAGGAAAATCGCGATCGGACCGATTCCGAACATCACGAACGGACTGCGGTATATACGGTAATAAATTCGTTTCCATAGGGGAGCCGCGAGATATTCGTCGACGGTATATAACCACATGTCGCCGATGCCGCGTTTATCCAAGTTACTGCTCGTAGAGTGATGGATGGAGTGGCTATGCTTCCATTGATGATAAGGGAATAAAGTAAGAACTCCCGTTATCGTTCCGAGTATTTCATTGGCCTTGCGGCTCTTGAAGAACGATTGATGGCAACAGTCGTGAAAGATGATGAATGTCCGCACAACGAACCCGGACGCCAATATCACGAAAAGAAGCGTTAACCAATAGGACACGGATAAGCTCAGGTAAGCCGCGGTCCATAGAATGAAGAAAGGGGGAAGCGTATTCACGAGCTGACGGATGCTTGATTTCGTATTTGATTTCTCATAAGGAGCGACGCCTTTTTTAAGTTGCGCATGATTCGGGGTAGTCATAAGTTTCCTCCTTGTGATTTAAGCCTTTTGTAGTTTAACCAGCAGGATAGCAACTGTAATCCCTATTGTACGGGACGGCTGCGATTGCGGTTAGTCATAAGTGTCAATAGTCGCATATGACAAATGTCATATTCAGCTAATGGATAAAGCATTATGCAGCTATTGGATAAAGCATTAATGAAGGATTTTTTCGAACCGCGTCTAATATGTAATAGATGTAAAGCACCTTAGATTGTGGAGGCAAGAGTTGTGTCCATCAAAGTTAAACTATCGTTGCTAATCTCCATAGTCGTAACGATTATTCTTACGTTGAACATTTCCATATTTTATTATTCATCCAAGAGCGAGCTCGAATCGAAGACCAAGCAAGAGATGATAACGATTGCCATGCAGATCGGGACGAGCCTTGACGCGGCGGAGAAGTCCAGGAAATTCATGGAGGATACGCTAGGAGAGACATTGCGAGCGGTCTCTATAGCCGCCCAGAGCGAGCTCGATCCGCATATAGATAAAGTAAGCAACGAGCAGCTTGTCTCCCTGAGCCGCAAGCTTGGCGTCGATCAAATATCGTTGTGGAAGAGGACAAGCGACAATATCGTCGTCCAGAAATCGTCCGACCCAGGAGAAATCGGATTAGGCTCGAAGACGTTCGATTATTGGTATAAAGCCTTCAACCAACTGTTCGACCTCCAACCCGTTACGATACCGCAAGGCCAGAAGCTTCCGAATTATTGGTCCGGTCCTTATGAGTATTCGACTTCAGATCCTTCGAACATCAATAAATGGGGCTACTATTATGATGGTACGACGGATTACATGATCAATCCATACGTAAACGCGCAGGTGTTTCTGGACTTCGAGAACAATATCGGGACGGAAGCGCTTATTCGCAGTTTAATGGAAGACAATCCGAATATCGTGGGGATTAACGGGTTCGACCCTAGATTTTTCGGCAAGCCGGAAATCCGTAATTCGAAGAAAGGGGTAGTCGTGCATAACCTCGATGTGCGTCCTATTCCTTTCGGAGAATATGACTTCATGGATATGGATAACGATGTCATGAACGTCAATCTCGCGGTGGGTGCGGGAGAGCTGATCACGTCTATTTACCATCAGGAAGGCAAATCGATCATGAAGAGCTTCATTCCGCTAAGAGGCGGTACTCCATACGTCATTGGCGTGAATTTCGATAACGGCGCGATCGAGAAAGCACTGTACCGCCAACTGTTCCTTCATTCCGTCATTTCAATAAGCTTGATTATAGCCTCGTGGTTTGCCAGTTATTTTATCGCGGGTTTTATGATCAAGCCGCTTAGGCATATTTTAGATTATGTAAATGAAATCGCGCTCGGTCGTTTCGGCGGCAAAATCTCGATTCGCAGCAAAGACGAGCTAGGGACGTTATCGAGCAGGGTCAACATGATGGCAGATAATTTGCAGCTGTATCTGGGCAGGCTTCGCGATTCCGCGGAAGAATTAAGAAGCACTAAGGAATATCTGGAATCGTTCGTCAACCAAACCTCGGACGCGATCCATGTCACTGATCTCCAAGGCAACGTCATTCAAGTGAATAATGCATTCGAATCGATGTACGGTTGGGGGAGAGAAGAGGTACTCCATCGGACGCTTGCCCATATTCCGGATGAACTGATTTGCGAATACGAGGATATCAGGGGGAAAATCGAAAGCGGTCAATCTATCGCGGATTATGAAACCGTTCGTTATCGGAAGAAAGGGCAGCCGATCGACGTTAGCATTACGGTATCGCCGATTCGCAACGAGAAGGAGAAGGTCGTGGCGATTGCGGAAATCTCCCGGAACATTACGATACGCAAGCAAACCGAGGAGGTTATTCGCCGCTCGGAGAAGCTGTCCGTAATCGGTCAACTCGCAGCCGGAGTGGCTCACGAGATTCGCAATCCGTTGACCACGATTAGAGGCTTCGTTCAATTGAATCAACAACAGGGCTTTCTGTCACCCTCCTATCTGGACATCATGATGTCGGAGTTAGATCGGATTAATTTTATCGTGAGCGAATTTCTCGTCTTGTCCAAGCCTCAGGTTAATCACTATCAGCCGGTCGATATCAAAAGCTTGCTCAGCGATATGATTTCATTGTTGGACTCGCAAGCCAGTCTGCTTAACGTATCGTTCGAAACGAGATTTTCTCCCGACCTCCTTATGAGCTTGGGAGACGCGAACCAACTCAAGCAAGTAATCATCAATGTCATAAAGAATAGCATCGAAGCGATGGAAGATACGGGCGGCATCATTACGGTGGAACTGGAAAGCAGCCCAAGCAACGAATTCATCGTCATTCGGATCACGGATCAAGGCAGAGGAATTTCCGACGAGGACATGAAGAGGTTAGGCGAGCCTTTCTTCACGAACAAGACTTCCGGAAACGGGCTTGGGCTAATGGTGAGCCAGCGGATCATCACGAACCATAAAGGGACGATGAACATCAGCAGCAAGCTGGGCGAGGGAACGAGCGTGGAGATTCGTCTGAAGGTACGGACATAATCAGGGATATAAACTTTTCGCCCCTACGCATAATAAATCGATTGACATACATACTACTGGGGGGTATATTTAAGGGGCGAGATACCCTGCCGGGGTATGCCGGAAGGAAAGGAGCGATGGTAGAGATGGAGAATGAGCTTACGATCGATGCTCACGAAGAGCATTGCGACACGCATACGGAAGAAAGAAAAAGCCACCACTCCAACAAGACGAAATCGTCTTTGATTTCCAGGCTGAATCGGATCGAAGGGCAGATTCGCGGCATTAAAGGACTAATCGATAAGGATACTTATTGCGACGATGTCCTTAATCAAATCGCGGCGGCACAATCCGCGCTCAGTAGCGTTGGAAAGCTTCTGCTTGAAGATCACATGAAAAGCTGCATTGTCGAACGTATCCAATCCGGTGATCACGAGGTTCTGGATGAATTAATCGTTACGGTAAACAAATTAATAAGATAATGAAGATGGAGGGAATCTATATGTCTAACGTTACATTGAACGTTCAAGGAATGTCTTGCGGCCATTGCGTTAATTCCGTCGAAGGCGCGGTTAACAATCTAGGAGCGAAGGCTAAAGTCGATCTTCCGACGGGTTCGGTATCGATCGAATACGATGAGGACAAAGTTACTCTTGTTGCCATCCGAGAAGCGATCGAAGATCAGGGCTATGACGTCGTTTAATCGTATCGGAGTCATCTTAGAATGATGACTCCCTTTTTTTACTTATAAATATACCCCGTGTGGGTATAAGTCGAAAGCGAAGGTGACGAAATATGAACGGAAATCCAACCTTAGACGATAACGAGCAAGCATCCTTGCAAATTACGGGGATGACCTGCGCGGCATGCGCGAATCGCATCGAGAAAGGGCTAAACAAATTGGACGGAGTATCCCAAGCGACCGTGAACCTCGCATTGGAGTCCGCCCGCGTCGAGTTTACGCCATCCAACGTGTCCATTCCCGATATGATCAAGAAAGTCGAGCAGCTCGGGTATAAGGCTAAAATCAAAGAAGAAAATAAGGATAGGAGCGCGGAGCGGAAAATAGAAATACGCAAGCGGAGTCGCAGACTGCTGATCTCGGCGGTACTATCCTTGCCTTTACTGTGGGCAATGGTTGGGCACTTCTCCTTCACCTCTTGGATTTGGGTACCGGAGCCGTTCATGAATCCATGGGTTCAGTTGTTTCTAGCGACCCCCGTTCAGCTCGTTATCGGCTTTCCTTTTTACGTGAGCGCTTATAAAGCACTTCGCAACGGAAGCGCGAATATGGACGTCCTTGTCTCGTTGGGGACTTCCGCGGCTTATTTCTATAGCCTCTATTTGACCTTCCAATCCATCGGCAGCCACCATCAAGTCGATTTGTATTACGAAACGAGCTCGATATTGATTACTCTCATTTTGATGGGAAAATGGTTCGAAGCGATGGCGAAGGGGCGTACTTCGGATGCGATCAAGACATTAATCGGCTTGCGAGCTAAGACAGCGCTTGTCGTTCGGGACGGGATGGAGTTACGAGTTCCCGTCGAGGAAGTCGTCGTGGGAGACATCGTACTAGCGAAGCCAGGGGAGAAAATTCCCGTGGACGGCATCGTTATCGACGGGATATCGGCCGTAGACGAGTCGATGATTACGGGCGAAAGCATCCCGGCGGATAAGCGGGCAGGGGATTCGGTGGTAGGCTCTACCGTGAACACGAACGGAGCGTTGCGGATTCGGGCGACTAGAGTCGGTCATGAGACGGCGCTCGCGCAAATCATTAAAGTCGTCGAAGAGGCGCAAGGCTCCAAGGCGCCGATTCAACGCGTCGCTGACGTCATATCGGGCATCTTCGTTCCGATCGTCGTCGGAATAGCCGTCGCTGCGTTTCTCATCTGGTTCTTCGGCGTGGATAGTGGAAATTTCTCGGGAGCTCTGGAGAAGGCAATAGCCGTTCTGGTCATCGCTTGTCCGTGTGCGCTCGGATTGGCGACTCCTACGTCGATTATGGCCGGATCGGGCCGAGCCGCCGAGATGGGAATTCTCTTCAAGGGCGGGGAGCATCTGGAATCGACTCATAGGCTGGACGTCGTACTGCTAGACAAAACAGGAACGGTAACCAAGGGGAAACCCGAGTTGACGGATATTGAATTTAATTCGGATCCGGACAACCGGGATCGAATGCTGACATGGATCGCTTCGGCTGAACGCCATTCCGAGCATCCGTTGGCGGAAGCCATCGTTGCCGGAATCGAAGCCAAGGGGATATCGGCAGTCGCCACGGAGTCGTTCGAAGCCATTCCCGGATACGGGGTTAAGGCCGTCGTCGAAGGGCAAGAATTGCTTATCGGGACCCGCAAGCTAATGGAACGGCATTCGATAAATATGGACAATGTTCTAGGGAGAATGGCCGAGCTGGAGGAAGAGGGCAAGACGGCCATGCTTGTCGCGGTGAATGGCTCCGTTGCGGCTGTGATCGCGGTAGCGGATACGATTAAGGAGACATCCATAGCTGCGATCGCGAAGCTTCATGCGCTAGGTTTGCAGGTCATCATGATTACCGGCGATAATGCGCGAACCGCTTCGGCGATCGCGAAACAATCCGGAATACTCGAAGTACGCGCCGAGGTATTGCCGGAAGGCAAAGCCGAAGAGGTAAGGAAGCTGCAAGCGGCGGGCAAGAAGGTAGCGATGGTTGGAGACGGGATTAACGACGCTCCGGCATTGGCTACGGCGGATATCGGGATGGCGATCGGAACGGGAACGGACGTGGCGATGGAGGCGGCGGACGTGACCTTGATGCGCGGCGACCTGAGCAGCATTCCGGATGCGATATCGATGAGCCGTAGAACGATGCTCAATATTAAGCAAAATCTATTCTGGGCGCTTGCGTTCAACGTAATCGGTATACCGATAGCAGCGAGCGGATATCTAGCGCCATGGTTGGCAGGCGCCGCAATGGCGTTAAGCTCGGTATCCGTCGTGCTTAACGCGCTTAGGTTGCAAAGAGTCAGGCTGTAAATCGCGGAGGTAAACGAATGAGGAAAATAGGGTTATGGATGTTAGCGTTCGCGCTATTCCTGGTTAGCGCTTGCGGGAATCGTAACAATGGAGGCGCGGATCAGGAAGCGATCGTTCATGGCGAGCATATGGAAAATCGCGAAGCAAGCGTAGGCGAAGATCATCGCGAACATGGCGATACGAGCTCATCGGCGGCGGCGGAGGTTACGACTAGCGCTGAATGGAAGCTTTCAGTGCCAAAGCCTAATGTCGCTGAAGATACGGAAGTTACGATTCTAATCCGCGACGCTAAGGGACAACCGGTGAACGAATTCGAGAATAATCACGAGAAAAAAATGCATTTAATCGTCGTGAGCAAAGACCTCTCCTATTTCAATCATATTCATCCGGCTTATAAGGGCGGAGGCGCGTTCTCGGTTACGACCCGGTTCCCGGCTGCCGGCGAATACAAGCTGATAGCCGATTATATTCCCGGCGGCGGATCGTCGACTTCGCAGACCAAGCGGGTCGAGGTTCAAGGGAAGGTCGGCGAACAAACGCAGATCTTACCTGACTCGAGCTTGACGCGTATCGTCGACGGCGTTGAAGCGACGCTGTCGTTGGACCATTTGATGGCGGGCATGGAGACGGGGTTGACCTTTACTTTTGCCGACGCCGGTTCGAATAAACCGATTGAGGATTTGCAGCCTTATCTGGGAGCCGTCGGTCACGTCGTCATTCTAAGCGAGGACACGGAGCTTTATCTGCACGTTCATCCGACGGACGAAGATGCCAAAGGGCCGGAAGCGCGTTTCATGACAAGCTTCCCGAAGAGCGGCATCTATAAAATCTGGGGTCAATTCAAGAGGAATGATCGTACGTTCATCGTTCCGTTCGTCGTGAAGGTTCCTTAAGGGGCGGCAACGCTTTACGCGCGGACTATTGAAGAACACACAAAAGAACGGCATTCCGATGGCCTCGACGGCGCGGGATGCCGTTATGCGTTAAACGACTGTTCGAATCTATTATTAAAGTAACGCTAATAAAAAAAGCACTGTCAATTAGACAATGGCTTGTTGGTTTCATCGGCATCCGGCTTGGTTTTGACTAGTTCCTTTTCCTCGTCCGCATCATCGAACGGTACTCGGTCTTCTTCGTAATACACTTTGCTTCCACCTCCTCTTGTTCAACATCATAGCAAGCAAACGTTTTCTCAATATTCGGACGATGTAAGAACAGAGTAAAATTCTCGAGGACGGAAGCCTCTTTTTCAACCTGGCTGCAATTTTGGTTGACACTGGAAAAACAATCGTATACTTTTGTATACATGGAGTAAATTGTATGCGTTTGTATACAGAAGTGAGGTGTTGGATGAGAACGGAGCATCGCGGAAGGCACGGTGACAGTGAAGGAAGAGAGAGCAAGGACGGAAGACGAGGCGGCGTCGAACATTCCGGGGCTAACGGCGCGCAGACGTTCAGAAGAGGTCGCATTCTCGTTTTCTTGGAGCAGCTGCGGGTCAAGAGATCGACGGTAGCTCGGCAATTAGGCGAGTCGGAATTCGAACCTATCAAAGCCGTGTTATGCGGCGAGCTTAAAGCGATAGATCAAGTTATCGAGGATTATATTCATTTATTCGATCTGCAGGAGGACGCCATGGATTCGCAAGAGTCGGCGTCCGTCTCGGGTCTTGAACAAACGGGAGTGTGATTTAAATATGATTCGCAGATTTTTCGCTTATTATCGTCCTTATAAAGGGTTATTCTATCTGGATTTCTCGTGCGCGGTAGTCGCCGGCCTGCTGGAGCTGGCATTCCCGCTGGCCGTAAGCAAGTTCATCGACGATCTGTTGCCAAGCGAGAATTGGACGATGATCGTGGTTGCATGCGTTGCCTTGCTTAGTATTTACGCGCTGAATACGGTATTAAACTATGTCGTGACCTACTGGGGACATATGCTCGGCATCAATATCGAAACGGATATGCGGCGTAAAATGTTCGAGCACATCCAGAAGCTCTCGTTCCGCTTCTTCGATAATCACAAGACGGGACATCTGGTCGGAAGGGTAACGAACGACCTGAACGATATCGGGGAAGTCGCCCACCATGGTCCGGAGGACGTCTTCATCGCGGTCATGACGCTTGCGGGATCTTTTACCCTGATGGCGTACATCAATCTAGAGTTGGCCTTGCTTACCTTCATCATCATTCCGATCATGGCTTGGCTCATCATCGTATTCGGCGGTAAAATGACGAACACTTACAGAAGATTATTCGGTAACGTAGGGAACTTCAACGCGCGTATCGAGGAAAACGTGGGCGGTATCCGCGTCGTACAATCGTTCGCCAACGAAGAGCACGAGAAGAAGCTGTTCGCGGTCGATAACAAGAACTTTCGCGAGACCAAGCTATTAGCTTACAAGACAATGGCCAAGAGCTTATCGATCAACTATATGATGATGCGCTTGATTACCGTATTCGTCATGATCTGCGGTGCTTGGTTCTTCATTCAAGGTAGGCTGGAGCTAGGAGAATTCATGGCATTCCTGCTATTATCCAACATCTTCTTCCGGCCGATCGAGAAGATCAACGCCGTTATCGAGAGTTATCCGAAGGGGATCGCGGGCTTTAAGCGTTACCTCGAGATCATCGATACGGAGCCCGATATTGCGGACGCGAAAGATGCGGTCGACGTAGCTTCGCTTCAAGGGAACATCCGGTTCGACGGGGTAGATTTCGGCTACGAGCCGGGAAGAAACATTTTAAGCGGAATCGATCTATCGATCAAATCCGGAGAGACTATCGCGTTCGTAGGTCCTTCCGGCGCGGGAAAAACGACGATATGCAGCTTGCTGCCGAGATTCTACGACGTCAACGAAGGCAAGATCACCATCGACGGCATTGATATTCGCGATATGACTTTGCAATCGCTGCGCAAGCACATCGGGATCGTGCAACAGGATGTGTTCTTGTTCTCGGGATCGATCAGGGAGAACATCGCTTACGGGAATCTTGACGCTACGGAAGAGCAAATCTGGGAAGCCGCCAGACGGGCTTCGCTCGAAGAGATGATCCGGCAGCAGCCGGAAGGCATGGACACGATCATCGGCGAGCGCGGAGTGAAGCTGTCCGGAGGTCAGAAGCAACGGATGTCGATCGCGAGGATGTTCCTGAAGAATCCGCCGATCCTTATTCTGGACGAAGCGACGTCGGCGCTCGATACCGAGACGGAAGCGGCGATTCAGAAATCGCTTGCCGAATTGTCCGTCGGCCGTACGACGCTGGTCATCGCTCACAGGCTCACGACGATCAAGAACGCAGATAGGATCGTCGTCGTCGACGAGAACGGAATCGCCGAGCAGGGCGGGCATCAGGAGCTGGTTAACTCCGGAGGAATCTACAGCAGGCTGCATCATGCCCAGTATCAATATTCTTGATGGAGGGAGAACCGATGATCATACGAGTTCTGCAAGTTACGGATGCGCAAGCTTATCAAGAGTTGCGATTAGGCTCGCTAACCGTCAATCCGGAAGCATTCGGATCCACTTACGAGAGAGAAGCGAACTTTTCAATGGAAACCGTTATCGAGCGCGTAAAACCGACTAATGACAAATTCGTTATCGGGGCTTTCGATGCTAGCGGCTCGTTAGTCGGAATCGTAACTTTCATGCGGGATAACGGACTTAAGACAGTCCATAAAGGCAATGTTTACGGAATGTACGTGGCGCCTGAACAGCGGGGAAAGGGAATAGGTAAATCCCTCATGCTTGAACTGCTCAAGAAGGCAAAGGAAATCGCGGGTTTGGAGCAAATCAACTTAACGGTCGTATCCGATAACGACTCCGCAAAGAAGCTATACGAATCGGTAGGCTTCGAAGCGTATGGGGTGGAACGAAACGCAATGAAATTCGAAGGGCGATATTTCGACGAGGATTTCATGGTTTGGATCAATCGATGACTGCGGGAACGAGATCTTAGTTACCCCGCAGGACCCGTATGAATAACGAAAAAAACACCGAGATTCGGTGTTTTTTTCGTTATGCCGTATCGCAAGATTTATTATCGCGATAGATATTCGGCTAATTGTTCGAAGGTTCTGGAGAATCCTTCATTAAGGATCTCATGCGATGCCTTGAAGGTTGCCGACTCTACCTCGGTCGGGGATACGAGAGCCACGACTATCGTAATAGTCGTTGTGCCTTCGTCCTCGGCGAGAGTCAGGGTATTCAGCGTTTCCAGGGGCCAATCGGGATCAAACGGGGCCCGAACGATATTGCCTTCCTCATCGGAGAAGAAACTGGAATAGACGAGTTTATCCGATTTGCTGACTTCATGGTAAAGGAATTTAACCCACATGAGATCGCCTTCCGGAGATTTCTGGCTGTAATGAAATACGCCCCCCGGACGGAAATCGGATACGGATACCTCGAACGTCCATCCTTTGGGTCCCCACCAATGCGGAAGCTGTTCCGGGTCGGTAAATGCCTTAAATACAAGATCGCGCGGAGCACGGATTGTACGAGTAATTTCAACTTGAACCGACATTAAGTTTCCTCCAGTAGGTTAATGTTTTAAATAAATATACCATACCGAGAATATACCTGAAATGGAATAAACAATCAAGTCAAACCCATTCCACAATATGGAAGGTAACAAATCGCTCGTCTTTGCGTCTATATCAAAAGACAACTCCGAGAGGGTGACATCAATTTGAAGATGAGTACATATTTCCTTACAGGCGCCGCGACAGCGCTTTTGTCCGTGTCGTTGCTCCAAGCAGCGCCGGCAAACGCCGCCGAGATCGATCCGTCCCTATCCGTATTCTTGGATGGCCGGCAGCTAGCTTTTCAGACGCAACCCGTAATCGAAAAAGGCAGTAGCCTCGTTCCGATGCGAACCATATTCGAGGCCGAAGGTGCCGAAGTCACGTGGAACAATAAGACCCAAACAGTTACCGCTACTAAGGATGGCGTTATCCTTACATATCGACTCGGCGAAACGACCGCATATAAAAATCAGGAACGGCTGAATTTACCCGTACCCGGCAAGATTATAGACAAGACGACTATGGTTCCTTTGCGATTTATAAGCGAGACGCTAGGCAATGTCGTGAAATGGCATGAGTATTCCGGCTCGATCACGATTTCATCCGCGCGCAACTATGAGACCGCAGTCGAATACGGCATTAACCTGCGCGTCTCTCCCGGTAAAGAAAACGATTCCGACGTGATTCGAATGCTTCCGAAAAACGAGCAAGTCCACGTCATCAGAGAAATCAACGCGGACTGGTTGGAAGTACAGACGAAGGACGATACGATTGGATTCATTTCAGCCAAACCGATGTATACCGATTACGCGAGCCCTGCGTTAGTCGATAAGCAAGCGGACGAGCTACTCGCTTTCGGGTCCAAATTCCTGGCCACTCCTTATGAGTTCGGAGCCAAATCCGGTCAAACGAAGACGTTCGACTGCTCTTCATTCGTTCAGTACGTGTTTAACGAAGTGCTGGCTATAGATCTTCCGCGAGTGTCCTACGACCAAGCCCTGAAAGGGAAGGAAGTCAAAGTCGACGAGCTGCGCAAAGGAGATTTGTTGTTCTTCAGCGCACGAGGGCTCGATATCGGACATGTCGGCATCTATGCGGGCGACGGCCGGGTTCTTCATACCTATTCCAAGGTACAAGGCGTTCACTTCGAAGATTTCGACGACGGATGGAAGAAACGTTTTGTTACGGCAAGAAGATTATTCTAATAACGGAAGCATCGGCTAAGCCTATAGAGCAGTAAAAACAAGCATAATGTTGCCGCGCCGGCAACGTTATGCTTGTTTTTATGCTAGCTTATTGCTCAGTACTTACCAGATCGTGCTGCCAATGTCGGGACCTGTAACGAAAGTAACCAAACAGAGTTTTGGAGATTTCCTCTGTGGCAAACAGCCCGTACACGACTTCAATCGGCCACTTCATGATGCCGGCTCCGATAAACGCGAGCGGGATACCGATCAGCCAAGTGGATCCCAAGACAAGCTTCATCGAGTAATGCGTATCGCCGCCGCTTCGGAATACGCCGACAATCCAGATGTTGTTAAGAAAGCTGCAAGTTAACACGCACGACATGATACGGACAATATTCACGGCTTGGCCGCGCAACTGCTCTCCGATATGAAACAGCCCGACGACTTGCGGTGCCGCAACAAACAGTGCCAACCCGATGAGCACGGCGGCCGCAACGCCGATTCGCGTGAACCTTTCGGCATATTTCTGTGCCTGTTCTTTGTTCCGCAAACCGATCTGCTCGCCGATCATGACGCTTGCGGATTGAGCGAATCCCAGTACGCCGGCGAGAACGAAGTTGCCGATCACTTTCGAAACTTGGATGATCGCAATCGACGCGGCACCCATCATTCCGAACGCTACGATATACATCGTGGTGCCGAGCCCCCACAACGACTCATGAATAATAATCGGTTTAGTAACCCGATACACCCTTCCGAACAAAACACGGTCATAAGGGAACCGTTTCAAGAAAGATACCGAGACTTCCCTTTTCATCGCATATACATACGCCACCGTTAGAATCAGCAGCAGTAGCTTCGAGATAAGCGTAGCAACCGCGGCTCCGTTCACTCCCATCGGCTCAAACCCGAAATGTCCGTAGATCAGGGCATAATTCAACACGGTGTTCAGCAGAAGCGACAGGACCGTCATGTACATGACGGCTTTCACGACGCCGATGCTCTTTAAGCTCATCGTAAACGCGGTCGTGACGGCCGAGGCGATAAACCCGAAACTGACGATGGATACGAAAGACGCTGTCATTTCCAGCAACTGATCGTCTTGCGTAAACGGCCAAAAGACATAGGGAGAGCTTAAAGTCAGGACGATATAGAAAATAAAACTAATAGCGAATCCGCTAAAGACGTTCAAAGCAGCCAGTTTTTTAATCGAGACGTAATCTCTTTTGCCGTAGTACTGCGCCATAAAAACGGCCGGTCCGCTTAACGCGCCGGCCAATATCATGACAAGCAGAAATTCCAGTTGTCCGGCGATGCCCGCCGCGGCAATCTGCAGCTCGCCCAAATCCGCTACCATCACGGTATCGAGCAGAGAGAAGGATGAGGTGAATAAAAACTGAAGCGTCAGCGGTACGGAAAGCCGGTATAATTGGCTAATGAATTCATCGTTTTTATACGGCATCGCTTATATAGCCACGGCTTTTTGGTCAAACACTTCGATTATCGCATCTTCATCATTGCTCCGCGAGGTTACCCAATCGGCTGTTTCCTTTAATATCGGATGGGCATTTTGTACCGCGACTCCGTTCGGGATCAGGGCAATCATTTCAATATCGTTCAAATTGTCTCCTACAGCGGTGAGATCGGCCATATCCAGTCCCAAGACTTCTATCAATTCCAAGCATGCAGAGCCCTTATTAACGTTGGGCGGAAGAATTTCAAGAAGCTCCGGCTCGGACTGAACCGCATGCCATAAGGGGGCGACCGGTTGTTCGGTACGGGAGAAACACTTCTCCTGAAAAGATTTTAGCGCATCGGGATCGCCTAAAAACATGATTTTAGTCGATGATTGAAATAGGTCATATAAATCGGACATCGATGTTTCGATGATATTAACTTTATCTTTTTGCATGTAACGTTCTACTGTATTCGTAATAGAAGGGCAGTAAATCTGCTCCTGACAAAATACCAATACATTCAATCCCAATCCCTCGCCGGTCAGCTCGTAGTTGTACAAAGCATGCCGAAAAGAGGATACGGGCAAAGCATGCTCCTTAAGAAATACCTTTTGGATAGGGTCATATAGTTTAGCGCCGTTGTACAGAATAACTGGCACTTTGATATTTAGCTCTTCGATAAAAGGTAAAGCGCTGTTCAATGACCGGCCTGTTGCCAAAGTAAAAAAGCCGCCATCTTGTTGGAAAAGTCGTATACGTTGTTTAACGGCTTGCGTGATTTGTTGTCGTGAATCCAATAGAGTACCGTCTAGATCTGAAATTACCCATTTGCCTTGCAAAGTAGTTTCCGCCTTTCTGCGACATGAAGCTTGTTGATATAAACCATATAATTGGAAATTTCGTCATGTACAAAGACAGGGCGAAGAAAATTTCGTCCTGTCTTTGTTTGTTTGAAAATACGGTGGTTGCTTAAAGGAATGATTTATTTATTAGTCTCGTTATATTTTTGAATAGCTTCCGTGCTGCTTTTCGCCGCTTTGTCCAATGCTTCCTGAGGAGACTTGCCGTTCATTGCTTCTTCGACGGCGCTCGCATAGAAGTTTCTCATTTCCTGGAATACCCCGACCGAAGCGCCTTGCGAAGCATAATTGGATTTCGCTTGATGAAGCTGTTCGATCGCCGCGTTAAACTGAGGGTATTTAACGAGATTGTCTTTGACGATCTGCTCGTTATACGCATCCTTCGTGATAGGGAAGTAGCCGGTGCTAATGTGCCAGAAGGCTTGTACTTTAGGAGACGACAAGTATTTGATGAATTCCCATGCCGCATCTTGCTCTTCCTGGGACTTGTTGTTCATGATCCAGTTGCTTGCTCCCCCGATTGCGACTCCTCCGTCTTTGGCAGAGCCTTCAGGGATCGGGAAGAAGCCGGTTCCGACTTCGAATTTACCTTTCGCAGCGTCGACGAGACCGCGAAGCGCTCCGGTCGAGCCTGTCAACATAGCGGTTTTTCCGGCAATAAAGGATTTCTGAGCATCGGCGGAGACGCGGCCGAAGTTAAGAGCAAGCTTGTTGTCCAACATGTTTTTCCACCAAGTCAGCGTGTCGACGCCCGGTTTCGTGTTCATGAAAGACTCCGTCGCGGGCTCGCTGGAACGTCCGTTATCGTTATTGACATACAATTCTCCTTGCTTGGCGAAGGATTGTTCCATATCCCACGGCTCAAGATAGAAAGCATAACCGGTAACTCCGTTTTTGGTGAGCGCTTGGGCGTCTTTAGTCACTTCTTCGAACGTTGCCGGCGGGTTTTCCGGGTCTAGGCCAGCCGCTTTGAATAAATCTTTATTGTAATAAAACACGTCATTGGAGGTATTGAACGGCATCGAGTAGAGTTGGTTGTCGACCGTGTAATAATTCAGGATGTGCTCTTCTAGCTGCGAGATATCGAACTTGTCCCGATCAATGAGGGTTTGAACGGGCGTTATCATCTTGGAATCAATCATAAAGCGGGTATTTACGTCGTTCACTTGAACCATCGAAGGGCCGCTTTTCGAACCCATCGTTGCTTTCACTTTATTCAGCAGTTCGTCGTAAGCTCCTTGGAAGGTTACTTTCACAACGATATTGGATTGGGAGGCATTGAAATCCTTAACGACCTGATCGATGACTTTTCCGTTGGCGCCGCTCATCGCGTGCCACCAATTAATCGTGATCGGAGCAGCGCTTGAACTTGAGCTTGATTCTTTCGTAGGCTGATTATTGGTCGAGTTCGAGTTCGATGCGGAATTGCCGCAGCCTTGAAGGGCTATTGCGGAAGCTACTAGCAATACAGGTACGGTCGTTTTCCATTTTAAGTTCTTCATCGGGTTTATCTCTCCTAGTTGTCGTCTTTTTGACGTATTGTATATTAACCGATTGGTCTCGGACGTTTTACGATAACCGAACTTCAGGGTTTGCTCAGCCTTTAAGGGCTCCCAACGTAACGTTGCCGACGAGTTGCTTCAATCCGAACACGAGCAACAGCAGCGGGGGGAGCATCATCAAGGTCAGTCCTGCCAATACCAGATTCCAAGAAGTAAATTCTTCGAACTGCAGCATCGTGACTCCGATTTGAACGGTTCGCATGGATTCTTCGTTCGTAATCAACAGCGGCCAAAGATACATATTCCATGCACCGATAAAGCTGTGAACCGCCAATGTCGCGAAAGCGGAGCGCGTGAGCGGAAGGGCGATTCGAACAAAGGCACCCATATGTCCCAACCCGTCCATCTTCGCCGCTTCGAAAATTTCCTTAGGCAATTGCAGGAAAAATTGTCTAAACAAAAACGTGCCGAAGCCTGTCGTTAGAAAAGGTACGATCAAACCCCAATAAGAATCCGTCCATCCCCAGTTGCGTATCGTCAAGAAGTTGGGAATCATCGTTACTTCCCAAGGAATCATCATCGTGGCAACGAACAGGGAGAAAATAAACGCTTTGAACGGAAACCGGATAAAAGCGAATGCATAGGCAGCCAAGCTTGCGGTAAGCAAATGTCCGGCCGTAATCGCTATGGCGACGACGAAGCTGTTATACAAAAACTGGGCAACCGGAACCAAGCTGAAAACAAGCTTGAAGTTAGCCAAGTAAAGGCTCGAAGGAAACAGATGAGGCGGGAAGGAATCCATTTCGCCCGATGTCATCATCGACGCCGCGAAAGCGTAATAGATAGGATAAATAATGACTACGGCAGCCAGAATCAGAATAATCAATGCCGCCGGACGCTGTAATCTGCTTATCATGAATAATGCACTTTCCTTTCCGCGATTCGAAACTGAACGATCGTAAACAGAAGAATGATCAGGAACAAGATAATAGCCTGAGCGCTTCCGGTACCGAATCGATAGTTAACGAAAGCTTCCTGGTACAAATCGTAGACGACGACATTGGTCGAATTCGCCGGTCCGCCCTCCGTTAGGATGTTGATTTGGGAAAAGCTTTGCAGAGCACCGATAACGGATATGACGCTCATGAAAAAGATAGCAGGGGACAGCAATGGCAACGTGATTTTACGAACCATGGCGGACGAGCCTGCGCCGTCCATTTTGGCGCTCTCGTACAAGTCCTCCGGGATGCCCTTAATTCCGCTTAGCAGGACAAGGTAGGTAAATCCGATGCTTATCCATACGGTCATGATGGAAACGGAAATCAAAGCGTAAGCCGGATCCGTTAGCCAACCGATGGGATCGATGCCCAGAAAGCTTAGGAAATAGTTGAACATACCGGCGGTAGGGTGGAACAGGATTTTCCAAATGACGGAAGCATTACCGATGGGTATCGCAATGGAACTGGCAAAGATAAGCTGAAAATAAATATTGATTTTGTTTTTTTTGTGCGTCAACAGCGCCAGACATAAGGAGATGATCAAGCAAGTCGGGATCGTCATCAGCGCGAATAGAAACGAGATTTTAATGCTTTGGTAAAAATGCTCGGAGCCGAGGATATCCTTGAAATTGTCGAACCAGACAAAGTCGACGATTTGTCCACGCGGATTCGTGCTATGAAGACTTAAATAGACGGACTTAAAGAACGGATAAAATAAGAAGATGCCGAAGCCAAGTAAGGACGGCATTAAAAATCCGAATCCGAACGCCGCTTCTTTGAATTTAGCCAGCTTGTTGCCCACAGTAAGTTCACTTCCCTGCATTTAAATAGTGATAGAGTTCTTCAGGGTGATCGGACAAGATCATATTGGCTCCGCGCTCCTTGTGCCAATCCCAGCCAAACTCCGGATTGTTCAGCGAAATCTCGTCCGTATGTCCTCCGCAATCCCAGCCGAACATCGTATTCACCCAGATTCTGCACGAACGCTCCTTCAGGCGCCGAATCGTTTCCGAAGCCATAATCTCGCTGCGATCGTATAGAAAGTTAAGCTCGAACGCTTTGGGCTTGATTCGCGCAAATAGCTCGTCCAAATGTTCAAGCAATTCATTATTGGGCTTCGGCAATTTCTTGATGAGCTCCGCCGGCCCAACCTGGCTTAACCATTTTTTTAGCTCCTCGTTTTCCGCGAAGCTGCTGAACAAATCCTTAATTCCCACGTCCGTTTGAACGACCTTGTAGTCATGAATGATTTGAATGAATTCCGGGCGCTCCGCTTTGCCGTTCAAGAACGGTTCGACCTCGTCCATTCCCGCCGCGCTCTTGAACAAGCCCTGTCTTACCGTTCCCGTTTCGAGAAGAACCCGGTAGACGTCTTCGCGGACATCCCAGCACTTGTCCAGGTTCACCAAGATTTTATTCGTAATCAACTCCATCGCTTCCCTGAGCGTAGGAACAAGCTCGTTCGTAACGGAAGCTTCGACTCCGCCCCGACCCTGCTTCAGGCGAAGCTCGCGAATTTCTTGATACGTAAGCTCCGAGACTTTGCCGGATCCGTTCGTCATGCGATCGACCGTCTCGTCATGCATGAGAACCAATGTCCCGTCTTTGGTTTTCCGGATATCGACTTCGACGACATCCATGCCGAGATCAATGGCGGCTTGAATGGCTTGAAGCGAATTTTCAGAAGCCCGCCTCCAGATTCCCCGGTGCGCCGCGATCATGACTCTCCCGTTAGAATCCAGGTAGTCCGTATAAATTTTCTCAAAGGGGGTTTGTACAACCGGATTTACGCTCATATCCATAATCCTCCGTTTCGTAGGTTTTACTAATTCGTTGAAATCATTAAGTTCTTCGCACATAAAACCGTATTAAGTCGTTTCTCATGTAATCGTAGGAAATATAAATAGGATTCGCCTTGTCGTCGTAATGCACTTGAATAAATTTCAAGAGAGGAGGGTCGCTAAGCTTCAAACGGTACGGGAGGACATCTTCTTCCCGTACCGCTTGGATTTCCATGAGCGATTCGACAATGTAAATGCCATATTTAAGTTCGAGATATTTGGATAAGGAGCCGGGCTCATAGTATTCCGCAAAATCTTGACCTACGATGCTTTGCGGCAAAATATTTCGCGAATATACAATCGACTCGCCGTTTGCCGTTCGTATCCTTTCGAGAATAAACATGGAATCCTGCTTGTTAATATTCAACATGCCGATTTCTTCATCGTTCGGTTTTCTCTTGAAGATTTGAACTTCTATATCTCCTTCAGTCAAGTTGGCGTTTTGGATCAGTTCGGTGATGCTGGAAAATTTATTCAAAGTGCTTGCCATGTGAAGGCCATTCCGGCGCAAATAGTAACCAGAGCCTTGAATGTTGTAGATCTTGCCTAGCTCTATGAGATTCTTTAGCGCCTTGCGGATGGTCTCGCGGCTAACCTGAAATCGTGCAGCCAAAGTTTTTTCGGTAGGTAGCTTGTCTCCCTCGGCAAACAAATTTCGATCGATTTCATCGGCGATCACTTTGCTGATTTCCTCATATTTGTTCATCATTTATCCGACTGCTCACCTCCTAGAGTTTACGTTCACCTGACGGGTTGATAATCCTTAGTTTACAAGCCGAGTATTCGAGAGTCGTTAATCTAAAAACAAAAATTGTTATAGGAATGTGAAGGTGATGTAAAGTTGTCTAGTCAAATTTATGCATTTGGAGAAGTTGTACGGAGATAACCGTTATATTAATGCCCGTTTTCCATCAACGATCGAATAGAACAACGTGGAGCAAGCGTTAATTTGTCTAGTTCACTTGCGTGAAGGATGACGATACAAGGCACCTCTATGTTATTTTGATTCATTGCATACAAATTCATGTAATAAATAAAGCGGCAGCCCAAGACTTAACGTCTAAGGCTGCCGCTTATGATTATAAGGATGATTTTTCACTCCGCCGATGGTTCTGCTTTCAAGGTTTCCGGAGGATCGTAGAGCCCCGTCCGTAGCTTAAACCATCGGAATAAATGAGTGGCAATGACTTTCAGAATGGCGTAGCCGGGAACGGCAAGGATAATGCCGATCATGCCGAATAAGTTACCGGCTGTAATAATGACGAAGATAATCGTGATCGGGTGGACGTGCATCGTCTTGCCCATGATTTGCGGAGATATGAACTTTCCTTCGATTAGCTGAACGATCGTCCAAATAACGAGCATCTTAAGAAGCATTACGGGTGACGTTACCATGGCTACGACTAATGCCGGCGTGATGGCGATAGCCGGGCCTAAGTAAGGAACGATGCTGGTACAGGCCGCGATAACCGCTAGAACGAGAGAATAGTCGAGTCCGATAATCAAATAACCGATATAGAGGAGTCCGCCGATGCAGAAGCTGATGACGATCTGCCCGCGAATATAAGAGCTGATCTGATGATTCATCTCCATCATGACGCGGAACGAACGATCTCTCAAGAAGGTGGGAACGAAGCTTAGCACGAAAGGAGACAGCTTCTTCCGGTCTTTCAGCAGGTAGAACAGGATGAAGGGAACGGTAATGATAGCGAGTACCGTTTCCGTGATTCTGCCTACGACGCTGCCGATTCCGGACCAAGCGTTGCTCATGAGCGACGAGGCCTTGCCCGAGAATTCTTGAACCAGCTTCTCGGAATCGATTCCAAGCGTGCTCTGCAGCTGATTGAAGTATTCGTTGCCGATTAGCTCCTCGAACTTTTGTTGGGCGCCTTGGCTATATGTAGGAAACTGCACGATTAAACTCGTAATTTGCTCGCTGAGCAAAGGCACGACTTTCATTATGACTAAAGTGAGCACGGTGATGATAATTAAATAAAGAACGATAATGGAATACACCCGACGCACGTTGTAGCGGCTTTCCATGTACTCCACGATTGGATTAAGCAGGTAATAAGCGACACCCGTCAACAGAAAGGGGAGGAATACGGTCTCCAGAACGACGATGAAGGGGTGGAAGACGTAGGAGATCTTGTCCAGCACCAATATATTCAAGCTTAATAACAAAATGACTACAAGAAATAAGATAACCTTCTGGTTAAGCAGCATCCATTTTATCCGATCAGACCACTTGCGCGTTGGCATGAAACATCCTCCTTAGTTACTTCCTATTTTAACCGACTTCAATCCTCGAGAACAATGCTTCGGGCTCATCGCACGCCCAATTCCGATCATTGGTTCGCGGATGCGACAATTTATCCTCGAATACTCGCCCACCGTTTGACAAGCTTCTCGGAGTCTAGTGAGTACAATCTATTTATCCTAATCGTTGGGGGGATTTAATAGAGATGTTCCGCGGAAAAAAGATCGCCATACTCGCACTCGTCCTTATCTGTCTGTACCAGGGAATCGCCCAAGCCGGAAATCTCTCCTCTTATCAATGGAGCAGCAAGCCCTCGATGTCGCTAGCTTTCCCGGCTAAATATACCGAGGTGGAAGGCATATTAACCTTTCGGGGATCCAACGAACGAAGCTCGCCGTCTTACGGCACGGCCGATATGACAACCTTTCGTCCGAAAATCGCTTGGGAGAAGAAAACAAAGTCCAGCTCATGGGGCGGAGGCGCAGGCTGGACGGGTCAGCCCGCTATCGTCAAGTGGTCGCAGGAGGTTCTTCGGACAATGAACGTAAAAGCCGAATTTCGGAATAAGCCGGGATTTACGGAAGTAATCTACGCTTCCTTAGACGGGTACGTCTACTTCCTGGACTTGGAATCCGGCGAGGAAACGCGTAATCCGATCAAAGTAGGCAATCCGATTAAGGGCAGCGTATCGGTTGACGCGAGAGGTTATCCTCTTCTCTATGTGGGAGAAGGCATACCCGAGAACGGTACGATCGGATTTAACTTGTACAGTCTCACGGACCAGAAGAGGCTGCTGCGGGTGAACGGAAAGGATAAGTTCGCTTATAGGAGCTGGGGAGCGTTCGATAGCTCGGCCATCTTTAACAGGCTGGACGATTCTCTCACGGTCGGCGGCGAGAACGGCGTGGTCTATAGGATCAAACTCAATACGGCGTTCAATCCAAGCAAGAAGACGCTTTCGATCGATCCGGTTATTAGCAAGTACCGCTATAAGATTAAAGGGAATAGCTATCAAGGAATCGAGAACTCCCTCGCGATATACGATAACCTTGCCTTTTTCGGGGACAATGGCGGCAGCTTGCAAGCCTTGAATCTGAAGACGAATACGCCGGAATGGACGCTTCCTCCGCTCGACGATACGGACGCTACGATCGTAATCGAGACGGAAGGCGGAGTGCCGTACCTATACACCGGAACCGAGGTGGATAAGCAGGGGAGATCGGGAAGCTCGTACATCCGGAAGATCAACGGATTGACGGGCAAGGTCGTCTGGCAGAATAAATACGCGAGCTTCTCGTTACTAGGTCCGCATCCTGTAAATGGAGGCTTATTGGCGACGCCGGTTATCGGCAAGAAAGAGATCGGCGAGCTCGTCGTCTTCACGATCGCGCGTTACGGAACATTCAGCGGCGGGTTAATGGTCGCCTTGAATAAGGAAACGGGACGAGAGGCGTGGAGACTGACGATGAAAAATTATGCTTGGTCGTCCCCTGTGGATGTCTACGATAATAACGGGAAAGCGTATCTGATCCAAGCCGATTCCGTTGGGTTGATATCCGTCATCTCGGCCGACAACGGGAAGGTGGTCGGAAGCCTGAACATCGGGACGAACATCGAATCATCGCCGGCAATCTATAACGATTACGCGGTCGTCGCTTCCCGCGGAGGCAAAATTTACGGCATCCGATTGCAATAAATTACTTGACGGCGACGTCTGCGATTCGCCAAGGAGACGAACGGTCGTCTCGCTTAAAGCTGAAGCTATAGGTAGCGTTACGTTCCGGTTTACCTATCTTATTCGACGCGATAGCCAATCGGATATCCGACTTCAAGCTTTCGTCGTATTCGTTATCTTCGAGCACCGAGGATTTCCCGGTTTTACGTAACGGTTTACGGATGCGGATGGATTCCAACGTTTCTAATTGACCAGCAAAATAAGACCACTTGTCCTCGGGTATCGTATCCCATACTTGTCTGAGCAGTAGCGAATCTCGCTGATACATGGCTTCGACGAAGCTCTCGGCTAGTACGACCGGCGATGCAGCCTCGATAAAAGCGCGCGTATTCCCCGAAGCTTTGTAGATCATTAATTGATGCGCCGTATCCGGGAAATCCGATTTGTGCGACGTGCTGCCGAGAAAATGAATGCAGAAATGCCCCGAGAAGCCGTTCTCCGGAATGCCGTCCCCGCCATGGGGCATGCCATTCATGGAGGCGGCTATTCTGCCTTGCCCGGAATGTACGATGATCGGCCTTCTTTTCCAGCTCCAACGGCCTCCGTAAATTCGTTTCATGATGGCCGTATCCTCTTTGGTTATCGGTTGGACGTCGGCATGGTCGCTGCCCGCTCTTCGCTGGACGCGGAAGGATAAGCCCGTCTCCAAATCCGTTACGGAGACGATACCTTTGCGAGGAACGATTCGTTCCGCGTCCTCCCATCGGATCAATCGGCCATAATGAGTTGCTCGCAAAGCATTGGCGTAACGTATCAGCTTAAACGTGGCTGCCGGTGGAAGAACGAGCTTCTGCATGGATTGCTCCTCCCACAAATAGCCCATTCGATCCATATGAAAGTACTTATCCTCGTGGCCTTCCTGCGTTAAAGCGACAACCATATCGGTTATATTCGGGACTTGGTTCGGTCCGAGACTCTCTTTCTTGGCACGAATAATCTCATGAATTAGAATGGCGTTGCGAAGCTCCAGTTGACTGAAGGAAACGGCATTAAGGCTGGAACGAACGGTTAAGACTAGTCTAGTCGTATCCGGAAGCTTCTTTGCACCCGCAGTTGGTCCGTATGGTAAGAGAAATCCGATCGAAAGGACAAGCGCGAGAATCATGTTAAGCGTTCGTTTTCGCGTCGATATTCGTTTCATTTCCTATTCCCTCCGTTCTTGATCCTTATTCTGGTCGAACGCTTGGGGATTTATGTAGGATAATCTCCCTTAGCCTGACGCACTTTATTTAGAGACGGTTCGCACAGTCATCTTAATGAACATCAGGTAAGGTCACTACGAGAATATCTCGCGCGGGAGGACTTTCGATTGGGTTTCCATTGGATCTTTGGCTTATTGATGGTACTTCAACAACACGAGCTGCCGGATCGGTTAAACATAACCCGGGAAGGAAATCCGATTATGAACGTTTCCCGATCGGAGATTCAATTTCCGATAGCCGGACTACCGATTATCGATGAGAATAAATTGGATAAGCTGTTGGATCGAGTGGCGAAACAGACCTATCAGGCTCCCGTAAACGCATCGTTGGACGGATCGGGAAGGATCGTTCCGGAACGGTTCGGATATCGGCTGGATAGCAAGGCGTTCGCCAAGAAGTTCTACGGCGATTCGGGGGAAAGTCCTTCCTCCGATCTCGAAGCGATAATGAAGCCGATCTATCCCAAAGTGGACAGCGAGCTACTGGCGACGGTAAGGGAGAAAATGATCGGCCAATACACGACCTACTTTAATTCGAACAATAAGAACCGTTCGCATAATATCTTGCTTGCTGCCAGAGCGATCAACAATCAATTCGTCTTTCCGGGAGAGACGTTCTCCTTTAACCAAACAGTCGGTATCCGATCGGCAGACCGAGGGTATTTGCGCGCGAAAATTATCGTAAGGGGAGAGGTGGCGGAAGGAATCGGAGGCGGGATATGCCAGATCTCTTCCACTTTGTTCAATGCGGTCGATCGCGCCGGACTTAAAATCGTTCAACGGTATTCCCACAGCCGGAGCGTGCCGTATGTGCCGCCTGGCCGTGACGCTACGGTAAGCTGGTACGGGCCGGACTTCGCTTTTCAGAATTCGTACAACCAACCCGTACTCATCCGCGCTAACGTATCCGGCGGTCAAACGACCATTTACATCTACTCCTCGGAATCGGTTAACGTCAAGGGCCGAGAGGTACCTGGCGCTTCTAAGCAATTGCCGAGGGAAATCGACGCGGAACGGAATGTCAACGGTGGCGGGATGTGATAAGATACGGGGATAGCGAATGTCGGACTTTAGAAACCTTTATAATCATTCGCGGAAATCCGGAAGCGAGGGATACGGATGGCCCGGGATATTCAAACGAACGAGTTGTTAGCGCTCAAGGAAATTGCGGAAATGCTGAATAAGACGAACGAGTTGAATCCTATGTTGAACGATGTGTTGAAGAAGTTGCTTGAGGTCACCGGCTTCACGACCGGGTGGATATTCCTGATAGACGATCGTCAAGGCAGCTCCTGCGCGGCATCTCAGAATTTGCCTCAGGCGTTGACAACCGGCAATTATGCGTTGATGAAAGGCGAAGAATGCGCATGCATCGAAAGCTATCGGCAGAATAAATTGGATCGAGCCGTCAACATTATCGAGTGCAAGAGAATCCAATACGCAATTATGAACGATTTCGGAGATACGGAAGGCATAACCCATCACGCTACGGTTCCGCTTCAATCCGGACAGGAACGATTCGGACTTCTGAACGTTGCGACGGCGGGGAAGGAGCGCTTCTCCGCCGATGAATTGGACTTGCTGCAAGCCGTTGCTCTTCAGATCGGCACGGCGATCAATAGAATTCGCCTCTATCAAGCCAAAGAACAGAGCGCGATCCTATATGCCAAGCTTGGCGACGTTATCCAACAATTCAATTCCATCATGGACGCGGAACAATTTCCGGTAAAAGCGGTGGAGATCATCGGGGATACGTTCGACTGGCCGCAAGTATCCTTGTTCATCAGCAAGAATTCCAAGTTGACCCTGCGATCCCAGTACAAGGATAAGCAAGTGGACAACCGGTGGCGGTCTCATGCGATTGAACACGAGGGACTGATTAGCGAGGCATTTCACGATGATCGCTTGGTTATCGACTCCTATCAAGGCATCGTCTCTAGCGATTTATTGGCTGAAGTAGGAATTCCGCCGTTCAGTTCGGCTGCTGCGATCCCGCTTCGCGCAAGGAATCATCCGATTGGCGTACTCCTCGTAAGCAGTCCCAAGCCAAGGCAATTCGAATGCTACAACGCGGATTTCATGCATTCTATCGCCGATCATTTTTCTCTTAGCTTGGAGAACATGCGGATTTACGAGCAGCGAAGCGACCTTGCTTTAATGGAAGAACGCAATCGAATGGCTCGCGATCTGCACGATTCCGTCATTCAGAAGGTTTTCTCTTTATCGTTCCTGGCGAAGGGCGCGGAAACCGTGCTTGCCGGGAAGGAACCGATCGTGCAACAGTCTCTGCAGGAAATTAGCCAGGTCTCGCAAGAAGTGTTGAAGGAAATGCGTGCGCTCATCTGGCAATTAAGGCCGGCGGGTCTTGAGAACGGATTGCTGCCGGCGCTACGGCAATACGGGCAGTCCATGGATTTAATCATCTTCGAGCAAGCCGAAGGCGTGAAGGAATTACCGAGAGCGATCGAGGAATCCTTCTGGCGCATCGGGCAGGAAGCCTTGAATAACGTGAGGAAGCATTCGGGTACGAACGTTGCTTACTTGCGATTAGCGATAGCATCAAATGGGGCAAGTCTGGAAATCAGCGATCGGGGCAAAGGATTCTCGGTGGAAAACGGCCATAACAAGCTGACTTTAGGGATGATGTCCATGCGAGAAAGAGCCGAAGCACTCGGAGGAGAGCTAACCGTTACGAGCGGCATCGGACTTGCGACCACGATTAAAGTATTCATTCCGGTGCAGGTCATCGAGGAAAAATGCGATGGGGAGAAAGAGAAGGAATGAAGATTAGAATATTGCTGGTGGACGATCACCAAATCGTATTAAAGGGCATTTCGTTCTTCCTAAGCATGCAGACGGATTTTGAATTGGTCGGAGAAGCCCATAACGGACAGGAAGCCGTGGAACTGGTCGGAGAACTGCAACCGGACATCGTATTAATGGATCTCAATATGCCGATTATGGACGGGATCGAGGCGAGCAAGCTAATCGGAGAACGTTATCCCGGCGTTAAAGTTCTCGTGCTGACGAGTTTCTCCGATCGCAGTCATATCGTTCCGGCTCTTCAAACGGGAGCCATCGGCTACATGCTGAAGGAAGTCGAGCCCGATCAATTAGTCGAGGCGATTCGCAGCGCTTATAAGGGAAACATACAATTACATCCCGACATCTCGAATACGATCGTCATGCAGCTAACGCCAAATGCCGCCGAAACGAAGGTTTTACCGAGTAGACAGGAGTTGGATGCGCTGACTCCGAGAGAGCTTGAAGTTTTGGAACAGCTCACTAAAGGTCATAGCAATAAAGAAATCGCCCAATCGTTAGTCATCGCCGAGAAAACGGTAAAGACGCACGTAAGCAGTATTCTGAGCAAATTAAGTCTATCCGATCGAACGCAAGCGGCTCTATTCGCGGTACATTTATTCCAGCCGAGCGAATAAGGGGAAAGTCGTCGCTCGTTCGTTGCCTTAGACTAAAGTCTTAAGACTAGTCCTCCGCCCTAGGGGGATTTTTTTATGCCCGGAAATCAGCCGAATTGCCGATGTTCGCAGCAAGAAAACTCTATATAGTATGGGTAGTTACTTTAAGTTACTAACTAATAAAAACTATATGGAGGTTTACCTTATGAGCACAGTACTTTTCGTAAAAGCAAACGATCGAGACATCGAGCAAGCCGTTAGCGTTAAACTATACCAAGCATTCTTGGATAGCTACAAAACGAGCCATCCTCAAGATACAGTTATCGAGCTGGACCTATTCAAAGAAACTCTTCCGTACATGAATGCGGATATGATCAACGGAAACTTCAAAGCCGCTCGCGGATTTGATCTTACGCCTGCCGAGCAAGCTGCGGTATCCGTGTCGAGCAAATATCTGGATCAATTCCTTGCGGCCGATAAAGTCGTATTCGGATTCCCGCTTTGGAACTTCACGATCCCGGCTCCGCTTCACACTTATTTGGACTACATCACTCAAGCAGGCAAGACTTTCACTTATACGGCCGAAGGTCCGGTCGGTCTCGTTCCGAACAAAAAAGTCGCTTTGCTTAACGCAAGAGGCGGCGTTTATTCCGAAGGCCCTGCCGCTGCCGCTGAAATGGCTCACAACTATATTCGCAACGTAATGAGTTTCTTCGGAGTAACTCAATTGGAGAACGTCATCGTTGAAGGTCATGCTCAAATGCAGGATCAAGCAGCTGAATTGATCTCCCAAGGAATCACGAAAGCGGAGAAAATCGCAGTAGGTTTCTAATACGAGTAACAAGCTTTATCAAAATGGTGGCGCAGGGACGATATGTCCTTGCGTCACCATTTTTTTTGATTTCCTCAGAAGGAATCAAAAACTCCGCCACCGCCGAATAACCTGTGTTCAAACCGGGTAATTCCTCGCTCAGTGACCCAATTCCGCCGAATAACCCGTTCAAACCGGGTAATTCCTCGCTCAGTGGCCCAATTCCGCCGAATAAACCGTCCAAACCGGGTAATTCCTTGCTCAGTGAACCAATTCCGCCGAATAACCCGTCCAAACCGAGTAATTCAACGAACACGATCTGAGCTCCGTGGAAAAGCCAATTTCGCCTTTGGAGTAACCTTCTTCAACGCATCGAGTGGCTGGAAATGTAACATACTACCATCGACGCAGCACACGAATGTCGGAGGTATATCCATGAACCTTTTCCAAGTTTTTAAGCAATCTTTCCGTTTTTTTATAAGCAAGCCGATGCTTATCGTCACTTTCGTCGGGGTGGCGTTCATTCCGACCCTCTATAGCGGTTTCTTGATCAGAGGAACATGGGATCCTTACGGCAAGCTGAACGAGCTTCCGGTCGCCGTCGTTAATCTGGACGAAGGAGCGGATATCGACGGGAAACCGATGAACGTTGGCCGGGATTTCGTAGCGGAATTAAAAAGTAATACGAGCTTTAATTGGAGCTTCGTCGGCGAGGAAGAAGCGAATCGGGGGATGAAAGGCAATCGCTATTACGCGTCGATCACGATTCCTCCGCAATTCTCGAAGGATGCGGCTTCTTTGGCGGGCGATCAACCTAAGCAAGCGGAGATTGTCTTCGAATCCAACAGCTATTATAACTTCGTAGCCGGACAGATTAGCGAGAACGCAACGCGGGAGCTCAAGGATAAGCTATCGCAAAATCTAACAGAAGCTTATTCGAGGAGCATCTATTCGCAATTCGGGACGTTGACGAGCGGATTAAGCGAAGCCGGCGCGGGAGCTGCCAAGCTGAACGCCGGAGCCTCCCGATTGGCCGAAGGAATCGGCAAAGTCCAAACGAACTTATCGGAATTATCGAGCGGCGCAAGCAAGTTGAATAGCGGCATGCGTCAATTGCAAGTCGGTGCCGATAAGCTGAAATCCGGCGCGTCCGAACTGGAAAGCGGAGCGACGGATTTGTCGGCGGGTGCCAGGAAGCTTAAAGCGGCCGGCTTAAAGCTGCTGGAAGGAGCGACGAAAGCAGAGCAAGGGTCGGTAGCATTGAGCTCCGGTTTGCAGGATGCCAAGGATGCAGCCGATCGGTTAACGGCAGGACTGCAGAATTCCGCTGAGGGGAGCGAACGGCTAAGGGACGGGCTTCAAGCTGCGTCCTCCGCGATCGGCGATTTAACCGCCGGTAGCGAGCAGGTTGCGGACGGACTGCGGCAAGTCATGGACGATAACGCAGACCTGAGAGCCGATCCCCGAATGCAGAAGCTTCTGGCGGCAAGCCAAGCGGTAGCAAATGGAACGAAGGAGCTATTAACCGGGAACAAGCAGCTCGAAGCGGGCAGCGCGACATTAGACGAAGCTCAGAAGCAATTGCTGGAAGGCTCACGCATGCTGAGCGAAGGCCATATGCAATTGCTTGGAGGAGCTAAGGAGCTGCGAACGGGGCAGAAGCAATTGAAGGACGGCTTAGAGCAGTATAATACCAACTTCGGCAAGCTCGTAGACGGTAGCGACAAGCTGGCGCAAGGCGCAAGCCGATTAAGCGCTGGAGCAAACGACCTTGGCGCCGGATTGGACAAGACGGCGGCTGGAACAAGCAAAGTGGCGAACGGAGCCAAGCAATTGGACGACGGAGTAACGGAGTTGAATGATGGCGCCATCGAGCTGGCGGACGGTACTCGCGAGTTAGCGGACAAATTAACGGAGGCGTCCGAGAAGACGTCCTCGATAAAGGCGGACGACGAAATCTTTCGGATGCTTGCCGCCCCGGTTACGATCAAGGCGAATAACGAGCGTAAAGTGACCATTTACGGGAATGGGATCGCACCGTATTTTATCTCGATGGCATTGTTCGCCGGCGCACTCGTCTTCACGACGATTATCTCCGCGCGAAATACGGTCGTGGACGGGGCGAAGGGCATTCCCGCTTTCGTCAGCAAAACCTTAACCTTCGGACTGATCAGCTTAGCCCAGTCGCTTATCGCGGTTACGATTCTCGTCTTTGTTTTAGGACTGGAAGTCCAGAGCGTTCCCTTGTTCTACGCCTATACCATTATCGTTGGGCTAACCTTCATGTTCATCGTGCAAGCGATCGTGACTTGGCTGGATTTGCCCGGCCGGTTCGTGGTGCTGATCCTCATGATATTCCAGTTGGCGTCGAGCGCGGGAACGTTCCCGCTGGAGTTGCTGCCCGATTGGGCTCAAGCGATGAATCCCTGGTTGCCGATGACCTATAGCATTCGTGGGTTCAGGGATGTCATTTCCAGCGGCGATTACGATCACATGTGGGTACAAGCCGGGCGTATGGCAATCTATCTCGTCTTGTTCTTGATCCTGACCTTTTTATATTTCCTGAAGAGGGAGAAGGGGCATGCGGAGGAGCAGACGATGCCGGTTAAGGTTTAAACGGCTTAACAGGCAGGTCGGTCTAGTCGTTCCAAATCGGTCCAGCCCATGAAATCACGCCTTCCGCGCGAGGTTTTTGGGTCTTTTGGCGTTACGTGGTATATTTTAGATAAAGGGAATGGAACGCGGACGCCTATATCTTATAATACCGCAGCCGGGAGGGTTCGATTTGAAGATAAGTGCGATCGTTACGGGAGCTACGGGAATGGTTGGCGAAGGGGTTCTGATAGAATGTCTCAAGCATCCCGACGTGGAACAGGTGTTGGTCATCGGACGAAAGTCTTGCGGAGTCGCGCATCCTAAGCTTAAGGAAATCGTACATACCGATTTATACGATTGGATGCCGATCGAAAGTCAATTGACGGGATACAATGCCTGCTACTTCTGCTTGGGAGTCTCGTCCGTCGGGAAGACCGAGGAAGCGTACGGAAGGGTGACCTACGATCTGACTATGCATGCCGCGACGCTGCTTTCCCGCTTGAATGCCGACATGGTGTTCTGTTACGTGACGGGAAGCGGTACGGATAGCTCGGAAAAGGGTAAAAGCATGTGGGCGCGCGTGAAAGGGAAAACCGAGAACGACCTGTTGAAGCTGCCGTTCCGCAGAGCGTTCATGTTCCGTCCGGGTTATATGCATCCGACGCCCGGAGCGCGCAATACGCAGAAATACTATCGCGCTTTATCTTGGTTATATCCCGTTTTTAAGCGTATCATGCCTAATTTCGTAATCAAGCTGAGCGAACTGGGGCTGGCGATGATTCATTCCGTTTCCATCGATTACCCGAAGTCGGTCCTGGAAGTCAAAGACATCGTACAATTGGCTAAAGCGCAGTAAAACATACATAGAAGTTCCGAAGGAGCGGATGGGAATGGACGGAAAGTTGTTTACTTTGGAGGAAGCGTCGGCGTTGCTGCCCAAGCTTCAAGAAGATTTAAGGCAGCTGCAGCAGCTCATCGAGCAGATGGAGCTTCTTAATCTCGAGCTGCAGAAAATCAAGGTCAGCCAGGAACGAATGAAAACCAATAGGACGGCCGGCAACGCCCATCAGGGACAAGATCCGTTCTTCGAAGTCGAGAGCAAGCTGGAGTTCATGCAGATCGAAGCTCAACTGCTGCTGAGTAATTTTACTCGTAACGGAGTGTTGCTCAAGATGATCAAACCCGGACTGATCGATTTTCCGTCCGTGCTCGACGGGGAGGACATACTCATCTGCTGGAAGGAAGGCGAAGAGCGGATCGGCCACTACCATGGCTGGCATGACGGATTCATGGGAAGAAAACCTCTGCCTGAAAATAATGAAGGAAATAGCCATTGACAATCGACAAATATAAATGCAATAATCGTCCTGTTGATTATTAACTAACTACAAACTCATTCGTATAGCCTCACGATTTCAGGGTGAGGGTTTCTACGGGAAGCCTTAACTTCCTAACTACGAATACTGGATCATTCCGTAAAGATGATTCCGTATTCCGGTTAGGAAGTTTTTTGTTTGTCTCTTGCCATGAACGGTTTGCGTTAGGAGAGATAGGGAGGACATCATAGATATGAAATATTTATTATCGGTTCTGCTTGGAGCCGTCTGCTACGGAATACTGTCCACGATCGTAGTTACCGCTTATGGAGAAGGGTATGGACTCGGGGAAGTCGTCGGCAGCCAACTGCTGGTCGGCTTCGTTCTGGCTTGGGGTCTCGTGCTCTTCACGAAAATACGGGAGAAGCGAAGGAGTAAATCGAGCGGAGGGAATCTTGAGAAAGCTCAACAACAGGCGAAGCTGACTTGGAAGCAACGGTTGTTCTTGATGGCTGCCGGAACTCCGACGGCCGTAACCGGACTTCTGTATTACCAATCGCTGAAGTATATCCCGAATTCCTTGGCTATTATTTTACTATTCCAATTCACTTGGATCGGAGTTCTTATTCACTCGGTAAGCAAGCGCAAGCGTCCGAACGGCATCGTATTCCTAACGCTTGCCGTCCTGTTCGGCGGGACGTTGCTGGCAGCGGGTATCATAGAACAGGGACTCGCTAAGTTTAACTGGATCGGCGTTGTACTCGGCCTGCTATCGGCAGTGAGTTATTCGTTGTTCATCTTATTGAGCGGAAAAGCCGTTCCGTCCGTTCATCCGGCTTATCGCAGCGGTTGGATGATCACGGGAGGCATGCTGCTCGTCTTCGCTCTGTTTCCGCCTCATTTTCTGTTCAACGGAATGTTAGGGGGAAACTTGCTCGTATTCGGGTTCTTGCTTGGATTGTTCGGAGCTTTCATTCCCCCGGTTCTCTTCGCGGTCGGCGTACCGCATATCGGAGAGGGAATGACCGGCATACTCGGAGCTTCGGAGCTTCCCGTCGCGGTCATGCTATCCTCCGTAGTTCTGCATGAGCACGTTAGCATGTTGCAGTGGATGGGAGTGGTGCTCGTGATGCTCGGAGTCGCGCTTCCGGAATTGTTCAAGCGCGTTAGGCGAGCCTCATCCAATTATGCGATGAAGAGCGCGTAAGGGTTAACTTATATTTGGATGATGATCGGAAGGATCATGGGCCTTCTTTTGGTCTTGGCGAATAGGAACCTTCCGATCGATTCCTTAATGCTTTGCTTGTAAGTGCTCCACTGGTTTATTTCTTCAAGCAATAGCTTCTGAACTTCGGATGTCGTAATCCGGTTTACTTCCTCGAGCAAACCCTCCGATTCGCGTACATACACGAATCCTCGCGAGATGATATCCGGTCCGGATATAATCTTGCTTTCCGCCTTGCTCAGCGTGACGACCACGATCAATATCCCGTCTTCGGACAAATGTTTTCGATCCCGTAGCACTACGTTTCCGACATCACCGATGCCTAGACCATCAACAAGGGTATTTCCCGTTTGGATTTTCCTAGCCAGACGAGCAGATTGATTCTGAATTTCGACGACGTCGCCGTTTTTCAGGATGAAAATATTGTCTTTCTCGACGCCTACGGCTTCCGCTAACAGCCGGTGCTGGTGTAGCATTCGGTATTCTCCGTGTATGGGAATGAAGTATTTGGGCTTCATCAAGGTGAGCATGAGCTTAAGCTCCTCTTGGCTGGCATGTCCGGACACATGCATTCCCGTTACCGTTCCCGAGCCATAGATGACCTTTGCCCCAAGCTCGTAGAAGTTATCGACGATCCGGGCGACGCTGCGTTCGTTCCCCGGAATGGGAGTAGCCGCGAGGATGACCGTGTCGCCTCGGTGGACTTCGATCTGCCTGTGGCTGGAGGCTGCTAGCCTGGATAACGCGGCCATGGGCTCGCCTTGACTGCCGGTGCATAGAACGACGATTCTATGCGGCTCGTAATCGTTGACCTCGGCCGGATCTATCAGCATCCCTTCCGGAATGTTCAAGTAACCGAGATTGGTCGCAATATTGACGACGTTGACCATACTTCTTCCGAGTAACGAAATTTTGCGGTCTGTTTTGTGGGTCGCATCTATGATTTGTTGCAGGCGATGGACGTTGGAAGCAAAGGTGGAAACGAATATTTTCTGCGTAGCCTTCGCGAAAGCTTCTTCGATATGCTCCCCGACTCGCCGCTCGGAGGGGGTGAAGCCGGGCCTTTCGGCGTTCGTGCTTTCGGATAAGAGCGCCAAAACGCCATTTTTGCCGAGATCGGCCATCTTATGTATGTCCGCATATTGGTTGTTCACCGGCGTCAGATCGAATTTGAAGTCCCCTGTATGCACGATTGTTCCTTCGGGCGTATGAAAGGCGATACCCAAGCAGTCCGGGATGCTGTGATTGGTGCTGAAGAAGCTCAGGGTCATAGAACCTAAAGAAATTCGCGAATCCGAATGAATGAGATGGGTTTTCGTGTCGCGGAGAAGGCCGTGCTCCTTCAATTTTCCTTCGATAAGCCCAAGCGTAAGTCGCGTACCGTATACCGGCATATTCAATTGCTTCAGAATATAGGGGATGCCCCCGATGTGGTCTTCATGTCCGTGCGTAACGACCAAGGCTTTCACCTTGTTTCGATTTTCAAGCAAATAGGTGATATCGGGTACGATCAAGTCGATGCCAAGCAGACTCTCGTCCGGGAACTTGGAGCCGCAATCGATGACGATGATTTCGTCTCCGTATTGCACTACGTACATATTTTTGCCGATTTCGTTCACGCCTCCGAGGGCGACGACGGACAGTTTGTTTGCCGGGATGCTCAAGGATTGAACCCTCCGTTTACTGTAGATAGGTCAAGTATCTCCTTGTTCAGCCTTTTCAAGTCGATGTTTTCGGCAGTCTAGATTCATGGGCATTCTTTCGTTATACTAGCTTAAAGGACATTTGGACAAAGGATGCGTGGGAGAGATGGCGGAACCGAAGCTGGAAGTAAAGTACTATCCTCCTCAAGGGGATTATTACACGTTTAATGACGAAGAGGAATACGCGGACAAGGGCAGAGGCTGGGGCTTGTTCGGCAAAGCGGCCAAGAAGCAATTCTTGTACAAGAATGCCACTTCGCAGCACCCGATTACGATCAAGGGCTACCAAGAATACAATAACGTTAACATACTGGTCGTGGAATTTGAGAACGGGAAGCTAACCTGCATCCACCCTTCGTATTTGAAGGAAATGCAAAGCGGCAGCTTTAGCCGTCTACCTGTCGGTGAAGATGTCGAAGCAGTAGAAGGCGAAGCACCGGTAGTAGGGGACGCGGATCTCGTTGGGACGGAGGAAACCCCGGCGAAGGCGAAAACGAAAGCGAAAGCGGCTTCTGGCGAGAAAACGGCAACGGGTAAACCGAAAGAGAAGAAAGAGAAGCTGGATTTGCCGGTCGATAAGGTGAAATTCACGGCTAAAGTGAAGGAATTCACGACCAAGCCGAATCCGTTCTCGGATAACGACGATGAAGTTATTCTGTTCGAGGAAGTCGTCGTGCTGGGCGAAATTCCGCTTGTGATCGGAGATGCTTGGTGCGGTTATAGTAATACATTGAAGGCGCTGGGACTCGAGGTCGGGAATAGCCTGGAGTTCGATGGGAAAGTCGTCGATAAAAAATTCAACAAAGAAATATTGTACAAACTCAACAATCCGTCTAAAATCGTCAAAAAAGACGCGTAAACAGGCTGAAGAGCAAAAAAAAGGGGCTGTCTCAAAAGTGAAAACTTTTTGAGCAGCCTTCTTCGTTTAAATGGTCGGAATGCGCGATGGTTCCGCCGGACACAATGACGGATTGCTCCGCGAGTACGTCCATTGCGTCTACGACAGAGGCGCGAACAGAGGGAGGGATCGGAAGACAGGACAATTCGGTGCATGCCAGCACCACTAGATCGCATTGGAGGGTATTGATCATGACTTCGATCACTTCGGTTAGCCCCTGCGGATTCAGGTCTCTATCGCGCTTGACCTGGTCGTAGATAATACCCGACACCTTCCGTTGGACCAAATCCGTCGGGAGTACAAGCTTCAACCGATATTTCTCGCATGCTTGGGCGTAGACGCCGCTTTGAACCGTGCCTTCGGTCGCTAACAATCCTACCCGTACGCCGGGTCCGCATCGCTCATACACCCGTCGTATCGTTTCTTGCACCATATGAATGATCGGAATGCGCGTCATGCGCTGCATCTCCTCATAATAATAATGAGAAGTATTGCATGGGATGGCGATATTGGCCACATCAGCCAATTCCAGAAGCTTGAAGTCTTGGCGAACTTCTTCAAGGAAGGCTCCGCCTTGGCCGCTTCGGACGGCGTCGGTCCGATCGGGTAAAGAAGCGTGATTAAGGACGACCATATCGAGGTGGTCTTGATCCCGCTTTGCCTTCGTGCGCTGAATAACTCGCTCCATGAATAAGGCGGTGGCTTGCGGGCCCATCCCGCCCAATATACCTAGACTTAGTGGCTTCATCGGCTTTCCTCTCTTCTGGATATAGTCGTTCTGCTCAGTCAGGCAGAACAGATCCTGGCTCCGAAGACACTTCGAAATATCGGTTGGATTTACGATGCTAAGATATCCGAGGATGTTCCGTAGCTTGTCCAATAAAAACTCATTGCTCAACCTGGCGGTTATCGTAAGTATTGAAAACAGATATATGCTTACCGAATAGCTAAAGAATAATCGAAGATTGTATCTATTCTTCTACAGGATGTATCGATGATGTAAACTTTCGGGGACGAAGGTGAACAAATAGGAGAAGAAGGAGAGCGAATAGGAGAAAAAGGAGAGCGAGAGCGAATAGGAGAACGTGTAGAAGATGAAGTAAATAGACATAAAAAAGGGGTTGTCTCCACCGGTTTTTATCGACCGATGGGACACCCCCTTGCTTAGACGACGCCTTGAGCTACCATAGCATCGGCAACGCGAATGAATCCCGCGATATTAGCTCCGACGACCAGATTGCCGGATTGACCGTATACTTCCGCGGCTCTTACGCTGTTCTGATAAATATTTTTCATAATCGCGTGAAGCTTGGCGTCGACTTCCTCGAACGTCCACGACAGTCTCATGCTGTTCTGGGACATTTCGAGCGCTGATACAGCAACTCCGCCGGCATTCGCGGCTTTTGCCGGTCCGAAGAGAACGTTGTTGTGCAAAAAAGCGTCGATTGCCTCCAAAGTGGAGGGCATATTCGCCCCTTCGCCAACGGCTTTGACTCCATTAGCAATTAACAACTTGGCCGACTCTTCGTCTATTTCGTTTTGCGTGGCGCAAGGTAGGGCGATATCGCACGGAATGGACCAGATGCCTGAGCAGCCTTCCGTATATGCGGCATGAGGGTGCTCGTTCACATACTCGCTGATCCGTTTGCGTTCGACTTCCTTGAGACGTTTGACCGTTTGCAGATTAATTCCGTTCGGGTCATATATGTAACCGTTCGAGTCGCTGCAAGCTACGACTTTTGCTCCCAATTGGTTGACTTTGTCCATCGCATAGATCGATACGTTGCCGGAACCCGAGACGACGACTTTGCTGCCTTGAAAGCTCAAACCCTTGGACTCCAGCATCTCGTTCACGAAGTACACGCAACCATAACCGGTCGCCTCCGTACGAGTGAGGCTTCCTCCGTATATGATGCCTTTTCCGGTAAGCACGCCGGCCTCATGACCGCCTCTTATCCGCTTGTATTGACCGAACATATAGCCGATCTCGCGAGCTCCTACTCCGATGTCGCCGGCGGGAACATCCTCGTCCGGACCGATATACTTGTACAATTCCGTCATGAAGCTTTGAGTGAATCTCATGATTTCATTGTCGGACCTGCCTTTAGGATCGAAGTCGGCTCCGCCTTTGCCGCCGCCGATCGGAAGTCCCGTCAAGGAATTCTTGAAGATCTGCTCGAAGCCGAGAAATTTGATGATGCTGGCGTTAACGGAAGGATGGAAGCGGAGACCGCCTTTGTAAGGGCCGATGGCGCTATTGAATTGAACGCGGAAGCCGCGGTTCACTTGAGGTTTGCCGCTATCGTCGACCCAAGGCACCCGGAACGAGACGACGCGTTCAGGCTCGACTATTCTCTCTAATATGCCATGATTCATATACTTCGGATGCTTGGCGAACACGGGTGTAAGGGAGTCCAAGATTTCTTTGATGGCTTGATGAAATTCGCTCTCGTGAGGATTACGTTTAATGACGGTTTCATACACGGATTGAACGTACTGCTTGGCGATTGAGGTAGTCTCTGCTGTGACTGTTGGCACTTTGTTCTAACACTCCTTAAAATTTATTTGCACTATTTGTAATAAACTATGCATTATTATACTAATTGTTTGTAGAATATGCACTAAAATTTGTGGTTTATAGCGAATGTTAATTTGCGCATTGCGATAAAAATTTGAATTTTAACCGCTTGACATTGACGCAGCGTAAAGGTGTACGATGATTTTGCGAGGGGGAGAACACATGGAATATACGGTCCAGAAGCTAGGTCTCATAGCGGGCATAAGTACCCGAACGCTCCGATACTACGATGTGATTGGCATTCTCAAGCCGGCGAGAATTAATTCATCGGGTTATCGGATTTACGGTCAACAGGAAGTCGATAAGCTGCAACAGATTTTGTTCTATCGGGAGCTGGGCGTGAGCCTGGACGAGATCAAAAATCTGATTAACGCGCCGCACTTCGATGCCGACCGGGCGTTAAGAGAGCATCGCGCCAGCCTCCTTGACAAAAGAAAGCAGCTAGACCTTCTGATCGAGAACGTTGATTTGACATTGGCTCAAAGAGAGGGGAAATCCGACATGACCGATAAGCAGAAATTCGAAGGCTTTAAGCAGAAAATGATCGACGACAACGAGGAAAAATACGGCGAAGAAATCCGGGCGAAGTATGGCTCGGAGCTAGTCGACAAGTCGAATCTCAAAATTAAAAACATGACGGAGAAGCAACACGCCGAAATCGAGCAATTAACCGCCGATGTCCATATTAAGCTTGCCGAGGCATTCGCTACCGGCGATCCTGCGGGAGAACTCGCGCAAGAAGCGGCGGACCTTCATCGACAATGGCTCAGCTTCTATTGGGACAGTTACAGCAAGGATGCCCATGCGGGAGTTGCCCAAATGTACGTGGACGACGAAAGATTCGCGGCCTATTACGACAAGGACCAACCGGGAGTCGCTCAATTTCTTCGCGACGCGGTTCTGATCTATACGGGATAAGGCGAAGAAGCGTAGGCGTACTTCGGAGTTAGCGGCCCGTGGTGCCGTTAAGACGACCGGAATGCCGGTCGAAGAGATTTTCGGCTGTTTCCCATCACGCTAACCTACGCAAACCCTACTTGATCCACCGGATTCCGCTAAGGAATTCAGGATTAAGTAGGGTTTTTCGCGTCTCTGCCCTGCCATAATCGCGATCTTCAGCAAAGCCACAACCTACTATACATCTGTCGATCATTGCAATTGACAACCCAAGTGTACTAATGACATAATACATTCATAGTGTATGAACTAGTTAGTACACACACTTGATGATAGCGAGGTTGCGGAATGAAAAATGGCGAGGTGTGGGAAGAGGTCGCGTTCAATAATCGGGATCCCGTGTACCTGCAAGTGGTGCGGCATTTCAAAGAGCGAATCGTGACGGGAAGGTTAGGACCGGGACAGGTTATCCCATCTAGAAGGGATCTTGGGGCTATGCTCAAAATCAATCCGAACACGGCTCAGCGAGCATATAAAGAGATGGAGGAACTGCGCTTGATCGTAACGGAAGGGAATTCGCCAAGCCGAATTACATCGGACGGGAAGATTCTACGTTCGATCAGATCGGAGTTGTTGGGAGAAGCGGTGGATCGCTTCGTATCGACGGCGAAAATCATTGACGTACCCATGAATGAGTTGTTGGAGCTGGTTAAAGCTAAATATTTGGAAGAGATAGAAAATCGGCCGAACGAGCTACAGGAGGGGAATCAATCATGATTGAAGTCGTTAACCTTCGTAAGAGTTATCGCCGACGCAACGTACTGAACGGCGTATCATTTACGGCGGAGAAGGGTCAGATTACTTGCTTGATCGGCATTAACGGCGCCGGAAAGTCTACCGTTCTAAGAGCGATCATGGGACTGACTCAGGTAAATTCCGGAACGGTACATATAGACGGAAGACCGATGTCCCGAGAGCTTTACGAGAAGGTGAGCTTCATTCCCGACCGCTTGACGATGCCGCTTGGCATGAAGATGGAGGAAGCGATGCAATTCATGGCGGACTTCTATCGAAGCTGGAATCCGGCGAGGGCTAAGGAACTTATTCAATTCTTCCAACTGAATGGGAACGAGAAAATCGGTCATCTCTCCAAAGGAACCGCGGCGAAATTCAACCTTGCGATCGGACTCGCGCAGGATTCGGAATACGTGCTAATGGACGAGCCGTTCTCGGGAATCGATATGTTTAGCCGGGAACAAATCGCGGACGTATTCTCGAGCGACTTACTAGACGGTCGCGGCGTATTATTGACGACACACGAGATCGCGGAGATGGAGCATCTCATCGATAAAGCGGTCATTATGAATAACGGCACGATTAGCCGGGAATTCGATTGCGAACAGATTCGCAGCGATGAAGGAAAGTCGATCGTCGACGTCATGCGGGAGGTGTACTTGGCTTGAGCCATTATTTGAAACTCGTACACATGGAAATCCATAGATTCCGTTATCCGTTGGCTGCCATGATGGGGCTAACGTTGGTCTGGCAAATGGTCACTCTTATCATTCACGTAAACGGGAAATTGGACAGGGCTGCCGACGCGCTCATTCATAATCTACTGGTAAACGGTGCAGCGTTGGAGAGGTTCTCTTTCGCGGATATGATACCGGGCATGCTCTATAGCCTTCCTATCCTTGCGTGTATTGCGGCGTTAAGCGTTTACGTTTTCCTCATCTGGTACAGGGATTGGTACGGGCGAGTCTCCTTTATCTACAGATTGCTCATGTTGCCTGCTTCCAGAAAACACGTGTACCTGGCTAAGCTAACCGCAATCGTTTTACTCGTGCTGGGGATGCTTTCCTTTCAACTATTATTGCTGCCCGTCGAACAATGGGTCTTTAAGCTAATAGTTCCTGCCGAGCATTTTGAAGCTTCTACTTTCGGAGACGTCGTCTCGGCGAATCTGGTTCTGGATGTTTTACTGCCGCGTAACTTCGATCGATTCGCTCTCTCGTATTTGTTGGGGATTGCTGCGGTTATCGTTATTTTTACGGCCATATTGCTAGAAAGAAGCTATCGGTTGGCCGGAATCTTATATGCCGTCGGTTATGCGTCGATATGCACGTTCGTGTTTTTATATACGATGTACCTGATGTGGACGGGTTCTTATTTGTACCCCGAGGAGATCATTGCCATCGAGTTCGCGATCGGGATTCTGATTACCGCCGTTTCCATATGGCTTGGTTTCCGGCTGTTGAAGAAGAAAATAACGGTATAAGGAGGGTAAACCCAGTGAAACGATATTTGTTATCGATCCTATTAGGAACGTTCATCTTGGCGGCGGTGGGGACCTATTACGTCCATGGCGCGTTGGTCGAATTGCCGCAATATAAGCTGGAAACGATCGAAGGGGATCCGAGCGAGATCGCGAATGTCGACTTTAGCGGAAATTATTGGGGAGGCAAAGGCTCGAAAGCCTTAATGGTATCGGAGCAAGGAACCCAGTATGAAATCGATAAATCCTTATTCGAGGAAAACGTCACGGACGCACGCTCTTGGATGTTCCGACAACCCGAATTTCGCAAACTGAAGGAGCAGCATCCTCATTTTATAAGGGGGAAGAACAAGATGGAGAGTTTCTACAAGGACGAGGAATGGCTGATTTACGCGGAGATTCTTCAGAAAAAGGAGGCCTCTCAGCGAATAACCTTTAAGATAGACATGGTCAACGAGAAAACGGGTAAAGTGACCCGGCATCGCACGAACGTGGACGTGGAGGTGGAGGATGCCTATCGCTTTTTCTATGTCGAGGATGTTCAAAGAATCGGAAATGAATTGCATGTGTTCGCTCGTCAGAATTCGGAATTTCATGTTTATGTATTCGACTTGTCCAGCGGGGAGTTGCTGCGGAACGAGACGATATCTCTTAATATCCCTCTAGCAGAAGGGGAGGAACTCAGCTTAGAATTCACCGCGAACGAAATTCGGTCTGGGTCCGGAGAGTATGTCGTGTTGCGGGCTCGCAAACAAAAGGCTTTTCAGGGACAAGATAGTTCCCGGCTTGAAGTGAGGGGAGAGAGTTATTACTCGTATTCCTATGCATCGGGACAACTTGTCGAGTTACCGAAGATGTTAGATGAAGGAACACCTGGAAAAAATGAATTCGGCGATTTCCTTAGGTTAAACGGTCAGGTCTTAACGGTCTTGAAAAATGATACGAACGCGATTACTTGGATGAGATATAATCTAAGGACCGGACAGGTGGAAAAGCAGAAGACCGTGGTTACCGCGGAGGATCTCGGAGTAGAGGTCATCACTTCTATTACGTTGAGCCAAGAGAGGATATTCGCGATGCTGCGCCATGAGGATACAGCGATGGTTGCCGTTCTCGACGCGAAAAGCGGGAATATCTTATATAAGGGCAAGACCGTCTTTGTCGGACCGTCTTCCAAAGCGGAAGAACAGTTGAAGAATTTGAGATTGCTGAACATCGAAGTTGGAGTCTGACGACGAGGGTGGGTTGGGGTTTCTGGGAGCTTCTTTTACCGATTGGACTAGTCAAAGTCGGAAAAAGCGACTATGGCGTGGTGGGTTTGAGGTTCGGTGCGAGTCAAAGTCGGAAAAAGCGACTATGCGGGGTGGGTTGGAGGTTCGGTGCGAGTCAAAGTCGGAAAAAGCGACTATGGCGGGCTGAGCTTGAGGTTTGGTGCGAGTCAAAGTCGGAAAAACCGACTATGGAGGGTGTCTTGGAGGTTTATTGCATTTGCGGGTGTCATAGCCACAACAAAAAACGCTTCTTTCCTTAGCAACCGGGAAAGAAGCGTTTATTATTGCGGGCGAATGCGATATACGCATTTCTTGTCGCCATTGGCTAGACAATCGGTACGGCTGACTTGCGCGTCCAGTAATGATTCGAAGAGGTTCAATTCGCAATTGCAGGCGTGATTGTACTTGTTCGCGACACGCGAAATCGGACAATTATGCTCGGTTAAGACGAATTCATCGCCGCTTTTCTCCCAAGTCGCCATGTAGCCGTTCTCGTTCTGAATGTCGGAGAGAACGGCTACTTTATGCTCCAGATCCTTGTTCGCCATCTTGCTCTCGTACCTCTGCATAAGCGTGGTTTTGCGAAGATCGAAGAGATGGTTGACCATGTTCTCTCCCGCTTCGCCCTCCAGTTCCGCCAGAAGGTCGAGCGCAACGGCATGATACTTCTTCGGGAAATAATCCTCGGCTTGGTCGGTCAGACGATAGACCGCGGCAGGTCTGCCCATCGGGAGGCGAACCGTCGTCGATACGATCAGGTTGTCCCGTTCCAAGATGGAGATATGGCGCCTGACGGCCATTCCCGTAATTCCCAATTGGTCGGTAAGCTCCTTGGTCGTGAGCTCTCCCGACGTTTTGAGCATTTGCATGATTTTGTTCCGGGTGGACAAGTCCATATCGTCTTTCAAAGCAAGACCTCCTTCCGAGGTACTCATATGCTTACAGGGTCGATCCGGAAGCAACGAGATCGTGTTCCTCGCACTCCGCGGAGCAGTATCCTTTTTTCTCCGTTTCGCACGGCTCGCAGCTCAGATGCTGAAGGTGGCAAGTATCGTCCGTGCAGTTCGCATACCGGTCGGTCGGCGTTCCGCAATGATGGCATTCGCCAACGAGGATATGCTCGTCGGTCTGGTTAATGCGGACGGATACGCGCTCGTCGAATACGTAACAATTGCCGTCGAAGCCTCTGCCTTGCACTTCGGGATCTTTGCCGTAAGTGACGATGCCCCCATCCAACTGATAGACGCTCTCGAAACCCTCGTTCTTCAGTACGGCGGTCAACATCTCGCAACGAATACCTCCGGTGCAATAGGTAAGGATTTTCTTGTCCTTGTGCTCGGCAAGATTGTCGCGAATCCATTCCGGGAATTCGCGGAAAGTCTCCAGCTCGGGCTTAACCGCGTTGCGGAAATGTCCGAGATCGTACTCGTAATTGCTTCGACCGTCGAGAATGAGAACATCGTCCCGTTGCAAGTATTCGTGGAATTCCTTGGGGCTCAGCCTCTCGCCGCCATCCGTGTGCGGATTCAGCTTCTTATCGTAACGCAAGGTAACTAGTTCTTTCTTGTATCTGACGAACAGTTTCTTGAAGGCGTGCCCCTCGGATTCGTCGATTTTGAAGAGAAGGTCGGCGAAGAGAGGGTTGGAGCGCATCGTCTCCATATAGCTCTCGGTTTGCTCGATCGTACCGGAGAGCGTACCGTTGATTCCTTCGTCGGCAATGAGAATGCGGCCTTTGACTCCAAGTTCCTTGCAATATTGGAGATGCTCCGCCGCGTAAGCTTCGGCGTCTTGGACGGGCACGTATTTGTAAAATAGCAATATGCGGTAATCTGTCGTCATGATCGAACACCTTTCTTGTCTGTAGTGCGGAATAAAGAATAGCGGAAGAGAAAGGGGAGCCTTATCTCTTCCGCTAAGCTGAGGGTCATATCGTAGCGGGTAAAGCATTTATTCCAATATTGTAGCGGTTCGGAATTACTTAGTCAACATTGATGTTTAGTATGTAGCGATTATTCGACGAATCGACCTGGATTATTTTCTGGATGAAAAACCAATCTAAGGGAAACTCTTACCGTATATCCTTTCCGTATCAGGAAGAGAGCGAGGGACCCAAATGGCGAAAAAACCAACGCAGAAGCCTCAGGACGAATCTCGGAGAAGGTTCCTTAAATATTCGGGTACCGCGATCGGCGGCGTAGTCGTTGGCGGCGTTATCGGAGGAATCATCGGTTCGAGCAATCAGAAGCGGGGAGAGGATGCGGAACCGGGAGAGACGAAGACTCCCGCGGCCGAATCGAACCGCGACTACAATCAAGCGCTAATGTTCTTCAATCAAGATCAGTTTATGATCACGGAAGCGGCTTCCGAGCGAATCTTCCCCGCGGACGAGAACGGGCCGGGAGCTAAGGAGCTTGGCGCGGCGTTCTTCATCGATCACCAGATGGCAAGCGCATACGGCATGAACGCGAGAGATTATATGATGCCTCCGTTCTATAAGGCGGAAGCTTCTCAAGGCTACCAGCTCTCCTTCAAGCGCAGAGAGCTTCTGGCGCTCGGACTCGACGCTCTGAACGAATACAGCTCCGATAAATACAAGAAGACGTTCACGAAGCTGGCGCCGGAGGAACAAGATGCGGTTCTATCCGATTTCGAGAAGGATAAGGTCAATCTGAAGGGAGTGCCTGCGTCCACCTTCTTCTCCTTGCTTCAAAGCCTGACGATCGAAGGTGTCTATGCAGATCCGCTATACGGAGGGAATAAGAACATGGCAGGTTGGAAAATGAGGAACTATCCCGGCAACCAGATGAGCTTCTACGACGACATCGAGAAGGAAGAGTTCATCAAGATGGAGCCGCTAAGCTTGCATGATCATCTCGAGCTAGGTTAAGGAGGATCTAAGAATGGCTACGAAGCTACCGAAAGCATCCGTCGTTATCGTGGGGATGGGGTGGGTAGGCGGAATTCTCGCCGCCGAGTTAACGAAAGCCGGCCATACCGTCGTCGGCCTGGAACGTGGGAAGAGCCGCGCTACGCAAGATTATTACCATGTGCATGACGAATTGAGATACGCGTCCAGATACGAATTAATGCAGGACCTCTCCAAGGAGACGATAACTTTCCGTAATACGGAGAAGATGAAGGCTTTGCCGATGCGCTCCTACGGTTCGTTCTTGCTCGGGGATGGACTTGGCGGAGCCGGCGTTCACTGGAACGGGCAGTATTACCGATTTCTGCCCTATGATTTCGAGATCTATAGCAAGACGGTTGAACGGTACGGTAAAAACAAAATTCCTAAGGATATGACGATACGGGACTGGGGAATCACCTACGATCAGCTTGAGCCGTATTTCGTCAAATACGAGCAGATGGCCGGCATTTCCGGGGATAAAACGCTCCCGCCCAACATCGGCGCGATGTCCGTTCCTTTTTCGACAGGACCGATGAAGAAGACGCCCGGCATGAAAATATTCGAGGAGTCGGCTACGAAGCTCGGTTACCATCCGTATATTATCCCTTCGGCCAACTTGTCCGATAACTACACGAATCCGGACGGAATCGAGCGCGCCTCCTGCCAATATTGCGGGTATTGCGAACGTTTCGGTTGCGAATACGGCGCCAAAGCGGATCCCGTCGTAACCGTGTTCCCGGTAGCGTTGAAGACAGGCAAGCTGGACTTGCGCACGCATGCCAACGTCACGGAAATCATGCATGACGGCAAGAAGGCATCCGGCGTTAGATACGTGAATACGCCGACCGGAGAAGAGTTCATTCAGCCTGCGGACGTGGTCATCTTGGCCGGTTACGTGTTCTCGAACGTACGGTTATTGCTTACGTCGAAGCTCGGGAAGCCCTATGATCCGAAGACGGATACGGGGGCGATCGGCCGCAACTATGCTTACCAGGTTAACGGAGCGAGCACCAGTGCTTTCTACGAGGATCGGGAGTTCAACCTGGCGATGGGTGCCGGAGCTCTCGGTAGCAACATAGACGACTTCAACGGGGATAATTTCGACCATAGCGACTTGAAGTTCCTTCACGGGGCGAATATTCGGTTTACCCAGACGGGATTACGTCCGATTCAATACCAACCGGTACCCTTGGGGACTCCTACGTGGGGCAAGGATTTCAAGCAAGCTTCGATCCATAACGCTAACCGCGTACTCGCCGTATCGGGACAAGGCGCGAGCATGCCTAACCGATATCACTATCTGGATCTGGATCCGGAGTACAAGGACGCTTTCGGGATGCCGCTGATCCGGATGACGTTCGATTTCGAAGAGCAGGACGTGGAGCTCGTGAAGTTCATCGCCCAGAAAACGAAGGAAATCGCGGATGGCATGGGAGCGACGAAAACGGAGATGCACGACACGATCAGGCAGTACAATATCGTGCCATACCAATCCACCCACAATACAGGCGGAACGATTATGGGCGACGATCCCAAGACATCGGTCGTGAATAATTACTTGCAGATGTGGGATGCCGAGAACGTGTTCGTATGCGGTGCATCGAATTTTGCCCATAATAGCGGCTATAACCCGACGGCGACCGTAGGCGCTCTGGCGTATCGGACCGCCGAAGGCATAGAGAAGTATTTACAGAAAGGCGGATCGCTCGTATGAGACGAACCGATGCAACGGCGGAACTGATCGATAAGGATCTCGTCGTCCATCTGTCCGAGCTTCGCAAGCGTCTCATCTATGTGGCTGCATGCTTCATCGCCGCGTTATGCGTAGGATTGTACGCATCCCCGATTATCCTGACCTACATTAAAGGTCACTTGGGTTCTATCGACGTGCAATGGAGCGTGTTCGCTCTATCCGACGGGCTCGTCGTCTACATGAAATGCGCGCTGCTCGTTGGCGTACTGCTAACGCTGCCGGTTCTTCTGTACCATCTATGGGCGTTCGCAAGACCTGGAATGACGGAATCGGAGGCGAAAGGCACACTGATGTACGTTCCGGTTTCGTTTCTATTGTTTGTATTCGGCGTAGGCTTCGGATACACCGTCGCGTTACCCATGATGATTCGATTCATGGTTAAGCTGAATCGGGGAATCGGCGCGACGGAGGTATACGGCATCCAGCATTACGTGTCGTTCCTGACTAGTTTCCTGCTGCCGATGGGAATCGCGTTCGAGATGCCGCTTGTCATGGTCTTCCTGACCCGAATCGGACTATTGACGCCGGGGAAGCTGAAGCAGGTTCGTAAATACGCTTACGTGGGCTTAGCCGTACTCGGTTCTGTGATTTCGCCTCCTGATTTCGTATCTCACCTGTCGGTCACCGTACCGCTGATTGCGCTTTTCGAGATAAGCGCGTTTATCTCCGTTCGTTATCATCGCAGAAGAGCCGTGATGGCTATGCGGTTGTCTTAAATTGCTTTTGCCAAACCAAATAAAAAGGAGGAAATGCCATGTTTAACAATATCGGCGTATCCGGGCTGGTCATCATCCTGGTCATCGCGCTTATCGTGTTCGGACCGGCCAAGCTGCCGCAATTGGGGCGCGCATTCGGAGACACGCTGAGGGAATTCCGTAATTCCACCAAGGGAATCGCGGACGACGAGCCCGAGGATAAGGTGACGATCGTGGAATTGGAGAAGGTGAAATAAGGGGCAACGGAGTGAAGTAGCATCAATCGTTTATTCGTGAAAACCAAGCTCAAGGGGCTTGGTTTTTTCGGTTTGCCGTCGGGTAGCGGGATTAAGCTGTTATTGTAACGCGTGGGATCGTACTCTATAATTTGAAGGGTGGGCGATGTCTGCCAAAGCGAGCGCAAACATATAAAGATCGGGGAGAGTAATGATGATTCTAGGAATAATAGGCGTATTATTAATTGTAGTATCGATCTTCATGTATCAGCTTGCCTTCAAACAAAATAAAGACAATCACAGCAAATTGAAGAAGGAACAGAAAGCCGCGCTCAAGCAGAAGAGCAGAACGACGCGAGCGTTAGCGCATAGCATGCTTGGAGTCGCCGTGATTCTCGTCATCGTTGCCCTGTTTCAGACTTTGGGAAGCAAATACGATATCGGTACGCTGAATTACGATACTCCTATAGAAGTAACGACGGACAAAGATTATGGCGGCGGACATTCGGAAATGCCGGTTGTATACGAGATGAAGCTTCCAACCTCGGGTACCCATAGTCCCCACGATCTTAAATTCGGATTCTACGAGGAGAAGCCTCCTACCGAGAAGTTGGTTCATAATCTGGAGCACGGAGATATTCTTATCTATTACCGTCCGGACGCTAGCCAGGAAATTATCGATTCGATCAAGTACTTGGTTCATTTCAAGAAAGCCGGGGCTGGCGTACTGTCCGCACCGAGCACGGATATTCCGGAAGGCAAAGAAGTCGTCGTGAACGCATGGACCAAAACGATGGAGCTTTCCAAGTACGACGAGAAGAAAATAGGCGCATTTATTTATCAGAATATCAACAAAGGGCCGGAGCAAATTCCGGCGAACATTCGCCGCGGCGGCGGTACAATGTAAGGTAGCTTAAGGACCGTAAGCAATCATACTTGCCAATATGGTTAGCCATTCATTGTAGTCCGGGAGGCATAATCAATTGGACAAAGGCTCGAAAATTAACGGTTACATTCTAATGTTCGTCGTATTCGGCGGTTTTCTTATTTTCGGATTTTCCGAGAACGTCAAGGGTCCCGCAATTCCCCGAATGCAATTCGATTTCCAACTGGACGAATCGCAGCTCGGCGTACTTCTCGCTCTGAATTCCCTCGGCTATCTCGTCGCGTGTTCGTTTACTGGTCTGTTATCCAGAAAGATCGGCATTAAATGGACCGGTATTCTTGCTTTCGGGTCAATGGCTATATCCGGAATTTTGATGTATTTGTCAACGAACTACGCTACCTTGTCGGCTTCCTATTTTCTCATGTACATCGGTAACGGAATGCTGGAGATCGGGCTTGCGATTATGGCTGCGCGGATCTTCACGAGGAATACGGGGACGATGATGAATCTGTCCCATTTCTTCTATGGCTTAAGCTCCATGGTCGCACCGATCATCGCGGCGTCCATGATGGGGTGGAATGTCATGGGCGGAGAGCTCGGTTGGCGCGGGATGTACCTGATCATGCTGTCCCTGTCGATTCTGCCGATTATTCCATCGTTGTTAGGCAGGTTTCCCCAAGAAGAGCATAGTCAGGAGGAACGGATATCGCTTGGAAGTCTCGTTCGCGATCCCGTCGCATGGCTGATCGTGGCGATTCTCTCCTTCGGAGTCGTATCCGAGCTCGCCGTCGGTAGCTGGTTGGTTAACTTCTTGGAGAAAGCCTATGGCTGGGAAGTGGATAAGGCAGCCGGCATGCTGTCCGCGTTCTTCCTGTTCTTCATGCTCGCGAGACTATTCCTTGGGCCGATTACGGATAAGATCGGATACACGTTGTCCATTATGATCTTCTCCGCTTTCTCCGGAATATGCAGCTTGGCAGCCATCTTCATCGGAGAAAAAGGCGCGATCCTCTTCGCGATTGCGGGAGCCGGTATCGCTCCGATCTACCCGACGGTGATGGCGTTAATCGCCAAGCGATATCCGAAGGGGACGGATACGGCTATTACCTTCACCGTAACGCTTATGGGTATCGCCAGCGTCATCGGGAATCTGTTGATCGGATTTATTATCGATGGCGTGCGCCGGTTGTTCTCAAGTGAAGGTGGAGGCGACGCTGCAGTCGGGAACGCTTCAATCATCGGCTTGCAGGCCGGATATGGCTTCATCGCATTGATGGCGCTTCTGTGCTCGGTGTGCTGTGCGATCTTGCTGGCTTTTCTCCGGAAACAACGTAGAGAAATGATCGAACTGCAGAGCAACTAATTCTCTTTTGGGGAGTAGTTGCTTTTTTTTTCTATTGTAATGGAGCGTTTGAACACTGGGTAGCTGATGTAGCTAAATTTCTCGACAGTTTGAATATCTGGTATATACTGGATTTAGCGATCAATATCTATGGAGGTGTAGACATGCATCTGGAAAACGAAAAGAACGTAATCACCGTCGTTAACTCGGATATCACAGGTTCTAGCTTTAAGAATGTGAGAGCGGAGCAAGTCTCTATTGAATGTGCCAATTTAACAGGTATAACGTTAAACGACGTCAACCTAACCAGTATGACTATTTCCGATGCCAATCTTAGCGATCTTGCAATCGATGGTGCGCAATGGGGCGGTGCTCAATTTAAGAATATCGGTTTCGCGGATAAGGATCAGCCAGAGCCGGAACTCCAAGAACGAAATCCATTGCAATTCACTCACTGTTCATTAAGAGAAGGTATATTTACGAATTGCGATTTAAGCAATGTGAAGTTGGAGAATTGCAATATTTCCGGGTTAATGATCAATGGAATGAAAATCGAAGAATTGATTAAGCAACACACATCTTCAAAATAAGGGGTTTGTGGAAGTTAGTTCTCTTTTTAGGGTAGTTATACGATGATCGGGCAAGAAGGGAAATTAGGCTTTATCTATGATGATAGCGAATTACTCCGGTTTTACCCAAATAAAAACCAAAATATATGTGGCACTTTCGTATTAGGAGATGAATGAATGAAAACTCATGATATTTTGAAATCTATTAGGATGATTGGTATCAAGAAAGAGTGTCTTTTCAAAGATTTTCCAACTGCTATACCTGATGCTAAATCTAAACTTTATGCGGCAATTCCCTCAAATGCTAATGATATTGAGTTAATTTCATACAAAATGACAGAAGAGGAGATACACCCAGATAGAGCAGAAATATTTTATTTTGGAATAATGGTTGGTGATTCTTCTGTGTCACACGATGAATTGGAGCTAATAATTATAGAAAACCAATCTTTCGTGATAACAACTCACAAAGGAGTAATAAGTGACATCTGGAAAAGTTATAACGAAATTAATGAGTACATGAAAGAAAATTCTCTTGAAGAAGATAAGACCTCATTTGTTGTTGAACTATATGATAGTAGGTTTAATCCAGGATCTGATGAAAGTGAAATGGAAATTTACATACCAGTAAAGAATAAATTTAGAATGGAAAGATAAGAGCTATCGAGGGGAGATAGATGTCGTGAATACAAGAACGTTATCGAAAATCCCTGAAAAAATAAAAATTGGAACATTCATCCATTAACTTTCGTCTTTATCTTTGAGGTGAGAGATATGAAGAAAAGAACAAACATGTTTCTATTGTTATTAAGTATGCTGCTTTTATTTTTTGTTGGTTGTGCACGAGATGGAAGTAAACTAGAAGAAGCTGGTACTCAGAGTGACACTCCCGAGGAAACTATGTTTGAAGTAGGAATCGATGAACTTCCTGATATCCACGTAAACCAAAAGTTTGAGATTTCGGGCTTCATAAAGAATAATTCGAATATCTCGTGGGAGATTTCACATGGTTCTGGAATGTTTACATACGAAATCTTCGATAAGGAAGGAAAGGCTGTTAAACAAGAACAAAACATACTTTTTAGAAATGATATTGGATATGCACTTAAAATGGAATCGAATGGAATTTATAGGAATAATGGATTAGACCAAAGAAGTAAAGAATTCTATGAATTCGTTATTAAAAAACCTGGGAAATACACAGTAAAATCAAAGGCGGAATTTCGAATCAAAAATGAAAACAAAGGAATACAAGAACTAATCATCACAAGTAAAGATTATGAACTCCTCGTGAAATAGGATTTATGGATGTGATTTTGCATAACCAGTCAGATCTATTCTCTATAAATATTTATTGGAGGATTTTTCCATGGAATACGTTATTTTATGTATAGTCTTGATTTCTGCTAACATCATGTATTGTTAGGAATCATAATGATTAAGATGGCCAGCAAGAGGGAACTTCCTACCTCTAATTACACTCCATTTGATAACATAACAGGGCACTCATCGGTAGAGTTCCACGAAGAGAAAGAAGAACATGAAGATGAGGATGATCAGGGTGACGATAAGGATAAGTTTCGATATAAGTTGAAATAAGTCCGAGAAAAGGAAAACAAAGTAAGCTTGGTTCATACACTTATAAAAAGGCGGTGTATGAAATGCAACTTGATAATTTTAAAGATGAGTTGGATTTGTTTCCGGTCTCTAACGATGCAAAGGAATTATTGCTTGAATTAAGAAGTAGAAAAGTTCGACTGAATAAATTAATTATTTATTTTTTGGTTTCCCTATTCTTAGAAATAATTGTTCTCGTTAAATTCAAATTTAGTTTTTACTTACTTTTTCAGACTATGTTAAGTAACCCTATTTTCAGTTATATATTTATCCTTTCAACAGCAGTTTTAATTTATTGTTTAATTGAAATGTCAAAAGTATCAAAAAATCTAGAATTATTAAGATTAGAAACGATAGATAAAATAGAGAGATTTTGTACGGATTGGACGATTACCGAGAAATCTCAATTACGAGACCAGCTTTCAAATTTTATTAAGACCTCAATCAATGTAAACATAAGGTTCAAGACTTGATGTCTTATTAATTGCTTGAAAAAGGAGTGTAGATCCGATGACATTAACCCAAATATCTAATTATTTATTTCTGGGATCGCTTGCTCTTCTAATCATTACATTATTCGTGAAAGGGATAGGGAGACGAGGAATGACAGGTTATAGTGCCGATCCCTATTCTGGATCAACAACTGACTTGCAATTCGAGAATGATCATAGAAAGGTAATTCAAGGACAAGACAAACTAATAAAGAACATTTTTAAGTCCTATTTTATTTGGATATCCATAATTGGAATTGCTACTTCGATCGTAATAACTTTATGAACCTTCAGCTATTCAATTACCAGCGAGAGGTGTTGTAATGTGCAAATAGAAACCCAAAGATTAATCATTCGCGATTTTAATAATGAAGATTGGATAGATGTACATAAATACGCATCCCGCCATGACGTAGCAGAATTTATGATCTGGGGGCCGAATAGCGAAGACGAAACGAAAGCTTATATTGAGCAGCAGATCATGAAGCAACAATCCGCCGAACGAACGGATTTTGAATTTGGAGTAATCTTAAAAGAGACTAACGCTTTAATAGGAGGTTGCGGCATCTATATTAAGGATCGCAATGCCGAAATAGGATATTGCTTTAATCCTGAATATTGGGGGAGCGGATATGCTACAGAAGCTTCGAAGGCCATGTTAAAGCTCGGATTCAACAATTTCAATGTTCATAGAGTGTTTGCGACATGTCGTCCTGGAAATATCCCCTCCGCGAATGTATTGAAAAGAATCGGCATGAAACAAGAAGGTCATCTAAGGGAACATATGTATCACAAGGGAAGATATCATGATTCCTTATTATTCTCTATTCTTGATCATGACTAGTGACGACTTTCGATTGCGGAGAGGTCGTCTTTTTTTATTTTGTCTGCGCTTACATGGAGGTCGGCATATTGCCAGTGCTAATATTTGTTAATATAATGTTATTGTAATGTGATATTAAGCTACATATACTTCGAGAAACACATTCAGTAATGGGCAAATCTGTCGTGGAATCACTCGTTTTATTGTTTTAAGTAATAAAACAATACATGATACGGGAGGTATTTATTTGAAGAAAAGAATTATGCCGCTGACAGTAAGTATTGCCATGTTCCTCGGGTCCCTTTCCTCTGTCGCTGTTGCCGCTCCAGCTACGACCTTCGAGATAGAAGAGGCGACCGTAGCGGACATGCAAGCCGCAATGAAGTCGGGCGAACTTAGCTCGCTTGAGCTTGTATCGATGTATTTGGAACGCATCGCTGCTTACGATAAAGAAGGACCGAAATTGAACTCCGTTCTTGAAATCAATCCGGATGCATTAGCCATAGCTGAAGCGCTAGACGTTGAACGGAAATTAAAAGGACCTCGCGGACCGCTTCACGGCATCCCCGTGTTGTTGAAAGACAACATCGATACCGGCGATAAGCTTCATACGAGCGCAGGTTCTTTATCTCTGGCCGATTCCTATGCCCTCGACGATTCATTCGTTGCCAAGAAACTGCGAGAAGCAGGAGCGATTATTCTTGGAAAGGCAAATATGACGGAGTTCGCGAATTACAAGACGAGGGGAATGCCCGGCGGATACAGCTCTCGCGGGGGTCAGGTTCTGAATCCTTATAAACCGGGCGTCTTCGGAACCGGAGGATCAAGCTCCGGGTCGGGTGTATCCGTTTCATCGAATTTAACCGCATTGGCCATCGGAACCGAGACTTCGGGTTCCATTCTAAGTCCGGCGTACAACAATTCGGTTGTGGGCATTAAACCGACAGTCGGTCTGATTAGCAGGGATGGAATCGTACCTCTAGCCCACAGCCAGGACACGGCCGGCCCGATTACCCGTACCGTTGCGGATGCGGCCGTGCTATTGGGTGCTCTGACTGGAGTGGACGATAAAGATCCGATTACCGGTACCAGCGTTAAGAAATCCTATACGGACTACACGCCGTTCTTAAAGGTTGACGGCCTTAAAGGCGCGCGAATCGGAATTCCGAGAGATTTCTATTATACAAGCGGGATAACGGACGAAGAAAAAGTTATTTTCGATAAAGTAGTAGAAGACTTAAAAGCACAAGGCGCGATTATCGTCGATAATGCGGATATCCCATCCGCGGTAGAGTTGTCACAGTTCAATTCGTCGGTCTTCAAATATGAGTTCAAGGTGGATATGAATGCTTACTTGAGCGGGTTGAAGGCTGATTTCCCGCTTAAAACTTTGTCGGATATCATAAAGTTCGATAATACGGATTTCGGTGCGAACCTCAAATATGGAAATGTACTTCTGACTGAAGCAGATGCAACAAGCGGAACTTTGACCGATGCCCAATATATCCGCGATCGTCTTAAAGATTTACGCTTGTCCCGTACCGAGGGTATTGATTTTACAATGAAATTCTACAAGTTGGATGCACTGTTGTTTCCTAATACACGGAATGCGGGGATCTCGGCTAAAGCCGGGTATCCATCGATCACGGTTCCGGCAGGCTATACGAAGGAAGGGAAACCGGTTGCGGTCACGTTCGGCGGAATGGCATATAGCGAGCCGACTTTGATCAAAGTGGCCTATTCGTTCGAGCAAGCCACTCATTATCGCGTACCACCCGTATTGAAATAATCTAAGCTAAGAATTTGGCAACGATAAAAGCGACCCGCTTGCGGGTCGCTTTTATCTATTACCCCGTTTGGAGCACGGTCTGCATAGGCTTTCGTTTAGCGGCTGTAGCCGCGAACTGAACGATGACCATCAAGAGCACGATGGCCGTCATTCCAACGACGGCGGAGGCAAAGCTGTCTGTGGCATCGTGAATTTTACCAAACAGGATAGGGCCGGAAGCGCCGATGACGTATCCGACGGATTGAACCATGGCCGACCAAGAAGTAGCTTCTTGCGCGCTCGTCGTTGCGTCGATCGGAAGAAGAAGGTTTAAGGGAAACGATCCGCCCGCGCCGATTCCGATAAACAAAGCGGCAACCGCGGGTTCGACCTTCAGCATCAACAGAAGGAGGCCGATGAGCTGCAGAGTAGAGCAAGCGACCAACCACAACCGGCGAGACGGGAACCTTTGGAGCAGGAGCGGCACCAGCAGGCTTACCGGAATTTGAATGACGACGAATAAAGTCAAAGAAGTCGCCGAGTAGCTTTTCGAAAATCCCATGTCTTGAATGATCTGAGGCAACCAAGCGGTATAGGAGTAGAACAGCATTCCCATTAACCCGAAGGACAGCATCAGGATCCAAGCTTTGCCGTTCCCCCAAGGCAGCTTGGCGCCGGTTGCTCCCGCCGCGGTGGGATTCGGGCTTGCGTCGTTCGGACGAACGATCTGCCACCAGAGAATGGCGGCAACGACGGCGATGATTGCCCAAAAGGCCAGAGAGTATTGCCAAGAATCGAAACTGCGCTGTAAAAGCGCGGACAACCCCGAGCTAAGCGCGGCCCCTAAAGTAAGGGCGACTGTATATAAGGAAATCATAGAAGGAACTTGTTTCGGAAAATTTTTCTTAATAAAACCTGTGAGAAGCGGCCCGATGAGGGCGATTCCGATCCCCGCGATCAAAGCAGTGACGAGTAAGTAGAAAACGGAATTCGAAAACACGCGAATGGCGGTACCGACCGCGATAATCATCAGAGCTACTCCGATTACCTTCTCGATTCCCCACTTTCTTCCGGCTTTAACGGCGATCGGAGAGAAGAGTCCCATGCAGAGAACGGGAATGGAGGTGAGAAGACTGGCGACTGACCCGCTCATTCCAAGATCCGTCCGAATGTTGTCCAATAAGGGGGCGATAGAATTGATTGCCGGTCGTGAATTCAAGGCGGCGATAAATAGAGCTAACGCAATAAGGAACTGCTTTTTCATGAGGGATTGCTCGCCTTCTTATTATAATTAATTCTTGTCCATATATAGCGGTTGTCGGTTGATTAAGCTTACTTGAAGAATATTCATTTATCAATTATATTGAATTTATAATTATCATTTGTAATAAAAATGATTAAAAGTGAATTTTCGGCGGGAGAGGAGCGTGTCAGTTTGGAGCTTAGGCAACTGGAGTATTTCATGGCGGTGTGCAAGGAGCTGCATTTTACGAAGGCGGCGGAAAAAATAGGGATTTCCCAGCCTAATTTGAGCTTGTCGATCAAAGCGTTAGAAGAAGAGATCGGAATGCCGTTGTTCGATCGAATCGGCAAACGCATCGCGCTGACCGATGCGGGTTCTATTCTGAAGAAGCACGCCCGGATGATGCTGCAGAATCTCAGTAACGCTCGTCAAGAAATGGACGATATTTATCGGAAAGGCGGGATCCTGAGCGTTGGTGCTTTGCCGTCAGAACTGGATTATCGCCTCACCCCGATGTTTATTCGTTTCATCCAACGATATCCGGATATCCGACTTAAGGTCGTCTCCGATGTCGACGTGGCCGGGTTGGTGTTGAACTCGGAAGTGGATATCGGGATAGCCGTGAAGCCCCTGTTCGATCCGCGGCTGGTCATTCGTCCCTTAGCTCGAGAGGAGTATGGGATAGTCGTTTCCAAAAAGCATGAGCTGGCGCAGGCCAAATCGATTGCTTTGGCAGACCTGCGGACGCTGCCCATCATCCAGTATCCCAAAGGGTCCTGGGGAAGGGATTTCTTGGATAGTTGGTGCCGGCAGCACGGGTTCAACCTGAACGTAATCGTCGAGAATAGCTCGAATCCGTCGCTGTTTCATTTCGTCAAGGCCAATATCGGCGTGGGAATCGTCGCGAATTCGCTTTTGAAATCCATCGACAATCTTGACCTTCTCTTTCTCCCGATCAGCGACTATCCGCCTGTAAGGGAGATGGGCATCATTTATCGCTCTGACAGATACCTCAATCACGCGGCGCGCACCTTTATCGACTATGCGGATGAGCAACTGAAGGATCATTGACCGCGGGATAACGGTTACAAATAAGACGTTGTACTCGTATGGTTTTGCGCTATTCTAGTGCAAAAAGCCGGCCATGTTGGCCGGCTTTTGTAAATTGGTGCGTTAAATGCAGTGTCTTAAATAGCTTGTAAGGTTGGCCTGATCGTGATTTCGTTCACTCCGACCTCGTCAGGCTCCCGAATGGCGTATGCAATGGCTCTTGCGACGCTGTCAGGGGAAATGGTCATGCCGCTGTTCTTGGTAATCATGTCCTTGTATTCCGAAGGAAGGCCGCCAATCGCCGAATCGGTCGCAGTCATGCCCGGGGATAACGGACCCGGACGAGACGATTGAGTCGTTGAGGTCTGTTTTCGAATATTTTGAAAACCATTATTTATTCTTTTCATCAGAGTATCGATCAAGAAATGATCATTCATTTTATGGCCTCGGCCTTCGTCGGTACGGTGGAATGGTGGGTTCTTAACGAAATGCCGCACTCACCGCAAGCAATGGCCGAGCAACAAGCGGAATTGTTTAAGAGGAATAATATTTTTTAGTCGCCAGATTACTTATTACTTAGATGTTTACTAAATCCCCCAGAGCTCTTAGTCTTTATATTCACCTTCGTATGGAACGCGAGCTTTGGATATATCGTCTCCCATGCCGTCCAATCGTTTTCCTTGTTATGAAGCGCGATTCATGAAGTGCCTACGGTCTCTGCACGCGGAACCGCCCATGAACATACACTACTCCGTAAGGCATGAGCCTATATGGATAGAAGGGCAGGAATAACGTATGGCAGTTTCCTATATGGATTACACAGCTCCCAACGTGCAGTTTACGTACGATCTAAAGAACAACAACTTATTCACGAAGGATTCGCGCAATTTCATCAATGCGCTCGGAATTGCTCAACTCAATACACTCGGCAACGTATCGCTACTGGATATCTACCTTAGCACGGGCAACGTCGTCGAACCCCATACTCATCAAAACGCTTCCGAGCTTGTCTATTGTATCTCCGGCGCAGCCGTCGTCTCGCTAATTAATCCATTCAGTAAAAAGTTAATGAACTTTCCGATTCAGCCAGGCCAAGTGGCAAACGTCCCCCAAGGATGGTGGCATTACGAGATCGCTACGGTTGACAACACGCATCTGCTTGCGATATTCGACGCGCCGGTACCGGAATTTATCGCGGGCTCGGATATGCTCCGTTTGACGCCGGCCAGTGTTTTTGCCCATACTTATTGTTTGGATGAAGCAACATGGAAAGCAGCGGTCGCCCCTATCAAGCAAACGGTCGTCATCGGACCTCCTGTCGGCTGCAAGCCCGGCCAAGCAAATAGAACGGTAAATGCGCCATCCCATTCCCAACATCCTGTTACCCATTATCAGAATCAGCAGCCTTACGGACAATGGGAGCAGCCGGCTAACGGATATCCGCAATTTCCCGCTCCCGTCATCGGAAACGGTTGGGGTTGAGGGATTTCAACGGGAAAGACGGTCCTACAATTGAACGATCAAGAGCGCATCGCCGTGTAACGATGCGCTCTTGATCGTTCAGCTAAAGAGGGGTTGCGTGAGAGAAACGAAGGTAATAGACGGCATAGAACGAATAAATAGTTGATAAAGAACCTTGCATGTCGAGAGGAGAGAGAGACACGTTTGAAGGTAAATGAACCTGCTGGTTTTTGGATCCGATTCGGCGCAATTATACTGGATGCGCTCATCATCGCCGTACCGCTGACCATCATTTCGGTGCTTTTCACCGGTGGATTGGCAATAGATAAATATGTCTCAAATACATTGTCGTTTCTATACTCTTTGCTTACTCCGATCTTATGGAATGGTTATACGATCGGTAAACGGATATGCGGTATTCGTATCGCGAGGGTCGACGACGGAACGCCGCCGGGTCTGGGGACGATGCTGCTGCGTAATGTAGTTGCCGGCATCTTATATGCCGTCACCTTAGGAATTGCCATAATTGCGAGCGCAATTATGATCGGGGTCCGAGAGGACAAAAGGTCGCTTCACGACTTTATTGCGGGTACGGAAGTCATACGGGATTAAAACCGTAAAGTACATATTCAACAAGGCTGCCGCAGGTTTAATCGGCAGCCTTGCTTCTTTAGCGGACAGCTTTATATTAGTCGAGGGACGAGATAAAGTGCGATACATCAGCGAAAATGATGAATGATATACAAATTCTGAGATCAGGTAGGTAAAATAGACTGAATTAATAATTTGTAAAATATAGAACTTTTTCTGTGTTAAAGCGTCTAGTTATGTAGAAACAATTAGGAGTCTTTACATAAATGTGGATACTGCATTCCTAAGAGGTGTACTCAATGAGCAAAATCATGACAGAAAAAGCCCAGAAAAGTGAATTGAGCAATCGTAGACACTTCAGCTTTAGGCTGAATGTCTTTTTCTTTGTTACCTTTTCTCTTTTTTCCCTATTAATCGTTCGTTTGGCTTATTTGCAATTCGTAGAGGGGGAAACCCTGCGAGCGAAGGAACACGAGAACGGTTCAAAAAGGATTCCAATTCCCCCCATCCGGGGTAACATTTACGATTCGGCTGGCAATGCGATCGCCTATTCGATTTCCACGCAATCGCTTTACTATACGCTAGATTTGAAGATGAAAGCGGATGAGGGAATGGCGTTGGCTGCCAGAATAGTAGACATATTCAATAAACTCGGCAATAAGTCAAAGAAGCCACTCACGGTACTAGGAGTGTTCGAAGACATGGATTTAAAAGGCAGGGTCAACTCCGCTTTTCAACCTCGAAGAATCAAGTCAGGACTTACGCAAGAAGAAATCGCGTATTTCTCGGAGCATCGGGACGAGTTTGAAGGAATTGAAGTCGTGGAGGAGAGTATCCGCCAATACAGCAACGACAAACTCGCGGTCCAATTAGTCGGTTACTTGAAGAAGCTAAGCGGCGCAGTGGGCAATATTGATAAATACAAAGGCATTAACAACGAAGAGATTGATGAAACGCTTAAGTACCTGACAACGGAACAAGTCGGCGCCGATGGACTTGAGCTCATGTACCAGGACGAATTAAGAGGCCGCAACGGCTTCAAGGAATATCCGATTAACAAAGACAGCCAAATCATTGGCCCGATGAAGCTGACCAAGCCGATTAAAGGCGATAATCTTTATTTGACTATCAACAACCAAGTTCAGCTAATAGCGCAACAAGCTATCACGGATCAGATTCGAGAGATTCGTACCGCGCCGAATGAATTCCAAAAAGACTCTCATCCGATAACAGGTTATGCCGTTGCCATGGAGGTCAAGACAGGGAAGGTAGTCGCCATGGCCAGCATGCCGGATTACGATCCCTCCTTGTGGCAGGGCGGAATTAGCGAGAAGGATTGGGAGTCTGTTCAATACTTCATGAGTAATGGAACGATCAGGGACGTACAGCCTCCCTATGCGGATGACAAGGAACGCAGTATTCATCCTTCCTCATTCGTAAACTTAGGGTCAACTCAGAAACCGCTAACCGTATTAGTTGGACTAAGCGAGAAACTCATTACGCCGAATTCGACTTTCCTAGATCCAGGATATTTTGCCTTCGGGAGTAAAGGGTATGAGACAGAAGTTAGTAATGCTAGCCGAGCGATGAACGGATTATTGACGCCGACAATGGCCATTGCCAAGTCATCGAATGCCTTCATGGCGAAAATGATCGGTAATGCGCTTTATTTACGGGATGGTCCTAAAGGCGTCGATATCTGGGATGGTTACATGAAGCAGTTTGGTCTTGGCGTCATTACGGGAAGCGGATTGCCTAACGAATCCAAAGGAAAAACGAATTACTATGAGGAGATAAAATCAGGGAGTTCGCAATCCGCCCTGGTTTATGCTTCCTTCGGTCAACAGGCTAAGTATTCTACGCTGCAGCTCGCTCAATACGCGGCTACGCTCGCTAGCCATGGCAAGAGAATGAAGCCGCAGTTCGTTAATGAGATCAAGGATACCGACGGAAACCTTGTTCAACCCTATAAAAGCGAGGTTCTGAATACAATCCGCTTTCCCGATTCCTATTGGAAAACGATTGAAGACGGGATGGCGCTTGTTAATGTACAAGGCTTTGACGATTTCGACTATCATTTCTATCGGAAAACAGGAACGTCTCAACAGGATGTTGGAAGTCGCAAGAAAGTGGAGAATGCGGTATTCATCGCTTATGCACCTGCGGAAGATCCGGTCTTGGCCGTCGCGGTCGTTGTACCGGATGGCGGTTATGGCGGATATGCCGCAGCTCCGATCGCCCGGAAGATCTTCGATGCTTATGATTCCGAGATTGGCCTTATGGGAACACCTCGCAAATAACGAGAAAACCCAATTGGGGAGATGATATTTACTTGTGACACTGTTCTATTATATAGCTTCAAATCGTGAGCTTCCGATAGGTTCTTTCGGACAGAAGAAAACAGTGATGACGCTTAATCATTACGTTACGCATGTGAATCCTGTGGCGAAGGATCATCCCTCTATGCAAATACTGCTGGCGAAGTATCCAGAGGGCGATAAGCGTATGGAGATATACGAGACGGAAGAGGATGCAGCCGGTTTGTATATAATCGGACCAATTCATATTCAAGACTCCTCGAATATATTCCGTAACCCATTGGTGTACCAAGTGAATTCAGAAGGCGGTTCCTTCCAGATTAATAACGAAATGAAACGCTCTCTCCCCACATACTATCAGACCAGTAAGAAATGCTTGTCAGAGCTATTCGCTTACCTGGGTCGTAATGTAGAAATAGGCGAAGAATTAGAGCTCTATTGCTGTTGGGCGCATGGAAAGGAACGATTTTTGGAAGCACCCAATAAAGAGCTTAATCTCGCGCTTGAGCTATCGACATTTCGCTTCGATGATGAGTTCGAGTGGAAAGAACGTCAGTATATAAGCATCAAAAAGTGAGCAGAAGAAGTAGTCGAGCGGAATTGACCAAATGGCATAGCATGTGACTTCAGAGCAAAGAAGTGGTGACAGAGTGGCATTTTTAACTAACAAGCTTCTATTCATTGCCTTTTTTATTCTAATTATTCATTGCATTGAGACCCTTGCGTATGCCGTTCGTCTGTCGGGTGCAAGAGTGAAATTAATTGCTTCTTCTCTTTCGCTGTTTAGCATGATGGTAATCGTCTCAAGGATGGCGAACATGATGCAGCAACCTTTTACGGGAAGTTTGATTGATACTGCAGGACCACTAAATACTTTACAAATAGTTGAAAACCAATACAGATTTTTAATAGGAGCTTCGACAGTAGGAACAGTGTTCGGAATGATATTGTTACCGACGTTTACGGCATTGTTTTCTCGGACAATCATCTTATTGGCAAATGAGCGAGGTTCTGTGCTCTCGGTGATCAAGAGGAGTTTTTCGTTGTCATTCTTGAAACAAGGGAGCAAGCATATCCACCTGCCCAAAATATCCTATTTAAGAGGTATTGGTCTGAAGACAATACCAATGCGGTTATTCGTTATCAATATAATCGTTACAGCTATTTACACCATTGGAGTCTTATCGGCGTTATATGCATCGCTCTTAGCGCCTAATAGAGCTGGGGCTACCATAATGGCATCAGGTTTAATAAACGGCATTGCAACCATACTTCTTGCTCTTTTTATTGATCCAAAGATATCGGTATTAGCAGATGATGTCGTTAATGGTAAGGGAAGTTATCTAAAGCTTAAAAGTATCTCTGTATTCATGATAACGGGCAGACTTATCGGCACGATTGCGGCACAACTGCTATTTATACCTGGAGCCACATACATTGCTTGGCTTACGAAGTTTATTGTGTGAGTCCAGGTCCAGTAGATCGTAGAGATAGAGGTTCGCAAAAGGCCATCCGCTAAGGATGGCCTTTCTCATTCAATCTCTTTTGCGGGATGGAAAAAACGTCAGTTTTTCACAATATTTTTCAATAGACGCGAGCAGGAATACTTAAAAATCATTAATGTTAGAAATGTTGACATAGAAAATGGGGCTAGCTATACTCTAATAATCGCTGTTTTACTTACCTTCCGGTAAGTAAAATTCTGCGACTTGATTTCACAACAAGAAGGAGCTTACGAAACGATGAGTAATCAAAGCAAAGCAGGTATGATGTATCGGAATCTCAATAAAAAAATACCCAGGAATGCTCCATGACCGCAATTCCTGAGAAGATCAAGCAAAACATGATTTATGCAATTTCACAACTGGCCAATTTCAGCCCCCGTATCGTTTTGGGACGAACGCCGCAGGCAATCCGAATCGAATCCGACCTCGCTCATCCTCTGTACAACCGCGTCGTTACCTATCAAGGGGCGCTGTCCGGCAACGCATTGGACGAATTAGGGAAGTTGGCGGATGATTACCGTGCACGCAAGGTCCCATTCACTTGGCTGACCTGGCCTCAGGACGACGATGTCGCCGATTTGGAGCAGGCGCTGGAGGCAATCGGGCTTATAAAGGTCGAAGATATGTCCGGCATGTCGCTTTCCTTGACCGACTGGACGTACGTTGCGCCCGCGATTCCAGGCTTCGTCATCAAACAGATTCGAGCTCCATCGGAAATGAAATGGTTCAAGGATATTCCGTCCGTGTTTGGTTTGGACGGAGAGGCGGGAGATGTCTTCGTGCAGATCTGTGAAGCTGCCGCTTTCGGCGAGAATGCTGTATTCCGGCATTATGTCGGCTTCCTAGACGGCAAGCCCGCCGCAGCAGTGACTGCTATCCAAGACGGGGAGACGATAGGCATCTACAACGTGGCCACTCTGGAAGCCTATAGACGTAGAGGTCTCGGAAGCGCAATGACCGCGCATGCCGTGCGCGAAGGACAGGCTGCCGGCGGACGAATCGCCGTTCTGCAGGCGAGCAAGATGGGAAATGGCGTGTATCAGTCGATCGGATTCAGCGACGATATCGCGATCGGTGTCTACTTGGGGTAACTTAAAATATAATGCTGCAAAATGCTATTGTACGAAACAGGCATCGATGCGCAGACATTTGGAGGATAAGAAGATGAAAATAGGTCTCAAAAAGAAAGCGGCATCGTTAATGGTGGCCGCCGTTGTCACAACCTGTCTGCCGGCGGTCGTATCCGCAAGCGAAGGGGAACTCACGATCTCTATTAATGGAACGAAATTGGTATCGTCCGCCAATCATGTTGCAGACGGCCGGGTCTACATAGATCTGAAGAAATTCTCTGCTTTTACTGGATTTACTTTCTCTTACGACAACAAGAAGCATTCCGCAATCATAAATGGAAAAGAAGTTAAGGCTGTGGAAACGAAGGGCATACCGACGGTGGCCATAAAAGACTTGGCGAACGCAGTAGACGTGAATAGTCTCTCTTGGAATGGAAAAACCAAAACGGCGCAGCTTTCCTTCGCATCCAAACTGGTCGTATACGGAGATATTGTTTCCGAGTTGGCTGGTTGCGTGCTGCAGAACCGCTTCACCGTCGGTGACGGCATCGTGTTCCGCATGAAAGCAACTAACCCGGTTACGGGCAAGCTTGCCGAAGATGCGAAACTGCAGGTTCATCTGGCCACAGGCGAAGTGCTTGACATGCAACTGGGGCAACACCCGCCTGAGTTACCTGGCGGCGAGAAATTCTGGAGCGCGAATTACAAAGTAACGGATAAAACGCCGAAGGGAACTCTCGGCTACTATATTACCGCGCAATCGGCTTCCATGAAAGGGGAATACAAGCCGTTCCAAGTTATGCCTTCTCTCATTACAATCGTTGACACCGAGCCCTCGGAAACTGGGAAATCGACCCAATAACACCACAACTATGAACAACAGACGAAAGAGGTTAAATTCATTGCATCCGATGTTACGAATAGTTAAACCTAACACGATCCTAAGTTTGTTACTTCTGCTTTCTACCGTCTTTTTCGCGTTGCCTGCTTCTGCAGAAAAAAAAGTTGCGTCCGCAACCCCTACCGTTACGATCGAGGAAAACAACAGCACGGTAGGGGCTGTCGTTCATTTCTCTTCTAATGGTCTGGAACCAAACAAGCCGGTCAAGCTGCAGTGGGAAACAGAGCAAGGTAGTTATAACATACAAGGTATTTATAGCTTAATCGGCCCGTCCTACAAGCTAGAAGAGCAAACGATGACGATGGGCACGACCGACAGTATGGGCAAATGGAATGGAAGCTTTGTCGTACCGAAAGGCTTCGGAGGCGACCATACGATTTACGTAAGACAGAACAACGAAAAAGTCGCCCAAACGAATGTCTTCGTTGCTCCGACCTTCCGCTTGTTCCCGGAGTCGGGTCCTATCGGAACGGAAATCACGGTGCAGGCCGAGGGTATCAGCTACGCGACCATGGAGAGTAACTGGCAGTTATCCTACGATAACAAGATGACGGGACTAATCTCCGCCGTGTCCACGAACGGAAGCGCGACCGCGAAAATACGAGCCGCAGGTCCAGTAGGCAAGCATTCGATCACCATCTGGCATGGTTACTTAGGAATGCCTTATATAAACTATACGGAAGCTCCGAACTCCTATCTACCGGTGCCAAGCTTTGCGTTTACGGTTACGGATGAAGCTCCGATCGTCCGTAATGAAGTAGAAGCGCAACCGAATGCCGCCGGGGGAGGCGTGCAGATGCCGAAGTTAACGAACAAAACAGGCGTCAACGCGACATTGAGCCGGTCCGTCGGACAAGTCGGGGATTCGGTGACGTTAAAGGCTAGCGGTTTGCCTGCAGGCAAACAAGCGGATTTGGTCTGGCATACGATGGAGGGCAGCCGGATTACGGGTATGGGTTTCGCGGAGAAAAAGAGTTCGCTCGGAACGGCTCGCACGGACAGCAACGGCAGTCTGAGCTATGAATTTCCTATCCCGGACGATCTAGGAGGCGTGCCGCACCGGATTGAACTGAGGGTTGGAGACATCTCGTATGCGGAGGTATACCTGTCGATATCGCCATCGATCACCAAAATCACGCCATCCTCCGGGCCGGCGGGGACCGAAATTACAATCCAGATCAAAGGCGTCGGTTGGACGGAATACGACAACGCGTATTATTTGGATTACGATAATGCCTATCTGGGATACATGTGCGGATTTAACAGCCAAGGAACCGTAACGTTTACGGTTCCGGCTACCGGCGAGCCCGGTTATCATATCCTCGATCTCTATCCGGGCATTTACCGAGGCAAGCAGGCAAATCCGGACGTTTACGTCGCACCGCAGTTAACCTACGGCGCAGATCATCCGGGTTCGGCGATACCCGCTATTCGAATGGGCTTCACGATTACCGAGAGACCGTGAAAAATGAACCGTGCCCCTTTTAGTGAACATCTGAAAACCTCATGGTTGGATCAATGCCATTGAAAGGGGTACGATAACTACGAAATGAAAATGGAGGTTACATAAATAGTTACAATCAGAATAGCCTCACATGCAGATACCCAACAAATTAGAGAGGTCGCCTTCGAGACTTGGACAGCGGCTTATCGAGAAAGCCTTTCAATTGACTTTATTAATAATTATCTCAATAAGGCATTTTCAATTTCAAAAATACGTCAGTTAATTGACGGCGATATAGTCTTAGGGAAGTCATCGTTTCTTGTAGCTGAAGAATCTAACCAAATAATAGGATATGCGCAATTAATCCAACTAAGTGAAGCTAAATATGACTTATATCGAATTTATATAAAACCGGGATCGCAAAAACAAGGAATCGGCACAAAGTTTTTAAGTGAATTTATTAAAATCATGAAATCCGAGGACGCTTTAACTGTAACTGTAAAAAAAGACAATGTAATAGGAAGAGCATTCTATTCAAAGAATGGCTTTAAGGAAGTTGAAGAGAGTACGTTAACGCTTGAAGGAAAGCAATTGGCCATTATTAAATACGAATTAATTATTAAATAATCCGGCAAAACGAAAGGGGGTGAAAAGCGAAAATGATAAATAAAAAGGAAGCAATCTTGGAGAACATGATCCAAACGTTTGAACGGTTGAGCAGTAACAGTCCTTACGCGAATTTTTCCCGTTACGATAACTGCGCAAGAATCGAATCCGAATTGCCGTTAACGATTTTCAATCGCGTATTTGATTATAAAGCACCTAATGACGATAAGATCGATGCTACCAGGCAAGTGAAATCCATAATCGATTCGTATCAAGATCGTGGCGTAAAATGCGTCTGGCATACCTATTCCCATACACAGGACGAAGATCTTAACGATACACTGATATCTAACGGGTTCAAATCGGGCGGTACCATGTCCGGCATGGCGGTTGATCTTGGAGAGAAAGAGATTAACCGATCTAATGTGCCAGGATTGAGAATCGTGACCGTTCATACGGATGAAGAACTTGAGATGTTCAAACGGGTGTTCGTGGCAGAATACGGTCTTCCGGACGAATTAGCCAATGCGTTTACCGAAGCTTTTGCATATGATCCGGAAGGACAAATGCAGTATTTTCTGGCCTATTTGAATGAAGTGCCGGTAGGAACGGCCATGACGTTCAGCACAGGCGAAGTGACAGGCATTTACACGGTTGCGACATTGAAGGAATTCCGTACAAAAGGTATCGGTGGCGCGCTTGTTGGTCATGCTTTACTCGACATGCAAGCCGCGGGAGCAAAGTTAGCCATTTTACAGTCTAGTTCCATGGGACAGACCATTTACCGCAAACATGGGTTTGAGGAAGAACTGACGATTAATTTATTCGTGTGACGTAACAGGAAGAGATGGACGCATCGCCAATATCGTCGGCAAGGCCGATGTTTTAGTAGCTTTCGTCTGGGCACGATTAAACTGACGCTTGTGACGGCTGTATTGAACTTATCAAGCGCTACAGCAGTCTCCGGAGACTGGAACGTTTCTCTCTTTCTTGTGTCAGAAAAGACGGCTATGGCCATACGGTCACTTTCATTTAGCAATGCTGTCTGGGGAATGCTTGACGTTAGAAGAAGGACTTGCTGTGCTTGAAGCCGATAATGACCAACTCCTTCCGGCGTACATTGCAGCCTCTTTCTCTGTATGCTGCAAATTCGCTTTTCGTAGGCGATTATTTAATCACTGCTGGCCAAGAGGTGTCGGGTCGATCATCAAATTATTGAAGACTTAGGCTTCGAAATTGAGCTGAACGCGTTATAAATGCCGTCAAAAATATGAACTGTGTAAGCAGTAATTCTACTTGAAAAGAGGTAAAATCATGTCAAACATCCAAGAGCAGATCAAGAAAAATATGTATTTCAGCATGGAACAAGTGAGTATTTTAAATCCCCGCATGGTCATGGAACAAACTCCAAGGGTGCTCCGGTACGAATCTGATCTTCTTACCATTCCTTTGGGTAACCAGGTTATAAGTTATCAAGGAGCATTGTCCGCAGATGGAGTTAACGACATTCATAAGCTTATAGATCGTTACCAGTCAAAGAAGTTGCCATTCTCTTGGTTGATCTGGTCTCACGACGTCGGTGCGGAGGATTTAAAACCTGTTTTAGAGGCAAGAGGCATGCAAAAGGTAGACGAATTGGCCGGAATGTCCCTTTCGTTGAACAATTGGAAGTATAACGCACCGTCTATTTCCGGATTTGAAATCAAACCTATTCGTACTAAAGCTGAAATGGATTGGTTTAGGCAAGTCGTGCCGACCTCGTTTGGGTTCAACGAAGAAGACGGAAAAGCCTTTGCTGATATAACCGAATCTGCGGCATTCAGTGAAAATACCGTCTTCCAGCATTACATTGGTTTTATGGATGGCCAGCCCGCCACAGGGGTAACTGCTCTAACTGACGGGGAGAACATCGGAATCTATAACTTTGCTACATTGGAAGCTTACCGGAGAAGAGGCCTTGGAAGTGCCACAATAGCCCATGCTCTGCGCGAAGCCCAAGCTGCTGGGAAAAAACATGCCTTCCTACAAGTGAGCAAGATAGGGGAAAGTATATATAAGGCAATCGGTTTCAGCGATGAGGTCACAATAGAGGTTTATTGTGGTGAATAACGCTGTTTATATGGCTTGACATCTTGTAAGGCCTTGTAAAAGGTCATACAAACCTTTGGAAAATGATTTTGTTGCATATAAGTGGGGCACAACATAGCGTTGTGCCTCTTCCTTATATATCTGGAAGTCCTAGTGCAATACCCGGGACAAGCGTGTTCGCCCCCCGAAATCCCCCCCTTTTAACCACTCGTGTTAATACCTCTGATTGTTGAACAAAAAGGTATGATTTTTAACCTCCCCTTGGCTGGCACGTAGTGTAAGTTGGGATTACCCGGATTTCGCAGTGATTCCGGTGGTCTACGACGAAACGGAAGAAGGAGGAGATTGATGGTAGCAAATCTGTAGAGTATGAATGGCTATCAACGGTACTAGAGCTTGGAGATTCGGTCTGCAAAAGGGTAGAAACGTACCCTTAAGTTAATCCATTACGTTTATAGCAGTCCATCGTGATTCTAAGCAGCAAACTATTAAATGTGTTACATGGAATAGTACTAATCACAAGGCGTTTGAAGCATGGCGAATGATGATAGATATTCCTAGTCTCGTAGAGGTTGCATTGGGCCCTAAAAACTTTTTTGGCGCATTACAGCGAATCAGACCGTTGATATATCAACATTTATAGAGGGAGGAAAATAAATAATGCAAAAGACACTGCACAAACTCGTATCTCTGTCCATGGCGCTGGCCATGTGCTTGTCCCTGTTCGTCTTCAGCGTCCCGGCCGCGGCTGATGAAGCGTCGCCCAGTCTGCGCCCGATGGAGTATCTAACGCGCGGCTTGGTCGCTGCCCAGGTCCCAGGCGGCATTTTCTTGAGCTGGCGCTTCCTGGGAGACGAGCCCGATGGCCTCTCCTGGAACGTCTATCGCAAAGACGGAGACGCGGACTTTGTGAAGATCACTACCATCGCACCCAGGGATGTACAGCCCGAGAGCAATTACGAGACAAACCCTGGCATTGTGAAAGAAAGCGTTACCCCGTCTAATTACACCGACCCGAATGGCCTCGTATCTTCCATCTATGAGGTGGCGCCGGTCATCAACGACGTTGAAGGGGCGAGGCAGGGCATGTCCGTACCCATGCTGTCGGCCTTGGCGGGAAGCTCGGGGCAGGCAAACAGAGGCGCCGTGAACTATATCCCGTTGAAGCCGGCTCCGGCCCCCGTACCGCTCGCCCACTTCACATACCGCGGCTACAGGTTCGGCCCGGGCACCAATCTGTCCGCGGCAAACATGGTTATCCCCGATACGGGCGGCCAGAACTGGTACGTCGTCGACATGGATTTGCTCAAGGCTTTCCGCGAGCCCCATGACAACGAGACCCCGGTCAGCGCTGCCGATCTGAGCGAATGGGTCGACAAGCTCAACGGGTACAACCGTGAAACCTGGCAGCCGACCAACTCCCTCGGGAACGACGGCATGATAAGCGATGCCCTATTTACCGAGCTTGAGGCCAAGTTCATCAAGTATCTCGAGGAGCTGGACAGCGGTACCAAGCTCCCTTACGCGAAGACCGGCACCGGCGAGATCTATACGTCGCCAAGCGCCGCCTACTCCACCCATGACATGACTGTGGGTGATTTTGACGGCGATGGCGAATACGAGATCGTCGTCAAGTGGCGCAGTACCCAGCAAGACCCCATGTATTCCGAACCTATATTCGGCGGCAGTAATACCACAACCGCGCCAGAGTATATAGACGTGTACAAGCAGGACGGGACTTTGCTGTTCCGCGTCGATATGGGCTATAACGTAAGAGCGGGCAATGACCACGAGACCACCCTGTTCGCCGGAGACTTTGACGGTGACGGCAAGTCGGAGCTCATGCTCAAGACCGCCCTCGGCACCCGTATCGGCAATTGGGACGAAGAGTCGCAGTCCGTCGTATATCCGGACACCCTCAACACCGTCGTGGGCGGCGAGGACGGCTTGAACTCCACCTTGGACAAGTTCAAGGAATACTTTGCCGCCGGCAACGAAGAAGCCCTTGGCACCTACTGGTCTCTCCTTAACAGCTTCACCATCTCTTACCGTAGCCCGACAGCAGGAGGCGGCAACGACGGAGTCAATGATCCGACTGTTAAAAGGTGGATTAAGACATACCACGTCGGTCCGATCGGCCCCGCCAAAGACGACCAGGAGTTTTTCTCGGCCTTTAAGTGGAACGCCGAAGCCGGCAAGGGCGTGCTCGTAGACAGTGCCCAATATCCGTTCACTTACGAGGGCAGCGTCGACGGAGAGAACTGGGCCATGACGCCCGCAACCCAGCGAGGCAATTTCTCTTATCTGGCATTCCCCGGCCCCGGCGCCGGCAGTTCGTCCAGTGATTACAAAGCTCAGATAATGGCTGAGAAAGAAGCCTACTGGCTTGAGCATCCTTGGAAGGCCGCTTCATGGGGCGACGCGCAAGGCAACCGCGCCAATCGCTACGTCGGCGTCGTGGCAGTGCTTGACGACGTCAACAACTTCGCCGTCTCCCAGCGCGGCTACTACGCAAGGACGACTCTCGCCGCCTTCAACATCGTGGACGGCAACGTCAATCTTCAGGCCAGCTTCGACTCGGCCGACCCGCAGTATTGGGCCCTGGGCGGCACCGCGTACGACTATCAGAACCGCGGTAATCATTTTACTACGTCAGCCGACCTCGACGGAGACGGCTGGGATGAGATCGTGTTGAAAGCCATGGTTCTCGGCTTGAACGCCGACAAGACCAAGATTCTACCCAAAGTAATCAACGGCGACATCATGCCCACAATCGAGGGGCAGAACAGCATTCCACCGGTGGCCGGCAGCTTTGAGTTCGCCACGGACGAGGTCCGGAACAACCCACTTAACGTGTGGGCGCCGCTTCGCCATGGCGATCGCAGCGCGCTGCTTCCGATCGACAAGGACAACAGCATCAGAACGTGGTCCGGCAACGAGGAGCACCTTCTGGACGACATACGCAACGGCAGACATTACGGCTGGATACCCGGTCCGGAAGCCCACGACCCGATGAAGGGCAAACGGCTGAACGAGCAGGGCGAGATCGTCTATGAAAACTCGCTGATCTACGGCGTATACGCCGGTAGCGATGCCGAAGGAGCGGTGGCCGGCAACTTCTCTAACCGCTGGCCCGGCGCGCAGGGACACTCTCAGAATGGAGCCAGGAGCATGATAACCGGCGAGCTTCTGAACGGCAGCAATAACCTGAATAGCGGCCAAAACGCCATCTGGTTCGGTGGCGGTCTGACGGCCATGGCCGTCAGCAACGCGACCATCAGCACGGTTAACGACTTGACCTTCGCGACTTCTTCATATCTCGCGACCGGCCTTACGTCGACCGGCAATAAGAGCACTCCTACACTCAAGGCCGACATGTACGGAGACTGGCGCGAGGAGCTCATTCTCCGGGCCACCAATAACCGCCTGGCCATCGTAACGACCCTGTCGCCTACGGAGTACGGTATCCGTACGCTGATGCACGACCCGATGTACCGCAATGGCGTGGCGAACAAGAACACCGGCTACGACCAGATGGGATTCGCAAGCTTCTATCTTGGCGACGAGGCTAAACTGCCCTCCAAGAGGACCGACATCGCTGTCCCGACGAAGGCCCCCGATGCCCTGAGTAAGATCAAACTGACGGGACCGGCCAGGGTACACCCCGGCGAAACGTTCGAGCTGATCTACAGCGGGAATGATCTGGAGTCCGGAATAATAGCGCAGGATCTGACTTTCGAGTTCGATCCGACGTTGCTGGATTTGGTATCCGATCCTGTCACTATGGCCGATGGACAATTCGTCGTCGTCGATCACAAACAGGTGGGCGGCAAGCTGCGCGTGCTTGGTGTTCATCTTGGCGAAAAACAGACAGATCCGAACGGGGACCTGTTGAAGTTTAGCCTGAAGGCGAAGCCGGAAACGGAAGGGAATACGTCGATCCTGCTCAGTAATCTGGTTACGGCGGATGCAGACGGCGTTGAGACGACGCTCACAGGAGCAAGCCACAGCCTAAGAATTCAGCAGCAGGCGGTGGTAGATAAGGCGGCTCTGAATGCGTTGATTGCGGACGCTCAAGCGAAGCATGACCAGTCGACAGAGGGAAGCGCAGTCGGTAATTATCCGGCAGGCTCGAAGGCGACGCTGCAGGCGGCGATCGATCAGGCCAAGGCGGTTGCGAATAATCCGGCAGCCGATCAGGCGACTGTGGATCATGCGGCAGCACAGCTGCAGACGGCGTTGCAGACGTTCCTAAATTCGGTAATCAAGCCGATCGTCGGGGACTTCAACAATGACAACAAGATTAGCGTAGGCGACCTAGCGATGACGGTTAAAGCCTACGGCAAGACGTCCGCGGATTCCGACTGGAGCGCGTGGCAGCAGTTCGATCTGAACGGCGACGGCACGGTAGACATTCAGGATCTGGTCATTATTGCTACCCGCATTACGAATTGGCAATAGGTATGAGGAGGGAACGGTCTACCCTGCCGTCCCTCCAAAAGTAGAAAAGTACTTGGGGAGAAAGCCATAAACGGATAATGAAGATTCTGCTTTTAACAGCTGCCATGGGATTCCCCTGGCAGCTTTTGCTATATATAATCAATCATCCTTTTAGATTATCGCAGTGGAACTATGGTCGAGCTGATAGCCTATCTGGTGAAAATGTGAGGATAGAGGAACCATTTCCGTTAATAACTGTTTTAACTATATATAGAGGACGAATGTACGAAGCTACTCTGAACAGAACGAGGTGAACCCCTAATCAAAGCCGCGCGGTTACTTTATCTAATAACTAGCTAGTTGAAGATCCTAAAGTAGAATTTGTATTAATCAAACAAGCGGGTACTTTGCCCAAAGTAATGGGGAGGGGATATAAGTATGTTTAAACTTATAATAGGTGTGGGGGTATATTTTTTTGTTGCGACGCTGCTTTTGGCGTATTACATTGTAGGGGTTAGTTTTATAAAGTCCATACAGATGGCATCACTTATTACAATAATACATATTCTAATTCGTTTTATAGATAGACTCTACAAAAGGTAAACTAATTACTGAATTTGAACCATCCGGGGGCAGTAAAGGGGATCTTTGGTGGCGGAAGAGTAGGACGATTTCGCAATCGGTTCCTTGAATATGTTATCGAACGATTAGAGCTTTGCGTAGATGTAACCAAAGGAGTAAATGCGGGATTGAGCAAGGATCTAATAATAAGTTTTCTTGGAACGGCGATCGTAGGGATCGTTGAGTCTTGGTTTACCAAGGGATTATCAGAACCGGTCGATGTTGTGGCTAAACAAATGGGGCTTTTGTTAGATAGGAATCTATAGTTGACTTAAAAAAGAACCCAATATGCGCATAAAAAAACTCCGTGCTACGCGGAGTTTAATGGATATGTGCTGCTCGCCATCCTTAGATATGATTAAGAAAATCAGAATCGGTAAAGTGGCCTTGAACTTATCGCCATTTAATCAATTAAGTGGCAAAGGATCGGATATACCACAGTGCGGCATCCAGTCCCGTTGCAAGCGGCGTTACTTCTTTCCGCAGCCGTGAGAGTAAAAGACCGCCCTGAAGCGCGGTAAGTAAGGCTAACGCCAAGCCTGCGGGATCGGCTTCCGAACGCAGCACCCCACGCGCGTGCATGTCATGCAGTCCCCTGGAAATTTCTCCTTCCCAATGCGCAAACCAAGATACGAGCTCGGAACGGGCTTCTTCCTCGCTTTCCGCAATTTCACCGACTAAAGAATCGATGGAACAGCCGTTTTTGAATTGCCGCCCCATCTGAATTTCTATGATGAGATCTCTCCACGCCTGTAACGCTTTAAAGCTGTCAAGATTTCCTAAATAGGGCTGTTGAGCTTCAAAAACAGCTTCGGCCTGGTGCGCGATGACGGCTCGTACTAGCTCTTTTTTGTCATGGAAATAATGGTATAGCTGGGAAGCGCCAACCTTCGCCTGACGCTGGACATCCTCCATAGATGTCCGACCGATGCCTTGTTCGGCCATTAAGTCCGCTGCCGCTTCGATAATTCGTGCCCGTGTAGCCTGTCCTTTGAGGGTGAGCCTCAGTTTATAGGAGGTTTGATCGTTATCGTTCGTATTTTTCATGTCGTCATTATATCAAAAATGAAGTTGACAATCCAGAACTCAAACTATAGTATTGAACCATTCGATACAAAAAAATGTAGTAAACAATACAAAATAATGTATTGAATAATTCAAAAGTGAAAAGAGGTAGTGACACATGAATTCGGATCAACAGACAACCGTCGCTCTTATTACGGGAGGGACAAGCGGAATTGGGCGAACGACGGCCAAAGCGCTTGCCGGGCTTGGCATTCACGTCATTGTTGCTGGACGCCAAGTTGAACGGGGAGAACAAACGGCAATCGAAATTCGCGCCAATGGCGGTAAGGCCGATTTTATCGAGGCAGATCTGAAAGACGAAGCGAGCGCGCGTTCGCTTGCGAGAAGAGCGGTCGAGCTAGGCGGAGGCTCGATCGACATTCTGATCAATAATGCGGGGATCGGCTCATTTGGCCCAACCGACGCGTCAACGGAGGCGCAATTCGATCTTGTGTTCGGAGTGAATACCAAAGTTCCTTATTTTCTTGTAGCGGAGCTTGCTCCATTAATGGCTGAACGCGGCAAAGGAGCGATCGTCAACGTCTCGACCATGGTATCCGATCTGGGGACCTCCTTTTTTAGCTTGTACGGAGCGAGCAAGGCAGCCTTGAATCTGCTTACGAAGTCATGGGCGGCCGAGTACGGCCCTCGCGGGGTTCGCGTCAATGCGGTCAGCCCGGGTCCGACGCGTACCGAAGGCGCGTCTCAAATGGGAGAGTTCCTCGATCAATTGGCAGCGCAAGCGCCCGCCGGTCGAGTTGCCTCCCCGGACGAAATCGCGGCAGCCATCGTGTTTCTGGCTACGGATCGTTCCAGCTTTATTCATGGAGCAATTATTCCTGTCGATGGAGGCCGTACAGCCGTTTAAACGGCTTACCAAGAACGTGATAAATCATCTTCGCTTCTTTCCTAAAGAGCAAGCCGGACCCCATCGCGCCTCGGGTGTCCGGCTTGCTCTTTTCAAGAATTCCTATTGTTAGGCTCGCACAAAGCAATTGAAAGAAAATTTGACCCTGTTAACAAAGTAAACTTGGTCCGTTGAACAAAATGAAATACGTTATGCCCGTGATACAATTTCACTAACCTAACGAATGGAGAGTGGATATATGAAGAAGAATAATGAAGGAATGCTGCAAAAGCCGGTAGAATCGGGATTCGACGCGGCGTCGACCGCGAGCGACGTTATAAAAGGCATTGACCTTACCGGTAAAACGGCCATTGTCACCGGGGGCTATGCCGGCATCGGCTTAGAAACGACCAAAACCTTCGCTGTAGCGGGAGCGACCGTCGTCGTACCCGCCAGAGATATGGACAAAGCGCAAAAAAACTTAGCGGGAGTCCCTCGCGTGGAAATCTTGCCCATGGATTTGACGGACCCGGCTTCAATCGATGCATTCGCAGAACGATTTCTGGCTTCAGGCAGAGCGTTGCATTTGCTCATCAACAATGCGGGGATCATGTGGGTTCCTCTTCAGCGCGACGCTCGCGGATACGAATCGCAGCTGTCCGCCAATCATTTGGGACACTTTCATTTGACGGCGCGGCTGTGGCCTGCCCTGAAGAAAGCCGAAGGAGCAAGAGTTGTTAACGTCTCTTCTTGGGGACATCATTTTTCATCTATCATGTTTGAAGACCCGAGCTTCGAGCATCGCGAGTTCGATACGCTTCAAGGCTATGGACAATCCAAAACAGCAAATATTTTGTTTGCTCTTGAATTGGACAACCGCGGCATGAGCCATGGCGTGCGGGCCTTTTCCCTGCATCCCGGCGCCATTATCGATACGGACTTGAAGCGGTTGCTCTCGACCGAAGATCTGATCGCGCAGGGGCTTCTGGACCCGGAAGGTAACGCCGTTTATAATGCCCAGATGGGTCTAAAAACAATCCCGCAAGGCGCGTCAACAACCGTATGGTGCGCAACCAGTCCGTTGCTCGACGATCTCGGCGGCGTGTACTGCGAAGACAACGAAGTAGCCGTGCTGGATCCCCGTACGGAACCGGCGACGCCGGCGGATCTTTTTACAACGATCTTTCCGCCGTTTAACGGTGTTACGGCGTATGCTCTCGATCCGGTAACGGCCGGCAAGCTATGGACATTAAGCGAACGGCTTACGGGCGTCACGTTCGATCTCCAGCCGACCGTCTAATCATCCGTCGATTGAACTTTAACGAAGAATGCCGCGGCCGCATTACATCAAGATCTTGATGCAACGAGGCCGCGGCAAGGCGACAAACGCTGTTAGCCGGGACTGTTATCCGGAGTAAAGGGGAAGAGATGCCATATGTCTGCGCTAGAGCAGAAAATGAAGGCTGAAATCATCTGGGCGTGCATGGACGACAGCTATTATAAAGAAGAAGCCGTGCTGGAGCATCATTGCATTGTACGGCTTTTCTCCGGTGAAATGAAGGTTGTTCAAGCCGAAAACAGCTATATTATCGAAGCGGGAGAAACATTCCTGCTCCCCCGGCGTCAATTGGCTACGCTGATCAAATACCCGAAAGACGGTCATCCCTACCGGGCCATCATGCTGGTTCTGAGCGCCGAACGATTAAAGGATTATTATATCCGCCACCCCTTTAACGTGACCAAGGCTGGTTCGCTTTCGCAGAAGATTAAGAAATATGACGCGAATGAGCCTTTTCTGGACAGTTTTTTTGCCTCCCTGTTACCGTATCTCCAAATGGAAGGTCAACTGCCGGAAACCATGATTTCCTTAAAACTCGAAGAAGCGATCACCATCCTGCGCTCCATTGACCCGGATACCGATCATGTTCTGTCAAACTTCGATGAACCGGGCAAAATCAATCTTGCCGAGTTTATGGAGAAGAACTATATGTTCAACATCACGTTAAATCAATTCAGCTATCTCACCGCCCGCAGCTTGAGCACGTTCAAGCGTGATTTCAAAAAATCGTTCCAGTCGACGCCGCAAAAGTGGCTGACACAAAAACGGCTCGAATTAGCCCATTACCAGCTTGCCGAAAAAAATAAAAAGCCGATCGAGATCTACGACGAAGTCGGATTTGAAGATTTATCGCATTTTTCCTATGCTTTCAAAAAGCATTTCGGATATACCCCTTCCGAGCTGATTCGCCAAAAGGTTCACACCGATTCAAAAGAAGAATAGCGGGAGGACATCGTAATGGAGTATACAAGATTGGGAAATACCGGTTTGGAAGTTTCGCGAATTTGCCTGGGCTGCATGAGCTACGGCAATACCGGTACAGGCATCAACGACCGACCCTGGACCCTGAACGAGGAGAGCAGCCGTAACTTCATTAAGTTGGCTGTGGATAATGGCATCAATTTTTTTGACGTTTCCAACAACTACTCAGATGGCGATACGGAGCGGATATTGGGCCGCGCGATCCGCGATTTCACGCGGCGCGAGGATGTCGTAATCGCGGATCGGGTGTTCGCTCCCATGAGGCCCGGTCCCAATGGCATGGGCCTGTCCCGCAAGGCGATTATGACGGAAATCGACGATAGTCTTAGGAGATTGGGCACGGACTATATCGATATATATGAAATCGGTCGCTTTGACTATGACACGCCCCTTGAGGAAACGCTGGATACCCTTAACGATGTGGTAAAGTCGGGCAAAGCCCGCTATCTTGGCGCCTCTACATTGTACGCCTGGCAGTTGATGAAAGCGGTCGAGATCCAGCGCGCCAAAGGCTGGCATCGGTTCATCGTCATGCAAAATTACTATAATCTTCTATATCGGGAGGAAGAACGGGAAATGTTGCCACTGTGCGAGTCGGAAGGGATTGGGGTCACGCCCTGGTCGCCATTGGCGCGCGGGCGGTTATCGCGGTCTTGGGAGGTTGAACAGCTTACCGAACGTGCGAAAACGGACAGTTATGCGGCGCAAACCAATATTAATGTAGACATGGATAAGCCGGTCATCGACAGACTGACCCAGGTGGCTGAAAATCGCGGTCTTCCTATGGCCCAAATAGCGTTGGCGTGGTTGCTATCGAAGCCCGTCGTTGCCGCGCCGCTTGTCGGCGCAACCAAGGAGCAGCATATACAAGATGCCGTCGCCTCCGTATCGCTCAAGTTATCGGAAGAAGAAATCAATTTTCTGGAAGAGTTGTACCGCCCGCATGCGCAATTAAACAATTACCGTTTTGTAAAATCAAAATAAAGCTTCTGTTCTTGATTCACGTCGAGCTGCGAACGACCAATTGAGTCGGCAGCAGAACCTTGCGAGGGAGCATGGTGTTCCCATTCATGCGGTCAAACAAAAGATCGACGGCCGCTATCCCCATCTCCTTAGTAGGGACATCAATAGTAGACAATGGAGGGCTGGAGTATTTCGACATTTCGATATTGGACAGGCCGATAACGGCGACCTCGTCCGGCACGGAGATGCCGTTGTGATACAGGCTGCTGAGGGCTGCCATGGCCATCAAATCGCTCGCCGAGAAGAAGGCGGTCGGAAGTTGCTTGGCCTCGCATAATTTATTAATTCTTTCGATGCAAATCGCTTCATCCCACATGCAATCGATCACCCAGTCCGGATTAACCGTCAATCCGGCGGCGTGCATGGTGGCGTAATAGCCGCGGTAACGTTGGCTGTCCTTAATATTCCCCCTTGCTCCGCTTCCTCCAATAAATCCGATCTCCTTATGTCCTCTTTCTATTAAATGCTGCACCGCTATAGAAGCGGAATGATAGTGATCGTAACCCAAATTATCAATATCCCAGTGATCCGTATCGATCCCGACAATATAGCGGACTTGATTGCGGATGTATTCGTAGGTTTCGCCGTTTAGCGATTCCATAAGGAAAAGTCCCGTAATCGGTTCGCTGAAGGTGTTGAACAGAATCTTCTTGTCCTCCAACTCGTGCCCCGTCCGAATAAAGGCGATATCATATCCTTGGCTGAATAACCGTTCCTCCAAGCCCGATAGGACGGACATAAAATAAGGGTCGTTGTATTTATCTTTCGTCACGCTTAAGACGCATCCAATTTTGACGGCAGACTTATCCGGTACAATCTCTTTTTTGGATGACGTCTGGGGCTTGGCTTTTGAACTGATCTTATAATTTAGTTGCATAACGGCCTGCCAGACGCGAGCACGAGTCTCTTCCGTAATCTTGTAGGTGGAATCGTTGTTTAATACTCTGGATACGGTGGCTGTCGATACTTTGGCCTGATTTGCAACATCTCGAATCGTACTCATAACGAAGGGATTCTCCTTTTTCATCTTGCATTCTTCTTACATATTACCATGCATGTATTCATTTTACGAAACAAAAACCTGTTACATAAGTTCTATCAGTTCATTTTTTCATATTTGTTGCGTGAAAAATTTGATTTTGTTGCGCGAAAAATGTCGGTTAGAGAAGAATGGGTGAAAATCAATACGTAACATAAATGTTACGCGATCAAGGAAAGAGAAGGCCTTATTCTTCCGCAAAACGCTATAATCGGACTTCGCACTTTCGAAATGATCATATTAATGTAATGAAACATTACGTTAATATGTCTTAATAATTTAGAAATACGTGGATTTCACGCTAGAACTGTAAAATAATTGCTTGCATGTTTGGGCTCTAGTGATATAATTACCTCATAAAGTTTACTAAACAAAAGTAACAAATTACGTAACAAAAAGCAAGGGAGAATACAAGTGTGGAGGAGCGAGTGGAATATGGGTAAGCCGGTTACGATATATCCTGCCATTCTCGATGGATTTCTGTCCAACCCGGGCATTGGCTTTACGGCAGCGCCAGGGCTGATGAACGATCCGGAGGCCGTCTACGATAATCTTGGCGCACGTCAGAATCAATACAAATTCTCCGATGAAAGCGTTACCTTCAATCATCCCGACAGCAAAGTCTATTTCTTCAGCATGAAGTGGAAGGACCTCGAAACCGCGAAGGGCGTCTACCGATGGGAAGTCGTCGAAGAGAAGTTGCGGCTTGCCAAATCCCACGGCTGTAGCGCGATCGTCCGTTGCTCTCCGTATGCCTTAAGCCCGGAGGACGACATTCCGGAATGGTTCCGCGCGGATTATCCGGAGAAGCCGGAATTTCCCTTCTGGAGGGTAGATCCGATCACGACGCCGTACGCCGCGCACTGGGCAGACTTTATCGGAGCCTTCGCCAAGAGATTCGACGGTCATCCCGTAATTAGCTCCGTCGATTTAACCATCGTAGGCGCATGGGGAGAAGGCGGCGGAACCGAATTTATGAGGAAGGAAGCCATCAAACGAATTGTGGACGCTTATCTGGACGGGTTTAAGATCACGCCGCTCCAAGCGCTTCTGCATGACCCGGTATCCATGAAGATCATCAAGGACCGGAAAGGCAAAGTCGGCTTCAGAGTGGATTGTCTAGGAGATATGGGCGGGTTTCATGGAGAGAGATGGTCTCATATGACGGATTTCTACCCGCAAAATATTCAAAACTTCCAAATGGGCGATGCATGGGAGAAAGCGCCGGTCGTATTCGAGGCATGCTGGCATATGAACGATTGGTTCGTTCAGGGCTGGGATCTCGATTACATCATCGAAGAATCTCTGAAATGGCATATTTCCTCCTTTAATAACAAAGGAACGATTGTACCGGAGCCTTGGAAGGGCAAAGTCGAGCAATGGCTAAAGAAAATGGGGTACCGTTTCGAGTTGCGAAAATTGACGTACGATTCGGCGGTGGAAGCCGGCGGGGAGCTTAGCATCAGGGCTCTCTGGGCAAATGTTGGCGTAGCCCCGTTATACAATCGCTATCCGCTTATCGTTCGCCTTACGAGAAATGAACTTACGCATGTTTTCACCAGCAAGGAGGACCCGAGGGAATGGATGCCGGACAGAGATATTCTGTGGGAGGAAAGCTTCGCCATTCCCGTCGACTTGCCGGTGGGCGAATACACGCTGGAGATCGGGATCGAGACCGGCGTGGAGGAGATCGGAACGCTCCGTCTTGCGATCGATGGAAATAAGGACGGCTATTACCAGATGGGCATAGTACGGCTTGGATAAGAGAGGGGATAACGGTTCTATGGGAACGACGATCGATTTTCATGCTTGCATGGCTTATTGCGATTTCGATTATTTGCCGGAAGGGCTGGAGCGTAAGTACAAGAACTACGTGCCGGACGACCGAGCCCTATTGATTCCCCGTGAATTCCTGTCGGGGCTGTATGAACGACATCAAGTTCCCGAGCACGCGCGCCTATTGATCGATCAAGGCATTGAAGCCATCGAGAACGATTCCGTACTGTTTTCATTTACCAAGTTCCTGACGGCGGACATGTGCACGGCACGTAACCGTTGCGATGACGACTTCTATAAGGATATGAAGCCAGGATGCATGAAGGAGTTGCGAGATAGGTATTCATTTATACTCCTTCTGGCTTGTATCCGTCCTAGCTTAAGCATGTTGGAGGAGCGCGGCGTTCCCATCGCTTATTACGAAGGGATTCCGCACCAGTTCTTGAAGGGGCAATTCGAGAAAATAATCGGCAAAAGCGATTTTAACGTTCACGATTTTCCTTGGGTCATGAATTTCTATACTTGCTCTATCTTTTTGCTCGACCGCTTCTATTTTATCCCGCATCGTTTTGAAGACTCGTTTACATTATATAGGCATCAGGATTCACGAGAGGTCGTTGCGCTCATGCATGCGGATGAGGAATTCCGTAGCGACGGGCAAGTGAACGGGATTAACGGCGTTTACGATTCCGAAGGGACATTCCGTTCGGAATGGAGGGAAGATGACGGCGCGATTACGGCTAACCGGATTAATCCGATGGGATTCGTCGAGCGGGATCTCATAACGCTAGAGAAGAGGGAATGGGATCCGGCGCTTCATAAAGGGGATATGATGCTGGCGCTTCATATCCCTTCCGGGCCAGGATATACACCCGAGAGAATCAAGACATCAATGGCTATGGCTATCGCATTCTATGAGCGCTATTTCCCGGAACTGGCTATAAGAGGCTTCTGGAGCGAGAGCTGGCTTTACGATTCAAGGCTCTCCTTGATTCTGGATCCGGAGAAAAGCAATATCGTTAAGGTTCAGAGGCAATTCTACAATTATCCGATTAGGGAAGGGGACGGCATGCTCCGCCAAGAAGTGTTCGGGGACCGGAATGCCGAGCCGTCTTCAAGCAGCCGTCAGGAAACTACCCTGCAGAAAGCGGTCCTGAACTATATGAAGAGCGGCGCGCGATTTAATACGATGAGCATGGTCGTACTGAAGGAAGAAGTTGACCGAATAGGCGACATGCCTTATATATCGACCTCGGATATAGAAAAATTCCTGGAAACGGTAGATAGCCATCTGGCGGGGAGGCGGCCGGCATGAAGTGTAACTTCTCGCTGGAAAGCTACGAGCAATACTCTACGTCCGTCTTTCGTCCGCGGCGCCTGGCCCAGCCATTCAGCGATCCCGATGCCGGTCGGTTCACTTACGTAGAGGTTGCTTGGAACGAAGGGGAGCCGAGCCGCGGAGCCTATCGGCTGGAAGGAATGAAGGAAGCAATCGCGGCTGCGATCAATCCCGTTCTCGTTCTCAGGCCAGTCTTGCCTCTATGGGCGAAAGAAGACCCAGCGGGTTACTTTGCGGCTTTCATCCGCAAGGTTGGTAGCGACGCCGATTCGGAAGGACGGCTCGCGGGCATCGTCATCGTTGCGTTGTCCGACAGTAAAGAAGAATGGAACGCTTATATGGACTCATTCCAAGCTACTCCGCTTCTCGCCGATCTGCATCATACCGCTCTAATCCATCACTTGCGAGAGCGTAATAGGGAGTTCGGATTGCTCGTCACCTGTAGCGAGTCGACCTGGATCGATTGCTGCGAGGCTTTCGCAACTCAACAGCTTCATCACGTTTGGAGGAGCAAGCCGGTCGTCCTTCATGTCACCGAGCCTTCGAGCGGTCCCTCCGTCGAGCGTGAAGCTCTTCGCTGGCACGCGAGTCTCGCGAATATAAGTATGGAGCTAGGTGGACGGCTCGAGCTGCGAAGAATGACCTATTCATCCTCGGTAACGAGCGGGGGCAGTTTACCGCTTCGCTTATGGTTCGTGAATACGGGTAGCTCTAGATTGTACCGGGAGTTCGAGTTGCGTTTGCGACTTAAGCGAGAGGATGCCACCTATGTGATCCCCGTAAGAGCCGACTCGCAGGCATGGTTGACGGGAGATCTGGTCCATAACGAGGTCTTGAGAATACCGGAGGTGACGGAGGGGGATTATTCGATCGCCTTGGGACTCTTCTTACGGGACGGATCGCCGATCCGCCTGCATATTCAAGATCAAGAGGACGGCGGCTATTACGAGGCAGGCACCTTACGGGTAGAAAGCCCGGGCGAAGACCCTCTCCTTCGTATCTGGGAGACGTATTACCCGGAAGGCTATTATCCGCTCGAAGATCCTAAGGTTCCCGAATCGAATTCGGTAGAATCGGATAACGTCAAATCATAGAGCCTGGAGGGAACCTAGTTGAAATTAGCTTTAATCGGTGCGGGACAACGAGGAATGATCTATGCCGGGTATGCCGGCCGGAGCGCCGAAATCACGGCTGTCGTCGAACCGGATGACGCTAGGAGAAAGACTGCGGCGGACGAGTTCGGTATTCCTCCGGAGTTGCAATTCCGGTCAGCGGACGACTTCTATAGCATCGGTAAAATCTGCGATGCCGTCATTATTTCTTCGATGGACAGAGATCATTATAAGCAGACGATGGGGGCGCTGGAAGTCGGATACGATATCCTTCTGGAGAAGCCCATCTCCCCGAGTCCGGAGGAGACGCTGCGAATCCAGAGGAAGGCGAGCGAGAAGGGGCGAAGCGTGATCGTATGCCACGTGCTCCGTTACACGAGCTTCTTTGCCGAGATCAAGAGAATTATCGACAGCCGCGAGCTAGGTAAAATCATAACGATCCAGCACAATGAAAATATCGGAAATTTCCATATGGCGCATTCCTTCGTCAGGGGGAATTGGAGCAGAAGCGACCTGACAAGCCCGCTTATTATGCAGAAATCCTGCCATGATATGGACATTCTGGCGTGGCTAGTCGACAGCGAATCCAAGAGGATATCTTCTTACGGCGACTTGACCTTCTTCAAGGAAGAGAACGCACCAGCCTTGAGCTCCGATCGCTGTCTGGACTGTCAGGTTGCGGCGGATTGCCGATTCGACGCGAGAAAAGCTTATCTTCCGATTAGAGGTCAGTGGCCGGCTACCGTACTGACGACCGATCAGTCCGAGGCAGGATTGCTTAAAGCGCTAGAGACCGGGCCTTACGGGCGTTGCGTGTACCGCTGCGACAACGACGTGTGCGATCATCAAGTCACCTTGATCGAATTCAAGAACGGGGTTACGGTCACGTTTAACCTGAGCGGATTCACCAACAAAATGTATCGATCTTTGAAAATTATGTGCGAGCACGGAGAGATCAGAGGAGACGACAGCTTGAATGTCATCGAAGTCACCAGGTTCTCCTCGAATATGACGGATCGCAGCGAACAAACCGTTCTTCATCCGGCTGCCGCAACCGGTGGTCATAACGGCGGCGATGCGGGTCTGATGTCGGACTTTCTTAGCATGATGGAGAGCGGCGGGCAGAATAGCAGGTCCTCTATCGAGAAATCCGTAGAGAGCCACATTATGGCCTATGCGGCGGAATTGGCCAGAGTGACTGGCCGAGTGATCGACATCGATGAATTGAAGGAAGAGTTGCGGATGGGCATGTTGGAGGAGCCGCTTTCAATGCCGGAAAGGAAGTGATGTTATGGAGCCGATTGTGGAAGAAGCTCGTTCGCTTATCGTGAATACAAACAAGAAGGGCTTCCTTTACGAGATCAAGAAGCACAGAATTTTGTACCTGATGTGCATACCTGCGCTGATTCCTATGATTATGTTCAGCTATATCCCGTTCGCTGGAATATGGATGGCTTTTACGGATTTCAACGTCGTGGACGGAATCTTCGGCAGCCAATTCGTAGGATTGGACAACTTCAAATTCTTCTTCACGAACAGCATGGGTTGGAAGGTGACGTACAACACTCTCTTCATTAACTTCTTCGGCATTATCTTGGGAGTAATCGTTCCGGTCACTATCGCTATATTGCTGCACGAGATTCGAAACGTGACGTTTAAGAAGCTGACGCAGAGCATGATGTTTTTTCCTTACTTCATCTCTTGGGTCGTCGTAGGTGCCATCATCTACGGTATCTTCTCGACGGATGTCGGCGTCGCGAACCGGATGTTGGAATTCTTCGGGATGGACCCGATCCGGTGGTATTCGGAGCCGAAATATTGGAAGGCCATCATCATTATGGCCAGCGTCTGGAAGTGGAGCGGGTACAGCTCCATCATCTATCTGGCGGCTATGGCGAATTTCGACGAAAGCTTATATGAGTCCGCTAAGGTTGACGGCGCCAACAAGCTGCAGAGAATCTTCTATCTGACTGTTCCCATGCTGAAGCCGGCCATTATCATCCTGACGTTGATGAGCGTGGGACGGATTTTCTACGGCGATTTCGGAATGATCTACGGCATTGTCGGCAACAACCCGGTTCTTAGCGACGAAGTGACGGTTATCGATACTTATGTGTACCAGTCCATGCGAACGCTAGGCTTCTCGTATGCGACCGCGATCGGATTGCTGCAATCCGTGATGGGTTTAATTCTGGTCACCTTGGCCAATCGAACGGCGAAGAAAATAAACGACGGAGAGGGTCTGTTCTGATCATGGTAAAGTACGGATTGCCCGGCGATAAACTGGTGACGACGCTTGCCTACTTCTTTATCGGCTGCTTTGCCGTCGCTTGTCTGTATCCGCTCATACTGACCCTTAGCGTATCGTTTTCTTCTGAAGGGGAAATCGCTAGACACGGTTATTCCATCCTGCCTCAATCGTTCACTCTGGACACGTATGAGTATATTTTTGTTAACAGCGGAACCCGAATCCTCAAATCCTACGTTGTTACCCTAGTAATCACAGCCGCGGGTACGATCGGCGCCTTGCTGATTACGAGTATGATCGCCTTTGCGATCTCGATCCGAAAGTTGAAATACCGCAACGTATTGGCCTTTATCTGTAACTTCACCATTATTTTCTCGGCTGGTCTAATTCCTTGGTATATGGTGAGCGTGAATTATTACGGATTGAAGAATACGATGATGGCCCTCATACTGCCCCCTATCTTCAGCGTGTGGAACATGTTCTTGTTACGTACCTATTTCGCTTCCATCTCGCCTTCTTTATATGAAGCAGCGGAAATAGACGGCGCGAATTATTTTACGATTTTCTGGCGGGTGGCGTTGCCGTTAAGCAAAACGGCGTTGCTTACGGTCGGCTTAATGTACGCCCTTCAATATTGGAACGACTGGTGGCACGCTCTTATATTCGTCAACGAAAAGGACTTATTCCCGCTCCAATACTATCTATACAACATACTATCGAACGTCAACGCGATCAGCTCGGGCCGCATACCGTCCGGTGCCTCTGGAGCTATCACGCTGCCGGCGGAAACCGTGAAGATGGCGGTAACGGTCATTACGATCGGCCCGATTATTTTCTTGTACCCTTTCATTCAGAAGCATTTCGTTCAAGGGATTATGACTGGAGCGCTGAAAGAATAACGGCTTCCGGCACTTGGCCTCTAGAGGCTCTTATATACGATAACAATGAAAAGGGAGAGGGTATTCGATGAAGACAAGCAAAACGCTTATCTTGTTCGTCTTGATGCTAATCTCGGTCTCGATTCTGGCTGCTTGCAGCGGAAACAATGCCGAAAACGGAGGCGCGTCGGAGACGGCGTCCGAAGGTGCGCCCAAAAAGTTGGAAACCGTAAAGATCCTGTATCCCGGGGACGAGAGCGAACGAATGTCGGAGTTCCTTGACAAGGAATTCGCGGAGAAAATGGCGACTGACCTCGGCCTGAAGGTAGACTTGATTTTCGTGCCGTGGGCGCAATATTGGGAACAGAAGGATATTATGCTAGCCGCGAACGAGGGGATCGACCTGTATTGGGACGGCTTGCCGGACCTTGCCGCCATCGTAAACAAGAAGCAGGCTATGCCGCTAGACGAACTGATTCAAGAGTACGGCCAGGATATGCTGAAGGTGCTGCCGATGGAGCATCTGCAAGGCGCGGTAATCGACGGGAAAATCCACGGAATACCATCCGCTTATGCGCCTTCCTCCGCTATGTTTCAATTGGTGACCGTCCGTCAGGATATTCTGGAGCAAGTAGGGATGACGGATCTGAAAACGCCGGAGGATCTGAAGACATTCGCTACGAAAGTCGCCGAGCAAATTCCTGAAATGAAGGGACCGGCAGACGTGATCTTTAAACCGCTGACCCGCTTTTTCGCCAAAGAACAGTATAACTGGATTGCTGGGGAGGATCTGGTCGTATACGGCGAAGACAGCAGGAAGGCGCAGAGCTATTTCGAAACCGAAGCGTTCCAGGAAGTCGCGAAATTCAACCAGAGCATGTACGACGCCGGATTATATTCCGAGGATCTGACGATCAAGTATAACGAGCGGGACTCGCGGATGCAGACGGGCTTATATCTATGGGTGGAGGGCTCCCTCGGTAAGGAAATGGAAATCTCCAACGCCGTCAAGGCGAATGCGCCGAATGCCGTTCTCAAAACCTATCTACTGGCGGACGAGAAGCCGCGTTACATTACGTCGACGGGCGGCGAGGTGTTAGGTATTCCGATTACCGCTCCCAATCCGGAAGGCGCCATGAAGTTCATCAATTGGCTGTACAAGTCGAAGGAGAATTACTTGTTCGCGCTATACGGAGTGGAGGGCAAGGATTACGAGATCGTCGACGGAAGAATCAAGAAGATAACCGCCAGCGAATTTTTCTACGAGTGGATGTTCCGCAATCAGAACTATCAATTGTTCGCTCCGGAAGTCTCGCAGGAATCGATCGACATGTACAAGAGTTGGGACGCGAATGCGGTTAGGTCCGACTCTCTGGGCTTCCGGTTCAATAACGAGAAGGTGAAAAACATCGAAACGGCTCTGAGGGAAGTTATGGGTAAGGACATGGCCGCGGTCCGCTCCGGATTCGTGAACTTTGAAACGGGTTATCCGAAGGCGCTTCAGAAGCTTAAGGACGCAGGCATTGACGAGTACGTAGCGGAAGTGCAGCGGCAATTGGACGAATTTCTAGCTAACAAGTAAGCACAAGTAAACAAAGAGCCGCACGGCCATTGTCCTCCGATGGCTAGTGCAGCTCTTTGTTTTGCTATGTATGCCTCCGTACTTCCGAGCTTCACCGCAGCTTGTATTCGCGGGTGATTACATCGATTACTTGATTGCCCCATTCAGAGGCTTCCGAGCCATTCTCATTCCCTGCGTAGGTGATGAGTGCTTTCCATAAAGCCCAACCGCGACCACGATTGACGGTACCCTCATCAAAATTCATGCGGCTAAGGAATATTTCGCGACTGACGTCGTCCAAAAAGTTCCATGCCATCACAAGGTCGCTCGATGGATCGCCTACCCCCATGGTGCCGAAGTCGATGACGCCGCATAGCCGTCCATTCTTCACGAGCAAATTGCCTACCGCGACGTCGCCGTGCAACCATAACGGAGCCGATTGGTATGTTGTCGCAAGAGAGAGCTCCCATATTTCCGTTAACAGCATTTGATCGAATTGGCCGGTAAGAGATTCAATGGCGGACCTTGTCTCGTAATCGTAAACGGCCAGGTTTCCCCCACGATGGAAGTTTTGGATGCCTGCCGGAATGCCCTGACTTGCATCGATCGCTTCCAGCTCTTTCAAGAATCCCGCGAGGTCGTTGGCAAATTCGTTGAGATCGCGAATGTTGGCATGCGTGACGGTGTCGCCTTCGATCCATCGGTTGATCGACCAGGGAAGGGGATATTCGTCCGTTGGCTCGCCTTGGGCAACGGGAGCCGGAATAGGCAAGGAAAGAAGAGGTTTGAAAACGGGAAGCCACAATAATTCCTTTTCAACAGCCGAAGCATAGCGTTCATGACTGGGCAGACGGACGGTCATATCGCTGCCTAGCCGAAAAGTACGGTTATCATGTCCGCTTTTGTCTACGGGCTTTATTGCTAAATCCTTCCACTGGGGGAATTGACTATCAATTAATCGGCGTACCAGATCGGCATTCACTTCAATCATTTCCTCACCGCTTCCCGAAAATAATTAGTCGATAGAAATAGTGTATTATAGAACTTTATGGGGTGACAACCGTCTTATTTAATGGCTGTTAGTTAATGACTGGATAACAAATTTTAATCGTACTATAGTCAGAACAAGCAATTGTTGAATCAAAGTCAATTTTGGAGGGGTTCTTTTGGTTGAACTAATAAAGAACGTATTGGAAGACATGAACAAGCAGCTTGACCGAATCGAAAAGAGTCTAAGTCAGCTTAGCGATGAACTTATATGGAAGAGATTGAAGAATTCCATGAATAGCATTGGTAACCTATGCTTACATTTAGCAGGAAACGAGTATCAGAACTTCATAAGTGCAATTGGAAACAAACCATTCATTCGGGAGCGCACCCGAGAATTTACTTCTGAAGGTGGTTTATCGAAGGATGATTTATATAGTCTCCTTTTAAGGACACGTTCCGAATCGACAAGTATATTATCCGTTTTGTCCGAGGAGGATTTAAAGAGGGATGTCATAATCCGCTATGACATAAAGGATTGGAACAGAATGCATCGGGTTAACGCTTCAGAAGATGAAAACTATGATGTGAGAGTAATTAGCCGGCTTTTGGTTCAGGTTGCGGCACACTACGGATATCATGCTGGGCAAATTGTGCTGCTCTCCAAATTACTGAATGATTCGAATGAACAAATAACGGGACAGTATCATTAATTCAACTCCCTGAATCAGAAAGACGCGCTTCACGGAAATCGAAATGGCTAAATCTTGTAGCCATAACTTTATTATTGAAAGAAACTGATGACTTAAGGGTGGCATACGCCATCCTTTTTTGTTCTATTAAAAAGTATAAAATTATCGGACTCAATAGACTCATCGGATAAGTTCGATACAAACGTATACTGCCGTCCCTGAAGTGAGAGTTATCGATTTCCAATACGATGTTTTTCAATGTATTTATGAGTCATGTTCAAGAATTAAGCTGGATAAAGATGTTATTTATTACTATTGGCCTTCTTTTGTACTTTTCCCTTAATAAAAACGATAAATAGTGATGTTCTTCATCCTACTTTGATTGGAAAAGTGCTCATATAGCTCCAATAAAGATGATTACCATTCTAATTAACTTGATTCCACCTTGGAGTTCACTTTTAACCAAATCGTACCACCTCATTTCGTTGACAACCTATTTATTTATAGATATATTATTTTATAAATGAGATTGATAATTAATATCAATTAGAGGAGTTTTACATACTAATGAACAAAAAAATGCTTCCTATTATTTTCTTGTTAACTACGATCTTCATCAGCGCATGCGGAAACGGTACCTCGAATAATGAAGCATTGCCAATCGCTAGCCAAAGCTCCAGCCAGAGCGCGAGCGAACCGGCGTTATCACCGTCACCGTCCGAGTCTTCACCTGAGACAGGTACAAAGACGTATCAATCCGAGCTTGGACCGATAGAAGTGCCAGCCAACCCGCAGCGCATCGTCACTCTTACGAACACGGAGAATGTGCTCGCGCTGGGCGGAACGATTGTCGGCGTAGACGACTGGACGATAACAAACCCTTTATTCACGGAGAAACTGGCAGGGGCGGAGGTCGTGACCGTCGACGATCTCGGGAAGATCGTCGAGCTGGAACCGGATCTGATCATTGCGGACACAAGCAGTAACAATATCGATAAGCTGCAAGAGATAGCGCCAACCGTAGCTTACACCTGGGGAAAGCTGGATTATCTGTCTCAACTGCTCGAAATCGGCAAGCTGCTGAATAAGGAACAGGATGCGCAAGCGTGGATTGACGATTTCAAGAAACGGGCGGAAACGCTCGGTCAAGAAATCAAGGCGAAGATCGGCGAGAACGCGACGGTATCGGTCATCGAGACCGACTCGAAGGAATTCTACGTGTTCGGAAATAACTGGGCGCGCGGTACCGAGCTGCTGTATCAAGCGATGGGTCTGAACATGCCGGAAAAAGTCAAAACGGATGCCCTCGGGCCTGGTTACTATTCCTTATCTCCGGAGGTACTCAGCGACTATATAGGCGACTATCTAGTTTTAAGCAGAAGCTCCGAGGGGGATAACTCTTTCATGCAGACGGATACGTGGAAGAAGATCCCCGCCGTCAAAAACAATCATGTCATCGAGATCGTCACGGAAAAAACCACTTACAGCGATCCGTTAACTCTGGACTATCTGATGAACGTATTTAAAGAAGGTTTTCTGAAATAGAGTTGTATAGAGAGCGGGCTGAAGAAGGCCGAGATGCCTCAAGCAGTATGGAGGCTATCTCGGTCTTCTTCGCGTCGTTAATGACTTTGTAGGAGGAATTACAGCATGAGCGGCAGTCGGCAGCCTTATTCTTGGGCATTCAAAATCGTAATCAGCTTTGCTGTGCTTGCGATCGCGTTCTCGCTCGCTATGTGGCTCGGCGCTAAGGATGTATCCTTGCGCGAGCTCTGGCTTGTCGTGTTTAATCGTGGCGGCGGGGACGACAAAATCTCGATGCTCCGGGAAATTCGTTATCCGCGGGAAGTAGCCGCCATGCTTGTCGGCGGCGCGCTTGCGGTAAGCGGAGCGATTATGCAAGGATTGACGCGCAATCCGCTCGCGGATCCTGGATTGCTCGGGCTGTCCGCCGGAGCGAACGCATCGCTCGCGCTGGCAGTTTCCCTGTATCCGGTGCTGAATTATTTCGGAATTATGCTTGTCTGCTTCATGGGAGCTGCGGCGGGTATGTTTCTCGTTATCGGCATCGGCTCGTTGAAGAAAGGGGGCTTGTCTCCGTTTCGGATCGTCTTGGCCGGTTCGGCGGTGTCCGCTTTTCTGTATGCCGTATCGGATGGTATCGGCCTCTTATTCAAGACGTCCAAAGACGTGACGATGTGGACGTCGGGGGGCTTATCGGCACGAGTTTGGGACAAGTCCAAGCCATAAGTCCAGTCATCGTCGGTTCCCTTTTTGTCGCAGTAGCCTTGGCTAGGCCGCTCACGATTATAAGCTTGAACGAAGAAGCAGCCGTCGGCCTAGGTCTAAGGACTGTTTACATAAAAGTCGTATTATACGTCGTGATTATTTTGCTTGCCGGGGCTGCCGTCGCGCTCGTCGGCAACATGGCATTCATAGGGTTGATGATCCCTCATATGGTAAGAGGGATGTTCGGGACGGACTATCGCGCGATCATTCCGATGTCGTCCATATGGGGAGCGACGTTCATGCTGATGGCGGATACGCTGGGCCGAACAATCAATGCGCCGTTCGAGACGCCGGTCGTGGCGATTATCGCGGTCATCGGACTCCCATTCTTCCTGTTAGTCGTACGTAAAGGGGTGAAGCTGACGTCATGATCTCGACCGCTAAAGTTCAAAAGCAAGTATTCGTCCTCGTGGCCATGCTTCTCGTCATCGCGGTGACGATCGTCGTCGGAATGGGCACCGGCTCCGGTTCGCTTCCTTTCGATCGTCTGCTCTCGACGCTGTTCGGGCACGGCACCGCCAAGGAGGATCTCTTGCTGTACTCCATCCGTCTGCCCCGCATGGCCGTTACCTTGCTGTCCGGCATGGCATTGGCTCTGTCCGGCGCGATACTGCAAGGCATTACGCGCAACGATTTGGCCGATCCTGGAATAGTCGGCATAAATGCGGGAGCCGGTGCGGCTATTTCGGCTTTTTTCCTGTATTTCCCGCTTGATCCTAAAACGTTCGCTTATATGCTTCCGCTTGTCGCGTTCGGGGGAGGTTTGGCGACCGCCGTTCTCATCTACTTATTCTCTTATTCCAAAGCGACAGGATTGCAACCCGTTAAGCTCGTGCTCGTCGGAGTCGGGTTCGCGCTTGCGCTGTCCGGCTTGATGATCGTTCTGATCTCCTCGACCGATTTAAGGAAGTTCGATTTTATCGCGAAGTGGCTCGCGGGGAATATCTGGGGAGTGGATTGGCCGTTCGTATACGCGCTGCTGCCATGGCTTGTGATCCTTTTTCCGTATACGCTGTATAAGTCGCACACCCTCAATCTGCTGGCGATGGACGAATCGATTGCCGTCGGGGCGGGCGTCTCCATCAACCGGGATAGGCTGTTGCTGCTCGGGGCAGCCGTTGCTCTTGCAGCTGCGGCGGTATCCGTCACCGGGGGCATCGCGTTCGTCGGCTTGATGGCTCCCCATATAGCCAAGTCGATCGTAGGACGCCGCCATCAATATTTTGTCCCTCTCGCCGTATTAATGGGCGGGTGGCTGCTCTTGTTCGCCGATACCATCGGGCACAATTTCATTGAGCCGGTCGGCATTCCCGCGGGCATTATGGTCGCGCTCATCGGCGGACCTTACTTTCTGTTTCTGTTGTTGAAGAAGTAGTCGTGAAGGCACTGTGAAGAGAAACCGTAGTATGCACAACCGTATAAGATAGTCGAATTAAGAGCACGGTGGGTAACTTCCGTTGCTCTTTATTTTTACGCTGTTTTCGTAAATATTATTGCTAATAAGGATAAGATTCAATCCGACAACAGGATGCCTATACACGTGTTCGATAAAATGACTAATTCATTGAAGGAATTTGGGATTTGTTGTAATATGTTTGAGGCGTTAATAGCTGGGAGGAGAATATAAGGTGGAGTATATTGGTCCGAAGGCGTATGATAATCAAGAGTTTTTCAATCAATATATGAGAAGAAGACACAGAGACGAAAGTCCAAACACTCTTATTGAGAAGCCAGTAATATTAGAATTGCTTGGCGACGTATCTGATAAGGCCATATTAGATTTAGGTTGTGGAGATGGCTCACTTGGAATCGAACTTATAAATCATGGAATCAAATCTTATCACGGCGTTGAAGGTTCAAAAAATATGTACCTCAAAGCACTAGAAAATTTAATTTCCCCTGAGGCTAAGATGGAATTGACGACCATGGAAGACTATTCATATCCCCAGGAGAATTTTGACATCGTTGTTTCGCAGTTAGCGATTCACTATATCGAAGATTTCAATAAACTAGCGCACAATATCTTTCAAACGCTAAAATTAAATGGGAAACTGGTGTTCAGCGTTCAACATCCATTACTCACTTCTTCTTTTGAGAGCATGACGAGCAGTGGAAGAAGATATAATTGGATAGTTGATGACTACTTTCATAGTGGGAAACGCACAGAACCATGGATTGGAGAGCAAGTTGTAAAGTTCCATCGAACGATTGAAAATTATTTCTTAACACTTCAAAATGCTGGCTTTGTAATCAATAGCTTACGCGAGCCCATGCCCGATAAACAGTATTTTTCGGATAATGAAGAATACTTGAGACGAATGCGTATTCCTTTGTTCTTGTTATTTTCCTGTTCGAAATCTTAACACTGAGTTAAAACAGAGATGATATGATTAAGCATTATTGCAGTCTTACATACATAAAGGAGAATTGGAATCTGTGCATATGGAACCCTTAAACGATCCGGATACGGGAACGAGCAAGTTCAAGTCCGTATTGGAAGTACTTTTTGTTTCGACTTCACTGGGTTTAACCTCGTTCGGCGGGCCGATAGCCCATCTAGGTTATTTTCATAATGAGTACGTAAAACGCAGAAATTGGTTGGATGAACGAAGCTACACGGACTTAGTCGCGCTCTGTCAATTTTTGCCCGGGCCGGCTAGCAGTCAAGTGGGTATCGGAATAGGAGTCATGCGGGCGGGCGTATTCGGAGGGATCGCCGCATGGATCGGGTTTACCTTGCCTTCCGTTCTGGTTTTGATTTTCTTCGCCTTATTGGCTCGGGGCTTTGATATGGGAAGCGCCGGATGGATTCACGGACTAAAGATCGTAGCGGTAGCAATCGTTGCTCATGCCGTATGGGGAATGGGCAAAAAACTCATTACGGATCGCAATCGGGCAACAATAGCGTTAGCGGCGACAACCATAACTTTATTGTGGCAAACTTCGCTCAGTCAAGTATTGATCATTTTCTTAGCCGCTATAATAGGTTTTTTCCTGTACAAAAATAAAACGGTTGATCAATTACCGGAGATACATGTACCTATAAAACGATCATTTGCGGTAATATGCTTAATCATATTTTTTGGCTTATTATTATTGCTCCCTCTGTTGAGGGAAGTATCATCCTCGCATTGGATTGCGATGTTTGATAGTTTCTACAGGTCGGGATCTCTCGTGTTTGGCGGAGGGCACGTCGTTCTCCCTCTACTTGAAAGAGAAGTCGTATCCGGCGGGTGGATTTCGAGCGAAGACTTCCTAACCGGTTACGGTGCAACTCAAGCAGTACCTGGTCCTTTGTTTACATTCGCGGCTTATATCGGAGCGGTGATGAACGGTTGGCTGGGCGCGGCGGTTGCAACGGTAGCCATATTCCTGCCGGCTTTTCTTCTGGTTATGGGAGCTTTGCCATTCTGGACATCCCTTAGGCGAAGCCCGAAAATACAAGGTGCACTCCACGGTATTAACGCTGCCGTGGTGGGTATTTTATTATCGGCGCTCTATCATCCGATCTGGACAAGTTCCATTCTCGCGCCGGAAGACTTCGTTTTAGCATGCATCCTTTTTGTCATGCTTGCTTACTGGAATTCACCTTCGTGGCTTGTGGTTCTTTCCGGTGTGTTAGGCGGGGTATTAATAAGCTATCTATGAGATACAACTGCATGCGAGCGTTCCGGCAAATGCGGCGGTTGCAGAAGGAAAGGAGGCTACCGAGATTTTCGGTAGTCTATTGTATGTCTAGGGATGGATATTTTTGAATAATAAGGTAAAATGAAGTTGGTTTAGGAGAGAAAAGAACGGTATCGATGAGGAGAGTGAAGAAGGATTGTTAGTCACTAATTCAAAGAAGCCGCTTAAGATTATTACCATTTCGTTGCTGGTCCTGATTATTGTCCTAACCCTTGGTTACATGGGCTTCTATACGTATGGTCGTTCGATCGACGTGACGATCAAAGGCGTTAATTACCAGCTAGGACCTGATAATAGCGAAGTTCTTCAACCCGAAACTCTTACCATTAAAGGAACATGGTCTAGAAGCTTGAAAGGCATAAGAACCTTCAAGGGCACCATTACGTTCGAGCATGATTCGAATCCCGTTCCGCTAGAAAGCAGGGAAACTACCGTCCGCTTCACTCCGGAAGGATTCGGGGTGGTCTCGTACATTTATTTAGAAAATACAAGTTCAGGCGGGGTCATGCCAAGAGCCTATAGCTACGGTGTTTTATTCGCGAATTCCGATTTCAGCTCTGTAACATTTCAGAGAATGAGAGAAGACGAGGTTACGACAGGCAGGCCGCCAGGAAGAGGCTGGAGTGGGAAAGACGGTTTGATGTTTGCCGGGCCGGCGACGACTCGGGAGCAAGCTCTTATGATTTCTAATGGACTGATGAAAAAACATTTAAATAACAATTACGTCGGTGGCCAATATGTCTTAAAGTAATTCGTAACGATCATTGGTTTCTCTACAAGATAAAGCTCCAAGGAATGATTCCTTGGAGCTTTATTCATGCTTATGTTTGGCTTAGGGCTTTGATCGCCTTGATCATCTGTCGTATCGAACCGAGATGGTAGGCGGAGTGAGCGATCGTTCCCAACAGAACAGTCGATGTCCGCTCATCTAAGGAGTCGAGTGAATCGATCTTTTTAAGTAGCGTTGCGTATTCTTGTTGAAGCTCGTCATTAAATTGTGCCCACGTAATTGTATCAACATTTGTGATTTTCCAGGATGCTTTCCAATCCTTACTGGGTTCTTCTTCATTTAAGTCGGAATTCGCAACCCACAAGTAATAGCGGGCATGATCCGTTTGCGCGGCGATTGTCGTACCGTTGACGGATATTGAAGCATCTTCTGCCGATATTTTATCAAGCGTCCCGAATAAACCGCTACCAGGCTTCGCTTCCGTGTACCAGCTTGCGTTTTCTTCGGGCCCATCAAATGTTTCCTTCAACAAGGTTCTAACAGCTACCAACATCGGGTTGTCCATCTCAGTACCTCCTAAATTTTCATTAACCACCAAAATTACTTTAGACGGTTATAGTTTGACTGACTTGTATCTAACTTTCAATATGCATTATGATGGTTATAGTAAAGGAGTTTTGATGATGTCGGAAACGAACCCTTATATGATGGTCGGAGAACGTTTGTGTATGGACTTCATCAATACCGTCAGCTGGCGGGAAAGTGCCGATAAAAGGCGGGAATGGTTTACGAGTTACGCCAAATGGGTCGATTGGTGCATCCATGCCGAAGTCTTGACCGGACAACAAGCAAAAGCGCTTCTTTTAGAAGCGGAGGAGAAACCGTCCGAAGCGGGAGATGTTCTGAAGCAGGCGATTGAAATGAGAGAAGTCATGTATCGAATCTTCAAGTCCATTTCCAAAGATATATCTCCGCACCAGCCAGACCTGGAACTTTTCAATGCGTCTGTGAGCCACTTCTATCAAACTTTGCAAATAATCCATGAGAAGGATCATTACACTTTGAAGTTCAAGCAAACCGAGAATAACTTGGGCATTATGCTTCCTCCGATTTTGCAATCGGCCGTAGATTTACTCATTTCCAATAACGACTTGGAACGAGTTAAACAATGCGAGGGAGACCCTTGCGGATGGTTGTTCTTCGATACGAGCCGGAACCGGAGCCGACGCTGGTGTTCAATGTCCGATTGCGGCAATCGTGCCAAAGCACGACGATTTTACCAAAAAGAAAAGTGACCTTAATCGGTCACTTCGCTCAAATGATGCTGTTCAATTTTTGTTAATGGGATATAAAACAGTCTTAACTTTTGAAAGCTAATCCACCTGTTTGCAAAGCAACCCTAAGCTTAGGGATAGAACCCGGTCCCATGCCGTGGAATCGTAAGATTTCTACTTCGCTGTAGGCGGATAGCTGTTGCAAGGTCGTTATGCCGTTATTCTCCAATGCGCGTCTGGCCGGTGCAGAGAGTACGGATAGAAACCCGCTTTCAGGGTCGGTATTTTTCTTCGAAGTCGTCATGTTAAATAGCTCCTCTTATCAAGAATCATCTTACTTGATTTTATTGTCGAAACGTCTTCGGATCAAGATACAGATAGACGTAATCATGACTAAAGAAATGAACGCTATCAGGAAAGCGCCCACTTGTGTTTCTTTCGAAAATTGCTTTAGGTCTTCACTCGCAAGCGATAGTTCTTTAGTTCCTCCGCATACCGTATCCGTTGCGTATTCTCCTTCTTCATATTGAGATAGATAATTCTCCTTCGTCGTCTTGTAAGCATAAACGAGGTAATCGGTTCCTTTAACGAATTCGGAGCCAACGGCAGTTACGATCGATATCTTATTATTGACTTCGCCCTTGAATACGGATTGAACTTCAAACGTTGCCCAGCGTTTCGGATTCAAAGTGCCGACGTTCTTAGACGATGTTTCGGTGAATGTTCCTACAAAGATCAAATCGCTTCTTTTAAGTAATTGATTCGGTTCAAAATAGACGCATGAGGTTGCAAAGCTAGCGTTCGTTGAGAAAACGAGAAATACGATCATCCAAATCACCGCGGCAATTCCGAATCGTTTGAATAAGATCATAATTCCTCCCACCAAGCCTTCTATATGAGTCTTGTATTTTATTCTATTAGTTTATCAAAAATACTTCAAAGAGTACGTAATATCCGCGAGTCGGATGGTTGAGACATGAAAAAAGCCGCAAATATGCGGCTTCTCTCACAACTATGTTCCATAAACGATAAGTTAAGCTAAACTTTCATTTAGAGGCTTGACGGCTTGCATCGCAGGCACGGGATCGTTACAGGTCATCAACGTAACTCCGCATCCAAGCGCGTATTCGACTTGCTCGGCGTTGTCCGGACAATAACACCAAGGGAGCAAGCCCATAGTTTTGTAGCGTTCTACAGCTTCCGGCGTTAACAGCGGCATGTGGATGCCGATCGCCCACATCTGGCTGTAAGTTCCTTCCGGTCCTTGCTTGAAATTGTGCATTTCTTGCTCGGGAAAACCCTGCATTCTGACGCCATAGGTGCGATGGAGGTAGGCAGTAAGATTAGCGTCAAAGCTAGTAAATACGCAGCGATCGAGCAATTCCTTGGTTTCGAGCAATGCAACGGCCTTATCGGCGACTTCTTCGGAATGGATGCTAGGCTTGATCTCCACATTCAGGAGAACGTGGGGATATCGCTCGAGTAACTCGCACAATTCCTCCAATGTCGGGATCGGTAGCCCTGCGAACCGTTCGTTGAACCAACCGCCGGCGTCCAATTGCTTGAGCTCCGCTAGCGAGAAGCTGCTTACCTCGCCGGTTCCGTTCGTCGTGCGATTGACGGTTTCGTCGTGAATAATGACGACGAAACCGTCCTTGGACAGGCGAAGGTCGAATTCGATCATGTCGACGCCTAGCTCCAACGCTTTCTCGAACGCGAGAATCGTATTCTCGGGGTATTCGGATTTATAACCGCGATGCCCGGCGACGATGACGGCTGAGCCTAGAGCCAGAGTTTCGATCATACCGCTCATCCCTTCTTACTGGCCGAGAATACGCTCGGCTTCTTTTTTGAATGTAGCCAACGTCGATTTAATGTCTTTGCTGTCGTACATAATGGCTTGGATCGCCGAGTTGAATTCGTTCATGACTTCCGGCCATACGACGGATTTGTTCGTATCTACGGCATATTGGAGCTGATCGAAAGCGACTTTGCGGTTCGGTTCCTTCGCCCATAGATCTTGGATCTCTTTCGATTCGGACATCGCTTTCGTGAACGGAAGATAGCCGGATTGCAGAATGAAAGCCAAGCTGCCTTGAGGATCGGTTTCCAACCAACGGATGAACTCCCACGCGGCTTCTTTGTTTTTGGACGAAGCCAGCATCGCAACGTTACCGCCGCCCGTTGGGTTCGCGTATTGCTTGTTCTGAGGCAGGAAGGCCGTTACGTAGTCGAAATCGACTTCGCTGGCCAGACCGCCGATGCTGCCCGTCGATTGGAACATCATGGCGACTTTGCCGCTGGTGAACAATTGGTTAGCGACCGTACCGGAATCTTGAGTCGGAGGATAGAAGAGGGCTCCGGATTTCTGCAGATCCTTCAGATATCCGAATACGTCCTCTCCGATGCCGTTGTCGAAGAAGTCGATGGTCTTTTTGTCGTCGCTGAAGAACTTGCCGCCATCCTGAGTGATCATCGCGATCGGGTACCAAGTGTCATAAGGCATAGTCAGGCCGTATTGCGTCACTTCATTGCCGGATTTCACGACTAGCGCGTTGGCAGCCTTCTTCATTTCGTCCCAGTTCGTCGGAATAGCAATTCCTTTGGCGTCGAGAAGCGTCTTGTTCACGTGGAGAATAGGAGTAGACCGGTTCAGCGGAAGCGCGAGCAGCTTGTCGTTGAAGACGGAGTGTCCCATAAGGCCGGGGATAAAATCGTCCTGGCTCATCCCGGAGGCCGTCAGCATCGGATTCATATCCTCCAACGCGTCGGCATCGGCGAACATTTCGACATAAGCGCGTTCAAGCATGGTGACGTCGGGTCCGGTATTCGACGCGATCGACTGCTGCAGCTTAGTGACAGTCTCGTCGTAAGTGCCTTGGAAAGTGCCGACGACTTCGATATTCGGATGGGAATCGTTGAAGCGCTTGAGCAGCGCATCCATGTATTCAGCGTTCTTCCCGCTAAGGGAATGCCAGAACTGGATGGTCGTTTTCTCGGTAGAGGCCGGTTCGGACGATGCCGGAGCGGATGCCGACTCGGAAGCGGGCGGCGTCGAGCTTGCGGCCGCGTTATTGCCTGAATTATCGTTAGCGCTATTTCCGCAAGCCGCAAGAATGAGTACCATCATGGCCGTGATTAGGATCAGACCCAACGAGCTTTTCATGTTTGTCATGCGTTTCATATACAGTTTCCCTCCACGGTTTTGTTTGTTTTTATATTTATCTGAAAGGGACCAAATCGTCATTTAATCCCTGAATAGACGAAGGCTCGGACAATCTGCCTGGAGAAGAACGCGTAGACGACCAGGATCGGTCCGACCAAGACGGCGTTGCCTGCCATAATAACGTGCCAGTTGGTGATGCCTTCCGTTTCTTTAAGAGCAGCGATGCCGAGCGTGAGCGGACGGATGGATACCGAGTCGGTCATGACCAGCGGCCAGAAATAATCGTTCCAATGGCTGACGAAGCTGAACAGCGCGATGGTGGCCAGCGCCGGTCGGGACATCGGAATCATGATGCGCCAGATCAGCTTGAACTCGGTGGCATTATCCAGCTTGGCGGATTCGATCAGCTCTTGAGGAATCTGCATGAAATATTGGCGGAGCAAGAAGATGCCGAAGGCATTCGTCATGAACGGGATAATCTGCGGCCACAACGTTCGGATGAGTCCCCAGTCTGCTAGCAGCAGATACACCGGAATGAAGGTTACCTGGGTGGGAATCATGAACGCCAGCAGCGTCATGCCGAAGAATAGAGGCTTACCTACGAACGAATATTTGGCGAAAGCGTAGGCTGCCGGAATCATAATGAGAAATTGCAGCACGATAATCGAGCCTGTAATGATCAGTGAATTTTTGGCATAGATGGCGAACGGTCCGCCATTCATCGCGCGCACGAAATTGTCCCATTGCGGCGATGCCGGAATCCATACCGGCGGAAAGCTCAGCGTTTCCTTCAGCGTCTGCAGCGCGGTCGACAGCATCCACAGAAAGGGGAAGATAAAAAACAGTCCCATCGCTATTTTCAGAATGACGCCGAGCCATCTCCCATAATTGAACTCCATCCTTTTCATGGCGTATTCCCCTTCACGATGGTGTTGTCCGATTTCTATTGATAATGCACTTTCCTGGACAGCAGGCGGAAGTAGACGAATGTCAGAAGTCCGATGATCGCCATCAAGGTCACGCCCGATGCCGCGGCATACCCGATATTGGTCGTTCGGTAGCTATAGATATAGTAGACAAGCGTAGTCGTGGCATCGTTAGGGCCGCCGCCGGTCATGATTTGCACGATATCGAACACCTTGAACGAGCCGATCGTCATGATGACGAGAATGAAGAACAGCTGCGGCGAAATGAGAGGCAGCGTAATTCGGAAGAAAACCTTGGCTCTGCTGGCATTATCCAGAGCAGCCGCCTCATAGATGCTAGGAGACACGTTGCGAAGCGCGGCGGAAATGATCAAGGCGTAATATCCGATCGCTTGCCACACGGCTACGATAATGACGGAAACGAGCGCCGTTCGGGAGCTTTGCAGCCAATGGGAAGGCGGAATGCCCAGCGATCGAAGCAACGCGTTCAGCATGCCGTGGCTCGGCTCCATCATCCACAGCCAGACGAGCGACACGGATACGATCGAGACGATATGCGGGATGAAGATTCCGCCTTGAATGATTGCGTTCAGCCGGGTGTTGCGCTTCAGCCATAAGGCGGTAAGCAAAGCTAGAATCATCGTCAGCGCCACGACTCCGACGGTATAGACGAGCGTGTTGCCGAGAGCCTTGTAGAAGTCGCCCCGAGTAAAAATCTGCTTATAGTTGTCAAACTCGACGTACTTGCTTTTCGCCCGGTTCATCAAGTTGTACTTGTAGAAGCTGAGATAGATCAGATATCCCATCGGATAGATGACGAAGGTGAGAATGCCCGCCATGGCCGGCGCAATCATGACATAAGGCCGAATGCGATCCCACGTCGTACGATTAGCCATGCCGCTGCCCCCTCAGACGATCCATGTAACCTGCGTAATCGGGTTCGCTCTCTAGAAGGCGGCTGCCGTCGGCCGCGAAGAGAAAAATCCGCGAAGCGTCGACGCGAAGCTGCACCTCTTGGTCGAAAGCATATTGATCGTCCGCCGACTTCACCATGTAGGACCGATCGCCGCTCTTGATTTGGTAGATCGTTTCCGATCCGAGCATCTCCCGGGTAGCGACCGTGCCGCGGACGGACCACTGCGGCGTGTTCGTGTTCAAGTTCGTTTCCGGCGACTGCGATTGCGTCTGAGACTGCGATAATAGAGCTGCCTCCGGACGAAATCCGAATTTGATTCCGTTCGCGCCAAGCTCGTACACGTTCATCGGAGGTACCCCCATGAACTGGGCCGTGAACTGATTGCCGGGCTGCCGATAGATGACTTCCGGGGCGGCTTCCTGCTGAATGACACCGCCGTTCATCAGAACGATACGGTCGGCCATCGACATCGCTTCGACTTGATCGTGAGTCACGTAGACGAAGGTGACGCCGAGCTTCTTATGCAGCTCGATCAGCTCGATTCTCATCTGACCTCGAAGCTTGGCGTCGAGATTGGAGAGAGGCTCGTCCATGAGAAACACGGCCGGCTTCTTCACCATGGCCCGGGCAAGCGCTACGCGCTGTCGCTGTCCGCCGGATAACGTGGAAGGCTTACGGTCCAGATAATCCTTCAGGCCGACCGTCTCGCTGATGCTCTCCACCAGCTCGATTCGTTCGGATCGTTTGACTTTATTGTTTTTCAAGCCGAATTCGATGTTTTCCCGCACCGACATCGTCGGATACAACGCGTAATTCTGGAAGACCATCGCCACGCCCCGTTGACCGGGAGCTAAGTTGGAGACATCCTTGCCGCCGATCCGAACGGAACCCGAAGTCTGAAGGTCAAGTCCGGCGATCATCCGCAGCAAGGTCGTTTTGCCGCAGCCCGAAGGGCCGACAAGCACGGTGAAGCTTCCGTCCTCGATCGTTAAATCCAAGCGATCAATGACCGCGGTCTTATCGAATACTTTCGTTACTTGAACCAGTTCAATGGACGCCATAAGAACCTCCTTGATGAGTTGCTTCGGACTAACGCATGGTTGCTCGTTTAGACGGTGTGAACCGTAATTCCGCTATCGCGAAAAGGCTGAAGATCCTGCTCGGAGGCTTCTTTACCCGTAATCAACGTGTGTATGGCGCTATTAGGTGCGACCGTATGGAGGGACAGCTTGCCGATCTTGGTGTTATCCGTCACGACGATGATCTCCCTGGCAGCCCGAATCATTCCTTGCTTGGCCGGAACTAACGGAGCTTCGGGATGCATCAGGCCGTATTGGGGATGAAGCGCGGGAATCCCGATGAACGCCTTCAGAGTATGAAGGGAGCCGAGCACATGATCCGTGAACATTCCGTTCAGCATATAGCTCGACGGATACAGCTCGCCTCCGGTTAATATGACCTTGATTCTTGGAGCGTCGCGAAGCTCGGCGGCCACGTTCATATCGTTGGTCACGACCGTGATGTTCGAGCGTTGGACCAGGTTCTTGGCAATGTGCAGCGTTGTCGTGCCGGAATCGATAATAATGTGATCTCCGTCCTGAACGAGGCTGGCGGCCATCTTGCCGATTCTCATCTTCTGGTCGAGATTTTGCGTGGAGCGCTCGGAGAAGGAAGGCTCGTCGTTGGTCCACTGTTCGAAAATAACGCCGCCATGCGTTCTCCTGAATATTCCTTCGCTTTCGATTTCTCCAAGATCTCTTCTGATCGTTGCTTCATGTACGTTGAATTCCCGGGCTAACGTGCTGACCGTCGCCGTATTGTACTGTCTGACGTAATCCACGATCCGTTGCTTTCTTTCCGCGGCTAACATATTCTCTTCTCCCTTGATTTTCGAATTAAGGTGCGATCTCACGCTCATTGAATGCTCTTAGCAGCGTATACCTGTCGGGACGGACATGGTGGGCTTCCTTCAGGCTGCGCTCGATCAGCTCTTGCTCTACGGAAAGTTGCTCGATGGTAGCCGGTCCGCCAACTTGCCGTAACAGATCGCGAAGCGTTAGCTCGTCCGGAATTTGCTGGCTATGTCTCGCGATTTCAACCCAATTGGAAGCCATTCGAGCATCTTTGCTATTCTTGTCGTCGGTATTCCATCTCTCAGGGCCTTCCGAGATAATCCGGTGATAGAGCTTGCTGATGTGCGCGGACGCGACGCCGACCTTGGCTCCGTGAAGGAGCTGCCGTCTACCGAGGCGAAGAAATTCCATTTCGATGTAGTGCGACAGATGGTGCTCCGCTCCCGAAGCGGGATGGGACTGACCGAACAGCAGCATGGCGAGCCCGGATTCGATCAATGCCGTGATTAACGTATGGATTCCTTCTTCTCGGCCCAAGGCGATGCTGTCGGCTTCGTTCACGCAGCTCATCAACGCTTCCCGAGTGATGTCCGCGGCGGTCTGCAGATAAGGCTCGTCGGCGACGATCGCTCCGAATTTCCAATCGAACAACGAGGTGAATTTGCCGAGCATATCCCCGAAACCCGCTACGATTAACGCCGGCGGGCTACCCGACAAAATATCCATATCCGCGAAAATAGCGCTAGGTCCGATCGCCGGGATGGTGAGCTTCTCTCCGCGCACCAAGATGGGGGCTCCCTTCGAATTAAAGCCGTCCACCGACGGAGCGGTGGGGACCGAGACGAACGGAATCCTCGACGTGAAGGCGCAATATCTCGCGATATCATGAATCGTGCCTCCTCCGACCGCGACGACGGCTTCCGCCTTGACTCGCTGAATGTCGAGCAGAAGCTGCACGATCGAAGCTTCGTCGGCGACGACGTCTCCCGCCGAAGACGGTTTAATGATCGTGACGTTCGGCCGGATGCCGACGCGGGAGAGCAGCGTTTCTAGCGCATGGCCCGCGGCTTCATAGGTAAGGGCATCCACCGCTATGGCGATCGTTCGGAGCGCTTTCTCCTCCAGGTAAGGAGCGATCTCCTTCAATGCTCCGGCCTCGATCATAATTTTATCGAGATCAACGGCTTGTCTGGAACGATGGTCCAGAACGGCCGCTTTGCGTTTGATTTTCGCTAATAGTTCAGACATTGCGTCATTCTTCCTCTCCGTTGCGTTCGTTCGGATCCTGTCTTTCGTCTAGAATCCTGCTATGCTCGATAATGCGCAATATCGAACATTTGATGATCGAAATTACTCATTAACGCTCGTTTGTGACTTCATTAAAACATTTGATTGTTTTCGAAAAATCAACTCGAGCGGGTTGAAATGTAAATCTAGTAACGGATGGCATGGAATTTCAATGGAAAACTAAACTGCGCCCGATAATAATTACCATTATTTGCATAGTAACGCGCACGATCTCCGTAAAAATACGACTCTTCATGTAAGCGCTTTAGACTTAATATCAGAGATGAGATTATTTACCATTATGAGGAGGCAAATGTTCATGACAAGCTTGTTAAAGAAGAAGTCTTTAAGATTGTCGATTTCCTTGCTCGTTGCATTGAATTTACTGCTCGCTTCCGCGATGACCGCTATGGCCGCCGACGATCTCGTGTTCGACAGCTACGATCGCGGAGCCTTAGCCGACTTCGCAAGCTCGAAGGTAGGCGCCCAATGGACCGGCGGCGACGCGGGCAAAAGCGCGACGGTAGACGGAAACGCGCTGAAGCTGGAGTACGCGAGCAAAGGCTGGTTCGGCACGGGCGGCGGAATCGATGCCAGCGCTTATAAATATTTGAAAATCAGAATCAAAGGCGCAGCCGGCGGCGAGGGAGCGGACTTCGACCTCAACTACGCGGTTGGCGAAACCGTCAAGACGATCGGCAAGAACTTCGCCGACCTGTCCGGCGTGGCGATCACGAAGGAGTATCAAGACATTTACATCGACTTGGCTGCCAATAAGATCGATCCGGGCATTCAAGCGCTGCATTTCAATTTCCTCGACGGGAAGAGCGGAACGATCTGGATCGACGATATCGCCTTCACCTCGATGGCGGGCGCCGCTGCGGAACCTGCTGTCGAAGAAGAAACGACGACTACCGATGCGGCCGAGCCGACCGATGCGGTAACGGAGGAAACTACACCTGCGGCGGAAGAACCTGCGGTTGATGCCGAAGCCGGAGCCGAAGCCAATCCGAAGACCGGCGATTCGATGAACGTTACGATGTACGCTTCTCTTGCCCTGCTATCGGGAGCTGCCGTGCTTGTTTTCATGGTGAAAGCGAGGAACGCTCAACGCAAATCTTAAGAAAGGAATAGTGGATATCCGGAATCCGCATAACCTGTAAAGGGCTATGCGGATTCTTGGGTACAACGGTCCGATTGACAAATGGGTTAATAAGAGAGGGGGCGTTGGCATGTGGAGAGGGAGAGGATGGGCGTACTACGGCATAACGGCGGCTTGCGCGGCTATTTTCCTATTCTCGGCGTTCAAGATCGCCTTCTACTATGCGGACGCTCGAGCAAGCAGCAAGCAGATGAACGAAGCGAGGACGTATTATCACGAGAAAACAATGGTGCAGCAGAAGAGGAAGGAAGCCGTCATACCCGTTGCCACGCCCGAGTCTATTGCTATTGCCGTAGCATCGGAGATACCCGTACCCGTTAAGTTGCGCATACAAGATCGGTTCAAGCCGCTTCTGGAGATGAACGAGGATGTCATCGGTTGGATCCATATCGACGATACCGTCATCGACTACCCTGTCCTTCAAGGCGATGATAATGAATATTACCTGAACAAGGATCTCGATCGGAAAGATAACGTTAACGGCAGTATTTTCATGGATTACCGGAATCGAATCGACGCTCAAGAAAAGCACTTGATCCTCTACGGCCACAACATGAAGAACAAATCCATGTTCATGGCTCTATTGAATTACGAAAGCAGATGGTTCTTCCAGAACCATTCGATCATAGCGTTCGATACGTTGTACGATAGTCGCAAGTTGCAAGTATTCTCCGCGTACTTCACGGATGCGAGCGACGATTATATCCGTACGGACTTCAAGACGGATAGCGACTATAAGGACTTCCTCGTCTCCCTGCGAGAAAAGTCGCTACATAAGACCGATATCTCGGTTGACGAGAACGATACGATCCTGACTCTCTCGACTTGCTCGAATACGAACGACGAAGCGAGGTTCGTCGTTCATGCTAAGCTGATGGATTCTCTCTGAAGTTTGCGTAGACCGTATTGTTAAATATATGATGAACGCAGGATATCAAGGCTCGGCGAAGAAAATAATAAAGACAAGATCGACCGGGAAGCGGAAGTGATAACTGGTGAAAATTTGCATCGTAGAAGACAATGACGTGATTCGGGACGAGCTGAAGGTCTTTTTATCGAAATACGACTATGAAGTTACGGCTCCGACGAATTTCGGCGAAGTTACGGAGTACATCGAGAAAGAAGCTCCCGATTTAATCATATTGGATATTAATCTACCCATGTTTGACGGATATCATATATGCAGAGAGGTTAGAAAAAAATCGGATATTCCCATCATCATCGTTACGAGCCGGGATAGCGAAATGGACGAGTTGATGAGCATGAATTTAGGGGCGGACGATTTTATTACGAAGCCCTATAATACGCAAATTCTGTTGGCCCGCATAGCTTCCATATTAAAGAGAACATACGGAACCGAGAGCAAGCTGCAGGATACTCTGCTGTACCATGATTTAAAGCTTAATTTGTCCAATGGTACGATTGCTTACAAAGACAATACGCTGGAAGTAACCAAGAACGAACTGAAGATCCTTGCCTACCTAATCAAAAACAAAGGCAAAATCGTGCCGCGAGAAGATTTGATCGACTTCATGTGGAGCTCGAATATTTTTATCGACGACAATAACTTGTCGGTGAATATCACCCGGCTTAGAAAAAAACTCGAAGAAGTCGGCTTGCAGGAAAGTATTGAAACCAGACGCGGATTAGGATATATCATGCCATGAGGATAAGAGATTACTTAAAGGACCGATTCTTGTTCTTAACTGCTAATGTCATTTTATTTATAATTATGTGCTGGGTATTGATACACTTTTATGAAGGGATTTACTTGATCGCTATTTTCTTTTGCTTATGGTTTGTGCCGCTACTGTCATACATGGTCCGGGAGCTTCTCAATAACAAGAAATATTACGATGAAATGACGAGTGTGCTGGACCATTTAGACAGAAAATATTTGTTGCCCGAGGTTACGAAGGAGCCTCCGTATTTAGAAGGTAAGCTTACGCATCAATTATTGAAAGAAACCAGTAAAGCTATGCATGAAAACGTAAACAAGTATCGGGATATGCAAACGGAATACAGGGAATATATCGAAACCTGGGTGCATGAGGTGAAAACGCCGATCGCATCGTCGAAGCTCATTATCGATAATAACGACAATCCCGCGATGAAAGCTATAGATTATGAATTAAAGAAAATAGAAGGTTATGTTGAGCAGGTGCTATATTACTCCAGAAGTAACCATGTAAGTAAAGATTTTATTGTCAGAAAAGTGTCGTTAAAGTCGGTAGTAGCCAATGTCATCAAGAGGAATTCGAGGGATTTCATTAATAAAAAGATCGCGATAAATATCGATGACGTGGAGGGAACGGTATTCAGCGATGCCAAGTGGCTGGAGTTCATCATCCATCAAATCATCGGCAATTCGATTAAATATGGCAAGTCGGGGGATGGGAAGGTTACCGTATACTCAACCAAGGATATCCATAATATCGTCTTAACGATCGAGGATAACGGCATAGGCATTATTGATCGAGACCTAAGTCGAGTTTGGGAAAACGGCTTTACCGGCGAGAATGGACGGCTCTTCAGCAGATCTACGGGAATCGGACTTTATTTGTGCAAAAGCCTTTGCGCGAAGCTTGGACTTGGCATTTCGTTAACTTCGCAGGCTGGCGCAGGAACTAAGGTCAGTATCCGGTTTCCAATGAAAGAAGCCCTCTAATTATTGTAAGAAGGAAGAGATTTGTTTCTGCCCGTAGGCGGATTCAAGTCTTTTTTTGTTACGTCGAAGCCGGGTTACTTGTTAAGTGACAAAATTGCAAGGTTCATGAAACGTAAGTCGATATGTCGATTCCGTCATGCAAAGTAAAATAAGCTTATTCAATCGAGGAGGTTCAAAATGAAAAAAACATTGATCTTGTTTGTGGCGATTTGTCTGGTGTTAAGCGGCGTGGTCTTCGTTTATTTTCAATCCAATGGTCCTAAAATCGTCCAGGATTCCGTGACTTTAAGCAAATCCGTAGATGGGAAAGGAAAGCCTGTCGATCCGGTTACGAGCTTTACAACGAAAGATAAGTCGATTTACGTTTCGGCGAAATTCAAGACGTTCTTTAGGAAAAGCGCAACGGTTAAATGGTATAAAGAGGAAACTACTGCCGAGAATAGGATCAAGGTCGACGATGGCATCAAGATAAGCAAAGCGCATTATGCCTACTCGAAGTTGGAGTTGCCGGAAGGCCTTACCGCCGGTAAATATGCCGTATCGATCTATTATGCAGATAGCGATGTGTCTGAACGGACCTTGTACTTTGAAATCAAATAATCCATTTGAAAGGAGCGAAGGTTATGGAACCTATATTAAACGTAGAAAAAGTTGAAAAGTATTTCGGAAATAAATCCAGTATTACGAAAGCTATCGACAATATCGGCTTCACGGTGCAAAAGGGCGAGTTTATAGGAGTTATGGGTGCCTCCGGTAGCGGTAAAACGACTCTACTTAACTGTATCTCGACGATCGATACGGTGACGACAGGTCACATCTTTATCAATGGTCAAGACATTACCAGCCTTAAATCCAAGCATTTGGAGAAGTTTAGAATTAACGAATTAGGCTTTATCTTTCAAGATTTTAATTTGTTGGATACGTTGACGGCCTATGAGAATATTGCTTTGGCGTTAACGATAAAGGGCGAAAGAGCCAACAAAATCGATCAATTCATTAAAGAAGTAGCCGCTAAATTAGAGATTACCGACGTTCTCAACAAATACCCGTATCAAATGTCCGGCGGTCAGAAGCAACGGGTGGCCTCCGCCAGGGCGATCGTGACCAAACCGTCTCTCATATTGGCGGATGAACCGACGGGCGCGTTGGATTCAAAGTCCGCCAGATTGCTTCTGGAATCCTTCGAGAAGCTTAATCGGGAGCTGCAAGCGACGATCCTGATGGTCACGCATGATGCCTTTACGGCAAGTTACGCTCATCGGATTTTGTTTATTAAGGACGGCACGATTTTCAACGAAATCATCAGAGGGGATCGTTCCAGAAAGGACTTTTTTAACAGGATCATCGAAGTCGTGAGCCTCTTAGGGGGAGATGTAAGCGATGTACTTTAGAATAGCACGGAACAGCGTAAAAAGGAGTTTTAAAGACTACACGATATACTTTTTAACCTTAACCATTGCCGTATGCCTATTTTACAGCTTTAATTCCCTTGAGGCACAACAAGCGGTAATGGACATGAACGAAAGCTCGTTAAGCTATTTGAAAAGAATCGCCGGAATTATTTCCATTTTGTCCGTAGGCGTGTCCTTCATTTTAGGGGGATTAATCGTCTATGCTAACCATTTTTTAATCAAAAAGCGCAAAAAAGAGCTTGGGATCTATATGACCCTAGGGATGAGAAGAAATAAAATATCGACGATCCTCGTCATTGAAACCTTTATCATTGGCTGCATCTCATTGGGAATCGGACTTGTATTAGGTATCGTTATTTCTCAAGGCTCCTCTGAATTAATAGCCAGGCTGTTTAACGGAAATATGGAGCATTATCAATTTATCGTATCCTATAGCGCGTTAGGGAAAACCTGTCTATACTTCGGTATCATCTACCTATTCGTTATCCTATTCAATCACTTGATCATCTCACAGGTTAAACTTATCGATTTGTTGAACGCGGCAAAGAAAAACGAGAGCTTAAAGGCTATGAATGCCTTCGTATCCATTATCGTCTTCTTATTATCGGCGGGACTGTTGACCGTTACTTATAAAATGGTTATTAGGGTTGGTTTTGATCCTTATGAACCCGTATTTATATTCAGCCTATTGCTGGGCGTATTCGGAACCTTGTTGTTATTTTTCAGCTTGGCAGGGTTTATCCTGTTTATGTTTCAGAGGAGTCGAAAGTTTTATTTCAATCAACTGAATATCTTCGTCCTGCGGCAGCTCAATAACAAAATAAATACGAACTTTATCTCCATGACGGTCATCTCTCTTATGCTGTTCGTAACCCTGTTATCCTTATTCGTGGTGTTTAATTATAAAGCGAACGTGGAAAGAACCGCAAAAGGGGTTGCTCCTTTCGCCGCGTCCGTTCAAACCACGACATGGGAGAACCTCGATGTAATTCCTGACCTTAAGGACGCTTTGGAGCAATCGAATGTTAGATTTGAGGATTCCGAGAAGCACGTATTTTTTAATATTTATACCGTTGAAGGGGCAAATAAGGAGATCTTGGGCAGTTATTTAACCGAAAGCAGCAAGACGGATCAATCGTTATTGTTGCAAGGGATTTACGTTGTAGGAATCTCGGATTACAACAAAATCAGAGCTTTAAAGAAACGGGATCCGATCCGTTTAAGCGACAACGAGACATTGATCGTGTCCAATTACGGAGAGGTCAGCAACAACTTTAACCGGTTCATGAATAACGAGAAGAGCATAACGGTCAAGGAAAAAACCTTTTTTATTAAAAATAAAGAGGCCATAACGGAGAATCTTCTTAATACTCCACAGGTTACTTCTTATTGTTACTTCATCGTTCCCGATCGCTTTGAAGAAGGATTAACATTACTATCCCGCGCCTTGGATATCGAGCCGCAAGGCGGCAATGCGAAACAATTCGAAGCTAAATATTCGGATGTGTTCGATCGTTCCTTCCAGGCCTACAGCACGATTTACGGATTTACGGCAGGGCAATCAAGAATGCTCATTTATGGCGTTTCCACATTCCTAACTTTTCTTGGCTTATATATCGGGTTAGTGTTCTTAATAGCCAGTGCAGTCGTGTTAGCGCTACAGCAGCTAGTAGAAGCGAGTGAAAGCGCGGAGAGATATCGCATTCTCAAGAAAATCGGCGCTACCGATAAAATGATCAATCGAACGATATTTAAGCAAACGTTCATTTATTTTTTCCTACCGTTTGCCGTGGCTGTCATCCATACGATCGCAGGCGTTAAAGTCATGAACGACTTCCTAGAGATCTACGACGGAAGCGCCTTAAGTTCATCCGCTACAACGCTTGCCATTTTGTTTATCGTTATTTACGGCGGCTACTTCTATACAACCTATTCCGGATATAAAAACATCGTTAAGAATAGCTAGAGATTTGCTACGAGCCCGCCGTCATTCGACGGCGGCTTTTCTTCGTTGTGGAAATTTTCGATAATTATTTACATATACAGGGATTCGGTGGCGGGTTGTAGAAGTTTAAGGGAGAAGAAATATTTGCGAGGTTCGTAGATTAAACGTTAGATGAAAGGGCTGAAAAAATGGAAGAAAACAAAACATTCTTAAAATCATCATTATTAAAATATAGAATATCAAGTTCAATTCTAATCATATTAGTATATGTACTAATAATAGGATGCTTTTATTATTGTGGTGTAAATTTTAATACACCTATCTATATTGGTGCTTTTTTCGGTTCATTAATAGGTACGTTTATTAGAAAACCAGTTAGAAGGAATAGTCGATCGAGGAGAATGTTAACGTTATTCTTAACAATACCCTTCACTATTTTATTTTGTGTGATCATTTTTATAAGTGGTACAGAAAATGTAAGCATTAAAATTGTTTTTTCAATAATAATTGTATTATCCATGATGGGATGCGAAATCATCGAAAATAAGTTACTTAACAAATTGTGGAATGATAATACAAACTAGAATGTAAATCGAAGAAGTCAGCCCCATCATCTAAACACCATATTCACGCGTCGGGGCATTCGTCCCTCGGTCCGGCCGGAGTTAGAAGTGGATTCGGCGATGTGAATTTCAGTTTGCCCAACTCCACTACCAGTTAGATGGATTGTTTATTTTTTAAAATTACAGGGGTGTCGTGAATACAAGAACGCTAAGTGAAATCTTGTAATATGGAGGAATAGCACAAATGGTTAGAGATCAGGCTGTCGAGAAAGTCGCGACAGCTTTTATTATGTTCGAATAGTTTAATACGACACCGCGTTAATATGATATAATATAGATAACTTATACCG
>NZ_QRDY01000002.1 GCF_003386205.1 Cohnella lupini
CGTTTGGTACGTTCGCTTATAGTAACCGTTTAGACTGTTATGTTGATCGGGTTGCTCAAAGCGCATATAATTCTTGATTTCTTCGCGGAGCAGCAGCTCCACCTTCTCTTGTACCAACTTAGTTACAGCATTTTCAAGTAGATTGTCAAACGCATTTTCGGGTATATTAGTCATCGAGTAGGGCTCCTTCTTGGTTGGCTTCGTAACCCCGAGAATACCCTACTTTTTTGTTGCCTGAGAAGGCGCCAAATTTTGGTACACAGACTACTTTACATCACCTTACAGCTTGGACGTGCTTCAAAAATACTTTGAATAACATCGCTATTGGGAGTTGGAAACGAAGCGGTGTCTAGCTTTCCATCGGCCGTCTAGTTTTGGCTTGCTCGCTCCGCGTATTGCGGTCCCAGAAAACGCCTTCGGAATAGCCTTGGATTCCGGCATCGCCATCGGCTAGCTCTAGGCGTTTCTCGGTTAGGCAGCAGTAGGTTTCATCTATTTCGACCGTAACGTATCGCCTGTTCAGCTTCTTCGCTACGACGGAGGTCGTCCCGGCTCCGCCGAACGGGTCGAATACGACATCGTTCTCGTCGGAGCTTGCCAGGATGATTTTGGCCATCAGCTTTTCCGGCTTCTGCGTGGGGTGATCCGTATTCTCGGGCATCGACCAGAAGGGTACCGTGAGGTCCGTCCACACGTTGGAAGGATGCGTTAACCTGAATTTACCGTCCGCATCGTCATTCCAATCCTTCGGCGTTCCATCCTCCGTTCGATATGGGGCGATAACCTTGCGCTTTACCTTGACGCGGTCGACGTAAAACTTATAGTCGCCGGATTTGGTGCAATGCCATATATCCTCCGAAGCGTTCTTCCAGTTGGCGAGCGCTCCTCGGCCTTTTTCGCGCTCCCATGTAATTCGGTTGATTACGTTTAAGTAGCGGGAAGCGACCTCGAAGATCGCATGGCCTGACCGCCAATCGCCGCATAGGTAGACGGTGGCATCGGGCTTCAGAATTCGAACGATGCGGGAGAACCAGGAATCGAGCCACTCGATATAGCGTTGATTATTCATCTGATTAAACGTTTTTCCGTTAAAAGTTTTTGTTAAATTATAAGGAGGATCGACGAACAGCAAGTCTACGAATTCATCGGGCAAATAATCGATCGCCTCGAAGAGATCTTGGTTGATCGTCCGGTTCAGTACCGCTTCCGGGTCGGCTTTAGAGGAAAGGCTGAGCAAACGCCCTCTGTATGTCGTACGTTCCGCATCGGTAAGCGTGACCGTCCGGTTTCTAGCGGCTCGCTTCTTCTCGTTGTCCATTGCCCTTACAACACCGCCTATTCCGTTCGTTAATAGATAGATTCATTATAATAGGATTAGATAGGGGTGACCAGCTTAGACCGAGTTGATTCTGCTATTACGGCGATAAGCGGCGGGGCTATCGAAGCGAATGAACTAATGCCGTCTCAACTACGTCTATTAAGGGTAAGTTTCTTTCAAGCGGCAGTTGGATGGTCAAAAGGCTACGTATTTAATAGGAGAGAGGATGCGGGATGATGAACAAGAGCGAATCGAGGGCTTTAATTAGAGGTGTTATCGGAGTGGCGATGGTGGCAACCCTTGTGTCGGTTCCGCTATTATCGAACGTGCAGCAGGCGAGTGCGACAGCGGTCCCGGCTTACAAAATCATTAAACAACCGATCGAAATCGCGGGAGCGCGTACGGAAATTTCGGCTTTGAACACGGACAATACGAATTATATTGCCGTTCGCGGCCTGAATGCGAGCATCGGGTTAAATACGAAGTGGGATAAAATTAAGAATACGGTTACCGTAACCGGTCGCGATCGCGTGCTTGTCTTGAACCTGAAGAGCGGCGGAGCTACGCTTAACAACCAAACGGTTTACGGGTTAACGGCTATCGCTCAGAACAATACGACGTACTTGCCGCTTCGCGACTTGCTGGAGAGAATGGGCTTTGGGGTTTCCTACGATGCCGAGACTAAAGTTGTCGGCATTGAGGCAATTGAAGAAAACGATATCCATGTCGCTACGGCGGTTATCAAGGAGGACGGCGCCCGCAAATCGTTGCTGATCAACTACCCGCAACTGTCGGGCTTCTCTAACGATGCCGTTCAGAGCAATATAAACTCGTTGTTGAAGTCGGAAGCCGAGGCTAAGGCCGAAGCGGCAAGAGAAGCTTTGGCGGAAGCCGTGAAGGGGCTTGATGATTCTTCGGTTACGGAGGTTTCCTTCGACGGCACTTATACGATAACTTATAATGAGCAAGGAAAACTCAGTTTATACGTAGACTACTATAGCTATACGGGCGGAGCGCACGGGTTAACCGTCCGCGTACCGTATACTTTCGATCTTGCTTCTGGAGAGCTGATTACTTTGAAAGAGGCTGCCGGAGGCGATGGGAAATACGTTTCGATTATCAACGACAAAATCAAGAGTCAGATAGAGGCGCGGGGACTCGACTTGATCGAACCGTTCAAGACGATCGAGCCGGACAGGGAATTTTTCCTTAAGCATAACGGCATCGTCATTACCTTCGGACAATACGAGTACACGCCGTATGCGGCAGGCATGCCCGAATTCGAAATTCCTTTCGAGGACTTTAATTCATAATCGATAAATGTTAAATTGTATAGGGTGCGTTAAACCGGATCTTCGTTATCTCTCGCTGCCGTTCTTTATCGGTCGACGGCGGCGAGATTCGAATGAGTATACTAGCCACGTTTGTCGCCGTCGATCGAAAGCGAATATTTCCACAAGAACGATCAGAATCCACATAACGAGCAACCTGCATACAACATTTTGTAAAATGGTCCGTCCCTCTGAAAAACAAAGCTTGGTTTACGTGATTAAATGTTACATATTTGCCTAAAATATCATATTGATTTTGGTTGTTACAATCAAATATAATAAGCAATGTCATATTTAATAACGCTAAATGAAAGTTTTAGTTGCCAAAGCAATTTGTCACCTGCTAAACTTTGATAATAATATGGAATAGTACCTAGGGGGAACAACAATGAAAAAAGCGTTTATGCTCGTTCTAATCGCGAGCTTGGCTATTACGTTGGCCGCGTGTGGCGCGAAGAAAGAAAATGAAGAAGGCGGAGCTCAATCTAAAGTTTACGTATTCGCCACGGATGCAAGCTATCCTCCAATGGAAAATATGGACAAGGATGATATCGTCGGCTTTGATATCGACTTTCTGGCCGCGGTTATGGAAGAAGCCGGGTTGGAGTACGAAGTGAAGAATATCGGATGGGATCCCTTGTTGATAGGCGTGGAAAACGGAGAGTTCGACGGAGCCATCTCGGCAATGACGATAACGGACGAGCGTAAGCAGTCTTACGATTTCTCGCCGGCTTATTTCGAATCCACCAATATGATTCTAGTCCCTGAAGGTAGCGAAATAAAAACAGCGCTAGATCTTAAAGGCAAGAAAGTCGCGGTACAAGGCGGAACGACGGCAGATACTCTTATGACGGACATTATGGGAGTCGGCGACACGTCGTTGAAGAAGTTCGAAAGCAATGCTCTAGCTCTCTTGGAGCTCGCGAACAACGGCGTGGATGCCGTAGTGGCCGACAGCGCCGTCGTGAAGGATTACGTCAAGAAAAACCCGGATAAGAAGTTTACGACGATCTTGGATACGGAGAATTTCGCGCCGGAATATTACGGAATTGCTTTTCCGAAGGATAAAGAACTTAAAGCGTTGCTGGATCCTGCGGTTAAGACCGTTCTGGCAAGCGACAAGTACAAAGAAATGTTCGAGAAGTGGATCGGCGTTGAGCCTGATATGACCCGCTTGCTGGATATGTAATAAAAGTAAGAGCGTTGAGAGCATGCGTAATGGCAACGTTGCGCATGCTTTTTTTCGTCCGAATACTACCGAATCGAGGGGAATCGTTTGGCGGACTTTAGATTTGACATCATTGGGGAATACTTTCCTCTATTTATGAGAGGAACGCTATACACCATAGGCATCTCGCTAAGTGGAATTATTCTGGGATCGATTCTTGGTCTTGCGATTGGATTCGGCAACTTGTCCAAGAAGTGGTACTTACGGTTACCCATGCAAGGATACATCCACTTCTTCCGCGGTACGCCGCTGCTGCTGCAAATTTTTATCGTACATTACGGGGTCGTTTCTAATATATTGGGAAGAACGGACGCGGTCGTTGCGGCGATCGTGGCATTAGCGTTGAACGCGGCGGCTTATACCGCGGAAATCTATCGCGCGGGCATACAGTCCATAGATCGCGGGCAATCCGAGGCAGCCAAGTCTTTGGGGATGTCCCACTGGCAAATGATGCGTTATATCATACTTCCGCAAGCGATTAAACGAATGATCCCTGCATTCGGAAACGAGTTCATCGTCTTGATCAAGGACTCCTCGCTCGTCGCCGTTATCGCGGCACCGGAACTGATGTATTGGGCGAAGGGCGCTAGCTCGCAATATGCAAGAGTGTGGGAGCCGTACTTGACCGCGGCGTTGATCTATCTGACCTTGACATACTCCTTGAACAAGCTATTAATTTACCTGGAAAGGAAAATGTGACGCCATGGACCCGATCATACAAGTGAAAGACCTATCGAAGTCTTTCGGCTCGAACGTTGTCCTTTCCGATATCAATATGGAGATAGGCCGGAATGAAGTCGTCGTCGTTATCGGCCCTTCGGGATCCGGGAAGTCTACCTTCCTGCGTTGCTTGAATTTGCTGGAAACCCCGCAAGCGGGGGATATCACGATAGAAGGACGTTCCTTGATGGACAAAGGGACGAAGATAGAGGAAGTTAGAGCCGAGGTAGGCATGGTATTTCAGCAATTCAACCTGTTTCCGCACCTGAAGGTCATCGATAATATTATGCTCTCTCCGATGAAGGTCAAGAAATGGACGGCTGAAGCGGCGCGTAAAAAAGCGATGGAGCTGCTCGGCAAGGTGGGGTTAGCGGATAAGGCGAATGCATACCCTACCTCTCTCTCCGGCGGGCAAGCGCAACGCGTGGCTATCGCGAGAGCGCTTGCGATGGAACCGAAAATCATGCTGTTCGACGAGCCGACTTCCGCGCTTGATCCCGAGATGATCGGAGAGGTGCTCGGGGTTATGAAGGATCTAGCTCGCGAAGGGATGACGATGGTCGTCGTGACCCACGAGATGGGCTTCGCCCGCGAAGTCGGAAACCGTATCGTGTTCATGGAACAAGGCCGAATTCTTGAGATTAGCCCTCCAAGCGAATTGTTCGATCAACCGAAGCATGAGCGGACGAAAGCGTTCCTGTCGAAAGTATTGTAAGTATCGGCGATTTAGTTGGTTTTTCGAGGAATTATGATCAAGATGCCCGTTATTGCAGTGCCCAATGCAATAGATATGTAGTACAATTTACCTATTAGAGTTTAATAGGGAGCTGTACGGCGGCGGATGATAAAAAACGGGGTTATGTCTTTAAGCAGGTTATGGGGAATATCGGACGAAGACAGGAAGGAGAACGCCCGCGTTGCCGGGTTGTTCTTCTATTTGTTTTGCGTGGTTTCGGCTTCAACCATCGGAAGAACGGCGGCCGATACGTTATTCCTATCGCGTTTTGATTCCTCTCAGCTGTCCTTAATGTATTTGCCCCAGGCGGCATCGCTCATCCTAGCGGGCTTTCTATTCCAACGCTACGGCAGCCGAATTCGTTTGGATCGTCTCATCCTGATTTTGATCCCCGCGTTGTCCTTGCTGGTCGTCTTGTCTAGGATCGGCGTCGGGTTTGATTTGATGTGGGTTTATCCGACTATCTACGTCGGCTACGATGTCATCAACTTTCTGATGATCGTCTGCTTCTGGCAATTCGCCTCCTCCGTGCTAGATCAACGGAAAGCGAAGAAAACCATTCCGCTTGTCGGAAGCGGAGGTATCGTCGGCGGGATCGTCAGCGGTTTCGGCTTAAAGCTGATCGCGCCGCTTACAGGCACCGCGAATCTCATTTATTTCTATGCGGCTCTGCAGCTGCTTGCATTGCTAGCGGTATACCTAGTGAAAAGATGGAGCCCCGAATCTGCGAATGCTTTCGATAATCCGAGGCAGGCGAAACCGAAAGCCGACAAACGAACGAAGGAATCGAGCGCGAGCGACGGACTGTTTCGGAGCGTACCTCATCTAAAGTATATCGCGATACTGTCTGCCTCGCTTGTCCTCTCCCTTACGTTCATCGACTACCAATTCAAGGTTATTTTGAGAGAAACTTTGCAGGGCGATGCCTTGGCTGGATTTATGGGTAGCTTCTACGGGTTTTCGGGAATATGCGCGCTACTCGTTCAATTGTTCGTCGCGGGTAAGCTGCTTAGCCGCTTCGGAGTCATGACTTCGATACTCGTATTCCCGATAGCCCTGTTCGCGGGCAGCATCGGCGTAATCCTCGTCCCTGTCTTGGCGATGGCCATTATCGTCAAAGGCAGCGATAAAGTATTGGGAGATACGATATATTCCTCTGTCAATCAGCTCATCATGTTTCCGATCTCGCCGAAATGGCGAAATCGCGCCAAGAGCTTCTTGGACGGCGTCATTCGCAACGGCGCCAAAGGGTTAGCCGCTATAAGCTTGATTATCTTATCGCCGATCTTAAGCGCGCGCGAGTTCAGCTTCGTCATCTTAGCGCTGATCGCCGTCGGGATCTATGCGGCGGTCCGGGTTAAGAAGGTCTATCTGAGCATGCTATTGTCGACGTTGGAGACTCGAGGCAACGACATGCAAGACGGCGATCTGGATTTAATGGATCCGGCAAGCAGGCAGCTGTTGATCGGTGCCCTTGAAAGTCCGGACAAGCAGCAGGCGTTGTATGCGCTTAGAGTGTTAGGTCAATTGGGAGGCTTCGATTTGTCGCCATATATTCCCGCTTTGCTGCGTCATCCGTCCCCCGAAGTGGGGGTGGAGGCATTACTCTACGTTGAGCGCGCGACTCCGGAACATATGGAAGAGGAGCTCTTTGGAATCATCGGAGACCGGGAAGGAGATCGACGGGTTAAATCCCAAGCGCTGATCACCCTGGCCGCATACGCAAGGGAAGAGGATCTGGATCGAATCTCGCTGTGCCTGGAAGACAACGATGTCGAGATCCGGGCCGGAGCCATTGCCGGATTGATTAAATATTACGGCATTGAAGGCATGTTCCGAGCCGTGGGCACGCTAAAAACATTGATCGAAAGCGCGAGCGAAGAGGAACGGACCGCCATGGCTTCCCTCTTCGGAAGAATAGGCATTCGCGAATTCCACAAGCCGCTCATTCCGTTGCTGCAGGATTCGTCGGTGGACGTTCGAAAATGCGCCTTGGATTCGGCGGGCAAACTGCAGGTGCCGGAGTTGGTTCACTATGTGGTGCCGTTGTTGCAGGAAAGCGGAACGCGGCCAGATGCGATCGACGCCCTGGCCGCTTATGACGCCAAGAACGTATTGCCTCTGCTTGAGCCCTATTTGGAAGGAGGAGCGGCTTCGTTGCACGTGCCGAAGGTGTTCGAGCGAATCGGAACGCAAGCGGCTTTCCAAATCCTTCTCCGTAAATATTCGGGCGTAAGCTACGATATGAGGGACAAGCTGCTCGAGGCTCTCGTCGGAATGAGAAGCGATGAGGTTCAGATGGACTTCAAGGAAATGGAAAGATTGGCGCTCATGGAGCTCGAAAGTTACGGACGATTCGCCGAGCATAACGGATGGAACGCGAACAATGCTGGCGAGTCGGAAGTTCGAGACGCGGTCGATCAGCTTAGGGTGGCGACGATCCGCAGAGTGTTCCATCTCTTAGGCCTTAACTACGACGTTAAGACGATCGATGCCGTGTTCTTGGGATGGTCGGAAGGCGACGCTAGACGTCAGGCGAATGCCGCCGAGGTCATGGATCAGTTGCTTCACGGGGAACTGAGGACGGAATTGACGCGTTGGATGCTGGTATCGAGGACGTCGTCTTCGGACACGGGGGACGCTCGTAAGGAGGTTCATTGGAAGTGGTTATTCGAGCATGGAGGAGAGGGCGTTCGGGAAGTTATTCGGTATGCGTCGCTAGAGGGCGATATAAGCTTCGCCGATCCGATGATCGGCGAAGGATCGCCGGATGAAGCCCGAGCGGATGATGAAGCGCTTCGAGAGAGAATGTGGGCAATGAACGCGCTAAGGAAGTCTTCCTTATTCGAAGGATTCAAGAGCCGAGACTTGTTGTCCGTCGTCCAATACGCGCAAGTCATCCACGTTCCCGCGGGGGAATACGTCTTCCGGGAAAAGGATCCGGGCGATTCGCTATACCTGGTTCGGGAGGGACGAGCGGGTGTCTATCGCGACGGAGAGTTAATCGATCGGCGAGAGGCCGGGGACAGCTTCGGCCAGACCGCCGTGCTGACGAGAAGGCTGCGCACCGCGACGATTCGCGCGGAAACGGACCTGCGCTTGCTTCGGCTGAATTCATCCGACTTCTACGAAGCGATGTTCGACCGGACGGAATTGGCCTTGGAAATGATGAAGAGATTATCGCGCAAGCTGAGGTCGGCGATGTTGACGGAGCCGAAGCCGGTCGTCGGAGCGGAGGACGCGGCCGCCGCCGCATACGCATCTGAAGCCGCCGCGACGGCGGAAGTGACGGTGATCTCTAACGAGCCGCAAAGTCAGGTCATTCTGCGACGGGTACTCGTGCTTCAGAAGATCGAGCTTTTCACCCATCTTTCCCAAGAGGACATCGTCCGGCTGGCGCATCGGGTTGACGAGGTCGTATACGAGCCGGGCGAAGTCATCTGCCGGATGGAAGAATACGGCGACTCGATGTTCGGGATCATCGAAGGGGGCATCCGAGTTCACCGGGGAACCGATACGCTGGCTCATCTTGGCGTTGGACAATGCTTCGGAGAGATGGCGATCATCGACAGCGGTCCCCGTTCGGCGGATTGTACGGCTAGCGAGCGCACGGTGCTGCTCAGGCTCCACCGCCATCAGGTGTTCTCCTTCTGCTTCCAGCAGATCGACGTTCTGAAGGGCATGGTGAAGGTGCTAGCGGATCGGCTTAGAGACATTGCATAATCCGTATATCAAAAATGGCTTTCCGAGAGGTCGTCAACGACCATTCGGAAAGCCATTTGTTTGTGATGTTGCTATGGATTGCTTGTCGAAGCTTACTTAATGATCTCAGGCTCGGGAGCGTCGACTCCGCGAGTGTCCACGGTCACTTTTTTCATGACCGGCGGAGTTTTCGGACGATCGTTAGCGCCTTTAGGCAATTGAACGATCTCGTTGACGACGTCCATGCCCTCGGTAACTTTACCGAATGCCGCGTATGCTCCATCCAGATGAGGCGCGTCGGCAACCATCAGGAAGAATTGGGAACCGGCGCTGTCCGGACTTTGCGAGCGAGCCATGGAAAGAACTCCGGCAGTATGCTTAAGGTTGTTCTCGAAGCCGTTCTGGGAAAATTCCCCCGCGATCGAATAGCCCGGTCCGCCCATTCCCGTACCGTCCGGATCGCCGCCTTGAATCATGAAGCCCGGAATGATGCGGTGAAAAATCGTGCCGTCGTAAAAGCCTTTTTTCACGAGAGAGATGAAGTTGTTCACCGAGTTCGGTGCTACTTTAGGATAAAGCTCGACTTTGATGATCTTGCCGCTATCCATTTCGATGGTGACGATAGGGTTATCGCCGGAAGTGTCTACGCCGTTCATTGGGGAAGCCTCCTGTGTGGATGCCGCACCGTTTCCGGTAGCCGTCGCATCGGATGAGTTGTTTGAATTGTTCTTACCTCCGCAACCCGTTACGATAAGCAGAAGTGCAATAATCGTGAGCAGGGAAGCGGCCAAGCGTTTGTTCGAGATATTCAATTTCAAAGTCCCCCTTGTCCTCTATATCCTTTCGTATCATATCATTTGATCGAAGAGGAATCCACTGGACGCATTCTCGATTCGCAAATCGACGTCTGGCAGGGATTTCGGAGGTAGGGGGACTATTGGGTGTCGCGATCTATAGATTCTCGTAATGAGCGAGGCAATTGACGATTAGCGCGTCCGGCTCCAACAAGCCGTTAGGGTCGATTCCCAGTCGAACCGGGCTCTCCTTGCCGTGCAAGTGGGCGTCGAGGTCGTTAAGCGCCTCCCGAACCAGCTCCGTTTTGGCAATCCCCCAACAATCTCGATGCTGATTAACCGTTTCGTAAGCTTCCTCGAGCGTCGGTTTGCGGAAATTTTGCAGGAACGAAGCCCATTGAACCAGATCGATTTTCTTTAAGTCGGCGGATAACGTACATTTGGCCCATCCCGTATGCCCGCAACAGGTAATTCTAAGCAAACCGTACTGGCAGTGCTCGTTTCCTTGTTTGCAGGTGCCGTAATGCAATCCATGCGGATTGTCGAATTGATAGATTTGAATGCTTGTTATTCGTTCTTCTTCGCCCATGTTCGTGCTCTCCTTAGTCATACTAAAGCTTCGATAGAACAGAATATTACTAGGGAGACGGTTTTTTGTAAAACGATAGAGGTTGCCATATAGAAGTGCTATTCTTCGATTTCGATGAATTTTGGATGGGGCAGGGCAATAAAAAAGCATCGTTCTCTCGCTAGGGGGGTCGAAGCTCGTTCAAGCTCTTAAATTCGTTTTACGTCGAAAAAGTCGTCTTCCGGTTCCCATGCTTGGACGTAATTGAGGTAAAATAGAGCGGTGAGCATATCGGGCATCCCATTCATCGGAGGACACGGAATGAAACAAATCTTTCAATTTCTTAAAGTTTATCGCGTTGCCGCCGTCATGGCGGTGTTCCTCATGCTGGTCGAGCTGACCGTGGAGTTGGTGCAGCCGTTGCTGATCTCGAAGATCATCGACGACGGCATCGCGCCGGGCGACACGAACGTCGTGCTCCTCTGGAGCGGAGTGTTGGTAGCCGGAACGCTGTTCGCTTTCGGGGCGGGCATTCTTAGTTCCTTCTACGCGTCGCATGTCAGTCAAAGCTTAGGGTATGACATCCGGGAAAAGCTTTATGGCAAAGTACAATCGTTCTCTTATGCGGTGTTTAACCGATTCGCGACGTCATCGCTCATCACGAGACTGACCAACGACGTGACGCAGGTACAAGAAACGACGTTCATGGGGCTGCGCTTCATGCTGCGCGTGCCGTTAGTCGTCATCGGCAGCATGATCATGGCGCTCGTCGTACACGCGGAGCTCGGTTTTCTGCTTCTGCTTACCGTGCCGGCGCTTTTCCTATTCATCGTATGGATCGTGAAGAAGGCAGCAAAGCTGTTCAATAGAGTACAACAAAGGCTAGATGCGGTGAATGGAGTCATGCAGGAAAATCTGGGCGGAATGCGCCTTATCCGCGTTTTCGTGCGTAGACAGCTCGAGGCCGATCGATTCGCCAAGCATAGCGGGGAATTGATGCAGAGTTCGACGTCGGCGCTTCGGCTAACCGAAATTACTTTACCGTTCATCGTATTGATCATGAACGCGGGGATTATAGCCGTGTTATGGTTCGGACATCTGGAGATCGGAGCGGGAAGCGCGACGACCGGCGAAGTGGTGGCAATCGTGAATTATTCGCTTCGGACGGCAGGCGCCCTATCGGCTCTGTCGATGCTCGTATCCGCGTTCTCGAGAGCCAGGGCATCCGCTCAACGGTTAGAAGAAGCCTTATTGACAGATAGCGAGTCGCAAGAAAGGACGCAAGGCAAGCAAGGCGTCGGATATATCGATAAGGGAGGCATCGCGTTCGAGAAGGTAACCTTTCAATACCCGGATACGGACGCGCCGGTACTTGAGAATATTTCTTTCGAAGCGCGCCCCGGCGAGACCGTCGCCATTCTAGGCGCGACCGGCTCGGGTAAGTCCTCGCTGATGCAGCTTATTCTGCGGTTATACGAGGAGGACAAGGGTTCCATTCGGATCGACGGAAGAAACGTTCGCGATATGGACTTGAGACAGCTTCACGATTCCATTGGTTACGTGCCGCAAGAGGTTCTGTTGTTCACGGGAACCATTCGCGAGAATATCGCCTGGGGATTCGATGACGCAAGCATGGAGCAGATCATCGAGGCGGCTAAAAAAGCGCAAATCCACGATACGATCGTTCAGCTTCCAAGCGGTTACGATACGATGCTCGGGCAACGGGGGATTAATCTATCCGGCGGTCAGAAGCAAAGGATATCCATTGCCAGGGCGTTAGTTCGAAAGCCTGCGATTCTGTTGCTCGACGATAGCACGAGCGCGTTGGACGTAGCGACGGAGGCCGCTTTGTTGCAAGCGCTTGGCGAGATGTCCTGCACGACTTTTCTCGTCACGCAGAAAATCAGCTCCACCTTGAACGCCGATCTCATCTTGCTATTGGATGACGGCCATCTGATCGCTCAAGGGAAGCATAAGCCATTATTGGCGACTAACGACTTGTACCGCCGCATCTATGAATCGCAATTCGGGGAGGAGGGGTCGCATGTGGGACGCGCTTAGTGAACCCTTTCGCTATCGCAAGCCTCGGGAAACCGCCGAGCAGGAAAAAAGCGTCAGAGTAGAGAATCCGCCCGGCAAACGCGGCAAGCAGAAAGCCAAGGACTGGAAAACGACGCTGAAGCGTATTTGGCACTATCTATCGCACCGCAAGAGCAAGCTTAGCATGGTTCTCCTCATGGTTTTGCTAAGCTCGGGTCTTACCCTGCTCGGCCCTTATCTGATCGGAAGGGCGATCGATCATTATCTGGAAGGTCCCGGAGGTACGCCATGGATTCTGTTCTTGGCGGGCTTGGCCGTCGTATACGTGTTGAATTCGCTAGTCAGCTGGCTGCAGAACGTATGGATGATCGCGATAGCGCAGGAAACGGTTTACCGGATGCGACTAGACCTGTTCGGACATCTGCATAAGCTGCCCATTCCTTTCTTCGCAAAGCGTCAACGCGGAGAGCTCATGAGCCGGATGACCAACGATATGGACAACGTGAGCTCGACCTTGAACAGCTCCGCCATCCAAGTGTTCTCGAGCGTACTTATTCTCGTCGGTACGATCGTCGTGATGCTGATCCTCAGTCCGTTGCTGACTTTGCTGACTTTCTTGGTCGTACCGCTGATGGCCGTCGGCATGAGGTGGATCACGCGGAGAACGGGGGTTCTTTTCAAGGAACGGCAACGCAATCTGGGGGATCTGAACGGCTATATCGAGGAAACGTTATCCGGTCAACGAATTATAAAATCGTTCTCGCAAGAAGAACGCGTGATCGGCGAGTTCGGCGAACGCAACGCGCGAATCAAGCTGTCTGGATTCTGGGCGCAGGCGATCTCGGGTTTTATACCCAAAGTCATGAACGGGCTTAATAATCTTAGCTTCGCTATAATCGCAGGCGTCGGGGGCATCCTCGCCATTCGCGGCGCGATCACGGTCGGCGTGATCGTCGTATTCGTCGAATACGCCAGGCAATTCACGAGGCCGCTAAACGACTTGGCGAATCAGTGGAATACGTTGCTGTCGGCGCTTGCCGGAGCGGAGCGGGTGTTCGAGATATTGGACGAGGAAGAGGAAGCGAAAGACGAGGGAGAGGCTAAGCCGATCGCCGCCGTTCAAGGTGCCGTAACGTTCTCCCATGTCTCGTTCTCCTACAATGCGGGAGAAACGACGCTGAAGGATATCAGCTTCGAAGCGAGGCCGGGGGAGACGGTCGCCATCATCGGGCCGACGGGCGCCGGTAAAACCTCCTTGATCCAGTTGCTATCCCGCTTCTACGAAACGGATGCCGGGGTTATCACGGTCGACGGGCACGACATCAAGTCGATTCGAAGAGAAAGCCTGCGTTCCCATATGGCGTTCGTCCTGCAGGATTCCTTTCTGTTCGACGGGACGATCCGCGATAACATTCGATACGGCAAGCTGGATGCCAGCGACGAAGAAGTCGTGGCGGCAGCCAAGCTCGCGAACGCCCATTCGTTCATCGCGAGACTGGCAGGCGGGTACGATAAGAAGTTGCACGGGGACGGAAGCGGCATCAGCCAAGGACAGAAACAGCTTCTCGCGATCGCGCGCGCGATTTTGGCCGATCCGGCCATACTGGTGCTGGACGAGGCGACGAGCAGCATCGATACCGTTACGGAGATCAAAATTCAAGAGGGGCTTCAGCGTCTGATGGAAGGGCGCACGAGCTTCGTCATCGCGCACAGGCTCAATACGATACGACGGGCGGATCAGATTCTCGTGCTCAAGGACGGGGAACTGCTGGAGAGAGGCTCCCACCGGGAGCTGCTAGACAAGAAGGGCTTATACAGCGACCTATACCAGGGGCTTGGAGTATTGCAATAGCGCGGTTGGTCATACGGAATAGAGGCATGAAAAAGCCGGATCCCTCATTACGGGATCCGGCTTTGCGCTTGTCTAATCTATTTTGAGTTTGTCCAACGTCGTTTGAAGCTCCACGACGATCTTGTTAAGCATTTGGGCGGAAGAAGCCACCTCTTGCATGGAGGCCACTTGTTCCTCGGACGCGGCTGCTACGTGATTCGAGCCTTGTAAAGCGTGTTCGGCGATGGTGGCCAGCTGGTCAACCGTTGCGCCGACCTCTTCGGAGCCGGCGGAAATTTGTTCGGAGGCCGCGGAAACATCTTGTATTTGTTCGTTGACGGTTTTGATTTCGTGCCAGATTTCCTCGAACAGCTTACCCGTTCTAAGCACGGAATCCGAACCGTTTGCGACCGCTTGGGCTCCTTCGTCGATCGTGGCAATCGTTTGCTCGGTTTCCTTATGGATCTGATCTATGATCGCGGACACCTGGTTCGTTGCGTCGTGAACCTGTTCGGATAGCTTCTTGATTTCCTCCGCGACTACCGCGAATCCTTTGCCGTGTTCTCCCGCGCGAGCCGCTTCGATGGAGGCGTTAAGGGAGAGGAGATTCGTCTGGCTGCTGATCTCGCGAATCAAGTGAATGACTTCCGTAATCTTGCCGGATTGCTGTCCGAGAGACACCACGTTGGAGGAAGCTTGATCGACGGCTTCTTTGATCCGGTTCATTCTCGCGATCGTTTCTTTCATGTTCTCGTTCCCGAGCCGGGTTTTCTCCGTTACCGCCTCTACCGAATCGGCGACGCTTGCGGCGGATTCGGCGATTCTTTGGACGCCGGCGGACATTTCGTTCATGGCCTTGGAGGCATCAGCAGAGCTATGGACCTGAGAGTCGGCGCCGAGGGCGATTTGTTGAATGGATTCGGAAATGACGCTGGCGGCCTGGCTGGTTTCTTCGGAGCTTGCGGATAACTGCTGAGCGGACGAAGCGACGGAGTGACTCGCATCCGTAACGGAGCGAATCATGCCGCTTAAGTTATCTATCGTTTCGTTAAAGCGGTCGGCCATCTTGCCGAACTCGTCTTTATTGCGAATCGAGAGCTTGTGAGTAAAATCTCCTTTGGATAAATATTGAGAAAGGTCGATAACTTTACGGATATTGCGAATGACAAGCCTCTGCAGTACGAAATAAATCAATGCGTTCAGGACGGCCAGCAGAATAATTACGGTTACGATGGATGTCCACATCTGCCGATTATAATCGGCCATTATCCTCTCCAGAGGCATGACCGCCTCGATATACCATGGAGCTTCGATCCCCGGGATCTCCACCTTTTGCACGAGCCCGATCGCGGACTGTCCTTTATCGTCGGTAAAGCGTACGAAGTTATCGCCTTCGGAATACTTGTCCAAGACAAGCTGCTTCTCCTCCGAGCCGCCGTACGGTTTGCCCGATAACTCGTGAATCCCTCCGTGGACGATGTAATTGCCTTGAGCCGTAAATACGGTCCCATATCCGCCGAAGGCATTGATCCCCTTCACGGCTTCCTCGAGCTGCGAAACGAGTAGATCGGCTCCGACGATGCCTAAGAATTTACCGCTGCCGTCGATAATCGGGATCGTCAAACTTGTCATTTGGGTAGCTGCACCGTTAACTTCGTACAGGTAAGGATCCACGAGAGTCGCTTTTTTCGTTTTTTTCGGAATCTGGTAGTAATCTCCCGCTCCGTCCACTTCATAGTCACGGAGTGGTTCGATGAAAATTCCGCCTTTGTTGCGGACGACGTAAGGGATGAATCTACCCGTGTCGTCGTCGCCGCTGGAAAGATTGCGGTTCGCGGAATCGTTGCCGTCGAAAGCGTTAGGCTCCCAGAGCGTGTATAGTCCCAATACTTGAGGATGAAGTTCCAATTCCTGCTTAAGCAATTTTACGATTTGAGCCCGATCGGGCCGGTCGGAAGTCTTTTCGTTCAAGAGTGCCGTTTTGATCGTGCGAAGCGTGGAGTTGGTGTTATCGAGAAGCTTCGAAACGACCTCCGATTCTTCGTGCAGCTCGAGCCGCGCCGTCATTTCTCCTTGTTCCATGGAGCTGCGATACCGAGATTGCTGATTCGTGAAGACGAGGGTGCTAACGCCTAGAAGAACCACCAATCCAACGATCAAATTCAATTTTAACGATAAACCTAGCCTATGCCATAGTTGCATGATTCCCACTCCCATATCTTTGCTTCATAGTTTTTCTTCTCCTGATACTCCTAAGCATATATCGACAGTTTTCGTTGAAATGATTACAGACATTTTCAAATCATGTCAGGAAACCTCACTCGAAAAGGATCTCTTAACTTGCGAGAGATCCAGCATCCGTGCTGATAATCGGCGCCATTTTATGCTATAATGAAAGTAATCATTCAGAGAATCGATCGGCATAAGAGCCTGGAAGCGCAAAGGCTGAAATGAAGAAAGGTTGTTAAATCATGAAATCATTTGAAGACTGGAACCAGAAGGCCAAGAAAACCTTCAATGCCACTAGCACGGAAGAAGTACTCACGCTGACCGAAGCCGGCAATTTGCTCGGGCTTTCCAAGGATCAGATGAAAGTATACGTGGAGAAGCAAGGACTTACCAAGATGCCCATTATGAGAAGCGTTCATCGCTATCTTCTGTTGAAAAGCGAGATAGATCAGATCATGGGATAGGCAAGACCGAGGATGGCCTTCCCGCGCATGAATGGGAATAAGCCCCGACCGACGAGGTTGGGGCTTTTGCTTTGGCACGAGTAATTAACTAAGGAGCGGTTCGACATGGAGAAAACGACGGAAGACGTTGCGGAATGGATGTTCCAGGAACTAAGAAATGCCGGAGTATTATATCAAACGGATGCCGTTAACCATATTAAAAGCGAGTTTGGGGATCGATTCGTATACGTGAACGATAAGGGACACGCTTCCATAGACAAGGACGTCAAAAAAGCGTTCAAGAAGCTTCACGGAGGCAAAGCGGCTTGGGATCGGGACGCCTTTTACTGGGGATGGACTTCGGCGATAGTGGATCCCCGTTAAGAAACGATATACACGCGGGTAGAAGTCTTGATCCGCTCATAGAGCCAGCGGACATCTTTGTTGTGCATGCGAATGCAACCGGCGGATACGTATTTTCCGATCGATTTTTCGTTATTGTTTCCGTGGATGCCGTAAGCGTAAGAGGTTTTGCCGTTAAGGGTCACCTTCAAACCGAGCCAACGATCGCCTAATGGGTTTTTGGGGTCGCCGCCTTTAATATTCTCCTTGTAATAGGGTCGGTTCTTGATTTTTTCCCGAATCGTAAACAAGCCTTCCGGCGTGTAGGAGGGCTTTTTCCCCGTGGCGACGGAGAACGACTTGACCAGCTTCCCTTTCTCGAAAAAATAGAGCTTGTTGGTAGCTTTGTCGATTTTGATGAATTGTTCGTACTGGGTGAATTTCTTCTCTAATTGAACGGTTTCAGCCGCCGCATGGGCGGTAACGACGGCAGGGATGAATAGCAATGCGGACAGAACGATAAGGACGCGGCACCAAAGCGTTAGCTTCATGATTGAAGTAGCCTCCCGGATTGTCATGTTCATATATATGCATGACGTCGGGGAATATGGTCTTTGCTGGTATGAATTGGCGTAGCAAGGGTTGTGATTCTAGGTAAGTAGGATGGTAATCATCGTTATTCAAGCATAATAGCCCTATTGGAGGCAAAGTAGGATGAAGAACATTGCTATTGATCGAATATTCGGAAGAAATACGGTAAATGTAGAACAATAGCGATAATAAACATCCTTATCCAACTTATATTTGGCTCATGCATTGAAATAACAATGAAACACATTGCTATTAGATATCTGTCCAAGAGAGCTTCTTTTTACCTAAGTAGTAAGAGAAAAGAGCCTTCGGAAAGCGAGATCATCTCGTTTTCCGAAGGCTCTTTCGCACGATTCAGGAAGTAACAAATTTCAATATTTGTTCGGACTAACGTTTCCGCAATTCGAAAAATTCGCACTCGGCTCTGGATTGGTATGCCATATCCCCGATACCGGATTGGATGACGACGGTTTGATGGTCGAAGCGGACGATAATCCCGTTGTTGTCGATCATGTGGTCGTTCTTGAAGACGCGAATGCGAGCCTGGCGCTGCATCGCCTCTTCGAAATCTTGATCGGACGTCAAACGGATGTTTAATGCCATTGGGAGGACTCCTTCTTCCTTAGCGGGAAGGCTTATTCGCGATAGGGCGTGGATTCCATTATACAACTTCTTCAGCGCGCATTATAGATTTGGGTTTTGGTTTGGACAATGATATCCGCGATTCTAACCTCAAGAGCATAGATCTTTTGCTGTTTGTCCGCGATTTGGCGGGAAAGCATGACAAGGGTAGACAGGGAATCCAACGTGCCTTTGGCTTCGGTTTTCTTGATGGCGTACTTGAAATTCGTCCATACGGGAGAAAGACTTCCGCGCGGAAGCCCGGCCGCGCTTCGGTGAGCCCGTATTTGAACGTTGAGCGGATCGATTGCGGATAACGACTCCCGTGCCTTTTTGATCTTGAGGGAGGTTGAAGTCTTGGCTGCGGATAGCGCGGCTTCCTTCGCCTTAATATCTTCGCGGGCATATTGAACGGATAGCTTCAGCGCGTCTGCCTGAGCTCGGAGCAGGGCGTTTAGAGTCTTGTTCTTGAACGGCCTGGCAAGCGTGATCTGCTTGTTCGCCGAAGTATAGGCTTCGAATAATGGCTTGTAACGATCCTTGGTGGACTTGACTTGCAAAGTAAGCTTGCTTAGCTTGTCCGCGTCGATGTCGCGAATCTGCTTGCGTACTGCGATCAAGTCTTCCTCATTGCGGTAATGCAACGCTTTGATCTTCGCTTCGTCGGTCAGGTCTTGCTTCAGAAGCGTTCCGAAGTCAACGTAAAGCAAGTTCAGCTTCGCCGATATTTGTTTATCCGTCGCTGCCGCTACAGTCTTGTCGAAGGAGGTTTTGATGGGTACGGTGAGTTCTACCGTCGCGGCGGATACTTGGCGAACGGGAATGAACGCGATGACGAATAACAGCACGAAACGCAAAGCGAATGAAACAGTTTTTCCGTTAGCGGACAAGGTAGCGGGAATAGCGGGCATAACAATTCCTCCTTTGGTTTGGACGACAAAAAGCACCAGCAAGAAAGGCTTTATCGGCCTTTGCTTACGGGTGCTTCCGTCGTAAGTGGTACAAATGAATTTAGTTGTGTTCGTCCAATATAAACGAACGATCGCCAAGGTGTCAAGCAACCGCATAATGCCGTTTTTCAATAAACCGAAATGAATATTACGCCGAAATTCCGAGCTTGTAAAATGAACGGGATACGAAGGGGAACCGCAGACGAACGAATTCTTCCCGTTTCCGTGAATTATGCCATAAAAGATAGCTATTTCATGCATTTCGGGCTCTCTATCTCGGCTAATCTCCAGCTATCGAAATTCATTCGAAATCAATGCGAAAACGGGCTTCGGCAATAGAACGGATTAGACGAAATGCAGAGAGATAGAGAGTTAGCGAGAGTATTTTAGAGATCGGCCCCATTGTAAGCGATACAACTCCCGAGACGGGAAGAAAGTGGTGCAAAACCGCGCTCGGGCATGCTTTACAAAGTATCGGGGCCGGAGTAATATTCGATTCATGAATTGGATAACCAACAAGTTCCATTCGTAATCGCTGAGTTTCCGAACAAGGAAAACGGGGGAACCAATGGCGGACGTTCGTCGGTGTGAGAGCCGGCTACCGTCCGTCCGGGGTGAATCCCGAGCACGCCGCGCCTAGGATGCGCGTGCTCGGGTAGGGCGACTCTCACCGCCCGAATCCGACAGCTAACCTCGTAAGCGTTGTGCTAGATCCATAGGAAATGTATGAGTATCGCGATTATCCATTTCCGAAGGGTCTACGATAGAAACGGCGAACTCCGTCCTTGAAGAAGGGACGAAGGAGTCGTTTTTAATGAGAGAGGATGATGAAGCTTGTGACCTACTTGGCCGCAGGGATCAATTTCTTGCGGTCTTTGCTATGCACCACGCTGAATCCCCGACTTACGGGGAACGGGGGAACCATCCGGATTTCATTGATTTTCGCTTAATGAAATCCACGGGGTGAATCCAAGCGTCTTGAAACTTGAGACGCGAGGTAGGGCGACTCTCACGCCCGAATCCGACAGCTAACCTCGCAAGCGTACCGAGAGAGGCAACGATTATCGTGAATGGACACGGTTTGTTACTAACAACCGGAAAGCATAAGGTTTCGAATTCCTTATGCTCATCCGATTGCTACGACATAAACGCTAATTCGCCGAAGATTCGGCGAATGCAGTTTATGCTCGCGCCGCGCGCCTAGAAGCCACGAGAAGAGTTCCTCTTCCCAAGGCTTCTTTTTTGTTGCCTTCTCCGCGAACGAGAACAGGAGGAGAAGAGAAATGTCTAACCGGGACGTCGTATTGGTATCGGCCCCGAACGTTGCCGGCGAGCAATTCATGAAATTGCTGAAGAAACGGGACATCCCGTTCGCCGCGATCGTCAATAATATTTCGCAATATGAACGTATAACCGAGCTCGGCGCGGAACACATTATAGTGGTAAATACGACCAAGGAACAATCTTGGATGCTTCCGGAGGTTGACGTCGGCAGGGTGTATTTGTTCGAGAAAAGCTTGACCCTATGCTGCCGGTACGTCCAGATATGCCGAAGCTGGACTTCCAAACCGATTTACGTGGTGACCGGAAGCCATAACCCTCGTCATGTATACAAGGGGTTGGGCGTCGATTACGTCATTCATAGCAATGCTCAGGAATTCGGTTTCCTGATCACCGATGATCTCAAGGTAAAAAAATAAGGAGGCTGTCACATGCTCGACCTGTACATGGTTCTGTTATTAGCCGTCACTTTCGCCGTGTTCTACGGCTTCATGGCTTGGTGCGATCGGGTTGTCGAAGATACGGGAGGAGATCGAAAATGATTATCGTAGGCGCCTTTACGGTATTTATCTTTCTATATCTAGTCTATGCGTTGGTCAATCCGGAAAAATTCTAATGAAGCGTTACCGTTGATAAGGAGGAAGTTCGATGGGTATTTTGCAAATCATTATCGTCCTGGCCGTGCTTGTCTTGCTCGTTAAGCCGGTCGGGTCTTACGTATACCACGTCTATTCGAATGAACCGAACAAGACCGACCGGATCTACGGATGGTTCGAGCGATTCATCTACATGCTGATCGGGCTCAAGCACCGTAACGGCATGACGTGGAAAAAGTATGCTTTAAGCTTCCTGTTAACGAACATTATTCTTGTGGCGGTAGGATATTTAATCTTGCGGTTGCAAAAATATTTGCCCTTTAATCCAAGCGGCATCGATAACATGGAGGAGACCCTTTCGTTTAACACGATTGTCAGCTTCATGACCAACACGAACCTTCAGCATTACAGCGGGGAATCGGGGGTATCGTATTTCACGCAAATGGCCGTCATGACTATGATGATGTTCACCTCGGCTGCTACAGGCTTCGCGATTGCAATAGCGTTCGTTCGCGGTATAACGAGCAGAGGAGAAACGATTGGGAATTTCTTCGAGGATTTCGTGAAATCGCACACTCGTATTTTACTTCCGGCGGCTGTGATCGTTACCTTAGTGCTCGTAGCCTTACAGGTCCCGCAGACGTTGGATCCGACGCTCACCGTAACGACGCTTGAAGGCGCCACGCAGAGCATAACGATGGGGCCGATAGCCGCGCTTGAATCGATCAAGCATCTCGGAACGAACGGCGGCGGTTTCTTCGGAGCCAATTCGGCGCATCCGTTCGAGAATCCGAGCCCGTTGACGAATGTCATCGAGATTTTGTCCATGTGGGTGTTGCCTGCTTCGCTTCCATACGTATACGGCCGATTCGCGAAAAACCGTAAACAAGGCTGGGTCGTATTCAGCGCCATGATGACATTGTTCCTGTTGTTCTTATCGCTCATCTACTTCTCCGAGCTGCGGGGCAATCCTGCCATCAACGCATTGGGAGTCGATGCCTCGCAAGGCAGCATGGAAGGGAAGGAAGTCCGGTTCGGCATTCCGCAATCCGCTTTGTTCTCCGCGGTAACGACAGCGGCGACGACGGGAACGGTCAACAATATGCACGATACGTTAACTCCTCTCGGCGGACTTGGAACATTGGGCGAAATGATGCTTAACACCGTGTTCGGAGGAAAAGGCGTCGGGCTTGTCAATATGCTGATGTACGCGATACTTGGCGTATTCCTATGCGGGCTCATGGTTGGGCGCACGCCTGAATTTTTGGGACGGAAGATCGAGCCTCGCGAGATGAAGCTGATCGCGGTTGCGATTCTGGCGCATCCCTTCATTATCTTGGTACCGACGGCTATCGCGTTCCTAACGGATCTCGGACAAGGCTCCATTACGAATCCAGGAGCCCACGGGATCTCGCAAGTTCTGTACGAATATACGTCATCGGCAGCCAATAACGGCTCCGGCTTCGAGGGCTTGGCCGATAATACGCCCTTCTGGAACATCACGACGGGACTCGTCATGATGCTTGGACGTTACATTTCGATCATCGCGATGTTAGCCGTGGCCGGATCGCTTGTTCGCAAGCAATGGGTGCCTGAGACCGTAGGTACGTTCCGGACGGATAATAAGCTGTTCTATGGGATATTGATCGGCGCGGTACTGATCATCGGCGCGTTGACATTCCTCCCGGCCATCGTGCTGGGACCGATCGCAGAGCATTTGAAGTTAGGCTAAGGATGGAGTGAAACTTTCATGAGTGCTAATCGTAAATCCATGCTGTCTTCCGCGATCATCAGTCGTGCGATCAGAGACAGCTTCATTAAATTGAATCCTAAAACGATGGCGAAGAACCCCGTCATGTTCGTCGTCGAGATCGGTACGTTTATCGTGCTTCTTTTGACTCTGTTTCCGGGTTATTTCGATACGAAGGATGATATCGGATTTAACCTGACGGTGTTTTTGATCCTGCTGTTTACCGTTCTGTTCGCCAACTTCGCGGAAGCATTGGCGGAAGGCAGAGGCAAAGCACAGGCGGATTCGCTGAAAAACTCCAAAAAAGAAACGTCGGCGAATAAGCTTGTCGGAGGCGTGGTGAAGGTCGTTCCTTCGACCGAGCTTCGCAAAGGAGACGTTGTCGTCGTTGCCCAAGGCGAGATGATTCCCGGCGACGGCGAAGTCATAGAAGGCCTCGCTTCCGTGGACGAATCGGCGATTACCGGGGAATCCGCGCCGGTCATTAAGGAAGCGGGCGGAGATTTCAGCTCCGTCACCGGCGGTACGAAAGTAGTCAGCGACAGAATCGTCGTACGCATTACGAGCGATCCCGGCGAATCCTTCATCGACCGGATGATCTCGCTCGTCGAAGGCGCCAAACGCCAGAAAACGCCGAACGAGCTGGCGCTTAACACGCTTCTGAGCAGCTTGACGATTATTTTCCTGATCGTCGTCGTTACGTTAGGCCCGATTGCCGGTTATTTGGATATCGATCTTCAAATTCCCGTTCTTATCGCCTTGCTCGTATGTCTCATTCCAACGACGATTGGCGGATTGTTATCCGCGATCGGGATCGCCGGAATGGACCGCGTTACGCAATTCAACGTGCTTGCCATGTCGGGTAAAGCCGTCGAAGCGGCCGGCGACATCAACACGATGATATTGGATAAAACCGGAACGATTACCTACGGAAACCGGATGGCTAGCGAATTCTTGCCTGTAGGCAATGCCAGCATTCAAGAAGTAGGGGCATGGTCGGCGATCAGTTCGGTACGCGACGAAACGCCGGAAGGACGTTCGGTGCTTGAGTTAATGAAGAAGCAGCTGCTGACATTCGACGAATCGATCGCCGCTGGTTCCGATTTCATCGAGTTCAAAGCGGAAACGCGCATGAGCGGCGTCGATCTAAAGGACGGACGCAAGGTGCGCAAAGGCTCCGTCGACGCCGTGAAGAAATGGGTAACGGCTCAAGGCGGCAGCATTCCGACGGACCTGGACGGGGGCAGCGATTCCATAGCTCGCGAAGGCGGCACGCCGCTGGCGGTTGCCGTGGATAATCGGATATACGGATTGATTTACCTGAAAGATACCGTTAAACCGGGAATGCGCGAACGGTTCGAACAGTTGCGCCAGATGGGCATCAAGACGATCATGTGTACCGGGGATAACCCGCTGACAGCAGCTACGATCGCCCGCGAAGCCGGAGTCGACGATTTCGTAGCCGAGAGCAAACCGGAAGACAAGATCGCGCTTATTCGCCGGGAACAGGCCGACGGCAAGCTGGTCGCCATGACCGGCGACGGGACGAACGATGCGCCCGCGCTCGCTCAAGCGGACGTCGGACTCGCCATGAACAGCGGTACGATCGCGGCCAAGGAAGCGGCCAACATGGTGGATCTGGATTCCGATCCTTCGAAGATCATCGAAGTCGTATCGATCGGCAAGCAATTGCTTATGACTCGGGGAGCGTTGACGACTTTCAGTATCGCCAACGACATCGCGAAATATTTCGCCATCATCCCGGCCATGTTCATCCTGGCTATTCCGGAGATGAAAGCTCTTAACATCATGGGCTTAGGCTCGCCGTTATCGGCGATATTATCGGCGTTAATCTTTAATGCCATAATTATCCCTCTGCTCATTCCGCTTGCGATGAAAGGCGTCGCGTACAAGCCGATGAGCGCGTCGAAGCTGTTATCGCGTAATATCGTCATCTACGGCTTGGGGGGCATTATCGTCCCGTTTATCGGAATCAAGCTGATCGATCTGGTCGTTCATTTGTGGATATAATCCGAAAAGGCAGGTTACAGTCATGAATAAAGCAGCAAGCTTACCCGGTTCTACCGGCGCGTCCTATGCCGCTATCGCGCTGAGGGCCAGCATCGTCTTCATTATATTGTGCGGTATTATTTACCCGCTCGTATGCACCGGAATCGCGCAGGCTATTATGCCGCACAACGCGAACGGCAGCATTATCAAGGACAGCGCCGGCAACGCCGTAGGCTCGGAGTTGATCGGACAAACGTTCGCCGATCCGAAGTATTTCCAAGGCAGGGTATCGAGCATCGAGTACAACGGAGCGGGTTCAGGTTCGAATAACTACGCGCCGTCCAATCCCGATATGCTGCAGCGGACGAAGGACTCCATCGAAGCGTGGAAGAAGGACAATCCGGATGTTCCGATCGACCGGTTGCCCGTCGCGCTCATCACGAACTCGGGATCGGGGCTTGATCCGCACATCACGCCCGATTCCGCCGAGGTACAAATTCCTAGAATCAGCAAGTTAACCGGATTATCGGCGGATCAGCTTCAACAATTGGTAGATAAGCACACGGAAAGCCGCGACTTGGGCGTGTTCGGCGAACCGCGAGTCAACGTGCTGAAGCTTAACCTGGATTTACAACCTCTGTTAAAATAAATAGAATACGAACGCAAACGCTCTGCCTGTCCCTGCACAGGCAGAGCTATGCTGTTTTATCTGAGGGAGACGACGGGGATGGAAGGATTTCGCCGCAAGACGCCTGAGGAATTATTATATTCGATATTCAAGGTTCATACGGGCCGACTGAAAGTCTATATCGGGGCCGTTACCGGTTCGGGCAAGACCTATCACATGCTGCGCGAAGGCCATGCTCTTAAGCAACAAGGGCTGGACGTCGTCATATGCGCCGTATCGACGATGCGTCGTCCGGAGACGGTTGAGCAGCTCCGAAATTTGGATCGTATTCCTAGCATTCACTGGATGTCCGGCGACACGGAGAAAAAAGACTTGAACTTGGAAGCTCTCATGGAAAGGAACCCGGAAGTGCTCCTGGTGGATGGGCTCGCGCATCGAAATCGCCCGGACGCCAGGTTCAAGACGCGGTTGGAAGATATCCAGTTTCTGCTCGGGCGGGGAATCAGCGTGATCACGACGGTTAACGTGTATGAGCTTGAGGGCGTGAAGGAACTGGCCCACAAGCTGACGGGCATCCACGTGGAAGCCACGATTCCCGCGAATACGCTGGATTTGGCCGATGAAGTGCGGTTGATCGACGTCAGTCCGGAGACGATCTTGAAGCGGCTGGACGAAGGAAATCTGTGCAACATGAATATCAAGGATTCGGCTTTGCTGAAGAGAGGCAATATCGGAAAATTGCGCGAGCTCGCCTTGCGGTTGATGGCCGAAGACGTGAACGAATCGCTCGAGAAGCATCGCGAGAAAGAAGGGCTGATCGGACCTTCGGGCGCCACTGAGAGGATTCTCGTATCCGCGCAGTATCATTGGAACGGTTCTATCCACATCCGCCGTGGCCAGCAAATCGCCAAACGGCTGGGCGGGGATCTACGAATCGTTACGTTCGCCAAGCGGGGCAAAGCCCTTTCCAAGGAAACCGCAACGTTTAAGCGTTCGATCGAGAAGCTAGCCGTCAAAGTGGATGCCGTATTCGAGGAATTGCCGCTACCCAGCCGGCGGAAAATGCCGGGTAGGCTAGTCCGCTATGCAGCGCTCAATAACGTAACGAGAATCGTGCTCGGCCATTCCAAGCAGAGCTTCTGGCAAGATTTCTGGAGAGGCTCGATCGCGGACGGCATTCTGAGGAAAACGAAAAACGTCGACGTCTTTTTCATGGCGGACCGCTCGGACTACGACGGGGAAAGGGTGCTTCCGACGATATCGGAAAAACGGCGAGCGCCTGCGGATGCTTACCGCCGGTTAAGCGCGGAGGAAATCGAGCAGAAGATCGAACGGATCAAGCGGGGCAAATTCAAGGTGTACATCGGCGCGGCTCCCGGCGTCGGCAAAACCTATACGATGCTTCGGGAAGGAAACGATTTGCTTCGGAAGAAGGTAGACGTCACGATAGGTCTTCTGGAAACGCACGGACGCGAAGAGACGAAAGCGCAAATCGGCGATCTAAGTACGATACAGCGAGCTGAAATCCAGTATAAAGGGGCCAATCTCGAGGAAATGGACGTTCCGGCCATTATCCGCCGTAATCCCGAGGTCGTCTTGATCGACGAGCTTGCTCATACGAACGTGCCCGGCAGCAAAAATAAGAAGCGTTACGATGACGTCCTGGAAATATTGGATGCGGGAATTTCCGTCATCTCTACCATGAACGTACAGCATTTGGAGAGCCTCAACGACGCCGTAGAGCAGATTACGGGCGTGCGCGTACGAGAAACGGTTCCGGATAGTATTCTGCGTATGGCGGACGAGGTAGAACTGATCGACGTGGCGCCAAGAGCGTTGCAGGAGCGAATGCGCGAAGGTAAAGTGTACGCGATGGAGAAGGTAACCCAGGCTCTGGATAACTTTTTCAAAACGGGCAATCTAATCGCATTGAGGGAGCTTGCGTTACGGGAAATCGCGGACGACGTAGATGAAAGGTTGGAAGCGTGGGAACAGAGCGGCGGTTCGTTAAGGGGGCCTTGGCGGAAGCGGGAAAGCATATTCGTGTGCGTGACGACGAGCGGCAACGCCGATCGATTGATCAGACGCGGCTTTCGAATCGCCCATCGCCTTAAAGCGGAATGGCATGTCGTGTACGTCCATATCGGAGATGCGATCTCCGAAGATGTTCGGAAGAGGCTGCAGACCCTGCACGATTTGACGGGGAGGCTGGGAGGAAAGTTCGAGACCGCGCAAGTCAAGTCGCAGCCGCTGCTGCCGGGCGCGATACTCTCCAAAGCCGCCGAATATCACGCGAGCCAGATGATCGTAGGACAATCGACGCGCGGTTTCTGGCAGTCGCTGCTTCGCAAGTCCGTCGTGAAGACGATTTTACGGGAAGGCCGCCATATGGACGTTCTCGTCGTGGCGGACTTCGATCCCCATATTCAAATCAACGACGATTAGTGCATAATACTCGTAAGCAGATAACAATCATTATTTGATATAAGGGAGAGTTCGATCTTCATGGACTTGATGTTGAAGGGGAAATCGGTTTTCGTTGCGGCTGCTAGCAAAGGCCTCGGAAAGGCCGTCGCGCTGCAATACGCGAAAGAGGGAGCGCGGCTGACGATAGCTAGCCGAAATATGGAGGATCTCGCGAACGCGCGGAACGAGATCCTCGTGCTTACCGGCGTGGAAGCGACGATCGTTCGGATGGACGCTTCCGATGGCGAGGATATTCGCCATGCTATCCGGATCGCGGCGGAGGCAAACGGCGGACTGGACGTGTTGGTTACGAATGCCGGAGGTCCTCCGGCAGGAACTTTTATCGACATGGATGACGCGGATTGGACGAAAGGGTTCGAGCTTACCTTGATGAGCACCATACGGATGATCCGAGAGGCATTGCCGTATCTAAAAGCTGCTCCGGACGGAGGAAGGATCGTGAATCTGGCATCCGTGTCCGTTAAGCAGCCGATCGACGGACTTATACTATCCAACGTATTCCGTGCGGGAGTAAACTCCTTGGCGAAGAGCCTCGCGTCCGAACTGGCCGGCGACGGCATTCTGATCAATATGGTATCGCCGGGCAGAATCTCGACGGACCGTATCGTGGAATTGGATCGGAAGAGAGCGGATGCGAGCAATCGCGCGGTGGAGGACATTCAAGCGGAAGCCGCCAAGCAGATCCCCTTGGGAAGGCCCGGCACTCCGGAGGAATTCGCCCGGCATGCCGTTTTCTACGGTTCGTTCGCCAACACTTACGTAACCGGTCAATCCCTTCTTGTCGACGGCGGAATGGTTAAGGGGCTTTAAAACAGGCGGAGGAATCTGGGCGGCTAAAACAGTAAGATCTGCTCTTCGATGCACTCCGGCGTATCGTTCTTGACGTTGCCGACGATCGGGGAAACCGGATACGCCCTCATCAAATCGGCGGAGTAAGGACGAAGCAACGCCGTCAGCCTTTCAACATCGTCGTTGGCGCGGTTTAACCATAAGGCTTCGTCCTCGGGACTCAAAATGACCGGCATCCGATCATGGATGTCGGCCATAAGGCTGTTCGGCGTCGTCGTGATAATCGTGCAGGTGCTTAATTTTCGTCCGTCCGGCGCCAGCCATGTATCGTAAAGGGCGGCCATCGAGAATATAGCGCCGTCCTTCATCGTAATGCGCATCGGTTGCTTCTTGCTCCCGAGCTGCTTCCATTCGTAGAACCCGTCGGCCGGGATGATCGCGCGCTTGCGACGGATCAGATTTTTGAAAGAAGCTTTCTCCAGAATCGTTTCCGCGCGCGCGTTGATCATTTTACTCCCTATTTTATCGTCCGAAGCCCATGAAGGCACAAGCCCCCAGCGCAGCTCTCCAAGCTTATTCTTCTCCCCGTCGTGGATGACCGCCGTTACGTTCTGCATGGGAGCCACGTTGTACTTGGGTGTATGGTATCGGTCCGTTGGTTGTTCGTTTAGGTACCTCAGCATCAATTCTTCCATGGAAACCACGATCGTATATCTTCCGCACATCGCTTGTCCCCTCCTCCCACTAGTATAAACAGGATGAACGTAAAAATAAAACCGAGGCAGATATAAGTCTATATGCCTAATTTTAATAGGCCTCAAAGCATGGTTGTGGTATGATAAACTCGGAATAACGGTTATAATTGGAAAATGATAGTCGCGCGATAGTGCGCAGATGAGCGATCGTTGGAGGCCCTTCATGTCGGACAGAGACTTGCCCCCGGTTCAAACTTATAACGCCAGGGACGGAAGATCGTTATGTTACCGTCTATATCCTGCGAATTCGAATAAAATGGTCATTCTTCTGCACGGCATATCGGAGGATGGGCTTTATCTTCGACCGTTAGCGGATTTCCTGTCCAAGCGAGGACTAGCCCAGGTGGTCGTGCCGGATCTCAGAGGTTACGGCATGCATCCTATTCGCAGAGGCGACGTGGAATATATCGGTCAGTACGACGACGATATCGAAGATTTGACGAACTGGCTCAGGCAGCGTTTTTCTTCGGCGGACAAACTGATCATCGCCGGACATTCCGGAGGGGGGGCGAACGCGATCCGGCTTGCCGCCCACCGCAAGCTGGCGAAGGATATCGGCGGGTTTCTACTGTTGGCGCCGTCCATCCATCCCGAAGCTCCGATTAACCATAAGAAGGATCCGTGGAGCACGATTCGGATCGACTCCCGAAAGGTCGCGTTTCTCGATGCTCTTAACGTTGCCGGCATTCGCTTTCTTAACCATTGGATCGTCATGCGCAACGATAAGCCGCTGGACCGCAGGCATGGCAGGGAAACCTTGGAGGTCAGCTATCGGCTGCTGATGTCCAGATTCACGAAGGCCAAATACGCGCGTTATTTACAGGCGATGACCCAACCGACTCTCGTTCTAGTCGGCGAGAAGGAAGAGGTACACATTCCGGGACAATACGCTCCGCTATTCGCCCAGCATACTCAAGCTAAGGTCGCTACCATACTCGATGCCGACCACGACGGAATTCTCTCGAACGATGGAACGTTCCAGGAAGTAGAGAGTTGGTTAAAGGCGCTGTAGCCATATGGAATTGACGCGAGGCCGTCCCGGTTAATACTTTGGGGCGGCCTCTTAATGGTTTCGGGTAGCCTGCCGAGTGGCGAGCCGATGAGAAGGAATTAGCGAAGATAGTTCGTTAATTCAGCAAGCAGTGAGCAGATACGTCGGAGTTAGCGAAGATAGTTCGTTAATTCAGCGAGCGGTGAGCAGATACGTCGGAGTTAGCGAAGATAGTTCGTTAATTCAGCAAGCAGTAAGCAGATACGTCGGAGTTAGCGAAGATAGTTCGTTAATTCAGCTAGCGGCCGATTCATTCCCCAAGTTCCCCGGTTGTAACGGACAAAAAAATGGGCAAATTTGGATAATTCAGCTTGCATATATGTAATTGACGTGCTAATATCTGTTTGAACGTTCATTCAACTTTAATGGCCGGTTATACTCAGCCGTCATTCCGCATGACCTCATTTTCCGCTAAAGCCGCATTTTCCACAAAGCCTCATTTTTCAAACGACGATCCATGCTCCACAAAATACGAAACAAGGTGTGTACAGATGACCGATGCAGACAAGAGAGACAGAATTATAGCGGCCGCTTATGACGTATTGTCTGAGAAAGGCTACGACAAGGCCTCGACCAAGGAAATCGCGAGCACGGCCGGAGTGGCACAAGGGTTGATCAATTATTATTTTCCGAGCAAGGACTTGTTGTTCGCCGAAGTATTTCGCAGGGAAACGAAAAAATATTGCGAGTCCTTCGACGGATTAATAGATGTGGGTGATAAACCCATAACGTTGGAGCTTATAGCGAACATTCTCGAGATACCGAAGAGCAGAGCGCTCGAGGAACCGGATTGGTTTCGACTTCGTTACGAGCTGTTCGCGATCGGTCTTCGGAACGAGGCGGCTCGCGAGACGCTGAAAGAAATGCTGGCTACGAAACGCAAGCACATTAGCGACACGGTCGGAGACATAGCCGGTCTCCCTAGGGAACAAGCGGATATTTTCTCGTCTCTGCTGTATTCGCTTATTGAGGGACTGGGACTGCAGAAGGTCGCGGATCCGGACTTTAAGTATGACGAAGCCTACGCGATGCTTGCCGAGCTTGTCGGAGCATACTACGAGAAGATATCCGCAAAGAGAGAAACATAAGTGCCATCCTCTCTTTTTTATTGTTAACTGTTTGAATGATCAAACAATTAACGACATATATCTTTTATGCGAGTATTACAGACCCAATAAACAGAGAAAGACGGTGGAGAGAAATGCACGGATTGTTGCGCGGATGGGGAAAGGCTTTGTACAAAATACGGTGGGTAGTCGTAGCGTTATGGATCGTTATCGCTTTGTTCGGAGGATTCGCCTTCAGCAAGCTGACGCCTCTGCTTAGCGGAGGAGGATGGGATGTACCCGGATCGCAGTCGTTAGCCGCCGGCAAGCTGCTGGCGACCGAGTTCGACGGCAGGTCGGAAAGCTCGATGACGCTTGTGTTGAAAGACCCGCAGCATGCGGTCGGATCGGCGGAATACAAAGATAATTTGGGCAAAATCGTCGATCGGCTGAAGACGGAGGAAGGCGTGTCCGGCGTATTCAGCGTATTGGACGCTTCCGAAGGAATCGGTTCGGGATTGGTAGGCAAGGATCCGAATCTCAGCATCGCTTTCGTCGACATGGACGTGAAGCTGGATTTCATCATCAATAAAGTACCGGATTACCAAGAACGCGTCGTCGAGCAAGCCGAAAGTCTTGGAGTCGAAGCCTATCTGGTAGGCGGAGCGGCATTCTTCGGCGAAAGCAGCGTACAAAGCCAAGAAGGGCTAGCCAAGGCCGAGATCATCGTGTTCCCTTTGATCATTATCATTCTATTGCTCGTATTCAGGTCGGTCATGGCAACGATCACTCCTCTTATGGTTACGATCGCTTCGGTGCTCGTCGCCATGGGGATCGTATATCTGGTAGCTAGTGAAGTAGAGCTTTCCGTATTCGTGACCAATTCGGCGATGATGCTGGGGTTAGGCGTCGGCATCGATTATTCCTTGTTCATGGTCAGCAGGTTTAAGGCGGAGCTTGAAAACAAGGGTAAAACTAAGCAGGAAGCGATAATGACAACGTTGCAAACGGCAGGTCATACCGTATTTTTCTCGGCGTTGACCGTTATCGCCGCTTTATCCGCTTTGTTCATCGTTCCTATCGATGCGATCAGAGCGATCGCGTTCGGCGGCATCGCGGTCGTATTCGTCGCGGGATTGGCTAGCTTGACGTTGCTACCCGCGGTACTTGTCATCCTCGGCGCTCGCATTAACAAAGGCAGCATACCTTTCTTGCGGCCGCGCGAACGGACCGGAATCAGCGGCTGGAAAAAATGGACGAAAGCGATCATGCGCCGCCCGGCTGTATTCCTAGTTCTCACTTTGATCGCTCTAGGAGTATTCGCCTCCCCCGCTCTCGACATGAAGCTCGATGCTCCCGACATTCGAACCCTTCCCGCGGATACGGCGGTTCGTCAAGGCTTCGAGCTGATGCAGGAATCGTTCGGGATAGGCTCGTCGAGTCAGATCAGCATCGTGCTGCGCAATGAAGGCAGCGATTTGAGCGAGCCGGCGGCGTTGGAGAGTATAGCGGCGTTGCAAGCAGAGCTCGGTAAACAAGAGCACGTTTCCAGCGTATCGTCGGTAGCGTCCTTTTTCCCCGGGATGGGATCGGATATCGTCTCCGGCTTATTAAACGGAGGAGGCGGTTCGTTGCCGGCGGATGTCGGCTTCATGGTCAATCGCTACGTGAGCGCGGACCGGCATAGCGCGGTACTGGAAGTCCAACTCGATCAGCTTGGATCGAGCGAAGCCGGCAGGGAAGCCTTGAACGTTTTGCGGAATACCGTCTTGCCGGGGGTTGCCCTCCCCGAAGGGACCGTCTATAGCATCGGTGGAGATGCGATGAACGGCATTGAAACGTCGGAGGCGATTAGCGACAGCTTGCTTCCCGCGCTCGGAATCATGCTCGTGCTTATCTTCTTCATCCTAGTTCTTACTTTCAGAAGCATTCTGTTGCCTCTCAAGGCGATTATTCTGAATCTATTCTCGGTTGCCGCGACCTGCGGAATTCTGGTATTCGTGTTCGCTCTCGGCCATGGCTCCGAAATCTTCAACGTGGAATCGAACGGGTACATTATTCACTTCGTGCCGATTCTGCTGCTCGCGTTGCTGTTCGGCTTGAGTACCGACTACGAGGTGTTCCTGGTAAGCCGAGTGAAGGAAGAGCATGATCGGACGGGAGCGCACGAAGAGAGCATCGCCGAAGGCATGGAGAAGACCGGCCCGCTCATTACCGGCGCGGCTATACTGATGATCGCTGTATTCGCGGGGTTCGCGTTCTCCGGAGTCCTTCCGATTCAGATGCTCGGATTCGGAATGGCAGTGGCTATCGCGCTGGATTCCACGGTCATCCGGATGCTGCTCGTTCCGGTTACGATGAAGCTGCTCGGCAAGGCAAGCTGGTGGTTTCCTGGACGTAAGCGGCCTGAGCCGGAGCCTTCGAATCCTCCGAAAAGAAGCGATAAACCCCTTCCTCTCGCGAATAAATAAATAGTAGGTTAAGATAGGGGATAGCTGATCGACGAGACGGAGGGATTGACGGTGGTGGTTGCCGCGATATTGGTAGGCATTGTAGCTTTGGAGCATTTGTATATTCTTTTCATGGAGATGTTTTTGTGGACGTCTCCTAACGTTAGGAAGAGATTCGGAACGACGGAAAGCTTCGCCAAGGAAACGAAGGCTCTTGCGGCGAACCAAGGCCTTTACAACGGTTTTTTGGCGGCGGGATTGATTTGGGGACTTCTGTACCCGGACGTTTCCACGGGCTACCAAATTCAGACGTTTTTCCTGGCCTGCGTTTTGATAGCGGCGATTTACGGCAGCTTCACAGCCAAGCGCTCGATTATTGTCGTGCAAGGCATTCCGGCTGCTGCGGCTCTGATAGCCGTTTTACTTACTTGGTAATACGCGATTGCAACGCTTTAAGCTGTCCGAGCCTGGTGGATACCGGCGAGGGCAGCTTTTTTTCGCGCCGTCACGCGTTGCGCCGCAGTCCGCTGAAATGCGACCTATGGTATAATAAGACGAAAATCGCGTAATTCCACTCGGAGAGGAACGACCCTTTTGAAGACGTTGGTCATAGCGGAAAAGCCGGACATGGGCCGCAACATCGCCGCCGTCATCGAGCCCAAAGCTCAGAATAAGCGCTCCTATCTAGAAGGCGAAAACTATATCATTACCTGGGCGATCGGCCATCTCATCGGGCTGGCGGAGCCGGACCTCTACGATGACAAATATAAAAAGTGGAGGTTCGGCGATCTGCCGATCATCCCCGACGATTTCAAGCTGCTCCCGAATCCGCGGACGAAGGATCAGCTGCAGGTCATCGAAGAGCTCGCCGCGAGGAGCGGAGCGCTCGTGAACGCTTGCGATGCCGGGCGGGAGGGTCAGCATATTTTCTCCCTCATCGTCAGGCATCTGCATCTCAAACAACCGGTCAAGCGGCTGTGGATATCCGATCTGACCGCGGAAACCATTCGCAAGGGCTTCGACCAGTTGAAGGACAACACCGAGTACGAGAATCTGACGCAAGCTGCGCGGGCAAGAAGCGAAGCGGATTGGCTCATCGGAATGAACGGATCCCGTGCTTTCACGACGAAGCATAACGAGCTGTTGTCCGTCGGCCGCGTGCAGACTCCGGTTCTGGCCCTAATCTACGACAGGCAGAAGCAGATCGAAGCTTTCGATTCTTTGAAGTTCTACGACATATCGGGACTGTTCTCGCAAGAGGCGACCAACTATAGAGGAATATGGCAAGGAGACAGGCTGACCGATCCGGACAAAGCCGAGGCGATTGCCGCCAAGGTAAGAGGCAAAACGGGAACGATAGCCAGCTACGAGGTGAAGGATACGAAGGAGTATCCTTTTAAGCTATACGATTTGACGCTGCTCCAGCGGGAGGCGAACGGGAAATTCAGCTTCTCCGCCAAGAAAACGTTGGATACGGCACAAGCGCTCTACGAGAAGCACAAGGTTATCTCCTATCCGCGTACGAACTCCAACTACGTGAACGAGCAGAACATTCCCGAGATGCACAAAATATTGGACGGTTTGCGCAGCTCCCCGGATTACGGGGATTTCGTGAAGGACGCGAACAAGAAGCTCGTGCACATCAACAACAAGAATGTGTGCAATCCGGCCAAAGTCGAGGATCACCACGCGATCATGCCGACGATGAAGAAGCCGCAGGGCTTAAGCCCCGACGAGCGCAAGCTCTATGATCTAATCGTCAAGAGATTCCTGTCCCACTTCTATCCGGCGGCGGAATACAAAGTGCACACCGTCATGACCGAAGTGGAGAAGGAAAGCTTCAAGACGACGATTAAGCAGCTGCTCAGCTTAGGGTGGAAAATCATCTATGCGGATCAGGCCAAGTCGACGAAGGACAGCGGCGGCAGCGGAAAAGACGGCGGCAAGGAAGACGGGGCGGGTAGCGCGGAGGACGAGGAGCAGGAAACGGATGCTCCGTTCGAGATCGATCCGCGACAGCCGGTCGTATGCACCGACGTCGAGGTTAAAGCGAAGGAAACGCAGCCTCCCAAGCATTTTACGGAAGGCACGCTGCTGAAGGCGATGGAGAGCGCGGGCAAGCAGATCGAGGACGAGGAGCTCCGCGACGCGATGAAGGACTCCGGGCTCGGAACGCCGGCTACTCGCGCGGCGACGATTGAGAGATTGAAGCAAGTCGGGTATATCGACATGCAGGGCAAGAGAATCATGATCGCGCCCAAAGGGCGGACGGCCATCGAGTTGATCCGCGGAGCCGGGGTCGAGCTGCTTACGTCGCCGGAAATGACGGGTCAATGGGAGCGCCGGCTGACGGAAATATCTAGGGGACAAGCTTCCGCGGATGCGTTCATGGGCAACGTAAAGAAATTCACGTGGCAAATCATCGATAAAGTTAAGGTGCAGCGTCCCGCGGCCAAGAACGCGTTCGCCAGACCTGAGCCTCCGGCGAAAGAGGCGAAGGGCAAGCGGAAATCTTCGGCGGATGGCGGTGGAGAAGCGGGAGCTGCGGCAGCGCCGAAGAGAGTTAGAGCGGCATCTTCCGCTCCGGCCAAGGCTTCCGGGAGTACGCCGTCTTCGGATACCGTCGCGAAGCCTACGCAGCCGGTCAAGATAGGTAGCTGCCCGAATCCCGGCTGCGGCGGACACATTTTCATGGGTCGCAAAGGCTACGGATGCAGCAACTACAAGACGGGCTGCGGCTTCGTCATATGGAAGGAAAGCTTCGATCGCATGTTGACCGATACGATGGTGAAATCGTTGGTCGAGAAGGGCAAGACGGCGAAGCTCAAGTTCGGCAAAGCCGAAGAAGAAGCCTACGAAGCGCGAATCGTGCTGAAGAACGAAGCTACCGGAGAGCTAGCGTTGGAGCGGGCGTAGCCGAGGGAGCCGCTTTGTGTAACAATTCTAGTAACAAATCCATTAAACCGCCAGTCTTCGCTAACCCGAAGCTGGCGGTATTTTTGATGGCAAGAACTTGGATACTCGAAAAAATCGAGCAGCGGATAGCCGTTTAGAGCGCTTCTCGCTAATCAATAGAATAACCCAGCTATGCTATAATGATTGAAAAAAAGCCGGAGGTATGAAGAGTGCTTATTATGAACGAAAAAATAAAAGCGTCCGAGATCTTGCTGACGGGGGTAAACGGAGAGAGTTTGGGCGTCGTTTCAAGAGACGAAGCGCTAGCTATGGCGCGTAAGCTGAAAGTGGATCTCGTCTGTACCTCGTTATTCAGCAGTCCTCCTCCGTGTAAGCTGGTTTCGAGCGGAGCGGCCAAGCAAGAAGCGGCAAAGGGGAAGCAGGATGCGAGGAAAAAGGATCAGGGTCCGAAGCTGAAAGAGATCCGGCTTACGGCGAATACCGAGGAGCATGATTACGAGACGAAGCAGCGTCAAGCCGAGAAGTTGTTAGCCGCAGGCAACGCCGTTCAGCTCGTCGTGAAGATTCAAGGAAAAGAAGGGCCGAAAGCGAAGGAGCTTCTGGAACGACTAGTGAAGGACTTGGCAACGGTCGGCAAAAAAGAGACGGGTCTTCAGCTCAGCGGCAAACAAGCGGCCGTCCGGGTTAATCCGTTATGAACGGAAAATCCGGACGGCCGCCGGATATTAGTTAGTAATTAAGCTTTAAGAGCAACCGCGATCCGAGCGGCTACTTGCGCGTTATGGTAGACAAGCGCGATGTTGGTGGCCAAGCTGCGCCCGTCAGTCAGCTCTTTAATGCGAGCCAATAGGAACGGAGTCACTTTCTTGCCCGCGATATTCTGTTCCTTCGCTTCGGAGAGGGCTTGTTGGATAACCCCTTCGATGTCTTGCTGCAGCAGCGCGGATTCGACGGGAACCGGATTGGCAATGACTGCGCCGCCGTTTAGCCCGAGCTCCCACTTCTTCCGGAGAACGTCGGCGACCTGAGCCGGCTCGTCGAGACGGAAATCAACGCGGTAACCGCTCTCCCGGGCATAGAAGGAAGGGAATTCGTCGGTCTTGTATCCGACGACCGGTACTCCATGCGTTTCCAGAAACTCCAGCGTGCGCCCGATGTCGAGAATGGACTTGGCGCCGGCGCATACGACGGCAACGTTCGTTTGGGCGAGCTCCGTCAAGTCAGCGGAGATGTCCATCGTCGTTTCGCCTTCGCGATGAACGCCGCCGATTCCGCCGGTCGCGAATATTTCGATGCCGGCCAGAGCGGCGCCGATCATGGTGGCGGATACCGTCGTCGCGCCGATTTTGCCGGAGGATAAAATGTATGGAAAGTCGCGGCGGCTGACCTTCTCCACGCGAGGGGTCGTCGCGAAAGCCTCCAGCTCTTGCTCGTTCAAGCCGATCTTGATGCGGCCATCCAATATGCCGATCGTGGCGGGTACGGCGCCGTTATCCCGAATGATTTGCTCGACCTTGCGAGCCATCTCTATATTTTGCGGATAAGGCATTCCGTGGGAAATAATCGTGGTTTCCAGAGCGACGATCGGCTTGTTGGCGATCAATGCGTCTTGTACTTCATCCGTGAAAGTCAAATAGTTGTTCATTATCATCTCTCCTTGGCGGTTAATTGAATGGATTGTTCGTTCAGCAAGCCGGAAACGGAATCCGCGGTTTGCAAAGTTAGATGCGCGGCGGCAAGACCGAATCGGCTGGCGTCCCTGAAAGAATGGTTATGCAGGAAACCATAAGCTACCCCGGCTACGAATGCATCTCCCGCGCCGGTCACTTCGACGATCTGGGTCTGAATCGCCGGGATGAGTAAAGCCCCTTCACTGCTCGAGTACATCACGCCAAGATCGCCGGCGGTAATGAATACATGCAGAACGCCGCGCTTATGGATCGCTTGGGCTAACTCGGTATAGACCGGCTTATCCGTTGGTCTAGCTCCGGCGAGTTCGATTGCTTCCTCCAGATTCGGGAAAATCGCGGTAACCCCGCGTAAGTCATTGGGAAGCTTCTTCGCTTTCTCCGAGGAAACCGGGTCTATGAACAGAGGAAGCCCGCCATCCCGGCATCGCTGCACAAGCTCGCTTAATCCGGCAGCGGGTAAATTCGTATCCGCGACTACCAGCCTGGACGATGCGATGTGAGACCATTTCTCCTGAAGCATCCGCGCGGATAATTTATCGTAGATGTCCATGTCCGCGAATGCGACGAACATTTCCCCGTTCACGTCGAGGAGAGCGGTGTACTTGCCGGTCTTCTCGTCGGGGAGTACGATGGATAAGCTGGTATCTACGCCCGCTCTCGAGGTTTCCTTTAATACGTATTGTCCGGCCTGATCATCACCGACGACGGTCAACAAAGATACTGAACAGTTCAGACGCGCGAGATTCTCGGCAATATTACGCGCAACGCCGCCGCAAGAATCGATAACGTTAGCCGGATTGGACGAAGCGGCACGAATTCGTTGTTTAGTTGTCGCCTTGCTATCTAAATTCGCACCGCCGATGCAAAGAACGGTATTTTCTTCAGCGGTTACGTATGCCCTTCCGCGGATGATTCCCCGTTTGGTCAACGACGCGATATATCCGGCAACGGCGGATCTCGAGATTCCGACATGGCCGGCGATTTCGTTTTGGGAGATAAAAGGATTGTGGCGTATCAGTTCAAGTATCTGTTGTTCGCGATCCATTTGCCTTTCCTCCCTTCAGATCAAAGGTGCTTTACATAGCTTATATTACGTTCAAACAAATGTCTATCGGTAAGACAATTGTTTATTCCAGAAAGAGGGTAACCTATACATGATCATTCCCGAACGCATCGTAGAGGAAATTAGGCAAAGCGCGGTCAATCGCGCCAATGAGGGCATGCTTTCCCCTGCGGCATTGGACTTTATGTACGAAGAAAAGCTCTTCAAGCTATTCGTGCCCAAGGAGCTAAACGGACGAATGCTTCCGTTGCCCGAGGCGCTGCGCGTGTTCGAGCGCGCTTCATGGGCCGACGGGAGCTTCGGCTGGCTCGTAACCATCGGCTCCGGCGGAGGATTTTTCTCGGCGACGCTCCCTCCGGAACAATCCAAGCTATTGTTCGGACATGACAAAGCCGTCGTGGCGGGAAGCGGACACGCGAACGGTATCGCGCGTCCGGTCCAAGGCGGATATGTCGTCGACGGACAGTGGAAGTATTGCAGCGGTTCTACTTATGCCAGCCTATTCACCGCCAATTGCAAGATCGAAGACGGTTCCGGAAAGAATGCCGTCATACGTTCATTTGCTTTCTTGCCCGAGCAGGTTGAGATCATTCGGGACTGGAACGCGTTCGGACTAAAGGCGACGGAGAGCCATTCGATCCGGGTGACGGAGGCTTTCGTGCCGGTAGAACGGACCTTCGATATTATGAGTGATCCTCACTATGACGATCCCATTTTCCGTTATCCGTTCTTGCCCTTCGCCCAAACCTCGTTCGCGGCGGTGTGTCTTGGCATCTGCCGGCATTTCCTGGAGGAAGCCCGCGCATTCGCAACCGCAAAGTTGGCCGACGGGACAAACGTTCGCCCGCAGCACCCGCAACGCATGGAGAAACTGATCCGCACGCTCGGCGAGAAAGAGACTGGACTGCAAGCCGTTGCCGATGAATTATATGAAACTGTGGAACGGACTTGGACGGAATTCATCAAACAAGGATCCATGGAAGATCGAATGGAGATCGAAATCGACGAAATTTGTCGGCGATTATCTATCGATGCATTAGCATATGCGCATGCGATTTTTCCTTTGCTCGGAATGCCTGTTCTGATGGAGGATCATGCGTTAAACCGGATATGGAGAGACCTTCACACGGTAACCCAGCATTCGGTACTCGTTCACGGGAGGGATTAAAGTGGATTCGTTCAAAGCTTTGGTCATCGATAAGAACGGCAACGACATGAAGATAGATATCCGCGATCTGAGTCAAGAGCTGTTGCCCGCAGGTGATCTGACGGTGAAGATCGCCTACTCCAGCGTGAATTACAAAGACGCGCTCGCGAGCGTTCCGAACGGAAACGTCGTTAAAGAGTACCCGTTAATCCCCGGAATCGATCTGGCCGGTATCGTAATCTCAAGCGAACGCGACGGATTTAAAGCGGGTGACGAAATTATAGCGACGGGTTACGGGCTGGGCGTCAGTCATTTCGGGGGATATAGCGAATATGCGAGGATTCCTGCCGAGTGGGCGGTAAAGCTACCTCCGGGATTGTCGATGAAAGAGGCGATGATCTATGGAACGGCGGGATTTACGGCGGCTCTGTCCGTGCTGGCTTTGCAAGAGAGCGGGTTGACGGTCGATAAGGGACCGGTTCTGGTCACGGGAGCAACGGGCGGAGTGGGCAGCGTATCGGTCGCCATTCTTGCTAAGTTGGGTTATGAAGTCGTAGCCAGTACGGGCAAGCAAGACTCGGCGGATGAGTTAACTAGCTTGGGAGCCTCTCGGGTCATATCGAGGGAAGAGCTCATGCCGGCAAAGGCGCGCGTTCTGGAAAAGCCTATCTGGGCGGGAGTCGTCGATTGCGTGGGGGGCAAACAGCTGGCTTCCATTCTTAGCGCCGTGCAGTATGGCGGCGCAGTTGCGATAAGCGGGCTGACGGGAGGAAGCGAATTGCCCACGACGGTATTTCCTTTTATCCTAAGGGGCATTCGGTTGATCGGAATCGATTCCGTCGACGTTGCGATGCAAGCAAGGCAGCAAGCGTGGAAGCTCATGGCTTCCGACTACAAACCCGCTTCCTTGGATTCGATCTGCTCGGAAATTACGTTAGAGCAAATTCCCGAAGCGCTGCAAATGCTTCTTGGCGGAAAGTCGCAGGGAAGAACGGTCGTTAAGCTGTAAAGAGACAGCACGTCTAACCATCTAATTATGTCTAACTAGATTCAATATTGAGCATAAAAAGTCAAAGAAAGACCGAATTGTCTCATATCCCGCTAAGCCTCCCGAGGAGGATAATGAAGGTATCGTCGCGGTTGATCCGCCATTTGAAGCTGACAAAACGTTCATATGGTGGAGTTTCTACTGGCGTTATAAACGGGAAGCGAGTGGGAGCCATGAAGCTGGGCGTAGCCTATTATCCGGAGCACAACAAGCGGGAGCATTGGGGCCGCGATCTGGAGCAGATGAAAGGCGCGGGAATCGAGAGAGTGCGGATTGCGGAATTCGCGTGGTCGAGAATGGAGCCGGACAACGGGGCATTCGAGTGGGCATGGCTGGACGAGTTCATGGCATTGTCCATGGAATACGGCATGGAGGTCATCCTCTGCACGCCGACGGCTTGCCCTCCGATCTGGCTGGTCGAGCAGCATCCCGACGTTCTCCCGGTCAACGATGAAGGGCGGCGCAACGTATTCGGGGCGAGACAGCATCGCTGCTACAATTCTCCGTCCTACTTGAAGTATTCGCTTCGAATCGTGGAGGAGATGGCCGCCCGTTACGGCAAACATCCGAACGCGGTCGCTTGGCAGATCGACAACGAGTTCGGCGGCGAACAGAAAAGATGTTATTGCGACCATTGCAGAGCCGCGTTCCAGTCGGCGATGGAAGCCAAGTACGAGAGCATCGGAGAATTGAACGAGCGTTGGGGCAACGTTTTCTGGTCAATGGAATATCAGACGTTCGCGCAGATTAAGACTCCGATGAAGTATACGGCCGACCTGTCGCTGAAAAATAACCCGAGCCTCGAGATGGAATACTGGCGGTTCTGTTCGGACGCGATCGTAAGCTATTGCAGCGAGCAAGCCCGTCATATACGCAAGCACAACGACGGCGCGAAACGTCCGATCACGACGAACCGGTTTTCCCTGATATGGGGAGACAACGTCCGCTGGCCCGATCTGATGCGGGATATGGACGTCGCCGGCATCGACCTCTATAGCGAGAAGCTGCACGAGATCGCGTTCTACGCGGATTCCAATTACAGCCTGAAGCCGGGCGCTTCGTGGTTCATAGAGTATGGGCCTGGCGTGAACAACCTGCGGGACGGAATGCTTCAGCTGCAAGGCCGCGGCTGCGATTGGATGACGATATTCAAGTTCAAGCCTTTCCCGTTCGGACAGGAGCAAGGCTTGCAAGAGCTGGTCACATTGACTGGGGAGCCAACCGACAGTTATCGGGTGCTCGAACAATGGTCGGCCGGTCCGAACATGGTCGAGGAGAGCCGAGACGCGATGTTCGCTCCATCCGGAGTCGGCATGTACTACCACTTCGAGAGCTCCTGGGCTTACACGATCAGCTTGTGGGGCGCGCAAATCCACCATCGGCTGCATTACCCGAATTACGTGATAGACACGGTTTACAAGAGTCTATATAGGGAAAATAAAGCCCATCGCATCGTATTCTCGCCGGACAACCTGGAAGGACTCCATACGTTGGTCGTCCCATTGCAAATCGTGCATGAGCCGGCGCTGGAAGATGCTCTTCTAAGGTTCGCGGAAAAGGGCGGCCGCCTTGTCGTCACGACCGACCTCTTCCAGAAAAACGCGGAGAACGTCTACTTGAACGATATCTCGCGTTTCTATGTCGAGGTGTTCGGACTATCCTCTTTTATTGCCAAGCCTCTATCGGAGGAACCCGTTCAAATTCGCCGGAGCTACGGCAAGGGACAGGTTCTGTTGGTGAAAAAAGACGCGACGTTGGCCGAATGGGAAAGCGTCGTTAACGAGCTTAATCTTTAATGTTCTAAAGATACAAATAAGGACGCCTAGAGACGGTACAAGTCTCCGAGGCGTCCTTTCTTTCAAACCGTCTATTTTATTCGATTTTCTCCATGTCCACGCGTGTCGAGAAGAACGTAGCGCCGCCGCCCATATCGGATAACCGCTGCGAGGTCAGCGAGTTGACGGCTTGAACGCCTTCGTTGCCATGCTCCCACCATAAGCCTTGGGTAACGAGTACGCCGGGCAATACGTTGTTGGCGACCTTCACGGCGATGCGGCATTCCCCGCGCTCGTTCCAGATGCGGACCCGATCTCCGTGTTGCAGCCCTCTAGCTGCGGCGTCCTCGGCATTCATGTCCGCGGTCGGCTGCTTCTCGAGCCGCTTCAGCCGGTCTTGGTTGCCGAAGGTCGAATTGATGAAGCTGTGATTCGGACCGGTCACGAGCAGGAACGGAAGCTCCTCCGGCTCTTGGATCGGTACGTATTCCGGAACCGGAGGAAGACCCGCTCTCCGCATGGCTTCGGAATAGAATTCGATTTTGCCCGAAGGCGTCGGGATCCGATCCGGGAACATCGACGGCTTATCCAGCTTCATTTTCGCCCAGCCGTCCCGCTCCAATTGCTCGTAAGTAAGTCCGTTTAAGTAAGGACTATTGCGATCTAGCGCTTGCCGGATCATCTGCTCTTCGGTGATGTCGAAGATTTCCGCCTCGAAGCCCATTCGCATGCCGAGCTCCTTGAACAAGGTGAAGTTGGATTTGCATTCTCCCATCGGCTCGAGAATCGGTTCGTGCAGCTGAAGGTATAAGTGCCAGTAGGAAGCGTATAGGTCGCGATTCTCGAAGTGGCTCGTCGCCGGCAGAACTAAGTCCGCGTATTGGCAGCTGTCAGTCAAGAACAAGTCGTGCACGACGGTGAACAAATCCTCACGCATCAAGCCTTGACGGACCCGATTCTGGTCGGGCGCCACAACGGCCGGATTGCTATTGTAGACGAACATGAAATCGACGGAAGGCTCCGAATCGAGCAATGCTTCTCCCAAGCGATTCATATTGATCGAGCGAACGTTGCGATCGGGCATGAGATCCGGGCGCTCCAGCTTATAGCTGTTGACCGCGGAATAATAACCGTTGCCCTTGAGCGCGCCGCCGCCAAGCTTGCCCCACTGCCCAGTCAGCGCGGGAAGGCATGCGATGGCCCGCACGGCCATTCCGCCGTTATCGTGGTGCTGAAGGCCGTTGCCGATCCGGATGAACGATGGCGAAGCGTTCCCGTAATCGCGGGCCAATTGCGTAATCGCGTCGGCAGGTATGCCCGTGATTTGCGACACTTTATCTGGTGGATACAGCTCCGCTTGGGCGACAAGCTCTTCGTACCCCTTCGTATAACGGGCGATGAATTCGGGATCCGTCAGGCCTTCTTTAATAAGCACGTGCATCATTCCGAGCGCCAGAGCCGTATCCGTTCCCGGGAGGATTCCGATGAATTCGTCCGCCCACGCGGACGTTCTGTTGCGGTGGACGTCGATATGAACGATCTTGGCGCCTCTCTTGCGAGCCTCGGTCAAATAAACGACTTGGTGCATGTTGGTAGAGACGATATTGCAGCCCCACACAAGCACGTATTTCGAATGCACGGTATCCTCGGGATCGATACCCGCCGCGGCTCCCATCGTATAACGGTATCCCGCAGAGCCGGCCGCGTTGCATATGGTCCTCTCCAATTGGCTGGCGCCGAGGCGATGGAAGAATCGGCGATCCATTCCTTCGGCATTGAGAATCCCCATGTTTCCGTAGAAGCTGTAGGGAAGAATAGACTCCGGTCCTTTTTCCGCAAGCGTGTCTCTCATCCGCCGAATGATTTCCTCGTAAGCTTCATCCCAGGTAATGCGTTCGAACTCCAGCGTTCCTTTGGGGCCGATCCGTCGCATCGGATGAAGGATTCGATCGGGATGATAAACGCGCTCGCGCAGATGGCGCACTTTGTTGCATATCGCGCCTTGGGTAACCGGATGCTCCGGATTTCCGTCGATGGATTCGATAACTCCGTCTTGCATCGTCACGTGTAAACTGCAAGCGTCCGGACAGTCGAAGGGACATACCGAGCGGACGATTTTGGTTTCGGTGGTTGTTGGCATGCTTACGATCACGCTCCAATTCTTGCTCCCTGCATACTTCGTTCCATATAGCCCAGTATACCGTAAAAAAATAAAGAGTTATATTCGAAAAATAAAGGAAATAGCTTCCTTTTACCGAACATATGTACTGAGTATCGATAATCTGTCAGGAGGGGACTTCTTGGCCAAGCGAGTGAAATTGTTGGTAGGAACGAACAAGGGCATTTTTGTCTATTCCTCGAATGAAGAACGGAAAGATTGGAAGCTTAGCGGACCCTTTCTTAGCGGATGGGAAGCGTACAGCGTGCTTGGGGACAGCCGCAACGGGCATGCTTTGTTCGCGGGAACCTCGCATGCGGCATACGGACCGTCGATCCGGGTCAGCTACGATTTCGGAGAATCTTGGACTCAGATCGAAGATGGTCCGCGGTATTCCGAGGAGAGCGGATTCTCGCTCAATCGGATCTGGCAGTTAGTGAAGGGGGCGCCGACGCAACCGAATACGCTCTATGCGGGCGTCGAGGAAGCGGGAATCTTCGTCAGTCACGATCGCGGCATCACTTGGAAAGAGCTTAGCGGGTTAACGAGTCATCCGACTCGTCCCGGTTGGTTCCCGGGAGCGGGCGGAATGTGCTTGCATACGATCATCGTGGATCCTAACCGCCCGCAGAGAATATGGGTGGCGATATCGGCGGTTGGCGTGTTCCGGTCGGATGACGGGGGGGAAACCTGGCAAGCCCGCAACGCGGGCCTGGCGCGCGTTCCTACCGGCCAGCCTTTCGATAAAGTCGGCTATTGCATTCATAAGATGGTTACGGATCCCGACAACACGGACAACCTCTACATGCAGGAGCATTGCGGCGTTTTCCGGTCCGAAGACGGCGGAGATAGCTGGATTCCCTTCGAGGAAGGCCTGACGCTGAGAGAAGGGGATGAGCCGTTCGGCTTCCCGTTCTGCGTATCGCCGACGGGCGACCTGTTCATCATTCCTCTCGAGAGTTCGGAGCAACGTTCGATGCGGGACGGCAAGCTGCTCGTGTACCGCAGGCACCGGGACGAGGGAGAATGGCTTCCGATCGGCGACGTGCTACCCGATGAGCAAAGGCATGTCAGCGTGCTTCGCGACGCCATGTCGGTCGATTCCATGGATCCCTACGGGATTTATTTCGGCACGACGTCGGGCGAGCTGTTCTGTTCGTTGGACCGCGGCGTGAATTGGCAGCGGCTCCCCGGACAGCTGTCGCGGATTCTGTCCGTCAAGCCATGGATACTGGAGGCGGAGGATGAGGATTGAAATTGGAGTGCCGGGCTTGCTCGCGGATTGCACGGGCGGCAGGGCAAAGTTTCCTCTAGAAGCCGATACATTGAAGGAAGCGGTAGAGCGGTTGTTCGCGGACTATCCGATGCTGAAGCGCCATGTGTACGATGAATCGGGGAAAGTCAGGAAACACGTGCTCCTCTGCTACAACAAAGACAATTTGGATTGGCTGGACAACTGGGAAATTCCGCTCCAGCCCGGCGATAAGTTGTTTGTCATGCAGCTTGTCTCGGGTGGGTAATTTCGGAATGGCAGAATTATTCAGACGATGAATGATCGCCTCCGACAACCGCGTTAACGCGGTTATCGGAGGTTTTTTTTGTACTATTAGACTTACATGCCGCAACGCGGCAGGGTCCACCCCACCCCACTCCACCCCGCCAAAGTCGGTTTTTCCGACTAACGCGCCTTACCCCCACCCCGCCAAAGTCGGTTTTTCCGACTAACGCGCCTTACCCCCACCCCGCCAAAGTCGGTTTTTCCGACGATAACGAGCAGAGACACTCAAAGCGCCTCGCCACCACCCCGCCAAAGTCGGTTTTTCCGACGATAACGAGCAGAAACACTCAACGCGCCTCACCCCAACCCCGCCATAGTCGCTTTTTCCGACGATAACGAGCAGAAACACTCAAAGCGCCCCACCACAACCCCGCCATAGTCGCTTTTTCCGACGATAACGAGCAGAAACACTCAAAGCGCCCCACCACAACCCCGCCAAAGTCGGTTTTTCCTACCATAACGAGCAGGCAGCAGCTATAAGGTGGCCCCTTCATCCGAAAAAGAGACTTTAATCAAATACGTTCAACCAATGGCAGAAGAGCCGGTTTTCTTAACCCGATTCGTAAAGGATATTATTTCTCTGCTTGTTTGGGTAAGAAATATCAGGCAGGGAAACAATGGATTCGACGACGAGGAATAGGGCATTTACGAAGAGGAGGATGGAGTGATGGTCCAACAACAACAGCTCAAGGGCAAAGTAGCGCTAGTGACGGGCGGAGGATCGGGAATCGGTAGAGGCGCCGCGCTCAGATTGGCGGAGCATGGGGCTTACGTGTGCGTGATCGATCGGGAAAGGGAGCGGGCGGAAATCGTAAGAGAGGAAATCGTACACGGGGGTGGCGAAGCCGTTGCGGTCGAAGCCGATGTTTCCAACGCGGATTCGCTCAGGTCCGCGGTCGTTCACGCGGCAGAGCGCTGGGGCAGGCTGGATATCGTCTTTGCCAACGCGGGCATCAACGGAACCTGGACCACGATCGAGGATCTCATGGAAGAGGATTGGGATCGGACGATAGACATCAACCTCAAGGGGACTTTTCTCACATTGAAATATTCCATTCCCTATCTTAAGCGACAAGGAGGAAGCGTCATCATCACGAGCTCCGTTAACGGCAACCGCATCTTCTCGAACATCGGGGCAAGCGCTTATAGCACGAGCAAAGCCGGGCAGGTTGCTTTCATGCAGATGGCGGCGTTGGAGCTGGCGGAATTCGGAATCCGGGTAAATGCCATATGTCCCGGGGCGATCAAGACGAATATCGGCCAGAACACGAATAGGACGGCCGAGGCGGAAGCGGCGGCTATTCCGGTGGAATTTCCCGAAGGCTCGAGTCCGCTCGAGCATCATGCGGGTTCCCCGGAGCAGGTTGCGGATCTCGTATTGTTCCTTGCTTCGCCTCAATCTTCGCTTATAACGGGCACGAAAGTGTATATCGACGGTGCCGAGTCGTTGCTGAAAGGGTAACGACATCTAGAAATCGCTAGACATCGTACCGTCTTCCGCGGAGGAAGGCGGTATTTAAGTTGCGCTCTTCACGTTATCGGGAGACCGAAACGTGTCTATGCACAAAGCGGGGTTGTTATCTTATTATATGTAACAAAAGGCGGCGGAATGGTTTGACGCTTGCTCGCATGAGGTGAATAATCGGACTAAAACAGGCAAAAGCCGAAGTCGCAAGACTTGAGAGGGGAGAAGGCGAATGAATAACGTAATGCCGGTTACGAAGCATGTAATGGTAACTTCTCCTCATTATTTGGCTAGCATGGTCGGAGCCAGAATATTGGAGCAAGGAGGCAACGCGTTCGATGCGGCCGTAGCCGTAAGCGCCGCGCTCGGAGTCGTATACCCGCATATGACGGGAGTCGGCGGAGATGCCTTCTTCATGATATATAAGGCAGATTCCAAGGAATTGATCGGCTATAACGGGACGGGCAGATCCGCGGCGCGCGCCGATATTTCCTTCTACTCCAACAAGGGATTAACCGCAATCCCGTTACGCGGGCCGCTTAGCGCCGTAACGGTTCCGGGGATGGTCGATGCTTGGTGGGAGGTCTGGACGGGAAGAGGGAGGCTCTCTTGGGTACAGGTGCTAGAACCGGCCGTCCAATACGCGGAGTATGGGTTTCCCGTCTCCCGCAATCTATACGAATGGATATGCCGGGACGAGGAACTGATTAGGCAAAACGGGGAAATGGAGAAGGTATTCATGCCCGGAGGGATTATCCCGCTCCCGGGAGAAACTCTTATTCAAAGCGATATGGCGCACACTCTCCGGTTACTGCAGCAGGGTGGGCGTGATGCTTTTTATAAAGGCGAAATCTCGGAGCGGATCGTCGCCGACGTCGCGCGGAACGATGGTTTGCTCGATAAAACGGATTTCGTCTCCCATGCCGGCCAATGGGTAGAGCCGATCTCCACGGAATACCGCGGTTACCGGATTTGCCAGATGCCTCCGAATTCTCAGGGCTTCACGGCCCTTATCATGATGAATATGCTCGAGCGGTTCGATTTGAACGCGATTCCGCGCCATTCCGCGAATTATTATCACCTGATGACGGAAGTCGTCAAGAGAGCGTTTCGCGAACGCGATCTCTATCTGACGGATCCGGAATTCGCGGATATTCCGTTGGAACGTTTGCTTTCCCAAGAATACGCGAATCTTCTTGCGGAGGGGATATCGTTAAATTCAGCGGGCGCTCATCACTCTCCTTTCATGGGGCAGGACACGGCTTACGCCGCTGTCGTGGACGAGGAAGGGAACGGGGTGTCGTTCATTCAAAGCTTGTATTTCGATTTCGGCTCCTGCTATATGCCGGTCGGTACGGGAGTAATTATGCAGAACAGGGGCTCCTTCTTCTCGCTGGATCCCGGACATATCAATTGTCTGCAGCCGGGCAAACGTACTTTTCACACGTTGATGCCGGCCATGGTGTTGAAAGACGGTTTGCCGTATTTGTTATTCGGAACGCAGGGCGGGGAAGGACAGCCGCAAACGCAGCTATCGATCCTGACCGGCGTGCTGGATTACGGCTGCACGATTCAAGAAGCGATTGCGAATCCGAGATGGGTGTACGGCAGAACTTGGGGGCAGGAAAGCGATAGCCTCAAGGTCGAGGGCAGGGTCCCCGATGCGGAGCTTCGTCTGTTGGGAGAGAAGGGCCACGAAGTGGAACGGGTAGAGGATTGGGATTGGATCATGGGCCAAGCGCAAGGGATATTGATCGACCGGAATAAAGGCTGCTTGAACGGGGCTGCGGATCCCCGCGGAGATGGCCTGGCCGTCGGCTGGTAACCGCGATTGTCGTAAAAAAGGTGTTGCGAAAATGAAGTCTTAAGGAGAATCCGTTTGCATTTTAGCCGGGAACCTGATATGATAAGACCTATCGAAATCGTGACCTGGATTCACAAAATGGAAAGGGTTATTATTTTGTAAAACTTAACCCTTTTCATTCTGTGGATTTTTTATTCGTATGAATAAAAAAGTTCATGAGGCAATAGAAGTTGGAGGTGAATTACATGCAAACAGGTACAGTGAAATGGTTCAATGCAGACAAAGGCTTCGGTTTCATCGAGGTTGAAGGCGGCAACGACGTATTCGTGCATTTCAGCGCGATCACGGGTGAAGGCTTCAAAACTTTGGACGAAGGACAACGCGTTCAATTCAATGTGGTACAAGGCAACCGCGGACCACAAGCGGAGAACGTTGTTAAACTGTAAATCCAGTACAAAAATGCCCTTAACGGTTAGTTAAGGGCATTTTTTTTGGTTATGCTATATAGGAAAAGGAGGCTCGTCCATGTACTCACGGAAAAAAGTATTCGAAGAAATTCCTGAAGAAATGACGGCGGTCTGGTCCTGCACGAGTGAAGGATGCAATGGGTGGATGAGGGATAATTTCGCATTCGAAACGGTCCCGACCTGCGGGTTGTGCCACACCCCGATGGAAAGCGGTATGAAGATGCTCCCGCAGCTTGTTAACACAAGCAGGGATCAGAAGTCCCTTCGTAAAGGCGTCTCAATCGGATAACCAAGCTATGCAGGAGAGCACCGCGAGAGGTGCTCTTTTTCTTTTGCCCAAATGTCAACTTATATGACTCGAATGCTGATATATAGGTGAATTGGAATAATGTCCGTTGAAAATTGGCGGAGATTGAGTTAAAGTTAAAAATATAAATGTAATTATTCATAACATTTGATCGCGTTCGTGGCGATTATTACCCCGGTTAATGACATCATACGTTAATTAACCATACATTACAAATAAACCAGGAGACAAAGACGTCTCTTGCGAGCTAGAATCCCCCTTTTCCATGCGGTTTGGAATGAGACAACGGAGTCTCTGCTTTATTGGAGTTTCTGTAACGCGTTTCTCATTCTGTCTCATAAGGAGAGCTGCATCATGATTACCTCCGTTTTGTTGCATTTACCCGTATTGTTCGCCAACCAAGCCATGACGGCAAAATTCATGAATCGAAATACGTTCGCACCGCTCGCCCTCTCTTTAAGCGATGGTTTTCCGGGAGGGTGGACGAATGAATAAACAGAAGCTGGTGCTCGTCGGAAACGGGATGGCAGGCGTTCGTTGCGTCGAAGAAATCATTAAGCTGGAACCCGAGGCTTACGATATTACGATCTTCGGCGGCGAGCCTCACCCTAACTATAATCGCATCATGTTATCCAAAGTGTTGCAAGGAGACACGCGGATCGCCGACATCACGATCAACGATTGGAATTGGTATAAGGATAACGGCATAACTTTGCATGCCGGCGATCCTATCGTCAAGATAGACGCGACGGCAAGAACGATCGCGAGCTTCAAGGGAGTAGTCGTACCCTATGATCGCTTGATCTTGGCCATGGGCTCGCTTCCCTTCATGCTTCCGCTCCCCGGATCGGATTTGCCCGGAGTGACCGCGTTCCGTGATATTAGTGATTGCAATACGATGATGGATGCATCCCGCAAATACAAGAAAGCCGTAGTAATCGGCGGGGGGTTGCTCGGTCTTGAGGCGGCCCGGGGGCTGCTCAATCTCGGAATGGAAGTCGACGTCGTGCATATCAACTCTCATATCATGGAAAGGCAGTTGGATTCGGACGCGGCGGAGATGCTGAGGAAGGAACTGGAGAATCAAGGCATGCGGTTTCTGCTCGGCAAGCATACCGAACGAATCCTGGGCAGGAAAAGAGTAGAGGGCCTCTTGTTCAAGGACGGCACGAGGGTCGCGGCCGATCTGGTCGTCATGGCCGTCGGCGTCAGGCCAAACGTAAAGCTCGCGGCGGAAGGCGGCATCGAGGTTAATCGGGCGATCGTCGTTAACGACCGGATGGAGACGAATATTCCGGGAGTCTATGCCGTCGGCGAATGCGCGGAACATCGCGGCATGGTTTACGGCCTCGTCGCGCCCCTTTACGAGCAGGGGAAAGTGCTGGCCAAGGCGATCTGCGGATTGGATACGGAAGGTTATCAAGGTTCGGTTTTATATTCTCAACTCAAGGTGTCCGGCGTTGAAGTATTCTCGGCCGGGGAAATCCGTGATGCCGAGTGCGACGCGAACTTCAAGCTGCAGGACGGAATTCGCAAACGGTATAAAAAAATCACCTTCAGAAATAACCGTATCGTGGGCGCCGTCTTGTTCGGTGACAGTAGCGAGGGTAACAAGCTCCTCGGGTACATCAAGCAAGGTGCCGACGTCTCGGTGCTGGATCGAGAAGCCGGCGCCGGGACGGATTCCGATGATGACGCGATTCATGCGATGTCCGACAAAGAAACGGTATGTTCTTGCAACGGGGTAAGCAAAGGGGCGATCGCGACGGCTATCCGGGAGGACAAACTCGAAACCTTCGAGGAGGTCAGGGAATGCACGAGAGCCTCTAGCTCATGCGGAGGTTGCAAGCCGTTGGTTGCTTCTATCTTGAGAATAACCCTGTCGAGCGAAGAGTCGGACATACAGAAGCGAACCGTGTGCGAGTGCACGAATCTCGATCATGAGGAATTGAGGAAAGCCGTTCAGTCGAATCGATTCATTAATTTACGCGAAGCCCGATTAGGTCTAGGATGGAAGAGCGAAGAGGGCTGCTCGGTTTGCAATCCCGCGCTTAATTATTATATAGGCCAACATTACCAAGGAGTCTCGTTCGAGGCGGCCATACCGCTAGCGGACGGCACGTATTCCGTCGTTCCTAGGATTCACGGGGGTTTGGTTCGGCCCGAGCATTTGCGCAGAATCGCTTATGTCATCGATAAATACGATGTGCCGCATGCGAAAGTCGGAGGCGCCCGCTTCGAATTGTTCGGAATTCCCCGCGAAAGTCTGGGGCAGTTGATATCGGAATTAGGATTGCCCGTAGCGAACGCCAGCCACGGCGGCTACCCGATCGCGGTAACGGCGTGCGAAGGCTTGCGATACGACCGGTTTGCCTTTAGGGATTCCGTAGCCATGGCTGTCGCTCTCGAACGCCAAGTCGAGGGCATGCATTTGCCGACGCCCTTGTCTGTTGCCGTATCCGCCAGCCCACTTCATCGGGCAGGGACGTTAACCCGGGATGTCGGTTTGGTCGGAGCGCCTGGCGGCTGGGAGATTTATGTCGGAGGCAGCACGCGGGACTCCGTTCTGCAGGCGCGGTTACTCGATACTCCGTCCGAGGATCAAGCGGCGCTGGAATTAGCGGTCGCTTTCTTGCAGGCTTACCGGGAGCAGGCGCATTACGGCGAAACGACCTGGAACTGGATCGATAGGGTGGGACTTGTCGCGCTAAGGGAGCAATTGTTTGACGAAGCTTACCGATACGGGTTGATCGAGCAAGCGGAGGCGGATCGAATGGGCGGTTTGGAGAAAATAACGGAGCGGCAGCCAACGGTCGCGCAGGGACGGGTGGAGTAAATGAATCGTAACGAGAGGTCGATTGCGGCGCAAGCCGTACGCGGGGAGTCCGTATTCGATACGCAATGTCCGTTCTGCAGCGTGCAGTGCAAGATGCAGGTGATCGAGCATAGAACGGGTACCGAACGGCCGACGTATACGGTCATTCCTAAGCCCAATGCCGCTTCGGAAGGCAGACTATGCATCAAGGGGATGAATGCGTACCAACACGCGCTTACCGCGGAGCGAATTCTTCACCCGATGGCTAGAATCGACGGGGAGCTCGTTCGGATTTCGTGGGAGGAAGCCTACGAAAGAATCCGCCATAAATTCACGGAGTTGCGCGGTCGCTACGGGTATGACTCTATCGGGGTATACGGAGGAGGATCGCTCACCAACGAATCCGCTTATTTGCTCGGCAAATTCGCCAGAATTGCGCTTGGAACCAAATATATCGATTACAACGGACGGTTCTGCATGTCCGCGGCAGCATCGGCCGGCAATAAAACCTTCGGCATGGATCGAGGCTTGACGAACCCCTTATCCGATATACCGCTAGCCAAGTGCATCATCCTAGCCGGAACGAATATCGCGGAATGCCAGCCGACGTTGATGCCGTATTTCACGAGAGCGAAGGAAAACGGAGCATTCGTGATCGTTATCGACCCAAGGGAGACGGGAACGACGGCGATCGCGGATCTTCACTTGAAAGTAAAGCCCGGAATGGATGCCGCTCTCGCGAACGGAATGCAGAAGGTGCTTCTGGAGGAAGGGCTGCTGGATAAGGGGTTCTTGGCGAATAGAACGGTTGGCTTCGAGAAGCTGAAAGCCCATCTGAGGCAATTGAATCTCGATGAAATCGCGGGCTTGACCGGCGTCTCCGAGGAGCTTATTCGCAAGGCGGCGATCGCATATGGCAAAGCCGCGACGGGCATGGTATTTACCGCGCGCGGGGTAGAGCAGCAGACGGACGGATACATGGCGGTCCGAAGCTTCTTGAATCTCGTGCTCATGACCGGCAAGATCGGCAAGCCCGGCTCGGGTTACGGTGCCGTCACCGGTCAAGGAAACGGTCAAGGTGGCCGGGAGCACGGCCAGAAGGCGGATCAGCTTCCGGGATACCGAATGATCGATAATCCGGCGGACCGTGCCTACGTAGCGGGCGTATGGGGCATCGATCCGAGCGAACTGCCGGGCAAAGGCGTCTCCGCTTACGAAATGATGGAGAAGATACACGAAGAGGAAATCCGCGCGTTGTTCGTCATGGGATCCAATCCGCTCGTCTCCAATCCGAATGCCAATTTCGTGGAGGAAGGGTTGAGGAAGCTCGATTACCTGATCGTGGCGGATATGTTTCTATCGGAGACGGCGCGATTGGCCGACTTGATTCTTCCCGTGTCCGCATACATCGAGAACGAAGGCACGTTAACGAATATGGAGGGGCGCGTGCTGCTGCGGGAAGCGAACCGTCTTGTTCCGGGAGAAGCGAAGCATGATTGGCAAATTCTTTGCGATATCGCGGGGAAAATGGGCAAAGGCGAGCATTTCGCGTTCAGGTCGGCGGAATCCGTCTTTAACGAGCTTCGCTTGGCGAGTAAGGGTGGAATCGCCGATTATTACGGCATTACGTACGATCGGCTTCGCAAGGAAGAGGGCGTCTATTGGCCTTGCCCTTCCGCTTCGCACGACAGCTCCGGCAGATTGTTCGAAACGACGTTTGCGCATCCGGGCGGCAAGGCGGACATCGCTAGCGTGGCGAACCATTTGCCGGACGAACCTACGGACGGCGAATACCCTTTAACGCTTACGACGGGGAGGGTGCTTACTCATTATTTGACGGGCGTTCAAACGCGAAGGAGCCATTCCTTGGCCGCCAGGGATTTCGAATCGTTCGTCGAGATCCATCCCCGCACCGCGAGAAAGCTGGGGATCAAGGATCAATCCTTAGTCCGCTTGCGGTCGAGGCGCGGAGACATCGTCGTGAGAAGCCGTTACTCGGCCGGCATAAGGGAAGACGCGGTATTCGTGCCCATGCACTGGGGAGACGTCCAGAACGTGAACAAGGTTACGAATCCCGCTCTGGATCCTACTTGTCGCATGCCGGGGTTCAAATCGTGCGCGGTTAACGTTCTCCCGCTATATCCCGTTGGCCAAGGCGGTTAATCGAACGACACCCCCGACCTTGCACAGGTCGGGGGTGTCGTTCCGTCTTATGAATTTTTCGACTTTGCTATGGAGAATACGACAGTCTTGGTATCCGGATCGATCAGAATATCCACCGCGTAGTCGCCGATAGCGACTTGCTTAGAGGAAACTATCGTGCCGGCTTCTACATGCTTGCAGACTTCGGTAAACCACTTGACGAATGTGGCAGCCTGATAGCCGAACAAATAATTGGAGAACGTCTCGATCGCTTCCTGATTCCTTGCTCGCGTTCCGTCCCGAAGCTGGATCGTGATTCCGTAAGTATTGTATTGAGGGTCGAGCCACAATGCCGCTTCCGCCTGCTGCTTCTGGATCACGGAAGACGAGGAGAGAGCCAGCACGGTATCCTTCTCTTTCTGATCTCTGAACAATCGAAGCGTCGTGTCCAGCAGATCCTGGTTAGTGCCCCGTAATTGGCCGGCTTGCTGCAATATCTCATAGGCATCGCGCATTTTTTGGTCCGGGAATGCGACGGTTTTCTTTCCTCCGCCTATCGTAGGAACGGCGAGCAATAAGCTGCTGTCGGCATCGGATACCTCGACCGGGATCCTCTTCGTTTTCTCCGTTAGTCGGTTCAACAACACGAGGGATTGCGCGCGGGTAACTTTATCGCCGACTCCAAAATAGCCGTTCGGGTAGCCTTGCATGATTCCTTTGGCAAGCGCCTCGGCGATGAACTTCTGCTCGCGTTCCGATGCGCTGATTAAATCACCGTAAGATTGCGCCAGTTGTTGACTATACTGAGAGTCCTCCAGAAACTCGGTTTCTTGGAGCGTATAATAGAGGATTTCCGCCACGTTTTCTCTTGTCATATCGCTTTGGAAGTCGCTGTATCCGCTTTTGTTCAAAAAATGAAGGTCGCTCGCGACGTCGATGAAGGGCTTGGCCCAATATCCGACTGTGGCGGGCTTGAAATCGAAATAGCGATAATCCTGTTTGAGGATGGCTTGATTTTCGGCGCTTAATGAGGGCGGGAAGGCGGCATTCCAGCTACGTTCGCCGTTCTGATGCATCTCCGTGTAGGAGAGAACGAGCATCTTGATGAACTGATCTACCGTTACCGGTTGATCCGGCTGGAAGGAGCCGTTCGGGTATCCGTCGAGAATACCTTTGGCCACCATTTCCGTTATCGTTTTTTCAGCCCAATGACCTTTAATATCGTTAAAGGGTAATGCTTGCCGCTCTTGCGCATGGATAGGGCTAGCTATGCACATTAATGCGATGATGATGCCGAATATTGTCCCGCGACGCATGAGGATCCTCCTGATTATCGATTGCCATATGATCGGCTTTATAAGCTAAACATACATGGGATAACCTTGGACACAGTCGGGACGACTATTGTGGCAATCGGTTTTGAGCGGCTTAAGTTGTGTTTAGAATGGGTCTTGAGGCATGCAACCCGCATAGGGCTTGATGTTGATGGCAGTAACGAGAGGAACGCGAAATGTTCAGACCTGCTTCGGTTTCTTCCGGAACAGCGACACGAAGGAGACCAGAAGCAAAGGAATCGTTGCGCAGATGAGCCCCCATAACGGGTGGATGCTTGTAACGATGAAGTTCCAATTGGCTTCGCCGCGTATGCCGACCGAGATAGAGATGATCGTGCAAAATAACGCAAGCGGAAAGATCAACTGGCGGTTTTCCTTGGGCAACCCGAGTATTTGAGTCAACGTAATGTTCGCCAAAAAGAGAACGATAGAAGCCTTCATGAACGAAGCGACGATCATGGAATAACCCATCAGAGCTTCGAGTCGCTGAAAAATTTCCGTGATTTCAATGGTGCGCGCCACTTCGAACATGGAATATTTACGTTCGCCCGCGATAGGGCCGAAGGTAAGTATCGTAGCTAAGGTCACAAGAATCAAGAATACGGCATTCAATAAAATCGCGAAAGCCAACTTGCGTCCCGTTCGATCGCCCGCCTTCAAACGAACGTAAGGAATGATCATGGCGAATAGGACGATCTCCCCGTATGGAAAGCCGTATATGAAATAAGTACCGTGCAGCAGGGGCTTGATCCCTTCGTCGAAGACGGGGAGCAGATAGTGCCAATCGTAGCCGGGAATGGCAAGCGATATATTGAAGACGACGAATATCATGACGCTGAGAATCAATAAGCCGAACATGCCGGCGAACTTGCCGACCCCGACTCGAATGGTCATGGAGACCGCCAAGAAGATCAGGATAACGAAAATAGTATAGTCGGTATCCCGCATCATGGAGCTATTGAGGAACATGGCAATATCCATCACGATGGCGGCAGCCATGTGGATCAGGTAGGTGAGGATTAGCATTCCGAGCAAGAGGGCGATAGGTTTGCCGATGAGCTTGGAGCTGTATTGAATAAAGTTCAATCCGGGATAGCGGCGGGCTAGACGCATAATCAGAAGGAGGACCAGCAATCCTAGCATGGCCGCGCAGATAATGCTGATCCAAGCCGCGTTGTGACTGAAAAAAATAAGGGGCGCCGGAATGTTGATAATCGATGAACCCGTCAGGAAAACGAATAATAATACGGCTAGCTGGTTAGGGGTGAGCATGTTTTTCACTAAGAGTTCACCCTTTCGGATTCAGGTAAGCGAGTATGGATTCCGCGGCGCCGCCGAAAATAAGGTTGGCCATGTCGTAATAGGAATAGGAGTAAAGCCAACCTTTAAATATGGATAGGTGATAGGCAGAGAGCAGTAATAAGACTACGTAGACGAATTTAACCCTTTTGGATGCTCCTCCTAGTTTTTCCGAGTACAAATCGTAAGTCAGAAAAGCGATGAATACAACGCCGAGCATGAAGTACATCATTAACTTCACCTAGTTCCGATTGATGGGTTTGCCGATGTTCGTGCCCGTGGTCAAGATCGTGACGTTAGCATGCACCTCGTAGCTGGCGCGCGAGAATCTAGATGGCCAATCGGGCTTCCACTGCTTCCATAAACGCGGCTTTTTCTGAAACAGAACGTTTCCCGCTCCGACCAAATCGAATCGCTTTTCCAGCATCCACTCCATGCTGTCGCTCATGCTTTGCTCGATCGCATCCTGCACTCGGGCTTGAAATTTCATTTCGTCCATGATGGTGAGGTTTTGCCCGCATACTAACTCGGATATGGCTACGTAAGCTTTGGTTTTGAAAATAAGATGGGGCTTGTCTCCGTTTAACTTAACCTCCATATCGTTGTGAATTCGAATCACTTCGACCGAATCTTCTTGAAGCATGAGGGTGTCGGTACCACGTTGTTCCTCGCAGGGGACTTCGATCACTCCGGATCGGTATGTGTCCCTTAACATCAGCAGCCCTTCCATTAGGGACGCGGGGATAAGCTCCTTCACAAGACCGTCGGCAAGGACGGCAGACCCCGCTACGTTAGGAGTGGTCACGTTCCGAATTTTCTGTTCGTACAAATAAGGGATCAATGCGACGGCGGTTTGGCTCTGGGCTTGCTTGGCCAGATCCAGCAGGCTTAAAGTCGAGGTTTTGCCGGCCAGCTCGTTGGACTCCTTTTCGCTTAGGAAATATTGCTGGCTGACCGAGTTCTCGATATAAGGGGTCGTATTCAAATAATCGGAAGCTCTGCCTTTCGTGACGAGCAAATGGGAAGTCAAACGCGGCTCGTGATCCCTGTAGAAGAAGTCGAGCAAGCTAAGCAACGGAAGCTTCCGGGCTAACGCCTCGCTGACCAAGAGAACGCGCATATGGCTCCACTGGGCTCTGCGGCCCAGATGGATCGTGATATCGCGCACGGCTTCGATGAGAGATTGGTCGTGGGCTTGAATGTTAATAAAAGCTTTGGTCGTCTTCCCCTTGCCCGTTATGGCTTGGGAGGGTTTGAAGAGCTGCACCGTAAGACTGAGCTCTCCGTTCTCGAACTCGTCTATCGCGACTCCCATCACGAATCCTTTTTGCGGCAGCTCGGCCTGGTCCCCGCAAGCGGTCAATAGCAAAGCGCAAAGGATAAAAGCGGAACCGACTATTTTAAGCGATCGTGATCTCATGGCGAGCTCCCTCTCTTGCCGGATTTCAGTCGGTGCTAGGAGGCTTGGTCCGACGGATGAGCGCGGGAAGTTTGGTGCGGATTAAAGTGTCGCGGAATTGGCGTGGCTTCCACGGGGCTATCGTCGTCAAGTAAGGGACGTTCAAGGAAGTTAGATTGACGAGATGGAGCCAGATGAACAAGTAGCCCAACAGGATGCCGAATCCCCCGAGCATGGCCGATAACGCCATTAACGGGAATTGAATTAAACGTAATGCAATGGAAAGGTTATATTGCGGCAAGGAAAACGATGCGATACCGGTTAAAGACACGACGACGACCATAATGGGAGAAGCGATACCGGCATTGATGGCGGCTTCTCCTATGACGAGCGCGCCGACGATGCTCACCGCCGATCCGACCGGTCGGGGCAACCGTATCCCCGCCTCCTTGAGAAGCTCGAAAAAGAACACCATGATGACGGCTTCCATAAAGGCGCCGAAAGGGATCCCTTCGCGAGAATCGATGATCGCGAGCAAGAGGACGGTCGGAATCAGCTCCGTATGAAACGTGGACATGGCGATGTAGATGCTTGGAAGGGAAATGGCGATCAACAACGCGACTAGCCTCAGCCAACGAATGAAGTTCGATACTAGCACCCTTTGATAATAGTCTTCGCTGGATTGCAGAAATTCAAAGAATAGCCCTGGACAAACGAGAATGGAACCCGAGCCTTGGGACAAAACGAGAATTTTACCGTTAAGCAAAGCGGCAGCCGCGACATCGGTTCTCTCCGTGTAACGAAATTGAGGGAACGGGGATAAGGGGTAATCCTCTATTAGTTCCTCGATATACGAAGGGTCAAGGATTTCTCCCGGGCCGATCTTATTTATGCGAAGCTTGAATTCTTTCAGCAACTCAGGATCGACGACGCCTTGAATGTACATATAATTAATGGTCGTATTCGAATATCCGCCTGACTTAAATGCCTCGATCTTCAAGGCCGGACTTTGGATTCGCGTGCGAATCATTCCGATGTTCTTCAGCAGATTTTCGACGGTGCCTTCGCGGGGCCCTTGAACGACGGGCTCCGTCTCGGGCTCCGTAACCTGCCGGGTTTCCATATCCTTGGCTTCGTAGCAGACCGCCTTGTCCCAGCCTTCCAAGAAAATGACGACGTTGCCTTGAAGAATGCGCTGGTCGATGACGGACCATTTGCTTTCGATGCTGGCCGATTCCGTGGAAGCGCCCCGGCCTTCGAAAAACCGGATCAGCATCTCCGGCTTTACTTCCGTTCCGGGACCTACGTCGTGTTCGACTAGATCCTGCAGAGAGCGCCGCATGTAATTGATTTTCTTATTGTGGATGATCGATTTGAGATAGACGGTCACCGACGTGCTTTTCAGTTCGGGGCCGTATTGCCACCGAATGAACTCGAAGTCGTTGCTTAAGCTGAAGGTTTGCTGCAGCCTGACGATATTCGTTTTTAAATGCTTGGATAGATGGTCGGCGGTCATCGAAGTCACCTCCGGTCGGACGGATTAAGGCGTATGTAAAGTTTCCCAATACCGACGCGATTTTATGCAGATAGCGCAAAAAAACCGGTCCCAATCGGGACCGGTTTCGCGAAGCGCCGTTATGCGCTTTTCTCTTTGCGTGCTTCCTCGATTTGTTGCTTTAGCTCCGTCCGTTCGTCGTCTTTAAGAATCGGACAGGTATAACATTTCGTTCCGCTCTCTCGTTTATAGTACATGCAGCATGCCGATCGGAGTATGATTTGCCCGCCGGGCTCATAGGGACTGTCGAGATAGCAGGGAGTATGTACGTATGGATTTTTCCTTCGGTTGAAGGTTTCTCCCGGCATGTTCTCAAGCAAAGAGAAATCTTCGTTAACGCGGTCTCTAAGCGGACCTTCCGGGATCATTTTCCTTACGTAATCCATGAGGTAAGCGGCGCGGGCGCCATATTGATTCCAAATGAGGGGGGATTTCAGTCCCGCGGCGGCAGCCGCTGCCTCGATTAACGGGTTCATCGTATCCGCGAAGTAACGGGCCCATTCCGATTGGACGGCCTCGGCTCGGCCTTCCGCAGGTAGGTCCGTCCACTTCAGTTCGCCGATCTTGAATACGACATGGGCGTGATCGCCATGGGATTCAAGCTGTATGGTCAAGTTTTCCATCGATAGGTCCAATATCCGGTCATATTGCGTCATAATTAATTGCTTGGTGGCGGCCAAACCGAAAAAGGCGAGTCCGATAAAAGAAACCCCGATTTCCAATCCGATTCCCTTTACTAAGGCGGAGCCTCTTTGCAAAAGGTCTTTCATGGTTTCGTGCACTAGTATATCCGCGACGGGCACGGAGATAAGCGGGTTATCCGACCCTTTAACGGAAATGTGGAAATGTTCTTCGAACAAGCGTAAATCCAATGAAATCCCCACCTCATTAAAATGATTATGATAATCATTATCATATGCTCTATCTCTTTATGATAGTGCTTGGGGGATGTTTTTGTCAATCTCGTGAAAACGGTTAATTTATATGTAAAAAGAGACACAAGTTAAGGACTTAGCCTATCTCGAGGAGTATAATAAGGAAGCTCGTCGGAGGAGTTCGGTTGCCGTCGCGACCGTTCCCGTCTGAGTATAAAAGGAAAGGCGCCGCCGCCCCGTAAAGAACGGCGACGCATGAGCGGGTTATTCCCGCAAGGAAATGACGTGAACGAGCTGCTCGTTGGCCGTCACCTTAATGACGGAGCGGTTCGAATCGTACTCCGCGCTACCGCGGCCGATCTCGGCGGGGGATTCGGTTCCCAGAACGTAGAATAAGTCGTCCGCTAGCGTCCGGATGCATACATCGCGTTCTTCTGTGCTCAGACTGTCCCAATCTTCGGCTTCCATCTCGAATACTTCGAAAAAAAGCGGAACCGAAATCAAAGCGCGGGACAAGTCGTCCAATATATGATCATATTCTCTACTATAGGTAATCGCCATGGGGATACCCCTTTCGAATTGTTTATTCGCCTTATCGGACGGCGAAACCGTTGTACTTGCATTATAAGCGAGCCGTTTTCTTTAGCCAACCTTTAGGCATTCTTCCTGCACGTTGTACTTTAACACAGAGTTAACATTAGTTATAATAGATAAGGTTCTCGGGGGTGAATGGCATGAAATCATTAAAGCTCGACGTTTGGTTGTCCAAGCCCTTTATCTTTTTCACCGTATTGATGGTGATTAAGATCTATCTGGCAAGATTCGTCGTATTCGACGATTCGTCGATATGGCTTCAATTAGCGACGGGTATTCCCTCGATATGGGTTCTTTTCTGCCTGATCGAATGGATTGCTCCGCGCAGGAAATTAGGAGTCTACGTTGCGGTCAACTTATTGCTGACCACTATTTTCTTCGCGGTCATCATGTATTACAAGTATTTCGGCGTCATCGTCACCTACCATGCTTTGCAACAAGTGAATCAAGTGACGGAGGTGAGCGGGAGCGTATTCTCTTTGCTGCACCCGTACTTCCTGTTCATCTATACCGATATTGTCGCGATCCTGCTTCTGTTCATAAGCCGCCGATTCCGTAAATGGGGAAAATCGCTTGCGGTACGCGAGTCCAATGTCATTCTGTCGGCTCTGTTTTTCTTATCGCTTGCCGGCAGCGTTACGAACGTATGGTTGCACCGGGACAGCATTAACGAGTTGAAGCAGGCCGAGAACATGGGAATCCTGAATTACGAGGCGTACGCGGTCATCGCCAGCGTGAACGAAAGCTTCGAGGATCCAAGCCATGTCACGCCGGAAGCGATAGCCGCGCTGAAAGGCGGGCAAGCTCCGGCAGTTCCCCAATTCTGGGGCGCGGAAAAAGGCAAGAACGTCATTATCCTGCAGTTGGAGGCGACTCAGAATTTTCTTCTGGACCGCAAGATCGACGGTCAGGAATTGACGCCGGTGATGAATCAGCTCATGAAGGAAAATATCTACTTCCCTCATTTCTACCAGCAGGTAGGGCAAGGCAATACTTCGGATGCGGAGTTCGTCGTCAACACTTCCTTTTACATTCCTCAACATGGCGCTGCGGCTCAAGATTACGGGGACCTGGCGCTTCCCAGCATGCCTAAGGTGCTGAAAGAAAACGGTTATCAAACGGCTACCTTTCATACGAATGACGTACAATTCTGGAATCGCAAGGAGCTGTACGCGGCGTTAGGCTTCGATCGTTATTACGATGCCAAGTTCTTCGGCGACGAGGATACGGTGTTCTTCGGCGCGTCGGACGAAGTGCTCTACGATAAAACGGCGGATGAATTGCTGAAGATGAGCGAAACGGGTAAACCGTTCTATGCGCAGATAATATCGATGTCTTCCCATCATCCGTTCAATATTCCGGATCGCAAGATCAAGTTCAAGCTTCCCGAAAGATACGAAGACACTCTAGTCGGCGATTACATTCAGGCACAGAATTATACCGATTACGCGCTGGGTACCTTCATCGAGAAGCTTAAGCAAAACGGGTTGTGGGACAACTCCGTGCTCCTAATTTACGGGGATCATTTAGGGCTGCCGATCTATTCCTTGAGCGATCACGAGAAGGATCTTATGAAGGAGATTTACGGTCGGAAATATCAATTTGCCGAAATGATGAATATTCCGCTTATTGTCGTCGCGCCAGGCATGACCGAGCCGATGAGACCGACCCAGACGGGCGGACAAGTAGATATTTTCCCGACGGTAGCCAATTTGCTCGGTATATCGCTCGCGGACCATATCCACTTCGGACAGGATATCTTGAATAGGACGGATAATGTTCTCCCGCAGCGTTACTATTTGCCATCCGGCTCATTCGTGAACAATCAAGGAATCTTCGTGCCCGGACTTCAATATAAAGACGGCGTTAGCTTCCCGTTCGACGGTGGAACACCGAAAGGAACCGATTCGACGGAAGATGAATATAAACGCGCCTTGGAGCTTCTGAGATTATCGGATAGCTACGTAAGCCACTTGCCTAAGCATGAATAAGACCTGAGCTCATTAAAGAGAGATAAGGGGGTCGGAAAGTGCTATACGGAAATTTCGAATGGAAAAAATACGCTCCGCTTCTGCTGATGCTGGTGTTTCCCGTTCTAGGGTTAATGTATGCTTGGACCGATAACACGGCGAATCAGGGAGTCTATAGACTCGTTACGACCGTAGACGAATCGATACCTTTTATTAAATATTTTTCGGTACCCTACTCCATTTGGATTTTCTACATTTACGTTTGTATCTTTTACTTCTTCAAGAAGGATGCTAACGTATATTATCGGGCAATCTCGACTTACATCTTATGCGCATTGTTATGTTATTTAATTTATTCGGTTTTTCAAACGACGGTTCCCCGTCCGGTTATCACGGGTAGCGATCCGTTTTCCGAACTTATGCGCTATATTTATCATCGCGACCAACCGTTTAACTGTTTTCCGAGCATTCATTGCTTCTCGAGCTACCTGGTGATGAGAACGATCTGGACCAGTTCGTTCCGAAACAAATGGAATCTGACTATTATAACGGCAATGTCTAGTACGATTATTATGTCCACATTATTCGTGAAACAACACGTGATTATGGACGCTTTGGCGGGAATTTTGCTAGTGGAAGTCGTTACCGCCGTTTTGATCTTGTTAGAGCAAAGGATAAGAATCATCCGTCACGAACGTCGGAAGGGCTCACTTGGAGCTTAAACCGAAGAAAAAAGGCTGATCCTAACGGCTAGGTTAATTCTGCCGGCGGATCAGCCTTTTATTGTTGGAGATTGCGTTATTAACAGCTAAATTGATAGATACGACAGTAGCTTTGCTTCATTTCCTCTTTGGTGAAGCCTTTCTCTTCCTTGAAGTGAAAATAACCGACGGGTGCCATAGAACAAATAATGGCATGAGCCGCCAAGTCTGCGTTAATCGGTATCGTAGGATTAGAGTCAACGGACATTTGCGCGATCAGCTCCGAAATTTTATCCCTGAAAAATAGATACATCGGAGATCGGAAGAAACTACCTCGGTCATCTTCGCAATTCATCTTCGATTCCATGGCAATAATAAGATCGGCCTTCTCTTCGATCGCATCGATCCAACGATCGAGTAATCCGCCAAAAAGATTGGCCGCCGACGACTCTTTGTTTTCTTCCAAGTATCCCGTGAGTTGTTGAATCAACTGATGCCCGAATTCATGAAGCATATCTAGGCAGAGATCGCCTTTGTGGGCATATCTGCGATATAGGGTTCCTTGGCCGATTCCCGCCGTTTTGGCGATCTGGTGCATGCTGACTGGTTTAACTCCATGCTCGCTAAACAAGGCATGCGCGGTTTGGAGAATTAATTGGCGGTGCTCTAAGGAGTCTTTGCGTTCCCTTCGAATAGTCGACACGGAATGGTCACCTCGCTTTACGGAAAGTTAACATTGTTGTCATTGACATCCGGACAATTGTCCGTTAACATCAAATCTAAACGGACAATTGTCCGGTATGCTTACGGGTATTCCTTCGTAGCGTCCATATGTCCATATTGTAACGCCAAAGCAACAGGCGGTCAATGGACGAGAGAGACTGCACGGGGAAGCTCTAATTAGGATAGGAGGGATTGATTACATGTCTTCGAAAGAAATACCCGCGTCAGCGGAGGCGCCTTTCTCGATGCGCAGTATTCTTGGACCGTTGATCGCGATCGTCGTCGGTATTTTCATGGTTATCTTGGACGGAACGGCCGTTAACGTCGCGCTTCCCAAACTGCAGGAGGAATTTGAATTATTGAACCTCTCGTTGGTTCAATGGACCGTCATCGGATACGCCTTGGCGCAAGCCGCGGTAATACCGCTTGCCGGTTGGTTGTCCGATCGCTTCGGCGCCAAGAAAGTATTCCTGATCTCCGTCGGGTTGTTTACCATCGGTTCGGGATTATGCGCATTGGCTAACTCGGTCGAGATGCTCATCACGTTCCGGATTATTCAAGGCTTGGGCGGCGGCGTGGTTCTACCGATCGCAATGGCGTTTATTTACCGGTTATCGCCTCCGGGCAAAGTCGGCGCCGTTATGGGCATGTTGGGGATTCCAATTCTTTTAGGCCCTGCGCTTGGTCCCGTAGTTGCGGGTTGGTTCGTTGAGTATCACAGCTGGCAATGGATTTTCTTGATTAACCTGCCTATCGGAGTTATCGGGATTATTCTAGGCATTCGTTCCCTTCCTAATATTCAACGCCAGAGCGTAGCTTCCTTGGATTTACTCGGAATGATTCTAGGTCCTTTGGCATTTGCCGCTCTCGTATTCGGAGTATCCAGCGGGGGAATCGACCCGATTACCGGTGAGTCCACTTGGATGGACGCGGATACGCTGATCGGTTCGGGAGTCGGTATCGTAGCGCTGGTCTTGTTCATCATCGTTGAATTAAACCGTAAGAACCCGTTGCTGGAGCTTCGCGTATTCCGCTCGGGTAACTTCACCAAGGGGATTATCGTGCAATGGATATCGCAGATCGCGATGTTCGGAACCATGTTCCTTGTTCCGTTATTCTTGCAGCAGGCTCATGGTTACAGCCCGCTTGAGACCGGGTTGATCATGCTTCCTCAAGCAGTGGCTTCCGGATTGTTCATGCCGATCGGCGGCAAGCTGTCCGACCGTTTCGGAGCTCGTCCGCTTGTTATCGGCGGGATGGCCTTAACGGTAATTGCTACTTTGCTGCTCTCGAATATATCGGGAGACTCCGGAGTCAGCGCGGTTATGCTGCCGCTTGCTTTGCTGGGCGCGGGCATGGGATTGTTCATGATGCCGCTCAACAACCATTTGATTCAATCCGCTCCGCAAAATTTGGTTGGACGCGTAACTTCTCTTACTAACGCCGCTCAACAAGTTATGATGTCGTTCGCGGTCGCCATTCTTATGACGATCTCTTCGACTAAAATGCAGGATCTGATGATCGAATCCGGAAAGCAACAGCCGGACGTTCATTTGTTCGCTTCCTCCTTCGGTTACACGTTCCTTATCCTCCTAGGTATTGCGTTATTAGGCGGCATACTTGGCTTTTTACTTCAAAAACCTAAACGCCAGGAAGGTCTCGAAGGCGCCGAAATGCCGATTATGGTCGGTCACTAATCGAAAATCGTTTCGAACTCGGAGACCTCCCGCGAAATACGGCGGGAGGTTTTCTTGTTCAGTCTGAAGTATAATTGATGGCAGCATAATGCTCACTCTATTCCGAGGTGCGTAAGTGGAGCTAACCTCGGGTGTGCCGCGCTAAAGTCGGTATTTTCGAACGAATCCCTTGACAAGACAGTTCGTTCGGGGTATAATCATATATTGTAGAAGTAGTAACCCACGGATTTCTCCTCAATAAAAGGGTAATATTCCTCCGTTTTCCCACACATTCCTTATTAAAATCTCAGATTGGCTGCTGGAAGGAACACGAATTCTCACTGGCGCGGCCTTGGAGCCGCAAGAACGATGGAGAGGTAGGGCTATCGTTGTTTTCGTGAAAGTGAAATCAGGATGAATCGCGCGGTTGCGCTTCAATATTAAGACCCTCGTCGGACTCGTCCGACGGGGGTCGTCCAATTTTAAAGGCTGCCCACCGAAATGGATAACAATGGTATACTCGAAGCATTACATAAGCTGATAAGAATACGGATGGGAAAGGATGCAACGGATGGTACTTTACGCGCACGTAAAATGGTTCACGGACGTAGCACCGATCAAGGAAACGTTGAACAACGTATTGTCTCCGGTATTCATGAGTACTGCATTGATCGTCGCTTTACTGCTGGCCGTACTCACCCAAGCGCTTCCCGCCATCATGAAGATTAAGGCATTAGGTCAATTGGATCGTCAAGTCGAACGGCTGCGTCCTCGATCCTTCCTTATCCTCCAGTACGGCACAGCCATCTCGCTCCTATGGTCGATATTGGAAGGTAACCTGTTCGCACCCGAATTCAATTCGCCGGATGGCTTCATTACGATCGCGGTCGGTTGCACGATCGCGCTGTTGCTTGTTCCGCATCACTTTCCAGTGAAGCTTGCTTCGCTTATCTTAATTGCATTATATGTGTATTACGTTGGGGAATACGGTCTGTTCCACATGCTGGACTACGGCTTCTTCCTGGCGATCGCGGCCGCGCTTGCTTTCTATCGTACCGCGTTCGAACGTTGGTCGTTCCCGCTCCTCTACTTAGGCACGGGTCTATCCCTCTGTTGGGTCGCGGTAGAGAAATGGATATATCCCGCGATGAGCTTGGACATTATCGAGCATCATCACGTGCCGACCTTCGGATTCGATCCCGCCGTCTTCATCGTGCTGGCCGCGTTTATCGAATTCGTGGTCGGATATTTACTTGTCGTAGGCATACTTAACAGGCTCCTATCGATCGTGCTGACGCTTATTTTTATTATGACGACCATGCTTTTCGGGTACGTGGAGATCGTGGGACATTTTATGATCCATGTCATCTTGGCGCTATTCGTCATAGAAGGAGTTAGCTTCTACAAGCCTCCCGTGGACATGCACAAAACCAAGCTGGACCGGATCGTTTTCGTGGCGCTTAACTTCTTGCTGGTTCTAGCGACCTTCTTGCTGCTATACTACCGATTTGCATAAATATGGTTATAATTCGTGCATTTAGATATCGGGGATGCTGTATAATAGGTAAAAAAAGGAGGAATTTCACATGCAGCAGTTCGCGGTCGTGGTGAAGGAAATCCGGACGTTTCTGACCTCGTTCAAGATCGTAAGGCTTTTGCAGCCGTATCAACTACATATTCTGTTCGGCGCTCTAGGTTTATTGTTCTTGGAAGAATTGCTGCTCCAGTTCGTAAACTCCTTTGATGGCATCAATGCAATGTATACGATATTCTACGATATCCCTTTGCATCTCATCGCTTTCTACGGCTTCTACGTCGGAGCATGGCTGACGCTCATCGGGGGAGGAATAAAATATTTGCCTTACGGTCTATGGGGCTATGCGTTCCTGGCGCTGTTCCCTTTCGAGAGCTTGACCTTGTTTCCGATCGTTCAGGCTGCTATCTACGCCGTTGGCGGATACTTCGTTTTCCGTTACGTTCAAACCTCCATCGGCAAATCCGATACGACAAGCCTTAACGCTTAGGAAGCGGTTTACCGAAGCGATTCAACGAATAGAAGCCGATCTCCAAGCCCAGCGGGCAAGGAGGTCGGCTTTTTTGTTGATGATCCGGCTTGTTCGATACAATAACGCCTGCCCGCTCATAGTCATGTATGACGTGGAGCTCCCGAAATATTGATACCTAAAGCGAAATCTGAAGCCTTATGCAAGCTCAAGAAAACCTATACAATTCGGTTATGAAAGCATTTACATTCCTTTGCCGAGCTTGGAGGTCCGAGAACGAACATGAACGCGAGTCTAAACGACATCCCAGTCAAGCCGGCGGCGCCGAAGAGCAAATCCGCGAAGCTGATGACCAAATGGTACAACCAAAGATATTTGCAGGTTATGGTTCTGCTCGGCGTCGCGTGGATGATCATCTTCAATTACATTCCGATGTACGGAATTATTATCGCATTCAAGGATTACAACCTGATCACCTCGATCTCCGATGCGCCGTGGGCGGGATTGGAGCACTTCAAAGCTTTCCTCGACGATGACGAACTAACCAGCGTTATCCGCAATACGCTTGGCATCAGCTTGATCAAACTGATTATCGGCTTCCCGCTTCCCATTATTTTCGCGTTATTCCTGAACGAGTTGAGGTCGTTAAGATTCAAGAAAGCGGTCCAGACGATCTCGTATCTGCCTCACTTTCTCTCGTGGGTCATTCTCGGAGGGATACTGGCGACATGGTTATCGGACATCGGAATCATCAACAAATTGTTATTGTCGATGAACTTCATCGACGAACCGATCTCTTACTTGGCCGAACCGAGTTACTTCTGGTCGATCGTCATTTCCTCGGATATCTGGAAAGAGCTTGGGTGGTCGGCGATTATTTACATCGCGGCAATGGCGGGGGTATCGCCGGAATTGTACGAGGCGGCGACGATCGACGGGGCCGGAAGGTTCCAGAAGATGTTCTACGTGACGCTTCCTTGCATTAAGGGCACGATCGTCATTTTATTCATCCTCGCGGTGAGCGGAGTGCTCAATTCGAACTTCGATCAGATTCTCGTCTTGAAGAACCAATTGAACGATAGCGCCAGTAACGTTATCGACATCTACGTATACAAGGTGGGCATATCGCAAGGAAGGTTCTCTTATTCGACCGCGGTGGGATTGATCAAGTCGATCATTGCTTTGTTCCTGTTGTTGATCGCGAATTCCGTATCCAAGAGACTTAGCCAAACATCTTTATTCTAAATCATGCTTAGGGGGTCGCCGGAATCATGCTGTCACGTGCTCGCAAAACTCCCGGAGAGACGATATTCGACGCGTTGAACGTATTCGCCATGATCGTCGTGTGTTTCGTGACGATCTATCCGATATGGTACGTCCTCGTCAACTCCTTGAACGACGGACAGGACGGAATGAGAGGCGGCATCTATTGGCTGCCTCGCATGTTCAGCATCGAGAACTATCAAGCGGTGTTCGCCAACGAAGGAATCATGACGGCGATGGGCATCACGGTTGCCAAGACGTTGATCGGAGTCGTTATCCACGTATTCTTTACCGCCATGGTCGCTTATGCGCTGTCTCGAAGGGAATTGATCGGCCGCAAATTTTACATGCTGATGGGGACGGTTACTCTGTTCTTCGGCGGCGGTCTTATCCCGACTTACATGCTGATCAAGGATCTGAATATGCTCGACCATTTTCTCGTCTACATCATTCCCGTCATGTTCAGCTTCTTCGATCTCATCATATTCCTCGCGTTCTTCCGGGAAATTCCCGAAGGGCTGGAGGAAGCGGCCAAGATCGACGGCGCGAACGATTTTACGATATTCGTCAAGATCATCATCCCGGTATCGATGCCCGCCGTCGCTACGATCGCCCTTTTCCATGGCGTATATCAGTGGAACGATTACTTCACCGGGGTGCTGTACGTGAACAACATGGATTTGCAACCCATACAAACGTTCTTGTTCAGGGTAGTGGCACAGTCCAGCTCCAACCAGATCGTCGCGCAAACCGGGGGAGCCATAAACCGGTCGGTTACTTCCCAGTCGATCAAGATGGCGACGATGGTCGTCACGACGCTTCCGATCGTACTGGCTTATCCTTTCTTGCAGAAGTATTTCGTCAAAGGCCTCATGATCGGATCGCTTAAAGGATAACCGCCATACCAAGCCAAGCAGGGGTTTACGTTTTATATTAAAATAAAAGAACAAGCAAAGGGGTAGTGAAATGAAAAAGAGGTTTCCGAAGAAATTCATGGTTCTGGCACTTATTACTTCCTTAGTATTCGCGCTTGCAGCCTGTTCCGGATCCAACAACAACGATAAGGCGTCCAATTCTCCGGATGCTTCCAGTCCGGCGCCTAGCTCGCCCGCCGAATCCTCGGCAGCAGCCAGCGATAAGCCTGCCGGCGACGAACCAGGCTGGAAAGGCGACACATCCCCGATCAAGTTCGATTGGTATTTGAATTTCGCTTGGTTCCCTAACAAATGGGGCGTTGATCCGACATCCCAATACGTGACCAAGAAAACCGGAGTAGACATTAATTTCATCGTACCGGCCGGCAACGAGAACGAGAAGTTGAACTCGATGATCGCGTCTGGCGACTTGCCTGATTTCATTACGCTAGGTTGGTATGAAGAGGGCGTTAAGAAAATGATCGAAGGCGGTCTTGTCGAGCCCCTTAACAAGCTGGCCGAAGAATACGATCCGTACTTCTTCAAGGTAGCCGATCCCGCCAAGCTGTCTTGGTACACGCAGCCGGACGGCAACATATACGGCTATCCGAACGCATCGTCCTCACCGAAGGACTTCCAGACCTACGGCTCCAACTTCTTGTCCAACCAAACTTTCGTCGTCCGCAAGGATATGTACGAAGCGATCGGCAGTCCGGACATGAGAACGCCCGAAGGCTTCCTGAACGCGCTGAAGCTGGCGAAGGAGAAATTCCCGGAAGTGAACGGTCAACCGATCATCCCGCTCGCGTTCCATGAGTTCGGCGACGGAGGCAACTCCTCCATCATGGATTACGTTCAAGATTCCTCGATGCTCGCGAACTTCCTTGCCCTTCCTAGACAGAAGGACGGCAAGCTATACGACCGCGCAAGCGATCCCGAATTCCAAATCTGGCTGAAAACGTTGCGTAAAGCGAATGAAGAAGGATTGCTCGCCAAGGACATCTTCATCGACAAACGCGCGCAGATGGAAGAGAAAATCGCGCAAGGCCGTTACTTCGCGATGCTGTACCAACGTACGGACTTCGCGGCGCAACAGAACGTATTGTACGCGAACGATCCTAACTCGGTTTATATCGCGGTAGACGGACCCGCGAATTCGAAGCTTGAAGACCCGACGCTTGCCGGCCCCGGCATCTCCGGTTGGACGGTTACTCTGATCTCCAAGAAAGTGAAAGACAAGGCAAGAGCTGTCAAATTCCTGAGCTACCTGATCAGCGAAGAAGGACAGAAGGATCTCTATCTCGGGGAGAAAGGCGTTTCCTACGATACGATCGACGGCAAAGACCAATTCCTGCCGGATGCCCTTAATCTCATGAACACGGACCGCTCGGCGTTCGATAAGAAATACGGCGCCTCCTACACGTTCTGGATGCTGATGGATACGAACATGAACCTGCAATGGGCACCGCCGTCCGTAGAGCCGGCCAAACAGCTGGAAGATTGGACGAAAGGCAAATTGATCAGCACTTCGGAGTTCGATCTGATCAGTCCGCCGGCGACCTCCCAAGAAGGCATTAATTCCACGAAAATCTCCAACGCTTGGGGCAAGGCGCTTACGCAATTGCTCTTGGCGAAGTCCGATGAAGAGTTCGATAAGATCTATGCCGATTTCATCGCCTTGCGGGATAAAAACGGATTCACCGAAATTCAAGCATATAAGCAGCAGAAATACGAAGAGTACGCGGCCAAGCTGAAGGAATTCTCGAAATAAGCTTCAATAAAATATTCCGATAACCCAGCCTTCGAGCGGTTCGCCCGCTCAAGGCTGGGATTATTGGATTTTAAGGAAGCGCTTAACGACTACGTGGTACAATGATCCCAAAATCAAAATCTATCGGATCCGGGTGTGAGGTAATGTTCGGAAAGCTCAAGGCGAGCGCGAGGCAAAGATTGTTCTGGGTGGAACAGCTCACCCTGCAGAAGAGGCTCGTCATCACCTATATTCTGATCATTCTGCTCCCCAGCATTATGATTTCTTTGTACATTTTCAACGAGTTCTACGGCAATTACATTAAAGATATCGAGAAGAAGAACGAGAATGCGCTGGAGATCGAGCAGGTGCATATTAAGAACAACATCGAAACGATGAAGAGAACGGATCAGTTTACTGCGCCTATGGGGAGAGAGGTTCTGGATTATCTGTCGAGAACGTCCGAACCGAACGCCGAGGAGCTAATCGATCTCAACGACAATACGATCAAGCCATTGCTTCGGCTGCAATATAATAATCCGAGTATCGAGCATATTCGCGTCTATGCCAGTAATCCCTTGGTTTACGAATATTGGGAGGTGATTCTCAGCGAGAAGAGGATCGTCAACGAACCGTGGTACGGTCCGGTTATGGCAGCCGGCGGCACGGATTATTGGGAATACAGCCGTTTTGATAAAGGCACCATCCGCGATTGGTCGAAGGACGAAGCCGTAACCATCAAGCCGAAGATATCTTTGTTAAGGGAACTCAACAATCCCAATCACGTCGGAATCATTCAAGTCGACATGATGCTCGACAATTTTTTTCCGAATACGTTCAGTCCCTTGCAGGACGGCCAATCTCAGATGCTGATCATGGATCGGAATAAGGAGATATACAGATATCCGGGAAATCCCTTTTTGGCGAATTCCGGGTTAACGGAGACGATCGTTCGCGAGCAATTCGACTTGAACGGGGTGGACGGAGCGGACGCGGGCAGCTTTCGGTTCAGCTTCGGCGGGATTCCCTTTCTGTGTACCTATAGCCATATTAAGCAAGTAGATACTTATATGTTGAATATCGTTTCGCTTGAGAACGTGTACCGCGAGATCAATAAAACGCGCAATCAAATCATCATCGCCAATATTATCCTGATCGCCATTCTGTCGGCGGCGACTTATAAATTGAACTCCATTATTCTAAAGAAGCTGCACGTGCTTACGGACTCCATGAAGAAGGTTCGGCAAGGGGATTTTCATTTCGATATTTCCATTCGCGGCGGCGGAGAAGTGGGAGAGCTGGCTCATCACTTTCGCAAAATGCTGAAGAAGATCAACGAGCTGATCGCGGACGCGGTTCACAAGCAAGCGGCGAATAAGGAAGCCGAATTGACGACGTTAAGAAATCAGATCGATTCCCACTTTCTATATAACACGCTCGAGAATATCAAGATGATGGCGGAGATCAACCATCAGCCCGATATTTCGGACGCGCTAACCTCGCTGGGCGGGATGCTGCGCTACAACACGAAATGGACTAGCGAATTCGTTCGGTTGAAGGACGAATTAACCCATATTAGCAATTATATCGCCATCATGAACGTCCGGTTCGACGATAAGATCCATCTGACAATTGATATTCCGAACCATTACCTCGGGCAGGAAATTCTAAAAATGTCGTTGCAGCCGGTCGTTGAGAACGCGATCAAATACGGACTGAAAGATAAGCCGATGACGATCACGATTCGTGCGCGCGTGCTCGGAGAGACGATGGCGATTGAGATCACGGACGACGGTTCCGGCTTAAGCGAAGAACGAACGGTAGAGATTAATCGCCGTATAGCCATGGAGGATTCGCGCATTGCCGACGATGGAGGATCGGGAAACGCGTGGGAGACGGGTACCCAAGGAAGCGGAATCGGTCTGATCAACGTACAGAGGAGAATCAGGATGAATTACGGAAGGGAATACGGCCTGCACCTGGAAAGCGATGAAGGGCGGTATACCCGCGTATGGATTCATATTCCTTATCTCATTCTAAACGGAGGGATATCTTAGTATGAGAACGCTCCTTATCGCGGACGACGAGCAAAAAATCAGGCTAGGTCTGCGCGCTATGATCGAACGGGAATTTGCCGATTCGTACGAAATCGTTCTTGTTTCGGATGGAGACGAGGCGCTGGCCGCTTGCAAGAGCACCGGAGCGGACATCCTGATAACGGACATCCGTATGCCGGGCATGGACGGAGTTACGCTCATTAAGCGGTTGTCGGATATGCCGAATAAGCCGGCAATTCTTATTTTAAGCGGCTTCGACGACTTTCAATATGCCAAGGAAGCAATACGCCATGACGTGAAGGAATACTTGCTGAAGCCGATCGTGCGCGAGGAGCTGTTCGCCGCATTGCGGCGAATCGAGGGGGAACTCGAGCGCAAGGAGCAAATCCATGATCGGTTGGAGGAAAGCAATCAATACAGGGAAGCATTGCGGACGAGCACGTTAAACGGAATCTTGGCCAAATTCGCGATGGAGGAGGACGAGGTCTCGACGAGATGCTCTGAGGTCGGTCTAGACGAATTCGAGCCCGTATACTACGTGGGCATCGTGTACGGAGAGCACGGGAAACGCGAACGATTCAACGGCGAAGCCTATTTGCAACGCACGTCGGAAGAACGCGGCTGGAAGTGGCTCGGCCTCGAAGACAGGGACGGACAGATCGTAATCGTATCCGACCAGCTTGCGATATTCGAAGGGCTGCTGGAGTATTCGATCGCTAGCGGTACGGAAGGGATTCGGATCGGGCTTAGCGGCAAGGGGGAGAAGATCGGAAGAATCAAGGCCTGTTACGAGGAAGCCAAGCAAGCGCTGAAATACCGAATGCTACTGGACCAAAGCCATTCGGGACTCATCCTCTACGACGGTATCAGGGAACGCAAGGTTGCCTATGTCATACCTAAGGAAACCATTCGCAAGCTCGCGAACATGCTGGGGACCGACCGGGAGAAGGAAATGAAGGCATTGCTGTTGGAGGTGCTGGATACTTCCAAGCTGTGCGAGTTCCATATCGGTTACTTGGAGGGCATCGTGAAAGCCTTGAACGAGCTCGTATTCGATCAAGTATTCCATTCCTACGGCGAAGCTTCGATAGAGATCTTCAAGATGTACAAGAAGGCGGGCAACGTCTATAACTTCGCCGGCATTCGCGATTATTACCATAGCGTGGAAAATCTGCTCTTATCCTTGAACGACTACATTCGCAGTATTAAAGCCATTCATATCGAGCATAAGGAAATGAGCAAAGCGGTTCAATATATCCACGAGCATTACCATCAGGATCTGAGCATGGCGATCGTATCGAATTACGTATCCTTGAATTATTCTTATTTCAGCGAATGCTTCAAGGAGTTTACGGGAGAGAGCTTCGTGAATTTTCTGAAAAAAGTAAGGATCGATCAGGCGAAGAAGCTTCTGGAGACGACGGATGACAAAGTGTACGAGATCAGCAAGCGGGTCGGCTTCGAGAATCCGAAACAATTCAATCGGGTGTTCCGGGAAATGGTGGGGGTTTCGGCCATGGAGTTTAGGGACAATAAGCTGAGTCATCGTCTCGGTGGAACCTCGTAGTCGTCGAAGCCTGTAGCCGAATGCCAGGCCAGATAGCGCTATGGCATCCCTCTAAATGGCATATTCTGTGCCATTCGCTTTAGATAAGATGATAGTATAACGCTATCAACCGGCATTGCCAGTTATCGCGCAATGAAGACTGTTTATAGAGGGATTGCATCACCTTATTGTATAAGTTTGGCCTGGATGAAGACGGATAAGGTTACGGCGTAACGCTATGCATCTAACGTTTCACCTTGCGCTTCGTCTCCGATTCCTGATGTGAAGTACGGGAAGCCGGTAATGTTTGGACTGAACGGAATCTGCTCCGGGAACAACGCCATGCTTAGGCGCTGTTCCTTTTTTTCTGCCGCCGGAACGGGACAGGGTGAGCAGTAACGGTAGCGTGTCGGGTAGCGGAGAATATTCGTACTAAAAACAACCGATCGGGTTAGGATAAGGGAGAATCGAAACGGACGGGACGGGGATGATCCTAAGTTGACTCGATTCGACCGCTCGTTCAGCGATTAATACGCGCTCCATCAAGGATTTAACATAATGTTCATTTGACTTCCGAACGATCGTTCGATAAGCTTGTCTACAGAGAGAACAGAGGAGGAATTGGGAGATGAAGAGCATTATCGGATTTTCTTTAAAGAACAAATTCGCTTTATGGATGATTACGATCATCGTGATCATTGCCGGTCTTTATTCCGGATTGACCATGAAACAGGAGAGCTTGCCTAACTTGAGCTTGCCTTTCTTGAGCGTGACGACGGTATCGCCGGGGGCTGCGCCAGACGCGGTCGTGAAGCAAATAACGGAGCCTCTGGAGAAACGCCTCCAGAACGTGGAAGGAATCAAGAACATCTCTTCCACTTCGATGGAAAACGTTTCTTCCATCTTCGTGGAGTTCGATTTTGGACAAGACATGGACAAGGCTGTATCCGACTTGCGAGAAGCGGCTGCGGACGTAGCGCTTCCGGAAGGGGTTAACGCGCCCGATATCGCCAAATTCTCGATCAACTCTTTTCCGGTAATTTCGTTAAGCGCATCTGGGCAGGGGAGCCTGGAGGACTTGACCAAGATCGTATCGGAAGAAATCCAACCGGTGCTCGAAGGGGTTTCCGGAGTAGCCTCCGTTCAAATCGCGGGCCAATATGTAGAAGAAGTCAGCCTGAAATTCAATAAAGCCAAGCTCGAGGAGCTGGGCTTAAGCGAAGATACCGTTAAAGGTATCGTTCAAGGCTCGGCCTTGAAGGTTCCGCTCGGCTTGTTCCAATTGGACGATACACAGAAAACCGTCGTCGTCGACGGACGAATCACGACGATCGACGATTTGAAGAAAATCGTCATTCCCGTCGTTCCGACCGCCGGAGGCGCAAATGCGGGCTCGGGCGCAACCGGAGGAGAGGCTCCCTCTACAGGCGGGGGCGGACTTCAGACGGTTCTGTTGAGCGACATCGCGGATGTGCAGAGGGCCGGTAAAGCGGAGTCGATCTCGCGGACGAACGGCGAACAATCCATCGGGATTCAGATCGTCAAGTCGAACGACGCTAATACGGTCGATGTCGTTAACGGCGTTAAGAAAGAAGCGGACAAGCTTAAGGAGAAGTATAAAGACCTGAAGCTGGACGTATTGCTTGACCAAGGCAAGCCGATCGAAGAATCGGTCCAAACGATGCTCAGCAAAGCCTTATTCGGCGCATTGTTCGCCGTAGTCGTTATCTTGTTGTTCCTCAGGAACATAAGAACGACGATCATCTCGATCGTATCGATTCCTCTGTCCCTTATTATCGCGGTATTATTGTTGAAGCAATTCGATATTACGCTTAATATCATGACGCTTGGCGCAATGACGGTTGCGATCGGACGGGTCGTCGACGATTCCATCGTCGTCATCGAGAACATTTACCGTCGGATGTCGTTGTCGGGCGAGAAGCTTAAGGGAAGCGACCTTGTGCGCGAAGCGACCAGGGAAATGTTCCTGCCGATCATGTCTTCCACGATCGTAACGATCGCCGTATTCTTGCCGCTTGGATTGGTCAGCGGCATGGTGGGACAGATTTTCTTGCCGTTCGCTCTTACGATCGTCTTCGCGTTGCTGGCTTCCTTGGTCGTTGCGATAACGATCGTGCCGATGCTTGCGCACCAAATGTTCAAGAACGGCCTGAAAGCAGGCAAGCAGCATGACCACGACGAGAAGCCGGGTCGTCTAGCCAAAGGATATAAGCGCGTATTACTCTCCGCGTTGAATCACAAAATCATCACGTTGGTCATCGCGTTCGCGTTATTGGTAGGTAGCTTGTTCCTCGTGCCGTTGATCGGTGCCAGCTTCTTGCCCGAGCAAGAGGACAAATACACGATGGTCACTTATACTCCGGAACCGGGCGATCGAGTGGAAGACGTCGAGCAACGCGCCCTGATCGCAGAGAAGTATATTATGGAACAACCGGACGTCACGAGCCTGCAATATTCGATCGGGGGAGCCAATCCGCTTCAGCCGGGCCCATCGAAATCCGGATTGTTCTTCATGCAATACGATCACGATACCAAGAAATTCGCCGACAAGAAGGAAGCCTTGATCGAAGGACTTCATAAGGCCGTTCCCGAAGGACAATGGTCGGAGTTGAATCAAGGCGGCGGTCTCGGAGGTAGCAACTTCAGCATTAGCGTCTTCGGCGAAAGCTTGGAGGATATCCAACCCGTAGTCGATCAGATCGCAGATTTAATGAAAGCCGACGATTCGTTCGACAAAGTCGATACGAGCTTGTCCAAGACGTACGAGCAATACACGATCGTGGCCGATCAAGCGAAGCTAAGCCAATATGGCTTAACCGCCGGTCAAATCGCGATGACGTTAAGCCCGCAACGCGTGCGTCCCGTATTGACGCAAGTCGAGGAGCAAGGCAAAACGTACAATGTATACGTCGACGTCGATAAGACCGAATACAGCAGCGTCGACGATATTCTTGACGAGAAGATACAATCTCCTCTAGGCGTAGCGGTACCGATCCGCGACGTCGCCCAAGTGGAAGAGGGAACATCTCCGAATTCCATCGCAAGGCAGAACGGCAAAATGGTCGTTAACGTTACGGGGGAAATTACCAAATCCGACGTTGCCAAGGTTTCCAGCGACATGCAGGCGAAAGTGGATAAGTTGCAGAAGCCGGCTTCCGTGGAAGTCACGTTCGGAGGAGTTACCGAGCAAATCAACGAAACGTTCACGCAGCTCGGACTCGCCATTCTGGCGGCAATCGCGATCGTTTACTTGGTTCTCGTGCTTGCTTTCGGCGGCGGGCTTGCTCCGTTCGCTATCCTGTTCTCTCTGCCGTTCGCGATTATCGGCGGACTTGCGGCTCTCTATCTGACGGGCGAGACGTTAAGCGTATCGGCTTTAATGGGGGCGCTCATGCTCATCGGGATCGTGGTCACGAACGCGATCGTACTCATCGACCGCGTTATCCACAAAGAAAAAGAAGGATTATCGACTCGCGAAGCCTTGCTCGAGGCCGGGGGAACCCGCTTGCGTCCGATCTTGATGACGGCGTTGGCTACTATCGGCGCGCTTCTGCCGCTTGCTTTCGGCTTCGAGAGCGCGGGCATTATTTCCAAGGGCTTGGGCGTAACCGTAATCGGGGGACTCATCAGCTCGACCTTGCTTACGTTGCTGATCGTTCCGATCATTTACGAAATTTTGATGAAAATCAAGCGCAAACCGAAGAAAGCAGCAGCATAACGGAGTCATCCGATTGGCTTGGGAGCGGGAGGACGAGTCATGCAGGATAAAAAAAAGCAAATTCTCGAGGCGGCCATTCGCTGCTTCGCGCGCAAGGGATTCAACGCGACGTCGATTCAGGAAATCGTGGACGAGCTCGGAATGGCCAAAGGCTCCATTTACTTCTATTTCAAGTCCAAGGACGATTTGCTCGTGTCGGTCATCGAATATTATGGAGAAATGCTATTCGACCGGATGGAGGGACTCCCGGAGGAAGGGCTCCTTCCTCCCCGGGAAAAGCTCGGCTTGCAATTCGAGAGACAATTCCGATTCGTGCGTGAGCATTTGGATTTCATGAGGATGCTCATCAAGGAGCCTTTGACAGGATTGCATCCTCATATTCAAGGCATGATGCTGAGAATTCGGGCTCGCGGCCAATTGTGGAACGCTACTCATCTATCGGCCATTTACGGGCGTGCGATCGAGCATCGCATCGGGGACGCGTCGGCCATGCTATCCGGAATAGTGGCGCAGTATTTCGAAGCCATTTTATTCGAAGAGAAGCCATTCGACGATCTGCGATTAAGCCGGTTTCTAGTGAATCGGTTAGATGATCTGGTGTCGGGAATGGAACGAGATGGCGAGGCACCTATATTGCCTAATCCGGATATAGAGCAATTGCGAGTAATGGCGGGTTTATCATCGTTAATCGATAACGAAGAAGAAGTGAGCCTTCTGGAAGAGATAAGGGAGCTGGTAATGGCTTCGGCTTCGGACCGGGATGAGCGTACTCAGAACGATTTGTTGGGGGCGCTGGCCACGTTGAAGGAAGAGGCCGTAAAGCCGGCGATCAAGAATCGGCTTCTCATCAGAGGAATGATCGCGCTACTCAAGCAACAAGAAAACGCGGATTGGCGAGAGCCGTTGCTCAGGCTAGAGCAGCTGACAAATCGTAACTAAAGAGAAGGCTTGAGCGGGAGAAATTTCCTGCCGGGCCTTCTTTTGCTATGGTATAGTTGAAATATGGAAGACAAGTTTGGAGGTTATCAGAGGATGAACGAGACAGCGGCGTCACGATCGACCGAACAAACAACGAATTTGCCGGAATTGGATCCGTTCGCCGGATTTCCTCCCGCAAGGACGTTAACATTATCGACGCGTACTAAGGTTTTTATTTTGCTGGCGTTGGCAGCGGGAGCTATTCTGTATCTATATTTGAAATTCATGGCGGGAGATGGGAGCCAGTCTTCTCCGCAGAAGGCGACGGAGGGCTTCTTTCAAGCGGCGATCGATAAGGATGCGAAGGCAATGGCTTCTTTTCTTTATTTCGCTTCCGGAGAAGCAGCGATAGAAGGCATGGACAAGGAGAGCGTCGTGCAAAACTGGGAGAAGTTGTTCAAAGAAGAACCGGAAATCGTATTGCTTCAAGATTTCGAAGTTTTGGACGTACAAGAGGTCAATGATGCAGCGACGGTGGTTATTAAAGTCAAGGCCGGACCTGAGGAGGTGTCGGGTGAACAACCCTATCAGTTAAAGAAAGTAAAAGATAAATGGTTTATCGATTTATTCGGACAAAGATAACGGAAAGCCCCGATTCCTCGGACGGAGTCGGGGCTTTCTCTTATTTCAGCGCGACCCGGGCGGACATCTCGTTAAGCTCGTCAATCTCCGATTCGCTCAACCGGAATCCCATCGCACGAACGTTCTCTTGGGCGTGGTGCAGCTTGGAGGCGCCAGGTATGGCAAATACGGAATCCCCGTGGGCATGAATGACCCAATTGAGCGCAATCTGCGTCGGCGAAGCTTGATATCGGGTAGCGAACCGTTCCAGAACGTCGATCAACGGCTTCGTCTGCTGCAAACCTTGCGGCTTGAAGCCTTTCATTAGACGCCGCGGTCCGGGGGCTTTGCGGATTAACTCGGGATTGCCATGGAACTTGCCGCTAAGAATGCCTTGTTCGAGAGGAGAGTATGCGATGATGGCAATGCCAAGCTCTTGAGCGGTTTCCAGAACGCCGTTTCGTTCGATTCGACGGTCCAGCATGCTGTATTTCATCTGATTGGAAGCGAGGCGCAGGCCGTGTTCCCTCAGAACGCGGTCTGCTTCCCTCATGCGCTTGGCATTGAAATTGCTGACGCCGACATAGCGGATCTTCCCTTGTTCCGCGAGCCTGGCCATCTGTCTCATTTCGCCGCCAACGGAGGAGAAGGAGAATGGCTGGTGAATCATGTAGAGATCGATCGGATAGCCGCCTAACCGGCGGAGACGTTCATCGATCGTTCGCGGAATATTGCCGGCCGTCCGGAAGCCCGGCCACCACTTGGTTGCGATATGCGCTTCGATGGCTAAACTCCCCGCAGCCGCGAGAGACTCGGCCAACACTTGCTCCGATTCGCCTCCTCCGTAGATTTCGGCCGTATCGAACCAGTTAATGCCGCCTTCGAGACTAACTCTGACAATGTCGTTAACCAAGGCGTTGTCCAGTTTCGGCCAGAAGCCGCCTACCAACCCGCGGGCTTTGCTGAATTGCCAGCAGCCGAGCCCGAGCGGGGAAAGAAGCATGTCCGTATTACCGAACTTTCGCAGACCGGGTGTCGCTTGGACGTCCAACATAAAGTCGTTTTCCTCCTCGGATCTTTATTCGCAAGATATGTTAAGCGTTAGCGATTGCGTATGTCCGGGTGAAACCATCAATAGTCCCTCTTTGTCGTTCAAAGCTTCGTTAAGAGCGGTCCAGGGCTCGACGCAGACGAACGGTTTGCCTTCTACCGACCATAGTACGACGTAACGGAATTGCTCGCTGTACGATAGCTTGACCTTGCGGCCTTGGGCGAGCGGGAAAGTAACCTGCGGTCGGGTAGCATCGAGAAGCGCGGCGGATTCTACCATCGTTTCGAGATTCAAGGTACCGTCGAAAGGCTTTTCCTTTTTGTCGTTATAATCCAGTATGCGGGTCGCGTCCGTACCGTAAGCAAGGTTCTTGCCTTCCGTCGCGAAATACGGGTGGAACCCTGCAACCATGGGCATCGCTTGCTCGGACAGGTTCTTATATTGCTGGTCGATGTAGAGAATGCCGTCTTGGAGCTTGTATGTGAAACGCAGTTCGAACTCGAACGGGTAGGCTGCCAGCGTCTCGGAATTGCTGTGAAGGGCTACGGCAACAGATGCTTCGTTCTCGGTATTCGTCTCGATGACTTCCCAAGGCAGAAGTCGCGCGACTCCGTGATTTTTCATCCGATAGGTTTGGCCGTTCCACTCGTATTCGCCGTTGACGAGCTGTCCCGCGATCGGGAACAGAACGGGAATTCCTCCGCGAATGTTCGCCTGCGGATTCAGGAAGGTGTCCCGATCCAGATACAATAGCTCTATTCCGCGTAAACGGCAGCTTGTTACGATTCCGCCTCGCTCCGGGCAAAGGACGACCTTGGAATCCGTACGGGCATCCACCAATTCGTATACGGGGAAACCGTCGTTAGAACGGTTAATGTGATAGTTATCGTTTGAGTTCAATGGGTTCTCCTCCTGCGTCGCGTGATTGTCCCTTACATTATACCAATATTTGTTGAAGAGCTATACGCCAACCTATATAGTTATCCTTAGAGAACTCTCGGGAGGAGAGGAAGCGATGGATGATTCGGCGAGCGCGAGCCGGGTGCTTATCCGGTACGAGGATGGAAGTATTCGCAAGGTTGCAGACAAGTTGGCGACGGAACGGCCGATAACGATCGTAGTGAACGGCGAGGAGTTCGCCACCCTAGTCTGTACTCCCGGGTATGTCGAGGATATGGCCGTCGGTTATCTAGCTTCGGAAGGGGTGCTGGAAGACGTCGGAAACTTAGCGGATATCGGCTACGACGATCGGACCGGCATGGTTTACGCAGAAATCGGGAGCGTTAGCGCTTGGATTAAAGAAAGCGGTTCCAAGAGGTATTTGTCCTCCTGTTGCGGCAAGAGCAGGCCAAGCTTCGTGTTCTACGGCGATGCGAGAACGACCCGACCGGTCGATAGTAGGGACGTTAGCCTGTCCTACGATACATGCATAAGAATGATGACGGAGATGCAAGAACAATCGGGTTTGTTCAGGCAAACGGGCGGCGTGCACAATGCGGCGCTGTTCTCGCGGGAGGGTACGCTCTTGTTGACCCGCATGGATATCGGAAGGCATAACGCGTTGGATAAGCTTTATGGGTATAGCTTGAGAAACGGCGTTAAGACGGAGGAGACGGTGCTGGCGTTCAGCGGCAGAGTTTCCTCGGAAGTGTTGCTCAAGGCGGCCAAGATGCGATGCGAGATCCTGCTCTCGAAATCCGCCGCGACGGATTTGGCTATCGAGCTTGCCGAACAACTCGGCATTACGGTCGTCGGTTTTATCCGGAATCGCTCGCTGAATGTGTACTCGCATCCTGAACGCATATATGAAGGAGTGTGACGCCGATGGGAACGACCGAACATCCCGGACCGCAGAAGCTGCCTGTAAGGCCGGACCCTAAGCTATGGGTTAGCACCGTTCCTTTCGGACTCGGGAAGCTGAAGCCGAAGCATATCCGCGATACGATGAAGACGCTGTGGCATAATCGCGATAATCTTCCTTATGCGGCCAGAATCTTAACGCAAGGCGTATGCGACGGTTGCGCCCTCGGCGTGTCCGGGCTCTACGACCGAACGTTGAACGGTCCGCATATTTGCACGACAAGGCTTAATGTGCTGAGACTGAATACGATGCCCGCCATCAAGCCGAAGCTGCTGCACGCCGATATAGAAGAGCTCCGCAAGCTGACGAGCGCCGAGCTGAGGGAGCTTGGACGGGTTCCGTATCCGCTCGTCCGGCGTAAAGGGGAACGAAGCTTTAGTCGATTGTCGTGGAACGAGGCGCTTGATCTCGTAGCGGCTAAATTCCGCGAGCTGCCGCCCGAGCAGACGGCGTTCTATTTGACGGCGCGAGGGATAACGAACGAATCCTACTATGCGGCCGCCAAGGTCGCGAGATTGATCGGGACGAACCACATCGACAACGCGTCGAGAATTTGCCACTCTCCTTCGAAGACCGCGCTGAAGCGCTCTCTCGGAATCGGAGCGTCAAGCTGCAGCTACAGCGACTGGATCGGCACGGACGTCCTCGTGTTCTGGGGCAGCGTCGCGGCGAATAACCAGCCGGTTTCGACGAAGTACATGTACGCGGCCAAGCGCAAAGGCACGAAGATTATCGTTATTAACCCTTACCGGGAGCCGGCGATGGATGGTTATTGGATTCCGTCCATCGCCGAATCCGCTCTCTTCGGTACGAAGCTGGCGGATGACTTCTACCAGGTGAACATCGGCGGGGACATCGCGCTCATGCACGGAGTCATGAAAGCGTGGTTCGAGATGGAGCGGGAAAGGCCGGGATCGGCTATCGATCATCTTTACGTGCGGGAGCACGTCAATGGGTTCGAGGAGCTGCGAACTAAGGTATTGGAGCAGCAATGGACGGAACTAGAGGTTTCGTCGGGATTATCGGCGGCACGGATGAAGGAGCTTGCAGTTCTGCTCGCCGGCGCTAAGTCCGCGGTGTTCGTCTGGTCGATGGGCCTGACTCAGCATCGGCATGCGACGGATAATATCTCTCAGGTCGTGAATCTCGCGTTGCTTCGCGGATTTATCGGGCGGGAATATTGCGGCGTCATGCCTATACGGGGTCATTCCGGAGTTCAGAGCGCTGGGGAAATGGGAGCGGAACCCGCTTCGCTGCCGGGAGGGGATTTCGACGAATACAATCGATTACGACTTGAACGCTTATGGGGCTTCCCCGTACCGAATTGGAGGGGCGATATCGTCGGCGTATCGCTGGAGAATGCCCTGCTACCGGACAATCATCCGCGCAGGCTCAAGCTGTACTATATGTCGGGCGGGAATTTTCTCGAGACGATGCCGGATCCGGCATTCATCCGGCGGTCGCTCGAAGCTCTGGATATTCGCGTCCACCAGGATATTATTCTGAATACGTCGACTTTGTTGGACGCGAAGGAAGCGGTTATCGTGCTGCCGGCCATGACCCGATACGAGCAACCGGGCGGCGGAACGTCCACTTCGACGGAGAGAATGATTTATTTCAGCCCGGAAATCGCGGGACCGAGAATAGAGGAGGCGAGGGCCGAATGGGAGATCTATTTGGACTTAGCATCCCGGGTAAAGCCGGAGCTGCGGGAATTAATCGCAGTATCCGACGCTCGGAGACTCCGCGAAGAAATCGCGAAGGCAGCACCCGACTACGAGGGAATTCAATATCTCGGCAAGCAGGGAGACGTCTTTCAACGCGGAGGCGCTTGGTTGTGCGAAGGGGGGATTTGTCCGACGCCGGACGGCAAAGGACGGTTGATTCCGGTCGATATTCCAAGGCGAGAAGCGGCGTCGAGGGGTGAATTCTACGTGACGACTCGCAGGGGAAAGCAATTCAATTCGATGATCTACGGAGAGCGGGATTCGTTTAATGGGACGAATCGCTCGGCGGTTCTCGTGAATCCGACGGATGCCCGATTGCATTCGATAACGGAAGGCGAAGCAATTGTTCTTCATAACGATCATGGTACATTGCATGGGGAGGCCCGATTCGCCGATATCGCCCAAGGTAATCTGGCCGTGAATTTTCCGGAAGGAAACGTCTTATTCCCGATGGGCGTATACGAGTCTAGAGCGGGGATTCCGGAATATAACATAGCCGTCTCATTGGAGAAGACTGAGCAATTCTTGTTTCGCAAGGATAGAAATTACAGTAAGAAAGGTACTTTGGAATGAATTTGAGGTATAGTCGTAAAAGACCCGGTTCGCCTAAGGGGGCGGATTCGGGTCTTTTACGTCATTTCCTGGGAAATGCTGTCGGAATTACGCGGATTAGATTAAGGAACAAGATGGTTGCAACAAGATGGCGGTCCCGCTCGTATTTAATGAAGGAAGTCAAAAAAGATGAAGGAGCGTGGACGTCATAGCGCCATTGCCACCTAGAGCTTCGACAGCAGCGGCGTCGGCTTCGAACGGAAGGAACCGTTCGGGCATAACGCCGCGTAAACATAAATCGGCGCGTAAGAAGAAGCGTCCTTTCGGATGGCAGCTATTAAAGCTGGCGTTCGCTACCGGATTTACGGTTTCGGTACTCGCTGCCGGTTGGTTTTTCTTAACCCCGTCGGGCAACGAATATCGTTATATGCTCGCGGATTCCTTGATCACGACCCAGCATCGGGAGTGGGCCAAGTACATTATCGGGGAGAAGGCGCTGAGAGAGCGCGTAGCCCTCTACGTGAAGCAGTTCGAGGATATGGGCGAGGAGCGGGACACCCATACGATACCGACAAGTCCCGATCAAGGAGATCCGGCCGCGGAACAGCCCGAGAAGCTGACCTCCATCGAGGAAGTAGACGGAGAGGGTTACCATGGCTACTTGCTTACGGTAAGGGATCCCAAGAAGATTCGTCTCGTCGTCCCGAACAAAAGAGGACGCGGAGAAAAGGTGTCGAGCATGGTGAAGAGAACCGGAGCCATCGCGGGAGTCAACGCCGGCGGATTCTCGGATCCGAATTGGAAAGGCAACGGCTTCAAGCCGATTGGTCTGGTCATCAGCCAAGGTAAAATCTATTATAACGGGTTGGGCAGCAATAACAGCGTGCAGATCGTCGGAATAGACAAGAACGGCAAGATGCTGGCCGGCAAATATTCCGTCGACGAACTAATGGATCTGGGCATATCCGAAGCGGTAAGCTTCTCGCCGCGAATCATTGTCAACGGCAAAGGCCTCATTCCTAACCGCTCCCAAGGATGGGGGATCGCTCCCCGCTCCGTCATGGGCCAACGCGAAGACGGCGCGATCCTTTTCCTGCTCATCGACGGACGTCAGCCGGGATATAGTATCGGCGCTACCCTGTACGATGCCCAAGAAATCCTGCTCGAACATGGCGCGGTCATTGCCGCCAATCTGGATGGCGGGTCCTCCACGGTGCTCGTGACGGAGAACGGCGAAATCGTGAATAAGCCTTCTTCCAAATCCGGGGAGAGGTATCTGCCTACGGGATTCCTGGTGTTCGATGATCCGGATGCCGTAGAGATACCGAATATATGGGCGGGATTAAAGCCGTCGGAAATCGATGCGGGCAAATGGTGACGCAGAGTTGCGGAAGTATCTGATATTCGATATAAACGGCTTCTCCGTCATATGGACGGTGAAGCCGTTTTACTTGCGAGGGTAGGCAGTCGGTTCGCTAGGGGCACGCATTGACGCCGTTACTCGAATCAGATACGATAAGCTTGTAAACGCGTGTTCACGAAAGAGAGATGTGCTCTTGAAGAAAACGGAAATCAATTCCACGGAGATTGCCAAGCTGGCAGGCGTGTCGCGAAGCACGGTCAGTCGCGTCATCAACAATTATTCGAACGTACCGCCGGAAACCCGCGACAAGGTGCTGCGGATTATCGAGGAGCATCATTACGTTCCGAATGCATCCGCGCAAGTTTTGGCGGGGAAGAGGACGCGAACGATCGGATTGTTCATGATCGAAGCAGGACATGTTTCAAGCGATATTCTTTCGAACATGCTGATCGCCAGCGTAATCGAGAATGCTTCATCCCATGGGTATTACGTCCTCACTCATATTATCCGGGATGCCAATAATGTCGAGAGCGTTCGGGGCGTTAAGGATATTTTCTACCAGCGACGCATCGACGGCGGAATATTCATCGGCGCGGCGAACGAGGAGCCGTTCATAGAGAAGCTGATCGAGAACGGTTACCAAGTAGCCGTCGTGGATCAGGGACTGCCCGGTCGCAGCGAACCGAATCGGATCATCGCGAATTTCGATAATTCCTCCGGCATGATGCAAGCGATAGAGTATCTTGCGAGCTTGCGCCACCGGGAGATCGGTTTGATTTGCGGGGATATGAGGCGGTATTCGGGCCCGTCCAAGCTCGAGGGCTTCCGCATGGCAATGGAGCATTATCGTTTACCGATCAGAGAGGAATGGATTCTGCCGGGCGGATTCAGCGAAGAATCTGGATACGAAGCGATGACGCTATTCTTGGAACGGGAAGCGACGCTTCCGACGGCGATGGTCATGGCGAACGATAGCGTGGCGTTCGGAGCGATGCGAGCCTTGCAGGAGGGCGGCATCGAGGTTCCGGGCGATCTATCGGTCATCGGCTTCGACGATCATGCCTTAAGCTCCCGCTTTCAGCCTGCGTTGACGACTTTGGGGATCGATTTCGGCGCGATGATGGGGAAGCTAACCGCCACCTTGATCGAGCATATTGAAGAACGAAGTACGGAGTTCACCCGCTTCACGGTAGACTTGAATTTGATCGCGCGAGATTCCTGCAAGAAAATCTAGCTGATGAAAAAGGAGAGGCTATCCATGAACAGCAACATATTGGGTAACAATGTCATCACGCAAATCGGGCTTCTGGTCAACGATATCGAGAAAACATCGAAAGCGTACGCCGATTTCTTCGGAGTCGACAAGCCGAATTGGTTCTGGACGGACGCGGTCGACGTCGCGCAGACGGAAGTTCGGGGAGTAAGATCCGAGGCCAGGGCGAAACTCGCCTTCTTCGATATGGGTTCGTTGCAGCTTGAATTAATCGAGCCCGATCAGCATTCGAGCACGTGGCGCGATTCGTTGAACCAGAACGGTGAAGGATTCCATCATATCGCGTTCCAGATCAAGGGAATGAAGGAGAAGATCTCGCTTATGGAAGCCGGAGGTATGCCTCTGCTTCAGAAAGGCGAATACACGGGCGGCCGGTATGCGTATATGGATACGTTCAGCGAATTGAAGGTATTGGTCGAGCTGTTGGAGAACGATTAAAGCTCATAGGAGGCTTACATGAACATACTGATAACGGGTGCCGGAAGAGGCTTGGGATTTCAATTGACCAAGTTGGCAGTTGAACGCGGTCATCAAGTCATCGCATGCGTTCGCGATATAGGCGATCATTCGGAGAACTTGCCGGCTCTGGCGAAAGGTTTTCCCGAACTCTTAAGGATCGAAAGAATGAACGTGACCCGCGAGGACGATGTCGCGGAGCTGGCCAAGAAATTAAGCGGCGAATCCGTCAAGCTGGACGGAATCATTAATAATGCCGGAGTACTGCTTGCTCGGGAGCATAAGATCGGAACTCTTCCGATCGACCAATTGCTGCTAACTTTCGAAGTGAATTTATTCGGTCCCATGATCGTTCTTAAGCATTTGACGTCCTTGCTTACCGACGATGCAGGCGCGAATGTCGTTAACATCTCTTCCGAAGCGGGTAGCTTCGCCGGGGCATACGGCGGCGATTATCCATACGCGATATCGAAAGCGGCCGTGAACATGTTATCCAAGCAGCTTAACGAAGAGCTAAGGCCAAGAGGGATTCGGGTATTAGCCGTACATCCGGGTTGGATTCGTACCGATATGGGCGGCGATAAAGCGCCGATGGAAGCTTCGGAAAGCGCGAGCGGGATCCTGGATATCTTGGAGCGCAAAACGATCGTAAGCGAAGAAGCGTTTTTCGTGGATCATAGGGGTCGTCAAATGTCCTTATAACGTATTCGTACTACATAGTATAGGCATGCCCCGTCTTATGCGGAGCAAGCCTATTTTTTGCGAGCTTTTCTCATCTGAGCTACCTCAATACATCATAAAGCCCAGCGGACCATCCTCGTCGATAATATCTTGGATCTCGAACACCGAAATCGGGAAGTAAGGAAAGCCCCAGACATAGGGAACGATAGCGTACAGCGGAAAATAGATGACCAGCGATTTGTCGGCGATATAGAAATCCTGATCCGGCGTTATGCCCGGGTAATCGACGAGAAGCGGAAGCTGCCTTGCTTTAATCTGTGCTTGGATGATCGCGTTGAGGCGAGCCTCGTAAGGACTGTCCTTCTTGAACAGCTCTCCCAACGTGTAGCTACGCCCGGTATCGGCATCGAAGGTGAGCGATTTCTGGAGCGTATTGCCGTGGGCGCCCCCGGTGAACGAGTAGTTCAGAAGAGAAAGGCTTAGCACGCCTCTCTCGTTCGTCTTGATTTCGAAGGTACCGTCCATCTGCTGAATGTCATTGCTGGGAAATCCCTGTTCCTTCAGCAACTGCTGATTGGCCGAAGCGATCTTCTTGTTCATGGCTTCCTGGGCTGCGGCCGTGGTTCCGCCATTCACGTACGGGACGTTAATCTTGACGTTCTTGGCGGTCATCGTCCGAATCCGGATCGGGAGCATTGCGGTCTGTCCGTTCATCTTCATTCCCCTTTGCCGTCTGGGCTATTATCCTCCCAGTTTATGCAAGGCTTAGAAGACCGGTTCATTCAGTTAAGGTGTAAACAATCCGCGATTTCCAATAGTTAGAATCTTGACTTTTGCCGCGGAAATTACTATTCTAATAAAGAATTTGCTGATGTAGCTCAGTTGGTAGAGCAACGCATTCGTAATGCGTAGGCCGGGGGTTCGAATCCCTTCATCAGCACCATTCTTTATCCAATGACGGCGCGCCTTCCGAGGTTTTCGGGGGTGCGTTTTTAGTTGTTTGCTTGGTGGGCAAGTGTGACCGATCGCGAATACCCGTGTAAGGAGTTGCTATTTCGCAGGAAATGTCTCCAGTGGACCGAATACCCGCGCCAGGAATGGCTATTTTGCCGAGAGTGTCTCCGGCGGGCGAAATACCCGTGCCAGGAATGGCTATATTGCCGAGAGTGTCTCCCGTGGGCCAAATACCCGTGCCAGGAATGGCTATATTGCCGAAAGTGTCTCCAGTGGACCGAATACCCGCGCCAGGAATGGCTATTTTGCCGAGAGTGTCTCCGGTGGACCGAATACCCGCGCCAGGAATGGCTATTTTGCCGAGAGTGTCTCCCGTGGGCCAAATACCGTGCCAAGAACGGCTTATTTCCTCTTAATATCCTCGAGTGACGTATTGTCATAAGTGAGTAGTTACCATTAATACAACGGAGAACCGAAACTCCTGCCACAATAACGCACCAACGTACCGTATTAAACGACGAAAATCGCGGATCAAATCCTACATTCGACAAAAAGTTGAATCTAATTTTAAAAACCTCTTGCAAACTGGTTTCCACCGAGGTATAATCTTTTCTTGTAGGCCATAAATTACGCCGACTTAGCTCAACTGGTAGAGCAACTGACTTGTAATCAGTAGGTTGGGGGTTCAAGTCCTCTAGTCGGCACCATTTATTACATGAACAATCCTTGCGCAGCTTAGGCTGAGCGGGGATTTTTTGTTTTTACGACTGCCATACCTCGTAACATAAAATAGCCAACTTAGCCTGAGAAGGCTCTGTTGGCTATTTCATTTGCCGTTGAGTTTCAATGAACGTTCGACGTATCCAAAACTTCTTCGATCGTAAGCTGGCGATTTATGATTTCCTCGAGAAGGATCTGGATGAATTCGTCATCGGGAGATTGCTCGAAGGCTAAATGGAATTTGTTGATGAGGAAGGTATTGTCCAAAGCGTGTACCGTGTCCCTAATATCCCGCACGTTATCACCACCTTAAGTAAATTGATAATGTCATCATACCGCCTAAGTGTTAAAGAAAAGGGAGTGTAACTGTTAACTAGATGTTAGTTTATTAAATACTTTAATTTCCATTACCCTCATAGATTTGCGTGGAAACATCTGGATGACTATTAGAATAATCCTATTGTTTTCAAATGTGTAAAGCTGCGCGTTATAACACCGCTTTTTTGCCGCGAAGATCGATTCTCAGCACAAGATTGCGGGCTTCTTGTTTCAATGCCTCGTCCCACAAAATGGTGGCAAAAATCCTGCGTTGGATTTGCTCCAATCTCTTGAGCGCCAATTCGTGGGTAACCCCGAAGTGGAAGGCGATATACTCCGCAGCTTCATCTATTCGGTCCGGAAGCCTATGCGTGCGCAGCATGAAGAAAGGGATGGCCGCATAAAGCACGAATCGATTCGCTTCCGCTTCTTGACCCTCGCAGAATAAACGCGGCATCGTCGTCTGATTCCCCGCATGCCGAAGCACATGGCAAAGCTCATGCAAGAAATCTTCCCACTGGACTTCGCGTACTTGGCGGTTGTCGATCATAATAGACCTCATCCCCATATACTCCAAGGCGCGGCTCGTATTTTTCATATAATGAACCCACACGTCCAAACGCGTAGCCACTTCGTCGATGTTCAAGTGCGAGTGAGCGACGATTCCGGATTTGATCCACAATTGTTCGATCCATTGCTCCAATGGGGTCGTTTGATAATATCTGTACATTAGGCCCATCCTTATAATGAGAATGTATGTTCGTATTTATGGGGAAAATAAAAGCCCTTGCGGGCTTCGTGAGCAATGATCAATTGTCGTGTTGCCGGTCACCTGGTTTCCGACCCTTTTCCTTCTCCTGAATGAATTCCCAGAAACGGCGCATTTCCTCTTTCCGTTCTTCGGGGGCATTCAAGTAATCCTTGAAAAACACGCCATGCTCCGGATTATTGATGAATTCCTCGAAGACGGGATATTCTGTGGTGGCTGGAGTATCGCTTAAATCAGCGAGTGCTTTATCCGTTCGGCCTAGCAAATAATCGGCGGTTGTATGGTAGTATTCGGCGAAACGAATCAGCATATCGGGATCCGGCTTCCGGTCATCCGTTTCGTATCTAGACAGTTGAACGTTGCTGATACCTAAATGCTTAGCGGCGTCTAATTGCGTTTTGCCGAATTTCTCGCGTCGTTCCCGCAAACGAAAACCCAACGACATGGTAATCTTCCTTCTTTGTAATGGATAATTTCAGTATATCATATTTTCCGTTTTGGTAAACCTTTAAATTTGCCATTTTGGCAAAATAGATGTTGACTTTGCCTTTTTGGCAAATTATGATGAGCATATGTTACCGATTTGGCAATAAGTGAGTGATTCAGCATGAAGGGGATTGCTGAACGAGTTGTGCATAAGTGATGAAGGGATTCAGCTAAGCATTACCGATAGTCCGTATTTGCCAAATTGGCAAAACAATAGAGGGGGTTTTAAAATGGAATTCAATCGGATTACAGATCTAGGGCCAGCGACAATTGAGAGTTATTCGGAAACGAGGAGAATGCTTCTGCGCACGGCGAACGAGCTTACGGTGCGAATCGGAAAGCTGGAGCCGGTGAGAAGTCTCGAAGATATGGAGAACATTTTAACGCTGGATAAAGATCGGAAGCTGGTCATTGAAATGATCGCTAGCTGTTCCTATATTATCGAATGGCTAGAAACCGGGAGGAGGCCGGGTAACCGAAGAGGCATCGAGAGACGTGCCGGATATCAAAGGGAAATTCCGACGGATCCCGACAAGCTGCCCATGGTCATTCATACGGCAATGCCGCAGGAGACGGGCCAAGAGGTGCCGAAGGAAAGCCGATTTCGCCTCGAAGCCGCCCTTCGGGGTTTAACCGAACGCGAACGCAACTGTTACACGCTAGCCCTCGGAGAAAGCTACTCCCATGCGGAAATCGCGGCACTGCTAAGCATCAGCAAGTCAAGCGTTGGCACTTATATGGTACGGGCTCAACGCAAGGTAACGGACAACATTGGAAGCATGATCGTTCTTGTCGGTTGATGTCGAACTTGTCGTACGGTTGCCACTTAGTTATGAGAGGCCCGTTTTGAAGAAATCGAAACGGTATGATCAATATCACCTATAGGAGGATGATCGGATTATGGGGAAGAAGTCGTCTGGAGTTACTTATGCTAAGAGCCAATTTCTAGCTTCGCAGAAGTACACCCCTTCTCAGAAGGATGCGATTAATGCGCTTCTAGATGAAGAAACGAAGTATGCAGTTGCTGAGGTAAATCACATTCTCGATCAATTCGCGACCAAGGAGGTTGTATAAGCATGGCAGGAGGAACATGGGTTACGCAAAATAAAGTCAGACCGGGTGTGTACATTAATTTCGAGGGGGATGGTCAACCCTTAGGCAAGGTTGGAGAGAAAGGCGTAGTTGCTTTGGCGCTTTCGCTGAGTTGGGGCCGATCCAAACAAATTATGACCATTCAATCCGGGGAAACGTTGACGGACAAAATCGGTTACGATCAATCCGCCCCGGAGGCATTATTAATTAGAGAAGCCTTGAAACGCGCTAAAACATTGCTGCTTTATCGACTGAACGAAGGAGCTAAGGCTACGGCAACGCAAGGAACGATCACTTTTACAGCGCGGTATGCCGGCATTCGAGGAAACGCAATTTCAATCATTATAGAAGATAATGTTGACGATAATACCAAGTTCGATGTTAAGACTCTTGTATCAGGTGAAATAGTAGATATTCAAACGGTATTGAATGTCGCTTCGCTTTCGGATAACGGGTGGGTCGATTTCGGCGGCACGGGGACGTTGTCCACGAGCGCTGGAATACCGTTGACAGGCGGAACGGACGGAGCTGTCCTTAATCAGGACTATTCCGATTTTCTAACCGCAATCGAAGTTCATGATTTCAATACGGTAGTGTTGTCTTCAGCGGATAATACTCTTAAATCTTTATATGGAGCGTTCGTGAAGCGTTTGCGTCAAGATGAAGGGCGTAAGGTCCAAGCCGTTCTCGCGGATTACGCGATTGCGGATCATGAAGGGATTATTAGCGTTAAGAACGGGGTTGTATTGTCCGATGGAACGATTTTGGATGCGGTCAAAGCAACGGCTTGGGTAGCAGGCGCTACGGCGGGTGCCGAGATGTCGGAATCGCTGACGTATCAAGCTTACGATGATGCCGTCGATGCCGATATTCGATATACCCATACGGAAATCGAAGCAGCGCTGAAGGGTGGCCACTTCGTATTTGTCCAAAATAGGGGTAGAGCTATCGTTGAGCTGGATATTAATACTTTTCGCGACTATTCGCCGACTAAGGGCAAAGCGTTCTCCAAAAACCGGGTCATTCGGGTCATGGACGGGATAGCCAACGACTTTAAATCGATTTTCGAGAACTTCTATATCGGTAAAGTGGACAACAACATTGATGGCCGAAATCTCTTAAAGGCTGAATGCCTTTCGTATTTGAACATTCTTGTAAACGACGGAATCATTCAGAACTTCAATGCGCAAACGGATCTCCAAGTGTTACCGGGAGTAGAAACGGATAGCGTATACGTGGAACTAAACATTCAGCCGGTCGATGCGATCGAAAAAGTATATATGAAAGTGAAGGTGAAGTAAGATGGCATTCTTACAAGCGACCGATACGATTTCGGGTCAAGAAGGCCGCGCATACGCGACCATTAACGGGCAAGTAGAGGAAATGTTCTATATTAAGGCCCTGGAGGCCAAGGTGGAAAAAGAAAAAGCGGAGGTCAAAACGCTTGGAAAGCGGGTCACGCAGCACAAGGCAATTGGTTGGAGCGGTAGCGGAAGCATGACTGTCTACTACGTAACCTCTCTATTCCGTCAAATGATGCTGGATTACATCAAGAGCGGTCGGGATACTTATTTCAGTATCGTCGTCGTCAATGAAGATCCGGCTTCTTCGATCGGCAAACAGACGATTACGTTAAGCGGAGTAAACTTGAATAGCATCATTATGGCCAAATTAGACACGGAAAGCGAAGGACTCGACGAAGAAATCGAGTTTACATTCGAAGACGTGGATATTCAAGACAAATTCGTTAAGCCGATTCAGGCATAACTAGGGGGAACGATCGAATGAGTGATCTTAGGGTCTTTTTCTCGGAAAATGCGGCAACGGACGTTAGCGAAGAATTTATCGTATCCTCCAGATTCAAGAGTAACGATGGGATTCAAGTTGCATGGAAGCTGCGCAGTATGACCGAGGCGGAGAATGAAGAATGCCGCAAAGCCGCGACGAAGAGAGTGAAAGGGAAAAACGGCGGGTATGTCCCGGAGACGAGCGCTGACGAATACATGGTCAAATTGGTCGTGGCAAGCGTCGAATACCCGAATCTAAAAGATGCCGAGTTGCAAAAATCTTACTCGGTATTCGGAGCGGAAAACTTGCTGCGCAAAATGCTGTTGCCCGGAGAGTATGCGGCGCTTGTTGGCAAGGTTCAAGAGTTGAACGGATTCGACCGCAGTACTTCCGAGTTGGTGGATGAAGTAAAAAACTAATCAAGGAGGGCGATTCGGAGGCTAATTATGCCTACTACGCCCTCCATGAGCTTCACGTATTGCCGCATGACATGATGAAGATGAGTCGCCGCGAGAAGGCGGCCATCTTCGCCATGATCGATCTAAGGGTAGAGAAGGAAAGACGTTCGAAAAGGAAAGGGAGGTGAAGATATGGCAAGTGCGGAGTCGGCATTGAGCTTGTTTAACGAGGTTGAGAGCACATACGGTTCGTTGATGAAATCCATTAAGCAAACCGCTGATGCATTTCAGAATCTGGGCGAAGTGCCGCGGGCGATGGAAGAGACCATGACGAGCGGAGGGTCGAGCCAAAGCGTTTCGGGGTCTAATGAACAAGGTTCCTCGCAATCCTCGAGTGCTGCCGCTCAACAGTTAACGATGGTCCAACCGATCCTAAGCTCGATTAATGACATCGTCGAAGCAGACATTCTAGGTAATATATCGAAGATGAGCGATCTTATCACCAAAACGATCCCCGTTTGGTTGTCGTTGAATTGGCCCATTTTATTAATAGGCGCCGCAATTGGAGTAATCTTATTATTTTTGGATCAATTGGGAATATCGGTGACGGATATTATTAGTCTAGCCGGAGTTTTCTTTACTTGGCTATTCGAAATCATTAATCAAGGAATCATGTTCTTGACTCCTATCATCCAGGGGTTATGGGACTTGTTTTTACAGGCATTGCCGGTAATCGGGCCTCTTGTGCTCGGCTTGGTAGCGGCGTTTGCCACATATTATGGCATCTTGTTTGCCGTTTCGGCGATTATGGCGGTGTATCAAGGTGTAATCAACGTAGTCCGTATGGCACAAATCGCATTGAATATGGCCATGTGGAGCAATCCGATTCCGTTTTTTATCGGACTCATCGTGGGACTTATCGTCGCACTGTTAGCCATAATCGCTGCACTTAAACCGGTTAGGGATTTTTTCGCGGAGATGTTCCGGACAATGGGCGATATTATTTCAACTGCCGTTGGATGGTACATCGATATGTGGACAGGATTCATCAACGGTTTTATCGACGGGGTCAATATCTTTCTTTCGGGAATTAATAAGGTCGTTAATGCCGTGGGAAGTTTTCTTGGAATTAAAGCCGAGGCTAACCTTGAACTAGAGAGAATCGATAGCAGTAAATTCAAGGCAGGTTTACAGAACGGAATCAAAGACACTTTTAATACGATTGCAGATGCGACTGAAGATTTTAACGTTGATAAAGCAGCGCTTCACCTAGATAAGTTGAGTAAGCCCTCAGGCGAAAAGCCCGCAATACCGGAAAACCCGGATATGAAAAAGTGGGATGCCGGGAGTGCCGCCACCGCCGATATTCCTAGAGTAGGGGAAGTCGGCCGGATCGGCAAAATAGACGACACCGTCGACGTGTCTAGCGAGGATTTGAAGACGATGAGGGAACTCGCCGAAATCAAAAGTATTCAGAACTTCGTCACGCTAACGCCTACGGTGCAAGTTCAAACTGGAGATATTCAGAATGAAGTCGACGTAAACGAAATGTTGAAAAGAATCGAGGAAGCGATGACCAAGGAGATTACGTCCTCCGCGCAGGGGGTGTATGCTTAGTGGCCGAAACGGAATACAAGCTCAGTCTGAGCACTAATGATCAAGAAGAGGGATTTCTCTTTCCGATTTTGCCCGATTCTATTGAAATCAATGAGCAAGGAAACGGCAAGATCTATGAAATCTCGGGCAGCGGTCCGATAAACGTTATTCAACCGAGCTCGCTCTCGAAAATTTCGTTCAACGGATACTTCCATATAGACCCTTTTCATTCATCCGCTAAAACAGTATTAAAACCCATGCAATATGTAACCCTGATTCGAGACTGGATGAATAGCGGAAAACCTCTCCGTTTGATTTACGTGGGGAATGATGTGGAGATCAATTTGCCGGTGAGCATCGAAAGCTTTGATTGGAAGGAAGTAGCAGGCACGCCCGGAGACATCGAGTATTCCGTTAAGTTGCTTAAATATGTTTATTTCGCACCAAAGAAGGTCACGATTAGCAGCACGACAGCCGAATCTAATGCTGCCAAAAATAATACTACAAGGCCGGATGAACGGGTGAAACCTACTACCTATAAAATCGCGGCTGGAGATACCCTGATTCGAATAGCAAGGAAAATGCTAGGGGACGATGCCCGCTGGCGTGAGATTCAGAAATTAAACAGTATTACAGATTCTCAAATCAAGACGCTTCGGATAGGTTCCATACTGAAGCTTCCTAAGCGAAGGTGAGCGGGATGATTGAGCTTCTGATCGATAATAAAAATGGCGACATATGGGATATATCAATGATCTCGTCTGATATTGAGTGGAAAACTAGCCGGATTGGCAAAGCGTCAAGCTGCGAATTTACTGTAATCGGCGGATTAACTAAGACGAATGGGTTCAAATGCAATCCAGGAGATGTCGTCAGGCTTGTTAAGGACGGCGTAGGGCTTTTCTATGGTTACGTATTTTCGGTTGACAGCGGAATCGAAGAAAACGTAAAAATATTGGCCTACGATCAACTACGGTACCTGATGACTAACGAAACTTATGTTCTTAATGGTATGACAGCCACGCAGATCATTCAAAAAATCGCGGGAGACTTGCAATTGAAAGTAGGCGTTCTTGCGAATACCAAACATTCCATTCCGGCTATGGTGGAAGATAACGTGAAGCTGATGGATATTATATGCAAGGCACTTGATCGTACTTTGGTTGCAACTTTGCAGAACTATGTTTTTTATGACAAATTCGGTTCTTTGACGCTTCAAAATATTACGGAGTTAGCACTGGATTTAGTCATTGGTGACGATAGCTTGGTCTACAGTTACGATTTCAATCGTTCCATAGATAGCGATACCTTTAACCGAATCAAGATCGTTCAGGATAATAAAGAAACCGGGAAGCGAGACGTCTATATCGCTCAGGATAGCGGAAATATCGCACGGTGGGGCAGATTGCAATACTTCGAGAAAGCCGACGAAAAAATGAATGCGGCTCAAATCAACGAAAAGTTGATTCAAATGATGACCTTGAAAAATCGCGAATCGAAAACGCTAAAGCTGGATTCCATAGGGAACATTCAAGTACGAGCCGGTGTTCTCGTCTATGTGATATTGGAGACGCTCGATATCAAACAATATTTTCTCGTTGACGAGTGTTCCCACCATTTTAACGGAAATGATCATTATATGTCTCTTAACGTGAAGGTGATCGCATGAGCTTACTGGAGATCATGAAGAAAGCGGGAGTAGGAGCTGTTGAGGCTACCAATCCCGTTACCGTGCTATATGGACAAGTAGTAGAGGTGAATCCGTTATCCGTGCTAATCGATCAAAGGTTCATCCTCTCGGAAGAATTGCTGCTTATCCCGGAAAGCCTCAGAGAGTGTAAGGTGTTGATTGGCTCGGAGGAAGTCACTATCCGGGAGGCGCTTGCCAAAGACGATTACTTGTTATTATTGCGGGCACAAGGCGGACAACAATATATTATTTTGGACCGGGTGGTGAAGATATGATTCCAACCGGCAACTCGATTGGAACTGAATTAGGCGATGATTTCGATCTCCAAAGTACTTCCCTAACGTATAGATTCGATCCGAAATCAGGTCTTATTTCCGGAAAAATCGATGGAATAGAAGCCGTCAAGCAAGCCGTTTTTAAAATATTGCAAACGGAACGGTTTCAGTATTTAGCGTATGACTCCGATTATGGCATCGAAATGATATCCTTACTCGGGCAAGATAGGCGAATCTACAGATCCGAGTTAAAGAGAAGGATCGAGGAAGCGCTCTTGCAAGACGAACGAATAGACGCGGTTGAAGATATGGAAGTGTCCTTTCAAGAGAACGCTGTGCTTGCCCGATTCACGGTAGTAACCCCAATAGGAAGCTTTCAGGCTTCGCAGGAGGTGATCTGATGCTTAGGTATGAGAATCAGACATTCGAAACGATTATTCAACGGATGTTGAACAATGTTCAGCAAGATTTAGATAAGCGGGAGGGTAGCATCATATATGATGCTTTGGCACCGGCTGCGCTGGAATTGTCGGAATTATATGCCGAAATGGATCGGACGATGGATTTGTCCTTTGCGAATACGGCAAGCGGAGAATATCTCGATAGGCGTACGGAGGAGTTTGGGGTCGTCCGCAGCTTGGCTAGCAAAGCTAGACGTAAAGGCGAGTTCTTTAATTCCTCCAATCTACCGACCGACGTACCCGTCGGAAGCAGATTCTCTATTGCGAAGACAAATTTTATCGTGTTAGAACGTCAGAATATCGGTGAATATATTCTCGAATCTGAGATTGCCGGCATTATCGGAAATCAGCATTTCGGCAGTATGCTACCGATCGATTATATTGAAAATCTCGCGAGCGCGGTTTTGTCGGACGTTATTATTCCGGGGGAAGATAAGGAATCGGATGGGATATTGAGGGAGCGATTTCTAGAAAAGGTTCGCAGACCCGGTACGAGCGGTAATATATCGGATTACATTCAGTGGGCGCAAGAAATACCGGGAGTCGGAGGAGTTCAGGTACAACCGATCTGGAATGGACCGGGTACGGTCAAAGTGTTCGTGTTGAATTCCGAGAAAAGAGCTCCAAGTACGGAGCTTGTCGATGAGGTGCAAGTTTATATCGCACCAATTCCGAGCGTGGGGGAAGGTAAGGCCCCGATTGGAGCCCGAGTAACGGTCGCACCGGCTATTGAAGTTCCCATTCATATTAACGTACAAGTCTCTCTCGTATCCGGGGCAATGCTTGCTTCCGTCAAGACGGAGCTCGAGGAGAGCTTGAAGGACTATTTTAAGCAACTTGCCTATAACGAACCATTACTTCGTACGATAAGGGTTTCCGCCATTTTCTTGGATAATCCGAACATCGTCGATTTCTCCGCTTTAACCCTAAACGGTAACGGCGCTAATATCGAAATGGGAATGGGACAAGTTGCCGTCTTGGGGACGGTGAGCTTGCATGAGTAACTTAGGTCTTACGAGTGTTCGTGGAAAGGAAATGATGGGTTACCTTCCTGAATTCTATGCTACTTCTCGATCGATGCAATCCATATTGGCGTCGCAAGGCAAAGAGCTGGACGATATCATCGATGAAGTCGCTCAAAAACTCGATCAGCAATTCGTACAAACCGCAACTTGGGGATTGGATCAGTGGGAGCGGGAACTAGGTATCGAAACGAATTCTTCCAAGCCCGTAGAGCAGAGGCGTAGTGTTATCTACTCTAAGATTCGAGGCGTCGGTACCGTAACAACGCGACTCATTAAGAGAGTAGCGGAAGCGTTTGACGGCGGGCAGGTTGATGTAATTCCGGAAGAAGAAGCTTACTCATTTACGGTTAAGTTTATCGATACTTTGGGTATCCCGCCGAATCTGGATGACCTTAAAGCAGCTATCGAAGAGATTAAACCGGCTCATTTATCTGTTGACTACTCCTTTACTTACACTACCTTTGGCGCGCTTCAAGAGAGTGGCCTGACGTTTGGAGATATTGAGAATATAGGTATCACTTTCGGACAATTAGAAACTTGGGATATTGAATAAGGGGGATTAAGAATTGATTATTCTACGGAGCGGAATTAAAAAAATTGAAGTTTCGGACAACGCAACTGTAGCAAACCATAATAGGAACGATGACCTGCTTGATGCAAATCTGCAGATTTATAATGAACATGTCGGAGACACATCGGGAGTTCACGGCTCTACCAGCGCAGCTACTGCAAGTACTTTAATGGAACGTGATTCTGCAGGTCGTGCAAAGGTTGCTGATCCTGCAGTTGCAAGCGACATCGATACAATGGGAGCACGGGATGTTGCTATTAATGCAGCAATTAATGGGAAAGCCCCTCTGTCATCACCTTCTTTTAGTGGTATTCCGTCAGCACCTACCGCTTCTGCCGGTACAAGTACGACTCAGTTGGCAACTACAGCTTTCGTAACGGCTGCCGTGGCTCTTGCTAGAACATATGCTCCATAATTCAGGGCTTGGTGAAGATGATATTGATTGTGTTGGAAATATCACTTGCAAGTACAGTGACAGCGGCGAATAAACATGTCATGGGTAAACTCTAGGAACACCGGTACATTTTAGACTTTAAGCTCACAAGCGGTTCTTACTGGCAAAACCCTCCGGTAATGTCGTTGTAAAGTGTATGTAATATGGACAGGGACTAAGCCGGGTAATTCCTAATGTGCGCAGAATAATATTTAATGAATCCACTAGGGGTTCCATATAAGTAAAACCTTCACTAACCTCCGGTTACTCAACTAGATCGAACGGTATAATATCGGAAATTCCCTAGATGGACAACAGCGGGCGAACAGGATGATCTCGTATGGTATGCCGGTACAAATGCTGGTGGCGTTATTGGTATGTAGACATTCCAATAGCCAACCATGGCAATACCTACGGAGAGTATCTAACCCACGTTTACGATTACGATAATGCTGATAATAACCAGTTCAGCGATGCGTATTTTGTATACGTATGTAGATCGCAAACCAAATGTCGGTGTGATTTCTAGCCCGGCAAATAATAGCACTTTATACAATAATCGATCTGAAATTAGGATGGCTATGTCCGACCCGGATGGAAATGCATTAAGTTTCAAATTGCAATTTGTGACTGAGGCCACATTCACAAACGTCGACCACGGTGTAAAGTCCGTTGACAATCCCACATATCTTTAGCCGAATTTGTGGATTGCTTAGGGTTACACTTACGGGGCAAACATTGAGATATTGAAACACTCATGCGTCCTCAGGAGCAAGAGGAATTCGCTTAATTTTCCGTAGGCGGAGGAATGAAATGTTCGAGACAGGAACGGTTACAACAACACAAGATATCGTTTTCAAGCCTGTATGGGTTAAAATTGCAGATCTAGACAGCCCTGCTTTTACCGGAAAACCGACCTTTCCGACGGCAACCTTTGGCGATTCGGATACGACGATTGCAAACACAGTATTTGTAGCTACCGCTTTTGCAATTGCAAGGACGTACACACCTTAGACAAATAATACAAGATTGGAAGTGAAGATATGGCACAAGTTACAATCACCGCGGATTCAACTTGGCACGATGCTTACACTTATTCAACTTATGCTGGTGAACAAGGTTCAATAAGCGAACAAAGTGTAGGGCAAGGATTAGACAGCGGACAAGCTTATTCATATATAAAGCCTAACTTATCAGTTGTCCCTGCCGGTGCCACAATAACCTCAGCGCGCCTTTATCTTTATACTTCATCGAGGAACCTTAATACCGGAGATTATTATGCATTCAGAATTAACACAATAACTTCCGATTGGAACGAATTGACAATACACTACTACAATACTCCGACTGTTCTTTATGTGGATGGTCCGCAGTATGAAGGTTCAGCTTATGTTCATGGACCACAATGGATTAACATCAATATTACAATGCAGATGATTGCTCAAAAAGCAGGAACTGGTTATGGCGCGTTCATTGGTAACTGGGGAAGTTTAGGTAGTAACGGTCAAGCTGTATGGTGGCCTACATCAGAAGCTGAAGCGAATCGTCCTTATCTTGTGATTGATTACATTCCGCCTGATGCCATACCTCCCACGGCTACCGGAGGAACACCTGCAGCACAATACTTAAACTTGACACTAGGACAAACCTTTCGCGTTGAGGTCACTGGAGTGTCTGATGCAGGATCTGGCGTTCAAAAGGTTCAATTCCCGACTTGGACAACTCCTGGTGGTCAAGATGACATACAATGGTATAACGGCGTTAATGCAGGTGGAGGACATTGGTACTATGACATTCCTATTTCAAATCACGGAAACTATTACGGCGAGTATCAAACGCATGTTTATGCGTTCGATAACAACGGAAATAGCCAAGCTGTTCGTACCGTTTCCACCTTTATAGGTCGTTCGCCGAACGCTCCAATTATATCTACGCCTGTTTCTGGTACTTTGTACAACAGGAGGCCGAAGGTTAGGCTCTCTGCAACAGACCCTGACGCTAATTCACTAGTTTATGAAATACAATTTGCAACGGATGTGGCTTTCACAACTATTTATCATACAGCGACTTCAGATGCAAATCCTGATCATTTCACTCCGAATGGTAGGATAGCGACTGGTACTGTAACTACATGGCAACCTGCGGCAAATTTCGCTTATGGAACGTATTATGTAAGAGTCAGAGCTAATGACGGAGTAGCGTATGGGCCGTGGTCTAACACCCTCACATTGGCAATATCAAATCCCAATTGGACGGACGCGAACATCGGTAACGCTGATACGGCTATTCGTAAGGTATGGATCGATGAATTACGCAGTAAGATAAACACCGTACGTATTGCTCGCGGTTTGGAAGTAGCTTCATTTACTACGATCTCAGCTAACGTAACTGGTGTAAGGGCGGTGCATATCACGGAACTTCGTACGGCTATGTCATCAATGTTTACAACGCTTGGAATTACCCCGCCGGTATATACTGATCCTACAATTACGGCAGATGTCACCAATCGTAAGGGAATACACATTAAGGAATTACGTAATGCTGTAATTCAATTATAACTCGAAGGGAGGTCAGACGACATGCGCTGTAAATAGTTTCAACTCGATCCTTATATAAATTATTGAATCGGGAGAGGAACGATAAACATGTCGGGAAACGAATCTCAAAGCCAGATAGGTGAATTGGCAACCAACATCCGACATTCCTGCATGGACCACCCCTACGATTAGCGCCAATGTAACTAATAGAAAAGGCGCTCATATAAGGGCTCTAAGGAATACTGTAATTCTTGTCTGATACGTTGAGCTTAAAAATCAGAGAACAAATAATCTTTGTGTCATTTTGGTTAAATCCACACCCGGAGGTGATAACATGTCCAGCGAAGAAGCGCGCGTGCTCTCGGATATCCGGGAGCGCGTTGTTCGTTTGGAGACGAAGATCGATGCGATGACGGACGTTCGGGAGACTGCGCTTGAAGCCTTGCAGATAGCGAGGACGTCGCATAAACGGATTGACGAAATAGCCGACAATCAGCGCTGGCTCTGGCGCACGCTGGTCGGAGCCATTCTCGCTGCCGCAATAGCTACTTTAACTAACTTACAAGGAGGATGAACCGAACGATGGATAACCTCGCCGACCTATCCGGCCAAGTGGCCATGCTAGCTCCGATAGTGGCGGCTTACGTGGGAATAGCGAAGGAATTCCGCATTCCCAGCCAGTATTACCACTTAATCAGTCTGCTGATCGCGGCATCCTTCGTGCTGGCACCGCCAACTGTGCAGCAATCGTTAACGACCATTTCGATCATCGGATTGACGGCGTCGGGTTTATATCATTACACGAAGAAAAGGGAGAACGTATAACCATAAGCCGACACCCCGAATCGGGATATCTCATCTAATGAAGGATCTAAGGATTAGCTTGCCGTAAGAAAGGAGTCCAATCACCCTATGACCAAAGGAATCGACTGCGCCACTCCTCTCACCTATATCAACGCAAGGGCGTTAGCCCAGCAAGGGTATCGCTTCGCGGCGAGATACCTTGTCCCGTCGAGCTATGCTTGGAAGAGGCTTACCTCGAGCGAAGCGGATGCGATATCGAAAGCAGGGATGCAAGTTATCTCCGTGTTCGAGACGACCGCGAACAGACCGGCGGGGGGAGCTGCGGCGGGAGAAGAGGACGGGAAAGCGGCGTTCAAGGAGACTAAGCTCGTCGGTCAACCGGAAGGAAGCGCGATTTATTTCGCGGTCGATTACGATGCCCAGCCGAGGGACTACGATGCGATTGAACAATATTTGATAGTCGCAGCTAAACAAATACCGGGTTATTTAACCGGAGTCTATGGTTCTTATGCTGTCGTGGAAGAGATGGCGAAGCGTAACGCCTGCACATGCTTCTGGCAAACCTACGCATGGAGCCAAGGAAAGAAGAGCGATCACGCCAACGTCTATCAATATCAAAATAACGTAGTAATCGCCGGCGTCTCGTTGGACTTGAACGTATCCTACGACGGCGAGGGCTGGTGGAATACGGCGGAGGAGGAACCGACGATGAGCAAGGACGACGCGGAGAAAATCATTCGCTTCTTGTCAGCGGGCTGGTATGTCGCGACAACGAAGACGGACAAGGAAGAATACAACCGGCTAGCCAACGAAGTACGCAAAGCGGCGGGATTGCCGCTCGAATCCTCGGTGAAATAGCCGAGCAGGTTTCCATACCCAAAGAAACTGCATATCCTGATGGCAACCGAACTGCCAGAGGGAGGCTTTCGCTATGTCGCAAATTCCGAATTTCCCGCAGAGCCTGCTGGAAGAGCATAAAATCTGGCATCATGCCAGGCATTACGTGGACATAACCAATCCGCCGCCCGGCTACGGCCTGGAATTTCTGCGGTTCCACCGCGATTTTATCGCGCGGGCGCTGGCTTGGTATGCGCAGAACGGCTACGATCTCAGGCTAGTCGAGCCTTGGACATCCGTGCCGGAGCAAATTCGCCAAGCACCCTGCTACGACCGGGCTGCGGAAGCGCGCATATTGTACCAGCCCGAATCCTTCGCGAGCGCCGACGAGCTGGGGAGGTTCATCGAAGCCTCCAATCTTCATTCCTGCATACACAAGCAAGCTGCCAGAATATACGGGGACCCGGACATCGACGATTTCGATGTAGCCCCTCACGATACGGTTTTCTACAATATCCATGGCATGGTAGACCGCTGGTGGAGAAATTGGGAAGGGTTAGGCCGGTTCGAAGAAGATGGCGGTTACTGGTGCGGACCGTTCGAAGGAGAAGGGGACGAAATACTCAGCTATAGTCCGAATGAGGAGCTTTGGATGTTAGGAAAGCTCCATAGGAATAACGTCGGCGAACATGAACAAGAACACGAAGTAACCTTGGTGGAATGGGTGGTCGTCGGAGATAGCTGGGAGTTCGGCCCGATGGACGACGGCAGACCTTTCCGCATCTGGGATTCCGACGGTGACGGCAAACTTGAAGTATTGTTTCGCGACCCGATCAAGGGTTACTGGGTCGAAGGCAAAGTGAGGGGCGGCAGGCTGCGGTGGCAGCCCGTACGCTTGGAACCTAGCCCGAAACCCGCCATTAAGCCAGACGCTAAGCCCGCAGTTAAATCCACCTCTAAGACCTCGAAGCAATCCCTTTTAAAAACTTAAACACGGAAATATAGTAGTCGTAATCCCGGGAGACGAACGAGCTGCAGGTTAAGGAAGCTTCCGCCGGGCGGAGGACCCCGTCCTGCAGCCTCACCCCGGTTGCTCTAACCTGTTCCCTGTTTCCTTCCATTAAAGCGATCAACTCGTCGGCATCGGCTTCGTATAAGCCCGCGACTTCCTCCTCCTGAAGCCGGAAATCCATCAAATCAATCGAAGTCGATAACCCGTATACGTGGCTCACCTCCGCGTCGATGTACTCAACTCCCCCGACGATTCCGGATTCTTGCTCGCGGATAATCCCGAAGTCGGCAAGCTCTTCGAAGCCGACGCGAACGCCCAATTCCTCTTCCAGCTCGCGGACGACGGCCTCCGGAGTTTCCCCGGCTTCCAAGTGGCCCGCGGCCGTGATGTCGAAGCAACCGGGGTTCGTGTCTTTGTTATCCGAACGCTGCTGGATTAAGATTCGCGCGCGACGTCCATTGCCGCCGACTGCATTCTCGTCGAACCGGACAAGCCAGCAGTGAACGGTATGATGCCACAGTCCTTTCGCATGTACCTCGCCGCGTTCCGCGGTTCCCGTCCAATTGCCACGCTCGTCATAGACGTCGAACATTTCCGCCACGCCGATCACCCCTCCGACAATGCCGAGGCTTGTCCCACGGGCTTTACTTCCGACGTGCAATGTCCGCAACGAGACGCCGCTAACGGAATGTCGGACAAGCAGTAAGGACATTCCCTTGTGGTTACCTCTGCGACTACCGAAGCTTCTTGTTCCTTATTGCGGCTTAACCGATTCAAAAACTTAACGAGCACGAATACGCAGAATGCGACGAGAATGAAATCGATCAGAACGTTGATGAACTGTCCGTAAGCGATGACGGCGGCGCCGGCTTCGCGAGCCTTCTCCAAGGATTCAGGCTTAACTCCACCCTCCAATAACTTCCCCGGATCCAAATTCCAATATAAATCTCTGAAATCCACGTTGCCTAGCAGTTTGCCGATAGGAGGCATGACCACGTCGTTGACGAGCGAGGTGACGATTTTGCCGAAAGCAGCCCCGATGATTACCCCGACGGCGAGATCCACGACATTCCCGCGCATCGCGAAAGCTTTAAATTCTGTCAATACGGAACGAAACACACCGATTACCTCCAAGTTTGGACAATTTAAGAAAAGGAATTTGCTGGTATTCGTCGAATCCTAATACACTAAAGCTTTTGATGTCAACTTCTGCGAGGGATCGAAAATGATGAACGGTACCATAGTCACCTGGCATAACTTCTTTCAAATACTGGCGCTGTTAATTAGCATACTCGCATCATATACTATGTTCAACTTTATCGGCAATCTTAAACGGACGAATGGAACCTTTCGCCAATTCTGGTTAGCCGGCGGAGCTTTCGTATTCGGAGTGGGGCTGTGGGCGAAGCATTTTATCATGCTGTTGAAATTCAATCAAAGCATCAATTTCACTTGGGTGATGCCGGTCGCGCTGATGTTCATCATTTTTTTCTCGTTGATGGCCTTCGTCATGCTCACTTTGCATGGGGTATTGAAGCATCGTCTATTATTCGGGAGCTCGATATTGGCATTCGGAGTCGCCATTATGAATTATTTCAGCGAGCTCGGTCCTCGAATAGACGGGATGAATTACGATGCAGGTTATATTGTACTATCGATATTGCTATTGTTCACTGGCACCTATCTATCCTTCTTATTATCGGAAAGCTCCTATCGTTATCGAAAAATCCTAGCAAGCCTGCTGTTGGGCGGATCCGTCGTAGCTATTCAAATCCTCGGGAACAAGGGGCTGTATATTGAATACGCCAACGCGAATTACGTCACGACGGATCGTTTGATTCGAGATATTAATATGCTGACGTTCATTGTAGGCTTAGGCGCGTTGCTCATCCTGATGTCGACGTTAGTGACCTGGTATATCGACAAGAGATTGAACCAGATGGACGAGCGTTACCGACTATTGGTAGAAAACTCTCTCGATACGATCGCGATTCTGAAAGGGGATCGTTGGGGCTTCGTCAACGCGGCGGGTATCCGGATGTTCGAGGCGGAACTGGACGGAGAGCTGCTCGGCAAATCCATCTATACTTTTCTCCCCGCGAAGGACCACAACGCCGTTAGGGAAAGGCTGCACAATCTGGTGTTTACGGGGAACGGCAAGCCGATCGAACAGGAATGGTTTACGTTAAAAGGAAAGGTGCTGCACACGGAAATCGTGGAGACGATGACGACGCTCGACAACGAACCCGCGATTCAAGTCATCATAAGGGATATCTCGGAACGGAAGAAGAACGAGGAGCTGCTCATTAACTCAGAGAAGCTATACGTAGCGGGCCAATTGGCGGCAGGGATCGCCCACGAAATTCGCAATCCGTTAACCTCCCTTAAGGGGTTTCTCCAATTGATCGCTTCGGGGAGAAGGAACAATAGCAGCTATTACGACATCATGAACGCGGAGCTGGACCGGATCGAGGATATCGTCAGCGAATTGTTGATGTTGTCCAAGCCCCAAGTGTACGAGCTTACGTATCAAGATATGCGGGTAATGATGAGGGATACGGTGACATTGCTGGAGACGCAAGCCATTCTACATAATATCGCGATCGAAGCGGAATACGGAAATGATCCGTTATGGATATACGGCGTCGAAAATCAAGTCAAGCAGGTTTTCATAAACGTGATCAAAAACGCGATCGAAGCGATGATCGACGGCGGAGCTATCGGAATCAAGCTCTCCAGGGAAAGCGACGGGGTGTACGTCCGCATTCGCGACGAAGGGCCGGGGATCGGCGAAGACCAGTTGGCCAAGATGGGCCAACCGTTCTATACGACCAAGGAAAAAGGGACGGGTCTCGGCTTAATGGTCAGCTACAAGATCGTAGATAACCATCAAGGGAAAATCGACGTGAAGAGCGAGATCGGCAAAGGCACGCTATTCGAGATCATGCTGCCTTTCCGTTATCCGGAAACGGCGATCAAGAAGTCCAGCTGACGGGGGCGGATGACGGCCGTTATCGGGGTTGCTCCCGAAGGCTCGCCGTCTCCGAACGCAAGCATGGAGTCGGGCGAATGAACCGTAACGGATCGGCCGGATAATATCGTGACGAAGCGATGCTGGTTGACGTGCTTGCCGGCCAAGACGGTCGGAAAAATCATCAGAATACGCGGTATGCTGCAGCTATGCACGACGCAGACGTGGAGTTGCCCGTCGTCCGGGAGGGCGTTCGGGCATATTTGCAATCCGCCTCCGTATGTCGATACGTTGGATATGGCGGATAACCAGCCACGCTTGAATTCATGCTTCGTTCCATCCATCTCGACGCTAATCGGCCTGGCTTTGAATTTCGCAAGCGCTCTGAGCAAGCCTATTACGTAAGCGAGCGAACCTAGTCCCAGCTTATTGCACCACTTTTTATAACCGGAGCCGTTAACGTCGGATGCGACCGTGGCATCGAGTCCGACGGCGACCGCGGTTAATGTCAGCTGAGAAACGCCATTTACCGTTGACGTCTCAAGCAGGTCTATGGAACGGGTATGACCGGCAAGAACGATGCTCAGAGCTTTGAACGGATCGCTCGGAATGCCAAGCGCCCTAGAGGTGTCGTTGCCGGAACCGGAGGGGATAAGCCCGTACGGGATGCCGGAAGATGCAAGCAAAGGCAGGAGACTATGCAGGGTTCCGTCGCCTCCGATTACCGCAACCGCTTTCATACTTCCGTGCTTCAATCGCTCGGATAGGAACGCAATCGCCTCCGCTTCCGAACGGGTAATAACCTTCTCGTAGGCTTCGCCCGTTAATCGCAGCCGCGACTCTACTTTGGCCCATACTTTCTTGCCGCGACCGTTGCCGGAATTTTCGTTGACGACGAACAGGACCAAGCCGTTCAAGCCTCCTAGGAATCTATATATGAGTTTTATTATAAGGCGATGTCGAAGATTGGGGAAGACCCGTCGCGCCTGATAAAGAAACCTTCGGGGCTTGGAAGCAGGAAGAACCTCATCCAAGGAAGCCATTGGCTAATCCGATCATGTTATAATAAACTAGCCTTATAGAGGGTGCGTAACTCATACGGGACTCGTTTAGGATTTATAGGAGGAATCGGGATGGCCGAACCGCTCAAGGCGATGTACAATGAGCCTTTTCTTAGAGCGTTTACAGATATCATACGGAGGGCTTACCCGGCATTCGACGGCGAAGCTTTTGTTAACCATGCTCTTGCAGCGGGATGGGATGAGCTGGAGCTGAAAGGCAGAATGCGCCGGATCACGGAAAGTCTGGGAGCGACGCTGCCTTCGGCATACGAAGAAGCTCTGGACGTCATGGAGGCGATTTCCGGACAATGTCGCGGGTTTCCTTACTTGTTTTTCCCCGATTTCGTCGAAGTGTACGGCTTGGAGCACTGGGAGCGTTCCGTCGCGGCCTTGGAGAAGTTCACGAGAATGTCCTCGTCCGAATTCGCAGTGCGGCCGTTTATCATCAAGGATCAGCAACGCATGATGGAGAAAATGCGGGAATGGAGCCATCATCCGGACGAGCATGTGCGCAGACTTGCCAGCGAAGGCTGTCGGCCTAGATTGCCGTGGGCAATGGCGTTGCCAGCGCTCAAGCGCGACCCCAGTCCAATATGGCCGATCTTGGAGCAGCTGAAGGAGGATCCGTCGGAATACGTGAGACGTAGCGTCGCGAACAATCTGAACGATATTTCGAAGGATCATCCGGACAAGGTGCTGGCCGTCGCGCAAACTTGGATAGGAGTCAGCGAAGATACGGACTGGATCGTCCGCCATGGCTGCAGAGGGCTTCTGCGAGCCGCGGACTCCGACACGATGGCGCTATTCGGAATGGTGGCGCAACCCGGAATCGAACTGTTGGATTGGGCGGTTGCGCCGACGGCCGTCGCCATCGGCGGTTCGGTCGAGTTCCGTTACGCCCTGCGAGTTCCCGAGGGTGAACCGGTTAAGCTGAGATTGGAGCTGGCGGTTTTCTTTCCGCGAACGACGGGCAAATACTATCGCAAGCTGTTCAAGCTCAGCGAGAAGATTAGCGCCGGCGGCATTACGCTTCAAGGAGGGCGCGGCTTCTCCTTCGCCGATCTTTCCACGCGCCGCCACTATCCGGGCGTTCACCGGATGGCGCTCGTCGTGAATGGGCAGGAGCTTGCTACCGTTGAAATCGATCTTCTTCAAGCCGATGGGAGCCGTGTCGACGCATGACGATCGGAGCAAGGGTTCTTAAGACGGGGCTCGCCGTCGCTATCGCGTTATGGGTTGGCGGACTTGTCGGGCTGGATTCTCCGCTGATCGCGGCCATTGCGGCAATTTTCACGATACAGCCTTCCATCTACCGCTCTTGGATGCAGGTATTGGAGCAAGTGCAAAGCAACGTGCTTGGAGCGATTATCGCAATCGGCGCCGTATGGTTGCTTGGGAATACGCCTATTTTCGTCGGTCTCGTATGTATTTGCGTAATCTTGTTATGTATTCGGTTAAAGACGGAAGAGACGATCGCCTTGACCCTAGTGACGGTCGTCGTCATCATGGAAGCGCAGGGCCAAGGGTGGAATTTGGCGTTCGACCGTCTTGCCGCGATATTGACGGGGATGGTGTCCGCGTTCGTCGTGAACGTAACGATAGCGCCCCCGCGGCATCGGAATCGGTTTCTTAAGCAAGTAGAAGAGGTACAATCGTTGTTGTCCCGCTTGCTCAGGACCGTCGTGTCCAACGAGTTGAAGGAAAACGTGTACCGCGACGAACAGATTCGTCTGAGAAACAAGCTTCGCAAGCTTGATGAATTTTACGAGTTGTTCGCCGAGGAGCGGGTGTGGAGAAAAGCTTCGCGCCTGAAGAGGGCGAGACTATTGGTCGTATATAAGGGAATGCTGGTCTCTCTTGAACGGGGATATTCGCTGATCGAGGCGGTGGAAGACCATTATTGGGCCGTATCGACGAGCAAAACGTGGAATCGAATGGTCGACCGGCAGATCGAAGAGTTGTGCGGCTATCACGAGCAGCTGTTATGGAAGTGGGATGGGAAAATGAAGCCGGGTGCCGCGGCCGCCGCGCCACCGCCTGAAGCCTCCGTTCAGCTGGCGCAAATGATCGGGGAGCGCGCGGACGAGGATCTGTCGGCCCGGTCCCGATTGTACGTCATCACATCGGCCGTATATACATACGAGGAGAGGTTGCGGCGCCTGGACAAGCTGATGGAGCAATGGATTCAACGGAAGGACGACTCCGAGGAATCGGAGGCGTTAGGGTTGATCGAATAAGGCTTAAATCGTAACGGTTGGGCAGAGAACGACTTCTGCCCGACCGTTTTTTAACGATTCGGAAATTTGACCTGAATCGTCTACCATAAAGACGACCATTGAGATGGAGTGTTGAGTCATCCCTATTAGTTACGATGCTTATCAATGTATTTTTGAAGCTCGTTCAAAAATGAAGCTGGATAAAGATGTATTATATTCCTATTGGTCTCCGTTTGTTCGATTTCTTTCATAAATCCGATCTATAGTGATGTTCTTCATCCTACTTTGATTGAAAAGGCGCTTGATAACTTCAATAGCGATGATTACCATTCTACTTTTGATCAAGTCTTACAGCGGAGCATGACGCAGTCGGCGAAAAGCACGAAGTAACACGTCCAAACCGAGTAACTCTCGCCGTAGCTGGCGCAATGCACGAAGTAACACGTCCAAACCGGGTAATTCACCCCGCAGCCGGCGAAAAGCACGAAGTAACACGTCCAAACCGGGTAACTCTCGCCGCAACTGGCGTAATGAACGAAGTAACACGTCCAAACCGAGTAACTCTCGCCGCAGCTGGCGAAATGCACGAAGTATAACACGTCCAAACCGGGTAACTCTCGCCGCAACTGGCGGAATGAACGAAGTAACACGTCCAAACCGGGTAACTCTCGCCGCCGAAGATGGCAATTCGCATTTGTTCGGCATGGCTAATGGACGACATTTCGGGTGTTCCTCCCTAAATAGAACAACGCAAGAGTGGCGTCGAAACGATTCCGTTCGACGCCACTCTTGCGTTGTATTGCTGCAATATTCGATTCGATTTCTTCGCGGCTTTATTTCTTGCCTCTGTCCATCTGCCTACGGGGCGAATCGATCTTGCCCTGTTTGTCGATATCCTTTTCCTTAGGGACGAGACGTTCATCCGTTCGGCCTTCGTGGTGATTATCGAAGCTCATCTCGGTCAGCTTCCACTCCGTGTTGCCAAGGATCAGATCCGCGGGGAAAGCATCGCCCCGGTGAAGTTCTTCCTCTTGTCCCGCTTCGTTCTCGTATACCCCGTCGACTTCGACCTTCTCGCCGGTAAACGGATCCATTCTTTTCGATTCGCTCATGAGTATGCCTCCCTACAATCCGTGTTTCGGAACGGCTGCCCTATCGGCATCCGATTGCAGTTGGCGCGCCTTTTGCTTGCCCGCTCCCGAACGGTCTGCCTCCGATTGGGCTTTGCTTGCCTCGGTCTGTTTGGCGGAAGGTAATTCGCCGGACATAACCATTCCTCCTTAGCGTTCGAATACGCGCTTAGGGTTCCACGGGAAAGCGGGCGTTATGCTTCGAAACGTTTTTCCAACATCCGGCCGCCGATCCACATCAAGATCAAGACGGCAATCGCCAGGAAGATTCGCCACGGATGATCGACCAGCGCCTGCAGGTCGTGACCGATGAAGGAAAGCGTAAAAATCATAACGCCTTTACCCAGTAACATGGCAATCAAGAAGGTATGTAACTGAATCTTGGATAATCCCGAGGTAATATTTACGATAACGGAGGGAGAGAACGGAAAACAAGCCAAAATAAAAATCGGCGTAAATCCTCTACGCTCGATATATCCGAATAGCTTCTCCGACTTCGGGAATCTCTTGCGAATACGTTCACCGTATCGTCGTCCGAATCGCCTCGCCAATACGAATACGAGCAATGAACCCGCCCCTACTCCGATCCAGGAGTAAAAGAAACCAAGCCACATTCCGTACGCCGACGCGTTGGCGACGACGAACACGACCAAGGGCAAGAACGGCAGCAGCGCTTCCAGGAAAGGAAGCAAGATTCCGGGCAAAGGCCCCAATTCGGAGTATCGATGAAGCAAGCTCTTGATCTCCTCGAGGTTCATGCCCTTGGCGTAAGTGATCCATTCCTGCAAAGTCCAAGCTGCCGTCCAAGTCAAATGCGCGTTCATCATGCTTTATAGCTCTCCAATCGTCCCAAGCGGCTTAATAATTTTGTCCGTTTACTTCGTTCCGTTTGCCGGAGGCAGCGTTTCGCCCTTGAATAACCGGAAAGGGAAGAAGACGTAAAACAAGCTAATGACGATAAACATGATTCCGGCTAAGCCCACGACGGAAGATTCGCTGTAATGGGTAGCGATGAAACCTCCGATAATCGGTCCTACAATTCCGCCGATTCCTTCCACCGTCGAGAATACTCCCCAGCCTAGACCTTGCTGTCCAGGCGGCACGTAGGCGGCGAGCAAGGCATTCCATGCGGGCAGAACCGCGGCGTACGATACGCCGAGCACGAATGCCCAGAATAAAGCAAGAGCAAGCGGAGGCTGCTGGGTCAGGGCGAACAGGACGATACCGAAGGCGAGGAATCCGACGATCAGAAAATACTTCTTGCCGAACGAGTCAGAAAGCTTCCCCATCGGAATCAGTCCTACGACGGTGCAGCCTCCGCCGATAATGAGCAGGATGGAGTAATGGGTCGCCGTCATCCCCAGGCCGTTCACCGCGAAGCTCGGCAGAATCGGAAGCAACATCCCGGCTCCTAGCGTCTGGAGCACCATGCCTGGCAATAGCAGCTTCATGTCCCGAAGTCGGCTACCGAGTATGGATAGCTGCTGCCGGAACGGAACGATGTCGATGTGCATGCTGCGCGCGCCGCTAATGAACAACGAGAGCAACCATGCCGCTAGCGCAACTCCGACCATCACCCAGTAAGTTAATTCGAGGTTGAAATCGAGCAGAAGGTTCGTGACGACCGGACCGCTTCCCAAGCCGACAAGCCATATCGTATACAGGAACCCCATCTGCGTGGCTCGCTGTTCCTCCTTCACTTTCGTGAGGCATACGATCCATATCGGAGAAATTCCGATTCCGTATATAGCCGCTGCCGTAATGAACACCCATGATGCGTCCGCGAATTGCATTGCGAATATGCCGATCAATGAAAATAATAATCCAATGCTTACAACCGTCCTAACGGATAAGCGATCAAGCAAATATCCAATAGCCAGCTTCAGTCCTGTATCCGTCAAGTAATGGGCGGTAATTGCCGCTCCGATGACGTCGAGATCCAAGCCGAGCGCCTTGTCGCCGTAGATCGGAAGGAAGCTGATAAGCGCGGCCCCGCGCACGAATTCGACGAGAAATAGAATACTTAAGTAAAGCAGCATGTCCGTTCGGAAAAAAGATTTCATAGAAGCCTTGCTCACAAGCAGCTCTCCTTTATCAACCTTCAATCAGAATCGAACCCGAAATATGGACTCATGGATTATATTCATACCAAAGCCGAAACCGAGGAAGCCTCTTCCATTATATGCAATTGACGGTCAATATCCAAGGCAATGCTATCGGATGCCCCTCTTTTGCCTAGCGCTCTGAGGGCTTTTTTCATTTCCTTCCGGCGTCCGGGCACTTGCAGCAGCTCCGATACGGCCAGCAGCAATCTCTCCGTGGTTTGACAGACGACGGCGGCACCTTTGCTTTCCAAGTACCTCGCGTTGTTTCGTTCTTGCCCCGGAACGGGACGGTAGAGAACGATCGGCAGCTCCGCGATGATCGCTTCCGACAACGTCAGTCCGCCCGGCTTCGTAACGATACAGGAGGAAATGGCCATCAAATCGTCCATATACTCGACATAACCGAGGACGGTTGCGTTAGATTCGGTCTTTAATTCTGCCGACAAGAAACTTCTCAGCGACAAGCTTCTTCCGCAGACGACCAGAACTTGGACATGGCACCGTGCGGCGAGCTTACGGCAGAGCTCGGCGGTGTCCGCCCATGCCGTACTCGCTGCGGCCATGACAAGCACGACGGGTTTATCCGGGGATAGATGGTGCCCATAGGCAACCGATGCTTCCCTTGAGCCGGACATGAAGGACGGGCGAATCGGTATGCCGGTTGCCGAGACGCGCTTCGGATGAACTCCCAATTCGCAAAGTTGCTTACTTATATCTTCCGTAGCGACATAATATTTATCCACGTCGGGGTGAACCCATCTGAGGTGAAGATCGAAATCGGTAACGACGTTATACATCGGGATTTTGCGCCCGGTTCTGTAATTAACCAAAGGAAGAACCAAAATGGGAAACGTATGGACGATGGCATCGGGTCGTTCTTTCTCCACGAGCTTCTGCAAGGTTAAGGCGCCGAAGGAATGCAACCAAGAGGCGAACAATGAGTCGGATTTCATGCTCTTAGTCGCGTCGTAAACCCAACCGTAAAGCTGAGGAAGCACGCTGTAGCTTTTGTTGTAGACGTAACGGCTTACGCTGTTGAGAACCGGATTAGATTCGGCTAGCAGATCGATGAGCTTAACCTCCGTGTTTCCCCGTCGGATGAAGCTATCCCTTAGCGCCGAAGCCGCTTGCCAGTGACCTTCTCCAAAGCGGGCATACAGAATGAAGATTTTCCTCTTTTCGGACATACGCGCACCTGCCTTATCCCCGTTAGTCAGAACGAATCGTTCTGATTACACTGTAACGTCCTAATGTAAATGGGGGATTAAGGAAAAGCGCGGCCGTGTCAAAATTAGATGAGAAGGTTAAATAAAATCGGGTCTTTGTTCAACTCGATGAACTGGAAGCCTTTGACGTTCATTCGTTCGACCAGGCTTTCGTAATCCTCGGGGCTCTTCAGTTCGATGCCGACGAGGGCCGGTCCGTTCTCTTTGTTATGCTTTTTGGTATATTCGAATTGCACGATATCGTCGCTCGGACCTAGCACGTCGTCTATAAACTCGCGAAGAGCGCCGGCCCGCTGCGGGAAATTGATCATGAAATAATGCTTTAACCCTTCGTAGATAAGGGAGCGTTCCTTGATTTCCTGCATTCTGTCGATGTCGTTATTTCCTCCGCTGATGATGCAGACGACGTTCTTTCCTCGCAAGGTCTCGGGATCCAAAGCGGATAGAGCGGCAACGGTTAAGGCGCCGGCTGGTTCGGCGACGATGGCATGTTCGTTATAGAGCTCCAATATCGTCGTACACACTCGACCTTCCGGAACGACGACCACGTCGTCCAATAAATCCCGGCAGAGGGCGAAGGTAAGCTCGCCTACCCGTTTGACCGCGGCTCCATCTACGAACTTGTCGATTTCCTTTAGCGTCACGACTTGGTCGGCTTCCAACGCCCGTTGCATGGAAGGGGCCCCTTCCGGTTCTACGCCGACGATGCGGGTCGATGGGCTTATTGCCTTAATATAAGTGGAGACTCCTGCCGCTAATCCGCCGCCTCCGATCGTAACGAGAAGCAGATCGATGGATGGCGCTCCGCCCTCTATGATCTCTTTACCCACAGTCGCGTTTCCCGCAACGATCCGCGAATCGTCGAACGGGTGAACGAACGGCAAGCCTTCTTCGCGGCTGACCCGAATCGCCTCCGCGTAAGCATCGTCGAAGGTGTCTCCGATCAAGCGAATGTCTACCTTGTCGCCTCCGAAGAGCTTAACTTGGTTGATTTTCTGCCTTGGCGTCGTTGCCGGCATGTAGATAATTCCGCGAATGTCCAGCTTCTGACAGGAGAAGGCGACGCCCTGCGCATGATTGCCGGCGCTCGCGCAGATAACCCCCCGGCTTCTCTCCTCCATGGAGAGAGAGGCAATGAGATAATACGCTCCGCGGAGTTTGAAGGATCGAACGACTTGTAAGTCTTCTCTCTTTAAATAGACGTTGCAACCGAATTTCGCGGACAAAGCGCGGTTAAGCTGCAACGGAGTCGGGGTCACGACTTCCTGCAGCACGCGGTGGGCATTCAGAATATCGGCAAGCGGTACGGTATACTCTTTATTGTGGACGGTCATGCGGAATCATCCTTTCGGTATATGAACAAATGAAATGACAATCAAAATAAAAACAAATTGAAAAACAAAAAACCGCCCCTGTGAAAGGGACGGATCGTTATCCGTGGTACCACCCTCGTTCCGAACCTTGCCTCCGAATCGGATGCAACGTTAGGCGCTCGCGTGTCGTATAGTGTATACGACGTCCCGTAACGGGGGAAACCGTCCGCGCCTACGTAAGGACAATTCGGCGCCGCTTCTCGGGGAGGATGTTCGTCCTGTCTTCGACCGTCGGCTTGCAGCAAATCGCCGACTCTCTGGAGATCGATAGGTGCAGGCAACGTGTTCCCGTCATCGAATGTTATTTCTGTTATACGCTTCCCCGACCCGGAAGTCAATCGTTGTTTTGCCTAATATTATGACTTCAAACTAAGGAGATCCTCATGAAGAAAATCGTAATCGGTTTGCTCGTCGTCGCCATCCTTGTCATCATCGCCGGAGTCGGCGGCTTGTATTACATCAAACCCGATAAGAAATTAGATCTCGCGTACGAGAACATTCCAATGAAAGATAGAGCATACGACATGTTGAAAAACTTAACGACCGAGCTTACCTTAACGGAAAAGGACGTTATCAATCTGGCGAAAAAGTCGTTGGCGGAAAACCCTCGCGTGGAGAAAGACGTGACGGTTACCGGTGCGGATTTCGACTTAAACGAAGATAAATTGGTTGCCGACCTGAACATCGTATGGAAAAACCGGATTTCCGCCGGCATACAGGTTACATATCGCCTGCAATGGGAAAGCCCGAACGTAGTGGCCACGGTGGAGCAGGCTAAGATGAAGGGAATTCCGTTGCCGGTTTCCATGTTCTCGGACAGGGTCATTCCCATCGCCCAAGACCTCCCCGACATCCTGAAAATCAAAGATTTAAAGTGGGGAGAACAAGAAGTTAAAGTTCAGTTCCAGAGGCCAACGCTGAGGGATTTGCAGCAGCTGCTGGGGTAATCGACATAAAACTCGAAAGTGTATTTAAATAAGGCTTGCACGTGACGTTACGTCATGTTTTATAGTGAAGCTACCGGTAAATGTCCAGCGCGAATAGAGGAGTGGATAATGAAAAAGACCTGGAAGGTCGGGGAACTCGCCAAGCTTACCGGACTAACGATTCGGACGTTGCGCTACTACGATCAGATTCGATTGTTCTCCCCGTCGGGATTTTCCGATTCCGGACACAGACTTTACAACGAGGCCGATATTTCCCGTTTGCATCAAATTTTGGCTTTGAAGGAACTGAATTTGACTTTGGAAGAAATCGCATCGGTGCTGCTCGGAGAGTCTTACAGTCCGATCGAGGTCGTATCCGAGCAAATCAAGCGAATCCAAGAGAATATTCGGATCGAACAGAAGCTTCTTGGAGAATTGGAGTACGTGCTCGGTCTTATGAATGCTCGAGAATCGGTTTCCGTCGAAGAATTCACTAAGCTTCTTCAGCTTATGAAGAAAAGCGAAGAGAAGTTTTTTGCGGAGAAGAAATCGAATATGGAGCGAAGTCTAGACCGACTCGGACAATTTCTCGATGTACCCGATTAATACGATGTCATTCATCATTCGAGGAGGAATAACGTTGAACGAACGTTCCGCAAAGCATGCTCAATTCGTTATCGAACGTATTTACGGCGCAAAGCCGGATCGGGTGTTCGCCGCATGGGCGAATGCCGCTTGGAAAGCGCAATGGTTTCAGAAGGCGGAAGAGTTCGATTTCCGGGTCGGAGGACGGGAATTCAGTCGCGGTGGTCCTCCTGGAGGACCTATCTATACTTTCGATGCTAATTATCAAGAGATCGTAGAAGGACGGCGCATTGTTTACAGCTATTCCTTGGATCAAGGGAGCACCCGAATTTCGGTATCGGTGGTCACCGTCGAGCTGCAAGCGGTGGAGTCCGGCACGAGGTTGGTCTATACGGAACAAGGGGTTTTCCTGGACGGACATGATAAGCCGGAGCAACGGGAGCACGGAACGAACTTGATGCTGGACAAGCTTGGAGAAATACTTCTTAGCAAGGAATCGATTCACAAGCGCGTGATCGATGCGCCGCGAGACGTCGTGTTCTCGGCTTGGACGACGCCTGAACTTCTGGCCCGATGGTGGGGACCGACCGGCTTCACGAATACCTTCCAGGAATTCGATCTTCGTCCGGGCGGGCATTGGAAGTTCATAATGCACGGTCCGAACGGCGTCGATTACCCGAACGAGTGCGTTTTCGTCGAAATCAACAGCCCCGAACGCATTGTTTTGAACCATATCGCCACCGTTCATCAGTTTTATATAACGGCTGATTTCGAGGATGTGGATGGAAAAACCTCCGTTACCTTCGCCCAACGCTTCGAGACGGTTGAAGAGTTGGCTAGCATCGAGAAAATGATCAAAAAGGCTAACGAAGAAAATCTCGATCGCCTGTCGGAGGTCGTAAGCAGCTTAGCGGGTCGGACATAAAAAGGCGAACGCGGAGAAATCAGGCTAAGATAGTTATGCGTGGATAAGAGAGAAGCCCATCCTTTTAAACAGGGAGGGCTTCTTTACGTTTACTAGGGTCTGCCTCTTTTTATCGTTGCAGATTATGGTAATATTGTTTAATAGATATAAGCGGTTCGATAGGCAAACTCAGGGAAGTTGGTGCGTGTTCATGAAGCGTTTCGCCATTGCTTTGTTATCCGGCATTCTGGCATTATCTTTGGCAGGCACGGCTTCGGCGGCAACGGTCGACGTAGCGGTACCGACGGTTAAAGTCGCGTTGGACGGACAAACCGTGGATTTGGGAACGAATCTATCGGTCAAGAAGGGCAAGACTTTCGTTGAATACGCAACGTTATTTAAACTGCTGGGTTACGAGACGGAGTTCGAGCAAGAGACTCGCACGATTCATGCTTTTAACGATGAATATGACATCGAGGCCTCGGTAGGAGGCGACATCGCATTCGTTAACGGACAGACGGTGTATAGCACGGGCGAGGTGATCGCGGAGAACGGCCGCACGTGGGTCGGACTTCGTTTCGCGGGCGATCTGACAAACCATAAAGTCTCATGGAGCGGGAAAACGAAGTCGATTTCCCTTGTTTTCCAAGGGCCTACGGAGGAAGAAAGAGCTGCCGTATACGAGTTGTTCAACAAAATGCTGCTGGTGGAAGCAGCCGACGACAAAGCCGGATTCGCGGGACTTCTTTCGGAAGACACGGCGATCAACGCTAAGGAAGTCGAAGAAGATTGGGATAAAACGAAGACGAAGACGATCATCGAGGACAAGTATATCGAATCGTTTTCCGGCTCGGAGGCAGTTGTCATTCTCGTAGAAAATACGACCAAGGTGAGCGGCGAATTTTTCCCGGATAATAGATCCCAGAACCGCTATACCCTGCATAAAGAAAAGGACGGCGCGTGGAGAATATACGACGTCGAAGCGATAGCCATGGAATATACGGATATTCCGGGGATGTTCAAGCAAACGGTCGAAATACCGGATGCGGACAAAGCGGCGATCGGACAAGTATTCGCGGATCAGATGAAAGCCGCTAACGAAAAGAATGAAGACGGTTATATCGCTACGTTGCTCGATTATCCGGGCAAAGAGGATCTGAAGACGACGCTCGCGGAGTTCTTCGCTTCTACGGCGATGACGGTAACGACCGACGAATGGACGATTGTGGAATATAACGGCTCCGACAAGGCGACGCTGCTGGTTTCCACTACTACCGAAGTCGACGTGGACGGTACGAAGTCAACCGTGAAAAGCGTCATTTTGAATGCCGCGGAGAAAGTCGACGGCAAATGGCTTCTTAGCGCGGATGCGACTGTTTTGGAGAACGAGCAAGTATAGTCTGGTTAGGGGGACGCGCCTTGGGGTGCGTCTCTTTTTTCGCGACTGGCCCGCGAGCACAAGCTCGTACCTCCTCGAAAGATTCGAACAACTCCTCTAAACGCACTTTCTCAATGACAGCAGCTTCATACTCTGTTTACTCTTCCGTTTGCGTGCTTTTCCCATCCGTCCAAGTTTCCCGAACATTCTACTATTTGGCGTCTATTCCGTTCGGTTCCCATGGAGAGTGTCGTTCTAACGTCTCTATCGTTTTCGTTTTTCGTTGCTTGATTTTTCCGCTCCGGCGTAAGTCCATATTCCCGTCGTGCACGAAGTTGTGTTCATCCGCGACGACGACGGATTTGATCAAAAACACGAAGTACATGGATTCTTCTTTGTAAACGGATTCGTATATTAACATTCTCAGAAGGTAGGACGTGTCCTTTTTTGCCGATGTGGGCATATGAGGTGCTTGTAGAGGAATAAATTTACGAATATCAAGTTAATTGAAGAGTCTTCCTACACATCGTTCGACTCGGCGATCCAGCGAAGGGTTAGAGGCACGCGGTGCCGTTACAGGTGTGATGGTGGTGGTCGATCGGCGGGATAGCGGTATCTGAAAAATTCGCCCGAAGGGAGTGAGGCCACGTGTGGAATGTAAGAAAGGCGGCGGTGATCGGAGCGGGGGTGATGGGCTCGGCTATTGCCGCCCACCTGGCCAATGCCGGCATTCCTTGCTTGCTGCTGGATCTCGAAGGGCTGGCGGCCAAGGGGCTGGAACGGCTCAAGGATACGAGGCCGTCCCCGTTATACGATCCGTCTTTTCAGGTCCGCATCAAGGCTGGCGATCTGGATAGGGACTTGGCCGAGTTGTCCGAGTGCGACTGGGTTATCGAAGCGGTGTCCGAGAAGTTGGACGTGAAACATAGCGTATGGAAAAGGATAGATTCCGTTTGGAAACCGGGTATGATCGTCAGCAGCAATACGTCCGGTTTATCTATCAACGAGATTGCTTCGGTCTGCGGAGAGGAATGCCGTCGCCATGCGATGGTTACGCATTTTTTCAACCCGCCACGGTACATGAAGCTGCTCGAAATCGTTCCTTGCCGCGACACGGTTCCGGAAGCCGTCTCTAGCGTTGCCCGATTTTGCCGGGATCGTCTGGGGAAAGGCGTCGTTATCGCTAAGGATACGCCTAACTTCATCGCCAACCGAATCGGAACTTATTCGATTCTAGCGACGCTTCGGGCGATGGAAAAACACGGGTTGACGGTAGATGAAGTCGACGCGGTAACGGGTCCTTTGCTGGGTCGGCCTAAAAGCGCTACTTTTCGAACGTTGGACTTGGTGGGGCTGGATACCTTCTTGCATGTATGCCGCAACGTGCGGGAGAGCGTGACGGATCCGTTGGAAGCGGAGGCTTTTGCCGCTCCGGCGATCATCGAGGAACTCGTGTCGAGAGGATGGCTCGGAGAGAAAAGCGGCTGCGGATTTTACCGCAAAAATAAAGAGGAGAAGTCTAAGGACCGCATTCAAGTTCTCGACTTGTCGACGATGGACTACCGCCCAAGGCAGAGAATCTCCTCGCCGGCATTAGAAGCGGCCAAAATGGCAAGCGGCATCTCGGGTAAAGCGCAAGCTTTGCTCGAAGCCGCCGATCGCGATCGGTTGGCGGGGTTCGCACGAGACGTGCTGGAGGCAACGCTCTGCTATTCAGCGGAGAAGCTCGGCGAGATCGCGGACACCGTCATGGAAATCGACCAAGCGATGAGATGGGGCTTCAATTGGGAGGAAGGACCGTTCGAAACGTGGGATGCGCTAGGCGTGTCCGCGACGGCAGTTAAGCTCGAGGAGAGGGGAATCGCGGTTCCTGTTCCCGTCGCGGCCATGCTGGCTAAGGAATCCGAGACGTTTTACGTAAGGAAGGCGGGCAGCTTGTTTCATTATTCGCAAGGTCACTACAAGTTCGTGGAGGAAAGGCCGGAGGAAATATCGTTGCGTTCTTTGCGCGATCGGGGGAGGACGATTTTCGCGGCTGACGGTGCTAGATTGATCGACGTTGGCGACGATGTGGCTTGTCTGGAATTCCATTCCCCGCATAATGCCATCGGTCCGGGAGTGCTGTCCGCCATACGCCAGGCATCCGAGGAGGTAGATCGCAACTGGCGCGGATTAGTGCTAGCCAACGAAGGTCGGAATTTCTGCGTGGGCGCGAATCTGATGTTGTTGCTGATGGAAGCGGAGAACGGGGAATGGGAAGAAATCGATCTGATCATTCGAGAGTTTCAACAGAGCATGAAATCGCTTCGGGTCATGCCTCGCCCGGTCGTGGCGGCGCCGCATAGGATGACCTTAGGAGGTGGAGTGGAAGCTTGTCTGCCTGCGGATCGGGTTTTATTCTCCGCCGAGACTTATTTCGGATTGGTGGAAACGGGAGTCGGATTAATTCCGGCGGGAGGGGGATGCATGACGGCTGCCGTCATGGCTCAGGAACGAGCGGAAGCGGCAGGCATCGACGACGTGACCTCGCCGATTACCCAGCTTTTCGAAACGATTGCGTTGGCTAAAATATCGGATAGCGGCTACCATGCGAAGCGACTGGGCTATTGGCGTGCGGGCGATGCGGCGGTCATTCGCGAAGAGTCGAGAATCGCCGAGGCGAAAACCGCGGTGTTGGAGCTGGATCGTAGAGGGTACGCCGTACCCGATGCGAATCGGCTAGTGAAGGTTGGCGGGAGGGAAGCGGCGACCGTGTTGAAGCTAGCCGTGTCCTCCATGCGGCGCAGCGGTTACATTACGGATCATGATGTCAGGATCGCGGGAAAACTGGCCGTTGCGCTGACCGGCGGCGATCTTCCTGCCGGAGCCGAGGTTCCGGAAGATTACTTGTTGGAGCTGGAGCGGGAGGCGTTCCTGAGCTTGTGCGCAGAACCGCTCACACAAGCGCGCATGCGGCAGATGTTGGCTACAGGCAAACCTCTCCGCAACTGAGGCAGTCGCGACTAAACCACCCAACGCCCACCCATAGTCGCAATAACCGACTATGGTAAGGCGCAAAACCACCCACGCCCTCCCATAGTCGCCCAAACCGACTATGGCTGGCGTTTCCAAGGAGGGGAGAGCCATGTCGGTCAGAGATGCCGTTATCGTATCGGCGGTGCGCACGGCGGTCGGCCGGGGAAAGAAGGGCGGCTTCGCGCAAACCCGGCCGGAAGACTTGGGAGCCGCGGTGCTGCGCGAAGCGGTCAACCGAGTGCCGGGATTGCACCCGGCGACGATCGACGACGTCATCATCGGCTGCGCGATGCCGGAAGGGGAGCAGGGGCTTAACGTAGCGAGGCTGCTGACGCTTAACGCGGGGTTTCCCGTTCAGGTTCCGGCTGTCACCGTTAACCGATTCTGCGCCTCGGGACTGCAGGCTATCGCCCAAGCCGCTGCCACGATCCAGAACGGTTGGGCCGATACGGTCGTCGCCGGGGGCGTCGAAAGCATGAGCAGAATTCCGATGACCGGCTTCAAACTTTCGCCGCACCCAGGCCTATGGGATACGATGCCTTCCGCATACATGGGCATGGGGCATACGGCGGAGCTCGTCGCGAAGAGATGCGGCGTCTCCAGGCAAATGCAGGACGAATTCGCGGCGAATAGTCATCGCAAAGCCGCTCAAGCAATGGCTGCAGGGCGGTTCGACGACGAGCTCGTATCTATTTTCACGAGCGCTACGAAGATCGACCCGGTTACCGGCCATATCACGAGTCATCCCTATGCCATGTGCCATGACGAGTGCGTGCGTCCGGATACGACCGTCGAAATACTGGGTTCCCTTAAGCCGTCTTTTACCATGAACGGGACGGTGACCGCCGGTAATTCCTCTCCCTACAGCGACGGCGCGGCGGCCGTCGTCGTGATGAGCCGCGAGAAAGCCGAGAGCATGGGCATCCAACCATTGGCCGTGTTTCGGGCATTCGCGACCGCGGGAATCCAACCGGAGATTATGGGGCTTGGACCGGTCGAGGCGGTACCCAAGGCGTTGAAGCTTGCCGGACTTTCCACGGAACAGGTTTCCCTATGGGAGATCAACGAAGCTTTCGCGGCGCAATGCTTGCCCGTCATCGACCGGTTGGAGATCGATCCCGAGCTCGTCAACGTCAACGGAGGAGGCATTGCCCTAGGCCATCCTTTAGGCTGCACGGGGACCAAGCTGACGGTAACTTTGATCCATGAGCTGTTAAAATTAGGCGGCGGCTACGGGGTTGTAACGATGTGCGTCGGCGGCGGGATGGGAGCCGCAGGGGTCATCGAAGTGGTATGACCTTGCTCGGGAAAGGAGGTGGCGCACGATGGCGAACCGGATTTGGGGCGGAGGCAGATTCATCGTCGACGACGACGAACCGTCGAATGTCGTGACGCCCGAGGATTTCACGGAGGAACAGCTGAAGCTGGCCGAGACGGTCCGCGCTTTCGTGGAGCGCGATATCAAGCCCCGCGATGCCGAGATCGAGAAGTTGGATTATGAATTAACGGTGGAGCTCATGCGCAAGGCAGGCGAAATAGGATTGTTAGGCGCGGATGTGCCCGAGGCTTACGGGGGACTTGGGCTGGACAAAACAACCACGGCTTTGCTCGCCGAAACCTTATCGCCGGCGTCATCGTTCGCGTTATCGGTCGGGGCGCACACCGGTATCGGCACGCTGCCAATCGTTTTTTTCGGCACCCCAGAACAGAAGGAAAGATGGCTTCCGGCTTTGGCGAGCGGCGAACGGCTTGCCGCATACTGCTTAACGGAACCCGGATCGGGGTCGGATGCGCTCGGCGCGCGAACGGCGGCCGTTATGTCGGAGGACGGCAAGCATTATATCCTGAACGGCTCCAAGATCTATATTACAAACGCGGGATTCGCCGATTTGTTCATCGTATACGCGAAAGTAGACGGCACCCAATTCAGCGCATTCGTCGTCGAACGGGATACGCCGGGATTCACGATCGGTCCGGAGGAGCACAAGATGGGCATCAAAGGCACGTCTACTCGCCCTTTGTTTTTCGAGGATGCGCGAATTCCTGTTGATCGATTGCTGGGCGAAGCGGGCAAAGGGCATTTGATCGCCTTCAATATTCTGAATATCGGGCGCTTCAAGCTGGCGGCGGCCTGCCTTGGCGGAATGAAGGAAGCCATCCAATTGTCGGCTGCCTACGCTAATCAACGCAAACAGTTCGGCAAGGCGATATCCTCTTTCCCGCTCGTTTCCTCCAAGCTCGCGGACATGAATAAGCTTGCTTTTATAACCGAAAGCATGGTGTACAGAACGGCAGGGCTTATCGATCGATCGTTGGAACAGGCGGGGTTGAATGATGAAGTAGGAGACTTGAACGTGGCGAATGCGATCGCGGAGTATGCCTTGGAATGTTCGATCAACAAAGTATTCGCCTCCGAAGCGATGGATGCCGTCGTCGACGAAGGGGTGCAGATCCATGGCGGCTGCGGCTATATTCAAGAATATAAAATCGAGAGGTTATACCGGGATTCCCGAATCAACCGAATTTTCGAAGGGACGAACGAAATCAATCGCTTGCTCATACCGGCTACCTTGCTTAAGCGAGCGTTAAAGGGAGATTTGCCTCTAATCGAGAGGGCTCAGGCGCTTCAGCGCGAATTGCTGAATCCGGCTCCGCTTTCTTCCGGCTCCCGCGCGCCACGGAATGATTCCTTGGCTAGATCGACGGAGATCCTCGCCGCGCTGAAGAAAGCATTTTTGATGGTGGGCGGGCTTGCGGTTCAGAAGCACGGTCTGAGGCTGGAGCGGGAACAAGAAATCGTAGCCGCCTTATCCGACGGAATGATCGATATGTACGCGCTCGAGTGCGCCTTGCTTAGAACGCGTAAAATGTCGCTGTCCCAAACGGATTCCAAGCTCTTGCAGCAGCCGATGGATATGACGGCTTTATTCGCCGAGGAAGCGTTCGAGAGAGCCGGCCAAAGAGGAAGATCGGTTCTAGCCTCGTTGGAGAAAGGGGATAGTCTGCGCCTGCAGCTTTCCGTATTGAAAAGAATACTGAGATTCGAGCCGGCAGACCAGTTCGCCTTGCGCAAGCGAATCTCCGCCCGAGTCATCTCAGCCGAGAGCTACGTCGGATTCTGAGGAGGCATCCCGCATGGAAGAAAACTTGGAAGACTGGAAAAACGATCGTCCATGGCTCAAGCATTACCCTTTCGAGGTGTCTCAGACCTTCGATTATCCCCAAACCAACGTCGCTCGCATATTGCTCGATTCCGCTCGCGATTTTCCGAATAAAGAAGCCATCGATTTTCTCGGGAAAAGCTACACCTACAAAGAGTTGCTCCGATTGTGCTTCAAGATGGCGAACGCGCTCCGCGCCATTGGAATCGCAAAGGGAGACCGGCTCGCGATCATGCTTCCGAATTGTCCGCAAGCGGTTATCGCGTATTACGCCGGATTGATGGCCGGGGCTATCGTCGTACAGACGAACCCGATCTATACCGAACGAGAGTTGCATTTTCAACTTGCCGATTGCGGGGCTGCAACACTTATTACCCTAGACCTGCTGCTGCCAAGAGTCCTGAAAGCGAGAGAGGGCACTGCTATAAGGCAAATTATCGTAACCTCGTTGTCCGACGGGCTGCCATTTCCCAAAAACGCGCTGTACCCGATCAAGCGTCGCAAGGAGTATCCCGAGCTGAAGGTGAAGTACAAAGCCTCCGACGGAGTATTACGGTGGTCCTCCGTTCTGAGACGAGGCCAAGAGACCCCGATATGCGAGGAGGTCGATGCAGAGACGGAGCTGGCTATGATTCAGTATACGGGAGGGACGACCGGACGGCCGAAAGGCGTGATGCTCACGCATGCCAATCTACTCGCCAATACCTTGCAGCTCTCGAATTGGTGTTATCGTCTGGAGCAGGGCAAGGAAAGTTATTTGGCGGCGCTGCCTCTCTTCCATGTGTTCGGTTTGACGGTGCTCATGAATCAAGCGGTGTACAAGGCCGGGACATTGCTTCTTATTCCCCGCTTCGATCCGAAGCTGGTGCTAGAGACGATTCGTCGACGCAGACCTACGATTTTTCCCGGGGCGCCTACGATGTACATTGCACTGCTTAACCATCCGAGCGCGCAGAAAGACGATCTTCGCTCGGTGAAGATCTGCGTTAGCGGAGCAGCGCCGCTTCCCCGGGAAGTGCAAGAGAAGTTCGAGCAACTGTCCGGAGGAAGGCTGATCGAAGGATACGGATTGACGGAGACGTCGCCGGTCTCGCATTGCAATCCGATCTGGGGGTTCCGCAAATCCGGGACGGTCGGAATTCCCCTTCCCGACACGGATGTCCGAATCGTGGGTGAAGAGAGCTTGGATCCGCTGCCGATCGGAGAGATCGGGGAAATTGCGATCCGCGGACCTCAAGTGATGGCGGGTTATTGGGATCGCCCGGAGGAATCGGCGGCCGTGCTGCGTGATGGCTGGTTGCGGACGGGCGATCTGGGGACGATGGACGAGGACGGATATTTTACGATCATCGATCGGAAAAAAGATTTAATCTTAGCCGGAGGATACAACGTATATCCCCGCGAAGTCGAGGAGGTTCTGTTCGAGCATCCCGCGATCAAGGAAGCTTCCGTCATGGGTGTCCCGGATCCCTACAGGGGAGAGACCGTAAAGGCTTTTATCGTGTTGAAGGAAGGCTGGCAGGTGTCGGAAATGCAGCTTGACCGGTGGTGCCGGGATAGGCTCGCCGCATATAAAGTTCCCAAGCATTACGAGTTCCGGAACGAGCTTCCGTTGTCGCTGATCGGCAAAGTTTTAAGGCGCAAATTAAAGGAAGAACTAGAGGAAAAAGTGGAATAACACCTAAATTTATACTAAATTATGGTTAAGTTGAATTGATGGAAAAGATCTTTTTCGGTATAATGAATGGCATGCGTAAAAATTATGCTTGTTCTTTCTACTCAGGAAGGAAAGCGTTTACAATTTGATGAACTTATGTGCGGTCGATGACGGGGGTGAGGGTGTTGGCGGAGCGAGAACGCAAGACTAGAGAAAGGGGGGAGTTCTTTAAGTTGAAAGGAAAGGCGCCCCGCAAGGCTAAGAGAGCAGCTTGCGCGGCAGTTTTCGTAATGGGGATGCTAACCTTGCCTTTGAACGCGTTCGCGGCGGGCGATTGGGATACTGCCACTTCTCAAGTGAGGGTTGGAACTCTTCCGCTCTTAGCCGCGCTTGCAGTCGGAATCGCCGTAGCGGTTGGTGCGGTTATCGCTTTCTTGCAGATGACGGCAAAGGGCAGAAATTCGAACGATTCGTCTTCATCGGAACCGGAATCGGAGTCGGATGAGCAAGAGCTATTCGACGATAACGGCATTCAGGAGTGGGAAGAAGATGATGAAGCCGAGAATAGGGACACGATGCGTAACTCGGGTTATGAGGATGATCCCTTAACGGATTATACGATTCCGATCACGCAGATTCTGGCGTATTCAGGGCAGGCGGAAGCGGCGGACGAGAACGAACCGAGGCTTTGCGGATTAGGAGGAGAACATGCGGGCAACAGTTATCGTATCGTAAACCGCCGCTTGACCTTCGGTCGGGATCCCGCGCATTGCTCCATCCTTTTTCCATACGAATCGGGAGAAATCAGTCGCGTACATTGCACTTTAGGATATATTGAAGAAAGCCGTTTATTTATTCTAGAGGACAAAGGTTCGTCCAACGGCACGTTTCTCGAGAACGGAGATCGCTTGAAGCCGGGCACGAGATATGAATTGCAAGCGGGGGAAAAGTTCTCCTTATCGGGCAATGAACAGCTATTCGAAGTCAGGATCCCGACGGAATAAGAGTCAGGGCTAACCTCCATTGGTAACGGAAGCCTAGCGTTTTTTACTTTATCCTCCAGCTGAGAAATGGTATAATAATAAAATGCAGGGACGTTTTCCTTTATGGCAAATTGCGGTGGAACATCGAGGCTTGAAGGAAGAACCTTATATTCGGTTCTCCGGGTGGCGTAATACCGCCTCCGTTCCGGGATTCGCGCCGGGTCGGAATCCATTCCACTGGGAGGGAATTGCATGGCCAAACGCAGCCACAATGAGGTTCAAGAAAGTTTGAGAGAACTGACTAGAATTTTCCGACCCAAGGATCCGCGCAAGTTTGTTAAAGATTACATCCGTAAGTACAGAATTACCGGAGGATACGAAGAAGAGCTAACGAGTCTCGTCGAGCGCGAGCTGACTAAATTGAATTCCCCCGCTTCTTGATGCGTGGCATGGTACAACCGACAGGATGATAGGCTTTATAAGCCTTCATCGAGTCGGTTTTTTTTGTTTTATCAAGGTTATTGAAGCTCGTAGGCGAACTTAAAGTCGCTAATAAATAGATAGTCGATCAGCTTCTCGTCATGGTTCAATGAAAGTATGATGCTTATGACATAGGATTGATCGGTAGGCGGCCTTTCCTCTTGTATCGTAAGCTGAGGAAGACTAGGCAATTTACGCAATCCGGACTGGCTTTTGTAGAAGAAGTATTCAATCGAGCCTTTTGAAATATGGCCAGGCTTCCCGTAAAGCCGGATCATTTTCGCTTCGTTGGTCAATAAACCCAATCCGCGGGGCGTTCGGAAGATTTCCGTTGAATCTTGGCCCAAAGCGATCTTTATTCCGGCTACCTTACCCTTCCTGTAGAACACATCGGCGCCCCGATAATCATACCAGAGGGTACGCCAGAGTCCGCGATATGAAGTAGGCTTTCCGAATTGCCTATCCACCTCCGCTTTGCTCATGCCGATGGCGATTCTCCTTTTGTCGTCCGCCGTCTGGACGGAAAGATCCCACATGGTATAAGGCTTGGGTTTAGCCGGAAGATCTTCGAGGGAATTAAGGGCTGCGACGCGCTCCTCCGCCAAGCTTCTGAAATCCTCGCGTTTGATGTCAAAGGAGTAAATTTCGTCCGTATAGGATGAATTAAAACGAAGGCGATAAGTGGCTGAACCCGGTACGCGGCTAACGTCTTCGCCTGGATTCACTTGTTGGAACGAGCCGTCGCTTTCTATGAACAAATATTCACCGGTTTCTTCGATGCTTGGCCTTCCCAGCAGTTGCCTAACGTCTTCAAGCGAGGAAGATTCGCCGATAAGCCCGTTGAGCGAGGCTTGTACATCGTTCTCGACGGAGAAATACGCGGCTTGATCGTTCTCGTAAGCGATCAGCAATTCGCCGTGCATGTCGTAGTCGAATCCCGCGGAGCGATAGGTTATGCCTTCGCCAATAAGGTCGTCGATAGCTTTTTTGCTCATGCCCGGTATCAGCTTGACGGTATTGCCGTTTACTGAATAATGGATAGTCAGGTAGGGATGATCGGCAATCGGAACCTTGTCCTGTATAGATGGTTGTTTATCAGCGTAGGCAAAGGAACTTGGCGGAATGAGTACGGCGATAATCATTAAGTATAGAACGACATAAGTCGCGCGGTTGAATTTTCTTTTGTGCTTTAGTTTAGACATATAAATGATGAACCTCTTTTCAGTCGATTGTCGGTACGCTGAAAGGATATTCAACGGATAGAAACGATTTTCCTTTTCCTAAAGCAAAGTTCGCGGCAAATTCCACTTTCCCGTTCCATAGAATATCTTATCTAAGGAAGAAACGGGAGGTGTAGGCGTGGCTAACGGGAGGGGAACGGCCCCGGCAATTCGCACGCGCCAGGAAATAGCGCTTATGGCGCTGGCCGGAAAGTTGTCCGCGCAATTGAAGAAGGAACTCGGCCGGAGAGTCAGACCGGGGATTTCAACGATGGAACTGAATGAGTACGCGGACCGTTATATGACGGACCGGGGGGCATCCGCGGCGCAGAAAGGCTTTCATGGTTATCCGTATGCAATATGCGCGGCGGTCAACGACTGCGTTTGCCACGGCATGCCGAACGATCGGCTGCTGCAGGACGGCGATCTCGTGACGTTGGATTTCGTCGCAGAGCTCGACGGATGGATGGCCGATACGGCCTGGACTTACGCTGTCGGAAACGTTAAACCGGAAGCATTGAAATTAAGGAAGGCAGCTTATCAAGCGATGTGGCAGGGGGTCGGGCAAGCCAAGGTCGGCAATACGATCGGCGATATTGCCGCGGCTGTCGGTTTGGTAGCCGAGAGCGGACCATATGGAATAGTAAGCCAATTCGGGGGTCATGGAATCGGAAGAAACCTGCACGAGCCGCCAGAGGTTCCTCATGTCGGGAAGGCAGGCACGGGGCGCAAGCTGAAAGAAGGAATGGTCATAACGATCGAGCCGATGCTCACGATCGGATCTCCGGAAGTATATATTGCGGAAGACGGATGGACCGTGTTGACTATAGAAGGCGGTTTGTCCGCTCAATTCGAACACACGGTGGCCATTACCGCTGACGGCCCCATTGTGTTAACGAAGTAACCTAGTTAATTCCGCTCACGATGAGCCGATCGAGTGGAGTTAACGAAGAAACCTTGCTAATTCAGCCCATCGAGAGTCGATCGGGTTGAGTTATCCAAGAAACTTAGCTAATTCTCCAACCATAAACTCTCCGAAGTGGAACCGAGCCGCGATAGTAACTAAATCGGACTAACTCGGCCATCTGTGGTGGAATTGAGCCGCGATAGTAACCAAATCGGACTAACTCGGCCATCTGTGGTGGAATTGAGCCGGGATAGTAACCAAATCGAACTAACTCGGCCATCCGCAGTGGAATCGAGCCGCGATAGTAACCAAATCGGACTAACTCGGCTCATTTCGTGGGGTTTAGTTGAACGAGGCACTGAGAGTTAAATTAGAGCGTCTCCGCCGCTTTAAATCGACGAACGAGGCATTTTGAGTGAAGTTAGAGCGTCTCCGCCGCTTTAAATCGACGAACGAGGCACTTTGAGTGAAATTAGAGCGTCTCCGCCGCTTTAAATCGACGAACGAGGCATTTTGAGTGAAGTTAGAGCGTCTCCGCCGCTTTAAATCGACGAACGAATCACTTTTCGACGAACGAGGCGAGGCATTTCGGTGGGGAAAATAAAGAAAAGCGGAGCAAGTGTGTAATCCACTCCTAGCTCCGCTTCTACATAACCGTCCGCTAACTTGGCGGCTCCGCAATTACTACATCTGCCCAGGAAGCCGATCAGGAAGCTCATCCGCAGGCTGCCCAGCAGGCTTCATATACAAAGGCAAAGGAACCTTATTCCCCATGCCGAATGTGTACTGGACCAGCGTGTTGAAGTCTTCAGTTAACGGTGCGAGCGGCTTTTTGAGCCACGCGACTTTGGCGAATTCGAGCGATTGATTGACGTATTCCCGGTTAGCGGAGATGTGCACCTCTTGAGCTCTCGGGAAAGATGCGCGAATGTTATCGCCGATGACCTGACGCAGCTCCGAGGAAAGATCGGTGTAGTCCTTGTGAGTAAAGTAGGAATTGTATGGCGTGGCGACCTGCCGATTATCCCATTTCGTGCTGCCGCTGCTGACGTCGTATACGCCTTCGGTAGTGCCGGTATTGTCTTGCTCGTGCGTCCGAGGCCCGCCTCTGGCTTCCGTTCCGGTAGCCGTCCAATCCGTAAGAATACCGACGTAAGCATTCTTGTCGGTTAAAAAAACGAGCGCGGTGTTAATACCGGGTAAGGAGGCCACTTTGTTCGAGAGTGCCGAGCTATATTCGAAATAACGATTTTCATGCTGTTTCGGGTCGGCTGTCAATTTGCCGTAGGAGCGGACGTGCATCATTTTCGGATCGTTCACGTTCCGGCTGGAGTAATCGTTACCGCTTTTCTGAAAGTAGGATTTGTAGTTGCAAGCCGTCAATAGTCCAAGCATTAAAGCGACCGCGATAAGAGCGCATGAACGTCGAGCCGACATAGGACAACCCTCCTGAAAAATCAATATGAGCATAGGATTTACTTCGGCCGGAAAAGTATGCGTTCGATCGCGCACATAAAACTCGGCCATATTGGCAAAAAGAAGGGGAGGGAATAAAAGTCGGCCGCTTTCGGCTAACTCATGAGGGGTTCTGTCCGAGGGCCGTCGCAAGTCGCTTTCGCGATAGGGACTAAAGCACGAAAACCTTGAAATGACGCGGTTTTGACAGTTTTGAGAACAATTTGTGAACTGTTCTGTGAACATTGACAAACCAACGGCTCAATCTTTATATTTATGAGAGTGCTTGAAGAGCGTTTGTTGCTTGGTCCAACATCCGTGTACATATAGAAAGCGTTTGCCATTCAGGGCAAAGGTTTTCTATGATAACGTCAAATTGGGGTTGATAAGATGAATCGGTGGCCTGTAATGAAGCGGCTGCTTCCGCTGCTGACAGGTTTGGTATTGCTACTGTCGGGATGTGGAAGAGCAGATCTCTCAACTCTGAATCCGCAAGGACCGGTAGCTGAGAAACAATTAGATTTGATGAAACTTTCCATTGGTATCATGGCTTTGGTCGTTGTCATTGTGTTCGCCATCTGTATTTACGTGCTGATTCGCTTTCGTCGTCGCCAAGGCGACAAGAGCATTCCTAAGCAAGTGGAAGGAAATCACACGCTGGAAATCATCTGGACGGTTATCCCTCTCGTATTGCTGCTTATTCTAGGCGTGCCGACGATCAAAGACGTATTCGGCTTGGCTAAGGATTACAGTAAAGACAAGAATGCCGTGCAGGTTAAAGTAACCGCGCATCAATATTGGTGGGAATTCGAATACACGGACTTGGGAATCACGACCGCCCAAGAACTGATCGTTCCTACGGATAAGACTGTTTCGTTCGAGTTGGTGGGTGCGGACGTTAAGCACTCCTTCTGGATCCCGTCCATCGGCGGTAAAATGGACACGAACCCCGGAGTTACCAACAGAATGTACTTAGATTTCCCTAAAGAAGGCGTGTTCCGCGGCAAATGCGCGGAGCTGTGCGGACCTTCTCATGCTTTAATGGACTTTAAAGCCAAAGCGGTAAGCCCCGAATCGTTCGCCCGTTGGGTCTCGGCGATGAAGGCTCCTGCCGTTATGCCTGCCGACGCGGAAATCGCGGAGAAATTCACTTCGCAATGCTTAAGCTGCCATGCGGTCGGCGAAAACGGAGGCAACAGCGCTCCGAACTTGACCGGCGTGGGCGGACGTCAAACGATCGGCGGTATTCTGTATAACGACGAGGTTCCGGTTGAGCAGAATCTTCACGACTGGATCACCGATCCTCAGAAATACAAATCCGGCGCCATGATGCCCAAGGCCGTGGATAACGATCTAAGTCCGGAGCAAGTAAGCGCCATTGCCGAATACTTGGCGGCATACAAGCTCGACTATTAATTAAGCGGGAATTGAAGGAGGTACGTGGCCTTGGCAGCACATGGACACACGGTCAAGCGTTATAGCGGCTTGATGGATTGGCTAACGACCGTCGACCATAAGAAGATCGGCATACTGTACATGATTGCAGGTTTGTTCTTCTTCTTAATAGGCGGTTTGGAAGCGATCGTCATTCGGGTTCAACTCATGAAGCCGATGAACGACGTCGTTTCCGGAGATACATTTAACGAATTGATTACGATGCACGGTACGACCATGATTTTCTTGGCGGCGATGCCGCTCCTGTTCGCTCTCATGAACGCGGTTATTCCGCTTCAGATCGGCGCGCGGGACGTAGCGTTCCCGTTCTTGAACGCCCTCGGCTTCTGGACGTTCTTCTTCGGCGGATTGCTGCTTAACTTGAGCTGGTTCGCAGGCGCCGTTCCGGACGCGGGCTGGACGTCATACGTTCCGCTGGCCGGGCCGACGTTCAATTCCGGGCACGGGGTCGATTATTACGTCATCGGCTTGCAGATAGCCGGTATCGGTACATTGCTCGGCGGTATCAACTTCATGGCGACGATCATCAACATGCGTGCGCCGGGACTATCCTTCATGAGATTGCCTATGTTCACATGGACAATCTTCATTACTTCGGCTCTAATCGTATTCGCGTTCCCGGTACTGACCGTCGGTCTGGTAGCGCTCATGTTCGACAGGTTGTTCCACGCCAACTTCTTCGAGGTCGGCAACGGAGGCAGCTCGGTTCTATGGGAGCATATTTTCTGGGTTTTCGGTCATCCTGAAGTATACATCCTGATCGTGCCGGCATTCGGCGTTATCTCCGAAGTCGTCAGCACGTTCTCGCGTAAGCGTCTGTTCGGCTACAGCTCCATGGTATTCGCGACCGTGTTGATCGCCTTCCTCGGATTCATGGTATGGGCGCATCACATGTTCACGACGGGTCTGGGACCGGTTGCCAACGGATTGTTCTCCATCGCGACGATGCTGATCGCGGTTCCGACGGGGGTTAAGATCTTTAACTGGCTGTTCACCCTGTGGGGCGGTTCGATTCGATTCACGACCGCGAACTTGTTCGCGATCGGATTCATTCCGACCTTCGTAATGGGCGGAGTTACCGGCGTTATGCTCGCTTCCGCTCCTGCGGATTATCAATACCACGATACTTATTTCGTAGTCGCTCACTTTCACTACGTTATCGTCGGCGGATTGATCTTCGGTATTTTCTCGGGCTTGCATTACTGGTGGCCGAAAATGTTCGGTCGTATGCTGAACGAAACGCTCGGCAAAATTACGTTCTGGACATTCTTCCTCGGTTTCCACTTGACGTTCTTCATTCAACATTTCTTGGGCTTGCTCGGCATGCCTAGACGCGTCTATACATACTTAGGCGGACAAGGCTATGACGACATGAACTTTATTAGTACGATCGGCGCGTTCTTCATGGGTATCGGAACGATCGTGTTCTTGCTCAACATCTTTACCACGTGGGCTAAGCCGCGCAACGCGGCAGGCGATGCATGGGAAGACGGCCGTACATTGGAATGGTCGATTCCGTCGCCACCGCCGGAATACAATTTCCAACAAACGCCGCTCGTTCGCGGATACGATGCATTTTGGAAGGAAAAGATGGAAGGGAAGACGGCAATGACGCCTGCCGAGCCGATCGGTTCGATTCATATGCCATCTCCGTCGATCTTGCCATTGATCATGAGTATCGGATTGTTCGTTGCAGGTTTCGGATTTATGTACGATCGCCTTATCGTTGCCGGCATCGGTCTACTGATCACATTCGGCTGCATGCTCATCCGTTCCTTGTATGACGATCACGGTTTCCACATCGAACCGGAAGATCAGGAGAAGGGGGTGCACGCATGAGCGCACATGATCACGCGGAAGGACAATTACCGCACGAACCGGAGAAAGCGACCTTAGAAGCGCGCAACAAGATTCTAGGTTTCTGGATCTTCCTCGGTGCGGAGACGGTATTGTTCGGAACGTTGTTCTCGGCATTCCTAGCTCTTCGCCACAATATCGGAGATGGTCCTACGGCCAACGAATTGTTCCAGTTGCCGATGGTATTCGCGGCGACGATGATCTTGCTTACATCAAGCTTGACGAGCGTATTCGCGGTTCAAGCGCTGCATCACCACAATAAGAAAAGCATGATCGGCTGGTTGATCGTCACGATCGTGCTCGGGTTATGCTTCCTTGGACTCGAAATTTACGAGTTCAAAGAATACGTACATGAAGGCCATGGCTTTACGACTAGCGCATTTAGTTCCTCGTTCTATACGTTAGTCGGGTTCCACGGAGCCCACGTTGCCTTCGGGGTCGTATGGATCGGAATCGTTATCGGTCAAATTTTCAAAAAAGGCTTGACGGTCGTGACCGCGCCGAAAGTATATATATCCGCCATTTACTGGCATTTCATCGACGTTGTCTGGGTATTCATCTTCACCGTTGTTTACTTGATGGGAAAGGTGGCTGGTTAATCACATGTCGAGCAACCACGACCATTCGGCTTCCGGAGAAGCGACGAAACGGCACAAGGTCGAAGGTCCGCAGAAGCATATCGTTGGATTCGTTATGTCGCTGGCGCTTACGATTATCGCCTTTGCCGCCGTATCCGCGGGTGAAATCAACGCAACCTTCACGTATATCATTTTAGTATCGATGGCGGTCATTCAAGTATTCATTCAGATGGCATTCTGGATGCACATGAAAGATCGCGGGCATTTATTTCCGATCATCGGAATCCTTGCCGGAGTGTTCGTCGTCTTCACGATGGTGATCATGGCTCTGTATTGGGTATGGTGGTAAGAAATTCAAGGGTTTAATCGCAGAGAGGCGGGCCAAAATCCGACCTCTCTTTTTACTTGAACGGAAGGAGTTTGATGGCAATGCTGGGATTGGAGTTTTTCTCATTTCGCGACTTGTGGAGTCCTGCGTGGATCATTTTCACGATGGCGATACTCGTTCTGTACACGTTCGTCGTCGGACCTTGGAGACATCGGTTCGCAGGCAGCAAGTCCGTATCGGTCCCTCGTCAACTGGCTTTCGTAAGCGCCATCGTTATGCTGTACCTGACTCAAGGCGGTCCGCTTAGCTTGATGGGCCACTTGATGTTTACTTTCCATATGACCAATATGGCGTTCGCGTACATTCTCGTACCGCCGTTATTAATATACGGTTTACCGGATTGGTTCTGGCGCCGCCTATTCCAAGCCCGGTTCTGGAGATTAGGCGTATTCCGTGTAATCATGAATCCGATCATTAGCTTAGGGCTGTTTACTTTGCTCTTCTCGTTCTATCACATGCCCGATAACCACGATTGGATCATGACCCATTTCACGGTGCACCGGATTTACTACGCTTTGTTGTTCCTTTCGTCCATGATGATGTGGTGGCATGTCTATTGCCCGATCCCGGAGTGGAGAAGAATGTCGCATATGCTCACGTTGGGCTACATTTTCATGAGCGGACTGTTGTTGACGCCAGCGTGCGCGATGATCATCTTCGCGGAACAGCCGTTATTCGCGGTATATAACGATCCCGAGGTTTGGGTCAAAGCGATGGGCTACTGCATGGCGGGAGATCCATCGGTCTTATTGAGTAAATTCGAAGGGCCGGCCTTCTTCAATATGATGAGCGGAAAGGACGACCAGCAGTTAGGCGGCATCGTGATGAAGCTGCTACAGGAATTCGTTAACGCCGCAGCTCTGTACACCGTCTTCATGCAATGGTACCGCAAGGAGCGGGCGCAAGAGGACGATGTCGCGGATTCGGGCGGAACGGGTAGCTTGCTCACTAAAAGTTAAACGGCCGAAGTTATCTTTATTAACAATGTGTGACGGTACGCCGAATCGTTTGAACTAATTCGGGCGGACAGGTACAATAGGTACAAGAAACCTTGTAGTTACGATGATAGAGCGGGTGAATGTTACATGTCGTGGTATGATATTTTTCCACTTGTCAGCACGAGTTTTATTCTCATCAGCGGAATTCTAGTGGCCATTGGCTGGCGGTTGATTATTAAAGGCAAACGGGAAGCGCACGAGAAGGTGATGGTTGGAGCGGCCATCGCGGCTAGCTGCTTCTTCATTATTTACGTCTCGCGCACGATCTTCATCGGCAATACGATGTTTAACGGACCGGAAAGCCTCAAGACGGTATATCTTGTCTTCTTGTTATTCCACATCGTGCTTGCGACCGTCGCAGCCGCATTCGGGATAACGACGCTAACGCTCGCTTACCGCAAGAAATTCGCCAAGCACCGCAAGTGGGGTAAGATCACGGCGAAGATTTGGTTCGCTACCGTCATTACGGGAGTAACGGTATACGTTCTCTTGTACCTCTGTTACCCGGGCGGACATACGAAGCCGGTCATAGATGCGATTTTCGGATAATAAGCGATAGAGTTACTCTTCAGGCCCCTTGAGGGCCTGTTTTTTTTTGCGTAGGCTAAGCCAGCGCATTAACATTATGCAAGATTGAAAAGCTTTTTTTGAATTAGATATGTGATGACCATGTCATGTTACGTAACACATAAAGTTAATTTATGAAACTTTATTTCATATTATTATTGAAATATATAAAATTTAAGTTTATAATCGGTTCAAGAGTTGCACACCGGTTAGCAACTTGCATCGCATCAAGGAAAGAGGTGGGGAACTCGTCGTTATTGGGACAACTAGATTCATGGAGTGAACGGATTAACGGGTGGGTTGATCAAGGGCACTTTCCCGGCGGCGTGTTGGATATTCGATTGGATAAGCGTAACCGTTTTCAGAGGGCTTATGGCCGTTTGAATGCGGATAAGCTTCTGCCTATGGAGCTCTCCACTGTATTTGATTCAGCATCATTGACTAAAGTGGTAGTCACGCTTCCTTCGATTCTGTTATTGGCACAAGCCGGCGAGCTCGACTTGAGCGATTCCGTGCAGAAATTCATTCCGGAGTTTCGACATGGACAGGTAACGCTTCGTCAATGCCTAATGCATTCAAGCGGTTTGCCAGCCGATCTTGCAAATCGTCTTGAAAGGTATACGGAACGGGGTGTATTCCAAGAAATATTGGAGCAAGAGCTTGAGTACGATCCGGGAACGAGAACTAACTACAGCGATATCGGAATGATTCTGATCGGCAATATCATCTCCCGCGTCTCGGGACAACCGTTGGACAAATTCGCAAAGCAGCATATTTTCGACCCGCTTGGCATGCTTGATTCTACCTTTCGTCCGCCAAAGGCCTGGCAAGACCGGATTGCGCCGACGGAGTGGGACGGCAGTCGTTACATTATCGGCGAGGTTCATGACGAGAAGGCATTTCGGCTTGGAGGGGTATGCGGCAGCGCAGGATTGTTCACAACTGCCGATGATCTGTCCAGATATGCACTGAGCTGGCTGTATCCTGAGGAGTATCCGTTATTAAAACCGGAATGGGTGAAAGCAAGTTTGCAAGCTTTACCGGAAGAACGTGGACTCGGATGGCAGCTATGGCAGGGGCAGGAAGAGACGCTTGCTTGCGGGAGACTATGGTCGCACGGTACTTTCGGACATACGGGTTTCACCGGCTGTAGCTTATGGATCGATCCGGTTCGCGAACTCGTCGTCGTATTCATGACGAATGCGGTACATTTCGGCAGAGAAAAACCGATTCGACAACTCAGACCTATCTTACATGACAGAATCTTTCATGATGCATTGCAAGTCTAAATTACCTGTAAACACAACAAGGGAGGCGTAAAGGATATGAAGCGTTTATTCAGCAGTGCAGTCATTCTATTGCTTATGTCCGCTGTTCTCGCAGCATGCGGAGGCAACAATAATAAAGAGGTTAGCGGCAGTTCGGAAAGTCCTTCGTCTTCATCGTCTTCATCGCCATCATCATCTAATGCAAGCACCGGGGAAAAAGTTAAGCTGACGATGGGCAGCTGGAGAACGGATGACAAAGCCGTCTACGAGAAAATTATCAAAGAATTCAACAAACAATACCCGAATATCGAAATTGAATTCGCGCCAACCAAATCCACTGAGTACAACGCGGTATTGAGTACCGCATTGCAAACCGCGAGCGGTCCCGATATCATTCATCTTCGTCCGTACGCAGCCGGTATTGCGCTTGGAGAAGCCGGATATATCGAGCCGATCAATGACCTGAAAGGGCTAGACGTATTCTCCAAGGATGTGCTCGCCGCGTCAACGGGAAAAGACGGAAAAACCTATGGAGTTCCGATGGCTCTCAACATAGTAGCCATTATGTATAACAAAGACCTGTTTGCGAAATACAACCTTGCGGAGCCGAAAACTTGGGACGAGCTCATTCAAATTTCCAAAACGTTAAAAGAAAACGACGTGACGCCATTCGCCATGGGAACCAAAGACAGCTGGATTCTATCCCTTACGCAAGGTGCTATCGGACCATCCATATACGGGGGCACCGAGTTCGCACAAGGACTCGTAAGCGGGCAGAAGAAATTTACCGACCCTGCTTATGTTAAATCTCTTCAAACCATGAAAGATTTGCAAGAGTTCTTCCCGGACAAATATACCGGAATCGGCTCCGAGGATATGAGAACGTTATTCGTGACCGGCCAAGCCGCGATGTACGTAATGGGGGATTTCGATCTCTCCGTCGTAAAATCGATGAATCCGGAAATGAACGTAGACGTGTTCCCGGTACCTTCTCAATCGGCGGGAGGCAGTCCTACCGTGACGACTTACGTAGACGGCTCCTACGCCGTAAATACGTATTCCAAGCATAAAGAGGAAGCGAAGAAGTTTCTGGAATTCACAACGACTAAAGAATTCGGCAATCTATTTGCCAACGAAATGAAACGCGTAAGTCCGATTCCGGGAGTAGTGGCATCGGATCCGCTCGTAGCCAAATACGCGGGATTCGCCGACTCTATCTCGACTCCTTACGTCATGGTCACTAATTTCAACGGGGGTAACCCGACGACTAAAGTAACGTTGGAAAACGAAATGCAGGCGATGTACTTCGGTAAGAAAACGCCTGATGAAGTCGCTCAAGCCGTACAATCCATTACGGATACTTGGTTCAAGCCTTAATGGTTGACTAATGAACTAAGAATTCGGATTTTGGCAAATCCCCGGAAGTCGATCGTACTATGAGAGCAGAAATTCATAGATTTGAGAAGGCTTCCGGGATTAAATTTTCTAATCAAGCAAGCGGGGGGAAAGGTCTACCATGGACAATCAGCCTAAAAGATTAAACCAGAGAAAATGGTCCATTCATCTATTCCCGATTCCGGCCCTCGCGATTTATTTGCTTTTCATCGTTTATCCAATTATTGCAGCTTTTTCGTACAGTCTATACGACTGGCAGGGAATTAAACGACTGAGCTTTGTCGGCGTTTCCAATTTCAAGAAATTATTGACCGTCGAACCTTTTAACACTATGTTTCAAAATGCGCTTGAGCATAATGTCATATACTTCGTAGTTCAAATGGTCGTACAGAACGGATTCGCTTTTTTGCTGGCGTATTTCATTTACCAGCGAATTAAGGGTTCTGGATTTTTGAAAGTCGCGTATTTTCTCCCGAGGTTACTTTCCGTTATCGTAGTTGGTTTTCTGTGGAAGCTTATATTGAATCCGACATATGGGACGTTAAATGTCCTGCTTGATAAATTAGGATTGGACGCTCTTGCCTTGACTTGGTTAGGCGATCCGAATACGGCACTGCTATCAATCATTTTAGTAAACTGTTGGTTTGGAGTCGGGCTGTCGCTGCTTATTTTCCTGGCAGGATTACAGTCGATTCCGAGTGAAATCATTGAAGCCGCGCGTTTGGACGGAGTCAAGGGTTTCCGTATGATCGCAACGATGATCCTTCCTTTGATTATGCAGCCGTTGATTATGATTACGGTACTTACCTTTATTCAATCGTTCGAAGCGTTCGAACTTGTTTACGCGATGCAGGGCTCAATGGGAGGACCGTACTACTCGACGGATACGTTAGCCGTATTCTTCTATAGAACGGCATTCGGAGGCTCATCGGACGGTTCCGCTTCTATCGGAATCGGTTCAGCGCTTGCCGTGGTCATGTTTGCGTTAATAGCAGTCATAACGGCATTCTTCTTGGCCCTTACAAGGAAGGTGAACCGGTCATGAGACCATCCATGACGTATAGAACGATACAGCATTTGATCGGTTACGCTTTTGCCGTATTAAGCTTGTATCCCGTGTTTCTGATGATTGCCTCGTCGTTCAAGACCACCATCGCCATCTTTACTCATCCTCTGGCTTTGCCGGAAAAGATATCGTTCGTTGCATACGATAAGCTGTTAGACCAGATGCCCTTCGGCCATTATCTGTGGAACAGCGTCCTCGTATCCGGAGCAAGCGTAGCGTTGATACTGATCTCAAGCGCGTTTGCGGCTTATTACATTTCGAGAACGCATTATAAATGGAACTCGGCGTTATTATTTATTTTTCTCCTTGGCATGATGATCCCTATCAAACTCGGGATCGTACCTCTATTCTTGCTTATGAAGAACTTAGGATTATCGAATACGCTGTGGTCTCTTATTTTGATTTATACGGCAATCGGTATTCCACTCGGGATTATGATTATGGCGGGATTCTTCAAAACGCTGCCTAAGGAATTGGAGGAAGCGGGAAGGATCGACGGATGCAACGATATGCAGATTTTGTCTCGCATCGTAATACCGCTTATGCGTCCGGCGATCGGAACCGTCATGATCATCAATTTCGTTACGGCGTGGAACGACTTCTTCTTTCCTCTCATCTTTATCCAAGATGAAGTTATGAAGACGATACAGGTAGGAATGATGTCCCTTTTCGGAGAGTACGAATCCGATTGGAGCACGCTTTTCGCCGGCTTGACGTTGGCATCGCTTCCTATGGTTTTGATGTTCGTGTTTGCGTCTCGTCAATTTATGGATGGAATGACAGCAGGCGCCGTCAAATAGACCGGCAACTAAGAGGAACAACAGGAGGGAATTGAATGGAAGATTTAAACCATCTCGTGACCGAGCAGCGCAACGAAAGAACTCGGGACTTAAGCGAGTTGAGCATACATGAAATTGCCGGCATCATGAACTTGGAGGATCGCAAAGTAGCCGAATCGGTCCATTTGGCATTGCCTATTATCGGCAAAGCTATTGAAGTTATCGTAAAAGCAATCGATCAAGGTGGCAGATTGATTTACATCGGTGCGGGCACGAGCGGTCGGCTAGGAGTGTTGGATGCCAGCGAATGCCCGCCGACGTTCGGGGTGGACGATCAAACCGTGCAAGCCGTTATGGCTGGCGGTGCCGGCGCATTCATTAAAGCCGTAGAGGGAGCGGAAGATGACGAGGATCAGGCTTCAATCGATCTGCAGAGCAGGAAATTGTCATCGCTTGACGTGGTCGTCGGATTGACGGCAAGCGGCAGGACTCCTTATGTGAAAGGCGCGCTCAGGTATGCCAAACAAATGGGAGCTGCGTCGATTTCAGTTACCTGCAACCGAAATTCGATCGTCAGCTTATATGCCGATCATGCGATCGAGGTTGAAGTCGGGCCGGAGGTTCTGACGGGCTCTACTCGGCTTAAGGCGGCGACAGCTCAAAAGATGGTACTGAATATGCTGACGACGACAAGCATGATCAAGCTGGGAAAGGTATATCAGAACTTGATGATGGACCTGAACGTCAGCAATATTAAACTGAAGGAACGTGCCCGTAACATCGTGATGGAGGCCACGGGTGCCGATTATGAAATAGCGGAACGCGCATTGACGCTTGCGAACAATCATGTAAAAACCGCGATCGTGATGATAGAAGCTGAGACAGATGTTTTGATGGCACGAAAGGCGCTGGATGAAACGAAGGGATTCGTTGCCCAAGCGATCGTTTCGGCGCGTTCGAGCTTGAGAGAGCAGGTGTAAGAGATGAAGTATGTCATCGGCATCGACGGAGGCGGAACTAAAAGTCTGCTACACATGGCGAAACTGAATGGAAACTTGATACTTGAGCTTCAGGGAGGACCTACGAATCTGTACGCACAAGGCAATGAGGCCGTGGGACAGGCGCTAAAGAATCTGTTAGGTCAAGCCATGGAGGCCTCGGGGGAGACAATAGCGGATTGCGCTGCGATTTGCCTGGGCAGCGCGGGAGCCGACCGACCCGAAGAGCATCGAGCTCTAATCGGCATGATCCAAGGATGCGGAGTGACAGGAACGATAACGATCACGAACGATGCCGAGCCCGTGCTCGTCGCGGCAAGCGGCAAGAGGGAAGGAATCGTGGTCATTTCCGGGACCGGCTCGTTGGCCTTCGGCCTGGATAAGACCGGCAAGCGGACGAGAGTCGGCGGATGGGGACACTTGATCGGCGACGAGGGAAGCGGGTACGATATCGGAATGCGGGCCATCCAAGCTGCCTTTCGTAGCCATGACGGACGGGAATCACCTACTTCTTTGCTTGAGCTCATCCTGAAGGAGCTCGAATTCGATCGTGTGGAACAATTGATACCGTTCGTGTATCAAAAAGCGGGGAAGCAGGATATCGCCGCATTAGCTAAACTCGTGAACGAAGCATACATGGCCGGAGACGAAACGGCAGCAAGAATATTGACGGATGCGATAAATGAGCTTTATCAAATGACTCGTACGATCATTAAGGCCCTTGAATTCGAGAATAAAGAAATCGCGCTTGTATGCAATGGCAGCGTATTTGGCCGGATCGATTACGTCTATCGGGAATTCGCAAAGCGGGTGACGGATGAGTTTCCTCTCATCCGAGTCGTTACGCCGAAGCGCGATGCGGCTTTCGGAGCGGCGCAAATTGCGCTGTTATCGCTCTGAAACAACTGATATAATGACAGTCTATACTAAATGCCATGAGGTGGATGGAAATGGAAGGCGGTCTGGTTCGGCTTCGGGCGATTGTAGATCATCTGACTCCTTCGGAGCGAAAGATTGCCCTTTATATATTGGAACATCCGGAACGAATCGTTCAAGCCTCGGTCGCGCAACTTTCGGAATGGAGCGGGGGTAGCACCGCAGCGATCATTCGACTATGCAAATCCATGGATGTTTCCGGCTTTCAGGAGCTTAAACTGAAGGTAGCCGGCGATCTGCACGGGACGGATACGAATTACGAGTACAATGAGATCCGCCCTCATGATTCTATTCAAAGCATTATAAACAGCATTTCTTCCAATTATATTCAATCGATTAAGGATACCGTAAAGATTCTCGACGTTAACCTCATCGAAAAGGCAGTTGAAGCCTTGCTTCATGCCAATCGAATATTTTTCTTCGGAATGGGCGCGTCCAATCTTATCGCGATAGATGCTCAGTATAAATTTATGAGAATCAATAAAACAAGCTTTTCGTTCGCCGACCCGCATATTCAAATTTCTTCGGCGACAACGCTCAAGCAGGATGACGTCGTCGTCGGCATCTCGTATTCAGGCGAGACGGATTTCGTCGTCAAATGCCTGAAGCATGCCCGGAAATCCGGCTCCACGACGATCAGTATCACGCGGTTGAGCGACAACACGTTGAGTTCATACGCCGACATACCGATCAAGATGACGTCAACCGAGAAGGAAATCCGCAGCGGGGCTTTATCGTCGAGGATTACCCAGCTAAACGTGATCGATATTCTTTACTTAGGCGTAGTCAGCCGGAATTACGAAGAGTCCATCGACTACTTGCAGAAAAGCCGGAAAGCGGTTCATGAAAAAGAATAAAGCTGTATGGAAACCTTGCGAGGCTGATGCCTTTCAAGGTTTTTTCTGTAATTACCAAGCTGGACATCCGGTGCGGTTTGATATAGCGGTTCGCTACCCGAAGGTTGGACAAACCCAGTCATGTTATCGGCACTCGCCTAATATAGATAAGAGTGAACGGTTGAACCGGTTGATCCGGTAAGCATGGAAAGGGTGAGGAGCATGCTGCACATCGTCGCCTGTATTAAGCAGGTGCCGGATACGAAGATCATCAAGATGAATCCGAAGACGAATACGATGGACCGCTCCAGCGCCCCGGCGATACTGAATCCGTACGATTCGCACGCGGTGGAAGAAGCGGTTCGGCTGCGGTCTCGTTACGGGGGCGTCGTGTCGGTGCTTACGATGGGGCCGCCTCCCGCGGTCAAAGCGATTAAAAAATGCATCGAGATCGGCGCGGACGAAGGGTATATGATCACGGATCGGGCGTTCGCGGGAGCGGATACTCTGGCGACTAGCTATGCGTTAACGAAAGCTCTTCAGAAGATCGCCGATATTCGGCCCATCGATCTGATCGTCTGCGGCAAGATGACTATCGACGGAGACACGGGTCAGGTAGGACCCGGCATCGCAAGAAGGCTGGATATGCCGCCGTTAACCTCCGTCAACAAGGTGGCCGAGATCAATCGGGAGGAAGGCTATGCCATCGTTCACCGGAAGCTGGAGGACGGTTACGAGGTCATCCGGTCGACTTTGCCATGCCTATTGTCGGTGGAGAAGGATATCAACGAAGTACCGTATTCCTCTCTTCCCAACATGTTAAGAGCCGCGCGTTATCAGCCGATTATCTGGTCCGTGGCGGATCTGGGAGAGATCGACAAAACGCAGCTCGGCTTGAAGGGGTCTCCGACGATCGTCAGCTCGGTATGGGCTCCGCAGAAGCCGCAAGGCGGCAAGCTGCTCGAAGGCTCCTACGATGAACAAATCAGACAGCTGTTAGACGTCGTTCTAACGCGCAAAGAACTATTCGAAGCGCAAGCCGGAGCGGGAGGTGGCGCTTCATGAACTTCGAGGATTATCGCGGAGTATGGGTGTTCATCGAGGAGAAGGACGGAGCCGTCGCGCCGGTATCCCTGGAATTGCTGGGAGCCGGGAGACTTCTGGCGGACAAAAGAAAGTCGCAGCTGGCGGGTGTCATAATCGGGGAAAACGTGAATGAGCTCGCCCGAATAACTCTGGAATACGGTGCCGACAAGGTATTCGTATACGACGATCCGATCTACCGATTCTATCGGACGGAAACGTTTATGAAGGCTATGCTTGCCTGCGTTGAGAAGCATAAGCCCGAAATTCTCCTCTATGGCGCAACGACGACGGGAAAAGATTTGGCGAGCGCGGTGGCGACGGATCTTCCGACGGGACTGACGGCGGATACGACCCAGTTGGACGTGGAAGAGGATACGGGACTGCTGCTGGCTAGCAGACCCGCGTTCGGCGGCAACATCATGGCGACGATCCTATGCAAGAAATATCGACCGCAGATGGCGACCGTTCGGCCTAAAGTAATGAAAGCGCTACCCCGCAACAAAGGAGCCGCCGGGGAGATCATCGAGGAGAGCATTCCGATCAAGGAAGACGATATTCGCACCAAGGTGTTGGAGATCGTTCGAACGACGACCCAGCGCGTTCGCATAGACGAAGCCGACGTCATCGTGGCGGGAGGCAAGGGACTCGGAGGGCCGGCCGGCTTCCGAGTCATCCACCAGCTGGCGGAAGCGATCGGAGCTGCCGTCGGAGCTAGCCGGGACGTGGTCGAGGCGGGATGGATCGAGCATCATCACCAGGTCGGGCAGACGGGAGCGACGGTGACGCCCAAAATTTATTTTGCCATCGGGATATCGGGGGCCATTCAGCACTTGGTCGGCATGCAGAATTCGGGGCTCATTATCGCCATTAACAAGGATCCCGGTGCTCCGATCTTCCAGTCCTCCCACTACGGTATCGTCGGGGATGCGCTAACGATCGTACCTATGCTAACCGAAGCATTCAAAACCGCGCTTGGAAGAAAGGAAGAGGTCGATGCCGGAAAAGTTTGATGCCATCGTCGTTGGTGCCGGCCCAGCCGGAATCGCCTGCGCATTCGAGTTAGCCAAGGCGGGCGTAAACGTGCTGCTCATAGAACGGGGAGAATATCCCGGCTCCAAGAATGTCATGGGCGGTGTGCTCTATCGCAAGATGATGGAGGAGATCATACCGGATTTCCACAAGGAAGCTCCATTGGAGCGGCCTATCGTAGAACAGAGATTCATGATGATGGATAAGACGTCGGCGGTTACCTTTTCTTACAAAGGCTTGGAGTGGGCGCAGGAACCGTTCAACAATTTTACGGTGCTGCGGGCGAAGTTCGATCAGTGGTTCGCGGCCAAAGCGGTGGAGAAAGGCGCCTTGCTGATCAACGAGACGGTCGTGCTGGAATGCATCGTGGAGAATGGCAAGGTCGTCGGAGTGAGGACGGACCGGCCGGACGGGGAAATCCGCGCGGACGTCGTCGTGCTGGCGGACGGGGTAAATTCTCTGTTGGCCAAATCGCTAGGATTCCATAAGGAATTCCGGCCGGACGAGGTCGCCCTGGCGACGATGGAAGTATTGAAGCTAGACAAGAAGATCATCGAAGACCGATTTAACCTCGAGGAAGGCCAAGGTTGTACGATCGAGCTGTTCGGGGACGCGACTAAAGGCATTCTCGGAACCGGATTCCTGTACACGAATAAAGATACGTTAAGCATCGGAGTAGGTACGTTACTTTCGGGGCTGATCAAGCATAAGATAAAGCCTTACGAGCTGATGGAATACGTGAAAACGCATCCGATGATCCGCCCGTACATCCAGGGAGCGGAACCGCAGGAATATCTCGCGCATCTCATTCCGGAAGGCGGCTACAATTCCATACCCAAGGTTGCGGGAGCGGGGGTATTGGTCGTCGGGGACGCGGCGCAGCTGGTCAACGCCATTCACCGCGAAGGCTCCAACATGGCCATGACATCGGGGAGAATCGCAGCCGAAACGATCGTTGCCGCGAGGGAGCGGGAAGATTTCTCGGAGGCGTCGCTGGATGATTACAGGAAACGGTTGATGGGAAGCTTCGTCGGCCAAGACATGAAGAAGTATAAGGATTCCACTCATCACTTCGATAAGTTCCCGCAATATTTCGAGAAATATATTCCGATGGTGAACCGCGCGGCAAGTCAAATGCTGACGGTGGACGGATCCTCGAAATGGGAGAAGCAGAAGAAAATATGGCGCGATATCGGTCCCGCGAAGCAGAAATTCAAGATTGCCCGCGATCTGTTCCGGGCATGGAGGGTGATGAAGTAATGAGCGAGCCGAGCGATTCGTCGAATGGTCCCAAGACGACCAGCATCGAGGAAAAGCAGTACCTGCTTCGATTCAACGCCGATACCCAATCTCACCTGCACGTGATGGATACCGAAGTCTGTATGACCAGCTGCCCGGACAAAATCTGTACGATTTTCTGTCCGGCGGAAGTGTACAAATGGGAAGAGATTCGCATGCATGTCGGCTACGAAGGCTGTCATGAGTGCGGAAGCTGCCGCATCGGGTGCCCTCACCAGAATATTAAGTGGGTGTATCCGAAGGGCGGGCACGGAATCGTCTTTCGACTCGGTTAACGGGGGTGTGGCGCGGGATGAAAATCGGCGATCATGTCGTATATGCGCAAGACGGAACTAAGGGTATCATCTTGGAAATCCATGATAATCTGTACCATATCATATGGGAGGATCACTTCAGCAGTTGGGAATACGCGGAACGTTTAACCGTACTCGAGGCTTACCCGTGAACGTTGACGGGTAAGCTTCTTTTTTATTGTGATCGTTCAAGCATTATGAGATGATTTTGGGTATAGGAGGCTGATGGACGATGAGAAAAATCGGAGGGGTTCTAGCGGGACTCTTATTGCTTCTCGGCTTGACGGCATGCTGGGGCTCGAATGAGCCGGCTGCTACCGACGGCGGCTCAAAGGAAACGGCGGATGAAATTGAGGGAATTACGTTCGAGAATCCGTTCGGAACGGAAAGCTTCGACAATCCCGTAGGGCTGGAGCATCGGGCAGGCTACGAAGACTTATTATACATCATCGAGCAACCGGGACGAATTATTAGCAAGAATCTGGCTCGCTCTTCGGACGAGCCCGAAGTCATTCTCGATATTACCGATCGCGTCTATGACGAGGGAGGGGAACAGGGGCTGCTCGGGCTTGCGTTCCATCCTAATGATTCCGATCGGGCTTACGTGAATTATACGACCGAGACCCATACGATCATCGCGCGTTACGATACGTTATCCGACGACCCGGAACGTCTGGATCCCGGCAGCGAGCATGTTCTGCTTAGCTTCGAACAGCCGTTTCCCAACCATAACGGAGGACAGCTGGCTTTCGGGCCGGACGGCTTCCTGTATATCGCGACCGGGGACGGCGGCGGGGGAGGAGATCCTCGTAACAATAGTCAAAACCTCGAAAGCCTGCTAGGAAAAATACTTAGAATAGACGTCGACCGTCAGACGGAGGGGAAAGGCTACTCGATTCCGGAGGACAACCCCTTCATCGAGAAGGGGAGACCGGAAATATACGCATACGGCATGCGCAACCCATGGAGGTTCAGCTTCGACCCGGAGGACGGCAAGCTTTGGGCGGCGGACGTCGGGCAGAATCGTTACGAAGAGATTAATCTGATAGAGAAAGGGGGCAACTACGGCTGGCGCATTCAAGAGGGCACGGAATGCTATAAGCCATCCTCGGGATGCGATTCATCGGGACTGGAGCAGCCGATATTCACGTACGGCCGAGATCAAGGCGTATCCATTACGGGGGGATACGTATACCGGGGGAAGGCGTTACCTGAGCTTGCGGGTTGGTATGTTTACGCGGATTACGGAATGGGAACGTTGTGGGCGTTGCGTCAGCGCGAAGACGGAACGATAGAAAACAGGACGTTGCTGCAGCCCGAAGAGAACATTACCTCTTTCGGCAGGGATGCGGAGGGCGAGCTCTATGTTTGCACGCAGGGAGGCCAAATCTTTAGAATAATTTAGAGGGTTACACATAGACGCAAGTCCGATTTCCCACTATAATACTAATGTTAATTGGAAAATGATTCCCAGATTACACCTATTATGCGGAGGATGAGACACGCGTGTTATGCCTAAATTGCGGTCAGCTTAATCAAACAGCGAAATTTTGCGTGAAATGCGGAACGAATCTCCTTTTATCGGCAACTTCGGAGACGGCGAATGACGATTCTCGCCCGTACGTAGAGCCTTATGATCTATCGAAATCGAATGAGAGCGAGAACGAACAGCCTCTTCCGCAACGGTCGGCAGCCTACCGCCCGAGCGAAGCGCGAGCTCGGCCTAACCCGCAGCTCGAGCAGGCGAAGCGAATGAGCAAGCAGTATGTATCATTTTTCGTAGATGCATTGAAAAGCCCTGTTCGAACGGGCAGGAATACGACGGGCGACCACATGTTTAACGGGTTGATTACATTCATCCTATTGTCCCTGATCGTACCTTTGATCGTCTATTTCCAGCTTCGGGCGGGAATCGGTAGACTCGGCATATTCGGAGAACTTATCCCCGTGCATTTTAGCACCGTCGTCGTAAGGCCGTTTTTCTACTTGGTCATCATCCAGCTGCTCGTGAATTCGGTCATCTTCTTCGTGCTAAAGCCGGGCAATACGGGTGCGAACTTTCGGGAAGTGACCGCGCGCTTCGGAACCTTACTAGTCCCGTCCGTCGCTTTCTTCCTGTTCGCTTTGCTTTTTTCCCTCTTGGACAGCTCTACCTTAACGAGCTTCGGTATCGTTATGGGGCTATTATCTTGGTGCGTTGCCGTTTGTTTCGTTATCTATAGCTTCAAGGAACGACACGAGACCGGTTTGGATGCTTTCCATGGCGTCATTATTACTTTTATCGTAACGATTATTCTGATTGCCCTATTGGGAGACGATATCGCTTCATCCCTCTTCCGGGGTATGAGAAACTCTATTTTCTAGAAGACACGACATCAAGAGCGAGGTGATTGAGATCGCACCCGTACAACCTAAGAAGCTAGCGATCAAGCTTTCGAAGAAGGCCGCCATATTTATAGCAAGCGGATTAATAGCCATCCTTCTACTAATTGCCGGGGCGTATTGCCTGGGCAAGTATTTAACGGATGAACAAAGGCTGTTGGATAGATTCGAGCATGCGGTACAAGCGGACGAAGCCGACAAGCTGCTTAAGCTGCTGTCGTCATCTAACGAGGACATTCCATTCGAACGGAAGACGGCCGAAGGCATCGCGGAGTATCTGAAGGCAGATAAGGCAGAATTGGATACGTTGATGGAGCGCCTTCGTTCCGAGGGGAAGCGTCTTAGGTCGGGCGAAGCGCAATCGTTCGATAATGACGAAGACGCGGCGTTCGTTTACTTGAGCAAGAAGGACAAGAAACGATGGTTCTTATACGATGACTACGAATTTAAGATCAAACGATATAGGATTCCGGTACGAACGAATTACGAAGGCGCCGCAATCCGGGTTGACGGCGAAGAGCTCGCGACTGCCGGCGAGGACGGGTCAACGGTCGAGATCGGACCTTTCCTTCCCGGTCAGTATGAGATCGAGGCCCAGTACCAAGGAGAGTATACGACTCTTGCTAGCAAGGAAAAGGTAGCCTTGTTCCCGATGGGAAGCTACCGGGATACGGTGGATATCGAGCTTGAGGGCGATTACGTAAACGTAACTGCCAGCAACAGCTACGCAAGAATTATCATTAACGACTATGACATCGACTTAGTCGTGGGGGACGGGCAGAGGATCGGGCCGATCGCGATAGACGGCTCCAACAAAATGCGCGTGGAGATGGAGTACCCTTGGGGCAAGACGAAGAGCGAGGAGCTTGCTATCGATACGGATCAGCTCACCTTTAAGATTGACGAATTGGACGAAACCGATAAAGAAGAAATCATGGACGCGGCTTATGATTTCGCGTCCAGTTGGATGGACGGATTCGAGGCGCGCGACGTCGACAAAATTCGCAGCGTGAGTCCGGACCGGATCGCCGATCTGACGGAGTATTTCGCCGACATGGTAGATACCGACGAATATTATAAGGGCGAGCTTCGCAAGTTGTCCTTCGATCTGGAAGGCTTCGACGTTAACCAATACGACGAGGAAACGTATACGGCATCCGTCAAAGCACGCCTCGATTATAGCGAAGTATTCTACTACGGCGGCTTCGGCGCGGAGCCGGAGCTCGCGGACGGTACGAACTATACGCAGTACGAATTACAGTACTCGAATGGCCGATGGGAGGTCTCGGATTGGAGCTTGACTGACTCCTTCGACGTCGGAGCGGTAAACACGAAGGTTTACGAGTAATAGGCAGGCACACAATCCGCCGCGGCTTCATTCTCATATATCGATTAAAGGTTTAACGGGGATGAGGATGGTGGTTCGGTTGATGATCGTTGTTCGGAGACGGGTCAAAGCGGGGGCAAGACTCGTGCCGAGGTATCGGGGGAGGCTTGCGGGTGCGCCTTCCGTCGGCGGAGCGAAGCGCAAGATCCTGAAGACCTCGCTATGGTTGCGAAAAGGAAAGTAAGGAGAGAGAAGCTTCCGATCCTCGGGATACGGAGCTTCTTTTTTTTTGCGTATTGGGACATATGTCCTTTTGCGAGGGGAATAATGCCTATACAATGGGTAATTACAGGGATCCGTGTCCGTTCATTTCCGTTCAGGGTGGTTAATATGAAGAAAATCAATGATCCGGAGGCGCTAAGGAGCTTAATGGATCAGCATCGGATAAGCGGTCTATTCAACATGGGAACGGAAGCCGCGATGGAGCTCTACTCCTTCGATAAAGGCGAAAACGTCTGCTCGGTTGACGACCCTATCGATCACTTGTTCATGCTCGTGAAAGGCAAAATCAAAATCTACCGCGTACTGCCCAACGGGAAGTCTATTCTCATACGCTTCTACAACCCGCTCAGCACGATCGGGGATTTAGAAATGCTTAACGATCTAACCGCGCGAAGCACGGTGGAGTCGGTGAACGATACGATATTCATAGGAATTCATCGGCAGGCTCTCGAGGAAACGGCGTATCAAGATCCGGCTTTTCTTCGGTTCGTCATGAAACACCTAGCCTATAAGCTCCATACCTTCTCTAACGCCTCGAGCTTGAATTTGCTGTATCCGGTAGAGACGCGATTCGCCAGTTATCTCGTTTCCATTACCATGGACGATAACGATCAAGCGCAGATCGAAGAGATCAAGACGGGGAAGCTGACCGAGATCGCGGAGATGCTGGGCACGAGTTACCGTCATCTGAATCGGGTCATCTCTCAATTCGCCGAGGAGGGTATCGTGGAGCGCACAAGGGGTTCTCTGTTCGTGAAAGACATTCAACGGTTGAAGCAGCTGGCGAACGGCAATTTGTACAGCTAAAGCATGGGGGTTATCGGCATGGTAGGAGCGATCTATGCGATCGTCGCGGGAATTATGGTCAGCATGCAAAGCATATTCAACGTTCGTGTAAGCGAGAGAGCGGGCTTCTGGCTCACGAACGTCATCGTTCACGGGTCGGGATTCGTCGTCTCGTTGATTCTGTTCTTGCTGATCAAAGACGGAAGTCTGTCCAAGATGCAAGGCGTCAACAAGCTTTACCTGCTAGGAGGGTGCATGGGCGTCATTATCGTGTTCAGCGCGATGAAGTCCGTCACGGCGCTTAATCCGGCTTATGCGATCGCCATTATGCTGATCGTCCAGCTTATCGGGGCGTTGGCCGTGGAAAGCTTCGGTTGGTTCGGCGTCGACAAGGTCGCGCTCTCGGCGAACAGATTGATCGGTATAGGAGTTATGATCGCGGGCGTCGTCGTGTTTAAGTATAAATAGAATAGGCGAATAGCTTCCTTCGAATCCCCTTCGCTCAGACGAGCGTTGCGGGATTTTTTCTGCGCGGAAGGCGTCAATGAAAAAGAGACGGCATCATAGCCGCCTCTTAGCGTTTACGAGGTAGGTTCTTCCTTGAACTGGCTGAGGAATTGCTTCGGAACGTCCGTCTCGAAGCGCATTAGCTTGCCTGTCGTCGGATGCTCGAAGGCGAGCACGCGGGCATGCAAGCCTAACCGGGAGAACGGCTTCGTCTTGGCGCCGTATTTTTTGTCGTTCGCGACCGGGTGGCCGATGTCCTGCATATGAACGCGGATCTGGTTTTTGCGGCCGGTTTCCAGATGAACCTCCAACAGAGAGTAATTTCGGCTTGCCCGGATCACTTTATAATGGGTTACCGCGTGCTGTCCGTCGTTCGGAGTAAAGCTGGAGTACATCTTAAGCGTCGAGGTTTCCTTGAGCCAGGAGGTGATCGTTCCTTGGGTTTTCTTCACCATGCCTTCTACCAACGCCACGTACATGCGCTCCTTCACGATATCCTTCCAGCCCTCTTGCATTTTCTGCTGGACTTTCTCGCTTTTGGCGAACATCATCACTCCCGAGGTTTCCCGATCCAATCGGTGCAGGACGAAAATACGGTTAGTCGGATTGTCGAGCCGGACGTGCGCGGTTAGCTGCCGGTATGCGGTCAGTTCGGTTTCCTTGTCCGTCGCGATGGAGAGCAGTCCGGCGTCTTTGTTGACCACGATGATCGCGTCGTCCTCGTGAAGAATCCGAAGTCCGACGAGCGGAGGAGCGACCGTCGTCCGGTCTTTGCGCACCGTAACGATTTGACCCGCGCGCAGCGGATGATTATATAGCTTCTCTACACGATCGTCGACCGACACTTGGCCATGTGCGAGTAACGACTTGACGGAGTTCCGTCCTTGCGGCGCGAGCTTGTCCAACAGGAACAATAGTAGCTCGCCGCTCTCCGTTACCTTGAAAGTTTTCGGAGGCGTTTGGCTCCGGTTAAAAGCCCCGCCATGGGGGCGGGGCGGTTTGTTTCCGTTTCTCATAGGGAATCATTCTTTCCTTTCGCACGTTGCATTATTGCAGGTGGATTAATTATACCCTATTTCGCGCTCGGGCAGAACGTACAACTTTAGTTGCTTGATGGGATCGCGCTTAACATATAGGATACGGACATAACATTGATAACAGGGGACGGGTTCCATAATGAGAGAGCGCAGTAACGCAAATTCCCATAATCGATCGCCTTTTATCGGCGCTGTAAGATCGGCGACCCGCACTCCGACCATTGGCGGACATCGACAACAGCACATGTTAGGTGCGCATAGACAGCAAGAATCCGAACCGGAACTGCAACAAACTGTCGGAAATCAGGCCACGCAGCAACTGCTCGCGTCCTCGGCGACGGACGGAAACAAGACTGATCCATATACGATCAACCCATATGAAAGAAACCCATATGAAAGAAACCCATATGAAAGAAACCCGTATGAGAGCGATGGCAATTACGGGAGGGGAAACGAGTCGGTAGACGATATGGAATCCGAAGAGGCGGAGATCAATGGTTTTTCCATGAAACCGATGGGAGACGGGATGAGACGTTACGACATTCTTCCCCAGAAACCTTATCCGCACATGGCGGCAGATATGGAGTCTACGACCTTTTATGCGGATACCGACGACAAACGTACCCCTTACAAGCGCGAATTCGACGAACAGGGCCGACTAACCAACAAATCGGATAACAGCCATACGAATTCAATCGGAGCAGAAAGACCCGGGGCGGAAGGGGCAAAAGCCGATCGGCATATTTTCGCGATGGACTGGCAGGGGGAGTTTTACTCGGCGGATGCCATCAAAGAAAACAAGCAACGTTCGCAAGAGGCTAAGGATGCGAATCGAAACCAAATGCAACGTTTCCATCATTCCAGCTTCTTAGGAGGAGATGATGTAGCGGGAGCGGGGGAAATGCAAGTCCGCGATGGCCAAGTCGAATTGGTATCCGATACGAGCGGACATTATCGCCCGGGCTCTAAGCAAATGATTCAGACGGTAAAGCAGCTCGAGAAGAATAACGTTCCCATGGAGAAAATGGGCGTCGAATTTGTCGGGAAATCCGGAATAAACAACGGATATCCCATGCAAGCATCCGCATCGGAACTGCTCGCGTACAGTGAGCATAATCCGGAGAACGCGGAGAAACAAATGCGCGAAGAACACCGCAAGAAAAACGAAACGCTACGCCATCTGTTGAAGAATGGTCAGGTTGCGGATATGAAGCCTTCGGATAATAAAAACAATCAAGAAATACGGAACAAACATAACATGTCCAAACAATTGCAAAGATTCGGCAATATGAAGCCTTCCTACCTCAAAGGATCGAACAAACATAAAACGGAGACCCATAAGGACAAGATGTTAAGCGAACTGCTGGCCGCAACCAAACGGAAGCCGCAAGAGACGGCTTCCCCTTCCGAGCAGAAGATTTAGCCTTTGACGTGAAGGCCTTCCTTTCCCTAGGCTGCGGTGCCATGCTTCTGCCGGAATAAACGATTAAAGCATGCACTATGTAACGCTCATGAAATTGACGGTGTATGTTAACGGACGGCTAGTTCCTTTAAGAGTTTTAAGTCCCGTCACGGTAACCGTGTATCGATCCCCCGCCTTAAATTTCGCGATGCCGTCCGGACGGAAAATAATCGCCGTTCCGGAGCCGTATCCGTGGGTCTCTAAGTTAAAGTAAGCCCCCTTCTCCGATACCTTTCCGTTTTTCGAGGACAACATCCATGTTTTTTTGTCGCTGAGACGCTTGACGTACACTTTGATGCCGCTCTCGACGGGTAGCTTGAACTTTATCATGTTAAGGCTGATCGACCACGCGTAATACGAATCGAATATTTCTACTGGAAAGGCTCCCGCCGCAGGGTATGCGACGTAGTCGTAGTCGACGGTCTTCGGGCGGCTCTTATCGAATACTTGCATCGCGGAATAGGACCAATCGTCCTCGCTATCGGCAAGACCGAAGCCTACCTTCAATAGAGGTGGATTCAGAATCCATCTGCGGTGTCCGAGAACGGGAAGATTGCCGGTGTCGGAGTCTTCCATGTATGCCCCGACAGAGTGGGCGACGATATGATCGTCGAATCCGGAGGAGGCGTATATATTGGCGCTGCTAGTGGAAGCCAATCCTTTGGCGAAAAAGCTTTGCGGCATGTCGGCCGGTTTGGGAGGCGTGTGGCTGAAGTTATCTTCGGCTGCCATCAGAACGGAACCGTATTGGGCTTGCGCGTTAAGCGACGAAGTCGAAATGACGTCGTGCGGCAGTCCGCTGATGAATCGATAGAAGTTGACGGCATTAACGCCGTCGAGAATATATTGCGGCTTTAATATTCCGGGAGTATATGGCGATGCGACGGTCGGCTGGCGCACGAAAGGAATATTGAAGTCGGCGGACGGATTCATGAGCTTGGTCCATTGTGCTTTGATCTCCTGAGCCGTTCTCGCAGGAAGCTTGCTATCCGATAGGGATGATGCCGCGAAAGCTTGTCCTGTCAGGAGCGATAGCATAAACGAAAGGACGACGGCAATCTTGAAGGCATAGGAAATCGGTTTACGTTCCATGTTGTCAGCTCGCTTTCGGGGAGAATGCGATTATGAACAATAAGCGATGTTCGTCCTATATTTATTCTCGGCAAAAAAGGTTATTCCTGTCAGCTTGACGATTAGCGATTCACCGTGTATAGTGTGTATATGGATATACACACATGAACAGTGATTAGGGAGGAATTCCCATGAGCCACCGGCAAGCATTGAAGTTTCTCGGGTCTTATATATGGAAACGGGAACGATTCGGACTTATTTTTACGCTTATATTCGCGGTATATTTGGGTGCCATAATCAGTCTTAACCTTGACGGTTTATATGGGGGATACGATCAAGAACCTAGAGCCGTAAACGGCATAACCGATTGGTTATACTTGACGATGTTTCCCATATTCGGCTTGGTGATGAATAAATCCGCTTTCGGGATGTGGCGCGACGATTATTATTCCAAACGGCTTGCCCATTGGAGAACGATGCCGATTCCCATTCGCGCGATCGTTCAAGCGAGGTTGTTGCAATCCATGCTCACGATTCCGATCTCCGGTACAATATTCCTTGTCCTCCAGTATGCGATGGCTCCACATTTCCGGGATGCGGTATCGCCTGCGCAGTGGTTGGTGCACGGACTCATCTGGGGGATATACGCACTGATCGGAAATGCCTATTACGTTTGGCTTGAGCTCGGATTCAGCGCCAAGAAATACGTCGTTCTCTATTTTGGATACATGGCATTGACGTCCATCCTAAGCATAGTGCTCGCATGGCAGAAAATTTATTTGTTCCAAGGAATCCTTCGGCTTATCGCCGATGGCTACGGCGGCGTTATGATACTCGGGTTGGCCATCATAGCCGGGTTAGCGACCTGGGGCGGCTATCGGGCAACGATACGACGAATTAAATCGAGATCGATGACTTTCTAATCCTCATCGACTGAAAGCGAGGTGAGCTTGTGTGGCTGCCGATACGCATAGACGAACAACGTCCTGAACCGCTATACCACCAGATCGAGGTGCAGCTTCGCGGGCTCATCCTCGGCGGGCAATTGGCGGAAGGCACGCTGCTTCCTTCCATCCGGGAGCTTGCGGTCTCGCTGAAATGCAGCGCCATTACCGTTCGAAGAGTGTATCAGGATTTGGAGAACGAAGGCTTAATCCGAACGAGGCAAGGAACGGGCACCTTCGTTGCGGGAGTGGAGCTTGTTGCTAAAGACGAACATCGGTTGGAACGGGCTGCCGAGGAACTGGAACGCGCGGTGGACGAAGCGTTACGTCTGCAATGCACGCCAGAGGAGTTGAAAACGATCTTCGAGAGGATCATTCGCGGTAAGACGGAGGAACACAAGGGGGAAATACGATGACGGCCATGAGCTTAGGAACGAATACGGCGATATCGTTGCGAGGAATCAAGCTGCAGCATGATAAGTTTACTCTTGGCCCGCTTCATTGCGAGATTCCCCGCGGGATGGTTACGGCTATCGTCGGACCGAACGGCTCCGGTAAGAGCACGTTATTCCGAGCTATCCTCGGGCTAGAGCCTCTCCAATCGGGCGAGATCGAGGTGCTGGGATCGAAGATTGATTTCGGGGAAGACGATTCATACAAAGCTCGAATCGGCTTTCTTGCGGAAAACCCTCATGCTCACGAGAATAGCTTTACCGCCGACGAGAAGGCCCAATTCGCCTCCCACTGGTATCCCGGATGGGATTGGGAGCGGTATCGCAAGCTATTGCGGCATTTCGACGTGGACGGTAGCGTAAAATTATCTAAGCTGTCCAAGGGGATGCGACGAAAAGTCGAGCTTGCTATCACGTTGGCGCACGATCCCGAGCTGCTGTTGTTGGATGAACCTTCGTCCGGCCTCGATCCGTTTGCTTGGAAGACGATGCTTGAAGAGTTACAACGCTACTTGGAGCCGGGCGATCGTACTTTGATTCTCGCTACTCACATCCTGGAAGAAATCAGGCGGTTGGCGGACTATATCCTGTTTCTCAATCGGGGAAAGATTTTGGGTTTATACGAGAAAGATCGACTTCTGGACGATTGGAGAACGATAGTCGTACAACAGCATGAAGCCAAAGGCTTCGGTAACGAGGCGCTGCAGCGAACTCCTGGTTTGCAAGGATTGGCGGAAGCCGGACCCGGCGTGTACCGCTTGGAAGTGAACGAGCCCGAGCAAGGGGAAGCCTATTGCCGTTCTAACGGATTTCAGGTGCTGGCGGTTCAGCGCATGGAACTGGAAGATATATTAAGCTGTTTGATCCGGAAGGAGGAAGCTAAACGATGAACTCGCTTCAAGTCGAACGAATCATTAAAAATTATGGCGACAAAACGGCGGTAAACGGCCTCAGCTTCAATGTGGCGGAGGGTGAAATTTACGGATTGCTTGGTGCCAACGGTGCCGGCAAAACAACGACGATGCGCATGGTTTTGGGACTTATTTTACCGGACGAGGGCAACATTCGTTATCTGGGCAAAGCCTACGGCAAAGAGCAGCTTAGCATGCTGGGGTACTTACCGGAGGAGAGGGGCATGTATCCGAAGATCAAGGTGAACGAACAAATTGTTTATCTGGCTCAGCTCCGCGGAATGTCCCGCAAGGATGCCGACCAGAACCTGAAGCGTTGGCTCGATAAGTTTCAGGTACCCGAATATTACGGCAAGAAGGTCGAAGAGCTGTCCAAGGGAAATCAACAAAAAATTCAATTTATCGCGGCCGTCATCCATAATCCTAAAATTCTTATCCTCGACGAAGCGTTCAGCGGATTGGATCCGGTCAACGTAGAGCTGCTGAAATCGACGGTCAAGGAGCTTCGCGACGGCGGCACGAGTATCGTATTCTCCACTCACCGTATGGAGCACGTGGAAGAGTTATGCCGCAATATTACGATCATGCATAAGTCCAACCCGGTACTGCAAGGACCGATCAAAGACATCAAGAAGAAATTTCCGCAGGAGCGGGTCATGGTGACGGCCGCGGAAGGCAGTATCGCCGGCTTGGAATCGATCGCCGGTGTCGAGAAAGTCATTCGTCACGAGCATGGCGGTTACGAGCTCAAAGTGAGCTTGCCGGATGCCGGTCAACGAATTCTGCAGCATGCGATGTCGCAAGGTCCGATTACGCGCTTCGAAGTGATGGAGCCGACGCTTAACGAAATCTTCATTAAGACGGTAGGTGAAAACCATGAATAACGGCTTATGGACGGTGCTGGTATTTACTCTTCGGAACAAAATGCGGAGCAAGGCTTTCATAATCATGACATTAGTATTGGCGGTATTGCTTGTCGTTGTCGGAAATCTTCCATACTTAATCGATAAGCTCAGCGGGGGAGACAAGGCCACGAAAGTCGGCTATGCGGAAGGTCAACAGCCCGCCGTCGTGCAGGGGCTGAAGGATTATTACGGACAATTGCCCGAGCCCGATATCGAGCTCGTATCCATTGCCGGTTCGGAGCAACAGTTAAAGGATGCTCTAGAGAAGGGCGATGTCAGCGGATATCTGCTCTTCGCGGACGATGCGGCAACCGGATTCCCGAAAACGACCTATAACGCGAAGAGCGCGTTCGAAGGCGGTACGTCCTCGTCCTTGACGGGAGCACTCCAGAAGGTCAAGACGGATATGATCATCAAGGACGCCGGCATGAGCGACGAGCAGAAAACTCAATTGTCCACGCCGGTATCGCTGGAGACGCAGAAGGTCAGCTTCTCCAATGAACAAGGCAAAACCGAGGAAGAGCAAGGGATGGCTATCGCCCTCACTTATGTGATGATCATTCTGCTGTTCATGGCGGTAATGATCAGCGGTCAATTGATCGCTACTGAGATCACGGCCGAGAAGAGCTCCCGCGTCATGGAGATTATCGTGACGAGCGTTTCCCCGTTGAAGCAGATGTGGGGCAAAATTCTCGGAACATTCATCGTAGCCATGGTTCAGCTCATCATTCTCATCGGCGCTTTGGTAGCCAATCTTATGCTGCCTCACAATTCCGAATCGCTCGATCAACTCGGAATCGACTTAAGCGTGCTCGATATGTCCTTGGTCGTATACGCGGTATTATTCTACTTGGCGGGCTTCTTCCTGTACGCGACGCTGTTCGCCGCGATCGGGTCGATCGTCAGCCGGACGGAGGATCTCGGCCAAGCGCTGCTCCCGGTTACGATGCTTACGCTGGTCGGCTTCTACATCGCTTTGTTCGGACTCACGCATCCGGATCATATTCTGATTCTGGTGTGCCAATATATCCCGTTCTTCTCGCCGTTCCTCATGTTCCTCAGGATCGGCTTGGCCGAACCGGCTTGGTGGGAGATCGTTCTGTCCATCGGAATCCTGTTGGCCTCGATTCTCGGAATCGGCTGGCTCTCCGCGAAGATCTACCGCGTCGGCGTTCTGATGTACGGCAAACGCCCGTCGGTGAAAGAAATCGCGAAGGCTATGCGGGCTTATAAGGTTTAAGTACTTTGAAAACCTCGTTATAGTGATGGTGGTTATAATTCAGACTGAGTACAACATCATTTGAGACTTTTATTGGTTACAAATAAGACTAGTTATCGAGCCAATGAGATCAAACTCCTGATCTCATTGGCTTTTTGCGTGGAAGAATGTTTACTTGGATGACGTAAAATTATTGCGCACCAGAATTTGCGGCCTTAAGAGGCAACAAAAAAGTAGAGTTGAACCAAAAAGAATTTATTATCGGTAATGGTGTCTTACAAGGAACGCTTTGCGAAATTGGTTGATTATGCAAAGGGTTTCTATCGAATGAATTGCCGGTCCCAAACTGTTAACTGATGTACCTTCCACAGATTAAGGGACATAAATAATAAGCGCTGTTACAATTGTAGCAGCGTAGGAAACAAGGCAGTTGAATATCGGCGGCGCAGTGAAGCTCTCAATTTTTTTTAGAGCTCTTTTTTGTTTTTTTGTTCAAATATTATCATCCTTGCGAAATACTATGACATTAACAGCGTTGTTGAAATGGTAATTTTTTGAATATTTACTTTTTAGTTTAAATTGAGGTAGGCAATATTCGGAAAATATTGACACGAATTATTTTGTTTGATAGATTCATCTGTAGGTTATGAGTCATGTTGGTGTAATGTAATCTAACATAGAAAACGTTTTATTAAATTAATTAGAAGAAAGGTGGATATGAAAATCGTGTAAAGGGAATGAGAGGTGGTGAATTCAGTGTTTTTTCTGCTAATTTTATACTAATATATTAATATTTATTCAAAAGTTCATTTCTAACATAAGGAGAGATAATTTTGAAAATAAATACAGCAAAACTGACTTTGACGATCGGGCTCTCTGCATTGCTAATAATCGCTTCCGTATCGCCGATTAGCAGAATTCGCGCCGAGTCGGCAAGTCTTTTCCCGTCTTCGACGCAGGGAGAAAAAAACAAGCCAAGGAAAAGTCAGTGGCAAGCGGCAACGCCGATTTCAAATCAAGGCGTGAAGACTCCGGACAAATCCGCAAGCGATAGCGCCAGTCTAGTTCCGCCCGCCTTAGAGGGTGGAACAAAAGACGCTTTATTCAGAGGCGGCGCAGCGAATATAGCCGATCCTTCAACGGATCGAATTATCGTGAAATATAAGAGCGGACTGAACGTATCCCAATTCCAAGCGAAATATGCGTTAAAAGAGAGGCTTAAGCTCGCCGAATCCGGCCTTGAAGTATTTCAAGTTCCGAAGGGCGCGAAAGTGAACGACGTTGTTGCCAAGCTCCAAAAAGATCCGAGCGTCCTATACGCCGAGCCTGATTATAAGATTAACGGCGGCAAAGCCGGCAACATCGGTACTTCCCCGGCCGGAGCTAAGCCAGTCGGCGGGATTGACGCGAAGGCCTCGAAAGCATCGGAACAACCGACTGCGGGAATCGCGGAAGCCGAGCTTCCTAACGATCCGCGTTTCGGCGATCAGTGGGGCCTGCATAATGTCGGTCAATATGTAGAAGCCGTAAATGTAATTGACGGTCAAGATATGGACGTGCCCGAAGCATGGGAGCATACGATGGGCGAGGATGTCGTCGTGGCCGTCCTGGATACGGGCGTCGATATCACGCACCCGGATTTGAAGAATAACATTTGGACGAATGCGAAAGAAATTCCCGGTAACGGTATCGATGATGACGGAAACGGATTCGTGGATGACGTTCATGGATGGGATTTTTACAATCAGGACGAAACCGTGTACGACATGGCGGACGTTGATAGTCACGGAACGCAAGTGGCGGGCTTAATCGCGGCCGAAGCTCAGAACAATATCGGTATTGCCGGTGTCGCGCCTAAGGCGAAGATCATGCCGATCAAGGTTCTGGGGCCGAATAACTTAGACGGATATATTTCCGATGCCATCAAAGGGATTCAGTATGCGGAATACATGGGAGCCAGAATCGTTAACGTAAGCTGGTCTATCCCTTATCACAGTCAGGCTTTGGAGGATGCAATCGATGCTTCGTCGATGTTTTTCGTGGCAACGGCTGGCGTTTTAGAAGAAAATGTCAGAGACAACGATGAAGATCCCGTCTATCCCGCATCCTATGACAGCGATAACATCTTATCCGTCGCCGGGGTAGCAGCCGATACAACGGGCCTCATGTGGGATTCGAGATACGGATTTGATTCCGTCGATATCGCTGCTCCGAGTTCGTTTCAATTGTCTACTTATCCTAGCGTAGATATTGGATTAGGGGCTCAAATAGAGACTCCGAAATATAAAGCTATCTTCAATTCTTTTGGGCTGGAGAACATCGGCAATGCTAGCGATATTTTAAGATCGACGGCGTTTGAGAAATCTTTGGGATTCTTCGGATTGGACCCGTTATCCCCGTCTACGAAAGTTCTTCTCGTTCAAGATGACCAAATGGATGACGACCCTAAAAGCGCTAAGGGGCTTTATCAACAGTTCCTTATAGACGCCGGCTACACGTTCGATACGGTCACGGTTTATTCCAAAGACGCATACGGAAACCCGACCGACAATGAGGGGCCGTCGTTAAAGACTTTGAAAGAGTATCCTATCGTCGTTTGGTTTACGAGCGAAGCGTACGGGGTTGAAGGCACGCCGCCGATCACGACGTTGACCCAGAACGATCAAGCGAATCTGACAGCCTATTTGAATCAAGGCGGAAACTTGTTTCTGAACGGGCTGGACACGATTTATGGAATCGAAAACTCTTATTTCTTGAAGAATATGCTGCATTTGGATTATGTCAGAGAAAATCTTGCGTACAACGAATATTGGAATCATTTCCAAGGCGCCCCGGGAACGATTTTCGATGGATTTAGATTCAGTCTGTTTAACGAAAATGCTTACCCTACAATGGACTTTATTCGTTCGAACGATCCGTCTATCGCGAAGATCAACTTGGAAGTACCCGTGGGCGATTATACTTACGGCATGAATCCCAATTGGTTGGATGTCAATTTGGATGGGTCCCAGCTCGCTGCCGCGAATGCAAGCGGAGTTGCGGCGCTCATCATGAGTCAGACTCCGGAAGAAAGCAATTCGATTCTTAAAGAAAGAATCATGGTGAGCGGAAGGGATCTTCCTGATCTCAAAAGGTATACGGCGAGCGGGAAGTTAATCAATGCAAACCGCGCTTTAACGGATGACGATATTTCCGGAATGCCTATCCGCGGAGAGAGTCTTGACGGAGTGCTTGATTCGAATGCAGACAAGGACGACGTCTATTTCAAGCATTTGAACAAGGGAGATAAGCTCAATGTGAAGTTGACGGGAGATGCGGGCACGGATTTCGATCTCTATGTATACGGTCCATCCGCGGTCACGGTAACCCAAGCAGAAGGGATGATCTCTAGTTCCGAGAATTCGGGGACTTCGAACGAAAGCATCTCGTTCCTGGCACCGGAAACCGGATATTATTACGTAGACGTATTCGCGTATGAGGGTAGCGGTAAATATTCGTTCTCCATCCCTCGCGACAACGCTGCGGGAATCTATGAGGATACGTCCGACAAGATAGACTTTGAGGGCGCATGGTTCTCGGTTTCCAATTCGGAGTTCTCGGGGGGGGCGGCGAAGCAGCTTAATTCCTCCGGAAAAGCTAACTTCTCGTTCACGGGGTCGAAAATCGAATGGATCGGCTTCAAGAACAAGGACCAAGGAAAGGCGAATGTCTACATCGATGGGGTGAAGGTCGCTTCTCCGTCCTTGGTCAGCAATGCGTTAACGGCCAAGCAATCCATCTATAAGAGCACTCTCCCCTATGGTTTCCATACCATTACGATAGAGTGGTCGGCCGATAATCTGAACCCGAAGGACGGTCGGGATCATGCGGCGCTCTTCATTAACGTGGACTTCTTAGTCGTTTCCGGTTCTCCGGCGGATGTACCTACTAATGACAAGAAAATGATAATCGAAGAGGCTTATCCGTTGTCCGGAATGTCGAATAACGATTCGCTAGTTCAATATAAAGGCGCATGGAACATGAATGTTTCGGCTCTTCACTCCGGCGGTACGGCTAGAGTGTCGAGTAAGGCCGGAGATTACGTCCAATTGAACTTCAGGGGCTCGAAGGTAAAGCTGCTGGCGAATACGGGAAATAACCGAGGCAAAGCCAGAATTTACATCGATGATCAGCCCGTCGCCGTTATCGATCTCTATAGCGAGAAGTTCTTCATGAGGGTGCCAGTGTTCGTATCCGAAAACCTCGGCGAGGGTCAGCACACGATCAAAATGGAAAACTTGGACGAGAAGAACGAAACTTCTTCAGGAACCTTGATTTCTATTGATGCGTTCGAGATCACGAAATCGTCGGATTAATCGAAAAGTTTCATAGTGCTAGATTCGTCGGCGGTGTAAAGCAACTAACTTTTCTGAAACGGGGAACCCAACTTGAAGAAAACATATCTGACTAAGATAGCTTACGCGTCCGCGTCGCTGCTGATTCTATGGAACACGCTAGCAACAGGCGCATCCGCGACGAGCAGCCCGTCGATGGGCTCCAGCCTGATTCGTCCGGGCGATCTATATGCTGACTGGCAATCTGCTTCCAAATTAAAGTCTGAGGGCGAAAAAACGGAAAACGTAATTTCACCCGATATCAACACGACTTCCTCGGAGCTGGTTAACGTAATCGTGCAGTTAAGCGGAGACCCTGTAGCGGTCAGGCAATATTCCGCGAAACAGACCGGAGGTCGTTCTTTATCCGCTAGCGTCATGAAGCAAGCGGTCGTAGAGGAGCAATCGACGTTCCTGAGGGCTGCAAGTTCCGACGGCATCGGCATGGAGATCAACTATAAATACAATACGGTATTTAACGGAATGGAAGTGACGATTCAAGCGAATCAAATTCCGGAACTTGCGAAAATCGACGGAGTGCTTTCGATCCATAAGAACGCTAACTATTATCCTATTCCCGTAGCCGAGCCCGAAGCGTCTGTGGCAGCCGCAACCTACGATATGGATCCGCTCGCGCAGATCGGCGTCGACGAAGCATGGGATATGGGCTTGAGCGGAATTAATCAAGAAACCGGAGAAGCGCTGAAGATAGGAGTCGTGGATACCGGGGTCGATTACTTTCATCCGGATATCGCTCCCGCTTATGCGGGCGGGTGGGATTCAGTGAATGAAGATGACGATCCTTATGAGGATTTGCCGACTCCGCAAAGCGAGGGTAGCTTTCACGGCACGCACGTGTCGGGAACGATTGTCGGAAGAGCAATGAATCCGGATGCCGACATTGTACAGAAAGGGGTCGCATACAATGCGGAGCTGCATGCCTACAAAGTATTGGGGCCGGCAGGCGGCTCTAGCGCGCAGGTCATCGACGGTATCGAACATGCCGTCATCGACGGGATGGACGTTATTAATATGTCTTTGGGTTCCGACGCGGAGAAGGATCCGAACTCCCCGGATTCCATCGCGGTTAATAATGCGGTACTCAACGGGGTCGTCGTCGTTATCGCGAACGGCAATGCGGGTGCTTCTGGTGAATACTATTACTCTATGGGATCCCCTGCGGGAGCGCAGTTAGCCATATCGGTAGCGGCCGTTACCGGCAAGAGCGCTTATTATAATTCATCCGTTCAATATGCAATCGATGGCGCGACGCCGAAAACCGACGATCCTTCGGTTATGGCCGCCGTTTACGAGCCTCTTCAACTGGTGGGATGGAAAACCGGAGAGGACGATTTTGCGCAAATGTTCGCGGATAGCCAAGAAGCCGTGTATGTCGGTTTAGGGACGAAGAGGGATTTCCAAAGCGTCGACGTCGCGGGTAAAGTCGTTTTTGTTTCGCGGGGATCTAACTCCCTATTGGAAAAATCGGAGAACGCCGAAGCGAATGGCGCCAAAGCCGTAATCGTGTTTAACGGAATCGAGAAGAAAGAGAGCGGCATGGACGTTCCGAATCTATCGCCGAATATACCGGGAAGGAACGGCCCTGTCGGAGAAGGGTTGTACACGGGTCCGACTAAACACGGTATTCCGACGTTCGATATGGCCGGAGCATACGGAAGGGCTATCGCTGCGGAAATATCGGCTGCTCCGGGCGGGCAATTAAAGTTTACGTTCGGTTCGATCTTTCAAGCGATATCGGATGACGGGAATAAAATCGCCTCGTTCAGCTCGCGGGGGCCGAATTCGGACGGGAATTACAGCATTAAGCCCGACCTTGGCGCACCCGGAGTGAATATCAATTCCTCGTGGCCGACATACGGAGATCCGGACTACTCGCAAGCCTATAACAGAATCAGCGGAACAAGTATGGCAACGCCTCACGTGGCAGGCTTAGCGCTTCTTATGAAGGAGGCGCATCCGGACTGGTCGCCGCGGGATATCCGGGCTGCTCTCGCCAACACGGCGGAAGTTCTTCATGAAGACTCGGATACCTTGTACGATGTGTACTCCCAAGGGTCGGGGCTTGTCAATATCGCCCGTGCGGTGAAGACGCCGGCCGTGCTCCATGCGATGGATAATATCGATATTATCAAGTACGATGAATACGGCAATATGGAAGATTCGGAAATGCCAAGCGAGGCTAGTAATGTAAGCTTCGGTATGATGACGCCCGGAGCGGTTTCGGTGAAACCCTTGCAGCTTAAGAATTTGTCGGGTGTTGAGCAGACCTATACGGCGCGTGTGGAAATGCATACCGATGTGACTTCCGATCCTAACGGTCCGATTCCGACGCCGGACGGAAGTGATATTCAATTAAAGTTTATCAATTTTGCGGATCAACAGAATCCGAAAATTACAGTAGCTCCAGCGGATTCTAACGATCCTTATGCCGGAGTTCAAACTCTCGCGCTTATGGCTACTGCATCTAGCGATGCCTACGGCGTTTATGAAGGCGAAGTCGTACTGGAGAGCGATACCGTCGGCATACCTGCGCTTCATCTTCCTTTTGTCATTCACGTGGGAGAAGATACCGGGGACAATGATTTCGCATTGCATGATTTGACAATGTCGGATTACAAGATCTCGCCGCAATGGACGACGTCCGATATTTCGTTTACCTTGAATTCAACCGACATCAACTATATCGAAGCTGAAATCATTGATAACAACGGACAATATGTCGGAACCATTTCCGAGCTAAAAGACATTGACGAGAACACGAAAAAATTGAACCTCTTCGCTCCTGGACGATACACCTTTGAAAGATTCGATGGCAGCTATGTTTACGGAAGCATAGACGAAGCTGGGAACTTTCTTGTCGGCAGTCTAATAGATAGCGGGTTGTATAAGCTCTATATCCTGGGTGTCCATGTTTTAGAGGACGGAACCTATAATGAGGATGACGTTGAAGTTGCGATAAAATCATTCGCAGTCGATTATGGCCATTCGGTGCCGGGGGCGGACACCGGAACGATATGGGTTGATCCGGAGGGTCCTGAAAATCCCGGAAATGGAAACCCTGGAAATCCTCCGACACCATCGCCGACGCCGACGCCGACGCCGACGCCAACGCCATCACCAGATCCGGACCCAGAACCATCGCCAGAACCATCGCCAGAACCATCGCCAGAGCCATCGCCATCGCCTGCGCCGCCGAGCGGTTCGATTGGCATAGCTCCTCCTGAAATCGATGTAGTGGATTACAATAAGGACGTAATGGTGGCGGTCATGAATCAAGGACAACCTTCCGTAACGGTTAAGTCCAGCGTGGAGTCGCAAGGCAAACAATTAATCGCGACTGTGACCGATGCAGAGCTGCAAAAAGCGATCGATGAGGCGAAGCAGTCCGGGACTGCCATTGTGATCGGCGTGTCATCGAAGGATTCCACGGAGTCTAAGCTACAGTTATCGCCTGAACAAGTGAAGATTTTGAAAGGCGCTTCTAGTGTAAGCTCGGTCGTTCTCTCGTGGAATGAAGCTTCCGTGTCTCTGCCAGTATCGGTATTGAACGGATTAGCTGCGGATGCCAGCTTGGTTTTGTCCATTTCGCAGAATACGGATGATACGAATCTATTCCAGAAGGCGTATCCGGAAGCGAAGATGCTAGGTACTCCGTACTCCTTTGAAGCAAACTCGGTTATTAACGGCGTAGCGACGCCGATTGAGTTGACGGCTTCGCAAGCGATCAAACGTGCCTTCCTGCTTCCTAAAGGCATCGATGCGGATTCCGCGGGTGCTTTATATGAAGAATCCGGTAAGGTGTATCCGGTGCCGGCCCATTTCGAGAAGATGAGCGACGGCTCCACAATCGTGACGATTAGCCGTCCGGGCTTCTCGGCATACGCCGTGGCTGAGCGTCACATCTCGTTCACGGATATCGATAAGTCCTGGGCAAAAGGTCAAATTCAGTCTTTGGCCGATGAGTTTATCTTGAACGGCGTAACGCCGACGGCCTTCAAGCCGAAGGCTAACGTCACTCGCGCCGAATTTGCATCCATGCTTGTGAACGCGCTCGGATTGCAGAAAACAACGATAGCCTCATCGTTTAGCGACGTTAATGCGGGCGCTTGGTATTCCCAATCCGTTGCCGCGGCATCTGCTGCGGGTCTTGTAACGGGTGCGAACGGCAAATTTAGCCCTAACGCTGTGATTAGTCGCCAAGAATTGACTGTGATGCTCGGCAGGGCGATTAAACTTCTCGATCTTAAGGTCGATACGAATTCCGCTGTCTCGTATCAAGACGCCGGACAATTCGGCTCCTATGCGAAAGAGAGTATCGGCATGGTTTCGTCGGCCGGATTAATGCAAGGCGTTAAGCTGCATGGCGCCGTTTACTTCCAACCGACAGAGTCGACTACTCGCGAAGCTGCGGCCAAAATAGTATTCGAATTGCTACAAGCGATTGAACTGAAATAACTTAATACGTCATTTAAGAGGCTCCTTAAGTTCGGTGATTCACCGACATTGAGGAGCCTCTTTTCCGAACTTTATCGAGCCGCGCGTCAGGATTGGACGATTGCCACGCCGAGCTGGGCATTAACGCGGTGAAACTGGTGCTTTAAGCCGCATCCAATAAAATCGGACGTCGATTCTATGAAAACCGAACTATTTTTTCCGCTCCGCAATGGATAATATTATATAATTAAGTCGAATGCGGCCTGACCTCCATTGTCAGGCTGTTTATGATATCAAAGGCGGGCGTTGGACTCATGAAATGGGCATCAAGGCTGTTATCCCGGTTCCGTTTCCGCAAAGTCAGAAGTCGGTTTTTGCTCGCAATGATTTTGTTGTCCGTGCCCCCTCTGTTCCTCCTCGGATATATTTCCTTTAACATCGCCAAAGATACCTTGACGCTTAACAATACGCAGACGAATAACGACCACCTGGAGACGTCCAGCGAAGTGGCCGATTTGTTGTTTCGCAACATCTTGAACCTGAACCGTTCGATCGTCCTGAACGATGAGATTCGTAACGATCTGCGAGACAGCGAGGTCAATTCGAGCGTGCAGCAGAACGAAATGAACGCAACGACCAGCAATCGGCTGCAGAGGGTTATCAACAGCGACTCTTACGATTCGCGTTACGTCGACTCGCTATGCGTGCTTGACCTCTATTACCAAACTTACTGCCTGAGAAAATCCGATGACGCGGGCGTCTATGAGACGCCGACGAAGAAACAAGACATTGAAGGATCGAACTGGTACAAAGAAGCAGTCGCCGCCAAAGGCAGAGTGGTGTTCTTCAGCTATAACGTGCTTGGAGACACCTCCAATACTTTCTCGACGGTCAAGCTATTCCGCGACTCGGGAGATCCGAAAGGCAGACCGATCGGCCTATTGATCGTGAATCTATCGAAGTCCATGTTCGGCAGCGTATTTAGCGGAAGCAATAATAACGGGATGTTCATGGCGGTGGATTCCTCTCAAGGCGCGCTCGAGGTGGTTTATCCGGAGGGAAACGCCATCGATTTGCCGAGAACGGCAGGCAGCTTGTCCGCTACGGTGAACAAGCTGCGCGATCAAGGTTACTTGGTCAGCGAGTATCGCAACCAGACGACGGGGTGGACGTTACTGCATCTTATCCAGAAGAAGGAACTGCTGAAGCAGTCTAATCGGATCGGCACGGCGACAACGTTGATCGCTTCTTTAATTGCGCTCGTGGCATTGCTGCTATCGGTCATCATTTCGGGCACGATCACTAAGCCGCTCATTCAGATCAAGAAGATGATGGTCGATTGGAACAAAGGAAAAAGGGAATTTGACGGTAAATTCTCGCGGGACGAGGTGGGTACGATCGGCGAAACGTTCAAGCGAATTTCGTCGGAGAACGAGGAATTAGCCGAGAGGCTCATCCATTCGGAGCTGAAGGAGAGGGAGGCCGAGCTGCGCGCGCTTCAGGCGCAAATCAAGCCCCATTTTCTATATAACACGCTGGATTCGATCTATTGGATGGCCCGATTGCAGAAGAATCAGGAGGCCGCCCAGATGGCCCTCTCCTTGTCCGAGAGCTTCAAGCTCAGCCTGAATAAGGGCAAAGAAACGATTCCCGTCTATAAGGAGCTTCAGCATATCGAGCATTACATGACGATTCAGAACATTCGGTATAACAATCGGTTCACCTATCGAGCGGACATAGACGAATCGATTATGGGTATCGAAATTCTGAAGCTGATCGTTCAGCCCCTCGTCGAGAATGCGATCTATCATGGGTTAGAGCCGAAGGTTGGAGAAGGGAAGATCGAGGTGTCGGGGAGAAAAGACGGAGACTATCTCGTGTTCGTCGTCGAGGACGACGGGGTAGGCATCGAAGATATGGCGGTTACCCGGCAAGGCTACGGACTAGCCAACGTGAGAGAACGAATAGAGCTGTACTACGGAGCGACGAGCTTCTTCCGAATTACGAGCGATGCGGGCACGGGCACCAAGGTAGAAGTAGGATTCAAACCTTATCGCGAGGAGGCGTAAGTTATGCTTAAAGCTGTCGTATTCGACGATGAGTACATCGTAATCGAAGCGTTGCGGACGCTCATCGATTGGACGGGTCTAGGAATAGAACTGGTAGGAACGGCGGGAGATGGTATTACGGCCCTTGAGGTTTACAGACAAGAGAGACCCGACATCGTATTGACCGATATCCGAATGCCGGGGATGGATGGCCTTCAGCTTATTCAGGAAATCTTGCGCGACGCCGATGATACCTGCTGCATCGTATTCAGCGGCTTTAACGAATTCGAATACGTGAAGCAGGCGATCCAGCTGGGCGTTACCGATTATCTGGAGAAGCCAATAACGGACGCGAGCGTGGAACGATCCTTGCGCAAGGCGGTCGGCCAAATCGTTAGTCGGCGGGAGACGATGGATATCCGCAGGAAGTGGGAGGAAAGTCAGCGGGAGCTGCTGGATAAGGCACGCTTAGATGACCAAGCGTTAGATGTCGGCCATGCGCCGAAGAGCTCGGCGGTCGAGAGGGCACGCACCTACATTGTACAGCATGTGAACCGAGACTTGTCGCTGCAGGAGGTCGCCGATCATGTGGGCATGAATGCCGCTTACCTAAGCGTGCTGTTCAAGGAGGAGACAGGCGAAACTTATATCAAATTCTTAACCCGTTACCGGATGGAACTGGCCAAGATGTTGCTCCGCAAGGGCTTGAAGGTTAATGAAGTGAGCGAGCGCATCGGTTATCATACGTATCGGCATTTCTCGGAAGTATTCAAGAAATGCACGGGCACCACCCCTGGACAATATCGGGAAACGATCTAAAAAAATCGGACATCTAACAATGAAATGACTCACTGATCGTTGCCGGGAGCGGGACTTATAATGAGGGTATGGGAACCCGGGCCCTAGTTTCATCCATTACTTGTTAATCGATAACATTCAGGGGGAAACCGTACATGGTAAAGCCGAGCTTAGGAAAATCGGGAAAAATTGTCTCCGTCCTATCTTGCGTTCTGTTATTTGCTAGTTTATTAGCGGGTTGCGGGGGTTCGAACAACAACGACAAGGCCTCTCCTTCCGAGAGCGCTTCGCCATCTGTTAGCGCATCATCGTCCGCGAGCGAATCACCATCGGAGACCGAATCCAGCAAACCGCAGGACAAGGTCACGATCTCATTGCTCGTCGATAACTCGCAAGATGCGGTGAATGTAGCGAAAGCATTGGTAGATGCATTCCAAGCGAAGAATCCGAACATCACGGTCGAGACGGAGACGCGTCCTGCTGGCAGCGAAGGCGACAACTTCGTGAAGACACGGCTATCGACCGGCGACATGAACGACGTCTTTTTCTACAACGCAGGCTCGCTTATGCAAGCGCTTAATCCGGAACAGAACATCCTGGACGTGTCGAATGAGCCTTGGCAATCCGAGGTGATCGACTCCTTTAAACAGACCGTTTCTTTTGGCGGCAAGCTATACGGCGCTCCTACGAACTCATCGATGGGCGGAGGCTGGTTCTACAACAAGAAAATCTATGCGGATCTTGGGTTAACCGTACCCACGACTTGGGCCGAACTAATGGCGAACAACAAGAAGATCAAAGATGCGGGTATTACCGCCATTATAGGTACCTACAAGGAATCGTGGACTTCGCAGTTGATCATGCTCGCCGATTATTACAACGTTCAGGCCGAAGCTCCGAACTTCGCGGCCGACTACACGGCGAATAAGGCAAAGTACGCGACAACGTACGCAGCATTAAGAAGCTTCGAGAAGCTTGAAGAGACGGTCGGCTATATGAACAAGGATTACCTGGCCGCAAACTTGGATTCGGGTATCAAAATGTTAGCCGAAGGCAAGGGCGCGCATTATCCAATGCTCACCTTCATCATCCCGACCATCGTACAGAACAATCCCGAGAGCATAGACGATATCGGATTTTTCGCGCAGCCCGGCGATAGTCCCGATAAGAACGGAATTACGGTATGGATGCCGCCCGCGGCATATATTTACAAAAATTCGCAGCATGTGGAAGAAGCGAAGAAATTTCTGGCTTTCATAGCCTCACCCGAGGGGATGGCCGAGGTCGGCAAGGTGGCGAAACCGACCGGCCCTTACGTCATCAAAGGTGCACCGATTCCAGATGACGTCCCGCAGGTCGTTAAAGACATGTTGCCCTACTTCGATTCCGGCAAGACGGCTCCGGCGCTCGAGTACGTCTCGCCGATTAAAGGACCAAGTCTCGAGCAAATCACGGTAGAAGTCGGATCGGGCAAACGGAAGGCGGCCGACGCCGCGGCGTTGTACGACAAAGACGTAGAGAAGCAAGCGCAGCAGCTCGGACTCGCCGGCTGGTAAAACCCAAAACGTCAAAAGGGCATCTTGACCCGTCCTTTTGACGTTTGTACGTCGGGTGGCGAAATCGATACCGGCAAGGAGGATCGCAATGACCAAGGTTTGGAAAAGAACCTATACCTATTACTTCCTGTTTCCCGCGGCGATCATCTACTTGATCATTTTCATACTGCCGACTTTCATGTCCTTCTTCTTCAGCATGACCCGTTGGACGTTGCAGGATTGGACTTATATCGGATTCGATAACTTCAAGACGTTCTTCCAGGAGTCGTCGCTTAATATCGGCTTTAAGAACACATTCGTCTATGCAGTCGTCACCTGCGGCTTCAAGGTCGTATTCGGGCTGCTTCTGGGCGTCTTCCTCACTTCGAAAATAAGGACCAAAAACTATCTCAGATCCGTCGTGTTCTTCCCCACCTTGGTCAGCACGATAGCCGTCGGTATCGCCTTCAGCACGCTTATGCATCCGACGGAGGGGTTAATCAACACTACGCTAGCTTCTCTAGGAATATCCGGTCCGGATTGGCTGGGGGATACGCGATTTGCGTTGCTTTCGGTCGCCTTCGTGGACGTCTGGAAAGGCGTCGGGTTTGCCACGGTTATCTATATCGCGGGCATCATGTCTATTCCCGAGGAATATTACGAGGCGTTGCAGATCGATGGAGGAAACTCGTGGCGCAAGTTCTGGAACATCATTCTTCCTCTTAGCCGACCGGCAACGAATGCGGTTATCATTCTGGCTTTCATAGGCGGCTTACGCAGCTTCGATATTCTGTGGCCGATGACACGAGGAGGGCCAGGCTTTGCTACGGATGTTATTGCCTCCATCATTTATAAGCAATATCAAGCCGGCTTCTATGGGTTGGCCACGGCGGGTAACGTCATCCTGTTTCTGTTCGTATCCGCGCTCGCCTTCCCGCTGTCGCTCTACTTGAACCGAAGAGAGGTGGACTTATGATTCGCAGACTTCGCCTTTTCGGTGTAGAGATTGGAGCGGTTCTGGCTTCGGTCCTTATTTTCTGGATTCCGCTCTACTTCGTGTTCGTTAATGCCATGAAGGATAAGAGAGGCGCGTCCTTGCGCAGCATGTCGTGGCCGACATCTAACCATCTGTGGAGCAACATTAAGGAAGTCATACAAGCGCGCGACCACATGCTGATTCGCGCCTTCGTTAACAGTACGACGCTGACTCTCCTGTCTATCGCCATACTGCTGCTCGTGTGCGCGATGGCCGGCTTCGTCATGCAAAGGCGCTCCGATCGTGTGACGCCTTGGATAGGCTTTTTCGTGCTGGCCGGTTTGATTATCCCCCCTGCTATCGTCCCTACGATCTGGGTGCTGGACAATCTGCATCTGTTCAAAACGATGCTAGGTCTCATTATGGTAGAGGTGGCTCTAGGATTTCCTTTCGGAGTATTGCTGTACCGCGGCTTCATGGGGGCGATTCCCCGGGAAATCGACGAAGCGGCCGTTGTCGATGGTTGCGGAGGGTTTCGATTGTTTTTCCAGATTATTTTCCCGCTGCTGAAGCCCGTGAACGCAACGATCATCGTGACCTCGTCGGTGGCGATCTTCAACGATTTTACCAACCCTCTCTACTTCTTCCCCGGCTCCGATAATGCGACCGTGCAGCTCACGCTCTACAATTTCATGAATCAATTCGTATCGCAATACAACTTGCTCTATACGAACATTCTACTGATTACCCTCCCTCCTCTCGTGCTGTTCATTTTCTTCAACAAGAAAATCGTGGCGGGGATAACGGCGGGTGCCGTTAAGGGGTAAGGAATCACACCCGCGCCCTCCGCATCGGTTTGGTTTTTGAGAGGGTGCGGTTTTGTCGATTTCGAATAACGAAAGATGCGAATTCAATAACGGGAGGAATGAATGATGTCGGGAATATTGAAAAAGACGGTAGCTTTCGCGTGTTTATTAATTGCTCTATTAATTCCCTTTTCGGGGGCATTCGCTTATACCAACTATATGACGCTTCCCAGTGAGAATCCTAACGACGGTATCGGAGATCCGTTCGTAATGAAATACAACGGAACGTTCTATCTGTATACCAGCACGGGTCAAAACTATACCGGGTTCAAATGCTGGAGCTCGACCGATGCCGTTAACTGGACTTACGCGGGACTCTGTTCCACCGAGGCCATCACGAACGATGGTTACGCCCCGGAAGTGGTGTATTGGAACGGAACGTTCTATATGTATACTTCCCCCAGAGGCGCCGGTCATTACGTATTGACCAGCAGTAGCCCGACGGGACCCTTTACCCTGGTGACCGGCAATTTGGGCCACAGCATAGACGGGTCCGTCTTTATTGACGACAATGGCAGCTGGACCTTTTACAGCGCGGGCGGCGACGGCATTCACGCAGCTCCGATGAGCAGTCCCACGTCGATCGGAAGCGACGTCGTTCTTGGCGGTACGCAAATGGGCGGACAGTGGACGGAAGGCGCGACGGTTATTAAGAGAAACGGGACGTATCATCTCACCGCTACCGGAAATCATGTGCTTAGCCCCGGTTATCGGGTGAATGCCTTCTCGAATACGACCGGACCTCGACAACCGTTTACGCCGAGCAACAATAATCCGATTCTCTTGAACAGCGAAGGTTCCCAAGTAGGCTTGGGGCACAACAGCATTTTTATCGGACCGGATCTGGATACTTATTACGCTGTTTATCACAATTTGACTAGCGTTTCATCGGGAGGTTTGCCGGTACGCAAAGTGAATATTGACGCCATAGGCTGGAACGGAGACAAGATGGCGATGTACGGTCCTACGAATTGGTCCATGCCGAATCCCTCGTTGCCGAACTTCGAGGACAGATTTCAGAGAGCGAGCGTAGGCGCCGGATACTCTAATCTTAACGGGGGCACTTGGGGAATCTCGAACAATTTCATGTACCAGAGCGCGAAGGGGAGTACGGCATTCTATATCAACTATGAAAATACGTTCACGACGGCAAGCGACTATACGGCGGAATATAATATGAAGGAAATTTCGAAGGGAACGGCGGGACCCAAACTCGGCGCCGTGTACGGGTACGTGGATGCAAGCAACTACGGCGTTGCGATATTAAACGGTAATCTGAATCGGCTCGAGACGGTTACTTTGGTCAACGGGGTTTGGGACACGCAAGTGAATACGCCCCTGCCGGCAGGCTTCGACATTACCAAGCTGCATACCATTCGCATCGAGAAGTCCGGAACGACTTATAAGTATTTCGTCGATAAGATGCTGCTGGAAACGAAGATAACAACGAGATTAGGAGCCGGTAAGGTCGGGTATTTATCCTGCGACAACGAAGCTAATTTCGGTTATATCGCCGTCAGCAACAAAGTGAACGGAAGCGGCATCTTCGATGCGTACAAACCGATTCCGGGTACGATTCAGGCGGTTCATTATAATTCCGGCGGCGAAGGCGTAGGTTACCATGATTTGTCGGGCGGAAACGCAGGCGGCAAGTATATCAGAAACGACAACGTCGATATTAGGGACAATCCGGAGGGCGGACACAATATCGGCTGGAACAGTACGGGCGAATGGTATAAGTACAATGTGAGCGTTAAAGCCAGCGGAACGTACAATTTAGGCTTAAGATATGCTACGACCTACACCGGAACGCAAGTGAGGGTATGGTTGGATTCGACGGACGTCACGGGTTTGGTTACCCTTCCGAGCACCGGAGGCTGGGATAACTGGAGAACGTATACGATTAAAGGGTTGAACCTAACTGGAGGAAATCACACGCTCAGAGTCGAAACCGTAACGGGCGAATTCGATTTCTATACGTTGCAATTGAATAGCGCGGATAACTCTTCCTTCGCGAAATCGGATAACTTCGCGACCTCCTTCAGCGGAGATTGGAACTGGAGCGGCGGAAACTGGGCTATCGAAAGCGGAGAAGCAAGCATTAATAACGTAGGCAAGCGGACGCTCGGAAGTACGGGCTGGTCGGATTACACCGTGGAGGCCGATATCAAGGGGATCGACGGCTTAAACAGCGGAATCATGGTTCGGGTACAGAATCCCGCCCAAGGCGGCGCCGGCAATGACGCCGGTCTTGGAACCGATTTCTACCAAGGCTATCTGGCCGTTATTTCGCCCACTCAATTGTCGCTCGGGAAGCAGAATTACAATTGGACCACTTTGGCTAGCGCCGCGGGTACGTATAATCTCAACGCTTGGCATCACATGAAAGTGGTTGTCGCCGGAAACAACATCAAAGTCTATGTCGGAGATATGGTCAATCCCAAAATCGATTATACCGACAATAGCAATCCTTTCATTACCGGAAAGGTAGGAATGAGGGCTCATTATGCCCATACCCACTTCGATAACTTCAGCGTGACTCATTAAAATTCAAATAAATCTCAAAAAGCATCGCGGCAGAGGATTTCTGCCGCGATGCTTTTTGACGTATTTTACTCTAGTATTAACCGGCAAAAATATTTATGGGTCAAAGGATGAACCGCGGACAATTTATTTATCCCGTCCGATCTAGTATCATGAAGGAAATATTCGGAATATAAGTCGGATCATTCGAAAGAGGAGCCACATGAACAAGGATATTCATATTCTAGTCGTCGAAGACGATGCCGATATCAGCAGCTTGCTGTGCAACGTGATAAGGAGAGCCGGTTATACGCCTCAGCCCGCCTTCTCGGGGACGGAAGCTCTTCTGCAGCTCGAGCGCCGGACGTGGGAGATGGTGTTGCTCGATTTGATGCTGCCCGGCATGACGGGAGAGCAGGTGCTGGAGAAGCTGAACGGAACCGGAGTGCCGGTCATGATCGTGTCGGCCAAGAACGAAAGCCAAACGAAAGTCGCGGCTTTACGCGGAGGTGCGGACGATTTCATTACGAAGCCGTTCGACGTGGAGGAAGTGTCCGCGCGGATCGAATCGCTGCTTCGCCGATATTCGCGAACCGCTCAGCAGATTCAGCCGAAGGTACTGCGCCACAAGGGATTGGAGCTGGACGGCGAGGCCAAATCCGTGAAGGTGAACGGGGAAGGGCTTGCGCTGACGGCAAGGGAGTATGAGATTATGGCGCTGCTGCTTTCCTCGCCTCAGAAAGTGTTCACTAAAGCGAACTTGTACGAAAGCGTATGGGGCGAGTCTTTCTACGGGGACGATAATACGATCAACGTCCATATGAGCCATCTGCGCGGCAAGCTGGCCAAGGCGGCTCCGGACGTCGAGTGGATCGAGACGGTGTGGGGAATCGGATACCGGCTTCAGCCTTAAGACTCGAAAGGTTAATTGTATGTGATAAAATTCACAAATCCTTCGTTGTTTCGCCGATTTTCCCTCCATCCGTGTGATATATTGAAATAAATGGAAGACGGGGAGAGGCGGGATCGGGATGGAGGACATTTTGTCGAAACTGGTAATAGCGTCTGGAGCGGTTCAGTTTGCGGTCGTCGCGGGAAGCTTGGCCGTCCCTTATTTGCTTAACTGGCGCGGAGAGCTGGCAAAAGTACAGACGCTAATCAAGCAAATATTCTGGACGTATGCGGGCTACATCCTATGTACGAATTTGTTTTTTGCGATCGTATCCGTATTCGCAACGGAAGGTTTGTTGGACGGTTCGCGGCTGGCAACGGCATTAAACGTCTTCATAGCCTTATACTGGGCCGCGCGCGTAGTGATCCAATTCGTCTATTTCGATAAAAAGGGTCTGCCCGTCGGTGGTATTTACCGAATGGGTGAGTGGATGCTCGTCATCTGTTTTATTTTCCTAACGGTAGTGTATAGCTTGGCCGCTTGCTGGAACGAATGGGGGATGGCGCAATGAGCGCGTTCGTTCCGAGTAGCATGAAGTTCATCGCTATCGCCGTGCTTGTATGCCTCTGCATTCCGCTGCTGGGTTATTTCATCGCACAACTAAGAGTAGCCGCGATGAAACGTTCATTGTCATGGGCTCTTGCTGTGGGCTCCATCGCTTTTATCGATTTGGCGACGGCGGACGAGCCTGCCGGATTCCGAATGTCGGTTATTATTGGCGTACTTCTGTATGGTATGAAATCCGTTATATACAGCGAGTACGTCATCCGGGAGAAACGAACGATACCCTTCTTCCGATGGGTCCTATTTCACTTATGGTTCGGCATGAGGCCGTACGTCTTTATGCGGAAGAAGGATAAACCCTATGCGGATGCCTCCCGGTATTTTCTTGACGGTTTCAAGAGGCTGCTATTTGGCATCGCTCTTGTTCTGCTGTCATGGGGAATATGGAAATTCGGCATACATTTTCGCTGGAACCGCGGGCTTGCGGCGATAACCGCGACTGCCCCGCTGTTGATCGGACTCAGCTTTATCGTGCATTTCGGCGTTTTTAACCTCGTCACCGGCTACTGGAGACAGTTGGGCTACGAATGTCAGCGGCTGTTCCGCAATCCGATCCGTTCGACAAGCTTGAACGAGTTCTGGGGCAGGCGTTGGAACCTTGCTTTCTTGGAGATGACCGCATTGGGCGTGTACCGACCGTTAAGTCAAATTATCAGCCATAAGAGCGCGCTTTTTCTGGCCTTTCTGTTTTCCGGCATTCTTCATGAGCTTGCTATCAGTCTTCCCGTTCGTCAGGGTTTTGGATTGCCGATGTTATACTTTATTCTGCACGGAATCGCGATGAGCGCCGAGAGGGCCATGGAGAGAAAAGGTCGCCCGATCTCCGCAATTCCCTGGGTAGGACGGGTGTGGACGATGTCCTGGCTTCTTGTTCCGATGCCGATACTGTTTCATGCTCCATTCCTGAAAATGATCGTTTGGCCGATAGTCGGAATACGGATATCTTAAAAAATAGATAATCGGCTATTACCTTAATGATTACCTTAAGACTTTTTTAAGAATCGGCTTAAGCCTCTCTTATGGTTTTGAATTTATTGTTAAGCTATCTCATAAGGGAGGCCCAAAAGACGATGAATGATCATGTATTGCAATCTAATCAATTAACCAAGAAATTCAAGGGCGCCTTTGCCCTGGATAAAGTAAACCTGTCCATCCGCAAAGGATCGATCTACGGCTTTATCGGCCAGAACGGCGCCGGTAAATCAACGCTGATCCGCATCGCGGCCGGACTGGCTTTTCCGACCGATGGACATATCGAGCTGTTCGGTGCCGGCGGCGAACTGGAGCTCGTTCAAGCCCGCAAGCGGATCGGCTCGATTATCGAGAACCCCGCGCTGTTCCCCAACATGACGGCTGCGGAGAATTTGGAGGCGAACCGAATACTCCGCGGCATCCCCGGAAAGGAATGCATCGGTCGGACGCTGGCGCTGGTCGGTCTGCAGGACACCGGCAGGAAAAAAGCGAAAAATTTCTCGCTCGGCATGAAGCAACGGCTAGGGCTGGGAATCGCTCTGCTAAGCGATCCGGAATTTCTGATTTTGGACGAGCCGACCAACGGTCTGGATCCGATGGGCGTCGTGGAAATGCGCGAGCTTCTGGTACGGCTCAACCGCGAGCGCGGGATTACGATTCTGATCTCTAGCCATATTCTGAGCGAGGTGTATTTGCTAGCGACCCACTACGGAATCATACATCACGGCCGGCTTCTGGAGCAGCTCACGGCGCAGGAGTTGAAAGGTAAGTGCCAGCAGTACATCCATATTAAGTCCGACAATCCGGACAAAGCGTCCGCGGTCATCCAGAACGGGCTGAAAACGTCCGATTTCGAGGTGATGCCCGACGGTTCCATCAAGCTTTACGGCAAGATCGAAAGGCCGGGTGAAATATCGGCGTTGCTCGTCTCCTCCGGACTCATGCTAGAGCAATTCATGCCGATGGGCGAAGATCTGGAAAGCTATTTCACCAAGCGGATCGGGGGAATCAGCCATGTATAACCTGATTCGCGTCGAGCTGTTCAAGCTGCGCAAGGACAAGGCTTTCAGAATGCTGATGCTGCTGATCTCCGCCCTTGCTATTATCTTCCCTTTGTTTTCTTATTTCGACAACAAGACACATGGGTTCCCGCTCGTTCCGGGCATTGCCTTTTTGTTCGATTCCATCGGTATAAACAGCTTTTTTATCAAGTTCGGAACCGCCATTCTTGCCGGTTTCTTCATCGCCAACGAATATTCGACCGGCGTTATGAAAACGATCGTTTCTTCGGGCAACAGTCGCGGTAGGCTGTTCATGGCCAAGCTGATCGGGTTTGCCGCGGGAGCGATGGCGATTTCGGTTGCTTTTCCGGTAATCAGCACGATCGAGGCGACGTTGCTTGCCGGCTTCGGCCAGCCGGCGGTAGATGCGACATCCGTATTCGGACAACTGCCGCCGGGTGTCCCCGTAGCGTTCATTCTGCGCGCTTTCGGCCTGACGTTACTCTTCTCGGCAAGCTTCGCGGTAATTTCCGCTTTATTCTCGACCTTGCTGACCGAGAGCGGCAAGACGATCGGGCTCACCATTATCTTCTTCATGATGATCGATACGATTCTGTCCATGCTGGGTTCTTATTTCCCGGTCTTCGAAACCATCTATGATTATTCCGTATTTAAGCTGATCGGCCAGATCGGCGAGCCCGTTTTGGAAGTCGGTACGGTACAGATATTGCTCGTGCCGCTACTTACGATCGCAGTGGCCGGTCTGCTTGGCGCCATCGTGTTTCGTAGGAAGGAAATTAAATAACGACAGCGAGGCGGGTTAAGGGATGGCGATTTCCACGATGGTCGCGATTGCAGCAGTCGCGGCGGCGGTTCTGTTGCTTGCCCGGCTGCAAGTGACGAAGCGGGAGCTGCGACGAATGGCGGAGCAGCTTCGTCTCCGCAACGATCAGGCAGTCAGCAAAAAAATCGACGTGGCGCTTTTCGACCGGCAGGTCGAGGCGCTGGCGGAGCAGATCAATCGGCAGTCGGAGCTTATCGTTGACGCCGAAGCCGCCAGAAGACGCACGGAGAACGAGCTGCGCCAAGCCGTCGCGAACATCTCCCATGACATTCGCACGCCGTTGACATCCATATTCGGCTATATTCAATTGCTAGAGTCGGACTCTCTGACACCGGAGGAGAAGCAGGAATACGTCGCCATCGTGAAAAACCGGACGAAGCGTCTGCAGACTCTGCTGAATGATTTCTTCGAGCTGTCCGTCATCGAATCGACGGATTATTTCTTGAAGCCCGAGCGGCTTCGAATGACAGGACTGCTGTCCGATGTGCTGGTCGGCTTCTACGACCGGTTTAACGAACGCGGTCTGAAGCCGGATATCCGGCTTCCGGACGAGGAAATCATCGTCCATGCCGACGAATCCGCGGTTCGAAGGGTAATGGAAAATTTGCTCGCCAATACGATCAAGCATGCCGAGGGACGAGTGGAAATTCATCTCGAGCGGCAGCATGATCGTGCGGAGCTGACGGTCGTTAACGACGCGAAGTCTCTTGCGGGCAGCGACGTAAACCTGCTGTTCGACCGTTTCTATACGGCAGACCGGACTCGATCCGCCCAAGGGTCGGGTCTTGGTCTTTCCATCGCCAAGAGCTTAATGGAGAAAATGAACGGGTCCTTGACCGCCGAGCTTCTCGGAGACCGCTTGGCATTGAAATGCGTTTGGCACAGGGAAACTAGACTTTCCGATAACGAGCGAACGCGGCTTTTAACGGAATAACCAATGTCTATACTTGTCCTGAATCATCCACGATAAAAACGACATTCGCTGTCCTCAAAGGACGACGAAGTCGTTTTTGAAATGCTTCATGCAGAATAATGAGTTATTCATTTATACTGATCGAGTTTAAGTGGTTATTTCGACTATGGGAGGGTGTTGAGTCGTTTCGCCACTCTTCATCGAAAGCTCGATTCAAACTAACTGCTGTGCTCAGAAGTTAATACCCTGCCTGGTATTCAGGTAGGTAGTTGGAAGTGAGTGGGGTGTGAGTCATCCCTAGCAAATACGATGCTTCTCAATGTATTTTTAAAGCTCGATCAAAAACGAGCTTGGATAAAGATGTTTTTTATTCCTTTTGGTCTCCGTTTGTTCGTTTCTTTCATAAATTTCGATCTATAGTGATGTTCTTCATCCTACTTTGATTGCAAAAGCGCTTGATAACTCCAATAGCGATGATTACCATTCTACTTTTGATCAGTATTACAGCGGACACCACAATCTCGGCTTGCCGTAATAACCGTCCAAACCGGGTTATTTTACTCAAGCAGCCCCGATTTCGCCGAATAACCCGTCCAAACCAGGTTATTTTACTCAAGCAGCCCCGATTTCGCCGAATAACCCGTCCAAACCGGGTTATTTTTCTCGCGAAGCCCCATTTTCGCCGAATAACCCGTCCAAACCGGGTTACTTTCCTCGCGCAGTCCCGATTTCGCCGAATAACCCGTCCAAACCGGGTTATTTTTCTCGCGAAGCCCCATTTTCGCCGAATAACCCGTCCAAACCGGGTTATTTTTCCCGCGCAGTCCCATTTTCGCCGAATAACCCGTCCAAACCGGGTTATTTTTCTCACGCGACCCTAAATTTCGCGATTTGTCGCAATATCAGAAAGCATAAAATCTTGTGAACTTTTTATACTCATCTGATTGCTGGATACAAACGTAACCTGCCGTCCCAAGGAGGACGAAATGGAGTTTACTAACCTATTAGAAATTATATTTTATGGAGCCTTTTCCCCTCTTCTTTAAAAGGATTGACTTACCCATTATTATATTATAATGTTATAACCAGTTGAACGAATTAGAAAACTAAAATAAACCTGAAATCATGAAATCATTTTTTATGGAGGAATCATTTTGTTAGATGATACTTTGCCTGTGACATTGCAATACCAATTACGCAGTAAATTGTTCGAGAAAATCGAGAATAGATTTTGGTCCCCCGGCTCTCAAATTCCAAGCGAGCGGGAATTGTGCGATGAGTATGGCGTTAGTCGCATTACGGTACGGGAAGTACTCAAGGAATTGGTTCAAGAGGGCTATTTGGTTCGCAAGCAAGGAAAAGGCACTTTTGTATCTTTACCTAAATTCGAGCATGAGTTGTCAAGCACTTACAGTCTCTCTCAGGAAATCGAGAAGGAAGGTTTGTATTCGGATTTTAAGATTCTTGGCTTCAGAAGAACAAACGCTACCAGCCATCTGAAGAAGATTTTCGGACTATCCGATAGCGATAGCTTGTATGAAATCACGCGTCTGCGGTTTATTGGCGATGAGTTATTTGCTTGGGAAAGAGCATTTACCCCTTGTTCTCTGATGGAAGGCGCTGGAGAAGAGCAATTGCAAAAGGAAGGCTTGTACTTCACTATTTTCCGTTGTTCGGGATTAATGGCGGAGGAGGCCGAAGTAGAAGCCGAGGCGGTGAATTGTCCAGATGAAATCGCTCAGCAGCTTAAGATCAAGAAAAATACGGCCGTATTGCATCTAACGAGGGTGACGACTGCCCAAAATCGGTGCATCGAATACTGTGAAAGTTATATCCGCAGCGAAAAATATAAATACAAGTACAAACAAATCTTAAGAAAAAAAGCTTTCTATGATGGCGCATATTCGGATCATACAGACGGAAAATAAATTAGCATGTCCACCGACGAAAATAAAATCCAGATCGTTCAAAAACACGTTGAACGATCTGATTTTAAGCATACATAACATCTTGGGAAAGCCGAGGACGAGGGGAGCTTTTGCCTATTCATTGCATTAAAAGTCAGAATATTCTGTTATTTTATTCCATTTTAAGAACAACACAAACTACGAGGAGGAATTTTCTTGATAAAGGCATTTTCTGCCGCTTCGGCAGCAATGTTACTCACGGTTTCTTTGCTTTCAGCTTGCAGCGACAATAATTCGTCATCATCTACCGAAGCGGGTGAGGCCACTCCTAAGTCCGGAACGGAAAATGCTGAACAAGTGAGTAAATCCGGCTTTCCGATTGCGAATGAGCCGATTTCATTGTCGGCGATGGTCTTGTTAAGTCCGGCACAGCCAACGGAATGGAATGATATTGCAGTCTGGCAGGAATACGAGAAGATGACCGGCATTCATATCGATTGGGATGAATATACCACTGCGGATATCACGGAAAAGAGAAATTTGGCGCTTGCGAGCAACGAACTTCCAGACATCTTTTACAGAACCAAAATGCCGGATAGCGATGTCGACAAGTACGGAGCGCAAGGCTCTTTCCTCAAATTAAATGATCTAATCGATCAATATGCGCCGAACTTCAAGGCTGTCATGGAAAAGTACCCGGACGTAAAGAAGGGTATAGCAACAGCGGACGGCAGTATCTATGCTTTGCCGAACCTCACAGATTCCCCCAGCATCGAGATTACCAAGAAGCTGTTCCTCAACCAAGACTGGCTCAAGAGAACGGGTAAAAAGCTACCTACGACGACGGATGAGTTGTATGAAGTATTGAAGGCGTTCCGAAACGATGATCCGAACGGCAACGGGAAAACGGATGAAATACCTTTGACCGCCGATTCTCTCGACGATATCATGTTGGTTCTGAAAGGAGCCTTCGGGCTTGGTAATAAAGGCACCGGGAATGGCAACTGGGACGTTGATCCCGATTCGGGAAAGCTGCGCTTCTTCCCGACAAGCGAAAGCTATAAAGAACTGTTGACCTATTTGCATAAGCTGTATTCGGAAAATTTGATCGACCAGGAGATTTTTACGAATTCCGGCACGAATGTGCTTGCGAAGAATGAGCAGAACATGGTAGGCAGCTTCTCGTTCGCCAATATCGTTGCTCGCGCCAATACGAATGCCAAGGATTTTGTCGGTCTTGATACGGCTTTATCCGGTCCGAATGGCGATCATCTATTTACGAGCGCAAGGGGACATTTCGGTTCCAAAGGTGCGTTCATGATCAGCAGCACGAACAAACATCCTGAAGCGACGATGCGCTGGATCGATTATTTCTACGGCGAAGAAGGGACTCGAATGCTTTACTTAGGATTGGAAGGCCAAACCTATCAGAAGGATGCGAGCGGAAACTACGACTTTATTCCCGAGATCGTAAGCAATATACCCGAGGGGTCGTCTTTCGATCAAGTCGTTTCGAAATATGTTCCTTACGCGGGCGGTTCCTTACCCACGCTACTTCTGGAAAAGTACTTCAAAGGCGGCGAGACGGAGCCGGCAGCGAAGGCGGCGGCGGAAAAACTGGGACCTTCTCTACCCGAGGAGCTGTGGGCGCCGTTCAGCTTTACTTCAGAAGAATCCAAGGAGAAGCTGTCGCTGGAAGCGGATATTTACGGTTACGTCAGCCAACGTACCGCGGAGTTCGTACAAGGTAAAGCATCTCTCGACGAATTCGATAAGTATGTAGAATGGTTGGAGAAAATGGGACTTAACGATCTGCAAAGCATTTACGAAACCGCGTATTCGCGATATACAACGAAATAGGAATGAGCCTTACAAGACGAGAAGCTCCTAAAGGCTGGACCTCATCGGAGCTTCTCGTCTCTCTTCGCCGAAAGTTGCTAGAATCGCGTAAGCCGTTTAATCAACGAAGGGGTGCTAGTATGACATCAGGTTCGGAGGGGGGAATCGCGTTGCCTCGCTCTATTCGCAAAAATTGGGATTTATACTTGCTTATTTTACCGGTGGTCATTTATTTTCTGCTCATTAAGTATTTGCCGATGTATGGCATTCAGATTGCTTTCAAGGATTTTTCCGCCGCCAAGGGCATTTGGGGCAGCGATTGGGTAGGAATGAAACACTTCGTTCGGTTTTTTAATAACTATCAGTTTTGGACGTTAATTAAGAATACCGTTGGGATAAGCATTTTTCAAATTCTTCTCGCGTTTCCGCTGCCGATCTTTTTTGCGTTGCTGGTAAACGAGGTACGCGGCAAGTGGTTTAAGAAAAGCGTACAGTCGATTACCTTTATGCCGCATTTCCTTTCCACGGTCGTGCTTGTAGGCACGGTGATGGCTTTTCTCTCTCCTTCCACAGGCTTGGTTAACAATGTGATTCGAGCATTCGGCGGAGAGCCGATCTATTTTATGACGGAGCCGGGAATGTTCAAATTCATTTACGTGTTCTCGGATATATGGCAGAACATGGGCTTTAGTTCCGTCCTGTATATTGCGGTTCTTGCCGGCATCGATAAGCACTTATACGAGGCGGCGATGATCGATGGCGCTAGCAAGCTGAAGCGGTTGATTCATATCGCGATTCCATGCTTGATTCCGACTGCTATCATCATGCTAATCTTTCAGTTTGGCTCGATTATGGACGTCGGCTTCGAGAAAATATATCTCATGCAGAATGATCTGAATCGAACCTCGTCCAGCGTGATATCGACCTATGTATACGAGATAGGTTTACTTGGATCGCAATATAGCTTTTCGGCCGCGGTAGGATTATTCAACTCGGTGATTAACTTCGTGCTGATTATTATCGTGAATCAAACTGCCAAAAGGGTCGGCGGCACCAGCTTGTGGTGATGGAGGAATAGTAAAATGGAACACGCGAAATCGGCGAGTTGGGGAGATCGAATATACGATATTTCGATTTATACGATACTTGCGATCATTATGCTCGGAACGCTTTATCCGTTGCTATATATAGTTAGCGCGTCCTTTAGCGATCCGATTTCCATCGTAAAGGGAGAGCTTTGGCTGTTGCCGAAGCATATTACGCTGAATTCCTATGAAAAGGTATTTCATAATCCCGATATATGGATGGGTTATCGGAATTCGCTGATCTATTTGGTTGTCGGAACGACGATTAATATCGTTATGACGACAATGGGGGCCTATGTGTTATCTCGCAAGGATTTTAAGGGACGTTACGTACTGGTCTTATTTTTTACGTTTACCCTGCTCTTTAACGGCGGTTTGATTCCGACTTATCTTGTCTATAAAAATATGCTTGGACTATATAACAACTTATGGGTAATGGTGATTCCGAGCGCGATTAGCGTATGGAATTTGATTATCATGAGGACCTATTTTCAGACGGCCATTCCGGATGAAATCCAAGAAGCCGCATTTATAGACGGTTGCAGCAATATCAGAACGTTAACTAGCGTCGTGCTTCCGCTTTCTATGCCGATAATTGCCGTAATGACCATGTATTATGGCGTAGCGCACTGGAACTCTTATTTTACGGCGTTGATTTATTTGAATGATCACTGGAGGCTACCGCTGCAGATGGTCATACGTAATATTTTGATTCAAGAGGATATGTCCGCTATGGCTGGAAGCGAAGGCGAAAGTTTGGTGGAACAGCTGTTGATGGCGGAAGGGATGAGGTATGCGGTGATCGTGGTGTCGAGCATTCCGATGCTGCTGCTATATCCATTGGTTCAGAAGCATTTCGTGAAAGGCGTAATGATGGGAGCCGTTAAGGGATAAGAATACAACGCAGAATGGGTGAAGAGCGATGATCCAACATAACCAAGAAGATAATTCAAAGCAAGCCGTTTTGTTGAGCTTTGGCAAGATCGCCACGGCGGAAAACCAAATCGAAGGTTCCGAAGCGGATAAAGCGATCGATGGCCGGGACGATACATGCTGGGCGGGTGCGCCTTACTATAAGTGGTGGAAGCTCGACTTACGGCAATGCTGTCGGATCGAGCGGATTCGAATTAGCACGACTTCGGAATCCGATGACTATACGCACTATTTTATTGAAAGCAGCGAGGATAATCTGAACTGGGAAACAGTTGCGGAAAAAATAGATACGGCTTCAACGACCGGTGGAGAGCATTATGACGTGTCCTTTAAGGCCCGTTATATAAGGGTAACCGTTACATACAGCTCTTCAGGGGAAATCGCGAAGATTCGCCATTTCCAAGTATACGGTCATGAAACGGATACGTTGGAGGCGGCTTTGCCGAGCAAGGTCTCGCCTCTGAAGTTTCCTGCGATTGCATTCGATCAGGCGTACGGATTCGGCGAGATGGAAGTCGACGATATTGAGTCAGGTCAGAAAGATCAGGTGCTGGTTGGCGGAGAGGCCGGCAGTTATTTGGTTTACCGCGACGTCGATTTTACGGAAGCCGGAGTGGACCAACTGCGCGGACAATTCGGCTTTACGGATCAGGACAAAGAAAAGCGAATCACTTTGGAAGTGAGATTGGACGATCTTAACGGAGAAAAAATAGGAGAGATCGTTTTATTCAAGCAATGGATACGATGGTCGATATTGGCCGGCCGCCTGGAGCATACGAATCCGTTGCTGTTAACGGGCGTTCATGACGTTTATCTCGTGATCACGGAACCCGCGCCGCCTCAGAGTTTGATGATACATTGGCTGGCGTTCGTCCAAAAGTCGCCTCTGCCAGCGCCAAAGCCTCGTTCGAAGGCTTTACCGGCTCCGATCGACGACGAGTATAAAATCTATTTCGGCAATCTGCATAGCCATACCGGATTTTCGGATGGCATCGGGGTACCGGAGTTTGCGTTCGATTATGCGCGATATACGGCCGGTCTGGATTTTCTGGCGATCACCGAGCACAGCAATCTGTATGATCATTATCTGGACTGGGATAAAAGCCGCAAATGGGCGGATATCCAGAAGATGGCCGACCTGAAAACCGAAGACGGCGCTTTCCTCGCCCTAATCGGAGCAGAAACGACTTGGTACAATCAATTCGGTCATATGAATACGTACAATATGGACTTTTTTATTAACGCCTACGAAACCCAATATAACGATATTCCGACTTACTACGACACATTAAAGCAATATCCCGATTCGATTCATCAATGGAATCATCCGTGGTCATGCGGCAAACGTCATCTCGATGGGTTTGATCCTTACGATGCGCAGTTGGATGAAGTGCTGCAAATGATAGAGATCAACACGATTGAATCGAAGGAGCTCGGCGGTCTCTATTATTATGTCATGGCGCTGGATAAGGGTTGGCATGTATCGCCCGTAGGCAGCCAAGATAATCATCACGGGCAGTGGGGAACGCAAAACACTCTTCGGACGGGGTTATTGGTGGACGAACTGACAAGAGAGCACTTCTTCGATGCAGTCAGACATCATCGCGTATACTTTACGTCGGCGCTTCATTTGAAGGTGTGGTTCAAGGTGAACGGTGCCATTATGGGGTCGAGAATCAAATGTGCCGATACGCTGGAAATCGATATTAAGGCTTTGTACGGCGTCGACACGGGCAGCCGAATCGTCAAGGCAGAGATCATCGGCGAGCAGGGACGCGTGCTTCATGCGATTAATCTGAAAAGTAAGCAACTTGATTATAAGTTTTCGTTGCCAAGCGCAGATCGCTATTACTTCGCGAAGGTGTATCAAGAGGATGGCGAATTTGCGGCGACTTCGCCGGTTTGGATAGAAACGGAGTAACAGTGAACCGATTACAAGACGTTTGATCAGACTTACGTGCGCTTAAGGAGTTGTTGTCATTTGGATAGCCTTTATTCTTGGCTCTCAGAAGATACGATCCATTACTTTAATCAGTATTACGAGATATACATTCGTATTGCTCTTAGTGCTATTCTTGGCTTTATAATCGGTTGGGATCGGGAATCCAAAAGCAAACCCGCCGGGTTAAAAACCTATATGTACGTCTGCGTCGCGAGCGCATTGATTACCTTGATTTCGATTTACAGCGTTGGCGAATTCAGTACGCTGCATAAGAACACAATGATGGACCCGATGCGTTTGACTGCTCAAATCGTATCCGGACTCGGTTTTCTAGGTGCAGGCGTCATTCTTAAAGACGGCTTGAAGGTCAAAGGCCTTACATCCGCTGCCATGATTCTGTTCGTCGGCGGGGTGGGTATCGGCATCGGCGCGGGATTCTATAGCTTGGTTATATTTGCGGTCGTACTCTGTATGACCCTAGCCAGAATTGCCAACGTAATAGAAAATCAAAAGTATAAAAAAGGACAACCGATAAGTAATATTAGAAATTCGGATGTGCAAGAGCTGACCGAATAATGATTTACGGTACTTGGCGAGGGATCGGCCGCCGCTGGTCTAGCGCACAAAAACTGAGCGCACAGCGGTGAGGGATCGGCCGCCGCGTGTACTAGCGCACAAAAACTGTGCGCAAGGGCGGTGAGGGACGGCCGCCGCGTGTACTAGCGCACAAAAACTGTGCGCAAGGGCGGTGGGGGATCGGCCGCCGCGTGTACTAGCGCACAAAAACTGTGCGCAAGGGCGGTGGGGGATCGGCCGCCGCTGATCTAGCGCACAAAAACTATGCGCAAGGGCGGTGAAGGGACTGCCGCCGCGTGTACTAGCGCACAAAAACTGTGCGCAAGGGCGGTGAAGGGACTGCCGCAGCGTGTCTAGCGCACAAAAACTGTGCGCAAGGGCGGTGAGGGACTGCCGCCGCGGACTTAGCGCACAAAAACTGTGCGCAAGGGCGGTGAGGGAAAGCCGCCGCGTGTTTAGCGCACAAAAACTGTGCGCAAGGGCGGTGAGGGAGCGGCCGCCGCGTGTTTAGCGCACAAAAACTGTGCGCAAGGGCGGTGAGGGAGCGGCCGCCGCGTGTTTAGCGCACAAAAACTATGCGCAAGGGCGGTGAGGGAGCGGCCGCCGCTGATCTAGCGCACAAAAACTGTGCGCAACGGCCAAGATGAAACCGCCGCCGCACGTCTAGCGCACAAATAATGTGCGCAACAGCCACCAACGAGGCGCCTCCCGCATACCTCGCGCACCCTTTTTGTAGATAATAATTGCAAACTCGTTGGAGTGCAGGTATATTATCCTATGAGTGTATAGGTCGTGAAGAACACGCCGCTAGCTCCGGAATCGATTCCGGACTGGCGGCTATTTTTTATTCCGGAGGAGAAGTAGATGGAGAATGTCGAAATGAATCCGCAACTGCATGCGGCATACAATCAGTGGTTGGCGTCTCAAATCAAGTCGAGCTCTAGAGAGCGGCGTCAACGTCTGAAGAAAGGCCTGAGCTTTTCTTCGAAGCAATTCGTTATCCGCATATTATGGCCGGCATTCGGGAGTTTTGACGGATGGCTTGCGGAGTACGAGGTCATCGACTTTAAAGACGGTTATCGCTACTTGGATTTGGCTAAGCCATCGGTCGCCATCAAAATAGCTATTGAAATCGACGATAAAGGTACGCATGGTTCGAATGCGGATGCCCATAAATTTTCGGATGACCGGTTCCGTCAAAATGACCTCATAATCGACGATTGGAAAGTGTTAAGGTTTTCTTTCAGAAGCATCATGGATCAGCCCCGTCGCTGCCAGCAACAATTAATGCACGCTTTGGCGAAATGGGGGCTTGAATCGAATAGGATAGAACCAGCATTAAAGCCGGCCGAAACGGCTATTTACAAATTTGTCGAAAATAGAGCGGAGTCCTTCTCCCCGGCTACCCTTGCGAAAGCGGTAGGCATTCATCGAAATACGGCAGTCAAACATCTTAAGTCGCTTGTCGCAAAAGGCAAAGTCATGCCGGATGCTAGCAAACCCGGTGGTCCTATCAGGCGGTATCGAAGCAAAAAAGGGTACTTGTAAGGCAGGCTGTATCACTCTTGTTCTCTGAAACTTGTTCTCTGAACGGGACTTATATACACGTACTATTCTGTCTATAGAGGCGCGGGCTGACTCCCTTGTGCGACCGGGTTCAAGTGACGCCGTGTAACCTGAAAGAGGCTGCTCAGAACATTCTTGAGCAGCCTCTTGCTGTACATCGTCTGTTTTAGCGGACATTTTCGCACGAAATATTTATTCCCGTTGCCCCTGATTCACCATCGGTTGCTGCTGTTGAGGGGCAGTCTGCGCCGGCATTTCCATGTAATGTTTTTGACACATCATGTTGGAAATACGAGGCACGTAGACGACATCCCCGGGGCTCAATTGACTCTTCGCGGCTAGCTGCGGGTTGGCTTCCTCCAATATAGTATGAGGCATGTTATATTGGTAGCCTACCGTAGCCATTGTATCGCCTGGCCGAGCTTGGTGCTGCGCGAATAACGTATCGTTAGCTGCTTCGTCTCTGATAAAGGGAAAGAAAAACGGGGAGAAAAAGAAAGACGGGTACAAGAAACGATTGGCGAAATAGGGACTAGGAAACGGACGGAAAAAGGGGCGACCAAAACCACCGCCGCCGAAACCACCGCCACCGAATCCCCCGCCACCGAAGCCGCCACCGCCAAAACCTCCACCAAATCCGCCGCCCGGGAAAAAACCACGATCCATGTCATAACCTCCGCGTAAAAATAGTCATTTGTCTCTTACAGGGTATTACTTAATGGGCGATTGGTTACATATCGATGAAAATAAAGCCAGACAGGGTCGGACGCGGCTTGGCCGCTTCGAAATTACCGTTTGTCTGTTTTGTGCGTATTTGCATCGAAAATATCCATTCCGAAAGCGCCTTCATTTCGCTATAATGAATTCAATCATTCCAGAGCGAAGGTTGTGAGCGGTTTGTATCGGACAATCTTTGTTCTTCTATTCATTGCCTTGCTCGGTTCCTCTTGCCAATCTGGACCGGGGAATCGTTACGAGCTTGTGTACTCTATGGAGCCCGTGAGTTCATCTGGACATTCCGCGCCCCAATCGACGGATGAACCTCAGCGGAAATACAAGATCGCCTTTGTGCCGAAGGGAACGGAGATAGACTATTTCAATTACGCGGCCCAAGGAGCGCAGGAAGCTGCGCGTAATCTCGGCGTCGAGGTGCTATTCCGCGGCTCGACGATCGCGGATGCCGGCCTTCAGATCGAAGCCGTAGAGCGATTGATCGAGGAGAAGGTCGATCTCATAGCCATATCCGCGAACGATCCCGTTAAGCTCGTGCCGGTACTCGAGGAAGCGAGGGCTGCAGGGATCAAGGTTATCACCTGGGATGCCGATACGCTGCCGGAGGGAAGAGAGTTCTTCGTCAATATGGTCGATCCCGAGGTGCTGGGAAGACATCTCTTGGATACGTTGGCATCTACGATGGGAGAGGCCGGCAATTATGCCATTATGACCGGCTCGTTCTCCGCCGCCAATCTGAACGAATGGTTAAAATGGATCAATGTCCAACAAAGAGAATATTACCCGGACTTGAATCTCGTTGCGACGGTAGCTACCGACGACGATCGGGATAAGGCATACGAGGTTGCCAATAAGCTGCTTATGGACTATCCCGACCTAAACGGGATCATCGGGAACTCCTCCGTCGGGCCGCCGGCCGCCGCGCAAGCGGTTAAAGAAGCGGGAAAAGCGGGCAGCGTCAAAGTCGTGGGATTATCGAATCCCAATCTGATGAGGGATTATCTGCACGAGGGATCGGCGCAAGTAGCGACGCTATGGAGCCCGAAGAAGCTCGGATACTTGACGATCGCTCTGGCTTGCAACTACTTGAACGAGGTACTGCCGGTCGACGGCCAGGCCGTCGAAGGAGTCGGGATCGTCCGAGTGAACGGAGACATGGTCATTATGGGGGAGCCGCTGGACTTCAACGCGGAGAATGTGGATCAGTATGACTTCTAAGCGCTGGCGAGGGTTCGAGTTCCGGAACTATCCGATCGCCTATAAATTGATCGTATCCTATACGTTATTAACGGCGCTGCCGCTATTGCTCCTTGTCTATATTTCTTATACGCAATACGCGAGATCGGTCGAGGAACAGATCGGGGAGTATATGCCGCGATTCCTGTACCAAGCCAACGCGGACGTCGGGAAACATATCGACGAGTTGACGACTCTTCCCGAGATTCTGTTCAACTCGGACAGCATACTGGCGATCTTAAGACGTACCTCCTATACCCAACGCTCCGAGCTGAACCGCGATCAGTACGCGATGAACAGTTACTTGGCGCGTACTTATACGAACGGGAGGAACGCCGACGTGCTCGGAGTTTTCGTCGTTTCGAACGATAGGCTGTTTTCCAGCTCCAAATTGAACTTCAAGGAAACCGATTGGAGCCGGACGATCACCGATTACGCCGCGGGAATCGAACCGAGCGGGAAAGTCAGAATCATTCTTCCGGACGAAATCGACGTTCAATTCGAGAGCGACGTTCCTTACGTCTTTATGCTTCAACAGATCAACGACGTCGATAACCGCAAATATTTAGGGACCATGCTCATCGCGGTCGACTTGTCGTTCATAGACGATATCGTGCGCAACTTCGAGAAGAATGCCAGGGCGGACTTATGGGTCATGAATCCGTCCGGGAAAATCATCTATCACACGAATCGGCACCTGATCGGCAGCGAGGACAAGGATGTCGCCAAATATCCGACGCTTAACGGAAGCTTCCGGACGAACGCCACCGGACAAGACAGGCTTGTCAGCGTCAATCAGACTACCGACCGGGGATGGATTCTTCTCCACAGCATTCCGCTGCGGGATCTGACCGAGAGAACGGATCTGGTTCGTAACGTAACGGTATTCGTGCTGATCGGAATTATCATTCTGACTTCGGTCATCGGAGTTATCATTTCTTATAGCATGACACGCCCTCTCAAGAAGCTTACCGGATTGATGAAGACGGTCGAGATGGGAGATTTTCAGGTGGATCTCAAGGTCCAGCGCGGGGACGAGGTCGGGATGCTGGCTCGGAGCTTCAATTCGATGATCGCGACGATTCGCGATCTGATTCAGCAAAACTATCAAATCGAAATTCGCCAGAAAAACGCCGAGCTGTACGCCCTGCAATCGCAGATTAATCCCCACTTCATGTACAATACGCTCGAAACGATCGGAATGGCTGTGGAAGAAGGAGAGACGGAGGTGGTCGTAGACATGGTCACGCTACTTGGCCGCATGCTGCGATTCTCCGTGTCCAATCAGTCGAAATTCGTGACCATCGCGGAGGAAGTGCAGCACGTAAGGGATTATCTGACGATCCAGAAGTTCCGCTTCGAAGACAGGGTAAGCTTCGAGATCGTCCATCACATGAACGAGAATGACTTCCATACGCTCTTCATTCCGAAATTCATCCTGCAGCCTATCGTCGAGAATTCGATCAAATACGGCTTGGAAACCCGAAAGACGCTCGAGATCCATATCGCCGTCAGCGAGGAATTCGGAGCGCGTTCGGGAAAAAGGGACGTCGTCCTGCGGATTCGCGATAATGGTCCGGGGATTCCCCCCGATAGAGTCATAGAGCTGGAGCAATCGCTTAAGAAAAGCAGTCTGGAAAGCCGAAGCTCGCATTTCGGCCTCGTTAACGTCAATGCCAGAATCGTCATGATGCATGGCGCGGACTACGGACTGCAACTGCACAGCATAGTGGGCAAGGGCACGGAAATCATGATTCGAATTCCGATGACGCGCGGGGAGGCGATCTCGAATGCAAACGATTAGAACTATGATTGTGGATGACGAAGCCCGCATCCGGCGAGGAATCGAGCGCCTCGTTACCTCCTGCGGGGAAGGCTGGGAGATCGTGGCGACCGCTAGCGACGGAAGGGAAGCGCTCGACTATTTCGAGAGTTCGGACGGAGCCGTCGATCTGCTCATTACGGACGTGAAGATGCCGGAGATGGATGGATTGACGTTAATCAAGGAAGCGAAGAAGCGATATTCCTTCTATCCGCTGCTCATAAGCGGCTACGATGATTTTTCCTACCTGCAGGCGGCATTGCGCGAAGGCGCGCTTGACTACCTGTTAAAGCCCGTGGATCGAGAACAATTTCGCGTTCGTATGAGCGAAATCAGGCTGATTATAGCCAACGGCAAATATCAGAGCCTGAAGAAGGGAGAAATGGAACGCGAAGCGGAGAAGCTCAAGAAAACCCGGCAAACCCAAGCTTTGAGCTATATCACCTCCATGGGGATCGATATGACGTCATTGGGATATTGGGTAGACGAGTTCCCGAGCGGAGCGTATCTTCTGTTCTCCGTCCGCTTCGGCGCTCTTCCCGTTAAAGCCCGTGCCTACAAGCCTAATGATTGGAAGGCGTTCTACTTTGCCTTAGACAATATCCTCGGGGAGCTTCTGGACAACCAGATCGGGAATTCGAATCGGAGAGGATGGAGCTGGCGGGGAGGGGAAACCGAATATTGGTTGCTGCTGCACGGTCCGGATCCCGATTACGATTGGGAAACGTCCGCCTATGAATTGGCGAATCGAATCCGTTCCGCCATTCAGACCTATACGCCTTTCTCGGTATCCGTCGCGTACGGGGACCTGATCGAGGATTTGTATTTGCTTCCCGAGGCGGGACGCCAAGCTTCGACCTTGATGAACTATCGTTTCCTACATGGGGGGAACCGGATATTCCGGCCATCCGGCGAGATGGAAGAAGAGAAGGTTTCGACTTCGGACGATAAAGAATTAACTCAAACGGTTCAGAAAATGAAGCGCGGCGTCGAACAAGGAAATGCCGAAGAGTCGGCCGAATACGCCAAGCAGTTCTTTCAGCTATTGGACCGGCTGGAATCTCCGGAAAGGTTGCGGAAAGCCGTACAGAACGCGATGATCCTGATTCATTCCGCGGCGTTGGAAAGCCGAGGCGGCATCGCGAATTCGACTTCGATCGAAGATGAACTTCGCAAGGCGGAGAAGGCAACCGATCTGCACGAGTTGAAGCGGTGCGTGAAGCAGTTGATGGATCGGGTGATCGGCCTCATTCAAGCCGCCCGGGAGAGCAATAACATGAAGCCGGTCGAGCAAGCGAAGAGCTGGATCAAGTTAAACGCGGGACAGGAAGTCACGATCAAGAAAATCGCGGACCAAGTATTCATGAATCCGACGTATTTCAGCGAGCTGTTCAAGCTGCAAACCGGCGAAACCGTTCTCGATTATTTGACCCGGGAGAGAATGGCCATGGCTCAGGAGCTGTTGGCGGTACCTCGGTTAAAGCTTCAGGAAATATGCGAGCGGGTAGGCTACCAGGACGTCAAATATTTCAGTCGGCTGTTCAAGCAATGGACGGGTCAGACCCCGTCTAAATTCAGGGAACGATACATCGTTCAAAGAGGAGACGATACGCATGCGGAAGAACGGCAGCAATAAGTTTGCATGGACATGGACGATCAAGGAGGAATTCTTGGAGGAATACGTCGCGCTTCACTTGGAGCCTTGGCCGGAGATCATGGCCGAGCATTCCCGCGCGGGTATTCGGAATTACTCGATATTCCAGAATGGCAATCGATTCTTCTATTGCTTCGAATGCGACGACGTGGAAGGGGCGTTTAAGACCATCGCGGAGAGCGAAGCGTGCAATCGCTGGAACGCGATCACCTCGAAGATGGTCGAAGGCTCCTTCGATTTCAACGAAGCCGAGCCGATCAAGCCTATGCGCGAAGTATTTTATTTGAAATAAGACGATTTCGAACGCCCCGATCCATCTTGCCGATGGACTCGGGGTATTTTTTTATTCCGAACGCCCGTGGTTTATCCCCCCTATCTGAACATTGTCTCCTATGGAGCGCGTTCTAGCGCCTGTATCTTAAGGTTACGAGAAAGGCAGGCATCAGTAGAGAGGGAGGGAACGGGCATGGCCGATTCGGAATACGCGTTGGAGCTCAAAGGCATCACCAAAATTTTTCCGGGCATCAAGGCGCTGGACGACGTCTATTTCAAATTAAAAACCGGGGAAATTCATGCTTTGATGGGGGAAAACGGAGCGGGTAAATCGACTTTCATTAAGGTCATAACCGGGGTTCACGCTCCCGAAGAGGGAGAAATGTATCTGAATGGCCGGCAGGTGGCGTTTAACCATCCTACGGACGCGCAGAAAGCGGGAATCGCGGCCATCTATCAGCATGTCACCTGTTACCCGGATCTTAGCGTAACGGAAAATATATTCATGGGACACGAGAAGATACGGAGGAGAACGCGGTGCATCCTGTGGGATGACATGCATAAGGAGGCGGAGCGGCTTCTTGGCGAGCTTGGGGCGGGCTTCGATCCGAGGACTCCGATGGGCGCGTTAAGCGTAGCCGAGCAACAGCTAGTGGAAATAGCCAAGGCATTATCCGTGGACGCGAAAATCATCATCATGGACGAACCGACGGCGGCGCTGACGAGCAACGAAAGCGAGGAATTATACAGGATCGCGGAGCGGCTTCGCGACAACGGGGCTTCGATCATTTTCATCTCCCACAGGTTCGAGGATATGTACCGGCTGGCGAGCAAGGTGACCGTCTTCCGGGATTCCAAATATATAGGTACATGGAACGTGGACGAGATCGCGAATTCGGACTTGATCGTCGCGATGGTAGGACGGGAAATCTCCCAGCTGTTCCCGAAGAAGGAAGCGAACATCGGCGAAGAGATTCTACGCGTGGAGGGGCTTGGGAAAGCCGGTTATTTCGCCGATGTGTCCTTCTCTCTGCGCCGAGGAGAAATTCTTGGATTGACGGGTCTGGTCGGAGCGGGGAGAACGGAAGTATGTCAAACGCTCTTCGGAGTGGAGAGATACGACAAGGGAAAGGTGATCTTCAAGGGCAAGGAGCTGAAGGTACGCAATCCCCGCGACGCGATGCGTCAGGGAATCGGTTACCTTTCCGAGGACCGGCAGAAGCAAGGGCTTGTACTCCAATGGGATATCGGGCGGAATATTACGCTATCCGCGTTGGAGAAATTCTCCGGCGGAGGGGCAATCGATAAGCGGAAGGAGCTTGAAGTCGCGAAGTCGCTCGCCGAGAAAGTCGGCGTCAAGGCGAAGAGCGTATTCGATCTGGTCAGTTCCCTGTCGGGAGGAAACCAGCAGAAGGTCGTGTTCGCGAAGCTGCTGACTGCGGAACTAGACGTGCTGATTCTGGATGAACCGACCAAAGGCGTGGACGTCGGAGCCAAGTCGGCAATCTACGAAATGATCAACGAGCTGGCGCGATCCGGATACGGCATCGTTCTCGTTTCCTCGGAAATGCCGGAGGTCATAGGGATGTGCGACAGAGTGGCGGTTATGCGGGAAGGCCGGATAACGGCGATGCTGGATCGCGAAGTCTTGACGCAAGAAGCGATTCTGAAGGCGTCTATGGATGACACGGCACCCGGGGCGCTCGAAGGAAGGAGGGCCGAAGCATGAAACGGCAAATAACGGAATCCGCCGGCGTACCGGGAGCGCAGATCAACATAGGCAAGCCGGCCAGATCGGTTAGCGAGATGATCGGGAAGTTCAGGGAGCTGGGTTTGCTCGGCTTTATTCTCTTGCTGTCGGTCGGCGTACAGCTTCGCAATCCCAGCTTCCTGACTTGGGAGAACATTAGCGATATCGCGACGAATACGGCGATACTCAGCATTCTGGCCGTCGGGATGATGCTGGTCATCATTACGAGGGGAATCGATCTGTCGATCGGCGCTACTCTCGCCGTCTCGGGAATGATCTCCGCATTGCTGGTCAGTCATTACCCGGGAATACATCCGCTGCTCGCGATAGCGTCGGGCATCGGTATCGGCTTGATATGCGGCATGGTGATCGGCTGCTTGGTCGCTTGGGTCAACATTCTGCCGATCATCGCAACGCTCGGAATGATGAACGTCTACCGCGGGCTGACCTTCGAGGCTAGCGGCGGGAAGTGGGTCAGCGCCCATCAGATGCCGACGGGCTTCAAGGCGATCGCGACCGGGACTCTTTTCGGAGTTAACAACCTGATTCTGATCGCCGTCGCGATCTATATCGTCGCTTATTACTTCATTAGCCATACCCGTTCCGGCAGGAGGATCTACGCGGTCGGCAGCAATCCGGATTCGGCGACGATCAGCGGAATTCGCTCGGGCAGGGTTCTATGGCTCGTGTATACGATAATGGGCGGCTTGTCCGGATTGGCCGGCGTGCTGTGGGTTTCCAAATTCGCTTCCGCGCAAGGGGATACGGCTTCGGGGTACGAGCTTAGCGTCATCGCGGCATGCGTGCTCGGAGGAGTGAGCATTGCCGGCGGCGTCGGTAAAATTTCCGGAATCGTATTAGGCTCCGTCCTGCTCGGGATATTGAACAATGCCCTGCCGATGATCGACGTGTCGCCGTTCTGGCAGATGTTCATCCAAGGGACGATCATCCTCATAGCCGTGTTGATCAATGCTCTGGTCAAGCGCGGGATCGACCGCAATCATCTGATGAGGAGGAAAATCTAACGATGGAACCGAGAGTGCTCGCGAACAAGAAGGAGTTTACGTTTAAGTCGTTTTTCCTCCAATGGGAATGGTTGCTCGTCGTTTTGATCCTGGCCGTGTCCGTCATGAACGCGAGCTTGTCCGAGTATTTCCTGGAGTACGACAACCTGAGGGACGCCACGATGGGATTCCTCGATAAAGCCTTCATCGTGCTTCCGATGGTATTCATTATTCTAATGGGAGACATCGATATCTCCGTCGCCTCGATCGTCACTCTGTCATCAGTCATTATGGCGGACCTGTTCAACCACGGATTGCCGATGGGATGGGCGATGGTCGCCGGTCTGGCGGTCGGGACGATCTGCGGATGGATCAACGGCATGCTGGTCGTCAGGTTTAAGGAGCTGTCGTCCGTTATCGTGACGCTCGCGACCATGATCATTTACCGGGGCATTGCCTATATCTTGCTTAAGGACCAAGCATCGGGCAAATTCCCGGACTGGTTCCAATATCTCGGCTGGGAGTATATCGGCGGCATTCCCTTTATTCTTATCGCTTTCGCGGTTTGCGCCATCGGATTCGGATGGCTTCTTCATAAGACGGTTTTCGGCAGAAGGGTATACGCGATCGGCAACAACGCGACCGCAAGCCGATACTCCGGCGTTCAAGTAGACAAGATCAAGGTGCTGGTCTTCACGCTCGCGGGCTTGATGTCGGCGGTAACAGCCATGTTCTTAACCTCTAGGATGGGAAGCACGAGACCGAACATCGCTTCCGGGTACGAGCTTGAAGTCATCGCTATGGTCGTGCTGGGCGGAATTAGCACCGCGGGAGGCAAAGGCAGGATGATCGGGGCTATTCTGGCGGTATTCCTGATCGGCTTCCTCCGTTACGGGTTAGGTCTAGTGAACGTGTCCGCCCAAATGCTTCTGATCATCCTTGGACTGCTGCTTATTCTGTCCGTGGCGATTCCGCAGCTGAAGCAACGCTTTGCCTCTATGCGAAGAATATAACCCGCGTTACAAGACGGTTATCCGACCGTTCTGTATAGATAAAAAACAGATCTGAATAGGGAGGAAATAAAAAATGAAAAAGTTTATCGTTACCTGTCTGGCCGTCGTCTTCCTGATGACTGTGGTCGCGGCTTGCGGAAACAACAACAACGCAGGCGACAGCGCAAGCCCGGCGGCATCCGGCGATGCGGGGGGCAAGAAGAAATTCGCCATCATCTTCAAGAATACGGGCAATCCTTACGGCGAGAAGCAAATGGACGGCTACAAGAACGCGATCGAAGAGTTGGGTTACGAGGCGATTCTGAAAGCGCCGGATCAACCGACCGCCGAGGCTCAGATCGCCATGATCGAGGAGCTCATCTCGCAGAAGGTCGCCGCGATCGGCATTGCCGCCAACGACCCGGATGCCTTGCAACCCGCACTGGAGAAGGCAATGAAAGCCGGCATCAAAGTGTTGTCCCTGGACTCCGCCGTTAATGCGAAGAGCCGATTGGTTCACGTTAACCAAGCAGATCCCGAGCTGATCGGACGTACGTTGATCCAAGGCGTCGTAGAGATGATCGGCGGTTCCGGAGAGATCGCGATCTTAAGCGCGACTTCCCAAGCTACGAACCAGAACGCGTGGATCGAGTGGATGAAAAAGGAGCTTGAGGACCCGAAATACAAAGACGTTAAGCTCGTCAAAGTCGCGTACGGCGACGACCTTCGGGACAAGAGCGTGTCCGAGGCGGAAGCGCTGCTTAAATCTTACCCGGATCTGAAGGGCATCATCGCTCCGACGACCGTTGGAATCGCGGCGGCCGGCAAAGTGCTGACGGACAAGGGCCTTAAAGGAAAAGTACAGCTGACCGGTCTCGGATTGCCGAGCGAGATGGCTGAGTATATCGAGAGCGGCATATGCCCGTGGATGTACCTGTGGAATCCGATCGATGTCGGATATCTGTCCGGCTACACGGCCGCCGCGTTGGTTGACGGCAAGATCACGGGAAAAGTAGGCGACAAATTCACGGCGGGCACCCTGGGCGACAAAGAAGTCATCCAAGACGGCGAAGGCACGCAAATCATGCTCGGCGCTCCGTTCAAATTCGACGCATCGAATATCGCGGAATGGAAGACGGTTTATTAATCTCGAAATAAAAGAGAGATTGATGCGACAGTAGTTTGATTCACTGATCCGACTGCTCGGTTGTAGCCAAAGAAGAGAATTAGCGGCATAGGGTGTTTCCCTGTGACGCTAATTCTTTTTTAAAGCGGCGTAGCCGATCTATATCCGCCGAATGTGCCTCCTCCGCCGATTTAAAGCGGCGTAGCCGCTTTATTCTCGCCGAATGTGCCTCCTACGTCGATTTAAAGCGGTGTAGCCGCTCTATATCCGTCGAATGTGCCTCCTCCGCCAATTTAAAGCGGCGTAGCCGATCTATATCCGCCGAATGTGCCTCCTCCGCCGATTTAAAGCGGCGTAGCCGCGCTATACCCGCCGAATGTGCCTCCTCCGTCGAGTTAAAGCGGCGTAGCCGCTCTATGCCCGCCAAATGTGCTTACTCCGTCGATTTAAAGCGGCGTAGCCGCTCTATTCTCGCCGAATGTGCCTCGTCCGTCGATTTTTTGGTTACTACTTTCGAGATATGGTCGATTAATTCGACTGTGGGAGGGTGATGGTTGGGATTGCGACTGCCATGGTCGATTAATTCGACTATGGGAGGGTGATGTTTGGAATTGAGACCGCCATAGTCGGTTAATTCGACTATGTTATGCAAAGCGCAACGGCCCCTCTTCTACCGAAGAGTGGTTATTTCTTTTTTCATGCACACGGAATACACACGATGGACACAGGAGTCCTCTATACTCGGTCTTGAGATTAGAAACGGAGGTGTTCAGGTAACAATAATATTATAGGAATAGATCGACTAAGCTTCCTTATGGAGTGTACTGCAATGATACGAAGAATATTGTTGGTCGAAGACGATATGCTTATGCGAGAATTCATAACGGATTATTTCAAGAAGGAACGATGGGAAGTGCTCGAAGCGGAGAACGGCAGAATTGCGCTCGACATTTTCGATCAGACACCTGTCGACCTTGTCGTTCTGGACATAATGATGCCCGAGATGGACGGATGGTCGGTATGCAGGCGCATTCGCGCGAAGTCGGACGTCCCGATTATCATGATCACGGCGAGGGCGGAAGACGACGATCAAGTGATGGGCTTCGAGCTGGGGGCCGACGAATACGTGACTAAGCCGTTTAGTCCTAGAGTATTGGTAGCGCGGGCTATCGCGTTGATGAAAAGAACGGAAGGCACCATAGGTCGCGAAAGCGACATGCTAATCTATGGCGATCTGTCGGTGAACAGAGAAGCGCATGCGGTATCGGTAGCGGGAAATTCGGTTAATCTGTCGCCGAAGGAATATGAATTGCTTCTCTTTCTCGTCAAGAACTATGGCAAGGTCTTATCCCGCGAATATATTTTGGATTCCGTATGGGGGTATGATTACTTGGGAGACTTGCGCACGGTGGATACCCATATCAAGAAGCTGCGGGCCAAGCTCGGGGACGAGGGTCGATATATAAGTACCGTGATTCGTTCGGGCTATAAATTCGAAACGGAAGCATGAGAAGGAACGGCGTAGTCTTAAAGCTGTTCGTCGTAACGTCGGTCCTGATTCTCATTGTTTTTTCCTTGGCGATGCTTGCGGAGGGCTTGTTTTTCGAGCGGTTTTACCGTTCGTCCAAGATCAACGAGCTGGAACGGAACATGAGCGAATTCGCGGAGACGTTCGAGCAGGCGCAATCCGACGAGCGCGAGGTCTCGCGGCTGCTTGGGGACTTCATGAATCATAACGATAGCAGTACCGCCATCATGAACGAGGAATTCGGGCGGACGGACATCAATCCGTATTACCTGGAGCTTCAAGCTGACGGTAAAACCGTTACCGTCAGCATTCCGAGAGACGGAATGACCATGGACGATATCCCGCACGGGCTTCAAATCGGCGATTCGCTGGTCGTAGACGGAATTTTCATGGACGAGAAGGATACCGTCATGCATCCGGTCGAAATACGGCGAACGGCAAACGCGCTCCCCGAGAAGAGCTTGGTGCGGGTAACGGGTACAATAACGGATATTATGCTTCCCGAGCAGAGGTCGTTCAATCCTCTCTACCAGGATACGCTTATGGATAACGCCGTTCTGGACCTAAGAGAGAAAGCGGAACAGAACCGTTCCGCTTTGCGAAAAGGGTTGACCGTACGGGAGAAATGGACGGACAAGTGGAGCGGAGTCGAATATGAGGTTATCATTCGATCGCTGTCTAAAGGGACGAACGGAGACCGTTATTTATTCGTGATGACCTCCCTGCAGCCAGTCGGGGAAGCCGTCGAAACGCTCCAGCAATATTTCGTATACATGGCGCCGATCATCGTCGCGCTTGCGATCGTTCTGTCCTTGTTTTACTCCAAAATGGTGTCGAGGCCGTTAGTCGCTTTAAGCCGTTCGGCGGCTCGTCTCGCCAAGCTGGACTTCAGCGCGCAACCCGAAATCCGTTCCAAGGATGAATTCGGGGATCTATCGCGCGATATGATCGAGTTGTCGCGGAACTTGGATGTTACCTTGAAGGAGCTCACCCGCGCGAACGAGAAGCTGCAGGAGGACGTGGAGGAAAAGAAGCGATCGGAGGAGCTTCGCAAAGAACTGATCGCGAATATTTCCCATGAGTTGAAAACTCCTCTTGGCATCGTCAAAGGCTTCGCGGAAGGGCTTCAAGACGGGGTGGCGAGCGATAAAAGAGACAGGTACCTCGCCTTAATCGTAAACGAAACGGATCGGATGAACGCGCTGATCATGGACATGCTCGAGCTTTCCAAATTCGAAGTGAACGCTATTCGTTTGCAGCCGCGAAGCGTATCCGCGACGAGCCTTGTCCGAAGGGTAGTTGATTCGTTTTCCCGACAGTTGGAGAGCAAGCAGCTTCAAATCAAGATAACCGCGGACGAAGAGGAAGAGATGTTCGTAACGGCGGATACCAGAAGAATCGAACAGGTCGTTCTTAATTTATTGAGCAATGCCATTCGGCATGCAGCGGATAGCAGCATTATTACCGTTAGTATCCAACGCTCGGCGGCGGGAAAGATTACTACCACTATCGAAAACGTCGGTTCGCCGATTGCCGAGGAAGATCTGAGCCGGATATGGGATCAGTTTTATCGGGTCGAGCGCTCGCGGGATCGCAAATCCGGAGGAACCGGACTGGGACTCGCGATCGTCAAGCATATTCTGGAGCTTCATGAAAGCGAGTTTGGCGCCAGGAACACGAAGCAAGGCGTTGCGTTTTATTACACATTAAACGAAAGCGGGGAAACACCCAATGAATAACAAGAAAATTTTCCATCTGATCACGGCACTGTTCGTTCTCCTTCTAATCAGCGCATGCGGCGCGAAAGCGAGCTCCGGACCATCGGATAGCGTGAATTCGAAGCCGCCGGAAGCTAGTCAAGGGAACGCGCCGTCGGGCAACGAACAAGCTTCGGCGGATCCCGAGCAGGAAATATTGATCGTCATCGACCAGACTCCTAAGCCTATCGAGGGTAACAGCTTCGATTTCGTCTTAAACAAAGTACCGGAAGGTTACATGATGACCGAAATGCAATGGCTCTCCGATAAGAGCAAGATCGTAAATACGGTGCAGGAAGCCGCTCAACACGGCGGTAACGGAGAAGACGGCTTCTACATTAGCGGCGACGGACAATTCTCGGGCTTCTTCTATCCGGATACGATGAAAGGCGAGAAGGGGCAGGTTATCTTCTTGTTCAAGAACGATCAAGGCAAAGAGCTGACTTGGAAGAAGGAAATCACCCTAAGTTAATAAAAAAGCGGTAGTCTTGGACGAGAAATTAAAGTCCTAGACTACCGCTTTTATTAAACTACCTTACCTCGTTCAAATGACGGGTGCAATTCGAATATCTAATGATGTCCGCCTTGGGGTGATAGTCCAAGAAATGAATGCCGGTGTTGTCGGTATGAAACCAGACATTATTGTTCGAAGGCAGCTGAAGAAAATTTTCAATGAGCTTCGTTATCGTTCCTCCGTGAGAAACTATGGCAACCCTTTTAAATGGCTTACTATTCTCTTTGATGTAAGCAAAAATTCGCTGGACTCGTTCATAGAATATCAAGTCGCTTTCATGTTCCTCTTGCTCGCGCAGATCATCAAGGTATTTTACTTCGCAATCGACGGTATTCCCTAAAATGTTCGCCGTTTGCCTTGCGCGTTGAAGCTTGCTTGACCAAATCGTTTCCGGCGGAAAATCTCTTGAAACACGTAAGGACATCTTGTTGCTTTGTTCTATGCCTAAGCTTGTTAACGGCTCAAGAACATTTACCGTTTCATCCTCTGCTTCGCCATGCCGAATGACTAATATCACCATTATCCTTCACCTCGATTATATGGGCGACAACAGTTTCCAATGGCCTTCGGAGACAACTTCGACCGCTCCGTCGATCACTTTGATGGCGGTCTGATCATCAATCGCATACGCTGGCCCTTGCATCCCGGCAGCCCATCTCTCTGCATTAGCCATGGTGTTATGCGGTAGCATCTCGTGACCCAGATGCGGAAATATTGCAAAATCAACCAGTCCCAGCGTCTCATCGCCACCGCTTGGTGGAGTCCACCCAACGAAGAAATTCCCGATACTAGGTGCCATCACCATGCTCCCGGCACTCAGTCCCACATAGACTAAGTTCAGCGACGGCAAGAGGTCCGCCAGTCCGGACTGCCGCATCCAGTAATACAGATACAAGGGGTCACCGCCATTCACTAGAAGAACATCGGTTTCCTTGACCATAGGAATCCATAGCTTTTCATCGATGCTAGGCAACGCGGTGAGCTCGAGAACCCCCATGGACTTCCAGCCCAGCTCACACATCGGCGTGGAGGATTGTCCGCTAACGAACTGCCATGCGTGGCCGGCACCACCGGGTATGGCGTAGATTGCAGTAGGAATGCAAAGGGCGCTACACTCGGCAATCGGTTTGCCCAGCATGTCAACCAACGCGTCGCGTATGCTTTGGTTTTTGATGCCTGCGGAAGTGAGCAGTAATTTCATAATTCCACTCCTTATCGTTGTGGGGTTCTGATGTTTATTCCTGCTGCTTGTCGTATCTTTATATTTACATCAGGGTGTAGCAAGATTCAAGTGAAAAATCTAATTACGGTCATGAAAAAACCTCCTCTCTGTTATTGTGAGGAGATAATCTCATGATCGGTTTTCGGTTTTGCGGAATCCGTTTACGTTTCCTTCAGCCAGGCGTTCGCCAGCGCCAGCGCGCCTCTTGCTGCGGCGGTTTCGGCTAGCGCGTTCAGCATGACGAAGTCGTGAATGATGCCCTGAAAGCGTGCGGAAGTCACTCGAACGCCAGCTTCGCGAAGCTTGTTGGCATAGGCTTCTCCCTCATCTCGCAGAACATCGGCCTCGCCCGTGATGACAAGAGCAGGCGGCAGCCCCTTCAACTGTTCGGTGGAGGCACGAAGCGGCGATGCCGTGATTTGCGCCCGTTCCGCGGGGTTGGTCGTATATTGATCCCAGAACCATTGCATCCCTTCCCGGCTTAGGAAATAACCCTTCTCGAATTGCTTGTAGGAATCCGTATCGAACGAGGCATCCGTTACCGGATAGAACAGCAACTGCTTCTGGATAGCGGGGCCCCCGCGTTCCTTCGCCATAAGCGTGACGGCTGCGGTCATGTTTCCACCGACGCTGTCTCCGCCAACGGTCAGCTTGGCGGGATCGGCGCCGATTTCTTCCCCGTGCTCGGCAACCCATTTAACGACGGCATAGATCTCCTCGATCGCAATAGGGTATTTGTTCTCCGGGGACAGGCTGTAATTCGGGAACACCACTATGGAATCCGATCCCACAGCCAGTTCTCGAATCAGCCGGTCATGCGTGTGAGCATTTCCGAACACCCATCCGGCGCCATGGATATAGACGATAACCGGCATTCGGGCCGTGGCGTTTGTCGGCTTCAGGATCGTTACCGACACTTCTCCCTTGGGTCCTCCCGGTATCGAGCGCTCCTCGAGATCGACCTCCGGTTTTACGACAGGACTCGACTGCACCTCATCCACCGTCTTTCGGCCCTTCTCAGGCCCCAGCTCATACAAGTAGGGCGGATTCGCCGTGTCTTCTACGAATTTCTGCGCTTCAGACTCCAGTCTCACTTCATTGGTCATCGTTTATGTCTCCCTTCGAATTACAGCGTATTACTTGTTTACACCCATTTGGTGAAGTTTAAGCTTTCCCGACTCGCTCTTCGACCGCTGTGCAATCAACCATAATATTGCCGCTTTGGCAACGTTATGCTTGATTATAGATAAGGCAAGAATATGCTTGATTTTTTTTGCGCTCACATCTCCTCTTTATAATTCCTTAACACCAACATGATATGAAGTTAACAATCAAATGATATTCTTATGATGGAGCGTATGAAATCCTATAAACACGATTCGATAATGACAACGGTGTCATAAAACCAAACTGGAGAGATGAATTTGGAACGCAACTATACGATTCGGGACATCGCGAAAATGTCGGGTTTTTCGTTCAAAACAGTCTCGCGCGTTATTAACGAAGAAGCTAGCGTCAAGCCGAGCACGCGCGAGAAGATCTTGAAGGTCATCGGGGAAACCAATTTCAAGCCCAATAGCTACGCGCAAAATCTGAGCAACAAGACGAATATCAATATTCTCGTCTCAATCCGCAAGACCCACGGGCAAAACACGACGCAATGGTTCGATTATTTGATGTCCTTCATGATCAGGGAAGCGCACGCCAAACAATATACGCTGATTCAGGAGGTCATCTATGACGATCAGGATCTAGAGCATTCCATGCTGGAGAAATCGGGCGGATACATCGATGTAGTCGTTCTATTCTATTTGCAGGAAAACGACAAGCGAATCGAGCTGGCCAATAAAAACAATATCCCATTCATCTCGTTCGAGAAAAACGTGCAAGCACCCCTATCGATTTCCAATAATAACAGACGGGGGATGGTAGAGGCCACCGAGTTTCTTATCGATCGGGGATTGACGAATATATGCTTGCTGCTCGGAGCTGAAATCGACGTCAACGTGGATCGCGCCGAAGCGATCAAAGAAGTCTACGCCCGCCGCGGCGTGCCGGAGGACCGGCTCGAAATCATTTACGATATGAACAATTTGGAAGCGATCAAGCATTTCGTCGATGGCCGGATCGAGGAGGGGCGACTGCCCGAGGTATTCTTCGTCTCCGGCGACGAGAAGGCGATCGCGGTATTTAGCGCGGTCTACGCGCATGGGTTATCCATCCCGAAAGACGTATCGGTCATCGGCTTCGATAATATCCCGATCTCCAAGTATTACAGTCCGCCGCTTACGACGATGGGGCAAGATTTCGAGCGACTGGCTGCCGAAATGTTCACGGTGATCGGCAAGCTGCTCGATGGAGATCCGGGGATCGCACCCGTGCAGGTGGACCCGCAATTGATTGTCCGCGAGAGTGTGAGGTAGGTTCACACTGCATGAATTGACAACGGTGTCATTTTTACTAATTCTCAATAATCGATCTTTTTAAGGAGGTGAGGCCCACTAGGAGTGCATACATACCAAGCGGAACGAATTGGTTGGGGTTTGCCGTCATGCTGTACACAAAAAACCAAAAATAGGAATGGTGAAGATGAAAAAAAGAAACGGTTTAGCCCTGCTCGCACTCTCATTTAGCATTTTGACGACCGCTTGCTCGAACGGCAGCGAAAACACCGCTGCAATCGGCGGTTCAAACCCCGCGAACGCGGCAGCAAACAAACCTGCCGATACAAGCAACGCAGCTCCGGCTGCTCCGGCGAAGGATCCGGTTACGCTGAACTTCTCCACCAATGCTTCAGGGGGAACGCTCGAAGCGTTCAAGGCGATTACCGATCAATTCAATCAGGCGCATCAGGGCATTACCGTCGAAGTGGCTGACCTCGGCAAAGACTTCAACACGCTCATGACGGCCAAGATGGCAAGCAACGATATGCCGGATCTGTTCTCGACGGCCGGCTGGTCGGTTCGGCGGTTCGGCGAGTATCTGCTTCCGCTTAACGACCGCTCGTGGGCTGGACAAGTCGAAGGCCAGATTAAACCGGTCGTAACGGATATGGCCGGCAATCTCGTCGCGCTGCCGATGGATATCGACATCAGCGGCATCGTGTACAACGCGAAGATCTTGAAGGACTTAAACCTGACCGTGCCGCAAACCTGGGACCAATTCCTGGCGGACTGCGAAGCGATCAAGAAAGCCGGCTTGACGCCAATCGCGATCGCGGGCAAGGACGGCGACGCGGCCGGTTTTATGAGCCGGATCGCGCTCTCGCTGCTGGTCCAGAGCAACCCAAGCTATAAAGACGCGTTCGACAGCAAGACGTTCGATTGGAAGCAATTTGGCCCCGTGACGGATTTCGTGCTGAATTTGAAGGCCAAGGGTTACCTGAACAAAGACAATCTGACGGCGGACAAGCCATCCGTCTACGCTCAGTTCGCCAAGGATCAAGTCGCCTTCGCGTTCCAATCCAATCAGACGATCGCCGAGATCAAGAAGCTCAATCCGGATTCCTCCGTATCCATGATGATGCTGCCGGTGAGCGGCGACGGCGCGCAGCCGTTCCTGATCAGCGGCGAACGGGATTCGGTCGGCGTATGGAAGGACTCGAAGCATCAGGAAGAGGCGTTGACGTTCCTGGACTTCCTGGCGCAGCCCGAAAATGTGCAGAAGATCGCCGAATCGTACGCGCTGCCCGCAGGCTTGACCGGCGTAAAGTCCGATCTTGGCGCTCTGCAGAGCGTGTACGACCAGTACGCGCAGGCGGCGGTATCGAACCACTTCGACAGGCAATATTTGCCGAACGGCATGTATACGACGCTGGGCACGGTCGGCACGGCCATTCTGTCCGGCACGATGGATCCCGCTCATGCCGAGTCCGCGTTGAGTGACGATTACGTTCGCTTGAACAACGCCAACTAAGCTAGGCCTAAGGAAGAAGGATGACACAACCATGACATGGCGCAAAACAGCGGCGCGGGTCCAGCTTGCCGCGATGGTCGCTCCCGCGCTCCTATTAATCGGCGTATTCGTCTTCTATCCGCTGCTGCGAGGGATACGGATCTCGTTCACCGACTGGAACGGCTATTCGCAGCATGATCATTTCATCGGACTGGACAACTATCGCAAACTAGCCGTCGATCCGAATGTTCGAACCGCTTTCGTGAACACCCTCCTCTACGGCGTCGGATCGGCCGTCATTCAAAACGTATGGGGGCTGCTCTACGCACTGCTGCTCAACCGCAATTTTTTCGGCCGAAACGCGGCCCGTGCCGCCGTCTATTTGCCGGTCATGGTATCGGGTCTCATCATGGGGTATATTTGGTACTTTCTGCTGCAATACAGCGGGGGCGCGCTGAACGACGCGCGCTCTCTCTTCGGTGCGGCGCCTGTAGATTGGCTGGCGGACAAGCATCGGGCGATTAGCCTGATTCTGTTCATCTCGTCGCTCCAGTTCGTCGGACAGGCGATGGTCATCTATTTGGCAGGCCTTCAGCGTATCCCGCGCATGTATTACGAAGCCGCGGAGATCGACGGCATCGGATGGTGGAGCAAATTCAGGCATATCACGCTGCCGCTGTTGTCGCCGGCAATCATGGCCAACGTGACGCTGAAGCTGATCGGCGGCTTGCAATTGTTCGACCTAATCGTTGCCCTTACCGGCGGGGGACCGGGCTTTAGCACCCATTCCTTCTCGACGCTGATTAATTATACGTATTTCACTAGCCAAAACGCGGGGTACTCGTCGTCGCTCGGCATCGCGCTATTTCTGTTCATCATGGCCGTTACCGTCGGCGTGAACCGGTATTTCTATCGAAGAGAGGTGGAGCATTGACATGAGCCGCTTCCCCAAATGGGCCGTATCGGTCATCGCGATCGGCCTTGCAGCCATCCATCTGCTGCCGCTGTACATCGCCGCAACCGTGGCCTTCAAGAAAACGACGGATTTGTCGTCCAGATGGCGGTTCCCGGGGTACTTCTACCTGGATCATTTCAAGCAAGCGTTCACGGAGGGGCATCTGCTGCGGGCATTCTCCAATACGGTCGTCCTGACCGTCGCTACCGCGCTGCTGCTGGTGTTGATCGGGTCGGTCGCGGCCTATCCGCTGTCACGGGTCAAGACGAAGCTGAGCCGCGGCGTCATGAACGCCATTCTCGGCGTCATGATGATTCCGACGCTGAGCGTCATCGTGCCGCTCTATTCGTTCATGCATCAGCTGCATGCGCTCAACACGTACTGGGGCATCGTGCTCGTATCGACGGCGTTCAATCTGCCGCTCGGCATCTTCCTGTACGCCAACTTCATCAACACCATTCCGAAGGAACTGGATGAAGCGGCCAAAGTGGACGGATGCGGGCATTACCGGTTGTTTTTCCGCATCATTCTGCCCCAGCTGAAGCCGGTGACGGCGGCCGTCGTGATCTTGAAAGGGCTCAAAGTGTGGAACGAGTACGAGTTCCCGCTCTATTTTTTGCAAAAACCGCAGAACCAGACGATCACGCTGGCCATCTCGCACTTTTTCTCCGATACTTCCTCCGATTTCGGTTCGGCATCCGCCGCGGCGGTGCTGGCCGTTCTGCCGGTAACCGTCATTTTTCTGGCGTTGCAGAAATATTTCGTATCCGGGTTGTCGGATGGAGCGATCAAGTAAACGTACACGCATAAAGGAGCTGCACAAGCATGAAATACCTGGACTATATCCAACGTTTGGAAGATAAATTCGAGCGGGACATGAACGAAGTACCGCTGAAGTGGACGATATCCGAGAAGCTGGGCGGCAAAATTACGCCCGGCGGCGAGATGAAGCCGTTTTACGGCGCAACGACGGTCATCAAGCTGTCGGACCTCGACAAGAACGCCTGTATCGGCATCCGCGAGCGTCTGTTCGAGAAGCATGGCGACCTGTTCGTGAAGCTCGATACGAGCACGTATCATCTGACGATTCACGCACTGAGCAACGTGTATAACGTGGCGGACGACAACGAATTAATCGCGCAAAGCATCGCAGAGACGGAGCCGAAGGTAGCGGCGCAATTCCGCGCGATTGCCGAACGCTATGCGGAGAGCTCGATCCGCATGCGGGCGCTTGGCGTCAGCACGAGCGGGAAGGATATCGTCGGCATCAAGTTCGTGCCGGCCTCCGAAGAGGATTACGACATCCTGATCGAGCTGTTCAACCGGCTGGAGAGCGTCTACCCGTTAGGGGAATTTTTCGTGCCGCATGTGTCGCTCGGGTACTTCCAGCTGCGGCCGTACGGCCCGGAGGAGGTTGCCGACTTGTACGACACCTTGCGTCAATTGAATCGGGAGATGAAGCTGACGCTCGAGCTGGACGTCGCCAAGCTTGTCTATCAGCATCACTACCATATGAACGATTTTCGCGACGTATTCGGGATAAAGGCCATCGCCGCTGACTCGTAAGCGCAGCTCCCGAAGCAACGAGAGGAGGTGAGGCATGTTCGCCAAGCATAGATAGCTCGCCCGTAAGACGAAGCTTATCTGTCCGACCTGGAAAAATACATCATTTGGAGGTTAACAATGAACGCGAAAAAATGGATCAAGCAGGCTGCGTTGTTTTCCGTGTCACTCAGTCTGTTCGCTAGCGCGATGCCAGGAGTCACCCATGCCGCTTCCGGCGCGACATCATCCGATATGAACGCATCGCAATTGGCGGCATCGGCGCCGGTCGCCGCGCAGGCGTCCGCAACGACCGGCTGCGTGCCGTATGGGCCGGAACCGGGTTATCAGTACGACCCGAATACGCTGATGAAGCTAATGGGTAAGCCGCGCACGGGCACCTATGGACCTTTCCTGTCCGCGCATCGCGGGGTGTGGGGAACCAACTTGGGGCTGAGCCCATCCGGCGAACCGTTGCAGGATGCTGCCGAAAATTCCATTACCGCCATCGATAACACGGCCAAGCTTAAATTCGAAATGGTTGAATTGGATGTGAAAGAAGCAGAAGACGGTCTGGTATTGATGCATGATTATACGTTGGGAAGAACGACGACGGCCGGATGGGACAATCCCATGTATGAATGGGACGTGTTCAATCAGGTCACGCCCAATGGCGACACGCCACAATATGAGGGGAACCCAAGTCAACTTACTGAGGAATCTTTTGGACAAATCATCATAGACTACAACCCGTTGGTGAAGATGGCGGGGTGGACTATAAAGTATCTGGAGGACAATGTTCATTTGAAAATATTCGATAAATATTCCTCCAAATCCCTGGGCACGATGAAAGTCGGCGGAGTCGACGTTTCGGCCGTCGGAGAGTGGAAAGAGTCAACGGATACGGTGCCAAGTCTTCGTAAAGCGTTGCAGTACATCGGGGATCATTATCCCGGCATGACCGTCGTCCTGGATCTTCGTCATCTTGATGAAGTGAAAAGCGCGATGGATGTTATCGACCAAGTAAAGAACTGCCAAGGAACTCCGGCGATGGATTGGGTGATTTTGAAACCATTCGCTAATATTTTTCCAGACGGCTTGTTTGGTCATAATGAGATAAGTGAGCCCCCGGCACCAAATTCCTTGGTGGGATTGCTTGGTTTTGGGGCGCTGGATTACAAGTGGATTCCGGTTGTGTCCAATCGTTTGGTTGAGCCTAACCCTCCGGGAGAGCCATCCGTGATTCCCTGCAATTCGGTTTCCGATACGTCTCCGTATAGCTATTATACTCCGTGCCCTTCGGGACCGGACGTTTCACAAATAAAAGGCAGTATTTTAGATTATGTGTCTGATTGGAATAATCCGAGCGTAGTCACGATTGAGAATGGATATAACGGCGACGGGAGCGATACCAACCCGCTTAAAGCCGCTTACAACTATGCGACTTCGTATTCAACCAACATGCAATCCTGGCGGCCGGCCGATGTATTGGCGAAAGCTCCGGTCTTCGTAAACGGGAAAACCGTTATCGGATTCAACTGGAAGGACGATGGCATGGGTGCCTATCCGGTCTATAAGGAAACCGCTAAAGACTACGTCGACGCAAGGCAAACGGCCGGAATCCTAACGGTGGAGGATGCGCCGCTCGTATTGAAAAACGAGCTGCTGACCCGGGATGCGACCCAAAGGGCGATTTCCAAAGTAGTGGATTGGAACCAGTTTGACACCAGTCTTTTTTATAAAATTGTGGATGCAACCTCGGGCAAGGTGCTCGAAGTGCCGGGCAATTATTACGATAATGGAGCAAAGGTGGTTTTAAACGATTACAACGGCTCGGACGCGCAGCTCTGGAACTTTAAAAGAGTAGGTTCCAGCAGCACTGTATTTCACATTGTTCATACCGTCAGCGGCCAAGCAATGGATATACCCGTGGGAGGGAATTCCAATCAGGTACAAATCTTTGAGCAGAACGAGCACCCCAACTTGGAATTCTTCCTGGATCATCCCGCGCAAGGCGGCATGTTCGCGATTAACAATGTCCAAGCCCAACATATTGTCCCAAGCAGCGATGGGTATAGCGTCATTTTCACTCCCGGAACATCCGAAGTCGGGCAATGGTTCGTGATTCCCGTGTATGATCGCGTGATCGCTACGAAGGACCTTGTCATCTCTTATGGAGATAAGTATGAGGATAATAATGTTTATGTTCTGCCACAGTCCGGGAACACGTTTTCGAAATATAAATTTCGCGTTATCACCAATGCCAATGGAACCTATACGTTTATTAATCCGGTTACCATGCAGGTACTTGCACAATATGGGAGAAGTAGTTCCAATATCTTTTTCGCTCAGCTGCAATTGGAAGGCTTTTTCAATAAATCCCTTCAAGAGTGGGAAGTGGGGTCCAGTTCATCGAGTACGCTTACTTATTCCATCTTTCGCAGGAAAGCTTATTACAGTGATAATGGTCCGTCACGTGAATGGGGATCTTTCACTACTCCCGGAACTATTATAAATGATGATTCTCTTCTACTTTTGCCGGGATGGTATGGTAAGCCGATGGATGAATCTTGGCGATTTACGATTAAGTAAAACATAACCATCGTTGTAAAAACCAAAAACCATCGTCCTTGTTGACGATTGGTTTTTGGTTTTTAACATGCTGAATGGTTGTAGTCTGTTGAATATTTTCGTGGGTACACTGGCAATAGTTACAGTCTTCAAATTCAACTTTAATCTGATAATTGTGAAAGAGTTCCTTAATAGAAATGATTCATAGTCCTAAATATTCGCTCAGGAGCTTTTGTATCATTTCTTCCTTCAACTTGATATAAATGGATTTATAAACACTGAGCAAATTGAGTTTAATTTTAATATAGATAATTAGCTTTATGGATCAATCTAACGAAGGTGAGTTGGGTTAGTAAGCGGATATCATTCCTGGCAAACTTATGATTGATTCTTTTACTTACGGCAATGATATGCTTGATTTCGAATGACAATCGGGGATTATCGGATATGAAAGCTACTATCGCGGCAATATATTGGTTTATTCTTTGGCAACATTATGGTTGAAGTCACAACCGCTTCGCTTGATAACACATCAGGCTGTCGAGATTTCTCGACAGCCTGAGAGCTGCAAAATGCAAATGCGGAACCTATTTATTGAACGGTTCAAACGTTTTGACGACTTCGTACATACCCGGTTCAAAAGTGGCTATCGTCATTGCTTCCTGAAGATACGGAAGAGGTTTAGGGTCATTTCGCATAGCCTGGTACTCTTCCGCGCTGCTCCATTGAGCGTACATCGTAACTTTAGTTCCATCCGTACTTCGATGGAGACTAGATGAAATAAATCCGGGAGCGTACCGAACGGAGACTTCGGTTGCGCTGGTAAGCAACTTTACTAGCCTTTCCTGATTTCCGGGATCAACCGTAAATACATTGATCAGTGTAACAAAGCGATTATTCATTGTGATATGAGTCATTAGTTAACTCCTCGTTTATTCTAGTAAACTCAGGTTAAGGTCCTTCTAATTGATCTATCTTTTGCATCACGTCACCATTTTATGCGATTTCTTGTTGGTTACGATGTCTATGATGATATTGTCGGTTCGGTGGCTTGCCGTGAAAAAAGGACATTTCCCGCGAAGGGAAATGTCCTTTTTTTGATGCCTTAGGCGTGGCGTGTTATTAAGACGTCGGGGATTGGTTGACGGTCATGATTGCGATTTTCCCTTTTTCGTCCACCGAGAACCAGATCGCGCCGGAGCCCGCTGAAATCCCCTTATAATTGACGAACAGGTCCTTGAGCGTCTGGGTCTTGAGCATTTCTTTGATTTCCTTAGTGAAAATGCGGTCGTAAGCGGCGATGAACGCTTTGCTGTCCTTGATCGGCGCGTCCTTCTTGTCGCCCTCGAAGAAATGCATCGGGTATTGAACGTATTCCGCCAGCTTCTCTTTGTTGTCGGCACCTACGAGCGCTTGCACGTCCGCAAAGAAGGTTTCGAACTTCTTGGGATCGTCGATGCCCGCTACTTCGTATGGGTTTACGCCCGTTTCTTCGGTTGCTGCAGGCTGCGCCGGTTTACCGCCGCTTCTCGGTCCGGGATTTTCTTGCGCCGGTTTGCCGCCGCTTCTCGGTCTTGGTTCAGGGCTCACTTGCGACTCGCTTCCGGCCGGGCTGACCGAAGCGCCGTCAGTCGGATCTTTGGAAGCTGTTTCATCGGTAGAAGGGCTATCGGAGGGGCTTTCCTCCATATCGTCGGTCGCGGTATCGTCGCTAGAAGGACTTCCCGAAGGGCTGTTCTCCGGCGAAGAGACGCCGCTGTTCGAAGCATTAGTCGCGGGGCTGTTCGATTCGTTCGAGCATCCGCTGGCGACGAGCGTCAAACTGACGGCCAGAAGGGCGATGGCAATCCAAGATCTGTTTTTTTGTTTATTCATTGTTGAGTTCATCCTTTCAATTCAGCATGTCTACAGAAGTAAACGGCTCAGTTCCATAAATTGTTGCTCGATTTGAAAAATTATTGAAAATGAAATTAACGCCGACGTATGCGGCGAGGTTGAAGATCGGAGCGTATCGCCATATATTAAGAAGATAAGATAAATCATAAGCTCGATCGGGAGTGATCCTCGTAGATAACGCATGGATCCTAAGCGTCGGCATTGACGTCGGGACAAGCACGACGAAGCTGATCGTCAGCCGATTGCGCATCGATCAAGTGTCGGGGCCGGGTGCGATCCCCAAACACGAAATCGTGGGCCGGGAGTTGCTATACGTCGGGCCTTTGCACGGAACTCCTCTGCTATCGGAGGAGGAGATAGATGGATCGGCTCTGTCGGAGATCATTCGAGAAGAGTACGTTAAGGCAGGCATTCGGGCAGCCGACATTCAGACCGGAGCGGTCATCGTTACGGGAGAGACGGCAACCAAGGGTAATGCTTCGACAATCGTACGATTGCTGGCCGAGCAAGCCGGCGATTTCGTCGTCGCCACGGCGGGAGCGGAACTGGAAGGCATCCTCGCGGGCAAAGGAGCGGGAGCCGACGGGCGGTCGCGAGTTTTGAAAGGAGTAGTCGCCAATATCGACGTGGGCGGCGGGACGGCCAACGTTGCTTTTTTCCGGAACGGACAATGGATCGATACCGTTACTTTCCACGTTGGCGGACGCGTCATACGAATGAACGAACGAGGGAAAGTACTCAAGGTTTCCCCTCATATCGTTCCCTGGCTGACGGTCAACGGGTTCTTGATTACTCCGGGGCAAATATTGAAGTATGGGCAATGGGAAGAAATTTGCAATCGGATGAGTCGGGACATGCTGAGATATTTAGCCGGACAAGAAGCTTCATTAACCTGGCATCAGTTGCTCTTGGGTCCGGCACTAGCTAACCGTTATCCCGTCGAAGAATGGACGTTTTCGGGAGGCGTAGGCGAGCTAATGGGCAAGCCTTTACCCGAATCGCTCGATGGGTCTTCCGCGTACGGAGATATCGGACCGATATTGGCAAGATCATTGGCCCGAGCAAGCGAATCACTCGGGTTAAACCTCGGGCTGCCGGATCAGACGACAAGGGCGACCGTTATCGGTGCGGGAACGCAAAGCATCGAGCTAAGCGGAGCTACCGTCTTCGTGGAAGAATCGATGCTGCCGATACGCAATTTGCCCGTGCTGAAGCTCGATCTAGCGGAAAGCGGTTCGTCGTCTTTCATGGGGATGAAGGAGGCAGCCGCGAAGCTTATCCGTCAGGGGAACATCTGGTACGGCCAATCGAATCCCGATGAAGCAACCTTCGCGATTGCTATAGGAAGCGTAGGGTACTATTCTTATAGAAGCATTCAAGATCTAGCTAAATCCTTGTTAGAAGCGTATAGGGAAGAGGAGCCGGATAATCATAAAATGGTTCTGATATGCGAGCAGGACATGGCCAAGGCACTGGGACAGAGTATCTATCGGCAGAGCGGATACGAAATGCGCATCGTTTGCCTCGACGAAATTCGGGCCAGGCAAGGAGATTACATCGATATCGGCCAGGCGCCTTCCGGTACATGGATTCCGGTAACCGTCAAGACGCTAGCCTTTCATTCCGCCGCACAATAAGGAGGGAAACAAGTGAGAACGACTCAACTTTTCGGCAACGCCTATTCATTCGGCAATCTCAAGGAACTGTTCGCCAAGGCGAACGAAGAAAAGTCGGGCGATCAGCTGGCCGGAATCGCCGCCGCGGATGCCAAGGAACGGATGGCGGCCAAGCTCGTACTAGCCGACGTTACGCTCGCCGAAATTCGCAACGAACCTCTGTTACCCGCCGATATCGACGAGGTATCCAGGATCATCGAAGAAGGCGTCGACGAGCCCGCGTTCTCCTCGATAGCCAGTTGGACCGTTGGCGAGCTAAGGGAATATATCTTGCATCAAGGGACGACCGGTCGGCATATCGAAAGAATCTCCTTCGGCCTGACGAGCGAGATAATCGCCGCGGTTACCAAATTGATGAGCAATCTGGATCTCGTTCAAGCGGCGGCCAAAATAGAGGTGTTAACGACCTGCAATACGACGATCGGCCAGAGAGGCGTGCTTGCAAGCAGAGCGCAGCCCAATCATCCGTCCGATCAGGTGCCCGGAATGTTAGCTTCGTTGTACGAAGCGTTAAGCTACGGCATCGGGGATGCCGTGTTGGGCATTAACCCCGTCATCGACTCTCCGGAGAACGTAAAACGATTGCTGGAAGCGACGAAGGAAGTCATGGCGAAGTGGGAAATCCCGACTCAGAATTGCGTTCTCGCGCATATTCAAACGCAAATGCAAGCGATCCGGCAAGGCGCTCCAGCCGATATGGTATTTCAGAGCTTAGCGGGTACGGAAGCGGGAAACCGGGCGTTCGGCATCGACTTGTCCTTGCTGGACGAAGCGGACGAGTTGATTCGCGCCCAAGGCTCGTCGACCGGAGCGAATCGCTGGTATTTCGAAACGGGGCAGGGCTCCGAGCTATCGTCCGAATCCCACGCCGGAATAGATCAACTGACGCTGGAATCCCGATGTTACGGGTTAGCGCGGAAATATAAGCCTTTTATCGTTAACACGGTTGTGGGCTTTATCGGCCCCGAATATCTGTACGATAGCAAGCAAGTCATTAGGGCGGGGCTCGAGGATCATTTCATGGGTAAAATGCATCTGCTGCCTATGGGATGCGACGTTTGTTACACGAACCATATGCAAACGGACCAGAACGACATGGATAATCTCGGACTGTTGCTTGGCGCGGCAGGCGTTAACTTCCTCATCGGCGTACCGATGGCGGACGATTGCATGTTGAATTATCAGTCTACGAGTTTTCACGATATCGCGACGCTTCGGGATGTTCTCAGACGCTCTCCGGCTCCGGAATTCGCCGAGTGGCTCGGAAAGATGGGGATTATGAATCAGAACGGACTCACTCCGTCTGCGGGCGATCCGACCCTCTTTACGTAATTCCAACAAGGGAGATGAAGAGCAATGGAAGACATTCCGCGATTACCGACGGCTTGGCGACCTCGATCGACCGAAGGGCTTGAACGGCTTCAATCGAGCACTCCGGCGAGAATCGGCGTTTGGAGAGCGGGAACCCGCCCCACGACGGGTCAAATGCTGAAATTCCGCTGCGATCATGCTTCTGCCGTGGATGCCGTGTATAGCGAGGTCAGCGAAGAGTTGCTCCTCGAGCTCGGGCTTTTTACGGTGGAAACGCAATACGGGAATAAAGAGATTTACTTGAAACGTCCCGACAGGGGACGGAAACTGACGGATGAGGCCATTGATACGATAACGAAGAAATGCAAGCTAAATCCTCAGGTGCAGATCGTCGTTTCCGACGGATTAAGCGGGAGCGCGATCGAGGCGAACTTAACCGATTGTTATCTTTCCCTTCTCGATTCGTTGGCTGTGCACGGACTGGAGGCAGGTACCCCTTTCTTCGTCAAAGGAGGCAGAGTCGCTTGTATGGATCAGATCGGCGAGCTCTTGCAGGCGGAGGTTTTGGTTCTTTTTATCGGGGAAAGACCGGGGCTCGTAAGCTCTAGTTCCATGAGCGCTTATATGTGTTATCGTCCGCGGTTCGGCACGGTGGAAAGCGACAGGATGGTCATCTCCAACATTCATCCCCAAGGTACGTTTCCGGCGGAAGCGGGAGCTTACATCGGCGATTTGCTCCATACGATACTCCAACATAAGGCGAGCGGCGTGAAGTTGGATAGCATGCGGAAATGAGGTGAAGGACCTCGCCGAATCCGAACCCGGGGGATGTATCTCGACGGGAGGCCTTTTTTGACTCGGGTATTTTAAAGCGATATACTTCCGGGATAGCAGAGACATACTATTGGAGAATGTCAGGTAACTCTGAAAGCATGCCTTGGTCACTCATTAAGACAAATTTGGAGGTAACTATGGGTAAAATAGGAATTTTCGGATTCGGACGTATCGGAAGGCAATTGCTGAGAGTCGCTTTGCAGGATAAACTGTTCGTACCCGTATCTATATCGGATATCAAAGACGTGGGCACGCTGGCCGCGTTGTTCGAGGTCGACACCAACTACAAGCGTTGGCACGAAGAGGTTTCGGGCCAAGGGGGTGCGATGACTATCGGCGGACGGGAAATCAAATTCATCGATTCGACCAAGGAAGTTCCGGACTGGAAGGCGCTGGACGTGGATTTGGTCATCGACTGCACAGGCAGGGCCGTTACGCGCTCTGTTGCGCAAGCGCATCTGGATCGCGGCGCCAACAGAGTACTGGTCAGCGGACCAAGCAATCAAGTGGAAGACTGCGATGCGGTGCTGCTGAAAGGGATCAATCTCGATAGCTTCGATCCTGACAAGCACAAGATCATCAGCATGGCGAGCTGCACGACCAACGCGTTGGCTCCCGTGGTCAAATTGGTGAGAGAAAATTACGGAATCAAGTACGGCTTATTTTCCACTGTCCATTCGTATACGAACACGCAATCGCTGACGGATCAACCAATGAAAAACGTCAGGGACTCATGGGCGGCGGCCGAGAATATTATCCCTTCTTCCTCCGGGGCGGCCAAAGCGCTTAAATTCATTTGGAACGATCTGCAGATAACAGGCAAAGCTTATCGGATTCCAACGCGTACGGGAAGCATCGCGGAGCTCAACCTTATAACGGAGAAGCCATGTTCTGTTGATGAGATCAACGATATGTTTCGCGGCGCGGCCAAGGAAGGCGAGCTGAAGGGAGTGCTGGACGTCCTTGAAGGACAATGGGCCTCTTCCCGGATCGTCGGCGATTCGCATTCCTCGATCATCGATTTGCCGCTTACCCAAGTCCAAGGAGAGATCGTATCCATTGCTGCTTGGTACGATAACGAGTGGGGATATGCTTCGCGTTTGGCCGAGGTTGCCGCATTTTTGGCTAATCGATAAGCTGCTTCGTAACTACAATATTGGCTGACAAACCGGCTTCGGCGAATTCATTCGCTGAGGCCGGTTTTTCGATATGCGGGCCAGTTCTGACGGTCGTTCTGTCTAGAAGAGGCCGCCTGGATAGTCCGATTTCGTTACCACGAAGAAAGCAACAAAACCGATCAACGGGAAATACTAGCCGTACAAAAGTTATCGCAGTGCGGAAAGACTTGGACATTTTACAAAAACGAAACATCCGATATCCAAGTCTGAAACAACTACCCCTTATGCTGAGGTTGTCGAACAATCGATGAACTAGAGTTACTGGGAGGCGATTATCGTCTTTATCGAGATCAACATGCAGAGTGTCATTCAAAATATACGAAACGTGCGACAAATAAGCGGTGACGCCATGTTCATGGCCGTGGTAAAATCGAACGCTTACGGATTGGGTCTGGTGGAGTTCGCGCGGAATATAGAGCCAAGCATTGACCGATTCGGCGTCAGCAACGTGGAGGAAGCCAACAAGTTGCTGCAGAACGGGATTACGAAGCCGGTGCATGTCCTGGCTCCTTACTTCGACGATACCGTGAGCGAAGGAATCATACCGACGATAGACCGGATCGAGGATCTTCGGCGATACGATTCGATATGCGAGCTTAAGGGCTATCATGGCCGGTTTCATCTTAAGATCAATACGGGAATGAATCGCTTCGGCTTGGAGATCGATCAGATCGACGAATTCATGAGAGTTTTGCAAAATTGTAGCCATATCGCAATGGAAGGGGTATTTACCCACTTCGGCTCGACGTACGCCAAACACCGCAAATTTACCCGGAAGCAGTGGATGAGGTTCATGTTCGTCAAAGATCTCATCACCATGAACCATAGCGATCCGCTGATTTTTCATATGGCCAATAGCGCGGCATGCATCGATTTCCCCGAATCGCGATTGGACATGGTCCGGATCGGCAACGCGATGTACGGCTTCCAATCCGCCAGTACGGATATCGGTTTGCTGCCGACTTATCATATCAAGGCAAACGTCATGTCGGTCCGATTCGTAAGCAAGGGCGATTTCATAGGATACGGATGTACCTTCAAAGCAAATCGGAATATGTGGGCGGCGGTAATTTCATTCGGGGGATACGACGGGTTCGGCTTGTCGCGACAACCTAAAAGCATCCTGCGAGATATTTATCATCGCTTGTTTCCGAAGCCGAAATTGTTCATTCACGGACAACCGGTCACGCCGTTAGGCAATGCGAGCATGACCTACATTATCGCCGACGTTAGTCATCTAAACGCGAAGCCGGGCGATACGGTCGTCATTAAGGTTGATTCCATTCTGTCTCTTAAAGAGACCATTGAACGCAAATACGTTATTTAGGATATAGGAGATGATAACATGACTCGCTTGATCAAAATCATGGCAGCTTCCATTACTCTCGCCGGCTTGCTTGCTCTGACGGCTTGCGGTACAAGCGGTCCAAACGCTGCGAATTCAGCGTCCACGCCGGTTCCTACGAATACGTCGGATGCGGTCGAAACTTCGCCGGCACCGACGCCGACGCCGTCCGAATCCCAACCTGCGCCAACCGAGATCTCAAGCAAACCGCCTGCTCAATCAAACAACGGGACTTCTTCCTCGACGGCCGTAAAGAAACAGTTGGAGGAATTACTGGCGCTCGCCAAGCTAGGCCAGGTACCCGGAATCAAGTTCAGGGCTCACGTCGATTTAATCGACGCCGTCACGGAAGCATGGGGCAAGTCGGACGTTACGGAGTCTGCGGGTAAAGGCATATATGCGACCTATTCCAAGAAAAACGCCGTTATCGGATTTAACAAGGGCAGTAAAATTTTCGACGTTAGGTCCAGCGCCCCCGAATTACGGAAGCTGACGTTGAAACAAATCGAACAAACGTTAGGCAAACCGGAAGGTCAGACGGTTAACGGCGATGATAATATTTACCTCTACAACGTTAACAAATCGTTCCAACTTAAATTCATTATTCCCAAGTCGACGGGTAAAGTTCACCATATCTCGGTGTTCTCGCCGAAGGATTCAAAGAATCTTATGGCCGGGTAGCACCATGCAGAGCCGAACGGGGTTGAGCAGGATTGTCCTGCTCGCCCTTTTTTTTAATGGAAATTGCATGTGAAGGTAACGATATAAGGAAATCGAACTTAGAGGTGATCGTATACTGGTATACAAATTAATCATGGCCGCTTCGCTGTTCTTAGGATGGACTGGCACTCAATCCCTTACGGCCACAACCGCCCCAACGGGCAAAACCTCACAAACAATTCAGACCGTCCAAACGGACAGGCCAATCGATGTCGTTTTCGCCGGAGATGCTATGATGGACGGCTCCGTTAAACGCGCGATTCAACGATTGGGAGCGGACTTTCCCTTTCGCAACGTAAAGAAAGAGGTATCCAAGGCGGACTTGGCCATCGTTAATCTCGAAACCTCCGTCACCCAAGCGAGCCGCAAAGACGACGTTCAGCTGTTCAATTTCAAATCCGATCCGTCCTCTCTCAATGGAATTAACCATGCCGGATTCGATTTGGTGTCGATGGCTAACAACCATGTCTTGGATTATAAAGAGAAAGGCTTGTTCGATACCTTCAATAATTTGAAGCGGCATCATCTGAACTATGTGGGCGCGGGAAGGAACGAGCGCGAAGCGTATTCGGCCAGTACGTTCGTCAGGAGGGGGAAAGTCATTAAGATCGCTGCTTTTGCGCGATTCCTCCCATCCGAAAATTGGTTCGCCCATGGGAATCATCCCGGAGTCGCGGAAGCTTATCAGCCTCAGAGAGTCTTGAATGCGATTGCCCGTGAGAGGGAAGGAGCGGATTATCTCATCGTGTTCATGCATTGGGGCATAGAGAAGAACAACCGGCCGGAAGACTGGCAGCGCGATTTAGCCCGCAAGATGCTCGACGCGGGAGCCGACGCGATCGTCGGGAGCCATCCGCACGTGCTTCAAGGCTTCGAGTTCTACAAAGGCAAACCGATCGCGTACTCCATCGGCAACTTCCTCTTTCCGGACTACGTCAGCAACCGCAAAGCGGATACCGGATTGCTTCATCTCAAGCTCCGTAACGGTAAAGTGAAAATGTCCTTCACTCCGTATTACATAAGGGACAATCAGATCGTTAAGCGCGGCCCGCAATACGACAAGAAGATATCCAGATATTTGGAGACCCTCTCGTACGGAGTCCGAATGTCGGGCAACGAGGTTCTGAGCAAGCGGTAACGGAAAGCCAGCGCCATCATTGGTGCTGGCTTTTTCACACCTGCCGTCCCATGGACGGCGAAGCCGTACTACTTGTTTGTCTTGCGTTACGTTGCCGAGATACGAAACGAAAACTCTTTTTTTCGATAATCATTCCGAGTAAAATATGGAAGAAACAGAGTCTCGTAGAAGATACGGAGGGGATCTGGATGACAACCGGCAAGTCCAATTGGAAGGGATACGACAGGTACGATTTCGAGGTTTCCGGCCGAGAGGCCATCGTTGTTTGTCCGAAACGGGCCTCTCCCGGGAATCCTTGGATTTGGCGCGCCGAGTTCTTCGATGCGTTCGCGCAAGCCGATATGGCGCTACTGGAGCAAGGGTATCATTTGGCCTATTACATGGTCAGCGATATGTACGGTTGTCCGGAAGCGATCGAGCTGATGCATGGATTTCAGGAGAAGGCGGAAGAGGAGTTCAACCTGTCGGCGAAAACGGTTCTATTCGGCTTCAGCAGGGGAGGACTTTATTCGGTCAATTATGCCGCGACATATCCGGATCGAGTCGCGGCCTTGTATTTGGACGCACCCGTGTTGGATCTCGGGAGTTGGCCTGGCGGCAAAGGAAAGAAAACGGAATCGGCAAGCGAATGGGCCGAATGCTTGCGTTGTTACGGGATGACGGATGAGCAGTTCGTTCACTTCAAGGGTAATCCTCTCGATCGCGCCGAGGAGTTAGCGGAATTCGGCATCCCTATTATACTCGTTGCGGGGGATGCGGACGATCTGGTTCCTTATGCCGATAACGGTGAAATACTGGCTTCCCGGTACCGTGAACACGGCGGGGTAATCGAAGTCATACTCAAGCCGGGTATCGGTCACCATCCCCATTCCTTGGAGGATCCTAGCCCGATCGTGGACTTCATTCTTAAGCATTCTAAATAATCGACAGGGGGATGAAACCCGATGGCGGATGCGAAAACAATCGTTTTCCTAGGAGACAGCATTACCGACGAAGGGACTTACATCTCGTTCTTGGATGCCCATTTTCTGCAAAGCGCGCCGTCCGTTCCGCGCCTTACGCTTATTAATCTCGGCGTCAGCAGCGAGACGGCTTCGGGGTTAAGCGAACCGGATCATCCTTTTCCGCGCCCGTGCGTTCATGAAAGACTGGACAGGGCTTTGAGCGAAAGCCGGCCGGATTGGGTCGTAATCTGCTACGGCATGAACGACGGGATTTATTATCCGTTCGCGGAGGAGCGATTCGAAGCCTACAAGGACGGCATGCTTAAAGTGATCGGCGCGGTGCAAAGAGCCGGTGCCAAGGCGATCGTCATGACGCCGCCTCCGTTCGACGCGAGTACGCTGGACGAATCGATCCTGCTTCCCGAAGGAGAAGAGAAGTACAGCTATTCCGCGCCGTATGCCCAATATAATAGCGTCTTGGGCCGTTATTCGGATTGGCTGCTTACATTGGGGTCGGTCGTGGACGGCATCGTTCCGATCCGCGAACCTTTGCTCCGTTATATTGCCGATGAGAGAAGCAAGGATCCGGGCTATCGTTACGGGGATGGCATTCACCCGGATGCCGGAGGACATTGGATCATAGCGAAGACGTTGTTTAAACGTTTGTTCGAGATCGACATGGAGAATACGCCCGCTTACGTAAGCCAACCGGAGAAGTCGCCGGTCTACCAACTGGTATGGGAGCGTCACCGCTTGCTGAGCGCGGCATGGAAAGAGCACGTGGGTCATACCAATGAAAATAAGGATGTGGCTTTACCCCTGGATATCGCGATTCTGCGAGGGGAAGAATTGGCGACACGGATCGGAGAGTTGTCTAAGGAAACCGTTCGCGAAAGTTAAGGTCTCGATAAAATCGCCATGCTGGCGATTTTTTTCATTCGTCCAAACCGGGTAACTCTCGCCGCAACCAGCAATACGCACGGAGTAACACGTCTAAACCGGGTAACTCTCGCCGCAACCAGCAATACGCACGGAGTAACACGTCCAAACCGGGTAATTCTCGCCGCAACCAGCGAAATGCACGGAGTAACACGTCCAAACCAGGTAACTCTCGCCGCAACCAGCGAAATGCACGGAGTAACACGTCCAAACCGGGTAACTCTCGCCGCAACCAGCAATACGCACGAAGTAACACGTCCAAACCGGGTAATTCTCGCCGCAACCAGCGAAATGCACGGAGTAACACGTCCAAACCGGGTAACTCTCGCCGCAACCAGCGAAATGCACGGAGTAACACGTCCAAACCGGGTAACTCTGAATTCAGATCGCCAGGTGAGTGTGAGTCATCCCTATCAAATACGATGCTTTTCAATGTATTTTTGGAGCTCGTTCAAAAACTATTCTGGATAAAGATGCTTTTTATTCCTATTGGTCCCCGTTTGTTCGATTTCTTTCATAAATTCGATCTATAGTGATGTTCTTCATTCTACTTTGATTGCAAAAGCGCTTGATAACTCCAATAGCGATGATTACCATTCTACTTCCCAATAGGATAATCGACTCTTTCAGTAGAATATTGCATGTATTTGTCGAGCGATGCCCTTTAAGATTGAAGTCAATCTTATGCAGGGGGAATTGACGATGGTCGCATCGGCAAGCCGAATTAAGCTGTTGGAACGATTATCCAACTCCAAAATCGCACGATTCTCCACGATCCAAATACGGCTGACCGTTTTTTTCGTAATGATTATCTTTCTATCCATCGCCATTACGAGCTTAGTTAGCTATAAGAAATCGGACGAGGCGCTGAACGGCAAGATCGAACTGTATTCCAAGCAGATCATGAGTCAAATCAGTTCCAATATCAATCTGGAGCTGGAGCATATCAAGATCGCGATGGAGGATATGACCTCAAGCGGGGAAATCCAGAACGGATTAAGCCAACTCGGGACAGCGGGGGACCTCGCGTATAAGCTAACGGATCAGATCAATAAAACGATAGCGCACAAGCTTTCCCTGCTGAACTATTTATCGAGCGTTACGATATACGTGGACGAGGAAACTTCGCTTGGCACTTACAATTCACTGGATAAGTCGCAGCTCGGAACGATCGTTCAAGCTACGAGGAACAATGCCGGCTACCATTATTTCCTGATCGACGACCCGGTAAAGGAAAAGGCTTATATATCTCTCAGCAAGCAGATCAAATCCGCCGTTAACGGAGAAATTCTCGGCGTAATCGTCATAACGCTGGAAGAGAAGCATATCGCGAAGCTATACGGCGAGCTTGATCTGGGGGATTCGGCGGAAATCTTCATCCTAGATTCGCTCGGCAAAGTCATTTCGAGCAGGAACAAGGAGCGATTTCCGGTAAACCGCGATTTGACCGATCCGGGGTTCGCGAAGAAGCTGTCGGACGAGCAAGGGGAGCTTAACCGGACATCCTTCTTCGGGCGTGCGTTCGGAGCGGATTCCTTGATTGCCTTCTCGCCGATCGCCGCCAACGATTGGACGGTCGTATCCGTCATTCCCGAAGCGTTCATTCGCGCGGAGATAGACGAATTGAAACGAACGATGATTCTCATCGGGTTATCCTGTCTTCTGGGTTCTGCATTGATCGCGTTTTTCATATCGCTTGGCGTTTCCATTCCGGGCAAGAAGTTGCTTCATCAAATGAAATTAGTCAACGAAGGGAATTTGAACGTAGATTTCGAAGATAAGAATAAGGACGAGATGGGAACTCTATCGAAGAGCTTCAACGAAATGATAGGGACCATACGATCCCTTATAAGGCAAGTTGGAAGTACGTCCGAAGAGATGCGAGATCAGGCCCGTTTCGTCGCGTCCGTGTCCGACAGATTCCGTGGCGGTCATCGGCAGCTCGTGGAATCGATTAAACAGATCGCGGGAGGATCGAGCGATCAGGCGAACGAGGTTGCGGTGAGCGTAGGGAATATGAACGAATTGTCCTTGAAAATGAATGCGATCGGAGAAGATATTAGCACGATATCCGCGGCGATCGTAAATATCGGATCGATCTGCGACGGCACGAAACAAGTCGTCACAGCGCTGAACGACAAAACGGCGACGGCGAATTCCGTTTCGCGGACGGTTAACGAGAACATCGGATCTCTCAATCATCAGCTGGATACGATAACGGGCATCGTTCGATTAATAACGAACATCTCTAAACAGACGAACATATTAGCCATCAACGCATCGATCGAAGCCGCGCGCGCCGGAAGCGCCGGAAGGGGATTCGCGGTCGTCGCGGATGAAGTAAAGAAGCTTGCGCACCAATCCAGGCTTGCTTCCGAGGATATCGAAGAGATCATAACCGCCGTAATCCGGAAGTCGGAAGCCACGGTGAAGGAGGCGGAGCGCGCGGCGGGCCTGTTCGAAGAACAGACGGCGGCCGTTGCCGAGACGGACAAAAGCTTCGTCGTCATTAAGCAAGAGATCGATCATATCCTCAATTACGTAACTAGCGCGTACAACGCTTCCAATAATATGATAGACTCGAAAGAAAAGACAATGAAGGCAATAGAAGTCATCGCGTCCGTAGCCCAAGAGATCGCGGCGGTGACGGAAGAGGCATACGCGAGCTCGGAAGACCAGATCTCGGAGACGGAGAAGCTGGCCGACATGGCGGAGGAGCTAAGCAGAACCTCTTCGACTCTTTCGAACTCGATACTCAAGTTCAAAGTATCATAGACGGATAAGGCGGGGAATCTATGTACAAGCTGCTGATCGTGGACGATGAAGCATTGGTGCGGGAAGCGATCAAGGATCAGATGAATTGGGAAGAGCTCGGCTACGAATGCATAGGCGATTGCGAAGACGGCGCGGAAGCGCTGGAATTCATCGGCCGGCAGCAGCCCGACGTCGTCTTGACCGATATCGGGATGCCGTTCATGAACGGCATGGAGTTGACGAACGAGCTCGCGGTCCGTTATCCGAACATGAAGGTCATCATCCTGACGGGATACGACGATTTCGACTTTGCGCAGCAGGCGCTCAAACTGCAAGCCGTAGATTATATTTTGAAACCGGTTACAGCCGCGGAGCTCGCCGCCGTTTTACGCAAATTAAGCGATGAAATGGATGTCGAGCGCAGCCGGAAGCAAGATCACGAGCAACTGAAGCGACAGTTGACGGAAAGCTTGCCGCTGCTGAAGGAGCGGTTTCTGGAGCGACTCGTTACCTCTCCGATGACGGAGAAGCAGATCAAGGAAAGCAGCGGTTATTTTCAGATCGAGTGGGACGGCGAATGGGTGACCGAGCTAGCGATCGACGTAGACGAATTCGTCATGGATCAGCCTTCGACCCTTTTCGATCAGCAGCTCATTCGTTTCGCCGTATACAATATCGCGCAAGAAATATCGGCTAAATACAAGGGAGCGGCGACTTTCAGGGATCGGGAAAATCGCGTTCTCGCGTTGCTGTCCGGAGAAAATCCCGACGAGCTTCAAGAACGGGCGATCGTGGCGGCGGACGATATTCATAACGCGGTTTCATCTTATTTGCCAATTCTCGTATCGATAGGAATCGGCAACGCCTGCAGGCTAGCCGACAACGCATCGGTCCTCCACCAATCGGCGGTTTCCGCCTTGGACTATCGATACGTGATCGGAACGAATTCGATCATTCGCTTATCGGACATGGAGCGGCGCAATCGGCCTGAATTGCTATCCGTCGTCACGTGGGAGAGCGAGTTGATTACCAAGCTCAAGACCGGAACGCCGCTGGAAATGGAACAATGGATGATTAAGCTCTTCACGACGTTCCGAGAGCACGTATTTCCGATCGATGTCTGCTACATCTATCTTCAACGGATCGTGCTCACGATGATGCATACTCTCTACGAGATGGACAGCAACGCCTCCCAGGTATTCGGAGCGAACACCAATCCGATCGCCGAAATCAACCGGTTCGCCACGTTGGACGAAATAGAGGCGTGGATGATGGAATTGTGCGGCAAGGCGGTAACCGTTATCCAAAGCAAACGCGAGGATCAAAGCGCCCTTCAGATCAACAAGGCGATGCAATACGTGAGGGACAACTACATGGATCCGGAGCTGTCGCTGAAGACGGTATGCAAGCACGTTTCCTTAAGCTCGAGTTACTTCAGCAGTATTTTCAAGCTTCATAAGGGGAGAACGTTCGTGGAATTCGTCACGCACGAGCGAATGGAGAAAGCCAAGGAATTATTGAATTTAACGGCGATGAAGAGCTACGAAATCGCTTATGCGGTCGGCTACGGCGATCCTCACTACTTCAGCGGAGCCTTCAAGAAGCATACGGGGGATACTCCGACGGATTATCGCAACAAAATGATATCGGGGAAAGTGTGATGACGGATGCGTATGTTCTCGCGGTTGCGAAGCCTGCAGACCAACATGGTGCTCGCTTCGGTATTTCTGATTTTGATGACCATTCTGATCATGAGCTTTACCTCGTATTACTTGACCAAGGACGCGGTTCAATCTCAGGCGCAATCCTATACGACGGAGCTCGTCAAGCAAGTGAACAACAACATCAAATCCTACGTGAACGGGATGAAGTACATGTCGGATCTCGTAGCCGCCAACCACTCCGTGCAAGACTATTTATCCGCGACGAGCTTTAAGAGCTTGCAGGACGAGAAGGATCACAAGGAAGCGATCTCCGACTTGTTGGAGTCGATGCTATTTTCCCGGACCGACATTGCGTCGGCAAACGTTTTCGGTTATGGCGGACAGTTCGTGTCCGGAAGGAAAGAGCTGGAATTGAACCCGTTCATCGATAGGTCGACATTGAGTTGGTATAAGAACGCGCAGGAAGCCGGCGGGAAAAACGTGATATCCCCTTCCCACGTGCAGCCGGTGTTCAAGGATCGGTATCCGTGGGTCGTTTCGCTGAGCCGGGAGCTATTCAGCAGGGACGGAACTCGGAAGCTCGGCGTATTCTTGGTCGATTTGAATTTCAGCGTGATGAACGACATGTTCAAGGACATTCGCTTAGGCCAGAGAGGGTACTTGTTCATCATCGATTCCGGCGGCAAAATCGTATACCACCCCCAGCAGCAGTTGATCTATAGCCATCTGAAATCCGAAATGATCGACAAGGTGCTGGAAATCGAGAGCGGAACGTTCGTCAGCGACGAGGGCAGCGACAGCAGGATGTACACGGTGCAGGACTCGGATTTCGGTTGGAAAATCGTCGGAGTATCTTACGTTAGCGAGCTCGTCGGCAATCAGAACGAAGTGAGGCTATCCTACGTCGTGCTTGGATTGATCTGCATCGTCATTGCCATCGTCATCTCGTTCTTCTTGTCGCAGCGGGTGAGCCAGCCGATCAAACGGCTTCAGGATTATATGAAGGAAGTAGAGAAGGGAAATTTCGATATTCACGTGCCGGTTCCGAAGGCGATAGAGATCGGAAGACTGGCGCGGGCGTTCAATATCATGGTCGGAAAAATCAAGGAGCTCATGTCGCAGGTGGTGCACGATCAGGAGCAGAAGCGCAAGAGCGAGATCAACGCGCTGCAAGCCCAGATCAACCCGCATTTCCTTTATAATACGCTCGATTCTATCGTGTGGATGGCGGAGAGCAACAAGTCCAAAGACGTCGTGCTTATGACCTCGGCTCTCGCGAAGCTATTTCGCTCTTCGATCAGCAAAGGGGAAGAACTGGTATCGATCCGCACCGAAATCGAGCATATTACGAACTATTTGATGATTCAGAAGATGAGGTACAAGAACAAATTGGATTATCGGATAGAGATAGACGATTCCGTCCGGGATTACAGAACCATTAAAGTCATCCTGCAGCCGATCGTTGAGAACGCGATCTATCACGGTATAAAGATGAAGCACGGACCCGGCCTGATCCGAATTACTTCGGAGGAAACGGAATCGGATATTTATATCGTAATCGAGGACGACGGCAAAGGAATGGACGAGGAAAAGCTGAGCACGCTGCTCTTGCCTAGCCCCAATCCGAAGGAAGGAAGAGGGGTCGGAGTCCGTAACGTGCACGAACGGCTTCAATTGTATTTCGGAACGCAATACGGCTTGACGTATAAAAGCGCTTTGGGCGAGGGAACGACGGTGTATATCCGCATCCCTAAGTCCCATCGGCCGACGGAGGACGAGAAATGATAGTTTGGAAGCACAAGTGGTTATCCGGGGCCGTCGCCCTTCTCCTCGTCGTCGGATGTTTGGTTTATTGGATTAACGGATTCTCCGAGAAAAAAGCGTTGGAAGTCACGGTCATCATCAAGACGACCGACGATTCGGTCGAATTCTGGCAGGTGCTGATCGATGGCGTACACGAAGCGGCGAAGGAGTTCGACGCCAACGTGCAGGTGTGGGGCTCGAAAACCGAAACGGACGTGGACGAGCAAATTTCCCTGGTGGAGAAGGCGATGCGGAATCGTCCCGACGCGATCGTCCTGGCGGCGAACGACTTCGATAGGCTGGTTCCGATATCGGAAAAGGCGAGAAAAAGCGGTATCAAGCTTATCATCGTCGACTCCGGGATTAATTCCGACGCGGCCAAGAGCATCGTAGCGACGGACAACGTGAAGGCCGGCCGGGAGGCGGGCCAAGCCATGCATCAGGAATTGACGGGGAATGCGAAAGTAGCCATCATCAGCTATGTCAAAAACGCGGCCTCTCATATCGATAGAGAAAAGGGCGTTCGCGAGGTGCTCGGGCAATATCCGAATATCGAGCTTCTGGATACCTACTACGTGGAAGGCTCGGAGCAGAATGCTTACTTGAAAGCCAAAGAAATTTTGCGGAAGCATACGGACGTCTTAGGGATTATCGGCCTGAACGAGCCGACGACGGTCGGTGCGGGAAGAGCGATACAGGAGCTCGAGCTCAAGGAGCGGGTCAAGCTGATCGGGTTCGACAGCTCCGTCAATGAAATCAAGCTGCTCGAGGAAGGCGTCATGAAGGCGACTGTCATTCAGCGACCGTTCCAGATGGGCTACTTAAGCATCAAGACGGCAATGGAGGCGGTGAAAGGGAAGAAGGTGTCCAAGTTTCTGGACACCGGTTCTCTCGTGATCACCAAGCAGAACATGTACGACGAAGAGAACCAGAAGCTACTGTTTCCCTTCGTCGGGAAGTGAGCGTACCGTCAAGAGATACAACCGACGTCAGTTTCCTCCGCCGTTAACTAAAGTCACTTCCTTCTGGAAAATAACCTTTGCGTTCCCTCCGTAAGGATTGAGAAGGGATGCTTGAATCACGGCGGTACCGTTTGCCAATTGATCGGGGATAGATACCGTTCCATTGGAAGTGACGGTTACCTTGTCGTCTCCGGATACTTTCGTCCACTTCAATAGGACGGAAGGAATCGGAATGTCGAGCACTTTAAGCGAATAGTCGCGTTTTTTCCCATTGGCTGTTATTTTGACTGTCTCGATCGCTTCAGAGCGAATGTAAGCAACGCCAAGAGCTTGAAGGGCAGGCTCGTCTTCCCGTAGTTTCCCGAGGAAGTTGTTCGCCACGGCCAGAAGATCTTGCGGCGTAACGCCAAGCCGATTAAGAACGCTAGTGACTTTGTACGCCTCCGAGTCGCTGAACATCCGCGCTAACGCACCAAGTAAAAGCTCGGTTTGCTTCTGTTTATCCAAGATCAGTTGAGCGAGCTCAAGCTTGGATTTCTGCGCAAGCATACCGGCGATTGTCCCTTCAACGCCAATGAGGCTGTCGCCGTCCCCTGTCAGAAAGGTCGTGACATCGGAGATCGTTAGGCTCTCTTGTCCCCCAGCCGCCGCTATAACGCGCAAAGCTTCCCGGAATGCCGAATTGGATCGAATGTCGAGCCATTCCGCTTCATACGTGTCGTAATGGATAGAACCGATTGCTTTGAAGAGTTGAAAGAGGTTGCTCTTCAGCTCCGGTCGGTTTACGTCTAGAGGCAGCTTCGCGCTTACTTTATTCCATACCGGATCGATAAGAGATAAGGCGTCTTCTTCTTTTAATCCGGCGATTTCATCGCGTAAACTTCGCACCTTCTGCACATCGGAAGGATCGCCGGCCATTAGAGCGGCATGAAGCTTAATAAGCCGTTCAAGGAACGGGTTCGACAGCATTCCCGTCGTTGCGATCACGGTAGGTCCATCCGTCGTCCAATCGCCCCCCGACTGCTGTGCCTCTATTTTAAAAACATAGGAGGTGCCAGGCTGAAGATCATTGGACTCGTAAGAGAGAATCGCATTGGATACCGTGTCGATCAGCTCGCCGTTTCTATAGATCCGATAGCCGCCGCTTCCCGCGGCAGGGCTCCAAGCGAGGGTTAACGAGGTCTGCCCTACATTCCCTGCGCTTAAAGCGCTCCCGGCAGGCCATACGGCTTGTACAAGGAATGTGCCGTAATAATCTTTATACACTCCGGCATCATCGATTGCGCGGATTGTTAGGGTATGAATTCCGTTTTCTAATCCGATTGCTTGTGCAGACAGATTCCATGTTTTTGCGTCGTAGCTGTAAGGAACGGGTTCTTCGTCGATTTTGACTAGGATGGCATCCTCTTGCAAGCCGAATCCGGCATCGCGAATTTTTGCCTTGATGACCGGATTGGCCGTCGGTACCGTCGCTCCCGTTTCCGGGTAAACGGACCAGACGGTCGGCGGGAAATGCGGCAGAGGCAGCGTTTCAGTAAATACGTATGGACCATCCGTTGACCAGCCGCCATTCGGTAGCCGGGCTTCTACCTTAAAGCCGTAGGATGAACCGGCTTCCAGCTCCGTTGCTTCGAACGAACGAACCGATTTGTCAACCTCGGCCAGAAGGTGTTGTCCCCAATAGATTCGATAGCCCATGCTCCCTTCGGCGGCAGTCCAGGATAAAGTTACGGAGTAGAAGCTATTATTTTCCGCGTTCAGAGTGCTCCCCTCAGGCCAAATGGATGATCTAGCATAGAAAACGCTTGATTTACGAGCGACATTTCCCGACTGGTCGGTCGCTTCGACTTCAAAGACGTGGGTCCCGCTTTGTAATGGGGGCGAATAAGTAAACGCGAGGCCGTGACTATAATTGACGGGTATATTGCCTGTGCCTAAGACGAGTCCATCAAGCTTGAATTCGATCGAGCTTAGACCTGATTCGTTATCGCTGATACCTGCGGATAGAAGAGTCGTGTTCTCCGTCACGGTTTTCCCGTTTTCAGGGAATAGATTGCCGATATGGGGAGGGGTAGTGTCGGTTGCCAATGCGGGACTGCCTGCATCCGGGTTCTCTTGCGCATAAGCCGAAGCAGGGGAAAGCAAGCAGAAAACCAAACCAATAAGGATCAAGTACGATGCGAGTCTTTGAACGGTAAAAATAGCGTCCACCTCTTTCCTTTATATTGACAATTAGGAATAATATTCAATTCGAGAATAATATAACACTTTGTTCGCGATATGAATATAAAATTAATGAAAGGTCGTTTTAAGCGCTGCCCCCGGGTTGCGCTTTATTCGCATTACGCGCCTCAAACGAACACCGAAAATTATTCGACCTTTACAGGAAGAAATCACATGTAAGCCGGAAAGCCGAGCGTGTAAAGTTAACCTCAACAACAAGAACAAGGAGCTGGGAGGTGGTACGATGAGCCGAAATCTTGTCGAGATGGAAGGCATCGAGAAGCATTTCGCGGGTGTTCACGCTTTAAAGGGGTGCAAGTTCGGGCTGCTTTCGGGCGAGGTTCATGCCTTGGTCGGGGAGAACGGCGCGGGCAAGTCGACGATGATGAAGGTGCTGACGGGAGTCTATCAGAAGGACGAAGGACGGATCTTTTACCAGGGGAAGGAAGTTCAGATTACCGATACGAGGACGGCCCAGAAGCTGGGGATCAGCATGATTCACCAGGAGCTGAATCTGGCCCCTGATCTTACGGTGGCCCAGAACATCTTTATCGGCAAGGAGCCGCGGAGAGCGATCCGGTTGTTCCTGAACGACAAAGAGATGAATAGGCAAGCCAACGAATTGCTGAAGCAAATGAATCTGGATATCGAACCGACGACTCTCGTATCCGAGCTGACGGTAGCCAAGCAGCAAATGGTAGAGATCATCAAAGCGATTTCCTACGATTCCCAAGTATTGATCATGGACGAACCGACTGCCGCGCTCAGCGATGCCGAGATCGAGGATCTGTTTAAGATGATCGAGCAGCTGAAGGCCAAGGGCGTAGGCATCGTCTACATTTCGCACCGTATGGCGGAATTAAAGAGAATAACCGATCGCGTAACGGTCATGCGGGACGGCAGCTACATCGATACGGTGCCGACGGCGGACGTCAGCGTCGATCGGATCATCGCGATGATGGTCGGCAGGGAAATCTATCAGCCGGCCAAGCCGGACCGCCAGCAAGGCGAGAGCGAAGACACGGTGCTCGAGGTACGCAATCTGAGCCGCGGAAACGTGCTCCGGGACGTAAGCTTCTCGCTCCGCAAAGGAGAAATCCTCGGCGTAGCGGGGCTTGTCGGCGCGGGAAGGACCGAGACCGCCAGAGCGATATTCGGAGCGGATCCTATCGATTCCGGAGAGCTGTACGTTCGGGGGCGCAAGGTCCGAATCAACGGACCGCATCAAGCGGTCAAGCACGGCATCGGCTATTTATCCGAGGATAGGAAGCATTTCGGTTGCCTGCTCGACATGGACGTCAAGACGAACATCGCGTTGGCCACTTTGGGGCGGTTCACGCGGGGCGGCGGTTGGATGAACGACAAGCATATGGCGGACGTATCTCGCAAGGTCGTCGAGGAGTTGAAGGTCAAGACGCCGGGGATCAATCAGAAGCTGAAGTTTCTGTCCGGGGGTAACCAGCAGAAAGTCATTATCGGCAAATGGCTGACGAGGGACTGCGACATTCTTATCTTCGACGAACCGACGCGCGGCATCGATGTCGGAGCGAAGAGCGAGATTTACAAGCTGCTGGAAAGCTTGGCGGCTTCGGGAAAATCGATCATCATGATCAGCTCGGAGCTCCCGGAAATTCTAAGGCTGAGCCATCGGATCATCGTCATGTGCGAGGGCAGAATCACGGGGGAGCTTCTTAACGACGATAGCATCACGCAGGAACGGATCATGACTTACGCGACGGACCGGATAAGCTAGGAAAGCCGGCAGAGAATGGAGGAAATCAAGTGAAAGAAGCGACGGTGGTCGTCCAGAAACCGCGGTTCGCGTTCCATGCGGGCCTGCAGCAGCTTCTGGCGTTCGGCAGTTTGATTTTATTGGTCATTGTTTTCTCGATTGCTTCGAGCAATTTCTTTCATTTTTCGAATATCGTCGGAATATTGCTCTCTACCGCCGTGATCGGCGTGCTTGCGTTGGGATCGACGTTCGTTATCGTAACCGGAGGAATCGACCTTTCGGTCGGAACGGTCATGACGTTAAGCGCGGTCATGACGGGAGTGTTCATCTCGATGTGGGGGCTGCCGGTTCCGATCGGCATTATCGGCGGATTATTGACCGGAGCGTTATGCGGATTTCTGTCCGGCTTCACGATTGCCCGGTTAGGGATCCCGCCTTTTATCGCGACGCTCGCCATGATGATGATCGCCAAGGGGCTGGCGCTCGTCATCTCCGGTACGAAGCCCATTTATTTTACGGATTACGAAGTGTTCATGGAGATTTCGCTAGGCTCGGTATTGGGCGACTTGATTCCGGGCTTCGACATTCCGAACGCCGTGCTTATATTTTTCGTCGTAGCGATCATCGGCAGTATCGTGCTGTCTCGCACGATCATCGGCCGATACAACTTCGCGATCGGCAGCAACGAGGAGGCAACCCGCCTCTCCGGGGTTAACGTTCGCAATTGGAAGATCGTCATCTACACGATAACCGGAGTATTTACGGGAATCGCGGGAGTGCTGATGGCGTCCAGGCTCAACTCGGCGCAGCCTTCGCTTGGTATGGGCTATGAGCTGGAAGCGATCGCGGCCGTCGTTATCGGGGGTACTTCGCTCAGCGGAGGCAAGGGTACGATCGTGGGCACGGTGATCGGCGCGTTGATCATGAGCGTGCTAACGAACGGACTGCGCATTTTGTCCGTGCCTCAGGAATGGCAGACGGTCGTCGTCGGTCTGGTTATCCTCCTGGCGGTGTATGGCGACATTTTACGCAGACGTAAGTCTTAACGACGGTATGGTCTCCTCGGAGATTATATAGAGCAATTATCTTTTAACTAGAAGGGGATAAACGAAAATGAAAAAAGTGTGGCTCTTGACGGTATTGGCTATCGTAATGGTAATCAGCGCTTGCGGCTCGAACAAAAACAATGGCAACAATGCTTCGCCTTCCAGCGAGGCGTCTTCTAACGCGGCCGAAAGCCCGAGCGCGTCAACGCCGGCTTCGACGGAGAAATTGTACATTCCGATCATTTCCAAAGGCTTTCAGCATCAGTTCTGGCAAGCCGTTAAGATGGGCGCGGAGAAAGCGGCCGCCGAGTTCAACGTCGAGATCACGTTCGAAGGGCCCGAAACGGAATCCCAAGTAGATAAACAGCTCGAAATGCTTCAAGTGGCTTTGGACAAAAAGCCGAGCGCGATCGGTTTCGCGGCGCTGGATAGCCAAGCCTCGATTCCGCTCCTCAAGAAAGCGCAAGAAGCCAACATTCCGGTCATCGCGTTCGACTCCGGCGTGGACAGCGACATTCCGGTCAGCCTGGTTACGACGGATAACGCGTTGGCGGCCGGAATGGCGGCCGACAAAATGGCGGAGCTGATCGGCGGGGAAGGCGAAGTTGCCTTGATCGTGCATGACCAAACGAGCCAAACGGGCATCGATCGCCGCGACGGCTTCAAAAACCGTATCGAGGAAAAATATCCGAATATCAAAATCGTCGACATTCAATACGGCGGCGGCGACCACTTGAAATCGACCGACCTTGCGAAAGCCATTATCCAAGCGCACCCTAACCTTAAAGGAATGTTCGGAGCGAACGAAGGCTCCGCAATCGGCGTAGTTAATGCGATAACGGAATTGAAAATGGAAGGCAAAGTCACGGTCATCGGTTACGATTCCGGTAAAGCGCAGATGGACGCAATCAAGAGCGGTCTGATGGCTGGCGCGATATCGCAGAACCCAGTAGGTATCGGCTACGAGACGGTAAAAGCGGCCGTAGCGGCAGTGAAGGGCGAGACGGTAGTGGCCAAAATCGATAGCGGCTTCCTCTGGTACGATAAAACGAACATCGACAGCGAAGAGGTGAAAGCCGTACTTTACGAGTAAAAAGCGGTGGAATCGCGCTGTTCATAAACGGAGATGGTCGGGGGCTTAGACTCCCGATCATTTTCGAAATGAAAATGAAAGCGCTACCGTTAATTGAATATAAAAACGGAGGGATAGTTAATGAGATACGTTGGGAAAAGGCTGAGGATGGGTTTGGCACTATTGGTTGCGATATCGGCTTTGCTAGGGATGATGGGAACGGCATCGGCCAGCACGACGAGTCATTCTTTTAATTCCGGCACGGGTGCCCTGAACGTGGATTATGCCGGTTATATTTCCAAGCATGATCTCGTCTTCAATGCACCGGTAACGAATCCTAAAAGCGGAGCGACGGTCGGAAACGGCCGGGTAGGCGCGCAAGTATGGAACACTTCCGGCGGACTCACGATGCAAGTGTCCGGAGTGGATGCCTCGCAGCAAGGGTGGGCATCGCAGGGCTTAGCTAATCTGTATACGTCCCCGGGTTTGGACTCGGGTTACTCGACCTACCAGCAGAGGCTTTCCCTCCATGACGGAATCGTCACGACCAAGTACGATAACAACCGCACGGTTACCATCATGGGATCGCCGAACTCCGAGGTCATCGGAATCCACGTGGAAGACAGCCGCATGGGGTTGTCTAACGTCTCGCTCGATCTGAGCTTATGGGATGTCAGCAATCTAGCGAACGGAGGCGACGTGCCCGATCTTAATACTTGGCGGACGGTGACCACCTTCGTCGATCCGACCGTGGTCGGCCTGAGCAGAGGACAGACCGACGCGAATAAGTTCGGGTATACGTTGGCGGCGACGGTCGAAGGAGCAAGCTTCACGACCCAGTCGGTCAACGGCAACAAAGTCAGGTTAAATATTACGCCGACCTCGAGCTACACGATCTGGATCGCGGCCGCAAGCAGACTTAATGCCCCGGGTAACGACTCGGTCAACCAAGCCAAATCGGCGCTCAACGGTGTGAAAAGCACTGGATACGCTACGACGTTGAACAACTATAAGAACTGGTGGCACAACTTCTGGAGTAAATCCTTCGTTCAATATTCCAATTCTTCGGGAGATGCGGATTATTTGGAAAGCTTTTACTATCTGAGCACTTACATGATCGCGGCTGGCGGTTACGGCAACTATCCGAACCACTTCATTAACGGAGTGTTCAGCGGCGTGAACGACGCCGATAGCGGTAAATGGAGTCATGCTTACTGGTACTGGAACCAACGGGACGTGTACCATTCGTTCCTTGCTTCGAACCACGCGGATATGGTCCAAATTTTCAACAACCTGTACAGTCGTAATTTTAACGCGCTTAAGTCGTACACGATGACCCGGTACGGGATCGACGGAATCTGGGTTCCGGAGACGATGGGCTGGGACGGCAACGCCAGGCATACGGTCGGAAGCGACTATACGCAAGATACGCTCTCCACCGCGGCGGAAGCGGCGCTCAACATGTACGCGCAGTATAAGTACACCAACGACTCGGCGTATTTGAGCAATACCGCTTATCCTTTCATGAAGGAAGCAGCCAAGTTCTATGCCGCCAAGCTGTCGTTCAATAGCGCCACGGGCAAGTATTACATGGCTTCCTCCAACGTCCATGAACAATATTGGGACGTGCAGAATGCGATTACCGATCTGGCGGTGGTAAGGGCTTTGTTTCCGGTGACGATTCAAACGAGTCAAGCGCTCGGACTGGACGCTACTCTGCGCACGCAGTGGCAGAACGTGCTGAATAACTTGGTGGCTTACCCGGTCGATCCGAACGACGCGAACAAATATTATCCGCATACTCCGCCCTTATCGCAAAACCGCAATAACGAGAACCCGATCCTCGAGCTGGCGTGGCCGTACAGCGTTTCCGGGATCGGGTCCGCGGACCAGCAGAAGCTGATCAACAACTACAATAGCCGGCCGTTCCCGTACGGCTCGAACAACGTGTGGGATCCGGCGCCGATTCAAGCGGCAAGGCTCGGGCTTGGCGACGAAGCTTACTCGGGCATGAAAACGATGCTCCAGAAGTATCAGGACTACCCGAACGGGCGCACGACGAATACGAACGGAGAATTCGAGTATATCGGCGTGCACTTGATCGCGATGAACGAATCGCTTATGCAGAGCTATAACGATAAGATCAGGGTGTTCCCGGCTCTGCCGAACGACGCCACGATGAACGCCAAGTTCACGCTGCTCGCCAGCGGCGGCTTCCTCGTCAGCTCGGAGAAGGAAGGCAACGAAATTAAGTACGTCGGGCTCAGAAGCTTGTACGGGAACAACGCAACCGTCGTTAATCCTTGGGGAACGCAGCAATTACAGGTGAGAAGAATGTCGGACAACGCGATCGTTCTTACGTCTTCGAGCAGCGAGCTTAGCTTCGCCACGTCCGCCAATACGTCTTACTTCGTGGAGCGGACGGCCAAACCGCTCGGCAGCTATACCTATCAAGCGCTGACGGGGACCGCGAACAATTCGGTGAAGACGGCGACCTTTAACGGGGTGCCGAAAGCATTGGGCAGCGCGGCTCCGTACACCGGCGCGATGCCGACCTTCTATCCGAACAGCGGCTTCGGAGGAACGGGAGTTTCCTTGCCGCCGGGAAGCTACAGTATCTCCCAGATGCAAGCGGCAGGCATTGCTAACGATTCCATCTCTTCGATTAAAGTACCTTCGGGAATGACTGTCGTCGCTTACGGCGACGGAGCGTTCGACGGGCCTTCGTGGACGTTTACCGCCGATAACAATAACCTTGGTGCAAGCGGAAACGATAACGCCATATCTTCGTTCATCATTTCGGGTAGCGGCGGAGGTGGCGGGCCGGTCGGCGGAGCTCCGATCGGACAGACGATCGCCTTCAAGGCGACGGTGAACGGCCTATTCGTCACGGCGGAAAATGCCGGCGCCGAGCCGTTGATCGCCAATCGGCCGACGGCGGGCGGCTGGGAGCAATTCACGGTCGTCGACGCCGGAGGCGGAACGATCGCGTTAAGGGCGCAGATCAATAACAAGTACGTTACGGCGACGAGCTCCGGTACTTCCAATCTTGTCGCGCAGGCGACTACGATCGGAGATTGGGAGAAGTTCCGGTGGATCGACAACGGGGACGGAACATTCTCGTTGCAAGCGGCCATGAACAACCAGTACGTTTGCGCGGAAGCCGCCGGCGTCGATCCTTTGATCGCGAACCGCCCTTCCATCGGGCCGTGGGAGAAATTCCAGCGGTAGGAGATCGATGTTTTAGCTAGGATAGAGTAGTTGAAAATCGATACCGTACTCATTGAACCCGTTGCTTACTAGGCAACGGGTTCAATGTTATGATGATAGGAAGATGACTAGAAAGCGGGGATGACGGAAGCATGTTAAGGACGGTTACCGGATTCATCGATGAGCAAACGGCGGGGAGAATTCTAGAGCATGAGCACGTTATGGTAGGATTCGTCGAGGATGCCAAATTGACGCCTGCCGATTACGATTCGGACGAAGTGGTCGGAATGATCGGGCCTTATATGCTCCGGCTTAAGGAAGCCGGCTGCTCCACGTTCGTGGATTGCGCCCCGGAATATTTGGGACGTGATCCCTATCTGCTCAAGAGTCTGTCGCTTCAAACCGGCATGCAAATTATTACGAATACCGGATATTACAAGAAGCCATACTTGCCTTCCTTCGTCCATCTCGAGGACGAGCGCGAGCTTGCCCGTCGTTGGATTCGCGAAGCTTCGCACGGTATAGGAGACAGCGGCGTATATCCGGGTTTTATCAAAATCGCGCTTAACGACGGCAAGGCTATAGATGACGTACAGCAGAAAATACTCCGGGCGGCCATACGCACGTCCCTGGAAACCGGACTCACGATACAATGCCACACGATCGGCGACGACGTCGCAGCGCACGCCGACCGGATCATGGAAGAGGTTAGTTTCGACCGGGAACGTTTTATTTGGGTTCATGCCCAATCGTCGATCGATAAGACGATCCTTCAAAGGCTTGCTGCCAAAGGGATGTGGATATCCATCGATTCCATTCTGCCGGGTACCTACGACGAGCACGTTAACCTGCTGAAAGAATTGGTCGAATTAGGCATCTCCGACCGTATTCTTCTATCGCAGGATACGGGATGGTACAACGTTGGCCAGGAGCGGGGCGGGAAATTGAATCCCTATCATTTGCTGTTTACTGATTTTTTCCCATATGCGCAACAACGAGGTTTGGATTCGGGTTGGCTGGAGGCTTGCGTTACTCGTCATGCTTTCCAGGCCATGAGCGTTAGAAAGTAATAATAGCGAGCGGGGCCTTTGCGTATCGGATTTTGGTGCGCGGAGGCTTTTTTTGCCTATCCGGCGAGGCCGGTCGCGCACCATGACGGAGCGATATGCGATTAGTCCTCCTTCGCAGGAGCGCTGATCGCGCCGATAAAGGCTGGTCGGAGGAACAATCGGCAGAATAGCCGTTTCTGGTGCGGTTAATTGGGTGGTGGGAGGAACAATCGGCGGAATAGCCGTTTCTGGCGCGGGTATTTGGTTGGTGGGAGGAACAATCGGGGGAATAGCCGTTTCTGGCGCGGGTATTTGGTTGGTGGGAGGAACAATCGGGGGAATAGCCGTTTCTGGCGCGGGTATTTGGTTGGTGGGAGGAACAATCGGCAGAATAGCCGTTTCTGGCGCGGTTATATGGATGGTGGGAGGAACAATCGGCGGAAAAGCCGTTTCTGGCGCGGGTATTTGGTTGGTGGGAGGAACAATCGGCAGAATAGCCGTTTCTGGCGCGGGTATTTGGTTGGTGGGAGGAACAATCGGCGGAATAGCCGTTTCTGGCGCGGTTAATTGGTTGGTTGGAGGAACAATCTGCGGAATAGCCGTTCCTGGTGCGGTTATTAGGCTGGTCGGAGGAGATCCTTCGTCGCCCCCCCATCGCGCACCCCTAACGGCACGGCGTGCCGTTAACCCCTACCGAACCGCAGCTTTCGGTAATTTTTCGGCACCATGCCTTTGGATTCGCGGAATACGCGGGAGAACGTTTGATAGGAGCCGTAGCCGACTTCGAGCGCGATTTCCGAGACGCTCATTTTCGTGGATGCGAGCAGGCTGCAGGCATGCCGAATCCGCAAGTCGTGCAAGAAATGGAGGAAGTTCTGGCCGGTTGTTTCCTTGATGACCTCGCTGATTCGCGAGAGACTCATGGAGAAGCGCGTGGCCAGCCCGGACAAGGTGATGTCTTCTTGATAATTTCGATGGATGTAGTAGATAATCGGCCATACGGAAGAGCTTTTATGATTGGAGCCGGTCGGAGGAGTCGATTCGACATCGGATAGACTTTCCTTTCCTCTGGCTCTATCGAAAGCGATTAATATTTCCTTAAGCCGAATTTGCAGCATCGTATGTTTCCAAGGCTCGTTTCCCGAGTACTCCTGATGCAGGTTTTCGATCAACCTTCTCATATCGTCGCGATTTTCTCCGTCGAATTGGAAGTATGGCGTCGCGTCGCTTCGGTCGATCAAGCCCAGCAACGTCTCGCGTTGTCCGGCTTCCATCAGCAAGTCCATGCTGAACATACAGTTGAACAGCACGAGGGTACTGTCCGGAGCCGTGAAAATCTCATGGATCTGATAGGGCAGCACGAAGGTGAACGTTCCCGGCATCATATCATGCTTCGCATCGTTGACGGATTCGGCTCCCGAGCCTTCCATCACGTAAGAGAATTCTAGGAAGTCGTGGCGATGCGGCCGGAATCCATGCGGAATTCGGTGCAAGCCGATATGAAGCGGACTGGAGCTGTTCATGTTCGGATACGACTTCAAATAGTCCGGAAAATAGGTCATCGAGGGGGATGCTCCTTCGAAAAGATGGGACATTTATCGAAAATCTAGCACGTAATCCCTTTCGGACTATCTTAACATAAGAAACGCGAAGGACAATTCGATATGCGTATGTTCACTATGTGGTTTTCATTATGCGTATGTTCACTATGTTTGCGTATGTTCACTATGTTTGCGTATGTTCACTATGTTTGCGTATGTTCACTATGTTTGCGTATGTTCACTATGTTTGCGTATGTTAACTAAGAGGTTGTTAATTCATGGACCAAGGAACGGGAGGAATGATGATGTTAAGAGGTTTAGGCGGAGCGGGTCTCGGCGCGCTCGAGAACGAGATCCAATTGATCGAGCTTGCGGGAAAATACGGTTTTCAGGCAGTCGATATCGATGCGGTGACGCTAATAGAACGAGTCGGAGAGAAGAAAGCCAAGGAGTTGCTTTCGGATAATGGAGTCGTAATCGGCTCGATCGGACTGCCGGTCAATTGGAGATCTACGGAAGAAGAGTTTCTGAACGGTTTGAAGAAGCTGGGCGAGCATGCCGCCGCGGCCCGATTGCTGGGTTGTACCCGCTGCTGCACGTATATTCTTCCGTCGACGGATTATCCGTCCGCTCATTTCATGGCATTGGCTACCCGGCGTCTTCGTTCTTGCGCGCAAATGCTCGGAGCTTATGGTATCGGCCTTGGCCTTGAATTCGTAGGGCCGCATCATTTGCGTACGCAATGGGCTAATCCGTTCATCTGGACAATGGATGAAACGTTAGATTGGATTGCCGCCATCGGCGAAAGCAACGTCGGTTTGCTGTTGGATTCCTATCATTGGTACACGACAAGCTCGACCATCGCCGATATCCTTGCGTTGAAGCCGGAGCAAATCGTTCACGTACATCTGAACGACGCGCCGAACGTACCGGTGGAGGCAGCGCTGGACGGAGGTCGCATATATCCCGGCGAAGGCGTGATCGATTTGGCCGGTTTCCTGAAGGGGCTTCACGCGATAGGTTACGCGGGTCCCGTAGCCCAAGAAATCTTGGCCCAGAAGCCGCGGGAAGGAACCCCGGAAGAGCTGGTCCGGCATTCCAAGGAATGCTACGACAAAGTGTTCGGAGCGGCAGGTTTGCAATAGTTCGGGCTGGTTTACAAGAGCGGCGGGTTTGCAATAAATCCGCAGATTTGAAATATTCCGGATGGTTTCCAATAATAAGATTCCGCGTTAATACTTCGGTGCCCGCTTGGCTTGTCCAGTACGATGGTAATCATCGTTATTCAAGCCAATGAGCCATATTGAAATCAAAGTAAGATGAAGAACATCGCTATTGATCGAATATTCGGAAGGAATACAATAAATTTAGAACAATAGCGATAATAGTCATCCTTATCCAGCTTATATTTAGATCATGCATCGAAATTGCATTGATTAACATCGCTATTCGATATGTACCCAAGAGAGCATCCTTTTACAAACCTGAGTAGTAACGATTCGACGGGATAACAATATAGCGGCGGCACGGGAACCCCCCGGACCGCCGCTTTTCATTTTTGCGGATGCCGCGAAAGCTTTCCCAAGAGGGCCGATTCTCTAATCATAGCGATGGAAATCCAACCGTTGTTATATGGTCTCACTTCGCCTCCCTCCGTATAATTAGCGTACAGAGGTGATGACATGCTCGATAGACTAGCGAAATACCGTTGGCAATACTTGATGATTTTACCGTCCGTCGTCCTATTGTTCCTGTTCAGTTACATTCCGATGGTCGGGATACAAGTCGCTTTCAAAGATTTCCACATTGGAAGCACCATCTGGAACAGCCCGTGGATCGGGTTCGAGAATTTCGCGTTCCTGCGGGACGATCAGTTCTGGGTCGTGGTCAAGAACACGCTGTATATCGCCGTTCTTAAATTCGCCGTCGGGTTCCCGGCGCCTATTCTTCTAGCGCTGCTTATTAACGAGGTCAGACATAGCGGGTTCAAGAGATTCGTCCAATCCGTCAGCTACCTCCCGCATTTCTTCTCCTGGATCGTCGTCGCGTACATTCTTCAATCCATGCTCACGCTGGACGGCGGGTTGGTTAACCAATTTATCGGAAACTTGGGCGGCGACCCGATCTTCTTCCTCGGCTCCACGGAATGGTTCCGTCCGATGATCGTCGCGAGCGGCTTGTGGAAGGAAGTGGGCTGGAATACGATCTTGTATCTGGCGGCGATTACGACCATCGATCCGCAGCTGTACGAAGCGGCCAAGGTGGAGGGAGCCGGAAAGCTCGGGCAGATGCGACATATTACGCTTCCCGGCATGCTGCCGACGATTTCCATCGTGCTCATCCTGAGCATGCCTAGTCTGATCGCCGTCGGGATGGATCAGATCTACCCGCTTATGAATCCGGCCAACCAGCCGGTAGCGGACGTGCTGGATACTTATATTTTGCGCAGCGGCTTGCAGCAGGGTTACTTCAGTCCCGCGACGGCTATCGGATTGCTATCCTCGGTAATCAGTCTGGCGCTGGTGCTGGGTACGAACCGGATGGCGAGAAAAATAAACGGCGAGGGGCTCTGGTAAAGTATGAAACTATCGGCAAGCGACAGAATAAGCCAGCTCCTTATCATAGTGCTACTCCTGCTCTTGTGCGTCTCGGTCATCTATCCGTTCATGTACATGCTGGCGATCTCCCTGAACGAGGGGAGCGACGCGGCCAAGGGCGGGGTGTACCTGTTGCCGCGACAATTCACGCTATATAACTACGAGGTGGTTCTCGGCAACTCGGTTATCCAGCACGCGTATCTCATCACCATTGCCCGCACGATCATAGGAACGGCTATCGGACTGTTCATCACGCTGCTTGCGGCGTTCGGCTTGTCTTACAGGATGATGCCGCTTCGAGGAGCGATTCTCGGATACGTTCTCATTACGATGCTGTTTAACGGCGGATTAATTCCGTTCTACATTCAGCTCTACGATCTTTCGTTGGTAAACACTTTCTGGGTGTATATCCTTCCGTCCGCTTTCTCGGCTTGGAATATGTTCGTCATGATGAAATTCATTCAGGGAATTCCGGAGGCGCTCGTCGAATCGGCCGAGATGGACGGAGCCACTCCGTTTCGGGTGCTCTATTCCGTCATCGTACCGCTCTCCAAACCCATGCTGGCCGCAATCGGATTATTTACCGGAGTCATGCATTGGAACGACTGGTTCGCCGGGGCTTTCTTCGTTTCGGATCAGAATCTGATTCCCGTGCAGACGTTCTTGCAGCAGCTATTATCCGCGCAGGATATTTCGACCGTCCTGGGCTCGAACAATAATGTGGAGGCGCTGGCCAGAGGCACGGCGATGGCCAAGGTTACCCTGATGTCGATCAAGATGGCGACGGTTATGGTAAGCGCGATTCCGATTCTATGCGTCTATCCCTTCTTGCAGAGATATTTCGTCAAAGGCGTTTTGATAGGATCGGTTAAAGGCTAGGCGTCATAAGCGGGTATAATGAATCAACATATACCAATCGGGACAACGAGGAAGGGGAAGCAACAGATGAATATGATGAGAAAAAAGAGCATGGCGGCGGTACTCGCGCTGTTTATGTTCGGGCTAGCGGCATGCTCCGGCGGAGGCAACTCGGAAGAGAACGCTCAAGCGCAAGGGTCGAGTCCGGCCGGAGAAGCGACGGCAACCGGTTCCGCCACGAAGGCTGCCGGCGAATCGGGAGGTTCCAAAACCTTTAAGCTATGGCTCGGATGGAACGCGACGATCAATAACGACAGCATGGTTCAGAAGTACTGGAAGGAAAACGAGCCGGGCATCGAGGTCAAGCTGGAAGCCACGCAAGGCGATGCATTGACGGCTCTTAACTTGAAGCTGAACACGGGCGGCTTCGACGACGCGGCGATCTTCGGAAGAAGCGACGTGGTGAATTCCGCGGTCGTTCGTTCCAACAGCGTTCTGTCGTTGGAGCAATACTTCGATATGCCGGACAAATATCCGGGTTTGGCCTCTATCCCTAAGCTGTACCTGGACGCCATGAAGGATGCGGACGGGCATATCTGGTCGATTCCGACCTGGTTCGATCAGAATCCTCAAGATCCATGGCCGGGCTGGGCATCCCTCGGATGGTTCGTCCGCACGGACGTGCTGGAGAAAACCGGCATGACGATGGATGATTTGAAGACGCTGTCCGGAGTGGAAAATTATTTGCGGGCCGCGGCCAAGCAGAAGGACGAATCCGGCAAAAATTTGATTCCGCTCAGCTTCCTTTCGGATGCTAACGACGAGAACGTTATTCTAAGCACTTTCGGCGTAACGGTCGCTTCGGCTGGGGGAGTCGTTCCGGTCGAGAAGACGGACAACGGCTATCAATTCATCTACGATAACCCGCAATATAAAGCGGCGTACAAATGGATGAACGAAATGTATCGGGAAGGATTGATCGATCCCGAAGCGATTACGGACAAGAAGGAGCGCTACAAGGAGAAAAACAAAACCGGACGTATCGCGATGAACGCCGGCGGATTTTTCAACATGGACGCCGCCTTGTGGGAAGTTCTCGACGGACCGACCGAGCCTTCGTGGTTCTACAAAGCGATCCCTTATCCGCAGGTCGACGGGGTGAGCAAGATCGGCGCGAATCAAATCGTGAATCCGTATCCGGGCAACGACGTGTACATCAATAAAAACACAAAAAATTTGGAAGCGATCCTTGCTTTCCTAGACTATATGCTCCTGCCTAATCCGGAGCAACAGCAGGTTGCCAACGAAGGGCCGCCGGGCGTATTCTGGGATTGGGTAGATCAGCCGCTTGGCAAATGGGTGTTCACGGACAAAAATTACCAACAGCTCCATGATTCGGGAGACGCGGCGAAGGTAGCGAGCACGAATCCGGGATTGTACGGTACGTCCTCGTATAGCAACGAATGGTATCCATGGTGGAATTACGGCGTAACGGAGCCTGCCGGCCGTCTCAAGACGATCGAGTTCACCGAGCAAATCGGCAAAATGGGCGGCGTACGCGTCGCGGAAACCTACGATATGGTGAAGGCGAAGTCGGGCGGATTGTGGGAGAAATATTTGCCCGAGCTGGAAAACGTACGCAAAGAGTATAAGGCGAAGCTAATGATGGCTAAGACCGACGAACAATTCGAATCGGCTTGGACCGATTTCCAATCCGCTCTCGAGAAACGCGCGCACTGGAGCGAGCTCAAGGAAGAATGGAACGCATCGTTATAAGGCTTGGCCGAATCTAAAGATATGAATAAGACAGGGGAAGTCGCCAATTGGCGGCTTCCCTTTCCGGGCGATTATGGATCGCTTCGCCGGAATAGCCATCGTTGCCCGATGGCGCGAGAGGAGTACGGCACAGTGCGTCTGAGATTGGAAAAAATGATTATCGGTTTTACCCGCAGAATGAGCCTTCGCGGCAAAATAGTCATCCTATACGTGATCATCCTACTGCTGCCGACGCTCGTTCTGGGAAGCGCTTCCGTCTCCCTGGTCATCCGCGGCTTCCACCAGAGCTACGTGAATACCGCGGACGAGTCCGTGCGGCAAACGGCTCGAATCATGGATTTCAGCAAGAAGAGCTACGATTTGCTCGCCGTAAGGACCGCGACGGACGGCGAATTGATCGCGAGACTCTCGCGGGAATATACGGAGATGTCCGATATCGTGGACACGGTTAACTACGTAGATCGAACATTTTTGATTACGAGCAAGTATTTACCCGGCATCGCGGATTTCCGAATCTATCATACCAACGATACGCTCGTCCAAGACGGGCAATTGCTATGGCGACCGGAGGCGCGTGCCCTTGCGGGCACGGATGAGCTGTCGTGGTACGAGGCTGCTTCTAAATCTTCCAACCCGCTCGTATGGAGCAACGTACCCGGTAAACCTGACCAAACCGTTATTACGCGCAAAATTATCGGCAATAACGGAAATCTGCTCGGCATGCTCTATATTTTATTGAATTACGATGCCGTATTCGGAGAATTGATCAATCAGCCTTTTAACGGCGGTAGCCTGTTCATCGTGGACGATTCCAGGCGGATTCTTGCCGCGACGGAAAGGGAAGAAATAGGCAAGCGGATTCGGATCAAGGAGTGGCAGGACGAAGTAGGCAACGACCCCGACGATCCCGCGCTCGACCTGACCGGAAGCAAGGAACTGCTGATCTCCAAGCCCTTATCGTCCGGTTGGCATATCGTAGCGTTGGTTCATATGAAATACATGGATAATCAGAATCGGACGATACTCGTTCTTATCGTGGGCATCACGAGCTTCTTCCTGCTTCTGTCCATTTTCCTCATGATGACCATAGTGAAGAACATCGTTCGGCGAATTCGCAAGCTCGGCAACAGGATGAGCGACCTTTCGCGCGGAGAATTCGAGGCGACCGTCCGATATAGCGAGAAGGACGAGTTGGGAGAACTGGAGAACATGTTCAATTCGATGTCCGAGCGGCTGGGTAAGCTAGTCGAAGACATTACGCAAGCCGGCTTGACCGAGAAGGAGCAGGCTTTCAAAGCGTTGCAAGCGCAGATCAACCCTCATTTTATCTACAATTCCCTTGGCTTGATTCGTTGGAGGGCGCTGGACGTGCAGGATCACGAGCAAATTCAGATCATCGATGCGCTGACTACCTTCTATCGGCTCACCTTGAACAATCAAATCAGCGTCATTCCGATCCGGGACGAGCTCGAGCACGTAAAGGCGTACTTGGACATCTGCCAATTCCGTTACCCGGAGCGTGTTCGGGTTGAATGGGACGTCGACGAGAGCGCGCTTGATTTCTATACGATCAAAACCGTGCTGCAGCCGATCGTCGAAAATTGTTATCTGCACGGAGCCATTACCCGCAAGACTAACGCGGTCATTCGAATTACGGTAGCGAGAGAAGCGGGCAATGTCCGAATGTCCGTATATGATAACGGACAAGGTATTCCGGGGACGATATTGCGGGAAATCGCGGAAGGTAAGTACGTCGGCAAAGGAAACGGGTTCGGAACTTCCAACATCAAGGAGAGGCTTGCGCTATATTTCGGAAAAGAAACGGAATTCTCGATAACGAGCGAGACAGGCGAATGGACGCTCGTCTCCATCGTATTCCCGGCTAGCTCCGTGCAGCCGAACATCAGGAGGGAACGATAAGATGCTCAAGGTGCTCATCGTCGATGACGAGCCTTCCAATATTCAGGGGCTCGTTCGCTATATCAACTGGACGGAGCTAGGTTATGACAAGCCGAAGACGAAGGAATCCGGAGAAGAAGCGCTAGAGGCGCTGCTCGAAACGGCTTTCGACGTTCTCATATCCGACGTGTCGATGCCTGTAATGAACGGGATCGAGCTGGTCGCCAAAGCCAAGTCTATGCATCCCCACATTCAAGTGCTGATGATCAGCGGCTACAACGAGTTCGAATTCGTCCAAGAGGCTATTCACGTCGGCGCGCAGGCTTACGTGCTTAAGCCCCTTAAGCTGGAAGAGGTTTCGGGCAAGCTGACGGCGTTCCGGGTCACGTTGGAGAAGATGCGCCAGGTCGTCGAGCAGACGAACGAGCTGGAAAAGAAGGTGTCGGGCAGCCTCAAGCTGATTAGAGAGCGATTCGTCAACGATCTGATCGCGGAAGTCGCGCAAACGGACGAAATGCTTTCCTCATGGAACAGCCTGATGGAGCTGCCCGAAATCAAGCAGGGTTTTCAGATCATCCTATTCGGAGTGGATCATTTCCTGTCGTCGGGCAAGGATGCCAAAGAGAGAATGATTCTTGGAAGCGGATTCAAGCAAACCGTCGAAGTAGGGCTGTCCGACGTCGAGTCGATATTTTTGGCGCAGACCAACCCGGACGAGTTCGTCGCCCTGCATCTGAATCCGACGCCGGAGGAAAGAGTCAGAGTGGAGAAGCAGCTTCCTTTTATCCAGAACATGGTTCGCGAACGGTACGGCTCGACGGTTACGGTAGGCTGCGGTCGGATGGGAAGCCGATGGGACGAGGTTCCGCTCTTCTACAAAGAGCTCAAGTTCATGATGGCCAAAGCGAGGTTGATTTCGGACGGACAGATCGTCCGGTACGACTATATGGATTCGAACGAATTCAAGGATTATCGCTTGAGGGAAGAATTCATGCCGAATATCCTGAAGCTGATGGAGACGGGGGACTCCGCGAAGGTCGGCGAGTACATGAACCGGATTTTCGAGCTTCTGTTGACCTTGGAGCCGACTTCGTTTTCCTACGCGCAGGCGTTCGGAATGAGCTTCTTAAGCGAGCTGATCCGGAACTTGAAAGGGCAGGAAGATTCCGACGGAGAGATGAATATTTTGATGTGGCGGAGGATGTTGGATTGCGGAAACCCCGGGCAAATTCTCGAGCTATTAGTCGATTACGTGAATCGTTACATGCTGATCGAGAAAAAAGCGCACATGAACCAGCAGCACAATCTTATTCGCAAAATCGCCGTTTTCATAGAAGATAGACTTCAAGAAAATTGGACGGTTAAGCAGCTTGCCGAGCAATTTAACTTGAACGCCAGCTATTTGAGCGTCCTGTTCAAGCGGGAAATGGGGAAAACCATCTCCGAATTCGTACAGGAAATCCGCATTCGGCGGGCTAGAAAGCTGCTGCAGGATCCCAATATCAAAGTCTACGAGGTAGCGGAGCAAGTGGGTATTCAAACGTCCGCTTACTTCACTTACCTGTTCAAGAAGCTGGTCGGTTGCACGCCCCAAGAGTACAGGGATTATCGGTATTCGGCGGAGGAATGAACGGGAAAGACCCCAAGATCATGCATAAGCTTATTTCAATAGACTAGTCGCTATTAGTAAGCGACCATCGAAAACATTCAGATCCTTCTCGGTCAGGTCCTTCCCGTTCTGTTCCTTCTCGTTCGACAATTGAATTCCCTCTTAACCCCCGTTAGGGGGGGACGTGGATAGCGATTCGAAGAAGCTTAGCGTCTTATTGGAAACTTATACTTCTCTATTATACCCTTCCCGGATCCAGACCAACATCTCGCCCGGTTGGCGATTGCCCCAGAGCGTATAAGGCACGGCGCGAAGAGGCTGCTTCTCGAGCCGCGGTCGCGCGGTCCCATAGAGATCGTCGGCTTGGCTTTCCGGCGCAGTGACGCGCCAACCTTCCGTCTCCAAGCAAACGACGCCGTCGCGCCAGTCGTCATGAACGGCACGAAGCACGGCATCGGCAGGCAGCGAGAGCGATGCCAGAGGCGCAACGTTATCCGTCTCTTCGAAGCAATAGACGAGCGGACCGCGTTGCAGGGAAACTCGGCCTGCGCTTGCGCGTAAGTTCGGATGCGCATAGATCCGCTGCGGCTCCATGTTTAATTCAATGGCGAGGACGTCGCCTTCTCGCCAATCGCGGCTTAGATAAGCGTAACCGTCCCGAATCTCGGGAGTTACGGGCTCGCCGTTCAAGGAAAAGGAAGTCTGCTTCGACCAAGACGGTACGCGCGCCGCAAGCGTAAACGCCCCGCTGCCATCTGCCTCCGCAATCGTAAGGTTGGCCTTGCCCTTCCATGGCAATTCGCTGTCCAGTCGAACGCGAACCTTACGTCCGGCCAATTGCAGCTTCGCTTCGCTGCCAATGTAGAGATGAGCGTACAAAGTATCCGCGCCGGAGGTGTAGACGTACTGTCCGAGCGAGGAGAGCAGCCTTGCGACGTTGGGCGGGCAGCAGGCGCAACCGTACCATTTTTGCCGGACGGCTTTCACGTGGCGTTTGCCCGGATTGCCTTCGCTTGCGGCGGGCCACACCTCCATCGGGTTAACGTAGAAGTAATGCTTCCCGTCTCCCGCGATTCCCGCCGTGACCGTGTTGTACAGCGCGCGTTCCATGACGTCCCCGTACTCGCCCTTGACCTCGGCTTGCAGCATCCGGCGTGCAAAGAAAATTAAACCTATTGATGCGCAGGTCTCGGAGTAGTTCGTGTCGTTCGGCAGGTCGTAATCGAACGTAAACGCTTCCCCATGGTGAGTCGAGCCTATGCTCCCGGTTACGTACATCTGCTTGTTGACCATATTGCGCCATAGGCGCCTACATGCGGATAACAATTCCCGATCTCCCTTATGCAGAGCCAGATCGGCCATGGCGGTGTACATGTAGACCGCTCTAACCGCGTGCCCCGTTGCGACTTCTTGCTCGCGCACGGGCTTATGCGCCTGTAGATATTCCAAGGCCGGAGGATCTTTCTGGACCACGCCGGGCGCCCAGTGCGTCGTACGGCCGCGCTTTTCCCATTCCTCATGCAAGAAGCTCGGATTCCGGCCGCGCTCGTCGATCAAGAAGCCGGCGAGATTCAAGTATTTCTCTTCGCCCGTTACCTCGTACAATTTCACCAGCGCAAGCTCGATTTCCTGATGACCGTCGTATCCGCGTATCTTCCCCGGTTCGATTCCGAATCGATCGTCGATATGGTCGGCTAATTTCCTCGCGACGTCAAGTAGTTTAGTCTTGCCGGTACCTCTATAATAAGCGACGGCAGCTTCAATGAGATGGCCCGCCGTGTACATCTCATGGCAATCCGTCAGATTCGTCCAACGCTTGTTCGGCTCGGCTATCGCGAAGTACGTATTCAAATAACCGTCTTCATGCTGGGCGGAGGCGAGCAGATCGATGGCCTCGTCCGCGACGCGCTCCAGATCCGGATCGGGCGTGGTGCCTAGCGAGTATCCGACGGCTTCCAGCCATTTGTGCAAATCCGTATCCTGAAAAACAAAGCCTCCGAATTCACCTTCTTCCAGTCCTGCCGCGATGCGGAAGTTGCGGATGGCGTAACTGGGTTCTGCATCGGGAACCCTATCGTTAAGGGCTTCCCATTGATAGGGAATGACCGTATTCTTAATCAGATTTACGTATGAAGACCAATATTCGTCTTGAATGCTCACCGCTCTCTGATCGAGGGGGAGAGGATGGTGGTGTTGACGTGGATGAAACTTCCGGTCGGTCATGACCGCACGCTCCGTTCGAGGTGGAATGTCTTGCAGATTCATCATAAGGGAAGAAGACATAGCCTGTCGGTAGGCGATCCGGTATAATAAGTGTCAAAAACTGACTTCATATAAAAGGAATTCCGCAATGAAGGAGATGTTGCCGGTGCTGTCTCTTTATCTGCAAGAGCCCCATCGTCTTCAGATGGGCGGTCAGTTCCTATCCGACGAGACTTGGTCTCATATGGATCGGACGATCATGGATTACGAGCTGATCATCGGCGTTTCCGGAGTCGTCTTCTTGGAGGTCGACGGTCGGATGTACGAGATCAAAGCCGGAGACATTCTATTCCTGATGCCCGGAGAGCGGCATAGGGGTTACAGGCTTTCTTCGCCAGGCGTATCTTTCTATTGGTTTCATTTTCTAGTACCGGACGCGCCGGACAGTGAACCGGACAGTCGAATTCCCCGGTATGCGGGATGTCCCAATCCGAACCGCGTGCATATCTTGGCGCGGCAGTTGCTCCATGCGGCCAACGGGGGTTATCGCATTTCACGGGCGGGGGATTACTTTCTGACCTGTTTGTTGATCGAGTTGGCCGAACAGCTCCAGGATTCGAGCGGTCTGGAAACGATGGATCCCCAACTGCCCGAGTTGCTGGAATGGACGCGCCTTCACGCGCTTGATAGGGACATCACCGTGGAACGAATCGCGGTTCATATGGGGTACAACAAAGATTATCTCTCGCGCATGTTCAAAAGGAGATTCGGATCGGGGCTCCTGAATTATATTCATCTCATCAAGCTGGAGGCGGCCAAGGAGATTCTCGCGGGCACGAAGCTGCATGTCAAGGAGGTAGCCGCACGGGTCGGCATCGATGACGATAAGCAGTTCGCCAAGTGGTTCAAGCGATTGGCCGGCGTAACGCCGACCGCTTATCGTCGGGCTTTCGCTAGAACTCGGCTTAATAATACCTAAATGTAGGGGGAAATCGGGTTTAGATTTCTCCACCAATCTTAGATATTTATTCCGTTATAAGCGCTTACAATATTTGTCGATACCTTCTATTATGAATAGAAGGATAGTTAATACGATTGAAGAATTGCGCAAGCCAGAGTACGGGGGTTAAGTCATGGGAAGACCGATCTTAAAGGGCTTCAGTTTCCGTAACAAATTAATCGTTTCCTTCCTGCTCGTCAGCTTATTGCCGGTCCTCATGGTTCAGATGATTTCCTACTATGTCTCGGCAGGGGCAATGGAGAAGAAAATCGATAATCTCGTGCAAGCGAATCTCCTGCAAACGTCCAAAAACTTGGATACCTCCTTGAATGCCTACGCGGATATTTTATTCCAGATCTTCACGGACGACGACGTGATGGAATTGACGAAAGAAATCAATAATCCCCGCACGGAAAGCCCAGAATTAAGCCGCCGGAAACTGATCAACATTCTCTCCAGTTACTCGTATGCCAAAGAAGGGATTCGCAGCGTCGCCATTTTTACAAGCAACGGAACTTTGATTTGCTACGATCAGCAAACGGGAACGCCGTATGAGAACCTATGGTCGGGCGTTAGCGACTTGACAAGCTTGTCCGTCTACCAAGAAGCAATGGCCCATAAGAGCGGAGACCTCATTACGCCACCGGCCCAAATCGATTCGATCTACAGCAAAGGGCAATACGGGTTCCATATCGCAAGGAAATTGAGCGATCTGAACGGGGCAAGCCTGGAAGGAATCGGGGTTGCCGTCATTACCGTGTACGAATCCGTTCTGGCCGATGCCATTAATCTAGCCGCTTCCGATCCTGCGGGAACGGACCGCTTGGATAATCGGAATTTTCTTACCGATAACGAAGACAGGATCGTATCGTCTCCGGATAATGGACAAATGGGTATGAACATTAGCGACGTCACTGGAAAATCCACGATAAGCAATACCTTTTATAACGAAAGAAGCGGACTTACGATCAACAACCTCATCGATCAGAATGAATTGTTCAAAGAGATGTATTCTATGCAACGGCTTAGCTTATACGCCGGAATTGCCGCGTTAGTGCTGTCGGGTATTCTTATTTATTATTTCTCGGGAAGCTTAACCCGTTCGATCCGAACGGTCGTTAGGGCGATGAAGGTCGCGCAGCAAGGCATCTTGAACGTTAAGGTAGATAGCGAAACGCGCGATGAAATATCCGCGATCGCCTTCAGTTTCAATAAGATGATGAATACGGTGAACGAGTTGATGAACGAGACGAAGATGGCGGTAGAGAAGCGGAAGGAAGCGGAGATACGGGCGCTCGAAGCCCAAATCAACCCGCATTTTCTGTACAATACGTTGGATTCGATCAATTGGTTAGCCATCGAGAAAGACGAACATCAAATCAGCCAAATGCTGAAAGGGTTGGCCCAGATTCTCCGTTATAGCGTTAAAGACAGCAATAAGTGGGTCGCTTTACAAGAAGAATTGGAATGGATGAATTCTTATATTTATTTGCAGCAACACCGTTTCCGTTCTTCATTCAGATTCGAGGTCGAACTTGATGAACGCGCGCTCGGCTACCGGGTGCATAAGCTTCTCTTCCAGCCGTTTATCGAGAACTCGATCATTCATGGATTTGCAGGCAGAAAGCAAGGGGGCATCCTTCGCATTAGCGTGATCGTACTGGACGAGCGGTTTTTCGAGGTGAGGATCGAGGATAACGGTACCGGCATGACGGAGGAGAAGCTCGCCGAGATTCTTTCGGAGCGGCAAAAGCATGAGAACTCGCTCACCGGTGGGGGGCTTGGCATTAGAAACGTATTCGATAGAGTGCATATGTATTACGGGCCGAAGGCTAACTGGGAATTGGAAAGCATTCTTGGAGAAGGTACGTCTATTCGAATCGTATTGCCCATTCAAGGGGAAGGAGAGGTTGCTTCATGAGAATAGTCGTAGTGGAGGATGAAGATAACACGAGGGATGGCATCGTCCGACTAATCGGACGAATAAACTCCGCCTACCAAGTCGTAGGCGAAGCGGATAACGGGGCAGACGGTCTGGCGCTTATCGAGTCGGTCCACCCGGATTTGGTCATAGCGGATATTAAGATGCCAAGAATGACCGGTATTGAGATGCTAGAGAAGTCGAAGGCGCAGGGGCAAGCGCACAAAACGATTATTTTAACGGGGTTCTCCGAGTTCGAATATGCGAAGAAAGCGATTCGGATGAGCGTGAGCGATTACTTGGAAAAGCCGATTACGGCAGATGACCTCCGGGAAACGTTGAAGAAAATCGAAATCGAACTTGCCTATCAGCAGCTGTCAGGGATGCCCGAGATCGGATTCGAGGATGCAACGGAGCAGTTACTCGTTCGGTCGGCAACGGAGCCGGACGCGGATCATCGATCGATCGCGCAATACATGCAACGTCAACTGGGCTTTACCGCTGACGCGTGCCCGTTGCTGCTAATGGTTTGTTATCTAGGTGAAGAGTTTACGGCGAACCGGGAGGCTACTAAGGCAAGCCTTTCCCGGCTTTTGGAGCCGATAAGTCGGTATGCCGCGTTCGAGCTTCCCAAGGAGAGAACCGTCGTTGCGGTCGCGCAAGCTAAGGAAGAGTCCTTCGCATGGCCGAATCATATGAACCTGTCCGTCTTGCCCGAGATCCGTGGCGTCGATCGGCATCCTGTCGTTTGCATCGGAGAAATAGCAGACCTCGCGACTTTGCATCGAGATATAAAGGGACTTATGAAACTAGTTAAATGGTCGATTTCTCTCGGGGACGACAGAACCATCGATGAACAGACCGTCGAAGCCGTCATAAAGAAGACTTTGCCCTATCCGACGATTCTGGAGAATAAGTCCGCGCTTGCGATATCCGCATCGAACGGGGGCGAAGTTCTCGAATGCTTCAAGAAATGGACTATGGAATTCATGGGAGAGCACTACGAGCCCTTGCAAACGATCGAAGCCTGCATTCGGTTCGTGTCGTATATGTTACGAATTATCGGAGATCTTCATGGCTTCGAGCTCTCCTATCAAAGTCAGAGCGAATGGCTGCAGAAAATTCGGAACGTATCCACGCGACGGGAATTAATCGGGATTATGGATGAGATCGGGAGCCGGTTTGCGTCCATCGGCGTTTCTTCGGAAGTTCCCGCTTATAGTCTGACTATCCAGAAGGCGGTTCGGATGGTTCACGAGCGATACCAGGACGGAATTAACTTGGACGAGATCGCAAGCTCGTTACATATTACTCCCGAGTATTTGAGTACCCAATTCAACAAAGAAGTAGGAAAATCGTTCTCGGTCTATATCAAGGAAATACGAATCAACAAAGCGAAAGAGCTGCTCTTGGGAGGAGAGTTCAGAGCTTTCGAAGTCGCCCGTAAGGTAGGCTATCCGGATCCGAAGTATTTCTCTCGCGTGTTCAAGGAAGTGACGGGGCTCTCGGCCGGTGATTTTCAGAAACTAAATCCGCTGTAAGCGGTGTCAATCACCTTAGTTTTCTCCACTCTTATTATCGATTTCAAATTTTCAAAGCGCTTTCAAGATCCTACACTTAAGTCGTACCTACCAACACCTTCAAGGGGGCACTACCGTGAAAAAGTCTGCGCTGTGGGCAATGGTCATGTTTTTAATCGTGGTAACCGTTTTAGTCGGATGCGGTTCCAACGACTCGAACGATCAAGCATCGATTGCACCTTCGAAGGATGCGACAGCTTCCGAAGCTACGGATTCGGGCGATAACCAAGAGAAGAAGAAGCTGACGTTATGGTTTTATTTCGAGGGAAAGGAACGGTTCGACAAAATCAAAGTACTGACTGACGGCTACACGAAGCTGAATCCGAATATCGAAATCGAGCCCGTATACATTCCGTTCGCCGATTTCAAAAAACGTCTTTCCGTAGGTCTCGCGGCAGAAGATCTTCCGGATCTCGTCATCATCGACAACCCGGACCATGCCGCTTACGCCGCGATGGGATTGTTCGCGGACATTACGGCTAAAATCCAAGACTGGCCGGACAAAGACCAATTTTTCGAAGGACCTTGGAAATCCGCTTCCTATGACGGCAAACAATACGGCATCCCGCTTGGAAGCAACAACCTGGCCTTATTCTACAATGAGAAGATGTTAGCGGATGCTGGCGTTAATCCTCCGCAAACCTGGGAAGAATTGAAGGTCGCCGCGAAAAAACTCTCCCAAAACGGCGTCACGGGAATCGGTATAAGCGCACCCGCGAACGAAGAAGGAACGTTCCAATTCCTTCCATGGCTATTATCTTCAGGCGCAACCTTCGATAACTTAGGCGGTCCCGAGGGAGCCAAAGCGTACGGTATACTCGCGGATCTGGTCAAAGACGGCTCGATGAGCAAGGAAGTCATTAACTGGACGCAATCGGACGTTATGAAGCAATTCGCGGCAGGGAAATTAGCGATGATGATTAATGGCCCTTGGCAGTTGCCCGAACTCTCGACCACCGTGCCCGATTTGAAATTCGGACTTTCCTTTGTTCCCAAGGATAAAGAGTACGCATCTGTGCTCGGAGGCGAGAATCTTGGGGTAGTCAATGGCAAGAACGTGGATGAAGCGGTCTCCTTCATCAAATACGTCGCCTCTCCGGAAGTGATTAAACCATTCGCGGAAGGCTTCGGATACTTCCCTTCGCGCAAAGACGTGGCTGCCGACCCATACTGGACCGATAATGCGCAATTGAAAGTATTCGCGGAAAATATGAAGTACGCTCAACCGCGCGGTCCTCATCCGAAATGGCCCGAGATATCCAATGCCATTTCCGAAGGTCTTGCCAAAGCCTTGACCGGACAAAGCACTCCGGAGGATGCGGCCAAGGGAGCGCAAGAGAAAATAGACGCAACGCTAGGCAAATAACGACTTCGGCGAATAAGAAGATTGGAGTGCATGTATCACGAACATGCACTCCGATTGTATTCCAAGGGCGGTGACAGAAGATGGCAAGATCGACGCAAAGATTAGCAGGATATTTATTCGTTTTACCGGCGCTTATTTATATGTTGTTTTTCGTAGGTTATCCGATCTTCGATAATTTCCGGTTAAGCTTGTATGACGTTAACGTAATGAATGTATCGCAGGGGACTCAGCCTTTCGTGGGCATGGATAATTATAAGGAATTGTTCGGCGAGGGTATTCTCGGTACGGCTTTAATTAATACGTTAATCTACACGGTGGCATGCATTGTCCTTCAATTCGTTATCGGATTGGCATTCGCCATGTTTTTCGCGAAGCCGTTTCGAATGGCTCAGAGACTTAGAGGAATTGTTATGATTAGTTGGTTGCTTCCGGCTACGATAACCGCGATGATGTTCAAATTCATGTTCAGCACGAACGGCGGGATCATTAACGAACTGTTGACTAAGTTTCATATTCCGGGGAGTCCCGTAGAATGGTTGGTTACGCCCGTCCCCGCTATGTTCGCTCTGGTTCTAGCAAACACATGGATCGGAATCCCGTTTAATATGATTTTGTTGACGACGGGTCTCACTACGATTCCGAAAGATATTTACGAGAGCGCGTCCATAGACGGTGCCGGAGCCTTTCAGAGATTTTTCCGGATCACGCTTCCCCTATTAAAACCGGCAATCTTATCGCTTCTGGTACTCGGTTTCATCTATACTTTTAAAGTGTTCGAACTCGTGCTCATCATGACTCACGGAGGGCCGGTAAACGCCACCCAGATGATGTCCACGTATGCATATAAGCTGTCTTTCGACGAGTTCAACTTTAGCCTTGGAGCAGCGACATCGAATGTGATGTTCCTCGTGCTCTTCGTCGTCGGTTTCCTGTATTTGCGGTTGGTCCATAAGGAAGAGGTGAGCGGATCATGAAAATGAGAGTCCGTTCGTCTTGGTTGCTTCCGTTCGCCGGAGTGATCGTCGTCGCGCTATTCTTGTTTCCGGTTTATTGGCTAGTGGTTACGTCATTTAAGACGGAGGGAGAGATATTCCGGTCCCCTCCTACTTGGTTTCCGGAAACCTTGTATTTCAAAGCCTATTCGGAGCAGCTCTCGAGTTCATCGTACGATATATTCGAGGGTTTCAGGAACAGCGCGATTATCGCTTTCGGGGCTCTTGCGATTTCGACGTTGCTAGCGATTCCGGCTTCCTATGGATTAGCCCGATTCAAATTTCCGGGCAGGCACGCTATCCTGCTTCTATTCTTAGTCACCCAGATGCTGCCGGCATCTTTGATTCTGACCCCGCTGTTTATCCAGCTTAAGAACTTGGGTCTGATCGGCCCGTCTTATTGGGGGACGATTCTGGCTAATGCGACGGCGGGGATTCCGTTCTCCGTGGTTACGTTGAGAACGTATTTCGCCTCGCTGCCGAAGGAATTAGAGGAATCGGCTAAGATAGACGGATGCGGCATACCGACTACGTTTCTTCGCATTATGATTCCGATTGCGATTCCGGGGGTTGTCGTAGCCATGGTTTTCTCTTTTCTGTTCGCTTGGGGAGATCTTGTGTACGGGATGACTTTTATCGGTAAAGAGGACATGAGGCCCCTAACGGCCGGAATTTATAATTTCTTAGGTTTCCAAAGCACGTCTTGGAATAATACCATGGCTTTCGGAACGGTCAGCATTATCCCGGTCATTCTCATTTTCGTTTTTATCCAACGATATATCGTCAGCGGACTCACGAACGGCGCCGTTAAAGGTTGACAGCCCCATTTACGTGTCGGACGGTTACGGCCAGAGCTATAGTCACCAATACGACGCTGCCGGCGAGCGGACTTCAAGTGTTTACGATGGACGGCCGGCACAAGCGCTTTATCGACGATAACATGGATGCGCCTTGCAGCTTCTATTATTATGGGGACGAAGTCGTCTTCCCGGACTTGAATAGCCGCGTCACGATCCTGGATCGGAACGATAAACGGAGCCGAATGGACGCAATTTGGCCGGATCACGAAGCTCGCGCGTATTTAATCGCGGCTTTTTCTCAAAGTGCTTTTGGCAACCGAATTGGCTATTTCGGCTAAAGATTTTTGTGTCGCCATTCGTTAATCTAAGGTTGTAAACGACTTTAGAGGAGGTTGGCATTCATGGGAGCCACGAACGAATCGCTACCGAATTCGGAAGCGAACGCGGCGGTGCAGGAAGCCATTACGGAAGAACAAGCCAAGTTTTTCTTGGACAACGGTTATCTGGTCATCCGGAACGTGCTGTCCGCCGAAGAACTAAGGTTGCTGAGGGAACAGACGCAAGGAGTCGTCGATAAAGGAATAGCGGGCGAAGGCGTCGACGAGGATTATCTGTATCGCGTGCGCGGCAGCGGCGAACGAGTCTATTGGCGGACGGAGTACGTCATCGATAAGCTGGACGCGACGAAGGCTTTGCTCGGACATCCGTTCATCCTGAAGTCCGTCGAGAAGCTGCAAGGGAACAACTTCGTCCCGACTTGGGATTCCCTTGTCGTCAAGATTCCGAGCCAAGCGGCTAGCGTGCCTTGGCATAGGGACGCGGAGGTTCCGGTAGGGTGCGCCGATCCCCGGCCGATCTTCAATGTCGACTTCTATCTGGACGATGCGGACGAGAAGTCTTGCTTATGGGTAATTCCCGGCAGCAACCGCTGGGATCCCGGGAGCGCTAGCGAACGTTGCGCGCGGCCGGGCTTCGACTTCGACGGGGCGATCCCCGTGCAGTTGACGGCCGGCGACGTGATTTTCCACGATATTCAGCTCCTGCACGGATCTCCCGAAGGAGAGGGCAACGCTTTGCGCCGAACCATCTATTACGAATTCCGTTCGGGGGAGATCGAAGTCGAGTTCGGGCCCCATACTCTGGAGTACTTGACAATTAAGCAACGGTTGCTGAACGATTGCATAGACAGACGTAAGCAAACCCTATACGGGGCATCGGAGAAATCGTTCGAATATCGTCCTGCCGGCGCTCTGGCGTTGGCTGGAGGAGAGGTGCCGCCGCAAACCGAGTATCGCTATCCGCACGAGAAATATTGGAGAACTTAGTCCTTATCCATAAGAGAGTCAAACAAGAAGCCGATGAAAATTCAGGAGTACTTCCTGATCTCAGCGGCTTTTCTATTTCTTGAACACAGTCTAAGGCGATGAAGGTTAATTATGTACTCTGAAATGTTAAGATCGGGCATGTCCAACCTAACGCGCGATGGTTACAATGAAGGAATAGGCGCTCGGCGTCGACAGTCAGCATATAACGAACAGGAGTGCATGAATTTGAAATTACAGTATCGCGTTCCCGCATCGACATGGACGGAAGCGCTTCCCATTGGTAACGGCAGGCAGGGAGCCATGATCTTCGGCGGAGTGGAAAGCGAACGGCTGCAGTTAAACGAGGATACTCTATGGTCCGGGCCGCGCAAGGAATGGAATAATCCCGGAGCACTGGAAGCTTTGCCTCAAGTCCGCGAGCTTCTGGCTCAAGGAAAGTTCGTCGAAGCGGATCTCTTGTGCAAGAAAATGATGGGGACATACACGCAAGCTTATTTGCCTTTCGGAGATTTGCATCTGAATTTCGAGCACGGGGATGTTACAAAAGGCTATAGCAGGGAACTGCGGTTGGACGACGCTTTGTCCTACGTTCAATATACGATCGGAGACGCGACTTATTCTCGCGAAGCATTCGCCTCGAATCCCGATCAGGCGATCATCATAAGACTTCAGTCGAGCAAACCAGGCAGATTGAGCTTTCAAGCCAAGCTGGACAGTGCCTTGCGGCATTCGACTTCGGCTGACGGCGGTTCGTTCCTCATCTCGGGAGTGGCGCCCGAATACGTGGCGCCGAGCTATCGAACCGTGGACGAGCCGATCGTGTACGGGGAGGAAGGGACGTCGCAAGCGATTCGGTTCTGCGGTCGCTTGGGAGCGGTGCTCGAGGGCGGGGTTATGGAAATCGACGCAGGCGGTCTTCGGGTAAGAGGGGCAACGGGCGTTACGCTGATCTTCTCCGCCGCGACCAGCTTCGCGGAAGGACAGGACCCGTTGTGTTTGTCCGCGGACAGATTGCATGCGGCGATGTCATCCTCCTACGAGGAGCTGCGCAACAGGCATATCGCGGACCACCAGTCGCTATTCGATCGTGTTTCCTTGGACTTGGGCAAATCTTCCGCTCCGGAGGATCTTCCTACGGACGAGAGAATAGCGAACTTCGGAGTTCGCGATCCGGGTCTCGCGAAGCTTCTTTTCGATTACGGCCGTTACCTGATGATCGCGAGCTCCCGCCAAGGGACGCAAGCGGCCAACCTGCAGGGTATATGGAATTCGACTACGCGTCCGCCTTGGAGCAGTAATTATACGATTAACATCAATACGGAGATGAATTATTGGCCGGTCGAAACTTGCGGTTTGGCGGAGTGTCACGAGCCGATGTTGGATCTTATCGAGAAGTTAGCGCATCACGGCAAGGAAACGGCGCGCGTACATTACGGCACGAGAGGATGGACGGCCCACCATAATGCCGATATTTGGGGACATACCGCTCCCGTCGGCGACTTCGGAGACGGAGACGCGGCGTGGGCCATGTGGCCGATGGGCGGCCCATGGGTCGCTCAGCATTTATGGGAGCATTACGCTTTCGGTAGAGATATGGCTTATTTACGGGATAGAGCCTATCCGATCATGAAGGATTCCGCCTTGTTCTGCCTGGATTTCCTGTACGAGGACGAACAGGGACGGTTGATCACGGGCCCGTCCACGTCCCCGGAGCATAAGTTCGTTACGAAGGACGGGTTAGCCGGGGTTAGCGTCGCCTCCACGATGGACATGTCCATCATCTGGGATGTGTTCACGAATTGTATCGAAGCGTCCGAAATTCTGGATATCGACGCCGAGTGGAGAGCGCAATTGACCGAAGCGAGAGAACGGTTATTCCCGATGCAGATCGGCAAGTATGGCCAATTGCAGGAGTGGTACAAAGATTTCGAGGACGAGGATAAGGAGCATCGCCACGTATCCCATCTTTTCGGAGTGTATCCCGGCCGACAACTGACGGCGGAAGGCACGCCCGAGCTATTCGCCGCCGCTCGTCAATCGCTCGAGAGGCGGGGAGACGGCGGAACGGGATGGAGCCTTGGCTGGAAAATCGGCTTATGGGCCCGTTTCGGCGAAGGTAATCGTGCCTACGGAATGCTGAATAACTTGCTGCAGCTCGTGAATGAAAACGAGAAAATGAATTTTCATCTAGGCGGAGTATACGGCAACTTATTCGATGCTCATCCCCCCTTCCAGATCGATGGCAACTTTGCCGCCACCGCCGGTATCGCCGAGATGCTGCTTCAATCCCATCAAGGGTTTTTGCGGTTGCTTCCATCGTTGCCGGACGCTTGGCCGACGGGCTCCGTCAAGGGATTGCGGGCTCGCGGCGGCTTCGAAGTCTCGATCGCATGGCATGCCGGGAAGCTTAATAGCGCAGTAATCCGCTCCCATTCCGGAGGTGCTTGCGCTGTTCGTTCGGTAGGAGCGATATTCGTTCAAGACGGGAACGGCGTCGAGATTCCGACGGTTGCTCTGGCGGATGGAGCCTACGGGTTCGATACCGTCGTCGGCGGTACTTATATCATTCGATAGTTATATTCGCTGATGGGCATCAAGAATAGATCAAATTAGAACAAAACTGGGATAAACTTTGCCCGGTTTTGTTCTTGTACATGCGCCCGAACGTATGAACGTCGGAATAACCGACTTTAAGGGCGATTTCCCCGATGGAGAGATTCGATTGAATGGCCAGCTCTTTGGCTTTGGCGATCCGAATCCAAGTCAGGTACTGCATAGGCGACATGCCGATGTGCTTGCGGAATAAGGCTAGAATGTAATTTTTGGAGAGTCCCGACACGTTCTCCAGTTCTTCGATTCGGACTTCGCGGTCGAAATGTTCGTGGAGATAGTTTTTAACTAACACCAGCTTGGGCATCGGGTTGGCATCGGTCTTCCTCCGTTCGACGCCGGACCTGCCCCACGCCGCTGCTTCCGCTAGAATTCGCATCAATAAGCTTTGGCACAGAACTTGGTGTACGAGTCCGGGCTGGCGATAATGCGTCACGAGCAGGGAAAGAAGGGATTCCACGGGATGTCCCGAGAAATTCCCTAGATGATGGCCGTGCTGAAACAAGTCGTCGTAGGGGAAAGCGCTAGCCCCGAAGTGAAAGACGACGGATATGCAAATATAGGGCTGATCTTCGGCCGGCAAAATAGAATGGCGTTCATGCGGACGATGGAACAGCAAGTCGCCTTTGCGGGTTTCGTAGGGAATACCGTTAATCGGGTATCGGCAATAACCGTCGACGACGTACTGAAGAACGAACTGCGTCATCTCGCGGTCGCGGATTTCCCAGCCCTTGGGGGCGTTGAACATGTGGGCTAGCGTAATATACGGCGGAAAATAGTAGTCGGGCAGCTTTCCGATCGTATCCGCGGGTTGCATGCCGGACCAGTCTTTTCGTTCCATGGCCGCCTCAATCCTTTCTTCTTCGGAATTCGGTAGGGGATACACCATGGTACAGGGTAAATTGCTTCGTAAAGTGATGGATGGACGAATAGCCCAGATCCATGGCGATATCGGTGACGGAGCGATTGCTTTCCCATAGGGAGGCTTTCGCTTGCTTCATGACCGATTGGGTCCAATACGCTTTGGGGGACATGCCGGTAGCTTGCTTGAACAAGTTATGGAAATGCGTTTTGCCCAGGTGGGACTCCGTAAGCCAGTCTTGATAAGATTGGCCTCGAGCGGCTTCGCGGTCGATTCGTTCGATAATGGGAGCTATTCGGTAATCGGTATGATGATCGTTTTCGGCGATTTGAGCCAGCTCCAGGAGAAAAGCCTTAACGAGACTGCTTGCGATTATACGGTTGTAGGAATCCGATTCGCGACCTAAGGTTACGGCATGGGCGAAAAGAACCCTGATCGCGTCTTGATGCTGTAGACGATGCAGAACGGATAGCTCGTCCAGCTCCGGGCAGGGAATAACGGACGTTAACAGTTCCTCGTCGAAATCGGATTGTTGCCATACCAGATGGTGCGTCGAGTTAACCGGAAGCTCGTTCCATAGCTCGCAGTATAAATTATAAGTAGAAAGGGGATCGTCCGGTCTGGAGTAAAGGGAGTGAGGGACACCGGGTTTAATGAATATCAGGTCCCCCTTCTTGACCGGATAGGTACGGTCGGCGCATTTCACGGTGCCTTTGCCGCCGTCCACGAGATGAAAGGCGTAACAGTAACCGATTCGGGTCGCTTCGGTCGGATTCTTATCCGCGGGCAATAAATAGTAGTGGGCAACCCGGACTAGCGGGTTGATCGCAGAAATTCCCTGCACCTCGCACCTCCTTGAATCGAAAGATTGCGGAATAAACGACAAATGAACGAACCGGATTACAAATACAAGGATTTGATCGCATGCTATTATTTTCTCATATTCCAATACATGATGGAAGGTGAGATTCGGATGACAAACGTAATAACGGGTGGAAGTTTGACTAAGGAACAAATCGAGTTTTACAACGTGGAAGGATATATCGTTCTACCGAATCTCTTAACGGACGAGGAGCTAATGCCCGCGCGGGAAGCGATGAATCGGAAAGTATCGATGATAGCCGACGAGTTGCTGCAGAACGGGCTCATCGAACATAAATTGGAGCATCGTCCGTTCCGTTACAGGCTGGCCGAATTGTTTCAACATTTGAGCGCCGACGATTTTCTGAAATACGGCAGAAGCTGGCGGGATCGCATACCCGGTTATTTCCGCCTCATGAGCAATCCTCGCATATTGGATGCCGTCGAATCCTTGATCGGCGGAGAGGTATTCTCGAATCCCGTCTACAACGTCCGACCGAAGATTCCGAGAGTCGCGGCCGGCGCGGTGCCTTGGCATCAAGACAAGTCTTACTGGCCGGATGCGAATTCCAATCCCGTTATCACGGTATGGATTCCGTTGGTCGACGTCAACAAGTTGAACGGTTGTTTGCATATCAAACCGAGAACGCATAAGAAACGGTTGCTGAAGTGGCATCAGGAAACCGAGACAGGCACCGGATATACGAGCTTGAAGGAAAGCCAGCTGGGCAAGACGGAAACGGTCGTGCTTCCGATGACCGCGGGCAGCGCCGTTCTGTTCAACGATCGGTGCCTTCATATGTCTACGCCCAATTTATCGGATGAAGTACGCTGGAGCGTTGATCTGAGATATCAACCCGTCGATCAGGATCCGATGACGGCGCATGGAGCAGGTTTCCTGGCTCGAAGCAGAAAGCATCCCGAGCGCGTCGCCACGTTGGAAGATTGGCTGGCTGAGCGGCCGGAGCATCGGGAGGAATAAGAGCGCATAGGTGGACCCGAGAGCCGAAAAAGACGGCGGCGAGAATGCGTTTACGTCTGGAAGTCTTTAAAGTCCTCCGAAGCTAGCTTTCGGATTTCATATTCCCGCGACCCCCTTTCAGAAATTGTTTGGGGGTCGTTCCGTATGTCCGCTTGAACATGCGAATGAAATAACTCGTTTCCATCCCCAATTGCTGTGCTACTTTCTCGACGGCGATGCCCGGTTGGTCGCCGAAGAGCTGGATGGACCTGCGCATGCGAAGCCGCAAGATATATTGCTGCGGCGTTACGCCGAAGCTTGCCACGAACAAGCGGTGGAAATGCTGGACGGAATATCCGACGGCTCTGGCGACGTTCGAAAGCAGGAGTCGCTCGTTGTAGTGGTCGTGAATTAGCTTCACGGCCGAATCAAGAGCGTTGTTCGGCTGCGCGACCGGCGAGGTATCGAGTCCGTCTTTCCTAATCGGGGTTTGGCCTTCCAGCAAAGTGAGCGCCATATTATAAATCCTCTTCGAAGTCTCCCAGTAGGCGTGTTCGCCGTTTAGGCTTATGAGATGCCATAAAGAAGCCAACTGATCCCACAAATCGTGAAAATTAGGAGCCGGCAGCACGGTTAGAACGAGCTCGTTCATTTGCTCCATCAACGAGGGTGCGGCCTGTCCGTTAAAGGCGACGAATCCTAAGTCCCATGGTTCTCCGCCGGATTGCTCGGGAAAGTAGGAATGCGGGATGTCGGCGGGCAGAAGGAGAAACGTCCCCGGAGTCATCGGAAGATCACGCCGTCCTTCGATGCGGAACGTTCCCCTGCCGCTTCTGGACAGGAAAAGCTGGTGCGCCGCATATCCATTCGCGCGATCGAGCTGCTTCTGTTCGTGGCTTCCGACGCAACAAACGTAGAGCGGCAGCGATTTCTCCCGATTGGCGAATTCCGCGAGCAAGAACGGCATCATTGCACTCATCAACTCCATGTTAGGATCGTACGATTATTAGGTGGTTCTATTCTATAAGTATAAGCGATTATTGATCTATGATAATAGCGAATGAGAGAATATGACGATTAAAGAAGGAGCGAAATAGAATGACGAAGAAATTCCCTCCCATAAGCGGCAAGCTACCTGTAATGATGCACGGCGCAGATTACAATCCGGACCAATGGCTCCACGACCCTACAATCTTCGAAGAGGATATCCGTTTGATGAAGCTGTCGGGCTGCAACGTCATGGCCGTCGGGATTTTCTCGTGGACGGCGCTCGAGCCTAAGGAAGGCGAGTTCGCCTTTGAATGGCTGGACAAGGTGCTGGATACGTTCGCGGATAACGGAATCTACGCTTGGCTTGCGACTCCGAGCGGCGCTCGCCCGGCTTGGATGTCCGAGAAATATCCGGAAGTGCTGCGCGTAGAAGCTAATCGCGTCAGAAACCTGCATGGAATGAGGCATAACCATTGCTACTCATCGCCGATCTACCGCGAGAAAACAGCGATCATGAACGGCAAGCTAGCCGAGCGTTACGGCAACCATCCGGCGGTCGTCGGTTGGCATATTTCCAACGAATACAGCGGCGAGTGCCATTGCGACTACTGCCAGCAACAATTCCGTATATGGCTGCAGAACAAATACGGTACTCTCGAAAAGCTTAACTTCGCATGGTGGACTTCGTTCTGGGCGCATACGTATACGGATTGGAAGCAGGTCGAATCCCCGGCTCCGCATGGGGAGTTCGCGGTGCACGGGCACAATCTCGATTGGCGCCGTTTCGTGACGGACCGAACGGTCGACTTCTGCCGGCACGAGATCGAATCGGTTCGCGGGGTTAACCCCGACTTGCCCGTCACGACCAACATGCATATGATCGACGGCATCGATTACCGTAAGCTCGCCGCGATCGTAAACGTCATCTCCTGGGACGCCTACCCAACGTGGCACAGCCGGCAAGATGACAGCCAACTAGGATCAACCTTCGCGTTCCATCATGACATGTATCGTTCGCTGAAACGTAAGCCCTTCCTATTAATGGAGAGCGTCCCGAGCGCGACGAATTGGCAACCGGTAAGCAAGCTTAAGCGTCCCGGCATGCACAAGCTTTCCTCGTTGCAGGCCGTCGCCCACGGATCGGATTCGGTGCAATATTTCCAATGGCGCAAGAGCCGGGGAGCGAGCGAGAAGTTTCATGGCGCCGTCGTGGACCATATCGGACACGAGCATACGCGAGTGTTCCAGGATGTTGCGGAGCTTGGTCGCGCATTGGCCGGAATTTCGGAAATCGTCGGAGCTTCGACCCCGTCCGAAACGGCGATCCTATTCGATTGGGACAATCGCTGGGCGGTTAACGACGCGGCGGGCCCGCGCAACGCGGGCATTCACTACGAGGAAACGGTTATCGCGCATCATCGGGCGTTCTGGAAGCAAGGAGTGCCGGTAGACGTCATCGGATCGGAAGAGGATTTCTCCTCCTATCGGTTAATCGTCGCACCGATGCTGTACCTTTGCACGGAAGAGACGGGCCGTAAGCTGGAGAAATTCGTGGAGAACGGAGGTACGCTAGTCACTACATATTGGTCGGGTATCGTGGACGAGCACGATATTTGCCATCTGGGCGGATTTCCGGGACCGCTAAGGAAGACGCTCGGGATTTGGGCGGAGGAGATCGAAGGCTTGTACGACCATGATGTGAATGGAGTTAAGATGACCGAGGGCAATGAGCTGGGCTTGAACGGTTCGTTCGAATCGCATGAAGTGTGCGAGATCGTCCATCCGGAAGGTGCCGAAGTGCTTGGCGTCTATACGGGAGATTTCTACGCCGGAAGTCCCGCTTTAACTTTGAACCGGTTCGGTAAGGGTCGCGCCTATCATATGGCTACACGCCTGAAAGACGATTTTCTTGGCGAATTCTATAGAAAATTAGCGGATGACGTAGGATTGGCGCGGGCGCTGAATGCCGATCTCCCTTCGGGAGTGACGGCCCAAGTCCGGACGGACGGAGCTTCCGATTACGTCTTCCTCATGAACTTCAGCGGGCAAGAGAAAAGCGTCTCCTTGGATAACCGCGTATATGCCGATCTCGAAACCGGCGAAACCATGGACGGCGGTATCGCTCTTCCCGTCAACGGAGTCCGCGTCCTGAAACGAAAGTCATAGGCCGCAGTTCCTGATTCAAGACTCGATATCCGGTTATAGAACTTGTAACTTGGACCGCTTCATTCTATACTTTCCGGTGTGAGGAGGGATACGATGAAGCGGTTCATTCCCAGGCAGAAGTATATTCGTATTTTTCTAGCATTGTGCATCGTCTTTTCCCTGGTGTCGATTCCTTTCGTCTATATCATATCCCGGCAGTTTTCTACGTACGCGATGAAGCAGATCGATAAGGCTAATCAGGTCGAGGTCGTCCATGCCCAAGAAAACTCGCAGTTCATCTTCAAGAAGATGATGGGATACGGATTGAATATGTACCAAGACAAGAGCATCCAACTCTGGCTAACGGATAGCAAGGAAACTCCGGAGCACCAGACGGACGCGATGAAAGCGGCAGCCAACTACACGACGACGGAGCCCTTTATTGAAAACATCTATTTGTTCAATATGCGTTCGCAGCATGCGATTAACTTGAAGTACGGGATTTCTACGTTCGCCGAGTTTTCGGATCAGACGATTCTCGATATCGTAAAGCAATCGCGAAAATCGTATTTGAGTTTCTTCAATTACCAATCGAACGGGCTGAAGAAGCTCGCGCTGATCATACCGACCGTGCCTTCCGGACAGCAATCGTTCGGTTATTTGGTCATGCTTATGGATATCAAACTCCTTCAACAGTATTTGCTTAAAGACAATCGTGCTACCGGGACGAGATCCTTCATTCTCGATCGCGAGGGAAAGGTGATGCTGGGATCGGAAGACACGGTGGAGCTGTATTCCGAATTGGCCCCCTTATCCACCGAGGAGACCGGAAGCTTCGCCCATACCTACAAGGGAGAGCTATGGTCGATTCAATACGCGCAGATCGAGCCTCAAGGATGGACGTTGTACCAGACGGCCAAGTACGACCTCGTTCTCGCCGATTTCAATTCGTTCCGGAATAAAATGCTCATTTTCGCGGCTTCCTTCGTCCTGCTTATGCTGGCCATTCTGTTCTGGAATTCCCGTCGTACGTATAAACCCTTCTCCCAGCTTGCGGATCAGTTAGAGATGAAGTTCGGCTTGCAATTGAAGAACGCGAACAACGAAGGTCCGCGGGAAGAGTATAAGGTCATTCAATACGGAATCGAAATGCTGGCGGATCAGGTGGACAAGATGGATACGTCCATGAGGGAGCATAAGAGCGTTATCAAGCTTGAATATTTGAGGCAATGGATCGTCCAAGGCAAGCTCATTGCCCCGGTCGAGCATTATTTGCGCGAACAGACGGAATTGTTCGAAGGCGACGGGCTGCATCTCGGCGTTATTCGGATCAACGAATACAGCCTCTTCGAGGATCAGTACAACTTCGCCTCAAGGAAGCTGATGAAATACGCCATCGGCAACATCGCGGAAGAGATCATCAATCGCAAATGGCACGCGCAATCGGTCGATCTTGGCGGCGATCATCTGGCTCTTCTCGTGTCGGGCTCGGATATTCATATGAGCGGCTTGGTTGAAATGCTGGAGGACGTGGTGAAGCAAATCCAGGATTGGACTCGCATTCGCGTTACGATAGCGGTAAGCGAAGTCCATCCGTTCGGCGACGATCTGCGCAGCATTTACAAGCATATCCATGAGCTGACGATGTTGAAGTTCATATCCGGGGAGGACAAGATCTACCTCGAGCAAGATTTCGAAGCTTATATGGAAAGGATTCAGCCGTTGCCCGACGCGAATTTGCTGGACGAGTTGATCAAGAGGGTCAGAATGGGGAAAACGGACGAAGTGGCGGCTAGCTTAGGCCTTATATTCGGGCATATGCAGACGATGCATTACGCGGATAGCAAGTTTCAGTTATCCCTGATCCTATATACGTTGTTCAAAACCTTCAATAAATTGCCGTCCGTGGAATCCGTAGAGGGAATCGAGAGCATTCTGGAAAGATACGATACCCTTAGCGGAATTAAGGGATGGCTGGAGCAAGAATTACTTGAAATCATGGATGACTTAAGCAATAAAAAAGGGTCCAGCCGCCGCGACGAGATCGTAACGGAAATCGTGGAATACGTGAAAAACCACTTGCACGACCCTTTATTGACGATAGACGAAATATCGGAGCATGTTTCCTTGTCGACCCGCTATATACGGCAGCTATTCAAGGAAGTATTCGAAACGACGTTATCCGACTACATCATGGAAGAGCGGATCAACCGGGTGAAGGGCTTGCTGGAGACGACGGATTGGACGGTCACGGATATCGGCGAACGATCGGGTTTCCAAACGAAGAGCAATTTCTTTACGACATTCAAGAAAGCGACCGGCATGACCCCGAGCCAGTATCGGGACAGGAGATAATCGGCAATAACTATAGAGCGCTCCGGCCTAGTGCCAGAGCGCTTTTTATATGCCAGGGCAACGGTTATGCCGGATTCCGAACCTCGTATCCGTAATGAGAACCTGCTTTTCCGCCGGATTTAGCACCGGTTTTCCTGGATCAGAACTATACGAAGAACGGTACGACGACCTATGATTAAGCCACGAGAGGAACACACTAACGAAACAGAAGCGGGTGAACGAATGAGCTTTATCAGAGAAATCACGAAAAATAAGTACTTGTATCTATTAGCGCTACCCGGTCTCGCGTTCTTGATCGTATTCGCTTATATTCCGCTTTCGGGTCATCTCATCGCCTTTAAGAAATACAGACTGGCGGATGGCTTGTGGGGAAGCAAATTCGTCGGATTCGATAATTTCAAATTTTTCTTCATGAGCGCCGATTGGTATAAGGTAACTTTCAATACGGCGTTTCTAAACGGACTGTTTCTTATATTCGGATTGGGAATCGCATTGATACTCGCGCTGTTTCTGAACGAAATTCGACACGCGCTCTTCAAGAAGCTGGCCCAGTCGTTTATCTTCATGCCCTATTTCATCTCTTGGCTGGTCGTCAGCATGATGGCTTTCGCTTTCCTGAATACGACGGACGGCATGGTCAATCACACTCTAGAGGCTTACGGAGCGGAAAAAGTCAATTGGTACCTGAAGGCGGAAGTGTGGCCGGCGTTCCTGACTCTCATCTACGTGTGGAAGTTCGCGGGCTACTATTCCATTATTTTTCTCGCGGCTATCACGGGCATCTCGGGCGAATATTACGAGAGCGCGCGAATCGACGGAGCGACTCGTTTCCAGCAAATTATCCATATTACGATACCGTTGATCAGAAGCGTCGTTATCGTGCTCGGCTTGCTGGGCGTCGGTCGGATCTTCTACGGGGATTTCGGAATGATCTACGGAATTATCGGCGACAATAGCGCCTTGTATTCGACGACTGACGTCATCGATACCTATACGTACAGAGCGCTTCGGGTGTTGAGCGATTTCAGCAAATCTTCCGCGGTCGTGCTCTATCAATCGGTAATGGGACTGATCACCATACTCATCTTCAATCAAATCGCCAAAAAGATCGACAAAGATTCAGGCTTGTTCTAGGAGGAGAAGCACCCGATGACAAATCGCGTAAAGGAAGACAAGTCCTTGCTGGAAAGAAGCTTCGTGATCGGCATATATGCGTTCGTTGCGATATTCGCCCTCCTCTGCATCATTCCGTTCTGGCTTGTCGTCATTAATTCGTTCGCCACGGAGAGCAGCATAAAGCTGAACGGCATGATGCTATTTCCGAAGGAATTCACGTTATATTCGTACCAATTTACGCTAGCTGGCAAGCAGATCATGAGCAGTTATCTTGTCACCGTTATCGTGACGGTCGCCGGAACTTGCTTGGCCATACTGATAACGTCGATGTACGCTTACGTTTTGGCGCATCCGAAAGTCAAATATCGCAAGATTTTATCGTTCATGACGTATTTTACGATGGTGTTCGGCGCCGGGCTAGTCGGTTTCTATATTCTGGTCGCGAACACGCTAGGCTTGAAGGATACGCTCTGGGCGTTGATTCTCCCGTATTTATTGAATCCGTTCTTCGCTTTCATCATGGTCTCTTTCTTCCGGACGCTGCCCTACGAGATTAACGAAGCGGCGACGATCGACGGAGCGAACGACCTGTCCATCTTCTTCCGGATCATCATTCCGATCTCGAAGCCGGTCATCGCGACGGTAAGCTTGTTCTATGCGCTTCAGTATTGGAACGACTTTTACTTGGCGCTCTTGTTCATCGACGATTATAAGCTGCATCCGCTGCAAATCATGATTCGTCAGATCATATCGAACGTCAACATCAGTGCTTACGTTGGCGGAAGCAACACGAATTATTCACAAGCGGTGCCGACTTACGGGGTGCAATTGGCTACGGTATGCTTAACGATCGGCCCCATCATTTTCCTCTACCCGTTCATTCAGAAGTTTTTCGTCAAGGGTATCACGATCGGCGCTCTGAAAGGCTAAGCTTCAGGCTTGTCCCGGAGCGATCCGGTTAAGCATAGATAGAACATAATCATCGGGAGGTTGAAGCAACACTATGAAAAAGACGCTGTTGTCAGGGTTGTCGGTATTATTGATCATGCTTGCATTAATCGGTTGCAGCTCCAATTCGAACACTCCGGAAAGCTCAGGAAACAGCGCGGATCCGGAATCGTCGGCACCCGCATCGGCACCTGCCGAGGGAGAGAAGCTTGATCCCGTTACGTTGAAGATCATCCTTCCCGGAGACCGCCCGGCAGATATGGATGTGATCATAGAGGAAGCCGAGAAGAGAATGGCGGACACGATCAACGTCAAGCTTGATCTCGTATTCGTTCCTTTCTCCGACCTTGCCTCGAAAACGCAAGTCATGCTCGCTTCGGGCGAAGACGTCGATCTGATCTTCGACGCTCCATGGCTGCATATGGAACAGATGATCGCCGCGGGTTACTACGAGCCGTTAGAGGATCTATTGGCCCAGTACGGTCAAGATGCAGTCTCGGTTCGCTCGCAGCAAATGTTCGACGCCAACAAATTCCAAGGCAAGATCTACGCGCTTCCGCTCGGCAATTCCCATCTCGACGGAAGAACGTACCTGATTCGCAAAGACCTAAGAGAGAAATACGGCGTAGCGCCTATCAAATCTTACGAGGAATTGATCGCTTTCGCTAACAAGATCAAAGAGAACGAAAAGGACATCATTCCTTTGTTAGCTAGCGGCCAGCCCGGTCAGAAGGACATCTCATGGGGAGCGTTCAGAGCCTTCATGACGAGAGATCCGGAAATTCTAAGATCCGATGCGTTGGGCCAAAGCCTAGTGCTGCACTACAAGAACAATGACGGCAAAGTATACAACCTGTTCGACGAAATGGACCCGACGGTATGGTCTTGGATCGAAGACGCCCGCAAGCTATATACGGACGGCTTAATCCATCCGGACGTTCTAGCCATTAAAGACGCGAACGCCGTTTTCGAATCGGGCGACGTGGCGATCTACGCAACGAACGGTTTCGGCGTACCGGCCGCTATGAAAGCATCCATTCCGAAAAACGTGCCGGGAGCCGAGGTCGAAGCCGTTACCTTCATGCCGTTGGAAAAAGGCAAAATAACGACCAGCTTCAAGCAAGCGAACTTCCAAGCTATTCCGAAGGTAAGCAAAAACAAAGAACGCGCCATGATGTTCCTGAACTGGACGGCGCAAAAAGAAAACTACGATTTGTTGGCTTACGGAATCGAAGGAACGAACTACGAAGCGATCGGAGACGATCAATACAAAACGCTTCCGGATAGCAAATATTCTTACTTCCCGTATGCTTGGGTATGGAATCCGACGCTTGACCGTTTGGACGCGGGTCTCGATCCGGATGCTATCGAGCATTTGAAATTCAATACCGTAGCGGACAATTTAATCGCGAGCAAGCTGACCGGATTCTCGTTTAATCCGGAGCCGGTTGCCAACGAAGTTTCCTTGTACAGCGCGATCGAAGACAAGTATTATTCTTCCTTGTTCAACGGAGTATCGGATCCTACCGAAACCTGGAACAAGCTGAAGTCCGAGGGCGAAGCGTACCTGAAGAAAATTCAAGTCGAGCTGCAAAAGCAAATCGACGAGTTCTTGGCGACAAAGTAAAGCAACGGGCCCGTTAACGGGTCGATACCAAAGGGGGAATTCGGCTGATCGGATTGGCCGAACTCCCGCCCCCGGTTCAAGAGAGGTGAGCAAGATGCAAGGCAAGAAGGAATGGTCCCGCGTTCTGTACGGGGCCGATTATAATCCCGAGCAATGGCCGATCGAGATCATCGAACGGGATATCGTATTGATGAAAGAAATCGGCGTTAACTCCGTTACGTTGAACGTGTTCGGCTGGGGGACGATACAGCCCTCGGAGGAAACGCATGATTTCGACAAGCTGGATTTCGTATTCGACTTAACGGAACGCAACGGAATCGGCGTCGTATTAGCCACTCCGACCGCAGCTCCGCCGTCTTGGATGTTAGGCAAGGATCCGACGCTATTGAAAGTAAACGAGAACGGCCAAAGGGTTACGCATTGGAGCCGTCAGGCTTATTGTCCTAATCATCCGTTATATCGCAAGGAAATACGCAATATCGCAAGAACGCTCGCGGAACGGTACGGAAAAAGATCCAATCTCATGATGTGGCATATCAACAACGAATGTATTTTGCACTGTTATTGCGATAACTGCGCTATGGCCTTTCGGGCTTGGCTTCAGAATAAATACGGTACTCTCGAGCGGTTGAACGAGGCTTGGCAGCTTCGGCAATGGAGTCTGGTCAAAACCGATTGGCAGCAGATCATGCCGCCGGTCGGGGGAATGACGCATACGAGCGTAAGCTTGGATTATCAACGCTTCCTATCCGACGGCAACCTGCAAGGGTTCTTGGCCGAGAAGGAGGAAATCGTTAGGATTACGCCGGATATCCCGGTCACGTCCAATTTCTATTCGATCGATTTTCTCGGACAGATCCATCAGGATTGGGCGCCTCATCTGGACGTCATTTCTTGGGACTCGTATCCGCCTCATAACGATTACGCGGTATGGGCCGCGTTCCAGCACGATTATTTCCGCGGCTTGAAGAAGGCTCCGTTCCTGCTTATGGAGCAAGCCTCCAGCAACGTGAACTGGAAGCCGTACAATCCGGCCAAACGGCCGGGAATGATGAGCTTGCAGAGCTATCAGGCCGTTGCCCGCGGAGCCGAAGCGATCATGTACTTCCAATTTCGCCAAAGCCGCGGCGGCGTCGAGAAATACCATAGCTCGTTAGTCAGCCACGGTACCGAATCAGACAACCGGGTTTACCGGGAGATCGGAAAGCTAGGTCATGAGCTGGAGAAATTGGACGGCGTCCTGCGAACTCGCATCCATGCGAATGTGGCTATTCTATTCGATATTTCGCTGATCTGGCTCGTGGATTGGAACAAGACGAGCAAGGATCTCGTTTATCGCGAAGCCGTCACCGCGTTTTACAGACCGCTGTACGAAGCGAATATTCCCGTGGACGTCATTCGACCGCAATCCGACTTGTCCGATTACGACGTCGTCATAGCTCCGATGCTGTATATGTTCGAAGAGGGAGTTCCGGAAAATCTGCGCTCCTTCGCCGAACGCGGAGGGAAATTGGTCATGAGCTACAACAGCGGAATGGTAAACGGCTGCGACGTCGTGGAATACGGGGGATTCCTTCGTCCGATCGAAGACGTATTCGGTATCGTCGTCGAGGAGGTCGACGCGCTCGAGCCCGGCATGTCCAACCGGATCGAACGCAGTGACGGGAAAAGCTTCCGAACGGACAAATGGGGCGAGGTCGTACGCTTGAACGGAGCGGAGGCGATCGCCGTCTATACGGAAGATTACTATGCCGGGTTGCCGGCCGTGACGCGGAATCGATACGGTCGAGGAGAAGCTTACTACGTGTCCGCGCATCCGGAGGATGCTTTTATCCGCGAGCTGTTATTGAATGTTTGTTCAAGCGCCGGAGTGAAACCGCATATTCCTAACGCTCCGGAAGGCGTAGAAGTCAGCGTACGCGAGGGCAAAGGAAGACGATTCCTGTTTATTCTCAATCACAACCGGGCTCCCGTGGAGTTGGATCTGAACGGGGTTGAAGGCACGGCGTGGAAGGACTTGATACAGGGGGAACCCGTTGGCGGAAGTATAACCCTCGAGTCATACGGTACTCTCGTCCTGGAGCAAGAGACGACGCAAGGCTAAGAAGGAGCAACGACATGAACGGTGCCTGTACGGCTACCGAATTGCTGATCGAGGGAATACAAGCCGTACGGCTGGAGAACGAATGGTTATGCGCCGCCGTTCTCGTCGGCAAAGGCACCGACATTTGGGAGCTCGTCTATAAACCTCTGAATCTCGAACTGTTAATGAGAACGAAGAACGGCTTAACCCCTTATGAAGGGAGGGATTTTAGGGAGATAAGACTCGTTCATTATGCGGAAGGATATCCGGGAGGATGGCAGGAGATTATTCCGAACAGGGCGTTATTCGGTAGCGGCGAAGTAGGCGCGAGCGAGGAAGGGGAGTCCGCGGGCGTTCCATGGGAATATCGTATCGATCGGGAGGACGGGCACGGCGTATCGCTGCATTGCCGGCTTTCGCTACCCTATACGCCTCTAACGGTGGAAAAGACGATCACCCTGAAGGCAGGGGAGCGCGCGATTCGCCTGACCGAACGGATCACGAATAGGGACGGCGACGTCGTTCATTTGATATGGACGCATCATCCGGCTTTCGGCGCTCCGTTCATCGGCGAGCGAGCAAAGGTCGTTCTTCCGAAGGACAGCATCGCGTTTAACGTCCTTCGCTACGAGAACAACCGGAGCGAGTCACTCGCGAGCTTCGAGGAGGAAATCACGTCGGTGACCCTTCCCGGCGGCAAGAGGAAAAACCTGCTGGAGATCGACCCGAGGAAGGCGGACGGGGAGGAGTGTTACATTCCTGTTCGAATTCCCGCGGAAGGCGAAGTAGGAATCGATAATCCCGATTTGAACGTGAAGCTGCGACTCGAATGGGATCGCGACGCTTTTCCTTGCCTGCGCTATTGGTCCAATAACGACGAAGGAAAATATACGGTGGCTTTGGAGCCGTCGACCTCCTGGTTTTCGGATATCCGGGATTGCATAAGACACGATAATTGCATTTCTCTCCAGCCTATGGAAGAACGGCAGTTTTGGTTGAAGATCGGCGTTGAGCAGTTGCAGTAAAGAGTTAGGTTTACGGAAATCATGCTCCCGAAGTTTGGGAAGCGCTTTCTTGGAGATCTGTTCGTTAATCGAAACGATGGAGGTTGGTTGAAAATGATAGCGAAAAGGAAATCGCAAAGTAAAAATATCGCCATTCTTCTCTTGGCGCTGCTCCTGGCGATTACCGGCACGCCGGTATTGCCGGCATCCGCCGAAGACGAACCCGTGCTAGTGAATTTATTGGCGCACGACTTGGATACGGAGTTCGACGGAGGGTTAAGTCCGTTTACGATGGATGGTACCTCGACCGGAGGCTCTCAGCAGATCGTGCAAGTTAACGGAAACAACGCGCTGGAGCTTCGCGACGCTTCGCTTGGAGCGAACGCGGCCAGCAGCTTCTATTATCAGCAAACATCGGGTTCGCTGGTAACTCGCCTTAACCAGATTTATAACCAGCCGGTCGGGTCGCCCGCCGTCGATTTCATTCTGGAATACAAGCTGTTGCGAAGCGATGCCAGCGACATGATCGTAAGCAAGGATAATTATGCTTATATCCAATTAGGACCCTACGACAACGTCTTGATTCCCCGGTTTCCAACTCAAATGCCAAGCATAACCGGAACGGCGGCTTATACGAGCACCGTGCCGAACGAGCTCAACACGATTAACGATAGCGACATTCCCAGCTATCGCTTTCAAGTCGTGCCGAACGGCGGCCAGAAGACGATCACGAGCTTAAAGCTTGGATTCACCGTTCGCGTAAATACCGGAGGGACCGACGAAGCGTATATCGTCGACGACCTGGCGGTATATGAAGAGGTTCCCTATGCGGAAGCGGATGAAGAAGCGCCGACTATCCCAACCGGGCTAACGTACTCGGCGGAGACGGATACGAAGGTGAACCTCTCGTGGACGGCTTCGACGGACGATATCGGGGTAACGAGGTACGATATCTATCAGAACGGTACCTTGGCTGCGTTCGTAAGCGGTTCCACGACCAGCTATTCCGTAGTCGGATTGTCTCCGAATACGACTTACGACTACACCGTCAGAGCCCGGGACGCGGCGGGGAACGTATCCGGTCACAGCAACGAAGTCACGGTGACGACGGATCCCTCGCCGGGCGGGCTGCCCGAGCCGTTCGGCAACCAGGATATCGGAAGCGTAGGCATCGCGGGAAGCGCGTCTTACGACGAATTAACGGACACCTATTCGTTGCAAGGCTCCGGAGCCGACATTTGGGGGACGGCCGACGCGTTCCAATACGCCTATCGGCCGTGGACGGGCGACGGCCAGATCGTTGCCCGCGTATCCGGCATCAGCAACGGGGTGGCATGGACCAAGACGGGAGTCATGATCCGGGAGAACGTATCCCCTCAATCGCGTCATGCGCTAGTGGCCGTCACGCCGAACAACGGAGTCGTCTTCAGCGACCGTCTGGAACCGGGCGGGGCTTCGACTTTAGCGACGGGAACGACGGGAGTAACTGCCCCCTATTGGGTGAAGCTGGTGCGCGCGGGCAATTACGTCAGCTCGTACAGTTCGTATGACGGAACGACCTGGACTCTGATCAAGAAGGAGCTCGTGAATTTACCGCAAACGGTGTATTTCGGCCTGGCGCTTACTAGCCACTCCAATACCAGGTTGACCACGGCGACCTTCGATCATGTGGCCATCGGGGAAGTCCCGCCTCCGGAGAGCACGTTTGCACCGTTCCCGGGTACGCTCGAGACCCGTCAGCAATGGCTGTGGAACAAAGCGAAGTCGATGTCGGAAATAGGCGGACTACCGAACATCGTACAGATCGTGGCCCAAATTCTGGACAATCAGAACGTCGCCAACAACATGGGCAAGCTGGATACCATGTTCCAGACTTACGATTGGGAGCAATACAAGACGGTCGGAAAAATGTATGCGTATCTCATGCTCGGCGATCGGTTCGACAGTACGATGCTGGGCCATGTCAGGGATTATTTTGCCGGATATGCCTACGCTAAACTTCCTCAAACCGAAAACTTGAGAATGAGCAACTATGCAACGGGCTATCTAGTCGGCCAATACTTCCCGGATCTCGAGGATTTGAACGGGTCGTCCGGAGCCGCTTTGAAAAGCGCGAACAGGGCCAACGTCGAAGAAATGATCGACAAAGGCGTTCACGAGGGCTGGGCCGAGTATGAAAGCACGGAATATACGTACATGACCTATCTTTGCCTGAACGCCCTGTATCAATATACGGACGAACCGGATTTCAAACAGAAGATCAAGATGGCGATGGATGTCATGTGGTTCGAATGGGCGAACGATTGGATTGACGGTACCTTCATATCCAGCGTGAGCAGGGCGAAGGGAGACAGCTCCTCCGCAAGCGATCCGTCATGGAGGGCGACGGACCATTCGGCCTTATCTTGGATGTATTTCGGAGCGCATCGCGCGCAGGAAGGCATCGGCGAGACGGATGCCATGGTTCCCGCGTCCTACCGGCCGTATTTGGAATATTTGGCCCTGCTGATCGCGCCGGAGATGGAATACGCGCCGCCGGAAATGGCCGTTCGTATCGGACAGTCAACGAAGGATTATACGTCGCGCAAGACGAACCTGCAAAATTCGAGCGGACGTAACTTGAAGGTATTCCGTCAGGCTTACGTGAAGCCGACTTGGGGAATCGCGACAGAGGTTACGTACAATCGGGTCGACAACTGGATCGAGGATCTTCCGGTCGTCCTTCGCTGGCAGTCGTCCGAGGCGAATCCGTTGTTCAGGGTAGTCGCCGACCAAGCCGACACTCCGATCGGCAATTACGATCAGCCGGATAACCATCGCGTCATGCAAGACGGCAAAACCGCAGTCGCCGTGTATAAATCGTTGAAAGCGCCGGGAGCGAGCGATAGCGTTCTGACAGCGATGTTCCCGGATACCGGATCGATTCTGACCCGCAGCGAGCAATCCGGATGGGTATTCGCCGAGACGGAGCAAATGTATTTCGCCTTTAAGACGATCAAGCCGTACACCTGGCATTACCAAACGCCGACCGACCCGGCGAATAAGGTCAAGACGACGATTACGCTTCATCCGACTAAGCAATTAACTTACAACTACAACATTCTTCGCAGCAAGGCGGATAAGAACGGTTGGGTGCTGGAAACGGCCGGGGTTTCCGAATACGCCGATTTTGCAGGCTTCAAGAATGCCATCCTGACGCAAACGTCGCTGGATAGCTCGCATATCGAAGAGGCTAACCCGCGCTTGATCTTTACGAACTTGAGCGGGGACGAATTGGATCTTACCTTCGATTTGGGATCGAGCGCTTATGCCAATACCCACAAAGTCAACGGCACCGCGATCGATTATTCTTCCTTTAAGCTATTCGACACGCCTTGGCTTCAGCAGGAGCCGAACGGCGAATTATTCGTCGCCTCGCAGGGCGGGGAAAGGCTGACCTATAATTTCGCGGATTGGACGATTACGGAAAGCGATCCGAACGCTGTCGTCGGCGTCACGGGCGTAACGTTGAACCAACCGACGATAACGGTCGGGGCAGGCACGACGTCGACCCTGAGCGCCGCCGTGCAACCGGCGGACGCAACCAATAAAGCCGTCGCGTGGAGCTCCGGCAATCCGTCCGTCGCGACCGTTTCTTCCAATGGCACGGTGACGGGCGTGGCTCCGGGCACGGCTGTTATTACCGCCACTACGGACGACGGCTCCTTCACGGCGACCTCCACGGTGACCGTAGTCTACGAGCCGCTGTTCGAGGAAGGCTTCGCAGGCGGTCTGGGCAATTGGGATCTGTTCGGTAGCACCGCTTGGCAAATCCAAGGCAGCGGATCGACGGCTAAGCTTAACGGCTCCACCACGCTGACCGGGCCTCAACGGGCGGTTGTCAAGACTTCTTCGCTTGCGTATAGCACGCAGGATTACAGCTTGGCCTTCACGGCGGCTTCGGATCGTTTCCGTATGCTGTTCCGCTATTCTTCCGGAACGAGCTATTATTTCTTGGAATTCAAAAGCTCCGATATCGTGGAGCTGTGGAAGTATCCGAATACGTCCACGCCGGCGCAGGTGGGGACGGCGATCGATATCGGAACGGTAATCCCGGGCTTCGATATGACCGCCAGTCATTCTTATCGCATCGACGTAGACGGAGACGATTTCGGTCTCTACATCGACGGCACGTTGATCACGACCTTCACGGACTCTACGTTAACGGCCGGCGGAGTCGGATTCTCGGTAAAAAGCGTAGGCCCGGCCGTTAATCTACTGGTCGACGAGGTATCGGTATTGCCTTTGTAAGATTATCGGGTGTCTTGTCGGCACGATAGGGGCAAACGGGGTGACTCTGGGGCACGATTGGGGCGAGATGCTCGAAATATTCGAGTAACAGGTGTCTGCAGAGGTACTTTGGGAGCGAGATGTTCGAAATATTCGAGTGAGTAACCGTAAAGGATTCATAGGAAAGTCGGATGCCGTCCTTGATCGGAGGGCATCCGATCTTCTCTACATAAGCCGGCAAGCGCGAAGTTGCGAAGGTTGGGCTACCTTTTTGTTGCCAAAATTCAAACTGGAGGGATATGCATCATGTCGATCGTACGAGAAGAAAGACGGCTTAGCTATCAATTGACGGGAGCGGACGATAGATTCAGGTCGTCCTTCTTCGTGGAATATCCGGAGGAAGGAATCGAGCTCGTCCATATTCGCATCGAGGCGGATACGCCGGAGTCGCCGCCGGTATTCCGGTTGTCCTGGCAACGACCGAACGTCGATATCCAAGGCGTATGGCATCCGAACGGCTACCGTAACCGCGGTATCGCCCCGGATTGGACCAAAGGCTACGCCAGCAAATCCACGAGCTCGGCGCCGGTCGTTTGCTTGTTCGGCGGCTCCGGCCGCAGCAGAATGACGTTCGCGTTCTCCGATACGCTGAATCCGGTCGTCTGCAAAGCGGGAATCAACGAAGAATCGGCCGATTTCCATTGCTCGGTCTCGTTGTTCGAGGAACCGACCTCGCCGCTGGTCGTCTACGAAGCGACGCTTAGAGTGGATCTTCGGGATAAGGCTTATTACGAATGCCTGAACGAAGTGCAGGAGTGGTGGAGCGGACTTCCGGGCTTGACGCCGTCCGCCGTTCCCGCCGCCGCGCGCGAGCCGATGTATTCGACGTGGTATAGCCTGCATCAGGACGTGGAGCCGGAAGCGATAGAGGAGCAATGTCGCCTGGCGAAGGCAATCGGCTGCGAAACCGTCATCGTGGACGACGGCTGGCAAACGAACAACAGCGAGCGCGGCTATGCCTATTGCGGGGATTGGGAAGTATGCGAGGAGAAAATTCCGGATATGAAAGCCCATGTGGAACGCGTTCATGCGCTGGGCATGAAATACGTGCTTTGGTATTCCGTGCCTTTCGTCGGCGTGCATAGCAAGGCATGGGATCGTTTCCGCGACAAGATGTTATACACGATCGATGCCCGCGGCTGGGGAATCGTCGATCCTCGATTCCCGGACGTACGCGAATATTTAATCGGCATTTACGAGAAGGCGATGCTCGATTGGGGCTTGGACGGCTTCAAGCTGGATTTTATCGATAGCTTTAACCTGCCCGAGGACCAGAAGCACGAATTCGGCGGCGGCCGGGACTACGTGTCGGTACCGGAAGCGGTCGACCGGCTTATGTCCGACATCATGGCTCGGTTAAGCGCGATTAATCCGGAGGTGATGATCGAATTCCGCCAAGCCTACGTAGGGCCTTACATGCGCAAATACGGGAATATGTTCAGGGCGGCGGATTGCCCGAACGATTCCGTCGAGAATAGGGTGCGAACCCTCGATATCCGGCTGCTTTGCGGCAATACGGCGGCCCATGCGGACATGCTCATGTGGCACCCGGAAGAGCCCTCGGAGAGCGCCGCGCTTCAGTTGATCAACGTCCTGTTCTCCGTGCCGCAAATATCCGTCCGGCTCGATCGGCTGCCGAAAGAGCATCTGGATATGGTCGCGTATTGGCTCGGCTTCTGGAACGAGCATCGCGCCGTTCTGCTGGATGGCCGTTTGGAGCCCCATCATCCGGAGCTGATGTATCCGCTTGTCCTGGCGAGCGACGAGAGCAAGCTGATCGCGGCCGTCTATCATCGCACGGTCATCGCGTTAGACCGGGAGCTGCCCGGTACGGTTATTCTCGTAAACGGCACCCGGAGCGACAGCGTGTTCATCGAGCTGGACAGGGATGCAGGGAGCCGGCAAATCGAGGTTAAAGACTGCCAAGGAAACGTGGTCCTCAGCTCGGAGATCACACTCTACGCGGGAGTTCACCGAATTGAGGTTCCGCCGTCCGGAGCCGTAACCCTTGTCGATTAATGCGACTTTTCACGGGTGTTATCGTTCTTCGCTCCGGTTTTCCGACCTTCCGCTTTCAGATAAGCTAGCTATTGTAAGCACTTTCATCGACAGAGTGCGCTAGAGAGATGATAGGAGGAAAACAGGATGGAGCTGGCAACCAAGAGTACGACCCGCAAGAGCTCGCCGCGGCTTGAAGTGAAATTCAGGCGAATATGGAAGTTCAAGCTGCTGTACGTGCTGTTGCTACCCGCATTCGCATGGGTATTCATTTTCGACTATCTTCCGCTGTACGGGGTTAGCATCGCGTTCATGGATTACAACGTTATCCAGGGCTTCCCGGGAAGCAGTTGGGCCGGACTCAAGCATTTCAACATGTTGTTCGAGTCCGACATGTTTCTCAACGCTTTCAAGAACACGCTGATCATCAGCCTGTACAAAATGATAAGCGGATTCATTTGTCCGATCCTGCTGGCGCTTGCGCTTAACGAGATCCGGACGGTCTGGTTCAAGAAGACGCTGCAAACCGCGGTCTACTTGCCAAGGTTCGTGTCGTGGGTCGTTTACGGAGGAATCATTACGATCCTGCTGTCCCCGGAAACCGGAATCATCAACAAGTTCATCGAGTTTTTCGGAGGAAAGCCCGCTTACTTGCTCGTCGAGCCGAACTACTTCCGAGCGATCCTCGTCGTTACCGACGCCATGAAAGAGATGGGATGGGCAGCGATCATCTATATCGCCGCCATCGCCGGATTAAATCCCGAGGTATACGAAGCGGCTATCGTGGACGGAGCGACCCGGTTCAAGCGGATCATCCATGTCACGTTGCCGGGGATTACCAGCACGATCGTCGTTATTTTCATCCTCAGAGTCGGTTACGTCATGAGCGCCGGTTTGGATCAGGTCATCAACCTGTACAACCCGATGGTGTTCGAGGTCGGAGACATTCTGGATACCTACATCTACCGGGTGGGAATCGAGCAATTCAATCTTAGCCTTGCCGCGGCAGCCGACGTCATCAAAGGCGTCATCGGACTCTTGCTGGTGCTGACCGCCAACCATATCGCCAAGCGAATCAATCCCGATTCGGGCATTTTCTGAGGAGGGGAAGCGAAACTATGAAGCTAACAGGCGGCGAGAAGGCCTTCGTTACGACCAACTATATCGTTCTGACGCTATTGACTCTAATCATCGTTCTTCCGTTCTGGTACGTCATTTCGGTATCGATAACTCCCTATCATATATTCAGCGAGAAGGACGGGATGGTGCTGTTCCCGACTTCCTTCAGCTTCGAATACTACGAATACCTGCTTCAGAAGGGCTCGTTGATCTACGGCTCTTACGGCAACACAATCCGCAATACGGCGGGAGGAGTCCTGCTAGCCCTGTTCCTTACGGCTACCGTGGCTTACGCGCTGGCGGAGAAGAAGCTGCCCGGCCGGAAAATCTTCATTCTCTACTTCGTGTTCACGATGCTTTTTAAGGGGGGATTGATTCCCACCTATATCACGATCAAGCAACTGGGACTATTAAATACGAACTACGTTCTCATATTGGTAATGGCTTTCAGCGCGTTCAACATGATCATCATGAAGTCGTTCTTCGAGGGAATACCGGAAAGCTTGAGGGAGTCCGCCTCGATCGACGGGGCATCCGAGTTTCGAATCCTATGGCGGATCATTCTTCCGCTGTCCATGCCGGTTATCGCATCGGTCGGGCTTCTGTACATGGTCGTCTATTGGAACGATTTCTTTAACGCATTGCTCTACGTGACCGATTGGAGCAAAGCGCCCGTGCAGCTCGTGCTCCGTTCCATCATCAGCAGCTCCAGCCTTCCGCCCGAGCTTCTCGAAGCCGCGGGAAGAACGCCGCCGCCGACGATCGGAATCCAGATGTCCGCCATCGTTATCGTGGCGTTGCCTATGCTGATCATCTATCCGCTGATCCAGAAATATTTCGATCAAGGCATGATGGTCGGCTCGGTCAAAGGTTAGAAAGCTCGTTTATTGCTCGTCCATTACCATCGGTTTATCCCCCAAGGGTAAATATAAAGTTAAATCCAGGAGGTCATAAGTACATGTCTAATCAAAGAAAAAAATGGTCGATCGGCTTGCTTACCGCCGTATTGATCGGTTCGGTCACGCTCGCGGGGTGCAGCAGCGGCAATAACGCGGAGAACGCATCCGGTACCGCATCCGCTCCGGCAACAACGTCGGCAAGTCCTTCGGAATCGGCGTCGCCGTCCGCTTCGCCGGAATCCGCGGAGCCGTATGAGCTTAACTGGTTGAAAGCGCAAGACATTTCCGTTCCTTACGATCCGGACAACGACGTCGTGAAGCAAGCGATCGAGCAAAAGCTGAATATCAAGATCAATGCCGAGATGGTAGACGTTCAGCAATATAAAACGAAGCTTAACCTGAAAATGTCGAGCGGAGACATCCCGGACGTCGTGCGGATCGATTTCGCCGACGATTTTCAAAAATACGCTCCGCTTGGAGCGTTCGTGGATCTTACGGACTTGATCAACGAACAAGATACGCCGAATATCATGCGCGAAGTGCCGAAGGAAGTATTCGAGCAAGCGAAAGTGAACGGTAAAATCTACGGTATTCCTTATCAAGGCGGACCGGGATCCGGTTATCGTTGGAATCTGGTTATGCGCCAGGATTATCTCGACGAAGTCGGCGCAACCGCTCCGAAGACGCTAGACGAGTACTATAACCTGCTCAAGAAAATCAAAGCCGAGAAGCCGGACGTTATTCCGCTCGGAGGCTACACGGCTCAAATCGGAGAAGTGAAATTCGCTAACAATTCTTTCGATAATATTTTCGGAGCGTTCGGAGTAACTCCGGGTTACTTCAACCAAACGGACGGAAAATTCAGCAGTTTCGATATCGATCCAAGAATGAAGGAAGCTTTGCTGTTCCTGCAAAAAATGTACGGAGAAGGCTTAATCGACAAAGAATTCGCAACGATCAAGGAAGAGCAGCTGCGCGCGAAGCTGTTCGGCGGAAAATTGTTCTCCTGGATGGGCTGGTGGTCCACGCCGAACGATTACGATACGCAAGTGGAAGCGAACGAACTGATCAAAGCCAAGAAACTCGGGGCCGGCGAGAAGCTTCCGGATCAATCCAAGCTACCGTTCAAGTATTTGTCTCTTAATGGCTCCCTAGTAGGGCCGGATGGCATGGCCGTTGCTCCCCAAGGGGCTCCGTTCGGTCAAATTACCGCTATCAGCGCTAAAACCAAAGACCCGAAAAGAGTATTGGCCATTATCGAAGAATCCTTATCGTTAGAAAACCAAATGCTGACCGTTTGGGGTATCGAAGGCGAAGATTACTTGATAGAGGGCGACAAAATGACCGTCGTTACCGATCTGCTGGACCCTAAGACGAGACTGGATAAGAACGGCAAATTCCGTTCGATTCAATCCTACACGTTCGCTCCCGGTTTGAACGGCTGGCCGCGTTACCTCGAGTCTCTGCCGCTCCGCGCCGCCGAGCCGCTTGACGTGGCGATCAATAACCCGTTCCAGATTACGGACGCTGCCAACTATTTGGAATCACCTACGAAAATCGCCAAGTTAGTCGAATTGAACACGATGCGCGATTCCACGTTCACGCAAATCATTATGGGCGCCGATATCGGCAAGTTCGACGAGTTCGTCGAAAAATGGAAGTCTCAGGGCGGAACGCAAATCCTGAGCGAGCTTGAAGCATCCTTCAAGAAAAAAGCAGGCTTGTAATCCTCTCGTTTTGAACCCAATCCCTCGCCTTTCGTCTTCCCGGAATGGCGGGGGGTTTTTAACCTTTGTAAAAGGAGGCTATGTTAATGAGAAAGCTGTTTCGCGGGATTACGATGTTATTGATTGCTTGCCTAGCCATTCCCGCTCTGCCGATCAGCACGAAAGCAGCAGATTCCGCACCGTTGTTCGATGATAGCTTTTCAGGCGGATTGGGGAACTGGGATCTATTCGGAAGCACGGCTTGGACCGTTCAAGGTAGCGGCATTCCCGCTCAATTAATAGGAACGACAACGAGCACGGGACCTCAACGCGCGGTGGTGAAACCCGCAAAGCTCGCGTTTACCTCGACCGATTACAATTTAGAATTCGCGGCGCAAGGCGACCGCTTCAGAACGATATTCCGTTATACCTCCGGCACTAACTATTATTTCCTAGAGTTCAAAAATACCAATTCGGTCGAGCTATGGAAGTTTCCGAATTCATCCTCTTCCGTAATCGTTGGAACGCCGATCAATATCAGCACCGCGATACCGGCCTTTAATCTATCGGATTTACATCAATATAAAGTAGAGGTCAAGGGAACCGAATTTACGTTATCCGTCGACGGCACTTTGGTAACCGTTTTCACGGATTCTTCCCTATCCGCGGGCGGCATCGGGTTTTCCCTGAAGAGTCAGAACGCGACAACGGCTGTTAATGTCAGCGTCGAGCAGGTATCGGTTACGTCGATAGTCGCGCCGCCGGCCGCTTACGCGATCGCGCATGCGCCGGTTACGCAAATTCCTTACAACGCGAATCTCCCCGTTTCCTTTTCCGTAGCGGACGCGACGTACGGCTCGACGACGGGATCGATCCACTACGGTTACGGGGACGACGAGCTGAATTCCGTGCTGCAGGCGACTAGCGTCGGAGCGAGCGTCTATTCGGCAACTATACCGGCATCGAGTCAAACTAATAAAATCCGCTATTACATTACGGCTCAGAATGAAGCGGGAAGCTCGGACCGTTATCCGGATAACGGAGAAATTACGGTCAACGTTGGCGCAATCGAGCCTTACCTTAACGATTTTGAAGGCTCGGCCCCGAATACGATCCCTGCGGGTTGGACCACGGGAGGCAATACGAGGGTCGTTCAGCTCCCGGACGGGAACAAAGTATTTAATCTGAACGGTTCGGGAAGCGCGAAGCTTAATCTTCCGATGTACCAGAACGCGGACAATTTCGTCGTTAAGTTCAAGGCGAAGTACGAACGGACCAGCGAGGCGGCGCAGAACACCTGGCGATTCCGCTACCGCGCGTCGGACGATATGAACAACAACGCGATCGAATGGGCGACGCACAACTCCAAATATTTTATCATGAGGAAAACGACGCTCGGCGGAAACTATTATATCGCCAACTACGTGAAGGCTTTGCTAGACGAGTGGCATGATTACGAGCTTCGCGTAAGCGGCATCAGCCATAAGCTGCTCATCGATGGCGTGGAAACGACGGCGGGAGACGATTCCGATTCGCTCGCTCCGACCAAAGGCTACTTCCAGTGGAACGTAGTCGGCGGCATCAATCTCATGATCGACGATTTCTCGATCGAGCCGTTGCAATCTCCTTACGTGATCGATCTTCAACCTATGGGTAATTACGTCGGCATCTACGCGTTAGGAGAAACGCCGGGACTCGACCTCGCTCTTGAAGCCGGGGCGCAAGACCGCATGTTCGACATGGATTACGTGGTTCGGCGCGCCGACGGAGCCAAAGAGATAGTGGCTTCGGGAACGGAGAGCTACGAATTGGATGCATACGAGAAGGAACGCGAGGTCGTCCCTTTCGATCCCGCGTTAAACTCGGTAGGCACCTATGAAGTATCGGCCGATTTCTCGGTCGACGGAGTGGAGCAGCCCGATAAGTCGAAGATCATGCGTCTGGCGGTCGTGAAGACAGCCGCTCCCGTTCGGGGGCTCGACCTGGATAACGAAAGCAAATTCGGGCTCAACACGCATTACGCCCTGAACTGGAAGGACGATATTATCGACGGGGCACGCAAAATGGGAGCCCGTCATCATCGTTCCGGCATCGCATGGGAAGACGTGGACAAGAACGTCAAGGATTCCTTCGGAGCGCCGGTTTACGATTACTCGAGGGTCGACCCTCAGCTCGATAAATTGTTTTCCTACGGATTCAATCAAATTACCGTACTAGGCATCGAGAAGAACGGAAACTACCAGCCGGGAGTCCCCAATACGACGGCTTCGCTGGAAGCCGCGGGCGATTTCGTCGCCCATACGGTCGACAAGTACAAGGATGTCATCCGGCAATGGGAAATGCCGAACGAGCCGGAGATTTTCTCCAAGCCCTACATTCCCTCCGAGTTCGTGCAATTGCAGAAGATCGCCTATTTGAACATGAAGAAGGCGGATCCGAACGCCATGCTTCTTGCCGGCGACCACACGTCTAGCGTGCTAAGCGTTCTGCCGAGGGAATTGGAGCTCGGATCGTACGATTACGCGGATGCGTTCTCCTATCATCCTTACGTGTATAATTCCATGCCGGACGTTAACCTGCCCAATCTCATGAACGGCGTAAAGGGCTTGGTTAACGCCTACGGAGGCTGGAAGGACTACTACTTGACGGAAGGCGGATGGCCGACGGCCACAAGCGGATATCCTTCCGTATCGGAGGAAGTCCAACGGGATTACATCGTTCGGGCGTTCTTGAATTACATGGTGACCGACCAGGTAAAAGCGTACGAATACTACGATTACAAGAACGACGGCACGGACGACCGCTACTACGATATTTTCTGGGGAATTACGGATAACAACGGAAGGCCGAAGCTGGCTTATGCCGCGGTCAATCAATTAATGAACGAATTGGATAACGCGCGATACGTCGGAACCTTCGACGCCGGCAATCCTGACGTTGCGGTTCAAGTATTCCTCAACGAAGGCAAACCCGTCATCGTGGCTTGGAAGAAGGTCGACCATAAGGACAATCCGGCGGTCAAACCTCCGACAAGCACGGTTACTCTTCCTTTCGCAGCAACGGGCGTCAGCGCGATGGATATCAACGGCGTGGAGAAACCATTCGCGATTGGGAACGGAAGCATCGATCTCGTCGTATCCGGATCTCCGGCATACGTAACGGGAGCGCCTGCGGATTTCGTGTTCGAGTCCGCGGCGAATCTCGTGCAAGTCAAGAAGCAGGAGGCCATCTCCAAGCTGAACTTGGCTCGGGACGATTCGAACGGCGAACTCGTCGACGAGGATGCGGACGAGATCGAGAGAATATCGACGGAACTCGTTGCGGCTGCTACCGGGAACGTAAACGAAACCGCCTCGGGAATGGAACAGGGAATCAAGGACGTCTATTCGTTGATGACGCGAATCGCCGGCCGCATCGAAGAAGGCGCCGTCCCCGCAGCTCCGGGTTACGTCGCTTTGGAAGCTTTGTACAATCTCGCGGAGACCGCTTCCGTAGCTCTGTCTTACGCTCTTGACGGCTCCGGCGCCAATACCTTGAATTACGCTAACGCCGTTCAAGCGGCGGAGGCCGAGTTCAACGAGCGGAAAGGCGAGTTCAGCGTCATGCCCGTATCGGCCTCGGCGGTTCTCCGCATGAATAGGTACGGCAGGCTAGCGGAGGCCGCTTTCGATCGGGCAAGCTACGGCGAAAGCTACGCTTATAATTTGTTGGCCCGGGAATTCGCGGCCACGGTTACGGCGATGGCGGAATCCGAGCAAGCCAAGTTCATCGGAGTCATGGCCAATGTGAATCCGACCCAAACGACAGGAGAAGCCGGCTATGTCAATACGCTGACTCTCTCTCTCGTGAACAGCACGGACGTCGACCAGCCGGTGACGGCCCGGTTAAAGCTTCCGGCAGGATGGGAAGCCTCGCAAACCAAGCCGGACGTCTTCGAATTGACGATACCCGCGGACGACTCGAGTGACCGGCTATTCAACGTACTCGTACCCGAAGATACGATCAAGGGAAGGTATGACATCGGGATCGAGATTCTGCATGGAGACGAGATTTTCGAGACGAAGAAAGTCGAGCTGACCGTGGAGGACGGACTCGCGGTAAGGGTTCTTCCGATCAAGGAAACGATAGACGGGTTGGATGCGATTTCCGTTCAATTGACGGGAACGTCCTCCGCGAGCAAGACGGGCGAGATTTCGTTGAAGGGACCGGACGGCAATCCGTTAACGCCGGTGACCACGAACGCGTTCGTGGATCTGAAGAAAGGCGACCGCGTTCGGTTGGACTTCCAGTGGACTTATCATGAACCGGCGGAATTCAATGAATATAACGTCGATCTGCAGGTCGTAGAAACGACGAGCGACAAGATCATTTTCCACGATCCCGAGCTGCCTCTCGATTTCAATCTGGCCCAGTCGGCCAATGATGTCACGTTCGACGGCGATCTGGAGGATTGGGCGGATGCTTATCCGATTCACCTTCGCAGGAAGGACCAGAACGCGAGCGGATATCAGGACTCCGACAATCTGGAGGCGAAAGCCTATGCCAAGTGGGCAACCGATGGAATGTACTTCGCGATAGCGGTTAAGGACGATATCCACAAGCAGTCGGAAAATCCGGCGAACATGTGGAAGAACGATTCCATTCAAGTGAGCTTGGATCCATTGAACAATAAGGAAGCGCCTTACGGCGCGGACGACGTCGAGTGGAGCTTTGCCCTAACGGACAACGGCAATGCGATGGTTAACGTGTTCAACTCGACTCCGCCGAATCCGAACGGGGACATGAGCGGACTTGTTCCCTTCGAAGCATTTCGGGACGAAGCGAATAAAACTACGGTTTACGAATTTCAAATTCCGGCGGAATACGTCAAGGATCTGGATCCGGTGCTTGACGGGATAATCGGATTCAATATCGCCGTCAACGATGCCGATCTTCAGAACGGCAGAGATAATTTCATTCAATGGACGCAAGGAACGGCCGACGCCAAGAACACGTCCGGATATGACGCCTTTACGTTCGTAGATAACCTGGTCTCTCCTCCCGGCGGAGAGACGGGGGAAGAGCCCGACGGAGAACCGGACGATGGCGACGGAGAAGATCCGGACGATAACCCTGATGGAAACCCTGATGGAACTCCTGAAGATAACCCAGAAGATAACCTGGTAGCGGATGATGGCCAAAACGACGATGGGGACGACGATTCGCCTTCAGGTTCCGGGAACGACCAACCCGTCTCTCCGGCAGAAACCGGAATCGTCACGATTCCTGCGGCCTCTCTGAGGAGCGGTTCCAACGGCACAAGCACCGTGGACGCTCCGGCGGATACGACGGAGGTCAAGCTGCCTTGGGATACGGCAACCCTTCTGGCGGAGAACAATCTCGTTGTGAAGACGGATAAGCTGGCGCTCGAGATTCCGCCGGAACTGTTCGATCAGTTATCCGGCCTGATTCCCGCCGAGCAATTGCAAGGCAGCTCGATATCGCTAACCTTCAAGCCCGTGCAACCTTCGGAAGCGGATAAATGGCTTGCTAACGGCCAGCTATCGGGTACGGAGATCAGGCTAGGCAGCGAGGTCTACGAGCTAAGCTTGACGATTCGAACGGCGGGCGGAACAACCGAGAAACTGACGCGATTCAATCAGCCGATCACGATTCGCGTCAGGCTCGATCCTTCCATGGATCCCGATCTGACGGGGATTTACTACATCTCCGACGACGGCAAGCCGGAATGGATCGGAGGACAATACGCGGAAGGGGAAATGACGGCGCAAATTCGACATTTCAGCAAATACGCCGCGCTGGAAGTGAAGAAGGATTTCTCCGATCTGGCGGCCGGCCATTGGGCGTATGACGCCATCCGTCAATTGGCGGCCAAGCAGATCGTCCTAGGAACCGGTTTCGCGACCTTCGAACCCGGCCGCTCAGTCACCCGCGCTGAATTCACGTCTATGCTGGTCCAAGCGTTAAAGCTGACGGAACCGGGCGAGACCGCATTCGCCGACGTTTCCGAGGATAAATGGTACGCGGAGGCGGTGTCCATCGCGCATGCGGCGGGAATCGTCGCGGGTAAGAGCGCGACTTCATTCGATCCGGAAGGGCTGCTTACGAGGGAAGAGATGGCGACCTTGACGATGAAGGCCTATCATTCCGTCGACGGCAAAGCTCCAACTGGAACGGCGGTTTCGTTCTCCGACGAGTCGAAGATTTCGCCTTGGGCTTCCGTTTATGCGAAAGAAGCATCGTCGCTTGCCTTCATTCAAGGCCGAGCGGGAGGGGTTTTCGCTCCTAAGGGCATAACGACCCGCGCGGAAGCGGCGCAAGTGATATACGGTTTAATGAGATCCGCGCAACCGACAATCTAAAACGGAGAAGCCCCCTCGGACGCCGAAAACGGCCGATGGGGCTTTCCGATGACTTCGGCGAAGAAGGAGGAAGGGATATTCATGCGTAAACGAACGAGGAACGAGAATACCGGATTGCTGTCGCGACTCAGTTTTCCCGTATTTGCGCTGATCGTTGCCATCATCGCTTTTTTCGCCACGGCCGCAAGTTACATCTTGATCCGCGTGCAGAACGATCATACTCTCGAGATGGCGAACCAATCGATGAAATTCGTCTACCGCAACATATGGTACCAGTTCGATACGATGAACAACGTAGCCGCGTTCATTCTCTCGAATCCTTCGATAGAAGGTTTACTGGAAAGCGGCGGCTATCAGAATACCTACGATTCGGTCGACGATTATTTCGCGTTGCAGACGAATCTGGAAAATCTGTCGTTGGTTTCGTTGCTCAACGACTTCGGATCCCGCAGCACCGCCAAGAAGACGTACGTCGTGTCCATCGCGCTGGAGCCGGGAAGCGGCTTATATGCCATGGCGACGGATCGGTTCGACCCGACGACGGGCATCTACAAATTCGAGGATCTGCAAGGCCAAGAGTGGTATCGAAGCTTGAGCACCGGCTCGCGCCAGTCCGAATGGTGGGGGCAGGCAGCGGGGCAATCCAACGTCGCCATGATTTATTCGGCGAGAACGAAGGCGAGCATCAAGGACGGCAGGAGCATCGGTACCGTGATCGTTGGCGCGGATACGGGAAGCATCCGCAGCGTATTCGAGAACGCGCAGCTGAAGAAGGGCTACCACGTGCTGCTGGACGAGAACGACAACGTCATCTTCAGCGAGCGGTACGATTTTCTCGAATCCGTGAAGGACGTTCCGTATGTTCAGGCGTTGGATGGCGCGACGGGATCCATGGTTGCCAGAATCGACGGAGAGCAGCACCGAGTCATGTTCGAGACGTTCGTGAACGGCTGGAAGCTGTTGACGGTCGTTCCGGAAAGCCATTTCAGCCAATATACGTTCGCCATATCGGCTATAGGCGCCGCTACAGCGATCATCGCCTTGTTGATCGCGGGATTCACTTTACGGAGAATCGTCGTAAGAGTTACCGTTCCGATCACGAGGCTCGTTTCGGCGATGCAGAGACCGGAGGTGCTGGAATTCAAGGAAGCGCTGCCGGAGCAGAATTCCGGCATTTACGAGGTCGATAAGCTGGGCGAGAGGTTCGCATCCATGCTCGTAACGTTGCACGGGCTGATAGAAAAATCCTTTTCCGAGGAGATGGAACGCCGTCAGCTTCAATTGGAGCTGCTGCATGCCCAGATCAATCCGCATTTTCTGTATAACACCTTGGATCTGATCAATTGCCGCGCCATTATGGCAGGAGATCGCGAAGCGAGCGAGATCGTCCGGGCATTGGCGAACGTGTTCCGCTATAGCTTGAACAAAGGGGAAACCTGGATTTCCCTGGGAGACGAGGTGAAGCAGATCGAGGCTTATCTTCGCATTCAACAAATGATGATGGACAATTTGCGAGTGGAAATTCGCGTGCCGGAGGAGCTCCTATCTTCGAGGATCGTCCATCTTACGTTGCAACCGCTCGTAGAAAACGCGATCATACACGGCTTTGCCGACCGGACATCCGATTGCTGCATCACGATCGATGCCAAGCTTAAAGGGAAAACGCTGACGTTGCGCGTCGAAGACAACGGCAAAGGATGCGATCCGGCTCGAATGAACCGCATGCTCAGGGAGCATCAGGGGAGCGAGCCGGAAGCCAAAGCCGTAGGCGTCCGAAGCGGTTTCGGCACGTTAAACGTACACCGCCGAATTCAATTGCACTGCGGAGAAGCCTTCGGCCTGAGATACGAGGAGACGGGCGAAGGCACCCGCGTCGAAATCGTCGTGCCTTACCTGCAAGAGAATCGATTACCGGAAACGGAGGGGTTAGCGAATGTATAAGCTGCTTATCGCCGAGGACGTCAAGACCGTTCGCGAAACGTTGGTCCGTTCGATTCCTTGGCAGGAGTTAGGCGTTACGGTGGTCGGCGCCGTCCAGAACGGCGAGGAAGCGCTGATCCGGCTGGAGGACGAAGAACCGGACCTGTTGCTGACCGATATCGGGATGCCCAAGATGAACGGGCTGGAGCTGATAGAGCTGGCGCAAGCCCGGAAGCCGGATATTCGCTGCATTATCCTATCCGGTCTGAACGAATTCGAGCACGCCAGGCAAGCGATCAAGCTTCAAGTGCTGGACTATGTCCTGAAGCCGATCGACCCCGGAGAGATCGAGAAGGTCGTGGCTCGCGCGATTCGAACTTTGAGCAAGGAGCGGGAGGAACGCCGGGAGCTGGATCAAGCCGGCCAAGTGTCCAAGGATAAGCTCCCTCATCTGTCGGAGATGCTGCTTCCGGGTGAATTGACGGGAAATCTGAAGAAGAAAAAACTGGTCGAGCAAGCCATTCAATACATGAAGGAGCAATATACGCGCAGGGAATTATCGCTGTCGGACGTGGCGGCGGCCGTCGGGCTTAGCGAGAAGTATATGAACCTGTTGGTCAAAGACGTGACGGGAGCGACGATCAACCACTTGATCATCGGACTCCGTATGGAGGAAGCGGCTCGACTGCTTAAGAATCCTATGAATCGCATTTACGAGATTTGCGAGCGCATAGGGTATACGGATCAGGATCATTTTCGGGAGAGCTTCAAGAAGCAATACGGGTTGACGCCGACGGAGTATCGCAATCAGCACTTGTAGAGGTACGGCGGTAGGCATGGTTTGACAACCATCATTCATCGTAACACCTCGCGCGAGGAGTATTGAGTCAGTTTAGAAGGGTGGAGTTTGGATTGGAAAAGAGAGAGCTGGAAGAAGCGGCAAATCGAGTCTATCGATTTATGATGCACGGCGAACAGGCTGAGTGGGGTAGCCACGAATGGACGGACTGGGCAATGAACATCGACCGGTGGGATTGGAATTCGGGAGTCGGAATCATAGCGGCCGCGGAATTCGGCAAAATGTCGCGTGAGGATTGGGCGATCCAGGAGGTAGAGGATTGGGTGAACCGGAACAAGTGGCAGTCGGACTCCGTCAAGGTCATCAATTCGATGGCGCCTTATGCCGTATTTCCGCTGTTGCTCGAGAAGAAGGCGGATCCCTATTACGCGGCGAAGGCCGAGGAAATCGCGTTTTGGATGATGGAGCAGTCTCCCCGCACGGGGAACGGCGCTTTCGAGCACACCGTCACGGAGAAGGCTTCGTTCCGCGAGCAGATCTGGGCGGATACCGTCTTCATGGCCGTGCTATTCTTAGCTCGCGCGGCCAGGATGCTCTCCAATCGCCGAATGGCGGACGAGGCTCTGCGGCAAGTGCTGCTGCACTTGCGCGCGTTGCAGGATGACGGGACGGGCTTACTCTTTCACGCCTGGAATTGCGAGGCGGAGGATTGGATGTCCGCCGCGCGGTGGAACCGGGCGAACGCATGGAACGCTTGCGGCGTTCCGATGATTCTGGAAGCGTTGGAAGGTTGCGATTTCGGCAATTGGAATTCCTCCGATGATACTGGGGATTCCGGTAACTCCGGAGCGCTGGCCGAGATCAAGGGAAGGTATGTCAAGCTCGCGGAGGGGCTAATGCTCAAGCAAAACGCGAGCGGGCTGTGGCCAACCGTATTGGACCGACCCGGTTATTACGAGGAAACTTCGGGGTCGGCCGGCATTGCTTACGGGTTGTACAAGGCTGCCCGGATGGGGCTGCTTCCCGATTCGAAGCAAGCGATGGCCTGCGCCGATAGGGCGACGGCCGCCGTTATATCCAAGATCGGCGCCAACGGAGCCGTCGAAGGCGTCTCCGGGGGAACGCCGGTGCTCGACAGCGTTGCCGCATACAACGAGGTTCCGATCTTCCCGACCTTGTACGGACAGGGACTGACGTTGCTATTGCTAACTGAGGCTATTGATTTGAGCAAGTCTCGCTAAAGTATATGAACGACTAACATTCATGTTCGATTCGAGGGGCTATCCGCTAGGCAATACTGGCGCGGCCCCTCTTTTCTATGCGATTCCACCGTCTCTACCGCCGCTATCCCTTTCGCTCAGAGACTGACTGCCGCTCTAACTAACCTACCCCATTTACGTCGAATAACCCGTCCAGACCGGGTTATTTCTCTCGAACCGTCGAAGAATTCAAAAAAAAGCTGAGCATGCCTTGATCTAACCACTCCGTAGTCGTAAATTCAACGATTTACGAATGGCGACGGTTTGCGTAACCGATACCATAATGGGCAACATAATCAATTCAAATCCGTCCAATAATCTTTTGACAGGCAACGTATAACTAGCTAAACTAATAACTATGTAACCGGTACCACATAAGTTGATATATGCGGGTAAGCCGGAAGATTTCATTCAAAGGACGGATCATATGGCTACCATACGGGACGTCGCCAAGATGTCCGGATTTTCCGTCGCGACGGTTTCCAGGGTTTTGAACAAGAAAGGCTACGTGAACGCTGCTACGGAGAAGTCCATCGTCGCGGCGATGAGTGCCTTGAATTACACTCCGAGCATCGCGGCGAGAAGCTTAGCGGGCAAGAGCTCCGGGACGATCGCCCTCATGGTTCCGGATATTTTGAATCCCTTTTTTCCGGAGCTCGCAAGGGCGATAGAAGATGCCGCGAACGGATACGGCTACAGCGTCATTCTATGCAACTCCGACAATGACCTCCAAAAAGAAATGAATTATTTCGATATGCTGGTCAGCAAGAAAGTAGACGGGTTGATCGTGGCTTCCTATAGCCTCGGTCCCGACCAAATCTTAAACCTGAAGAAAAGATCCATTCCCGTCATCGCCATCGACAATCATTTCGGAGCCCATCCGATCGTCTCGTTCGTATCCGATAACCGGGCCGGCGGAGCGATGGCGACAAGACACTTGCTTGAACAAGGCTGCCGGAAAATCGCCCATATTTGCGGGCCGATGAGCATAGTCGCGAGCCGGGAAAGATGCCTCGGCTACGAAGAAGCATGCGGGACCCAGCCATGGTTTCTCCCCAGTCTCATCGCGACAAGCGACGATTTCCACGTTGAGGGCGGTACTCGCGCGATGGCGGAGCTGCTGAAGCGACATCCGGATATCGACGGTGTTTTCGCGGGCAACGACCTGATGGCGTGCGGAGCTTTGAAGGCGTTATATCGGCTAAGACGTAAAGTGCCGGAAGAGATCAAGCTGGTCGGCTTCGATGGTCTTGCCATGAGCACGGTCGTTCCGGAGTTGTCGACGATCGCGCAGCCGATCCGGGAGATGGGAACGCAGGCGATGGATTACTTGATTCGCATGCTTAACGGCGAGAGAGTCGAAGAACGCGCGCACGTGATGGATGTAACCTTAGTCGTTAAGCAATCTAGCCAAATCGTACACACGAGAGGATGAAATCGGAGATGAGTACTTCTAAATCGGGAATCGTCATCATCGGAAGTCTGAACATGGATGTCGTAGTGACTATGCCAAGGTTGCCCAAATTGGGCGAAACGGTGCATGGGGATGCCGTCCACTACGTACCGGGAGGCAAGGGAGCCAACCAAGCGATCGGCTGCAGCCGCTTGACGGCGGAAACGACTATGATCGGATGCGTAGGATCGGATATGTTCGGAGATATGATCCTAAGGCAAATGACGGACAACGGCGTAGCGCTAGGAGCGATCGGGAAAATCGAAGGAGAATCGACGGGGACGGCGCATATTTCCCATACGGAGGACGATAACTGCATCGTCGTCGTGGCGGGTGCCAATTCGGCTTGCACGGCGGAATACGTGCGACGCTACGAAGCCGATATCCAATCCGCTTCCGTAGCAGTCGCCCAATTGGAGATTCCTCTAACCTCGGTAACGACTGCTTTCGAGATCGCCAAAGCCGCCGGGGTCATTACCGTTTTGAATCCGGCTCCCGCGAAGGAACTGCCGGACGAGCTGCTTCGTCTGACCGATTATATCACGCCAAACGAAACCGAATGGGAGCTTATCGGGGGTACTCCTTGCCGTGAGGACAAAGAGTTCGAAGACTCCATGACCAGCTGGGAATTGCGGTACGGAACGAAAGTGATCGTCACGCGCGGAGAAAAAGGCTGCTCCTATCTCGATGGCGGACGGTTGATTACGGTTCCTTCGCCTAAAGTGGGAGTAGTCGATACGACCGGAGCCGGAGATTCGTTTAACGCGGCATTCGCCTACGGGTTATCCGAAGCGAAGCCGATCGGCGAGATCGCGAGATTCGCCGTGTCCGCGGCTTCCTTATCCGTTCAGAAGTTCGGCGCCCAAGACGGGATGCCCACATTGACCGAGGTTCGCAGTCTCTAAGCTTTCGATGACCGTATCGCGGAAAAGTCCTTCGTACCCGAAGGGCTTTATTGGCGTATCCGTGAAACAAGAAACTTACCTTCGTATTTTCCGATTGCCTTTTGCGGGATTTATGCCTACGCTAATAGGAAGAACGCTTGACCGTCAATCCGTACGCAGGAGGCATCGGCATTATGAATGCGCTTTATCGTATGTTTTCCCCGCAATCTCTAAAAAGCAGGCTAGCGTTAATACTGACCGTAGCCACCGTGATTCCGCTTCTGCTGACGGGATACATTTCCTATCGTTGGATTTACATCGTGCAAACGGAGAAAATACAACAGGATTGGTTAGATAGGACATTGTTCGAAAGGGACGAGCTGGATCGTAAGTTGGACGAACTGGCAAGGGTGTCCCAGCTTCTGGATGTCGAAGGGGGCATCGGGCGCGACGTCGTTCAATTCATATCGAGCGGTACTCCTTACGAACGTTCGATCTTATATCGCAATATTTCCCAATCGATGGCAAACGTAAATTTTTCGAACCCGAATCTCGGGGTTATGCTCTATTATGCGCCGGGGCGCGAGGAACCCGTGTTGTTTCCGAATACGGACGCGAAGTTTCCGTTCGTTCCCGACTCCATGAAAATTTTTTACAAGCAAAAGGCATTCGTATATTACGGCCCCTATCCGTCGCTGAACGGGGACAACAAAAACGAGCCCGTGTTCGCGCTGCTTCGCAAGCTGGAGTATGGGAAAGGACAGCCGCTCTACGCCTATATCGAGACGAAGGCCGTCGGCTTGGAAGCGATGTTCGCTCCGGGGGGGAAGTCTCGTTCGGCTGGGGGTGCGAGCTACTCCGTTTATCACGTGCTGACGGGCCCGGACGGTAAGGTGGCCTACAGCAATCTCGAGAGCGAAGCTCGCATCGGGGAAGATTTCGCCGAAACGAACTCGGCTTACCAGACGTTCCGAGCGCAAGGCGACCATGGTTGGACGTTGTACCAGCTGATCCCGAATGCCGATTACGACCGCGAGATGAACAAATGGTTTACGCAGTTCATGCTGCTCGCTTCTTTGTCGTTGGCGCTTGGAATCGGCTTCGCATGGCTCATATGGCGAATGGTGTACCGTCCGATACGGATCATTAACCGGGAGATCAGGAGATTCAGTAACCAACAGCCTCTATCCGACGTTCCGGCTACCGGGCTCACGGAATTCGATCGAATATTGGATAATTTCGGCCAGATGAGCCACCGTATCTCCGAACTGATCACGGACGTGGAAGACAAGGAGAAGCGGAGGGGACAGCTGGAGGTCGAGAAGCTGCTCGTGCAGATCAACCCGCATTTTCTTCACAACACTTTGAATACGATCCAGTGGCTGGCGCGAATCCAAGGACAGGCCAACATCGCGAGATTGGTGTCGATTTTTACCCGCGTTCTGCATTATAATCTCGGCAAGAAGAATATTATCGTTACCGTTCGCGAGGAAGTGGATGCCGTTCGCGACTATATCGATCTTCAGAACATTCGCTACGACCATTCGTTTAATGTCGCTCTGAACGTGGAGCCGGAGGCGCAAGACGTGCTTATTCCTCGCTTCATTTTGCAGCCGTTGGTAGAGAACGCTTTGTACCACGGGTTCGACGAGGATGAAGGAGGCGCTATCGAAGTGTCCATCACGAAGGAAAAGAGCGCCATTCTATTGCGGGTAAAGGACAACGGCAGGGGGATGCCGGAAGAAAAGCAGAAGGAACTATTCGAAGACGATGACGAAAGACTGCGGAAATCGGGACTCGGAATCGGTCTGCGGTACGTGAAAAAGATGCTGACGGTATACTACGGCTCGAAGTCGGAGTTAACCGTGGAAAGCGGAATCGGACTGGGGACGACGATATCGATCAGGCTTCCCGATACTTTGGAAGGAGCTGAGGCGCTTGATACAGGCTCTGATCGTGGATGACGAAAGCTTGGTGCGCAAGGGGTTAAGGCTCTTGTTTCCGTGGGAAAAATACGGGATCGAGATTGCCGGGGAGACGGCAACCGGAGAGAAAGCGATGGAGTTTCTGCGAAGTCACCCCGTCCAGCTTCTGATGACGGATATCACGATGCCGGGAATGTCCGGAATCGAACTGACTAAGCAAGCTCAGGAGCTCGATCCGTCGCTTAAGGTCGTCATTCTGACCTGCCATCAGGATTTCGAATTTATTCAAGAGGCGCTCCGGCTCGGGGCGATCGACTATATCGTTAAGACGCAGTTGGAGGAGCTAGATCTCGACAAGACGCTGGAACGCATCGTGAAGGCTGTTAACCGGAACGGGAACATGGGGGACGCTAAGACTGAATCCGTCGCAGGGGTGCCGGGTCTGCGCAGGCTAGCCGATGCGGCGGCGGGCGTGTTGTGGATCGTGGACGACGAGCTGTTCGGAGAGTTAGTCGGAGTGCTGGCTGCGTCCGCGGGTGAATCGGCCGGAGATATCGTTTCCGTGCTGCAGGATGCGATGGAGCGGTGGCGGCGGAGCTTCCCGGCATTCAATTGGGATACGGTTGCCTCATCTCCGGTATCCGCGGGGGCGGCGGAAAGATGGCTGCACGCTATCCGCGTCGAAGTGGGAGCTTGGTTGCGGAAATCGGCTTATTCGGAGGACGTGATCCGTTCGATCCTTAAGGCGGTTGACCGGATTGCGGAGCAACCGGGTACGCAAGGAAAGCAAGAGGAAATAAGCCGATCGGTCAATTTAAGCAAGAGCTACTTCAGCACGAGCTTTCGCGACATTACCCGAATGACGTTCAGCCACTTTCTGCAGGCAACCAGCGTATACGCGGCGCGCGATCTGCTGGAATCGACGAACCACCCCGTCTATTGGATCGCCGAGAGGTGCGGGTTCGCGGACCAGCGCCATTTCAGCAAGCTGTTCAAGGAGCAGACGGGCTTTCTGCCGAGCGAATACAGGCAGCGGCATAAGGAATGCAATTGAAATTCTATCTAACTTTCCCGGAAGCGGTTTGCGGTCGATGCCGCTCCGCTTCCGTTTTTGGTTATTTGGCTGGCGAGTTAGAGTAAGTGCGGGAGCGGGAACGGCCGGGATAGCGGACCAGGATCGCTATTCGCTCACAAGTGGCAATAGAGTATTGGTTGCGAAATAGCCGCTCTTGGCGCGGGTATTTTGAGTGTTAGAGGTACTTTCGTGGAAATAGCCGCTCTTGGCGCGGGTATTCTGAGTGTTTGAGGTACATTCGAGGAAATAGCCGCTCCTGGCGTGGGTATTTCAAGTATCTAAGCCACATTTGAGGAAATAGCCGCTCCTGGCGTGGGTATTCTGAGTGTTCGAGGTACATTCGTGGAAATAGCCGCTCCTGACGCGGGTATTCCGGTGGTTAGAGGTACATTCGTGGAAATAGCTCTTGGCGCGGGTATTCTGAGTGTTCGAGGTACGTTCGTGGAAATAGCCGCTCCTGACGCGGGTATTCCGGTGGTTAGAGGTACATTCGTGGAAATAGCCGCTCCTGGCGCGGGTATTTCAAGTATCTAAGCCACATTCGAGGAAATAGCCGCTCCTGGCGCGGGTATTCTGAGTGTTCGAGGTTCATTCGAGGAAATAGCCGCTCTTGGCGCGGGTATTCTAAGTGTTCGAGCTACATTCGAGGAAATAGCCACTCTTAGCGAGAGTATTGGGTTAGTCGGCGAGTGTTTCGGAGTATAGGTGGGGTTATTTTCTTCAATCGGGGGGACGATGATTGCGAACGGGCGGTTTTCCTCGAATATTAGCGGCAGCATTCCGGGAAATCAACCGCTCACGGAGCCGTGCAAGCGCTTGCTATACTTAATTTGCAAGTGAAGTGACAATTAGGATAAGGGGATGTCCGACAATATGAAAACCAAAAAAGGAATCGCTTTGCTGCTGTCATCCGTTCTTGTAATGACGCTAGCGGCTTGCTCCGGCGGAAACGAAGAGAATAACGCCTCGAGCACCGCATCCTCTCCAGCCGAATCCGCTTCGGCAAGCGGGAGTCCAAGCGCATCGTCCTCCTCCGCACCCGCGGATCCGCTAGGCGCTTATTCGCCTCCGATCGAAGTTTCAGCCGTTCGATCGATCACGGAAGGAATGAAATTCAACGAAGGAGAAGCGATCGATAATAACGTTTGGTCCCGCGCTTACGAAAGCGAGCTCGGCATCAAGCTGAAATACGATTGGACGACTCCCGCGGCTCAATACGACCAGAAGCTGAACATTTCCATCGCTTCGAACGATTTGCCGGATATTACGCCGGTTAACGCCGCGCAGCTGAAGAGGCTGGTCGAAGACGACCAATTGGAAGATTTGACATCGCTGTACGAGCAATACGGCTCGGAGCTGACCAAGAAAATCATGGGCGAGGATGGCGGCAACGCGATCAAGTCGGCCACGTTCGACGGTAAGCTGTACGCCCTGCCGAACATGAGCTCGGGAATCGGTCAGACTCACGTGTTATGGGTACGGACGGATTGGCTCAAGAAGCTGGGCTTGTCCGAGCCGAAGACGATGGACGACGTAGTGAACACCGCAAAATCGTTCGTTACGGGAGATCCTGACGGAAACGGCAAACCGGACACTTACGGCCTAGGCATCAATAAAGACATTTTCGGCTTCTATGCCGCCATGGACGGTTTCTTTAACGGATATCATGCTTACCCGAACACATGGGTGAAGGACGCATCGGGCAAGCTCGTCAACGGAAGCGTCCTGCCGGAAACGAAGACGGCGCTTCAGAAGCTGCAGGATATGTACAAAGACGGATTGCTGGATAAGGAATTCGGCACGAAGGACGCCACCAAAGTTAGCGAATCCGCGAACGCCGGCAAGCTAGGCATGTACTACGGTTACTTCTGGAACATCGGCTGGCAGCAGGACGGCAAGAACGCCGATCCGACTATGGAGTGGAAACCTCTGCCGTTGCCTACGGCCGACGCAACACCCGCGAAAGCGCAAGTTCCGTTCGCGATCAGCACTTATTACGTCGTCAAGAAAGGCGCGGAGCATCCGGAAGCCGCAATCAAGCTGCTTAACTTCGATTACGAGAAGCTTTGGGGCGCGACTGCGCAACCGGACGTCTACAACGTCGATAAGAACGGAATCGCGACCTTTGGTTATGCCCTTCTCTACGGGGAAGCGCCGCGCAAAAATCTCGATGCCCATCTGAACGTCGTCAAAGCTTTGGAAGCGAACGATCCGTCTCCTTTGAACGCGGAGGAGAAGCTGTATTACGATAATATCGTTGCCTATCGCGGCGGAGACGTCAAAATGTGGGGTAACGAAAGAATGTATGGACCGGAAGGCTCGCTATCGGTTCTCCAAGGTTATACCGCTAACGGCAATCTAGTCGACGACGCTTACTTCGGTGCCCCGACGCAAGGGATGACGGACAACAAAGCAACGTTGCAGAAGCTGCAGCTCGAGACGTTCACCCGCATCATCATGAGCGGCTCCATCGACGAATTCAATAAGTTCGTAACGCAGTGGAGCGATCTGGGCGGCAAAACGATTACAGACGAAGTGAATGAATGGCAAGCGGCCCAATAAGGGACATCCGCTTGCCGGCAAGGAAAAGGCGGTGTTGACATGAGGCGCAGGACAATCCGGGAGCTGCCTTTCCACTTGATGATTTTACCCGGCTTTCTGCTGGTGCTCGTCTATAGTTATTTTCCGATGGCCGGCATCGTGATGGCTTTCGAGAAGCTTTCGCCGTCCAAGGGGATGTTCCTGTCCCCTTGGGTCGGATGGAAGAACTTCGAGTACATGCTCCAACTGCCCGGCATTGGAGGCGTCCTATGGAATACCGTCTTTATCGCGGCGATGAAGATGGCCTTGGGCATCGTCGTGCCGGTCACCTTCGCGCTAATGCTGAACGAAGCCCGCAACCGGCTGTTCAAGCGAAGCGTGCAGACGATCATTTATTTTCCGCACTTTCTGTCATGGGTTATACTCAGCGGAATTCTGATCGATATTTTATCGCCTTCGACGGGTATCGTCAACGCCGCGCTCGGGTCTTTGGGCATACCGTCGGTTTACTTTCTTGGAGATCCGGACTGGTTCCCTTTCACGCTCGTCATCTCCGACGTCTGGAAGGAGTTCGGCTACGGTACGATCGTGTACCTTGCCGCGCTGGCCGGCATCAATCCGGCCTTGTACGAGGCCGCGTCGATCGACGGGGCGGGCAGAATCCGGCAAACGTGGAACGTCACGCTGCCGAGCCTGCTTCCGATGATCATGCTGATGTCGATCTTAAGTCTCGGCAACGTTCTCAACGCGGGCTTCGAGCAGGTTTTCAACCTTTATAGCGCCCAAGTGTACTCGTCGGGAGACATCATCGATACGCTCGTGTACCGGATCGGGGTAGAGAACGCCAATTACGGAGTCGCTACGGCGGTCGGATTGTTCAAGTCGGTCGTTTCCTTCGTTATGGTTGGCTTATCCTATCTGCTTGCCTACCGGCTGACGAACTACCGGATTTTCTAACGAAAAGTGGGTTGACCTATGATAAAAAACGCTTCGAAAGGCAGACGCGCATTCGTCGTGATTAACTATTTGTTCTTGGCGGCCATAGCGGCGGTTTGCATATTCCCGCTCGTCAACGTGCTCGCGATCTCTCTCAGCGCGAGCTCGGCGGTCGGCGCCGGGGAGGTTAAACTATGGCCCATCGGCTTTAACCTGAAATCGTACGAATTCGTGCTCGGCAAGCCGGAGTTCGCCAAGGCCTTCCTCATCTCCTTGGAGAGAGTCGCTATCGGCGTGCCCGTCAATATGCTGCTTACGATACTCGTCGCTTACCCGTTATCGCGGGAACGGAAGGATTTTCGTTTTCGCAACGCTTACGCATGGTATTTCGTCGTCACGATTTTGTTTAGCGGCGGTCTGATTCCATGGTACATGACCATTAAATCGACCGGAATCATCGATTCCTTCTGGGCTTTGATCCTTCCGGGAGCCGTACCCGTATTCAACGTGATCCTGTTATTGAACTTCTTCAAGACGATCCCGGAAGAAATCGAGGAAGCGGCTCTGATCGACGGTGCCGGGCGGTGGCAGGCGCTCTGGAAAATCGCCGTGCCCCTATCCGCGCCGGCGATAGCGACCTTAACCTTATTCTGTATAGTGACCCATTGGAACTCGTGGTTCGAGGGACTTATTCTCATGAACAGCCCGGATAATTATCCGTTGCAAAGCTATCTGCAGACCGTCATCGTCAACCGGGACATGTCGCTTATCTCCGCGGCCGAAATGGCCAGATGGTCGGAAATATCGGATCGCACCTCGAAGGCGGCGCAAGTATTCGTGGCCATGTTACCCGTACTGCTCGTGTACCCGTTCCTTCAGAAGTATTTTGCCGAGGGAATCGTCATGGGAAGCGTCAAGGGCTAGACCGACAAGCTAGAGCATTTATTCATACGAACGATAAAAGGAGTAGAGAGAAACGATGCTAAAAATCGCATTCATCGGGGCGGGAAGCACGATTTTCGCCAAAAACGTACTGGGGGATTGCATGATGACGCCCGCGCTTGCCGAGGCTCACATCGCCCTTCACGACATCGATCTGGCGAGGCTGAAGGAATCGGAGAAAATGCTGCAAACCCTCAATCGCAACAACGGAGGAAAAGCGACCATTGTGGCGTATGCCGACCGTAGGGAAGCTCTTAAGGGAGCGACTTACGTCGTCAACGCGATTACTTCCGGAGCGCATGAGCCTTGGATTCGAGGGGATCACGAGATTCCTCGGAAATACGGTTTGAAGCAAACGTATGCCGATACGCTCGGGGTGGGCGGCTTATTCCGGGGACTGAGAACGGTCGGGGCGATGTTCGACTTCGCAAGAGATATCGAAGAGCTTTGTCCGGATGCCTGGTTCTTGAACTACACGAACCCGATGGCGATATTGACAGGCGCGATGCTTAGAGGTACCGGAGTCAAAACCGTCGGACTGTGCCACAGCGTTCAGGTGTGCGCGAAGGAGCTTCTCGAAGGACTCGGAATGGAATCGGATGACGTCCGTTGGAAAATCGCCGGCATCAACCACCAAGCGTGGCTGCTGGATATTACCCGCAACGGAGTCGATCTTTACCCGGAAATCAAACGACGCGCGGCGGCTCGCCCCGGTCCTCACGACGATATGGTGCGCTACGAAATCATGAATACGTTCGGGTACTACGTGACCGAATCTAGCATGCACGGAGCTGAATACGTACCGTACTTCATTAAGAACGCTTATCCGGAGCTGCTGGAGAAGTATAATATTCCTACCGAGAATTACAAAGGGTGGGGAAGCAGCAACAAGGATTATTGGGACAAGGTCATGGACGGCTTAGTCAACGATTCCAATCTGACCCACACCCGGACTCACGAATACGCTTCGTATATTATGGAGGCCATGGAGACGAACATTCCGTACAAGATCGCCGGCAACGTGCTGAACACGGGCGGATTGATCTCGAACTTGCCAGAGGAAGCTTGCGTAGAGGTATCCTGCCTCGTCGACGCCGACGGCATCACGCCGACCCGGTTCGGCGCGCTCCCTCAGCAGCTTGCCGCGCTCAACCGGACGAATATCAACATGCAATTGCTAGCCGTGGAAGCGGCTTTGACCGGCAAACGGGAGCCGATCTATTATGCGGCCCTGCTCGATCCGCATACTTCCGCGGAACTGCCGATCGACACGATCAAGGCGCTCGTCGACGAGATGTTCGAAGTGAACGCAAGCTGGCTGACGGCTTTCAAGTGATCCGCTTTCATGTAAGGAGAGGCTGTTCCGCATTCGCTTGCGGACAGCCTCTTTGCTTTGTATGATTCATGATCGGGAGCTGCGAATGAAGGAATAATCTAGCTTAACGGAAGGCGATTTAACATCTGTGGAAGCACCGATTAATAAATCCCATTTGTTTTCCCGGCTAGCGCGTGCTATCGTAAGTCTAAATGAAGTAGCGGAGATCGATAGCAAAGGCGCTATTTGTCGTAGGGTCGGCAAGAAGGGCTCTGCGTTTAAAAGATAAAGAGAGGAAGAAAATTCGTGATCCAAATTACCGTTCCGACGCCCGACGTGACCATCTATAAGCAAGCGTCGCCCAAGGAAAGCCATATTAACGGCTTTACCGAATTCCACCTGATCTCCAGGGAAGTGGGCGGAATTTTTATGTTTTACAACGATAGCGGAGAGCTATTGTTCGTTGGCAAAGCGAGGAAGTTACGACCGAGAATAAAGAAGCATTTCGAGGATTCCGTTTCCGACATGAAAAATCATAGGAACGAAGTCTCGAAAATCGAAGTTTGCATCGTGGAAGATCCCGTTCACCGGGAAATATACGAAACGTATATCATCAACGAATTCAAATCCAAATACAACGTGGACAAGGTGTTGTACAGGTAAATACGCGTACCAAGACAGGAGAACCAATGACATTTAACGACTTAAAACTCATCCCTTCCATTCTTAAAGCTCTGAGCATGGAAAACTACACGGCTCCGACGCCGATTCAGGAACAGTCTATTCCGGCCGTGTTGGCTGGCAGGGACTTACTGGGCTGCGCCCAAACCGGAACGGGCAAGACGGCGGCGTTCGCTTTGCCGATCATCCAACTGTTAAGCGAAAAGGGCAAACAAGGCTCGAATCGCCCTATCCGTTCGTTAATCCTAACTCCGACGAGGGAGCTCGCGCTTCAGATCGACGAAAACGTGAAGGCTTATAGCCGATTCACGGAATTGCGTTGCGTGGCCATCGTCGGCGGCGTATCGCAGCGGGAGCAAGAACGCGCGCTCGCTCGCGGAGCGGATATCGTAATCGCGACTCCCGGTCGGCTCATGGATTTATTGAACCAAAATTTAATCCAGCTTCGCAATATCCAAGTGCTCGTGCTCGACGAGGCGGACAGAATGCTGGATATGGGCTTCATCAACGACGTAAAAAAAATCATCGCGAAAATGCCGACTCAAAGACAAACGCTGTTCTTCTCGGCCACCATGCCTCAGGAAATCGCCACGCTGGTGAAGACGCTTCTTGTCAATCCGGTGAAAGTAGAGATAACTCCCGTGTCTTCGACGGTCGATCGCATCGAGCAATCCGTTTACAAAGTGGACAAGGACAACAAGCAGAACCTGCTGGTGCATTTGCTGCAAGACAAAACGATCGTCTCGGCGCTGGTATTTACCCGTACCAAACACGGAGCGGATCGCGTCGTGCGCGGACTCGCGAAAGCGAATATATCCGCCCAAGCCATTCACGGCAACAAATCGCAGAATGCCCGCCAGGCCGCTTTGAGCAACTTCAAGAACGGCACGACGCGCGTAATGGTAGCAACGGACATCGCGGCGCGGGGAATCGATATCGACGAGCTGTCCCACGTCATCAACTTCAACCTTCCCAATATTTCGGAAACCTACGTTCACCGCATCGGCCGTACCGGCAGAGCGGGTCATAGCGGCATCGCAATCTCTTTCTGCGAAACCGAGGAGCTGCCGTATTTGAGGGATATCGAGAAAGTCATCAAGAAGAAGATCCCTCTCGTGGAGAACCATCCTTATCCGATGACGGGCGTTCCCGCCGCGGTTAAGGTTGAAGCGCCGAGAAGTTCGTCGCCGAAGCCGCCGGCTTTCCGAAGCAGAACTAGAGTGAGTAGATAAATCGACTTCAAGACAAATCGTACCGCCATCTGATTGCTCGATGCAAAAGGGCTGTCTCAAAAGGTCATCAAGTGACCTTTTGAGACAGCCCTGTTTTTTGTGCTGGATTAAGTCGATTTGCCTCCGCGCGAAGGGGAATGCGACTTGGAATCGCGCTCCGCGAAAGCACGCAGTTTACCAACGACGAGCTCGTATAATCTCAGGCGCTCAAGAACCGCGAACAAGACGCATGCGCACGTTATGCCGATGGCGAAGCCGACGAGAACATCGCCGGGGTAGTGGACGCCGACCCAGATGCGGGAAAATCCGACGATTGCCGCCGCGCCGATGAATATGGCTCCGATCGGCCGGGAGAATCGCAACAGCATGACGGAAATGGCCGCCGCGGCCGCGGCATGGTCGCTAGGGAAACCGTTGCTTTCGATATGGATCAATAATTGGTTGACTTCCTCCAACTCGGCGAAAGGCCGATCGCGCCAGTAGAGCTTGCCGATCTGCCTGCTGACGCTAACGGTGAGGGCCGCGGCCGCCATTCCGTATAGAGCCATTTTCCGATTTCGGAATAATAGCAATACGAGGCTAAGGGCGAAAAACCAGTCTCCCCAATCGGCGGCTCGGATGAAGGCGTGGCCAAGCGGAGTGTTTCCGTTGGCGTTATCGTTAATGAATTGAAATAATCGAATATCCAAATCCGACAAAATGGGACTCACTCTTCTTTCCGTCGTTCTGCTTTTCGCTCCTTGATTATTATATCTATTATTAGTAGCGAAAAGGACGATCGGAAGCAACAAAATTTTGAATAATTGGATACGGCTATTCGTCGCCTCTGTATTCTTGAGGCGTAACGTTGGTCTCGCGTTTGAAGAATCTTCCGAAAGAGGTCGGAGAGTCGAATCCCACCTTAATGTCGATTTCCATGATCAATTCCGAGGTTAGCGATTGTTTCAGCTTATTTTGCGCCTGCAACTCGATTTAGGCGTTGGCCGGAACGTCCGCGAAGGTAAGCCGGACCTCGCTCAGATCGCAACGTCGGCGGGAGAGAGAATTAGACGGTTTGGACGGGTAACTCGGCGGGAAACGTCAGCTGCGAGGAGAATTAGACGGTTTGGGCGGGTAACTCGGTCGGAAAAGCCGGCGGGAGAGAGAATTACACGGTTTGGACGGGTAACTCGGTCGGAAAAGCCGGCGGGAGAGAGAATTACACGGTTTGGACGGGTAACTCGGTCGGAAAAGCCGGCGGGAGAGGGAATTAGACGGTTTGGACGGGTAACTCGGTCGGAAAAGCCGGCGGGAGAGGGAATTAGACGGTTTGGACGAGTAACTCGGCGGGAAACGTCGGCCGCGAGGAGAATTACACGGTTTAGACGAGTAACTCGGCGGGAAAAGCCGGCGGGAGAGGGAATTAAACGGTTTGGACGGGTAACTCGGTGGGAAATCATCGGCCGCGAGGAGAATTACACGGTTTGGACGAGTAACTCGGCGGGAAACGTCGGCCGCGAGGAGAATTACATGGTTTGGACGAGTAACTCGGCGGGAAACGTCGGCGGGAGAGAGAATTACTCGGTTGTACGTCGCCTTCTCCGTCTCCGAACATCGACTACCGCATCAAGAATAAGGAGCAAAATGACTAATGAGTTTCTTCACGGTAATCCCATGCTCCTCCCTTTGTATTGCTACTCCACTACCTTTTGCATAAGCGTTTAAGACTTTTTTCGGAAGGAGAAAGAACAGCACAAACGATGTCAATGTAAGCTTATTCATGGCTATTGCCAGCTCCCTTATTATTGTAGACGCAATATGCCCCCCCATATGTTTCTGAACGATACGTTAAAGGATAAAAAGTACAAAACGCATAACACGCATTAAATATTCCTTGACAAGAATATTCCATAAAGGGTATATTCAAAGCATGAATTCGACTTGGAGCGCTCTAGCCGAGCCAAACCGCTTTCTTATTGTCGAGCTCTTGCGAGATGGCCCCCTTACGGCGGGAGAAATCGCCGATCGATTGGGGCTTGGGCAATCGCAAGTATCGAAACATCTACGCGTGCTAAGCGAAGCCGGACTCGTCGAGGCGTTTCCGATCGCCAATCGGAGAATATACTCGCTGCGGCCCGAGCCGTTCATGGAATTGGACGTCTGGCTGAAGACCTTCGGCCGAGTCGCGGGGCAAAGATTCGACGACTTAGACGACTTTCTCCATGAGCTTCAAGGAAAGGAGAGCCGGATTCAATCGCTAGCGCAAAATACACTATTGGAGGAAAACGAAATGGGAAGCAAGCCAAACAATGGAATGACTACGACGGTAGGGGAATTGGATCTCGTCATGGAGCGCACTTTTAATGCGCCGCAAGAGCTCGTATTCAGGGCGTTTACGGAGGCCGAGCACGTAGCGCGCTGGTGGGCGCCGTTGCCGTACACCATTCCCGTGTGTAAGATAGACCTACGCCCCGGAGGCATATGGCATTATTGCATGCGGTCGCCGGAAGGCGAAACGCATTGGGTCAGAAGCGTGTACGGCGAGATCAAGCGTCCGGAGCGAGTTTCCTATACGAGCTTGTTCGCGGACGAGAACGCCGTTCCGAACGATATGATTCCCGAGCAATTCGGAACGATGAAATTCATCGAAGTCGAGGGGAAAACGCGGCTCGTTAGCCATATTAAATTCGAATCCCCGGAGGCGCTCAAACTGACCGTAGAAATGGGAATGGAACAAGGCTTCTCGATGGCGCTGGACACACTGGACGGATACTTAAAAGAAATGTCATGAGGCAGGCAATTTCGAAGGACGGCACTAAAATCGCTTATGACTTAACCGGTAGCGGACCCGTCGTGATCCTCGTAGGAGGAGCATTCAGCTTTCGGAAATTTCCAGGCACCTTAAAACTCGCGGATTTCTTATCGAAGGATTTCACGGTTATCAATTACGATCGACGCGGCCGGGGCGACAGTTCGGATACGGCTCCCTATGCGGCGGAACGGGAGATCGAGGATATTGGAGCTCTAATCGAAGAAGCGGGGGGTTTCGCGCATTTATGGGGGATGTCCTCCGGAGCGGTTCTCGCCTTGCGCGCCGCAGCAAGCGGTCTGCCGATCAAGAAGCTGGCGCTGTATCAGCCACCTTTCATGCTAGAGGATAACGGTAAGCTTCCTCCGGCCGATTTTCTCGCGAAGCTTCAAGACATGGTGGACTCCGAACGACGCGGCGACGCGGTCAAATGGTTCATGACGAAGGGAATGGGAGTCCCGGGGTTCTTCGTCGGCATGATGCGGATGATGCCCGGCGTATGGAAAAGGCTGAAGGCCGTCGCCCATACGCTCCCGTACGATTTTGCCATCATGGGGGACACCGTGTCCGGAAAGCCTTTATCCGCCAGGGAGTGGCAAGGCATCCGGGTGCCGACGCTCGTGGTTGACGGCGACAAGAGCCAGGCGTCCATCCGACAATCGTCGCAAGCGATCGCGCACATTCTTCCTAACGCCGAATACCGAACGTTGGAAGGACAAAGCCATGACGTAGCGATGGATGTCCTTGCTCCGGTATTGGCATCATTCTTCAAGGACTAATCCATACCGAAAGAGGCTTCGCCGCCCCGGACGCTTAAGTTAAGCGAAACGGAGAGGCGAAGCCTCTTTTCCTAATATGGAACGCGCAACGGTTCTCCTTTCCGAGAGGATGTCAATTGTCAATCCTTCAAGGGGATACTGTGACGGGAGGTTATTAAATCTTGTCCCCGTCGGTCAATTCCTTGGCTTGAAGCTCAAGCAGATAATCGTCCAGCTGATCGAATCTTTGTTCCCAGATGCGGCGGAAAGAATCCAGCCATGTATCCAGCTCTTGAAGAGGCTGAGGCCGCAGTCTATATATCCGCCGGTTAGCGATCGGATGCACCTCTACGAGCCCGGAATCGCTGAGCACGCGGAGATGTTTGGACACTTGCGGCTGATGCAGCCGAAGCCGATCGGCGATCTCTCCTACTGGGCGGGGACCGTCACGCAACAATTCGACGATGTGTAACCGGTTTGGCTCGGCGAGAGCGCTTAAAGTCATAGTGTTCATGACCTGAATATAATCCAATTTGAATATACCTGTCAAGGAATATAAACTTGGGCGAAACAGTTTGACTTTCCGAATGTCCCGTTTGTATATTTAGGACAGCTTTGAACTCGGTTTGGAGGGGTAGCATGCTGATCAAGAATCAGTCCGTATGGCCGGCGGTCAAAACGCCGAAAGAGATGGAAGCGGCGCTGTCGACTCCGTATGCTTACTTGGTCCTGCTAGGCGGGCATCTCGGCCAATTGCGGAATTTGGTCGAATTGGCGGAACGCCACGGGAAGCATGTGCTGCTTCACGCCGATCTCGTGGACGGGCTGAAGAACGACGAATACGCGGCGGAATATCTATGCCAGCACGTGAGGCCGGCGGGGTTGATCACAACGCGCTCCGCGGTCATTCAGAAAACGAAGCAGAACAAGCTCATCGCGATCCAGAGGCTGTTCCTCATCGATACCGGCGCACTGGAGAAGAGCTATTCCTTGATGGAGAAAATGAAACCGGATTTCATCGAGGTTCTTCCCGGCGTCATTCCGCATATGATTCGGGAAGTAAAAGAGAGAACGGGCATCCCGGTCATCGCCGGGGGGCTCATCCGAACGGAAGACGACGTGAAGGTCGCTTTGGAAGCGGGAGCGACAGCGGTTACGACATCGAAACGGGAGCTGTGGAAAATATAGTCCACGCTCCTTTATTGGACGAAGTGGATGGAGCGCGGGATAAGGCAGAGAGCGGTGAGCTGTTGTTCGTACGATCGACGGTTGGAAAAGAGCGGTCAAAGCGGCCATTGCATTCTCGGAATAACGGTGCTATCATAACCTTAAGTTAATATCGGTCGGAGTTCATGGAGAAGCCACGTAATGGTTTCCGGGGGAAGCTTTAAATCCCCGGAGGCGGTTAACGTGGTTTTTTTATTTAGCCAGAGGAGAGATGACAATGAACGCATACGGAATGTCTTACGCGAAGAGAACGGAAATGTTAGAGGAAATGAGCGATCGTCCGCTCGATTTGCTCGTTATCGGAGGAGGAATCACGGGCGCGGGCATCGCGCTGGACGCGGCAAGCCGAGGTTTGCGGGTCGGGTTGGTCGAGATGCAGGACTTCGCCGCGGGGACGTCAAGCCGTTCGACGAAGCTAGTGCATGGCGGGCTGAGGTACTTGAAGCAATTCGAGTTCGGAGTCGTGGCCGAAGTCGGTAAGGAGCGGGCGATCGTCTACGAGAACGGACCGCACGTGACGACGCCGGAGTGGATGCTTCTGCCATTATACGCCGGAGGTACGTTCGGCAAGTGGTCTACGTCGCTCGGCCTCCGCGTTTACGATTTTCTGGCGGGAGTCAAGAGGGAGGAGCGCCGTTCCATGATGAGCGCGAAGGAAGCTCTTGGCAAAGAACCGTTGCTTAAAAGAGAGGGATTGAAGGGCGGCGGATACTATGTCGAGTATCGCACGGACGATGCGAGGTTGACTATCGAAGTCATGAAGAAGGCGCGGGAGTTCGGCGTACTTGCCGTCAACTATGCCCAGGTCGACTCGCTTTCTTACGACGCGGTAGGTAAATTAACCGGGGCTTTAATCCGCGACGTCATCGACGGCGGTAATTACGAAGTATCGGCGACCAAAGTCGTCAACGCGACGGGGCCGTGGGTCGACGAGCTTCGTAAGCTGGACGGCTCCAAGTCGGGCAAAACGTTACGGCTGACGAAGGGCGTTCATCTCGTGTTCGATCAATCCCGGTTTCCCCTGCGGCAGGCCGTTTATTTCGATACTCCGGACGGACGGATGGTATTCGCGATTCCGCGGCAGGGCAAGACGTATCTCGGCACGACGGACACGAATTACAAAGGGGAAATCGATCGTCCGCGGGCGACGGCGGACGATCGCGTATACCTGCTGGACGCCGCGAACTTCATGTTTCCTGGGGTTAAACTCGGCGAACGCGATATCGAGTCCAGTTGGGCCGGCCTGCGCCCTCTCATTCATCAGGAAGGGAAGGATCCTTCCGAGATCTCCAGGCGAGACGAAATTTTCCATGCACCCTCGGGCTTGATTTCGATTGCAGGCGGCAAATTAACGGGATATCGGAAAATGGCGGAAGCGATCGTGGACGACGTGGCGAAACGGCTTCAGGACGGAGGGTTAAACACCGGCGCGAATTCGGGTGCCCGAACGAAGGAGATGCCGATCTCGGGAGGTGACGTCGGGGGTTCGCGCAACTTCGAACGATTCGTTGCAGAACAGACGAAGGAAGGGATACTCGCCGGTTTCCAAGAGAAAGACGCGGAGGCTATCGCGAGATTCTACGGCTCCAACGCGAAATCGGTTTTTGCCTTTTCAGAGGATACGCGTAATACGGAGTGGGCAGATCGGTACGAACTATCGCTTCGCGTAGCCGCCGAGCTCAGGTACGCCATGGAGGAAGAGATGGCCGTGAAGCCGGAAGACTTCATCGTTCGTCGCAAAGGCTGGCTGTTCTTCGATATTTCGGCCGCCAACGCATGGAAAGCGCGGATTATCGAGGCCATGGCGGAAAGGTCGGGTTGGACGGAGGATCGGCGGCGCCAATACGCGGAAGATCTGGATCGCTTGATCAAGGAAGCGACAACTTCGGCGTAATGGATCAAGCTTCCGCGATCGGCTCCCGAAGCCTATCCTTGAACTGCTTGGGGGAACAGTCGTTGTATCGGCGGAACATGTCGTAGAAGTGGCCAAGATTGGAGATGCCGACGGACTCCGCCACCTCGGCTATGCTCACGTCGTTCGTGAGCAGTTGCTGCTCGGCTTTCTTAATCCGTTTGTAGACGACGAAATCGGTAAACGACATGCCGACCGCCTTCTTGAAGGTTTTGATGAAATGAGTGTAGCTCATATTCACTTTCGCGCAGATGTCGGACACGGCGAGCTTCTCGCTCAGGTTAGCTTCGACGTAATCGACGGCCGGCTGAAGCCTGCCGAGCAGGCGATTGTCGTTATAATGTAACAGCTGGCGGGTATCGTTCCGGAGCAGGAGCAGCAAAATGTTCTTGATGCGGGAGGACACGGCGAGCTCGTAGCCGATATGGCCGTCGTTCATTTCCCGGTAAATCTCGCGGATGAGGGATGCGGTCTGGAGCCTGGCATCGCGATTATCGCTATAGACGTAATTAAGCGAGCTAAGCGGTCGAATAACCTCGGAGAAGTGCTGCATGCTGTTCAGCGTGCTGACGTCCCAATACTTGCGCAGATCGATCTGGAACACGATATAGCTTAGACTTCCGTCCGTGGTTTGCACCGTTACGTGAGGCTCGGAAGAACCGAACAACGCGATATCCCCCTTGCGCAGCACATGCTGCTCTTCCCCGCAGAAGGCCGTAAGCTCCCCCTTGAGAATGAGAAGAAACTCGACCTCCACGTGGTAGTGCCAATCGAGATATTTTTTTTGCTGCAGCTCGCGCTGTTTCTTACGAAGAAAATCTTCAGTAGGAACGTATTCGGAATCAATCTGCCAAATCCTCATCGCGAGGAACGGATTCTGGTAGACGACTTGCTCGTGGCGCATATCTGGATACATGGCACAGGCTCCTTACGGGTGAAGGTGGCGACAGGATCGCGTAACGATATTTTAACATAGCCGCAGTGTAGTGTGTAAGCGATAACAGAATACCGTAAAAATTGAACCCGATAGGCAATCGATTGACTCCCGGTCCTCGGATACAATGAAGAGGAAATTCAACGTTAAGGGAGAGTCTGCCGAAAATGAGCCAATCAATCAACGTAACGGTTTGGAACGAATATCGTCATGAGAAAACGAACGAGAAGGTAGCGTCGGTTTATCCGAAAGGAATGCATGCCGCGATTGCGGAAGGTCTGGACGTTACGGGCAACATTCAAGTGGCGACCCTAGACGATCCGGAGCATGGTTTATCCGAAGCGGTGCTTGACGGAACCGACGTCCTCATCTGGTGGGGACACATGGCCCATGACGAAGTGAACAACGACATCGTGGAAAGAGTGTACCAACGCGTGCTGAAGGGCATGGGGCTGATCGTGCTTCATTCGGGTCATTTTTCGAAAATATTCAAGAAGCTCATGGGAACTTCCTGCGATCTGAAGTGGCGGGAAGCGGATGAGAAGGAACGCATCTGGGTCGTTAATCCGGGCCATCCGATCGTGGACGGCATCGGCGAATATATCGAGCTTCCGCAAGAAGAAATGTACGGGGAGCACTTCGATATCCCGCAGCCCGACGAGCTCGTCCTCGTGAGCTGGTTCGAAGGCGGAGAAGTATTCCGCAGCGGTTGCTGCTACACTCGGGGCGCGGGCAAGATTTTCTACTTCCGTCCGGGTCATGAGACGTACCCGACTTACTACAACCCTCAAGTACGCAAAGTCATTTCCAATGCCGTAAAATGGGCAGCTCCCGTCGATCGCGAATACCCGCGTTACGGCAATGCCCAACCATTAGAGACGATCAAGGGGAATCAAGCATGACGCTTAAAGTAGGAGTTATAGGCACGGGAGGAATTTTCAAATTCGCTCATTTGCCGGGATGGCTGTCTCATAAGGAAGTCGAAGTCGTGGCGTTCTGCGACGCGTTCCGCGCGTCCGCGGAAGCCGCGGCGAAGGATTTCCCCGATGCGAAGGTGTACGACGATTACCGCGAGCTGATTGCGGATCCGTCGATCGATATCGTAGGCATCAGCACGCCGAACCTGTACCATTCGGAGATTGCTATCGCGGCACTTCAGAAGGGTAAGCACGTATTCTGCGAGAAGCCGGATGCCGTTAATCCCGTCGAAGCCCAGAAGATGGCCGACGTCGCCCGCGATTCGGGCAAGCTGCTGATGACGATGCGCAACAACCGGTTCAGCGAGGAAGCGAAATTCGCGAAGAGCATCATCGAGCAAGGCCAGCTCGGCGATCTCTATATGGGACGCTGCGGGTGGATTCGTCGCCGGGGCATTCCCGGGCGCGGAGGCTGGTTCACGACGAAGGAGCTGTCGGGAGGCGGGCCGCTTATCGATCTTGGCGTGCACATGATCGACATGGCGATGTGGCTAAGCGGCAATCCGAAGCCGGTTACGGTATCGGGCTCGACGTACCGCAAGTTCGCGGATCGTCCGGACGCTTCGGGCGCGATTCCCGCGGGTACGTTCGACGTGGAGGATTTGGCGGCCGGATTTATCCGTTTCGATAACGGAGCTTCGCTGCAAATCGAGTTCAGTTGGGCTTCCAACATCGAAGAAGAGAAGAAGTTCTTGGAATGGAGAGGCACGGAAGGCGGGTTCAGCCTGATCAACGACAAGCTGAACATCTTCACGGAGAACAACGGAGTGTTGATCGACCAGAAGCCGCAGTTTACTTCCGCCGCCGTTCCGCAGCACACCGCTAACATTCAGCATTTCGTCGAATGCGTGCTCGGCCGCGAGAAGCCGATCATCACGCCGGACCATGGCGTAGACATGATCAAGATCCTATCCGCTATCTACGAATCGGCCGAGCTTGGCCGGGAGATTAGATTATAAGTTAAACTTACGGCGGGTCTTTGCGATTAACGAAATGCCTTGGACTCATTTGGTAAGCTTTGCGGAACAGCGTCGCGAAGTGATTATAGTTATTGAAACCGACATCGAGCGAGGCTTCGGTGGCCGTCCTGCCCATGTGTTCCATGAGCAAGGCGGCTTGCCGGAGCCTCATTCCGTTGAGATGCTCCAATACGGACACTCCGACCTCTTGCTTGAACAGATGCGACAATCGCGAGGAAGAGAGCCCGACGGACTTGGCTAGATCGTCGATCCGGATTTCGTTCGCCATCGTTTGCGATAGAAGCTGGAGCGCTTGCTCGATTCTCGAGTCGATTTTTTTCTCCAGACGTTGGGCGATCAGCAGAATAATATCCCGCAGGGTGTTCTCGCACAAGGAGACCCAGAAGCTGGATCGGTCTTGGGAATCGTGGAAAAAGTTGCGGAAGCCCGAATAAACCCTCTCTTGCAGATAACCTTCGGGCAAGCCGTGGATCAGTATTTCCTCGTTGGGCAAATAGTCGGATTCCGGTAGTTTGCGGAAATGCGCCCAGAAGAAGTTCCAGCGCTGGCCTTTGACCGTGCCGTATTCATGGGGGACTCCGGCTCTTAGTATTCCGATTTGTCCCGCCCCGCAGCGCTTCTCTCCGGAAGGCGTGCGGAAATATCCTTCGCCGCTCAAGGTATAGACGATAAGCCAGTTGTCTATTCCGGTAGGCCGTCGCAAGTTGTAACTGTCTCCCATATCGAAGTGGTCTCCGAATATGATATCGGTCGGCATGTAGGGATATTTATCGAGTTGATGTTCCCGGATCATGAAACGCCTCCGTTCCTATTCTTAGAAATAGCAGGATTCCGATACTTATTAGCAGTATTCTTACTTCAACTAACATACGGAAAAGATTAATCTGATGTCAAGAAGCAGAATATGCAATCAAGGGAGATATCGGATATGGAGACGACGAAAATAAAGACGCTGACGGAAGAACAGCTTGCCCGGTTCGCGGAGGATGGCTACTTATTGGTCAAAGGATTATTTACGAGCGATGATGTCCGCGTTATCGAAGATACGTTCGAAGAGATGAGCCATACGCCGGTACCCGGATATTTCGAGCCGGACTTGAGCGGGGCGACGGACGATCCTTTGAAGCGGTTTCCGCGCGTGATGCACCCGCATCGGTTCAACGATGTAGCCAAACAATACATGCTTCATAGACCGGTTCTGGACATTTTGGCGGATTTGTACGGCGAAGAAGCATTGGCCGCGCAGAGCATGTTCTATTACAAGCCGCCGGGTTCACGGGGGCAAGCGCTCCATCAGGACAACTTCTATTTGCAAGTCGAACCGGGCAACTGCATCGCGGCGTGGACGGCGATCGATGCCGCGAACGAAGAAAACGGCGGTTTGCTCGTCGTTCCGAAGACGGGCGATTACGAGCTCTCTTGTCCGGCCGAAGCCGATTCCAGCGAATCGTTCACGTCACACTACGTGAAGCCTCCGAAAGGCGAGAAGGCGGTTCCGGTCGCCATGGACAAGGGCGACGTGCTCTTCTTCAACGGCAACCTGATTCACGGCTCTTACCGGAACAAGACGAAGGACCAGTTCCGCCGCGCTTTCATCTGCCATTACGCGAATGCTTCGTCGACCCATATCAACGGACACTATCGTCCCTTGTACCAGGCGGACGGAACGCCCGTCGATCGGGAATTGAATCCCGACGGCGGACCTTGCGGAATCGAGTTCGATGTTCCATTCTATCATTGATAGAAGGGCCGGAGTTAACGGAGAAAGTTCTTTAACACCGCCGCCATGAGCTACAACGAGACGAATCAGCTGAAGAACCCTTCCTCCGCCAAGGCGGTCGGGGGTTCTTTTCGATTGTAGACGACGAATTGTCCCAACCCTATTGCTAGATGACGCCGGCAGGAGTATAAATGAAAGAAACAACATCATAGAGCAGGTGACCGTGTTGGAGGTTAAGTTTTGTTCGTCGTGCGGCAAAGAAATGGAGACGCGGGACGTCGATGGCACGTTAAGAAGAGCATGTACCGAATGCAGCTTCGTTCACTGGGGCAACTACAGCGTCGGCGTCGGCGCGCTTGTCACTAAGGACGATAAAATATTGCTAGTCCGCCGGGCGCAAGAACCGGGCAAAGGATTCTGGACGAATCCGGGCGGATATATCGAGCAGCTGGAACCGATCGAGGATACCGTCAGGCGCGAGGTTCTGGAAGAGTGCGGAGTAGAAGCCAGGGTTCTGGGAGTCGTGGCATTGCGCGATCAGCCGAGAATCATTCATAACCTGTACGTGGCCTTCTCGATGGAATACGTGAGCGGGGAGCCGATTCCGGACGGCGTCGAAGTGGATGCCGCGGGGTTCTATAGCTTAAGCGAAATGGAATCGATGAACGTCGCTTCGTTCACTCAGTGGTTGGTCGACGTTGCCCTAAGAAGAGAGTCGGAAGGACTTGCCGTTGACCGCACACCGGTCGTTCCGTTAAACGGTTACGGGTTGTTTAGAATATAATTATTAATTGAGGTGGAAACCAATGGGATTCCGGTTCACTCCGAATGCCAAGTCGAATGAGAGTCTAGCTTCGCATTCTAGATCTTCCCGTTCAAGCTCGCCGGCGTCGTCTTCGGCGTCCGGCGGCATGACGCCAGAGCACATGCTTGAGCTGCAGGCCCAGATCGGCAATCAGCAGACGATGGCGATGGCGGAAGCGCCAGGAGCGAGGTTGCCTTATTTCGAGCAAATCCAGGCTTCATTTGGTCGCTCCGACGGAGGCGTGAGGATTCATGATCCCGCGCCGTTGCAAGCGTCAGCCTACGCGCAAGGTTCCGACATCCATGTGGCTTCCGGCCAGGAGCAGCATCTCCCCCACGAGGCTTCGCATGTCATTCAGCAGTAGCTGAGCGATTTGCCCGACGGGAGTCGCCGGTAAGCGAATGGCTCTGGCGATAACGTGCCGGAGTCGTGCCGGTTGCCAATTTAAATAGGCGATGGAAACGTTTGAGATCTTGAATGCCCACCCGCACGGCGATGTCCGCGACGGAGAGGGAAGCGGAAGAAGGGTCGGCCAGCAGCTCGCAGCTGCGGTCGATCCTTTCTTTTTGCAGGAGTGCGGTGAAGGTCAGGCCACTATGTTCGGTTAGGTAACGTTGAAGCTGCCTTGTTCCGATACCGGCTTGACGAGCGACGGAGGAGATCGGTAGCTTTCCGTGAAGGTTCTCGCGAACGTAAAGGTAAATGCTGTCCATCCGTTCGTAGGGGGAAGCTTCGGCTCCAGGCCGAGGAAGAGGAAGAGGAGCCAACGCGCGTTCCATTCCTATGAGCAGTTGGAGGAGCAATCCGCACATCATCGTCTCGTAGCCCGTTCGCTTATTCTCGAACTCCATTAGCAAAGACTCGAACAGACGACCGAATTCGCCCGTTTTTTCGCGCGTGTGCAGCCACTGCTCCGTCTCGGGGTTAATCTCGCGGAAACGGTACAAGCCGTATTCGACGGGCAGGGTCGACGTCAGGAAACGAAAGATCGTTTCGTCGAAAATGCAATTTCCGATAATAAGCGGTTCTTTGGGATTAGGAGAGGACGGGCGGAAAATATGGGAAACGCCGACGGGAAGAAAAAATAGATCCCCTTGAGAGACGCGAATCGTTCGATCCCCGACGTAATGAAATCCGCTCCCCGCCCATACGTAACAAATTTCGATGAAATCGTGCGCGTGTTCGGCCAAATCGAACCGTTCGCGTACCCGATTAACGAATAAGGCCAAGCCGTTCGCGAAAAACTTTTCTCCTTTTTCGAGGACTGGATCAGGTTTGCGCATGAGCATAGGCACTCCTTCCGAACATCATTAAGTCGCAGAGTATGAAGTCATTATACACCTACATTTTGTCGTGATAAACCCATAACGGAAGCGCTTTATTTTTTTACAATAGAGGGGCAGGACAATAAACTCGGGGAAGTGTTGTCGACAATGAACTGGCAGGCGTCATGGATATGGGGAGACGGGGAACAAAGTCCGCGTAACGAATGGAGATGCTTCCGATCGGTCTTCGAAGCGCCTTCGATGGGGACGAACACGGCGTCATTAAAGATAACGGCGGATTCGCGATACGTGTTATACGTGAACGGCACGCAGCTCGGGCGGGGACCGGTTCGTTCTTGGCCCTTCGAGCAGTCTTACGATACGTATGAAGTCGGTCATTTGCTGAAAGCGGGAGAAGCCAACACGATAGCGGTTATGGTCATGCACTTCGGCGTTTCTACGTTCTACTACCTTCGCGGGCGCGGCGGTTTGCTTGCCCAGCTAGAGTACGGAGACGGGACCGTTGCGCTAACGACCGATGCCGCTTGGAAGACCTCCAAGCACGAAGGCCAGCATTCGAGATCGCCTCGCATGTCTTGCCAGCACGCTTTCGCGGAATACGTGGACGCTTCTGCTTGGGACGCCGAGTGGATCGGCCGGGAGTTCGACGATTCGGGATGGCGGAACGCGCTCGAACTGGGGCCGGCCGGAATGGAGCCGTGGACGACGCTAAAACCGAGGGATATTCCCATGCTGACGGAAGAGATCGTCCATCCCGTTAGAGTGGAATCTCTCGTTAGATACAAGTCGTTCCAGCTTTCGGCGGCTATCGACGTTCGATCCGCTTTGGTGGAAGGAAGCGAGGATCATTCCAACGTCGTCGAGTTGACCGGGTTCGTGGCAAGCTCGATAAGAACGAGCCGTCCGGCGCGGGCTACGCTAGGTTTTCTGGCTAGCGGGGAGTGCTTGAACGCCTTGTCGGTAAACGGGGAAACGATCGGGATGGATCGGTTGTACGGCAGCCAGCCCGAGAGGTATGTGGACGTGGAGCTGAAGGCGGGAGATAACCTGCTGCTCGTAGACGTATCCGGCGGCATGCATACAGGGAAGCTTCAGATCGGCGTTTACGCGGAAGACGCGGACGAGCTGGCATTCGCAACGCCGTTGTCGCGTTTCGCGGGGCAGTCGACATTTTGCACCGTAGGTCCTTTCGACTTCGTCGTGAATTTGGATCATCAGGATCGCCGCGAGATTGATCGGGAACTCGGCGGATATAAGGAATTGCTCGGATCGGTCAAGCAAGCCGCGGATCTCGAGAAGTATGTTGACAGTCTCCGTCCGATAGATCTCAAATACGTATCGGAAGCGGATGTCTTCAGCGAATGCGTTTGGAAAAAAGACCGTGCGGATATAGCCGTTCCCGCGCAACTGCAGAACGCTGTCATTCCGAATGGAGATGCGGCAATCGTTCCGGTATACGAAGGGTACGACACGGAGATTTTGCTGGATTTCGGCAAAGAGTATTCGGGTTACTTATCGTTCGAGGTCGAGGCGGCGGAAGGAACCGTCTTGGATTGGTACGGCTTCGAGTATATGTTAGGGGAATATCGTCAGGATATGTTCGGGCTTGACCATACGCTTAGATACGTAAGCCGGTCTGGCCGTCAGTCGTATACGTCTCCGGTCCGCCGAGGATTCAGGTACTTGGCGTTAACGGTAAGAAAAGCCGAAGCTCCGGTAAAAATTCACGGAATAACTTTCGCCCAAAGCAACTATCCGGTCGCCGAAGTCGGTAGATTCGAGTGTTCGGATCCGTTGCTTAACGACATCTGGGAAATCAGTCGCCATACGACCAAGCTTTGCATGGAGGACACGTTCGTCGATTGCCCAGCTTTCGAGCAGACATTCTGGGTAGGCGATAGCCGTAACGAAGCGCTCGTCAGCAACTACCTATACGGCGTGCAGGACATTCTGAAGCGTTGCTTAAGGCTTGTCCCGGGATCGAAGTATCAGACGCCGCTTTATGCGGACCAAGTGCCGAGCGGATGGAGCAGCGTCATTCCGAACTGGACGTTTTTCTGGGCGATCGCCTGCTCCGAATATTACGAGCAAACCGACGATAAGGCTTTCGCCGTGGAGATGTACGATCATATCCGCTACACGATGGACCATTATTTGCTCAAAATCGACGGAAGCGGGCTGTTCAACGTCAAAGGATGGAATTTGCTGGATTGGTCTCCGATCGATCAACCGAACGACGGGATCGTGACGCATCAGAACGTCTTCTTGGTGCAAACACTGCGTGTTGCCGTCGCAATGGGCCGACTGGCCGGGGACGCGGAAGGCTCGGCTCGCTTCGGGGAGGCTGCGGATAAGTTGGCAGCGGCAATCAACGAGCAACTGTGGGACGAGGAGAAGCAGGTATACATCGATTGCATTCATGCCGACGGTCGACGATCAACCGTGACCAGCATGCAAACCCAAGTCGTCGCATCGCTAACGGGAGTGGCGCAGGGCGAACGGAAATCGGTCATTGACAAGTACTTGATTCAACCGCCCGAGCATTTCGTTCAGATCGGAAGTCCGTTCATGTCGTTCTTCTACTACGAAGCGTTGGCGAAAGTCGGCGAAGTGAAGCTGATTCTCGATGATATACGCCATAACTACGGCAACATGATCGCCCACGGAGCGACGACCTGCTGGGAACAATATCCGAACTTCCTCGAGAATCGCGCGAATCCGGATATGGTGACCCGCAGTCATTGCCACGCATGGTCTTCCGCTCCGGCTTATTTTCTCGGCAGGGAAACCTTGGGCGTTCGTAGCTCGGCGCCGGGCTGGAGCGTCGTCGAGATCGCGCCGGTTCCGTGCGGACTGGAATGGGCGCGCGGCAGCGTACCGCATCCGTCGGGCGGAAGGATCGACGTGTCGTGGAAAGCCGACGAGGCTACCCGAACGATGAGTATTAACGTGACGTACCCGTCGGATATCCGGATGATCGTCAAGCTTCCAGAAGGTTATAACGGCGAGATCAAGGAAAGAAAGCTGGAACGGATTTAGATATTCTATAAGTCAAGCCGTCTCGGTGGATCGCGAATCCTCCGAGACGTTTTTTGCGTTATTGGAACTTCTTGCGGTAAGCGGATGGAGTCAGACCTTTTTTGCGGCCGAACACGCGGTTAAACGTACCGATGGACCCGAAGCCGGTTTGCGAGGCGATATCGGTAATTTTCAATGCCGACGTCGATAATAAAGCGCAAGCATGCCGTAGTCTCACGTCTTGCAGGTAGTCGCCGAAGCTTTGACCGGTGTGCTGCTTAAAGAGCACGCTTAGACGGGTCTCGTGATAATGATGAACGCGGGCTACTTCTGCGAGAGCTAACGTCTCGGAATAGCGAGCTTCTACGTAAGAAACGACTTTGCCGAACGACTTATGGCGGTTGGAACCGTTGCCGGCTAGTTGGGCCGGGCGATCGGAGATCGTAGGGGCCGCAGACTTTCGAGACCTGTCGAATAGGACGAGCAGCTCGAGCAACAGGCTGCGCAACACGACGTTCTTCCAAGCGGATTCTCCGCGATGCTCCTTGAACATATCGTCCAGCAGCCGGTCGGCTCTTGACCTGTCCGTCTCGTCAAGCGAACAATTCGGCGGTAATGAATCGTCCTCATGGAGCAATTGCTCCAATCCCGCGCCCGTTTCCGGGGTTCCCATAAGAAGGCTAGGGGACATGCCGCTATGATATAAGGTTAACGGGGTTCCGGGATCCGAGACGATCTCGTGATATTGAAACGGGAGCAAGAACGTTAACGTGCCCGGCTTTAACGGATAACGGACGCCGTTAATGATCTCCGTTCCATGACCTTCGCGGACGTAAGAGAATTCCAGGAAGTCATGGCGGTGGGCGGCAAGAGTCCCGTCGATCACGGACAGGTCGATGGAGAACGGAAACTGCTTGTTCATATTCGTATAATTTCTCATGTATCCGGGCTGTTGCATCTCGATGCCGCTTCCTTTCTCGCACGTCTCATGAAATGAGAACAAGACTCTAACTATTGAGAGGTTTATCGAATCGCATCTCTTTATTATAAAGTCAGAGAACGGATTCGAACACTACCGAAGGCAGGTATAATCTCATGATGGATATCGATTTGATCAGGGAACCGGACTGGGCTTGGATCGAAACGGAAGAGGGGAGCTCGGCGCTTGAAAAAGGTACGGCGGGATGGCGGAATTCCGATGCCGGACTCGAATTCGGAATTGCCGGCGGCGTTCTTGGCATAAGCATTAGCGCTCCAAGAACGGCGGTTAAACGCATAGTGATGCGATGGAAACATGGGCTTCGAGCCGGAGGCGGCTTGCAAGTATACGGAGATCACTGGGAACGCGGCTATGGCGACCTGGAGTGGCGCCAAATGGTGCCCGAGAGAGTAATGCCGTGGTATGCGATCATTCACGACGGGGCGCATTCGTTCGGTTTCGGGGTGAAAACGGGCGGGAGGTCCTTCTCCCATTGGCGGCTCGATAGGAACGGAGTCACGCTAGTATCCGATATTAGCTGCGGGGCGGAGGGCGTTCTATTAGGAAGCAGAATTCTGCCAGCGGCGGAAGTTGTGCAATATGCCGGCGAAGAAGGCGAGAGCGCTCATTCGGCGGCGAATCGTCTATGCCGGAGTTTGTGCGATACGCCAGTCATGCCGGAGCAACCTATCTATGGCGGCAACAATTGGTACTATACTTACGGAGTGAGCTCGCATGAGGAAGTCGTAGCGGACGCCCGTTTCATCTCGGAGTTGGCGGAAGGATTATCGAATCGCCCTTATATGATCATCGACGACGGATGGCAAATTAACGGCAACATACCCGAATACAACGGAGGGCCTTGGGTAGGGAACCGCAAATTTCCGGATATGCGCGGATTGGCGGAAGAGATGTCCGAAGCCGGCGTGAGACCGGGGATTTGGTTCCGTCCGCTGCTTACTTCGGAGCGCGTGCCGGAGTCGTGGATACTCAAGGGAAGCGCGGATAGGTGCTTGGATCCCAGTCATCCCGATGTGCTTCGATACGTAGCCGAGGATATGAAGACGCTCGTCCAATGGGGGTTCAAGCTGATTAAGCACGACTTCAGCACGTTTGATCTGTTGGGCGAATGGGGTTTTAAAATGGGATCCCGGCCCATCGGCTCGCGACATTCCTTCTCGGACCGATCGAGAACGACCGCGGAGATCATCGTGGACTTCTATCGCGCAATCGCGGATGCCGCCAGCGATGCCTTGGTGATCGGTTGCAATACGATCGGACATCTGGCCGCCGGCCTTTTCGCCATCCAGAGAACCGGCGACGATACGAGCGGCAAGGGTTGGGAGCGAACCCGACGAATGGGAATCAACACGTTGGCGTTCCGCATGCATCAGCATGGAGCGTTCTTCAGCCATGACGCGGATTGCGTAGCGTTGACATCGTTTACCCCTTGGCAAGAAAGCAAGCAGTGGTTGGAGTTGGTGGCCAATAGCGGCACTCCGCTGTTTCTTTCCGCTAAGCCGGGATCTTTGGATGCCGAGCAGACGGAAGCGGTGCGCAATGCTTTCCGGATAGCGTCGATGCCGCAGCCGGCCGCGGAACCGCTGGACTGGCTTCGAACGACTTGCGCCTCGCGCTGGAAATTCGGGAAGCGGGAAGCGGAGTTCGATTGGTACGGGGAAGAAGGCATCCGCGAAGAGGAAAGGGATAGTATTTGGTGGAAGTGAAAGATCGCTATATCATCATCCGCAGCCATCTCCGGCTGTGGATTTTTTGTGACAGAAGCATGCGTCATCGGATTTTGATTGATTTGAGATTCATGAATATACATCTTTTCCCATCCGCGGCGGAATACTACCCGAAGACTAGCAGGGAGGCGGATGCGAGAGATGGATTCGGTTGTGATGGCAAGGGCTTTGTTCGGTAGCTCCATGGCTTTTCATATTATTTTCGCGACTCTCGGCGTAGGCGTGCCGCTAATGATCGTATTCGCGGAGATCTTCGCCGGCATTACGAAAAACTCAGACTATTCCCTCATGGCGAAACGCTGGACGAAAGCTCAGGCGATTCTGCTCGGAGTAGCTATTCCCTCGGGAACGATCGTGGGCGTTATGCTATCGATGCTGTGGCCCGGATTCATGGAGATCATGGGACAGGTCATCGCGGTACCCTTCCAAGTGGAAATATGGGCTTTTTTCCTGGAAGCGTTGTTTATGTCGATTTATATTTACGCCGCGGATCGCTTGTCGCGCAAGCTGCGAATACTCAGCGTCATTATGGTATCCTTCGGGTCGGCCTCTTCCGCGGTGCTGATTACGAACGTTCATGCTTGGATGAACACTCCTCGGGGTTTCAAGCTCGCGGACGGCAAAGTAACGGACGTGCATCCGCTTCAAGCGATATTCAATCCAAGCTTCGCCGTAACGGCAATTCATGTCGTCGCTTCGGCGTTCATGACCGGTGCTTTCTGCGTCGGATCGATTGCCGCCTATAAGCTATTGAAGAAGGGCAAGTCGGAGAGAGAACGGGAGTATCACAGAAGAAGCCTCTATCTCGCGTTGATCGTCGGCTTGGTCTGCTCCATGGCTACGGCGATCAACGGCCACTTCACGGCGCAGATGCTCCATCATTATTTGCCTTTGAAGCTTGCCGCGGCGGAAGGGTTGTTCGAAACGGGACCTCACGCCGCCTTGGAAATCTTCGGCAGCACCAGCTTGGAGAAGCAAGAAGTGGTTGGCGGGATTACGATTCCCAGTGCGCTCAGCTTTCTGGCGACGGACCGGTTCGACGGAGTCGTTCGGGGATTGAACGACTATCCACGCGAGCTGTGGCCGCCGCTATATATCCACACGTTATTTAATCTGATGGTCATTATCGGCGGGTTCTTAGTAGCGCTGTCTTTTGGAGCGTTATTCTATCGACTTGTCCTGAAGCGCCCCTATCCCCGTTGGCTGCTAGCTGTACTTGTGGCCGGAGGACCGTTATCTCTTATCGGAATAGAAACGGGCTGGATTTTCAGTTGCACCGGAAGGCAACCCTGGGTTATTAGCGGAGTACAGAAAACGGCGGACGCGGCAACCTTGTCGGACAATATCGGCGTATTGTTCGGCTTGTTCATAGGCCTGTACGTGTTGCTCATGATCCTCACGATCACGGTTATGCGGTATTATTTCAAACGCAAGCCTGTGGCGCGCGAGCTGGGCGTAACGGAGGGGAGCTAAGAGAATGGATCATGCTACGGTGGCTATTGCGCTCGTGTGGGCTTTAATATTCGCGTATGCCATTCTAGGATCGGTGGATTTCGGAGCGGGTTTCTGGGCGTTGGTTTTCGACCGAAGATCCGGCACGAGAGCGGCGCAGATCGCCAATCGGTATTTGTCTCCGTCTTGGGAAGTCACGAACGTGTTTCTCGTGCTGATTACGGTCGCCATGGTCGGGTTTTTCCCGAAAGCGGCGTTCTGGCTCGGTACGATATTGCTCGTTCCCGTCAGCTTGGTGCTTATTCTGCTTACGATTCGCAGCAGCTTCATGGTGTACAGCTATTCGACGAAGCGATACAGCAGGCCGCTGCGATGGGTATCCGGACTAACGGGAGTGCTGATTCCGGGTCTGCTGCTCAGCGTATTGCCTGTTTCGCTCGGAGGCTTCGTCGAGTTATCGTCCGAAGGCAATCCGTCGTTGTTATTCGGTAAGCTGCTGTCGAGCCCGACGGAGTATGCGCACTTGGCCTTCGGCATCTCCTCCGAGCTATTCTTGGCGGCTTTGTTCTTGTCCGACTATGCCCATGAAGCGGGGGAAACCTCTACCTATCTTTCGTACCGGAAAGTCGCGGTGGCCATGGGGCCGTTAACGTTGTTAACTGCCGTTCTGGCCATCTACACGATGACTCCGGAAGCAGCTTGGATCGTGGTGAGGATAGGCGAGCACTTGCCATGGTTTCTGGCTTCGATCGTCTCGTTCGCGATCGGGTACAGCGCGTTATGGATCAAGGACGGGCAACGTCCTCCAGGACGACCACGCCTGGCGGTCACCTTCGTCATCGGACAATATTTTCTGGCGAGCGTCGGCTACGGCATGGCTCACTTGCCCTATATCCTGTATCCCCATCTGACTATCGGACAAGCGATTACGAACGATGCGTTATTTCGCTCGCTGCTCGTGTCCTATTCGATCGGGATCGCCGTGCTCGCCCCCGGCTTCTATTTGTTCTGGCGGTTGTTCCTCAAAGACAAGAAGTATATTTCGCGGCAAGGGGAGTAGGCAAAGGTACCGACCGGAAGCGTTAGCTCTCGGTCGGTACCTTATTAAGATTATACTTCCACGTCTTACTCCACTTGAGACAACACGTTGTCCTTGAATTGGCGGACCGCGACGTCGGTGTCGATCGTATAGCCGCATTCCAAGCCGACGAAACCTTCGAAGCCCGTTCCTTTGATCGCGTTCAGGATGTTGACGTAGTTCAGCTCGCCCGTGCCCGGCTGCTTGCGTCCGGGATTATCCGCGATGTGATAGTGGTTGATCCGGTCGATATAACCCGTCGCGTTGCGGATGACGTTTCCTTCCGTGATCTGCTGATGATAAACGTCGAAGACAAGCTTAACGTTCGGGCTGCCGACTTGATCGATGACGTCGACCGATTCGTCCGACCGCTGCAAGAAATGCCCCTTATGATCGACTAGACCGTTCAACGGTTCGACTTCTAATACGATGCCTGCTTCTTCGAAAAGGGGAGCGCAACGTTTGAGCGTTTCCACCATCGTTTGCCTTTGAATATCGCGCGGAATTCCGTCCACGACGTTGCCCGTTTGGGAGATGACGGAGCGAATATTAAGAATTTTGCAAGCTTCGATGGTTTGGCGGATACCCTCCAAATAAGCATCGCGGTAGGATACGTCGACTAAGCTGATGAACTTGGTGCAGGTCGCGCTGATCCCGACGCCGATGCGTTCTTGCTCCTTGGCTACTTGACGGAGGTCTTTCAATTCCCACCACGCGTAATACTCCAATCCGTGAAAGCCGTGCTCCTTGATTTTCTCCAGATGATAGATTTCGTCTTTGCCCGAATAGGCTCCGATACATAATGAGTATTTCATTTCAGCTAAGCACCCCTTGTGGATTCGTTAAAAGAATAGGTTTGCCGGAAACGGCCGATTCGTTGGCCGCTATCGTGATTTCATGAGACCGCAGCGAGTCTTCGTAATCCGATAGAATAAGCGATGTATCTCCGGTTCTTAAGGCGTGAATGAAAGCTTCGTCTTCCACGAAATAAGGATTGGCTACGTTCGAATGGGTTTGCTTACCTTCGGAAGTGATCTCATGGAGAGCATCGCTTCGAAGCTCGAGTATCCCGTTGCTCGTGTAAATGTCCAGACCTACATGATGTCCGACCGGTAACAGGCAAGTGTTGGAGATCGTCGCCACCATTCCGTTGGCCAGCTTTAGAGTGACCGAGCCGACGTCCGGCACGTCGGTGCCTTCGACCTTCTCGCCCATCACTTGAAGAGCGTAAGCGGCATACACCTCTCGAACTTCCCCGCAAAGATAACGGAGCAAATCCACGATATGGGTCGTTTGCTCGACGAATTGCCCGCCCGAGCCGGATTGCGTTCTCCACCAAGGAACCATAGGCATACCGCCCATCCAGTAGCCGAGGGCCATACCCGGCTTGCTGTTCTCTAGAAGCCGTTTGGCAAGCCCCGCGGATTCATTATACCTCCAATGATAGCCTACGGAAGTAGTCAATTTCTTCGCTTTCACCAATTGTCCGATTCGGTGCGGTGTTTCGTTGTCGATTCCTAGCGGCTTTTCCACCAAAAAAGGAATTCCCCGTTCGACGAGCTTGCTTTCCGCCTCGCCATGCGCCATGGGAGGGACGCAGACGTATACGCCATCTAAGCTCTCGCCATCCAGCATGTCGTCCAGGTTTGAGAACGCTTTCGCTCCGTCGTGCTCGGAGGCGGTTATTTGAGCGCGCTCCAGATTTACGTCGTAGAACGCCGATAATTTAATTCCGTCCATTTGCACCAAGTTCTTCAGGTGATGATTGGCGATTCCTCCAGATCCGATAAAACCAAGCTTAATCGTCATGGCTTCTTCACTCCCGGTCAATAGAGTATAATATAATTCAACTTCGACCCTATTTTAGATCAACGGATAACGAATTGAAATATAATATAATTCATATATCGTATAGGAAAATGAAACTGGAGGTCCATCATGAACAACTCATATAGCAGATACTTCGTGACGACGGAATGGGATCGCGGATTGCCTCTGCATCTCACGAGCGTCGGTTGCTTGGGGCATCAAACGGCGATAAACAGAGAGCACGGTTACAATGGCTTTCATTGGCTGCACACGGTCGAAGGTTGCGGCGAATTTACGGTTAACGGCACAACCGTGAAGCTGAATCCCAACCAAGGCATTCTGCTGAAGCCGAACGTTCCTCATAGCTATTTTCCGGAAACGGCGGTTTGGTCGACTTGGTACATGACTTTCGATGGCGCTTTGTCCACGCCGATTACGGCATCCCTCGACATTCCGCAGATGACCCCGCTGAGTTGGGAAACCGATTGCCCGCTTGCGAACATTCATGAGCAATATAACGAGAAGTGCGGGTACAGCTTTGATTTTGCGGGCATTAACGGATCGTTAGAGGTGTATTCCTTCTTGGCTCAAATCAAGAGGTACGGGCAAATCAGCGGACAGCCTTCCCTCTCCAAAGGCCATGAGAGGCTAACGCCGATTTATTTGCTGATCGAGGAGCAGTATGGGGATGCGGCGCTCGGACTTGGCCGAATGGCGGAGACGCTGGGGGTAAGCCCGCAGTACTTGAACACGTTGTTTCGCAAAAGCTGGGGCATCAGCCCCTATCAGTATTTGGTGCAGTTTCGCGTCCAGAAGTCGAAGGAGTTGCTGCTGGCGAACCGTAACCGCACGGTCAAGGAAATCTCGCAGGCGGTTGGCTTTCAGGACGATAGCCATTTCGTGCATACGTTCCGCAAGCTGGCTGGCGCGACTCCGACTCAGTTTCGGCTGCAGTACGGGGAGTAAGTGGACTAACTCCGCCCGCCGCGGTCGAATTCGCCGGAGATAGTGCGGGAATCGGACTAACTCCGCTTGCCGCGGCCGAATTCGCCGAAGATAGTACGCGCATCGAACTAACTCCGCCCGCCGCGGTCGAATTCGCCGGAGATAGTGCTCAAATCGGACTAACTCCGCCCACCGCGGCCGAATTCGCTCGAGATAGTAAGCGAATCGGACTAACTCCGCCCAATCCGCCTTCCCCCCCGTCTCACCGCCACCTGTCAGCCCATTCCTTTTACCCGTAGGACGAACTGTTTGGGAGTTAACCCCTTATGGGCTCGGAAATGACGGATAAAATAGCTGGTGTGCGAGAATCCGCATTCCAACGCAACGCGAGTGACGCTCCAATAGGTCGTGAGCAACAGTTTCTCGGCTTCGGAAATGCGGCGATAATGCAAATAGCGGACGAAGCTATGACCCGTGATTTGTTTGAAGCATCTCGCGAAATGACTGTAGCTCATCCCGCACAGCCGGGCCGCATCGGAAGCGGTCAGGTCTTCTTTGAAGCGGTATTCCAGATGCTCGAAGATCGGTTTGATGCTGTCCAACGAAGAAGCGGCGAACGAAGGAAATCCCGCCTGCGCCGGTTCTTGGTTCATCCAAAAGCGTAGCATCCATAAGAAAATACTCGTAAACGCCGACCGCATCGCAAGCTCGAAGCCGTACCTCTGCTGCTCGTACTCTCTATGGATGTCCATGACGAGCGCGGGAATCGGGCTGCCGTTTAAGACGCGTTGTCGAAAATGGCGTTCGTGTTGCCTGTTGCCCAGCAAGAACGGGAAGATGTATTTCGCTTCGAAAATCGTGCTGCCCGTATGGTATACGACCTCGGGAACAACGCTCAGAATCAAGTACTCCGCGTCGTCTTCCGGCGATATGTCTACCGCGTGCACCTCGTTCGCGTTGATGAGCAATAAATCGCCTTCGAGAGCGAGGTAGGATCTGCCTCCGATATGAAAAGTTCCCTGCCCGCGAGTGATGTAGAGCAATTCGAGATGGGTGTGCCAATGAGCCGGGAAATGGTAACCGAGGCGCGCGGTGTCATGCGATTTGCAGGCGAACGGATGCTGGGAGACTCCTCCGGTGAAACGTTTCTCTTCCGTCGAACCCATCGTCACATACTTCATCTCCTTGGGGCTATGATGATAGAATCGTGCTATTTTTCTCCGGGAATATTGTATCACTTATCATAGTCGCATAGTAAGCTTTGAAAATAATGCGGTTAGGATGGGAGAGATCAGCGTGCCGGAACGGGTCAGAATCGGGAGCCAACTGTTCATTAACAAGGACGATACACCGGAATACGTCAAACGAATGGTCGTGTCGATGAAAGAAAACGGATTGGAGATTATCCGTCTATTTATGATATGGGAGCAGTTGGAGCCGTCCGACGGAAAGTGGAGCTTCGATAATTACGATGCGTGCTTCGAGCAGGCGGCGTTGTCGGGACTTACGGTCGTGCCGACGCTTATGTCGGTCAGTCCGCCGGGCTGGATGCGCTTGACGGAAGGGCCTCAGTCGTTAGCGGATTTGGATGATCCGGTGTTTCATGAACGGACGAAAGCCTATATCGAGAAGATCGTTGCCAGATACGGGAACCATTCGCAGTTGGATTCTTGGATTCTATGGAACGAGCCGAGTCGCGAGATCTACAAGACTCCTCATGCCATCAAGGCGTACTCCCGCTATTTGCAAGAGGTTTACGGGACGATCGAAGAGGTGAACAAGGGCTCCTATACGCAATATTCCAGTTTCGAAGAGTTGGAAAAAGGGATGGGCCGCACGCTTCAATCCTATGTGCAGCCTTTCGTTTCTTTTAACGAACAGTTGGAGTGGATAAGATTCACCGTGCGCAATATGGAGGAACAATTGATTTTCATCCGGGACGAGATTCGCAAGCTGGATCCCGTGCATCCGGTTCACGTGAATCCTCATAACATACAGCTCGATATGCAGAGAGTCGGTCAATCCGTCTGGATGGAAGCCGATCTCGTTGACTTCATGGGGTGTTCGGCTCATCCGATGTGGCATTCCTTGCGTTACCCGGAGCAAAGATGGACGCAATCCGTCGGGTATTTCTCGGATTTAATGAAGAGCGCGACCCGCGATCCGGAGCGCAAATTCTGGGTAAGCGAGCTGCAAGGAGGAACGACTTTGTATTCCTCGGAGAAGGCGTATACTCCATCCGGAACTACGATTAAGCATTGGATATGGGAAGGGATCGGCAGCGGGGCGAAAGCGGTCGTGTTCTGGTGCTTCAACTCGAGGAACGCGGGTTATGAAGCGGGCGAGTGGTCATTGTTGAACCAGTTGGAGAAGCCGTCGCCAAGATTGCTGGCGGCGAAACATGCCGCGGAGATCATCGGGGCGCACGAGGCATTATTCAGTGATTCGACCCCGGAAAGAGGCAAAGTATTGATCTTGTTTTCCGAACGGTCGATGTCCCTCGGACAAGTAGAGGGCGAAGGTCTAGATCCGTCGAATCCGAGAAACGGAAACATGTACGCGGACGCGGTGGCCGGCGCTCATCTGCTACTCTCGGATCTTTCCGTCACCGCAGAGCTTATCTCCGATAAGAGGTTGGCGGAAGAGGGCATTCGCGAGGAGATTCGGGCGTTGATCGTTCCGAATGCTATCGTCCTTGGAGCGGGAGAGATTGCCGCGATAGAGTCGTTCGTCAGTCGTGGCGGAATCGTAATCGCGGATGGACTTTCGGGGATGAAGGACGAGAACGGCAAACTCGCGGGAGAGTCGCTTCGGCGGTTAGCTGCCTTGTTCGGAGCCGAGGTCGAGGATATCGAGACGGCCGACGACGGGCTTGAATTGTACGGAACGGGCGGCGAGCTTGCGCTGCCGGGCTGGTTCTATCGGCTGCCGCTGGAGATCGTCGGAGCGGATGTTGACGTGTCGGCAAGATTCGCGGATGGCAGACCGGCGGTGACGTCGCGTAAGTACGGTGAGGGTAGCGCCATTCGAATCGGGACGAATGCGTTTCAGCGTTATTTTGCTATGCCGGATGCGGTAACGCTTAACTATGTCGAGTCGATCGTTCGCGATGCCGTATGGGAAAATATTCAATTAGTCGGGGATTCGGCAGCTGACGTGGACGCGGACACTGGCGCGGGCGTGAGCGTGAAGATGACGGTTAAGCGAGAAGCAGTCGGCGGGTTGAGATTAAAGACGCTAAACCACCCGGAAGGCAAAATACTCGTGTTCATTAACGAAAGCTCTCGTAGGACGGCAAAGGTGAGTTTTACGTTGGCGGGATTATTGAACGAGCTGAGCTCGGATACCGAAAGTGCCGTTCTCGAAATCTCCGCCGGATCGGTCGTGGAACTCAATGTCGAGGAGAACGGCGTATCGGTGTACGGATTTAAGTCGCGATGAGCGCTGGTTGGTTCGGAAGATAGGATATTTGAGATGAACGAAGTTGAATTGGCAGGTAGGGAAGATGAGATGAACGCGGGTGGATCGGAAGATATGGAAAGCATGAAGACGGGAGTTGTTGCGCGGGATAATCCGCGGAGCAACTCTTTTTTCTTTTTGTCGATATCCCATTCGTTCAGGAACCCTGCCGAACCTCCGCGCCCCACCAAGCCAGCACATTCCAACCAACAACCAGTACTCAACCTTAGCAGTCCAAATCGGGTTATTCCCGACACAGCCGGCATTTTGCACGGAAATACACGTCCAAATCGGGTTATTCCCGGCGCAGCAGGCATTTTGCACGGAGATACACGTCCAAACCGGGTAATTCCCGACGCAGCAGACAATTTGAACGGAGTTACACGTCCAAACCTGGTAATTTCCGTCGCTGCTGGCAATTTGAACGGAGATACACGTCCAAACCGGGTTATTCCCGACACAGCCGGCATTTTGCACGGAGATACACGTCCAAACCGGGTAATTCCCGACGCAGCAGACAATTTGAACGGAGTTACACGTCCAAACCTGGTAATTTCCGTCGCTGCTGGCAATTTGAACGGAGATACACGTCCAAACCGGGTTATTCCCGGCGCAGTTGCCAATTTGAACGGTGATACATGTCCAAACCGCTTTACTAAGTCACTCATCCATCTAACCAATCCCATTCACAGCTAACATTTTAGCCTGCTGTATGTGAGCAATGAGACTCCAAATGGGATGAATTACAAGTTATTCGTCAACACAAATCCTCCTCTCTCGTCGGGACGCACAAGTCACAATATTAGCCTTTCAGGTCACGAGGTTGGTGGTTGGGGGTGGTGCTCCGACCGTAAAATTAATCTCAAGAACCGCGGCAACGGCCGGGGGGCGACGACACTAACGGGTCCACAAAGAGAAGGGAGTTTCAACATGTTAAAAAGCAAAAAAATGCTCATGACGCTTTGTCTTATGCTAGTCGCTTCGTCGCTGGCGGCGTGCGGCGGCAATAACAACGGCAACAACGCGGGCAACTCGTCCGCTCCGGCAAGCTCGGAAGCGGCTGCTCCATCAGAATCGGCAAGCGCAAGCGCCCCTGCCAGCGAAACCAGCACGGAGCCGCCTAAACCGGCCGAGCTTACGATCTGGCCCGACACGAGCGAAGACAAGCTGGCCGTCATAGAAGCGGCAGCCAAAAAATACACCGAGCAAACCGGTATCGCGATCAACATCAAGCCGGTAGCGATGAACGACCAGCCGGACGTTCTCGCGCTTGACGGTCCCGCAGGCAAAGGCCCGGATTTGTTCTACCAACCGGGAATCGGCAGCCTTGTGGTGAAAGGCCTCGTGCAAGAGGTCAAGACGACCGACGCGATCAAAGACACGTATACACCGGAAGCTCTAGCGGCGCTTAGCCAAGCCGGCGTCCTGTACGGTCTTCCGCTAGTAACCGAAACGTACGCTTTGTTCTACAACAAGAAAATCGTCCCGCAGGCTCCGACAACGATGGCCGAGCTGGAAACGATCATGAAGGAGAAAACGGACGCTAAGAAACAAGAGTACGGCTTCTTGTTCGAAGCGGCAAACTTCTACTACGCATGGGCTTTCATGGGCGGTAATGGCGGTTATATTTTCAAAGATAACAGCGGAATTTATGACATTAACGATATCGGCTTGAACAAAGAAGGCGCCGTGAAAGGAGCCAACCTGATCCAAAGCTGGTTCACCAACGGATACCTTCCGAAGGGCGTCAACGGCGACGTTGTCGGCGGATTGTTCACGCAAGGGAAAGTCGGCGCGGTCATCAACGGGCCTTGGGCAATTACGGATTACAAAAAGGCGCTGGGCGACGATCTTGCCGTAGTTCCGATCCCGACTCTCGATGGCGGCGCTCACCCGACTTCCTTCATCGGAGTCAAAGGCTGGATGTTATCCAAGTTTTCCAAGAGTCCGGAATGGGCAACGGATTTTGCGGCTTTCCTGACGAACGAAGAGAACGCGCTCGAGTACTTTAAGCAAACTGGCGAAGTGCCGCCGGTCAAGAACGTGCTGAGCAACCCGATTCTGGCGGAAGATCCGCTCGTATCCGGCTTCTCCGGCCAAATCCAATACGGCATACCGTTCCCTACCGTTCCCGAATTGGATCACGTATGGGATCCGATGGCTAATGCGCTGAAATTCATCACCGAGGGCAAGGACGCTCAAGCGTCGCTCGACGATGCGGTCCAATTGGTTAGCGACAAGATGAAGATGGCCGGCGCGAAATAACGATACTGCAGCCGTAGGCAAGGGAAAGGGGCTCTCCGTAGTCCCTTTTCCTTTACCTACCGGGCTATGGAAGGTGAACCAAACACATGAACATCCAGAACGCGCCCGGACAACAGACGATCCCACGCGGACATCAAAATCATAATCCCGTTGTAGCGCTCCTGCTCTCTCTCGTTCCCGGATTGGGACAGCTTTATAATCGTCGTTGGATCAAGGGATTCGCATTCTTGATCATAGGCTTAAGCTTGATTATCGCGCTGACTTTACCCGTTATTCACGGAGTCGCGGGCTTGATCGATCTCGGAGATACGCCCGAGAAAGACGATTCTCGCAGCCTGCTCGTTCAAGGTATTTTATCCGTCATCATTGGGGTTATCTTCTTAGGCTTGTACGCTATTAATCTATCGGACGCGTTCAAAGACGCCAAGAAACGGCAGCAAGGCACCCGAACTCCGTCCGTCAGGCAAGCATTCAGAGATAGCTGGGAGCACGGCTTCCCGTATTTCGTCGTCGTTCCTAACTTCATCATGATGGCTTTAATCGTTATTTTTCCGCTGCTGTTCATGATCTCGCTCGCTTTCACCAACTACAACCTATACAATTCCCCGCCCGCGCATCTGCTGGATTGGGTCGGCTTCGCGAACTTCAAGGCGCTCTTCACGGAGGCGGTTTGGAGCAAGAGCTTGCTCTCCGTTCTATCCTGGACGGTCGTCTGGACGTTGGTCGCGACGACTTTGCAAATCACGCTTGCCTTCTTCCTGGCCGTATTGATCAACGACAACCGGGTCAAGTTCAAGCGGGTGATCCGCACCGTGCTTATTTTGCCTTGGGCGGTTCCTTCTTTCATGACCGTGCTCGTGTTCACGGCGATGTTCAACGATACTTTCGGCGCGATCAATCGCGATATTTTCTCCCACTTCGGTCTGTCCATCCCGTGGCTCTCGGATCCGTTATGGGCGAGAATCGCGATCATCGGCATTCAAGTGTGGCTGGGCTTCCCTTACGTATTCACGCTCATAACCGGCGTGTTGCAGAGCATCTCCAAGGATTGGTACGAGGCCGCGGACGTGGACGGAGGGTCCCGGTGGAAAAAGTTCCGCTTCATCACGATGCCGCACGTCCTGTACGCGACCGCTCCGCTGCTCATCATGCAGTACTCCTTCAATTTTAACAATTTCAACTTGATTTTCTTGTTCAACAAGGGCGGTCCTCCGGTATCGGGCCAAAACTCGGGCGCCACGGACATTCTTATTTCCTGGGTGTACAGCCTGACGTTTAACGAGAACAACTATAAGATGGCAGCGGCCATTTCCATTATTATGGGCATCGTCGTCGCTGCTTTCGCCTTCTATCAATTCCGCAAAACCCGTTCTTTCCGAGAGGAGGATATGTACTAGCATGAAACGTTCCCTAAAATCCGCTCTGGAAGTGTCGGGTATTTATTTGATCGTTCTAATTATGTTCGCCGTGATCCTGTATCCGTTGGTGTGGGCGTTCAGCATGTCCTTGAATCCCGGCACGAGCCTGTTCTCATTGAAACTCATACCCGACAATTGGTCGCTGGAGCATTACCGCTGGCTGTTCTCGGATCCGCGGAGCGATTACACGTTGTGGTATAAGAACACTTTGATTGTGGCGGTTTCCAATGGATTGGCTTCGGTGTGTCTGGTGACGATTCTGGCGTACGTATTCTCGAGATTTCGGTTCGTCGGTCGGAAAAATAGTATATACACGTTCCTGCTACTGCAGATGTTCCCGGTGCTCATGGGGATGGTGGCGATTTATTTGCTGCTGAATACCGTCAACCTGTTGGATACTTTTACAGGCTTGATCTTGGTATACGTATTCGGCGGACTTCCGATGAACGTCTTCCTCGTAAAGGGATACTTGGATACGATCCCGCGGGATTTGGATGAATCCGCCAAGATGGACGGAGCCGGCTACATGACGATCTTCTTCCGCATCTTGATGCCGCTCGCAAGGCCGATCATAGCGGTGGTTGCCTTGTTCACGTTCATGGCGCCGTTCTTCGACTTCCTTACGCCGCGCATCATCATCCGCAGTCCGGAGAAATTCACGCTGGCGCTCGGACTCTACAACTTCATCAACGACAAGTTCGCCAACAACTTCACCATATTCGCCGCGGGCACGATACTCATCGCGATTCCGATCGCGACGGTGTTCTTGCTGCTGCAACGGTTCCTGATCTCGGGGCTGGCGGACGGCGCTACTAAGGGGTAGGCGTGAGTGCCGCTGACGGCGGGGCGTATGTGCTGTAGCGGCTGAAATAGCGGAACGGGGTTCTACTATTTCAGCCAAAACCAGGTAACTCCGCCTCGGCGGGCGAGTCGAGCTGAATAACCCGCCGAAACCGGGTAATTCCGCCCCGGCGGGCCAAATTCAGCCGAATAACTCGCCGAAACCGGGTAATTCCGCCGTGGCGAGCCGAAAGCGGCCGAGTAACCCGCCGAAACCGGGTAATTCCACTCCGGCGGGCTAGATTCGACCGAGTAACCCGCCGAAACCGGGTAATTCCGGCTCGGCGGGCTAGATTCGGCCGAGTAACCCGCCGAAACCGGCTAATTCAACTCCAGCGGGCTAGATTCGACCGAGTAACCCGCCGAAACCGGGTAATTCCGCCTCAGCGGACCGAATCCAGCCGAATAACCCGCCAAAACCGGGTAATTCAGCCTCGGTGGACCGAATCCCGCCGGATTACCCGGCGAAACCGGGTAATTCTCCCCAGCCGGCTGAACCGAGCAGATGTCTTTTAACCAATTGAATACTAGCTCTACATACGACAAGGAGGATGGACGATGAAGGTTCTACGAAGGCTGCTTGCTCTGAGTTTGGCTCTTATAATAATGATTCCCCCGTTATCGGCCAGCGCGGACGACGATAACGGCACAGGAGGAAGCGACTACTTCCGGATCAAAAATACTCTGCAAGGGCATTACCTTTACGAAGACTCCGACGGCAAAGTTCGTTATGGATTCACAGAGGTAAACGACCCGCATGCGCAATGGTTAGTCGAGAACCAAGACGGCCATCAGCGGATCAAGAACCGCGCGACCGGCCATTATTTGAATTCGCAGAGCGTGACCGACGAGAACATCACGAGGCCGCTGGAAAGTTCGGCGGCTCCATCTACGGGTTCGGACACTTGGGACATCGCGGACGTTGCGAATAAACCCGGCGAAGTGAATATCGTAAGCACTCGAAACGCGGCTTGGATCGTGAATTTTGAAATCCGGGACGGGTACGTTCAAAGCAACGGATGGGCGCAGAAGGAATGGGGAAGCGCGACTTGGAAGCTGGAACCGGCAGAGGAAACAGCGCCGGTTAGAATAGCCAACCTTGTCGACGGCACGTATCTATACGAGGAAGCGGGAAGTTTCATATTCGGAAATCCCGCATTGAATAATACCGCCTCGCATTGGTTCGTGGAAGAAAACGGCGGGAACAAACAGTATCGCAATCGTTCGACGGGACAATATTTGACAGGTTATACCGTGACGGAGGAAATGATCGCCCCAGCGTCGGACTCGCTGCCTAAGCGCGTCAAGAACCAGTGGAAGGGTACTTATTTGTACGAAGATAACGGTCAGATCAAATACGGCGACCCTGTCTATACGGACATGAGCTCCCAATGGATCGTAATAGACGCGACAAATGGAAAGCGCTTACGAAACGTGGCTACGGGTAAGTACGCAACTAGTGTCGACTATGTAGGCGCAACCCCATTAGCTACGACGACATCTCTCGGAGCGGACGCGGTATGGAAGCAAGAAGCTGCCAAAACCGATCAAGGCAACGAAGTGGAAGGCTTCGTGACCTTCAGAAGCGTTGTTAGCGACAACAGCTTCGTGAACGTGCAAAACCAGGACGGCTTCGCGCAAGGAAATAATTGGGCGCAAGCAACATGGGGAAGCGCGCAATGGAAGCTGGAGGATCCCGCCCCGCCGACGCCGCCCGCGAATCCTTTTGTGCGAATCAAGAACGATTGGTTGCAGTTGTATCTCTATGAGGATAACGGCCTCGTGAAATACGGCAACGTCGAAGCTTCCGATCAGAACGCGCAATGGCTTATCGAGGATGCGGACGGCGCGAAGCGGATCAAGAATCATGCGACCGGCCATTACTTGAATTCCGGAGAAGGCGCTAATGCCCGCGACGCTCTCAAGTCCTCGGCTTTGGCTCCAGACTCCACGGACGGAGATTGGAAAATAGCGACCAACGGCCAAGGATTGAAGCTGATCAGCAAGCCCGGAGAAGAGAACGGAGGCGCGAATGACGACAGCGGCAGCCTAACGGACGAACTGGGCAACTATATCAACGTCGAAAATAAACTGAAGCATGCGCAATACGGAGTAGTCAACGCGACTTGGGGCAGTCCGAAATGGGAGTTCGTGACCGTAACGGATACCGTGGAAACCGCGGAATTTTATCGGTTGAAGAACGACTACCGGGGAACTTATCTCTATGAAGCCGCGGATGGAAAAGTAGCTTACGGCCAGCCCGAGCCGACCGACGAAACCTCGCATTGGGCTCTTCAACAAGGTAGCCAAGGGACGCTGATCGTCAATCGCGCGACGGGACATTTCATTACGAACGAGCATATCAACCGGGATCCGATCAACCATCCGGATGGCCACCTTGACCCGTTGGAAAGCTTGGACCTCGATCCGACATGGGGGAGCGTTCAATGGACGGTGTACGGCGTTCAAGGCACGGACAACGTGAAAGTGTTTAATAATGACTGGAACGGCAACGCGGTTATTCACGTCGAAGACGAAACCGGATACGGCCAGGCAAGCGACATACCTTCGGATTGGGGCACGGCAAAGTGGGTTCTCGAGCGTACCCCGAACCCGCCGATCGCTCTTCCCGAAGGAAACATTCGAATCAAGAACAAAGCTTCCGGCCAATATTTGTACGAAAACGGCAACAACGTCGTCTTGTACGGCAATCCGGAAGCGAATAACGCGTCATCGCATTGGATTTTGAAAAAGGCAGACGGTACGCAGCGCATCGAGAATCGGGCTACGGGTAACGTCATCTCCATCGCAAATCTGCAAAGCTATTTGGAGACGACGGCTTCATCCGTAGTGAACGACAACAAAGCAAACTGGACCGTGGAAAAAGGAACCGAAACGGGCGTGTACTTGATTCGCAGCGAAGCGGACGGATTCAAGGATGCCTATATTCATACGGCGGATTCGCAAGGTTATGCGCAATATGAGCTACGTTCCGTGGAGAGCCCTAGCGTCCAATGGATATTCGAAGACGCTTCGGCGGAGGCAGTAAACGTACCTTGGGATAACGGCCCGGCAAACGCGGTGACACCTGCATTGTCGGAAACCAATTACGTTCGAATCACGGACGCCTTGACGGGTAAAGCTTTGATCGAACGTAACGGCGCGATCGTGACGGAGGTTCAAGCTTCGGAGAACGATGCTTCGTCGCAGTGGATGCCGCAGGATTATAACGGTCGCAAACGGCTCGTTAACCGCGCGACTGGCCATTTCCTCGCCTTGAACAACAACGGCGCGGCGACCGCCTCCAATAATGGAGCGGAACTATTTTCCCAATGGAAGCTCGAAGCCCACGCTGGCTACACCACGATCAGCAACGCATCGGCAGCTGAAAGCCATTACTTGGCGCTCGGCGAATCGGGTGGAGCGACATCGCAGGCTCTGTCTGATGGGGCGATCGAAGCCCATTGGTTAGCGGAACCCGTATCCGGCGAAACCCGGTACGAAGCGGAGAACGCATTCATGACAGGCGGAGTGACGGCTAACGGAAGCGTCGCGACCGGATTCGCCGCCGTGGATGCCGCTTTGCTCTTTTCCGTTAACGCGGAAGAAGCCAAATCCTATGACGCTACCATTCGTTATCGGAATGCTTCCGCGGGAGAGAGAAGCCTCAGCGTTTACGTGAACGGCTTGAAGCAAGCGGAATCCGTCGCCTTCTCGCCGACAGGCTCGGCAGTCTCCGGAAAGGCAATCGCCTTGTCCCTACGCGCCGGAATGAACACGGTAGCGCTGCAGGTCGATGACGGCGATTCCGGTCAAGTCGATATCGATGCTTTGCTCGTGAAGGGTTCCGTGAACAAACAATACCGAGGAGCGACTTTACCTTTTACGACTTATGAGGCAGAGCATGGTACGACGAACGGAACGCTACTGCAACAGGACCGGACATTCAAGACGTTCACCTCCGAAGCGTCCGGTCGCGAAGCCGTAACGCTTGATGCTACCGGACAATACGTCGAGTTCAAGACGACGAAGCAAGCGAATTCCTTGGTCGTTCGATATATCGTTCCTGATTCGGAGACGGGCGAAGGCGCGAATGCGACATTATCCCTGTACGTCAACGGAGAGAGTCGCGGTAAGCTTCGGTTGACTAGCGAGCATAGCTGGGTGTACGGCAAATATCCTTGGTCCAATAATCCAGCGGATGGCGATGCTCATCGATTCTTTGACGAATCGCATCAGCTGATTGGAGACGTACCGGCTGGGGCTACGATTCGTCTGCAGAAGGACGGAGACGACGCGGCACAATACTACGTGATAGATTTGGTCGAATTGGAGCAAGCGGCGGATGCTTACGCGAAACCGGACGGTTATCTGTCCGTTGCCGATTTCGGAGCGATAGCGGACGATGCTAACGGCGATGGAGATGCGTTCCTGGATGCTATCGCAGCCGCCAAGGAGCAAGGCGTCGGCTTGTGGATCCCTGCAGGATTATTCCTTCTGGATAAAGGTCCGCTTCAAGTCGACAATATAACGATTCGCGGAGCGGGAATGTGGCACACGACTTTGCAAGGAGCGGGTTTCATCGCGGAAGGCAACAAGATTCGCGTATATGACTTGCTGCTAGACGTAAACGTGACGGCACGCCGCGACGCAGAAAGAGAAGCGGGCTTCGACGGGACGTTCGGAACGGGATCAGTCATTCAGAACGTGTGGATCGAGCACGCGAAGGCTGGGATTTGGTCGATGCGCAGCGAAGCCGGAGTATCGACGAATGGCCTATACGTCGGTAACGTACGCATTAGGAACACTTACGCGGATGGGATTAATTTGACGACAGGTACCAGCAACTCGATGATCGAACAAACGCACATTCGGAATTCCGGCGACGACAGTGTCGCGCTATGGTCGCAGAAGCCGGAAGGCGTATCCGAGGAAGAAAGCCGCACGAGCGGAAATACGATCAGGTTTAACACGATACAGCTTCCTTGGCTTGCGGATAACGTGGCGATTTTCGGAGGACGGGATAACAAGGTGCAGGACAACGTCTTGGCCGATACGGTCGGCTTCGGAGCGGGTATAGCGGTGTCCACCCGATTTAATCCGGTCGCCTTCGACGGTACGACTACGGTCGAACGGAATACCTTGATTCGCACCGGGGGAAGAGAGCATAACTGGAGTCAGGACTTCGGCGCGATCTGGATTTTTACTGGCGACAAAGCTATCGATGCCGATATCGTCATCCGCGATAACACGGCTCTAGACAGCACGTATCAAGGCTTATACATTAACGGCCCTAATGCTATCGCGAACGCGAATCATAAGATCCTCATTCAGAACTACGTCGTGGATGGAGCCGGCACTTGGGGTATTCACGTTAATAGCAGCGTGACAGGTTCGGTCGAGCTGGACAACGTCATCCTACGCAACGCAAAGGTAGGCTCCGTCTTTAATGCGATGGGGGCGGCATTCGAGCTTCGGACGACAAGCACGCAGCCGGATGAGGAAGAAGAGGAGGAAAGCGGTCCGACGAACGGCGGAAGCGGAGTCTTCTTTCCCGCGAATGCCGACCGAGACGCTCAGTTGAACGCCGAAGTGTCCGCGGGCAAGCAAGAAATCTTGATCGACCTCTCCTCCGGCAACGGAACGGGAGAAGCGTTTTTTACCGTCGACGCGTTACGGAAGGCCGCTTCGTCTTTGCCGAATGCCAAGATCGTGTTGAAATTCGGCGATCTAAGCTACGAGCTTCCGTCGAATATCATTGCGATCCTTGAATCGGCCGGTTTTGAGAAGATTGCCGCAGGCGCAAAATTGAACATAAAGCTGTCCACCGTATCCGAGACTATTGCTTCGGATGTCGAAGAAAAGGCAGGCTCGGCAGGATTTCGCATCGCCGGTAAGCCGGTGTCCTTCGAGCTCGCGCTGGAAGCGGGAGGTACCTTTAAGCCGATTCACAGCTTCGGTAAGCAATTCGTGACGAGAGCGTTCGTCGTCGAAGGAGAGTTGGACGACAATCGCTCATCCGTGATTGTATTCGATCTTGCGACGGGGCTATTCCGAACGGTGCCTGCCTTGTTCTCCGTCGTAGACGGCCGTACCGTCGTTACGGTGAAGAGCGCAACGAACAGCATTTACGCAGTCGCTGTATCCGATGTTTCCTTCGGGGACATCGCGGCGCACTGGGCGAAGGAAGACATTGCGTTGATGGCGAACAAACGGATTGCGAGCGGAGTGTCGGCTAACGAATTCGCGCCGAACCGCAATGTCAGCAGGGCTGAATTCGCGGCTTTAGTCGTCAGGTCGCTAGGTCTCAATGCTACGGTTACGGCCGGCACGACAGGTCGCTTCGCGGATGTGCCGTCGAACGCATGGTACGCCGATCAGGTAAAAACGGCTGCCGAATTCGGCATCATCAGCGGCGGAACGAACGGAACTTTCGCTCCCGACAGGGAGGTTACCCGTCAGGAAATGGCGGTCATGCTAGCCAATGCGATTCGATTGACTCAGGCGAAGCCTGCTATCGTCGAGGAGACGGCGGTCTTCGGCAAGGACGGCTCGCGAATAGCAAGCTGGGCACGGTCATCCGTCGAGGAACTGGTCCAGGCAGGAATTATGAAAGGAAAGACTTCGGATAGCTTTGCTCCTCAAGATAAAGCTACCCGGGCCGAAGCGACCGTCGCGTTGAAGAGAATGCTTCAAGCCGTCGGCTTCATGAATTAGATTTATTGGCGGAAGCAGGTGTTCTGAGTTCGGTTGAGTCGTCAAAAGGAGAGGTCGACGCATTATGCGGCGGCCTCTTTTTGGTCTGTAAACGCGCTACGGTCACAATAACGCTATTTCTCTGCACAATATTGGTAGTTTTATGCGAAGCGTTGCCGCAAGATATGTGTAAAGCGCTTACATCAAGCTTGGCAATCGCGCGATAACGAGAGGGGGAATCCGTTTCCGGTAATTCGATCGGGATCAATCTAGCAAAACCTAATAATCGGAGGAGGTCATTTTATGATGAGCGCTAGAAGTGGCTGGTCGGTGTCGCAAAAAGGGATAGCTATTATGTTGGCGGTTTTGTTATGGACGACGACGGTAATCGTTAGCCCCGAGCACGGGGTCGTGAGCGCTGCTCCAACGGTTTACCAAGCGGAGAGCGCCGCGTTGTCCGGCGGCGCGGTAACGTCGACGGACCATACCGGATATACGGGTACCGGTTTCGTCGGAGGGTATACCGATACGAACAAGGGAAATGCTCGGACGCAGTTCACGGTGAGCGCCGCGGCGGCGGGTAGCCGCACGTTGCAGCTTCGCTATGCGAACGGAACGGGTAGCTCGATGACACTCAGTTTGTATGTTAACGGCTCGAAGCTTAAGCAGGTTTCCCTTCCGGCATCGTCTAATTGGGATTCCTGGACGACGCAAACGGAAACCGTAACGCTTAACGCGGGCAACAACACGGTTGCCTATAAATTCGACTCGACCGATCTTGGAAACGTTAATCTGGATAGCTTATCCGTCGATACGGTTTCTCCGCCGCCTGCCGGCATTTACGAAGCGGAAAGCGCGGCGTTGTACGGCGGAGCCGCAATTGCCGCGGATCACGGCGGATATAGCGGAACGGGCTTCGTCGGCGGTTACGTCGACGGAAACAAAGGTAACGCGCAGACTCAGTTCACGGTAAACGCATCGGCCGCGGGAAGCTATACGGCGGAGCTCCGATTCGCCAACGGCAACGGCTCGGCAAAAACGTTAAGCCTATACGTTAACGGCACGAAGCTGAAGCAAATATCGCTTGCCGCCACGGCGAATTGGGATACGTGGGGTACGCAGTCGGAAACGGTATCGTTGAACGCCGGCAACAATACGATCGGTTACAAATTCGATTCCGCGGACTCCGGCAACGTGAACCTGGATCGCATCCAAGTCGCCGCTGGCTCGACACCAACACCAACACCAACGCCAACACCAACACCAACACCAACACCAACACCAACACCAACACCAACACCAACACCAACACCAACACCAACATCAACACCAACACCAACACCAACACCGCCGCCGGGGTCTTCGAGCGTGTATCAGGCGGAGGATCAGTTTGTTTCGGGCGGCGTGACGAAGGCCTCGAACTATTTGCAAAACTTCACGGCAACGGGAGCGCGCGCGATCTTCACGGTTAACGCGGGGACCGCGGCGACAGTGAACGTCGATTTGCGATACGCGAACGGAACGGGTAGCGCGAAGACGCTCAACGTTTACGTTAATGGCTTATTCGCCGTAACGACCTCTCTTGCGAATACGGGAGGGGCGACGGCTTGGGCGTCCAAGACGGAAGCCTTGCCATTGCGCAAGGGCCTCAATACTATCAGCTATCAATACGATAGCGGGAATACCGGCAACGTCAATCTCGATTACGTTTCTGTGACCGGCGGGATTGCGCTAGCCGCAAGGGGAGCGACGCTTCCTTACCAAGAGCTGGAGGCGGAAGCCGGAACGACGAACGCGCAAGTGTTAGCGGCCAATCGCACTTATGCCACGGTAGAGTCGGAATCGTCCGGGCGCAGGGCGGTTAAGCTGACGTCGACCGGACATTACGTGCAGTGGAGCGCGCCGCAGGCTGCCAACTCCATCGTCGTTCGCTACAGCATGCCGGACTCGGCAGGCGGCGGAGGAACGAACTCGACGCTTAGCTTGTACGTAAACGGAACGAAAACCCAGACGCTGTACCTGTCGTCGAAATACGCCTGGACCTATGGCAATTACCCGTATGACGATAATCCCGCAGGCGTTCAACCGCATCATTTTTACGATGAGAGTCGTTTCCTGGTGACCAACATCCCGGCCGGGGCGACCGTGAAGCTGCAGAAGGATTCCGGAGATTCGGCTGCTTATTATACGATCGACCTGATCGACCTGGAACAAGCGGATGCGGCATATTCGGCACCTGCCGACTTCGTGAGCATTACGAGTTTCGGAGCAGTGGCCAACGACGCTGGGGACGATACACAAGCCATCCGGGATGCCATCGCGAACGCCAAGTCGACGGGCAAGGCGGGAGTGTGGATACCGGCGGGAACGTTCCGCATGAACGATCGCGTGAACGTCGACAACATTCACGTCCGCGGAGCCGGAATGTGGCACACGACCCTTCAGGGAACGAACGGCAAGGGAGGTTTTTACGGAACGGGCAATAACGTACAGCTGATCGATTTTGCGGTTTCGGGAGATTCGCTGTACCGTAACGACTCTAACGATCATGCCGCTTTCGAAGGAAACTTCGGAACCGGATCGCTTATCCAGAGCGTTTGGGTCGAGCATATGAAGGTAGGCGTCTGGTTGCTTCCGGCAACGAACGGTTTTTATTTGGTCGGAGGAAGAATTCGCGATACCTGGGCGGACGGGGTGAATTTTCGCGGCGGCGTGAAAAATACGACAATCAGCCATTTCAACGTGAGGAATACGGGGGACGATGCGTTCGCGATGTGGTCGCAAGGCAATCCCAACGAGAATTGCTCGTTCCGCTTTAATACCGCGCAAATTCCGGTCCTTGCGAACACTTATGCCATATACGGCGGGATGGACAACAAAGTGCTCGATAACATCGGCTCGGATACGGTAGTCGCGGCCGCGGGCATCGCGATCAGCACTCGGGACTTTACCTTAGGTACGCTCCCGTTTAGCGGGACGACCGAAGTGCGCCGGAATACGCTCAACCGGACGGGCGGATGGGAAAACAACTGGAACACGAGCTTTGGCGGCATATGGATTTTCGCGAACATTCACCCGATAACGACTCCGGTTATCGTCGAGAACGTGCAGATTAACGACAGCACCTACGACGGGGTTAAATTCAGTTGGAACAAAACGATTACGAACGTCACATTCCAGAACGTTTCCATCAACGGAGCTGGGGGCTACGGCTTGAACTTCGATTTGGTGAACGGAACGAGCAATTTCTCCGGCGTTACCGTCACGGGAGCCGCATCCGGAGGCTTAAACAATCCGGGCAATCTCTATACGATCGTAAGGGGATCCGGCAACAGCGGCTGGTAAGAAGCTCCAAACCCTCTTCGCCATCGGCGGAGAGGGTTTTCTACTCCAATCCCCGGCAAACGAGTCGCAACCATAAATTGTATAGCTACAACCTACGCCACCCCCGGCAAACGAGTCGCAACCATAAATTGTATAGCTACAGCCATCGCCACCCCCGCCAAACGAGCTGCAACCATAAATTGTATAGCTACAGCCATCGCCACCCCCGCCAAACGAGCTGCAACCATAAATTGTATAGCTACAGCCTACGCCATCCTCGCCAAACGAGCCGTAACCATAAAATCTATAGCTACAATCTACGCTACCCCCGCCAAATGAGCTGCAACTATATACTTTCGCGCGCCTCTCCCGGCACACGTTTATGGCGCCAAAGTGCAGCAGGATGGCGATCGCACACCACCTGCTTACGCCACCTCCACCAATCGAGCCGCAATAAAATCTATAGCTACAGCCGGCGGAAAGCGTCGATCCAGCCGAACGCTACCACATAGTCAAGCAAGCTTAGCATATTCCCGAAGGTCACAATTTTACTAGTAGAGGTTACAATAAGAGTAGCGGCTCGAACGGGCGGCATTGTATGATGAGGAATCGAACTTCACGCGATAAGAGGACGGGGTACTATGCGACTCAAGGTAAAAGGGAAAGCGTTTCCATACATAGCGGCGATATTATTGGTGGTCATCGCGATCATCGCAGCGGTTGCCCTCGGCCGGGACGGAAAGTCGAGGGAACCCGCGAATACTTCCACGACTTCGACCGCCGAGGCTTCTCCCCAGCCGGCGCGGGATACATCCAATACGGATAAGCTCGTCATGGTTTTTCCCGCGGGTAACGTTCCGAAGGATCTTGGACTCATCGAGCAAACGATAAACGAATATTTGATGCAAAAAATCAACGCGACGTTGGATATACGGACGATAGATATGGGAGCTTGGTGGGATAAGACGGGCCTCATGTTCGCTTCGGGCGAGCAGATCGATATTCTGTTCACCGCGGGTTGGATGAGATTCGGAGACGAGGTCGCCAAAGGCAGATATTTGCCGCTCGAGGATTTGCTTAACCGATACGGGGAAGGGATTCGCGAGATTCTCGATCCTTCCATTCTCGCAGCGAGCAATGTGAAAGGAAGCATTTACGGAATCGTGACCAACAAGGAGTTCGCCTCCAGCAAGGGACTCGTCCTTCGTCAGGATATCGTGGACAAATTGGACATCGATCTCTCGAAGGTGCGCAAGCTTTCCGATTTCGGTCCGATCTTCGATAAGATCAAAACCGCCGAGCCGAGCATGGCTCCCTTGCAAGCGCGCGCGGACAGAAGCCCGCTCACGTTCATGATGCAGTATGGCATATTCGATATGCTCGGCGAAGGCCCCGGCGTTCTGAACCGCGACGGCAAATCGACGAAAGTCGTAAACTTGGCGGAGACGAGCGAATTAATGGAATACGCGAAGCTGATGTACGAATGGAATCGCGCGGGTTATCTGAACGCCGACGCCACGACGTCGAAGGATAACGAGTACGATGCCGTTAAGGCCGGCAATGCGTTCGCCTACGCGGAGTCGCTCAAGCCCGGCTTCGAAATTCAAGCCTCGCGGGATACGGGATATCCGATGGTAAGCGTCGAGCTGACGAAACCGTATACGACGACGGCCGATACGACGAGCGCGATGTTCGCGATTACCCGCAACGCCAAGCATCCCGAGAAAGCGATGATGTTCCTCGACCTTCTCTATACCGATCCGTATTTGCTGAATTTGCTGGATTGGGGCGTAGAAGGCGTACATTACGTGAAGACGAAGGACAACGTCATTCAATACCCTCCCGGCGTAGACGCCAAGACGGTCGGCTATAATTTGAACCAGCCGTGGATGTTCGGCAACCAGTTGAACTCCTATCTATGGGACAACGAGAATCCGGGATTGTGGGAAGAATATCGCCGCTTCAACGAGCAAGCGGACAAATCGAAAGCGCTCGGCTTCGTCTTTAATCCGGAACGGGTGAAGACGGAAATCGCGGCATCAATCCTGGTCGAGAAGGAAATGATGCCGGCCTTGAATACGGGAGCGCAGGATCCGGAGAAAATCATGCCGATGTACTTGGAGAAGCTGAGAGCCGCCGGGGCGGATAAAGTCGTGGCGGAGAAGCAACGGCAGCTCGACGAGTGGTTGGTTAGCGGACGTTAAAGGGTTGGACTTGCGACTTTGGTTATGGACGCAGCAGGGAGGGAGGAATACGACGATGAGACAAGCAACGATGCGTTCCAGGCTGATTATCGGGTTCGGTCTCGTCACGGTACCTCTGGTCATCGTGCTATTGTGGAACAACCTATACGCGACGAAGGTCGTCCATTCCCAAGTCGCTCAATCTAATAGAAACATGCTGACCATGTACATGAACGATATGGACCAGGTGCTAGGGGAAATCGAGAATTACTTGTACAAAACGGCGGAGCAGGATCAGAGCTTGATCTCGCTTAGCCAGTACGACAAGGAAAGCTGGGAGTACTATTTGTCCACGACGCAGGCGACGAACGATCTGAATTTGAATATTAACTACTACGACGCGGCCGATGTGTTATTCGCATACGGTTCGAAATACGAGGAGCTGTTCGTGGCGCAGCAGCAGTCCGTTACTTATGAACGCAAGCAAATCATACAGCAGAAGCTTAAGGCCATTTTAACGGAAGAAAAGTCCGGCAACTCCTCGCGTTGGGAGCTAGTGGTGCAGAACGGAGAGTATGCCCTGCTGAGAATCGTGGATACGCATTACGATTCCTACATCGGAGCTTGGGTCGATCTCAACAGGCTAATGGAGCCGATGAGGCTGTTAAGTCAAGGAGGCAAGGGCGAAGCGCTGCTCGTATCCGGTCGGGGCCAACCTCTATCGACGATCGGAGCTCCCATCCGCCATGCGCTCCAATCGGTGGATTTAGGCGTTTACTTGGACGACGGTAGCGCGGCTTACAATATCGTCAACCTGGATAAGCCCTACCTGCTCGTGGCCAAGAGTTCGAGGATGGCCGACATGGATCTCTTGCTTATGCTGCCCGAACGAACGCTTCTGGAGGGCTTGCCCTTTTTCCGAAACCTGACTTATCTCATTCCGATGCTCGCGGCGATCATGCTGGGTCTCTATTTATTTTTTCTGCAAAATTCGATCGTGAAGCCCATCCATCAATTCATTAAAGGGATGCGCAAAATCCGTTCCGGAGATCTCAGCGTCCGTATGGAGGACAATAAGCTGCAGGAGTTCATCACCCTGAAAGAGACGTTTAACGGGATGGCACAGCAGATCGAGCATCTCAAAATCGACATCTACGAGGAGCAGATTCGCACGCAGAAAGCCGAGCTCAAGCATTTGCAGGCTCAGATTCACCCTCATTTTTTCATGAATTCGTTGAATATCGTCTACCAACTGGCGCAAATGCGAGACTACGAGGTCATTCAGAATATGTCGCTGCATCTGGTGCGGTATTTCAGGTACACGACGCGCACTCAGCTATCTACGATAACCGTTAAGGAGGAAGTAGAGCATATCTATCATTACCTATCGATTCAGAAGTATCGGTTTCCGGAGACGCTGGAGTTCGATTTCGAAGTGGATCCTTCCGTGGAGGGGGCGGGAATTCCCCCGCTCATTATTCAACCGATCGTCGAGAACGCGATGGTGCACGGATTTTCCATTCGTACGGAAAGTCCGTTTCGGATTCGGGTGAAAATATCGCCGGTAGACGACGCGGAGGAGCGCGGCTTGCTCATCGAGGTGGAGGATAACGGGAAGGGAATCCCGGAGGAACAGGTCATAAGGCTTCAAGAGAAGGTTCACGAGTTGGAGCCTGGCGACGGGAGCCTGGGGCTGTGGAACGTAGTTCGCAGATGTCGCCTCTACTATAAAGCGCCGGTCAGAATGACGTTCGCGGATGCCGTGCCGCAAGGAACCTTAATCATGCTGCGGTTACCGTTGCCGCGCAACAAAGCCGTATAAAGGGGGGCTTAGAATGATAAGAGTGCTCATAGTCGACGATGAAATCTATGCGGTCAAGGGACTGCGCTCCGGGGTCAGGTGGGAGAAAATCGGGGTCGACGAGGTCTATGAAGCCTATCATGCTCCGATGGCCCAGCAGGTATTGCTAGAACAACCGATCGACATCGTGATCTGCGATATCGAGATGCCGGAGACGAGCGGACTCGAGCTTATGGAATGGGTAAAGGAACGTGGGCTGCAACTCGAGACGGTCGTGCTAACCTGCCATTCCGAGTTCGCTTACGCTCAGAAAGCCATGCATCTCGGCGGGTTCGAATATTTATTGAAGCCCGTCGTTTATACGGAACTGGAGAACGTTCTGCTGAACGCGATTTCGAGAGTAACGGAGAAAAGGCGCATTAGCGAGACGGACGACCAATACGGCAAGATCGTCGAGCTGTGGAACAGCCGCAAGCCGATGCTCATCGAGAGATTCTGGCAGGATCTGCTGGAGCGCAGAATTTCGATGGACCGCGAGTCCATTGCGAGATCGCTAGCGGCGTACGATATGGCACTCGGCGCGGTGGAAAAGCTGCGACTGATTTTGATTAGCGTCGAGAGCTGGGAGAAACCTCTTAACGAGCGCGACGAGTTGATCATGGAATTCGCCCTGCGCAAGGCTGCCGAAGAAGTGTTGCTGCTCGGCATTCCCGGTAACGTGATACAAGATCATCGGGGCAACATTCTTGTCGTGCTGCACCAAGGAGAGACGGAGGCGACGAGGGAAGAACTCGAAGCCCGCTGCCGCGAATATCGGGATGCTTGCAACAGCTATTTCTATTGCAGGCTTTCCTGTTATATCGGGGATACGACGCCCGTTACTGACGTGCTGAATAGCTACCTGGCGTTGCTGAACAAGGAATATCGCAACGTCAACATGGCCAACGGAATTATCTGGAGCGGAGATGCGACGGGAATTTCGGGCGGAGAAGCCGCTCCGCATGCTCACGTCATGACGAGTTCCATGCTGGATTGGGCGGATTTGCTGGAACAAGGTCTTTTGCGCGAATTGGATACGAAGCTGGAGGATTGGATCGAACAGCTCGACACCGGTACGGTAACGGTCGAAACGCTAACGGCTTCTTATCACGCGCTGCTGCAAGTCGTTTATTACGCTATGCACCGTAAAGGACTTCAAGCGCAGCAGCTCTACGAGGAGCGTTCCTGTCCCGGCTTGGAGACGGCGACCCGATCGGTCGTCCATTTTAAAACATGGGTTCGTTGCATCGCCGCATCCGCGGGTAGCTTGTTCTTAAGGCCGCTCGCCATTAGCCCGGTCGTGCAGAAGGTGAAGGCTCATATCGCGGGTAATCTGCACGAAGAATTGACGCGCGAGCAACTGGCGGCGACCGCCTTCGTAAACCCGGCGTACTTGTCCAGGCTATTCCGCAAGGAGACGGGAATGGTGCTGACCGATTACATCCTGCAGGAGAAAATGCGCAAAGCGGCCGAGCTGCTTACGACGACGGACCGCAGTATCAGCGACATCGCGGACGGCTTAAACTACGGTAATTTCTCGTATTTTGCAAGGTTATTTCGCAAGGTGCACGGAGTGACGCCGCATGATTATCGCAAACCTTACCGCAAGGTTTAAACAGAGCTTCCTTCTGCGTTAGAGCGATGGGATCTTGTTCGGACATGGTGTATTAAAAGGCCGAGCGTATCATGCGATACGCTCGGCCATTTTGAGACTTCTCTTTATTTGAACCGACGGAAGAAGGTTTGCAGGTCCGAGGCCACAAGATCCGGTTCGTCCATGGCGGCGAAATGAGTGCCGCGTTCGAATTCCGACCAATGCGCGATATTGGTGTTATCGCGTTGAGCAAATCGCTTCATGGACTTGAAGTCATTCCCGAACACGGCGACCCCTGTCGGAGTCGCGTTCGGTCCTTGCTCCGTCTGTTCGCTATGCGCGTTTTCATAATACAAGCGAGTAGAGGATTCCACCGTATTGGTTAGCCAATACAGCGTTACGTTCGTCAGAAACGCGTCGCGGTTAATAAAGTCCACATGATCGCCGAACCCGTTGAACAGATCAGCGACCCAAGCGAGCTGACCGACCGGAGAGTCGGTTAATCCGTAAGAGAGCGTTAACGGCCGGGTTTGCTGTATGGCATTAAAGCCTGCCCGTTCATGGAAGTTGGCAAGAAATCGCAGGCGGGCCTGATCGTTCTCGGACAGATCTGCCATCTCCGCCGGATCGCCGGAAGGGAACGAGAATAATTGCAGGACATGGATGCCGATTAGCCCTGCTGGTTTCTGAATGCCCATTTCACGGGAAACAAGCGCGCCGACGTCGCTGCCATGAGCGCCGTATTTCTCGTAGCCCAAACGATTCATCAATTCAGCCCAGGCTTTAGCGATACGAGAGATATTCCAATCAGCATCGAGGGTTGAGCCGGAAAAGCCGAAACCGGGCACGGAAGGAATGACCAGATGAAAGGCGTTCGCCGGATCGCCGCCATGAGCCCGGGGGTCGGTCAATGGTCCGATTAAGTCTAGAAACTCTACAATGGAGCTTGGCCATGCGTGCGTGAGTATGAGCGGAAGCGCGTCGGGCTCGGGAGAACGGACATGCAGGAAGTGTACTTGCGCCCCGTCTATGGTAGTGACGAACTGCGGAAATTCATTCAGGCGTGCTTCATGCTTGCGCCAGTCATATTCATTTTGCCAATAGGAAACCAGCTCTTTCACATACGGTAGAGACACGCCGTATTTCCAGCCGGTTTCGGATAACGCATCGGGCCAGCGAGTATGCGCCAAGCGATATTGCAAGTCATCCAAGTCGGACTGTGCAATTGCGATACGAAAAGGTAAGATCTCGGAGATTGCTTCATCGTTTAATTTTTGTGCAGAGATTGTCATTATTATTGCCTCCTCGAAATGTGGGTGTTTTTTCCTTCGTATACTTCTTAATTTAGAGCATGAACCTTGACAGCATATTGTCAGGGTTGGAAGTGCTCATAGAATTTCTAATTCCTCCAGACAATCCAGCGTTATCGTCTTGGCGGTCGAGCCGCTACCGTCCACGTTGGTGGCGAATACCCATTCCGTTTTATCCGTTTCCACGTAGCCCACATACCATCCGAGACCAAGGTCGGATAGTCTTGTCCCTGTTTTGCCATGAATCGTATAGTCATCCTGTTCGTTATCGATCATCATGCGTTTAACTGTTTTCATCGTTTGCTCATGGAACGGTAAAGTTTCTTCTACGAGATTCTCCATGAACGAGGCTTGCTCTTGCGCCGAGATGTTCAGGCTGCTGTTCAACCAGAATCGGTCGATTCCGCCGCTGATGTCTTGATTACCATACTGGATTCGATTCAGGTTGCTTTGCATTCGATCAGGACCGATATCCCGAGCTAGCGCTTGATAATACCAGATGGCGGATTCTCTCATTGCTGAGGCTAGCGTATGGTCTGATTCCAGACTTCGAATTCCCGAATGACTCCGTCCCAACGTTTGACTTCGTACTCGTCCTCCACCGCATGTTCTTCCAAGCCTATTAATGCATTGGGGACTTTAAACGAAGATTCCGGCGTGAAGCGCTGGTTGCTCCTCTGAAGGTTATAGGCGTAAGTCTTATTCGTCCTCAGGTTCTTGATAACGGTGGTGCCCGGAACTCCATGGAATATTTCTTCCGCATGAAGCTCTTTGACTCGGGATGCAGCGATTACGTTTGTCTCTAGGTTACCTAGGGAGCATGTAATGGTAAGCAGCATGGCAATGAACAGCAGAACGACTTTCGTGACTTTCTTCATCTTGCATTCCTCCTTCATCGTCAGCATAATTGTCCAAAGACTCGTGTGATTGAGTCTCGTCCCGTTGAGTATAAGCGCATTCGATCGAATTCTATAGGGCGTTAATCTTGAATTGTACCCATACAGTTCGGAAGGAAAGGGGTTAATCGGAATGATGATTTATGAAGAAATCGTGGATGAGATAATGAAGCGAATAGAGGATGGATCATTAAAACCCGGGAACAAATTGCCTTCTATTCGTGCTCTGTCCCAGGATTTCGCTTGCAGCAAGAACACGGCGATTAAGGCTTATATCGAATTAGAGAAGAGGCATATCATCTATTCCGTGCCTCAGAGCGGTTATTATGTCGTGGAAGGATACCGAAGAAGGGAACAAACGGAAGAAACGGACGCTACTATTGATTTTCTATCAGCTGGTCCGGATCGACATGCGATGCCCTATCTCGACTTCCAGCATTGCATCAATCAGGCTATAGAACGATACAAAGAAGAGATGTTCACGTATTCTGACATTCAAGGGCTACAGTCGTTACGATTTCAGCTGGCACGTCATTTGCAAGACCTCCAGGTATTCACGGTGCCTGAGAGAATCTATGTCGTATCCGGTTCGCAGCAAGCTTTGCATCTGCTCGTATCCCTGCCTTTTCCCAATGGCAAGCAAAATATTTGTCTTGAACAGCCCACGCACGCCGGGTTCATTGAATCCATTCGGCATTATGGCAAGGAATCATACGGAATAGAGGTGGGGAGAGAAGGGATCGATCTGAAGCGGTTGGAACAGCTGTTCAAGCATCATGACATTAAGCTGTTTTACATGGTCTCCCGGTTTCACAACCCGACCGGTTACAGTCATACGAATGAGTCGAGGAAAAGGATTGTTGAACTAGCTCAACAATATGATGTGTATATCATCGAAGATGATTATATGGGAGACCTCGACTCGAACCCTAAGAATGACCCGATGTTCGCTTACGATCCTTCAGGTAGAGTTATCTATGTGAAAAGCTTCTCGAAAGTCATGCTCCCCGGCCTCCGGCTAGGCTTAGCGGTAATCCCCGACGAATTGCGCGAAGCGTTCCTGCGGGCCAAGTTCGCCGCGGACGTTCATACTCCGATGCTAACGCAAGGCGCGCTCGAGATTTACCTTCAAAGCGGCATGTTCAACGCGCATATCGATCGGATGAGAAAGCTGTATAGCAGGAAGGCGACCCTCCTGCAGCGAGCTTTCCAAGATTGGTTGCCTGCAGAGGCCAGCTACTCGGGTTCTTTATCCGGGTTCTATTCGACCATCGAATTGCCTGTACCTATTAAGGCGAAGCAGATGGCGCAATATCTTGAGAATCAGCATGTGTTAGTAGATCAAGCGGAGCGAATGTTCCTCCCTGACTTCGCCAAGGATAACGTGGTCCGTCTCAGTATCTCTCAAGTGGAAGAGGACTTGATCGAGAAAGGGATTCAAATGATTGCTAAGGGAATAACCGAGTTGATAAACAGACGGATTGAAGTGAGGTTCGCAAGTCAATCATCAGCACAATGATGCGAGGACGAAGTTGTCCAGGATTTCAGCGTATAATTTCCAATTCATAGTAACAAAACCCTTCGAATAGCGTTAAATCTTATAAGCACATCGAAGGGGGATGCAGCATGAAAATTACGGTATACGTGGCCGTGTTAGCGCTGGTCATAGCGAGCTGGATCGGCAATATAGCTTATAGCCGCGGATCTCAGCTGCCCGAGGGGCAATTCCTCAGCCATTATATCGAGACCGACTATGCTCCTAGCGCCGTTTTCGATCTACTGTACGTGGACAATAATAAAGACAAGCGGAAGCTGATCGGCATCCGTATCAAGGAGCTGTCCGCGTTTAGGTTTTACCCCATAGCAGCCCATCAGGAAATGAGATTACAATCGATTTATGTGATAAGAGGTTACTTTGAGGAAGAAGCGGTCGAACCGCGGACTACAGCGATGGAGCCACTAATATTGCATTCGATTACAGCGTTATATAATGACGGTACCGAACGCGAAGAAGAAGTCGGCGAGATAATCGTGTACCGCAATGTTTGGCCGATGTCGGAAAAGGAAAGGCCGTTTTTATTCAGTTCCGGTGGAAGCAGTTCCGATAACAGTGGGTATGGAACTATTCGAATCGATAAGCCGATTAAACTTACGAGCGTGAACTCGCGATTGTTGGATAGGTTGGGAGATCGATTTCAATTCGATGTGAAGCTGGCTTCGAACCGTGGAACTCCTCAGGAAATACCCCTCACGTTACCGGCGGAGTTGAAGCAGGGAGAATCTCTTTCGGTGAATTATCGGTTCATGATTCCGGATGAAAACAAAATCGAAATGACGGCTTATCGGGTGATGCTTAGAGAAGAATTTCAAGAATCGGACGGGCGACGAACCAACCATGTGCTGTTCGCGGATTACACGCCTTATCCGACGGAAGCCGATATGCGTTCCTTTGTTAGGGAGACAAGGAGGCAGGCGGAATGAAGAGGGCTTATATCCGGATTTCGTGGGGACTCGTGCTGGCACTGTTCGACTTTCGAATTCAGAGTATCGATCTTCTTCCCGATGGTATAGGTTATTTACTCATTATGCTTGGACTTACGACATTGAAGTCGGCAAGAAGCGATTTCAGAATCGCGTGGGGGGCAACGGTAATGCTGCTCGTATTGTCGATTGCAAGACTCGGCGGAATGCAGGCGGAAATCTCTCTTACGGATAACGGGATTCCCACTGTGGACTCTTTGTCAATAGTCGCTGCGACTATCGTAATCGATCTTGCGATGCTATACGGCATTTGCGGAGTGATAAGAGCGAACGCGCAGGCTAGAGGAAGAATCCGGCTTGCGAATGCCGCGAGGAATACATGGCACGCGAATTTCGCTTTCGGAGCGGGGGTATCCTTCCTATTGCCCTTTCAACTTAGCCATCTTATCGAAGAGGGGAAAGCGCTCACTATAATGGTGATGCTCGGTTATCTCTTTTCAAGTTTTTGGGTTATTTTACTGGCAAGGCGCGCTTCTCGAGAGCTGCCTGGTCAACACGGGAGCGATCCAGACGGGAACTTGGGACGGAAGATGGATATTATCGCATAACTTAAAAGCTTGCATGCGACAAGCGGTAGTCGTGTTATTCTTCTAGGGAAGGGACGAGGTGAAGCCGATGAGCAACATTCATGCACTGGCGTTGGGGAATTACGCGGACGCGATTTATCATCCGTTCGAAGGCGTCGACAAGGAAATCGAAAGCATCTTTCGAGGAGCGATAGACGTAAGGAGCACGGGCGATTACGGTATGCTCAAGGAGGAGTATTTGGAGCCGTATCGTCTGTTCATTTCGTACACGGAGTTCGTCGAGGAGAAGCTATCTCCGGCGCGAACTGCCGCGCTTCTTTCGTTCGTGGCGCGCGGCGGCGGGTTCTTGGCCATCCATAACGGCATCTCCTTGCAGCGAAACCAAGAGCTGGCTTCCATGATCGGCGCCAAATTCGTAAGCCATCCGGACTTTACGACGCTGCCGATCAGCATCCGTCAACCGAATCACCGAATCATGGATCGCGTGGAGCCTTTTGCGGTTGACGACGAGCCATACCGGTTCGAATTCGATCCGTTTGTCCAAAAGACCATCCTCGCCGAGTACGATCATGACGGAGAAAAGTGGCCCGCCGCTTGGACGCACGAGTTCGGCTTGGGCCGCATCGTGTACCTCATGCCCGGTCATCAATTGTCTGCTTTTAAGGTAGAGGCTTACCGCAAATTGATTTTAAACGCCGGCTTATGGGCGGCGAAAGTCATTTAATCTCGGATCTTGATAGGAAAAGCGTCAGCGTAGGGTGATCGCTATGCTGACGCTTTTTTTGAGCGTCTTTCTGTAGCGGCTATTCCGCCGAAAACTCGCTAACCAGTCGAATACCCGCGTGAGGAACGGCTATTTCGCCGAAAGCTTCGCCAACTAACCAAATACCCGCGCCAGAAACTGCTATTTCGCCGAAAGCTTCGCCAACTAACCAAATACCCGCGCCAGAAACTGCTATTTCGCCGAAAACTTGCTAACCAGTCGAATACCCGCGCCAGAAACTGCTATTTCGCCGAAAACTTCGCCAACTAACCAAATACCCGCGCCAGAAACTGCTATTTCGCCGAAAACTCGCTAACCAGTCGAATACCCGCGTGAGGAACGGCTATTTCGTCGAAAACTTCGCCAACTAACCAAATACCCGCGCCAGAAACTGCTATTTCGCCGAAAACTTGCTAACCAGTCGAATACCCGCGCCAGAAACTGCTATTTCGCCGAAAGCTTCGCTAACCAACCAAATACCCGCTTGAGGAACGGCTATTCCGCCAGTAGCGGCAAGACCAGAGGCTTGTAAGTGTGAGGAAGGACGATAACGGCACGCCGTGCCGCTACGGGGTGGTTATGCTTGGCGGAGAAACTCCGCGCACACCGCCAACATTGGACCGCCAGAGTGACTATGAGCATCTCTGCGGTCTTTTTGTCATGCCTGGTGTTCATAATCACGGAGAAGCTTGATATTTTCTGCGATATTGCCCCGGAGGAACCTCCTTCATTTGCGTGAACACGCGAGTAAAGTAGTGAACGGACGAGAAGCCGGCAGCCTCGGATATTTCTTTAATCGGAAGGTCGCCGGAAGCGAGCAAGGTGGCGGCTTTGCGAATTCTTTCATCGCGCACGTAATTCGTGAAATTCTCGCCGATGCCCGTGGAGAACATTCGGGATAAGTGTCTTTCCGACACGTTTAAGTACCGGGCGATTCCGTTCAGCGTCAATGGCTGAGACAAGTTATCGCGAATGAATAGCTTGGCTTGGCGGAGAAGGATCGCGGAATCCCTTCTGGCGGTTGGGAGAGGCTCGTCCTTGCCGAATAAAGAGAGAAAAGACAGCAGCAACGCATGCGCGACTGATGCGATCGCGTGCGCGGGGATATTCCCTTTCGTATTATCCCGAACGAGTAGTGTTTTCCATAAGAGAGCGGTCGGCAACTCGTCGCCCGCGAATACGCAGACTTCCCCGTTATCGGCAAGCGAGCGGAACGACTCGACGATGTTCGCCGTCGAGTCGGCTTCATCCAATTCGAAGGCAACGAAGAGGAGGAAAAGTCCGTTCCGGGTGCGTATTTGGTGCGTTATGCCGGGCTTGGAGCAGAAATGGGTTCCTTGGCTTAGCGGGTATCGGATTCCGTTTTCGATATATTCGCCTTCGCCATCCATGACGTAACAAACCTCGATGAAGGAGTGTTTGTGCACCGGATTATCGAACAACGGGGACTCGAAACCCCAGTAATAAACTTTAAAAGCTGCGCCGTCTCCCTTTAGCAACAGAGCTCGGTCATTCAGCAGCTTATACGTTTCTTGCGTTAGATACATAACTTTTCCGCCTAACCTTATTCGGGATATTGGCTTCATTGTGCAAAAATAGGTCTGCTGCCAACAAAGACGAACAACAGCCGATAACTCTACAATAGTGGATATAAACAATGATTTCAATTCAAATTCCAACGTGGAGGCTAGACTATGATTAGGGATGAAGACGTTCGATTTTACAAAGAAAATGGGTACTTGTTGGTTAAAGGGGTTTTTAATGCGGACGAGGTAGAACGAATGAGGGAAGCGGTTGAAGGAATCGTTCGCAGAGCGGCGCTAGCCAAGCAAGATTCGAATGCAGCCTGGCAAGGAGATTTTCTTCCGCCGGAACAGCTGAAGAAACTCGTGCTTAAGGGATTTCACGATGTTCATTATCACGACGCTTCCTTCATGCGGGCGGCGATTCATCCGAACATGGCATCCGTGCTTTCCAGCTTGATCGGACCGAACGTCCAGCTGCATCACTCCAAGATGCTCGTGAAACCTCCCGAAAACGGCGCCGCTTTCCCGATGCATCAGGATTATCCGTATTTTCCCCATGCCAAGCATACGATGCTCGCCGCCAGCCTTCACTTGGATCGGGCCGACGAAGAGAACGGATGTCTGCGCGTCATTCCCGGATCTCATATTCAAGGAGAGCTGCCGCACGTAGGGTCGTACTACTTGAATCATAAGGAGTATCCGATTACGGACGGAACGCTTTGCGAAGCGGATGCCGGCGATGTACTGTTCTTCAACTATTTAACGATCCATGGATCATCGGCAAACCGTAGCGACAGAACTAGAAGAAACGTGCTGTTTCAATATAAGGACCCGGAAGATTTCCCGACGGCTAACGTTCATTTCGATTGGGGCATGGGGCTTATGGTAAACGGGAAAAATCCCAACTTCGATAAAGTGAAGCCCGATTTCCGCATCGACGGCGAATAGCGATCACAATCTAAGAAAAACGCAAACGAATGTTGGTTTATCGGAAATACATCCGCTCTCCTAACACGTATGATTAAGCCATCAACCAATCGTAACCAGTGCCGAGGAGAGTGTAGCAGGATGTTGAACGAGAGCCAACTAGCGGAATTTGAAAGAAACGGATTTCTTAAGGGGAGCGTCGTGCTAAGCGACGGTGAAGTGGAGGCGCTACGGGAAGAACTGAACGACGTCATGGAAGGCAAGTCCGTGAAGAAACCGGTCCTGAACCATAATCTTTTAGGCGATGAGGAAGGTAATAAGGAAAGCTCCTCTCTCTACGAGAATATGAAAATGACCGCGAACGAGAAAGTGGTTCAGATCGTCAACATTTGGATGGCTAGCGACGCGTTTTTCCGACATGCGGCGAACAAGACGATATGCGAAGAGGTCGCGCAGCTCTGCGGCACCGATACGCTGCGCATCTGGCATGATCAAATCCAGTACAAACCGCCGATCACGGGGGGGCCGACGGCTTGGCATCAGGATCATCCGCTCTGGCCGATTATCCAACCGGCGGATCTCGTGAGCGCGTGGGTCGCGCTCGACGATGCGGTAATCGAAAACGGATGTATGTGGATGGTTCCCGGCAGTCATAAATGGGGCAACCACCAGAAGCATCTCGCCAGCGACAATGATTTCATGCCGTATCACCGCCATCCCGAGCTGCTTCCGGCAGGCGCCGACGTGAAAGCCGTACCGTTCGAGATCAAGAAAGGTCAAGTGGGCTATCATCACAGCCTAACCTGGCACGGAAGCCCGAACAACCGCTCCGAACTGAAGCGCCGGGCCATCGCCGTCCACTATATGCCGGGTCACACCCGCTACGAACCGTCGAGCGACCATGTCATGCTCTCCTACGTAACGGTTAACAAAGGCGATATCATGCAAGGCGAGCATTTCCCGGTCGTTTATGCTCCGGCAGGCGTTCGTTAATAGCGTGCAAGTAGAAGCCCCCGTTCACGGGGGTTTTTGATTTTCGTAATTCCGGACGACAGCCATTGCGCCGGATCCAAACCGGACTTAAAATACAATCATCAGAAGGTTAATTGGGCGGTGGGGAGAAAATGGCGGAAAAAGAGCAAGAGGAGCACTGGCCGTTCGTCCATAACATGGGCGATATGTGGGCGCAAGCGGGCTCCGTATTAGGTACGCGAAGCATCCCGGATTACGAGCTCGTTTATTTTCCGGAGGGCTCGGCTACTCTTTACGAGTTACGGGGCGCGTCTAACGTTTTGCGCGAACCTTGCTTCATCTTTACGCGCCCGGACGAGGAGCACCGCTATCTCTTCGATCCCGACCGGAAAGTCCGACATCTCTTCGCGCATTTCGATTACGACTGCCTTCGCCGGTCGGATAGCCGGTTTGGCGCTTTGCTGCAAGGGGAAGGCAACCCGCTTCCCGTTAGCGCGAACAGTCTGCTTCCGGCACTGATGAAGCAAATGCTGCGAATTGCCAATTATCAATTGCCTTATTGGAAGAGAAGGGTGTCCGCGCTACTGGCTACCGCGTTAGAGGAATTATGCGCTTCGGCGGATAACGCGATCGAAGAGCTCGCGAGTCCGCTCCCGATTCCGATCGCCAGGGCGATCCGGTACATGGAGGAGCATCTGGAGCAACCGCTGACGATTGAAGCGATCGCCCAGCAGTCGGGGTGGTCTCACGAGCATTTCACGAGAATGTTCGTCGCCTCCGTCGGATCGTCGCCCAAGCGCGCGCTTCTGGAACGTCGGCTGCTTCGAGCCGAGCACCTGATGATGAGCGGTCAATGGAGCGTCAAACAGATCGCGTATCAAGTCGGCTTCGGGGACGAGCACCACTTCTCGAAAATGTACAAACGACTTCGGGGAATCACCGCCAGCGAATATATCGAACGATGCGAGAGCTCGCAGTTCCGGCATGCCGCGGCAGTTCCGGATCCGGAAACCCCGTATCCCGTCAATCGCTATATTCTGGTGAACGAATATATCAAATAAACACATCGATTTCAGGTTTCCATCCATTGAGCATTGGCGCTTCGATCGCGCACAATAGAAGAAAGACAATCCATGGAGAGGGGCTCGTACGATGGGAATTTCATATACGCCGAAGTCGAAGGCAAGGGATAATCGCTACTTGGTAAGCGTGAAGGAATATACGCAATATCACCGGGACGGATATTTGGTCGTAAGAGGTTTGTTATCAAAAGAAGACACCGGTCTTCTTTACGATTTAGCGGAGAGAACGAGGCTCGGCGGCATTAACACGAAGGGAAACGAATCTTCCTACCAACCGGAAGACCCTGAAAGCAAGGACCCTTTGTCGGGGGAATTCATACACCAGACGAGAGTCCATATGGTATCCAGATTGGATAAGACTGCGGAATGGGGTCTGCTTCATCCCCGTATTCTCGACGTAACGGAAGCGTTGGTCGGGCCGGACGTGTACGCCTTGCAGTCGATGATGTTCCTCAATCCTCCCGGTCGCGGAGGTCAAGGCTGGCATCAGGATTCCTACTATATCAAGACTCATCCCGACACGATGGTCGGCGCTTGGATAGCTTTGGAGGAAGTGGATGAAGAGAACGGTTGCCTGTGGGTCGTTCCGGGTTCCAATCACGAACCGATTTATCCGCCGGAAGGGAACAATGGCGGCGGCAATGTCCATGCCGTCGACGCGTTCAAGGATCTGCGATCCGTCGAGAACGTTAGCCATTTGGACGACGAGGTGAACACCCTATCCAAGGTGGTATCGAACTATCCGCCTCCGATTCCCGTGCCGATGCAGCCGGGCGACGTCCTGTTTTTCCATTCGCATCTGTTCCATCGTTCCTATCCGAATCGCACGCAGGATCGCTTCCGCCGTGCCTACGTATGCCATTATTGCAATGCGCGTTCATGGGTTCCGTGGGATCACGACGGCTATGAAGGAGAGTCGGGCAACTACCGGCAAATTCTTGCGCGGGGCCGAACGCAGCTTCCTTATGCCGAGCCCGCTTTCGGAACGGAGATATACTTATCCGAGGCGGAAGACGAGTCGGATAGCGTTAGGATGATGGGAATGGACGACGGAATGATGATGCCGGTCGTTCAGAAGAAAGAATAGAAGCAACGATTCACGACTCCGGCGGACGCCCATGCATTCTGAATTCGGTGGGCGTCAATCCGGTTAAATGCTTGAATTGATGGCTGAAATAATGGATGCTCGTGAATCCCAGCCTCTCCGACAAAGCCTCGACTTTCTCCCCCTGCAATAACGCGCGCTTCGCCAATTTGATTCTTTCCCCGATAATGTAGTGTTTGGGCAATAAGCCGATCTCTTCCTTGAACAGCTTCGCAAAATGAATCGGGTGGTACCCGCAAATCGCCGCCAGCTCCGAGACTGCCCAGTTCTTGCCCGGCTGCTCCTGCATGGCTTGTATGGCCGGGTCGATACGGCTGCGTGATCGTTGCTCCGAACGTTGGCCTACCAGTTGCCTGAAGATGAGCGATAATGCTTGCATCATCAACGCGCGCAAAGAAACCCCGTATCCCGGCTGCTCGAGCTCGTATTCCTTGACTATTTTCGTGAAAATAGGCTCTAAACCGGAAGGGGACCATTTGGTAGGCAGGGTGAACTCCCCGATATCAGGAATTTCGACCTTCGGATGAAGGGGCTTGCCGATTAAATCCCGCGGCTCCATATACCGAATGGAATGACCCGGATGAAGGGGCCGGGACGAGTGCCGGGTCCACTGAAAATGTATGCTATAGTAATCGGTCGTTCCTAAGGCTAAGAGCCTATGGGGAATTTCTCCGTCATAATAGACGCACTCTCCTGCTCGGATTTCATAAAAGCATTCGCCGACGTTCAGCTCCGCATGACCGGATACCACGTAGACAAGCTGGCAATCGGGGATAAGCCGTACTCCCCAATCCGTACCCGGCAAGGCGGTAGCGCGGCTAGCGAAATTCACGGTCGGCATCAATTCGTCCAACGCTCGAATGGACATAAGTGACCCTCTTCCAACACGAAATCTAGCAAGGTTCATTCCCATCATAAATAGCAAAGGAAAGAGAAGCAACAGAATATTGCCGGCGTCGGTTCCGTTAATATAGCGTGGTAAATCGCATATGGAGCAGGAATTCGTAATATGAACAGTCCGCCAAGCAGGGTTTTTGCATACTAGCAGTAGGTTCGCGGAGCGGTTGCCGTCACAATGAAGGAAGTTAAACATATCTGTTGCCGAAGCAGGGAGGCCCTTTACGCATGCATCATATTTACGAATATCACGTGGCTCCGCACGGGAGCGATCTCGGCCAAGGAAACGCCGGACAACCGTTCTTGACGATCGGCCAAGCGCAGCTAGCCGTTCGCGAAGGGATCGCGGGAGGCATGACTTCCGATGTCACCGTTTACATTCATGGCGGTCTATATCAAATGGAATCGACGCTCCGGTTCGACGAACGCGACTCCGGGAGAGACGGGTATCGCGTCCATTATCGCAACGCGCCCGGGGAGAAGCCGGTTCTGGTCGGGGGGATAAGATTAGACGGTTGGGAGAAACACGATGATTATATCTGGAAAACCAAGCTCGAGTCGAATCGCGGATTTCAGACCCTGTACGCCGACGGAGCACGCGTAAAGAAAGCGAGATTCCCGGCAACGGGTTACTTCCTGACGGATGAGGTCGAAGAGGGACGATCGGCCGAAGGGATCAGGTTCCGCGCGGGCGATATTCCCGAAGAATTGGAGCTGCAGGATGCCCAAGTGTTCGTCTGGCCGGGGGAAGGGGAATGGAATTGGTTCTCCGAAACGAAGGCGGTCAAGGCTATGGATCAGAATACTCGGACTTTGACGTTCGAGACACCGGCGACATGGGGCATCGGTCACGGCTCCCGTTACTATGTTCAAGGGTCGCTCGCGTTCCTGCGCAACCCGGGGCAGTTTCATTTGGACGAAGAGAACGGCGTAGTCTATTATCGGCCGAGCAACGATAACGAAGTTCCGGCTCGACAAGAAGTCATAGCTCCGACCTTAACGAGGCTTATCGAACTCATCGGAAGCGATCGCGACCGTCCCGTTCGGAACTTGGTCCTGGAAGGCCTGACTCTGGAGTGTACGAACAGCGATCGCGATTATGCGATGATGGACGGGAATGCCGAGAAGGAACAACACCGGCAGGCTATGATCTATGTCGATCATGCCTCTGAGATCGGAATTTCCGGTTGTTCCATTACCCAATCCGGTACGAGCGGCATTTATCTGGATCGGCATGCGAATCATATCGCCATCGACGGCAACTTGATCGAGCACGTAGGCTATAACGGTATTTATGCTTCCGGATATGCGGCCGGAGAAGGCGAGTTTACCGAAGCCGCCGCTTCGTATACGAATAAGGGTCATGTCATTACGAACAACCGGATCTCGCACGGCGGGGAGTTGATCGGTCACGGCAGCGGAATTCTGCTCTATCAGAGCGGAGACAACGAAATTTCCCATAATCTGATCTCCCACATGCCGCGATACGGGATCTCGATAAAAGGACTGCGGTTCGGGGCGATGCCCGATTCGTTATACGGAATTCCCGTGACTTGGGATAACCATTACGATTTCCTCCATACGAAGAATAATCTGATCGCTTACAACGACATCTCGCACGTGATGCTGGATAGCCAAGACGGAGGGATGATCGAGGCATGGGGGCCGGGCCGCGGCAATGCGATCCACGGTAATCGGCTGCATCATAGCGGAATTCATTTCTCGTTCGGTTTCGGTATTTACTTGGATGACGCCGCGGACGATTTCACGGTGACGAACAATATCCTGCACGATCTGTACAGCACGGGCGAAGGGAAGCTGTGGATGACCATCTTCTCCAAGGGCATCGGGAACCGCATTCGCAACAACCTGCTGGTTAACAACCCTCAGGCGATTTCCGGAATCGGAACGCAAGAGATGGTTGGCGATGCGAATAAACACGTGATTGCCGAGAGTAACGTAATCTATAACTCCGGACAATATTTGTATTACTTCGTCAACTGGGCGGACGACAGGTTTACCGCCGCCGATCGGAATCTCTTCTGGCGGGAAGGCGAGCCGTGTAAGGTCGCTGGAGAAATAACCCCGTTAACCCCGCAGGGGGAAGACGCGTTGGAGCGAAACGAGTATACGTGGGAGCAATGGCGGTTGCTGCTCGATCGTAAATACGACGGAGAATCGATGGTCGCCGACCCGCTGTTCGTCGATGCCGAGTCGGGCGATTATCGAATGCGGGCAAATTCCCCCGCTTATGCGTTAGGGTGGCTGGATATCGATTTCGATCGGATTGGCCCCCGACCATAGAACGAATTCCAAAATCCGGAAAACGTCGCAGCACCCCTGAACCGATCAAGCTTTTGCCGCCAATTCCGGGCGGCAAGGGCTTTTTGCGGTTGGACGCCGTTCATCGGGGTATAAGGAAGTTATTCGCAAAATTCATAGTAGATCAAACGTCGGTTGTGTGCCATTCTAAACTTAACAGAAGTCTATACAAAGAGGGTGTCATCCGATGAGAATGCTACAGTCGTACAAATCCAGGAAATACTTGCTTCGGATCCTACTTTCAATTACGTTCCTGATGGTTATCGTCTTATTCTTATCTTCCACCGTCCTCCATTATAGTTCGGAAACCCGGGTCGTGCAGATGCAGAAGGAAGCCAACCGCAAGGTCATGAATCAGATCAATCACAATATTACTTACATGCAGGAGATCGTTAAGAATCAAGCTCTTACCATATACAACGACAACCAGATTTTTTTCACCTTGATGTCGAGCCAGCAGCAAGAGGATATGGATATTATTAACGGAATGCGGTTAATGAGCAAAGCTCAGGAAGCCTCGAATTTCCTGCATTCCATCATGATCTACAACGGACATATGGACAAAATCTACGCCTTGGGCGATCTTGCCGATAACATGAAGGACCATGATAAAGCGGAAGCGATGGCCGTCATGCTTCAGAACGAAACGAAGATTCCTCAGATGCAGTTGCTCCCGATGAACTTCAGCAAACGCGAAAATTCCGTCGATTTTTTCTCGTTGGTCATTTACGAGAGCTTCAGCGACAAAAACGATCATGAAAGCGCTCTCGTTCTCAACGTCAAACCGGAATGGATATTCGACAATTTGAACGCGGTGAACGATTTCGCGATTCCGGGCGAGTCGGACGTCTTCATCATCGATCAGTCGGGCAATCTCGTGTTATCGGGCAGCGAGCAGAACATTCCGGAACTGAACGGTCTTACGGAAGCCTTAAGCAATCACCAATCGAAAAACAAAGACAAGTTCGGCTTCTTCTCCCGATCCTTCGGCAATTCCGGCAAATACATGGTCTCGTATATGGAGATGGGAGTCGGAGGATGGAATGTCATTAGCATTCAACCGTATGATGCCGTTCTTGGCGGAATTTACGAGATGAGGATGACTTCCGTTTACGTCATTGTTTGCTTCTTGATCTTATCCGTAGCCGTCTCCATCATTATGGCCCATAAGCTGTATAAGCCCGTCGAACAAATGCTGGCGGGAATCCGAACCCATGCGGGAGAGGAATCGGACGGGATGAAGCGGGGCAAGGACGAACTTTCCTACGTTACGAACGTCTACAGCGATATGGCGCAGAAGCTGAGCCTGGTCACGAACGAGCAGGATAAGCAGAAAAACATCATCCATAATTACCACCTGAGAAGTATCATTACGGGGAGCTCCTCCTATTCGCAAGACGGATTCCGCAATTGCGTGGAGCAGAACGGGCTGGCTATCGCAACGGACGGCGTATTCCTGCTCGTGGTCATCAAGATCGATAACTATGCCGATTTCATCGCGAGAACGAGCGAGAACGAAAGAAGGCTATATTCCTTCGCGATCTCCAATATCGCGAGCGAGATTATGTCTCCGAGCCCGTTTCGGTCCGAAACCGCCGATATGAGAAGCGATCACTTGGTCATGATCCTGAGCGTCGAAGCGGGAACGGAAGCCCATTACCAAGATGCCGTGTCCCATCTTAAGAAGCTTCAGGAAGTCGTGCTCAGCTACTACAAGCTATCGTTGACCATGACGATCAGCAAGTTCATACCCAGTCATGATTCGATAACGGAACAATATAATTTAGTCTTGCATAATTCGATGTACAAACTCATTTTAGGTAAAAAAGAGATCATTACGCCGGATCGGGTGAAGACGAACAACGAGAGATTCGAATACAGCTTCCCCGCGGATCAGGAGAAGAAGCTGATCGAAGCGATCAAGACGAACGATCTCGAAGCGATGGAAAGCTCGGCAGGCTTAATATTGGCGCAAGTGACGGCTTACCATTACGATCACATCCTGCACGGCATCTTGCATTTGGTCGATATTATCAAATCGACGATTCGCGACATCAACAAGAACAGAATTGCCTCCGTACCCGTCGATCTTAACGCTTTAAGCAGGCAAGTGCTCGAGAAGGAAACGATGGAAGAAATCGAACAATTAATCGTCCAAGTATGCCGAGAAATCCACGAGAAGCTCAAGGATTCGGAACAAGATAAGAATGCCGTCCTCATGGACGCGATCAAAGAGATTGTAGCGACGAATTACGACGATATGAATTTAAGCCTGCAAGCGATCGCCACGATGCTGCGGATGACTCCCGCATACGTTGGGCGGATGTTTAAGCAAAGCGAATTCGTTTCCGTCGGCGAATATATTAACGAAGTCAGGCTATCCCACGCGCTTGAATATCTGGAAACCAAAAATTTCAGCATCAAGGAGATCATGGAGCTGGTCGGATACTTGAACGAAAGCACCTTCTTCAAGCTTTTCAAGAAAAAGTACGGAGTAACGCCGAAGGAATACCGATTGAAGCGAAACATTAGCTAGTCGGAATAGCGGAATAACGCTTCGAAAAGCCTGCTTTAAGGGCTTTCTCGGAGCGTTATTTTCATTTCATGGAGAGAGTCGCAAAAATCATAGTCGAAAATCGATGAAACATTTAATCGCACAGTAGTCCTTTCGTTTCGCTTTTGCCATGATGGGGTAGCAGCAAGTCGCAACGCCAAACATCGGAGGTAAAAGCATGGCCAAACTAAGCAATACCGAATCGATAGACGCAGTGGAGCAGCGGCTTACGCTTCCCGGTGCCGCGAAGAAGAAACGAAGGACCGAATGGTTCTATCTCAAGAAGAACTCGGAATTGTTGTTGTTGCTGACGCCGGGCGCCCTTCTCCTCCTTATATTTTCCTACCTGCCCATGTTCGGTACCGTGCTCGCCTTCAAGGATTTCCGTTACGACAAGGGATTCTGGGGTAGCGAGTGGATCGGATTCGACAATTTCAAATTTTTCTTCGTGTCGGATAACGCATGGCTCATTACTCGCAACACGGTCGGTTACGGTCTCGTGTATATGATCTTGACGACGGTCATCGCGCTCACCTTCGCCATTCTCATGAACGAGATGGGGAAAAAGTGGCTTCGAATTCACCAAACCGCGATGTTCATCCCGTACTGCCTCTCCTGGGTTGTCGTCAGTTATCTAGCCTTGGCTTTGCTGGACAGCTCGAACGGGTACTTAAACAAGATACTGGAGTTCTTCCATATGGAGACTCACATGTGGTATCTGGAGACGAAGCCTTGGCCTTACATTCTCATCTCCGCTTATCTATGGAAGAACATCGGATTCTCGACTCTCGTCTACTTCGCGGGAATCATGGGAATCAACCAAGAGTACTACGAAGCCGCTAAGATCGACGGCGCTTCCCGTTGGCAGATGGCGACGAGAATAACGCTGCCCATGCTCTCCACGTTGATCGTCGTGCTTCTGATCCTAGCCATCGGACACATTTTCGTAGGAGATTTCGGACTTCACTATTTCATTCCGAACAATAACGGCATGACCTTCCCGACGACGGATATTATCGACACCTACGTATTTAGAGCGTTGCGCGTTTACGGGGATATCGGAATGTCGACGGCGATCGGCTTATATCAATCGATAGTCGGATTGGTCCTGGTCATCACCGCCAATTTCGTCGTTCGCAAAATCAGCGAAGAAAACTCGCTTTTCTAAAGGGGAGACAGACTTGAACTCGATTAACGCAAAAACGACGCCCAAAGCGAGAAGGTTAAACCCGATTTCCTTCTCCAAGTTGTTGATCCATCTCTTATTTATCATAGTGACCTTGTGCATGATCGTTCCCTTTATATTAGTCGTCTCGATATCGTTCACGGACGAGACCTCCATCATGGAGAACGGCTATCAATTTATTCCGGGTGAATTTTCGATGAAAGCTTACGAGTATATTTTCAAAGCGCCGATCCTGCTGTTGAGAGCGTACGGCGTTACGATCCTGACGACGGTTGCCGGTACTTTGCTCAGCTTGTTCGTCACCGCGATGTTAGGTTACGTCATCTCTAGGCGAGATTTCAGGTATCGGACTCCGGCGACCTTCCTCATTTTCTTCACGATGTTGTTTAACGGAGGGTTGGTTCCCTCCTACATTCTGATCACGCAATATCTGTTCCTGCAGAATACGTTGTGGGCGCTTATCTTGCCGGCGTTGATCTCGCCGTTCTACATCATGATCATGAAGGGTTTCCTATCGAAAATGCCGTTCGAGATCATCGAGTCGGCGAAGATGGACGGGGCCAGGGAGCTTAAGATCTTCTTCAAGATCATTCTGCCTCTCTCCACTCCGGCGCTCGCGACATTAGGCTTGTTCATCTCTTTCGGATTCTGGAACTCATGGTTCCCTTCGCTCTTATATATCGATAACGAGAAGCTGATCCCAATCCAGCTCCTTCTCGTCCGAATGCTTCAAAGCTTGGAGTTCCTGACCAGCAACAGCGATTTCGTGAATCAGTTCGGAGTCGATACTAGCGAGCTTCCTACGTTGTCAGCGCGTATGGCGATGGCGATTCTGGCGGGTGGACCGATGGTATTCATCTTCCCCTTCTTCCAGAAGTATTTCGTCAAAGGGTTAACGGTGGGCTCGCTTAAAGGTTAAAGATCGTTTTCTTCTATTCGACCAGGTAGGAACACGGCGGGGTCATCTCGAATTTGTTCTTACCCGGCAATAGTTTGAAATATAAAAACAAGAGTCGACCAAGGAGGTCAAACAATGAAAGTCTTGAAACGTTCAATGGTAAGCGTCTTGGCTTTATGCTTTATGATCACGCTCGTGCTCGCCGGGTGCAGCGGGAAAAACAATAACGAGCCTGCAGCCTCATCCTCCGCAGCCCAGTCCTCGGCACCGGCATCCGAAGTCGCTTCGGAATCTCCATCGCCTACGCCGGAAGAGCCGCCGGCCGAATTGACTTATTATTACATCGTATTCAACATGCCGACCGACCAACAAGCGGTGGAAGATGCCATCAACGAGTACATTAAACCGAAAATCAACGCAACGATCAAACTTAAACCGGTTATTGAATCCGGTTACAAAGATAAAATCAACACGATGCTTGCAGCGAACGAAGCATTCGACCTGCTGTGGACGTCCAACTGGGGCGGCGGGGATTACGACAACAAAGTCGTCAAAGGCGCATTGTTGCCGCTTGACGAGCTGATTGCTTCTACTCCGGCTTTGCAATCGGCCATTCCTCAAGTCGCATGGGACGACACGAAGGTAGACGGCAAAATCTACGCCGTGCCGAATATGCAAATCGCCGCGAAAGCCGAAGGCTTCGCTATTCAGAAGAGATTCGTAGACAAATATAATATCGATCTGGATGCGATCAAGACCCAAGCCGATATCGAGCCTGTGCTGAAAGCCATTAAAGAAGGCGAGCCCGACATCATTCCGATCGCGAAGACGGCTAACATGTTCGACTTCGGCAGACATTACGGTTATGCTCCGACAGGCTACAAGCTAGGCGATCCGGAATACAAAATCATCGATACGATCGACAAGCCGGAATACAGAACGTTCCTTGACTTGATGCGCAAATGGTACCAAGCCGGTTATATCTACAAAGATGCTCCGACGATCAAAGACGATCAATTCAACAACCTGCTTCTATCCGGTAAAGTAGCCGTAGAGTGGAACACGACGATGAAACCGGGCGGCGAAGTGGATGATCAGAAGCGTTTCGGCGGTAACGAGATCGTGTACAAACGCATCTCCGAGCCTGAGTTCACGGGTGTTCGTCCTACGATGACGGCAATCAGCAAAACTTCGAAAAACCCGCAAGCCGCTATTAAGTTCTTAGAATTGACGGCTACGGATCCGACTCTATTCAATCTTCTCGCATTTGGAATCGAAGGCAAGCACTATACGAAAATCGATGACAAAACGGTTAAAATCAACCAAGACGGCGGATACAAGGAAGATCTCGGTTGGGTATTCGGTAACGTTCTCATCGGCTACTTGAAGGAAGGTCAAGCGGCGGATACGTGGGAAGTGACGAAAACGTTGAACGAAACCGCTAAGCTCCCTGAAGTCAACGGCTTTAACTTCAACAACGAGCCTTACAAAACGGAAGGCGCCAACGTATTCGCGGTAGGCGAACAATATGGCAAAGCATTAAATAGCGGTGCCGTAGATCCGGAAAAAGTATTCCCTAAATATAAAGATGCCGTGAAAAAAGCGGGCGTCGATAAGCAAACCGAAGAAATGCAAAAACAACTGGACGAATGGTTGAAAGCGCACGGCAAGAAATAAGTCCGAAGGATAGAGAGGGCCTCCTCCGGCTCTCTCTTTTCTTATGCGACGAAATAGAACATAACGGAATGAAACGAAGAGCGGATTGTAAGAAGACGAGGAGGCAACCAGGGTGGACATTAAACAATTAAGCTTGCGGGAGAAAATCGGCCAGACGGTCGTCCTGCTTAGCAATCCGGTTAAGGAAACGAAGCTTGGGGGTTCGTTGGAAGGCTTTCTAGAGAAATATCCGGTTGGGGGGTTCTTCGTCGGCGCAGAGATTATCGACGAGGTGATGACGGGCGGGGACAAGGAGCAGGTGAAGCAGGCGACTGCCGCTTATTCGGCGGCATCTCGCGTGCCGCTGCTGTTCGCTTCCGATTTCGAGAACGGATGCGGCAGCATGGTTTCGGGTTTAACGAAGCTGCCGATGGCCATGGCGCTTGGGGCGGCGGGTTCCGGCCAGCTTGCCTACGATTACGGCAAAGCGACGGCATTGGAAGCACGATCGATCGGCGTAAATTGGACGTTCTCACCCGTTGCCGACTTGAACCAGAACCGTTTCAATCCGATAACGAACATTCGCGCGGTATCCGACGAGCCGGAATTAACCGCCGCCATTCTGGAACAGGTCATCCAGGGAATGCAAGACGGAGGCCTTGCCGCCGGGGCCAAGCATTTTCCGGGAGACGGCAACGATTACCGCGATCAGCATATGGTGACGACCCGAAATCCTCTTCCGATGGAGGAATGGCTGAGCAATCACGGTTATGTTTTTCAACGCCTGATCGACAAGGGACTGTATTCGATTATGACCGGGCATATTTCGCTTCCCGCGTACCAGAAGAAGTCGATCAAGGGAATGCCGCTTCCGGCTACGTTGTCGGATGAGCTAACGCAGCAGTTGCTTAAGCGGGACATGGGCTTCCGGGGCGTCGTCGTGTCCGACGCGCTTATTATGGGCGGTTATTTGAAGTGGTTCGCGCGCGGACGGGCGGAGATCGAATGTTTCAAAGCCGGAACCGACATGATGCTGTGGCCGGGCTTGGAGTACTTCGAGCTTATGGAGCGGGCGGTGGAAACCGGAGAGGTATCGATGGAGAGGCTTGACGATGCCGTAAGCAGAATTCTGGAGATGAAGCGTAAGCTTGGGCTGTTCGACGAAGCGCGTAAGGTCGCAGAACCGATTGCGGAGCAGGAAACGATTTGGGTGCGGGAGACCGCGCGCAGGGTCGCGGAGGCGAGCATTACGCTGCTGAGGGATCGGAATGGATTGCTTCCTTTGAGGCGGGAGGAGATCGGAAAAGCGCTTATTATCGGTATCAGTCCGAACGAAGAGGATATCGGTGAGCTTAAGGGATTGACGGGTGTGTTCGCGGAGCGTGGCATAGAAGCGGAATTCAGGCGGAATATCTGGTACGAAGAACTGGAAAAGATCGAAGCGGAGTTTGATCTAATCGTTTATGCTCCTTACATGAGGCCGCATCGCCCTATGGGACCGATGCAATACAGCGCCGAGGAAGCCAGCGCGATCTGGAGCTCCTTGACGGTCGCGGCGGATAAATCCGTCGTCGTCTCTTTCGGATCGCCGTATATGTTCACGGATTATTTCGAGATGGCGGACGTGTACCTGAACGCTTACTCTCATGTTCCGGCTACGTTGAAAGCGGCGGTGGATGCTCTATTCGGAGAAATCCCCATGACGGGGAAATCTCCGGTAGCCCTGTAAGTAACGCGAAGAGTGGTAAGTCGGTAGTTTATGCCGTTATGCGGCCAAAGACATGTTCGTATTGTAGCCCGTATAGGTATGAAACCCGCCAGGAGAAGCGGTGGAAGCTTGGAGATATCCGCTATGCAGCATTCCGATTGCCATGACGGGCTCCATCTCGCTCCGGTTGATCAAATCGACAAGCGTGGAGATATTCCCGGAATCGTATGCTAGAGCAACGACCCTTAGCAGAGTCTTCATGTCTTCGTTGTTCGCGGGCAGAGAGAGGATATCCGACTCGATCTCGTTCTTGACGGCCGGAAGCATGCGGCGAGCGCGATGAAGCGCCGCCTTGACGGCTCCCTCGGTCGTCTTCAATAGGTCCGCCGTCTCGGCTATCGAATAGTCGAACACGTCCCGCAGCAAGAAAATCGTGAGCTGAAGCTGGGACATATGGTTGAGCAGCGCTTGGAAGATAACCTCGATCTCTACGCTTCCGATGTCCGCAGCCGAGGATACCGGTCGTTCCTTCTTCAGGATACGGTTAAGCGTCGCGCTTCTCCTTGTTTGGTCAATCCAAGTATTTCTGGCGATCCGCAGCAAATAAGCCTCGAGATTGCGATGATCGAAGCCGGGCATCGCGTGTATGGTTTTGAGCCAGGTTTCCTGCGCCAGATCTTCCGCTTCCCATGCGGATTCGGTCAGCGACAGGCAATAACGTCTGAGCATCGCGTGCAATCGCTCCAAGCCGCGGTCGTCATCCCGGATGCTGACCGGGTCATGGTCGACGTCTTCAACCTTGTACATGGAACATCCTCCTCCTTCACTCGGTCTTTTCCTCTATTGTAAACGAACGAAGCCCTTAGGAAGATACTCATTTTATAGATGCTAAGTAAAAATATTATCCGTATCCCCGAGCGCCGTTCGTTCGTTTACAGGGGGAAAGCGAACGACAACTCAGGAAGCGGAGGAAATGCCCATGAGCAATTACGTACCGTACGTGGTCGAACAGACGAATCGAGGCGAGAGGTCTTACGATATTTATTCCCGTCTGCTGAAGGATCGAATCGTTTTCTTGGGAAGCGCGATCGACGATCAAGTCGCGAACAGCATCATCGCCCAATTATTGTTCCTGTCGGCGGAAGACCCGGACAAGGAAATCAGCCTCTATATTAACTCTCCCGGAGGGTCGACGACGGCGGGCTTCGCCATCTACGACACGATGCAATTCATTAAGCCCCAGGTTCATACGATATGCACGGGCATGGCGGCTTCGTTCGCGGCGATTCTGCTGCTGTCAGGCGCTCCGGGCAAAAGGTTCGCGTTGCCGAACAGCGAGATCATGATCCACCAACCGCATGGAGGCGCGCAAGGGCAGGCCAGCGATATCGCGATTAGCGCCAAGCGGATATTGGATACTCGCGAGAGACTGAACAAGCTGACCGCGTCGCGCACCGGGCAGCCGCTCGAGAAGGTAGAGAAAGACATGGATCGCGACTATTTCATGTCCGCCCATGAAGCGCTGGAATACGGAATCATCGATCAAGTGATCGCCTCTTCGGATCAAGCATAGAGTTTCCGGCCTCCTTATCGTTACAAGATCCCGCGAGCTGGGCGATTGCCGTTAAGAAAGCGGGCTTCCGGGCCGCGGTCAGCCCGATCGGGAGCGACGCGGACGAGGTGCTCGTTCAAGCGTATCGGGAGAGCGCCATATCGAATGACATCGTGATTTCCGAGGTCGGCGCATGGAGCAATCCGATCAGTCCGGATTCCGTCGTGCGGCAAGCGGCTTTGGAGCATTGTATAAGACAGTTGCGGCTAGCGGACGAAATCGGCGCCAGATGCTGCGTCAATATCGCGGGCTCGCTCGGAGAACAGTGGGATGGCCAGCATCCGGATAATTTCTCGGACGGGACATTCGACTTAATCGTGGATACCGTACGAGATATCATAGATACGGTGAAGCCTCGCGAAACTTTCTTCGCGTTGGAAACGATGCCTTGGGTTTTCCCCGATTCGGCGGATTCCTATCTGGCGTTGATCAAGGCGATCGACCGCAAGGCTTTCGCGGTTCACTTGGATCCCGTGAACATGATTAGCAGTCCGAGGGTGTATTATCGGAACGGCGAAATGATCCGGGAATTTTTCGCCAAGTTAGGTCCGTATATTAAGAACTGTCATGCGAAGGACATCCGGTTGTCCGGCAAGCTGACCGTGCATCTTGACGAAGTGCTGCCGGGAACGGGAGCTCTCGACTACGAGATGTTTTTGCGCGAACTTGATAAGCTTGATCCCGATACCCCTCTTATGATAGAGCATTTGTCGAGCGAAGAAGAGTATGCAGCTGCCGCGGCTTATATCAGAGGCGTTGCCGTAGACATAGGCGTAAAGCTGTAGTCGTCGTAATTTGAGCCTTAGCACAAGTCGCAGCCTGTCCGGAGAGCCCGATCCCGCCCTTGAAAAGGTTGCGGGGCCGGGCTTTTTCGCTGCGATTACCGCACGATTATGTCTTGACTCCGATTAGTCTCCATGCCATAATGTACACGTGTACATTAATTGAGACAGACAGGATGAACAGACTTTTGACTAACCGCAAGGAAGTGGCTAAGCTTGCCGGCGTTTCGGAAGCGACGGTGTCCAGAGTGCTTAACGGAATAGGCCCGATGAAGGAATCGACCCGCGTTCGCGTCTTGGAAGCGGCCAAACGGTTGAACTACGAACTGAACGCCGTCGCATCCAGCTTCGCTCGAGGAAGGAGCGGAAATCTGGGAGTCGTGCTGCCCCACGTGCCGAAGGTTCATCTCTTCTCGACTTATTATTTCTCGGAGCTGTTAAGCGGAATCGGGGAAGCCGTTCGATCGAGGGGTTACGGATTGCTTCTGCTGTTCCGCGATCCGTCCAGCGTTTACGACTATGCATCCTTATACCGCACGCAACGGGTCGATGCCTGCATCGTGCTCGGAGCGAACGCGGCGGAATCGGAGTCCGAAGGAATCGATCGGTTAGCGGCGGAGAAATTGCCGTTCTGCGTGATGGACCAGAGATTCGATAATCCGCTCGTGAGCATCGTCGCCGCGGATCATGTGCAGGGCAGTTACGACGCGGTTAAGCATTTGATCGGCAAGGGCTGCCGGAATATCGGATTTCTGAACGGCTCTCCGCAATACTCCAATAGCTGGGACCGGATGACCGGTTACCGCCAAGCGTTGGAGGAAGCGGGTATCCGAGTGGACGATTCGATCGTTTACGAAGGGAATTACAGCAGGACGAGCGGCATTAACGTTGCCGAAGCCGTCTATCGGGATCTTGGGAAACTGGATGCCATCTTCGTGGGTAACGATCGCATGGCCATCGGGCTTATGCAAGGTTTGAGAGAGAAGGGCTGCCGGCTGCCGGAGGATCTCAAGGTCGTCGCGTACGACGATTCGGATTCGGCCAGTCTCACCGAACCGCCGCTTACGACGGTTAAAGTGCCTTTCTACGAGATGGGCAAGCTAGCCGCGGAACGGCTGCTGACCTTGCTGGCGGACAAAGACAACGCGGAGCCGGTTATCAACGAGATTTTGCAAACGGAGCTTAAAGTCAGAAAATCTAGCGGAATCTAAGCCGAATGGGGAAAACAAGATGAGAAAAGCGCTAATCGTATGGGGCGGATGGGACGGACACCAGCCTAAGGAGGTCGCTGAAATTTTTCGCGGCCAGCTGGTAGAAGAAGGCTTCGAAGTCGAAGTATCCGATACGCTGGAAGCTTTCGCGGACGGAGAGAAGCTGAAGGGTCTCGATCTGATCGTTCCGGTATGGACGATGGACCGCATCGAGCAAGATTGGGTCAACAACGTGTCCGCGGCGGTTCAGAGCGGCGTTGGATTGGCGGGCTGCCATGGCGGGATGTGCGACGCGTTCCGCGCGAACACGGATTGGCAATTCATGACCGGCGGGCAATGGGTCGCTCATCCGGGCAACGACGGCACGGAATACACCGTCAACATCAAATACAATTCCAGCCCCCTAGTCGAAGGAATCGAGGATTTCACCGTATCGTCGGAGCAGTACTACCTGCATGTCGATCCGGCCAACGAAGTGTTGGCGACGACTAGATTTCCGTTAGCTCCCGGACCGCATTCCCCGAACAAAACGGTCGATATGCCCGTCGTTTGGACGAAGCGTTGGGGACATGGTCGCGTATATTACAATTCCCTTGGTCATCAAGCGAATATCATGGAAATTCCCGTCGTCAAGGAACTGATGCGCAGAGGATTCAATTGGTGCGCGGAAGGCAAGGCGCAGGCTCCAACAGAGACCGATGCAGGAACGTACACGGGCATGGCGGACAACCAACTCTAACTGGCGAGAAGAGGATCATTTCATGGAGAAAATCAAAGTCGGCATCATCGGAACAGGTAATATCAGCGGCATTTATTTTCAGAACGGCAAAAGGTTCGAGTCGATGGAAGTCGTCGCGTGCGCGGATATAGACGTCGAGCGCGCGAAAGCAAAAGCGGCCGAGCATGGCATTCGCGGTTACTCGGTCGAGGAACTGCTTGCCGATCCGGAAATTCAGATGGTTATCAACCTTACGATTCCTCAGGCGCATGCGCCTGTCATGCTGCAGGCGCTTGAAGCCGGCAAGCACGTTTTCGTGGAGAAACCTTTCACGGTGACTCGCGAGGAAGGCTTGCAGGTTCTCGAGTTGGCTAAGCGCAAAGGCTTGCTCGTCGGAAGCGCCCCGGACACCTTCCTCGGAGGCGGAATTCAAACGTCCGTCAAGCTCGTGGAAGACGGCTGGATCGGCACGCCGATCGGAGCGACCGCCTTCATGGTATGTGGTGGGCACGAATCATGGCATCCGGCTCCCGAGTTCTACTACCACAAGGGCGGCGGCCCTATGTTCGATATGGGACCTTATTACTTAACGGCTTTGATTGCTTTGCTCGGACCGATCTCGCGGGTAACGGGCTCGGCCCGCATTTCCTTTCCGGAGCGGACGATTACGAGTCAACCGAAGTTCGGCCAGAAGGTGACGGTGGAGACGCCTACCCATATCGCGGGTATTATGGACTTCGCGTCCGGACCGATCGGCACGATCCTTACGAGTTTCGACGTCAGAGGCAACTCGCTTCTTCCCCGCATCGAGGTGTACGGAAGCGAAGGAACGCTTATCGTACCGGATCCTAACGGATTCGGAGGGCCGGTTCGCGTCTGGCGCGCGGGAGCGAAGGAATGGTCGGAAATTCCGTTGACGCACGGCAAAGCCGAGAATGCGCGCGGAGTCGGCGCAGCCGATATGGCGAGGGCGATCCAAACCGGACGCAAGCACCGTGCCAACGGAGAGATGGCTTATCACGTGTTGGAGGCGATGCACGGTTTCCATGATGCTTCCGAGCAAGGCTCGCATTACGTCATGAAGAGTACGTGCGAGCAGCCGGCTCCTATGCCTCTCGGCTTGGCGGATTTCAGCTTGGACGATTGATTCGCACTTATCCCCTAATAGTTATAACCCCTTCGTTATGGAGGGGTTATATTGTGTTCGGAGTCCTCCGATTTGGCGACAGGGGAGCCGAATTGCATATTTGTTGTTGATTAACAGAGAGAAATCCCGCACACTATTGTGGAGTTGCATGGACTAGGAATGGGGTAGAGATGGCGCATCATGAACAATAAATGGATTTATTACTTCGGTCTCATTCTAGTAGCGGCGATATGGGGGGCGAATTTCGGCGTTTCGCGTTCCGCCATGGAGACGTTCGATCCGATTTTATTCTCTTTTCTGAGATTCGGCCTCGCGGTACCGTTCTTCTTCCTTATTCTGAAAATAAAAGAAGGCAGCATCGGCCTTCCGTGGAAGGTCATGCTTCAACTCGCTTTAATCGGTCTGGTCGGCGTAACGGGATTAGAGATCGCGGTCATGTATTCGATCAAATACACGACGCTCGCCAATGCATCGTTGCTTAACGTCGCGCCTTGGCCGATATTCGCCGCATTGTTTGCTCCTCTTTTCGTCAAAGAGAAGTTTACGAGAAGATTGGCCGTCGGCGGAGCCGGAGCGATCGTAGGCGTTACGTTTATTATACTTGGCGGTGCGGAAGGCTTTAACCTCTCTTCCGACCATATGACCGGCAATCTGTTGGCATTCGGCATCAGCATCGTCGGCGCGTTATTCAACCTCTCTTGCATGCCGTTGATGAAACGGTATTCGTCCCTGCGCGTCAGTACATGGTTTATTTTCTTCGGGGCGTTGTTCATGGCTCCCCTTACGACCGGGAGCTGGGGCAAAGTCGATTGGAGCGGATTAGCGGCTAGCCACTATACCGCTATCGTCTATAACGTACTCGTGTGCACGGTGTTCGCGTTCGTGGTCTGGAATACGAGCATGTTCAAGATCGGCGCGGCGCGGGCCAACTTCTTCCGCTACGTCGTGCCTGCCGCCGCCGTCGTCGCGGGTCTCGTTTTCTTCGACGAAAGCATTACGCTATGGCAAATCGTCGGTACCGTCTGCATGGGAGCGGGATTGGTCTGGATCAGCACGGAGAAAAAGGAACCGATTCCTTCCCCGGCACCGGCGTTGTAGTCAAGGTATCGGATTTGTAGTCAGGATTCGCGTTGGAAAGGAAGTGTCGGGGAGGGGAGGTGAGTATCGGTGGCCGCTTCTCTATTCCCTTTTTCCGGATCGCTTTCTCCTGGCTCTTTCGTCGCTATCCCCTTCGATCAGGAAAGGATTTCGTAGTCCTAACCAGCCTGTTTAAATACTCCGAACGATCACAACCCCCGTGCTGCTTAGCTAAAATAACTAAATCCCCCGAACGAACGCCACAGGCTGGAGTTTGATTAAAGCTAACCACGGCCCTTCAACGAATGCAGAAACCTCCTGCAATTCGGTTAATCTCAACTACAGCCTAACCAAGTCGAGCTAACTCCGTCCACCGCAGCCACAGGGGACCGAATTAGTAACGAAATCGAGCTAACTACGTCCACCGCAGCCACAATGGATCGAATTAGTAACGAAATCGAGCTAACTACACCCGCCGCAGCCACTTCGGACCGAATTAGTAACGAAATCGAGCTAACTCCGCCCTTTGCTCTCAACTGTTCAGTACTTCGCCTGGAGAAAAAGCGCGCCTGGCGGTGTATTACCTCAAATTAGCTCCGGACAGGGAAATAAGAGAGCATAGCGGAGCAAATACTAGTTTGGTTAAAATCTGCTATTTAGTGGGATACCCACGGTATTGAATCAAGATAAGTAGAATGATAATCATCACTATTCAAGCGAATGAGCCATTTTGGAGTCAAATTAGGATGAAGAACATCACTATGGATCGAATTTTTGCAAGAAGTATAGCAAAGTTAGAACAATAGTAATGAAAACCATCATTATCCATCTTGCAACTCGAGGTTGCTTCATAAGTACATTGAAACACATCGCTATTGGAAAGTATGGACCACGAAGAATCGTTCTGAACGAAGGGGATACCGAGAAAAGCGGTGCATTTGTGATACCGTGGACAGATCCTGCATTTAAGTACTTATTTTACAACTAGGAATAGTGTGTATTATAAGCATTTTAGCGGAGCCGTCCGTGGCTGTCGTAAGTAAAAACGCCATTAAGAACGGAACCGCGGACGTGGCTAACCAATACCTTCGTTATTTGTATACGAAAGAAGGACAGCGGCTCGTGGGCAAGCACTTCTACCGTCCGAACGATCCTGCCGTTCTTAAAGAGTTCGAGAAGCAATTTCCGAAGCTCGAGCTCGTTACGATCCGCGATTTCGGCGGGTGGGCGGCCGCGCAGAAGAAGCATTTCGCGGACAACGCAATATTCGATCAGATTTATAATCCGTAAGCAGCCATTTCATCCACCTCGCCCCCAGAGCGCTTCGGCCCCGTCCGAAGCGCTTGTCTGTATTCCGAAGGGGATTGTCCTTTCCACTTCCGGAATTTCTTCGAGAAGTAGAGGGCATCGGCAAAGCCTACGGACGAGGAGACCTGGTCAATAGTCATCGAGGTAGAGAGCAAGTACTCCGCCCGATCCATACGAATCTTCAATAAATATTGCATAGGGGACAAACCCGTCGATTGTTTAAAAAGCTTGCACAAGTGCGTTCTGTGGTAGCCAAGCATGTTCGACATTTGTTCAATGGAGATGGCTTGGGTGTATTGCAGAGAAAGAATCTGAACGGCTTGCTTGATAATGTGCTCCGCCGCGTTATCGCGATCGGGTTCGGATACTTCGAGCTGGCGCTTTAAGGCTCCGAATTGATGAAGCAATAGCCGAATCCAACCGCAAGCCTCGAGGTTGGAGAGCTCAAGCACGTAATCCGATTGAAAACAATCGTGCAGCTGGCGGTAGTAGTCGGCGATTTTCGGATGAATGCAGCCGGAAATGATCGGTTGCTCGGGAGTGATGCCTAAAGAGGTCAATAAATCAGCCGCCGAATTCCCTACAAAAGCCGTCCAAATATAATGCCAAGGCTGCCGCTCGTCTGCTTGGTAGGAAAATAGCTCCCCCGGAAAAATAACGAAAGTGTCGCCTTTCGCGCATTCGTAAGTTTTACCGCGAATGATGAACCTTCCGAATCCCGATAACACGGTATGGATGAGATAATAGTCATGTATAGCGGGTCCCATCTGATGAAGCGGTTGGGTTTGGGCTTCTCCGCTGAATAACACGGAGAGCTCGCCTTCGGCAGGAGATGGATTTACGCCTACCGTGTAACGCATGTGCTGAGTATCCATATCGTCTCTCGCCTACCTTTCCATCGTCTATTTCCACTTTAACAAACAAACGACAAATGTCCATATAAATGCTCGAACATTCCATACTCATATGTTTGCGCTTGCATTACATTGAGTAAAGGAGTTCACTTTATTCTTCGGAGGTCGTTACTTTGTCTAAAATCACTTTTCTTGGTGCGGGAAGCACGATATTCGCCAAAAACGTATTAGGAGACGTCATGCTGACGCCGGCTTTGCAAGGTTATGAAATCGCGATTTTCGATATCGATCCCGTTCGGTTGAAAGATTCCGAGAACCTGTTGAATAACATCAAAAAGACATCCGGAAGCACATGCGTCATCAAGTCTTTCTCGGATCGCAAGGAAGCGCTTCGCGGCGCGAAATTCGTAGTTAACGCCATTCAAGTCGGAGGTTACGATCCTTGTACGATAACGGACTTCGAAATTCCGAAAAAATACAACCTGAGACAAACGATCGCGGATACCGTAGGCATTGGCGGTATTTTCCGAAATCTGCGCACGATACCGGTCATGCTCGACTTCGCGGCCGATATTCGCGAGGTGTGTCCGGACGCGTTATTCCTGAACTACACGAACCCGATGGCCGTTCTGACCAATGTCATGAACACTTACGGCGGCGTAAATACGGTAGGCTTATGCCACAGCGTGCAAGGGTGCATGCCGGATTTGTTCCGACATCTGGACATGAGCACGGAAGGCGTGAAAGCGAAGATAGCCGGCATTAACCACATGGCATGGCTGCTCGAGATCACGAAGGACGGAGAAGATCTGTATCCGGAAGTCAAGAAACGCGCGGCGGCTAAGCAGAACGAGAAGCATAACGATATGGTACGCTTCGAGATGATGCTGAAATTCGGCTACTACATCACCGAATCCTCCGAGCATAACGCCGAGTACCATCCATACTTCATCAAGCGGAATTATCCGGAGCTGATCGAACGCTTCAACATTCCGCTCGACGAGTATCCGCGCCGTTGCATCGACCAGATCGCCAATTGGAATAAGATGCGCGAAGAGCTCCTTAACGACTCTAATTTCGAGCACAAGCGATCGCATGAATATGCTTCGTACATCTTCGAAGCGATTGAAACGGACGTTCCGTTCAAAATCGGCGGAAACGTCATGAACACGGGCGGATTAATCGCTAACCTGCCCCGCGAGGCATGCGTCGAAGTTCCTTGCTTGGTCGACCGGTCCGGAGTTAATCCGACTTATGTCGGTAACCTTCCTCCGCAGCTGGCTGCTCTTAATCGTACGAATATCAACACGCAATTGCTGACGATCGAAGCTGCAATTACGGGTAAACGGGAGCACATCTATCACGCCGCGATGCTCGATCCGCATACGGCGGCCGAGCTGTCGATGGACGACATTATCGCAATGTGCGACGATCTGATCGAAGCGCATGGCGATTGGCTGCCGAAATTTTCTGTGGTATAGTACGATTACGATTGCTTAACTAAAGAAGAAATTCCGCGATGTCTGCCTATACGGCAGCGCGAAGCGGGAGAGGTTCGCGAACTCCCTCTATAAAAAACTAAGGAAAACGAACGCTTTTTCTTACCGATCCTGGCTGCGGCGCATTGCCGCGGCTTGGGTCGTAAGGCAGGCGCCGTTTTTTTCATGTTCTTTAGCGACATTGGGCTTGTTCACGCTAATCTCTTTCTTCTTCATACGAGGAGGAAGATTCATATGCGTTCGAAAGAAAACATGGAAGACGTTACTTTGCTAGGAAACCAAGGCACGAAGTACGTGTTCGAGTATGACCCGGGAGTGCTGGAGACGTTCGATAACCTTCATCCGGGCAGGGACTATTTCGTAAAATTCAATTGTCCCGAATTCACCAGCCTCTGTCCCATGACGGGACAGCCGGACTTCGCGACGCTGTATATTTCCTACATTCCGGATGCGCGGATGGTGGAAAGCAAATCACTGAAGCTGTATCTTTTCAGCTTTCGCAACCATGGAGACTTCCACGAGGATTGCATGAATATCATCATGAACGATCTCATCGCTCTAATGAATCCCCGATATATCGAAGTATGGGGGAAATTCACCCCTCGCGGCGGTATCTCCATCGATCCCTATTGCAATTGGGGACAGCCGGGGACGAAGTTCGAGCAGATGGCCGATCATCGCCTAATGAATCATGACCTTTACCCGGAGAAAGTAGATAATCGATAGTCGGCTGCTGCCAGCGGGAACCTATTCATAGCGTCGAAAAGGCTGCCCGTGGGCAGCCTTTTGCGTTTCGATGGATTACCGATAGGACGCCACAGCACAGCTAAGCTATTCGCGATTACAAGGAATATTCGCGCTCCACCTTGCAAATTCGCACTTTATAGCTTTCGTACCAGTCTTGTTTGCCTTTCTCCTGGGCAACCTGATGAGCCTCGTTCTTTTTCCAGTCGCGGATCGCCTCAAGGCTTTCCCAATACGAAACGGTGATGCCAGTACCTGAAGAATCCCTCACGCTTTCCACGCTAATGAAGCCGGGCTGTTTGGAGGCGAGCTCCGCCATTCTATCGGCCATGCGACCATAACCGTTATCGCCCTCCGTCCGCAGACTGGTGAAGATAACAGCATAATACGAACCGCTTGTCGCTTCATTCGCCATTCACATCAAGCTCCTCTCAGCTCCTCGAGCCTTCCCGATAGCTATAAATGTATAAGAAGCTTCTCTCCCCCGTCAATTAAATAATGCCTAAAAAATAATAAAGCCGTTCCGATAATCGCATTTATGTCGCGACCACCGGAACGGCTTTTCCCGTTCTATTGTTTCGGAATCTGCTTTCGTTACTGAGCCTTCGGTTTATCGAAGGCGTGCACCTTAGTCCAGTTCTTGCCGCCATCGGAAGAGACGTACATGACCGACGGCTCGACATTGTCGGTGTTTATCCACCACACGTGATCCGCATCGGCCGCGGCGATCAGTTGCTCTCCGTAGCCGGGGAATTCCGCCGGAAGATTGGTCCACGTCTTGCCGTAGTCGACCGTTTTTCCCATTGTATTAGGGAGGTCGCAAGCGCTGCATCTTCCGCCCATGAACGCCGTTTGCGAATCTACGACGTATAGTGTGCCTGGTCCTGACCCGTTATTGCGCGGTACCCCGGTCTCGTTCGAGTTTTCGTATCCCGGCGCCGGTCCGGAGCCCGCTTGATGGTTCGCCAATACGGGGATCCACGATTTGCCTCCATCTACGGTATGGAACAACGAGTAGGAGGTTTGCGACATGCCTGAATCGCCTATCAATTGTACCCATGCGTCGTTCTTGCCCGCCGACCGGATAACGGTGCCGGTAACGGGGACCGCCGATTTTCTGGTCAAGACGGTATCCCAGGTTTTGCCGGCGTCCGCCGTGTGATTAATATAGAGTTCTTGCTTATCCACGTTCTGGGTAACGGCCCAACCGTTGCCGAGGTCGTGGAAGTAAGCTTCGCCGACCAGTCCGGTCGGTACCGGAAGCGTTGACCAGGTCTTGCCGCCGTCTTCCGTACGCGCATTTCCGACGAAGCCCTCCTTCGAAGTGCCGAAGTGAAGGAATCCGGGGTTAGGTACTTCTCCTATCTCCGCCCAGCTTTTGCCGCCGTCCATCGTATGGACGAGCTTGAATGTCGTCGTGGCATCAGCGGCTCCAAGCGTAGCCCATACCTCCCGATCGTTAAGAGCAAATAATTGCTTAACGATATACTTATGTTGGAGTTGGAGCTTCCAGGTTTTTCCTCCGTCATTCGTTCTAGAAATCCATCCCTCGCCGCCAGCCCAGCCCGTCTTGAAGTCGGCTAATCTAAGGGCTGTTACCTTGCCCATGGAAACCGGATAGTCGGAAGAGCCAACTGAGATCGAGGACGTATCATCCCCAGTATCCGTATTCGCGCTCGCCGCGCTTTCCGAAGCTTCTTCGCTGTCGGGGCTTTCAGGTTCACCCGTAGTCATGGCAGGCAGATCGGAAGAATGCGCGCCAGCGTTAACGGTTGAAGTAGCCGAATTCCCGGTATTCGAGCAGCCGACAATCAGCGCCATGATTAACGCGGTAATCAGGAGAAATGCGGTTTTTCTCGTTGGTGTCATGAAGATCCACTCCTTCTCGTATACGGATTAGACGATTCCCTGACGTTGTCGGTTCAGTGCGAGTAACTCGCGACTGAAGGATTCGGGAAAAGCATCGCCTATCTATATTACCCAATTTGTCCGAAGGAGCTTCATTATTGGCAACAGACCTCAGGTTGGCGGAGTCGATCAAACGGACAATAGCCGTTGAATATGTTGCGCGATTAGCTTGCCGTGATGGCGTCCGCTTTCAATGAAGATTTCGTTCGCCTGCCTGCCTGCGGCGATGACGCCCGCGATGAATAGGCCGGGTACGTTCGTCTCCATCGTCTCCGGGTCGAAATCGGGAATCGTGGATTCCGCATCGACCTTAGCCCCCGCATCCGTTAGCAGCGTACGTTCCGGCCTGAAACCGGTCAGCGCGAGCACGAAGTCGTTGTCTAGGGAATAAGACGGGCTTTGCGGTGCGTCGGCAGATTGTATCGTTACGCTACGTTCATCGATGCGAACGACTCGCGAAGAGAACAGCATGCGAATTTTTCCTTTGGCCACCATGCTCTCGAAAAGCGGTTTAACCCATGGCTTGATGCTAGAGGAATAGTCTTGACCGCGATATACGACGGTGACTTCCGCTCCGACGCGAAGGAGCTCCATCGCGGCATCCACCGCCGAATTGTTGCCTCCTATGATCGTTACCTTCGTACCGGTATAGGGATGGGCTTCGCGGAAAAAATGGCTGACCTTCGATAGTTCCTCGCCTGGAATGCCGAGTAGATTCGGATGGTCGAAGTATCCCGTAGCCACGATTACGAACCGCGATGCATAGGTTTGAACGACGCCGAAACGGTCGACCGCGTTCACCCGGAACGTTCCGTCCCCTTGCGGGACGATGGAGTTGGCGCTCGCGTAAGATTGAACCCGCAAACCGCGTCGCAAAGTGACGTCCCTATAATATTGAAGGGCTTCCCTGCGCGTCGGCTTCTCGTTCGGCGAGGTGAACGGGATGTCCCCGATCTCCAGTAATTCGGTGGTGCTGAAAAACTGCATGTACGTCGGATAGAGGTAGATGGAGTGGACGACCGCGTTTTTCTCGATCAGCAACGGTTCGATTCCGATCGCTTGAAGCTCAAGAGCCGCGGACAATCCGCAAGGGCCGGCTCCGATGATGATCGCTTCTTCATTAATAACCTGTATATGTTCGTTCATAATCGTTCTCCTAGGATCGGTTAGCTTTTTTTTTGAAAACAAATTGGCAATAATAAAATACGCAATAAACGAATGACGCTTTGATTACTCCGCTTCCGGAATGACGGACAGTACCCACTCGCACCATTCGATGTTCGTTCGGCAGGTCAAGAGCGCTTTATTCAGCAAAATATAAGCTCCGAATAAGGGGGAGCGGTAACCGGGAGTGTCCGACTCGGTTAAGCCTTCGGAAGAGAGTACCGTACGGATCTTCTCTCTGTAACGCTGAAGTTTCGTTTGATAATGCTCCAGTCGGGAGACGAATAGCTTTCGGGAAATAGCGGGATCGACGAACGATACGCAATAGGCTTTCAGCATAAGTTCATCGCGCATGACCGGATCGGAGGCAGGGACGGATAGCCATTCCCTTAAAGAATCGATACCTTTATCTGTAATGGAGTATACCTTCTTATCGGGCTTGTCGCTTTGGGCAATCAATTCGAACGTGACCTGTTCTTCCTTTTCCATGAAAGCCAGAAGGGGATAGATTTGACTATGCTTGGCTGGCCAGAAAGGTTGGATTCTCAGCATGAGATCGTAGCCCGATAACGAATGATGGGAGAGCAAGCTTAGCAACCCGTAGGACAAAGTGTTCATTTCAAACCGTCCCTTCTCTTTATAGCGACTTTTTATATAAACTTTGACATATGGAAAATTCAGTAGTATTATTACTTATCGTAAATCATTATATGTAAAAAGAGACATAATATCAACGAGGATGTGGGACCGGGCTCATGAGTAATACGAGTAATCAACAAGTACGTTTCTGGCCGATTATGGTTGCTATTTTTATCGGGTCTTTTTTATGCGTTCTGGCATCGTCGACGATCAATCTCGCGCTCGAGATTTTGACCGATCATTTCAATACCACGCTGAGCTCGGTCCAATGGACATTAACCGGATTTATGCTTGCCATGGGAACGACGGCTCCGATCGCGGGTTACATGGGCGAGCGGTTCAGTTACCGTAGACTGTACCTGTTCTCGTTGATAGGGTTCACCGCTGCTTCGGCATTATGCGCTGCCGCTTGGAACGAGGACTCGTTAATTATTTTCCGCGTGCTGCAAGGCGCTTTTAGCGGATTGATCATACCGGCTACGATGTCGATCATTTACCAGGTCATTCCTCGGGAAAGGCAAGCGATGGCGATATCCTTCTGGGGGCTGTCGGCTATGCTGGCACCTGCGTTCGGTCCTACGATCAGCGGATGGATTTTGCAAAATTTCGATTGGCAATGGCTGTTCCTAATGAACATTCCGATCGGGCTGCTCGCGATTTTCTTCGTATTCCGCTATATTCCTTATTATCGGCTTAACATCCCCAAGAGCTTTGACGGCTTAGGGTTTATCACTGTCGTATTTAGCAGCTCGTCGTTGCTGTTAGCGCTCGGCCAAGGGCATAACTGGGGCTGGGGATCGTGGAAAATCATCGGTTTGCTGATCTTCGGGTCGCTCATGCTGCTGCTGTTCGTTTGGTGGGAGCTAAGAGTTAAGTCGCCTCTCCTCAATCTGCGGGTATTCAAGAACACAAGGTTCACGCTCAATGTGATTATCGCGAATATTATTACGATCAGCCTTTATTCGGGGACGTTGCTTACTCCGATATTCCTACAAAGGATTCAGAACGTATCCGCGATGGATACGGGCCTTATTCTTCTTCCGGCGTCGTTGGTCATGGCTTTGGCCATGCCTTTCGTTGGAAAATTGTACGGGATCATCGGACCGAGATGGCTGATGTCGTTGGGCATCTCCCTGCTTACGCTCGGAACTTTGACGTTAAGCTGGCTTAGCGTAGACGTGTCCCATGCGTATATCGTCTGGTGGATGATCGTGCGGAACTTGGGCATCGCGCTAGTAGTCATGCCCTCGAGCAATGCGTCGATGGAACAAATCCCTCCCGAGCTGTCCGGTCATGCGTCGTCCATCTCCAACTGGACGCGGAACGTCTTCGGATCGTTCGCGATTGCCATCTTCACGACCATGCTCGCGTCTCGTTCCATTAGTCATGCAAAGGATATGGTAGCGGGGGGCAGCACCGATCAGCTTCACATCGAGATGATGTCTTTCACTATGAGCGTTAACGACGTATACGTCGTGGCAACGATCATCGCGGTCGTAGCATTGCCTCTAAGCTTAATGGTCAGGAAAATCAAACATCCCAAGGCCGCTAAGGAAGAATTGAAATCCGCGTAAAACGATCAAAGTCGTTCCATTGCGAAAAGCCGATCTTGCCGGGGAGATATTCCCGGTGGGATCGGCTTTTGTTGTGTGCTATAATCAAAGACGTTTGCTTCGCAAAGCGAAGCCGCGGTTCGCGAACTCCCGCGTCAACAAAACTAGGAGGAATCATTCATATGTTTAACTTGGGGTGGGGCGCTTTGTTCGTCCTGGTCAACTTTGCGTTGTTCCTGATCTGTTACCGCCTGTTCGGTAAGCAGGGATTGTACGCATGGATCGCCGCGGCGGTCATACTCGCCAATATTCAGGTCGTGAAGACGATCGGAATGTTCGGATTCGTTATGACGCTCGGCAATACGATGTACGGCACGATCTATCTCACGACGGACTTGTTGAACGAGAAGTACGGGGAGAAGGAAGCGAAGAAAGCGGTTTGGTTCGGGTTTTTCTTCCTGTTCATGTCAACGGCTATCATGCAGATGGTGCTCGTCTTCCATGATTTCGATGGCGGAATACCCGCGCAAGCCTCGTTGGAAACGATATTCGGACTTGCGCCGCGAATCGCCTTGGGTAGCTTGGCCGCTTATCTGGTCAGCCAATTCCTCGACGTCAAGCTGTTCAGCAGACTGAAAGTGAAGTTTCCGACTCGAAGCCAGCTCTGGATTCGCAATAACGGCAGCACTGGCGTCAGCCAATTGGTCGATACGCTTATCTTCTGTTCGATCGCGTTCGCCGGAGAATATTCATGGGACGTCTGGTGGGAGATCGCGATTACGACGTACGTGCTTAAGTTCATCATATCGGTCGCCTCGACGCCGGTTATTTATTGGGCAAGGAATTTCAAGTTTTCTCAAGATTAATTCGACGATAATAATCAAGAACCTCGAGGCTGGCAGAGCTAACCTTGAGGTTCTTTTTGTACATCATGAATCAAGAAAAAGTTCCCTTTCAAAGAAAATATGGGGTTTCGACGCAACCGAATCGAGAATGCGCGCATCTTATTCATAGGAGAGGGGGGAGCGGTCTGAATCTCGTAAGCAGGCTTAGAGAGAAAGAGGAAAGCGCGCTGCAAGAGTTAATGGCGCTATACGGCGACGAACTGCTACGAACGGCATATCTGCTCATGCGAGATCGGCAAGCCGCCGAGGAAGCGGTCATGGATACGTTCATACGGGCCTTCGGCAAAATCGATCAGCTCAAAGAGCCGGATAAGCTAAGAAGTTGGCTATTTCGAATCGCCGCCAACCGCTGCCGAATGAAGATGCGGACGTGGAGCTGGAGGAATATCCTCCCTTATGCCGAGGTTGATCCCTCGGGCGGGAAGGATCCAAGCCAAGGTCCGGAAGAGCTTCTGCTAACGGAGTGGCGCAACGAGAGCTTGAGCGAAGCCATCCGCGGACTTGATTATATCTATCGTGAAGTCATAACTTTGTATTATTACGCCGACATGTCGGTTGCGGATATCGCGGACCAGATCCGCGGCAACGAGAATACCGTTAAAGCCAGATTGGCCAGAGGTAGGAACAAGCTTAGAAAAATGCTGGAGGAGGGGGAAGACAATGAAGTCGGAGCAGGAGTCTATTAAAAGATTAATCGACGACGAATTAGCCGAAATGAAATTCGGTCGCCAAGAAGACGTGCTGGAGCGGACTTTCCCCCGCTCTTGGCAGGCCAGACTGAGCGCGTTGTGGAACAGAGAGCTGCGGCTGCCGCTTCTTCCGATCGGGCTAAGCTGCGCGTTATTGATCACGATAACCACAGCTATTCAACTGAAGGATGTACCCGGAGGCCGTTCCGAGGCACCGGTTCCGCTTAATCGGGAGTTAATCGAGGCGGGAGGAAATACGTATTGGTCGGACGAATTCGAGAAGGCGGTGGGCAAAGATGAAAGTAACGGTCAAAGTTAAGCATCTGGTTCTCTTTGCGGTAACTGTCGCGCTCGTCTTAACGTTGCTCCAACTCGTGGTTATCCCCAAGGTTCAGTTGGCTCAGGCGCAACGTCAATTCGAGAACGGAACGGTCGGAGGTAAGGAAAACTTGCTTCATCTCATCGATACGTCATCCGGTGACCGAAAGTGGGCTCTAATCCGGGAAAACATGATCGAAAACGGCTCTGAATCTATCGTATACGGTTATAACGTGTTCATCGGATCCGGATCTACGCAAACGCAAGCCGTCACGACTAAACAGGATGCGTTCGTCTGGAGCGGCGAAGAGAAGCTGCCCCGGCTGGAAGCCTACGTCGCCGGGGCGCCAGCTGACGGATATCTCGTGCGCGCCGCCAAGCAGCTCGCCCTTATCTATCGAACGAAAGGGCAATGGCAGGAAGCGCGGACGGCGTTGGAACTCGCGGAAGGCAGGCTTCAACCGGGAAGCGAGAGCAACAAAACCGCGCTGGCGTTCGAACGTGCAGTCTTGCTTAAGGATGAGGGAAAGAGCCAATCGTCCGAGCGGCTTCTGCAAGAGTTAATCGAGAATCGGAATCCCGAAGATTCCTACATGAATACGAAGATCGCGCGTTTGCTCGCGCAAATCTGGATCGAAAAGGGAGATATTAAGTCTGCCCATGAGCGGATAAGCCAAGAGCTAGCCACGTTTAGGGAGCAGCTTAAGAAGGATAAAGAGGCTTTCCCTGAGATGGGTGACTTCACCTCCGAAGACGAAGAGATTCTAACATCGATGGAGGCTGTCTTAAGCAAGGCTTTAAGCAAAGGGAACGTATCGCCTTCGATTGTCTCGGGGGAAGTAAAAAGAAACGACGGTACCCCGATGGTCGGCGTCGCCGTCTACTTGCGGGAGAGCGGCGCGATCTATCATAGCGTAATAGAAGGCGAGCCTTATCAAACGGTAACGGATGACGAAGGCCGATATCGTTTCGAAGGGGTACTGCCTGAGAGCTACCAGCTGTACCTCGGTCTAACGTACGATCAAATCGACGGGTGGACATGGCCGGTGATGTACGACGATTGGATCGACATCAGAGGCGGCGAGAAGATCGTTAAGGATGTTATGTTACAGCCGCTAATCGACGTGTTGACTCCGATAAATCAGAAGGTAATCGATACCTCCGCGATCCGATTCGAATGGACTCCTGTCGAAGATGCGGCCTACTATAGATTATACGGAAATATTACGATAGAGAACGGTTCGTACGGGACTTTAATCCGTGATGGAGTAGAGGAATCATTCCTCGATATCCCAGTAGATTCCCTATACGCCCATACTCAAGGAATCGCCTACAAAATGGTCGGGGACAAATCGGTCGTCGATCCGATTTCCTTGCTCGGCTTCGCGAATCCGGACAGCAGGTATTCTTGGTACGTGGAAGCGTACGACGCGCAGAACAAACTGATCACGCGTAGCAATGGTTACCGACTTAACGAGAAATCGATCAAGGGGTTGCCTTTCTTTTATCTGAAGGCAAGAACCTTGAACGATGCGGATCGGCTTCTGCTCGACGATCGGTTTGAAGAAGCGCTTATCGCCTATAAGAATTCTTATCGGGCTGATGATAAGGATAGTTATTCGTTGAAGATGATAATTAATATTTATGAAGCACAGGCATCCATGGCTAACAAGAAGAGCTACGATTCTGTTGCGATACCCTATATGGAGCGGCTTGCTTTAATAGACCCGACCAGTAACACCCTCTTTAAGCTTTTCGACTTTTATGATGTTCGTAAGGATTGGCAACAGGTGAATAAATATTACGCGCTTATCGAGAAGTCGGGCAACGGGAAGGTCGAGCCCTACGTGGAATCCAGGTATGCTTCCTCTCTAATGAATCAAGGGAGATTGCCGGAATCGCTGGAGCATTTCGAGAATGCGATGGAGAACGACCCTTCTCATCGTTTCGTCGGCAATTTCTTAGCGACGGGGCTTAGACTGTCCGGCGACTTCGCATCCGCGGCAATAAGTGCATCCCGGTATATGGAGCATTCGCCTTACGACAAGGATACACCCGATTGGAGCGAGCTTATCAAGGCAATGGCGAATGAGGCGAAGAGTACTCATGAGAGGTATGTACAAGCGCTGAACCAGGCACTAGACCTCTACTTCAGAGGTGAACAAAGCCTAATAGACGATTGGCTGGCTAGTGCAAACAAACCGGCGATAAAAGCGTTCGTTAAAGCTTTGACTGAAGTGAAATAAAATGAAGAGGTTTTCGCGAGTATGAAGTCATTTGCGGAAGCCTCTTCGTCAAAGGATAACCATGGATTCCTTGACTTCAAAGGAAGACGCTTCTACACTTGATACTCACAGGCTTTATTTTTTTACATCTTGCTCATCTCGGGATTTATCGCATCGGAGGGAACGTCTTGGCTTCAATCGCAAGCTCGAAAACAACGGCTTCAAATCCGGGCACCAAAACCGTGCTGCCCGTGCTCTTAGCCATTAGCTTGGTACATATGTTGAACGATTCCATGCAGGCGGTCGTACCGGCGCTGTATACGATTCTCGAGGAGTCGTTGGACCTATCGTTGGTCCAGGTCGGCTGGATCGGCTTCATGCTGAATATGACTTCATCCGTGATGCAACCGGTCGTCGGAGCCTACTCGGATAAGCGCTCGAGACCGGGCATGCTGCCAATCGGGATGGGGTTAAGTCTAATCGGGATGGTAGGCATCGCGTTCGCTCCGCAGTTCTGGTATTTGCTGATTGCGGTCGTATTTATCGGACTCGGATCGGCGATCTTCCATCCCGAGGGCTCGAGGGTCGTGTACTTCGCGGCGGGAGGAAAGCGCGGATTCGCCCAGTCGGTCTACCAAGTAGGCGGTAACGCGGGAAGCTCGCTGGCTCCGCTCATGACCGTGTTCATCTTCGTTCCCTTCGGACAATTCGGAGCCATCTGGGGAACGCTGTTCGCGGGATTCGCCATCGCGATTCTCTTCGGGTTACTGCCATGGTACAGACGCAAGCTCGCGGAGTGGGAGGAGTCGCGCAAGTCGTCGGCCACGGGAAAAGCAGGATCGACGCTTGTCGAAAAGATGAGTCATCCTCGCGTGAAGTTCGCGATGGGAATGCTCGTGTTCCTCGTATTCGCCCGTTCTTGGTATCACGCAGGGATTAGCAGCTTTTATCAGTTTTACTTGAAGGATCATTACGGATTATCGACTCAGCAGGCGCAGATTCCGGTGTTCTTGTTTCTGGCGGCCGGCGTACTCGGAACGTATTTCGGAGGCGTGCTCGCCGATCGGATCGGACTTAAGAACATGATTGTCTTCTCGATAGCGGGGGCGGCTCCGATTGCGCTTATTCTTCCGCATCTGCCGTTGTTCTGGGTGTATCCGGTCATCGCCGTGCTGGGCTTCGTCGTCTTATCGGGGTTCTCGGTGAGCGTCGTTTACGCGCAGTTCCTCATGCCGGCCAACGTGGGAATGGCCTCCGGCCTCACGACGGGCCTGGCCTTCGGAATGGGCGCCATCGGAGGAGTTGCGCTTGGTAAAGCGGCAGACGTGTTCGGGTTGGCGGATGTTATGCTGTTCTGCAGCTTCCTGCCGTTAGTCGGGTTATTCGCGCTATTGCTCCCATCCGATCGTGTAAAGAAAGCGGCTTAGTTAGCGTAGGCTTTTTGAACTTGAGCTTTTGTTGAACGACGAAAACCCTGTCAGGCACTCCTGACGGGGTTTTCGCTTGTGGGACAGTAGATTTCGCGAAATATTACCGCGTGACGTCCATTGGAGAGGTAACTTTTGCGTGATGCTACATGCATTTCTGCTCGACTTCAAACCTGTCGTTGCGAATCGTTAGTTTAGATCTGCCGGACAGGGACTCCGTATATCCGCAGACGACCACGTTGCGGGTATCCCCCTTGGAATCGATATATTCGAGATACACGGCTCCTTCTCCGGTTAGCGGGAGATCCGGTCTGATCGAACCGTGATCTCCGGAGTCGATTTTTTTGTCGAGCAGCTGCTTGGAATCCGTAGATACGAGGCCGGCCTTTACGATGACGATATCTTTATCCGATTCATTGTGAACCGTGACGGTGAAACCGCCGACGGGATATATCTCGACTATAGTCTTAACGAATTGGAAGAACAAAAATATAAGAGCCAGGAGCAGCGCGACGACCAAAGGATAACGCAGCCGGGACATTTCCATAACTCTATATGTCCCTCCTCAGCGCGCTAAGTACATCGATGCGCGTCGCTCGTTTAGCGGGACGCGATCCGGAAAGCAAAGCAACACCGAGCGAGATAAGGCAGGCGATGACGGCAAGGTAAGGCGGAATGAAGGAGAAGACGAAATCGTCCGGAACCTGCTCTTCCATGAATGCTTCAATCGCGATCGGGAGGCCGATATTGACGACTATCGAGATGACATAGGCGACGACAGTCCCGATTACCGCGCCAAGCAAGCCGATCAGACTGCTCTCCAGCAGGAATATCCGGCGAATCGCGGAAGGATGCGCGCCGATCGCTTTCATGATGCCGATATCCTGGGAGCGTTCGGTCACGGCCATCGTCATCGTATTGAATATGCCGATCGAAGCGATTAATACGGCGATGGTGCCGACGAAACCGAGCCCGATTTTCATGATCGTGAACACTAGGTTAATCTGCTTCAACTCGCTGGCGATCGAGTGGCTCATATAACCCTTCTCGCGGATTTCCTCGCTAATGCCTTTGACGCGGTTCGCTCCGTCGGCGATGACTTGAACCTGGTTGAATTGGCGAGGATCTTGCAACCCCGGTGGCTGTTCCGCATTCTGATTGCCGGAATCCTCGGGAAGCAGCATCGCGCCCCATTGCGTCCCAGTGAAAGCTTCAAGCTCGGTTAAGATTTCGTTGCCGATATAGACGTTGGAATCCGTCTGCCATTCCCGGCTAGGCTGTTCGCTTATTCCGACGATTGTAACGGGAAGCTTCATCGTCCGTTCCTTGCCGTCTTCCCCAAGCTGCTTAACCTTCAGCTCCATGATTTTGCCTAGCCATTCTTTGGCGGGGGGAGCATCGGCCGGCGGGGTATCGCCGCCGGCGGCGCCGGATTGTTGCGGCGTCTGGCGAATGTTGAAGCCCACGATAACTTCGCGAGGCTCCTGCGGCAATCGGCCTGCGCTTAGCCCGAATCCGGCTTTGCTCTCGGCCGCGAAGTCGACGTTCACGGTTGCGTTCGAGCCTACCGCTTGTCCGTCGATCATCGGATTCAGCGCCTGCTGGACGTAGTTGCGGTATGTAACTGCTTTTACGTGATCAACGGTACGTAAATATTCGATATTATCGGCATCGATGACGCGGTCAACCTCGTTGTTAGATTCGACTCCGTAAATATCGATCGCCGTGACCATTCGATCTCCGACCATATCTTCAACGATGCTCTTCTGAAGGCCGAATCCGACCGATGCCAGCACGATCAGGAAAGTACAGCCCATCGCGGTCGCCAATACCGTCATGAACAGACGGGTTTTGTTTTTTTTCATATTTTGCCGGACGAACCGGAATTGATCAGTGAACCTCATGCGCGGGATTGTCCCCTTTCCCATAGGCGTTCAGAAGGTATCCGTCTTTCAAATTCACGGTACGATGCGCGATCGAAGCGACCTGCTCGTCATGCGTTATGAGAACGAAAGTCGTCCCCTTGTCTTGATTCAGATGTTGAATGAGAGCGAGCAACTGGCGTTCGTTGTCGCTGTCCAAGCTTCCCGTAGGCTCGTCCGCAAGCACGATGGGGGGATTCAGCATCAAGGATCGGGCCACGGATACCCGTTGTTGCTGTCCTCCGGATAATTCTCCCGGATAATGTCCGGCATAATCGGCTATGCCAACCTGCTCCAAGAGCTCCATGACGCGCTTCCTCCGTTCCGATACTCCAAGGCCTTTAAGCACGAGAGGCAGCTCCGCGTTCTCGAAAGCGGTCATGCTTGGAATGAGCTGAAAGCTCTGGAACATGAATCCGAGACGGGCTAAACGGAAGTTCGCCCACTCGCCTTCGCTCAAAGAGGTTACGGATTGGCCGGCTACGCGGATCTCTCCGGATGTCGGACGAATATATCCGGACATTAAGTTCAGCAGTGTGGATTTACCCGATCCGCTCCGTCCGACGATGGCGACGATTTCGCCTTCCCGAACGTGCAGATCGATGTCATGGAGTACGGGGACGACCCGTTCCTTGCCTTTTTTGCCAATGGCGAATTGATGGTTGATTCGTAGCATCTCGATCATGCGAACCCCTCCGTTCTAAAGCCATTATACTTCTCCAAACATTAACAAATCGGTAATAACATCTGAAGAAATTCTTAAGATTTATGAGCAGTGTAAACTAATGTAAATAGTTTGTCGGCATTCAGCCAACATTCAGGGAATCCTTATGTTCCGTTAAGGTTGACTTCATCCTTTTTTCAGCAATGATGCCAATAATGGGTAAAGTAAGACCAATAACGGAATAGGAGGAAATACGATGAACAACAAAGTAAGAACTTTAGGAATAACCGCCGCTTTGGCGGTTATGATTCCCCTCTCCGCTTATGCGGCAACGACTACCGGGAGCTCGACGGACGAGAAGAAGGTAGAATCCGCTTGGACGGCCAAAGGCGCGGGAGGATTGCACGAGGATCGCGGAGCCTTCAAGAGAGGCGAAGGATTCGTCAGCCAGGAAGTGCTCGACGTACTTAAGCTGGACAAGGACGCTTTCGAAGCGAAAATCCAAGCGGGTTCCACGCTGGCGAAAATCGCCGAGGAGCAAGGGGTGTCGCGGGAAAACCTGAAGAGCGCGATGACCGAAGGGTTTAATAAGAAGCTGGAGGAGAAAAAACAGGCATTCGCGGACAACCTGGACGCGGTGATCGACTCCGATCTGCAAGCGATGAAGCACGGAAGAGGAGGCAAAGGCGGAATACATGCCCGTGCGGATTTCACCGCCGTTGCTGCCGTTCTTGGAGTAAGCGCGGAGGACCTGAAGGTACAATTAGAAGCGGGTAAATCGTTAGCCGACTTGGCCAAGGAGAAAAGCATTGACGTACAAAAGCTGATCGATGCTCAAGCTGGCTCCATCACGAGCCAAATCAACCAAGCCGTCAAGGACGGCAAGCTGACGCAAGAGCAGGCGGATAAGCGACTGGCGGACGTTACCGGCATAGCCGAGAAAATCGTCAACGGCAAAGGCTTCGGCTTCGGTGATGAGCGTCATCACGAGGGAGGCCATGGCCGCGGTTTCGGCGGCAAAGACCACGGCTTTGGCGGCGAGAAGCCGCCGAAGGATTCCGTTACGGACGCGGCTGAGCCGACGGCTTCGTCGTCATAAGGCGCTAGCTAGCAAGAAAAGACTTGCCGGACTCTCTTTGGCTTCTTGCAAAGAGAAGCTCCGGCAAGTCTTTTTTGTTGCATGGCATCGAGAGTATGCGGTCGATGCACCGATTAGTTGGAGTAGGGAGCGGTAGCGGCACGGTGTGCCGTTAAGTGAGCAAGAGAGGGGAATCGGTCTCCGACTCCCCCTCTCCTACTCAGCGTAGCGCTCCTCGGTCAGGCAGCGGAAATTAGCCTGATTTCGATGCCGGAAGGATCCTTTACCATCCAAATGCCCGGTTCTACCTCGCTCGATGCGATTCCAGCTGCCGATATTTTATCGAGCGTGCGCTTAAGCTCCTCTACGGAAGGAAGCGCGATCGTGTAGTACGACAGCCCGGTTCCGTTGGCAGGCGGTTGCGGCGCTCCGACTCCAGCCCATATATTCATGCCGATATGATGGTGATAACCGCCGGCGGAGATGAAATACGCCCCCATCGTCTTGGAGGCATCGGCGGCTATGTCGAAGCCGAGAACATCGCAATAGAATGCTCTGGATTTAGCTAGATCGGAAACGTGCAGATGAATATGCCCGAGAATCGTGCCCGAAGATAAACCAGTCCACGGCTTATCGCCGGCGAGCTCAAGCAATCCCTCGATATCGACCGGATCGGAGCCCATGACGTAATTGCCTAACGCGTCCTTCTTCCACTCCGTTCTTGGCCGGTCTCGGTAGATCTCGATTCCGTTATTTTCGGGATCCGAGATGTACAGAGCTTCGCTCACCAGATGATCGCCTTGCCCGACTTGGATGCCGGATTCGATCAATCTGCGGAGCGACAAGCCCAGGGCTTCCCGGCTAGGTACCAGAATGGCGAAATGATATAACCCGGACACGGATCTTCTTGGAACGACCGCGGCATTCGGAACCTCTTCGAGAATGAGAAAGGCTGTCTTGCCGTCAACGGTAAGAGTAACGAAATCAGGCGACCGGTCTAATATCTGAAAACCGACGACTTCTTGGTAGAACTTAATCGAACGATCGAGATCGCGCACTTTCAGCTTGAGCTTTCCAAGCGAGGTATCAGCGTGAATGGATTGAGTCATTTGCATATCCCCCTATAGGTTGACGTAATCGTATTTAGACACCATCAACTTAGTTACTTAATGTAAGTAACTATAACAAATAAATCAAATGATGTAAAACACTTTATCTAGGCTATCCGCTCTCTCCGGCTCATATGATAACAACAGCGAGAACACGCTGGGAGGGGTTTCTTTGGCTATTAAACCATTGGCGTTGCAGCAAGGCGATACAGTCGGAATCGTCACGCTGGGAAGTCCGCTTGCGGCAGAAACGATCGATGCGAGGATCGCATACCTTCGGTCTCTAGGACTTAAAGTTATCGTCGGGCGCTACGTTTACGCGGCTAACGGTTTTCTGGCCGGAACCGATCAACAGCGGGCGGAAGATTTAATGGCTATGTTCGCGAACGAAAACGTGAGACTTATCCTGCCTTCGAGAGGCGGCGTAGGGGTAGAAGGGGTTTTGCCCTATTTGGATTACGATTTTATTCGAAAAAACCCCAAGATCGTCAGCGGGTATAGCGACATCACCATATTATTGAACGTCCTTGCCCAATTATCCGGAATCGTTACGCTCCATAGCCTGCTGCTCCTCGATTTCAAGCCGGAAACTGCACCCTATAACTTTAACCAATTTTTCACCGCGACCTCGTCCGTTACAGTCCCTCGCCCGATCGTGAACCCTCCCGGAAAGCGGCTTATCGGCAAGGTTCCCGGCAATGTCAGCGGAATTCTTGTCGGAGGCAATCTGACTTCGTTCGTCGGTTCGCTCGGTACGCCATACGAGATCGACACGAAAGGAAAAATACTCATGCTCGAGGAAGTCCATGAACCGGTGAATACCGTATATCGTTACGTGGAACAGCTCAAGCTTGCCGGGAAATTCGCCGATTGCCGCGGGATCATCATGGGCGAGTGCACGGGCTGCGAAGAAGCTTACGGACAAACGTACGAGGATTTGATCGACGATTTCATCGTCCCTCTCGGCAAACCGTTGATAACTAACCTGGCATCAGGCCACGGCACGCTTAAGGCTGCCATCCCGATCGGAGCTTTCGTTAATATGAACGGGGGAACCGGTACGATTACGCTGCTAGAATCGGCGGTAAGGTACTAAACGGCAACCGAGCGTCTTTGAAAAATCGTATAAATGGTTTACACTTGGGAGACAACCTAACCCCTGTCTCTTTATTTGCGTTATAGCGATGGGCATGGATGGAAGGAGAGAATGAAGATGTCTTTCGTTAGCGATATTCTGGATTACAATCGACAATTCGTCGAGCAGAGGAAATACGAAAAGTATTTGACGGACAAGTTCCCCGAGAAGAAGGTAGCCATCTTAACCTGCATGGATACGCGGTTAGTCGAGCTTCTTCCCAAAGCGCTCAATTTGCGCAACGGCGACGCGAAAATCATTAAAAACGCGGGTGCGATTCTGACCCAACCCTTCGGCAGCGCGATGAGAAGCATTCTGATCGCCATCCACGAGATGGGAGTGAAGGAAGTGCTCGTTATCGGGCATCACGGCTGCGGTATGACTCAGCTCGATTCGGGATTGCTAGTGGAGAAATTCAAGAAAAACGGGATTTCGGAAGAAGTCATCGACACGCTGGAAAACTCCGGTATTCGCATGGACCGCTTCCTGAAAGGCTTCGATCGTCCGGAAGACGGCGTAAAACATAGCATCGAAATCATTCGTAAGCACCCGCTCGTCCCGTCGTACATTCCCGTGCACGGCTTCATTATTCATCCCGATACGGGAGGTCTTGAATTGATAAGCGACGGGTACGAGGCGTGCGGCAAAGGAGTCGAACAAGGATGAAGTACCGCAAATTAGGTAAAAACGGTCCGGAAATCTCCGTGATCGGATTCGGGTCTTGGGCAATCGGAGGCGGAGGCTGGGCTAGCGCTTGGGGAAGCCAGGACGACCGGTTATCGATCGAGAGCGTGCGCGCCGCACTGGACGCGGGAGTAACCTTCTACGATACCGCTGCCGTTTACGGGCTCGGACACTCCGAAGAGGTCATCGGCCAAGCCTTAAAGGGAGACCGCGACAAGGTCGTCCTGGCGACGAAATGCGGCTTGGTATGGGACGAGTCTAACGCCGTCACTCGGAGCGGCACTTACGATTCGATCATTCATGAAGCGGAATTATCGTTGAGACGGCTTGGCACGGATTATATCGACTTATATCAAATGCACTGGCCGGCCGAGAATGCTCCGGCGGAAGAAACGATGCGCGCCATGGATAAGCTCGTGCAGGACGGCAAAGTGCGATACGTCGGAGTCAGCAATTACGATGTTCCGCTTCTGCAGAAATCCCTGAGCGTGAGACATGTCGACTCCGTGCAGCCGCCGTACTCGATCCTGCGTCCCGCTATCGAGCAAGAGTTGTTGCCCTTCTGCCTAGAGAAGGGAATCGGCGTAGTGGCCTATAGTCCACTGGCTTCCGGATTACTGTCCGGCAATTATACTTACGATACCAAGTTCGGGGAAGACGATTGGCGTTCCCGTAACAAGGCTCATACAGGCGATAGTTTAAGGGGTAACGTCGATCGCGCGGAGCAGCTAAAAGCAATCGCGGCTAGATTCGATATCACGTTGCCGCAGCTCGCGATCGCTTACGTACTGGCGCATCCCGCGTTGACTAGCGCGATCGTCGGCGTTCGCAAACCGAGCCACATCTTGAGCGTATTACCTGCGACGGATGTCCAACTAGACGACGATACGCTTGCCGAAATTCGCGCGATCGCAAATTCATAACAGCTTCAACGGAAAGAGTTCCTCGGCCGAGGAGCTCTTTTTTTTCTATTAAACAATCCGCAAAGTTACCATTTTGATTCAAATGGGCATAATAGGGCTATTGAACTCAGTAGATTATAAAAGCAAAGAAAATGGAGGAAATAATAATGAAACGCTCAACGATTACTTGGCTTGTGGTTGGCGCGATCGTGCTGATCGTGATTTTGTCCGCGGTTAGCTCGTATAACGGCTTGGTTTCGTCCGAGAACGCGGTGGACAACAAATCCGCGCAGATCGATACGCAGCTTCAGCGCCGGGAAGACGTCATTCCGAACTTGGTGAATACGGTCAAAGGATATGCCGCTCACGAGAAGGAAGTATTTCAATCGATCGCGGACGCGCGAAGCAAGCTGGCCGGCGCGGGAACGACGGCCGAGAAAGCGGCGGCTAACGGCGAGCTCGAAGGCGCGTTATCCCGATTGCTCGTCGTCGTCGAGAATTATCCGAACTTGAAGGCGGATGCCCAATTTACCCGCTTGATGGACGAGCTGTCCGGAACGGAAAACAGAATCGCGGTCGCCCGGCAAGATTACAATAACACGGTGACCGCTTACAATTCGAAAATAAGGAAGTTCCCCGCGGCGATCTACTCCTCGTTGTTCGGCTTCGAGAAAAAAGATCTATTCCAAGCGGCGCCGGGCGCGGAAACCGTGCCTGACGTACAATTCTGACGATGGCCGGCCTTAGATCGACCGCTAAAAGAATAGCCCTTCTCGGGATCCTGTCGTTCGGGTTACTTGCGTTGTCGGCGGGCAACGCGAATGCTAAGGTCGACCCTCGTTTCGGCGTTTACGTCCAGGACGGCGCAAGCGCGATCTCCTCGCAAACGCAGGAGCAGATGTACAGCAGAGCGATCTGGCTGCACGAACGTACGGGGACGGCTCAGGTCGGAGTCGTTACGACGAACACGCTTAACGATCGTACTTTAGAGGATTTCGCGGTATCCAAGTTTCGTGAGCTTGGGCTAGGCAGCAAGGAAAGAAACGATGGAGTGCTACTGCTGTATTCGGCATCGGACCGTCATGTGCGGATCGAGGTGGGATACGGGCTCGAGGGACGTATTAACGATGGTAAAGCCGGAGCCATCCTGGATCAATACTTCGTGCCGAATAGAGACGCAGGCCGTCTTGACCTGGCCTTCTCCCAGACGCAGAGCGCTATCGTCAACGAGGTCGCGGCGGAATACGGCTTGGATGCTTCGGGCGTCATGGATGAGGGAATGCCTCCTCTATCCGGACCGGCCGGCGACGGAGGCGGGTTCTTCTCCGGGATGCCTACCTTCGTTAAGATACTGATCGGGATAGGCGTAGCTTTTCTCATTTTCCTTGATTTCAAGTTCACTGGCGGCATGATTACCTTCTCCGTTATCAATCTGCTTGGCCGCAGGGGAGGATCCGGAGGCGGCGGAGGCAGAGGAGGAGGAGGCTCGTCCGGGGGAGGCGGAGCAAGCAGATAATTGTAAAGTCCGGAACCCGGAAACGGGATTTCGGGCTTTTTTGCGGTCAATAGGATGATGTTGCAGGAACAGGACTAAAATTGTAGAAAGGTATAGAATGTCCCCGAAAGATCGGACAAACAGGCGGAAGAATTCGGGTGAACCCATGAAATGGAAAACTTGCTCCATACTTATCGCGTTCGTGATCGTATATAGTCTTCGTTTCTATTGGCAGTACGGATTGGATAGGGAGCTTCCGCAAGCGAAAGCCGGCGTATTGGATTTGTCCGGTTGGGATGCGCAATCCGGAAAGGTGGTTTCGCTGCGGGGAGATTGGTTATTCGTTCCGGGTAAGTTTATCGCCCCGGAGGCAGGACAGCTCCTAGGAAATATCGAGGGAGAACGCGAGCTGAAGGTTCCCGGCGCTTGGGATCGCGAATTGGGCGAGGAGCGTTCGACCACCTACGGGTTCGGAACGTACAGGCTGAGAATTCTCCTCCCGGACAATACCGCCGGAAAGTACGGCATTCGCGCGCAAGTGATTAGAACGGCCCACAAATTATACGTTAACGGGGAGCTCCTCGGACAAAAAGGCGAACCGGGGGCCGACGCCGCTTCTTCGCGGCCTCGGGTATCTCCGTACATCGTAAGCTTCTCGACGGACATGAAGGAAGCGGAGATCGTGATTCAGGCGTCCAACTTCCATTACGGCCGTCTTGGCGGGATTTTCGACGATATCCAGTTCGGATCGGCAGAATCGATCAATCGATACGGCGAGATTCAACTCGTGGGCAACAATCTCTTAATGGGATTCTACGCGATGAGCGGCTTATTCTTTATCATCTTGTACCTCTTCCGAAGAATTAGCAGGGAGCTGCTCTATTTCAGTTCGTTTTTCTGGATGTCTCTGCTATTCTGGAGCACGCACGAAGAACGGCTTCTGTTCTGGCTGCTGCCCGGGATCGATTACGAATGGCAAACCAAGCTTCAATCCCTGCCTTCTCTCGGATTATTTCTGTTTTTGTTCCTGTTCGTCCGCGCTTTATTCCCGCGAATCGGCAATCGGAAGCTGGACAAGTTTGCCGTCGGTTTAACTTTGGCGACGGCCTGCCTCGTTTTGTTTACGCAAGTCGACTTTTACTCTCGGTTCGAGCTAGTCATGATATCCGTCGATGGCGTCCTGCTATTCTATTCTTTCTATATTCTGATTAGGGGAAGCTTCAAGAGCAATAACGATTTCGTTTTCTCCGCGATCGCCGCGATATGTATTTTGATGGAATCGTTCATGCAGGGAATATTCTATATGGGCTTCGTGCCGGATAGGGGGTTTCCGCCGATCGAGCGCATCGGATTCATCGTTTCGATGGCCATGCTCATCGCCAAACGCTTCTTTACGAACATGGAGCAAGTGGAAATCATGTCGAAGCGGCTATTGCTTGCCGACCGATTAAAGAACGATTTTCTGGTTAATACCTCGAATGAGATCAGGGTACCCCTTCATGGGCTGATCAACCTAGCCCAAATTATGATCGACGAGGGCGGGCTGAAGGAAACGAGGCAGGAAGAACGGCTTTCCCTAATGGTATCCACGGGAAGAAGGCTCGTACATCTGTTGAACGACATTCTTGACCTGTCCAAGATCAACGACAGCGGAGTCGAGCTGTCGCTTCGTCCGGTCGACGTTCGCATGACGATCAACGGAGTTCTGGAAGTCATGCGGTACATGACGGATAAAGCGGCAGTGAACTTCGTGAATCTAACCGAGCCCGGCATACCTTACGTACAGGCGGACGAACAGAGGTTGATGCAAATTTTGTTCAATCTGCTGCACTATACCGTTAAGTCCGGCGCGGAGGGCATTATCCCCGTGAAGGCAGAGTTCAAGGGGGGACCCAAGGAGGTAGTCGTCACGATAGACGCGTTATTCCAAGGGAACGTTCCGAACAACGAATTGCCGGAAGCAGAGCTCAACCTGAACATTAGCCGGAAGTTAATCGAGCTTCATGGAGGTACTTTCGCGGAACATACATCTAGACACTCGGGGATGGAGCTGCGTTTCACGTTGCCCTTATCGGACAATCAGGAAGTCGTCCTTAGCGAATTGACCAGGGGAAACCCGGAAGCCGAGGAGGAACTTTACTCGATGGTCGCGGCTACCGCGGCTCCGTCCGATTTGCCTATCGATGCTCCCAAGGTATTGATCGTCGACGATGATCCGGTAAACTTGAAGATCATGGAGGAGCTTCTTGCGCTGGAGGGCCTGAAGGTGACGGCGGTCATGGATGGCATTGAAGGGCTGAAAGCATGGGAGAGGGGAACCGATTGGGATCTTGTCGTTCTCGACGTCATGCTTCCGGGCATGTCGGGTTACGATTTGTGCAGGCAGATCAGAAGCAGGAATTCCTTCTACGATTTGCCGGTGCTCTTCTTGACGTCCCGCATTCAGCCCGCCGATCTTCTTGTCGGTTTCGACGCTGGAGCGAACGACTATGTCACTCAGCCGATCGACGCTTCCGAGTTCCGGGCGAGGACCAGAACGTTGCTGCGGATGAAGCAATCGATACGCGATCAATTGCATATGGAGATGGCGCTGATCCAGGCTCAGATCAAACCGCATTTTCTGTACAACACGTTGAATACGATTGCCAGCTTAAGCGAGATCGATCCGGAGAAAACCCGCGAGCTGCTGAACGACTTCGGAAGTTATCTAAGAAGCAGCTTCGATATGAGAAACTTGGACAAGAAGGTGCCTTTCTCCAAGGAATGGACGCTAGTAGAGTCGTATTTGCAGATCGAGCAGGCGAGATTCGGGAATCGGATGAAAGTAACGACGGCGTTGCCGGATAATCTCCAATTCGGAATTCCTCCGCTCTCTATACAGCCGATCGTCGAGAATGCGCTGAGGCATGGAATATTACCCCGATTCGAGGGGGGGAACCTGCTGATCGCGGTATCGGAGGAAGTCGGAGGTTATCGGATTATCGTCAGGGACGACGGGGTCGGATTTGCCTCGGATAAGATCGAAGCCGTATTATCGGGCACGTACCGTTCGGGTATCGGACTTCTGAACGTACACAGGCGACTATTGAATACATTCGGCGAGGGATTGATCATAGAAAGCAAAGAAGGACTCGGTACCGAAGTAAGCTTTCGAATACCGGCGGCCAAGGAGGAAACGGAATTATGAGAGCGATCGTGGTAGATGACGAGAATTTGGCGTTGGAAAGCATGGTTCGGAACCTTCAGCGCTACGACGTGGAGGTGTTGGGGGCGTTTCAGGATCCTCGCGAAGCGCTCAAGCAGCATCTGGCCTTAAACGCCGATGTTGCTTTCGTGGATATCGAGATGCCCGAAATGGGCGGCTTGGATTTGGCGGCCCGCTTGCAATCGGACAACCCCGAGCTGCAAATCGTTTTCGTGACCGCATACGAACAATACGCGATCGATGCGTTCGAGTTTGCCGCGGTCGATTATTTGCTTAAACCGGTTCAACTCAAGCGCTTGGATATGACGCTGAAACGGTTAAGCGCGACGCGCAGCAACCATCGCGAAGCCGGGGAAGCCTCCTTCGCGACGTTGTGCTTGCTTCATCATTTAAGCATTCAAGATGCGCACGGGGTTTCGAAAGAAATTCAATGGAGAACGAATAAGGCAAAGGAGTTGTTCTCTTACTTGATCCATATAGGCGAGAGGACTCCTAACAAGGACGAGCTTCTCGATCGGCTATGGCCGGATGGAGATATGGACAAAGCAGCCACTTATTTGCACACGACCATCTATCAAATTCGCCGAACGTTGAAGAACGCGAACATTCCATTGAAGATCGAGTACAAAGAAGGACGATACCGTCTTGACCTTCCTTCCGGAGCAATCGTGGATGCGAGAAAGTGGGAGAAATCGTTGAAGGAAGCGGCGGATGCGACCGACCACGAGGAAGTGCATCGGTTGCTATTGAAAGGTTATCGAGGCGACTATCTGGAATCGGAAGGTTTTCTGTGGGCGGAGAACGAAAGAGAACGGTTAAGGGCGCTGTGGCTGGATCAAGCGATTCGAAACGCCGAATGGATGGAAACCTCGGAGCTTTTCGGCAACGCGATATCCCTGTATCAGCAAATTCAACTGAAGTTTCCCGAAATCGAAACGAGCTACTTCGGTCTGATGAGGTTGTTCGATAAGCTCGGCAACTCTTCGGATGTACACCATCAATACGAGAAGCTTACTCGAATACTTGCCGAAGAATTCGATATCAAGCCGACGGAAAAAATCATGAAATGGTTCCGGAATTGGCAAGGAGGAAGCCATATTTCTTAACCCGATAAAGGCATGTGCAGTAAGATGTTGCCAATGTTCAGAATTTGTTGAGTCCTGTCGAGTATGATCGACAAAGGAGAGGTCGCTAATGTTGGGCCCCTAATTTGCAGCTTGCTCGGGAGGGTTTTCAAATGGCTAAAATAATGGTAGTGGACGATGCCGCTTTTCTGCGCGCGATGCTTAAAGATATATTGGTGAGAGCCGGCCACGAGGTCGTGTTCGAGGCGAAGAACGGACAAGAAGCCGTCGATAAATATAGAGCGCTGATGCCGGATCTGGTCACGATGGACATTACGATGCCGATCATGGAAGGGATTCAAGCGGTAAAGGAAATTCGGTTGATTGACCCGGAAGCTAGCATCGTCATGTGTTCGGCAATGGGGCAAAGAAACTTGATCATCCAAGCGATTCAAAGCGGCGCCAAGGACTTTATTATTAAGCCTTTCCAATCGGAGCGCGTGCTGGAAGCCATCGACAAGGCAATGGGTCTTTAGATTACGTTAAGAAAAATTCCTCGAAAACGAAACTCCAGCAGTATCCGCAAGACTCCGCTTTCCCTTTTCCCCTTCGGTATCAACGAGTTCCATTTCCCTTCAACCCTGTCCTATGATCTTCCTGCGGAAAGCAAGAGGCGCGATTCCTTCCTTGCTCGAGAAGCAGAACGTGAAATACGAGCCGTGCTGAAAGCCCACCTCCTCGGCGATCCTGCTTACCGACCATTCGGTTTGGACGAGGAGCTTCTTTGCGTGCTCGATTCGGTATCGCAATAAATAGTCCATCGGCGTCATTCCGTATACTTTAAGCATGCATTTCGCCAAGTAGTTGGGGTGATAATTTAATTCCGTTTGAAGGATGGAATTCGTTATTTTGTTCGTATAATTCTGCCGGATGTATAATTCGATCTTCTCCGCCAGCCGAAAGGCCGTCCCATCCGAAGTCGATGCCAGCTCGCGGTCCAAATGCTGAATGAACAACTGGAACGCGGACTGCCTCTTCCAATTTCTGAGCGATCTAGGCTCATCCTCCAACTGAAAAAACTGCCCGAGTATTTCAAGCGCTTTTGCCTTAAGCGAGGTATGCTTCGGAATGAAAACCGAGCATACTTCGCTGTGGTTTAAATAAGCCGTCTGCTTGTGCGCGGCAATCAAGGCAGATTGGTTTTCCAAGCATTGGTTCATCCCCTCGCATTCATCCCATGCACCGAACGTATGAAAGTGGATCCAGATGATCTCCGTCTCCTCCTCGCAAGGCTCGGTGCCGTAATGATTCGAATCCGGTCTTAAGATAAAGGCATCTCCCGTCTCGATCGTCCACTCCCCGCCGCCTTCCGCAAGACTCAATTTTCCCTTCGTAACTACGACTAAATCGAAGACTCCGATGTTGCTGCGACTGACATGCCGTTCTCCGGCACGGTAATAAGCACGTCCGCAATCGATGAAATAGGGGACGGGCGGAGAGATGAAATGCAGGATGGGAGAGCTCATTTGCGTGACCTCCAGTTGGTTGTAATTCTTAAAAAAGTGGTTGTAATCGATTATATAAATACCATGATATCACATGTATTATAGTAAATATAGCGCTTACATCATAGGTGGGATTTATAAAATAAAGGGGCATATTTGATGCGAAAATTATCCGACTCCAACGTTGTTTTTCTTCAGAAAGCGATCATCCAGGATGACTTTTGGTCCCCTTATATTGCATTAGTCCGCGATGTCGTCGTTCCCTATCAGTGGGAGGCGCTTAACGACCGAATCGAGGGAACGGAGCCCAGCCACGCGATCCGGAATTTCAAAATCGCGGCCGGCCTGGAGCAAGGCGAGTTTTACGGAATGGTGTTCCAGGACAGCGATGTATCCAAATGGCTGGAAGCGGTCGGCTATCTATTGGAGCTTGGGCCGGATCCGGAGCTGGAGGCGGTGGCTGACGACATCGTAGAAACGATAGCGAAAGCGCAGCAAGAAGACGGATACCTGAACACGTACTTCACGCTGAAGGAACCCGAAGGAAGATGGACGAACTTAGCGGAGTGCCACGAGCTCTATTGCGCGGGCCATCTTATCGAGGCGGCCGTCGCGTATTACAGGGCAACGGGAAAGGATCGGATCTTAAACGTCGCCTGCCGATTGGCGGACTGCATCGACGATGTTTTCGGTCCGGAGGAAGGCAAGATCAACGGGTACGACGGTCATCAGGAAATCGAATTGGCGCTCGTTAAGCTTTATCATGCGACGCAGCACGACAAATATTTGGAGCTCGCTCGATTCTTCCTAGACGAAAGAGGGAAGCTGCCCCACTTCTACGACGAGGAATTCCGAAAGCGAAACGGTCGAACCCATTTCCCGGGCTTGAAGATGACCGCGGATAAATTCTATAGCCAAGCGCATTTGCCAGTTAGACAGCAGACGACGGCAGAAGGTCATGCCGTGAGAGTGGTTTACATGTGCTCGGGTATGGCGGACGTGGCGCTTGAGACGAAGGATCCGGATTTGCTGGCGGCCTGCCGGGCTCTGTGGAGCAACATCGTAAGCAAGCGGATGTACATTACGGGGGCAATCGGGTCCATGTCCTACGGAGAATCGTTTACGCTGGATTACGATTTGCCGAGCGGCACCGCTTACGCGGAAACGTGCGCATCCATCGGGTTGATCTTCTTCGCCCATAGAATGCTGAAGATCGAACCGAAAAGCGAATACGCCGACGTCCTGGAGCGGGCCCTGTACAATACCGTGATCGGGGGAATGTCCCGCGACGGCAAGCATTTCTTCTATGTTAACCCGCTTGAAGTATGGCCGGAAGGAATCCGCAAAAACAAAAATTACGAGCATGTGAAGGTCGAACGCCAGCAGTGGTTCGGTTGCGCTTGTTGCCCGCCGAATATTGCTAGATTGCTGGCATCTCTCAGTACTTACGTGTACTCGGTAAAAGACAATACGGCTTATACGCATCTCTACATCGGGAGCGAAGCTAGATTAGAGCTCGCCGGACAGACGGTGTCGTTAATCCAGCGGTCGGAACTCCCGTGGGAAGGCGTCGTACGATTCGAGGTCGCGATGCAACGAACGTCCCGCTTTACTTTAGCCTTGCGAATCCCCGATTGGAGCGGATCTCCGGACATTCGCGTCAACGGCAAAGCCGTCGTCGTTGCCGATTACCAAGAAATAAACGGTTATATTCACGTGGATCGGGAGTGGAGTTCCGGGGACATCGTCCACTTGGTCTTGCCGATGCCGATCAATTATATGAAGGGAAACCCTTTAATTCGGGAAACGATCGGCAAGGTAGCGATTCAACGCGGCCCGATGGTTTATTGCATCGAAGAGGCGGATAACGGTCCTCATTTGCATCAGCTGTTTCTGGAGCAAGGCGCGGGCGCGGATGGAAGGTTGGAATTCGAGCAGGAAATGCTCGGGGGACTGCTTACGTTAGCGATGCCGGCGAATCGGATCGTCGAAGAGGGCTGGGGAGATCGGCTCTACAAAGCGAATGCGGATACGAAAGTCGAGAAAACGACAGCCCTGTTCATCCCGTACTTCGCTTGGGCAAACCGGGGAGCCGGCGAAATGAGGGTATGGGTTTCGGGGTCTGACTCTGGTCAGGGAGGGAAGCGCATGGGGCAATCGCGCCAAAGCACGGCCGACTCGTAAATCAGATTGAAATATCCCCGCAAGGGCGAGAGGAAATATCGAAAGATGACGAATTATATAAGATGGAGGGGTTAAATTGAAGACAATGAAAAAGGGTTTTATGGTTAGCGCGGCAATGATTACGATCTTAGCCATGATTGTTGGATGCGGTTCCAATAATAACAAGGGTACGAACGCGTCGCCATCGGGTGACGAGGCTTCGAAATCGCCGGAGAAATCGCCATCCAAGACGGAGAAGGTCAAGATTATCTATTCGATGTGGGGAAGCGAAGAAGAAGGCAACAAAACGCAAGAAGCGGCAGACAAATTCAACGCCACTCAAGACAGAATCGAAGTAGAAGTGCAAGCGATTCCTTGGGAGAGCTACATGACCAAGTTGAATACGCAGGCAACGGCAGGTCAATTGCCGGATACGGGGATCTTAAAGGAAGACGGCGTCATCCAGTGGTCCTCCGACGGCATGCTGAACGATGTAAGTACCATGTACGAGGGAAGCGACAGCAAGCCGCTGGATAGCCTGGCTTACAAATATCAAGGCAAGACCGTAGCCTATGCCGCGGCCAATGAAATTCTCCTCTTATACTACAACAAAGACATGTTCGACAAAGCCAACGTTCCCTATCCTCCATCCGTGCTAGATAAAGCATGGACGTGGGACGAATTCGTAGCAACGGCAAAGAAGCTGACGAATGACAAGAACGGTAAACATCCCGGCGATGACGGTTTTGATTCGCAGAGCATCGTTCAGTATGGCGCATCCGTTGAAAATTTGGCATGGCAATTGGAAACTTGGGCGCTCAGTAACGGCGGCGGTTTCTACAATAATGACGGTACTGAGGTAAGAATCGGGGAAGACGCGAGCGTGGAAGCGATTCAGAAAGTCGCCGATCTGTACTTGAAAGATCATGTCGCTCCGTTATCCGTGGGACAGACCGATGACGGCATTCAGCGCACCATCATTGCGGGAACGGTCGCCATGGCTACCAACGGCCAGTGGAACGTAGGAACGAGCTTGAATGCGGCCAAGGAAGCCGGGCTAAAATACGGCGTAGCCGTGTTGCCTTACATGAAGGAAAAGGTAACCCTCAACACGGGCGGCGCCAATGTCGTGTTCTCCCAAACCAAACATCCGAAAGAAGCGATGGAATGGCTCAAATGGTACACGGCCGAAGAAAACAACTGGGGACTCATTTCATCTGGCATTTGGATGCCGGTGCTGGAAAAGTGGTATACGGATGAAACCCTTACCCATAAATGGGTCGACAATCCGAACTTCCCTCCGTATGAAGAATACAAGTCGGCGGTAGTCGATTATGCGCAATCCTCCGCGGCGAGACCCGCGTCCTGGTTCTATACGAATTATACGACGGAATTTAACACCTTGCTCTCCTCGAGTCTGGGGGATGTGTGGACCGGAAAGACGACCGCCAAGGACGCCATTGCCAAAAATCTCGAAGCTTTGAAAGCAGCTAATAAAGGCGACAAGTAACGGATAGGAGGGATGACCGCCAAGAATAACGCAAGCGGCGGTCATCCTTCAAACATGAGGTGGGGAGCGAGATATGGAAACCTTTTATAAACCGCCGCAACGCCGTTCCCGACTTCTTTCAAGCGAGGCAAGCGTTGCTTATATATGCTTGATTCCGGCCTTCCTCGGACTGATCTTCCTGACCTATTTGCCTCTTGCGGGCGTGCTGGGAATTAGCATGACGAATTGGACGGGGTTAAAAACCCCCGAATTCGTCGGCTTCGATAATTATGTCAAGCTGTTCACTACAGATCCTTATATTAAAGATTCTATTAAAGCGACCATATACTTCGCCTTTTTATCCGTAGCCGGAAGCATGATTTATTCGCTTTTCATCGCGATGCTGTTGAACCGTAAAATTCCGGCAAGAGGTTTTTTCAGAGCCGTATTCTATGTGCCGTTCGTCCTGCCTGCCGTCGCCATATACGTAGGATGGTCCTGGCTTTACGAGGCGAATTTCGGGTTCTTCAACTTTCTTCTCTCCGAAGTGGGATTAAACAAAGTTCTTTTTATCGCGGATTCCAGTTACGTAGTTCCTTCCCTCTCCTTGATCGCGGTCTGGCTGTCGGGGAACTTGATCGTTATTTTTCTGGCCGGGCTTCAGAACGTTCCGAGCAGCTATCATGAAGCGGCCGAGATGGATGGCGCGGGCGCATGGAGTCGCTTCCGGCATATCACCCTGCCCTGCATGACGCCGATCATCTTTTATAACCTGTTGCTGAGCCTGATCGCCAATCTTCAAGTCGTAACGCCGGCCCTTGCTCTGACCAACGGCGGACCGGGCAACTCTTCCCGATTCATGACTTATCTGATGTACGATCAAGCTTTCGTCAATTACAAGCTGGGCTATGCCTGCGCGACGACCTTTGTTATTTTCGCCATTCTTGCCGCCTTTACCGCCGTTTTGTTCAAGACGTCGAACCGGTGGATCTTCTCCGAAGGGGGCGACGATAAATGAGCGAACTCACTTACGTCAGGCTAAAGAGCAAGAAACGCAGCGAACGAACGATGAACGCGATTACGCTTCTACTCGTCCTTTTATTTGCTTGTATGGCGCTCTTTCCGATTTGGTGGATATTCCGAACGTCATTGATGACGAATCCCGAGATTTACAGATATCCGCCTTCTCTGATACCTGAAAATTGGTTGTTTTCCAATTACGAAAAAACGTTGGAGATATTTAAGTTCTGGAAATATTTGTGGAATACGATGATGATAATCGTTCCTTCCTGTTTAGCGGGGACCATCACGGCCACCTTGTGCGGATATGCCTTCGCAAGGTTGCGGTTTCGGGGCAAACAACTGATCTGGACTCTTTGCGTCGGTTCTATGCTCTTGCCTGTCATGGTAACGCTCATTCCGCTGTACATCGGATGGACGCGGGGGCTGGGGCTCCAAGACAGCTATCTGCCATTGATACTGCCTTATTTCTGCGGCGGCGGCGCTTTTAATATCTTCTTGATCCGACAGTTCATCCTCTCCATACCGAGAGAACTCGACCAGGCGGCAACGATCGACGGCGCCGGATACTTCCGCATCTTGTTCAGCATTATTATGCCGGCTATCAAACCCGCGATGATCGTCGTCGCGTTGTTCATCTTCATCGGCTTATGGAACGATTTGCTCCAACAGATGATTTACATTAATTCGAGCGACAAATTCACGATAGCGTTAGGGCTTACCAATTTCAGAGGTCAATTAAAGTCGGATTGGTCGCTGACGATGGCGGCTACGTGCCTATCCTTTGCTCCGGGCGTCCTGTTCTATCTGCTCGGACAAAAGTATTTCGTAGAGGGAATCACGATGACCGGAATTAAAAGCTAGCAGGTTAACAACTAGAGAAGTTAAGAGCCGATTCGGGAAGATTCCGAGTCGGCTCTTTTGGAAAGGAGGTGATAGGCCAATAAAATGCGGAGGAAATAGAGAGACGGATCGGACAACCAGACGGAGGGATGCCGGCTTAATAAAAGGAATCGAGGAGGAATCATTATGTTAACGCAAGTGGCAGATCAGCGTAGTAGACGTGTTCTCGTCATAGTGACGGCTCTATTCGCGAGCATTCTATTCATGTTCATTTGGCCGAAGCTAGCGTCCGCTTACACGATTTCCAACGGTAACTTCAATGTCCAAACGGGCACGAACGGCGAGATTACTTCCTTGCAGCTCACTGGGGATGCTTTTCCGACCAACTACGTCATGAACGGAACGAACGCGCCGAACCAGAATACGGCCGATCATCAATGGCTAGGTGAATTGATGTTCAAGTATAAGCTGGGAAGCGGGGCATGGACCAACGCGTGGACCAGCAAATCCGCGGACGGAAGAACGCAAACCCAGAGCGGCAACACGGTGACGGTTACTTACCAGAACGCAACCAATGCGGAAGGAATCAAGAATTTCAGGGTCGTGGAGACGTACTCGCTCGTCAACGATTACTTGCTCTGGTCGATCAACGTAACGAATACGAGCACCCAGAACATCGAAATCGGAGACTTCGGATTGCCGCTTCCGTTCAACGAGTTCTGGACGGGAGGCAACAACGAGGAAATCTACGAAACCAGAGTACTGACGCATTCCTTCGTAGGTAACAACAGCTCGTACATTACGGCGGGCAGACCGAGCGGTATCGGCTCTTATCTATTGATGGTTCCCGATGCGACGACGGGCGCCGGCTTCGAGTATCAAGACCGCTGGCGCATAGAGGAGCATCCGGGAAGTAAGTGGGCGATGGATCAAGGGGGCTGGGTAGAAGGACTTAACGTATTCTACATCCACTCCAACGTGATCAAGAGCACGAATCGCGGTTATCTTCCGAACACGAGCCTCATCTTGACTCCGAATCAGAGCAAGACGTATTCGTTCAAGTTTTTCAAGGTGGCTAACGAGAACGCGGTAAAAGATAAGCTTTACAGCGAAGGCCTCGTCGACGTCACCGCCGTTCCGGGCATGATGTTCGCCACTAACATGAAGGCGAAGGTCGACCTGCGCACAACCAAGACGATTACGTCCGTTACCGCTCAATATCCGTCGGAAACGACGATCAATTTCCTGAACACGGTGTCCGGAGGACACAACGTTTACGAGTTGACCCTCGGTCATCTCGGACCGAACAACATTACGGTGAATTACGGCACGGGCGAGAAAACGGTACTGCAATTTTATGCGATCGAGCCGATCGACGCGGCATTGCAGAGACATTCCACCTTCATGGTGAACAGCACGCAGTGGAATGCTCCCGGCCAGCTCAAAGACAAAGTATTCGACGATTGGATGATGGACACGAAGGCGAAGCGGAACGTGTTCAACGGATACTGGGGCTGGGGAGACGATTGGGGTTACACCCACGGACAATTCCTTGCCGAGAAGAACGTTCAGACGCCGGTCGCTTCCGAAATCACGGCGGTGGATCAATATCTGGAAACGGCCATCTGGAATTCGCTTATGGCCACGAACCATTCGGATTACCTCATCTACGATTTCCTCATGCCGGCGCCGAATACGACGCCTACCTATCGGGGATACGCGTATCCGCATATCTACAATACGTACTTCAGCATGTATAAGATCGCCAAGCTTTATCCGAATATCGTGACTTATATCAACCCCAAGAACACCTATCTTCTGAGAACTTATAATATTTTCAAAGCGCTGTACGACGGACCTGTCGCCTACAACTGGAACACCGGACTGATGGGCGAATTGACGACTCCGGAAATCATCAAGGCATTGCAAGACGAAGGGTATACCGCTCAAGCCAACGACATGATTTCAAAAATGGCTACGAAATACAATAACTTCGCGGGCACGACGTATCCATACGGCTCCGAATACAACTACGACAATACGGGCGAAGAAGCCGTCTATACGCTTGCCAAAATGAATAATAACACCACGATGAAGAGCAAGATCAACGCCAAAACCCGCGCAGCTCGCGGACATATGCCGATCTGGTACTATTACGCCGATCCGGTGACGATCACGGGCGAGAACTGGTGGAACTTCCAATATACCGTCTCTCTTGCCGGTTACGCGATGGACGATTGGATCCGCAATCATTCCACGACTCCGGAAGTCGAGCAACGGATGTCCTACGCGGCGAAGATCGCCAATGTGGGGGCGATCAACTCCGGACAGATCAGCTCGGATCCCGCCAATATCGGGGCGGTCGCTTGGACTTACCAAGCGGAGAAAGGCAATTACAACGCTCTTGGCCACGGAGGCGGACCATTGCAGAACGGCTGGCGCGGAATGTCGGGCGAAGCGGATCTCGGTTTGTTCGGAGCTATCAAGATACTAAGCTCCGACGTCGCGGTCGACCCGATCTTCGGATTGTATTGCTACGGCTGCGACGTGACGTCGAGCGGAGGCAATTACTCGATCGTTCCGAAAGACGGAGTGTTCCAACGCCTTAATCTCATTACCGAGAAATTCGGAATGGAGCTGGAACGCGACAAGTATACGGCGGCAACGGTAGCGATCGCTAAAAATTACGTCAACTTTACGTTGAAGAACTCGACGCATGGAACCGCCCATACGTCCAAAGTCAGCTTCAAGGGCTTGGCGGCGGGATCCTACAACATCCTGCTGAACAACGTCGCGGCGGGAAACGTCAATGTCACTACAGGGGGCGCTGCGACCGTTAGCCTGAGCATCGGCACGGCGGCAACTTACGATGTGAAGCTTCAGCAAGGAACGCCGCCAGCGAATACGGCTCCCGTCGTGAACGCCGGGACTAACGGAACCTTTACGTTGCCTGCGACCGTTGCTATAGCCGGAACGGTAACCGATGACGGCTTGCCGAGCGGGACGTTGACGACGACCTGGAGCTTGGTGAGCGGAACGGGAATGGCAAACTTCGCGAATGCCGGCTCGTTGAATACGACGGCTACCGTGTCCGTCGCGGGAACATACGTATTCAGGCTTACGGCAAGCGACGGAAGCTTGACCGCTAATGCCACGGTGACCCACACCGTGAATCCCGCGTTGCCGGTGCCCGAGGTCGTAGCGAATTACTTGCTCAACGAAACGAGCGGAACGACGGCGAGCGATTCTTCCGGCAACGGGAAGAACGCTACTCTAACAGGAGGTACCTCATGGGTTGCCGGGCATGCGGGCAACGCTCTTAGCTTAAACGGAACGAACGCCTATGCTAGTCTGCCGACCGGAATCGTCGGCGGTTTGAATGATTTTACGATATCGACTTGGGTTAAAGTGACCAGCTTAAGCGATTGGGCTCGTATTTTCGATTTCGGCACCGGAACGAGCAACTATATGTTCTTAGCTCCGCGAGCCGGGGGCTCCGGTTTACGGTTCGCCATCACAACGAGCGGCAACGGCGCAGAGCAGCAGCTGAACGCGCCGGCATTGCCGACCGGGGTTTGGAAGCATATCGCGGTCACGCTGTCGGGCACGACCGGAAGACTTTACGTGGACGGCGTTCAGGTAGCCAGCAATACGAACATGACGTTTAAGCCGTCCAGCCTGGGAAGCACGACGTTAAACTATATCGGCAAGTCCCAGTTCGGAGATCCGTATTTGAACGGGCAGGTCGACGACTTCAAAATTTACGGCAGGGCGTTGAGCGCGACGGAAGTCTCGACCATCTTCGCGGGAAGTACGACGGCGAGCAATATTGCTCCGCTTGGAACGGCGTCGACATCGTTCGTCTCTTCTTGGGAGAGCCTGACGGGTTTGAACGACGGTTACGCTCCGACTAGCTCGAGCGACCGCGGACATCCCGTTTACGGCAATTGGGACAATCCGAATACGACGCAATGGGTTCAGTACGATTTTGCCCAGAGCTATTCGGTTTCCGGCATCGACGTGTATTGGTTCGACGATAATGGGGGCATCGATCTGCCGGCCTCCTATTCGATTCAATATTGGAACGGAACGGCATGGGTCAACGTTTCCAGTCCTTCGGGGTTAGGCACGTTAGCTAATCAATATAACGCGACGACCTTTACTCCGGTTACAACGAATAGGATTCGCTTGAACGTTACGGCCAAGGCGACGACTTCGACCGGTATCGAGTCATGGAAAGTCTATGGTATCTAGTCAGAAAATGAATCAATAAGACAAAACACGCGACGAGCCGCTCCCAGGTTTTCGATAACCGGGGGGCGGCTTTTTCATTGATTGAAGAAAACAAACCTTCCGAATAACCCGTCCAGACCGGGTTATTTGTCGCAATATTGGGGAAATCGCGCCAACGGTCGAAATCAGCGCTCTTGGCAAGGCTTCGGCAAACTAACCAACTTCCAACCCCTCGTGTAATCATAACAAGTATGGCTTCGGCAAACTAACCAACTTCCAACCCCTCGTATAAGCATAAAAAATATTGGCTGCAGCAAACTCAGCAACCTCCAACCCCTCGTATAAGCATAAAAAGTATGGCTGCAGCTCGGAGTGGGTAAGTTTTCTGAGCTCTAAGCATAAAATTTTGCGAAGAGAATAACCCGCGGCTGAAATGACCGTGCCACTTACGGCTATTTTGCGAAAAGAACGCTCTCGATCTGGCGAAGGCACCCCACCACCACCTCGCCATAGTCGGTTTTTCCGACGATAACAAGTAGAAATCCTCAACGCCCCCCCCGCCAACACCCCGCCATAATCGGTTTTTCCGACGATAACAAGTAGCAACCCTCAACGCGCTCCACCACCACCCCGCCATAATCAGTTTTTCCGACGATAACAAGTAGAAACCTTCAACGTGCCCCGCCAACACCTCGGCCAAAGTCGGTTTTTCCGACGATAACAAGAAGAAACCCTCAACGTGCCCCACCACCACTTCGCCATAGTCGGATTTCCCGACGATAACAAGTAGAAACCCTCAACGCGCCTCACCACTACCCCGCCATAGTCGGTTTTTCCGACGATTATGAGAAGGCAATTATAAGACGACTCGTTCATCCGAAAAAGAGACATGAATCAAATACGTTCAACCAACGGCGAAGCCGTTTTTATTTGGAAAGGATGCCGGTCTGGCCGGTCGTGTCGTCGTTCATTCGGATCGCTCGGTCGGGTCCGCAGAGGCGGTCATAATGAAACGGATTTCCGGTATGCGCTAGGAGTCGCACCTACATTGCGTTTGAATACCGCCAAGAACGAGGAGATGTCCTTGTAACCCGACATTTCCGCGATCGTGCTGATTTTGTAAGACGTTGTACGCAAGAGCTCGCAGCTCCTTCTGATTCTTATGGATTGTAGGTAACGGTTAAAGGTTTGTTCGGTGTGCTGCTTGAACAGCCGTTGAAGATGCCGTTCGCTCCAACGGCTAATCCGGGATAACCCGCGCAAGGAGAGGTCTTCGGCCAGGTTTTGCTCCAGATAAGTCAGCAACTGCTCGAACGCCGTAAGATTGTAGGTGCGCGAGGTTGGAGAGATAGGAAATCCCGATTCCTTCTTCGTTCGGTACACGATAATAAGCAACTGAAAGAGAAGGATGTACAGGTAATCACCCGAGCCCTCGCGTGGCAGCGAGAATTCGCGATGAAGCTGAATAAACAGCTTCTCGAACGAATCTCCCGCGTCGAAGAGAGAGAAGGAAGAGACGCTTCCTTCGTTAATGGAAGAGATGAATTCTCTGATCGCCGTGTCGGACGCGAATTCCCCCAGCTTCATCAAGAGTCGTTGGGAGAAAACGCAGTTATAGACGATCAACGGGTGTTTGGACAGGTCGGAGGATACGGGGCGGAACACATGGGAGGTGCCTATCGGAATATAGAACAATTGACCGTTCCGGACAGCGTGCACCTCGGTCCCGATGTGATGGAACCCGCCTCCCTCCGCGATATAGGTAAATTCTATGAAGTCGTGGTTATGGAGCGGGACGTTGAAATCCTCTGATGTTCGATTGACGTAGAGTAGAAGATCGTTGTTGAAGAAGGTTTCGCCTCTGAAGGTTTCGATCGGTCGCTCCATTGTCTTACCCCATTTCCATTATGAGATGAAGTGTCTTTATTGCCGATATATGAGGTCCGTTTTACCGCAATACTTCGTTGCGGGTCCATTATATCATAGAGGTAAATTCGCCTGCATGAGAGAGGAGCTAATTCATGTTAAAGATAGTTGGATTACGTTGCGAGTATAAGGAAAATCCGATAGGAATCGACGCGAAGAATCCGCGAATCAGCTGGAGGCTGGAGTCCGACAAAAGGTCGGTGAACCAATCCGCCTATCAGGTAGTCGTGGCGGAGGATCGTGAATTCGGGAAGCTTCTGTGGGATTCCGGGAAAGTCGATTCGGACCAATGCGTTCATGTTGAGTTAGCCGGTTTAGAAGCCGTTTCGCGCAAACGCTATCATTATCGGGTGCAATGCTGGGACCGCGATGGGGAAAGCTCGGGCTGGTCGCATGACGCGTACTGGGAGACGGGAGTTCTGGATCGCGGGGAATGGAAGGCGGAATGGATCGGTCCGTCTATCGGCGAAGGCGCCAATGAGGAACAAAGCCCGTTTCTGCGTAAAAGCTTCTCCGTGAAAGAAGGGATCAGGCACGCGAGCATTTATGCGACCGCGCTGGGGCTGTATGAATTGGAGCTCAACGGCTCCCGGGTGGGGGATCATTATTTTACCCCGGGTTGGACCAGTTACGAGCACCGGCTTCAAGTTCAAGCCTACGACGTGACGGATCGACTGGCAGGCGGGGAGAACGTCATCGGCGCGATGCTCGGGAACGGGTGGTACAAGGGGTTCCTGACATGGGGGGAAAACAAGCGCGCGATCTATGGCGACAGGTTGGCCCTCTTCTTGGAGCTGCATATTGAATATGAAGACGGAACGGAAGAAACCGTGTCGACCGACAGTAGCTGGCGGACAGCGGGAAGCCCGATTCTCATGTCCGAAATCTATCACGGGGAAACGTACGATGCTCGCTTGGAGCGGAACGGATGGAGCTCGGCGGGTTATGATGATAGCGAATGGTTGCCGGTCGAGCGGATATCGCAATCGAACGATATATTGATAGCGCAAGAGAACGACCCGGTCAGGAAAATCGAGGAGATCAAGCCGATCGGACTTCTTACGACTCCTGCCGGAGATACCGTTATCGACTTGGGACAGAATATGGTCGGTTGGCTGAAGTTTACCGTTCAAGGCGAGGCGGGTAGCGAGGTTCAAATCCATCACGCGGAAGTGTTGGACGGCGAAGGCAACTTCTACACCGACAATATGAGATCCGCGAAACAGATTATTCGTTATGTGCTGAAGGGGGGCGAGCCGGAGACGTACGAGCCGAGGTTCACTTTCCAGGGCTTCAGGTACGTTCGGCTGATCGGCTTCGGCGAGAATGTCCGGTTGGACGACTTCGCGGGCGTCGTCTTGCACACCGATATGGCGACTACGGGATTCTTCGAATGCTCCGATCCGCTCGTCAATCAGCTGCAGCACAATATCGAATGGGGATTGAAGGGCAACTTTCTCGACGTACCGACGGATTGCCCGCAACGCGACGAGAGGCTCGGTTGGACGGGCGATGCCCAGATGTTCATTCGCACGGCTGCCTATTTGAAGAACGTTGCGCCATTCTTCACGAAATGGAGCCGGGACCTAAAAGCGGACCAAACCAACAACGGCGGAGTTCCCTTCGTTATTCCGCACGTGCTCGACGCGAATTCCCACTCTTCCGCGGCTTGGGGCGATGCGGCCGTCATTTGTCCGTGGACGATCTACCTGTGTTATGGGGACAAAAGGATACTGGAAGAGCAATACGATAGTATGCAAGCTTGGATAAGTTATATTCGGGATCAAGGAGAGAACGAGCTGTTATGGAACACCGGCTTCCATTTCGGCGATTGGTTAGGGTTGGATTCCAAGCCGGATTCCTATATCGGCGCGACGGACAGGGATTATATCGCGACGGCATTCTATGCGTATTCAGTCTCTCTGGTTCAGAAGACGGCAACGATTATCGGAAAACCGGAGGATGCGGCCAAGTATGGAGAATTGTACGGTCGTATCGTTGAGGCGTTCACGAAGGAATTCGTGACTCCTTCGGGCCGTTTGTCCGTGCCTACGCAAACCGCGCAAGTGTTGGGACTCATGTTCGGCTTGCTGGAAGGTACGGCCAAGGATCGAGCCGTTGCCAAATTGATGGAGCTGCTGGACGAAAGCAAATTCCATCTGACGACCGGCTTCGTCGGCACGCCGTACTTGAACCATGTGCTTAGCGATAACGGAAAGTTGGACGCGGCGTACCAATTGCTTTTCCAGAAGGACTACCCGTCGTGGCTGTACCAAATTACCAAAGGAGCAACGACGATCTGGGAGCATTGGGACGGAATCAAGGAGGACGGCAGCTTCTGGAGCAAAGACATGAACTCGTTCAACCATTATGCGTACGGAGCGATCGGGGATTGGTTATACCGCGTCGTCGCGGGCATCGATACGGACGAAAGCCAAGAGCTCGTGGGTTATAAGAGAATTCTGATTCGTCCGCAGCCGGGAGGTTCGCTGAACTGGGCGGAAGGCCGGCTCGATACGATGTACGGGGAAATTCGGTCTTATTGGAAGAAATCCGATGACGGGAAAACGGTGCTGGAGGTGACGGTTCCGGCCAATACTTCCGCAGAGGTGCATTTGCCTGGCGCATGGCTGGATTCCGCGACGGAAAGCGGCAGCGTATTGAGCGAAGCAGCAGGCATTGCTTCGGCTACGCAGCTCGAAGGCGCCGTAGCCGTGGCCGTCGGATCGGGAGAATACGAATTTAGTTGGTAAAAACGGAGCAGCAACCGACGGAATTTCCAGATATAAGTTGAAGATGACGGAGCTAGGAGAGTTGCGGAGAGATTGAGCCATTGCGGCACGACAACAAGCGGATTCGAGCGGTTCTTGGTCGCTAACCCCATTAAGTGAATAGGTAAGGAGCTGTCCCGTTTCTGGATAGCTTCTTTTCCCTTCAATTCTTATATCATCCGATTAAACGAAAGTCGCTCCTTATCCTCGAAAGATGGTAAAATAATCAAAATACGATGGGTAAAAAAAGGAGCGGCTTCATATGCGAATAACGTTGGACAGGTTTCCCGACGGCAAGAGAATGGCGCTTACGATGAGTTACGACGACGGTCTATACCATGATCGGAGATTGGTGGAGATCATGAACCGTTACGGAATCCGGGGGACGTTTCATTTGAATTCCGGAAAGCTCGGGACGCAAGATTATCTCGAGAAGGGCGAAATCGCCTCCTTGTACGAGGGACACGAAATATCGGCGCATTCCGTGACCCATCCTTTCCTTCCTTTTATCCCGAAAGAACAAGCCGTTCAAGAGCTATTAAACGATAGGTTGGCATTGGAAGAGTTAACCGGATATCCGGTCAGAGGCATGTCCTACCCGTTCGGATCGTGGGATGCTTCGGTCGTATCGATGTTGGATTCCGTGGGAATCGAATATGCTAGGACGGTGGATAGCCATGGTACTTTTCGCATGCCGGAAAACTTTCAACTCTGGTCGCCCACCTGCCACCATCACGATATGATCGGTCACGCGGAGAGATGGCTGCATGATAATCGCGTATTTCCGACGATGGCTCTATTATACGTATGGGGCCATAGCTTTGAATTCGAGCGGGAAAATAATTGGGAGCTGCTGGAGCAATTCGGCGAGCTCGCCGGGAATCGGGAGGACGTCTGGTACGCCACGAATATGGAGATCGTCCAATACTCCAAGGCGCTTAAGGCGTTGCGGTTTTCCGCATCCGGAGAGCTGGTCCACAATCCGTCGGCGCTTAACGTATGGATTAACGCGGACGGTAGAGTCAGGGAAATCCCCGGCGGGAGCACCGTCGACTTGCGGGAGGCCGGGAAGTAGCATGGATGGAGCATACAAGGTGAAGCTCGACGCGGAACAATTGGGAGCTGCGGTTCATGCGGTTTTCGAGTGCGGTGTGGCTTCCTTCGTCGAGTTAAAAGAAGGCTGGGCAAACAGCGCGTATTCCATCGAGTTGGAGGATGGCCGGAAAGTCGTGCTCAAAGCCAGACCCCCGGCCAATACTAAGTTCATGCGGTACGAGGTTGATCTGATGCGTACGGAAGTAGCCGCGATGCGAGGATTGTTCGCCGACAAGCGGTTGCCGATTCCGCGAATATACGACTACGATACATCGATGGAGCTGCTTCCGGTCGAATATTTCATCATGGAGCATATGGAGGGTACTCCGTACAATCAAGTGAAGAACGAGCTTTCCGAGGAAGTGAGGAACGCGATCGATCGCCGACTTGGCGAGCTTAACCGCTTCATCAACGAACAGAAAGGCGAGGCATTCGGCTCCTACGCAGGCGCCACTCATTCTCATTGGCGCGAGGCGTTCGCGGAAATGATTTCCGGAGTTCTCGAAGATGGTAAGGATGCCGGCGTTTCCTTGTCGATTTCCTATGAGGAGCTCGAGCGAGAAATCGAGCTTCGATTGCCGGCGCTGGACGAGGTATCGGAAGCGAGGCTGCTTCATTGGGATCTCTGGGACGGCAACGTTTTCGTCAAGGACGGTCAAGTAACCGGGATCATCGATTTTGAGCGGGCAATGTGGGGGGATCCGCTGATGGAGCACTATTTCAGCCACTTTAATCGATCGGATGCATTTTGCGAGGGCTACGGGTTAATTCCGAATGAGCCTGAACAGCTTGCGAGAAGGAAGCTTTACGATTTGTATTTGGATCTCATACTTTATATTGAATGCGCTTACCGAAAATACGACAATGAAGATCACGTAAAGTGGGCGCATGAAAATTTGGTGGAGAGCTTGAAGAGGTTTCGCTTGCCATAACCGGAGAAGCAGCTATGTTCCTTGGCCAAATGGCTACTCGAGCATAGCTGCTTCTTGCACTCAACCAACTAAATACCCGAGCTAGGATCTGGCTGATTCGCTGCCATACTCCTAAACTCACCACAATTCCGCCGAAATCCCAGCACACGGCCGCCATAATGGAACGAGGTTCCGCTAATCCTCCGAAATCTTCCGCCATCCGAGGTCGAACATGTCTCGTTTGTCGGGTGATTTAAACGTTATCGGCGCTTACTCCATGGCCAATCGATCGCTATAAACTCATTCTGGAGGTCGGTTACGGGAAGTTGGATTGGTTCTACAAAAGGTTCAAAACCTATGCGGGTATCAGCGCCGGAGAGTACCGGTCGCAGTATGGGTGATAGGGATATGAATAAAGCAAAGAGAGGGCGCGGGGATGGGATGCCGCCCTCTTTTTGTCGAGACTATGGAATACCTTTTACCAGTACCGTACGAGAAGGTCGATCGGATATCTTCCCGCATTGCGGCCGTATAAGGCTAAACCGCCCGCAAGAGCCGGTATTTCGCCGCTAACTTCAAGCCTTAGCTTGAATCCGCCCGCCAAAACGATTGCGGGAATCAGCCGGCTTGGCACGCTAACCTTGTGCAAGTAGCCATAGGATCCGGCTTCCTCGAGTTTGTTATCCCTCTGTTGGTAGTGCCAGGATAATGCGCCGCGGCTGTCCGCGGGATCGTCAGGCAAACTCAACGATTCGACGTATTGGCCGTCGATAGAGACTTTGGCCAAGGAAGGCTTCCTATCTTCGTCGGTCATATAGTAAGTGCTTGGATTCAATTCGGGATCCGGGGTGTACCCGCTCATGAAATCCAAGTCTATTCCCTTCTCTATCGACTTATCCCGGTCTTTGACCAGAATAACCTTCGCTCCGGCTTCGAAGACCGCTTCGATATGGCCTATTCCTTCGGCGATTGCTTCGGCCGGCAGCTTGATCTCGTATTCGACGAAGCCTTCGGAGCCGCCGTTAATCTTGTGATCGTTCAACGCATGCCATGCGTGAGGCCATTCATGGCGCGCATACTGACTAACCGGTACGGATAGCCATTTGCCTTCCAGATCGTAAGCTCCGTTGGAATCTCCGCTTCGAACGTCGAAAGTAATGAAGTTGCGCGTGACCGTTTTTTCTTGCGAATCGCGCAGCGTAACCGCGAATACGGCTAAGGAGTCGACCGAAGGCATGGTTGCCGTAACGTTATCCAACGGCACGACGCCGTATCCGTTCCACTCGATAGCTTGCGTGCCTTGCGAGGAAACCGCTTTGCCGCCAAGACTGTCGTACCAGAGCTCCCACTCCAACCGCAAGGTTTGGCCGTGATATCGCTCGGAGTAACTGGAACGCAACAAGGCGATCTCCGCTTGTTGTCCGACATCCAAGGTCCGGCAAGGCGGTGCGTCGATGACAATGAAATCGGGCGAATGAAGATCCGCGACGGACATACCCGGGACGAAAGCATCGTATCCGAAATCCTTGTCCGAGCCGTCGATCCGGTAGTAGCCGTTGTATTCGTTGACTACGTCGTGGAATTCCGTGAAAATGAATCCGCACATTTTGTCATGGCGCCTAAGCTCGTTAATCATATATCGATATTGCCATGCAAGGTCGCTGTCTCCCGCGCTGCCTTCGATTCCCCATACCGCGCCGCATTCGCTGTTCATAAGCGGGGCGTCGGATTGGACGTTGCCTCCGATGTAGTTGAAGTCCGATCCCGGGAAGGTTTTGTCGACGACTTCTTGTACGTGATCCCGTAGAATTTGATAACCGTTTTTGTAAAAGTGCCAAGTATTCAAGTCGGACTCTACGTGGTCCCAATTGCATGGGGAGTTGTCCTCGATCAGTCGGGTAGAATCCTCGGATTTAGCCCAGCGGTAAACCGAGCGAACCCATTCCTGCGTTTCCGGCAGAAAGCTTCTGACTTCGTCGCGCTTAGTGAACAGTCCCCACGTTTCGTTGAATACGACCCACGAAATGATGGAGGGATGATTGTAGTCGCGATCGAGAATCTCTTTGGCTTCCGCTTCATATGCCGCGCGCGCAGTCTCGTCCGGCTCTCCCCAGAAGCAAGGCATGTCTTCCATGACCAGAATGCCGAGCTTATCGGCCCAATAGAGCTTTCTAGGCTCTTCCGGTTTAATATGGATGCGGACGAAGTTCAGATTCAATCGTTTCAGCCGCCAGATCTCGTCTTGAAGCTCTTGGTCCGAAGGAGCGGTAAAATGCCCGACCGGGTAGAAGGCTTGATCCAATGTGCCGCTAAGATAGGTCGGCTTGCCGTTGAGCGTGATCCACTTGTAGTTCCTGTCGTCGAATAGGGCCGAACCGATCTCGCGAATTCCGAAATACGTTCCGATCGTATCCGTGGATCCATTCGCGCTAAGCCGAATCGTTCCTTCGTATAGGAACGGATCTTCGGGACTCCAATGGCGAGGTTCCGACACTTGGATTGTCGTTCTGAACGACGTTGTTCCCGCTATAAGCGTAAGCTTGAATTCATTGCGTACGCGTCCGCCGTCGAAGTCGAAGCTTAGCGTCGCTTGCGATGCCCCGGCGGATTCCGCGGTGCCGGAGATCTCGATCGTGCCGTCCAGCTTGGTGACGATCCGCACCGCTTCGATATAGCTCGATGCCCGAGTTTCCAGCCAGACCGTTTGCCATATGCCGCGAGTCTCGCCGTAGCCTTGCTTCCCGCGAGTCTGGTAAGCGTGGTCCTGATCTTCCGCGCGGAGGACGATTCGATTGACGTCGCCCGCCTGCCAAGCATCCGTCACGTCGAACGAGAATGCGCCGTAACCCCCGCTGTGCGTGCCGACTTGTATTCCATTCACCCACACGATGGCGGTGTAGTCGACGGCGCCGAAGTGCAGGAACAATTTCTCCCCGGAAGCGATTTCATCGAATCTCAGGATACGGCTGTACCAAGCGATCCCTTTCCGGTTGTCTCCGATTCCGGATAACGGGCTGACCCAAGAGAACGGGACCGTGATTTTCGCGTCATAGGAGGCTTGCTCTATCGTCTGCCATTGTTCCGATAATCCGATATCGTCCGCGTCGAATCGGAATGCCCATTCGCCATTCAGGTTCAACCATCCGGAACGTTGCCAATCCGGACGCGGATGCTCGGGTCTTGGGATTGCTTGGGTTGCGGTTTCGATGTTTGTAGTGGAAGCCATAAGTCATTACACATCCTTTGTTGTATATAGTAAATATAATGAACATTATGGATATCATATATTATGTATTCGGAATTCGCAATGTAGTTTATAAAAATAATATAGATGATATAATGGGTGTACGGTAACGAGCTTGAAGGAGAGAATACGATGGCCGAACAGACGGATACGACTAAAAGGATAACCAAAATCAACGTGCAGGAAGTGGCAAAGGCGCTTGCCGGCGATTTGAGGTTAAGGATCATAGAGGCATTGGGCGAAAGCGAGCTAAGCATATCCCAGCTGGCGGAAGCGTTAGGCGTGGCCCAGCCTACGGTTACGATCAACGTGCAATTGTTGGAGTCGGCGGGACTGGTCGAATCGAAGCAAGGGGTCAACAGGGAGAAAATCTGTTACAGGACTTACGACACGATCGTCTTCGATTTGCCGATGAAGCCTGGCGAAGGGTTGCATGGCGAAGAAGAGGTCCGCATGGGGATCGGCATGTATACCGCTTGCCAAGTGGAAGCTCCTTGCGGCTTGATCGGATCGGACGAAATGATCGGGTGTCCGGATGATCCGAGAGCCTTCTACGATCCCGGACGGGGAAGCGCGAGCCTGTTATGGTTCGGAGGCTCGGGGCACGTCGAATACCATTTTCCGAATCCGGTTCCGCCGGGGGTAGAGTTAAACGAATTGCGCTTAAGCGCGGAGGTATGCTCGGAGGCGCCGGGGTTCGACATGGAATGGCCTTCCGATATTGCCGTTTGGATTAACGGTAGCTTCATCGGAGAATGGCGGAGTCCGAGCGATTTCGGAGACCGTAAAGGATTGCTGACTCCAAGCCGCTGGCTTGGCATGACGCAGTACGGGAAGCTGACGGAATGGAAGGTCGGCAACGAGGGGAGCAGCGTTAACGGGGAGGGATCTTCGTCCGTTAAGCTGGAAGACCTGAACTTGCATTTCAGCCGGCCCATCGTCGTTCGGATCGGCGTCAAGGAGGATGCGGTCAACGCCAGAGGACTTAACCTATTCGGAGAGCAGTTCGGAGACTATCCGCAAGGGTTGAAGCTGACCTTCGTTCATAAGACTTAAACTCGGAGAGCCTTCGGGCTCTTTTTTTGCGCACTAGCTGGGGAGAAAACGGATAAGATCCATTGAGTTTCCTCGCTTTGTAGTCGGTTTATCCGACCATAAAGCGCCACCACCGTCGGCTTACCTCCCCATAGTCGGTTTCTCCGACCATAAAGCGCCACCACCGTCGGCTTACCTCCCCATAGTCGGTTTCCGGTTCAACCCCCTAATTATAGACACTATCGTCCATTTGCGAGCTTAATCGTATCAAAGCGCGATTTCTTGCTGAATGATCTCACCCGATTGTAGCTTCTTCAAGTATGTCGCCGGTGCAAGATCCTGAAGACTGCCATGCATCCTTCTTTCGTTATAAAACCGAATAAAGCGGTCAACCGTCTCAAATGCCTGTTCATAGGTCTCGAAGGAATTTCGTTGGTAGCAGTCTCGCTCGATCACGCTGTGGTAGGACTCAATGTATGCATTCTTATTAGGCGTGCGATTGGGGATTCTCTCGTGTTCAAATCCCATCTCCCCCGAGAAGGCGTAGAAGGCTTTACTAATGAACTGCGGGCCGTTGTCGGTACGAATGACCAGTTGCTGCTCGTTTGCAAATGCTTGGCGGTTTAACATGGCCGTTTGAACTAACTGCTTGATATCGTTTGTGTCGCAGGACCTGCCTCTGTAGTGCCCGACAATACTTCGATCGCAGACGTCAATGATGCTAGCGAGGTAGAAGTGTCGACGCAAGCCCGTCACGTAACCATACTTGATATCCATCTGCCAAAGCTGGTTCGGACCTGTAACAACGCGGTTATTGGCGACCTTCTTCGGCACTCGGTTTATGATCTCTCGTTGCGGCTTCAACTGGCCGAGCTCCTTGCACAATCGGTATACCTTCTTCTTGTTCAGCCGTAAGCCGTACCGACGCCGCAGGCATAGCGTGAGCTTACGATAGCCGTAGGTGGACTCCTCCTCGTTGCCTAGCAGTCGTCTGAGGTAGCCCTTGATACGTGCATCCGATACCTTTTCACCCTTTTTGTTTAAAGAGAAACCAGGTATCGGACGTCCGCTTCTTGGGCGGATGGCGGGTTTGGACTCCTTGATCCTGTAGTAGTAAGTGGCACGGGGCACCCGACAGATGCGAAGCACCGTACGCACAGGATTTCCTGCACGAATCCAGGGCAACGCTACTTCGATCCGCGAGTCGACGGTGGTGCCGTTTTTTTTACAAGGTCATTGAGAATGGCGATTTCTAAGTCCTTCTCGCCGAGCATCTTCATCGCCTGATCGTATCTCTTCTGAAGGTCATGAGTATCTTTTTCTACCTGTTCTGCTTGCTTTTTCTTAGCTACCATCTCGGTTTGCACCTCATCCCAATGTTGGCGTACCCAGCGTTGAAGGGTAGAAGGAGACATCCCATTTAGCCGTGCTACGTGTTCCGTACGGTAACCGGAAACCACTAGCGCAACATACTCCTTCTTCATTTCCTCCGTGCAGTGAAATCTTCTCTTCACTGACTATCTCCCCCACTCATTCAATTGTAGTTTGAGTGGACGAGAGTGTCCAAAGGAATTAGGGGGCTTAATAGTTTCTCCGACCATAAAGCGCCGCCACTGTCGGCTTACCTCCCCAGAGTCGGTTTCTCCGACTATAAAGCGCCACCACCGTCGGCTTACCTCCCCATAGTCGGTTTTTCCGACCATAAAGCGCCACCACCGTCGGCTTACCTCCCCATAGTCGGTTTCTCCGACTATAAAGCGCCGCCACCGTCGGCTTACCTCGCCATAGTCGGTCTTTCCGACTGCATAGAGCCACCACCAACGGAGTGCCTCGCCATAGTCGGTTTCTCCGACCATAAAGCGCCACCACCGTCGGCTTACCTCCCCATAGTCGGTTTTTCCGACCATAAAGCGCCACCACCGTCGGCTTACCTCCCCATAGTCGGTTTTTCCGACCATAAAGCGCCACCACCGTCGGCTTACCTCCCCATAGTCGGTTTTTCCGACCATAAAGCGCCACCACCGTCGGCTTACCTCCCCATAGTCGGTTTCTCCGACTATAAAGCGCCGCCACCGTCGGCTTACCTCGCCATAGTCGGTCTTTCCGACTGCATAGAGCCACCACCAACGGAGTGCCTCGCCATAGTCGGTTTCTCCGACTATAACGCTCCACCAATCCATCCGTCAGCAGCACCGAGCATCTGTGAACAACGTATTCAAGAATAACGCTATTCGGGACACGGGCTCGAATCGTCAGACAACGGATATTCGGCTAGCCGAAGACGTTATTGGCTTCATTTTCGATTAGCATAGTTGAATAGATCCCGTTAGCCTGCCAACGCAGATAACGGGTTTTATTTTGTTATTTATTTTATTGGCTAATATCCGACTTCTTTGTTTAATATCGTCCCCTTGTTCCAGGGGCTAGCCGGAATTAAGATAAAGGCGCAATGAGAAAAGGCGGAAGAGGGGAATATATAGCATGCAAACGATTGCGGTCACGGGCGGAAGCGGGAAATTGGGAGTTTGGGTCGTCGAGGAGCTGATTAGCCAAGGTTATCGGGTCGTTTCCTTGGACGAGAAGCGTTCCGATCAATTAAAATGCAAGCAGATAAAGGTGAATTTATCAGACTTCGGACAGGTTATCGGAGCGATGCATGGAGCGGATGCCGTCGTTCATTTGGCCGCTATTCCTGCTCCGCTTGGATATACGAACGATTATATATTCGCGAATAACGTCAGGTCGACGTTTCACGTGCTGGAAGCCGCATCCATGCTGGGAATCGGGAAGGTCGTAACCGGATCCAGCGAGTCCGCTTACGGATTCTGTTGGGCGCCTAAACCGTTCTCTCCGAGCTATGCCCCCGTGGACGAAGAACATCCGGCGTTGCCTCAAGAGTGCTACGGCTTGTCCAAAATCGTCGGAGAGCAGACGGGAGAGATGTTCCATCGGCGAACGGGCATGCAAATTTTCTCGTTAAGATTTTCGTTGATTTTGACGCCGAAGGAGTATTCTCTCTCCTCGATAACCAGGCCAGAGAGCTTTAAGCGCATTCTATGGAGCTATATCGACGTCAGGGATGCGGTTCAAGCGTGCATTGCGTCACTCAGAAGCGATGCCGGCGGTCACCGCGTGCTGAATATAACTAGCGATGATACGTTGAGCGATCGCCCGACGGAACGCTTGCTGGCTGATTTCTATCCGGATATTACGGACATTCGGCGAAAGTTTACCGGTAGGGAGGCACTCGTAAGCAACGAGCACGCGAAGAGCATTCTTCAATGGGCTCCGGAACGGTCTTGGGAGCAGATTAAGGAAAACCTATAAAATTTAAGATTACCCCCGTGCAATCTTAAACTCCCATCGGTTATTATTAGAATGTAAGCGGTTTCTTGGCATGAAACCAGCTCCGGGAGTACTTAGGATAGCAGGGAGAGGATGATTGGATATGTTGCGAGCGCTTATCGTGGACGACGAGTTCGAGATTCGGGAAGGCTTGCGAAAAAGAATTCCTTGGGGCGAGTACGGAATCGACGAAGTGTTCGCGGCGGACGACGGAGATTCCGCCATCACGATCGCGCTAGAGATGAAGCCCGATCTTATCGTTACCGATATCAAGATGAGCAGAATGTCCGGCCTTGAATTTCTTGGCGCGCTATACCGCGTTGACGATTATCCTTGGAAAGCGGTCGTCATCAGCGGTTACGACGACTTCGAGCTGGTCAAGCAGGCCATGCAGCTCGGGGCGATGGACTACATTCTTAAGCCGATAAATACCGAAGAGCTAGGGCGTATCGTTCGCAAAGCTACGGATCAAATCCTGCAGGAGAAAATGGATAAGCACAATCAAGTACAGCTCATTAACCAGAATCAATTGGCTGCGCCTAAGCTGCGCGAGGAATTGCTTCGCGAGATCATAGAGCACGAATACGACCCCTACCGCGAGACGCGCATCGCGCATCGCTTACAGGCATTAAAGCTGGATTGGATGACGCATCAACCGATTCTGCTCATGATCGTAGAGGTAGACGACCTCAAAGCGATTACGAATCAAAGAGGCTTTCAGAACGAGAAGGAGCTAGTTCTGTTCGGAATCGGGAACGTGGTCAGTCAGACGTTGACCGAGGAGTTTCCTTATGCATTCGCGCTATTTAACGATACTCATTCCCGTTGGGTAGCCGTTCTAAGCTGCAAACACCAGGAGCAGCTTGCGTTAAGCAAGTCGTTAGCCCAGATCAGCTTGCGGCGAATCAATGAATTCGTGAAGGTGAAGGCAAGCGTCGGGATCTGTTCGATACCGAGGGATCTTAAGCACGTCCACGAGATGTTCTTGGAGACGGGCGAACTGCTGGACCAGAAGGTCGTGTACGGAGGAAATCGGATTTTTACGGAGCATGGCATCGAGTTCGACGGCGAGCGGACGGAGCTTTCGCTGCAGGAAGCGAACGAAGTGCTCGATCTCGTGAAATACGGTTCCGACGAGGATGTTTCGGCTTCCATGGATAAATTCGTCGAGATGGTGCAGGCATGGGGATTGTGCAGCCTGAAAGATATCCACCAACAAACGTTCAAATGGCTAATGGGGATATTCAGGGGAGCGGCCGTAGCGGGCTGGCCCAATCGGAGCTGGGAGAGAAATCCGATCTCCATCTGGGAGCAGTTGGAGCAATTCGATAACTTGCAGTCTCTCAGGGCGAAGGTCGAGCAAATTTTACTCGGTATGGCAGCGGATTTTCGTAAAATGTCGGCATCTCCGAGCCAAATCGTGCTGGAGGCGGAGAAGATCATTCGGAAGCGGTTTGCGGACAATTTGTCGCTTCAGTCCGTCGCGGACGAGGTTCACGTGACTCCGGTGTGGCTCAGCAAGCTGTTCAAGAAGGAAAAAAGGATGACCTTCCTCGAATATTTAACGGACATGCGAATCGTGAAGGCGAAGGAAATGTTGGGGGACGTCCGGTTCAAAATCTATCAGATTTCATACCAGGTCGGGTACAAGGATCCCGTTCATTTTACGAAGCTCTTCAAGAAGCAATCGGGGCTGACGCCCAAAGAGTTCAGGAAGCAGAGGGGAATCGTTGATGATTAAGATTTCCTTAGGGCTCGCATCCTCGTTCCGCAACAAAATGATTCTCATTTTCTTCGCCATTACGATCGTGCCGTTCATTATTTTCGCCTATTACTCTTATATGAAGTCGATCGAAGGAATCAAAAACGCGAACGCGACGTTCTCGATGAGCTACCTGCAGCAGGCAAAGATGAATTTCGAGACTTATCTGGGACAGTTGAACGATCAGATTAACGACGTGATCGGCAACAAGTCGGTCCAGGAATGGTTAGAGCACGAGCCGGCCAGCAGCGACGAGGAAGAATCCTTCGCGGTGAACATGTTAGGCTTGGTATACGCGAAAATGCCTCAGATCGACGCGATCAGAGTGCGGGTATACCCGCTTGACCCGGCTCTCTACCCGACTTATATGAATACGATGGGCGTCTCTCCTAAGATCGGAGAGGAAGAATGGTTTCGCATGGCGAAGGCGAGCGTCGTGCCGACGTGGTACTTATCAATGCCGACAAAAGGTCTCTACGGGAGACCTTTGCTTTCGTACGTCAAACGGTTTACCGGTCTTTACGATCGGAAGCCGCGGGGGATGGTCGTAACGGATCTCGCCGAGGACCATTTAAGAAGGTTCTTTTCCCCTTCCGAGAGCATGGTTGGTCAGAAATTCCTCGTCGTCGGACAGGATGGCAAGGTGCTGTTCGATTCGTTCGACAACGAGTGGACGGGCATGATCATTCCTTCAAAGAAATTTATGCAGATTCGGGAAGTGTACTCCCAAGGGGCGGAGACGCTCTCGATCGAAGGCGATAACATGTTAACCACCTACGTGAGAATGGACAGCGAACCTTGGACCATCGTCAGCCTCACTCCGTTGCACACATTGACCCATCCGATGAAGGAGATGAACCGCCTACTCGTTCTCTTTCTCGTCGTGTATCTTATCTGTTCCGTGGGAGTAGTCATCTATATCACTCTTAACTTCACTCATCCCGTCGTTAGGCTCGTACGGCTCATGAGGAAGCTCGAAGTGGGAGATTTCGAGTACAAGGTGCCCGCGTCGGGTCGCAAGGACGAGATCGGCTGGCTCTATCGCGGATTCGGAAGCATGACGAAGAAGATCGAAGGGTTGATCGAGCAAACGACGAGGTCGGAGAGAAATAAGAAGGAGCTTGAATTCCAAGTTCTAAGCCACCAGATCAATCCCCATTTTCTGTACAATACGCTTGAATCCATTCGATGGAAAGCGGAGAATCACGGCCGAACCGATATCGGAGAGATGGTATCCGCGCTAGGCAACCTTCTGCGGCTCAGCTTAAACCAAGGCAAGGACATCACGACGGTCGGACGGGAAGTCGATCAGGTGAAGGCATACGTCCAAATCGAGCAGGCTCGAATGGGGATGCCGCTCAGGGTGCTTTACTTTTTCGACGACGACGTGTTGGCGCTCCCTTTCATGAGACTGCTTCTGCAGCCTTTGGTAGAGAATGCGATACAGCATAGCATTCGTGACAATTTCGAGAAGGGAAAAGTGATCTTGTCGGGTTACGTGGAGGATCAGGATATCGTCATCGAGATTACCGACAACGGCAAAGGGATTCCTCCCGCCGTGCTAACGCAGCTTGATACCGAGAAAGAAGCCGGCAAAGGAGCGCGAAGGCAAGGAGTCGGACTCCGAAACGTAAACGAGCGGCTTAAGCTCTATTTCGGCAATCATTATAAGCTGATGATCGAAACCGGCGAAGGCATGGGAACGAAGATCACGATCAGGCATCCGATCTTGGAGCCGGTGGGGGAAGAAGAGGAACGGCGTAGCGAGGGAGCCTGAGGGCTTCCTCGCTATAGTCGGTTATATCGACTATAGCGAGTACGACTTGCGAGCCAACATGCGAGTCCCGCTGGTATAGTCGGTTTTACCGACTAAAACGAGCGCAAACATGCGCCGAACATGAGAGCCGCGCAGCCAAAGTCGGTTATTCCGACTATAACGAGCACGACATGGGAGCCCCCTGCGCCAAAGTCGGTTATTCCGACTATAACGAGCACAGACAAGAGAGCCCCCTTCGCCAAAGTCGCTTTCTCCGACTATAACGAGCACAGACAAGAGAGCCCCCTGCGCCAAAGTCGCTTTCTCCGACTATAACGAGCGCAGACAAGAGAGTCCATCGCACCAAAGTCGCTTTTTCCGACTATAATGAGCGCAGACAAGAAAGCCCCTAACGCCCAAGCCGCTTTTCCGACTATATTCGAGCCAAAGATGCACAGAAAAAAGAAACTGGAATGCAAGGAGGCAGTCGTGGAGGGAGAATGCTCGAAATATTCGAACAACTCCCTCCATCAACCGCCCCTGCTTACCGATTGCTACTCTCGATTCTATTTCTTCAAGCCGACGGTCAATATTTCATAAGCTCCGATAGGTGTTACTTTGCTGCTTTTTGCCTCCGACGCGGTAACGGTTGCCCTTGAAATGGCCTCGTACTCTATACTGGTCTCGTCTTCTAATATGTTGCTCAAGTAAGCCTCCGCGACATTTGCCGTATGAAGCCGAATTACGCTAGATGCTCCCGTAACGTTGTACCATCTTGCCATCCAATCTCCCCGTTGTTCGTTCGTTTTCAGGCTGGAGAAGAGAACGCCATCCCCATCCCAACGGATAAACTCGTAGCGCGGAGGAAGTGTCCCAGCGTGGAGGCCAGTCTGGCAAGGAGTGACGGGAACCGCGAAACGGTGAGCCTCCCGATATGCGGCGATCCGGTCATGTCCGCCATGCGGAACGATCGTCCATTCCCCGAAATGACGCCCGAGACATTGGGCTTCCGGAGTCGGGAATACGCCCCAGTCTCCAAGCTCGCCGACGGAACGAAGCAGCGTTACCGCGATCGTGTTGTTCCCGTCTTGCAATACCTCGTATTCGTTCAAGCCTTTTCCGGCGACGGTTAACCCGCGACCGTCTTCGTGAACGTCTACGAAAGCTTGCATGTGATGGCAATAGCTAGGGTTCCGCCATTCCGCCGAAGGAACGTTCTGCCGCTCGGCCACCTCGAAGATCGAATCGGCGAAGTGGGTGGACGCTTGCACGCCGGTCGGATATAAAACGCGAATCCGATGATCTTGGGCCGGATTATCGAAGGAGACTTGCACTCGCACGCTTCTGCCCAGTCGCTCTAAGCTAATGCGGGTAACCAAACTAAGCGTGACGAGGCTCTTCGATCGTCCGGATTTCCGTTCGAGAATCGAAACCATCGTCCGGACTTCTCGTTCAAGCAACTCGTCCGCGGATAAAGGGATCTCCATACTCTGGACGATTTCAATCGTCGCACGAGAAGGAGTGTCCTCGACGATGCGAACGAGCGCGGGGTTTCCTCTCGTCGTAATAGGAAGATCGCCATCCGGCTGCCTGAATATATATTCGTTACCGATATCGCCCACGTTCTCGTAATGGCCCATACCCTCGAACAACTGGCCGCTTGCCTTGTCAAGCACTGCGATGCCGCCGTCTTGCTCTACCGTTACGCGAAGGTAGGCGTTTTCCAGCGCGGAAGGGCCGACAATTAAGGAATTTCCGGAATCCCTATCCTGACCGCGAGCGCGTGTCGCATCGGGAATCCAAGCGAACGTCGCGTAACCCATAGCGGGGAGCTCCCCCGTCTCGAAGGTCAACTTCAAAGCTCTCGCCATATAAGGCTGCCTGAACTTGTCGTCCGGCAGGTCGTATCCGAATCTGACACCCAAGTCTTCTGCAACAAAGTCGATTCGAGCTCCCAGATGGTTGACTAGGAAACCGTCTGCATGCGTTCGTAGCCTCACTTCTTCCGCGACTTGAACGGGATTCTCGCTCTGCTTGAAGTAGCGTCTGGACCACTCGACCTCCACCGTAACGACGGACGATCCCTCGTAGCCGCTCGAATTAAACACGACAAAAGGCGTTGCGTCTCGACTCAACTCTTCGAAACCCGAAGTATCGACCCGATCGCTCAAATACTTCGCGCTCTCCTGAACGATAGCCTTGGCTACCTCCATGCTTTTGGCGAAACGGATCTCCATCTCGCGATAGACCTCGTCGACGCTGCAGCCGCAGATGCTGTCGTGAGGATGGTTCTGCATGAGCGTTTTCCACGAGTATTGAAGCAGCGCATGAGGGTAAGGCTTGCCTTCGCCGGACGCGAAAGTCGCCAACGGCTCGGCGATTTTCTCGAGCAGCGTCTGATTCCGCTGGTTCAGCTGCTTGATCGGGACACGGGCCGACGCCGTGTTGACCAGGCTGAACCAGCCGTCCGTTTTCTGTCCACGCAGCTCTCCTCGCGTCACGCTAAGCTTAGGCGGCAAGGAGGCGAAGACGTCGTTGATATAATCGTCGAAGTTGGAATGTATGAATTCATGCTCGGGATACAGCTCGCGGGCTACCCGTAGCGCTTCCGAAAGATTTGTCTGCACGGGCTGATGATCGCAACCGTTCATGAGCAGCAAATGCTGGGTTGAGGCATAACGGTTGGCGCTATCGATCCGATGATCCCAATAGAGCTTGGCCTCGGCAGGGTCCACGGGGATTTCCATGCCGTTGTTATACCAATTGGCGAACAAGATGCCTAGCACCCGCGAGCCATCCGGAGATTCCCACATCAACTCGGAGAACGGGGATTCCAGGTTGGAGTCTTCCCCGACTTGGTTGTTGAAGCCCGTGGCTTTGACTCCGCGTCCGAAAACCGCATTGTTGATGCCGGCTTGCTTAAGCAACTGGGGAGCTTGCCCCATGTTGCCGAAGGAATCCGGGAAGTAGCCCAGCTTGGATACCGGTCCGAACCCGGCAGCGTCGCGGTGGCCGATCTGAAGATTGCGGACGTTCGCTTCGCTGCTCGTTAGAAATTCGTCCTGAAGAACGTACCAAGGCCCCGCCGAGATTTTCTCCTCCTTGCACAAACGCTGCAGAAGCTCTCTTTTCTCCGGATATACTTGCAAATAATCTTCTAGAACGATCGTTTGGCCATCCAAATAAAAGCTGCGAAAATCCGGGTCCGACTCGAAAGTATCGAGCAGAACGTCCATTGTCTGGATGAGCTTCACATGGTGGGCTTCGTATGGCATATACCATTCCCTGTCCCAGTGGGTATGGGAAATGACGTGGATGACCCGTTTCGGCGTGCTCATGAGGGTGCCTCATTTCTATGAATAGAGTTGGATATACATGGTAATTGTACGGGAGCGCACCTCTTCCGACAATAAGAGAATAGTAAACTTTATGGTTGGATCTTGGCGTCCGGTTGTCTGCGAGAAAATGGATAGGAATCTCATGGTAAATTTTAAGATTGACTCCTATTTAATGGGCTAGCGATCATATAAGATTTTTTTGAGAGGGCGAGTTCATTTTTGAAAGCCCTTTCACGGCTACTAAAAGTCCGAAGGAAGGTGGTGGGAAAAAGAGAATCGAGTCGGATATAGAGTACGGGTAGCGGAGAAAAGGAGGGATGTTCGGCACAGTAACCGCGAGTGGCAAAGGTATGCATTGCATTCATTGCATTATTTGCAGGCATTTCATATTCGAGGAGGGTAATTATTCATGAGCATTCATAATCCGTTTTCCGGAAGAAGATTAGTCCTCGTTTGGTCATTGGTGGTCGCGTTCGTCCTTGCCCAGTTTACGTTCTCGCCGTCCGTCGCTTCCGCGGCTTCGGCGTACAACCAGATCAACGCGTCGGGCTATAGCAGCCAGTCCGGAATTCAGCTAGAGGCTTCCAGCGAAGGAGGACAGAACGTCGCCTTCATCGATAACAACGACTATATCGCCTTTACGAACATCGATTTCGGAAGCGGCGCGACCTCTTTCCAGGCTCGGGTGGCGAGCAACGCGAGCGGAGGGAACATCGAGATCAGGCTGGATAGCTTAACGGGAACGCTCGTCGGGACTTGCGCGGTACCCGGTACGGGAGGCTGGCAGAATTGGACGACCCAGACCTGCTCGTTAAGCGGTAATGCGAGCGGAGTGCATACCCTGTATTTGAAATTCACGGGAGGAAGCGGGAATCTGTTCAACATTCTGTGGTCCAAATTCGTCAGCGGCCTTTCCGCCTTCAACCAAATCGAGGCGGAGGCATACTCCAGCCAATTAGGAATTCAGACGGAGGCTGCGAGCGAGGGAGGTCAAAATGTCGGCTGGATCGACAATGCGGATTACCTGGCTTTTAACGGGGTCAATTTCGGAAGCGGCGCGACGTCCTTCCAAGCACGAGTAGCCAGCAACGCGGCCGGCGGCAATATCGAGGTCAGGTTGGACAGCTTGGGGGGAACCCTGGCCGGAACGTGCGCGGTGACGGGAACGGGCGGATGGCAGAATTGGGTTACCAAGACTTGCGCAATCTCCAACGTGACGGGAGTCCACAACGTGTACTTCAAGTTTACGGGAGGAGCAGGCAATCTGTTCAACGTCAATTGGTTTAAGTTCGGCACGACGACTCCGCCGGTTGGCGGCGGCGACGTCGTAGGCAAAATTTTCGCGGGATACCAAGGGTGGTTTAACTCCGCGGGAGATAACTCTCCTAACAGCGGATGGGTTCACTGGTCCAAGAACAGCAGCGCGCCGACCGCCAACTCCAACGTGAACTTCGAGCTTTATCCGGACATCCGCGAATATTCGAAGCTCTATCAGACGAATCTCGCGAATTTCGGAAACGGAACGCAGGCGAAGCTATTTTCCTCCTATGACCAAGAAACCGTCAATAAGCACTTCGAATGGATGCAGACTTACAATATCGACGGCGCGGCCTTGCAGCGGTTCGGGGCGGACGAGAGCGATACGCCGAACAATTGGAAAACGAACCGGGATAGCGTAGCCGTTAAGGTTAAAAACGCGGCGGAAACGTACAATCGCAAATTTTACGTCATGTACGACATTACGGGCATGAACGCAAGCAATTGGCTCAACGCGGTTAAGCACGACTGGACGACGAATATCGTGAATAACATGAATCTGACGGGTTCCTCCGCGTACGCGAGACAAGACGGCAAAATCGTCGTGTGCATATGGGGCATCGGATTCACGGACCGTCCGGGAACGGCGGCCGAGCATGCGAACCTTATCAGTTGGTTCAAAAATCAAGGCGTGTACGTGATCGGAGGCGTGCCGACTTATTGGAGAACGGGCAACAACGATTCGAAATCCGATTTCATGAGCGTATACGAGTCGTTAGACATGCTATCCCCATGGTTCGTAGGACGTTTCGGCCGCAATGGCACCAGCGATGTGGATGCCTATAAAGCGAGCCAGTACGGACCGGATTTCACGTATACGCAGCAGCGCAATATCGCTTACCAGCCCGTCATCTGGCCGGGGTCGGCATGGTCGAACATGACCGGCGGGCCGCGGAACGAGAATCCGCGCCTTCACGGAGATTTCATGTGGCGGCAAGCCTACAACATGAAGGATCTAGGGATTAACACGGGATATATCGCGATGTTCGACGAGTACGACGAAGGCACCGCCATCGCCAAAATCGCCGAGAACAGCTCGATGATCCCGACCAATCAATATTTCCTTACGCTTGACGTCGACGGAGTAGCGTTGTCCTCGGACTTCTATCTCCGGCTCGCGGGGGATATTACGAGACTCTTTAAAGGGCAGATTCCGTTAACGGTCGCGCATCCGACGAGCCATCAATAATTCGTCGGCGAGCGGTTCCCGGGCTAGCTAGTTACCCGGGAACCGTTTTTTCATGTTCTCGGAAAGGCGAACGGACGTCTGTCCATAGCGGGTACCTTCCGGAATGTCTCACGATAGTCGGATTCTCCGACTATGAGATTCGCAAAGATCCGGAATGTCCCACCATAGTCGGATTCTCCGACTATGAGATTCGCAAAGTTCCGGAATGTCTCACCATAATCGGATTCTCCGACTATGAGATTCGCAAAGTTCCGGAATGTCCCATCATAGTCGGATTCTCCGACTATGAGATTCGCAAAGATCCGGAATGTCTCACGATAGTCGGATTCTCCGACTATGAGATTCGCAAAGATCCGGAATGTCCCACCATAGTCGGATTCTCCGACTATGAGATTCGCAAAGTTGATGGATGCCCCACCATAGTCGGATTCTCCGACTATGAGATTCGCAAAGTTCCGGAATGTCTCACCATAGTCGGATTCTCCGACTATGAGATTCGCAAAGTTCCGGAATGCCCCACCATAGTCGGATTCTCCGACTATGAGATTCGCAAAGTTACTGGATGTCCCACCATAGTCGGTTTCCGTTGTACTCGCGCGGCCAAAAAGAACCGAGGGCGACTAACGCACGGTATTCGTCGCAAACAGGATAGCCACGTACCGGAAAATTTAAGAACGCCTCATGTTGAAGTTGTTACGGAAATTATAAGATAGCGTAGAAAATCGAAATCGAAGTCAGATGAAACAAATAAATGAAAGCACTTACAATCTGCCGGTCAGGGTCACTAAGGAGGTGGTAGGTTAGACCTCGGGCGATTTTTCATCCCGAGGTAGGCGGGCGATACCGCAACCTCATTCGCGCATCGGGCAAAAAGCTCGAAGCACAGTACGAAGCGACATCTCGAAGCGACCGGCTAAAGCAAGAGCTCGAAGCAAACGTCTAACGCAAGAACGTACTTCAAACCCAAAAGGAGCGTAAAAAATGAAAAAATCGTTATTGGTCTTGTCCATGGCATTAGTGTTCTTCGTTTGCGGCGCAAGCCTGGCTTTCGCGGCGGTGGATCCTTACGGCACGATTCTGCCGAGCGACAACTCCGAGCTGAACAGCGACTCCGGTAAATTCGGCGACGGCAGCAGCCTTAGAATCGAAGAGAACGAGAATAAGAACCTCGGCTACATCGTCAAAGGCAACTACGCGAAGTTCAGCGCAGTCGATTTCGGCGCCGATGGCGCTGCCAAGGTCAAGATCGAAGTCGCGACTCCGAACGCGGCCGGCTCGATCGCTTTCCTGGCGGACGACCCGAAAGGGACCCCGTTCGCTACGGTAAATTACGAGCCGTCCGGCGATTGGCAGAAGTACCAGTGGTTCGAAGCCCCAGTTACGGGACTGACGGGAGCGCATGATCTCTACGTCGTGTTCACGGACGGCGACATCAACGTTCGCGGCATTTCATTTGAAGCGGCCGGCGGCGGTGGCGAAGCAGAACCCGCGGCGAATCCGGCAACGGGCGATAACGGTATCATGCTGTACGCTATTTTGGCTGTCGCCGCGGCAGGCGCGATCGTCTTGTCCAGAAAATCGCTCGCCAGGCGCCAACATTAAACCGTATCGAGTGGATTCATGATCATTCCAGCGTAAAGGAAGTCCCGATGCCGACGATGCGGCGGAGGGACTTCCCTATTTGGCCGAAGAGGGGAATCCCATGAAGACGATCTACGCTAAGTGGTCCGGCAAAGCCCTGTTCGCGGCCGGCGCCGTCGTGTTGCTATTTTCGCTGTATAAAATGGGAGCTTATTGGCTGGACGGTTACGAGAACGGAAAGACGTATTCGGAGATCAAAGAAGTCTATTACGAGCAGCCTGCAACCGCTCCTTTGTCAGTCCGGACGGAGTCTGCGTTAACGATCGAGTCGGCCGAGCCGCGGCTTGAGCCTGCGGTCATGGACTCGAGGACTTTTAACCCAAGATTCACGGAGCTGGTCAAGAGAAATAAGGATATCGTCGGTTGGGTAAAAATCGGGGACACGAGAATCGACTATCCCGTAACGCAAGCCGAGGATAACGAGTATTATCTCGGGCACGACGTAAACGGGAACGAGAACGCTGCCGGAAGTATTTTCATGGATTACAGGAACGAGGTCGGCGGGTCTGGCCGTCACTACATCCTCTATGGCCACGATATGAAAAACAAGACGATGTTCGCGGACCTGTTGGGGTACGAGAGCAGGTGGAATTTCGAAAACAAGCCGACAATCGAGTTCGATACGATCTACGGGGATGGGACATGGATTATTTTCTCGGCGTATACGACGGATTCGTCGTTCGATTATATACGGACGGATTTCTCGTCCGATGCGGAGTTCCGGACATTCTTGAACACGGTGAAGAAGAAGTCGCTGCACGAGTCCGGCGTGGAAGTGACGGCGGATGACGTCGTACTGACTCTGTCGACATGTTCCTCCGCTTTCGATGACGCCAGGTTCGTCGTTCATGCGAAGCTGGCGGCGGCCGGGGAATTATAGACTTTGATTCCGAAAATGCAACAGCACGGACTCAGCCGGCTGCAACTCTATTTCGATAGCTTTCCTTGCGTCATCAAACCTCATTTCCCTGCCATCCCAAATCTCTCTTACGGATACTTCCTTGCCAGATTGTATTCCCAATCTTGTCAGTTCAATCCGCTTGCTCACCGCATGGTCAGGGTCGAAATTGAAGACGGCGACCCAAGCTTCGTCTTCTGATTGAAGCAGATAAATGTCTTCGGCCTTGTTCCCGCTCGTTCCTTCCACCGGTCGGAAGGTTACTCCCTTGCGAGCCAGGTCCATGACTTCGGGACGGGTCATCCAAGAACGCGCCCTAGCCGCGGCCTCTTCCAGCCGGTAATCGTCGCCGAGAAGGAGAGACGTCCCTGCAATAACCGATGCGGTCAGTCTGCTTCTTCCTTCGTGCGCCGTGGTCTCTTTTTGATTATCGCTTTTGTGCAAGACCGTGTGATCCGGGTCGTTAAATCTGTACAGCGTGTCGTTAATCCACCAGCCGTAAGTCAAGGCATTCAGCATATATTCCGTATCCCCGATCAGTCCGAAAGCATCGCAGGAAATTCGCCGACTGTGCGCATAGCCGTGCGGAAACAACGGAGCGATGGAGACGTTGATGAAGAAGGGCCTCCCAATCCGTTCCGGCTTCAACGTATCGCGGATGACGGCCATCCCAAGATGATAAGCTTGAATGCCGCTTCGCACGTCCGGAAGATGGTGCTTGCCCTCTAGCGCGCCGTGCGCAAGGAAATCCGCCTTCACGTATTCGAAACCCCATTCTACGAACCTGTCGAGTTCTCTCCGAATCCGTTCAAGCGTAACCGGATGGCTAAGATCCATGGCATAAGCGCCGTCCAGCGTCGGCAGGAGATTCCCCGCATGATCCTTTAACAGCAGATCGCGGTAAGCATATCCCTCGAAGCCTTCGACCGGTCTTTCGGGATCTTTACCCCAATATGCGAAGGGCGAGAAATAAATGCCCGGCTTCTGTCCGTTCGCCCGCACCCGCCTGACCGACTCGCTCAGTTCCTCGGGTGTCAGCTTATTCCAGAAAGCATCAAAGTTGATGTAAACGACGCCGTCATTCGAGAAACCGAATTGTTGCAGGCTCTGCTTGATAAAGTCCGATGTGTGCACGTAAACGTCGAAGTCCAGTCTACCCATAACGGCCGACCAGCTGTTCCAGCCGAACGGAACGCCGCCATCCCAGGGGAGTTTCGGCGCGATCACCGCATTCGCCCGGCCGAAAGCTTCCATGCCGTCCCGATAATCGTCGAAAGCGCCGACGAAGATGCGAGGGGACACATTGACAAGACCGCGGGCGTTGCCATGGGGCAGAGTGTCTCGGGTCTGGAGCCCAGTCACCCCTCCGAACGCACGAAGGCGCGAGACTTCTCCGGCCCAAGTTCCTTCTACTTGCAAGCCGGTTTTCCAGAAATCATGCGTGACCGAACCTAGAACGAAACCTTTGCGGGCGTCCTTGTCATAGATTGCGGTTGCCTCGTAGCTCTCCACGGAACAGGGGATTGCGTGCGATCCGTAACGGACCCACTTATCATTATCGTAAGGGACGAACAGAACGCGAATTTCCCCTTTGCTCCCGCTGCCGAAGTCGATAACCGAGCCGTCGTTGCGAAGCGAGGCAAGCGGCGACATATAATTCGTTTCCCACTCGGCTTCCTGTCTCGAGTCGAGTTCCACGAACACGTATGGCATCCCTTCATAACTCCACAAGTGCTGACGAATCGCTGGTTTGCCGGGCGTTGAATGCTTGAACGTCCACCGGATGCCTCGGCCGAACCCGTCTTCCACCGGCTGAATCGAAGCTTCGTCTACACTATGATTTTCGTATAAGCTCGTCCTCAACAAATCGGATCCGACCTTCAATTCGCCGTACAGCCCGCGGATCGCTCTTCCATCCCGCCAGTGAAAAGCCAAAGTACCGTCGTGAAGATTGGCTTCCGAACGAACGAGCCCGTTATCGACGGCCATGATATTCGAATCCGATTCGATCTGAATGTTCTGACTAAGCAATGAATATTCCTCCCCTTGTCTTTCAAACTCAAGTCCTAGCTCTTGATGGCACCCATCATAATGCCCTTGACGAAATAACGCTGCACGAACGGATACACCATCACGATCGGAATCGTCGCCACCATCGTTACGGCCATCCGGATGCTTTCGCCGGACACCGGAATCCGCTTGGAGCTGTTGGCGAGAGCTTCTGCCTCCGACAGCATGGTCCCAGTCTGGAATTGGTTAAGGATTTTGACAAGGACGGCTTGAAGGGTTTTGAGATCCGGCTTGTAAGTATAAATATACGAATCATACCAGGAGTTCCAGTGACCGATACCGATAAATAGAGCAATAGTAGCCAAGACGGGGATGCAGAGCGGGAGGACAACTTTTGCGAAGATCTCCAGATCGTTTGCTCCGTCGATCTTCGCGGACTCTTCAAGCTCCGCGGGCAGCCCTTCGATATAGGTACGAACCAGGATCATAAGGAATACGCCGATCAATCCCGGGAAAATGAAAACCCAGAAGGAATCGATTAAGCCAAGCGATTTGATGATCATATAAGTCGGGATCAGCCCGCCGCCGAAATACATCGTAAAGATGAAAAACAGCGTTAGATATCTCCACGCGATCAATTCGCGTTTGCTGAGCGAGTACGCCATCATGCAAATAGCCAGCACGGAGAGCGGAGTCCCGATCAAAGTCCGCAGGACGGTGACTTTTACGGAAACGAGCAGCTCGGTATTGCGGAAAATCGTGGCATAGCTGTCCAAGGTGAAAATTCGGGGCCACAAGTACAATCCTCCGCGTACGGAATCGGTGGCATCGTTCAGGGACACGACGAGAATATTCCAGAACGGATAAAACGTGATAATGAAAATCAAGGCCAGAAAAGAGTAATTGAAAATATCGAAAAGGGTATCCGATAATGAAAGCTTTTTCGCCACTTAGCGTTACCTCCCTTTCAGAACAGCGATTGGTTATTCAGCTTCTTGGAAGCGAAATTGACGATTACGACCAGAATAAAAGCGACGACGGAATTGAAGAGCCCAACTGCCGAAGCATAAGAGAACATCGAGTTTTGCAAGCCGTAGCGGAAGGAATAGGTCGACAGGACATCGGAATACTCCAGATTTAAGCCGTTTCCGAGCAGGAAATGTTGATCGAACCCGGCATTCAGGACGCCGCCGAGGGACAGGATGAGCAGGATGACGATCGTGGGCTTCAAGTGCGGCAACGTAATGTACAGGATTTGCTTGAAACGTCCGGCTCCGTCCACTTTGGCTGCCTCGTACAATTCAAGATTGATAGAGGAAATGGCGGCGAGATAGATGATGGAGCTATAGCCCATTTCCTTCCACGTATTTCCGAGAGCTACGATCCACCAGAAATATTTGCCCTCCTGAAGGAAAAGTATGCTTTTATCGGACAGATGCAGCCATTTGAGCAAGCCGTTGACGACGCCGTCGGATGACAGGACCGTTACGATAATGTTCGCCGCGATAACCCAGGAGATAAAATGAGGGAGATATGACACGGTCTGCACCGTTTTCTTGAACATGGAGTTCTTGACTTCATTGATCGCGATTGCGATGATGATCGGCGCCGGAAAGGAGAATAGAAGGGTTAGCATCGTGGACGCGACCGTGTTTCTCATAATGATGTAAAAATCGCCGTTTTTGAAAAAGTAGTTGAACCAATCTATTCCGACGAATTCGGCATGGTAAAGGCTGTTCCAGAAGTCGCCCAATGACGGCTGATAATTAACGAAAGCCATATAAAGTCCCGCCATCGGCAAATAAGCGAATAGGACGGCCCATATGAGTGCCGGCGCCAGCATCAGCAGGAGATATTTTTGTTCGCTCAGCTTGCGGACCAGCTTCTTCTTGGCTTTGCCCGGAACCGTTTTTTTGAGCGATGTCGACGCTGCCGTTTCCAAATGATGCACCCCGTTTCGATGTGATGTAGAAAGTATAGGGCTCGTCGGACGCGGCTATCAATATTACAATGTTCAGAAACATACGGGAAAACGACTATGTTTGAAAACGCTATCTTCGCGGAGCCCACCCCGTAGTATAATGGGCTTTATCATAGGGCAAGGAGAGATGCGGCATGTTTTCCATTTATCTAGTCGAGGACGAAATCATAGAGCTTGACCTCCTTATTAACTATATTGATTGGGAGAGTATGGGAATCCGCGTCATAGGCTCCGCCAAAAACGGCAGAATAGCATGGAAGCAAATTCAGACTCTGCAGCCGGACATCGTTCTATCGGACGTAAGAATGCCCATCATGGACGGGCTTCGCTTGGCATCGCTGATTCAGGAACAATTCGATTGGATGAAAATCGTCTTCCTGAGCGGGCATGACGAATTCGCCTACGTGAAATCCGCCCTCTCCGCGGGAGCGGTAGGTTATCTTCTCAAGCCGGTGAACCCGGGCGAATTGTCGGAAGTCATGTCGAAGGTAAAAGAGGAGGTGGAGAAGGCTAACTTGCTGCGTCGATCCAAGCAAATGCTGGCGGAAAAGAATATCGGGAATCTGCTAAGCGAAGCCGGTGGCGAGAGCGCGCAGGAAACCTGGCATGAGCTGACGAGATTGGATCCGAGGTATTTAAGCCAAGAGTATGTCGGCGCCCTTGTGCAAGTAGACGATCCGCACGCGCTTCCGGAAGCGACGGCTAAGCTTCTGAAGGAACAAGAAGATCCCTTCCAAGTGTTTCATTCTCAATTGGAGGCTTTCTCGCTATCGGGAACGATTATCCGGCTCGGCGCCAACCGGTGGTTTCTCGCCGTCCCTGCCGCCGAAGGGACGAATCTCTCCTTTTTCTGGCTGGCCCTATCCGAATCTATCCGTAAAACATGGGAATGGACGGCTACGATCGGAGTCTGCGAAAAAGCGGGATTATTAAGACAGTCGCGAGACATGCTCAAGGAAGCGGAGAAAGCGGTAGACGAACGGTTTTATAGAGGATCCGGCAATGTTATATATTCCGGAAACGTGCAAGCGGAGAACGAAGAGCTCGATAACCTCGAGGTTCAAGCGCTACCGGAAAAGCTGCAATTATCCGACCTGCCGGATGCAGAGGAGGAAGCGGGCCGTATCTTCGACAGTATGGTCCGGCTGCGAATACCGAGAAAATCCGCTTATCGGGTAACGTCGAATTTGATTCAGGCTATCTTCTCGGAATTATACAAATACGAGGATTGGGCTGACAGGGGATTCGGCGACTCTACCGAATGGAACCAGGAAGTCGCTAGAATCGAAACGGTCGCGGGGATGAAATCCTTCGTTCTGAACTTACTGGAGCGGGCTGGCGGTTACTTGGAGGAGAAGCATCGGGACCGGCACGCCATGCTTGTACAGCAAGTGGCCGGAATCATCGACAACGAGTATCCGGATGCGCTGACGATCGATTATTTAGCGGGAAGGGTTTACTTGTCTCCTAATTATTTGCGGGTGCTGTTCAAAGAAAAGAAGGGATGCACGGTCCATGAGTATTTGACTAAAGTCCGTCTGCAGAAGGCGCTCGGCTTGCTACGCGACAGGAAGCTGAAGATTCATGATGTCGCGCGGAACGTCGGATTCGATAATACCTCTTATTTCTGTTCTTTTTTCTATAAAAACCAAGGGGTCACTCCGAATGAATATCGCAAAAAGTTTCTTTAACGCCATCGTTCGCCTTTATCGGAAAATCAGGAATCAGAGACTGAGAAGCAAGCTGTTTCTCGTTTACCTGCTCGTCTCGATTTTACCGATTTCCTTTTTGGTGCTCTATTCCTACCAGACGGTCAAGGACCAGTTGATCCATCAGGCAGTCGAGAACATCGGAAGCACGATCGACCAGGTGAATAAAAATATCGAGAACAAGCTCGATATGTATTCCCAGGTCGCGACCTTGCTCTATTCGGATACGCAATTGCGCAACTATCTGATCAACACTTATAAAGCTAAGGATTTGTCCTTTTTGGACGCTTATGACTATATCAACAAAACGCTGTACAAGATGCTCGCGATGAATCCCAACCTGAAGTCGATCACCATTTACACGGAGAATAAGACGCTGTTTTCGGACGGATTGTTTATCAAGCATATGGAAGAGCTGCCTGATGCCTTAAGAGAACAGTCCCTCCAGGCAGCCGGCAATATTACGCAATTTTTCCCGAATAACCAATCTCCCGGGGCGAAGACCGTTACGCTGGCACGGTCCCTGAATTATTTGAGCTTGAATTACCCCTACGGCATATTGACCATGGAAATCTCGGAGAGGGAGCTCTTCTCCTTGATCGAGAAGGAAAACAACAACAAAACGATTATCGTCGCCGACGAGAACGGCCATATCATCACTTCCGGCATTAAAGACGGCGATATCGGCAACGTCGCCGATATATCCGATATCGGCGGCAAAGATACGATGGTCATACAAAAGTCGTTGAAAAACGGCTGGAAAACGGTTGTGTTGCTTCCGTACGCGGAGCTTCTGGGACAAGCCCAGAAGGCTACGGCGAAAATGCTTTACATTTCGCTGGCCTGTATTCTTGCCGCCATTGTCATGATTTACGCCACCAGCAAATTCATGACCAAACGGATCGAATTTCTGCTTCAGCAAATCCGCAAGGTGGAGCGCGGATCCATCGCATTGTCCTTCACGCACATGGGAGACGATGAAATCGGCCAGTTGTCCTTTGCCTTGAACAAGATGTCGGTTACCATACAGGATCTGATTCAAGACGTCTACAAGCAAGAGCTGTCCAAGAACGAAGCGGAGATGACGAGCCTCCAGGCGCAAATCACTCCCCATTTTCTCTACAACACGCTGGCTTCCATTTCTGCTCTCGCTATTAAAAGCAACAATTCCCAGGTTCACAGGATGGCCGACGACTTAGCCAGGTTTTATCGCATATCGCTGAACAAGGGCAAGAAATGCATCACGATTGAGAAGGAAATCAAACTGACCGAGCATTACATTTCCATTCAGAAAACCAGATTCCAGGGCCTGTTTAACGTGCATTATGTGCTAGATGAAGATCTCTTTCATTACACGACGTTAAAGCTGGTCGCGCAGCCGTTCATCGAGAACTGCATCAACCACGCGATATGGGACGACGAATGCGGGATCAATATCGTTATCAAGCTGGCTGCCGACGGGAATGACGTTCTGTTGTCCGTCATCGACGACGGAATGGGCATGCCAAAGGACGTATTCGAGAGGATGAGAAATCCAATCGGGCAGTCCGAGGGGTACGGGATCTACAATGTGGACAAGCGGATAAGGCTGGCCTACGGAGAGCGATACGGGGTGCAGGTGTACAGCAAGCTCGGGATCGGAACGTCGGTACAAATCCGCATTCCGATGACGACGAAGTTTCTATGAAAGTCGTTTTCCGTTACGTTTAGTTACAATGTAATATAGAAAAGTCGCAGGCCGGATGATTAAAATGAAGCTAATCAATAGCGATTTCAACCGCATGAAACCGGAAATGAAATCGCTGTCATCACATTTGAGGGGGAACGGATTAGCGATGTGGACAAAGGGTCAGACTCGATTGGCGGTTATCATGATAATTTTAGTATCACTGCTCGCGGCATGCGGCAACAACAATGAGAAACCATCCGCAAGTCCAAGCGCGTCCGGGACAGGCGCGCCCGCATCGGGGGAAGCAAGCGAGAGCGCAAGCGAAGCCGCGGATAGCAAGCCGATCAAATTTACATTCTTCGATCAGAACGTCGGCGATGCGTTCAACAATCCCGTGCTCAGGAAGTGACCAAACGCACCGGAGTGTCGCTGGAGATCCAACAACCGACGGGCAACCCATCGGAAAAGCTGAACTTGATGCTGGCCAGCAACGATCTGTCGGATATTATGGCCATATCGCGCGGCGATCTTCTGAGCAAGTACATCGCGGCAGGAGCGCTGACTCCGCTTAACGACCTGATCGACCAATACGGACCGCACATCAAGGAAATGTACGGAGATATGCTGAATAAGACACGGCATACCGACGGTAAAAACTATTATTTAGCGAACTGGTACGGGCTTGAGCAATACCCGGTATTCGGATTTCTCATGAGGATGGACGTCCTCAAGGAACTCGGGGCAACCGACAAGGCGGAGAACGGACAACCGTTTACCGCGCAGGAGTTCGTGGATCTCCTCAAGAAATTCAAGGAAAAATATCCGACGGTTAACGGCAAAAACACGTACCCTTTGACTTTTAACGGAGAAAACACGGGGGCGATCACGGGAACGTTCAAGGGCATGTTCGGATTAATGCCTTATTACGAAACGAACGGCGAGATCAAAGCCGACGTGAAGGATCCCAAATACATCGAAATGATCAAGTTCATGAATTCCTTGTACACGCAAGGCATGATCGATCCGGAATGGGCAACCAACAAAACGCAGCAGTATGAGCAGAAATTGGCGAGCGGGACGATTTTCTCGACGGCGGACGCGTTCTGGAATGCCGGCAAGCCTAACGCGATTCTCAAAGCAGAGGCCAAAGACCAGTCCAAGAATGAAGAGGCCCAGTTTTTCCCTTATAAGGTCGTAGCGGACGGTGTGGATCCGGCCAAGACGACTTATGGTCCGAAGAGCTCCCTCGGCTGGGACGGAATCGGAATTTCCAAGAGCAACAAGGATCCGGTCCGCGCCATCCAATTCCTCGATTTCCTGGCTAGCGAAGAAGGGCAGTACCTTCTGATGTGGGGAGTAGAAGGCGTGCATTGGGATATGAAAGACGGCAAGCACGTTCCCAAACCGGAGGTGCTGGAAGGCTTCAAGAAGGATTGGGCAGGGTATTCCACGAAATCCGGTATCCGGAAGTGGACTTGGACGATCAAGAACGGTCCCGGTTCGGACGGAACGCCATATGATTTGATCGGACGTTACGAGACGGATAAAGTCGCCGAGCTAGCGATCAAGAACCTGGCGGACACGTCCTTCGATACGGCTCTCTATGACAATTTAGGCCCGAGCGGCGGAACGCCGGAAGCGATCATGCAGCAGAAGGTTAACGAGCTGAGCTCCAAGTATTTCCCTCGCATGGTAATGGCTCCGACTGAAGGAGAAGCCGTGCAGCTGTACGATAAAATGCTTCAAGAGATGGAAACGGCCGGACTTTCGGAGCTCGAAAAAGTGTATACCAAGAATTTCACCGAACGCTCGGAATTGTGGAAATAACGTCTTTGCAGAAGAGAGCCGAACGACGCATGACAGCGTCGTTCGGCTCTTATTTTATATCGGAATAAAATCAACGACTCGACAAGCCCAATCAGATAGGAATCGCCTGTAAACGTTAAGATTAGCTCATTCCCGGCTGGAGTGCCTATTCGGTAAACTGTTATAAATTGTTAATTCCATCCTATTGCCGAACAAGGGAGCCGATTATGTTTACAACCGCTAAAGCCAAGGTCCTGTTCAGCTTGACGTTGTTAGCGATCGCGGGACTTATTGCCGTGAGCTATTATTGGCTTGCCGACTCGCCAACGGGCAAGAAGGAGCCGGAGAAATTCAAAGTGCTCGTATTCAGCAAGACGGAAGGCTTTCGCCACGATTCCATTCCGGCTGGATTAGAGGCTATTCGGCAGCTTGCCTCGGAGCATGGCTTCCTAGTAGACGCGACGGAGGATTCGGCAAAGTTCACGGAAGAGGGACTTTCGCCGTATGCGGCGGTCATTTTCCTCAATACGACGGGGGAAATTCTGAACTCGGGGGAACAGGCCGCTTTTCAAGCTTATATCGAGTCTGGCAAAGGTTACGTGGGCATTCATTCGGCATCCGACACGTTGCATTCATGGCCTTGGTACATGAATTTGGTCGGCGGCATGTTCACGGATCATCCGGCCTTCGCGAAAGGGACCGTTAAAGTCGCAGACAAGGCGCATCCTTCTACCGCTTCGCTGGCTTCGACTTGGCAACGGTCGGACGAATGGTACAACTTTCTGGCCAACCCGAGGGGCAAGGTTCACATTCTGGCAACCGTAGACGAGAAATCGTATGAAGGCGGCAAAATGGGCGAAGACCACCCCGTCTCCTGGTGCCAAGAATATGACGGAGGCAGATCGTGGTATACGGGATTGGGGCATGCCAAAGAAAGTTACTCCGAACAAGATCCGGCGTTCCTGCAGCACATGCTCGGCGGAATTCAATGGGCTGCCGGTCAAGCGGAAGGGGACTGCTCGGCCACGATATACAATGACATGAACTATCAGAAGCAGGAACTGCTGACCGGCATTCAAGCCCCGATGGGCTTCGATTTCGCGCCGGACGGCCGTATGTTCTATATCGAGATCGGCGGGATGGTGAAGGTGTATTCCCCCGAAACGGAAATCGCTACGCTGGCGGCGACTTTGAGTATCGTCAACGGGAATGAGCAAGGAGTACTGGGAATCGCGCTCGATCCCGGTTTCGCGAATAACAATTGGTTGTATCTCTATTACACGCCGGTAGGCGAGGAGAACGCGGACCGACTGTCGCGGTTTACGGTCAAAGGCGATAAGATCGATCTCGATTCGGAGAAAATCGTTCTTAAGGTTCCGACGCAGAGAAAGGAATGCTGTCATCACGGCGGAGATTTGGAATTCGGGGCGGACGGCAACCTGTATTTATCGACCGGCGACAATACGAATCCATTCTCATCCGATGGTTACGCTCCAACGGACGAGACGGCCGGGCGTGCGGCATGGGACGCGCAGAGCACGGCGGGCAACATGAACGACCTGCGCGGGAAAATTCTAAGGATCAAGCCGTTGCCGGACGGAACCTATGCCATCCCGGAAGGGAATTTGTTTGCGGACGGGTCGGGCAGGCCGGAAATTTACGTCATGGGAACGCGGAATCCTTTTCGGTTTACCGTTAGTCCGTTCGATAATGCCGTGTATTGGGGTGATGTCGGACCGGATGCGGGGATAGATAAGGCGACTCGCGGGTCTAAGGGCTACGACGAGATTAACCAGGCGGCTACTGCAGGCAATTACGGCTGGCCATACTGCATAGCGGACAATAAGGCTTACAGGGATTACAGCTTCTCCACTAGCGTTTTCGGAAAAACCTACGATTGCGCGGCCCCAACTAACGATTCTCCCAACAATACCGGTGGGCAAAAGCTGCCGGAAGCCCGTAGCGCGCTTATCTATTATCCGTACGGTCCGAGCGCCGAATTTCCGGAAATGACCGATGGAACGGGGCGAACGGCGGCGGCCGGCTCCGTCTACCAATACGACAAAGCTAACGATAACGAGTTCAAAATGCCGGCTTACTTGGATCGATCGCTTGTTATTTTCGACTTTTCGAGACAATGGTTCAAGGAGGTCAAACTCGACGAGAAGGGACAGCTGCTGAAGATCAACCCCTTCTTGACGAACTTGAAGTTCGATCATCCGATCTACGCGAAAATTGGCAAAGACGGAAGCCTCTACGTTGCCGAATACGGAACGGGCGGAGCGGACGGGAAAATCTCCAAGGTTCTATATACCGGCGCGGCGGGCAATCAGGCTCCTAGCGCCCAGGCTACTGCTAGCGCGACGAACGGGCTGGCTCCGCTCTCCGTGACTTTCAACTCGGATAATACGGTGGACACGGACGGGGATCCCGTAACCTACTCATGGGATTTCGACGGAGATGGCAAAGCGGACTCCGATGAGGCGAATCCAAGCTACGTGTACGAGAAGAAAGGAAACTACAACGCGAAGCTGACCGTTAGCGACAATAAGGATAATTCGGCTTCGGTAACGATACCGATCACGGTCGGGAACAATGCGCCGGTCGTGACCATTACCGCTCCTGCTTCGCGCGGATTTTTCGCTTGGGGCGATAAGATCAGCTACGCCGTTACGGTTACGGATGCAGAGGACGCGGAAATCGATTGCGCTAAGGTAAGCGTCACTCCGGCGCTGGGGCATGACGAGCATTCCCATCCGAGCCCGACGCGGAACGGCTGCACGGGTACGTTCGAGACGGTCGTCAGCGATACGAATATCGAGAATACGTTCTTTTACATTACGGCGAGTTATACAGACGAAGGTTCGGGGGAGGCTGCGGCGTTAACGGGTACTTCCACGATCGTTATTCTATCTTCGGACCGTCAGGCCGAGTATTACGATAATTGGAGCGGCGGCAAGCTGCAGACCGAGAATACGTCCGATGTCGGCGCGGGCCTTAACGTGGGCTTCATCGAGAACGGAAGCTGGCTGTCCTTCAAAGCGATGAATCTCGCGGGAATAGATGGAATAAGCGCCAGAGTATCGTCGGCGGGAGCGGGAGGAACGATCGAGATCCGCGCGGATTCCCTCTCCGGCACCCTGCTGGGTACTTTGAAAATTCCGGTGACGGGAGATTGGCAGAAGTGGGTCGACGTTCAAGGGGAGCTCAGCGATATTCCGTCAGGAGAGCATGATGTGTTCTTCTCGTTCGTCGGGGGCTCCGGCTATCTGTTCAACGTTAACAAATTCGATTTTCTGGGGAACGGTATCTCGGCTCCATAAAGCAAGCAAGAAGAGCGCCTCCGGGATCCGCTGATTGAGCGGAACCGGAGGCGTTTTCGCGCTACTCGCGCTGGAAACGGCTAATCCGCCGAAAGTGCCCCCGAAGCCAAAAATACCCGCGCGAGAAACGGCTATTCCGCCGAAAGTGCCTCCGAAGCCAAAAATACCCGCGCGAGAAACGGCTATTCCGCCGAAAGTGACTCCGAAGCCAAAATACCCGCGCGAGATGGCTAATCCGCCGAAAGTGCCTCCGAAGCCAAAAATACCCGCGCGAGAAACGGCTAATCCGCCGAAAGTACCTCCGAAGCCAAAATACCCGCGTGAGAAACGGCTAATTCGACGAAAGTGCCTCCGAAGCCAAAAATACCCGCGCGAGAAACGGCTATTCCGCCGAAAATGCCTCCGAAGCCAAAAATACCCGCGCGAGAAACGGCTATTCCGCCGAAAGTGACTCCGAAGCCAAAATACCCGCGCCTAAAGCGGCTAATCCGCCGAAAGTGCCTCCGAAGCCAAAAATACCCGCGCGAGAAACGGCTAATTCGACGAAAGTGCCTCCGAAGCCAAAAATACCCGCGCGAGAAACGGCTATTCCGCCGAAAGTGTCTCCGAAGCTCAATACCCGCGCGAGAAACGGCTATTCCGCCGAAAGTGCCTCCGAAGCTCAAATACCCGCGCGAGAAACGGCTATTCCGCCGAAAGTGACTCCGAAGCCAAAAATACCCGCGCGAGAAATGGCTAATCCGCCGAAAGTGCCTCCGAAGCCAAAAATACCCGCGAGAAACGGCTATTCCGCCGAAAGTGTCTCCGAAGCCAAAAATACCCGCGCGAGAAATGGCTAATCCGCCGAAAGTGCCTCCGAAGCCAAAAATACCCGCGCGAGAAATGGCTAATCCGCCGAAAGTGCCTCTGAAGCCCAAAATACCCGCACCTAAAGCGGCTATTTTCCAAACCCTCGCCAACGGCCGCAATAACGGAGCGAAGTTCCGCTATTTCGCCAAAACTGCCACCAAGAGAGGCGGATCAATCTAACAAAGTCGCTGACTTACCTACGCTTACACCCGCCGCAAGAGGTGAAGCACCTCTCGAGCGGTCAAAGCTGACTTTGGCGCGCGCCAGCAATACAAGTCCGGCCACTTCCGCGTTAAAGGCTAATATTAGACTGCAAAAGCCAAGTTTCACTCCTGTTTTGCCTGCTTGGGAGTACGGTAACATGAATGAAAGCAAGTGTAGGCAGACAAATAGCGAGAGGTGAGCATAGGTGGGAAGCATCACGTTTAATCATGTGTTCAAACAATACAAAGGGGAGTCGCGCCCGGCCGTTAACGACTTCCACCTGTCCATTGAAGAAGGAGAATTCCTCGTGCTGGTCGGTCCTTCCGGGTGCGGAAAATCGACTACGCTGCGCATGCTTGCGGGTCTCGAGGAAATTAGCGACGGAGAATTGTATATCGACGAAAAATTCATGAATTACGTCTCGCCGAAGGATCGGGATATCGCGATGGTTTTCCAGAATTACGCGCTGTACCCGAACCTTACCGTGCATGAAAATATCGCGCTTGGCCTGAAGCTCCGCAAGACGCCGAAATACGATATCGAGCTGAGAGTCAATAGAGTGGCGAAGATTCTGGAAATCTCGCATTTGCTGGATCGCAAGCCGAGCCAGCTATCCGGCGGACAGAAGCAACGCGTCGCCTTGGGAAGGGCAATCGCCCGCGAGCCCCAAGTATTCCTCATGGACGAGCCGCTGTCGAACTTGGACGCCAAGCTCAGAGCCCAAACGCGCGCCGAAATCATCAAGCTGCAAAGCGACCTGAAGCGCACGATGGTATACGTGACGCATGACCAGGTGGAAGCGATGACGATGGGAACGAGGATCGTCGTCATGAAGGACGGCGTCATCCAGCAGGTGGCGCCTCCGCGGCAGCTGTACGACGAGCCCGCCAATCTGTTCGTCGCCGGCTTCATCGGGTCGCCGCAAATGAATTTCGTCGAAGGGAACGTCACTCTCGAGGAGGGAAGGTACTACTTCTCCAATAAGCGGATGAAGCTGTTGCTTCCGCGAGCTTACGACGCCCAATTCGAGAAGATGAACCGGGCGGTGCGCAACGTCGTGCTGGGAGTACGGCCGGAGCATGTATTGCTTAAGCCGTCGGAGGAGAGCGACGACGAGAACGGGTTCGTCGCTTCGGTCGTGCAGATGACCGAGGTGACAGGCGCGGATTCGTACGTTTACGTTGCGGTTGGCGAGTCTAAGCTCATCGCGCGGACTGATCCCGGTATTTCCTACTCCAAGGACGACATTCCTGCAATCGGTTTCAATATGAAGAAGCTGCATTTTTTCGATGAAAATACGGGAGTTTCGTTGGCAGGCGGAGGAGAGGCGCAATGAGGAAGATTAAATATCCGCGCCTTATTTTCCGACTCTTGCTAGCCGCCGTTATCCTGTTCGGAGCGTTTCGTTGGATATCCGGCACGGAGCCGGCGATATACGCTTCAACCGTGAGCGCCGCCGATTTACTCGATTATTCGGATGACCGGGAGACTCAGCCCTACGTCAGAGTGATGGATCAATTTCCCGATGCCGCGCAAGCGGGCGCCGGACAGCCGATCGGCATCGCCGCCGCCGAATACGCGGAAGCGGCGCCGGAAGCCGAAGTCTCCAAGCAAACGGACGAGGGAGGGGCAACACTTCATTGGACCAACTCCCAAGGCTGGGTGGAGTGGGCTTTTAACGTAGCCACTGCCGGATGGTATGAGCTACATGTCGATTATAAGCCGCTCGAGGGAGGCAATTCCTCCGTCGTTCGGGGAGTCCAGATAGACGGCCGGTTTCCTTTTCTGGAATCGGAGAATCTCGAGCTCGAGCGGCTATGGAAGGATGCGAAATATCCCTACGACCGTAACGAGATCGGCATGCAGGTTCGACCTCAGCAGACGGAGATCGTCGAATGGTCGACGAAAGCGCTTTCCGACTTTTCGGTTTCCTCGGAGCCGCTTCTCTACCGGCTGGAGCCCGGCGAACACAAGCTGCGGCTAATCGGGGAGAGAGATCCGGTAGCTCTTAGAAGCTTGACCTTTCAACCGAAGAGGCCTTCAGCCAAAAGCTATGAAGAATATGAAGCCGCTCAGCCGGAAGCCGCCGCTCAGCCTCAGCCGGATTGGTTTTCGGTTACCGAAGCCGAGCAGTTCAAGCGCAAGTCCAGCCTAGCCATCCAGACCGATCACTGGTCGGAGCCATATATTTCGCCCGATCCGAAGGGCCGCATCACGTACAACGTGCTCGGGGGGCAAAGATGGCGGTTGCCCGGCGAATGGGTGGAGTGGCAAATATCCGTGCCGGAGAACGGTTGGTACGAGATCGATCTGAAGAACTTCCAAAATTACCGCAACGGATTTCGGGCTTACAGGACACTGGAAATCGACGGCGAGACGCCCTTCTCCGAGATGCACCATTTCGGAATCGATTATCACAAGGAGTTCCTCATTACGACGATAGCCGATCCCGAAGGCAAGCCGTACAAATTTTACTTGACGAAAGGCGACCACACGTTGCGCATGACGGCGGATTCTTCGGAGCTGCAGCCGGTGACGCTCGCGCTAAAAGATACGTTGGATGAGCTTGCGGACTTCGATAGGCACGTGAGACTGATAACGGGCAATTACAGTAAAAACGCCTTCGACGCCAACACGGATTCGACGAGAACGTGGGACATGGTTAAATTCGACCCCGACATCGCAGCGAAAATGCAAGGCTTCGTCGACAGGTTATCGGCCATTCGCGACTATATTAACGGATTGAACAGAAAAAATTCGGACTTGTCGGAAGCGATCAAAGTATCGATCACGATTCTGGAGGAGCTGCAGGGAGACGTCAACGAAATTCCGAACAAAATCAACGACTTCTCGACGATCCAGAACAATATCGGAACGTGGATGGCGACCCTCACGCAGCAGCCGCTTCTGTTCGATTACATCGTGGTTCGCACGCCGCAAGCCGTTACGGGACTGAAGGAGCCGACGCCTCTATCCAGGGTGCCGTATTCCATCGTCGATTTCGGGCGTTCGTTTTACATGGATTACGATACCCGCAAGCATAACAAAGACGAAGCGCTGACGATTTGGGTGCAACGCGGACGCGATTACGTCGATCTGCTGCGCGAGATGGTGGACCAGGACTTTACTCCGAGAACGGGAATCGAAGTCAATATCAACCTGATGCCCAATCCCAACGTTCTGGTGCTAGGCAACGCTGCGGGTGACGTTCCCGACGTCGCGCTCGGCATCGGGGAAGCGACCCCGGCGGACTTCGCGATGAGGGACGCCGCCCAAGACTTATCCTCCTTCCCGGGCTTCGGTGAAATCAGGGAGCGGTTCATTCCGGGAGTCGAACGGGCTTTGATGTACGACGAAGGTACTTACGGGTTGCCCGAGGTGCAGAACTTCCAGATGCTATTTTATCGCACCGATATTTTCGAGAATTTGAATCTGAAGGTACCGGATACTTGGGAGGACGTCTTCGATATCCTGCCGACGCTGCAGGAGAACGGAATGACGATGAACTATCCGAAGGCGGACTTCACGACGATGTTCTTCCAGAACGACGCGGAGATCTACGCCGAGAACGGCTTGGCGGCGAATCTGACGAGCGCGAACGGACAAAAGGCCTTCCAACAATGGACGGAGATGTTCCGTAAATACAATCTGCCGATCGATATTCCGGCGTTCTTCCAGCATTTCCGCGACGGGGACATTCCGATCGGGGTAGCCGATTTCAATACGTACGTGCAGCTTCTCGTTGCAGCCCCGGAGATTACCGGCCATTGGAAAATCGCTCCTCTCCCGGGAGTAAAGCAAGCGAACGGGGAGGTAGCCAGATGGTCTCCTCAGGGATTGTCGGCGGCGATGATCATGAAGAAGAGCAAGAACCAGGAAGAAGCATGGGAATTCCTGAAATGGTGGACTTCGGGGGAAGTGCAAGCCCAGTACGCGAAGGACATCGAATCGTTCTACGGAATCGAATTCCGGTGGAATACGGCGAACGTCGAAGCGATGCGGACCTTGTCTTGGCCGAACGACGACCTGCAAGCGCTAAGGGAGCAGGGGAGATGGGCGAAGAACATGCCGTACGTGCCGGGCTACTACTTCCTGAACCGCGAGATGGAGTTCGCTTGGAACCGCACCGTATTCGACGGGATGCCGGCCCAAGAATCGCTTGAGAAAGCACAGCTGTCGTTGCAGAGAGAAATGAACAGAAGGCAGAAGGATTTCGACATCGACGGCAAGGAAGACTTGAAGATTTCGCAAATACGCGAGCCTTACGAATGGGAGGAATCAGGACCATGAACACGGAGATTTCTCCCGGGATAACCCGAACGTCGACGACTTCATCCATCCGATTGAAATGGAACCGATTCTGGGCGGATATTCGGCGCGACAGCTTCTGCTATTTGTTTCTCGCACCGTTCCTGATCTGCTTCTCGGTATTCATCGTCATTCCGGTCGTGATGGCCGCGACTCTCGGTTTCACGTCCTATGACGGCTTCGGTTCGCTGCGGTTCATCGGATTCGATAACTACATCGCTTTGTTCACCCAAGACATCATTTTCCTGACCAAGGCGCTCCCGAACACCTTTCTATTCGCCTTAATCGTCGGACCCGGCGGGTATGTGCTGGCCTTCTTGTTCGCCTGGCTCATTCACCAGCTTCCGATCCGGATACGCGATTATTATACTCTGGCTTTCTATGCTCCCTCGATGGCGGGAGCGGTGGCGCTTTCCGTCGTCTGGATAGCCGCCTTCAGCGGTGATCGTGTAGGGTATCTCAACAATTTTCTGCTCGGGATGGGATGGATCGACGCTCCGATCGTCTGGCTTCAGCAGCCGGAATACCTGCTCAAGGTCATGATCATCGTTTCTCTCTGGATCAGCTTCAGCGTCGGTTTCCTGGCGATGCTGGCCGGACTGCAGACGGTAAACCGCGAGCTGTACGAAGCCGGTCGAATCGACGGCATTTCCAACCGGCTGCAGGAAGTGTTCTATATTACGCTTCCGTCGATGAAGCCGCAATTGCTCTTCAGCGCGGTCATGACGATCGTCACGACGCTGAAGGCGGGAAGCATCTCGACGCAATTAACGGGCTTGCCGATTACGCCTCAGTATGCCGGGCATCTCGTCATCAACCATATCGACGATTACGCGTTTATCCGGTTCGAGCTCGGATACGCATCCGCGATATCGGTCATGCTGCTGCTCGTCAGCTATTTCGCCATGAGGTTCGCGTACAGGCTGTTCGGATCGAAGGAGGAGCTGTAGAACGATGATGATTCGACGTCTTCGAAGAATAACGCCGTTCCAGGTCATCCTGGTTACCGTCTTTACCGCGCTAGCCGCGTTCATGTCCTTGCCGATCGTGTTCATCCTGAATCACGCCTTCAAGCCGACGAACGAGCTGTTCCTGTTTCCGCCGAGATTTTTCGTGCAGAACCCGACGGGAAGCAACTTCGAGCAATTGTTTCTCCACGCGACGAACGCGACGGTTCCGTTCAGCCGGTACGTATTCAACAGCGTCGTCGTGGTCGCGTTAACGCTCATAAGCGTCATCATCGTAAGCACGATGGCGGCTTACGTGCTCGCGAAATACCAATTTCATTTCAAGCAGCTCATCCTGTCCCTGATCACGTTATCCTTGATGTTCGCGCCGGAGACGGTAGGCATTCCAAGGTATCTCATCATCAGCGGCATCCATCTGAACAATACGTACCTGGGTCATATTTTGCCTTCCCTAGCCTCTCCGATCGCGGTGTTCATGCTCGTCGGATTCATCTCGCAAATTCCGGGAGAACTGCTGGAGGCGGCGAGAATCGACGGTGCCAGCCATTTCGGGATCTTCACCAAGATCGTGCTGCCGTTAGCCGTTCCCGCGATCGCGACGATCTCGATCTTCACCTTCCAAGGCGTCTGGGGAGACGTCGAGACTTCGACCCTGTTCATGCAGGACGAGACGATGCGAACGCTCGCGTTCTACGTCAACAGCTTGCTCAGCGGACTCCAGAACAGCGTGGCAGGACAGAACATCGCCGCGGCGGCCGGTCTGCTCATGTTCATACCGAATCTGATCATTTTCCTGTTGTTCCAACGGAAAGTGCTCGAGACGATGATCCATTCCGGTATCAAGTAATCAAGTAAACTCCACCAGCAAAGGAAGTCGGAACGATGAAGAGATTGCTTGCTTACCTGCTTCTGGCCGCGACGGCTTTGCTGGTCGCCCCGGAAACGATCCATGCCCGCATCCCGTACCAGACCACATACTTCGACAGCAATCGTTCGTTTTGGAATGGAATCCAGGCGATCTATAAGCCTTTGGGAGCTTACGGGGACAATTTCGACGAGCCGGTGGATATTCATATCGGAGCCGACGACACGGTGTACGTGGCGGACAAGGGGAATAACCTTATATTCGTGATGGACAACAACGGAAAAGTCGTTCGCACGATAGGCGACGAGGAAGGCGCCGGCCAATTGAATTCGCCGGAAGGCCTATTCGTGACCCCGGACGGCACCGTATACGTGGCGGATTCGGGCAACCAGCGCATCGCTTTGTTCGACTCCGCAGGCGCTTTCGTTCGCGAGTACAAGAAACCATCTTCCCCGCTGCTGCAATCCGAGCACTTCGTTCCGATCAAGCTGGTCGTCGACCGGCGAGGCGTCATGTACGTCGCGATGAACTCCTCTTACCAAGGGCTTCTCCGTATGAACGAGGAAGGAGAGTTCATGGGGTTCTTCGGAGCCAATAAGGCGCAGCAGACGCTGCTTAATTGGCTGAAGAAGCTCATTCTCAACAAGGAGCAGCTGGCGAAGGAAACGGCCAACCTGCCGAAGCCGATCGTGAACATATCCCTCGATAACGAAGGCTTTATCTATACGTCGACCGCGGGCGACTTCGGAGCCGCGGCGATTCGCAAGCTGAACGCCGGAGGCGTGGACGCCTTCAAGGGCAAGACGTTCCAACACAGCCACGGCATCGTGGACGTCGCGATCGACTCCCACGGTTTTCTGTACAACGTGGATTTGGACTTCGGCCGGATCAATATTTTCGACCGTAACGGGAATGCCTTGTTCGCCTTCGGATTCACGGATAACAATACGCAGCAATACGGGGTCATGGGTTTTCCGACGAGTATCGGCATCGATTCCAAGAGCAATATCTGGGTGACGGACAGTCGCACGAAAACCGTTCATAAATACGTCCGAAGCGAGTTCGGCAACGACGTCATGAACGCCATCTTGCTGTACGACGACGGCAAATACGCCGAAAGCAAGCCGTATTGGGAAAGGGTTTACGCCCGCAACGAGATGTTTACGGGAACCTATCTCGGCCTAGGCAAGGTGTACTTGGAGGAGAAAGACAACGAGCAAGCGCTGGATTTCATGAAGGAAGCTTACGACACGAAAGGTTATTCCAAAGCGTTCTGGGAAATCCGGCTGGAGTGGCTGCAAAACCACTTCATAGAGCTGGTTACGGTCCTTATCGCTCTCGCTCTCGCGTACAAATTCGCTCCGTTGGGAGTCAAGCGACTGCTGGCGCGACGGCCATTGCCAACCAAGCTAGACCGTCCGTTAACCGATCTGCGCAACTTCGGATACGTGATGTTCCATCCCTATCACGGCTTCTACAAGCTGAAGGAAGCGAGAGTATCTCCGTGGATCATCGTTCTATTGCTCTTCGCCGTCGTGGCGATGAAGATCGTCACGTTATACGGGACCGGGTTCCTGTTCTATCCCGTCGAGCGGTCGCAGATTAATCTTCCGAACATTATGGGGCTGTTCGTACTGCCATGGGTGACTTGGATTATCGCCAATTATCTCGTGTGCAGCGTCAAGGACGGGGAAGGAAAGTTCAGGGAAGTCATACAGGGCAGCACCTACGCCTTGGCGCCTTACTTCTTCTTCTCCATACCGATCGTCATCCTTTCCAACATTCTTACGCTGGATGAAGCGGTGCTGATTCGAACTCTCACCTCGGTCATGTATATCTGGATGGCCGTCATGTTCATCGTCATGACGCAGGTCATCCACAATTTCGACTTCGTGGAATCGCTGAAGAACATCGCCATAACCGTCTTCGCGATCGCCACGATCTGGCTGTTCGGATTCATCGTCTTCGGATTGTCCTACAACCTGTACGACTTCGTCTACCAGCTTTACAAAGAGGTGAATTTCTATCGTTAACTTCATCAAGCGCCAATCGCTTCGCGTAAAGCTTATCGCGGCATCCGCCTGCGTCGTCGTCATCATCCTGCTGTACCTTATCCTTCGCGGAGGGGAGACATCGCTCGGGGAAGCTCTCGAGGCGGCCGGAATTCCCGAGCCGGTATCCGAGCATGCGCCGCTGTACGAGGGAGCGCCGTGGAAGCCTGAAGCCGGGGCGGACGGTTTCGCGTTGGCGCAGGAGAACGGGAAGTACGCCCTCTACGTTCGGCCGGACAATACGCAGATCGCTCTTGTCGACAAGAAAACAGGGTACCGCTGGTCAAGCAATCCGACGAAGGAACAATTGGCCAACGAGACGGTCAAGGGATTGCCTCTAGCCAATCTTCAATCTCCCTTCGCGCTGACCTATGTCACGACTTCGGGGAAAGATCAGACGATCGAGAAGGTCGTGAACGCGCTCGACCCGAAGCTGGAGATCGGCATGATCAAGGCGGATAACGGACTTCAGATATCCTATCTGTTCCCGGACAAGAAGCTGGGCCTGTCCATTCAATACGAGTTGACCGAGAACGGCCTTAAGGTGCGAGTGCCGACGGACGGAATCCGGGAGGAAGGAGAATTCGTCGTATTCTCCCTCGACCTGCTGCCGTACTTCGGAGCATCGGCCGCCGGCGAGGACGGATATATTTTCGTTCCGGACGGTCCGGGAGGCTTGATCAAATTCGATAGCATCCGCGCGGATATTTCCAAAGGCTATATTCATCAAGTCTATGGCCTTGACGTGACCAACATGCTCAATTGGACCCGTTCAGGGGAACGTAGGGAAGATATCGCTTATCCCGTGTTCGGGGTGAGACGGGGAACGAACGCGTTCTTGGCCGTCATTAGCCGCGGAGGCGATTCCTCGAACATAGCGGCGATGCCGCCGGGGCTGAAATCGAGCTTCTATAACGTCTACACGAGCCAAATTTACCGCGAAAATTACTTGTATCAGAGAAGCCGGATTTCACCGCCGGTCAAGGCCGTCCAGCGGGAGCGCTTGGATACGGATCGGGAGATCGAATATCGGCTGCTCAGCGGCGAAGATTCCGATTACGTCGGTATGGCCAATGCTTACCGGGCTTATTTGTCCGAAACCGATGGACTGGGAAGTCCGTTGAAACCGGTCGATCATGTTCCGCTGTACTTGAAAATCATGGGCGGTGGGTACCGCGAAGCCTTCAACCGGATCGAGTACGTTCCGATGACGACCTTCTCCCAAGCGAACGAGATCGTGGATGGTTTAAAAGACCGGGGAGTCGCCAACATGGAGGTCGTCTATTACGGCTGGCAGAACATGGGCGGCTACAGGCTCGATGACCGTTTTCCGATCGAGAAGAAGCTCGGCGGGAAATCCGCCGCGAAGAAGTTCGTTTCCAATATGCGCAAGGCGGATATCGGCGTTCAATTCTACGACCAGCTGCTCTGGCTGGACGATACGAGCACGTCGTTGTCTCCCAAGAACAGCGGAGTTCGCAAGATGGACGGAACCGTCTTCAAGGACGAAAGCTGGTTTCTGAGCAAGCCGGCCCGGACGGTCGACATGGCCTACGATTCGATTCAAGAGCTGAAAGACATCGGCGTATCCGGATTGTTTTATGACGGAATCGGCTCGATGGTATTCAACGATTACGATCCGACGGGGACGACGACTCGAGAAGACGCGATCAAGATTTACAAGGGATTGCTGGATTATACGAGGCAGGAGCTCGGATCCGCGGGCGTGTACCGGGGCAACGATTACTCGATCGACGAAGTGGATTATATCGACGACTTGCCGAACGATTCCAGCTACGACTTCATGATCGACGAAACCGTGCCGTTCTACCCGATCGTCCTGCACGGCTACGTTCCTTACAGCTTCGGAGACGGCGGAAATCTTCGCAACGACGTGCAAACCGAATTCTTGAAATCGATCGAATACGGGGCGATGCCTACGTTCTTCCTTACCTACGAGGAATCGCGCGAGATGATGGACTTGAACGTCTGGTTCTACCTGTTCAGCAGCCAATACAAGAAGTGGGCCGATCGGATCGGCGAGGAATACGGACAATTCGATTCCCTTGCCAAGCTGTTCTCGCAGCGGATCGTCGACCACGAGAAATTAGCGGACAACAGATTCGCGACCACCTACGAAGACGGGACCCGGGTCGTCGTCGACTATAACAAGGGAACGTTCGTCGTTGAAGGAGGCGGAGGCGCGTGATCAAGTCAAAAGTAATCGCGCGGCAGAAGCGCCTGTACTTCACGAAACGATACGGCATCGGATTGTTGTTCATGCTTCCGTGGATCATCGGGTTTTGCATTTTCGTCGCGATCCCGATCGGTTGGTCGTTGTTCATGTCCCTTCATAAGGTAGCCGTCGTTCCGGGAGGGTTCAAATACGATTGGATCGGGATGAAAAATTTCAAGGACGCGTTCGTGACCGATAACATTTTCCCGATCGAGCTGATTACCTACTTCCAGCAAATGCTCTTGATGGTTCCGATGATCGTGATCTTCGCCCTGCTGATCTCCTTGATGTTGAATCAACGCTTCCCGGGCAGGTTCATCTATCGGGCGATCTTCTTCCTGCCCGTCATCTTCGCCACGGGACAGGTGTTATCGGAGCTGTTCGCGCAAGGCGCCGGGGAAATTCCGTTCCTGGATCAATACAACCTCGAACCGCTTATCGAGCAGTACATCGGCAAGGAATTCGCGGGAACGATCATGAGCGTGCTTAGCCGGGCGATCCTGATCCTCTGGTACTCGGGGGTGCAGATTCTGATTTTCATCGCGGGTTACCAGACGATCTCTCCGACGATTTACGAAGCGGTGCGCATCGACGGGGCTTCTCCGTGGGATAGCTTCTGGAAAATTACTCTGCCGGCGAGCGTTCCGTTCATCAGCTTGAACATTTTGTACACGATTATCGACTTATTCACTTTCCCTCTGAACCCGGTTCTGGCCCATATCAGGGAAAACATGTTCAAGATGGATACCGGTTATGGCTATGCCAGCGCGCTCGCTTGGATTTACTTCGGCTTTATTTTCGTCCTGATCGCCCTTGTGCTGTTGCTGTTCAGCCGAAGCATGAAGACTAGGAGGGCCCGTCCATGAACAGCGAACTCTGGATCGAGAAAGTAAGCAGACAGGTAAAGGGCATCTTCTGGAGCAGAACGGCGCAACGGATCAAAGTGGTGGTGCTGGGACGAAATATTTCGGACGGCCTGCTTGCCAAGCTCGTTTTATACGGCCTTCTGACCATCGTCGCTTATCTGTACCTGCAGCCGATTCTGTATATGATCAGCACGTCGCTCAAAAATCTAAGCGATCTGCTCGATCCTACGGTCACGTGGATCCCCCGGGTCGTTACCTGGGATAACGTGCGGGATGCGTTCAAAGGACTGCAATATCCCGCCGCGCTTAGAAATACGGCCATGATCGCGATATCCTGTTCGCTCGTGCAAGTATTCATATGCGCCATGACCGGTTACGCGCTCGCCAAGTTATCGATTCCGTTCAAAGGCGTTTTCACGGCGCTCGTCATCCTGACCTTCTTGGTCCCGCCGCAGATCATCATTATTCCGCTGTACGTCATTTACAGCAAGCTTGGGCTGCTGAATACTCCGTTCGTGTTTCTGATTCCCGCGATTTTCGGGCAAGGACTCAAGAGCGCGCTGTTCATATTGATCTTCAGGCAGTTTTTCAAATCGCAGCCGTTAAGCCTGGAGGAAGCGGCGAAGCTGGACGGCGCATCGACCTTGAGGCTGTTCTTCGGAATCATGCTTCCGTTGGCCCGCTCGGCTTGCCTTGTCGTATTCCTCTTCTCGTTCATTTGGTACTGGAACATGTATTACGAGCCTTCCTGGTTCCTGGCCAACGATTACACGCCGCTATCCATTCGCTTGGACCGGCTGGAGGACGTGCTTAACCCATCGCTTCTCGGCCAGAGAAACACGATCGAAAATCCGGTCACGGAAGGCGCGAAGATGGCCGCGGCATTCCTGATCATTTTCCCTCCGATCATCGTCTTCATGTTCCTGCAACGTTGGTTCGTCACCGGGATCGAGAGAACGGGCATCGTGGAATAAGCGATAGGAAACCGGTCAAACCCATCAAGGGAGGTGGTGCCGCGGGGAAGAAGGAGCGGCAATCGACTTACTCGTACTCATAAGGCATCGTTTCGATTAAGCAAGATCGAACACTAATCCAGGGGAGGCAATATCTTGAAAAACAAACGCGCGTCGGCATGGTTATTAAGCATCGTATTGGTATTCACCGTCATTCTATCCGCTTGCTCGGGTGGCAACAACGAAGCGGGCAACGGCAAAGAATCCGCCGGAGGGGACGCGAGTCCTAGCCCTAGCGCCAGCGCGCCGGCCTCGGAATCGGCCAGTCAACCGGCTTCCGAGGAAAATCGCGAGCCCGTCACTTTAAAGTTCATCTCTTGGAAGGATTCTTATAATGAGCTCTATGCCTTGTTTCACGAAAAATATCCTTGGATCACGATCGAGCAAATTCCGGTCAATGGCCAACCGATCATGGAAATCATCGCTACGCTCGAAGCGGCGGGTACGCCTGCCGACGTGACCGAAATCGACCAAGACTTGATTTCGTTCGATCAGAACGGCTTGGTCGATGATCTGACGCCTTATATCGAGAAGGATCTCATCCTTCAAGACGTAACGTTCCCGGACGGCTTCTTCGATACGATGACTTACAACAATAAGAAGCTTGCCGTTCCGATGGTCGACGTACCGATGTGGATTCTGGTAAATAAGGATCTCTTGGCCAAGAACGGTCTGGAAATGCCGCCGAACGACTGGACTTACGACGATTTCCGCGATATCGCGAAGAAGCTTACGAACCCGGATGCGGGCGAATACGGCTTAACGACCCAGCCGGAATTCCAGATGAGGCTGCTGAGCACGAAAGCGATCGCCGACGGACATGCGGCCAATCTTCAATACATGAACGAAGATTTGACTCAAAGCGTAATGAATTCGCCGGACGTCATCAACGACGTGAAGTGGCTGCAGGAATTCGTCACGAAGGACGGCTCGTTGCTTAGCAATGCCGCCGCTACGGAACAGGGCGACGTCACTCGCGATTTCATCAACGGTAAAACCGGCTTCGCGATCGGCGGAGACTGGGTATTGCCGAATTTGAAGAAAAACGCCAATTTCGAGTGGGACGTATTGCCGTTCCCGAAAGGCAAAGTGAGCCAGCCGGGTTACACGATCTATGGTCCTCTTGCGTTGCTTGCGGGTTCGAAGCATAAGGAAGAAGCGTTCCTATGGCTCAGCTTCCAATTCACGAAGGAAGCGCAGAAGTGGAAAATCGATCAAGGCGCCAACGCCTCGGTTATCGACGACGAATTGACGGCCTACTACGAGCAAACGCCGATGTGGCAAGGCAAGAACATCGCGGCCGTACAGCTCGCGAAGGAAAACGCCAAAATCCAACCGGGAGTCACGATTCCGGGCTGGGGCGAGTACAACTGGAACAATATCATGAACGACATTATTTTCGGTGAGGGCGACATTAACGAGATCATTCCTCAAACGGAAGCTTGGAATAAGAAAACGCTGGAGCTTCGTGCGACATTGAAGTAAGCAGGTTAGCTCGACGATGGGGAGCGGAAGAACGATTCCGCTCCCTTTGCGGCGTGATAAAGCCGTTGTTTGAATTCTCGCATATATTTACGCGTAACTCATAGAAGGAGTGGTGGCCTCATGCCCGCAATGAACGGGATTTCAGCCAGCGAACCCGGGCTGCTGCGTTACGATAGACCCGCGTCCGCATGGGAGGAAGCGTTGCCGATCGGGAACGGGAGATTGGGAGGCATGGTGTTCGGCGATCCCCGCCGCGAGAGAGTGGCGCTTAACGAGGACAGCATGTGGTACGGAGGTCCAAGGGATCGCAACAACCCGAATGCGCTTGAGAATTTGGCCGGAATACGTAAGCTGCTCGAGGAGGGGCGATTACGCGAAGCTCAGGATCTATCCGCTATGGCTTTGTCGGGAGTTCCCGAATCTCAGAGGCACTACTTGCCTCTCGGGGATCTGCGATTAAGCTTTCGTCATGGAGAGGGAGAGGTACGCGACTATTCCAGAGAATTAGGCCTATCCGACGGAATGGTGAAAGTCGGCTATAAGATCGGAGACGCGACGTTCGCGCGCGAAATTTGGTGCAGCTATCCCGACCAAGTCATGATTATCAGGTTGACTTGCAGTCGGCCTGGCAGCTTATCCTTGAAAGTCGGCTTGGCTCGAGGGCAATCGAACCGCTATTACGACGAGCTCAAGCAGGTCGCTCCGGACGGGATCGTTATGCGCGGCAACTGCGGCGGGACGGGCGGGTCGGATTTCCGGACCGTCGTTCGGACGATCGCGGAGGGCGGAAACGTCTCCTTGATCGGCGAGAACGTCGCGATCGAAGGCGCGGACAGCGTCCTGCTCGTCGTCGCAGCCGCAACGTCCTTCCGGTTCCCGGATCCGGAGGCGGAGGTTTTGAGACTGGCGAATGCGGTCATCGCAAAGGAATACGTTTTGCTTAGGGATCGTCATACCTCGGATTTCCGTTCTCTGATGGAGCGGGTGAGCTTCGATTTGTCCGGATCCGAGTCGCTCGCCTCCGAAGACGTCGCCAAACTGCCGACCGATAGGCGCTTGTCCGGTTTCCGAGACGGGAGCGAGGATTTAGGGCTCATTCCGCTCTATTATCAATTCGGACGATATTTGCTCGCGTCCTGCAGTCGCCCGGGATCGCTCCCCGCCAATCTTCAGGGGATATGGAACGAGCACATGCTTCCGCCTTGGGATAGCAAATACACGATCAATATCAACACGCAGATGAATTACTGGGCAGCCGAATCCGGCAATTTGGCAGAGTGTCACGAGCCTTTGTTCGACCACATCGAGAGGATGCGAGAGCCGGGAAGAAGGACCGCGCGGGCGATGTACGATTGCGGCGGATTCGTTGCGCACCATAACACGGACATTTGGGCGGATACCGCGCCTCAGGATATTTACATGCCTGCCACCTATTGGCCGATGGGCGCGGCCTGGCTGTGCCTTCATCTATGGGAGCATTACGAGTTCGGAAGAGACTCTTTGTTCTTGGAGCGGGCCTACCCGACGATGAGGGAAGCGGCCGAGTTCTTTGTTTCATATTTAATAGAAACTTCGGATGGCCTTGTCGTGACGTCGCCTTCCGTTTCTCCCGAGAACACTTACGTATTGCCGAACGGAGAATCAGGCACGCTCTGCATAGCCCCCTCCATGGACAGCCAGATCTTGCATGAGCTATTCTCGGCTTGCATCGAAGCTTCGAAAACGCTGGAGATGGATGCGGAATTCGCCAGAACGTTAGCCGATTTGCGGGAGAGATTGCCGCAACCGGCAATCGGCAAGCATGGGCATCTGTTGGAATGGCTGGAGGATTACGAGGAAGCGGAGCCCGGCCACCGGCATATCTCGCACTTGTTCGCGCTTCATCCGGGGAGCAGATTCACGGTCAGAGGCACGCCGGAATGGACGGCAGCCGCGAGAGTAAGCTTGGAACGGAGGCTTGCCGGAGGAGGCGGCCATACAGGCTGGAGCAGGGCTTGGATCGTGAACCTATGGGCCAGATTAGAGGCGGGCGAGGAGGCATGGGACAACTTACGGGCGCTTCTTGCTCACTCGACGCTCCACAATCTATTGGATAACCATCCTCCTTTTCAGATCGACGGGAACTTCGGCGGAGCGGCCGGCATCTCGGAAATGCTGCTCCAAAGCCATGCGGGCGAAATTCATCTGCTTCCGGCTCTTCCCCGGGCTTGGAAAAATGGTAGCATTACCGGATTTAGGGCTCGGGGAGGCTACGAAGTCGATATTCGGTGGAGCGAAGGGGTTTTAAGGAGAGCTACGATACGTTGTTATAGAAATGGACAATGCGCGGTACGGGTCGGTTGTGAAGTAACGGTGAAGGAAAACGGGTTAGAGCTTCCCTACTTTCGGGAGGTTGACGAATTAGTGAGATGGGAAGCGATATCCGGCGGGGAGTACGTCTTAGAATCGATTGCGAAATAACGCGTAAATTGCCGGCGAAACCTTGCGAGATAGAGGAAAATACGATTGCGCATTGAATTTCCTATGTATACGATTTCATAGAGGGAGTAACGCGTTATGCCAACCATGCAGTTCCGTATTCGCATCATCATCGTCTTAGCAGCGCTTTTGCTTGTCGGACTGACGGTTGCCGCGTGCAGCAAGAAAGAGGATGAGGCCTCCTCCCCGCCGGCCGAGTCGAGGACGGAGGTTAAGCTGAAATTCTATTTCGGCGGAGAGAAGAAGGCGGCCACGGACGAGGTCTGGAACAAGGTGAGCGAATACGTTCAATCCAAAGGGCTGGACGTCAGGTTCGACGTGCATTACATTCCCTTTACCGATTTTAAGGAGAAAATGCTGATCAAGGCGGCGGCCGGCGACAAGTGGGACCTGAACTTTGACGCGGATTGGCAGTCGTACAAACAGATGGTCGCGAGAGGTTCGTATTTGCCGCTGAATGATCTCCTTCCCCAGTACGCGCCGAACCTATTTCACAAGTACGAGGAGTTAGGAACGTTGGAAGCGGCCACGATGAACGGCGAAATCGTCGGACTTCCATGGACGCTGAAAATGAGCGAACGGCCTTTCGTGGGGTGGAGAGCCGATCTTGCCGAGAAAGCCGGAATTACGCGGGCGCCGGATTCGATCCGGACGATCGAGGATCTCGACAAGCTTCTGCACGAGCTCAAGGATGCTTTTCCCGACGCGAAGCTATCCCGCACGCCTCCGCTTTCGTTGTATTGGACCCGAGAAGAATGGGTCGATCTTGCTTTTCACGGATTAGGATTTTACCTCGACGATCCCGATATGACCGTTCAGGCTATCGAGCAACAGCCTTATTACTTGGAATCGGCTTATATGAGTCGGAAGTGGAACGATTATAAAATCCTGAACCGGGACGCCACCATCGACAACGAGAACGGCGCAGATCAGTGGAGGAACGGGAAATTGCTCTTCACGATCACGTCGCACGAGTGGGCGACGGCGGATCCCGGCTTCGTGGATTCCTCGTTCCGCCAGCAAATGTCGCTTATTTATCCGGACAAAAGGTACGTCAACCGAACCGCTCTAGCCAATGTGCTGGCGATCAACCGGAACTCGGAGCATCCCGAGCTCGTGTTAAGATTTCTGGATATGATCGAGACGGATAAGGTGCTGTACGACCTCGTGCAGTACGGGATCGAAGGGAAGACTTACGTGCTGTCGGGCGAAGCCGCCGAATATCCAGAGGGGATGCAATACATCACGAGCAACTACATGGAATGGGATAGCCGTTGGGCGTTCTGGAAGCCCCAATTCATGCGACCTACGCCGACGTACCCCGGCGACTTCTGGCTGAAGGAGGCCGAATTCGCCGATCTGCCGATTAATATCAATTCGCCGGTAGACGGGCTGTTGATCTCGGACGATCGTATCAAGAACGAGGTCGCCAGAAGGGATCGCCTGGCGAACGATGTCGGCAAGCCTATCGAATTCGGCAAAACCACCGATGTCGAAGCAGAGGTCGACAACTACGCCCGCCTGCAGCGGGAAGCGGGGCTGGACAAGATCATCGCGGAGGTTCAGCGGCAGGTCGACGAGTATTTGGCGGGTAAAGAGTAGAATATTGGAGAAAGAGAGGGAGCCGTCCACTGTATGGGCGGCTCCCTCATTGCTTATCCACTTTTCGCGATATCCCGTTTGCTCAGTAACGGAATCGGACTAACTTCGGGCACAGATGGCAAATCGAGTGGAGATAGTAACGGAATCGGACTAACTTCGGGTTCAGATGGCAAATCGAGTCGAGATAGTAACGGAATCGGACTAGCTCGGCCGTCAGATGACCAATCGAGTCGAGATAGTAACGGAATCGGACTAACTCGGCCGTCAGGATGGTCAATCGAGCGGAGATGGTAACGGAAACGGACTAACTAACAAACAAACAGAAGCGCCTTTGAATTCAGATAACGAAGCAAACTAGCTAACTCCGCATTAACGAGCCACCCTCCTCCGAATTGACGAAGAAAGTTAGCTAACTCCGCAGAAACCAGCAAACCCGCACCGAGTTAAGCGAATTCCACTTTAACCGCCCACTCCGACGCCACTCCGAACACGCCAATACTGGACCCGCAAAGTTTAAGTTTGACTCATGGCGAGGCTATTCATGCACACCTAAGATTAAAGTCAGAGCGCTCCATGCGCATACGGGACTTTATGACAAACCGCCAAAGGAAGATAAGCGATGAAAGGGAAATTGGGATGGAAAGACATGGGCTGGAAAGGTAGTTGGTGGAAGAGCAATCGAGCGCGAATCCGAACTACCGTCTTGGTGGCGTTGACCGTTGCGGTCATAGCGGCCATAATCGCATACCAGTCTTCGGGGAACGGATCGCCCCAGACGAACGTTCCTAGCGCTACTAACGAACATAAGGAAACGGAAGCTGCCGCAAGCCCCGAGCCCGATCAATCCAGCGAGCCAAGCGAGGCAAGAGAGGTCCATATAAATCCGGTTACCCAGGAAAAGGTGATCGCGACGTCTTTCCCTACGGAGGATATCGTCATCGCCGATTTTAACGTCATCGACTATGGAGCGGCAGCGGACGGCATAACGGATGATACCGGCGCCCTGCAGAAGGCGCTGATCGCGGCGGGGAAGAGCGGAGGCGGGGTCGTCTTCGTTCCGGCGGGAAGATACAAGATCGCCGGAACTCTACTCGTTCCAACGGGCGTGACTCTCAGAGGAGATAGGCCAGCTTCTTGGTCCGGCGGAGCCGTCGAGGGAACGATCCTCGAGGCTTATTCGGGCAAGGGAGAAGAGAAAGGCGAAAGCTTCCTGTCGATGCGGCAAGCAAGCGGAGTCACGAATCTCTCGATATGGTACCCGGAGCAACGATTGGAAGAACCGTACGCGTACCCGTGGACGATCGAGCAAATGTCCGGGGACAGCATGACGGTCGAGAAGGTCACGTTGGTGAATTCTTATAACGGAATTAAGATCGGACCGGATTGGAACGAGCTGCACTACGTCAAGCAGGTGTACGGCACCGTGCTCAAGACCGGAATTTTCTTGGATTTTACGACGGATATCGGCCGCCTTGAGGGCATTCGTCTGTCGCCGGAATATTGGCCGAATTCGGGATTGCCGGGCTCCCCGCCGCCCGAGCCTTTGTTCGAATACACGACGTCTCATGCCGAAGGCATCGTGATGGGACGTTCCGATTGGGAGTACATGTCCGATATCCGAATATCGGGATTCAAGACCGGGATGCGGGTGACGACGAGAACAGGCTCGACGGAGACGGCTAACGCGCAATTTTACCGGGTCGATATCGATAATTGCAACGTGGCGCTCCTAATCGAAGGGGTGAACGATTACGGCCTGTTAATCACGGACAGCAGCTTCAAGGCGAACGTCGGCACTATGCCGACCGCAATCCGTGCGACCGGCGGTTTTCGATCCATCGTGCAGTTCAATACGGTTAAGATCGGGGGTCTGACCCGGAACGCGATCGTGAACGAGGGCAGCGGAGTACTGTCCTTCGAGAATAGCAACGTTAGCGGCTGGGACGAAACGAACGGGCACGCGATCGTCGCCAAGGCGGGTTCGCTGATTCTTGGCGAGACGACGTTTTCCGTGCCGGTAAGGCATGTGCTGCTCGAGGGCGACGCGGCAGAAGTAAACTCTTTGAATTCGGGCTACGAACGGAAGCTGGACTTGGAGAACCGCAGCTTGAAGGCCATAGCAAGAATTAACCAAGACGAGGAGTCCAGGCTGATTAAGCTTCCGAATATTGCCGGAACGGATATTGCCGAGCAGCCGAAACCGGCGACTTCGCTATTGTTCGATGTGTCCGAATCCCCTTACGGAGCGGACAAGAGTGGCAACGCCGATGCTACGGATGCGGTGAGGAAAGCGCTGGCTGACGCGGGAGCTTCGGGTGGAGGCACGGTTTATTTGCCAGCGGGCACATATAGGATCGATGAGCCTTTGACGGTGCCGAGCGGAGTGGAATTACGGGGTTCTTGGGACGTTCCCCACCACACGATAGGCGGGGGCAGCGTTATTTTCACCAATCACGGGGAGAACGACGCCTTGGCCACTCCGTTCTTATCGCTGGAAGCGAACGCGGGGATCAGAGGGCTTAACGTCTATTACGACGGTCAAAATTGGGATGCGATCAAGCCCTATTCTTGGACGATCCAAGGCAAAGGTCACGGCGTGTACGTCATCGACACGACGCTGCCCGATTCCTATCAAGGCATCGATTTCGGAACCTACGACACGAGCGGGCATTACATCGACTACGTTGCGGGCTCGCCACTCAAAGAAGGGATATTCGTAGGCGGCGGAGCAACAGGCGGGTTCGTTCGAAACGTCCAATTCAACCCGCATTATTCCGCCAGAAGCAACTATCCGAACCGTCCGATGGACGATGAATTCGATAAGGTATGGGGCTACCAGAAGGAAAACTTGGACGCGTTCAGGATAGGTTACGTTAAGGAGCAGACGATTTTCAATACGTTCGTGTACGGCTCGCTCTATGGCATACATTTCGCAGGCCAAGACGGAAGCGGACCGGAGGCCGTCGTCATCGGACACGGTACGGATGGAAGCAAGAAAGGCATTTTCTTGGAGGACGCGGGGCCGAAAGGGCTCCAATTCATCAATACGGAGCTCGTGTCCATGAGCACGACGGATAAGGTATACGTGACGGTCGGGGAAGCGTTCGATTCGGAAGTCGTATTCTTCAACACGTCGATGTGGGGAGATCCCTCCCGGGGCATCGACGTCAAATCGGGAAAATTCACGATGCAGCAAGGGAATTTCGCCGTTGCCGGATTCCGCGGAATAAACGCGAGCGGAGGGGAAATCCGCCTCTACGACTCTTATTTCCAACAATCGGGCAAGACGCACGTGTACGCCGGAGAAACGATAGAGAGCATGGTCTTGTCGAACAATCTGTATAAGGGCGGAATGGGCTTCGACGACGATGCGCCGTTGGGAACGGTGACGGGCACCGATTTCTTGCCGCCCGGCAACCCGTAATTCGATAGCTTGCGAGAGAGACAAATCTCGCCAGCAAAGTTTAAGTTTGACTCATAGAAAGCGACTTGTAACGGACTTATGATTAAAGCATCCCAAGTAAGAAAGGTAAATCGCCATGAAAATCGAAACGGGTGCCGGGCGCATGCAAACGCGGGCCGGACTGATGGGCAACGGGGTCATCCGAGAGCTTGTCCGCCATCGAATGCTGCTGCTTATGTTTCTTCCCGCTGCGACGCTTTTGTTTCTATTTAACTATTTGCCGCTTGCCGGTTTGGTCATCGCCTTTAAGAACTTCGATTTTCAACAGGGTATTTTCGGAAGCGAATGGGCTAAACCCTTGCTCAACAACTTCGACTATATGCTTACATCGGATTCTGCTTATCGGGCGATAAAAAACACGATTCTGCTCAATGCCCTATTCATCGCGGTGGGGTTGGTATTCGAAGTCGGACTCGCGTTGATGCTGAACGAGATCCGCAACAAGTACTTCAAGAGGGTGACGCAGTCGCTGACCTTCCTGCCCTTCTTCATCTCGTGGATCGTCGTCGGAGTGTTCGCTTACAACCTGATGAATTTCGAAACGGGCGCGTTTAACAGGATCATTCAATTCATGGGACTCTCTCCTATCGATTTCTACAGCGAAGCGGGATTGTGGCCATTCATCCTGACGCTTGCCGTCCGCTGGAAAGTGACCGGCTACGGAACGATTATCTACTTGGCGGCGCTTACGAGCGTCGACAATTCCTATTACGAGGCGGCTTCCATAGACGGGGCGTCCCGCTGGCAGCAAACCTGGTACATCAGCCTTCCGATGCTGAAGCCTACCATTCTGATTCTGACCTTGCTAGCCGTCGGAAGAATCATGAACGCGGATTTCGGAATGTTCTACGCGATGGTCGGAGATGCGGCCCTGCTGTTCCCGACGACGGACGTCATCGACACCTTCGTCTACCGCAGCTTACGCAAATCCGGAGACATCGGCATGGCATCCGCCGCCGGGTTCGTTCAATCGATCGTCGCTTTCGTGCTCGTGCTAGGAAGCAATTACATCGCTCGACGGGCGGATAGAGACTCCGCGATCTTCTAAGGAGAGCGTACTCTCTCTAATCTACGAAATCGGAGGAAAGAATCATGTATCCCAAGAGATATTCCATCGGCCAGATCGTCATCGTCGCTATTATCTCCTTGTTCAGCTTATCTTGTCTGCTGCCTTTCATTATGGTCATTTCCGGCTCCTTAAGCACGGAAAAGGACATTATGGACTACGGCTACTCGCTCTTTCCGAGGAACGTATCCTTCGATTCCTATCGCATTCTCATCTTGGGCTCGAATCGAATCGTCGACGCTTACGCAATCAGCATCATCGTTACGGTCGTCGGTACGGTACTCTCCCTATTGGTCACGAGCATGGGCGCTTACGCAATGGCAAGACGTTCGTTCAAATACCGGAACGTTCTGTCTATATACGCCATCATTACGCTTTTGTTCAATGGAGGTTTGGTTCCGTGGTACATCATCTGCGTGAGATATCTGGAGCTGAAGGATACGATGTGGGCGATGATTCTGCCGCCGCTCGCCAACGCGTTCAATATGTTCCTGATCCGCAATTTCATGATGGCGATGCCGGAGGATTTGCACGAATCGGCGAAAATGGACGGGGCAGGGGAGTTCAGAATTTACGCGCAGCTCATCGTTCCGCTCGCGAAGCCCGTGCTTGCCACGATCGGGTTATTCATCTCCCTGAACTATTGGAACGACTGGTTCCTGGGATTGATGTTCGTCGATAAGCAAGAGCTTCAGCCGTTGCAGCTACTCCTGAGGACGCTCATATCCAACGTCGAATTCCTCAGAAGCTCGAGCAACGCGATGGATATTCAGCGTATCGCATCGCAGCTGCCGTCCGAATCGATCAAGATGGCGCTTACCGTCGTGACGATCGGCCCGATTATTTTCCTCTACCCGTTCCTTCAGCGGTATTTCGTTAAAGGCTTGATGGTAGGGGCTGTCAAAGGATGACAATGCCAGCTTCGGCTGTATTGTATACAACAAACGCAGGGGAGAGGTTGAAATGTCAAAGAGACAACCAAGACTGCCTATCATCGCCATCGTCGTGCTCGTTCTGATGCTGTCGTTGGCAGCATGCAGCGGGGGCAATAACAACGCGGAACCAAGCAAGGAGTCTCCGGCAGGTACCGGATCGCCATCATCGTCGCCGTCGGCTTCCGCTTCGCAGTCGGAGGATCCGCCGAAAGAGGAAGAAGAGGTTACTCTCAAATTCTACTTCGGGGGAGACAAGAAGGCGGCTACCGACGAAGTGTGGGAGAAGGTCAGCGAATACGTCAAGGGTAAAGGCTTGAATGTTAAATTCAACATCAACTTTATTCCGTTCGGGGATTTCAAAGACAAGATGCTGGTTATGGCCGCATCGGGAGACAAGTGGGATCTCAATTTCGACGGAGACTGGCTATCTTACAAGCAAATGGCGGCCAAAGGCTCTTACATGGCTTTGAATGATTTATTGCCGCAATACGCGCCTAACCTCAACAAGAAATACCAGGAGCAAGGAACGCTGCAGGCCGCAACGATCAACGGGGAAATCGTCGGACTTCCTTGGACGATGAAGATGAACCAGCGGAATTACGCGGGTTGGCGCGTCGATTTGGCGGAAAAGGCAGGAATAAAGCGGGATCCGGATTCGGTCCGGACGATCGAGGACGTGGATGCCTTGCTTCACGAGTTGAAGAAGGCGTATCCGAACGAGAAGCTTTCCCGCACCACTTCCCAAGCGATCTATGTTGCTCGCGAGGAGTGGGTGGATCTCCAATTCCATCAAATGGGCTTTTATCTGAACGATCCGGAAATCAAAATCCAAGCGCTCGAACAACAACCGTTCTACTTGGAAGCGTCGAAGATGACGAAAAAATGGTACGACGACCGAATTCTGAACCGCGACGCCATGATCGATAAGGAAGACGGCGCATCGCAGTGGAGAAACGGTAAAACGCTTTTCACGATGACGTCCCACGAATGGGCGTTCGCCGATCCGGGCTTCGCAGATCCTTCCTATAAGCATCAAATGTCCTTGCTCTATCCGGATAAGAGAACCGTGAACAGAACCGCTCTTGCCAACGTATTGGCGATTAACCGCAACTCCGAGCATCCCGATCGGGTCCTCCGTTTCCTGGATATGATGGAGACGGATAAGGTGCTTTACGATCTCGTGCAGTACGGAATCGAAGGGAAAACCTACAAGCTTAACGGAGACGTAGCCGAATATCCGGACGGCATGCAATTCACGACGAGTAATTACATGGAGTGGGGCGGCCAATGGGCGTTCTGGAAGCCGCAATTCATGCGTCCGAATCAGACGTATCCGGTCGACTTCTGGCTGAAGGAAGCCGAATTCGCCAGCATACCGGTTAACGTGAACTCGCCCGTCGACGGTCTCTTCATCGCCGAAGACAATATCAAGAACGAGGTGGCGAAACGCGATCAAGCATACGAGGAGTTCGGCAAGCCGATAGAATTCGGAGTCGTCAAAGACGTCGAAGGTTCGGTAGCCGACTATATCGAGAAGCAGAAGAGCAACGGCCTCGACAAGATCATCGCCGAAGCGCAGAAACAGATCGATGCCTATCTCGCGTCCCAGAAATAAATCAAAACCAGAAAAGTCGCTCCAAAAGCTGTAACATCCGATTCGGACAACGCCATTCTCGTTGGCGTTGTCCGAGTTTATTCTATTTCGAAGGGGAACGACAACTTGGCCAAAATAACCGGCGTAAAATGCATTCGCACGAGGAAAGACGGGAGCTGGACGATCGTAAAGGTAACGACGGACCAGGATGGATTATACGGAGTGGGATCGGCATCCGACATGTACAATCCGGAAGCCGTCGTCCACGTCATCGAGCAATTGTTGGCGCCGGTCATCGTCGGGAGGGATGCCTCCAATATAGAGGATCTATGGAACACGATGAGCTTAAGCGGATATTGGCGGAACGGAGCCATCCTGCAGACGGCGATCGGCGGGATCGATATGGCATTATGGGACATTAAAGGCAAGGAAGCGGGATTGCCGGTCTATCAGCTTCTGGGAGGCGCGAGCCGATCGGCCGTTGCCTGTTACGGCCATGCCGGAGGACGGGATATCGAAGAGCTGAAGGAAGACGTTCATCGTTTCGCGGAGGAAGGGTATACGGTCGTCAGGTGCCAGATGGGCGGGTATGGCGGCGGGGGTTTCCTGAACGCCCAACAAGCGAAGCTTCCCGATAACGCTTGGAAGACGAATGCGGTGTTCGACGAGCATATGTATCTCCATGCCATTCCGAAGATGTTCGAACAGTTAAGGTTAACTTTCGGTCCGGAAATTCAATTCACTCACGACGTCCACGAGCATCTTTCTCCGATTCTCGCGATACAGCTTGCCAAAAGGCTTGAGCCTTACGGGTTATTTTATCTGGAGGACGTGTTGCCGCCGGAGCAGATCGGCTGGTATCGCCAGCTCAGACAGCAAAGCGCCACTCCCCAAGCGGTCGGTGAACTGTTCGCGAACCCGCAGGAATGGGTCGAGCTGATCAAAGAGAGACTGATCGATTTTATACGCGTACGCGTATCGAAGGTCGGAGGAATTAGCGCTTGCCGCAAGATCGCAGCGCTAGCCGAAGCTTTCGGAGTTCGAACGGCATGGCAAGAGGGCGGGGAGAACGATCCCGTCAACCAAGCCGCGGCCGTTCATCTGGATATGGCGGTCTGGAATTTCGGCATTCAGGAGATCAACCATTTCAAGCCGGAAGAAAGGGACATTTTCCCGGGAATTATTGAACGCAGGGGCGGATATCTCTACACGAACGACAAGCCGGGCCTGGGCATAGATCTGGATGAACTAAAAGCATCGCGGTTGCTGGACGATAGCTGGCAGAAATCGGCGTACCACAGGCCTTATTCCTTGGATCGCAAAGCGGACGGTACGCTGGTTCGTCCATAGGACTCTAGGTGCTCGCTTAGATCTTCATGAAACCTTCATCTAACTTTCATCATACCTTCATGCAGCTTTCGGGCATGGATGGTATGATTTTTTTATCATCAAACGACCCCTAACAATAGCATGGATAAGGAAGTGGATCATCGTGCATAAAACAATCATCATCGGAACCGGTCCCGCGGGACTAACGGCCGCGATTTATCTGGCCCGCGCCAACTTGAACCCTCTCGTCATCGAAGGACCCGAACCGGGCGGACAATTGACCACGACGACTGAAGTGGAAAATTTCCCTGGTTTCCCCGACGGCATCATGGGGCCCGAGCTCATGGCGAACATGCGCAAGCAAGCGGAGCGCTTCGGCGCGGAATTCCGTTCCGGCTGGGTCAACAAAGTGGATATGTCGAAGCGCCCGTTTACATTGAGCGTTGAGGGCATGGGCGAATTAACGGCCGAAACTCTGATCATCTCGACTGGAGCCTCCGCGAAGTATCTAGGCATTGCCGGCGAGCGCGACAACGTGGGAAGAGGCGTGAGCACATGCGCCACATGCGATGGATTCTTCTTCCGCAATAAGAAGATTATCGTCGTCGGAGGCGGAGATTCCGCGATGGAAGAGGCGCATTTCTTGACGAAGTTCGCATCCGAGGTCGTCTTGGTCAACCGCCGCAACGAGCTTCGGGCTTCGAAGATCATGCAGGATCGCGCGCGCTCCAATCCGAAAATCAGTTGGAATCTCAATCGCACGCCGCTTGAAGTCGTGAGCGGACCTCTAGGCGTAACCGGGCTAAAGGTAACCAACAACGAGACGGGCTTGGAAGAAACGATAGCCACCGACGGTATATTCGTGGCGATCGGTCATACGCCGAATACCCGATTCCTCGACGGACAGCTGGATATGGACGAAACCGGATATTTACTCGTCAAACCGGGTACGACGGAAACGAACATTCCAGGCGTTTTCGCTTGCGGAGACGTCCAGGATCACAAGTATCGCCAAGCGATCAGCGCCGCGGGCACGGGCTGCATGGCCGCCCTGGATTGCGAGAGATTTCTTGAAGGCATCCCGGAATAAAGTAAGCATTTTTCGAAAATGAATGATAATGAACAAGCCGCCAGGGAGGAGCGATTCCCCGGCGGCTTTACTTATTCAATGATCTGGCTCGCTGCTCGTAGTCTCGCACGCTTGTTCGGCGGCCGCTTCGAATTCCTCTTCGTTATCCGATGCCAGCTTGCTGCCGAACTGGTCTAGCTGGCTTGGGCTGCTGGCAGGTCCGTCATTATCAGGCTTGTTATTTCGTCCCGTCAATGGAATCACCTCCATGAGATAGCATGACCCAAATGCTTCCTTCCTATCATGAGCCGTGGGGATAACAAGTATTGACATCAGTTTGTCATATAGATAGTATCTTTATATATAATAGATATTATCTTTAAGTCGAATCAGCGAAAGAGGTAAGCCGCGATGAAGAAATTAGCCCATGAGGACATTATCGAGAAAATGAAGTCGAGAATGCGCTCGGGAGAATGGAAGCCGGGCGATCGACTTCCGACGATACAACAGCTTTCCCTGGAATACAAGCTCAGCATTACGGCGGTTCGAGAAGCTTTGCGCGTAATGGCTGATCATCGAATCGTGAGCATCGAGCACGGACGCGGCGTGTTCGTAAGCAATAATCCCCAGCTTCTCGAGGATCCGATGGGAGGACTGAGAGATAGCGAGCAAGGAAGCTTATTGCAGCTTCTAGAAGCGAGGTTGGTCGTCGAACCGGAGCTTGCGGCATTCTGCGCGACGAGAGCAACGGCCTCTCAAACGAGTAACCTGAGAGAGCTTGCCGAACGGATGGAACTGGAAATGAAGCAAGGCGGTGACCACTTCGGCACGGATGTCCTATTCCATCAGACGATCGCGGAAGGCGCGGACAATCCGCTGCTTGCCGAAATGCTGTCGGTCATCTCCGATTTGTCCGCGCAGGGCAGGCGGGATACGGATAAGCTGCCCAACATGCCGCAGAAAGCGGTCGGATATCATCGGCTAATCGCGATCGCCATCGAGGAAAGGCAGGCGGAGCAAGCCCGCGGTCTGATGAAGTCGCATATTCAAGACATGATTAACGCCGTCAAAGAGAGTGGGAAATTCAAATGAAAATCACGAAAATGGAAACGTTCGTTGTCCCTCCGCGTTGGTTGTTCTTGAAGGTGGAAACGGACGAGGGCATCGTCGGATGGGGAGAGCCTATCGTCGAGGGCAAGGCGCATACGGTTAAAGCGGCCGTAGAAGAATTAAGCGAATATTTGATCGGGAAGGACCCTCTCAATATCGAGGACCATTGGCAGGTTATGTACAGAGGCGGGTTCTATAGAGGCGGCGCGATTCTGATGAGCGCTATCGCGGGAATCGATCAAGCGTTGTGGGATATAAAAGGTAAATATCATAACGCACCGATCCATCAACTGATGGGAGGCGCCTGCCGCGATAAGATCAAGGTCTATTCTTGGATCGGAGGCGATCGCCCGGCGGACGTTGGCGCAGCCGCGTTGCACGCTCATGCGGAGGGGTTTACCGCGATTAAGATGAATGCTACGGAGGAGCTCCAATACGTCGATTCGTACGCCAAAATCGATCAGGTGCTCGAGCGCGTCGCGGCGGTACGGGGTGCGGCCGGTGCGCATATGGGAATCGGTATCGATTTTCACGGAAGGGTACATAAGCCGATGGCGAAAATATTAGCCAAAGAACTCGAAGCTTTTCGTCCGATGTTTATCGAAGAGCCCGTTTTGCCCGAAAACAACGAAGCTCTCCGCGAAATCGCGAACGCCACTTCCATTCCGATCGCCACGGGCGAAAGGATGTTCTCCAGGTGGGAGTTTAAGAAGCTGTTGGCCGACGGTTACGTCGACATTATCCAACCGGACGTCTCCCATGCCGGAGGTATTACGGAATGCAAGAAGATTGCTTCGATGGCGGAAGCTTACGACGTGGCGCTTGCTCCTCATTGCCCGCTTGGACCGATCGCTCTGGCAGCATGCTTGCAAGTTGACGCGACATGCCATAATGCTTTTATCCAGGAACAAAGCTTGGGCATTCATTATAATAAAGGCAACGACCTGCTCGATTATTTAAAAGACAGTTCCGTCTTCGCATACACGAACGGATTCGTATCGATACCTGCGGGTCCCGGACTTGGTATCGAAATCGACGAAGCGCACGTTCGCAAAATGGCGGAGATCGGGCATAATTGGTCCAATCCGTTATGGAGGCACCAAGACGGCAGCGTCGCGGAATGGTGAAAACAGAGTAACCCGTCGAAACCGGGTAGATCAGGCCGATGCCGACCACCCGAACGGTGGAGGAATCAGCAGTGATAATCAAGTAGTCGGTTACTTGAAGAGCAGGAGACGGCGATTGCTCGTCTCGAGCTGTTGGGTTTACGGAGGTGCGAGTTGACCATGAAAAAAAGCCGTCACTCCAGTCCCCAAGGACCGAAGAGACGGCTTGTTTTCGCGCATGCGCTTAGCCCAAAGTTTTATCGCCTTTGCGCCAACCGACCGGGCACAGGCCGCCGGATTGCAGGGCTTCTAGGATACGGACGGTTTCTTCCACGCTGCGGCCGACGTTCATGTCGGTTACGACTTGATAGCGAATGATGCCTTCGGGATCGATGATGAACAAACCACGATGAGCGGCACCCGTTTTCTCGTCCAATACGCCGTAAGCGCGGGCGGTTTCTTTCGTAAAGTCGGAAACCATAGGATAACGGATAGATCCGATTCCTCCTTGATCCCGAGGGGTATTGATCCAGGCTTTGTGAGAGTACACGCTATCGGTCGAAGCGCCGATGATATCGCAGTTCAGATCCCGGAACGTGCCCGTCGATTCGTTAAACGCGATAATTTCCGTCGGACAAACGGTCGTGAAATCGTGAGGCCAGAAGAAAAACATAACCCAACGGCCCCGGTAATCCGCCAGATTGATATTCTCGCCGAGCGTGTCCAAATTTTTGGTGGATGGAAGATCGAAGTTGGGGGCTAGTTCCCCGATTTTAGCGATTTTTTGGATGTTTTCCGTCATGAATGTAACACTCCTCGTGTTTTTATAATTAAACTAAATCTAACTTTTGGCCGTAAAAAAATCATACCCCATGACGGCTTTCGCTGCATGAAGGTATGATTAAGGTTACATGAAGATCTCATGAACATGTGATTATCGATCGGCCAAACGATACCCGGCACCCCGAACGGTCGCGATATAACGAGGCTCCTTCGGATCGTCGTCCAGCTTGCTGCGCAAGCTTCGGATGTGGACGTCCACCGCGTTGCTGCCGCCGAAATAGTGCTCGCCCCATACGCTATTCAAAAGCTCTTGACGGGTTAAGACTTTCCCGTCCGCGGCGATTATCGTTCTAAGAAGATCGTATTCGGTTTTCGTAAGCTCGACTCTCGAACCTCCGCGGGTAACGGTCATGCGATCGGGATCGAGCACGATCTCTTTGAAAACGTAGTTGCGCGCATCTTCCGCAGGCGCGGTGTACTGTAAGGAAAGCTGTTGGATCTTCGCGATGACTTCTCCGATCGGTCCCGGCCATTTAACCCATTCTTCGGAATGTCCGCTAGCCGAAGGAGCGTCATTCACTAGCGCGAGAACCGGCGCTGATCCGTCCTGGGACCAAGCGGCCGTTACCGCAGCAGGGAAATCAACGGTACGGTCGACGACGACGATGTTGCCTTGAACCATGCTCAACAGAGGATCGTCGGCATGATGCAGCAGGAGGACGTCATAGCATTTCTCGGCGAGCTCGGCTACCAACGAGCGCAACGCCGAAGGGCGGGGGCTGACGATAAGAATCCGGTTCGTGATCTCGCAATACCCGCCGTCATCGAAGGCGAGGGGCTGCGTTATTGAAATTTCAGGCAAAACGGCCGTGTTGCTTAATGAATGGATTTCGTCGCTGATAGGCATTCTTCGCACACTCCCTTGAACAAAATCTGCTCCTTCGTTATCTCGTATCCGGTCTGCTTGGATATCGTAAGCAGCCAATCGGAAGGAGTCTCCGCGAATACTTCGTCCACTTTGCCGCAGGAGGTGCAGACGATATGCTGGTGATCCTCCGTACGCGCATCGTATCGGCTCGCGTCCCCTTCCAGCTTAAGCTCGTGAACCAAGCCCTCTTCCGTCAAGTATTTAAGCGTATTATAAACCGTCGCATAAGCGAAGTTATGTCCGCCGGCTTTCAGCCTCTCGATAATATCCGCCGCCGTCGGGTGGTCCTGCGCGGTTGCCAGAATGTCGTAAATCGTTCTGCGCTGCACGGTCATGGCTCCGGCTTTCCTCATCGCATTCAACCCCTTAATTTAGATTTAGTTTAAGTTTAACGAAATAAGGCGACGTAGTCAACGCTAAAGTAGCATGCTGCCGACGGCGAAAGCTGTTTTTTAAACAGTTCCCCCGGATAAACGGCTTAATCTCCGTTCTCTTTTCTTCTATAGTAGAAGGAAAACCTTTCTCCAGGGAGGAGCCTTAGTGGTGACGAAAGCTTGGAAATTCGACTTCGGCATCGGCGATGCGGATGTCGGATACACGAAAATTACGGACAAGACGGATTATCTTCCCGAGCGAGGCTACGGATTTACGGATATTTCGCGGGTGACGGCCCGGGATAGAAAGCAACCCGACTCATTGAAACGCGACATGTGCATCCCGGCGGATGCCTCCTTCCGGGTTGACGTACCGAACGGGAATTATATGATTACGGTAGGCATGGGAGATTGGATATTACCTTCTTGCACGACTTTGAAAGCTAATCCGGGCAGACTGCTGTTCCATAATAAGGCCGTGACCGCAGGTCAATACGTCAAGGAATCGGTGGCGGTATACGTGAGGGACGAAGCGCTGATCTTGACTTTTTCCGGACCGGTCCCGAGGATCAATGCTTTGGAAATAGAAGCGGCTCCTAATGCGATCAACTTATATCTTGCCGGAGATTCAACGGTTACGGACCAGCCGGATAACGGCTTTCCTTACGCCGGATGGGGACAAATGCTGCCGCGATTGCTGAAGCACGACGTCGTCGTCGCCAATCATGCCGAATCCGGACGCAGCTCGAAGAGCTTCATAAACGAAGGAAGGCTAGAAGCGATCGTTCAAGAGATCAAAGCTAACGACTACCTGTTCATTCAATTCGGCCATAACGACCAGAAGACGGATGAGCCGCGGTATACGGAACCTCATACGACGTACAAGGAATATCTGCGTCAATATATAGACGGCGCCCGCGCCGTTGGAGCTCATCCGGTGCTAGTTACTTCGGTGCACCGGCGGTTTTTCGAAAAGAACGGACAGCTAAAGGATACGCATGGTCCCTATTTGCAATCCGTTCGCGAGTTGTCCGGCGAACTGGAAGTTCCTTTGATCGATCTAGCCGAGAAGAGCAAGAGGCTGTTCGAAGAATTAGGCGAGGAGGAGAGCAAATCGCTCTTCATGTGGGGGGCTCCGGGCGAATTCGCTTTTTTTCCGAACGGAGTCGAGGATAACACCCACTTTCAGGAGCAGGGAGCGATTCGCATCGCAGCTCTAGTCGCCGAAGGAATACGGGAAGCATCCATCTGGCCGCTGTCTATGTATCTACGCTGAACGAGCGTCGATTTTTTTGGTAGGATAGGAGATAGGCAACTCTATCTCATTCCGGGGAAGGAATTTTCGAACATGCAGAAATGGTTCCGGTCCTTTCGGCACATGAAGATCAAAAATAAAATATCCGTTCTCTTCGCGTTGATTATCGCCGTCACTTTTTCTTTTACCTTTCTCGTGCAGCAATACGCATTCTCCATATACGATGGCCAGCTCTACGACAAATCCGCCCAAGTTCTCAACCTTTCCTCCGCGGCGATCGAAACGAAGCTTGGCCGAATCGATCAGATGTCGTACGACATCATCGCGGACATCCAGCTCCAAAGCACGCTGCTTTCCCTGAAGAACGCGGAGTCCGAGTACGACCAGCATATTTTGCGGCAAAAGGTCATCGATCGTCTGCTGACGTACGCGGGATCGGAGCCGACTATCTATTCGATTCAGCTGTTCGATTCGCACGGCAAAGAGAACGGCGCAGGTAACGTCGCCCCGATCGACCCGGACAAAAGCCGAAAAATCATGACTCTCACCAAGGAAGCCGAAGGGGATAGCCGCTGGATTTTTCCGGACGAGCAGGATGCGGCGCTCATTACGGCGAGGGAAATTCGCTCGTTCAGCAATACGAATTTCGACCTCGAATTTCTGGGCACGCTCGTCATACGAATCAATATCGGCAAAATCGCCCAGCAATTCTCGGAGGCGGAAGGCGATTTGATCCTTTTCTCGGGAGAAGAAATTATCTACCCGAAGGAGCCGTTATTCCGGTTGGCGGATATAAGAAGGTCCATCGGGACGTCCAAGGGGTATTTTACGCAGAAAGTAGCCGACCACACCTATTTTATCTCCTATTCGAACTCGTCTAACACCGGATGGACTTATATGAATATTACGCCGTTCAACCAAGTTTTCGAGCGGGTTATCTTTATTAAAGAGCTTGTCGTATTCGTGTTCATTGCCATTTTCGCGCTCGTTATATTGCTTGGATTCCGTTTCTCGGGAAGCTTGACCCGCCCGATCGACAATTTGATCGCGCGAATGAAGATGGCGGAGAAAGGGAATTTCGCCGGCGCCCACTTGCAAACCGTAGACGACACTCCGATGTCCATGGACGAGATGGGATTGCTGCACCGCACCTTCCGGCTAATGGTCGAAAGGATCAACACCCTTATAACGGAAAATTACGCGAACCAGCTGCTGATCAAGGAAACGGAATTCAAAGCCTTGCAGGCGCAGATCAATCCGCACTTTCTGTACAATACGCTTGAGTCCATTAATTGGCTTGCCAAGGTCAACAAGCAGACGCAAATCTCGAACATGGTAGAATCGCTTGGGTTCTTGTTGCGGAATTCCATCAATATGAAGGCTGAAATCCTGACTTTGGGCGAAGAACTGGAAGTCGTCAAGAGTTACGTCACGATTCAGAAGTACAGGTTCGACGATCGGTTGAACTTCAAGCAGGACGTTCCGGACGAACTGCTTCATCACCGGTTGCCGAAGCTGACGTTGCAGCCGCTGCTGGAGAACGCGATCCAATACGCTCTCGAGCCGACGATCGGAACGAGCACGATTACCGTTAAAGCGGAGCTTCGCGAGGAAGGATTCTGCATCGTAGTCGAGGATGACGGTCCGGGCATGCTTCAAGATACGCTCGAGCGGCTGCGCAACGGGGAAATGAAAGCCAAAGGAAAAGGAATCGGCTTGTTGAACATAGACGAGCGCATCAAGATCGCGTTCGGCGAGCAGTACGGAATTCGAATCGACGGCAGTCGCGAACGCGGAACCCGCATCATGATCGTCCTGCCGCGCGAAGAGGAGGAATAACGATGTACAAAGTCATGCTCGTCGACGACGAGAAAATCATATTGGACGGCATCTCGCAGATGATCGACTGGACCTCGCTCGGCACCGAACTGATCGGGACGGCGCCGAACGGAATCGAGGCTTACGAGAAAATAAAGCGCTCCCAACCCGATATCGTGATCAGCGACATCAGAATGCCGGGGATGGACGGCTTGGAGCTCGTAGGCGCCGTGCATGCCTCGTATCCGAACGTTCGCTTCGTCCTTTTATCCGGCTTCGGAGAATTCGATTACGCAAGCAGGGCGATGCAATACGGGGTTAAGCATTACCTGCTAAAGCCGACGAACGAGAACAAGATCGCCGAGGCGCTCTTGGAAATCGCGGGAGAGCTGAAGCTAGACGAGCACCGGGAACGGTTCGTGCTCGACATAAAGCAAGGTTTAATGAAAGTTATGCCCCACGTGAAGGAGCAGGTGCTGAAGGAATTCGTCACGAACAAGACGTACGGAAGCCGGGATTGGGATTACTACCGGGAACTGTTCCGATTCGAGTTCGAGCATCCGATCCGGTTATTGCTGTTCCAACTCGAGGGAGTCAGAGAGTTCGAGCACTTGTTCGCTATTAAAAATATCGCAGAAGATATTCTGGAGACTACGCTACTGGGCACTACGATCGGCGATCACGTATTGATTCTGATCGAGGACTCTCTCGAATTGAACGAGCTCTACCGCAGAATTCACGATATCCGGGACACCTTTCAGCATTATTACAAACTCGACGTCACGATTGCGTTAAGCGAGCCCGATCGTATCACCGGAGCGCGAAACCTGTATCAGGAAACGCTGCAATATTTGAATTACCGCTTTTACTTGGGAGAAGGCGGATTAATTACGCGTAAGGATACCGGCGCGCAGCCTCTCGAAGCGGCAGGCAAATTTTCCTTCGAAGAAGAAAAACTGACCATGCCGGTTCAATCCGGTCATCGCGAGGAAGCGGAACTGGCGCTCGCGGAGCTCATGCGGGAGCTTAAACGCGCTCAGCTGGACATCAACATGACCAAATCGTACGTCATCCAGCAATTCGTGTCGCTTATCCGGCTAGGGGCTCCGGAACAGATGAACAGGTATTACAGTCAGATGTCCAAGCTCGCCGAAATGAACACGTTACAGTCGATTCAAGCTTTGCTGGAAGGGACCGTACGGGAGCTGGCGCAATATCATTACGAGAAAAACGTAGTCAAGCATACGACGATCGTTCGAAAGGTAATCGATATCGTCGAAGAGCAGCTCGGAAACTCCGAATTGTCGTTGAACTTGGTTGCCCACGAGATGTTATATATGAACGCGGACTACCTAGGGAAGCTGTTCAAGAAGGAGACCGGAGAGAAATTTTCCAACTTCGTGGTGAAGGCGCGAATCAAGAAAGCGACCTCCCTCATGGCCGGCGATCCGGACATCAAAATTTTCGAAATGGCGGAGTTGCTGGGCTTCGGGGACAATCCCCAGTACTTCAGCCAAGTGTTCAAGAAGCAAATGGGATGTACCCCGTCCGAGTACATGAAGCTCCCGGACAACTCTGGTTTTTGAACAATTAGCACGGTTTTTTGGATTACGCTTTCGGTCCATTCCGCTGATAATAGGAAATGTAAGCACTACCAAATACAACGGAATGCTCAGGGGAGGACTAAAAAATGAAAAAGGCGCTAACAAGCCTAGTGTTGCTCGCTTTGGTCATCAGCATTATCGGTTGCGGCTCGAATAATAATAAAGAAGCTGCCAGCTCCGCGCCAGCGGCATCGTCGCCGTCGGCAAGCGCGGGAGAAGCGTCTCCGTCGGCTACGGCAAGCGAGAGCCAAGATCCGGTTACTCTACGCGTAGCTTGGTGGGGCGGCCAATCCCGTCATGATTATACATTAAAGGTCATCGAGCTTTACGAGTCGCTTCATCCGAACGTAACGATCGAACCGGAATACGCTTCGTTCGACGACCATTGGAAGAAGCTCGCTCCGAACGCGGCGGCAGGCAATCTTCCGGACGTCATTCAAATGGACATTTCCTATCTGTCGCAGTACGGCGGTCGCGGTCAGCTGGAAGACTTGAATTCATACACGCAGAACGGATTGCTTGACGTAAGCGACGTTAGCGAAGCGTCTTTGTCCGGGGGCAAACTGGGCGATAACCTGTTCGCGATAAACCTTGGATCGAATGCTCTCTTGGCCGTAATCGACAAAGCCATGCTCGAGAAAGCCGGCGGAACGATGCCGACTGAAAATTGGACGTGGGAAGATTTCGGCAAGCTGGGTTCTGTTATGAAGTCCGACGGTAAAATCCTGACGCAGGATCTTCGGCATGACGTATTCTTCCCGTTCTACTTGAGAAGCAAAGGCCAGCATATGTATGCCGCGGACGGAAAGAGCCTAGGTTATACCGACGACAAGCCTTTCATTGATTTCTATAATATGTATCAATCCTGGTACGATGAAGGCAGCCTGTTGTCGCTCGATAAGCTGGCTCAGAAGAAAGGCACGCCGGAAGACGGCGAGCTCGAGCTTGGAAACGCAGTCAGCACTTGGGGATGGTCAAACCAATATATTCTCTCCTCCAGCGTAGCTAAGCGTCCTTTCGAAATCCTGCCCGTACCGGGCTGGAACGAGAACAAAGCGCTGTTCCTGAAACCGAGCATGTATTTCTCCATCTCCAAAAGCTCCAAGGTCAAAGAAGAAGCGGCTAAATTCATCAGCTTCTGGGTTAACGATATCGCAGCGAACCAAATCATCATGGGCGAACGGGGAGTTCCCGTTTCCGCCAAAGTCAAAGAAGCATTGAAGCCGAGCCTTACTCCGGATCAAGCGAAAGTATTCGATTACGTCGCATGGGCCGAGCAGAACAGCAGCCAAATGGATCCTCCGAACCCGGTAGGAGCCGTCGAAGTCGACAAGCTGCTTAAGGATACGGCAGAGCAAATTCTGTACAAAAAGCTGACCGTAGAAGAAGGCGCGGTTAAGTTCCGCGAAGAAGCGAACAAAATCCTCGCCAAAAACTAAAGAAGCATGAAGGAAACCGGACTCGCGGTTAAGCGGGTCCGTTTTTTTGCGTTGCTGCTTAGCCGACCCAACGGAGACCAAGTCGGCTAATTGAACAAAAAGAACGGTTTTTTACCTTCTGATGTGCGTTCGCTAACTTCATAATTGAAATATAAAGCAACCGCACGAATCCGCCCAAGGAGCTGAAATCATGAAACTACGCGATAACAACCATGTGGTCGGCTACCTGTTCGCCGCGCCGTTTATCTTGGGTTTTCTCGTCTTTATCGTCTATCCGGTACTCTCCTCGCTCTACTATTCCTTCACGGATTATAACTTGCTCGAGTCGCCCAATTGGGTCGGCTTCGACAACTATAACCAGATGTTCACGGACGACGAGAAATACATGAAATCGATCTCGGTCACCTTCAATTACGTCTTCGCCAGCGTTCCTCTAAGACTAGCCTTCGCGCTGGGAGTCGCCATGCTGCTCAATAAGGCGATAGCCGGGATCGGGTTCTACCGTTCGGCTTACTACCTCCCGTCGCTGATCGGCGGAAGCGTCGCGGTTTCGATTCTCTGGTCCCAAGTGTTCGGAGACCAAGGGCTGGTCAACTCCGCGCTCGGCGTTATCGGCATCGATACCGATACGTCGTGGATCGGCAATCCCGCAACGGCGTTATGGACGCTGATCGCCTTGTCCGTATGGCAATTCGGATCGTCGATGCTCATCTTCCTGGCCGGTCTCAAGAACATCCCGAAGGACTATTACGAAGCCGCTAGCGTCGACGGCGCGAATAGAGTCCGCCAGTTTTTCAAAATCACGCTGCCGCTGCTCAGTCCGATCATCCTCTTCAACCTCATCATGCAGACGATATCGGCTTTCATGACCTTTACTCCCGCGTACATTATCTCCAGGGGAGAGGGCGGACCGCTCGACAACACTCTGCTCTATTCCCTCTATCTATACAAAAGAGCGTTCGTCTTCTACGAGATGGGTTACGCGTCGGCGATGGCTTGGGTGGCTCTGATCGTCATCGGAATCGTAACTTTGCTTATTTTCCAAACGTCGCGCTACTGGGTCCACTACGAATCGAAAGGGGAGAAATAACATGGCGCATTCGAGAAAAAGATGGAAATCGTTCTCGTATCATCTCCTTGTCGGCGGGCTGGCCTTCTGCATGTTCTACCCGATTCTCTGGCTCATCGTTAGCTCGCTTAAACCTAACGACGAGATTTTCACGACGGCTTACAGCCTGATCCCGAGCAGCATCGAATGGAACAACTACGTCAGCGGTTGGGCGGGATTCGCGGGCAATTCCTTCGGCACCTTTTTCAAAAACTCGTTCATCATCGTTATCTTCTCTACGATCGGAGCGGTTTGCAGCTCGGCGTTGGTCGCTTACGCGTTCGCGCGCATTCCGTTCTTCGGCAAAGGCTTCTGGTTCGCTTGCATGATGCTGACGTTGATGCTGCCGCGCGACGTGACCATTATTCCTCAATTCATCATGTTCTCCGAGCTCGGTTGGCTGCAGTCGTTCAAACCGATTATCGTACCGCAGTTTCTCGGAATACCGTTCTTCATCTTCTTGATCATGCAGTTCATCCGGACGATTCCGGCGGATCTCGACGAAGCCGCGAAGATCGACGGCTGCAACAAATACGGTATTTTCTTCAAAATCATTTTGCCGCTTATCGTTCCCGCGCTGATGACTTCGGCCATCTTCTCCTTTTACTGGACATGGGAAGATTTCCTTCATCCGCTCTTATATTTGAACCAGCCGGAGCTCTATCCGGTATCGCTTGCGCTCAAGCTGTTCCTCGACGGCGAATCCTTGAACAACTGGGGCGGAATGTTCGCGATGTCTACATTGTCGCTCGTACCGGTCTTCGTCGTCTTCTTCGTTTTCCAGAAGTACATCGTCGAGGGAATCAGCACGAGCGGCCTAAAGGGGTAATCCACATTGGAGGGAGCAGACACCATGCCTGCATTGCAATTCAACGACAACGAAATCATCGAAATCATCGACCGCGTGGTAGACCGGACTTTCCGGATGGATTTCAGCTGGGATTGGCCGGGAGGCGTCGCCTTCTACGGGGTATGCGAAGCATACGCCGCGACCGGGAAAGCGGAATATCTGGACCGCTTGAAGGCATGGGTGGACGAAAATATGGAGGAAGGCTTGCCTAAGCTGTCGGTGAACGGAGTATCGATCGGCCATTCGCTGCTTACGCTTTACGAAGTGACGAAGGATGAGCGCTATATCGAAACGGCTAAGGAGATGGCGGAGTATTTAACCCATAAAGCCGTACGCTTCGGAGACGGAATCTTCCAGCACACGGTCAATTCGGAAGCGTATAACTTCCCCGAGCAAGCTTGGGTGGATACGATGTTCATGGCCGGATACTTCCTGCTGAGGATCGGCAAGCTCTTGGACCGCGAAGACTATTTCGCGGACGGGTTACGCCAATATCACGGACACGAGAACGTGCTTCAGGATCCGCGGACGAATTTGTATTATCACGGTTGGGACAACATAGCCGGCAACCATATGTCGGGCGTACATTGGGCTAGAGGCAATTCGTGGGCAGCGCTAACGATGGCTCGCGCGCTCGATATCGTACCGGTTGATTTGCCTTCCTTCATGGTCATCGAAGGCTCTCTTCGAGATCAATTGAGCGCTCTCGTACGTCTGCAAGATGATTCCGGCTTATGGCATACGATAACGGACGATCCGACCTCTCCGCTCGAGACGTCAGGATCGGCGGGCATTGCCGCCGCATTGCTTACCAAAGGCCGTCTGTACAACAAGTATACGCAGAAGTCGATCGACGGCATCGTAGCGAGGATCGCGGCGGACGGAACGGTGACCGGCGTATCTGCGGGAACGGCGGTCATGAAGGATGCGGCAGGGTATAAAGGGGTCCCGGATAAACGTATCCAGGGCTGGGGACAGGGACTGACGCTCGCTTTCCTCGCGGACGTTCTGAATGTCCGGAAAAATCCTTACTGAGTTTCTTCGGCGGTTGCCAATTGGATTGATTTCGGAGCATAATGGACGTTAGAGGTGAGGATTGTGCTCCGTATCATGGCCATGACGGACGACGAGGAACTGCTGACGGACATTCCTTTGCAGAACCTGACGAATAGCAACGTGAAATGGTTCTGGGTCGATTTCGACTGTCCGACGGAAACCGAAATTCATTATTTGGATACTTATTTTCATTTTCACCCATTAGCGATCGAAGACTGCATGCATTTTCTCCAACGGCCCAAAGTGGACCATTACGAGGATACGCATTTCTTCGTCCTGCACGCCTTGCATCCGGAAACGCTGAAAGCGGAAGAAATCGACTTCTTCCTCGGTCCCAGAGGAATCGTGACCTTTCATCTCGCGCCTTCGGACGAGGTGGAAGAAGCATGGAAAAGACTTCAGGACCCGGTTATTCGCAAGGGGAAAGATCATAACTACGTAGCTTATTTGGTTATGGACAAGCTTGTCGACAATTATTTTCCGACCATATATACGATCGAAGACCAATTGAACGATCTCGAGGCGCAGGGGGAAAATAAAGCGAATATTCAATCGCTGACGGAGCAAGTCTACGATATACGTTCGGATTTGTTGAGAATTCGACGGACGGTGCTCCCGATGAGGGATTTGCTTTATCGAATCATTAATTCCGAGAAGATCGCGGGCGTTAGGGTTCAGCTTGCCTATTTCACCGATATTTACGACCACCTGCTTAAGCTGGCGGAGATGCTGGAGACCAATCGCGAGATGACGGCCGATCTGAGGGATAGCTACGATTCGTTACGGTCTAACCGAATGAACTCGATCATGAAAACGCTGACGGTTATCACGACGATTTTCATGCCTTTAACCTTTATCGCCGGCGTGTACGGAATGAACTTCGTCCACATGCCGGAGCTCGAATGGCAAGATGGATATTTCCTCGTGTTGGGCGTGATGCTTCTATTGGGAATCGGAATGTTTCTCTGGTTTAAGCGCAAAGGTTGGTTCGATTAACGTACGAATGAATTTCGTTGCGCTCGAGCATTTCATTTGGAATAAATGACGATTTTGTGTAATATAATGTTACATATTCATAACAAAACGGACGCATTTGAAATCAATAGCCTAGTATGTGTTATATTATATAACATGAACTAGGCTATTGGTTTTTTGCGTATTGATTACATGAGGCGAATTGCTTTTACTTGTTTGGAGGGAATGGGGATGCAGGATGAAGTCGTTTTGGATTGTTTGATCAGGGGTGGAAGCGTCGTGCTTCCCGATCGGGTCCACAGCGTTGATATAGGTATTCGCGATGGCGTAATAGCGGAGATTTCTCCGGATATCCAAACGTCCGCTAAACGGACGATAGATGCACGAGGGCTCATCGTGATGGCGGGGGCTATAGATGCGCACGTTCATTTCAACGAGCCCGGGCTAGGGGATTGGGAAGGGTTCGAGACCGGCTCGGCGGCTCTGGCTGCAGGGGGATGCACGGCGTTCATCGATATGCCGCTTAACGGAATGCCTCCGACCGTTACCGTCGATGCCATGAATCAAAAGCTGGATGCCGCGAAGGCCGCGGGAGTCCACGTGGACTATGCTTTGTGGGGAGGACTTGTTCCTACCAATCTTGACGACCTTGAGGAATTGTCGGATGCCGGCGTCGTTGCTTTTAAAGCTTTCATGTCTTCGCCGGGAGATATGGGGGAGGGCAGCTTTAAGGAAGTCGACGACATCGCCTTGTTCGAAGGAATGAAGATCATCGCGCGCAAAAATAAAGTGCTGGCGGTTCATGCGGAAAGCGAGGAAATCATCGTCGCTTTGTCCGAGAAATTCGAGGGTCGCAAGCGCAGAACGGCCAAGGATTTTCAAGAAGCTAGACCGCTCGCCGCGGAATTGGATGCCGTCCGACGGGTGCTGCTGTTCGCGGAACGCACGGAGTGTCCGCTCCATCTTGTTCATATTAGCAGTCCTCAGGCCGTCGATATTATTTGGGAGGCAAAGCTTAACGGAGTCGACGTGACGGTGGAAACCTGTCCGCATTATCTGGTCTTCACGGACGAGGACGCGGAGAGGCTTGGAGCTCTGGCGAAGTGCGCCCCTCCTATCCGCGGCATCCGGGAGAGAGACGGACTGTGGGCGCGGATCGCGGACGGCAAGATCGATTTCATCGCGTCCGACCATTCTCCTTGCCCCCCCTCCATGAAAGCGAATGCGGATGACGATTATTTCGGAATATGGGGCGGCATCTCCGGTGCCCAAAGCACGTTGGAGCTGATGTTCGACGAAGGCCACCTCGAACGGGGACTGCCGCTGCCCGCCTTGTCCCGATTGCTTTCGGAAGCGCCGGCCAGAAGGTTCGGGCTGTATCCGCGCAAGGGCAGGCTGGCCGTCGGATTCGACGCGGACATCGTGCTCGTCGATCCCGATCGTCCGCGCGTCCTTCAATCGGAGGAGCTGCTCTATCGGCATAAGCAGAGCGTTTACGTGGGGCGGAATTTCCGCAGCAAAGTCCAGTTGACCATGAGTCGCGGCGAAATCGTGTACACGGCGGAAGAAGGCGTTGGGGATAAGCGAGGCGGCCAATGGATTCGCTCCATGCCAGAGTTAGTTCGCAAACGGCTGATTTTATAACGCGACGGAGAGAGATAAAAGGGAGCACCTTCCGTTCGTCCCGATGGGAATAACGGTGGGTGCTCCCTTATTCGGCCTTTCGATAGAGCCTATACACATGTCCGAATTACGAAATGTACTTGATGCTATCTTCGTCTTCCTCTTCATCCATCTCGTCTTCATTATAGTAGTAGTCGTCATCCTCGTCTTCGATTTCATCGAGGTTGTTATAACCGATTTCTTCTTGTTCTTCTTCGATCTCTTCGTATTTGACGTAGTCTTCATCGTTGTTGTAGGCGTAGCTATGATCGGGCACTTGGTCCGGCGCAACGTTAGAGGAGGCTGCTTCCTCCGGTCGGCGACCGAGTTCGGAAGGTATCGCGTTATGGCCGTCCGGGGTGTTCCGGGTTTTACTCAGAAGCTCGCCCAGGACGGAATTTTTCTTTCCGTGCATGGCTCGCATCTGCGTTTCGGCGGTTTCCGGGCTGTGATCCGCGTAGCCTAACAGCTCCGTTGCCGATGCTTGCATGTTATTGGTGCCGTTCTTACCGACGAATTCGACGCCTAACCGCTCCGTCTGGACGTTATTCTTCTGCAGCTGCTGCACGGTCTGCATCATCTGCTTGGATCCCGGCTGGTAATGCCCGCTCGTATCGGAGACAAGCTCTACTTGTCCATCCCTGACTTGCATTTCGCCCGCGCCGGCAACGTCTTCACCGCCTAAGAAGCTCGAATGGTGGAAGCGTTCCTGCTGGGAAGCTCCGTTGTCCGCTGCTACTTGTCCGCGTTCCCTGTTCTCCCGGATGGCGTCGCCGGAGTAGAATTGCCCTTGGCCGTCCATCGTGAAGATATGACGGTCGCCCTTGGCGCCGTGCGCGGCTGGTCTCTCGGCTCCGATCGTGTTCAGGCTGCCGCCGTCGGAAAGATTGGACATTTTCCCTTGCTCGTCGAAACCGCGCGCATAGGGAGCTCTCTTCTCCGCCGTATCGGCGTAATAAGTCGTGGAGGGCAACGAGGTTTGCATATGCGGATTCGGCCTCTGAACGGACGAATCGAAGTTAGTCATTCCGGGGAGCATCGGCTTCATCGCGAAATCCTCGGTAGTCGACGATGCGGGTCCGGAAGAGGCGGGAGCTATGGGCGCAACTGCGGATCCATGAGAACCGTACGAGCTATAGTTATCTGGCGAAGCCGGAACGGAGGAAGCGATGTGCTCGGCCGTGGCTTCCGGAGAACCGTACGAGCTATAATTATCGGGCAAAGCCGGAAGCGAGGGAGCAACGGCTAAAGGGGGAGTATTATATACTCCATAACCGTCCGCCGAATTGGGAGCGCCATATGCGTCGGGATTCGATGGAAGGGATGGAGCGGACGCTAACTCGGGAGTGTTGTATGCATCGTACGCGTCGACCAATTCGGGAGAACCGTAAGCGCCGTAACCTCTGCCGGAGGCTTCCGATGCCATCGATTGTTGCGTCTCTTGGTTGCCGACGGCCTCTTGCATGTCCAGCTCCGGTACCTGCTGCTGTCTATGGGCTCCCATCATGGGAGCTCTTGCGGGTCCGGACGATCTTTGAGCTCCGAGGAACGGTGCTTGTCCGCTGGAAACAGCATGGCTTCGAGCTCTACCTGGCATGGGAATCCTCTCCAATATCAATATTTACTTCCATCGTACGATTTTTCGACTTTTCGCGCAATGCTACCTTGGGCTTATTAGATGGGGCTGGAACAATTATTGTGAAAATCAAGCTAACTCCGCTCTCCGCGAGTATATGAGACTGAAATAGTAACGAAATCGGGCTAACTCTGCTCTCGGCTCTCCGCATCCCGCAAATGTCGCAGTTAAGAAACTACAGTTAACAAACTATCTTCGTTTATTCAGCGTATCCTACCCCGCAAATGTCGCAGTTACCGAACTTACTTCGTTTATTCAGCGTATCCTACCCGCAAATGTCGCAGTTACCGAACTTACTTCGTTTATTCGCCCATCATCAAGCATCATAGAGTCGAATTATTAACGAAATCGAGCTAACTCAGCTCTTCGCGGCTTCGGTTTTGCGACTATGGGAGGGATGAGGCGGATTTGGTCCTCGTCATGTTCGGTCATGGTCGGTTATTTCGACTATGGGAGGGAGTGAGGCGGGTTTGGTCCTCGTCATGGTCGATTATGGTCGGTTATTTCGACTTTGGGAGCATGTGGGCTGGATTTGGTACTCGTCATGTTCGGTTATGGTCGGATATTTCGACTATGGGAGGGTGTGGGCTGGATTTGGTCCTCGTCATGGTCGGTCATGGTCGGTTATTGCGACTATGGGAGGGAGTGAGGCGGGTTTGGTCCTCGTCATGGTCGATTATGGTCGGTTATTGTGACTAGGGGAGGGATGAGGCGGATTTGGTCCTCGTCATGTTCGGTTATGGTCGGATATTTCGACTATGGGAGGGTGTGGGCTGGATTTGGTCCTCGTCATGGTCGGTCATGGTCGGTTGATGGTTATTCCGCTGGTCGGCGAACGACTCGACACTGACAGAATAGACAAAGCCTCCGATGCCACAAGAACCGCGGCGGCCGGAGGCCTTCGTTATTTATCGGATAAGCCCTTGGTTGATTTTTCGGTGACGCTCGGTAATCTGCTTGAAATGCTCTTCCTGCGCCTTATTCGCGAAGCTATCTCTCGGGACGATCCAAAATTGCCTTTTGCCCAAGAAGAGGTAATAAAACTTATCCGTTGCCCAGGCCTTCTTGACGAATTCCCATGTCGCTTCGGAATTAACGTCGTCGGACGTTAACCGGATGACCTCGTCGCCGATCGCCATCGTAAACATCTTGTTATATCTAGGGTCGCTATTATATCTGGCCGGCTGTAGGTAACAAGAAGTCACGTACGAGACGGCGATCAGCACGAATACGAACAGCCCGATCCATAGCAGAGTGGTGTTGGATGTCATGAAATAGGCGATGATCTCCGCGAGGACGATGCCCAAACCGACGATATTCGATATCCAAAACCGAAGCGAATGGTGATGATAATCCCTAAGCGCCCTGCTCATGTACTCGTTATACTTAAAAGTGACTTCGACCAATTAAATTTCCTCCTAACGGTTATAGAACGCAGATGGGGCAATCGAACTATTCGAAAATTTCTTTCGCCTTTCGCAATGCGTCGATGATTTGATCCAACTCTTCGCGATTGTCGATGAATAGGGATACGTATTTCGGACGATAACCGCTGCTCGATAATTCGATATGAACCTGTTTCTTGTCGTTATCCGAGCTTATATCGATAAATTCGGTCGAGTAGATGATTTGATTAGCCACGGGAAAACCTCCAATAAAGAATATACAAAAACTATAACATAGTTTGGAAAAATCGGGCATCATGGATCGTCTTGGATCGCGGAAGGACAAGTTGGAAAAGGTACGTACAAGTTAATTCCTATGATATAATGGCATTATAGATTAGAAGTGGCCGTTAAGACGTGGAGGAAAACGCCTTATGAGTACGCAATCACCGAAATATTTGCAGCTTAAGGAAGAGATTCTATCTTGGATTGCCGGAGGGCGATTCCGACCGGGAGATAAGCTTCCTTCGGAGAACGAGCTAGCCGAGCAGTTCTCGCTGAGCCGCCAGACGGTGCGCCAATCGATCGGAGAGCTCGTGCAGGAGGGGTGGCTTTCCCGCGAACAGGGAAAAGGCACTTTCGTGAGCAAGCAGTCGGCAGAACGCCGAAACTCGACCGTTAACCGTACCGTCGGAGTCATTACGACCTCGATATCGGATTATATCTTTCCGTCCATCGTACGCGGGATCGAATCGGCCTTAAAGGATAAAGGCTATCGGCTGTTGCTTTCGAGTACCGATCATCGCAAGGATCGGGAGCGGGAATGCTTGGAGATGATGCTCAGCCATGCCGTATGCGGACTTATCGTGGAGCCGACCAAGAGCGCCGAAGGAAATCCCAATTTCGATAACTATCTCGCAATAGAGGATCACGGAATTCCGATGTTGATGATCAACGAGTCGTACTCGGATTTGGAGAGTCCGAGCCTTAGAGTGGATGATGACGCCGGCGGTATGATGGCCGCGAAACACTTGCTCGAGCTGGGACACCGAACAATTGCCGGGTTCTTCAAGACGGATGATCTGCAAGGAGTAAGGCGGATGAAAGGCTTCATTCGCGCATGCCGGGAGCACCATATCCCAGCCGAAAGTTCGTCGATCGTGCGTTATTCCACGGAGGATAAAGCGGAGCGTCCGCAAGCCATGCTCAGAGAGATGCTCCTGTCCGATCATCCGCCTACCGCAATCGTATGTTATAACGATCAACTGGCCGTATCGCTCCTGGACACCATTCGGGAATTGGGGCTTCGCATTCCGGAGGATTTGTCCATGATCGGTTACGATGATTCCTTCCTGGCCACGGCCACGGAAACGAAGCTGACGACGATCGAACATCCGAAGTCGGCGCTGGGCGAGCAAGCAGCCAACCTGTTGATCGCGCAGTTGGAAAGAGGGATGGCGCCTTCCGATAAGGAGACTCTGTATCCCCCTAAGCTGATCGTTCGTCAATCCACGAGGGAATATCGCTAACGGAAATGGATATCGACACACCTGTACGTACAAGTATATAATAAGAGTTGCCAAGTAAAAAGCCGATCTGCGTATTCATAGCGAATGATGCTAGAGAAGGAAGTGTTTAACTTGTTGGAACAACTTAAGGCAGCCGTTTGTCAAGCCAATGCGGAGCTTCCGAAATACGGCCTCGTGACGTTCACTTGGGGCAACGTAAGCGGATTCGACAGAGAATCGGAGCTTATGGTCATTAAGCCGAGCGGAGTGCCGTACGAGCAATTGCAGCCGGAGCAAATGGTCGTCGTCGATCTGAACGGCAACGTAGTGGAAGGGTCTCTGCGTCCGTCATCCGATACGCCGACCCATCTTGTGCTGTATCGTTCCTTTCCCAACGTGGGAGGCATCGTCCACACGCACTCTCCGTGGGCAACGATCTGGTCGCAAGCGGGACAAGGAATTCCGGCTTTGGGAACGACGCAAGCCGATTATTTCTACGGAACGATTCCGTGCACCCGGGCGATGACGGACTCGGAAATTCAAGGGGCTTACGAAGCGGAAACCGGCAACGTGATCGTGGAAGCTTTTCACGGTATCGATCCGAATAGAGTTCCGGGAGTTCTGGTGAACAGCCATGCGCCGTTCGCTTGGGGAAAAGACGCCATGGACGCGTTGCACAATGCCGTGGTTCTCGAAGAGGTCGCTAAGATGGCCTATCACACAAGGCAGTTAAACTCGGGCGTAACATCCATGAACCAAACGCTGTTGGATAAACACTATTTACGCAAGCACGGGGCGAACGCCTATTATGGCCAACCCGGACAATCGAGTCACTGAAGTTATACTCTATATTATCCTAGGAGGCTTACCATGAGCCATAAATACGCCATCGGCGTCGATTACGGGACGCAATCCGGCCGCGCGGTACTCGTCGATCTGTCCAACGGTCACGAAATCGCGGATCACGTCACGCCATATCCGCATGGTGTAATCGACGAAACTTTGCCGACTTCCGGCCAAGCGCTGGAGCACGATTGGGCTTTGCAGCATCCGGACGATTATTTAGAGGTTCTTCGTCGTTCGGTTCCGGAGGTATTGAAGCAAGCCGGAATAGATCCGGCCGACGTGATCGGACTCGGAATCGATTTCACGGCGTGCACGATGCTTCCGGTCGACGAACATGGGGTTCCGCTATGCTTCAAGCCGGAGTGGGAAAATAACCCGCACGGATGGGTGAAGCTTTGGAAGCACCACGCCGCGCAAGACGAAGCGGATCGCTTGAACGCGATCGCGGCCGAGAGGGGCGAGAAATTCCTGCCGCGTTACGGCGGCAAGATTTCCTCGGAGTGGATGGTAGCGAAAATATGGCAGATCGTTAACGAAGCTCCGGAAGTGTACGATGCTACGGATTTGTTTACGGAAGCGACCGACTGGGTCGTCTCGCAGCTGACGGGGAAATTCGTCCGCAATAGCTGTACCGCAGGATATAAATCGATCTGGCATAAGCAGGATGGGTACCCGAGCAAAGAGTTTTTCAAAGCTCTGGATCCACGCATGGAGCAAATAACCGAGACCAAGCTACGCGGCGATATCGTCGCTCTGGGGACTAAATCGGGCGAATTGACCGAAGAAATGGCTCAATTGACGGGCTTGAAAGCTGGAACCGCGATCGCGGTCGGCAACGTGGATGCGCACGCCGCCGTTCCTGCCGTCGGAGTGGTCACTCCGGGCAAACTCGTGATGGCGATGGGAACTTCCATTTGCCACATGCTTCTAGGTACGGAAGAAGTGGAAGTCGAAGGGATGTGCGGAGTCGTCGAGGATGGAATCATTCCGGGGTATCTCGGATATGAAGCCGGACAGTCCGCCGTGGGAGACATCTTCGAATGGTTCGTAGAGGAAGGGGTACCCGCATACGTCAAGGACGAGGCGGAGAAAGCCGGCGTAGGCGTGCATCAATGGCTTACCGAGCGAGCTTCCGCTTATAAGCCGGGAGAAACGGGATTGCTAGCGCTGGATTGGTGGAACGGCAACCGATCCGTTCTCGTGGATACGAATTTGACGGGAGTGATCGTCGGGTACAGCTTGCTGACGAAGCCCGAGGAAGTGTATCGGACGTTGCTGGAGTCAACGGCTTACGGCACGCGTAAAATCATCGACGCGTTCCATCATAACGGAGTGCCCGTCGACGAAGTCTATGCTTGCGGAGGATTGCCGCAACGGAATGCGCTACTCATGCAAATCTATGCGGACGTAACGAACCGCGAGATCAAGGTAGCCGACTCTAAGCAAACGCCGGCGGTAGGCGCGGCTATGTTCGGCGCGGTAGCGGCCGGAAGCGCGAAAGGCGGTTACGACAGCGTCGTAGACGCAGCCAAAGCGATGGCTCGAGTGCGCGAGGACACGTTTAAGCCGATTCCCGAGAACGTGGCGGTTTACGAGAGGCTCTACCAAGAGTATAGCGAACTCCATGATTACTTCGGCCGCGGTGCCAACGACGTGATGAAGCGGCTTAAGGGTTTGAAAGACGAAGCATCGCGCTAATTAAACGATAATCGAATAATAATGTTTCCTTCGGACTGCCCTACAAGCTTGTTGTAGGGCGGTTTTTTTATATTAAAGGTTCACATGTAAAAAAATTTTGAATTTTGTCGAATTTTGTTGCAACCTTTTCCGATTCTGATTGTGTATTTATTGTACGACTACCAGAATAGGAAGGTTGATCACTCATGGGAAAACGGTTTCCAGCAAAAGCGACGATTGGCTTGATAGTTATTCTATGGTTTGCAAGTAGCATGGCAGTCGGAAATACGGGAGGCATTGCCGCCGCTTCCGGAGGGCAGACGTCCGCTCAAGCCATCGAAATAGGGGCTGCGGCTCCGCCTGCGGTTCCGTTTAGCGTGTTTGATCCGAACCACATCTATCTAAACAACGGTACCAACACGATTATTTTAGCGGCGGGCTCGCTGACTATTTCGGGAACGACGACCGCAGACGTTATCACGGACTCGATCGGCATTACGTTTTACTTGCAGAAGTGGAATGGAACCTCGTGGGAAACGATCGGATCTGGAACGACGGCGGGAACGAATTTGACCAACTCGTATAATACTTCGGTCGTCAGATCCACGACGGCCGGTCAATATTACCGCGCTCGTACGATTCATTGGGTTATCGAGAACGGGAAGTACGAGGAAGGCGAACGATTTAGCAATTCCGTACTGGCGATATAATGGGACTTAACGAATGGATTAAGGAAACGAATCCGCAGCCCAATTCCTTTAACGTTCCGGACGATACGTTGGTTTCCATAACCTTTAATCAAGACATCAATCGAAATACGTTGAACACCAGAAATATTCTGATTCTCGACGGAAAGCTGGGAGGGACACTAATAACCAACAGATTTTTGTTCCGGTACGATGCGGACAATCGAAACCTGCTCATTTATTTGAAAGACGACGCGGATAGGCTTGGCTCCAACAATGCAATCGAGGTCATCATAACGGGTAGAGTGAGTAACTATCATAACGTGAGAATGGGGATTCCGTTTCATCTGCGCTTTATGACTAAGTAGTCAGTGCGAGCTGGGTAACCCTTATGCAATAAAAGCTTGGCACGGGGAATCCCGGCCAAGCTTTTATTTTATTTGCCCGAATAAAACTCCTCGTACATTTTGATCAATTGGTCGCTAGGTACGTCTCCTCCCATGTTGGTATAGATTCCGTTCTTAACGACTTCCAAAAAGCTGCCAGTACCGGAGAGGTAGAGGATCCCGGGAACGCCGGCCAAATCTATCTTCTCGCTGGTTGCTCCTCCGGTTTGCGTAACCGATCCAAGTGACGTATTCGGCGCGAGCTTTTCCATCGAAATCGTCATAAGCCTCTCTTTTTCATTAATGAAAGTGAAAGCTACGTTATCCGCCTTGTCCTTGCCGTCGCGGAAAAACAGCTCGGCTCTGTAGAAGGAGTATCTGTCGGGAATGAAGCCGAAGGAAGGTGCGCGAAAAGAAAGGAGACGTTCGGATTGTTGCAGGTTGGCGGTTACTTTGTAAGTAGTCTCGTTGATCTTCTCGACGTTTAGACCTTCCGCGTAAGCGGGAGGAGGTTCGCCCAAAGCTTTGGTGGGGTCAGAATCGCTATCTCGCCCGAAAAAAAACGCCATCAACCCCGACGGATATTCCTTCAAGGTCGAGTAGAGAGGATCAATGGCCTTAACCGCGCGAGTATTGCCAAAAATGGCGGCTCCTATCATTAACGACGCCGCGACTACGGCGAGTTTCGTTAGCGTCGAACGTAATTTTTTTCGTTTGCCGCGCGTATTCAACCGTTTTTGAACTTTATGCCAAGAGGAGACATGGTCGACCGCGATATGATCAAGTGCTTCGGAAGCCTCGAAGGCGGAATCGAACAACCTATCGAACTGCGCGTTAATCATCCCGGCTTCCCCATTCCTTGAATAATTTTTTTTTCAAATAATTACGGGCTCTATGTAATTTGTGCTTTACGGCGACTTCGGTATCTTGAATTTCCACGGCGATTTCTTTGTAAGTCAAGCCTTTCTTCCATTTGAGCTCGATGATGTTGCGCTGATCGGGCTTCATTCCCTCTAGATGAAGAGAAATTTGCTCTTCCAGCGATTTCGCCTCGACTTCCTGCTCGACGGATACGGCGGCCGCGGTATGGGCAATCTGGCTATTATCCCCCGTGAATTCCAAGCTGACGTCATTGCGGCTTTTTTTTCGCTTGCGGATGTAATTGATCGTGAAATTTTTGGCGACTACTTTGATCCAGGCCTTCATATGCTCTTCGTTCTCGACAGCAGGACATTTGCTAAGCGTAGCCATAAAAGCTTCTTGTATAATATCCTCCGTCGCCGAATGGTCATTGATCATATATAGAATAGGTTTGTAGAGGAAATGGTAAAATTCACGGTAAATCTCTTCCTGCAGAGATTGGTTTAACGTACGAAAACCCGAACCGAGCAGTAGAAGCAGATTCGTTTGCATGATGAAAGATTCACCCTATTCTGACGACAAGATTTCAATAAGAGCAAAATCGTGCTCCCTTTCCTCAGTGTAGTCGAAATGCGCATGCGAGAGAAGCAAATATTTAACAAAATTATAATAAAGATCAAGTTAGAAAAGCTAACTTTAATCACCTCATTGCCCAGCCGTTTTTCAGGGAATAAACAGAGGATTCTTTTAAGGACCGTTTTTGTCTTACATCGCGAGTTCTTGTATGATACGAAGTGAAATGGAAATCCGAGGAAGGGGCTCGTACAATTGCGTCGATCAACGATTTGGAAAATATCGGCGGCCGTCATCGTCGTTGCCGTGCTGCTATGGTTTGATTTCAAGTATTTGAAGGTTAATCCCGAATCCATAAGAACATGGGTGCTGTCTTTCGGATGGATAGCACCCGTGTTATATATCGCGATGTATATCGCCCGCCCGTTTATTTTATTTCCAGCTTCGATCTTATCTATGGCCGGGGGACTTGCCTTCGGGACGTGGTTCGGAATGCTTTACACGTTAGTCGGGGCGGTAACCGGAGCGGTTCTGTCTTTCCTCGTAGCCAGGAAAATCGGAGGGGGTTTCTTCCGGGGAAAAGCGGATCCGAGACTTTCGAAGATCGAAACAGCAATGGAGAGGCGAGGGTTCATGATGGTGCTGCTGCTTCGGATAGCTCCATTCGTGCCATTCGACTTGGTCAGCTATGCGGCCGGCGTTGCCCGGGTACCGTTACGGGCATTCCTGCCCGCAACGGTTATCGGTACGTTACCCGGTACGTTCGCTTATAATTTTCTAGGAGCCAGCTTATCCAAGGGAAGCTGGAAGGAAATTTTGATTGCCTGCTGCGTGTTCGCGGTCGCTTTGGCCGTTCCGTTCTTGTTCCGTCGCAAGGTGCAGCAAGAGGTGGACGGAGCCTGAGATTATAACGGAATGGGAACCGCGCCCGTAACGGAGTAGTAGAGCTCGAGGCCGACGATGCTTCCCGGCTCCGCGGGAACGTTCAGTATCGTTTGAGGTACGACTCGCCCGTTATAACGAAGACGAACCTCGGTGGTACGTCCTATCGGAATTCCGGCTACGTTGCGAATGAATCCCGCTGGGCCGAAGTCCACGAGTCCAGTCGATTCTAGTGCCCGGCGAATGGTGATACCGGGGTAAAACGGGATGTAGTTCGTATAATTCACTCTAGGAAATGCAGCGCCTCCGTTAATTCGCACCGTGATGAAAGCTTGCTGCGGCGGGAATGGCTGCGGTCCCGGAATGGGAAACGGGATCGGTACCGGGATCGGAAACGGTCCTGGCCCTGGTGGGAAAGGTCCGGGTCCTGGAGGAAACGGTCCAGGCCCTGGCGGAAATGGTCCAGGTCCTGGCGGAAACGGTCCGGGTCCTGGCGGAAATGGTCCGGGTCCGGGCGGAAATGGTCCGGGTCCGGGCGGAAATGGTCCGGGGCCTGGAGGAAACGGTCCAGGTCCGGGTCCTGGCGGAAACGGTCCGGGGCCAGGTGGAAACGGTCCGGGTCCGGGTGGAAATGGTCCAGGTCCTGGCGGAAATGGTCCAGGTCCTGGCGGAAACGGTCCGGGGCCAGGTGGAAACGGTCCGGGGCCAGGTGGAAATGGTCCAGGTCCTGGCGGCAGCATTCCTGGTCCACCTCCGGTGCCGGCGCCACCTCCTCCACCGAATAATCCACCGAACATTCCGCGTTCTTGCGTGTCTACCCACCAAGGAATCGGTCGAGTTAGTACAGGAGGATGTTGTTCCTCGTTTTGGTGCAAATGCACGATGTCGTTCTTCCCTGTTTCTTTTTTATTAGTTTTGACGGATGCGCTTTTAGGTTGGGGTTGAGCGGGTTGAGCTTGCCTCGATGAAAGCTTGGCTTTCGGATCGGCCGTTGCCTTGCGCAGCAAAGGCTTGGCTTCCGGCGATCGTGATTTCGGCATCGTTGTTCCTCCTTTGTGCCCATGGGCGAAATACGGTTAATGCAAGATATGCGCCCACTCAATTTCAGGTGCCTAAGCGCAACCTCGCAACCTCGCAACCTCGCAACCCCGCAACCCCGCAACCCCGCAACCCCGCAACCCCGCAACCCCGCAACCCCGCAACCCCGCAACCCCGCAACCCCGCAACCCCGCAACCTAGACAAAGTACGCAAACCACAAAAAGTATGTCTACAGCCGAGAAACCCCACCTTCAACGATCTCTAACCATAAAAAATATGTCTACAGCCGAGAAACCCCACCCTCAACGAGCTCTAACCATAAAAAATATGTCTACAGCCGGGAAACTCCGCCCTCACCGAGCTCTAACCATAAAAAGTATGTCTACAGCCGGAAACTCCGCCCTCACCGAGCTCTAACCATAAAAAATAAGTCTGCAGCTCCGTAAGGCCTCCGGCCTCCGAAAAATACTAAGAAGGGCGATGTAATGAGGGTAGAGCCGGGTTTGTGATAGAACGGAGAGCGTGTTTACGAGTATGTACCAAAGGAGCAGCCGCGAGGAATGCGGTAGCGGAGCAAGGTAAGGTCGTCACTATAATTAAGCGCTTTCAAAATTTGTTGACAAGAGAAGCGGCTGGGTTTATATTTTCATTAAACGTTTAACCAAAAGGGAGGATGATCTCCGCGCGATCATGAAGAAAATTACGATAAAAGACGTAGCCCGCAACGCAGGAGTATCGATCGCAGCCGTCTCGTACGTGCTGAACGGCAAGGAAAGCAAAGTGTCGCAGGACACGATCGTCAGAATCCACGAATCTATCAGACACTTGAATTACATCCCAAGCATCACGGCGCGGGGACTGGTCAAGAACACCTCGGAGCTCATCGGCGTCATCATCCCCCAGACGGAAGACCACAAGCAGCTTGTATTCGAGAACCCGTTCTACAGCGAGATGATCAGCGCCATCGAAGGCGTCGTACGCGAATACGGCTATCATATCATTCTAGCGGGCGTAGACAAGGGAAAGACATACCTCGACATTTCGACCTCGCGCAATCTTGACGGCGCGATTATTATGGGCATTTATTCGGAGCAGCTCTACGACGAGTGCAAGCAAGCGAACATTCCGATCGTCCTCATCGATAGCTACGTGAATGATAATTCCTTCGCTAACGTCGGCATCGACGACGAACTAGGCGGTTACTTGGCGACTAAGCACCTGATCGAGAACGGACACAGGAATATCGGTCTCGTAACCGGCATGATCCGCAAGGAAGGGGTCGTGGAAAAGAGGTTTCTAGGCTACAAGCGCGCGTTGCAGGAAAACGGATTGTTCTACAACCCGGACTACGTGTTCGAGAATTCGGTCAGCTACGTGCACGGTCGCAGCTCCGGAGCATTGATCGCGGATAAATTTCCGGAGATTACGGCCGTATTCGCGGTCGCGGACATGGTGGCATTCGGCGTTATTCGCGGGATCAAGGAGTCGGGAAAGGACGTCCCGCACGACATCTCCGTCATCGGATTCGACGATATTTCCATGGCGCATATGTTCCTGCCCCCGCTCACGACGGTGAAACAACAGATTTTCCTCAAAGGTGAAACGGCCGCGAGAATGCTTATCGAGCAAATCCAAGAGAAAAACGGAGTCAGCGTGAAAAGCGCGAGATCATTGATTCCTCTAGAGATCGTAGACAGGGAAACGGTACGGAAGCTAATGAATTAATCGAGTGTCCATTTGCAGATTTTACTGCAAATCGATCGTTAGTTAAACGCTTAATCTAGCTTGTCCATGCAAGAATGATCTTCAAACCATTTCTAGGGGGATTTATTCAATGGTAAAGTTGAGATTCGTGAAGGCGCTTACAATTATTGTGATCATCGCAATGGTATCCGTAATTGCCGCATGCAGCGGAGGTAACGACAAGAACGCGGCCGAAAGCAGCGGCACCCCGAGCGCGAGCGATTCGCCCAAAGCTTCGGAATCCCCTAAGGAGACGTCCGAAGCTCCGGAAGAGAACGTTACCGTCAAATTCGGCAACTTCTCCGGCGCGGGCGATACGGCTAAATATTTGACGCAGATGCAAGAGGCGTTCGAGAAGGAACATCCGAACATCAAGATAGAGATCGAAACGATCGCTTACGGGGATTATTTCACCCAAATGCAAACTCGGGTCGCGGCCGGCCAGGCGCCGGACGCCTACGAGCTTAACTACGAAAACTTCGTATCGTACGCGAAAAAGGGCGTTCTTCTCGATATCAATCCTTTTTTCGAAGCGACGCAATTCGATAAATCGACCTTAAACCAGCAGGCATTAAACGCCTTCTCCGCGGATGGAACCCAGTACGGCATGCCGGGAAGCTTCTCCAACGTTCTGTTGATCTACAACAAAGAACTGTTCGCCGAAGCCAACGCCGAGCTCCCGACCAACGATTGGACTTGGAAAGAGTTCGACGATGCCGCGGCGAAGATAAGGGCGCTAGACAAGAACACGTTCGGCGTCTTCCAGCCGATCCAGTTCCATGAATTCTACAAGCTCGTTCAGCAAAACGACGGCAGCTTGCTTAACGCGGATAAGACCGCATTCACCGTCAATTCCCCGGAGAACGTGGAGACGTTGCAGCGCTTGGTCGACCGCGTCTTGAAATCGAACGTCATGCCTACCCAAGCGCAGCTTAGCGGAGTCGGCGATTGGGATCTGTTCAAGGCCGGTCGCCTTGGAATGATCGTAACGGGCGTATGGGCTTTCTCCGATTTCATGCAGAACGTGAAATTCGAATGGGACGTCGCGGTCGAGCCGGGCAATAAGAAGAAGGCGACGCATTTTTTCTCCAACGGGCTAGTCATCAACAAAGACAGCAAAGTCGCGGAAGCGGCATTCGAATGGATTAAATTCCTGTCCTCCAGCAAGGAAGCCGCGAAGATTCGCGTAGATGCGGGCTGGGAATTGCCGGCGGTCACCTATCCGGACGTATTGGAAGCCTACTTGAAAACGACGCCGCCCGCCAATCGCCAAGCCGTATTCGATTCGCTTGAATTCCTGGTGACGCCTCCGGTCATCGAACAATTCACCGAGATGGCCGACATTCTAGGCATTCATCTGACGGCCGCCTCGGAAGGCGCCAAATCCGCCCAAGAAGCACTCGACGACGCTCAGAAGGAATTAACGGACAAAATCAAGCTGCAATAACGCGACGATACTTTTCATAAAAAGATACGGATAGGCAGCTACCTCTATAGGTTAGAATTTTTCGCGGAGGTAGCTGTTTTTCCTATTGCGAGGTGCTCCGATTCGATGCGAAACAAACGCGATCGCATGAAGTGGCTGACAATCGTCTTATTCCTGTTGCCCTCGACGATCGGTCTCTTGGTATTCAGCATCATTCCGATTTTTTACTCGTTGATCATCAGCTTTACGGACTGGAACGGCTTGAATCCTTGGAATCTGGCTGCCGGAACCCCGGATTTCATCGGCTTCGGTAATTTCAAGGCAATATTGGAAGGCGAAGAATTCTGGCGCGTACTGAAAAACACGATGTATTACATCGTGCTATACATTCCTCTCATACTGGCCGCGTCGGTGCTGGCGGCGATTTTGCTTAACAACGCGTACAGGGCGATCGGCCTCTATCGAGTCATCTTTTTTATTCCCGTACTGACTTCTTGGGTGGCGGCCGCATTGATCTGGAAGTGGCTGCTCAGCGACGATTACGGCCCGGTTAACGCGATTCTTTCGTTCGTCGCGGGCATCGACGGTCCCGCGTGGCTGCAGGATCGGACTTGGGCAATGCCCGGCATCGTCTTCGCCAGCATATGGAAGGACATGGGCTTCTTCGCGTTGATCATGCTCGGCGGACTTCAAGCGATCAATCCGGCGTATTACGAAGCGGCGCATATCGACGGGGCTAACTTCTGGAAGAGGTTCACCCGGATCACGATCCCGCTTTTATCGCCGATGCTCTTCTTCGTTCTCATCATGTGCATCATCAATTCCTTCCAACTGTTCCCTCAGGTCATGATTATGACGCAGGACGCTGGGCCGTACGGTTCCACTCAGGTTATGGTCGAGAGAATCTACAAGTTCGCTTTCAAATATTACAAAATGGGCTACGCCTCCTCCTTCTCGTGGATCCTGTTCGTGATCATTTTCGCGTTCACCGCGATTCAAATGAAGCTTCAGAAAAAGTGGGTGCATTATGATTCGTAGCCGGTTGATCAAGCCGCTGTTATTCTACGTATTCGCTTCGATCCTCGCGATATTCGCGCTCATCCCGTTCTTCTGGATGGTCAGCACCTCCCTTAAGAGCAAAGGCGCATTGATAAGCATCCCGATCGAGTGGATCCCGGAGAAGGTGTCCTTCGAAGGATACGAGAAAATTTTCACCGTATTTCCGTTCGCCCAAGCGATTTTCAACAGCCTGTTCATCTCCGTGGCCAGTACGATGCTCGTGCTTGCATCGGCTTTGATGGCCGCTTACGTATTCGCGAAGATCGAGTTCAAAGGCCGAGAGATCGTGTTCACCGTCTTCTTGGCGACGATGATGGTCCCCGGGCAAGTGACGATGATTCCCGTGTTTCTCGTGCTTAAGGAGTTCCAATTGCTCAATTCCTTCACGGGTTTGCTGCTGCCGACCGTCTTCAATCCGTTCGCGATCTTCATGCTCAGGCAATTTATCAAGACGATCCATAACGATTTCGTGGACGCCGCGTTCATTGACGGAGCTTCCCAACCGAATATTTTTCTCCGGATCATCGTTCCTCTCTCGATGCCGATTATCGCGACGCTCGGAATCGTCACGTTCATGGGTTCCTGGAACGACTACTTCTGGCCGCTGATCGTGTTATCGGATCGGGATTTAATGACTCTCCCGCTAGCGTTAAGCTCGTTGAACGGCCAGTACGGCAGCGAATACAACACGCTCATGGCCGGCAGTCTCATTTCCATGCTTCCTATTATCATTCTCTACATGTTCGCGCAGGGGTTCTTCAAAACAGGTCTGCAAATGGGAGGAATCAAATAATCCATGAACTCGACGAGACAGCTCGCGCAGGATTCGATAAGGGATACCGCGATCCTTCTATTCGGCCGTCTAAAAAGAGGAAGGGTGCGTGATTCGCAGCCGTGGTTGGATAGAGCGGCACGCGGGTTTGCGGTCGACGGATACGATGCCCGGCAAGGATCGTACTGGTTATGGATATTAGGAGAATTCGCCAACCGCGGCGGAGACCGTTCGATATTGACGGATAATTCCGGGTTAATCGAGGAATGCGTCGGAAAAATCGAGAGGGCTTGGAACGAGCCGGATTCGCATTGGTTGTGGGAGGAAGGGCCGGGCGTTTTCTTCAGCAATTTAGCGCTCCATTACGCGGCGTTGAGATCGATTAATAATGTTTACCGCTCGGAGAATGCCCAGATGTTATGCAAGCTGATCCGGGAAAAAACGTTCGCTTCCTTCATGCGCGGCAAGCATTTCGTTAGCCGGGAAGGTTCCGACGAGGTCGGCGAGGATATATTCGCGGCGGCCGTTCCGTTCGGGCTCGTCAGCGCGGGAGACCTTGCCATGCTTGAGGCGATCGATCGTTTGAAGGAAGAGAACGTTCGCGCGGAGACGGCGGCGCTTCTGTCGGGTTATTATAGCGAGATCGGTTCGCTCGCCCGCGCGAGAACGCTCCGGGACCGGGCGATAGCGACTTGGGACGAAGAGAAACGGCAAGGGCAAGCGGATAGTTCGGCGTTCTTGGAGTGGGCATCCGGTCAGTTGGAGATGAAGTCGCCGGGATTCGTTATGGAAGAGACGGAATCGGACGAACGGGTTGAACGCGGGATACGGTTCATCCATGATCCGACGGGAGGGGAGAGTCCCTATCGCTTTGCCAACAACGAACGGTATCCTAGGCTAGTTACGGTCGGGGATCCCGTTGCGTTTCGGACGTATTCCTCTCCCTTTCAGCCGGGAGCATCGGTTGCGCTGGAATACGTCATCGGTCGGGCAGCGCCGATCCTTATTCCCATGGAGGCCATGCAGACGGACGAAGGGGAGCGGTATTGGGAAGCTTCGATTGAGCCGATCTTGCAATTAGAGCATGTGCGATATCGGTTTGCGGCGAGAGATTCCGGAGAGCACGAGACGACCTCGGATTGGTTCGGCTTCGACGTATTTCGCTGGGAGAACATTAAGCGCGTTAAGGAAGTAGGAGGCTCCAAGGAGGGAGAACTAACCGTAAGGTTCGAAGCTCTCAGTGCTGGAGGCGGGTTGATTGATCCCGTTCTTAAGCTCGCCGTTCACGATAGCGGAGCGATCGGCTTCGGCTTGACGATGACGCATAGCGAGAATGACGAGGGATACTCCGATAATGCAAGCCGGACGGAAGCGGTAAGCGGGGAATTTCGCGTCGGTCATGCGTCATTTCGCGTAACTGATGGCAAGATGGAATCGGGCTTGCTGAACGATAGCGGCGAGCGGGTTGGCCGCGGCTTCGGGACGGCGGACATTCCGTTCCTCCAGTTTCTGGCGAATCAAGACGGGACGATATCGAAGCTAAGACTGAATTTCGAGCTGTCGGCCGACGAGAGGCTTTACGGAATGGGCGAGCGATTCGCGCGTATGGAGTTTCGCGGCTGCGAATTGGACAATTACGTATTCAACCAATATAAGGACCAAGGGTATCGCACTTACATGCCGGTTCCGGTGGTATACAGCTCGGACGGCTATGGCCTATTCCTGCAAAGCTGTCTTTACTCCGTGTTCCGTTTTGGATCAACGACGATTCCCGAATTGATGCAGATCGAGGCGGACGTCCATCCGATGCATCAGAAAATGGATTTTAGCTTGTTTGCCGGCAAGCCTATGGAACTGGTCGGTACTTTCGCCGCTTTGTCCGGCAAGCCGAAGCTGCCGCCGAAATGGGCATTCGGCCCATGGATGTCCAGCAACAACTGGGACAGCGAGAAGGAAGTCGACGCGCAGTTGGACCAAACGTCCAAGCATGCCATTCCGTCGACCGTAATGGTGCTGGAGCAATGGAGCGACGAGTCTTCCTTTTATATTTTCAACGATGCGGGTTACGAGGGCAAATCGGGAGAGTCGCGTTTTACGTACGACGATTTTACGTTCCCGGCATGGGGAAGGTGGCCTGATCCGAAGCAACTGGTGGAGAGAATCCATGATCGGAACATCCGCGTCCTCCTCTGGCAAGCTCCTGTCATGAAGTTCATGGACGGAATCGCGCACGAGCAACGGGACAAGGACGAGGCTTTTATGGTCGATAAGGGTTACGGCGTTCGCAAAGGAGACGGCAGTCTGTACCGCATTCCGAATTACGAGTGGTTCAGGGGAAGTCTAGTACCGGATTTCACGAATCCGGAGGCATCGGAATGGTGGCTCGGCAAACGACGATACTTGCTGGAAGATATGAATATCGACGGGTTCAAAACGGATGGCGGCGAATGCATATACGGCTCGGATCTGATTTTCCATGACGGACGAACCGGCGCGGAGATGCGCAACGAGTATCCGAACGTTTACGTCGGGGCTTTCCAGCAATACGCCGACCGGTACGTGCGGGGAGGGGCGATCACGTTCAGCCGAGCCGGATATACGGGAGCGCAAAGCGCACCGTTGCACTGGGCAGGCGACGAGAAGTCGACCTTCGAAGCTTTCCGCGCGACGATCATCGCGGGATTAAGCTGCGGGATGTCGGGAATTCCTTTCTGGGGGTGGGATCTGGGGGGATTCTCCGGGGATATCCCGACGGCAGAGCTGTTCGTTCGGTCGGCGGCAATGGCGGCGTTCTGTCCCGTCATGCAGTACCATGCGGAGAGCAAGGGACAATTCAATATGGATCGAACGCCGTGGAATATCGCGGAACGGACGGGCGAGCCGTCGGTTCTGACTATCTACAAGCGGTTCGCCGATATGCGGATGAATATGCTGCCATACATTTACGAACAGGCAAGGATCAGCTCCGAGACGGGCTTTCCTATGATGAGAGCCATGTTGCTAGCGTATCCGGACGCTGCGCGCTGCCGCGATTTGACGATGCAGTACCTATTCGGCGAGTGCATGCTCGTGGCGCCAGTGACGGAAGAAGGCACGACAAGGGTACGAGTTTATTTTCCCGAAGGGCAATGGTTATCGTTATTCGAGCCGGAAACGATGGAAGGCGGGGAGTGGAGGGAAGTCGCTGCCGAGTTGTCGCATATTCCGGTTTACTTAAAGGAGAACAGCGTCATCCCGCTGAATCTGGGCGCGAATGGCGAGCTTGCCGACGATGTCGGAAACCGGACGGATCGTTACGAACGGCTTTGCTTGATGATTTTCTTGACGAGCGAACTGCACTATCGGTTCGTGGACGACTTGGGTTACGATGTCGCCATATCCGCCGCGAAGCATGAAGACAGAATCGAGTCGGACGTCGAGGCGAAGGGAAACGGTCCGATAACGCTCCTCTTCCGGGGATTGAGCCGCGATGCCTCGAGCGCGACTTGGAACGGGAAAGCTTTGGATCGCGTCGACGGAATCGGCGAGCTGGCAGCCGGACGATGGCTGCGACGGAAGGGCGACGAAGTCGTAATCGTCGTTCCGGCGAGCAGCGGCAAGCTGGCTATCGGGTTCGGATTGTAGCGTCATTTCGGCGGCTTGCAAGATAAAGCATGGAAAACCCGGTTCTCGAGACCGGGTTTTTAGCTGTTATTGCGTGGAAGTGGAAGCTTGAACATTGGTTGCGTATGATCGCTATTCAATTGGAGCTCTTTGCGTTATGCCATCGCTCTATTTCGGTTGAATGAAGGTGTACGTAGCGATTAAGATGATGCGATAACGTTATCTTTGCGAAATTCACTGCAAGTGGCCTTCAATCCAGGAAATAAAGCGATGGCAAGACGCTAAAAGGATAAGCGAGCTAGTAGAGCAACAAATAAAGTTCTCGTATCACCTTATGCAGTTCTCTTCCCAAACTGACGGAGGCACCCCCTGCCGTCCGCGCTGCCCCTCGGAAAAATCCGAATATTTTAAAGGCCTCGACCCGAAAAAAATATATTCCTTAGCCCATCCATAACTGGTAAAGTAATAGATGCATTATCGGTTTCGGACTTCCATAATGACTATTCACAATACTCCCTTCAGGCTCCGTCCGGAGGGAGTATTTCCATATCCGGAGGGGCGCCTATGTTCTACTCGCTAAGAACCCGCTTGTCCGTCACCTTTATTATCCTGCTCATTATTCCTTTTATTACGATGGTCGTCGTTCTGACGCAAGTGTCCAATTCCGTCATCGGTACCTCGATCGAAGAATCCACGTCGCAGACGATGGATCAATACGCGTCGTTCGTCAATACGTTGACGACCCAAGTCGAAGACGTAGCAAACCAGGTGCTTAGCAACGAAGTTACGCAGCAATGGGTGGCCGCTCAACTCGACAAGGATCTTCCCCAGGAAAAAAGGATCGCCCACGATTCGGAAATACGCAAATTCCTATCCTCCATCGCGCTAAATCATTCCTCGATATCATCCATTACTTTATTCAATGAAAACGGGACCGCCGTCGGCATAAGGGATAACGTATTCAACGATCCGTCGTTCCTGGACAGCCCATGGTACAGGACTTTCGAAAAGGACGGCATACGCTGGGTGCCCGCGCACATGGACGCCTACCAGCCGGGATATTTGCAATCGATCGGCATGAATAGCCTTGTCTACAATCTTGTGCAGCTAAGCTCGTTCCGCAAGATCGGCGTACTGAAGCTGAACGTTCAAACCTCGCTCATTCAAACCTCTCTCGAGAAAATAAAATTCGGCGAAACCGGACGCGTATACTTGCTCGACATGGATGGAAATCCGGTGCTAGAGCAGCGAATAGACGACAATATGTCGGGCTTCCTTTCCCTTATGCCGTCGATCCGGACGGACAAGCATTCCGGCGGCAAGCTGACGGCGGAGCAAGAGGATCACCGTATTTTGTACCGCAAGATCAAACGGGCGAATTGGGTTCTCGTGGGCGAGGTTCCGGAATCCGAGCTGTTCGAGAAAATGAAGAAGGTTCAGCAGACGATGATGGCCGTAGGCGCCGTTCTTCTTCTCATGACGATAGCCGCGGCATTCTGGCTGTCGTCGGGAATCGCCCGTCCGCTGACGAGATTGGCGGGCTCGATGCGTTTGGTGGAAAGAGGCGATTTCAACCAGGAAGAGGACGAGGCGTTGGCGAGGATGCCGATTCCCCGCAACGAAGTCGGTTACGTCGTCAAGGTGTTCCGAAATATGGTGAAGCGCCTTCGCTTCTTGATCGAAACCGAATTTCAAGCGAACATGCGCCGCAAAGACGCGGAATACAAGGCGCTTCTCATGCAAATCAATCCTCATTTTCTATACAACACGCTGGAAGCGATCGGCAGCTTGTCCGCCCAGAAAAGAAGCGGCGAGGTTATCGACGTGACGGAGTGGTTGGGACAAATGCTGCGTTATTCTCTCCGCGTGGACAGCGATTTGGTCAAGCTCGGGGAAGAGATGCAGTATATCCGATATTACGTTTCGATCATGAAAATCCGTTTCGGAGAACGGCTAACGATCGAAATTCAAGATCGCCCAGAGCTTGAGAAGGCTGAAATCGTAAAGTTCATCCTGCAGCCGCTCGTCGAGAACGCGATAAAATTCAGCTTGGAAAATCCCGGCGGCGCCCGCGTAGCCATACGTACTAGCGGATACGAAAACACCCTTATCGTAGAGGTATCGGACAACGGCAGCGGAATGTCCCCGGATCTCATCGACGAGCTGCAAAGGGAAATGTCGCAAGGCGACATGACGGACGTGCTTGGAGCCCAAGGTCGCAGGGTCGGCTTGCGCAACGTACTGGCGAGATGCTGCTTGCATTACGGGAAGAGATTCGTCGTCCGGATGGAATCCGCGCCGGATCAAGGTACCCGTATTCGGTTCGAGCTCCCGTTGAAGGAGGAATGAGAGATGTATCGGGTATTGTTGGTGGATGACGAGATGGAGGTCCGCAGCGGTTTAAAGCTGAAGATCGAATGGACGGCTTTGGGCTTCGAGGTTGCCGGAGAAGCCCAGGACGGAAGGGAAGCTCTGGCACTGCTGGAAAACGAGCGATACGATCTCGTTCTGACCGATATCCGTATGCCGATCATGAGCGGATTGGAGCTCTTGAAGCAATGCGCGGAAAATTATCCGGAGCTCAAAGTCATCGTGCTGTCGGGACACGACGATTTTCATTACGTGAAAGCGGCCATGCAATCCGGCGCGAGGGACTACTTGCTTAAACCGGTCGTAAGAAGCGAATTGTCCAGCATTCTCGGTAAGCTTCGCATAGAGCTCGATTCGGAGAAACAAGCGATGTTCCATAAGCATTCGCTGCAGCATCAGCTCAAGAAGAGCCATTCTGTGATGCAAGAGCAGCTTGTGCTGGAATGGATCGATAACGACGATCCGGAGAAAGTACCGTCGCTCGGAAGCGAGATCCATCGGTTGGGCATGGAAGGGTGGCTCGACGAAACTCTTCATATCAGGTTTCTAAGCGTAGAGATTCGAGTTCCGCGCGGAAGGCTCGGGGAACGGGAGGAGGGCAACCATCTGTTCCTCCTCGCGTTTCAGCTCGTATGCCGCGAGACGGCGGAGGATCCGGCGATAGAGCGCGGAGCATTCGCGTTCTACCATCGCAGCTACCCGCAGATGATGCATTTTCTCGTAGCTGCTCCGACCGCGGAAGAGGGAGCTTCGCTGAGCGAAATGCTGTGCGGGCAAATACAAATGCATATTCATCGCTACTTAAAGGCGGAGGCGGTTATCGGCATAGGCGCGTCGGCTCAAGGGCTCGCTTCCGTCAGGCAGGGCTTCCTATCCGCGATGCTGGCGTGGAGCCAGAGCCATTCCGGTTCCGGTACCCAAGTCGTATTTTCCCATTCCGGCCAAGACGACTTCGCGGAGCTTTTCCCGGAGGCCGAGAAACGGCTGACGTTAGCGCTGGAGAACGGGGATTTGGATCGCTTCTCCGCCGCGTTGGAGTCCGTCCTCCATTCCGGCAATACGCCGATCCAAGGAACGGCTTCCTTCCTATTGCGGGTGATTCTGCTCATGGATAAAGTAGCGGGGAAATACCGGCTGGACGTTCCCGAGACGCAGCATTGGATGTTCCCGGACATGCTCTGGAAGCATCGATCCGAAGCTTCCGTGCTCGCCTATCTAACGGGTACGGCGGCCAAGGTCATCGAGCGGATCAAGAATTCGAAGGTGTCGGGCGGCGTGGAAGCCGTCGAAGCGATGCGCCGCTATATCGACGCTTCTTACATGAACGAGATCAGCTTAACGATGCTGGCGGATCGGTTCCATATTAACCCGACTTACCTATCGGAGCTGTTCAAGAAACAGACGGGCAGCACCTTCAGCGAATATATCGCGCAAGTCCGCATCGGCCGCGCCGCGGAGCTGTTGCAGAACCCGCAGCTGAGGTTGTCCGACATCGCGGAGCTGGTCGGCTTCGCCAACGCGAGCTATTTGAGCATCGTCTTCAAGAAGCACTACGGAGTGAGTCCGAACGAATATCGTAATCATCCGGCGGATCCGCCTACCTGATTATTTTATATGCCTACTTCCAAAACGATTGAATTCCGCGGTACGCCTTCCGGATGCTAGCTTAGAGAAGCAAACAAATCAACCGAAAAGGTGAGGGGTTACATGAAAAAGAGTTTGTTGCTTTTGTTGGCTATTCTGGTAGCGATCGGGTTGGCTGCTTGTTCGTCGAACTCGAACTCGAGCTCGGGTACGAATTCGGCCTCGGGATCGGAAGCGGCGGGAGAGCCCGAAGCGGAAACCGTTACGCTCTCCTTCTGGCGGCACGATTACGCTCCCGAAGCCGAAGCGCTGAAGAAGCTGATCGCTTCTTTCGAGGAAAAGCACCCCAACATCAAGATCGACTTTCAGATGATCCCTAACGACCAGTACGAAACGAAAGTCCGCACCGCGCTGGCCGGAGGCAATCCGCCGGATATTATGGCGTTGGATGCGCCAACTCTTGCCTCGTACGCCAATCAGGAAGCCATCATTCCTCTGGACGATTATTTCGCGAAGGACGGCAACAAGGACGATCTGCTTAAGCCCGTCATCGAAGGCTTGACGTTTAACGGCAAGATGTACGCGGCGCCGAATAACGAAGGCACGATCGTCATGTTCTACAACAAGAAGATGTTCGAGGAGAAGGGAATTCCCCTTCCGTCTAAGAACGTTGACGAAGCTTGGACTTGGGATCAAGTTCTGGACGCGGCGCGGAAGCTGAACGATCCGTCGAAAGGCGTCTACGGCTGGAGTCCGACACCGTGGGGATTCGCCGGACACGAAGGCGCTCCTTATTCGGAAATGGCGTTCCTCTGGCAGGCCGGCGCGGAAATACTGAGCCCCGATCTGACGACGTCGAAGGGATATCTGGATTCCGCGGAAGCGAAAAAAGCGATGACCTTCTGGAAGTCGCTATACAACACGGAGAAAGTATCGCCGAAGGAGCTGCCGCAGGACGCGTTCTGGAACGGCAAGGTGGCTATTCACGTTGACGGTCCGTTCGCCTTCTCCTATCAGGAGCAGAACTTCCCGGATTTCAAGATGGGCACGGATTATGACGTTGCCCCGTTGTGGAAAGACAAGAACATGATCGGTACGACGGGAAGCTGGGGCATGGCGATTACGTCCAAATCCGAGCATCCGGACGAAGCGTGGCAGTTCGTGAACTGGGTTACGGGCGTCGAAGGCTCCAAAGTGTGGTACGAGGAAACGAAGAACCTGCCCGCGCGTCAGTCGACTTTCGATTCCTTCGCCGAATTGAAGGAATATCCGATGAATATTTACGCCGAGCAGCTTGCCAAGTACGGACATCCTCGTCCGGTAACGCCGGCCTATCCCGCGATAAGCGAAGCCATTCGCCTGTTGTTCGAGGACGTGGGCTTAGGCAACGCGGACGTAGACGAATCGCTGGCCAAAGCCGTCAAAAAAATAGAAGACGGGATCGCGTTGCAGAAACAATAAGTTTCGATCATAGCTAGGTTATGGCGGGGGAGAGGGAAGCCAAAATCCTTACTCCCCTTTGCTATTCCCGAAATCGCGTTCCGAACGGAAAACAAGGAGGGATTTCCTGTGAAACGGCTGAAGTTCGCCGCTTACGATAAGCAAGAATCTCGGGCAGCTTACCTGTTTATTTTCCCCGCGTTCCTCTTGCTTGCGTTGTTTATTTTCTATCCGATGTTCCGGGCGCTGCTCATCAGCTTTCAGAACTATAACTTAATCTCGACGCGGTCCGCCTTCGCCGGCTTGGACAACTACGCAAAGCTGTTCACCGACCGCGATTTCGGAGCCAGCCTGTGGCATTCGTTTTACTTCACGCTCGTCGTCCTCCCCGTGCAAACCGCGATCTCTCTCGGGCTCGCGCTGCTCGTTCAGAGAAAATTCAGGGGAGTCGGGTTTTTTCGTACCGTATACTTCATCCCCGTCGTCGTGTCCTTCGCGATCGCGTCGACGATATTCAAATTGTTGTACAACAAGGACTACGGAATGCTGAACGTGATTTTGAAGGGGATAGGGCTGCAAGGGGTGGATTTTCTGTCCAATCCGGACATTTCCATGTGGGGAATCATCATCCTGTGCATCTGGCGCGCGATGGGCTTCGTCATGATCATCTTTCTGGCGGGACTTAACAACATCCCGGAATCGTTGTACGAAGCGGCTCACGTGGACGGGGCGAATCCCCTGCAAAGATTTTATCTGATCACGATTCCCCTGCTGAAACGCACGATGGCGTTCGTGGTCATCATCACGACGATGGACGCGCTCAAAATATTCATTCCGATCTATATCACGACAAGCGGCGGGCCGGCGGGATCCACGAGCACGGTCGTCCATTTTATTTACGAAACGGCGTTTAAGCAAATGAACATGGGCTACGCTGCAGCCGCCGCATTCCTGTTCTTTTTCCTCGTATTGGCGATTTCCGTCGTGCAGCTGCGGATTTTCCGTACGGACGTCGAGTACTAGAACGATAAGATTAGCAAGGAGGCGGTCGCAATGAACAAGAATTTACTCGTCATCGTGCGTACGGTCGTCATGATCGCGATAGCGGTAGTCGCGTTATTTCCGATTTATTGGATGGTCATGAGCTCTTTTCGTACGCATGAAGAAATTTTCAAATATACGACCCTGAGTCCCGAATTGTTTATGCCGGTTAGGTGGACGCTGCAAAATTACAAGGATATCTTTCTAGACCCGAGCAAGCCTTTCGGCAGGTACATGCTCAATACCTTGTTCGTGGCCGCGTTCGTCACGGCATGCGGGCTCGTCGTCAACGCGATGGCGGCATTCGCTTTCGCGAAGCTGCGGTTTCCCTTCAAGAAGCTCCTGCTGACGATATTCATGTCTTCTCTCGTTATTCCGTACGAGGTCATCATGATTCCGCAGTATTTGCTTATGCGAGATTTGAGCTGGATCAATACGTTTACGGCGCTCATCGTTCCCCAGATCGTGTGGGTGTTCGGCATATTCATGCTAGTCCAGTTTTTCTCGGACGTTCCGCGGGACATTCTGGACGCGGGCAGAATGGACGGCGCGGGGTGGTTGCGCATCTTCGGCAAGATCGTGCTCCCTACCGCCGTACCGGCCATGATTACGCTAGGCATTATGACGTTCCTTAACCAATGGGATTCCTTCCTGTGGCCGCTCGTCGTCATCAACGAAGAGAAGAAGCAGGTGATCCAGGTCGCGATCTCCTCGTTCCAATCGTTGCGCAACATCTCATGGGGCAAGATCATGGCGGCGACGTCGATCAGCTCGGTTCCCGTTCTGGTTCTATTCCTGTTTCTGCAACGCTACTACGTGCAAGGCATCACGATGTCCGGAGTGAAAGGGTGACAAGAATGCTTCCCGAATGGTTGAACGAAAAGCTCGGAATGCGATGGCATCGAGAGGGGCGTTGGAACGAGCTGGAGTTCGACAAAGCCCAATACATGGCGGACAAGGCGATCTGGACAGCGGACGCGGGGGACTTTCGCATAGAGGTTAAGTTGGATTGGGAGCCGAAGGGTCGGGAGAGGGATGGCAAAGTCGCTTCCTTCGAGGTTTCGTTAACCCCGATAGGAGGGGGCGGGGAATTCGCCGGCGTCCAATTATACCTGCTCAACGACTCTCCGCTTCGCTGCGTCTGGAAGCCGCACCTCTCCCCTGTAGAGAATACGGTCGTAGGGGATAAGAGCTTTCGTTCTCCCGCGATGATATTCGAGGATAGCGAGAGCATGGCTGCCCTCGTACCGGATTTGGACCATATTCAGAATCGCAGAAGCGTTCCGCAAATGATGGATTACTCCTCGCAGGATCGAACTCTGATATACGGTCTGTGCGATTACGCGGAAACGGGCCATGTTTATTACGAACTGACCCCTACGCCCAGAATGCTATCCGAAGCGCTCGACTTCCGGTTTTACATGGTGGAGTGGAAGAAGGAAAGCGGGCAACGGGACAAGGATTACCGGGACGTCGAGAGTTTTCTATGGAACCGGTTCGGGGCCGAAAGAATGGCGGTACCTGCGGTCGAAGACACGAAAAATCAACTGTCCGCGCTTGAGCCGTACGCTAACCATGCTTACGAATGGGCGCTCGATCGGTGGAAGGACGTAACCTGGCAGCAGTTCAAGACGGACGACGGCACGGAAGTCGGGGGAGTCGTATTCCTTGCGAGGGCGAAGCAGAAGCCCGGGTTCGGTAGCGAAGAGGAATGGCGGGAGCCGAAGAGCTTGTGGAACCAAGCGTGGTTCTGCAGTCTGCGGACGGCTTACGGATACGCTCTATGGGGCCGGGAGAAAGGGCGCTCCGATTGGGTGGAGAAGGCGGAGCTGGCTTTGAATTTCGCATTATCCGCGCCGCAGACGAACGGATTGTTCCCGGGGTACTACCAAGCGGGAGAGGACAATCGTTGGGAGACGGGCGGATGGCTGATGTCCGGCCCGCGCCGTCCGGCGGGTCACGAGACTTACGTTCATCTTCTGGATTCCTCGTGGACCTGCTATTGGCTGCTGAAATGGTATAGGGACGTAAATCCCGATGCGAGAATCTTGCCTTACGTGAGCAAGTATGCGAAGAGGCTGCTTGAGCTGCAGCGGCCCGACGGATCGTTCCCGGCTTGGGTCGATCCGTCGGGAGATGGAATATCGCCGTTTCTGCTCGCAAGTCCGGAATCGTCCGTTCATGTGCTGCTGATGTGCTTACTGCATCAGATGCGTCCGGATTCCGCTTTGGTGGCCGCGGCGGAGGACGCCGCCCGGTTCGTCGTCGGGAACATCGTGCCGGAAGGCCGCTGGGAGGACTTCGAAACGTATTGGTCCTGTTCCAAGCAATGGGAAGGGAAGCAATACGGACAGACGGATGCCCGGAGCGGATTATACAACCAATGCAACTTCGGAATGTATTGGACGGCAGAGGCGTTGAAGGATTTATATTCCGTCACCAGAAATATGGCATGGCTCGATCACGGAGAACAAGTGCTCGCGGAAGCGTCGCTGTATCAGCAAATATGGCAGCCTTCCTATTTTCCGATCCCTACCGTCGGAGGCTTCGGGGTCATGAACAGCGACGACGAATGGAACGACGCGAGGCAGAGCTTGTTCGCATTAACGTATTGGGACTATTACCGCTTGACCGGCAACGAAAGCTATCGCGCGCGCTCCTTATGGGCGATGAAGGCATCCTTCTATATGATGTATTGCCCCGAGAATCCGGCGGTCAAGGAAATTTACGAGAGGGTGCATCCTCACTTCGACGAGAGGGATTACGGTTTCCACATGGAAAATTTCAATCACCATGACGGAACTCCGGTAGACGGGCTTGGCGAATTCACGATCTTCGATTGGGGCTGCGGGGCCGCTTCCGCTTCTTTGGCGGAGTTCCGTTCGAAGCTCTGAAACTCCCGGACAAAAAAAGTAGGCTTGCGGCAACGGAGCCGCAAGCCCAAGATATATTATTGAAAAGGGGGGTCATGTATGTATCTTAACCTTCGAACATGAAGAGAAGATGAAGGACATATTACGGTTCCGTTACAATCGCGAAAGCGGTATCATGGACTCCATCGCCTCCATATGTAAATCCTCGCTTTCGTGACGGGCAGTCCCGGAGTCGCGTCCGTCATTCAGGCGCGGGAGCCGAGGTCAAGCCGAGCATGGATACGGTCGAATAAAAAAAAGGGAGGCATGCGGCTACGGGCCGCATGCCTCAAGTTTTATATTTCAAAGGGGGGTCATGTATGTATCTTAACCTTTGAACATGAAGAGAAGATGAAGGGGATATTACGTTCTCGTTACATTACGTTTCGATTTGGCTGTAGGGATGGAAGCGGCCAGTTGGTATACTACATTTTTTTACATGAATTGATAGAGTTGGGCCATTTCATCGTCTATAATGGGTTGGAAAGATTTTCTTGCAGGGCAATTTTTGGCGAATAACAGACAGGAGAGTCGAAATGATGATCAAGAAATCATTCATACCGTTCATAGCTTTGTTGCTGGCGGTATTGCCAGTTCTGGTAATCGGGCCGAAGACGGCCGAGGCCGCAACTTCTCGTGTCGTCGTTCTCAAGGAAGTTAGCGGCGCCGTTAAGGTGAAGAAGAGCGGGGGAACCAAGGAATTCACCGCGTTCGCGAAAATGAGCCTGAACGAAGGCGACCTGCTGATGACGGGAGGGAAGAGCTCGGCGGTGCTGCAGTTCGCGAACGGAACTTCGACCGACGACCAAATGACCGTCTCGCAGAACACGACGCTTTCGTTCTCCAAGCTGTCGGACCGGAACGGCACGAAAACCAAAGTAAGCATGTTCAACGGCTCGGCATGGGTCGACGTGAAATCGATCGTGAACAAGGAAGACGAATTCTCGCTCGAGACGCCGACGGCCGTCATGGGCGTCCGCGGAACGCATCTGCTCGTCAAGGTCGATCCGATTACCGGAGCGACGCATCTGGTCGTCGCAGCTGGCGTCGTGAACACGAAGACGACCGATCCGGACAATCCTAAAGAGGAGGACGTTTATCCGACGCAGAACGCTTATATCGGGACAAACGCCGAAGGCGAGAAGGAAATCACGATCGCCCTGCTTGATCTGGAAAGATTGTTTAACCAAAGCGACGCCTCCATCGCGAAGACGATTTTGGAAAGCGCGGCGGACATTAACGACGAGAACGGCGAGTTCGTGAAAAAATACGATTCGCAAGGGCTGCCTTCCGAGCTCGGGGATACGGACGAAGATTTGGTTAAATTTCAAAAGAACACGGAGAGTCTGATCGGAGTGTTAGCCAATAAGGCGATTCAAGAAGGCTTGATATCCTCTGAAAGAGTTCTGGAAATCATTCAAGCGATCAAGAACGGGAACGGCTCCTCGATCGATCTATCCAAGCGCGAGCTGGAATTAAGCGAAGAGGATCGCAAGAAGAAAGAAATCAAATCGCGGAAGATGGACGAAGGCGAGCAACGCGCGCTGGATAGGCGCAAGAAAGAAGAAGAAGCCCGGCAAGCCCCTGAGGATGTCGTCAAGAAGACGAACGACGCCAAGAAGAAAGCAGAAGAAGCTAAGAAGAAGGCTCTGGAAGAAGCTAAGAAGAAGGCGGAAGAGGAGTACTACAAGCAACTAAGCGAAGCCGAGAAACAACGCTTCGAAGCGGATAAGAAAGCGAACGGGGCAGCGGGGCAGACGCCAAGCTCGAATACCGGGAGTTCGACGGAAGTCCCGTCGGAAACCGTCCAATCCGACGATGCTACTTTGTCGGGACTAGAAATAGAGGGATTGGCCATGGTGGTAGGCTTGAATGGGGAAGGCTCGGGCGAGGTTCATACTTCGAGTATCGTACAGCAGGAGGGAGACCCTATTCCGGTTGAACTAAGCCCGTCGTTTCAGCCTTCGGTCGTGCAATATGTCGCGAACGTTGGCGGAACGATTCATTCGGTTAAGGTGAAGCCGACCGTGAAGGACGCCAAGGCCACGGTCGAGGTCCTAGATCAAGGACCAGTGGTCAGCGGCAGCTACAGCGGCGAGGTGATTCTGGAAGCAGATTCGAGCAATGTGGTTTCGTTGAAGGTCACGGCGGGGAACGGGGCGCAGAAGACTTATTCCGTTCGGTTGAACAGGCCGCCGTATACAGATGGAGAGAATGAAGAGTTAATGGAAAATCATTCCCTATCGGCTGCGGTTACCGGATACGACGAGGACGGAGATTCGTATACGTTCGGGCTTGAGCAGGACGTTCTTCACGGAGCGCTTGATTTCAACCCGAATACGGGAGAGTATACGTATACTCCCGAGGAGAATTATAGCGGCCCGGATTCCTTTAATTACACCGTCTCCGACGGAAACGCCCAATCCTACGTGGGATACGTGAATTTTACCGTTGCGCGGAACAATCATCTTTTCGAGGATGTCGGGGTGTATGTCGAATCCCAAGACGAGGGAACGCAGGGTACGATTTATGGATCTAACGCAGTACGCCAATCCAAATCGTACTGGGATACTCTGGCGTTTGGATCACACTCGGTGGGGCTTGAAATATTCGGCAACGATTTCGAATATACCTATTCCCTGACGAATGATTCCGGGGAGTACGTTTCCGTTTCCGGCGCGACCTATATTCCAATTATCGTGAACTCTCTCGATAATGTCTACAAGCTCAAGGTAGAGGATTCGCTGGGTCAAGTCATAATCATGCCTATTCATATCTATTTAGAAACATCGGAGCAAAATACTAGCTTGAAGCTGATAAATAATAATATTTCCTTTGTTCACGACTCCCAAGCTATTGTAATAATTTCAGACATAGACTCCGTCGGGCCAAGGAGATTCGTTGGTATTCCAACGGGAGATTCGGCCACGCTTAATCTTGTCGGGCTTCCGGAGGGAACAAGCGTCGATCTTTTCGACAAAAACGAAGAGATCATTCAGACAGCCGATGGGGAGTATCGGTTAGAATTCGCTCACGGAAACGACAGCATGATTTACCATTACTTTATCGTATTAACCGATACGTTAGGCCATCGGAAGAGCTACAGATTCGACGTAGAAATAGCAATTCCCTACTTGTAGAAAAAGGCTGTCGGAAAGGTCTCCATGACCTAACTGACAGCCTTTTTTCTATTCGCTTTGCTCCCGCATCCGAGTCATCTGCTGCCATACGGAGCCGGCGGCTTCTTCGCCGCGTTCGATACGCGCGACCGCCATCTCGGATTGAAGCTTGACCTCGAATTCCGATTCGCTAGCGGCGGATTTCCGCAGAGCGTCCAATGCCGTCTCGTCCCCCGCTTCGTAGAGAAACCGCGCGGCGCGCCAGCGGACAAGCTTGTTGGAATCCTCCAGCGCTTCGATCATCGGCCCAATAGCGGCGACGTCTCCGATATCGGACAACGTATCCCCGGCGGTCCGCCGAACGGATCCCGAGGAATCCTTGAGGGCTGCGAACAAAAGCGGCATCGATTCAGGCGTACGGAGATCTCCGAGATAGACTACGGCGAGACGCCTGACCGACATTTGGCTATCCGTCAACGCTTTGTCCAATACTGGTAAATCTTCGGCTTTCGGTTTCAGACGTTCCAGCGCCGCGAACCGTTCTCGCCAATCCTGCGAATCAAGCGCCTGCATCACTTCGGCGCCCGTCAGCGGTGCCGGTGGCGCAGGCGGCGCGCCTTCGGGGCCGGCAGCTTTCGCCTGCTCGATCAAATCCCTAAGCCGCGCTTCGGAATAGGCGGCTTCCAGTTCCCGTTGCACCTCGTCCAGCACGTCCTGCGAGTCGCCGTAACGAACGCCGAGATCCTCCAGCATGCGCTCGCGGATCATCGTGGATCCTGCGGCTTCCGATACGGCATGGGTAAAGCGTTCCGGCATTGCCGCACGAAACTCTTGCCCTCCGCTACGCACTCGGATCTGCATCGGAATGCCGCGGAACATCTGCACGCGCACGTGAGACTCTCCGAAGCTCTCGGCCTCGGGAACCGTCGACGCGATCGAGCCGCTTCCCGCCGCGACTCCGAACGCAGTTTTTACGCCTTCTAATATCGTAGCCCAATCCGCGTTTCCTTTACGGTCGAGCGCAAGAAAATCCGATGTATGGAAAATCGCTTTGACGCCGGGAACCTCAAGCAGTCTTGCGATCAGCGGAGGAGGAGACGTCGTCGTCGCGTCTTTACCGCCGTAATTCAACTGAACGCCAGGATCGAGCCGAACGTCCACGTTCAGCTTCATCGTATTCGGGCTTGGGGTCGGCTCGATGGATAATAATTTCATGGGATCACTCCTCGCAATATTTCTTAATTCCACAATACCGCAACTCGACCGAAATACCAAAAAAGTGCTCCTAGAAGGGAAATGAAACCAAGGGGGTTATCCTCTGCCGAATACGGGTAAATAGTTTAATGGAAGCGTCGACGGACGCCTTGCCCATGCGGGCAGGGCTTTTTTTCTTCAAGTCCTTGGTACATTTCGGCGTTTCCTGATATAGTATACATGAACACATCATCGGAGGGATTTCATGCTTAGAAAACGCTTCGGCAACTTGGATTCCATTGGTGCGGGCAAAGCATCTAAGGATCAATTCGACCGTTGGCGTGAGGATCGCTTCCGCAAGCTCCGCAACAAGGGCTACGATAATTGCGTTCCCAGCGTGGCGCCAGACTTACGATTTCTTCAGCATAACCGAAGCGAGCCGTCCATAACTTGGATCGGACACTCGACGTTTCTTATACAAATGGCGGGCCTGAACATCGTCACGGATCCCGTGTGGGCGCGTCGAATGGCATTTCAGAAGAGGCTGGCACCGCCAGGCATCGAATTATCGGACATGCCTTCGGTAGACGTCGTGCTCATCTCTCACGCCCATTACGACCATCTCCACGTCTCCTCCCTGCGAAGGCTAAGAGGTCCCAAGAAAATGATCGTGCCCGCCGGGTTGCGTCGCAAACTCATGCTGCGAGGCTTCTTGCAGTCGCAAGAACTTCATTGGTGGGAGGATACGTCGTTTCACGGGGTGAAGTTCACCTTCGTTCCCGCGCAGCATTGGACGCGTCGCAATCCTTGGGACATGAATACTTCCCACTGGGGCGGATGGGTATTGCAAATCGATCACGGTCCGACGATCTATTTCGCGGGCGATAGCGGTTATTTCCGCGGGTTCAGCGAGATCGGACGAAGATTCAACATCGACGTCGCCTTGCTTCCTATCGGTGCTTATGATCCCGAGTGGTTCATGGCCTCCCAGCACGTTAGCCCCGAAGAAGCGCTTCAAGCGTTCTTGGATGTTAAAGCCAAGTATTTCGTACCCATGCATTACGGTGCATTCAAGCTTTCGGACGACACGCCGGCGGAAGCCTTGCAACGCTTGGAAACGGCTAGAGCAAGCCTCGGCATTCCGGAGGAGAAATTATTGTTGCTTCAGCACGGCGAGACAATGCGTTTCGAAAGCCATAATTCAGAAACCCCCAAAGAAAAGGATGGATTAGACTCATGATTACCGTATCCGGCATTAGCCTGCGTTTCGGCAAACGCCCCCTGTTCGAAGATGTTAATATCAAATTCACGCCAGGCAACTGCTACGGCCTGATCGGCGCGAACGGAGCGGGTAAATCCACGTTCCTCAAAATTCTTTCCGGAGAAGTGGAGTCCAGTTCCGGAGAAGTACACATCACGCCCGGAGAACGATTCGCGGTATTGAAGCAGAACCATTACGAGTACGATGAGTTCAACGTGCTCGAGACGGTCATTATGGGCCATGATCGCCTATACAAAGTAATGAAAGAGAAAGACGCTATCTATATGAAGGAAAACTTCTCCGACGAAGACGGCATGCGCGCGGGCGAGCTCGAGGCGGATTTCGCGGAAATGAACGGCTGGGAAGCGGAGAGCGAAGCGGCAGGCATGCTGAACGGTCTCGGTATCACGACGGAGCTCCACGACAAGAAGATGGCTGAGCTTAGCGGCAACGAGAAGGTTCGCGTATTGTTGGCGCAAGCCTTGTTCGGCAGCCCTAATATTCTGCTTCTCGATGAGCCTACCAACCATTTGGACCTCGTGTCCATCAACTGGCTGGAAGAGTTTCTCTCCCGTTACGAAGGCACCGTTATCGTCGTATCCCATGACCGGCATTTCCTGAACCAAGTGTGTACGCATATCGCGGATATCGACTTCGGCAAAATTCAGATGTACGTGGGTAACTACGACTTCTGGTACGAGTCCAGTCAATTGGCGATGAAGCTCATGCGCGACCAGAACAAGAAAAAAGAAGACAAGATCAAAGAGCTTCAGGAGTTCGTTCAGCGGTTTTCCGCGAACAAATCCAAAGCGAAGCAAGCGACCAGCCGTAAGAAATCGCTCGACAAAATTACGCTCGACGATATCCGTCCTTCCAACCGCAAATATCCGTTCATTAACTTTAAGCCCGAGCGCGAAGTAGGCAAACAAGTCGTAACGGTAGAGAACTTATCCGCGTCCATCGACGGAGCGAAGGTATTAAACGGTATCAACTTCGTCGTGAATAAAGGCGATAAGATCGCATTGGTTGGACCTTACGGCCACGCGAAAACATTGCTGTTCCAAATCCTCATCGGAGAAAAAGAACCCGAAGAGGGCTCAGTTTCGTGGGGCGTTACGGCGGTTAAAGCTTATTTCCCTAAAGAAAATTCCGATTATTTCGACGGGGTAGACTTGAATCTGGTAGATTGGCTGCGGCAATACACCAAAGATCCCGACGAATCCTTCATCCGCGGATTCCTTGGCCGGATGCTGTTCTCCGGCGATGAAGCGCTGAAGAAGGGCTCGGTCCTGTCCGGGGGAGAAAAGGTGCGTTGCATGCTTTCCCGCATGATGCTAACGAACGGAAACGTGCTTCTTCTCGACGAGCCTACCAACCATTTGGACTTGGAGTCCATCACGGCTCTCAATAACGGACTGATCGATTTCGACGGGCCGATCATCTTCACCTCCCATGACCATCAGTTCATGCAAACGATCGCTAATAGGATCATCGAGATTACTCCGAACGGAGTCATCGATCGGATGATGACCTTCGACGAGTACTTGGAGCATCCTGAAGTGCAGGCTCTACGCGCCAAAATGATACCCGAAGAAGATAGATAAGTCTTGATCGCGCCTGCCGGCTAATCGGCAGGCGTTTTTTTTGTATTATCGGAAGAAGTATGAAGTACTATCCCAAAGACGGCGAAGTAGGTAATAGAAATTAAGCCATTAGCTCCAATAACGATGATTATCATTCTATTTACCTTGGGTTCACCTTTGACAGCTCTTTGATCAGATCGTACCTCATAGCACATTCTAATCGCAGGATACGTTTCGCGTTCATAATCTAAGGTTAAACTATTGCGATGATAGAAACGACTAGCGTCCGTCTTTAATGAAATAAGGAGGTTTGGGTTATGGATGTCTACGGGGATATCAAGCAAGGGGAAAAGGGAGCCTGGGTTAGCATCGCGGCTTATTTGGTCCTCTCTTCTTTGAAACTGGCCGCAGGCTGGTTGTTCTCTTCGGAGGCGTTAACCGCGGACGGGTTCAATAACACGACCGATATCGTGGCTTCCGTTGCCGTGCTTATCGGCCTCCGAATCTCTCGCAAACCTCCCGATCAGGATCATCCGTACGGACACTTGAGAGCGGAGACGATAGCCGCGTTAATCGCATCCTTCATCATGGGTACGGTCGGCTTGCAAGTATTGATCGCGGCAGGGAAAAACTTATGGAAAGGGGAGTTCGTCTCCCCGGACTTAAACGCCGGTTGGGTCGCTATCGGCGCAGCCGCTATAATGTTCGGCATATACGCCTATAACGTCAGACTCGCCAGACGCATTAACAACCAAGCGTTATTGGCGGCGGCGCAAGACAATCGTTCGGATGCTCTCGTCAGCATCGGGGCGGCAATCGGCATTTTCGGCTCCAAGCTAGGCATTCCCTGGCTGGACGGAGTAGCCGCGATCGCCGTCGGCCTCATCATACTCAGAACCGCATGGGTCATCTTCACGACGTCGACGTTAGCTTTAACCGACGGTTTCGACGTCAAACAGTTAATGAGCCTCCGGACGACGATCGAGCAGACGAAGGGCGTGAAAGCCATCAAGGACATTCGGGCGCGAATTCACGGCAGCACGGTTCTAGTAGATGTCGTAGTCGTCGTTAATCCGTCTATATCATTGGTTGAAAGCCACGAGATATCGGATATGATCGAAAGACGGATGAAGAGAAAGCACGATATCGAGAACGTCCATGTCCATGTGGAGCCCGAGGAAGCACGCGAATAGATTTCCCCGTCTGCGTGAAACTTCCTAGTATGACGTGGTAAATAAAGTCTATCGTCGCAGAAGCCGTGCCTGTTTTCCCGTGATTGACGGTACTTCCCATACTCAGTGCCTAGGTCCGCGTGGAACTCTATTCCTATAGCGGGAAAAGGGTCTGAGATTGGCGACTCATGGAAGTAGGCTTAATCCCTCCTATAATGGACAAGAAGGGGCGTATGACGCCCCAATCTAAAGTTCCATTGGAGGAAGAGACAGTTGAGAAAAGGAATGCTATTGTTACTGGCATCATTGTTACTGCTTGCGTTCATTCCGTCGTTAGCCGCAGCCGCTCAGCAGGGAAATGCGGAAGTCGTATCCTCTGTTAGCTTTCGTTCAGGACCTAGCACGTCCGCGAGCGTACTGAAATATTTGAAAGCCGGAGAATCCGTAACCGTATTGGAACAGCCGAATAGCTATTGGTTGAAGGTGAGGGATAGCAAAGGTGCAGTCGGCTATATTTCATCGAGCGATAAATACGTTGACTATAACCCGGACGAAGGGAATTCCGGTGCTAACGCGGTTGTCGTGTCTTCGGTTTCTTTTCGCAAGGAGCCGTCGACGAACGGAGCGCGTATTCGTTATCTTCAGAAAAACGAACAAATCGTGATTACGAGCGTAGTGAATAGCTACTGGTACGCTGCCAAGGATGCTTCGGGCGTTGCCGGATTCGTGAGCAGTTCCAAGGAATACTTAAAGCTAACGGCGGCGTTGCCACAGAACCCAGTTCCGACACCAACACCAACACCAACACCAACACCAACGCCAACGCCAACGCCAACACCAACACCAACACCAACACCAACACCAACACCAACACCAACACCAACACCAACACCGACACCGACACCGACACCGACACCGACACCGACACCGACACCAACGCCAACACCAACGCCAACTCCAATGCCTAGTGGGAGCCAGCAAGTCGAGCTAGTCATCGCGGCAGGTCTCAAGTACCTGGGAACGCCGTACGAGTTCGGTTCGGATCGGAATAATACGAAGACGTTCGATTGCTCCGACTTCGTACGCCAAGCGTTCAAGGACGCGCTTAAAATAACGCTGCCGGCGAGTTCAAGCACGCAAGGAACGTACGTGCGCGGGAAGAAATCGGTGACGACGGATTGGCATTCGCTGAAACGCGGGGACCTTATGTTCTTCATGGATTACAAGGGAACGAAAGCATCGAGCTACAAAGACAAGAAGCCATTCTCCGAGAAGGTATCGCACGTGGGCATCTATCTCGGTAATGGTCAGATACTGCAGACGTATTCGGTCGAGTCCGGCGGGGTCCGGATCGATAATATCGCAGGGAAGCATTGGGAGTTCAGGTTCCTATACGGCGGTAGCGCGCTTTAATATTGTGACTAATATAAAGAGCCCGCGGACTCTCCACCCAGGAGCGTCTTGCGGACTCTTTTTCGTATCGTCGATATTCAATTCCGCATGACTGACTGATCTGAGCCGGATCTACTCCATCAACGCCAGTACCGCCTCCGAGCACTTAGCCGGGTGATATTCCGCGTTGCGCAGGGCAAGCAGCGTATCGCGATGCCGGTAGGCCGCGTAAGGCTCTTGAATCAGGCGGAACCAGCGGTCGATCGTGTCGTTGTTCTTCATAAGCTCTCCGAACCCATGGGTCACGAAGTAATCGGCATTCTCTTCTTCTTGACCAGGGATAGGCTCGTAGAACAGCATCGGGATCCCTTTCGCCATGCCTTCCGTGCAGGTCATGCCCCCCGGCTTGGTCACGAGCAGATCCGAGACGTCCATCAGTTTGCTGATTTCCTTCGTATATCCGAGAACGTGAACGTTCTCATGCTGAAAGCGCGGATCGGAGAGCAGCTTTTCTTTGGCTTTCTCGTTGTTCCCCATGCAGAGGATGAGTTGAACCCGGTCCGCGTAAGCAGCCATATACTCCACGAGCTCTTCGCCGTATAGAAGACCCCAACCTCCGCCCATAATGAGAACGGTCGGCATGTCCTTTAATTGGAATTGCGAGAGGATTTCAGCCCGATCGTGCGGATGCCAGAAATTCGGATGGACGGGTATGCCCGTCACTTCTATGGAAGTTGGAGGCACGCCCCGTGCGATGAGTTTGTTCCTAACGGCGGGGGTACTGACCAAATAAGTATTGACTTCGGGATTTGTCCAAGTGGCATGGGCATCGTAATCGGTAATGAGCGTATACAAAGGGACATCGAGACCCAGCCTTTTTAATCGGCTGACTACGGCGTTGGGGATCGGATGGGTACACACGATGGAATCCGGCTTTAGTTGGCGGACGACGTCCGCTACTTGATTGTAGAATAACCTGTGCAGCGCGAATTGCGTCATTCTGTTCAGTGATTTATGATAGCCGCTACGGTACATTTTCCCGACCAGCTTGGGCTGTTTGCTTACGGTTTTGCGATAAGCGGACAATATCAGGGGGCCGATAATGGGATTAAGAAAAGTACCCAACTCAATGACGCGCGTTTGGATTCTCGGCGAGAGCTGACGCAATCCAACTGCGAGCGCATATGCGGCTTGCGTATGTCCGGTACCGAAACCTTCGGAAAGCAGCAGAACTCGTTTTTTACGCATAAGAAATAATCCTCCACTTTACCTACTTCCATATTACGCTGAAGCGGGACTCGGAACAAGTGGTACAATGAGAAGAAACTAGCTAAAGGAGGAAATGATTACAATGGACGAAGTCGATTCCATCCCGGAAATTGTGAAAATTTCGTATAAAACAGGAGATTATGTCGGAGAAGCTTGCGAGCGCGATGATCGGCGGGTTTTGGTAAAGGTGCTTGCGGTGCTTCAACATCCTACCCAAGGCGATCTGCACAGTTCTTACGACCCGGACGCGGCAATATTTCATGAACGAAGGGCGCTCGCTTACACGGAGAAGGTATGGGTACCGATCCAAACCGCGCATAGGTATACAGGAGCAATTCCGGAATACCGCCAGTCATTGAACACGGCGCTCGGAATCGAAATGGAGAAGATCGACAGGTTAAAGCGTTGGTCGGAGCTCTCGTTGGAGAAGCTTGAAACGTTAAGGAAAGATTACGGATTATAATAAAACGAGTTCGTTCCTTATCGGGACGTTGCGGTTAATTTTAGGAAGGCTGCCTTCTAGTCCATCGGACCTAAGGGGTAGCCTTTTTTAGTTAGAAAGATGAGAAATTCCGATTATGTCTTCACGATTCATGCGCCAAAGCCGTTATAAAAGGAGAATGATCATAAGAATAAGCATCTATGGAGGATCCGTTTACAAATGAAAATGTGGAACAATACTGCGAAACATCAGTCACTGTCGTCCCGTCCCAGCAGCATTTATAATCGAATTCTCTCGATATTCTTGGTTTTTGCTTTAGTTAGCGCCCTGTTCGCCGGAGCCGTATCCGCGGCGGACGAAGTCGTGACTGACGTCGACATCACATCGGATTCGCCCGACGGCAAGCTCTTCGTAGAGGACAATACGATTATCCTCAAGGCCTATGCGGACATTTCCGGCATTACGGCGGCCAGAGACGTGACCGAGGACGCGGTCTGGTCATCCACGTCTAGCTCGGTAAAGGTAGTCAAGGGTGTCGTTACGGCAACCGGCGCGGTCACTTCCGCAACGATTACGGCCAAATATAAAGAAAAGACGGATACCTATAGCGTTTCGTCCGAATATTATTATTCCGATCTTAAGCTGAAAGTAAATTCCACAGAAGATAAAGAAACGCTGGACGTAAATCTTGGACCGGATATTAAGTTCACGGCAGAGGCGATCAGAGCGGGGAGCACGTTGGATATCACTTCAACGGCCGTATGGACGACTTCGGATGCGGACGTAGCTACGGTGACCAAGGGCACCGTTAAGTTACTTACGGCAGGAAAAGTAACGATTACGGTCAAATCGAAGGGCAAAACCGATTCCATCGTTTTGACGGTAGCATCGCCTTATTCGAAAATACTCATTACGAACTCCGTGACGGGAGCTGCTTATACCGCTCCGATCGAAATGGTAGTCGGCGGCGGGGATTTGAATTTGAGCGCAAAAGCGGAATTGAAGTCCGGAGTAAAGCCGGACGAGGATATTACCTCGACGGCGACATGGACAAGCAGCTCTCCCGTCGTTAAGGTCGACGACAAAGGTAAAATCACCGCGGTCGGAGCAGGAGCGGCAGTCATTACCGTTAACCGCTACGGTTTATCGGGAACCGTAACGGTTATTGTGAGAACGGAATTCGAGGCATTGAAAATTACGCCCGAAAAGCCTATTTACGTTACCGTGTCCGGATCGAAAGTGGAATTGGAAGCAACCGCATATACCGGCTTGAAACAAGAAGTGGTGTCCATGAACACGGATTGGAAAATCGCGGATGCGGAACAAGCCTTTGCCGTCATATTAAAAGATACAGTTACGAATAAAGTCTATGTTGTACCTAAAGCCGTGGGCACTGCCAAAATCACGGCAAGTTACAAAGGGCTATCGAAAGACATATCAATTACCGTGTTGCCATCGATCAGCACCATAGAGATTTCGAAGGAAAAGTTGGATGTATTCGTGGAAGACACCGAAGCACTCCCGGCGGTTTCCGGCAAGACGTTGATCGGAGATAAGCTGGATGTCGGCAAATTGGTGGAATGGACGTCCAGCGATAACGATATCGTATCCATTGAGGATGGCAAATGGAAGGCGTTAAAGAACGGCTCGGTAACCTTGACGGCCAAAGCGGAAACAGCCGGGGCGCCTATCTTGGATACTATCGTCATCAACGTTAACAACAAAATATTGGCCTTGATCCCCTCCGCGGATACGATTAGCGTAGTGATCGGCAAGGAAGTCGATTTCCCGGTCGTTCAGCTAATTTACGAGAACGGGGACGAAGAGCCCATCTCCGACAAAATCGAATGGAAGTCTTCGACGCCGAACTTGCTGGTCAAACCTACGAAGCTTAAAGGCTTGCTGGCGGCCACGGCTACGCTGACCGGAACGTATTTGGGTAAAACGGTCAAAGTCAAAGTGACCGTCGAGGAGGAATTCACTTCGTTCCTGATCGCTCCGACCAAAGTCAGCGTGACTTTGAATCGATCGCAATCCATTAAAGTAACGGGAACGACGAAGAGCGGAAAGAAAGTGACGTTAGGTTCCCGGATCGACTGGAAATCCTCGAACGAAGAGCTTGTTTCCATCAATGGCTCTTCTGCCAAAGGACTTGCGGAAGGCAGCGGCAAGCTTACCGCAACGGTTCAAGGCAAAACGCTAGAGATTCCTTTTGTCGTTACGGCAAAGCTGACTAAGCTTACCGCTTCCGATACTTCGTTCAAATCCGCAATAGGCGATCAAATCAGCATTAGCGTCACCGCTAACTACGAGAACGGCAAGACGGCCAGCGTAGCATCGCAAGCCGCGTGGACGACGTCGAAGGCATCCGTCGCCACCGTTATCGACGGCAGGATATCGGTCGTCGGTAAAGGCAGCGCGTCCATTAAAGGATTGTTCGGCGGTAAATACGTGACGATTCGCATTTCGGTTAAGTAGGAGGAAGGTGAAATCATGAGTAGCATTAGCGGATTAGGAGTCGCCGGTCTTAAGCAACAGGTTGGACTGGCGGTTCTTGCTAAGTCCCTCGACGTGGTGCAAGCCAATGGCCAACAGCTCATTCAAATGATGCAACAAAGCGTGCAGCCGAACGTTGGCGGCAACCTCGATATCAAAGTCTAAAGCGAATAAAAACGGGCTTCCTCAAATTCGCGAGGGAAGCCCGTTTTATTTGCTTAATATGGGAATGCTAGTCGTACTTGTTTAGGAATTGATAAATGCGGTCAGCAGTTGCTTGCGGAAAACCACCTGGAAATCCAAACCTTCGCTGATGACCGCGAGCGGCACGTAGGTTTTTAGTTCTTTGCCCGACTGCTGAAAGTAAGCCGGCGTATCCAGCGGCTGAACGGCGCCGTTCACCTGAATCGTTTTGGCTCCGATGGTAAGGACGACTTTCCTTCCGTTCTTAGAGAAGGAAGCGGTTTTCGTTTTCTGGTTCCAAATGAATTCGGCATCCACGGCATCGGCGACGTCCCGAATGGCCAAGAAGGTCGTATTCTTCACGATAACGGCTTTGTTAGGAGATTCGGCGCCGTTAATGACGACGGATATCGGAACGCCTTTGGCTCTTGGTGCCGGGTTCAAATATTGCTTCCAGACGACATCGGCGAAGACTTGCGCGATGGTCTCGTATCCCGCCTGAGTCGGGTGGGTATCCATCTCGAGCGGATTGAGATGGGTAAGAAACGGATCGCCCTTAAACTTCGAAGATACGTGCGCGATTTGCAAAGGGATTCCCTTTTTGTTGAGATTATCTTTGAACAGATCCAGCTTTTCGGCGACTTCGTCCGCCAATTTGGCTATATCCCCGTATAGAGATATCTCGGTTCTCAGCGGATTGTATTGGTCGGCCAAAACGATTTGAGCATTCGGAGCGAGTTTATGCAAAATAGTCATCATTTCATCTAAATCTTCTGTATATTTATTCATTGTTTTAACGAAGCTGTCCTGTATAATTTGACGTGCTGCATCTACTGACTGGTCCTTGGCCGCATTTATGATCGGGCCGAAATCGTTCGCTCCGATCGTCATTACGACGAGATTCGCGTTGGTCAAGTCCTTTGCGAGCTGCGGTGCTCTCGCCGCAACGCTATTAGCTTGATCGTCCACTCCGTCCGGGTACATAGAGAAATCCTGCAAATCAACCGCGGTTAGCGGCTTGGATTCGGCTGAACCTTTAAGTAAATTAACGAGCCCAGGCGTAGTCAATCCCATAATGGCGTAATTGGCAAACTCCGATCTGGAGTGAAAGAGAGATTGCTCGTATAGGCGATCGGCATAACCGTAAGCGACTGAGCTTAAATCCATGCCGGGCTCGTACCCCACGCTGATCGAGTCTCCTAGCGCCACGATGCGGTAAATTTCTTGCCCCTTGGGATCGTTGACGGCAGCACCGGCGGAAGATGCCAGACCTACTGCCACAACCGCCGATAGCATGAATACTAGCGGTTTACGTAATCGAGATTTCATAAAAGCTGTTTCCTCCCTTAATTCTTCATTGTTAGACACTTCGCATAGCATTGCTTATCGACATCATAAAAATATTAAATTGCCATTCTTCTCGCGAGGGTGGTAAAATAATTGAATAATAAAATGAATAATTATGAATTTCCGCCGTTACTAGTCCTCGAATACCTCCCGATCCCCGGATGTTTCCCGTTGCGTCTCTCCAGCATCTTATATTCTAGGTCATTTGGGATGGGATTTGAAGCCGATATTGCTTAATTTTCCTCAAACACTGCGTAAAGAAAGGTTGATATATATGATAGAGATGCGTAAAGGTCTTCCTGTCAAGCAGGGGATGTACGACCCGCAGTTCGAGAAAGATGCATGCGGCATGGGGTTTGTCGCGCATATCAAAGGCCAAAAATCTCATGAGATCGTCGAGCAGGCGTTAACGCTGCTATTCAATATGGAGCATCGCGGGGGTCAAGGAAGCGAGCCGAGCACGGGAGACGGCGCGGGAATTCTACTTCAAATTCCACATGACTTCTTCAAGTCGGAGGCGGAGAAGCTGGGCTTTACGTTGCCTGAAGCAGGCGATTACGCGGTCGGCATGGTGTTCTTGCCTCAAGAGGAGCAAGCACGCCGAAACCATGAGCAAATATTCGAATCGATTATCGCCGAGGAAGGTCAATCCTTGATCGGATGGCGCACGGTTCCGACCAATGACGAGTCGTTAGGTCAATCTTCTAAGAAGGTTAAGCCGTTCGTACGTCAAGCGTTCATTGCACGCTCGGCGGAGTTGGCAAGCGACATGGCGTTCGAGCGCAAGCTGTACGTCATCCGCAAGCGCGCGGAGCAAGCGATTCGTTATTCCGGTATAGACGGCGCGGATATGTTCTATTTTCCGAGCTTCTCCAGCAAGAAGATCGTATACAAAGGGATGCTGACGACGGAGCAGGTCGGCCTGTTCTATCCCGAACTGCATCATCCAGAGTTGAAAACGGCAATGGCACTGGTCCATTCCCGGTTCAGCACCAATACGTTCCCGAGCTGGGAGCGGGCGCATCCTTTCAATTATTTGATTCATAACGGCGAAATCAATACCTTGCAAGGTAACGTGAACTGGATGCGCGCTCGTCAGACTTTGTTCGCTTCCGAGTTGTTCGGCGACGATCTGAAGAAGGTCAAGCCGGTTATAGCACCGGATGGATCCGATACCGCCATGTTTGATAACACGTTCGAATTCATGTATTTGTCCGGCCGTTCGATGGCTCATGCCGCCATGATGATGGTTCCCGAGCCTTGGCAGAACGACGAGCATATGGACGAGGAGAAAAGGGCGTTCTACGAGTATCATGCTTGCTTGATGGAGCCATGGGACGGACCGGCTGCGGTAGGCTTCACGGATGGCGTTCAGATCGGCGCTATTCTCGACCGGAACGGCTTGCGCCCCGCGCGTTATTACGTGACTAAGGACGATCTGATCGTTTTGGCATCCGAAGCAGGAGTCGTCGATATCCCGCAGGAGGACATCGTGCTTAAAGATCGTCTTCGCCCGGGTCGGATTCTGCTCGTAGATACGAAAGAAGGACGCATCATCTCCGATGAAGAAGTGAAACGTTCGATCGTAACGGAGCATCCTTACCGCGATTGGCTGAACGATCATTTGGTCGATCTGGAGGAACTACCGGAAGCGCCGGAATTGCCGGAGCCGGACCATGATACGGTTCAGCTTCGCCAGCAAGCGTTCGGCTATTCCTTCGAGGATATCCGCAAAGTGATGGAACCGATGGCTCTGACCGGCGTTGAGCCGTTAGCTTCGATGGGATACGATTCCCCTCTGGCCGTGCTTTCCGAGAAGCCTCAACGATTGTTCAATTATTTCAAGCAGCTGTTCGCGCAAGTGACGAACCCGCCGATCGATGCGATTCGCGAAGAAATCGTCACTTCGACCTATACGACGGTTGGCCCGGAGCGGAACCTTCTTAATCCCGAACCGGAAAGCTGCAGACAAATTCGTTTGTATTCGCCGATCCTATCCAACGAAGATTTCGCGAAGCTGCGGCACGTTCATCGTCCCGGTTTCAAATCGATCACGTTGCCGATCTTCTTCTCCGTTAAACAAGGTGAAGCGGGCTTACGCGGAGCGCTCAAGCTTCTCTGCGATGCGGCGGATCGTCTGATCGGCAAAGGACACAATATTCTTATTCTTTCCGATAGGGGAACAGACGCGGACAACGCGGCGATTCCTTCGTTGTTAGCCGTATCGACTTTGCATCACCACTTGATTCGACAAGGTACGCGGACGAAAGTCAGCATCTTGCTTGAATCCGGCGAACCGAGGGAAGTTCATCACTTCGCCTTGCTGCTCGGATACGGCGTAAGCGCGGTTAATCCGTACCTTGCTTTCGAGACGCTCGACGACCTGATCCGTCAAGGCATGATGCGCAACATCTCGCACGAAAAAGCGGTTAAGAATTATATCAAGGCAGCTACTAAAGGCGTCGTGAAAGTATTGTCCAAAATGGGCATATCCACGATTCAGTCCTACCGCGGAGCGCAAATCTTCGAAGCGGTCGGCTTGAACGAGGAGGTCATCGCCCAATACTTCACGGGTACGGCTTCGAGAATTCAAGGCGTCGGCTTCGACGTCATTACGCAAGAGGTACTCGCTTCGCATCTGCGTGCCTTCTCCGAGCAAGAAGGAGCGGAGCGCGAGCTGGATTCGGGCGGAGATTACCAGTGGCGCAAAGGCGGAGAGGATCATCTGTTCAACCCGCAGACGATCCATACGTTGCAAATGGCGACGCGGACCGGCAATTACGATACGTACAAGAAATACTCTGCGCTAGTCCAAGGCGAATACGAGCAAGTTCGTACCCTACGGGCGTTATTGCAATTCAACTTCGATCAACCGCCGGTGCCGATCGAAGAAGTAGAGCCGATCGAATCGATCTTCAAGAGATTCAAAACCGGCGCGATGTCGTTCGGGTCGATCAGCAAGGAAGCCCATGAATCGCTTGCCATCGCGATGAACCGGATCGGCGGCAGATCCAATTCCGGCGAAGGCGGAGAAGATCCGGCGCGTTATATTCCGGATGCGAACGGCGATTCTCGCCGCAGCGCGATCAAGCAAGTAGCATCCGGCCGTTTCGGCGTAACGAGCTACTATCTATCCAGCGCGGAAGAAATCCAGATTAAAATGGCTCAAGGCGCTAAACCCGGAGAAGGCGGCCAACTCATGGGGCGCAAGGTATATCCATGGGTAGCCGAAGTTCGCGGAACGACGCCGGGAGTCGGACTGATATCGCCGCCGCCGCACCACGATATCTATTCGATCGAAGATCTCGCTGAGCTGATTCACGACTTGAAGAATGCCAACCCGCGAGCTCGCATTAACGTGAAGCTCGTATCCGAGGTAGGCGTGGGCACGATCGCCGCGGGCGTAGCCAAAGGCCGCGCGGACGTTATCTTGGTCAGCGGATATGACGGAGGAACGGGAGCTTCTCCTATCGGATCCATCCGCCATGCGGGATTGCCTTGGGAGCTCGGTCTTGCCGAGACCCATCAAACGCTCATCATGAACAACTTGCGCGACCGCGTCGTCGTAGAAACCGACGGGAAGATGATGACGGGACGCGATCTTGCTATCGCGACGTTGCTAGGCGCCGAAGAATTCGGATTTTCCACGGCCCCGCTCGTCGTTCTCGGCTGCATCATGATGCGAGTTTGCCAGTTGGATACTTGCCCTGTAGGGGTGGCAACGCAAAACCCGGAGCTTCGCAAGAAGTTCATGGGCGATCCGGACCATGCGGTTAATTTCATGAAATTCGTCGGTCAGGAATTCCGCGAGATCATGGCGCAGCTCGGTTTCCGTACCGTCCAAGAGATGGTTGGACGCGTCGACCGGCTCGATACGAAACTCGCGATCGGACATTACAAAACGCAAGGCATCGATTTGACGCCGTTGCTTCATATGCCGGAATTGCCGGAAGGCTCTTTCCGTTACAATGCCAAATCTCAGGACCATTTGCTTGAAGAATCGTTGGATATGCAAGCTTTGCTTGCGGCCGCGGCTCCGGCATTGGAGAACGGACAATCGGTCAGAGGTACTTTCCCGATCAAGAATACGAACCGCGTCGTCGGTACGATCGTAGGGTCGGAAGTCACGAAACGATACGGCAAGGACGGATTGGCAGAGGATACTATTCAATTCCATTTCGTAGGCACGGCCGGTCAGAGCTTCGGTGCGTTCTTGCCTAAGGGAATGACGTTGACGCTTGAAGGCGACTCCAACGATTACGTGGGCAAGGGACTTTCCGGAGGCAAGATCGCGATATATCCTTCCGAGAAGTCCACGTTCGTGGCGGAAGATAACGTCATTATCGGCAATACCGCGCTTTACGGTGCTACAGGCGGAGAAGCCTTTATCCGCGGCGCCGCGGGCGAGAGGTTCGCGGTTCGCAATAGCGGCGTAAACGTCGTCGTCGAAGGTGTTGGCGATCATGGCTGCGAATATATGACGGGCGGGCGAGTCGTCGTGTTGGGCAAGACGGGCCGCAATTTCGCGGCCGGAATGTCCGGCGGTATCGCGTATGTCATCGATTGGGACGGCAACTTCGTCAATCGGTGCAACTTCGAGATGGTTGGACTGGAATCCCTGGAGGATGCCGAAGAAATCGCGCAAGTTCGGGGAATGATCGGCAACCACGTTCAGTATACGAATAGCGATCTCGGCAGACGCGTTCTGGAGGATTGGAAGAATACGGTTAACAAGATCGTTAAAATCATTCCGAAAGATTATAAGAGGATGATGGAGCAGATCGCCAAAGTGCAAGCGCAGGGTCTTAGCGGAGAGCAAGCCTTGCTTGCCGCGTTCGAGGCGAACATGCGCGATCTGTCCCGCGTAGGCGGAAACTAATCTAGCAAAAAAGCGAATAACGCCGAAAGCGTCCCTTATTGTGGGCATGCTTTCGGCGTTTTTTATGGTGATCGCCATATTAATTGGGCATTGGCATACCTTTCGTTTAAAATATCGACTTTTCGACAAAACCTCCATTAAAAAATGGTTGGGTAGACCCCAACTCTCGACACCCTCCGCAAGACCTATATCCTATACTGAATTTAGTGTTTCATTACCGGAATCAAAGAGAGGGTTTGGGTGCGGATATGGAGAAGGATATACCGATGGGAACTCATGCAAACAAGCAACCGTTGGAAATTGACATCCGCAGGATTCTGGAACAACTAGGCATTCAGAAGGATAAATGGCCGGAAGAATACGGAAATTCGGTACAGAAGTCTTCATCTACCATACATAATTGAGCGAACATACCAAAAACCTCCGAAGGAACGGGATGCAGGCATCCTATTCTTTCGGAGGTTTTATTTTAATTTTTACTTAATTGCTCATATTCCGCTCGGCTCGAACGAATGCGATAAAGCGGCGGGCTTCGTCTGCCGTCAGCTTGCGCCCGTCGATCGTCAGCGCGAAGTGCTCCAGCAATTGATCGTCCGCCAACTCCAATTCGTCCGCGAATTGCCGTACGTCAGCATCTAACGTAGCGGTTGATTGATGCGTCCTTCCGACTAGATAGTCGATTGACACTTGGAATAAATCGGCGACTTTACCCAATGTTTCGGTATCGGGTTCTCTCCGATTTTTCTCATAGTGTGACAATGCCGCACGCGAGATGCCGAGGGAAGATGCTAATTCTTCTTGAGTTAAACCGCGCTGGTCTCTTAGAAATGCGAGACGACTGCCGATATTCATCAGATCCCTCCCAGGATGGTCTATGATTTCATCATAATATGGAAAGCAAACAAATGCATTATTTGCGACGAAATGTCGCAAATAAATATTCAAATTTAGTATTGTCATAGTATTGCCTTGCTAGAAGATCCATAAACATGGGGTGTTAAAGGGAGGCAAGTTGCCTATTGACATGTTACAAAATGTATCGTACATTAAATTCAAATATGACGATACATAACGTATCTTAAAGAGGTTTAGTAAAAATATGGACGAGGAAATGATAGAGAACCGCCGCGAATATGTTCGCTTCTCCTTGAACGTACCTTTATTCGGAGAACTGTCTCTTCTTCGCGTTGGCGAAAGGGAAATAAGAAGCCGGAATCAGCGGGTGCTCCTCGGGAATATCAGCTTGGGAGGTTGCCGATTCACGACGAGTCTGCAAATTCCGATCCGGGATGACGTGGAGTGGCAGATCAAGCTGCAGATGGGGCATTATTTCGTGAAGCAACGGGCGGTCGTCCTTCATGAAAGCGAAGAAGAAGGCCTCAATGCGTACGGAGTGAAATGGCTCATGACCGGCATCGAAAAGCAAGCCTTTCAGTACCGATTGAGCGAGTACTTGAGATTGGTGCTAGTATCGAGTCCTCATATTGTAACCTTATACAAGAAGATCGCGGATCGTCATAACGATGATTTCTTCAAGAAGCTGGACGTTACTTCATAAACGGGAGGCTACTAGAGATGAAACGGGCACTTGTAATCAAAATAGCTGTCTTTTCTCTTTTATCTCTCCTGGTTATTGCTTTGCTTAGCGGAGGGTATGTGTGGTATACGATGGACAAAACGATGGATGCGATGTACGAGCCTCTTCCATCTAAAGCATGGGTTGCGCCGCTGTTCGAGAATGAACCGGCCTCGCAAATGCAGAGCACGCCTCCGCAAACGGAAAGTACGCCAAACTCCGCGCCTGTCCAAATCACTCATGACGCCGAACCGTCGCCTAGTCGACTAACGAATGCTTCTATAGAAGAGCAACCTAAAAGGGAGCTAGCGATCGATAATAAAACGGCGGAGCGGTTAAGGCATCCGAGCCTGAAGAAAAAAGAACCTTTCAGCCTGCTATTGCTGGGAGTGGATGAACGCGCAGGCGACAGGGGAAGAAGCGATACGATGATTCTACTGACGATCAATCCCAAGAAAAATTCCGCAATCGCCATATCCATCCCCCGGGACACGAAAACTCTTATGCCGAATACGGGTAAATACGACAAAATCAATCATGCATACGCTTTCGGCGGAACCTCATTGTCGGTGGATTCCGTTGAGCAATTATTCGGAGTGCCTATCGCTTTCTACATGAAAACGAACATGGAGGGCTATGTGAAGATCGTAGATTTGTTAGGAGGAGTAGACGTGACGAATAATCGCGATTTTACGTCGGTGTATCATTTCCCGAAAGGGGCTCAACATCTTGACGGCGATCAAGCTCTGGCCTACATTCGCATGCGGAAGGAAGATCCGCAGGGAGATTTCGGAAGAACGGAAAGGCAACGTGCCGTATTGTCCAATGCCGTGGATCGGGTTACCGAATTAAACTCGATTGCGAAGCTTCCCAAGTTGATGTCGCATCTGGCGACGAACATAAGAACGAATCTGACTATGCAGAACATGCTTGACTTGGCATTGGAATACCGTCCGCTGATTCAAAACGTCGAAACTTTGTCCTTGAAGGGCATCGGGGAAACGACGAACGGCATTTATTATTACTCGGTCTCAACCAAGGAACGTCAACGAATTCAAACGGAGCTGCTGAGTCGACTCGGCGCGACTTCATAAGGAGGTAACCATGGAACAATCCGTGCTATTCTTCTGCGTAAAATGCAGCCAATTGAAAACAATGGAGCAAGCTGGTGTTTTATTCCGCACAGGTTATTATCGCGTTACGTATCCGTTAGGTTGTTGCGTTCAATGCGAGCATCATAGCAAGCCTCAATAGGCGGATGCCTATTCATTAATTTTACATAAATATCCGGTTTTTCTTATCTATGATTGGTATAATGAAGCCGTATGCATCCTAATGTCGGAGGTTAGCTCATGTCACAGGCACCCGTCGTTCGCTTGCAGAACGTGACCAAGGTCATCGGCAAACGAACGATTATCGACGGCGTATCTTTCGAAGTGCGCCCGGGCGAAGTATTCGGTTTCCTAGGTCCGAACGGATCGGGAAAAACAACAACGATTAGAATGATAGTCGGATTGATGGGAATGACGGCAGGGGATATACATATCGGTGAACACAGCGTACGCTCGGACTTCCCGAAAGCGATCGTCCAGGTTGGAGCGATCGTAGAGAATCCGGAGATGTACAAGTTTCTGACCGGTTACCAGAATCTGATGCATTATGCCAGAATGAACCCTTCGATCACCAAGGAGCGCATTCAGGAGGTAGTCGAGTTAGTAGGCCTTCAAGGACGCATCCACGACAAGGTCAAGAAGTATTCTCTTGGCATGCGCCAGCGTCTTGGGGTAGCCCAAGCGGTCATGCATAAGCCGAAGCTGCTTGTGTTGGACGAGCCGACCAATGGACTTGATCCCGCGGGCATACGCGAGCTCAGGGATTATTTGCGCAGGCTGGCACAGGATGAAGGAACGGCTGTGGTCGTATCCTCGCATTTACTGTCCGAGATGGAATTAATGTGCGACAGGGTCGCGATTCTGCAGAACGGCAAGATTATCGATGTTCGCTCCATCAGAGGCCAGGATAATGATGTCAAGACGTTGGAAGAGGTTTCATTCGACGTCGATCATCCGGATGCCGCGCTTGGAATATTGGAAGGGCTAGGAAACGGGAAGATCGTGGATGGCTTGTTGAATCTATCTTCCGACCGTGCAGGAGTGGCCGCGTTAAACCGCAGGTTAGTAGAAGCAGGAATTAACGTCTACGGAATTCGTGTGAAAACGAAGTCGTTGGAAGACCAATTCCTCGAGATGACGGGGAGTGAGACGATTGGCTAACTTCTGGAAGCTCGTCCAGAACGAAAACATGAAGATTTATCGCAGGGTTCGGACGTGGATCATGCTCGGTATTATCGTTGGCCTGCCGATCTTGATTTCGTTGGGCGTCGTGGCCGCGTCAGGGTCGGATTCGGTTTCGAGCTGGGAGATGATGCTTAATGAGTCCATGATCTCCTTCATTCTTATCACGATATTTACGGTCGTGGTCGCTTCGGAAACCGTGGCTGGAGAATTTACGTGGGGGACGATCAAGCTATTGCTGATCAGGCCATGGAGCCGCTCGGCAATCCTGTTGTCGAAGTACTTGTCTACTTTGTTGTTCGCCTTGTTATTTGCGGTGGTAACGTTCATCGTTACGATGCTCATTAATATGGCGGTATTCGGTTCCATGGATCAATCGGAAATACTATCAAGGTTCTTCGGTTTGTCCGCGATTGAATATATGCTGCAATATTATCTGCTTCAATTTCTTGGCCTCGTGATTATCGTTACTTTCGGATTCATGATGTCTTCGGCATTCCGCAGCAGCGGTTTGGCGATCGGAATATCCATATCGTTGCTTTTCATGGGATCGATCATCACGGGATTGTTCTCGATGACGGACAAGGCGTGGGTCGAGTATATCCTATTCATGCATCTGGATCTTACGACTTACATCGGTAACAAGGAAGGACCGTTTATCAACCACCCGATGTCACTTGGCTTCTCTTTGGCCGTGCTGGCGGGGTACTTTATTCTATTTAACTTGATTTCCTGGACCGTATTCCGGAAAAGGGATATCGCGGCTTAAACGGGGTTTGTAAAGAAATGATATAAAGTCGGAAAAAGAAAACGGTAACAAATGGGAACCTTGCAGCATTAGCTGTAAGGTTCTTTGTTCTTGAAACAAAATGTCGCAAAAAGATCTTTTTTTATACTAAAACGTATTGACATGCTACAGTTTGTATCTTAAAGTTAGAATTAATTCCGCTACTCCAGGAGGAGAGAATATGCCGCCCAATAATAAAAAAATCATCACTTTCGAAAACCCGAGCTCGCCCATTTCCGAAGCGTTCAAAACTCTGCGGACGAATATTCATTGGTCCTCGATGAATCGCGAGGTAAAAACCATTCTCGTAACTTCCACCGAGAAGAATACCGGTAAATCCCTCACCGCCGTTAACATGGCCGTTTCATTCGCACAGCTGGGAAAGAAAGTCGTTCTCCTCGATTGCGATCTGAGGAAGCCGACGCAGCACGAGTATTTTATGAAATCGAACCGTAACGGAATATCGCATCTTCTCGCCGGTCATTATCAGCTTGAGCAATGTTTGGTGGATACGCATATCGAGAATCTTACTTTGCTTCCTTCCGGGACGATTCCCCCCAACCCGTCGGAGCTATTGGAATCCTATCGAATGGTCGAGTTGCTCGAGGAGCTTAAAACGGCCTTCGATGTCGTGATCATCGATTCTCCGCCAGCCTTGGTCGTTACGGATGCTCACATTCTCGCTCCTAAATGCGATGGAGTCATATTCGTTATCCGTTCGGGAAAGACCAAGACGGAAATGGCCAAGAAAGCATTATCTTATCTGAAATATGCCAATGCCCATATTCTTGGAATCGTTCTTAACGATCAGAAAAACATGAAACGAGAAATTCAATATGGTTATGGGGGGTAAGCGGTAAAGTTATGCTTGACATGATACAATTTGTATCATAAATTGAATTGGTGCGATACATAACGTGTCTAACGTCGAAAGCGAGGAGGGGATTGCGCATGAATCAAATGAAAAGAGTCAAGAAAGCGATTATTCCAGCAGCCGGATTAGGGACTCGATTTCTGCCGGCGACGAAGGCGATGCCTAAAGAGATGCTTCCTATTATAGACAAGCCTACCATCCAATATATCGTGGAAGAGGCCGTTCAATCGGGAATCGAAGAAATCATCATCGTCACGGGAAAAGGAAAAAGGGCGATCGAGGATCATTTCGACAGCCACTTCGAATTGGAGTACACATTGTTCGAGAAAAACAAGCTGAAATTGCTTGAGGAAGTAAAGCGATCTTCGAATCTAGTGGACATTCACTACATACGGCAGCGCGAGCCTCTCGGTCTTGGTCATGCCATATGGTGCGCTCGCAAGTTTATCGGAAACGAGCCGTTTGCGGTATTGCTCGGAGACGATATCGTGGAGGCCGAAGTACCTTGCCTCAAACAGTTGATCATGCAATACGATTTTACGCGTAAATCAGTGATCGGGGTACAACCGGTTCCCATGGTCGAAACGCATCGATACGGAATCGTAGTTCCCGAAGACAGCCAAGGCAGATTATCCTCCATCTCCCAGATCGTAGAAAAGCCTCCATGGGGAACGATCTCATCGAATCTCGCCGTTATGGGAAGGTATATCTTAACGCCCGATATTTTTCAATTGCTAGAGAATCAATCGCCCGGCGCAGGCGGAGAAATTCAGTTAACCGATGCGATCCAGGAATTGAACGTGCTCGATCAAGTATTCGCGTACCAGTTCGAAGGGAAGAGATTCGACGTCGGAGATAAGCTTGGATTCATCCTTACGACGATAGATTTCGCGCTTCGCAACGAAGAGTTGAAGTATCCGTTGATCAACGTTCTGGAAGAAATCGTGAACGGATTGAAAACGCAAAAAATATAAAGAGATTCATAGGAGTGGTGGTTGATGATTTCAAGAGAAGCCGAATTGGAAATAAGCGCGCCTCGAATTGGATTACATCACGAGCTAGCCAAACGAGCATTGGACGTAACGATGGCCTTATTCGGAATGATTGTTTTATTGCCGGTTTTTATCGTCGTTGGGATCGCCATCAAGCTGGATGATCCTAGAGGCAGAATCTTTTTTCACCAAATACGTGTGGGGAAGAACGGAAAAACGTTCAAAATGTATAAATTTCGATCGATGGTTAGCAACGCGGACGAAAAGCTGAAAGATATTTTACATCTGAACGAAATCGACGGTGCCATGTTCAAAATGAAAGAGGATCCCCGTATCACGAGAATCGGCAAATTCATTCGAAAGACGAGTATGGATGAGCTTCCCCAATTCATTAACGTTCTGAAGGGCGAGATGAGCATGGTCGGTCCCCGGCCGCCCCTGCCGCGCGAAGTCGAATCTTACTCTACCTACGATAGGCAGAGACTTCAAGTCGTTCCGGGCTGTACGGGCTTGTGGCAGGTCAGCGGCAGGAGCTCGATCGACTTCAAAGAGATGGTGGAGCTTGACCTTAAATATATAAAGCAACGTTCCATTTGGTTCGATATTAAATTGATTCTCAGAACGATTAGCGTTCTGATCCGAACAAAAGACGCTTATTGAGACGAGGTATCCATTTATGGACTTGAATTCAAAGATTTACGTAGCCGGACATAGAGGGATGGTAGGCTCGGCAATCGTAAGGAGGCTGCAAGCCGACGGATATACCAACGTCGTGTGCAGGACGAGCGGAGAGCTCGATTTAAGGGATGCGAACGCGGTCGATGAATTTTTCGGGGAACACAACATCGAATACGTTTTTCTCGCTGCGGCGAAAGTAGGGGGAATCGTTGCGAACCGGGATTATCCGGGAGAATTTATCCGGGATAACCTGCTTATTCAAACGAACGTAATCGACGCCGCCTATCGTTACCGAACAAAAAAGCTGGTGTTTCTGGGTAGTAGCTGTATTTATCCGAAGCATGCCCCGCAACCTCTTAAAGAGGAGTTTCTGCTGAGCGGTCCGCTAGAACCGACCAATGAGCCATATGCGGTAGCTAAGATTGCCGGCATTACGATGTGTCAGTCTTATAACCGTCAATACGGTACGAATTTCGTATCCGTCATGCCCACGAATTTGTATGGCCCCCACGATAATTTCGATACGCAAACCTCCCATGTACTGCCAGCGTTAATCAGGAAAATGCATGACGCCAAAGCGAACGGCGAGAAAAGCGTGGAAATATGGGGGACGGGTAAACCCTATCGCGAATTTCTGCATGTCGACGACTTGGCAGAAGCATGCACGTTCGTGATGCATCGCTATAGCGACAACGAAATCATTAATATCGGTACCGGCAACGATTTAACCATCATGGAGCTAGCGCATCTAGTGAGAGATATCGTCGGTTATGGCGGCGACTTGATTTTCAACGGCGACATGCCGGATGGCACGCCGAGAAAACTGCTGGACGTATCAAAGCTCACGCAGCTAGGTTGGAAAGCAAGCATGCCGCTGAGGACGGGAATCGAAAATACGTATTCCTGGTACCTGGAGAGCGAGAAAAAATTAGCGCTGACGGGCGAATATTAGGAGGATATATGAAGAGAGCTCTTATAACCGGAATTACAGGACAGGACGGCTCCTATCTAGCAGAGTTTTTATTACATAAGGGTTACCGGGTGTTCGGCTTGAGAAGAAGAACGAGCACTCCGAATTACACGAATATAGAACATATTGTCGATAGAATCGAGATCATTGACGGCGACCTGTCGGATCTCAGTTCGTTGATCAGGGCCCTTCAAATTTCCGACCCGGACGAAGTCTATAATCTCGGCGCGCAATCCTACGTGGAGACTTCTTGGCCGCAGCCGCTCCTAACGAGCGAGCTTACCGCGATCGGAGTAACCAATATGCTGGAGGCCGTACGATTGGTAAAGCCGACTACGCGCTTCTACCAGGCGTCGAGCAGCGAGATGTTTGGCAAAGTGTTGGAGACACCGCAGAGAGAGACGACGCCATTCTACCCGAGAAGTCCTTACGGCGTCGCCAAAGTGTACTCGCATTGGATGACGGTCAACTACCGCGAAAGCTTCAATTTATTCGCTTGCTCGGGCATTCTTTTCAATCATGAATCACCTCGGAGAGGCATCGAATTCGTAACCCGCAAAGTAACGAATGCGGTAGCCCGTATTAAGCTCGGTCTACAAAAGGAGCTTCGAATGGGCAACTTGGAAGCGCGTCGCGACTGGGGTTTCGCTGGAGATTACGTTCAAGCGATGTGGCTGATGCTTCAGCAGGAGTCGCCGGAGGATTACGTGATCGCGACCGGCGAAACCCACTCGGTCAGGGAGCTTCTAGAAGTCGCGTTCTCTTACGTCGGACTGGATTATCGGGATTACGTCGTGAACGACGAGAGATTCCACCGTCCGGCGGAAGTGGATTTGTTGTTAGGCGATAGCTCGAAGGCAAAGAAACAACTCGGTTGGGAACGTAAAGTCGGATTCGTGCAACTGATTCAGATGATGGTAGATTCGGATCTGCAGCATAACCAAGCGAGATTGTACGGTACTTATAAGGATCAAGGATATGACTTCTCTGATCCGATGGTCGCGGCAAGCTTAAGCGACGTCGTATGATGAACGTCTTGTTCATCACGAATATTCCTTCGCCCTACCGAGTAGAGTTCTTCAATGAGCTCGGCAAGCGTTGCAACTTGACGGTATGGTTCGAGGCGGAGTCGGAAGCCAACCGTCAATGGAACGTGAATAAACAAGAGATGAGCTTCAAGAGCGAATTTCTCAAGGGAATAACCGTTGGACTGGATAAGCACGTGAATTGGTCGATTATCAAGCAACTTAAAAAGAGCAAGTTCGATATTTATATTATGGGCTGTTACAGTTCGCCGACTGAAATGGCGGCGATCCGATGGCTGAAATCGAACCGTATTCCGTTCCTGCTGAATTCGGACGGAGGATTCGTGCCGCAAGAGAGCAAATGGAAGTTCAGGCTTAAAAAGTACTTCATTTCGTCGGCTTCCGGGTGGCTCTCATCCGGCAGCCAATGTACCGAATACTTAAAGCATTACGGAGCGAATCCCGAGTATATTTACGAATATCCGTTTTCGTCCTTGTCTTACTCCGAGGAAGAGAGAGTTCCAATGTCTCCTTCCAAGCTCAAGCAATTCAAGCTCAAAGAGAGCTTGAAGAGCAAGGTCATTTTGTCCGTCGGCCAGTTCATACCGCGCAAGGGCTTCTCCGAGCTGATCGAATCCTTCGAGAGGCTGGACGGAGGGGATACTTCCCTCGTCATCGTCGGAGGAGGACCGCTCAAGGAAGAATACCGTAAAATCATAGCGGAGCTGAGGTTAAAAAACGTTGTTCTTAAAAGCTTTATGAATAGGGAGCAATTGATCGAATTCTACAAAGCGGCCGATATATTCGTTCTGCCTACGCGCTATGACGTATGGGGGCTAGTCGTTAACGAAGCGATGTCTTTCGGGTTGCCGGTTATTGCCACTTCGAAGGCCGGAGCCGCGCATACCCTGATCGAGAACGGGACGAATGGATATGTCGTGGATGAAAACGATATGGACGGGATCATGCTACGTTGCGAATTCTTGCTTAAGCAGGATCGGATTCGTCGCGAGTTCGGCGATGCCAGCATGATCAAATCGGGTGATTACACGGTTAAGAAGATGGCGGCCAATCATATGGAGAGCTTCGAGACCTTCCGGAAATCATTGGACTCGATTACAGAAACAGAGCGGACCGGCTAAGTCATTCCTATTTAACGGGGAGTGGACGGAATGCGAGGGAGGGGAAGCGGCTATGAAATTGATTTTGCTGTCGGGAGGATCCGGCAAGAGGCTATGGCCTCTATCGAACGAAGCGCGCTCCAAGCAGTTTTTGAAAATCATGAGAAGCCCGGAAGGGCAGATGGAATCGATGCTGCAGCGAGTGTGGAGGCAATTGAACAACGTGGGATTAGCGGAGAGCACTCTATTCGCTACCAGCTCGAACCAAGTGGATATGATCAAGCAACAGATCGGGCCGGATGCCTCCATTATCGTGGAACCGGAGCGTAGAGACACGTTCCCGGCCATCGCGCTGGCTTCATCGTACTTATACTCGGTTCAAGGCGTCAATCTGGACGAGACGATCGTCGTACTGCCGGTAGATCCGTTCGTGGAGGATAAGTTTTTCGAACAATTAAAACAATTGGACGGATTGATGAATAAGTCGGCCGCTAACCTTGCTCTTATCGGAGTCCAACCGACATATCCTTCATCCAAATACGGATATATCGTGCCCGAGAAGGAAGACGGCAACGACGGGTATCTGAAGGTGAAGTGCTTCCGCGAGAAACCGAAGGAAGAAGAAGCAATGAAGCTTATCGAAAACGAACAGGCGATGTGGAATTGCGGCGTGTTCGCGTTTAAGCTCGATTACTTGGTTACCCAAATGTACGAGCAAGGGATATCGCTGCAATACGAGCAGCTTTCGAAGCAATATCGCGAGCTGAAGAAGACCAGTTTCGACTACGAGATCGTCGAGAAGGGCGACCGCATAGTTATGCTGCCTTACGACGGCTATTGGAAAGATCTTGGGACATGGAATACGTTAACCGAAGAGATGGCCGTTTCCCAAATCGGCAGAAGCGTCATGAGCGAGGATTCGATGAACACGCACGTGATTAACGAGCTGCACATCCCGATCACTGTGCTCGGCTTATCCAACGTGGTCGTCGCTGCGAGTCCGGACGGCATTCTCGTGTCCGACAAAGCGGCAAGCACCCGATTGAAGGAATTGATTCTATTCGAACAAAGGCCGATGTACGAGGAACATCAATGGGGTACATCTAAGGTGATCGATCATTACGTCCTCGACGAGAATAAGGAAATCCTAACGACCCGAATATCCGTAAACGCAGGCAAGGAGAAGGGAATCGAGGTTCACTTCCAACGGACCGAGGTATGGAACATCCTCAGCGGAAGCGGTGAAATCTACTTGGACGGAAAGACGATTTCCGTAGAAGCCGGCTCCATCTGCCAGATCCCGCCGCGAGCGAAGCATGGATTAAAGGCAATCACGAACCTGGAAATGATCGAAATCCAGACGGGCGGAACTTTGCATCAAGGGGACGTCGTAGAATTTGCCTTCTCATGGGGAGAAGCCGCCGTATAAGTTTAAGGAATATTCGGGAGATGAATGCAAATGGCGCGAACTTCACGAAAAATCAAGCTGTTACTATATAGCATCAACTTCGCTCCCGAACTGACGGGAATCGGAAAGTACAACGGAGAGATGGTGAAATGGCTAGCGGAGCATGGATACGATGTAAGAGTAGTAACCGCCCCTCCCTATTATCCGCATTGGAAGATACAGAAGGGATACTCCGCTTACCGATACGGCATGGAGCATTGGAATGGGGCCAAGGTGTGGCGCTGCCCGCTGTGGGTCCCGAAGGCGGATTCGGGAACGAAACGGTTGCTGCACTTATTTTCGTTCGCGCTCTCTAGTATCCCCGTGCTGATCAGGCATATGATATGGCGGCCGGACGTGTGCTTAGTCGTCGAACCCCCGATCGCGTTGTCTCCAATGGTCGTCTTATTGTCTAAGCTTCTGAGAATTAAGACATGGCTCCACGTACAGGATTTCGAGGTGGACGCCGCTTTCGATTTGGGCATTCTCCCCGATCGAAGGGGATTGAAGGCGCTGGTAACCGGATTGGAAGGATGGCTAATGCGGCGATTCGATACGGTCTCCTCCATTAGCGAACCCATGACGAAGAGACTTCTGAAGAAGGGAGTGCCGCAGGGGAGAATCCGGCTGTTCCCGAATTGGGTAGACATCTCGGAGATCCATCCGCTTCCGGAAAATATCAGAAACGATATTAGGCGGGATATGGGCTTCAAGGATGGAGATTTGGTCGTGCTTTATTCGGGAAACATGGGAGAGAAGCAAGGCCTGAACACGATATTGGAGACGGCCGAGCAATTGCGTCTCATGTCGAACGTGCATTATATCTTGTGCGGGGAAGGCGTGGTCAAGAAGAAGCTGATGGAGCAAGCCTTCGCGAAAAACTTGTCCCATGTGCGCTTCCTTCCCCTGCAGCCGGCAGAGAAGCTCAACGAGCTTCTGAATATGGCGGACGTCCATCTTCTTATGCAGAAGAAAAACGCGTCGGATCTCGTCATGCCTTCGAAGTTGACCGGCATGCTGGCTAGCGGCAGAGCGGTGATCGCAATGGCCGAGGAGTCCACCGCCGTCTATCATGTCATCGAGCAATCGCGAGCGGGTATTATCGTACCGCCCGAAGATGCGGGCAAGCTGGCGGAAGCGTTACTGTCCTTGGCGGGCAGCGCGGACGATCGCAATCAATGCGGGACGTTCGCCAGGGAATATGCGGTAGCGAACCTAGGCTACAATTCGGTAATGAACAAGTTTCAACAAACTATGTACGAAATAGGGGTCGGCATGGAATGAAAAATCGCGTTCGCCTGGATTTGTATGTTCAAGAGGGCTATTCGAGAGGCAGAAGCGGGCTCATCGTCTTGTTGTGGTGGCTCGTGCAATCCACGGCGTTTCGATGGTCGTTGCAGCCGATGTACGCATGGAGAAACTGGCTGCTGAAGTTATTCGGGGCCGAGATCGGTATCGGCGTCAAGGTACGTCCCACAGCCACGATCACTTACCCTTGGAAGGTGAAAATCGGGGAACATTCATGGATCGGCGACCACGCGGAGTTGTATAGCTTGGACAGCATTACGATCGGAAACCATTGCGTAGTTTCACAAAACGGTTATCTATGCACGGGTAGCCACGATGCTTCGGATCCGCAGTTCTCGTTAATCGTTAATCCGATTCGAATCGAGGACGGGGCTTGGTTAGCTAGCGACGTGTTCGTTTATCCGGGAGTGACCGTAGGGGTTATGGCCGTAGTAGCGGCGCGAAGCACTGTATTGCGGGACGTGCCGACCAATGAGGTCCATGCCGGTACGCCGGCCAAATACATCAAGCATAGGTTCGAAACGATGGAAGAAGAAGTACCGCAGAGAACCAAGCTTCATCTCTTGAAACGATAACAGCTGATAAAGCTGTTTTTTTGTTAACGATTCAGAAGGTATAAAATTTCTATGCTTGTCCTGAATCGTCTACGATAAAACGATCAGACATTCATGAAGCCTTCAAATACGATGTATTTCAATGTATTTTTGAAGTTCGTTCAAAAATTAAGCTGGATAGAGATGTTTTTTATTCCTAATGGTCTCCGTTTGACCTATTCCTTTCATAAAAATCGATCGATAGTGATGTTCTTCATCTTTCTTTGATCGGAAAAGCGCTGGATAACTCCAATAGCAATGATTACCATTCTACTTTTGTTCAAGTTTCACAGCGGAGCATGCTTTAACCTCGAAGTGATGGACGGCGAAGCCGTTTCTCTAGCATATCAGAATCTGATTAGCGTGATACTGACGTATATTGCCGTCCCAAAGATAGCGAAGCCGTTTTACTAGATTAGATAAGAAAGATGAACGGATGCCGCGCGATAGTCGATTTTTTCCGACTATGAGCGAACCTCTAGGATGCCGGCACAATAATCGGGTTCGCTCGTTTGCCGAATTTCCCTCCGTTTACCTGTCCGGTATCCGAGGTAAGGTACTACGCATAGGAGCGAAAAAAGATGCGCGCCCGATTTTCATTGGCGGCATCTTTACGTTTTTAACCCCAGTGAGCGGCGAGATCCAATCGATCGACAACGTTAACGTTGCGGAGCAAGCCATGCTGCTCGAGGAGCAAAGCGGGGTCTCTCAAGTCCTTGCCCATCACGTTAAGCTTCTCCGCGATGTCGATCAAATCCGCAAAGCCGTCGCTGAACGCGATCAGGTTGGTTACCGCGGCAATACGACGTTTCTCCGCATCCGTTCGGTTCCCGCCCGTATAAGGGTACAGTCCTCTTTTGTCGAGCTTCGGCTCGCCGTGAACGTGGGTACATTCGTAAGTTTCGTTCGCTTCCAGCGTTTCAATGACATCCACGTACATCTGTACCGATTCCAATAGCGCTTCTTCGGAGATGAGCGAGCGGTTATCGAGCGAGGTATGATATTCCGGATATTCCCCGTACATCGTGCGCATGAGGCTTCCCATCGGAAGCTTAAAGCCTTCGCTGCAATATTGGCGCTCGTCGCTTCCGAAAGGGTTCCAGTCTACGACTTTGTAAGGCTTGCCGGATTGCTTCAAGACATGTATGGCGGCTTTGTCGGAAAGCGTGTCCCCGCGTTTGCTCTTCTTATAGGTAAAGGATTCTCCATGGCCGGCGCAGGTTACGACGAATCCCGCCGCAACCCGCCGCTTAAGCTCTTCCCCATGTTGACTCAGATAGAGCAAGGAGCCAATCGTTTCCGGCAAGTAGAGGAATCTGTAGCTGTACTTCAAATCTTTCTTCTGCAATAGATAACGGTAGACCATCGTTTGGACCAGCGGACCGGATAGCTCGTTAATAGCCATGGAGGGGTGACATACATAAGTGGAAAGCAGAATTTCTTCGTCCGAGGCTCCTTGAATAAATCCCTCGCCGATCGTCATATGACCGTCTTTCAGCTCGGAATCGATAACGACCTCGTACCGTTCGTCGGTAAACTCCGGCAAACGGTCATGTTCTATGCAGAAACCCCAGTTTTCCTTGTAGTAGGACATCATGTATGGGATGGCGTTAGGAAGGTCTGGTCGGGTGTGCAGATGCTCCAGCAGTTCCTCTCTTGAAACGCTTCCCCGGAAAGGAACGCTGTAGCCCATGAGGTGAAGGTTACTGTCCGCGAAATCGATCAGCTTGCGCCCTTGACTGTCCTTCACGTAAGCTTCCCTCGCGTTCCACTCCTTCGGAACCGTCCAATCGAAGCATTCCGTGCCCGTCGAATACTCGCGTTGCCTGATAGGCACAATCTCGCCCAGAATGCGAAGCGATTGCCTGACGCCGTCGCCTGTGATGCTGCGGTTGATAGGGAACAGCCGGTCGAATAAATCCATAAGCATGATTCGTTTCCTCCGTTATTAGAAATCGTGGTCTCCGCCAACGATGCCGGAGCTGCTTTCGCATAAATAGTAGGTTTTGATATGCGGGTTATCCGAAACGCATGTGTACCAGCCGATTCGATTGTCGAAAAAATCCCGAAGCTCGGGCTCTTCGCTTACCCGCAAGCAATAGCTGCCGTTAGGCGACAGGGTCAATCGGCGGCTCAGGGTTTCCGTATCTTGTTCTCTGTAGAAGGTTAATGTAACGGTTGCCAAGCGCGTATAGGGATTCATCGGCCCGCTGTTCATGATCCAGACGATGCCGTCTTCTTGGTCGGTTACGATCGGAGCCCAATGGAAGCTGCTCTTCTTTTGTTCGAGCGCCGGATTGAAGACATCCATGCTTTTGCAAATGTTGCTGGACAGCGAGCTCGCGTTTAATCCGTAATCTAAGCCGACCTTGAGTCTGGTCGGAAGTCTGCTGCTGCGAATCGGACGGGCGACGAGATTGGCGCTCATGGATTGCTCGGATGCGGCGATCTCGAGCTCCAGGCAGAGCGAGCGAATATCGAGAGTCTGAAGTCTGTTATCCGTAGGCGAGATGGTCTGGGCATTGCTTTTCGTGCCTAGCAGATTGCCGTCCGAATCATAGAGCTCCACATCGATCTCTAGCTCGCATGGGGAATAGATCGGATAGAAATTCACGTGCGTGTAACGATCCCCTTGGAGGGATACGGGGATAAGCATGCTAGCCGAATGCCAGCCGGGCTGAGGATCCTGCCAATAATCGTCTTTACCGGACCTGGAAGAGCAATCGTAATACGTATGCGTCACGCTGATCGCTTCCTTCGAGCGCTGAAGATTTCCCGCGATAATCCGGGGAAATACCCAATCCACGTCGAAGCCGATTCTGGCCGTTCCTGGTTTTCCGTCCAGAAAGCCCTGCAGATCGGTATGCCGGGCTGGGTAAACGACTATCGTCTCGTATGGAGCGAGATAGGGAACTTCGATAGGGAAGTCCATCGTCTCTTTCTTGGCGTTAAAGAACTTCATCGAGATTCGCCCGTTCCTTACCGGCTCGAATCCGTTGATGAAAGAGAAGAAAGGTTCGCGGTCGCCATCCGCGTACACGTTAAATCCCGCTTCCGCGACTAGCGCTTCTTGGTTGCTGTTGCGGTCTTCCGAATCGTTATACACGCGTTGCGCGGTATGTACGAGGCTGCTGAATTCGGCGCCGTAATAATTAACGACGACCGCGGGATAAGAGAATACTAGGTCGCGGGAAGAAAAAAATTCAACCTCCAAGCTTCCGGTGAATTCAGGCAGATCCTGCTTACCCGCTCCAACCAGCAAGTCGTCCAGTTCTACCCGGTAGGCTCTGGCCTGCGTAATGCGTTCGGAGGTCCGAAAGAGAATCGTGCCTTCTTTGGATCTAAGCGTGACGACGGACTGTATCTCCGGAATGCTTCGCTTGACCATCCAATAACCGAGATAACAGATGCGCGTCTTTATTCCCGCCGTCCGAAACACGGGGAAAATAGCGGAGGAACGAAACGTCGGCTTGCGAACGATAGAGGCAGCCGAAGACGGCGCGGCATGAAGAAGATGACTGCGGTAGCTTCTCATTTGATCGCCTCCGCTACGGTTAAGGATGTTGCCGATGAAGCCGGGTGCTTGATAGTAACCAGTCTGTGCTTGCTTAATTCGTTAACGAAGCTTCGAACGAAGAGGAAGCCTACTCCGATGCTCTCCGCGATATCTAGGCAGCTACGTTCGCCGTTCATCAAGATTTGAATTTCTTGCAGTGCGGTATAGCCCCGCTGATCGAGCTTTGGATCGATATACAGATTGTAGTCGGTCAGATAAAGCGGTCCTTCGTAATTGCGCTCCGGAATGACGTCGGTCTCGAATATTTCGGCGATATCCTTCAGCATGGCTAACGATTCCTCCAATTTATCAAAATCGCAATTGTCGAGATTATCCCAGTCCGTATGGTAGTACGTATAGGGATGACGGCTTAGGCAAACCGTAGGAATATCGAAGCCGGGTCCGTCGTAGAACATTTCGTCGTTGCCGTACAAGCTGCGATAAGGCGCATCTAACGTACCCGTGTCATACAAGCTCAGCGCGCTGCGGGTTATCCGGTCCGCATAGCTGTTCCCATGGAAGGAGCGGGAGAAGCTGATGGGCAAGGAATTGGCCATCATGTCCAGGTAGAAGCCGTATTTCAGCTGCCGGACGTCTTTGCCATGCTCCAAAATCGCGGCTGCCGCGTAATATTCCGGACCTAGAATGAGGCGGTAAGTATAATGACGGTCGGGAACGGATTCCAAATACTTGAATAACTCGACGAGAACGGCGATGCAGGCGATCCCGTCGTTCACTTGACCCGGATGACAAGTATGGGCGGAGAAGAAGACGGTCTCGGGAGACCTTCCCGGCAATATCCAATCGACGACTTCCATTTGGCCTTGTTCGAAAGAAGTATCGACGCAAACCCGGTAATAGGCATCCGATAAGCCGTTTACGGTCGTTCTCGGAACGCTGAATCCCCACTTCGTGTTATTTTTGTGATACTGCCAACGGTTGAGATAGATCAAGCGATCTTCATGGTCCGGATGAAAGGATATGTGCGTCAACAGCTCTTCCTTGGAGAGAATTCCGATAAACGGAGCCGAGTAGGAGTTCAAATAGAGGGGATTCCAGGCAAAATCCGCGATTCTTTCCCCGTCCAAGCTTTCGATATACGCTTCCCTCACGACCCATTTATCGGGAATCGTCCAAGTCAAGCACTTCGTTCCGGAGGGAACGGACAGCAAGTCCACCTGGAGCAGCTCCGCCAAACCCCGCGCGAATAAGGTCGTATCGTCTCCGACGGTCACTCGGTTCAGCATAAAGTAAGGCTCGATTAATTCTCTCATTCTTTGTCGGCTTAACATGGAAAGCTCCATGTGAAGACCTCCTTTTGTATACGTTTTGGTTTATTTATGTTACATATTGTATCGGCAATAATTTTACTTTATACTACAAATCAAGGAGAGTCAATCCCGGTTTTGTTATTCGATTACTAGACTAGGAGTGAGAAAAATGAAAGTCGTAGCGATCGTCCAAGCCCGCATGGGTTCATCCCGACTGCCCGGCAAAGTCCTGCGATTATTGAATGGAAATACGGTGCTGGAGCTGATACACGAGCGTCTTTCGCAATGCCGAACGTTAGATGAAATCATCATCGCCACGAGCTTGTCGAACAACGACGATGCCATAGCCGAAGCGATGGAACGATTGAAGATCCCGGTTTACCGCGGCGACGAGCATGACGTTCTCGACCGGTATTATCGCGTCGCAAGTTTGACCATGGCGGATGTCGTCGTCAGGATTACCGGCGATTGTCCCTTGATCGACCCCGAAATCGTCGATGCCGTCGTGGACGAATTCGTCGAACGGTATCCGTCGATCCGCTACGCGTCGAATATCCATCCTCCGACCTTTCCCGACGGACTGGACGTTGAAGTATTTTCCTACGATGCATTGGAGCGAGCTTGGAAAGAATCGGATTCCCGTTTCGAGCGCGAACACGTCACTCCGTTCATTCGCGGACGACCCCATTCGTTTCCGCAAGCGAATATCGAATCGACCAGGGATTATTCCGGGCTTCGGTGGACGTTGGACGAGGAGAGGGATTACGCTTTCCTGTCCGCGCTCGTCGCTAAAGCCGTCGAACATGGCATCGACCCGATGATGGCCTCATTCGAGCATTGGCTGGATATTTTGGAACGGAATCCCGACCTTCCGGAAATTATTCGCGACATCGAGCGAAACGAAGGATCGAAAATCGTTGCCGGAGTCGAAGTCGAAGGGGGGAGAGAACCGTGAAGCTTGGATTGGGGACGGCACAGCTCGGAATGGATTACGGAGTCGCGAACAGGAACGGACAAACCTCGATGGCGGAAGCGAGGGAAATATTGTGGGCGGCGGAGCTGAACGGAATATCGGTCATCGATACGGCGGCCGTATACGGAGACAGCGAGAGGGTACTCGGGATGTTATTGCCTAAGCAGCATCAGCATACCTTCCGAATTATTACGAAGTTACCCGGACTCCTTCCGCAAGACGGTTCGGGTATTTCATCGAACGAAGTCGTTAATCGGCTCATGGAATCGCTGCTCAGACTGAGGCAAGAGGGCGTGTACGGTGTCATTCTGCACCGTGCGGAGGATTTGCTTTCCGTATACGGAGACGAAGTCATGAAGGGACTGCAGAAGTGCAAACGGTTAGGACTCGCGAGCAAGATAGGTATCTCCGTCTATGCCGAGGACCGCGTTGAAGAATTGATCAGCCGATATCCGATAGACCTCATTCAAGTGCCGGTTAATCTTTTCGATCAGCGACTCGTCCAGAACGGATTGTTATCGCGTTGCAAGTCGCTAGGAATAGAAGTGCACGCTCGATCCGTATTTCTGCAAGGTTTACTGTGCATGGATCCGCTGGAATTGCCCGCCTATTTCCGGCCGCATACCGAACAAATACTAAGATTCCATTCTTTCGTGAAGGAGAAAGGGATGAGCCCCGTCGAGGCCGCTATGTCTTACGTGAACGATCTGCCCGTCATCGACACGTTCGTCTGCGGCGTTAACCGTCAAGAACAATTGCTTCAGTTGATTGCTTTAGCGAGCAAATCTTCCCACGGGTTCGATTACTCGGATTTTGCGTCGTCGGAACCATCGCTTCTCAATCCATCCTTATGGAAAATCAGTTGAAAAAGGTGATCGATATGTCCACTAGATATGCCAGATCGGAAGAGCTGTTAGAGAGAGCGCTGAACACGATTCCATTAGGAAGCCAGACCTTCAGCAAAAGCAAAACCCAATATCCGCTCGAGGTATCGCCTTACTTTATCGAAAGAGGAGCGGGCAGCCATGTGTGGGACGCCGACGGCAACGAATATATCGATTTCGTCAACAGCCTCGGAGCGGTGACGCTGGGCTATCGGGACAATGCCGTCGATGCCGCCGTAAGAAGCCAGATGGATAACGGAGTTTCCTTCAGCTTGCCTCATAAGCTCGAGATGTTGGTTGCGGAAAAAATGGTCGAGTTGATTCCTTGCGCGGAGATGGTACGGTTCGGCAAGAACGGTTCGGACGCCACGTCGGGAGCGATTAGGTTAGCTAGAGCGTATACGGGCAAAGAGCGCGTGGCGGTATGCGGCTATCATGGATGGCAGGATTGGTATATCGGGTCTACGGCAAGGCATCTCGGCGTTCCTCGAGCCGTTAGGGAATTGACGCATGCCTTTGCCTACAATCGACTGGATACATTGGAAAAGCTATTTACCGAGTATCCGGGGCAATTCGCGGCCGTTATTCTCGAACCGATGAGCATGGTCGCGCCGGAATCCGGGTTTCTGGAGGGCGTTCGGGATCTGTGCGGGCAGAATGGAGCCTTGTTGGTGTTCGACGAGACGATTACGGGATTTCGGTTCCATCTGGGCGGCGCCCAGAAGCTCTACGGAATAACGCCGGATCTGGCGACATTCGGAAAGGGAATGGCCAACGGTTATCCGATCTCGGCCGTCGTCGGCAAGAGGGAAATCATGAAGGGGATGGAGGATATTTTCTTCTCCTTTACCTTCGGGGGGGAAACTTTATCTCTTGCGGCGGCGCTGGCGACTATGCAGCGAATGGAAACGGAGCCCGTGCTGGAGACTTTATTTGTTCAAGGAACCAAGGTTATGGATGGAATACGCGAAAGAATCCGCAAGCACGGCTTGGAGCGCGTTCTGTCCGTGGCCGGAAGCCCGGCCTGGTCGTTCTTGGTTATTCAAGACACGCCCGAGTACAGTTCTTGGACTACCAAAACCTTCTATTTACAAGAAATGCTGGAACGGGGCATCTTGACGGTGGGTTCCCATAATATGAGTTATTCCCATTCGGACCAAGACGTCGCCCGATTACTTATAGCTTACGATGAAATATTGGATCAATTAAGCTCGGCCCTAATCGAAAGAAATCTGGAATCCAAGCTTCGCTGCAGGCCTCTGGAGCCATTATTCAAGCTTAGATAGATAAAGAAACAATAAATGACATTTTACTGCTTGACATGATACAAAGTGTAACATATTATTGATTTATAATAACAAAGTGTATCGAAAGAGGGAGAGATTTCTTCATGGATTTCAATGGGAAAGTTGTTCTTGTAACAGGAGGCACGGGTTCGTTCGGCAAGAAATTCGTCCGAAAAATGCTGGAATACGACGTTCGTAAGGTCATCGTTCTCAGCAGGGACGAATTAAAGCAATACGAGATGAGCCAAGAGTTCACCGATCCAAGAATGCGTTTTTTCATTGGGGACGTGAGGGATCAGGAACGGCTTAACCGGGCATTCGACGGAGTAGATATCGTCGTTCACGCGGCGGCGTTAAAGCATGTTACGGCTTGCGAGTATAACCCATTCGAAGCGGTTCGCACGAATATCCTCGGCGCCCAGAACGTTATCGACGCGGCCATTAACCGCGGAGTGAAGCGGGTTATCGCGCTTAGCACGGATAAGGCGGCCAATCCGATCAATCTATACGGGGCGACGAAGCTCGCATCGGACAAACTGTTCGTCGCGGCCAACTCCTACGTAGGGGACTTGGATACCCGATTTGCCGTCGTCAGGTACGGCAATGTGGCGGGGAGCCGGGGAAGCGTTATCCCGTTCTTCCACAAGCTAAGAGACTCGGGGCATTTGCCGATTACGGACGAGAGAATGACGCGGTTCTGGATTACGCTGGATCAGGGCGTTCAATTCGTTCAAGACTGCCTGGGCCGAATGAAGGGCGGGGAAATTTTCGTTCCGAAGATCCCCAGCGTCAAGATCGTTGATCTGGCCAGGGTAATCGCCCCGAATTGCACGATGGATTACGTTGGCATTCGTCCGGGGGAGAAGCTTCACGAGGCGATGATCACGGAAGACGACGCCCGCAAGACGGTAGAGTTCGACAAATACTTCGTCATTAAGCCGGAGTATCCCGTCTGGCTGGACGATCATGAGAGCGATTTCTACGGCGGGGCTCCTTTGCACGAGAGGTTCAGCTACAGCAGCCACACGAATAGCCACTGGCTGTCGGACGAAGAAATCAGGCAATATCTCGGTGAATATGCATGACGGAGGTATTCGTCCAAAGACCTATGCGGAAGTCATTGCTTCCCTATGGAAGGCAATGGATCGATGAACGGGATGTCGACTCCGTAGTGTCCGCGTTGAGGGGTGATTTCTTAACGACCGGACCGCTCGTTCCCGAATTCGAGAGGAAAATCGCCGCTAAGGCGGGAGCGCGCTACGCGGTAGCGTTCTCTAATGGCACCGCTGCATTGCACGCTGCCTGTTACGCAGCCGGTATCGGGCCGGGCGACGAAGTGATTACGACTCCCATGACGTTCGCTGCCAGCGCCAACTGCGTTCTCTATCAGGGAGGAACGCCCGTGTTCGCCGATATCGACGAGCGAACCTACAATATCGATCCGGATGCGGTCGAGAGGCTCATCACTAAGAGAACGAAAGCGATTATACCGGTCGATTTCACCGGTCAGCCCGCTGATTTGTCCGCCATCCGGCGGCTCGCGGATAAGTATGGCCTGATCGTGATCGAAGATGCCGCGCATGCTCTGGGCGCAACCTATCGTTCGCGACCGATCGGTTCGGTTAGCGACATGACGATGTTCAGTTTGCATCCGGTTAAGCATATTACCGCTGGAGAAGGCGGCGTCATTACGACCGATAGCGAGGAGTTTCATCTCAAGCTGCTTCAGTTTCGCAACCACGGCATCGTTCGCGATCCGATCTTATTGGAGAATGAAAGTCCCGGCAGATGGTACTACGAAATGCAGTCTTTGGGCTTTAATTACCGGTTAACCGATATATCCGCTGCTCTTGCCGTAAGCCAATTGGATAAGCTGGACGATTTCGTCGCTAGAAGAAAAAGGATAGCGCAAGCGTATGACCATGCATTCCTCGAATGGGAAGCCATTCATACTCCTTATCAGGAAGATACGGGGGATTCCAGCTGGCATTTATACGTTATTCGTTTGGATCTAGGTAAGCTGAACGCGGGAAGGGACGAGATATTCGAGCGTCTATACCAATTGAATATCGGCGTGAACCTTCATTATATCCCGGTTTATCTTCACCCTCATTATCAACGGTTAGGCTATCCGCAAGGCTTATGCAAGAAGGCCGAGGAACTATACTCGAGCATGATTACGCTCCCATTGTTCCCAGCCATGACGGATGAGGACGTCGAGGACGTTATTCACGCGGTTCGCCTAGTCGTAAGCCAAAGCATGAAGTCGACGATTTCGTGATGAAGATCATCATAAGAACGGATGCATCCGTACATATCGGAACGGGTCATGTGATGAGGTGCCTGACATTGGCCGATCGTTTGAAGGCTCATGGAGAGGTGAGCTTCCTCTGTCAGGAGCGAGAAGGAAATTTAATCGATTATATCGGTAGCCGCGGATTCGAAGCACGCTCCTTGCCTTTAAGCCATAGCCGCTGGGAGATCGACGCCGATTCGACGATTTCCGACTTAATCTCTGAAGCGGAAGCGGAATCGGTAGAAACGCCGGTGGATTGGTTTATCGTCGACCATTACGAGTTAGACGCCAAATACGAAACGGCCATCCGAAATCACGTCCGCAAAGTGATGGTTATCGACGATTTGGCGAATAGGCCTCACGCATGCGATCTATTGCTCGATCAGAATCCTTACGGCAACGGAAGCAAGCGATACGAAGGTCTTGTCGGTCAAGGCTGCGTGATGCTGCTTGGTCCGGAATACGCCCTGCTTAGACCGGACTTCTTCGCCGCGAGAACCGAATCGGCAAGATCCGGCAGGATCCGAAATCTGCTCCTATCGTTCGGAGGCGCGGATTCTACCGGAGAGACGGTCAAATCGCTGCAGGCAATCGAACGAATTCAAGCGCAAGCCGTTGGGAAGCTTCGAATCAAAGTACTCATGGGGAAAATCAACAAGCATGCGGATCGCATTCGCGATCTATGCCGAAGGATAGAATACGCGGAATGTTACGACCATGCGGAGAATGTGGCCGATCTGATGCGAGAAGCGGATCTGGCCATCGGATCCGGAGGCACGACGACTTGGGAACGATGCTGCCTAGGACTTCCCGCAATCGTGATCATGACGGCGGACAATCAGGTCGAGCTGTCCGAGAATGCAGCGGCACTGGGCGTCATCTCATTGATCGGACGCTCGGAGCAAGTCCGTATGGCAGACATTCAAGCTCGTATCGTTCGCTTCATGGAAAAGCCCGAGGAGTTACTAGACATGTCCGAGCGAGGGATGAACTTGGTAGATGGTTTGGGAGCCGAGCGGACGCTTAAGGAGCTGTTGACATGCTGAAGCAAATAACGGTCGTATCCGATCGTAAAAATTGGATTAACGAACATATTCCCCCCTGGCTGCCCTCCTTAAAGAAATACGCGGCAGAAATCGTGTGGACTCATGAGGTATCCGATCTAACGAACGGCGATATCGCGTTTTTTTTAGGTTGCGAGCAGATCGTGCCGCCTCGATTGCTCGCGTTGAATTTACATAACCTTGTCGTACACGCCAGCGATCTGCCGAAGGGGAAGGGGTGGTCGCCCCTGACCTGGCGGATTCTCGAGGGCGATAACGAAATTCCGGTCGTGCTGTTCGAAGCCGCGGAGAAAGTGGACGACGGTCCGATCTACCTTCGGGAGATGCTCGAATTCCGCGGAACCGAGTTAATAGACGAGATGCGGCAATCGCTTGGAAAAACGACGATCTCGCTATGCAATCAATTCCTGCAAGGTTATCCCTCCGTTATCGCCACGGCGGAGAGCCAGCAGGGAGAGAGCACCTATTATCCGCGAAGAACGCCTAACGACAGCAAGCTTGACCCGGACCGCACGATTCGCGAGCAATTCAGGTTAATGCGAGTAGCGGATAATGCCCGTTATCCATGTTACTTCGAATTGGATGGATGCACTTTCGAGATTAAAGTGGAAAGAAAGAAGGAGCTGAAGGGAATCGATGGGCGTAATTAAACTGGGAAATTACCCAATCGGAAACGGCCAACCTCCGTTCATAATCGCGGAGATGTCCGGAAACCATAACCAATCGCTCGAGAAAGCGCTCGAGATTGTGGAAGCGGCCGCGGAGGCGGGAGCTCATGCCTTGAAGCTGCAAACCTATACGGCGGACTTGATGACGCTTGATCTGGACTACGGAGATTTCTTCATCAACGATTCCGGCAGCCTCTGGAAAGGCCAATCGCTCTATCGCTTATACGAGCAAGCGCATACGCCATGGGAGTGGCACAAGCCGATATACGAGCGTTGCCGCCAGCTCGGAATCATTCCGTTCAGCACGCCGTTCCATCCGAAGGCGGTCGATTTCCTGGAGGAGCTCGATACTCCCTTCTACAAGATCGCCTCGTTCGAAAATAACGATCTTCCGTTAGTCAGGCATGCGGCGCGAACGGGCAAACCTCTCATTATATCGACGGGAATGGCGACGCTTGCGGAACTGGAGGAGCTTGTAACGGCAGCAAGGGAAGCCGGCTGCAAGGAGCTCGTGCTGCTCAAGTGCACGAGTACCTATCCGGCGTCGCCTGTCGATAGCAATTTACTGACCATTCCGCATATGCGGGAGCTGTTCCAATGCGAGGTCGGGCTATCTGATCATACGCTCGGAATCGGAGCCGCCGTTGCCAGCACGGTACTCGGGGCATCGGTTATCGAGAAGCACTTCACGATATCGAGAGCCGAGGGCGGAGTCGACGCGGCCTTCTCGTTGGAGCCGGCTGAGCTCAAGCTCCTCGTGTCGGAGACTTTGACGGCGAGTCAAGCTATGGGCTCCGTGCATTACGGATTGAGCGAGAAGGAGAAGTCGTCGCTGAAGTTCCGCCGATCCCTATACATTAGCCGGGACGTGGAAAGCGGCGACGCGCTAAGCGAGGATAACGTAAGAATCATACGCCCAGGTTATGGGCTTTCTCCTAAATACTTGAATCAGTTGATCGGTAAGAAAGTTACAAGAGCAATCAAGGCAGGTACGCCGGTCGGATGGGATTTGCTGCTCGAGACTGTGTGAGGGAGGACGCGGACATGAAAAACATCCTTTTCGTTCAACCTTACGCGAGCCAGGTCGGAGGCGTGGATACCGTTCTGCTACAACTGATACAGGGGCTGGACGGCGGTCGATTCCGTTGCTTCGTCTTGCTGTCGGCTCCGACCGCATACGTAGAAAAATACGAAGCTTTGGGAGCGACCGTTCTGTTCGGTCCGCTTGCCGTCTTCGGCAAGCCCACCGATCCGGGCTATTATTTCCGCAATCTATACGTGCTTTTCAAGTCTCTTGCCGTCATTAACCGGATAGTGAAGCAGCATCGAATCGACCTGATCCATTCTCATAAAATGGAAGTTATCGGCGCGAATATCATCGGTAAGTGGTTAGGCATTCCCACCATTCAAACGGTTCACGAATTGGCCCGCAAGCCGTTAATCGCTTATAAATTCGTTGCCGGCCTTAATCACTTGTTCAACGACAAGGTCATCGTACTGTGCGAACGAAGCAAGATCATGTTCCGCTGGTTCCGGAAGGAATCCGGCAAAATCGTTAAAATCTACAACGGGATCTCCAAGACTTCTCAAGATACACGGGGCGGGAGCCGCTTGGAGTCCCTTCGCGAGCAGCTGCAGCTATCATCAGGTGATCGGATCGTCATCACGATCGCGAGGCTTTCGCCAATGAAGGGATTGGAATATCTCATCGAGGCTGCAGCCCGAATCAGGGTGTCGGATCCGACCATCAAGTTCGTTATCGTGGGCGATGTCGCGTTCGACCATGAGAGAGCTTATAAAGATGGCCTTGCGCGATTAATCGAACGGTTAGAGCTGGATACGACGGTGTTTATGCTCGGTTTGCGAAGGGACGTGCCGGAATTGCTGAGCCAGAGCGACGTACTCGTTCTCCCTTCCGTTTACGATATTTTTCCTACCGTCATTCTCGAAGCGATGAGCATGGGGCTTCCCGTCGTGGCGACGGACGTGGGGGGAGTACCGGAGATGGTCAGAGGTAATACGGGGATTTTAGTCGCGGCAAGCGATAGCGAGGCATTGAAGGAAGCGATCATTCGCATTTTTACGATGGACGTCGAACGAATGGGGCATCATGCAACCGCGTTGTATTTGCAAGAATTCACCCAGGAGCAATACGTCGGCAGAACTGCGGCTCTATACGAAGAAATGTTCCGTTCGAAGAGACGCCAATTAAACAAAGCTTAAGGAGTGCTTACGATGGGCAAGGGAACGATCGCCGACAAGGTCGTCGGGAAGGATGCGAAAAGCAAATACCGGGAGTTATGCGGATCCCGCAAGGATATGTCCTTATTCGATCAGGACTGGTGGCTCGATATCGCTTGCGGGGGATCCGATAATTGGGACGTATGTCTGGTGGAGCGAAACGGCGATATCGTCGCGAGTTTGCCCTATCATATCGTGAAGCGGTATTTGTTCAACGTCATCCAGATGCCGGAGCTCACGCTCACGATGGGGATATGGATTCGATATCCGGATAACCAAAGCATGGAATCGAAGCTCTCCTTCGAGAGGGAGATATATTCGGAGATTATCGATAAACTGCCGCAAGTCGACTACTCTTACCAACACTTCAATTGGAATATTACGAACTGGAGTATTTTCTTCTGGAAAGGATTTCGGCAAACGACCCGTTATACCTTCGTGTTCGAGGATCTTCGGGATTTGGACCGGATATACGCGAACTTCAGGGACAACATTCGGGCGGAAATCCGCAAAGCGGAGAAGGTACTCACGGTCATCGAAAGCGACGATTTGGAACGCTTCAACGAGATTAATCGGAAAACCTTCGATCGTCAGAACGTGCCGCTGCCACATAACGTCGAAATATTGACGTCCTTGGATCAGGCTTGCCGCGAGCGCGGTTGTCGAAAAATTTGGTTCGCGGTCGACGAAAAAAATCAAATTCATAGCGCGATCTATATGATATGGGACGAGAATTGCGCCTATTATTTGCTTGGCGGGGCCGATCCCGAATTAAGGAAGAGCGGATCCCACTCGTTCCTGCTCTGGCACGCGATCAAGGAAATGTCGAAGGTCACGAAACAATTCGATCTGCACGGCGGGATGCACGAGCCCGTCGAGAGGTTTTTCCGTGCGTTGGGGGCCAAGCAACAGCCGTATTTCCAAGTGACCCGAATCAAAGGGAGACTCTTTAAGTTAGCTTATTACGTCAAGCAAGCTTTAAGTCAAATCACGGCGGTCATCACCGTCTCTACGATATACGACTGCCTATAGGAGGAGTATCGAATGAATGACGCGAAGAGCAAATACCGGAAGCTATGCCGGGGAAATCCGGAGTTGCCCCTATTCGATCAAGATTGGTGGCTAGATATTGCATGCGGAGGTCCGAACAATTGGGACGTGTGCATCGTGGAGAAAGGCAACGAGATCGTGGCCAGCTTACCATACTACAAGACGAGGAAATTCGGGTTCAATTTGATTCAAATGCCGCAGTTGACGTTAACGATGGGGATATGGATTCGGTATCCGAGCAACCAGAAGTATGCGACAAGGCTCGCCTACGAACGCGAAATCTATCTGGAGATCATTGACCAATTGCCTGCCGCCGATTATTCGTATCATCATTTCAGCAGACACATTACGAATTGGAGCACGTTCTATTGGAGGGGATTCCGGCAGACTACCCGGTATACCTACGTGATCGATGATTTGAGCGATCTTGATTCGATCTATCAACGGTTCGCGGATCGCGTCAAAGAGGAGATCCAACTCGCCGCGACCCGGTTTAAAGTGGTAGAAAGCGATGACGTGGAGAAGTTCTACGAGCTCCATCGAAAGAATTTTCATCCGAAAACATTTCCGATTCCCTATAGCTACGAGACTTTAAAAGCATTAGACGCGGCTCTGCTTAAGCATAATCGTCGTAAAATCTTGTTCGCCGTCGACGAATCGGGTCAGGCCCATAGCGCGGTTTATATCGTTTGGGATTCGGGCTGCGCCTATAATCTGCTCGGCGGCGCCAATCCGAATCTGGAGCACGGCGGATCCCATTCCCTATTGATCTGGCATGCGATTCAGGATATGTCGCGGGTAGCCGAACAGTTCGATTTCTACGGAGGCATGCACGAAACGATCGAAGGCTTCTTTCGTTCTTTCGGTGCGGAGCAAAAGCCGTATTTCCAGATATCGAAAATGAACGGGAAGCTGTTTAAATTCGCGTATTATATGAAACAAGCCGTTCGTTGACGAGAAAGGAGCAGTCTTAAGGTGGAGATCGGGGCTGAAGCGAACAGCAAGAAATTATTCGTCTGCACGAAGCCTTATCAATATTTGATAGCCAGATTGATCAAGCAGGGATGCCGGTTCGACAAGTGCGATCTCGTGATCCTGAATCATTTCTACAAAGCGGAAGAATTCAGCGAACGCGTAAGAAGCACCGGTGTTTGGAACCGGGTTCTATTCATCGACGACGGAATGCTCGATCAGATGAAGCTGCAGTTGAATCCGTTGAAGAAATATTTCTTCTATCATTCTTGGAGAAGGTTTATTCCGGCTGCGTTCAAAGACATATCGGATTATTCGGAGGCTTTCGTCGCCCACGATTTCGTGGCATTGGAGTATGCGGTTATCCGGAAGTTCAGCAGCGAAGGAAAAAAAACGACTTTGTACGAGGAAGGCTCGGGTAATTACATCAACAATAGCACGCATAAGAAATGGTATATGAGAATGTTGAAAAAAATGGCCCCTTGGTTCGGATTGCCGGGAGGTTATTTCGGCAGTCTGAGATGGATCGATTCCATTTGGCTGCAACGGCCCGAATTGATCACTTCAAATAGAAATAATCCGATATACCGTAAAACTCGAGGACTCCCCGTCACATTTCAACATTTTATGCAGTCGCCCGAAATCGAGAAGGAATGCTACGAAATCTATCCCGAGCTACACGACGTGGACGCGCTTGTACGGGGTTACGAGGAGCTTTCGGTCGTGCTCACCGATCAATTCGTCGACGATGTCGAGGATAGGAACGCTTATTTCCGCACCATCATCGACAAAATCAACGCGGCGACCGGCAACGACAACAATCCGATCTTCTTCAAGCAGCATCCGGGCGAAGTTCAGCCCATCGATATAGTCGACGATCAAATCTCGATTCTTCCGCAGAAATTGCCGATCGAGCTCCTTTACTTGATAATCCAGAAAAATAAAATCCGCAAAATCAATCTGGTCTCTTTCGGGAGCACGGCGATTTTGAATCTATACGACCTGTGCAGGGCGGACGAGTGCATGTCCGTGTTTATCATCGACAGCATGAGCATGCAGGAAGACGTCAAGCTAATCGCGACGCGGTTCGTAGACTTGGCCGAAAAGCATCAAATTCGGTTTCAAACGTTATAAAACGGAAAAAATAGCTTGACAATGTTACATATCGTATCATAAATTGGACGTAAAGGTGATACAAAGTGTTTCGAAACTAGAATTGCTGGGAGGCTTATGATGGAATCCGAAATGAAGGAATACTTCCAGGTCTTGTGGAAGCGGGCGTGGGTAATCGTCGGAATGGTCTTGTTGCTTTGCAGCGGGACCGGGGTTTATAGCTATTTAACGGACGTTCCGGTCTACGAAGCAAGCTCCAAGTTAATCGTGAATACTTCCGATCGCCAAGAGGGGACGGTGGGGCCTGACTTTAATCAGATCACTTCCAACCTCTTGTTAATCGAAACTTATAAAGAGATCATTACATCCCGAACCATCTTGGAGAAGGTGGCGGCGGAGTACCCCAACCTGGTGACCGCGGTTAACGAGTTAAGCTCTAAAGTAAGCATCGGCTCCACTTCCCGATCCCAAGTCATGTCCATAACGGTAAAGGATAGCTCCTTCGCCACGGCTGTGCAACTGGTTAACGGAATCGCGGAAGTCTTCCAAAGGGAGACTCCTAATATCATGAACGTCAACAATGTTACGATTCTGAGCAAAGCGGATATTACGGATCCGCCGGTGAAAGTCTCGACTGGCGTGTTATTCAAAGTAATCATCGCTTTCGTGCTCGCCTTGATTTTATCCATCGTCATCATATTCATTTGGGAGTACCTCGACGATACGATCAAGACGGAAAAGGATATTTTGGAAATCGGCGTCCCCACCTTGGCGATTATTTCCCGGATTAAGAAAAACGACTTGATCGGCGATACGAGGAACTCTAAGAAAAAATCGGTTAGCGACGCGTTTCAGATCGGAATCAATCCATAAATAGAAAACTTGGAGCAGGGAGAGAAGGTTGTATATTACCCATGAAAAACATTCTCTTATATGATCTTTCCAATGACGGTCATCATTACGTCTATAATTCTACGGTTATGAACCAAATTAAGAATCAGTACGATAGAGCTTGTTACTATACGGCGACCGATGACGAGAAAATTATCGAAGGGCTCCAAGAAAATAAAATCGAAGTTCTTAATATCAAAATTAAACGAAAGCCGAATCGGTATTTGAGCGTAGGCCGCCGAACGATTCTATTGCTGCGTATGCTGATGTTCGCAAGAATTCGGGGATTTAAGAGAGTTCATTTATTCCATCTGGACAGCAATATCGTATCGTTGATTTTCCTAGCGCCGTTACTGTTGGGCATTCAATTGACGGGTACGCTGCATTGGTCGCCTACGCGCAAGTGGAAGCGGAGGTTTCTCCTTTTGCTGCTTAAGTCATCCTTGGTCAACAAGATGGTCGTTCATGGCGATTATACGCAACGGAAGTTTATCGAGCTTCTGGGCACCGGGGATGAAAACAAGATCGTTAACATTCATTTTCCCAACTTTCCCGCATCCGTACGAAGGGACGAAGTCGGTCTTAAGCATATCGAAGCGCGGTTGGCCGGATACGTTCGCCCTTATCTTCTCTGCTTCGGCGGATTGCGGCACGACAAGGGAATCGACTTCCTTCTCGGAGCTATGTCATCTCTAAGGGATCGGGAATTCACCTTAATCGTTGCCGGTTCGGAAGGAGATTTCAAGGAAGAGGACATTAGGCGATTATCGGGGAAATACGGAATTCGGGATAAATTGTTCGCGGATCTCAGGTTTATTCCCGACGATGCGATGGAGTACTACTTCGACTTATGCGACGCTGTCGTCTTGCCTTACCGCAAGCTCTTCTCCGGTCAAAGCGGTCCGCTGACGGAGGGTGCCGCTCGCAATAAGTATATTCTGGGTCCGGGTCATGGAGAGATCGGGCATACGATTCGCACCTACGAGCTGGGCGAGACGTTCGAATCCGAGAACGAGCAGGACTTAACGGACAAGCTTGCGATTACGATCGAAAAAGTAAATTCGGTCAGAAAAGGAAGAAGCGTAGAACCGCGCCCGGCGACGGAGAACGCTAACGCTTATGCCCCTCTGATCAATATCGATCGGTTCGTGAAGCGATACGCGCAATTTTTCAGCGGAGGTTAGGCGGATAGGGAGAGGGGGAGTCGTAATGGAAAAGAAGCCATCCAACAGGTTAGAGGTCGCGATCATGTACGCTTATTTATTCCTATTGCCTTTCAATAGCGGCATTATGAAGGATTCCTTGCACTCCCTATCCTCCTCCGTTTCCTTCATTCCGCATCTGCTGGGGATTGCGTTGATGGCGGTGCTGATCTTTAGCAGAAAGCGGGATTACCGGCCTTCCGCGGTCGTTAAGAAAGTGGCATTCATCATCTTGCTGCTCAACCTATCGACTCTGATCATGGCGATTATTCAGTTCAAAGAGCTGGGCACGCTGTTCGGAAGGAATACGATCATCGCCGCCTCGCCCCAGATCATGTATTACGTTCAGATGATATTGGCGCTCGTATACAACGATTATATTTTTTCTCAGCTCGAGCTCAAGAAGGTCGTTCGGGTTATCATCTTCTCCTTCGTTACGGTAGGGATCGTCGGTTATTCGCAAATCATCACGATCCTTACGGGCAACGGGTTGACGACCGCCATCGCCGAGATGGTAACGCGGTTTACGGTAATGGACGAAGTATACGTTCTAAGGGTGCCCAAATTGAATTTGCTGACACCGGAAGCTTCCACGGCGGGAGCGCAGATTGCCTGCTTCATCCTCCCGTTGCTGTTATCGCTAACGAAACACAAGAAAATCGGCAGGGGATTAGGAATCGGACTTATCGCGGCATATATTCCAATCATCATCTTTAACAACAGTAGCAGCGGGTTTCTCGGCGTTATTATCTGCATCGCCTGCTTCCTCTACTTGCTTCCGTTTCGCAAGCGTATACCGATATGGAACCTTCGAATCTTGCTTATCTTGTCTACGCTTCTTATCGCGACGATCAATTTCAATGCCATTAAAGGCTCCGACTTTTTCGAAAGAACGTTTCTTAAGGCGGTCGATACCGAAAATTTGTCCACGTTGCATCGGACGACTTCCATCTATACGAATATGCAGTCGTTGAAAGATTACCCGCTGCTCGGGGTCGGGAACGGAATACAGGGCTTTTATTATATTAAATACTTTCCCAACTGGGGCTTCCAATCCGTTGAATCCACGGAGCTTTATTACGGAGAGGGAGGGTGGCCGGGATCCGGGGCTTTCGTATTTACGTTCCTGTCGGCTTTCGGAGTCATGGGCATCCTTCTGCTGGGCTACATCATCTATCTCGTCAACCGGAACGTGAGATTGTTGAAGAAGACGCCCTATCGCTTCGTCTACGATTATGCTTTCTTAGGCAGCGTCGGCTTATTGTTCCAAGCATATTCCACGATCGATATCATCGGTAATTTCTATGCCATCTTCATCATTTCATTCGCAATGGTTCGTCACGACGAGCGGGATCCCATAGCAGAATACGCCACCGGATCGAGGCTAGAGAAGACGGAAATGGGTTTTAACTACCAGACCGCGGTTAGGAGCAACATATGAATTCTAAAGTCATCTTCTCGGGAGCATTTATTTTATTGGTAGGCAATTTATTGAGCAGCGTGCTTGGACTGTCCAGGGAAGTGATTTCAGCGGCCTATTACGGGGCCGATATGCAGATGGATTCGTACTTGTTCGCGAATACGGTTCCTTCAATCCTGCTTTCCTTCATCGACGGCATTCTGATGGCGGGTTTCATTCCCTTGTTCATTAAGAAGAAAGTGAATCACAGCGCGGAAGAAGCGTCGTTAATGCTCAGTAATATGGTGAATTGGCTCATTGTCGCGGTACTTGCGATAATGGCGGTCTGTTACGCGTTCAGCCACGTCTTGTCCGGATTTTTCGCCATCAACGAAATCGCTCACGGGCAAATCGAGCATCTGTTATGGATTCTGCTGCCGGGCGTACTATTCTTCAGCGTCTCCTACGTCCAAACATCCGTGCTGAACAGCATGAATCATTTCGCGACGCCCGCGTTTCTGACCGTTATGAACAACGTTGTCATCATTCTGTTCATGGTGATATTCCACAGATGGTTAGGTATCGATTCCATGGCATGGGGATTCGTCATCGGGACCATTCTTCAAGTCGCAGTGCAATGGCCCGTCATGCGTAAGCTCGGCGTCAAATATAGGCCGTACATGAGATGGAAGGACGAAGACATGCGCAAGCTGTTGGCGATGTCCTTGCCGATCGTCGGCTTGGTCGTCATCACGCAATGCGTGATGTTCGCTACCCGATATTTCTCGGCTTATTTGGATCCGGGAAGCGCTTCGTCCTTGAATTACGCCAGCCGATTCATCATGCTTCCGGTTACGTTGTTCGGCACTGCTCTGGTCAGCGCGAGCTATCCCGCGGCCACCCAGATGCTGGCGGAACAGAAGATGAAAGACTTTAATGCGATCGTTATGAATTGCATCAAGAGTTTGGCGCTTATTTTAACGCCGATCATGTTGATCTGCATCTTATTCTCCCAGAATATCATAAGGATTTTACTAGAAAGAGGGGCTTTTGACGCAAGAGCAACGCATATGACGGCCACGGCTTTCATGATCTTGTCGGCGGGAATCGTCATCATACCGATGCGCGATTTCTTTAATAAAATTTTCTTCAGCAAAGAGAACATGAGAATTCCGATTCTTACGTCTACTCTCTATCTTGCCGTGTTTATAGTCAGTTGCCTTGTTCTGGTTCCGGGAATGAGATATACGGGAATCGCCACGGCCAGTACGGTAGCTTCTCTAAGCTCGTTCCTGTTCCTGCTCTACCATTACCGCAAGCTGGATTCCGGCATACGCTCCGGCGTATCCTCGCTGTATTTCGCTAAAATCGGAATATCCTCTTCGGTCGGAGCCGGCGCGGGTTACGGTTTCTATTACGTATGCTCGCGTTCAATGGAGAACCACCAGATGATGGACTTCGTTCTGGTCATCTTATCGATCTGTTTGAGCTTGGCTCTGTATCTCGCTCTCATCAAGCTGTTCAAGATCCAAGAAATCGATTACGTATACGAGAAGTTGGCATCGAGGTTTAAGCTTCGAAAGAGCGGAGCAGCCGTTGTCGGCAAGAGCTAGTAGATTCCGGGCGGAGAAGGAAGGTTTTGTAAGGGTGAAAATATTGTTTCTTTCCTGGGCTTATCCGAAGGGCAACACTCCCTATTTGGGAATATGGGCGCATCAGCAAGCATTGGCGTTAACCGCTCTTGGCGCGGAAGTGGAAGTCGTGAGCACCGTGCCGTTTATTCCTAAAGTCGCCGGACGGATATCCGCGAAGATCAAGAAATATTCGCAAATTCCCAAGCGGGAAACGCTGGACGGGGTAACCGTCTATCATCCGAAATTTCTCCGGGCGGTGCCGGGCTCGATGCTGGACAGATTGCTTTTCCAGGTGACGGGATGGCAGTCGAGGATGGTTATCTCGAATTTGGAGAAGGCCCTGGAAATTCGGGAGTTCCAAGTCATTCACGCGCACAATTTGTTTCCCGACGGCGCGACCGCGTATTTGCTCAGCCAAAAGTACGGCATTCCGTACGTCATTACGCTTCACGACGTGGATAAATACAACAGCATCGCGGATAAAGGAATGCTTAAAGCCTTGTCCAGGCATATCCTCGGCCACGCGAAAAAGGTATTCGGAGTTAGCAGTAGAGTAAAGAACCATATATTGTCGCAAGTTCCCGAGCAACGGATCGACTTGCTTTACAACACTTTCTGGACGGATAACGACCACGGCCGGAAAACGGGGAAAAGCAAGAAAATCGTGACAATCGCATCTCTTATCGAAAGAAAAGGCATCGAATATTTGATTCGGGCATTCCATAAGGTAGCTTTATGCGACGAGGAATACGAGCTCGTGGTTATCGGGAACGGATATGAATGGGACAAGCTGACGAGGCTTGCGGCACGACTCGGCCTTCAAAGCAGGGTCAAATTCGAAGGAATTCTAAGCCACTTGGAGGCTATGGAGCAGTTGTCCGACGCGTCTATCTTCTGTTTGCCTAGCTGGGACGAAGCTTTCGGAGTCGTTTACGCGGAAGCGATGTCCTACGGCATTCCCGTGATCGGCTGCAAAGGAGAAGGGATCGGAGATCTCGTATCCCATCGAAGCAACGGAATGCTGGTGGAGCCAAGGAGCGTCGAAGAGCTGGCGGACGCCTTGAGCTATTTAATGATTAACGCGGCAGAAGCCGAGCGTATAGGGGAACGCGGAAGAGAAAGCATCAAAGAGCTGCGTCCGGGTTTGTTCGGAGAGCGATTGCTTAAGCAATATCGGGAAATCTTATCAATCGGCTAATGCCCTATTTGTACCCCTCTAATGGAAAGAGGGGCTTTTTTTATGTATAAATTGGTAAATCGTACACGCATTAGCCGTTAACGGCGCATATGAAGGAGTAACCCCAATAAAAGGCTGGTGAACATTATGATCAATATCAAAGGCAGCCCTTATCGAGCCGTCGGAGACGGAATAACCGACGATACGAGAGCGATACAGAGAGCAATCGACGCTGCCGGCCCCGGAGGAAACGTGTTTTTTCCCGAAGGGAAATATCGTATTACGGACTCGCTTCTTATAGACTACTATCCCGGATTAGCGATCGATGGAGAGAATTGGGAAGGCGTCGCCGTCATCATGGATGCCAATAACAAACCCATTGTTAAATTTATCGCCCAGGATACGAATGCCGTTACCCTCTCGAACCTTCACTTGCAGTACAAAACCCAGCAAGTGAAAGAGACGAACCCGAATAGCAGCGCGATCGAATACTCGGGCGCGGCGAACGGCGAGAGCGGGTTTAACAATCATATATACACGAAAATAAGGATTACGTTCGCGACTTATGGTTTTAACGTGAATACGACCGGCATAGTTCCGATATGGGGTTTCAAATGGGAAGACATTATCCTTTCAAAGATCGGAACGACATGCTTCAGAATTCGCTCGGGACAACCTATTGACAGGCCGATGAATACGTTCGCGAACGTTAAGATTATTCAAGACGCTAATGCCAATCCTTCGTACGCGTTCGACCTGCAATGCGAATTCTTGATCGACGCGCTCGATATCGGCGGATGGAAGAACGAGATTCTGATCAACGATAGGGGTTACAACTGCGTCATTCGCTACGTGAATGTAGACGGTCACTCCATAACCAAGGACTTCTGTTCCCTGTTCATTCTTCAAGACGGAGCTTATGACGTTAGCGCGATAGACGCGAATATCGTCGCTTGGAAGAGCAGCCAGCATAAGCTGCTTCAAGGGAATGCTAACAGTACCCTCAACGCAAGGAATATACGGGTCGATACCGGCGCCGGCGCCGTCCAGGGAAGCATGTCTATTCTGGGGACCTTCAAAAAAATCGTGGCCGCGGGCTTGCAGAAGGGAAGCGACGTCGATCCCGTTGAAGCGTATGCCGGTTACTTGAATGACGTATGGAATGTTTATTCTCTGGATGGATTGCCGCCCGTCATTCAGGATGGTTATTCCCTTCCCGCGGCAAGCGGGGAATACCGGGGCAGGATGTTCTATGTTCAATCGAAGCAGAACGGCGACCAGCTATTCGTATGCACGCTGGAAACGAATAACTCGTATGCCTGGAGTAAAATCGACTTGGATGGCACAGGAGACGGCGGAGACGGCGTTAGTCCGCATGCGTCGACTCATATTACCGGCGGAACCGACGTTATAGCGAACGCGGATACGACTGGGAAATCCGGGCTGATGTCCTCCGCCGATAAAACGAAGCTGGACGGAATCGAAGCGAAAGCCAACAATTACGTTCATCCCGCTACTCATCCGGCTACGATGATCGTGGAAGATCCCTCTCGCCGTTTCGTAACGGACGCGGAAAAGGCAAAATGGAATATCGACGGAGGAAGCGGCGGCTCTACGACGATAGCGCAATCTGTGACCTCTTTGCCGACGGCAAGCTCTGCCAACCGAGGACAACTCGTATTGTTGCTCGGAGCGACTAACGTGGCCGATATGACCTATATCTGTAAAAAGCTCGCGGACAACACCTATGATTGGAAACAAATCGACTGAGGGAGGAATCGGTAATGGCGATAAACAGAACGGTAATCGACGTAACGGATTTCGGTGCGAAGCCCGGCGGTTCGGTGGATTGTACGAAAGCATTTATCGCGGCGATCGCCAAGCTGAAGAGCGACGGCAATATCCAGAACGGGCAATTGTATATTCCCGCGGGAATATACAAGATTACGGATCAAATCGTAATTCCGTTTATGACGGGTTTCCGCATTCAAGGCGACTCCAAAGGCGGAACGATCATCAGGCAATATACGAATAACAAGCCGATTTTTATTTTCGGAACGTCTTTGACTCATTCATGGACAATATCGGACATGACCTTGGACTACAATACGGCGCAGCCCCCGGCGAATACGAGGTCGGCTCCGATCTACTTCGACCTGTTGTCGGGAACTTCCGACGGATTCTTTAACTTCGAGATCTATAACTGTACGTTCAGGAATGCCTATTACGGAATACTTCTGAATCCTAAAATTCAGTTGGCCGCTTGGGGCGTCTCGATCCGGAAATGCACCTTCGGGGAAATGTCGGGCGGAGCGGTGAAGCTGATTCCCGATCCGGCGGTCGGTCAGCCGATTATCAAGATGGAGGACTGTTATGTCCATTGCGATGGAATGAAGGAAAGGGCCATCTTCATCGGCTATTGCGATACCGTTCTGCTGGATTCGGTAGAATTCAATAAAGGCAGCTTCGCCGGTACTCCTCAAATGGAAATCACGAGCTGCTACAACGTCACGCTCTTAAATTGCAGGTCGGAGCTGGTCACGTTAGATACGAAGGGCAGCACGATGTCCTTATGGACTTTCCCTAACGCGAGCGTTCAGCTCATCGGTTGCACACTGACGAATATTCCCATTAACGGAGGCGGAACGACCTATCTGGTCAATGCGGGCACGAACGGGAAATTGACGGTAAGCGGGTTGATGACGGACGCTCAGCTGAGAGCGGGAGGAACCGTGACGGCTACTAGAGCGGATGATTACCTGATGGCTTGCAATTTAAGAGCAAACTCTCCGGTGACTAGGTATGCAGCGGGAAGCGGACCCCGATTGGACGTAGATCAGTTGCAGCGTCCGAACTTGACGGACCGATCGGATACGAACGTAACTTTAACGGCGGCGGATGCGAAAAATCAAAGATTCAAAACGCTGGCGGCAAACCGAACGATTACCTTGCCGAGCGCGGGCGTATACGCAGGCTTGGAATTCACGATCATTAAGGCAAGCAGGGCAAATTTTACCCTGACCGTCAACGATGCGCTATCGAGCAACAACGATGTCGTGCTTCCGGCCGGCACTAAAGCCACCGTAACTTTCACGGCAACTTCCGCTACGGATTGGCAGCCTATCTCTTACAGCTTATTACCTTAACGCAATGAAAAGTTCCTTTTACAGGCGGAGCCGCCATATCCTATCGATATAGCGGCGTCCTTGCCGGTAGAGAAAGAATGTAGATAATTTTTGATACATAATGTATCATTGTGAAAAGACTTATATCAATATACGTATTCTAATGTCGCAAACGGAAAGTAAGGAGGAGAGACTCGTTAAAGGATATAGAGGAAGTGCGGTTATCGCCTGCTTATCGTTCGCGATCGGATTTTTTGTCGCTTATGAATGGTTTCATTTCAACGCTCGAGAAACGATAAGCGAAAGCATACCTAGCCGAATAGTGGACAAGCCAATAAGAGAGGCCATAAAAGTATCCGAAGAAGATATCGGTCAAATCAGCGTCATGGATTACGGAGCAGTCGGCGATAATGTAACGGATGATACGAAGGCTATCCAAAAGGCGCTAAACGATCTGGCTAACGAAGGAATGGCCGTTCTATATTTCCCCCCGAGCACATACAAGATTACTTCTCCTCTTATCATACCTTACATGCAAGGCAAGGAAATCCGAGGTGCAACCTCGCTACAGAGCACCGTTAAGCAATATACCGATAATACACCGGTGTTTCAATTTGCGCATCCCGATACCCATACCATCTATATGCACGACATTGGAATATCCTACGCCAACCAACAGTTCCCCGAAGACGTCGACTCCTACGGTATCGGATTTCATTCCGCGGAAAGCAACGCGAACGGATTCTATCACTTGAACTTCGAGCGGCTGTCCATTCGGGGGGCGGCGGTAGGCATCGGAATCAATCAGGAGGTCGGCACGCAGACGGTATGGAATATCAAGGTGGCGGATAGCTCGTTCTATTCGATAAGCAAGCATATCGTCTATTTTAACCCGCCGACGCCGATCGGGATGCCGATGCACGTCTACCAGAACCTTCGCGTAATCAATACGGGAGATGAAGGAATCGCATCCCAAGGGGAAGCATTCGTATTTGCCGCCGTGGAAGCCGAGATTGAGCATCTGGATATCGAAGGTTGGCACGATACGATATTTTACGGAATCGGGGGACCCAAATACGTAGTCAAGCATGTACATGCGGAGCATCACGTATTCGACGAAGGCGGAACCGCGAATTTATTCTATATCGCCAACGGTTCTCTTAGCGTCGATAATTTGTCCTTCCAGGGGAGCTCGGACAACGCGGCGAAATTACAGTTGTTCCACTCCGACGGCCCGGAGGCTAACCTCTATTTGCAACGTATTCAGGTAGGATTGACCGATAACGGCGGAGAAGCCGTGGTCGTTGCGTCGCGGCAATCCGATGCGTTCATTCGGGATATCAGCGCGAATATTCCGATTACTTATTCGCGGACTGAGTACGAAGCAAGAATTCGAAATATGTATGCATATCCGGAATAATAAGGTGTTTGTCCGTTGATACAAAATGTAACTAAATGTATGATAGTAACAACACACAATAATCTGGAGGGATCTAAATCCATGCTCCGATTAAGCCGAAAATTGATCATCAAGCTAACATTGATTTTGACACTCCTGTTGCCCGTCTCATCGATCAATGCGACGGGTTTATTTAAAGATATCGGGGGGCACCAAGCAGAATCGACTATCGTTTGGGCCGTTAACCAGCAGCTAGTCAAGGGTTACAATGACGGAACGTTTAGACCCAACAATGAAGTTACCGAAGCAGAATTCCTTGCCATGCTGCTTCGGCTATATACGAACTCGATGGAGAGGGTTTCTAACTACACCCTCAATATCTCGAATTGGACGGAGCCTTACTACGCAACGGGTTTATTTTTCAATATGCCTCTTGAAGGTTTAACGCAGCCGGCGCAACGCAGCCTGCCAATTACCCGCGGGAAAGTCGCGGAGATCGTGGCAGGCACCTTCGGTTATAACTACGATACGGATGGATCGATCGCGTTTCTATTCGATAGGGGACTCTCTAACGGAAGAACCGGGAAAACGATCAAAGGGTATGAGGCTGCCAAGAACTTAACCAGATCCGAAGCGGTCCTGTTTCTGAAACTTCTCTTTGATTATTTACCTACCAAAGAGTTGAAAGTCCGAATGCAGAACAGGATTTACAACGAATCCGTACTGAAATACTTGGAATCGGAAAAGCTGTTCTACGGAACGAACGGTCACCTTAGCCAGGGCGGAGCTTACCGGCTTTCCAGCTTCGAGACCCAACTTTCCCAATTGAAGGACTTAGGCATTACGGTATACCGAAATGACGTATGGGATGGGACAACCGCTTCCCAGCTTGCGGTAATGGCCGATTTCTTCGCGGGTTCCGGCGTTCAAATTTTCCCCGTACTGACGCCGAACGCCCAAGCGCGGAGCGATGAGAACGACGCATACCAAAAGGGATTCGAGCTAGGTCAAGCCGTTGCCAAGGCATTGGCGGGCAAAGTGAAGTATTACGAGGTCGGAAACGAGATGGAGAACAGCGTCATTATAACCGGCCAAGACGGAGTCAAGCCGAAAGACTACGATAATGCGAAGTTCCTTAAAGCCAGGGGATCGATAAGAGGGATGATCGAAGGGATCAAATCGGAAGATAGTACCAGCAAGATCATTATCACGTCGACCAGTTGGCTGCATTTCGCTTTCATCGATATGCTCTGGAACGGGAGCCAACCCGATGGAACGATAGGAGATAAAACAGTGAGGTGGGATATTACCTCGTATCATTGGTATTCGGATATGAAGGACATTACGAATGCGTGCGGAGGCAGCGGATGTTACAACGTACTTCTGGAACTTAAGCAACGGTTCGGTAAACCTATATGGCTTACGGAATACGGGGTTCGTCCGCAAGTCGGCAACGACGAACAAGTGGCTCAATATCTTATCGGGGATAGAATGCTTGGACAATACGTAGCGTTAGCCAAAGAATACGGAATCCAAAGCGTCGTTCAATATAGTTTGTACGATGACAAGAAATATGGCGGAGACGGGAATTACGGATTGATAAAAGACGACGGTATAACGAAGAAAGCCGGCTATCGAACGATGAAGAGTTTTATCGAATCAAACCCTATGTAATCAAAAATCAACTATTGACATGATACTAAATGTAACTTAAAGTTAGTGTTAATGTTACAATTAGTATCATGAATTCGTTGATTATCTTTTTTATTAGGGGGAATAAAAATTGGAATTGAAGCACTATTGGTCCATAATCCGGCAACGGTTGTGGGTACTTATGTTAATCGTTATTTTCGGAACGGCGTTATCCGGAATATACTCCGAGTTTTTTGTGGACAAACAGTACGTGGCTTCTACGAAGATCATTGTTAATCAGAAAGAATATCCGGAGGCCGTCGTTCAGGATCCGCGAGCCATCGATTATAACATCAATCTTATCAAGACTTATAAGGAAATCATCAAGACTCCGCGCATCATGAATACCGTAACGAAGCAATATCCGGATTTGAACCTATCGGTAGCGGATCTAATCGATAGAGTGAGCGTCTCCACGGTTAACGGAACCCAGGTCATGTCCGTGATCGCCGAGGATACTTCTTATCATAGAGCCGCCCAAGTGGCGAACGCGGTCACTCAAGTCTTCCAACGCGAAATCCCATTGTTAATGAACGTAGACAACGTGAACATTCTTAATGAAGCCGACGAGAGCGCTAGGCCAAATCCTACTGCCCCGAATACGTCGATCAATCTCGTTCTTAGCGTTGTCGTTTCCTTTTTCATAGGAATAGGTCTTATCTTTTTACTTCATTATCTGGACGATACGGCCAAATCCGAAGGCGATATCAGGCAAATTCTCGATCTGCCTACTTTGGCTTATATTCCGAGAATAAAAGGAGCGAACGCTCCGAGGAATCAGAATCACGTGGATCAGGAGAATTCCGTTAGGGGGAGCACGAATGCTACGATCAACGCCTAAAAGTTATTTGGTCGGCGAAGAAAAGCGCAGTAAAGGAGCTGCCGAGGCCTATAAAGCATTAAAAACGAATATCGAATTCTCAAGCCAGCATTCGGACATTAAGACGATTATGATAGCCTCCTCGATCAAAGGGGAGGGGAAAAGCATTACCGCCGCGAATCTATCGATAAGCTACGCCCTCTCGAACAAAAAGGTGCTCCTAATCGATGCGAACCTGCGTCATCCATCTCAACATAAAATATTCAACGTGCCGAACTCTCTAGGATTGTCGGCGTTGCTGAGCGACCGTTGCGAGCCGAAGGACGCCATTATCAACTTAAGCGCGTATAATATCGGTCTTATACCCGGGGGCCAGATTCTACCGAATCCGCCGGAAGCATTGGCATCGCATCGTATGACGGCTCTACTTGGGGAGTTGAAAGAAAGCTTTGAAGTTATCATCTTGGATACTTCCCCGATCTTGTCGGTTGCCGATGCGCAAATCATCGCCGCCCGCTGCGATGGGGTGCTGTTGGTCGTGAAAGCCGGCGAAGCGAGCAGGGAGTCCTTGATTAAAGCAAAGGAAAAGCTTTCGCTCGTAGGTGCCAGGTTCATTGGCGCGGTGATGAATAACTCGAACTCAAGGAATTCTCAATATTATAGCTCGTATTAGAAGGCTCTCCTTCTTCAATTCGCATCATTATAAAAGGCTATCCCAGTTTAACCGGGATAGCCTCTTAACCGTTCGTTCCTAGCTTGCAAAGGGCTTCGTCTTTCTTGCCTTAGCGTATGCAAGCCCCACGAACAGCCAAACCGTTAAATAGGCAAACTCCGAGACGGAAATCATAGCGGTTGTATAGATAACGATAAGAATACATTTGATACCGATATTCTCATAGTCGTTCTTCAACCTCAACAGGGGCACTAAGAATAGAAGCGTGAATAATGAAGTGCCTATTATTCCGACATTGCATAGAAACGTGGACAAGAGATCCGCCGATCGAACGTACCCGAATCCGATTCCGAATAGCTTGTTGAACAGGGGTAGCTGATTAAAGAACTCCATATGGGTATCCATTAGGGATTGCCGTTCCATTCCCGAATAGGTTTGGTCTTTTTTGCCGATTACGGAATTGTACAGAGTCGCAAGGTATCCGAATAGAAAAGGAGTTGCGATAACGAAAACGGAGATCGTGACTTGCATATATCTATCCTTTAACCTGAAGAACAGAATTCGCAAGACGAAATAGAGCAGTATTCCGACGAACGCCGTAGTGGAGAAAGTTAAAATCAAGCTGAGCAATAGGAAGATCTGAATTTTCGGTTTTCGCAAGTGAATGGAGTAAATCCATAAAGGCAACATGGTAAAGGCATACATGCTAGGTTCTCCGGTCAAACTTTTTAATCGCATGAATTCAATCCCGAAAAGGGTCATCCTTTGAAATAAGCTTCCGGCATGCGCATCCTCTTCGTCCCCGGCATTAAAAATTCTATTGGACAAGAAATCTCCGTTCGCATGGAAAGTTAAATAGTAAACGAACTCGTATAACCCGTACGCCGAGAGCAGGATCGCGCCCCAAAGAATGTATCGATTCCAGGAGGGGACATAAAAGTTTTTAACGAAAACGGCCAAAACGACCGCCGCGACCAAATAAAAAGATTGGGTATATAAAGAGGATCTGAGAATTAGGGAAGAAACGTTTTCCGTAGATACCAAATTCAATTTTTCCAAAGATAAATGGGCACCGTTATCTATTGCAAAGGATAAGCTTAATTGAGCGGCCGCGACTAAACCGATGAATATCAAGCAGAAATTCGCTAAGTCCCGAAAGAATCCCCCGTTCTCCATCCTTTCATAGGCAAATCGGTATTTCGGCAATAAGAATAAAAAGAACAGGTAACCGATAGAAGCGATCCCCATGACTAGACCTGGCGTTGTACCGGGCACCGACGGGCTTAGTACGAAGGAAGTAATCGGTAGAAACAGAGCCCAAATATTGAAGTATTTATTGAGCAACGACTGCATGAGATCATCACCGTTCCGTTATTAATATCAAGCCGAATGAATTTGAGTTTATGATACAATTCGTAACACTTGATTGTCAAGATAGATGAAGAAAGAGAGATTTACTATTTCATTTGGGTAAAACAAATGTTTGTATTGCTTGACAAGTTACATATTGTATCGTAAATTAGAGCGTAATAAGGATACAAATTGTATCGTTCGATAGGTTAGGAGGTTTCGAATGAAGGAAGAGGGACAGTTGCATTCGATGGAGGAAATAAAAAATAAACTATCTATCGTCAGTGAAGTCATAGCGCCGGGCTCGAAAGTGGTTTATTTGGATTACCCCGTTCATGGCAATATCGGAGATCTTCTAATCATGAAGGGGACGGAAGCTTTTTTTAGAGATTACGGGATTACGGTCCGGAAACGGTATTCCTACGTTAACTTTCGGGCTGACTCGATAATTCCAGAAGATTGGATCGTTGTTTGCCATGGAGGAGGAAACTTCGGAGACCTATATCCTCACCATCAGCAGCTTAGGGAGAAAGCGGTTAAAGCTTATCGACGCAACCGAGTTGTTATTTTGCCGCAGACGATTCATTTCGACGATCCCCTAGAGGAGCAACGTGCATTCAAGAAATTAAGCGAGCATCCGGATTTACACTTGTTCGTCCGAGACGAAACCTCGTATTTGAAGGCCGAGAGCAAGATTAACCACGTTTATTTGGCTCCCGACATGGCCCACCAATTATATCCGCTCCCCTCCAATCCTCCCAATAATCATCGTAATCTGGCTTTGCTCAGAACGGACAAGGAATCCGGCCAGAAAGAGAGCTCCGTATCATTCGATCATAAGGCGGACTGGCCGCAATTATTCTCAAAGTGGGATCGTTGGCTCTTAAAGCTTATTCTAGCGAGTTACTCTCTTGATCGGCGGCTAAAGAATAAAATTCCGTTGAGGCCGGTATGGTACTTTCTGGCGGACAAGTATATCGCAAGAGCGATGGCTCTCTTCGACCAATACGATCGAATACTGACCTCCAGATTACACGGGCATATTCTTTCTTGCCTCATGGATAAACCGAACCTGTTGCTTGATAACAGCTACGGGAAAAATAAAAGCTATTCGCGGCTTTGGACTCATCGATTGGAGGAGGAATCATTCAATGGCAAGTCGGGAGGGAATCACTCTGGCGATATGTACCCGCAATCGTCATGACGACTTAGCTCGTTGCTTACGCACGGTTGCCGCGCAAAAGCCCGACTTCCCGCTTGAGGTGCTGATCGTGGACGACGGAGATATACCGCGCAAGTTATTGGAAGAATTCTCCGATATGCTAGAATCGCCCTCGGTGAAGTTTCGGTATTACAAAAAGCGTTCTCCGGGGTTGCTGAATTCGCGAATCGAAACGTTAAGCGAGGCAAAGCACGACATCATCCTGTTTATCGACGACGACGTGGAGATGGCAACCGGATATCTCTGCAGGCTGTCCGATATATATGCTAAATTTCCGGATGCCGCAGGGATCGGAGGCAGAGATATTCTTCTGGGAACAAGCTTCATATGGAGGCTGTTTTGCAGGATATTTCTTTACGGTTCCGGAAAACCCGGCAAATTGTCTATGAGCGGGTACGGAGGCTCCATGACGACTTGGGTCGACATGAACGAGCCGTTCCAGACGCAGTATTTAGCGGGATGTAATATGTCTTTTAGGAAGCAAGCATTGAGAGATCTGCAGCCCGCGGTTTGGCTGATCGGCTATAGCGTTGGCGAAGATCACTATTTGACCCATTGCGCGAGACGTCATGGACCTGTGTGGATAGATCCGGGTCTAACGGTTATCCATCATCAATCGCCGCTGTCCCGGGACAAAGTAGAGCAAGTCGCCTATATGGACATCGTAAACCATTATTATCTACTGCAAGAGATAGGGGACCAAAGTTGGAGGCATGCCTGCCTGTTATGGACGGCATTCGGATTTCTGGTCAGGTCTCTCTTAAGAAAGAAGCACCGTGGCAAAGCATTCGGTTATTGGAGGGGAATTCGTTTCCTGCTCCAGAGTCAAAGTAGGAGGTTTACCGATGGGAATGTCCTCGAACATAGGCGAGAACAGGGAAAGACGTAGGGACACGCGATGAATATTTACGTTAATGCGCGGTTTCTGACTCAGACGGTTACTGGCGTACAGCGATACGCGATCGAGCTGATCAAGCAGTGGGATCAGCTATTGGAAGAAGAACCGGATGATAGGCGCTTTTATTCCATCACTCTATTATCGCCTCCGGGCGCAATTCACGAATTAGACCTTAAGCACATTAAGGTGAGAAGAGTGGGGTCGTTCGGAGGTCACGCGTGGGAACAGCTTATCCTGCCTTATTATGCGCGAAAAGGCTTGTTGATCAATTTGTGCAATACGGGACCGATATGGAAAAGAAAACAAATCGCTACCATGCACGATACGGCAGTCTTCGATCATCCCGAAGCTTATTCCTTTTTATTCCGAAGCCTGTACAGGTTCATTCAGAAAAGCCTGGGAAAGAGAGCGCAACGCGTCCTGACCGTATCTCAATTTTCCAAATCCCGTCTGATTGCCAATTGCAGGATCAAGGAAGACAAGATAAGGGTCGTGAGCTTAGGGATGGAGCATATGCAGAAGCTCGACTCGGATCGGGAGATGTTGAGTCTCCATGAATTGGTTTCGAAAGGGTACGTTTTGGCGGTAAGCAGCATGAACCCGACCAAGAACTTTCCTAATATCGTACGCGCGATCGAAATGCTGAACGAGGTCGATTACCAAATCGTGATCGCGGGCGGCACTAACGGCAAGGTATTCGGAACGGCTAATGTTCCCCATTCCGATAAGCTGAAGTGGGTCGGTTACGTTACGGACCCGCAACTCAAAGCTTTGTATGACGGAGCCGCATGTTTTATTTTTCCCTCCACTTACGAAGGATTCGGTCTTCCGCCCTTGGAGGCGATGACTTGCGGAGCGCCGGTTATCGTTTCCCGGTCGGCTTCGCTGCCCGAAGTCTGCGGGGAAGCTACGCTATATTGCGACCCAATCGATCCTAGGGATATCGCCGAGAAAATCGATCAGGTCATGGCCAGTTCGGAGTTGCGCCAAAGTCTTAGGCTCAAGGGATTGCGGCGCGCGGCTCAATTCAGCTGGAACAAATGCGCTAAGGAAACCTGGGAGGCGGTAAAGGAGGTTGTGCATACGTGAGAATTGCGATCGTTCACGATTGGTTAGTCGTCTATGCAGGCGCCGAGAAGGTTTTGGAGCAGCTGTTGCACTTATACCCTGATGCTGATATATACAGCATAGTCGATTTTCTCCCAGCCAAGGAGCGGGAGTTTATACGGAACAAGTCCGTGAATACATCCTTTATTCAGAAGCTTCCTTTTGCCAGAAATAAGTTTCGTCATTACTTGGCTCTAATGCCGTACGCCATCGAGCAATTCGATCTTTCGGAATACGATCTCATTATTTCAAGCTCTTACGCGGTAGCGAAGGGAGTCATTACGGGACCGGATCAACTGCACATATCTTACGTGCATACCCCTATTAGATACGCATGGGATTTGCAGCACCAATACTTGAGGGAGTCGGGCCTTACTCGCGGCTTCAAGGGCAGCGTTGCCAAGTGGATGCTTCATCGCATGAGGCTTTGGGACAGTCGCACGGCCAACGGAGTTAACTCGCTGATCGCGAATTCTCAATACATCGCCAATCGCATATGGAAGGTATACCGCCGGCAATCGACGGTAATCTATCCGCCGGTGGATGTCGAACGCTTTCTATTGGAGGAAAACAAAAAGGATTATTATTTAACGGCTTCAAGAATGGTCCCCTATAAGAAAATGGACTTAATCGTCGAAGCCTTCTCCGCTTTTCCGGATAAAAGATTGCTCGTGATCGGGGATGGACCCGACTTCGAGAAAATCAAAGCGAAAGCGAAAGCGAACGTCACTTTATTGGGCTACCAGCCTTCGGAGCAGCTAAGAAAATACATGCAAGAAGCCAAAGCGTTCGTGTTTGCCGCGGAAGAGGATTTCGGAATAGCGCCGGTAGAGGCGCAATCCTGCGGTACTCCCGTGATCGCATACGGCAAAGGGGGAGTTTTGGAGACGATCCGAGGGCTGGATCATGAGAAGCCTACGGGAGTGTTTTTTAACCAGCAGACCGTTTCGTCTCTCGTTGAAGCCATTTCCGATTTCGAGAAGAACAATCATCGCATTTCCTCTTTGGAATGTCGGCATAATGCTTTGCGGTTCTCGGCTTCCGAGTTCCGCGAGAAGTTCAGCCGGCACGTTCGTGAGCAACAGAGATACTTCTATTCGGAATCGGCCATTCTTGAAATCCGTTGAGTTGGAAAAGGGAGAATGAACCATGAAACGAGAAAATAAACAAATTCACATCCGAAACGTTATCGTCGAGAACAAGAACACGATTCGTTATTCGGTAGAGTACGGCTCCAATGCCAATAAATTTTTCTCCGGAGAAGATTTCTTCGTTGAATACGGCGAGGACATCAGCCAGGTTCCGCAACATATTCTAGTCATTCCTTTACTTTCAAACCTGTGCCCGGTCGCATGGATCACGGGGGCGGACGTTTACGTCGAGCAATTGGATTCAGGCTTTCACGAAAGCTTGATGATAGCTAAGCAATCGTTCGCTAAGATGTATCCCAGGATTAAGTTCACGGGAGACATTCATGTGAGTAACCTTATGAACGGCTCGTCGCCATCCCGGTCCTCAAGGTCGGCTACCTTCTTTAGCGGAGGCGTAGATTCCATGGGGACGTTCATAAACAGGAAGGAGGAATATCCTTTTTTCATAACGGTATGGGGAGCCGACATCAAATTTAATCAGCAAGAGATGTGGCAAAGGGTCAGGCAGTATAACGAGGAGTTTGCGCAATCCAACGGCATTCAAAGCTTGTTTATTAAATCCAACCTGCATACCTTCCTGAACGAAGAGCAAATCTCGTATTCTTACGGTCGATTTACGCACGGGTGGTGGCCGGGAGTTCAGCACGGAATCGGAATGGTCGGTTTGGTGGCGCCGCTCGCTCACCTGCTCGGCATTGGACGGTTATACGTTCCTTCGGCGTTGCCGCCGAAGCTGGCAAGATCTTTTCCCGACGGTTCCAATACGATGATCAATAACCATATCCGTTGGGCGGGAACGCAAGTGCAATTGGACGGCGAGGAATTCACCAGACAAGAGAAGGTATCCTCGATAGCCGAATATATCGGAAATTCGGATCGACAGGTGTGCATCAGGGTCTGTTGGATGAATAAAGAGTACGGCAATTGCTGCCGATGCGAGAAATGTTATCGAACGATCGTCGCATTACTTGCGGAAGGAACCGACCCGCGGCGCGCGGGATTCGATATTCACCCCGAAGTTTTCGGCGATATTCGGCAGAGATTGCCTCATTGGCTTCCGCATAACGTGCTTAAGATCGAATATTGGAATGAAATCCGTTTGCGAAGCATTCAGAATCAATCGCTAATTTCTCCGGAGGCACGCGAATTTTTCGATTGGTTTCAGAGATTGGATATCCCGTCGTTCTCGAAGAGAACAAACGTTAAGAAGCTGCTCTTAGATTGGATTCCCCATCCGTTGTTTCTATTATTCAAGAAAATCGGGTTCAATAGATTACTTAAAACCGAATGAGGGAATGACATGTCGTTAAGAATCAAGGGAATTACGGCCATGAAGTGGTCAAGCTTCTCCACTTTAATATCTATCGTCATTCAGCTTGCGCAGATCGTCATCGTGTCCAGGTTGTTAGAGCCGGAACATTACGGGTTGATGGGCATGATCATGGTATTCGTTTTTCTTGCGTTATCCATGAACGACTTGGGTATTTCCAACGCCATCATCCACAGGCAGAACGTAACGCGCAATGAACTGTCCAGCTTGTATCTATTAAATTTGGTCGCGGGAGCGGCTGCCTGCTTAGCTGTATGGTTTCTTGCTCCGGTGGCCAGCAGCTTCTATCAAGAACCCCAACTAGTCGGACCTATGCACCTCATGGCATTCCTGTGCTTCATACCGGCGATCGGCCAGCAGTTTCAGGTACTGTTTCAAAAAGAGCTAAAGTTCGACTATCTCGCCAAGGTGGATATTGCCGCTTTTTCGATCGGATTCTTCGTCGTATTAGCAGGCGCTTACTTAGGGTACGGGGTATACGCGTTAGTGTGGTCTCATCTGGCTAACGCCCTGTTGAAATCCGTTTGTTTAGCGGCCGTAGGCTGGCGCCGGTGGAAGCCCGGCTGGCATTTCTCCCGCAAAGATCTTAAAGGATACATTAGCTTCGGAATGTATCAAATGGGTTCTAATCTCGTTCAAACGATCATTTCCAATCTAGACTATATTATTTTAGGCCGAATGCTAGGCGCGGAAAAACTCGGTTATTATACATTCGCTTTTCAGATTTGCTCGATGCCCGTCCAGAAGCTGAATCCTCTATTTTCGCAAATCTCGTTGCCTCTCCTCGCGAAGATGCAAGATCAGGTCGACGCGTTAAAGAGAGGATTCCTTGGGATGGCGAGCGTGGTCAGCTACGTAAACGCTCCTATCTTCTTAGGGTTGATCGTTACGGCTCCCTATCTAGTCCCTTTCGCGTTCGGTTCCCAATGGTCTCCGAGCATTCCGATTATTCAAATACTGGCGGGAATGCTGCTTATTCGTTCCATTATTATGTACACATCCAGCTTGCTGCTAGCCAAAGGCAGGGCGGATATCGCTTTTAAATACACGGTCGTCAGTTTGACCGTTATTTTTCCAGCATTAGCTTTAGGAGCCTATTACGGGGAAGCTTTAGGGGTCGCTATCGCCTACTTATCCGCTCAAATCATACTTTTCGGAATACATTACAGACTGTCTATCAGAAGTTTATTGGGCGCTTGCTTGTCGGATTACGCTCGAAGTCTGCTTCCGGGAATCTCGTATAGCATGATTATGTCGCTTGGAGTGTTAGGAATAGGGCAGATCATTTCCGCTCATTATGCGCAAGTAGTCATTCTTGGGTTGCAGATCGTATTCGGCGCCGTTCTTTACGGACTGATCCTCTATTTTTTTAACCGCGAACAGGTCAGGCGCTTGGTCGTAAAAGCGCTGCTGAAGTATTCCAAGAAACAAGCCTAGGAAGGACTGGTCGTGTTGGAGAAAAGAGAGAAACCGCTGAACATCATGTTCGTCAGCCACACGTACATCGGCGGACCGTTCGTTGTCGGGTCCCATCATCTGGCGCGAGAGTTTTCTAAGAGGGGACATCGGGTGCTGCATCTGAGCACCTCCGTAACGCCGCTCCACTTGCTTCAAATGTACAAGAAGTCGGTTAAGAGCCGGTTCAAGCATTGGTTGAACACCGGGAAAACGGCGGGCGAGCAATCGATTATTCATTGCGTTCCGTTCACTTGGGTTCCTTGGAAGCTAGCTGGAAATCTGCTCCGAAGACGGGGACGGAATTGGTTCGTCTCCTTCACGGCCTTTCCAAGCTTATCGAAAATGTTCAAGCTCCACCGGTTTCAAGACGTGGATCTGCTATTCATCGATCAGCCCTGTTTCGCCGGAATCGATCGTTATTTGAATGCCAAGGCTATCGTGTACAGACCGACGGATAATTACGCTGACATGCTCGGCGATGGGACGGTGGAGTGGGCGGAGAAAGACATTGTCGGCCGGGCGCATGGAATCGTGGCCACCTCCGGGCCGGTTTATCAGAATATCCGAAAATATAGACCGGAATTACCGGGCATGATTCTGGAAAACGGCGTAGAGTTCGAGCATTTCGCGAAATCTTGCGAAGAGCCGACGGAGCTTAAGGATATTCCTAGGCCGAGGGCGATTTATATCGGGGCGGTAGACGATAGGCTAGATCTGGACGCCATCAGGGAACTAGCTGTTGCTCGTCCCGAGCTTAGCGTCATTATTATCGGACCCCATACCACTTCAAAAAGCACGGCAACCTTGTCCAACCTCTTTTTCATGGGCGCCCATCCGTATGCTAGTTTGCCTTCCTTCTTGCATCATGCCGATCTGGCTCTGCTACCGATGTCCGATCACGCCGCTAACGCCGGCAGGAGTCCGATGAAGCTGTACGAATACGCGGCTGCCGGATTGCCGACGGTCGTCACCGCGACGGCGGAACTTCTAAGAAGAACGGAGGATTTTCTCTTCTTCTACAAGGAGAAGCATGAATTCATCGAGCAGGTCGACGAGGTACTTCGGAAGATAGCAACGAACGGGATCGTGAAGGAACGGATTATAGAAGCGGCAAGAATGCAGTCATGGGAGGCTAAAGCCGAGCTGTTGCTGACCTTCGGATTGAGCTTGGCCAATGAAGAAGCCCGATCCTTTCGGGGCGCGTGATATAGAGAGATGATGGAAGGGAGCTCGGATATGAGACTGGCTGTCATAGGAACAGGATACGTCGGATTGGTAACGGGGGTATGCTTCTCCGAATTAGGGAATGAAGTCATATGCGTGGATAAGGATATGGAGAAAATAAATAAGCTTCGACAAGGCGAAATCCCAATCTACGAGCCCGGGCTGCAGGAAATGCTGTGGAGTAACTTGGATACCGGCAGTATCGCTTTCACGACGAATACGACGGAAGCGGTGAGAAACGCGGATATCGTCGTCCTGGCGGTCGGAACTCCGTCGCTGCCAAACGGCGAAGCCGATCTGAGCTATATCGAAGAAGCGGCATCGGCCATCGGAGAAGCGCTAAACGGATATAAAGTGATCATGACCAAAAGCACGGTGCCCGTTGGAACGAACGGCAAAATCGAATCCTGGATCTACGATCGGACCAGCCATCCGTTTCATGTCGTATCCGTCCCCGAATTTCTGCGGGAAGGCTCCGCTATTCGGGATACGTTTAACCCCGATCGCATCGTAGTCGGGACGGATAACGAACGAGCCGCGAAAATCGTCGTTGAATTGCATCGGCCTTTGACCGATCGCATTCTCGTAACCGACGTTCGCAGCGCCGAGATGATCAAGTACGCTTCGAATGCGTACCTAGCGACCCGAATATCGTTCATTAACGAGATCGCGAATATTTGCGAGAAAGTAGGCGCGGACGTCAGCCAGGTGGCTCAAGGTATGGGACAAGACAAGCGCATCGGACCCGCGTTCTTGAACGCGGGCATCGGTTACGGCGGTTCCTGCTTTCCGAAGGACACGAAAGCGCTCATCCAGATCGCCGGAAACGTGGATTATAACTTCAAGCTGCTGAAGTCTGTAGTGGAGGTTAACAGAGACCAACGGAATAACGTACTCCGCAAGCTGCATGATTTCGTCGGCGACCTGAAAGGACGCACGATCGCGATTTGGGGACTGGCGTTCAAGCCGAATACCGATGACGTTCGAGAGGCGCCTTCGCTGGATATCATAGAAGAGTTGGTCGCCGAAGGAGCTTTCGTAAGAGCTTACGATCCCGTGGCTACCGCTAATTTTCGCCGATTGTTCGATCATTCGAGCATTATTTGGTGCGATAGCGCGGTTTCCGCGGCAGAGAATGCGGACGCGTTGTGCTTGTTGACGGAATGGCGGGAATTCGCCGAAGTAGACTTGAGTCAGGTTGCTAAGGGTATGAAAGAGCCCGTTCTGTTCGACGGCAGAAACGTGTTTAATCAGCAGAGCAAGGAAATTGCCGCCTTCAAATATTATTCCGTAGGAAGACCGCAGTCCGAACGAACGAAAGAAGGTGGCAACCATTACGGTATTCATGCTGCCGATAAGGCTTGATGGAAACAAATATATCGAACTGCTAGTCGCTTCCTTGGAGAATCGCGCGATTTCGGTGAAGGCTTTCGATAAGAGAACCTTCTATAAGATGAAACGCGGGGATGTTCTCCACCTTCATTGGCCGAGCTTTAACTACTCGGGAAATAACGGTATGAAGACCTTACTCAAGTCTTCCGCATTCGTCCTATTATTGACTTATTTGAGGATCAGGGGAATCAAGATCGTATGGACCGTACATAACGTTTGGCCGCATCAAGGCGGCCCAAGCAGGTTTAACCGACTTATGCGAACTTTTCTCTGCGCATTCTGCTCGAGAATCATTCTGATGGGTGCTTCCGTCAAGGAGGAGCTGGTTCGAAATTTCAAGGCAACCGAGAAGAAAATGCTAATCGTTCCCCATGGGCACTACAAGGAAGCCTATCCCAGCTTTGGACTAGACGTGAGGGAGCGATTCGGAATCCCGAAGAATGCATATCTCTTCGCTTTCATCGGACAAATCTCTCCATACAAGGGAATCGATCGGCTTCTGGGCAGCTTCGAGAAATTAAGCGATGAAGGCGTACATCTCCTGATCGCGGGTAAACCTTCGCAGGATCTCGAGTTTTCGATCAGGACCGCGGCGGAAAGAGATATGAGGGTCCATCTCTCCCTTTCTTTCGTCGACGATTCCGAGGTGGCCGATTATGTCCTGAGCTCGGATTGCCTGGTATTACCTTATCGCAATATTACGACCTCCGGAACGGCTATCCTCGCTCTCACCTATTCCAAGCCGGTCATTGCGCCCGATATAGGGCTGTTAAGAGAATACACGACGCCGGAAACCTCGATTTTGTATAACCCTTCGGAACCGGACGGTTTAACGAACTCCATGGCCGAGATGATGCGCAGGAAAACGATGTTCGATAATAAAAGGCCATACGAACGCAAGCTGGAAGAGCTCGATTGGACTAAGGTGTCCGAGCTTCTTCTGAACGCATACGGCAGACAAGCGAAGGCGGAATAATGTCGTTCGCGAGAAACTCCGCGTGGTCCATCGTCCAGACGGTTATGACCCAAGCCATCGCGATGGCGGGCAATATCGCTCTCGCTAAGCTGCTGTCTCCCGAACAATTCGGGTTGCTCGGAATGGCCACGATTTTCACCGGGCTGATCCTCGTCGTTCAGGAGGTAGGGATGGGCTCTTACCTCGTATACAAGCAGAATACGGATGAGGCGTTCCTTCCCACGGTGCATTGGATGAACCTGATGATCTCGGTTATTCTGTCCGCGTTGCTATTCGGCATTGCCGGTCCGCTTTCCGTTTTCTATCACGCCGCCGACATCAGGACGATCGTCACTTACATCGCGATCGGCGTCTTGCTGGGCTCGCTCGGAATTACCGCGAGAGCCCTTAATCAGAAAAACATGCGATATAAGAATTTGGCCGTTATCGACATGGGGAGCGAAGCTTTAAGCGGAGGGATCGCTATCGCTTTTGCCGTCAATGGTTATCCTTTGCTCGCCATTACGTCGAAATTTTTGTTTCGACCTGCTCTGCAGTCGATCTTCCTGCTTACCGGAGCAGATAGAAAGCAGTTGTTCGGCCGAAGGTTCGATGTCTCTATCTTTGCGGGAATGCTTAAATACAGTTCCTCGATCATACTCTCGCAAATTTTAATTTACGCGAGCAGCGTAGCCGACTTTCTGTTGATCGGTAAAACGATGGGCAGCAAGCAGTTGGGCTTGTACGCGATGGCGTTCAATTGGGCTTTTCTGGTGCGGAATGCCGTGTCCGGAGCGGTCGCCCGCGTCGTATTCTCGGACTTGTCGAGGATACAGAACGATTTGCCTTCGGTGAGGACAAAGTATCAGGCCCTTATGAGAACCCTATCGTTCTTTTTGTTCCCGCTATGCGTAGGATTAAGCCTCTTATCACACGACTTCGTAATGACGCTATATGGAGAACGGTGGATATCGTCCGCAACCATTATGCAATACTTGATGATAGCAGGGCTATTGTCCAGTCTGGGTACGACTAGCGGCGCACTCTTCAAGAGTCTCGGCCGGCCGGACTACGATTTGAAGTTATTTTCCGCCATGTTCCCTCTGGTCTTCGTTCTCATGTATGCGGGAACTCAATACGGCATCAGGGGGGTATGCATTGCCGTCGTTATCGAGAATTTGATCGTGCTCGGCATTAGGAGCTACTTGGTCGTCAAGCTGCTGGTATTGGAATGGAAGACTTTCATCTTTTGCTTCTTGCCCTCGGCGGCAAGCGCGATCGGAATGGGATTCGGATACGGCTTGGCATCGATGGCCATCACGGACGGAGTTCCAATACTCGCGGTACTCATTATTAAGGTCATTGTCCTTATCGCAGCTTATTTGGGAAGCTCCAGACTGGCGAATAAAGCAGGTTACGATCAACTCGCCGCTCTCGTCAATACGTTCATTCGAAGGAATGCCCGAACGAAAGATACCGCTAAAGCGGGTGTTTAAAGAGAAGAAGCAAGCGGGACTACCCCGCTTGCTTCTTCTTTCTGTCCGAGGAGTTGCCGCCCGTCGAAGCAGAGACTTCAGCCGTTTCCGCGCCGTGGTTCTGGCGCGGTTCCTCGCGTTCCATATGACTAGTGCCATTAAGTATTCCGCCTTCCTGAACGAGAAGGATCGCGGCTAGGGAATTTCCGTGCAGCTGCCCCGTCGCGGTGATGATCAATTTGCCTTTGGTGTGGACATCGCCGTAGACTTTACCCGCGATCGTGACGTCCCTGGCGGTTATATTGGATTTGGCCATGCCGCCTTCCCCGATGACGATATCGCCCTTGCTCTCGATATCTCCGTGATAAGCGCCTTCGATTCGTACTCCCGCTATAGATTTCAGATGACCGTTCATTTCGGTACCTGCTCCGATCAACGTGTCGGTCACCCCGTTCGCCGCTTTCCTGCCCTCTTTGAACATGCTCCCTCAATCCTCCTTCACCTTTCGCAAATAAGGCAACGGGTTCACGGGTTCTTCGTTGGCGACGACTTGGAAGTGCAAGTGCGGCCCCGTACTTCGTCCGCTATTGCCCATCTCCGCGATGAGATCTCCCCGGCTAACCCGTTGATTCGGCTTCACTTCGATGACCTTCAAATGCATGTACCATGATTCCAAACCGTCACGATGGGTAATGATGATATAATTACCCCGTGTGCGATTGAATCCCGCTTCTTTAACTTGGCCGTCTCCGGCCGCATAAACGGGATCGCCCATCTCTCCGGTAATGTCCACCCCGGCGTGGAAAGCGGACCTTCCCGTGAACGGATCGCTCCGATATCCGAAGCCCGAGGTTAATCTCCTCGACACGGTTGGCCATTCCGAGGGCAACGATTCGATTTCCGCGCGCTTGAGCTCAGCCTTCCGCAAGCCTTCCGCCATCGATATCGCCATATCGTCCAGCATTCGCGACAGCTCGGAGAAATCCGCGATGTTCGATTCCATGGCGGCAATGGACACGATGTCGGATGATGAAGCGTCGGAGACCGCGACGCTGGCAGTCCCCATGGCGGCGGAATATGCGGTGGCGGCAACTTCGGCAACGTTCCGGCTCTCATCGGAAGTACCGTCCGCATGGTTACCTATGAATTGACGGAGCTTGGCTTCGAGCTCGCTTATTTCGTCCATGCGGCTTCTGAATAGCTCGTTTTGCCCATCCAAGTCGCGTATCTCCTGCTCGAGGGAACGAATCTCCGCGGTCTTGACGGCCAGTTCGTTGCGATGCTTAAGCGCGCTGCTTCCAAGCCGATCCTCCAAAGCGTGAATTCGGCCGACCGACTTCAGTTGGAGAAAAGCAAAGCTACTGGCAACGGCCACGGCGGCGGCGACGGGCAAGAATACGACCGTTCTCCCGGACACCTTGAACTGTTTGACCCGCCGTTCCGCGTCCCTGATGAGGAGCAGCGACCATTTCGGTTTCCGTTTCCTTTGCGCCATCGGATCTCCTCTCGGGTTCAAGATTAACCTAGTCTAATGCTATTTATTCTTGGAACCTTTCTTTCATTCCTATAAATCATTAAGAGACGGCGAGGCTACTTGAATGATCGTGCTTGTACTCAGCGTTATGCTATTCATCTTTATTTTTCAGGCGGCGACCATCCTTTTGCTCGAATTCCGCAGACCGGCGCATGCGACGGCATGGCTGTTTATATTGTTTCTGTTCCCGCTGGTCGGGTTTATTCTGTATTATTTCCTGGCCACGGAGTTTCGCAGAAGCAGGAAAGCGAGGAAGAGGGCAAGCCGGGATCAGCGCCGAAGGGCGAAGCTTCTCGGTATGAGCTCGAACGTTACCGTTGTTACGGAGATGCCGGAAGAGACCGGCTTCTCTTCTAGGACAAGATTGTTTCGGGCGCTGCTTAAAGGAGGAGAGCTTCCGATTTCCGGGAAAAATCGCAGCGAAGTGTACAATAACGGCATGGATACGTACGAAGCGATGCTGAAAGCGATCGGAAACGCGGATAATCACATCCATCTCTCGTCCTATATCATAAGAAACGACGAGATCGGCAAGGAGTTCCAGCAAGCGTTAATCAGGAAAGCGAAGCAAGGAGTAAAGGTTAAGCTTCTGTACGACGGAATCGGAAGCATCAAGCTCAGCGACTCGTACATCCGTATTCTTCGGGACGGCGGTGTGGAATGCGCATGCTTCTTTCCGCTTAGGCCTTCTTTCTTGAAGAAAAGGATGAACTATCGTAACCATCGTAAAATTATCGTGGTCGACGGGAAGATCGGCTTCGTCGGGGGAATCAACGTGGGCGACGAATACGTCGGCAAAAATCCGAGGTTAGGCTATTGGAGGGATACCCATCTGAGGCTGGAAGGGGATTCGGTCTATTGGCTTCAAGAAGTATTTCTGAAAGATTGGGAGATCGCGACCCGGGAGAAGCCCGACGTACCTGCCTACTTTCCCGATCATGAATGCCCGGGCTTCGAGGCGGTACAGATCGTTCCGGCGGGGCCGAACCGGAAAGGGGACGCGATTCACGATTCCGTATTCGCGATGAGCACCGCCGCGCGAGACAGGATATGGATGACGACGCCTTATTTCATCCCGAGCGCGAGCATCGCGATGGCGCTTCACGACGCGGCAAGGAGCGGCTTGGACGTACGGATTATTATCCCTTACATCCCCGACACCTGGCTTGTTCATCTGGCAACCTTGTCCTATGTGGAGGAGATGATGCGGTCAGGCGTTAGGGTATGGCAATATAAAAAAGGCTTCGTCCATGCCAAGACGCTCGTCGTGGACAAGTTGGTTGCCGTCGTCGGCTCGGCGAACATGGATTTGCGCAGCTTCTTCAGCAATTTCGAGATCAACGCCCACTTGTTCGATCCGAAAGCCATAGCGAAAGTGGAAGGCGATTTCTTGAAGGATCTGGAGGACTGCGAAGAGATTAACCTGCAGAAGTTCCTGATGCGGCCGCGCAAGCAGAAATTCAAGGAAGCGATGGCGCGTATATTGTCTCCCTTGCTGTAGCCGATTTTCACTTAGACGGCAGTTGGTTCAGAATGGAAGCAAGAGATTGCCGAGGCGCGGCGGAGAGCAGATCTCCGTGCTCCCGAAGCCTCTCCCGGATGTTCAGAAGATGGAAGTCCGCCGGTTTGACGTTCCGTCGCACCTCATCCCAAGCAAGAGGAGTGGAAACGGTGGCACCGGGGCGCGCGCGCGGGGAATAAGCAGCCGGTAATGTCTTGCCCGCGTAATGCTGGAGATAATCCAGATAGATCAGGTCCCCGCGGTCCTTCTTTAACCGTTCGACGGTGAATAATCCCGGGTTCTGGGCAACTAAGTATTCGGATACGAACTTGCCGAAGCGGCGCAGATCGTCGAAGCTCGGTCCTCTTTCGATCGGCATGACGATCTGAACGCCGGTCGCACCGGACGTCTTCGGCACCGCATGGAGACCGAGCGAATCCAGCAGCTGGCCGACCAAGGACGTCGCCTCCATAAGCCGGGGCTCCTCCTCTAAAGTCGGGTCCATATCCAGCATCCAAGTATTCGGCAGGGGATTGTCTATCTCGTCCGAAGAGACATGGAATTCCAAGCTATACAGGCTGCCCATCCATAATAAGGTTGGGATGGAATCCATGACTACGTAACGGATATTGCCGTCCGGCGAAACCCGTACGTAATCCGGCGTCGGATTCGGGGCGTTTTTCTGATAAAAAGATACGCCGTGTATGCCCTCGGGAAAGCGGATCGTCGTTAAATACCGACCTGTGGAATAGGGCAGCAAGTAAGGAGCTAATTCGGCTAGAATCTGGATGTAGCTTAACTTCGTGATTCCGAGCTCCGGCCAGATGAGCTTATCCGGATGGGAAATAGCCATTTCGAATTCGCCGAGGCGAACGATCGTTTTCTGCGTCGCCATCTCAATCCCCTTTTTCCATTAGAAGATGGGCATAGTATGGCCTTAAATGCGAACAAGGACTCCATCGGCGATGATGGAGTCCTTGTTGCGTTCTTTATCTCATTTCTTTTTATAACTTAATGATATATAGTTACTTTATGTAACTGGGATTATGATCAGCATTTGGTTTCGTCAAGTGGCAATGGAATATCGTATAATATAAAGTACAAGAAGCAGGCGAGGTGAAATCATGGACGATCATCAGAGGTGTCCCCGATTCGAAAAAGCGATGGAGATTTTGAGCAAAAGATGGACGGCTTTGATCATCTTTCAGTTGCTTCCGGGTCCGCAGCGTTTCGCTCGAATCGAGAACTCCCTGCAGAATCTGAGCGGCAAGGTTTTATCCGATCGGTTGAAGGAGCTGGAATTAGAAGGGATCGTCAAACGCGACGTTTACCCGGAAACGCCGGTCCGCATCGAATATCGATTAACGGACAAAGGCAAAGCGTTGGCTCCGTTGTTCGATAGCATTTCTAACTGGTCAGGAGAATGGATTCAGCTCTCGCAATAGCTAACCGCCTTCGATGTTGCCGTGTTCGGCAGCTCGCGGGCGGTTTTGTTTTAAAGTCGCATCGAACCGAGTAGTTTTGAAATGATAACCTAATGAATGGGAACAATACCAAGGCGAGTTTATTAGGAAGGCGGCTGCATGCAGTGGAATTTAAACCGGTTGTCCCTTTTGAACCTATTCGAACGGAAAGAATGCCTAAAGACGGTAATTGGGTCGCACAAGTCAAATGGGATGGCGTAAGGATGCTCTCCTATTACAACGGAGCAGACGTGCAATTAATCAATCGGCGATTGAACAAGCGTTCGTTGCAGTATCCCGAGTTTTTGTCAGCTCAAGAATATTGTTCGGCTAAGTCCTTTATTTTAGACGGCGAGTTTATTGCCTTCGATGAAAATAAACCATCCTTTCACGAGATCATGAGAAGGGATAGCCTACGTCAACGTCAAAGCATAGAGGACTCCGTATCGGGCATTCCCGTCACCTATATGATTTTCGACGTGCTTTTCTTTAATGGAGATTGGGTTGTATCTAAATCTTTAAGTGAAAGACAGATGATTCTAAACGACATCATCCTGCCATCGAATAAAGCCCAGATCGTCGAGAATTATAAGGACTCGGATAGATTATTAGAGCTTATGAAATCACATAACATGGAGGGTATCGTATTAAAAAATTTGGATAGCAGCTACCTAATCAACGGAAAAGACAGGCGTTGGCAAAAGAGAAAATTATTCCATGATCTCTTTGCCGTAATTGGCGGATTTACCTATAGAGATGGCATTATAAATTCGCTTTTATTGGGAATCTATTCTAATAATTCGCTCGTTTATATCGGTCATGCAGGAACCGGCAAATTGACTCATGCCGACTGGATTGAGCTGACCCGCAATATGAAGCCTTCCATTATTTCTTACTGTCCTTTCGAAAATAAACCCGGTCGATTCAAGGGGGCGGTATGGGTGAAGCCAATGGTAGTCGTTAAGGTTCAATTCATGGAATGGACGGCTTCGAAAACGATGAGACATCCAAGCATTCAAAGTATAAACGTAAGCATGGCGGCTAGCGATTGTACCTTCGAGCAGAATCAATAAGATAAAGTCTCCTTATCCGTCCGTCGTGGAGCGCGATCGGGGCTTTTTGCGTTCCGATCCGTCATCGCATGAAACCCGATAGCCATTTTTCCAATAGCATTGTAGGGCTCATGAGCGGAATGCCCATTGCCAAACACAATCCGACTACGGTCGAAAGCGTCAGTATGAGCCCAACCGTTATATAATCCCGGATTAGTGCATTCTTCATGAGCTTCAGTTGTATCCAGAAGAGAAAGGCAACGGAGAACAAGTACAACGCAATAGGCATCATTCGGAGCGTAGCGAAGAGCTCGTCATATAAACTGTCGACATCGGGATAATGACCTCCAACTATAAAGCTTGACAACTCTAGCAGCTAGTATGAGCATCGGTCGACCATTTTATGAGATAAATTGGTATTGGATTCGATACTCACGCAGAACCCCGGCCTTGTAACGGCCGGGGTTCGAATTAACCTAGTTAGTTGTACTGGCTTCTGCACGGCTCACGGCACGGCTCCTTCTTTTTTGCGACCGCGCGTGCTGCGAGTCTTCCCTTTGCCGCGATCGCCGGACGTATCGGCGGCCGCATCATCTGAAGCAGCGGGCTTGACCGCTTCCAAGCTTGCTTGCAATGCCGCCATAAGATCGATAACATTCGTTCTTTCCGCGGACGGCGCAGTAACGATATCGGGACCTTCTCCGGCTATTTTACGCTGAATGGCGGCTTGCAAGGCAACCCGGTAATCGTCCGTATATTTGTTAGGATCGAACGGAGCGGCCAATTGCTCGATAAGCATTTTGGCCATAACCAGTTCCTTATCGTTAACGGTCGTTTGCTCGGGCAAGTTGGGTACCTGCTGAAGGGATCGAATTTCGTCCGGATAATGCATCGTTTCCATGCATATGCAATTATCCACCGCTCGGATGGCGGCCAAGCTGCTTTTGCTTCGGATCGCGATCTTGGCGATACCTATTTTGCCGGATTGGCGCATGGCTTCAAGGAGTAGATTGTAAGCGCCGGAGCCGGCTTGATCGGGAGAGAGGTAATAGGCCTTCTGATAATAAAGCGGATCGATTTCCGTCAGATCGACAAAATCCAGTATTTGAATGGTGCGGGTATTTTCCGGCTTGATCGCTTCAAGCTCGTCCGCATCGAACAGCACGAAACGTCCTTTTTCGTATTCGTACCCTTTCGTAATCTCGTCCCATTGCACTTCTTTCTCGCAATGCGGGCAAGTGCGGACGTTGGAGATCGGCGTTCCGCATTCCTTGTGGATCATGCGCAAATGAACGTCCTTATCCTCCGTCGCCGTGAACATTTTGACCGGGACATGGACCAAACCGAAGCTGATGGCGCCTTTCCAGACCGTGTGCATAGAGATAGCTCCTTTGCTCGATTGTTCTGCTTAAGGTTCCCACTCCGCATGGAAATCAACCGCGCAGGGAATATTGGAAAGGGTTTATAAGCTACCTCGGACAAAGGAGATGTTACGATGGATACGGAAGAAAATTTGCAAGCAAGCTCGGATTCGATTCATGAGGGCAAAGATGTATACGATATGGATGTCGATCGAATGATGAACGAAGGATTGGGTGGCGGACAAGTCACTCTCCATAACGGCTTGATCTCGGAGACGACGACCGACACGATGGAGGCGGATAACCCTTGAACGCGCAGAGAGCCAAGGAAATATACGATTCGACCGACAATATCGCGGTGCAGTTGGACGACGGGCAATCGGTGTGGATTGAAAAGGTGGATGTCGACAACGGTGTGGCGACGGTTCAGGTCGGAGGTAAACCGACGGATGTTCAGACGGTCGGCGTAGAGCGGCTGAAGGAATATTCCCATTGATCTGTAGCCGGGTGATAAGGCCGTAATGGCCGGCTTTTTGAGCGCTGGTTCTTCGCGTGATACAATGGGGTAAGTTTCCTTATATCCCCAGAAGGAGTGATTGTCTTGTACGATATCGCAATTATCGGCGGAGGACCGGCAGGAGCAAGCGCGGCGATTTTCACGGCGAAGGCCGGCAAGAAAACGCTAGTCATCGACAGCGATCAAAGCGTAACGAAACGCGCATGGGTGGAAAATCATTACGGAGCGGACGGAATCGCGGGTCCTGACCTCGTTGCCGTCGGCAAGGGACAAGCGACTAAGTTCGGAGCCGAATTCGTAACGGGCAAAGCGACGAAGTTGATGGCAGCGGAAGGGTTTATTACCATTGAAACCGACGGAGAAACCTACGAAGCAAAGCATGTCATTCTCGCGACGGGTCTATTCGTCGAAGTGGCCGAGGCAAGCGGGATCCGGACGGTTCCCGGAACGGAGCCGAGAATCAAAACGATCGTGGAATGCAATCCTGAAGGCAAGACGAGCATCGATAACGTTTGGGTTGCGGGTACCGCGGCGGGAGTCAGCATGCATACGATCATCACCGCTGGCGACGGGGCGAAGGTAGCCATTAACGTGATCAGCGAAATAGACGGCGCTCGTTATGTCGATCACGACGTGTTGAAAATATAACCGATAAACGAAAAAAGGCTTTGCAAACCGCCATTAGCGCGGTTCGCAAAGCCTTTTTTCATGAAAGACTGCTTCATTAATCGTCCAAGGTACTAGGAGATGAATTCTTGAACCCAAACTCCGTTATAATAAGCCACGCCGATCGTCGTGAAGTTGGCGCCTAGGATGTTGGCGCGATGGCCGGAGCTGTTCATCCAGGCCGTCATGACTTCTTGCGGAGTGCGTTGACCTTTGGCGATATTCTCGCCGGCATACGAGAAGTTGATTCCGTATTGCTTCATCATGTCGAACGGAGAGCCGTAAGTCGGCGAGTTGTGATCGAAATATCCGTTGTTGTACATATCCTTCGCTTTGTCCATCGCCATTTTGTTCAATGTGGCGTTCGACATTTTCAGCGCTCCCAAGCCGGCTTTGGCGCGTTCTTGGTTTACTAGCGTCACGACTTGAGTAGCGAAGGAAGAATCGGGAACCTCTGCTCCCGTATTGCCGTTGTTACCGTTACCCGTGCTTGGCTGAGATGGCGTGGACGGAACGCTCGGCGTGCTTGGTTGCGATGGTTGGGAAGGAACGCTCGGTTGCCCGTGACCAGGGTTGCTTGTACCTGTCGACGGATTAGTCACGACCGGATATTGACCTTGCAAGAGCTGTTGAAGCAATGCGTTAAGATCGATTCCTAGACGGCTTGTCATCTGCGTGAGTTGCGTTTGCGTCAGCTTGGTCGCATTCGTGCCGGTCACGCTGGCAGCGGAAGCTGCGCCTACTCCCGTCGGAATGGAGATCGCTAGTGCTAGAGTACCTAATATGAGAGTCTTCTTGAGACCGTTGTTGTTCTTCTTCATGAAATTTGTTCCTCCCTTTGTTGGCCATTGGCTCGGAATGACTCAAAGTCTATCAGGGATTCCTAGCGAATTCATTTCATAAAATCTTACAATAGTGACTGAAAAAGCGCTTTAATGCCGCCGCGACAACGTTTAAGGGAAATGATTACAAAATTCTCATTCTTGTTATTTAACCGTTTTATGGATATTTTCGTGCAAAAGCAAGAAGGGATTGCCAATAGAAAGGCGAATATATATTCGCATATGGATTATTTAAGACGGAAGGGAGACGATCGAAATTCAAACGTTATCTACCTATGCATACGAGAAGGCGCGGGATTTTCTGTTATCGCGAGCGAGGAAGCTCGAAGCCGCTTTGTTCCTGGCAGAGTTCGAGGAAGGCTCAACGGATGATGCGCTGGGTGAATTGACGAAATTCCAGAACGGAGACGGCGGTTTCGGAAATGCACTCGAGCCGGACGCGAGATGCGAAGCGTCATCCGCATTGGCAACGACGACCGCCATGCAAATCTTGCTGAGGATCGGCGTTCGGGAGCATGCGATGATAGATCATGCCATGAGGTACTTCCTGGATTCCTATGATGACGATAAGAAAGGATGGGACATCGTTCCCAAGGAAATTGATCGGGCGCCGAGGGCGATTTGGTGGGAGTACGGGGCTTTCAAGGACCTTTGGGGCAATCCGAACGCGGAAATCGTCGGGTACTTGAACCTTTTTCCGTCCGCCGACGGCGCGAAATTGGCTAGCCGATTAAATGCATATGCGGTCGAGTATCTGAGAGGTAGATGCGAACGGAACGAAGTGCATGAGATGGCATGTTACTTGCGGTACGCGGAAACTTTGCCAAGCGATGCGCTGTCCGTTATCGACGACAAGCTCGAGCAGTTCGTGGATAATTGCATTACGCGAAATCCGGATGAACGGCAAGGCTACGGCGGTTATCCGCTCTTGATCGTCGACTCTCCGAAGTCCAGATATTATAAGAAGTATGAAGATGTTATTCCCGGAGATCTGGATGAATTAATAGCAAGCCAAGGGGAAGACGGTACTTGGTCCCCGAACTGGACGTGGGGAAGATACGAAGAGACTTGGGAAGTTGCCAAGAAGGATTGGCAAGGAATAATTACGTTGAACGCATTGCGTACGTTGCGAAGCTTCGGTCGGATATAGTCGCACGGCGGGGATAATGGTCCGCCGCGGATGTCGAAACCCGTTCGGCGCAAGCCGGGCGGGCCTTTGCATGTTCAAGCGCACCCCGATATAATGAAGGAACAAAATGACGAAAAGAGGAAGCGCCGTGCCGCCACTGGACGAATTCGGACGCATTCGCGCCTGGACGGAAGGCCGTCAGTCGAAGAAGTGGATGGTCGAAGCGGGAGTAACGCTTGGCATCGGCGATGATGCGGCAGTCGTTGCAGGCGGTACGTCCGCAACGGAATGGCTTCTTGCGATGGATACGATGGTGGAAGAAGTTCATTTTCTGGACGCGACGATGAGCGAGTCCGATGTCGGCTATAAGGCGCTTGCGGCCAATATAAGCGATATTGCGGCAATGGGCGGCACTCCGAAGTTCGCGTTGGTGTCGGTGAGCGTACCTCCGGCGTGGAACGCGGAGCGAATGAAGCTACTATTCGACGGATTGTACGAGTGCGCCGATAAGTATCAAGTTGCCGTAATCGGAGGAGATACGACGTCGGCGCCTAGTCATCTTGTCGTAGCGGTTACGCTGATGGGTTTCGTGGAAGCCGGTAAAGCGGTTCGCCGTGACGGAGCGCGGCCGGGGCAATCCGTTTTCCTAACCGGACCAACCGGATTATCGGCTGGAGGTTTGCACGGATTATTGAATAATATTGGTTCCATTCCGGCTAGATTAGCGCAGGCTCACCAACGTCCATCTCCTTCCGTGAAGGCGGGCCGATTGCTTCTGGAGACGGGATGGGCTGCTTCGCTTAACGACGTGAGCGACGGAGTAGCCAGTGAGGCTTGGGAAATAGCGGAAGCTTCCGGCGTTAGGTTATTGTTGAAGGAAACTCTTCTTCCTATTTCCGGGGAGTTGGCTTCCTATGCGCTAGAGCACGGAATTCAACCGCTGGATCTCGTATTATACGGCGGAGAAGATTACGTTCTGCTCGGTACCGTCGACAAACAGCATGAGCATTCTATGAAGGATCGGTTTAGACGGGAAGGAATACCGTTGTTTATCATCGGAGAGGTCGAGGCGGGCGAACCGGGAGTTGCGATACAATCGGCTTCCGGCAAGGTCAAGCCGATGGACAAACGGGGTTATAATCATTTTTCGAAGGGATAAGGCTTACCATGCATCGGAACCAATCAGATGATTCGCGGAATATTTTCGTTCTTGAGGCGGAGAACGAGGAACATACGGTCGCTTTCGCGGGAGCGTTGGCTAAGCTTGCCGTACCCGGAACCGTATTGGCGGTCGACGGGGATTTAGGCGCGGGCAAGACGAGATTCGCGCAAGCCTTCGCCGCGGCGATCGGCGTTCGCGGAATCGTGAATAGCCCTACGTATACGATTATTAAAGAATATGAGGGAGCGTCGCTTCCTTTTTATCATATGGACGTTTATAGACTCACGTTGGAAGAAGCGGACGAGCTTGGCTTAGATGAATACTTCCACGGCGACGGAGTAACGTTAGTCGAATGGGCTTCCATTATCGCTCCGATCCTTCCGCCCGAAAGGCTTCATATCAGGCTGGAAGCGACAGGCGGACAATCAAGGAAAATCAGTTGCCTGCCCATGGGAATCGAGTACGAATCCTGGTGTCGCCGATTGGGCTTGCAACAAGTCGAAGAGGAGGGATTGCGGCAATGAAAACAATAGGCAATAGAGATGAAGACAGCTCCGTGACGTTGCTATCCTTCGATACTTCGACCGTAGCATTCTCTGCGGCGATCGTTAAAGACGGAATTCTGATCGATTCCATTCTTTCTTTCTCGGAACGCAATCATTCGGTCAGAATTTTATCGGAAATCAAGGAGCTTCTAACCCGCAACGGCTTGCAGGGCAAAGACCTGGACGCCATCGCGGTAGGACAAGGTCCCGGTTCTTATACGGGAGTCCGAATTGCGGTGACCGCGGCCAAGACGCTGGCTTGGGCTTGGAACAAACCTCTGATGGGCGTGTCCAGTCTTGAAGCGTTGGCCTTCGGGGCATGGAATGCGCTTCGCGCCGCCAACGAAGACGGAGTGCCGGATCGCGATACTTGGATCGTGCCGATCATGGACGCGCGCCGAGGCCAAGTGTATACCTCGCGGTACGCGGCCAACGAGTCGGGGAAATGGGAGACGGTCGACCGGGACGGCATTCGGTTGATCTCGGACTGGGCTAGCCGAATCGAGGAAGAAGCGACATCGGACTCCTGCACGGCCGCCGTCTGGTTCGTCGGCGATACGGCTACCCATCTGACCGCGATCCAACAAGCCGAGAAATCGGGTACCCGGCTTCGGGTGTTAGCATGCGATATGGACGCGGCCGCGGTCGGACAACTTGCCGAGCTTAGGTTCAGGCAAGGGGAAAGGGATGACGTCCATTCCTTCGTTCCCAACTACACGCAGCTCGCGGAAGCGGAGGCGAAGCTGATCGCGGCTTCGCGGGGAGAGTAACATGAAGAATTATCGCTTGATGAATCTGAACGACATCGATACGATCGTGGACATCGAACGCGAGTGCTTTACGGCTCCGTGGTCTGCCGAAGCGTTTCGCAACGAGTTGAATCATAATTTATTCGCCAAATACATGATCATGGAGCAGGACGGCGTCATTCTTGGATACGGCGGAATGTGGCTCATTATCGATGAAGCCCATATCACGAACATCGCCATTCGGGAGAAATACCGGGGAATGGGCTACGGCAAAGAGCTTCTAGGAGAAATGATGAAGACGGCTTCCTATTTGGGTTCGAATCGAATGACGCTGGAAGTTCGGGTTACGAATGAAATCGCGCAGTCCTTGTATCGTAAAATGGGGTTCTATCCTTCCGGGGTCCGTCCGGCTTATTATTCGGACAATCTGGAGGATGCGCTTATTATGTGGGCCGATCTCTTGCCGGTAGACATCGATGATACGGAATTCGCGGGAGCGGCAGGGGAGGAAGAGGCATGAACGGGAGCAACGACGCGGTATCGCCCTCTTCGACAAGCGACTATTTGCTGTTAGCCATAGAAACAAGCTGCGACGAGACCTCCGTTGCTGTCGTTCGGAACGGTCGCGAGATCTTGTCGAACGTCATCTCGAGCCAGATCGAGACGCATAAGCAATTCGGCGGCGTTGTGCCGGAGATCGCATCTCGTAAGCACGTGGAAAGCATTACGATTATTCTAGAGGAGGCTCTCCGGGAGGCGGGAGTCGGCTTGCCCGATATCGATGGCGTCGCGGTGACTCAAGGACCGGGTCTCATCGGTGCGCTGCTCGTTGGCGTCGTTGCGGCGAAAAGCTTGGCGCTTGCCCTAGACGTACCTTTGATCGGGACTCATCATATCGCGGGACATATTTACGCTAACCATCTTGTCGGAGATATCGTCTATCCGGCGATCGCTCTCGTCGTATCCGGCGGACATACGGAAATCGTCCTCTTGGAAGAGGAAGGTAAATTCCGAATTATCGGGCGTACTCGGGACGACGCGGTCGGGGAAGCTTACGATAAGGTGGCAAGGGCGCTGCAGTTCCCTTATCCTGGTGGACCTTACGTGGACAAGCTAGCGCAGGAAGCAACCGAGGAAATCGTGCTTCCCCGGTCTTGGTTGGAGCCGGATAGCTATGATTTCAGCTTTAGCGGCTTGAAATCCGCCGTCCTGTCGGAAATCAACCGTTCCCGGATGAAGGGAGAAACGCCGGACTTCTCCGCGTTAGCCCGAGGATTTCAGCAATCGGTCATCGACGTCGTTACGGGCAAGGCGATCCGGGCGGCCAAGGAATTCGGCGCGCATCAGATGCTGTTATGCGGCGGCGTCGCGGCTAATCGGGGATTGCGGGAACGCTTAAGCTCGCTTTGCGAGGAAGCGGGCTTGCCTTTGCTTATTCCGCCGAACAAACTATGCACGGACAACGCCGCGATGATCGCGGCGGCCGCCGATCTGAAATGGCGTCGCGGGCAATTCTCTACCTTGGATTTGAAGGCTGAGCCTATTTTATCGCTGGAAGATTGGTCGGTATAATATTCTCGCATAAAGGAATTGACAGATTATTTTCTGGTGAATATAATAAGTACCAATCCCCGAAGCGGGAATATACGATACTAAACGCAAAGAACAGGAACAGTAAGGTACGCCCGGAAAACCAGAGAGCTGCGGGATGGTGCAACGCAGCGGACGGGAGCCTGAAACTCGCCTGGGAGCGGATGAGTGGAACAATCGGACATTTCGTGGCCGAATGCGTACATTCGTACGGTTAACCCCCGTGATCAGGATCAAGCGGATATTTCCGGCCGGTTTACATACGGCTTGGCAAGTATCAACAAGAGTGGTACCGCGGATGGCTAAATAAGCCCACCGTCTCTTATACAGAGACAGTGGGTTTTTATATTTGTATACGCAATGAACGGGAGTAGTAGGATTTCCTCGGGATCAGAGAGCTGCGGGTTGGTGCGACGCAGCCGATGAGGAAGCCGAACTCGCCCGGGAGCGGAACGATGGAAGGGAACGGGCTACTGCTTAAGCATCGGCCCGAACTAGTACATCGCTACGGTTGGCCCCCGCTACAGGGCGCTCGCCGGTGACCATCGACCGAACGATGGCAGCCGGCGCACAAGTGGGAGGATCGTTCGTCCGTCGGAAGACGAACCCCTTCAAGCAGAGTGGTACCGCGGCGGCTTAAAGCCCGTCGTCTCTAGCCTTAAGAGACGACGGGCTTTTTGCGTTATCCGGCGGCAAGAGACGGTGCACCGATACTCTGCTCCGATAGCAAGCCCGGCGTTCTCTTGAAAGATCAACATCCCTAAAGGGATGCAAAATCCAAGGAGGTTATCACCGATGACAACGAATACCAATTCAACGAAAGCTAATCCAGAGAACGCCAATATTAATGCGAACGAAGACGTAAACACTACCGCCAAACGCCGCATCCAGATATTCGACACGACGCTGAGAGACGGAGAACAAGCTCCGGGCGCTTCGATGAAGCCCGAGCAGAAGATCGTCATTGCCCGCCAACTAGCGAGAATGGGCGTAGATGTGATCGAGCCGGGTTTTCCGATCTCCAGTCCCGGCGAGTTCCAAGCCATACAGCAAATTTCTCGCGAGCTGCAGAACGTGGAAATATGCGGTTTCGCCCGTTGCGTTCAGGCGGATATCGATTCCGCGGTTGCGGCGACGCAGGATGCCGCCCGCCGTCGCCTGCATCTGTTCATTTCCTCTTCGCAAATCCATCTGGACTTCCAGCTTCGCAAGACGCAGGATCAGGTCATCGAGATGCTTCGCGGAATGGTCGCTTACGGCAAGCGATTCGTCGATCAGATCGAATTTTCTCCGATGGACGCTTCCCGTTCCAGCGAGGAATTTCTGTTCAGGGTCGTGGAAGCCGCCATCGAGGAAGGAGCCACGATCATCAACATCCCGGACACGATGGGGTACGCGCTTCCGGAGGAATTCGGGCCGTTGTTCAGCCGAGTACGCCAGGGCGTAAGGGGCGGGGACAAAGTCATGTATAGCACCCATTGCCACAACGACCTGGGTTTGGCGGTCGCCAATAGCTTGGCTGCCATCCGCCATGGGGTTACCCAGGTTGAGGTCAGCGTGAACGGCGTTGGGGAAAGGGCGGGCAATTGCTCGCTGGAGGAGCTGGTCATGGCCATCGAAACCCGGGGAGATTCCATGGGCGTCGAGACGGGAATCGCGACCGAGCACATTTACGAAACATCCCGGTTGGTCAGCCGCACGATGCACTTTCCGATTGCCTACAACAAACCGATTGTCGGACGTAATGCGTTCCAGCATGAATCGGGCATCCACCAGGACGGCTTGCTGAAGAACCGCAACACATACGAGATAATGGATCCTGAAGCGATGGGCATTCCCCGTAGCATGATTATACTGGGCAAGCATTCCGGCCGTCATGCCATTAAGCACCGCGTCGCGGAATACGGAATCAAGCTCGGCGATGAAGAGATGGAGGATTTGTACAACAGGTTCAAGGAGAAAGCCGACGAGCAGAAAATCATTACGGACGACGTTCTAATGCAGTTGGTAGGGGAATCGACCGACTCGATCGTGCAGCCGTATTCCTTGGTCGATCTGCAGGTGTTGGCCGGAACGAACCGGTCTCGCATCGCATCCGTAACGATTTACGGGTCGGAGGAAGGAACGGAGCGTACGTATACGGGTTCGGGGGAAGGGCCTCTCGAGGCAGTCATCCAATGCATTCGCGATGCGATGCCGGTCGATGCCGTCTTCGAGGACTTGGAGCTGCACTCGCTGTCGACGGGCGAGGACGCTTCGGGAGAAGCCGTCGTCACGGTTGTCAGCGACGGACAACGGAATGTCGGTACCGCAATCCATCGGGACATCATATTGGCCGCAGCCAAAGCTTACGTTTCGGCGGTTAACGGGGTCATTTTAGCCAGGAGATCGAGAGAAATCCGCAAGGAAGCATCGGGCGAGTGAACCGTAACTCATCGGAGAAGGGGGAGTCTCTTTGGATAAGATAATCCGGTATTACAGCGTCTTCGATGAATGGGGGCGGCTAGACAGAGAGCCAATCGAGTTTATCGTAAACAGTCGCTTTATCCGATCCAACCTTCCTGAACAAGGCCTCGTTTTAGATATCGGAGCCGGCCCCGGGAAATACGCCTTTGCGTTGGCACGTTGGGGGTACGACGTAACGGTCGCGGATTTTACTCCCGCTTTAATCGACCAAGCCGAGAAAATGGCGAACGAATTAGGCTTGAGTTCGAAATTCAACGGATTCCACGTTGCCGACGCCAGGGATCTTAGCCGATTCGAAGAGGAACAATTCGATGCTTGTCTCATGCTTGGACCGATGTATCATTTACAATCGAAAGAAGAACGGATTCAAGCCGTCAATGAATTGCGAAGGGTCACGAGAAAGGATGGAGTGGTTTTCGTGGCGTTCATGCCCAGATTGAAGCATCTTGCGACGTCCTTGATGTATCCGGAGCACTGGAAGCCAAATGATACGGTTCGGGGATTATCGGAATTCGCGGAAACGGGAATCATCGACCATAAGGATGAAGGCCGTTTCACCGGCGCGTACTATTCTCGCATCGAGGATATCCAACCGTTCATGGCGGATCATGGGTTTGAGAGCATCAAGCTAATCGCCTCGGAAAGCATAGTTGGATCGATGTCACCCGAGCAGTGGGATTATTGGCGGCAAAAGGGTGACGAGGATTTCGAAGCCATACTGAGGCTCGTCGTCGAAGCATCGGAAAGTCCATACTCGCTGGGCGCTTCGGCCCACCTCATGTATATTGGTCGGAAGCGGTAAAGCCATTGAGCGGGTGACCCTTAAGCAAATTGCTTAGGGGTCTTTTTTAACATAGCGCGCCTAGCCAAGCTAGGCACAACTAGCCGGTGGAAGTCCGGTCGAGGTAAGAGCCAAGTCGCCTCGTAGCTGACGGGCAACTGGTGGAGAGAT
>NZ_QRDY01000003.1 GCF_003386205.1 Cohnella lupini
ATCTGTTTATCCGTTTTTAAAGGATTTTAGAAAAGGATGCGGACGAACCATTTTTCATTCATGGCGATGATGCTGGCATCATCTTTGGTTAGTAACGAAATCGAACTATCTCTGCCTACCGAAGCCAATCCGAAAAAATTCAGTCCCATTTGGTGGTATTACTTGCGATTGTGCACGTTACTTTGCCTTCGACCCATCATTCATCGCTGCTAAATAAAAGAAAAGACCGGATTACTCCAGTCTCCCGAACTTCCTTGTCATGAAATCAAGGCTCGCTTCCATTTCCTCGTCCGTTCCAAGCAGAGAGCACTCCGCGGAAATCATGCCCTTGTAGTTAATCTCTTTCAGTATTCGGGCGAATCGATCGTAGGGGTAGCTTCCCGTTCCCGGCGTCAGTCTCCCGGTATCCGCGACGTGGATGTGGGCGATCCAATCGCGGTGCTCCGCGATTGTCTCCAAAGGCTCATTCTCTTCGTCCATATGGTAGAAATCGGCCAACACCCGCACGATCGGACTTTCGATCTGCTTCGCGAGCAGCACGGCTTCCGCCACGCTATTGATCAGATTGGATTCCTTGCGGTTTAACGGCTCGATCGCCATCGTGACTCCCATGCCGCGCCATTCTTCCGCCACGATTCCGAGCAGATCCAGCATCTGCGCTTCCGCCCGCCGGCGATCCCAGCCTTCCGGAATCGTTCGCGCCCTGCCGCTGCCTAACACAGCGATCTCTACCCCGATCTGACTTGCCGTCTCTCCGGCTTTGCTCACGTATCGCCGAATGCGATCAAGGTCCGCTTCCGGGCCGACGGCCATGATACCCGGGGGAAAGAACAAATTCATGGCGCGCGCCCGAAGCGGCGAATCCAAAAACCTCGGCAATTGCTCCTCCAACGCCCGTTCGTCTTCTATCGGCAACGAAGACAGGGGACATTCGATATAGTCGAAGCCCTTGTCCGCCAGCAATCCCGCTTGCTCGATTCCCATGCACCAGCCTATTTTATTCATGTCCATTCCCCCCGCAATCAATCTGAAATTGATTTCATTGTACGAATCTCGCGAATCAAATAGAATAGTTAGAAGTATGGTTTGATGGTTGTGAGTAAGCTTGGACAAGGAATGATAGCCGGTGGAGAACAGGAAGATCATCGACGAATTCATAGAAGACGTCGAGCTGAGATTCAATAACTGCGGACATTCCGTTCATCCGAAGGGTTGGTCGGAGAATAAAAGTCATCCGGATTATGACCTGTGGTACGTCACGGATGGAGAAATCACGATCGAGTACGGCGGAAGGAAGTCCGTTGCCGGAGTTGGCGATATCGTATTCTTCAATCCCGGGGTCGTCTATTCGGCGTTCGGAGGGAGCGGGCCATGCGCCCATATTTTCATCCACTTCGACTTCCCGTTGGGAGAGAGGTTCAATTTCCTGAACGAATTCCATTTAATGGGCGTTACCGCTAATCGCTACTTTCGCGAGGAAGGGGAAGCGTTCCGCAATACTTTCGATGCTTTTCTGAATAAAACGCCTATGTCGTCCTTGGCGTTGAAAGGTTACTTTCTCGTCCTGTTGGCCAAGCTGCTTGCCGTCCCCAGGGATTTGCCGCCGGGCTATACGGCATCTCTTCCGCAGCCGAAGCATTTCGCCAAGCTGAAGCCCGTGCTTCAATATATCGAGGAACACATCGGGGAGAACATTCCGGCCGAGCTGCTGGCGGAGATGATCGGAATGTCGCCTAAGTATTTCTATGCTTTTTTCAAAACGAATATCGGACTGACCCCTCATCACTACATCACCCGGATCCGAATGAACAGAGCTCGCGAGCTGCTCCTCGACCCGAAGCTATCGATTAAGGAAATCGCTTACAGGCTGGGATTTTCGGACCCTTATACCTTCTCGAAAATATTCAAGCGCCTCCATAGGACGTCGCCGTCCCGATACATCGATCGTACCTAGATTGCACGTAGTCTGCGCCTAGACAATCGTGTATCGGACTCTGTTGGCGAAAGTCCCGCTTTTACATCACAATCCCGCGCGTATACATCATCCTAAAGCGGTGGCTCCCCCGTTAAACTGACTGTAATCGATCATGCCGGGGTTCGCGTTTGCTCCGAGAGCGGAGGTCCATATGTATAAAATATTGGTCGTAGACGACGAGCCGCGAGTGAGCACGGGAATCAGAAACTTCCTGCTGGATTCGGATTTGAATATTTCGAACGTCGAGACCGCGCTGAACGGGTTCGAGGCCATCGATTACTTAAGAATGGATTCCTTCGATTTGGTGTTGACCGACATCCAGATGAGCAGGATGAGCGGGCTCGAGTTAATGGAAACGATCTATATGGAACAGCCCCATTTGCCCGTAATCGTCATATCGGCGCATGAGAAGTTCGATTTCGCCAAGAAGTCATTGCGTTTAGGCGCACGGGACTATCTAGTAAAGCCTGTCGAGCAGGATGATCTGATGCGCGTCGTTCGCAAGGTGTTATGCGAAAAAGAAGAAATAGGCTTGAAATCGATCGAGCTGTCGAAGCGGCAAAGGGACAAGGAGAGCGAACAAACGGAGGAGATGAGCCGCAACGAATTGTTGATGGAGCTCGTCACGGAGAGAAACTTAACGAAGAAGGACTATGCGAGCTCGGTTGCCGAGCTGGGCGAACAAATTAGCGGGCACAGATTCGGAGTCGTTTCCATCCGCATGGATTTAAGCCGCGGCGGATTCAGCAACAGGGAAATTACGCTTCTGGACCGGAAGCTGCTGAAGTACGCTTCGATCAACATATTGGAGGAAAGCTTGTCCGAATGGAGCGGATTGATCTTCAACGGATTCGGCAACGAACTTATCGGAATTATTCAGATGAACGATACGGGTGTGATCGGCCATAGCCTCGATATCCAATCGCAGCTTCATCTGATCGGTCAGATGATCAATATGAACCTGAAGCAGTATTTGAATGTGGAAACGACGGTCGGAATGAGTACCCTTCGTTCGGACGTGTTCATGCTGCCGAAGCTGATGGAAGAGGCGAATACGGCGGCGGAGTGGAAAAACCTTCACCCCGGCAACAAGGTTTTCTATTACGAGGACGTGTTGGCACAGGAAAATTTGAGCATCGTCGAATGGATGGCGAGAGTGGACAAATACATCCTTACGCTGAAGACCGATCTCGACAGCCCGCTGCCCGTAGATACGCAGAAGATCGCCAAGCCGTTGACTATGCTCGCGCACACGGAAGAGCTATTCAATAGCTACTTCGGAATGCTCGTATATCGGCTATACGGGCTGATTCTGGAATACGGGCACGCTAACGGAATTTCCTTGCACCGATTCGATCCGGACGTTTACTTCCGCAACGTTGCCGGTGCCGACAAGCTCGACTATTTGAATAAGTACATTCAGGAAACGGCCCAACTAGTAAGGGTGCTGGTCAAGGAAAGGGACCAATCGATGCTCGCCCGGATTACGGGATTCATTCGCCTGCACTTCCGGAACCCGGCGCTTAAGATCCAAGACATCGCGAACGAAGTGCATTTCAGTACGGCATACCTCAGCTATTTGTTCAAAAGGGAAATGCACAAAAATCTGTGGGATTACGTGACGGAGCTCCGCATCGACGAGGCGAAGCGTCTGCTCACTACGACGGACAAGAAGCGTTACGAGGTAGCTTACGAGGTCGGTTACGAATCTCCCGAGCATTTCGGCAGAATGTTCAAACGCTACGCGGGCCTTAGTCCCGCCGAATACCGTAAAGAGGGTCAGGGGGGATCGGGCTGAAGCTCAAGTATAAAGTCACGCTTGCTTTCGCCTTGTTCATCATCGGACCTTTTTTAGTCGTCGGGTGGATATCCGCGTTCAAAGCCTCCGATTCCATGAAGGACGAGGTAGGAAGGACAACGTTGCAGCTCGTCAATCAAAATCACGTTACGCTGGAGAAGACGTTATCGTCGGTTAACGACAAGACGGTGACGTTGCTGGACAACCACTTCTTCAGCGATACCGAGCAATACGGCTTCTGGACCAATATCGAGTCGCTTGGACAGATCAGGGAAGCGGACGCGATACTGGAGCGTTGGTCTTCGGATGGAACCGAATATTCGTTATATATGAGGAATATGGAGGGGAAGAGCACGCCGTTCGACTTATCCAACAAAGCGAAGAGGTTCAAATACTTTAGCGAGGATAGCGTCGGACTTCCGGAGTGGGCCGAGCATTCGATGCGGGAAGGCGGAGGAGGTACGCTTAGGTTGATCGAATCGGACGGAGGTTTGCCGACGGTTAGCTTCATCCGGAGCATCCTGAATCCGAAGGAATACGACGAATCGATCGGCTTCCTCGTCGTTTCGAAACTAGAGGTACTCCTGACCAGGGATCTCGTGTCGGTACAGCTGTCGGACAATGCCGGCATCTATTTGTTCAATGATCAGGATGAGCTGCTGATGAAGGTTGGCTCGCATGAGCCGCAAATGGTCGGAATCCCGGAAGACGCGAAAAAAGAGATGACCGGATACTATTACGCGAACGAAGGCGGCCAGAAGTGGCTGTACGCCTTTTCTCACCGATCCGCGTTTAATACCCGTTTGGTTTATAAAATTCCCCAGGAGTCGATAACGGGAAACCAATCCGTCTTTCAATGGACGATCATGATCGTTTCGGCGATCTATTTGGCGTTCGTGCTGTTCTTCGTCTTATATTTGCTGAGGATGATCGTCAAGCCGTTGACGAGGTTAGTCGCGATTACGAAAATCTACGAGCCGGGAAAAAAGCTGGATATGAACGATGAGCTCCTGCGGGCGGACGAATTCGGCATTTTGTACGGCGCGTTCCTGAAGATGACGACCAGGCTGGACCACTCCTTCGAAGAAAATTACGTCATGAAAATCAAGCAGAAGGAAAACGAGCTCGCGACGCTTCACTCGCAGATCACGCCTCATCTGCTTTATAACACACTGGACTCCATCTACTGGTACGCTCTGGACAGCGGCAACAAGGATGTCGGCGATATGGTTAAAGATTTATCGAAGCTGCTCAGAATCGGCTTAAGCAAAGGAAAGACCCTCATAACGATCGAAGAAGAAATCGAGCACGTTCAAGCGTACAGCCGGCTACAGATGAAACGCTATCCGAATACGTTCGAGGTGCATTGGGACATCGACGAATCCGTAAAAGCCTATATGACGCCGAAAGTAATCCTGCAGCCTTTGGTCGAGAATGCCATATTCCATAGCGTCAGCAGCATGGACGGGGAAGGCACGATATGGATTCGGGTGCGCCGCGAGGGGGAAGAGATCAGAATGTCCGTAGAGGACAACGGATTTTTGCCGGTCGACATGGCGCGACTGGATCATATCGTCAAGGGAGAAACTAGCGACAAAGGCTATGGAATCCGCAATGTCCATCAACGAGTGCAGCTGCACTTCGGCGAGTCTTACGGGTTACGGTACGAGAAGCGGGAAGGCGGAGGAATCTCCGCCATAATCCAAATCCCCGCCTCAATTAAATAGTTAAGATCGCCAACGACTCCGGACCTCCGCCGGAGTTTTTTTGCGTCTTCGGATGGCGATGCGGAGGTGTTTGTTTTACATCACACTCTGCTAGGAATAGATCATCGTCAGGGGAAAAGCGCCATTCTATACTGAAAACAGAGAAAGGAAGTGGATGCATTGCTAGAGAAAACGGTGGTTCAAGACGCAGGCTTGCTGCGGAGTCATCGGAAAACCGGGATGGCGTTATTTTTTCATTCGCTGTGGAAGTACAGATATTTGACGATCATGATGATCCCCACCCTTATCGTCCTCATTCTGAACAACTACTTGCCTATGTTCGGAGTGTTCATCGCATTCAAGAATATTAACTATGTCGACGGAATTTGGGGAAGTCCCTGGGTTGGCTTCGACAACTTTACGTTCCTGTTCACCTCCGGTTCCTTATGGAGGATCGCCCGGAATACCATTTCGTACAGCTTGGCGTTCATGGCCATTAATCTGATATTGTCCGTCGGAATCGCGGTCGCCATTAACGAGATTCGAAATCGTTGGCTGGCGAAGGGTTATCAGACCTTTCTGATCATGCCGCATTTTCTGTCCATGGTCGTAGTCAGCTACTTGGTTTATGCCTTCTTGACTCCGGACAAGGGGTTCATGAACAACACGGTCGTCGAATGGTTCGGCCACGATCGCGTGTTCTGGTATTCGGAAAAGGAATATTGGCCGTACATTCTGACGTTGGTCAACGCATGGAAAGGCGTCGGAATCGGGGCAGTCATCTATATCGCCGCGATTGCCGGAATCGACCAGGAATATTACGAGGCGTCGGTCATCGACGGAGCTTCGAAATGGCGGCAGATTTTCCATATTACGCTGCCGTCCATCCAACCCGTCATCATTATCATTACGATTCTGAACATGGGGCATGTGTTCAACTCCGACTTCGGGTTGTTTTATCAAGTAACGCTGAATTCCGGAGCCTTGTATCCCGTCACCGACACCGTAGACACTTACGTCTATCGCGCGCTTAAGGAATTGAACGATATCGGCATGTCCTCCGCGGCCGCGCTGGTTCAATCCGTGCTCGGATTCGCGCTGGTGCTGCTGACGAATTCGGCGGTGCGCAAGATCAATAAAGAACAAGCCCTGTTCTAGAGGGAAGACTCGAGGTGACAAGATGAACAAACCGTCTAACCGTCGGGAGAATGCGATCTCCCCTTTCATGAATGTCGTTCTGAACGGCGGCTTTGCCGTCATCGCGTTGGCATGCGCCATGCCTGTCGTGCTCGTGATCATGGTTTCCTTTACCCATAACGATTCCTTGCTGGACAGGGGCTACAGCTTCATCCCCGAGAAATGGTCCTTGATCGCTTACGAAAGCTTGTTCAAGGACTACGGAACGATATTGCGCGCATACGCAGTCAGCATCGGAATAACCGTGGCGGGAACGCTCGCGAGCGTTCTGCTAATGGCCCTGTACGCTTATCCGATTTCACGGCAGGATTATCCGCTGCGCAAGTTTTTTACTTTCGTTCTCTTCTTCACGATGTTGTTCAGCGGCGGAATCGTCAGCAAATATATCGTGTACACGCAAGGAATCGGTTTGTTGGACTCGTATATGGCGTTGATCCTGCCGCTGCTCATCATTCCGTTTAACGTTATCATTATGCGAACCTTCTTCCAGACGACGATCCATCCCGCTTTAATCGAATCCGCGAGAATCGACGGCGCAGGAGAATTAAGAATCTTCGCCCGCATCGTACTGCCGCTATCGCTGCCGGTTATGGCCACGATGGCTCTGTTCAGCACGATTGCCTATTGGAACGATTGGTTTAACGCGCTTCTGTTTATTCGCGAAGAAGCGAAGTACCCGGTGCAGTTTCTGATGATTCGCGTGCTGAACGACATTCAGTATTTGAGGGAAAACGTTCAGCTCGCGGCTCAAAATCCGGAGCTGATGCGCAATTTGCCTAACGAGTCGCTGCAGATGGCGATGGCCGTCGTCGGCATGGGCCCGATATTGCTCGTGTATCCGTTCTTCCAGAAATATTTCGTCAAAGGACTGACGATCGGCGCCGTGAAAGGTTAGGCCGGCGACTGCAGCGGTAGCTATGGCTGACGGTCTGCCCTATACCGGCCGGAAGCCGTTCTATATAATTATCTTATCGGGAGGGTTACAAGCAATGAGACAAAGAAAATCGTTTGCGGGTATGCTTGCTTTGGTTTTGGTCTTGGCTTTAATGTTGCAAGCGTGTTCAAGCGATGGCGGAAATACGAACGTCGCCTCGCCTTCTTCAAGCTCGAGCAATTCGGAAGCCGCGACCTCGGAGCCATCATCGAATGCCAGCGAGCCTCCGGCGGCCGAGCTTGAGCCGTACGAGGTTTCGATCGTATACTTCGGTACGCCTCAGGCGGATGACGCGTTAGTCGAGGAGAAGCTGAACGAGTTTTTCAAAGAAAAGATCAACGCGACCGTGAAGCTTCAACCGATCGCCTCCAGCGATTATAAAAACCGTACCGAATTGATGATGAACACCGGGGAGAAGATGGATCTCGTGTTCACGGCTTCTTGGTTGGACTTCTTCGGCAACGTCAACAAAAAGGCTTTCCTGGAGCTGGACGATCTTCTGGAAAAGCATGGCCAAGGTATCAAAGAGAGAATCAATCCGCTCTACCTTGAAGCGCCCCGCATGAAGGGCAAGCTGTATGCCATTCCTACGAACAAGGAAATCACGCAAGGATCGGCTTTCATGTACCGCAAGGATATCGTAGACAAATACCAGGTTCCGGTCGATGCGATTAAAACCATGGAAGATCTCGAGCCTTGGTTGGAGAAGGTAAGCAAGGGCGAACCCGAAATCATCCCGTTCTATGTCGCCGGCGGTTCAGGCAATTTCGGCGGCGCCGGAATGATGTATCAAACCCGCGGCAATTACCGCCCGATCGGTCCGGCTCCGGCCAAACAACCGATGTTCCTGCTCGATTACACGTCTACGGCCGATCTGAAGGTCAAATCGGTGCTCGATCCGGAGATCGTGGACATCAACAAGAAGGAAGTCGAGCTGTTCCGCAGCTATTACGAGAAAGGTTACATTAATGCGGACGCCGGTACTAGCACGACGGGGATAGGAGATCTGCAGAAGCAAGGTAAAATTTGGGTTCAAGCCGCAACGTGGAAGCCGGGAGCCGACATCGAGATGAAGATCTCGACGGACAACAAATACGATTACGTATCCTACGTCATCGATGAGCCGATCGTTACGACCGACTTGGCCGCAGGCTCCATGTTCGCCATCTCCAGAACGTCCAAGGATCCGGACCGGGCGATGATGGTATTGAACTGGCTCCATACCGATCCATACGTCATCAATCTGTTCGTCAACGGCATCGAAGGCAAGCACTACAACAAAGTCGGCGACAACCGGATAGAGCCGATCGCGGATTCCGGATTTAATCCGGGTACGTTCTGGGTTGTCGGCAACCAGTTGATCAATTACTTGAAGCCGGGTCAACCGGACGATCTGTACACCAGTTGGGAGAAGTTCAATAACGATGCGAAACGCTTCCCTCTTATGGGCTTCGTCTTCGACGATTCGCAAGTGAAGAACGAGCTTACGCAGATCACGGCGGTCGTCACCGAATACAAATCCATCTATACGGGAGCCGTCAAGGATCCGTTCAAGCTTCTCGAGGAGCGCAACAAAAAGTTGAAGTCGGCCGGTATCGAGAAGGTTCAAGCCGAGCTTCAGGCGCAGATCGACGCTTGGTGGGCGGATAACAAGGCTTAATCGAAACGGATTTATAGAGGCAAAGAGTCTCCGAAGGGGACTCTTTGCTACATCTAACATCTAATTTATTTCGAAAATCGAACATAAGCAAAGGGGAAGCCGCCTTGAGACCGGAAAAATTAATCTATACTTTCGTCAGCTACGCATCGCATTACGATATCTCTTGGGGCAAAGGAACGGCTATCGACGGAATCGATCTGACCGCGGAGATCGCCCACAAGCACGGCGTTCCCGTCACTTGGATCGTCAACGGCGGCTCCGTTCCGGTATTGGCGGAACGAATTCGGGAATGGCATGATCTCTACGGGGACGACGTCATTCTCCAAAGCCCGTTCTTCATCGAGGACGCCGGGATGTCCAAGGACAAATTCAAGCAGGCTCTGCAGAGGGATTGGAATATCATACAGGAAGCCTTTCCATGGGCGAAGACCAAGGTCGCGGCCCGGGGTAAAATATACAACGAATTGATCGAGGCGCTGGAGGAGCTGGATTTCAAAGGCATGTGGGGTTATTGCTGGGAGCAAGTGTGGTGGGACGGCATTACCCACAAAGGAATTCCTTGGGGGTCCTGGTACGTGGACGGCAGCCGTTATAAAGTGCCGCATCCCGGCAAAGGGAAAATCGTGGCTTGCGAGTGGACGGCCAGGGACTTGAATGCGACTTACCATTCCGGAAGCCCCGTCGTGTACTCCACGGATCCGAATGACGTGCTTCGCGCGGGACTGTGCACGGGAGATAACATCGACTACTGGAAAAACCTTTTTCAAGATTATTTAGACAATACCGACCACAACGAGCAGGTTTTTTTCCTGCAGCAGCAGGAGGCGCACGAGATGGAATACACGGAACGGTTTGCCGTGTTTCCTGCTTCCCACGTCGAGGCTTGCGCGGGCATGCTGGATCTCTTCTTCGGCCACGTTACGAGTTATCCGGTCACGTTAACGACGTTGCCCCGTGCCGTCGAGCTATACCATGAGCATAACGAAGCGACGGCCCCCGCGTACATGCTGACCCGGGATACGAGCATTCGGCCCGATGTCAACGAATATACGGTCGCTCTTGGGGGCACGGGATCAGGGCCTTGGCCGAAAACCTTCCTATATTACGACCGGGAATGCCAGCTGTCGTTCGTCGACGGGCAATGTACGCCCCACAGATTACGGAATTACGTCGGTAAAGGGAACATGAACGACGAGTTCGAGGAGGAGGTTCCCCAAGTATTCGTGAGCGGGTACGAGAAGACGGCGGAGACGATCCGAATGACTTTCGAGATCGGACACTGGAATCCGATACCGTTCGGATTGGCATATTGGGACGATCTGTCCGGCTATGAAGTCCAATCTTGCTCGGAGGGGGCGGAGGCTAAGCTAATCAAGAATGAATTGGTTTTATTGAGGTTCAAGCTTGCGGGAAGCCCAATGAAGATCGAGCTTGAGCTTCGAAAAAAGGAACGATGACCTTTCTACAACTATAACGTTGTCTGATTACCTTGTTTCCTATACTCGTTGGGCGATAATCCTTCCAGTTTCTTGAATACTTTGCTGAAGTATTTCTCATCCTTGTATCCGACCAGGTTCGCAATTTGCACGATGCGATATTGCGGATTCATTAAGAGCAGCTTAGCTTTGTCCATTCGAATTCGTTCGATATAATCGGAGAGATTCTCTTGGAACTGCTGTTTGAATTTTCGGGAAATGTATTCTCGACTGAGGAAGAATCGCTCTGCTATGTTCTGAAGCGTTAAATCTTCCGCATAGTGCGAATCGACGTGTTTGACGATTTCAAAGATGACATGCTCGTCCTGCCGTTTATGCTCCGTCCAAAGCTGCGATAACTGCAATAAATCTTGTTCGAGTTCAACGCCTAACTGCGCCGGAGACAAGCAGCCCTCCTGATCCAATGGGACGGAAACAAAGGTGTTTCCGGCAGGAACCATATTCGTAATCGGTTTATCGCCGAACAGTTCCTTTAACCACCGGGCTTTCATGACGCTAAATTCATGACCCCATAACTCAAGCTTTTCGGCATTAATATATTTCATTTGCTCAACCTGATCGATCCATAGCTTAACGGCGTCCTTAATCGGTTTCTCCTGTCCGCTCCGGACGGCGAAGCGCAACTCATCCTCGTATTCGGACAAGTGTACGGTCGTTTGACGAGGATTCTCATTGGGATCGAAGCAACGAATCCGAGGACGAGCCGCTCGCATATTACGTTGACGCAGCACTAGAATAGCTTCGTTATAGGATTGCTTGAAACCCGTGGGCAGCAATCTTTCGCTGCCGACGCCGAATTCAAGAGAACTGCCGAGAGTCTGTCCAATCCCGCTATTCATCGATTCCAGCAGTTCGGCCGCATTAGCCGTATGTTTCCATAAGATAACGACAATGTGGCCATGCTCGTGTCGGAAGGCTACCCCCTGCTTGTGCTTACGAACGAATTCATTACAGATGTTCAGTAAGGAGAAGTTCAGTAGGTCCTCGCTGCCGGCAAATTTACGGCGTATCGCGGGATTAATCGTATCGGTAGCTAAGACCGCTACGCGGCAATGCCGATTATCGGCCGACAAGCCGAATTCAGAAGAAAGCGTATCAATGATCGACGAGTAATAAGAGGGATCCTCAATTAAATTCGTCAGTATTTTGTCCCAATACACAGGTCGTAGCTGATTGATTTCAATCGTTTTCCGCTGTTCCTGCTCCGAACCCTCGTCCTCCTGCTTACGGCTAGCAACCGCTTTTGCTAGCGCATCATTCAATTGATCCGGATCGATAGGTTTAAGAATATAATCGATCCCGCCATACATCATCGTTTTACGAACGAAATCAAAATCGTCATGTCCGCTAATGACGATAATCTTCGTGCGCGGAGCATGCTGTTGAACCCAAGCCAAGAGCTCGGTTCCTATCCTTTCGGGCATCATCATATCGGTAAAAATAATATGCGGATTCTCCCGTTCGATCAAGTCGATCGCCGAGTTAGCGTCCTGAGCCTCCAGTACTTCCTCGATTCCATGCGACTTCCAATCGACGAGTAATTGAATGGCTTCCCTAACATGGCGTTCATCGTCAACGATCAGTGCCTTCATCATGGTTTAGTCGCCCTCTTTTTCAATCGGAATTCTTAGCACGACGCTAAAGCCGCCCAACTTGCTATGATTAACTTCAAGGCGCGCCGTATCATTATAATAAAGCTTTAACCGCGATAAAATATTCGACAGCCCGATCCCCGACTCTCCGTTTCCCCAAACGCCTTTCGCTTGGGCAAGTCTTTCCCGTAAAGCATTCAACCCCGCCGCGTCGATTCCTTTGCCATTGTCGCTCACTTCTAACCGCAACCACTGATTATCCGCTGAAATCGTTCCATATATCGCAATCTCGCCCGTTTCCGCATGAACATCGAAGCCGTGCTTGAAAAAATTCTCGACCAACGGCTGAAGGATCATTTTCGGTATTTGCAGCTTGAGCAAAGACTCGTCCAAATGAACGGTATATTGAAGCTGCTCGCCGAACCGTTGTCGCTGTAAAGCGAAATACGCCTTGACATAGTCTAATTCGCGCGCGAGAGAGACGATCGGTTCTCCGGTGTTCATGCTATACCGCATCATTTTGCCCAATGAAGCAATTAAGTTATAAATTTCCGGCTGTTGTTTTTGCAGAGATAGCGTACCGATAGATTGCAAAGCATTATTCATAAAATGAGGATTAGTCTGCACCTGGAGCACGTTCAGTTCATTGGTTTTACGCGCAAGCTCAAGCTCATATTCGCGAATGATCATTTCATTGATCGTATCCATGGCTAGTTGGAAGCGTCGCGCCAAGATCCCGAATTCATCCTTCCGATCCACATCGATCGAAACCTGCAGATTTCCGCTCTGAATTTGGTTCATATTGCGTATCAGCTTCTTAATGGGCGCGGTCAGGCGGAAGCAAATGAAAACGGTAGCCAGTATCGTCAAGAATAAGAATAAGACGACAATACCGCTGTTAATTAATGAAACTTCACGTGCGGTTTGATGTAAGGTCTCATCCGGAATCCGTTTAATCAGGGTCCAATTTAGGAATGGAGTGACCATTCTGTCGTAAATAATTTCCCCCGAGAAGTCGTCCTGATGAAGCGCAAAGTGACCTATGGAGGAGTCCGCCTTCATGACTTGATCTACCCAAGAATTTCGCAAAGGGCTGGATCCGGCCTGATTATCAGAACTATAGATCACATGCCGATTCTCGTCAATAATATACAGCTCTTCTTTCGTCGCGGAATAGAGCTGCTCACTGATCGCGCGAATGCCATTCATGCGTATGTCGATCGACAATGTTCCAAGCTCCGCTTTCGCCGCTAAGTAATAAAGCGAGCTATGCAAAGTAATCACTTGATCCGCTGTCGATATCGGCATGCTTGCTATTCCGAATTTTTCCGGAGGATGAGGAGACTCGATATAGGATCTGCCTTCCGACAGATTCGGTTGGATATACTTATCCCCGTTTCCCTCGAAGCTTCTCTTCGATCGGTCGTTTACGATGAGATAATGGACATTATTTTTGCGAATATACAGATGCGCTTGCTCGAAGTCTTTCGCCGTATAGCTTAATAGCTGCATGCCTCGATAGATTTCTTGTTCATCCTGATAACCTTGGATACCGTCGTTCAATATCGTGAACAACTTGTTGTCATTATAGAAAATGAACGTAGCCTGATGAGCTGCGTTCATGTAGTTAAGCAAATTCGTTTTGCCTTGAAACAAGAGATCCGCGTTGCTCTTCAAGGTTTCCTTAGTCACCTTACTCGTTGTTAAGCTGTATGTGATGATAATCGAAGCCAGGATCGGAATCAGGGTAGCCGCGATTAAGAAAACGATCATTTTGTTGCGGATACTGTTAAAGATCAATATTTTCCACCTCTTTGATCATTAGAGTCAGTGGGAGCCGGGGGATAAGGGCTCTATACTTGGATCATTAGCATAAGGGGGGAAACCGTCATGGAATCTGCCGGCAAGAAACGCATATATCAGTTCATCTTCGTAGGGCCTGCCGTACTCTTTTTCACGCTCATTCTAGTCATACCGTTCTTTATGAGTATCTATTATTCCTTTACCGAATGGAATGGCGTTAGTACAACAGTAACATGGATCGGCACCGATAATTACAAAAAAATCTTTTTTCATGACCCTGATTATTACAAGGCATTCGTGTTTACTTTTCGCTACGCCATTGTCGGAGTTTTGCTTACTAATCTCGTCGGGTTTCTCTTGGCGCTGCTGCTCACGCAGGCATTAAAGCTGAAAAACCTCTTGCGAACGATCTTTTTTATGCCGAACGTCATCGGCGGATTGTTGCTTGGATTTATTTGGAGCTTTATTTTCGTTAAGGGCTTTGCATCGGTCGGAGAGCTTACGGGGCTTGCTTTCTTTAACCTTCCATGGCTGGGTGATGCGCCTACGGCATTCTGGGGTATCGTTATCGTTACAGTTTGGAAGGGCGCCGGTTACGTGATGGTCATTTACATTGCCGGCTTATCGAATGTACCCAAGGACATGATCGAAGCTGCCCGCATTGATGGAGCAACGAAGCTGCAAATGCTCTACAAGATTACGATACCGCTCATCATGCCGTCGATTACCGTATGCTTGTTCCTTACCCTTTCATGGGGTTTCAAGGTATTCGATCTCATAGTGTCGCTGACCAAGGGAGGGCCGTTTAATTCGACGGAGTCCGTGTCCCTGAATATTTATCAAGAGGCATTCCGGAACAACGCATTAGGATTGGGCAGCGCTAAGGCGGTTATCTTCTTCCTGATCGTCGCCCTCATCACGGTTATTCAAGTCACGATTACGAAGAAACGGGAGGTGGAATCGTAATGGAAACCTCTAAACGATATACGGCCCGCTTATTCTCATTAGAGATTCTGGGTATCCTTCTGGCCATTATTTTTCTCGTACCGTTCTACTTTGTCTTAACGAATTCGTTTAAGCCCTTCGCGGAGCTGCTTGCGAATACAACCAGTCTGCCGAAAGCATTCAGCTTTCATAACTATACCGAAGTCTGGAAGATCATGAATTTTCCGAAAGTGTTCCTGAATTCGTTAATCATCACCGTTGCCAGCAATGCGGGTCTGGTTATCATTAGCTCAATGGCTGCTTACCGCATGGTGCGTAACAACACTCGTCTAAATCAAATCTTGTTCTTACTGTTCGTCTCGGCTATGATAATCCCATTTGAGTCGATTATGATCCCATTGGTGAAGTTAGCAGGCAACATAGGCTTTCTGAATCACATTTGGGGCGTTGTGATCTGCTATTTCGGTTTTGGCGTTTCCTTGAATTTATTCCTATACCATGGCTTTGTTAAGTCCATTCCGGTTGAGGTCGAAGAAGCGGCTATCGTAGACGGGTGCTCCATCTTCGGGGTGTTCTGGAGAATTGTGTTTCCGCTTCTCAAGCCGGTGACCGTTACAATCATTCTTCTCAATAGTCTGTGGATATGGAACGATTTCCTGCTGCCGTTACTCATTATTAGCGGACCCGAGACGCGTACGATTCCGCTCGCAACGTATTCCTTCTTCGGTCAATACATGAAGCAGTGGGATCTTGCGCTCGCCGCGCTCACCTTAGGCGTGTTGCCGATCATTCTCTTTTTCCTCGGGATGCAGAAGCATATTATAGAGGGAATCACGGCTGGCTCGGTTAAAGGATAGAAGGCTAGACGAGATTCTAACGATGACAATATGTTCCCCCTAATCGTTCAATTTTCTCGGTGTCGGCGATGTAATAAGTTCTATAAGATGTGGAATATAACAAATAAAACATTATAAGGGAGGCAAATTAGTATGAAAAAAATGTCCGTGCTCGTCTTATCCGTTATCGTTCTGCTTACTATCGTTCTCACTGGTTGCGGAGGTAACAACGACAAGGCTGCTTCCGAAGCCCCGGAGAGCTCGACAACCGGTACCGAATCATCCCCAGCCGTTGAATCAACGCCTCCTAAGAAAGACGTAACCATTAAAATGTTTCAATTCAAGGTCGAAATCGCGGAGCAATTGCAATTGATGGTGAACGAATACGAGAAAGAAACCGGCGTCAAAATTCAAATCGAGACGGTCGGAGGCGGAGCGGATTACGGTGCCGCGTTAAAGGCAAAGTTCAACTCCGGCGACAAGCCGGATATATTCAACAACGGCGGCTTCTCCGACTTGGAGCTATGGGCCGAGAATCTTGAGGATCTGTCCGATCAACCATGGGTGAAGGATTTAGTTAAAGGTACGGATGAGCCCATGACGAAAGACGGCAAGCTGTACGGCATGCCGATCGGTGTAGAAGGCTACGGTTATATTTACAATAAAGACTTATTCGCTCAAGCCGGAATTACGGAGCTGCCGAAAACGTTAACGCAGTTGGAAGATGCGGCCAAGAAGCTGCAGGATAAAGGAATTACGCCTTTCGAGAACGGTTATGGAGAATGGTGGGTACTCGGCAATCATTTCGTCAATCTGCCGTTTGCGCTGCAAGCAGATCCTAACGCATTCATCGAAGGCTTAAATAACGGCACGGAAAAAATTCCCGGGAATGCCGGATTCGACAACTGGGTAAAGCTGTTCGACTTAACGGTTAAGTATGGCAACAAGAACCCGCTGCAAACGGATTATAATACCCAGGTTACCGACTTCTCCAATGGTAAAGCGGCGATGACTCAGCAAGGAAACTGGACGCAAGTCCAAATCACGAAAACCAATCCTAACGTGAATATCGGCTTCCTCCCTATGCCTATCAGCGATGACGCGGCCGCGAGCGATAAGCTCTTCGTAGGAGTGCCGAATAACTGGGTCATCAACAAAAACTCGGCTGTCAAGCAAGAAGCTAAGGACTTCCTAAACTGGATGGTGACATCCGATATTGGCAAGAGCTACATTACTAAACAATTCAAATTCATTCCGGCTCTAACCACGATTGAGGCAACGGAAGAAGATTTAGGCGCACTGGCAAGCGATATTATTAAATACAATAAAGAGGGCAAAGTGCTTTCTTGGAACTGGTTTAAGTTTCCTCAGGGCGAAGCTTCCAGTAAAAAGTTCGGCGATGCGATGCAAGGGTATGTAGGTAAACAACTAACGAAGGAACAAATGCTCGAAACGTTCCAAAGCACTTGGGATAGCCTGAAGAAATAAGCGCGTGTAATTGAAAAATGACGGCGTAGGGAGACTATCCCTGCGCCGTCATTTCGTATGTTTGGCTTACTGCTAGGTTCAGAATACGAAATCGTCATCCGTCATCGGCTCGACGTGGATCGTGCGAACGTATCCGTTACCTTTTTTGGAGAAGAAATCGTGCTGCTTTGTACGGGTACTGATTCCGTTGAACACGATCGGATTTACTTCCTCTTCCGGGAAGATCGGATCAAGACCGAGGTTCATGAACGCTTTGTTCGCGTTATAACGAATGAACGTCTTCACTTCCTCGGCAAGCCCGATGGAGGAGTAGAGCTCGTCCGTGTACTTCTCTTCGTTCTGATGCAGGAACTGCAGCAGTCCGCGCAAAATTTCGTCGGCATCCTTCTGGACGTCCGGATCAAGCTTGGCATATACTTCCTGAGCCAGAACGCCGACGTATAGACCGTGGATGCTTTCGTCGCGCAGGATGAGATCGATGACCTCGCCGCTGCTCGTCATTTTTCCTTGTCCGGCCAAGTAAAGCGGGTAGAAGAACCCGCTATAGAATAAGTAGCTTTCCAGCAAGACGGAGGCTGCCATAGCCAGATACAAATCTTTGTCCGTCTCGATGTTCTTATAGTAGCCCGAGATCGTGTCGGCTTTGGTTTGCAGATATTCGTTACCTTCTACCCAGCGGAATACGGCATCGATTTCCTCGGTTGTCGCGAGCGTAGTGAAGATACTGCTATACGATTTGGCATGGATTTGTTCCATCATGCCCATGAAAGCGAGAACGGCTTTGCGTTGCAGGCCTTCTACATGTTCTAGGATCTTCGGCATTCCGATGCCGCCTTGAACCGTGTCGAGCAAGGTAAGTCCGCCTAGCACCTTGATGTATAATTCGCGTTCTTGATCGCTTAACGTCATCCACGACATTTTGTCGTCGGACAACGGAATTTCTTCGTCGGTCCAGAACTGCATAATATTTTGATTCCAGAACGTGATGGTGAAATCATCGTCCGGACGGTTCCAATTGACTGCTTTCATAACGCCCATCTAACGTGCCTCCTCTTTCCTTAAACCGAGCAAGTGATGCATTCTTCTACGGATAACCGGTTCGTCCGGGTGTAGTAGAGGGATTTCAGACCTTTTTTGGCGGCATATACGTAATAGCGGGACAGTTGTCTCGTCGTCACGTCGCTGTTCACGTGAAGAATCGTCGATATGCCCTGATCGATATGAGGCTGAATTTCCGCGATCAAGTCGATTACCTTCATCTGATCCATCTGATAGGCCGATTTGTAGAAGAAGAAGTTTTCGCGGCTCAAGTACGGCATCGGGTAGTAGGTCGTCGAATTCGCGTAGGTACGCGTTTCGATCGGCTCCACGATCGGCATGACGCTCGAAGTCGCGTTTTGGATATAAGATATGCTCTGGGTCGGAGCGATCGCGAGACGGTAAGCGTGGTACAAGCCGTGCTTGGCCACTTCCGCTTTAAGTCGGCTCCAATCTTGCGGAGAAGGAACAGCGACATCTGCGAACAATTCTTGTACGCGGGCCGTAGCAGGACGATAATCGGTGTTCTCGTAACGCTCGAAGTAAGTTCCTTTGGCATATTCGGATTGCTCGAAGCCTTGGAAGGTCGTACCGGCGTCACGCGCGATATGCATGCTCTTCTCCAGGGAGTAGAAGTTCATCATCATGAAGAACGTGCGGACGAAGTCGCGCGCTTCCGCGCTTTCGTAGGCGATTTTATTTTTGGAAAGATAACCGTGCAGGTTCATAGCACCAAGGCCGACGGAATGCAGCTCGGCGTTCGCTTTAGCTACGCCCGGCGCGTTCTTGACGGTCGTCATGTCGCTGACCGCGGTTAGCGCGATTATGCCCTCGTAGACGGATTCGCGTACTTTTCCTAGCTCCATGACGTTCACGATGTTCAGGGAAGCCAGATTACAGCTAATATCGCGACGAATCGTGTCCGGCTCGTTATAATCGCCGATATCCGAAGTTTCTTGAAGTTGGAAAATTTCCGTGCACAGGTTGGACATCTTGATCTGGCCGATATCCTTCAACGCATGCGCGTCGTTGGCATTCGATTTGTTCATGATGTACGGGTATCCGGATTCGAGCTGGATCGTGGCGATCTTGGCCAGCATGTCCCGGGCGCTCATGATCACTTTCTTCTGCACGCGATCGTCGGCAAGCAACGTGTCGTACATTTCATCCAAGTTGACATCGTCCAAGTACTGACCGTAGGCTTTGTACACGGAATACGGAGCGAATACGTGAAGCGGACGGTTTTCCTCCGCGAGCTTGTAAAATTGATTCGGTACGATCAAGCCGATAGACAAGGTTTTCAATCTCGTTTTCTCGTCGGCGTTGATTTTCTTGCTATCTAGAAATTCCATGACGTCCCAGCCGAAAATATTGTAATAACCCGCTCCGGAGCCTTTGCGTTGACCCATTTGATCCGCGTAGGAGAAAGCATCCTCCATCAGCTTCAGGACAGGCATAATGCCTTTGGCCGCGCCTTCCACGCCTTTAATCGACTCGCCGCGTCCGCGAAGCTTGGACAGGTTGACGGCAACGCCGCCGCCGATCTTGGAAAGCTGCATGCAGGTTCCGATTCCGTAGTTGATAGAGTTGAGAGAGTCGTCAACCTCGAGCAGGAAGCAGGAGACCATCTCGCCGCGACGGCTCTTGCCCGCGTTGAGGAATGTCGGCGTAGCCGGTTGTACGCGCTGCTCCATCATGGCGGAAGCGAGCGAGCGGGCGACGGCGATATCGCCGCGGGATAGATGTAGAGCTACGATCGCTACGCGATCAGGATAGTGTTCTAGGAACAGCGTCTTATCGTCGGACTTGACCGCATAGTCCGTATAGAACTTGGACGCTGCCATATAGGATTGAAATTGAAAGTTATAGCCGTGCGTAAGCGCGTAAATCTCTTCGATCTGCGCTTCGCTGAATGCCTCGTATACGTTCTCGTAGAAGTTCTCGTTAACCATGTAACGAACCTTCTCGGCGGTAGTATGGAAGCGAACGCTCTTGCGCTCGACGTCCGCCATGAACGCTTCGACCGCCTCGCGGTCTTTATCTAGTTGAAAGAATCCTTGTGGATCCCGTTGCATGAGTAAATTATTTAATTCAATATGACGCAACTGCGCCCACCTCCTGTACGAATCTTTCTACATCTCTGGACGTTCCCGATAGCTCGAACTTACCAAGCACCGGTACGCCGTACAACTCGGATATCGCATCCGCGCTGCGAGCAAAACCTTCTCCCCAGTTGCGGTTGCCGCTAGCCATAACCCCGAGCATCCGTCCGTGGTTCTTCTTCAGGAACGACATGACCTTATCGGGAGCCTGACCGAAACCGGTCGTATACGTAACGAGCACGAATGGTTCTTGAACCGTCATTGTTTCTTCGATCTGAATCGACGGTAACTTTAATTTATCGACAAAACGACGTACGTTACCCGTTCTGGAATCATATGCGATGAGCACGGACTTCATTTCTCCTCTCGAAGGCTTCTTGATCTTGTTAGGCCGAGGCGACTCTTTGGACGATCTATTTGGGTCCGAATCTATTGGCTCATGCTGTTAAAAGCTGGCAAGATGTAGGGTTGCTAGTTTCCACTATATGTAGTCTGCAGGTCTAAATTTACATCAATATATTGTGGAAGTCAATCATGATTCGGCTTGAACCAGATAGGCAATTAGTCCTGGATTTAGGGTTGAAAATGAATGAAAGCTTACCATATAAGGATTGTCGGTCGCACGAGCTCTCTCTAATTATTTTACGTTCCGTTAATAAATATATAGATTTGGAATTTGTCGAAAGAATGAAAGGGTTTTATTCTCGAAGAAGGCTTAGCGAACGAACGGAATCCAACTTGCGAATCTGAGCAAAAAACTCAATCCCTAGATATTATTCCGACCCTTTCCGGAAACAATGAGATAAAGAGAAGCCAAAATCGCATAGAGGGATATAAGCTTCTACCAGCGAATATTTAAGCTTAGAAATCGTTTTCTGTAATTTAGACCATGGAGGGATATACTTTGGCTCGAATCGATTTTCCGAAGGATTTCGTCTGGGGAACGGCTACCGCTTCCTATCAGATCGAAGGCGCATGGCAAGAGGACGGGCGCGGCCCGTCGATCTGGGACACGTTCTCTAAGACGCCCGGAAAGGTATTCAACGGCGATAACGGGGACGTCGCGTGCGATAGCTACCATCGTTACGAAGAAGATATCGCCCTGCTCAAGAAGCTCGGCGTTAAAGCTTACCGGTTCTCGATCGCTTGGCCCCGCATCTTCCCACAAGGAACGGGCGAGGTCAACGAGAAGGGCTTGGATTATTACCGCAAGGTCGTCGACGGGTTGATCGCGGCGGGCATCGAGCCTTGCGTCACCCTGTACCATTGGGATCTGCCGCAAGCGTTGCAGGATAAGGGCGGCTGGGATAATCGCGATACGATAGACGCTTTCGTGAACTATTCCGAAGTGATTTTCAAAGCGTTCAACGGCAAAATCAAACAATGGATCACGTTCAACGAAACCTGGTGCGTGTCCTTCCTTTCCAACTATCTTGGCTTGCACGCTCCGGGAAACACGGATCTGCAACTTGCGGTTAACGTTGCCCATCATTGCATGGTCGCCCACGGGGAAGCGGTGAAGAAATTCCGCGAGCTCGGAATCGAAGGGGAGATCGGAACGACCCATAACCTATACTGGTTCGAGCCGTATTCGACGTCTCCGGAAGATGCGGCTGCGGCACGGCGCAACCGTGCGTTCAACAACGAATGGTTCATGGAGCCGACGTTCAAGGGCACTTATCCGCAGTTCTTGGTGGATTGGTTCAAAGGCAAAGGAGCGGAGGTACCGATTCTTCCCGGCGACATGGAGACGATCTCGCAGAAGATCGACTTCATCGGCGTGAACTTCTACAGCGGCGGCTTCGGGCGTTACAAGAAGGACGAAGGCTTGTTCGATTGCGAAGAGGTGCAGGTCGGCTTCGACAAAACATACATGGATTGGAACGTCTACGCGGACGGGCTATATAAAGTGTTATCGTGGGCGCATGAGGAATACGGTGATACTCCAATCTACATTACCGAGAACGGAGCTTGCTACGAAGACGTTCTGACGGAAGACAACCGCGTTCACGACGTGCTTCGCAAAGAGTATTTCAAGAAGCATTTTATCCAATGCCACCGTCTCATCGAGTCCGGCGTCCCTCTGAAAGGGTACTTCGCCTGGTCGTTGCTCGACAACTTCGAGTGGGCGGAAGGCTATCGCAAACGCTTCGGTATCGTCTACACGAACTATGAAACGTTGGAGCGCTACCCGAAAGACAGCTACTATTTTATTCAAGACGTCATCAAGAACAACGGTTTCGAGGCATAAGAGAGTTTCTAGGCAAAGAAGAGTTAAGCCGGGGTGCTAGAAGCACTCCGGCTTTTTTCTCGATTCAAATACGATGCTTTTCATTGTATTATTTGAAGCTCGTTCAAGAATTAAGCTGGATAAAGATGTTTTTTATTCCTATTGGTCTCCATTTGTTTGATTTCATTCATAAATTCGAACTATAGTGATGTTCTTCATCTTACTTTGATTGCAAAAGTGCTTGATAACCCCCATTAGCGATGATTACCATTCTACTTTTGATCAAGTCTTACAGGGAAGCATGCTTTAATCTCGAAGTGACGGACGGAGAAGCCGTTTTTCTTACCAATTTGCAAGTATAAAACTTGGCGAGTAAGAGCGATGTAAATCATTTTTAGTTGCCGCTGCGTGATATCGTTGAACCTGAATTGGGATGAAAATCAGCGTTTATTGAGTGTGACCATGGCACTTTATTCGATAAAAACGACATTCTCTGTTCTTCAAGGAAGGCGTAGTCGTTATTCATTCGGCGGTGCTGTGAACGCCTGCCACACGGCTTCGGTTTCTTCCTTGGGCATTTTCCGTTACAATAGGAGAGATGCCTGACATAGAAAGAGGAATACGCCATGAACGTCGTGCTTGCGACGCTGAACGCCAAATTCATTCACACCTCGCTCGCCCTGAGATACTTGAAGTCCTTTGTTCAGGACGAGTTCGCGGTGGACATTGCCGAATATACGATTAAAGATCCAGCGATGGGCATCGCGGCCGATTTATTCTCGAAGAAGCCCGACGTCATCGGATTTTCTTGTTACATCTGGAATATCGAAGAGACGATTATCGTTGCGGATATGCTTCGCAAAGTCATGCCCGACGTTAAGATCATGCTTGGCGGACCCGAGGTTTCCTACGATACGGAATTTTGGATGAATCGTCTGACTTCCGTGGATTTCATCATCATGGGAGAGGGCGAGGAAACTTTCCGCGACTTGCTTCGGCAGATTGCCGGCGAGCGCAAATACCACTTCGTCTTCGGTATGGCATACCGCAAGGATGACAAAGTCGTCATCACGCCGCCGCGGCCGAAGCTGGATTTGAACACGATTCCTACGCCCCATCGCTTCGAACAGGATCTGGTTCCGATGCGCAATCGCGTCGTCTATTTCGAGACGAGCCGGGGCTGTCCTTTCAGCTGCCAGTTTTGCTTATCGAGCATCGAAGTCGGGGTTCGGTATTTCGACATCGAGTGGGTGAAGGCGGAGCTGACTTATTTGATCGATAACGGCGCCAAGCTGATCAAGTTCGTCGATCGGACCTTCAACATCAAACGCGATTACGCGATGGAAGTGTTCCAGTTCTTGATCGACAACCATCGCGGCTGCGTGTTCCAATTCGAGATTACGGCCGATATCATGCGTCCCGAGGTGCTTGATTTCCTTGCCGAGAAAGCACCCCCCGGCGTGTTTCGCTTCGAGATCGGAGTGCAGTCGACGAACGATCCGACGAACATCGCGGTACAGCGCCGCCAGAACTTCGCCAAGCTGTCCCGTACCGTCGTGAAGGTGAAGGAAAGCGGCAAGATCGACCAGCATCTGGACTTGATCGCGGGACTGCCGCATGAAGACTACGATACGTTCCGCAAAACCTTCAACGACGTCTTCGCCTTAAGACCCGAAGAGCTGCAGCTCGGTTTCTTGAAGATGCTGCGGGGAACGGGTTTGCGGATAGACGCCGAGAAATTCGGTTACGTCTACTCGGACAGGGCTCCTTACGAGATGCTCGCGAACGATCTGATGCCGTTCTCGGATATCGTGCGGATCAAACGCGTCGAAGACGTGCTGGAGAAATTCTGGAACGCGCACCGGATGGATAGGACGATGGAATATTTAATCGAGAAGGCTTATCCGTCGCCTTTCGATTTCTTCCAAGCGTTCGGCGATTTCTGGGAGGGCAAGGGCTGGAGCAGGATCGGGCACCAGCTGGAGGATTTATTCTCGCGGCTATGGGCATTCCTGGAGGCGGACGCAAGGCCTGAGCTTGATCGGGACGTGGCGATGGGCTTGCTGAAAATCGACTATTACCTGCAGCACAAATACAAGCCGCGCAAGCTGTGGTGGGACGATCGCGTGGAGAAGAAAGAGTGGACGGCAGGCTTGAAGTACGCAGCCGGAAAGCTGGGCATGGACGAGCGCGAGCTGCAGAAGAAGGGAACCTTGGACAGGCTGCCGTTCGATTACGGAGTATGGGTCGAAGAAGGACGAGTGGACTTAACGAACCCTTCGGTCTTGGTGTTCTTGTATTCGGGCGAGGAAGCGGGACCGCAATTGGTGGCCCTGCCGCAGCCTGACGGGCAAGCGGCAGTCGTCAAGTAAACGTCATTTATTATTGAAAGGTGGCCGTATTCATGGTTTATAAAGCTAGCTCGGATCGATACGCAACGATGAAGTACAATCGCGTTGGCCGTTCGGGGTTGAAAATTCCGGCGGTATCATTGGGTTTATGGCATAATTTCGGCGGCATCGACACGTTCGAGAACGGCCGCGCTTTGGTTAGACGCGCATTCGATCTGGGCATCACCCACTTCGACTTGGCGAACAACTACGGACCTCCTCCGGGATCCGCGGAAGAAAACTTCGGCCGCCTGCTCGCGACCGATATGAAACCTTACCGCGACGAAATGATCATCTCCACGAAAGCCGGTTACGGCATGTGGGAAGGTCCTTACGGCGACTTCGGTTCCCGCAAGTATTTGATCTCGAGCCTAGATCAAAGCCTAACTCGTATGGGACTTGATTACGTCGATATTTTCTATCACCACCGTCCCGATCCGGAGACTCCTCTCGAAGAAACGATGATGGCGCTGGACCAAATCGTTCGTTCGGGTAAAGCGTTATACGTTGGGGTATCCAACTATCGTGCTGCTGAAGCGAAGGAAGCGATTAGGATCCTGAAAGAGCTCGGAACGCCGCTACTGATTCATCAGCCGCGCTACAGCATGTTCGACCGTTGGATCGAGGACGGCTTGCAAGACGTGCTCGAGGAAGGCGGAGTCGGTTCAATCGTTTTCTCGCCGCTCGAGCAAGGCTTGCTCACGAACAAGTATCTCGGCGGAATTCCGAAGGATTCCCGAGCCGCGGGAGCTTCCGTGTTCTTGAACGAAGGCAACCTGACGGCCGAGAAGCTGGACAAGGTTCGCGCTCTGAACGAGATCGCGACGGAACGCGATCAGACGCTAGCCCAGATGGCACTAGCGTGGGTGTTGCGCGGCGAACGCGTAACGAGCGTCCTGATCGGCGCGAGCAAGGTCAGCCAGCTCGACGATAACGTGGAGGTGCTGAAACGTCTCGACTTCTCGTCGGATGAGTTGGCTCGTATCGAAACGATCTTGAAGTAAATCGTCTTGGCCCGTCAGAGGTTTCTTCTGGCGGGCTTTTTTTATTCGCGATCAAAACAATAGTTGCGGCTGAAGTCTCTCGCTTGTATGATCATCTAAGAATGATGATCGTACAAGCGAGAGACAAAGGAGCCCTTATCTATGAGCCACGCGATTACGAGACGGATAGAAGATTTGGAGAAGCTTTCTCCACCTTTAACAGCTCGACCGGATATAGACGAATACTGGGACCGGACGTTGCGACAATTCTCGGATAAGCCTTTAAACGCCAAGAGAACTCTCGTGGTTACGCCTTACGCGTATATGGAAGCGTATAAGGTGTCATACGAAGGCTTCGACGAGACTCCAATCCATGGATGGTATCTGCTGCCAAAGTTCCGCAAAGAAGGCACCGAGCTGCCTTGCGTCGTGCTCTATCATGGTTATTCGGGGAGTAAAGGATATCCCGAGGAGTACGCTTCCTATCTTATGATGGGCGTGGCCGTGTTCGCCATTGATGTTCGAGGCCAAGCGGGAGAGACGGGCAATGGGATGGCCCAGGACTTCGGGATGACGAAAGGCTGGATTACGCAGGGGATATTGCATCGTGACACATGTTATTATCGAGCGGTTACGATAGACGCATTAAAGGCGCTGGATTGGGCAAGCGAACAACCGGAAGTAGACGCTTCGCGCATCTGCGCGGCGGGCGGGAGCCAAGGCGGCGGTCTCGCGATGATCGCGGCGGCACTGTCGGATAAGCCGGCGATTGCCGTTCCCCATATTCCGAATATGTGCCACATGGATTTCGGAATCCTGAATTCCAACAGCTCGCTGTCGGAAGCCGCGGCTTTCATCGAACGGTTTCCCGAATCGCTGGAGACGGTCATCGAGACGCTCAGCTACTATGACAATATGAATCTGGCTCACCGTATACGCATTCCGATCTTCGTTACGGTAGGCCTGAAGGATCCGGTGACGATGCCGGAAACGATCTATGCGGCGTATAACCGCGTAGAGTCGGAGAAGACGATCGTCCCTTATCCGTTCTCCGGACACGTCGTAACGGCCGATCACAATCGCAAGGCAACGGAGTTCATCGCGAAGCATTTCCGCCTCGGCTAACCGTCCTTATACAATTCCCGCATGACATGACCGAGTTCGGGAATAATCAACCGGGTCATCGCCAATCGCACCGCGCCGGTCGAGCCCGGCATCGAGAAAACAGCCGTGCTCCCGATCGTACCCGCAATCGCTCTCGACAATATGGCAGCCGATCCAATGTCCTCGGCGAAACTCAAATACCGGAAGATTTCCCCGAAGCCGGGCATCTCCTTATGCAGTTGATCGCGCACGGCTTCGTAAGTCGTATCCCTGCCCGCGATACCGGTGCCGCCGTTCAAGAGCACGGCTTCCACAAGGGGATTATCGGCGGCTTCGCGCAGAAGCTTCCCGATCCCCTCGTACTCGTCCTTCACGATCGCGTACTCGGCAACCGTGAATCCGTTCTCCTCCAGTAAATGACGAATAAGCTGGCCGCTCTTGTCCGTCTCCGGCGTTCGTGTGTCGGATACGGTAAGGATGGCGCAAGCGACGCTCTTGGGCGCTTCCTTGCGGTGCTGCTCGATCGAGGTTGTCATAGATCCTCCTAAGGAAACGGCGAATCCGCAATGGATCCGCCGTCGTTTGTTTTCTATTCCGTTTTTTTATCGTCTACAGAATCGATAGGCTCCGAAACGTCATCCGATGGCTCCGGATCGGCCAAAGGCTGATCGGCATGAACCGCTGGAACGGCAAGCGCTGCTTCGGCTTTCGCCGGCTCCTTGATCAGACGGTCCATGACCGCCGGTACAAGCAACGTCAACGCATAAGCCAATGTCATCCAGACCGCGTAAGAATGATGCTGATCCGCATTGAAGGATGGGAAAACGGAGTCGCGCTGCCATATCGTGAAGGTACTCAATAACAGTCCGACGGCTGTCGCGGCGAATCCGAAGCGGGTAGCCGAGCCTCTTTCGCGGAAAAGCCGCAGGCGCACGATTAACGCCATCCCGATGAGCAACAGGAACGACAGCATTTCAAGCAGGAAAAGGGAAGAGCCGAAATAAGGTTCATTAATTCCCAGCATAACCCAATCCCCGAATAACAAGAAGAAGAGGGTGGGTACGGCCCATACCGCGATTCCCAGTCCGGTTAGTATCACTCCTTGGCGCATGGCCATCCGTCCTTTCGAATGCTTCATCAATCCGTAAGCTCATTTATTCGACTAATCGCGCCGATTTCCTTTTTAAGGAACTAGGCTTCGAAGCACAGTCATCGAGCCGTCCAGCGTATATTGGCCAAGGTTGGCCGGCAGGAGGAAGCAATCGCCCGCTTTGGCGTCTACGAGACCGTTCGACCATCCGATACTGCCCGAACCTTCGCATACGATGACGATGACGAAGCTGTCCGCCGAAGTGGACAATGTCCATGTTCCCCGCACGACGCCTTTATCCGTCTTAAAATAAGGCGAAGTCGCCAACGTCAGCCACTCTCCGGGTTTCGCTCCGTCCGTATCCATGCGCGCCGCGCCGGATCCTTCGTATGCCGTTACGTTCAGGGAATCCTCGATATGCAGCTCGCGCGGTTTGCCGTCCAATCCGGGACGATCGTAATCGTACAGCCGGTAGGTCGTATCCGAATTCTGCTGGATTTCCGCGACGAGAACTCCCGCGCATAACGCATGCACGGTTCCGGCGGGGATGTAGAACGTATCTCCGGTTTTGACGGACACTTCTTGAAGAGTGTCCATGATCCGGCCTTCTTCGATCGCCTTGGCCATCTCCGCACGGTCGACTCCCGGCTTCAGTCCGTAGATGATCTTGGCATCCGGCTTGGCGTCGAGCACGTACCACATTTCCGTTTTGCCTAATTCGCCCTTGGGAAGTCCTTCGTAATGATCGTTAGGATGAACCTGAATAGACAGGTCGTCGTTGCAATCGAGAAGCTTGATCAATAGCGGGAATCGCCCGTTATCCGAACCGCCTCCTTTCGTTCCGAACCAAGCGGCTCCTACGGATTCGCGTATTTCATCTAGTCCTTTGCCGGCTAAAGCTCCGTTCGTGACATGGGATACCCCATTGGGGTGATCCGCGATCATCCAGCCTTCGCCGATAACGCCCGCGGGAACGTCGAATCCGAATTTCTCGAGCGCGCGTCCGCCCCAGACTCTTTCTTTGAACTCAGGCTTGAAATGCAAAGGATACGGTTGAATACTCATGTTAATTCGTGCCTCCTCTAGTTGTTTGAAAGAATTCCAAAGCTTCTCCGTCCGGTCCGTCGAAGAAGAAATAACGGGATCCGTTCGGGAGGGTAGTGATTTCTTGATCGAGTCCCGCGACGTTACCAGCGCGAATGCGTTCGAACTCCGCTTCGATATCGTCGACGGTAAAGGCGACATGATGAACTCGCCCCGACTTGGCCACATCGCCAGAATATCCTTCGATTAATTCGATTTCGGTCTCGGAGGACGATCGGAACGATAGGAAGGCCAGCCGAATGACGCCTTTGCCATGAAGAAGCGTCTCCGTATGTTTTAGACCGACGACTTGCTCGTAGAATGGAATGGAAATCTCCAATGAACCAACCATAATGCCGACATGCTCGATTTTGCGAACCGCCAATTCAACCATCCTCCTATCGTTTATTTACGGCGATTAAATAGGGTGCCTTCTTCTTCTGCGGAAAATCGTATACGACGGCCTGAGCGACATTCGACGGGAGACGAGTTGCCCAAGCCAGTACCGCATCCGCTTCTTCTTGCCCGCCTTCATGGCCGGGGTACACGACGACGGTGACAATTCCGTCGCTGCGCAATACACGCAACGCTGAATCCAATGCGGCAACGGTGGTTGCCGTTCGCGTAATGACGGCGGACGATGCGCCGGGCAAATAACCGAGGTTGAACATGACCGCCGCGATTGTCCCGTGCGATTCCGAGGGAATCGCCTCGCACATGGTCTCGTGACCGGCATGGATGAACGTCGTCGGAGCTAGCCTATCGGCTTCGGACTCCTCCGCTTTGCGCAGCCGACTTCGCGTATTGTCCAGCGCTTCGGCTTGAATATCGAAGGCGAACGCGATGCCGCCCGGACCGGCGGCTCGCGCGAGGAACAACGTATCGGCTCCGTTGCCGGCCGTCGCGTCGACGACGGCATCCCCCGCACGGACGCGTTCCTTCACCCATTGCTGGGCTTGGCTGAGAACGGACATGAACCCCATCTTATTTACCTTTCCAGGCTTTACCCTGCCAGCTATTGCGCTGAACCAAGGCAGCATCGATGGCGTTCAAGACTTCCCATTTCTTGAGGCTCCACATCGGTCCGATCAGAAGATCCCTCGGCGCGTCGCCCGTCAATCGATGGACGATCATATCCGGTGGCAATAGCTCGAGAGACTCGACGACGAGGTCGACGTATTCGTCCTGGTCCAAGAATCTCAGCAAGCCGTCTCTCCATTGCTTGACCATCGGCGTTTTGCGCATGAGATGAAGCAGATGGATCTTGATGCCCTGCACGTCCATGGCCGCGACGGCCTGCACGGTTTCGAGCATCATCTCGCGAGTTTCCCCGGGCAAGCCATGAATGATGTGAGCGCAGACCCGAATGCCGCGGGCTCTTAGGCGATCGACGGCATCGACGAAGCAGGCGGTATCATGGGCACGGTTAATGAGCTGCGAAGTAGATTCATGGATCGTTTGCAGACCCATTTCCACCCAAAGATAAGTTCTTTCGTTTAACTCCGCCAAGTAATCGACCACGTCATCCGGCAAGCAATCCGGCCTGGTAGCGATGGATAAGCCTACGACGCCGGGTTGCTCCAGAATGACTTCGTAATACTCGCGAAGCGTCTCCACCGGAGCATAAGTGTTCGTATAAGCTTGAAAGTATCCGATGTACTTCGCCTCGGACCATTTCAAGTGCTGGCGATCCCGAATGTTATTGAATTGGGATACCAAATCCTGTCGCCGGCTGCCCGCGAAATCCCCGGAGCCTCTCGCGCTGCAGAAGGTGCAGCCTCCGGCGGCGATGCTTCCATCTCTGTTCGGGCAAGTGAATCCGGCGTCCAGCATGACTTTGAATACTTTTTCCCCGAACGTTTCGCGCATTTCGTAGTTCCAGGTATGAAATCTTTTATCCGTCCAGAGAAGGGGACTCCGAACTTCCGTTTGGATCGTTTCCATTGATGCATCCGTCCTTTAATGAAGTCGCTATAATTGTAGCGAAAATCCGGCCAAATTGCGAGGATGGACGATCCAATACGGATAACGGATCGATATGGCGTCGTTCGATTCCAAATTAACATCGATAATCGGGCGGAATAACGCGTGATTCAACTTGCTATACCTGACATCATGTGTTATATTAAAAGTGCGCCAAATCAACAAAAATATCTGACATGATCCCGTTTTTTTTCGCAGCCTTATTCATACCGCTTCCATATCTCGGGCAGACTAGCCATACCATTTAAATTCCGATTGGAGAGGTGATTGCATTGAATACAAGCGTACGCATTCCTCAAGGGGACGATACGGTTAAGGTCGAATTGACGGTCAAAGAAGCGATGGCATTAGCCGGAATCAAGTTTCATAATAACCATACGATCGAGGTATCCGCTAAGAAAAAGCTGAATCACGTCATCGAGGATCATTACATCGAGGAACACAGACCGGTCAACTAAATCGGAAATCGCCCGCTACGGAAATCGATATTAAAAGCCGAATGCCCATTTTTGGGAATTCGGCTTTTTATGTTTGACAATTTGGTCTGCTGGTTATATAGTTAGTTACATGAGCAACTAACCGATTAACTTGGTGGTGAAACGATGACAATTTCAATGGATGACAGCCGCCCGATCTTCCTGCAAATCGCCGAAAGGATCGAGAACGACATTATCGAAGGCAGGCTTCCCGAGGAATCGCAAGTACCCTCGACGAATCAGTTTGCGTCCTTCTATCAGATCAACCCGGCGACCGTAATGAAGGGCGTCAACCTGCTGGTGGATCAAGAAATATTGTACAAGAAGAGAGGGATCGGCATGTTCGTGGCTACGGGCGTTAGAGCAAAGATCATGGATAAGCGAAAGGAACAATTCTACGAGCAATATATCGTGTCTATGGTCAAGGAAGCGGAAAAACTCGGGATTACGGCGGATCAGCTAACGGAAATGATCAAGAGAGGGGATAAGGGACAATGAGCTTAGCGGTAGAGATCAACGGGCTATCGAAATCTTACGGCAAAGTCAAGGCGGTCGATAATGTAAGCTTCAGCTTGGAGGAAGGTAAAATATACGGGCTTCTGGGTAGAAACGGAGCGGGTAAAACGACGGTTATGCACATGATTACGGCCCAGTTATTCGCGACGAGCGGACAGCTTAAAGTGTTCGGAGAGGAACCTTACGAGAACGATAAGGTGCTTAGTCAAATCTGCTTCATTAAAGAGAGTCAGAAATACCCCGATAATTTTCGGGTGGCGGACGTTCTTGACGTATCCCGGCTATTCTTTCCGAACTGGGATCGGGAGTTCGCGGATTCGCTTGTCCAGGATTTCAAGCTTCCTTTGAAACGCAGAGTGAAGAAGCTGTCCCGCGGCATGTTGTCCTCCGTCGGAATTATCGTCGGGCTTGCCAGTCGCGCGCCGTTAACGATATTCGACGAGCCGTATCTCGGACTCGACGCCGTCGCCCGCAGCCTTTTCTACGACCGGTTGCTAGCCGACTACGCAGAGTATCCCCGGACGATCGTGCTTTCCACGCATTTGATCGACGAAGTCAGCCAACTGCTCGAGCATGTGCTGGTCATCGATAACGGCAAGCTCATTCTGAACGAGGAATCCGACGCGTTGCGCGGAAGAGCCTGCTCGGTGGCGGGTTTCGCCTCGCAGGTGGAAAATTTCCTTGAAGGCAAGACGGTCATTCATAGGGAGCCCTTTGCCGGCTTGGCGTCCGCTACGATATTGGGGCATTTAAGCGCGCAAGATCGGAAGAGGGCATCGGATCTCGGACTCGAGATCACCCCGGTGTCCTTGCAACAAATGATCATCTATTTGACGAACGGCAAAATAGACGGAGAGGCGGCGATTGCCCGATGAATCGAGTTGCCGGCATTATAAGAACGCATTTAACCGACAGATGGTCTTGGTTGTTTCTTCCTTGGATCGTTCTATTGTCCAGCTTCGTTTGCAATTTAATCATTGCTACGGCGGGCGACGAGATCTATACGGGCGGCTTAGCTTCCATCTTTATCTATATGATGGTAATAGGAATCGTAAGCGTCGGTCAGACCTTTCCGTTCCTGATCGGCTTCGGAGCCAGAAGAAAGGATTACTTCCTCGGAACGACCGCTACGATCGGGATTATCGGCATCGCATCATCCTTTATCCTGCTTCTGATGGGATATATCGAAACGCGAAGCGAGGGTTGGGGTCTCAAGCTTCATTTCTTCGATCTTCCTTATATCAGCGACGGGAACGTACTCGCCAGAGTGTGGGTATTGTTCAACTTCATGCTCCACTTTTTCTTCCTTGGCTTCGTGATCTCTTGCATACACCGGAAGTTCGGACGTAACGGCTTGTATATTCTCTTCATCCTAAGCGGGATCATCATCACCGTGAGCTTATACCTAATCAACAGTTACGGCAGCTGGGATGCGATCTTCGATTGGTTTGCGGACATATCGGCCGCGCAGCTCGCATCGGGTATGTTCGTCGTGACTTTGGTCTACGTCATCCTCTCCTACTTGATGCTTCGCAGAGCAACGGTATAATGGAACTTAAACATTTCGTTAATAGGGTTTAAGATTCGTTATTCGTTAGAGACTGGAGTCGTGATAGAAGTTGGTTCAATTAAGAAGAGGTTACCCATGGGGATTGCTATCGGTTATCTTGTTCACCGTCATATGCATTTTGGTATGGACCGAAGGGGCGGTAGGATTTGACGAGAGCGTCATTACAGCCGTACAGGGACAACAATCCCCTTGGCTTACCCGAGTAATGGAATCATTCAGTTGGTTGGGTTCTACCCTGGTCGTTACCGTGCTCGCGTTGGCGATGCTGTCGTTCTTGGCCTTCGTGCTTGGGCATCGCAAGGAATTGATTCTATTCGTCGCGGTTGTCGGAGGGGCACCTCTGCTGAACACGTTATTGAAAATATGGTTCAAACGAGAACGGCCGGACATCAATAGATTGGTCGAAGAGGCGGGGTATAGTTTCCCGAGCGGGCATTCTATGGCGGCTTTCGCGTTGTACGGAGCGCTAACCTACTTGCTGTGGAAGCACATAAGAAGCCGAACCGGCAAAATAGCGCTTGTCGTATTCGCTTCCGCGATCGTGCTTAGCATCGGATTGAGCCGGGTGTATCTTGGTGTCCATTATCCGAGCGACGTATTGGGAGGATATCTCGCCAGCGGCGTTTGGTTGGGACTAATGATCGAGATTTTTCAGCGGATGAACAAAGAGGTACGGGTATTAAGGAAGGCGGCCAGTTCGCGGTAACGAAATAAGAGCTATCCCGCGTGCGAAGTCATCGCTTGCGGGATAGCTCTTATTGGTAGAAGCACGGCTAATTTTATTGAACGATCAGTTGGCCGGTCATCTCGTTATGACCCGTTCCGCACTGAATCGAACACGCGAAGTCAAACGTGCCCGCTTTGTCCGCTACGAACGTAGCCGATTCCCCGTTCTTAAGGTTCACGTCGTAATCGGGAATTTTGAATCCGTGATTCCCGTTGTCGTTCTTAAGAGTTAACTTCACGGTATCGCCTTTATTCACTTTGAGCTCGGTTTGGTCGAATTGGAAGTTGGTCGCCGTGACCGTGATTTCTTTCGTCGCGCCGCCGGCTGCCGGAGCGCTGGATGTCGACGGCGTCGACGGGCTCTCCGAAGCGTTGTTATTGCCGTTTCCTCCGCACCCGCTCAGCGCGATAACGGCAGCGATCGTAACCAAGGCGAAATATAACGTCGTTCTAAAGGCGAATTTGTTCATTCGGGAACACCTCCAGGAAAATTATGACGGATATCCGGCATGAGGAATGCGCGAAGAGTAATCGTCAATTAAAAGGTTACCCCAAATCGTTCGCGTATAAACCGGGAATCGGCGCGGCGCAAAGAGAGGTGCCAGCTATCGCGCAGTTGGCCGAATTCGTGATACACTTTATTTTGAACCTGATGAAGGTACATAAGCTTTCGGAAACGCAACATTAGGAGGAAGACGAAATGCGATTGCGCGGCAGAAAAAATAATTTCCGGGAAACCTTGGAGCTGCAACAGGATCTCGTCGTGCTGGAGCCTCAGCAGCTCAAGGGTCGTTGGCGCGAGTTCTTCGGAAACGATAACCCGATTCATATCGAGTGCGGCATGGGCAAGGGACAATTCATCAGCCGAATGAGCGGGAACAATCCGCATATCAATTACATCGGGATGGACATTTACGATGAATTGCTTATTCGGGGAAGCGAGAAAGCCCGGGCTTTATGGAAAAACGAAAAGGGCGTCAACGAGGTACCCAATTTGGCGCTCGCCCGTGGGAATGTCGAGTTTCTGGACAAGATGTTCGATCCGGGAGAACTGGAGCGGATCTACTTGAATTTCAGCGATCCTTGGCCAAAGTCCAAGCATGGCAAAAGAAGACTGACCCATCCCCGGTTTCTAATGAAGTACAAGCAAGCGCTTAACGAGATCGGAGAAATTCATTTCAAGACGGATTCGCTTAGCTTGTTCGAGTTTTCCTTGAACAGCTTCTCCGCGATCGAATATCAAATGAGAAACATTTCGCTGGACCTTCACCGCAACGGAATTCGCGACGACCTCGTACTAACCGAGTACGAAACGAAGTTCGTCGGTCAGGGAATGCCCATATATAGGCTGGAAGCGGTTATAGGCGAGAAGATACAACAGGAGCACCGTCGTCTCGTGGCGGAGGACCTGGAAGAGCAATTCCGTAGAGGTACGATGAAGGACCCTGAATCCGAAGACGAATAAGAATCGGCCGTACCCGGGTGAGAGCCGGGTGCGGCCGTTATTATTATCGCGCATGCCGTAAGGCGGTCGCGGTATTTTGGGAAGTTGATGCCGGCAGGCGAGGAGGTTATATCCAAATCGAGAGGAACAAAGCCGTCGAGCTTCCGAGCAATGCGCCGGCTACGGTATCACTGGGGAAATGCAGGCCGAAGTAGATTCTAGACAAGGCGACGCCCATTCCGATCGGAAGCAGAACGGGAATAAGCATGGGCTCCGCGAGCATCCAAGGAGTTAACATGGCGAAGGCCGCTGTCGTGTGACCGGACGGAAAGGATGGATCCTTAAGCGGATGACGGTTCGTATTGATCTGAGGGAAAACCTGGTACGGACGAAGGCGAGGAGCGCTTCTCTTAGCAATGGCAACCGGAATGTGGCTGAGCACCACTGCGGCGAAAGCCAACCAACCGGCGTGACTCCACCGTTCCGGAGCGAATAATCCGGCGGCAAGCGAAATGCAGAGACTGAACGTCGCTCCGGCGATAAGCGATAAAATATGGAAGAGCCAGTTCAAGGCGGAACGGTTCCAACGAATGTTCACATGCAAGAATAATGGGCGTTCCACTTCCTGAAGCATGCGGTATATTCGGCTCATATTCCATCTCCTTTTTGTCTTCTAGCTAATCAGGCATAAGCGAATAATTCATTACTTTCTTAGAATAGCGGGCAATTGTCACGACAGTATTAACGCCTTGTTGATACGCCGTTAACGTGCGTTTTTTACAATAAAAAGAAAGGACGCGGGAGGGATTAACGATGGCGGGAATGCGCTTGGCACTATTTACCGACACGTATTATCCGGAGGTCAACGGAGTGGCGAAGACATTGGAGCGGTGGATCAACCATCTGAGGAGTCAAGGCGTCGAATGCATGGTATTCGCCCCGTCGAGGCCGCGCAAGGAAAAGACGGTAACCGAAGTCGCGGAAAGACTTACGAGCTTGCCATTCTTCCTGTATCCGGAATGCCGGCTTGCCGTACCTCAGACGGGAAGCATCGAGCGCAAGCTGCTGGGCTTCAAGCCGACGGTAATTCACGTCGCGACTCCGTTCGGGACCGGAGTCGCCGGGCGTCATCTAGCCATAAAACACGGAATTCCTCTCGTCGCGTCCCACCATACGCATTTTGTGCGTTATTTGCCGTTTTACAATTTACAATGGATGGGCAAACTTCTATGGAGATATTTACATTGGTTTCACCGGCCATGCAGCCGAATCTATGTGCCTTCCCGGTCGGTTATGGAGGAATGCCGGAAGGATGGATGGGATAAGCTCGAAATATGGAGCAGAGGAGTCGACACGGGGCGATTCCACCCAGAAGTGGACAGAGAGGCGTTGTTGCTTCAAGCCGGGCTGCCAAGCTCGAAGTTTGTCGTGCTATATGCGGGAAGAATGGCTCCGGAGAAGCAAACGGAAGTGGCCGTGGATGCCGTATCGCTCTTCGCTTCAAGAACAGGGATGGACGTAGAACTAATTGTCGCCGGCGACGGACCTGCGGCGAGCGAGATTAAAGCTTTAACGCTGCGTCGCGGAGTGAGTACCCAATTTCTTGGGGCAATCTCGCAAGAGCGACTGCAGCAATGGATGGCGGCTTCCGACGTGCTCTTGTTTCCTTCGGCGACCGAGACATTCGGCAACGTCGTGCTCGAAGCGATGGCATGCGGTCTTCCGGTCGTAGGGGCGGCGGGCGGCGCGGTACCGGATACGATCCGCGATGGAGAGAACGGATTGCTGTGCGCGCCCGGTGACGCCGATGCTTTCGCCGGCAAGCTCGAGCTGCTCCACGGGGACCCTTCCTTGCGGGCCAGATTATCGGCGGCCGGCGTGCTAGAGGCTAAGGAACGCTCGTGGGACGAAGTATTCAGACGGCTGCAACTCAGCATCGAATTCAGCATCGAGGAATCCGCAAAAACTTTTTTTGCAACCAACTGAGCTTTACAAACGTTAATTTAGTGTGAACGGGGGATAGGTCTCCGGATAGAAAAAGGTTGGAAACCGATGAAAAGCAGCGCTGTAACGTAGCAATTCCCGCCACATGCACTGCCCTGCCGCCCAGAACCGCTTATGCTGGCCGTAAACCGTTTATTTGGTTGGTATGACCTTTTGACAAACGGATGTAAACCGAAGAAAATCAAGAATGTCTCTTTTGGAGGGCGCTCAGGGCAGCAAAAAACAAGAAAAAGACAGAGAGAAAAACAAAACACAGAGAAAAAGAAAAAAAGGGATTTAGGGGGTACAACTGAATATGTTTAACAATTTTCTTTTGGTTGTTCAGGTATTGTTTTTTCTGATCGGGGCTTATCAGGTTATTTTGTCTTTCTTCGGATGGTATCGGAAAAAAGAACGGATCACCCACAAGCCGACCAAGTCCTTTGCGTTGCTGGTCGCGGCGCATAACGAGAAAGCAGTCGTCGGAGCGTTGATCGAAAACCTGCTCAAGATGGATTATCCTCGCGAGTTGTTCGACATCTTCGTCATTTGCGACAACTGTACCGACGGAACGGCCGATATCGTACGCAAGTATGCCGGCGTTCATGCCTGCGAGCGTACGAATCCGAATCAAAGGGGCAAAGGCTTCGCAATCGAATGGATGCTGAAGGAGCTGTGGAAGCATCCCAAGCAATACGATTCCATCGTGATGTTCGATGCCGACAATCTGGTGGCGACCAACTTCCTGCAATACATGAACGAAGATCTTTGCAACGGATACCGCGTAATCCAAGGTTACTTGGATACGAAGAACCCGAACGATTCTTGGGTCAGCGCGGCTAACGGAATCAATTATTGGTTCTGCAATCGCCTATGGCAAATGCCGCGGTATAACTTGGGCTTATCCAATTTCCTAGGCGGAACGGGCATGTGCTTCGAGACGAAGCTGCTTAAGGAAATGGGATGGGGAGCCACGAGCCTAGTCGAAGATCTGGAGTTCACTATTCGATGCATTCAGCGGAATATCTACCCTAAATTCAACTACGACGCGCGCGTATACGACGAGAAGCCGATTACGTTCAAGGCATCTTCCCGCCAACGTCTACGGTGGATGCAAGGTCACTTCGATATTACCCGGCGCTATATGCTTCCCCTTCTGTGGCAGGGGATCAAGGAACGTAGCGTCGTGAAGATCGATGCGTCGCTCTACGTGTTCAACGCATACAACTTCCTGCTCGGATTTTTGATTACCGCCACCTTGTGGTTTGACTTGCTGCTGCCGGGCGAACCGCATTTCGATTCTATTTATTCCATCGCGCCGGCTTGGCTGGCCATTCCGATTTCTCTTTATATTTACTTGCAGGTTCCGCTTGCCATGATGCTCGAGAAAGTCAATTGGCGGATCTATCTCAAGCTGGTGATGTTCCCTGTTTTCTTCTTTACTTGGTGGCCGATCACTTTCTATGCCTTCTTCACGCAGAACAACAAAACCTGGAGCCATACGCAGCATACGCGCGTCATCCGGTTGGAGGAAGTGCAAGGAAAGCAAATGTAGCCGCTTAACTTCCCCGGGAGAGCTCCCGGGGAGCTTTTCTTTTATTGAGAACATCCGCGTTGACATCCGAGAAATAGAATGATATAGTGTTCGTTGTGACTGATTTATGTAAATTATTCAGCACGCACAAGCAGAAGCACCCGCTTCTCACCTGATCGGCATTTGCTGACGGGTATGCGTAGCCGACGATTATACGGGGCTTGCGGAAACTTTGGTTTCCATGCGACGAACGATAACGTTTGGACTAGGATGGCGGGTCAATGCGACTCGTTTTTTTGTTTTTTATGGACAACTAATTTTAACAGTCTATTTCGGAGGTGGAACATTATTAGCAAGGATCATCAACTCAACGAGGAAATCCGGGCGAAGGAAGTCCGACTTGTCGGCCCCGAAGGCGAGCAAATCGGGATCAAACCTTTTCGTGAAGCCATGCAAATGGCAATTGACGCTAATCTCGACTTAGTTAACGTAGCGCCGCAGGCGAAACCGCCGGTGTGCCGCATCATGGACTATGGGAAATTCCGATACGAGCAGCAGAAGAAGGAAAAGGAAGCTCGGAAGAATCAGAAAATCGTCGACCTCAAAGAAGTTTGGTTTCGTGCGAACATCGAGGAGCACGACTACCAGACGAAGTTTCGCAACGTTGTGAAATTCTTGAACGAAGGCGACAAGGTTAAATGCTCCGTGCGGTTCCGCGGTCGTGAAATCACTCATTCCAAGCTCGGTCAGAAGATCTTGGAGCGGGTTGCGAACGAAGTAGCAGATATTTGCGTTGTTGAGCGCATGCCTAAGCTGGAAGGCCGCAGCATGATTATGATTTTGGCTCCGAAAGCCCACTGACAGGAGGAACAACCCATGCCTAAAATGAAAACACATAGCAGCTTGAAAGATCGCTTCAAAATTACCGGTACAGGTAAAGTGAAACGTTTCAAAGCTTACAAGAACCACTTGCTGTCCCACAAATCGGGACGAGCGAAACGCGTATTAGCCGGTCAACCGTTGATGGCTCAAGGCGACGTTCGTCGTCTTCAGCAACAACTTGGAAACCTGAAATAAATCGTCATATGAACACTTCCGGGAGGTAATGAATCATGGCAAGAGTCAAAGGCGGATTCGTAACGCGCCGTCGTCGCAATAGAATGTTGAAGTTAGCAAAAGGTTACTGGGGCGCGAAGCATCGCCTGTTCAAGAAAGCGAAAGAGCAAGTAATGAAATCCCTTATGTACGCATACCGCGACCGTCGCCAGACGAAACGGAACTTCCGCAAATTGTGGATCGTGCGTATTAACGCTGCGGCTCGCCAGAATGGCCTGTCCTACAGCAAATTGATGCATGGCTTGAAATTGGCCGGCATCGAAGTAAACCGCAAGATGCTTGCCGACCTGGCAGTGAACGACATCAGCGCGTTCAACTCCCTTGCCGGCACCGCAAAAGAAAAAATCAACGCGTAGTTTCGCGTTTAGACAAGCCCTGGGAAACCGGGGCTTTTTTTGCGCGATTCGGGGTAGTTGCGGCACGTTCCTAATTTAATTATAGAGGACAGAGGTACAAGCACAACGAGCTCCCTGCTCATAAGCTACAGGACAACGGAGAAGACGGTCGGGAAAGTCGTAAGATCGGCCTTCGCCGTTCGTACATGATAACGACCGGACGTTACGCAGGCGTAACCAAATCGATCGGAAGCAGGGAGGAGTGGTTAAGATGTCCCGGATAACACGTTCACAGGCTAGCAAGCTAGTAGGAAAGCAGATATACGCGGTAAGCAAGGATGGCTCGATCACTACGGGCAAGCTTGTCCGCATTAGCGGGAACCGCTTGATTCTCGACAATCCGATACACAACAAAGCCCAAATTAAAGCGATATTTCCTCTTGTGTTGTTTGATTTGCTGGCAATCGGAACGTTTGGCGGCTTCGGAGGCGGCTTCGGAGGCGGCTTCGGGGGCGGTTTCGGAGGCGGTTTCGGAGGCTGGTGGTAATCGAATCCATGGCGTGACGGTAGCCATCATACAGCGGACCGATCTTTCATCGATCCGCTGTTTGGCATTTCGCGGGTCAAAGCGATAGGGATTTGGCCAGCTGTACGACTTTAAGCGATGGAATGGCTTGCAGAGTGTTATAACCGATGCGATGGTAGAAGCGTAAGGCCCGATAATTATCCTCGTCGACGAACACATGCGACGTATTGCACCCTTTAAACCGGCCGTAGTTCTCTGCAATAATCATAAGCGCGGTTCCCCATTGCTTGCTCTGATGTCGGGAATCGACGGCAAGCAGGTCGATGAATAGCGTCTTGTTTCGGAATTCCATATGCAGGAAGCCGATCGGCGAGTTTCTTCGGGACTGGGAGACGACGAGCGTAGCTCCTCTGCGAATGCGGCGCGTAATTTGGGAATGAAGCCTGCTATCTCTAGGATGCTGCCATGGGGAGATCGGAACCAGCTGCGTGCGTACAAGCTCGACGATGCCCTTATCGTCCCGTAATTGTCTCCATCGAATCAAGTGGGGTACCTCCCCGTTTCAAGTCGCTCGGCGAAGGCGTTGTTTCAACCGATGCCGATATGACAACGTATGAACAAGTCGTTTGAACGGTAACGGCTAAGATGTGTATTGACGAATGCCTTGGCGAAGAATATAATGAATGCTAAATCGACGAAAAACAAATGGCCGTGATGAGGAAAAAGCGATGGGGCTCTTAAGCTCAGAGAGTATCGGATTAGCTGAGACCGATGCCTTAACCCCTGTACGCGAAGTCTCCTCGGAGCTGTTCGCCTGAACCGCCGGAATGGCGCATTAGGGAGAATCGGAGTGGCGCTCGTTATTGCGCTTAAGGTATGGAACCTCATACTTTATAAGGCCGTCACCGCGAGGTGGTCGGCAAACTCGGGTGGTACCGCGGAAGCAACAGCCTTTCGTCCCAAGACAGCCATTATTGGCATTGGGATGAAGGGCTTTTTGATTTGTAACAAGATTAGAGTATATAAGATTCAATATTCCTTATACTTCTCTAATCGCTCGAGACAAACGTGTACCACCGTCCGGTGGCCGGTGAAGCCGTTTTACTTGAAAGGAGGAAAAAAGAGATGAGTGCACAGGGAGTTACACTGAAAACCAAAGAAGAATTGATTGAAAAGTGGAGTAAGCCGGAAGTGATCAGCGGGTCGGAAATTCTGCTTCGTAGTTTGTTACTGGAGGGAGCGGACTGCGTCTTCGGATACCCGGGCGGCGCTGTACTGTTCATCTATGATGCCATGCACGGTTTCAGCGATTTCCAGCATCTGCTTACGCGCCACGAGCAGGGAGCCATCCATGCCGCTGACGGCTATGCCCGTTCAACCGGCAAGGTTGGGGTATGCATTGCCACTTCGGGACCGGGGGCGACTAATCTGGTCACTGGAATCGCGACGGCTTACATGGATTCGGTACCTTTGGTTGTCATCACGGGTAACGTAGCGACAACGCTGATCGGTACGGACGCCTTCCAAGAAGCGGATATCGTCGGAATCACGATGCCGATCACGAAACATAGCTATCTGGTACGCAAGGCGGAGGACTTGCCTCGCGTGATCCACGAAGCCTTCCATATTGCCAATAGCGGACGCAAAGGTCCGGTGCTCATCGATATTCCTAAAGACGTTTCGGCGGAGAAGACCTTGTTCCAGCCGGTTTCGAACGTAAACCTGAGAGGCTACAACCCGACGGTTCAACCAAACAAGCAGCAAGTGGAGAAAATGATCCGCTTGATCGAGAACGCGGAAAAGCCGGTTATTCTGGCCGGTGGCGGCGTAGTTTACTCGGGTGCTCATGAAGAGCTGTACGAGTTCGTTACGAAGACGGGCATTCCGACCACGACGACATTGCTAGGCTTGGGAGGCTTTCCGAGCGGTCATGAGCTGCACATGGGTATGCCCGGCATGCATGGTACATGGACGGCTAACACCTCGATTCAGACGGCTGACCTGCTGATTAACATCGGAGCGCGGTTCGACGATCGCGTGACGGGCAAGCTGAAAGGCTTTGCTCCGAACGCTAAGATCGTTCACATCGATATCGATCCTGCCGAAATCGGCAAGAACGTGCCTACGGACGTGCCGATCGTCGGAGACGTGAAGGCAGTTCTGCAGCAAGCGAACGCAATCGTGAAGTATGCGGGCAAAGCGGATGCGTGGCGGAAGCAAATCGCGCAGTCGTCGGCCGAAAAGCCGTTCAAGTATGTCGATTCGGATACCGAACTGAAGCCGCAATGGGTTATTTCCATGATTCACGAAACGACTCACGGCGACGCCATTGTGACTACCGACGTAGGCCAGCATCAAATGTGGGCGGCTCAATATTATCCGTTCAACAAGCCTCGCTCTTGGGTGACCTCGGGTGGACTAGGAACGATGGGTTTTGGATTCCCATCGGCTATCGGAGCTCAAATGGGCAATCCGGATAGGACGGTCGTATCGATCAACGGAGACGGCGGCATGCAAATGTGCGCGCAGGAGCTTGCCATCTGCGCGATCAATAACATTCCGGTTAAGGTAGTCATAATCAATAACCAAGTGCTCGGAATGGTTCGTCAGTGGCAGGAGCTCATTTACGATAACCGCTACAGCCATATCGATCTTTCGGGTAGCCCCGATTTCGTGAAGCTGGCAGAAGCTTATGGCGTTAAGGGCTTCAGAGCCGCCAACAAAGAAGACGCTCTGCAAGTATGGAAGGAAGCGTTGGCTCACCCGGGACCCGCGGTCGTCGAATTCGTCGTTCGCAAGCATGAGAACGTGTATCCGATGGTTACCCAAGGAAGCACGATCGATCAGATGATCATGGGGGACTCCGAATGAACCGTAAATACACGATAGCAATACTAGTCAATGATCAGCCAGGTGTTCTGCAACGGGTTTCGGGCTTGTTCGGCCGGCGTGGATTCAACATTGAGAGCATTACCGTCGGCGCGTCCGAAGAAGCGGGCTTGTCCCGTATGGTCGTCGTCACTACCGGCGACGACCATACGCTGGAGCAAATCCAAAAGCAATTGTACAAGCTTATCGACGTTATCAAGGTCATCGATATTAGCGGCAACCCGATGGTCGGCCGCGAGCTCGGATTAATCAAGATCGGAGCGGAACCTTCCGTCCGTCCGGAAATTCTCGGCATAGTGGAAACCTTCCGCGCGGCGGTCGTCGATATCGGACCTACGACGCTGATCGTTCAAGTCGTAGGCGACTCGGAGAAGATCGATGCGATGATCGAATTGCTTAAGCCTTACGGGATTCGCGAGCTTTCGCGTACCGGCGTAACGGCTATGAACAGAGGTTTCAGGTAAGTAGCGGATTCGATATCGGGAAAACCGCCACAAGAAGTAGGAACGGCCCGCTCGGAGCGGGGGTTCGAAGGGAGCGTAACGCTTTAATGCGGAGGCGCGACGGTGCGGCAGCACACCCCTTGGAACGCCCGCTTCGAGGGTCGACAAATACGCACTTTACTTATCTTAAGGAGGAACACAATCCAATGGCAGTTAACTTATTTCACGAGAAAGACGCTGATCTAGGCGTTCTTAAAGGCAAAACAATCGCGGTAATCGGCTACGGTAGCCAAGGCCATGCGCAAGCGCAAAACCTTCGCGACAGCGGTCTGAACGTAATCATCGGTCTTCGCGAAGGAAAATCCGCGGACGGCGCGCGCAATGACGGCTTCGAAGTCCTTTCCGTAGCTGACGCTACCCGGAAAGCCGATGTCGTACAAATCCTTATGCCGGACGAGACGCAAGCCAGCGTCTACAAGAACGAAATCGAGCCGAACCTCAAAAAAGGCGCAGCGCTCATGTTCTCCCACGGCTTTAACGTACATTTCGGACAAATCGTAGCTCCTGCCGATGCGGATGTCTTGCTGGTTGCTCCGAAATCCCCAGGTCATATGGTTCGTCGTACTTACGTCGAGGGCTTCGGCGTACCGGGCTTGATCGCGATCCACCAGAACGGAACAGGCAAAGCGTTCGAGATCGGCATGGCTTACGCCAAAGGAATCGGATGTACTCGTGCCGGAGTTATCGAAACTTCTTTCCGCGAAGAAACGGAAACGGATCTGTTCGGCGAACAAGCCGTGCTTTGCGGCGGCGCTACCGCCCTTGTTAAAGCCGGATTCGAAACGCTCGTCGAAGCGGGCTACGCTCCCGAAATGGCTTACTTCGAGTGCTTGCACGAGTTGAAGCTTATCGTTGATATGATGTACGAAGGCGGACTGTCCTCGATGCGCAGCTCGATCTCCAACACGGCTGAATACGGCGACTACGTTACCGGACCTCGCATCGTAACGGATGAAACGAAAAAAGAAATGAAACGCGTTCTGGAAGATATTCAACAAGGTAAATTCGCTCGCGACTTTATCCTTGAAAATCTATCCGGCCGCGCATTCCTTACGGCTACCCGCCGCAACGAAGCCGAGCACCCGATCGAAGTCGTCGGCGCCCAATTGCGCGGCATGATGCACTGGATCAAGAAATAATAACGAACGACCATACGAAACCCCGGCAAAGCTTAGCCGGGGTTTTTGTTAAATAACGAAATGCGATGTGCTATAATTAGGAACAAACGAATGGCTTCAGGAGGTGCGGGCAAGTCCCTGCTATGAGAAAAATTTATATTTTCGATACGACGCTTCGGGACGGAGAACAATCTCCGGGTGTTAACCTGAATACGCAAGAGAAAGTTGAAATCGCGCTGCAATTGGAGAAATTAGGCGTGGACCGCATAGAAGCCGGCTTCCCGGCCGCGTCGCCGGGCGATCTCGCCGCCGTTAACGCGGTAGCTAAGGCAGTCAAGAATGCGACCGTCATCGGCCTTGCCCGCTCGCGCGAGCCGGATATCGATGCCGTAAGGGAAGCGCTGAAAGGCGCTCAAGATCCGGGCATACATTTATTCCTGGCTACTTCCCCCATTCACCGCAAGCATAAGCTGCGGATGGATAAGGACCAAGTGCTGGAAGCAGCGGAGAAGGCTATTCGTTATGCCAAGCAATACTTCGATAAAATCGAATTTTCACCGGAAGACGCCGGCCGCACGGAGCTTGATTATCTTTGCCAAGTGACGGAGATGGCGATCAATGCCGGCGCTACGGTCGTGAATATTCCGGACACCGTAGGATATATGACCCCGCAGGAATTCGGTAACATCTTCAAAGTTCTGAAGGAAACGGTTCCGGGAATCGAGCGAATTCAATTGTCGGCGCACTGCCACGACGATCTAGGCATGGCGACGGCCAACGCGCTTGCGGCCATTCTTAACGGAGCGGACCAGGTGGAAGGTACGATCAACGGCATCGGGGAGCGGGCAGGGAACACCGCGCTTGAAGAGGTAGCTCTTACTCTTGCTACCCGCGCCGAATTCTTCCAAGCGACGACCTCGCTTAATCTCAAGGAAATCGCGCGCACGAGCCGTTTGGTCAGCAAGCTTACAGGCATGGTCGTTCCGGGCAATAAAGCAATCGTCGGCGCTAACGCCTTCGCGCATGAGTCCGGGATTCATCAGGATGGCATGCTGAAGGAGAAGACGACTTATGAGATCATCTCGCCGGATACGATCGGGCTGAGGGACAGCAAGCTAGTGCTGGGCAAACATTCCGGACGGCATGCGTTCCGCGAGAAGCTGATCGATCTCGGCTACGAGCAATTGACCGAGGAGCAAGTCAATGCGGCTTTCGGCAAGTTCAAGGACTTGGCGGATCGCAAGAAGAACGTAAGCGACGAGGATATCCGCGCTCTGCTCGAAGAGAAAATCATCGAGACTCCGGAAGTATTCGCGCTGGAACAGTTGGTCGTATCCTTCGACAGTCACGCAACCCCGACGGCTACGGTCGTTCTTAAGACCGCGCAAGGGATCGTGAAGAAGGAATCGGAAGGCAACGGTTCGGTAGACGCTATCTATCAAGCCATCGACGGTCTGACAGGCGAAGTGGTCGAACTAGACGATTATACGATTAAGTCGGTCACGGACGGTACGGATGCGCTCGGAGAGGTTCACGTCGTCTTGAAGCAAGGCGAATCGTCCGCGCAAGGACGCGGCGTAAGCACGGATATCCTGGAAGCAAGCGCACGGGCTTACGTGGATGCGCTGAACAGGCTTATCGACAAGCGTAACGCTCCAACCCGCAATCGCCGGGACAATGTCACGTTGATCTAAACGTCCAGAAATGGGGAACGACAGATGAAGTATCAATTTTCCGCGAGGCTTGGAAGCTTCTCCTCTTCTGCGGTTCGTGAAATATTGAAGCTGACGCAAAGAAAATCGATTATTTCGTTCGCGGGCGGATTGCCGGCAGAGGAGCATTTTCCGGTTGCGGCTATCGGAGAAGCCTTCGAAAAAGTGCTCGCAGCCGGAAATAAGGCGTTGCAGTACGGCTTAACGGAGGGATACTTGCCTCTGCGGGAAAGCATTTGCGCCTGGATGGGACGCAAAGGGATATCGGTGACACCAGACGATATGCTTCTGACGACCGGTTCGCAACAAGCGATAGATCTTTTGTCTCGGATCTATATCGATGCGGGCGACGTTATTCTTGTAGAAAAACCGACTTATCTATCGGCGCTGCAAGTTTTCCGTTCTTATGGCGCGACGTTAGTTTCCGTGGATACGGACGAAGACGGGATGGATTTGGCGGATTTAGCCGCCAAGTTGAAGCAGCATACGCCTAAGATGGTATATGTGATTCCTACCTTCTCGAACCCGACCGGCAAGGCGTGGAGCATGGAACGTCGCTTGGGAGTGCTTAAGCTTTGCAGGGAAAGCGATACGTTGATCCTCGAGGACGATCCGTACGGAGAGCTTAAATTCGGAGATGCTTCGGTCCATTATCCGTCGCTGTTCTCACTGGATCAGCATCCGAGCGGCTCGTGCGTCGTATATACAAGCACCTTCTCCAAGACCGTTGCGCCTGCGTTGCGCACGGGGTGGGTTATGGCGGATCCGGACATCATCCGGCATATGGCTCGGGCAAAGCAAGCGGCGGACCTACACTCGAGCTCGCTCGATCAGCAAACGTTATACCAACTGATGGAGCACTTCGATCTGGACGGCCACATCGAGTTCGTTCGCAAGGAGTACGAGAAACGGATGCGTCAGATGGCGGATCTGCTTAGCGAGCAGCAGTGGCCGGGCGTAACTTGGAACGAGCCTAAGGGCGGCATGTTCTTCTGGCTGGAGTTGCCGGAATCGGTCGACACGGCAGAACTGCTCAAGACGGCGGTCGACTTAGAGGTCGCCTTCGTACCGGGCATCTCTTTCTTCGCGGAAGAAAGCGCCAAGAAAAACACGATGCGCCTTAACTTTACGCATAACGATTACGAAGGAACGGTTAACGGAATGAAGCGCTTGAATCAAGCGATGGAGAGCGTCTTGGTCAAGCAATAACGATGGAATGCGAAGAGATTATGCCTAGGCATAATCTCTTTCTGCTATTACTGCTTACATCCACCATAGCCTCTCGCTAAGGCAGCCCTTAATGGTACGGCGTGCCGTTAAGTCACCTCAATTGTTCATAGTCAATGCCTATAGAAATCATAGTTATTATCTATTTTGACAATGGGGGCAAATGTACTACAATTGAGAGAAGGTCTCAATGGACAACCTATACCCAAAATTGGAGTGAATCATAACCATGTCGGAAGTTAAAAAAATCGCGGTTATCGCCGGCGACGGAATCGGCCCGGAAGTCGTAGCGGAAGCGGAGAAAGTTCTTAAGCGCACGGAGGAATTGTTCGGTTTCAAATTCGAGCTAGAGCACGGCTTGTTCGGCGGGATCGCCATCGATGAAAGAGGCACGCCGTTGCCGCAAGATACGCTGGAAATGTGCCGCAACGCGGATGCCGTTCTGCTTGGCGCCGTCGGCGGTCCGAAATGGGACAACAACTCCAAGGAGCTTCGTCCGGAAACGGGATTGCTCGGCATTCGTAAAGCTTTGGGCTTATTCTCCAACATCCGTCCGGCAGTCGTATTCGATTGCTTGAAAGACGCGTCTACGTTGAAACCGGAAGTGCTAGAAGGCACGGACCTAATCGTCGTTCGCGAGCTTACTGGCGGTATCTACTTCGGAGAGAAATTCCGTCGCGAAGGCCCTTTCGGCGAAGAGGCGGTGGATACTTGCGTCTATAACGTAACCGAAATCGAACGGATCGTTCGCCAAGCATTCGAAGTCGCACAGAAGCGCAGCAAACGTCTGGCATCGGTCGATAAAGCGAACGTATTGGAAACCTCGCGCCTTTGGAGAGAAACGGTAAACCGTATCGCTCCCGAATACGCGGACGTGGAAGTCGAGCACGTTCTCGTGGATAATTGCGCTATGCAACTGTTGCGTCGCCCTTCGAGCTTCGACGTTATCGTAACGGAAAATATGTTCGGAGATATTCTAAGCGACGAAGCTGCAATGTTGACGGGTTCCATCGGCATGTTATCCTCCGCTTCGTTAGGCGAAGGCAGCTTCGGATTGTACGAGCCCGTACACGGTTCCGCGCCGGATATCGCGGGACAAGGCATTTCCAATCCTATCGCGACCATCCTCTCCGTAGCGCTTATGTTCCGCCTCACTTTCGGATACGAAGAAGCGGCAACGGCCATCGAGACCGCGGTTAAGAACGTTCTTGACGCCGGACACCGTACTGGCGACATAGCGGTAGACAAGAGCAAAGCAATCGGTACGACGGCAATGGGCGACTTGATCGTAGCCGCAATTACTCGTTAATTATAATAATTATAAAAAAGGAATTGTTATCATCTTGACTAGCTTGTCCGCGAATGGTACGATTTTTGTCGAGAGATCGAATCAGAAAGCACTAGCAATAAGGCTGGGCTTATGGGAGGTAATTGGAAGATGGCAGAGCGTTTGGTAGGTCGCCAGGCACCGGATTTCACTTTGGAGACGGCTAACGGAGACGGCAAAGAGTTCGGTAAAGTATCCTTGTCCGATTACAGCGGCAAATGGTTGGTATTGTATTTCTACCCATTGGATTTCACATTCGTATGCCCGACGGAAATTACGGCTCTTTCCGAAGCGAACGACGTATTCAAAGGTTTGAATACGGAAGTTCTCGGCGTCAGCGTAGATAGCAAGCATAGTCACCGTGCATGGATTAACACGGCTAAGAACGATAATGGTCTTGGCCAACTGAATCATCCGCTTGGCGCTGACATCACGAAACAAGTCGCTCGCGACTATGGCGTCCTGATCGAAGAAGAAGGAATCGCGCTTCGCGGTTTGTTCATCATCAATCCGGAAGGCGAATTGAAATACCAAGTCGTTAACCATAACGATGTAGGCCGCAGCGTGGAAGAAACTCTTCGCGTTCTGCAAGCTCTGCAATCCGGCGGATTGTGCCCAATGAACTGGAAAGCGGGCGACAAGCACCTCGTCGCTAAGTAATCATTAGAATAACCCGCAAGCTCCTCGGAACTTCGTTCCGGGGAGCTTTTTGAACTATTTACCTATATTTGTGGCAGGAATTGTGTTTATGGGTAGAGAATATAGTGAGAAGAATAAATGATGCTGATTTAAAGGAGGGAAGGCGATGAGCTTTTGCTGTGGAGCCAGCATGATTGGAACCAAAGGGACGTTGAAACACTACCGGACGCGAATCCATAACGTGCCCATTTTATTTTGTCCGGTTTGTCACCGTATCGAAGTGCACTATTTGGTGGAGAACGAATACGAAATATTGGCCGAATACGCGCATGGCGACGGAGCATCAGAAGTCGACTTCCATGACTATGTCGATGAATCCGACAAAGCCCTCCACGAGAATTGCGTAAATAATGAAGACGAGGACCCGATGCAGATCGTGCAGAGTCAGATCGATATGTCGCTTGACCTCATGACCTTCGCCAAGGAGATCGCCGACAGCGAATGGGAACAGCAATTGAAGAAACGACTGATCGTATTAAGCCAACGGCGCCATAAGTTGAAATTGAAACGAACTCCAGGAGGCACGATTTAAGCCTATTGCTGGTTTAAGTATAGGAAGAAGTACCGAGGACTGCCCTTAAGTAGATCTCTTCTGCTGAGGGCGGTCTTTTATATTTATTGGCGGGGTACCCCCTCAAATAACGATATGCGTACGAATGTTTATGAATGTGGGGTGAGCGAGTGCTGCTCGTACTTTTCAAAAAATGGTTGAACCCTTCTGGCAAAGCGACCCGAGTCCCGACCGAAGAGACATTACCGGAACGGCAAGTGGAGCGAATACAGAACGGGGACCAAGAACTGCGAAATGAGCTGATTCGTCAGTATCATCCATACATATTAAAGACAACCAGCCGGTTTTTCCGCCGATATGTCGATCCAAAGCTGGACGATGCGTATAGCATCGCATTAGCCGCGTTCGACGAAGCGATTACCCGTTTTTCTCCCGATGGCGGCAGGTTGTTTTTGGGTTTCGCGGAAACGGTCATTACTCGAAGACTAATCGATTTCGTGCGGCAGGAAAGCAGGCATGCATCCGTTGTCCCTTATAGCGCGTTCGATTCCTCCTCCGACGATGAGGAAGGCACGACGAATCGGGTGGAAGTCGTTCAGGCGATGCAAGCTTTCGACCAAGAACGATCCGCGGAGGAGCGAAAGCTGGAAATTACGGCTTTGTCGGAAGAGATGACGTTGTACGGCATTTCGTTCGACGATTTAGTCGACCATTCTCCGCGCCATCAAGATTCCAGAAAAACGTTGCTAAGGATGGGCAGAAGGCTGGCGAGCGAAGAGACCATGTTTCGGTTTCTTACCGAAAAGCGCCAGTTGCCCATTAAGGAATTGTGCGAAGCCGAGCAAGTTTCGCGCAAGACGGCGGAGCGCCATCGCAAATATTTGATCGCGGTAAGCTTGATCGCATACGGAACTTATCCTTTTTTGCAAGAATATATCGGCTTGGATCAAGACGGGAAGGAGGAAACATCATGAACAGCGGAACGATAATGTCTTTGAACAAAAGAACGGCAGTCGTACTGACTCAGGACGGACAATTTATTCGCGTAAAAAGATTAGCGGGCTTCGAGGTTGGAGCAGAGATTTCAGGGTTAAAGGTTGTTCGCGCGAATCCCCGGGTTCGACGGAGAATATGGCAAGGCGGCGCAATGGCATCGGCCATGCTGCTCGTTCTATTCGCTTTCTTGGTGTTTCGCGCTCCGCCCGTCGTGGCTTACGTAACGATGGATATTAACCCCAGCATCGAGTTGGGCTTGGATGCCAAAGAACGGGTTCGCGAGCTTCGCGCCGTAAACTCGGAGGCGCAGACGCTAATTGAAGGAATGAAATATCGGGGACGAAATTTAGAGACGGTGATGAATGAACTGGCTCTTAGGCTGGTAGAAGAGCATGCCATAACATTAGGCAAAGGAGAAATCGTCATTGCCAGCGTTCCCGTGAAATCGTTGACCAAACAGTGGGAGAACGCGGTGACCGGCAAAATCACGCGAATTCTGAACGATGCCTCGCAGCAGGACGATCCTGCGAATACGACGAAGCTGGATGTCACGACGGTTTCCTTGCCCGCGGAAGTCAGGGATGAAGCAACGGCCAACGGCGTATCCTCCGGCAAAATGGCATTCTGGCTCGTTTCGGAAAGCCAAGGTCGCGATGTAACGCTCGAAAGGATAAAAAACGAATCGTTGACGGATATCGCAGCCGAGTGGGGCGGGGTCCATAAAGTAATGAGCAAATACGAGGATAAACAGGAAATCTCGGACGACAAAGGCGACAAAGGCGTCAAGAACGGCAAGGACGACGACAAAGGCGACAAAGGCGTCAAGAACGGCAAGGACGACAAGGATGACAAAGGCGTCAAGGCTGGTAAGGACGACAAGGATGACAAAGGCGTCAAGGCTGGTAAGGACGACAAGGATGACAAAGGCAACAAAATAAATGTCGGTAAGGACGGAGGCAAGGGCGGAGACTTTAGCAAGGATGAGAAGAACGACGACAAGAAGAACGACGAAAAGGACAATGACAAGCATGTTCGTGGTCCTAATAAAGAGGATTCGAATACGAACTACGGGAAAGACAACGACGACAGGCCAGGCCATAACGGCAAAGGCGACAATAGCAGGGGCGCCGACAATAAGGATAAACGTGACAACGATATTGATCATTACGGAAATGATCGTAACGACAACAAGTTTGACGAGAGCCATAAAAATAATTGGAAACGACTGCTGGATAAAGTTAAAAATAACGATAAGGACGAGAATAGAAAGCATAGATAAGCGTTCTTTCGCTTCTTTTACCGATGCCGTTCTATAATCCATCAAGGTATAACAAGTAACTTCAATGTTCGCTAAAGTCCGACAACTTCTCCCGTTGACAGTTATCATCATTAATAGCTATGATTTGATTAATCTTGATCTTTGCCTTTTTACCAGCGCCGGAGATGGGGGAATTCTCGAATGGACGGGTGGAGAACGCGTTATTTTCCGATACTTGCTGAGTTTGTGCGAAGCGGCGGACAATTCGTTCGTCCGGAGACTAAAGAGCTATGGCGTGAGCTAGCTGACCTGCCTACCAATGAAATTCTAGAACAACACGAAGAATGCGTGAAGTTCCTGCTTTCATATGCCGAGCCTGAAGACCGAATGACTTTCGTTCATCGGTCTCTTTTGTTTATTACCGAACTGCTCATATCCTTGCGGATTCCCGAGGAAGCGGCCGCCACGGAAGAAACGGAAACGGAACGCCTGATGCGCACCGCAAGCGCGATCCACTCGGCACCGATGGAAGAGGGACATCCGAATAAGTTTGAAACCGTTCTCCAGCATATGGACAGCGGAGTCGCCCTATTTGACGGTGCGGGCAACTTGAGATTTCTTAACGTGCAAATGTCGAGAATGTTGCAAGCTCCCAGAAGGTCGCTTATCGGATGCACGTTATACCAGCTCTTTTTTCATGCCAATTTGCAATTATCCATTCGTAAAAACTTCTTGCGCATTTACAAAGAGATGATACTTTACCGTAGGTTTCATGGGGAGTTCCAGAATGTGAACGGACGTTTCCTGCTCGTAAGCATCTCTCAAATCGACGAGCTGGACGGAGATTATTTGATTAGCGTTAAAGACGTGTCTGAATACAAGCAAATCGAACAAGCTGCTTTTCAGAATGACAAGCTGGCGATGCTCGGCAAGATCGCTGCGGCAATCGCGCACGAAATTCGCAATCCGCTCACTTCGATCAGGGGCTTCATCCAATTATTGAATCCCTTTCTCAAGGAAGTAGGAAAACAAGAATACGGTCGGATTATTTTATCGGAAATCGATCGGGCCAACGATATCATATACGAGTTCTTGAATTCCTCGAAGCCATCCGCGCCTATGAAGCAGAAAGTGCTTGTAGGACTGTTACTCAAAGAGACGATCATGTTATCGGAGAGCGAAGCATTGATGAAAGGCTGCGAGATACATAACGAGATATTCAATCCGTACTTAACCGTGGCTGTGGACGTGAAACAGATCAAGCAAGTGCTGCTGAACATCATCAAAAATGCTTTGGACGCCATCTACGAAATGAAGGACGAACGTAAAGGACGAATCGATATCTCATCAAGACAGGAAGGGAAATATGCCCTTATTTCCATTAAAGACAACGGCAAAGGGATGCAGCGAACGACTCTTAACCGGCTGTTCGATCCTTTCTTTACGACGAAGGAAGCGGGAACCGGCTTGGGGTTGTCGGTTAGCTATCGGATCATCGTCAATCACGGCGGCACTATCCACGTGGATAGTCAATTAAACGAGGGAACGGAATTTTTAATTTATTTGCCTTTTGTCGACTGAAAAGAGTAGAATCTGGTTGAAGTACGAGATTTCTCTTAGGGTGGGACATCGGGCATGATATGGACAGACTGGCCTCTGAGATGGGCGATGACAAGCGCTAGCTCGGAAGTAGAACAAGGAACGGCGGACTTAATCATCGCGATGGCCGATCGGAATTCGTTAGAAGATGACGACCGGCTAATTCTGCATCCGCGACTCGATCAGGCATTACGCGATAGGGCTAAGCTCGGCATTTATAATGGAAAACCCGGAGATACGGCTTTGTTCGATACTCTAGGGATGCTCCCGGAGAAATACGCCTTGTACGTGGGATTCGATTCGGTGCCTCACCGTACTAAGTCGCTTAGAGAAGCGGCGGGGAGTCTAGGATCGACGATATTGGAATATCAAATAAAGCAAGCCGCTTTTATCGTACCCGCGGGATTATTTCAATCCATGGACGGGTACGAAATAAGAGCGGCTTCCAGCGCGTTGATGGAAGGTCTTCTGCTCGGATTATATCGGCGGAATAGCCGTTCGATTTCGGGAAGAGCGAATTCCTCGTTGGAAGAGATCCGATTCGTTCTCGACTCCGATTCGGGATCTCTGGATTGGGAGGAAGGCTTGCTACGGGGATACCGTCTGGCAAACTCGGTATGTTACGCGCGTGAACTGACCAATGAGCCGGCGAATCTTCTTACTCCCGAAAGATTGGCAGAGGAAGCGCGGTCGCTTGCCGGTCAATACGGCTTAGAGTATCGAATCTATGACGAATCGGAAGCCGTCAAGGAAGGAATGGGCGGTCTGCTCGCCGTCGGCAAAGGCAGCGTCAACCCGCCTCGAATGATCGTCATTCATCACCGCGGAGCTCCCGACTCCAAGGAGACGTTGGGATTGATCGGCAAAGGCGTAACCTTCGATACGGGAGGAATCTCGCTTAAAAAGCCGGGAGGCATGGAGGAAATGATCTCCGACATGGGCGGAGCATCCGCCGTTATGGGCGCGATGAGGGCAATCGGGGAATGGAAGCCCAAGATGAATATCGTCGCGGTTATCGCCGCTGCGGAGAATATGCCATCCGGAAGCGCCTTTAAGCCAGGAGATGTACTCAAGACGTATAGCGGAAAAACCGTCGAAGTCTTGAACACCGACGCGGAAGGCAGAATCGTCTTGGCGGACGGATTAACGACGGCAATCAAGCATGGAGCGACCAAGCTGATCGACGTGGCTACTCTAACGGGCGCCGTCATGCATGCGTTGGGAGATTTAACGACGGGGGCATTCTCCAACGATGAGGAAATGCTGCAAACATTCTTGCAAGGCTCTCGCAACGCCGATGAGTACGTATGGCCGCTACCGACGCATCCCGAATACCGGGTAATGCTCAAGAGCGACGTCGCGGATTTGAAAAATCACGGAGGCACATGGGCGGGCGCGATCGCCGGCGCCTTATTCGTAGGCGAATTCTCCGAAGAGCTTCCTTGGATCCATCTGGATATCGGAGGGACGACTTGGATGTGGAGCGACAGAGGCTTCGAAAGCAAGGGCGGAACCGGCGTGATGGTCCGGTCGTTGGTTGAATATATAAGAGCCGGGATTACTGGCGAAACGATTGGCAAAACGACCGGCAATGCGTAGGTAGAAGAAGGTAACCGCACAACATGGGGGAGCGCGTCATGAGCAATCTTGTAAGGGGATTTAAGCAAGTATTGACGACTCGACGCGAGAGCTTGTCGGATAATCGAAGAGCGCTTCGTATGTCCCTTATCGAGGGGATACCCGCGAATATATTGGCTAATCTGCTTGGCGGTCCTCTGCAGACCGTCTATTTGACTTATTTGGGGTTTACCGCGTTCCATATTGGTTTGGTGCTGGCAATCCCGCCATTTGCCTTGCTCGTACAGATTTTTATCGCGTTCGCCATGCAGACCTGGCAGAATCGCAGGTTTTTCGTCACGCTTTTCGGCGTTATTCACCGATTGTTATGGATAGGAACGGGACTTATTCCGCTCACTTTTACCGAGGATTCTTGGATTCCCGTTTATATTTCCTTATGGCTCGTTTCAATGGTTTCCGCGCAAGCAGGCGGGGTAATCTGGACGTCCTTGATGGCTGACGTCGTTCCGGCGGCGGTTAGAGGCAAATATTTCGGAATCCGCAATACGATCCATTGGGCGGTCGTCTGCATCACGTTGCTGGTAGGCGGGCAGATTATGGAATGGTTGCCCGGGCCAAAAGGATTTGTCGTGTTGTTCGCGATTAGCGCGGCATGCGTCGTCTGGAATGGATTGGCGTTGAGCCGGTATCCGAATCCCCCTTTTCAGCCTTCCGAGAGCGGCAGGTCGTTAAAAATGTTTATAAGGCCGTTCGCGGATCGCAGGTTCCTCTCGGCGACGTTGTTCATCTCCCTGTTCATTTTGTTGCAGAACGTCGTTATTCCGTTGTTCTCCTACGTCATGCTGGAAATCATGGATAGAAGTACAAGCAAAGTAACCTTGATCATTATGTTGCAAAATTTAGTCATGATGGTTAGTTACTACTATTGGGGCGTACTCAACAGTAAATATTCCACTAATACGTTGCTACTGTGGACGTTTCCGCTTATCGCCGCTTCCTGCGCGGTATGGGCGGGGATGGCGATCTTGCCCGCCATGCTCGTTCTTGTCGTCGTGCATATCTTGCTTGGCTTCGGGTTTGCCGGCTACAATTTGCTCGTGTTCAACTTCCTGATCGGGGATTCCCCGAAATCCGAGAGACCGATGTACATAGCCGTATTCTCGGCGTTGACGGGTATTGCCGGATTCATCGGTCCGATCGCCGGAGGGTGGTTGTACGACGAAGTAGCCGGAGGTCCGCTTTGGCTGCAGACTTACGGGCTGACGACCTTTGCCGGAGGCGCGCTTTTGGTTTTATCGATTGCTCTTGCTCCGTTTGTATTCAGATCGCGTCCGGGTCATAATTAAGCATGAGGTTATTAGCGAGAGGAGCGACTATGGAATGGATGGTAATGCTTCGATTAAAGATCGCGTTCCCCCAGGACAACGTTTGACCGACGGATTCCCGGTATTGCATCACGGGGATGTTCCCTATTATCGGGATTTAAGCCAGTGGAACCTGAAGATTTTCGGGCAAGTGGAAGAGCAGGCCGAGTTTTCCTACGATGATTTCATGAATTTACCTCGGCGCGAATTCGGAAACGATATTCATTGCGTAACGACATGGTCCAAGCTGGACAACGTATGGGAAGGAATCGCGGTATCGACGGTCATGGAGCGGGTGAAGCTGAAGCCGGAAGCCAAATTCGTCATGCTGCACGCAGAGCAAGGCTGGACGACGAACTTGCCGTTGGAGGATTTCTTGCGCGATACTTCCTTTTTCGGAATCAAGCATAACGGACAAGAACTTACGCCGGAGCACGGTTATCCCGTCCGAATGGTCGTTCCGCATCTGTACTTCTGGAAGAGCGCGAAGTGGCTTCGAGGCATCGAGTTCATGGTCAAAGACAAGCCTGGCTTCTGGGAGCGGAACGGTTATAATATGTACGGCGATCCTTTTCTCGAGCAAAGATATGATTTCGATTAAATCGTGAATCCTTTAAATGACTAATCCGTATTACCGAGCGTATGATCTACTTATGCGAAGGGTTGGGATTAGTTACATGTCATTTTTCGGTCGAGTTCTAGCAAGTATCGGAATCGGATCGGCGAAAGTGGACACCGTACTTGAGAAATCATCTTATTTTCCCGGGGAAGAAATTCGCGGAGTCGTCCGTATTCAGGGCGGATCGGTCGAGCAGCAAGTGGACGGTATCCGCTTATCCGTAATGACCACTTATCTCCGGGAGATGAATGATTCCAAGATTCACCAAAATGCGCAAATTTCGAGCATCCGGGTTTCGCAGCCGCAGTTGATCGCCGTTCAGGAGCTGAAGGAAATACCGTTCTCGTTCGTGCTTCCATGGAATACGCCGCTTACGATGGGACGTACCCCCGTCTGGATCAAAACGGAGGTCGACATTCAATCCGCGGTTGATCCCTCGGATGAAGATCGCATTCAAATATCTCCGACCGCGCATCAGCGAACGGTACTGCAGGCGATCGAAAATCTAGGTTTCGGGCTGCGCGACGCCGAGACGTTGTATGCTCCGCGTATGCGCCAATCGTTACCGTTCGTTCAGGAATTCGAATGGGTTCCGACGGGTGGGCGATATCGCGGCAGATTAGACGAGCTTGAGCTCATCTTTCTAGATGTCCGGCCAGACGGAGCGGATCTGCTGTTGCAAATCGATCGTAAGGCATCGGGAATGATGGGGATGTTCGCCGAAGCCTTGGACGCGGACGAGAAATTCGTAAGGATTTCGTTGACCGCGAATGATTTGAATGCCGGTGCCCATAAAGTTGCGGGCATAATCGATTCCGTCGTCGCGAAATATTCTTAAACGACTGGTTTGCCGTTAAATCGACAACTTGACAATACCAACTGTAACGAGTATTATTACAGTATAGAGTTTGTAAAAATAGACGATACCTAGAGGAGTAGCTCTAATCGTCGATTTTTTTAACTCAAGTGTAATGAAAATAGTTACAGTTGTGCGATTATCAAAATTCGAACGGGTGGTGTAGAAGATGAAATTTGAAATCAGCGATTGGGTACATGCGAAAACGCGAAACGGGGAATTGGTTCACGGATTCGTCGATACGTTGGACGAAGAACAAAGAATGGCCAACGTATTCGTAGTCAAGTCGGATAACGACGAGTCGATCGGCAAATCCATTCAAGTCCGCGAACAATGGGTGAGAAAGCTGCCGATTTACGCTTGGGATGATGCCGAGGCGATTCAAAGCTTGATCGATATCGCTTTGGCGACGAAGGACGATCAATGGTTCGAAGAGCTGTCCCTTAAATTGCAATCGTTAACCAAAGCCGAACGTTCAAATCAAAAGAAGCTTGTTCCCGGGCCATCTTATACGAATCGCCTAAGATATAAGGTCTAAGGGATAATGTCGAAGAAACCGCTGGTCTTTCGTAGACCACGCGGTTTTTTTGTACTTCATAGTTACTTAGTACGCTAAAGTATACTTCTTTTGCGCTTGCCGACGCTTGGCTATAATATAGGAGAAACGATTTCAATCGATTGGGAGGCAAATTACATGGCGGTTAACATACCATTGAATAAGCACGGATTCGAGTCGAGCCAGCTCGTCTTGGGCTGTATGCGTCTTGGCGGCAGCTGGGACGAAGCTCCGCTGACGGCCGAGCATCTTAAGCAAGCTCATGAAGCGGTAGACGCTGCATTGTCCGTAGGAATCAATATGTTCGATCATGCGAACATTTATGCCAATGGAAAAGCGGAGAAGATATTCGGGCAGGTTCTTAAGGAACGCCCCGAGCTTAGGGATTCTATCATCCTGCAATCCAAATGCGGAATCCGATTTGGAACGGAAGATTATCCGCGGACTCGGTTCGACTTCTCCAAGGAGCATATTATTACTAGCGTTGACGATATTCTTTCCAGGCTCGGCGTAGATAAGCTGGATATTTTATTGCTGCACCGCCCCGATCCACTTGCGGAACCGGAAGTGGTAGCGGAAGCGTTCGAGAAGCTTAAATCTTCCGGCAAAGTAGGCAAATTCGGCGTTTCTAACATGAGCCATGCTCAGATGAACCTACTTCAAACGTATCTGGACGAGCCGTTAGTCGCTAATCAGCTGGAGCTAAGCTTGCTTAAACTGGATTGGTTGGATTCGGTTGTCCACGTTAACCAAGAGGCGGGCAAGCTGTCCTCGTTCCCGGAAGGAACGATCGAATATTCCAGGTTGAACAACGTGCAACTGCAGGCGTGGAGTCCCCTGGCTCATGGGCTGTTCAGCGGCAAGGACATATCGGGAGAATCCAAGGAAATTCAAGCGACGGCTGCTTTGGTTGCCAAGCTGGCCGAGGAGAAGGATACGACACTAGAAGCGATCGTGCTAGCTTTCCTGCTCCGCCATCCTTCTAATATTCAACCGGTCATCGGTACGGTTAATCCGGAAAGAATCATCGCATGCGGCGAAGCGGGCAAAATTTCATTGACGCGCGAAGAATGGTACCATCTCTACATTACGTCGCGTGGACGTCCGATGCCTTGATTCGGCGTTATAGCTAGCTAGAAACGAGTCTTCCGATCTTGCGGAGGCTCGTTTCTTTATTTCTCGATTGGATGTAAAATGTAAAGGTACCCAAAATGGAAAGTTGAGGTGTTGGACGTGGAATTGATCGTTACGCCTTCCGCGCTGTCCTGCTTCAAAGAAGAATGGGGAATAGGCGACGGAGAGACGATTCGCGTGTTCGTTCGTTACGTTAGCGGGGGAGAAGTCCCGTTTGCCTTCGGCTTGACGAGAGATACGCCGCATGACGCCGCGGTTACGACGGTCGCGGACTCGCTTACCTTCTACATGGAGAGCAAGGACGTTTGGTTTCTGGACGGGAAAAGCTTGAAGATCGATGCTCAAGGCGAAGAAATCGTGTTTCATTTCGCTTGACCCGCCGATGCGATTATAGCCGCGATTGCTTTTACATAAGGAGAAGAGTCAGGTTTGAGGTAGCAAAGAGGATGGGTTTGATGTAAACTAATAATCATTATGTTTCAAGAAAAACGAAGCTATTGCAGCATAGAAAAGGAGATTTAACGGATATGACGGTACATAGCAAGACGAATCACTGCAAAATCGTGGATTGCACGATCCGCGACGGCGGACTCGTCAACAATTGGGATTTCAGCGTGGAGTTCGTGCAGGATCTATACGAATCCTTAAATGCCGCGGGCGTGGAGTACATGGAAATCGGCTACAAGAACTCCCCTAAGCTTTTGAAAAGCGAAGGAACCGAAGGACCATGGAGATTTTTGGACGACGATTTTCTGCGCACGGTCATTAAAGAAAAGAAACACACGAAGCTATCCGCTCTAGTCGACGTCGGTCGGGTGGATGAGGCGGACGTGCTGATGCGCAGCGACTCGATGCTCGATTTAATCCGAGTCGCCTGTTATGCCCGCGATACAGCTAAGGCGATCGAGCTGGCGACCTTGTTCCACGAGCGCGGCTACGAGACGACGATCAATATCATGGCACTGTCCGGCGTCATGGACAACGAGCTAAACGAAGCATTGGCAATGATCAACGAGAGCCCGATCGACGTTGTCTATATCGTGGATTCTTTCGGCAGCTTGGATCCCGATGATATGCGCTTCTTGGTAGAGAAGTTCCAACGCACTTTGAAGAACAAGCGTCTTGGAGTTCATACGCACAACAATCTCCAGCTTGCGTTCGCGAATACGTTGACCGCGGCGCAACTCGGCGTCGAATTGTTGGACGCGTCCGTCTACGGAATGGGAAGAGCGGCAGGCAACACGCCTACTGAACTGCTTCTGGCTAAGCTTACCCGCCCGGAATACAGTCTTCGTCCGGTGCTGGGAATGATCGAGAAGCATATGCTCAAGCTGCGCGAGAAGGAAGAATGGGGTTATTTGATCCCTGATATGGTGACGGGCACATTGGACGAACATCCGCGTTCGGCCATGGCATGGCGCGCTTCCGAGAAGCGCGATCAATTCACCGATTTCTACGATAAAATGACGACACCAGAAGTATTTCACGGGAAATAAGCCGTAAATAGCATAAGCGGCAAAGAGCTAACCTCAACTTATCGAGGTTAGCTCTTTTTGTCGTTCGTTACGCCGTCTGACATAAAATGATTTCCCACTCGACAAAGTTCGTTCTTTAGGCTATTGTTTTTACAAAAGATGGTAAGAATTGAGGGGGCATTAGGATGGAGAAAGCTTTGCATGCCGAACATGTAACCCGCATCGAGTCAGCAGATCGCCAAGAAAGATTAATCTTCAGGCTGGAGAATCGCAAACGGTTGCCGCCGCTCGTTCCGGCTCAGGCTTGGCATCCCGGCTTGGACGAAGAAATCGCCGCGATACCGGAATCGCTTCTGGCCGACGGGCATCCCGACGGAGCTGCGTCGGCTAGAGCTTGGAAAGCCGCGCTTCATTTGTGGAACGATAGCCTTGCCGCGGCCCACGATCTTGTGGAGCAACTGAATACGCCTACTGGCGCGGCTTTGCACGGAATTATCCATCGGCGCGAAGGCGACTACGACAATGCGGGATATTGGTTCCGTCTTGCCGGCAATCATCCCGCTTACCATGGCTTGCAAGCGAGAGCAGCCGGTTTTCTCCGGGAGTCGACCATTCCGAGAGGGCCTTTGAAGGAAGCCTTGGACAAGATCGCTTCGCAAGGAAGCTGGAATCCGTATTTATTCGTTAGCGCGGTTGCCATCCTGGAAAATCATATCGGAGAAGATGACGCGCGCAGTCTATTGGAAATGCTTCAGCAGCTTGAACTCGAGGCGTTCATGCGCTTCTTGGAAGGCAGAATTGCTTGGAATCGCAAGGAGTAGCCGATCCTTGTCCTCCAGGTTCTTGTTTTACTTCTTGTCGGCCTGTTTACGAAAGGGCCACCAGTTCGATTCTCCTAACAAGAACGCGAAGGAAGGCACGACGAGCGCAATGAACAATACGGCGTATAGAAGCAACCCGATTAATGTGCCAATTCCGATCTGAACGAGCGTATCCATACCCGAGAATCCAAGCGCTCCGAAAGCTCCGGCCATGATAAGAGCGGCGGATCCGATGACGCCTCCCGTTTTTCTCATCGCGGTCGACATGGCTTCAACGACGCCTCCCGGCCGATATTCTTCCTTGAACCGGGCCATCAAGAAGATGGCGTAATCGACGCCAAGCGCGACGATGATAAGGAAAATAAAGAAAGACACCGTCCACGAAAGCCCGGGATATCCCAACACCTTGACGAACGCGAACTCCAAAATCCCCATCGTTATCCAATAATTAAACCCGAGCGAAAGCAACACGTATAACGGAGCAATTACGGAACGCAATAATAGCATGAGCACAAGGGTTATTCCGGCCAGTACAAGCAAGCCGGTATAAACGAAATCGCGATAGGAGATCCCCCGAAGCTCGTAATATTTCGCGGAAACGCCCGTAACGAACACGCTAGGATCTGCAATCGCCGTCGAGGCCAAGCTGTCCCTCAATCGCTCGGAAATAACGGGTATGGAATTTATGGACGAATCGGAGTAAGGATTCGATTCCAGAATCACTTCGATTTTCGTCGTTAAGCCATCCGGCGAAATGTAATAGTCCAAAGCCTGCTCGTTAGCCCCCGAGACGGAATCGATCGAACCCGGACCTCTCCCCGCGTTCTCGTTCGAGCCGGTAACGCGTCCAATGCCTCCCAGCTGCGAGGCGATAAGCTTGCTAAAACCGTTCTCCAACTGTCGGATAGCCGGGACGATACCGATCAAGCCTTGACTTAGCGGCGCGGCGCTTGACGCCAATGTTTGCAAGCCCTCGATCATCAAGCGCTGATCCTTGATCATCGACTCGATAAGGTCTTCGACGTTCGGTTTGCGAAGCTGCCCGGGTATCGTCAATTGTTCCGGTTTGCGCCCGAGCGGTCGCACCGCGCTTCTGACCTCGCCGACGTTATCCACTCTCGTCAGGTCGGAGCTCGCCTGCTCAAGCGCGGCTAGTCCCGACGTCGTCCTCATGGAGGCCGTGGAGGTCACGACCATCGTGACGGGAAATACTTCGCCGGGACTGAACGTTCTCTCTACTAGACGGAATCCGACGACGGATCCAAGCTCGGGATTAATTTCGGAAATATCGTCGAACGAACGTTTCCCCTGGAATAACAAGGTCAGTGGAGCCAGTATAATGAATGTCGACAATAAAATGATAGCGGACCTTCTTGATGTGAGTGAAGCGAGCCTTGCCCAAAGCTTCGGACTCTCGCGCTCCGATGAATTCGATTGCCGGAGCGGCCAAAAGCATGCCTTGCCGAAGACGAGAAGCATTGCGGGAGCGAGCGTCAAAGCTGCTAAAACCGTTACGAGCATGCCGATGGCGACCCCGACGGCGGAACGGTATAAACCGAAATCGGCGAATCCGATGAGGAGAAAAGCCGCAAAAACGGTGCTAGCCGAGAAGACGATGGTTGGGGTGACGCCTTTCATCATTCGGGTCATCGCGGCAAGCCGATTTCCGTCCGTACCTGTGCGGAGCTCCTCGCGGTATCTCTGGACGATAAGAATGCAATAGTCGGTTCCGGCTCCGAAGAGCACGGCGATTAGAAACGATTCCGTAAAATGCGAGACGGGAACGCCGAATCCGGCCGACATTCCGATCAATCCTCTAGAGATGACGAAGCTCGTTCCAATCGTGAAGAGAGGGATGATCGGGGTGATCGGCGAACGGAAGACGAACAGCAATATGAGGATCACAAGTCCGATCGTTAACAGCTCGGTGCGCCGCAAGCCGGTTTCCGAAGTCTGTTGAAAATCTTGGGATAAGGGGGCGCTGCCCGTTAAAACGGCCGAGACTCCCTGCGGCACGCTCTTAAGCAATCCCTTAAGTTCGTTCAAAGTAACCTTGGTGGCGTCTTCGAAGTCGGCTTCGGGCATGCTTACGACGGCGAGTCTGGTCGTACCGTCTTCGCTCGTCAATCGTTCGGCCAGCTCGGGGTGCGATTGCGCGGATAATACGCTCGAGATATGTAGTTCCGTTTTCTTGGATTCTAGCAACTCTAACAGCTGTTCAATCCAACGAAGGTCAGCGTCTCGCAAACCCTTCTCCCGAGAGACGACGATGACGGCATTGGACAGAGCGCGAACCGAAGGATTGATCCGTTGCATGAGCTGGGTCGCCTGCACGGATTCCGCGTCGGAGGGAAGAAATTTTTGTTCCGTCTTTCTTACGATCGACTGAAGATCCGGCAAGGCGAACAAAGAGAAGGAAGCCGTCGCCAGCCATAAGGCCACGATGAGCCAGCGAAATCTGGACACCCCATTCATGTAATGATCCACGACGATCCTCCGCCTCCGCTCCGCTGTTACCGATAGGTCTTGCTGTTACAAGGTAGAGGATAGCTATGGAGTAAGGCCTTGATGCTGAACATAGCCCTCTAATTGCCCGTCTCCTCGGATGGCGGCGGCAAGATGCTGCGGGTTGGGGTGAAAGAAACCGTTCCCTTCCATACGCCGTCCACCGATCGTCGTCATGGTTGCATAGATGCCGATTTCTTCCGATTCGGCGAAGCTTCTAAGCAGGCTTTCATCCTTCATGCCATCGATATCAATATACCAAAGGCGCGTGCCGAATTCCGAGACGATCATTAATTTCGCCCGAGTGAAAGCGAGGTTCCAAGATTGATCGCCTTGCGTGATAGTTAGTTCCGCCAGTTCGTACGTTTCCACTTCTGAACCATTCCTCCCTTGCCGATAATATAATTGTACTGTTTTATTCGAAAAGGTTGCAAATGGAAGTTGTGAAAGGAGACGTCTCGATGTACGATTCGGCGATTACCGTCAGTCTGCTTGGCGACCGAGCTTTTACGCTCCGGTGGGGAAAATCCGTTTCGGCGGCCGAACTTGCGGCGATCGCTCGGGCGATCGATCGATGGGCTATCCCCTGGCTTCAGGAGAGTATAGCAGCATACGGAACCATAACTTTTTATTTGCGACGCCATGCCGACATCACTCCCGAGCAGGCTTCCGTTTCCATAATGGGCAGGCTTGGCCATATACAGTTACAGAAGCTCCCTCCGCCGCGAGAGGTGGAAATTCCCGTTATTTACGGCGATCGACACGGCCCCGACTTAGCGGATTCCGCTAGCCGCAGCGGCATAACGGAACGGGAATTCGTCCGATTGCATTCGGAGCGGGCTTATTTCGTGAACGCAATGGGATTTGCGCCCGGTTTTCCTTATTTAAGCGGCATGAACGAGTTATTAAACCAGCCTCGGCATGCAACTCCCCGCTTGAAAGTGCGCGAGGGCTCGGTAGGAATAGCCGGCAATCAGACGGGAGTATATCCGATCGATTCCCCCGGCGGGTGGCAAATTATCGGCAGAACGGAAGTCTCGCTGTTCCGGCCGCAAGACGCGGAGCCGTTTCTATTGTCGCAAGGAGATATCGTAAGATTCGTTTCCGTACCGGGTAAGTCTACATCCGAAACGAATAGCGATGACGAAGATTTCAAGACTTTCGATAATATCACCAACGGCAGCTTATCCTCCGATCCCGCGATTCAAGTATTGAAGCCGGGCTTGCTCACGACCGTTCAGGATCTCGGACGAGTAGGTTGGCAAGCGTTCGGAGTATCCGCAAGCGGCGTAATGGACGAGTTATCGATGCGGAAGGCTAACCTCCTCGTCGGTAACGACGAGAATGCCGCCGTTCTGGAGATGACTATGGTCGGAGGAAGTTATTCAATTGAAGAGGATATTCTGGTCGCGATTTGCGGAGCGGATTTGTCGGCCACGGTCGACGAAGCGGGAATACCTATGAACAGGCCCGTATTCTTAAGACGGGGAGCGAAGTTGAATTTCGGAACCGCCGTATCCGGCTGTCGCGCTTACCTCGCCGTTGCGGGGGGGATAGACGTTCCTTTTTGGTTGGGTAGCCGCAGCACCGATACGAGAGCCCAAATAGGCGGAACATTCGGCAGAGCGTTGTTGAAAGGAGATAAGCTCGGAGCATTGCCTGCTTCTCGAACCATTAGACCGCTCCTAGCTTACTTGAGCGGTAGGGCAAAGGAAAGCGGAAAGCTGTGGAGCTCCGTTCATTGGAGCGTCGCGGACTGGGATGCAGAAAATGCTTATTTATCCCGGAGTCAGCCCCGCCGGCCGCGTTTGATTACACTTCGGATTCTCGCGGGGGCGGAATGGGATAAGTTCGCTCCGGAATCTCATAAATCGTTAACGGGAGAGCTCTACCGCATGGAGGTGTCATCGGATCGAATGGGGATGCGCCTAAGGGGTGAGGCTTTGACCCGAACCGACGTCGGAGAGCTTCAATCGCACGGCGTTACGCGTGGAACGATACAAGTTCCGCCGGACGGGCAACCGATCATTCTGGCAGCGGGCTGTCAACCTACGGGCGGGTATCCGAAAATCGCTAATGTCGTTAGCGTAGATCTACCGTTATTGGCGCAGGCTGTGCCCGGAGATTGGTTAGCGTTCGAACTCGTCGACGGTCGGACAGCGCATGAAGCTTTACGTGCGCGCGAGGGCGATCTCGCAACGTTAAAAGCGGGGATAATGGCATATTCCCGAATGACGACATAGGAGGTCCAAGGATGAAGCTCATAGACCTGAACGCCGATCTGGGCGAAGGGTACGAGTCCGATGAACGGATTCTGGCATACGTCTCATCGGCTAATATAGCATGCGGATTTCATGCAGGAGATGCGCATACGATAAGGAAAACGGTAGAAAGCTGTTTGAATCGCGGCGTGGCGATCGGCGCGCATCCGGGATTGCCGGATCGTCCGGGATTCGGCCGAAGAGAGATGGCGATTACTCCGCAGGAGGCCCGAGATTATATACTGTATCAAGTAGGTGCCGTCCAAGCGTTCGTAATCGCCGCGGGAGGTCGTCTTCGGCATGTCAAGCTGCACGGAGCGTTATACCATATGGCTTCCAACGACCGGCAGATGGCCGCATCGATCGCGGATGCGATTCATCATCTCGGCCCGGATCTGATGATTTACGGTCTGGCAGGCAGCGAGTTGCATGTCGCGGCTTCTGTTAAGAGACTCGAATTTATTGCAGAGGGCTTCGCGGACAGGGCGTACCTCTCCGACGGCAGTTTAGTTCCAAGGAATCAGCCCGGAGCCGTATTCGAGGATACGGGGACGATCGTACGTCAAGCCCTCCGTCTCGTCGAGGACGCGCGGGTCCGGACGTTATGCCTGCATGGGGACACACCGCAGGCTGCGGAGCACTCCGAGCTCATCTCGCGCACGTTGGAAGCTTCCGGTGTCCGCATTCAATCTCCGGGAAGAATTTAGCCGAATTTTGTCGAATTGCAGCCTTATTTATTTCCATCCGGCAGGAAATGGAACGAACATGTGGAAAATATAGAGAGGATAATAGAGTCTTTCTACCTAGAATAGGTATTTTGTCGGAGGCATTAGGATGTCGATTAATCGCGCCGAGCTGAAAACGATGTGGATGGTTATCGCAGCCGCTGCGGTTTTCAGCTGCTTACAATGGGGACAACGAGCTTTAGAATCATTATTCGAGTCCATGAACCGGGCTGCGGCCCATATGATCATAGAGTCATTATCATTTTCGGTATGCATCGCGTTGCTCATATTAGGCTGGATCATATTCGTGCCTACCTTATGCAGACAACGATTGGTTATGGCGGCATTGTTTACGGGAATAGGGTTGCTGGATCTTCTGCATGCGGTTAGCTCGCCCGGAATGCCCATGTACGACGCGGATATCGGAAATGCTCCAAGCATGGCGTTGAGCTGGATTTCCCAGACGGTCGGAGCTTTAGGCATTCTCATCGTATTTTCCTTGAGAAACCCTATCGTTAAGCCCCGAACGCGACTGTACGCGATTATTCCCGTCGTCGTCGCGGTTAGCATCGTGTCGAGACTAGTATTCCGAGCAAGCGATTGGAATCTGGCCGTTCTGGACGCGATCGCCCCCGTCCAAGCGGCAGTCACGATGCTCCTGTACGTGGCTGCGATACTCGTCATTTTGTACAGGAACCGGATGGAAAGACCGGAATCGATGCTTACGATCGTGCAGGCGTTGGTGTGGTTGCTGTGCGCGAGAGTCGAAGAGTCGTTAGGCTCGGGCATAGGCACGATGGAAAGCCTGTATGCGGACGCGTTCAAGTTGACCGGGTACTATTTCCTGTTGAAAGGCATTTACTTTTTGCTCATCGAGGAACCCTACAAGCGGCATAAGAAGACGGAAGCCCGCATTAACTTCTTGGCGTATCACGACGAGCTTACGGGTCTGCCGAATCGGCGCCTATTCGCGGACAGGGTTCGGGACGAATTGGGGCGGTCGCAGCTGGAAGGCACCCGATTCGCGTTACTGTGGTTGGACGTAGACCGCTTCAAGACGATCAACGATTCGATGGGTCATGCATTCGGCGATCAATTGCTCGTTGCGATAGCCGAGCGTCTGACCGGTTTCGCGGACAAACCGGAAAATGTATTTCGGCTTGGCGGCGACGAGTTCACGGTACTCCTTAACTGCGTACAAGATGACGAAGACGCGGAACGCGCGGCACAATTGTTGGTGGAAGCTTTTTGTCAGCCGATTAAAGTCGGGCCGTCGTCGTTCCACCTTACGAGCAGCGTAGGAATGGCGCTTTATCCGGATGACGGAGATTCGTTCGATAAATTGCTTAAGAACGCGGATACCGCGATGTATAGCGCCAAAGAAACGCGAAACGGCTGGAAGAGATACGAAGCGCAGATGAACTACAAAGCGAAGGAAAAGCTATTGCTCGAAAATGATTTGCGAATCGCATTGGAGCTCGGTCAGTTCCATCTCGCTTATCAGCCTCTGATCGAATTGGAGCAAGAGCATCTCGTCGGAGCGGAAGCGTTGTTGAGATGGAGCCATCCGCAACGCGGGGAAATTCCGCCATCCGAATTCATCCCCCTCTGCGAGGAGAACGGATTTATTTTGCCGCTGGGAGAATGGGTGTTATGGAATGCTTGCAGGCAGATGAAAGAATGGCAGAATAGCGGTTATGCGCCTATCGTATTATCGGTGAACCTCTCGATTCGCCAATTCCGTCAGCATGATCTATGCGAACGGATCGCGAAGGTGTTGGAGGAAACCGGATTAGCGCCGCAATGGCTGGAGCTCGAGATTACGGAAAGCATAATGGCCGACGTAGCCTACGCGACGGAAATGTTGGGGCGGTTAAAGGGGCTTGGAGTTCGAATTAGCATCGACGACTTCGGTACCGGATACAGCTCCTTGTATTACTTGAAGAGATTCCCGATCGACAAGCTGAAGATAGACCGCTCGTTCGTAAATGACGTTCTAACCGACCGCAACGATGCGGCCATCGTATCCGGAATATCGGCCATGGCGCGAAATTTGAACTTAACGGTGACCGCCGAGGGCGTGGAGAGCGCCGGACAAGTCGCTTTTCTGAAGGAGTTGAAGTGTCAGGAGGCGCAGGGATATTTCTTCTCGCGGCCTGTATCGCCGGACCGATTCCTGGCTTTGTTCGACAGGGATAAAAGCAACAGAGGGTCAAACGAGGCGTCTTAGATCCGGGGTGATCGAACTTGTATAATCATATTCGCATATTCGTATATGGCTCGTTGTTGCCCGGACTTAGCAACCATAACGTAATCGCGACTTATCTATTAGCCGATAGCCCCGGCAGAATTCACGGGAGACTCGTCGACTTGGGAGAGTATCCCGCTTTGCTTCTAGGGGGAAAAAGATTCGTGCGCGGCGTATGGATGGATGTATTACGGGACGGATTGCCGGCTCTCGACGAGCTGGAAGGGTTCATCGGAATCGAAGAGTCCAACGACTACGACCGGGTATGGATAACGGATGCAGACGAATCCGCCAAGTCCGGTTGGACGTACGTCTGGGCGGAATCGCGCGGCTTCCCTTTTTTCGATGGGGAATGGTGGCCCGATTCAGCCGACGGACGGGCAGGAGCTTGATGCCGAAATAATCAAAAAAGGGATGCCCGAATGGTATGGTCGATTCAGACCTTTCGGGCATCCCTCTTCGTATTACGATTAAACTTTCGTTAGCGCTCTCCGGAACCTTTCGCCGACTTTCCTGTTAAGCCGTGTACGATGCTTGATATAGCCGTCGATTATATCCGGGTAATGCCTTATTTCCGACATAGTTGAAGAGGTAGTCCCATTCGGGTACGATATAGTTGCTCAGCTCGCGTATTTCCTTGCGGCTGTAGTTTTCCAATAGGATTTCCCGTATAACCCTTTGTCGGTTTGATACGTTCTCAAGAATCAAAGAGTAGTTGTCGGCATAACCGTAATATTCGTTTATTCGGTTAACAGGGGGATTATGTATAAAGATCGTTAGACGTGAAGCTTGGCGGCAATGAACCGCCATTCGTACTCCCGGGAGGGTATTTATATGACGTTTTTTGGTAAAAAACATGCGGTATCGCGCCTCCATTATCGTGGTATTTATTTTCGTTTAACGATATTGATCGGGTTGATCTTATTTTCTTTTGCTAGCTTCGCGGGGCAAACCGACGCCCATGCCGTGCTGGAGAAAACGACGCCCGCGGCGAATGCCCGCATGGACGCGAGCCCGCCGACGATCGAAATCTCGTTTAACGAACGATTGGATCGCGGTGGAGCAAAGCTGGTCGTATTGAACGAATCGTCCCGGAACGTTGCCAAGGGAAAACCGGAGTCGATCGCCGAAGGCAAAGGTATCAGAATCGGCTTGCCGAAGCTAGGCGAAGGTCATTACACGGTTTCGTATTCCGTCATATCCGCGGACGGTCATCCGATATCGGGAGCTTACGTATTCACGGTCGGTAACCCGGAACCGCTTCCCGACGCGAGCCAGTTGGATCCGCATCAGCAAGTCGGGCATAACCATCAAGGAGGCGGGGGGTTGACTCGGCAATCCTTCCTTCTGTATGTGGCCAGAATCATCTATTACGCCGGACTTCTCACGGTTGCTGGACTAGCGTTATGGAGCCTATTGCGCAAAGTGTCGCCGGTAGTTAGGGACGCGCGGAACCAGACGTTATCGCTCGCGGGAAAATTCACCCTTGTCGCCACGATGGCTTACGTGTTCTTCAGCTTGCAGGATCTGGGGCAGGGAGAGACGATATCGGAATGGGGACGGATATTGACGGAAACGACGATAGGCAAGCTCTATATGGCAGAGCTGTTGCTCGCGCTAGCCGCGCCGTTGCTGCCGTCACTGGGCTTGATGGCTAGGCTGTTCTGGGCAGTGGTGGCCTTATTCGTCGAAGCGTGGTCGGGGCATGCGGCGGCGTTCAGCCCGATCGCATATACGATCGGACTCGATGTGTTGCATCTCGTCGCTGCCGCGATCTGGAGCGCCGGCCTCGTGCTTCTCCTCGTGATCTGGTACAAGGAAAGACCGGAAGCCGGCAGATTCGCGCTCGTCTTCTCGAAGTGGGCGTTGATCTCGTTCCTTGTCCTCTGGGTCACCGGAATTTTGTCCACGTTGGACTTTCTCCCGTCTCTCGAATATTTGCGATATACGGCATGGGGGAAATGGCTGATCGCCAAAGCCGCGATTTCGCTGCTAGTCGCGATTACGGCCTTCCTGATCCGCATGCGCCTGAAGAAAGGAGATCTCCCTCACGGCAATCTTCTGAAAGTCGATGTCGGGCTATTGACGGCAATCGTGATCAGCGTCGGGGTACTTACGTACCAAACCCCGTTGCCCGCGAACAACGAGCTTAATTTTCACCAGATGGGAACAGAGATGCACGTCACTCTCAGGGTGTCGCCGAACACGCCGGGAGACAATCAATTTACTCTGAAAATATGGTTGCCGGAAAGCGTGGGGAAAGGCGATCCTAAGATCGTGCAGCTGCGATTGCTGCCGATGGACAAGGAAGATATGGGCTTCATAGACGTACCGTTGGAAGAGTATAAGGACGAAGAGATGGATGCCTATCCGGACTTTAAGAAGACGACGTACCGGATGCAAGGACCTTATCTTCCTTTCGCGGGACAATGGAAGGCGCAAGTAAGGGTGACGGACTCCGAAGATACGGAGCACGTCGTGGAAACGACTTATCGGATCTATTAGGAGGGCGAGGCGAACGTATGCGGAACAATCGGGGGAACCACCGAAGCATCAAATGGCTCATCCTTCTCATTCCCACGCTCACGATCGGATTATGGGAATACGTTCGCCACGCTTTTCTGCTGCCTTACTTTTCGATGGAGCTCGGTAATTTCCTTGCTCCCTTTATCGTGCTCGCGGTGACGTTGACCTTGGTCAGAAGCTTGTTCGCCCGATTGGAGCAATCTCAGCGGGCGCTGCAGAGGGAAAAGGAAACGAACGCGGCTCTCGAGGAACGGGAGAACTTGGCGCGCGAGCTGCATGACGGGATATCTCAATCGATGTTTCTACTGGCGGTAAAGCTCGATCAATTGGACGCGCTGGCTGACGAAGGTCCCGTGAAAGAACTGGCGGAAGGCTTAAGGGAAACGGTCCGGGTCATGAACGAGGACGTTAGGCAGGCGATCGCGAATTTGCGGCTTCCGCCTTCGCCGGCCGCGGCGGCATGGGTCGTACCGCTTCGGGAGCTATTGGGGGAGACGGCCGCGATGACGGAAGCACATGCCGAATTCAATTGGAGCATACCGGACGCCAGCTTGACGGACAAGGAAAAAGTGGAGCTTCATGCCTGCGTTAGAGAGGCATTGATCAATGTCCGCAAGCACGCGAAGGCTTCCAAAGTACTCGTCGTCGGAGAAGCGAACGGGCTCGGGGGCTTTCGCTGCTCGGTCGAGGACGACGGAAAAGGCTTTAATGGCGATCCATTAAACGTGCATGGGCGGTTCGGACTTAGGATGGTTCGCGATCGCGCGACTTCCATGGGCTGGTCGTTCCTTGCGGAACGCAGGGGAGACCGAACGATCATCGAATTGTCGAAAATGGGAGGGAAAGCGTTGTGAAAGCTCCGATAAGACTGCTTCTCGCGGACGATCACCGGCATGCGAGGGAGGGGATGCGTACGATCGTGTCCACCGTTCCCGACTTCGTCGTCGTAGGGGAGGCTTCCAGCGGGGAGGAAGCATTGAATTTAACCGAACAACTGTCCCCCGATCTCATTCTCATGGACATCAACATGCCGGGAATGGGCGGACTCGAAGCGGTGAAGGTGATCAAAAGCGCTCATCCGACCGTCAAAATCATCATGGTTACCGTTTCCGACGACGTATCGCATCTGTTCGAAGCGCTTAAGAAGGGCGCGCAGGGATATTTGCTCAAAAACCTGAATCCGTCGGCATGGCGCGATTATCTGCTGGCGGTCGCGCTGGACGAAGCGCCGCTTAATCCCGAGCTGGCGATGTCTATTTTGCGGGAGTTCGCGAACCGCAAGACGAACGGCGCCGAGCCGGTAAAGGAGAAGGAGCCGGAGAGCGGAGGTTTGACCCCGCGGGAGAAGGAAATCTTGCAGGAAGTGGCTCGAGGCCAGACGAATCGCGAGATAGCGACCTCTCTTAATCTGTCGGAGCACACGGTGAAAAACCATCTCAAGAACATTTTGCAGAAGCTGCATCTGGATAATCGCGTTCAATTAACCCGTTATGCCTACCAGCGAGGGATCGTGGAGACGGAATAAGTTTCGAAGAGCTTTGAAGCGCGATGAAGGGCTTTGAAGCAGCAATGAAGAGCTTTGAAGGCGGCCGACTTCAAACCGTCACAAAGAGTCACGTCTATATGACTCTTTCGAGTCATGCGCGCAGGAATCGATCAAGCTATACTTGGGAATATCAACAGCCTATGGAGTAGAAAGGTCGGAATATATCCCATGAAAAAAAGCTTGTCAATTATGCTAGTACTTCTGTTTACGATCGGATTCGCAAGTCTAGCCAGCGCGCACGTTACCGTGCAACCTAACGAAGCGCCGGCCGGGTCATACCAAGTGTTCACCGTTCGCGTTCCCTCGGAAAAAGACGCGGCCACCACGCAAGTCAAAGTCGCCATTCCGGATGGAGTGAACGTAAGCCGCTTTGAGCCCAAAGCGGATTGGACCTACGAAATCGAGAAGGGCGCGGAAGACAAATTCGTAAGCGTAACCTGGAAAGCGAAGGGTAGTGGACTTGGAGCCACCGAATTCGGAGAATTCCGCATGCAGGGGAAGGTGGCGGACGATGCTAAAGAGCTCGTATGGAAAGCCTACCAAACCTATTCGGACGGCGAAGTCGTGGAATGGACTGGAGCGGCCGACTCCGATAAGCCGGCTTCCGTTACGACGGTAACGGCCGCGGTCGGAGACGGTCACGGCGGCGGACATGGCGTATCGGGTACGGATTCCGCAGAATCGGCATCCGACGACGCGGGGCGAGACGTTCTAACTCTTTCGTTGGCGATAGCGGGGCTGGCGGCCGGAGTATTGGCGCTTCTGATCGCGCTATTCCGGAAGCGGGCATAAGGAAAATAAAGTAGCATTCAAAAGACCGTTCGGCGTTAGCGCCGAATGGTCTTTTGTGTTTTCGACTAATCAAATACCCGCGCTAGGAACGGCTATTCCGCCGAAAGTGAATCCACATACCAAATACCCGCGTCAGAAACGGCTATCCGAGGAAAGTGATTCCGAGTAACCAAATACCCGCGCCAGGAACGGCTATTCTGCCGAAAGTGACACCGACTAACCAAATACCCGCGTCAGAAACGGCTATCCGAGGAAAGTGATTCCGAGTAACCAAATACCCGCGCCAGGAACGGCTATTCTGCCGAAAGTGACACCGACTAACCAAATACCCGCGTCAGGAACGGCTATTTCGCCGAAAGTGACTCCGAGTAATCAAATACCCGCGCTAGGAACGGCTATTCCGCCGAAAGTGACTCCGAGTAACCAAATACCCGCGTCAGGAACGGCTATCCGAGGTAAGTGATTCCGAGTAACCAAATACCCGCGCCAGGAACGGCTATTCTGCCGAAAGTGACACCGACTAACCAAATACCCGCGTCAGGAACGGCTATTTCGCCGAAAGTGACTCCGAGTAATCAAATACCCGCGCCAGGAACGGCTATTCCGCCGAAAGTGACTTCGACTAACCAAATACCTGCGCTAGGAACGGCTATTTCGCCGAAAGTGGCTCCGACTAACCAAATACCCGCGCCAGGAACGGCTATTCCGCGGAAAGTGACTTCGAGTAACCAAATACCCGCGCTAGGAACGGCTATTTCGCGGAAAGTGAATTCGACTAACTAAATACCCGCGTCTTGGACGGTTATTTCGGCGACTTGAGGCTAAAGAGGGTTTGTGTAAGAACGGAGGTAGAGTAAGAGGCGGTAGATAGTTTCTTTGCAGTATGTGAGGAGCTTGGAAACAACAGCTACAGCTGCAATTGCGGAACGCTGGTCCGCTAAAACCGCGAAACACCTATCGCCGATTGCAATAGGGGAACCAGGCTCCGCTAAAACCGCCAAACTCCCATCACCGGCCGCATTAGCGGAACGAGGCTCCGCTAAAACCGCCAAACTCCCATCACCGGCCGCAATAGCGGAACCAGGTTCCGCTAAAACCGCCAAACTCCCATCACCGGTCGAAATAGCGGAACCAGGCTCCGCTAGCACCGCAAACGTCAAACCAAGTATAGCCCGCAAATATAGCTGAGCTAGCATCTGCATCCGCACACCAACTTACAGGCAGCTGTTTCGCATCCACCGTCTCAGCCTGCCGTACGACTCCGCACTCTTTTAACTCCAGCTTGCTTGAACGGATTGCATGCCCTATAATGAAACGTAAATGTACAAATGCATTGATGGAGACGAGTAAGCAGTGCCTTCTTTCAGGGAGGGAGCGCCGTAGACTGGGAGCGTTCCTAAGAAATCAGGCTGCCGAAGTTCGCTCCGGAGCAGTCCTTTGAACGACCGGCGCGACCGGTAAGTAGAAGGAACCGGCTGACGGCCCGTTACGCCGTATGAAGCGGGAATGTCCAAGGCGCGTCAAGCGTCTGCAGCGACTCGAATGAGCGCGTGCGACATTTCAACAAAGGGTGGTACCACGGTCTTTTCGTCCCTTACGGGAGAGAAGGCTTTTTTCTATTTCAATGCGATAAGGAGAATCGGAATGAAAGAACGATTAGAGGCTCTGAGGAAAGAAGCGTTGGAGCAGCTTCAGGGCGTGGCTGACGCCGCCGCTTTGAACGACCTTCGGGTTCAATATTTAGGTAAAAAAGGGCAGCTGACCGAGATTCTGCGGGGCATGGGCGGGTTAAGCGCGGAAGAGCGTCCGATCATCGGGCAAGTCGGAAACGATGTTCGCGCGGCGATCGAAGCGGTCATCGGCGAGAAGCAAGAGGGTTTCGACCGCGCGGCTACGGCGCATCGACTGCAGGCGGAAACGATCGACGTAACGTTGCCAGGCAAATCGGTTAACTCCGGCTCTGTGCATCCATTAAACAAAGTAGCTCAGGAAATAGAAGATATTTTCATCGGAATGGGCTATACGATCGCGGAGGGACCCGAGGTGGAGACGGACTTCTTCAATTTCGAGGCGCTGAACCTGCCGAAAAACCACCCCGCGCGCGATATGCAGGATTCCTTCTATATAACGGACGAAATTCTCCTTCGCACGCATACGTCGCCGGTACAAATTCGCACGATGAAGGCGATGAACGGCAAAACGCCCGTTAAAGTCATTTGTCCGGGCAAAGTATACCGCCGCGACGACGACGACGCGACGCATTCGTTCATGTTCCATCAGATCGAAGGGCTGGTTATCGGACCGAACATCCGCATGAGTGATCTTAAGGGTACGCTGCTGCAATTCGTGCAGGAGATGTACGGGCCGCAGATGCAAATCCGGCTTCGCCCGAGCTTCTTCCCTTTCACCGAGCCGAGCGCCGAGGTCGACGTGACTTGCGCGCAATGCGGGGGCAGCGGCTGCCGGATGTGCAAGCATACCGGTTGGATCGAAATTCTCGGCTGCGGCATGGTTCATCCTAAAGTGCTGGAGCACGGCGGCTACGATCCTAAGGAAGTCACGGGTTTCGCTTTCGGAATGGGCGTGGAGCGCATTGCATTGCTGAAGTACGACATTGACGACATTCGTCATTTCTACGCTAACGATACGAAATTCCTAAGCCAGTTCGCGAAGCTATGACCGACCGGGGAATTCAGCATCGCTAGATTAGCTGGAATGTCCATGAACGATCGGACGGACAACGTTTGAAGGCTTGACGAAATTACTTTGCGAAAAATGAGGGGAGTTTCCCATGAACGTATCTTATCGGTGGTTATCCGATTATATCGATTTAAGCGGCATTAGTGCCGAGCAGTTGGCGGAAATGATGACGCGAGGAGGAATCGAGATCGATTCCGTTCCTTCCCGCAATGCGGGAGTAAGCGGAGTGGTGGTCGGTTACGTGAAAACGCGCGAGAAACATCCCGACGCGGACAAATTGAGCGTGTGCACGATCGACGCGGGAACAGGCGAGGATCTGCAGATCGTATGCGGAGCGGCCAATATCGGCGCGGACATGAAGGTTCCCGTCGCCATGGTCGGAGCGAAGCTGCCCGGAGGAATGGACATCAAACGCGCGAAGCTGCGCGGTGTGGAGTCCCAAGGCATGATCTGTTCGGCCCGTGAATTAGGCATTAACGATAAGCTCCTTCCGAAGGAGCAGCAGGAAGGCATTCTTATTTTGCCGCCCGACACGGAAATCGGCCGGGATATCCTGGACGTGCTCGCGTTAAACGATTCCATTCTGGAGCTCGATCTTACGCCCAACCGCTCGGATTGCCTGAGCATGCTTGGAGTAGCCTACGAGGTTGCTGCCCTTACGGGACGGCCCTTGAAGCTGCCCGAGCCGGAAAAGGAGTTATATCCGACGCAGGATAGGACTTCAGACCATATCAGCGTGACGATTAGCGCCACGGAGCAATGTTCGCTCTATACCGCTCGCTACATTAAAGGTGTGACCATCGCGGCAGCGCCGCAGTGGATCCAGAACCGATTAATCGCCGCGGGAATCCGCCCGATCAATAATATCGTCGATATAACCAACTATGTCATGCTGGAATACGGACAACCGTTGCACGCCTTCGACGCCGCCAAAATTTCAGGGGGACGCATCGAAGTTCGTCTAGCCAAGCCAGGCGAGGTTCTCGTTACTCTCGACGATCAAGAGCGCAAGCTCGAGCCGCAAATGCTCGTCATCGCGGACGCGGAGAAGGCTATCGCATTGGCCGGAGTCATGGGCGGCGCTAATTCCGAAGTGACGTCCGAAACGACGGACATCGTGCTTGAATCGGCGAAATTCGACGGAGGAACCGTTCGTCGTACGTCAAGGCAGTTGGGATTAAGATCGGAAGCATCGGCCCGCTTCGAGAAAGAAGTGGATCCAGGCCGCGTACGCTCCGCGCTTGACCGCGCGGCGAGCTTGATCGCGCGTTACGGCGCGGGACTCGTAACGGAAAGCGTTGCAGAAGCAGAGGTTTCCTCGCCGGATCCGGTTAAAGTCGAGCTTACTTTGAATCGCGTAAACGGAATGCTCGGAACCGAGCTTTCTTCTCTGGAGATCAAGACGATTTTGTCCCGTTTGCAATTCGCCGCGGAAATCGACAGAGACGGGGTATGGACGGTAACCGTTCCTTCCCGTCGCGGAGACATTACGAGAGACGTCGATCTAGTCGAAGAAGTGGCGCGCTTGCATGGATACGATGAAATTCCGACAACGTTGATCGAGGGACCGACGACCGCGGGAGCGCTGACGAAATCGCAAGCGATTCGACGCGAGCTGCGTTCCGTGCTGACGGGGGCGGGCTTGCAGGAAGCCGTTTGTTACTCCGTTACTTCCGTGCAACGGACGTCCCTGTTCAAGGAATTATCCGGCAACTCCAAGCCGATCGCTTTGGCGATGCCGATGAGCGAGGAGCGCAGCGTCCTTCGGACCGCGTTGCTCCCGAGCTTGCTTGAAGCAGCTGCTTATAACTTAACCCGTAAGAACAACGACTTGGCTTTGATGGAAATCGGCAACGTCTACCATTCGGACGAGGAAGTCCTGACTCGGTTGCCGCACGAGAAACCGCGCGCGGCATTGCTGTTGACCGGCAACCGTCGTTCGGCCGGCTGGAATCGTTCCGCCGAGCCGGTAGACTTCTACGATGCCAAAGGGATTCTGGAGAAGGTTTTCGAACGGCTCGGAATGGCGGGAAGGGTCGCATACGAAGCAGCTCGGCCCGAAGGCTTCCATCCGGGAAGAACGGCAGCGATCACGATTCGTACCGAACGGGGAACGGAAACGATCGGCTACGTGGGGCAATTGCACCCCGAGCTTCAGCGGGATTTCGATCTCGCGGATACGTATGTGGCGGAAGTGGAGCTAGCTTCGATCTATGAATACGCGGATAGCCATATCGAATACCGTACGCTTCCCCGTTACCCGGCAATAGAGCGCGATATCGCGGTCGTCGTAGATCGCGGCACGGCCGGCGGCGCTTTGACGGATGCGATAGTCGCATCCGCCGGACAATTGCTGGAGTCCGTCAACGTGTTCGACGTGTACACGGGCGAGCGAATCGGCGCCGACAAGAAGAGCGTGGCATTAGCGCTCGTATACCGCCATGCGGAACGTACTTTGACGGATGAAGAGGTCACGGAAACCCACGCCCGGGTTTTGGCACAATTGGAACAATCTTTCGGCGCGGAACTTCGGAAATAGGCAGGAAACAGTAAGGGAGGCAGCGAATACATCAAGACGCCGATTGGCGCGATGTGTCGCTGCCTTTATTTTTATAAGATGATGGCTACATAAATTACGGACGCAATGGGAGGATCACGCTGTGAATACTAACGACAAAACGCGTGTGACCGTTGACATATATGGAACGCAATATACGATAACGGGACACACCAGCACGGAGCACATGAAACGGGTCGCTGCTTTGGTCAACGATCATATGAGCAAAATCAATAGCGGGTCCCCCCGGCTCGATTTAACTCGCCTGGCCGTATTGGCGGCAGTGAACGTGGGCGACGAATTGATGATTCTGCGCAGGGATAATGCGCTGATGCTGAAGGAAGAAGAAGAATATAAGCGCTATATCGAGAAGCTGGAGAGCTTGCAGGAGGCAACGGCCCAAGAGCTTGACCTCTTGAAGGCGAATTCCGCCGAGGCATTGGAGTCGGCTTTGCTTCAGGCCGCGGAAGAAATCGAGAAAACCAGAACCCAAGCGGCAGCGGAATTGGCGCTTGCGAAGACGCAAGCAGCGGAACGATTAGAGTTGACGATAGCCCGAGCAGCGGAAGAACTGGAGAACTCGAAGACGCATGCCGCGGAAGAGTTGGAAAGCGCGGAAACCCGCGCCGAGGAAGAGCTTCGTACGATAAGGGAGAAACTGTCGGAAGAGCTTGAGCTCGCGATAGCGCGATCGAACGAATCGGAAGCCCAAGCCGCGAAAGCGCTTGAGGAGTTGCGGGAGCTAAGCGAACGCGAGCTGGAGAACGTAAAAACGCAATTGTCCGAAGAGCTTGAGTCTCTGAAGGCTCAATCGGCCGAACAACTGGAGAGCGCCAAAGCGACGGCGGAGCTCGAGTTCGAGCAAGCGAGAATTCATGCGGAGCAGGAGCTCGAAAGCGCGAAGGCGTTAGCCGCCAAGGATTACGAGAAGTTGAAGGCGGAAACGGTTAGCCAGCTAGCCAATGCGAAGGAGCAGGCAGCGACCGAGTTGCAGCGGGTGAAATCCGAGGCGGGGCAAGCTCATCAAAGGGTGAAGGCTCAAGCGGCGCAGGAGATAGAGGCCGTTAGATTGCAAGCCGCGGAAGAGCTGGAGATAGCGAAGGGCGAAGTCGCGCAAGAGCTCGAAAGCGCTCGCGCGGAAGCGAACGCTCTTGCCGTTCAACTGGCAACCGAAAAGGCGTCATGGTTCTCGAAGCAAGCGGAGCTCAAGAACGCTTTCGCTAACGAGTTGGAATCCTTGAAGCGGGATCACGGATCTGAGATTGACGCTTTGAAGAGCATGCACGCGAAGGAAATAGAGGAGATCAGCTTCCGGCATGCGGACGAGCTTAGTCGCTCGGAAAGCTTGAGATCTGCCGAGATAGATGCGCTGGAAGGCAGAAGGAACGCCGAGATCGAAGAGTTGGAAAGTAAAAGAATCGCGGAGATCGAAGCGCTGGAAAGAAACAGGACCGCCGAGATAGAAGAGTTGGAAAATAAGAGAATCACGGAAGTCGGCGCGATCGAAAGCAAAATGGAAGCCGAAATTCAGTCCATCAAGGAGAAATCGGCTACGGAGATCAGAGACATCGAAGCGATGTATACCGAAGAGCTCGAATTGATGAAGTCGGAGTTGGATTCGCTCGCGGCCGAACGGGACGTTTGGTCTTCGAAGGAGCGCGAATGGGAAGTTAAGCGCGGAGAAACGGAAGCCGATCTCGAGCATTGGGCGAGGGAAGCGGAGGATCAGCGGCGCACGGTTATCGAGCAGCAGGAAATGCTGCAGGACGTGGAAGCGCAGACGTTGGAGCGGCAACGGCAACATGCTACCGCGCTCGAGAAGTCGGAGCAGGAGCGCGAGGAGCTTGCCCGCCAGCTTAGCGAGCGGGACGAGTGGGAGAAAGCGTGGAGCGATTCGATGCAGGAGTTGCAAGCGCGACTGGCGTCGGCGCAGCAAGAAGAGCGCGCCGCCACCGAGCGGGCGGCGGCGCTGGAAGCGCGCATCGCCGAGCTGGGCGATGCGGAGCAGGGGCTCCGCGAAGCCGCGCTAAGCGCGGAGCGGGAGCTTGAGGCGGCGCGGGCGGAAGCCGCGGCCGCACCGGCGCGCGAGGCGGATATGTCCGCCGCCTCGCAAGAGGAGCTTCGCGAGCAAGCGGAGCGCGGCGATCGGCTGCTCGCGGAGCTGGAGGCGCTCAAGCGGGAGCATGCGTCGCTGAGCGCCGAGTACGCGAAGCTGCAAGTCGAGTATAACGAATGGATCGACCTGCTGGAGCAGAATTGACTAACGTCCGAGGCGCGCCCTCCTTGTATCCGGACAACGAAAAAGGCAATGCCCCTGAAGAATGCTCAGGTGCATTGCCTTTATTCATGAGGTTAGCTCACGATAAGCTTAGCTTTCATCTTGCTGTGTCCGGATCCGCACATGATCGCGCATTCGATCTCGTACGTGCCCGCGGGCAAGGTGACGACTTCCGATTTGTTGCCGACGATTTCCACGTCTTGGCCCACGATTTCCACGCCGTGCGCGCCGCTTGTATTCTCGAGCGTTATTTTAACCGGAGTATCTTTAGGCATCGTGTACTCGGGTTTGTCGAACTCCCAGCTTTTCGCCGTAATAACGAGTTCCGTAGAAGCGGAGGCGGATTCCACCGGAGCTGAAGAGCTGTTATCGGATCCTGCATCCTTGTTGTTACCGCCGCACGCCGATAGCGCCAGCACCAAAGCTGTCAGTGTTAGAAAATAAGCGATTTTACGTTGCATACTAATTCCCTCCGTACCTATAAATTTGCAGACGAGCGCAAGGTATTGTTACCTAGACGGCCTCTGCCCGTAAAATATTGTAACATATGTTTCCAAGGTTAGCCGAATAACCCGTGGCGGAAAGATGACATTATCGATTAATGCGAACACGAAAGAACCTCCTTGCCGACGATAGCAAGGAGGTCCTTCTTGGGAAGAGCTTATCGCTTAATCCCGATGTCTTCCGTGGGCGGCTTCGTACGGAGTGGCGACCGGAATGAAGAGATCGATGATCCCGATGACCAGTGCGGCCAACAATGCTCCGATTACCGTCACTTCTACGTTGCCGACGACGAATTGCGCCAGCCAGATGACCAGCGCGCTGGATAGGAAGCCGACGATACCGCGCCCGAACGGAGTAACTCTTTTACCGAATATTCCTTCGATGATCCAGCCCAATACCGCAATGACGACCGCGAGCATAAGAGCGCTCCAGAAGCCTCCCACGGCGAATTGGGGAACCAAAAAGCCCACCACCATCAGGACGATGGCGGAGACGATGAAGCGAACGACCGTCCCCAAAAAATTCATCTTATCGACCTCCTTGGAAGATAGTGTGTCCTTAGTTTCGTTACATATGAGTGGAAGGTTTCGCAAGATCATTCGATTCGGCTATAATATAAGGCGAAGGAGATGAATTTCGCCGTGAACGACAAGGCCTTACATACATTGGAATACGATAAAATCCTTAATCGCCTCACCGGACTAACCGCCACTAGCCTTGGCAGAGAGGAAGCGGAGAAGCTTTCCCCGTCCCGCGAGCTTCCGGTCGTAGAGCGCCGGTTAGCGGCAACGGACGAAGCCGTTCGCGCCGTCATTCTGAAAGGCGCGCCGCCGTTCGGGGGCATTACGGATATTCGCGCATCCCTGTACAGAGCCAAGCTTCAAGGGATTCTTCAGCCGCCGGAGCTAATGGAGGTTGCGCAGTTCATCATGGGCTCGCGTCGTCTGAGCCGATATATCTCGCTCGCGGCGGAAGAAACGAGCCTTCCGCTGCTCGATGATTTGCGCGAGCCCTTGACCGATTTCAAAGCGCTAGAGGATGAAATCCGCAAATGCATCGACGAGCAAGGGGATGTTCTGGATTCGGCTAGCCCCGAGCTTGCTTCCGTTCGCCGCGATATTCGGATCAATGCCGGCAGGGCAAAGGAAAAGCTCGAAAGCTTGATTCGTTCCAGCTCGGTTCAGAAGATGCTGCAGGATGCGCTTATCACGATGCGCAACGACCGCTACGTCATTCCGGTGAAACAGGAATACCGCGCGCATTTCGGAGGCATCGTTCATGACCAGTCCGGAAGCGGAGCGACGCTATTCATTGAACCCGAAGCCGTCGTGCAGATGAACAACAAGCTACGGGAGCTGAAGATCAAGGAACAGAACGAAGTCGAACGGATATTGCGCAGATTGAGCGAACAAACGGGCGAACGTTCGGATCTGCTGACGGGAGATGCCGAAATCCTCGGTTTGATCGATTTTATATTCGCCAAGGCTTCGCTCGCCCATGCTTTATCAGCCACGCTTCCCGAAATGAACGACGAAGGTAAGCTGCTTCTGCGCAAAGCCCGGCATCCGCTAATCGATATCAAAGTAGCGGTTCCGATCGATATCGAATTAGGAGAGGAATACGCATCTATTATCGTAACGGGTCCTAATACCGGCGGTAAGACCGTTTCATTGAAGACGATCGGCCTTCTTAGCTTGATGGCGATGTCGGGATTATTCATCCCCGCGGAGGATGGAAGCCGCTTATGCGTCTTCGACGGCATATACGCGGACATCGGCGACGAGCAAAGCATCGAGCAAAGCTTGAGCACGTTTTCCAGCCATATGACCAATCTAATCTCTATGCTAAGCCAGGTCACGAGAAAAAGCCTCGTGCTCCTCGACGAACTAGGCGCGGGAACGGATCCTGCGGAAGGCTCGGCGCTGGCGATCGCGATTCTGGAGCATTTGCAGAAGATCGGTTGCCGATTGATCGCGACGACCCATTACAGCGAACTTAAAGCCTATGCCTATAATCGCGAGGGCATTATCAACGCGAGCATGGAGTTCGACGTGGCAACTCTGCGTCCGACATATCGTCTGTTGGTAGGTGTACCCGGACGAAGCAATGCGTTCGCCATCGCCGAGAGGCTTGGTCTGCCCAAAAGCATTATCGACCATGCGCGCGGGGAGGTCAGCGAAGACGAGCTTAAAGTGGATTCGATGATCGCTTCGTTGGAGCAGGATCGCTTGCAAGCGCAATCGGAACGTCAAACCGCCGAGAGACTGCGACGGGAAGCGGAGAAGCTGCAGAACGATATGCAGGAAGAACGCTTTAAGCTGCAGGAACAGAAAGCTAAGCTGCTGGAAGGCGCGCGAGAGGAAGCCAGGCTTGCAATCTCGAAAGCAAAGCGGGAAGCCGAGGAGATCATTTCGGATCTGCGTCGTCTTGCTATGGAGGAAGGAGCTTCGGTCAAGGAGCACAAGCTGATCGAGGCTAGGCGCAAGCTGGAAGATGCCATACCATCGCAGGTTTCCAAGCCGAACCGTAATTCCGCGGGCAAACAAGCCAAGATCGTAGCGGGCGACGAAGTAAAGGTGCACAGCCTGAACGGGCAGAAGGGTCATGTCGTCGAGCTATCGGGCAACTCGGATGCGGTCGTTCAACTCGGAATTTTAAAGATGAAGGTCGCTCTGGCCGATCTGGAGCCCATTCGCAAAACCGGTTCGACCAAATCGCCGGCGCAAGCGACTATCGTAAAGCGTTCGCGCGACGAGAACGTGCGCACGGAGCTGGACTTGCGAGGAATGATGCTGGACGAAGCGATCATGGAAGTGGATCAGTTTCTGGATGAGGCGTTCCTCTCCAATCTTGGGCAGGTTTACATAATTCATGGCAAAGGCACGGGAGCATTGCGCACGGGGGTTCAAGATTTCCTGCGCCGCCATAAACATGTAAAGAGCTATCGGTTGGGCCAATTCGGAGAAGGCGGCGCGGGGGTATCCGTGGCCGAGCTTCATTAACTGGAGGTCGTTAGTCATGCAGGAAATGGTCGATTCCATGATGTCTCATCCTTTTTCGGCGGTATTGGCTTATTTCTCCGTAGGAATCCTTGCCCTTATCGTTTTCCTCTCTTGTTTCGAATGGGTGACGAAATACGACGGTTGGAGCGAAATTCGCAAAGGCAATTTATCGGCGGCGATGGCTACCGGCGGCAAGATCTTCGGTATCTGCAATATATTTCGGTTTTCCATCGAGGCTAACGACACCATTTACCAGAGCATGCTGTGGTCGGCCGTCGGATTCGTGCTGCTGCTGGTCGCGTATTTTTTATTCGAATTTTTGACGCCGGTTTTTCGCATTGACGACGAGATCGGACGGGATAACCGCGCGGTCGGGTTTCTGGCGATGGTATTATCCGTGTCGCTCTCTTATATTATCGGTGCAGCGGTTATCTAAACGGAGGAACGATCATGAAGTATTTATGGGGAACGCTGTTCGCATTAGCCGTAGTATTTATCGTAATCGGTGTCATCTATATGATGAAGGAGGCTTAAGCCTAATATGGCCGTAATAATCTGTCCATGGTGTCAGAGCGAGATCATTCAGGAAGAAGGCCAGGAGCCCGAGAAAATATGTCCGGTATGCGATAACGAACTGGACGGATATCGCACTTTAAAGCTGAATATCGGAGAGGAAGACGAGGACGACGACGAGGACGAAGAAGACTTCGACGACGAAGATCGCGAGTACGAAGACCGGTCGTCGGCTCCAATGGTTTCCATCGACGAGGATATCGCTTGGGTTGACGATGAGTCCTTGATCGAGCCGGACGAAGAGCTTCAGCAGTTCGAAGAAACCGTCGAGCAATTGCTCAACGAGCAGGAAGTCGTCCCTGAATGCCCGTCGTGCCATGAATATATGATCGAATTCGGCGAACAGCTCGTCAGCGCGCCGCAGTTTCTTCCAAGAACGGCGGAAGCGCTGGGAGAAACCGTTCTCGAAGCGCCATTCACCCTCACGATGTACGTTTGCCCATCGTGCTTCACGGTGCAATCTTTCCTTGGGGATTCCCACCGTCATCAGCTCGTGCGCCGTTTGAGCCAAGCTCCGGGCAGCGGAGAAAGGGAGCGGGAAGTATGAAGCGAATCGTCCAATCCGTCATCGACTTGATCGGGGATACTCCCGCGGTGCAGCTTCAACGCTTGACCGGTCCCGAAGACGCGGATGTGTTCGTAAAGCTCGAGATGATGAATCCGAGCGGTAGCGTGAAGGATCGAGCGGCCTTCGGATTGCTGAACGACGCGGAAGCGCGCGGCTTGATTAAGCCCGGAAGTCTTATCGTGGAGCCGACGAGCGGCAATACCGGAATCGGACTAGCCATGTATGCCGCAGCCAAAGGTTACCGGCTTATTCTCGTCATGCCGGATAATATGACGGCGGAACGCATTGCCCTTCTCCGCGGATACGGCGCCGAGGTCGTCCTTACTCCCGCGGCGGAGCGGATGCCCGGCGCGATCGCCAAAGCTCGCGATCTGATTGCCGATAACCCCGGGAGCTACATGCCCAATCAGTTCGAGAACAACGCGAATCCCGATATTCATCGAACGACGACGGCAATCGAAATTATAGAACAAACTGGCGGCCGGCTGGACGCTTTCGTCGCGACTGCCGGAACCGGAGGTACGATAACGGGAACTGGGGAAGTTTTGAAGTCGAAGCTACCCGGATTGTACGTCGCGGTGGTCGAGCCGGCAGGGTCCCCCGTTCTTTCCGGGGGGCAACCTGGCGCTCATAAGCTGGTCGGGACAAGTCCCGGCTTCGTTCCGCGAATACTTAATACATCCGTTTACGACGAAATCATTCAGGTTACGGACGAAGACGCGCTTGAAACGACGAGACGCCTTGCTTGCCTGGAAGGGCTGCTGGTGGGTCCTTCCTCGGGAGCATCCGTATGGGCGGCGCTGCAAATCGCCCGTCGTCTGGGGCGGGGAAAGAGAGTGTTGTGCATTGCGCCGGACACGGGCGAACGGTATCTAAGCATGGATATATTCTAGACAACGAAACATTCGCTGCCATAGCGGATGTTTTTTGCGTGCATATTGAACATTCCGATAAGACAGACTAACTTTCGATGTCCAAATGAACGCCTAGGAGGCAAATCGTTCATGATGCAAGCCATGACGGCCAAGGAATTGGAATACGTAGCGGACTCCATGTCCAACGAAGATTTATTGATCAAGCAATGCGCGGTAGCGGCCGCGACCATCACTAACGTTCAGCTTCAGCAAGCATGCTCCCACATGGTCGACGTGCACACGCAGCAGTATACGACGTTGTTAAATGCCATTCAGCAGCATCAATCGATGGCACCTACCCAACCCCAATCCTAAGGAGGTTCGACCATGTTCAATAAACCTGCTTTAACGGACGAAGATTTGGCCTCGACGATTTTGTCCGATCTTAAGAGGGTAACTCGCGAATACGCTACGGCGGCTACGGAATCCGTATGTCCCGAAATTAGGCAAATGTTTACGCAACTGTTAGACAGCACGCTTAAAATGCAAGGCGAGCTGTATACCGTTATGCAGCAAAATAATATGTACAATGCATCCTCGCCAGCATTGAAACAGGAGCTGGACAAGCAGCTGAAGCAATATCAGCAATCGCAGCAACAAACGAACCAATTCGTGCAGCAAGCCAAAGCTTCGCAAGGACAAATTCCTCCCGCGGCGATGGGAAACAATTCGGTGCCCGCATACCAATAACAGGCTCGAAACGCCTTTAAAGCGGCTCTTACCATGTCCCCGGTCGGCAACTATTGCCGGCGCGGGGATTTTTTGAAAGATCCTCTGATTTAACTTTTCAGGCAGCCTGTTTTTGATGTATGATGTAGAGTAATTCAGGAGGGATCATGATGAACGAATTCAAGTTAAGCATCTTGGACCTGCTCAAGGAAGACGCCCGATTGACTGCCGCCACGATCGCTACGATGCTAGGCGCAGAGCAAGAGGACGTTTCCGCCGCGATTGCGGAGATGGAGCGGGATCATGTTATCGTCAAGTACGCGGCAGTCGTGAATTGGAGTAAAGTGGACGACGAGAAAGTAACGGCTCTTATCGAGGTCGAATGCACGCCCGAGAGAGGTCGCGGCTTCGAGAACATAGCGGAGCGCATTTATTTGTACCCCGAAGTTAAATCGGTTTACCTCATGTCGGGAGCTTACGACCTACTCGTTGAGATTGAAGGAAAGAACCTGAAAGAGGTGGCCTCCTTCGTTTCCAATAAATTATCTACCATCGAATCGGTCATTTCGACGAAGAGCTTCTTTATTCTTAAAAAGTATAAACAGGACGGCATTATTTTCGAAGAGTTCGAAGACGACCGACGCTTGCTCGTTTCCCCATAATAGCAGTCCAACGCAAAGGAAGAGTGCCCAATGATAAAGGATGAGGAAAAGCCGCAAATCCAGCAGGTTGAACAACCCCGGAGCGGCGGAATGCAACACCATTTAGCCGCGCACGCGCGCGCGATTCCGCCGTCCGGCATCAGGCGTTTTTTCGATTTGGTAAGCGCGAGCAAGGATAAGGACATTATATCGCTTGGAGTTGGCGAACCCGATTTCGTAACCCCATGGCGGGTGCGGGACGCGGCAGTATATTCTCTTGAAAAAGGGCAGACGCAATACTCTCCCAACGCCGGGATGCTGGAGCTTCGGGAAACGATCGGACAGTACTTAAACAATCAATTTCATCTTTCTTACGATCCGGCTAAGGAAATAATCGTGACGGTCGGCGGCAGCGAAGGGATAGATCTTGCCTTGAGGGCGCTCATCGAGCCTGGAGACGAGATTCTCGTGCCCGAGCCGTGCTATATTTCCTACTCGCCGATTACTTCTTTAAGCGGAGGCATTGCCGTCGGCATCGAGACTTTCGCGGAGGATCAGTTCAAGCTGACCGCGGAAAGCCTGCTTAAGGCGATTACGCCGAAGTCCAAAGTTCTCGTGCTTTGTTATCCGAGCAATCCGACGGGCGCCATCATGACCTACGACGAAATGCTGCCGATCGCCAAAATCGTCGAAGAGAACGATTTGATCGTTATTTCCGATGAAATCTACGCGGAGCTGACGTTTAACGGAGGACGCCATGCTAGCTTCGCCTCCTTGCCCGGGATGAAGGACCGGACCATTCTGGTCAGCGGCTTCTCCAAAGCGTTCGCGATGACGGGCTGGAGAATGGGGTACACTTGCGGTCATCCGGATCTTATTAGCGCGATGCTTAAAATTCATCAATACACGATCATGTGCGCGCCGACCATGGGTCAGGTTGCTGCTCTGGAAGCCTTGACCAAAGGCGGCTTAGAGGAAAAAGACCGCATGATGGAGTCGTATAATCAACGTCGGCGTCTTGTCGTGCAGGGGTTTCGCGAGCTGGGTCTCGATTGCCATGAGCCGCAAGGAGCCTTCTATGCGTTCCCGTCCATTAAGTCGACTGGTTTAACTTCTGAGCAATTCGCGTCCCGGTTGCTAATGGAGGCCAAAGTCGCCGCCGTACCCGGCCATGTCTTCGGCAAAGGCGGCGAAGGATTCCTTCGTTGTTGCTACGCGACGTCGGTGTCACAGCTTACGGAAGCGATGGAGAGAATCGGAGTATTCCTAAGAAGTTTGGAATAATTAAGAATTATTTACAAAAGTGATGTTCATTTTGCATTGGTTTTGCTATAATTACCATGGTTTTCAACCTACTGAGGATTGGTGTTCGTCATGAGAAGGGGGAATGTACATGGCCGAGGCGGAACATAATTCCATACACATGTCGTCTTTGCATGCCGAAGCGCCCATCATCTCTCATTACCCGAATCGCACGGCGGATCTAGCCGAGGAAATCGATAGATTGCGCAAAGCAATGACGGATACTTTCATGCGAGAACATTCATTCATAGCAGAATCGGTAATGGAACTTAGCCGCCAATTGGATTTGAAGATTAACGAATATATGAAGCATGTACTCATGAGTCGTGAAGGGGTTCGGTGATTTCGCCGGCCTCTTTTTTTCGACTATCGTCGCGCGGGCGTCTGAGCCGTTTGTTTGTTTTGGAGGTAAATTCGTTTATGCTATATTAAACACAGATAGGAAAGGAGGGACGAGCGATGCTTTGGCTGATTACCGGCGGAATAGGCAGCGGAAAAACGGAATTCGCCAATGAGCTGGCCCGTTCCTTGGGACGGGAAGGAATCGTGTTGGCTTGTCCCCCCTTTCCCGATCGGCCTCTAAGCGAACAACGTCAGGCGGAGTGGGCAAACGATCCGGAATTTCCCTGGACCCACTCGGACGCGGACGAGACTTTAGCTCATAAACTCACGGCTATCAATATGGAATCCAATATTTTTCGAGCGGATCGTCGCGTTCTCGTCGTGGATAGCTTATCCGGTTGGCTACGCGGATTGTATATGCGCATGGAGAATACATTGACGGATGACGAAGCCGCTGTAGACGGCGTGTGGCATGAAGCGCTCGCCGCCATTCTATCTTACGAAGGAAAGATGATCGTAGTAACGGAAGAACCGGCAAACGGATTGTCGATCAACCGTAGGGAGCAAGGGTACGCATATCGATTAGCGGCCGCGAATCGGGTATTGCTGGAGGCAAGCGCGTGTCTCTATAGAATGACCGCCGGAATGGCGACGGAAGTGAAGGGTTACCGATTGAAACGGGGGAAATCGACTAATGAAAATATATACACGGACAGGTGACGAAGGCAAAACATCGGTCATCGGCGGGCGAGTCTCGAAGAACGATTCCCGCGTGGAGGCATACGGGACGATCGACGAGTTGAATTGCTTCGTCGGGCAAGCCGCATCCGTTCTGGCGAGAGAAACTACCGCCGACTGGGATGATCTGCTGGAGCATCTCACCTTGATTCAGCATGAACTTTTCGATTGCGGCTCTGATCTTTCCTATGCGGTGGCAGATCCTCGGAAGATGAAGGTCATGCCCGAGATGACGGAGCGCTTGGAAGGTTGGATCGACCTATACGAAGCGCAGACGCCTCCGATTACGAAGTTTATTTTGCCGGGAGGAAGCGAGCCGTCATCCTTGCTGCACGTTTGTCGTACCGTATGCCGCAGGGCGGAGAGACGCGTCGTGACTTTGTCCGAAGAGCAGGCGTGTCCGGATGAGGTTCGCAAATACTTGAATAGGCTATCCGACTTCTTCTTTACGGTCGCCAGAGCGGCAAATGCCCGTCTTGGGTTGCTTGACGTAGAATACGAACGAGGCGCAGACGTATTCCGCCGGAGGTCTTGAACGATGATCGACGATAACAACGGCAGCTCGACCTACTACGCTCCGATCGAATATATCGCCGTTGCTTCGGATGAGGGAAGAAGTCTAAGGGACATCCTCCGCAAACGGATCGGTATATCGAGACGGTTGATGGTCAAGTTAAAAACTTCGGACGAAGGATTATCCGTGAACGGGCAAAAGGTTTGGCCTAACCACCCGATATCGGAGGGAGACGTCATTCGTCTCCGGATGGAAACGGAAATATCCGAAACGATACTGCCTCAACCGATTGATCTCGATATCGTCTTCGAGGATGACCATTTGCTCGTGTTAAACAAACCCGCTGGCATTATCGTACATCCGACGACGGGACATTATCTGAACACGTTGGCTAATGGAGTCACGCATTATTGGCAGGAACGCGGAGAACGAATTCGATTCCGGCCCGTACATCGCTTAGACGAAAATACGTCCGGCTTGGTCATCATAGCGAAGCATCCGCTCGCGCAACAGCAGTTATCCGCTCAGATGATGGAAGGCACGGTGGTCAAGGAATATCGGACTTTCGTTTATGGGCGTCCGCCGGAGAGCGAAGGAGAGATCAACGCTCCTATCGGAAGGCAAACGGAAGATCCGCACCGACGCGTCGTTCGCGAAGACGGCGCTCCATCGCAGACGTTCTATAAAGTGTCGGCTAGCTATCTCGACCAGGCAAGCGCAATCGACATCCGACTGGGAACGGGAAGGACTCACCAAATAAGAGTTCATATGACATCCATCGGCTGCCCGATTATCGGGGACGGCTATTATTCGGAGGACAAATGGACGAACTCCGACTTGGCGGCGAGATTGTCCGGTAGTATTCAACGGCAAGCGCTGCACGCCTTTCGATTAGGCTTCGATCATCCCGTCACGGGAGAGGCGATGATACTGGAAGCCGCGCTTCCGGAAGATATGCTTAAGCTAGAGAGTGAATTAAGAATGATCGAGAGATAAGGAGATATTCGACGTGTCTAAGGCAAAAGTTCTGAAGATGTACCACCTGCCGACTTGCAGCACATGCAAGAGCGCGATTAAAGCATTGAAGCTACAAGGCTACGAGCTAGATCTGCAAGATATTAAAGCGAATCCGCCAACCGCGGAAGAGCTTGGCAAGCTTATCGGCATGAGCGGGTTGCCGATCGGCAAATGGTTTAACATATCGGGCGAGGTTTACCGGGAAATGCAGCTTAAGGACAAGCTCGCCGCGATGTCCGACGAGGAGAAGATTAGGCTCTTGTCCTCCAACGGAATGCTTATTAAACGTCCGATCGTTACCGATGGCAAAAGTAAAATAACGATCGGTTTCCGGGAACAGGATTTCGGTCCGATGTGGTATGTCTCATGAACCTATCCAACTTGAGGTCGAAACGTCTAGATAGATTAGGCTCGGCGATCTTCGCCGAAGTCGCGGAATGGAAGCAAGAAGCGCGCGACAAGGGGCTATCGGTCATTAGCTTGGATATAGGCAGCCCGGACCAACCTCCGCGCGAGGAGCTTCGTTCCGTACTGGCCGAGGCGGCGTTGCGTTCGGATACCTATCGCTATCCCGGGACGGAAGGCACGTTCGCTTTCCGCGATTCGGTTGCCAAGTGGGTTAACCATCGCTTCCGGGTCGAGCTTGATCCCGATACCGAGGTATTGTCCTTAATGGGAACGCAGGATGGATTAGCGCATTTGCCGCTAGCGATCAGCGATCCGGGCGATGCCGCTTTGCTCCCGGATCCGGGTTACCCGGTATACGGAGCGGGACTCGCGGTAGCCGGAGTCGAAGCGATTCCGTTGCCCCTGCTTCCGGAGAACGGCTATTTGCCCGATTTTGACGCGATTCCCCAGTCTGTCTGGGATAAAACGAAATTCATGATTCTCAATTACCCGAGCAATCCGTTGTCCGCAACGGCCGATCTGGCTTTTTTCGAGCGGGCGGTCGATGCCGCGTGCCGCCACGAGGTTTTGCTCGTCCACGACAATGCCTATAGCGAGATGGCTTTCGACGGATTGCGGCCTCCGAGCGTGCTCGAAATTCCCGGCGCTCGCGACGTAGCGATCGAGTTTCATTCGCTGTCCAAGTCCTTCCATTTAGCAGGTACGCGCTTAGGCTTCGCGATAGGCAATCGCGAGGTATTGGCAGCTCTTCGCGCCCTAAAGAACAATATCGATTTCGGCGTGTTCCTGGGAGCCCAGGAAGCGGGTATTGCCGCATTAGAGATGGATATTCGTGAGCCTAAACCGATCGCAGGATTATACGAGAGACGACGCGACGTATTCGTCGGGGCGCTGCGCGAACGCGGTTGGAACGTGCCTACTCCTCAGGCTACGATGTTCCTCTGGGCGGCCGTACCGGAAGGTTGGACTTCTCGTTCGTTCTCGCGTCAACTGCTTACGACCACGGGCGTCGCATCCATACCCGGCAACGCGTTCGGAGCACGCGGCGAAGGTTACGTTAGGCTCGCCCTTGTACAATCCGAAGAGCTGCTCTTAGAAGCGGCGAATCGCATAGGCGGGTTTATCAAAACCGTTCAACCGTGCTAGAATAGTAGAGATGATACGATAGATTCACAAGGGGAGAACAAAGTGCAAAAAGATCGGAATAAAGTACTTATCGTCGATGGAATGGCCGTTCTATTCAGGGCTTTTTTCGCTACGTCTTATACAGGATATATCAGGAAAACAAAAGCCGGACTGCCGACGAACGCCGTCTACGGCTTCGTTCAATACTTCTTCGACGCGATCCATACTTTTCAACCTACGCACGTGGTATGCTGCTGGGACATGGGAAGTACCACGTTCCGTACGGAGCAATTCACGGGATACAAAGCCAATAGGCCGGAAGCTCCGCTAGAGTTGATTCCCCAGTTCGAATTGGTGAAGGAAGTCGTCGCGGAGATGGGCGTTCCCAACATCGGAATCAGGGGTTACGAGGCGGATGATTGTATCGGAACGCTAGCGAACCAGCTTAGCCGAGATTCCGACGTATACATCTTGACCGGGGACCACGATATGCTTCAATTGGTGAACGAAAGCGTGAAAGTCGTCATCATGAAGAAAGGCAAGCTGAATTACTTGGTGTACGATCTGGAAACCTTATTTACGGAAAAACAGCTAACACCTATGCAGGTCATCGATATTAAGGGCTTCATGGGGGATACGAGCGACAACTATCCCGGAGTTAAGGGAATCGGCGAGAAGATCGCCTTGAAATTACTTCAAGAATTCCAAACTGTCGAAGGAGTGCTGGAAAACTTGGAGCTGCTTCCGAAAGGGGTCAGAGCCAAGATCGAAGCGAACTTGGATATGCTTCACCTATCGAGGGATTTGGCGAGAATCCGTCTCGACGTTCCCGTCGCTTGCGCCTTGGAGGATTGTCATTGGAGCCTGCGCAAAGATGCCGCTGCTTTGAAGTTCGAAGAGCTGGAGTTCGGCGGATTGGTCAAGCTGCTGGACTGATTTCATCAAACCGCTACAGTCAAATGGCGGACGAATATGAGGAATTTCGATTAAGCAACCGCATAGATAAGAGTGCTACAGTTAGAAGTATCTGAGCGACTCGCATGAGCATCCCGGGCGATAAGTCCGGGCTATTCGTTTAGAGTCCCCGGGCAGACAAATCCGCTTAATTTCTCCGAAGGAGTGGAATGTTTAGTGAAAGCGTTCATGGACGATAACTTCTTGCTGCAGAGTGAAGCAGCAGAACGGCTTTATCATGATTTTGCGGCCGGTCAGCCGATCATCGATTACCATTGCCATTTAAGTCCGCAAGAAATTTACGAGGATAAGCGCTATAACAATCTAGCGGAATTATGGCTTTACGGCGACCATTACAAATGGAAAGCCATGCGCGCGAACGGGGTCCCGGAAGCGCTCGTTACGGGCGGGCCGGGAGTATGCGATTACGACCGGTTCATGGCATGGGTCAAGACGGTTCCCCTGACGGTAGGGAATCCGTTGTATCATTGGTCGCATTTGGAGCTGCGCCGCTATTTCGGCATCGAAGAAACGATTAACGAGAAGAACGGTCCTCTGATCTGGGAAAAGGCGAACGCGATACTGAGCGACGAGAATTTCTCGGTGAGAAGGCTCATTCGGGATCAACGGGTGGAAGTCATCTGCACGACGGACGACCCGACGGATTCGTTGGAATACCATATGGGAATCCGGGAGCTGGAGAACTTCGATTGCCGAGTTCTTCCGTCGTTTCGTCCGGACAAGGGGTTGGAAATTCGCAGGGACACCTTCGTGCCTTGGGTGAAAAAGCTGGAGCAAGCGGCGGCATTGCCGATTACTACGTATACGCAGCTGCTGGATGCATTGGATAGTCGAATCGAACACTTCGCTAATGTAGGCTGCAAAGTTTCGGACCATGCGTTGGATCATGTGGTTTACGCGGATGCTTCGTTGGAGGAAGTCGAGGTTATTTTCGCGAAGGCGTTAAGCGGCGAGACGCTTAGCATGGAGGATGAACAAAAACACAAAACCTTCACGTTGATTCATCTCGGCGAGCAATACGCGAAACGCGGCTGGACGATGCAATTGCACATTCATGCCTCACGTAACAATAATAGCCGGAAGTTCGCCGAGCTTGGGCCTGATACCGGATACGATTCGATACACGACGGCCAGCTAGCTTATCCTCTCATGAAGCTATTGGATGGAATAGAGACGAGAGGCTCGCTGCCCCAAACGATACTTTATTCGTTGAATCCGAAAGATTATTACGTGCTCGGCACGCTCATGGGCAGTTTCCAGGACGGCAACGCGCCGGGGAAAATGCAGCTCGGATCCGCTTGGTGGTTTAACGATACGAAGGACGGCATGCTGGAGCAAATGAACGCGTTGGCTAACTTAGGGTTGCTGAGCCGGTTCGTCGGCATGCTAACGGATTCGCGGAGCTTTCTTTCCTATCCAAGGCACGAGTACTTCCGCAGAATATTGTGCAACATGCTGGGCGAGTGGGTCGTTCGGGGCGAGGTGCCGTATGATCTGGAGCTTTTGGGCGGCATGGTAGAAGACATATGTTACCGGAACGCGAAAGCTTATTTTGATTTCTAGCGCGATTGATCAAGCGGTATCATGAGAGACTGTCCTGGAAAGCGAGGGCAGTCTCTTTTTTGCGGAAAGCTATTCTTTTACCGCTCCGAGCACGATTCCTTTGACGAAATAGCGCTGCAGGAACGGGTAAACGGCTAGAATCGGAAGCATGGCGATGAAGATTTGCGCCGCCTTTACGCTGCGGTTGGACAATAGCTCCAATTGCTCGAAATCGATGCCTGTTTTACTCAGATCCAGCGCGACGATAATCGTCTGCAGAAGCGTAGCGAGGGGCCATTGATCGGGTGAGCTCATGTATAACATACCGTCAAACCAGTTGTTCCACTGTCCGACCATGGAGAACAAGGAAAGAGTCGCGATGGCCGGCATCGAAACGGGCAAATAGATCTTCAGCAAAATTCCGAAGGAGCCGGCTCCGTCCATAATGGCAGCCTCGTCCAGCTCTTTCGGGATGTTCCGAAAGAAATTCATCATGAGAATGATATTCCAGATATTAAGGGCATGGGGCAAAATATAAACCCAGAACGAACCGATCAGATTGACTTTCTGAATCAGAATATAATGCGGAATCAATCCCGCTCCGAATATCATGATGAACAGAAAAAACCATACGTACAGGGAGCGCCCTTTGAATTCGTACCCGCTTTTCGACAGCGGGAACGCGGCCAATATCGTTACGGCCATCGACACCGCCGTGCCGATTAGGGTTCGCATGACCGATACGCGAATAGCATTCAGGAAGTTGCCGTTGCTTAAGGTTTCCGAGTAGCTGTCCAGGTTGAAATCGATAGGCAAGAACGTGACCAGGTTACCCTCCGCTGCGGATTTTCCGCTGAAAGACACGGCGAGAATATGGAGCATCGGCAAAACGCACAAAATCGAGACGATCAGTAGAATGAACACATTACAATAATAAAATGCCTTGTAGGACGGATTTTTATAGTACATCTAACGACCTCCAGGATTGCCGGATTAAAATACGCGGTAGTTGGTCCATCTGTAAGCGCAATAATATCCGCCGCTAATGAGAATGAAGCTGACTAACGATTTGAATAAGCCTACGGCTGCAGCCAAGCTGTATTGCCCGCCCTTGAAGTTGCGGAAGACGAAAGTATCGATAATATCGCCCTGCTGCAATACAAGCGGATTGATAAGGTTATAGATTTGGTCGAAGTTGGCGTTCAGAACATTTCCCAGAGACAAGGTGAATACGACGGCCATGATCGGAAGCATGGAAGGGAGCGTAATGTATAGGGTTTGCTTCCATCTTCCGGCTCCATCGATTTCGGACGCCTCGTAGTATTCGGGATTAATTCCGGAAAGCGCCGCAAGGAATACGATGGCCGAAAATCCGAATTCTTTCCATAAATCGCTTACGATGACGGTGATTCTGAACCAGTCTCCATCTCCTAAAAACATGATCGGCTCTACCTGGAAGAAGGTTAGCGCCTGATTCACGATTCCTTGCAGGGAGAGCACGTCCAGCAAAATACCGCCAAGGATAACCCATGACATGAAGTGGGGCAAATAAACCATCGTTTGTATCGACCGCTTCAACCCTATTTGCCGAATCTCGTTCAGCATCAAAGCGAAAGCGACCGGAACGGCAAGTCCGAATATAATTTTTAAGCATGAGATCAACAAGGTGTTCCAAAGCACCTGAATGGAATCCTTCATCGTGAATACCATTTGGAAGTTATCCCAGCCGACCCATTCGGATTGCGCGAACCCAAGCCATGGCTTGAAGTTCTGGAACGCCATGACGATCCCCGGCAATGGAGCGTAATTAAATACCAGAGCGGCCAGAACGGCCGGCAGTAGCATAAGGTGGAATCTCCAGCTTTTCCTAAAATACATATATTTTTGCTTTCGACCTTTAATTATCGCGGTTGATGATGCTACAATGGCCGTATTCTTCATTCGGCTTCCTCCTCTTCTCGTTTGCTGTCTTCATTAGTTTAGGATCGAAGCTTTTCGCTGTATAGAATACATATTTAAGATGCATGTCACTATCTTAAGGGTCGTAAAGAATTAACATCAAAACAGCGAAGGAGATCAATCCGTGAAGAGAAATCGGCCGATATTCATTAAAATCAATGGCGTCATCCTCCTTCTCGTCATCCTCATCGCCATTCTGTATGCGTATTTCAGTCAAACTAGCTTCAAGGTCATCGATACTCAGATTACGGCCAATAATGAAAGCCAGTTGTCTTTTCTGAAGAAACAGGTCGAATCCAATGTCGAACGCCTCTCCTTATCTTCAACCGTGCTCGTTCGCGACTCGTCGATCTTGGACCTGCAGAAAAGTATTTTGCTAGAGAACGATTACGAGAGGATCAATTTTCAGAGGCAGGTAAAAGAAAAGCTGAACTTGCAGAGCTTCTCGAGCAATTGGTCCAATCATCTCTCCGTTTATTTGCCTGACATCCAGATTAGAATCTCGACGAATCCGGGCGACGGATACGATCCGAAAGATCTGGATAAGGCTAACAACGGCACATGGGAGCTCCATTACGATATCGATCGGCAATCCTCGTATTATCAACTGTTCATCTGGGATCCGTATTTCTCCAAAAATACCGAGCAAACCGTAAACGCGATCTACGAAGCGAGATTCGGCGTGGACAACATTCGGGAAATGCTGCGGCAGTACAAGCCGGACAGACCTGGCTACTCTTTCCTGCTGACGAGTTCCGGAAAGGTATTCTCGAGCTCAGCGAACGACGATGTGGACTATGAGGCCTTAGGCGCAAGTCTACTTCGGGAGAAGCTATCGGAGAGCGGACATAAGAAAATAAAGCTGGACAAGCAGAAAACCTACTTGAGCTATATCCGCCTTCCGAGCCTTGACGCCTACCTGGTCAATTACGTTCCGCTAAACGTCATTCATGCCCCGATGATCGTGAGCCGAAATCTGTTTTACTTGAGTCTGGTTATTCTTGTCTTTCTTGGATTCGGCGCAGCCTACCTGCTGTATCTTAACGTCCAGAAACCGATTTCGTATATCGTGAAAGGCCTAAAGCAATTCGAGATCGGGAACCATTCTTATCGGATCAACAGAAGGTTTCACAATGAATTCGACTATATGATGTTACGGTTCAACGATATGGGATCGGAAATACAGCACTTGATCGATAACGTCTACGCGGAGCAGAACCGCTCGCGGCTGGCAACGTTAAAGCAGCTGCAATCGCAGATCAATCCGCACTTTTTGTATAATTGCCTCTCTTTCATCGCGGGTTGCGCCAAAGCCGGATATACGGATACGATTCAGCAGATGACTTACCATCTGGGGGATTATTATCGCTATACGACCCGGGTCGAGAATCAAATGCCTCTCTTGAAAGAAGAGGTTGAACTGGTTCATCATTACTTGAAAATTTATGCGCTTCGCCTGGAGAGAATCGATTATCGGATCCAGATTCCTCCGGAGATGCTGAACGAGCCGATTATGAGGCTGATTCTCCAGCCGGTAGTTGAGAACGCGATCGTTCACGGGGTCGAACCGACGCTTGGACGAGGAAGGATACAAGTAACCGGCAGCGCCGACGAGGTTTGGAACGTCCTGCTCGTGGAAGACAGCGGAGCGGGGATGACGGAGCAAGAAATCGCGAGTTATATGCAGAGTCTGGAACAGCCCATGGAAGAGAGCACGGGGTGCGGTCTATGGAATGTCAATCAACGATTAAAGCAGCGATTCGGTCCGGAAGCGGGCATTTCCATGGGAAGGTCGAGCGAGCTTTCCGGACTATTCGTGAGGCTTCGTTGGAAAAGAGAGGAGGGCGACGACCATGATTCAATTGCTGCTAGTTGATGACGAGCCGATGATTCTGAACAGTATGGTAGATAACGCTTGGACGAGCGTCGGAGTTAGCGGAGTATACAAGGCGGTATCCGGGCTGGAAGCGATCGAGGTGCTAAGAAAAACGCCGATCGATATCGTCGTGACGGATATTCGGATGCCTGGTATGGACGGCTTGCAACTATGCCGCCATATTCAAGAGCATTACCCGCGCACCAAGTGCATTCTGTTATCCGGTTACGGTGAATTCGAGTACGCCAGGAAAGCGATTCAGTTCGGCACGGCGAATTATTTGCTGAAACCGATTAAGGATCAAGACCTTCTGGACGAGGTTGAGAGAGTCATAGAGGTCGTCGCCCGGGAATGGGAACATATCGGTTCAGTGGAACGGACAAGGCAGACGCTTCGCGTTCATCTGCCGTTATTAAGATCGAATCTGCTAAACGATCTATTGTCCGGGGTTGCCGTATCTTCATCGGCATTGGAAGAGAGAATGAAAGATTACGAGTTGCCTTTCGGAATCGGCGTCGATTGCGCTTTGCTGTTGGTCAGGCTGGACGGAGCGTTCGTTCATTCGGAGGATCATGATTATTTGCTCTATGAATACGGCGTTCAGAACATCGCTTGCGAAATTCTGGATGCGGATTTCGCGGTCTGGCAATGCAAGGATTCGCACGGGTATTTATGCTTTGTCGTGCAGGACAAAAATAAGGAAAGATTATCAGAGGACAATACAAGCGGCAAATCATTGGAAAAAGCGGCATATGAACTGCAATTGAAGGTTGCCGGTTTTCTGAAGGGGCAAATTTCGGTATTGATCGGCGGCCGTGGGATCTTCCCGGCGGATCTGGCCGAGCAATATCGAAAGTCCTTGAATGAATTCCGCAAAATTCCCCGAAGCGATCACGAATTCCTGATCTTGTCCGATCAGCCGCGCACGCAGTCGAGCTCTCTTCTAAGTTTGTACACTCCCCCCAGCTTCCATCAGTTGTTGGAGGCAGGACGACTGGAGGACGCTCGTCGCAAGCTGAAGGATGTTTTCGAGGAAATGAACTCCAAAAAGCTGGATTCGGAAGAACACGTGATGGAAGTCGTGTACGGCTTGATGAATGCCTTTCTCTATATTGCGCACCTACAGGGTCGGACGCTGTTGGAGATTTCGGGTTGGGGGACGGAGACGCTTGATGATCCGCGAGCTTTCCGCAGAACGGACAAGGTCATGGAATGGGCCGAAGGAGTGCTGAATCGAATAGATTCCGGCAGCGTTCGCGAATTCAAAGATAGCAGAAGCCAGTTGATAGCCAAGATTCAACGCTTTATCGAAACCCATATTGCCGAGGATGTGTCTTTGCAAAGGATTGCCGATCACGTGAATCTGCACCCGGCGTATTTGTCTTCACTGTACAAAACGGAAATGAAAGAGAACATTAGCGACTTTATCGTTCGATATCGGATGGAGACGGCGGGCGTTCTGCTTAGCTCGTCGGAAATCAAAATTTATGAGCTCGCCGGTCGATTGGGTTTTCAGAATCCGCCGTATTTCAGCAAATTGTTTAAACAATACTATGGGATGACTCCCCAAGAATATAGGGATCGTCACTACTCTTGAATCTTAATTATTTGATACGTGATCTTAAAATATATCTCTTACCTCCCAAGTAAGCGCTGTTATAAGATGAATTTGCGGTTAAAACGGCAATTAGGAGGATTGTAGATGAAGTCGAATAGAAAGCTGTTTCATCTTGTTCTTGTGGCGGTCATGGCTATCACTTTGCTTGCAGCCTGCTCCGGAAATAAAAATAATGGGGCAAGCGATAATACGGGAACGAATAACCAGTCGGAAGCTGCCGCTACTCAGGAAGCTTCGAATTCAAGCGAGGAAGCTTCGAATTCAAGTGAAGACGACGCTATTGTCGAAGCGATTCGGAATGGCACTTACAAATTCGAGACGCCCGTGACGATTACGACGGTCAAGGCAACGGACACCACGATGAAATTCAAAAACGGCGAAACTATGGAAAACAACGTTCATACCAAGTGGGCGCACGATACTCTTGGAATCGATATGAAAGTGCTGTGGCAAGTACCCGGCGATCAGTTCAACACCAAATTGAGATTAATGCTGACCGCAAAGGAATCCATGCCGGACGTGATTAACACGGAGGATATGACGCTGCTCGACGAATTGATCCAATCCGGTATCTATCGGGACATTACGGATGATTTCGAGAAGTACGCCTCTCCTAAAATGAAAGAGATATTCAATTCGAATCCGCTCAATTGGAGCCAGGTTACCTATGGCGGGAAGAAGATGGCACTTCCAAGCTTCGCGAATGCCGGCAACGATAATCCGGTCATGTGGGTCAGGCAAGACTGGCTAGACGAGCTGGGCTTGAAAGCCCCAACGACCATTGAAGAAATGGAAACGGTCATGCAAACCTTCCTGGACAAGAAGCCCGGAGGAACTAAAGATATTATTCCACTAGGGGCAAGCTTCGGTTCGGGAGGCGGTTCATACTATAATCCGTTTACGAGTTGGCTTGGAGAGACGTCCTGGCTATTCGGGGCTTATGGAACGGTACCGTATCAATGGCTGATCAGGGACGGCAAGCTAGTGCACGGTTCGACCGTGCCGGAGATGAAGGATGGCTTGGCCAAGCTGAAGGAGTGGTACGACAAAGGCTACATCTCGAAGGAAGCAGGACTGCAGGACGAAGGCAAAGTAGCCGAATTGGTCGCCCAAGGTAAAGTAGGCATCGTATTCGCGCCCTCTTGGATGGGCGGTTGGCCGATTCCCGATCTCGAGAAGAACGTTCAGGGAGCGACGATGAATCCTTATCCATTGCCTTCGAATAATGGAAAGGCTATGGCTCGCGACACGAATTATTTGAGAGGCGGAATGCTAGTAAAGAAAGACTTCGAGCATATGGATGCGTTGTTCCTGTATCTGAATCGAATATTCGGCAGAATAAATCCGGCAGAGGGCAGCGAATTCGTGAACGGCATGCATGAAGGCTATGATTTTGCGCTTAATGCGGACGGAACCTTGATGAAGAACGAGGATATACCTGGCGGATACATCGATACGTCTAAATTTCTCCTATATAAGCCGACAAATCCGTTCGTTTCGATTAAGATGGCAGCGAGATTATCCCGAGGCGAAACGCCGGTCACGCCATCCGAGAAAAAGGCGGCAAGCGGAGATCCTAAAACCTTGAAAGCCGCTGAAATCGTCGACGATGCTTGGGTGTCGGGAGTCAATGTCCTGAACGCGTATACGGGCAAGAATACGCCGACCATGCAAGACAAGGGCGGCATTCTGGTCAAGCTTGAAGCCGATACGTTCATCGGCATGATTTACGGGAAAAAGCCGGTAGACGACTTTGACAAATTCGTTACGGAATGGAACAATCTCGGCGGCGCGAAGGAAACCGAAGAAGTAAACGAATGGTACCAAACCACGCAGAAATAGTCAGGATAAACCCGCTGGCAACAGCGGGTTTCATTATGGCCGACAGCCCCAATACGATACGAACCCGAAGTTGTCCTTTCGTTGATTCCTATCGGAAAATCTTAATATTTTGCTAGCATAGCTTTAAATTGAATCACTTACCTAAATGTAAGCGCTGTTATACGATATGTTGGGGGTGATTAACATGAAGCTTAAAGGGATGGTTGCTCTAATTCTAACTTTATTCTCGATTGTCTTGCTGTCCATCTACTACGTCTCGGCACGTCCGCATCCGGAACGGACTCCCGTCGCGGACGTGAACGGCAGCCCGATTACGGCGAGGGAGCTAGAGAACGAACTGATGCGGCAAAGAGCGGGGGTCATCGATTATTTCCGCCAAACCTACGGAGCGGAATACGGCAAAGATTTCTGGGAAACCGATTATAACGGGGAGACCCCGGGCTCCGTTGCGAGGAATTGGGCACTGCAGTCCCTCGTCAGAACCCGGCTCGAACTGGAACTTGCACAATCTTACGGCTTGATCCGGGGAACCTCTTACGAGGACTTGTTACTTGAGATGGATAAGGAGAATAAGCGAAGACGAGCGGCAGTCCAAGCGAACGAGCCCGTATACGGCCCGGTCAAGTTTGATGAAAGCTTTTTTTTGAATTACTTCTTAAGCCATTTGCGAATTGAACTGAAGGAAAAACTGTCTGAAAAGGAGGTGAAAATGACGGATGAGGATCTGCAAAAGCATTACGAGCAGATTAAGGACACGATGTTTACGCTAGAAGGCAAGGTTAGCTTTGAGAAAACGGCCGTCTCTTACAGGGGCGAGGGCAAAGGTACAAGTGCCGAACGAAAATTAACGGCGAAGAAGTTGGCGGAATCGCTCCGGACGCTGGTGGATCAAGGAATGGAGGTTACGGAGGCAGTGCAATCGGCGCGGTTGCAGGCTGGCAACGATACGGTGACGATCCGGAATACCGATGACGAATTGACCGGCGATAAGGCCGGCGCGTATTACAGATCTCAACCGCAGCTCTATTCTATTCTCTCCGGCAGCCTGAAAGCCGGTCAGATCAGCGCTGTTTTCGACGAGGAACTACTCGGCGAGTATGTGTTTATCAAGGTTAAGGCGATTGAAGCCGACGGGTATCAAAGTTTTGAAGAGAACAAGCACAATGTGAGGAGTAGCTTTATGGACATCGCCTATGAATCATATCTGGATAAGCTCTACGATAAAGCTACTATCGAGATTTACGAAGAACGCATTGATCGATTGAAGCTGTTGTCCAACCTATAATAAAAGGAGGCACTTATTATGTTTAGAAAAGTCGGAATATTCAGATTTTTATTGACTATCACGATTGCGGCAATCGGCATCTTTCCCGTATCGATGCTCAGTCCTGTGTATGCAACCGAAACGGGATCCACCTATTATGTGGATTCGATAGAAGGAAACGACGCTAATTCGGGAACGGACCCGGAATTCGCCTGGAAGACGCTGACTAAGGTTAACGCTACCGAGTTTCTACCGGCCGACCGCATTTTATTTAAGGCGAACGGCGTGTGGTCAGGTACTCTATCTCCCCAAGGATCGGGTGTGGAAGGCAGTCCGATTACGATAGACCGGTACGGAACCGGCAACAAGCCGTTGATTGCCGGAGACGGCGCAGCGGCAGCCGTGTATTTCTATAATCAAGAGCAATGGGAAGTCAAAAATCTGGAGATTACGAATAATGCGGCAACGGCTGCGGTACGCAGAGGTATCCACGTGGACGGGTCAAGCGGGACATGGACCAATCCGAAAGTTTACAAGCACTTTTTATTCGAGAATTTGGACGTTCACAACGTAAAAGGAAACGTGAGCGACGATTATGCCCATAACGGGGGGATCATCGTATGGGGAACGAATTGGGATTACCATGTATCGGACGTGGTGGTCAAGAACAGCAAGGTTTATTCGGTGGACAGCGTCGGTATTTACATCTATGGCGCTCAGAAAAGCTACTCGTCCGGTTTCCGAGTGGCCGGAAACACGCTCTATGATATCGCTGCGGACGGCGCGCTTCTATTGGATTCGACAGGAGGGATTATCGAAAACAATGTCGTGTACAACACGCACGTAAGAGCAAGCGGCTATCATGTGCCTTTGTGGGTATTTTCCAGCAAAGACGCGATCATTCAAAACAACGAGGTATATAATACGGCGCCGGGCGGCGATGCGATGGCATTCGATTCGGACTACAAAAGCGACGGAACGATTATCCAATATAATTATAGCCATAACAACGCGGGCGGCGGCTTCCTCGTCGTGAACGACGGTACGGTTGCGACCAACGCCAATACGAATACGATAATTCGCTATAACATCAGCCAGAACGATGGCGGCGCCGTGTTTAATTTCAGCGGAACGCCGGATACCACGACGATATATAACAACACCGTATATCTCTCCAAATTCTCCAATACCAAAGTGGTGGATTATCTCAATTGGGGCGGCTTTGCCAAGAATACGTATTTCTACAACAATCTGATCTATAACCTTGGTACAGGCGGCTATACGTTCGCAGCCAGCACGAACAATGTTTTCGAACGCAACCTGTTCTACGGCAGCCACCCGTCCAGCGAACCGGCGGACGCATTCAAAATAACCGCGGATCCGCAGCTTGCTTCGCCCGGGTCGGGAGGGCTTGGCATAGATTCGCTCGCCGGTTATCAATTGCTTTCTACCTCTCCGGCTATCGGAGCGGGCAAGCTGATCGCGAACAACGGAGGCAGGGATTATTTCGGCAATCCGGTTTCGAATGCGGCGAATCCGAATATCGGGGCTTACGGAGGCGCGGGTCTCGACCCGAACAATCTTCCTCCGCTTCCTCAGCCGCCGCAAGAAGAAAACCTGCTGAAAAATTCGGGCTTTGAAACGGGCGATTTCGGCTTTTGGCCGAATCATTACAACGGGGCGACTATACAGAACAATAATTCGAATACGGGAAGCTACGCGGCCAGGCTTTCCGGAGCGTTCGCGGGGATGGAGCAAAATATCACCGGCTTGTATCCGAACACGCTATATAAATTGTATGCTTACGGCAAGAGCACCAGCGGCGGAGATGCGGTGTTCGGCGTCAAGAATTACGGCGGAAGCTCCCGGGACGCCCATATGAACGCAACGGGTTACACTCGCAAGGAAATTACGTTCACGACGGGCGAATCCGCTACGGGCGCCACGATATTCTTATATAAAGACTCCGCGGCGGGAGAGGTTTACTTCGACGATCTCGTATTGATTCAGTTCGGCCCGGCGCCCGGCGGACCCGGCGGACCGACAGAACCGGTATTTACGGAGGGAACGAACGATGATTTCGAGGCTGGCGTCCTTGACGATCAATGGAACTGGATCAGAGAGAACGATAGCAAATGGTCTCTGAGCTCGCGGCCGGGTTATATGCGAATCGCAAGCGAAGCGGGAGACATCGTCGACGGCGCCACTTCCGCGAAAAACATATTATTGACCGGCGCCCCCGAAGGCGATTTCGTTATTGAAACGAAGCTTGACGGTAAGCCGTCCTCGCAGTGGTCGCAAGGCGGATTGATCGTTTACGTGGATGATTATAACTGGTTCAGACTAACCCGCTTATACGGAAGCGGCAATCAGCTTCAATTTACGAAACAAATAAATGCGGTTCGCCAGCATGCGGAAATCTCCGATCCTATCGAATCGACCGAAGTTTATCTGCGGATCGTGAAATACGATAACACCTATAGCGGCTATTACTCGGCGAACGGAACCGATTACACGCAAGTATGGACGACGCAGATGGCCGAGCTTGACGATCTGAAGATCGGCCTGACGGTTTGCGGGGGAACGTCGCTAACGGCGGACTTCGATTATTTCCACGTGATTACGGATGACATAACTCCTCCTCCACCGCCTGTTCCGGTCGCCGTAACTAGCGTTAGTTTAAGCGAAAGCACCTTGAATCTCAGGGTTGGCCAGTCTTCCGTTTTGTCGGCTATGGTGCAGCCGGCCAATGCGGCGAACAAAGCGGTCACATGGAGCAGCGATCATCCTGAGATTGCCGCCGTCGACGCGAATGGAAACATAACGGCGGTTGCCGAAGGCGTAGCGAAGATTACCGTAAGCACGGTGGATGGAGCCAAGACGGTAGTCGCGAACGTCCAAGTGTTGTCGGACACGAATTTGGCTAGAGACCCGGGGTTCGAGACGGGAAATTTCACGGTTTGGACTTCGCATTGGAACAATTCGGCCATTACCGCTACGAATGCCCGTACGGGAACGTATGCCGCCAGATTAACCACCCAGTTCGGAGGAATCGAGCAGAACGTAACCGGACTGACTCCGAATACAGCCTATAAATTAACCGCTTGGGTTAAATCGGTCGACGGGGGATCTGGCGTGCTTCAAGTGAAGTTTTACGGAAGCTACGACCGAGAGATTACCGTAAATTCGACCGATTATACAAAGTACGAGCTTTCGTTTACGACGGGCAACGCCAACACGGGAGTCACCTTGAATATGTATAAACGCTCGGCGGCGGGAGCGCTATACTTTGACGATTTCGAATTGCTTCAGAACGGTCTACCCCAGCCATTGCCGTAACGGGACGTTGGACTAGGTTATATAGCAAAGCTATGTTAAGTTACCCCTCGTCGCCGCTCTCGCTGTGGACGTCATGGTCTCCGGGATACCCGCGTTCCAGTCCGGCATGCAGCTCGCGATTCTCGTAGCTGAACCGATTAGGAGGGCGTTGATCTTCTCTCCAGGGGCTGCTCTTGCCTAATGTCGCCGACAAAATACCGGAGCCATAGGGGCCTTCGGGGAATTCCTCCGCCGCTAAGTCATTACGTTGCGATTCTACGGTGGCTAAGTCGGTAGTAGGTTGCTTTTTCTCGGAACGAAAAGGGAACATTCGGGAAACCTCCTGTCGGAATAGGGTGGATTTCCGTTATATTGTCCGTTTCCTTCTTTCGTTAGTCGGAGAAGTTAACCGCGCCGAGCACCAGGGAAAGGAATTGGCCAAGCTCTGCGGCTTCTTCTTCGTTAATGCGGAACACGGATTCCAGCACGCCTTCTTCTTCCAGATCGTCGGGTCCAAGAACGGCGCTGCGGCCGAACATCATATCGGTTACGAGCTTCTTGCCGTAAAACCGATTCGTGGATAGAATGGCTAAGTCGAAACGTTTAAGTCCGGGGGTTACGAACGTAACGAATCGCGTCGTCGTTTGTTCGGTCGAGTCCGATAAGAAGTCGAAGTCTTTCATGGTCATCGGTATAAGTCCTCCTTGAGATAGCTAGCTTTATTATAATGGAATAAAGAAGTCTTGCCTAACTTGGATAATTTTGATAATCTGAATATGTTCATGTTTGCAGGAGAGAGGAAGCACCTCATCGCCATTCGGCGGGAGGTGCTTTTTTGCGTTCCCCTGGCCGGATTTTGCTGCCTGAACAACCATGATACGCCGCATAGACGGCCAAGGAGGAAATGGGTATGCAGGTAGTATTTCTGAATCAGTTCGAACGCGTAGCAGGCCAAGAAGAGGAAAGGGCGCATGTCTTCATCGGAGAATTGCAGGGAATATGGACCGCGGGATGGAGGGGGCTTCAACTAGAGACGTCTTCGATCGAAGATGTCTGGTACGAAGGGATGAGCTGGGAGGAGCTACTAGCGGCTTTCCGTCACGGAGTAGCTAACAAGATGAGAGACGGTTTTCGGCCTCTGCTGGACGGAATGCTCGAGGAAACTCCGTTCTGGGAAAGACGCCCCGCGCTTCCGCAGCTGCTCCAGTGTTACGCGGATTCGCAGGAAGCCGATGATGCCGTCTCTGGATTGAAGGTTTGGCGAAGAGCGAAATCCCTAGAGGAGAAGAAGTCGGCGTATTTGATCGCGACGAATCGGGAGCTGCAGATGTTGGCTGTTTTCTTGCCGCAGACGGTCGATGAGTTAGGTCAAATTCCGGGCTTCGGCAAAGTCAAAACCGAACGGTACGGCAACGAGATCGTCGAATTGCTCAAGACGAAAGAACGAAGCCATACCTATCCGCTCGATGCTTGGGTTCCCGGCGTCGTGAGCGAATCTCAGCTATCCTCATGGATGTTTCAATTGAAGGAGGAGAAGTATGGGAAGGCGTTGTCGACGGTGAAGGAGAAGCGCTCGCTCTTGAACGGCATTCGCGAAGGCAGAACGTTAAGCCAATTGGAAGAAGAACTGAATTGTCCGCGGCGCAAGCTACTGGAGAGAATAGAGCGCTTGGACGAAAAAGGCTACGATGTCCTTCCGGTCGTGGAGAAGGAGCTATCCGAGCTGCCCGCCGAGGAGTCGGTACTGATCGAGACGGCGATTCAGCAACTGGGTGACCGTTACTTAAAGCCCTTGCTACGTAAGGTATACGGGGAAGTCAACTCCAATGACGAAGAGGTCGAGAGACAGTACGAGAAGCTGCGAATGGTCCGCATCCGGTGCCGCAGGGTAAACCAGGCAGCTGTATAAGGCGAAGATATAAGCCATGACCTTCTTTTAAAGCATCTAAGCCCGCATCCATCCGAAGGAGCGGGCTTAGATTCGGTATCTCATCGGTTATAACCAATCTTTCTTGCGGAACAGGTAGAACATCCCAAAGCCGATGACAGCCATGCAGGCGATCAACACGACGGATCCCGCACCGAAATGCATGCCGGGTATATAGTCGAAATTCATCCCGTATATTCCAGTGATAAAGGTTAAAGGCATGAATATCGTCGTTAGCGCCGTGAACACACGCATGATTTCGTTCGCGCGGTTGGCAAGGCTGGACTGGTACGCTTCGCGTAAGTTGCCCATGAGATCGCGGTAAGTCTCGAAAGTTTCGTATATTTTGACCGCATTCTCGTGGATGTCTCCGAAGTATTTCTGCAGTTCGTTGTCGATTAGTCGTAAATCCTTCTTGTTCAAAGTGGCGATGAGCTCTCGCTGAGGTCCGAGAACTTTTTTTAACCACAGAATTTCGCTTCTAAGACCGATAATCTCGGTCAGGTGGGATTTCTTAGTGTGCATAAGAATATCTTCTTCAAGGCTTTCGATGCGGGCTTCGATCCGGTCCCCGACGGTAATGTAGTTATCGACGACGATATCGACGAGATGGTAGAGGAATCGGTCGGACTCGTTAACCTCTTGCTCCCACAGGATCGGCTTTACGCTGCGGAGCTCGTTGATTTTCTGGCGAGTAACGGTTATCAGATAATGCCGGCCTAGAAAGATATTCAAGGCGCGAAGGAAAATTTCCTCGTCGTCGAAGCGAATGCTGTTAATAACAAGAAAATATTGATTTTCGTATATTTCCAGCTTCGGGCGCTGCTCTTCTTCCGTCATGCAATCCTCGACGGCAAGATCATGCAGGCCGAATAACGGTTGCAAAATCACGAGATCGTCGACGTCCGCATCGATCCAGAAAAAACCGTTTTTCGGCGCGACCAACGTTTCGTTGATGTCTTCGATCGTAGTGAATATTCCGTTGTTTACCAATCTTATTTTCATGGGAACCGCTCCTTTGCATGTCCATCGGGTTCATGCGGGACGTTCCACGGGAAAGCGAGCTCTTAGCCGAAGAAGCCGGACCGAGAAAACGACTTTGTCGCGGAATACCATCCAGCGTGATTGAATTGATTATCGTCAGGCTTGGGTTTATCGCCTTCCATGTCCGGCTCCCCCCCTTTATCCTCGATTAGACGCAAGCGTCGTATTGTCACTATTGACGTGTTAAGTATAAGCTTCACCCCCTGCACCTTTCAAGGAGAAAATAAGACAACCGCGGCATGAAATCAGCACCTTGACTGCCTCCTGAATTTCGAGTAATCTAAGGGTAGTTTTACCGACAACCGAATAGAGTTTGCCATCTTATCAAGAGCAGGCGGAGGGACTAGCCCTATGAAGCCCGGCAACCGACGTAGTCATTAGACGCACGGTGCTAAATCTTGCGGAAACGGTATCGTTTCTGACAGATGAGAGGGGCGCGCGTACGATCTATTACACGACCCTATCTCATTTTGGGTCGTTTTTTATTTGCGCTCATCTACGTATCACGACAACGGATCGCTGCGAGCAAGCGGCGTCGTTGCATTAGAGGAGGAACAATATGCCGATTAAAGTACCTGACAATCTGCCGGCCAAGGAAGTTCTCGCGGGAGAGAATATTTTCGTAATGGACGAAAGCGTCGCTTACCATCAGGATATTCGCCCGCTCAGAATTGGGATCTTAAATTTAATGCCGACGAAGGAAACGACGGAAACCCAATTGCTCCGATTGATCGGGAATACGCCTTTGCAACTCGAAGCGGTGTTGATTCATCCGAAGACCCATATGTCCAAGAATACCTCCGCCGAGCATTTGGAGAGCTTCTATAAGACCTTCGAAGACATCAAGGACGAACAATACGACGGGTTCATCATCACCGGAGCGCCCGTCGAGCATCTAGCTTTCGAAGACGTGACCTATTGGGAAGAGCTGAAGGAAATCATGGATTGGACGAATAGCAACGTGACCTCGACCTTCCATATCTGTTGGGGCGCGCAGGCGGGACTGTATCACCATTACGGCGTGCCTAAGCTTTCATTAAACGAGAAGATGTTCGGAGTATACCCGCACGGAATATCCAAGCCGAACATTCCGTTACTGCGAGGTTTCGACGAAATGTTCTACGTCCCCCAGTCCAGACATACGGAAGTGCTTAAGGAAGACATCGAGAAGGTCGAAGGCCTTGAGATTTGGTCCGAGTCCGAGGAAGCAGGGGTATATATCGCCGCTTCATCCGACGGCAAACGAATATTCGTTACCGGCCATTCCGAATACGACCCGCAATCCCTCAAGTGGGAATACGACAGGGATAAAGCGAAGGGACTTCGCATCGACGTCCCCAAAAATTATTACCCGAACGACGATTCCTCTAGACCGCCGGTATCCACTTGGAGAGCCCACGCTAATTTATTGTTCTCCAATTGGTTGAATTATTACGTCTATCAAGCGACTCCGTTCGAACTGGGCACCGCCAAAACTTATACATTGCGCTAGGGAGGCATTCAGATCATGAACATCGAAAGCCGTTTGGCCCAAATAGGGTCGCAGAACGACCCGGACACGGGAGCGGTAAGTTTTCCGGTCTATCAAGCGACCGCGTTTCGGCACCCCCGCCTAGGACAAAGCACGGGATTCGATTATGCCCGAACGAAGAGCCCGACTCGGGCGGTTCTGGAAGCGGCGGCGGCGGATCTGGAAAGCGGCGACGCCGGATTTGCCTGCAGTTCGGGTATGGCCGCTTTGCAGACCGTATTCGCTTTATTCGGCCAGGGAGATCATTTGCTGGTTTCCCTCGACTTATACGGCGGTACATACCGTCTGTTGGAGAAAATCATGTCCCGTTTCGGCGTGACGGCTTCCTACATCGATACGAATGATTTGGACGCCTTGGAAACGCATCGGACGCCGAACACGAAAGCGATCCTGATCGAAACGCCGACGAATCCCCTCATGATGGTGACGGATATCGCGAAGGTAGCGGCTTGGGCGAAACAAAAGGGATTGCTCACGATCGTCGATAATACGTTGCTGACGCCATTCTTCCAACGGCCGATAGAACTCGGGGCCGATATTATCGTGCATAGCGCAACCAAGTATTTAGGCGGCCATAATGACGTGCTTGCCGGCCTGATCGTGACGAAAGGCGAGAAGCTCTCCGCTGATGTCGCCTTCCTTCATAACTCTATCGGAGCCGTCCTCGGACCGCAGGATTCTTGGCTTCTAATGAGAGGAATGAAGACGTTAGCGCTTCGGATGGAAAGACATCAGTATAACGCGACCCGGTTGGCCGCATGGTTAAAAATTCATCCGTCGGTGGAAGAGGTTTATTACCCGGCGCTTCCTCATCATCCAGGACATGATATTCAGAACTCGCAATCATCGGGCAATACGGGCATATTCTCCTTCAAGATGAAGGATGCACGGACGATCGAACCGATTCTCAGGCATATTAAGCTGATCGCGTTCGCGGAAAGTCTCGGCGGCACGGAGTCCTTGATGACTTATCCGGCCGTACAGACTCATGCGGATATCCCGGAGGAAATTCGCGAAGCTATCGGAGTGGACGATAGGTTGCTGCGTTTCTCGGTCGGAATAGAGCATGTCGACGATATCATGAACGACTTGAAGCAAGCGATCGAAGCCGCGGAGCGGGAAATCAAAGGGTAAGGGAACCGGAGGGATACTTGGATGAAATACGATTTCGATAAGATCATCGACCGGACGGGTACGGCATCCTACAAATGGGATCAATCGGAGAAATTATTCGGTCGTCCCGATATTTTGCCCCTATGGGTCGCGGACATGGATTTCGAAGCTCCGAAGGAAGTCGTCGAAGCGATAACCCGCAGGGCCGAGCAAGGGATCTACGGTTATACGGTTAGAACCCAATCGTTCTACGACTCGATTGTCGGATGGTTATCGAGAAGACACGGATGGAATATCGAGCAGGATTGGATCAGCTCGAGTCCCGGCGTCGTACCCGCGCTTAGCTTAATGGTTCTCGCGTTTACGGAGCCGGGCGACGGTATCATCCTGCAGTCCCCGGTATATTATCCCTTCTACGACGTCATCAAGATGAACGGTCGAACGGTGGTAGACAACCCCCTGATTTTGGAAGACGGACGCTATTCCATCGACTTCGGCTTATTGGAGCAGCAGGCGAAAGCAGGCGCGAAGATGCTGTTGCTATGCTCCCCGCACAATCCGGGCGGGAGAGTATGGACGAGAGAAGAATTGACCCGTATAGGCGGTATTTGCTCGAAGTACGGCGTGCTTGTCGTAGCCGACGAGATTCACCACGATCTCGTGTTCTCCGGCCGTAAGCATGTGCCGTACGCCTCGATTTCGGAGGAATTCTCCCAGCATTCCGTAACTTGCATCGCCCCGAGCAAAACCTTTAATCTTGCGGGACTTCAAACGGCTTCCGTAATCATTCCGAACGAGGAAATCAGGCGTAAATACAATGCCTTGCTCAAGACCTTGTCCATCCACATGGAAAGCTATTTCGGATTGACGGCTATAGAAAGCAGCTACACTCACGGAGATGAGTGGCTGGATCAGTTACTTGAGTATATAGAAGGAAACTTGAATGCTTTTTCCGAGTTCATCAAGGAGCGGCTTCCTCAGGTAAAGGTCATCATTCCGGAGGGAACCTACTTGGTATGGATGGACTGCACGGCGATCTCGGATAAGCCGCAAGAATTGAAAAGGCTTATGTTTAATGAAGCCGGCGTCGCGTTTAGCGAGGGCTCGGTGTTCGGCAAACAAGGCGAAGGATATTTGCGCGTTAATCTCGCCTGTCGGCGTTCATTATTGATGGATGCCTTGGAAAGATTCTCTTTAGCCGCTAATTCTGCGATAATAACCAATAATTAGTCGATAAACCGTGAGAATATTCAGATTTCTTGCGGTTTTTTGGTAATATTGTCTATTACAGTAGTTGTAATCATGCTACAATGATTCCAATCTGCCTGAGACGAGGATGATGGAGTTGATTTTCCAAACGTTGATCGATCGGTTAGCGCTTGCTTTCAAGCTGATATTGCCAGATCGTTCCTTGAAATATTTTCCGCCGGATTTCACAGTGCGCCGTCCGATAAGTTCATTGCTCAACCTGCGAATGAAACAAGGAACGGAGTGTTATTTGGCTTTATACCGTTTGGATTTCTCGTCACTCCAGCATGAAGTTCCGGATGAGGTATGGACGGCGTTTCATGAAAGCTGCCGAAGACATCTTAGATTTGCCGCAACGAATAGGTTAGGTGAAAACCGGGTTATCGCAATCGACCAATATAATAAAATGGACTTTATCCTACTAATAGAAGAACAATCGCCGAAAGAACAAGGAGCTTTAATCCCTTCTAAGCTTAAGCAACAGGTAAACGATGTGCGAAGCGATTTGGAAATCGGATTGGCCGGTCACCGTCCGGAGTGGAGAAATTGCTTGCGGGTTACGGTTTCGACCGTACCCGTTTCCCGTTGTCCTGCTCACTCGAGCGTAGAAAAACGGTTGATGGAAAGCTACCAATCCGCATTAGCTATGGCTACGGGAGTCGTCACTCCTCAGATGGAAGCCTTGCGCGAACAAATGGAAAACTTACTTGCCGAAGGTTCCATTTCCGTATTGGCACAGCCCATTATGAATCTGACAAGCGGCGACGTATACGGTTGGGAAATCTTAACCCGCGGCCCCGAAGGAACGGTTCTGCATTTGCCGGACGAGCTATTTCAGTTCGCTTCGCAAACCAAGCTGTTAAGCCGATTGGAATTTCTGGTGATCAAGCGGGCGTTCGAAGAAATTTCTTCTAGAAAAGTCAAGGAACCCGTATTCCTTAACGTGACCGCGGTAACCTTGTCCCATCCGTTATTTTTGTCCCATGTGCTTCAGTGTTTGGAGAAGCATCCGCCGCTCAGCCCGCAACAAGTTTATTTCGAGATTACGGAGCGCCATCAGATTACGAACATGGAAGCGATGATCGATATTCTGCGCAACTATCGCAAGCATGGATTCCGATTTGCCGTAGACGACGCCGGTTCCGGATATTCGAGCTTGCAATGGATCGGCGAGCTGGTTCCGGAGTTGATTAAGATCGACAGATCCGTCATTCAACAAGTCGATCGCATCGCCATCAAGGAGACATTATTGAAGGCGATCGTAAATGCTGCCCGCGAGATGAAGTGCGAGATCGTTGCCGAGGGCGTCGAGCGCGAGGAAGAAGCGGACGTGCTGTTTAGGCTTGACGTGGCAATGGGGCAGGGATTTTATTTCGCGAGACCGAACGCTCTCCTTCATGAGGACGAGAGGGATATGTTCCAAGAAACGAAAACCAAAATCCAACATCGCCGTGGACTTGTCGCCTCTTAAGGTGACTACCGCGGTGTTTATATGTTACGATGGAATAAGCGATGCATAAGGACTATAGTCCCGTAAGAAGGAGGGTCCGGAAATGAACCAAGTGGACCGGATTTTGGATGGAGCGTTACAAGGGAAGAGATTAGGGTTAGAAGAGATCGTTGCTTTGTTCGATAGCGATGAGATAGAGAAGATGGGGCATACGGCCAACCAGATCATGTTGAGGAAACATCCGGAGCCGATTACTACTTTCGTGGTAGGGCGTAACGTGAATTATACGAATGTTTGCGACGTTTATTGCAGATTTTGCGCCTTTTATCGTGCGCCCGGTTCCAAAGAGGGGTATGTGCTACCCGACGAGGTCATCTTTCAGAAGATTCAAGAGACGATCGACGTAGGCGGCACGGAGATTTTGATGCAGGGCGGAACGAATCCGGACTTGCCATTCAGTTATTATTTGGATTTATTGCGCGCGATTAAGCAACGGTTTCCGCAAATAACGATGCATTCGTTCTCCCCCGCGGAAATTCGCAAAATGCAAGTCGTTGCCGGCAATATTCCGATCGAAGACGTCGTAAGGCAGCTCCACGAAGCCGGATTAGACTCTTTGCCGGGCGGCGGAGCGGAAATTCTGGACGATAGGACCCGCCAGAAGATCAGTCGTCTGAAGGGCACTTGGCGCGATTGGATGGACGTTATGACGACCGCTCATAAAGCGGGGATGAACACGACAGCAACGATGGTTATCGGCTTCGGCGAGTCTATGGAGGAGCGGGCATTGCATCTTATGCGCGTTCGCGATGCCCAAGACGAATGCTTAAATAACCAATATCCGTCTCCGGGATTTTTGGCTTTCATTCCGTGGACGTTCCAACCTGAGAATACGAACATGAAGCGCGTGAAGGCAACGCCGGAAGAGTACCTCAAGACGCTTGCGATCAGTCGGATCGCGCTCGATAATATCGATAATTTCCAATCATCTTGGGTGACGATGGGGCCGGATGTCGGTAAAATGTCCCTTTCATACGGCTGCAACGATTTCGGTAGCACGATGATCGAAGAGAACGTGGTTTCGGCTGCGGGTACGACGCACAAGGTCAATATCGAACTTATACTCAAGCTGATTCGCGAGTCGGGGAAGATTCCTGCTCAGCGCAATACGAAGTATCAAACGATCAAGATTTACAACGAGAACGATACCGTCGCTAAAGACTACGTCATGCAGAATTAATCCCATTCCGTATTTTTGACAACAATGAAGAAGAGCTGCCCCGGGTCGAGTAGATCTCCCGGGACAGCTCTTTTCTTATGAAAACATTGGAAGGATGACGATGAATTAAACGACGGAATCCGAGCGAGGAGATCGCATGGAAGCGGCTAACATCGTTCGGTTCTTTCCGGAATGCTTGGCTTCGTATAATGCCGCATCTGCGCCTTGAAACAGCGCTTCTCTTCCCATTCCCGGCATGTAAGTGTTAAGTCCGATACTAACCGTGACGTTCAAGCCCTCGATCGCATCGTGTTGGGTGATCGCGATGGATTTCCGGATCTCTTCCACAAGATCGTAAACCTCTTGAAAGCTCTTCTCCGCGATCAACACCGCGAATTCTTCTCCGCCGTATCTTGCCACGATATCGTTGCTACCCGTCTTGGATTGAATGATGGAAGCCACGATCTTTAATACCTTATCCCCCGCTTTATGGCCGTAAGTGTCGTTAACCTTCTTGAAGTTATCGATGTCCAGAATGGCCAAGTGCAGCGATATCCGTCCGTTATTCGCTTGCTCGACGAGATGATCCTTGAACTCGTGATAGGCCATATGGTTGTATGTATCGGTCAACGCGTCAGTCTTGGCCAGCTTGTCCATTAATATTGTCCGTACTAAGAGCTCTTGGTTGGATTCGTACGAAGTCCGAAGATGCTTTAGTACCTCTCTGCCCCTGGCCAATATTCCTAAGGAAATTCCGCTATATACGATGATGATAACCAACATCGACACCAATCCGATGAAGGGGATGTTGGAACGGATCTCCGCGTCGGCCAAGTACAAGCAGATTAGGGCAATAATCGTATTCAGCATGGCGTAGAGCAATTTTTTGTACTGGAAATAAAAAATGCTAATCATGATGGGGAAAAAAAGCAAGAACAGGAGATACTCCAGTGAGGAATGAATGGCGGTAACCGTAACGGTCAGCAACGTGGCAGAAGAGATAAGCACGTAATCGTGATGTTTAGGCAAATAGCGCACGCCGCATTCCGCAAGCAATACGATGAATGCCATGATGATGGTCGGTCTTACGATATATAAGCTGACGAATTGTTCGGCGGGAAGATCGGTTACTAGCAAATAAAGGCATTCTACGATGATGGATAACACGAATACGACCCAGTAACTCTTGAGCAGGAGGCGATTCCAACGTTCTTGATTAATTCCAAGCGAAGGCAAAGACATATGGACTTCCTTTCACGATCAAACTTCATAAAATATACCATAACTAATAACCCATCGTATATCCCTTTTTGGGCCACCATATAGTAAGTATCAAGCTCGGAAGATGGAGGTGCGGAATTGAAGAAGGTTGAATTCGTCGTGGAGTACGGAAACGATCATCCATCGTTGGAACGTCTGGCCGGCATGTTGAATAGAACGCTGGTGGGCACCGAAAATCCCGTGGATAGCGTGGGGTGGGAATTGAGCCGGGAGGATGGCGTGATCCGTTGCCAATTTCCGTTAGGACCCGGACCGCAAGATAAAAAAAGCTACTGCGATAGAGTGGGGCGCGTTCTGGCTGAATATACGCTTTCCGATCAAGAACCGTCCTTGCTCCGTAATCTATTCCGGAATCGCTTCAGTCTTAAAGACGAAGTGGAGACCGATATCCTGATCGCGGAAGCGGTAACCTTGTTGGACGGGGAGCCGGACATTGAAGAGAGCTGGATGGGCCGCGGAAGGGAAAGACGATTGCAGAAGCTGACAACTCGGTTTTCCGTTTACTTAGAAAATAACGAACGTCTTCAGTTGGATGGATTTCTCCGGTTTCGGTTGAGCGATTACCGCGCGGAGGTCCAAGAGGCGGCGGAGACGGCCATCGAGGAACGGTTGATGGAAAAGCAGTACCAAGAGTTCATGAAGCTGTTAAAATCGATGGTGGAATGGCAAGAGACGAGAACTTCGACCGTACACGTTCTGCATTCCGGCGGGCATACGTTCCGATTGCTGGATGAAGAAATGCGGCCGCTTGAGCAGGAACCGGCCGAAGAAGGCGAAAAGCCTAACGACGGGCTCAAAATGAGGTTCGAGGAAGAGCAAGAGGAAGAGAGCAAGGTGGTGAGCCGATTATTGGCGGCGTCGCCGCGCCAGCTCTACATTCACACGCCGGAGCCGGATTCTCAAGTGATTCGTACGATTATCGGGATATTCGGCGACAGGGCTGCTCTCTATTCGGAGTTGCCGGATATACCGGCTCATTGACAGAGTATGCCATCCCCTTCGTTCAGGGCTGCGAAATCCTCTTAGCGCTTGACTGATATGCCTGCAAATAGGTATAATGTTCGATATCAATCCACATTCAGAAGCGATGAGAAAGTCAACGATGCTTTGAACAGGACGGCTCAGAGAGAGGAACCTAGGCTGCAAGTTCCTTCCGTATCCGCAGGCATTTACCTCTTTCGAGCTGCCGGGATGAATTCTCCATCGTATGCCGATGGCGTTAGTATTCCTTGCCGGGTCATGACCGTTACATTCATGCCAGAGTATCGATTTCTTTTCAATCGATTAATGGAGGGTGGAACCACGGGCCGCATTCAGAGCACCCGTCCCTTTCGGGACGAGGTGTTTTTTTGTTTCCCATAAACCTAAGGAGGAATTCGGAATGTCAGTTCAAGTGAAATTACCCGATGGAGCGATTCGGACTTTCGATGAGGGCGTTACGATCGAAGATGTCGCCTTCTCGATTAGTCCCGGATTAAAGAAAGTGGCGGTAGCCGGCAAGGTAGACGGTAAAGTCGTGGATTTGAATACGGCTATCCTGAACGACGTGTCGCTGGAAATCGTGACTCTGGACAATGCCGAAGGGCTCGAGGTCATGCGTCACAGTACGGCCCATTTGCTCGCTCAAGCGATCAAGCGGATTTATGGCGGGGATAAAGTGAAGCTGGGCATCGGACCCGTCATCGAAGATGGTTTCTATTACGACATCGATATGGAGCAATCGATCTCTTCGGAAGATCTTGCGCAGATCGAGAAGGAAATGGATAAAATCGTCAAGGAGAACCTCCCGATTACAAGGCGCGAGGTTAGCCGCGAAGAAGCTCTTCGGATATTCGGCGAAATATCGGATCCGTTGAAGCTCGAGCTCATTCGCGATTTGCCGGAAGGCGTTGCGATCACGATTTACGACCAAGGAGAATTTTTCGATCTATGCCGCGGTCCTCATTTGCCGTCGACCGGCCGTATCAAATCCTTCAAGCTGCTTAGCGTTGCTGGCGCGTACTGGCGCGGAGATAGCAAGAACAAGATGCTGCAACGGATATACGGAACGGCGTTCGCGAAGAAAGCGGAGCTGGACGAGCATCTTCACTTCCTGGAAGAAGCCAAGAAACGGGATCACCGGAAGCTTGGCCGCGAGCTTAAAATCTTTACGTTTTCCCGCGAGGTCGGTCAGGGGTTGCCGATATGGCTTCCGTACGGCGCGAAATTGCGCCAGACTCTAGAGCGGTACATCGTCGACTTGGAAGAGAAGCTCGGATACAACCACGTCTATACTCCGGTACTGGCTAACGTGGACCTCTATAAGACTTCCGGGCATTGGGAGCATTATCAAGAAGACATGTTCCCGAAGATGGAGCTGGATAATGAAGAGCTGGTACTTCGCCCGATGAACTGCCCGCATCATATGATGGTTTACAAGAGCGATATGAGAAGCTACAGGGATCTTCCCGTTCGGATCGCTGAATTGGGCACGATGCATCGCTTCGAGATGTCCGGAGCGTTGACCGGGCTGCATCGGGTTCGCGCCATGACGCTGAACGACGCGCATATTTTCTGCAGGTTCGATCAGATCAAGGATGAATTTACGCGAGTCGTAAATCTTATTCGCCAAGTGTACGAAGATTTCGGAATCAAGGATTACCGATTCCGTCTTTCTTACAGGGATCCTAAGGACACGGAGAAGTATTGGCCGGACGATGAAATGTGGGAAACTTCCCAACGCATTCTTCGCGAAGTCGTGGAGGAGCTGGATTTGCCGTTCTTCGAGGCGGAAGGCGAAGCCGCGTTCTACGGTCCTAAGCTGGACGTTCAAATCAAGACGGCTTTAGGCAAGGAGGAAACGCTCTCGACCGTTCAACTGGACGTGCTCCTTCCGGAGCGCTTCCAACTGGAATACGTCGGGGACGACGGCAAGAAGCACCGTCCGGTCGTTATTCATCGCGGCATTATCAGCACGATGGAGCGCATGACCGCGTTCTTGCTGGAGAATTTCGCTGGGGCGTTGCCGTTGTGGTTGTCGCCTGTGCAAGCGAAGCTGATTCCGGTAAACCCGATTTACGAACCATACGTCAAGGAAGTCGAAGAGAAGCTCAAACTGGCCGGCGTAAGAGTCGAATCGGATATGCGCAACGAGAAGCTCGGATATAAGATTCGCGAAGCGCAGCTGGAGAAAATTCCTTATATGCTCGTCATCGGCGAGAACGAATCGCTGAATGGCACCGTATCGGTCCGTCGCCGCGGCGAAGGGGATCTTGGGGCTCAATCGGTCGAAGATTTCGTAACCCGTATTTCAGGCGAAATTTCCTCCAAGAGAATCGATTAACATAATAGGACAACTGATGACCAAAGGTTGGTTATCAAAAGAAACCCATAAGCGATCTTGCTTATGGGTTTCTTCGGCATTCCGAATGCTGAAACTAACTGAGTAAGTTACATATATGTTATGTTTTTGTGCTCCGTGATTCGGGATTATGAAGATGACAACGCTGCCATTCATCCCGTATTTTATGAAGCGCTTACTTTTTATGTTAATAATCACAGAATGAAAAATCGGTGTCATTTATATTGACATCCATATATACATCCTCTATTATTAACATCACTGGAGTAATTAAAAAGGTTTTAGCAAAAATTAATGAATAATAGTCAGTTTTTCCTCGTAATTTTTGGTATTATGATAAAATATCGCCATATTTAATAACATGGTGAAAATAATTAGGGGAAATCCTATGAAAAAACACGATCAGGACTTTATGAAGCGTCAGAATAGGCTAACGGTTTTTGAAATTATCAAGAACCAGCCGCCCATCTCCAGGGCGTCCATCGCCAAGCAGACGGGAATGAGCGCCACGACGATCAGCCGTATCGTAGGCGAACTGACCGAGCAAGGTTATATTTTGGAATCCGAGCAAGTATCCGCCGGCTTGGGAAGGAAATCCACGCTGCTCGGGCTGATCGATGCTTCGGTGTTATCGATCGGAATCGAGCTGGATCGCCACAAAATAAGCGTTGGCGTCGTGGATCTGCAGGGGAAGGCGGTATGCAGCGAAGTCCACGGTCATTTTCCGGACGAACGCTTTGAAACGACGATGATGCGAATCGGCAAGATCGTCGGCGACTTGCTTCGGAAGGGCGGAATAGACCCGGCAAGAGTGGTCGGTATCGGAGTAGGTCTCCCGGGCATCGTGAATAACGAAACGGGTATTGTCGTTTTCTCCGTGCAGATGGGGTGGAAGAACGTTCGGCTAGCCGAACTATTGAAAGATTTGACCGGCTTTGAAGTGGCCGTAGACAACGAGCTCAAGGTCAAAGCGCTCGCCGAGCACCTGAAGGGCTCGGCGATCGGATCTAACCGAACGGCGCTCATAGGTTTCGGTAACGGTGTAGGTTCTTCCCTGATCATCGACGGTGAAATTTATCGGGGCGATATGAACAGCGCCGGGGAAATCGGCCATACGACGATCGATCCAAACGGCATGTTATGCGAATGCGGCAAGGCGGGTTGCTTACAAACGTACGTCAACATCAGCTCGCTGCTGTTGGAAGCAAGCAAGATCCGTCAGGTTCACACGATCGAGGAGCTGTTCGAGGCGAAGAAGGCGGGAGAACGATGGGCAGTCCATTTGGTCGATCGAGCGCTGATGTACATGTCCATTACCGTTAACAACATAGTCTGCATGTACAATCCGGATAGCGTTATCTTAAGCGGAGAGCTCGTAGATAAATTTCCGGACATATACGAGGAAGTCAAGGAGCTGTGCTCTACGACATTGGTCTGGGAGCCTCTTCGGGAATCTTATCGTTTTCTTCGTTCGGAGCTGAACGAGCAAGGAGTTCTCATCGGTTCCGGACTACTCGCCCAGACGCGATTTTTCACGCTAGAATAACGCAAAACAGCCAAGATGGGGGATATCGATATGAGCTTTGTGAAATTGGTCGAAGAATATCGCGGAGGAGTGCTAGAGAACGTACATTACGGCGCGGTCAGCGTTGTCGACGAGAGAGGGAATGTCCTGTACAAGGCAGGAGATCCGGATCATATGACCTTTTTGCGCTCCGCCGCAAAGCCGTTTCAAGCGATTCCCGCAATGAAGAGAAGGATTGACGAGGTATACGGCCTAGTATCCGAAGAAACTGCGCTGTTCGCGGCTTCCCATCGAGGCGAGTCCTACCATATCGCGGCTCTCGAATCCATTTTACGCAAAACGGGCATTTCGGAAGACACTCTTCACTGCTGCGCTACTTATCCGCTTAATGAAGACGCCAAAGCAGAGCGGCATCGGGCGAACGAGCAGAAAAGGAGAATATTCCATAATTGCTCGGGCAAGCATTCCGGTTTAATCGCTCTTAGCAGAAAAATGGGGTGGGATGAATCCACATACTACGAACCGAGTCACCCCGTACAGCAAGAGATCATCGAAACGTTGGCTTATATCGCCGAGGTCCCTAAGGAAAGCATTCCCGTCGGCATCGACGGCTGCGGACTCCCGGTACACGCGCTTCCGTTGAATAAAATCGCCCTATCGTTCGTGAAGCTCGCATGTCCCGATTTGATCGGGGACCCCGAAACGCGAGACGCCGCGGCTCGGATGGCCAAGGCGATGAACGATAATCCCGATATGATCGCCGATCGAAGCTTCGTCTGCTCTGCTTTGCTCAAGGATCCTAATCTATCCGCCAAGGGCGGGGCGAAAGGCGTATACGGCATCGGTCTTAGGAAAGAACGGATCGGAATATCTCTGAAGGTGTCCGATGGTTCCGAACAGGTATGGCCGAGTATTATCGCATCGATATTGGAACGAATCGGTTACGACAATAACGACACGATCAAGCGCTTATACGATCTCGTGCCGAATACAATCGCGAACGACGGCGGGACGATCGTCGGAGAAAGAAAAGCGGTCTTTTCCTTGCAAGCGTGAACTCGAGAATAGGCTTCTGCCTGGGATAACTTTATGCGGGCGAGAAGAGATTCTAATAAATATCTACAACATGAGGAGTGGGTAAAAAGATGAAGTTCAAAGGGAAATCTTGGTCTATGCTATCGTTGCTTATCGTTATGGCAATCGTGGCTTCCGCCTGCAGTTCAAACAACAATAACGCTGCCGGCAGCGAAAATGGCAGTTCGCCGTCCTCATCCGCGTCCGCGCCTTCGGAAAGCGGCGCAGCGCCGTCGAAGAACGGCAATAACCCCGTAATTGCAGTCAACGCCAATTTTATTACTTTAGATCCGCACAATACGAGCGACACGCTGTCCATCACGGGCGCAAGAACGATGTACGAAGGCTTGATGGGCTTCGACGACAACATGCAAGTCGTTCCCGTTCTTGCAGAGAGCTACGAAATCAGCGAAGACGGGCTTGTATACACTTTTAAGTTAAAACAAAACATTAAATTCCACGATGGCACCGACTTTAACTCCGAAGCCGTCAAAGTCAACATAGAACGTATTCTCGACGAGAAAAACAACTTGAGATTCCGCAAGAGCTTCGCGAAAGTCTCGAAAATCGAAACGCCGGATGCCGCAACGGTCGTCTTTACGCTTAGCGAACCGTACAACGCGTTCTTGAACAAGCTTGCGATGGGCCTTATGATCAGCCCGGCTGCATTGACCGAGTTCGGAACCGATATTTCCAAGCACCCTTCCGGAACAGGTCCGTTCAAGTTCAAGGAATGGGTAGAAGGCGATCGTCTGGTGGTCGAGAAAAACCCCGACTACTGGCAGCAAGGACTTCCTAAAGTAGACAGCGTAACGTTTAAGCCTGTTCCGGAGAACGGATCGCGGATCGCGATGCTTAAAACGGGCGAAGCGGACTTTATCTATCCGATGCCGACGGAGCAAGTGGCCGAAGTAGAAGGAGACGGCAATATCGTCGTCGACAAAATCGATTCCACAATCGTTCGTTATATTACGCTTAATACGATGAAGAAGCCTTACGACGATTTGAAGGTTCGTCAAGCCATTAACTACGCAATCGATAAAGACGCTTACCTGAAGGTCGTCAAATCAGGACTAGGCGCGAAGCTTGATTCAACTATGTCCTCCAAAACTCAGTTCTACTCTCAGCAGCCGGCTTACGATTACGATGTTGAGAAAGCTAAGCAATTGCTTTCAGAGGCCGGTTATCCGGATGGATTCGATGCCGAAATCTGGGGCGAGAACGACTCGGAATCCGTAAAAGGCATGCAGTTCATCAAGCAACAGTTGGAGTTAGTCGGCATTAAGCTGGAAGTGAAGTCGATGGAAGGCGCTACGCTGTCCGATCAGATCAACACGCCGGCAACTCCGGCGGACGCGAAAATCCAAATGTGGTTCGTGAGCTGGTCCCCGTCCTCCAATGACGCGGACGGCGCTACGAGAGGGTTGTTCAGCAGCACGATGTTCCCTCCGGCGGGCTCCAATACGGCATATTACAAAAACGACAACGTAGATAAATGGATCGAAGACGCCAATAAAGCGACGGATCCGGAAACGGCGAAAACGATATTCGCGGATATCCAAAAACAAATATGGGCGGATGCTCCTTGGGCATTCCTCGGAGTCGACCAAGTCATCTCCGGTAAACGTAACAATATCGAAGGCGTGACCGTGCTTCCGGACGGTTCGATCAACATCTTAAAAGCGGAAGTCAAGTAAACACATACAGCATGGATTCACGCAGCGAAAACAAGGGCTAGATAAGAGAGGGGCTGCTTCCGGGATTGTCTGGAAACGGCCTCTCTTCCCATTTGGAAGCGAAGGAGGTATACGCGTTTGGGAAGATACGCACTGCAAAGGCTAATCGGAATCGTTCCGCTGCTGTTCATCGTATCGGTATTGGTATTCATGTTCATTCATTTGATTCCCGGAGACCCGGCGCGACTTATCGCGGGTAAGGAAGCGACGCTTGAAGAGATTAACCAGACCCGGGTACTTTTGGGCTTGGATCAGCCATTATGGAAGCAATACCTTAGCTACATGAAAGACATGTTTCAAGGTGATCTTGGCAATTCCATTAGATCGGGCTTGCCCGTTACCGAGATGATGAAGAGCAGATTCTTGCCAACGCTATGGCTCACTTTGTTGAGCATGGCTTGGGCGGTCGTTATCGGAGTCGTTATCGGAATCGTTTCGGCGGTGAAAAGAAATAAATGGCCGGACTATGCCGGCATGCTTATCGCGATCTCAGGAATTTCCATCCCCGGCTTTTGGCTCGGGCTTGTGCTCATACAAATTTTTTCCGTTCAATTAGGTTGGTTCCCGACGGGGGGAATCGATAGCTGGAAAAGCTACGTGCTTCCGTCCCTGACGCTCGGAGCCGGCATTATGTCGATGATCGCGAGGTTTTCCAGGTCCTCCATGCTGGAGACGATGCGGGAGGACTACATTCGTACGGCTAGAGCGAAAGGTTTGATGGAGTTTGTCGTTGTGGGCCGGCATGCCCTGCGCAATTCCCTTATTCAAGTCGTGACGATCGCCGGGCTCCAATTCGGCTTTCTGCTTGGCGGCTCGGTTATGGTCGAGACGGTGTTCAGCATACCCGGATTAGGCAGAATGCTGGTCGATTCGATTTCGTTCCGCGATTACACGGTCATTCAAGCGGAGCTGCTGTTGTTTGCCGCCGAATTCATTTTGATCAACCTTGTCGTTGATTTGTTATACGGAGTGCTGAATCCGAAGATCAGATACGCGGACAACTAGAGGAGAGGGGGATTTAAGATGAATGATCATTCGACGGTTATGGGATCCGGCGCGCCGGGCGGACGAGAGCAAGCAGTCGTCCCGGACAAGCCGAAAAATCCGTTCGGACAGTTTCTTCGCAAATTCAGCAAGCAAAAGCTGTCTTTGATTGCCGGTATATTTATCGTAATGCTTTTTCTGGTCGCTATTTTCGCGCCTTTTCTGACGCCCTACAATCCGGATACGCCGAATTACGATAAAATGATGGCCGGTCCGTCGGCCGACCACTGGGCCGGAACGGACGAATACGGCCGGGATATTCTGAGTCGCCTGATCGTCGGGGCCAGGCTTTCTCTGGCCGTAAGTCTTAGTTCGGTGTTTATAGCCGCGGTTATAGGAACTATTCTCGGATTGTTAAGCGGGTTTTACGGAAAATGGCTGGACCGTTTGATTATGAGAGGCAGCGACGTGCTGTTTTCTTTTCCGGATATTTTGCTCGCGATCGGTATCGTGGCCATTCTCGGGCCTGGATTGTTGAACGTAGTCATCGCGGTAGCCGTGTTCGGCATCCCTTCGTTCGCTCGGATGATCCGAAGCGTCACGCTATCCGTAAAGGAGACGTTGTTCGTAGAGGCCGCTCGGTCGATCGGAGCTAAAGACAGCCGCATTATCTGGCGCCACATCTTTCCCGAGACGGTGCCGAGCGTAATCGTCAATCTGACGATGAAGATAGGAACGGCGATATTGGCGGCCTCCTCCTTGAGCTTCCTCGGAATGGGAGCCAAGCCGACGGAGCCGGATTGGGGCGCGATGCTGAGCATGGGGCGCGACTATCTTAGCATAGCTCCGCATGTCGTCTATTTTCCCGGCGTGGCTATCTTTCTGACCGTGCTTGCGTTTAACCTGCTTGGGGACGGACTGCGAGACGCTCTTGATCCCAAAATGAAAAATTAAGGGGGGGATAGGCCGTGACGGCGAACAAATTGCTCGAGGTAGACGGACTAAAAACGGAGTTCAAACGGGACGGCGGCAGCATCACCGCCGTCGACGGAGTGAACTTTCATATTAATAAAGGCGAAGTACTCGGCTTGGTCGGAGAGTCGGGCTGCGGTAAAAGCGTGACTTCCTTATCGATCATGAGGCTGTTGAAGGATACGCCGGGCAAAATCTCCGGCGGAGCGGTACGCTTCGAAGGATCCGATCTGACCAAGTTGAAGGAAAGCGACATGCGCCGCATTAGGGGCAAAGATATGGCTATGATTTTTCAGGAGCCTATGACGTCGCTTAATCCGGTTCTGCGGATCGGCAAGCAGCTTGAAGAGCCTATTCGGCTTCATCTCGGATATAATCGCAAAAAAGCGAGAGAGCATGCGATTCAAACTTTAAAGCTAGTCGGAATTCCTAGAGCCGAGGAGCTGGTCGACGATTATCCGCATCAGTTATCCGGCGGAATGAGACAACGCGTTATGATCGCGATGGCGATGTCCTGTCATCCTAAGCTCATTATCGCCGACGAACCGACGACGGCTCTTGATGTTACCATTCAAGCGCAAATTCTCGATTTGATGAGACGTTTAAAGGAAGAAAAGGACATGGGTATGCTGCTGATTACCCATGATCTCGGCGTCGTGGCGGAGATGTGCGACAGAGTCGTCGTCATGTATGCCGGGCGCGTGGTGGAAGAAGCATCCGTGAAGGATTTGTTCGAGCAACCTCAGCACCCGTACACGAAGGGGCTGATTCGATCGGTTCCCAAGCTGCGGCAAAACGTAAGGAGGCTGGAATCGATTTCGGGAAACGTTCCCGATCTGTCCAGAATGCCTGCAGGCTGTAAGTTCGCGCCGCGTTGTCCGTTCGTCATGGAGAAATGCCTTTCGGCTGAGCCTGACCTTGTTGCGGTCGAAGGTCGAACGGACAGGAAAAGCCGGTGCTGGTTAACGCAGATCGATGAACGGGGAGGGGAAACGGTACATGAATACTCCGCTGATTGAAGTTAAGGGCTTGCACAAGTCCTTCGTCGTTAAAAAAGGGTTTCTAGGCGAGAGCAAATACGTTCGCGCCGTAGATGGCATTTCGTTCGCCATCCGTAAAGGAGAAACCTTTAGTCTAGTTGGGGAAAGCGGCTGCGGAAAATCGACGACGGGACGTCTGGTTACCCGCCTTCTGAAGCCGAACGAAGGCGAGGTATGGTTTAACGGCCAGAACATCAGCGCGTACAACGACAATCAAATGCGCCCCGTTCGCAAGGAAATGCAGATGGTCTTTCAAGATCCGTATGCATCGCTTAATCCTCGAATGAAGGTTAAGGACATCGTATCCGAGCCGCTGCTCATCCATACGAAGATGAGCTCTCGCGAAAGGGATAAATTCGCGACCGAGTTACTGGAAGTGGTGGGCTTAAGCAGTTACCATGCGGAGCGGCATGCCCATGAATTCAGCGGAGGACAGCGGCAGCGGATCGGAATTGCCAGGGCGTTGTCGGTTCGTCCTAGTCTAATCGTGGCGGATGAGCCCGTGTCCGCGCTGGACGTATCGATTCAGTCACAAGTGCTGAATTTGCTGCAGGATCTTCAAGAGGAATACGGGCTGACTTATCTTTTTATCTCCCATGACCTGAGCGTCGTCGAGCATATTAGCGACCGGATAGGAGTTATGTACTTGGGGGCTCTCGTGGAAACGGCGGGCAAGGACGCTTTGTACGACCGACCGCTACATCCTTATACCCAAGCATTGCTATCATCCGTTCCCGTTGCCGATCCCAGCCAGAAGAAGGAGCGCATTATACTGAAGGGGGATATTCCAAGTCCGGTGAACCCGCCATCCGGCTGCCGGTTCCATACCCGCTGTCCTTCCTGTATGGACATTTGCAAGCAGATTCAACCTGTATTCCAAGAAGTCGAGCCTGATCATAGGGTAGCGTGCCATCTATACGACGAAACGATAATGGGCAAGGACGGAGTTCATATAAACTAACGGTAGAAGAAGGGGCCATCATGCCAATCACGATAAATTCTAGCCTGGAAGCGGAAGTATTCATTCACCCGGTCTACAAGGATGGGAGCTTTCCGTTTCCGCTAAGCGATACGAACAGGGCACCCGGGAAGACCACATGGTTTCGCGGTAGAGTAGCCGGGGAGCCGGAGGCGCTCGCGGTCGGATTGGGCGAACGGAAAGACGCGACCTCCGAGCGCGTGCGTCGAGCGGGAGGCGCCGCCGCAAGACAGCTGTTAAGCGAGGGCAACAGCAACGCGACGCTTGTCCGTACTCTCGATTTGGTGGACGTCATGGATAAAGAGGGCGTTGCCGTTTGGCTGCAAGCATGGCTGGAGGGTTGGATGTACGGCTTGTACCGGTTCGATAAGTACAAAGCGGTTTATGATAACGGTTCAAGAGACGTTACTCTTAATTTGATGCCTGCGGACTGGCCGGAGCTAACCGAAATCGAGCTGGAAAACACGATATCGTTAGCACGAGCGAGAGCGGAAGGGGTAAGACTGGCGAGAGATTTGGTCAACGAGCCTCCCGAAGTGCTTAATCCCGAAGCTTTCGTGGAAAGAACGGTAGCTTACTTCGAGAACATGCCGGTTCAGGTGCATGTCTATCGCGGTCGGGAGCTTGAGGAACGACAAATGAACGGATTGATCGCGGTAGGATCGGGCAGCAAGTATCGGCCTGCCTTGATAGAGATACGTTACGAAGCGGATGCAAGCCTCCCGATGCTGGCGCTCGCAGGTAAAGGGATCACGTTCGACATGGGCGGCATGAATATCAAAACCGGCAGGGATATCAGCGACGCGCGCATGGATATGGGAGGAGCCGCGGCGGTGATCGGCGCGATGGCCATTCTGGTTCGTCAACGCGCCAAAGTTAACGTGACGGCTCTGCTTGCTATCGCCGACAACCTTCCGGGAACCGCGGCCATGCTTCCGTCATCCATCGTCCGATTTCCGAACGGGCTCACCGTTCAAGTGGCCAATACCGATGGAGAAGGCCGGTTGGTTCTTGCCGACGCGCTGTTGCACGCAGCCAAACTAGGCGCATCGGAAGCGATAGATATTGCCACGTTAACGGGGAATGTCGGACAAGCTCTCGGACTAGGATTGGCAGGCATTTGGGGCGATTCCGGCATGACCGAGGCGCTGGTTGGGATCGGCGAGGAGAACGGGGAGCGGTTGTGGCCAATGCCGCTCGTCGATGAGTACGAGTCGGATCTTCGAAGTCATTACGCGGATTTGCACAACGTCGGAACGTCGGGCTTGGCCGGCGCGATTACCGCGGCGTTGTTCATTCGCCGTTTCGTAGCGGCATCTATGCGCTGGGTTCATATCGACATGGCGGGAACGGTGCAGTACAAGCAGGATGTGGTTCATTCGGAAGCGGGTGCAACGGGTTACGGAGCCCGGCTTCTCGCCGACTATGCGACAAGCCGGTCGCTAAGCTTGGCGGATAAAGGGGAGTGAGTCTATGATTCTGGAAGTAATCGCGACTAGTCTGCAGGATGCCGTGCAAGCCGAGGACAATGGAGCCGACCGTTTAGAGCTGATTACCTCGTATGCCGAAGGCGGTTTAACGCCAAACATCGGTCTGGTCGAACAGATCGTCAGAGCGATAAGCATTCCCGTACACGTCATGGTCAGGCCTCATAGCAGAACCTTCGTATACGATCGCTACGATATAGATACGATGACCGCCGATATCAAAGCCATATCTTCAATCGGCGCCGCGGGTGTCGTATTGGGACCTTTAACTTCGGAGGGGAACATTGACCAGCGTTCTTTGGAAGCTTTGCTTTCTTTCGCAGGAACCATGAACGTGACATTTCATCGCGCGTTCGACGAGTTGGAGGATCAGGTTGCCGGACTGCGGATTCTACAAGGTTATTCGCAAATCAACCGTGTGCTTACATCGGGAGGAATCAAGTCCGCCCTAGAAGCGATCCCCGAAATTCGGCGGCTTGTGGAGGAGGCGGACGGAAGCTCATTGACCATTCTTGCCGGCAGCGGATTAAAGGTGGAAGGCATTCTATCCTTCATCGAACAAACGAAGGTCAAGGAAGTGCATTTCGGCTCCGCGGTTCGATTCAATGGGTCCGGTCTTGAACCGATCGATTGCCTTAAGTTAAGGACATTAGCCGGCATTCTTCACGAGAAGGTCTGAAAATAGAGTTGAAAAAGGTGAACAAATTGCATCCAGAGGATAGATACGTAGTAGGAGTGGATTTGGGAGGCACGAAAATCGCGGCTGCGTTATTCGATGCCGGCGGCAGCATAATCAATCGCGAACGTATGGACACGGCGGGCACGAAAACCGCGGAAGAGGTCGTTCAGCGAATGGTTTCGATGATTAATCGTGTTGCGCAAGGAAGACAGATTTACGGTGTAGGTCTTGCATCGCCGGGCGCCGTGAACAGCCGTGAAGGAATCGTCCTTAACGGGACGAATCTTCCGGAATGGGTAGACGTTCCGTTGAAAAGGTGGATGGAGACTTCCTTGGGCACTCAGGTAAAGGTCGTTAACGACGCGAATGCGGCGGCATGGGGAGAGTACGTGAGCGGTGCTGGCAAAGGAGCGGAGAATATGGTCTACGTGACCTTCAGCACCGGAATCGGCGCGGGAATCGTGTTAGACGGTAATTTGCTGCTCGGTACCCATTCTTTCGCCGGCGAGCTTGGCCATACCATTATCGATCCGGCCGGTCCTTTGTGCAGCTGTGGCAGCCGGGGGTGCTGGGAAACATTTGCTTCCGGAACCGCTATTCGAGAGTCGGCTCTCAGGTTAATGGATAGTAGGCCGTCGCTCATTTCGGAAATAGCGGGCGCGAGCAACGAGGCCGTATCCGCAAAGCATGTTTTTGAAGCGCTTAGGCGGGACGACCCCGTGGCTATCGAGGTGATCGGTCGGACGATTCAATACATGGCGCTCGGCCTCGTGAACGTGATCCATACGTTTAATCCGGATCGGATCGTCATAGGCGGCGGAGTCAGCAAAGCGGGCGATTTACTTTTCGCGGCGCTTAGGGCGAGAACGGAAGAGCTTGTCATGGAACCTTACCGTCGTACCTTCGATATTGTGCCGGCCGGTTTGAACGACGATGTAGGCTTGGTGGGAGCAGCTGCCTTATTTTCTCGAAATTGATCCGACAATAACTGTCGCATATTTCCTATTATATGGAAAATATTCTCTTTTTATCGCGTTTGTGATAGAATGAGATTACTTCAAATATGCATCCTTTTAGGAGTGGCTGGATACATGAACTTCCTCCGTGATTCGAATATACCGGAAGCGTTCTGGTCAGAAGATGAAGTGCTGGGCGAACTCTATTCACAGATGTTGAAGGTCGTTCGCCATAAGTTATGGCGTAAGAACGATGCGGGTGACGTGGTACAAGAAGCCTGGGTACGTATATTGGAAAAGAGATCGACTTTAAGGAACAAGGACAAGCTTATTCCTTGGGCTAAGGCGATCGCCTCCAACCTTGCTTCTAATGCTAATCGCGCAAGGCGACCACGAAAGTATCGACGAGCATCTGGAGAACGAGTTATCCGGTACGAGGTCTGTTGCTGACCCTGAATCGCTAATGGAGCTGTCCGATTTGTTGGGGCAGTTGGATCCTGTGACAAGAACGCTGCTTCTGTACAAATTTTATTACGGTTTGAAGGATGCGGAGATTGCGACCGCTTTACAGTTGCCGGTCGGGACGGTAAAGGCTCGAATTCATCGCGGCAAGGCAAGGTTGAAAACCCAAGTCGAGGACGTAGATCGACATACATAATCCATTTCCCCTCTGTTCATGCTATGGTATGGAGGTGAGGGTGAAATGGCAAAAAACAAAAAACAAAAACTCGGAAACGCGAACTCGAATCAAACGGAATTCGCATCCGAATCGAACGTCAACAGCAACACGGTTAATAAAGCTGCACAGAAAAATTCTAACCAGTCTAATCGTTAGTAGGGTGCGTTAGAATTGCGTTATGTTGAAGGTCGGAATACCAGTTGTATGTGAGATAACATGATGGGATTTTTAGAGAGGGACTCTAAGGGTCCCTTTCTTTTTGTCGAAAATCCGTTTATAATGTTAGGAAAACTAACGTATTTTGACAATTGATGTTGGAGTGATGAGAGATGGCGCAATGGCAACGGTGGTTAAAGAATTCGGATAAAGGGACGAACAATATTCAACTTTCCCGACCCGATAAGTCGAACGACGTCTCGCAGAAGATAAGCGCCTCCGTTGAAACCAAGCCCGACGCACTCAGACATATGATAGAGGAAGCGGTAGTGATCTCGGATCGACTTCAAGCGGCAGTATCGGAAGTGGATTCCAGCATGAACCAGCTGGATGCTATCGCTGACAAGACGGCGGATCACGAAGAGAAGCTTCGACATAACAGCAAGACTGCCATGCTCCGGCTGGAAGAGGCGTTCTCGTCCTTGCAGGAAGTTTCCGCCGCATCGCAAGAAATTCGCGGCGTCACGGAAGTGTTGAGCTCCCAGAGTCTGAAGACGCGGGACGTCGTTGTAGACGTCTGCCGGTCTCTGAACCATACGGATGACGTTATGAACGACCTTGCCAAGAACCATGGCACGATGGAGGAGCGGATCAACGGATTAATCGCCCAAGCTTCCAAAATCGGTGAAATAAACGAGCTGATTCAGGAAATCGTGACGCAAACCTCCTTGCTGGCCTTGAATGCGGCTATCGAAGCCGCGCACGCGGGCGAGCACGGGCGCGGCTTCTCCATCGTCGCGCAGGAAATCAGGAAGCTGGCCGAACAAAGCGGACAAGCCGTAAAGCGCTCGACCAGCATCGTGCAGAATATCGAGTCGGGTATTCGCCAAGTCGTAAGCTCGGTGGATAACGAGAAAAATTCGGTTGCTCTCGGCATCGTGGAAATGAACAAAACGCGCGAGAAAATGGACGTTATCTTTAATTCTTTCCTTACGGTAGACGAGCATATTAACAAAACCTTGGAATTCGCGGTGGAACAGGCGGACCGTACGTCGGCGACTAACGCTATGCTAGAGGACGTCGTCGAATCCGTTGGCTTAACGATCAGCAGCGTGGACGATACGCTTGCCCAGAATAGAAGGCAAAGGACGGAAATCACGAATCTCGGTCGGGTATCCGAAGAGTTGAGGGAGTCCGCGGACGAGTTGATCGAAGCCGTTCAGAACGCGGGAGGCCGCGCTTGGGAAGGCGTTGCTGCCTCGGATACGGCGCGTTGGACCGATTTGCTTAGAACGTTGATATCCGATCCTTCCCTAGCCGGAATGGGAGAAGAAGACCATCGCGAGGTGCTCGGAGGCTGCATGCAAAGAAACGCGGGAATCGATGCGATTTGGTCGAACCGCAGCGACGGTTCCTTCGTCTTTTCGCAGCCGGAAGCCGGGTTGCTCAACGCGAGAGGTAGAGAGTGGTGGAAGAAAGCGATGAACGGTGAAACCTTCGTTTCGGAAATCTATATATCCGCGATAACGAAAAAGCCTTGTTTAACGGTTTCGATGCCATTGCGGCGCCCGGATGGGACGGCTTTCGGAGTGATCGGAATCGACATTGTGGTTTCTTGACAAAAAACCGAGCAAAAACAGTTCTCAAATGGATGATTTTGCGGTATGATATAGATAATGTTATGAAAGTTAACAAGAACTAGGCAGGTGATCTATCATGACGAAACCATCCGTATCATTCGTACCCTCGGCGTCTCCGCGTCGCAAAGCGGGGGAGGTACATTCTTTGTTGGAGGCTTTGATCTCGAAGCGAGAACAGGAAATATCGGAAATCGAACAGATGGTGGAGCGTTACGAGCGGCGTTTAAGGTTGGAAGAGCAAGCTTACCGGTCGATGTCCACGCTTCGTCGTATGTTAACGGGTAAGAAACCGGATCATCACCTGGCGTTGGAATATATTCATTACGTTAAGAAGCCGATGGAGAAAGCGCGGACGCTCCGTCTGGAGATCGCTAATTATCGGGAAATGCTTAATGGCTCGATCCCTACCGAACTCCCCGAAATGCTCGTTTGATGTTAGGTTTGCATTGTTCGGCTTATAGGAAATGAAATAGGAGCTTTCTCAAAAGGGTTAACCTTTGAGAAAGCTCCTATTTTTGTTTTTATTGCAGCCTATCTTATTCCTTGGAGCTGCCGCGAAGCTGATCGACATCTAGGAAATCGTGATCTTGGCTATACGCGGGAACACCGTGGATGCTAACGTCTAGGCCGATAAGCTCCTCGTCTCGCGACACGCGAACGGGCTTGAAATATTGAATCAGCTTTAAGGCGAGCCACGTTAAAGCAAAGCCCCAAACCGCTACGACGACAAGGCCGAGGGCTTGAACGCCTAACAAATGCCAGCCGCCGCCGTAGAACAGCCCCGTATAAGTTGCGGTACCCGGCATGGCGAAGAGTCCGACCGCCAGCGTTCCGATACTGCCGCTGATGCCGTGAACGGCGAACGCGCCGACGGGATCGTCGACCTTTCGCTTCTCTAGCCATTCGCTTGCCAGTACCATGACGATCCCCGATACGGCACCGATGAGAATGGCCGCCGCGTCCGAAACGAAGGCGCAACCGGCCGTAATGCCGACTAATCCAGCCAAGGCACCGTTGATAACCATAGGAGGATCGGCTTTCCGGTAGCGCAACATCGTAAATAAAATACTCGCGGCGCAACCGGCCGCGGATGCCAGCATCGTGGTTACCGCAATATGCCCGATTCCGTCGTTCGTGGCGCTAAGCGTGCTGCCGGAGTTAAATCCGAACCACCCGAACCAGAGAATAAAGGCTCCGACGGATGCGAGAGGAAGATTAGAGGGCGGAACGATATTGATTTTCCCCTCCGCGCCGAATCGGCCTATTCGAGGGCCTATAAATATGGCAGCGGCAAGCGCCGCGAAGCCGCCTAAAGCATGAATGGCGGCGGAGCCGGCAAAATCGATCATCCCGAGCTTAGCCAACCAACCGTTTGCCGACCATATCCAATGTCCGGAAATCGGATAAATAAGACCTGTCATAATTATCGTGTATATAATGTATGCGCGAAAGTGAATGCGCTCGGCGACCGCGCCGGAAACGATGGAAATAACCGCGATAACGAACGCGCATTGAAACAGCCAGTATGTATCGTGAGAAATATTTAACGAAAGATGCGTTAGGTCTCCTCCCATGAAGAAGCCGGACAAGCCGATCAAACCGCCCGAATCTTTGCCGTACATGAACGCGAATCCGATGGCGTAAAATACAAGCGCTCCGAATGCGATATCGACGAAAACTTTCATAATAATGCTAACGGCGTTTTTCTGACGTACGAAGCCGGCTTCAAGTAAAGCGAAACCGCCTTCCATCAATAGAATCATCGCTGCGGTCAAGACTACCCATATCGTGTCCATCCCTCTCGATAATTGCTCTATTTCCATTTTTTCAACCCCTAATCTTTATGAATACCTTACATATATGATGGAAATCCGACCTCATTATATAGTGGAGAGTTACCTAAGTCAACGATAAATGTAATGATACGTAACATAAGCGACACAAAAGCAGAAAATTATTCCGTTGACAGTGAGAATGATAATTGTTATCATTTGAATCGTTGTAAAGGATGAAGCAAAAATTTATTTTGCTACAATTACGAACGATATAGTCGTTTAGGGGGAACTGTCGTGTTTAATGGAAGAAAGCAAAAAAACAAGTTCGCTGTTCTTATGGTTGGAATGATCGCACTTACTTTAGTGGCGGCGGCCTGCGGTAAAAACGAGAATAACGAAGATGCTTCCGCGTCTCCGTCCGCATCGGCTTCCGCACCGGCTTCTACGGAACCATCCGCTAGCCCATCGGCTTCGGCGGTCACGGCTACCGAAAAAACGATGACAGATGCTTTGGGCAATGAAGTCGTCATCCCGGCAAATCCGCAAAGAGTCCTTGCTACTTACTTAGAAGACCAATTGGTTGCTCTTGGCGTTAAACCCGTCGCGCAGTGGTCCGTAGCGAACGGCGTCCAGGATTATTTGAAAGCCGAATTGGAAGGCGTCCCGACGATTGCCTACGACCTGCCATTCGAAGCCGTGACTAGCTTCGAACCCGACCTGATCATCATGGGTTCGGCGGCTGCGGTCGAAGGAGACAAGTACGCGCAATACTCGCAAATCGCGCCTACGTATACGATCGGGGATCAAGTGAATAACGATTGGCGCCAGTCGCTATTGAAGATCGGAGAAATCCTAAATAAAAGCGATGTAGCCGAGAAAGTACTGGCCGATTACGAAGCGAAAGCGACGGACGCGAAAGACAAGCTGCAGCAAGCGGCGCCGGATCAATCGGCGGCAGCGCTCTGGCTCGTGCAAAAGCAATTCTACGTCGTTAGCGACAAGCTCTCGAGCGGTTCCGTTCTTTATCAAGATTTGGGTTTGAAGGTGCCAAGCGTCGTAGCGGAGATTTCCAAGACATCGGGCAGCAACTGGTTGCCGATCTCTCTCGAACAACTGGCGCAATTAGACGCCGACCATCTGTTCCTCGTGAACAGCGATGCGTCGACGGGTTCCGAAGCGCTTAAAGATCCGGTGTGGCAAGGAATTCCCGCGGTTAAGAACGGAAACCTATACGAATATCCGAATACGAGCAGCTGGTTGTACACGGGTACGATCGCGAACACTCAGATTATCGACGACGTTCTTGAGAGCATCGTGAAATAAGTAATAAGTATGCTATATCTAGTCTCAACTCAAGCTGTGCTTCTCGACGGTAACGTCGAAGGCACGGCTTTTGCATATCCGGAATAATCCGTTCGGCACTCGGTCCGCAGACGGAGGTAAAGTTACAACCCGCGGCGCTGTTCTTACCTATGGCGGATTAGCTATACTGGTTACAGAGAGATTAGAAGGAAAGTCGATTCGCATCTAATGGAGGACAGGGATATGCAATCATCGACCGCGCACCGATTGCTTTGGGGACTCGTAATCGTGGCTGTAGGAACCGTATTTTTATTGAATCAAACCGGAGTGACCGATCTGGATATCGGCGATATCATCTCGACTTTTTGGCCGGTTATCCTCATCTTGGTGGGACTGCAGGGACTTCTGCTGCAGCAGTCGGGAGGATTCTGGTGGAACGGCATCACGTTGCTGGCGGGTTTCTACTTCCTAGGGCGAAACCTCGACTGGTTCGATCAGGATTTGTCGGACGTCATTCGGCTTATCGGTCCGATAGCGATTATTATTTTCGGAATAAGCTTGATATTTAGAGGAAACAGGCCTAAGAGAGAGCGAAGGCGGCACGAAGGCAAAGAGAAGTGGAACCCCATTACTCCGCCGATCCCTCCTACGCCAATGCCTCCGGGGCCTCCGCCTGCGCCACCGGAGTGGGATGAATTCGATGGAAGTAACCGCAAGTCCGGGGAGGAGGAGCCTCAACCGTCTTATGCTCCGAAAACTCCTCTGCAAACTAAAGCACCGCTGGACCCCTATCATTCGACGGAACGCATGAAATGGGGACACGGCGCGAAATACGGACGGAAAGGACACGGCTGGCCGAATGCGGATCAATACGATCACAGTAGATTTATCGGCGACATCCATCTTGGCCAAGATTACTGGGAACTTCGACCGATGAGCATTTCGAATTTTATCGGAGATACGACATTGGATCTTACCAAAGCGCAAATTCCGGTCGGCGAAACGAAAATCCACGTTTCATCCTTTATCGGCGACGTGAAGGTATACGTGCCGAACGACTTTAACGTCGGATTGCAGGTCGTATCCAGCTGTTTGATCGGCGACGTGAAAGTATTGGATCAGAAGCGCGGAGGGTTATTCAACCAAATGTCGGTAACGACTCCGAGTTACGCGGATACCGATAAGCGAATCGTGCTAGTCGTCAGCAGCTTGATCGGCGACGTTCGCGTTACGAAGGTAGGCTAGCGGGGATGATGAATTGGGTTCGAACGAGTAAGTGGGAATCCTCGATTTACGCGGGGGTTGTGACTTTGCTCTTGCTGGTCGCCGTCTATTACGGCTGGGTTGCCCTTTCGGAAACTCCTCCGTCCCCTGAATCTTGGTTCGGCTGGACGAGCGTGGTCGTGATCTGCCAAATCGCGATCACTTACCGAATCGGGCACCGAACGCAACGCAAGCTCGACCACTTATTGCTTGCGATGAAACAGGCGTCGGCTGGCAATTGGGATCCGCGGCTACCGGTCGTGTCCGGGGATGCGTTCTCGGGCGTGAACAGGGAATTCAATATGATGTTGGACAATTTGAAGGATAGGCTTAAGCTGTTGCAGCAGATCGGCGAGCGCAACGTCATGGAGGAGGTAACTTCTCAAGAAGAAGCCGTATTGGAAGAGCGTAAGAGGTTGGCTCGGGACTTGCATGATACGGTGAGCCAGCAATTGTTCGCTTTGCATATGTCGGCTTCTTCTCTTCCGAAGCTGCTGGAAATAGACAAGGAGCATGCCGAGCAGCTTATGGCGCAATTGATCGATATGTCTTCTTCCGCCCAACGCCAAATGCGCGGATTAATTGCGCAGTTAAGGCCGATGGAGCTCCAAGGCAGGACGCTGGAGGAAGCCCTAGGGCGATGGTTTCCGGACTATTGCAGGCAGAACGGGCTTCAAGGAACGTTGGAAATTCAGATTCGCGGTCGCTTGTCGGAAGCAAAGGAACATCAGCTGTTTCTGATCATACAGGAAGCGATGGCGAACGTGGTAAAGCATGCCGAAGCGAAGAGCGTTCGCTTATTCCTTGGGGAGACGGATCGCCAGATTTCCTTGTCGATCGAGGATGACGGGGCGGGCTTCAGGGCGGAGCAAGTCAGGACGGGAGCATATGGCCTGTCTACGATGCGCGAACGCGCTCAGAAGCTGGGCGGAGAAGCGGAAATCGTAACTAAACCGGGATCTGGAACGCGAGTAAAGGCATGGTTTCCGAAGTTCGATTCGGAGAATTCCGACGACGATTCGGATGGGAACGGCTGAAGAATAGAGCTTAGGAGCGAACGAGATGACTGAACCGATACAGAGCCCTTGGAAAGTATTAATCGTGGACGATCACGAAATGGTTCGGATGGGCTTGCGCACTTATCTCATGTTGGATTCAAGGTTCGTAGTGGTAGGCGAAGCGAGCGGCGGCAAGGCTGCGATTCATTCGCTGGAGAACGGCGATTACGAGGGGCGAATGCCACAGATCGTTCTTATGGATCTCATGATGCCGGATATGAACGGCGTAGAGACGACGCGAGTATTGTTAAGCCGGTATCCCGAGCTGCGAATCATTATTCTGACAAGCTTCCTCGAAGACGAGAAGGTCGTCGAGGCCATTGAAGCGGGAGCGGTCAGCTACGTGCTCAAGACGGTATCGGCCGATGAGCTCATCTATGCGATGCAGGGGGCCGTCAAGAACATGCCCGTTATGAGCAGCGATGTATCGCAAGCTTTGACGCGAGGACTTCGCAAGCGATCCGCGAGCCATGAGGTAGAAGGATTGACGGAACGAGAACGCGAGGTACTGCTTCTAATCGCCGAAGGGCGGAACAACAAAGATATCGGCGAAGAGCTGCATATCAGCATCAAGACCGTCAAAACGCATGTAAGTAATCTCCTTATGAAATGCGACTTGGAAGATCGCACGCAGCTTGCCATATTCGCCCATCGAAAAGGTTGGGCCAAAGAAGGATAATTTATGAGCAAAGGGATACTCTAGTAAGAAAAAAAGGGGGATTCCCCGGCATGCATGCCCTTCCTTCCACATTAACCTCGCAAGTGCAGGATTATTTGAATTCGAAGGATGCTTTAACCGAGCAGGGATTTACGCTTGGAGGCAACTGGGATTACGACCATGGATCGTTCGATTGCGCGCTGGACGAAGCGAAGAAAGTGTGGCTGCGCTTGCCGTTCGACGTGACGGTAGGTAATCTGGATATCGAATCGCCGGAGAGCGACACGAAAATACAGTTCGGCGAGCCTTTCGTACTGAAGCACGTATACAATGAAGGCTTGGACAAGGAAGCCCAACCAAGGGCGGTAGGGGCGCTGATGGATCAGTTTTCCGATCCGGTCGATCCGGACGACGAAATCGAATCGAATTGGATCGAACAAGCCAAGAAAAAGCTTAGTCAGGTCGAATCGATATATCCGAATTAATCAAACGGCACGCAAGTGCCGTTTCTTCATGATTTATTAGGATAAGGAAACATTTTTTCTCCGCTTTTACTTCGTATTCATTTCCGTTTAAGATAGTTTTAAGGTAACTGGTTTAATATACAGTTAAGAAGTTAAGTACGGCGCAAGCTTAAAGCTGCGCGAGGAGGCTATTAGAGATGGAAGACAACAAAAAACCGGAAGAGCAGCAAGGATTCACATATGATTCGGAGAAGAGGGACGATCCCTACGCGGATGTCCGCAGGGAATCCGAGCCTTATACATTCGGTCCCTTCGGACCTAGCCATACTTCAGGACCTAGCGAGAATTTCAATTCCGAGCCGCCCAGAACGACTTTGGACGTCACGCCTTCCTCAACGAGGGAATATCGCCCGTTCACCGTCTCGGGCGGACCCGCTCGCCACGATTGGGGCGCGAAACCTCCCAAGCGTACATCGTTTAAGGCCATATTCTCGTCGTTCATGGTCGGCGTAATCGTGGTTGGCGGTTTGATGTTCGCGGCGGATAGACAGAATCTATTCTCTTCCGAACAATTCGGGGGACCGTCTCAAGTGCAGGACGCGTCGGTTAAGCCTGTAAGCAACGCGGTAGGTAATACGGGAGACGTCGTTCGTCCGAACAACATCGCGAAAATCTTCGAGCAATCATCGCCTGCGGTCGTGAAGATCGAAACTTATGCAGCCCCGCAACAAAATAACGGCGGTTCGATGGAAGACGATTTCTTCCGCCAATTTTTCGGTGACGACTTCGGCGGCGGAGATAGCGGCGGGAATAACGGAGCTCAAGGCGAATTGCAGCCGAGCGGGATGGGATCCGGATTTATTTTCGATTCGACGGGTTATATCCTTACCAATCAGCATGTTGTCGGCGGAGCTAGCGAAATCAAGGTGACCGTCGAAGGTCACGAGAAGCCTTTCACGGCAAAATTACTTGGATCGGATTACAATTTGGATTTAGCCGTTCTTAAGATCGAAGGAAACGACTTCCCGACGTTGAAGCTCGGAGAATCCAGCAGCCTGAATATGGGCGATTGGGTCGTCGCGATCGGCAACCCTTACGGTTTCGAGCATACGGTTACGGTTGGCGTTCTAAGCTCCAACGAACGCAAGATCAGCATACCTGACGCGAACGGAACGAGAAACTACGAGCATCTGCTGCAAACCGACGCTTCGATCAACCCGGGCAATTCGGGCGGACCGTTGCTTAATCTGCAAGGCGAAGTTATCGGCATCAACACGGCCGTAAGCTCTCAAGCCCAAGGAATCGGTTTCGCGATTCCGACCAGCACGATATCGGAAGTGCTTGATAATCTGAAGAGCAACACGAAGATCCCGCAGAAGCCATCCCCGTATATCGGAGCAACGCTTACTAACGTAACTGCCGATATCGCGAAGCAATTGGGTATCGACGAGAAAACGCAAGGCGCTTTCGTAACAGAGGTCCTTTTCAATTCTCCGGCTTACAAAGGAGATATGCGCCAATACGACGTCATTACGGGCATGAATGGCAAAACTTATAAAAACACGGATGAACTTATTGCGGCCATCAAGGAGACTAAAGTCGGCGATAAGGTGACGTTGGATGTCATCCGCAGCAATAAGAAGGCTCAATTGACCGTCGAAATCGGCGACAAAAACGAGCTTAACGAGCAGCAACAGCAACAGTAACGGTATAATCGAGATAAGAAAGCATAAGAAGGAGCGGGAAACCGAACGAGGGTTTATCCCGCTCTTTGTCGTAAGAGGAGGACGTGCCCTATGAGACCCCATATCGCGGTTATCGACGATGACGAGAAAATCACAGCTCTGCTTAGAAGAAGCTTAGCGTTCGAAGGTTATGAAATTTCGACGGCTCCTGACGGAGCCGAAGGACTAAAGTTACTTAGTCAGAGGCAAGCGGATCTGATCATTCTAGACGTCATGATGCCGAAGATGGATGGTTGGGAAGTATGCCGAAGGCTCCGAGAGGCGGGGATTTCTTCTCCCGTACTTCTGCTGACGGCTAAGGATGAAGTGACGGACAGAGTGAAAGGGCTGGATCTAGGCGCGGACGATTACTTGGTTAAACCTTTCGCTCTCGAGGAATTGATGGCGCGAGTTAGGGCGCTTCTTCGCAGACGTCCCGATAAGGCCGACGAAAGCGGTCATTACCGTTACGACGATCTGTTGCTGGACGTCGATGGGCGAGAGACGCTTCGGGGCGACCGGCGCATAGAGCTGACGGCGAAGGAATTCGACCTGTTGCATCTGTTCATGCAGAATCCGAAGAGAGTGCTTTCCAGGGATCTTATCATGGAACGGATATGGGGTTACGACTATAGCGGAGAATCCAACGTCCTCGAGGTTTACGTCGCCATGCTGAGGCAGAAGCTGGAGGAAGATGGAGAAAGAAGATTGATCCAAACCGTCAGAGGCGCCGGGTACGTCTTGAAGGGAGAAGGCTGAGCATGTCCATCCGGCTTAGGCTTACGTTGTGGTATTCGGGTCTTTTTGCCGTGGCCTTCGTGGCATTCGGTCTTATCGTGTACAACGTGGTATTTCATAATACAATGAGCGAGCTACGCGAGAGGCTAATTCAAGTAGCGAACAATACGGAGGCTTCCGGTTCTAGACAGCCGAACGAGTTAAATTTGAACTCTTCCGCTCCAGGCTTCGATTCTACGATAATAGGAATGCAATTAATCGATTATTCCAACCAGCACAGCGGGATTGTCTTGGGGAAATCGCCGAATATGGTTCGCTCGAATCTTACTTTTCCTTTTCTCAACCAATCGGACGTCGAGAAAAGATTCGTTACCAAGCAGGTGGGGGAATTTCCCTTTTATATTTACGAGCATCCATTATACGACAAGGATTCGAAAGCGGTTATCGCTTTGTTGCAGGTCGGGGTATTAGCCAGAGGAGAGTTTGCCTTATTTTCGCAACTGAAGACGATATTATGGATTTCGGGATTGCTTGGATTAATGGCGGCCTTCCTTCTCGGTATTTTCCTCTCCCGCAAAGCATTAATGCCTATAAACCGCGTAACGGAGGCTGCGGAACGGATTCAAAGCGGCTCGGGACTCGGTTTAAGGATTCCCAGAGAGAAGCCTAATGACGAGATCGGACGATTGACCGATACTTTAAACGGCATGTTGTCCGGCTTAGAGCATGCTTATAAGAATCTAGAGGATTCCAACGCGGCTCAAAGGCGATTCGTATCCGATGCTTCGCACGAGCTAAGGACGCCGCTCACTACGATACGCGGCAATGTGGATTTGTTGGAAAAAATATGGCTGGACGATAAACAGGGGGATCTAAGAAATTCGGAAGAGGATACGGATCAGCCCGAACAATCCAAGCTGTCGGTCGTCGAGAAGCGGGAAATGTCCTTGGAATCGATTCGGGACATCGCCGACGAAGCGCGGCGCATGAGTTCCTTGGTCAACGATTTGTTATCGTTAGCCAGAGCGGACGCTGGATACTCGATGGAGATGGACAACGTCTCGCTGCGCTCGTTGGCCGAGGAAGCGGCACGGAGGGCTTGGTTCCTACCCCGGAAAGCGGAATGGGCGGTCGGTCCGCTGGAAGCTTTGGATGGAGTGGAGGTGCGCGGCAATCGGGATTATTTGCTGCAGCTGCTGTTCATCCTTATCGAGAATGGCTTCAAGTATACTCCATCCGGAGTCGTTCGGCTCTATGCCATGAGATCCGATGGGTATATCGGATTGGCGGTGGCGGATACCGGGATCGGGATCAGCGCGGAAGAGATGCCGCACATCTTCGAGCGATTCTATCGCGTCGACGTCTCCCGCGGCGAAACGGCTGGGACGGGATTGGGGCTTTCCATCGCGAAGTGGATCGCCGATATGCATCATTCGAAGCTTGAAGTGAAATCGCAGCTTGGAGAAGGCACGGTCATTATGCTGTGGCTCCCGATCCTGACGACCAATGCGAAACCCGTTCAATAACGATATTAAGGCGAGTGTCACGATTGGTTTTCTAATCGTGACACTCGCTTTCGTGTTGACGGGATAATAATTCGTAAATTGTCAGTCATCCATATAAGCGGCGTATTTCCCGTCTCCTTTTCCCGGTACCTGTAATAAGCTATAATAAGAATAGTGTCGTTTCGCCCATCGCCACTCCGAATTCATTCCTAGGTAATTGGGCGAGAAAGTAGGCGTATGGTCATGGAAGTCGTGAAAATTTCCCCAAGAGGCTACTGCTACGGCGTGGTCGATGCTATGGTTCTGGCGCTGCAAACAGCGCGAAATCTGGATCTTCCTCGCCCCATCTATATATTAGGTATGATTGTTCATAATAGTCATGTAACGGAAGCGTTCAAAGAAGAAGGAATTATTACTTTGGACGGCAACGATCGCTTGGAAATTCTGGAGCAGATCGAACAAGGAACCGTCATTTTCACGGCGCACGGAGTTTCTCCGGAAGTTCGTCGAAGAGCTAAAGAGAAGGGCTTGACGCTGGTGGACGCTACTTGTCCGGACGTGACCAAAACCCACGACCTTATTCGCGAGAAAGTCGGAGAAGGCTACGAGGTCATCTACATCGGGAAAAAGAATCACCCCGAGCCCGAAGGAGCCATCGGAATTGCGCCGGGCCATGTCCATCTTATCGAGCGCGAAGGGGATATCGCGAAATTGGAACTAACTTCCGATCGAGTAATCATAACGAATCAGACGACCATGTCCCAATGGGACATTCGACATCTTATGGCTTTGCTGCTATCCGCGTACCCGACCGCGGAAATCCACAACGAAATTTGCCTTGCGACCCAGGTTCGCCAAGAGGCGGTGGCCGATCAAGCGGGGGAAGCACAGTTATGCATCGTCGTCGGCGACCCGAGAAGCAATAATTCGAATCGATTGGCGCAAGTCTCTCAAGAAATCGCCGGCGTTCCGGCTTATCGCGTCGCGGACGTGTCGGAAATCGATATCGAATGGCTCCGAGGATTGGAACGGGTGGCCGTTACGTCCGGAGCGTCGACACCGACCGCGTTAACGAAGGAAGTCATCGCTTACTTGGAACAATTCGATTCGAATAATCCGCTGACTTGGCCTTTAACCCGTACGGTCAATCCGAATAAACTGTTGCCTAACGTAAAAGTAAGGGCCGTGGAGTCTAACGCGTAATTGCGGTATTAGACGGCCGTGTCATCCAATGGAAGGAGCAACTCATGCATCGACTTCGACTGTTACGCCGTTGGCTGAAATATAAGTATATGATGTTGATTAGGGCAGAAGGCGGGGCTTCAATAGTCGCGATGGGTTTCGCGATCGGACTTGCGGTCGAGATGTTTACCTTACCGACATTAGGATTCGCGTTTATCCTTATCTTCCCGTTATGTTATCTATTAAGGGGGAACCTTCCTGCCGCGCTTATCGGATTCGTCGTCGGCAAAGTCATCTATATCCCGATGATCTATCCGAACTCCAAAGTCGGGGGGTGGATTCTGCCGAAACATCTGAGCATTCATCTTCCCGTAGTACCGGAATGGTTCAACCATCTCCTGCTTACGAACTTAAAGTTGATCGTCGGAGGTATGGTCGACGGGGCAATTCTCGGCTTGATCTTTTACTTTCCTATTAAGTACAGCTTGAATGCTTATAAGGCTAAGCGCAAGGACAAGAGGAAATTAAAGAACAAGGTCGAACCGAGATCGGCTATCGAATAGGTAAGGGACGATGTACTTGAATATGGGCGAAAAAATGCGGAAATGCTCTCTATTAACTCAGCCGTATAGCGGTTTGCGGGGTTGACATGGAGCATTTTTTCATCTATATTTACTTTAGTGCTTAAAAGCGTATAAGCGTTGAAGCGTATACGCGTTAAACCAATCGGGAGCGTGGACACTATGATCGTTATTACTTCCCCACATATCGCAGAAGAGCGAATTACGGAAATCGTCAATCATATCGAGCAATCTGGCGTACAGGCGCACGTATCGCGCGGAACGGACCGTACGGTCATCGGAATCATCGGCAAAGCGGAGCCGACGCTCGCCGAGCATATCCGTTCCATGAGAGGCGTAGAGAACGTGATCAAGATATCCAAATCCTATAAGTTGGCCAGCCGCGATTTCCATCCGGACGACACGATCATTGAAGTGAAGGGCGTGAAGATCGGCGGAGATAATCTGGTCGTTATGGGCGGTCCTTGCGCGGTGGAAACGCCGGAGCAAATCGACGAGATCGCGCGTCTAGTGAAAGCAGCGGGCGGGCAGGTATTGCGCGGAGGCGCGTTCAAGCCTAGAACCGGGCCATACAGCTTCCAAGGCATCGGCGTCGAAGGGCTTAAGTGGATGAAGGATGCGGGCGATAAATACGGCTTGCTGACGATCACCGAAGTCATGGCCCCCGAATTCGTCGACGTTTGCGCCGAATATGCTGATATCATGCAAGTCGGAACGCGGAACATGCAAAATTTCGATCTGCTTCGTAAGCTGGGCACGATTAAGAATCCGGTGTTATTGAAGCGCGGATTCAGCTCGACTTACGACGAGTGGTTGAATGCGGCGGAATACATCCTCGCGGGCGGTAATCCCAATGTTATGTTATGCGAACGCGGAATCCGCACGTTCGAGACTTACACGCGCAATACGTTCGATTTAGCGGCGATTCCGGTCATTCAGCAGCTGTCCCACCTTCCGGTAATCGCAGATCCGAGTCATGCGACGGGACGTCGCGAACTGGTAGAGACGATGACCAAGGCGTCGTTGGCTGCAGGAGCGAACGGACTGATCATCGAAATGCATACGGATCCCGATAATTCGGCCACCGGAGACGGAGTGCAGTCGTTATTCCCTGATCAATTCGCAAACCTGCTTAAGGAACTCGAACAGCTTGCTCCGCTATTAGGGAAGAAGTTCGATACGGAAAAAGCGCCAGCCGAAGCTTTCGCAACTTGGATTAAGTAAGGCGTTTGCGAAAAAGCTGCCTATTTCGGGCGGCTTTTTGTTGTTGCCGGGTTCCCTGTTTACCTTCGTTCGGAATCTGGCATCTCGGCTTTCTGAAGGAGCTAACGGCTCTTTAAATTTTCTATTTCATTAAATTATGAATATGCGACAGACTATCGGAATGATGTTAGGTATGGAGGGGGAAATACGTAAGCGCTCACATGCAGAGAGGACAATGGGGCGGAAGGCCGGAATCCGTGGCAGATAAAGCGATGGTAACGGATATAAGCAATTATGAAGTTTTCATGAAGTTGTGAGCAATGCTCACACAAGCGCAAAAAATACCTTACATAAGTATTGACGCTCTTATAGAGGAGTTTTATAATAACTTCATAAGTTCGGTGAAAACTTGAACAATCGATCGGTTTCACGCACTTAATGTTCGGAAATGGGGAGGAAATTCAAATGTCAGCACAGCAAGTCTTGGATTTGATTAAGGAAAAGAGCATCGAGTTCGTAGATTTCCGTTTTATCGACCTCGCAGGTCGCGCTCATCACATTACTTTACCAGCTACCGAAGTCGATGCGGAAACGTTCGTTAACGGGGTAGCATTCGACGGTTCCTCCATCCACGGCTTCCGTGGAATCGAAGAATCCGATATGGTTATGATGCCGGATACGAATTCGGTGTATGTTGATCCTTTCACAGCCCATTCGACTTTAATCGTCATTTGCAACATCCATACGCCAGACGGTCAACGTTATGAGCGTGATCCCCGCTCTATTGCACACAAAGCGGAAGAGTTCCTTCAGAAGTCCGGCGTCGGTACGACTGCATTCTTCGCCCCTGAATCCGAATTTTTCATCTTCGACGATGTACGTTACGAGTCCACTATGAATTCTTCTTCCTTCTTCGTTGATTCCGAAGAGGCGGCTTGGAACACGAACCGCAAAGAAGAAGGCGGAAACCTGGGCTTCAAAGTCGGCGTTAAAGGCGGATACGTACCTGTTGCTCCGGTAGACTCCCAACAAGACATCCGTAGCGAAATGGTTCGCCTGATGCAAGAATCCGGTCTTCGTATTGAACGTCATCACCATGAAGTGGCTACCGCAGGTCAAGCGGAAATCAACTTCCGTTTCGACACGCTGACGACAACTGCAGATAACCTTATGAAATATAAATATATCGTGCACAACGTGGCTCGCCAATACGGCAAAGTCGCAACATTCATGCCTAAACCGCTTTTCGGCGATAACGGCAGCGGAATGCACGTTCACCAATCGATCTTCAACGACGGCGAACCTTTATTCTACGAAAAAGGCGGCTACGCTAACCTTAGCGAAATGGCGCTTCACTACATCGGCGGTATCTTGCACCATGCGCCAGCGCTTATCGCCCTTACTAACCCGTCTACAAACTCTTTCAAACGTTTGGTTCCTGGCTACGAAGCACCGGTTAACCTTGTTTACTCCAAAGGTAACCGCTCCGCTGCAGTCCGTATCCCGGTAGCAGCAGTAACGCCTAAAGGATGCCGCATCGAGTTCCGTACGCCGGATTCCACGGCTAACCCTTACCTTGCATTCGCAGCGATGCTGATGGCGGGTCTGGACGGAATCAAACGCAAAATCGATCCTTCCGCTCTAGGTTATGGACCGTTCGATACGAACATCTATGAGCTTTCCGACGAGCAGAAGAAAGAAATCCGCAGCGTTCCAGGTACACTGGACGAAGCGCTTGACGCTCTGGAAGCCGATTCCGAATTCTTGACCGAAGGCGGAGTGTTCACGAAGGAATTCATCGAGAACTACGTAAACGTAAAACGCGGCGAAGCGAAAGCCGTTGCGATCCGTATTCATCCTTACGAGTATGGCCTCTACTTCGATTGTTAATCGAAGCTTGATTGAAAGCTCCCCATTCGGGGAGCTTTTTCATGTCTTCATACGCGTGATACTTAGGAAAAGACGAAAATTATACACATATGTCACCGCTTTCGTTCGTGTTTTCGCTATTGAATATCGAAATAAGGACAGTTAATGGTTGCTCTAAGGAGTAAAGCTTTGATATGATAACCCTATTATGAATTTAGGATAAGGTGGGAACAACATGGCTAACCGCGCTTATAATTTCAATGCGGGACCGGCGGCACTTCCGCTCGAGGTACTGCAGAAAGCCCAGGAGCAATTCGTCGAATTCGACAATAGCGGAATGTCCTTGATGGAGATGTCCCATCGGGGAGCTATCTACGAGAAAGTCCACTTCGAAGCCGAAGCGCTGCTAAGGGAACTGCTGGCGATCCCGGATGGGTACAAGGTATTGTTCATTCAGGGCGGAGCAAGCACGCAATTCGCCATGATTCCCATGAACCTGCTTCCCAAGGGATCTACGGCCGCTTATGTCGCGACGGGCAGTTGGGCGACTAAAGCCATCCAGGAGGCTAAGCTGTTCGGAGAGACGTCGATAGCCGCATCTTCGGAAGCGGACTCCTATAAGCGTATTCCTTCCATCGTCGAATTGGCGTATAGTCCCGATGTAGCCTATCTCCATATCACGTCGAACGAAACGATCGAAGGAACCCAATGGTCGGAATTTCCCGATACGGGCGAAGTTACGCTGATCGGCGATATGTCGAGCGATATTCTATGCCGTCCGATCGACGTATCCAAGTTCGGCGTTATTTATGCCGGCGCGCAGAAGAACTTAGGGCCGTCGGGAGTTACCATCGTCATTATTCGCGAGGACCTGATCGTTAAACCTGCGGCTTCCGTACCGACTATGATGCGTTACGATACGCACGCGAAAGCGGACTCCTTATATAATACGCCGCCTACATTCGCTATTTATATGATGAACGAAGTACTGAAATGGGTTAAAGCAAACGGCGGCGCGGCGGGAATGGAAGCACGGAACCGCGAGAAAGCCGGCTTTATCTACGATGTCATCGATAACAGCAATGGATTCTATCGCGGCTTCGCGGAAAAAGACAGCCGTTCGTTAATGAACGTTACGTTTACCCTTGCAAACGAAGAACTGGAGAAACAATTCGTTAAGGAGTCGGAAGCTCAAGGCTTCGTCGGGTTGAAAGGTCATCGCAGCGTCGGAGGCCTCAGGGCATCGATTTACAACGCGGTACCACCGGAAAGCGTTCGCGCGTTGGCGAGCTTCATGAAAGAGTTCCATAGTCGCAATGCCTGATCACGAAGAACCGAATACGGCGCAGAGTAGGATTAGCGGTGAAGGGCCGTTAATCCTACTCTGCGCCGATTCGACTCTCATGATTCATGGTTATGAGTTTTAGGAGGACATGCAATGGCGTTCCATATCGTGCTCGTCAATCCGGAGATTCCGGCAAATACGGGAAATATCGCTAGAACCTGCGCCGCGACCGGGACTCACCTGCACCTTGTCCGGCCGCTGGGCTTCTCGACGGACGACAAGATTCTGAAGAGAGCGGGACTGGATTACTGGTATGCGGTTAACATCACCTACTACGATTCGTTCGAGGAGGTTGCCGAGGCGGCTAACTCGGATGCCAGATTTTTCTTCGCTAGCACGCGAGTTACGAAGAATTATACGGATTTTGAATTCCGCGACGGAGATTACTTCGTGTTCGGTAAAGAAACCGCAGGATTACCGCAGGCGTTGCTCGATGCTCATAAGGAAACGTGCATGAGGATTCCTATGACAGACAAAGTCAGGTCTCTAAATCTGGCTAATTCGGCTGCGATCCTCGTCTATGAAGCGCTTAGACAAAACGATTTCCCGTTGTCATAAACTACACGATTCGACATAATAACCGATCTTATGAGTTTCCGTGTCGAAATATTGTATTATTTTAAGCAAATCGACATTAAAGCAGGGAATCCAACTTCGATATAGAACGGTATAGAGTGGCTAAAAGGTTTCGTGATAACTAGCTAGAATAGCGTATGAATGGAGGTACTGCATTGAAACCTGCAGGCGTAGTCCGTAAAGTGGACCAACTTGGAAGAATTGTACTGCCTAAATCGTTGCGTAAACGATATCAAATGAACGAAGGGGACCCTGTAGAAATACTGGTCCAAGGCGATCATATCATCCTGGAACGTTATCGGCCTCGTTGCGTGTTCTGTTCTTCGATGGAAGGCGTCGGAGAGTTCAAGGAGCGCTATGTATGCGCATCTTGCGTTAAAGACATGCACGGACTGTAAACATAACTAACCGGCACGAAAAAACCGTCCCAAGGGGGGACGGTTTTTTTTGCGCTCTTTTATAGAGAAAGCCGGATGTCTCTCCCGAAGGGAGGCTGCATCCGGCTTTTTAGAATCGTTCTTACAGTCCCTTAGTCTTGTCATCATTATAAGAAGAAGTCAATATGGACACGATGAACAACACCAGAACTAGCATTACGATCCAGAACTTATTGGACATGCCCAGCAATTCGAAATGCTCTGCCGCATTCGCAGCCGTTTCCGCAAGAAACATATTCCACACCTCCACTTAACTTCCCTTATTATACCCAACCCCTGCCGAAAAGAAAACGCAAAATGTTGTGAACAATCGAATATCCTTTGTGAGCAACTTCCGCGAATGGGAACGGTTATCCATGAAATAATACGTACAACGATTCAGAGCAACGACAATGAAAGCTCCGAACGACCCTGCTCTTGCGGGGTCGTTTTTTAATATCGTTCGGCATATAAATGAAATCGAGGCCGAGATCGATCGTCAAGGGAGGGGATCGCCTTGAGTTCAGTCATTAATTGGATGGGCGGATGGCCTAAGGAAGGGTTGGTTTCAGCGGCCGATTGGGAAGAACGCGTGGAGGCGGCCGCGGCCATTGAAGCGGCGGAGAAGCTTGGAGTCATCGAGAGAAAATCCGATCCGTTCGGGGAGGAGAAGCTTAGAGCGCAGCTGGCGAACGGTATATTAAGGGGAAAGACGGGAGGAGACGGCAACCAACTTCGCTTAAAGCATGGCGCGGATGGAGCGCTCGCTTGGCTCGTGGATAATAAGCTCGTTTCCGGGGATGTCGTGCTCACCGAGAAGCTCACGTCCAGGTCGGCCTTGCAGGCATTCCGCAAAGCGGGAATGAGGGTGGAAGCGGTGGAAGGAGACCGAAGGGGGATGGACCCGGAAGCGTTGACGACGGCGCTGTACAAGTACCGTCCGAGGTTGGTCTACGTTTCCCCCTCGTGCACGGAGCCCGAGGGGCTGAGTTGGAGTTCGGAATGCAGGACGGCGTTGCACAACAGATGCCGCGAAGCCGGCGTTCTTCTCGTAACGGACGATAGGCAAGAGTTACTGAACTATGAGCCCGGTTTCGTCATGCCGAACAGAAGGATTGAGGCTGGCGTCTTATCTATCGGCCAGCTGCCTCCCGGATTGGTAGCGGGGCTGCGGCTAGGCTGGGTGGCGGGAGCTGCCGAGCAGCTAATCGCCAGGACGGATGCGGCTAGCTCCCGTAAGGAGACGGGGGCGAATTCTTTGGAACACCGGGCTCTGTCCCAAATGATGGAGGAGCAGCCGCTAGAGCCGTTATTCGACATGCTACGTGTACAATGCGCGGAGCGGATGAGAAGAATGATCGAACAATTGTCGATCAGGGAGGTTCCCGATCTATCTTGGATCAAACCCGCCGGAGGGCTTCATTTATGGCTCACCCTACCGGAAGGTCTGGATGGAGAAGCCCTGCTGAGGGGGGCTTGGTTGAAAGGGCTGATCTTCCAGCCGGGTGCCCCCTTTTTCGTTAAGGATCCCCGAGTCAACACGCTGAGGATCACTCACGCTTTCGCAGACGAGCGTCAAATGAAGCAGGGCCTGGGAAGGTTAGCCGAGAGCATGGAGGAGTTTACGGGGCGCTGGTCCAGAAGTTAATAATTGCCGCCTACCGCATACAGGCGACCGTCCATCGCGACTACCTTGCGTTGCATGAGGCATTCATCGTTGCCGTTCAAGCAAGCTCCGCTTGTCGCGTCGAACGTCCAGAAGTGCAGAGGGCAGAAGAGGACGTCGTTATGGGGACGAATTTCTCCCCCGGCGTGGGGGCAAATCGCCAGAAACAAGCGATATTCGCCTTCGGGCGTGAGGACAAGCCAATACGGTTCGCGTTCGATCGTAACGGCTGCCGGAAACTCGGAGAAGGACTCCGTCGATCCGATATCGATATTTTGCTCGTTCATCTTGTGTATATTCCTTCTTCCGTTAGTTGGCTACCCGTTGCCGGCAAGTAATCGGAAGCCCACGGGAATTGATCGATCCATACTTTCGTGACGTCTCCGAATAGCTGCAAGGCGGTATGTCCGCCGGGCGTGAGCTCGTAGACGCCTTTCGTCAAACGCCTGAACCAGCCGTAGTAGTTCTGCCTAAGCAGGGCACCTGCAGTAGGGCAATTCGTCCAATCCCTTATCTGGCGGGGAGCGGAGGGGCCGTGACAGGCAAGCGCCAGGGCGCATTGAATGGATTTCTCCCGATAGGCCGTGACGAGCTTGCGTTTCGTGCTCCCGCCGACGTTATAATCGCCGCTGCGCGCCGCGAATTCTTTCAACAGCTTCGTTGCCTTTGCTTTATTCCGACCGACTTTTGCCGCTGAGTATGCTAGCGGGGATTCCGCGACCAGCGCTTGATCGGTTAGGGGCGGACTAAGGGCTACGAAACCTGCAGGTTCGCACCATACGTCGATCATCGGCGATTTGGTCCGATAGAACGTCACCGTAAGGAATCCGAGATTCAACCTACGGCAAAGCGCGGTAATCTCGCCGAATCTTTGATTGTGAGCTCCGCGCTTCGTGCGGTTGCGTTCGACGGCCAACCAGACGATCGAACCGGTTTTCTGACGGTCGACCCCCTGCAGCAAGAGGGGGAGAGTAAACGTCTTCTTCATCTCTACGATGACGGGTTCCGACAGGTCGGCTCGATAGGCGACAAGGTCGCAACCGCGGACTTCCGCTTTTACTTCGTAACCCCTTGCGGTAAAGAAGCCTTTCACCGGAGGATATAATTCGGTCTCAAATTTGACGGCCACCGGCTGTCCCTCCTACTCTTTCAACGGATAACCATTGGATTATCGCCATTATAGCACACGGATTTCCGTGAATTACACAATGTAAAAGCAATGTTAGGTCAAATTCGTCCGTTCCCTCGCATAAGTATGTATTACGTCAGGTCAAGAGTAGAGAAAGTTGCGAGGAGGAAGCGGCATGGACATCTTCAGTCGGATCTCAGAGTATCGGGCCGAGAGTGAGAAGCTAAGCTGGTCGGGCACTTTTCGGGATTACATCGATCTACTTCGCCGCGATAAGACTCCGGCGATGACCGCTCATGCCCGGGTATACGATATGATCGTTTCCCACGGGGTTGAGGAGCGGGGAGGTAGTAAAAAATATAAGTTTTTCAATTCGGAAATTTTCGGATTGGACCAGACGATGGAGAAGCTCGTCGAGGAGTATTTCCACTCCGCCGCGAGAAGGCTTGACGTGCGCAAGAGGATTTTATTGTTGATGGGGCCGGTGAGCGGCGGGAAGTCGACCATTGTCACGCTCTTGAAGAAGGGATTGGAGCAATACTCCCGTACGGCCAGAGGGGCCGTATACGCGATTAAAGGGTGTCCGATGCAAGAGGATCCTCTGCATCTCATACCAAGCGAGCTTAGGCCGGAAGTGGAGCAAGAGCTTGGCGTGCGCATTGAGGGAGATCTATGTCCCTCTTGCCAGATGCGGTTGCGCACGGAGTTCGAAAGCGATATCGAGAAAGTACCGATCGAGCGCGTGCTGATCTCGGAGAAGAACAGGGTCGGCATCGGCACGTTCAGTCCGTCGGATCCGAAGTCGCAGGATATCGCGGATTTGACGGGAAGCATCGACTTCTCGACGATCACGGAATACGGTTCCGAATCGGATCCGAGAGCTTATCGGTTCGACGGAGAGCTGAACAAGGCCAACCGCGGATTAATGGAGTTCCAGGAAATGCTTAAATGCGACGAGAAGTTTCTATGGAACTTATTGTCGCTCACGCAGGAAGGCAACTTCAAGGCGGGCCGCTTCGCTCTGATCAGCGCGGATGAGCTAATCGTGGCGCATACGAACGAATCGGAGTACAAGGCTTTCATCTCCAACAAGAAGAACGAAGCGCTGCAGTCGCGGATGATCGTCATGCCGGTTCCCTATAATCTGAGGGTGTCGGAGGAAGAGAAGATTTATACGAAGCTCATTGGCCAATCCGATATGAACCATGTCCATATCGCTCCCCACGCCTTGCGCGCCGCCGCTATTTTCTCCATTCTGACAAGATTGAAGGAATCCAAAAAACAGGGCATGGATCTGGTCAAGAAGATGCGGATGTACGACGGAGAGGAAGTCGAAGGCTACAAGGAAGCGGATCTGAAGGAGATGCAGAACGAATTCGCCGAAGAAGGAATGTCCGGCATCGACCCGAGATACGTCATTAACCGGATTTCCAGCGCGTTGATTAAACACAATTTACCGTGCATCAATGCCTTGGACGTATTGCGGGCATTGAAAGACGGGCTCGATCAACATCCGTCCATCACGCGGGAGGAGCGGGAGAAATATTTGAACTTTATTTCCGTTGCCCGCAAGGAATACGACAACTTAGCGAAGAAGGAAATTCAGAAGGCCTTCGTATATTCCTTCGAGGAGTCCGCGAGAACCTTGTTCGAAAATTACTTAGACAACATCGAGTCGTATTGCAACTGGGCTAAGATCAAAGACCCTCTGACCGGAGAGGAGATGGATCCGGACGAGAGGCTAATGCGTTCCATCGAAGAGCAGATCGGAGTTTCGGAGAACGCGAAGAAAGCGTTCCGCGAGGAAATTCTGATCCGGATTTCCGCTTATTCCAGGAAGGGCAAGAAGTTCGACTACAGCATGCATGACAGGCTCCGGGAAGCGATTGAGAAGAAGCTGTTCACCGATCTGAAGGATATCGTGAAGATTACGACGTCGACGAAGACGCCGGACGAGAATCAACTGAAGCGCATCAACGAGGTATCCAAACGGCTGATCGACGAGCACGGCTATTGTCCGGCCTGTTCGAACGAATTGCTTCGTTACGTCGGAAGCTTGCTTAATAGGTAATAACAGGTTGCGGTCTTCGCCCACTCGGGGGAGGCCGCATTTTTTTTGCCGTCCGTCAAAAGCAACCGTTAATCTTCCGATTGCGTATAGGTTATGGTGAAGAATTGGAGGAGGACAAGACCATTGGATAACGGAGCAGAGGTGCTTTTTCGAGCCCATGTTAGGGAAGCGGGATACGAGTCGGAAGATCCGATCGTGAAGGATGTCGTACTCGGCGTCGCCGCCGGAGAACGGGTCGGGCTTTTGGGACCTAACGGCGCGGGCAAGAGCACCATCATGAAGGGCTTGCTCGGACAGCTTCCGCATTGGAAGGGCGACATTTATTGGCATGGCAAAGAAGAAGACGTCGGCGGAATCGAGATGTCTTCGCGCATTGCCTACATTCCGGAACAACCCATACTGTATGAACGGATGACGTTATGGGAGCACCTCGTGCTGGTCGCGGCAGCCGGAAGCATTCCCGAGGAGATATTCAGGGAACGCGCGGATAAGCTTCTGCGCCGGTTCCGCCTTCATAAGGTTAAGCATGAATTTCCCGTTAAATTCTCCAAAGGAATGCAACAGAAAGTCATGCTGATTATCGGTTTCATGATCAAGCCGGAGCTCTATTTGGTGGACGAGCCCTTCATCGGGCTTGATCCCGGCGCGGTAATGGAACTGCTGGAAGCATTGGACGAGGAGCGAGATCGCGGAGCGGGCGTCTTGCTTACGACCCATGTGCTCGATTCCGCCGAACGACTATGCGACCGGTTCCTGCTTGTCTATGACGGAGGTGTGGCCGCATCCGGCACTCTCGCGGACATTCGAACAGCGGCAAGGTGCGGGGAAGACGCGTCGTTATTCGATTGTTTCGTGAAATTGACGAAGAACGCAGAGGAACTTACATGAAGAACGAACGCCATCTCGACGTATTCCCGATTAAGCGTTACGGCCCGTTTCCTCTATTCGTGGAACGAATGACCGCCTACTGGGTAGCCATCTGGAAATGCTGGAGAACCGTTCTCGACTGGGCAGTCTGGTTATATATATTTATTCCCGGATTGCTTATCTTCGGGGGGATGTATCGCGATTTGGTACGTAACCCTCCGGCTTGGCTATTCGATATTCCCGTCGCGTTGCTTCTGACTTCTCTTGCGGTCGTACAGCTTACGGGAAAATACAGAACGTTCGCGGAGTCCGGCGACGGATTATTCCTGCATCGCAACGCAAGGTGGAACCGCGGATTGTCCGCGTCCGGTTTTCTATACGGAATTATCGTCCGCGCAGTGGTCGCTACCGTCGTCGCTGCCGTTATCTCTCCCGTTTTAATCCGGATTTTCGAGTTTCCCGGCATATATGTAACGATTCTAGCCTTGTTGTCCGCGATCCTCGGGTTGAACTGGATCGTTCTAAGGGACCAGGTGGAGCGAAGGTGGAAGGGGTGGCGGAGAACGCTGATCTCGTTGCTCATCAGGCCGGTTTTCGTAGTTGTTTTCGTATGGGTAGCAACGCTAGGAGAACAGCATCGCGAGTTTGTATACGCGGCGCTCGTATTCGCATCGGCAACCGCGCTTTGGCAAATGAGGCTGCGCATCCGGAAGAAGGGGACGCTTATGCATGAGATCGCCGTCGAGAATGCCGCTTATATCGCGAACGTGGGCTGGATTCTCTCCGATTCGCTGGATAAGAAACCGTTACCGAAGCTGCGCAGGCCGGTCCTCTTCAAGCAATCGCGTCCTCTCATTAAGCATCGGGACGATGTCCATAGGCTGATCGATAGCTGGTTCAAGTCGGTACTGAGGCGATTCGACCTCCTGAAGCCTTTTCTGTATTTCGCGGGCGCCGGAGCCGTCGCGATTATTCTATCTCCGCTTCCGTTGGCGGTCATCGTATGGCTGGTTCTTCCGCTGTTGCTGCTGGCCATGTTGCAAAGACAATGGAAGCAATGGTTATCCGAGCCTTACATTGCGTTGTTTCATTGGCGGGAGGAGCTTCTCGATCAGGCTTCAATCAAAGTGAAAGTATGGGGAGGACTCCCATTAATTACGCTTTGGGCAATCGTTCTAGCCGTAAAAGCGGGAATTGCGCATGGAAGCTTTGCTTGGCTAGCCATTGTCGCGATTCCCGCCATCGGTTATTACTGGTTGAAGTTCTTGAGTGAAGTATTCGCTTCTTTCAGCAGCTTACGCGGAAAGAAGAAATAAAGCTATTTTAACGAATTTACAAGCTTGTTCAGCAATGTCCCGTTGAAATCTTGGCTGATTTCCCACAGCATGGCGCCGCCTAGCTTCTTAGTTTTGATATAGTCGGCCTTGTATGCAATGGATTCCGGATCTTCGTAGGTGACGAAGGTTCCGGTCGTTTTCTTATACAGCCAAGGGACTTTGGCCGTATCGTTCCAATATCGGACGAACCCGTTGCCGTTAATCCACCCCTGTTCTTCCAGATTACCGTACTCGTGGACTCCGTCGGCGATGACGCCCGGCGCTGCTCCGTTACAGGATTGATAGAGTCCTTGATTGGTCGTGCCGCATTCGGTCCAGCTTCTCCCGTATAGCGGGATGCCGAGTATCAACTTATCCGCGGGAACCTTCGCGCCGATATAAGCTTTCACGGTACTGTCGATGTTCGATTTGGCGCTGGCCGGATCGGCGGGGTCCGCATAGAGCGGCGCCAAATGATTGCTGCTGCTTTCCCAATCTCCATGATAGTCGTAGGTCATGAGATTGATCCAGTCGGTCGTCGCGGCGACCTTGGCGATCTCGGTCTGGTTCGCGAATCCGGTAAAAGCTCCAGCGGCTATCGTAAGCAAGTAAGCTTTGCCATCTGCGGCTTCGGCCGCATCCAGCTTGTCCCGAACGGCCTGAAGCAGCAACGTATAGTTGCGTTTGTCTTCGGGCCTTGTTACGTTGGAGGCCAATCCTCCGGCCACCGGGTACTCCCAGTCGAGATCGACGCCGTTGAAGCCGTTGACTCTTAGGAACTGCACGACGCTATCGGCAAATCTATTGCGAGAATAGACGGTAAGGGCCGCATCCGAGAAATCGCCGGACCAAGTCCATCCGCCGACGCTGATCAGCGTTTTAAGATGGGGATTCGTTTCCTTAAGCTTGCGAAGCTCCCGAAAATTGCTTGTATCCGTCAAAGGATCCCCCATGACGACCTGGCCGTCCTGAATGTTTGCGAAAGCATAGTTAATATGGGTGATGCTTGGCGCGGCGATCTTGGAAACCGGATAATTCTGATAGACCGCCCAAGATGGATAGTAGGCGATTACTTTGTAGGGGCTGCTAGGATTGGGTACAGGCTCCGTAATCGGCGGTTGCGGTATCGTGTTCGAGCTCTTGGGACTCAGCGAGATGGTGTACGTCGATGCTTGCCAACTTAAGTTCAGATTCAGAAGCGTCGCCATAGGGCGAACAGGCAAGAACAATTTTCCTTGTCGAAGAACGGGAGGCACGGTCAAATAGACCTGAATCCCGTTCAATCGGGCCAGTGTGCTGTTGACGTCCATTACGAGGGTCAAATCCGGCTTGGCAAGCTTGAATTGGGTTTTGTCGATCCATTCGATACTCAGGCCGATAGGTTGGATAAAAGGGCGAGTTTCCACGTAGGTATTGGCATTCAAAGTAATCGGGGGGGCAGCGAATACGATGCGGGTATTCTCGTATGTAAGTTTGATTTCGTTGCCGGCATGGCTCGATTGGGGCGGTAAAGCCGCGAATCCGATGACGATCAACAGCAGCATCAGGCGGAGCCGGGTTGTATTCGCTTTCACTTGTCGCTCTCCCTCCGGTAATAGAAGCTCGCTTGCGAGTCTATTGAATAAGTAGTTACTACTTATTTTCCGGGAGATAGGGAGAGGAGTAAATGCAAAGAATATGGATAAATAGGAAATATATTAAACTGCGGTTTGCGGAAGAGTGACGCGAAATAGAGTGGTCCCGTTCGCATCGTCCGACTGCAGGCTCAGATCCCCGTTATAATGTTTAACCCGTTCTTGGACGATCGCCAGCCCGAGTCCGGAGTGCCCTTCTCCCTTGGTGGAGTAACCCGGCGCGAAGATGCGTTCCCGCTCGGCCGAATCTATCGTTCGGCCTTTGTTGGAAACTTGCAGCTCGATACGGTCCTCCTTGTTAATAGAGATCGATGCATGTACCTGGCGCTGTCCGAGTGGGAGATTCGATGTTTCGTCGAACGCATTGTCCACAAGGTTTCCGAGTATTTTGACCACGTCGATCACTTTGACCGTCGTTTCTTGAGCATTCCATCGATCGGGAAGCTCGTAGGTGAAGGAAATGCTTTTCCCAAGCGATACTGTTAGCTTAGCTTGAACGAAAGCAGCAAGAGCCGGAGAGGAATGATGAACGATATCGCTTACGTCGCGAGTCTCTTTAACCAATTCGGACACGTATGACTTCAATTGCTCGGTCCGGTTCATCTGAACCATCGTATGGATGACTTGCACGTGATTTAGAAAGTCGTGGCGCTGACCGCGAATGGACGTGAACATGTCGTTGATCTCTTCGACGTAAACCTCCTGCGTCATCCTCGCCGCTTGCTCCCTCGTTCGGATGAGAAGGCGGATGATGGAGACTAGTGCTAGGAGACTGACGAATATGATGACGTAGATGAAAATGGAATTTCTAGCCTGGTTATTATCGGGAGTATATTGCAGAATTTGCAGTGCTCCTAAAAGGACGAATTGAATGAATATAAAAATAATTACTTTCGTTAACGTGCTCCTTTCATTTTTTAATACTATAGTGAATAACCTTTTTGCGGAAAATAGATTCCGCTTGTGGATAAACCAGGAAGCGACTAGCAAAACGAGTAATTCGGGATATAAGACGGTAAGAAGCTGATATAAATGATCTCGGATCATATCTGCATGGGAAGAAACACCCATCACATAAATTAAAATACTTCCTGATATTAAATCTGTGAATACGCCTAAAACCAAAGAGAATAACATTAGGAAAAGCTTTTGTTTCGTCCCGATTTCTTTGAAAATAATAAATAGAAGTAATAATCCAGATACAATGGTATTGATGAAATGAAAAGGCAGTGGCAATGCTAGAATCAAGATATCAGTATAAATAGAATGAATAACTGTCAATATCGCGATTCTCTTAATTAATTTAGGAGGTCGGATTTCTAAAAACGAAAAACAAAACACCCAGAACACGAAGGTCTGAGGTTGAGAAGCCAAGAGGTTAAGTTTAAGAAAGTCAAAAAACTCATGCACGCCGTTATCTCTCCTAATTATAAAAACTATGGATATTTTATCTAATTATTATTGAAATAAATGTAAGAATAACGTCAGAATACATTGATATATTTCTAGTACTATTTTATTATAATGTACTAGTTCAATATGTACAGAAATAACAGCGATATTTAGACTGAAATGAATATTATTTATTCTTCGTTTTTGCTATTATAGATTAAGAACCATTTCATCTGTCATTTGAGTCGGAGGCTCGTAAAATGCAGTTTATACAATTCATTTTTGCATCAATGTTAGAGTACATAACCTTTTCGATATTCGCCATGGTTCTTTTTCGGTTTTCTGTTAAGGAACACATCGTTAAGTTTTGTTTATCGTCATTTATTCTTGCTTTAGTCTCAAACACTCTGCAAGTTGAGTCGTTGCAAAATATCTCCCCGGTGATCAATGTATTTCTCCTAGTCTTCTTGTTATCGATCATTCTTAGAATCAGGCTTCTTCATTCCATAATTATGGTCATATTATCCTACTTAGTATATACCTTAGTTCAATGGTTACTGCTGACGATCTTCATCAAATTTGGTCTTTTTAGCGAAATTAAACCGTATACATTTAGTGGATATATCCTTCAAGCGTCATCGGCTGCTATGTTGGTACTCATTTCGTATTTTATACTTGTCACAAATGGCGGATTCAGTTATATACGCGCAAGCAGCAGGTTTTTTAAGGAAGAGGTAAAAGGGAACAGGCTATTCTTAGTCACGCTAGTTATATCGTTATTCGTAGTTTTCGTCGTTAATGCAATGTATATAGGATCCGTAGGTTTACCCCAATATTTTTACACGATTGCAATAGTAATTATTCTTGTTTTGGTGATATTAATTTATTTCTCTACCCGAAAGGATAATAAAAATGATAAATAAATTATCCATGGGATTAGCAACATATCTTAAGCAGGTTGACGCGCAGAATACGCCAAGTATTGACGTGATGAAATATTCACTATATATCATTCTGCATAACTTATTTACAATAATTTCAATTACTTTGGTAGCAATTATTTTTAATGAACCAATGGCTACTCTAATGGGATTGATGTATTTCATATTGCTGAGGATATTTGCGGGAGGATTTCATCTTCATTCATCCACATGGTGCACGGTACTATCAATTTTATTCGTTTGCATTGCGCCATATATACATTTTACGCAAATGTGGACACTGATTATTACCGTAGTATCCGTTGGTATTATAGCGATACTTGCACCGAGAAACTTTAAAGGTTATGCTCGAATTCCAGAGAAATATTATCCATTTCTAAAAATAGCGGCAGTGTTGATTGGTGGAAGTAATTTATTTTGGAAAGATTCAACGCTGACTTCCATATTAGTGTTGCAATCGATTTTACTTTTGCCTAAAGAGAAAGGAGGCGAATAAATTTGAAAAAGAAATTATTAGTCCCGTTTGCGAAGCTACTAGGATTATTTGCGGTTGTATTCGTCAGCACAGCTTGTTTGTGGATTATGCATAGACCTGAAATACCGGAAGAGTTAAGGGGTTAGTTTGAAACTTTCATATACTTATGATGGAAGGGGTGAATTCATGACTGAACAAATCCGCTTGCTGGATCGCGACGGGAATCCATGCACAGTAAATATCGAGGATCTGATTGCGATAAAGCCTTCGGCGGATGGTCCTGAGTTCTTTACGAAGGATGACAAGTATTTCTATCCTACTACTTTGGACGAATTGCTTATATTGTTTAAGGAATCAGGCTTCGAACGACTGGATAGAACAAATATTGTCAACATGAACCACGTGAATTCATTTGATCGCAAGGCTCGCAAGGTATATTTCGATCATCCGGTGACTGCGGATAGTAAATTCGCGACCGTATCGGAAGCGAACGTAAGCAAAGTAGAGCACTTGGCTAAGGAAGACAGCGCGAAGTACAAGACAGCCTTTCCGAAGCCATCATTATTTTGGAAAAAATAAGTGTGGGTCATTTCTGGAAAACAAGCCGCCGAGCCGCCGAGGTTTGGTTTTTTTATTTTGATTGTTTATAGTTATTTCCTATCAATAAAATAGTTTATATATATTTAACTTATAACGGAGTGTCATGTTATAACATACCTATCATGAATTCGTTACGGGAGATGATCGGGTATGGAAAATCAAGAGAACCGAAGGGACCTAAGTCAAAAGGTGAATTGGGAAGCGGATCGTTACGACGAGTCGATGAGTTTCGTATCGCGATATGGCGAAGATATCGTGAAATGGTTAAATCCGCGGAAGGGGGAAACCATCGTCGATTTCGGGTGCGGAACCGGAGATTTGGCCGCCGAGATCGCGCGAAGCGGGGCGGAGGTTCTCGGAGTGGATATTTCCCCGGAAATGGTCGATAGAGCTTGGAGGAAGTACCCTCATTTGAGCTTTCTCCAAGCTAACGGAATGGACTGGAAAGCGGAACGGTCCTACGACGCCGTATTCAGCAATGCGGCCCTGCATTGGATGAAGGATCCCGAAGCCGCAATCGCAAGCATGATCAGCGGACTTAAGCCCGGAGGAAGATTGATCGCGGAGTTGGGTGGGCATCGTAATGTTTCGACCATAATCGAGGCGACACGGCAATCCTTAAGTATGCATGGCCGAGAGGATGCGTTCGTTATGCCTTGGTATTTTCCTACTGTGGGAGAATACTCTTCCTTGTTGGAAAAGGCGGGTCTGGAGGTGCAAAGCGCACTGCTCTTCGACCGTCCAACGGTTCTGCAAGAAGGCGAAGACGGAATGAAGGGCTGGTTAAGGATGTTCGGTTCGGCGATGTTTCCGAGCGCTGGAGAGCAGGAAGCCGCACCATGGATAGAAGAAGCCGCAAGCAGGCTCAAGCAAACCCGGCTATACGATGAGGGGACATGGACCGCGGATTATCGCAGGCTAAGAATAGCGGCGGTTAAACTAGCGTAAATTGAGCATAATCCGATAAAAATAACACCGCAGAGTTCATTGACTTAGTCGATCAACTCAGGCAGAATGGGGACATCTTAGTTAGCGGGGACGGTATGACATCATGAAACTTCTCAAGAGCTGGTATGGCATTCTAATACTCGCTCTCCCATCCTTATTCGCATTCGCAACGCAAACGCTTACAGGTACGGTTAATTTAATTTTGGTCGGCGACCTAGGCTTCGTGGTTATTGCCGTCGTTGGCGTTTCCAACATTATCATGTACAACGTATTCGCCATATTTTCGGGAATCGGACATTCGGTCAACTATCTTGTCGCTCAGAATTTCGGCGCTAAAGAGATGGGCAAGGGGATGCAGAGAATGTATCTCGCGCTGCTTGTCAGCGTAGGGGTGGGTGTGGTTATCGCTTTAGCCGGATGGCTGGCGAGCGGAGCCGTGCTCAATCTAACCGGCGGCTCCGATAACCTGGTCGAAACCGGCGGCGGATACTTGGAGCTGCGGTTCTATGCGATGTCTTTCGGAATTATCAGCTTTGTTTTTCATGGTTTTTTCCGTGGGGTCGGCGACACTCGGACGTCGATGATCGTATCGATCGTGGCGAATGTCTTGATGGTCGCGTTGACATACGGGTTAACTTACGGTCACTGGGGATTGCCGGATCTTGGGATTATCGGCGCGGGTTATGCCTTATTGATCGGAGAAGCGGTTCAGCTAGCGATCTGCCTTGCCGTATTCTGGGGACCGATGCATAAGCGCTACCAAACAAGAAAGCTGCAGAAACCGGATTGGCGCGAGTTAAAGCTGATTTCCCGGGAAAGCGGCAAGCTCGGATTGCAAGAATTCTCGATGAGCGTCTCTATGTACATATTCACGATTTTCGTACTAACGTTAGGCGAAATGGCAACCGCGGCGAACGAGGTCGCTTTAAGCGTCATGTCGTTCGGGTTTATGCCCGCGTTCGCGTTCGGCTCCACGGCGACGATTCTCGTAGGCCAGGAAATCGGTCAAGGAAGACCGCGATTAGCGAAAATGGCCGGAACGAATACGGCTATACTGGGGACGATATTCCTTATCTGTCTCGGAACGGCGGAATTAATATGGGCAGTGCCAATCGCGAAGTTATATAGCGACGATCCCGGCGTTTACGAGTTGGCTGCTCATTTGATTCAGGTATCGGCTTATTTGCAAATATTCGACGGATTTTACAATTTCTATGCCGGCGGCTTGAGGGGAATCGGCGACACGACCTTCCTCATGCGTTCCTCGTTCGTTCTCAGTCTCTTCTTGTTCGTGCCTTTAACGTATCTGTTCGTGACGGTTTTCGATTGGGGAAGCATAGGAGCTTGGCTTGCACTGTATTCGTTCCTTGTGGCTCTCGGGCTAGCCGTCATGATTCGATACTACAGAACGGACTTCAACGAAGTAAGAATGAAGGAAGCGCACGGTTGATTATCGCCATAGTGAGCAAGAAGCAGACCGGTCTCTTGGGAGATCGGTCTGCTTCTTTTTATTCCGCGACATTAACCGTTCACGACTTCTCCGCCGTTGACGTGCAAGACTTGTCCGGCCATGTAGGACGAATCCTCGCTGGCAAGGTACACGTAAGCCGGGGCAAGCTCGTCCGGTTGACCGGCTCGCTGCATCGGCGAGTCGGCTCCGAATTTGGCTACCTTCTGGGCATCGAAGGTAGAGGGGATGAGCGGAGTCCAGATGGGACCAGGAGCAACCGCGTTAACTCGTATTCCTTGTCCGATGACATTCAAGGCCAAGGAGCGGGTGAAAGCGACTTGAGCGCCTTTGGTAGAAGAATAGTCGAGCAAAGTCGGGCTTCCGCGATAAGCGGTTATCGATGTCGTATTGATGATGGTGGAGCCTGCGGACAAGTGAGGAAGCGCGGCTTGGGTAAGATAGAACATACCGAATACGTTCGTACGGAAAGTTCTTTCCAGTTGATCCGGGGTAATCTGCTCGAGCTTGTCCTGAGGATGCTGCTCCGCGGCATTGTTGACGACGATGTCCAACCGGCCTAAACCATTGACGGCTTGATCGACCGCCTGCTTGCAAAACGCTTGATCTCCGATATCTCCTCGGATCAACAAGCAGCGTCGTCCTTCGGCTTCGATCTGGCGTTTCGTCTCTTCCGCGTCCACGTCCTCGTTTAAGTAAATGACGGCGACGTCCGCGCCTTCCTTGGCATAGAGAATCGATACGGATCTACCGATTCCGCTGTCGCCCCCGCTAACGATGGCGACCTTGCCGGTCAGCTTGCCTGCCGGGCGATAGACCGGAGATTCGGCCTCGGGTAGCGGATTCATATTTTGCTGGATTCCGGGTTGTCGGTTCTGGTGCTGCGGAGGGAAGGAACTCGGGCGACTGGGCGATTGCGTCTGGGTACCGAGAACGGGCTCGGTCGAAGTACCTTGGGAAATCGTCATGGTTAATCGCTCCTTTCTTATAGAAATAGAATAAACAAAACCGTCTATTCTTACGCATTGACTTATTTATTCATGTTTATTTTACTTAAGCTTAACTTTCATTTAAGGTTTGTCCTCCATGATAGATTCATAGGCAGCGACAAGGAGGATGATAGGAATGAATGAACAGAACGCGTTCGATAACGCCGAACATAACCCGCCGGTGACATCTTACATTCACGACTCCGCTAAAGAAATATCCGATTTGAGGTCTTCTTACGAAAAGGAACTCGGCAAACATACCGATATGATGCAACAATACGCAAATAGGGGGAGTGACCCGAAACGAAAATCCGCCAATTCGATGAGAGTCATGCTTGCTGCATTCTTGGTTGGCGCGGTTGTCATCGGAGGATTCTCCTATGCGGCGGACAGGCAGAATTGGTTCGGTGTCGAGGGTAAGGCTATTATGAATAGCCATATCAATGTCGCCGGGAGTTCGTCGCTTCAAGATCCGGGATTAACTTCGGCGGTAATCGGCGACAAAAGCATCGCATCGGTGTATGATACGGCAAGTCCGGCTGTCGTGAAAATCGAAAATTACGCTACGGTAAACTCTCAGATGAACCCGAATACCCGTAATCTATTCGGGGGTGACCGGAGCGAAGGTCAACGGCAACAACAGTCGAATGGGCAGATTGAACTGGTCGGCTCCGGCTCCGGATTTATTTTCAAGGACGATGGCTACATTCTAACGAATGAGCATGTTATCGCCGGGGCGGCGGAAGTCAAGGTTACGGTCGAAGGGTACGATGAGCCGCTTACCGCGAAAGTCGTGGGTTCGGATCCTAGTCTCGATCTGGCGGTACTGAAGGTGGAAAACCCCGAAAACAAAGCATTTCATTCCCTGACTTTAGGACAATCGGACGCGACGAATATCGGCGATTGGGTAATCGCGATCGGCAATCCGTACGGATTCGATCATACGATAACGATGGGAGTACTTAGCGCTAAGGATCGTCCGATTACGATAGCGGATGAAGAAGGCGACCACAAATACGAGCATTTGCTCCAAACCGACGCTTCGATCAATCCCGGCAATTCGGGCGGACCGCTGTTGAACGAGAAAGGCGAAGTCATCGGAATTAACACCGCGGTGAATGCCGAAGCCCAAGGGATCGGATTCGCGATCCCGACCACAACGATTGTAGACGCGCTAGGCGAATTGATGCCGGCTTCGCTGTAACGATAACGCTAAGAAGCCGTCCTAGGGCACAATGGGGTTCGAACTCCATTATGCCGCAGGAACGGTTTCTTTTTTTAGATGCTTTTGCGATTCGTTTTCTTGCCGTCGCAGCTGAACAATATTTTCTTGTCGTCGGAGAACGTCTCTAGGTGCACGTGTTTCCCCCACAACTGAACCAAGTATGGGAGGGTGCGTTCCACGTACTTCAAATCGAGCTCGGTGCCTTCGTAACTATGGGTGATATAGAGCTCGCCGTTGCGTTGATAGTCTCCGTCCGTCACCTCGAGATAGGGGAAGCCTCCGTTCACGCGAGAATAAACGAGTTGATCGCGTATGATCTCCCACGTTTTCTCCGTGATTTTCCACTCCTGGCCCTTCTTCTCGAAAATATATAGATCCAGCTCTTCCGTAAGCTCCTTGGTCAAGTAGTTGCGAAGGAAGGAGGGATCGGAATCGAGCTCGCGGACCTCGAATATTTTCTCCTGCCCGAATCTCTTCTCGATGTCCTCGAAGATCTTAAGTCCGAGATAGTAAGGATTCAGCGAATGGCGCGATGGTTGCACGACGGCAGAGTTCAGCTTGGCGTATTCGATCGTCTCTTCGCTCGTGAGCGGCAACTCCCGCATGATCTTCTGATGCCAGTAAGAAGCCCAGCCTTCGTTCATGATCTTAGTCTCGATTTGAGGCCAGAAGTAGAGCATCTCCTCGCGCAATATGCTCATGATATCCCGTTGCCAGTCCTCCAGATGGGAAGAGAACTCTTGGATGAACCACACGATGTCCTTCTCCGGATCGTGCGGGAATTTACGCATTTCCGGAATTTCCTCGGAGCGGATTGCCGAGCGGTTGGCATCCTCGAAGCTCTCGAGCTCCCAAAGATCCTCGTAGGGAGATTGAGGGGCTGTCGGCGAATTTCTATCTTTGGGCTTCTCGCGTTTTTGTTGCTGGGATACGTATCTTTTGCGATCCAACCCGTAAGGCTTGCGAATCGCGGGATCGACGTGCTCTTGGATGGCCATGACCGCGTCGAGGAATTTTTCGACTTGAGCGGTACCGTATTCGATCTCGTATTGGCTGATCCTCTCCGCCGCCGCCGACATGCTCTCTACCATGTTGCGGTTGGAGATGGAGAAACGGGCGTTGTTCTTGAAGAAATCGCAGTGGGCCAGCACGTGGGCGACGATTAATTTGTTCTGCACCAAGGAATTGCCGTCGAGCAGAAAAGCGTAGCATGGGTTGGAGTTGATGACGAGCTCGTAGATCTTGCTGAGACCGAGATCGTATTGCATTTTCATCTTATTGAAGGTCTTCCCGAAGCTCCAATGGCTGAAGCGTGTCGGCATTCCGTAAGCTCCGAAAGTATAGATGATATCCGAAGGACAAACTTCGTAACGCATGGGATAGAAATCGAGTCCGAACCTTTCGGCGATCGAAGTAATTTCCGTTATGGCCTGTTCTAATTCCAGCTGTTCCTCTTCCCGCATGCCGAGTCAAGCCCCCTATCGTATGCAAAGATTCCACCACCTTATGTATATGTGGGTACTCTCGGGAGTGTGCTTGGAATATAGAATGAAAAAAACACCCGAGAAGGGTGCTTTTTCGTATAGTTGGAATGAAAAGGTTGATCTCAACCGATTAGATTAGTCGATCAGGCTCATTTCCCGAGTCCGTGACCCTGTTTCCTGGGATCCCACCAAACTTCCTCCAGAACCCGCATCGTGTTGCCGCCGATCGCTTTAACGATGTCCTCGTCGGAGTAACCGTGCTTGACGAGCCAACGGACGATGTTCGGAAAGCAGTCGCCGGGATTTTCCAAGCCTTGGACGTATTCAACCTGCTCGTAAGGATGCGATCCCTTCGAAGCGGATAACGACAGCGCTTCGGAGAGAGCTTTGTGTATGCCGACGTGGTCGCCGAACAGCGTGTCCGGTCCGAACGAAACGTGATCGATGCCTACCAGATCGACGCAGTATTCGAAGTGCTCCATGAACGATTCGATATTATGTCGGGGGTGTTTCTGAGTAATCGTCGTATGCGGCGCCGCTTCGATGGCGACGACACCGCCTTTGGCCGCGCAAGCCTTAATGACGTCATCCGGCTTGAGCCGGTTGGTGTCCCACAGGGCGCGGGCGCCGGCATGGGTAATGAAAATCGGTTTGTCGCTTGCTTCTATCGTATCCAACGATGTTTGGTCGTTGGAGTGGGAGACGTCGATGGCGATGCCGAGCTTGTTCATACGGGCGACGGCTTGTTTGCCGAAGGCCGTCAACCCGCCGCTCTTTTCCTTCAATCCCATACCAAGAGCGTTGCCCTCGCTATAGGCGATACCCATGCAACGAACTCCGAATCCGTACAGGATATCGATGCGGTCTAGTTCGTTCTCTATCATCGCCGCGCCTTCAAGAGAAGGGACGAAGGCGATTTGTCCGTTCTTTTTGGCTCTGCGGATGTCGTCCGTGGTCAAGCCGAGAATGACCATATCCTGGTGGGCGATATCGCTCAGCCGCATGCCCAGATCGTACAAGACGTCATCCCACTTCCAGCCGCCGCGGGAGGTGATCATCGCCGTTCCGTTCATCAGGTTGTCGAATACGCAGTCCAGTCCAGAGCGGGCAAGCCCTTCGAAGCCGGTGAAATCGCGTCCCCAGCGCCGAAACTCAAGGAATTCGCCAAGATTGGCCGGGGATTTGAAAGTATGCTCGTGCAACGAAATAACGATGTTCTCATCCATCAGCTTCTTGGCTCTTGCTTCCTCGTCTTCGCTAACGGGAACGACGTAATCCGGAAACAAGGTCGTTTCCTTGACAAGCTCGAAGCTTTTGAAGTCGGTTCCCGCGTCAAGATACTGATAAGATTGGTAGCCACGGTATATTTTCTGATTCATGCTGTCGTCACGCCCTTTGTCGTTAGTGGTTTGAAACGATCTCGCCTATAAACTGCCTGACTTCCGATAGGAACTTCTCGCGTTCCTCGTTCTGCGGCGAGTGGCCGCTATGTTCGAATACGACGAGGCGGCTGTTCGGAATTTCGCGTGCCATTTCCTCGGAAGCTTCCAACGGAGTAATCCAGTCGTGCCTTCCGCAAAGAATGAGAGTAGGCGCTTCGATCGTTCTTAAACGGTCGACGAGATTGAAATGGGGCTGATTGCGGGAAAATGCCCAGTTGTGCGTTTCGTATCTGAAAGCGATCGAATTCAAGTGGTCATCCAAATCCTTCTGCGTAAAGCTGACCCAGTATAGAGGTAAAATGGCTGCGTACATGGCGCGGAAATCTTCGTTATCCCGAGCTTCTCCGTTGAAAATGCGGTCCAGCATTTCCTGAGTAACGCCTGGCAATCCGCTTTTGAGCGCTCGTTCGTGAGCCGTATAGCGGTAGGCATTGGAAGGCGCGGTGTCGCGCAGCACGATGCCGGCTACGTTCTGCGGATAACGAAGCGCGTATTCGAGAGCCAAATATCCGCCATAAGAGCCGCCGGCGATGATAATCTTGCCAAGGCCAAGCTGTTCGCGCAACGCTTCCGTGTCGGCATTGAATTGTTCGTGGCTGTAGGGCTCCGCGTTATCGGATTCGCCGTTGCCGCGTTGATCGTAGGAGACGACGCGATAGCCTTCCGAAGCGAAAGCGCCGAAGACGTTGGCGTCGTCATGTCGGGAGCCGAGACCTGGCCCGCCGTGAAGGGTAATGATCGCGGGACCATCGCCCTGATCCTCGACCTGAAGCCTAACTCCGTTGATATTCAATTGTTTCAGCATTGAACCGACTTCCTTTCCTTCAAGATATCAATCTCCTGTTTGAGGAATAAAACAAGTTTGACTCATTCAAATGAAAAAATCAAACATTTATGATTTTAAACTCGATTTTGTTCAACTTTATACAAAAATAACGGATGTTTTTTATGAATAACTTGATATTATTCGTTAATTTATAAAAAGTGTTTGACTGAATAAAACAAAGACATGTACAATGAATCAAAATATGACCGTGCCAATGGCCACTCGCGCATCGGCGAAAGCGGTAGGAGGAGGGGCAAGCCGTTGTCTGATCACGAACCTGCGGTATTGGATCAAAAAGCCGGCGAATCCAGATACGCTATCGAATCGGTAATGAAGACGCTGCAGGTATTATTTTCTTTTTGCGAACCGCCTTACCGATTCAGTATCGGGGAATTGGAAACTATTACGGGGTTATCGAAAAATCAGGTATTCCGCAGTTTGAAATCTTTAGAAGAGTTCGGGTTGCTGCGAATGGAGCCGGGCGGTTATTACTTGGTTACGGCCATCGCTTACAATCTGTCTCTGGCGGCCGAGCCCGACGCACCGCTGGAGGAAGTGGCGCAACCGATCATGGTTCAGCTGCAGCAAGAAACCGGCGAGACGGTAAACTTATGCTGTCTATTGGAAGGGCAATCCACGATCATTGCGCGCCGTCATAGCAAGCAGGGAATCAGATTGATGTCCCGTCTCGGTCAACGCTCGGCGTTGAATGCGGGCGCAGGACCGAAGGCGATGCTTGCCTTCCTTTCGCCGGACGAGCAAGAAACGGTGCTCGGAATGCTTCCTCACTATCAGAAGCTGACGGAGAAAACCATTACCGACCCTAATTTGCTTCGCGTAGAATTGGATGAAATTCGCAAGCGCGGCTACAGCATCAGCGATCAGGATTTCGAATGGGGAGCTATCGGGGTAGGGGCGCCGATCTTCGGCCGCAACGGCAATGTAATCGGTGCGATCAGCGCGGGCGGACCCGTCTCCAGAGTCGGACAACAATCGCTTGCCCGACTCGGCCAACTGACGGTAGAAGCGGCAGGGAAAATTTCAAGAATTCTTGGTTATTTACCGGGTAATGACGGCGAGAGAATCATGAAGCCGGGATTATGATGTTAGATTAAATAGCGAGATCCGGGATGTGAATATTTGGAGTCGGGGTAGACATTGACGGTAATACCCTGCTATGTGAATATTTAATGTACTCCCGGATTTTTTTAACCCTTTAATGTTAGGTGTCTGTGACGTATTGTTGGGAATCGACTCATTCGAGTGATATAAACTAACATTTAGATGCAACTACTAGGAGGATGGGGTATATGAAAAAATCCAGATCGGCATTAACTGCATCAATTGCAATTTTACTTATAATAGCGCTGACGCTTGCGGGCTGCAGCTCTAATTCCGGAAACAACGAACCCGCCGCATCGGGCGGCGCGGCATCGGTGCCGGCATCCGAAAGCGCGAGCGCTCCGGCCGAGTCCGAGGGCGTACAAGACGCAACGATTACGCTAGCGACGAACGCCGACCCGAATTTTAACCCTTGGTCTCCGACCGGTTTCGTTGAATCGGAGCCGATCACGGAGCTGCTGTTCGATGGATTGACGGCATGGGGAACGGACTATCAGCCGATTCCCGCGCTTGCGACGGATTGGACGCCTTCGGATGACGGCTTGACATGGACGATCAATCTTAGGACGGACGTCAAATGGTCCGACGGCGAGCCTTTCACGGCCGATGACGTCGTCTATACATTCAACGAAATCGTGTTGAAAAAGGATCTTGCGGCGGCGAACTCCTCCAACTTCGTCGCGGTGGACAAAGTCGTAGCGGTAAGCCCTTCCCAAGTCCAATTCGTTCTGAAGCAGGCGTGGTCCTCATTGCCGAACTACTTGGCTTGGTTTGCGAAAATATTGCCTAAGCACATTTTCGAAGGACAAGACCCTTGGAATTTAACCTCTTTCAATAAAGAGAAGCCGGTCGGTACCGGTTCTTATGTCTTGACTAAATATATGGCGGGTCAATACGTGGAGCTGGAGCGTAACCCGAACTACTTCGGGGGGACGGGAGACGTGGCGAAGGTCGTCTTCAATATCGTTCCAGACATCAACTCGCAGGTCGCCCAGCTGATGTCCGGCAGTCTGTCGATGATTACGGTAGAAGATCCGAACCTGATGGACAACCTGAAGTCGAATCCGAACCTGACCGTTAACGAGGTATCCGACAACAATTATTATTGGGTGGCACTCGACCAGTCTCAGCCGCGCTTTCAAGACGTCAAGCTTCGCCAGGCGCTATTGTATGCCATCGACCGCGAATCGATTATCAAGGGCGTGCTGAAAGGATACGGTAAAGTGGCGACCGGTCCGATCAACCCTATGATGGAGAAGTTCTACAACCCGAACGTGCAAACGTACGCTTACGATCCGGAAAAAGCCAAGTCGTTGCTTGAAGAAGCGGGTTATAAGTTGAATTCCGACGGAATCATGGAAAAGGACGGCGAACCGCTCGAAATAGACATGCCGGCTGGCCAATACGGTACTCTTGTGCAGGCTTCCCAGCTCGTGCAGCAATATTGGCAGAAAATCGGCGTGAAGGTGAATCTTCAAGTGATAGATTGGAATTCCTACGTACAGAGAGTCGTTAGCAATCGCGATTACGACGCTACTCTTTGTTGGTGGAGAGCTCCGGTCGACCCGGATATTCTCGCGTACTATCACAGCAACTCGGCGGGTACGGGCAACAACATACCGGGTTACAAAAACCCGGCGCTCGACAAGCTGCTGGAGGATGGCCGCAAAGCGAAAACGGAAGAGGAACGCGTGAAGGTTTACAATGACGTTCAGACGATGACCGCGGAGGAATTGCCGTATTTATACCTGTGGAATCCGACGATCGCCGTAGCTACCCAGAAAAATCTGATTGTTCCGAAAACGACGTTTATTGTGGCCGAAGATCATATTACGGAATGGAAAGTGCTGAAGTAGAAGTAAAGTTTAGCCGCGTGTTCATATTTACTCTTGGCGGGGCGGGGAATTTCTTCCCGCCCATCGCGAAGAAAGAGGGAGGAGCAGCCCCATGTCACGATATCTCGTCGTCCGCGTCAGTCAAGGACTGCTTACGCTTCTGCTGGTATCGATTCTTACTTTTTTTCTGATAAATTTAGCGCCGGGCGGTCCTTCGGCCATCATGAACTTCCAATCCACGGCAGAGCAGAGGGAAGCGTTAACGAAGCAACTCGGTCTGGATAAACCCGTCGTGCAACGATACGCCGAGTGGCTGGGAGGCGCGGTGCAAGGGGATCTGGGCAATTCGCTGGATTCCAAGCAGCCCGTAGGAGAACTGCTCGCGGAACGGTTTCCGAATACGGTTATTTTGTCCGCGGCGACTCTGATCTTCACCTTGATGATCGGCATACCGTTAGGCGTTCTCGCTGCGGTGAAGCGGGGGAGCTGGATCGATAGGCTGATCACGTTCATGTCTACGTTCGGAATGGCGATTCCCGAGTTTTGGCTCGGCATTCTTTTGATTATTTTCTTTGCGGTCATTCATCCCATACTTCCGATTTCCGGCATGATGACGGCCGGAAGCGATTTTTCGTTGGTAGATCTAATTAAGCATTTGGCGTTACCGATGTTCACCTTATCGATTCTGATGCTTCCGAATATCGTTCGATTTACTCGATCGGCAATGGTGGACGTCATATCGCTGGATTACGTACGGACAGCTAAAGCGAAAGGGCTTGGCGCTTACCGGGTTTTCTTCCAACATGCGTTGCGGAACGCGCTTGTGCCCATTGCGGCGATCGTCGGTCTTATCGTCCCGATATTGCTGGGCGGATCGGTGGTCGTGGAAAATGTTTTCGGATGGCCCGGCATGGGCCGCCTCGCCGTACAGGCGGCAACGAACCGCGATTATACGGTAGTCATGGGAGTAACGATCTTGGTGGGTGCGATCGTGATCGTTACCAATATACTGACGGACCTGATATACACCGTTCTGGACCCGAGGATTCGCTATGAGTAATACGGCCAGCATAACGGAGAGAGAGAGGATATCCCCGCCTTCAGTCGCACCCGGCAAGGGCAGGATTATTCTTAACGTACTCGGAGGTTTGTCGGTAGTTGGTAAAGCATCGCTTAGCTACTTGGTGCTTATTTATTTATTCGTTCTGGTGGCGCCTTTGTTTCTGGCTCATTCCCCGACCGATACCGACCCGCTTTCGGTAACCCTTCCCGCCAGCGGTCAGCATTGGCTCGGCACGGACGAGCTTGGGCGCGACGAGCTTGCGCGTATCGTCTCAGGGGGGCGGATAACGTTGATGGTCGGACTTGCGGCGATGGCGCTCGCGGTTGTGCTCGGCGGATTGCTAGGCTCGATAGCCGGATTCTTCGGGGGCAAGACGGAGTACGTCATTATGCGGCTTGTCGATATGATGCTTTCCATCCCGTCTTTTTTCCTCATTCTGATCGAGATTACTTCGTTCGGCAACAGTCCTCCCGTCGTCATCGTTGCCGTGGGCTTTACTTACTGGCCGCAGATGGCCCGGATCGTACACGCCGAAGTGATGAAATGGCGCGACAGCAGCTTGGTGGAAGCGGAGACGACGCTCGGTGCCGGTCCTTGGCGAATTTTGTTTCGGCACGTCGTTCCGCAAACGTATTCTTCCATTATCGTTCTGGCCACGCTAGGCATCGGCTGGGCGATACTGGCCGAATCGGGCTTGTCTTACCTGGGTCTCGGCATTCAACCGCCGTTGGCTTCATGGGGGAACATGCTTCAACAATCGCAGAATTATATCTGGACGGCACCTGTTCTTGCGGTATACCCTGGCGTATTCATCCTGCTTACCGTGCTTTCGTACAGCTTGCTCGGCGAAGCGCTAAGGGACGTCCTCGATCCCAAATTAAAACGGTGAAGGCGGAGAGGAGGGGCAGGTTATGGGTAAAAAGCTCATGGAAATACGTGATTTAAAAACCTACTTCCAGACGAAAAATGCGTTGATTCGCGCGGTGGACGGCATCGATCTGGATGTGGAGGAAGGGCAAATCGTTTGCATCGTCGGAGAATCGGGCAGCGGGAAGAGCGTGACGTCCCTCTCTATTATGAGGTTGCTACCCGGACCCAAGGGACGTATTACGTCCGGGGAAGTCCGCTTCGAAGGTAAAGATCTGTCTAAGCTGTCGGAGAAGGAAATGGATGCCGTTCGCGGCGACCGGATTTCGATGATATTCCAGGAGCCGATGACCGCGTTGAATCCGGTAATGAAAGTAGGCAAGCAAATCGAGGAAGTGCTGCTGCGCCACCGGAAGGTGACGAAGTCCGAAGCTAAGAGCAAAGCGATCGAAACGCTCAGGTTCGTCGGAGTACCTCGGGCGGAGCACATCGTGAACGAATATCCGCACCAATTGTCAGGCGGAATGCGGCAACGGGTGATGATCGCGATGGCGATGGTCTGCGAACCGAGGCTGCTGATCGCGGACGAGCCGACAACGGCGCTGGACGTTACGATCCAGATTCAAGTGCTTGAGCTGATGAAGAAGATGAGAGACGAACGTAAAACGTCAATTATTCTCATCACGCATGATCTTGGAGTCGTTGCGGAGATGGCGGATCACGTCGTCGTTATGTATGCGGGCCAAGTGGTGGAGAGTACGGGGGCTGACGCGATTTTCGAGAAGCCCATGCATCCTTACACGCAAGCGTTGCTGGCTTCGATACCGTCGCTGGAGGAAGACAAAGAAGTGCTGTATTCGATACCGGGGACGGTTCCGAGCGCGGGCGCGTTTCCTAAGGGCTGCCGGTTCGCCGACCGTTGCTCGTCGGCTCAGCCTTCGTGCACCGAGGAAATGCCCGAGCTGCGCGAGGTTCTTCCGGAGCATTTCGTCCGGTGCGCATTAGTCCCGAACGGAGGTGCGGCATGAGCGAAATGCTGCTTGAAGTGAAGGGGATCAAAAAATACTTCCCGATCAAATCGGGTTTTCTCCGCAGGACGACCGGCCATGTCAAAGCGGTCGACGGCGTGTCCTTTCAATTGAAGAAAGGGGAGACTCTTGGCATCGTAGGAGAATCGGGCTGCGGCAAGTCGACGACCGGCCGGATGATCATGCGGGTGTTGGAGCCGACGGAAGGCAGCATTTTGTTTGAAGGCCAAGATATCGCCAAGATGAGCCCCGGCAGTTTGAGGAAGCTTCGCAAAGATTTTCAAATGGTGTTTCAGGATCCGTACTCGTCCCTAAACCAGAAAATGACGGTTCGCGATTTGATCGCCGAGCCTTTCCGTATTCATAATCAGCCGTTATCTCATTCGGAAATCGACGGAGCAGTATGCAGGCTTCTCGAGACGGTAGGGCTGAGAACCGGAGACCGGTTCCGTCACCCGCATGAATTCTCGGGAGGGCAACGGCAACGAATCGTCATCGCGCGCGCGCTCGCTCTCAACCCGAAGCTGATCGTGGCGGACGAAGCGGTATCCGCGCTCGACGTATCGATCCAATCGCAAATTCTGAATCTGATGGTCGATTTGAAGCGGGAGTATAATCTAAGCTATATTTTCATATCGCACAATCTCGCGGTCGTTAAGCATATCAGCGACCGGGTCGGCGTGATGTACTTGGGAAATATGGTCGAGCTGGCTCCTAAGCAAGGGTTGTTTGCGCAGCCTTTGCATCCGTATACCGAAGCGTTACTATCGGCGGCACCGGAGCCTAAGCGCATTGAGCGGCGGGAACGGATCATTCTTCAGGGAGACGTGCCGAGCCCTGCGAATCCTCCTCATGGCTGTCCGTTCCACACGCGTTGTCCGAAGGCTTTCGACCGCTGTGCCATGGAGCGTCCGGCTCTGAAGGAGGTCGTTCCCGATCATCAGGTGGCATGTTTCCTGTATTGAATATGCTAGGAAGGGAGCAGAGAACAATGACTGTTACGGATAAAAGAAAGCTACTGTTCTCGACGATAGACGAAGTAGCCGCGCTATATCGCGCAAAAGCAGTTTCGCCGGTCGAAGTTACCGAGGCGGTATTGGAGCGTTTGGCCTTATTGGAACCTAAGCTTAACGCCTTCGTTACCGTGTTGGCGGATCAGGCGATCGTTCAGGCGAAGGCGGCTGAAGCCGTCTTCTTGAAGGGCGAGGCGACGACGGGCAAGCTGCTCGGAATTCCGGTCTCTTTGAAGGATATATTCGCAACCAAAGGCATTCGTACGACGATAGGTTCGCGAATAATGAGCGATAACATACCGGACGAAGATGCCTATGTGTACGGCGCGCTTATTCGGGCTGGAGCGGTCGTATTCGGCAAGACGCACATGCTGGAATTCGCCTACGGCTCTATCCATCCCGATTACGGACAATGCAACAATCCTTGGGACGTGAATCGCACGGCCGGTGGCTCCAGCACCGGGTCGGGATCGTCGATTGCGGCCGGGATCGGTTATGCCTCGTTGGGCACGGACACCGGAGGATCGATACGCGCGCCGGCTTCTTTTTGCGGAATCGTTGGCCTAAAGCCAACTTACGATTTAGTGCCCCGGCAAGGAACCTTTCCGCTATCCGACAGTCTGGACCATGTCGGCCCGCTGACCAGAACGGTCAAGGATAACGCCATTGTGCTGGAGAGCATCTCCACGGCGACCTTCGACTACGATGCGGTATTTTCCGGTGATGTTCGCGGAATGAAGGTGGGCGTGCTGCGATCGCTGACGGATTCTATCGCAGATACGGAAATCAGGGAGTTGTCTTTGGCCGCGGTAGATACGCTGCTAATGTTAGGCGCGACGATTATAGAGTCGACGATTCTTTCAATAGAAGAAGTGGAAGAGATCGCGATTCCGCTGTTGCTTGCGGAAGCATCTACCCACCATAGGCAGTGGTTTCCTCATAGGGAGAAGGATTACGCGCCATCCACGTTCGCCAATATCAAGGAAGGTTTTAACATAACGGCAGTGCAATACTTGACGGCGTTGGAGCGTCGGCGAAAGTTCACGGAAGTCGTAAACGGGAGCTTGGCCGATGTCGACGTCCTCGTATGCCCTAGCTTTCCGTTCACCGCGACGATGAAGGATCCTTCGTTCGAGGAAGGGAGCTTCGACGTCTCCTTGCGGACGATTCCTTTTAATGTTACGGGACATCCTGCGCTCGTTGTTTCCGCGGGAAATACCTTATCGGACAATTTGCCGGTCGGCTTCCAAATCGTAGGCAAACACGGAGACGAAGCATCGGTGTACCGAATCGCGCATGCTCTGCAGGTTGCGCTGGGAGGTTTCCGCGAGCCTCCGTTGTAAGCGGGAAGTTAACCAATCGTAAGTTTCGCTCGAGGCGGGCAATGCACAAGACCGGGGATCAAAATCCCCGGTCTTGTGTCATTTAATATGACGCAAATGTATGCCGTGTTGTCAATAACGAAGCTTAGTTTCTATTATTTTTGTCGTTTTCACAATATTGTGTTAATTAAGTTGACGTATATATATCGCAACTATATATTTCAAATAAGAACAAATGTCGATTCGCCCAAAACCTGGTCTTTGCGGACGAGCGACGATAGAGAAACCACGAGGATAGAGAGGAGAAACACGCATGTTAAAAAAGGGTTGGGTAGTCATTCTGTCTTTATTAATGGTATTCGCGGTCGCTTGTTCCAATAAGGAGGAAGCCTCTCCATCGGCAAGCTCGAGCGCGCCAGCTTCAAGCGAAGCACCCGCAAGCAGCGCGGCGGCATCGCCGGAAGCTTCCCCATCCGCTTCCGAGAAGCCTTTGCCGAAGGTCGCGTTCGTCTATATCGGAGTTGCCGGCGACGGCGGCTGGACCTATCAGCATGATCTAGGTCGCTTAGAAATGGAGAAGGAATTCGGAATCAAATCGACCGTAGTGGAGAACGTACCGGAAGGTCCGGACGCCGAGCGGGTATTCGAGGATTTGGCGAAGGATAACGACATTATCATCGGTACCAGCTTCGGATACATGGATTCGATGGCCGCGGTGGCCGCGAAACATCCGGATAAAATTTTCCTCCATAATACGGGTTATAAAACGGCAGAGAATCTTGCCACATACATGGGCCGCGAATATCAAAGCGGATACCTCGTCGGGATGACCGCCGGCAAAATGACCAAAAACAATAAAATCGGTTACGTAGCGGCGTTCCCTATTCCGGAAGTCGTCTATACGATCAATGCATTCACCTTAGGCGCTCAGAGCGTGAACCCCGACATCGAAGTATCGGTCGTCTGGAGCAATACATGGTTCGATCCGACGGTAGAACGCCAAGCGGCCGTTAGCTTGCTGGACAAAGGCGTCGATGTGCTCGCGGCTTACCAGGATTCGCCGGCCAGCATTCAAGCGGCAGCGGAGAAAGGCGTGTGGGGCATCGGTAACGACTCCGATATGAGCCGGTTCGCTCCGGAAACTTACTTAACGAACCCGGTATGGGATTGGGGCCCTTATTACATCGATACGGTCAAGAAATACATGGACGGAACATGGAAAACCGAAGCCTATTGGGGGCATATGAGCACGGGAATTACCGATATCGCTCCGTTCGGCAAGAACGTTCCTCAAGACGTGAAGGATTTGGTCGAAGCTAAGAAGAAGGAAATCATCGACGGAACGTTCGAGGTGTTCACGGGTCCGATTACCGACGCTTCCGGCAAGGTTCACGGCGAAGCCGGCAAACCGCTCTCGGATGAAGAGGTTCTCTCCACGAACTGGTTCGTCAAAGGCGTGTCCGGAACGATTCCGCAATAAGGAAAGGGGCTTGTCCTATGGTAGACGATTTGTCTCCCGCCATGCTGGAACAATGGTATCCGGCCTTTCTTTCCTCAGAACTGCGCGATAAACCGGTTCCCGCTACGCTATTCGGGAAACAAATCGTTTTGTTCCGAACGAGCAACGGCATTCATGCTTTCAGGGATCTGTGCATCCATCGGGGAGTGCCGCTTTCCTTGGGCCGGGTGGAAAACGACGAATTGATATGCGCATATCACGGATGGAGGTACGACGGGTGCGGGAATTGCGTGAGGATTCCCTCCTTGCCGGCCGATCGGGCGATTCCCGACAAAGCGAAGGCAAGCGCGTATGCATGTTTCGAGCGACACGGACTCGTCTGGATTTGCTTGGGAACTCCGAAGGATAGCGAGCCGTCGTTTTTTCCGAATTTGAGGGAAGATCTCAAGGTCGTATTGATGGGGCCTTACGAGATTGCCGCCGCGGGTCCGCGGATCGTAGAGAACTTCCTGGACGTCTCGCATCTGATGTTCGTCCATGAAGGCTTGCTCGGTGATAGCCAATTTCCGGAAATCCAAGATTACCGCGTGAGCGACAACGACGGGATTCTCCGTACGGATGAAATCGTCGTCTTCCAACCGGATGCCGACGGACGCGGCACAAGCATGAACAGCCATTATACTTATGAAGTATACGGACCGTTCACGGCGGCTTTGATCAAACGAAATCCGGACAATGACGAAATGTTCCACCTGTTCTTGATGGTTCTGCCCATGACGGAGCAGAAGAGCAGGGCATACATGCTGAAGGCGCGCAATTACGATAAGGAAGCCCCGGACGATGCGTTCATCGCGTTCCAGGACACTCTGATCGAACAAGATCGCGTTATGGTCGAGAATCAGAAGCCGGAGCTGCTGCCGCTTGATTTGCAAGCGGAGCTTCATCTTAAGTGCGATAGAATGAGCATTGCCTACAGGCAGCATCTGAAGCAGTGGGGCGTTACGTTCGGAACGGCATAACGGATTAGGAAGAGACCTCGCACAGGATCGCATTGTGCGGGGTTTTTCCGTGCGCGGACGAATCGGCGAAAATAAACGGGGAAATGTTGCACTTGGTTTGCGCGCATGATACAACATAGAATACGAAGGTTTTGCGTACGATGACAGCAAGTCTCAACGCAGGCATTATCCGATTTGCTGCACAGGGAGTTGAAAGGTATGGTAAACGAACCGAATTCTCCTCGCGATGAGGAAGAGAAACGGTTGCTGGTCGTGCTTGAGCAGGTAGGACGCCGGATGCGCAAGGAGCTTTCGCTGCTTGGCGACCGGCGCGAGGACGTGGTCGGGATTCGTCAAGAATTCTGGGACGACGTGCGGATGAATTTCTCCGATTCCACGGAAGTCGGCGAAACTTGGAGCAGCATCGTGCAGCAGGCGGAGCTGCTCGCGGAGCGGGAGCGTAGCCACAGGGTTGCGTCCGAGGCGGTGGAACGGCTGACTAAGCAGTTCGATTCGCCTTATTTCGCGCGGATCGACTTCGCGGAGAAGGACAGCGGGACGGAAGTCATCTACATCGGCAGGGCATCGCTAGTCGGCGAAGACGGAGAAACCTTCTTCGTCTACGATTGGCGCGCGCCGGTGTCGAGTCTGTTCTACGATCATGAGCCGGGTCCGGCTACCTATCGCGTACCGGATGGACGGATGGAAGGGGAGCTTAAGCTTAAGCGCCAATTCGTCATTCGAGGCGGCCAAATGAAGCATATGTTCGATACTTCGGAGACGGTCGGGGACGAGATCTTGCAGGCGGTGCTGTCGGAAGGCTCCGACACGTCGATGAAGAGTATCGTGGCAACTATACAGAAGGAACAGAACTGGATTATCCGGAACGAGAAGCACAAGCTGTTGGTCGTCCAAGGAGCCGCGGGAAGCGGGAAAACATCGGCGGCGCTGCAGCGGATCGCCTATCTGCTCTATCGGTTCCGGGAAACGCTTGGTCCCGACCAGATTATTTTGTTTTCGCCGAATCCGGTGTTCAAAGGGTATATATCGCGCGTTTTGCCCGATCTGGGCGAGGCGAACATGAAACAGATGACGTTCAGGGAACTGATCGAAGCCAGATTAGGTCGTAGGTTCGAGGTCGAGGATCTGTTCTCCCAGACGGAAGCTTTAGTGGCGGCGGAAGGAACCGCCGAGGGAGAAGCCAGGGAACGGTCGGTGCGATACAAAGGTTCGGAGCATTTCTTCATTACGGTTGAAAATTATTTGAAACGATTGGAGCAAGAGGGTGTTCGATTCCGCCCTCTTCGCTTCCGCAGCATGACGCTGGTGTCTGCCGAAGAGATGTCGCAGCAATTTTACGGAATACGTGCCGCGGACGGATTCGGCACTCGGGCCGCGGGAGTTCGACGCTGGCTGCTGGAGCGCATTAAGCTGTGGGTCGATTCGCAGATGGACGAACAATGGCTCGAGGAAGCCGCGGAGCTCGTGGACGGAGAGGAAATTCAGCGCGCTTACGTAGATGTAAGAAGACGCGGCGGATTCCACGACGAAGCGTTCGACGACGAAGACCAGATGAGCGCAAGATTGCGTCGGCGGGTGGCGGAGCAAGCGGTGGCGCCGCTCGTTAAAGCGGTACGAAGCTTCCGGTTTCTGGATGCGGTCAGCACTTACCGGGAGCTGTTCGAAAGCCGCTCTTTGTTCAGCTCTTGCTCTCCGGACGGTGTGCAACCGGTTGGATGGGAGTGGATGCTTCAGCGCGCGGAATTGACGATGGGCCGCAAGGTCATCGATCATGAAGACGCGACTCCCCTTATGTACGTATTGGAAGCATTGGAAGGCTTCCGCCGCGTGGAAGGAGATATCCAGCATGTGTTCGTCGACGAGGCACAGGATTACTCTCCGTTTCAAGCCGCCTATTTGCGTCGGAGATATCCTCGGGCGAGATTAACCGTCCTTGGGGACTTCAATCAAGCGATCTATATCCAATCACAAGAAAGCGGCGGATTCGGCGGGTGGACGCGATTGATGGCACCAGAAGCGACCTCCGTGCTGCGGTTAACGACAAGCTACCGCTCGACCGAACCGATCGTTAGATACACGAAGCTCATCTTGCCTGCGGCGGATGCCGCAGACATAACCCCGTTTCAACGCGACGGGGAAGCGCCGCGACTGTTCCCGTGCAAGGACGGCGGTCAGTTGGGAGAGAGGATCGCCGAGGATATAATCGGACTGCTTGGCCGCGGCTATGGTACAATTGGCGTAATTACCAAGACCGCATACGAAACGGGAAATGCTTCGGCTTTATTAAAAGAGCAATTGCCGGACGACGTTCCCGTTACCCTCGTGACGGGCGGCTCCGCCGAATTGCCTAAAGGCGTGTCGGTGCTGCCGGCTTACTTGGCGAAAGGCATCGAATTCGACGCCGTGCTCGTCTGGGATGCTTCGCTCGCGAAATACGGCAAGGAGAAGGACCGCAAGCTGCTGTATACGGTATGTACCCGCGCGTTGCACGTGCTGCATATTTACCATACCGGCGAAGCGTCTCCATGGCTGCCCTCCGAGAAGTAGCGCCGATTCCCGTATCGAAGACATGGAGGACTAAGGAATGAACCCTGCTGCGATAGAGGCTCTACGAACTTATTACGGTTATGACGAATTTCGTTCCGGACAGAGCAAGCTGATCGAAGCGATTCTGTCGGGGCAAGACGTTCTGGGCATCATGCCTACCGGGGCGGGAAAATCGATCTGTTATCAAATCCCGGCGATTCTCCTTCCGGGAGTTACTTTGGTCATCTCGCCGCTCATCTCTTTAATGAAGGATCAGGTCGACTCGCTCAATTCCGCGGGCATCGAGGCTACCTTCATTAATAGCTCGCTTTCCGTTAAAGAAACGAACGAGCGGATGCGGCATGTGGCGGAAGGACATTACAAGCTTCTATACGTAGCACCGGAAAGGCTGGAATCCGAATATTTCCGCGAGCTGGTACGCCGGCTGGAGATTCCGCTCATCGCGGTGGACGAAGCGCACTGCGTATCGCAGTGGGGACACGATTTCCGTCCGAGCTACATGACGATTACGAGACTGCTTCGGGATATCGAGTCGCGGCCGGTCATGGCTGCCTTCACGGCTACGGCAACCGATGTCGTGAAAGACGATATCGTGGACCGGTTAAAGCTTAGGGAGCCCGTAAGAGTGACGACGGGGTATGCCCGGGATAATCTGGCGCTTACGGTCGTGAAGGACGTGGATAAACGCGATTACGTCGCGAGATTCCTTAAAGATCGTCCCGATCAGGCGGGAATCATCTACGCTTCCACCCGTCGCGAAGTCGAGAGCGTATTCTCGTTCCTCCATTCCATGAAGGTGCCAGTCGGCAAGTACCACGCCGGATTAAGCGAGGATGAACGGGCGCTCACGCAGGATGCTTTTCAAAGGGACGACTTGCAGATTATCGTGGCGACGAACGCGTTCGGAATGGGGATAGACAAGTCGAACGTTCGTTACGTCATTCATAACAATATGCCGAAGAACTTGGAGGCTTATTATCAAGAAGCCGGGCGCGCGGGGCGCGACGGAGAGCCGGGCGAATGCGTGCTGCTGTTCTCGCCGCAAGACGTGGTCACGCAGAAGTTCTTCATCGAGCAGAGCGAAGCGGGAGAAGAGCGGAAGAAGAACGACTACCGGTTGTTGAACGAGATGGTGCAGTATGCGCATACCGGCGAGTGTCTGCAGCTGACGATCGTCCGTTATTTCGGCGAAGAGAACGGCAAGCCTTGCGGGACTTGCGCGAACTGCACCGATACGCGGGAGCGTAAAGACGTCACGGACGAGGCGAGGCTCATCTTCGCCTGCGTATCGGAGATGCGGCAACGGTTCGGCGTGACTTTGACGGCGAAGGTGCTACGGGGCGCGAACGACGCTAAGGTGAGGCAGTTTAATTTCGATCGGCTCAGAACGTACGGGCTGTTGAAGCAGATGCCGGAAAAGCAGCTAACCCAGCTTATACATGCGCTCGTGGCGGACGGTTACTTGAAAATGTCGGATACGGCCTACCCGGTCGTGCAGTTGACGGAGCAAGTATTGGAAGTGATGAAGGGCGAGGAGCGCGTTTATCGCAAGGTGGAACCGGAGGTTCCGGTGGTCGCGAGAGCCGGCAGGTCTTCGTCGTCTCGCTATGGCGGCGGTTCTTCATCGGCGGGGGGCGTAGCGAATCCCGAGCTGTTCAACGCGTTGCGCCAGCTCCGCAAGAAGATCGCGGATTCGGAGAATTTACCTCCGTTCGTTATCTTCCACGACGCAACGCTCCAAGAGATGTGCAGGGCGATGCCGTCGACCGAACGGGAGATGCGCTCGGTCAAAGGAATCGGCGACGCGAAGTATGCCAAGTACGGCCATGCTTTCCTCGAACTTATTCAACAATACGTTTGAACGTAAAAGCTCTGATTGCCATCATATAATGCCTACGCTTCAAATAAAACCCCGATAATTCCATTGTCAGCATTGCTGACGACGGAATTATCGGGGTTTCTCGTTCAACTAGATGGCTCACGATAGTCGGTCTTTCGCACTATGAGGTGCGCAAAGGTCCGAACGCTACCGGAACGCCTCGCTCATAGTCGGTTTTTCCGACTATGAGGTGCGCAAAGCTCCGGACGCTACCGGAACGCCACGCTCATAGTCGGTTTTTCCGACCATGAGGTGCGCAAAGCTCCGGACGCTACCGGAACGCCACGCTCATAGTCGGTTTTTCCGACCATGAGGTGCGCAAAGCTCCGGACGTAACCGGTACGTCACGCTCATAGTCGGTTTTTCCGACCATGAGGTGCGCAAAGCTCCGGACGTTACCGGAACGCCACGCCCATAGTCGGTTTTTCCGACCATGAGGTGTGGAAAGCTGCTGGATGCCTCCGGGACAGCATTGCGATAGTCGGTTTGTCCGAATTCGAAAGGTTTACTTTATGAATCTTTCGATGCGAACATCTTCGTACATGGCTTGCGGCGCGGTCGAGCAGGAGTAGATCAACTCGTCGCTTAGGTTAACCAAGGATAATCGGTGGCCATGCTTGGCTCCCGTATCGATTCCAAGCCGCTTGTCCCCGTACCACACCTTTCCCGGGCGAGCGCCAAGCTTATTCGTCGGCGTATGGCCGAACACGATCGTATAGGAGAGCCCTATTTTCTCATGCCAGAAGCCTTCCCGAATTTCCGTTAAGTCCCGCAAGGATTGCCTCTCGAGAGGTAACCCCGGCTTCACGCCTGCATGCACGAACAGAAAGTCGTCTTCCACTATATAAGGCGGCATGGCTTCAATCCAGGCGACGAGCGGTCGGTACTTCTCGGGAATATTCGGAACATGGGCAACGCGAAGATCTATATTTCCAGGAAGAGCGCGGGCTCCTTGATCCGTTAAAGTCTTAATGGTCAAGAGGGTGTCCCAGGAATCGGGCTCCTCGTTCACGTAATCTCCGAGCAGGATCAATCGATCGAATCCCGCTCTATAGTCGGCTTGTCGCAGCAATAGTAGAAGTCCTTCGGCATGTCCATGGATATCCGATATGGCCAGAAGGCGAGGAGGTCGGGATTCATTCAACGTTCATGCAACACCTTCGTTAAGATTTAGGATAAATAAAGGCAGCTGATTTAGGCAGGGAAACGGTCAAACCGGCACCATTTTCAAGCGGGCTGTCCCCGAGAAGATACAGTTTATGGCCAGCTTCCGAATGCGCGATGCTCCTCCAGCGTTTGCCTTCGAACGTGCTATAAAGGATTTTAAGCTGTAGATGCGCCTGCGATTCCGAATTCGTTAACATGCTGGCATCGGGATGACTTGCGATTACGAGATCTTCCGGACGAAACATAAGCTCTGCGGGGCTACCCTCAGGCAGAGAGGAGAGCTTCGAATCCGTCATACCGTAGATCACGGTCGAGCCGCATTGAATTCCGGTCCCGACGTTCGTATGAACGATCGTTCCCTCCATACGATTGATTGCGCCCAGAAGGGAAGCGGCCCATCGGCTGGCCGGACGACTGTAGCATTGCTGCGGAGTTCCGACCTGATCGACTTCTCCTTCGCGCATAATAAGCAAACGATCGGCCATGGCGAAGGCTTCTTCGGGATCATGGGTCACATGGAATACGCTAGTGCCTAATTTGCGGAAAATGTAGGCCATCTCCGTCCGCATTTCGATGCGTAAACGCATGTCCAAGTTGGAGAGAGGCTCGTCGAGCAGCAGAAGAGCGGGCTGGGTGGCAAGCGCTCTTGCGATGGCAACCCTCTGTTGCTGTCCGCCCGATAATTGCGGAGGCAAACGTTTCTCGAGCCCGTTTAATTGCAGCAAGTCCAGTAGCTCGGTTACCCGATCGCGTATGGCGCTTCGATCCATCTTTCTGATCGTCAAGCCGTATGCAATATTATCGAGCACGCTCATGTGCGGCCAAAGGGCATAATCTTGGAATACCATGTTGACGCCTCTTTTTTCCGGGGGAAGCATTCCTTTGGAAGAAGCGATGACTTTGTCATCCAACAGAATTTCGCCCTCGTCGGGCAGAGAGAGCCCGGCAATCAGTTGAAGCAGCGTGGATTTGCCGCATCCCGAAGGACCGAGCACGCTAATGATTTCACCCTTGCGCATGTCGATGGACACGGTCTTCAAGGCTTGATGAGAATCGTACCGTTTCGCTACGCCTTTGATCTGCAGAAGCGGAAGAGGTAGGGTTGTCGTATTCATTTTCTAGCCGCCTTTCGCCGCAGGAGCAGTTCCAGCAGCAGTATAATCAGGATCACGATACCGCCGCCCAACACCGTCGCCGCGGAAGCATATCCGAAATTCAAATCCTCGAAAGCTTTATTGATCGTGACGGGTAACGTAACGAAGTTCGGCGGGAACAAGATCGAATTCACCGCCAGATCGAACACGCTGGAGCCGAATGCGGCTAACGCCGCCGACAGCAACGCGCCTCGTATGAGCGGAACCAGTATAAAACGGACGCGGCTGATAAGCGAACCGCCCTGAACCTGAGCGGCATCAAGCAAGCTCTTAGGTACTTTGGCCATCGCGCCGACCATCATTCGCGTAATAATCGGAATAGCGCCAGCGATAGCGGCGAGCACCAGGATCGCGGGTTTGCCGTAGAGCAATAACCCGATCGATTGCAGCCACGCCTGGTTCCAGACGAATATATAACCGATGCCGAGAACGACGCCCGGAACCGCAAGCGTCACCAGCGACATCATTTCGATTGCGCGTTTGAAACGGAATTGGGAGTAGATAAGGACGAATGCGATTCCCAAGCCGATTAACAAGCCTAATAAAGCCGAAGAAGAAGAAATCAGGAGAGAACGCCATAGCCCCGTTAAGAGCTCCGTTTTCCCATCCAATAATTCTCGATAGTGACTGAACGTTAGGTTACTCAGACTTAACCCTTTCGATTGCGTCTTGAACAGCGACATGAGAACGTTGGCGCCGATCGGTATACCTATGACGACCAGCAAGAACGCGATGTTCGCGATAGTAAGATAAGGCGTAAGCTTGCCTGCCTTCTTCGGTACGGACGGTACGGCTCTTGCCGATAAGAAATCGAATCGCGAGCTTTTGACCGCATACGTTTGCAACAGCATGGCCAATGAAATAAGAACGACCAAATAAAACGACAGAACGCCAGCCATATCGAACCTTATCGGCGAGGTATATAAGGCCGAATAAATCGAATAAGGCAGCGTCGGGTAACGATAAACTGCCGCGATGGATGCGGGAAGCCCGAAATCGCCGATCGTATCCATGAAGACGAGCGCGGCGCCGGCAAGGAACGCGGGAAGCAGGAGCGGAGCTTGAATCGTTCGCCATACGCGAATGGCGGAGGCACCGCACAATCTTGCCGCTTCGGATAGCTGCTCTACCTTCCATTCCATAGCCGCATGAACGCTCAGGTAAGCGAGCGGGAACTTGCTTAGCGTCATAATAACGATCAAACCCGCTGGCTGGAATACCGCCGGGGTTACCCAATGCCAGCCGAATACCTTAACGGCGATACCTCCGCCGGCCGCGAACATCACCCAACCTTGGGCAAGGATGAAGGAAGGGGTGATGAGCAGAATCCATACCGATGCGTCCAGCAACCTGGCGGAAGGAAACTTCCAAGAGGAGCGAATCATCGCCAGGGTTCCGCCTAACAATGTCGCTAGTACGGTCGTGCCGCAGGCGAGCACGATGGAATGCTCTAACGACTTCAGCCATAGCGGTCGTTTAAACACTTCGAGCATGAGTCCGAGGTCCCCCACTTGCCAATCTCCGAAGAAAACCCCCGGCAGCAGCACCTGAACGATGACTGCCGCCAAGGGAAGGAGGACCAGGACGAATAAGATTAGACTAACGAGCCAACCGAGTCTGTCCTGGTTTAGACGAAACATTTTATTTCACCGCTTTATCCGCGAACCATTGCTTGATCTCGGCTTCGTGCTCGGAAGCCCAAGCGGCATCGGCCGCGACCAGCTTCGCGTTCGGATCGCGATCCGGTTTGGCGTTAACGCCGCCTACCGACGGTTCGAAGTAGCTTTCTTCGCCTTGATCGATCAGCTGTTGTTGCGTTGCGGGATCAAGCAAGAAGTTAATAAAGGCTTTGGCTGCGTTCATGTTTTTGCTGTCCTTCTGAATGGCGGCTACGCGAACCGAAGCCGGAGCGCCTTCTTCGGGCCAGATGATGCCGATCGGTTCGCCTGCTTTAACGAGGCTGTAGGCGTTGGATTCTTGCAACGCGGCAGCTTTGATTTCTCCTGCGGTCAGAGCCGCTGCGACGTTAGGGTTTTTCGGATATACTTTCATGCCGTTGGAGAATAGGGAATCGAAAAACTTCTGACCCTCTTCCATCTGCAGATCGCTGAAGAATTTGGCGACGAACGGGAAGGCTGGGGCTGCGACGGCCGGATCTGCCATGCCGATATCGTCTTTGAAAGTATCGCTTGCGAAGTCTTTCCAAGTTTTCGGAGCTTGTTCCTTCGTATATTCGTTCGTGTTATAGACGATAACGCCGGCCGCGTGAGCGCCTGTCGGGAAGTAAGTGCTATTGCTTGGGACGTATGCTTTGTAGGCATCCGTCAGGTTAGCCGCATTTTCGGGAGCCCAACCTTCAAGCAATTGACCTTCTTGGCCAAGACCGTAGATGGAAGGCATCGAATCGAGCCATACGACGTCCCAATGCGGGTTGCCTTTTTCGGCTTGAACGCGGGACATGATCTCCGCGCCGTTTCCGGCGACGACATTTACTTTAAGGCCGGTTGCGGCTTCGAATAGAGCCGGAATGATATCATCGAAATCGTTCAGATATACGGTCAGTGTTCCTTCGTCTTCGGTTACGGGTTCCGTGCTAGCGGCTTCTTCGCTTGGAGAAGCGGATACGGATGGAGTCGGTTCTGCGACAGGCGAGCTTGCGTTCGCGTTGCCGTTGTTATCGTTCGCTCCTCCGCAGGCCGTCATGACGATCATCAGCACTGCGAGCATTAGGATGGCGATACCCGACTTTTTCATTTGTAGCTTTTGCATTTTTTTTGTTTCCCTCCACTTTGTTTATGGTTTCTATCCCTAGATTAACGCTCGTTTATATGAGAGATGTTAAGCGGACAGGTTATTTACGTAAAATAAATCTAATATTATTGATAATAATATAGATGGAATCTATAATGGTTTTGATTTCACGTTTTTGCATGGGGAGGGATATGGCTTGAACGTTCAACAGCTAAGAGCATTCCTGTCCGTATGTACGGGCAGCACGCTTCTGGAAACGGCGGATAAGCTGGGATTGAAGCAGCCGACGGTCAGCTTTCATCTGCGAAAGCTTGAAGAAACGCTGGATGCCGAGCTATGGCATAAGAACGGCAGGGGTTTTCGGCCGACTCGAATAGCGGACACGCTGCTTCCGTACGCTCGGAAGATTGTTGCGCTCGTCGACGAGGCGGAGCTGCGGGTGAGCGAGCATCGCGATAAGCATGGCGGGCAACTGAGGATCGGGGCCAGCCATACGCCGGCGACCTACTTGATTCCCCCTTACTTAGCGGAGTTTCGCAAGAAGCACCCCAACCTCCAGCTGTTGCTGACGGTCAAGAAGGCCGCATCGGCGATAGAGATGTTATCCGCGCATGAAGTAGACGCGGTTATCGCGTCTTTGCCCGAGACTGCGGAACCGGAAGGAATGACGGTTCGTCCGCTAGTGGAGGATGAATTGCGGTTGTTCCTATCGCCGGAGCATCCTCTAGCTTTCGTAGATCAAGTCACGATCGATCAATTGAAATCGGAAACCTTCCTGTTGCACGAGCAGGGCACGACCTCGCGTCAATTATCGGACCGTTGGGGCGAGCAAGTCGGGTTGAATTTCCATCAGGCGATGGAGATGGGCGCGATCGAGACGATCAAAGAGGGATTGAAATGCAACATGGGCGTTGCCGTGCTTCCTTGGCGCAGCGCGGCCAGGGATGCCGAGGCAGGGCTTCTCGTCGAGAAGCCGTTGCCCGGTTACCGAAACAACCGTTATATTTGCCTCGTCTATCGGGACGAAGAAATTTTGTCCCCGCATCTACGCTTGTTTATAGACTTCATCCAAGCGCGTCTTGCTATGGAAAAAGGCTCTATCCCCATGCTTTCATAGGGATAGAGCCTTTTCGCGTCAATCTGGTTCAAGCGTATTTGATTTCGATGGGAACCATGCTCGCTTGCTCCGGATGCCACTTGGGTACTCCGTATTTTTTCATGTAACCGAGCACGTTAAGGTCTTTCGCCACGCTTTGCTCCTCGTTCATCTTCTCCAGCAGCTTCCAGCAAGCGTATACGTCGTTCAACGAACGATGCGCGCCTTCCAGGTCGATTCCGTAACGGGTACACATTTCTTTCAGGTTGTGCGGGTATGTATGGCGTGCGCGGCTGATCGTCAACGTATCGAGAAATGAATTGGAAAACGATCGGTTGGCGAGTCGCAATAAGGTATGGTGCAGGAAGCTTAAGTCGAACATCGCGTTATGGGCGACGATCGTGCTGTCCCCGATAAGACGATTGAGTATCCGGAAAGCCGTTTCCTCGTCCATGCCGTTTACCAGGTCTGCGGACGTAATGCCAGTTATCTCCGTTATCTTAGGGGATAATGCTCCGTTAAAGCGAATGAGCGTGTTGAATTGGCTGACGATCTCGCCTCCATAGCAGCGGATGGCCGCCATCTCGATCACGCGATCGCGAGCGGGATCGAGGCCGCTCGTCTCGAAATCCAACACGGTTATATTATCCAGAATCATCGTTGTTTCTCCTCCGCTTAGGAATAAATTCGGTACACATATGGATCTTTCGGAGCGGGAATCGATTCCCAGGAAGTAACCTTAAGCACGGGAATCGTCTGCTTGAACGGTTGGTAGAGCTCCGACGAGAGCTTGCCGGTTACGCGCACCCAATCGTCGTCGTTCAGCTTCGTTCCCTTGGGAAAATCCACGAGCATTCCGAATACGCCCGAATCGGCGGCGCAATGGATGAAGCCGAAACGGAAGACGAAGTAATGGTCTCCGTCGACCTGCTCGCCTTTGTACGCGAAGCCGTCGAACGAGATCGTCCGTCCCATGAAGTCTCCGGGGAAGTTATAGATGACCTCCATGCCTTTCATGTAATTATCGTCATTCAGAGGAATGACGGGGAGATCGAGAAATTCGGCGAGCTCTTTGTTTTTAACCGATTCGTAGCCTTCCGTACCGTAAAATACGCTGGAGTCCGGCTTCAGAAACTGATGCTGTCCCGGATTCTTGTCCGACATCGATTCGTTGGCGGCCGGGAACGAGAAGCCCTTTGCCTTCACGAAGCTGGAGTCCAGAGTCTGCACGGGCAGGAATATCCCGGTAAAAATCGGAACGCTGAGGATGAGGTAGCCGACCGTCCTTTTCCATCTGGAAGAGGATTCGTGGGAGTGGCCATGATCGTCATGAGAGTGATGGGAGTGATCGTGGGCAGCGTGATTGTGCGTATGGTCACCGTGATCGTGAGCATGGTCATCCTCGTGCTCATGATTTTGCTGCTTGGCGGCTTCGACGTTCTTTTTCTCCGCCTGCTCAAGCCGGTACATCCGCGCGACTTCGACAATGCACAACAGAAGAAGAATGACAATGGCGCTAATCGATAGATAGGCATATCGGGTATTGATGAATTTGTTTAATTGGCCTTGGTAATGAATCAGGAAAAACATCAGCGCGAAGCCGAACAAAATGTAGAATCTAATCATCCTACTAACCTCCCAACGATCAAAGATCCTGCCAGCGTGCATATCGATACGAGAGCGATCAGAGCGATTACGAATTTCGAGCGGAATGAACCTAGCAGCATCAAGGTGTTCTTAATATCGATCATCGGGCCGAAAACGAGGAACGCGGACAAGGCGCCCATCGAGAAGGTGCTGCGGAACGAAGAAGCGATGAAAGCGTCCGCCTCCGAACAAAGCGACATCGTGAAGGCGAGCGCCATCATGACCAATGATGCCATAACGGGATTGCTCCCGATATGCAGCAATGAAGAAGTCGGAATGAACGTCTGCATGGCGGCAGCGATGAAAGCTCCGAGCACAAGGTATTTGCCCACCGAGAAAAATTCGTCGACCGCATGAAGGAGCACGGAGCCGAGCCTCGGAATCAAAGGCGTGCGCTTGCCGGAAACGACTATTGGTTGTTCCGATGTAGCGGCCGTTAGATGCTCGCTCCCTCTCAGCGGGAGGACGGGGAAAAAGTAGGCGACCGTCATGGAGACGACAAGCGCGACGGCGAACGCCATTCCCGCGCGAATCGCGACGACTCTCCAGTCGTTGCCGAAAGCTATGTACGTAGAGAACAGCACGATCGGATTCACGATCGGACCGGTCAGCATGAAGGCGATGCCGGCGTTAAGCGGAACGCCTTTGCCCAGCAGGCGGCGGGTGATCGGGACGATGCCGCATTCGCACGATGGAAAGAGAATGCCGACGCTACAGCCGAACAAGGAGGAGAGGAACCGGTTCTTGGGCATGATCCTCGCGATCCAACGTTCCGTTATGAACGATTGAATCAGTCCGGAAATCAATACGCCCAAGAGAACGAACGGGATCGCCTCCATGATCATGCTCAGGAAAATGGTGTTCATTTGGAGAAGAGTTTTCACTTATGCACCTACTTGAGTTTGATAAGAGAGTCTATGAATCTACATTACCATAACGTTTAGTAGAATACCTTAACATGGCTAGCAAGTTTGTAATAGGCGGAGCGGGGAACGCTCAGGGAGAAAAAGTTTCGAGCAATAGCATCGCCAGGCAAGCTTATTTCGGATCGAGGAGCGACTTTCGGGCAAATAGCATCCCCAAGCAAGCTTATTCGCGTCATGGGGCGACTTTCGGGCAAATAGCATCGCCAGGCAAGCTTATTTCGGATCGAGGAGCGATTTTCGGGCAAATAGCATCGCCAGGCAAGCTTATATCGCGTCGTGGAGCGACTTTCGGGCAAATAGGACCGTCAGGCAAGCTTATTTCGCGTTTGGGAGCGACTTTCGGGCAAATAGCATGCCTATTGAAAGAATTTTTTTCAAGAAAGATTATTATATGTCTACTATATAGTCTTCCAAAATTCGATTAATAGACGTCTAATTAACGTTTGATTTTTAACATTGAGATTACACTCCAAGGCATTAGCGATGATTAATTGCCCCTACACTGAGGAAAATAACCAGAAAAAGGAGTGTCATCTTGCAAATGTCAAGTAAAAAAGGTCTTTCACTTTTACTAGCTTTAACCGTATTGGTAAGCACGATCTTCTCTGGATCCGCCACAATGGCAGCACCCGTCGAACCGGGTACTCCGTACGATGCAAGCGGTTATAACGTAACAGTTCCTCACGTTATTATTAATCAGGTGTATGGCGGAGGAGCTTCTACCGCTACTAAAACACCTATCACGAATGGATTTATAGAGCTTTATAATCCAACAACTAGCGATATCGACTTGAGCTCTTGGTCCATCTGGTATGCAGGACGTGATTCTGAAGATTGTACTGCATCTGCGGATTCGTGGGTCCAACTTAATCTGACAGGTACTATTAAGGCCGGTTCCTATTATCTTATTACCGGCGGCAAGTATGGAGATCCCTCAACGATAGTACTAGATATTGACGGAAAAGGCGATCAATCATGGCCTTCTAAATTCTTTAACAATAAAGGATTAAAAGTACTGCTCGTTGGGAACCAATCCCCTACTCCTCCCATTAAAAACCCATACGAAGCGATATCCTCTGATTACGTAGATATGGTCGGAGTCGCTTGTAACGAAACAAATAGTTCGATTGATGGATATGAAGGTGCTACATATCCAACCGGCAAGGATTTTGGTCAATCGAAGCAAAAGTCGGTTAAAAGGATCAGTTTGACGGATACAGATAATAACGGCGTAGATTTCAAGCAAATCAATTACGAAAAGGCAACACCTGAGTTCATCGCAGCAAATGGTCCGCATATTAAAGCATCCTTTTCATTCACGACTTCCTCCTTGCCGAATGCAACGATCGGCACTCCGTACTCCACGACGCTAGCGGTATACGGAGGTACTACACCTCTTCATTTCTCGTCGAATAAGCTTCCGGATGGTTTACAATTGGATTCTGTAACCGGAACCGTTTACGGAACGCCGGCTTCAGGAACAGAGGGGACGAAATCAATCGCTTTTGAGGTAACTGACAGTTCTACTCCGCCGATTAAGGCGAACAAAACATTATCGCTGAAAATTTCTCCGGCAGCGATCGTTTACAACGATCCGCTGAACGTGACTAAAATCGGATCCTACTCCGTCGGGATTACGAACTCGGAAGGCGGAGTAGCGGAGATTGTTAAGTATAATAAAGAAAACGGAAAGTTCTATCTCGTTAACGGTTCGGCTCAACCGCCGACGCTGGATATCGTTAGCTTGAAGGCAAACGAGTCCATGTCTAAGGACAAAAGCGTAGATGTAGAGAAGTTGTCCGAAACCAACGGTTTCGTTTACGGAGATCTTACAAGCGTAGATATTAACACGACGACGGAACGCGTTTCAGTTTCGGTTCAAGCAGAAGACTATAACACGCCCGGTAAAATCCTCGTATTAGACTACGATGGAAACTTAATCGAGGAATATCCAGCCGGGAATCAACCGGATATGATCAAGTCGACGCCGGACGGCAGATACATTCTGACGGCCGACGAAGGCGAAGCGCGCATGGGTAACGGGAATGACACCGTAGATCCCGTAGGTTCGATTACTATCGTAGATACGGTAAATGATTCCATATCTCACGTAAAATTCGACGATCAATCGGTTATCGCTGACGACGTGCATATTCGCGGCGCTTCGGTTGATAAAGACGGACAAATCGTAAGCAGCGGAACGAAAGCGGACGCCGTTCGGGATTTCGAGCCCGAGTATATCACCCTGTCGGGAGATTATAAGAAAGCTTTCGTCTCCTTGCAGGAAAACAATGCGATCGCAACGATCGACATCGCGAATAAAACGGTTCTATCCGTAAAGAGCTTAGGCTTAAAGGATCTTAACGATCCGAAAAATTCATTGGATTTAATTAAAAACAGCACTCCAGAAATTCATTTGGAAAACGTGCCTTTCAAAGGCGTTTACATGCCAGATGGTATTGCGACCTACAGCGTAGGCACTAAAAACTACATTTTAACGGCGAACGAAGGGGACGCAACGGAGTGGCCGGCTGAAGATCCATCGAGAATCAACGTAACTAAGGTATCCTCTGTTAAAGGATTATTAGATCCGAATTCGGAAGCCGCTAAATTCTTAGCCGGAAAAACGGCTTACGATAAAACCGAAGTTCTTAGCGATATGGGCAACGATAGCATCTATCTATTAGGCGGACGTTCGTTCTCCATCTGGGATGCTGATTCGTTGGCTCAAGTGTTCGATAGCGGCAATGATTTCGAGGAGATAACGGCCGAAAGACTTCCTGATTTCTTTAATTCAGGTCATGACGAGCTTGGACTTGATCTCCGTAGCGCGAAAAAAGGACCCGAACCGGAAGACGTCAAAACGGGTAAAGTCGGAAATAAAACTTTCGCATTCGTAGGGTTGGAACGAGTAGGCGGAATCATGACGTACGATATTACCAACCCGGCAAACGCTACCTTTGCTAATTACATCAACACTCGCATACTCGATACCGAAGACGAGGATATCGCGATGGGAACCGACACCGGCCCAGAAGGAATCGAATTCATCCCGGCAACTGACAGCCCAACTGGACAACCTTTGCTGCTCGTGGCATTCGAAGTAAGCGGCACGGTCGCTGTATATCAAATTAACGCCACTAAAGTCGCGCTGGACAAGACATCAATCTCGACCCAAGTGGGCAATGCTCCAACGAAGATTACCGCAACTGTTACTCCTGCGGGCGGCAGCGCGGCAACGGTAACATGGACATCTTCTAACAATGCTATAGCAACTGTTGATTCGAACGGCAACGTAACGCCGGTTGGAGCGGGTACGGCGACGATTACGGCTCTAAGCGCGGACGGTTTAGGCGAAGCGCAGGCTGTCGTAACGGTCGCAAGCGCTCCATACAGTGGCGTAATTGGCGGGAATACGGGCGGAACGGAAACTCCAAAGCCGCCTGTTAGCTCCGGTAGCGAAACGGTCATAACGGTTGAAACCAAAGCGACTGCCGACGCATCCGGTAAGGCGGAAGCCACTTTCACCGACAAGCAAATCACGGAATCCTTGGAAGCATTGAACAAAGCGGCTTCCGAAGGAAAAACATCGGTCTTGGAGTTAAAGGCAGTTCTAACGGGAGAAGCCAAGGAAGCAATCATTCATTTCTCGGCTGATTCGTTAGCCGATATTGCGGGCAGCAAAGCGTCGGTCAAGATCGACGCGGGCGTCGGTACGGTTTCATTCGATCAAACGTCGATCGCGACGGTAGCGGCAGTGACCGGAGACGTTTCGATTTCCGTCAAGAAGCTGGAACCAACGGCAACCGGTAGACCGGTGTATGATTTCACCGTTACGGCTGGCGGCAAAACGGTATCCGACTTCGGAGGCGGCACGGTGGAAGTCAATCTTCCGTACACGCCTTCGGCGAACGAAGATATTCATGCTATCGTTATCTACTACGTGTCCGATTCCGGCCAAACGGTCGTTGTGCCCAACAGCGTATACGATCAGGCGACGGGCAAAGTAACCTTCAACGTGAAGCATTTCTCGAATTATTCGATCGGTTATAATAAGCTTTCATTCGGAGACACGGGTTCAAGCTTCGCCCAAGATTACATCACGTATCTCGCGGCCAGAGAAATCATCGGCGGAGTAGGCGCCAACAAGTTCGCGCCGACGGATAAAATGACGCGGGCGGACATCACGGTGATCCTGGCGCGCATGGCGGAAGCGGATCTGAGCTCTTATGCGGTATCCAGCTTCGTGGACGTGGATTCCAGCGCCTATTATTCCAAATCCATCGAGTGGGCGGTTGACCAGGGCATCGTTGGCGGAATCGGCAAGGGATTGTTTAATCCGAAAGCCTTCGTTACCCGGGAACAACTAGTAACGATGATCGCGCGCTACGCTACATTCAAGAAGTTCGCTCTTCCGCAATCGGTCGGACCAGTGACTTTCGTCGACCAAAGCAAGATTCCATCCTATGCATTAAGCTCGGTCGTTGCCGTTCAACAAGCGGGAATCGTAGGCGGTAAAACGCTCTCAAACCAATCAGGTCTGTTCTTCGCGCCGAAAGATAACGCAACTCGCGCGGAAGCAGCAAAAGTATTGGCAATACTGATGCAGGCTATGATTAAATAGTCATAAGCCATATCAGTCGGAGTGATGGATTTGAAAGCATTGGTTTTTCATGAATTCGGCGGTCCCGAAGTACTGCAAATAAACGAGGTGACGGATCCGGCCATTGTGGCCGGGTCCGTTGTCGTTCGCACAAGAGCCATTGGCTTGAATTTCGCCGATATCTATCGGCGTCGGGGCAATTATCATCTGGCGGGGAAAGCGCCGTGGATTCTCGGTTACGAGGGAGCCGGCATCGTCGAGCGCGTGGGCGAAGGCGTCGAAGGTATTCGAGTCGGGGATCGAGTCGGATTCGCGGATGCGCCTTATGCGAACGCGGAGCTCGTCTCCGTAAGTGCGGATCGCGTTATCCCGTTACCTCCGGACGTCTCTTTCGAGATGGCGGCGGCGATTCTCTTGCAAGGTTTAACTGCCCATTATCTTGCGAACGACAGCTATCCCGTACGCGCAGGTGATGAAGTGTTGGTGCATGCGGCGGCGGGAGGGGTCGGTCAACTCTTGATTCAATTGTGCAAATTAAAAGGAGCAAGGGTTCTCGGACTCACCTCCAGCGAAGAGAAAAGGGAAGTCGCATTAGCGGCCGGAGCGGATGAAGTACTGTTATACGAGGACGGAGCCGATCGCGATTGGGCAAGTCGGGCGCGAGATTGGTCTAGGGACGGCAACGGCGTAAACGTAGTTTACGATTCCGTGGGAACTACGTTAATGGATAGCTTCGCAGCAGTCAGAATGAAAGGCTCGGTTGTATTCTACGGCATGGCCGGAGGCAATCCGCCCTCCGTCGATCCTCGTTTCCTCATGGATTCGTCCAAGACTCTTACCGGAGGAGATCTATGGAATCATGTCACTACGAGAGAGGAACGCGTTAGGCGCTCTTCCGAATTGTTCGCGGATCTGTCGGCCGGAAGGCTCCGGTTGGACATCCCGCGGATTTTCGCGCTTAGCGATGGTGCTGACGCTCACCGCTTGATGGAAAGTCGGCTCAGCACGGGGAAGATCGTGCTCGTTCCTTAAAACTGAGATCCTATTTGCAAAAACCGATAGATTCTCCGCGATCATGAGTAGCTTGCTACTGCTCTTTTGCCCGATATGGGATATAATAAGAAATAGCGAGCTTTTTTAGTCATGAGGAGGATTTACCTTGAATCAAACGATTACGATTAATAAAAAAGAAATTGCCGTGACCTTTTCCAACTATTTCGATTCGGAGCTTGGCGAATTTCTGTTCAAGCAGGTCATGTGCGACGTATATATGCCTGGCAACGAGGTTGTTCCCATTGCCGTCGAGAAGGAGCAAATCCGGCTCGTAATCGAAGGCTTCAAGAAACGTCCGGAGCTTCGGGACGAAATTCCCAAAGAGAATATCAAGGGCAAGCCTTGTTACATCATTAACTCCAGAATGCGCTACGACCTCGATTGGTTGAAAGGGAACAAGCCGCCTAAGCCTATCTCCCTCGCCGAGCATGAGAAGATGAAGGCCGACGAAGCCCGCGGCATTAAGCCTGTCGCGCCGACTGTCAATGCGTCCGAAGAAGCTCCCGAGCCGAAGAAGCCGGAAGAGGAAGTGCCGAAAGCGCCCGAATATAAGGATAACAGACGCAAATTTTTGTTATCCAAAGGCTTCAAGCATAATCTTGCAACGAACAACTGGGAAGCCAAGGATATCCGTTTCCCCGATTCCAAGATCGATAAGTCACCGTCCGATGAAGAATTCTCCCAGGGGATGAACCGTCTGTTAGAAGCTTCGTATCAGAACCATTTGAAGCGGAAAACGAAACCCGCCAAAAGCACGGAAGCTAAATCTTGATTCAACCCGACATCCGTTCCTCTCGAACCGCGAGAGGACGGATGTTTTTTACGATCGTAGACGAATGCCCGCGTTCAGGTTATCATCAACGAGTGCAACTTACTACGCAACTAGAGAAGGAGCAAGGGTATGTTAGACCGATTAAGAATATCCTGGTTTTCCAATATACGGGCGGATGTGTTGGCGGGGATTACGACGGTCCTGGCGCTAATCCCCGATTCGCTTGCGTTTGCTTTCATCGCCGGCGTTAATCCGATGATCAGCATTTATTCGACGATTTGCATTCTCGTACTCATATCTATATTCGGCGGCCGTCCGGCAATGGTCTCGTCTACGGCGGGTTCCATGGCGGTGCTCATGACGGCGCTTGTGGCGCAGCACGGCGTGGAATATCTGTTCGCCGCCACGATATTAACCGGAGTCATTCAACTGGCGATGGGATTGTTCAAGATGGGAAGATGGATGAGCTTCGTGCCGCACTCGGTCATAACCGGATTCATCAACTCGCTCGCCATCCTTATTTTCATCTCGCAGCTCCGCTATTTCGAAGGCCAATCATGGCTTATGTACGCCATGGTCGTCGCGACGCTCGCTATTATCTATATTTTGCCCAAATTCACGAAATCCGTGCCTTCCCCGCTTGTGGCGGTCGGTTTTATGACCGTGACCGTCGTATTCACGCATCTCAACTTAAGCACCGTCGGAGATCTTGCGAACATCGAGCCCACGGTCCCGTTCTTGCATATTCCTAATATCCCGTTCACTTTGGATACGTTATGGATTTTGTTGCCGACGGCATTCTCGCTTGCGATCGTAGGTTATTCTGAGACGCTCTTGACCCAGACGATCATCGACGAGATGACGGAGAAGAAGACGAGCAAGGATAAGGAAATGAAGGGCCAAGGTATCGCTAATACGGTTACCGGCTTCTTCGGTGGAATGGCCGGGTGCGCGCTCATCGCGGAATCCGCCATTAACGTTAAGGTAGGCGGACGGGGAAGGTTATCGACTTTAGTCGCCGGTTTGGTGCTTCTCCTACTCGTATTCGTGCTGGATGACGTACTCAATAGTATCCCGATAGCCGCGTTGGTCGGAGTCATGATGATGGTGTGCATCGAGATTTTCGATTGGAACTATTTCCGTACCATTCGAAGCAAGCCCGCCGCCCATACGGCGATCATGCTTATTACCGTGGCGATCGTCGTGGCGACGCACGATTTGGCGATCGGAGTCATCGTCGGCGTGTTATTTAGCGTTCTAGTGTACGCTTACCGTTCCGCTACGCAGCTTCAGATTAAGGAGGAACAAAACGGCGACGAGAAGGTATATCGAGTGACGGGTCAATTATTTTTCGTTTCCAGCGATAAGTTGCTCGATCGGATCGACTTCAATGACGACCACGATAAAATATGCCTGGATCTGTCCGCTACCCACGTTTGGGACCATTCGGCATCCAAGACGTTGGATAAGATTGTCGAGCGATTGTCAGCCAAGGGAAAAAGAGTTCGCGTGAAATATAAAACCGCTAGCTGAATCGAGTTTCTGCGGAGAAAAAACGAATTCCAACCCGGTAGTCGGGTTGGAATTTTTTTCGGAGAGGGAAAGCTCGTTTATCGAATAGGAGTAATAAAAAAGGAATCCATCTTTAATCCGTCCGCGGGGAGTGAACTGCTAACGCTTGTGCCCGGTATTCCGTTGGACTGCGGCTGCTCTCCCTGCGAAAGGCTTTGGCGAAATGGTTCGTGTCGGGGTATCCGACCCTTTCGGCTACCTCCTTCACGCTGAGGGAAGTCGCCCCGAGCAAGGATTTCGCCTTCTGAATTCTCTTGCGGTTCAAATATTTAAGCGGCGATACCGCAAAATGCTTATTAAAGTAGCGGACGAGATAGTTGGGATGCAGATGGACGTGCTTGGCGATTTGCTCCAGCGTGACGGGCTCGGATAAATGATCTTCAATGAATTGCTCGATCATGTTCAATCGGGTGATATCGCCCGCTCTGCCCGGAACGACGCGGATGTGGCTGTCGGCTTCGGTTAAGAAACAGGCGATGATTTCCAGCAAAACGGCTTTCTCGCGAATTCGCGCCGTGAAGGCGGAATCGTTATGCAATTCCGTGAGTTCAAGGAACAAGGCTAGCATACGTTCGTTGTTGCGTATGTCCATGCACTTGGGAACGTCCAACCATTGGAAGAGATCAAGCTCGCCCACCGTAGCGGTAAAATGGCACCAATATTTGCGGTACGTATTCGCGTTAATCGCCGAAAACGACTGCTCAACGTGGGCAGGCATCAGGCATAGCTGACCGGCCGTCGGAGAGTATTCTTTGCCGTCTATTTTCAACCAACCTTCTCCTTCGCGGATGAAGTAGAACTTGTTGTATGCGGGTATATAATCCGTCTCGCGCCATTCGGGCGGACAGTGCGTGTAATGCGCTTCGACGAGATGAACCTGAAGGCTGTGGAGCAGATCGGTCATGAAAACCGAGCTTGGATTAAGCGTCATCGTCGTTCACCTCAGAAAGTTAATCTTATCCCCATGCAAGCTAATTCCCTGCCTTTTGATTATAGCAAATGGTTGCTAGACTGGGGATAGTCGAAAAAGTGGAGGCGCTTACGAAATGGGACAAACTTATATCGAGCAACGGACCGAGAGAACGGAATGGTTCCTTAAGGATCGCTTCGGAATGTTCATTCACTGGGGACTGTACGCAATCCCCGCAAGAGGCGAATGGGTAAGGAATTCGGAAAGAATCAGCAATGAGGATTACCAAGTTTATTTCGACGAATTCAATCCGGTGAGATACGACCCCAAGGCCTGGGCCAAGACGGCGAAGGCCGCGGGCATGAAATACGCCGTGTTGACCGCGAAGCACCACGACGGCTTCTGTTTATTCGATAGCAAGCTGACGGATTACAAATCGACGAACACGAAATCGGGACGCGATCTCGTTCGGGAATTCCTTGACGCTTTCCGCGAGGAAGGCCTTAAAGTGGGGTTGTACTACTCTCTGATCGATTGGCACCACCCCGACTATCCGGCATACGGGGATGAGCATCACCCCATGCGGGATAACGAAGCGTACAAACGGGATCCGAGCACGTTCGGTCGATATTTGGACTATATGCACGGACAGATCCGCGAGCTCCTAACGGATTACGGCAAGCTGGATATCATGTGGTTCGACTTCTCTTACGGGGAAATGAAAGGCGAAACGTGGCGCGCGACCGAACTGATGGAGACGATTCGTTCCCTCCAGCCGCATATCGTATTGGATAATCGCTTGGATGCTAGCGGCGGGAATGGCGGCAGTATCCACACGAGCAATCCGAGCTTTTATTCCGGAGATTTCGCTTCGCCGGAGCAGATCATTCCGCCGAGCGGGGTAACCGACAACGAAGGTCGCTCGATCCCATGGGAAGCGTGCGTCACGTTGAACAATAATTGGGGCTACGGGTCCACGGATAAGACTTATAAAAAGGCGGGAACGATCATTCGTAAGCTCGTCGAGTGCGTGAGCAAGAACGGGAACCTGCTTCTGAACGTCGGGCCGGACGCCAAGGGCGAGATTCCGTTGGAATCGGTACGAATTCTGGAGGAAGTCGGCGAGTGGGTGCTGCGCAACGGAGATAGCATATACGGTTGCGGTCAGTCGGAGCTTCCTAAGCCGGAATGGGGACGGTACACGCGGAAAGGAAATAAGCTGTATGCTCATATTTTCGAGGAGAGCATCGGACCGGTTAACCTAGCCGGACTGGCGGGTCGCGTTAAGCAAGCGAGGCTGCTCTCGGACGGCTCCGAATTATTCGTTTCCAGGCCGTGGAATACCGAGATGTATCCCAACGACGCATTCTTTAACTTCGCGCGCCCGGAGGTGCTCACTTATCCGTTGCCGGATGAGCGTGATACGGTCGTGGAGTTGATTTTGGAGGATTAATAGGAAATATAAGCGTTCGCTTCCGCGGTCTATTTGGCGGAGCGAACGCTTTTTTTTGGCGATTGCCTCGCCCCGCACCGCCATAGTCGGAAAAAGCGACTAAGGCTGGCCACCCCGTATCGCCTCGCGCCGCCATAGTCGGAAAAAGCGACTAAGGCTGACCACCCCGTATCGCCCCACGCGCCAATAGTCGGAAAAAGCGACTAAGGCTGACCGACCCGCCTCGCCCCGCGCGCCCATAGTCGGAAAAAGCGACTAAGGCTGACCACCCCGTATCGCCCCACGCGCCAATAGTCGGAAAAAGCGACTAAGGCTGACCACCCCGTATCGCCCCGCAACGCCATAGTCGGAAAAAGCGACTAAGGCTGACCACCCCGTCTCGCCCTGCGCGCCGATAGTCGGTAAAAGCGACTATGGTAAACATGAACCAGATATCGATGCTCGTCAGCAACCGGAGTTCCTTTCCGGAGCGACTTTCGCGCAAGGGTAGGTCACGAGCGCGGACCATCGTTCTACGCCGCCTTCAAGAAAATCGTAGGAACGACGCCATGCGAGGTTAGGGAAAAAGAAAAATAAATCGATATCCATCGTCGGTTCTCTAGGCACCACGCGGCTCTCTTCTTAATAGTTTATGGAATGAGGCGGAGGTTGAGCGGATGAAAGCAAGCGGATACGATAACCGGACGGCGATATTTCTCGCATCCGTGTGCAGTCAGACTTACGCGCATTATAATAATCCCGACGGCTCGTTCGTCATGCCCGAATCCTATGAGCCGGTAGCGGATATTCTAGCCGAGTCGTTGACCGGCGTCACGGAGAGATTCGGATTTATTATCCAATCTCCCGAATATGCGATCATCGCTTTTCGGGGTACGAGCTCGACGACCGATTGGGTCTCGGATGCGATGGCGAGCCAATCGAAATACAAATGCGTTAAGAATGCCGGACAGAGCCACCGCGGAATCTCTAATATCTACTATTCGGCACGGGAATGCGTATTGAAAGCTCTACGAGAGATATCTACCGACAAAACTTTATATATAACGGGCCATAGCCTAGGGGGAGCGCTTGCTACCCTGTGTGCCTTGGATATATCAACGAATACGTTATTCGGCAATCCAGGGGTATATACCTATGGCTCGCCGCGGGTAGGGGATCCGACATTCGCCAAAACATTCAATAATCGTCTGAGGTATAGTTATCGCATTAACAACCGATTCGACGTCGTGACGCATTTGCCGCCGCAGGCGTTCAAGTTGCCCAAGAGAACAAGAACCTATTACTACAAGCACGTTGCCCAGTCCGAAATGCTATCTTTCCATAACGGATCGATTCCCGGCAATCATGTCATCAGCAGCTATTATTTCGTGCTGGCCGAGGGCGATCCTGCCTACGCGGCGCAATTAAGCAGGGCGAATCCCGGGTTGTGTCCCGCTTATGCCAGGTATGGACTGCGGGATTTCGAACAGGCGGGAGGCGATAGACATTAGCGATAATCAGCAATAAGTTCTATCGAACCATCAGAGGGGCTGCATGGGCAGTTCCTTTCGCGTTGCGAACTATAACGTTGGCGATTCCGGAAGCTTGGCGATTAAGAATCGGCGCCAAGTCATGTATTTTATTCACCGAAGCTTCTCTAAGGGTGATAGAAAATATCCTTTACTTTTACATTATTCCAAGTTATCCTATTGGTTAAATATGATACAGATGGACTGGAGGTGTTTCTTGTTAACATAGAAAACATCGAAGCGTTCGTGTACGTTATTCATTGCGGAAGTTTCAATAAAGCGGCGGAAGCGTTATACTTATCGCAACCATCGGTAACAGCTCGGATTCAATCGCTCGAGCGGGACCTCGATTGCAAACTGTTCGACCGGCAAGGCAAGCAAATCCAGATTACCGACGAAGGTAAGAGGTTTCTGCCTTACGCCCAGCAGCTTCTGCTCACGTACCAGAAGGGGAAGCTGCACGTGAACCGCAAGAAGTCGCTGCCTGACGAATTCAGAATCGGATGCACGGTATCGGTGTCCAATTACATCATACCGGAGCTGCTCCCCGACCTGCAGAACAAATTTCCGAATACGCATTTCAAATTCGTAACGGGTACGACCGACGAGATCGTGGGGAAGGTACTCGGCAAGGAAGTAGATGTCGGCTTCGTTCGCAACGTGAATCATCCGAATCTGCAATCCGTTAAGTTCTACGAAGATCCGATTTCCTTGTACGCTTACGAGAATCATCCATTCGTCGATGCCGACCGGGTGTCCGTAGAGCAAATCGCGGAGCAACCCCTCGTATTCTTCGAATGCGGTGCATTGGATTGGCTGAGAATTCATCGGTTATTCGAGCATTTGGAGCAGTCGCCGAATATCCGTATCCATACGGATAATTCGGAAATGGCCAAGAAGCTGGTCCTGCGGAAAGCGGGCATCTCCTTCCTTCCTAACGTATGCGTGCGCGAGGAAGTCGCCGAAGGAAAATTGTTCTCTCTCCGCGTCCCGGAGACGAGCGGGATATCGCTGCAGACGAATGTGATTTCCGGACACGGCGAGCATGATCCGTTTCTGTCGGCTATCATAGAAATCGGCAAGGTGCTTACGCTAAGACAACCGTCACCCGCGTGGAGCAAATGAAATCGTAAATGATCTCTAATTATCGAATCGGAGGAATTACCATGAGTCACATCGTTATTATTGGAGGCAGTCCAACGCCGGGCTCCCGATTAAACGGAATCATCGAGCGCGTGGAGAGCAAATGGGTGGAAGCGGGGATTAAAATCAGCCATATTCGCGTATCCGAGCTTCCGGCGGAGGCGCTGTTGCACGCGAATTTCAAGGATGAGAAAATACTTGAAGCATTGGCTGTAGTAGAATCCGCAAGCGGAGTAGTTATCGCGAGCCCGGTGTATAAGGCTTCCTTCACGGGAATTCTGAAGGCTTTCTTGGATCTGCTTCCTCAGACCGGACTTAAAGGCAAGGCGACGCTTCCCCTGTTCATCGGAGGAACGATCGCCCATTTGTTAAGCTTGGATTACGCATTGAAGCCGATTTTGTCCGTCTTGGGCAGCAGGAACATACTTGTCGGGGTGTATGCCATCGACCAATGGGTTCAGCGGCTTGACGCCGGCGGATTCGAATTGTCTGAGGAATTGCAGGAACGTCTGGATCGGGCTGCGGAAGAGCTAGCCGAAGAAATTACTTGGATCGGAATTCGCGCTAAGGAGAAAATTGTCATTTCGTAAGTGCAACGAGGGTGCTCGATTGGCATGCCTTTTCAGCTAGATCGATTGAAATTATTTTTCGTATCGTATTCGCCGCCTTGGTCTTTAAGACCGGGCGGTTTTTTCTATTCAGAGCTTCATCAAGATTAAAACAATGTAAAATGATGCGAATTATCGGATTATTGAATCGACCTATAGAATATCTCTATTATCGAATGCATTGACGGTACAATCGCTCGGTGATATCGTTAAATCCAACGTTAATTCTTACTTAACCACTAGGAATTATAAGTTTAATAAAAACAGAAAAGCGGAGGGAATCATCTCATGAAAAAAACGACATGGCTGGCAATTGCAATTATCTTGGTTTTAACCTTGGCGGCGTGCGGAGCTAAGAACAATAACGCCAAAAACGCAAGCGCGGGGGCATTGTCCGAAGCGCCGGTCGCAAGCACGGCAGCGGCTTCCGAGAGCGCCGCTCCTAGCGAGTCGGCCGCTGCAAGCCCGGAAGCGCCGGCGGAGGTCAAGAAAATCGTCGTAGGTACGGGCAACCAATTCCCGAAAGTCGCATTCGTCGACGAGAGCGGCAAGCTGACCGGATTCGACGTCGAACTGGTTCGGGAAATCGATAAGCGCCTTCCCGAATACGAATTCGAGCTGCAAGTAGTGGACTTCACTAACATTCTGCTCAGCCTGGAGACCAAGAAAATTGATCTGGCAGCGCACGAGTTCGAGAAAAACGCCGAACGCGAAGCTAAATATCTGTTTAACAAAGAAGCCTACGCGCACTGGAAAAATAAAATCGTCGTCGCTAAAGAAAACAACGATCCGATCGAAACCTTGGATGACGTCAAAGGCAAGAAGTTCTTCACGACGGCAACGAGCGCGCAAGCTCAACTTCTCGAGAACTACAACAAGGACAACAAAGACGGGATCGATATCGTGTATAACAACGGCGGAGCTAACGACGCCGTTTCCCAAATCACCTCCGGCCGGGTATACGGCACGTTAGCAGCCGATTTCGTGCTACCGATCATCGATCCGGAAGGCAAGCTGAAGACCGTAGGCAAAGCGCTCAGCGAAGCCGATATCCTGTTCTTGTTCCGCAAGAACGATCCCGAGCAGCAAACTTTGGCAGATGCGGTGGATAGGGCGATCATCGAACTGAAAGCGGATGGAACGTTGGGCAAATTGAGCACGGAATGGTTGGGCTTCGACGCATCGGTCTCGGAAAAATAGTCTAATCTTCCAGAAAGGGTGAAGTCGAGGTATGGGTACGCAATTCGATATCGCCTTCGTATTCGAGTATTTTCTGAAACTGCTGCCTTTCATTAGAATCTCCCTGGTTATCGTCGGAAGCTCCATACTCGTAGGAATGGGCGTCGGGTTTCTCGTCGCCCTTCCCAGGCTTTATAAAATACCCGTGCTTCAGAGGATATCCCAAGTGTATGCTTCGTTTTTCCGCGGCACGCCGATCCTTATCCAATTGTTCTTGATCTACTACGGGTTGCCCGAGATTCTGAAGCTCGCGAATATCGATGTTTCGAAAGTACCGGTGCTGTTTTTCGTCATTCTGGCATACGGCTTGCATAGCGGAGCTTACATGTCCGAAGGAATCCGGGCGGCGGTAACGGCCGTTGACCGGGGGCAGGTGGAGGCTGCGTATGCGGTCGGCATGACCGGATTTCAAGCGTTCACGCGGATCGTGTTCCCCCAGGCGCTCGCGATATCGATTCCGATCTTGGCTAACTTGGTCATCGCCACGTTGAAGGATACCTCGCTCGCCTTCACGCTGGGAGTCATGGAGCTGACGGGCAAATCGCAGACGCTGGTTACGATGTCCAGGCATTTCATCGAGAGCTACGTCGCGCTCGCTCTCGTCTATTTTATTATTAGCTTCATCCTGGAAAAGCTGTTTAATCTCGCGGAACGCAGGCTGCTCAAGCATGAAGCACCGATCTCGAGCAAAGACAGGGTCCCGATGGGCAGAAAATGGTTGAACAGCAGAATAGATGGCGAGATCGCGTTAAGCAAAGGAGGTTCGGGCATATGACGCTGGATTTTTCGTTCATATGGACGGCATTCGTGAAGCTGTTGCCGGCCATTCCGAATACTCTTTACATCACCGTCGTTTCCGTAAGTTGCGGCTTCATCATCGGCACGATCGTAGCGTTAAGCCGGATATACAAGATTCCGGTGCTGAACCAACTAGGAACCTCGTACGTTACTTTCATTCGTGGAACGCCGATGCTTACCCATCTACTGCTCATCTACTTCGGATTGCCCCTGATCATTGACGGTCTCGCGGAGAAATACGGCTGGTCGTTCAACTCGGTTTCGATTCCGATGATCGGCTTCGCCTACATCTCCTTCTCGATCACGGCCGGGGCTTACTTGGCGGAAGTCATTCGCTCCGGTATGCTGGCCGTCGACAAAGGACAGCTCGAAGCCGCGCATTCGATCGGAATGACGACGTTCCAAGCGTTGCGCAGGATCGTGTTCCCCCAAGCGTTCGCGGCGGCGCTGCCGAACCTGTCGAACTCGTTGATCGGAATGCTTCACGGTTCGACGCTTGCTTTTACGGTATCCGTCGTCGATATTAACGCCAAGGCTCAGATCGTCGCCGCGACGAACTGGAAGTTCTTCGAAGCCTATCTTGCCGCCGCGTTGATTTTCTGGGGACTGACGATCGTCATCGAGAGAATTACGGCTTGGCTGGAGAAACGGATCAACGTATACAATCGCGGGGGTGTCGCATGATCAAGCTGACGAAAATCACGAAATCCTTCGGCCGCAACCGAGTGCTGAACGGAATCGACCTCACCGTCGAGAAGGGCGAAGTCGTCGCGATTCTGGGACCGAGCGGGTCCGGCAAGACGACTCTTCTCAGATGCATCAATTACTTGGAGAAGCCGAACGACGGGGAAATTTCCATCGACGACTTCATCGTCAATTGCAGAAATCCCGCCAAGAAAGACATTCATGCCCTCCGCCGGAAAACGGCGATGGTATTCCAGAATTATAACTTGTTCCGACATAAGACGGCTCTCGAGAACGTAATGGAAGGACTTGTGATCGTCAAGAAAATATCCAGGGACGAAGCACGCAAGCTCAGCATTGAATTACTGGAGAAGGTAGGGCTTGGGAACAAGCTGAGCTCTTATCCAAGCCAGCTATCGGGGGGACAGCAACAACGCGTCGGCATTGCCCGGGCGCTTGCTCTTAACCCTGAAGTCATTCTGTTCGACGAACCGACCTCCGCGCTCGATCCGGAGCTTGTCGGCGAAGTGCTCGCCGTCATTCGCAAAATCGCCAAAGAAGGGATCACGATGATTATCGTGACCCATGAGATGGGATTCGCCCAGGACGTCGCGAACCACGTCGTTTTCATGGACGAAGGCGTCATCGTGGAAGAGGGTCATCCCAAACATATATTCAATTCTCCCAAGGAGGAGAGAACGAAGCAATTCCTTGCAAGGATTACCCCGGAAAGCGCCTATTCGATTTAATCAAAAGGAGCGGACGTTCGTGGCTATCAAATTCGGAATATTAGACCAAAGCATCGTCTTCCCGGGGCAAACGCCGGCGGAAGCTCTAGGCAATACGATCAAGCTGGCGCAGCTTGCGGAAGAGCTCGGCTTCGAACGCTTCTGGGTGTCGGAGCATCATGACTCCCCGCAAATGGCTGGTGCTTCCCCCGAGGTGCTGATCTCCCACCTGCTCGCCCGAACGGAGAAAATCCGCATCGGATCCGGCGGCGTCATGCTTCAGCATTACAGTCCGTACAAAGTGGCGGAAAATTTCAACGTGCTGGCTTCTCTTGCGCCTGGTAGAGTAGATTTAGGAATCGGCAGAGCGCCGGGAGGGTTGCCGCGATCTACTAAAGCATTGCAAAAAGGGTTGTCCGAAACCGAACCGCTCGCGGATAAACTGGTCGAGCTGGAAAAATTTCTGCACGGTTCGTTCGATGATGGCCACCCGCTAGCGGGTCTGCAGGCGAATCCGTTGCCGCTGCTGCCAGCGGACATTTACCTGCTTGGCACGAGCGTATCCAGCGCGAAGCTCGCGGCGGAACGAGGTTACCCGTATGCGTTCGCGCTCTTCATCAACAACGATCCGGATACAGCGAGGGCTGCGTTCGATACTTACCGCGAGTTTTTCAATCCGGATAAGGGTACACGCCCTGTCGCGATATTGGCCTTGTCCGTCATCGCGGCGGATACGGAAGAAGAGGCCGCGGAGCTGGCCGGTCACTTCAAGAGCGTTCGCGTGACGCTCGCCAGCGGGAAGACGGTGAACGTCGGTTCGCTGGAGCAAGCGGAGGAATTCGCCAAACAAGCGGGAGAGACGTATACGGCAGAAGTTCGCGATGCGGATATTACGAGAGGGACGAAGGAAACGGTTCGGGCGAGGTTGATCGAACTAAGGGATACCTACGATGCGGATGAGCTTATTTTCACGACGATCGTACCCGATTTCCAGAAACGCGTTCGATCGTTCCGCCTACTGAAGGAAGCTTTCGAGGAACAACCGGTCTAAAATAGAAAAGTAGAAAAATAGGCAGTTTAGGAGGGGAAAGCAATGGGGAAATGGACGTCCGGACCGTTCGATGAGCGATTGGTAGCCTACAGGCGGCATCTGCACGCAAATCCCGAGCTGTCCCATGAGGAGTTCGAGACGACGGCCTCCATTCGCGGATGGCTGGAAGAGGCGGGAATCCGCATAGCGGATTATCCGCTGCGGACAGGAGTGATCGCGGAAGTCGGAGGACTTCGCGGAGGTCCGGTCATCGCCATTCGAGCGGATATCGACGCTTTGCCGATACAGGAAGAAACGGGTTTGCCTTATGCCTCGCGGGTTCCGGGCAAAATGCATGCTTGCGGCCACGATTTTCATACCGCCGTCGTGCTGGGAACGGCATTGGCTCTGAAGGAGCGGGAGCAAGAGCTTGGAGGAACGGTCAGGTTTATTTTTCAACCGGCGGAAGAGAAGGCGAAAGGAGCTTCGCAAGTCATCGCAAGCGGTGCGCTGGAGGGAGTCAAGGCGATATTCGGCTTGCATAACAAGCCGAATCTGCCGGTCGGAACAATCGGCGTGAAAGCCGGTCCGATCATGGCGGCTGCCGATGGTTTCGTGGTGGAGGTCGAAGGGCGCGGAACGCACGCCGCGGTTCCGGAGGCGGGACTGGATCCCATCGTGACGGCCGCGCACATCATTACCGCGCTGCAATCGATCGTTAGTCGCAACGTAAGCGCGCTGGATAGCGCCGTCATCAGCGTTACACGGCTGAATAGCGGGACGGCTTGGAACGTGATCGCGGAGAAGGCGATTTTCGACGGGACGCTGCGGACTTTCGATGAGAGCGTACGAGCCAAGGTACAAGAGCGATTCGAGCAGGTGGTACACGGAGTAGGGATCGCTTTCGAAACGGAAACGAAAGTGAAATGGCTGGAAGGACCGCCGGCCGTCGTGAACGATCCGGATTGGGCGGCGTTATCCGCGCGGACTGCCGAATCGCTCGGCTTAACGGTCGTCGAGCCGGCTCCGTCTCCCGCGGGCGAGGATTTCGCTTTTTATTTGCAACGCGTGCCCGGCATATTCTTCTTCTTAGGCACTTCGGGCACGCAGGAATGGCATCATCCCGCGTTCGATATCGACGAGCGGGCATTGCCCGTCGGAGCTTCCTTCTTTGCAGCTCTCGCTGTCGATGCACTGGCCCGGCTAACGGACTCGTCACTCAAGCAGGAGGCGAGGGCATGAGACAGCTATACGACGTCATCGTCGTCGGCGCGGGTTCCATGGGCATGAGCGCAGGATACGAATTGGCGCGCAGAGGTCTCAAGACTTTGTTGATCGACGCCTTCGATCCGCCGCATCCGCACGGAAGCCATCATGGAGAGCCTCGCCTGATCAGGCATGCTTATAGCGGAGGGTCTACTTACGTTCAAATGGCTTTACGCGCGGACCAACTGTGGCAAGAGGCGGAAGCGGAGTCCGGCGATAAGCTGTTGGAGCGGGCAGGAGTACTGAATATAGCCGACCCCGGCGTTTACACCTATGAAGGCCGGTTCCAGGATGCAGCCGAACACGGCGTAATCGTCGAGGATCTCAACGCCGACGAGATACGCAAGCGTTGGCCCGGCGTTCGGGTTCCCGATCATTACCGCGCGATGTACGAGCCGAACGCAGGCTATCTCTATAGCGAGGCTTGCGTGTCCGCTTATAAGAAATTGGCTCTTCGGACGGGGGCGGAGCTGATTACCCATACTTTCGTGACGAATATCAAGCCCGGAAGGTCCTCCGTTACCGTAACCACGAAAGACGGGGAATACACCGCCGCGAAGGTCATCCTTAGCGCCGGAGCTTGGTTCAGAACATTCTCTTCGCTCGTCGACTTGCCGATCAAAGCCGTTCGCAAGGTCGTGGCGTGGTTCGAACCGGAAAGTCCGGCGTTTAACGCGGGAGCTTTTCCCGGATTTACGTTCGGGGACGTCACCGGGGGATATTACGGTTTTCCGAGCATCGGAGGCGCCGGCGTGAAAATAGGCAGGCACGACACTGGAGTAGAATGGCATCCGGGCGAGGAACTCGCGCCGTTCGGAACGTATCCGGAGGACGAGAGCGAATTGCGCCGAGCGTTGGACGCGTTCCTGCCGGGCGCTGCGGGAAGATTGTTGCGCAGCGCGGTGTGCAAGTATGAATTAACGCCCGACGAGCATTTCATCATCGATTCCCATCCCGAATTTCCGAGCGTATTGCTCGCGGGCGGGTTCTCCGGGCACGGCTTCAAGTTTTCCAGCGCGGTCGGCGAGATGCTGGCCGACCGCGTCGAGAGAGGAAGCTGAGGCCAGGATACCGTTATATTCTCCGCTTCCAGATTTGCGCAAACCGCGAAATGAAGCTGCCAAGCTATTTTTAAGGAGGAAATCATGTGACGCAATCTCAAAGCCAAATTCCGCTTCCGGTGGATATCGATACTTATTTGCACACGTATGAGCAGCTTCAACAAGCGATCGACGGGTTAACCGACGAGCAACTAAGGTGGAAAGCATCCGAGAAGCAATGGAGCGTGACGGAAGTGCTTGCGCACTTGGCCGATCACAATATCGTCGTTTCTTTCCGGATTCGCGAAATTCTGTCGGGCTCCGAAGTTCGCCTACCCGGGTTTAACCAAGATGCATGGGTTGCGGGCGAGAAGTCGAACGACGGCAACGCGTCGGACGTATTGGACGTTTTCAGAATCCTGCTTATATACAATAGCCTCCTTTTCCGCCGCTTAACCTCGGAGGATTGGAGCAAAACCGGCGTCAATTTCAAAGGGGAAACCGTTACTCTCGCGGCTATCGTTCATGCGTTCATCGCGCATGTCCAAGGCCATCTTGCCCAGATCGACAGAGTCAAGCAGGGCGAGAAGATCTCGCGCGAAGCTAGCCATTCCGGTTAAGCGGCAAGAATTCTAATGGGCAGCCACGGTATAGCTTCTCGACAGGCTCTATTACCCCCTCGCGGTTACTACTAGACCTCCGCTCGTAAGGATGCGGATTCTGATCGATTTTCGTAGGACATCAACTCGTTGGGGGCTTATGTGTAAAGTTACTCGTTCAAACCGGGTAATTCTCGCTACAGTTGGCGATTCGCTCGGAGTTACCCGTTCAAACCGGGTAATTCTCGCTGCAGCTGGCGATTCGCTCGGAGTTACCCGTTCAAACCGGGTAATTCTCGCTGCAGCTGGCGGTTCGCTCAGAGTTACTCGTTCAAACCGGGTAAATCTCGCTACAGCTGGCGATTAGCTCGGAGTTACCCGTTCAAACCGGGTAAATCTCGCTACAGTTGGCGATTCGCTCGGAGTTACCCGTTCAAACCGGGTAATTCTCGCTGCAGTTGGCGATTCGCTCGGAGTTACCCGTTCAAACCGGGTAATTCTCGCTGCAGTTGGCGATTCGCTCGGAGTTACCCGTTCAAACCGGGTAAATCTCGCTACAGCTGGCGATTCGCTCGGAGTTACCCGTGCTAGAAGGCTGAGTTAGCTTGATTTGACCACTTAGGTTAATAGGTTAAATTCTACTATCTAGCGGGGAACCAATAAATTTTGAAAAGCCATAAACCACAATCGAAAGCGGGTGTATATCATGTCGGACAAGAAATTGACCGTTCGCCATGCGGTATCGACGGATCGCGAGGCGACCATAGGGGTACTGCTGGACGCGTACCAACAATACGAGCAGACGCTCTCGGCCGAGCGTTGGGCGCAGTACAAAGACAGCATTCTGCAAGCCATCGATTCGGCGACGACCAAAGCGAGGCTGGTGGCGGAATTGGACGGCGAAATCGTAGGCAGCGTGTTCCTCTACGATTCGTCCGAGACGGCTTACGGAGCTCCGCAATTGGAAATCCACAATCCCATTATCCGATTGCTAGGGGTGTCGCGCGGCGCGAGAGGTTTCGGCGTGGCAACGGAGCTCATCCGTTCGAGCGCCAAGCTGGCATTGGAGTGGGAGGCCGATACTCTCCATCTGCATACGTCCGATATGATGGACTCCGCCGTCAGATTGTACGAACGTCTAGGCTTCGAGAGGGCGTACGACAAGGAATTCATGAACGGCGACTTGTTAGTCAAGAGCTACCGCCTACCCTTGAAGGAATCCGTGTTGCTGCAAGCTTAAAACAGAGGAGGAGAAGATAATGGCAAAGCGTAAACAAATCAAGTTCGGAGCGCTGATTCACGGCGTGGGCGGCAACGTAAGCGTTTGGAGGCATCCCGAGGTTTTGCCCGACGCGAGCGTTAACTTCAAGTTTTATACGGAACAAGCTCAATTAGCCGAAAAAGGAAAATTCGATCTCGTGTTCATTGCGGACGGGTTATACATTAACGAGAAGTCGATTCCGCACTTCCTGAATCGCTTCGAGCCGATAACGATCCTATCCGCTTTGGCGGCCGTTACGTCCAACATCGGTCTCGTCGGAACGCTCTCGAGCTCGTACAGCGAGCCCTTTACGGTTGCCCGTCAATTCGGTTCTCTAGACCATATTAGCGGCGGACGCGCGGGTTGGAACGTCGTGACTTCACCGCTGGAAGGCTCTGCTCTGAATTATGGGAAGCCTGCTCACCCGACGCATGACGAGCGCTACAAGATCGCCGAGGAATATTTGGAGGTCACGCGCGGGCTTTGGGACTCGTGGGAAGACGACGCATTCGTCAGGAACAAGGAAACGGGCGTATTCTTCGACCCCGAGAAGCTGCATCGGTTGGACCACAAAGGAACTTATTTTTCCGTTCAAGGTCCTCTGAATATCTCGCGCTCGAAGCAGGGGCACCCCGTTATTTTCCAGGCGGGCTCTTCGGAAAGCGGCAAAAAACTCGCCGCGAAAGGAGCCGACGCCGTATTCACCGGGCAGGAAAATCTGGAGGAAGCGAAGCAGTTCTACAGGGAAGTGAAAGAACGTACCGTAGCCGAGGGGCGTTCCGCGGACGATATCGTCATCCTTCCGGGCATCGGTCCGATTATCGGCAGAACGCAAGAGGAAGCCGAGCGCAAATACGAGGAGATCGCGAACTTGGTCACGGTCGATAACGCTTTGAACTATTTGGGCAGATTTTTCGATCATCATGATTTCACTCGGTACCCGCTTGACGAGCCGTTCCCGGAGCTCGGAGATCTGGGCTCGAATAGCTTCCGCAGCGGCACGGACAAAATCAAAGCCGTGGCCAAGGAGCAAAACCTGACGCTTCGCCAAGTGGCGCTTCAAGCGGCTACGCCGCGCGGTCAATTCGTGGGTACTCCCGAACATATCGCGAATCTCATTCAGCGGTGGCACGAGGAGGAAGCGGCGGACGGATTCATTATCCATTCCGCGATCCCGAGCGGATTGACGGATTTCGTCGACCTGGTCGTTCCGATCCTTCAAGAACGAGGCCTCTATCGCACCGAATACGAATCCGATACGCTTCGCGGCAACTTAGGTTTGCCAGTCCCCGCGAACCGATATACGGATAGCAAAGTCAAGGTCTAATAAACAATAGTGCGGCGCTTGATGATAGAATTAGCCTCCAATTCCGGCGTGTTCGGGATTGGAGGTTTTTTGTAATGGAATCCTTTGACAATCGGAAACCCCGAGGATATTCTATCGATATACATGCATGAAAAATGCGAGAATGGGTGGTTATGCCATGGCGGAAGATACATTGAAGTTTTTACCTGCGCAAGGAGAAAAGACGTATAGGAATCCGCTTGCGATAAAAGGAAAGCAAGGGGAAAAACCGCAGACAAGCGTGCTCCCCGATCCTTATATCCTGAAGCACAATGGGGTTTATTACGCTTACGCGACCGGCGCTTCTGGAGTTAACGCCCTATTTTCGCGGGATAGCGTGGTATGGGGGAGTCTCGGAATTGCTTATCAGAGGGATGGCTTCAAGGAATATTGGGCTCCCGCGGTCGTCTACGAGAACGGTCTTTTCTACATGTACGTATCCTCCATGCCCCAAGACGAGGAAGACGCTCATGAAGAGAGGCTGCAGGTCGCGACTTCGGAAAATCCGGAAGGACCTTTCGTTTACGCGAAAACCTTCTACGACACGTTTTCTATAGACGCGCACGTCGTGAAGGACGAAGACGGAATCTATTATTTATATTATTCCAATAACGAGTATGCCGGAGTCGACGCGGAACGTCCCGGTACTGTCATTCTTGCGGATCGGTTGCTCGATATGTTCACGTTGGAGGGAAAACCGCGGCTCGTTGTCGCGCCGACGATCGACGAAGAGGTATTCGAAGAGAACAGGTTCGGCGACGGCCGCGATTGGCATACGATCGAAGGAGCCTTCTATCTGCGCCGCGGAAATAAACATTATATGATGTACAGCGGCAACGCCTATGTGAGACCTACTTATTTTCTGGGTTATTCCACAGCCGTCGCCGAGTCCGGGAAGAAACTTACCGAGTTGAACTGGAGCAAGTACCCGTCCGATGATCTTTACGTACCTTTGATTAGCAAAAATGAGGGAGTAGAAGGAGTCGGGCACAATTCCGTCGTACGCGGACCGAATAACGTGGACGATTGGGTATTTTATCATGGCCGCAACGCGGAGGACGAGTTGGATCCGAACCGCGAACAACGGACGATGCGCGCGGATCCGTTACTCTGGTGCGGGGAAGAAATGTGGGTTCCGGGTCCGTCGTATCAAGCGCAGGACGTTCCTTCCATGCCTGCTTTGCGGGAAATATTCGATGGTAACGGAAGCGGTCAAGCCGATTGGTCATCCTCCGAATGGGATATTCGCGGCGGCAAGTGGGAGGCGGTTCGGCTTGCCGTTCGTCAGCATGAACGCTCCGGCATTATCGATGCCATCTCCAAGAAGAGCTTCGCTGGAGCTGTTGCGGAAGCGAGCATGAAGTGGCATCCCGATCATAGCGGGGGATCGTACGGGATTTACCCGGCGTACGTTGACGATCGGAACTACGTCGTTTGCTTGTTCGACGTCGGTCAGCGACTACTGCAGGCTTACGCCGTTAAGCATGGCGTGCAACAAGCAAAAATAACGGCTGCGTTGCCTTCCGCGTTTCGGTTCGATGCGTACCACCTGCTTCGCGTCGAGAAGGCAGGATATCGTTACGTATTCCGGTTGGATGGCATGAAGATTCTGGAAGGAAGCTTCCCGTTTACGGAAGGGCGGTTCGGATTGGTTACGCGATACACTTCCGCTTCGTTCGCAGGCGTGGAAATCACGGATGTTCTAACCTTAAGCGCCGAACTCGCGGACGGATTCGCCGGACAGCTCAGGCTTGCCGAAGGAAACGGCTTGGCCGACACGAGAGGGGACGAGGTCGTAGTCCGTTCGCCGAAAGAGCGGTCCGCTTGGATTCTCGAGACTTCCTTTCCTCGAGAGCGATCGAACTCGTATCGATTCTCTGTCGATATGAAAGTTAGCGCAACCGCTAAATATGCGGGCGTCATTGCGATTCGCGAAGAGGGAGGCACCTCCTCGGTGGAAGTACGCGTGGATCGTGAAGCGGGGAACGCAACCGTCGTGCTGCTAGGTGAGGCGGGAGAGACGAGCGCTATCGGAGAGGGACGGCTTCCTCAGGATTTCGATTGGAACCGTTCGCATACGGTAGGCGTTACGTTTCGAGCCGGCAAGCTGTTCGTTCGCATGGACAGAATGCAGCTCTATCTAGGCGAAGTGCCGATGGTAAGCGGGAATCCCGGTTTGTTTAGCTACGGAAATGCCGCGTTCGGCATGATTTCCGTGACCGGTGTATAAGTAATAGAACTGACGAAGCGCCAAGAGCGCCAAGCACCGGAACGACATCGTTCTAGTGCCTTGGCGCTTTTATTCGCGTTTACATGCAGCTAATAAAGATAGGGTATCTATCCGAATCATGACGAATTATAATAGATAAGGTTTTGATCATCATACATCTATGGGAGACTGACAATGAAATCGACGACGGAGAAAATATTCACGCACCCGCTAGGCATTATGGCAGCCGCGACGGGAGCGACTTTCCTGTGGGGAAGCGCCTTTCCGATGATTAAATTAAGCTACGAGGAGCTCGAAATCGGCAAGGAGGACTTATTCGGGCAAATTCTGTTCGCTGGGTACCGATTCACGCTCGCGGCATGCTTGATCATGTTCATGATGAAGCTGATAGGCCGTAAAATCAGTTACCAGCGAGGAACTTGGCAAAGCGTGGCAAAAATCGGCTTTTTCCAGACGCTTCTGCAATACGTGTTCTTCTATTATGGACTGAGCGGATCGACGGGCGTGCAGGGATCCATAATCGCAGGGACCACTTCCTTCTTTCAAATGATCTTGGCCCATTATATGTATGCAAGCGACAAGTTGACATATCGCAAGGTGGTTGGCCTAATCGTAGGATTCGCAGGCGTAGTCCTCGTAGGCGTCGGCAAGGGTTCGCTGGCGATGGGCTTCGGAATAGCCGAAATATGCTTGTTGCTATCTATGTTCTTCGGCGGACTCGGCAACATACTCTCTAAGAGAGAATCGGCGAAACTCGATATTCTGTATATGACCTCGAATCAGATGCTTTTCGGAGGATTGGCATTGACGTTGATCGGGGCTTGCGGCACGGGAATCATGCCGTTTGAATTTTCTTGGACCGCGATGTGGTTGTTAGCGTATTTGGCGGCATTGTCGGCGCTTGGCGTCGTGCTGTGGAATACGGTCATGAAATACAACAAGGTAGGGAGCGTATCGATGTATTTATTCCTTATGCCGGTGTTCGGCGTCTTCCTGTCGGCGGCCATTCTGAACGAGGAGCTACAATGGATCGTTTGGGCGGCGCTTGCGCTAGTCGTAGGAGGGATCGTCATCGTGAACCGGGCGAAGCCGACATCCGCCGTTTCGGAGGTAGTCGAGACTAACCCCAATCTCTTACATAGAGATTCAGCGTAATGAAGAGCGTCCGCACCCCGGATAAGGGGCGGACGCTCTTCTATTGTCCGGAGCCGTAGAGATCGACGGCTTGGGACTTTCTTACGGTCTCCTTGAATTCTCCCGGCAGCGTGCCGTATCGTCGTTTGAATTGCTTGCACAAATACGAAGCGTCGGTCAATCCGCATTGAGCGGCTATCGATTCCAACGTGTCCTCGGTCTGCTCGAGCAGTAGTTTGGAACGCTTCAACCGCATTTCCCTGAGCATTGCCATAGGCGTGAGTCCGTATTTTTGTTGGAAAGCTCTGTCCAGGTAATTGGTGTTTAACCGGACGAGCGAAGCTAAATCCTCCCGAGTAAGCTTTTCCTGCAAACGCAGGGACATCTGGCCGATCAACCGAACGAATCTATCCCCGACGAGATCGTACGCTTCGGAACGTTCGGGACTGCCGGCTTTTTCCCAACCGGACAAAATCATTTCGGTAAGCTGCAGCATGCCCGAAGTCAGCTTCAAATCGCGGAAGGAAAACCGTCTGTCCTCCCAAGTCAGCATGAGCTTGCGGAAAACCGATTCATACCTCAAGGGATCGCCTATCGAGACGACGGGCGATACCCTATATAGCTGCAACGGGTCGAAGTGATGAGAACATAGGAGGCTTGCCTGCATCCAGTAGTGCGTGCCGCTAGAATCCGAACTCTCCGAGAAAGGGAGATGCGGCGGATGAAGCATGACGTCTCCCGGTCTCGCGGCATGGGTTTCCCCGCCGGATTCGGTCGATATGACGCCTTCTTTCACGTAACTGATAATCCAATGCGGGAAAATACGGTTCTCGATCTGCAAACTCTTATAAGATGTGCTGTTTACCGTGTGAAGCTGAACCGTCCACGGTCCTTGCGCCCAATCCATGGATTTCGTCGACATCTCGCGCCAATCACCTCGTCAAGATCAACTTAACCGATTCGGCGCGCTTTTGCATAGCCTTCATTTTTGAAATCTTCTTAACAAAGATCTTTCGGAATGAAGCCCGCGTAAACGGGTTTGCCGTCTTTGGCGATCAAGGGTCCGTTCCGGAATACTTTCCCCGTCTCCGGATTGTAGGAGCCGTCTCTCGAATACTGAATGACGTAAGCTTTGCGGGTTTCCGCCTTGCTCAGGTTCGGCTTGCTTCGGTGAAACAGCAGGGAGTGGAACGCGACCATGCTCCCCTTCTTCAGAGGTACCGGTATTCCTTCCTCTTCCCCGGAATAACATACCCATCCGATATCCGTTTTCACGTGAGGTACGAAGCCCTGCTTATGGCTTCCGGGTTGAACCCAGATGCAGCCGTTCTCGATGCGCGCGTCATCCAGAGCCAGCCAGCAAGTGAGGTAATGCTCCGGCACCGTCGGCACGTAACCGTTGTCCTGGTGCCAAGGGAAATCCCTGTTCGCTTCCGGCCGTTTGTAAACCGATTGGTCCCAATACAGCTTCGTATCCGGTCCGAGTAACGTCGTCGTTAAATCCACGAACCTTCGGTCGGCGATGAATCCCTGCAGCTCCGGCCGAAGGAAATTGATGTTTCCGTTAAAATTGATCTGCCCCGCGATGTTGATGAAGTCTTGTTTTTTGGCGCTCAACGCTCGTTCGGACTCCTCGTCCAGCTCGTCGATGATGCCGCGAACTCGGTCCGTTTCTTCGTCTGTGAAAAGGTTCTCCAGGATGATATAGCCTTGCTCTTCATAGTTCTTCAGTTGCTCGTCGGTAAGGACGAGCGTATTGCCGGCGTTGATCCTCGACATTCTAATCGCTCCTTCAATGGTGGGATTTGGGATATCCTCATTATCGACTCCCGCGAGGTCCCGCTCAATGTAGGAGCTACACCTTTCATTGTATTTTTTACTCCTGCGGCAACGCCCGATGAGGTAGGAAATAGAATGATCCGCGAGGATGGCCGCTCGAACAAAATGCTTGCGAAAGGTGCAGAAATGTTCGTACCCTATCCTATTTTCCCTCGTAGTCCTTTTCTACAATAGTGACATAGAGAAAAAAAGTGGAAAAGAAGCCGCCTGCACAATGGGAGGTTGTATGAAGATGGAGAGAAGAAGATTGATTTGGAGAAAAGGGTTGTCGGCGATGCTGGCTGTCGTGCTTACATTCGTCACAATAGCTTCGACGGCGGGGCTAGCTCCTCGAACGGCGGAGGCGGCTTCGGATAATCTCGTTTCCAACCCGGGCTTCGAGGAGTCGTGGGATTTTACCGATATTACCGACTGGGTATATTCGGGAACGGGCGGAGCTATCAAGGATTCGACGGATAGCGGGCATCCCGGTAGAGTTCTTGAGCATTATGCTTCAAGTGCCTATAGCTTTAAAATTGAAAAAACGATATCGGGTCTCACACCGGGACATTACAAGCTGGGAGTCTCCGAAATGGGAAATGCAGGCCAATTCCGGTTGTACATCCGCGATCATGGGGATACCAAAAAAAGCGTATCCTCGACGCATGCCGGTTGGCAAAATTGGAGAGAAACCTCTCTTAATGATATTTCGGTGACTAACGAAACGGCAGTTATCGGGATGGAAGTTACCGGCAATGCGGGAGATTGGGGAGTTCTCGACGATGTTTGGTTATACAAATTGGACCCCAAGCCGACATGGAGAGCCGATTCGGCTTTAGAAGCCACACACTATAGCGCCAGTTCCGTTAGGCTTGACTGGTCGAGGGTTAACGAATCGACCAGCGTGACTTATAACGTCTACAAGAACGGCGTGGTTCAAGCAACGACTACGAATACTACGTTAGATATCGATGGATTGTCCCCTGAAACGCAATATACGTTTAACGTAGAAGCAAGCTTCGATAATAGTCAGTGGACCATAGGGGGGCCATCAACGACAATTACGACGGCAACCTCCTCGGCAACCGCTCCTTCATGGACGGATGATGCTTATGTTACCGCATCATCGCTAACTTCGAGAGGAGTCGTGCTGGATTGGTCGGGGGCTTCCGATAATGACGGCGTGACGAGCTATCGAATTTACCGGAATAATGTCTTGAAAGCATCGGTAACGGGAAGCACGTACCAAATGACCGATCTATCGCCTGGAACGCCTTATACGTTCCGTATTGAAGCAGGCAATTCTTCCTCCTTATGGAGCAATGACGGACCGGAGATTGATATACGGACTGCCGACGTGGCTTCGGACGATTTCGTAAAAGGCGCCGACATTTCCACTTTGCAGGCAATCGAGGATGCAGGGGGCAAATATTTCGACAACGGAGTCGAGAGGGACCTGCTTGCGATCTTAAAGGATAAAGGCGTAAATTACATCCGTTTACGGATATGGAACAATCCTGTTCAAGCGGAAGGATATAACGATAAAGCGCATACGGTCGAGCTCGCCAAGCGGGTAAAGGATGCCGGGTTGAAGCTGCTCCTCGATTTCCACTACTCGGATTTCTGGACCGATCCGGGTAATCAGGTGAAGCCGGCCGCGTGGGAAAACCTGCACGATGCGGAGCTGAACGAGGCTTTATATGACTATACCGCCGATGTCATGAACGCGCTTAAAGCAGTGAACGCCTATCCGGACATGGTTCAGATCGGCAACGAGATCAACCCCGGCATGATGCTGCCGGACGGTGCGATCACCAATTACGATAAGCTGGCCCGATTATTGAGTTCGGGCATTAAAGCCGTTCGGGACACGACGCCGGCCGGACATGACGTCAAGACGATGATTCATCTGGCCGAAGGCGGAGACAACGGACAGTTCCGCAGCTTCTTCGATGCCATGAAGGCACGAAACGTTGATTACGATGTCATTGGACTTTCCTTCTACCCTTACTGGCATGGCACTTTTAAGCAATTGAAAGACAATCTGAACGACTTGGCCGTTCGATTCGGTAAAGAGCTGATCGTCGTTGAAACTGCCCATCCGTTTACTTTGGCGAACGGGGACGGCTGGGGGAACATCGCGAATGCCGGCGAAGCGGAGAAAGCCGGGTTTCCGGCAACGCCTCAAGGGCAGGCCGATTCCTTTACGATGGTATTAAACACGCTAGCCCATACGGTTGACGGTAAAGGCGCGGGAGCATTCTATTGGGAGCCGGCTTGGATCCCCGTAGGGAAGGATGCGAACGGCGATTATCAAGCCGGATGGAAAACCAAAGAGGGAAATGCATGGGATAATCAAGCGATGTTCGATTTTCAAGGCAACGCGCTCCCTTCGCTGAACGCATTCGGTTTCAACGCGGGTGAATTGCCGGCCAGAGCAGCCGTTAAGGTCATGCCCGTGGATGGTATTACCGTACCGGCGAACGAGCTAGCGCAAACCGTATCGGATCTTCTTCCAACTACGGCAGGAGTGTTGTTCAACGAAGGGAGCATCGAGCAGAGCACGGTAACATGGCAATCTATTGAACAAGACCGACTCAGTCGCATCGGTACGTTTACGGTAACAGGTACGGTTGCGGACACGGGAATGACCGCACGCATCGACATCACGGTGACTTCCTATAAAAATATGCTGAAGAATCCGGGATTCGAAGCCGCGACGACAGCTAACGATTGGACCATAACGGGCGATATAGCGGCGACTAAGGTCGAGACTAATGCCGGCAATGCGGGCAGCGGCCAACGCGCTTTGAACTATTGGTATGGTTCCGATTTTGCCTTTAAGCTGTCGCAAACCGTTGCAGGACTGCACGATGGCGTTTATACGTTAAAAGCGCATGTATCCGGAGAAGACCCTGCAGACAGTCCATCTACGATCCGCCTTTTCGCCGAGAGTTACGGCGCAGATAGGCAGACGAGCGAGCCGGTGATTAACACGGGGTGGAACAATTGGCATTCGAGCGTTATCGAGAATATTCACGTGACGAACGGCCAAGCGTCTATCGGCATTGAAGTCGAAGGAGCAGCCGATGCTTGGGGCTATATCGACGACTTGGAATTTTTCAAGCAAGTATCCGTTCCGGAATGGACTTCGGCCGCTAGCTTGACGGTATCCGATATCACGAAGGATAGCCTAAAGCTCAGTTGGGCGGGATTAGCCGAATCGGAATCCACGGGAGATTTCAAAATCTATCGTGATGGAGCGCTACTGACTACAGCAACGGGTACCAGCAAAGTCATTACGGGTTTAACGCCGAATACTTCGTATTCGTTCAAGGTGGAAGCCAGCTCGGATTCGTCGATCTGGACCTCCGACGGACCGTCCGCGCAAGCGAAGACGCTGGCAGAGCCGGGCTATGTGTTCGTAGGCGGCGGAAGCACGCCGATCGAGTCGTTCATCACGCTTAAGCCCGAACAACTATCAAGTGGAGCGAATGGGCATTCGATCGTTGAACTGCCTTCCGGGGTGACGGAAGTACGCTTACCTGTTTCTTTGCTCGAAGGTTTGAGTAAACGAGTGCTGACTATCGGTAACAAAAAGCTTTCTATTGACATTCCGGCCTCCGTATTCGCGGCATTGGAGACGAAGGCAGGTTCGAAAGAGGGTTACGTATCGGTCAAACTGACACCGCTTGATCCGGCAGGGGAGTGGTTAACCCGCGCCAAGGAGCGTTCGAACGGGGACATAGCGACGAAAGGCGATGCCTTCGATCTGGGGCTCTCCTTGGTCGGCAGCGACGGAACGAACGCGGAGATTACCGAATTCGATGAAGCGATCGTGCTTCGATTCAAGACGGAAGTCGACATCGATCCGGCCAAAATCGGTATTTATTACGTCGCGAATGACGGTTCTCTCGAGTACGTCGGCGGGGTATGGAAAGACGGCATTCTCACGGCCCAAACGTATCATTTCAGCCGCTATGCGGCTCTCGAGCTGAAAATTCCTTTCTCCGATGTGCCGTCTACGCATTGGGCATTCGCCGCTGTGGATACGATGGCTTCTAAGCTGTACGTGAACGGAACGGCAGCGGGTCGCTTCGATCCGGCGAGGAAGATTACGCGGGCTGAATTCACGGCCATGCTTGCGCGAGCATTGAGGCTTAAGCAAGTTGATGCCTCCGACGTGGCCCAGCCATTCGGTGACGTTAAGCCGGCAGCGTGGTACGCTGAATCGATAGCTGTCGCATATTCGGCGAATATAGTTAGTGGCATCGGTGCGGGAAGCTTCGGACCAAGCGTTACCATCAGCCGGGAGGAGATGGCGGTCATGGCTATTCGGGCACACCGTTACCTGAACGAAGGGGATGCCGCTATCGCCGTCGATGTCGCGCAAGCAGAAGACGTAAGCTTCAAGGATGCGGATAACATCTCCATTTGGGCGAACGCTTCGATCAAGCAAGTTCTTGCTTTAGGCCTCATGCAAGGGCAAGGAAACGAAAGGTTCTCGCCGCGATCTACGGCTACCCGGGCCGAGGCGGCAGTTCTTCTGTCTCGTTTGCTTAGCGTTATGGAATAGGTCCGATCGTTCGGATATTCTTGCGAGAAGTGCGAAATTGTTGCGTTTATATCCTATCTGGATCGGCGTTAGGACGATATAATAGAATCATTTAAACTGGAGGTTGTCCCGGTCGTCCGGGCAACCTCTTTGCTGCTTTACCAATACGGAACGAAGACGGGGCCGACTATGCCGAAGATCAATCTGTTCACCAAAATCGTTGTCATCCTCGCGATCATGCTCGTCCCTATCATGGGGCTATATTTTCTCTCCAATCGGACGAGCACGGAGGTTCTTCGGGATGAATTAAACGACTCCAATACGAACCGTCTCGTCTTCTTTCAGAGCCAAGTGAATACGAACATAGAGTCTATTTCCTTATGGCCGAATTTGTTGATCCACGACCCGGACATCTCCGAGCTTCGGGACACGTTCGTCAACCCCGGTCCGTCTTTGCCGCTCGAACTCATCACGCTCGTCAATCGGATTCAACGCAAGCTTAGCATACAGGAGAATTCCTCGAATTGGAGCAGCTCGCTGTTCATCTATTCCCCGGTCCTTAATCGGGTCGTGTCCTCGAACGACGTGAGGGCGTACGACGACTCGGAGCTGAAGCAACGAATGAAGCAAGGCTGGCAGGTCAAGCCGGACGGCAACGGACAATTCCTGTTCTCGCTGTTCACGGTTGCTCCGTATATTTCGTTCGATCGGCCCGAGACGGCCAACTTGATCATCGAAGTCAGGTTCGATAGCCGCAATATCGTGGGAATGCTGGACAAGTTCAAGAGCGACGGCCGGCGGGATCCTTTTTTCTACAAGAAGGAGACCGGCGTTATTTACAACAGCACGGCCGATCGCGAGATAGCCGAGCAGCTCGTGGCGAAGTTGGAAGCGCTTAACGCGATAGACGTCATCAATCAGACCGTAAAGCTGGACGGCATCGAATATTTGGTCAACACTCAGCGGTCCAATACGACGGAGTGGTACTTGCTCGACTATATTCCGTTATCCGAAGTCGTTGGTCCGATTGTGCAATCCAACAGGCTATTCTATATTTCCGTAGGTTCGTTGCTGCTTATGAGCTGCGTGCTCGCTTACGTGCTCTATGCCCAGGTACAATCTCCGCTTAAACAGCTCGTCGGCAGCTTCCAGAAGCTTAAGTACGAGGATTATTCCGTTCGGCTGAAGCCGAAAGGCAATAACGAATTCAGCTTCGTGTTCATGCGCTTCAATTCGATGGTGACGCAAATCCAAGAGCTTTTCGAGAAGGTGTATTTGGAGCAAATCCATGTTCGGGAAGCCAGGCTTAAGCAGCTGCAGTCGCAGATCAACCCGCATTTCTTCTACAACTGCTTTTCTTTCATTTCCAGTATGGCGAAAATGAAAAACCACGAGGCGGTCGTGGCGATGTCGCAGAATTTGTCCAGCTATTATCGCTATACGACCAGGCAGGAGCGGGATTTCGTATCCCTATCGGACGAGCTTGAATTCGTGGGCAGCTACTTGGAAATCCAGAAGTTGAGAAGAAATCGTCTCGAGTTCGCCGTGGAGCTGCCGCCGCGCTTGAGAAAGATCGATATTCCCCCGCTTATCGTGCAGCCGCTCGTGGAGAACGCCGTCTTGCACGGAATCGAAGAGAAAGCTGGAGAAGGCATTATTCGCGTCGCGGTATCGGACGACGGAGGCTGGTTCCGAATCGTCGTGGACGATAACGGCAAAGGATTGGACGAGGCCGCGCGCAGAGAGCTTGAGCTAAGCTTGTCCGAACCGATGACGGAGAAAACGGGATGCGGGCTGTGGAACGTGAACCAACGGCTACAGCTCCGGTATGGAGAAAACGCGGGCGTGAGCATAGAGCAGTCGGAACTGGGCGGCTTAAAAGTCATTCTGCATTGGCAATACAAAGAAACGACGGAAGCGGGCGATGAGGCATGATCGAGATTCTGTTGGTCGACGACGAATCTTACGTCACGGAAAGCTTGTACATGACCATCCCCTGGGAGCAATTGAACGCAGGCTCGGTGTTCAGGGCTTCGTCGGGCGAAGAAGCATTGCGCATTCTCGACGAGCAGGACATAGATATCGTCGTTACCGATATTCGAATGCCCGAGATGGACGGCCTCCAGCTAGTCCAAGAAGTAACCCGGCGCTGGCCGAACATCCGCTGCATGCTGCTGACGGGCCATTCCGACTTCGAATACGCGAAGCGGGCCATTCAGCTTCAGGTATTCGATTATATTCTGAAGCCGGTCGACGACGAGGAGTTCATGACGAGCGTGGCGAACGCGGTAGACTCTCTGCGGGACGAGTGGGCGGAAGCCGACGAAGTGCATCGGATGGTCTACGCGATGAAGACGGACCGCTCGGCGCTGAAGGATAATCTGATGCGCGATCTGGCGCTCGGCAAGCAGGGCTCCCGCGGCTCGATCGAAGGCAAGCTGAAGCAGTACGAGATTCCGCTTAAGGTCGGCGACATGTCGTTCATGATGCTCGTTCAATTAGGCAAGCAATTCGCGAACTACGACGCGCATTCCTTTGCCCTAATGGAATACGCGGTCGGCAACATCGCGGAGGAAGTATTCGCCTCGCGTTACCGGATATGGCATAGCAAGGCTCCCCACGATTGCTTGGTTCTGCTCGCTACACTTAAAGAAGTGGAGGCCGCATCCGGCGCGGGCGGCGATATTCCGACGAAGGCGCAATTAGAGCCTTTCGTGGAAGATTTTCACCGGCAAGTTCGGACGTATCTGAAAGGGGAAATCTCGACCGTCGTTACCCACTGGTTCGTGTTTCCCGACGAACTGTCCACCGCGTACCGCAGCGCTCTCACGACCGTATACCAGCATGGCCGCAGCATGACGCCGGCGGTTATCTTCCAGGAAGACCTATCGGCGGAGCAGGTTTCGGTCAAATCCTTGGAGAGCCTATACCGGCCGCCGACGTTAATTCATCTGCTAGAATCCAAACAATGGGACGCGGCAAGGAATAAGATCAACGAGGTGTTCGACGCTCTGGAGAAGATGCCGATTACTCGGGAGCATCTCTATGAAGCGTTGCTGTCCATGACGAACGCTTACTTATATATCGCCCATAAGCAGGGAGTATTCATCCATCAGATCAACGAAGCGGGATTGGATCCGTTGCTCGATCCGACTTCCGTCCATTCTCCGGAGAAGCTGAGGAGCTGGGCGGTAGATATGCTGGACAAGCTGCGGTTGGAGCTGTCCGAAAGCGATCGCTATACGAAGAGCCACATCGTCAAGCAGGTGCAGGAGCTGGTAACCGGCGATACGGGTCACGAAACGTCGGTCAAGACGATCGCGGACAAGGTGTTCCTGCATCCGGTGTACCTTTCCAAAATCTATAAGATCGAGACCGGAGAAAGTCTAGGAGACTATATCATCCGCATCCGAATGGAGAAAGCCCTGTACCTGCTCAAGCATACGAACAAGAAAATATACGAAATCACGACGGAGCTGGGCTACCAGAATCCCCAATATTTCAGCAAAATGTTCAAGAAGCATTACGGGATGACGCCGAACGAGTATCGCGATCAGTAACAGGTTGGCAAAGGTGCAGAAATGTTGGATGTGCGACATAGGTTCCTTTTGCGGGCTCCCCTATAATGAACCGTGAAGACCTATACAACACTCCAAGGGGGATAAACATGAAAGCCCGATTGTACAAAGGATGGATGCTAGCGCTTGTTATCGCGCTTGTAACGGTAGTCGTTTCGGCATGCTCCGGCAACGACGGCAACAAGGAAGAAGGCTCGGCTAGCCCGAGCGCGACGTCGTCGGCTTCCGCCGCGGAATCCGCTTCGAGCGAGTCCGAAAGCGCTTATAAAGACAAATACGATCCGCCGATCGAGATCTCGACCGTCTGGGGCGTCGATCCGGCGCTGAAATTCAAAAACGGCGAGACGATCGAGAACAACATAGCCACGAAGTGGGCTCTCGATACGCTTGGCATCAAGATCAATTCTTTATGGTCGGTAACGGATACGAACAACGCTTTCGTGACCAAAATGCGGTTGTCGATGTCATCCGGTCAGGAAATGCCCGACGTCGTTACGATAGGAGACGTGCAGCTTGCGCAAGATCTGATCGAAACCGGAATGTTCCGCGAGGTCGGTTCCCTATTCGACCAATACGCCAACGACAAGTGGAAGCAGGCGATGGAGCTTGACCCCGGCGTATGGAACCCCTATATCCGCAACGGCGAGAAAATGGGGATTCCCGTTCTCGACTACGCATACAACCACGATTACTTGCTGTGGATTCGCCAAGACTGGCTAGATAAGCTCAATCTCGAAGGTCCGAAGACGCTTGCCGATCTGGAGACGATCATGGACGCATTCAGGAACCAAAATCCCGACGGCTTGGCTCCAGATAAAGTCGTTCCGTTATCCATCGGCTTTAAGACTACGATGAATAGCTGGATGGGAGATCCATCTTGGGTCTTCGGCGCATTCGGAACCGTTCCCGGACAATGGAACGAAACTCCGGACGGCAGCTTGGAATGGGGCTCGGTCAACGCCGGCGCGAAGCAAGCGTTGGACACGCTGAAGCAATGGCGGGATAAAGGCTACATTCCTGCGGAAGCTGCTTTATGGGACGAGAACAAGACGGCCGAGCCGGCGGTTGCGGGTACGGCGGGAATCATTCCAGGCCCGTATTGGATGAGCGGCTGGCCGCTCGTGGATACGGCGAAGAACGTTCCGACCGCGGTGTGGAAGCCTTATGCGATTCCTACCGGTCCGGATGGCAAAGCCGGTCGTCACGGAACTTACTTCACGACGGCGGTTACTCTTATTAACAAAGACATGAAAAAACCGGAAGCTCTGTTCACCTACCAGAACTACCTGTTCGATCATCTTGCGGATCCCGCCATAGGCAGCGAATGGGATCTGGGAGTATTCAAAGGGTACGATTACGATCTGGATGCCAGCGGAAACCCGTTGTATCTGGAGAAAATCCCGGGCGGCGACGTGAACATCAACCGTTACTGGCTCGTGAGGGACGGGGCTCGCATCCCGGATGCTCAAATGAAATCGCTGCTGGCTCTAGCGGACGGCAAAGAGCCGGAAACCCGCCTTGAGAAAGAAGTGAAGAACAACTACGGCACGGAAACTCCGGCCGCCGCGAAGGTTCTTCTGTCTCAGCCCGACATCAGCTTCAAGAACAAGTTCACGGGCCCGGCAACGGCAACTATGCAATCGAAGCAGGACTATCTGAAGAAAATCGAGCTTCAAGCGTTTAATGAAATCATCTACGGCAAGAAGGGCCTGGACGAGTTCGATAAATTCGTCGCAAGCTGGAACTCCTCCGGCGGCGAGCAAATGACGAAGGAAGTCAACGAGTGGTACGCGACGACGAAGTAAATATTCGCCGCTCGCGAAGGGAGGGCAGCCGGTTATCGGCTGCCTTTTTTGCTATTACGAGAGTAGCGTCCGATACGCCTCTCCTCATAGTCGGTTTTATCGACTAGGAGGAGCACAAGCAGCCGAGCCGCCCCGCTAAAGTCGGTTTTTTTGACTGCGAGAGCACAGGAGACGAATATAGGCAACGGACCTGTTAGCTGTAGCCATACTTTCTATGGTTAGAGCAGTAAGAAGGAGGTAGTGGGGAGCTGTAGCCATACTTTCTATGGTTAGAGCAGCATGGAGGAGGTAGATGGGAGTAACCCGTCCCGTCCACACCCCCTTCTCCTATCGCAAAGTGGTTGCAATAATGCCATCTATATTGGTTTTGTTGGATACTGCCCCGGAAAAGGCTTTGCTATAATTCGTCTATATTGCATAGGGAGGCAGCATAATGAGTCACTTCAAACGTTCATGGCCCTTTCACCTTATGGTATTGCCGGCGTTAGTGTTTCTCGTCGTATTCAACTATCTGCCGATGGCGGGCATAACGATGGCATTCATGGACTATAAGCCTTGGCTGGGATTCGACGGATCGGCATGGATCGGGCTGGATCATTTCCGGGCTTTATTCGACAGGGAAGACAGCATTCAAGTGATCTGGAACACGCTGGTCATCGCCGTTTTCAAAATCGCGTTTAACCTGATCGTACCGTTCACGTTCGCGATTCTACTGAACGAAGTGCGCCAGCGGTTTCTTAATCGTTCGATTCAGACGCTCGTTTATTTGCCCCATTTTCTCTCGTGGGTCATTCTTGGCGGCATTCTCGTCAATTTTCTGTCCACGGACGGCGGTTTCGTGAACCGGATACTCGGAGTCGTAGGAATAGGACCTATTTTCTTCTTGGGTGATGGAGATTGGTTCCGATTCACGGTCGTCGTCTCTGAGGTATGGAAGGAGTTCGGATACAGCACGATCGTGTTTCTGGCCGCGCTAGCCAACATTAACCCGGCCCTATACGAAGCAGCCGAAGTAGACGGAGCCTCGCGCTGGAAGCAAACGCGGCACATTACGATTCCGTCGCTCATTCCGATGGCTATCGTCGTAGGGACACTGTCGCTCGGCAACATCCTGAACGCCGGCTTTGACCAAATTTTCAACCTATACAACTCCCTCGTCTACGAAAAAGGCGACATTATCGATACGTTCGTATACCGAACGGCCATCGTCGAGGGTGATTTCGGCTTCGCGACTGCAGTTGGGTTATTTAAATCGGTTATCAGCATGATCTTGATCATCGTTTCTTATCGATTGGCTTACAAGCTGGCAAATTATCGGGTGTTTTAAGGAGGAGGAGGCGAACCCATGTATCACAAAACGGCGCCGTACCGCGTATTCAACATTTTCAACACTTGTCTCTTGCTCCTTATCGCTATCCTGTGCATCGTTCCGCTTGTTCACGTGCTTGCGGTATCGTTAAGCGCCAAGTCGGCGGCGGACGCGAACCTCGTGGGGCTGTGGCCCGTCGAATTCTCCACGATCGCCTACGAGAAAACGATAAGCAATTCCGTGTTCTTAAGCTCCTTATGGATTGCGGCCAAAAGGACGATTACAGGCACGCTGGCCATTCTGCTCGTTGCTTGCCTCGCGGCATATGCGCTTTCGAAGGAGAACATCCAATTTAAGGGGCGCTCCGTATATGCTTGGCTGTTCATCTTCACGATGGTATTTAACGGAGGTCTTATTCCTTTCTATATCGTGATTCAAAGGTTGGGGTTGATGGATTCGTTCTGGGTGCTCATCCTGCCCGGCATCGTGAACGTTTGGCTGACGATCCTGCTCATGAATTTTTTCCGCGGCATTCCGAAGGAACTCGAGGAAGCGGCGCTGATCGACGGTTCGGGGCATTTCGGCATCTTGATTCGCATCTATTTGCCGTTATCTCTACCGGCATTGGCGACGCTCGGACTGTTCGCGATGGTGTGGCATTGGAATTCCTGGTTCGATGGTTTGCTGTATTTAAGCAAAAAAGAGGACTACCCGCTTGCGACTTACTTGCAGACGGTCATTATCTCGAGGGATATGAGCTCGATGAGCTTCAGCAGAACGGAGTTCGACCTGCTTAGCCAGAAGACGCTGAATGCCGCGCAAATCTTCATCGGGGCGCTTCCCGTGTTGATCGTGTATCCGTTCCTGCAGAAGTTTTTCGTGAAAGGCCTCGTTATGGGGTCGGTTAAAGAGTAAGAGTTCCCAAGGTTAAAATAAAATCATCGCATCAAGATTCGGAGGTAATAACTATGGCGCGCCATTTTCTAAAAGGCATGGACATCTCGTTTACGGATGAAATCGAAGCGGGCGGGGGCTCCTATTTCGAGAATGGCGAACAAAGGGATATTCTCGATATATTACAGCGTAGCGGAGTGAACTCCATTCGTTTGCGCATATGGAACGATCCGGCAGGCGGATATTGCAATCTGGAACGGACACTCGCGATGGCGAAGCGGATTAAGTCGCGGGGTCTGCACTTCTTGCTTGATTTCCATTATTCGGACCGATGGGCGGACCCGGCGAACCAATGGAAGCCGAAAGCGTGGGAGGATCTGAATTTCGACGGCTTGCTCGAGGCGGTTCGAGGGTATACGCATGAGGTATTAAGCGCTCTCGCCGAACAAGGAACGTTACCCGACATGGTGCAGGTTGGGAATGAGATTACGCCCGGGATGTTATGGGACGACGGGAAAGTGGACGGGGAATACGACACGGATGACCAGTGGGAGAAGTTGACGGACCTGGTTAACGCGGGGGTGTCCGCTGTTCGGGCGGTGGATCCGGGCATTGAATTGATGATTCATATCGATCGGGGAGGGGATTGGCCCTCCACCCTGAAATTCCTGGAACGGTTCGAACGCCACGAAGTCGATTTCGACGTCATAGGACAGTCCTTCTATCCTTGGTGGCATGGAACTTTGCGGGACTTGCGGGATAACCTGACCGCGACGGCGGACAGATTCGGCAAACCGATTATCGTCGTGGAGACGGCTTATCCTTGGACCTTGGATCAGACGAAAGGCCATTCCTTCATCGTGGGATCGGAAGATCAATTGCATGAGGGTTACCCCGCAACCGTCGAAGGACAGGCCGCTTATTTACGGGATTTCGCGAAGCTCGTCGCGGACACTCCCGACGGGCTCGGCATCGGCTTTCATTGGTGGGAACCGGCATGGATACCCTCCCAAGAGCAATGGTCCGTCGGGCATCCCAACAATTGGGCAAACCTCACGTTGTTCGACTTCGAAGGCAACAAATTGCACTCGCTAGATGTCTGCGGTGAATTCGGCGAATAAGCGTGCGTTATGGGCTATGGATATGCTTAAGGCGTGGCTTCGCGATCGCGTTCGATCGGGATTTGGAACTCTCGATCTTCCGATGCCTTGATGGATAAGGCGACATAAAGACTGCGAGATATGAGGCTTGCCATGCTCATGACGAGATGCAGTCGGGTATTCTGAAGTACATGGTAGCCTAATAGGCCGCCTACGTTCACGATGCCCGAGATATGGATGTCGCCGACCGGCGTTAAAGATTTATTGACGCCTGCGCCGGGACGCAAAGGACCGTCCACGATCTGCACCGTGCCGATGCTGCCGACGTTGCCGAGACAGGCATCGATACCGATGACGTAGGGATCGTCGGAGCGTAGGTAGAGCTGCTCTAGCGTATCGTCTAAATTCATTGCGTGAACGGGTTTTTCCAAAGTGCCGTACAGGTCAAACGATGATGAACGGTATTTGCTAAGCAAAGAACCGGTGAGAGGCCCTAAAGAGTCGCCCGTGCTGCGGTCCGTCCCGACGCAAAGCACGACGATCCGTTTGCCGGGAGGCAGGGCGCGGAATAATCCGCTCAGCCGATTGGTGAGCCTCGCGGAGGCCGAAGAGTCCGTATAATTAACGACGGAGTTGGAATCATTGTAAGATAGAGACATTCATACACCTCGCAAGGGCATCATTATTCAAAGTCCGCATAAGACTATTGAAGTTATGATACACTATGTATCGCGAGAGTGTTGTCGTTATTTCGTACCAACTTCAAGATTGGGATAATTATTTTTCGACAACAAAAAGGGATCAACTCTCTCCGGTAATCGGAGGGGGTTGTTCCCGTTTTGTTCGTCGCACAATGAAAAGAGGCTACCCTTCGTCTTCGCGATCGACGTGGACAGCCTTTATCTTTACGCTAATGGCTTAGCGGCATACTCCGATTTAGCTGAATCGAGCATGGCTTGCCAGTTGTCGAAACTGGTTTCCCGTACGACATGCCGGTCGAATAACTCGCCATGCAGGTTGTCGATTTCTTCATGCGTCTTGGCGGCGAAGTTGCCCTTTTGCAGAAATTCTTCGAAGCTCTTGAAAGAAGAATGCTTGCTCATGAACCCTTCATTAAATAAGAGATCCAAAGCAACCAGCTTATTATCTTCTTCGACCGTTTTCTTGCCTTGCAATTCTAACAGTAATTCTTCGAATGAAATCGGCTTCTGTTTTCTCAGGTCTTATCACTCCCAGGTTATACTTTGCACTCCATCATAACACACCTTCGGAAGATTAGATAATACCAATCGCCTATGAAACCGGGAAATAACGGAATGGCGCTATTTGGAAGGCTTTCGTCAGTTCGCTGTTTTTTTACAATTTAGCGTTTGTTGATCTCGTATCTCTATTTCGATATTCCGTTGGAGTGACGCCGACCGTTTTCTTGAACACCTTGGAAAAATAATATGGGTCGTCGTAGCCGACATCGTGGGCGATTTGCTGGATCGAATCGGTCGTTTGGCGAAGCTGGTTTTGGGCATGTTGCATGCGAAGCAGCTGCAAATAGGTCGTTAAAATAATGCCGGCGTATTTCTTGAAAACGTTGCTAACGTATTCGTAAGTTAAATTCAACGATATTTCATAGAAGTCTTTTGTTCGCTCTTGAAAATAAGACTCTTCCAGCAAATTGACGATTCTGGGATACGTGAGGAAGGAAGCTGGCAAAGCGGAGTCGATGTTCCTGTGCTGCAGCGTCTCGTCCGCCAGCTTTTCCAAGATCGTCCAGAGTAGCACAGCGACGCGAATCCTGAAATATCCTTGAGGACGCTCCGTCTCGCGAAGGAGCTTCTCGAACAAAATCATGATCTCGAACCTGGACGCCGTTTGAAAGCGTTGCGGAATCAATAATCGCGAATGGGTACCGGACGGGGTACGCAGATCGTTCATATCGGGCGCAAGCAGGCGGATTTCCGATTCCGTTCGGACTTCGTCGTCGATCGGATCGATATCGGAATCCGACGTGAATTGTACCCAGAAAAACCCGGAGTGCTCCTCCATGCGCTGCCATCCTTGATGCTTCTGCCACGGAGCCAGCAGCATGAGTTCACCCGACTGCAACGTGGTCCGCTCTCCGTCCACCTCCAGATAAACCGGTCCATCAATGACCAATATGAGGTTGTATTGAGGATTGCTATGCATCGTTTGGTAGAATAAGGGATTGCCTTTATGGATATTCGCCCATTTCACTTCTAAATAGGCGCGGCTGCTCAAGGAGAAGAACAATACGGGTCACCTCTATGACGGATATCGTATTCAAGCCTTGGAAATAGAAGCGATAGGAAGAGCTTGCCGAGCGGCAGGCTCTTTGCGTTCTTCGATTGTACAATAATGATAGGGCTGATATAATGGTCGAAAAGATGAACCGGGTTTATTATGATAAACCAGCTTGGAGTACTTAAATGGACAACAAATATTGGGTACCCGCAGTAGAGAAAGCCGATCTCATTCTCCGAACGATCGCGGATCGCCCTGGCGAGCTCAGGCTCATAGACTTATCGAAGCAACTGCAAATTCATAAAAGCTCCATGTTCTCTCTCTTGAACACGTTAGAGAAATTGGATTGGATTCGGCGGGATAAAGCCGATACGTTCAGGCTCGGTCCGTCTCTAGGTTCGCTCGCGGGCGGTTATTTCAAGAATAATGACCTCATTGCTTCGTTTCACCACGAAGCGGCCATAACGAAAGCCAAGGTAGAAGAGACCATCCAATTGGCCGAGCTTACAGGGAAGGATATTCTCTACTTGGCCAAGGAAGAATTTCCGAGTCCGGTGCGATTGGCATCGGAACCGGGAATGCGGCTTCTCGCCCATTCGACCGCGTTAGGCAAAGTACTTCTCGCGGATCTTGCCGATGATCAAATCGAGCTGTTATTAACCGAGGAGCCATTCGTTCAGTTAACGCCGCATACGATACGAACCCGCGAGGAACTATTGGGTGCTCTAGTCCAAGCTCGCGAATTAGGTTACGGATTAGACGAAGAAGAAGCGGTGCTCGGCTTCTGCTGCGTGGCGGTTCCGGTAAGCAAACAAGGCAAAGTCGTATCCGCGATAAGCTGTTCGATGCCCAAGCACCATTGGGAGACGAAGCGGGAATTCGTCGTCTCCGAAATGCGGAAGCTGGGCGCTCGTCTGTCCTTGGGATAACAAATACGCAGGGCGTCCAACCGGTTGGACGCTATTTTTTTTGTTGTTTATCCAATACGGGGATGTTATCATTTTATTATTGAAAACTTGGTTTATTATAATAAACCATAAAATGATAATGTAGCGGGAGGGGAATTTATGCGGTTACAAGGAAAGATCGCTTTAATTACCGGATCGGGCTCCGGGATAGGTAGAAGCTCGGCACTGCTTTTCGCGAGGGAGGGAGCTACCGTCGTCGTGAACGACTTGGATCCGGTTAAAGGAGCGGAAACGGTCGGGGAAATCGTCCAAGCGGGAGGAGCGGCTATCTTCATCCAAGCGGATGTCACGAATCCGGATTCCGTTCAAGCGATGGTTAGTCGTATAATGGAAACATACGGCCGCGTAGACGTTCTGTTTAACAACGCGGGCATAAGCGGCGTAGGGGCAATACACGAGGTCGAGCCGGATGCTTGGGACCGCGTCATGAACGTGAACATCCGCGGAGTCTATTTGCCTAGCAAATACGTTCTGCCGATCATGATGGAACGGTCGTCAGGCTCCATTATCAATATGTCCTCTTGCGTGGCGGAGATCGGATTGGCGCGGCGCGCTTCGTATTCGGCGTCCAAAGGCGCTATTCTGGCGCTAACGAAATCGATGCAGGTCGATTACGCGACTTATGGAATCCGGGTAAACGCTTTGCTGCCAGGAACGATCATGACGCCTTTCGTGGAAAACTATTTGAAAACCTCGTACGAAGATCCCGAGGCGGCGATCGAGGCGATCAAGAAGCGTCAGCTAAGCGGCGAGCTCGGGACGCCGGAGGACGTGGCGCAAGCGGCGCTGTTCCTCGCATCCGACGAATCTAAATTCATGATGGGTTCCCCGTTGTACATCGATGGCGGAGCCGTGTTCGGTAAAAATGCCTAGGAGGGCTTACAGACATGAAATTATTGAATATCATCGATAACGAACAATCTCGCTTAGGAGTTCTAACCGGACAAGGAGTACTGGATATTAAGGCCGCATTGTCCGATTCGTCGAATGAAGGGATTCCGACGACCGTTCAGGAAGTACTAGAGGGCGGAGATTCCTCTCTCGCCGCTCTAAGAGTATTCGTAGATGAAGCATTGGCTTCATCCGATAAGTATCGTGCTTTTTTTCGCGAAGAATCCGGTCTGACGTTGGGATCCTGCGTTACGCATCCTAACAAAATCATCTGTATCGGGTTGAATTACCGCAAGCATGCGGAGGAGACGAAAGCGGATATTCCGGAATTTCCGATCCTGTTCAACAAATTCAATAACACGTTAGCGGGACACGGGGAGTCTATCCCACTGCCTAGAGTTACGCAAAAAGTCGATTACGAGGCGGAATTGGTCATCGTCATCGGCAAGAAAGCCAAATACGTATCCAAAGAGGATGCGCTCTCCCACGTGTTCGGCTATTGCAACGTGAACGATCTATCCGCCCGCGATCTGCAATTACGCACGAGCCAATGGCTGACGGGCAAATCCTGCGATAAATTCTCGCCTCTCGGCCCTTATCTGGTTACCGCGGACGAAGTCGGCGATCCTAACCGATTGGAAATCAAATGTTACGTCAACGGGGAAGTTCGCCAGAATTCGAACACCTCCGATATGATTTTCGCATGCGATGAAATCGTTAGCTACGTATCCCAGCATATGACGCTCGTGCCCGGCGATATTATTCTGACGGGAACGCCGGAAGGCGTCGTATTGGGTAAACCGAAAGATCAACGTGTTTATTTAAAGGATGGAGATGTCGTTACCGTTCAAATCGAGAAGTTAGGCTCGTTGACGAATACGATGGTGAAAGAATAATCCTATGTTCTTCTTTACCTTACCTGGACGATTATGACGAATGCTTGTTTGATGAAAACGCGTTTGATATAATCTCATCGAACGTTTTCATTCAGCGAGGAGGTTTCAGATGGCCGCGAGCGTTTCCAGAATCAAGATCTATGCGTCCGCGCATAAGGTCTGGGAAGCATTGACGAAACCGGAGCTTGTTAAGAGATGGCAATACGGCAGCGATCTTCTTACGGATTGGCAGGAGGGAAGCGACATTCGGTTCCGCAGCGAATGGGACGATAACGTCTACGAGCAATGGGGCAAAGTACTTGAAGTCGTGCCCGAGCAATTGATCAGGTACAGTCTCTTCGCGCCTCGTCCCGGTTTGGAGGACAAGCCCGACAATTATTTCATCATGAGCTATGTACTGACCGAGCAAGGGAATCATACCTTATTGTCTATCGAACAGAACGATAATAGGCCGGAAACCGGCATTCAAGAATCGAGCGAAGACGAAGAAAACGCGGTTTTGTCCGCGCTCAAGAGTTTAGCCGAGTCAACTATCTAGCCATGAAATTATTGAAGATCCGACTTCGCGCGATGGGAGTCGGTTTTTTGTCGTTTCCAGGGGGGGGGGGGAGCCTGTATTTTTCATGAAGACGTTGCGAAATGCTTGCTTGTCTTAAATCCTAGATCGAGCGCTATATCCGTTATCGGTTGTTCCGTTTCGCGAAGCAGCTTTTCAGCTTCCTTGACAAAGTGTCGTTCCGCGAACGATGCGGGAGTTTGTATCGCCACAAAGTTGCTCCGTGAGTGGTAATAACCGTGCCTGGCGATGCTATTTGCCTTAAAGTCGCTCCCAGAGCAAGAATAAGCGTTCCTGGCGATGCTATTTGCCTCAAAGTCGCTCCCAGAGCAAAAATAAGCATGCCTGGCGATGCTATTTGCCTCAAAGTAACTCCCAGACAAAAAATAAGCGTGCCTGGCGGTGCTAAAAAAAGTAAAGCGGCTAAACTTGGACAGCGATTCGAACGCTACAAAGTGTCGATTCTTCGCTTTCTTTACGTTGCCCGCGTGCCTTTTGACTACAATCAGGCTGAACGCGACATTCGTATGTCTAAGGTAAAGCAGAAAATATCTGGATGATTTCGAACGGCACTTGGTGGCGAACAACTTGCAAGCATCTATACCGGCGAAGCGACGTTTGAGCAGTTGGATTGAGCGATATCGTAGCGGTAAATAAACGATTTCCGCATTCGACTTAAACCGATTTGTTGGACAACGCTTCGCGAAGCAGCCTTTCGACTTTGCTAAGATGGTCCGAGATAAGCTCAGAGGCTTTAAGCTTGTCCTGTTTTTCGATGGCTTCGTAGATCGTACGATGTTCGTTAAGAAGTCGGGAAGCGGTCGCTTTCTCTTGATAAAACCACAACTCGCGGGTCTGACGGATGGATCCGGCGAAGCGGTCGGCTATCGACTCCATCAGTTGTACGAAGAGGGAGTTGCCCGAGGCGGCGGCGATCGCCATGTGGAACTCGGTATCCGCGCGCTCGCCTTCCGACGTGTCGTCGCGATCCAGGCTTAGCTCCATCAGCGCTAACAGCTCCCGAAATCGCGCGAGATCGGCCGAGCTGCGTCTTTCGGCAGCCAGCGAAGCGGCACCGATCTCCAAGGACTTGCGGACCTCGAGAAGCTCGACGAGCGAGTCGGCTCCTTGGAATAATGATTCGGATGCGCTCTTGGCGTTATTAGGAAGAACCGACTTGACGAACGTACCGCCGCCTTGGCGGACATCCAGCCAACCCATCGCTTTTAACGCGCTTACGGCTTCGCGAATCGTCGAACGTCCTACGCCGTATGCCTCCGCCAGCTGGACGACGGAAGGAAGCCGTTGCCCGGTTTGCCACTCGCCATCCCGTATCCGGCGAACGATGCGTTCCCCGACAAGCTCGTGTCCCTTGGGCGTTTCAATTTTCGTCTGTTGCATCATAAACCTCCGGAGGATCGATCAAATATCTTATTCGATGTCTATACAATACTACATTCTTGAAATATAATGAAGCAAAAGTCATCAGATGACCTGATCAATTATGGGGGTTTATAGATGCTAGATACGAAGTTAACGCAACGATTGAGGCAGATTGTCGGAGAGAAGTTTTACCGGGACGATCAAGAAGCTTTGGTTGCCCATTCTTATGACGGTACTCCGATGCTGCAGAGCTTGCCGGACGGAGTCGTCTACCCGGCTAACACGGCGCAGGTGTCGGAAATCATGAAGGCTCTGGCCGAGTATCGCGTACCGGTCGTATCGCGGGGCTCGGGCTCCAATCTGTGCGGGGGCACGGTGCCGGTCGAGGGCGGAATTGTCATGGTCATGCATCGGATGAACCGGATACTGGAAGTCGACATGGAGAACTTGACGGCCACGGTTCAGACGGGCATTATTACCGCCGAATTCACTGCCCACGTGGAATCTCTCGGTTTATTTTATCCGCCGGATCCGAGCAGCATGAAGATCTCTACGATCGGCGGAAATATCGCGGAATGCTCGGGTGGCCTTCGCGGACTGAAATACGGCACGACTAAAGATTACGTCATCGGGCTGGAAGCGGTGCTTGCCAACGGAGAGATTATCCGAACGGGCGGTAAGCTGATGAAGGACGTCGCGGGCTACGACCTGACGAAGCTATTGGTGGGTTCGGAGGGAACGCTAGCGATCATTACCGAAGCGATATTGAAGCTCGTTCCTCCTCCGTCGAGCAAGAAGACGATGCTGGCCATGTTCAAGGATCTGTATGGCGCAGCCAGAACGGTTTCCCGGATTATCGAGATGAAGATCATTCCCGCCACGCTCGAGTTCATGGACAATCCGACGATCCGGGTCGTCGACGATTTCGCCAAGCTGGGACTGCCGCTGGATATGGAAGCGATCTTGCTGATCGAGCAGGACGGAGATCCGGAAACCGTCGAACGGGACATCGAGCGGATCAGGGAAATCTGCGAATTCGAGAAGGCGGATCGAATCGACGTCGCCGAAAATCGGGAGCATGCGGAAAAGTTACTGACCGCCAGGCGCAGCGCGTTCACTGCTTTGGCGCGTCTTAAACCGACGACAATTCTCGAGGACGCTACCGTTCCTCGATCACGAATAGCCGATATGGTGCTTCGCATTAACGATATCGCCAAGAAATACGACGTCTCGATCGCGACTTTCGGCCATGCGGGAGACGGGAACCTTCATCCGACCGCGACGACGGACGCGCGGGACCATGAAGAAATCCATCGAGTCGAGCAAGCGTTCGAAGAGATTTTCGAAGCGGCGATCGAGCTAGGCGGAACCATTACCGGTGAGCATGGGGTCGGTCTAGTCAAGGCTCCGTTCCTGGAATGGAAAATCGGAGCGGCGGGGATGGAAGTCATGCGCGGGATCAAGCAGGCTTTCGATCCGAATAATTTGCTTAATCCCGGTAAAATATTCGCGAAGGAAACGCGGAAAAGGGTGGTGATCGACCGTGGCTGACATACTAGCGAATCCTGGCATCCAGAGGAAGCCGTCCATCGAACATAGCAATCCCCTTGCCCGAACGTTGCTCAACAAGCTGGATTACGATCAACTGACCAATTGCATGCGCTGCGGCTTCTGCCTGCCGGCATGTCCCACCTTTAAGGAGACGGGGCTTGAACCGGAATCCCCGCGCGGACGCATCGCCTTGATGAAAGCCGTAGCCGACGGGGTAATGGATCCGGATCAGGCTTTCCAAGATCAAATGAACCACTGTCTCGGCTGTCGGGCATGCGAGCCGGCTTGCCCCGCGGACGTCAAATACGGTCAATTGATCGAGCAGGCCCGCGATGCGATCGAAGATCATGTCGACCACGGCGTCGCGGTTTCAGGAATACGTAAGCTATTTTTTAAGGGAGTGTTCCCTCATCGCGGCCGGTTGAAGTGGCTCGGCAGGTCTCTTGCTGCTTATCAGAAGTCGGGCTTGCGCAAGGTCGTTAGAGGAACCGGGATGATGAAGCTGTTTCCCGAGCATCTGCGGGAGATGGAGCAAATTTTGCCGGACGCAACCGGCAAAGGGGTAGTCGAAAGGCTCGGAACCGTATACCCAGCTAAGGGGGAAGCGATCGCCCGCGTTGCCTTGTTCAGAGGATGTATCATGGACGTGATGTTCGCCGATACGAACGTGAACACGGTCAAGCTGCTATCGGAAGCCGGTTTCGAAGTCGTCATTCCGAGCTCGCAGGTATGCTGCGGAGCGCTTCACGCGCATAGCGGAGAGATGGAAGCGGCTAGGGAACTGGCGCGAACAAATCTCGAGGTGTTTAAGGAAGGCGGCATCGAATATATCGTATCCAACGCGGGAGGTTGCGGCGCGTTGCTCATTGAGTACGACCACTTGCTGCATGAGGATTCCAAGTACAAGGAGCTTGCCGTATGGTTTGCGTCCCGCGTTATCGACGTAAGCAAGCTGCTCGTGGAGAGAGGTCGCATTCCGTTGTTCCTGGATTCGGAAAGCAGCGTTGCCGCTAAGCCGGTCACGATTACGTACCAGGATTCATGCCACCTGCGCAACGTCATGAAGAGCGCCGATGCTCCCAGACGTCTCATGAAGCAAGTCGCCAACGTGAACTTCTTGGAAATGAAAGAAGCCGATCGCTGCTGCGGATCGGCGGGCATATACAACGTAACGCATCCGGAGATGGCGGGTCAGATTCTCGAGCACAAGATGGAGCATGCCAATAAGACCGAAGCAAGGTACCTGCTTACGAGTAATCCCGGCTGCTTGCTGCAGATGAAACTCGGCGTCGAGAAGCACGGAGTAGGCTCGGAAATGGAAGTGAAGCACATCGTCGATTTCCTGTACGAGCGGATCGTCGAGCGCTCGGAATCTTAACGGATCCTAATCGCTGTCTCTTATTCGGTAACCGTCCGCCAGCTTCTCGACGTTCCCGAGCATGGCTCCATCGGTTGTATCGGATTCGACTTCGGGGTCATCGCTTCTGTCATGCGGCTTAATCGGAGGATCGAGGAACTGGTTTTCATGGGAAATGGCTTGAGTTTCTTGTTTGAGATTGGACTCGGACTCGGTCATTTAAAGTCTCCTTTAATGGAATCGCCGGTCAGCCTGTGCCGGTGCGGGTGCGGGTGCGGGTTACACGCGTTATAGGCTTCCACTGAATTCCACTTCTATACGCTTCCATCGTATCGAGGAGCTACTCAAACGATCATTTCTCGGATGGTCTCGACGACTTGAATCGACGGTCCGATCGGGTCGTGGGTTCGTAATTCACCGAAGCTCAGACTGGTCAATTGTTCGATAAGAGTAATAGGGACCTGGTACGTTTTGTAGGCACCATAAGCAAACTCCAGGTTCTCGATCAGGTTCTTCTGCGTACGAAGGTATGCGGTAGCGGACATTGTGCCGTCTACCTTCACCATTGCGACCACTTTCCAGAACTCGGATGGGATTTGAACGCCGCGGTAGATGATGTCATCCGGACGAAACACTGGCCCGGTAAACACGGTAACCTTGAGCTTTTCGTTTTCGGCATGGTCCAATATATAGTTTTCAAGCTCTAGCCACGTTTTTTGATTTAAGAAGGCATGCTGGGGGGAGCAGTTCGTGAAATGGAAAGTATCTCGATTCGCCACCTCGGCTTGTTCTCCCCATACGGGATCGCGTCTTCGCACCAGGTGTCCCCGATCCAACGAATTACCGCCGTATAACTCCGGACCGCATTGATAGCGGCGCTCGATCCTAGGATCGAAATACCATTTGTCATTGGCGCGCGACACGTCGACTAATTGATTCCCGTCGATATTCACGACGGTGTAGTAGGCAAGCTTGCGGGATTTGCTCATGGCGATGGAGAAGTGGGTATAGTGTAAAATCGTGCCGCCGCCGCTTATCGGAGCCAGGTCCTCCTCCACGCTGGATGGATACGTAGGATGGGGAACCGTATGTTCTTCCCCGAGAAATGCCGGATCGTATCCGGTTAAGCCGGCATAGCTATCGATGCTAAGTTCTTCCGCCGATAGAGATTCCGTTTCAAACGGTTCGGACGCTAACCCGTTGCGCCACTGCTTGACCATGGCGTCGATTAGCATTTTATAATCGTCCGAGAAGCCGGACTGCCGATTCCGGACATATTCTACGATGCTGCTGATACGTATTCCCTCGTTGGATATGTATTTCCCGCTGTCTTTCGGATCCGGTATGCCCGCATGATGAAGAGCGACGACGAGCCATTCGTCATTAAATACGGGCGATCCCGACGAGCCTTCCATCGTATCGGCCGAGTATTGAATGAATTCGTCCACGACGTCGGTAATTTTGTTTTCCCTGATCGTTACGGCTTTAGGCGCTCCTCCCGGATGCTGGATGATGGATACGTATTCGCCTATTAACGCCTTTCCGGATGGACTAAGAATCGGTAGAAATCCGAATTCGCTTAAGGGGATATTATCCGAGGACAGACTTTCCAACGCGACCAAGGTGAAATCCAGCCTAGCGTCCGTCATGAAAAATCGGGCGGGCTCGAATCGGAAGTTCACGGTCCGGCGCTCCCTTAAATCAAGATCAAGCTCGAAATTAAATTGTCCGAGACTGTATATCGCAGCATCCTCGTTCTCCAAAACATGGTTGTTGGTCAGCAACAGATCGGGGGAAACCAGAAATCCGGTACCATGGCCGAGGACCCTCCCTAAGCGATCCCTGACTTCGATGCGACAAACCGCTTTGCTCGCTTTCAAGCCTGCCTCCAAGTAGGAGATCGGAAATAGATCGTTGTTCCCGATAATACGCTCGATAGCCATTCCGTCCAGGGGATTAATAATCGACTTGCGAAAAGAGGCCCGAACCGACGTGTCGACTTCCAGAGGACTCTTAGATTCGAGCTCGAGAGCGATCGTTTTCCGTTCGCCGGTCCTCTCCATGTACCGTTGCAACGCTTGCCGTTGCTGTATCGCGACGAGATCTCCGTTAATCTGCGGCAATTGATTCAAAGGTAGCTTCGACACTTGGTATCCACTCCTCGATTATATTTTTCCGCGATGCAAGATTAGACTATCTTATCTCCTATTATATGGAAGTTAACGAACAAATTCATCGGTAGAACGAATCATTTATGATCGGGATTTTCAGGCTTTACGGAGAGGAATCGGTGGACGAGGCAAAAATGGGCGTACTCGGAATGGTGAATAAGGGGCTCTATTTTATTGTTGACGAAACTCTAATCCATCGATTAAGATAATTGTGTAATCGATTACGTAAGCGGTTTCATGATTGGAATTAGAGGTGACAAGGGTTTGTCAAATGCAACCATCAAACAAGTCGCAGCAGAAGCGGGGGTGTCAACTGCAACCGTCTCCCGAGTCCTAAATAACAGTGGTTTCGTCAGCGATTTAGTCAAGAAAAGGGTCTTGGATGTGGTCAACCGGTTGAATTACCAGCCGAGCGCTATCGCCAGAAGCTTGAAACAGGACAAAACTTTCATGATCGGAATTATCGTTCCGGATATATCTAACTCTTACTTTATGGGTATATCCCGCGGTATCGAGGATGTCGTCGGACAAGAAGGGTTTCAACTCTTGTTCTGCAGCTCGGATGACAATTCCGTTAAGGAAAACCGCCTGCTTCTGCTTCTTCAAGAGAAACGGGTCGATGCCATCGTCTTGGCGACCTCGGGCGGCAACGACCACACGATCAAGTGGCTGACGGATTCCGGCTTGCCGATCGTTCTGGTAGATCGAAAGCTGGAAACGATTGAAACCGGGCGGATGCTGGACCTGGTCGCGGAAGATAATGCTGACGGTGCTAACCGTCTTACGAGCAAACTTCTGGACGAAGGACACGTTAGAATTGGCGTTGTCAACGGCCCCTCCAGAGTCAGTACGGGTAGCGAACGTTACGAAGGCGTTCTGCAGGCGATGCAGCAGCACGGTCTCGAGCCGAATCCGATTGTGTATAACGGAGACTTCTCGACGGATGACGGCATCAAAGCGGTTCGTATGTTTTTAGAAGCCGAACCGAGGCCTACGGCTATCGTCTCGCTGAACAACCGGATGAGCTTAGGCGTTTTGCTCGAGATTGTGAGAAGCGGGCTGCGGATTCCCGACGATATCGCGATTGCATCGTTCGGAGAAGTGGAAGCGGGTTCGCTGCTCAGTAACCCAGGTCTTTATTATATCGATCAGCACCCTTATGAGATGGGTAAAGTAGCCGGGGATATTCTCCTGCGGCGGATTCGTAAAGAGGAAAAGAACGGCGAACCTGCATTTGAGATTTTTCGAAATGAAATCAAACAAGTGATATGAGATGAGATACTTCGGAATATCTTATCAGTAATATGCAATCGATTGCAGTCTCATGTTCGAACCTAGTGGAGTTCCACGGATCTTTACGAAGCCCTACTATTCACATAACGAAGGAGCAAACATAAATGGACGCACAACAAAGTCTTTCGACCTTGAGTCAAGCAAGAACCGGCAAAAGCAAAAGAGTATCCAGCTACGACCGTTCCGGGGGCAACAAGGATTTCTATTCGATCAAACCGGGTGAAATCAAGGAGATCTGCCACATCAAAGGTTCGGGTGCCATCACTCACATCTGGATGACAATGGCACCGGATGCACCAGCGGAGGAAGCATTCTTACCCCGTAAAATCGTCTTACGCATGTATTGGGACAATGAGACGGAGCCAAGCGTAGAAGCGCCGATCGGAGACTTTTTCGGAATGGGCCACGGTTTAACGCGCAATTTCACTTCCGCCGCGCTTATGATGAGTCCGGAAGACGGCAAGGCATTTAATTCGTTTTTCCGAATGCCATATGCAATCGATGCCAGAATCGAAATCGAAAGCGAAGCGGATTTGCCGATCAAATTCTATTTCTATATCAATTACGAAGAATACGAACAACTTCCGGCAAATGAACTAAGATTTCACGCCCAATGGAAACGGGAAACTCCGACGGACGGGATTTCCGAGGAAGGGGTAGACAACGCGTATTTTGAATTCGGCGGTAAGAACACGACAGGAGAAGGCAATTACGTTATCTTGGACGCGGTAGGCAAAGGACATTATGTCGGATGTAACTTCAACGTCCATAACTTGCGAGAGACTCGCGAATGGAATTGGTATGGCGAAGGAGACGACATGATCTTCATCGACGGAGAGTCATGGCCCCCAACCATGCATGGAACCGGAATGGAGGACTATTTCAACACCGCATGGTGCCCGCAGCAAGAAGTATGCACGCCATACCACGGTATTATTATGGGGGGCGGTCCGAACTGGAGCGGAAAAATCTCGACCTATAGATATCATATTCTCGATCCGATCATGTTTGATAAGAGCATTAAAGTGACTATCGAGCACGGACATAACAATCACCGAAGCGACGATGTCTCTTCTACGGCCTATTGGTATCAACAAGAGCCGCATCGTTCGTTCGGTACGTTGCCGAAAGTCGAACAGAGAATGCCGCTACCGGATATCAAACCTTTTAATCATGCTAGCTTGGAGAAGATTTTTAGCCATTCCAACCCATGATTAGCGCTAACGCATGTAGAAGGAGAGGGGGAACGCGTAGAAGATGCGAATAGGGATAATCCTGATTGTTCTTATCTTGACCCTGACAGCGTGCTCGGGCGGATCCAAATTAAATCCAATGCTTGACGCTTCGGGGAAGAAGTTTGTTCTTATGGAAGTAACGGATCTTGGGCAAGTGTCGCAATTGACGGGGGCGGATTCCCCGAACAAAACGGATAAATATGCCCTTTACGGTACGGATCTAGGCTCCATGATCAATGCAGAGGATAGAACTTACTTCGTATTCGGCGATTCGTTCGGAGAACGTCCGCCGGATATGACTGGGGGCGGGGGCAGCCTCTGGCGCTCCAATACGATAGCGTACACGACCGACAAAGATCCTGCTGACGGCATAACTTTCGACGGAATGATAACGGATGAGATCGGGCTCGCCAAGGAGCTGCTTCCTTCCGTTAAGGTTGATTACGATGAAATGACGAAGATTCCGACTCACGGGTTGTACGCAAACGGATCATTGTATTTATACTTCATGTCGGTAAACCACTGGGGTGATCCCGGCAAATGGGATGTCAATTATGCGGGCGTTTCCAAATCAACGGACAATGGACAGAACTGGACGCAGATGGAGAGCTTGAAATGGCCGGGCGACAGTAACTTCATTCAAGTAAGCCCTTACAAGGTTGAAAACGATGACGGTAAGTCGGAAGCGGAAATTTACTTCTGGTGCATTCCTTCCGGCCGTTTCGGCGGAGTGCAATTAATGAAAGTAAGCGAATCGAACGTGGAGAATTTGGGTGAGTATCGGTATTTTATGGGTCTGGACGATAAAGGCGATCCTCTATGGGGTACAGACATGAAGAAAGCACGATCGGTAGTGGATGATACAGCGGGGGAACTGTCCGTCGTGTGGAATCCCTATCTGGAAAGATGGCTGATGACCTATTTGAAGGAAGGCCGAGGGGTTGTTATCCGTGAAGGGCTTACTCCTTGGGGGCCATGGGGTGAAGCGCTAGATTTAGTAAAAGCTTCGGATTATCCGGGTTTGTATGCTCCTTACATGAATGATCGTTTCATAGGGGACGACGGCAAAACGATATATTTCTCCCTGTCATTGTGGGATCCCTATAACGTCTTCTGGTTTAAGGCTTCACTGCAAAAATGAAAGCGGATACAGAAACAAAGTGCACCTTATCCAATCGATTTAAGCGCTTAGCGTTTAAATAGAACAATCAAAAGGGAGGATTCAAAACATGCAAGCAAAGAAGAAGATGTCTTGGACGGCTTTATTATCGATTTTAGTTATTCTAGCATTGGCGGTCACGGGATGCGGCGGTTCGGGTAACAAGAATACGAATACCAGTCCGTCTTCAAGCTCAAGTCCAAGCTCAAGTCCAAGCTCAAGCGGCGAAAGCAGCGAGTCGGCTTCCGAAACGCCAAGCTCGGCTCCCGCGGAGAAAGTAACGCTCGAGTTCTGGGCGAACAAGTTCGAACCCACGACGGATGCATGGTTTAAGAAATGGGTTGGGGAATTCAACAAATCGCAAGAGAATATCGAGATTAAGCTGACGATCGTTCCCGGCGATGCTTGGGATCAGAAGATGAAAGCCGCGCAGGCTGCGGGAAAAGCTCCGGATATCAGGACGTTGGACTATGGCAAAATCGCGAATAATGCCAAATTGGGAGCGATCCTTCCACTAAACGACCTGATGGACCCCACTCTATTCGACGATCTGTACGACAACGTGAAGGATTTCGTTACGGTTGGCGATAAGTACTATGCTTATCCGAAGCTGGTTGAACCTTCCACCGTTCTTTATTATCGGAAGGATTTATTCAAAGAAGCCGGTCTTGATCCGGAAAAACCGCCAACCACATGGGCGGAAGTGCTAGAGTACGGCAAGAAGCTCACGAAAAAAGGCGTATTCGGTTTCTCTACCGCACAGAACGCGGGGGATTTGGGTTGGTCGAGCTGGGGTCTTCAATATAATTCCGCCGGTCATCTTCCCGTTACGGACGATTGGTCCAAAGCCGACGTTATGAATGATGGATACAAAGCCTTGCTCAACTTCTACGCAACGGCTTACCAATCAGGTATTATGCCTAAACAACAGCTTTCAGGCTATGCGGATGCAACGCCGTTCGGTCAAGGTAAAGTCGCCATGATCGTTTCCGGTTCATGGGCGATGGGACTGTTCCGCAACGATTTCAAAGATAAGCTGGCTAATATCGGCGTTGCTCCAATGGCGACGATCGACGGCGACCAAACGAAACCGACGGCTACGCTTGGCGGCTGGACGCTTGCCATCGACGGCAAATCCAAGCATGCGCAACAAGCCGCCGACTTTATCTCCTATTTGCTCGCGGGAGATCCGAAAATCATGATCGACTTCTTCAAAACCAGCGGGTTCTCCAAGTTCTCGCCGCGTAAATCCGTGGACGAAGCGATGAAAGCGGACCCTGATGCATCCAAGGATGCATTCCGTAACATGGTCGCCGAGAAAATTATCCCTTATTCAAAAGCGGAACCCATCTATCCATGGGACATCAGCTTTGCATTCTCTACCGCGATTGAATCGGCTATGAAGGGCACGAGCGTCGACAAAGCGCTAGCGAAAGCCGAGAAAGACATCAACGATTTTATTACTAAGTCCAATCTAGCAGGAACGAATCCGAAGTAATGTCCGGAAACCGGTCCGGGGACGTTCATGTCCCCGGATGGTTATCCGCATCCCGAGCTGACGGTGGTGAGCGAGCATGAAGAAAAATTGGAGTCAAGATAACTTGAGCGCGTACGTCCTGTTATCGCCGATTTTGATTCTATTGACCATTTTTGTCGTTATTCCCTTTTTCTATGCTATTAGAGTCAGCTTCTACGATTGGAGCTTCTATCAGGAATCCACGTTCGTTGGATTTCGAAATTTTTATATGGTGATTACCGATCGGCTTTTCGGCGAAGCGGTTATGGTCGGGCTTAAATTTGCCTTGATGGTAGTACCGTCTACGCTAATTCTGGCTTTTCTGTTTGCTAATATCGTCAAGGGCCTCGGTTCCAGGATGGCCAGTTTCGTTAAAACTTCCGTGTACATCCCGACCATTATCTCGGGGATTGTCGCGTCCGTCATTTTCGTGTTTATTTTCGATTACGTCGGAGGTTTGGCAAACTATGTCATCGGGCTATTCGGCTATGAACCTAAGGGATGGCTGGCAGACGTCTCGACGGCACTGCCGAGTATCGTTGCTCCGGCCATATGGTTGGGTTTCGGACTTACGGCCTTGATCATGCTAGCCGGGTTGCTCGACATTCCGGAAAACTATTATGAAGCGGCGGATCTTGAAGGAGCCGGAGCATTCGCGAAAATGCGGTACATTACCATTCCGCTTATGCGCAACATATTCTTGTTCTTGATGGTTACCGGCTTTACGGCGAATATATCGCAATTCGAGTTGTCGCTTGTCATGACGAACGGAGGTCCGCTCAGCGTGACGACCACGCCGAACCTCTACATCTTCAACCATTTCCGCAACGATGTTATGGTCGGCAATTCGATTGCTGCATCCTTGCTGTTATTCCTAGTGCTTGGCAGCATTTCGGCGATTATTTTCAAGGTGCTTAACTCGGAAAAAGCGGTTGATGGATAATCGAAGGCGAGGGAGTATACGGATATGAAAACACAAAATACGATTCCAAAAATAGTTCTCACGGCCATAGCCATTTTCGTTACGATTCTGGCGCTTTTTCCCTTATTGTGGGTTATTATTGCCGGCTTTAAGGAAAAGACCGAAGTGTTGGCAACGCCGTTCCGGTTTTTCCCGGAGCAATGGCGAGTGACCAATTACACGGATATTCTGAGCGATGCGGTGTTTCAGCAAGCAATGCTGATCACCTTCGGAGGCGCGATCGTATTCGCCGCGCTAACCCTATTAGTCAATGCGAGCGCTGCCTATGCTTTTGCGCGACTTGAGTTCCGATTTAAAGGAGCGATATGGCTATATGTCATCATGACGATGTTCATTCCGGGCATGGCCATTCTTCTGACATCCTTTATCGTCGTTACTAAAATGGGAATGCTCGATACGATGGGGGTTCTGATCTTGCCGGGCATTGCCTCCGCGGGACATATGTTTTTCATGAGACAGTTTTACTTGAATATTCCGCAATCGTTAGAGGAAGCAGCGCTCATCGACGGAGCAGGACGGATAAAAATATTTACGGGCATCTTCATTCCGATGTCCTTTCCCGTCTTCGTTATCGTTGGAATAGGCGCTTATTTAGGATATTGGAACTCTTTCGTATGGCCAACGATGACGGTTACGAACATTGACTTGGTTCAGATCATGCAATACCTGTACACATTCCGCTCCGAACGCTCGTCCGAAATGGGCATGCTGATGGCGGGATCGGCGTTGTCGGCGCTGCCGACCATTATTTTATTTCTTATTTTCCAGAAATATATTATTTCCGGCATAAAGATTTCCGGCTTAAAGTGATGTCGGTCGAGGGAGGACTCTTGGGATGATAGTTCTAGAGAACGAACTGATCCGCTTGGAGATTAGCGATAAGGACGGAGCCGTTCGCAGCCTTCGAGATTTGCGTTCTGAAATCGACTATATTGCGAATTCGGTAGGAAGCGATCCGTTTCGCATAGAAACGGATCACGGCTTTACCGGATCATTTGCGTTTTTTGAATGGGTTATGGAGCGTACGGCTTCCGGCCGCCAGGAAGTTTCGTTAACTTGGCGAACGGAGGATAGCGTAACCGTGGAAGCTTGGATTTCGCTAGAGGATGGAGATGGATCGCTTGAGTTCGAGTGCTCGGCGATTAATGGTTCGGATGAGCGGCTGCTTGGCCTGGAATACCCGATTATTCCGGACTTGCGGACCATTACGGAGAACGGAAACGACGATTTTATCGCTCATCCGTTCGCGACCGGCTTCAAGGTGCGAAATCCTATGAAGCAATTTGTTCATGACGGACTCGGACAGCGATTCATGCCTTATCCGGAGAGTTTCTCCGGTGCGACGATGCAGTTTTTTACTTACTACGGGTTAAACAAAGGAGGCCTCTATTTCGCTGCTTTGGACGGCGAGGGGCACCCTAAATGGTTGAATTTCTACAAAAACGCCAACGGTCTTCTGGAAGCTTCCTTTATCCATGGCTGCGAAGATATGGGGGCGGGGAAAGGGGTAAATCCCGCCTATCAAATCCGGATTGCCCTACTAGAGGGTCAGGATTGGTACGAAGCGGCAGAGCTGTATAAAGCGTGGGCGCAGCAGCAGAAGTGGTGCGTTCGGGGGAAGCTGGCCGAGCGCGAGGGTTCCGATGACTGGCTCCATAAGGATATGGGTGTCGCAACTTTTGGGATTAACGCAGGTTCGGATCGAACGCCATGGTTGCGTAAGTATCACGAGACGTTGGGAACGCGGATGTTCCATATTCTCGGGCCCGACTGGACGAATGCTCCTCAAACGTTCTACAAAGGCGTTCCCGGAGGCTTCGACGATTGGTTCCCTACGAAGTTTAATCCGGACAACATAACCTGCATGAAGGAATACGGAGATAAGTACGCTCCGTTCGAATTCGATTACCTCTACAATTTCGAGGGAGCCGACGGGCAAAAAGGGAAAGCGGCAGCCCAGAAGTTTCCGGATAACAAAAAAAGCGTAGACGGCTATCCGTTCCCTTTTTTATGCCCTGCGCACCCGTACGCAAGGGAGTTTCATGTTCGCCGCGATGAAGCGCTCCAACGTACGGACGATGTAGACTCCATCTACTACGACATTTCCGCCAATAATATTCTGAAAGTTTGCATGGACGATTCTCACGGACATCCCGTTGGAGCGGGCAAAACGATCGAGGATGCTTACCGTCGGAATTTTTCCGAAACAAAAGACGCAATGACGGCAGTCGCCGGGCGATACGTACCGATGGGCACGGAAATGATGAACGAGACTCTTCTCGATCTGATCGATTATTATCAAGCCCGGGCCGGAGGGCAGCCTGCGGCGCCTCTGGAAGGATGGCCGATTCGCGACTTGCTGAAAACGGGAGAAGCGGAGCTCATTCCGATGTTCTCCTATGTATACCACGAATATGGCGCTTTGCGATTGGACGGCTGGGGTAAGCTGGTCGCAGAAATCGGAAAGCTCTACTATTTCACGGTTGCTCGAACTTATCTGTGGGGCGGGCTGTACGAATTGAATTACGAATACAGTCCTATGGAGACGTTGGACGGACTTGAGAACTCGCCGGAGGAGCATTATTATCCGTTCGAGCCGCGGGGTTATGAGTATTCCATGGAGAGGGCTGGGTACTTAGCCATGTTTGCTGGCTTACGTACTGGCATTGCGAACAAATATTGGGCTTATGGTCGGATGCTGCGTCCCCTTGACTTCGAATGCTCTAGGATCGTCTTGGATTGGTTCCATTATAATCACGGCAAAGAGTCAAAGGAGTATAACGAGTCCGGAGAAATCACCGTCGATGCAATCGTACATTCCGCTTGGAAATACAAGGAGGAAAGCATCGGTTTGTTCTTCTCTAATGTCAGTGAAGAGCAACACAAGGTAAGCATCGAGCTCGAATCGGGGGAATACGGGATGAGCAAGACGCATGCCCGGGTGTTCTCGGAAGAAAGAACGGAAGCAGGATCGCTTGTGCTTTCCCGGTCGGAAGTCGGAAGAACGGAGTTTCATATTCCGGCTAAATGCGTCGTAATGATCGAGTTGATGTGATCGCGAGGGACACGCTAGCTTATAGTAATCTGCCAATCATACATGACGAGGAGATAACAATATGAATTCTTTTAACGGATTAGATATGGGGCTAGGAAGCTTAGTCCGGTTGTCGAATGCGCGAACGAGATCGATAAGCCCCGAGAACTTCGCTGGCGAAAAGGGAAAAGGCGGCATGGCAACCGAAGGTACGGGGAAGGATTGCGCGCGAGATCTCGGGATCGGCTGGAAGGTTTCCCCTTCGGTGGAAATCGAGCCGGGCGTTACGTTCACGATGGGGTATATGGAGGGGCCTGGCGCTATCCAGCATATTTGGCTAACCTGTTTTCCAACGTTCTGGCGTAACTTGATCGTTCGATTCCATTGGGACGATGAAGAGCTTCCTTCGGTCGAGGTTCCGGTGGGAGATCTATTCTGTAACGGCTGGCAGGAAAGAACCAACGTCAATTCGCATCCCATTGCCGTTAATCCGGCCGGAGGCATGAATAGCTATTGGCTTATGCCTTTCCGCAAGTCGGCGAAAATGACGATAGAGAACAAATCGAAGGAAAAAGCGGTGCTTTATTATCAGATCGACTATACCCTAACGGATGTGCCGGATGACGCGGCGTATTTCCATGCGCAATGGCGGAGGAGCAACCCGGTCACCTACAAAGACGTTCATACGATCCTAGACGAAGTCAAAGGGAAGGGTCATTATGTCGGCTGTTATTTAGCATGGCAGGTGAATAACAACGGGTGGTGGGGAGAAGGCGAGATCAAATTCTATATGGATGGCGACCATGAGTTCCCGACGATATGCGGTACGGGAACCGAGGATTATTTCGGCGGAGCGTGGAACTGGGAGCAGCCGTTAGGAACGTACAGCACATACTCGACGCCATACCTAGGCATGCATCAAGCGATTAAGCCGGATGGGCTCTACAGAAGTCAGCAACGATTCGGTATGTATAGATGGCACGTCATGGATCCGATCCGTTTCGAAAGCGATCTGCGGGTAACGATCCAAGATCTCGGATGGCGATCCGACAGACGTTATTTACCCCAACAAAGCGATATCGCATCTACGGCGATCTGGTACCAAGCCGAACCGCACGCGCCGTTTCCCGCGCTGCTCGGTAACGATGAGAGAGAAGTCGTTTAAGGAGATACGAGAGTTGAGACAATCGCAGCGGTTGAAAGGAGTTTGCTTCCATGAGTCATCATTCGGAATTGGTTTCCTTTAGCAAGGATTTCAAAGGTTACGTCGACTCGTTTACCTGCGATTGGTTGGGCGACGTCAAGCCCGATATTCTCCTATCGGAGATTTCGGCGGGAAAGGCGCATGTCCTTATTCGGTTTACATTGGAAGAAGAGATACGACAGGACGACTGGCAGGTGCGATTAAAACCTTCTTTCTCGCCAAGCTTTCATTGGTCGCCGCATCTCACGCCGACGCCTGAGCATGTCGTAGATCAACATTCGTTTCGCTGTCCTGCCCTCCTGGCATCCGATAAGAAGAAACTGCTGACTGTCATTCCAGACGTGGAACTGTTACGGAATAACCATGAAAAAGTAGCGAAGAGCGGTAGCGATACCGAACCGCATTGGTATATGGACTTGGATGCTCCGAGTAATCGGCTCGTGTTGGGGATGACCGCCACTTCCGTCAGAGAGCACGTATTGCACGTACGGGAATCGGGCGCCGCGTATCCGCGGGGACTGCTCGAATTCGGCTTCTATATCGTAGCGTCGGATGCTCCCGAACACTTGAACAATCCTTGGCGTGAAGTATTGCGCTTCTTCTGGGAGGGATGGGGCCGACCGCTTCTCGCGCAAGGCCAGCCGAACGAAGGAGAACTAAACGTATATGTCGACCGAGCGTACGATTGGGCATTTCGCGATTGGGAGCACGCGGTGTGGCAGGAATTCGAGTTAGACGGCATTCGGGTTGGCGCACCAACATTTATCGTAAACGTAACTCAAAGCCCGAACTATCCGGGGCGCGTCAACGAACGGGAAGTTCGTTCGATTTGGAATCAAGCCTGGTTCAGTTCGCTGCGGTCGGCGCAGGGGCTTTTCCGCTTCGGACGCTTGAATGATCGTCCGGAATACGTAGCAAGGGCGAAGATGATGAAAGAGCTCGCGCTCGCGGCACCGCAATCGAACGGATTCTTTCCATCTGTCATTGCAACGGAAATGGAACGCGTGGAAGTGGGAGGTCAATACTACAATCGTTCGCTAGGTTGGTCGACACGTTATTGGGGCAATTCCGACCGCAACCCGTTTCATCTAAACGTTCGGGAGGCTCCTTATCATGTTCTGGACATGAGCTGGACTGCGTTGCTTATGCTGCGGTGGCATGAAGAACTGGAGCAAGACGAGCGGTTGATCGATTATGCGCATCGTTATGCGTCGTCGCTATTGAAGTTGCAGGATTCAAGCGGTTTTTTTCCGGGATGGATCGATAAAGCGACCTTCATGTCTTGCGGCGTGCTTGATCAATCAGCCGAAACCGCGCTATCCGTCACGTTTTTATTGAAGCTGCACGATCTGACAGGTGAGCGTTCCTATGCGAATGCGGCGCTTCGAGCGATGGATGCAGTTCTCGTGCATGTGGTGCCGGATGGACGATGGGAAGATTTCGAAACGTATTGGTCATGCAGCCGAGTAGGCGAGGCCGATTGGAGAGGCGGCAAAATACCACGCAACAACATGTATAAGCAATGCAACTTCTCGATGTTCTGGACGGCGGAAGCGCTGCTTGCGTGTTACAAGCTCAACGGAAATGAGGAATACATGACCATGGGGCGGCGTTGCTTGGATGAAATGCTAATGACGCAGGCGGCATGGCAACCTCCTTATATTTACGTGCCGGCGCTTGGCGGATTCGGCGTCATGAACGCGGACGGGGAATGGAACGATGCGCGTCAAAGCTTGTTCGCGGAACTTATCGTGTTATACGGTCTTGAATTAAACGAAGAGGAATACATCGAGCGAGGACTATCGGCCATGCGCGCATCGTTCACGATGATGTATTGCCCGGAGAACGCAGTCGTCAAGGAAAGATGGGAGAAGGCCTGGCCTTTCTTGAGCGAGAAGGATTACGGATTTATGATGGAAAATTACGGACATGGGGGGATAACCCATCCGACCGAAGATCCTATGGGAGAGTTCACGATTTTCGACTGGGGAAACGGGGCGGCCGCCGAAGGGTATTTGCGGATGCGCGATCGATTCGGATATGAATTCGTAAGCGGGCGGACGAGCAGCAATCCAACCTCAGCTTCCATTTGATAACAAGATCGTAAGATGTTAGTGTGAAATCATGGGAACGCAGCAAGAAGAGGGCCATTCTTACGGAGGAAATCATGTATAAAAATACGATATATCAAATTGCGGAGCATGTTGGCGTTTCGCCTTCCACCGTGTCAAGGGCACTGTCCGGCAGAGGGTACTGCGGCGTGAAGACAAAGACTAGAATTTTGGCCGCAGCCAAAGAAATGAATTACGCACCCGACAATGCGGCCAAAAATCTGAAGATGCGGCAAACGAACAAAATCATTTTCGCCGTGCCGGATATTTGCAACCCCTTCTATTTCGACATGATTAACGGAATCAATCAAGTACTCGAAGATCACGGATACCTTCTAATCTTGTTTTATACCAAGCACAGTCTGAAGGAAGAGTTGAAAGCGATCCAGATTCTGAAGGAAAAAGTAGCCGACGGATTGATTATGGTTTCCTTTAACTTCGGTGAAGAAAACATCCGCGCCATCAATGCTGCAGGCTCGCCCGTCGTACTTACGAATAAGTATGTTTCCCCGGAAGGGCAAGACCAATTTGATTACGTATATGTGGATACTTACAGTGGGATCAAGCTGGCTACGGAGCACTTGATCAAGCAAGGTATCGAGAAGATCGGATATATCGGAGGCAACCTGGGCGAACAGACCGGCTATCAGCGGTTTTGCGGTTACCGCGACGCTCTGCTGGAAGCGAATTTGCCCCTTGTACAAGAATACGTTGCCGAATCGAACTACACGGAAAGCGGCGGCTACTTGGCCGGTAAGTCCATTTTAGAGCTGGACGCTAGACCTGAAGGAATCGTGGCGGCTAACGATCTAATGGCGATCGGGGTCATGAAGGCTTGCGAGGAAGCGGGCTTCCGCATTCCCGACGACATCGCGATCGTAGGCATGGATAACTTGGACATCTCTTCGCGCGTATACCCGAAGCTGACTTCCATTGCGCTAATGCAAGAGGAGATCGGGCGAAAAGCGGCGCAGCTACTGATGGACCGGCTCCAAGGCAAGCCGAGGGAAAAGAATGAAATCAAGCTGCTTCCAAAGATTGTCGTTAGGAATTCCAGCGTAAGAATGAGTTGATAGAAGGATAGATGAAAGTTTAATAGTGACCCGTAAGAAGGACGCTTTGCATAAAGCGAACTTCTTGCGGGTCATTTGCGTTTTAATCGGGCCAGCAAAGCAAGGAAGAAAGATAAGAATCGAATCCGAATGTAGCCGGAATAGGAATTCAGACTTGCTCAATCGATTCGATATACCTATGGATTTACAGTTTCAAATTATCTACACTAAGTACTACATGTTATGTTATGTGACTCATAACGAACAATAAAGTAGTATATGACTATAATATTTCTTATTACTTTATAATATGGAATGTAATGGTTAAATGGAGTAACCTTAGAAAGGTTGACATGGAAAAATGGGGTAGCTATACTCAAATAGCTGCATAAATACTTACCAAACGATTAGTAAGTAATGCTGCGTAATTCATATCAAGAAGGAGCGTATGCCTCTGCTAGAAGGATCCATGATTTAAACGTTTGAGTTAATGTTATATTACATAACGTTTCATGAATGAGTTTGACGTTAACTTCAACCCAATTCAGTTAAGTTCACTCAATAATGTGGAATATATTGGTAACAAAGAGGTTGGCTGTACCACGAAATCCGCATTTTTTTTACAAAACATCTTAGGAGGTATACACATGAAGTTGAAAAATCACACCAAAGGAATTATGACTGCTTTTCTAGCCGGCACAATTGTATTATCGTCCTTCAGTTCATCGGTATTCGCTTCGGGACCAGATGCTATTTCTGCATTAGCGGTTAAAACAGCCGATTCAGTAGCAGGTGCTCCAACCGCGGAATTACCGTCAGATCCTCCAGCTTCTCCTACGGAAGCTGATCCAATAGAAGTTCCTAGCGACGCTGAAATTCCATCCGATTCCGCGACTGATCCAACGAATGCCGACATGTTGGCCCCAGTTGCCGAACCGGTTTCGTTGATGTTGGACACGCCGGTTGATAGCACTCTGACGGAAGGCGATGACCAAGAGGTTCATCTGAAACAGTTATATAGCGATGGCTCCATGCAGGACGTGACCCAATTTGCCACATGGGTGACTGAAGACGATTCCGTAGCCTCGATAACGCCGGCGGGCAATCAAGACGGACCTGCAATCGTGCATGCCGGAACAAGCGGCGTTTCCGTTATTTCGGCTACATACAACAACGGGCCGGCGGCTTCGTTCTTCGTGACCGTTAACCCGGTACCGCTGGCGGATGAGACGCTTGATATCCTTTTGTCCACGGAGAAAGCAAGGTTGAAGGTCGGCGATTTTCTACCGATGACGGCGGTGCGGGAGAATATCAGCCTGATCAGGAACGACGTAACGACCAAAGGAACATGGCTCTCGCTGGATCCGAGCATTGCTTCCGTTACGGAAGACGGACTGATCCAGGCCAACAAGCTTGGTCAAACCTATATTCATTTCAATTATGAAGATCTTACTTACACGGTTCTGGTCGATGTTGTCGAAACCGTAGGTCTTACGGCAAGCGAGACCAGCGTGGAGGTTATGCCTAACGACGGCATAGAGATTAAATCTATAGCTTCCTTTAACAACGGAACGCAAGGCGACGTAACGCAGTTTGCCAATTGGACGGTCGAAGATCCGGAAATCGCAACCGTGGATGCCGGTGTAATCTATGGAGTGTCCGAAGGCGAGACGACCGTTACGATCTCTTACGATTCCGTCACCCCTATACAGATTCCGGTGAAAGTAACTAGTAATCCCCAAAAACCAGTACTTCTAAGCTTGGATGTAAGCAAACCAAGCTACACGTTGGAGTTCGAAGAGAAATCGGCCCCAATGGTCGTGACTGCCATCTATAGCGACGGTTCCACCCAGAACGTTACGGACGAGGTTGAATGGTTAGCCGGCAACGTGCTTGTTTCCATTGAAGACAATGCCGTCGTAACAAAGGGTGCGGGGTTTGGAGGAAGCCTCGTTTCGGCAACTTACCTAAACCGGACGGTCTACGTGCCGATTTACGTAAAACCGGCTCCGGGCACGCCTCCGGTCGAAACGCACACGTTTACTTCTCTTCAAGTTACGCCTGACGTGAAGACGATGAAAGTCAACGATGCACCTCTTCAGTTGAACGTAAAAGCAATTTACAATTACGGCAGCGATCCATCTAAGGATTTCGATTTAGGAAGCTCGGCTTTGTATACTTCGATGAATCCGGACATTCTGACCGTGAGCTCCGACGGAAAACTTACCGCGGTCAAAGAAGGGAAGGCAACCATTACCGTTTTCGGTTTATCCATGACGAAGCGCCTGACGATCGAAGTCCTCCCGGAAACGACGTCTTCTTCATCCGGAGCCGATACCTTCAAGCAAATGATCGGTCTTGAGCCGAGCCAAGCGAAAGTTACGCTCGACCTGGGTTCCAAAGGCTATGGAATGACATCCCAAGCCAGATATGACGACGGTACTTCCGAAAATGCGACCTCGGCGAGCGTATGGACCTCGTTGAATCGGAACATCGTTACGGTTCGCAACGGCGTATTGACGCCTGTAGGCAAGGGAACGACGGATGTTTTGGTTCAAGACGGCCAGTTTAGTTCTCTTGTCGAAGTATCAGTAGGAATAAACGGCGACTTTGAGGCTCCATCCAAGAACGTCGAAGTTTTTTATCGGCCTTCGCACATCGTCGTTCAGCCAACCGGAGTATACCCTGCTCGTTTGCAGGCCGCGCTCTCCGACGGAAGAATCGTTGATCTTACGGACAGCAACAACGAATCGGAGTTCTATCCTACGGAGTGGAGCATCTCCGATAACTCGATCGCTACGAATAAACAGGGTAAAGTGAAAGGCGTTACGATAGGGGAAACGACTGCGACTGTCCGATACGGCGACTATCCGTCTATTGAGATTCCGGTAACGGTGCAGGCTGAATCCGGGTCTGTCGTGCTCGAAGGAATCATGATCGACGGTGCGGATCTTGTTATTCAACCGGATACCGCGGAGAATGCGCATCCCGTGTTCGCTATGTATAACAATATAACGATTGAAGTGAACGACGACGGCAGGTGGAGTACCTCCGACCCGTCTGTCGCGACCGTTGATTCGCACGGTAACATTGTTTCTCATGGAACCGGCGAAGCCTACATTAAATTCGAGTATGACGATCCTCGGCAAGAAACTCCGCTGAACGATCAAATATTCGTAAGGGTAGCTAAACCGAGCTATCTAACCCTCTTTTATGGCGAAACGGAAATATCGCTCCCGGCTAAAACCGAATATTATACGATAGTACAATTGATTTATGAAGGCGTTCGTCACTTGACCTCGGCCGAAGTACAAGATTTAGGAACATGGACTTCGTCGGATGATTCCGTTGTCGTCGTTAACGATTCAGGGGTCTTCCTCGCGCAAGCTCCCGGTCAAGCCGTTGTCACGTTCAGCTATATGGGCTTGTCTTTGGATGTCACGGTCAACGTGGGCGAACCGATTGCGGATCCGGATTCGGCTCCGCTCGTGTCGACTTATGCGCTTCCTGGTTACGTGATTGCCAAGACGGGCGAATCCGTAGAGCCGAAGGTTATGGCCATGTTAATGGACGGTACGGAGAAAGATGTCACATCCAAAGTCGTATGGCTAGAGTCGAGTCCGAGAGTGGCCGATGTTCAGAATGGCGCGATTAAAACTCATGATCAAGGAGCTGCCGTTGTCGGTGCGTCTTATAACGGTGATCTCGTCATCATTCCGGTAGTCGTACTAGCTGGCGATGATGGGACAACGCTACCACCTTATACGCCACCTTATACGCCACTGGCGCCACCAATCGAAACGCCGGCACCTGAAACGGGTAAACCGACCCTTGTTGAAGGCGTAGACGTAGATGCCGTAAAAGCAAACATTGAAAAGGCATTAGCGAATCCGGCTGCGGCAACTTATTCGGATTTGCCATCCGCGTCTTGGAGTGCTTCTGCCATTTCGCTAGCTAGCAGCATCGGCTTTGTAAAAGGCTACACGGACGGGACCTTCCATCCGAAAGCAAACGTGACGCGGGGAGAATTCGCAACCATGCTGGCGCGCGCCCTTGGCGTAACCGGCAAAAAGGGAGCTTTGTTCTCCGACGTAAGCGGCACGAGTTACGCTGCCGATGCCATTGAAACCCTGCATGCAATGGGGTTGATCAACGGTTACGGCGATGGAAAGTTCAAGCCGAATCAGATTGTTTCCCGCGCGGAGATCGCCACGATTCTGGCAAAAGCCATGAAGCTTGGAAAACCTGCTACGGAAGGTAAATTTACGGATGTGAACGGCACATGGGCTGCGGATGCGATTAACGCATTGGCCGAACAGCAAATCATCGAAGGCAAAGGCGCGCAACAATTCGCTCCTACTGCCAGCGCTACCCGCGAAGAGTCGGTCGTTCTGATTCTCCGCACTCTGGGCAAAGCGTTGGAACTTAATTTGAATTTGTAATTGTAATGAGAATTCAAGGTTAGCGAATAAGCACAAACGGAGCGATCCTTCCCTGTATTCAACGGGGGAAGATCGCTCCGTTTTTTTGATTTCCCGCTTTTTCGCGTTTACACTGCCGCTTCCCGTTTCTTGAAGAACGTCTTCAAAGCCTGATAGATCTCGCTCTTCTCCTTAATAATGTGATAGAGGAATTGCTGGTGATCCAGATGCTTATAGGCCGACATCAGCGTACTGCTTCGGTTGTACTGATTAACTTCCCCGTAGCCGAATATGTTCGAACGCTCCAGCAGCTCCTTGATCAGCCGAACGCAACGCTCGTTGTCGCTCGTCAGGTTGTCCCCGTCGGAGAAGTGGAAGGGATAAATATTGTATAAGGACGGGGGGAAGCGACTGTCGATAATCTCCAACGCTTTGACGTAAGCCGACGAGCAGATCGTGCCTCCGCTCTCGCCGCGGGTGAAGAATTCCTCTTCCGTTACTTCCTTCGCCTCGGTATGATGCGCGATGAAGACGATGTCGACCTTCTCGTATTGCTTCCTCAGAAACCGGTTCATCCAGAAGAAGAAGGAACGCGCGCAATACTTCTCGAAGCTGCCCATCGAGCCCGACGTATCCATCATCGCCAAAATAACCGCGTTATTCTGCGGTTTAACGATTTCATCCCATGTTTTGAACCGCAGATCGTCGGGGCTGATTCCTCCGATTTCGGATTTGCCGTCTCTCGAATTACGGCGCAGATTTTCGAGAATCGTCCTTTTTTTATCGATGTTGGACATGATGCCTTTACGCCGGACGTCCGTGAAGCGCACGTCCTTCACTTCGATCTGTTGCTTATCCTTTTTCTTGAGATAAGGCAGCTCCAATTCCTCGAACAGCATCGTCTCCAGCTCCGCGATGGAAATCTCGGCTTCGACCACGTCGTCGCCGGGCTCCGAACCCGCGCCTTCCCCTTTACCGCCCGCGGGCGTCGGATCGACCCCGATCACGTCCCCGACTTGGCTGTCTCCGTTACCTTGACCGACGTGTTTCTTCTTGTTCGTGTTATAGACGAAATGGTATTCATCGAGACTGCGAATCGGAATCTTTATGATTTGACGTCCATCGGACATGACGATGTTTTCTTCGGAAATCAGGTCGGGCAGGTTCTGCTTGATCGCGTCGCGGACCTTCTGCTGATGGCGTGCTTGATCTTGATAGCCTTTACGGTGAAGTGACCAATCTTCCCGGGATAAGATGAACGAGGGATGATTCATGGCGGGCCCCCTGTCGCAGTATTTGAAAAGGATGTATTAAACAATATATTCAACCGAAGCCAAACGATGTGCACGGAAATAGCGGACAAGACCATCATTATTCTGATCGAGCGGAATTAACGAAGAAGCTTCGATAACTCCGCTAGCCCAACGCAAAACGGACCGAATTAACAAAGAAGCTTTGATAACTCCGCTAGCCCAGCGCAAAACGAACCGAATTAACGAAGAAGTTTCGATAACTCCGCTAACCCAGCGCAAAACGGACCGAATTAACGAAGAAGTTTCGATAACTCCGCTAACCCAGCGCAAAACGGACCGAATTAACAAAGAAACTTCGATAACTCCAACACCACACTGTTCGGTTTACCGTAAAAACGAGCTGAAGACGCTCCCATCCGGTCACGGATTTCTTTTACCGCGAACAGGGGGTGTTCCGAATTACAATTGTCAATCATCGGAAATTCGAGTATATAACCGTCGGCGAGAATTCATTAAGCTTAAAATCGAACCAACCGAAAAGGAAGGTTTAACAGAAGAGGAGGAATGAGTTAATGTCTCGCACGATATTCAAAGCTTCGCAATTATGGTTACGTTTATGTTTAATCGTTTCGCTCGTTATCCCGGCGGTGACCCTAGCGGTACCCGATCAAGCTTCCGCGGCCGCTCAACAGCCTATTCGAGTATTGCAGTATAACGTTCAGGGGATTACGGCCCTGTTTCTCGGCGAGGAGTACGATATGTCCCAATACGACAGAGGCCAGTTGATCGGGGATAAAATTCTGGCAGGTGATTACGATGTCGTGACGATTAACGAATTATTCGACGGCGATATGAAAGACGGGATTACCGACAAGCTCAAACCGACGTATCCGTTCGCGCTGACGGATATCGGATCGACTTACCCGGTGAAGCCGGGAAATAGCGGACTTGCGGTTTACTCTAAGCTTGCGCCCGCACCGCGAAACGACTTGAGCAATATTTTCGTCAAGACGGTTCAAATCAAGAGAGATTGCAGTCCTCCCGATTCCGAGTGCGCTCCGGTATACGATTCCGTCGATTTGATGGTAGACGACTTGTACTGCGGCGGAGTCGATATCGTCGAAGGATACGGCTTCGATAATAATTGCAGCAACGGGTTCATGCCGTACGAGGATTTGTACCACGATGATTCCTTCAGCGTCAAAGGCGTGGCATGGGTAAGATTGCTTGATCCGTCGGGGACCCCGGTAAACGTATTTTTCTCCCATGCGCAAGCTAGCTACTCGATTCCCGATCCGGATGCGGAGAAAGGCCGTATAAGCAACTTTAAGCAAATTAACGACTTTATTAAATTCGTAGTACCACCTGCCGGGAGAAAAAACGAAGCCATCCTCTTAACCGGCGATCTGAACGTAATCGGAGGAACGTCCGAGTACGATAACCTAATCGGCGCGAATAGCGAGCTCTACGATCTTGGGTTAAGGGATATTTGGTCCGAATACAACTCGGGCAAAGACCCGGGTTATACCAGGGGACTTAATAATACGCACGTCTTGGTCGACGACGAGTTCAAAATGAATCAGAGATTGGATTATATGATCGGTAAATATCCAAGAGGCTGCTTCATGCATTCTACGGTGAAGCGCGACTTCGTGGATTCGAAAGGAAGAGATCTATCGGATCATTACGGTATCGATACCGTAATCGGAACGTCCGCTAGCTTCTGCTCCCCCTCGATCGCAAGCGAACAGCCGGATGGAGTAAACAAGTATAACATTGCGAGCCCGGGCGACTATCAATGGGTATATTTTCCGAAGGCAGGCACTTATACTTTCAAGGCTTACGCCACCGACATCCCCAAAACAAGCCTTGAGCTGACCGCGTACGCTGAAGACGAACTTTCCTTTCCGGTTAAGCCATGGGAAGGCAACGCCGTCATTAACAACAGGCAAGAGACGGTAACGTATACGCCTCCGGGAGCATTTTACTTGCGCATAAGAGCGGTCGAATCAAATGGCACGCCTAACGAGACATGGCAAGGGGATTTCCACCTTAACATCCATAAGGCTGCGGGTGCGACGTGGGAGGATGCGATCGTACTGCATCCGAATCAGCGCATGAACGCGGATATGGCAGCCGATAACGGCATCCAATCCCTGCAGACGGAGACGTTCTTTAAGTTCAAGACGGAGCTGTCGGACAATGGAGCCATGCCATGGTCTACGTTCGATCTCGAACAAAAAGTCAAGACGGGGGAGACCTACGACGATCCGTCTCCTAAAGCTCCGACCATACGTTTCGGTTTCGCGATTCGCAAAGACAAGAACGGGCAGAATCTATTCGCTAGACCTTCGTCCGCGAAGCATTCAGGCTTCCATACCAAATTCGGAACGACGATGCAAACGCTGCCGGAGGGAGAATACCGGCTTGTCGTTTCAAGACCGCAGCCGTCGACCAATCAATCCGCAGCCTTCTCCGTTAACTTCGAAACGAATCTGAGAGTTTTGGATATCGCCGAACTTTACTGCATCGAGCAGGAGGATTTCACGGGCGACGACGACCCTTACCTGGAGTTGACGCTGGACGGTACTTTTACAAGCACGTTTCTCTACCCGGATGCGGATAGCGACCAAGGTCACCATAACCCTATGGCGATAACGGGGGTTGCCATTGATCCCCATCGTATTATGATTATTCAAGATGCGGCCATTAAGCTGATGGAAGTGGACGATATCGATGACGACGATTATATCGATACCGCCAACGTCGAAATAAGCCCCGACGATGACGGAAGCATGAATCTTGGTTTCTTGCAGGGAGACGGAGCGGAATACATCTTGAAGTACACGGTTGCTCAGCCGTATTAATCCACCATGGGGCAAGTAATGCATAGAGGTTTAATAGAGAGGTTTCAAGCAGGCACGCTTCCGTTCGGTAGACGGGGGCGTGCTTTTATAGCGCGGCGTGCAGACTAGCGGAGCTTTGCGATTCCATTACCATTATCCGAGTCTCCCATTCTTCGATTCGATCGTTTAGAATAGAAGAACATACGATTCAACATTGACCGGGGAGGAAAATAAGCCTCATGAAATTCATACATACCGCCGACTGGCATCTCGGCAAGCTCGTACAAGGCGTCTATATGACGGAGGATCAGCGTTACGTGCTGCAGCAATTGGTCGAGACCGTGGAACGGGAGCGTCCGGATGCGGTGGTCGTGGCCGGCGATCTGTACGATAGGGCAATACCGCCGACGGAAGCCGTCGAGCTGCTGGACGAGCTGTTCAGGAAGATCGTGATGGAGCTGAATACGCCGATATTAGCGATTTCGGGTAATCATGATAGCCCGGACCGGCTCTCGTTCGGAACCTCAATCATGGAAGCGAGAGGTTTGCACTTGTCGGGGCAATTGAAGGCGGCGATGAAGCCCGTCGTATTGCGCGACGAATACGGAGAAGTTCATTTCCATCTCGTGCCCTATGCGGATCCGGCGCAGGTTCGTTACATACTTGAAGACGAGGCTATCCGAACCCACGACGATGCGATGAAAGCAATCGTCGAAAGGATCGCGGCTTCGATGGATTCCGCCGCTCGCCATGTATTCGTGGGACATGCATTCGTGACGCCGGGCGCAAGGCCTGAGGAGAACACGAGCCAGTCCGAGCGTCCGCTTTCCATCGGCGGCGCTGATTACGTGCATTCCGAATACTTCAAAACGTTTCGATATACGGCTCTCGGACATTTGCACCAGGCACATCACGTGTCGGACGAAACGATCCGTTACTCCGGCTCGCCGCTGAAATATTCGATATCCGAAGAAACGCACCGCAAAGGGTTTCTAATCGTCGAGATGGACGGAGAGGGCATGGTTACCGTTGACAAAAGAGAGCTGAAGCCGCTCCGGGACATGCGTCGCGTCGTCGCTCCGATCGAAGAAATCGAGCAGCATGTGGTATGCGAGGATTACGTATTCGTTACGCTGCTGAACGATAATCCGGTTCTTTTTCCGATGGAGAAGGTTCGTGCGGTATATCCGAACGCGCTGCACGTCGAACGAAAGGTTACGGCGGTTTTCGGCATCGGGTCGGACGGCGCGGCGGAGGAAAACGTGGCAAGGAGAGAAGCTGATCCTGTAGCTTTGTTCGCAGCTTTCTATCAAGAGGTGAAAGGCATCCCGCTAACGGATGACAAACGGAAGCTATTCGCGGAAACGTATTCCGACGTATTGCGGGAAGAGGGGGGAGCGGTATGAAGCCGATTCGACTCAGCATGACCGCTTTCGGACCCTATCGCGATACCGAAACGATCGATTTCAGCTTGCTGGAGGACAGAAGATTGTTCGTCATTTCCGGCAATACGGGAGCGGGAAAGACGACCGTATTCGATGCGATATGCTTTGCGTTGTACGGGAGCGCCAGCGGGGAAGACCGCGCGGAGCCGCGAATGCTCCGTAGCCATTTTGCTTCGGATGAAGTACATACTTCTATCGATTATCATTTTTCGGTAGGATCGCGAACATACCGGGTGTTTCGCCAAATGCCGCACCGCAGGGAAGGCAACAAAAGCGAAACGGGAGGCAAGGCCGAGCTGTACGAAACGACGTCGGGCGCGGAAGTGCCTTGCATCGACCGGTTTACCGTGTCGGACGTGAATCTGCGAATGGAATCGGTCATCGGATTGACGAGGGAGCAGTTCAGCCAGATCGTGATGCTTCCGCAAGGCGAATTCCGCAAGCTTCTGACCTCCGACACGGAGAATAAAGAAGAGATTTTACGGCGGATTTTCCGCACCGGCTTGTATCAGAAGATCGAGGATCGGTTTCAACGCAGCAACCGCGAGCTTCAAGACGCATTAAAGGAAGCGAAGGCGATGCAGGACGTCTACGTTAAGCAAGCTCGGGAGACGTTGCCGGAACGGGAAGGCAGCTTGCTCACGGCAACATTGCAGCAGGAATATAGCAGCATAACTCAGGTGTCGGAAGGGTTGGTTCAGGAAGCTGCGTATTACGAAGGAGTAATGGCGGAGATCGAGACCGGGAAAGCATCCGTAGTTGCTAAGTTAGATGCCCGGGAGTCCGCGCTGCGAGAGGCGTTGGCAACGGAGAGCCGGTTCGTTCAACTGGAGGAGAAACGACTTCAGTTAGAGAGCCTGGAGGTTCGCAAAGCGGACATCGTCGAGAGCGAACGAATCGTCAAGCTGGCGGATCAGGCGGCGCGAATTGAGCCTTACGAGGAGCAAGCGGCTGCCGCGGAACGGTCGATGGAACTGAAGCGGGGCGCTCGGGAGCGCAAGCTTCAGGACGTTGCCGAGGCGGAGCGCGGGCACGCGGTCGCCGAGGAGAGGTTCCGGAGCGAGGAAGCTCGCGATGCGGAACGCAAGGAGGCCGATCGGGAGCTTGCTCGGCTGGCCGAGCTTAAGCCGATCGTGCAGACGCTCGAAGAGCGTAAGGTGGAGGCGGAGCGGCTTGCGGCTGCGGAGCGGGGGGTTATCGGCAAGCGCGAGGCGCTGGAGCGCCAGCTTGAGGGGCTTCGCGAGGAGAAGCGGAGCCTCGGGGAGCGGTTGAAGCTGGCGGAGGCGGAGGCGGTGAAGCTTCCGGAAACGCTGGAGCGGTACGAGCATATGCGAAATAAGTATAAGCTGCTGAAGGAATTGGCGGATTTGGACCATCGTATCGCCGAAATCTCCAAGTACGAAGCGGATAGAATAACGAAAGCATCGCAACTTCAAACCGATCACGACCAGCTGGAATCCTCTTGGCTGGAAGGACAAGCCGGACTTCTTGCCGCGCATCTTCACGACGGGAAGCCTTGCCCGGTTTGCGGCAGCGAGGTGCATCCGGATAAAGCGAACGCGGGCTTGTCCGGGACTCCTTCCCGCGAGGGACTGCAAGCGGCCAAGGAGAAGCTGCGACTGGCGGAACAGGAGTTAAGCGAAGCGAGGGCGCAAGCTGCGGCGGCGAGAACGGGACGAAACGAGAAGTCGGCGATCGCGACGGAATACGGGATTACGGAGGAGCCGTTCCCGGTCCAGTTGTCCCGGGCGGAAGAAGACGGCAAGCGGCTTCGGTCGGAGACGGACCTTATGAAGCAGCAGGCCGAGTTGGCGAAGTCGTATCGGGAGAATGCCGAATCAATAGATAGTCAGCTCGAGAAGCTTCAAGCCGAGCGCGAGCGGCTCGTGACCGATCAGCACCGTATATCCGTAGACAGAAGCACGAAGCAGTCGTTGCTGGACAGCGAGCTCGGCCGTATTCCGGAAGGGTTAAGATCCCCGAGCCAGCTTGCAACGCGTTTAACCGAGCAAACCGATTCGATGAACAAGCTGATCGCCGCATGGCAGGAAGCCCAGCGACTGCGGCAATCCTCGCAGGCGCGGCTCGTCGAAGAGAGGACGAACGCGGTACAGGCGAATAGCCAGTTCGAAGAGTCTTTCAAGCATAACGAGGATGTAAAGAGAAGATTCGAAGATGAGATGGCGCGATCCGGATTCGCGACGATCGCCGAGTATCATGCGGCCAAACTTCCGGAAGCGGAGAGAAGCAGCCTGACTCGGCTCATTGAAGAGTTCAAAGCCAAGCTATCCTCCTTATCGATTCAAATTCTCGAATTGGATAAGGAGTTGGCCGGGAAGACTCGGCCTGTTCCGGCAGCGCTCCAAGAAGAAATAGTAGAGTTGAAGGGGCAGCTAGATAAGATTTCGGATGAGTTGCGCTCGCTGAATCACTATAAGCAAGAGTCGATGCGCTTGCTGGCTTCGCTGGCCAAGTCGGCGGAACAATTCCGCGAGCTGGAGGCTAATCAGCAACGGGTCGCCGATATTTATCAAATGATCAAAGGCGACAATCCGCTGAAAATATCGTTCGAGCGCTATATTCTCATCGAATTCCTCGAACAAATTCTTCATGCGGCGAACGCGAGGCTGAACGACCTCTCCAACGGGCAATTCCTGCTTCAGCGTAGCGACCGATTAGAGACGCGAGGCAAACAAAGCGGCCTTGGGCTCGATGTTTACGATGCGTATACCGGCCAAAATCGGGACGTGAAGTCGATGTCCGGCGGTGAGAAGTTTAACGCGTCGCTTTGCCTGGCTCTTGGGATGACGGACGTCATTCAAGCGTACCAGGGAGGCGTCTCCATCGAGATGATGTTCATCGATGAAGGCTTCGGCTCGCTGGACGAGGACTCTCTGAACAAAGCGATTACGACTCTAATCGATTTGCAGCGTTCCGGCCGAATGATCGGCGTCATCTCGCACGTGCAGGAGCTCAAACAAGCCTTCCCCGCCGTGCTCGAAGTCAGCAAAACCAAAGAAGGCCACAGCCGTGCGGCTTTTGTCCTCAAGTGAAATTAAAGTAGCCATCCGAAGATTCGGGTGGCTACTTCTATGGTTGCGATGCAATAACTTGCTCCCGCGCCAGAAACGGCTATTCCGCCGAAGATGCCCTCAAGTAACCAATACCCATCCGAGACACGGCTATTCCAGCGAAAGTTCTCTCAAGTAACCAAATACCCGTGCGAGACACGGCTATCCCGCCGAAGATGCCCTCAAGTAACCAAATACCCGCGCCAGAAATGGCTATTTCGCCCAAGATGCCCTCGAGTAACCAAATACCCGCACCAGAAACGGCTAATCCGCCCAAGATGCCATCAAGTAACCAAATACCCGTGCCATGAACGGTTATTTTCAGATAAGGGGCAAAGCTAGTTTGAATAAGAACGGAGAAAGCGTAAAAAGTGGTCAATGGTTTGTTCGTAGGATAGGCAAGCTAGAGTAAGCGAATATACGTAGCTTCAAAAGGAGCACCTCCTTCCCGGCCGCAATAACGGAACGAGGTTCCGCTATCTCGCCGATTCCGCTATCTCGCCGAAACTCCCACCCCCTGCAAAGCTTGCACTTTGCCGGCGGTACGGCTGGTAAGAAGCCACTCCGAAGCCGAGCGAGTTTGCTTTAGCAAACATAATTAGACTTTGTAAGCAGGGGAAATATAAGGCATAATGAATTCACTTGAATTATAGCGCTTATACTTTGTGACGGGCTGGAGGGGAAACGATGTACAAAGTAATCATCGTCGACGATGAAGCGGTCGTGAGGATCGGGTTGAAAAATACGATCGACTGGGGAGCTCACGGCTTCGAACTAATAGGAGATTACGCGAACGGCCGGGAAGCTTGGGAAGCCGTCGAGCAGCATAGACCGGAGCTGGTCATCTCGGATATCAGCATGCCTTTCATGGACGGTCTCGAGTTGGCCGGGTTAATCGCCGCGCAATATCCGTACATCAAAACGATTATATTAACGGGATTCGACGAATTCGAATACGCGCAGCAGGCAATCCGCCTGAAGGTATCCGATTTCATCTTGAAGCCGATTACCGCGCAAGAAATCCGACTGTTGCTCGACCGCGTGAGGACGGAAATGGACGAAGATACGAAGCATCGCGAGGATCTCGGCAGGCTGAACAGCCAATTGAAGCAGAGCCTTCCGCTTCTACAGGAGCGGTTCCTCGAACGTCTCGTCGCCGTCGGCCTCGGCAAGGCGGAGATCGCGGAGCGGTTCGCCTATTTCGGCATGTCGCAGGCCGGTCCGCTCCATTTGGTCATGGTCGTCGATATAGACGATTTCGGCGACCGGGAGCTATTTTCATACGAGCATGACGCCGAATTTCTGCGCTTTGCCGCATTCGATATTTTCAAAGAGACTTTAGAACCGGATAACGCCCTCCTATTTCGGACTCGCGAGGAAAGAATGGTCGCCATTTTATCCGGACAAGAAAACGAAAGCTTGCTCATCGAGCAGGCGTTTTCCCTTGCCGAGAAGGTCCGCTACCACATCGAGAAATATTTGAAATTTACGGTAACGATCGGAATCGGCAGAGCATGCGCCCATATCGAGCTTCTTCCCGATTCTTACAAAGGAGCTCTGTCCGTGCTGGATTACCGATTCCTGCTAGGCAAGAATCGGGTTCTCAGCATTATCGACATGGAAGGCAAGCCGACGTCGCCGCTGCCGCCCAATCTCGATTGGGACCGTAAGCTGGCTTCCGCCGTGAAGACGGGCTCGATCCAGGAGGCGTTCCAACTGATCGAGAACGGCATATCCGAATTGAAATCGTCGATGGCTCCTATCGAAGCCTGCTTTCTGCAAATGCAGAAGGTGGTCCTTTCCTTGATGAATTCGATTCAAGAGCTCGTCGTTCACGACCAAGAGGTTTCTTTTAACCGGCAGATGAGGCTTATGGACGTGTACGGCTTCAAGACGCTGGACGAAATCGAAGGTTGGCTTAAAGACGTCGTGCGCTCGGTCATGTCAACGATCGCCGATAACCGGAGTCACCTGACGAACATGCAGATTCATCGCGCGGTCGAGTACATCGAGACGAATTATTCCAACGACAAGATGTCGTTGCAGGACCTGTGCCGTCACGTTCTAATGAGTACAAGCTACTTCAGCCTCGTGTTCAAGCAGCATACGGGAGAGACGTTCATCGAATATTTGACCGCAGTGCGGATTACCAAAGCCAAAGAGCTTCTTCACAATACGACTTTGAAATTTTATGAAATCGCCGAGCAAGTGGGTTACAAAGATCCGAATTATTTTAGCATCCTATTCAAGAAGCATACGGGGACGACGCCAAAGGACTATCGGGAGAAGCAGGTAAAGGAGAGCGGAGCATAAAATGCCCAAAGAACGTTCGATCCGCATTCCCTTGTTTCCGCTCAAGAGCATCCAATCGAATATATCGATGGCGTTCTCCTTGTTGATACTTGCCGCGATCGTGGTGACCAGTCTTGTAAGCTATCAAGTATCCGTGGCGGCCGTCGAGCGGAATTCGCAAGGATACATCGAGGAAATCATCAAGCAGGTCAACACGAACATTCAATCGTACGTCGACAATATGGAAAATATCTCTTTGCTTGCTCTCACGAACAAAGACGTGAAGTACTACATCTCGGATAACGCCTTCATCAGCGCCGAGGATCGCCGAACATACGAGAAACGAATCTCCGATTTGTTCCAAGCGATCCTATACACCCGCCAGGATATCTCTTCGATCATGGTATTCGGATATAACGGCCGCTTCGTCTCCGATAGGCGAATCACGAATTTGAATCCGAACGCGAGACTTCAAGAGCAAGCTTGGTACCAGTTGGCGAAGAGCGCCTCCGGGAAATCGGTCATTTCAGCGCCGCACGTGCAAAATATTATCCAGAACGAATATAAATGGGTCGTTTCCCTGAGTCGCGAGTTGAAGAGCACGGACGGGATTACGGCGGAGGGCATCTTCCTGGTCGACCTGAACCTGAGCATCATTAACGACATATGCAACAATATCAATCTGGGCAAGAAGGGTTATCTTTTCATCGTCGACCAGAACGGGAACATCGTCTATCATCCGCAGCAGCAGCTCATCGATAGCAAGCTGGGAACGGAAAGAATATCGGAAGTTATTCAAGCGCCGAGCGGCAGCTCGTTTAACGTCAACGACGGAGACGGCAAAAGGATCTATTCCGTGCAGGACACGAATTTCGGTTGGAAAATCGCCGGAGTCGCGTATTCGGACGATCTGATCGCCAGCCAAGACGAATTGCGCAATTCCATTCTGCTCTACTCGTTATGCGGATTAGCGATTTCGTTGCTCATATCCGTCTGGCTTTCCCATCGGTTATCGAAGCCGATCAAGGATCTGCAGTCCGATATGAAGCAGGTGGAGAAAGGCAACTTCGACATTCAGACGGAGATCGGGCAAATGAACGAAATCGGGCAACTAGGACGTTCCTTTAATCTGATGGTTAGCAGAACCAAGTTCCTGATGGAGGAAATGATCCATAACCAGGAAAACAAGCGCAAGAGCGAGCTTCTGTTGCTTCAATCGCAGATCAATCCTCATTTTCTATATAACACGTTGGATTCGATCGTATGGATGGCAGAGCAGAAGCAGCACGAAGAGGTCGTGCTCATGACCTCCGCCCTGGCCAAGCTGTTCCGCGCAAGCATTACGAAGGACCAGGAATTGGTGCCTATCCGCGTGGAAATCGAACACATAACCAACTATTTGCTCATTCAGAAGATGCGTTATCATGATGAATTGGATTACGTTATCGATATAGACGAAGCCATTCTTCCTTACAAGACGCTGAAAATATTGCTGCAGCCGTTCATCGAGAACGCGATCTATCACGGAATTCGGAACATGTACGGAATAGAAAACGGATTAGTGACGATCCGCGGCAGGCAAACGGATGACCACATCGTTTTCGAGGTCGAAGATAACGGTCATGGAATGACGCCCGAGCAATTGGGACGCATTCTTCAACGGAACGAGGAAGACAACCGGAATCAAGGCATCGGAATCAATAACGTCAACGAGCGAATCAAGCTGTACTTCGGACATGAATACGGAATTCAAATTCGCAGCGAGATCGAAGAAGGAACGTGCGTCACGATTACGATTCCCAAACTCGAATAAAGGGAGTACGACATGCGCAAGCCGAAATATGCCATAGGATTCATCATACTCGTCCTTGTCGTCGGGGTATATTCCATCGTTTATTTCAAGCTTATCGGATCGCCGCATAAGGGGAACAACGTAACGGTCGTTCTGAAGTCGATGAACGTCCGCTTGGATTTCTGGCAAGCCGTGAGCAATGGAGCGGAAGCCGCCGCCAAAGAGATGGGGCTGGAGCTCGTCGTGCAAGGACCGCTGCAGGAAGGGGACGCTGACGATCAAATTCTGATCTTGGAGGATGCGATCGATAGGAAGCCGGACGCGATCGTCGTCGCTCCGATCATGGACGATCGGATGCCCGCGATGCTCGATAAAATCCGTTCCTCCGGGATCGAATTGATCGTGATCGATACTCCCGTGGACATGAATCCGGCTCCCGTCGTCGTCTCGAACGATCACGAGGAAGCGGGGAGGCTTGCCGGACAGACGGCGATCGATGAAGCAAAAGGAAGGCCTACCGTAGCGATTATCGGCGATAGCGCCGACTCGAGGATCTCCGCCGAGAGATTAACGGGACTTAAGCAGGCGATGCTGCCCTATAAAGATAGCCTGATCGGAATGTATTACGCGGATAACTCCGAAGAGCAAGCTTACGAGGTTGCCAAGCGACTGTTGGCGGAGGACAATCCTTTTAATACGCTGATCGCTCTGAATGAATCGGCTACGCTGGGCGCTGCCAAAGCGCTGAAAGAGCGGAATAAATCAGGCGTTATCAACTTGATCGGCTTCGACAGCTCCGTCGACGAAATACAACTGCTTGAAGCGGGAGTCGTGAAAGCGGCTATCGTTCAAAAGCCGTTCAACATGGGGTATTTGGGCGTAAAAACGGCGCTTAAGCTTATCCATGGCGGCGATGCCGAATCGATAACGTATATCGAATCCAATTTGATCACGAAGGAAAACATGTATTCGCCGGAGAATCAGAAGCTTCTGTTTCCGTTCATCAATAACAGGTAGGTTGGAGGGAGTAATCGACCGATGCGAACCATTCCCCGTCAAGCTCGACGCATAGCTTGCATGCTCATTGCAACGTTCGTGCCATTGATTATCGCTTCGTGCGCGAATTCGGGTTCGGAGCCTATAGCGCCGGTGCAAGAGGAGCCAGCGCTCATTCGCTTCGTCGCATCCGAGTACAGCACGGAGACGAAACCGTTACTGGAGAAGCTCGTGAAGGAATTCGAACTTAAGAATCCATTGATCGACATCGAGCTGCAAGTGGCGAACTGGGACATTCTCGACGGCATCTACACGACGATGATTAGCAAGAACCAACCGCCGGACTTGCTGAACACCAACGTTTACGCCCATTTTGCCCAAGATGGCCTGCTTAACGACTTGAGCGATATCGTCTCTCCCGAGCTCGCGAATAAGCTTTATCCGAATTTAATGGAAATGGATAGGATGAACGGCATTCAATACGCGATTCCTTACGTGGCTTCGATGCGCAATCTTTACTTTAACGATGAATTGTTTGCCAAAGCCGGCATCGCGGCACCTCCCACGACTTGGTCCGAGCTTAAGGAAGCCGCCCGCAAGATCAAAGCCACGGGCATTGCCGACGGCTTCGGCGTGGATCTGACGGATAACGAGACGCAGGCGTATTTGTCGTACTTCTTCTATGGCGCCGGCGGAACGTGGATCAAGGACGGCAAATGGGCGATCAACTCTCCCGCCAACGTCGAGGGATTGACCTTCCTTAAGGAGATGTTCGACAGCGGGCTCACGGATCCCGATCCGACGGTCACGACGCGGGACGAGAAGCAGCGGATATTAGGTTACGGAGAGCTGGGCATGATGATCTCCGGCAATTACTTTACCTCGGTCGTTCCGAAGGAATTTCCGGGCTTGAAGTGGGGAGTGGGTCCCATCCCGGTGAAGGACGGTACGCCGCCGATTTCTTTCGGGGTACATGATTTGCTCGTTTCCTTCAAGACGGATCACACGAACAAAGAGGCGTTGTCCAAATTCCTGGACTTTCTATACGAGGATTCGGCTTACGAAGAGATGATCAAGCGAGAAGGTTTTCTTCCCGTCACCACGACGGTCGGCACCGCATTATCCGGCCAAGACGAGGTCATGAAGGCGCATCTGGAGGCGCTCCGAAGGGCTAAGTTCTATCCGGTTCAAGAGCCTGCATGGCAGGCGGTCTTAGATTACGCGCGCAAGATGGGAGACGCCGTTCTTTACGAGCATCTTACGCCGCGAGCCGCGCTAGACCAGCTTCAGCACTTCGCCGAGTCCAAGAGCAAACGGTAAAAGCATGACTATTCTCTCGATACTCGGCACTAACGGAAGATAACAAAGAATTCGTGGAAGATATTCGATAGAGACTTCAGCCCTCCCGCCTTATGATGAAATCAAGCGCTAGAGTTCTTTCAGAGCTCCTATACAAAGCGTAAATTCATCATTCGTGGGAGGGTTTGCTTTATGATTATGAAGAAAAAGTTTGCAGCGCTTGGTATCTCCGCGATTCTGGCGGCAGTTACGCTGGCAGGATGCGGTTCGAACGGCAACGAAGCATCCAATTCTCCTTCCGCATCTGCTCCTGCGGCTTCGCCGTCGGCTAGCGCACCGGCATCCGAGTCGGCGTCTCCGGACACCACGGTGAAATTGACCGGCGATTTCGAAATTCAATATTTCGTCGGCGGTTACGGCGACAAATGGTGGAAAAAAGTAATCGCGGACTTCCAAGCCGCTAACCCCGACTTGAACGTCAAAGAATCCGGCGGCCCTAAAATCAACGATCAAATGAAACCCCGTTGGATCGGAGGAAATCCGCCCGATTTCGTATATATCGATGGAGCAGGCCTGAACGACCGTCAAATGGTAGAGGATGGCCAGCTTGAAGACTTGACGGAATGGTTGAAGGATGCCAAGAACGTCGACGGCGATTTGATCACCGACATCTTGGCGCAACCTGCCCAACAATTCGATGGCAAGGTATATAACATTCCGCTCGTGCTCAATTCATGGGGCGTGTTCTGGAACAAAGCCCTCTTCAAGGAAAAGGGCTGGACGGAACCGACCGACTTCCAATCTTTCCTTGACGTAAGCGACAAAATCAAAGCGGCGGGAACGACGCCGTTTATCCACACCGGTAAATATCCGTATTATATCAATGGATCGATTCTGTACCCTGCGATCGTATCCGCGAACAACAACGACTTCACTATTCTCCAAGATATGGCCGCAAATAAGGTTGAAGCTTACGAAAGCCCTGCCGTACTGGCGGCGTTGAACAAAATCGTAGCTTTGCGCGACAAAGGCTTTATCGACAAAGCATCGATCCAGATCAACCACACGGACTCGCAAATGCTGTTCCTGCAAAACAAGGACGCCTTTATTCCGAACGGTCTGTGGTTGCCTAACGAAATGGCCAAAGATATTCCGGAAGGCTTCGACTTCGGATTTATCCCTTCCGTCACTCAAGACGCCGGCGGTAAAGTCGTGGCTAACACGTCCACTTCGACCGTAGCGATCGCGAAGAACGGCAAAAACAAAGATGCTGCCAAAGCGTTCCTGCAATTCATTTTCTCCAAAGCGCAAGCTTCCCAGTGGGCAGAGCTAAGCGGCGCGCCTTCGAACATCAAAGGCGATATCAGCAGCTCCAACGCGCCTAACTTCGTTAAGGACGCGGCGAAGTATTTGACCGACCCTAACACCATCGTTATCCCGACGATCACCTACAACGCGGATGTGGATAAGGCGATGATGGATGCGACAGACGCTCTCACAATCAGCAAGATCACTCCTGAAGAATGGGTCAAACGCGTAACCGACGTCGTGAAAAAAGTTAGCAAGTAAGAAGAGCTATCAAGATTAAAGCGGAGGGTGATCGGGGCTATTGCCTCGATCATCCTCTGCCAATTTACTCGGAGGGCGGTAGGGCAATATGAACTCAGGGACCGCAAAGTGGCAGCGGAACGTATTTATCGCATCATTCATCATCCCTACTCTTTTATTCTTTGGCGTGTTTACCATATACCCCGTTATGCAAGGACTCTATTATTCCTTCTTCGATTGGTCCGGAATGTCGAATCAGAAAACGTTCATCGGATTGGATAACTTCAAGGAACTATATCACGACCCGATTATCTGGAGAGCGATCGGCAACGATTATTTTCTCGTGGCGGGAAAAGTCATCGGCATTATGGTCATCGCCACTTTCTTCGCGGTAGCTCTCACGCGTTTCGGCTTTAAGATGGCCGGGTTCTTCCGGTCGATCTTCTTCATTCCGAATGTTATTTCCGTCGTCGTTATCGGCGTGTTGTGGAATTTTATATATAATCCGCAAATCGGCTTCTTGAACGCGTTTCTGTCGTTATTCACCAAAGAGCAGGTGACGATCACTTGGCTCGGCTTCACGAGCCATACGATATGGATGTTGCTGCCGCCGGCGATATGGGCGGGAATCGGATTCTATATGATTCTTCTGATCGCGGCGATCCAGAGCGTTCCCGATTCGTATTACGAAGCCGCGAGCTTGGAGGGCGCCAGTCAATGGAGGCAATTCCGCGATATTACGATTCCGCTGGTCTGGGAACAGATCAAAGTATCGGTTCTGAACATCATGATGACCACGCTGAACGGTTCGTTCGTTATCGTCTGGATCATGACCGAAGGCGGACCGGATAACAGCACGCAGGTTATGGGCTCGTATTTGTATCAAATGGCGTTCCGTCAATATCATTTCGGTTACGGTGCTTCGATAGGGTTTATCATCTTGGTCCTGTCGCTAATTACGACTGTCATTCTTCAACGGTTAATGCGTCAAGAAACCGTCGAGATGAGCTAGAGGGGGCTATTCGATGAAAACGGGAATCAGAAATCCGGTTGTTAAATTGTTTTTTTATGCTATTCTATTCATTTGGGGAATCTCCGTACTCTATCCGCTACTGTGGACATTGCTAGACGCATTGAAAGACAACGAGCAGTTTTTCCGAAATACGCCTTGGTCATTGCCGGAATTCCCGTTGTTGTGGTCTAACTTCTCCTACGTATGGAGTAAATATAATTTCAGCACGTACTTCTTAAATTCTATAATCGTCACGGCGGGCTCGACCGGATTAGGATTGCTGCTGTCCGCCACTACGGCTTACGTATTAGCCCGCTATAAGTTCAGAGGGAGCAATTCTTTATACTTGCTCTATATCTCATCTATGATGATACCGTTCGTATTGGCGCTAATTCCGTTGTTTTTCCTAATGAACTCTATGAATTTGATCAATACGAAGCTAGGGCTAATCGTTGTCTATGCTTCCAGCGTTCTAGCGTTCGGTATATTCGTGCTAGTCGGTTTCTTCAAATCGTTGCCGAAGGAGCTGGAAGAAGCGGCAATCGTGGACGGAGCTTCTTATTACGGGACGTTCTTCCGGGTCATGCTGCCGTTATCCCAACCCGGACTGATCACGATTGCCATCGTTAACGTTCTTAACATCTGGAACGAATACATCGTCGGTACGATCCTGATCAACGATCCTAGTCAGTACACGCTGCCGGTGGAAATCGGGGTCATGCAGGCGGAAATGCAGTACCGAACGGAGTGGGGACCGTTATTCGCGGCTTTGTTTATTACCATCGTTCCCGTTCTTCTTATGTACATCTTCTTTCAACGGCAAATCGCCAGCGGGATCACCGCGGGCGCGGTTAAATAAGAAAGTCATCAGGCGGAAGGTGCAATAAGTGTCCAAAGAAATGCGCAAGCTGCTGGTCATGAACGCGATCAGCTCGATTATCACGATTTACATCGGAATATTCGTAAACCTGTATATTTGGGAAGATGGGCAATCCATCGCCGAGGTGTCGCTGTACAATATGTCGATGTTCATCACTTGGGGAATTGCCTTCGTCGCGGCGGCCAAGCTGCTGAACCGGTTTACGATTCGATTACCATTAGCGGTTTCCGCGATTTGCGGAGCCGCTGCTTTTACGTATTTGGTATCGGTGCAGATCGATAACCGGATGCTGTGGATTATTCTGCTAGGAATACCGGTCGGAGCTATGTTCGGTTCCGCGGGAGCCGCGCAAAATCTTAGCATCGCCCTAAGAGGCAAGGGAAGCGAGTTCGCTCCTTATTTCGCCGCGTTCATGGTCATCTCGCAAATATTGTCCATGGTCGTGCCGTTCGTTTCCGCGAAGGTCATCGACGGATTCGGATATGCCGGCTCCTTCGTCATGATGCTGGTTTTCGTAGCCCTGATGCTCGCGTTTTCCTTCGTCATGCCCAAGATCACTTTGGCGGAGCCCCTACGGTCAGGCAAGCCGGCGGTCGCCGTCCGATATCGCTTCCGTTCCGCCTTCGGCCGTCCCGGCTCGAAGTGGATCATCCTCTCCCTGCTCGCGGCGGGCGTGTTCATGCAGTTCCAGAATTTATTTACTCTGCTGTTCACTTTCTCCGTCACCCAAGACAAGCTGCTTATCGCGCTGTTGAACATGCTGTACACCTGCTGCTCGTTACTTGGCTTGTGGATGTACCGGAAAATTAAAATCAATGAAATGAGATGGCTTTGGATCGGCATGTCCCTTATGGCGGTAGGCTTTCTGATCGTGCTGTTCAAAGAGCCGATCGCGTTGATCCTATCCAACGTACTGACATCCATCGGCATGTTTTATTTTACGACCGTGTGGAACGCGCAGCAGTTCAGATTCATACAACATGCGGAACCATCCCAGCAAGCTTCCTTCCTCGTATGGAGGGAATGTACGCTTGTCTTTACCCGATGCGTGTTGCTTGCGCTCACGTTGCCTCTGAAGGATATGGGAGGGTCGGGATTCGCGCTTATTATCGGAGTTACGATCGTCTGCCTATTGTCCATTCCGGCTTTCCAACAGCGTGCGATGCGCGAAGCGGAGGGAGAACGGAAGTCTTAGCGCAAAGAACCGTCGGAGTTCTCCGACGGTTCTTATCTTTATACCTTTGAATTTTTTCTTAATAATCTCGAAATTGTTCTTTATTTTCAGGCGATTCCGTTTTGCAAGAAAGCGATCAGCATCAGCATAATAACCGCGAAGATGGCCAAACCGTTCATTACGGTACCGATGACCGAAAATACCTTCTTATAACCGACGCGAACAAGACCAACAATGCCGAAGATCAGGCCTATGACGTTAACGATAAGAATAAGCGGGTACGCGATTAGATAGCCTAGAAGCGGCTTCAGCTTTTCGACGAGCTCTTCTTCGGACATCGTCAATTCGTTGTTGGAATCGACGAGAGTCGAAAAGTCGATCTCGTTGGAAATCAAGACGATCACGCCGATCGTTACGCCGACGAACGCAAAGATGCTGACGATGGCCAGAACGAAGGAGGCGATTCCGAGACCGCTGTGCCTTAACGGGCCGTTATCCGGCTGAAGAATCGGACTGAAAGACTTTTGATTCTCAAAATGTTCATTATTTTCAGGCTGCTCGTTCATGACTTTCCACCTCGTTAACGTTATGATAGTTAGAGCTTGATCCCAATATGATTCTAATATCCAAGGAGGAAGTACCCCCGCATGAATAAGTATACAAAAATTGGCGCTTTTGCCGCTATGTTGTCCGTGGTGTTCGGAGCTTTCGGAGCGCATATGTTAGAGGACAGCTTAACCGCGGATGCGCTGGACGTCTACGAAACAGCCGTTCAATATCACATGTTCCATTCCATAGGCATCTTGTTGATCGCCTTGCTCATGGATCGGTTGCCTTCTCAGAAGCTAGCGGTATGGGCAGCGAGATTGCTCCTAATCGGTATTGTATTGTTCTCGGGAAGCCTCTATGCCTTGGCGCTGAGCGACGTGAAGCTTCTTGGCGCGATAACCCCGATTGGCGGAGTCGCTTTTATCGCAGGTTGGATCTGCATGGCGCTAGCGGCTCGTCCAGCCAAATAATCGGGAAGGTTCTCCGACATATTAGACATCGGATCGGCAAATTCCTTTATCTTCCGTTATTTTCATGAGAAAAAATTGGAAAAAGCTATACAATCATGGAGAATGTTCTATAATGGAAGAAATATGTAATTCACCTGGTACTATATCCCGAAGCGGAGGAAGGACGTAGCCTAGTGAACGGATGGTCCGATCAAGGACTTTGGCTGGCAGCTGTGGCCGCCGGCGCAGTTTTGACCGTAAGTGCTGCTTCATTGGGGTGGATTATTTCACGCAGGAATCACCGCGCTCCGTCCTCCGGCCCTTCTTACCAATTGGAATTGCTCGATTCGTTATACAATAATAGCCCGATCGCGTTTGCCGTCATCGATAGGCAAGGCAGATTCATCGATATCAATCGCGATCCGTCCGATTTGGTTGGATACACCAAGGAAGAGATGACGGGCAAATCGTTTGCGACCATGGTAGGAGATGAATTCGGAGAGCTAACCCGGCAAATCTTCCAGAGGACCGTAACGGGGGAAAAGTGCTCCCAGGAAATTAAAATCGTACATAAGCAAGGACACACGATAGATTTGAATATTCACACTTCGCCGCTGGTCAGAAGAAAGAAGACCATCGGTATTTTGGTGTTCATACAGGATATAAGCGACCGGAAGCGTTCGCTAGAACGAATTCGGTATATGGCCTATTACGACGATATGACCGGATTGCCTAATCGGCGGTTCTTCACGAATCGGTTGGAGGAGAAAATAAAGGCGGGCAACGTGAACGGAACACGTCTTGCTGTATGTTATTTGGATGTGGATCATTTCAAGCTGATCAATGCTTCGTTCGGCCGGGATTTCGGCGACATGCTGCTGTTGCAGATCGCGGAGAGGCTTAGCCGCGGCGTGTCCGAGCCGGGAGACTTAGCCCGTATGGAGGGCGATGAATTCGCTGCATGCTTGGATTTTCTTAAGGACGAAGAAGACGTGAAAACAAGGTTGGACGCGATGCTGGCCGTATTGGAAGAACCGTTCGAGCTAAGCGGAATTCCCATTCATATTACGGTCAGCATCGGCGTCGCGGTTTGCGAGCAAAGCACGGATGATGCCGCGACGTTGCTAAAGCGGGCGGATACGGCTTTGCATCGGGTGAAAGAGAACGGTAAGAACGATTATTTGTTGCATTCCGGCGACATGGATCACGTCGCGTTGCATAAATTGACCATTCAGCACGAAATGCGAAGAGCTTTGCTTAATCAAGAGTTCGCGCTTTTTTATCAGCCTCAATACGATCTCGCTTCAGGTCAGATCGTCGGAATGGAAGCCTTGATCCGTTGGTTTCATCCTGAGCGGGGGCTCGTTCCTCCAGGAGATTTTATTCCGGCGGCAGAGGAGAGCGGTATTATCGTGCCGCTTGGCGATTGGGTCATCGAGGAGGCTTGCAGGCAGAACAAAGAGTGGCAAAACCAAGGAATGCCGTTTATTCCGGTATCGGTAAATCTGTCCATGAGACAGTTCTCTCAGCGTAACTTGACCGGCAAGGTATCGGATATCCTCGAACAAACGGGTCTCGATCCGCGTTACCTCGAGCTAGAAATCACGGAAAGCATGACCATGGACGTAGATAGGGCTTCTCAATGCTTGAAAGAGCTGACGGATTTGGGAGTCAATATCAGCATCGATGACTTCGGAACGGGGTACAGTTCGTTTCATTATCTGAAAAACCTGCCGATCGCGCGACTTAAGATCGATCGATCCTTCGTCAGGGACATCCAGCAGGATCCGAACGATGCGGCAATCGTAGCAGCCATTATCGCTATGGCGCACAATCTTCAGCTTCAGGTTATTGCCGAAGGAGTGGAGACGGAAGATCAAGTGCATTTTCTGCGCTCGCATCGGTGTGACGAAATGCAAGGATATTTCGGGAGTCCTCCCCTTCCAAGCGACGGAGTGCTAGCGTTGCTTCGGGAAAAGCTTAACCGCCCGGCATTGCCCGTACATTCTTATATCAGAGCGAGCGGCGATTCTTAGGGACTGGTTCGAGAGGTTCTAACCGGCTGCAGGAGCGCAAAAGACCGCATGGAGCATAATGCTCCATGCGGTCTTTTGCGCCATTATAAGTTGAGGATGATTTAATCTACGAAATCGTCGATCTCGTTTAGTCCGACGGAGTATACTTGCTTCTCGTCTACATGATATACCGTCAGCAGATTGTCCGAAGCGTCGAAATTAATCACTCTGCAAGGAATGCTCATCTTCACTCCGCGACCTTTATTGATATTCAAACGAATGAGCTTGTTGCTCTCGATATATTGACGGATGCGAAGCTCCAATGGATTAGGCTGAGGCGGAGCCTTAGGAACGGCTTTCTTGGAAGACGGAGAGACCGGTGCTTTGAGGACCGATTCTTCGGGTTCGGTGACGGATTCGATTCGGTAATCGGTAATCTTCTCATGGTTCAACGCTTGTTGCAGTTGTACCAGCGCAGCACCCTTACTGGAGGAGGAAACGGTAATTTCCACGTTAAATAGGTAGGAGCCATCAGGTGATTGGTTTGATCGGTTCATTGCGAGGCCTCCATTGTAATGCTAGTTCAATAAAACTATGTCTTATCACCCAATATATCATGGTTTATATGCCCAATGTAGTGCTTAAGGGCAATAAGCCCTGAAAAATGAGTCTTACGTCGCATATTCTATAACGCATGAACCTATGCCGAAAGAAAGGCAGGGAGGTGGTATGCTTGGTTAGGGTTATTCCGCTTCAAATCGAGGATTGGACTGCGATAGGCGTCGAAGTGTTATTACCCAAAACAACCCTCTTGGCGATTACGGCGGGCAATGGTTACATTATGTGCGGTGCTTTAGACGTTCAATTGCTCAACGACAGGCTTAAAGACCGCGAAATCGTCGCGGGCCGCGCCGTTGGCGTCAAGACGATTCAACAATTGCTCGATGCGCCATTAGAATCCGTAACGGATGCTGCTCAGGCGATGGGAATCGTCGTTGGAATGAGCGGCCAAGAAGCGATTCGCTTGTTGGCGAAATCCGCTTCTTGAAAGCTTCCCCAGATTAATCGGATCAGTCGAATAATTGCCGCAAACTTTCGAAATACGGCGCTTTGATGATACCTTTTTCAGTAATGATCGCTGTAACGAGCTCGTTAGGAGTAATGTCGAAAGCCGGATTATACACCGCTATGCCTTGCGGGGCGGTACGTTTGCCGAACCCGACCGTAATTTCATCGGAATGACGTTCCTCGATCGGAATGTCGGCGCCCGTTGGCGTCGACAGATCGATGGTGGATAAGGGACAAGCTACATAGAATGGGATGTTATGCGCCTTGGCCAAGACGGCCACGCTATAGGTCCCGATTTTGTTGGCGACGTCGCCATTCGCCGCGACGCGATCGGTTCCTACGATTACGGCTTGAATCCAGCCTTTGGACATAACGTGTCCAGCCATATTATCGCATATTAACGTGACGTCGACGCCAGCCTGCTGGAGCTCGAACGCGGTAAGACGGGCGCCTTGCAGAACCGGCCGCGTTTCATCCGCGAATACTTTAAGGTGAATGCCTTGTTCCAGCGCCAAGTAGAAGGGAGCGAGCGCGGTTCCGTATTTGGCTGTCGCGAGCCCGCCGGCGTTGCAGTGGGTCAGGACTCCCATCCCATCTTCGAACAAGGTGAGCGCGTGCTCTCCGATTCGGCGATTAGTCGCTTCGTCTTCGGCTTGTATGAGCTGTGCTTCGGCCAGCAGAGCTTGGACGGCTTCTTCCGTCTTCATCCCCGAGGAAGCCAAAGCATCCGCTCTGACTTTAATCCGATCTAGCGCCCAGAACAAATTGACCGCGGTCGGCCGGGAGGTAGCAAGATAGTCGGCATGGCGGTTTACTTCGCTTACCCACTGATCCATCGTTCCGTCGAAGTCGGCAACTCCTAACACGACGCCGTAAGCGGCAGCTATACCGATAGCCGGAGCGCCTCTGACCTTCAACTCGCGAATGGCTTCCCATACGTCCTGCGATGTCGTTAATTTTAAGTAGACGATTTCCTCGGGGAGTAACCGTTGATCCAATAGGGATAAAGCGCCGTTCTCCCAGCGCAACGATTGCAGCACCTCGGATTTGCCTTGGCTTTCTTTGCTCATTATACTTCTCCTCTCGATTCTACTCCTCATGGTGATTGGAATTATACTTTGGATGCGGAATCGGCAATGTCGATCAGTTGTTCGATGGACGTCGACTGGCGATTACGTTTAATCAGCTTGGTGCCGATTTCCAAGGAAAGTCTTTGCGCTTTCGCGCGAACGGCAGGTTCGGGAATGCGATCGATATCCGCGACATGGGCGAGACCAACGATCCGCCGAACCATTTTGGCGCCTGTGAACCCGATCGTATCCTGTAATAAATTCCGCAAGTAATAATCCTGATATCCGGCAGTCTTTGCTATGCGATCTATGCCATGCTCGTCCCATAACGCGCGGAATTTGCTCTCGAATAATACCCAAATCTCGCGTACGCTTTGAATCAAGTATTTCCTACGTTCGTCGCGAGCCGTCGCGTTCGGCGACCAGTGCTCCTGCGAAGCGTAATGAAGCAGCAAGTTAGCCAATACCGCTCCGATATCGAAGCCCATAGGACCGAAATAAGCGAATTCCGGATCGATGATCTTGGTAGATTCCGGAGTTATGAATATGCTTCCCGTATGAAGATCTCCGTGCAGCAACGCTTGGGCATGCGTCAGGAACTTCTCCCTCAAGATCGCTACTTCGAGATGCAACTCGGAATCAGCCCACAGTTTGTTGGCGTCCTCCCTCAGATGAGCGTCGAAGCTGTTCGTATCCGCATCGACGTAGGGGTGATCGAAGATGAGATCCTCCGTGATCTTGCATAGCTCAGGGTTAGCGAACGACCGCACGAGCAGCTTCTTTTCTTGCTGATTCATGCCTAAATCCGAGGTGAAGAACAACGTGCGAGCCAAGAAGTCCGAAATATCTTCCGCGAATTTCGGATAGAATCCCCCTTCGATTAAGCCCTGGCGCATAATGACATGGTTGCTCAGGTCTTCCATAATCGTGAGGGCTAGCTCGTTGTCCGTATGATAAACCTTAGGTACGAGTCCTGGAGCAAAACGTTCTTCGATGATTAACGCTTCGCTCTCGATACGTGCCCGATCTAGGGTAAGGGGCCAAGATTCCCCGACTACTTTGGCGTAAGGCAACGCTTGTTTGACGATCAGACTAAGACCCGTAGAGGGCTGACTGACGTGGAATACGAGATTTAAATTGCCGTCGCCGATTTCTCGGCTTACCAACTCGCCTTCGGATTCGAAAATGTTCGTAAGAGAACGGGCGACTTGAATCGCTTCGGACTCTGTTAATGGATGATAAGTGCTCAAAAAGGTTCGCCTCCACAGGGTTTTCCGATAGGTGCAGTCGTGTATTTCAAAGAAACGATCTAGATGTAAGTATAATGTACTTTAACTAGGGTTTAAAGAGAAAGAGGTATGAGTAAGAATCAAGGTTAAGCATGCGTAACCATAAGCAGAGAAGTCCTTCGGCGGTTTCTATTATTTTTCGAACGTCCATCCGCTCCCGCACATACAATGAAGCACTTAATAGGAGCGACTGGAGAGTGAACTCTGGTGGACATTCAATTAACTTCGTTGCACTGGGTGTATGTGGCTTTTATCGCGTTTATTTTGGCGTTGCTAGTGAGGCGCCGGGATACGACCTTGATTTGCGTTGCCGGTATTTTCACGCTTGGGCTGATCGCTACCGAGAGCTTAAACGGATCGGTATCGGGTATATTCAATAGCTTTATTTACGCGACTAAGGAATTGATAGGAACGATCTTCATTATCTCGATCATCGTTGCGATGAGTCGGGTGCTTATCATTACGGGCGTTAACGAAACTATGGTCAAACCGTTAACGGGATTTCTGCGAACGCCCGCGCTAGCCTTCTGGGGAATCGGTATTATCATGATGGTCACCTCGCTGTTTTTCTGGCCGTCGCCGGGTGTCGCCTTGATCGGAGCCGTACTGCTACCGGTAGCCATGCGAGTGGGCTTGCCGGCGCTTGGCGCTGCTATGGCAATGAACTTGTTCGGGCACGGAATAGCGCTATCGGGGGATTATATTATCCAAGGCGCCCCTAAGCTTACGGCGGACGCGGCAGGGCTGCCGGTGTCTCGGGTCATGGAGGCTAGCATTCCTCTCGTCATCGTAATGGGATTGGTAACGACTATCGTCGCTTTCTGGATGATGCGAAGGGATATGAAGAACGGAAAATGGAGGGACGGCTTGGTAGGCGGGACCGGAACCTTGAGCGCCGGAGGATCGGGAGCTACGATCGCTTTGCCTCATGGAACGAAGAGGGCTCTGGCGATCATTATCCCTATATTGTTCGCGATCGACGTGGTCGCGATGTTCGCCTTGGATCTTCAAGGCGGAGACGCGACGGCTCTTATCGGAGGAACCGCGGTTCTCATTCTTATCTCGGTGACGATGTTGGCTCACAGGAACAAGGGGCTTGAAGAGACGACGTCTTATCTCATCGAGGGCTTTCAATTCGGGTTCCGCGTATTCGGTCCGGTTATTCCGATCGCGGCATTCTTCTACCTGGGGGACTCGGCCTTCAAGGATTTGTTCGGAGATCATCTATTGCAAGGCTCGCATGGGATCGTTAACGATCTCGGCGTCGCGCTCGCCAATCACGTGCCTATGAACGGTACTGTGGCATCGGTCACTCTGACGGCTACGGGCGCGATTACAGGATTGGACGGCTCCGGGTTCTCGGGTATTTCACTGGTCGGTTCGATCGCGAGCATGTTCTCGACGGCCATCGGAACGGGAGCGGCCACGTTGACCGCGCTTGGGCAAGTAGCCGCGATCTGGGTCGGCGGCGGAACGCTCATTCCTTGGGCGCTTATCCCGGCGGCCGCTATATGCGGCGTGAGCCCGTTCGAGCTCGCCCGGCGAAACTTGAAGCCGGTACTGATCGGCTTAGCCGTTACGACGATCGTGGCTATATTCTTGGTTTAATCAATGGGGGAGCACCGTGCAAAGGCTGTTCCACGGCTCGATATTTGAGCTACGGAACAGTCTTTGTTCGTGCGTCAACGGAGCGCCGTAGTTCGGAATAGACAACTAGTAGGTTAACCTGCTTTTTAGCTAGTGAGGCACAAAGGATTGAATCAAGTAAAGTAAAGTAGGATGCTAATCATCGTTATTGGATCGAAAGAGCCATTTTGGAATTAAAGTAGGATGAAGAACATCGCTATTGATCGAATATTCGGAAGGGGAACAATAAATTTAGAACAATAGCGATAATAACCATCCTTTTCCAGCTTATATTTTGATCATGCATCGAAATTACATTGTTTAACATCGCTATTGTAATAGAATGAACCGATATATTGAAAATAAAATGAACCGACAAGCTTGCTGTCGCATCTAACCTTTAGAGACATAAGGAATGGAGGAAGCGGATTTGCCTGAGAATGGACTGGCTTGGATAACGGACGTGCATCTTGCTTGTTCCGGGGATCGGGAAGCTTTCGCAAGATTGATACGAGAAATGCAAAATGAGCTTTACGGTATGGCCCGTTCAATGCTGAACAACGATGAAGATTGCGCCGACGCGATTCAGGAGGCGATCCTGAAAGCTTATCGCGGCGTTACGAAGTTAAGGGAGGCATCGGTTTTCCGCACCTGGTTATTCAGAATACTGATCAATGAATGCCAAATCTTATACCGTAAAAACAAAAGAGTTTGGCCAATGAACCTAATGCCGGATAGTGCGGTTAAGCAAGCGGAGGCTGATCTTGATTTGCAGGCGGCGGTAAATCGGTTGGACAAGTCCCTACGAACGATCGTGCAGCTTTACTATTTCGCGGATTTGCCTCTCTCGCAGATCGCCGAACTCACTAACGTGTCGGAAGGCACGTTAAAGTCAAGATTGCACCGGGCTAGACAACAGTTGGCATCGTGGTTAACTTTTACCGAAGAGAGGGCGATCGGATATGAAGCACGCTGAAATCGATCAGGCTTTGAGAACGATGAAAATGGGACAAACCTCTGTGGTACCGTTGGCGATAAGCGGTAGAATCGAACAAACGTTGCATTCTCTGCCGAAAAGCAAGAACGCCCGGAACCGTTCATCGACGTTCAGAAGATGGGTTTACGGCGGAGCGTCCGTTGCCGTTGCTGGAGGCATCATCCTACTTGGCACGGCAGTGTATTCTCCGAAAGCGGCTACGGAGCTCGAACGAATTCCCTTAGTGGGTCCGAAGCTTCAGGAGGCAAGCAACTGGGGCCAGGCGATGGCGGCTGATTTCGGACTCGCAAGCCAGAAGGTTACCGATAATGGCATCGCGATGACTCTTAATGAGGTCATCTATGACGGGTTAAGAATGTCTATCGGATACTCGCTGGTTACGTCCGAAGGCATGCAAACAAACGATATGGATATCGAATTAAAAGTCGACGGAGTAAGGATCGGATATGTGCAGAGCGAGCAGAGCGGCGGAATCGTTAACGGGACTGTCAACAATGAAGTCAACGTTGCGCACGACGACCTACAGCTTGAAGGGAATATAAGCGCAATATTATATAATTATCGCCCTCCCGCTTTCGAACTTACGTTAGAAGTCACCAGAATTGGCGATAAAGTCGGGAAATGGTCGTTCGCGGTTCCGGTCGAGGAAGCGAACGATATAGAAGTATTAACTCCGGACTTGGGCAAGTCCAAAGATCATATGTCGGTCAAACTGAACGAGGTCACATTCTCTCCGCTCTCGACCGTAGTGAGCTTAGATTATTCGTTCGGCTTCATGAAGAAAGCCGACGCGGTCGGATTCGAACTCGTCGACGATCGGGGAATTGTCTATAACCCTTGGATATATGGTAATCGCATGAGTAGCTACAGCAGCGGTACCAGCAATTCCTCTGGCATCGTGAAGCTTGACTTCCCCGCTATAAGCGACGAGGTCAAATATTTAATCGTAAAACCGCATTTTTACGATACTAGTTATTTTAGTCAGCCAAACGCGTTCTCGGAATCGAAGGATTCTAAGGATTCGTATAATCGAGAACCGCTTGATGAGCTTCCTACAGAGCAAAATCCGATTATTTTATCCCAAGGTCAAGCGGGTAGATTGTTGGTTACCGGCATTGAATTCGATAAGAACGAGACGATTGTCCATTACCGCACGGAGGGATCCAACCCGCAGGTTCAGCGACTGCATCTCAATCTTGAGAATGAACAAGGCGAGCTTATCTATCCCATCGAGGAACAACCTTCGAATTCGGACCGAGAGCGTACGATGGCGTTTCCCGCGTTATCTCCCGATTCAAAGCTAAATCTCGTTACCTCGAACGTTATCGGGCTCGTTCCTATTCCGGATATGGACTTGCGCATTGACCTCCCCCGGTCCTAACTGTGCTATAATGAAGGAATAGGGCAGTGGGAGAGGAGCGATGCATGAGATGGAGAACCCGATTGCGTTGAGGGAGTGGGCGGTAGCCGTCAAGGCGCTTGAGGAAGGCCGTCAAGTGATCGTCCTGCGTAAAGGCGGCATATCCGAGGAAACGAAGGAATTCAGGCTTGAAAGTCCGGAATTTTATCTTTTTCCATCGTACGAGCATCAACGGCCGCATTTGGTTAAACCGGAAGCGAGCGGGATCGTAAGCTTGACGCAAACCGAAGCCGAGCAGGACGGTGGAAAGGTTCGGATTACTTCGTTCGCGGAAGTCGTGGAAGATATTGAAGTAACCGACGCGGAAACGTTGCAGCGACTAGACGAATTGCATATTTGGACGGAGGATTATGCGGAAGAGCGGTTGAAATGGAAGAGAACGAAGCCGCTTCACGTCTTGATTCTGCGAGTGTATAAGCTGGATACGCCTCAAGTTATCCCGATGCTCGAGGGCTACGGCGGCTGCAAGTCGTGGTTGACTTTGTGGGACGTAAACACGGCGGCCAAGACACCGGTACTGGCGGACGAGGAGTTCGAGAATCAAGCCGATGAGGTCAGAAACCGAATAAGAATTTTGAAATGAAGCGAGATCCGGACCTAAATCCCAAGAGGGAAAAGGCCCGGTTTGCTTTTTTTATGTTTCTTTCATAAAATTGTTATTGAGAATCATTGAGAATCAAATTAAAATGATTATAAATAAGGATTTAATACAAGAGTGAATTCGATGTCTCGGATTATCGGTGACTATACGAAAGGACTCTATGAATCCTCATAGAAACTTGGAGGTAAGTGAATGACAACTCAATTCGAAATTCAAGGCCTGAAATCGTCCATAGAGGGCAAAGAGATTCTGAAAGGCATCGATCTTAAGATCAAAGGCGGAGAAGTTCATGCGATCATGGGCCCTAACGGTACAGGTAAAAGTACGTTGGCATCCGCGCTCATGGGGCATCCTAAATATGAAGTGACCGACGGCTCCGTCACGCTTAACGGCGAGGACGTGCTGGAGATGGCGGTGGACGAGCGCGCTCGCGCGGGTCTGTTCTTGGCTATGCAATATCCAAGCGAGATAACGGGCGTAACGAACGCGGATTTCTTGCGCAGCGCGATTAACGCGCGTCGCGGCGAAGGCAACGAGATTTCCCTGATCAAATTCGTTCGTCAAATGGAAGGCAAGATGAAGGAACTGGAAATGAACCCCGAGTTCATGCACCGTTACCTGAACGAAGGCTTCTCCGGCGGAGAGAAAAAGCGCAATGAAATCCTGCAAATGATGCTGCTCGAGCCTAAGCTCGTTATTTTGGATGAAATCGACTCCGGTTTGGACATCGATGCTCTTCGCATCGTTGCCGAAGGCGTGAACGCGATGCGCTCCGAAGATCGCGGATTTCTGATCATCACTCACTATCAGCGTTTGCTGAACTATATCACTCCGGATTACGTTCACGTTATGATGCAGGGCCGCATCGTTAAGTCCGGCGGACCTGAACTGGCTCAACGTCTGGAAGCCGAAGGCTATGATTGGGTCAAAGAAGAACTGGGCATCGTCGACGAGACCGTCGGCCAAGCTTAAGAGGGGGCATAGCAATCATGAGTACACCAACCACCTCTTTCGGGAGAGACGCGGCAGCGGCGATTTCCCGCAGCAAGAACGAACCCGCTTGGTTAGTCGCCCAGCGCGAGGAAGCCGGTCAATTGGCGACCGAGCTTAATCTTCCTAAACCGGAGAAGCTCCCCCTAACGCGTTGGACGTTAGATCAGTACGGAGTCAGCCGACCAGGTAAGAACGTAGCTGCGGTTTCGGAATTGCCAGAAGCGATTAAAGCATTATTGCCGGAGGAAAACGGCAGCGCGCTGATCGTGCAGCACAATTCTTCCGTTATCTTTACTCAGCTTTCCGAAGAGCTTAAGGCTCAAGGCGTTATTCTAACGAGCTTGGAAGAAGCGGCTCGCAGTCACGAAGATCTGCTGCGCAAGCACTTCATGACGGCATACGCCAAAGACGAGCACAAGCTCTCCGCGGTACATGCCGCTTTATGGAACGGAGGAGTATTCCTCTACGTTCCGCGCAACGTCACGATCGAAGAGCCGATTCAAGCTTTGCTGTTCGCGGACGATGCGGAAGCGACGTTCATGCCTCATGTTCTCGTCATCGCGGAAAGCAATAGCCGCGTTTCCTTCGTGGAGCAAGTGGCTTCGTCACTTGGAGAAACGACTTCCACGTTGCTCCACAATAGCGCCGTTGAAGTGTTCGCGAAATCGGGATCGCTCGTACAATACGCCGCGGTTCATCAAATGGATAACAGCGCAATCGATATCTCTTACCGTCGCGCGATTCTAGACAACGACGCCCGCATCGAGTGGATCGTGGGAGATCTGCATAACGGTAATTCCATTACAGATACGAAATCGGTCCTTAAGGGCAACGGCTCTACGTCCGATTCCAAGATTATTTCCATCGGAACGGGCAATCAACGCATGAGTCTTACGACTCAAGCGGTTCACTTCGGACGTTCGACCGAGAGCGACATGATTACTCGCGCAGTAATGAAGGACGAATCGACGGCGATCATCAACGGAATTACGAAGATCGAGAAAGGCGCAACGAAAGCGAACGGCCAGCAAACCGAGAAAGTTCTAATGCTGAGCCCGAAAGCGCGCGGAGACGCCAACCCGATTCTTCTGATCGACGAAGACGACGTTAAGGCGGGTCACGCTGCAAGCGTCGGTCAAGTCAACGCCGATCAAGTGTACTATCTGATGTCGCGGGGAATTTCCCGCAAAGAAGCGGAACGCCTAATCATACACGGGTTTCTCGATCCGGTAGTATCCGAAATCCCGCTGAAAGGGCTGCGCGAGCAACTGCACCGCATCCTTGAAAGAAAGCTGGGCTGATTATGGATCCCATCGCATTGAAATCGGAATTTCCGATTCTTCACCAAGATATTAACGGGCACCCTCTCGTATACCTGGATAACGCGGCTACGACTCAGAAGCCGCGCTCCGTTATCGAAGCCGTTAAAAAGTATTACGAATGGGATAACGCCAACGTTCACCGCGGCGTTCATACTTTGGGATCAAGGGCTACGGACGCGTACGAAGGGGCTCGGGAGAAGGTCGCCCGGTTCATTAACGCTCCCGCTTCCCGCCAAGTTATTTTCACTCGCGGAACGACGACGGCATTGAATATCGTAGCATCGGGATATGCGCGTCAGACGCTTCGCGAGGGCGACGAAATCGTCATTACTCCGATGGAGCATCACAGCAACCTGATTCCTTGGCAACAAGCGGCCAAGGCGACGGGTGCGACGCTCAAATATATTCCTTTGCAACCGGATGGAACCATTTCGCTCGAGGACGTGGAAGAGACGGTGACGGAACGAACGAAGATCGTTTCCATCACTTACGTCTCCAATGTGCTCGGAACGATTAATCCGATCGCTAAGATTGCCGAGATCGCGCACCGTAAGGGCGCGATTATCGTCGTAGACGGCGCTCAGAGCACGCCTCACATTAAAGTGGACGTACAAGCGCTGGATGTCGACTTCTACTCTTTGTCCGGTCATAAGATGTGCGCTCCGACCGGAATCGGGGCACTCTATGGGAAAGCGCAATTGCTCGAACGCATGGAGCCCGTCGAGTTCGGCGGAGAAATGATCGATTTCGTCGAGTTGCAAGATTCCACTTGGAAAGAGCTGCCTTGGAAGTTCGAGGGCGGTACGCCTATTATCGCGGGAGCCGTGGGACTCGGCGCCGCGATCGACTTCCTGGAGCAGATCGGACTTCACAATATCGACCAGCATGAGAAGAAGCTCACCCGATATGCCATGGAGAGACTGTCCAACATTGACGGTTTGACGATTTACGGGCCGCGCGAAGAACGCGCCGGACTCGTCACCTTCAATCTTGGAGACGTTCACCCGCATGACGTTGCCACCGTCCTCGATACCGAAGGGATTGCGGTTAGGGCAGGCCATCACTGCTGCCAACCTCTGATGAGATGGTTGAAGGTGAGCGCTACGGCAAGAGCGAGCTTCTATCTCTACAACACGGAGCAAGATGTCGACAGGCTTGCCGAAGCGCTGGTTAAGACGAAGGAGTTTTTCGGTTATGAGCCAATTAGATGATTTGTACCGCCGCGTCATCATGGATCATTATAAAACCCCGAGAAACCGGGGCGAGTTGGACAATGAATCCGTTACGGTCAACCTGAACAACCCGACCTGCGGCGATCGCATTTCCCTTCAGCTTCAACTGGAGGACGGCATCGTACGCAACGTGAAATTCACGGGGGAAGGCTGCTCGATCAGCATGTCGTCGGCGTCGATGATGACGGAAGCGGTCATGGGAAAGACGTCGGAAGAAGCATTGCGGATGGCTGATAATTTCTCTTCCCTGATGAAAGGCGAACCTGCCACATTCGGAGATTACGAAGACGTCGAGGCTTTATCGGGCGTTAATAAATTTCCCGCAAGAATCAAGTGCGCGACTCTGGCTTGGAACGCGCTTCGCAAAGGCGTAGAGCACGGCAAGGGTAAGCTCGAAGGCATTGAAGAATAAACAAGGAGGTTGATGATTATGGCTAAGCAAATGCCCGATATGGAAGAGTACAAATACGGGTTTCGCGATGAGCATAAGGCGATTTTCCAATCCGGTAAAGGTTTGACCGAAGAAATCGTTCGCACGATTTCGGAGATGAAGGGCGAGCCGGAATGGATGCTTAAGTTCCGTCTGAAGTCGCTGGAGCAATTCCGCAAGATGGAAATGCCGAAGTGGGGCGGCAACATGGACGATTTGGATTTCGAAGAAATCCAATATTACGTTAAACCATCGGAGAAGCAAGGGAAAACGTGGGAGGAAGTGCCTGAAGAGATTAAGGCTACTTTCGACAAGCTAGGCATTCCCGAAGCGGAGCAGAAGTTCCTTGCCGGCGTGTCCGCGCAATACGAATCGGAAGTCGTATATCACAGCATGCAAGAAGAATTAACGAAGCAAGGCGTTATATTCTCGGACACGGATTCGGCTATCCGCGATTATCCGGAAATTTTCAAAGAATATTTCGGAACGGTCATCCCGCCGACGGATAACAAGTTCGCGGCGTTGAACAGCGCGGTATGGTCCGGAGGAAGCTTCATCTACGTTCCTAAAGGCGTTCAAGCTACGGTTCCGCTTCAAGCGTACTTCCGTATCAACTCCGAGAACATGGGTCAATTCGAGCGTACTCTGATCATCGCTGACGAAGGAAGCTCCGTTCATTACGTAGAGGGCTGCACGGCTCCCGTATACAGCACGAACTCCCTTCATAGCGCGGTAGTTGAAATCATCGTTAAGAAGGATGCTCGCGTTCGCTACACGACGATTCAGAACTGGGCACCGAACATCTACAACCTCGTGACCAAACGTGCGGTAGCGGAAGAGAACGCCACGATGGAGTGGGTCGATGGTAACATCGGTTCCAAGCTGACTATGAAATATCCTGCGGTAGTCTTGAAAGGTCGCGGAGCGAAGGGCATGGTTCTTTCCATCGCCGTTGCGGGTAAAGGCCAACATCAAGATGCCGGCGCGAAAATGATCCACTTGGCTCCGGACACGAGCTCGACGATTATTTCCAAGTCGATCTCCAAGCATGGCGGTAAAGTTACGTATCGCGGACTTGCATCCTTCGGTCGCAATGCCGAAGGCGCGAAAGCAAACATCAAGTGCGATACTCTTATCCTCGACGATCAATCGACGAGCGATACGATTCCTTACAACGAAATCATGAACGATAACATTACGCTTGAGCACGAAGCGACCGTCTCCAAGGTATCGGAAGATCAGTTGTTCTATCTGATGAGCCGCGGGTTGTCGGATGCGGAAGCGACGCAAATGATCGTCATGGGCTTCATCGAGCCGTTCACCAAAGAATTGCCGATGGAGTACGCTGTCGAGATGAACCGTCTCATCAAGTTCGAGATGGAAGGCAGTATCGGATAATATCCGTTCCGATAACGAAAGCGCGTCCGAGATCCTCGGATGCGCTTTTGTTTTCGTTACGTGGCTGAATGGCCGAATAATCGAATAGGTCAAACGTCATCCTAGAGGAAGCAACATCATTCCCTTGGAAGGCGGCTCAACCGAATGAAGATTTGGATTAGGTTATTTTCTTTGCTCATCGCTCTTGTCTTGCTGGCAGGTTGCGTCAAAAATCCGGGAGACACGATGAACTTAAAGCAGCATTCAGGACCGGTAAAGGTGAAATCCGCAGGCGATTCGCCGGCGGAACTGAAGGAAGGACGCCATATCGTACCGATTCATACGCTGCAGAATACCGCCTACGTCTCGTTGGCCGACTTCACGCAAGCGACGGGTTATCATGGAGCATGGTTAAGGGACGGTTCGTACGGAGTAGGGGATTACGATGCGATATGGAGATTTCGGACGGGTCAGACGACAGTAGACGCGGCGGGTAAAAACGTTCGCATGCCTGCTTCGGCGATCAAAGAGGATAACCAGCTCTATATTCCCGTTTCCGGTCTTCAGCAGCTGTTCGGGAAACTCACGGTGTTCACGGTGGAGACGGATGACGTTGCCTTCTACCCTAAACCGTCCTCGAATGAAACCGGAGTTAACGGCGGGAGCCAGGATTTCGGGGACGCCCGTAAGAAACCGGCGAAGACGGCCATGGCGGTTGCATCGGGTGAGTCCAACGCTACAAGAGACGATACCTTGGTGGCTTTTGCCAAGAAGTATCTTGGGATCGTCTATGAGTTCGGCGCCGGCCCTTACAAGGAATCCGGAACGTTCGATTGCTCTTCGTTTACCCAGTTAGTTTTCGAACAGTTCAATGTGAAATTGCCTCGGGTAGCGAGTCAGCAAGCGGAAATGGGAACCTATGTCGCGAGGGACAATCTTCAAGTCGGGGATCTGTTGTTCTTCTACGTGCCGGGCAGATTCAAAAGCAACGAAACCGTTGGGCACGTAGGCATCTATATAGGAGATGGCAATATGATTCACGCCAGTCCCGAGCCGGAAAACGGCGTACAGGTGACTCCGATCAACAAGCAATACTGGAAGGATACATTCCTTTACGCCAAACGATATTTTTAACGACAGGGAAACGACAAAAGGCAATTCGCGGGAGGATTTACCGTGAATTGCCTTTTGTCGTTTCGCATTTTACATGAACACTTGCTTGATTTCGATTTGGCGATGGACGGATAAGTCTATGAACTTATCGCCGATTTGAACGAGCGGCCGGAAATAATCGGTGGGATGAGTCATGACGATATTGCCGGATTCCCCGGTCGATAGTTCTACCCTCTTGCCGATGAAATTCGGAATCATATGCCGGATGAAGGTATGAGTAATATCGGGATCTAATTCGTGGAAGCTAAGCGCATGCATCTCCCGCAGTACGAACAATAGATCCCTTTTCTCGCTATAAGCGCGCGAGGAAATCATGGCGCTATACACGTCCGCGACGGCCACGATTCTGGCCATGGGATGGATGTCTTCCCCGGATAAGCCCAATGGGTAGCCTTTGCCGTCCATTCGTTCATGATGCTGTAACGCGGCTAGAGCGATGGCGGGATCTTCGAACGAATTATTCAGAATATCGTAGCCGAATTGAGGATGGTTTTTGATTTCCTCGTATTCCTCGTCGGTTAATTTATTCGGTTTGTTTAGAATGGCCTCGGCGATTTTGCATTTCCCGATATCGTGAAGGAAACCCGCTTTACCGGCCCGCACGGTCTCTTCTTCGCTCCAGTTAAGCCAACGAGCTATGTAGTAGCTAAGCATTCCGACTTGAACGGAATGCTGGTAAGTATAATCGTCCTGGCTGTTCAGCATGAGAAGCAGCGAAACGACATCGCGTTCCATGCGAAAATTGTCCACGAGAGGCTGGAAGCTTTCTTTAATGTCTTCCTCGTAAATTCTGCCTTCCACCAGCGCCCTTTCGAATAATTGTTCCGCGCCGGCTACCGCATCGTGGTAGAGCGGACGAAGCAAGGGGTTATACGCGGGAGCGGACGGTTGTTCTTCGACGACCTCGGCGGATTGGCCGGCCCGCCACTCGATTTCGATGTAGTCGATCTGGTGCTGGTACATCCGGGATAGCTCTTTCTCGTTTAAGGTTGTCCCTTTGGATAGGACGTGAAGCCCAAAGGAATTGAATACATCCTCGGTTAAACGATCTCCTGATCTCACATCTGTAATATGGACCTTCATATGACACCTCGACAGGAAACTCGGATAAAAGACAAATTTCGATTAAATCTTCACAATTTCTATGCTACCAAGTAAAGCGTTTACTTGCAATATAATGTTGCGATATTTCCTCCTAGAATCTGGGTAAGGTAATTGACTTATTGTTTCGCCCCTTGCGGTTATGGCGGCACAGATCTTGCTAATTATTTTCATATTATGATTGAATATTTCATTTATAATGATGTATAATTTCATTAACAAATAATAGAACAAGACAGGAGCGATTCGAAATGAGTAGAGGAACGATTACGTTACCTGAAATAGGCAGCCAGGCAGAAGCTTTGTCGGCGGCTTGGGAACAGTTGAAAATGCAGCAAAACTGGGTACGTGATTACATGGCCAACGGCGAGTACGATGAGGTCGTGTTCATCGGCTCGGGATCTTCCTATTATCAAGCGAAAGTGATGGCGACGACGTTCCGTCAATGGCTTGGGCGCAGCGCGATCGCTCTGCCGTCCTCGGATATTTTCCTGTTCAGGGATCAGTCGGTCGCTCGCGGACGCAAAGTTCTGCTCGTGGGCGTGTCGCGGTCCGGAGAGTCTTCGGAGGTCATTCTGGCGCTGAACTCGGTGGAGGAGCTGTCGAATTGGAGTACTTGCGGCATTACGTGTTACGAATCAAGCAGATTGGGTTTAATGACCGAATGCTTGATATCTCCGCTTGGCAAAGAACAAAGCACGGTGATGACGAAGTCGTTCAGCAGCATGACGTACATGATGCAGGCGGCTATCGCTCAAGCGGCAGGCGGCAACTACGCGGAACAAATGGAAAAGGTACTTGAGCTTCAAGGCGATATCGTGAATTCCGGCCGTGATTTTGCGGAGAGCTTGGTCGCGGCCAACGACTTCATCAAATATATTTATCTTGGAATGGGCGCCTATTACGGGCTGTCGCAGGAAGTCGGGCTGAAGCTGAAGGAAATGTCTTACGTTTGGACGGAGAGCTACGGAACTTTAGAGTTTCGCCACGGACCGAAATCGGTCGTTGAACCGGGGACTCTCGTATGTCTCCTCGTATCCGAGCAAGCGCGAGCGTACGAATTGAAGGTCGCGGAGGAAATGAAAGCGTATGGCGCATTCATTCTGCTCGTAACGACTGCAGGAGGGGAAGATACGGCATTCGCCGACTCGGTATTCGAGATCGGGGCGGCTTCGCTCTCGGATGAAGCGCGGACGGTATTATACCTTCCATTGCTTCAGTATCTCGGATTCTATACCGCGATGAAACGGGGCGTAGATCCGGATCATCCTAGGAATCTAACGCAGGTGGTAACGATCTGATCATAAGGGGAGTCTTGAACATGACACGCAACAAATCGGAACGTCAGGAGCAGGTACTCTCTTATCTTGAAAGGTACGGCAGCATTTCCCTGCCGGAGATGACGGAGAAGTTCGATTGCTCGGAGGCAACGGCAAGACGGGATCTCGACGATTTGGAGAAAACGGGGCGGGTCATCCGTACGATGGGCGGAGGAGCGAAATACGAAAGCGGCGGAATCATTCGCGAGATTCCCTTCCACGAGAAGCAGAGCGCGCTGTTCCGGGAGAAGGAAGCCATCGCCGCTAGAGCCGCGGCGTTGGTAGGGGAAGGCGACGTAGTCGGCTTGACGGGCGGTACGACGACATTCCTGATCGCGAAAGCATTGAAGAAACGCCGCAATATTACGGTGGTGACCAATGCGGTAAACATCGCGATGGAGCTTGCGGACAGCGAGGAGCTTCAAGTCGTGCTGACGGGCGGAGTGTTGCGGAACAGAAGCTTCGAGTTGTGCGGCCCATTAGCGGAGCAAACGGTTAAAGCGTTAAATATACATTTGATGTTCATGGGTGTCGACGGCGTTACGGAACAAGGCGTCAGCACTTATTCGGAGCTTGAAGCCAATATAGCCAACCTCCTCATGAAGAGGTCGGATCGGACGATCGCTGTCTTCGATCGAACGAAGATCGGCAAATCGTCTCTGTTCCAAGTAGCGGATTTTAGAGAATTGCATGCCTGCATTACGGATGGAGTCCCGAACGAAGCTGTATCCAATGCGCTTGAGCTTGCGAACGTAACGATATACATGGCGGATCCGGTTATGACGGTATCCCCGCCGGAAGGGTAGGCCCGCTATGGTCGTATCGATCGGTGTCGACGTCGGAGGAACGAATATCGTTTGCGGAGCGGTGGACGAGAACGGGCGAGTTCTACGGAAGCTAAAACGACCAACGGAAGCTAAGCTAGGGCAAGAATCGGTGTTGAACAGAATAGCGGACATGGTGCGGGTGATTAGGAACGCCATGGCAAGCGAGCATTTCGTCTCATGCGTCGGCGTCGGAATTCCCGGACTCGTCGATTCGAAGAAGGGGATATCCAAGTTCGCGGGTAATCTGAAATGGCGGAACGTGTCCGTCGCGCCTGAGCTGGAGAAACAAATCGGATTGCCGGTTTATATCGATAATGACGTAAGGCTTTATATTTACGGAGAGGCGATTGCGGGAGCGGGTCGGGGATACTCGCACATACTCGGCATTACGATCGGAACCGGCATTGCGGCTGCAATCGTTAACGATGGTAAGCTGCTCTACGGGCATAAGTCGATGGCGGGAGAAATCGGCCATGTCCGAATGGCTGGCGTTGAAGAGAGATGCTCCTGCGGCTTGGTCGGTTGCCTCGAAACGGTCGCTTCCGCTTCCGGCATGGTCAGACAAGCAAAGAAAGCGATCGCCGAAGGCAGGGAGAGCCTGCTTATGCAATGGTTTCCCGGCGGTGATATCGATAAACTAACCGCAGCCGATCTCTCCAAGGCGATGGATGAAGGCGATGCTCTGGCAACGGAAACGATTATCCGGGCGGGCATTCTCAACGGTCAAGCGTTAGCCGCGGCCGCGACGGTGCTTAGCCCCGAGTTGATCGTGGTCGGAGGAGGCGGAGCTTTGGCGGGCGATAGGCTTCTTGGTCCGCTAAGAGATGAATTTTATCGTTTGATCTTGCCCGACTTTCGCGAGGATCTGAAGATCGTAACGGCCGAGCATAACGACGATGCCGGAATTATCGGAAGCGCATTGCATGCCATTCATCAATCATAACGGCAATAGACATCATATCGGAGGAATCTATCATGACATTGGTATCGTCCACCCCGCTACTTGCCAAGGCAAGGGCGGAGGGCTACTGCATCGGAGCGTTTAACGTTCATACGCTCGAGATGCTGCAGGCCGTCGTCGAGGCTGCAGAGGAAACAAGGTCGCCGTTGATCATTCAATCTACCGTAGGTACGGTCAAACACTTGGGGGCCGATTATATCGCCGCCGCGGCTACCATAGCAGCCAATCGAAGCTCTGTGCCGATTGCGCTCCATTTAGATCATTGTTCGGATTTCGGCATCATCATGCAATGCATAAGAGCGGGTTATACATCCGTCATGATCGATGCTTCCCATGAACCCTTCGACCGAAATGTCGCCGAAACGCGTAAAGTCGTCGAAGCCGCCTCGGCAGTAGGCGTTAACGTCGAGGCTGAGCTTGGCAGGGTCGGCGGGGTAGAAGACGATATCATCGTCGACGAACGCGACGCGTTGCTGGCGGATCCCGACGAATGCGCGAGATTCGTGGAAATGACGGGCGTTCATACGTTAGCGCCTGCTATCGGCACCGCCCACGGGATATACAAGGGCGAACCGAATATCGATTTCGACCGGATCGGACGCATCGCTTCCAAGGTGTCTATTCCGCTCGTCCTGCACGGCGGTTCGGGCATTCCCGAGGCGCAAGTAAGGAAAGCCGTATCGCTCGGAATGTCCAAGATGAACGTGGCGACCGAGCTGCGCATCGTCTTCTCGGATGCGATCAAGCGGGTGTTCGCCGATAATCCGGAAGAAAACGATCCGCGCAAATACATGGTTCCGGCCAAGCTCGCGTTGAGAGCGGCGGCAATCGAGAAGATGAGATTATGCGGATCGATCGGCAAAGCATAAGAAGAGGGCGGTTTGACGGATGGAATCGAATGCTAGAGCGAAGATAACGACCGTGACTTTGAACGCGGCCATCGACAAAACGTATTACGTTCCTACCTGGGCCAAGGGAACGGTCATGCGCGCGGAGAAGGTATTGTCCATGGCGGGAGGCAAAGGGGTGAACGTGGCCAGGGTGCTTCATCAGTTGGGGCATCCGGCGATGGCCGCGACCGGATTCGCGAGCGGCTATAACGGTCGATTCATTTCGGATCAAGTGCAGGAGCTCGGAATCGAATCCGAATTCGTCGGCGCGATCGGCGAATCGAGGTTATGCTTGAATTTCATAGACGGAAGGGACGGTTCGTCCACGGAAGTATTGGAACAAGGACCGGAAATCCTTGAGGAGCATCTGGAGAATTTCAAACGAAAGCTTACCCGTCTGTCGGCAGAATCGGCGCTCGTGATTTTCTCGGGCAGCATTCCGCGAGGGCTTTCTCCTTCTCTCTACGCCGAGCTCATCGGGATAACGCGGGCCGAAGGCGCCGAAGTATTCCTGGATGCCAGCGGAGCGCCGTTGACGCAGGGCTTGGTTGCAAAGCCCGGTTTCATTAAGCCGAACGAGGAGGAGATCGTTCCTTTCCTAGCCGGAGACGGCTATGGCAATCTCTTCGACGGGGTATCGTCCTTGATGAACCAAGGGGTTGCTAACGTGGTCGTGACTTTGGGGGGCGAAGGGGCGGTAGCCGGAATTGACGGGTCGCATTACCGAGTCCGAACACCGAAGCTGGACGTGGTTAATACGGTAGGGTGCGGGGATGCTTTCGTGGCTGGATACGCATACGGATTCGTAAGGAAGTGGACGGCAGTCGAGTGCTTGAAGCACGCCGCGGCTGCGGGCTGCGCCAACGCGTTATCTCCCGCAGCCGGCGACATACGGCTATCCGATCACCGCAGGCTGCTTCGCGAGATAGAAGTAGAAGCTTGGAACAGAGAGTGATGTCGGCTTATGAATAAGCCAGGAAATCAAAGCTGCCCCGCATGTCGTCATGATGACGTTATGCGAGGCAGCTTCTTAAACGTTTATTCGCCCATGAGCCCGGCGTACGTACGTCGGGCAAGATAGGATTCGTCCGTGCCCATGACGAGCGCGCGTCCATCCTCGAAGAGCAGGAACGTCAGCCCATCCGGCAAATGCAGCCGCAAGGAGTATGGATTCAGCTCGGTGCGACCCGCGATGCGAAGCCGATGCTCGATCAGGGTAAGGTCCAACGTCATCGGTCTAGCAGGCGTTACCTGAACCGTGTTCCTGCCGCACAGCGAAGCCGCCATCGCGTCGGTCGACTCTTCTCCGTCCAAGATTTCGAATCGACGTTCGCCGCACACGGGGCAAGAAGGCTTTCTCGCGCCGCCGACCGCTAAGGACTGCCATTGGTGCTGCCAGAGATCGATCTGAAGCAACGAGCCGTGCAGAGCTTCGGGTTGCCCCGTTAACAGCTTAATCGCTTCCATCGACTGGATGGAGGCGATCGTATCTATGATCGGCGACAAGACGCCAGCCGTCTCGCACGTATCCAATGCGCCTCCCGGAGGAGGTTCGGGAAACAAGCAGCTCAGGCAAGGCGTCCTGCCCGGCAATATCGTAAGGGACATTCCCGATGCGCCGACCGCTCCGCCGTATATCCAAGGCACGTCATGCTTTACGCTGAATTCGTTGATCAAATATCTAACTCCGAAATTGTCCGTTCCGTCCACGATGATATCCGCCCCGGCCAATAACGTCTCGGCGTTATAAGAAACCAAATCGGCGACATGCGATACGACCTCAATGCCGCTGTTGATTTTCCGTAGGCGATTAGCCGCTGCAATCGATTTGGGCGTAGCGGCGGCCGCATCCGACTCGTCATACAACAGCTGCCGCTGAAGGTTGCTTCGATCGACGATATCCCTATCGATAAGCGTCAGCTTGCCAACGCCGGCACGGGCGAGATGATTTGCCGTCACGCATCCGAGCGCCCCGACTCCGACGATAACCGCATGCGATTGCAACAACAGATCTTGGCCACGATCTCCAATGGAGGAAAATCGGACCTGCCTGGCATATCGCGCATCCCCGCCTTTAGCTGTCATTTCGATTCACCTCCAGATCCGTCAAGCGACGCGGTCGGATCCCACGGTCCTAATTGATGGCCCTTCCACTCCGTTCCGTCCTCGTAAACCTCTTTTTTCCAAATCGGGACCTTCTGCTTCAACCGTTCAATCGCATAACGGCTCGACTCGTAGGCATCCGAACGATGCGAAGAGGAAACCGCGATCGCGACGCTGATTTCTCCGATGCCGACCGTTCCGATTCGATGAGAAATGGCGCACAACGTTCCGGGCCATTTGGCGGATATTTCCTCGCCGATTTGGGCTAGTGCCGCCTTGGCCATGGGTACGTAAGCCTCGTACTCCAGCGTCAGCGTTCTTGTGCCCGCGGTCCATTCCCTCGTCGTACCCACGAAAGCGATCGCCGCCCCGTGATCGGGATGGTATACCTTGGATAGGACCCGTTCGACGAGTATCGGAGCTTCGGTTATGAGAAAGCGCTCATTATCTATTGGCAACTCGGCGTCGTCGCTCGCTGTCACGTCGGAACCGCCGGATACCGGGGGCAGCAGAGCGAGCTCGTCCGAGAGAAATACGGTAGTATCATCATGGGCGTAAGCCTGATTTTGCGCGACGAAGCAAACCGATAGAACAGCGGAGTGCTCCGGAAATCGCACGGCCAGCCGTTGCTTGATCTGACTCGCCAGAAGCTCTGTTTCATCCCAATTCATTTGAAGGGAGCGGGTTCCCACTCGTTCGGCTAACCCGGCAAACAAAGATATCGTCCAAGTATACGTTAACATTATGTACAACATCCTCCCGCAAAGCGTCAAACAATCCATACGGCAAGCATACCATATCGCCTGTGAAAATGTTATGCTATAGGGGTGTTAGAATGGCAAAAAAGGAGTGGGTGGAATGCCGGAATTGATCGATAGGTTCGGGAGACAGCATACCTACTTGCGCATATCCGTAACGGACCGTTGCAATCTGCGTTGCCTTTATTGCATGCCCGAAGAAGGCATGGTTTTCATGGAGCAGGACAAACTGCTCTCCTATTCGCAAATTATCGAAGTCGCGTCGACGGCCGCGAAGCTTGGCATACGGAAATTCAGAATTACCGGCGGCGAACCGTTAGTCAGACCCGGTCTCGAGGAATTGGTAGCCGGTCTGTCGGCATTGCCCGGAGTGGACGATATCTCCTTGACGACCAACGGTTTACTGCTAGCTCCCCAAGCCGCGAAATTAAAACAAGCCGGCTTAAAGCGCGTGAATATCAGCTTGGATACGATGGATGCCACCCGATTCAAGTTTATCGCCCGTCGCGGCGACTTGAATAAAGTATGGGAAGGCATAGAGGCGGCCGTCGAAGCCGGTTTAACTCCGATAAAGCTGAATTGCGTATTGCTAAAGGGGGTAAATGAAGACGAGATCGGGCGGTTCTTGAAGCTTGCGATGGAACAGCCATTACATGTACGATTTATCGAGTACATGCCGATCGGGCACGACGATGCCGGCTGGAGAGATCATTACCTCCCGTTATCCACGGTGCTCGAAGAGGCTAAGCGTCTCGGTTACGAGCTTGAGCAGGCCGAAGGACCGAAAGGCAGCGGGCCGTCGGAAAATTGGCGAATCGCGGGTGGCGTCGGTACGTTCGGGCTCATTCATCCGATCAGCGAACATTTCTGCAAGAGCTGCAATCGCCTGCGGTTAACGGCGGACGGGCACATCAAACCTTGCCTTTACTGGGTGGATGAGCTAAATGTCCGGCCTTCCCTTGGCTCTCCTGAAGCGATGGAACAGTTGTTCCTTAAAGCGATGGCTATCAAGCCGGAGAATCACGAGATGGGCGCATTGCTCGCCGGAGAAACACAAAGCCACGTGCCGACGGTGCGGCGAATGTCGCAAATCGGCGGTTAGGAGAGAAGAAATTTGTCCGTAACCGTTATATTGCCTAACAAATATCAATTCCTTACCGATCCGAAAGCGATGGCTGAACTCTCGAATGACGTTTTTCCGGTGGCTGATCGCGTCCCCGGAACGATCGGAGAGGGATTCGATTTGCAAAGCTGGTATTCGGCCGTCCTGCGGACGGTAACCGATGAAGCGAAGGAGGGCCTGCCTGCGGGTCAACCGACGCATCTGACCGTCCGGGCGGCCGACGAATTTCAAGCGACGATTCCTTGGGGTCAGCTAAGCAAAGCCTTGTTCCAATATGCCGTCGATGGACTCCCGCTCGCGAAAGGACAACCGATTCGTCTATACGTACCGGACGGAACTAGCGCATGTCTTAACGTCAAGAGCGTCGTTACCGTGAAAATCGTATCCGATGCCCTTCTCGGGGAGGATGCGACTTATGGATTTCTGAACGAAGTTTCACCGAGCTTAATGCTTAAAGGACTGAAATCTAGATGAGCGGGCCGAACGTGACGATTACTCTGTTGCACACGAACGATTTGCATAGTCATTTCGAGGAAACGTCAAAGATTGCCGGTTACATATCCGATATAAGAACAAGAGTGGACCCGGATAAGCTGCTCGTCGTCGATTGCGGCGATTTTTTGGATCGCGCCCGAATCGAAACGGAAGGCACCCAAGGGGCAGTGAATCGCGCGATCATCGAGAAAATGGGCTACGATGCGGTAATGCTCGGCAATAATGAAGGGCTGAGCTACGACACGGAGCAATTGGACGAGCTTTTCCACGGAATGTCAGTTCCGATCGTATGCGCCAATATGAAGCTTGCCCGAACGGGAGCGCCTCCCGCTTGGATGATTCCGACGTTAACGGTCGAGAGAGCGGGAATCCGAATCGGATTGATCGGTCTCACTCCCGCTTTCCGAGATTATTACGATCTTCTCGGTTGGGAATCCGCCGATCCACTCGAAACGTTGAGGGAAGAAGCGGAACGTTTGCGCCAAGAAACCGACGTGTTGATTGTTATGTCCCATCTGGGCTTGAAGCAGGACGAACGGATAGCCGTTTCGGTGGAGGGGATCGATCTTATCTTGGGCGGTCACACGCATCATCTTCTGGAGGTTCCGCTTTACGTTGGACAAACCGCGATATGCGCGGCAGGTAAGTTCGGTTTTCATATCGGCCACTTGGAATTGGAGCTCGGAAAGGGAAACAAGCTGATCAAGGTAACCGGGGGGAGTCATCCTACGGACGATTATCCTCCGAACGCCGAATTGGACAAAATCATCGACGACTATCGCAGGCAAGCCAGGCAAAGCTTGGACAGGGAAGTCGCTCATTTAAGCAATGAGCTAACGGTTACTTATGATAAGGAGTCGCCGTTGCCGACGCTCCTTGCCAGCGCGATCCGCAGGCTTACCGATGCGGAGATCGGGCTAGTGAATGCAGGCCAACTGTTGGAAAGCATACCGGCGGGCACGGTAACGGAGGAAACGATTCATGCGATTTGTCCTTCCCCGATCAACCCCTGCCTTACCCGGTTGACGGGACGTCAGATCTTGAGAACGCTGGAAGAAAGCTTGTTGCCCGAATTCCAACAGCTTGAAATCCGGGGATTCGGTTTCCGCGGACGAGTGCTCGGGATGTTATGCTTGGACGGCTTGGAAGTCGCGGTCGATCCCGGGGGAGCTCCCTATCATAAGATCACCGAGATTAAGGTCAATGGACTTGCAATGGATCAAGACAGGCTCTATTCGGTGGGAACATTGGACATGTTCACCTTCGGCGTCGGGTACCTCGGACTAAAGGAAGGGCAGGACGTTCGATATTTTCTCCCCGATTTCATTCGGCACGTCCTGTCGGAAGCGCTCAACGACGAACAGCTGATCGAGGGCTGTCGCACGCCTCGTTGGCGGTATCTTGTTTAAGGGGAATTAGTCCAACTAAGATCAAGTTCAAAAGCCGGCTTGTCGGCACCGAGAAGGTCGAATTCGCGCTTTACTTAATCTCGTGATCGTAAGTCGGCTTTTGAACATCTACAAGAATGAGGAGTGAATGGCTAACATGCTGCATTGGTTCGATTCCATCATACTCGGAATTGTCGAAGGGTTAACGGAGTTTTTGCCCGTTTCATCGACGGGGCATATGATACTGACGAATAAACTGCTCGGATACGAAGAAACGCCGGAACAGCTCAAAACGTTCGAGATCGTCATCCAGTTCGCCGCCATTCTGGCCATCGCGCTCGTATACCGTCGTAAAATATTGCAAGTGTTCGGCATTGGGAAGAAAGAAGCCGTTCGCGGGTTATCGGTCGATTCTTTCCCTAAGAGTCGTCTTAACCTCATCCATGTCGCCTTGGGCATCATTCCTCCATTGGGGATCGCATTCCTCTTCCGCGACTATATTAAGGAAATCGGATTCCACACCGCGCCTGTTCTATGGGCACTCGTAGCGGGCGGGATATACATGTGGGTTACCGAAATTTTGTACGATTCGGGCAAGATCAAGCGGACATCCGAGACGATGGACGACATTACTTACAAACAAGCACTCTTAATCGGCGTTCTGCAATGCGTTTCCGCCGTGTGGCCTGGATTCTCCAGATCGGGCTCCACGATCGCCGCAGGCATGCTCGGGGGAGTCAGCTACCGCGCTTCCGCGGATTTCTCCTTCTTCATTGCCATACCGATCATGACGGTCGCCACCGGGTATGAAGTGTTAAGCAATCTGGACAATTTCCGTTCGGGTCAAATCGATCTTGGATTCCTGTTAACCGGATTCATTGTTTCTTTCTTCGTGGCTTGGATCGTCGTAATCGGTTTCTTGAAAGTATTGCAGAAGCTTAAGTTGAAATATTTCGCTTGGTATCGTTTCTTGATCGCGGCTCTATTCTATGTATTCATTATGAGATAAACAAGCTCGTGATGAATAATGTCGATTTTTGCGGGAAAATGCGAAATTTCCGATGGAAATCTCTAAACAATAAATAAAAGATTTCCGATGTAATGAATAAGGGAATTTTTGCCTTCTTGCATAAAATCGATTGATAGAAGGAGGAATAATGACGAAATGCGCATGATGCCGATTTCTTTAAGTCGGCCGGGCATGAAGCTGGCCAAGAAAATCTATTCGGACGACGGCATCGTGCTGTTGGCGGAAGGAGTCGAGTTGACTGCTTCGCTTATCCGCAGGCTGGGAGAGTGCGGAATAAGTTTTCTTTATATACAAGATGCCAAGACCGAAGACTTAGTCATTCCGGAACTGCTTACCGATGAGACGCAACGGCGTACGATACAAGCGATACGATCTGCATTCCGCGACTTCATCGATCTACCCCACAAACGAAAAAGCGGTAATTACCCGTACGTAGGGCATAAAATGCGACAAGTCATGCAACTCATCATGGATGATCTTAGCCGCAGTCAAGACGCCATGATCATGTTAATGAATTTGCATACGGTCGATCATTATTTATATAAGCACTCGCTGAACGTATGTGTGTATACGACTTTGCTCGGAATGGCGAGAGGATATACCCACGAACAGTTGGTAACGTTAGGCCTCGGAGCGCTTCTGCACGATATCGGCAAGACGCAAATATCGATGCAGGTGTTGTTGAAGCCGGGAGCATTAACGGCGTACGAATTCGATGAAATGAAGAGGCATACCGAGCGCGGGTATTATTTACTCAAAGACGAGCCTAACATTCCGTTGTTGGCTGCTCATTGCGCTTACCAGCATCATGAGCGAATCAACGGCTCCGGGTACCCTAGAGGAATCAAAGGCGACGAAATCCATGATTACGCGAAGTGGATCGGCATCGTCGACTCCTACGACGCCATGACTAGCCACCGAGTGTACAGAAACGCCATGCTTCCGCATCAAGCGGTCGAGGCTTTGTACTCGGGAAGCGATATTCTGTACGATACGTCTATGCTGCAATTGTTCCGGGATAAGGTGGCGATATATCCGATCGGATTGACGGTAAAGCTGAACACGGGCCAAAGCGCCGTCGTCAGCGATATCAATTCCACCTGCGTGCACCGTCCTGTCATCCGAGTGCTCACGGACGAATACGGCATGGAGCTTAAGTCTCCGTTCGATATGGATTTATCCAAAAACCTGAACGTGCTGATCTCGAAAATCGAACTGGGCACGGAGGAAATCAGTCCGATAACCGCATAATCGATAACGGCTGTCCTCTTGCGATTATTAATCGCAATAAGGACAGCTTGTTTTGTTTCATGTAATAGTTTGTTTTATTTCCTCCCGACCAGTACAATAAAAGGAACGTAACAGACGACAGGAGTATTGATTATGCAAGGTATTTCCCATCCCGCAGCAGTGGCACCATTCGCGCCGCCATCAGGCTGGAGAGCACTAACCCCGGAGAATGATCCATGGGATCCCATTCGTTCGTTGCAACGGTTCGGACGTCACGAGTTAACGAGCGTGGAATTGACCGTTACCCATCTTTGCAATATGAGATGCGAGCATTGCGCCGTTGGCGATAGCTTAACGATGAAGGAGGCGCCTCATCTCCCGCTTGAGCTCGTATTGAGGAGATTGGACGAGGTCGAACATCTGGAAACGATAAGCATGACCGGAGGAGAACCGACGTTCAGCATGGAGACGGTTCGTAATATCGTTATACCCGTATTGAAATATGCCCGCTCCCGGGGGATTCGCACGCAGTTGAATTCGAACGTAACGATGGATTACGAAAGATATGAACTCATCGCTCCTTATTTGGACGTCATGCACATATCTTTTAATTATACGCAGCCGGAAGACTTCCATGAGGTCGGATTCGCCCGTACAGGGCGCAACGTCAGTGCCGATACGACTTCTAAAATGTTCGAACGCATGATCGATAATACGCGAAAGCTAACGAAAGGCGGTCTATTCGTATCCGCCGAGTCCATGATCAATTATCGTACGTATAAGAAAATTGCCGATATACATCGAATTATCGCCGAGATGGGTTGTCAACGCCACGAGGTTCACCCGATGTATCCGAGCTCCTTCGCATCGGGACTTCCAGCGGTTACGCGCACCCAAATGTTCGAAGCGGTCGAGACCTTGCTAGACAACCGCAATCCCGACATCTGGATGCTGTTCGGCACGTTGCCTTTTTTCGCTTGCAGCGAAAACGAAGAAGAAAGACGGTTAGTGAGAAGATTATGGGAAGAAAATAAAGTTACCGTCCGCAATGATCCGGATGGACGAAATCGGGTAAATGTAAATATGTTCAGCGGAGACGTATACGTTACGGACTTTGCGTCCGTACCTTCCTTCGGCAACATCCAACAAGAGAAGCTGGACGACGTCTTCGCCAAGTGGAGAGAGCATCCGATGCAACAAGCGGTTAATTGCCATTGTCCCGCGGCAAGCTGCTGCGGTCCGAATTTACTCGTTTCCGACATGTACTACCGCGATACCGATTTCAAGACCAGAAGAGCAATCCCCTAAGGCTATGGTCAATAATTAGTCGTTCACGGGGCAGATGAGGAGGAGCAGAATTACTTGGAGCTACAATGGGGTTTGATTTTTTGGAATGTTGTTCTTGTTCTGTTCTTGGTACTTCTTAACGGATTTTTCGTTGCATCGGAATTCGCGTTGGTGAAAGTCCGTCAAACACGCCTCACCCAGCTTAGCAATGAAGGCAATGTCATGGCCAAATACGCCCTTAAAGTGAATAAAAGACTCGATGCGTACTTGTCGGCGACGCAGCTGGGCATTACTTTGGCTTCCCTTGGACTCGGATGGGTGGGAGAGCCGGCCATCGCCGATTTGATCATCGCGCCGCTGCTCCACGATTTCGGAGTAACCGACGATACGGTCATTCATACGATCGCTTTCACGGTCGCGTTCTGCGTCATAACGTTCTTACATATCGTTCTAGGGGAATTGGCGCCGAAATCGCTTGCCATTCAGCGTTCCGTCGGCGTTTCCTTGTGGCTATCTTGGCCGCTGTTAATGTTCTACCGGATATTCCTTCCCGTCATATGGTTTCTTAACGGAACGGCAAACCGGCTGCTTAAGTTGGTCGGCGTGGAACCGGCGGGCGAGCATGAAGCAGCTCACACGGAGGAAGAAATCCGTATCCTTATGAGCCAGAGCGCCAAGAGCGGCATTATAGACAAAGACGAGATGACTTTATTCGATAACGTTTTCGAGTTCGCGGACCGCGTCGCCCGCGAAATCATGCTCCCTAGGACGGATATGGACTGCTTATTCGCGAACTTGTCTTATGAAGAGAATATGAAGCTGATCTACTCGACGAAGCATACCCGGTATCCGGTAGGCTTAGAAGATAAGGACCAAATTCTCGGCTTCGTCCATATTACGGACTTATTGACGGCGGATCCGGACGTCGAGCATAATTTGAAAGATTTCCTGAGACCGATTCTAAGCGTTCCGGAATCGATGGAAGTCAGCAAAATCTTGAAGCTCATGCAACGAAGGAAATCCCAGGTAGCGATCGTAATCGACGAATACGGCGGAACGGCAGGTATGCTGACCGCGGAGACGATCATCGAGGAGCTCGTAGGGGAGCTTCACGACGAGTTCGACGACGAACTCCCAACCGTCGTAGTCAAAGGGGAATTAACGTCCGTCGACGGACGTATTCTTATTGAAGACGTAAATGATCTGTTGGGTCTTGATATCGAGGACGAGGAAGTGGATTCTATCGGCGGATGGTTGTTCAATCACCTCGAAGGCAATATCTCCAAAGGGCAGAAAGTCATACACGAAGGTTACGTGTTCGAGATTGCGCAAACCGAACGATTAAGAATCCAGCGGGTTCACATCTATAAGAACAAGATCGCCGTCGTTGGAACTTCCCTATTGGAATCGGAAACGGAATCGCAACCGCGACCGAAGGACTAATTCAAGGGACAGGCAATGCAGGGAAGAAAGGAGATAGGCCATGCCGATTCGCGCATTGCTCTTGATGATCGTTTCGCTTGCTTTTCTTTATTTGTTTTTTACGGTGGGAGCTCCTTTCCTGCTCGCTTTAGTAGCGGCCGTCTTCCTGGAGCCGCTAACGGTGTTCCTTATGAAGAGTACGCGAATGAATCGGTTAGCGGCTTCGACGATCTCAAGCACGTTGTTTACCGTCATTCTCCTAGGCTTGCTCGGACTTATCGGTATGAAGCTTGTAAGCGAGTTGAAAGCTTTCTTCGATAAGCTTCCGACCATGCTCGAGAGCGCGAACGATTACATACGGGATCTCATAGAGAAAGCTCAGCAGTATTCGTCTAACGGCGCGACGCCCGTGCCGGATCAATTGGAGCAATGGCTCTCCAACGCCACGTCGGCGCTAGCCCAATTATCCGCGAAAATCTCCGGTATATTGCTCGGCTTCGCATCCGGAATTCCCGACTTTTTTATTTTCTTCATCGTGTTCTTAGTAGCTGTATACTTGTTTGCATTCAGCTTGCCTCTGATGAAAGTATCTTTTCTCTCTTTGTTCGAGGAAAAATCCAGAATACAAGTCGAGGATGTACTGTTCAGTCTTCGCAAGTCGGTATTCGGTTTTCTCCGCGCGCAACTGCTGCTAAGCGTTATTACTTACGTCTTATCGTTCATAGGACTGCTGATTATCGGAACCGGATATCCCCTGGCCATATCCCTTCTCATCGTAGTCGTGGATATACTGCCCGTTCTAGGCGTCGGCTCGGCGCTCGTACCGTGGGCGGTATACCAGATCATCATCGGTAACGTTTATACGGGAGTCGGCTTGATTCTATTGTTCTTGATCATAACGGTCGTCCGGAGGATCGTAGAACCTAAGATTCTCGGAGACGCCGTAGGAATCGGAGCCTTATCGGCTTTAATAAGCTTATATGTGGGATACGAGCTCGTAGGCGTAGTAGGAGTGTTTCTTGGCCCGATCGTCGTTATCGTGTTCATGGCCATGCGCAAAGCCGGATTATTCGACTTCAAGATCAAATTTCAGTAGGCCGACGGACAGTTGACCAAGAAGGGAATGGGTAGAGTCTTGTCAGAGCAGGGGCACAATTCGGATCAGGAAATGCTGGCGACGATGTCTAGGCACGGATGGAGAATTACCGACCAACGAAGAACGTTGGCGCAAATCTTCACGAGCAACGAGGGCTATTTATCCCCTAAGGACGTTTATGATCAGATGAGCTTGAAGTATCCAAGCGTGAGCTTCGACACCGTCTATCGAAATCTGCGAATGCTGAGCGAGATGAACGTGCTGGAGCAATTTTATTTCATGGAAGGCGGCTTGAAATTCAAGGCAAGCTGCTTGGACCACCATCATCATCATTTGATTTGCATCAACTGCGAGAAGACTCTGACGTTCGAATATTGCCCGATGGAGCAACAGATGGCATTACCGGGCAATTATAAAATATTGAACCATCGCTTCGAGATTTACGGGCTTTGCGAGGAGTGCCAAGAATCGACGGTTTGAGATCGGAAGTAGAAAGTCCCAATGAACTGCGGCAGCGCGGTTCATCGGGACTTTTTTCTTTGCTGCCGAACAGGCGTCGTCACTAACGATGGAATTCCCCCAAAAAGAAGTCAGAAGTTTCGAATACGGGGCATAGGCTATAAGCGGAGCGGAATTCCAGTCTCGAGCTAACGCGAGGCTGTCCCAACTTCAAAGGAGGAGAATTTCATGTATGATGCCCAATGGCGAGACTACATGCCCTATGTCAGTCCCAATGATCCGTGTCCCCCGATTCGCGTGAAGTGGTACATCGTGCCGCCGAACCAGTATATTAACTTCCAACCGATGAACCTTCCGCAATTTTCATTGGACGAAGCGTTAAGAAAGGGCACGTTATGGCCGGCGCTATACAGCCCTTACCCTTCTAGGCGAGGAACGTCCAAAGGAGGCAAAAGCAATGGTTGATCGGTTCGATCAGGATGAGCGCGATCGCAACGAGCGCTATGATCGTTACGACCGAAACGACAGACGCGAGCGAAGCGATCGAAACGAACGGAGCAATAAGCCGGATCCGAATGTCCGGGGAGACGATGCTTACCGCAAAGAGCTCGAGGAATTGCAGAAGGTCGATTTCGCACTAGTGGAGCTAACCTTGTACTTGGATACCCATCCGACGGATATGCAAGCGGTACAACAGTTTAATCAGCTTGCGCAACGGCGGCAGCAATTGGCTAACGAGTTCGAAATGAAATACGGCCCGTTGCTTCAATTCGGTCATAGTTTTAGCCGGTTTCCATGGCAATGGGCGGATAGTCCTTGGCCTTGGCAAGTGTGAGGAGGAGGCGAGCGCATGTGGATCTATGAGAAGAAGCTCCAGTATCCCGTTCGAGTGAGCAAGTGCGATCCTCGAATGGCCAGGTATCTTGTAGAGCAATACGGCGGAGCGGACGGGGAGCTTTCCGCGGCTTTGCGATACTTAAACCAGAGGTACACGATTCCCGACAAGGTCATCGGATTATTGACGGATATTGGAACCGAAGAATTCGCGCATCTCGAGATGATCGCGACGATGATCTATAAGCTGACGAAGGATTCTACCCCGGAACAGCTGGAGGCCGCGGGGCTAGGCGCTAACTTCGTTAATCACGACGGTGCCATGTTCTACAATAACGCGGCAGGAGTGCCATGGACGGCTGCTTACATCGGCACCAAGGGCGATCCGATAGCGGATCTCTATGAGGATATCGCGGCGGAGGAGAAAGCAAGGGCGACCTATCAATGGCTCATTGATTTTACGGACGACGTCGACATCCAAGATAGTCTTAAATTTCTGCGCGAGCGGGAAATCGTGCATTCGTTGAGGTTCAAGGAAGCCGTGGAGATGCTGAAGGCGGATCGGGAGCAGAAAAAAGTTTATTAGTTAGCATACGGTTCCAGGCAAAACCTGCCCCGGCGACAAAAGTCGTGAGGCAGGTTTATTTCTTGGATAAAAGGAGTAACTTTCCAAATTTGTTAACGTATTACCTCATAAGGACGCAAAATCTTGAGAGAGGGGGGGTTGATATGGAAACGTTAATGATCGTGTTATTCGGAATCGGAGTTGCTTACGCGGTTATTACGGCGATCGTCGGAGATTTATTCGGTTTGGAAATCCATGCTGGAGAGCTGCCTTTTCTATCGCCGACGATCATAGCGACATTCTTGACCGTATTCGGAGGGATCGGATATATGCTACTGCATAATACCGATTGGACGACTTTGCCGGTGGCGGGAGTATCCTTGTTGATCGCGCTCGGAGTTTCATCCGCCGTGCTCTTCCTGGTCGTCATCCCGCTTCAAGCCGCGCAGAAAGGAACGGCGCTTTCATCCAAGGCGATGATAGGCCTAGAAGCCAAAGTCATCATATCGATCGAGGCACTTAGATTAGGAGAAATCGTCTATGAGCAAGGCGGAACGCGTCATAACGCTCCAGCCAAAGCCGTCGAGGATGCCGTAATCGCCCAAGGAAGCCAAGTAAGAATAGTGGACGAGATGGCGGGAACTTTCGTAGTGGAGAAGGTTTAATTTTTTATTCGCATAAAGAGAGGAAGATTGCATTGAACCTAGACGCAACCGTATATATTCCCGTAGGCATCGTCATTGTCATCGTATTGCTTATTATCGTATTCGCATCCAGATACCGTACCGTTAAAGCCGATGAGGCCATGATCGTTACGGGAGCGCTCACCCGCGACGGGATGAAAATCGTTAAAGCCGGCGGTACGTTCGTATGGCCGATCGTCCAAAGCTCATCTTTCCTATCGCTGCAGGTGCAGACTGTGGATGTCCATACGCCCGAGGTTTATACCGTGCATGGCGTTCCCGTAATGGTCGACGGAGTGGCTCAGATCAAGATCAAGGGAGACCAAGAGTCGATGGCTACCGCCGCGGAGCAGTTTCTCGGGAAGCCCGACGCCGAGCTTAAGGGAATCGCCACGCAAACGATGGAAGGGCACCTTAGGGCGATCTTGGGAACGATGACCGTCGAGGACGTGTACAAAAATCGCGAAGAGTTCGCAAGGAACGTTCAAGAGGTGGCTGCTAGCGACCTGAATAAGATGGGCTTGCAAATCGTATCGTTCACGATTCGCGACGTAAGAGACAAGAACGGATATTTGGACGCGCTAGGCCAGCCGCAGATCGCGTCGGTCAAGAGAGACGCCGAAATCGCCAAGGCTAATGCCTACAGGGACGAACAGGTAGCGAAATCCAAGGCGCTTGAGGACGGGAAGAAGGCCGAATTCACGGCGGAGACGAATATCGCCGAGGCCCACAAGGCGATGGAAGTGAAGAAAGCCGCGTTTAAGCAGGAGCAAGACATGAAGAAGGCGGAAGCCGATCAAGCTTATAAGCTGCAGGAAGCCCGTACCATGCAATCGGTCAAAGCCGAAGAGATGCAAATTCAAGTTATCGAACGGGAAAAGCAGATCGAGCTAGAGTCCAAGGAGATTGAGCGCAGGGAGAAGGAACTGGTAGCTACGGTCAAGAAGCAGGCGGAAGCGGAACGGTTCGCCCAGGAGCAACGTGCCGAAGGAGACCGCTACCAGATCGAGGCCAAGGCGAAAGCGGAAGCGGAATCGGTCAGACTGGCGGGTAACGCGAACGCGGATAGAGAACGCGCCGAAGGAACGGCTCAGGCGGACGTCATTCGGTTGAAAGGGTTAGCGGAGGCGGAGGCTAAGGACAAGATTGCGGATGCCTTGCGCAAATACGGCGAAGCGGCCGTCATCGAGCTTATCGTGGAGAAGTTCCCGGAAATCGCGAGGGCCATCGCGGAGCCGCTGTCGAAGACGGAGAAAATAGTCATCGTGGACGGCGGAGGCAGCGGGCCAAACGGAGGCGCCGGCAAAGTCACGGGTTATGTGACCGATTTAATCGCCAAGATGCCGGAAACCGTAGGCGCGCTGACCGGAGTGGATATCAATCAATGGTTGCGCAAAATGGCGCAAGGGGATATGTCTGTGAAGAAAGATATTTCTGGCGGAGAAATCTAGCTAAGCGGAGTAGATCGCAAGGGAATTGTAGATTTATGTCGAATAAATGAATCTACCAACAGTTACAGGGAGATTTATTTATGCGGCTTATTAAACGAGGATTCAAATTACGATCGACCGTAAACGCGATCGTGTTCGCGACTGTTTTGGCAACGCTTACGATAAGCTCCGTCGTCGCCTATCGAAGCGAGAAACAATCGCTAACCCGGACGACCTTGCAGCTTAACCAAGTTTATGGGGACAAAATGTCGGACACCGTCAACGATTTATTCGTTAATTTGAAGCAGAGCCTAGCCGTTACCGGAGATTTCTTAGCTACGGATATGGGGAGGACCGATCTTCACGATCAATTGATTCTGTTTCGGAGGAGCCACTCCTCTTTCAATTCGGTGTTCATAATCGATAAAGACGGTTTCGTCTTGGACGGCTCCAATACGGACTCGAACGCTAAGAAGAACAAAATCACTTCCGATGGCATAACCCAAGCGCTTCAAGTTCAGCAACCGCTTATTTCCGAGCCTTATATAAGCGCGACTAACAAGCTGATCGTTATGGTAAGCTATCCCCTTTTCGATCCCGAAGGGAAATACGTCGGATTTATAGGCGGATCTATTCGCCTGCACGAGACTAACATTTTTCAAACCGTGCTCGGCAATAAGTCCTATCAATCCAATGGTTCTTATGCGTACGTCGTCAGTTCTACCGGTCTTCTTTTGTATCACCCCGACGAGAGCCGAATCGGGGAGAAGGTCGTGGGCAACCCGATCGTAGACAAAGTGTTAGCCGGCCAAAGCGGTACGGGGCACGTCGTGAACTCTAAGGGATTATCCATGCTGGCCAGCTACTCTTTCGTCAAAGAGGGCGGCTGGGGAATCGTGGCGCAAACTCCCGAAGAGGTTGTTTTATCCGCGTCCAGAGAGTTGGTATTCAAAATCGTTTTGTACATGCTTCCGGCAATGCTCGCCTTCATGATTCTGATATATTGGGTTATCGGGAAGCTGTCTGCCCCGTTGTCGAAGCTGGCTACGTTCGCTTCTCAGCTATCTCCGAGCAACAGCGGCGGGGATGAGCCGCCCGTCATCCATGCGTTCAATTACGAAGCGAACGAGCTGCACAAGGCGATAGGCAGAGCCGTTCGCCATTTCCGGTACCAATTCGACAACGTGTCCATGGAGGCGCAAACAGACCCGTTAACCGGTCTGTACAACAGAAGGATGATGGATCGGTTCGTGAAAAACTGGATCGCTCAAAGCGTTCCGTTTTCCATCATGGTCATGGATTTGGATAACTTCAAAAGAGTGAACGATACTTACGGTCACGATAAAGGCGACGAAGTATTGAAATTCCTCGCGATCTCGATTAGGCGTTTATTGAGCGAAGCGTCCGTCTGCTGCAGATTCGGCGGAGAAGAATTCGTCGTGCTCATTCCGAACGAGAATTTCGAGAATGCGTTGTGCGAAGCCGAGAAGATTCGCGAATTTATGGCGGAGACTTCAAGTCCCACCGGTGATAAAGTAACGTTGTCTATCGGATTAGCCCATTACCCCGGCTTCGCAAGCAATGCCGAGCAGTTATTCCATATCGCCGACGAAGCGTTGTATCGGGCGAAGCGGCTTGGAAGAAACCGCGTGGAGATCGCCCACGAGGCCGTTTTTGAAGGGAAGACCAGTTAATTCCTAATCGGCAATATAAAGGCTTTTTCCCGATTGAACCAGGGAAAGAGCTTTTTTGCTATTTTCAGAACATGACGAATCGATGAAGATTTAATAAAAGGGAATGCTACAGTTGACCTGTATAAATGATAAATATCCATTGATCACTGCTAACAACATGTCGGAAAATGTCTTATATAATAGGGATGTAAGCGCTACAACAACTTCGCGGAAATGATTAACAAACAATACTACATGTATGGAGGATATAAGGATGCCAAAACAACTCATTGCGCAAGCGCCGAAGAAAGCAGCTATCGTTTCTTACGAGGAAAGAGAAATGAAACCGAACGAAGTCAGAGTTAAGATCGAGAATGCTTCGCCTAAACACGGTTCCGAACTAGCCGGATTTCGCGGCGAGAGCCCGCATACGGCGGACTACTTCGACGAAGAATGGAATATGTTCCTGCCTCGAGATCCTAAGGATGTCTCAACGGACGGTGGATTCGGGAGATGGAATCTCGGTAATCAATGGGTCGGCGTTATCGTCGAAGCGGGGTCCGAAGTTACGGAGTATGCGGTCGGAGAGCGAGTATGCAGCTACGGCGGGGTTCGTGAGACCCACCTGGTTAACGCGGTCGACAACTATTATTTGAAAAAAGTACCCGACGGAATGTCATGGAAAAACGCCGTATGTTTCGATCCCGCGCAATTCGCTCTCGGAGGAATTCGGGACGCGCACGTTCGGGCGGGAGATCGCGTAGCGATATTCGGTTTGGGAGCGATTGGACAAATCGCCGCGCAAATGGCGAAGCTCGCGGGAGCAAGCTGGGTTGCCGTCATCGATCCGATCGAGAAGAGGCGCGATGTCGCTCTCGGCAACGGCGCCGATGCGGCGTTCGATCCGATTAACCAAGACATCGGCCTGGAATTGAAGAAGGCGACAGGCAAACTGGGCGTCGATGTCATTATTGAAACGAGCGCAAGCGAATTCGCGCTTCAACAATCGCTTAGAGGTCTTGCTTACGGCGGAACGATCGCATTCGTAGGCTGGGCGAGAGCATTTAAGGGCGGTTTGGATTTCGGTCGCGAGGCGCATTTCAACAATGCGAAGATCGTATTCTCCCGTGCTTGCAGCGAGCCGAATCCGGATCATCCGCGTTGGAGCTGGCGCCGCATCGAAGACGTATGCTGGGATATGCTCAAGAGCGGACAAATCGATTGCGAGCATATCATCAATCCCGTCGTTCCGTTCGAAGAGTCCGCCGAGGGTTACGAGCAATATGTGGATCAACGCCCCGATCTTAGCATTAAGCTGGGAGTTACCTTTTCCTGATTAATGCTCCGCCCGGAGGTGAAAGATGAGCGATCAATTAGGTTTATTGCTCCGCCATGCGGAGTTGAACGTCATAGAATTCGACATGAATAGGCGTACCGAGATGAGGACGATCAATCGAACTCTTCCTTGGTACGTGATGTCTTATCACAAGCAAGGAACGGCAAAGCTTAGGGTCGGCGAAGAGTGCTATACGATTACTCCGGGAACGGTCATCTGCATTCCCCCGAACGTGATGCATGACCACTACAAGGAAACGCAGGAAGAAACCGAATTCTTGTGGTGGCATTTCACCTTCGAGATCGCCGGCGTTATGGACGCCATGAAGATGATACGAATTCCTTACGTATTCAAGCTGCATAATTCGCTTTACTTCGAGAAAGTATTCATGGAGTTTCTGGATTCGACGGCTCAGAAGCGATCGTTGCCTTCCTCCATTTTGGAGCATGCCAAATCGCTTGAGCTTCTCTACATCATTCTTGATAGCGCTATCGGGAAAAGCGACGGGTCCAAATCGAACAATAATCAGTCGGAAGGCTTCTTGGAGCTGCTCGCGAGAATCGTTCAATCTCCCGAAAACCATATTTCGCTGAATAGCTTGTCTGAAGAGCTTCATTTGCATCCAACCTATATCAGTAACCGCTTCAAGGAGCTCTTCGGCAAGTCGCCGTTGCAGGTACAAAGAGAGATGAAGATCCAACGCGCCAAGATGCTGCTTGAGACGAGCGAGCTGTCCATCACGGAAATCGCGCAAAGCCTGGGGTTCAGCGAAATTCAGAATTTTACTCGGTTATTTAAATCCTATGTCGGGGTTTCGCCGACTCAATTTCGAAATTTGAACAGAAGATGGAGGGTTTGAGCATGTTACTAGCGACGCAAGATCGAGGTTTCTTCGGACAAACTTACGAACAGAAGCTGAACAAGCTGAAGGAAATCGGATTTGAAGGGTTGGAGATCGACGGAAAACCCTTGATCGAAAGATTCGACGAACTCCGTCAGGCGGTTCGCTCGACGGGAGTAGCAATCAGTTCCGTATGCGGGGGATACCGCGGCTGGATCGGCGACTTCGATGCGGAACAACGCGCCTTCGCGGTCTCTGATATCTCGGAAATTCTCAGCTACTCGGGGGAACTAGGCGCGAGGGGCATAGTCGTACCGGCGGCCTTCGGAATATTCTCGAAGAAACTTCCTCCGTTCGGTTCCCCGCGAGCGTCCGACGAGGAAAGGGAAATATTGCTCGACTCGCTGAGCAAGCTGAACGAATCGGCATTGGCTTCCGGGGCTGAGCTTCTTCTTGAGCCCTTGAACCGATATGAAGACCATATGATCAACCGGTTAGAGGATGCGGCAAGCTTGATTCGCGAGGGAGGATTCAAAGGAGTTAAGGTCATGGCCGACTTCTTCCATATGCAAATCGAAGAACCGGATATTTCGGCTAGCTTGAGAGCGGCGGGAGAGCTCGTCACGCATGTCCATCTTGCCGACAGCAACCGGTTGCAACCGGGCTATGGACATACCGACTTCCGAGCAGGCTTCAGAACGTTAAAGGAGATCGGATTTACGGGTTACATGGCCGTAGAGTGCGAGCTTGCTCCCGGAGACGGCGAACAAGCCTACGTCGAAATGGCTAAGTACCTGAAATCTTGCATGGATTAACCAATCCTAGGAAAAACGAGGTGCTCGTTCATGTTCAAATCAGTCCTTCATCCCGTCGGTAAGACGCTGTCCGTATTCGCTCTTGCAACCGTACTCATTCTTCCCGCTTGTTCTTCCGGCGACAAGGAAAGCGCCGATCAGATCAAGCTGAAGGTACCTGACGCCGCAATATGGGGCGAGGAGAGCTCCGCGCTTCAAGTCATGTACGACCTATTCGAGAAGGATCATCCCGAAGTGAAGCTGGAGCAAGTGACGATCGCGGATGCCCAAGCCGAGTCTGCCGCGTTGGCGGCGGGACAAGCGCCTGATTTAATGCTGATGGATCCCTCGGTGGCCAAAGAAAGATACAAGAGTAATTATATCGAACCGTTGGACCCCTATTACGAGAAGTACGGCTGGGACAAAGACATGTTCAAATGGGCCAAGAACGCTTACGTCGAGAACGGTAAAATCATAGGCGTTCCTTGGAACTACGAAGGCTTGGTGCTTGTATACAACGACACTCTATTCAAGGAAAAGGGCTGGAAGGTGCCGGCTAATTACAACGACTTGATGGCTTTGGTTCCTAAGATCATGGATGAGGATATCATGCCGTTCGCATGGGGTTCCTCGGACAATCCTGGAGTCGACGATTGGTGGGTAACGAGCATCGTCAACAGCATTCTAGGCAAAGAGGGAACGAAACAGCTATTCTCCGGGGACAAAAAATGGACGGATCCCGAAGTCGTGGACGGCATTCAACGATATAGCGATTTCTGGAACGCGGGATACGTGACGGACAAGAAGTCGCACGCCATCTCCCAAGAAGACAGCAACCAGCTGTTCCTGAACGGTAAAGCGGCCATGAGGCTTGATGGTACTTGGAGCTTGGCGGCCGACAACGAACCGGATTTCGACATCGGATTCGCTCCATTCCCGAGTTGGAAAGCCGACGGGGTTCCGGTCATTCCTCTGGGAGTCGGCGGCGGACTTGTCATCAACGCGAAATCCGCTCATAAAGACGAAGTCGCGGAATTGCTGAGCTACTTCTTCAAGGACGAAGTCGTTCAAGAAATGGCGATGCATGGAATTCCCGAGCCGCTTCAGAAGGATTACAGCTCGATGGATCTGAAGCCGAACGTAGCGAAAGCGCTGAATCTGATTTCCGAATCGGAGAAAGCCGGTTTAACGGGTTACGTCGCTTGGTCGTACGCTCCTCCTAGCGTAGTTAACATTCTCGAGAACGATTTCGCAAGCGTGTACCTGAAGAAAACTTCCGTGGAAGATTGGCTAGCCGATATTCAAGCGAAGAAAGAACGGGACATCGCGGATAAACGATTCTTCGAATTGGACAAGTATTGATCGACGGAAGCCTCGGAAGCACGGATAAGAACGGAAGTCCGTGCTTCCGAGGCGCTTCCTCTCGTTGAAAGGAGACGATGTCATTGACGAAGAAGAGATTCCAGCTCAAGAACTGGGCAGGTTGGCTTCTGATAGTGCCCGGCCTTGCGTTCCACTTATACGCGGTTACCGTGCCTGCGGCATTGGGTTTATATTTGCCGTTCACGGAATGGAACGGATTGGATGTTCCGAAATTTATCGGATTCGATAATTTCATTGAAGCTTTTCAAGACAAAATCGTAGGCATGGCCCTACTGAATAACGTCAAATGGATGCTTTTCTGGATTACGGTTCCGATTATCCTCGCGTTTTTCCTGGCATACCTGTTAACGAAGGTTAAGAAAGGACAAACCGCGTACCAATCGATCTTCTTCTCGACGTCGATCATCACAGTGACGGTCGCCGGACAAATTTGGTTTTGGCTGTACAATCCGTTCAGCGGCGTCAACTTTTATATGGATAAAGTCGGTCTCGGCTTCATTGAATGGCCGGGCTTAACGATTCCTTCCTTCTCGCTCGTGTCCGTGTTGATCGCCGACATGTGGAGGGGGTTCGGCGGCAACGTCATCTGGCTTCTCGCAGCGATGTCCCAGAACGATAAGTCTCTGGAGGAAGCGGCAAGAATCGACGGGGCGGGACGATTCCGGATAATCTGGAACGTCATTCTTCCGCAAATCCGTCCGACGCTCGTGGTCGTCACGATGTTGACAGCGCTGGGTTCGTTCGGAGCCTTCGAAATGGTATACGTCATGACCGGCGGCGGTCCGGCGCACGCGACCGAGACGTTATCGACGTATTATTACTCGCTGAGCACGGAGGGCAGACGCGCGGGTTACGGTTCCGCGATCGCTTTGTTCCAAATTTTCGCGGCATTGATCCTGATCGTTTTCTACGGATACCTAAGGAAGAAGAAAGGGTGGGATGTGTAGATGAAGTTCAATTGGCGTCATATTCCGTTGGCCGTCATTTCCGTCTTCGCCCTGTTTCCGATGTTCTTGCTGTTCATGAACGCGTTCAAGAAAAAGTCCGAAATATCGAAAAACCCGCTTGGCTTGCCTAAGCATTGGTCCTTCGATAATTTCTCTAAAGCTTGGGAGCAGGGAAATTACGATGTCGCTTATTTGAATACGCTGATCATCACTTGCTTAACGGTGCTGTTCGTCTGCATCGTGTGCGGATTGGCCGCTTACGGGATGACGTTTCTGAAGACTCCCGGCTCCGGCTGGTTTCTGGGTTATCTGTTCGTCTCCATGAGCATGCCGCTCGGTTTCATTCCGATTTTCTTCATGTCGATCAAGCTGAACCTGATCAATACGCATATGGGCGTGATCATTCCGTCCGTAGGCGGGGCGTTCGCGTTTAACGTATTCCTGCTGAGAGCCTTCATGCTCGGCATTCCGAAGGATTTGCTCGAAGCGGCCAAGGTGGACGGCAGCAGTACTTTCAAAACGTTCCTCGCCATCATTTTGCCGCTTGCGAAACCGGCCTTCATCGTAGTGGCGATATTCACGACGTTGGGCTCGTGGAACGAAATCTTCTTGTCCAACGCGATCCTGCAAGCGGACACGATGAAAACCGTCTCCGTCGCTTATTTGAACTTTACGAGTAAATACGGGACGAATTGGGGCCTCATGGCCGCAGGCGGCGTCATGACCGTTATTCCGATGGTCGTACTGTTCCTGACGATGACGAAGAAGTTCGTGCACGGTTTGCAAGAAGGCGGAGTCAAATTCTAAATTTATTTCATTTCCTTAGCGAAGGAGTTAATCTGAATGATCAAAGTAACGATATGGAACGAAAACGAGCATGAGAAAATGAACCCGCAAACGAAGGAAGTCTATCCGGACGGCATTCATAATGCCCTTAAAAAAGGAATCGCCAACGACGATTACGAGATCCGGACGGCAACGTTAGACCAGCCGGAGCACGGGCTTAGCGAGGAGATCCTGAACGACACGGACGTTCTGTTATGGTGGGGCCATGTCGCCCACGACAAAGTGTCCGATGAAGTCGTAAATCGTGTGCATCAACGCGTTATGGACGGAATGGGATTAATCGTGCTTCACTCCGGGCATTTCTCGAAAATATTCAAAAAACTGATGGGCACGGGGTGCGACCTGAAATGGCGCGAAGCTAACGAGAAGGAACGAATCTGGGTAGTCAATCCCGCGCATCCTATCGCGGCCGGCTTGCCAGAGCACTTCGTCGTTGCCCCGGAAGAAATGTACGGCGAGCACTTCGATATCCCGGCTCCGGACGAGCTAATTCTAGTGAGCTGGTTCGAGGGCGGAGAAGTTTTCCGCAGCGGGTGCACGTTCTACCGGGGACAGGGAAAAATCTTTTACTTCCGTCCAGGTCATGAAACTTACCCGACTTACTACGATCCCAATGTGTTGCGGACGATCAGCAACGCGGTGTCATGGGCTGCTCCATCCGGCGCGGCTAGGCCGATTCGAGGGCATCACGAGGCTCTTGAGCCGATCGGCGGATAGTCAAGCGGCGTATCGGATAGGCATTGTTGACCAAATCCCCGCCAATGCCTGTTTTTGTCCCATTGCCGTCGGCCGCGACATAAGCTGAACCGAAGGTCATATACCGGGTTTCGGGGAGGATGCTAAGTGCCTCAATATGTTGGCAGCAAGTGGAGGAAGACCGTTGCCTTGCTTCGCAGCCCGACGCTTCGGAAGATCGTTCCTAAGACCGTCAAGCTAAGCGATAGCAGTTTACGGGAGATGTTGCGGCACCACGGAATGGTCTATGTGAAGCCTGATGTCGGCATGCATGGCAATGGCGTGATGAGAGTGGAGATCGCAAGGGGGCTTTACCGTCTGCGGATGGGAACGCAAGATCGATCCTACTCTTCTTTCGGCGAAATGTATCAAGTCATCCGAAAGTTAACGTCCGGAAGGAAGCACTTGATTCAGAGAGGCGTCCATTTGCTCCGTTACGGAGGACGCCGATTTGATCTACGGGTGATGGCGCAGCTCAATCCTCGCAAGTCGTGGGAAACGACCGGAATGATCGGAAGGGTGGCCGCAGCCCGTAAAATCGTCACGAACTACCATGGGGGCGGCAAGCTCGTTCCGGTGGAAAAGCTCCTCGGGAGCCAACTCGGCCATACGTTAGTACGGGGCAAGATACGGCAGCTTCGAAAAATAGGAGTTATGGCAGGGCAAGCCATGCGGCGAAAATTTCCGGGCGTATGCGAGGTCGGAGTCGACGTCGGAATGGACGCATCCCTAACTCCTTGGATTCTGGAGGTCAATACGAGTCCCGATCCTTATATTTTCAGGAAGCTTCCCGATCGGTCCATCTTCAAGAAAATCCGTCGTTATTCGAAGGCGTACGGCAAGCGTTAATAGAAACGAGGATAGAAGCCCCGGAAACCGAGGGCTTTTTTTCCGCACTTTCGACGGACGGCGAAATTAGGGTATGATGGGAGAAAACATCTAGGGAGATTGAAATGGGCGATAACATGAAAGCAGCGGTCGTGCCGCAGGCCGTCATATTCGACTTGGACGGTACGTTGTTTCAAACCGAGACGTTGTTGGAGACGGTTCATCGGCGGGTATTCGAAACGCTACGCGAGGAAGGCTTGTATGAGCAGCCGTTGCCATCGATCGAAACCTTGCTAGGCTCGCTGGGGATGCTGCTCTCTGATATATGGATGAGGGTGATGCCGGACGGCTCGCCGGCCGCGCATGAGAGGGCGAACGTATTGTTGCTGCAATACGAAATGGAAGAATTAGCTTTAGGGCGCGGACATTTATATCCCGGAGTCATTGAAACCTTGCGGGAGCTACGCGAACGCGGAGTCCGGCTATTCATCGCAAGCAACGGACTGGAAGCTTACGTGAAAGGCGTACCCGAGGTAAAAGGAATAGGGGATTGGTTCGAAGCCAAGTACAGCGCGGGAGAATTCGCGACCGGGACGAAGGTTGATCTGGTGCGTCGGTTGCTCGATTCCTTCGGAGTAGAGAACGCGTGGATGGTGGGCGACCGCTCGTCGGACGTGGAAGCCGGCAAGAGCAACGGCTTGTTCGTGGTCGGCTGCGATTATGCCGGATTCCGGCGCGAAGGCGAACTGGACGGCTCGGATGCCGTCATTCGTTCGTTCCCGGATTTATTGAAGCTGCTGCCATAGACGCCGCAAAGAGCTCGAGATTCGGACGTATTCTGTTTTCAAGTTTCGAATAATCAGGCAATAAGGATATCCCGCTCGGGATATCCTTATTGCCGTTACGCATATAACCCATTCGTTAGGAATACTCGTCTCCCGGTCCTTCGTTAAACAGAGGGCGATTGTCCGACTCTTCGCTCTTGCCGACGGAGCCCATAGAGGACTTCTGGCTACGGGATTCCTTCCGCTGCCGGTAAGCCCACAAAGCGTACTCGATCGGCCTAACGATCGCTTTGCGGTACACCTCGCGCTCCCCGGCTTTCTTGAACACCTCGCGGGAAGGCTTCGGATTCACTTCGATCAGCCATATTTTACCGTTGCGATCGATGGCTAGATCGAGCGCTAGCTCGCATAATGCGCCATAAGTGGCTTCTAAATGGCGTGCTACGCCGATGCCGAACGTTTCGGCGGTTTCGCGGATTTGCGAGATGGTACTATCGTTGCCGATCCATTGGCGGAGCAAGGAGTTCATAGACGCCGCTTCTCCGCCGCCGTGGAGATTAGAGGTGATGCTTCGCATCGGTCCGACCCGTCCGGCGCAGCCGGTAACCTCCCAGACTCCGGATCCGTTTTTCTGCACGAGCATTCGATAGTCGTGAATTCGGCCGCTAGGCAGCTTGATGTTCAAGCCTTGCTGCACGATGTAACGGTCGCCGTGCATATCCCAATTCCCTAGTGCCGTCGGGAGATTGTTCTTGGATACGCGTCTAGGCTCCACGATGCTGCGCGAATGGTTGCGTCCCTGCAGCAGAAGCGTTCCGTCTTTGCCGCGATCGATACGAAGAATGCCTCGGCCTCCGGTACCGTTAATCGGTTTAAGATATACGGTCGGGTATTTCTTAAGCAGCGAGATGACGTCCTCCGGAGATTGATAAAGCTTCGTTACGGGAAGGTGCTGCCGAAAGGATGCGACCTTTCCCAAAGTACGGTACACGGTCCACTTGTTGCGCAGAGGCCGATTTAGAAAATGGAGATGGGAATGGCGTTTACGAAACGCGAGCAGTTGTTGGAATCGATTGCTTTTTTGGATACGGCAACGGTCGTAGACGACGTTGGGGAAACGAACCCAACGCCTGCCCCACTTCTTGGTTTCCGTGTCGTAGACCATTGCATGAATTTTACCTTCGCTTTCATCCACGTCCTGCGGCGTGAATACGAATGCCGATATTCCGATCCTTTTGCCCGCAACGATCATTTTTTCGTAAACCGGACGTTCTTCCAGAACTTTGGATTCGTTCAGATATAGGGTTAGGATCCCAAGCGCGGGCTGTGCCACGAAGCTATCGCCTCCGAGCCGGCGAAGCGGAAATCAAGGAATGGAAGCCACGCGAACGGAGTCCCTGGAAAGCGTTCACGTGGCAATTCCCCCTTGTTGCTCCTGCTTCAATCGGTGCAAGTATTGGCTATATTGAAAAATGCGTTCAAGCGATTTATTGCGGATATGGGGTTCGTCGAATTTCATCGGTTTGGAATTGGCTTCGAAGAACCAGACGTGGCCGGTCGTGTCGACTCCAAGATCCATTGACATCTCGCAAAGTCGGTTGTGAGCCGAACGCTCGATCTGCTTGGCAAGCGTAATCGTCGTATTTCTGACTTTGCCTAGTACCTTACCCGTTTTTTCTTTGCCGAAGATCGAGACGAGCAGTTTCTCGGGGTCATCGATATAGCCGCCGCGCGGAACGTGCGTCGTGATGCTGGAGTCGCCGGCAACCCTTGCTCCGATACCGGAGAGCTCCCATTGGCCGATTCCGTTTTTCTGCACCAGCGCCCGCAGATCGAACGGACGGTTGTTTACCGCGGCCAGCAGGATGCCTTGCTGGGCGATATAAGGCTCCCCGAGAACGTCCGATTGCTTCACAACGCGATCCCATAACCTTCTCATCGTCCCGCAACGAAATGTCCTGCTGCCTTTTTCCTCTTGGATTTGCAGGCGGTAAGGCAATTTTTTCTCCGGTTGAACCATGACCGTCATGATCCCCACGCCCGCCTTGCCCCTGACCGGCTTCAAATAAAGCAGTCGATGCTTCTTGAGCAAACCGGCTAATACGATCGGATCCGTCAGCTTCTTCGTTTCCGGTATATAGCTTTTAGTCGATTTGTTCTCGTTCAACCACTGAAACAAGGACCACTTGTTAAAGAAGCGACGATTAAACAGGCGGATGTCGGGTTGTTTGGAAATCGCGGCGAGCTTCTTCTTCACTCGCGGCAATCGTTCGTCTTCTCGCTGGGGGATCCGGTTGTATACGATGCTGGGCCGCGGAAACCAGGATTGAATCCAAGTGTCGTCTTCGTTACGATACGTATACCCGAGCACCCGGGCGGACTGAAGTTTAAGATTCTTGACCGTAATGACGTAGGTGATGATGCCCATTTGTTTGCCCGTATTGATCAAATCGATGAAATTATTGCGGTTGCCGCGGAACAATTGGATTTCGTCCTCGATGGTAAGAATCGCGACGACCGGTTTATCGGCCGCCGCTTCCAATAAATTCGCGTTGGTAAAGAGAGATTTAGGAATCATCAAGATTCATCCCTCCTGCGAAATTTGCTCAAATAGAGACAGTGATCGAGAATGTATTCGAGGGACGCTTTGCCTTGCTCCTTTAACGCAGGATGCTTGAAAATCGATCTTCCCGGTTTGGCGTTCGCCTCGAACATCCATACGGAACCGTCCCGATCGATGCCGATATCGAGTCCGAGCTCGCCTAGAGTGTGAGCATGATTTCGTTCGATGGCTTCGGAGAGCTTGATCGCAACGGCCTTCGCTTCCAAGAGCACTTCGTCCGCCTTCGCTCCGAACGTGCGGCTCAGCGCTTGTTCCGGCGTCATGAGAGAACCGCCGTTTTTGATATGCGTAGTCACGCTTCCGCGTCCGGCTTTCTTGGCGCCGATGCCCGCGACCACCCATTCGTTGCGGCCGTCCTTATGCATGTGAAAGCGGAAATCGATCGGGCAATTATCGATTTCGATGAGGCGGATGCCTTGCTGCACGACGTAGCTGCTCAGGTTGCCGCCGTGCCTTGCCCGGAGCATCTTCATCAAGCTGTTGAAATTGCTGAATCTCAGCAATACGTTTCCGCTGCTTCGACGGTATCGGATGAAATACCCTTTGCGGGGGTGATAGGTCAATCTGTAGATTCCAGCGCCTAAGCTGCCGGCCGTTGGTTTGTAGTAGAGGAACTGGTGCTTTTCCAGCAGCTCCTTGATTCTTTCGGGGCTGGGATTGTTGGTAGACTCGGGCAAATGCTTTAATGCCTCGACGTCTTTGTCCAGCATGCTGTATACGTCGGATTTGTTGAAGAAACTCCAATTAAAGAACGGAATCCTCTTCCTGATGAACCGATCGCGCAGCGACGTGATCGTAGACCCCGTCTCGGCTCGCCGACTCGGAAGCCGGTTGTACACGACATCGGGGAGAGGGACTACGCGGCGCGTCCAGCCGCCTCCGCCGTCCAAAAACCAACCGTGGATCGTTTCTTGCTGCCAATTGATATCGCGTGGCGTAAAGGCGAAGAAATAAGCTTTCTTCTGGCCAAGATGGAGCAGTTGCTTAACGAACCCCGTTCTTTCGCCGAAAGGAGCCGTCGAAGAGCTTTTGCCGCTGTCGGTCAATACTCCGATAAGCGGCCCGAGTTGAATCTCTTCGTCGCCTTCGTCATTGGCCAGATATACGTTGCCGGATTTAGGTACTCTCACGGATCGCCTAAGACCTGCCGACATGTAGACATGATGACCTTTGCGTTTGATGGTCCGCACCGCGGCGGGTACGATGTCTTTGCCGAGCTTGACGTTTACCGATTTACGTCCTCCTAGCTTGAGCAGCTTCGCAAGCGGGCTGGAGAACCAAACGATACGTTCCGGCTGCTGTGTGAAATGGACGTTACAGATGGTCAAACTCATGAATTACCCTCCCAGGTGAAGCGTAACCGCCACCTTGCGGCGGTCGCCGCATGTCGGTTGTCGCAAGTCGAAGCAGGATAGATCTGGCATAGGACAGCGGCTGCTCCGCGGCAGCTTGCGCGGCCCCTTCGCCCGCAGAGCCCATAGCGGTGCGTCCCGGCTTGGAGTTTGCTTCCAGAAACCACAACGTGCCCCCACGGTCTACCCCGTAGTCCAAACCGATTTCGGCGAACCTACCAAATGTTTCTTCCAGGCGAGCGACGATAAGAAAAGATATTCTTCTCATTTCCTGCAACAGAGCGTTTCCGCGTTGTTCGCCGAAAAGTTCCGTTAGAACTTCTTCCGCCGATGCGGCTTTTCCGCCGCCATGAAGGTTCGCGGTAACGGAACCTGGCGCGCCTAGACGGGCGGCTACTCCCGTCGACGTCCAACGTCCGAACTTATCCTTCTGCATGAGCTCGCGGAAGTCCAGAGATTCGGCTGATTGACCTTTGAGCTCAAGCAATGGCTGCATCAGGTAGGAGCGGACGCCGATCCAACGTTCAAGACGTTGGATGGCTTCCTGCTCGCTTTCGCAGATTAGGTCCACCGGGCGGTTATCTTGTTGCCTTCCCGCGAGTCTGAATCGGCCCTCTTCCGTTCGGGCGATGGAGACGACGCGTCGTCCTTGGCTTCCTGCGATCGGCTTAAGGAAGGCTGCATGGCGATGCTTCCGCAACCAGGCGGATAGCGAAGCCGATCCTTTATAGAGGGCCGTCGGAGGTATGATGGCCGCCAAAGCCCGATCCTTCGATAAGACTTCGTATACTTTACCTTTGTGTGGCAGGCGTCCGTTCAAGAACCGGATTTTTCTGGAAGTGCGTATGTTCCTCATAGCCTGGCGATAGCGGTTTTTTTCCTCCTCGGTTTCCGGCCACGAGCGATCATAGACGATGGTCGGAAGCTTCCTGCGTCCGGATTCCCATCGCGACTTTCCGATGTTCCATACCCAGGCTTTGACCGTTTCGTTGCGGGGCTCCCAAGTCCAAGGATCGAAGGCGAACAGCCGCATTCCTCTCCGGGCGCCGATGACGTGCAGTCGTTTGATGAACGAACTCTCGGCGAACGGCGGATCATCTTTTCGCTCGCATACCAGAATACCTAATGCAACGTCCGAATGAACCTGAATATAAGGTTTAGAAGCCGGAGATATATCGCGCATATTGAATCATCATCCGAACCGAAGGACGGATTTTCCCCTCTTTTAGTGGTGTGTTATCGTTCTTCGAAGGCTTGGAATTGACTTCGATCAGCCACACCCGTCCGGATGTATCGAGCGCCAGATCGATCCCGAGCTCGCCGAAATGGGCGGGGATATAGGTATCGATCCCCCGGGCTATGTCCAGTGCCGCCCTCGACAGGCGTGATGAAGCGTCTCCCCGGAATTGGATGGGAAGATTGGACTTGGCGACGGAATCCTTGACCGTCGAAAGCGTTCCGCCTCTGGCGAGATTGGATACGAAATGGTGGGTTCCCGCCGTTCGGCTAACGATCGAGGTAATCGCCCATTTTCCGCTGGAATTTTTCTGAGTCAACGCGCGGTAGTCCACGGGACGCCCGCCGATTTCGATTAAGTTGAGGCCTTGTTGGATCAAATAGCGGACGGTTTTCATCTTTCCGGAAATCGTGGAGAAAAGTTTGACCAAGCTATTGAAGGATTGCTTCTTTGTTCCGTTGACCGTGGCATAAGAGGCCTGCCAGTTTTCCGGTCCGATTCGGGACAAACGGATAATGCCTTTGCCCAAGCTTCCCCTCACCGGTTTCAGAAATACGGAGCCGTATCTCGAGCACATGCTCTTGAGCATCGTATAGTTCTGAAGCGAGTGGGATTCGGGTAAATACTTCTGCAGGGATGCGTCTTTCTTGAGCGCTTCGAACACTTCCGACTTGTCGAGAAACTTCTCGTTGAATACGTGCGCGCCGAAACGATGCTTGATCTCGCGCATGAATTGCTGGACGATCGGACGATTTTCCAGCTTGCGGGAAGTCAACCGATTGTTCACGACATCGGGAGCCGGAAGCATCATCCTATGCCAGCCCTTCGTGTATATCCAACCTTCGACGGACGATAAATTCGAACCGATCGCGTTGGGCGTGAAGAAATACACGTAAGCGCCTTGGCTTCGGCAAGCATCGGTCAATTCCCGGCAGAACATCGTAATGTCACCGAACGGTTTATCCGACTGCTCTGGATTATCCCGGCTAATAAGTACGCCGATTAGCGGACCGAGCGCGAGCGTTCGGGTCGTAGCCTGGTAGAGGACGCGAAGCGGAGTGCCGGAGAAGAGACCCATCCTGCGAGCAAGCGTTTGGCTGATCCGCAACCCGTCGTAACGGGGCACGGGGACGATGGTGACGGAGTGACGAAAAGAACCGAACTGTAAAGCGAGATGCTGCTGGGCGGGTATTTTCCACTGCTTCATCAGGGATTCCCCCAGCATCAGGACGTCGTCGGACAATATGCCTGAACTGATGACCTGGACGTCGATCTTCGGGGTGGACATGATTCGTACTCCTTCCACCTTTGCGTATGTCGTGGCGAAGGCTCTCGTAGGCTTCCTTCCCGGGGGCTAGCGAGAATACTCCATCATATGAGGACATCTATCTATCGGTGATAGCCCTTATTGGATTGGGACTTGGGGTGGGAATGATGTTATTATGGGAATAATCGATTATACAAATTTGGATGGGGTATAAAGGAGCAAGTCTCATGGGCGATTGGTATACCGAAAGCTTCGGCGAAGATTATAAAGTCGTATATCGACACCGAAACCGGGATAACGCGGTCCGTGAAATCGGCGCGATGATGGAATGGATGAATATCGGGAAGGGTTCGTCCGTATTGGACGTCGGCTGCGGGATGGGACGGCATGCCTTGGCGCTTCAGGCTTTGGGATACGAGGTGACGGGCCTTGATCTGTCGGAAATACTGCTCTCGGACGCAAGGTGCGCGGACACCGGAAAAAAAGTATCTTGGGTTCATGCGGATATGAGGCGTTTGCCGTTCGATAGCGGTACTTTTCAAGCAACGGTCAACTGGTTTACTTCATTCGGTTATTTCGCCGATTTCGGAGATAACGTACTGGTGCTTCACGAGATGAACCGCGTGTTGAAGCCGGACGGGAAATTTTTGATCGATTTTCTTAACCCTGCCTATCTGGTGCGCCATTTGGTGCCGGTCACGGAAAGAATAGACGAACCGACGGGGCTGAAGATTATCGAAAGGCGATCGATCGAGGACGACTTCGTTGTCAAGAAAATCGAAATCGAACCTGTTGCGGATCGTTCCGGAGATCAGGCTGCTAGTCGGAATTACGAGGAACGGGTGCGATTGATCGGTTTGGATCCGTTCAAGGAAATGCTGCTTGAAGTCGGGCTCAAGCTGCAACGGGTATACGGGGATTATGACGGCAGCGAATATGTAGCCGATAACTCCGAAAGACTCATTTTGCTGGGGAGACGATCGGGATGAACGAATATGCTAAAGCGATTACGCGACTGGATAACGGTTGGTTGCAAGTGAAGGTGCCGCTTGCTTTTTCCTTAAAATGGGTGAATGCCTATCTGCTTCCCGAGCAGGAAGGATGGACCCTCGTCGATCCCGGTCTTCGTACGGAGGAAATAGAGGCATTCTGGATATCGGTTATGCAAGAGATGTCCATCGATTGGAAGGATATTAAATCCATCGTGTTAACCCATCATCATCCCGATCATTACGGAATGGCAGGTTGGTTTCAGGAGCGCAGCGGCGCTCCCGTTCGCATGTCCCAAGCCGCGCAAGATTGCGCGAATAGATTGTGGGGCGAGAATGAAACATTCTCCGACGAGCTTACGGAAGCTTTTCTTCTGCACGGGATGGACGAGCGGTTAACGGAAGCGATGAGAGAGCACATGCGAGGATTTCGCGCCAAAGTAAACCCGCAGCCGCCTGATCCATTAATCATTCGCCAGGGCGAGCGAATCTCCATGAACGGAACGGAGTGGGAAATCGTCGGCGGCGAAGGCCATGCGCCGGGCCACTTGTCGTTCTACGACCGTCAGAGCGGCAAGCTGCTCTGCGGCGATCAAGTATTGCCTGATATTTCTCCCAACATAGGCTGGATGCCCGGCGGAGATTCCGATCCGCTGGGAGCTTTCCTAGCTAGTCTGCTCGAAATGCTGCAGTTGGAAGTAAGCATGGTTTATCCGGGTCACCGGGATCCATTTCCCGAGTACCGCCGTCGGATCGAGGAGTTGCTCGACCATCACGAGCGAAGATTGCAGAAGATGGAAGAGATCTTAAGCGATGGGGGCAAATCCGCTTTCGAAGTATGCGAGCTGCTATTCGGCACGAGATTGCGGAGCAATACGCATAATTTGCGATTCGCGTTAGCGGAGACCATCGCCCATTTGATACAGATGGAGAAGCGGGGGACGGCGGTTCGAGTCGAAACGGATCGGACGATTCGATACCGTCTGGCCGAGACTAAGTAACATTACGGCGCAACTCGTCAACAATCTGCCTCGGAGCAGACATCTGTTCCGGAAGATATAGAAAAAACTGCCCATAAGAATTAGTGGGCAGCTTTTTTTCTACTGTCTTATGTCGTTCGACGCTCTCTCTATTGGATACCCTCGTCGAGAGCTTCCGCGATCGCTTCGCGTTCCGCTTGCTTGCGGTGGGCGATGCGGCTAGAAGCCGCTGCCGCGATGGCTCCGACGATGTCGTCGAGAAAGGTATGGATTTCGCCGCTGTTTTTGTCGTTTAATTTTTTCAGGACGCCCGGTTTGAGCTTATCCACGTAGCCGAAATTCGTGAACCCAATGCTTCCGTATACGTTCACGATGCTGAGCGCCAAGATTTCGTCGCAGCCGTACAGGCCTTCATCATAAGCGATCATATCTTGCAGAGGAGGCAACAGCTTGCCTTCTTCGGCTAGCATATCTAGTTGAATGCCCGTGAGCACCGCGTTCTGTACTTCGCGTTTGGACAAAACGGATTCTACGTTAATCACGCATTCGGCGAGCGTCAGCTCCGGAAAATAGTCTTTTTGGAGCAGCATGACGAGTTGGCCGATCTGTTCCTTGGTCACCCCGCGCTTGGTCAGCCACTCCTCCGTGGCTTTGGAAACTTCCTTGCTGTTAAGACGGTACACGTTCGGTTGGGACATGAACAACACCTCTTTCCGAAGCCTTTGGCCTCCGTCGTGAACTTGATCGGGACAAACATACATAATTGTTCCGAGGGCTCGTATACATAGTACTACAAATAGGAAGCCGTTGGAACGGCAGCCAACATACGGCCAATATGATAAGGAGGAACAATTCATGAAGACTTGGTTTAACAGGAATAAGAATCTAAAGAGGTGGGCGCCGCTCCTGCTCCTTCTGCCCGCGTTATCCGCTTGCGGGATCGGACCCGCCAACGATCCCGTCGCGGAGTCTATCGACCCCCCGCCGACCACCCAGGAGGAAGCATGGATCCAAGATACTTCGCAAGCTACGATCGCAGAGGGGGAAGACGTCGTTACGGTATATTTACTCGATCCCAACGGCTATCTGGCTCCGATGACGTTAAGATCCAATCAGGAACATACCTCGCCGAAGTCTTCAGCCGAGAAGGCAATCGGATGGATGACCTCCAGCAAAGAGCTTGAGAATCAGCTCCCTCCGGGCTTCAAGCCGGTATTGCCGGAAGGGACGAAGGTTGCTTCGGTAACGGAGAACGAAGAAGAGGAATCGATTTCGGTCGACTTCGTCGGACCGTTGCCGGGCATCGCGGCATCCATGGAAAGGAAAGTCATTGAATCGTTGGTATGGACGCTGACGGAACTACCCGGAGTTAACAAGGTTAAGTTATCCGTAGGCGGCAAACCGATTCAATCTCTTCCCGCTTCGGGACTGCCGGTCGACGCGGTATTGACCCGCGGGTTGGGCATTAATCTCGAGACGGCAGATGACGTACAGATTAATCGTTCGATGGGCGTAACGCTATATTTCTCATCGCAATCCGCGGACGGGGAAGGTTATTTCGTTCCCGTTACCCGGCTGATCACCCGTCAGGCCGATCCCGCGAAGGCCGCTCTCGAGCAGTTGATTCTTGGTCCGAGCAACTCGCCGTCCCTTCACGCCGTTCTAACGTCGGATATGACGATCGAGAAGCTTACCCGGATGGCGGACACCGTAAACGTAGCCTTGCAGGATTCGGATTGGATGCCCGAAACCCCGGTTCCTTCGGAAATGATGGATGCGCTAGTGCTTACGCTGACGGAAGCCGCGGGCGTACCGCAGGTACAAGTCGTTATGAACGGGGACGATGCCCTGATAGATTCCGAGCAACGTTCCTACGAACGTCCCGTCACTCGTCCCGCATACGTGAATACGTTGTCCCAATAATCCAATCGGGCTTACTGCACGAGGCCGGCCTTGTCGATGACGATGCGGCTGTCCACGCGGAAGGTGATCTCGGGATAGGCTTCCTTCCATTTTTTCCATTCTTTCGATCCGCCGAAATATTTAGCCAGATAGTGAAGTCCGAACCCGTACGGGTCGACTTCCGAATTGCGGATTTTGTATAGCAGATCTTGAAGCTCGCCGTTAAATTCCGTCTGCAGCTGATTTTCGATCTTGGGAATATCCCCGTTCAGGAAATTCGGGGGGCTTTCCTCCAAGAAACCCGATGCGTGAAGATGGAGGGTGACGGTAGGAATGTCTTCATGCGAAATACTGACATGGGTTTCCACTTGAGATAATGCCAGGACGATTCGGGCTCCTTTAAAAGGAATGGCGATGACCGATTTATCGTAACGCCTAGCCGATATATTGAACAGCTGCGTCTCAGCCGGAGTCAAACAGAGGCGCAGCTTTTTTTTGTCCGTAAAGGCTACTCTGTCTACCCGGTAAGAATTTCTGTCTATATCCTTTCTGATAATTGGGAGGAAGCCGTCTTTGCCCGTTTCGGTTTGGCGGCGGACCCAGTCGAATAGATACTCCGTCAGGATATAAGAGGATTCGGTACCCTCGCTTCCGAACGATAGGAATAAGGCATTTCCCGGATATCTTTCCGATTGCGGCTGGAGCTTCAGGACCTGAAAGGCATTAGGCTCCGCAAGGCCCAGGAAGGCGACCTGCTGAATGTCGCGCCTGCGCGAAAGCCAGTTGATCGGGTTCTCTACCCCTTCCTCGATTAAAGATTTGCCGAAGAGGATTACCCGGCAATGGCCGAAATCGAGTTCTTTATCCACGAGGGATTTCAGGTGTCGAACCGCTTCGGCGATACTGGGTGCCTCCATCGATTCCAATTCCGTTTTGGTCTCCCCGCTTTCCATCTGAGAAGTCGGAATGGCAAGCCGAAGCGTTACGCGGTAGTTGCTCGGAGTACTTCCCTGATCGATTCCCATAGCGACTACGAAGAAACGCTTGTCGATGTCCTTAAAGCCGCAGCCGCTAGTCGGGAGGATGAGGAGCATGGCCAATCCGATGAGCAACAATTTAGCGCGACGCATGCAATATTCCTCCTCCAAAGACTATGATTCCGGGGCGGCGGCATCCGACGGGATCTGCGAGCGTCTCCTTCGGGTGGTTTTCCAAACAAGAAAACTTAGAAGCACCACCGATGTGATATCGGAAAACGTGCGCGCGATCAACCAAAATTGGTTTACCAATTGGTTGCGCTGTTCGTTGGTCCAAATGGCATAGGCGAAGGTGAGCGCGGCAAAGCCGATATTGATCAGCCAATTGATTTTGGGTGTGGGATACTCATCCGGGTCCGGCTTGTATTTCGGACGGCAGGCTTTCAGAAATTCCATCGCCGTATGCCAAGTATTCATGGCGAACATGAGCGATAATGCGGTATATAGCAACAGGAAAATATACAGGACCCGATAGACGAAGCCGTACTCCATAATCATCGAATCCGCGGTTACGCTCCATATGTACAAATATTGGGCAACGCCTACCGTACCATGAAATCCGATTGGCACGAAAAAGGAGACGAGTAAGAAGAACGTGCAGAACAGCGGAATGATCCACCGGTAACGAATTTGCGTGCCCTGAGGCAGCAGGCGGTTGAATACGGCCAGCGTATTGTATCCGGCGAACACGAAAGTCGCCGCGCATAGGGAGACAAAAGACGGCGGAGTTCGAATATAGCCGGCGGTTACCCTGATCGCGTCCCAATCCAGCCAAGGATTGAAAACGGCTTTGAATAAGATCATGATGATAAGCGGAGCGCTGATGAGAAGCATGATTTCTTGCGCGAATTGTACCGATCTCGTGCAACGGCTTGCGCCCCACACTCCCGCAGCCGTCATGAGTAGCAGGAATAAGTAGGGATTCATGTCCGGATTGAAAAATTGTTGGATCGTCGCGGAGTACGAGTAAATGACCAAGATCCCGGCTAAGATCCACAGTGTAGATGCTAACAAATTAATGGTCAGGGCAAGCCAACGAGGCAACAAGCTATTCAATATATCGGGAAGACTCTTTTGCGGGAATCGCAAGTACAGGGACGTCGTCGCGTAAGCGACAAAAGTTCCTAGTACAACTGCGATCGCCATTGCGGATACGGCTCCATCGAAGCGATGCTGGACGAGCGTCCAAGGAACGAAAAGCATGACATTGATCAAGCCGACATAGATGACGTGATAGTAGAAATAACGCGACATGGGATCAACTCTTTTCTATTTTGGCAATTCTTTGGTTTCGTTGGTGAATAAGGCGAGATAAGGCTCTCCGAAGCTGCGAAGACCGCAAAGGTAAACGATCAAGGCAAAGAATAGGACGGCGACTCCGCTAATTCCGTAGATCATGGCAATTATGATGAATAAATATTTCATCAATCTTACGGATTGGCTGAATGTGGTATTGGGAATGACGAAGTTGGAGATCGCCACGACGGAGGTGACGATGATCATAATGCTGCTGACGAGCCCGGCTTGCTGAGCCGCTTGGCCGAGAATGAGTCCGCCTACCGTCGTAGCCGTCGATCCGACGATTCTGGGGAGGCGGATGCTCGCTTCTATAAGCGCTTCGATCATGAACAGCATGATGAACACTTCGATGAACGATGGATAAGGGACCCCGGCCCGGCTTCCGTCGATCGTAAAGGCGATTTGCACCCGGAAGATCTCGGGATTGTAGGATACGATCGCGATATATAATGCCGGAAGCGTAATCGTAAGGGCTACCGCGATATATCGAACGAGAATCAGCAGGCGAACCATCCAGAAAGCCTCGTATTCGTCGTCCATCGCGTGCATGAAGTCGTACAATCGGACGGGAAGAAGCAACACGAACCTGCTGCCGTTCAACATGACGGCTATCTTGCCCTTGCTCAGCATGTCGGCTACGCGGTCCGGGCGCTCGGTTTGCAGGATGGTAGGAAATACGCGATGGTTTTTTTCCGTTAATTGCTTGACCATCTGTCCGGAGGATTGCAGCAAGTCTAGCTTGACCTTGTCTAATTGTTTATACAAAGCTTTCAATATTTTGGCGTTCACGAGCCGATGATCGTACACGACGAAAAGCGACGTACGTGAAAGAGTACCTTTATCGAATGGTTCTACGGTTAGCGACGGAACGTTATATCGGAGACGAAGGAGAAACATATTGATGTTCAAATCTTCAGTGAACGCTGTCTGCGGGCCTTGGAGCGTGGACTCCACCGTCGGCGCGTCGATCTGAGTCACCGGCGTTCTATCCGATTTGAAAGAAAAGTGTTTTCCCTCGATCTTTAGCAAAACGTAACCCTTCAGAATGAGGTTGGCCCATTCTTTGGGATCGTCCGCGTGTTCGTACTTCGGATTAGAATTAAGCATTCTTCTAAATTCATCCGGGTCGAAACGATAGGATAACGGAACAAGGACGCCGTCCTTGATCTTTTCGTCGCACAGGGAGGGGAAGTAGGCAATTTCGACAGCCCAGAATCCATTATCCAGTACATTCGTGAACAGGTCCGTCGCGTTTTTGAACTCGTTACGGATTTCTTCAATCATGAAGCAAGCGCCTCCCATCCTTGATTTTCCATCCTTTGTATATTGCCCCAAGCCATTGAGATCATACGCATCCGAGATTAACTCTGCGGAATAATAGTCTATAGATGCTTTTGCGGGCAACCTTTGGTAAAATGGTTAAAGTTCAGTCTTTGGGAGGCAAAATCATGAGATCCGACGGTAGACAATTCCGTGACTTGCGAGCTTTCGCGGTTACGCTTCATCCGAATAAATACGCGGAGGGATCCGTTCTAATTGAAGCCGGCAATACGAAAGTACTCTGTACGGCTTCCGTGGAAGAAAGAGTGCCTCCGTTCTTGAAAGGGCAAGGCAAAGGCTGGGTAACGGCCGAATATTCCATGCTGCCTCGCGCGACGCACACCCGTAACCAAAGGGAAGCTGTTAAAGGTAAACTAACGGGACGCACGATGGAAATCCAGCGTCTCATCGGCCGGGCGCTTCGTTCGGTAGTAAACTTGCATGCGCTCGGGGAGAGGACGATCACTCTGGATTGCGACGTCCTACAGGCGGACGGAGGAACCCGGACGACTTCCATTACCGGCGCTTATATCGCATTGGCTCTTGCCATACATAAGCTGGCCGGAACGAACGCTTTCGACAAATATCCGCTAACTGATTTTTTGGCTTCGATCAGCGTAGGCGTCATTCAAGAGCAGCCGGTCGTAGACTTGAACTACGAAGAAGACTCCAAGGCCAAAGTGGACATGAACGTGGTCATGACGGGAGCCGGAGCCTTCGTGGAAGTGCAAGGAACTGGCGAAGAAGCTCCTTTTACGCGTACGGAGCTTGATGAAATGCTATCCCTAGCCGAGGAAGCGATTCAGAAGCTAATTCAATTGCAGAAGGATACGTTAGGCGCAGCCGGAGAACGAATCGGCAGAGGCAAGGCATGATCGGAGAAGGCGGCACGCTGGTTCTGGCGACTCGGAACAAGGGGAAATCGAAAGAATTCCGCGAAGCCTTCGGAAAGCTTGGGGTAACGGTTAAAGATTTGCATGATTTCGAGGGGATCCCGGACATCGAGGAAACCGGCGCTACATTCGCGGACAACGCTTATCTGAAAGCGAAGGCGGTCGCGGATATTTTGAACCTGCCGGTTCTCGCCGACGATTCGGGGTTATGCGTCGATGCTTTGAACGGGGCGCCGGGCGTATTCTCCGCTCGTTACGCAGGGGAAGGGGCCGGGGACAAAGCCAACAACGCCAAGCTAGTACGAGAGCTGGAGCTGCTGGGGGCTATTGTGCCGGAAAGCGAGGAAGGCGAGGGTCCTCGGTTATCGAGTCCCGCCAGATTCGCCTGCTCGCTCGTCTTGTACGATCCCGCCGACGATAGCCGGCTGGGAGCGGAGGGAACGGTCGAAGGATATATTTTGCGGGAAGCCCGGGGTGCGGACGGCTTCGGATACGATCCGTTATTCTGGATCCCTTCTCGCCGTCTTAGCATGGCGGAGCTTTCGGTGGAGGAGAAGAACGGAATTAGCCATCGAGGGAATGCTTTGCGGAAGTTGTTAGCCTTGATCCCGAAAGCTAACTGATTTATAGCAAAGAGACCCGCGCTCCACCACTGTAGAAGGTGGAGCGCGGGTCTCTTTCGTGTACCCGTCGATAACGACAGCAATAAGGAATTTCACAGAACAAGCTTAACTTTGTATTCCCTTAGCCAGAAATCCATCTGCAACAAGTAAGCGAACAATTGCGGACCGGACATGAGCTGGCCGAACCAAGGAAGATGCGAGCTCGCATCGGACGCGGCAATGAGGTCCCTGATTTTTTTCGCGTTCACTAGCGGCAAGAGCGGACTAGCCGGATCGTCCAATCGCTCCAGAAGATGATTCCGGACAGCCGTCAAGTAGTTCGGATTATGGGTTTTCGGATAAGGACTTTTTTTGCGATATAAGACATCGTCGGGAAGAACTCCCTCCAGCGCTTTTCTCAAAATGCCTTTCTCGCGGGTTCCCGCCGTTTTGATTTCCCATGGAATGTTCCATACGTATTCGACCAGACGATGGTCGCAGAAAGGAACGCGCACTTCCAAGCCGGCCGCCATGCTCATCCGGTCCTTGCGATCGAGAAGAGTGGGCATGAATCGCGTAATATTCAGATAGGACATTCGCCTCATGCGTCTGCGAACCTCGTCTTCTCCGTCCAGGTGTGGAACCTCGGCTACGGCTTGCGAATACCGATCCGCTAAATATTCCTGGGGTCTAATCCGTTCTTTCAGTTCGGGGGAGAGCAGGCTCGAGCGCAAGCCGGTTGCCAGCGACCATGGGAAGGTTTCGGCTTTTAGCGCGTCTTCGCGATGAAACCAAGGGTAGCCGCCGAAGATTTCGTCCGCGGCTTCTCCTGAGATGGCGACCGTGGCTTCCTTCTTAATCTCCCGGCAGAATAAATACAACGATGCGTCGATATCCGCCATTCCGGGCGTATCCTTCGCTAACACGGCTGCTTCGAGCGCATTAACCAGCTCGGGCGTATCGAATTGGACGGGGTGATGGACGGTCGATAAGTACTCGGTCATCCTCTTGATCCAAGGGGCATCGCTGTTCGGCTGAAAGTCGTGGGCATGGAAATGCTTGTCGTTGTCGACGTAATCGACCGAGAAGGTGTGCACGTCGCCTTGATTCGTATTCTTATAGTAATTCACCGCAATGGAAGTCAAGGCGCTGGAATCGAGTCCCCCTGACAGCAACGTGCAGATCGGAACGTCCGAGACGAGCTGACGCTCTACCGTATCCGTAAGCAATTCCCTTACTCTGCTCGCGGTTTGTTCGACATCCTCTTCGTGCTCGGCGCTCTGCAACTGCCAGTAAGCGGACGTTCTCAAGCCGTTGCGGTCGTAGTGAGCGAAGTGTCCGGGTTTCAGCTCCTGTAAATCGCGCCAAATCCCGTGGCCGGGAGTACGGGCGGGACCGATCACGAACAGCTCTGCCAAGCCTTCCGCGTCGATTTCCGCAGGAACGTCGGGGTGAGCCAATATCGCTTTGGGCTCCGAGCCGAATAGAAGCCTTCCTTCCTCGCGCCGATAGAACAAAGGTTTTACGCCTAGACGGTCGCGCGCCATGAATAAGCTCTCCTCCGCCGTATGCCAGATGGCAAAAGCGAAAATGCCGTTGAATTTCTCCACGCATTCCGGTCCCCACTCCACGAAACCGTTAAGCAATACTTCCGTATCGCACGTGGTCCTAAATCGGTAGCCGATAACCTCCAATTGCTTGCGAAGCTCCGGCGCGTTGTACAATTCGCCGTTATAGACGAGAACGCAGTCATGAGTATCCGAACCTTTAGCGGGTCGAACCATCGGCTGGGCGCCATTAGCAGGATCCATAACGGATAGCCGACGATGCCCGAAGGCGCAATGGCGGGAGAGCCAAGTTCCGGCCGCATCCGGTCCGCGGAGTTCGAGCGTCTCGGTCATTTTCTCGATCGTATCCGCCTGCGTCGTTAAGTCCTTGCTCCAGTCAATCCATCCGGTTATTCCACACATGTGCCTTCAACCCTCCTCTGCCTAAAAACCGATCATAAGATGGATATGCGAAAAAAGGCATAACATGTATGTCCTCCGGGAGAAAATACGGGAAGAGAAACGGTACATCACCGGGAAAGGAGACTAATTGCCTTATGACGGAATTCCAGGCTCCCGATTCGGAAAGGAAAACTTACTACGTGGCTGTCGGAGCGAGGCAAATTTTGGAGGATGCCCACTCGGCGTCTTTCGAATTCGCAATCCACGCCAATGAGGACGAACTTACCGAGCTTCAAGACTTGTTCGAGGAACTACAAGACTCCGACGAAGATAATGCCTTTCACTTCAGCGGATTACCGACCGTTAGCGACGATCCTGAGGACGTCACATACGACACGCTGTTCAAGGATATTTATCGTTTGCTTCATAAGCTCGGCACTCACGAAACCAGAAGCCATATCGAGTCGATGGGTATTTTGCAATGAGCGGGAGGAAGGGAGCATCTAGTGATGAAAGTTAGAGAAGCCCAGTTCAGGAGGGTGCTCGATCGCGGAGGACAACCGTTCGGGGAAGTGGAAGTGTCCACCGACCATCCGCGGGACCCGCAGATGCTGGCTTATTTCCGTGCGACCTCCGATAGCGAATACGCGCTCGTTAACCTGATTTCCAACGACGCCGATTATGAGGTCGATTGGTTCGATAACAGCTTGCATTCCGCGTTCGAAGACGTAACGAAGCCGCTGTTTTCTTCGCCCGACCACATGTCCGTCAACGATCGGGATGAGTTCGCCGCGCAAATTCTGGCTTACCCTGGAATAGCGGAAGCATTGGATAGGAACTTATAAGGAAAGACGAACGCATGGCGAATGTCGCCGAGGGAGGTGAATTCATCCGTGGCCGATAAATTCAAGAAGAACAAAGGCAACCAGATCTCCAAGAAGGGCGAGGAGTTCGTAGAAGAAACATTGAAGAACAACACGTTCCATCCCGCTCAGAATAGCCCCGCGAAACCTCATAACCGCTAAGAGATAACTGTCACGAAGCGGTACTATTCGCTATGAAGCCGCTCGGCGGTAGCGAATAGCACCGCGACCTGGCGCTCGACGGCACCGCATGCCGCTTTATTGTGCTTATGAACGCCAAACCACGCCTACCTTAACGGCACGGCGTGCCGTTAAAACGAGCCAAAACACCCCAACCCACCGCCTTAACGGCACGGCGTGCCGTTAAACACCGACAAGTCTTGAACCTCCTTTTAACGGGCGGCCGAACGAACCATATCCGAGCGCATTTCCCGTTGGAGTACCGGCGAACCCGACCAGCTTATACAGTTAGACAACTTGCAATTAGAATTGGTTTCGAAACTCTCTCGCGTCATAATCATTCAATGGAAAATATTTCTTCCGCCATCGATAGCGAGATTATGATAACTGGTCAGGGACAGTTGCGGCTCGAGGAGGAAGTTCGAATAAACGACGGCGAGGAGGCATACGTAGGCGGATTAACGGCTTCGACGGGTAACTCCATCCACCGCCGGGTTGACGGAGGAATCGCTTAAGCAAGCCGAATATGCGGTCGTGTTCAAAGTCGCGCTGAAATAAGCGCTTAAATACTCATTTCAACGCGACAAGCACGGCGCCGCCAGCGATCATCGCCACTCCGAGCGCGTTCATCCACGATATTTTCTCGCCGAGGAAGAAGAAGGCGAGGACGACGGCGAGGACTACGCTAAGCTTGTCGATAGGACCGACCTGAGAGACCTTGCCTCCCTTCAGCGCAAGAAAATAAAACAGCCACGATAACGCCCCGGCAACGCCGCTTAACAGAATGAAGGACATCGCCTTTCTCTGCGCGACGATTTCTCCGAGCTGGCTGAACTTCCCCTGCACCGCGACGACTCCGAGTAAGAAGAGAGCCATGATAACCGCTCGGATCGCGGTGGCGGAATTGGCGTCGATATCCTTCAGTCCTATTTTTCCGAAGATCGCCACGAGCGCTGCCGTAGCGGCCGACAGTAATGCATAGATCAACCACGTTCCCATCTTTCGCCCTCCGTTACGGATTTGAGTCGATGTCGTCCAAATATTATACGGTTTTTTTATTCACCCAAGGCAAGTGCAGTCCGTATTTTTTGGTTTCGCATTTCACTTTGCCTTCTCTGCCGAAAGCATAAGTCGCGTTTATCTCTCCCCCGAGCAGCACGATGATGGAGCTCCAATAGAGCCATATCAATAACACGATGATACCGCCTAGGCTGCCGTAGGTTTTGGCGTAATTGCCGAAATGATTGACGTAGAAAGAAAACAATAGCGAGGAAACGATCCAACCGACGGTCGTGAAAACCGAACCCGGCAGCACATCGCGCCAGGTCAGCCTGCGGTTAGGCGTAACTTGGTACATGAGCATGAACACTCCGAATATGGCGACTAGAGGAATCGCGAGCTTAAGAACGCTCCATATCCGCGGGAAAGCGACAGGATAGTTCAGCCATTCGAATAAGTATTCACCGATGATTCTTCCGAATACGAGCGTAAGCATGCTGATGAGGATGACAACGGCAAGGACCACGGTCGAGATGACCGATATTCCCCTTACGATCCAAAAAGGTCTCGTTTCCTCCTCGTCGTATGCTTTGTTTAGCCCTTTGATGATCGCGTTCACCCCGTTGGATGCCGCCCAGATCGTAGCGAGCATCCCTATGGACAGAATGGCGCCATTGCGGTTTAGCGTTACCTCGTCAATGCTGTTTCTGACAATGTCCCCCGTATCGGAAGGGAGAACCCGGATGAAATCTCCGATTAGCTCATCGGCCGAAACGTCCGCGAAGCCTATCAGGCTAACAAGGAAAATAAGGAAGGGAAAGAAGGCCAAGATTAAGTAGTAGGTCAACTGCGCGCCTAGCGAGGGGACGTCGTCCTCCCGGAACCGAGAAATTAAGCATTGGACGAATTCGATCGTTTTATTCTGCTTCTTCATATTTTACTTCTCCCTCGGATGGTTGTTTTTATGTTCTCTATCTGACTTCTTTATGTTTTATTACCCACCGCGATTCGTTCTTAAAGCAAAACCGGCTACGGAAACGAATGAGTTCGTTTCCGTAGCCGGTTTATTAAATGAATGAAGGAAGAGGCTTGACCATATGCCGATAAGGCTTGCCGTGAATCGTAATTACCTTATTTGCCTCGTATCCAAGCTTCAGGTAAAGCGCATGGGCTCCGGAGTTGTTCATTTCAACGTTTAAGGCGATTTTATCGTACCCGAGTCCGGCTGCTTTCGTCTCCGCTGCGGCAATGAGTCGTTTAGCGATCCCTTTACCTTGATGCGAAGGATCGACCGCTATCGCATCGATGTAATATTCGTCCTCGTCCGCTTCCTCGTCGATCGAGGCGGCAAGGTCGCCGTTGTGCCGCAAATAATCCAGAATCGGTTTATAGAGCCGCACCGAGTCGCTACCGTGGTAACAGAGGATCATGCCGACGGCCTCCCCGGCTATCTCTTCGACTAAAATACACGAACGGCTGAAACGGTTGCCCTCGACGTTCAGGAACGCTTCTAATTGCCGGAGGACGTCGGATTCGGTCGTCTTACCCGTTAATTGATTGGCAATATCTTGAATGGCCAGCAAGATGAGTTTAGCGATCGGTCCGCTATCCGACGGATCGGCGGGACGTATGGCCATATCATCACCTCTCTAATGAGGAATAAAAAACCCGCCAAGCGGGTTCAGCCGATCGACGGGTTGCGTATTTAGATGGGATGGCGTCCCAGGAGGGATTCGAACCCCCGACCGACGCCTTAGAAGGGCGTTGCTCTATCCAGCTGAGCTACTGAGACACGCAAAAAGTAGTTTAACATAATGATTTGCGTTCCGCAAGGATTATTCTTCCTGCAGGAGCTTAGCCCTCAATAGCTTTATATCCTTAAGGTGAAAGAGTTTGTCTTGGATATGTATGAGACCCTCATCCTGCAGCTCCTGCAATACTTTCGACGCCGTTTCGCGAGCCGCTCCCACCATTTCGGCCATTTGCTGGTGGGTGATCTTAACCGGAATGACGAACTCGTTCAGTCCTTCGATCGGGTAGTTTTCCGCCAAGTAGAGCAGTTGCTTAATCATACGCAATCTCACGTTCAAGAAGGTGAGGTCGTAGATTTGCTGGTTAGCTCTCCGCAATCTGTCCATCGTGTAGTCCAAAAGGTGAAACGCGATGTTGCGATCATTCTCTATCAGCAGTTGGAAATCGTGGCGTCGCAAAATATACAGCTTGGTTTGCACTAAGCACTCGGCAGTCGCCGACCTGACCATGCCTGGCTTCATGAGCGCCATTTCCCCGAAATATTCGCCTTCGCGCAAATAAGCCAGAATGACCTTCTTTGATTTATCGAAGCTATAAATGCTGACCGAGCCGCTGCCGATGAAATAGATTTCGTTGCCCTGGTCGCCTTCCAGAAAGATTAGATCGCCTTTGCGATGCGTTTTATGGTGCATATAGGGCGTGAGACGGTCGATGAGACTAGGTTCTATGTCCCGAAAAAAGGGGATGGTTGCCAAAAGTTTCTTACCGTCGACGGGCATGGCCGCGACCTCCATTTCATTCGTGATCGTTTAAAATGCCGGAATAACCTTTATAACCTTGAAGGTCATGTGCTTCATGAGATCGACCTGCGTTTCGCTTTGCTCCAACCGCACGATCGGACGACACGGATTCGCGTTATTGGTCGCGCATACCGTTCCCGTCAATCCGCCGGATAGAACGACCTTGCTTCCGACCGGATAAGGTTGGAACGCCAGCATGAAAGCTTTAACGACGCCGTAGCTGTACGAGGAATCTATTTTCGACATGACGAAGTCAAATCCTTCACAGGGAAGCCGATCATGCGTCGGATCGTTCATGAAATAGTCGAAATCGCTGGCCAATCCACAGATTTGAGAGCTTTCCAGTAACGGCTTCCCCTTGAGGCCGTGCGGAAATCCGCGGCCGTCCAATTGTTCGTGGTGTTGCAGGACGATACGGAGAGCCGTTTCCGGGATGCCCTGCTGCTTGCGCAGGAATTCGTATCCTATGACGGGGTGATGAAGCAGCAGCGTATCGTCATAAGGAAGTACGAGGCCAATATCGTGCAGGAGGCTGCCGATGGCGATATTCTCGATTTGCTTTTTGTTATAACCGAGCGCTTTGGCGGTTAGCAGGGAGAGAATGCAGACGTTCTGGCTATGGGCGACTAATTCCTCGCCGCTCGAAGCAAAATCTCGACAGCTTAGCTTCATGTCCGTTTCCTCGATAATCGTGGCGGAAATATGATCGGTCCATTCCATTAACGTTCGATGGGGGAAGCTGCTCATCGTGCGCATGGACCGGAAAATTTGGTTAAGCACGTCTTTTGTCATATTCATCAGGCTTTTCTTAATGTCGGCGCCGCTGATCGCGGTCCGGCGCTCCGTCATCTCGACAGATATATAGCGGTGTCCGAGGCGCTTGATCCCATCGATTAAACTGCTATTTAGAGCCACGCCTTGCTTGAGCATAAGACGTCCGTCCACGGTATAAAGACCGCGCCCCAGCTTGTCGCCGTCTTCGAGTTCGTTTACTGGTATGATTAGCATAGTTACCACTCCTAGTTAAGCTTTTCTCTTTATAGGACTATGCTACCATTGGCGGATCGTCGGTTTCTGTGACCTAGGTTACAGAAATAATCGATTTCGAGACGCGAATACCTAGATGAATTTCGGGAAATAACGACAAAAAAACACACTTTGTTCCAGGCGGGGATCAACCTTGGACATGTGCGTCTTCATTTTTCGGTGGAGCGGGTGAAGGGAATCGAACCCTCGCCTCAAGCTTGGGAAGCTGGCGTTCTGCCATTGAACTACACCCGCATGGCATGTAAAACAAGGAAAATTATAGCATGGCATTATAGATCAAATCAATCTTGTATTCAGAGTTGGCGAAGTTATCAAGCTTCATCGCCGTTTTTTCTTTTTGCCGTCCTTTCATGATATAATGCGAAGAACTGAACTTGCTGCTTAAGGCTGGCATGAGGCGTAAGTTAGAAGAAGACCAGCGACGAAGCCGGTAAATTTGGAGGGGGGCTACCCCAATGACTGACCGCACGAAGGATAACTTGGTATTATTCCCGAAGACATTGGATTATTATCAGATACAACTTACGAAGATGCTGGAATCGGAACGTTACGGCGACGCCAAGTCGTTGCTCTCTTTTCTGCTTCAATGCCACGGGGAAGCCGATCGTCACCATACGGAGTGGCAAGCTTTGCTGGGATGGCTCGATGCGGCGTTTCCGGAAGCCGTAAGCGGGGGAGATGGCGCGTTCCCCTACTCGGAAGAAGACGAGGACGAGAACGAAGAGGATTTGTTCAAAAGGCGCGTGACGGAGCGTTATGAATCCGACAGCGAATATATTCCGCAGTTATTAGCTTCTCTATATAACGGAGACGACCCGGAACAACAATTGTTGGTATTAGGTCAACTGATGCACGTTTCGCATCCGGATATCGAATTGTCGCTCAGGCAATGGCTGGCGCGCGAGGAATACATTCCTCCCGTACAGTTCCGCGCGCTGCAGGCATTGAGGAAACAGGGGTCCAACGGTCCGGTGTCTTTCTGGAGGGACGGCGAAAGCCTGACAGTGGAAGCAGCCGATACGCCGATCGTATTTTCCGAGTTCCCGCAAGGCATCCATCAAGTTCTCGAAAGGGTTCGCCAAGCGGCCGAGGTGTCCGATCCCACGCTCTCTTATTTCGCGGAAGAAATGTGGAAAGAGTGCGTGGAAGTCGCGTATGGATCTTCGATCTATAAGGGCATGACCGAGGATGACGACGGTTCCTCGGATATTTGGGGGGCCGCGCTTCACCAGCTGCTCATGGAGAAGTTGCACGGCAAACACGGGGATGAATGGATTCGCGAGCAATATGGGATAACGGGAGAATTGCGGTTTCGATATGAACAGGCGTTGCGCTGGTTAAGGCAATATTCCATCGAGCCTCGTCTTACTCATCCATGACTTCAGTTTATTGCTTGAACGATCAGAAAGTATAAATTTTTATTTTTATACTCATCTGATCGCTACGACAAAATCGACATTCTCTGTCCTGAAGGACGACGAAGTCGTTTTTGCTTGAACGGAACAAGATGTTGTTCTATAATAGAGTGGTTTATGTGAATGGTCGCATTGAAGCGGCAAGAAGGTTACGGAGGGGAAAGCATAAAATGACAGCAAACTGGGAAAAGATAGAGAAGAACGTCGGGGTTCTTGAGGTCGAGGTGGACGCGGAGCAAGTTACGGTCGCGTTGGACAAGGCATTTCGCAAAGTAGTTCAAAAAGTAAACGTACCGGGTTTCCGCAAAGGTAAAGTGCCGCGCGGCATTTTCGAAGCTCGTTTCGGAATCGAAAGCCTCTATCAAGACGCGATCGACATCTTGCTTCCGGAAGCTTATACCAAAGCGATCGACGAAGCCGGCATCGAGCCGATCGACCGTCCCGAAGTGGACGTCGAGCAATTCGGCAAAGGCCAAACTTTTAAATTCAAAGCTAAAGTAACGGTTAAACCGGAAGTTAAGCTTGGCGAATACAAAGGCTTGGTCGTACCTGCCGACGACGCCGACGTATCTGATGAAGAAGTAGCCGCCGAGCTGGAGCGTCTGCAACAACGTCATGCGGAATTGGTTGTAGTCGACGAAGGCCAGGCTCAATTGGGCGACCATACTTCGATCGATTTCGAAGGATTCTTGGACGGCGTTCCGTTCGAAGGCGGCAAAGGCGACAACTATGCGCTGGAGCTTGGTTCCGGATCTTTCATTCCGGGCTTTGAAGAGCAAGTAGTCGGACTTAACATTGCCGAAGAGAAAGACATCGACCTTACTTTCCCCGAGAACTATCAAGCGGAGAACCTGGCAGGCAAAGCGGTCGTGTTCAAAGTGAAGCTGAACGAAATCAAACGCAAAAATTTGCCGGAGCTCGATGACGAGTTTGCCAAAGACGTCAGCGAATTCGATACGCTCGAAGAATACAAAGCGGATCTTGCCAGCAAGCTGAAAGATCGCAAAGTGAAAGATGCCGAGCTTGCTCGCGAGACGGCTATCGTAGACAAAGCGACCGATGCTGCCGAATTGGAAGTTCCGCAAGTTCTGGTGGATACCGAAATCGACGCCATGCTTAAGGATTTCGAGAACCGTCTTCGCCAGCAAGGCATGAACTTGGAGCTGTACTACCAATTCAGCGGTCAAGACGAAGCCGCGCTGAAGACGCAAATGCAAACGGATGCCGAGAAACGGGTTCGCAACAACCTCGTGCTCGAGGCAATCGCGAAAGCGGAAAATCTTGACGTATCCGAAGCAGAGGTCGATGAAGAGTTGGAGAACCTATCCAAGCTTTACAACCGTCCAGCCGACGAGCTTCGCGACATTTTCGCGGCTAACGGATACTTGGAAAGCATGGGCGCGGATTTGAAAGTTCGCAAAGCCGTGAAGTTCCTCGTAGAAAACAGCAAACAAGCTTAATTTACTATTAAAGCAAAGGCACGTGTAACTCGCGTGCCTTATTTTTCACCCCGAATACATAGAATATTGCCCGTCTCGAGACCGAGCGTAACCCGTAAAGAACTCGTCAACATGACATTCCGTTTTGAACGTGTTAAACTATTACCGAGATTTGAAGTCCAATGAGAAAAGGGGTTGGTAACATGTTAGTACCAATGGTCGTCGAGCAAACGAATCGCGGAGAACGGTCGTACGACATCTATTCTAGACTCTTGAAGGACCGGATTGTATTTCTCGGAAGCGCGATTGACGACGATGTCGCCAATCTCATTATGGCTCAACTGCTGTTCCTTGCAGCCGAAGATCCAGAGAAAGATATCCACCTTTACATTAACTCCCCCGGCGGCTCGGTAACGGCCGGAATGGGAATCTACGATACGATGCAATTCATCAAGCCGGACGTTTCCACGATTTGCGTCGGAATGGCCGCAAGCATGGGTTCGTTGCTTCTCACGGCTGGCGCGAAGGGCAAACGCTTCGCATTGCCTAACAGCGAGATCATGATTCACCAGCCGTTAGGCGGGGTAAGAGGTCAGGCGTCGGATATTAAGATTCACGCGGATTGGATCATCAAAACCAAGCAGAAGCTGAATCAAATTCTCGTTGACCGTACCGGCCAGCCTTACGAGAAGATCGAACGGGACACGGACCGCGATAATTTCATGAGCGCGGAAGAAGCCGTGAATTACGGCTTGGTCGACAGAGTGATCACGGCACCGCTTGCGACAGACATTCCCAAAGCATAAGAACGACAATTCCGTCCCGTAAGGGCGATGATGCGGTTTATTAAGGAGGGTTTACATGTTTAAGTTCAGCGACGAAAAAGGTCAATTAAAATGTTCGTTCTGCGGCAAATCGCAGGATCAGGTCAGAAAGCTGGTTGCCGGTCCCGGCGTCTATATATGCGATGAGTGCATCGAGCTTTGCACCGAGATCGTGGAAGAGGAGCTCGGGCACGAGGAAGAGCTCGATCTGAAGGATATCCCGAAACCGAAGGACATCCGCAACATTCTAGATCAATACGTCATCGGTCAAGATCAAGCGAAGAAATCTTTGTCGGTAGCCGTTTATAACCACTACAAACGGATCAATTCCCAAGCGAAGATCGAAGACGTCGAACTTCAGAAGAGCAATATCATGCTCGTCGGTCCGACAGGCTCGGGTAAAACCTTGTTAGCTCAGACGATGGCCAAAATTCTGAACGTCCCGTTCGCCATCGCGGACGCGACTTCATTGACGGAAGCCGGTTACGTGGGCGAAGACGTCGAGAATATATTGCTGAAGCTCATTCAAGCAGCCGATTACGACGTGGAAAAAGCCGAACGAGGCATTATCTACATCGATGAGATCGATAAAGTAGCTCGTAAATCCGAGAATCCGTCCATTACTCGCGACGTATCCGGCGAAGGCGTGCAGCAAGCGTTGTTGAAAATTCTCGAAGGAACGGTTGCATCGGTTCCTCCGCAAGGCGGACGCAAGCATCCTCACCAAGAATTCATTCAGATCGACACGACGAACATCTTGTTCATCTGCGGCGGCGCATTCGACGGCCTAGAACAATTGATCAAACGTCGCATCGGCAAGAAAGTCATCGGTTTCAGTTCCGTTCTCGAAGGTCAGAAGGATATGAAGCCGGGCGAGTACTTGTCCCTTGCGCAACCGGAAGATCTGCTGAAATTCGGATTGATTCCCGAGTTCGTCGGTCGTCTTCCCGTCATTTCCACGCTGGAGCCGCTCGATGAGCCCGCTCTTGTCCGCATTCTATCGGAGCCGAAGAACGCTTTGGTTAAGCAGTATCAGAAGCTGCTTGAAATGGACAACGTGAAACTCGAATTCGACGGCGGAGCGCTTGAGGAAATCGCTCGCGAAGCGATCAAGCGGAATACGGGAGCACGCGGACTTCGCGCAATCATCGAGGGCATCATGCTCGACGTGATGTACGAAGTACCGTCTCGCGATGACGTCGTGACATGCCTTGTGACCGAGAAGGTCATCAAAGACAAGATTGCGCCGGAGTTAACGACCAAAAAAGGCAAGAAAAAAGAAGAGAGCGCGTAACTGGAGCAGGACGAATGCCGCTATAAGGCCTTCGGCCGATGCGGAGTTCGCCTAGATTGCCGGTTCCACCCCGCCTAGACGCGGGGTGGACTTTGGCGTATACAGGGGAGAAACCATTATGTTCAAGCGTACAGACACGGTCGCCGTACAAGTCGGCAATCTAACTATCGGCGGCAATAACCAAGTGATCCTGCAAAGCATGTGCACGACGAAGACGGCCGACGTCGCCGCTACCGTAGCCGAGATTAAACGGCTCGAGGAAGCGGGATGCCAGCTTGTTCGCGTAACCGTTAATAATAAAGAAGCCGCGGATGCCATTAAAGAAATCAAGAAACAGATCAGCATCCCTCTGGTCGCGGATATTCATTTCGATTACCGCTTAGCTCTTCTTGCGATCGAGAACGGGATCGATAAGGTTCGAATTAATCCGGGCAACATCGGACGACGCGAGAAAGTCGAAGCCGTGGTCAAAGCCTGCAAGGAGAAGAAAATTCCGATTCGAATCGGCGTCAACGCGGGTTCTTTGGAGAACCACCTTCTGGAGAAATACGGCTATCCTACGGCCGATGCCATGGTAGAGAGCGCTTTGTTCCATATCGGTATTTTGGAGGAACTCGATTTTCACGATATCATAGTATCCCTTAAAGCCTCCGACGTTCCAATGGCTATCGAAGCTTATATGAAAGCGGCGGAAGTTATCCGCTATCCGTTGCATCTTGGAATTACGGAAGCCGGCACTCTATTCTCGGGAACGATCAAGAGCTCGGCGGGTCTTGGCGTATTGTTGAACCACGGTATCGGCAATACAATGAGAATTTCATTGAGCGCGGATCCGGTGGAAGAGATTAAAGCCGCCCGCGAGCTGCTTAAAGTATTTGGGCTCATTACGGACGCTCCTACTTTGATTTCGTGTCCGACCTGCGGACGACTCGATATCGACCTATTCTCCGTGGCGAACGAAGTGGAAGAATACTTGTCCAAGCTTAAGGTGCCGATCAAGGTATCGGTACTCGGTTGCGCGGTCAATGGCCCCGGAGAAGCGCGAGAAGCCGATATCGGCATCGCCGGAGCCCGCGGGGAAGGCATGCTGTTCCGTTACGGAGAGATGATCCGAAAAGTGCCGGAAGCGGAGCTCGTGAGCGAGTTGAAGAAGGAAATCGACCAAATTGTCGCTTCTTATAACGAAACCGGCGTTATTCCGGGACGTAAACATGGATAAGATGAAGAAGATAACGTTCGTCGTGCTCGGCTTGGGCGCATTGGCGCTCTCGGCGTGCGCGGCGAAGGAGCAAGCCCCTCACGGAGATCTGAGAGAGGTAACTTCTTCCGCGGAGAAGTTGCCTTCTTTCCTGAACGCCAAACAAAACGCCGTCCAAGTGGCTTATCAGGTAGCGGGCAAACTCGGGGACACTCTACGGTGGATTCCGTGTTATTGCGGATGCGGCGAAAGCGCGGGACATAAAAGCAACCTGAATTGCTTCATCAACGAAATTCGCGATGACGGCTCGATAGAATGGGACGATCACGGAACAAGATGCGGCGTTTGCGTACAAATCGCCATGGTCTCGGCTCAGTTGAAGCAGCAAGGAAAGTCGAATTTGGAAATTCGCGAGTATATCGACAACGAGTACAGTACAGGGTTTGCCAATGCGACGGATACACCGATGCCCCAAAGCTGATCTGAACGGAATGCGGGATGATGAAAAATGGTTCGTACAGGTGACGTTAGAGAGTTTGCGATCAATAAACAATCGATTCGGGAGCAGTGCGGACCTGCGGCATACATGCGCGGCGAAGCGTATTTCCGGTCGGGACAAGTGGCATCCGTCAAGAAGGAACAAGGCGGAGCGGGATATCGGGCGATCGTGAAAGGATCTAGCCGAAACCGCTACGAGGTCGAGATCGCCTTCGACGAGGATGGAGAAATTGCGGCTTCTTGCGAATGCGCTGCGTTTTCCCCGTTAACGTTTTGCAAACATATCGCCGCCGTATTGTTAAAGCTCGCAGATGAGGAAACGGAAGAACAACCTGCGGAAAATGAAGTGATCTCCGAGAAGGACGCTCATCTCACCAAGCAGGTTATCTTTTTGTTCGACCGCGTCTTGAGCCGCCAGACGGATTCCGATCTGGGCTCCGCAGAGGAAGATATGATGGATGCTCTTCCGCTTGAAGTCGAGTATTCCTGCAAGTTGGTCAAGAGCTTCTCCAACAAGCCCATGTTCGCGATTTCTATGAAGATCGGACTTTCACGGCTCTATATCGTTCAGCGAATCAAGGATTTCCTGAAGCATGTCGAAGCCGGAACTTCGATGACGTTCGCGAAGCATTTCTCCTACGACCCTTCCGAGCACGTGTTCAAGGAACACGATTCCCGGTTTATCCGGTTGATGATCGAAGCCATGAACGTCGAGGAGATATACAAGGATTTATTTCACTCCTTCTCGTCTTACTCTCACAGGGAAGAGAGAATTTTGATGATTCCTCCCGCCATTTGGGAGGAAATGCTTCCGTTGCTGGAACATCTGAACATCAGCTTCGAGGACAAAAACGCCGGTACCCATCGCATGGAGATGATGGAAGGAGCGCTTCCGATTTCGGTGCAATTGAACAAGGCCGGCGGCGAAGGTTACCAACTGGAGATCGAAGGGTTGAAGAATTCGACCTTCATGGACAATTACGGAGTTGCCATCGTTAACGGACTTCTCTTCAAGTCCGACCCCGCTCAATTAAAGCGAATATCGGATCTTAAGAAAATGTTCCATTACGAGAAGGATACCCGTCTTCTGATCGCTCCGGAGCAGATCGAGTCTTTCATCGATCGCGTCGTCAGAGGGTTGAACCAGTTCGTGAACGTGGAAATTTCCCCGCAGATCGCCGATCGAATCGTGAATCCTCCTTTGAACGCCAGACTGCATTTGGATTTCGAGGAGGAGCGGCTGCTCGCGAGATTGGAATACGTTTACGATGATATCGTCATTTCACCCTTGCCGCAGAAAGCGATGAAGAATGCCAGGGAAGACGTTATCCTGATGAGGGATTTGGATCGGGAGAATCGAATCATGGCCGTCATCGAGCGAGCTTCCTTCAAGTTCAACGGGAAAGACGTATATTTGGACCAAGAGGAAGACGTTTACGATTTCCTTTACGACATCTTGCCGCAATTGGGCGACGACGTCGAGATCTACGCTACGGAATCGGTAAAGAACGTCATGCGTACGGTCGAATATCAGCCGAAGGCGCGGCTGGACGTAGATATCGGCACCAATTGGTTGGAAGTTTCGTTCGATATGGAAGGCATGGACGAACAGGAAATACAAAATCTTCTGCGTAATTTGGTGGAGAAGAAAAAATATTTCCGTTTGCCGAGCGGGCAATTCCTGTCGCTCGAACAGGAGAGCTTCAAGGAAATCAACCGCTTGTTCGAGGAGCTGGATCTGAGAAAGCCGGATATGAACGGCAACCGGATTCGAATGCCGGCGGTACGCGGTTTCCAGCTCATGGATCAATTCGGGAAGACGAGTTCCGGCATCCAGTTGGGGAAAACGCTTCGCAAGCTATGGGATAACCTTCGCAACCCGGATAATCTGGACTTCGAAGTTCCGACGGACATGGATCCGATTCTCCGCGATTATCAAAAGTACGGCTTTCAGTGGTTGAAGACGTTAGCTCATTACCGGCTAGGCGGTATACTCGCAGACGACATGGGCCTTGGAAAGACCATTCAAAGCATCGCTTACATCGTATCCGAAACGGCCAAGCCGATCGAAGACGGAGTGGCGCCGTCTCCCGTGCTCATCGTGTCTCCGGCGTCCCTAATCTACAACTGGGAAAGGGAATGCCATAAGTTCGCTCCCGAGCTTAGAACGGTCGTCGCGGCCGGAGATCGTCAGGAGCGAAGTGAGCTGATGTCGGAGATGAAGGACGTGGACGTCTGGATTACTTCGTATCCGTTGCTGCGACGCGATATCGAATGGTACGAAAAGCAAAATTTCCGTACCTTGTTTCTAGACGAAGCCCAAGCGATCAAGAATCACGCCTCTTTGACATCGCATGCCGTCAGGAGATTGCAAGCGGGACAGCGCTTTGCGCTTACGGGAACTCCGATCGAGAATTCGCTGGATGAACTTTGGTCTATTTTCGAAGCCATTTTTCCCGGCTTGTTCAGCGGCAAGAAGTCGTTCACGGATTTGCCGCGAGAGAAGATAGCGCGAATCGTTCGTCCGTTCATTCTCCGCAGGCTCAAGAGCGAGGTTCTCAAGGAGCTTCCGGACAAAATCGAGAGCGTTCAGCCCTCCGAGCTGTCGACCGAGCAGAAGAAGCTCTATCTTGCGTACCTGGAGAAGCTGCAATCCGATATCGTGAAGGATCTGGCCGTAGAAGGCGGTTTCCAGAGAAATCGGATGAAAATATTGGCCGGACTGACCCGCTTGAGGCAGCTATGCTGTCATCCCGCTTTGTTCTTGGAAGGCTACGAGGGCACATCGGGTAAGCTCGAGCAATTGCTGGAGATTATCGAGGAGTGCCAGGGCAGCAGCAAGAGAATGCTCATCTTTTCGCAATTCACGTCGATGTTGGATATCATCAGGCAAGAGTTAAACGGCCGAGATGTCCCCTACTTCTATTTGGATGGATCGACGCCTTCCGCGAAACGCTTGGAGATGTGCGACGAATTCAATGGCGGGGCTAGGGATATTTTCCTTATTTCCCTGAAAGCGGGAGGAACGGGACTTAATCTGACCGGAGCCGACACCGTCGTGTTATACGACTTATGGTGGAATCCCGCCGTCGAACAGCAGGCGGCCGACCGGGCTCATCGCATCGGGCAGAAAAAAGTCGTGCAGGTCATCAAACTGGTGGCACAGGGCACGATCGAGGAGAAAATGCTGGAGCTGCAGCAGCGGAAGAAGGATTTGATCGACGAAGTGATCCAGCCGGGCGAAGCGGCTTTATCGACTTTATCCGAGGACGACATTCGCGAATTGCTGGAGATATAATTGCTTTCCCTTTCATGACTATATGTGCCGGCATTCGGGCAATACTACCAAGTATAGCCCGGGTGCCGGTTTTTTTGTCTTTTGCTTGCGAAGCTATACCGACCAAAGGCGTGATCGGGGAGGATGATTCAGATGACTTTAAGTATGGTTTTGATGCTTGTCCAAGTTTTTTTCGCCGTCGTGATCGGCATTTACTTCTGGAATTTGCTGCGTAATCAGAAAAGCAATCGCAGCGCGGTCGACCGGGAATCCCGGAAGGAAATGGATAAGCTGCGCAAGTTGCGCTCCATTTCCTTGACGAAGCCCTTATCGGAGAAGACCAGGCCCGCTACGATTACGGATATCGTGGGACAGAAGGAAGGACTTCGCGCGCTTAAGGCAGCCTTATGCAGCAGCAACCCTCAGCATGTGATCGTATACGGACCTCCCGGCGTGGGAAAAACGGCGGCGGCGCGGGTCATTCTGGAGGAAGCCAAGAAAAATAAGCTTTCTCCGTTCCGCAGCGAAGCGAAGTTTACGGAAATCGATGCCACGACAGCTCGATTCGACGAACGAGGGATCGCGGATCCGCTTATAGGCTCCGTACATGACCCCATATACCAAGGGGCTGGCGCGATGGGCGTGGCGGGTATACCGCAGCCTAAGCCGGGCGCGGTTACGAAGGCCCATGGAGGCATTCTGTTCATCGACGAGATCGGAGAATTGCATCCGATCCAGTTGAACAAGCTGTTGAAGGTGCTCGAGGATCGCAAGGTGTATTTGGAAAGCGCATATTACCACGCCGAAGATTCCAACATTCCGATGTATATTCACGATATTTTCCAGAACGGTCTTCCGGCGGATTTCAGGCTGGTTGGCGCGACGACAAGATCGCCTAACGATCTTCCGCCCGCGCTTCGTAGCCGTTGCATGGAAGTGTACTTCCGCCCGCTGCTTCCGGACGAGATCGCCCGAATCGCCGAGAACGCGATTCAGAAAATCGGATTTACCCCGCGTCCGGACACGCTTGACGTCGTCAAACGTTACGCAACGAACGGTCGCGAGGCCGTGAATATTATTCAATTGGCCGCAGGGCTAGCCTTGTCCGAGAATCGCGACGAGCTAAGCGCCGGGGACGTGGAGTGGGTCGTCAACAGCAGCCAGTTGCCGCCTCGCCCGGATCGTAAAGTGCCGGCGAAGCCTCAAATCGGGCTCGTTAACGGCTTGGCCGTATATGGTCCGAGCATGGGGGCATTGCTCGAAATAGAAGTGACCGCCATTCCGGCTATCCCCGGAAAAGGACAATTCAATATTACCGGAGTCGTCGAGGAAGAAGAACTCGGAGGCGGACAGCGGACTTTAAGGCGCAAGAGCATGGCCAAAGGCTCGCTCGACAACGTTCTGACCGTCCTTCGCCGCAACGGATTCCAGCCGGAAAATTTCGACCTGCACATTAATTTCCCGGGGGGAACCCCCGTCGACGGACCTTCGGCGGGTGTCGCGATGGCCGTCGCGATCGCCTCGGCGATGACCAAGCAGCCGGTGGACAATAAAATCGCCATGACCGGAGAAGTGAGCATCCACGGCGGAGTTAAACCTGTCGGCGGAGTAGTCGCCAAGGTCGAAGCCGCGTTCCAATCCGGAGCCGAAACCGTCATTATTCCCAAAGAGAACTGGCAGGCGATCTTCGAGGGACTCGAAGGAGTCAAGGTCATTCCGGTCGACCGGATGGAAGACGTCTTTCGCCACGTATTCGGCGAGCACGTGGTTTGGTCGGAGCCGGATTGGCAGGTCAGCGAACTGCCCGTCGCCGCTGACGCGTTCGCGGCGGCGCCGGCGGGATCGGTGCTCCACGCGGAAACCGAGGGGTAAACGTCGAAATGATTTCGAAGAGCCGCCATTCCGGGCGGCTCTTTTTTGCGGCGAGCGAATACATTTGATACAATGACTGAAGTGTTTGAATTCGTTTCAGAACTGCGAGGTGCGTGAATGATGGGTTCGAGCAAACAGAAAAGCCGTTCCATTCCCTTGCTGCCCCTAAGAGGGCTGCTCGTGTATCCCAGCATGGTTCTACATTTGGACGTCGGCCGGGAGAAATCCGTGAAAGCGCTGGAGCAATGCATGATCGACGACCACATGATCTTGCTTTGCTCGCAATCGGAAGTCAATATCGAGGAACCGACGCAAGAAGATATTTATCAGATCGGGACTTTAGCCAAAGTCCGCCAGATGCTGAAGTTGCCTAACGGAACGATCCGGGTACTGGTCGAAGGCGTCAGCCGGGCCGAGATCGAGCAATATTTGCCGAACGACGAGTTTTACGAGGTGCTTGCGCACGAACTGCCCGAAGGCCAAACGAACGACTCCGAGCTGGATGCGCTCATGCGCGCGGTGCTTAGCCAGTTCGAGCATTACATCAATTTATCCAAGAAGGTTACGCCGGAGACGCTTGCCGCCGTTTCGGATATCGACCAGCCCGGAAGGCTGGCGGACGTGATCACGAGCCACCTGTCGTTGAAGATAAAAGACAAGCAGGAAATTCTGGAAACCGTCGAAGTTCGTCCCCGTCTGGAGAAACTGCTCGACTTCCTCAACAATGAACGCGAAGTGCTGGAGCTTGAGCGCAAGATCAGCCAACGCGTCAAGAAACAGATGGAGAAGACGCAGAAGGAATATTATCTTCGCGAACAGATGAAAGCGATCCAGAAAGAACTCGGCGACAAGGAAGGCCGGGCGGGCGAAGTGGAAGAGCTTAGAGCCCAGCTTGCCGAAGCCGAGCTGCCGGAGAAGATAGAAGCCAAGGTGTCCAAGGAAATCGACCGGTTGGAGAAAATGCCTGCATCCTCGGCGGAAGGCGCCGTCATTCGCACTTACGTGGAATGGTTGCTCGCGTTGCCTTGGAGCAAGATGACGGATGACGATCTAGATATCGCGAACGCCGAGAAAATCCTTAACGACGAGCATTACGGCTTGGATAAGCCAAAGGAACGGGTTTTGGAGTATTTGGCCGTTCAGAAGCTCGTCAAGAAGCTGAAAGGCCCGATCCTTTGTTTGGTCGGTCCTCCCGGCGTGGGCAAAACCTCGCTCGCCAAATCCATCGCGAAGTCGCTAGGACGCGAATTCGTGCGTATCTCCCTTGGCGGAGTAAGAGACGAAGCGGAAATTCGCGGGCATCGCCGCACTTACGTCGGGGCTATGCCCGGCCGTATCCTGCAAGGCATGCGCAATGCGGGATCCGCGAATCCCGTGTTCCTCTTGGACGAGATCGATAAGATGGCCATGGACTTCCGCGGCGATCCTTCTTCGGCGTTGCTCGAAGTATTGGATCCCGAGCAGAATTCCACCTTCAGCGATCATTACGTCGAAATGCCGTTCGACCTCTCCAACGTGATGTTCGTCACGACGGCGAACGTCGTGCATAATATCCCTAGACCGTTGTTGGATCGAATGGAGCTCCTTCACGTCCCGGGTTACACCGAGCTTGAGAAGCTTCAGATCGCGGAACGCCATCTTCTTCCCAAGCAGAAACGGGACCATGGGTTGGAGGAAGATCAGCTTGCGCTGGATAGCGATGCGCTTATGTCCTTGATCCGCCATTATACCCGGGAATCCGGGGTGCGTAACATGGAGCAGCAATTGGCGTCCCTCTGCCGCAAAGCGGCTAAGGCAATCGTAGCCAATCCTGAAGCGGCTCCGTTCGTCATCGACCTCGAGAAGCTCAAGGAGCTCCTCGGACCGCCGAAATATCGCTATGGAATGGCGGAGCTGGAAGATCAGATCGGCGCAGTAACCGGCCTGGCCTGGACCGAAGTAGGCGGGGATACGCTGGTCATCGAAGTGACGGTTATGCCGGGAACCGGGAAGCTAACGTTGACAGGTCAACTCGGAGACGTAATGAAGGAATCCGCGCAAGCCGCATTCAGCTATACCCGTAGCCGCGTGAACGAGCTTGGCATCGATCCTCAATTCCATGAGAAGACGGACATCCACGTTCATATACCGGAAGGGGCAATTCCGAAGGACGGACCATCGGCGGGAATTACGCTCGCGACCGCTTTGATATCCGCGCTAACGAACCGGAAGGTTACCCGCACCGTGGCCATGACCGGAGAGATTACGCTGCGGGGGCGTGTGCTTCCGATCGGCGGCTTGAAAGAGAAGTCGTTGGCCGCTCACCGCGCGGGTATCACCAAAGTATTGATGCCTAAAGACAACGAACGGGATTTGCGGGATATTCCCGAGAGCGTAAGGGCGAATATGACTTTCGTTCCGGTTGCCCATATGGACGAGGTTCTTCAGCATGCGCTGTCCGAACCCCTGAACCCGGCAGCTAGCGCTTCCGGACAAGAAGAGAACGAATTGCAGACGGAGAACGCGGCGATTCCGACTGCCGTAAACGACGACCCCGAAGATACGAGGCCGCTCGGTACGCACTGATAGGAGACCTTAGTTGTTATGAAAATCAAGCAAAGCGAATTTGTCATTAGCGCGGTCGGTCCAAGCCAGTATCCGGAGGACGGATTGCCGGAAGTGTCTCTTGCCGGCCGCTCTAACGTCGGTAAATCATCCCTGATCAACAAGATGCTGCTTCGCAAGAATTTGGCGCGAACGAGCCAACAGCCGGGGAAGACGCAGACGTTGAATTACTACAAGATCAACGGCGAGCTCGGCGAGCTTTATTTCGTCGACTTTCCGGGATACGGTTATGCTAAAGTGTCCAAGTCGGAGCGCGAAGCTTGGGGCAAAATGATCGAGCGGTACTTAAGGGGACGAGAACCCCTTAAGTTAGTGCTACAGCTCGTCGATCTGCGTCACCCGCCTTCCGCGGAAGACCAGCGGATGTACGAGTGGCTCTCCCATTACGAAATTCCGATGGCCGTCGTGGCGACCAAGGCGGACAAAGTATCGCGATCCCAATGGCCTAAACACGTGAAGATCGTTCGCCAGACGCTGGGTATGCCCGGGCATGTTCCTCTAATCCTGTTTTCTTCGGAAACCGGACAAGGAAGGGACGAATTATGGAGCATCATCTTGCAATCGGCAGGAATACCGCTTAAAGACCCCTCTGAACCCCCTAACAACGTGCAGGAAACAGAGGATAACGGTTAAAAGGTTGAAGGAATCGCGGGAGGAATCGATTTTTGCGCGTTTTTTCCGGGAAAATCAAGATTGGCGGAGAAGAAACGGCTAGCGAATTAGCGTATAATAAAGTTAGTTATCGAGTATGACAATCGCAAGACAATGGGAATTGAGGAGATTTTATGGCTCAACGGGTAGCCACGGAGTATGTCAATGCCAGTCTGACACTGACGGAAGCCGAAATGCCGAGATTGATCTCTCTATGCGAAGTCCAGCAGCTTAGGTTGCAAGTATTTGTTTTGGATAACGGCAATCAAGAGGTCGTGTTAGAAGAAGACGCGGGCGGAGAGTCCATTCGCTTAACCTTCGAACGAAGCAACAGACAATATCGATGCACGTTGACTTGTCGCGTTGTTCAACCAAAACTAACTAACACTTTACGCAAGCTCGTTTCTTCTTTCAAAGGCGATGCGGTCGTCAACCGGATTTATCCGAGCTACACGATGGTCTATCATTACATTAAAGGCAACGTAGTGCGCATCGTGGAGAGCAAGGATGCTCTGCTGAGGACGGTATTCGAGCAAAGCGATACGCTAGTAAAACTTCAATCCCAATTTAACCTGTGCTCGGTCGAAGAAGAAATCAACCGATTGCGCGGATCCGTCAACGAGCTCCTGGACATTCGCAATGTTACGAAGGAACCGGAACTTATTTCGGATATCGATCAAAGATTGAAATATCATAGCCGTCTATTATTCGCGTTAGAAGCTTAAGCGAACAGCAGACTCGGCCTTGGAAAGAGCCATCGGATGGCTCTTTTCTTTTGTCGCCGGCTTCGCACCACGAGGCGGGATGGCGCATAATTTAGGGCGTAACGGCATTGCGGTGGGCTTTGCGTGTAAATCGGGGAAATCCACGGCGCGGGGAAAACGGATTGCCGGGCGAGCAAAAAAAACAGTTGCATTTACCCACGATAGATGTTATTTTTAGATTCGTTGACAACACAATACAATAGGAACCAGGATTCACTCAAGGAATGCGGTGAGAGCAAATTCCCTCCAAGTGAATGACGTAGGTCCTAGCGGATGAAATCAGTTTCACATTTTATTCCTAGGAAGGGGGAACCGAAAGATGGAGTACTCGACTTTCGGACGGCACGTTGCGGTTGACACATGGGGAGGAAACATTGATTTACTGAACAGTGCGGAACTTCTCCAATCGCACATGGTGGAAGCAGCTGAAGCATGCGGCGCGACCGTATTATCGGTTCAAGCAAAGCAATTCGAACCTCAAGGCGCAACCGTTTTGGTTCTGTTATCGGAGAGTCACATCTCCATTCACACGTATCCTGAGAAGGGCTTTGCCGCGATCGATTGTTATACCTGTGGCGAAACCGTGGATCCGCAAGCAGCAATTGACTATCTAGTCAACGTACTGAAGCCGGAAAAAACTTATGCGAAGAAATTGATCCGTGGACTCGGTGAAATGGAAGTCGTAGAACCGATGATGAAGCAGGTCGAACTCGTTAAATAACAAAAAAGCGAAAGCCATGGGGGTATTAACTCCATGGCTTTTTTCATACGTATTAGGAATAGCGCTGGGACAAATCGCCGACAATAGAAAAAAGCGCCGCAGACGGAGCGGTTTTCATAAAGTTTTCATATTTGAGGGAAAAGTGATCGTACAACTATGCTATAATAATCGATGACATACAGGATAGTCCTTACTCCTATGCAGAAAGTCGGGTGATTGCTGATGCATCTTATCGTTGTCGGATTGAATTACCGTACGGCCCCCGTGGAAATGAGGGAACGCTTTACGTTGTCGGATAAGGAGATGCCGCTTGCGTTGCAGGCGTTGAAGCAAACGACCGGCATTCTTGAAGGAGTCGTCGTGGCTACCTGCAACCGGACGGAAATTTACGCGGTCGTTGACCGGCTTCACCTGTGCGGACATCATATACGCGCATTCATGGAGCAATGGTTCAAAATACCGCGCAAGGAATTCAACTCGCATTTGTATATGTACGAAGACGATCGGTCGGTGGAGCATTTGTTCCGGGTCGCAAGCGGCCTCGATTCCATGATTATCGGAGAAACTCAGATTCTCGGACAAGTACGCGACGCTTTCTTGCTCGCGCAAGAGCAGCAAGCGACAGGCACGCTGTTCAACCGATTGTTCAAGCAGGCTATTACGTTAGCCAAGCGCGCGCACTCAGAAACCTCGGTCGGAGAGAGCGCGGTATCCGTCAGTTACGCGGCTGTGGAGCTCGGCAAGCGTATCTTCGGACGGTTCGACGATAAGAAGGTCATGATCATGGGTGCGGGGAAAATGAGCGAGTTAACCGCGCAGCACCTCCATAGCAATGGGGCTAAAGAGGTGTTCGTCGTCAACCGGACGATCGAGAAAGCGGCCGATTTGGCCGGGAAGTTCCAAGGCACCGCAATGACGTTCGACGAAGCCATGGATAGATTGAAAGATACAGACATCGTCATTAGTAGCACGGGAGCGGAGAAATTCGTTATCAGCCGGAAGCATATCGAAGCCGCGATGTCCGCGCGTAAGAAAAAGCCTCTTTTTCTGATCGATATCGCCGTGCCTCGGGATATCGAGCCTTCGTGCGGAGATATACCGAACGTCTTTCTCTACGATATCGACGATCTCGAAGGCATCGTGGAATCGAACATGGCGAAACGCCGCAAGGAAGCCGCCATAATCGAGGAAATGATCGAGCTTGAGCAGGAAGCTTACCAACAATGGTATGCGACCCTAGGAGTCAGCCCTCTGATCAGGGCGCTTCAGGATAAGGCTGCATCCATTCAAGAGAATACTTTGGAGAGCTTGTTGCGCAAGCTTCCCGAGCTGGACGAGCGGCAAGTCAAAGTCATTCGCAAGCTAACCAAGAGCATCGTCAATCAAGTCATACATGATCCTATATTGCGTATCAAAGAACTTGCGGCCGAGAAACGCAGCGACGAAGCGATGAAGCTATTCGTTCAATTGTTCGCCTTGGAAGACGAAGTCGCGATTCTGAAGGCGGAACAAATCGCCGAGGAGAAATCGCGGAAAGAATTGATTTCGTCGTCCAGAAGCGCCGAATCGACACCGGGCTCCATGAGGGATGTCGAGATATTGTTATCCCAACTCGCAGGCGCACTTAGATAAAGCAAGGATGCCGGAGGCGCTGCCCCCATGATAACGCAAGATTGGTTAACCGACGCCGTACTTTATATTTATGCCCTGAGCCTGCTTTTCTTCGTGTCCGACGCCGCTTCCGGCAACCGGAGCGCCAGAAAGGTGGGCACAGGGCTCCTTGTTTTTGTTTGGGTGCTTCAGGGCGTTTTTTTATTGGTCTTATTGGTGGACCGATTTTCGGTTCCGGCGTTGACGCTTAGGGATTATTTGTTTTTCGTGTCTTGGTTGCTGGTCTCCGCGTCCTTTATTCTTAATCGGATTGTCCGGGCGGAGTTGCTCGTCCTTCTCGTCAACGTCGTTGGTTTCGCCGTACTGGCCCTTAATTTGATCGAACGCAATCGGCAAAAGGTGGAGCTGGAGCCGTGGGAAGTCGCTAGACGATTGTTGCTGGTACATGTCGGGCTGATTACGTTAGCCTTCGCGGTATTAACGATAACGGCGATTCTGGGCTTGATGTATTTATTCCTCCATCAGAGGTTGAAAGCAAAGAAGTGGTCGCATGTGATGAGCCGGATGCCTAGCTTGGAATGGATCGATCAATACGCTTACCGTGCAGGCCTGATCGGTGTTCCGTTGCTGTTGTTGTCGCTATCCACGGGGACGGTGGCGCTATTGCTGGACGGCAGTCCGGCGAAGCTGTTGGACGAGAAGGTACTGTTCTCGTTCGCTGCCGGTGCCCTTTATATTTTTTATTTGATTCGAAGATTGGCCTCTCTCGATGACGGGACAAAGCTGGCGATCTGGAATCTGTTGGGGTATGCTTTATTGGTTACGGGTTTCTTCGTTAGCTCGCTATCCTCGTTTCATCAGATGCTTTAGTCGCTAGTCGAGTAATAGGTAAATAGATTCGTTGCGAGAGGAGCATTGTCCGTGGCCGGCTGGTATCCGATCATTCTACAGATGGATGGACGAAGATGCATCGTCGTAGGCGGCGGCGCCGTCGCGCAACGGAAATCGGAAGGCTTGCTGCAAGCAAAGGCGGATATTCGCGTAATAAGTCCCAAGCTAACGCCGGTATTGCAAGAATGGGCGAACGCCGGTTTATTGCAATGGGACGAGCGGGAAGCCAAGGAAGAAGATTTGGACGGCGCAACTCTCGTATTCGCGGCGACGGATCGGCCGGAAGTCAACCGCTGGATTGCCGAAATTGCCGGTCTAAGAGGCATTCCGTACAATATTGCGGACAATGGCGAAGAAGGAGATTTTCTTGTGCCGGCCGTATTGCGGCAAGGGGATTTGATTCTCGCGGCCAGCGCTTCCGGTGCGGGGCCTGCTCTTGCGAAACGCATCATTAACGAGCTTGCGGAACGCTACGGTCCCGAATATGACGAGAACGTCAAGGCGCTCAGGACGATTCGCGAGATCGTGAAGTCGGAGATATCGGATATTACCGAACGGCGCGAGCTGCTTCAAGTCGCGGTAACCGACGAGGCGCTAGAGGAATGGCGTTCGGCAGCATGGATTCGAGATAAGGACAGGCTGATCGCTCGATTACGTCAACGTGTAAATGACCGGAAGGGATAGATACATATGCGCAATATAATAGTGGGGTCAAGGCAAAGCACGCTCGCGATAACGCAAACGAATCAGACGATACAAGCGCTAAGAGAGATATGCGCAAGGGAAGATCTTGCTTATACATTCGAGGTGAAGCCCATCGTGACCCGAGGGGATCGCATATTGGACGTCACCTTGTCCAAGGTCGGGGGAAAAGGGTTATTCGTTAAAGAAATCGAGGAAGCGTTGCTGAACGGAGAAATCGATCTTGCTATCCACAGCATGAAGGATATGCCCTTCGATCTTCCTGAAGGACTAGTCATAGGCGCGATTCCGTTACGCGAAGATCCCCGGGATTGCTTGATCGGCAGAGAAGGCAAAGGATTGGCCGACTTGCCGATCGGAGCGCGAATTGGAACGAGCAGCCTAAGGAGAGCGGCGCAACTGCAAGCCCATCGCCCGGATTTACGCATCGAATCGATTCGGGGGAATATCGATACCCGCTTGCGCAAGTTAGATGAAGAAGGCTTCGACGCCATACTCCTCGCGGCGGCTGGTCTACACCGCATGGGCTGGAAAGATCGCATCACGGAATATCTTTCGCCCGAAGTATGCTTGCCTGCCGTCGGGCAAGGCGCCTTGGCGGTCGAGTGCCGAGGTGACGATAAGGACGTGCTTGCGCTGCTCAGCCTGCTCAACGACCCGGATACCGAGCGAACGGTAGCCGCGGAAAGGCGATTGCTCGGTTTGTTGAACGGGGGTTGCCAGATCCCGATCGGAGCGTTTGCCCGACTTGAAACAAGCGATGGGGCTTCGGTGGTACTATTGCAAGGAATGGTGTCATCTCCAGACGGCATCAGCATGCTGAAGGAGAGCGCGAGCGGTTCCGACCCTCTGCGGGTCGGCTCTGATGTCGCTCAAGCTCTGCTTGGCCGCGGGGCCGACCATCTTCTTGCGGAAGCGAGGGAGTAGCGAATGGTCAAAGGAATAGTTTACCTGGTCGGCGCGGGTCCGGGCGATCCCAAGCTGATCACCGTTCGCGGGTTGGAGGCTTTGAAGCGCTCCGACGTTATCGTGTTCGACCGGCTTGCTGGTCCCCAATTGCTGAACCATGCCAGACCCGACGCCGAACGTATCTACGTAGGGAAGCTTCCGGACCGTCATACGATGAAGCAAGAGGACATTAATCAGTTACTCGTTGATCTGGCGCTACAGGGAAAAACCGTTATTCGGTTAAAAGGCGGCGACCCGACCGTCTTCGGGCGCGTTGGCGAAGAAGCGGATTTACTGCAGAAGAACGGCATCTTATATGAGATCATACCCGGCATTACATCCGCGATCGCGGTACCTGCTTACGCGGGCATTCCCGTGACCCATCGCGATATGGCTTCCTCCTTTTCCGTTATAACGGGCCATGAGAGCCCCGACAAACTCGATCATTCGATCTATTGGGATAAAGTAACGAACGCCACGGGCACGCTTGTTTTCTTGATGGGCGTCGCCAAGATCGGCTATATTAGCGAACAATTGATCAAGCACGGCAGATCGGTCGATACGCCCGTCGCCCTCGTGCAATGGGGGACAAGGGCGGAGCAAAGGACGGTCGTGGGCACTCTCGGCGATATCGACGAGAAGGTCAAGGCGGCCAACCTGAAACCTCCGGCCGTTATTGTCGTCGGCGATGTCGTTCGCCAGCGCGAGACGCTGTCTTGGATAGAGAAGAAGCCTTTGTTCGGTCAACGGATACTCGTTACCCGGGCCCGATCGCAAGCGAGCGAATTGCTGGCCAAGATCGACGACCTGGGAGGCGAAACGTACGAGTTTCCCGTTATCGAGACCAAATGGCCGACATCGTCGGAAGCGGTTCAAGCGATCGAGCGGGCATTGGGTCAAGCGGACGACTACGATTGGGTCATGCTGACTAGCGTAAACGGAGTAGAGTTTTTCTTCGGTTGGTTGGATCGTTGCGGCATTGATATCCGCAGGTTTCACCGGGCCAAATTCGCCGCCGTCGGGCCTATGACGGCCGAGGCGCTTGCTTCGCGAGGTATTCGAGCCGATCTGCTGCCGGAAAGCTTCCGCGCGGAAAGCTTACTGGAAAGCTTGGACGGCCTGATCGTGCCCGGGCAGCTTGCATTGCTGCCGCGAGGGGATTTGGCGAGGGAAACTTTGCCGAAGGAACTTAAGGAGCGAGAGGTTCGTACGGTGGAGATCGACGTGTACGAGACTTGCTTGGCGGCACCGCGGGATTTGTGGTTACCGGAAATGATAGCCGGCGGCGAGATTCACGTCATTACGTTCACGAGCTCCTCGACGGTAATCAATTTGCTGGAGGCTTTGCGCCAACTAGGCTTGAAGGAGCCGGCGGAAGCGTTGCGAGGCGTCGAGATCGCTTGCATCGGACCCGTTACGGCGAAGACGGCGGAAGAGAACGGCTTGCAAGTCACGATTATTCCCGAGAAATACACGATAGAAGGTTTAGTGGATGCGTTGGTCGAGAGACGGCGCGTTACGAAAGGAGATTGACGGACATGGCTTATCCTTTGGTTAGACATCGCAGATTAAGAAGCACGGATGCCTTGCGTAGTCTTGTAAGAGAAACAAGCGTTGGAACGAACGATCTGATCGCGCCAATCTTCGTAACGGAGGGGACGGCCGTGAAGGACGAAATTACTTCGATGCCGGGCGTCTATCATTGGTCTTTGGATACGTTGGAAGAAGAACTCGCGGAAATCGTGGGGGTAGGTATACAGGCCGTGCTTATATTCGGAGTTCCCGATCACAAAGACGCTACCGGAACGTCCGCGTTCGATGAAGATGGAATCGTGCAGAGGGCTATCCGTAAAATAAAAGCTCTGTACCCGGGGCTAGTGGTCATAGCGGATACTTGCTTGTGCCAATTCACCGATCACGGTCATTGCGGGGTTGTCCATACGACCGATTGCGGAGCGGAAATCGACAACGACGAGTCTCTCGCGTTGCTTGCGAAAGCGGCGGTCGCGCAGGCTAAAGCCGGCGCGGACATTATCGCTCCTTCCAATATGATGGACGGTTTCGTAGCCGCGATTCGCCAAGGGCTGGACGAGGCGGGTTTTACCAACACGCCGATTATGTCGTACGCTGTCAAATACTCGTCCGCGTATTACGGTCCTTTCCGGGAAGCGGTGCATTCCACTCCGCAATTCGGAGATCGCAAAACGTACCAGATGGATCCTGCCAACGCGCGGGAAGCTTTAAGGGAGGCCCAATCCGACGTGGACGAAGGTGCCGATTTCCTCATGGTGAAGCCGGGCCTCGCGTACTTGGACATCGTAAGAATGCTTAGGGATCGGTACTCCTTGCCTATCGTTATCTATAACGTAAGCGCGGAGTATTCGATGGTGAAGGCCGCGGCTTTGCAGGGATGGATAGACGAGAAGGCGGTCGTGCTGGAGACGTTAACCGGAATGAAACGCGCGGGTGCGGATTTAATCATCACTTATCACGCCAAAGATGCCGCGCGTTGGTTGAAGGGGAATTAAAGCGAAAGGAAGGATAGATGCCGGAGCAATCCGTCGTTTAACCGCGAAGTTTTAGTAAATTCAGCTTGTATTCGTTGATGCCGAACTGCAAGACGCCGCGCGTCTCCAGCTCCCTAATGACTTCGGACAGGATGGCTTTGGTTACGCCGGCCATCTGGGCAAGCTCGTCGTAGTTCAGCGACATGTGAATGGAAATGATATTGCCGTCGCGTTTGCCGCTCTTGTTCGCGAGCGAAATCAGATTTTTGAGCACGCGGGTTCTTCCGTCGAGGAAGGTCAAATCATTCACGTGCTCGTTGGTCGTGCGCAGTCGGCGGCATAATTCGGATAATATGCCCCTCGTGATATCGAAGTGGGTTTCCATCAATTCCATGAATTGCTCCGAGCTAAGCTCCAATACGGTCGTGGGCTCCAAGGTTTGCGCCGAAGCGGAACGAGGTCGACCGTCCAGCAAGGACAGCTCGCCGAAGCTTTCGCCGCCATTGACTAATGAAAGCACCTTTTCTTCTCCCGAATTACTCTTCGTGAACAGCTTAAGTGAACCTGCAAGGACGACGTAGAAGGTTAAACCCATCTCTTTCTCGTGAAAGAGAATCGTTCCGGCGGGGATTGTCCGCCTGTGGGAAATTCTAAGAATATGTTCCAGTTGAGCGTCGTTTAAGTTGTCAAAAAGAGAAACCTTTTTCAGCCATTCGATCATGTTAATCTCTCCCGCTCCGCTAAGTTACGATATGAACAAGTTTACCACAGCCTTTTCCAATTCAGATAGTAGGATGTGTCGAATATGAGCAAAAAACATCGAACGCGCATAGATACCCGCTCCAAAGAGGCTTTCGAACGCGCGAAACGCGTCATACCGGGAGGCGTCAACAGTCCCGTGCGGGCATTCAAGTCCGTGAATCAGACTCCGCTCGTCATAGAGCGCGGGGAGGGGAGCCGCATCACGGATATCGATGGGCAAACATACATCGATTACGTGCTTTCGTGGGGGCCTTTAATCGCGGGACACGCCCATCCGGAAGTGGTCGAAGCCATTAAACGGACGGCGGAAAAAGGAACGAGCTTCGGGGCTCCGACGGAGTTGGAGACGTTGATGGCGGAGCTCGTATGCGAACGCGTGCCTTCCGTAGAAGTCGTAAGAATGGTCAACTCGGGTACGGAAGCTACGATGAGCGCGCTAAGGTTAGCTCGAGGATTCACGAATCGGAGCAAAATCCTGAAATTCGAAGGCTCGTATCACGGACATGCGGACAGCTTGCTAATTAAAGCGGGCTCCGGAGTCGCTACGCTAGGTTTGCCGGATAGCCCGGGAGTGCCCAAGAGCGTGGCGGCGCATACGCTGACGGTCCCTTACAACGACTTAGAATCGGTTAAGCTTGCTTTCGAACGCTACGGCGAAGAAATCGCGGCTATTATCGTTGAACCGATAGCGGGTAACATGGGCGTCGTACCGCCATTGCCGGGATTCTTGGCCGGCTTGCGCGAGGTGACTTCAAATTACGGAAGCTTGCTCATCTTCGACGAGGTCATGACGGGATTCCGGGTCCACTTGAATTGCGCTCAAGGACTCTATGGCATTACGCCCGATTTGACGTGCTTGGGCAAAGTCATCGGCGGGGGCTTGCCGGTAGGCGCATACGGCGGAAGACGGGAAATCATGGACAAGATGGCCCCGGTCGGCCCGATTTACCAAGCCGGCACTTTGTCGGGTAATCCATTGGCGATGGCTGCGGGTTACACGACTCTCAAACTGATGACGGAGGAATCTTACCGGTTGTTGGAGCGGTTGTCGGTCCGTCTGCATGCGGGACTCGAGCGCAACGCGGCGGAGACGGGTATTCCGATGACGATCAATCGCGTGGGTTCCATGGTTTGCCCCTTCTTTACGGATAAACATGTCATCAATTACGATTTGGCCAAGACGGCGAACACGGAACGCTTCCGCACGGTTTTCCGCAGGCTGCTGGACAACGGCGTGAACATTGCTCCGTCGCCTTTCGAAGGCTGGTTCGTTTCGATCGCCCACAGCGTTGACGACATCGACGAGACGATCGAAGCACACAGAGCGGCAATGCTGAAACTGTAAAAACCTATGCTCCGGCGGGAACTTCCCCGCCGGAGTTTTTCTTTGTCCTCCTTCATGGCAAAAAAGCCGAGGGGGGTTGTTTGCATTTTCAGTCATGCCCGCCTTTCGGCGGCATATAGATAATTAGTGAATTGTAACGGCCCCGATCCATGCCATCGGGTGCTTATGCCGAAAGGAGGACTTCGTCGTGACGGACCAGTTGAACGGGTTGCGATTCGATATTTACGAACGTGTGCATCTCCCTGACGATGTAGCCGCAATCGAAGAGTTGGAAGAAATCGAGTTGGTGCCCCACATGCAGGCGCTACCTCAGGACGATCAGGTTCTATTGAGAGGTCACTTGTTACTGTCGGGGATCTATCGGGCTAAGGATTCCTCCGGAGTATCTCAGCTGGAACACTGGATTCCGGTCGAAATCTCTCTGCCGCTAAACCGGATCCAAAGCGTGGAAGAGCTCGCCGTCGAGATCGACAACTTCGACGTGGACCTGCTTACGTCGCGTTCCTTAAACGTGACGGGCGTGCTCGCCTTGCGCGGGCTTCAGGTACAGTCTACTCAGAGTCCGATATGGCGCGACGATAGTTTCACCGTCGTTCACCAAGCGCAACCGGAGTCGGATGAGGATTCCGCGCGATTCTCGGCGCCCGACCGTAACGAATTCGATTCGGGCAACAAGGCGTCGCTATCGGAAAATCTCTATTCGACGGATGCGGACGAGGATCTGATCGAACAGGACAGGGAAGACGTATGGGGCTTGCAATCCGAGACGGATGCCCTAACGAACGAGACGACCAAAGAAAGCAGTTGGCTGTCGATGTTCCAGAATTTGGAGGAAGCCAGAAGAGACGAGGCCTTAGCCGACGATCCGCCCGTGGACAAAGCGCAATTCGACGCCTCCGCCTGGGGGGACGTGTCGAAGGAAAGGATTGCCGAACTAGAAAGGACGGCCGAGCCTTACCCGTACCTATACCCGACTCCGGAACCGGAGCTCCAGGTCTCTAACGAACCTGCGGTGGAGGAAAAACCGGATCTTCGGGTCGCTCTAGGAGGCAGAACGCTGGATCCCGCCGTGCAACAGCAACAAACCGGGGTCGGGCTACTGTCCCAGTTGGGTGAGAAGGGCGCCAAACGCGAAGCTGAGCTTCGCATCTTGGAGGCGGCACAAGCCGAAGAGAAGGCGCAGCTAGCGAACAATCCCGCGCAGAGCAGCGGCGACGAGCTCGAATGGACGCGGTTGTTCTTGAACAACGGCGCGCAGACGCATTCCTTCCGCAAAGTGAGGATGTGCATCGTCCAAAGGGAAGAGACGCTCGACTCGATTGCTAGTCGCTACAACGTTCAGCCAAGGGAACTGCAGCTGTATAACCGCTTGCACGAGCCTTATTTATCGGAAGGTCAAGTGCTCTACATTCCATGACGGCCTAGTCGAACCCGTTTCTCCTCTCGTCGGGAGGGAGACGGGTTTTTCGCGCGGCTTGACCGCATATTGACTCTCTAACGGGTGGAGAGTAAAATAAGTAACAATAACAAGGATAGGGAAGAGTATGCAGATTATCCATCAGAGAGCGGAGCCGCTGCCAAGTCAGCGCTGAGAGGTTCCGCGGACGCAAGCTGCTGCGAGTCGCCCTGGAGTTTCCTGCTGAAGATCGTCCACATCGGGGCGATTGCATAGGACAGGACGGCAGCAACCGTTATTTTGCGACGAGTGCCGCCCGGAGTAACATAACCGGCGGAACGAAGGTGGTACCACGGAAGTTTACCTTTCGTCCTTTGCGACGGGAGGTTTTTGTGTTTTTTACGCTCTTTGCGGGGAAACCCGGCAGAGGTGCAGAGAATGATGTCTTATGGAGGTTGTGTCACTCATGTCCGAAACCCAAGAACGGCAGAACGCGGAAATGCCGACGACTTACGATCCGACGAGCGCGGAGCGCAAATGGTACGAATTCTGGTTGAATAACGGTTACTTCGAAGCGGGACGCCGTCCCGACGCGCCTAAGTACACCATCGTCATTCCCCCGCCGAACGTGACGGGCATGCTGCATATCGGCCATGCCCTTGATTTCACTTTGCAAGATATCCTCATCCGGTTCAAGCGGATGCAAGGTTTCGACGCGTTGTGGCTTCCGGGAACGGACCATGCGGGAATCGCGACTCAAACCAAAGTAGAGCAGAAGCTCCGCGAAGAGGGCTTGAGCCGGTACGACCTGGGACGCGAAGCATTCCTGGAGAAAGTATGGGAGTGGAAAGATCACTACGCGGGGACGATTCGCGAGCAATGGTCCAAGATGGGCTTAAGCCTCGACTATTCGCGCGAACGCTTTACGTTGGACGAGGGCTTGTCCAAGGCCGTGCGGGAAGTTTTCGTCCGCCTCTACGACAAAGGTTTGATCTATCGGGGAAAAAGAATCATTAACTGGGATCCGGCGGCGCGCACGGCGTTATCGGATATCGAAGTTGAACATAAAGAAGTCAACGGACACCTCTATCATCTGCGGTATCCGCTGGCAGACGGCGGCGGATATATTACCGTTGCCACGACAAGGCCGGAGACGATGCTTGGGGACACGGCGGTAGCCGTTCATCCGGAGGATGATCGATATACGCACCTCATCGGTAAGATGATTATGCTTCCGATCGTAAACAGGGAAATTCCGATCATCGGGGACGAATACGTCGAGAAGGATTTCGGAAGCGGAGCGGTCAAGATTACGCCCGCCCACGATCCGAACGATTTCGAAGTCGGCGCAAGGCACGATCTGCCGCAGATTACGGTCATGGACGAAGGCGGCCGCATGAACGAGCATGCGGGACCTTACCAAGGCATGGATCGCGCGGATTGCCGCAAAGCGATCGTAAAAGATATGCAGGAGCAAGGGATTTGCGTCGGAATCGAGGACCACGTACATCAAGTAGGCCACAGCGAACGTTCCGGCGCCGTGGTAGAGCCGTATTTGTCTACGCAATGGTTCGTCGACATGAAGCCTCTTGCGGCGAAAGCGATCGAATCCCAGAAATCCGGCGAAGGCGTTCATTTCGTGCCCGACCGCTTCGAGAAAATATACTTACAATGGATAGAGAACGTACGCGATTGGTGCATTTCCCGTCAATTATGGTGGGGCCACCGCATTCCGGCATGGCATCACGAAGCGACCGGAGAAATTTACGTGGGATTGGAAGCTCCCGAAGGTGCGGACCAAGAAGGCTCTCCGTGGAAACAGGATAACGACGTCCTGGATACTTGGTTCAGCTCCGCCCTATGGCCGTTCTCCACTCTCGGTTGGCCGGAAGACACTGCGGACTTGAAAAATTATTATCCGACCGGAGTACTCGTGACGGGTTACGATATCATCTATTTCTGGGTAGCCAGGATGATCTTCACCGCGCTAGAGTTCACGGAGCAAATTCCGTTCAAGGACGTTCTCATTCATGGGCTCGTGCGCGACGCGGAAGGACGCAAAATGTCCAAATCGCTAGGTAACGGAGTGGATCCTCTCGACGTTATCCAGCAATACGGCGCGGATGCGATGCGATACATGATATCGACGAGCAGTACGCCGGGCCAGGATTTGCGCTTCAGATTCGAGAAGGTCGAGCAAGCCCGCAACTTCGCGAACAAAATATGGAACGCGTCCCGTTTCGCTCTAATGAACTTGGAAGGATTCAAGCACGAACATATCGACCTCGCCGGCGAGTTGTCGACGGCGGATCGTTGGATTCTTCACAGGTTCAACGAGACGGCACGGGACATCACCCGTCTCATGGAAAGCTACGAATTCGGCGAAACCGGGCGGTTGCTATACAACTTTATTTGGGATGATCTATGCGACTGGTACATCGAGTTCTCGAAGCTTACGCTATACGGAGACAATCCGGCAGCTAAGAAGAGCACGCAATCCGTTCTGGCCTATGTGCTGGATCGTACGCTGCGCCTGCTGCATCCGTTCATGCCATATCTTTCGGAGGAAATCTGGCAGCATCTGCCGCACGAGCCTGGCGAGACGATTATGCTGGCCTCTTGGCCGGAATACCGCGGAGATTTCGAAGCCGCTAGCTCGCTTAAGGAAATGGAGCTCTTGATGGAAGCTATTCGCGCCGTTCGTAACGTTCGCGCGGAAGTGAACGTTTCCCCCGGGAAGAAAATCGAGTTGCTGCTGAAGCCTACGGGTGAAGCGGAAGAGGGAATCTTCCTGCGGAACGAAATTTACGTTCAACGCTTCTGCAATACTTCGGCCTATACGCTCGATCGTGCTTTGACCGCCCCCGATAAGGCGATGACGGCGATCATCACCGGAGCCGAGCTTTATTTTCCTCTCGCGGGATTAATCGATATCGCTCAGGAGATTGCCCGGCTTACGAAGGAAGTCGACACTCTGAATGCCGAAGTCGACCGCGTGGAGAAGAAGCTGTCCAACGAAGGATACTTGGCCAAAGCGCCGGCGAACGTCGTCGAGCAGGAACGCGTTAAAGGCCAGGATTACAAGGACAAACGGGATAAAGTGTTGGCTAGGATCGCGGAGCTTCAGGGATGACGGGGGGCAGGGAAGCATGATGAACCATGACAACGCCTCCCCGACGGTCCCGTTTCGGACGGCGGAAGAAGCTATGGCTTGGATAACGGGGCTTACTTCTTTCGGAATCCGACCGGGCTTAGACCGGATCGTTCGGTTAATGGAGACGTTTAATCATCCGCAACGGAGATTAAAGTTTATTCATGTGGCGGGAACGAACGGCAAAGGGTCGGTTTGCGCCTATTTAACGAGCGTGCTAAGACAGTGCGGGTATGACGTAGGGACGTTCACGTCCCCTTATTTGACCTCGTATTCCAATCGTCTCCAATATAATGGGCATGATATAGAAGACGACGTACTGGTTAACCTCGCCAATCGTCTGAAGCCGGTTGCCGAGGAGATGGCATCGGGCGAATGGGGATCCCCCACGATGTTCGAGGTGACGACCGCGCTGGCGTTGCTTTACTACGGAACCGTTGCGTATCCGGATTTCGTCGTATGGGAGACGGGATTGGGCGGCAGACTGGACGTGACGAATATCGTCACCCCGCTTATCAGCGTCATCACGAACATCGGCCATGATCACATGGACGTTCTCGGTCCGACGCTCGAGGATATTACCCGGGAGAAAGCAGGAATCATCAAGGCGGGAGTTCCCGTCGTGACGGCGGTAAGCCAGCCGGAAGCTCTGCGAATCGTACGGGAGACGGCTTCGGAACGGCAAGCGACATTATATCGGCTCGACGGCGATTATGCGTTCCAGCCGCTCGAGATCGCGGAAGATGAGCAAAAGTTCACTTTCCAAGGTCCCTTCCGTGCTATACAATCGTTAACGGTAACGATGAACGGGGTTCACCAATTGAAGAATGCCGCTACCGCGGTCATGACATTGGAAGTCCTGCGCCAATATTACGCGTTAATCTTGGACGATGAAGATTTGGCGACGGGCTTGCGGAACACGACTTGGGCCGGACGACTGGAGATGGTCTCGCGCGATCCGAGGATATTATTGGACGGAGCGCACAATCCCGAAGGTATGGAAGCTTTAAGCATCGCGCTTCGGGACGTGTATAAGTTCGATCGACTAAATGTCATGACGGCAATGATGCCGAATAAGAATCATGAGCAAACCCTGCGGCATATACTACCAATGGTGGATACGCTTGTAATCACGGAACCCGATTTTCACAAAAAAATGAATGCCGCCGACCTGGCCGCCGTCGTCGATCGACTGCGTTCGGAGTTCGGACGGCCGCGGAACGTTATCGTGGAGCCGGATTGGCAGCGTGCTCTGGAGCTTCTGCTTGAAGCATCCGCAGAATCCGCGCCAGACGTTAATACGTTAAACGTGATTACCGGCACTCTATATTTAATTGCCGACGTCCGTTCGTGGCTACTCCACGGAACGAAATCTGAAAAAGGCTGGTGAAGCGTTGTTGCGGACCGCTGAGCACGTGCATTTTATCGGTATCGGAGGATATGGGATGAGCGCCATCGCCCGGGTCATGCTGGAGATGGGTTATCAAGTGTCCGGTTCCGATGTGGTACGCCAGGAATTGACCGACAAGCTGGCTGCCAATGGAGCGCAAATCTATATCGGTCATGAACCGGAGCATGTCCGGGGAGCTGACCTCGTCGTTTATTCAACGGCCCTGTCCAGGGACAACGTCGAACGCCAGGAAGCGGAACACTTAAACATTCCCGTCCTGCATCGGGCGCAGATGTTAGCTCGACTGCTTAATGCCCGTACGGGAATAGCGGTCGCTGGAGCGCACGGCAAGACGACGACCTCCTCCATGATCGCTCTCGTCATGGAAAATTGCGGGCTTGACCCGACATATATTATCGGCGGTGAAATCGTAAACGTCGGAACGAACGCTAAAGCCGGTAAAGGCGAATTCGTCGTCGCGGAAGCGGACGAAAGCGATGGCTCGTTCCTTCAATACGAATCCGCGGTCGGCGTCGTTACGAACATCGAAGCCGATCATCTGGAAAATTACGATGGGGATTTCAATAAGCTGAAAGAAGCTTACGTCTCGTTTCTTCGCAACGTACGGCCGGATGGCTGTGCCGTCGTGTGCGGAGACGACGAAAACATCCGACAGCTTCTTCCCCAGGTGGAAGGACGAAGAGTCGTTACTTACGGCTTGGATTCGGGCGACGCGGAATATCGGGCGACCGATATAGAGCTAGGGGATCGTTGCGCTACGTTTACCGTAAACCACCATGCCGAAGTACTCGGCAAAGTGACTTTGTCCGTGCCGGGAAAACATAACGTGTATAACGCGCTCGCGACGGTTATCGTCTGCCTCGAAGCGGGCGCTCCTTTCGAATCGATAGCCGAGGCCATTCGCGAATTTCGCGGTGCCAAACGACGGTTTCAGGTTCTTGGCGAAGTGAAGGACATGCTGGTTATCGACGATTATGCCCATCACCCTACGGAAATCCAAGCTACGATCCAAGCCGCGAAAGCGACCGGCAAAAGGATTATCGCCGTATTCCAGCCCCAGCGCTATACGAGAACGTTTTTCTTGTTGGACGCGTTCAGCCGGGCATTCGCGGACGCGGATGAAGTCATCATCACCGACATCTATTCACCGGCCGGGGAGCAAAGAATCGAAGGAGTCAATTCGCGCAAACTAGTCGAGCTGATTTCCCAGAACAGCAACTCCAACGTCACGTACGTCCCGACCAAGGAAGAGGTAAGGGAACTGCTGGCGGAGCGCGTTGCTCCCGGAGACCTCGTATTAACGATGGGGGCGGGCGACATCTGGAAAACCGCCGTCGAGCTTTCTCGCATCCTTCGGGAACGGCCATAACGAAAAATAGCAATATCCATCCACAGCCTTCGGTGAAATATGCCGAAGGCTGTTTCGATTCTATATTCATATTTCTCTCTCGCCTCTCATAATCTAATTACTAGATTGAGGGACAAGGGGAGACGCAGCATGCAACCAAAAGCAAGGATGACCATTCGAATCGAGCAGCCCGCCAAGCCGAAGTTACCGACGACGCCGTTCGGTCATGCCATAGTTTCTAAGGAGAAGCTCGACGATCCATACGATGAGGCGATCGAAACCGAGTTCACGACTTTGAATAGTCCGTATCAAGACGATATACACGCATTAGAAGAAATCATACGCAAGACGGAAACCGTCAACTGGAATATGCCGTCCGTACCCTCGATACGGGTAACGTCCGTACCATCGTTGCCGATACCGTCGGTTCCCGTAACGAATCGGGATCGTTCGGTACCGTCCGGTCCTTCTTACGATGAACCGGACGAGGGGCGTTGGAGCGTCGTATTGCCGGAAGACGAAGAAGAAGCAGAGAGTGCGGGGGGGAACGGATGGTATAATCGCGCGATGCATTCGAGGGAGGAGAACGGCCCTTCATGGGGCAGGGTATTTCTCTCGGTAGCGGCAGCGGTCGGTACGGGAGCGCTCTTCGGTTATATCGTCTTAAGCTTGTTTACGGGCGAACCGTTATTTCCGGGTAAACCGAACGAGGTTAATTCTCCGTCTATTCAAGCTTCATCCGAACCTAATCTCGCGCCTACGGTTAAGGAGCCTTCTACGACCGGCGTATCGGGATCGACCGAATCTACGAATCCGGTTAAAGGAGAAGTCTCGGGAGAGAACGCTTCGGCGAGCGTACAAATCGACGGAGATATCTATTACATGCTTCAATACGGAGTGTTTCAGAACGAGGATAGCATGGAAACGGCGGTCGGACAGCTGCGGGATAAAGGATACGCGTCCGCATCGGAGATCAAGGACGGTTATCGCGTTTACGTGGGAATGGCCAGGTCCCGCGACGAAGCGGAGCTGCTTGCCACCCAGATACGGGATACGGAGATTTATATCAAACCGCTTGGCGGCGAGCCGATCACGGTTTCATCGGATATGCTAAGCGCGGGCGGGGCCGAGTTCATGAATGCAAGCGGTAGTTTGATGAGGAAGCTGGCGCAGTATTCCGGTAACGGGTTACTCGAGAAGCAACCGCAGGCGCTGGAAGCAACGGATCAGGCCGCGTTACAGGAAGCTCAAAGATTATGGCAAGGCGCGCAGGCTTCCATCGATCAGATGGGCGGCAGCGCGGCCGAGGATGCAAGAGCATTGGTACTGGCCTTGAACTCGGCATTAGGCTCGATGACGGAATTTAATCAAGAACCGTCGCGCTTCCACCTTTGGAACGTTCAATCGGCGGTCATGAAAGCTTTAATATCCGATCAAGAATTGAGAACGGCCATTCAGCCTTCGGTAGTCGGGTAACGAATAGAAGAGTATAGGGACTTTTGAACGTGACAGCCTGCTTCCTAGGGGCTGTCTTTGTTTTATACGTTGTGTGACTTGTCCGGGAAAAGTATAATGGAAGAACAGTGTCAAAAAATGGTGGGAGACGGGGAATTATGAAGAAAAATGCATGGATATTCCTCTTGTTCGTATTTTTGGGCTTGCTTGCCGGCGCTTTGGTTGCCGAATGGCTTCAAGAGGTTCCTGGTCTCACCTTTTTAACACGGGCGATCGAAGTCAATTGGTCACCGGCGGCGGATTTGTCGGTTATCAAGTACAGTTTGAATTTAGATGTCAACTTTACCTTGCTGAGCATTGTCGGCGCAATCGTCGCGATATGGCTTTATCGTAAAATGTAACCCGAAAGGAAGTTCGGCAAGATGTCTTCTGCTATTTCGAATAACCCGACTCTCGTTCTCGCTTCGTCGTCGCCCCGCAGACGGGAACTTATTTCCCTGCTTGGCCTGCCGGTACGGATCGTGCCCAGTAATGCCGACGAACATACGCCGGAGGACTGGACGCCCGATCAAATCGTCGAAGGACTTGCGTTGAGAAAGGCTTCGGCGGTTAAGAACGAGATGATGAGCGGAAACGGAGATTCGTCGATTGTCGTAGGAAGCGACACGATCGTCGTGTTGAACGGCGAGGTGATGGGAAAACCTAGAGACGAACAAGATGCCAAGGATATGCTGCATCGGCTATCGGGCAACGTTCACGAGGTATATACGGGAGTATCCTGCATTCGGGTATCCGATTCGAAGACGGTCACTGCGCATAGGGTGACTAAGGTGAAAATGAGAGCTTTAACGGAAGGGCAAATATCGCGATACGTGGCTACCGGAGAACCTATGGACAAGGCCGGCGCTTACGGTATACAGGAAATCGGAGCCTTGCTGGTCGAGTCGATCGAAGGCTGCTATTTCAATGTCGTAGGATTGCCCGTATCGCTGCTTGCCTTACAATTGGAGCAATTCGACGTCACGGTTCCTTGAACGACCAAGCCACTTCCGCGGCCGACGCGGCTTACTAAGGCAGGTATAACGCAGTGGAGCAAAGATCCTTTCGCATACGCGAGATTCCTTCTGACGAACGACCGCGCGAACGAATGCAACGGCACGGAGCGGAGGCGCTAAGCCACGCGGAACTACTGGCTATTCTGCTTCGCACGGGAACGCCGCAAGAATCCGCGATTCACCTCGCCCAACGCATCCTTAACGAATGCGGCGGCTTGCGCCGGTTGGCCGAAGCCAAGTGGGAGGAATTGACGCTTATTCACGGAATCGGACCGGCGAAGGCGCTTCAGCTGCAAGCGTCTATCGAGCTTGGACGGAGGATAGCGAGATCAAAGCTACCGGAAACGGTCAAAATAACCTGTCCGCAGGACGCGGCGGATCTTCTGATGGAGGAGCTTCGGCACCACAAAGAAGAGCATTTCGTATGTTTGTTTCTGAATACCAAAAATCATGTGATCGGTCGTCAGACGTTATCTATAGGAAGCTTAAACGCTTCCATCGTGCACCCAAGGGAAGTGTTCAAAGCTGCGATAAGAAGAAGCAGCGCGTCGATCGTCTGCGCGCACAATCATCCCAGCGGCGATCCGACCCCGAGCCCGGAAGACATTCAGCTGACCAAACGATTGGGAGAAGCCGGACAATTGATCGGAATAGAGTTATTGGATCATTTGGTAATTGGTGACAGTCGCTTTATCAGTTTGAAGGAGATGGGTTGCTTGTAATATAATAAGAAGGATTGTCCCGACGACTGCTTGCGCCGCCATGGCGTGAAGATATCGGTCGCGGTCAAAGCAGGAGGTAGTAGCATGGTAGGAGGATTTACAAGGGATTTAGGGATCGATCTAGGAACGGCTAACACGTTGGTTTATGTCAAAGGAAGAGGAATCGTCGTGAGGGAGCCATCCGTGGTCGCCCTTCGTACCGATACAAAAAAAATCGAAGCCGTAGGCTCTGACGCCAAGAAAATGATCGGACGCACGCCGGGCAATATCGTAGCCATTCGTCCGATGAAGGACGGGGTTATCGCGGATTTCGAAACGACGGCAACGATGATCAAGTATTTCATCCGCCGGGCACAGAAACCGAGAACTTTGTTTCCGCGCCATCCGAACGTCATGGTCTGTGTGCCGTCCGGAATTACCGCCGTCGAGAAGCGAGCGGTGGAAGACGCGACGAAACAAGCCGGAGCACGGGAAGCTTATATTATCGAGGAGCCTTTCGCGGCTGCTATCGGAGCCGACTTGCCCGTATGGGAACCGACCGGCAGCATGGTTGTCGATATCGGCGGAGGCACGACGGAAGTCGCGGTCATCTCTCTGGGAGGCATCGTGACGAGCAAGTCGATTCGGATTGCCGGAGACGAGATGGACGACGCGATCATCGCTTATATTAAACGTCTGTATAATCTGATGATCGGAGAAAGAACTTCGGAGCAATTGAAAATGGAAATCGGTTCGGCGATGCCGCTGGATAAAGTGGAATCGATCGAAATTCGCGGCAGGGATTTGGTTTCGGGCTTGCCGAAAACGCTTGCCATTACCTCCGACGAAATTACCGAAGCGCTTTCCGACACGGTGAATTCGATTATCGACGCGGTGAAGGTGACATTGGAGAAGTGTCCCCCCGAGTTGTCCTCGGACATCATGGATCGCGGCATCGTGCTGACGGGCGGCGGGGCTTTGCTTCGCAATCTGGACAAAATGCTTACCCGCGAAACGGGAATGCCCGTCCTCGTGGCCGAAAATCCGCTCGATTGCGTCGCGATCGGAACGGGAAGGGCGCTCGAGAACATACATCTCTTCAAGTCCAAAGGCGGAGCTTCCCGATCAGGACGCTAAGCTCTTGACGATTCGGGAAAGCGGGTGGGCAAGATTCGATTGATGCGCAATAAGAGGTTGTTCATCCTCATGATCGGGCTGATTTTATTCATAGCCCTCATGGGATTTACATTAGGCCGGAATCGCCTGACCTGGCCGGAGAAATTCATTAACGATGCTTTCGGGACTGTCCAAGGAGTCTTGTACCGGCCGGTCGGAGCGGTCGCGGATTTCGTCCGCGACCTCGGCCGGCTTTCCGACGTGTACAAGGAGAATGAACAGCTACGTCAAACCGTGGCCCAGTACACGCAGGATCAGATTAAGTTTAATAGGCTCGAAGCCGAGAACAAAAGGCTGAAGGAAGATCTGAATTTTACTAAGCAACAGAAAAACATGGACAACTATCGCTACTTAATCGCTCAGGTCGTTGGCAGCACCTCCAATCCGTACGAGAAAACGATTACTATTAATCTCGGCTCCAGGGACGGGTTGAAGCCGGATATGGCCGTCAGAACGGTAGACGGTTTGGTAGGCTTGGTAAGCAAGGTGAAAACTTTTACTTCGACGGTAACTTTAATAACGGATCTTGATCCTAGCTCTTCCCGAGGGACTCCGGTATCCGCTACTTTCTTAGGCAAGCCCGAATCTTTCGGAATCATAGAATACGACGATGAAGCCGGCGTGCTGCAGATGACCAAGATCGACGAGAGCGACAAACCGGCCGACGGGGATAAGGTCATTACTTCCGGGATCGGAAGCTTGTTTCCCCAAGGCATTATCGTAGGAACCGTCAAGAGCAGCCAAGTCGGCGACTTCGGTTTAACGTATACGGCCATTATCCAACCCGCGGCCCAATTCGACCACTTGAGAGAAGTGTTCGTCGTCGTCGTTCCCGGAGCGGAGGAACAGTGAACATGCGAATGAACTGGGTAATCCTCTGCGGGCTAGTATTGCTGATCATAGAGAATTCCGTCGTCCCGTGGATTATTCCTCCCGGTTGGAGCGATCGACTTCTTCCGCATTTATGCTTTATCATGACCTTGTTTGTAGCCGGATTTTCAGGTCGCCATGCCGCTTTCCTATTCGGCCTCGGTTTCGGTTTACTTCAGGATTTGTTGTCGTATGGTCATCTGATAGGACCTTACGGATTCGGAATGGGTTTGATCGGTTATTTGGCGGGACTGGCCGCGGAACGTAAAAGCTTCACGATAGGGTTTTTCGTTTGGGTAGCGATCGTTAGCGGGTTGTTTCTCGATTCCGTCGTTTATTTTATTTACAAGCTGTTTCGAATCACGGATCTCGAGTACGCCTTCGTGTTTTATTGGCAGGTCGCCCCGACCGCTTTGCTGCAGCTTTTCATCGCGCTCCTTATGTACGTTCCAGTTCGCCGCTTCCTGGTTAAGTCTTCGCTGTCATCCGGAGAGGAAAACGCCGAATGAGCGGAGTTTAGCCTGACAGGCAGGAAATCGGCTTCATGGAGCCGAATTTCAATTACCGTAGGGAGGAGCGGACAAAGTGGCCGGCAAATCGTACGTAACGATTAAAGGGATTAAAGAAGGACTCGTATTTCTATTAGATGATCAGTGCGAATTCGTAACCTTATTGGACGAGCTGAATACGAAATTGGACAAGCACGAACAGCAGTTCACCGGTCCGATCGTTCATATATTCATTAAGCTTGGCTCGAGGCAAGTGGAAGAAGAGGACAAGGAACGGATCAGGTCCATTCTTCGCAGGCAAGGAAATTTACTTATCCAATCCATCGAAAGCGATCCTCCGGCAATAGATCCCAATGTCAAGCTCGCGCCTAGCTTACATACGATGACCGGCATTATCAGATCGGGGCAGACGGTAGAGTATAGCGGACACTTGTTGCTGTTAGGAGACGTAAATCCCGGAGGTACGATCAAATGCAGCGGAGACGTATTTATTTTAGGAGCGCTTAGGGGTGCCGTTCATGCGGGAACCGAAGGCAACGTGGATGCTATTATCGCGGCTTCTTTGATGAAACCGACCCAACTGCGAATAGCGGATATTATCAGCAGACCGCCGGATGAATGGACGTCCGCGGAACCGTGGATGGAGTACGCATTCCTTCGGGACGGAACGATGGCGATCGATAAAATGACGAGTCTTAACCGTCAGCGCAAGGAAGTCATGCAGTTCAAAGGAGTGTAGAGAGTCATGGGAGAAGCGATCGTTGTCACCTCAGGTAAAGGCGGAGTCGGCAAAACGACGACGTCGGCCAATTTAGGCACGGCTTTGGCGATTATGGGGAAAAAGGTATGTATGGTAGATACCGATATCGGTTTGCGTAATCTCGATGTCGTAATGGGACTAGAGAACCGGATTATTTACGATCTTATAGACGTAGCCGAAGGCCGTTGCAGAGTAAACCAAGCTCTTATCAAGGATAAACGGTTCGACGAGCTCTATATGCTTCCCGCCGCGCAGACGAAGGATAAGAACGATATTACGCCGGATCAGGTCCGTCAGATTATCGAGAGCCTGAAGCCGGACTTCGATTATATCATCATCGATTGTCCTGCCGGCATCGAGCAAGGGTTCCGCAACGCTATCGCGGGCGCGACCCAAGCGATCGTCGTCACGACGCCCGAGAACGCGGCCGTCCGCGATGCGGATCGCGTGATCGGATTGCTCGAGAAGAGTCATTTTCCGTCGCCGAAGCTGATTATTAATCGCATTCGTCCCAACATGATGAAAAACGGGGATATGCTGGAGATCGAAGATATTTGCCAAGTGCTCGCGATAGACTTGATCGGAATCGTTCCGGACGACGAATACGTCATCAAAGCGGCCAATTCGGGCGAACCGACGGTCATGAACGTAAATTCCAAAGCCGCTATCGCTTACCGTAACATCGCAAGACGCATACTTGGGGAGACGGTTCCCTTGTCGCAGTTGGAAGAAAAGTCCGGCATGTTTCGCAAAGTAAAGAAGTTTTTGGGAATGGGATGATCGGAGTTGTTGAACCGATTTAAGAAGATGGACTGGATGATGCTCATCATTCTCATGTTGTTCATGGGATTAAGCACTATCCTCGTCCGCAGCGCGACGTATAATAATTCTTCGTATTCGAATTACGATGTAAAAACCTTGATATTCTATGGGATTGGCTTCGCCGTCGTCATTCTGGCGACTTTAGTGGATTACCGTCTTATCCTGAAGGTTTGGTACGTATGGTATGCCATCGGAGCGATCCTCCTGATTATGGTTTACTTCCTGGCAGGAGAGACGAACGGAGCGCGCAGCTGGTTTAATCTAGGGCTGTTCTCCTTCCAACCGGCCGAGATGATGAAGCTGTTTCTCATCATCGCCATAGCCGCGATCTTGGGAAGAAGGCAGGGCGATCCGCTAAGACTGCGCAGCGATGTTATGGTCGTAGGCTTCGTAGCCTTTGTTCCGTTTATATTGGTCATGATCCAGCCCGATCTCGGAAACGCGATTATTTACATCTTCATCGTGCTGGGCATGTTATGGATCGGTAATGTCCGTTATACGTACGTCATGATCGGACTAGCGACGGTCGTAGGCGGATTGTTGCTGTTCGTAACTCTGTTTAATACGTACAACACGGAAATCCACGATTACTTGAAAGAGCATGAAAAGGTTCATTGGTACGAGCGGATCAATACGTACATTCATCCCACGGAAGCGTCCGAAGACGATCGGCGCCAGTCGGAAAACGCCAAGATAGCGATCGGTTCCGGAGGGCTTGCCGGAGACGGTTATTTGCAAGGGGACTCGAAAAACCGTAAATTCATCCCTTACACCTATTCCGACTCCATCTTCGTCGTCATCGGCGAGGAATTCGGATTTCAAGGCGCGGCGGTGCTTCTGTTGCTGTATTTCCTTTTTATCTACAGGATGATCCTGATCGCATATCAGTGTTACGACTTGCGGGGTTCGTTTATTATAATCGGAATAGCCTCCATGATGGTGTTCCAAATCTTCGAGAACATCGGCATGATGATAGGGATTATGCCGATTACGGGCATTACCTTGCCTTTCATCAGCTACGGCGGAACGTCCCTGTTGCTGAACATGATGTCGATAGGCTTGATTTTCAGCATTCGCGCTCATCAGGAAAAGTATCAGATGGATTCTTGACGTCGCGGACAATAAACGGGGTTACAAGGGCAGGCGAATTCGCCTGCTCTTGCTGTTTTAAACCGCATGATCGGCCTGCGTTAACTAGCGATTAAGTCGGATATCCGCATAGTCTATTCTCCTTGCATCCGCCATAAAGTAATAAGAGAAATGGACAAGGAGGGCTTTCGATGGAAGTGCGGGATAGCGTTCGAGAACGCAGACGCGAGCGTATCGAGCAGATCATAGGGCAGCACGCGACGGAAGAAGAGAAAAGAACGCGGCAACCGATAGAAGCAGTGCCAAACTTGAAACAGCCGGGCTTGGAGGCTCCGTTGCCGGATATCTCCCAGTCGCCCGCTCCGCGCTTGGATGCCGTATCGGAGCGCCCTCCTGCCGAGACGGACCCGGAGCAGTGGTGGAGGGAACGCGAGAGACGATTGAAATCCGGACAAGCCCCGGGATGGCAGGGGTTAAAAGGGATTCCTCCTACGTCGGCCGCGCGAATAGATCCTCGCTCGCCTGGCTTTGATTGGAATAAGCTGATACGCGGTTTTATGGTACGCCTTGCGATGGCGTCTGTTGCTTTTGCCGGTTTTTGGGGTTGGCTCAAGCTCGAGATGCCGGGTAGCGCGGAAACTCGCGACTGGGTTTCGTCCTCGGTCACCCGGGACATGGATTTCAAGGCGATAGAGGCATGGTATGGAAATACGTTCGGGGGATCGCCTTCCTTTTTCCCGTTTAACCTGGACGAGCCCGATACGAAGGAAGTATCCGTCATGCTGAGTCCGGCGAATACGGCTTTGCCCGTCAAGGGCAGCCTCGTGCAAAGCTTTGCCCAGAACGGGACGGGAGTCAAGGTCGCGGCGCCTAGCGGAAGCGAGGTTTACGCGATATACACCGGACGGGTACAGCAGGTGACCGAAGACGAGGGTGGAGTGACCGTTCTGGTCGAGCACGAGAATGACGTTCTTACGGTGTACGGAAATTTGGAGAAATCCGCGGTAAAGCCGAACGATTGGGTAGAAACGGGGCAGCTGTTAGGGCATTTATACGTGAACGGGGAGGGCCTGGGGCAAAGCGACAGGGAAGTCCTGCTGTATTTCGCGGTCCAACAGAACGGCAAGGCTTTAAATCCCGCGGAAGTGGTTTCCTTTGATTAAATGGCGCGGAATCGTTTTTCGGCTACATCCTTTATTCGTGCTTGTGATGATTGCCTCGATTGCCACAGGCCGATTCGCCGAGCTGATCACGCTGTTCTTTATCGTCGTGTGGCATGAGCTCGGACATTTGGTCGCCGCCTTGCGCTTCGGATGGACCGTCAGGGAAGTGAAGCTTCTGCCGTTCGGAGGAGTCGTCGAAGTGGAGGAAGCCGGAACATTGCCGGTAAGGGAGGAAGTATGGGTAGCGATTGCCGGGCCGGTCCAGAACGCGATTCTTGCCGCGATCGGTTATGGTTTGGGTCACGTCGGCTGGATCGATCAAGGGTGGTCGGACGATTTCGTGCGCGCTAACGTCCTGATCGGCCTTTTTAATTTATTGCCCGTGCTTCCGCTCGACGGCGGGAGAATGCTGCAGGCTTGGATAAGCCTTAGGATTCCGTTTCACCGGACATTAGTGTGGAGCGTGAAAATAAGCCTGGCTTTCAGCGCGTTAATGGTGGCGGCATCTGTCTACCCGCTCTTGCGCGGCGGGCTATTGCAGTTGAATCTTCTGACGGTGGGCGTTTTTTTGTGCGCGTCGAACTGGACCTATTTTCGCAACGTTCCGTTCGTCTTCTTGAGGTTCCTCGTACATCGCAGCGAAAGATCCGAGGAGCGGATCGAACGGGGCAAGCTATCGCAGCCGATCGTCATAACGGAGAATCTTCCTCTTTCCTCGATTATAAAGCTGTTCATGAAGGAACAGTATCATTTGGTTTACGTGATGAAAAGGGGAAAAATCGCTAAAGTAGTCCCGGAGAAGACGATAATCGACGGATTCCTCGGACAATTGACATCCGGGAATGCGGATTATAAGTTTTTCATGTAGAATGGAGAAAATAGCAACGCGTGGAGGTTTGCATGAAGCAGCTGTTTATCCATTGTTCGCACAATGTTACCCAATCGGCACTGTTGGAAGACGGAAGGCTAACGGAATTTAGCGTGGAACGAATGGAAGGAACATCACTGATCGGCAACCTTTATAAGGGGCGTGTCGTAAACGTGCTTCCCGGAATGCAGGCCGCGTTCGTCGATATCGGTTTATCGAAGAATGCTTTTCTATACGTAGACGACGTCTTGCATCCTCATTTGGACAAGCAACCGAAGGAAAAACCGATCATTTCCGAGCTTCTGAAGCCGGGCGACGAGCTGCTCGTGCAGATCATGAAAGAACCGCTCGGCGGCAAGGGAGCCCGCGTAACGACCCATTTCTCCATTCCCGGAAGATGGCTGGTCTACATGCCGGAGGCGGACTACATCGGAATCTCGAAGAAAATCGAGCAGGAATCCGAACGCGGCAGACTGAAGGCGTTAGCCGAAGCTATCCGGCAAGAAGGGGAAGGCGTCATTCTTCGAACGAACGCCGAGGGCGAAAGCCAAGCGGCGCTGCAAGAAGATCTCCTTGCGTTGCGAAGGTCGTGGCAAAGCATCTTGCGAAGAAGCAGCCAATCGGAAGCGCCTGCCGAGCTTCATAGGGATTCCCGGCTCGTCGAGCGGATGGTCAGGGATGTCATCACTCCCGACACGGAGCAGTTGATCATAGACGACGAGGCAAGCCTTCAAGAAGCCGTCGAATATTTGCGACATACGGCGCCCGCTTTAGTGGGCAAGGTTCAACTCTACTCGGAAACCAAGCCTTTATTCGATAAATTCGGCATCAAGGAGCAGCTGGACAAGGCTCTGCAGCCTCGGATCTGGCTTCCGAGCGGCGGATATCTCGTATGGGAGCAGACGGAAGCTTTGACGGTCATCGACGTGAATACGGGGAAATACACGGGTTCCATCGATCTGGAGGAGACGGTGTTCCGGACGAATATGGAAGCGGCCCACGAGGTTGCGATCCTATTGCGCCTGAGGGATGTCGGGGGAATTATTATCATTGATTTTATCGATATGGAAACCGAAGAACACCGACAACAGATCGTGCAGCAATTGGAGACGAGAATGAAGCGAGACCGCACGAAATGCCAGATCGTCGGCTGGACCCGGCTTGGACTCATGGAGATGACCCGCAAGAAAGCGCGCGATAACGCCATGAATTATTTTTACGAAACGTGCGCTTCCTGTAAAGGAAGAGGCAAGATCTATATTCGGTGATGAATAATTAAATGTTGTAAAGACATACCGGATATGTTACAATCCCTTAGTGCGTGCAATCTCTCGAGATTTTGCAGGCTACAACCGCTCTCCACCGGGTCGACAAGACCGGAGCTGTCCTGGCCGTAACAAGCTGCGGCAACCGGCACCCTATGAGGCGAGTCTTAGACATGAGGAGGTGCACCAGATGTACGCGATTATTGAAACAGGCGGTAAGCAATACAAAGTCCAAGCAGGCGATGTAATCTTCATCGAGAAGCTATCGGCTGATGCGGGAGAGAGCATTACTTTCGACCGTGTGTTGGCGGTTTCCAAAGACGGAAGCTTGACAACAGGATCCCCGATGGTGTCCGGCGCGTCCGTAACGGGCAAAGTCGAACAACACGTAAAAGGCGAGAAAATCATCGTCTTCAAGTACAAAGCGAAGAAAAACTACAAGCGCAAGCAAGGCCATCGTCAACCGTACACGAAAGTGACGATCGAGAACATTAAGGCATAAGCGAGACCGCCGAGATGATCACGATAACGATCGTGCGTAACGTCGACAAGGCTATTATACGTTTTACCGTTTCGGGACATGCTTTTTACAACGATCCGGGCAAAGACATCGTCTGCGCCGGCGTATCGGCGGTAACCATCGGAGCGGTCAACGCGATCGAGAAATTAACGGGGTTAGAGCCTCGGGCGATTTCGGAATCCGGCTTGCTCAGGGCGGAAGCGCCGCATAGCGCAGATCCCAAGCGGAACGATCAAGTCCAGCTGTTGCTGGAGGGAATGATCGTCGCTCTCGAATCCATAGCGGAATCTTACGGCAAGTACGTGAAAATAAAAGAAACCTTTGAGAAAAAAGGAGGTTGACACCATGTTGAAGTTAAATCTTCAGTTATTCGCCTCGAAAAAAGGGGTTGGATCGACGAGGAACGGACGGGATAGCCACTCGAAGCGTCTTGGCGCTAAGAGAGCTGACGGTCAAGTCGTAACGGCCGGCAGTATCTTGTTCCGCCAACGCGGCACTAAGATTCACCCGGGCACCAACGTCGGCATCGGCAAAGACGATACGCTCTTCGCTCTAGTACCGGGCGTAGTTAAGTTCGAACGTTGGGGACGCGATCGCAAGAAAGTTAGCGTGTATCCTGTAGCGCAAGCTCCCGTAGCTGCCGCTCTTGAAGTTTAATACGGCATCCAGAACCCCCGGCCAATGGAAGTTGGTCGGGGGTTTTGCGTGAACGGAGCATCGGAAGCCTGCATGGTTAAGCTTTAATTGCCATGTTATACTAATTAGGCGGACATGGTTTCCGCATGGGAAGGCTAGGACTGACGAAACGGGGAAGTCACATGATGTTTAGGAAGATAACACTATGGGGACTTGCGGCTTTGTTATCGCTGATCCTCCCTGCTGCGGCCGTATTCATATGGCATCGTTCCTGGTTGGCGTTAATCGTGTTCGTCATTTGGACGTTTGCGGTCGGCGCTGTTCTCGGAGCGATTGAAAGACGCAAGCATAGGGAGCATTGCGAAAGATTACTAACGCACTCACAACTATCGAGCATTCGCACGTTGAGCCATCATAGGCATGACTGGATGAACGAACTGCAAATTTTGTACGGCTATCTTCGCTTGAACAAGCTCGATAAAGCGGTAGAGGTAGTGGATAGAATAAGAACGAGAATGGATCACGATAGTAAGGTATCGCAGATCGGAATCCCGGAGCTGGCTACTTTCTTGTTGTCCTTCCGTACGGTGTGCGACACGATGCGGCTGGACGTGGACATTCAAGACGGCCTGCATCTGGATCGACTTCCTTATTCGGCGGAGGAGCTCTCAAGGGCCATAATCGGGGTTGTGAACGTGATTCGTTTTCGTGCTTCTAATCCGCTCGGCGGCGAAAACGTACTGGGATTATCCTTATCCGAAGCCGAGGGACGACTGACGATCGTACTGAATTACGAAGGCGAGCTGGTCGCTTCCGACAGCGTTGCGGCGGATTTGGAAAAGTGTTTGGAAGGCATTGGTCGATTAGACCAGGGAGACGAGCCTGCAGAGAACTCGCGACAAGCGCGGAAAATGGTTATCCATTTCCCTCTGCCGGCATAACGGAGTGAATACAACATGTTCGTAGACAAAGCTAAGATTTATGTTAAGGGCGGAGACGGCGGAGACGGACTCGTTTCGTTCCGCAGGGAATTGTACGTGCCGGAGGGCGGCCCGGCCGGCGGCGACGGCGGCAACGGCGGCAACGTCGTATTTCGCGTGGATGAAGGTTTGCGGACGTTGATGGACTTCCGTTACCAGAAGCACTTCAAGGCCACGAGGGGCGAGAAAGGCCGCAACAAGTCGCAGCACGGGGCCAATGCCGATCATATGATCGTGCGCGTGCCTCCGGGAACGATCGTCGTAGACGATGATACGGGCGAGAAGATCGCCGACTTGACCCGACATGGCCAGCAGGTCATCATTGCCAAGGGCGGCCGCGGCGGGAGAGGCAACATCCGCTTCAAGAGCTCCGTGAATACGGCTCCGGCGATCGCCGAGAACGGCGAGGAAGGTCAAGCCCGTTGGGTGACCCTCGAGCTGAAGGTGATGGCCGACGTCGGTTTGGTCGGATTCCCAAGCGTCGGGAAGTCGACATTGCTGTCGGTCGTGTCCGGCGCGCAACCGAAGATAGGCGCCTATCACTTCACGACAATCACGCCTAATTTGGGCGTAGTGGACTTAGGCGACGAGCGTAATTTCGTTATGGCCGATTTGCCGGGATTGATCGAAGGCGCGCATACGGGCGTCGGACTAGGACACGAGTTCCTTAGACACGTCGAACGTACGCGCATCATCGTTCACGTCGTCGACATGTCGGGCATGGAAGGTCGCGACCCGTTCGACGATTGGGTCAAGATCAACGACGAGCTCAGGCTATACAACATCAAGCTGGCCGATCGTCCGCAGATCGTCGCGGCGAATAAGATGGATATGCCCGAATCGGAAGAGAATCTTGCTGAATTCCGCAAGAAGGTGGGCGAGATCGCTCCGGATATTCTGATCATGCCGATATCCTCGCTTACGAGAGAAGGCATCAAGGAGCTGCTCTACCGCGTGGCGGATCTACTCGATTCGTTGCCCGAGGCTTCGGAGATCGAAGAGATCGAGCAGTTGGCCAAGAAGGAAGAAGGGGTCGTGTATCGTTACGAATCGACCGGCGACATGGACTTCACGATATCGAAGGACAACGAAACCTTCGTTATCGAAAGCGAAGCCGTCGAAAGATTAATGAGAAGAACCCAGTTCAATTCCTACGAAGCGGTCATGAGGTTCGGTCGGATATTGCGCGGAGTCGGAATCGACGCGGAGCTGCGTAAGCGCGGCGCCAAAGACGGCAATCTTATCCGCATCGGCAAATTCGAGTTCGAGTTCTTCGAAGGCGGATCGGACGATTATACGTACGATAAAGAGTAAAAGAATCGCTTGGATAGCCATTAAGAAAAAGCGGGAACGCATCTCCTTCGAGCTTGAATCGAAGAAGAAGGTTCTCGCTTTCTGTTACATATCGCGTTAAATCGGTTATGTCATCCGAGAATCCGTTCCATATGCATATTGTTATATTTACTTAGATCGATGAAGGTTTCGTTCGATTGAATGAGCGGACGAGTCGGATCCATGGGATTGATCAGCACGACCTTGCCGATCGTTCCGTCCGTCAGCTCGACCTCGCTGCCTACGAGAGCATTCATTAGCCGTTGGGTGAAGGTGAGCAGGATTTGCCTATCGAACACGCCAAGCGAGCCGGTAAACATCTGCCTCAAGATTTCGTAGAAAGGGGAAGCGTCGCGATAGACGCGATCGCTCGTCAAGGCATGGAATACGTCGGAGATCGCAACGATCTTGCTTAAATAATCGATTTGAGGTCCTTGTATACGAAGAGGATATCCAGTCCCATCCTCGCGCTCGTGATGCTGAAGGGCAATCAAGGCCGAACGGTGCGACAACCCGGCGCAATTCTTGACCATCTCGTAACCGAAAACGGTATGCTTCTTCATGATCTCGAACTCTTCTTCCGTTAGCTTGTCGGATTTGTTAAGAATTTCTTCCGGCACGCGCATCTTGCCGACGTCGTGCAGGATGGCTCCTATCGTTAAGATCGATAGCTCGTCCTCGGGCAAGCCTACCCATCTGCCGAGCATGGAAGCAATCGCGCCGACGGCGATATTATGGCGATAGGTGTAATCGTCTTTGGCTTGCATCGAGATCAGCAAAGGAAATACGTGAACCTGCTCGGTGGATTGTACGATGCTCGGCATAATCTCGTTACGAATGTCCATTATAGGAATTTGTCCGGAATGGCGAATATCCTGGAAAATATGTTGAACGGTCGCTACCGACTCCTCAAGAGCTTGCAAGGCTTTCTTCTCTTGAGTAAGCGGCTCGATATCGCTTTCTTCCAATTCGATGCCTAGAAGGGTAAGTTTGTTAAAGTCTGTTTCCTTTAATTGATGGAAAATAGGCAGCACCAATACTCCTCTAGCGTTGAAGATATCGCGGCTTAAACGCAGCCCGGCCCATTTGGATTTCGCTGTTTTCGAATGTGGTTCGATTGGAAATCCTCCGTTCTCGGAATAATTAGGGGCGTTGTATCCCTAAATCTATGTTTTAGCGGATGATGCAGTTCTAATTTCAATCACTTATACAGAATAACAGATAAAACTAACAAATTTCTATCAAGTACCACTTACCTATTGCCGCTAGCCGCATGATTCGATATAATGTCCACTATACACATACAATCGTCTTTCCTGGGAGGACGCAAGATGGCGGAACGTTATTATGTCGTCCGCGAGGATTTGCTGCCCGAAGGCATTCTCAAGACGGAGCAAGCGAAGGAGTTATTACGGCGCGGCGAAGCGGCGACGATACATGAAGCCGCGGAGCGAGTAGGATTAAGCCGCAGCGCATACTACAAATACAAAGACGGCGTCTACGCCCTCGAAGAAGCGTCGCGCGAATCGATCGCGACTTTGTCGATGGACTTGGAGCATCGATCCGGCGTATTATCCAAAGTACTGGGCATGTTAGCTGCCGGCGAAGGAAACGTGCTCACGATCTCCCAATCCATTCCGCTTCAAGGAATGGCCAACGTCGTCGTTTCCATGGAAACTTCGCGCATTAACGCGGATTTGCCGGAGCTTCTGGAGAATCTGCGTTCGTTAGATGGAGTCAAACGGGCAATCGTGGTGGGACGTAGCTAAACCTATAATAAGTTAATTACGAGGATGTCGACAGACGAAAGCGGAGGAACGATAATGAAACCGATAAAAGTAGGATTGCTTGGCTTGGGTACGGTCGGTACGGGCGTAGTTAGAATCGTGGAGGGCCATCAAGAGGATTTAACCAACCAGGTAGGCTCACCCATCGTTATCGCGCAGATATTAGTCAAGGATCGCGCCAAAGCAAGGAACATTCAAGTCGATGCTTCCAAACTAACGGAAGATCCTTGGGAAGTCGTGCGGAATCCGGATATCGACGTTATCATAGAAGTGATGGGCGGCATCGGCCAAACGAAGGAATATATTCTGGAAGCTTTGGAACGCGGTAAGCACATCGTAACCGCGAACAAAGACTTGATGGCGTTGCACGGCCAAGAAATACTGGCTAAGGCGCGCGACAAGGGCTGCGATGTTTACTATGAAGCGAGCGTGGCCGGCGGAATTCCGATCATCCGTACTTTAATTGAAGGATTCTCTTCCGACCGTATCACGAAAATCATGGGAATCGTCAACGGTACGACCAACTATATCCTTACTAAGATGAGCCAAGAAGGCGCGGCATACGCCGACGTGCTCAAGGAAGCCCAGGATCTCGGCTATGCGGAAGGGGATCCGACATCCGACGTGGAAGGATTGGACGCGGCGCGCAAAATGACGATTTTGTCTACGCTCGGCTTTAGATCGCATGTTTCCCTTGAAGATGTCAGCGCTAAGGGCATCAGCTCGGTTACGCAAGAAGATATCCAATACGCCAAACGGCTTGGTTACGAAGTGAAGCTTCTCGGCATCGCCGAACGCCAGGATGATTTCATCAGCGTTAGCGTGCAGCCGACGATGATCAAGCAAAGCCATCCGATCGCCTCCGTTAACGGCGTGTTCAATGCGGTTTACGTGCATGGCGAAGCGGTCGGAGAAACGATGTTCTACGGAGCGGGGGCGGGAGAACTGCCGACGGCTACGTCGATCGTCGCAGACTTGGTCGCGGTCGTTAAGAACATGAAGCTGGGCGTTAACGGACGGCAAGCGCAGCTTTCCTATAATGTCATGAAGTTAAAAACGGACGAGCAAATCGCCTCGAAATTTTTCTTATTATTGCACGTGGAGGATCGCGCGGGCGTGCTCGCGCAAATCGCTCAGGTGTTCTCGGATTGCGACGTCAGCATCGAGTCGGTCATGCAGCCGTCCGCTCCGAACAAGATGAGCACGGAAATCATCATCATCACCCACGAAGCGAGCAAGGCGTCCATGAATAAAGTGCTCGGGGCTTTCGAAGGGTTGGCGGCGGTTCGGAAAATCAAAAGCGTATATCGCGTGGAAGGCTGATTATTCCTTCTGACGGAGTGACTAAAGGATTAAAGGAGCCTTGTTATGCGTTATGAAATGGAAACAACTCGTCAAGAGGCGAAAAGGCGCGTCGTCGTCAAAGTACCTGCCAGTTCGGCTAATCTGGGACCGGGATTCGATTCTCTCGGCATGGCGTTGTCATTGTTCGCCTGGATCAGCATGTCGCCGTCGGTTGCCACGACGATCACTTTGGTAGGAGATAACCTGCAAGGCGTATCCGAAGACAAAACGAATTTGGTCTATATCATAGCCCAGTCCGTATTCGCTAGAGCCGGTATCGAGATGCCGGAACTCGACATCGGCATACGTAGCGACATTCCGTTGACTCGAGGGCTCGGAAGCAGTGCGACAGCGATCGTTGGAGCGTTGGTCGCGGCGAACGCCTTGACGGGTTATGCTCTGACGAATGACGAACTCTTTCAGATGGCTACGGCTATCGAGAAGCATCCCGACAACGTCGGAGCATCGCTGTTCGGGGGAATCGTCGTGGCGGCATGGGATGGATCGAGAGCGGAATACGTTCGCATCGAGCCGCCTTCCGGCATGAATGTTCTCGTGGCCATTCCGGAATTCGAGTTATCCACGACAAAAGCGCGCAACGTCCTGCCGGAGCAAATCTCCATGAAGGATGCCGTGTTTAACGTGACTCACAGTTCTTTGCTAACGGCTGCGCTTGCGATGGGCAGGCTGGATCTGCTAAGTCACGCCATGAGAGACCGTCTGCATCAACCGTACCGCGCACCGCTGATACCCGGTATGGATCGGATTCTTCGGGAGGCGACTGAGCATGGCGCATTAGGCGCCGTGTTATCTGGCGCTGGACCGACATTGCTTCTGCTAGTCAGGAGCGAGAATTCGGACGATGGGCAGCTTGTCGAGTTCGTGCGGTCCGTTATGGCCAAAGAAGGTATCGACGTAACGACGCGCTGGCTGGAGCCTTGCTTGCACGGACCGACGGTTCGGTTAATTAACGGGAACGATCCCGAGTACAACTTAGAGCATCGCCAACTATTGACTAAGGCGGAAGTGGAGGTGGGCGCATGAGCGATCGTAAATCCGTAGCTTTATTGCCCCAAGGGACGGTGTCCGACGAAGCTGTGCGGTACATGTTTCGCGACCAGGACGTGGATTTCGTCTATTGCAAGATGATTGCCGACGTATTCCAATCGACGGCCAAAGGTCACACGGATTGGAGCGTCATTCCGATCGAGAATACGATCGACGGTTCCGTCAGCCTGCACATCGATTGGCTCGTTCATGAAGTGGACTTGCCGATCAGGGCCGAGTGGGTGTTCCCTTCGGTACAGAACTTAATCGGATCGGCTAACGAATTAGCCGGAGAAGACGGGCAATGGGATCCGCATAAAATCACGAAGATCATGAGCCATCCCGTTGCTATGGCGCAGTGTTTGCAATTCGTGCGGTCCAAGCTTCCCCATGCGGAATTGGAGACGCTGAACAGCACGGCCGAGGCTGTGCAGATGGTTCGGAACAACCCAGGCAAGGGGTGGGCTGCGTTCGGTACGAGATTAGCCGCTAAGGAATTGGAATTAGACGTTCTGGAAGCCGGCGTTACGGATCACGACAACAATTTTACGCGGTTCCTGCTCGTCGGGAACACGCCTTACGAGAATAAGGAAGCGCCTCTGCAGAAGACAAGCATTCTGATTACTCTCCCCGAGGATTATCCGGGTGCTCTTCACCAGGTTCTCTCCGCGTTCGCATGGCGGCGCATCAACTTATCCAAGATCGAGTCCAGGCCGACTAAGAAAAAACTGGGCAACTACTATTTTTATATCGATATCGAGCTGTCCCTGGATACGGTATTGCTTCCGTCGGCGATCTCCGAAATCGAAGCGATCGGTTGCCAGGTCCGCCTGCTGGGATCGTATCCCAGCTTACCTTTCACGGCTTTATAAGCTATCGTATCCGAATCATAGCCTCGATCATAGAAATCCGACAGGCCCCACTGCTGTCGGATTTTTATGATATAAGGATGTCAAACGCCCAGTTCCTGCATAGGATGTAAAGATTGCGCGAGGGCATTCGCCCGCTCGTGAGCTATGTCAATCCATCAGGAGGGAACGGCGTGAAAATTCATATGGTTAAGCAAGGGGATTCGCTGTATTTGATCGCCAAAAAGTACAACGTATCGCTTGAAGAAATCATCAAGGCAAATCCGGAGATCAGTAACCCGGATGCCATTGAAGTGGGCATGAAGGTGAAGATTCCTTCGCCGCCTAAATCGACGATCGAGGTCATCCACCACCATATCGTGCAGCAAGGAGATAGCCTGTGGAAATTATCCAAGGCTTGGGGGATACAGCTTGCGGATATGATCAAGGCGAATCCGCAGCTCAAAAATCCAAACGCTCTGTTAACGGGCGAAGTGGTCAACATTCCGAAGTCGCCTAACGGCTCGGATACTCCGGCCTCGATGCACGGAAATCCGGGACACGGGAAGAAGAACACCGGCGCTAAAGCCGACACGAACGTGCAGCCTCTACCCGCGCCGATCGTGACGAACGTGCAGCCTCCCGCTCCGGTGCCAGTCCCGATTCCAGTTCCGATGCCTGCACCTGCGCCTATGCCAATAATGCCGATAGCCGAAAAGATGCCGATCGCCGAGAAGCCGAGCTATGGAATGATTCACGAGCATACCGACTTATTCAAGCAGTATCCTATGCCGTCCGTGCAGGCAACCGTTCAAGCAAATAAGTCCATGCCTTACGATTACGGAATGCAACAGCCTGCGACGAAAGCGGAGCAAATGTATCCGGGGTATGGATACGTCAATTACGAATCCGGGTACGGTCATAACATGCAGCATCCCCAAGTGAGTCCGGAGACTATGAAACAGGATTACGGATACGGCTATGGTCCTCAGTCCGGAATCTCTCCGCTGGGTGGACATATTACGGGTAACTTAGGCGGGTTATACGGGAATCAAGATTATTCTTATAGTCCGTATGCCAACCAAGCTAACCAAGCCAACCAGACGTTTCCGGTAGTAACGTCTCCGGCCATGACGAGCGGCAAGCCTGTTTCCGGCTGTAAAACCTGCGGAGGACCCAATGCGTGGCCGACTCAAACGGCGAACGCGAGTGCATTCCAATACGGGGATGCGTACCCGGGTATGAATAATCCGACCGCGGCGGCTCCTTATGGAATATCTCCGTATTCGACCGCATCCTACGGCAACATGCCTCAAGCGGTTAGTCCGTTCGGAAGCTATCCAAGCACTCAGCCCGGAGGTTATTACGGCATGCCGATGGGTGATGTGCCGTTCGGCACGAATCCAGCGACCGCCGGAATGCCGGGGATCGGAGCCGGTCCATACAGCGAGCCTTATTACGGATCGATTCCCGCCATTCCGCCAATGCCTCCGCTAGGGCCGATGAGAGAAGAAGGACAGGATGAGCGCTTCGATTCCGGCGGCGAGCAGGAGCTTGAGGTTAAGACTTCAACCGTCAAGAAGCGGCAGGCGAAACCTAAACCGCGAGCCGGCGCCGTCAGGCAACCTAAGCCCATACGCAAGGAAAGTCTTCCATGGATCAAATGGTAAAATAAAGCGCATAGCACCGGAATTCTCTGGCAACAATAAAGAAAAAAGCAGAGAAGGGGATTCCGGTGTCTCGCTTTCGCATACTTAAGGAGATCAAGAAATCTTTAAAGAGGAAACGCCGTCATGTCTGGTCCCTCGGAGCGGGAATTGCTATTTTCCTGACCGCGTCGCTTGCAGGCACTTGGATAGCGTACAGGGTAGTCGCCGTGAGGCCGTCCCAAACGTTCTTGCCGGCGGAATACGCTTCCGTCTGGACGGATGAACCGCAGACTATCTCTGACAACTCGGCGCGCGAGAAGACGTTCAGAGCGCTGAAGGACTGGCAGGGGCAAGTCGAGCTCGTTCTGCACCGTACTTATCTGTGCGGCGAAGAAACACGTCAATTGGGGAGGCTAAGCAGCTCGGAGGTTTCGGACATCCTGAAGTCGCACCGCGACTGGGGTGCGCGATTCGAATCTTCCGGACGTCTAACGATGGAAGAATCGGTGGACGACCTTTCTCCGAAGTGCCGTAAAACCGCCTACATCGGAATGGACGGGGATGGGAATCTTTCTTTGTTCGAAGGGCCTCCGTGGCAGGAGAAGGTGATCCGGACTTTCTTTCAGCTCGACGTGGAAATGCTGGAGTCACGGTTAGCCGATGAGCGCGTGAGAGAATTGGCAGAAGGCATACGCGTATCCGATAAAGACGAATATAATAGCGTGTTATCGACTTTCAACGAATTCGCCACTCTGCGCACTCAGGCTGTGCCTCAGCCGCAGCCATGATACTGTATCGCCGAAGAGCTGTCCTTTAGGTCGTAAGAAGACCTTTCGGACAGCTCTCTTTGCATTTCGGTAAGGATAAGTTTAGGCTAATAGTCGTGTTTAATTGATTTGCTTCTTAATTGTGTTCTCCTTCCGTTCTCATTGGGGATAACATTTGATATAATTAAACGTATTATGCTTACGAGAGAAGCGGGGGATCGCATTCATGAGAGTTTTGGGAATCGACCCTGGCATAGCCATTATGGGATTCGGGTTTATCGACAAGGCGGGGCACAAGCTGACTCCCGTCCAGTACGGGTGTATCGAAACGGCTGCCGGAACGCCTCAGGAAATCCGGTTGAAGCAAATCTATGATTCCGCCTGCGGGTTGCTAGATCAATATAAACCTGACACGGTCGGAGTAGAGAAGCTATTTTTCAACAAGAACGTAACGAACGCGTTCAGCGTAGGCCAAGCCCGCGGAGTGTTCATGCTGGCAGTTGCCCAACGGGGGGTTCCGATCGCGGAATATACGCCGATGCAGGTAAAGCAAGCCGTCGTAGGCTATGGCGCGGCCGAGAAGAGGCAGGTTCAGGAAATGGTCAAGATGCTGCTTAAACTATCCGTTATCCCTAAGCCCGACGATGTAGCCGATGCGCTCGCGGTCGCGATCTGCCACGCCCACTCCATCGTACTTAACGATAGAATGAACGGAGCGATGCGCTAATGATAGATTTTTTAAGAGGAAAAGTAGCCCACCTGGAAAGCGAGTACGTTATACTGGACGTTCACGACGTAGGCTATCGGGTATTTACGCCGAATCCTTACGGTTTATCCCGTACGGAGGATTCTATTCAGTTGTATATTTACCATCACGTTCGCGAGGATGCCATTCATTTGTTCGGGTTTACGACCCGGGATGAACAGGCGCTATTCCGCAGATTGCTTGAAGTATCGGGAATCGGCCCGAAGGTTGCGTTGGGCGTACTGGCCGGAGGTCGACCCGAAGCCGTCGTAGCCGCTATCCAGCAAGAGAACATAACGTTCTTGACGAAGCTGCCGGGGATCGGCAGGAAAACGGCTCAACGGATGATCCTCGACCTGAAGGACAAGCTCGGCGCGATCGACAGCCGATGGGCCGTCGCTTCGATGATCGAGTTGGATATCCCCGCGGCGGCTTCGGATGGCAGCTCGGCGTGGGCCGCGGCACGCGAAGCTTTGTCGGGTCTCGGATATCGGGACGCCGAATTGGACAAGGCATGGCTTACGATGAAAGACCAAGTAACCGGAGAAGAGTCTCCCGACGTCTTGATCAAGAAGGCGCTGCAACAATTGTTCCAAGGATAACGAGCAAGGGGAGAGGAGGCCGGAACGATGGAAGACGAACGAGTCGTCACCGCGCATCTCATGATGGAAGACCAAGCAGTAGAATACAGCCTTCGCCCGCGCTACTTGGCAGAATATATCGGCCAAGCGCAAGTGAAGGATAATTTGAAGATATACATAGAAGCGGCCAAGATGAGGTGCGAGCCGTTGGATCACGTTCTTCTGTACGGTCCGCCCGGATTGGGTAAAACGACGCTGTCGAATATCATAGCGAACGAGCTTGGCGTCAACATTCGCACGACGAGCGGCCCGGCCATCGAACGGCCGGGAGATTTGGCTGCGATTCTGACCAATTTGCAGGAGAACGACGTATTGTTCATTGACGAGATTCATAGGCTGCACCGGACGGTAGAAGAAGTTCTCTATCCGGCAATGGAAGATTTCGCCCTCGACTTTATTATCGGCAAAGGGCCAAGCGCGCGTTCCGTACGACTGGATTTACCGAAATTCACGTTGATAGGCGCTACGACTCGTGCGGGGTTATTATCCGCTCCTTTGCGAGATCGATTCGGCGTCGTAAGCAGGTTGGAGTTCTATACGGAGGACGAATTATCGTTCATCGTTACGCGTACCTCGGAAATATTCGGCGTTGGAATGGTCGGAGAAGCTTCAAGGGAAATCGCGAGACGAGCACGGGGCACGCCCCGGATCGCGAATCGTCTGTTAAAGCGGGTGCGCGACCATGCGCAGGTCAGGGGAGACGGTATTATTACAGATGCCGTTGCGCACGACGCTTTGGAGAGAATTCAGGTCGACCCGATGGGACTAGACAGCATCGACCACAAGATGCTGCGTTCGATGATTCAGAACTATGGCGGGAGGCCGGTAGGGCTCGATACGATCGCGGCTTCTATCGGGGAAGAAAGCCAGACGATAGAAGATGTTTATGAACCGTATTTGATGCAGATCGGATTCTTGCAGAGGACGCCGCGCGGCAGAATCGTGACGGCTTCCGCTTATCGCCACTTAGGTTTGCCCGTTCCCGAGATCAAAAGTTGAACACCATGACGGAGGAATAATCGATGATCTTAAACGCCAGGAGTTCCTATTCCCGATTACTATTGATGGTCGTTCTCATAACCGTGATCGTATCCGGCTCTTCCCGCGCAATCGTTCATGCGGCAGTAAACGTACCGGATAACATTCGGGTCGCTTTCTTTATCAATTTAGGTGCGAACAAATATCAATCCCTGACGTCGGTAGCAACGCTTCAATCGACTGATGGCATGAATCTAATCTGGCGAGATCCGCAATTCAGCCTTCCAGCGGGAAACGTTGCTGCGGGTAATAGCGTTCGGTTCGCGGTGGACGGGTACCGGGCGCTTGTTCTGGAGACGGCGGATCTCAATGCGGCGATTGCCGTACTGAAGAAAATCCAAGCTTCCTCCTCGGCTGCGTTCGTAACGCGATTAACCAAGTCGGGTAAGCCGGTGTACCAAGTAACGGAAGGAACCTATTCGAGCGCGGCAGGCGCAAAAACGGCGTTAACGAAGTGGACCGGCTCAGGAGTCGCCACAGGTGTCCAGACGCTTATCAGTGCCCGCGTCGCGGGTCCGTGGGCCGTGGAAACCGGACCGTATTCCAGCGCATACGAAGCGGAAATCGCCGCAGACCAGTTAGGCAGCGCGGGCTTGGACTCATTCGTTGCGCTGAAGCCGCGTGAAGGCGCGCTCGAATACGTCTTGCGCGTAGGACAAGAACAGAACGAATCGACATTGCCGGCACTGCAAGAAGCCGTAGCGGCGGCAGGGGGATTGAACGTAAGGATACCCGCAGCGGGCGAATCCTACGCGTTGATTCGTCATGACATGACCTTAAACGGAAACGCCAATAAACCCGTCGATTTCTATGCGATACCAGCCGGCTCAGGCGCGGTGTTAAGAGCGGATCCTGCGGGAGCAGGAGGAATTAATCTCCTCGAGCGCAGCAAAAGGACTTATCGCGGAAGCATGGAGGTAAGCGTCCTGAACCAATCGCTTGCCGTCGTTAACGAAGTCGATTACGAACAGTACTTATATTCCGTCGTCGGAACGGAGATCGGGGCCAAATGGCCGCTCGAAGCCCAGAAGGCGCAGGCCGTCGCCGCGCGTTCTTACGCGCTATCGTCCGGCATGGGTTATAATATCGCGCATGTCGTCGATACGACGCTAAGCCAAGCTTATTTCGGCATCGCTTCGGAGAATGCGATGGCGATAGAAGGCGTTAATCAGACGGCGGGCGAAGTTCTGACTTCGCAAGGCAAGGTAATAAACGCCGTGTTCTCCGCCAATGCCGGAGGTATAACGGCCGACAACGCCACCGAGATTTGGGAAGGAGACGATTCCTTCTTGACGGCGGGCGCGGAGAGTCCGGACGATGGACCTCAAAAGGGATTGTTGGATTGGTATTACGTCGCCCTTTCTTCGGGACAAGCGGGTTATATTCGTTCCGACTTGCTTGCCGATAGCGGACAGAAGCATATTAGCGGAGCCAAATACCTTAAAGCGACCGCGGAGGGAATTGCCGTCCGTTCGAAACCGCAAGTCGTCGCATCCGTCGAACCCATTGCGCGTATCGGAAGCGGAACCCTTGTCGTGGAGCTTGACAAGGTGCCGGAAAACACGGATTATAGCTGGATCGAGGGTCCCGTAACGCCGGAGGTGCTCCTGGCTTCGATAAATAAACGCGCGAAACCGCAAATTACGGGTCCGTTAAGAACGCTGGAGGTTACGAAAACAGGTCCGTCCGGACGCGCAACGGAAGTGAAGGCAAACGGAGTGACCGTTGACGTCGGCGTTTCCGACAACTTACGCGGAGCCCTGAACGGACTTAAAAGCACCTTGTTCACCATTGAAGAAACAGGAAGATATTCGATTCTGAACGGACAAGGCGACCAAGTCGATTCTTCCGGACAGATCGGATCGCTGAAGATCATCGGCGGCGACGGAACGGCAAGCTCCGTGACAGACCCGAACCTGTACGTCATGGACGGAAAAGGAAACTTAAGGGCTGGAACGACCGCGCCGGCTTTCAATTTCCTGGGCAAAGGTTACGGACACGGACTGGGCATGTCCCAATGGGGAGCTCGAGGTCTCGCGGAACAAGGGTATGACTACCAATATATACTGAAATACTATTACAAGAACGTGTTGATCGAAAAGGATGCTTAATATATGAACGTTAGCGATTACGATTTTGATCTTCCGGAGTCCCTCATCGCGCAAACTCCGTTATTGGAAAGAACCTCGTCCCGTTTGCTCGCTTTAAACCGGATTAACGGAAAGATAGAGCACCGCGCTTTCACCGATCTGGCGGAATTCTTGAAGCCGGGTGACACTCTCGTCGTGAACGATACAAGGGTTCTACCGGCGCGTTTATTCGGGTTCAAGGCGGACACGGGAGCGAAGGTCGAGCTTCTATTGCTTAAACGGCTGGAAGGCGACAGATGGGAAGCGTTGGTTCGCCCCGGGAAGAAGATTCATAAGGGAGCCAAGCTGAGCTTCGGTTTAGCCGAGAAGCCGGACGGAACGACCGAACAAGAGAACCTCGTTCCGCTTCTATCCGCGTTCGTAGAAGAAGAGGGAGAAATGGGCTCGCGCGTTATCCGTTTCGAATACGAAGGCATCTTCAACGAATTGCTGGACAAGCTGGGCCAAATGCCGCTTCCCCCCTATATCAAAGAAAGCTTGGATGACCGCGAGCGTTACCAGACGGTTTACTCCCGGCACGAAGGCTCGGCAGCGGCTCCGACCGCGGGGCTTCACTTCACGGATGAATTTCTCGATCGACTGCAATCCGAGGGAGTCAAGCTTTGCAGAATCACGTTGCATGTCGGGCTTGGCACGTTCCGTCCCGTTTCCGCGGAAACGATAGAGGAGCATGAAATGCACGCGGAATGGTACTCGGTAAGCGAGGAAAGCGCCAAGCTCCTGAATGAGGCCAAAGCAAGCGGAGGCAAGATCGTCGCGGTCGGAACGACTTCGGCCAGGACGCTTGAAACGGTCGGTCAGCGGTTCCGGGACCAGCCGATAGAATCGTGCAACGGTTGGACGGATATTTTCATCTTCCCAGGCTATGAGTTTACGATGGTGGACGCGCTATTGACGAATTTCCATCTCCCGAAATCTACGCTCGTGATGCTCGTTAGCGCTTTGGCCGGGCGAGAAAACGTTTTGAACGCCTATCGCGAGGCCGTAGAAGAGCAATATCGGTTTTTCAGCTTCGGCGACGCTATGTATATTTATTAAGGTCGGCGATTCCCATCTATGAACACGAGAGGAACACATCAATAATGGCGGTTAAATACGAATTGATCAAAACGTGCGCCCAGACCGGAGCCAGACTAGGCAGGCTTCATACGCCTCATGGCATTATCGATACGCCGACCTTTATGCCCGTCGGCACTCAAGCATCCGTAAAGGGAATGAGCCCCGAGGAGCTTAAATCGCTGGGAGCTCAAATCATACTGAGCAACACTTACCACTTGTTTCTTCGTCCGGGGCATGAACTCGTCAAGGAAGCCGGAGGATTGCATAAGTTTATGAACTGGGAACGACCGATATTAACCGATAGCGGCGGGTTTCAAGTGTTTTCCTTAAGCGAAATGCGCAAAATTACCGAACAAGGCGTCGAATTCCGTTCGCATATTAACGGAGATAAGCTGTCGTTGACGCCGGAGAGCGCAACACAGGTTCAGAACGCGCTTGGAGCCGATATTATGATGGCTTTCGATGAATGTCCGCCTTATCCGGCCGAGTATGAATACGTGAAACAATCGACGGAGCGCACGAGCCGTTGGGCGGAAAGATGCTTGAAGGCTCACGGTCGTCCGCACGACCAAGCCTTGTTCGCGATCGTTCAAGGCGGCATGCACAAAGATTTGCGCAAGCAGAGCGCGTTGGATTTGACTTCCCTTGATTTTCCGGGGTATGCTATGGGTGGACTGAGTGTGGGCGAGCCTAAACCGCTCATGTACGAAATGTTGGAAGAGACTATACATCTGTTGCCTAGCGACAAACCTCGGTATTTAATGGGAGTCGGCTCGCCGGATGCTCTCCTCGACGGTAGCATTCGCGGCGTGGACATGTTCGATTGCGTTCTGCCTACGCGCATTGCCCGCAACGGAACGCTGATGACAAGCCAAGGCCGGATGGTCGTCCGCAACGCCAAGTACGCCAACGATTTCGGTCCTTTGGATCCGGAATGCACCTGTTATGCCTGCCAGAATTATTCTCGAGCCTATATTAGGCACCTGATCAAAGCGGACGAGATGTTCGGTCTCCGCCTGACCACCATACATAATTTGCATTTCCTAGTTAAACTTATGGAACAGGTTAGAGAAGCGATTCGGGAGGACAGGCTGGGATCGTTCCGCGACGAATTTTTCGAGAAATACGGAATGGCACACAACGATAGCGGATTTTAAGAAAGGAGGGTAACGTAGATGTGGTTAGCGGAATCAGGCGGCGGCGGTAGCATTTGGGTAACCATCGCGCCTTTCATACTGATGTTCGCCATTTTTTATTTCCTGCTTATTCGTCCTCAGCAAAAGAAGCAACGGCAACGCGGCTCCATGCTGAACGCTTTGAAGAAGGGCGATAAAGTCACGACTGTCGGCGGCATGCACGGCACGATCGCGGAAATTTCCGATGATACGGTCGTTATTAAAGTGAACGACGTAACGAAATTGACGTTCGATCGTTCTTCCGTGAATAACGTAACTGCTCGTTCGAACGAGAAAAGCGAAGGAGACGGAGCGTAAGCATCTCGTCCACCCGCAACGAAAAAGCCTTTCCGACTTGGAGAAGATCCAAGCCAGGAAAGGCTTTTTTTGTCGTGATCGGACTCAGGAACCGACCGGACGAGAGGTTTTGAGCTTGGCTTTGCCGCGCAAGGCAAGTTTGTCGCGGGAAGTATTCTCCGCCCATGCTCCGACTTTAAGGCCGACTGTCGTGGATAACAGAGCCAATAGCAAACCGGCGACCATATCGGTGAACCAATGAATGCCTAGATAGAAAATCGAGAAAATAATGACGGAGGCGCTTATCCAAGCGAAGACCGCCCAACGTCGGATGCCCGATTTGCTGGCCAATAAGGCAAGCGTAACCGAGATCGACGTATGTAAGCTTGGGAAACAATTGTTCAAACCGGACAAAGACCGATATTCGCGTTCGAACGAAGGAAACACATCCAACAGAAGGAAATGGATCTGCGGATGCACGAACCAAACCTCGTTAACGGGCACGAATAAGTAAAAAGGAACGGCCAGAAAGTAATTCATTAATACAGCCACGCAAAATGCATAGTAAAGCTTCATATTCTTATGATGGGTATAGATAGCGACGGACGAAATCAATACCGACTGGAAGATGACCAAGTAAAAAATTCCGCAAACGGCGGTGAGCGCATCGGATTGAAGATTCGACTGCAGCCACGCAGGCCAGGCACCTTCCCATCCGCTCAGAACGGGGGTTAGATCATATGGAACCTTTAACCAATTTTCCAATCGGAGTTCATTTTTGTTGAGAAACATTATTGCCGTGACGGCGATAAAGAAAAGCAAATATTTGCGCGAGACGACCAAAGACTTTAGAAAAGCCCAAGCAGCCGCGAACGGTTGCCGTCCCGTTCCGAAGGCGATAAGGATGCTGACCGCGACAACCGTGGAAATCGCCACAGTCGACATGCTTCCGAACAAAACCATGATGAGCCTCCCGATAGCTTTTACGTAACAATCACCGACTTATTATAGCACAAAATCTCCGCTCTAACCGTATCAACGGGAGTTCGCTCCCGCGTTGACTCCGAGCATTCCTCCGAAGGCTCCCGCCAAGGAGGTGACGAGCAGCAGAATAGGCACGGCCGACGACCAGTTCGCGTCGGTCGCCAGAAAGCTGATCGTTAGCAGGAGCAAAGTGTAGACTAATCCGTTGGCCATTCCGAAATACCAACCGCGCCGTCCGGATCTTTTGGCGGAAACGAAACCTCCCGCCAGCGAAGCGCAGCCATGTACGCCGAAAACCCAGGGAAGCATGTTGGACTCGCTAAGCGAAGAACCCATCAGAACGATGGATAGCGCGATGGCGCCGATAGCGAGCCATATTCCGGACCAATATAAACCCGACGCGAAAGGCGAGGCATTCCTTAATCCAAACAATCGTGAAAGCGAACTCAAAGATATCACTCCTTCGTGAATTAATCGTTTGTATCAGCATATGGCGATCGGGAGCTACGTAGTACAGGCTAGTTGGCCTCTGACGGAACAATCGTACGATCGCGTAGAGATTACCATATTTTCCGCACCCGAAATCGGAATGAGCGCATAGGTACCCGGTGACACTACTAGTCCGAGTGCCCAAAATCGGCAGCATAAGACTTAGCATAACGATACATGGAGGGGAGAACATGGAACTGACGGCGATTCTTCTCAGAACGACGTTCATGTATTTCTTCATTTTTATGATCTTGCGTTTGATGGGAAAGCGAGAAATCGGAAAACTCTCCGTATTCGATTTGGTCATTTCCATCATGATCGCGGAAATCGCAGTAATCGTCATCGAAGCGACCGATAAATCGATGGTTGTAGCCATAGCGCCGATCGTGCTGTTGTTCATTATACAAATCGGCTTGGCTTACTTCACGATGAAAAATAGAAAGTTACGGATGTGGTTCGACGGAAAGCCAAGCGTTCTGATCAGGGACGGGCATCTCAATCGCGATGAAATGAAAAAGCAAAGATATAATTTGGACGACCTCATGCAGCAGCTCAGGGAAAGCCAGGTGACAGAAGTTAAAGAAGTCGAGCTCGCGGTATTGGAATCCACGGGCAAATTATCCGTCATTACGAAGGATAGCGGGGATAAGAACGATAGCGAGAGTGAGAGCGGGGACAAGAGCGAGCAGTACGAGAAGACCGACCGTGCTCCCCAAATCAGATACGAGCTTCTTCCGATGGCGCTGATATTGGACGGACAGGTTCAGGACGACAATTTGGAGAAGCTCGGCAAGACCAGATTTTGGTTAAAGAGCGAGCTTCGAAATTTCGAGGTCGATCAATTCAAGCAAGTATTTTTCTGTACCATCGATCATCGGGGCAAGCTTTATGTAGATAAGAAATGACGCTGACGGGATTCACGTTATGAACGTTTTCTCGGCGCGAAGAAGGAGCCGAAGACCGGAATTCTCGCGACGTCGTGACGATCGATCAGCCTTAACCAAATAAGTAGAAGCAGATAAACGACGATAGCTATGAAGCATGCGACGACCAGCTTTGCGCCGCCGTGCCCGAGAAGATCCACGTTCCATATCCGCAGGGCAACCGCGCTCATGACGATCATCGCCAAGGTTACTTTAAGAAAATCGAGCGGCTTCATGCGAAATCCGGTTAGACGCGCGACGCTGATCCAATGGAGCAGCGTGACGAGCACCATGTTGACGCCTATCGCGATAACCGCCCCAAGTATGCCGAATTGCGGATCGGCGGCTAATTGGGCGATCAGAATGAGCTTAACGGCGGCGCCCGCGAAAGTATTGAATAAAGCGGTCCCAGGCCTGTTCAGCGCTTGCAAGGCAGCTTGCAATGGGGCTTGCATATAGAGGAAGATGGCTAGCGGAGCCATCCATCTTAGCATGTTCGCCATGGAGTCGTTACCGTAGAGCAGTGTGCATATCGGTCCGGCCAGCAAGCCCAACAGCACGACGAACGGCGCGCCCGTCACGACGGCGAGCCGCATCGATTGGTGCAGACGGACATGAATCGTCGCCCAGTCGCCGCGGGAAGCGGCTTCGGACAAGGCGGGAACGAGCGAAACCGCCAAGGAATAGGTCAGCGCGCCGGGAAGCAACAGAAGGGGAATAACCATGCCTTGGAGCGCTCCGTACTGGGCCGTTGCTCCAGCGACGGCGACTCCGGCGAACGTTAAGCTTCTAACCGTCAGGATAGATTCCAACAAATAAGAAAGCGAGCCGACCAATTTGCTGCCGGTCACGGGAATAGCCGTAAGTAACAATGGTTTTAAGTAGCTTGTATTTCCCGTAACTGGCTTCGTCGCTAATGCGGCTGTCTGGTTATCGGCCGTTACGTTTCCTTCCGGTTTTTTCTTCCGGTCTTGAACGAATTGAATCCCCAGTACGACAAGCCCCGCGATTTCGCCGACCACCATTCCCAGCACCGCGCCAGCCGCGGCCATCTCGAGGCCGTAGGGGAGGAACATCCATACGAACAGCAACGTCAGCACGATTCGGAATATCGTCTCGGACGTTTGGGACAACGCGGTCGGAATCATATTTTGTTTTCCTTGGAAGTACCCGCGCCACACGGACGATACCGCGACAAGAGGAAGCACGGGAATCATCGTAAGGAATGCGGTATGGACGCGCGAGTCCGTCATGATGCGCGTGGAGATCATGTCCGATAACGCGAAACAGATCGCGGCGCATACGAGACTGATCGACAGTGCCAATAGAACGGCTACCCTTAATATTCGTTTAACCGCATGACGGTCGCCTTTAGAGTCGGCCTCCGCCACCATCTTGGCTACCGCTAGCGGAATGCCGCCGGCAATAATCGTTAACAGAACGATAGTAAACGGATATACGAGTTGAATAAGCCCGACGCCTTCCGCGCCGATCATTCGAGGCAACGCGATACGGGGTACGAACCCAAGAATACGATTTAAGAGACCGGCAGCCAGCAGGATCATGGCTCCTTGAATAAACGATTGTTTGCGCAGGCTCAATGGGATCCCTCTTCCCTTCAATGGGTTAGTCCATGTGTATGCGAAGGTTGTCCTTCTTCATGCCATTGGCAGGAATTTAGCCTTGCGCATAGAAAGTTTAAAGAGCATGATTAAACCGCAACGGAGGGATGACACGGGTGGATGGACCGAATGAAGAAAGGCCGGATACGGATGTCTTAGCGGACGAGCCCAAGATGAGCGAGATCGAGATGAACGAGACGATCGAGTTGCTCTGCCTCAGCAAAGCGGAGGAATTTCATTTAATCGGATATGAACAGGTGACCGGCGCGGACGTGTGGGAATGCGTAAGCGATAAATACCACAAAAAAGGCACGCCGCAGCTGTACGAGATAGTGAACGACATTTTGTCCCTCAAGGTGACGCAATTCATGAATTTCATCACTTTAAGCATGTATAGGGGCGAAATGAAAAAGAGGTAGTCGTGAATCGAAGAGTCTTCTCCCATGGAGGAGGCTTTCTTTTTGACTTCCATTTGTTCACGTAGTTATAATAGGAACATTGAGAATCGAAAGGGGACCGCAAGAGAGATGAAACGTATAGTGGCTTTCGTGCTCATTGTTCTCGTTAGTTTCGGGATTATGGGAGCTTTAACACCCGGACTGCTGAACGGAACGAAGCTTGGGCTCGACTTGAAAGGCGGAGTTGAAATTCTGTACGAGGCGCATCCGTTAACGGAGGGCGGCGTCGTAACGAAGGAAGCCTTGAAGCAAACCGCGCTCAGCTTAGAGAAACGCGCGAACAAAAGCAATGTGGCCGAGCCTGAGGTCACGACGGAAGGTAAAAACAGAATTCGCCTTAAAATCGCGGTATCTACCGGTTCTACGGACAAAGAACGCGACGAGGCAGTCGAGAAAATCCGCGATCTGATGAAGCGTCCGGCCGAATTGCAATTCCGCAGCGCGGAAGGGTGCGCGGACGGATCGTATTGCACGGTTGAAATGATCGGCAGCGACTTCAAAGAGGGCGCCGCAAAAATCGAATACAACAATCTAAGCCAACCAATGGTGCGGATCGTCGTAAACGACAAGAAAAAGCTTGCCGACGTATCGACCAAGCTTGTCAACAAAAACTTGGCCATTTACTTAGATGACACGATGATTTCCGACCCGGTAGTCCAAGCGGCGTTAACGGACGGCACGGCGGTTATTACGGGGCAAGATTCGCTAGACGAAGCGCAAAATTTGGCGGATATCATCAACTTAGGCGCGTTGCCGCTTAAATTGACGGAAAAATACACGCAAAGCGTCGGCGCGACGCTAGGCAAACAATCCTTGAACGACACGTTGTTCGCTGGCGTTCTGGCATCGGCGCTCATCCTTCTTTTCATGCTCGTTCTGTATCGTATTCCCGGCCTTGTGGCCAGCATCTGTCTGCTCGTTTTCGTATGGGTGCTTCTCGGCGTCTTCTATCTGATGGGAGCTACGTTGACGCTTCCGGGTATCGCGGCGTTCGTTCTCGGTATCGGTATCGCAGTCGATTCGAACATCATAACGGCCGAACGGATTAAGGACGAGCTCCGCACGGGCAAGACGATCGCGTCTTCGCTTCGCGCTGGCGCCAAGAACAGCTTCCGTACGATCATCGACGCGCATATTACGACTTTGATCGCCGCATCCGTTTTGTATTTCATGGGACACGGCATCGTGAAAAGCTTCGCCGTCGTTCTTATCGCGAGTATTCTCGTTAACATTTTGACCAACGTTTTCTTGCCGCGTTACTTGCTCACCTTGCTCGTCAAGAGCGGTCGCTTCAATAAACCGTCCCATTACAACGTGAGAGAAGGTGAAATCGATGCGCTCTAAACGTACCTTCGACTTCGTGAAGTCCAGCCGTCGGTTCCTGATCGTTTCGGCGATCGTCACGCTTCTCGGAATCGTGGCGGTAAGCATATTCGGATTGAATTACGGCATAGATTTCAGTTCCGGTACCTCGGTGGATATTTCATCGAAGAAGTCCGTTACGGAGGAAAAATTAAGAACGTTTCTGGATGATCAGGATCTGGGACAGTATACGCTAACGACCGCGGAAAACCGGGATTCGATCCGCTTCAAGGAAGCTCTTAACGACACGCAGGAAAAAGCGTTCAAGGCGGCGTTCACATCCGAGATCGATCCCGATGCTTCTTACGAGATCAATATCGTCGACGTCGATATCGCGAAAGAGCAACAAAGAAGCGCGCTCATCGGCATGGCTATCGCGTGTTTGGGCATCGTCATCTACGTGAGTATTCGTTTCGAATGGCGTTTTGCCATTTCGGCGGTCGTTTCGTTGGTGTATAGCGCATTCTTCGTTATCACGATGTTCTCCTTGCTTCGGTTGGAGGTAAATCTTCCGTTCATTCTTGCCGTGCTGACGATTATCGGTTATGCGATTAACGATACGGTCGTTATCTTCGATAGGATCAGGGAAAACCTGCGGTTTTCCAAGATCAAGAAACCGTCCGATCTCGAAGATCTCGTGAATAAGAGCGTATGGCAGACGTTGGCCCGTTCGATCAATACGGTCATTACCGTATTGATAGCGTCCGTGTGCTTGTTCATCTTCGGCGGGGAGTCGATCAAGTTATTCTCCCTTGCGATGATATTCGGTCTTGTAGCCGGCGCGTATTCATCGATCTTCATCGCCAGCCAGCTTTGGTTGTATTTGAAGAAGAGACAACCGATTAAGAAAGTCGCGGTAAAGCCGCAAAGCACGCCTTAAGCAACTAGAAAGGAGTGGCTCTAAATGGCTATGGAACATCGCTCCGCATCCGCGGAACGCGGGTCTCTGGTATCCCTGTGGGGGCTGCTCGGTTTGTTTATCGTGAAAGGCTCGGTCGGATGGCTGACCGGGAGTAAAGCTCTGATGGCGGATGCTTGCCAGTCGGCGGCCGACTGCGCAGGCACCGTAACCTCTTATATGGGTATTCGTAAAGCGAGAATGGATCCGAAAGCTGTAAACGCGTCGCGTCATAATCCGGAATCGGTCGCGGCCATCGTATTATCGGCAATGCTACTCGTTGCCGGCATAGAGATCGGCATCTCTTCGGCGCGTTCGATAGCGAATGGGGTCGAGGAAGCCCCTGGCGTTGGCGCCGTAATCGTCATTGCGGCAGGCATCGGCGTTAGGGAAGGGCTCGTACGTTACCGGAGAAGCAGGGATATTCGTTGCGGAATTCGCGTAGATCGTACGTTGGACGGTCGCTCAGACATCTTCGTTTCGTTAACGGCTTTGGTCGGGACATCAGGCGCGGTGGTCGGCGAATTATATGATATGCCGGGTCTCTACGTTCTCGATCCTGCCGCTGGACTCGTGATTTCATTAATCGTCGTGAGAATGGGTTACCGCATGACGGCCGGTGTATTGCGAGTGCCGGACCATTGCAAGCTGGAGGAGTCAGATGCCCAGTCTCTGCTCGAAGCCGTTCAGAGAGTCGACGGCGTCGTGGCGGTCGACGATGTGAAGGCCAGGGAGCAGGGGCATTACATTGTTCTGGATATCGTCATTCGGGTGAATCCGCGAATCAGCGTTTTCGAAGGGCAGGATATCGCGCATCGCGTGCGGCGTCAATTGACCAAACGCTTCCTGCACGTGATGGATGCCAACGTTAAGGTACAGCCTTACGATCCGGGATTTCCTTATAAGTCCAATCACCAGGAAGAAGAGCTTTCTTCATTGATTCAATAGCTATTGTCTTCGTTATTCATCGTACGATCGAGCGCTTGAACGTTCAGTCCGCCGCCATCCTGTCGGCGGATTTGTTCGTTCATAGGCGAAGTAGGAGGGAATCACGTTCGCTTATGATTAAATCCAAATACAGATGGGATTTGCCCGAGCTGGACGAGTCTCTCGTCTCCAAGCTGGAACGGGAATTGCAGGTAAGCCGATTAACCGCAGGCGTGTTGGCCGGACGCGGATGGACGTCTTCGGAGCAGACGAAGGCCTTCCTGCAAACGGATGCGGAGCAGTTGCACGATCCGTTCGTCATGAAGGGCATGTCGGACGCCGTCCGGCGAATATCCGATGCCGTTAAGCACGGGGAACGGATTCGGGTATACGGAGACTACGACGCGGACGGGGTGACGTCTACGGCCCTCATGAGCCGGTTACTGATCGAATTGGGTGCTTCGTTCGATACATACATTCCCCATAGAAGCCGCGAAGGGTACGGACTTAATGTCGGCGCCATAGACTTGGCCGCGGAAGCCGGAGTCCGGTTACTGATAACGGTCGACAACGGGATAAGCGCAGTGGAGCAAATCGCATATGCAGCTTCAAGGGGTATCGATGTCGTCGTAACGGATCACCATGAACCGCCGGATAAGCTGCCTGAAGCGGTTGCGCTCGTGAATCCGAAGCAGAAGGATTGCCCATATCCATTCAAGGGACTTTGCGGAGCGGGCGTCGTATTTAAGCTTGCGCACGCCATGCTAGGGCGTCCGATCATCGAATACACGGACTTGGCGGCCATAGGAACGATTGCGGATCTTATGCCTTTGACTGGCGAGAATCGCGTTATTGCCCGGCTGGGCCTGGAGCAAATGCGACGCCAACCGATCGTCGGAATTCGCGCGCTGGCCAAGGTGTGCGGAATTAAGCCGGAGGACTTGACCAGCGGACGTATCGGCTTCTCGCTGGCGCCCCGTCTTAACGCGGGAGGCAGGTTAGATCATGCGGATAGCGCGGTCAAGCTCCTTCAGGAAACGGAAGAAGAGGAAGCCGAGAGAATGGCGCTCGGCTTGGATAAGCTGAATAGCGAGCGCCAAGCGCTTGTCGAACAAACGGTAATCGAAGCGGACGAGATGTGGCAGACGCAATGCGCGGCTGAAGGCGGCGCGGATAGGAAGGTCATCGTGCTGGCCAAAGCGGGCTGGAACGCCGGCATTGCCGGCCTTGTCGCGTCCAAGCTCGTCGAACGGTATTATCGGCCGGCAGTCATATTGGCATCTGATGAAGAAACGGGTTTATGCAAAGGCTCCGCGAGGTCGATAGACGGATTCGATCTCTATGAGGCGTTAACCGACTGCGCGGATTTAATGGAACATTACGGCGGTCATCAGGCAGCCGCGGGGATGACGATTTCCCGGGAAAACATCGATTTACTGGCAAACCGCTTGCACGAATTGGCGGAGCTGCGTTTAACCGCGGAGGACTGGCAACCGAAGCGCCGGGCTGACCTTAGCGTGAAGCTATCAGATCTTACGCTTGGAGCGGTTGACCAGTTGGCTAGTCTGGAGCCGTTCGGCAGCGGAAATCCGACTCCCCGGGTCGTCCTTCAGGAGGTTCGCATTCGGGAAAGCCGGACGATGGGCAAGGAAGATAAGCATCTACGAGTGACCGTCGAGCAGTCGGGTCAAGCGATGGAAGTCGTCGCATTCGGAATGGGCGAGAAAAAGGAAATCTTATCGGCCGGCGTGGTCATCGACCTTCTAGGCGAGCTGTCGATCAATGAATGGAACGGAAACCGCAAAGTCCAAATGATGTTTCAGGATTTCCGCTCTCGTCATCTTCATGTCAAAGATCGGCGCAAGGAAGTCGATGTCTGGATCGAGTTAGATCGTATAGTCGCAAATCTGCCTTCCGGCTTGGCGATTGCCTGCTCGTCTTTGGCTTCGTTCAAGGAAGCGCACGCTAGATTCGGTCATATGGGTATTGCCATGAGCTTGTATACGGATACTAATATTGATAGGTTCGTCGCCGATAGCGAGACGGCCGCGGCATTGGAAGCGACGGATAGCGTGGATCAGTTCGGCCATTGGCGTCATTTGATCTTAATCGGTCTACCTTCAAGCGATCAAGAGGTCAGAATTCTGAAGCGATGGCTCGCGCCCGAGCGGGGAGGGGAAAGCGTTACCGTATTTGCCGAGCTCGGGTCGGGTTCAATGGCCACCGCGAGCTTTCCCGCTTTCCCGGAACGCAAGCATTTTGCCGAAATATTTGCCATGTGCCGAAAGCGTGGAGCGTGGTTGGATAGTCCGGATGGATTCCTGCAGGAATCGGCTATGGCAACTGGATGGCCGTTGTCCAGCGTGCGAATGATGCACGAAGTGTTCGTCGAGCTCGGATTCATCGCGGTAGCCGGAGCGTCTCGCAAAATCGTAACGGAACCGCCGCGCAGGGAATTGGAACAATCCTCGCGTTATCGGAAAGCTCGAGAGTACGCGGAAGGCTTGAGAATATCCGAAATGACGACGGACGAGCTTACCCGATGGTTGGTTGCTTGCCATGCCGGTTGAGTCTTACCCGACGATCGGTCGCCAGGTCGGCCAGGTCGGAAAGAAAGCTCTCTAGCCAAGACGATGGGATTAAGTGTATAATGCAGTTCGTGAACCAGAATAAAGGAGCTTGATATTCGTGAATTTTAAAGACTACATCCGCGTTATTCCCGATTTTCCGCAACCGGGCATTCGGTTTAAAGATATTACGACTTTGCTTAAAGACGGCCCCGCATACCGGGCAGCCATCGATGCGATGAAGGAATTGGTCAAGCATAAGGAAATCGACTTGATCGCAGGTCCCGAAGCTCGCGGCTTCGTCATCGGAGCGCCGTTGGCGCTGGCCCTTGGAATCGGATTCGTGCCGATTCGCAAGAGCGGCAAGCTGCCGGGCAGCACGGTGGAAGCGGCATACGATCTGGAATACGGCAAAGACCGTTTGGCGATTCACAGCGATTCCATCCAACCTGGACAAAAGATATTGATCGCGGACGATCTTCTCGCCACGGGCGGCACGATAGCCACCTCGATCGATCTGATCACCCAGCTCGGAGGCGAAGTCGTAGGAGCGGCTTTCCTTATCGAACTTGGGTATTTGAACGGACGCGAGAAGTTGCAAGGCATCGAAGTCGCTTCTTTAATTACTTATTAAGCGAATCGAAGTCGAATGCGCGAACAGGTAAATGGCAAGACATTCCAATGGCTTCCGGCTATGGAGTGTCTTTTTCTTATGTATTTTACCGGCGCGGTTGCGCATGGCCGAAGGGGTTCATATTTTGTTAATTATTAGCGCGCGGCTACCCGTTCCAAGGACAATTTTCAACGTTCTGATCTCAAAGTCCTATTGCCGGAGCACCAAGGTTGACGTTTCCCGCCGCTAAGAGGCATAATGGTAGCAATAACTTCAGGGGAACTTCCGGTGCACGGCGCCGGCGGAAAGGAATTCGGCATGGGCATGGAGCTGCTTCTTGAGAAAGCAACCACTTATATGAAAGAACAAGATTTGCAGAAAATCCGCGACGCTTACGAATTTGCCGAAGAAGCACATCGAGGCCAAGTCCGTAAATCCGGTGAACCATATATTCTACACCCCGTGGCCGTTGCCGAAATATGCATGGGTATGCAGATGGATGTCGTTACGGTAATGGCAGCCCTGCTTCATGACGTTGTCGAAGACACGAACGTTACCGTCGACGACTTGCGTAGCCGATTCGGAGAAACTTTAGCGGGACTAGTCGATGGATTGACTAAGCTCGAACGGATTCAATTTCAGTCGAAGGAAGAGCAGCAGAACGAGAATTACCGCAAAATGTTCGTGGCGATGGCCAATGACATCCGGGTCATCTTGATAAAATTGGCGGATCGTCTGCATAACATGAGGACGCTTAAGTTCCAGTCGGAAGAGAGCCAACGCCGAATCGCTCACGAAACGCTGGAAATCTTCTGTCCGATCGCCCATAGGCTCGGAATCAGCGCGATCAAGTGGGAGATGGAGGACATTGCCCTCCGGTTTCTGAACCCCCAGCAATATTATCGCATAGCCCATCTGATGAAAATGAAACGTACGGAGCGGGAACAGCATATTACGGAGCTGATCGAACGCATTCGCGAGAAGCTTGAGGAAATGGGCATTCAAGGCGATATTTCCGGCAGGCCGAAGCACATATACAGCGTCTATAAGAAAATGTCGACTCGTAACAAGCAATTCAACGAGATCTATGATTTGCTCGCGATTCGCATTCTCGTCGATAACGTCAAAGATTGTTACGCGACGCTCGGAATCATTCATACGTTGTGGAAGCCGATGCCGGGTCGCTTCAAAGATTATATCGCCATGCCGAAGGCGAACATGTACCAATCGTTGCATACGACTATCGTGGGATCGACGGGCGAGCCGACCGAGGTTCAGATCCGTACATGGGATATGCACCGGACGAGCGAGATCGGAATTGCTGCGCATTGGGCATATAAGGATGGAAATACGGCAGGCGTGGCGCCGGGCAGCTTCGGGGACAAAATGAACTGGTTCCGCGAGATCATCGAGCTGCAGCAGGAAACCAGGGATGCGGCCGAGTTCATGGAATCGCTGAAAATGGACTTTTTTACCGATCTCGTTTTCGTGTTCACGCCGAAAGGGGAAGTATTCGAATTGCCGGCGGGATCCGTTCCGCTCGATTTCGCCTTTCGCGTTCATACGGAGGTCGGCAATCGGACGATCGGCGCCAAGGTTAACGGCCGGATCGTACCGCTTGACCATAAGCTCAAGACGGGCGACATTGTTGAGATTCTGACCTCTAAGCATTCGTACGGACCGAGCCAGGATTGGCTCAAGATCGCGCAATCCTCCCATGCGAGAAGCAAGATTCGCCAATGGTTCAAGAAGGAGAAGCGGGAAGAGAGCGTCGATAAGGGGCGCGACCTGCTGGAGCGCGAGCTGAAACGGCTCGGCTTGGAGCCTCATGAATGGATGGCCGAGGATAAGCTCCAGGAAGCCGCGAAGAAGTTCACGTTTAACGACACGGAAGACATGATGTCGGCTATCGGATTCGGAGGCATTACCGCTGCCCAAATCTGCACGAAGCTGACCGAGAAGCTGCGCAAGGAAGCGGAAGAAGCTCAGCAAATTCAACTGACGACGGAAATCAAAGAAATGAAGGCTCCAGCGGCCGCGGAGAAACGGCGTCCTACCCACGGAGTCAGCGTGAAAGGCGTAGATAACCTGCTCGTACGGTTTGCCCGTTGCTGCAATCCGGTTCCGGGAGACGATATCGTAGGTTACATTACGAGAGGGCGCGGCGTATCCGTCCATCGGACGGATTGCCCGAACATTCCGACGGGAGAAGACGGGGAAGAAGCGGCGCGCGTCATCGAGGTCGATTGGGAGTCCGCGGTCGAGTCGAATTATAGCGTCGAGATCGAGATTCTGGGCCACGATCGCCGAGGTTTATTGAACGAGGTGCTGCAGGCCGTATCGGAAAGCAAGACGAATATATCCGCGGTATCGGGTCGTTCGGACAAGAACAAGATGGCGATCATGCATATGACGATCCTCATCCGCAATAAGGATCATTTGCAATCCGTCGTCGATAAAATCAAACGGGTCAAAGATATTTTTTCCGTGCAACGGATGATGCAATAGATAAGGAACGCAGTCGGCTAGATGAAGGGAAAGAGATGGATGAAGGTCGTGTTACAACGGGTATCCGAAGCAAAGGTGACGGTGGAAGGCCAAATCGTCGGCGCTATCGGAACTGGCTTAATGCTGCTCGTCGGCGTGGGTCAGGAAGACACGGAGCAGGATTTGAACTGGATGGCGGACAAGCTTGCGGGATTAAGGATATTCGAGGACGATGGCGGGAAAATGAATCTGTCGGTAGAAGATGTTAAGGGCGAGATATTGTCGGTATCCCAATTCACGCTTTACGGGGATTGCCGCAAGGGCAAACGTCCGAACTTCATGGGCGCGGCTAGACCGGAGACGGCGGAGTCGTTCTACGATCGATTCAACGAACGCTTGCGGACGCGGGGGTTAAAGGTGGAGACGGGCAGATTCGGCGCTATGATGGACGTCTCGCTAGTCAACGATGGACCGGTCACTCTCATCCTGGACAGCAAGAACGGTTGAAACAGCCGCGATACGGAAACACTACTTGTCGAACCCTTCTTTGATTAAGAAAGGATGGCGGCATGTGATGAGACAATCGCGCAAGGAAGCCAACATGGAGTGGATGATGCGGGAAGGCTTGATGCCGGAGCGCAGGGAAGCGATGGCGTTGTCGAGCCAGATTCGCGAGGAATTCGGGAGCGACTTGGGAGCCGGACCGGTTGCCGGCGGTAAGCACGGTCGGCGGCAGCCTCCGGGCGGACGGGGCTAATCGGCGAATATCGATTGAACAAGCAGCAATATGCGCCGTTGCGCGTGTGATTTTAAGCATGCGCGGCGGTGCTGTTTTCCCGAAATCTATTAAAATATTCGCATAAGTATAAGTTAGCGCTTACTTTTTTGTAACCAAACTGTAATCTGTTATACACGGCTTCTTAAAGTAAATAGACTAATCTATAGACGACCCCCTTTTTCAATATATTAATCATTGAACCTGTCGATACGTCGGCAGGTTATTTTCTTTTAAACGCAAGGCCGCCTTGACATGCTATCTTCTACGGACTACAATTAATAACAATTGTATTTTGCCTTTGATTCGATGACAGGGAACAGTAATCTAGCCCCACGCCCCCAGAGAGGAAAGCCTTCAGGCTGCAAGCTTTCCGGCGATGATTGGACGAACGACCCCCTCGAGAACTTGATGCGAAAGATTGCCGGATATCAGCGCAAGCTTCCGGACGTTCATTAGCATTAAAGCGTAGCCGGGCGTTAACCGGATCAAGCGCAAGCTGACCGTTATTGATTCCGATTCTTCGGAAGAATATCGAGGCTTGAATGTCGGGTGGCACCGCGGGAGCATGCAGATCACGCTCTCGTCCCTGACGATCTTAGGATCGTCATGGGACGGGAGCTTTTTTATTGTCTGGATAAGGAGTGATTATGATGGGGTTTCAAAAACCGCCGGGCACGCAAGACATCTTGCCCGGCCAATCGGAATATTGGCAAGCCGTCGAAAGCAAAGCGCGCGACATCTGTCGCCGGTTCCGCTTCAGCGAAGTTCGGACCCCGATCTTCGAAGCGACGGAGTTATTCAAGCGCGGAGTCGGAGAAGCAACGGATATCGTCGAGAAGGAAATGTATACGTTCGAGGATCGCGGGCAGCGCAGCATGACTTTACGTCCCGAAGGTACCGCCGGAGTCGTACGGTCCTATGTGGAGAACAAGCTGTTCGGCGAGCCCGACGTATCGAAGCTGTATTATATCGGTCCTATGTTCCGGTACGAGCGCGCGCAAGCGGGCAGATACCGGCAGTTCCACCAATTCGGAGTGGAAGCGATAGGTTCGTCGGATCCTGCTCTGGACGCGGAAGTGATCGCTCTGGGCTATACTTTCTACCGAGAGTTAGGCTTGACAGGGGTTACGGTCGATTTGAACTCGGTCGGGACGCCGGAAGTAAGGGCGATCTATCGGGAGAAGTTGCTGGCGTTCTTGATTCCGATCAAGGATACGTTGTGCAAGGATTGCCAGACGCGAATGGAGCGCAATCCGATCAGGGTGCTGGATTGCAAAGTCGACCAAGACAAATTTACGAACGCGCCTTCTATTCTGGATAGCTTGGACGAGGAGTGCGAGACGCATTTCGCGCGGGTTCGGGAATGTCTGGACGAGATGGGAATCCCTTATAACGTGAATTCCCGGCTCGTTCGCGGGTTGGATTATTACACGCATACGGCATTCGAGTACAAGGCGCAAGGAATCGGCGCTATCGATACGATCGGCGGCGGCGGCAGGTATAACGGGCTTGTGGCCGAAATCGGCGGGGACGACAAGCCGGGCGTAGGTCTGGGCCTCGGCTTGGAGAGAACGTTGATCTTGTTGGAAAGCCAAGGAATCAAGCCGGATACCGGCAACGCGGCCGACGTCTATGTCGTCGCGCTGGGCGAACGAGCGGAGCGAGCATTGCCTGCTTTGCTGCAACGGCTGCGTATGGCAGGTATCGCCGCGGAGCGCGACTATTTGGGGCGTAAGACGAAAGCCCAATTCAAAGCGGCGGAACGCAGCGGAGCGCGATTGTCGGCCGTGCTCGGGGACGATGAGCTTGACCGAGGGGAAATATCGCTGAGGCTGACTTCGAACGGCCAACAATTGCAATCGGTTAAGCTTGCGGACCTAAGCAACGAGATTCAAAATTACTTGACCACAGATAACGAAAAGGGGAAAAACAACTCATGATGCTCAAAAACATCGATTGCGGTAAATTATCCAAGGAAAACGTCGGCCAAACGGTCGTCTTGAACGGCTGGGTGCAAGGCTGGCGCGACTTCGGAGGTATTCTGTTCATCGACCTCCGCGACCGCTCGGGAATCGTTCAGGTCGTTTTCAACCCCGAATTCTCCGGCAAAGCGCTGGAGCTTGGAAGCCGCGCCCGTAATGAATACGTGCTCGCCGTCAAAGGGAAAATCGTCGAGCGCGACCCGGTGACCTTTAATCCGAATCTGGCGACCGGCGAGATCGAAGTCCAAGTAGAGGAAGTCGAAATCATCAACGCGGCCAAAACTCCTCCGTTCCCGATCGAAGACGGCGTGGAAGTTGACGAATCCCTTCGGTTGAAATATCGGTATCTCGATCTTCGCCGTCCGGAAATGCAGAAGACGCTGCTGCTCCGTTCGAAAGCGACGAAGATCTTCCGCGATTTCCTCGACGACAACGGCTTCATCGACGTGGAAACGCCGATCCTGACCAAGAGCACGCCGGAAGGCGCGCGCGACTACCTGGTACCGAGCCGCGTTCATCCGGGCGAATTTTTCGCCTTGCCGCAATCTCCGCAGCTGTTCAAGCAATTGCTTATGGTAGGCGGCATCGAGCGCTACTATCAAGTGGCGCGTTGCTTCCGCGACGAAGATCTTCGCGCGGACCGTCAACCTGAATTCACGCAGATCGACATCGAGACCTCGTTCCTGTCCCAAGATCAATTGCTTGGCATGATGGAGCAACTAATGGCCCGATTGTTCCGCGAGACGGTCGGCGTCGAAATTCCGACTCCGTTCCAACGGTTGACGTACAGCGATGCCATTCATAAATACGGCTCCGATAAGCCGGATCTTCGCTTCGGCCTTGAGATCGAAGACGTGACCGACATCGTAAAGAGTAGCGAAGTGAAGGTATTCGCTTCCGTAGCGGCGTCCGGAGGCGTCGTGAAAGCATTGAACGCCAAAGGCTGCGCTAGCTGGAGCCGTAAGGAGTTGGATGACCTGCAGCCGTTCGCGGCTCGTTACGGCGGCAAAGGCATCGCATGGATTACCGTGAAGGACGGCGAATGGAAGGGTCCGATCGTGAAGTTCTTCAGCCCCGAGGAAAAGGCGGCATTGACCGAGCGTCTGAACGTCGAAGAAGGCGACTTGTTAACGTTCTCCGCGGATAAGCTCAAGACGGCTGCCGACGTGATGGGCAATCTCCGTCAGAAGGTCGGACGGGATCTCGGCCTCATCGACAACAAGGCATACAAATTCCTCTGGGTCGTGGATTTCCCGCTGCTCGGATGGGACGAAGAAGGCAAACGTTTCGTTGCCGAGCATCATCCCTTCACGCGTCCAACCGACGAAGATCTTCCGTTGTTCGATACGGATCCGGGAGCGATTCGCGCGCAGGCTTACGACATCGTCCTTAACGGTTATGAAGTCGGCGGCGGATCGATGCGGATTTACCGTCGCGACGTTCAAGAGAAAATGTTCCAAGCGCTCGGCTTCTCGGCAGAGGAAGCGCAAGAGAAATTCGGATTTTTCCTTGACGCGTTCGAATACGGTACTCCTCCGCATGGCGGCATCGCGTTCGGGTTGGATCGCTTGATCATGCTTCTAGCTGGACGCACGAACCTGCGCGAAACGATCGCGTTTCCGAAAACGGCCAGCGCAACGGACCTATTGTGCGACGCTCCTTCACCGGTTACGGAACGACAATTGGACGACTTGCACGTTCGTCTGTCGGCTAAAGCGATCGCCGCGCAAACGAAAACCGCGCCTGCCGTGGCTGACTCCGTTGAAAGCGGCGAGCCTGCCGTTCAGAGCCAAGGTTAAAAGGAGAGAGCGTACTTATGTTGCATCAATTCTCCAGAACGGAATTGTCTATCGGGCCGGAGGGGCTGGAGTTGCTTAAAGGAAGCACGGTCGCCGTCCTCGGAATCGGCGGCGTAGGCGGAATTGCCGCCGAAGCGCTGGCTCGCTCGGGCATCGGGCGAATCATCCTGATCGACAAGGACGTCGTAGACATCACGAACGTGAATCGCCAGATTCATGCTTTAACGACGACGGTCGGCCAGCCCAAAGCGGATCTGATGAGAGATCGCATCAAGCTGATCAATCCAGAGTGCGACGTTATCTCGCTGCGAATGTTCTATACGGAAGAAACGTACGAGGAACTGTTCAAGTATCCGCTAGACTATGTCGTGGACGCTTCGGATACGATTTCTTACAAGATCCATTTGATCAAGCAATGTCTGGATCGGGGCATTAAGATCATCTCGAGTATGGGAGCGGCCAATAAAATGGATCCGACCCGGTTTCAGGTGGCTGATATTTCGAAGACGACCGTGGATCCGATAGCCAGGGTTATTCGGAAGAAGCTTCGCAACGAAGGAATCAAGAGAGGCGTGCAGGTTGTTTTCTCTACCGAGCTCCCAATCAAACCGCGAGTGGACGTAACGAAGAAAATCGTGCCGGATACGGCGCCTAAAGATATTCGCAAGGCTCAGCAGCCCCCTTCGAGCAATGCGTTCGTTCCTCCAGTCGCCGGCTTGATCATGGTCAGCGTCGTGTTCAAGGAACTTCTGGCCAATATAGACAAACCTTATGAATGACGTGTCGGCCTTCCGCTGAATATCATTCCGTTATACCGACTCGTAAAGACCCTTACGCGAATCATCTCGCGCAAGGGTCTATTTTTTTAATGGATTTGAATTCCGCGAATAATCGAGAAGGCGAGCCTTTTTATGCGTTTTTCTACGCTTGTCCCTATCGTTATCGGCCAACCCTTCATAGATTGAATAATCATCAACTGGGAGGTGTAGCTCATTGAGCATGAAATTGCACGGAAACAATAATAACGGCCCGCATCGCGTACACCGCGTGTGCAAGTGCTGGAAACCGAAAAAGAGAAGGACCGTCGGAGGCACTGAAAATATGAATAACGAGCAACGTAGCCAAGGTCTGAACAACATCGGCCCTCAAGAAAACGCGAATAGGCAACATTGTCATCAAAGCTGGGGGCAATGGGGAGGACTCGGCTTAGGCGGTATCGGCGGCGGAAACAAAAGTTGCGGACATTGCGGAGGCCGTTTGGGCGGCCAGAGTAACGGACGCACGGGTGGGCGTTCGGAAGGCGGTAAAAACTAATTTACCGAAGGTCGAGCTTACAGGCACGCCGTAAGATAGGTCGGCAACGCGCGATAATGCGCAAGGTATATATGGTCCTTTGGGAGGCTAACGAAGCAGAGTGCAAGCCGCTGCTGCGGGAAGCCTTTTCTTTTTTGGTTTGGCTCATAGACGAATGCCGTTTCCGCGAATGACGGGGAGACATACGCTGATCGTGATGATTCGAGGCGGATAAGCAAGGGAGGCGACCTATGCCTATACCTATAAGGGCGATCACGATTAGCGATGCGGCAAGCTGGGAGCTGGAGAAAAATTTGTGGAACGACGAATTCGTACCGGCAAAGATGACCGTTAACGGAGTAGCGGTTTCGGTGAAGATCCGGCATCGCGGCGGCCATACTCGCGATTATCCCAAACGTTCTTACGAGGTCGTGAACAAAAATCAAACCGTTCATTACAATGCGGAATTCGACGATCCTTCGGCAATCCGCAATGCCTTGTCTTTTGCCTTCTTTCCGATGATCGGCGTGCCAACGCAAAAAGCAAAACATGTTTTGCTCAAAATGAATGGCCGTTCTCTCGGCGTTTATCTTGAAATAGAAGCGGTTGAAAGATCGTTTTTCCGAAAAAGAAAGATCGGAGCTTCTTCCTTGTTTTACGCCGTGAATAATCGGGCTGATTTCGGATTGTATTCCCCCGATTCAGATCGATTGAAATCTTCACTAACATCTGGCTACGAGCATCGATTCGGGGACTCTTCCGAAAAAGTCAAACTAGCCGCGTTTATCAAAGGAATTAATGTTCGAAATGGGAAACAAGCGGAGTCTTTCATTCGATCGCGCTTGGACGTAAGCAACTATCTTCGGTGGTTAACGGGCGCAGTATTAACGGGTAATTATGATGGATTCGAGCAAAATTACGCGATCTACCGAAGCGGCGGCACGGATAAGTTCAGAATGATTCCTTGGGACTATGAAGGCACGTGGGGTCGCAATTGTTATGGGCGTCTCGTAGATAGCGATATGGTTCAGGTAACCGGATATAATTTTCTGACCCGTAAAATGTTGAAATACTCGAGCTTCAGGAATCAATATCAAAGTACGCTAAGGACAGCTCTTGCTGGCCCGTTTACGGAAACCAGAATAATGCCGCTCGCTAATCGAATGCTCGGGCAGATCTCTCCTTACATTAGGGAAGACAGGGCTCGTAAATGGTCTTATGCAGACTTCCTGGGCGAATCGGGAGTTATTCATAATTACATCAAGGAAAGACGTTCGATCGTGAAAAAGGAGATGGCATATTTAAGCTAGAACATATGTTCCGATTCGCTTCCTGTCCATATCTCTTTCTGCTATGATGGGAGGAAGAGAAAGGCGGGGTAAGGAATGGATTTATTCAGCTTCCGCGAAGAAGCGGAGCCGCAAGCCCGATTGCTGGCCGATCGGATGCGTCCCGAGACGCTTGAGGATTATATCGGACAAGAGCATCTCATCGGCCAAGGGAAATTGCTGAGGAGAGCGATCGAAGGGGACGTCGTATCGTCGATTCTGCTGTTCGGTCCTCCGGGCTGCGGCAAAACAACGTTGGCTCATATTATCTCCAAGCAGACCAAGGGAGACTTCGTTAGATTGAACGCCGTAGACGCTTCCGTGAAGGACGTTAGGGAGGTCATCGAGCAAGCGGAACGGAATAAGGGCATGTACGGACGTAAAACGATCCTGTTCCTTGACGAGGTACATCGTTTCAATAGCGCGAGACAAGACGCTCTTCTTCCCGCCGTCGAACGCGGGATTATCATATTTATCGGCGCAACGACGGAGAATCCGTTTCATTCCGTAAACGGAGCTTTGCTGTCCCGTTCCACGCTGTTCCGGCTGGAGCCGTTGACGAAGGAGCATTCGTTGCTTGCGATACGCAGGGCGCTCTCCGATACCGTCAAAGGACTTGGATTCATGAAGCTGGTCGCGGAAGAGGACGCGCTGGAACATATCGCTTCAATGGCTAACGGAGACATACGCCGGGCTTTAACGGCATTGGAGCTGGCGGCGGTGACGACGCCATCGGAGCTCGACGGTACCGTGCGATTAACGATGGAGGTCGCAGAGGAATCCATACGCCAACCGACGGTTATTGCGGACGAGTCAACGCAATACGACGTTTTATCGGCTTTCCACAAGAGCGTGAGAGGCTCGAGCGATGCCGCGTTGTTCTGGTTCCTTTACGCGGTGGAGAAGCTTGGAATGGATCCGATGGTATTCCTGCGGCGATTAACCGTCGCTTGCAGCGAGGATATCGGTCTTGCCAACCCGCAGGCGATGGTACAAGCAGTAAGCGCAATGGAAGCCTATCATAGAATCGGCTGGCCGGAATCCAAGTATATCGTATCCCAAGCAATTCTATTCGCCGTGGAGAGCCCTAAGTCGAACGCGATCGCTGTCACGATAGGAAAGATCATGGAGTCGTTCGATTCGATCAAATCCGCCGAAGTGCCGATGCATCTTAGAGATGGCCATTATAGCGGAGCGAAGAAGCTTGGACATGTCGGATACCAATACCCGCACGATTTTCCGGGGCACTACGTAGAGCAGAATTATTTTCCGGACAAGCTGACAAGTAAGGTTTTCTACGAAGCGACGGAACAGGGAATGGAAGATAAAATTCGTCAGAATCAAGCGAAACGCAGAGCGAAACGAAAATGATTTTTCCGTCATCATGATCAGCACAGGACGAACGAATCGGTTAACCGGCTAATGTACAATTAATCATCAATTCGGCTCAAATCGTTGGATTCGGGAATATATAGCCTTTTCGTTCGAAAAATCGGCATAGGTGGCAGGCTCAAGCGAATAGAGATGGGTACTACGGCTGATTACGGGGTCATACGTCGTTTGACGGACGACCGCAAACCGTCTAAGCTATAGTAAAGCAATATGTCTATTTTATTATAATCGGTTTGTTATTGTTATTTTTCATAATATAAAGGAGGTGTACCTGCCCTCTCCAAACGGTGAGGTCAGGGAATATTTGGACGGTGACCCCATACCATTAAGCGTGGACTTGGTCTTGATTTTCGCTCTGGTGTTTCTGAACGGCTTCTTCGTCGCCGCGGAATTCGCCATGGTGAAAGCGCGCGGTTCAAGAATCGATACTATGGTGCAAGAAGGACACAAGAAAGCGAAAGTCGCTTCTCATCTGATGGATCATCTTGATGCTTATTTGTCAGCTTGCCAGCTTGGAATTACGCTCACTTCTCTCGGTCTAGGATGGATCGGCGAGCCGACCATCGCCAGACTTCTCGAGCCGGCGTTTACGGCGATGAACTTGAGCGACAATCTGGTGCACCCGTTATCGTTTATCATCGGCTTTACTTTCATTACGATGATTCATATCGTGTTCGGGGAACTCGCTCCTAAATCTGTTGCCATTCGTAAAGCGGAGATGGTTACGTTATGGACGGCTACGCCGCTTATCTATTTCCGCAAGGTGATGAGCCCTTTCATTTGGGTTCTTAACGGAATGGCTGGACTTGTCATGAAGCCGTTCGGAATCGACACCTCGGAAGTTTCCTCTTCGGCGCATACCGAGGAAGAGATAAGGATATTGGTGAAGGAGAGCCACAAGAGCGGGTTGATCGATAAGACCGAATTGACGCTAATGGATAACATTTTCGAATTCGCCGAAACGAATGCCCGGGAAATTATGATCCCTAGAACGGAGATGAGCTGTTTATACGGCAATCTGTCGTTCGAGGAGAATAAGAGTATCGCCCTTCGCGAGATGCATACGAGGTATCCGGTTTGCGAGAAAGACAAGGACAACATTATCGGTTTCGTTCATATCAAGGATTTACTGAAAGTGCCCGACAATTCGATTCACGATATTCGGGATCTGATGAGGCCGATGACGACAGTTCCCGAAAGCATGCCGATCAGTACGCTGCTTAAACTCATGCAGAAAAGAAAATCGCAAATCGCGATTCTGATCGACGAGTACGGCGGAACCTCCGGATTGGTCACATTGGAGGATATCATGGAGGAAATCGTAGGAGAAATCCAGGATGAATTCGACGAAGAGCGGCCGGACGTGGAGAAGCGGGACGACAACACGTATTCGATCAACGGGATGATGCTAATAGAGGAAGTGAACAGCTTCTTCGGACTGGATATCTCCACCGACGATTACGACACGATCGGGGGCTGGATATATTCCCAGATCGAGAATCCTCCTAAGAAAAATCAATACGTCGTCTCGGAAGAAGGCTTCAAATTCACGATCGAGGAAACGGATCACCTGCGAATATCGAGGATAGCCGTGACCCGCTCGGACCATGAGAGCTGGGAAGCTCAAGCGGAAACGGGATAACGCTTATAAGTTCTTATAGAAAGCGCCAGATCGGGTTTATTCCCGATCCGGCGCTTTTTTGAAATTATAGAATTTTGAAAAATAACGGATTTGTAGATTTCAAATAGCGATGTTATTCAATGTAATTTCAATGCGAATTCAAAATATAAGCTGGATAAGGATGTTTAATATCGCTATTGTTCTAAATTTATTGTATTCCTTCCGAAAATTCGATCAATAGCGATGTTCTTCATCCTACTTTGCCTCCAATATGGCTCATTATCTTGAATAACGATGATTACCATCTTACTTACAACTTTTGCTACGCCACTTAATAGCAGATATTAAATTTTGGCATATCGCACATCGTCGCGCGTTTTCCTTCATAAGGCTACTATGAGTCAATTAGTACCGCCGGCACGCATTTATCCGGAATTGTACTGAACAAGCGGGTACCTACGTAGCACAGCGTACCCTGCCGTCCTAAGGACGCATAGCCGTTTTACTTGGATTCAATTCTCCAGTGCTTTATAGGAATTTGTCGTACCGGAGGCAAGATCAAACGCTGCCGCGGCGAAGATGGACGAGCAGGAAGCCTATGGCGCCGGCCAATGCGAACAAAGCTCCGACGCGGAATACGTATGCCAGTCCCAAGGCGTCGTACAGCCAACCGCCTAGCGTCCCCGCAATGAGCCCCGCCAAGCCGGACCAGACGACCGCGAATACGGCCTGGCTGGAGGATCTGTATTCATCGGGAATCAAGCCCTGAAGACAACGTAACGCGGTAATGTAGAAGATAGCGAAGGTTACGGCATGCATCATCTGCAACGCTACCATCATCCAAGGCTCGTTGGCCAAACTAAGCAATCCCAGCCGTATAACATAGAAAAAGCTGGCTATGGCAAGAAGAGGCAGCTCCCGGAAACGGTGTCCGAACTTCGCGAGCAGGAAGAACATAGGAATCTCGCTCACGGCCGATGCCAGAGAAGCATAACCGATGACGGAGTCGCTCGCTCCGATTTCCCTCATGGCAATGGACAGGAATCCCTCGTTCATCCGATGACCCACGGATATAAACATGATCAACAGGAAGAACACAAGGGTTTCTCTCTTGCGCAATAGTCCCCACAAGCCGCTGAACTCGAATTTTTTCAACGTCGCTTGGAAGTCCCCGATAAAAAGGGAGAAGATCATCGAGAAAATAATCGTACCCAATGCAAGTGCGATGGTCAGATCGGAGCCGTATAATTTCAGTAAGTAACCGAACGCAACCGCGCTTAAGGCATATCCGAGAGAGCCGAACATGCGTATAGAGGGAAAAGTGCGCTTCATCTGATCGGCCGCCAGCAAGGATACGCTATCCAGCATGGAGTTGATCGGAGTTTGGAACAAATAAAATAACGCCATGATTCCGGCCATGATTCCGAATTCCTTCTGCGGTAACAGCAAAGCAAGAGCGAGAATCTGTACGCAGTAAAGGAGACTAAGAATGCGGCGAAGATTCTTGGTTCGGTCGCTGATGATGCCGACGGCGATATTGGATACGATGGATAACAAGGGTCCGACGGAATAGATGGCTCCGATCTGCAGCTTGGTGAATCCCAAGCTTTCGAAATAGAGCGGGAAGTAAGCTACGAGCAGCACCATGGTCGCGTAATTCGCGAACTGCATCGTTCGTAATAGAGTAAGTTGCCCTTTTAAAGCTCGGGATTGATCCATGCCGCAAATTCTCCTGTTCTTGAAGCCGGTCTGTATTAAGCAGTCGAGCGATGATTGCGACGAAATAGCCAAGCGAGGAATACCAACTCCGCGATAATGCCGCCCGATTGCGACAGAGAACCTAGAACTCCGTTCCAGCCGGGCAATAGCACGACCAGAACGACGATCAAGATCGCCGTAACTACGGCGTTGGCAACCTGGGAGCCGAACATAAGCTTAGTTTCTCCATTGGCCATGACTATTCCGTTTAACGTATCCAGCCAAGGGAACACGAATACGAAAGGGAAGAAGCCGCGAAGCGCGTGGATGCACGCTTGGAGCAAATCTCCTTTGACTCCGAGGATATGAGAGAACATCCATGAACCGATCGGAGTAAATGCCATGAGCAGCAATAGCATCGGCGGGATGAAGCCTAACATAAGCGTGAATTTACGTACGATTTCCGGATTGCTCTTAACGAACAACAGCGCGATTTGATGGAAATAGGTGAAGAAACCCAGTACCAAGTTCATTAAGCTCCCCGCGACCGCGAACGATGCCACCGCCAGCGTACCTCTTTCGGTCGTTCCGAGCAGCGCGTTCAAGATCGGCAATAACCAGACCACGATAAGCGAGGAATAGAGCAACGGATTATAGAATGCGGTTACCTGTTTAGGCTTGGAAACATCGCAATCCTCCGCTCTCTCGGGCATTTCCTTCAGCAACTTGCCCGATTCCCACCAACTGATGGATGCTTCGATCATCATACCGAATACGAATATAACCGTGCCTTGGAGGGCGCTGTCTACGCCGATCCGCAAGAAGTACTGAGATAACAGGAACATGCCGCCTAATCGGAATATCATCGCGATCGTCAACCATCGAGTGCGCATTTTATAGATGATTACTCCTTGGTATAAGCACCGTATTCCGGAGAAAACGGAGAGGAACATTAAAGCGTAATAAGCATGGACCGCTTCGCGTTCGACGATCGGATCCGCCCCGTAAGCACCGCCGAATATCCAATGCCCGAGCGGAGTATAGGCAACAAGCCCGCCGAAGACGAGGGCGGCTCCGAATACGTAGAAGCTGACTTGCCTTACGGCGCGGAAAGAGATGCGGTCCCTCACGAGAGCGGAGCAGGTTTGCCGGAAGAGCACGGCAGGTTTCTCCGTTACGACGAGCAAGCTCATCGCAAGGGCGTAACCTGCGAGAATGATCTCCGGATTGCTCGATCTGGCCAGCGTGCCGTTGATAATGACGTGGGAGAGATTGATCATTAATACGGATAGACCCATAGGAATGAAAAACAGGAAAAGCCGTCTCAGCGAGACCGGCTCGTTATCAGGCTTCATAAATAAGCTCCTTAAAAGCGATATGACTTGTGCCGTTCATTCGGATAGCTAGTATTATATCAGATATTCGACGGGAATCGGGGCAAGAATTGAGACAATAAAGCTGGATTTCAACGTTGCGAAATGATAAATTAAAGAATAATGCTTTTTGATAGGCACTAGATGAAAATCGGGTGAAAACGGATGCGGGGAAATAAAGGGTGGCTGGACAGCCAGTTCGAATATAGCGAGAGGCACGGAATATCGATTCCTTGCCTGGAAAGCGATTGGGAAGAACTGAGTCTTGAGCATCAGACCGCGATATTGGAAAAATGGGAAATGATTCGCGGAGGCATTCCGGATCATATCATGCGCTTCGAGGCCATGATCAGAGCGAAAACGCAGCAGTTGTTCGAGGAAGACGATTTTGTAAGATCCTGTCTTATAAACGGAGATATCGCCGATCTGGCAAGTCGAATCAATGACCTGAACATTTGGTTCCGCACCCAACAGGATTTGGACGGCGACGCTAAGATGCATATCGGATAGAGCAAAGCGGAGGACCACCGACATGAAGAGCCCGAACCTATTGGCAGGGCGGTCCCCACGCGGACCGATCTCGCTGATGAGAAGAGTATACAAGTACATTTTGCCCGAGGTTCGAGCAGAATTGGGACGATGGCGAGCAAAGGCCAACGTTATTCCCGATCTTGAGCTGCGCAAGCAAGCTCTCGACAGCATGAATGCGAAGCAATTCCATTGCGAAGGCGGCGGAGTGTATGCGGCAGCTAACCTGGAACAGCGTCATGTTCTCATTCCGTTGATTGTAGCGCTGCAGACGATAAGCGATTATTTGGACAATCTATGCGATCGGAGCACTTCGTTGGACGCGGAAGATTTCCGGCTGCTTCATCAAAGCATGATCGACGCGGTAACTCCTGAATTACCGATATCGAATTATTACGCTCTTCGAGAAGAGCAGGACGATGGCGGATATTTAGCGGCGCTTGTGGAGCAATGCAGGAATTCGATCGCCGAATTGCCTTCCTACCGCCATGTTAAGAATCACGTCGTCGAATTGGTGCGGCTTTATTCGGATTTACAGGTCTACAAGCATATTACCCATTCCAAGAGGGAATCGGAATTGCTTAATTGGTGGGCCCAATATTCGTCGAGATATCCTAACTTGAAATGGAACGAATTCGCGGCCGCTACAGGGTCCACTTTGGGAATGTTCATGCTGTTTCTATCCGCAACGGACCCGTCATTGGATGCGGAGCAAGCGGACGCGATCAGAGCCCATTATTTTCCTTCCATATGCGGATTGCACATTCTGCTCGATTATTTAATCGACCAAGCGGAGGATGAGATCGGCGGGGATTTGAACTTCTGCAGCTACTACGACGATCAGAATACGCTTAATGAGCGAATGGGCCAAATGGTTCAAGCGGCCAGAAAATCCGCCGACGAGCTGCCGTTCGGACATTTTCACAGGATGATCGTGGAAGGCCTCGTTGCCTTATACTTATCCGATCCCAAAGTGCGGGATCAGTACGAAGTTCGCAGAACGGCTAAGCTTCTTATGAAGGGAAGCCCTTGGACGAGAGTGTTTTTCTGGTTGAATAGCCATTGGATAAGAAAAGCCATGTAACTCGTAATCGTATTGAGACATTTAGGAGGAAACGGAAATGACTGCAGTTAAAAAAATAGCGGTTTTGACAAGCGGCGGGGATTCGCAAGGGATGAACGCTGCCGTAAGAGCCGTCGTAAGAAGCGCTTTATTTCGCGGGCTAGAAGTATTCGGAGTTCAACGCGGATATCAAGGATTGTTGAATCAAGACCTTAGGCCGATGGATCTGCGCAGCGTCGGAGATATCATCCAACGCGGAGGAACCATTCTACAAACGGCTCGATGCAAAGAATTTATGACGCCCGAAGGCCAGCAACGCGGAGCGGAGGTACTGCGGGAACAGGGTATCGACGGTTTGGTCGTCATCGGCGGAGACGGTTCTTACCAAGGAGCTAACAAGCTAAGCAAGCTAGGAATCAAGACGATGGGTTTGCCGGGGACGATCGATAACGATATTCCGTTTACCGACTTCACGATCGGATTCGATACGGCGGTCAGCATCGTCGTAGACGCGATCAATAAGCTTCGCGATACGATGACCTCCCACGAGAGATCCTCCGTCGTCGAGGTCATGGGGCGCCATTGCGGAGACATCGCGCTTTATGCAGGCTTGGCTAGCGGCGCGGAGGCGATTCTCGTTCCGGAAGTGCCCTTCGATATTAAAGATATCTCTCTTAGAATGCGCGATAACTTCCAGAAGGGCAAACGCCATGGCATCGTTGTCGTAGCCGAAGGAGTTTGTTCCGGAGAGGAAGTCGCCAGGAACATCACGGAATACAGCGGCATCGAGCCGCGGGTCACCGTTCTGGGACATATTCAACGCGGAGGCGCTCCGACCCACAATGATCGCATCTTGGCCAGCCAGCTTGCAGACTATGCCGTTCAACGGCTGCAGGAAGGCGATTCGGGCAAGGGGATCGGAATCGTCAAAGGCGAATTCGTCGCTACCGATATCGATAAAGTGGTGACCACGAAAAAATCGTTCAATCTGGATCTATACAATCTCGCGCTTAGGCTTGCGCAATAATAGAACGGACAAAGGGACTGCTAAGGAGGACCGATCGGTCCTCCTTACAGTCCCTTTGGCATTCTTGCATCGAAAAAACAAAATTACTTTGACATTTCTTGCCTTATGATACTAACATGTATATAAAGTATAACAAAGGCGGAATGTTATGAAAATCGTCATTATAGCCGGCTCGAACCGGCGCATTTCTTCCAGCACGGCTATGGCCCGATATGTGGGAGACAGACTCGCGCTTAGCGGACATCGGGTGGAATTATGGGATATGCACCTTCAGCCGTTGCCCTTCTACGATCCGGATGCGGATGTACAAACCGAAGCGGTCGCGCGGCTATCGGACTTGGTTGCAGCCTCGGATGCGATCGTGCTCGCAACGCCGGAATATCACGGCAGCGTGTCCGGAGTGCTCAAGAATGCTCTGGATTACTTGGACGGGGACCATTTCAGCGGTAAAATGGTACTATGTGTAAGCTCGGCAGGCGGTGCCGTTGGCGTTAGCTCGTTACAACATCTGCAAGCGATCGTCCGTAACGTTCACGGCGTCAATTGCCCGGAATGGATAAGTATCGGCGGTGACCAACGCCGCTTCGACGAGACCGGCGAACCTTTCCAGCCCTCGGTCAAAGCCCGGGTCGATCGAGTTCTGAATACCTTCGTAAAGCTAGCGGGCCTCTTGAGAAGTTAGGCAATGTCACAAAAGCTGACGTGAATTTCACAACGTCAGCTTTTGTATGTAATTTGCCCTAGCGCGGAATCCTAAATTCCATTATAATAGCGGATATGAGAACAAAATTTCATTTTGTCTGAACATAATTTCAAAAATTTGCAATCTGAATGGTGTGACCTTGTTGGATAACGACAAAATCAAAAAGGTAATCGAAGCGGCTAAGCTTTATTATCAATTGGATTACAGCCAGAATGAAATTGCAGACGCTCTTGGCGTATCAAGGCCTACGGTTTCCCGGCTTCTTCAGCAAGCGAAGGCGGAAGGGATCGTAACGATCGAAATCAAAGATCCGACGGAGGACGTCGCCGTTCTAAGAAATTTACTTAAGGAAAAGTATCAGTTAAAGAACGTTATCGTCGCGTTTACTCCTACATACGAAGAAAGCATCGTGAAAAAATATATCGGGCAAGCGGCGGCAGCTTACGTAACCGAATTGGCCAAAGACGGTGATACTATCGGTGCGTCTTGGGGTTCGACGATGTATCAGGTGGCGCTTCATCTGAAGTCGAAGTCGCTAATCAACTCCTTCGTGGTTCAATTAAACGGAGGCGTTAGCGATGCGGACGTTCAGATTTCCCCTTCGGAAATCGTTCATTTGTTCGGCAGAGCATTTAACGTTACGCCGTATTTCATGTATTTGCCCGCGATCGTGGATCATATCCTCGTGAAGCAATCGATGCTTACGGATCGTCACATCCGCAGAGTCATGGATATGGGGAAAGGCGCGAATATCGCCGTGTTCACCGCCGGCTCGCCCACTCCGGATTCCGTTCTGATCAATTCGAATTATTTCCGAGAAGAAGAGCTCGAGATTATCAAAACGAAGGCCGTCGGGGACATTTGCTCTCGCTACTACGATAGCAACGGAGAGATTTGCCTGCCGAGCTTGAACGATCGAACGGTCGGAATCGAATTGGCCGATTTGCGCACCAAGGAGCATTCCATACTCGTGGCGGGCGGCTCGTCCAAAGTAAATGCCATATACGGGGCGTTAAGAGGGAAGTATGGAAACACGCTAGTGACGGATCAAATCACCGCGAAAGCATTGCTTAAAAAATTGGACTAACGGGAGAGATGACAATATGACGCCTGAACAAATCGCCGGAATGATCGATCATACTTTGTTGAGCGCGGTAAGTACGGAATCGGAAATTATCCGGATATGCGGCGAAGCGAAGCAATATGGCTTCGCGACTGTATGCGTCAACCCTTTCTGGGTTCCGCTCGCATCGCGCGAATTAGCGGGCAGCACCGTCGGGCTGACGACCGTTATCGGATTTCCGCTAGGAGCGAGCAGAACCGAATCGAAAGCAGCGGAAGCCGCGGATGCGATACAAGCAGGCGCTACCGAGATCGATATGGTACTTAACGTTGGAGCTTTGAAATCCGGACTTGTCGCGGCCGTCAAACGTGATATCGAAGCCGTCGTAAGTGTATGCAAGGGTAAAGCGCTCGTGAAAGTCATAATCGAAACCTGCTATCTATCCGACGAAGAGAAGCAGCAGGCATCCTTGCTCTGCAAAGAAGCCGGAGCGGATTTCGTGAAGACGTCGACGGGATTCGGCACGGGCGGCGCGACCGTCGAGGATATCGCCTTAATCCGTCATGTCGTCGGTCCTGATATGGGAATTAAAGCATCCGGCGGGGTGCGTGATCTGGAGATCGCCCGCAAATTGATTCAAGCGGGTGCGACGAGATTAGGCGCCAGCTCCTCGATCGCGATCGTAACGGGCGGAGTCGGACAGGGGTATTGAACCAAGTTGGATAGCGCAATGCAAGGAGGGAACGAGCAATGAGAACCGTCGATTTAATTACTAAAAAGCGCGATGGCGGCGAGTTGACCGAAACCGAAATCAACGAGCTCATTCGAGGATATACAGAGGGTTCGATACCGGACTATCAAATGTCGGCGATGGCGATGGCTATTTTTTTTCGGGGGATGACCCCGCAGGAAAGAGCCGATCTGACGATGGCGATGGTGCACTCCGGAGAAACGATCGACCTGTCCGAGATTTCCGGCATTAAAGTTGATAAGCACAGTACCGGCGGCGTGGGAGATACGACAACGTTAGTTCTGGCTCCTCTCGTCGCTTCAATCGGCGTTCCGGTCGCCAAGATGTCGGGACGGGGATTGGGACATACGGGAGGCACGATCGACAAGCTGGAGTCCATCCCCGGCTTTCACGTCGAAATCGACAATCGGACGTTTATCGAGCTCGTGAACCGTAACGGCGTTGCGGTCATCGGCCAGAGCGATAATCTTACACCGGCCGATAAGAAGCTATACGGACTGCGCGACGTAACGGGAACGGTAAACTCCATTCCCTTGATCGCAAGCTCCATCATGAGCAAGAAAATCGCATCCGGAGCGGACGCGATCGTACTCGACGTAAAAACCGGAGACGGCGCCTTCATGAAGGAAATGTCAGAATCCGAAGAGCTGGCCGCGTGCATGGTCGATATCGGCAACCGGGTAGGTCGCCGGACCATTGCCGTGTTGTCTGATATGAGCCAGCCGCTTGGCAATGCAATCGGCAATGCGCTTGAGGTACAAGAAGCGATAGATACGCTTCGGGGCATCGGGCCGGAGGATTTGACCGAGCTATGTTTGACGTTAGGTAGCCACATGGCTGTCTTATCCGGCGTGGCTTCGAACGAACAAGAAGCCCGCGAGCTGTTAGCGAAGTCCATCTCTAACGGTCAAGCTCTGGAGAAATTCAAGACGTTCATATCTGAGCAGGGCGGCGATGCTTCCGTCGTGGATCGCCCGGAATTGCTGCCTCAAGCGAAATTCAAGATCGAGGTACCGTCGAAGGAAGCGGGTTTCATTGCGAAGATAGCCGCCGAGAACATAGGGCTTGCCGCTATGCTGCTTGGAGCGGGGCGAGCGACCAAGGAATCGAAGATCGATCTGGCAGTCGGAATCGTGCTTCATAAGAAGATCGGGGACCGCGTGGAAGCCGGCGAATCGCTTGCTACCATTCACGCGAATAACGAATCGGTCGAACAAGTCGTCGCGAAGATTTTTGAATCCGTTCAAGTACAAGCTTCACCGGTTACTCCGCCTCCTCTCCTAGTCGGAGAAGTGAAATAGGCGTTGAACATAGACAACCAATTGGTAAAATTGGGTATACTTTAAAAAGGGGGGTGAATTGAAATGGGCCAGTTGCTTCACAGAATGGATGAGGCGAAAACCTATATTCAGTCACGGATTTCCGTTCAACCTCAAGTCGGTCTAATATTAGGATCCGGTTTGGGAGAACTCGCCGACGACATTCAAGACGCTGTCCGGATTCCTTACGAATCGATTCCGCATTTTCCGGTTTCGACGGTCGAAGGCCATGCGGGCCAGCTCGTGACAGGCCGATTACATAATAAGACTGTCATCGCGATGCAAGGGCGGTTTCATTATTATGAAGGCTATTCCATGCAGGAGGTTACCTTTCCCGTACGCGTTATGAAAGCGTTGGGGGTTGACCATCTGATCGTGACTAATGCGTGCGGCGGTATGAATCCCGACTTCAAACCAGGTGATCTCATGCTGATCCAGGACCATTTGAACATGACGGGCGCTAATCCGCTCATCGGGCAGAATGAGCCGGCATTGGGACCGAGATTTCCGGACATGAGCCGAGCGTATACACCAGATTTGCTCGAATTAGTCCGCGAAACTGCAAAGTCGTTAGGCATCGGTATTCAGCAAGGCGTATATGCCGGTATAACAGGACCTACCTATATGACCCCGGCGGAATTGACGATGCTGAGGAAAATGGGCGGAGACGCGGTAGGGATGTCCACGGTTCCGGAGGTCATCGTAGCTAGTCACATGGCTATGAAGGTTATCGGAATATCCTGCGTAACGGATATGGCGATCGGAGAGCATTTGGAGCCGTTAAGCCATGAGCAGGTAATCGAAGTGGCGAATCGCACCAAACCGATGTTTATCACTTTGGTGAAAGAGATCGTATCGCGTTTGTAGTCCCAAGTTTCCATTGGTTTTATGTTCCACATCCATATAACATCATTCAGAAGGAGAGAAACAAGAGATGAAAAAGACGACAAAGATTTTCACGGGAGTCATGCTGATTGCTTCCCTGGCCCTTACGGCTTGCGGAGCGAAGAACAACAACAACGAGGGCGGAGCTAGCGGAAGCGCAAGCCCGAGCGCAAGCCCGAGCGCAAGTGCAAGCGTAAGCGCAAGTCCAAGCGCATCTAGCGATGCGAGCGCCAAAGACATGAAATTCGCGATGGTAACCGACGTTGGCGGAGTAAACGACAAATCGTTTAACCAAAGCGCATGGGAAGGTCTTCAGCGTCTTGAGAAAGATACGGGCGCAAGCGTGAAATACCTAGAAAGCAAAGAAGCGACCAACTACTTGACGAACATCAACCAATTCGTTCGCGACAAGTACGATCTGACTTGGGGGATCGGCTTCTTGATGGTCGATGCGATTAAAGATGCTGCCGCCAAGAACCCGGACTCCAAGCTTGCGATTATCGATAACGTAGTCGAAGCGCCGAACGTAGCTTCCGTTACATTCGCCGAGAACGAAGGCGCGTACCTTGTTGGCGTAGTAGCCGGTCTTACAACGAAAACGAACAAAATCGGTTTCGTAGGCGGTATCGACATCCCAGTCATCAAACGTTTCGAGGTTGGGTTCGTAGCGGGCGTTGCAGCGGTAAATCCGGATGCGAAAGTTACGATCAACTACACTGGCGCATTCGATAAAGCCGACTTGGGTAAAGCAGCCGCGGCGTCCATCTACAACGATGGAGCGGATATTATTTTCCACGCAGCCGGAGGTACCGGTAACGGCGTATTTAACGAAGCGAAAGAACGCTTCAAAGCAGGCAAAAAAGTATGGGTTATCGGCGTAGATAAAGACCAATCCCTGGAATTCGGCGACGACGTGACGTTAACGTCGATGTTGAAAGAAGTAGACGAAGCCGTATATCGCGTTTCCCAAGAAATGATTGCCGGAAAATTCCCTGCAGGCGTTGTTACGACGCTTGGACTGAAAGACAATGCCGTCGGCTTGCCTGAGACTTCCACCAAGAACGTATCCAAAGAAATCTTGGATAAAGTGGAAGAGTACAAAGCAAAAATCATCAGCGGCGAAATCACGGTACCTACCGCACAGTAATTAATAACCAAACAAAGGGTGCTAATATGGAACAGGCGAGAACGGTCGTAGAAATGCGAAATATTACGAAACGTTTCCCCGGCATCGTCGCCAACGACAACGTCAACTTCAAGCTGAGCAAGGGCGAGATTCACGCCCTTCTCGGCGAGAACGGCGCCGGTAAATCGACGTTGATGAACATCTTGTTCGGGCTATATCAGCCGGAAGAAGGGGAAATCTTCGTAAATGAGCAAGAGGTCGCCATTGACGGGCCTAACAAAGCGATCAAACTCGGTATCGGTATGGTGCATCAGCATTTTAAGCTGGTGCACCCTTTTACCGTAACGGAGAACATTATTCTTGGGAGCGAACCTAAGAAGTGGTTAGGTCTTGCGGTCAATAAAAAGCTAGCATACGAGCAAGTGGGCAATCTTTCCAAGCAGTACGGTTTAAATGTGGATCCTTATGCCAGGATCGATGAGATATCGGTCGGAATGCAGCAAAGGGTTGAAATATTGAAGACTTTATATCGCGGCGCGGACATCTTGATCTTCGATGAACCGACGGCTGTTCTGACGCCACAAGAAATCAGCGAATTGCTGGTTATCATGCGTAATCTTGTACAACAAGGCAAGTCCATCGTATTGATTACACACAAACTTAAGGAAATTATGGCGATTGCCGACACGGTCACGATCGTGCGTCGGGGCAAAGTCATTGACAGCTTGCCGGTAGCGGGAACGAATCCGAACCAATTGGCTGAGAAGATGGTCGGACGCGAAGTGTCGCTCAAGCTTGATAAAAAGGTTGCCGTACTGGGCGACCCCGTACTAGAGGTCAAGGATTTAGTCGTGAAGGGCAGATCGGGTTTAAATGCCTTGAACGAAACCTCCTTCGTGTTGAAACGGGGCGAAATTCTAGGTATTGCCGGCGTAGAAGGAAACGGACAAAGCGAACTGATCGAAGCCTTAACGGGATTGCGGTCGGTAGCCGCCGGTTCGATCCGGATCTCCGGAGTTGAAGTAGCGGGTGAATCGCCTCGGAAAATATCCGAAGCGGGGATATCCCTGATTCCGGAAGATCGCCACAAGCACGGCCTCGTTCTTGATTTCCCCGTTCGCGAGAATATGGTACTGGAAACTTATTATCAGCCCCAGTTCAATAAGAATGGATTCATGGACTTCGATGCCATCGATGAGCATGCTACGCGATTAGTGAAAGAATTCGACGTTCGGACGCCTACGATCATGACCGAAGCCCGGGCATTGTCGGGCGGGAATCAACAGAAGGCGATTATCGCCAGGGAAGTGGACAAAAATCCGGACGTGTTGATTGCCGCGCAGCCAACTCGCGGACTAGACGTCGGCGCGATCGAGTTCATTCATAAGAGACTCGTCGAGCAACGCAATATGGGCAAAGCCGTTCTGTTAGTATCCTACGAGTTGGAAGAGATACTGCAACTGTCGGATCGGATTGCGGTTATTTACGAAGGACGCATCGTCGGCGAAGTAAATCCTGCAGAGACCAACGATCAGGAGTTAGGACTGATGATGACGGACTACAAACAACCGCAAGGAGGCTCGAACATTGAACAAGCTGATTAAGGCATTCACGAAGGAGTCCGCCGTTGTTCCGTTCATTGCCATCTTGCTTGGCTTGTTGTTGGGCGCGGTCATCATGCTGATCGGCGGATACGATCCGATTCTTGCTTATAAGTCGTTACTTGAAAAAGTATTCGGGAACCCTTACGATTTCGGCGAAACGCTGACGGCGATAACGCCGCTTATTTTTACGGGGTTAGCCGTGGCATTCGCATTCCGGACCGGATTGTTCAATATCGGCGCGGAAGGGCAATTCATCATGGGAATGACCGGCGCTACGATTATCGGCGTCTCGGTTCACTTGCCGTGGTACATTCATGCTCCGCTTGCCGTGCTGGTCGGCGCTTTCTTCGGAGGTTTCTGGGGAATGATCGCCGGATACCTTAAAGCGGCCAGAGGCGTAAATGAAGTCATTACCACGATCATGTTGAACTGGATCGCGCTCCACTTATCCAATTACATCATTAACGACTACCTGCTTGAACCCGGTAAAGGCCGATCATACATGGTCGACGATTCCGCCGCGGTTACGATAGGCTGGCTTTCGCGGATATTGGACGATGCGCGCATCCATTGGGGAATGTTTTTCGCGATATTGGCAGTCATCTTCTACTATGTATTCTTGTGGAAAACGAAGCAAGGATTCGAGCTTAGGGTTGTCGGAAGCAACGCCGACGCGGCTAGGTATGCGGGGATAAACGTGAATAAAGGCATCATCAAAGCGATGTTCATATCCGGTACGCTTGCGGGATTAGCCGGCGTATTCCAAGTATTAGGCGTATTCCTTAACCAAGCCGTATCGGCCAGCCCCACAGGATATGGCTTCGACGGGATTGCCGTCGCTCTTCTGGGGGGGAATACTCCGATAGGCGTGTTTCTCGGAGCGATATTATTCGGAACGCTATCCTATGGGGCGGCGGGAATGAGCTTCGGAGCGGACGTTCCTCCGGAAATTATTAGAATCGTCATCGGTTCCGTCATCTTCTTCGTTGCAGCGCCGGGAATTATCCGTTGGTTCATTAAGCGGACGTTCGGCAAGAAACGCAAGGGAGAGGTGATATAAATGGACGTGGCAACGCTTGGGAATATGCTTAACACCGCCTTCGTATTCTCCACCGCGCTTATTCTTGCGGCACTTGGCGGCATCATATCCGAACGTTCGGGTATCGTGAACATCGGTTTGGAAGGCCTCATGACCGCCGGCGCTTTCGCCGCGGCCGTGTCAGCGTTCCATGCGCAGGAAGCGGGATACGGAAGCGCATCGCCGTGGATCGGAATGTTCGCCGGGGCGCTGTTCGGCGTACTCTTCGCTTTAATTCATGCGGTAGCGACCATAACCTTCCGTGCGGATCAGGTCGTTAGCGGCATCGTCATTAACTTCATCGCGGCCGGATCGACTCTATATCTGGTCAAGCTGTTGTTCGAAGGCGCCGGCGAGACCTCGTTGGTCGACGAAGTATTCCATAAGGTCAAAATTCCTTTTCTGTCGGATATTCCGATTATCGGAGAAGGTCTGTTCAATTCCTACCCGACCACGTATCTTGCTCTGATCTTGGTCGGTATCGTCTATTACGCGTTATACAAGACGCCTTTCGGGCTCCGTCTTCGTTCCGTTGGCGAGCACCCGAGCGCCGCGGACACGGTAGGCATCAAGGTCCTCAGAATGCGTTACACGGCTGTGCTGCTAAGCGGAGTATTGGCTGGGCTTGGCGGGGCAACGATCGCCATGACGACTACGGGAACCTTCTCGCATAACACGATATCCGGTCAGGGGTTTATCGCGCTTGCCGCCGTTATTTTCGGAAAATGGAATCCGCTCGGCGCTCTAGGTGCCGCTTTATTCTTCGGTTTCGCGCAGTCGATCAACAACGTGCTGCAATTGTTCGATTTCTCGTCGCAGATTCCTTCGGAGTTCATCTATATGCTGCCTTACGTGTTGACTATTCTCATTCTAGTCGGCGCCGTAGGTCGATCTAAAGCGCCAAGCGCATTGGGAGAACCGTATTTCCAAGGGAAAAGGTAAGCAAATATTCAGCAACATTAAAAGGCTGTCCCACTCGGGACAGCCTTTAATATATTCCGTTCTGTAGTTATGAGCAAGGAAATAAGAAATAATGGCCCAATTAGAATTTGACGCCTTCCGTATAGGTGTTGCCGGCGTTCCATAAGAGATATTCTTGCACGCCGCTATCGTTCAGCGCTTTAATCTGCGCTTGTACTTCCGCCGCTCCGTATTTCGCGTAATGCCCTTTGCCGAGCCAACTCGCCGTAAAATCTTGAATCCAAGGGCGAATGATCGGTTTCTTATCTCCTAATGGATCGAGTTTCTTATGCGTGTCGACCATGGCGCCTTTAATCGTTGCGTAAGGCGCTTTGTCCGGATCCTTCTGCTTGAACCATCCCGTGCTGTAATGACTTGGATAGATCATCGGGCAGATAACGTTCACGGCGTTGGAAATTTTGACGAAATCCTGGCCGATCCCTTCCGCGGCAGGAACGGAAGCCGCATAGCCGAATATATCGACCGATACTCTGACGCCAAGCGGTGCCAACTCTTTCTTGGCGAATTCCACGAAACTAGCTACCGTATCGACCCTGCTTAATTCGTTTTTCGTGAATTTAAGGCTATCCGCCTTTTTTTCAAAACCCTCTGGGAACCTGACGTAGTCGAATTGAATTTCCTTAAAGCCTAATTTGGCCGCTTCTTTCGCGACTTCGACGTTATATTCCCAAACCTTCTTGTCGTACGGATTCACGAATTTGTCGTTGTTATTGTTATGCCATATCGTTCCATCTTTTTGCACGAAGGACATCTCAGGATGCTTCTTGGCGAGAACGCTGTCCTTGAAAACGACTACCCGGGCAATGGGGTAAATGTCGTGCTCCTTCAAAGTCGTCATTAATTTGTTGATATCCCTGATATAGGGTTGCGGGCTACCCAGCTTTTTCAACGTCGGATTGTCCGTCTTGTAAGTAATGTTGCCCAAGTCGTCCTTGATATCGATTACCATCGAATTCAATTCCGTTTTATCGAGCAGGTTGAGGAGCTTAGCCATCCTTTCGCCGCCAGCGCTATATGCGGTTACATAAATCCCTTTAACGACGGGAGCATCCGGTTGAGGATCGCCGCTTTCGATTTCGGTTTCCTTACCGGGTTCGGCAGATTGTCCGGGTTGTTCGGCCGACGTTGGCTTCAAATGACTCCAAATATTGCCTAAAGAGTCGTCTGCGTGCGCCGATCCGCCGAATGCGTTGTTGAAAAGCAGGAATAAAGCGAATAAAATATTCATTTGTGTTCTCTCCCCATAAGCTCTGTAAGAAGATTATAAACGAGTTAGGGGGGAGTAGACACAGGTATTTTGTAGTATTTTGCCGAATTCGATCGAGACGGGCACGATATTTTAACGTCGTCTAAATTCTCCGATGACATCGACCGTTTGAACGACGTTTACGAATGCTTTTGAATCCACCTCTTTAATCATTTTTCTTAGTTCCGGTAACTCGTATCGCGTCGTTACTGTCATGAGCATATCCTTTTCCTCGCTCGTGAAAGCTCCCCTGGTTTTGAGGATCGTAACGCCTCTGGGAATTTTCAGAAGTCGGGAAGCAAGCTCTTGAGTGCTGTTGGTCACGATAAACGCGGTTACTTTATGATGCGGAGTGTGGACGGAGTCAATTATTCTTCCCGTTAGATAGATCGACAGCATAGAATAAAGAGCGGCGTTCCAATCGTTCTGGAGAAAACCGAGAGCGGCGACGACGATGGTGTTGAGGAGAACCGTAAGGATGCCGATGGGCAAGTCCCTGTAACGTGATATAATGGAGGCGATGATGTCAAAGCCGCCGGTTGAACCGCCATATCTTAGCGCTACAGTAGTACCCAGCCCGACGAGCACGCCGCCGAAGACGGAAGCTAGGAGTCGGTCGTCAGTCAGTTGAATTTCGGGTATAACCTGAAGGAAGAACGCGGTTGATAGTACCGCTACCATGCTGAGAACAATAAAGCGTCTTCCTAATATTCGATAACCCCAGAGCAAAATCGGGACATTCAGGACAAAATACAACAAGCCGATATTCCATCCGCTCAGGTAACCAATTACCATGGCGACGCCGGAAACGCCGCTGCTTAGCAGCTTTTCTGGAATAAGAAGCAGTTGGAAACCGCATCCGACTGCGGCGGCACTGATTATCATCAAAAATACGGGGCCGATTATGGCAATCCTTTTCATGTTAGCACTCCTTAGTGAGCTTAATGGAACAAAGTGTATTTAGGTTCCCCCAGGTAAAGACGATCATTCCTTTTTGGTACTCTTTTCCTGAGACTGGAGTTTACATGCAGGTTTGTGCTATAATGAACTGATCATTTTTTTGGAAGCCGTAAGTTGAAGGCCCAACACAGAAGGAGATTGAAAAAGTTTGAGCACATTTGCAGAGTTTGGTTTGGAGCCGGACGTTCTTCAAGCCATATCAGAGATGGGATTTGAAGAGGCGACCCCAATCCAAGCGAAAGCCATACCCATTGCCTTAGCAGGCAAAGACATGATCGGGCAAGCACAGACAGGTACCGGTAAAACGGCAGCATTCGGAGTACCCCTAATCAGCAAGATTGCAGCATCGGAAGATCGCATTGTTGCCCTGATCATGGCCCCGACACGCGAGTTGGCTATTCAGGTATCGGAAGAAATCGAGAAGCTTGGACGTTTCAAGGGACTTCGTTCCTTGGCTATATATGGCGGTCAAGACATCTCACGTCAAATCCGCTCGTTGAAGCGGAAACCGCAAATCATCATCGGAACACCCGGTCGTTTGTTAGACCACATTAATCGCAAAACGATTCGCCTGGACGACGTTCGTTCGGTCGTATTGGATGAAGCGGACGAAATGCTCGACATGGGCTTCATGGAAGATATTCAATCCATCTTGAAGCTCGTACCGGAAGAGCGTCAAACCTTGCTGTTCTCGGCAACTATGCCCGCGAACATTCAACGTTTGGCTCAGCAATTCCTGCGCGATCCCGAGCATGTCAAAGTCGAATCGAAGCTGCTTAGCGCACCTCTGATTCAGCAATTCTACGTCGAAATTCAAGAGCGCATGAAATTTGACGGCCTATGCCGTTTGCTCGACATGGAACCGCCTGAATTGGCCATCATCTTCGGTCGTACGAAGCGCCGGGTAGCGGAGCTTTCCGAAGCCCTCATGAAACGCGGATATGCTTGCGACGGGTTGCACGGAGATCTATCCCAGAACCAACGGGATACGGTTATGCGGAAATTCCGCGACGGCAGCATCGATATCTTGGTTGCAACGGACGTAGCGGCTCGCGGACTCGATGTCTCCGGCGTAACGCACGTTATCAACTTCGATTTGCCGCAAGATCCTGAAAGCTACGTTCACCGGATCGGTCGTACCGGCCGCGCGGGCAAAGAAGGAACTTCATGGTCTTTCGTAACCGCTCGCGAAAGCGATCACCTGCATTTCATCGAGAAAGTGACTCGCCATCGCATTTCCAAGAAAATTCTGCCGACGATTTCCGAAGCTATGGAAGGCAAGCAGAAGCTGATGGCAGAGCGTATCATGGATACCGTTCGCTCCGAAGAAGAAGTCAACCCGTTCAAATGGGTGGCTATGCAACTTCTCGAGCAATACGATTCCGTTCAATTGCTTGCGGCGGCAATGAAATTGCTGACAGGCGATAAGAAGGACGTCAATATCGAGTTGACTCCCGAGGATCCCGTTCGCGGCAAGAAACGCAAATTCGAAGGCAATCGCGGCGGTACCGGCGGCGGATATAGCAGCGGAGGCAGCGGACGTCGTTACGGCGGAAGCGGCGGAAGCAGCAGCGGCGGTGGTGGCCAAGGCGCTTGGCGTCAAGGCGGAAGCGGCGGTCAAAGCCGCAGCGGTTCGAGCTATGGCGGCGGACAACGCAAGCCTTATAGCGGCGGCAATCGTCCGAGCGGCGGCGCGCGGGATGACAGCAGTTACCGGGATGCTAATCGTGGCGGACGTCCTGAACGTCGCGACGATACTCGCGGTACTCGTTCCCAGAACGAAGATTTCGTTAAGATCTAAACCAGAAGCTTACTGACGACTGTCATCAGGGAGGAATCCCCATGGAAATGCGGGGCATGATGGGTGGCTTTTACAAGCTATCCGAATGGATTATGAGATTGTCAGTTACGAATGTACTATGGCTTCTCACATCGTTTCCTTTTTGGTTAATGGTAATCAGTTTTCTTGGAGTCAGCGATACGGAGCAATTGAAGGCGAATATTATTTTCCTTGCGATTGTTGCACCTTTCACCTTGTTTCCGGCGACCTCTGCAATGTTCTCGGTCGCCCGGAAATGGGTTTTAGGGGATACGGACGTTCCGCTCCTTAAGACTTTTTTCCGTAACTACAAGCAGAACTATGTGCAAGCGATGATCGGCGGCATTTTCTACGCGCTATTATTCGCGGTATTGATCATTGATTTTCAGGTCTACTTGAAGCAAATGACCGGATTTCAGCTGATTGCGTACTTATTTATCGCATTGATGCTGTTATTGCTTATTTCTTTGTTGCACTTCTTCTCTCTTTTGTCCCATTTTCATATGAAAACGATTCAATTGCTCAAAAACGCGTTAATTTTGACAATCGGTCGTCCGATTCGTTCATTGATCATGGTCATCGGAGCAGCGGCGGTTCTTTTCTTGAGTACAAGGTTTACGTTTCTGATCCCCTTCTTCTTCGGCAGCGTCATCGCCGTCTATACTTTCTACAATTTCAATATGGTTATCCAGAAAATGATGTTGATGAAAGAAGAATCCGAAACGAAGAAGTCCGACGAATCGGATTCGGAAGAAGAAGGACAGAAGCAAATCTGAGGCTCGCCATTTTACTTTTCTTATCCACCTGCTTATAATGAGAATACTCCTGCCATGTACGTTACGACGCTTAAATGTTTTGAACCATTGTTTGTTTCCCGGGAGCTCTAGATTGCCGAGTAGCTGACATGCCCCCGAAAAGGGAAGTCAAAAACTCCGCTGCGGGCACCCACCTGCCAAAGCAGGTTCAGAAACATGCACGTCGGACGGCATAGGCGGGTTTTTTCTATCCTTGGACTTTAATCCCCGGGTCAGGCGTGATAAGATAGAATGTAGCGCCAAGGGTACCCGGAGGGAGAGAGAGTATTGAAGCGATTGCTGATTGGTTTAATCCGCAGCCATGAACATACGAGCGATAGGTCCAAGGATCCTAAGCTGAAGTCTCATTATTATCGGCTTTCGAAGGACCGTGCTTGGGACGAAGTAAGTTCTATCTTGAAGAAAATGAAGGGCTACAAGGTTCTTCACGAAGTACAGACCGTTGGCGAGATCGTTATGGAGAAGAAAACGATGTCGGGTCGTACGATGGACATTACTATCCAAGTGGTGGGTACAAGCCCGGGCAACACGGCCGTAGACATTTATTCGGCATCCCGCGGATCGCTTGGCGATCTGGGCGCGAATTACCGCATTATTCAAGAAATTTACAGTGTATTGGATCGAAAACTGTCCTCTTACAAAACATAGATAAACGGATGAAATAGAAAAGCGAGGAAGGCGCTGGGCCTAACCTCGCTTTTGTTGTATTCGCTTTAAATTGGAGTTACGATTAGATCAAGCTTCTGACGGCTGCTACAGCGGCTTCGTAATCGGGATGCTCGGTCATTTCTTTAAGTACTTCTACATAAGTAATTTGATCGTTGGCATCGACGACGAAGATCGCTCTCATATCCAAGTGCAATTCTTTGATCAATACGCCGTAGGATTTACCGAAGGCATTTTCCTTGTAGTCTGACAGCAACACGACGCGATCGACTCCGGCAGCTCCGCACCAACGGGCTTGCGCCATAGGAAGATCCGCGCTGACGGTGATGATGACAACGTTATCGCCGAGTTTGGATGCTTCTTCGTTGAAACGACGAGTTTGCGCATCGCACACTCCCGTATCGATGGAAGGAACGACGCTGATCAGCTTGACTTTGCCTGCGAAATCTTGCAACGAGGAAGTTTCCAGCAGGTTTTTGTTTAGAGTGAAATCGGGAGCGGAATCTCCGGCTTTAAGTACGGGACCGACCAGTGTGATGGGATTGCCTTTAAGTGCTGCTGAACGTTCTTGGGACATTAGAATATTCCTCCTTCATTGATAAGGTTTGCCGTAATCATTATAATCGTTATCGAATACCCTTGTCCAATCATTGGCACAAGCGGATGCGCGTGGAAGGGGTCACTACATTGGAACTTAGGCAACTACAATATTTCGTTCAAGTCGCGAGGCTGCAGCATGTTACGAAGGCAGCAGAGGAGCTGCATGTGGCCCAATCCGCGGTGAGCAGGCAAATCCACAGGCTGGAGGAAGAACTCGGCATTCGTCTGTTCATGCAGCGAGGACGGAACGTCCAATTGACTCCGGTAGGACAATTGTTCCTCCGCCGTGCGGAAACGCTATTAGGCGATTTGGATCGAGCGGTTATGGAAATCCACGAATTCCTGGATCCGGAAGTCGGGGAAATCAGAATGGGTTTCCCGCATAGTCTCGGAATCCATCTCGTTCCTCAGGTTGTCGCGGCATTCCGTAAGCTTCATCCTAATGTGAAGTTCAGGTTCCGCCAAGGGATGTATCCCTCCTTGATTCGGGACGTGGTGGATGCGGAAGTGGACATCGCCTTTATCTCCCCATACCCGGAGACTAGCGAGCAGGTGACCGGAGAGGTCGTCTTAACGGAAGAACTGTTCGCGATCTTGCCGGACACGCACCGGCTGGCCATGGAAGATTCGATAAAGCTAAGCGATCTGAAAGATGAAACGTTCGTTCTGTTCGGCAATGGATATTCGTTGCGGCCGATTGTGTGGGAGGCTTGCAAGAAAGCGGGCTTTACTCCCAAGATAGGCTTCGAGGGAGAGGAGTCCGGTACGATTCGGGGACTTGTCTCGGCGGGGATGGGCGTAAGCTTATTGCCGGAAATGGCAATGTACGAAACGAGCTCCATGATGCCCGCCGTCGTGAAAATAAGCGAGCCGCACGTGACGAGAACGATCGGGCTTATTCGCAGATCCGGAGAGAAGCTGCCGCTCGTTGTCCAGATGTTTCATACGTTTTTGCTCGATTTTTTCAAAAACCATTACAAGACCCTGTAATAAGTAAGCGATTCGAAACTAAAGGGAGCCCCGCATGGTCATTCAGACCATGCGGGGCTCCCTTTAGTTGTGCTATTCCTCGCGATTGCTCGTGAAGATCATGATGTACTTGAGTAATTCGAGAAGGGAGATCAATGCGGCCGCGACATAGGTCAACGCGGCTGCGTTCAACACTTTGGCAACTCCGCGTTCCTCGTCGTTCGTAATGAACCCCTCGGAAATCATGATGTCGCGCGCCCGGGAACTTGCGTTGAATTCGACGGGCAAAGTGACCAGTTGGAATGCGACTGCCGCCGAGAAGAAAATAATCCCCAATCCGATGAGATTAAACGATTGAAACAAGAAACCTCCGATCAGCAGGAACGGGGATATCCCCGAAGCGATACGTACGAAAGGGAACATCCTATGGCGGATGACGAGCATAGGATAAGAGTTACGATGCTGGATGGCATGTCCGACTTCATGGCAGGCCACTGAAATGGCTGATATCGACGTCTCGTAATAGACGGGCTCCGACAGCCTTACGACTCTTTGGATGGGATCATAATGGTCCGAGAGGCGTCCCGGAACGGCTTCGATCGGGACATCTTGCAATCCGTTGCGGTCCAACATGCGCCTTGCCGCTTCGTATCCGGTCAGGCCGCTTGCGTTGCGGACGTCAGACCAGCGGTTGAACGTGCTTTTGACCCGATATTGAGCCCACAACGACAAGACGAATGCGATAATAATTAGAAAATCCATCGGGTGAAAGAGCAACATGATGATATGCCTCCGTGAAGATAGTGAATGGCCTAAACGTCTTACATGAAGTTACTCTTCCCTAAAAGCAGAAGAAGCGCTTCGACGCATGCGGCGGTTTGCGGCGTGATCGCGCGGAAGAGACGTTTAGCTTGCTGTGGCTTCAGTTGGTCCAACACAGGCTCCAGTTCCTTCACTTCGCGCTCGAGCATGGCCAAGTGGGTCTGCAGGTCCGAAAGCTTGCGGCTCACCGCTTCGTCCGTCACTACCCGATTCATAGAAGTGAATTGCTCGCGGATTTCTTCCAGTGAGAATTTCTGTGACTTTAATTGTTCGATGCGTCGTATGCGCGATAAGGTTTCATCGTCATATAATCGATAATTGCCGGTAGATCTCTTGGCCGGGGCCAAAAGTCCAAGACCCGTATAATAATCAATGGTGCGAGGGCTAATGCCGGCTAACATGGAAAGTTCTCCAATCCGGTACAGTTGTGGAGAATTCATCGGTCCGTTTCGCATCGATTAACCTTCTTTCATGCTCTTTTCTTTATTCTTCTACTATACAGAATGGTGAAGCGTACAGTCAAACGTGATACTTAAACCAGGATCGCCTATATTTATTGGTATTTAAGCAGCGTGTGGGATATAAACTTACATAATACGAGTGCATGTCAGGTTAAAGAATAATCGCGATGGGCAGAAAGGGGTTAAATTCCAACTTGAGGGAAAATGTGGCCTAAATCCTAACATTAAACGCTATTAATATAGTTAATGTTAGATTTTTGGCGTATTTATTGAACTTTTTTGCTAAAACCGTATTGTCAAATCGTAAAGATCAACCTATAATGACACTAAGCCTTTCTTAAAATGTCAAGAAACATTACACGTAGGGAGTGGTCGTTGTGATCAAGAAAAGTTTAGTTTCGTTGGGTGCACTTCTCGTGCTGTTTCCAACAATGGCGTTCGCGGAGGATCCATCCGCAGCAACACTGAATATGGGTTTGAATGCAATGTGGGTTATGGTTGCAGCGGTACTCGTACTCCTTATGCAAGGCGGATTTATTCTTCTAGAAGCAGGCTCTACCCGTATGAAGAATGCCGGTCACGTTGCCGGTAAAACGATTTTTACGCTTGGTTTAGCTTCGATCGTTTATTGGGCGGTCGGTTACGGAATTTCGTTCGGTGGAGATGCATCGGAATCGCTGAACAAATTCATGGGAGTAGGTAGCTTCTTCTTTAACCCGGATGTCGCATCGGTCGATAACGGATTGCCGACTTCGGTATTTTTCATCTTCCAATTAGCGTTCGCGGCGGTTTCGCTGTCCATCGCATGGGGCGGATTCGCAGAACGTGCTAAATTATCGGCTTACTTAATCTTTACGCTATTCTTCGTATCCGTCATCTATCCGGTTATCGCTCACTGGATCTGGGGCGGCGGTTGGTTGGCTAAAGACGGAGCGCAAGATTTCGCGGGTTCGACGGTCGTTCACTTAACGGGTGCTATCGGCGCATTGGCCGCTACCATCTTGCTTAAGCCTCGTATCGGTAAATTCAACAAAGACGGTTCGGCTAACGAGATCCTTGGTCATAACCAAGTGTTCACAGCTCTTGCCGTACTCATTCTCTGGGTAGGTTGGTTCGGATTCAACGCAGGTAGCACGGTTGCTATCGGCGACGGATTTTTCGGTTTCGTAGCATTCAACACCCAATTGGGCGCAGCGGCTGGCGCAGTTGCAGCATTGCTGATCTCTTGGTTGGTTAACGGCAAAGCGGATATTACCGCGATGCTGAACGGAGCATTAGCTGGTCTGGTTGCAATCACCGCTTCTTGCGCATTCGTTGACCCTTGGGCAGCGGTTGTAATCGGTTTGGTTGCAGGCGTACTCGTATTCTTCAGCGCTAAATTCTTCGAAAAAATCAAAGTCGACGATCCGATCTATGCGCTATCCGTTCACGGAGCAGCAGGAGTTTGGGGAACGTTGGCGAATGGTTTATTTGCAACGGAAGCACTTGCAGGTAAAGTTGGTATCGGTCAAGCGGGTCTTTTCGAAGGCGGCGGCGGACATCAATTGTGGATCCAATTCCAATCGGTTGTTGTTTGCGGAGCATTCGCGTTCGTAGCTTCGTTCATCGTACTGTGGGTCGTGAAACAAGTCATCGGCTTCCGCGTTACGGAAGAACAAGAAATCATCGGTCTCGATTTGAGCGAGCACGGTAACTACGGTTACCCTGAGCAAATGAAAAAAGCCGGTACGTCGGTATAATAAGCTAGTCTTATCGCCGGCGTAATTACAGGAGGGGTAGAAACCGCATGCGCGATCCCATAGGGGAGAAGCGGTTGCTTGACATCACCGGCGCCGAGGATCTCGAGCGATTGAGGTCGATTAGGGAAAGAGAACAAACCCGTTTGGCGACGGAGCTGTCCACCTCTCCGGCATATGCAGTAGTGGGGACGTTAAATGAAATTCACGACGCTCTCATTACTCAAGCGTTAAAGCTTGCTGAGGACGATTTGGCACGGTTGGGACTTGGCGTCCCACCCGTGCCTTATACGTATATGCTATACGGTAGCGGTGGGCGCTTTGAGCAGACGATGCACAGCGATCAAGATAGCGGTCTCGTGTACGCGAATGCTTCTAATGAGGTCGAAGAAGAACATTGCCGCAATTACTTTCACATGTTTGCCGAAACCGCAGTTCGGAAATTGATTCAGCTGGGTTATCCCCCTTGCGAGGGAAGCGTCATCTCTTCGAATCCGGAATGGTGCTTGTCGCTTAGCGGCTGGGAGCAGAAGATCGATAATTGGTTCGCCGAACCGAGCTGGGAGAACGTAAGATATTTACTGATCGCGGCGGATGGACGACCGGTTGTCGGCGATCCCGAGTTGGCGTTAAAGCTGCAAAACAGATTCTTTAGCGATATGCTGGGCAACCCGATAATAGCCCGCAGAATGATGGAGAACACCATTCGCCATAAAGTCCTTGTCGGCGTCTTCGGTCAGCTGTTAACGGAGAGATACGGCGATAACGCCGGAAGCTTGGATATCAAGTATGGCGCCTACATTCCAATGGTCAACGCGTTCAGACTGCTTGCCGTGCAAGCCGGAATTCGGGAGACGAGCACGATAAGAAGAATCGAAGCTTTAGTTCGGGCGGAGTTGCTCACCGCGGAAGAGGCCGAAGAGGCGATCGAGGCATTCTCTTTCTTCTTGAAGCTACGGTTGCTGGCAACGATAGCCGACGAAGAGGGTCAGATGGTCGGAACAGGGAAAATCCCGGCAGATCAATTGACGAAGGAAATGAAGATTCCGCTCAAAAAAGCGTTAAAAGCCGGCCAAAAAATACAACGCAGAGTTCAAAAGGAGTTGCAGCACCGCTTCGGCGGGAGGTGAATGCGATGAAGGAACCCAAAGATACGAATTCGATGGGGAGAATGTGGAATTTATACAAGATGGGCGGGCTTACTCCGGCCATAGCTTCAATGCTTGGCGCATCCAATGCGCAACAAATGGCCTTTATTCGTTCCATGAATCGTGATCAACGCAAGGAAAGTTCCTTGGAGATGCAGCTTTCGGAGATGGACGCGGTTGTCTTCGATCTGGAGACAACCGGGTTCTACCCCTATAACGGCGACGAAATTCTTTCGATCGGCGGAGTAATCATTCGCGGCGGAGATTTCGAAGAGGCGGAGCCGTTCTATCAGCTCGTGAATCCGAAGAGAAAAGTTCCGCGCCATATTACGGAGTTAACGGGAATTACGAATGAGATGGCGGAGAATGCTCCGGACTTGATGCAAGTGCTGCATGATTTTATGGATTTCGTGGGCAAAAGGGTATTGATTGCCCATGGCAGCGGGCACGACAAGCAATTCCTGAACTGCGCGTTGTGGCGTACGTCGAAGGTAAACCTCACGCATAGGATCGTGGATACGATGATGATCGCGAAGTGGTTGGAGCCTAAAGCGGTCCAATACGGTCTGGATGAAGTGTTGGGGCGTTACGGAGTCGAAATAACGGAACGGCATCACGCGCTGCACGATTCGGTTATGACCGCAAAGCTCTATTTCAAATTTCTTAAATTGATTAAAGACAGGCAAGTCACGACTCTTGGCGAGTTATACGCATATTTAAGCCGACATTGACCACTACGGCTCTCGCTTAATCGGTAATTGTTCCCAATGGTTATGGGGATTCAATCGATATACGGCAATGTCATGATCGCCGTGAGAGAAGCTGACAATCCAATAGGTGCACCAGGGGATGTACCCCTGGCTATCGCTTAGGCTGGGAACGGCAGAGCCTAGGGGATGGGAATGGAATAAACCGACGATTACTCGTTGGTTTTTTTGTGCGCGGAAATAAGCTTCGATCCAGTCATCGGGATGAAAGGCGAAAGCGATATCGGGCGTGGGAGACACGTTGCGAACGAGCTCGAAGCCATCGGCCGTAACTGTTCCGTTGTCCTCGGAGCCGTAGATTATCCCGCAAGTTTCGTAGGGGAGTCGCTGACTGGCGACGGTTGTTAGATCAGTTTCCAACGCGGCGGACACAATGACTTCATTGACATAATTCATCCAAGTCCTCTCCTTCACTAAGAGTATGAAGGAAGGCGAGGGAAGCAAGCAAGCCTTATTGAACCTTTTTGCCAGGCTTAACCATGAAGAATACAAGTCCCAAGGCGATTAACGACAAAGATGAAACGGTAATGAATACAAGTTGATGAGAAATTCCCATTAACCATCCGAACAACGGAGGGCCGAACGCAACGCCGAAAAATCTCAAGCTGCTATACAGAGACGTAATCATCCCGCGTTCCGCTTTCTCGACGGCACCTGTAATCATCGTGTTCAAGCAGGGCAGCAACAATCCCGTACCAATGCTGCTTATCGTCAGTAATCCGATAAATACGTACAAATTCGAGTTAAACCAAATGGCCAGCGCTAAGGAGACAACCATAAGGGCTAAGCCGATATTCATAAGCCACCGCATCAGAACGCCGTTTTTCCGAATAAGCGTGCCGGTAAGGTAAGCGGTGAGAACCATCCCCAGTAAGGGAATAGCCAGCACGAAGCCTTTACGAACGCCTTCGATGGTGTAGGGCGGCTCTTCCAATAGGTTAGACAGGAAGAACAGAATGCCGAACAGAATGAATAAAGCTAATGAGCCGGCGAAAAAAGAAGAAAGTAGCCATCGGCCATCCGTGGCGAATATACGCTTAATGGATTTTAAGTATGCCTTTAGCGCTTGAGGAGGCTCGCTTCTTTTCGGTTCTTTAATGAGGAACAATACCGCAAGCAACGACAGCAAACAGAAGGCGGGAAAAGCGAAGAAGGCGGCATACCATACGATGAGGGCGAGCAAAGAGCCCAAAATAGGGCTAACGACTTTGCCCGTACCGTTGGAGGCTTCGATCAGTCCTAACGCTTGGCTTTCCTGCCCGTCCTTATACATGTCTCCGACCAAAGCCATGGCGATGGGAGCGGTACCCGCCGCGCCGATTCCCTGAAGCGCTCTTGCGCCGATCAGGAGACCGAAGGAATCCCACACGGCCGCGAAGCCGGCGAGAATGCCCGCGCCTCCGTAGAGGATCAGGGATGGAATCATAACCGATTTTCGCGTGAATCTGTCCGATAAATAACCGGCAATGGGAATGATGATGGCAGCGGAAACGGAAAACAAACTGATAACCAGACTGCTTCGAAATTTCGATATTCCCAATTCCGATTGCAAGGTGGGAAGAATAGGTACAAGCATGGAGTTGCCCAAGACGAGCACCAGCGGAACCGTGGATAAGGCGATGTATTCCCAGATCTTGCTTTTACGACCGCCTTTGGAATCGGAATTGTTCTTGGCTTGCGCATTGTCCGATGATTGTTCGGAGCTAATATCGCTACTGAAGGTAACCGACAGCTTACGTCTGGATTTGGTTCCTGCGGACAATCCAAATTCCTCCTTATATTGAGATTTCATAGGTAGAAATAAAGTCAAGTCAGGGTTAACGTTCCCTTAAGGATAGGTCCATATTCGAAAGGCTTTAGGAACAAGGATTGAAGTGTTTTGGAGGCGGAATTGGAACCTTAAGCTTAAATGGGGTAAGATAAAAGAAAACAGCGATGCTTGGAAAGAGTGAAAATAGCCATGAAGAAAAATATCGCAATACTCGTTTTGGTGTTCGTTGCAGTCGGTGCAGTCTGGTTTTGGGATTCCCCCGGCAAGAAGCCGGAAGAGGAAACGAAGGCCGGCGTAGCGGTAGGCTTGGCAGGAGATATACCGTCGGCTCCATCGCCGAAAGCGAACCGGTATGCGCCTCCTTTCAGCTTAGCGTCTCTGGATGGAACAACCTCGTATGAAGTCGGGGGAAAGAGGGATAAAGCGCTTATCGTTAACTTCTGGGCGGCTTGGTGCGGGCCTTGCGAGGTCGAAGCGCCGGATCTAAAGGATATTTACGAGAAGCATAAAGACAAGCTGGATTTATACGCGGTGAACGCAACCAATTTCGATAAGCTAAGGGAAGCCAAGGATTTCGTTAAGGAGCAAGAGATCGTATTTCCCGTCCTAACCGACGCGAAGGGCATAGCCGGGGATCTATATAAAGTGTCCGCCTATCCGGTCAGCTTCATTATCGACCGAAACGGCGTTATACGCCATCGAATCGAGGGAGTTATCGAGCGAGAGCAGTGGGAGTTATACTTGCAAGAGGTTATTAATTCTTAAAGCTGGCGGTATTGGGCGTGTCAATAGGACTTCCGTAAAGATCGAGCAAGCGGATCTTTACGGAAGTCCTATTTTTCATGCATCCGAATTTCATCTGGAAACAAAAAAAGAGAGGCTCGCGCCTCTCCGGTCAATCAATGGTTTATTAAACCGTGGGTTTCTCGAGCAAGCTCGGGTGTTATCTCATCCTTGACCATGCTAAGCAAGCTATTTAGCCCCCAAATGAATTTGGACAGTACACCCCTTACTCCGATACAATCAGATTAAGGTGGAGGGGAACGTAATGAAGAAGATGCAGTATG
>NZ_QRDY01000004.1 GCF_003386205.1 Cohnella lupini
AAAGTCTAATTCGGCGTAAAACGGTGAAAATCATAGGAATACTAAGTGCACAATCGAATAAGAGGTGCGCTGTCCATAATACGGGGGTTTACCCGTCCATACCATACCCCTGTCTTAAGTTTAAAGGAGTCTGAGCTTGTAGTAGGAGCATAATTATCCATGAAGGTTTGAGCAGTATCGGTAGCAGATATGATCATAAATTTGAAGTAAGTTCTCATTATTACCCTAGCGTTCTCGTACCTTACTAACGAACTCTCAGGATCAGCATACCCTTTCGTAACTACTTTGTTCTTCTTCACCCAGCTAACATAATCCTCAATTGCACGACCAGTTTCAGCATTATAGTAATCTCCACGGTCATGCATGTTAGACATCAAACTACTGACAAAAGCTGAACTATTAATAGTTTTATAGTTAATATTTAATTGTGCAGCGTAATATTGTCTAATATGTTCTGACCACTGGTCGATGTACTGCTTCTCAGTAAACTCGGACCCATCACTCATAAACTCTTTGTTAGACAATTTGCTAATTGCTACATTTTTTACGTTATAAAATTCAGAAGGAACATCAGAAAGCTTATTCCAATCTTCAGATACTTCATTACTTAACTCTCTACCCCATTCGTTTACCTTAACTTCTCCGCTTGCCACTTTAGCGGCGTAAGCAGCGTCGGTTACCAGAACGGAGTAAGCATCTTTATCAAACTCTACAGTAGACTCCATAGCCTCACTTACAAAACGCAGTGGAACCATAGTACGTCCTTCGTAGATCTCAGCTGCAGTATCCAGTTCTATGGTGGTATCGTCAACACTTACCGTCGTAGAACCTACGGGCAAGCTAATTACTTTATCCTTATAGTTAATGACAACGGTCTGAGTCTTGCCTTCCCACTCTACTTCTCCGCCAAGCTTCTCGCTGACGAATCTTACAGGGACCATCGTTCTGCCGTTAGTGTCTACATAAGGCTCGGTATCCGGAAATCTAACCTTCTGGCCGTTTACGATGATTGGCAACATGCGAAGGTCTTTTCCTGGTGAAGCGAATATCGACGTCCCCCCTATAACTACACTTACTGCAATTACTACTCCAATGATTCTCTTATACATTTCGACATCTCCCCCTATTTCTGATCTAGTTTATAATATATGGATAACACTTACAAATACTTAATCGGATAGTAAGCAACAGGCTTAAGAGGAAACCTATATATCGGGGTCGCATCGATTAATGTTTGCGGATACCAAAAACTGCCGAATAAGTTTCATCCGGCAGTCTCGTCGTCATATTACTTGATTACTTTTGGAGTTACTTCTTTCTTAGGGTATCCATAAGTGTATCCAGCCAAAATTGTCATATAACCGCTAACTGGCTTCAACTTCATTTCGATAACATGCTCTTTTGTAAGAGTTGTATAAGTCATGTAACCAAAATCGACTGAAATAGACTTGTTATCTACTGCTGCTTTGATAACCTCAGGCATGTCAGTCTGTAACGAAGAAAAGAGGTAAGAGGTCATCCCCGCATCTAAAGACGGCATTTCTCCATACACATTGCTATTGTTAAATTCATTCCAACGCTCTTCGACGTACACGTACATGTCATCGCCATAAGTTTCCCAATACTTATCATCAGCATAGTCTACGTTAACATAGTCTTTCCCTACGGAGAAGTGCGTATTAGTGAAGTAAGGACGAATAGTAGCTACACCTTTAAGAGTTAGTATTGAGTAGTTCGCTTCATCGAAAATTCTCTTCATAGTCGTGATCGCTTGTTCTCTAGTAAACTTACCTTTATAGTCAAAAGAGCCATTAGCACCTTCCATAAGGTTAAGGTAATATGAATTTTCTACGGCCGGTTGTGCCCACTTAGCGATTTTAGAGTAGTCACTATAAATCTTCTTCAGTCCTTCTTGAGCGTAGATAGTGCCAGAACTGTAATGTACAGTATTGATCAACATAGTAGCAGCTTCTTGTCTAGTAATCTGAGAATTAGGAGAGAACATCGTATCCGATACTCCATTGATAGCTCCAATAGCAAAAGCTACTTTGATGTAATCGCTGTCAGTATCTTCGAAATTCACATCAACTGTTACTCTTTCTAAGAAAGAATCTATAGTCCACGAAACATCGGAGCCATCATCCTTGTTCGTCTTGGCTAAGATAGTTTGCACGAGCAGTTCTGCAAACTCATCCCTAGTAATGGGACTTTGATATTTAGACTGCAACCGAGTAGGTACCAGCCCTTCAGAAATAGCAGAGGTTACGGCCTCTTTAGCCCAACCAGACGGACCTGTTACAGCAGTAGCTGCAAAAGCCGTGGTCGCAGTGAAGACTGCGGATACAGAAATAATAAGGGTGATTAGTTTTTTCATCCTAATAAACTCTCCCGTCCTGTATCCTTGAATTAGTGTGTTCCGAAGACATCTAGATCGTCAGCTGATGATTTGGATATTGAATACACGTTTATTACCGGATGTGGCACATTTGCAAGAGACCTGACAGGAAAACCTTTTAATCTAATAAAGCCATTGTTGTTAGTAGATTCGTACTGAAGAACAAATGTTTCCCCTATGGCTTTAATATCCGCAGTCATTAGAAGCACCTTAGTCGTACTCTTTCTCAATTCGTCAATATTAGCTTTAGTCGGCTCTTTACCTTTCTCGACTACTACAGATGATGACGGTAATGCAAAGCTATAATGCCATCTCTGAGCCTGCTTTTGATAGAGTATTTCAGGTAACTTAAGGCCTGGATTCTTATCCCATCCATTGGTCATAGCACTTCCAATATATGTTCTATTCCTTCCAGTTGGATACAGTATTTGAGCTGTACCGTAATTATAATTATTCCCGTACGGAGTTCCAGCCCCTCCTACAGTGTCATCCATTCCTAATGAATACTGATACTCAGCTACAGCACTAGTGACCTCTTCTTCTCTAGGACTGACGTTCCGTCTCTTAGATTCCGCAAGCCAATCCAACCCTACTACGTGTTGATATATAGTAGTCGGATCCCAACCAGGAGCAGCAATGCCATTCTTGTTAATTGGCTTATATTGCCCATTGACATCCATATAGATATCAACTGCCTTCAAGTCTCCCGTTTGTAAATCTAGAGCGTAGTAGTAAGGAATGATCTGTAGGCTGTCATAATAATTACCTATGGTTTGGATGTCTGACAATGTGCTATATCCTAAACGTATAGGTTGCGTAACAAGAGAAGGTATATTATTATTCTTTTCTGGAGAAAGGGGAAATGATATAGGCTCTTTCAAGCTTAGATGAGCTAGCATACCGTAAGTATCTAAGTATCCTCTAGCTTTAGTAAGCGGTTCCCCTCTTATATCAAGAGTATCTCCAACAATTTCATTTTGTTTGGTCAAATCTACTTTCTTGACTATGTTTTTGATTAACCATTGAGTAGGATCTAAAGGCATTTTGAATAAATTGGAATATCTAAAGTCCTCCGTATCCTGAATAGTCATATTACCTATACGGCCCACAACGTCAACATTATACTTCTTACTAGCGCTATGCTTTGCTTGATAGTTGTCATACCTTACTTTGTTAGTGGTAGCTTCGTTATCTTCTTCTCCGTTGATAGCTATGCTTTTATACTCAACTAAGGCGCTCGTCCTCTCGTTATTGCCTAGCGGTACGTAGAAATCGAATGAACTCTGGGCAACGGGAAGATCGATCCATTCATCGGCTGTATACATAGTTCCGTCATATATGACATTAAAAGCGAATTTTACTGCTTTCTCTTTAGTCCACTCCGTAGTGTCCATGTTATCCACAAATCCTTTGCCTCTGTCGGATGTAACATTAGATATTCCGTGTGCACCATTCCCATAGAAGTTTCCGCTATTAGGGAAGAATATGGTGAAACCGTAATCTAATAGTATGAATTTTCCAGGGGTGTACGATTTGCCTCCTACAGTAACATCAGCATCAGGATCTGTTGATATAGGAATAAGGATGTAAGCACTATCGGGAGGTACAGATTGTCCTGGATCAGTCATTACATTAGCCTTAATAGTAGGCGTTCCAATAGCTGGAGTTCCTGGCGTAGTAATCCTAACAAATCCGTCTCCAGATTGTCCGGTCTGCGTACCTCCAGAAGGACTAGGCATAGATGAGTTTCCTGGTAGATTAGACTGAGCGGTTAATCCTGGAGATACATAGTTAGTCCCACCGAATGACCACCTTGCGTCATCTCCATGTCTAACCTGACCTCCATAATATCCGCCTCCACCGCCTGCTTCATCATTTGGATAAGTAGGAGAGTGACGAGATGTATCACCGCTTTCGCCTGTTCCTAAGCTATCCGTTAACTTTGCAGATCCACCATAAGCAGTTCCATTACCAGAAGTGTCTCCTCCACCTCCGCCTGCTACTACTAACTTAGATCCACTTGCAGTTGCTGTCTTTATCTTGACATAATCAACTTGAATGTTACCTGAGTTTAGACCATTAGCTAAGTCAAGTCGCAGATCGGTTATATTTCCGGCCCATGCGCCATGAGTTCCTATGTTTACTGTATAGATCTTATAATCAGCATCCGAAGGTGTCATGTTAAATCCTACTACGTAGCTCTCTGACCACGTTGAGGCGTAGGTGCCCATAAAGTAAATAGCTCCGCTAGTATTAGCTGAATTATTCTTAACTCGTATTTCTACTACATCAGAAGAATTTGCTGCATGATTAGAAGGCGAGGTGAAGAATGAGTTATCAATGCCTGTTGCATATACTTGATTTATAGGCATAGTAACTTTATCTGTATAGGAAGTACCTCCGTCTAGCGCTACGTCAGACGCTCCTCCACCTCCGGAACCAGCACTGCCTACCCCAGATCCTCCTCCGTTATATCCTCCTGCTTTAGAACATCCATCACAAGTGTCGATAGTGCTGGAGCCATTTGTCCCTTTACCTCCTACTCTTATAGTTAATTTATCTCCAGCGTTTAGATTTAACTTGCCAGCAGAATACCCTCCGTTGTTTGAAGTCACTGTAGATGCAACACCGCCTTGAGCTCCCCAAGCCTCAATAGTGTATGTACCTGCTGATGGCACTGTATAAGTGTCAGGTGATCCTGTATAAGAGAATGTCTCAGTAGTCGAGGGCTTAGCCGCAACATAATCTGGATTAGGTATATCTAACTCCTGGAAAGTAGGAGGAGTAGGCACAAATACATAGCCTGGCTTCAAAACTCTCTCGTATTCTATTACAGGAGTAGAAAGATTCCCACCTAGATTAACTGACGCATCTGTCCTTTGATCCAGTTCTTCAGGTAAAGTCTCGACCATTGCAAATTCCGTAGATACAGGATTGTGAATCACAATATCATTTACTTTGCCATGCATTGGAGAATAAGCACTGACATACGATTGCCCTGCTTGATTGTACTCGCCGTCTACTCCAATAGAATATTTTGCTGGCTTACCCGCAGGATTGTGATTCCACTCTACTTTGTAAAATACAGACGACTGACCTGTAACATATAGCCCGTTAGGTATAGTATCCGTGACGTTCAAAGCAGTGTTCATCAATCTCATAGGAGCTGACGGTCTTGGTGGTTTGTTAATGCCCGCAGGTATACGATCGAATACGGTACTTAATGCATATCCAGCTCCCCCAGAATATTTACTGGATGGATTAGAATAATTTCCGTTATAAGATCCTACCTTGACATTATACTCATTCCACTTGGCTGCAGAATTAGGATTGCTAGTCCACATTTTATCAAAACTAGTTTTGGGAACTACCAATGGATCTGTCTGTTTAACTTCTGGAGATTCCTTCTCGAAATACATGACAGACTGATCTCCAGTTGATGTCTGAAGGATCAAGAAATCGGATACCGCCGTTACCAATACCCGCTCGTCTCTCCTTTCCTTAAATACTTTCTTCTCGTTCACATAACTATCGGAGTCGCTATTAGAATCTCTGTTATCAGAAGGACCTTCGTTCCACACTACATTGTCATGTTGATCACTATAACTAGAATATCTAAGCCTTCCTGCTGCACTCGTATTACTAGCTGCTACATTCTTAAATAATGTAGGGTCTCCTTGTGTTACAGTAGCCGTTACTTGATCTGTACCTATAAGTCTTACCATACCGTTTACTTTGGATCTATCCAGCTTCCACACTTGCGCCTTTACTATCTTCATGTAATCGAAAGTAGAAGTTTGAGTCCAAGTGTCCGTATACCCACCTACCATTACATCGTGGCCGCCTGAATACATACATTGGTATGTTGGTCCTGGTATAGCTGCTTTTGCCGGAACATATCCGGGCTGACCTGGTGTACCTTGAGCTGGTTCAGCAGGCACTTTAGTATACGTACCCGTCTTTATGGTAACAGACTCAGTGAATCTCGCTCCCGACACGTCTTCAGCGAATCTAGCCGTATTACAAGTAGGTTGAGTATCTTTAACTATAGGACCTTCACTAGGTGCTATAAACTGCCCGCTTTTTACAGGTGTAAAAGTAGACGTGTAAGTACGAGTGGCTGTAGCATTAGGGACGTACTCGGTCTCTATGTCTACGATGAACTCTGAACCACCAGAAGAGAAATACAGATTTCGGGTCGTCGGAGTTCCTGCCATAGCTTCGAAAGTCTCATCGGATCCGGTACCAGTTAAACTAGGCGATCCTTCCTTAATCTCGGACCAATACTGAGGGGTAGATGTATAGTACCCATGATCAGTAACAGGGGCTTCTGGTCTCTGGAATTCTATCTTAGGAGATACTACTACTCCCCCGGCACAGCTTACAGACTGTTTATCCCCCGTAACTAGATTAGTTGAGACTATAGATACCGAAGTGTTGTATTTAAATATTACTTTCTTACCCGGCTCAATAGGGTAATTCATTAAATTGTCATTATAGCTAAGGGTCTTAGTCCCTTTTAAATATGCTAGTGCATCTACTGCACTGACCGCAACTTCTGTGTCCCAATCTGGACTCGTTCCTACTTTCTCCCATATTGGCGTTGCCCCTGTATTCCCTGTGCCATCAGGTACTACATCTGTGCGCCATAAACGAACATATACTTTAATATCCTTTTGTGAGGCTAGATAGGCTGTCCAATCTGCTATGGAGGTGTTGCTTTCCTCCATTTTTATTTGTATTGGAATTTTCTTGCCTAGCTTAGCGTTCTCTATCTTTCCCCCTAAAGTACTTTGTCCAGGTATGACTATTTCTTGACTACATAGACACTTATCTAACTCTTTATATAAAGCTACAATTCTGAGACCTCCATATGCCATAGTAGGATTTCTACTGGTTGTCTTAAAGTCCCTTTGAAAATAAGGAGACGTCCCCTTTTCACTACAATCTCCTCTTTCGTCTTTAAGAGATTCAGGTAGCATGTAGGAGCATACTAACTTATATGTCTTTTTATCTTTAGGTGATATGAATGTGGACTCTAGATTTATTGCAGCTGTAGGAGCACTTACTTTGTATGGAGTAGGATCCTCCCAATTGTCTTTTAGTTCCAGCTCTTGATTTGATTCTAAACGAGTCTCTACTATTAACTTATCTTCTCCTCCATAGAAAGTAACTGGTTGATCGTAATACTGCCTAAAGCCAGACTTGTTGGCCCAACCTCGAGCTTTTCTTATGGAGTCCAAAGTTTTGTAGACAGAGCCCGATATAACGCCGTCTACAGTTACATTAAAAGTGGCATTAAAATATAAGGTAGTCTTATCCTGTATACCTATAAATTCTTCATGCTTATCCATTTCTTGCTTGAAAATCTCTTTCTTAAGCACGTAAACAGTCTTCAGTTGCACCGGACTTGTTCCAGTAATAACGTCCTCATAGACTGGTATACCAAATTGAGACTTTTCTATTGAGAAGTGGTTTGATCCTTTCTCAGGTGTACATTCAGCGTGTAGCTTGCTGTATTCTGTTACGATATCCCTATCAGAGCAGATAATATGATCATTGTCCTCCCCTGGTACTCCCTCTTTACGGATTATCCACCCAGCAGTTTGGTACTTAATGTTAGTTGTGGCTTTCTGATTGACAGCTATAAATATAATGTCTCCGGCTTCTACTCCGTAAGGACTTTTATCAGCCTCTTCTTGACTTACAAAATGTATTCCTAACTTCTCTGCGTCTGGAGCTGGAGCACCTGTTGCTGCGTTTACTACTCTTACAGACCAAGGAGAAACTATAGAAGTCATAGTTATAACTACTAGCAGAAGGTAGTTAAGTAGCTTTTTCATCGTTGTTTTCAACTCCGATTCTTACATGTCTATTTACTTGAAGTTAATATAGAGTAGCTGTATCTTCCTTTGCCAAACATACTCTCTGATCCATTTACAGCATAATCTTTCCATTGCATATTACCAGCTGTTGAGTCTAGGGCTACGTCACTGTATCCACCGTACCACACACCAAGCTTTAGTTTTATAGATTCTGAGTACTCTGTTGGATTATAGTTATCTAAGTAAGTCTGGGAAGAATCTACTGCTGATATAATCATATACTTGAAGTAAACCCTCACAATTGGCCTTCCTAATTCATAGCGAATTAAAGAGTTTTCTGGGTCAGCGTACCCTCTAGATACAACTTTATTCTTCTTAGCCCAGACAACGTAATCTTTCATCACAGCTCTAGCTTCAGAATTAAAGTATCCTCCTCTCTCAGTCGTATTCTCCATAAGACTATCTACAAAGGCATCACTATTAACAGTTCTGTAATCGAAATTAAGCTGAGTTGCGTAGTATTGTCTGATGTGCTCCGACCATTCATCTATATATTTCTTAGTCTTACCCTCTGGGGTTACAGCCATGAATTCCTTATTCGTTAAGCCCCAGTTAGTTGTCTTTTTGATGTCGTAGAAAGAAGCAGGCAGATCCGACAACTTGTACCAGTCTTCAGATAATTCATTACTTAACTCTCTTCCCCAATCATTTAATTTCACTTCTCCGCTTGCCACTTTAGCGGCGTAAGCAGCGTCGGTTACCAGCACGGAGTAAGCATCTTTATCAAACTTTACAGTAGACTCCATAGCCTCACTTACAAAACGAAGCGGAACCATAGTACGTCCTTCGTAGATCTCAGCTGCAGTATCCAGTTCTATGGTGGTATCGTCAACACTTACCGTCGTAGAACCTACGGGCAAGCTTATTACTTTATCCTTATAGTTAATAACAACGGTCTGAGTCTTGCCTTCCCACTCTACTTCTCCGCCAAGCTTCTCGCTGACGAATCTTACAGGGACCATCGTTCTGCCGTTCGTGTCTACATAAGGCTCGGTATCAGGAAACCTAACTTTCTGGCCGTTAACGATGATTGGCAACATACGAAGGTCTTTTCCTGGGGAAGCAAACACCGACGTCCCCCCCATAACTACACTTACAACGATCACTGCTCCAATGATTTTCTTATACATAACAACATCTCCCTTGTTTCTGTTTTGGTTTTTAATTTGAATAAATAAGAAACTTTTAATCTATATCGTACTATTTATATATAAATAAGAATATAACAATTTTTCCATATTTGGTGACCGACTCCCCAACCCTCCTAACCCACACCTACCGCAAAGTAGTCGCAGCGGACATCTGGAAACCAAGAGAAACTAGGTCGGGATTCGTACCCGGAAACATGAAGAGCGAGCCTCGAGCGATATTATAGTTAGCCTCATTGATCATTTCCCTATAGCTTTCGGGAATGATGGACGACATTCGTCTGAGCTTGTCGGCATAGTCGTCTTTAAACACCGTTTCCGCACGAACGCCTTGCCAATGCTTCGGTTGATCCACCTCTGTTTCCAATACATCATCCGAGATAAAGATATTTTCAACCAGCACGTTGCCGTCTTTCACCGACATATCCATAATTCTGCGGACGATGGGCTGTGGATCCTCCCCTGTGTAAACCCCGTCCGTCATGTGACAGACAAGTGGCGCTGGACAATCCTGCATACGAGGAAGCTCGTCCCGTAGAATTTGCTCCGCATGTTGGAAAGCCTTGGCGGTATCCGTAAATCGATACGTCTTTAATGTCGGCAGCCCGGTGCTCATCAACTCGTCAATCTTCTTCACTCCGCCGATCAGATCAAACACTTCATCGCTATAAGCGATGATTGCCACGCGGTACCTGGAGGATATACGGCTTCCTTTCGTAGAGCGAAAAACCATCTGCCTTAATGCCACCTGCAAGGAATCCGATACAATATCGATTCGCCTCTTATATCCCTTCATCAGGCTCATTGAGCCGCTAACATCTAAGAGATAGATAATCAGAGCCGGATTACTCGGCGTTGCTTGCGTCGTGTAGAAAGCAGGGTACAATAAATGATGATCCTCGCTCCTCAGCATCAGCGTCTTCGTTACGCTGAATTCTCTATCGCGGTTGGCGATCTGTAGATTCAGCTGTTGCCTGACATCGCTAATATCCTGATATCTATGAGCGGGATTGGGCTCTAGTAATTTACGAACTATGGCAATCAGCTCTTGGGGTAAATGCGAGGGTGCCTTGTCAAGAACCGTGCTATTCTGATAGTAATATTTACCTTCCGATAATAAATAGTACATGACCGCTCCTAAAGCATAAATATCCGTTCTTTGATCGGTTTGCTTGTTCTCGAATTGCTCAGGAGCGGCGAAAGCTATCGTGCCTAGCTGAATCGTATCCGAATGCTTGTCCTGATCGTATTTGCGCGCTATACCGAAGTCGATCAGCCGAATATTGTCATGCTCGTCCACCATCATATTAGCCGGCTTCAGATCCCTAAAGATGATAGGCCGCTCCTGGTTATGCAAATACATAAGGATCTCGCATACCTGCTGCATATATTTCAGAATCGTGTACAACGGGATTCTGTAATTCGCGTTCTCGAATCGCTGCTGCAACGTAATCCCATTCACATATTCCATAACCAAGTAGCAGTTGCCCTGGGCATCAGGCTCGAAATAATCCGTAATCTTAGGAATATAGGGGTGCGTTAGAGTCGTAAGCAAGCGGGCTTCTTCTAGGAACCGTTCATTATTGTGCATTTGCGTTATCTCTTTGATAGCCCAGGTTTTGTGATTCAGCTTGGAGTCCGTTACCAAGTAAACGGATCCCATTCCCCCTCTCGCGATTAGCGACTCCACCTTATATCTGTTTCCGATTACGTCACCCGGCTGCAGCACTGAGTTCACCCTACCTTCACGAAATAATTCAAATCAGGATTTCGGTTACTCGTATTCCTTAACTGGCTTTCCATTATATTTAAGCTGAACGTCGCCTTCATTGTTGAATTGTATCGTGATACCTAGAGGCTTAAGATACTCGGCTACTTCATTTATCTTCTCGTACGTATGTACATCCACCTCGAAGAATAGCTTGCCGTATGTGATCTCTAACGTGTCGTCCTTCTTCGCGAATCCGATATTGTCTATGTCTTTAATGCCTAGCTCGTTCGTGGGATCGTATATTCTCCCGTCCGCGCCGACATAGTTCTTGATAATCGATTGGAGCGTAGAATCAACGCCTTCTTCTTTATGCGTCCATAGATAACCGCCGGTTAATAGCAGCACGAATAATACAGTCCATATCGAGCTTCTTATCATATTTTCGCCACCCTACGAGGATTCAGCTTCCTTTGTGCTTGAATAGCTTGCGAATGAAGGCCTTCGCCTTAGTCTGCTCTTCTGCCCTGGCGCGAATAAGCACCATACTCACGTTGTCTGTCGTACCCAACTCGCAGGCGAGCTGTACAAGTCGATCGCTCACGCTCTGCAACCGTCCGTATTGCTGGATGTAAAGCTTCGTATTTCGTAAAATTTCTTCATCCTGAAAGATCGAATAAAATCCATCGCTGCATAACAGGAACAAGTCATTCAAGCGCACTTGTCCCGTGGCTTGGAATAGTTCCAGCGATTCGTCGATTCCTAAGCAGTGGGTTAACACGTTCCTCCTTGGATGACTATTCATCATGGAACTATGCAGTCGACCTTGCCTAACCTCTTCCGCAACCCAAGAATGATCCATCGAGAGCTGTCTCATTCTCGTCGGGCTCTCATCGTTTGCTTCCGGGGAACCTTGGCCTGCAATGACATAGATGCGCGAGTCCCCGGTATGATATAAGTAATACCGCGAATGAATAATAATCAGGATGGAAAGCGTAGTCCCTGGCGTCATACTCCTCGACCGGCTATAGCCGCATAACTCGTCGTTGATTTTGCGAGTAACATGAAGCATCTCGTCATTCAGCAGGGGGTGCGGATTATCTAAGGCTGCAACCTCATGAATACGTTCTGCCCACCAAGCCTTGACATGATCGACGGCCAATTGACTGGCTTGGTCTCCGGCCCCATAACCGCCCATTCCATCGGCGACAACCGCCAGAGCGCAGTCTTGTTTCGGCCCTACGCTCTCCAATCGCAGGAAACATGAATCCTCGTTAATCTGCTTATAAGGACCTTTATCCGTTGATATTCCATACTCCCAGTATCGCTTGTTCAAGAGGGCTACCCCGCTCTGAAGACGAATTCCGTCTTGACGATTCTGATGACGTCTCCATCTTGAAGCGCATAGGATTTGTGACCCGTCATTTGCTCATCGTTCAATCGGCTACCGTTCTTCGAACCGAGATCCTTGGCATGCCATCCGTCCAATTCCTGCGATATCTCCAGATGCGTTCGGGATACGCCGATGACGTCCTCCACGTAATGAACGACATCTCCGCCGCGACCGATCACTAGCTTCTGCCCATGAATCGGATGCTTCTCCACTTGTCCGTTCTTGCGAATTTCCAAGAATGGCGCAGCTTGGATCGCAGCTTGCTGCGGCGTTAACAGCACGGTTTGATCAGCGGCCGCGGAGCCCAACAGAGTCGTCTGCATGGAAAGATGATTATAATATTGTGGGTCTATTTGCGGCTGCGGAGCCGATGCCTGAACGGGTACCGGCTTAGCTGGATTATTGAATTGAATGTTATTGGGCTCTATTTCCATAAAGGAAGGTGCTTTCTTACTGAAAATGGAGCCTCTAAATTTACTGAAAATATAAGCGCCATCCAGCGTAAGCAGCGTTAGTCCTAAACAAACCAGCATCATTCCTTCGCTTGGATGATCCATGTATACTTTCAAGACCAGTGCATTGGTTAGAATGAGGACTAAGGCCATAATCATTTTCTCTCTTTGCTGCAACGGTGCTTGAACAACTGCCGAGCTTTGATGATCCGGTATACTTGTGGCCGCTACTTCCCTTGAAGCCTTGACTGCCTGCTCCCGAATGGGCATCGATGCGGAAGGCGCTGGAGGCGCTGGTGTTACAGACGGATAGGAAAGCGGACGAATCGGCGGCATCTCGATCGCTTTCTGGTGGTTCCTCTTCAGCAGCTTCTTCAGCTCGCTTACGCTGAATGCCTCATTCCTGCAATAGTTCAATAAGCTTTGAAATCCGTCCCCTTTTACTTCCCTAACGTATCCTATTAAATTCATGGCCAGCTCGCGAAATTGTTCCGCAACGCCCTTCCCTTGCTGTAATGGCTTGATCGGTAAGTAAAGCAGGTAGATATCCTGCAGCTTCGCTCCGATAAATATATAATTTTCCTGTAAAATATACTGATCCTCTAGAAGCATATAGGACTTGCTGTCATCCAGTGCTGTCGCAATCATGAGAAGCAGCTCGTAATATTCTATTAGGCTTAATGAGGAGTCTTGCACGACTTGGAAAAGCGTCCTCTTAGAGGAGAGGTCGTATCTTAGGCTGACTGATAAATCTAGCTCCTCCATGCTGACAGGAAGGAGTCTTGGAATCGTATTCGACTGCAGCATCTGAACTTGTAGGTTGGCGAGCTCCGAGCTTAGAAGTCGTCCGTCGCTTCCCATTACTAAGAAATGCCCGTTATTATGTACATAATCATAGGATATACCCGCTATCTGCTGGCTCATCTTCAACCTCTACCTCCTCTACCGGATGAAATAATAACAAGTCGTAATAACCCCAGGTAACACCGCGTACATAAATGGAAATCTCAGATTATTCTCTTTCGTAATCTGCGTTACGGCAGCCCGATTCCTTAGCAGAATTACCCCGAAGAAATATTTCATTATCCGATTTATTCGCTGCATGAACTCGCGACGGAACAGCAAAATAATAACGCCAATAATTCCCGCGTACACAATGGAGTACATCAGACTATAGAGCACGTACTCCAGCCCCGTTAAAGCGCCGATCGCTGCGAATAGCTTGACGTCTCCCGCTTCCATAGCCTTCATAAAGTAGAGGAATAATAGAATGACGAACCCTGCTGCAGCCGCTAATACCGCATGGAGAAATCCGGTCCAGCCCCCTTGAATGGCATGATAGGCCAGACCCACAGAGACTCCAGCGACGTTCAATACGTTAGGAATTCTGCTGTACATCACATCCGTGTAAAAAGCGACCAGGATAAAAATCCCCAACAAATAGTACTCTACCGGCACTGAGTAACGCCTCTCTTCTATGAAAGCTTCTAAATCCCCGACCAAACCCGTTCCAATGAGGTGGAGCTTAATTTAAGATCATATGAAATAAAAGGTACGATCAACTTATAGGTATACTCTACCTCCACGCCGAAATTCTGTTGATCTCCTCCTAGATTAGGCAGCGTCAATTGAGTGATCTCCAGGTTATTCTTATCGATCAGGGTGGAATCCACGAAGCTCATAACAAACGGCCTCACGGCGTTGTTGAAGGATCGGGTCATATGTGTCTTAGCTTCTTCCTGTATTCTCTTAGTGAACTCTTCCAAGGATTCATTTGCCCCTTGCGCGGGACTCAGTGCCTCATCTTTCACTCGTTCCTTCAGTTCGTTCGTGGCTATGCTTAAGATGTTATCCCTGACGAAATCCGTAATCATGGTACTGATGATCGGGTCTATTCCTTGTTCTTCAATTGATGTCTTAAGTCCATTGGTTATGGGGTCGGTGATGAGTTGATCGATCTTCCCGTCGATGAGTTCACCGGCCTTGTCCGTTCTTGCCTCGGAGCTCGTGGCTAGTTGATAAGCCTCTTGAATCGCTTTCCCGAAAGCGGAATTCTGATAGGTATCATACGCGAGGGATACCGGGTATATATGCGTCGCAACTAGCTTAGTCATTTCGGATGTCGCGTTCTGCAGGGCCATCTGGAGGATGGTCATTCGAATGACCGTGATCAAGCACAACACAAAGGCGAGGAATAAGGGGAGGACCATCGCCGCTTCCAATGTGATGCTTCCCTTCTCGTTCCTGCGGAATTTCATGCTCTCTCCCCCTTAGTAGATTAGATTATTTTGTGATTTTGATAGTATTAGAATGCTCCTCAATACGACATAAAGCGTTGTCCGCTGTCATAGTAGTATCTACTTCCTTGAACTCTTCCGTTCAGCTGGACGGTTTGATTTAAGGCTTCCATTACTCCAGGTAAAAACCACAACCGAACTGAAAATTCCGCCTGCGCGGTAACATAGGACTGATAATCAGTTAATGGCTTTTGACCGGGTAGATTGAATTGAATGAGAGCCTGAATTCTGGCCAGCTTCTTCTTTTCCGAGCTATGTAGCAGTAAAAACAAACGCAGATAATCTTTGTAGCTCAGTTGAAATAGTTTTTTTCCTTGTATTTGTATTAATTCGACTTGTTGGCCCATAAAAAATTGATACATGTCGGAGAGTGCATGAATGACACCATATGCGATAGCCGCAATTAACACTAACAGGGGATGTCCTAAAGCTCTCACCGCTGAGTTCGTAAAGCCCTCCAACGTTCTTAGAGCAAGTCTCACTAAGAACAGCTCTCCGTAGGCTGCTCCAATATTCGCTCCCGGAGATTCCAAGCCGTAAATAATGTACTCTAATCCGGATCCGTTCACGTTGACGAAAGGGGCTATCGTTTCATCAAGCTTCGTTAGATCAACGGGCTTCTTAAGCAAGGCGGAACCGTCAAAGCTATCAAATCTTTGAAAGGCATACTCATTGACATACAACTCGTTGCGCATTGTTTCGAAGAAGTTCCCCAAACCCTCAAACAGACTATCCATCATCGACATCGCATCACCGCCGGCGTCATCCAGGTCATTGCTCGTTGCTACTGCACCTTTGTCGGTATCTTCGGCTTGCTGTGCGATGTAGTTCTTGTAAAATCCGCCCAAGTCCTTATAGTCGTCTATCGAGGAATCTACTAGCTTGATAGCATTTATGATTCCTAGCACTTCGCCAAGACTGGCTTTTCCTGCCGCTTCATTGGTTTCCCCGCTTTTATTATCGTAATTCGCTTTGTCCTCCATCCGTTTCTTTTCCTCCGGGTAACTGTTAGGATCGCTATGCGTATTGATAGCCCCTTCAACACCCTTGTATGTGTTATGAATTTCACTCGCAAACGAATGAATCTCTGATGTGGAAGGCGGTACCCCTGTAGAGCTGTACTGAGTCGGCATCGAAGACGATAATTCTTTTGTGATCAAGGAGACGGCCGCCAGCTTCGTTCTCTCCTCGACAATGTCTTTCTTAATCGTCTCGAAATGCGTATCCGGCAAAATGGTTTTTTCAAGATCTTGAACAATCTGATCCAATCCGCTTTCTACGGCTTTCATATCATCGTTAGCTACGTTGCCAGCCGAATCCGGAGCCTTGGCGACTTTATCGTAATTTCCTTCTTTCGTCGCTGCCATCGCTTTATCGAAGGCTTCCCGCATCGATTGATTGTGCTTCCTTGCCGAATTAAGCTCTTCTTCCGCGTCCAATGACAATTGAACGATTTGGTCAATCTTACCGGTTATATTCTGCAAGAGCTGGTGGGATTGCGATAGATAAGGGTTGACCACCGCGATTGTTGCTCGAATTTTCAATTTCAATTCGTTAATCTCGTCTACCAGCCTAGAGATGTCCGTCGATAGGGACGCGATTTGATTATCCAGTTCGCTGGTATCTACCACTTCGTCTTCTTCGGCGTTACTAATCAGTGCGCTTCTTTGGCTTGATAAGGACGAACGCGCGCTTTCCAAAGAAACTATAGAGGTTTCTTTATCTATTTGGGCTTGCTCCCAGCCTTGAATCTCGATATACCTGTGCCGAATATAATCATAATGATTAGCGATCCCCCCAAGGTTATGGATGGAGCTTAGCTCGCTTGAGCCTGTAAGAAGGGTTAAGGGGTCCAGCTTCACATTCAAGTCCTTCATTTGATCGCGCAGCTCCCAATATTGCTCGAAGCTCTTCTCGCGCGCGAGATATTCCTTCTTCATTTCCTTGGATGCTTTAGTGGCTGCCGATGCTGTCTTCATCACGGTGGCAAGCTTCTTGAATTTGTCGAACAGCTCAACCGTAATCTCGATCGGAGCTTTATATTTCATGTCTTCCAGTATCTGTTGCTGGAGAATGACTTGATTGCCTAAGTCTCCGCTTGCTTCCAATACAGGCGAACCCGACAGTGCCGTGTCTATTAACTGAAAAGAATCCTCCGTGGGAGTGCTTCGCAGGTTCTGCTTTAGAATGTCCGTAAGCAACGGTTCCAGCTTATCTTTATCGACTCCGAATAGGCCGTACTTGCCGTGCAGATTCTTATCGAAAGCGCCTAAGACAGAGCGAACTGCAGCTTGAACAACCATATCGCTCTGCCTCTTCGCCGCTTGTATTCTGGCAAAGTCGATGAGCACCGCATTAAACAGAAAGACCGCCGCAACTATGCTAATGAGGAATACGGAAACGGATCCTCTCTGATTACGTTTGAATACCTTCATGCTACACTCATCCTTCTGCCCTCTATTTCTTCGTCTTGGTCAATATCGAGGTGACCGCGGATTTCGCCGGAGCCCCAGGCTGGGATAATTTCTTGCCTAAATACATGGCAAAGTCGACCGTTCTAATAAACTCCGTCGGTTCTGTCACGAATGAGCTAGCTTCGGCTTCTACCAGCTCTTGTCGGAACCATGATTTCACAAAGTCGGGCATTTTCAATGGGTTTTCCAAGTGAACGGTAATTTTTCGCTTATAAAATTTATTCTCATAGCTGATTGAGCCGCTGACTCCCTTCGGCAAAGTGGTTACCGCTCTCTGAAGCTTGTAATTGACTAAGCTCGAACTGCGGCTAGGAGCGGATCTATCGCTGGCAGAGATGCTTAGTTCCTTGGCATCGACGGCTTCCTTGAATTGAAAGGTGAGAACGTCCATCATATTGAAATCGTTAAAGCGCCAATATAAGCCATCGTTCTGGAGCTGCTGTTGGGTCCCCGGATCCTTCTCGTAAGGGTTGAACTCGCCCGTAATGCCATCCCGGTAGGTGTTATCCCATACCCAGGAAGCACGCTTCGCCGTCGTATCGGCTAGGTAATACAATGTAGATTTCTGGTATACGTACAAGCTCATGAAGATCAGCAGGATCGTAACGAGAAAAACCAAAGGAAAAACCAGGGAAGCTTCGATAGTGAAACTTCCCTTTTGGTTTTTGATAAAGCGGAATGAGTTATTTTCACTTATATTCAATGGAGTGCCACCTATTAATGGTTTGGGGCATCAATGCCCTCATCAGCAGAAGGATCAATTCCATCCAGCTTTTCGTCTGTACCTTCCAGAAGCCTTTTAACCCAAGAGATAATATAATCCTTAAATACAACGGCAATAATGACAATGACTGCAATAATCAGAATAATCTCCAACGTGCCAATCCCCTGCTCGTTCTTCCAAAACCTCTTCATCCCATCCACTAATCGTTTCATGTAAACCCTCCTGATTGATTTATATTATTTCATCATCATGATTGCAGGCGCCGCTACGACTACCATGACAACCATGAAGATAATAACCATCGGAAATACCATCTTGGATGAGGCCTCTTCCCCCAACGTCCGGGAAATCGCTTTGCGCTTCTCCCATAGACCGCGGGCTAATTGCTGTAGAGCAATTACGAACTCCTCGCCGCCGCGGCGGTAATTCAATAGAACCGTCGTCGTGAATACCGTTACCTCCTGCATCGCGCAACGCTTGCTGAACTCCTCCAAGGCTTGAGAGAAGGAATAATTGTTCCTTAACTGCCTGGCGACCTCTTCCAGCTCCGTGAACAGGGGGCTCTTACTCGCGTCTTTCGCCTGCTCCACGCAATGCAGAATGGCCTTCTGCACGGTTTCCCCCGCGTTGACAAGCAACGTAATCTTATTCAGGAATTCGGGAAGCTCAATGAGAATTTCCCTTTGCCTCATTCTGATTTTCTTATCTAAATCCCGTGTCATGAAGAGCGGGACTATAACTATCAGTACGAAGATAACGAGAGACAACGAGATGTCCCCATCCGATGCCAGTCCCAGCACGATCGAGACAATCAGCAGCAGGATCATGAAGGAAACCAGTTGCGCGATAAACATCCGGGTATGCTGTAATCCGGTTTTGCTTCCGTAGAGCAAGATGATTTTCTGGTGGACTTTATTGACTTGACTAGGAAGCCTCTCCAACACTCTAAGCTTGTCTACCGCATACAAAGACGCGGGAGCCATGAAATCCAGCTGAAACTTGCCCTTATATTCCTCGATAAAATCCTTGTACTTCCGCCCGGCTAGAAGGAACAAGCTGCCGAATAGCACTCCCACGACAACGAGCAATCCCCATAAGATCGACAGCATCGCTTCACACCCTGATATTCATAATTCGTTGCGTAATCCAATAACATCCCACTAATACAAGCAATGCCGCGGTCATAATGACATAACCGACTCCGCTATGAAGAGGTGCCATATAGTCCGGCGAGCTTAAGGTTAGGAAAGCAACAATAATAATCGGCGCGAAGCTGAGCGCCTTCGATTCAAACCGCTTCTGGGCCATCATGACCGATATCTCTTGTTGAATTTCCAGCTTATCGCCGATAATGTTTGATGTTCTGCGAATAATTTCGACGAGATCCCCGCCCGTTCGTTTACAGCTGATGAACACATCGGCGAAGTTCTCGATGTCCTCGACGCCCGATCTCTCGCTGAAGTCCGCCAGTGCGCTTTCCATAGGTTCACCGTTCTCGATTCGATGAATGATGACCTCGAATTCCCGGATAATATGCGTTCTGGGATCGGGATATAGCAGCCTCAGATCCTTTACCGTTTCCTCGAACGCATTCTCAACCGATCGGCCGGCGCTTAACGAAGACGATAAGGAGTAGAGCGCTTGCTTGAATTGGAAGTTCAACTCCGTCTTCCGCTTTTCCAGCAGCTTTTTCCGCTTTGCACGTGGACTCAATAAACCAAGGCAAGCTGTCACACTTGCTAATAAAACGTTGTTGTAGAACAAATACCCTAGAGCAAAGAAAAGCGCGCAGCCGACTACCCATGCTTCAATCCGTTCCCTGGACGATAGCGTATATTCCGAATATCGAATCAAATCTTCGCCCGTAGGGAGCTTGGCCTTAACGGGGTTGTCCTTACCATGGCTTACCATATCGGACTTCTTCTTTGCCGGGATATCCGATTCGTCGGTACCCTTGCGCTTTCTTCGATCCAGCAGGACGAGCCCGAGCCATATGACGGCACCTGCGGCTATCGCAACAAGTACGATATTCATGCTTCTTCACCTCCAAGCGAGTTTATCGAGCATTCAATAGGCTAATCCCGCCATTCGAATCTTCAATGTATTCTGTAAAGGGTTACCCGAGGGCTTTAAGCCACCAATCACTTTACCCTCGGGGCTCTCCCCCTCCTCCTCGAATACATAGAGTGGATTCAGTTGGATTTCGCCGTTGACGACACCCGTAATTTCGCTTATTTCAACTACCCTTCTGGACTTATCCCTTAGCCTCGACAGATGTACCATGATGTCGATAGCAGAGCTAATCTGCTTGCGTATGACTTCTACGGGTAGCTGAACTCCGCTTAACACCATCGTCTCCAAGCGGCTGAGCATATCGTAAGTATTGTTGGCATGGCCCGTCGACAATGAACCGTCATGACCGGTGTTCATTGCTTGCAGCATTTCCAATGCTTCTCCTCCGCGGACCTCGCCCACTACGATCCGGTTCGGCCGCATCCGCAGGGACGACTTAATCAAGTCCCTCATCGTAATCTCGCCCTTGCCTTCCGTATTGGCGTTACGGACCTCTAGGCTGACTAAATTCGGTACGCTGCGTATCTGGAGCTCGGCCGAATCCTCTATCGTAATAATCCGTTCATCGGCGGGGATGTAATTAGATAGGGCGTTCAAGAAAGTCGTCTTCCCCGATCCCGTTCCTCCGCCGATGAAGATGTTGTACTTGGCCTTGACTAGCTTCTTAAGAAACTCGGCAACCTCTCGGCTTAATGCCCCACGCTGAATAAGATCGTCTACGGTCAGCGGATTCTCGGGGAACTTCCGGATCGTCATCGTCGGACCCTTCATCGCGATCGGGGGAAGCACCACGTTAACCCTCGAACCGTCCTTCAATCTAGCATCGACGATCGGGGAAGCCTCGTTAACGACCCTATTGACCTTGCCTACGATAAGCTGAATAATATCCTCCAGCTTATCTTGGCTTTCGAACTTCCCGGGGTGGCGAAGTACATGCCCCTCCCGTTCGATGAAGATCTCATCGAAATTATTGATCATGATCTCGGTAATTGATTTATCGTCAATCAATGGCTGCAGCACGTCTAAGCCTCGAAACGAGTTAAATAGGCGACTGACGAACTTCTGCTTCTCTCTAATGGTTAAATACTGGCCCTCCGAGAAATGAAATACCGCATCCTCGATGACTTGAAGCAGTTGGTCGTCGGAGGTAGAGTTAGACAGATCCAGCCTGCTCCTTACCGACTCTCTAAGCTCTATGAACGACTCATCCGAAACCACGACCATCACCTCATTTGGCTTGTGAGAACAGGGACGTTAAGAACATCGCCTGATGATTGAATTCCCGGGAAGCAGAGAGCTGCTGCCCCTGAGTAACGTTCTTCCATTGCGGAATGTACGGAAGATAACCTTGAATATCGAATAAGTCCGGCTCGGGCCGATTAGCCATACTACCCGTGTACTTGTTCACGACCATATGTATTTTGCGATGCAAGGCTTGATAGAGCTCCGCATTCTCGCTCCGCAATGCGGTAAGTGCCGCTTTGGTTTTGTACATGCATTGAATATCGTCAAGCAAGAGGAGCATGACTTCGTGAGCGTATTCCAATGCCGCAATCGTCCTGGCGTGGAAGTTAGAGTCGCAGTCAATAACCACGTAATCGTAGGAATGCGAGCTTACGATGATATCCAACAACCCCCGCACATCCTCGCGAGAGACGTCCTCTATTTCCTTCAAATGGGTGAGCGGTTCGAGGTAATGCAAGCCGCTTTCGGAATCCGTCTTCCTGTATTGCTCGAGCTTCGAAGCCGCTTGTTTGTTCCCCGACGTAATGTAATAGAGGATCTCGGCCAACTCTTGATTAGGAACCGTACCGAACCACGCCGGGGAAGAACTTACGGTTTCTAGGCTTAAGTACAGCACTTTATTCCCGCCTAGCGACAGCTGTCTAGACATATTAATGGCTGCTGTTGTTTTCCCGCATCCTCCTACAATGGAGTAGAAGGAAACCACCTTCGTATGACCGTTCCCCAGGGCTTGCTCAACTACGACTTCATGCTTGTCCAAATACATAGCTTTCGCCTTGGTGAGAAGCTGATGGATCGGCTGATACTTAAATAAGGACGGATAGCGCTCCGATTCCTTCGAATATTGGCTCGAAACTAACAATATAACGTTATCTAATGTCGTCCATGACACATCTGCAGTTAAGAAATCCGGCTCGACCAGTACGACATGAGGGATGGACTGCGTATTCAAATAGGTCGCAAGGTTATCTTTGCTAGAGAAGGCTCTAATCGTTAACGCCGATGCGAACTCGGAACTACGGACGAATCGTAATACCATCTCCAAATATTCCGTATCCGGGCCAGCGAGCACTACAGTTAATCTTTCCATCTCCTTAGACCCTTTCCGCTACAGCTTGGCCACTCCGCCGGAAATCAAAATGAGCGACATGATCGCTAATATGATGGCAACTCGTTTTTCCTGCTTTTGCTTATTCAGCATAAAGACCTCCGTTAGCATCGTTTTCGTTACTTGGTAACAATTACCCATGACCACCTGTATCCTCGTACCTAAAGGAATAGGACAAGTATATGCAAGCAAGGATATTTCTGTAATGGATTTCTCCCGAAATGTCCATAAAGCGACGTGAAATGGCATAATTCCCCATGGAAGAAGAGGCAACAATGTCTAAAACGCGCGAATTATGGTACTATGAATCCATGAAATTTACGTAAATACGTATGGCTAGATCACAACGTAGGCATCAGGGGGCAACTATAATGAGGGAATTTAGTGCAATTGTCGCAGAGGATGTTAACTATGTACGCCAATTGATTCGGTCATATTGCGTGAATAGCCGAATCGATTTGATTGCTGAAACCGGTTCTGGACAAGAAGCCATTCTATTAATCAAGCAGTTCGAGCCCGATATCATTGTCCTTGACATTGAATTAGAGGATATGTCCGGAATTGCCGTAGCCAAACAATTACGTTCGGAACTCGGATACTACCCTGCTATTATTTTTGCAACAGGGTCCACAGACCCATTAAACATAATGGAAGCCGTTAACGAGATTGGGGCTTTCTACATCGTTAAGCCTATACAAGAGGAACGTTGGAATATTGCTATATCAAAGGTACGGGACTGGTTCGAGAAACAAGAAGCCTATAACAAACAACTCGCGCAATCTTCTCAACTCATTGATATTCACACCTCTAGAAAATCGTATCCCATAGCTGAAGAAACAATTCTCCTAATCGAGAAGGAATCAGGGCGAAAGCATATCAACGTTTATTTAACCTCCGGGGATATCATCGAAAGTAACAATACCCTTAACCAAATCAAGAAACAGACCTCCGACTTAATGATTGAATCGATTAGAGGATTCCTGGTCAATATTCGCCATGTTGCCGGCTACAAGAGGGAATCAAGCTCATTACAAACTATGCTTAGAAGATATACGATCTTTTTCAATAACAGTAAATTGACGGCGCCACTCGGAAGATTGCAGGAAAAAGGGTTTTCGGACAGGCTTAACCTTCATAAAAGGGGAGATAGCGAAGAATTAAGGAGCAAAAAATCCGTATGAAAAGAACACTCTTCATTTCAACGCTAGCCATTGTAATTGTACTGATCTTGTTGAATAATTTATTATTCTACTTTCTGACGAAAGAATCGTTAACGGAAAACTTAAAGAAAGAGTTGCTCTCAATTGCATCTCAAGTGGAGCTGTCTATTGAAAACTCGCGCGAGGCTTCTATTTACTTGGAAGATAAGATATCGGAAAACTTAAAATCGGTAGCGGTAGCGGCTCAATATAGACTCGACCCCGATATCGATAACGTTACCAGCGATGAATTATCCGAACTGGCTAAGCAACTCAATGTTCAAACCATTACTTTGCTGAAGCAAACAGATGACGATATTTTATTATATAAATCCTCCGACCCGAAAGAAGAAGGAACTTCTACCAAGAAATGGGACCCGTGGTACCAGGCGTTCCAACAGCTCTTTGAACAGAAGGACGTAAGTATAGATTGGGGTTATACTTCTAAGAACTATTGGAGTGGTCCTTTTGAATATTCCGCTACCGATTTAACCAAGAAAAACCTCCAGAAATATGGTTACTATTATGATGGCACGACCAATTATATTATTGATCCCTTCGTTTCCGATCAAACGTACCTCGACTTTCAAAAATCAGCTGGAGTAGAATCAATTCTAGACAACACGATTAAAGCACACGCAAGTTTGCTTGAAATCACGGCATTTAATCCGAAAACTTTCGGAACGGAAGAGTATATAACTCTCACCGATCAAGGAGAAGAACTGGCACATAACTCTACGCGCCCTATTATTTTCGGCAGCTATACATTCAAATTAAATGACGATGCTGATTTGATTAATAAAGCAGAACGCTTTGATCAAGTCCAATCGACTATTCGAAAAATTAATGGAAAAACAACCTTGAAAATGTATATCCCCGTCGACATTAAACATTATCCGGGTATTTCAGACAAAGAGGGCGTGCAATTAGCCCGTTACGTTCTATCCTTAGTGTCCGATTATGAATCCATACAAACAACTCTCAACAAACAACTAAACACCTTACTTCTGACTGTCGGCACCGTAACTTTGACAAGTATCATTATAGTGATCATTTTTTTGCGTTTTCTCTCAAGAACACGAGATCGAGTTGTAAGAGCTACTCAAGAAACCTATATTGATGAAGTAAATCAAATGTTCATTTCCATCCGCGGGCAGCGACACGATCTTCTTAACCATATGAACACCGTTAATGCAATGGCTTCCCTACACAAATACGACGAGCTACGGTCTTATATGAAGGAGTGGATAGGCGACGTTACGGTAACGAACGATATTATTACGATTGGTCAACCCGCTATTGCGGCATTAATCCAATCCAAGATTGCGGTAGCGATTCTTAAACGGATTCATTTCACGCACGAGTTCGAGAACTTGACTAATTTCCCATTAGGTATTCGTTCGGTTGATATCGTGCGATTAATCGGGAACTTGATTGACAATGCGTTCGATGCCGTTAGCGATGAAGAAGATGACAATAGAAATGTTCAGATCAAAGGGTGGGGCACCGACAATAAGTTACATATCGTTGTTTCGAACCCGGGTACACTCTCCCCAGAAGCAGCAGATCTCATATTCGAACCAGGATATTCATCGAAATCAGATCACTCCGGACTAGGGCTGGTTATCACCAAGCAGCTTGTAAATAAATACAAGGGATCCATTCATTTAGATTTGGAACAACCAGGGAAAGTAAACTTTAACGTGTCGATATCTCTTAATTAAGACAATAATCGCATTCCATAAGCAATGCGCAATTGCCTTATCCTCATTTCATGCCAAAAAATCCAGCCTCTGATAGCTGGATTTAAGTACGAATTGCTATTGCTAGAGTTTCCTAAACTGTAAATACAGATTTTCCGCGTAACGGTAATTGGCTTCCTTGGTACGCCCGGCATTATGGGGCGTGTGGACAACATTGTGGCGCCCCAGTAGAGAATCGTTAAGAGGCAGTGGTTCAATGTCGAATACATCGGCAGCGAGGCTTATTTCGTCCGCAAGCACCCTACGGCGCAACTCCTTCATGTCGCAAATTTCCGCGCGTGTCGCGAGTACGACAAGCGTGCCTTTGGGGAGGGAACGAATATGATCGGCTGTAACAATTTCTCTTGTTTGCGGCGTTAGCGGAAGCATGGGGGCGAAAATGTCGGCATCCAATACCAAGCTATCCAGATGCCATTCCTTTCTTGCTCCCGCCCGGTGAAAACAGGGCTCGGCCGCATAGGGGTCCCACGCTGCGACATCCGCGCCTAGCATGCGGACAAAACTGGCATAGCGGCTTGCGACATTCCCCGCTCCGACAATTCGAACGCGCTTCCCTTCTATCGTTCCATTCGCGAATCGGCTGTCGTCTCCGAACTGGAACCCCCGAGACCCGGGACGACCAACGCCATCCGGCGAATCATAATTCCATGGGTCCAGACTGGATATCATCTCATGATGGGTTTGCGGAATTCGCCGCAGCCCGCATAGCGTAAGCGCCAGCGCGAATTCGGCCACCGACTGCCCCCAAAAGCCTTCTGTCGGTTGGGTATACCATTGTATATTTTGCTCCCTCAGCGTTTCGATGATCTCTGAAGGAGGCTCGGCGCTTTGATATGTCGATTCAATGACAGCTTCCTCTAAGGCAGAAAATCTAAGAACACACTCACGGGTTATCTCAACTTGAAGACTGATCAAACGGGTTACCGTTTCCGGGTGCCGAACGACATCGCCGACTCTGCTTGCCGAACCTGTTTCCAGCCGGATGACTTCCAATTCGCCGCTTTGCCTAAAAAGCTGTTCAAATCGTACGGCAGCGAACGGCCACGATCGATCGAATTCCGGATGAATGACCATAACCGTTCTCATTGATCTCCCCTCCCGGTAACGGACGGTATACGCACCGACTCTCCCATGCGGAGTGCGGATTCATGCGCGCATAGACCTGCTGCGGTCCAATTGAATGCGGTCGCCGCATCTGGAAACGGTAACCTCTCGTCGAAGATACTTGAAATGAATTCATGCACCATATGCGGGTGCGAGCCGCCGTGGCTGCTTCTACCTTTCAAACCGAGCGACCGATTCTCCTCGTGGTCGTCCAGACAACCTGTCGTGTAGGATCTGATACCTTCCGGGAGGAGGTGTCCATAATCCTGCACATGAATGTGAAAGGCTTCATTCCCCTTGAAAATCATTGGTGACTCGTTCTCTAACCTTCGCCACTCAAAGCTCATTTTTTCCGCATAAACATCGAAGCTTTCGATATATTGACGGGATGTCTGAAACAAGGATCTAGTCGCCTCTGCAGCGAGATCGGAATCCGCCAACCTGAACAAAGCGGACTCCACGGCGAATGGCGAACCATATTTAGAAGCCAGATTCGGATCGATCCGCCCGGAACCGAGACAGCTGACAGCTTCGGCATCTTTCCCGGCTAAAGCCAACAATGGACTAATCGCGTGCGAGGAATAATGCATGGGGGGCAAGCCTTCCCAGTAGCCCGGCCAACCCGACATATCCTGGTGATGGGCCCCCTTTAGAAATTGAATCCGTCCCAATTCCCCGCTATCCCGAAGGTGTTTGATGTATAAGAATTCCCGGGTGAACACAGCCGTTTCCATCAGCATATAATTTCTACCCGATGCTTGCTGCGCCTCCACGATGCGCCGACAGTCCGTTAATGACGTTGCCATGGGAACAGTGCAAGCAACGTGTTTGCCGGCAAGCAAAGCGGCTATCGAGTGCTCGGCGTGATCGGGAATCGGAGTATTAATATGTACAGCGTCAATTGTTTCATCTTGAAGCATCTCTTCAAAGCTTGTGTAGCGGGACGGGATGTTAAAATGATCGCCGATCCGATGCAAATGTTCCTCTGACCGCTGACAAATTGTCAGGCTATCCACGTTCGGATGATGCTGATAAATAGGGATAAATTCTGCCCCGAATCCAAGTCCTACGATTGCCACCGTAACCTTCTTCGCCAAGGAACTGCCCTCCTGCATAGTCTCTCTTTTATAAACATAATCAAACTGTATTCGACGATTTTCGATTATTCCCTGCCCAATTAATCATTTTTTCCGAAAAATCGATGAGCATTCCTCTACTCCAACGTATTAGTACGGTACGGTTACTGGCTTCCTCTCCGTTAATTTTTGCATCTTCGGATTTGATTATCCAGATTAATAAATCTTAGCAAGAAGCGAAGAAGAAGCCAGGGAGAGCTCCCTGGCTTCTTCTCTAAATTCCTTAACGCGATTGCGCATAAATTCGATACAAGATAACCGCTGCTTCCGCGCGAGTCAGGTTGCCCTTCGGATTCAAGGCGTTGTTACTGTTTCCTTGGAGTAAACCTGCGCTAAGCAGATAGGCCAAGCCTTCTCTTGCATAGGTCGCCGCCTTCGCACCGTCCTTGAAATCGTCGATTGACTTGGACGATACTGTCGGCAGCTCGTTCTGCCATTGATTCAACGCACGCTTAATGATTACGGCAACATCTTCTCTGCTGATTGCCGTATCGGGCAAGAACTTGTTCCCGCCAACGCCTTTAACGATGCCAAGCGCGCGGCCGATTCCAAGTTCTTGGTAATAGGGCGAGCTTGTTGAAACATCGGCAAAGTTGTCGGTGAATTCGGCGTCAAGCTCCAGGAGTCTGATCAATTGCGCGAGGAATTCCCCTCTGCCGATCGCAGTCCCTGGATCGAAGGTCGTTGCCGACTTCCCTTCAACTACGCCTCTAGCGGCCAACGCTTCGATTTCCTTCGCTGCCCAAGCTACACGACCCAAATCGCTGAACTTAGGCGCTGCATATGCGATTGCATAATGACTAAAGTGCGAAGTTTGGAACACCATTTGACCTGTGGCGCTGTCATATCTGCCGTTAGGAACAGACGTTACGTTGCCTTCCCCGTCTACGTACCTGACGACAAGCTGATCGGCATTTTGTTTCTCCGCTGCTGTCGGCGTATACGGCACCATGATCGTAACCGGCGCTTCGCTATTACTCCACGCTACAGTTTTGTTGTCAAACATGACCAACAGTTCCAATACCGGATGATCGCCGATCTCATCGATAAGCCGTTGACTCCATCCGCTCTTATCCGCTTGGCGAACAACGATGGTTATCGATTGACCGGCGCCTTGCAATTGAGCTGCGTTCAACATCGCGCTCGACACGACAATCGTGCCTAACTGCGTTTCAATAACGACCGAACTATCGGATTCTCCCTTGAACCAGGAAGTCGGAAGCCCTAATGCGTAACCTTGCGCATTCACAATGCCGGATAATTTCACTTTAATCCGCTTAGACTCGCCGGTTGCACGTCCGAATGCATTTTCAATCTCGCTTTGGGACAAGACGGTTTGTGCGATATTGGACGAGTTATTCATCGTTGGCGTCGAGCTAACCGTTACGTTTCCGCTGCTATCTACGCTGACCTCCGTAGATGGCGGTATCCAAACGGTTCCTGGATTGCTCGGTATGGCATCATACTCCGCCATAACGGTCAAATTCGACGTCACGTTCGAGAATCCGACGCTCCATCCCGTGAACGCATACCCTGTCCGCGACGGTTGCGTCGGCGCGGTTGCATCATCTCCATGGTTCACCGCTTCCGTCTTCAGGACCGTTCCATCCCAGTCCTTGAATGTGACGGTATACGACGACACAGAGATAGCTTCGAGCCTGTTCCGAAGCTCCGTCTTAACTTCGCCGTCTGCCATAATAGCGACGAAGTTGCGTGCCGTAGCGATATCGGCAGCCGATTCGGACGCGACAGCGTTATCCACGGCAGCCGTTGCCGATGCTTCTAGCCTCTCATTGTATTCGCCTGCGCTTAACAGAAATAAATTCGTGAATAAATCCGAATTCTTTAACTGCCCGCTTACGACTTCGAATGTCCCTCTGCTGCCGTCGGTTTCATTGGGGCCGTCAGATTCGTTGAGCATGACGGATACTCCGATTCTTCCGTTCGCGAGCTCCGATGCAGGATTACTAAGAAGCGTATTAAACGGAATTTTCAAATCGTAAATCGTCGTTTTCGCAGCTTCATCTCTCGTAATCTCGGCTACGATATCCGTTACCGGAGCCGTCGGCGCATTGGCGCCCGTAGGACGAGTCCAAGCCCATATCACTTCTTCGTTGTCATTGGTGAGCGTGAATCCGAGCTCATTCCGCGTCGTACTGTTCGTTACGGGATTGCGCAAATCAATGCCTAACTGCAAATTATCCTCTCTCCATATATTTCCGCCCGTCTGGCTATTGAATTGCACGTCATCCGTAACGACAATGTACGCATATAAATGGCCGTCGTCCCATGCGAAACGCGATTCTACGCCGAGGTCTTGCGAACCATCCCGCGTCCCCTTCGTTACATAATCTTCTGCGTCCATGACATAGGCCGGAGTCGCGGCGCTCTTTGCCGGATTTTCCGCGCCGGCAGAGTCTGCTTTTTCAGCGTAAGCCGCGTCGTATTTTGCCGTATAGGCGTATTCCGTACCGTCGTCGAGATGAAGCTCGAATGTGATCAGACCTGCAATATAATCCGGTAAATCTACGGTTACGGATTCGCCTGCCGCAAGCGCGTCGAAAGGAATAGGAGTGAAATCTTCTGCATAAGCCTCGGGAGCAACAATGGTCAATGTCCCTGGCGCGGATGTTCTTCCTCCGACATTATACTTGAAGCTGAATCGTTGTCCGGTTCCGTCTTGAATAAGGTTAAACACGAACGGTTCCGCCAGTAAATCCGAGCCGTAAATTCCGTACGGGTTGTTGGCTGGCGTGCTGTTCCTCAACCCGGATGCGTAATAATTGTTGCTGAGCTCTATCGATGTGCCGCCCTCGCGCAACATGGCATACACGTTATTATTCTGACCGTTCTTCGACGGCTGGAAGTAAGAGGAGTACACATGCGCTTTGCCGGCGTTTACATCAATACCCGGATTGTTGCCGGGCAGCTGAGTGAAGTTGGCTTGCTGGAACCGAACGATACCGTTATTGACTATCGCCCCCGCTACGCTCGGACTTCCCCAGAACGCGCTGTTGTACAGGACAAGTTCGGCATCGGGGTGAATTTTTGCGGTATTCGCTACATCGCCCATTCTGACATAAGCTCTGTTCGGCTCAGTCGCGATGTTCGTATTCACCAATTCCGAGTTGATCGCGATGATTTTGGTGTGTTCGTCCGCGTCTTCCACATAGAGAGCGTACGTGGTTCCGTCCGAACCGTGACCGATCATCGTCAATTTACCAGGGTATGCGAATTCGCCGTTCCCCAAGTCTCTCTTCAGGAAGTGTATGCCGTATACCGAACCGAAAACGAAATTGTTGAAAATCGTCTGGTCTTCCACGTCGGCGAATTTGAGCGCGCTCATGTATCTTTGCACGAATCCGTACAAATCGCCCGAAGGTGCCGTATATCCTTGACCTCCCGGAAGTCTCAAAGCGTAATGCGGATTGAATTGCATATTTCTGATAAATCCGCCTTCCGCGCCTCCCCCGACCCAGATGCCTGCTCTCAGGAGCGTGCCGCCTAAGTAATCGACATAGTGACCGTCGGTTTTATAGGAAGCCAGGTCTATGCCTTTATCTCCTATCGGGATCGTTAAGTTGATGGCATATACGCCCGCGCCTTGTCCCTGTACCAAAAACGGAGTTTTCAGAGTTTGGTCGGGGTTATTCAGGTTGACGCTGGTTAAATTCGCTTGCGTAATGTTAAGTCCTCTGAGACCTGCGTTTGCCTTAAGCTGAATAAGAGAAGCTCCGTTCTCTCCCTGAGCGCCGCCGGTGTAAGTGGTAAATATCGCCGTGCCGCCGCCTTGAGTATGGTGCTGTACGTCCCATGTTCCCCTGAGTTCGACGCCTTCGGGAACGATTACGGGAGTATCCAGTCTATATCTTCCACCAGGTAAATAAATCGTTCCGCCGCCGTGATTATCTTTAATATAATCAAGAGCTTCCTGCAATTTTGCGGATATATCCACGGTCGGCGCGTTGCTTGTTAACGAGCGCGGGAAGTCAAGTCTAAGCACTGCGTTCGATGTCGGTCTCGGGTGTACGTCGATATCCGTTTTTACGTCTTTCGGAATAGGTTCGAACAGATAATCAACGTCATTGACGGTCTGCACTGCGGTGTTATTACCGTCAACCTTAACGTCAAGTTCAAGGTTATCGATGTGAGCGGCAAGGTTATCGCTCTCGATGTTAAGGTTATAACCGGAATTGACCGATTTGAACGTCCCGAAGTTTGTTCCGAGATGCGCATGTTTGTCTGCCTGTTTGAAGTTGCTCTGACTGACTAATGCGTTGCCTCGATTGAGGAAACTCAGCGCGTAATCGTCATACTCGTCGAAGGTGCTATCTTCGAAGGATATCACTCCGCCTCTGGCGTTGCTTATAATCGGACCTTTGAAGTCGACTCCGTTGAATTGAACGGAAGTGTCGAACCGTTCGTTGAAATATACAGCGGTGTCGCCTCCGAATTCCGAATTCGAGAGAAGCAGACCGAAACCGTTAACGTTGTCAATATAGATACCCGTCTGACTGTCTTCGATCTTCAATCCGTAGAACTGCGCGTTAGGAGCTTCGTCGCCGCCAGGTTCTCTTCCGATCCACATCCCCGTCTTATACCCGGAAATATTCAATCCCGATACGTATTCCCAGTCCGAGCGGTGCATCATGAATCCGGTAGCGTTCGCTCTTGTGAACGCTCTCGCGTCCGAAAGAGACGGTGCGCCGTCAAGTCCTGAATTCGCCCAGTATTTCGGATTGATGTTAACGTTCTCGATTCGTCCGATGTCCGTACAGGTGTGAACCACGACGCCCTTGTAGAGAGCCGTCATATTGCTGTTCAAGACATAATGCATCTCGCTCGGCAGGGAGATGAATCCTCCCCAAGAGTTTACAAGAGTAACGTTATCGAGCGTCACGCTGTTTCCGGTTCTCTGATAGAACGTCCACGGATACGGGATTCCATGAATCGTCTCGAATTCCCCGGTCTTCTGTCCGTCTTCGTTCCTCTTTTCAACGACGGTTTCGGCATTAAGATCCTGATTCGGATACCATACCGATAGGTTCGTGACGCCCGTGCCTTGTTCCATGTCTATGAATCTGTCGGACACGTTAGCTACTTTTTTGCCGCCTGTCTGATTTTCTCTCTCGTCGGAGTCCACATACGTGTCATAATTGGCGGAATTATGTCCGGCATATACCGCAAGAATGGTTCCGTCGATTTGACCGTCGTAATCCTCCGCATCCGGGTTATCCCATTCGCCGCGGAGCTGTACGCCAGCCCGCAAATTCAAGACCTGCTTAAATTCGTAGGTCGTATTGCCGTTCGTGCTTTGAACGCTGATCGTGCCGGTCGTTTCCGTACGGAACGCATAGGTTCCCGCCGGAATATAGACTACGCCGCCGCCGTCATTATAAGCCGCGTCGATCGCCGCTTGGAAGGCCTCTCTGTTATCGAAATCGACTAAGTCTTCCGTTGCTGCCATCTCTTCCGTTTTCGCGCCGAAAGCCAGTACGTTAAAGTCGGATATCGCCCAGTCTTTCGCGTCGTGATCCTGAGCGATTGCCGTTCTCTTGTATTTCGCGTAATCATATCTACCCGGAACGGTCAACTCGAATGTTCTAGTCTCGGTTACAGGGGCGGCAACTGGACCTCTTTTTACCGTCGCCGTAAGCGTCACGGCACCGCCGGCGTCCGGCCGATTGGTCGGTATCGCGCCTGTAGCGGTAATGAGGGTATCGGCGGATGTCGTCCATGTAATATCCGTCATATTCTCGCCCATCGACGGAAGAACAAGGTTCGTCGTCACATTAGCCTCTGTATCATTCACGCCTTTGATTAAATCCCAAGTCAGTTTGGTTATCATATTATTTACTGCCTCCACGTCGGTTCCGGTACCCGTTCCGCGAACGACGATAATAAAGGTTTTAACAACCGGTGCTGCCGTACCTTTGCTTATTGTCGCCGTAAGGGTTACGGCTTCATTGGCTTCTTGACGAGCAACTGCGCCGGTGTCGCTGTTTATTACCGTGTTATCCGTAGATGTCCACGCAATGTTCGTACTCCCCGAACCCGCCTCGGCAAGAGTCAAATCCGTTTCAACCAGATCTTGTCTCGTATTCGAGCCCTTGATCGCGTCCCAAGTCAGAGCGTCCGAAGCAAGTTGTACCGCTTCAGCATCCGTTGGAGGAATTTCGGTTATTCGTATGCTCTGAATAATTGCTCCGGCCGTAGCGAAACGGAAGTGCGCGCCTTGATTTTGCGCGCCGATCGCGAAGTTAGCTCCGTTAAGCACGACTTTTGAAGTTACCCAAGAGTTGCCGCTTCCTGCCGCGGGAATGTTCGCCGCTCTATACGCGTCATAACCGGAGAAACTGCCGGGATATATGGTGTTATATTGCAATGAAATACCGCCGGTCGCGCTCGGTCTCCAGTATTTGACCTCTAATTCGACCTTGTTTACATGCTCAAGCTGTGGGTCGTTTACGATGACGTAAATAAAGTCCCCAACCTTCACGGCGCCTACAGCGCTTTGGGTTACTTTTTCCACCGCTACGCTGTCTCCGTCGAGGCTTATGCCTATGCCATTGCCTTGAAGCTTGTTGCCCGATTGAACAAACGTGCCCGTATCGTTGAAGTCAATGAACACTTCGGCAAGTTCGTTAGTCGTGCTGGCTACCGTCAAATTAAAAGTTACATTTACGGGCGTTGCATTGCCTTTGGTTATTGTCGCGGTTAGGGTTACGGCTTTGTCTTCGTCGGGGTCGCGAGTTACGGTGCCGGTTAAGGGATCTATGACACCTGCTGCCGGTACGGTCGACCAAGCGATAGCCGTATCGTTCGCACCCGTTGTCGGAAGGTTCAACGCCGTTCTTACTTCGGATTGATTCGCGTTCGCATTCTTGATCGTGTCCCAAGTCAGCAGAGCTGCCGCGTCCGATATGGCTTGATCATCGGCCAGATGCACGACTTTAACTCTGGTATGCGTTCCTGCGAAAGGATATTGCGTATTTGGAGCGGTGCGTGCGAACGAATAATAGGTGTTGCCTGCGGGTTTTGGAATTTCCGCTGTATAAACGCCCGAATCGAGCGTTCCCGTCGTCCAATCGACGTCTGCGGGAGCGTTACCCGTGGTGTTGATCGCGAACTGCACGGCCTGACCGTTCGTCGGCGCTGCCGACGATAACGTAACGTTATCGGCTGTTTCAACCGCTGCCGGAATAGGTTTCGGCGAATCCGAGGTGACTTGAAAACGCGGGTTCTTGATATAGATGTCGCCGTGGGGCACGGAAGACCATTGCATTTGCAATCTCGCGGCCTCTACCGTGTCCAAATTAACGGGATTGAAACCGTTCGTAGAATTTGCCGTCGATAATTGCGCATGAACGGTAATCCATTCATTCACATGTCCGTTTCTGATCTCGCTAACATTAAGGTTAAGGCGTGAATTAGTATCCAGATTGTTACCGCCAGACGCTATAGCAACCCAGTTATTACCATTTAAATTCAAAAGGTCCGCATGAGTAACATACATATCGAACACAAAATATTGATTCGCGTAACCTAACAAATCCTGATTGCCGCCGCCGTTAATAAAGCGGGCATCCCACAGTCGTTCGGCGCCGGCGCCTATTTTTCCGGCGCCCAGCTTAACCGCGTTATTGCCGTCCGGCGCAACCGCGGTGTTCGTCCCCTCTTCTATATTAGGAAAATACGTCGCGGCCCGAGCGTTTACCGCCGCCGGCGCGGCTTTCACCGTCACGGTAAAAAGTTTCGTAGCACTTGCGGCACCTTTGGTTATTGTCGCCGTGAGTACAACGGTTTTGTCTACTTCTCTATCCAACAAGCGATTTACGCTTCCGGTGTTGCTAATTGCCGCATTGTCCGAGGTCCATGCTACGTTCGTTGTTCCTATCGTTGTCGGGAGACCGAGTGGTGATTTCACATCGCTTTCCAACGTGTTATTTCCTTTAATCGTATTCCATGTCAGAGACGCCGTTGCTGCGTCTACCAATGTTTGTTCGTCAATTGTCGTTACGGTCGTTCTTGTAGATGCGCCGATAAAGTTGTAACTACTGCTGTCCGCTTTCGCGCGCGCGAATACATAGTAGGTGTCTGCTGAAGGCAATGCGGCAAATTGATGAGTATACACACTAGCATCAAGAATGCCATCCACCCATCCGGATGCTGGAGCAACCCCGTCTTCGCTTATTGCGAATTCCACGGCTTGCCCGCTGGCCGGCGCGTTCGCGGTTACTGTTTTTGTTGCTACGTCAAGCGCGGGAGTCGTTGACGGCGAAGCCGGAACGCCTAACGTACTTTTCTGGATACGCGGGTTTTTAATGTAAACGTCGGTGTTAGGAACACTAGGACCCCATTGCAGATGCATGGCAAGTCTCGTTACTTGGTCTAGCCAGGCGTCATTGAAATTCCCGGCTACGGCGCTCGCCGTCGATAACTTCGTATAGACCGTTGCCCATGTGCCCACCGCCCCTGTCGTGACTCCGCTCACATTAAGTTGGAGACGAGAATCGGCGTTAAACTTGTCGCCGGCGGGATTACTGTCGCTTACGATGACGAGCCAATTATTTCCCTGCATATCTTTAAAGCTCGCATTGGGAATGTACATCTCGAAAGCCAGATAGCCGTCTCTGTAAGCGGACAGATCTCTGAGAGGCGCCACGCTCGGCGTGAAGAGGTTATCCCAAGGAGCCCCGTTCTTTGAGGTTCCGGTGTTTAACCTCCACGCGTTCTGACCGTCCGGCGCATCGGCCAATGTCGCCGTATTTCCATCCGTACCTGCATTTACGGTCAACAGAGATACGTCGTCCCCCCAAGCCGCGCTGACCGTCATAGGCGGAGAAAACAAAGTAAGTAGCATCGCCGTCACAAGTAAAGATGCTAATAACCGTCTTTTGATCATTCTTAAATTTCCTCCCTATATCCTGTTTTTCGTCCACAATCGACCTGATGTTAGCGTTTTCACGAAATCCTGTTATCGAACACAATCTGTTTATTGTGGACTGATCTTATCATACGGGTGCTGCAATCGAGTTCCAATGAGACAGTCTTATCCTTTACTGGGGCAATATTACCTCAATGAACACAGACTACGATTTCTTCCTATTAACCTATAAACCTGCGTCTCTGTTCTTATGATAAGTTTCGGACATTAATCTATAATTATATTATATGCGTTCTGTTGTCGAAACATGGAGCCGCCTATGGCATGCACATCAAGGGGGAGTAAATTGAGTGCGATTGTTGGTATCTACCACATTAATCATGAACCCATCCCTTCTGAACATGGGATGAATATCATGAAGGCCCTGGAGCTATATCGCGCTGACCGTGCTCACTCCTGGCATAGAAACCCCGTATTTCTTGGCTGTCATGCGCAATGGATTACACCTGAATCTAGCAGAGAACAATTGCCCTACTATGATGAGCGCAGACAACTTGCCATTACTGCAGATGCGATTATTGACAATCGCGAAGAGTTATTCGAAAGATTACAAGTGGAACCTCCGTTCAGGAAAACAGCGACGGATAGCGAATTGATTTTGCTTGCTTATGAGAAGTGGGGAACAGACGCTCCGAAATTTCTAATAGGCGATTTCGCCTTTATGATTTGGGATGAGAGAAAACGCCTGCTTTTTGGAGCAAGAGACTTTTCCGGCAGCAGAACACTGTATTTTCATCGGACCCCCGATCGTTTCGCCTTCTGCACGACGATAAAACCGCTATTTACTTTACCTTATATAAGCAATCAACTGAACGACCGATGGCTTGCGGAATTTTTGGCCAATCCCGGGAGAATCGAAACGGTTGATGCCTCTTCTACCGTCTATCGGAATATTGAGCAAGTTCCTCCCGCGCATTCCATTACGGTGGAGGGCGGCAAAGTCAGATTTACAAGGTATTGTACCTTTACGGCAACGGAGCCATTGAGGCTGAAGTCCGATGGGGAATATGAAGAAGCGTTCCGTGATGTATTCCAAGACGCGGTGTCGTCCCGGCTGCGTACCGCGCGTCAAGTCGGTTCTTATCTAAGCGGCGGACTCGATTCCGGTTCTGTCGTCAGCTTTGCCGCCAAAGCCCTGCAAAAGGAAAATAAGCGGCTATTTACGTACAGCTATATCCCGGAGGAAGATTTTATCGATTGGACCTCGAAGAACAGAATGGCCGATGAAACGCCGTTCATTCGATCCACGGTTCGGCATGTCGGCAATATTAACGATCATTATCTTGACTTTAAGGGAAAAAGTCCCTTGTCGGAAGTGGGCGAATGGCTGGAAACGTTGGAGATGCCGTACAAATTCATCGAAAACTCCTTTTGGCTCGGCGGAATCTATGAGAAAGCCGGTCAGCAAGGCGTAGGCGTACTGCTGAACGGGGGGCGGGGCAACTATTCGATTTCCTGGGGACCTGCCTTGGATTATTATGCAACTCTCCTCAAACGCTTTAACCTGCTTCGGTTATATCGCGAGATAAGCATGTACAGCAATAACGTAGGAATCGGTAGACGGCGTCTCCTGACTCAAATAAGAAAAAGGGCGTTCCCCAAGACTTTGAACTCCCAAGATCCATACTCATCGCCTATGCTCATCAATCCGGAGTTTGCCGAACGGATGGAAATCTATGAATGGCTTGAAAGACACGGTATCGATAGGAACGGGATGAAATTATCGAGGGGCAACCCCATAGAGTCAAGGGCAAAGCCGTTTGATGAGTTCATCAATTGGACCAACAGCGGAGTCAGCGGGACGAAAATGTCCTTGCGACATGGCATATGGTACCGGGATCCAACGAACGATTTGCGGGTCATTCGATTTTGTCTGTCCGTACCCGTGAAGCAGTTCGTTCAGAACGGAATGGACCGGGCATTAATCCGGAGATCTACCGCGGATCTGCTTCCGGATAAAGTTCGATTAAATTACAGGGTCAGAGGGATTCAAGGCGCCGATGCGGTTCATCGGATGACTCGCGAATGGCCATCCTTTATTCATGAGCTTGAACGGCTGTGCGAGGACACGCGAATGAAGGAGCTTCTTAACATCCCAGTCGTACGGGCAGCTATACGCAAGATACGGGAAACTCCGGATCCTAAATCGGTGTATGACGGGGAATTTACGATGTTAATGCGCGGGTTAATCGTTTACCGTTTCGTCAAAAAACTTGAAGGGAGGTGAAAACCATGAAAAAAGAGTGGAACCAACCAACCCTGGAAGTTCTCGATGTAAAAATGACGTTTGCAGGTCCTGGCGTCGCAGTCCCCGATTCTTATGACCCGGATGAAGCGACTCAACATCACAGCTAACCTTAATTCTTTTGACCCTTATACCCGTTATGTATGAGGGTCCTTTTACTAAGCAAACCCGTTGGAGTGAGAATAATGATCCCTACTCTAAATAAGCCCATATACATAGCTTTTGGATATCGATTGGCAAGCGATATCGCTCTGCCGGAATTGCCGGTGATGCAAGATATGGACCAAACTGCGGATATTGTCGTCGAAAGAGCGGATTTGTCAGAGGAATGGGGCCGCTTAGCCGTACCGAATCGGACGACCTTCGTGACAGTCGATCGGATTATGTTCCAAATTGCCGGTACGGCGACTTATTGCATCCAAGATGGTAATAAAATCATTGTTTCTCCAATGGCTGGGTCCGATGAAGACCGGATTCGGCTATATATTCTAGGTTCCTGCATGGGCGCGCTTCTTTTTCAAAGAAGGATTCTCCCCTTGCACGGAAGCGCCGTGGAAATCGGCGGAAAAGCTTACGCGTTCGTTGGCGATTCCGGTGCCGGCAAGTCAACGCTTGCTACTGCTTTCATCCAAAGAGGTTATCCGCTTGTAAGCGACGATGTAATCGCAGTCTCCCTTGCTCCGGATCAAACTCCTATGGTTATGCCGTCATACCCTCAACAAAAGCTATGGCAGGAAAGCTTGGACGGCTTTGACATGGAGAATGCTTCCTATCGCCCCATATTCCAAAGGGAAACCAAATTCGCCGTCCCTGTACCGGGCATGTTCTATAAGGAGCGTCTACCCCTTGCCGGGATATTCGAATTAGTTAAATCGGACATGGAAACGATGCAAATGTATCCCATTCGTAACCTGGAAAAGCTGTCTATTCTATATGGTCATACGTACCGCAACTCTTTTATCTCCCGGTTAGGATTGATGGAATGGCATTTGAATATGACTGCCGGTATGGCAAGCAAACTCGGCCTATTCAGACTGTATCGACCTATTACCGGATTTACGGCTCCGGATTTGGCTTCCTTGATTTTAAATCTAATAGATAAGGAAGGTTAGTCCTATGATTACGAATAAGAAGCTTACTTTGGATGATGTTGTCGTTCAAGCGGAGGGAAATATCGTCAGCGATATGGACGGGGAAAAGGTCATGCTTAACGTTAGCAGAGGAAAGTATTTCAACTTAGGCGACGTTGGCGGGGCAATATGGGATGCTATGAGCGCCCCGAGATCCATTCGTAATCTCGTTCAGATCCTAATGGTCGAATATAACGTTGAGCAGAGCGTGTGCGAAGAGCATGTTCTTTCCTTCTTGGGAAATTTACTAGATAACCAACTGATAGACGTAGGAGAAGAAGGAACGCGGCAATGAATCCGCTGAAAACCATTCGTAAGCTTTTTTCGTTGGATGCGGAGATGCTGCTGCTGCTCTTGGAGACGTTTGCGTACTTGGCATGGGCACGTTTCCTTGTGTGGCTGCCGTTTGCCAGGATTGCTCCTTCTTTGGGTTCTTGGATGGCGGAAACTCCTCATCGATCCAACCAACAAGAAACAATCTTGATAAAGCTATCTAAAGCTCTTCATATGACGAGTCGGCATACATTCTGGGACAGTAAGTGCCTCGTGAGGGCGATAGCGGCGATGAAGATGCTGGATAGAAGACATATGGGTAGTACGCTTTATTTAGGAACCGCCAAAGATACGAATAAGAAAATGATTGCCCATGCTTGGCTGCGCAGCGGTACCTTCTATGTGACCGGAGCGGAAGAAATGAGGAAATTTACAGTGGTCGGGACGTTTGCAAAGCGGTTCGATACTCCCGGACATGAGGGATCTTATGAGGAATAGTCAACTCATTATGAAGCGGGATTCTTTTCCTAAAGAATTGGACCTGCTTCTTGCCTATTTGAAGCTTGAACAAGATGAATTGTCGCACGGACGTCAGCAAGAACTGGCAATAGATATGGATTGGGATCGATTTATTCAGTTGGTCAGACACCATCGGGTGTCCGCCATCATTTATAACCGTTTGAAGAACGCCAATCACCCATGGATCCCTACAAATGTCCTTGAAGCTTTACGTAATGAATACAACAATAATGTATTCCGAATGCTGCACCTAAGCGGTGAAATGGAATCTATTTGCAAGTTATTGGCAGAGAATCACATTCATGCTCTTCTTCTGAAGGGGCCAGCGCTTGCCTTTGATCTCTATGGGGACATTTCCCTCCGAACATCCAAGGACCTGGACATTCTGGTCGATATCCATAAGCTTGATGAAGTCAATAAGTTGCTTCTGGAACAAGGCTACGAGACCGAGGATATTATTCAGACCTTATTAAATAGTTGGAAATGGCGAAAGCAACATGTCGCCTACTTTCATCCGCGCAAGAGGATCTTTCTGGAACTTCACTGGAGATTAAATCCCGGTCCGGCCAAGGAACCAAGCTTTAATGAATTATGGGAGCGGAAAAAACTTAATGCTCTTACAAGTTATCCCGTGTACGGCTTAGGCGAAGCCGACTTGTTCTGTTTCTTAGTTTCCCATGGCGCGCGTCATGGATGGTTTCGGCTGCGTTGGTTGGTGGACATCGATATTCTGACGAGACGACAGATCGATTGGACAAGCGTCAGCTTGTTCCTAAAAAAATATCAATTGACTATGATCGGCGGACAAGCACTGAAATTGGCATCCAATCTGCTAGGCACCCCATTGAACAACGAAATGGAAACGATGGCTAATCGCAGTCGGGCCGGGCTATTAGCGCAATTAGCGCTCCTCTTCATTAACGAGAAATACGATTTACATTCTAATCCTCCGGAAACGATTGCAAGTAATCTGAAACGATATTTATTCGCAGTAAAATCCAAACGGCAAAAGCTGCTATACATCCTGAATAAATTCTACCCCTACCCCATCGATGCTCAGACTTTGCCGTTGCCCAAGTCCATTCATTACCTATACTTTCCTTTACGTCCATTCCTTTGGGCATGGAGAAAAGCGAAAGACGTTTTAACCTAGGGGGTTTCCAAGATGGAACCTATTCTTTATTTTACGAAGCGTTTACATGGTTTTGCCGGAAAAAAACTGTACGTGAATCTCTTCGGAACGGTATTGGTCAGTCTCCTTGAAGGGATCGGCATCTTCTTATTGGTTCCCATGATCGGCATGAGCGGAATTGCCGGCGTCACTACCGATACAACCCCTCTCTCGGGAATATTCGGAGCTTTGCAATCTATTCCTGCACCGTGGGTATTGCCGCTCATATTGGGCAGCTTCGTCCTGCTGGTCATCGGCCAAGGACTTTTGAAACGGAGTATAAGCATTCAAAACGTGAAAATCCACCAAGGCTTTGTTTTCCACCTGAGATCGGAAACGTATCGTGCGTTGCTGCAGTCGAATTGGGGTTTTTTTATTAAGAGGCGGAAATCCGATTTCATCAATTCCTTAACGGCCGAGATCGGACGCGTCAGCAGCGGAGTCAGTTTGTCCTTGCAGCTATTGGCTTCGATTATTTTTACGCTCATTCAGATCGGACTAGCCTTTTGGTTATCTCCCGAACTGACGATATTCGTTATCGCGTGCGGTTTAAGTCTTTCCTTTCTATCAAGGAATTTTATTCGGAGATCTCAAAATCTGGGTAAGGAAACGATAGAATTGTCTAAGCAATATATGGCGGGGATCACGGATCAATTGAACGGGATTAAGGATATTAAGATCAATATGCTGGAGCAATCCCGTCTAACATGGCTTAGTCGTATGAGTATGAAAATGCAACGCGAACAAGGCGAGTATATTAAATTGAAAACCACTTCGCAGTTTTATTATCAAGCGGCATCCGCATTATTAATTGCAGCTTTTATTTTTTTGTCGATTCGATTGTTCGAAGCCAGGTTGGAGCAGTTGCTGCTTGTCATCATCATTTTCTCGCGTTTGTGGCCAAGGTTTACCGGGTTTCAGTCGAGCCTGGAGCAAATCGCGTCATCCATCCCTTCCTTTCATAACATCATTAAGCTGCAAGACGAATGCGCGGAAGCCACGGAATTCGCATTGGATGACCCGCAGGGGCAGGATGTAAAGACGATTACGATCGAACGGAGTCTGGAATGCAGGAACGTCTATTTTCGGTATAATCGGCTGGAGCCGCAGTTTGCTCTTCAAGATATTAATTTGCAAATCCTCTCGAATCGAATGACTGCGATCGTAGGAAGATCCGGTGCCGGGAAGAGCACCTTGATTGATATCTTAATGGGGCTTGTACAGCCGGAGCATGGACAAGTCGTCATTGACGGAATCCCTCTGACAAGCGATCGTTTATTAGCTTTGAGGCGATCCATCAGCTATGTTCCTCAAGACCCTTTCCTTTTTAATGAAACGATAAGGGAAAACTTACGGATGGTGAGCCCTCATGCAAGCGAGGAAGAACTCTGGGAAGCGTTGGAGTTTTCCGTATCCGCGGACTTTATTCGAAAGCTGCCTCAAGGGCTCGATACGTTCATCGGAGACCGAGGAATCCGATTATCGGGCGGAGAACGCCAAAGGTTGGTTCTTGCCCGGGCGATCTTGCGTAAGCCCTCCATTCTTGTTTTGGACGAAGCGACCAGCGCATTAGACACGGAAAACGAATCGAAAATTCAAGAAGCGCTGGATCGGTTAAAGGGCAAAATGACCGTTATCGTCATTGCCCATCGGCCGTCAACCATACGGAACGCGGATCAAGTGATCGTGATCGATCAAGGGACTATCGTTCAGAAGGGGATATCCGCGAACTCTGAAATCAAGTTTCCCTCTGATTCCGCCTGGGGATAATATGGCGCGACCGCAAGTCTATCCATCACACTCTCTTAGTCGATATAACCGACTTTTGCGGTCGCCAGTCCAGCCATCACACTCCTATAGTCGATATTACCGACTATGGCGGTCGCAACTCCAACCATCACACTCCCATAGTCGATATTACCGACTGTGGCGGTCGCAACTCCAACCATCACACTCCCATAGTCGATATTACCGACTATGACGGTCGCAACTCCAACCATCACACTCCCATAGTCGATATTACCGACTGTGGCGGTCGCAACTCCAACCATCACACTCTCATAGTCGATATAACCGACTATGACGGTCGCAACTCCAACCATCACACTCCCATAGTCGATATTACCGATTGTGGCGGTCGCCAGTTCAGACATCACACTCTCATCGTCGCCTATTGACCGGGAAGGAGCCGAAAAAAAAAGATCCGATACGAGATTCTTCCTTATTGAAAGCGAGTTCTAAATACTCCATGAAACATTTCTTCAGAAAAAAAACAAGCTCATGCAGTTGCTGCATGAGCTTGTTTGACTATTTGACGTGACTAGCCTTTTCCATTATTTCTTTATTGCCGTTTCGATGAACCGATGCAGAATAGCTGCAACCTCGGCTCGGGTAATGACGCCTTTCGGATCGAATATTCCTCCCGGCTTCCCGGTGAAGATCCCCGCCATAAAGAACGTCTTAACCGCATCTTTCGCATAAGTCGAGATGTCTGCGTCATCCTTGAAGCCTGTATTCTGTTTGACTACGGGAAGGTTCAATCCGGCAACCCCCGCGTATCTCATGAGAATAACGGCCAAGTCCTGCCGCATAATCGGCGCATCGGGATCAAACTTGTTGCTTCCGATCCCCCCGGCGATTCCGGCATCGCGAACCCACTCGACATAAGGGGCGTAATACTTGTTATCGTCCACGTCTTCGAAGGAATTCTCGCCGTACTTGCTCACGTCCAAGCCGTAATGCTGTCCGAGAATGGTAGCGACCATTCCCCTAGTTAATTCCATGTTCGGGCTGAACGTATGATCGCCAGTACCCCTCATCAATCCGTGCGCAATGACATACTCCACGTCATCGTTATACCACGCGCCTTCTTTGACATCCTCGAGGGATGGCATATCCGTCGGTTTATCCGTCGGCTTACCCGTCGATTCGTCCGGAGGGGTTACGACGACCTCCTCTTTAACGAACGTTGCGCTAATGCTGTGACTAGCGGTCACGTTACTGAAACTATAGGTTGAAACTTTGCCGATATTTTGTCCGTCCGCGGTCACGCCGGCTATCTGATATCCGTCGTTCGCTTTGATCGTAAAGCTTTGGCTCCCGCCGTTTATTACACTAACTGTGCCGGAAGGAGAAATGCTGCCGTTCTCGCCCGCCGAAGCGGTAATCGTATAGTACGTCGGAGGCGGCGTTTCGCTTCGGACTTGCGCTTTAACGGACACGCTGACGGAGACCGTAAGCGGCACGTTGTCCGGGTTAGTCACTCCGCTCGGCAGTGTCACCGTACCGTTCACCGGAAAGGTCTGAGCGGAGGCAGATGACGGGTTGTAGGAACTGGAAGCCACGTTCCAATGAACAGCCGCCGGCATGGTTGTGGTGCTGCCGCCGTACGTCGCTAAGGTGACCGACGTGGGCAGTCCGAATGCCTCTGCCGTTTTGGGAGTACCGTTAGCTAGCTCCGCGATATTCGACGGCTGCACGATACTTTGCAGAACGATCGGCTGAACCGGCTCTTCCGTAACAGTCACGTTTGCCGTACCGAATTTCGCTGGATCCACCGTCGAAGCGGCTTTGACCGTCAGAACTTCCGCCGTTTCATCGGCAGCAATCATCAGAACGCCGGAGCCGCTGATGGTTGTGCCGGCGTTGCCGGTGCCATACACGCTCCAGATTACGGATTGCTCCGGATTGTTCGCCCCGTTCACCGTAGCGCTGAACGATTCCATGCCGCCCTTGTGCACGGTGGCTGTCGATGGCGTAACCGTAACGCTCGTAACGCCCGTATCGTTATTTTCGTCCGTTTTCACAGTCACGGTTGCCATGCCGAATTTCGCGGGATCCACCGTCGAAGCGGCTTTGACCGTCAGAACTTCCGCCGCTTCATCGGCAGCAATCGTCAACACGCCGGAGCTGCTAATGGTTGTGCCGGCGTTGCCGGTGCCATACACGCTCCAGGTTACGGATTGCTCCGGATCGTTCTTTCCGTTCACCGTAGCGCTGAACGCTTGCATGCTTCCCTTCTGCACGGTAGCTGTTGATGGCGTAACCGTAACGCTATCAACGGAGGACCACTCAACGTCGAGAGATGCGACGTACCGCGTAGACTCACCTGTCGTGTTGAGGGCGATCGCATACTCGTCCAGGTTCTCGTCCGGCAGTCTCACCGAGAGTTGAACGGCACCGGATGCGTCGAGCATGACCTCGTTGAGATACGCCACGTCGTCGATCAACGGAACGTAGGCGTCCTTCTTCAGCACCAGCACCGACATCCGCTGTCCGGCCGCACTCGCTCCGCCGTTCAGCGTCAGCGACACCATGCCGTCCTCTCCCGCAGCGGCCTCGTGCGAGATCGCGTCGTAGACAACCTCCATGACAGATGCCCTAACTTCAAGCGCGCCCGTAACGGCCGCACCCTTGACGCTCGCCGAGCCGGTCGCCCGCAGAACGGGACGTGCGGTCGCGGCATCCCATTGCCAGACCGCGTCGAAATCCCATCCGAGACCTGTCTGCCATGTCGCGACGTCGCGCGTTTCGGCGGTCGTCTTGGTGGCGCCGTTGAGCGTCGTCGGTCCCGTAGGAGTGTTCGACTGAACGGACGCGGAAACGGTCTCGGCCGCGTAATTGTTCCCGAGCACGGCAGTCTGGCCGCTTGCGAAGCGCGCAACGACACGCTGCGCGAACGCGCTTCCCGTCACCGACGGGTTGAGCGCGAAGCTGTTACGAACCGTCACGCCCGAGTTGCGGGCGTAGCCGGTCAGACCTCCCGCGGTCGATACCGCGGTGATCTTGCCGGTCGCGTACACGCGCTCGGTCATACTCGGCGAATCGGCTACGCCGATAATGCCCGCCGCATAATTACCGGTCGTCGCGGTCGCGTCCGCAGTCGAGTACGAGTCGCGGATCGTGCCGAACGACGTTCCGGCGATACCCGCCACATACGTCGGACCGATCACCGTCCCCGACGTCCATACCCGCTCCACCGTGCCGCCAAGGGCACTTGCGCTAGTGCCCAGCGAGTCGACTAGGATGCCCACGGTAGAAGTGGACTTACTCACCTCGGCGCCCGCGATACCAAGATCGTGCACCGACGAACCGGCGCGGAGACTCGCGAACAAACCGCCTGCGGTGGACTTGAACCCGGTCAGGACGTGACCCGCGCCATCGAGCTCGCCCATGAAGAGAGCGTCGACACGAACATCGACACCGCTCAGGTCAAGGTCGGACGCCAACCGGAAGCGCTCGGCAGGCCACGCATCTAGCTCGGCGAAGTCTCCCGCTTCGGCGACGAGGTAGGCGCCGTCCGCGTCCCGCTCGAGCGCAGGTGCAGTGGGAGGCGCGGCGATCTGTTCCGGAAGGGATTGCAGCACCGGCCGGGACCCGTTGTCGTTCCACTGCCACACTGAATCGAAGTCCCATCCGAGACCCGTCTGCCATGTAGCGACATCGCGCGTCTCGACGGTCGTCTTAGTTGCGCCGTTGAGCGTCGTCGGTCCCGTAGCCGTGTTCGACTGAGTTGCGGCGGATACGGTCTCGGCCGCGTAATTGTTCTCGAGCGCGGCAGTCTGACCGCTTGCGAAGCGCGCAACGACACGCTGCGCGAACGCGCTTCCCGTCACCGTCGGGTTGAGCGCGAAGCTGTCGCGTACCGTCACATCCGAGTTGCGCGCGTAGCCGGTCAGACCTCCCGCGGTCGATCCCGAAATGATCTTGCCGGTCGCGTACACGCGCTCGGTCATACTCGGCGAATCGGCTACGCCGATAATGCCGCCAGCGTAAGTACCGGAGGCCGTCACGTTCGCAGTCGAGTACGTGTCGCGGATCGTGCCGAACGACGTCCCGGCGATACCCGCCACATAGGTCGGCCCGCTCACCGTCCCCGACGTCCACACCCGCTCCACCGTACCGCCAAGAGCATTTATGCTCGTACCCAGCGAGTCGACCAGAATACCGACCGTCGAGGTGCTCTTCTTAACGTTCGCGTCCACGATAGCCAGATCATGCACCGACGAACCCGCCGCGAGAATCGCGAATAGTCCGCCCTCCGTCGAGGAGAATCCTGTCAGAGCATGACCCGCGCCGTCGAACTCGCCCCCGAACGGTACCTCCACGCGAACGCCGGCATTGCCCAGATCTAGATCTTTGGCAAGCCGATAGTGTCCTTTCGGGTCGTAGACGATCTTGCCGAAGTCCGCGGCGGATTGGATGAGGTACGGATCCTCCTCGGTTCCGTCGCCCGCGATTCCCTCGCGCAGGGTGAGCGACGGGATAAGCGGTTTCCCGTTGCCGAGCTTATCCCATACGAAGAGCTTCACTACGTCGCTGGTCTTCACCGGAAGCGGGCTGTCGAACGTGACGAACTGCTCCCTGCCCTGGTGATCGAGCTCCACGTCGACGCTGCGAATGTCGTGAAGCTGCGTCTGGGTGCTGTCATAGGTCGCGGCGATGAGAGCGAGGCTGTCGCGGCTGCCCTCATAGCTGAGCAGACCGACGCCCTCGAGCTCGCGATTCGCGATCTCGGTCGACCCGATACGGAACTCGCCGCTCGGCTTACGAACGGTGTAGTCGTCTACGACCCGACCGTCAAGCGTGTAGGTGGCGATCCTCAGACCGTCGTCCGTGACCTCGAGCACGCCGCCCATCTGCGTGTCCTCGTCGAACACGACGTCATCCCACCAGTGCACTGTGTTGTCGTAGAACTTCGGTCCGGCAGAACCCATCGTCACGTATGTGGTGCCGAGCGCCTCTTCGTTCGGCGTCGCGGCGAGGCGGCCGTCGTAGATCGTCGAGCGCTTGTAGACGTGGTCGTGTCCGCCGATGTATAGGTCGACTCCCAGCGCATCCAGCGCCGCGGTGATCTTGGGCCGGTCGGCGGCAAGCCCCGCGTCGTCTCCGTGCTGTCCGCCGTAGTACGAGAAGTGCCCCGTGACGACGTTCCATTTCTTGGTCGACGAACGAATGTCTTCCTTCAGCCAAGCCAGTTGCTCGTCCATATCGAAGTTCGAGTTCAGTACCGCGACGTGCACGTCGCCTCGCTCGAACGAGTAGTTGCTCTCGCCGATCGCGCCGTTCTTCGGCAGGTCGTACATGTTAGAGAAAATCGCGGTACGGTCCCCGTTCACCACGTCGTAGTCGAGGTCGCCATAGGTTTCGTGGTTGCCTACGACGGGTGCGATCTGCACATCGAGGCCGTCCCAGACGTGGTCGAATATCTCGTCCCAGTATTGTCCGCGCCCGCCGTTATCGACCAAGTCGCCGGTTTGGATCAACGTGCCCCCGCCCGGGGACTCGGCCTCGAGTCGGTCGACGACCTGGCCGAACAAGCCGAGGTCCGAGGCGTCGTGGGTAGTTGCCTGCAGGTCGCCGACGACGTAGATCGGCTCGTTCCCGGAGCCGCCCGTGGTGAACTCGCCCTTCGTCTCGGTCCAAGCATCGGTGTCGCCCGCGTTGGGTGCCGTGCCGTCGACCGCGACTCCGAAGCGGTACTTATACGTTTCGCCCGCATCGAGCCCAGTTACGTCGAACTCGTGGCTACGCAAGGTCTGGCCCGTGATCGAATATTGGTACTCGGACTCGTCGTTGCCGATCGCGTTGACCTCGTAGGGCTTGTCGTTCGCGGAAGCGAGAACGGATGCCGAAGACCAGTCGTTCGAATCCGCCGGCATGACCTGTGCATAGACCTTCCCGACGGTACGATCGGTCGACACGGCGATGCCCGCTCCGCCCGGTTTCTCGGTGACCGCAGCCGTCGAGCCGAAGTATTGGAAGACGCCGGCGGGATCAAGCCCGTCCTTGTCGACCTGGATCCGGATGAGCTCCGCGTTCGTGTTGCCCGTCGCATCCGTCGCCTTGACAACGATGAACGCGTCGTCGTAGCTGCGGATCTCGAACGCGCCATCCGCTACGGGCACCTTGCCCGTGGAGTCGTACACCTCGTACGCGACGTTGGGCTCTACGCCCGAGTCGTCGACCGCGGTGACCTTCGGCAGCTCGATCGACTGCCCGTACTTGGCAAGCGTCGGCACCTCGTCGTCGACGACGATCGCAGGCGCGTAGTTCGCGCCGCGCGTCTTCTCGCCCACCCAGATCGGAGCGGAGACCACGAAGTCGCCGTCGGCCTGGTCGGCGCGCACATAGAAGTAGTCGCCGTCGGATGACGGAAGCTCGGCGGTCAGGTGTACGTCGCGTCCGTTCACTCCCGTGAATTCACGGGCGACTCTGCCGCCGTTCGTGTAGAGTTTCACCGAAGTGAAGGCATCGCCGGCGTCGGCGTCCGTCACCGAGATGTCGAACGAGAGCGAGGTCGTGTCGGCGGGAAGGATCGCGCCCATGAGCTTGTCGTTCGCGCTGAACTCGAGCGCCGTGTTGACGTCGAGCGTCGAGAAGACGCTGCGGTCGCGCATCGCGGCGTAGAGGCCCTCGAGCGAGTGCTCCTCGGCCCACACGCCGGTGATCGACTCGTTCGAGGTGACCCAGTTATCGGAGTGCTCGTCGCCGTTCCATACCGGACCCAGGTGCCAGCCCGCGTCCAGAGCCTTCTGGAACTCGCCGAACTGCCCGTCGGTCTTGACCTCGATAAGCTCCATGCGCTCGTCGGTGACCGGGTCAAGACCCTTGAACCCGAAGAAGTCGCCCTTGCTGGTCGGGTTCGGGTGGTTGAACTGCGCGATCGCGTCGGGGTCCTGCTTGAGACGCGCGTAGAACGTGTACAGGTCGTACATCATGTTCCCCGTGCCGAACGAATTGAGGAAACCGTCGACCGAGCCCTTCTCGGTCGCCCGTGCCGTCGCGTGCCAGTCCGAATTGAAGACGTTGATGTGGCCCGTGCCGTCATACCACGTGTTCTCGATGGCAGGGACGGCAACGAGGTCGTCTTGCGACTCGTTGAACGCGAACGCCCGCTCGTGCACGTACCGCCACTCTTCCGACGCAGCGTCGCGCCAGTCGTCGATGAAGTCGTCGCCGTTGCGAATGTCCCACATGACGTCATGCTCGGTGACCGCGAAGAAGTCGGCCTGCGTCTTATCGTGCACGTATTCGAAGGCATCCGGCGGCAATTTCACTCCGTCGCTCACCGACGTGTGCGCATGAAACTCGCCCGTGTATAGGGACTTTCCGAGGTAGGTGGGACGCGTCTCATCGGGGACAACAGGCTCGGCTGCCGATGCCGTAATAGGAGGTAAAATGGATAGAGTCATGGAAAATAGCAGGGTGACGCTTAACAGCGGTTTTGCATATTTCTTTAATGTTGTTTTCATGATGAAACTCCCTATTCTAGGATTGTTTTTACATTAAGAAACGACGATTCCAGTGTTCAGGCTACAGCCCCCTTCATCTTCAACTCAAAAGTCATAACCTCGAGTATAGCGATGTATTGTTAACTTAATCCTATTTTTGTGTAAACCTATCTTCAGCGGAAGCAAAAATTGGAGTCCATTCTCATTCCTGCAAGCAAGATCTTAAAGTTTTCTTTATGTTTCATAGATGGACTAATCTACCTGATAAAATGAAAGAGGTAAATCGATCTCATAACATACTTCAGGGGGACAAACGATGAGGAAAAAAATGGTCGGGTTATTGATGGCGGTGCTCCTGTGCTTTCATTTTTCCGTCAGCTTTGCAGCAGGCGCAACGAAAACTTCGGCCGACTTTACGGACTTGAAGGATCTGGATGCCGCAACGAAGGCCAAGTTCGATGCCCTGATCTCCGCCGGTATATTCAACGGTGTAAGCGAAAGCAAATTCGGTATCGGGGAGGAGATGAACCGGGCGCAATTAGCTAAGGTTGCAGCGTTGATTTTCGATTTGGAGGTGAATAAGGACTTAACGACGTCTTCATTCAAAGACGTCAGCGCCGACGATCCTGCAAATGGATACGCGTTGCCGTACATTGAAGCGGTGAAAACGGCAGGGATCACGGCTGGCAATGGCGAAGGGAATTTCGCTCCTGCCGGTAAGGTGACGAAGGAGCAGCTCGCGACGTTCCTTGTACGCGGACTCGGTATGAACGAGGAAGCCAAGGCAACGGCAGGCGTGAACGATTCTACCGTATCTAACTGGGCGGAGGGCTATGTCGCCTTGGCGTTGGGACTAAAATTGTTGGACAACGGAGCGGATGGAAAGTTCGGCGGGCAAGCCAACGCAACGCGCGATCTGCTTGTTACGGGCGCATTCGAAGCCAAGGGGCAATACGTAGCACAGGTAGAACAGAAAAAGAAAGAGGAAGAAGAGAAGAAGAAGGAAGAAGAAAAGAAAAAGCAGGAAGAGCAGTCTTGGTCTCCGGCTCCGCAGCCGGTACAGGCTACCGTCGAGGCTCCTACGGCACTTCCCGCAGGCGGCGCTGTCGTGTCAGATACGCAAGTATCGCTTAGCGCAACGGGTGCCGCAACGATCTACTATACGACAGACGGCAGCACGCCGACGAGGACGAACGGCCTCGTATATAGCGTTCCGATCGTAGTTAATCACGCAATGACGGTCAAAGCGCTCGCGGTACAAAATGGCATGAGAGACAGTGACATCATATCGGCGTCGTACACGATTATCGTACCGAAATCGGCACTGGATGTAATCAATGAAGCGTCGGAATCCCATAATTGGAACGATGTTAATGTGACGACTTTTGGCGATGCAGGCGTTACGGGCGTAACGACATCGAATGTATCAGCTGTTATAGATGCACTCGACTCTGCTGGAAGATCTTCGTGGACGGTTTCGGAAATTCAAGCCATCGTCGATGAGGTTATTGACGATATCACGAAGCAATCGGCACTAGATTTGATCAATGCCGCATCGGCTTCGACTGTATGGACCGATGTAGATGCGACGACTTTTGCTACTGCAGGTATTACGGATGTCGCATCGGATAACCTGTCCGCCGTCCAATACTATTTGGAAACCGGTGCAACGCCGCTTCCAAGAACATTGGCTCAAATTCAAGCGATTGTTGTTGAGGCTATTCAAGCCATTACGGTAGATGCAATCTATGCTTACTTGAATCCTTTCGGTGGAGGATCTGCCCCTACCGTAGAAGTATTCGCTCGCGCCGGTATCACCGGTGTGGATGCAGTCAATTTAGACGCTATCTTAGATGAACTTAGTTTGGCCTATCAGGAGTCTAGGAACAATCCTTTTGGAACGCCGATGTCTACGAAGCAAGATATTCAGGACGTTGTTGATCTTTTCTTAACCGTATAACTGACCCTATAAAAATAGCGGCGCAAGGGAGTTAATCCCTGCGCCGCTATTTTTATCCTCCAGATCAAACATGCCAAACAAACAGACTACATTTTATCGCCGCTTTTAACACATTTTCTTCCTATGATGCTATCATTAACTCAACTTATTTTTTATAGCGCATCTTGTAGATTGGGGTCGACTTCATGATGAGGGGTATTCTCCGATTCGGTTCTCGTACTATCTTCCTTTATATAGCTGCTGCCGTTGTTGTCGGTTTGGTAGCAGGCTATGCCGTCATCTCGGCACCGGACTCCCCTAAGCTCCAAAGCGAAGAAGGCATTCTGGATTTAACGCAGGTTCATGTCAGCGAGAATCCGATCAAGTTAAACGGGGAGTGGGCGTTTTACTGGCAAGAGCTGCTGTCGCCCGAGGACATACGGATTCGTTCCGCAAGGGACGGAAATCATGACCGCTGGATCCGCATCCCGAGCTCCTGGCTAGGCTATCGGTTAGATGGTCGGCAGTTGAAGGGTACAGGCTTTGCAACCTTTCGGGTAGTCATCGAGCTTAGCGAACAGGATAGGAATAAGCGACTCGCTCTGCGGATTCCTACTATTTTTCATTCGTATAAATTATGGGTTAACGGAGACCTGCTGGCCGAAGTCGGTGGGGTTGGTCCGGACAAGAGCGGCGTGACGCCGCATCTGTCAACGAAGCTGGTGTTCTTCCAGCCTGAGAACAAAACAGTAGAGTTGGTTATGCAGGTAGCCAACTTCCATCATAAGCGCGGCGGCATCACCAAATATATAGAGCTGGGCGGTAGCGATGCGTTAACGGTCAGGACCCATCTGAAGATCGCTGCCGAAATGTTCATAACCGCAAGCCTGCTGGTGATTGGCGTATATAATCTGCTGTTGTTCGTGCAACGACGCAAGGACAGGGCGCCGTTGTATTTTGGTCTGTTCGCCCTGTTGTTCGGTATCCGATCCTTGCTGGTCGGCGAGCTCATGATTACGCAATTGTTTCCCCATTTTCCGTGGGAATTGCAGTTTAAGATCGAGTATCTGATTCTTTGCGTCAGCGGTTATATCATCACCATGTATTTTGATTGCATTTTCCCGAATTACGTGTCGCGATGGTTTCGTCTTGGCACCCGGATCGTAACCGGCGCGCTCTGTCTAGTTGTTGCGGTGACCCCTGCTCTTCTCTATTCGAAAATGTTACTGACGATCGGCGTGATCGTTGTTCTGCATATGGTGTATCTGATGGTTGGGCTGGTCCAAGAGGCTGCGCGGCGTACAGAGGGAGCGCTGACCTTCCTGTTGGTTTCGGTGGTTACTTTAGTCACGGTTATCAACGATTTTTTATATTACAACGAATGGTCGCCGATCGGAAATACATCTCCGCTTGGACTGTTGGTATTTACGATCGCGCAGATGCTTCTGCTCTCTTCAAGATTTACGAGGGCGGCATCTAACGAGGTGAGGATTGCACGCGAGTTGCGGGACGCTAACGACAAGCTGACCGAAATGAATATGAATTTGGAACGGACCGTACAGGAGCGCACGCACGCCTTATCCGCAGCTCACGACGATCTCAGCGCTTCGTATGACCGGTTGCTTCACTCCGAGCAAGGACGGAAGAAGCTCCTGGCCTATATTACGCATGATCTGCGTATGCCGCTGTCCAGCATGCTTGGTTATGTAGAAGCCGTGCAGGACAGGGTCAAGCCGGAACGCGATGAACAGTACCTGAAGTATATCCGGGATAACACGATAAGGATTAACCGCATGATCGAGGAGCTGTCCTTCTTGTCGCATTTGGAAACGGGCCAAGTCTCTTACCGAATGGAGCCGGTTCATGCGATTCGCTTCTTGCATGGTTTTTATGAACAATATGAGCTGGTTGTGCGCGACGCAGGGTTGGATTTCATACTGGATATCGGAAATACGGAAGATCAACGACCTGACTTGCTTGTTGTCGAGATGGATGCGCAAAGATTAGAGCAGGCGTTGTTTAATCTAGTGTCGAACGCGATGAAGTTCACCTCTAGCGGCGGGGTGGTGCGTCTTGCAATTGCCGTGGACGATGTGAAGGATAACCGCTATGCGATCATTAGCGTACAAGATTCCGGGACGGGAATTCCTCCGGATCAGCTCGAGGAAATCTTCGATCGCAATTACAAGGTTGATAGACCGGGCATGGAGAATGGAGTAGAGGGTAGCGGGCTCGGACTGGCGATTTGCCGGGAAATCGTCCAAGCGCATGGAGGAACGGTTCGAGCGGAGAGCGACGGCAAGACGGGCTCGATATTCTATGTATCGCTTCCTTGTATCTTAGAAGAAGGAAGGTGACGGCGAGATGGATACGCACAAAATAATGATCGTCGATGATGATCCCCATATATGCGAGATTGTTCAGGTGTATTGCGAGCGGGAGGGTTTCATTTCCGCCTACAGTCATAACGGGACGGAAGCCATGAAGCTGCTTGCGTCTTTCGAGCCGGATTTGATTGTATTGGATGTACTGCTGGCTAACGAAAACGGCATTGACTGGTGCAGGAACGCACGCAGCTACACGAATGCGCCGATCGTGTTTCTGAGCAGTCGCGAGGAAGACGAGGTGAAAATCAGCGCGTTATCCTATGGCGGAGACGATTATGTGACTAAGCCGTTCAGTCCGGGAGTACTCATGGCCAAGATCAAGGCTCATCTTCGCAGAGTGTCGACGGGCAGAAGGGAACAACTGCTGGAGTTACCGGGTTTGACGCTGGATTTCTACGCACAGTCCGTCAACGTGGGTAGCGAAACTATCTTTTTATCGAAAAAAGAGTTCGGTCTACTGTCCTATATGGCACAAAACGTTAATCGCGTCGTCAGCGTCGATGCGTTGTTTCAGCTCATCTGGGGTACGGAGAGTCTGGAGGATACGAGAACGGTCGCCGTACACATCAGTAATCTGCGCAAAAAAATCGAGGCCGACCCTGCCAATCCCGAGAGAATCATTACGATTCGGGGGGCCGGATATATGCTGGTTGCCGGTAAAACAAAGCATCCTTAGGAGGCTTTCGCCCCCCGAGGATGCTTTGTTTGGTGCAACATTTTCAACGATATCCAATCTCAGTCATCTGCCGTAATCGCCAAGCCGTAGATATGAGCTGCCCGACCTTGATCATTGTATAGACGCAACGTATTCTTGCCCGCTTGCATCCGGATGCGGATTTCACGCTGGTCCTTGATACTCCAAGTCGGGAATTCCCAGCCGTCCGTGGTGTGTAAATTCGTTCTGTACGTGTGGGCTCCTCCATTCACTTCTACGCTAAGGTCTCTGCTTTCCCCCGCGCAATATTCGAAGCGCATCAAATAATAGCCATCCTTCGGCAGCGTAATGGAATCAAACTTAAGCTCGCCTCCGTTGCCAAGACCTGTAACCTTTTCTTCGCCCGACGCATCCAATACGAATTCCGCGCCGCCGCTCAAGATGCCTTGTCCCACAGGAACATACAATTCCGGCCGCGGTTTATTATCGATAATATGGATTTTTTCCAAGGCGGGCACGGATCCTGCAATACGTTCGATGGTCAAAGCGTTCTCGCCGCCTGAGAAAGGGAATACCACGTCTTTCGTCATAAATATCTTAACGGATCCGCTTTGCGGAATATCCATTTCCACTTGGTTGATTCCATCGCTAATACGCACTTTCCAAGGTTCCTTCGCCGCGTAGAACAGCCTTATGGTTTGCGGCTCGGCCGTTGTTTTCACCGAAAAAACAAGACGGCTGTTCAAAGTCAGCAATACGGCTTGCTGATCGTTCTCATATACGACAGGCTCGCTTCCTTGCCGCGTTTGTGCCTCTTGCGCCAAATATTCCGATCTTGCAGCGCTCATATAGCCGGATTCAATCCCTTTTGGCAATGGTAGAATCTCTTTGGCGATATAAATGCCGGCGCCTCCGCTTTTCTTAAGCGGAAGTTCAATCACAGTCTCGCTAGTCACTTTGAAGCTTCTTACTTTCATCATTTCGCCGCTCGAATCATCCTCGTAAACTTCGGCCACGAATTCGCCTTCGGGCAGGAAATCCATTTGCAGACGTACGATCATCGCTTCGTTCGTGATACAGCCGATCAACCATTCTTCTTTGGAGCGGCGTAAAATGGCTGCATGATGACCCGGATATCCGGACAGCACCTTTACTTCATCGTAGACGGGCTTCATGCGGCGCAGGAAATCCGTCCCTCTCCATGCTTCCAAATAATAAATGGAAGCGGCAATGTGCGCTGCGCCCGATTCGAATACAACCGAAAGCGCCATCTGATGAGCTAACGTCGTATTGCGGTTTTTATTCGAGAATCCGGTCGGCGTATAATCCATCGGACCGACCACATTGCGCGTAAACGGAACCGTACAATTGTGCTCGGCGTTCGGCAAGTAGCTCCACATATGATGTTCAAGTCCCAATATCCCTTCCGCCGTCATAAAATTCGGCCATGTGCGTCCTTCGCCCATGCATTTGGTCGCGCCATGGAAATTAATCATCAACCGATGCTCGGTCATCACGTTGGCGATCATCTCGTAATGCCCCATCGTGATCTGGGAATCGTTCTGGAAGAAGTCCACCTTGAGTCCGTCTACTCCGCAGCTTGCCCACAACCCGATTTTCTCCCGCGCCGTTTCCGGAGTATCGATATACTGCATGGCGCTCCACAACCATACGACGATCCCTTTCGAATGGGCATAATCGCACAGCTGTTTTAACCACGTAATATCCCAGTCCGCGTCCACGGTGAGACCTTCGAATCCGACCCCTGCCGCGTAGTCCACGTAACGTTTTTGCTCCGTGTACAGCTGCGCGCTATTCATGTATTCCCACCAACCCCACAAACAACGCCCCGGTCTGATCCAGCTCGTGTCTTCCATCGTGGAAGGCGGATTCAAGTTATAGTTCATTGTCGTATTAACCATCTCGTTCAAATCGTCCGTCGCCACGATGACGCGCCAAGGAGAGGAGAACGGCAGCTTACAGGAGAGCGGTCTTCCCATCTCTTCGGGGGCGAACTCCAAAGACATACTGCGACCGCCGGCTCCGCGCAAGTGGCAAGAGCAATAACTGCTGTTCGTGTTATAGACTTGTGCTTCCGTAAGCATGACCCAACCGCCGTTCTCGGCGTGGAACAAGCTTGGCATGCCGTAATCCCTGCCCGCTTTGTCTTCCCATTGGGTATGGTCATACGTTGCTTCATAGCTGCTTTGCAAATGCTGCAGCCATAAGTCGTTGTAGGTCTCCGCCAGATTGAAATTCGTTGCTTCGCGAATGACTTGCATAGGCTTCTCTACGTCAGACAGCACTTGATAGCGGAAAGCAGCACCATCATCATAAGCACGCGCGCATAGTACGAACGTATACGCTCCGCATTCAAAGCGTAACGTCAGTTCATTCGCATGGTTACTATAAACCGCCTTTTTCCCCGCCGGTAACGAATAGGTTTCGTCGACAACGGTACGTGCTTCCTCTATAAATCGAAAGCCTTTCGTGAAATTCTGCAAATCGCTTTCGAATCCGAGCTTGCTTTGCTCGATTACCGCTTTGCCATTGCGCTCGACGGCGTACCCTAACTCTTTCTCGGCATTTTCACGAACCGTAATGCAAACGGCATGATTAGGCGAATAAAGTTTCCACATAGATGCAATCCCCTGTCCATTCGTATTTTGTAATTTATTATTCCGGCAACAAACGCACCATGCAACTTGAGTAATCATGATTTAATGAAATAGAAAGACCATTGTTCATCAAGAACGCGCCGGAATATTTCTGCTGTTGCTGCCCTTCTATTTCTACCCGATAGCAAGTTGTCGCATCCAATCCTCTTGGACGTACGGAAAATGTCGTACGCCAACGAGAGGGGTGATCCAAGAAGGCAAACAATACGCTTTCTTCCCCATTCTCATACTGCACGGCCTGCAATCCGTCCACCGGCAACGAAGCCAAGCGGTGTAACTGCCCAAACTGAATAATCGAACGAATTTCTTTATAGAGCGCCACGTATTTTTCCAGGAGTTTAGAATCCTCTTCCGTACACTCGTTCAAGTTGAGACCAATCCCAAGCGCTCCGCACATGGAGATATGCAAACGGAACAACAGCGGCATAGCGCGTTTTCCGTTATTTCCGGAATCGGTAACCCAGGCGCGCATATACTTGATCGGGTATAGATAGCTATATCCTTCTTGAATAGACAAACGATCCAAAGGATCCGTGTTATCGCTTGGCCAGAACTCGTCGAAATAAGGCATCGCGCCATAATCTACTCGACCGCCGCCGCTTGCGCAAGCTTCCCACTCTACCTCGGGATGCAGCGCCCTCAACGACTGGATAATATGGTAGAACCCTTTCGTATGCCGGTACCAAATGCTCTTAAATTCACTGCGATCCAATAAGGCGGAAGCAACCTCGCTCAACCCTCTGTTCATATCCCACTTGATATAGGAGATTTCATTCTCCTTAAGCAATCGATCTATTTCTCCGATAATATAATCTTGTACATCCCGCCTAGTAAGATCCAGCATATACTGGTAGCGACCTTCCATCACCGGACGACTTGCGTAATGATAGACCCAGTCAGGATGCGCACGATACAATTCACTATCGGGATTGACCATTTCCGGTTCGATCCACAAACCGAATCGCATTCCGTAGCTCTTCAGCTTGCGGGTCAGCGGTGCCAGTCCGTTAGGAAACTTTACTACGTTTACCTGCCAATCTCCCAAACCGGCGTGATCGTCTTTGCGCTGTCCAAACCATCCGTCATCCATGACGAATAGCTCCACGCCGATTTGCGCGGCCTTCTCTATGAGTTGGAGCTGCGCTTGTTCATTCACATTGAAATACGTTGCCTCCCAGGAGTTAAATAGAACGGATAGAGGCTTACCTGCCATAGGCTGCGGCATCACATATCGTCTAGCAAATTCACCCATTGCATTCGACATTCTGTCAAATCCGTCCGGAGAATATCCTAGATATAGAGCCGGCGTTTCCAGAGTTGCCCCGGCCGTCAACCGCCATTCAAAGTCCGTATCGTTGACGCCGGCCAGAATATTTAAATACTCGTACGGAGTTTGCTCCAATACGATTTTGAAATTCCCCGACCATGCCAGCGCGCCATAATAGACTTCACCATAAGTTTCTCCCGCATTTTGATACAGAATAAAGCTGGGATTCGCCACATGACCCGTTGCGCCGCGCAGACTTTCCAGCACCGTTTTTCCGCCCGTTATTCTTTGCTCGAATACATCGAAGTCGGAATTCCACATGCCATTGAAATTTTTCAGATTCCAACCAACTCCGGGCAACGAACACTCTCCCGAATGCAGGCGCTCGATTGAAACGACTTCGTCGCCGCAGTTCTTTACCGTGCGACGCTTTTCAATGATATCCACGTCTTCATACACCTTGTAGTGCAAGCACATTTGAAGCGGATACTCCGTATCTTCCAAAGTTATCGTCAGCTCGTCCTTCTCGATCGTATGCCCCGCATAACGATAACGAAAATCTCTCGTACCATCGGCATAAGCGACTTTAAAAGAAGTTTCTTTGAAACGCATCGTTCCGAAAGAGGAGCATTCCTCTCTCTTCACATCATAGATGGAATGAAAACCCTGCTCCCATACATAAGGCTCATTTTTGAAATCTTCGATCGTATCTATGCGCGAGCCCCAATAAAGATGCCGCAGCAGCCCTTCCCGATCTACGCTAATGCTATACGAACAGTTTTTTGTGTTTAACAAAAAGACGTTGTTCTCTCCAATAATAATAGCCATTTTGTGTCTCCTCGAATGATTTCGGCTCTGAAAATACACGGGGCAGGGTACGCTTGTCGCACTCTGCCCCGTAACAAAAGCGATGCTCTTTAGGATTGCTAGATGCTTACTTGCTTTCCGCGGAATTGTACAAATCCATACGAACCTTGTAGTTGGCCGTGTAAATATCTTCAATCTTCACTGCGCTGTTTGCATCTAATTCGGCAATCATCTTTTTGTACATACCGTCAATTTCATCCTGCGACTTTGCATACACCATCGCGGAAAAGCTATTGTCGATAATATCCTTGATTTTTTGCTCGCTCAATGCGTCAGGCGATCCTGCCTTAGGACCCAGATCATCATACAGCGCGGTATCCCAAGACGAACCTTCCATTGATTTCAGCGCATGTTGATTCACGTTATCTTTGTGGTAACCGAATATTAAGTCATACGCGGTACCGTCTTCGCCCAATCCATTACGAATCATCCATGTCCATTTGCGCGCGCCCGTTGTTTTCGAGAATCCCGCCCAATCAGCGCTCATGGCATCCAACGCTTCTTTTTTCGGTACATGGACACCGTTCTCCATGGTCCAGTTTTCTCCTTCTTTACCCCACATCAACAAATATTGGCCTTCTTCGCTTGCCAGGAAGTCCAAGAATTTGATCGTTTCTACCGGATGCTTATTCGCTACCGTAATACCGACGCCATCCCAGCCCAAAGAACTACGTGGCCCGTATGTTGTCTTTTGCGGATCAACGCCCGGGGCCGTTACTTTGAAGGCGTAGAACAGATGATTCGTATCCTCGCCTAATTCAGCTCGGAATGCCGTGTTGGCTTCGTTCACGACGCCGCCCGCCGTTGCGAACACGCGTCCGCTAGCCGTCTTCTGCGCATAATTCTGAGCCTTGTTGATTCCCCATTCACGGTCAAGCAAGCCTTCCGTATAGAGATTGTTGATGTACTTGATCATTTCCAAGTAGCGCGGATCTCTTACGATAAATTCAAGACGGCCATCTTTCTCGTAATACGTTTTCATCCCGTACATCGCCTTGAATGAACCAATGATAGTAGGCATGTGTTCTGCGTTCACTGTCATCGGTATGGAAGGTTTTCCATCAACATCGGGATACTTCGCTTTGAATTTTCTAAGCAGATCCAAAAATTCTTCCTGAGTAAAGGAATCTCCGGCCTTGGCGCGCTCGCCGTATCCGAACTCTTCCAGAATATCCATACGCATATTGATTGCCCAGTTCGGATTCGGATCCAAGCCGTACCAGTTGTTCAAATAATAATTTTTGCCATCCTCGTACACGCTTTTGGAAAGCACGTCGCCGTAACGCGCCTTGATATTCGGCGCATACTGGTCAATCAAATCATTCAACGGAATAAAAGCTCCGCCGGCAATGTATTTGTTCATGGTAGCTTCGCGTCTGTCGATTAGAGCAATATCGGGCAAGTCTCCGCTTACTAACATCAAATTCAGTTTCTCGTCCGGATTACCTGTAGGTTGCTGAATCTCGATAAACACGCCTGTACGATCCGTGATTTCCTTTGCTACGGGATTCGTAAACGGATCGCCCACGTTTTTGTCGAACAAAGTCAATGTAATGGGTTCCTTCGGCGCTTCGCTCGATGCTTCGCTTGATGCTTCGTTAGATGCTGCGTTCGATGTTGCGTTTGATGCCGCTTCGGATGGGTTATTACCCGAATTTTTGTTTCCCGTATTGCACGCGCTCAAAAGCATAATGCTTGCAAGTAACCCTGCCAAGATGATTCTTTTTTTCATAGAGCTTCCCCCTTGAATGAAGTGCCTTTATTTAAACCACGTTCCGATCCGACGGAGCTTCGGAATCATGGAGAAAATACTTTACTTTCTTATGATGGGTATCGCTTAGCCTTTTACTGCCCCAATAAGCATTCCTTTTAGGAAGTACTTCTGCAGTAATGGATACATAAGAACGATCGGCAGCGTAGCTACCATAGTAACGGCCATTCGGATACTCTCGCTGGATACCGGCATCTTACGCTGTTGATTGGCAAGCTGCTCTGCCTCGCTTAACATGTCATTAGTCTCGAACTGATTCAGAATTTTCACCAAGACAGCCGACAATGTTTTCAAATCGGGATTGTAGGTGTAAATATAAGAGTCATACCAAGAATTCCAATGATTAATGGCGGAAAACAAGGTGATCGTAGCCAGTACGGGAGTACATACGGGTATAATGACTTTCAGAAAAATCAGAATGTCGTTTGCACCTTCTATTTGTGCCGCTTCCTCCATTTCTTTGGGCAAACCCTCCATGTAGGTGCGAACTAATATCATCCAGAAAACGCTCATGATCCCGGGAAAAATGAACACCCAAAAGCTGTCGATAAGATTCAAGCTTTTTACTACCATATAGGTGGGAATCAATCCGCCGCCGAAGTACATCGTAAATACGAAAAACAAGTTGATTCCGCGCCAGCCCACAAGTTCTCTTTTACTAAGCGAATAGGCCAGCATGGAAACGCAAGCCAGCGTAAGCGGTACTCCAATGACCGTTCGACCGACCGTCACTATGATGGAATTCAGAATTTCCGCATCTTTCAAAACGGTTCGGTAACTGGCCAGGCTGAAATCGCTCGGCCACAGCATAAATTGTCCATAAGTCGGGTCGGACGCGTCATTCAGGGACAAAACGAGAATATGCCAGAACGGAAAAAACGTAACGATGAACAATACCAATAAAAATCCGTAAACGATCGTATTTCCCGTAACGGTTCCCATCGTATAACGCTGCGACCACTTGCTTGCAGCCCCTGTCTTGTTATACCGCGCAACTTCGTTATTCATTTTCTTATTCCTCCTTCCAACTGCAGGCACAACTTTAGAACAGGTGCGCTTGGCCCATTTTTTTGGATATATTGTTGACGGTAATCACCAGAATAAACGCGACTACCGCTTTGAACATACTTACGGCAGCTGCATACGAGAACATGCCATTCTGAATACCATAACGGAACGCATAGGTATCGATAACATCGGAATACGACCTGTTCAGAGAATTGCCCAGTAAAAAATATTGATCAAACCCGGTATTCATCAATTCGCCGATGTTTAGAATCAAGAGGATAATAATCGTAGGCCGCACCATTGGCAGTAAAACGTGCCAGATTTGCTTCAAACGACCGGCGCCGTCCACTTTGGCCGCTTCGAATAGCTCCGTCGGAATAGCCGCGATGGCAGCCACATACATAATGGAGGTATACCCCATTTCTTTCCACGAATTCGATAAGGCAATGATGATCCAGAACAACTTTCCTTCCTGCATAAACAAAACGCCTTGTTCTACAAAACCGATTTTCATCAACAATTGATTTACGGGTCCTTCAGCCGACAATAGAGTAATGACAATACTTGCGGCAACAACCCATGAAATAAAAAACGGTAAATAGGATGCTGTTTGTACTGTCCGTTTAAACCAATTTATTCTTACTTCATTCAGCGCTATTGCAATGAAAATAGGAAGAATAAATCCTATGGACAGCGTTAACACGCTCGAAACCAACGTATTGCGCATCACTCGCACAAAATCTTGTCCTGAAAAAAAGTAGTCGAACCACTGAAATCCCACAAAATCGGCTTTAAAAAGAGAGCCCCAGAAATCCCCCAAAGTCGGCTGATAATCTACGAATGCCATGTACAAACCAACCATTGGAGCGTAAGAAAACAATGCTGCCCATACCACTCCCGGAATTAGAAGCAAATAAAAATATCGCTGTCTAACCATTTTTTTAATCGTAGGATTTTTAAGAAACGGCATTTTCTCGTTGCTTCTATCCACTTCAACTTCCATTCTCCCGCCTCCTCCTATCCCATTTCTTGAGACGACTGACCGCGACTAACGTCGCTGGGTAGCAGTCGCACATAGATTATGAGTTCATCATAGGGTATCCCCCTATTCTTTCGCTATCTCTCGATTCTCCGATTTATATCTGTAAAAAACGAACTTTCGCAACGAGCTCATTATATTTGACAGTACTTACATACGAACTTATACTCTGTGCTAGGTATGGGAATGGGTTTTCCTTTACGCGGGGAGGCGGAGGATCTATGTACAATATTATTTTGGTCGATGACGAACGGCTCACTTTAGATACTCTTGCTAGTTATATAGATTGGGAACAATTGTCCTGCCGTGTCATTGCCACTGCCTGCAACGGACGGGATGCGTTGGAGAAAATAGAATCGCTGCAACCGGATATTCTCATAACCGACGTTAAAATGCCCGTCATGGACGGCATTGAGCTCTGTAAACAAGTTCACGCTCGCTTCCCTAAAATTCAAATTGTTTTTCTAAGCGGATACAATGAGTTTGAATATGCTTGCGCCGCGCTGCAGCATGGTGCCTGCGGCTATTTGCTGAAGCCGATTGACCACGAAGAACTGGGTACCACTATGAGGACGGTTCTTCAACGCTGCGAAGAGCAGAAAAACCGACTCCATTCCACCTTATTAACGTCGGGAGAATACCTGCGCGAACTTCTTCAAATCGGGGGTAATCTGCTCTCCGGCTTAGCGGACGAAGTGACTACCGTATACAACCACCATTTGCATCTTCCCGCGGATAACAAAACTTTTTACTTTGTATTTATCAGTATTGACGAATATTCTCTGTTGGCAGAGAACACGCTTACATTCGACGCGCCTTCCGGCGATTTCTCCACCCTGGAAAGATTAGAATTTTTCATCGCCGGACTGCCCAGTTTTTCCCCGGGCGTACTGACCAAGCTGCGCGATGGCCAATGGATTTTCGTCACGAAGGAATCGGACGGCAACGCGTTTACGCATTGGCGGAATCAGTCCGCGAACGCGCAACGTTGGATATCTCTGTTCCTGACGGACAACCCGCAATCGCTGCTCACCCTTACGAAACAATGGCCAAAGATGCTGCAAATGCGCAATCAACTGGTTGCTATTCACGGCACCGGACTTATCAACAAGAACTGGGAAAATATGCAATTCGAATGGCGCAAGGAGCCCTTTCCCAAAACAGAACACTTGATTGCCGCCGTACAACAAAATCGTAGAGACCAAGTTGAAGAATGGCTCCATGACTTTTACGATGGCGGTCTGCCACGCGGAAATATCAGTCAAGTTTTTGTTGACAGCGTTTCCGTTTTTGATGCGGTACTGTCTGCGGTTGCGGCTAATAACCGTCAATTGCAAGACATAATTGAGAAAGATTCCCAATTTTTCGGGCGCCTTTCCCTGATGGAAAGCATGCAATCCATGAAGACGCACATGCGGCAAATACTGAGCATTATAATGGACGAGTTGGAAGCATCTCCCGTCGATCGACATATCGAGATCGTCAATGAAGTATGCAGTATCATACAAAAAAATTATGGACAGGTTATTTCGATCGATACGCTGGCCGAACTCATCTTTCTTTCACCCAACTATCTCCGAACGATATTCAAAGACGTTACCGGGAAAACATTAATCGAATATGTGACTCAGATCCGCATGGATAATGCTTGCCTCATGCTGCAGGAAACAAATATTAGAGTTCATGAGATTGCCAAACGAGTCGGCTATGACAGTCCCTCCTATTTCGGCTCCGTCTTTTTCAAACGTACCGGACTCACCCCTAACCAATACCGTACGCACGCGAAAAAGGGACAACGAGCATGACAACCTTGAAAAAGCTTTTCAACAATTCGTCTTTGCTGCAGAAGTTACTTCTCATGTTTCTTACCGTCACGATCATCCCTCTTATATTCATAACGGTTTTCTTCTATGATCGTACCGAGCAACGGCTGTTGGAATTGACATACGAAAATATGTCTAGCAGCAACCAACAAATCAACAGCAACGTAAACGCTCATTTGGATAATCTTCGCCAAATTTCATCTATGATTTATACGGATGAAACCTTACAATCTTATCTTACGCAAACCTACACAAATGACTATTCTATCTTCGAAGCCTATCGATATATCGATGGTCTCTTATACAGCTTGCTGACTGCGAACACCAACATCGCCAGCATCAATCTTTATGTAGACAATAAATCGATTCCGGAGGATCATCTCTTTCTCAAACATATCACGCTTGAAAATTTACCGATTAAGTACCTCATTCAATTACAACAATCATACGGCAACAATATATTCAGCAACGTTATTCAAGACGATAAAGAGAAAAACGTGATCTATCTTGGGCGTATACTCAACTTAAACGAACAAAGCCAATTTTACGGGATGGTGACTATCGGTCTCAATGAAGAATTACTCTACAAGCTAATCGAAAAAGAAGAGCAAAACAAAAGCGTCTACTTACTCAATGAAAATAATCAAATCATCTCCGCATCCGATAAATCGCTTTTAAACCTGTCGTTCAGCGAAGCCCTCGGCCCCGAGTTGTCAAGTAATCAAGAAGTCGTCACCATAAACGGACATCCCAATTTGCTAGTGTATAACACTATGAATCATGGATGGAAAACAGTGTCTCTCACGCCGATTGACGAAATCATGCGTTCTTCTCGTAAAACGGCTATGCAAATTGTTGTCATTGCGTTCTTTAGTCTTGTCTTATCCATCTTAATGATCATTGTCATTGCCAAATACCTTTCGCGCCGCTTGCGTAAATTAAACCGTCAGGCAGCGCAAGTGGAGCAAGGAAATTTCACCCTCTTGCTCACTGATTCCAGCAAGGATGAAATCGGTCAATTAAGCGCGGATTTCAACAAGATGGGCACACGTCTCAAAGAATTGATCGATACGCTGTATGTCAAGGAAATTGCCAAGCGCGATGCGGAGCTTTATGCGTTGCAAAGCCAGATCAATCCGCATTTTCTTTATAATACGCTGTCGGGTATTTCCTCTCTGGCCATCCAAAACGATGATATCGAAGTAAGCAAAATCGTAAACCATCTCGCAAGATTCTATCAAACCTCGCTAAATATGGGGCATCAATATATTACGCTGGAAAAAGAAATCGCCCTTACCAAACACTATCTTGCCATCCAGCATATGCGCTTCGATGATAGCTTTATTGAACGCTGGGAAGTTGACGAAAGCTTGTCAACCTATCAAACGTTAAAATTGTTATTGCAGCCTTTTGTCGAAAACGCCATTAATCACGCCATATATGATGATCATCAATGTCTGGAAATCTCCATTCGAGTATACCAATCCATGCACGTCGGCGTTCCTGCGCTCTTACTTGAAGTAGAAGATGACGGTTGCGGAATGTCTTCCGAACAAGTAGAAGCACTGCTATCCTCGGAATCGAAAGCAGGGTATGGAATCAAGAACGTTCATGAACGCGTGCAACTTGCTTACGGACAAAACTACGGGGTAGCCATTCATAGTCAAGTCGGATTGGGCACAAAAATTACCATCACGCTGCCTTTGCAACAGCATCTGTAAGATCGTTCTTTTCCGATAGGATTCAGAGGATATTAGGATGGATTATCTCTTTCCGTTCCCCCGATAATAGAGTCAGGCGATCAGCCACACTGGCTGAGCCATAATTGAGGGAGGGAAATTAATGTCATTTAAGAAAGCAGTAAGTTTCATCATGGTACTGGTTATTATGTTTACTTCTGTTCCTTCGGTTTTTGCGATTGATCCCGGAACGCAGTACGCAACAGCCTCGCCTAATGGCTCACTCACGGCGACGATGTACTTGGAAGGCGGGGAATTATTCTATACTGTTACAAAGGGCAGTGCGACGATCGTCGAAAAATCGCGATTGGGCCTAAAGACAACCGCTGCGGATTTCTATTCCGGAATGTCGTTCGTATCCACCAGCACGAGCTCGTGGAACAATAGTTATTCGATACCGGGCGGTAAAAAAAGCGTAAACACGGATAACGGGGTACAAAGGGAATATGTCGTGTCGAAGGGCTCGGCTCAGCTTAAAATCTACATGAGGGTATATAATGATGGATTCGCTTTCAGATACTACATTCCCGGGCCGGGAGAGACATTTATCGATAAGGAATATACCGAATACAATCTCCCTAACGGAACAGGCGGGTGGGGATATCCGCCGGTAAACACTTACGAGGGAACTTGGCAATATTACGGTTCTTCGACGTTAGACGCCAGCACGGTTACCATGCCTTTCTTAGCCTCGATTAACAACAACGCATATTGGACTTTATTAACCGAAGCGAACGTCTATAACGCCGACGGGACTTATTGCCCCTCGATTCTCACCGGTAGCTCGGGACAAAACATGAAGTTCTCCTGCGCAGCCGATCAAGCTCAATTCGGAACGCAGATTCAAGCGGCTTTGCCTTTTCAGACGCCTTACAGGTCAGTGATCGTAACCGACAATCTTAACGATCTAGTCAATTCAACCCTGGTGCAAAACCTGAACCCGGCGTCCAAAATCGCCGACACCAGTTGGATCAAACCGGGGGTCGCCGCATGGTCCTGGTGGTCCGAGGACTATTACGGCGATCCGGGCGTTCCCGAAGGCTATCGCGAAGTGCCTTACACTTACGCGCGCCAGAAAGATTACGTGGATTTCGCGGCTTCCATGGGATGGGAATATGTCACCGTTGACGCCGGATGGGTGAAATGGACCGACGGCACGGTCGCGGATCTCGTCACATACGCCGCGACAAAAGGGATAGGCATATTCATATGGGCAAGTCCTTATGTCCATACCCCCTATGGCGCTAGCAGGATGAATTTGCGTAAATGGGCGAGCTGGGGCATTAAAGGGGTCAAAGTGGACATGACGGCAAACGACTCGCAGGTCGGGATGAGCTTCCTGGAGTCGACGGCCGATTATTGCGCCGAGCTTAAGCTTATGGTCTTTTTCCACAACGCCACGAAACCGGGCGGAGAAGAGCGTACTTGGCCTAATATTATAGGTTCGGAAGCGGTGCTTGGCTCCGAACGCTATAAATTGTATTGGCCGCCGGCTCCGACCGCCGTTCACAACACCACGCTTCCGTTCACTAGAAACGTGCTGGGTTCCATGGATTACACGTCCGTTGCTCTTAGCAACACGAACAAGAACACGACGCAGGGCCACCAGTTGGGGATGTCTGTTGTTTTTGAATCGAAAATTTCAAACTATGCCGACTCCATAGACATCTACGGAAACTGGAAAGGCACGGAGCTTCTGCGGGTCGTGCCGGCCTCATGGGACGAAACGAAGCTCCTTGACGGTTTTCCGGGGAGTCACGTCGTGATGGCAAGGCGAAGCGGCGCGGATTGGTATATCGGGGCGATGACCGACGCCGCGAGGACGATCTCGATTCCCCTTTCGAGCCTGAACCTGGCTTCCGGCAACTACACGGCTTATGTCTATAAGGATGGAGCATCAAGTGAAATTCTCACTAAAACAACAAGTACGGTGACATCCGCTTCAACCCTAACGATTCCTCTTCTGCAAACCGGAGGAGCCGCGGTGTTGATTTCCAAAACTACCGTACCGAGTATGCCTGCAGATCCTTATACTTACTATGAAGCGGAAAGCGCTACTCTTGCCGGTACCGCTAACGTCGTAAGCTGCGTCAACTGCTCGAACGGCAATAAAGTCGGTAACATGGGCAGCAATGCAGGCTCCGTGCAATTCAACGTGACCGTACCGGCGGCGGGTACTTACAAAGTCAAGTTGAATTACTTGTCAACCGACGAGAGAATGCCCAACTACAGTCTGAATGGCGGCGCTAACACATTGCTTAAAGTTAAGCTGGATTCGGGAAGCTGGAATGTCGTTCGGAGCCATGTGACAACCATGAATTTGAACGCCGGCAGCAATACTATCAAGTTCTCCTATCCCAATTGGGGGGCTGAAATCGACAAGCTCGGAATTCTGGCAACGTAGAGATCACTCGATACGGCATAGCGTTTCACACATTGACAATAACGAAGACGCCTAGGAGTTTCCTGGCGTCTTTGTTTCGTTTAGGTTCAATTTTTAGAGAACCCCTCTCTAAATACACTCTGTTTCATTCCTCACCAACAAAGCCACGGCTTCCACATGCCCCGTATGCGGGAACATATCCACCGGCTGAACTTCCACCGTACGATATCCGCCATCCTCAAGCAACCTCAAATCTCTAGCCAAAGTTGAAGGATTACACGAGACGTAGACGATCCTCTCCGGACGAAGTTCTAGCATTGTTGCGATCAACGCGGGATCGCAACCTTTGCGAGGAGGGTCGACGACGATGACATCGGGAACGATGCCTTCCGCTTGCCAGCGGGGCATGACGACTTCGGCCGGGCCGACGGCGAACACCGCGTTGCGGATTCCATTCAGCAACGCATTCCGCTTAGCATCCTCGATCGCCTCGGGAATGATCTCCACTCCGTACACGCGATCCGCATGCTTCGCCAGGAACAAAGAAATCGTCCCCGCACCGCAGTACGCGTCGATTACTGTTTCTTTCCCGGTTAAAGCCGCATACTCCACCGCTTTGCCGTACAGCCGCTCCGTTTGCTCCGGGTTCACCTGGAAGAAAGATCTCGGAGAGATCGCGAATTGAATGCCGCCGATCTCGTCGTAAATCACATCTTCGCCCCAAAGTACTCGCGTCTCCTCGCCGAAGACTACCGGCGTAACCGCCGTGTTAACATTCTGGCAGACGCTCACGACGCCAAGAACCTTCTCGCGAATTAACCCAACGAGCTCCTGAGCGTGCGGGATATCGCGGCCGTTTGTGACGAGTACGACCATGCGTTGTCCGGTCGATGCCGCATGGCGAACGACGACATGGCGGAGCAGTCCCTTCCCGTTCGCACGATTGTAGGGACTGATATCCAATAGTCTCGCCGCTTCCTTAACCGCGCGGACGGTCTCCTCGTTCTCCTCCTGTTGGATGAGACAAGCGTCCATATCGACGATGTCATTGCTGCCCGCTTCGTAGAAGCCGCCGATCAAACCGCCATCGCCGAAACCGATCGGGACCTGAGCCTTATTCCGGTAACGCCAAGGATCCGCCATGCCGATAGTCGGATGCACCAAGACACCCTGAACTCCATCTCCCGTACTTCGGTCTCCAAAACTTCGCTGATCGCCTACCGCTCTTCCCTGAACGCTAGCTCCCCCAACCACCTGAAGCTTCCCGATTCGCGCGAGGTTGTCCACCACATGCTGCCTCTTCCAGCGAAGCTGCTCCGCATAGCTCATATGCTGAAGCTGACACCCGCCGCATGTATCATAGATCGGACAAGGCGGAACAACGCGGATGCCTCCTTCATTACTGGCTCCAGATCCCGCTCCCAGCAGTTCCACCATCCGAGCTTTACCGAAAGACTTGCCGATGCTCGCGACCACGGCTAGAACCTTCTCGCCTGGGAGCGCATCACGAACAAAAAGGGTATAGCCGTCGACACGGCCAACCCCTTCTCCGTCGTGCGTCAATCCGATAATCTCGCATTCCACTTGCTGTCCGACGATAACGGGTACGCCCGCCATAGTCGTTGCGGCAACCGATCTGCCTCTACTGTCGCCAGCCCTATTGCCTCTATCCCCGCCAAATCCCCTGCTTTTGCCGCCGCCCAGTCTGCCCCTGCCGTCTTTCGCACTCCCGCTCGCACTCCCGCTCGCATTTCTGCTCCCGTTCCCGCTGGTTTTCCCGCTCCCGCTAACGTTCCCATTCCGCCCGCTCATAGCTGCAGCGCCCGTCCGGGTCCGTTTTTCCGATAGGAGGATTCTCCATGCTCGTCTACGACGACGTTAAGATGCCCGGGCAGCAGGTTAAACGTACAAGGCAACGTGCCACCGAACTCTCCGTCCACGTTCAGCTGAACGCGGTGGTCCGATTCGACGACGACTTTGTTCGTCTGAAAATGAATAAAGTGGGAGTCGTTCAACACGGGCTCCCCGCGCATCACCATCGTAGCGATCCGGATGAACTCCGGCAGGTTGCATTTACGCAAAGCTAGTACGTCGAACACTCCATCGCTGGTGCTGGCGTTCGGTGCCAAGCGATCGAATCCGCCGACCGAATTGCTGTTGGCGATGAGGAACAGCATGAATTCCTCGTCGAATTGGCCGATTCCTTCGGCCGTAATCTTCATTTGGGTCGGATGAAGCCGCGTGATCTTCTCCAAGCCCTTCATATAATAAGCGAGCTGTCCGACCATCGTCTTCAGCTTGCTCGGAACTTCGTATGTCACTTCCGTGAGCGAACCGCCGCCGGAAATATTAATAAAATGCCTATCGTTCGCCTGACCGACGTCTATTGGAGTCGTATGTCTGCGAGTCAACAAATCGCACGCATCCTCCCACTTGCGGGGAATACCGTGCGCCCGGGCAAAATCATTGGTCGTACCTAGAGGCAATATGCCCAGAGACGGTCTCTTCCCATGAGTGGACATCCCGTTCACCACTTCATTGATTGTGCCGTCGCCGCCTGCGGCGATGATCATGTCGAAGCCGCGTTCCACCGCATCCGAAGCTGCGTGAATCGCGTCACCTTTGCTTTCGGTCGCATGGCATGACGTTTCGATACCGCCCCGTTCGAGACGCTGCAATATCGACGCAAGCTTGCGTTTGACTTCCTCCCGGCCGGAAGTCGGATTATAGATTAACCGGGCTCGAATAGTATCCAAGACGGATCCCCTCTTTATCTCGCGTACGATCTCGATCAACTTATCGGCTTACTCTTCTACTTCTATTCCCAAACCTTTTGCCCAATTCCTAGCTTGCCATATAATCCAGTTTTCTACGTCCTCATGCGGCATTAACGCCCGTCCGTCATAACGGTAGATAGCGCCCGAGCCGGTACTCGCGCTTTCCAGCCGGCGGGGAATGACTTCCTTCGTAAAATACCCCTCGCTCAGGAATAAAGGAAGCACCAGGATTTCATTGCTAGGTCGTCTTTTCCTCAGGTTACCCAATTGCTCCGGCACTTGGTTGGGCAGCAATAATGCCGTAGAACAGGCATCATAACCTCCAAGATCCATGACCCGTCCGGCAATAGCGGCGAGTATCCGTTCCCAATCGTCTTGGAAGCCCTCTTCTTGGCTCCCGTGTCCGATGAGAAGAACGCTTTCCTTACCCGCCTCGCTGGACATCTCTCTTAATCTATTCAGTACGACGCTTATAAGCTCCGGATCGTCATCCATCGGTTTGCCATAGGTAAGACTTAATCCCCGCGGAATACGAATTTTCTCCAGATCGGTCTCGATCTTAGGCTCCGAATAAGCTCCAAGCGCCCAACCTATCTCGTCTACGTGCGTGCTTCCGGATGATACGAATAACGGCAATGCCAGCAGATGCGTGACTCCGACGGTTTCCAAACGGTCTATACCATCCTGTATAAGCCGCCCTTCGACCAATTCGAGGAATGCGGTCTCAACCGGCAACCCATCGCCTAGCGCGGTTCGGACCGCATCGATCGTCTTGTCGACGAGGGCTACCCAGCCTGCTTCCCTCGATCCATGGCTGATCACCAGCAGTCCCGGTCTCATGCGAAGCGCGATCCCCTTTCGTTCCCAGCTAGTTCCACTTCATATTCATGCTATCGAATCGTCAAGCCAATGTCAACGCCGCGCCTTCATCTAAGTAGCCTCCGTCGCCCTCAATAAGAAAACGGCTTCGCCGTCCTTTGGACGGCAGGTTACGTTTGTATCGAGCGATCAGATGAGTAAAAAGAGTTCAAAGATTTTATGCTTCCTGATATTGCGACAAATAACCCGGTTTGAACGGGTTATTCGGCGAAATTGGAGCTGCGAGAGACAAATAACCCGGTTTGGACGGGTTATTCGGCGAAATTGGGGCCGCGAGAGACAAATAACCCGGTTTGGACGGGTTATTCGGCGAAATTGGGGCCGCGAGAGACAACTAACCTGGTTTGAACGGGTTATTCGGGAAAGCGGAGTTTGTGGTTAATTGCGTTCAATCAAGTAAGCCGGTTCCGCCGTCCTTGGACGGCAGTAAACGTTTATATCGGGCTACTAGATGATAAATAAAGTGTTCATAATTTTATATATACTGATATGTTAAAGGAAAAAACCGCCAAGCCCTAGAGCGCTTGACGGTTCCCTCTTTTTCAATCCTATTACTTCTTAGCTTTCAAGAAAGCGTCCAGTTGCTTCTGTTTCTCCGCAATAACCTTATCCAGTCCGTTGGCTTTCTCTTTTTTCTGGAATTCGGCAGCCTTGGACGGATCGATCGAACCCGTCTCTAATCCGGCGATATAAGTTTTGCGAACGGAAACGAGGGCAGCCACTTGCGACTTCACCGGTTGGGCGTTAAACGTGAAGCCGAGCGCAGGAGACAATTTCGCGCCTCTGTTGAAGTTCTTGAATTGAGCCCATTTGTTCGAAGCTTCCGTATCCCATACATAGTTCAGGAATTGGTTGCCGAACATCCAAGTTGCTCCCGGGTTGTAGTTAGCCGCGCTAGGACCCGCTTTGATTACCTCTGCGGAAGCTTTGGCATAGTGCTCGCCTTCGATACCGAAGTTAAGCAGGTTGTTCAGGTATTTGTCCGTATGAAGCAGGTTGATGAACATCATAGCGCGGGCAGGATCTTTGGAAGTAGAGGAAATTCCGAGCATCGAGCCTGCCGTTTCGCCGGTAGATACGGTACGATCGGTCATGTTGATTTGTTTCAGTTTGCCAGCTAAGCCGGCCGCAAGGGCGGTCTCAGCATCTTTACCCGGCTTCAAGGAAGCCGTAATCATGAAGACGTTGCCCTTCTTCAATGCATCTTGTCCGGACAGCTGCGTCGTTGATGCGTCTCTGTTGATGTAACCTTTCTTGTAGAAAGAACGAGTAAGAGTCAATTGATCCATATATTTCTTGTCGTCGAATCTGGTGATGACTTTCGTGCTCGTGCTATCCTTGCGGATCAAGCCTTCGATCGTCGTATCGCCGAGAAAGTCTTGTTGGATGAAATAATGGGCATTGAAGTTGTCGCCGTCGCGAAGGAACAACGGAGTCATGCCAGGCTGTTTCGCTTTCACGGTTGCTAAGATAGCATCCAAATCCGCAACGGTTCTGACGGAGTTCAGCTTAGCCGTAAGTCCGAGTTTATCGGCAATATCCTTGCGGTAAATTACGCCGCCTTGCGCCGCCAATTCTTTGTTCGTAGGTACGCCGTAGTTGTGACCGTTTACTTTGGCGCCTGCCAGGAATGCGGGATCGAGCGTTCGGGTAATGCCTGCTCCGTATTGAGCTAACAGGTTGCCGGCCGGCCCCTTCGGATCGTCAAGCGCCAGGAACACTTGCTTGGCTACATCGTTGGCATGGCCGTTCCATTGGGCGGTGAAGATGATGTCCATGGGCTCGCGGCTGGCTTTGAGCAGGTTCATCTTGCTGTCCCATTGACCCCAATCGATAGGCTGCAGATCGATAGTCGCGTTGATTTTGGACTTGAGGTGAGCGTTAATCTTTGCTTCGATCTTGGCTTCATCCTTGGTCGGAGTGCCTGGGTAATAGAAGCTCAATTTGTATTCGGGCAGTGATGAAGTTGTAGCTGCTGAAGCGGAAAACACGGACAAGATTAGACTGGCTCCTAATACTAGAGCAAAGCTTTTTACCGTCTTGCTTGTTCTGTTGAACATTCGGTATTGCCTCCCTTTTCGGATAAATGCGATGTATACTCAACCGGCCGGTAACCGGATAGAGCCGTGCGTTATGGACGAGCTAGCTTGGTTACTCCTAACCTTTCACCGCTCCGACCGTCAAGCCTTTGACGAAGAAACGTTGGAAGAACGGATAAGCGAATATGATAGGACCGATTCCGACGACCGCCATCGCCATCGTGACCGTTTCCGTCGGCAACTGGAAGTCGGGATTCTGAGCCAAGATAGCCGAATACGCCGTCGAGTTCGCGCTCAGGAACGTAATGTCTAGCAGCGCCTCGTACATTCGGAACTGGATGCTGATCAAGTTCTCCTTGTTGATGAAGAGCAAGCTCAGGAACCAATCGTTCCAATAGTTGAGCGTACAGAACAACCCGACGGTCGCAAGTACGGGAAGCGACAATGGCAATACGATCTGCGCGAAGATGCGCCATTCGCCCGCTCCATCTATCTTCGCCGATTCCAACAATGCCGAAGGCACCGAGTTGGTGAAGAAGGTCCGTAAGACGAGCACGTAAAAGGGCTGTACTAAGAAAGGAATCATGAGTACCCATATCGTATCCCTAAGATGGAAGCCTTGCGTATATAGAAGGTAGAAAGGAACCAACCCGCTATTGAAGAGTAAGGTGAAGAACATAATGAAGGAAAATGCCTTGCGATGCTTGAAGTCCGGACGCGAGATCGGATAAGCGTACAGCGACATCGTAAGCAGCGCAATAATCGTACCGACCACCGTTACGAAGGCGGATACGCCATATGATCGGATAATGCTCTGCCAGTCGCTAAGCAGGAAATCGTAGGCACCGACGCTGAATTTCTCCGGCCAGAATTTGTAACCGTTGACGAGAACCAATTGTTCATCGGAGAAAGACACCGCTATGACTAAGAAAAGCGGAAGGACGCAGAGCGCCGTGTATATCCAGAAAAAGCCGTTGATGAAGAAGTTGGATACGCCGGATATTTCGTTAACGTTTCTAATGCGTTTCGCTGTTGTTGCCATACGAGCTCACTCCCTCCTAGAACAATGCATCGTCTTTGCTGATCCTGCGAATGACGAAGTTCGACACCAGAACCAGCACGAATCCGACCACCGCTTGATATAATCCCGCCGCTGAAGACATCCCGATATCGCCGCTCACGATGAATCCCTGATAGACGTAGGTATCGATAACAAGCGTCGTATCATAGAGAATTCCGGAATTGCGGGTCACTTGGAAGAACAAGCCGAAATCCGCGTAGAAAATACGGCCGATCTGCAATAAAGTCAAGATGATCATGACGGGGCGGATCAACGGAAGAGTGATATTCCAAATCTGACGCCATTTCGAAGCGCCGTCGATCGTTGCGGCTTCATAATATTCGTTGTCTATCCCGATGATGGCAGCGAGGAAGATGATCGCGTAGTATCCGATCCCCTTCCACGTATTTATGATCGGTAGAATGTACGGCCACCACTTCGGCTCGGTATACCAATCGATCGGATTATATCCCAGCGCCGGAAGCACGACCTTGTTTATGATTCCTATCTCGGGATTCAGGAAAGCGTAGACCAAGTAAGAGATGACGACCATCGATAGAAAATAAGGGAGAAACATCGTCGTTTGATGCAGTTTCGCGAGCTTGCTGCTCCTCATGGCATTGAACAGAAGAGCCAGCGTTACGCCGACGACCAAATTCAAAAAGATGAACGCGGCATTGTAACCAAGAGTATTGCGGGTAATGAGCCATGCATCGGTCGTGCTGAACAAATAATTGAAATTCTCCCAACCGACCCACTCGCTATCCAGGAAGCTTTGGAAGAAGCTAGGGGACGAATAAACGATTTGTTTAAAGGCTATTAACGAGCCGACCATAGGGAGGTAGTTATTCATGAGCAGTACGATTAGCGCCGGAGCCATCATGATATAGAAAACTCCGAATCTCCGCCAATAGCTTTGGTTTTGCCTCGTTCGTATGCTTGGCGTTGTCGCTTTGGCGACCGCTTCCGCGGCAGATGCCATTCCCGTCACCATCCTTTATCTCTCTTGTACGTGTTTATTGTACAGGGGGATGGCTGAGCGCATCTATCAACTACGGTGACCGACTTAGCACTTCTGTGACATCTTGGAAGTTGTTTTTCGGGGTAGCGGAGTTAAGGCAAGATCTGATACCTTTTGCGGTATTCTTGCGGGGATAAACCCGTTACTTTCTTGAACAGCTTGGCAAAATAAGAGAAATGGATGTACCCGACTCCTTCCGCTATGTTGCTCACTTTGTCATTCGTATCGATAAGGTAGCGCTTGGCATGATCGATACGTAACTGAGTAATATAATCCGATAGAGAGATTCCCGTCTCCTTGCGAAATAAGCGCGATAAATAAGCCGGATTGCGGTAGACCGAATTAGCGATTCCGTCCCGAGTCAACTCCGTTTGCAAGTTCTCTAAAATATAGGATTGTACCTTTGCAATAACGGCCGAAGCATCGCGCTGACGCTCCGCGAGCGCTTGTCCCATTTTCAACACCGCTTTCCCGGCCCATGCCATCAATTGAGGCGAGGAGCGGGGAGCTTGGGCATCCGTTAATTCATTTACCGTGAACACATCGTAGATCGAGAAGCCTTTGCGATAGGCGGATTGATATAACATGTGCAATATTCCGTATTGGAACAACTCCAGCGCTTCCCTGCCCGGCGATTCGAATTGCCAAGCCTTCAACGTCTCTTCTATCCGGCTGCCCAGCTCTTCATACCCGCCGTTATCGAGCAGGACGCCCCAATCCATAAACGATGGAAGCTGAATTCCCTTGCTGCCGGCCGTCCCTTGCACGCTAGTTAAGACATCCAGCACCGTTTGCGTCACGGACACATTCGAACGCTCCAATTGCTGCAACCGCTCAAGCGAACCGGATAGCTCTCCTATGCTCGACGGCTCTCCCACATAGCAGGATACTCTGCAGTGAAAGTATTGGTGGCACGCGCGAACATAATCGTCGCAACGCTTAAGCAAAGCGGCACGATCAATGACGTCATCTTCATTCAGATATAGCAACGCAAAGTTGATTTCATTACGATCCTGTAGCACCGTACCCGGCCATTCCGCCAAAATGGTTTCCGCTGCCGCTTTGCGCAAAGCGTATTCCATAATACTTTCATCCCGCGAATCCAACTGAATATCCCACTGCTCGATACTGAGCAGAACGGGAAGAACAAGGCTATCCGCCCCTAACGGGATATCATAGTATTCTAACTGCCGTTTAAGCCGCTCGGTGGAAAGGAGTACGCGTCCGGCTAACAGCTCCTGCCAGAACCGCTCCACGAGTATCGGCAGTTGGTCGTTCCATTGCCTTCGGTTGACCTCCAACGTCTCTTCGAACCCCTGCTGTTCTTTTCGCATATCGATCTCCGCGATGGCACGCTTCACGATCGTTTTTAACGCATCATGATCGACCGGCTTTAATACGTAATCGAAGCAACCGTTGTGCAGCGCCTCTTGCGCATAATCGAACCGTGCATGTCCCGTGAGGAAAATGGTTAACGCGTGGGGCCGATGGTCTCGAGTCCAGCGCAACAGCTCCAGTCCGTTTAATCCGGGCATCTCGATGTCCGAGATTACCAAATCTACCGGATGCTCTTCGAGTATACGCATCGCCTGGGCAACGTCCTCCGCCTCCATCATGGCTTGGATCGGCAAGTCGCTCCAATCGATTCCTTGCGTGATCCCCTTCAAGGCATAAATCTCATCATCGACGACAAGTATTCTAACCATGGTAATTCTCCTTTGCCTGCTGTGAGTTATTCATCGCCTTCGAATGTATTCGGGCGATTGGTGGGAAGCCTCACCTGTACGATCGCTCCGCCGGAATCCCCGTTCATGAAAGTGATTCCGCCCTCGGTGCCGTATAGCATTTTGAAACGACGGAGGATGTTCCATATCCCCAGATGATGCTCGCCGGCTTCCGCTAAGTGGACTCCGCTTTCCACGTCGTTCATAAACTGCTCCGGGAATCCCGGCCCGTTGTCCGCGATCGTCAGTACGATGAAACGGTCAGGCTGTTCTACGTCGTTGCTCGAAGTGATCCGAATGTGAAACGGCAATCCATCCTGAACCTTATTATTAAAGCCGTGGATGACCGAATTCTCGACAAAAGGCTGCAAGAGCAACGGAGATAATTGCACGGACAGATGCTCCGGAAGCACTCTTATCTCATAACTCAATTTATTGACATATCGGATCTTATGGATCTCTAGATAATGCTCGATATGTCTGATTTCATCTTCAAGAGGCAGCACCGTCCGATGCCCATGCATCAAGAAACGAAAGTAGTCCGCCAGATGCAGGCTAAGCTTTTGCACGGATTTGAAGTCCTTCAGCGCCGCTAGATTATAAATGATATTTAAGCTATTCATGTAGAAATGCGGATTGATCTGAATTTGCAGATGTTTATACTCGGCCTTCTGTACGCGGATTTGCTCCTCGTAAACATCGATTTTGAGCTTCTCGATCTGCTCGGCCATCTGATTGAACGTCCCCGACATAAAGGTGAATTCGCTATTATCCGTACGGATCGGCATCCGCACGTTGAATTGTCCTTGACCAAGCTTTCTCATTCCGCGTACTAGGGCGACCAATGGCTTAAACATGACTCTTCGCAGGAAGACCAAATATAAAGTAAGAACGATTGCGACGATTAACGGGATCCAAACGTAGAGCATTTTCTGGAAAAAAGGCAGGTTTTTCAAAATGTACGTTTCAGGGATAACGATCATATAATGGATATCCGAAATAGGCGTAGGCTGAGTGATCACCAGAAATTGATTCTGATTCCAAGTCGTTCGCCCTTGCTTGGTCATCTCCACGATGTCGCTATGCACGACCTTTTCCTGCACGACCGGCAACGGAGAGTTAGTCAGAGCGTTGCCCTCCGGATCGACCACGAACGTGGCACCGTCGGGTCCTACGTCGAAGTGGCTGACCTCTTCGTTTAACCGATCGACTTGCACTAATGCCCCTATGAACACTCCGGAGCCTGCATCGACGGTTTTAATTAAATAATTGGTGTCATTGGGAATGGAGAACCGCTCCCAGCGCTGAGTCTCGAGCGGCAAATCCTTGGAGGCGAGCTTCGTGGTGTAATCGAGCAGCGCGGATTGTAATTCGGCAAAGTGAAAGCTATACTGAGTAGCGAAAAACATATCGTCGTCCTTCCGGGAATACACGAAAAAGGTGTCGACTTTGTTATAATAGCCGGTATCGAGCAGAAAACGCCTCGTTAATTCCATCTTGACCATCGTATAGTCCGAATCATCCGTTGCGAGCGATAGGGATTGCAAGGATTGGATGTCCGGGTCGTCTTTCATCCGGTACAAATAACGCATCGTTTCCAAGAGAATAGCGTCATTGTTATGCACCTGCTGAGCCATGAGATTGTTATAGTGAAGCGATATTTGATCACGTACGACATTCGTCGCGTAGATATTGTTATAGATGAGGAATAGCACCATAGGTGCGATCATGAGAAGAAAGCCGAATACGATTTTGAATCTGATAGATTGCCAAAAAGCCATTTTTCCCCATCCTCGGCATGATTTTCATTCCGCTCCTAGCATATCGCACACGATTGAAAGCGGCAACACAAAAACGAATGGTTGGGGTAATATCTCGCTTAAAGGTCCATTGCGTAACAAAGCCGGCCCCTTGAAGGACCGGCTTTAATGTGGCATTATTCTATTGGGTAGTGATAGAACTCATCACTTCTAGCGTTACCCTTCCGCGGATTCCGATTCGGCACCGAAACGTCCCAATCGCTCCAACGAGAGCTTGTAGCCGTCATTGCCGTAATTCAGGCAACGCTTCACGCGCGATATCGTCGCCGTGCTCGCTCCGGTTTCCGCCTCGATCTGATTGTACGTATGTCCCTTGCCCAACATTCGAGCGACTTCGAGACGTTGCGATAAAGATTGGATTTCGTTCACCGTGCACAAGTCGTCGAAGAATACGTAACATTCTTCTACGTTCTTCAGCGTCAGAACCGCTTCGAATAATTGATCTATGGATTTATCGTTCAGCTTCTTTAATTGCATGAGATCGCACCTCGCTTTGACTCCATTGTACTGCGTACCTGCTAATAGTTCAAGCATCACCGTATTCACGCATTACAGAGGTAAAATGTCTCTATACCCGGGCATCCGTCCATGCCCGATAGCCCCTTCCGTCATAACCTATTATTAAAAAGGGTGTGACTCCATGAACGAAACGCATTCGCCCTCCACGCGCAGCTGGACGTCGGGCTTCGGACAGGAACAGTTTCCCGGAATCGAAGAAACGTTCTCCGGTCCTCCCGCCGCCATAAATCCAACCACCGTGCTACCCGCCGTTCAAGCCGAGGCTCCGTCCTCTTCTCTCCTATCGAAACTTCCCTTCAATATTTCCAATATCAGCGACGTAAAAGCATTGGTCGATCGAATGGGCGGAGTAGAAGGCATTCTTACGACGATGGGCAAATTTCAGAAATTCATGGCTACTATGCAGCAGATCGCCCCGATGGTTAAGCTTTTCATGGGCAATAAGAAGGGTAAAGGATCTTCGGACTCCGGTTCGAAGAAAAGAACAACTCGCCGCCGCTCCGTAAAAAGACCGTCCGGCGCGGGTAAGCGCAGATCCAGAAAAACCGCGAAACGACGTTGACGAGTCGGTTTGTTGCGGGTGCAGATCAGGCCGAAGGGTACCCCTTCGGCCTTCTTCGTCGGAGTTTGTTTGGCGCTCTATAGTTAGGTTTAATCGTAAAAAAAAGACCGTTCCCCCGACGGGAGCAGCCTCTCTTCGCTTATTTCTCGTATTCCAGGAAGGGATCCGGAATGCGAATGACATGTGCTTCGGCGTCGCTGACTCCAGCATATAAGGATGCGGTTCCATCCTTGTGCCGTACGAGTCCGCCACTGAATATCACATCTTCGAGGTCCGGCCGCTTGGCTGGACCATCAGGAAACATGCTGCGGGTAGCGATGAGCCTGACCGGCGTATAACGGTGATCAGCCGGATTAAACGCGAATACCATCGGATAATAATGACGAATATTATTCGCTTCCATGCGCGCGATATGACCGAGCACTCCGATCATCCCGTTCGTCAGTACGTGGGCCTCGTTGGCGCCGCCCCACTCCTCCGGTAGAAATTGATGACGAAGAAGCTCGGCGTCGTTGATCGTTTCCTCGGTCAGTTCCTCCAGAGTCGCAATCTCCGCATAACCGATCAATGCGCGGGCGCCTTCTACCATCATAGGTCGCGTGAATACGCCGATGCGGCCGTTAGCCTGCTCGACCAGACGAATGTCTTTCATCGTTTCCGGACCTTTAGCGAACGGTTCCAAATCTTGAATGGAATGTCCCCGATAGAAGACGGTACGCCAAGAAGTCACGTAATGCGGATCATCGCCGTCGAAGTAAACCTCTACGCCTCCGAACACCAATTCATCGCCTATGAAAGTAAAGAAAGGATCCTGCAAGGCGAATACGGGAGCCCCGTTCCTCGGGATCCATTCGCCGCGACGCTCAACGAAGAACATGACTTCGGAGAGCTCCTTGTCGCGGTCTTCGACGCGCCCGGCAATGACAAGCTCGCCGTTATCCTTAAACGGCGCGCTGATATTATAGACGTCACGAGTCCCCACTCCCGTGAAGACGAGCTTGCTTCCTTGGAAGGCGGTTTTGCCTTCCATAAATTCTTTTAACAATTCGACACTCGATTTCGCCTGTTCCGTGTACGCAAGCATGGGTGTCCTCCAGACTAAATAGAGCTAACTTCAGCCGTTACTCTATAGTAGTAATCTCGGGCGTTCAGGTTTGGGTGTCCCGCGCCTATTTTTCTTAAACAATGTACCCGAATTAGTGAAGGAACAAACTGAGTACGTAATAGATGAGAGTAGATAGTACCCCGACCACTGGTATTGTAATGATCCACGTTAAGACGATACGACCGGCCATACTCCATTTTACGTTCGAAAACTTCTTGGCCGATCCGACTCCTAAGATGGAAGAAGTAATCGCATGCGTCGTGCTGACGGGTTGATGGAGCAACGTTGCTCCTAGGATAACCGAAGCTGACGCCAGATCGGCCGAAAATCCGTTCATCGGATCGATTTTGAATATTTTCGTTCCCATCGTCTTGATGATTTTCCAGCCTCCGATGGATGTACCCAAAGCCATCGAGATGGCGGCAGATAATTTAACCCATAGCGGGATATCCAGCGTTGGTTGTATTTTCGCCGTGACTAACGCCAACGTGATAATTCCCATCGCTTTCTGCGCATCGTTCGTTCCGTGCGTGAAGGATTGGAATGCCGCGGTTAACACCTGTCCGAAGCGGAATACTTTGTTGACGTGATGCGGACTGGAATTCGCGAATATATGCTTCAGTATAAACATAATACAGAATCCTAGCACGAAGGCGATTAGCGGCGACAGGATAAGCCACTTAATGATGGTCGTAAATCCGGAATAATTGATTCCGTCCCACCCCTCCGACGCGATCGCCGCTCCCGCCAACGCCCCGATAATGGCATGAGACGAGGAAGACGGGATTCCGTACCACCAAGTAATCAAATTCCATACGATAGCCGCTATCAATGTAGCTATGACGACCGTCAAGCCGTGCTCCAACTTGAAGGGATCCGTTATTTTACCGCCTATCGTCTTCGCGACCCCGGTGAACATGAGCGCTCCGACCAGATTCATGACGGAAGCAAGTATTATGGCACGCCTAGGCGTTAACGCACGCGTCGAAACGGATGTCGCGATAGCGTTAGCCGTATCGTGAAATCCGTTGATAAAGTCGAACCCTAGGGCAAGTATAACAATAACGACAACCAACCACATTGTGTAATCCATTCTATTCTGTTCCGCCCCTGCTTGCGCCGATTAAGAATTGCGCATGATTATGGATTGAAGCGTATTGGCGACATCTTCGCACGAGTCGGTTGTCTGTTCCAGTCGCTCGTAAATCTCTTTATGTTTAATGAGCTCGATCGGATCTTTGACGTTCTGGAATAGATGCTTGATGCCTTGACGCATCAGATCGTCGCCCTCGTTCTCCAGCTCGTTGATCTTCACGACATGCGGTTGTATGGCGAGCAGCTTCTTCTGCGTCAATAAATAGATCGCAGACTTGATCTCGACCGAGCTACGGCGTAAGCAATCTCCAAACTTTCGAATGAACGGATCCGACTTCGAAATCTGGTACATTTCGAAACGGGAGGCGCAAGCTTCTATGCCATCCAATACGTCGTCCAGCTTCTTGATTAGCTCCATGATGTCTTCGCGCTCGATCGGAGTAATGAAGGTTTTGTTGAGCTCGGTCAGAATAATATGGGTGCATTTGTCGCCTTTATGTTCGTACTCCTTCATTTCCTTGGCGAATGCCGTCACGTCGGGTAGGTCGCCATTAACGGCGTTGGCGAAACGATCGACCGTTTCGAAGATGATGTCAGCCATTTCCTCCAACGTCTTAAAAAAGATGTCTTTTTTCCGGAACACGGATAGCCCTTCTTTCCCATATATATAACTGATAAAAATTAACGTTTAGATAACAATCCGTTAACACCACGTTAACTAAACCATTTTATCACAGCGTGTATAGGCTGTGTATAGTCCCTATTCGACACTTGTGACACTTTTTTTAAGTTTGCCTTTAAATTAGATTGCTACTCGCTCGCCCATCAAGAATATAGGAAGCAAAAGGGATTGTCTCCGCGCCGCCATATGCTTGGCGAATCGGAGGCAATCCCTGTCTAGATTTATTGATAGGTTAAATGATTATCGAGAGACGCCGAATTCGGCACGACATGGTAGTAGGTGACGCCCGGCAGGAACGGCAGCTCCGCTCCGTCCTTGATCAGCCTAACGATGTCTCCTTCTTTGCGCTCCCACGTGCATGTAATCGCCATGCCGTTCTGAAACAGAACCGCGTCGCCGCCGCTGTCCAGATTGACTATCAATCTCCCGACGTCGTCTTTGATCTCGGTTTTAGCCTCCAACACGACTAAATTCGCGGCCGTTAACTGTTGATCGTTGTTTTTGTCGATATGCGGCTCGTCGTTGATGAATCTGGAGTATAAGGACTTGGCGCTATCGTATGTATAGGACACCTTATAATCCGACAGCATGAATTTGATGTCGATCCGCGTTGCCGGCGAGGCCGTCGCAAGCGCGGGCGGCGCTTTGTCGAAGGACAGCAACGGCATCGTCGCCGTGTCCTTGTATTTGCGTTTGGCAGCGCCCGCACGCAGCTGCTCTAACGTCGAGTAAACGTTATGAGGCGCTTTGCGGGACTTGTCCCGATAGAAGTAGGCTCCGGCATTCGTAATCTCGTCCAAGTCCTCCTTATGCTGACGCTGAAGGATGGCGAACGCATCGTTGCTGGCTCCAACGTGGACAAGGACTCCGCCGTAAAATTCCCCTACTTGGATAAAATAAGGACGTATGCTTCGAATAGGTCCGATCGGATCCGTGAATTGTTTGCTCTGGAACACGGCGACCAACCGCGTGATCCCGCCTTCGGCCAATAATTCCCACACCGTATCGGCTTGCGTTAGACCGGATTGCGGCCTTGCGGGCTTCAAATTATTGATCATAACGGCGAACGGTCGATTCGTTATTTCTTTGTCCGATGGCATTCCGGTTAACGGGGCGAGGAACTCGGCAACGGGTATCGAGGGCGTTTCACTAGGAGATTCCGAGGGGCTTGCCGTAGGCGCGATCGTTCCGCTCGGCGTCGCGACCGTTTCCTTCGAGCCTCCGCTGCAAGCGGTCAAACCTACGAGCACGGCTGCAAGCGTAAGCTGCATCGCGATTCGTAATGGTTGCGTCATGCTCATTCTCCCTTCGCGAGTATGTACCTCTCCATTAAACCATAATTGTCCTATCGGGAAAAAGACCCTGACTTCCCTTTTTTCGACAGTCTATTGCATTTCTTTCTTAATATTGGTAAGCGCTTTACTGTCTCTGCCCGAAACCGCCCCCCTCTTTAACGCCCTATAAACAAGTTAAACGTCAAAACGCACCCACTCCGAGCTATAGCCATACTTTTTATAGTTAGAGCTTAGAAATCTAACCCACTCCGAGCTGTAGCTATACTTTTTATAGTTAGAGCTCCGAAATCTAACCCACTTCAAGCTGTAACCATATTTTTTATGGTTAGAGCTCCGAAATCTAACCCACTCCGAGCTATAGCCATACTTTTTATAGTTAGAGCTCCGAAATCTGACCCACTCCGAGCTGTAGCCATACTTTTTATGCTCATGCGAAGGTCTGGAGTTGTTAGATTGCTGGAGCTAAATTTTTATGCTGCTGACCATCGCAAAAAACCGCCAGGCATTCCGCCCCGACGGTTATTTTGGTTACTAGTGCATGAGCATGAGCCTATGCCCTTTCTTAAATGCTCCAATGCTGCCAATCTTGCTGCCGCTTCTCGTGGCTCGTCAGCCAATCCAGAGTGGATTGAAACAGTTCGGCCTTATGGGCTCCCTTGGAATACGTATGGTCGGCTTGGAACAAAATGTTCTTGTCGCAGCGTCCCTCTCCTCTGAGCCAGAACGTCTTCTCGAGCATAAAGCTGTAATCCGCTGGGATGACATCGTCGGAAGTTCCATGAACGATATAGACGTCGCCATGGAAATTCGGCGCTTCCTGGAAAGGTTGATGCTGCTGAAGAGACTCGAAGAATTCCGGCTGCAGACGGTAGCCTTGATAGTCCGAATGACCTTTGTTGATCGACTCGTCGTACACTCCGCGACCTACGATCTTAATGATATCGTTGAAAGGGTGCGCCACCGGCGACCACAGAGCCAACGACTTCACGCGGCGATCCTTCGTTGCGGTCAGCAACGCTACCGCGCCGCCCAGGCTGTGTCCGAGCAACGTAACCCGTAATGGATCCACGCAATCCAAGCTCAGTCCGTAGTCCAATACCGAACGGGTTTGGGCGATCATGGAGTCTAAGCCATGCTGTCCGTAGATTCCTTCGCTTTCCCCGCATCCCGCGTAATCGAATCGGATCACGAGAAACCCTTTGTCGGCAAGCATCCTGCTGGCGAGAAGGAACAGACGATCGACTCCGATCCGGCTTCCGACGAACCCGTGGCAGATGACGACAAGAGGCATCTTCTTCTCGGAGCATGCACCGTCTTTGGCCGGATAATGAATCGTCGCCGTTAAAGTCAAATCTTCATGGCGTATCGTAAATGGTTTTTCCATGTTGCAGCCCTCATTTCACGTAATTCCGATGTGATTAGTATGAATTATACTTTATCATCGCTTTAACGTTCTGTCAACCCGGAACAAGGACCAGACACGCACGCCTCGTTGATTGGAAATCGGGAGATATGTTTATTAATAGTCATCGGACAAGAGGAAGGAGATGACTGAATCCATGAACTTAACGACTTTAATCATCGTCGTCGTCATCGTTCTTTTACTAACGGGCGGATTCTACGGCTTCCGTCGCAGATAATCGTTGGATGAAACAAATGGCGACGCTTATAGGCGTCGTCCGTTTCGATGGATCCGTACTTATTGTATACATATAAAATCAAGCTTCGCAGGGTAACCTACCTTTCATGACATCCCCGACAACGAAACTAAGGAGATGAGCACATGGAAGGCTTCGTCCAATGGTTATCCGGCCATTCCCTGACCGTGGTCTTGATCATCGGTACAACTTATGCGGTCTGGTACATTATCGCTCACCGCAAATCTCTGTTTTACAAAGAATAAGCCACCGGCTCCCTTGTTCAGGCAGGGCACGGCGGCTTTTTGTTAACGGTCGGTTATCGATAAAATAACGCTAGATCAACGCTTTAGCCGCGATGTCCGTGCGGTTCTGCTTGCCTTGGAAGGTAATACCCTCCGCGGCGTTGTAAGCGTTGGCCCGCGCTTCGGCGATCCCGGCGCCCATGCCGACGATTCCGAGCACCCGTCCGCCGTTCGTGACGACTTGGCCGTCCTTCAGCGCGGTTCCCGCATGGAATACGAGAGCGCCAGGCGTCGTAACATCGTTCAAACCTTCGATCGGGAAGCCTTTAGGATAAGAGCCGGGGTAACCGCCGGATGCCAACACGACGCATACCGCGACGTCGTTGCTCCACTTGATGTCGACTCGATCCAAGGTCCCGTTAATCGACGCGAGGAAAATATCGAGCAAGTCCGTCTCCAAGCGCGGCAACACCACTTGGGTTTCCGGATCGCCGAAACGGGCGTTGAATTCGATCGTTTTCGGTCCGTCCTTCGTGATCATCAATCCCGCGAACAACACCCCGCGGAACGGTCTGCCTTCGGACACCATTGCGCGAGCCGTCGGTTTAATGATGTTCTCGATCGAATCGTCGATGATCGATTGCGCGATATGCGGTAACGGAGAGTAAGTACCCATGCCGCCCGTATTCGGTCCCTTATCGTTATCGAATACTTGCTTGTGATCTTGCGCGGGAGACATCGCCCGAACCGTTTCCCCGTCCACGAAGGCGAGAATGGACATTTCCTGCCCTTCAAGGAATTCCTCGATAACGACTTTGTCCCCGGCTGCTCCGAAAGACTTGTCTACCATCGTTTCTTCCAGCGCCTTGTCGGCTTCCTCGCGGGTGAAGCATACGGCGACGCCCTTGCCCGCCGCAAGTCCGTCCGCCTTGATGACGATAGGAAGTGGCTGTCGCTTCAAATAATCGGCTGCCGCTTCGTAGTCCGTGAACGTCTCGTACTTAGCCGTCGGGATGTCGTATTTGCGAAGCAGATCCTTCATGAAGATCTTGCTGCCTTCGATCTCCGCGGCGTTCTTCCGAGGTCCGTAAACCGGAATAGACGCGGCTTCGAACTCGTCTACAATGCCCGCCGCAAGCGGATCGTCTGGTCCGACCACGACGAGGTCGATCGCGGAATCTTGCGCGAACTTTACGAGGCGCGCGAACTCCAATTCGCCGATATCCACGTTTTCCGCCAATTGCGCCGTCCCGGCGTTACCTGGAGCGCAATAGATTTGCTTGATCTTCGCGCTTTTCTTCAGCGCCCAGATAATCGCGTGCTCGCGGCCGCCCCGTCCGATGACTAGAATCTTCATTTGCTGCGTCCTCCTCTTGTGATACGAATGGAGAAATAGCGGCAATTGCTGCCGCTATTTGCCCTGTTCCCGTTAAAATTAGTGTTTAAAATGACGGACGCCCGTCACGATCATGGCGATATTATGAGCGTTTGCCGCGGCGATGGACTCTTCGTCCTTGATCGAACCGCCCGGCTGAACGATCGCGGTAATTCCCGCCTTCGCGGCAAGCTCGACCGTATCTCCCATCGGGAAGAACGCATCCGACGCCAACACAGCTCCGCGCGCTTTGTCTCCCGCTTGCTCGATCGCGATGCGCGCCGCGCCTACGCGGTTCATCTGACCCGCGCCGACGCCGACCGTCATGTTGTCGCTAGCGAGCAGTATCGCGTTCGACTTGACGTGCTTGACGACCTTCCAAGCGAAGAGCAATTGCTTCAGCTCTTCATCCGTCGGAGCCCGGTTCGTCACCACCTTGATATCCCCGTCGCTCAGGCTGTGAACGTCGCTCTGTTGCACGAGCATTCCGCCTTCGACGCTGGTCACCAGAAACTCGGAGCTACGTTCCGCCGCGGAAGGAAGATCGCCGATGCGCATCAGACGTATATTTTTCTTGCGCTGCAGAATCTCCAACGCTTCGGGCGAGAAGTCCGGCGCGATAACGATCTCCAAGAACAGATCGTTAAGCCTCGTCGCCGTATCCGCGCCGATCGTCCGGTTCGCGGCGACGATGCCGCCGAAGATGGAGGTCGGATCCGACTCGTAAGCTTTCACGTAGGCTTCGTCGATCGTCTCGCCGATGCCCACTCCGCAAGGATTCATATGCTTAACCGCCACAACGGCTGGTTGATCGAATTCCTTGACGATTGCGAGCGCCGCGTTTGCATCGTTGATATTGTTGTAACTCAGCTCTTTGCCGTGCAACTGCTCGGCGGAGGTAATGTTTCCGATGGAGCTGAGCGGCTTGCGATAGAACGCGGCCTTCTGGTGCGGATTCTCTCCGTAACGAAGCTCCTGCACCTTCTCGTAAGTGACGGTTAAGCTCTCGGGCAGAGGGTTGTCCAGTTGCTTCGCGAAATAATCGGAGATCAGCGCATCGTAGGCCGACGTATGGCGGAATACTTTGGCTGCCAGCCGTTTGCGCGTTTCAAGAGTCGTGTCTCCGCCGCTGCGGATTTCCTCCAGCACTTGGGCATAATCGCCGGCGTCCACTACCACGGTTACGAAAGCATGGTTCTTCGCCGCGGAGCGGAGCATCGTAGGACCGCCGATATCGATGTTCTCGATAGCATCCTCATAGCTGACGTCCGGCTTGGAGATCGTCTCCTTGAACGGATATAGGTTAACGATAACAAGATCGATATAGTCCAAGTTCAGTTCTTCCATTTGCTTGATATGCTCGGCATCGTCGCGGATGGCAAGCAGTCCGCTATGTACGGCCGGATGCAACGTTTTCACGCGCCCGTCCAAGATTTCCGGGAATCCCGTAACCTCCGATATCCCGATTACCGGCACGTTTTCCTTTTCCAGCAAACTCTTCGTTCCGCCTGTCGATATCACTTGCACGCCTTGCTGCGCGAGCTCTCGGCACAATTCCACGATTCCCGTTTTGTCCGAAACGCTGACCAGCGCTCTTCTGATCGCCACGAATGATCCTCCGTTCAATTGTTTATCGTTACTTTGCGTCCGTACAAGGTTACGCGCCCTTCGGCAATCCAGCCGGCTACGGTCGGTAATAACTCGTATTCGACCTGTTGAATCCGCGCGCTTAGCGTTTCCAAATTGTCGCCTTCTTGAATTTCCACGGCCTTCTGCGCGATGATCGGACCGGTGTCCATGCCGCCGTCCACGAAATGAACGGTTGCACCGGTAATTTTCGCCCCGTACTCCAGCGCTTGTTCCACGCCTTTAATTCCGGCGAAAGCCGGCAATAAAGCCGGATGAACATTGATGATCCGACCGTAATAGGGCTCGACGAGAACGGGCGTCAGAAGCCGCATGTAGCCGGCCATGACGATTAAATCGATGCCCGTTGCCTGCAGCTTGGCTACGATTTCCGCTTCGTAAGCTTCCTTCGAGGGGTACTGCTTCGGAGAGAACACGTAGCTCTCCACTTGAAACTGCTTTGCCCGCTCCAGCACGTAAGCGGCGGGTTTGTCGCAAACGACGAGTTCTATCGTCGCGTTGACCTTCCCGTCCCGCACGGCCTCGGCCAATGCTTGAAAATTGCTTCCGTTGCCGGAAGCGAATACGGCTATCTTAATCGGGGCTGAAGGCGCCCTCGCGCCTTCGTTCCCGCCGATATCCGCGATCATGGCCATTCAACGCCATCGAACGTGACGATCTTGTTGCCCGCCGTAACCGTGCCGATGCGATAGGCTTGCTCGCCTTGCTCTTGGGCAAGCGCCAGCGCCTGCTCCGCTTGTTCGGCCGGAACGACCAATACCATGCCGATACCCATGTTGAACGTCGTGTACATGTCCCGATCGGTAATGTTGCCGGCTTGCTGCATGAGTCCAAATACTGGAAGAACGGGCCATGCACCGCTAGCGATATCTACGTTGACGCCTTCGGGCAGGACGCGCGGAATGTTCTCGATGAACCCGCCTCCCGTGATGTGCGCCATGCCTTTGATTTGCACTTTTTCCAGCAAGTTAAGTATTTGCTTCACGTAAATGCGCGTAGGTTCGATCAGAACGTCGCCCAACGTCTTGCCTTCCAGCTCGGATGGCTTGTCAGTCAAGGAATAGCCCTTCTGCTCCAGAAGCAGTCTGCGCACGAGCGAGAACCCGTTGGAGTGAATGCCGCTGGAAGCAAGCCCGATCACCGCATCGCCCGCCGCGATCGTTGAGCCGTCGATCGCTTTCTTGCGATCTACGATTCCTACCGTAAACCCGGCAATATCGTACTCGCCCTCGGAATACATGCCCGGCATTTCGGCGGTTTCGCCGCCGATAAGAGCGCAACCGGCTTGTTGACAGCCGTTCGCGATGCCCTTGACGATCGCTTCGATTTTCTCGGGAATGATCTTGTCGCAAGCTAAGTAGTCCAAGAAGAACAGCGGCTCGGCTCCGGTTACGATAACGTCGTTCACGCACATCGCCACCGCGTCGATTCCGATCGTGTCGTGCTTGTCCATCGCGAACGCAAGCTTCAGCTTCGTGCCTACGCCATCGGTACCGCTAACGAGCACGGGCTCTTCGTATTTGTCCTTGTTCAGGCTGAATAGCCCGCCGAATCCGCCGAGCCCCGTCAACACTTCCGGACGAAACGTTTTCTTCACGTGTTTCTTCATTCGTTCGACCGCTTCGTTACCGGCTGCGATGTCGACTCCGGCTTGTTTGTACGCTTCGGACAACTGTGTTCCACTCCTTGGAGGATATCGTCCGCATCCGCGTCCCGGGGAACGATTCCTGTGTTTAATTGATACAAGCGTTCATCCCCGCCGTTATCAGGCAGGGATTGCTATACTATTGCTTACGTATCCGGCTAAGGTCGACCTCGGTTCAGTCGCAGCTGCAGGAAGTGAGCTTCGCGTCCTCGAACTCGACCGGAGTCGGGTAATCGTTGTTGAAGCAAGCCAGACACAGCCCTCGGTTGTATTCGTCGTCGTGGCCGCCGACGGAATCGATCAAGCCCTTCTCGCTTAAGAAATAGAGCGAGTCGGCGTTAATCGCCTGCCGGATCTCTTCCACCGTCTTGCTCGACGCGATCAGGTCCGCCGGATTCGGCGTATCGATGCCGTAATAACAAGGGTTCATGAACGGCGGCGATGTGATGCGAACGTGAACTTCGAGCGCTCCTGCCTCGCGAAGCATGTTGACGATGCGCAAGGATGTCGTGCCGCGAACGATCGAATCGTCGATCATGACGACGCGTTTGCCTTCGACGACTTTACGTACGGCGGACAGCTTCATTTTCACGCCTTTTTCGCGCAATTCCTGGGATGGTTGTATGAAAGTACGTCCGGTATATTTGTTTTTGATTAATCCGAGCTCGTACGGAATGCCGGTTTGTTCGGCATAACCGATTGCCGCCGAGATGCTCGAATCCGGCACGCCGGTAACGATATCCGCGTCGACGAACGATTCCTGCGCCAAGGTCTGGCCCATTCTCTTCCGGGAAGTATGAAGGTTAACGCCGTAGATGTCGCTGTCCGGCCTGGCGAAGTAGATATACTCCATCGCGCACACCGCGCGTCGCTCCAAAGGCGCGAAGCGGTCTTCGTGCAGTCCGTCCTTGTCGAGAATGAGCAGTTCGCCCGGTTGTACGTCGCGTTCATATACGGCGCCGATCGTTTCGAGTGCGCAGGATTCCGAAGCGAAAATATACCCGTCGCCGAGCCGTCCCATGACAAGCGGACGAAGACCGTGAGGATCGCACGCTGCGATCAAACGGCCTTGCGTTTGAATCAGGAACGCGAATCCCCCGATCAAGCGCGCGAACGCGTCTTTAACGGCTTCGACCAGATCCTTAGGCGAACGCGCGATGAGATGCGCGATGACTTCCGTATCGCTCGTCGTCTGGAAGATCGAACCCGAATCCTCAAGCTCCTTGCGGATGCCCGGCTCGTTGACCAAGTTCCCGTTCGTGCATACGGCGAGATCACCGCCGCGATACTTGAATACGAGCGGCTGCGCGTTCGCTAACCGGCTCGCGCCGGCAGTGGAATAACGCACATGTCCAATGGCTTGGCTGCCGACCAGAGACTCTAGCTTGTCGCGGTCGAACACTTCCTTGACGAGTCCCATTCCCCGATGGTAATGGAACGTTCCGTTATCGGAAGTGCAGATTCCGCAGCTTTCCTCGCCTCTATGCTGCAAGGCGTGCAATCCGTAATAGCTGAGGTTGGCGGCATCGGGATGACCGAACACCCCGAATACGCCGCACTCCTCTTTCAATTTATCGAATATCGAATCTTTGTCGCCGTTACCCTCGTTGTAATAATCCCCGGTCCAGAGCTTTGTCACTGCTGTCCCCCCGTTCGCGACGCTGGATGTCATGCTGTCTTACCGTTCATATGGTTAGGAATAGCTTCCTTCCATACTTTGCGAAGCTCGGCGATCGATGCGTCGATCGCGTCGTGGCCGCCGATATCGACCTTCAGGCGATCTCCGCCGACCGTTCCGAGACGCTGAAGAGGCACGCCTGCCAGCGTGACCGCTACGGCAAGCTTATCCGCAAGCTCCGGCTTGGCCGAGAGCAGAATGCGCGACTGCGATTCGCTGAACAGCGCGAGATCCGGACGCAGATTCGTTTCGAACGTAACGTTGGCGCCAAGTCCGCGGCCGAAGCCGGCTTCCGCCAAGGCTGCGGCTAGTCCGCCTTCGGATAAGTCGTGCGCCGAAGCGACCAGACCTTGTTGAATCGCGCTAAGCACGGTCTGATGCAATTTCTTCTCCGTCGCCAGATCCAGCTCTGGAGGACGACCTTCCGTTACGCCGTGAACCGCGTATTGGAATTCGCTGCCGCCGATTTCCGCTTTCGTATCGCCGAGCAGGAAGATGACGTCGCCTTCGGCTTTGAACTCTTGGGTCGTGATGTGATCCGTATCGTGGACGAGACCGACCATGCCGACGACGGGCGTCGGATAGATCGCGCCGCGAGTGTTCTCATTGTATAGCGACACGTTGCCGCCGATAACCGGAGTTTCGAATACGCGGCAAGCTTCCGCCATGCCGTCTACCGCTTTCTCCATCTGCCAGAAAATTTCCGGCTTCTCCGGGCTGCCGAAGTTCAAGTTATCCGTGATCGCCAGAGGCTCGGCACCGGAGCAAACGATGTTTCGTCCCGCTTCCGCTACCGCGATCCTTCCGCCGACTTCCGGATCCAAGTACACGTAACGTCCGTTGCAATCCGTCGTCATCGCCAAGCCTTTGCGCGTGCCGCGAATCGTTACGACGGCCGCGTCCGAACCCGGGCGAACCGCCGTTTCCGTGCGAACCATGTAATCATATTGGTTATAGACCCACTCTTTGCTCGCGAGCGACGGGGAAGCCAGCACTTTAGCAAGCGCGGCGTTCAGGTCGAGCACTTGCTCGTAGCGGTTCGTATCTATCGATCCGTTCTTCAAATAATATTCGGGAATTTGCGACGGTTTGTCGTAGATCGGGCAATCGTCGACTAGCGCGTGAACCGGCATATCGCCGACCAGCTCGCCTTTGTGGAACAATTTCAGGCGGCCGTCGTCGGATACCTTGCCCACTTTCGCGCAATGAAGACCCCAACGCTCGAAAATCCCTTTCGCTTGCGCCTCGTGCTGAGGCTCGCACACGAACAGCATGCGCTCTTGCGATTCGGATAACATCATCTCGTAAGCCGTCATGCCTTCTTCGCGTTGCGGTACTTCATCTAGGTACAGCTCCATGCCGTTGCCGGCTTTGCTCGCCATCTCCGCGCTCGAGCAAGTCAATCCCGCCGCGCCCATATCTTGAATGCCGAGCACGATGCCGGAATCGATCAGTTCGAGCGTCGCTTCCATGACGAGCTTCTCCATGAACGGATCGCCGACTTGAACCGCCGAGCGCTTCGCTTCCGATTCCGCCGACAAATCCTCGGACGCGAAGGTCGCGCCGTGAATGCCGTCGCGTCCGGTTGCAGGTCCCACGTAGAACACGGGGTTTCCGATTCCCTTGGCTACGCCGCGTTGGATTTTATCGTGGTCGATTAACCCTACGCACATCGCGTTAACGAGCGGATTTCCTTCATATGCCTCGTCGAACATGACTTCTCCGGCAACCGTCGGAATTCCGATGCAGTTCCCGTAACCCGCGATCCCGCTGACCACGTGCTCGAACAGGTACCGCACGCGTTCGTTCTCAAGACGGCCGAAACGCAAGGAGTTCAACAACGCCACGGGACGAGCGCCCATGGAGAAAATATCGCGAATAATGCCGCCCACGCCGGTAGCCGCGCCTTGATAAGGCTCGATCGCCGACGGATGGTTATGCGACTCGATCTTGAACACGACCGCTTGGTTGTCGCCAATGTCGACGATTCCCGCGCCTTCGCCCGGTCCCATCAGGACGCGAGGTCCCGTAATCGGGAAACGCTTGAGCAACGGCTTGGAATTCTTGTACGCGCAATGCTCCGACCACATAACGCTGAAAACGCCGATTTCCGTATAGTTCGGTTGACGGCCCATGAAGCCGCAGATCAAATCGTACTCTTTGTCCGATACGCCGAATTGCTTATATATTTTCTGTTCCGCGATCTGCTCGACAGTTGGTTCCTTAACGGATACTTGCTGCGCCATTTCGTTCCCTCCAAGCGTTTAATACGGACGTGAACATCTTCACGCCGTCTGCGGATCCCAGAATGTCCTTGATCGCCCGTTCCGGATGCGGCATCATGCCGACTACGTTGCCCGCCTCGTTGCATACTCCGGCGATTCCGTCCACGGACCCGTTCGGATTTTCGCCCGCATAGCGGAAAACGATTTGGTTGTTCGCCTTAAGCGTCGCCAGCGTTTCATCGTCCACGAAGTAGCTGCCTTCGCCATGAGCGATCGGGATATCGATGACGTCGCCTTTCTTATAAGCGTTGGTAAATCCGGTAGTCGCGTTCTCGACGACGAGATCGACTTGGTGGCAGCGGAACTTCAGCGAGTTGTTGCGGATAAGCGCGCCAGGGAGCAATCCCGATTCGGTCAGGATTTGGAATCCGTTGCAGATTCCTAAGATGAACTTGCCGGCTTCAGCCGCTTTGCGAACTTCGGTCATAACAGGAGCGAATTGAGCGATCGCGCCGCAACGCAGGTAATCTCCGTAGGAGAAACCGCCTGGAACGAGTATCGCGTCATATTGGGATAAGTCGGTTGCCGTGTGGAAAACGTAATCGACGGATTGACCGACGGTGTCTTCTACCGCTTTGTAGCAGTCGATATCGCAGTTGGAGCCCGGAAATACGAGGACAGCGAATTTCATGAGCGCCTCAGCCCTCCAATTCGAAACGATAGTCTTCGACGACCGTGTTCGCCAGAAGCTTCTCGCACATGACTTTGAGTTTCTCTTCGGCTTGCGCGCGATCGTTCGTGTCGAGGTCGATCTCGAGGTATTTGCCGATTCTGACTTTACCGACTTCGCCGAAGCCAAGCGTATGCAGCGCGCCTTGCACCGCGTTTCCTTGCGGGTCGAGCACGTTCTGCTTGATCGTCACGTAAACCTTTGCTTTCATGGGGGAGTTCCTCCTGAATATGTGGTGTGAGTTGGGCTGACAAAGTGGTTATTGGTAAGGATGACTAATGGATATTATTCTTGGCTAGAAAAAAGGATTATGGCGAAAATTGCGACTCCCGAAGTTCTTACTATGAGCGATGAATGGTGTTACCCCGAGTATAACGACCTTTCATACCGCTAACGACGGCTGAAAGGACTATTGGACCCGGGATTCTGCGCGTTAGCGTTACCGTGGAACGTTATTCGATCCTTACGGCGCCATTTCGCCGACTTTCGCCGGAATAGCCGCTTCTCGCACCGATATTTCTCGTTTCCGCCGACTTTCGCCAGAATAGCCGCTTCTCGCACCGATATTTCTCGTTTCCGCCAACTTTCGCCGGAATAGCCGCTTCTCGCACCGCTATTTCTCGCTTCCGCCGACTTTCGCCTAAATAGCCGCTTTTCGCACCGCTATTTCTCGTTTCCGCCGACTTTCGCCCGGAATAGCCTCTTCTCGCACTGCTATTTCTCGTTTTCGCCGACTTTCGCCGGAATAGCCGCTTCTCACACCGCTATTTCTGGCTTCCGCCGAAGCGTCAAGTTTGTTACTTCATCAGCCTGCTCGCAATGTCGCGATATCTCGACGTTGTCGCTTCGACGACCGTGGCCGGCAAAGCCGGAGGCGGACTGTTCTTGTCCCAATCCGAGCCGGCTAAATACGCTCGAACCGGTTCCTTATCCATGCTGTCGATCTCGACGTCGAGCTTGTAGTTCTCCTCCGCCCAGAATCGCGAGGAATCCGGGGTAAACAATTCATCGATAAGTATGATTTCGCCGTCGATCAAACCGAACTCGAACTTGCAATCCGCGAGGATGATCCCGCGCTTGGCGCAGTAGTCCCTTCCGAACTCGTACAGCTTCAGGCTGCGATCCCGCAGGCTTTCCGCCAGCTCCGAACCGACTCTTCTAGCCATTTCTTCGAATGAGATGTCCTCGTCGTGTCCCACGTCGTTTTTCCCCGCGGGAGTGAAGATCGGTTGCTCGAGCTTCGAGTTCTTATGCAAGTCCCCCGGGAGCTTGATGCCGTTAACCTCGCCGTTTACTTGATACTGCCGCCAACCGCCGCCCGTAATGTAACCTCGTACGACGCACTCGATGTCGATGCGCTTCGCCTTGCGGCTAACCATAATGCGTCCGGCCAGCTTCTCGGGCTCCGATACGAGATCCCCAAGTAAAGCTACATCCGTGTGCACGACGTGATTCGGTTGAATCGCCGCCGTCTGTTCGAACCAATAAGCGCTTAACCCGTTTAACACGCTGCCTTTGCCAGGTACCGGCGGATCCAGCACGTAATCGAAAGCGGATATCCGATCCGTCACCACGATAAGTAAATGCTCGCCGAGATCGTAGAGCTCCCGGACCTTGCCCTTATGAATCAGGGGAGCGTTAATGAGCCCTGCTGCCGTCGCCAATGCTTGGGTAGTCATTTTTGCCTCCTTGTGGACTGCTAGTTAGTTACAGCAAGTCTAGTTTCTGTTCCTAAAGAGCGAGTTAGCTCGTTTTCGTTACTAATTCGGTTCCTTTTGACTCCGGAGGAGCGAGTTAGCTCGTTTTCGTTACTAATTCGGTTCCATTCGACTTCGGAGGAGCGAGTTAGCTCGATTTCGTTACTAATTCGGTTCCTTTCGACTTTGGAGGAGCGATTTAGCTCGTTTTCGTTACTAATTCGGTTCCTTTCGACTCCGGAGGAGCGGGTTAGCTCGATTTCGTGACTAATTCGGTTCCATTCGACTCCGAAGGAGCGAGTTAGCTCGATTTCGTTACTAATTCGGTTCCTTTCGACTCCGAAGGAGCGAGTTAGCTCGATTTCGTTACTAATTCGGTTCCTTTCGACTCTGGAGGAGCGAGTTAGCTCGTTTTCGTTACTAATTCTACCGGGCACCAAGGCACTCCGGACACTTCCGGCACCCTCGCCCGTCCGCCCTCTTACTTCAAACCCAATCGATCGAAAATCGTGCCTACGTGCTTCAGATGCCATGTCGGATCGAAGCAATCCGCGATTTCAGCGGCGGACAGCACATCCGTGAAATCGGGCGTCGACTCCACGATATCGCGGAAGTCGCGCTGCTCTTCCCACGCCTGCATCGCGCGCGGTTGAACGGTATCGTAAGCTTGCTCGCGGCTGAAGCCCTTGTCGATCAGCTTCGTCATCACTCGGCCGGAGAAAGGCACATTGTAAGTACGGGACATATTACGTTTCATGTTCTCCGGGAACACCGTAAGATTCTTCACGATGTTACCGAAACGGTTGAGCATGTAGTTAAGGAGCATCGTCGCATCCGGCAAAATAATTCTTTCGGCGGAGGAATGCGAGATATCGCGCTCATGCCACAGCGGAACGTTCTCGTACGCGGTCAGCATATGGCCGCGAATGACGCGCGACAAGCCACTCATGTTCTCGCAGCCGATCGGGTTACGCTTGTGCGGCATCGCCGACGAGCCCTTCTGGCCTTTGCCGAACGGCTCTTCGACCTCGCGGAATTCGCTCTTCTGCAGGCCGCGGATTTCCGTTGCGAATTTGTCTATGGAAGAAGCGATCAACGCCAGCGTCGCCATATATTCCGCGTGACGGTCGCGTTGCAGCGTTTGCGTCGAGATCGGAGCCGGCGTAATGCCCAGCTTGCGGCATACGAACTCTTCGACCGCGGGATCGATATTCGCATACGTGCCTACCGCGCCCGACATTTTGCCGAACTGAACGCCATCCGCCGCCCGCTCGAACCGCTCGAGGTTCCGCTTCATTTCCTCGTGCCATAACGCTAATTTCAAACCGAATGTCGTTGGCTCCGCATGAACGCCATGCGTGCGTCCCATCATCGGGGTATCTCTGTATTTAATGGCTTGGTCGCGCAATATCGCGATGAAGCCCACGATGTCCTTCTTCAATATTTCATTCGCCTGCAGCAACAGATAACCCATTGCCGTATCGACGACATCCGTCGAAGTCAGACCATAGTGAACCCATTTACGCTCCGCGCCCAGACTCTCGGATACCGCGCGGGTGAAAGCGATGACGTCGTGGCGGGTTTCCAGTTCGATCTCATTGATGCGGTCGATGTCGAACTTCGCGTTCTTGCGCAGCTCCACCGTGTCCTCGTGAGGAATATGACCTAATTCCGCCCAAGCCTCGCATGCGCACAATTCGACTTCCAGCCAAGCCTTGAATTTGTTTTCTTCCGTCCAGATCGCCCGCATCTCGGGGCGGCTATAGCGTTCTAGCATGGTTGTCTAAACCCTCCAAATTTTCGATTGGGATATCCATTCGAGAGCTGCTTCCACGTTCGGGGCAAGCACGTTCAGGTGTCCCATTTTGCGTTTGTGCTTCGCTTCCGCTTTGCCGTACAAGTGAACCTTAGGCTCGACGCCCAAGCGCTCAGCCGTCTCGTCGCGAGAAGCCATCCAATCCAGCAACGGTTCCATATGCTCGCCGAGAATATTCGCCATCACGACCGGGGTCAGCAGCGATGGATCGCCCAACGGCAAGTTGCAGATCGCCCGGACGTGCTGCTCGAACTGCGAGGTCCGGCAAGCTTCCATCGTGTAGTGCCCCGAATTGTGCGGTCTTGGGGCCAGTTCGTTGACGAACAATTGACCGTCCGCGGTCAGGAACAGCTCGACGGCGATAAGCCCGACAACGCCGAGCTCTTCGGCAATCGATACAGCGAGCTTCTCGGCCTCCGTAATGATCTCCGTTCCGACACGAGCCGGAACGATGGATAAGTGCAATATATTATGAACATGAATGTTTTCCGCGGGAGGAAAGGTTTTCACTTCCCCCGAGGGGCTTCGAGCCGCGATCACGGATATTTCCTTGTCGAACACGATGAATTTCTCCAACACCAGCTGCGTCCCGCTGCGGCTTGCCTCTTCCCAGGCTGACTGCAGCTCGGATTCCTCGCGAAGCACCCACTGTCCTTTGCCGTCGTAACCGCCGGTCGCAGTCTTGAGAACGGCAGGCAGCCCTAGCGTTGAAGCAGCCTCTCGGAGACTCTCCAAGCTGACGATCTCCGCGTAAGGAGCAACCCGTACGCCAGCGGCTTCGATCGCCCGCTTCTCGCGAAGACGATGCTGCGTCGTGTATAGTAGCGCGCTGCCTTGCGGAACATAGGATTCCGTCTCCAGCATCGCGGCTACGTCGGCATTCACGTTCTCGAATTCGTAAGTAATGACATCCGAACGCCTTGCCAGCTCTCGCGCGGCTTCCCGATCATCATAAGCAGCAACGATCTGCGCCGCCGTCTGACCGCTCGGCGAGTCCGGCGTAGGATCAAGCGTTACGAAGCGATACCCCAGACGATTACCCGCATGAGCCAACATTCTGCCTAGTTGACCACCGCCAAGCACGCCTATGGTCGATCCGGGCAAGATCGTCCGAGGGCCGGCATGACCCGCTTCTCCCCCAACGACCTCGCAGCCGAAATCTCCGCATATCGCGCCGTCTCCGTCGAACAAGCTCACTAGCTTATTTTCGCTCGTCATAGCGGCAGCTCCGCGTTATCCAGAACGTCCTTCGTAATCCGCTCGCGCCTCGCGCTTAATCGTGCTTGCAGCTCCGGATCGAAAGCTCCCAATATCTGCGCCGCGAGCAACCCTGCGTTCGTGGCGCCCGGGGCTCCGATCGCAACCGTAGCGACCGGAATTCCGCCCGGCATCTGTACGATCGACAGCAACGAATCAAGCCCGTTCAAGGCCTTCGACTGGACAGGCACTCCGATAACGGGCAGAACGGTTTTGGCTGCAACCATACCCGGTAGATGGGCGGCGCCTCCCGCACCCGCGATTATAACTTTCAAGCCTCGCGAGACTGCGGATTCCGCGTATTCGAACATCAAGTCCGGCGTCCGATGCGCGGAGACGACTTTTTTCTCGTACGGAATGTCCAGCTCCTCCAACACTTCGCACGCCCTCTTCATCGTATCCCAATCCGACGTGCTTCCCATAATGACGCCGACAAGTGACGACATGGTTCCACCCTTCCCCAGTTGCGAACTTTGACATCCATGCGTACCGATAAAACAAAAAAAGACCGTTGGGAATACAGACAGTATTCCCCAATCGGCCTTTAAGTTCTCTACTCGTATGCTACGCGCAACGGCGACAAGAGGAAGCCCGAACCTAGGATGGTCCGCGCTTCGATATAAGTGTCGTTGACGATTGCCGCGTAGTCCGGAAATTAGGGTTTCCGGGTAGAGACGTTCGGGCCGATTCCCGACTTATACGCGCATTGCGCCTTGCCAACATTAAAATCCTTATGAAGGCTAGCAAAATGCTCATTTGACGCTTCTAAGTTTACCCCAGACCAGGTCGAATTGTCAAACAAAGGCGAACGCTTTCAAGAGGATGAAATATTAATGTTCGGATTTAGACACAACATTCTGTCATTTAAGATGTCCCCCCCAGTATTATCGGGTGAAACACTATACTTCCGTGAAAATATAACCCTAACCTTCGTTAATTCGCGCTTGAACGCATTGGGTGTCCGCTGAATAGTTTACTAACGTTGATGATGAACTGATAGGAGGATAACCAATGCCTTTTCCAAGCAATGCCCAGTACGTCCCCATTACTTTAGGAGGAATCGCTCTTAGCGACGTTGCAGGCGACGAGAACCCGGTCTCTACCGATATCGTGGGAAGCAGCGAATTTCCGGCAGCTTATTATGGTTACGACGGCACGAACGTGTACTTCAGGCTTAGGTTAAACGGAGATCCGCGAGCGAAGACGGGCTTCGACAATTTCGTGTGGGGAGTCTTATTCGACACGGACAATAAACCGGCTACTTATGAATGGGCTTTAACCGTAAACGGTCAGAACAATACGGTGAATTTAATTCAGAACACAATACAACAACCGAATACGTTCAATGATCCTGCGGAGGGCACGGACGGAAAAGGAAACCCTGCCTTCAGCCGCATCATCTCCAATTATGACCTCGTCCGGGCCAAAGAAACCGAGGATGGATCGAAGTTTGATGGAAACGCGGACTTTTTTCTCGACTTTTTCGTACCCGCGAACGACTTGTTCAAGCTTCTCGGCATCACTTCTGCGACTTCATTGCGTTTTTTGTTTTTTACGTCGGCCAATGCCAACAACTATAATAAAGATTTTATCGCAGCAGCGGACTCGACTTTCTCGCAAGGCTTATCGGATCCTCTTACGATAGCCCAAGGCGATGTTCGGGCCAGTCTTTCGGTCAACCAGTTGCTGAACAACGCCCCTTTCCCCCAAACCTTTCCAGCCGGTCCCACGCTCACGCTTACCGGATCGATTATCGTCAAGAATACCGGTAGAAGCACCGCGACGACAATATTCGTCAATAATCAATTCCAAATCGATCGCACGCTCGTATCCTTCGCCATAACAAGCACGAGTATCGGAAATTCGGCGTTTAATAGCTCCGGCTTGACGATCAGCTGGAATATCGGCAACCTGGCTGCCGGTGCGACGGCGGAGCTCAAATATACCGCGGTCGTTATTTTCGCCGGAGCGGGGACTCGAACATTCAGCACTGCCCGAGTATCGGGGATCGATCTCTTCACGGGTAATCAGCTTAACCAAATTACCGACGTGCGCATGATTAACATTGCAACGGTGACACAAGGGAGTCTTAACGGACTCGTACAAGACCGATCGACGGGCGTCCCCCTCGCCAACGTCCAGGTTCAATTGCAGAATCTATCCAACATCGGGATTTCGACGGTATCTACCAACGGAACGGGTACCTATAACCTGACTAACGTGAACCCCGGCAGCTATAAGCTAGTATTTACGGCAACGAACTATCAGGCGCAGACCGTTACGGTTACGATAGCCGCGGGCGTCGTCATCACGAATAATATATTATTAGTACCGATACCTGCCACGCTCCAAGGAACGGTATCTTCAGCGGCTAACGGCTCTCCTATTCCGAATGCGTCGATTCAAATCAACGATTTGGTCGGCTCTCTCGCGGCTCAGACGACATCCAACGCCTCCGGTTTCTATCAGATTACAGGACTCATGCCCGGCACTTATCGAATCAGCTTTTCTGCGACCAATTTCCAGCACAGCGATCAGCCGGTAACTTTAACAGCCAATTCTACCAAAACATTGAATGCGACGTTAGCTCTTAATCCGGGAGTGGTCGCAGGCAGGGTAACGGATCTTATCGGAAACCCGATTGCCGGAGCTTCCGTCGAAGCGTTGGATAACCGCATTAACTTGCTTGCCTCGACCGTGACGGACGCGAGCGGCTTTTATTCGATCACGAGCCTTGCGCCCGAAGCCAATTATAGGCTGCGGGTATCCGCCGTCAATTTTGCCAACGCCATTACGGGCTTTCTAATCTTAGCGGGACAAACCACGACCGTTAATATTGCGTTAACGCCTCAACCCGGCACGATCGAAGGAATCGTCACCGATGTCGGCACTGGGGAGCCGATCGGGGGAACGAGCGTCAGAGCTTACAACGCAGACGGTATCACCATTTTAACGACAATGACGGACGCGAACGGTCTTTATTCGCTGCCTTCCCTATTGCCGGGAACGTATAACATTCTATTTAACGACACTGGATACGCCAACCGTACGGTCGGCGCTTTGGTCATGTCGAATGCGGTAACTAATGTCAGCATTGCCCTAGAGCGCTTGTCGGGAGCATTAAGCGGAAATGTATCCAGCCCATCCGGCCAACCGATTCCGAATACGCTTATCCGGGTATATTTCAACAACATAATCGTCTCCAGGGTTGGAACGGACGAGAACGGCAATTATTTCCTTCCCAGCCTGGCTCCGAACCCTTACGTCTTAACGGCTAGGGCCAACGAATTCGGAGGTCAAACGCTCGGGGCGGTCATCGAGCCTCTGCAAACGACTACCGTGAATTTCATTCTGAAGCCGGATCCGGGAATTCTGAGCGGCGTTCTTACCACACCGGAAGGCTTACCGATCCCCGGCGCCATCGTGGCTATCCTCAACGATCTCTCTGGAGGGCCGGTTATTCTTACTCGGGTAGTATCCGGCGAAGACGGCCGATACATCGTAGCTAATCTCGAGCCGGGCAATTACATCGTGAACGTGACCGCCAATGGATTTCAGAACGCCATAGGCGGAGCTTTGGTCAGATCGGCGGCCGAGACGGTTCAATCCTTCGTTCTGCTGCCTAATCCCGGCACGATCACGGGAACGGTTACGGATCAAGGCGGGTTAGTTATTCTGAGCGCCGGTATCGAAATTCGAATTAACAACGCGAACGGAACGACGGTATCCTCCCAGTTCACGGATACTGCCGGCCGGTTCTCGGCGTCGAACTTGGCAGTAGGCTCCTATACGGTTTATTTTTCCGCCACCGGATTCCAAACCGACTCCGTTACGACGATTGTACGTTCAGGGGACACGAGCGATGTAACGGTATCACTGCTTCCTCTTCCCGGCTTCATCCAAGGAACGGTCACCGACACCTTCAATGGCTTGCCTGTTCCTGGCGCCTTCGTGAGAAGCTTGAATCAGAACGGATTCCTCATTACGACCGGCGTTACCGATAGCCAAGGCTTCTACCGCCTGATAGGGCTGCCACCAGGCAACTATTCCATAGCCACCCAGGCCGATTTCTTCCAGAGCAGCCTCTTAGGCGCGATCGTCGTGGCCGATACGATCACGACCGTGAACGTTGGACTCGACGAGCAGCCCGGAAGCATCGCGGGAATGATCAACATCCCAATATCAGGCATTCTTATCGAACTATTTAATATTCGTAATATCCCGATCGCCACGGCATACACGTCTTCGAACGGAAGCTTCCGCTTCGATAACCTCCAGACGGGGACTTACATTCTGACCGCTCTTGCGCCAATGTACACGTCCGAAGCCATTGGAGCGACCGTCTTGTCCGGTCAGACCGCGAATGCGTCACTGACCCTCAATCCTGATCCCGGGTCCATTACCGGTCTCGTAACGGATTCGAACGGAATTCCGCTTTCCAGAGCTACTATAAGAATTTTGGACGCTAACGAAACGATCAGGGGAATCGGGCAGACCGATCAAGCAGGCAACTTCTCGATCGGAAGCTTACCTCTCGGCACACTGTCTATCAATGTCTCCGCCCCTTCGTACTCCAACGTCATTTCCAGCATCGATCTGTCTCCAGGAGAACTAATAACTGGCCTTATCTTTAGACTCGTTGCCGATCCGGGAGGGCTAAGCGGACAAATCATAGATGCGGATACAAGCTTGCCGCTTGCCGGCATAGGCGTCGAAATCCGTCAACCGGATGCCTCCGGAGTAACCGTTTCGGTGGTGACAACCAGTCCTTTTGGCAACTTCCTGGTGGAGAATATACGCCCGAACACGTATACGGTTATTGCTAGTGCCCCTGGTTATGGCACCGCTACGATCGGAGCAGTCGTCGTTAGCAATGAAATATCGAATTCAAGCTTAACCTTAAGGCCTTTCCCAGGCTCGATAGCAGGTCAGATTACATTGCTTGATGGAGGCACTTTGCCAATCGGCTTGATCGTGCAAATCAGAGTATATTCGGTCGGCGGAACTCTCCTAGATACCCTGTTCTCCGATACGAATGGCAGCTTTCTTACTGAAGGATTGCGCCCCGCGAGCTATACCGTAGTCGTATCGGCCGATCGGTTTCAATCTGAATCGTTGAACGTAAACGTCGTTAGAGCGCAAACGAGCAGAGCCGACTTTACCCTTACTCCATCCCTCTCATCGGTTACGGGACGCGTTCTTAACGATGTGACTGGCACCGGGATTCCTGGCGCCTTGGTCGAGGTGAACGGGACGCTCTTCGTGCCGGCACTATCCTTCTTCACGGATGAAAGCGGAAGCTTCTCTTCTACCCGATTTCCGATCGGAAGCTTCAGCATCGTTGCGACGGCTCAAGATTTCGGCACGCAATCCATCGGCATCATCGTCAGCGAGAATCAAACGACCAACGTGACGTTACGACTGAACCCTGACAGAGGAATAATCTTCGGCTTCGTATCGGATTTCGACAATGGAGCTCACATATCGAGTGCCGAGATTAGAATCTATGACTTATCCGGTGCGCTAGTCGCTACCGTTCAGTCCGGCGTAACCGGGGAGTACCTCTACGGTTTGCTTGCACCCGGAAACTATACTTTGCTCGTTACCGCCGAGGGTTACTCCGCTTCAAACGGCGGTTGTACGATCGTCTCAAACGTTCGGACGCGTTACAGCTTCGCCTTGCAGTCGCTACCCGGGATGATCTCCGGTATGGCGACCCGTTCCTCGACAAGGCAGCCGATTGAAGGGTGTTCCATCTCCGTCCGAATGTTCAACAACTTCGGAGAAGTATTATCCCATACGGCAACCGACGCTCAAGGCGTCTATCGGCTTAACGACATCGCTACGGGAAATTACGTTTTAACCGCTACGAATCCCGGCTTCATAGGCGACCAATCATCAGCCTACGTTGGCAGGGCCCAATCCGTCATGCTTGACTTCGTGCTTCAACCGGCCAATTCGAACCTTGGCGGCAACGTGTCCGGCGGAACTTCAGATGGTCCGGTTGCCGGGGCACCTGTTACCATAGTGGACGGCAATAACATCATTGTTGGCGATGCCATCACCGATAACAACGGCAACTATCTAGCACCGTCCATCCCCGGCGGGGAGTCAACCGTCGTCGTCGTTGATCGCGGCTTTCAATCGGAGACGGAAACCGCAATCGTCGCAAGCAATCAGAATCAAACGATCAGCATCGTATTGAAGCCGAATCCAGGAACGGTCGCCGGAACAACTCTCGATGCCGTCACAAGCATCCCCGTGCCGGGCAGTATAGTTACGATGACGGATTCAACCGGTATTCCCATAGCGAATTCCGTTTCCGACTTTGCGGGAAGATTCGATATCCAAGGTATAGCACCCGGTGAATATACCTTGACAGCCTCCGCACTCCTATACGGATCGGTATCACGTCCGGTAACGATATTAGGCGGACAGTTAGCCGTAGCCACTCTCCCGCTAAGTCCGGATTTTGGGAACTTGACCGGAATAATCAGGGATGGCAACGGAGCTCCGATCAACAAAGCACTCGTCGAAATTTTTATGCATGCGCCCGTTATTATTAGCGCCCTTACTCAGCAAGCAAACAACAATCGCCCGGCTCAAGCAGGCATACTGCGCACCGTCATCAGCAACCGAACCGGGGGGTACGCTGTGTCTAACCTTCCGCCTGATGCCTTGCCTGCCTACTTTTCTTTTCCCGGCAAACGTCCCGTACTCATGAATCCGGCAATCGTTGACCAGAATACCACGATTTTGGATATCGTATTGCTGGACGAAGACGAAGAATGAGGCATGAAGCATAGGGCATAAACTTAAAACCCCGCCCCACCTCCGTCGATTCGGAAGTGAGGCGGGGTTGATTTATGCCATGAGCTTTAACTACCGGCTCATATGCGCGGAGGAACTAGCCCTGCGATCCTACGAAAGCATAACGGGCGATCACGATGACGAACAGTACCCACATCAGCCAGTGAATCCGGTGTTTCTTGTCTCCCGCAAGGTTCGCAACGAACGCGAGCAGAACGTAGGATACGATTCCGAAGGAAATACCGTTGGCGATGTTGTAAGTAAACGGCATAAGAGCAATCGTCAAGAATGCCGGAATTCCGATAACGTAATCGGAGAAGTCGATTTCTTTAACCGATTGAAGCATCAAGACCCCAACGATAATGAGCGCCGCGCTCGTCGCCGCCGATGGAACGAGCAGCGCAACGGGCGCCAGAAACAAAGCAAGGAGGAAGAATACGCCCGTCGATACGGCCGTCAATCCGCTTCGTCCGCCTTCGGCGATACCGGCGGAGCTCTCCACGTAAGCCGTAACCGTGCTTGTTCCCAGCATGGCGCCGCCGCTGACCGCTACCGCGTCAACGAACATCGCTTTACCGACGATTTTCTTGCCTTTTTCTTTATCCTTGAAGAATCCGGCGCGATTAGCCGTACCGACCAACGTTCCGAACGTATCGAACAATTCGACGAAAGTGAACGTGGCGATCGCCGTCAACAGCCCGGTCGTCAGCAAGTCTGCGAAATCGAAATCCCAGAAATTCAATTTATCGAATTGAGGAACCCATTCTTGCCCTTTCAGAGAATCCAAGTTAACGAGATCGATTCCCGGAATTAATCCGAGCAAGGTCACAAGGAGGATTCCGTAGAGAATAGCGCCGCGAACCTTGAGCACCATCAGGATCGAGATAATGGCCAACCCGGCGATCGTCATGTAGACGGTCGGATCTTCAAGGTTACCCATGTGGATGATCGATTGGAAGCTAAGCAATTCTTGATATTTGCCGTCGGCCGTTACTCCGTCGACCGCGATCGTCATGAGGTTGCTGTTCTTCAAGCCGATGATCGTGATAAAAAGGCCGATACCGACCGTGATCGCATGCTTAAGCGCATCCGGAATGGCCACGATGAGCAATTGGCGAATTTGCGTAACCGTAAGTATGAAGAAGATAATGCCCGAAATGAATACAGCCGCCAAGCCCATCGAAGGCGAGATTTCATGGCCGGTCGCTTTCGAAGCGATTACCGTCGTCGCGAAAAACGCGTTTAATCCCATTCCCGGTGCCAATGCCACCGGAAAGTTAACGAACAAGCCCATCGCGATCGTGAAAATACCCGCCGCTAGCGCCGTCGCGAGGAATACCCCGTAAGGATCCAATCCCGCGCCGCCCAGAATGCCCGGGTTGACCGCCAAAATGTACGCCATAGTCATAAACGTTGTCAAACCTGCCATGATCTCCGTGCGTACGTTCGTTCCCAGTTCTTTTAGCTTAAAGAAACTTTCCATGTCTCCATAAACTCTCCCTTCAAATTTTGAATGAATGTGGAAAAACCAAGTCTCAAGTAAAACGGCTTTGCCGTCCTCGGGACGGCAGCAGACGTTTGTATCGAGCGATCAGATGAGTATAAGGGATATCCAACTTATTCTTTCTGGTCGTAGAACATACAAAAAACCCAGAAGAAAACTCCTCTAGGTTCCGCACAACCGGGAAAATCCATGCTTGCGGAGAACGCGCGTATCTCCTCGGCATGCCTTCCCTTTTCGTAGACAGATCATTTGCGGTGACCTCGTAGAGACTCCCGGGCCTATTCCCGGGATTATACGAAAAGAAAATTATTCAGTTCAGTTGTTTGTCCAATCCATATTCTAGGTCGTTAGACCTTACCTGTCAACGGTTATTTACGAATATTAACCCCATTAGTAAGGGCCAATCGTTCGGAATTTACAGTTTATTCTTTCGTGATAGCGTTTCCTTTTGCGAGAAAACGAAAATATACTTAATTCCGTGCATCTCCCACCTATTCGGCCTAGCGCACAAAAAAAGCCCGCCGGGAATTCCCGGTGGGCAGGCTTGCAAAATTGTTGCATTCATCGATCCGTTATTCCCACTCGATCGTTGCTGGAGGCTTCGACGTTATGTCGTATACGATGCGATTGACGTTCGCTACCTCGTTGACGATACGGTTCGAGATTTTCTCCAGGACGTCGAACGGAATTCTAGCCCAATCCGCCGTCATTCCGTCGATGGACGTGACCGCGCGAATGCCGACGGTGTGCGAATACGTACGTCCGTCGCCCATAACGCCAACGCTCTTCATATTCGGCAGCGCCGTGAAGTACTGCCAGATCTCGCGGTCCAAGCCCGCTTTGGCGATCTCGTCGCGCAGAATCGCATCGGACTCGCGAACGATCGTCAGCTTTTCTTCGGTTACTTCGCCAAGCACGCGAATCGCCAGACCCGGACCCGGGAACGGCTGCCGCATGACTATGGCTTCGGGAAGTCCGCATTCCGCCCCGACCTTGCGCACTTCGTCTTTGAACAACGTCTTGAGCGGCTCGATCAGCTTGAACTTCATATCCTCCGGCAAACCGCCGACGTTATGGTGCGACTTGATCGTCTGCGCAGTCGCGGTGCCGCTCTCTACGATATCGGTATAAAGCGTTCCTTGAGCCAAGAACGTAAAGTCGTCGAACTTCGCGGACTCTTCCTCGAACACGCGAATGAAGTCGTTGCCGATGATTTTACGCTTTTTCTCCGGATCGTCTACGCCCTTCAGATTGCCCAAGAAGCGCGCGCTAGCGTCGATCTTCACGACGTTCATTCCGAATTTGCCGACGAACGTCTCCATTACGCTCTCGGCCTCATCCTTGCGTAACAAGCCGTGGTCGATGAACATGCAGGTTAACTGCTCGCCGATCGCTTTATGGATTAGAATCGCGACGACCGAGGAGTCCACTCCGCCGGACAGCGCGCATAGAACCTTCTTGTCGCCGACTTCCTTGCGAATATCCTCTATCATATCTTCGATAAAAGAACCCATCGTCCAATCTCCGCGGCATTCGCATACGCCGAACAGGAAATTGCGGATCATCTCGTTCCCGTAAACGGAATGACGAACCTCCGGGTGAAACTGTACGGCGAAGAATTTACGGGAAGGATCGCTCATCGCGGCAACCGGCGCATGCTCCGTACTTGCGTCGACGCGGAATCCGGACGGCAATTCGGTAACGTGGTCTCCATGGCTCATCCAAACGGTTTGCCGCGTATCCAAACCTTTCACCAGATGGGAATCCGCGATAAAATCAACGTCGGATTTGCCGTATTCGCGCTTGCTCGCAGGCTCGACCTTGCCGCCTTGCTGATGAGTCATCAATTGCATGCCGTAGCAAATCCCGAGAATCGGAATGCCTAGCTCGTAGATAGCCGGATCGACCGACGGGGCTCCGTCCGCATATACGCTAGCAGGCCCGCCGGAGAACACGATCCCCTTGGGTGCCAACGCGCGCAATTTGTCTGCCGAAGTATTAAATGGAAGTAGTTCGCTGTATACGCCCAAATCGCGAATACGGCGCGCGATCAATTGGTTGTACTGTCCGCCGAAATCGAGCACGACGATCATTTCATGCTGGTTTGTAGTCACTGTGTAGACCGAGCCTCCCTAAATCAATTGAAGCTATTATATCTTTGCGGCTTTGACAGCGTCAAGGCAGGAGAGGTTGTTACTCGGCGATATTCAGCTTGCGGTCGGACGGCAATAACGCGGCCAGCAACCCGATCAGAGGCAGAAACGCGCATAGCTTGATGACGAAGGTGATGCTGGTCGCGTCCGCGAGCATGCCGAGCACGGCCGAGCCTATCCCCCCGAGTCCGAATGCCAATCCGAAGAATAGACCGGATACCGTGCCAACCTTGCCCGGAAGAAGCTCCTGCGCGTAAACGACGATAACCGAAAAGCCGGAGAGAAGGATGAATCCGATGCAAATGCAGAGTACGACCGTCCAAAACAAGTTCGCGTAAGGAAGCAGCAGCGAGAACGGCGCCGTCCCCAGAATCGAAAACCAGATCATATTCCTTCTCCCGAATCGATCTGCGAGGGGGCCGCCCATGAACGTTCCGACCGCACCCGCCGCAAGAAGCGCGAATATGAATACTTGAGCGTATTCCGTCGAAATGCCGTGGTGTCCGATCAAGTAAAAGGAGAAAAACCCGGTCATGCTCGCCATATACACGAACTTGGAGAACAGCAGCATGATCAGGATCGTCATCGCGTAGGCGATCGTTTTACCCGGCAGCTTCTTCTTTTGAACGATCGTTTTCTTGACCGTCGCCCTGCGACCGATGTAGCCCTTATACCATCTTGCTACGTAGATTTGCACGACGAATGCCGCCGCGGCGGCTAACGTGAACCAGATGATTCCGAATTGGCCAAAGGGCACGAAGATAAGAGCCGTAAATACGGGAGCAAGCGCTTGACCGATGTTGCCGCCGGTTTGGAAGATCGATTGCGCCAATCCCCTCCTCGGACCGGCCGCCATGTAAGCGACGCGCGATGCTTCCGGATGAAGCACGGCCGAACCGAAGCCTATAAGCACAACTGACATAATGATGAGCCAATAACTTCCCGCGAAAGCTAGAACGACCATGCCCATGAGGGAGAAAACGACGCCCGCCGGGAGCAGGAACGGCTTCGGCTTGGAATCCGTGTACAGCCCGATCAGCGGCTGAAGAAGGGATGCGGTCACATTCAACGTAAAAGCGATCCAGCCGATTTGCGCAAAGCTCAGCTTCATCGATTCTTGAAGAATCGGGAAAATCGCCGGAATGACGGATTGGATGGAATCGTTAAGTAAATGGACGAGACTGATGGAAAACAAAATGGAATAGACCGTGTTCATTTGTACGTTGGTTGAGGCTGAGTCTTGCGTGCTCATGGAGGAACATCCTTTCTCTTCGTCATATCATCTGATGTTTGATGGCGGGGAATGGCCGGCCACCGCTCTGGCAGGGGCGGCTATTCCTTATTTTCATCTATGTTCATGCTTCCTTTGAGCTCCCGCACGGTTCCGTCCAAATTCCGCAACGTCCAATCCGCCGCGGCCGTTACGTCCCTCATCTTGATCGATTCGTAAATCCGCTCGTGGATATAGCTGTGGGGATCGTGACTCTCTTGCACCTTGGCCAACTTGAAAAGCGACTCCCTCAGAACGGAAGAAAAAGTTCGAAAAAGGTCGATGATCACGTGGTTTTTGCTGGCAACGGCGATCGCATTGTGAAATTCGATATCCGCATTCAAATACCCGGATGTATCCCCTTTGGCGAGCGCTTCCGAACGCGCGTCAAGGTGGTGACGCATGAGTTCTAAATCTAGATCGTCCCGGCGCTCGGCCGCCAGCTTCGAAATCTCGAGCTCGAGCATTTTCCGCGCTTCGTAGACCTCGACGATCTCGGCTCTTCTAAGCCTATGCGCAAGAGGCTCCTGAATGACGGGAGTTGCCGATAGGTAAGTACCAAAGCCTTGTTTCTTCTCCAAAAGTCCCGCATGGACCAATACGCGCACCGCTTCCCGTATCGTGGAACGGCCAACTCCGAACTGCTCCATAAGCTCGGGCTCCGTCGGGATCTTGTCTCCGTGCTTCAGTTCGCCGCTCGAGATCGTTTTCTGAAGCTGGATGACCACGTCGTCGACGAGCTTCGTGCGGTTAAGCGTTTGAAACGAGACTTTGGAGGACGAATGAGTTTGAGAATTCGGATTCATCAGATCATCTCCTGTTTAATGTAGAATACCATATTCTTTTTTGCTCGGACAACATAAAAAATCTCCTGCGCTCTCCTTAAGGAAAGCGCAAGAGTATTGGTGGAGTTATTAACGCGTCATTCGCAAGTCATTTCGCGAGCAGCGCTTGTTTCACGTTCTCGACATGCCCCTTGACTTTAATATTACGCCACTCTTGGATGAGCATGCCCGCCTCGTCGATCAGGAAGGTGGAGCGCACGATTCCCATGTAGGTTTTGCCGTACAGCTTTTTCTCCTGCCACACGCCGTAAAGTTCGCATACCTCATGCTCGGGATCCGCCAATAGCAGAAAAGGAAGCTCGTACTTCGCGATGAATTTATGATGAGACTTAAGATCGTTCGTGCTTATTCCAAGGATGATGGCATTCGATTCTCCGAACGTCGCGTTCGCGTCTCGGAAATCGCACGACTGCTGGGTGCACGCCGGGGTCATATCCTTCGGGTAAAAATAAATCACGACCTTCCGGCCGCAATAATCGCTTAATCGAACCGATTTTCCGTTCGTGGCGGGAAGCTCGAAATCCGGGGCCGGTTGTCCGATTTTCAAAATCGTCATGGGTAGTTCTCCTTCCGAAATCATGTTGCGAAGATCCCGAATAACGTGACATTTGGACTTGAATCCAGTATTCTATATTTAACTTAATTCATGCAAATTAGCGAACGAAGCACGTCGCGATTTCCCTACCGGGAGATCGCGTTTTTTTATACCGACAAGTAGAGGTGGATGGCATGTTCCAAGAAGCTTACGAACAATGGATAACGAAACAAAGCAAGACAAGAAAAGGAGAATCGCTACGCAAGCTGATGGAGGATCATGGCCACTCTGAGAAGCTTTTCCTTCAGGAGGTGTGGTGGCCCGCGGTCGGCAACTTTCAATATTTGTTTGCCGAACACGAAGTACCCAATTACCGCAATAGCTCCTATTACCTCGATCTCTCTTATATCCGTCCCCCTTACAAACTGGATTTGGAAATCGACGACTTCTCCACACATGCCAAGAACATTACGCGTCGAGGCTTCGATTATGAGAAGGAACGGCAAAATCAATTAACCGATGAAGATTGGAAAGTCTACCGCTTCACGCTGGACACGGTCAAAGAAAAACCTCGACATTGTCAGCAATCGATCCTTAGGACTCTCGGGAAATTATACGGCGTAAACGGCGTAGATCAATCGAACTCTCCTTTACCACTTAAGCAACGCGAAATCCTTCGAATAGCCATTAGACTTGAACGAACTTTAACGCCAGCTGAAGTGTGCATACAACTCGGTATCGGAAATCGTCATGCGCGTAACTTGCTCCACGAACTCGTCGAACTGGGCTACATGGAAAATGCGGGTTCGGGTGCGCAACGAACTCGTTCCTATCGAGTTACCCTGAATGGAAGATCGCGATTTTTGGAATAACGGCACCGCGTGCCGCTAACTTGCCACCGGGCCGCTCACCGCGCTCCCTTAACGGCACCGCATGCCGCTAACTCGCCGCCGGTCCGCTCACCGCGCTCCCTTAACGGCACCGCGTGCCGCTAACTCGCCACCGGACAGCCGATCGTGCTCCATTAACGGCACCGCGTGCCGCTAACTCGCCGCCGGGCCGCCGAGAAGCTCAGCTCCCCGCGCCGCGGTAACGCCTTACGCCGTAGTTCCAGAACCAGAGGCCTAGCGACAGCACGACGATTCCGACGACAGGGGTCAGCCAAGCCATCCACCAATCGTCCAATCGGCCAAGGAAGAACGATGCCGGGTACACGCCCACGAAGGCGAACGGCAGCAGCCACGTCAGCAGGAACTTGATCGTTTTGTTGTAAATTTCGACCGGATATCGACCGTAGTTCTGAATGTTATAGATAAGCGGGCCGATTCCGGTTGGCGCGTCCGAGTAGAAAGATATCGCGGATAGTGCCGTATATATGCCCATATAGATAAAACACGAGCCCAATACCATAATGATCAGCACGAACGGATCGTACCAATGGAACGGCAAGCCGAGGGTCGACCACGCGGTGATCATGATAACAAGTCCCACAATAGAGCCCACGAACGCGGGTGGATCCATATTTTCCAGCATAACCTGCGACAAAGAGTGGGCCGGACGGGTAAGAACGCGGTCCATTTCCCCTTTGACGATATAACGTTCGCTGAAATTCCATGCGCTGAAGAACGTCGAGAACAATCCCGAGGCGATCATAAAGTACCCGTATACGAATACTACCTCGGACTCGCTCCAATCCCCGAGAGTCGGGGTGTGCAGAAAGACGACGAATATGAACACGAGATTAAGTCCGTTAAACATCAAGTCCGACAGTACCTCGACCCAGAAATCGGCGCGGTACGATAATTTGGTTTTCAAGTAGTTGGCGAAATAATCCCGATACAAACCGAGCATAAACGCAAATTTGGTCATCTTCTCAACCCCCCTGCACGAACAACCGACGTCTCGCTGCTCGCCATACGAGCGCGATCGGCACGATCAGAACGGCCGTCCATATCACTTGAATAAGCAAGGCATCCCAGATGTCCCCGCCTTGAATACGGCCAGTGAACACGGAACCAGGCAAATAAGTGATCGCTTGGAACGGTAGCCAATTCATAATAGATATCGCCCACCCCGGGAAGAAGGCGATCGGCAATACGACACCGGATAGCAAATCTACCATGATTCTTTTCATCATCATGACGCCTTGGTTGTTCTCGAAGAAAAACGCGCTCAAGCCCGTCAATATGTTGAGCTGCGAGTTAATCAGGAAGCTGAACCAAATCATGATGAAGAAGACGATCCATTGCGTAGGGTCGGTCGGCAGCTCGATCGGAAAAATAAACGAAACGATGATCATCCCCGGCACCATAAAAAGCCCTAAGCGGAACAAACCTTCTCCGAAACCCTGCATCATTTTCACGAATAGGTACGAATAGGGACGAATGATCTGGATCGCAACGCTCCCGTCCACGATTTCCGTGGAAATTTCGCGATCTAAGTTATTAAAGTAAAAGGCTCTCGCCATCCACGAAACTGCCACGTAAGTCGACATCTGGATGACCGTAAAGCCTTGCAGCGTCTCGGCGTCTCCGTAGATAGCCTTCCACAAGAAATAATAAGCACCGATATTAATGGCGTAAATAATGATGCCGCTATAATAATTAACCCGGTAAGCAAGCATCATGAGGAACCTAATCCGTACGAAATCCAAATACATGCTTGTCATGATTCACCGGCTCCCGCCTTGACCGGCTCTTTCTCGGCCGCATCCTCGACGTTCGGCGCGGTTAACGCGGATAGGTCCCGGGGGGCTTCCGCGCTGCCCGATTGGTAGATTTCGCGGACGATCTCGTCCGTGTTCGTCTCGAATATCTTGATATCGCTAATGTCCTTCAAGCCGACTACCTTGGAGAGTACTTCCGACACGTTCATCTCGCGCGGAATCCAGACCTTGGCCGTCAAGTCGTTCTCAAGCGACCAACGTACGTCCAACCCGCTCGTCATCAAGCTAACCTCGTGTAACGTAACCGGATCGGAAAATTGGAATTGAACCTCGCGGCCTTTGCCCCAACGCGTCTTAAGCTCCTCAAGTCCGCCGTCGTATATAATGCGTCCGTCATCCAACATAATAACGCGAGAGCATAGCGCTTCAATATCCTGCAAATCGTGCGTCGTCAACAGAATCGTCGTTCCTTGCTCCCGGTTCAACCTTTTTAAGAACTCGCGGATTTCCGTCTTGACCACGATATCGAGACCGATCGTCGGCTCGTCCAAGAAAAGAATGGACGGATTATGCAATAGGGCCGCGACCAATTCGCAGCGCATCCGTTGACCCAAGCTTAGCTTGCGGACCGGCCGATTCAGCAGATCTTGAAGCTGCAGCGTCTCGACCAGCTCGTCCAGCCTGCGGCGAAAGTCTTCTTCGCTTACCCGGTACACTTTGCGAAGCAAGCGGAACGATTCGATGACGCCGATGTCCCACCAAAGCTGGCTTCGTTGTCCGAAAACGACCCCGATTCCCTGCACGAATTTTTCTCGATCCTTGAAGGGAATATAACCGTTAACGACAAGCTTCCCGGAAGTCGGAACGAGGATGCCGGTCAGCATCTTGATCGTCGTCGATTTGCCCGCTCCGTTCTCCCCGATGTATCCGCAAATTTCGCCCTGCGGAATTTGAAAGCTGATATCTTTAACGGCTGCGACCTCGGTGTGCTCCCGCTTGAATAGATCCTTCAAGGCACCCTTGATACCTTCCCTATTCTTCTGCACCTTGAACTCTTTGCGCAGTTGATGTACGTCTATAGCTAACATATGAACCTCCTGTATTCAAGTCGCGTTCACGGTTCGCGAGTTCGACGAAGTTCGTCAAACTTGCTTATTCCTGCGCTGAAACTTTATAATTTTATCATACAGCACCGGGAGAGGACATCTATTCATGCGTAAAAAGTGGAAATACACGCTCTTCAGCATCTTAAGCTTAATGGTAATCGTACTATTTTTCGTCGGCTGGAAGGTCTACGGCGTCAAAAACCAACTTGACAGTATTCAGAAACCGAGAGAAGAATCCCGGTTCGGACATTTCGAGGAAAAGCCCGAGTACAAACCTCCGGAATGGGAGGGGTCGGAGCGCGTAAACGTGTTGTTAATGGGCGGAGACGAAAGAGGGTTGCGAAAAGGCGAAGTCGCCCGATCCGATTCCATGCTCGTCGCTTCCTTCGATCCGACCAGTAAAAAGATCCATCTCTTCTCCATTCTTCGAGATACTTACGTGGAGATCCCCGGCTTTAAGTCCAACCGCGCCAATGCGGCCATCACCCTGGGCGGTCCCGAATTGGCAATGAAGACGTTAGGCAATTTAACCGGTCTGGACATTCAGTATTATGTTTATGTTGATTTCCAAGGATTCATTAAGTTGGTGGATGCGATCGGCGGCGTCGATTTCTATGTCGAGAAGGACATGAAGTATTCCGATTCGGCGGACGACCACGTATACGATATCGATTTGAAAAAGGGCCAGCAGCATCTGGACGGAGATAAAGCGCTGCAATACGTGAGGTTCAGACACGATAAGATGTCCGACTTTACGCGCACCGGACGTCAGCGCGATTTCTTGAAAGCCATCGCCTCCAAGTTAAAGTCGGGTTGGAACCTTATCAAGCTTCCCGAAATTCTGGGCAAGGTTACTCCTTATATGGAGTCCAATATGTCCTCCAACGATATGCTTAAGTTAGGCACCTTGGGTTACAAGTCGCACCAAGCGGGCACGGCGCAGATCCCTCCGATGGAGCTCGTTACGGACGAGAACGTCGACGGATCCTCGGTGCTTGGCGTGCGGAGTCTCGATGCTCTCAAAGGCTTCGTTCAGGAAACTTTGAACCACGACGATAGCATCGTTCCGCCAACGTCCTCGCCATCGGCAAGCGGAGAAGCGACCGGAGCCAAGGAATAAGATAGTTCAGATTATGTTAGTTACGGCGGAGGCTCATTCATACATGCAAAGATCACGATCGTCAGAATTATACGAAGAAGCCCAGAAACACATCGTCGGCGGGGTGAACAGTCCTTCCCGCTCGTTCAAGGCGGTGGGCGGCGGCGCTCCCGTATTCATGGAAAAAGGCCAGGGCGCTTATTTCTGGGACGTCGACGGAAATCGGTACATCGATTATTTGGCCGCGTTCGGTCCCATCATTACCGGCCATGCCCACCCGAAAGTAACGGAAGCAATCGTTCAAGCGGCTCAGAACGGCACGTTGTATGGAACAGCGACGGAACATGAGATCAGGCTTGCTAAAGTACTCAAGGACGCGATTCCTTCGATGGACAAGGTAAGATTCGTCAATTCCGGCACGGAAGCGGTCATGACGACGATCCGGGTCGCCCGCGCTTTCACCGGGCGCAACAAAATCATTAAATTCGCCGGCTGTTATCACGGACATGCCGACCTGGTATTGGTCGCCGCCGGTTCCGGGCCGTCGACCCTCGGCATTCCCGACAGCGCCGGCATTCCTCCGAGCATCGCGAGCGAAGTCATTACCGTTCCGTTCAACGAGCTCGACGGCTTGCGCCTCGCTCTCGAACGGTGGGGCGACGAAATCGCCGCCGTCATGGTCGAACCGATCGTCGGCAATTTCGGCATGGTCATGCCGAAGCCCGGTTTTCTCGAAGGCTTGTGCCAAATGACCCGGGATGCCGGAGCGCTCGTCATCTACGACGAGGTCATCAGCGCGTTCCGGTTCCACCATGGCTCCGCGCAGACGTTCTCCGCATTCCCGGATCAGGATGCGATTCGCCCGGATCTGACCGCGCTCGGCAAGATCATCGGAGGCGGCTTGCCGATCGGCGCATACGGCGGGCGGGCCGACTTGATGGCGATGATCGCTCCGCTCGGACCGGCATACCAAGCCGGGACGATGGCCGGCAATCCGGCTTCCGTATTGGCGGGGCTAGCTTGCTTGGATGTTCTGCGGGAGCCCGGCGTTTACGAACGAATGGAGACGCAAGCCATTCGACTGGTTAACGGCCTGCAAGCGTCGGCCGACCGTTACGGCGTTCCGCTGACGATCAATCGGATAGCCGGCGCCTTCTCGACCCACTTCTGCGGGCATCCCGTCACGAATTACGAGGAAGCCCAAGGCTCGGACGGCGAGCGTTTCGCGCGTTTTTTCCGCTTGATGCTCGATCGCGGCATCTACTTGGCCCCGTCCAAATACGAAGCCTGGTTCCTCACCACGGCGCACTCCGACGCGGATATCGAAGAAACGCTGGATGCAGCCGAGCTATCGTTCCGCGAGATGTCGAAGGACTGATGGTTCTTCTAGATATCGAGCAGCCAAATAACCGCGCCAGAAGCGGCTATTTCTCTGTTCTTGCCTTCGAGCAGCCGAATAACCGTGCCAGAAGCGGCTATTTCTCTGTTCTTGCCTTCGAGCAGCCGAATAACCGCGCCAGAAACGCCTATTTGCGAAGATCCGAAACAGGGCAGCCCTCCATCGGGGCTGCCCTGTTTTACTTTCAATCGTTTGCTACCGAGTCTCCCGATGAATCGTGTATTTCTTAAGCCGCGGGCTGTATTTTCTTAATTCCAGCCGCGATGGATGCGTGCGCTTGTTCTTCGTGGTCGTATAGTTGCGATCGCCGCTTTCCGTGCATGCTAAAGTGATGATGACCCTCATGCCTTCACTCCTCCTTAAGGTTCAGGTGAACCGCTCGCTATTGTTGAAATTGCTCTTCCATCTGCGTATCCATCCGGTTAGGAAAACCATCCGGCAGAACGCTCCAATCCGACGTCATTTCCTCGTCGGTCAATAAACAACCGTCCAGCTCCTCCGAAATCTCCCGGCGATTCATCTCTAAACCGATGAATACGACCTTATTGATACGGTCTCCATGCTCGGAGTGCCAGTATTCGGCGACCTTGGCGTCGTCTCGCAGGATTTCCTCCCGCTCGTCTGGAGGCAAGCTAGCTACCCAGTATCCCGCCGGTCCGAATTGAATCGACGGACCCGCTTGGCTGAAGTTCTGCGCCATGTCGTTGCGAGACGCCAGCCATATCAAGCCTTTCGCGCGAACGATTTCCGCAGGCCATTCCCCCATCCAGCGCAGCAGCCTATCCGGATGGAACGGACGAACACGTTCGTAGACAAACGAAGATATGCCGTATTCCTCCGTTTCCGGAACGTGGTGCTCCTTCTCCATCTCCAGCATCCAACCGGCGGATTGGCTAGCTTCATCGAAATCGAACAACCCGGTATTCAGAATGTCGAATGGATTAATTTGCCCATAACTTGACCGAATAATCTTGGCGCGAGGCTGCAGACTCCGAAGTACCGTTTCCAGCTCTCCAAGCTCCTTTTCCTCAACTCTGTCGCATTTATTGAGAATGAGCACGTCGCAGAACTCGATCTGATCGATCAACAGATCGACTACCTCGCGTGTATCGCCTTCTCCGACTTCCTGTTTGCGGTCCATCAGCGTCTCGCCCGAAGCGTAATCGCTCCAGAATCGATAAGCGTCCACTACCGTCACCATGCAATCCAATCTGCAGAACGCGGTCAGATCGATTCCATGCTCCTCGTCGATGTACGTAAACGTCTGAGCGACCGGAATCGGTTCTCCCACGCCCGTTGATTCGATAAGCACGTAGTCGAACCTTTGCTCCTTGGCCAGTCTCTCCACTTCGCGCAGTAAATCTTCCCTAAGCGTGCAGCAAATACACCCGTTCGACATTTCCACGAGCTTTTCGTCCGTACGGGAAAGTCCCCCGCCGTCTTTGATCAGGTCTGCATCGATATTCACTTCGCTCAGGTCATTCACGATTACCGCGACCCGCATGCCTTCGCGATTGTTCAGCACATGGTTAAGTATCGTCGTCTTGCCTGCTCCCAAATACCCGCTCAACACGGTAACCGGCAGCAAATTATAATTGTTTGTCATGATCGGGATTCCTCATTTCCTTCTATTCATTCAGAGCTTTGACCAAACCTGCGAGATTGTTCTTCATAATTCCGATATAATCCAACTCTTTGCTGATATCTTCGTCCGTTAAGCCCTCGATAGGATTAAGCACGTCCGTCTTCGCACCGATTTCATCCGCGATCGTCTGGGCGATCTTAGGATCTACCAGCGTTTCGAAGAAAATGGTCTTTACATCGTGCTCTTTCGCGAACGCGACGACATCCGCCATCTCTTCAGGAGACGGCTCCTGCTCGGGAGACAGACCCGCGATCGGAACTTGCGTTAAACCGTAATCTCTTGCCAAATATCCGAATGCGGCGTGCTGAGTTATGAAGTCCTTATGCTTGACGCCTGCCAGGTCGCTCTTGAACTTCTCGTCCAGCGCTTGGAGCTTCTCGATATACGCATCCGCGTTTTTCTTGTAATCGTCTTCGTTGTCAGGATCGGCTTTCGCAAGCGCGGCTTCAATATGACGAACTTCCTGCTGTGCCAATGCAGGAGAGAGCCACACGTGCGGATCAAGAGAATGCTCTCCCTCTTGATGTCCCTCCTCTGCTTCGTGACCTTCCTCCTCGTGCTCCTCCGACCCTTCGATTAACTCGATGCCATCCGTCGCCATAACGTCTACACGATTGTCGTTTTTCGCGCTCTCCAGCGTTTTCTCCGCCCAGCTCTCGACTAATCCGTTGTACACGAATACGTCCGCATTCTGAATGGACGCCACATCGGTAGGCGTAGGCTCCCAATCATGCGGCTCGGCACCGGACGGAATCAATCCCACGACATCCGCATGATCTCCCGCTACTTGTTTCGTAAACTCTACCATCGGATAAAAAGAAGCCACTATCTTTAATTTGTCTCCACCCTCGTCGCTCCCGTTTCCGTTCCCGCATCCCGTTAACACCATAGCCGCGACAGCGGCCCCCACTAAACCTTTTGCCCATTTCATCTTAAAGTTTCCTCCTAATTAAATATCGTTGCTGAAAGAATGCATTAATGAATTACCGGCGGTTCCTGACTGATACCCGCATGCTCAAGCAGCTTGTTCTGCCCGCTGGCGCCAACCTTCCGTCTGAGCTTGCTATGTTGTTTTCTCCACTTAATTACGAGCTTCTTCACTCCGATGCCGGCAACCAGGAAAAGCAGTAAGGTTAGCGCGATCGTTCCCCCTGGCGGAGTGCTAAATTCATAAGAAGCCGTCAATCCGGAGAAAACGCCCGTTAATCCGATTAGCATCGCAAGCCATAATGCGGCAGTAAATCCTGGCGCCAAACGTATCGCAAGAGCGGCTGGCAGCACGATTAACGAGGATACCAGCAGAACGCCGACGATCGGCATGGCTGCGGCGACAATCATCCCCGTAACTAGGCTGAACAGCAAGGATATCAAATTGACGGGAACTCCGTTGGTTCTCGCCGTCTCTTCATCAAACGTGATTAAATAGAGCGGTTTTCTCAGTACATAGAAAAATAAAGCGCCAATGCACGCAACGGCGGCGACCAAATAAATCTCGGTATTCTGGACGGCGACGACGGAGCCGAATAAGTACGAGGAAAAACTGCGGCTAATACCGGAATTCATCGACATAAGCACGACTGCCGTAGATAAGCCGCCGATCATGATGATCGCTATAGAGACCTCGGAGTACGTCTTGTAAGATCTCCTTACATATTCGACAACGACGGCGCCTAGCAGCGCTACCCCGAAGCCGGACAACGACGGATTAAACTTTAACAGCGCTCCTGCGGCAACTCCGGCCAACGATACGTGGGAAAGCATATCGGCCATTAACGCCTGCCTTCTCAGCATCAGATACACTCCGAGAACCGAGGCGACCAGCGCGATCAGACCACCGGCGAAAAATGCCCGTTGCATGAAGTCGTAGTGCAGCATTTCCATCCTCCGGTCTCCTTCTTCTCAAGTTCGATGATTCGGTCCAGGTAGGGACTTGCCTCGGATAAGCCATGCGTAACCATGACGACGGTTAGTTGGCGCTCCTTGACCATTTCTCCAAGCAGCGAGTACAATCTTTCCCGGCTAGCCGCATCCATTCCGTTCGTCGGCTCGTCTAGCACGAGAAGATCCGGCTGCTGCGCCAACGCCCTCGCAAGGCATATCCTCTGCTTCTGCCCGCCGGAGAGCTCGCCGATCTTGCGGTTGCGCAGCTCCCACAGTCCGACTTGCTTCAAGGCTTGCTCGGCAAGCTCGCGGTCTTGGCGGCTAACGGACCTGAACCAAGATCCGCTCGTATACGTGCCGGAACGAACGAATTCAAGCACTTGGCTCGGAAAACCGCTATTAAACGCGGCGATTTGTTGAGGCACGTACCCAACGACTAGCTTCTTCCCGTCTCCGCGCCTGCTCGCCCTGTCCACCGTTCCGCTCCATGGCTGCAACAAACCGAGCGCCAGCTTGAGCAAGGTTGTCTTGGATGCCCCATTGGGTCCGGATACGGCAACGAACTCGCCGCTATGGATTTCGATATCCACGTTCTCCAGGCTAGGGCTGTCCCCATAGCCGAAGACGACGTTTTTCATCGATGCGATTAGCATGTTGTGCCCTCCGTGCCACTTAATCGTAATCATTACATTTACATATAGTAAACTTTACGATTAGAACAGTCAAGAGAATAATGTTTCCTTCCTACTTGCTTGACGCGCGCAAAATAGCCGTGCGGGGCAAGGTTATTTCGACATGGGTAGCTATTTACTCAAAATAGCCGTGCGGGGCAAGGTTATTTCGACTTCGGCGGCTATTTCCTCAAAATAGCCGTGCGGGGCAAGGTTATTTCGACGTGGGCGGCTATTTACTCAAAATAGCCATGCGTAGCACGGTTATTTCGGCGGTGGGCGGCTATTTCCTCAAATTAGCCGTGCGTAGCACGGTTATTTCGACGTCGGCGGCTATTTCCTCAAAATAGCCGTGCGGGACAAGGTTATTTCGACGTGGGCGGCTATTTACTCAAAATAGCCATGCGTAGCACGGTTATTTCGGCGGTGGGCGGCTATTTACTCAAATTAGCCGTGCGTAGCACGGTTATTTCGACGTGGGTAGCTATTTACTCAAAATAGCCGTGCGTGGCACGGTTATTTCGGCGGTGGGCGGCTATTTCCTCAAATTAGCCGTTCCTGGCACGGTTATTTCGACGTGGGCAGCTATTTCCCCAAAATAGCCGTTCCTGGCACGGTTATTTCGGACATGGGCGGTTTTCTCACCGGTTGCCCAACAAAAAAACCGACGGATTCAATAGAATCCGTCGGCTTCCAAGTAACACTCACTCCATTAATCGTCGACTTCAGGCGCCGCCGCTTCCGCTACTACCGTACCGTTCGTATCGATAAGTTTTGCTTCCGTGCCGGTAATCGCAAGCGCTAAGCCTTTATCGAAGGACTCGACCGAATCGTAGACCGGCTCGATAACGATCTTTCCTTTCTTATCGATAAAGCCGTACTTGCCGTCCTTCTCGAAGTATGCCAATCCGTCGTGGAAATCCCCCGCGTCCGCGAATTCCGTCGTTAACGCTACCTCGCCTTTACGGTTCAAATAGCTGAACACTCCGTCGTTGGAGACCGCCGCTAAACCTTCGCTGAACGAGAAACCTTGGGCATATTCGGCGGCTATCGCCAATTGTCCCTTGGCGTTCACGTAACCGAACGATCCTTCTCCATCCGCGCCCTCCGCTTGAACGAGCCCGAATCCTTCTTTGAAATCGAATGCATGCTGATAGATCGCAGGAATGACTACCTTGCCCGTTACGTCGATATAACCGTATTTGCCGTCGATCTGTACGGCGGCCAATCCGCCGGAGAAGTAGAAGGCATCCTCGAATTGCAACGGAATGGCTTCTTTGCCCGTATGGTCGATATAACCGAATAAATCGTCTTTACGAACTAGAGCCAAACCTCCCGAGAAGTCGAACAATTCGTCGTATTCCGGGCTAAGTACCGTTTTACCTTGGGCATCGACATAGTAGGATGTGCCGTCTTGCTCGACCAATGCAACGCCGTCCGAGAAATCGTACGCTTGCGAGTATACCGCCCCGATAATAGATTTGCCTTTAGCGTCGATGTAGCCGTACTTGCCGCCCTTGCCGACGATTGCCAATCCATTGCTGAATTCGTTCGCTTCGTCGTATTTAGCCGCGATGACGGTATCGCCGAATACGTTCACGTAACCTTGTTTTCCATTGCTTGCGAACGGATGAAATCTAGGCGAGATGCTCAGGGTTTTGCTTGCGGCGTTCCAGGCGACTTGCGCGCCGAATGCCGCTCCGATCGCTTTGGCGGGTACCCAAAGCACTCCATCCTTCCATACCGTCGCGCTAGAGAGCGTGATGCTCTGGCCGTTCAGCACGGCGGTCTTGGAATTTATGTTAAGTTGCACCGAGCGACTTCCTTGCGTAACGGTTGTCGTTTTCTTCGCTTGATCCCACTTTACCGAAGCTCCGATGGATGCGGCGAACGGTTTGACGGGCAGTAAAGTTACCCCGGCGATCGTCGATATCGTCCAACCCGATTGAACGACTCCGTCCACGGAGATTACGGCGTTCGATGTGGCCGCTGAAGCGGATGAAGCATGGCCGAAGCTTGCGATTTGTACGGCAACGAGGGCGGCTGCCGCGATTAGTATGCCTTTGCGGATGGATGGACGAATATGGGACATAGAGATTGGCTCCTCACATAATAGGGAATAAGTGCTTACGATTTTTTATTATTTCAAGTAAATTTGGTCGAAAGTCCCTTTGTCCGCGAAATGCTCCGCTTGCGCTTTATTCCATCCGCCGAAATCATCGATCGTGAGCAGGTTCAACGTCGGGAAATTTTTCGCGAATTCCTTGGCTACTTTGGCGTTGATCGGACGGTAGAAATTTTTCGCCGCGATCCTTTGGCCTTCTTCCGTGTACAAGTAATCCAAGTAAGCGGTGGCGACTTGGCGAGTATCGTGCTTGCTTACGTTTTTGGTCACGACCGCGACCGTCGGTTCGGCGAGAATGCTCAAGGAAGGCGTTACGATCTCGTATTTGTCTCCGTATTCCTTCTTAGCCAAGTAAGCTTCGTTCTCCCATGTAATCAGGACGTCTCCGATGCCTTTTTCAACGAAAGTATTCGTGGAGCCGCGTGCTCCGGTATCCAGAACGGGTACGTTTTGGAATAGCTTCTTCACGAACTCCTTAGCTTTGTCTTGGCTGTCGTTGTTGTGTTCCAAAGCGTATCCCCAAGCCGCCAAGTAGTTCCAGCGCGCTCCGCCGGACGTTTTCGGGTTCGGGGTAATCGATTTGACGTCGGTTCTGATCAGATCGTCCCAATCTTTTATTTTCTTCGGGTTTCCTTTGCGTACGAGGAACACGATCGTGGATTTATACGGCGCGCTGTTATTCGCCAGACGCTTCTGCCAGCCTTTGGCGATAAGCCCCTTGTTCTCGACTGCCGTTACATCGTACTCGAGTGCCAAAGTAACGACGTCCGCTTCCAGTCCGTCGATAACGGAACGGGCTTGCGCGCCGGATCCGCCATGGGATTGCTTGATCGTAACCTTCTGTCCGGTCTTCTTCTCCCAATACTTGGCGAATGCCGCGTTGTACTCCACGTACAATTCGCGAGTCGGATCGTAAGATACGTTAAGCAGGGTAACGCTTTTCTTTGACGATTTCTTCGTGACGGCACCGAATACGGTCGTCGTGGATAATACGAATGCCAATGCGGCTAACAGGATTACGCGAAACGATTTGTTCATTCGAATGACTCTCCTCTTGGTTATAAAATGTAGCAAACGCAAACGGCCCCGATTCCGCCATACGCATAGCTGTTCCTTAACAGCATGCGGATGTGAATTCGAGGCCTCCGGTTTACCGGTCGGCGCGATGGCACGATCCATTTGATTAATCCCATCTTATTCCAAACTATTCCGAGTTGTCAACTATGAATTAATCGTTGACAACGGCTTCCATCAGTTGCTACAATCGCTTCAATAAATCCAATTATTTCTATTGGAATAATTCATTAAATACCGAAAAGGGGAACTTCCATGCACAGGCGCAACAGCACGCGCAAACGCGCTATTTTCATCGGAATCATTGCATCGCTTCTTTTATTGGTTACCGCATGCTCGGGCAATTCGGATAACGCGGAATCCGTCGCCGAATCCGAAACGCCGCAATCCGATTATAGTAAAGCCGCTTCCTTGTTAAACGCGGTATCGGACGGAACTGCCGAATTGTACGATGAAATAAACGATGCCTTCGTCGCCAGTTGGCTGGAACGCACGGGTCAGTCCGTAACGATCGAACAAAGCGCAGGCAGCTCGAATGTCCAAGAAGAAGCGATCAACGGAGGGCAGCTCAAAGCGGACATCGCCACGCTAAGCGTGGGAATCGACATCGACGCCATTCAAGCGAAGGGCTTGATCGAGGAAGGATGGCAGCAACGGTACGACTATAATAGCTCTCCGTTCTCTACGGCCGTAGCCTTCGTCGTTCGCTCGGACAATCCGAAGGGGATCGCCGAGTGGGAGGATTTACTAAGCGGAGACGTCAAGATCGTTATGACCAATCCGGCGACTTATTCGGATGCCCGTTGGTATTATGCCGCGCCTTGGGCTTATTCGTTGGATAAGGACATCGACGACACCGATGCCGCTACGGCCTTCGTCACCGATTTCCACCAGCACGTGGCCGTTCTCGCTCCCGATGAGAAAGCAGCCGAGAACGCGTTCGTCGTTAACGGCGAAGGGGACGTATGGGTAACGACCGAGAGCAACGCGCTGAGAATCGCGAATTCCACGGGAAAAGACAAGATCGAGGTGATCGTTCCTTCCGTGACGTTAACCGTCGAACCCATCGTATCCGTCGTCGACGGCAACGCCGACGGTAACGACGTTCGGGAGATCGCCAACGCCTATGCGGACTATTTGTTTACGGAGGAGGCGCAGACGATCGCGGCTAACCATTTCTTCAGACCTCGTTTCGCCTCCATAACCGAACAATTCGCCGGCGTATTCGCCGATGTGGCTCTTCTAACCGTCGACGATAACTTGACGGGCTGGGAAGACTTGCAGCAGGCGCTATTCGCCGATGGAGGCTTGTTCGGCCAACTTCCCGCCAAGTAAGCGCCGCAGGATCCAATACGCGAGATTACCGTCCAACCAATCATAGAACGAAAAAACGAAGGGCAACCCTTATCGGGGCTGCCCTTCGTTGTCGTTCGGTTCCGTTTTTACGTTATCGTACCTGTGATCGACCTCACTAGCGATGGCGCGATAGGCTTTGGTCTCCTCGACCACGGGGTCATGCTTCGCTTGTATGCGAATTTCCCATCGGGGCGACAGCTTTTTCGCCGCCTTGGCCTCGGCGTTCTCTTCCGTTTCTTCCGCTTGCTCTTCGGTCAATCTTCGAGCGAGTAATTCTTCCGCCTCGTTGCGCTCCAATTCCTTCGCCCCCTTCTCGTTTAGAATGGTCGAAAGCCTCGAATCTCATGTACGTGCAGCCGCTTGAAGCTCTTCTAGTAATTCTTCATGAATAAGTCCGTTGCTTGCCGACACGTTGCGCACCGCGATATCATAAGGCCGGCCAGACAAGTCAGACAGGCGTCCGCCCGCTTCTTCCACCAGCAAGGAACCGGCAGCGATATCCCATGAGCTTAAATTGTATTCCCAGAACCCGCTAAGTCGACCTGCGGCGACGTAAGCCAGATGAAGCGCGGCGGAGCCTGCAACACGCAAATTACGCACTTTGGGCGCCAACGCTTGAATGCCTTTCATATTCGCCGGCAAGGCCACATGTTGTTCCGCGGGAAAACCCGTGGCGATCAGACTCTTGTTCAGTCCGGCTTCCTTCGATACCTGCATCCTCCGTCCATGAACGTATGCTCCCTTGCCTCTCTCGGCAACGAATAGCTCATCCCGCGACGGGTCGTACACGACGCCGACGATAACTTGTCCACGATAAGCCAGCGCTATCGATACCGAATAGAACGGAAAGCCGTGAACGTAGTTGGTAGTCCCGTCGACCGGATCGACGATCCATAGGTACTCCGCTTCGCTCACGTCTTGCAAAGCTTTCGCCGATGCTTCCGGCCCGGGCTCCACTCCCTCTTCTCCCAGAAAGGAGTGCGTCGGAAAGTGCGTGGCGATCAGATTCCTGATCATCCGTTCCGCGCCTTTGTCTACTTCCGTGACGAGATCGTGCATGGAGTATTTCGTATCCAATTGGGTAAAGTTACCCATTTTGCTTTTAATCCACTCGCCGGCTTTAGCCGCGCAATTGACGGCTACCGCCGTAAAGCTTTTTCCGCCGATAATGCTTTCCGGCTGGTTCGCGTCCATTATCCATCCCTCAAATCTTCGAAATCGTTTACAAGGACTAGTTGTCCTGTTCTTATCATATACGAAAATGCTTCAAAGCGGTTGCGTCGAATGCCAGGGTAACGCAGAAAATAAAGAAGACGCCCTCTATCTTATAGACAAAGGTGCGGCTTCTTATGCTGAGATATTCGCAAAGTTTAAATTCCGACGATATTATAGCCGTTATCCACGTGCAGAACTTCGCCGGTAATCCCCCGCGCCCATGGGCTCATGAGGAATAACGCGGTATCTCCGACATCGGAAGCTTCCGTATTGCGACGAAGCGGAGCTTTCTCTTCTACCTGCTTCAGAATCGAGTTGAAGCCCGCGATTCCTTTGGCGGCAAGCGTACGAATCGGGCCGGCGGATATCGCGTTGACGCGAATATCCTGCGGACCAAGGTCGCTTGCAAGATAACGAACCGAAGCTTCAAGCGCCGCTTTGGCAACGCCCATGACGTTATAATTGCGAAGAGTGCGTTCCGCTCCCAGATAAGTCAGAGTTACGATGCTGCCGCCCTCGCTCATAAGCGGGTGCAATCTTTGGGCGACGGCCGTCAGCGAGTATACGCTAACGTCGTGCGCAAGCGCGAACCCCGCGCGGGAAGTGTCTACGTACAGGCCGTCCAGTTCCTCCGCCTTAGCGAAAGCGATGCAATGGGCCAGTCCATGCAGCACGCCGACTTCTTCTTTCAGACGCGAGGCTAGAATGTCGATATCTTCGTCGGACGATACGTTGCATTGTAAGGTTATCGATCCCTCTATCGTATCCGCTAGCTTCTTGACCCGCTCTTCTACGCGTTCGTTCTCGTATGTAAATACCAATCTCGCCCCTTGCGAGGCAAGCGATTGCGCGATGGCCCAAGCAATGCTGCGCTCGTTGGCGACGCCCATGACCACGATGTTCTTACCTTGAAGCAATCCACCCATACGTTGGAAATCCTCCTCGCCGCAAGTAAGGATGCCCGAAACTTCCATTTGTCGGCATGACACCCTTCTTTGTCCAACGTACCGCATTTTCCAAGGGATTGCAATGATCAAATCGGTCCGCTCGCGCATAAAATGTAGGCGTTTTCAACCACGCACTTCGATGGTACCGCCGTCAACGATTCGAATCGGTCCGCCATTTGCTTCGATTTCGCGAAAATCGTCCATCAGCTTCAATAAAGCTTCGTCTTTGCGCTTAGCCTCTATCATGACGTCTATCGCCGGCGTAGTGTTCGCGATGGCATAGAGAAACTTAATCAACGGCTCTAAATCGATATGGTCGGCGTGTCCGCGAGGATCCGATTCGCTCTTCGGGCTGGACATATGTAACTTAGGAGGCAAGGATAGCGGCGAGTTCGCATGCTCGACGTTCCAGGGGAAACGATCCCACGTTGCCCGGATTCTAGCCCATAAAGCCGTCGCTTCTTCTTCGCTTGGATTTACGGCATCGTGGTGAATATCCAGCACCATCGGCACTCCCGCTTCTTCCGCGATGTTAAGCGTTTCGGAAGCCGTGAAGGTTTTGTCGTCGTTCTCCAGGGTAATGCGCCGCGTTATTCTCGGTTCGATCGTACGAAACTGCTCGATAAATCTTCGACCCGACGTTTCCTTGTCGCCGTAACTTCCGCCTACGTGAATATTGTTCGTTGCCCGACCGTCCAATCCCATGGCTTCAAGCATGCGCACATGGTGGTTTAGATCGATTACGGACTTACGGAAGACTTCCGAACGGGGAGTGCTCAGCACCGTAAAATGATCCGGATGGAACGATACCCGCATGTCATGTTCCCTAACGAATTCCCCGACCTCGGCGAACGCAGGCGCCAGCGTGGGGTATGGGTCCCAATCCTGCAAGTCCTCATGCGTGGCAAGAGGGATCAGCTTCGATGTCAGCCGATAAACGTGCACGCCAAGGTATCGATTATGCTTCAGCAGCCTCAGCGTATTCTGTAAGTTCTCCTCCGCGATGCGTTCAAGCCGCCGGATCGCGGCTTCGCGGTCGGCCAGCTTGACGAAGCTCGCCATCGTCATCGTCTTGGACGGGGAGGCATTTTCCAGCTCGACCGACATTGCGACATATCCGAACCTTACGATCATTTTCGCCTAACCTCCCGCACTGTTGATCTACGGGTACTAGGATTGCTCACCGAAGAACATTTCATGTGCGAGCGCCGTTTGAACCCTCGCTTCTTCCTCCGTTAACCGTCGGACGAGCTCCATCTCCACTTGCGTGACTTCTTCTCCTTGAAAATTAATTTCCGCGATGGACGCGACGATGCGCACGATAGCCACGGCTTGGTTCGTAGGATTATACGCTATGACTTTCTGCCCCGTCGGAAAAACGCGAAATTGCTTCTTGACCATTTTTCCTCTGCCGTACTCGAGCAGCTCGTACAATTCTTGATCCGATTTGAATTTGCACACCGAATTAAACTCCGTTTGAAAACCCATGGCGATTCCTCCCGTATTCCTGTTAAACCCCAGTATCCGTTTATTATAACCTCTTGCGGCGCTTGTGAAAACGGTATGGTGCTCGGCGGGGTTGTTGCTATCATGCTCCCCAGGGAACTCCATCGATTGCACACCTCACTTTGTTGTGCACAAATGGATGTGGGGATAATCGTGTTGAAAAGTTTTCCACATGTGGACAACACCCGATCTACCTTCAAATAGCCTGTTTTCCACACATGTTTGTGGATGAGCCGGTATTGCAGGGTATAACTTCATCGGAAACTAGTGACATTCACGTGGAAGTGATTTAAGCTATGCACATAGCTAGGCGAGTGAAGCACACCGCGCTGGTCCCTTAAGGGATCGGGGCGGTTATTTTTGTTCGGGGAGAGATAGCGGATGAATAAGGAGTTCGAGTCGGCGTATCGGATTTGGTTGGACAATCATGTGGCTCAAAGTTCAGGGGAACGGCGCAGAAGGCTGCAGACACGTCACGGATTCGGGGAAAAACACTTATTGGAGCACGCTTGGTGGCCTGTCGTCGGGAACTTAAACCAACTACATCCCGAGTATGAATTCGTGGCTCCGGACGGCAAATTCTACTACATCGATCTGTTTTACCTTCGTTCACCGATATTCACATGCTTGGAGGCCGACGGATTTAGCACGCATGCTCGGGATGCGGATCGGGATTCATTCTCCGACGGATTAGATCGTCAGAACGAAATCGTTCTATCCAAGTGGCACATCCTTAGATTCTCGGTTGACAAATTAAAGGAAAACCCGCTCAGCTGCCAGAGACATGTCCGCCGGATGCTCGAGGAATTGTACGGGGAGGACTGCGCAGCCGTAAGTCATTTATCTATTTATCAGCGGGAAATCATCCGTCTTGCCACTCGCTCGGGTGTGCCGATCACTCCACATTCAGTCGAAGAATGTTTGGGTAAAAAGGAAACCTTCGTGCTGAAACAGCTTCATGAGTTGGTGGAGGAAGGTTGGCTAGAAGTTGCTTCCGGTACGCAGCGTAAAAGAAGCTATCGCTTAAAATCACGGCAGGACAATTAACCATTTTCCCCAGCTTGTCAAAATAGCCCTTTCTCGCGCGGGTATTTGGCTCGTCTGTGGCTCTTTCGGCGAAATAGCCGCTTCTGCCGCGGGTATTTGGCTGGTCTGTGGCTCTTTCGGCGAATTAGCCGCTTCTCGCGCGGGTATTTGGTTGGTCTGAGTCACCTTCGGTAAAATAGCCGTTCCTGGCGCGGGTATTTGGCTCGTCTGTCGCACTTTCGGCGAAATAGCCGCTTTTCGCGCGGGTATTTGGCTCGTCTGTGGCTCTTTCGGCGAATTAGCCGTTTCTCGCGCGGGTATTTGGCTCGTCTGTGGCACTTTCGACGAAATAGCCGTTTCTCGCGCGGGTATTTGGCTCGTCTGTCGCACTTTCGGCGAAATAGCCGCTTCTCGCGCGGGTATTTGGCTCGTCTGTGGCTCTTTCGGCGATATAGCCGTTTCTCGCGCGGGAGAATTAAAATCGGCCACCCAGCTCAACGCCGGATGGCCGCCATATCATCTATTCCCCGCCGCCATAGTCGATGGATTGGCGTTCATCATGGCGCTCGATGGCCAGTTGGATTAAAGTGTCCAGCAGCTCTCGATAGGAGACGCCGGTTTCCTTCCACATTAGCGGGTACATGCTGAAAGGCGTAAAGCCGGGCATCGTGTTCACCTCGTTGATGAACAACGCCCCGTCGCTACGGCGAAGGAAGAAATCCGCGCGGCAAAGGCCCGAGCCGTCGATCGAGCGGAAGGCTTGAATGGCCATCGCTCGCACCGATTCCGAAACTTCCGGCGACACGTCCGCCGGTATTACCATGACGGACTTACCGTCGATGTACTTAGCGTTGTAATCGTAGAATTCGTTCGAGCTGCGAATCTCGCCCGGCACCGAAGCGCGCGGATCGTCATTGCCAAGCACGCTCACTTCGATCTCGCGCGCATCGACGAATTCCTCAACGATGACCTTGCGGTCATAACGTAAAGCTTCCTCGATCGCACCGATCAATTCCTCGCGGTTGCGCGCTTTGGACACGCCGACGCTCGAGCCAAGGTTCGCCGGTTTGACGAAGCAAGGATAGCCGAGCTCCTCTACGTCGCGCAAGCATCGTTCGCGATCTTGCTTCCATTGGTAACGGATGAAGTAGCGGTACCCGACTTGCGGCAATCCTACGTGGGCGAACATCGTTTTCATCGCTACCTTGTCCATCCCGACGGAGGAAGCGAGAACTCCCGCGCCGACGTAAGGCAGTCCAGCCATCTCGAACAGCCCTTGTATCGTACCGTCTTCGCCGAACGTTCCATGCAGCAACGGTACCATAACGTCGATTCCCCTGCTATCGCCGGCGTATGCGTCTACTTCCAAGCCATTTTCCGACATTCCTTGCAATACGGGCAATAGCGCAAATTCCGAAACGGAGCTCGCGGATGACGCCTCTGCCCCGACCGCATCCGCGAACGCGGCAGCCATTCCCTCCGATTCCGCCGGATTGAACTGCAGCTCCGCTACCGCGGAAGGAGGCGCGTTAAGTAAAGCTCCCGATCTCCATTGTCCCTTGGGCGTAATATAGAAAGGAATAAGTTCGTATTTATCGTAGTCAAAAGCCTTCAAGACGGCCATCGCCGTCTGCAGCGATACCTGATGCTCGCCCGAACGTCCGCCGTACACGAGTCCGACGCGAATTTTTTTCCCCATAAAGTAGATTACCTCCGGCTAGTCGACATTTCCGCTCGCGGATTCCCATTGGCGGTTATTCCAGAATCGGCATTAAAGCCAACCAACGAACCTTCCAATACAAACAACCGCCGCGCAAATTCCCTTTTGATCAAAACTCATCGGCAATTCGATAAAAATGGTACTTGGTTTTCTCCGTCCAGGCATACGAATCCTTGTAATCCCAATACCTGTGGCGACTGCTAACCGTATTTGCGTTAACGAGCGGCATGCCATCCGGCGTAAACGCGGTTACGATCGTATTATGGCCGACCCTGCCGTTACCTTCCCAGTCATAACAAATCACGTCTCCCAGCTTCAGCGACTCCGGCTTGGAGACCGCCTCCGCGCGAAGCCCGAATGCTCGCGGATTGCTTAAATAATGCTGCAAGCTATTCGCTACCGCCCAGCTGAAACTCCACTGTTCGTCTTTGTTGGAGAAGCCTTTATACCACCAGCCCGAAGGCCTTCTACCAGTATAATTCATAGGCGCTCCCCCTGCAAAGAGACATTGGGATACGTAATTCGTGCAATTGACCTCGAAATTCTCGTATGCGGGATTCGGCTCGTTCCACCATCTTTCGGCATAGGTTACGGCCGCTTCGCGCAGATAAGGTATTCCGCGGGGAGTCGATCCTCCGTATCCGTTGCTGAATCCGTATTCGTTATCCGACGCGGAGGCACCGGCGTATACCCTCGACTTAAACCCGTAGAGAGCTTGCGGGTTTATGTAGGGTGCAGACGGCAGCGCTGCTTTGCGCTCCCCGTCCCAAACGTCGCGCAAGTCGTCCTCTTCGATCGGGTAAGCTTCGGCCGGCCATTCGGCCACGAGCGGCTTCACCGAATCCAGACGCCAACTTTTCCCGATTCTGACGAACCTAATTCTTTCCCGCTCCACTCTCTCTTCCATCCAAGGCTGGCTGCGCTGCTCCATGGAGCGGACTAAGTGAATCGAGATATCCGCGACAACCTCGCTTCGAACCGTATTGAACCGCTCGATCCGAGCTCGCATTTCGCTGCGAACCGGCCGAATGGCCCATCTCGCCTCCCTCTGCTTCGCCAATCTCAATCGCTGAGCAAGCCTTTCGCGATGTTCGTTGTCCGGAATATCGCGTAGCTTGCGTAAATCCGTATGCAGAGCGGCTTCGTTGATCGTGCTCACATAGCCGAATAAAGCTTGCTTCCAACCCGTCTCTTCGCTGGGCATGAGCTTCCCTCCCCGAACGGTTTCTCTTTCAGCCGACTCCAGATTGCGCCCCTTCATCCTATGATTGAATTATTCTTTCCATTCCACCGGGTCTTTCTTGGCGATGTTGATTTCAATGCGGATGAAAACACGGTGGATTGCGGCATTCTATTGTAATGATATTTGCGGAATTCGTCATGGAATGGACTTCCGTATCCCTCAAACGTCTTTACGGAGAAGCGACAACGGAGTATACTAAGTCCATAGAGTATTTTTGAAATCGTGTTTCACAGAGTGAAACTCCTGCACGTGCGGGTTACTCTCTTCCTCTGAACCGCGATACGCAAAAATACGGTTGGATCATAGATACGAATCTAGGAGGCTACACACTTGTCCACATTTCCCTATCAAGTACAAGAGCAACTGCAGTCATCGGGTCAATCGTACCGTTACTACCGTCTGAAAGCACTGGAAGAGCAAGGCTTAGGCCCTGTTTCTAAGCTCCCCTTCTCCATTAAAGTATTGCTCGAGGCTGCCATTCGCCAATTCGACGGACGCGGCATCACCGAAGAGCATGTCAAGCAACTGGCGACTTGGACGGAAGGCCGCGAAGACAAGGAAATCCCTTTCATACCGGCTCGTATCGTTCTTCAAGATTTCACCGGCGTTCCAGTCGTCGTCGACTTGGCCGCTATGCGCGAAACGGTTAAACAAGCCGGCGGCGACCCGAAACAAATCAACCCTCTCGTTCCCGTGGATCTCGTTATCGACCACTCCGTCATGGTTGACGCGTTCGGCACTCCGGACGCTTTGCAATACAATATGGACGTCGAATTCGAGCGCAACGAAGAGCGTTACCGTTTCCTCCGTTGGGCGCAAACGGCGTTCAACAACTTCCGCGCGGTACCGCCGGCAACGGGTATCGTTCACCAAGTCAACTTAGAGTACCTCGCTTCCGTCGCGGCTACGAAAGATAAAGACGGCGTAACCGAAGTTTATCCGGACTCCCTAGTAGGTACGGATTCCCATACGACGATGATCAACGGTTTGGGTATCGTCGGCTGGGGCGTCGGCGGAATCGAAGCGGAAGCCGGCATGCTCGGACAACCTTTATACTTCGTTATGCCAGAAGTCGTCGGCTTTAAGCTGACGGGCAAGCTCTCCGAAGGCGCAACGGCTACCGACCTTGCGTTGACCGTTACCCAGATTCTTCGTAAAAAAGGCGTTGTCGGCAAATTCGTCGAATTTTTCGGCTCCGGTCTTTCCAATATCAGCCTGGCCGACCGCGCGACGGTCGCCAACATGGCGCCGGAATACGGCGCTACGATCGGCTTCTTCCCGGTCGATAACGAAACGTTGAACTACTTGAGATTGACTGGCCGCGAAGACAGCCAGATCGATCTTGTCGAAGCTTACTACAAAGCGCAAGATATGTTCCGTACCGACGAAACGCCGGATCCGGTGTTCACTGAAGTCATGGAGCTTGACTTGTCCACGATCGTTCCAAGCTTGGCAGGTCCGAAACGTCCGCAAGACCGCGTGGAGCTGACGGCGATGAAGCAATCCTTCAACGACATCATCCGCACGCCGATCGACAAAGGCGGATTCGGCTTGTCCGATGCTCAAATCGAGCAAACGGTCGACGTTAAACACCCGAACGGCGCGAACAGCCGTTTCGGCACGGGCGCGGTCGTTATTGCCGCCATCACTAGCTGTACGAACACATCCAACCCGAGCGTTATGATCGGCGCGGGTCTCGTCGCCAAGAAAGCCGTAGAACGCGGCCTGAAGAAACCGGCTTACGTGAAGAGCTCCCTGACTCCGGGTTCCCTCGTCGTAACCGACTACTTGACCAACGCGGGACTTCTGCCATACCTCGAGAAGCTCGGCTTCTACGTCGCGGGTTATGGTTGCGCGACTTGTATCGGTAACTCCGGTCCGTTGCCGGATGAAGTCAGCCTTGCGATCGCCGAGAACGATCTGTCCGTTGCCGCCGTTCTTTCCGGTAACCGCAACTTCGAAGGCCGCGTTCATGCGCAGGTTAAAGCCAACTATCTGGCTTCTCCGCCGCTCGTCGTCGCTTACGCGCTGGCAGGTACGGTTAACATCGATCTCGTGAACGATCCGATCGGCTTCGACGATAAGAATCAACCGGTTTACCTGAAGGATATTTGGCCAACGAACGAAGAAATCCAACAAGCCGTCAGCGCTTCTTTGACGCCCGACATGTTCCGCGCCAAATACAAAAACGTATTTACCCAGAACGAACAATGGAACCAAATCCCAGTACCGAAAGGCGAGCTTTACGAGTGGGACGATAAATCCACTTATATCGCCAATCCGCCGTTCTTCAAGGATCTCGATCCGCAACCGGGCGATATCACGGACGTTAAGAATGCTCGCGTCTTAGCTTTGATGGGCGATTCCGTTACGACGGATCATATCTCCCCGGCCGGTAACATTAAAGCCGATAGCCCTGCGGGTAAATACTTGCTGGAGCATGGCGTAGCCAAAGAGGATTTCAACTCCTACGGTTCCCGCCGCGGCCATCACGAAGTCATGATGAGAGGCACGTTCGCCAACATCCGGATTCGGAACCAAGTCGCTCCGGGCACGGAAGGCGGCGTAACGACTTACCTTCCGACGGACGAAGTGATGTCCATCTACGACGCTTCGATGAAATACCAGAAGAACAATACGAACCTTATCGTTATCGCAGGTAAAGAGTACGGCACGGGAAGCTCGCGCGACTGGGCTGCGAAAGGTACTTTCCTGCTTGGCGTAAAAGCCGTTATAGCGGAGAGCTTCGAGCGGATTCACCGTTCCAACCTCGTCGGCATGGGCGTGCTCCCACTGCAATTCCCGACCGGTCAAGGCTGGAAGACTCTCGGAATCACCGGCCGCGAAACATTCGAAATCAGCGGTATGTCCAATGACGTAACGCCTGGCCAGACGGTTACCGTAACCGCGAAACGCGAAGACGGAACGACCTTCGAATTCCAAGCGATCGCTCGCCTCGATTCGACAGTGGACGTCGATTACTACCGGAACAGCGGTATCCTGCAGACGGTTCTTCGTCAGATGATCGCCGCGCAATAACAATCGCGTTCGGCTAACCCCCTTCATCTCCGGATGAAGGGGGTTTTCTTTAACCCCGGACGGAAACATTATTTCCAAGCTATCCGGCTTCCTCGTGATTTTGTTTCCGGGAGGCTACATAAGTTATAATAGTCCCACAGCGTTCTGCGTTTCACAGCATAATTGGAGGCGAGCCCGGATGGTTACCACGAATGAACAAAGGAAAGAACATTGGATTCGCCGTTACCGGACGACCCTCATAATCGGATTCTTCCTCCTTATTTTCTTTATCGCATACATCAAGCCTTGGCCCTACATGCTTTACGGAGCCGGTTCCGCCGAGCCCGTTCACTCACGCGTGGAAACGGGGCACAAGCTCGAAGAAAAAGGAGCTCTATTGTTCACGACCGTATCGACCTATTCGAACCCGAATATTTTCTCGATCATCTACGCCAGGATAAATCCCCGCATGGAAGTCAAATCGCAGGAAGAAGCGACAAGCGGCGCGACGAATATTAATGCTTACCGGAATTTGCTTGCCTGGATGCGCGATAGTTCAGAAGCTAATGCTCTTCTAGCCGCTTATACGGCCATGAAGAAACCGATCGACGTGAAGGAGCAAGGCGTCATCGTATACGCGCTGCTTCCCGAGTCCAAGGCGCGCGACAACGGCCTGCAGGAAGGCGACATCATCACGAATATCGACGGAAAAGAAGCTAGAACCGTTAAAGTGCTTACCGATTACTTAACGACGAAGAAACCCGGGGACAAGGTGAAGGTATCTGGCACGAGAGGCGACAATAAATTCGAAGCGACCGTTCCGCTCATTAACATGGGGACCGGCACGAGCAGCCGCACGGGAATCGGATTTCAGAACGATACCGTTCTGAAGGTCACGGCTCCGGATCCCGTCAAGTTCGATTTCGCGGACACCGGCGGGCCTTCGGCCGGATTGATGATGACCTTGGAGATCATTGCCCAGCTAACCAATGACGACCTCACGAGAGGCTTCCGGATCGCGGGAACGGGCACGATCAGCGCGGACGGGACCGTCGGTCAGATCGGCGGCATCAATTATAAGCTGATGGCCGCCGACAAGGAGAAGGCCGATTACTTCCTCGTCCCCTACGACCCCAAAAATCCGTCCAACTGGACATTGGCGGAAAAAACGGTCAAGGATCTGAAGCTTTCGCCCAAGCTCGTGAAGGTATCCACTTTACAGGAAGCGTTAGATTTTCTGAAGAAGCTGGAATTCAAAGCGTAAACGATCGGAACGAGAAAGCCCTTGGGACGATGCGAACGAAAACTCGTTCGCTTGTCACAAGGGCTTTTTTAAGATGCAACCGCCATTAGATTACTTCCAATCGCTCCCTGTCCGGAAGCTGCGGATAAGTCGAGTGAGGCTCGGATTGATACCAAAACGCAACCGAAGAAATATCGTCCTGCAAAGGCAAATATTTCCATTTAGATCTCCAGCCTAGCGCCTGTATCGTAATTCGCAGATCATCCTTGAATCGAATCGGATCCATGATGTGCCACCGATACATACCGAATCTATGGTTGGCTTTATACAAGCCGTCCGGTTTAATATGCTGATGCATTCCCAGGTACGGCGTCGAATAAGTAACGTACTGTCCGTTCATATCCCAGTTCCAGGCTCCCCCGAAATAATCCTCCGTCCCCGTGCCGCATATGGTTGGAAATTCCTTATCCCCGTCCATATAAAATTTGACTTCGCCTTCGCCCCACCAGCCGTTGTTGTTCACCTGCCAAGCCAAGTACATTCCTACGAAATGACCTTGCCCCCGTATCCCGTCCGCGATGGTGTGGACGTCCTTATATTCCACCGGATTGCTTCTGCGGTACTGAGCGTGGAAATAAGCCATATCATCCGGAATTTGCTGCAAGGCGTAGTCGACTTGGTAAAATAAAACCGTTTTGTCCGCATTGAGGTTCTCGATCGTGATTTTGGCTTTCTTGCGGAATGGCATCGGCCAATAGGAATTGAAGCCGTTAGCCGGGTTGACAGAAATCGGCTGCGAATTGACGAGGCTTCTCTCGCACCAGCCGTTGCAGAAGAAATCTCCGAACGGAGCTTCTACGGACGGCTCCGCTTCGTCGTCCCAGTAGAAACGCAAGATCAGGCTTCGCCAGTTTTCTACCGGGCATGTGAGCCAGATATGCTGGATGATTCCCGGTCCGTCGATCTCCGCCAGCGTCAAAGTCGTTTCGCCTTCGACCCATACGGATGGCGATACCTTCCATCCTTGGCCTAAGTTGCTTGCCTGATCTTGTCCCGTTCCTTCCGTTGCCATGCCCCCTTTGCCCTTCTCGCCATTGAAGTTCTCCGCGCTAATCGAACGCGATACGGCGTCGGACAATCGCGCGATATTCCCAAGCCCCATATCCAATCCGTTGAACGAGTTCATCCGTTCTCCTCCGCCCTATAGCCATATTTAACATTCAGCGCTATTATAGCTTTGGTAGACGAACCTGGCTTTAGCAGAAATTCGCGACAATTTGTCAATTATGCATAAAGGAATCGGATTCCTTGCCGGAGGGTGAGCGCCTTGATGTTATTTTCTCCATATGTGCGGATAGCCTTGGATCATACGATGAGTGCCGGTAACGTTGTCTGGGAGCGCATGCTCTGGGACTACGAGCTTCTCTATGTCCATACCGGCGAAATGGAGGCCGAGATCGAAGGCCAAGTCTACCGGGCCGTTTCGGGGGACGTGCTTCTGCTCAAGCCGGGCCAGCGTCATTCCTTGAGGGTTCCGGGCGATCAGCCGACTAGGCAGCCGCATATTCATTTCGATCTGTCCGACAAGCCGGATAGCCTCGACGTTTCGGTATCCTTCGTGACGGTCGAGCAGATGAACGAGAAGGAAAAGCTCCAGTTTCGGGAAGACGAATTATCCGCCCATCCCTACTCGCTGCCTAGTTTTTTTCGGTTGGAGGATCCGGCTGCGTTCGAAGAGACCCTATTTCGGGCCATAGCCGAGTTCGAGCTTAAGATGCCTTTTTACGAGTTGAAAATGAAATCGTGCGTCTTGGAGCTTCTAACCCAGTTGTTGCGCCAGACGCATTGGAGCCCGAATTTCCAAGGACCCGTAATTGGTCGAATATTAACGGACGTCCAGCGATACCTGAGCCATCACGCCGATCGGGAAGTTACCCTCGACGAGCTTTCCGGCAGGTTCCATCTCAGCAAGCCTTATCTCATAAGCGCGTTCAAGGACGCTTTTCGGATAACCCCGAAACAGTATCATCAGCAGCAGCGTATTTTGCGAGCGAGAAATTTATTGAAGTATACCGCGATGTCGATCCGGGAAATTGCCGCCGCGCTCGGTTTTCCCGATATTCATTCCTTCAGCCGGGCGTTCAAGAACAAGACGGGATCGGCTCCGTCGGTTCATCGGACAACCGAATCGAAATAAACGAAAAAGGAACTATCTCCGGCCAACAATTGGCAAGATGGATAGTCCCTTTCGCTTTAGACCTGCATTAATCCGATTCATCCTAAAATAGTGCCCATCCGATGCGCCGCTTCGATAATCGCGGGGGCATGCTCATGCATCCTATCGGGCGTTAGGCGGTTGGACGGACCGGAGACCGACAAGGCGGCTACAAGCTTGCCCGATCGGTTGAATATCGGCGCCGATACGGCCGCCGCGCCGGGCTCTCTTTCTTCGAAGCTGGTCGCGTATCCCGCGGCGCTAATCTCGTCTAGCTGCTTGACGAAAGCTATCCGATCCAATTGAGACGGCCATGCGGGATCTGCCATAATAAATCCCCGAACGCCCGATTCCGCGAAAGCCAACAGCACCTTGCTGGAAGCGCCGACGGATAAGGGCAAGCGGGCTCCGACCGTGGCTACTCGCCGAATGGCTTGCGTACTCTGCACGGCCTGGATTCTAACCCGCTCGGAGCGATCTCTCACGTACAGGCTAACCGTCTCGCTCAGTTGATCCCTTAGCCGCTCCATCTCCGGAAGAAGCACGACGGAAGGATCGTCGGATCTCGACAGATTCGCGGACAACTCCAGTACGCTAAGCCCGAGGCGATATTTGTCCGTATCCATGTTCCGGGTAACGAAACCCCGATCCTCCAACGTTGCCAGAAGCCTATGCACCGTGCTTTTATGTAATCCGATGCGACCCGCGATTTCGGTTAACCCCCACTCATGACCCGAAGTGAAGCATAAGAGCACGTCCAAAGCTCTTTCCACCGCGCGAACCGTTCGTTTTTCCTCTTCCATTTGCGTTTTCCTCCCTTGCTCCATTGTTTCACCCTATGAAACCCTGTTACACGTAGTATAACTCAAAATAAACATTACGTAAATATTGGAAGCGCTTTATTACAGTTTCGTTACGTACGATTTACAACTTGCCCGGACTCATTGACGCTATAGGTCCTGCGCTCTACGATAATATTACTAGTATTTCAGAGCCCTTACCCAAAGCGAGGCGATCCCCGATGACGACAATGTCGACGCCCCTTCCTTTAGCCGGATCCGGAGCCCCCTCCGTTCCGACTCCCGACCGAATTTCCGATCGCGCAGCGATCAGGAAGCTAGGCCGGATTGCCCTTAACTCGCTTTTCGTCTTCTCCTGCCTGCTCGTCGTCTTGTTTCTGGTTCTCCATGCCTACGTCGCTTGGGCTCTCTCCCATCCGCCGGTCGCTTCTATCGTTTCCAATCCAATGCTAGCGAAGAACTTGGCCTATTCGGAGGTTACGTTCCCCAGCGCCGATGATAAAACGCTTGTCGACGGATGGTGGATACCGTCGGTCGATAGCCGTCAAACCGTCGTGCTGAGCCATGGCTATGGCGCCAACCGAGAGGAATCCTGGGTTCCGATGTACGACCTGGCCGACCTCTTGCATCGTTTGAGCTACAATGTTCTCATGTTCGACTATGGATTCGCCAGCACCGCCCATAAAACTCCGGCAACCGGCGGAATCATCGAATCCGAGCAACTTCTTGGAGCACTCCAATTCGCGCGCAAGCAAGGAAGCGACGAACTGATCGTTTGGGGCTTCTCCATGGGAGCCGGCACGGCGTTGCAAGCCGGCCTTCACTCCGCGCCAGTCGACGCGATGATTCTGGACAGCACGTTTATTCCCGATTCGGATACTCTATACCAAAACGTCCGTAATTATTTGGACATACCCAGATATCCCTCTATTGCCGCCATCCGCTGGTTTTTTCCGTTAATGAGCGGTAACCGGCTCGAGCAAATCCCCGCACAGGAAATTCAGGAGACGGCTTACGACTTCCCTATTTTTCTCATTCACGGAACAGCCGACGACAAAGCACCCGCCTACCTTTCCGAAAATGTCGCCAAAGCGCAAACGAATTCCCTTTCCCAAATATGGATCGTTCCGGATGCCATTCATGAAATGATCTACCGCACTCATACCGACGAATACGTACGGCGCACGACTTCTTTTCTAGAACGGGTTCATACGGAAGTATTAGCGAAAGCGTCTACCGCAGAGCCGTCGGTCGCTTGATTCGAGGTTCTGAACCGAGCCTCTCCGAGCATACGTTGGTACGAAGTTTACTTCGACTCAAACGATATTGGGGAGGTTTTTTATGCATTCGGTTTACGGCACTATCGCGCCCGTTCGGTTGCTGGAAGAAATCGTGCACTGGAAAACGCAAGAGCAGGAGCACGCGGTCGTTATTCGTTCCCTCGTACCCGGCCTGGAACCCCCTTATGCCAAATTATTGATCGATTGGGAAAATGTTTTCGCGAAAACTCGTGAATATGCCCTGCAGTCGCATTTCATCGCGGAAGCGAATCCTTCGCGCTCCGTTTCTTCGGAGTGGGAAGCCCTATTGCCCCAACTGCTCGAGGATTCCCTGAGCCAATCCAGAGAGTTCAGTCGACAGCTGCAGCTCTTGCCGGAACATAGCCTTGCCCTCTCCCAAATGCCGGACTCCTCCCTTGCGTTAACCTATATAAGTCGCCAATCGGAATATTTCGAAGACGTATTGGCCCAGTTGGAGAGATCTGGCGCTATCGCTTGGTCTCAACCTCAAGGAGGGGAAGACGATAGTCCAGAGGGTTACGGCGGGCCGGAGCCTGCGGATGAATCTTTGAACTCTCGTCCGAGCGGCGGAGACGGTCAAGAACGTCCGGAAGTCACATGGTCGTCCGTACCGATGGAAGATATAGGGGATGAGCAGCTATCGCTTGGAAATCCGGTTCCCATCGGCGGACATACTCTTCCGCCGCTCCCTTATTCTTATAAAGCCCTGGAGCCATATATCGACGAGAGAACGATGCGCATTCATCACGATAAGCATCATCAAAGCTACGTGGACGGATTAAATAAAGCGGAGAGCAAGCTCGCGGAAGCCCGCACGACCGGCGACTTCGACCTGGTGAAAACCTGGGAGAGGGAGCTTGCCTTCAACGGTGCCGGGCATTACTTGCATACCTTGTTCTGGGACGTCATGTCTCCTAAGGGAGGAGGCAAACCCAAGGGGCCTCTGCTGGAAGAAATCAATCGGAGCTTCGGAAACTACGACGCCTTCAAGAAGCAATTCTCCGAAGCGGCCAACAAGGTGGAGGGCGGAGGCTGGGCAATCCTCGTATGGAGCCCTCGCAGCCACCGACTGGAGATCCTGACGGCGGAGAAGCACCAGAACCTATCCCAGTGGGATGCGGTCCCGCTGCTGCCTCTGGACGTCTGGGAACACGCCTATTACCTTAAGCATCAGAACGAACGCGCCGCCTACATCAAGGACTGGTGGAACGTAGTGAATTGGCCATATGTGGAGGATAGGTATTTGAAGGCGCAAACGCTTCGGTGGGTTCCTTATTGAAAAAAAAGAGAGCTACAAGAAGGGTCTCATAGACCTTTCTTCTAGCTCTCTTTAACGGGTAAATACGTTGAAGCGCGGTTTAGAGGTTAAATTTGCGGTAGATCAAAGGCTCCAATCGAGCTTTACTTCGCCGCCGTTGCGGGAAGATTCGTAGATCGCGTCGATGATCAGATTGCTGCGCAATCCTGTTTCGGCCGACGTCCAAGGCGTCTTGCCCGTCCGGACGCAATCAAGGAAATGACGGCTCAAGCGAACGCGTGCGCCTTCGTCTTCCGCCGGAGCGACCAATGGAACCTCTACCGTCTGGTCGAAGCGCTCGGTCAGGAACTTGCCTTCCCCACCGCGAAGCACAGCTCCTCCGTCGGAACCCATCAGATGCAAGAACGGAGCGCTATCCGTATCCATGTGGACCGCCCAGCTTACTTCAAGAGTAAGCGAAGTGCCATTGTCCATCTTGATTATCGCTGTAGCCAAATCTTCCACGTCGTACACGCCGTTCCAATCCGGCTTGCCCCAAGAACCGATTCCCTTTTTGCGAGGACCGAACTCCGCGTAAGTCGATCCGTATACCGATACCGGCTTCGGCTCGCCCATCAGGAAGAATGCCAGATCAAGCATATGAACGCCGATATCGATGAGTGGACCGCCGCCGGATTGACCGTGCTGCGTAAACCACGTTCCCCAGCCCGGAATGCCCTTGCGGCGGTACCAGCCTGTTTTGGCCGTGTAGATGTTGCCTAGCTCGCCGCGATCGACTTGCTCCTTCACTTGCAGGGAGAGAGGCTCCCAGCGCATTTGGTGGGCGACCATCACCGTCTTGCCGGTACGCTTCTGAGCGCGCACGATTTCTTTGGCCGCTTCGGAATCCAATCCCATAGGCTTCTCGACCAGGACGTGCTTGCCGTGCTCGAGGGCAAGGATCGTTAATGGCGCATGCGCCATGTTCGGAACGGCAACGATGACCGCATCGATATCGTCGCGTTTAATAATCTCTTCCGGAGATGGAGAAACGAACGGAATGCCGTACTGTGTAGCGCGCTGCTCGGCAAGCGGAAGAAAAGTATCCGTGACCGCGACGAATTCGCATTCGTCCGTCAGCTTGCCGAATTCTTGAAGATGAACATTACCGATATTTCCTGCGCCGATCAATCCGATGCGTATTTTCTTGTTGCTCATGATTAACGATTCCTCCATTAGTTTCGCATAATTTAAGCGCTTACTCTGTCCTACACTCATCTTAATCCACTTCCCATTACCGGGACATGCCCATTTTGGCTTACTTTATATGGTCATTTGCTTCGATCGTTAATAAGGTTGTGCTGCTAACGGCACTCTGTGCCACGTTTATACTCACTTTGCTCGCCAACCTCGCCTTTAACGGTACCCCGTGCCGTTAGCATTCCCATTTCGTCAACCATTCTCGCCCTTAACGGTATACCGTGCCATTAACTTGCCTTTTTCGGCAACCAACCTCACCCCTAACGGCACGCCGTGCCGCTATGACTTTGATCAAAACTTTGAGTGGTTTGGAGAGTTTCGGGGTTGCCCGGGTTACGGGGTTACGACAACCGACATAACAAAAAACGCCCGCGAATAATCGCGGACGCCGACGTTTAAGCTTATTAACGATCGCATACGACAAGCAAATTGCCTTCCGAGCGTCCTTAACGTTTAAGCAGCTCCAGGAACTCCGAGCGAAGCGCCGAGCTTTGGCGGAACTGTCCCCTCACCGCTGACGTGACCGTTTTGCTTCCCGGCTTCTTGACGCCGCGGGCGCACATGCAGAGGTGTTCACCTTCCACGACGACCATTACGCCATGAGGCATGAGAACCTCTTCGAGAATGTTCGCGATCTGTGAAGTGATACGCTCTTGAACCTGCAAGCGACGGGACACCGCTTCGACGAGCCGGGCAAGCTTGCTTAGGCCCGCAATCTTCCCGCTCGGAATATAGCCGATATGAGCCTTGCCGAAAAACGGCGCCATATGATGCTCGCACTGGCTGTAGTAAACGATATCCTTTACGATTACCAGCTCTTCATGCTGTTCATCGAAAGTAACGCCTAGAACATCCCTCGGATCGACCGCGTATCCCGCGAAAATCTCTTCGTACATACGCGTGACGCGGGCAGGAGTTTCCAGAAGCCCTTCCCGTTCGACATCCTCGCCGATGAGCTTCAAGATCTCACGGATATGAAACTCCATCTGCTCGCGATTATGGCTAACCTGCGAATTGGAGTAATCTTTGGCTCCAGCCATGGCCATTCCTCCTACTATCTGCGAAACTTCGGATTATTTCTGTTATTGCCGCCCTGGGTCGGCTTGGCGCTCGGTGCTCCGCCGCCGGAATTCTGGTTTTTCATCATTTGCTGAGCTTTCGCGAGCTGCTGGCTGTTCATGTTGTAACCCATTTGCTTGGCCATCTTTTGCAGCATTTCCGGATTGTTCTGCATCTTCGTCATTTGGGAGCGTAAGTAGTATACCCCAACAATGAATCCTACGACTAAACCGACGATCAACGCCAGTGCGATATAGACCCAGATCATAATAACGCCTCCAAAATTTCATAATAAAACCCCGCCTACGCCAATGCGTCGAAGCAGGGTCGTCGTACTATGATAGCATGGCCGAACTACAGGGCGCAAACGGAATATATGTCGAAACTTTATGCTAGAACAGACTCTATGAACAGCGTAGGATGCTGGGCTAGATCGATTTCATCATAGCCTACCGCCTCGTCGCCTTCCTTATCGATCACGCGTACGATCGGCCTTCCCGGCAAGCCTCGATGCTGGCCGACGACGACGCCGGTCTTACGGTTCGATAGCTTCACGGATATTCCGTTAGGGTATATCGAGATGATTCTCATGAAGTGAACCAATACCTCATGGTCGAGCTTCGTACCGGACATCGCGTTTAATTGCTCGCAAGCTTCGTGAGGCAATAATTTAGTTTCCTCTTTGTCAGCCGGAAAAATAAGATTGTCATAAGCATTCGCAACCGAGGCGATCTTAGCGTAGATGTGGATGTCCTCGCCCGTCAGTCCGCGGGGAACTCCGCTTCCATCCACCGCTTCGTGATGCTGGAATGCGACATGCGCGATTAATAAGCTGTACTCCCGCTTATTCTTAAGCAGGTCGAACCCCCTCCAGGCATGATGCATCCGGCCTTCCTGAACTTCCGGGGCGCCAAGCTTGCCGATATCGTGCAGCAATGCTCCGATCGCCAATTCCTTAAGCTGAATCATGTTTAATCCCATATTCAAACCCAGCAAGGATGACATCATACACACGTTCATCGCATGCAAAAACATCGCGTTGTCGGCCGTTCGGATATCCGAAAGATGGATGAGTATATTTTGGTTTTTGAGTACATCGTCCAAGAGGTCGTCTACCGTCTTCCCGACCGCTTTCGAACTGAACTCCTTACCGGACTTGAGAGATTCGAACATTTCGGACATCTGATGAATAACGGCTTGCTTCGTATCATCCGACAACAGTTCGTCCACGGATATGTCGCGGTACATCGGATTATCGATATAGATAGTCGTTACGCCGATTCTTCTCAAAGTGCTTATCATATATACGGTTAATTGCACTCCCGTGGAAAGGAGAACAGTACCGTTAGAGGAGAATATCGTTTTTCCCAATATTTGTCCCGGTTCGACCGTCTCGATATCTACCAATTTCATTCCGTATCTCTCCTACCTTTGCTAGGTGTTCGTCAGTGATGCCTTGACCTATATTTCGGCATAATCAAAGCCGAAGTGAAGGCAAGAGAGTTGAATCCCATCTTATTTCCTCGGAAATAATCAGATTGCCGCATGCGCGGCCAGAGCCTTATCAATAGCGGATAACGTTTCGTCATCCTTTTCGGTCTCGCGCGCCTTCAACAGATGATCGATCGCCTCGGAGGTACCGATTCGTCCTAGAGCCCATGCGGCCGTCGCCCGAAGCACCGGGCGAGGATCGTCCCGCATAACCTCCGCGATATCCGGAACGGACTCGGAGTCCTTGAAGTTGCCAAGGCCGATCAGCGCGTTCCGCTGAATCGGTTTTCTTCCGCGCCAAGAAGCGGAGCCTGCTCCGAACGTCTCCCGGAACTCGCGATTGCCCATCTTAAGCAGCGGTCTCAGCAACGGCTTGGCTACCTCCGGATCGGGCAAAAGCTCGGCATGATGCCTCATGTCAATCTTCCGATTGACGGGACAGACGATCTGACAAGTATCGCAACCGTATAATCGGTTGCCGATCTTGACCATCATCTCGTCTTCCACGATTCCCTTCGTTTGCGTGACGAAGGAAATGCACTTCTGAGCGTTTAGTTGGCCTGGTCCGACAAGCGCTCCCGTAGGGCATGCATCGATGCACAGCGTGCAATCCCCGCAGCCTTCGACCAACGAACGATCCGGCGGCAGGGGCAAGTCGGTAATCATCTCGCCCAAATAGACCCAAGAACCATATTCCGGCGTCAAAATGGAACAATTTTTGCCGCTCCAGCCAATCCCCGCCCGCTCGGCGACGGCCCGGTCGGAAAGCGAGCCCGTGTCGACCATCGACATCAGCTTAGCCTCCGGCACCCGTTCGTGAATCCATTCGGTCAGCTTGGCCAGCCTGCGGCGAAGCGCTTGATGATAATCCTCGCCCCAAGCGGACCGGGACAAAATACCGCGGCGCTTGCCGGGTTCGGACACGGGAGCGTTCTTCAGCTTCGACGGATACGCAACGGCGATGGCGATAATCGAACGGGCTTCCGGCATCGACAGCTTCGGCTCCGTTCTCAAGTCCAAGTCGGGTTCTTCGAAGCCGGATTCATGCCCAAGCTCGCGATGGCGAACGAGTCTTTCTTTAAGTTCCGCGAAAGTATCCGCGGTCGTAATCCTCAACTTATCTATGCCAAGGCTTGGAGCCGCGGCAATCATTTCGTCCTTCAATCGTATCCAGAAAAGGTTATCCGTTTGCATGTTCAACTTGCTCACAGCTTAGCCCACCGGCTAATCGGCCAAAGTATCATGTCCGCCCTGCCTTTTATCATATCAGCCGGCACTTCCTTGAAGTCCCGGCTGTCCTTGCTAGCTCTCAGATGACGATTGTCGCCCATTACGAAGTAATGTCCGGGACTGACCGTTACCGGTCCGAATTCCCCATCCTCGATTTTCACGTCCGTGTACGGCTCCACCTTCAGCTCGCCGTTAATGTAGAGCTCGCCGCTCCTAATCTCCAGAGTATCTCCGGGCATTCCGACGATTCTTTTGACAAGATATTCCTTACGGTCCGGCCCTTCGCTAGGATCCTTCAGGATGACGACGTCCCCCCGGTCCAGACTGCCGAATTCCAGTACGATTTTGTTAACGAACAACCATTCGTTCTCATGCAACGTCGGTTCCATCGAGATTTTCTTTACGGTGGATAGTTGGAAGACGAACGCTCTAAGAAGCAGCACGATGACTACGGCCACGATAAGCGCTTTTGACCAATCCCATAGCTCCTTGCGCCATCCGCTTAACCCCGGCTTCGGCGCGTTACGTCTTCTACCCCCGGAAAGCGCGGGCTCCGATCGTCGTGTCATTGGCCTGTCTCCTCGCCCTTGGTATTCATCAGCTGTTTCCATTGTTCGTAATATTCGTAAACTTCGGAATCTCCGAAGGGAAAAGCTTTATTCTCGATCGTAGTTAGCAGCGTTCGCAGACCGTTTTCTACATGGGATTCTACGGCATCGCCGTACCTGTATTCCTCTTTATGCCGAGTAAAATCATCCCGGTCCAGCTCGTGAACGGATCCGTCGGGCAAAACCACGACATCCAAATCGTAATCGATATAGGTTAGAACGTTCCCGTACCGATAAGGAGGAGATGCCAAATTGCAATAATAACGGATTCCCTTTTCTTCCATAAGAGCAACCACGTTAAACCATAGCTCCGGTAAAAAGAAAGATACTGCAGGCACCCTGCTCACCCATTCCTTGCCATCCGCTTCCACGATCGTCGTATGATCGTTCAACATAACCCAGACCGATCGGCCGGCATGACGCGGTTTCAGCTTTTCTTCCGGCACGCGCCAATTCTCCAGCCATACCCGATGAAGGGAACCGTCGTGTTTAAAGCTCTTGATCACGAACTTCTGATATGGCGCGTCTGCTCCGTCCATGATGGCACGCTCCCTGTTGCTCCTTCAAGGTAATAACCGTTAGGGCATGATCGGTAAAGCGAGATACTATAAGAAAAGCATATCTTCTCGCCAAAAGCAATGGCGCGAAAGATATGCTTCCAATAAGCGCTACGTCATCGATTTAACCTGCAACAATCGACAGCGGTTGCGTTAACCGAACGAAATCGACGGGCCTTAACCCAAGCGAATCGTAAAATGGTCTCAAAAGTTCGTTATGCTTGTCCCCCGCAATCAGCACCTTCAGCACGTTACGCTGACGAAACCGATTGTTCATGGTGGACACCAGTTCTCGTCCGACGCCTTGGCGCCTAAAATCCTTCCGAACGGCAACCCGGTATACATAACCCTTTTGTTGATCTATCGTTCCAATCAAAACCCCAGCGATATTGCCTGCCGTTTCCGCGACTAGTACCAACTCGCTGTCCCAAGACAATTGACGGGCAAACGCGCCCATCGTCTCTTCGCAGCATTCTTCCGACAAAACCTCTTCCAGAAGTTCGGCAACCGACCTGTAGTCTGACAATTGGAAAGAACGAATCTGCATGCTGTAGAATTCCCCCGGGCATAAAGTTTTACATCCAGTTAACGGTCTCTTAATTTTACGACAATTTAGCGAAATTTCTAGTTCTTTTATAAAAAAAACATAAATATTTTCGTAAAAACGCTAGAAAACGGGATGAAAACGCTTTAAACGAGGCGGTTGCCGCAGTTTTATCACCCATAACGGGAATAATTAGCCAAATTCGAATCAATTCGGGATTTAATCGTCCCTGGATTGGGTACGATATAGAAGTTGTCGACTAGTGGAAGATGTCTAAAGTAAGCGAGTTTTGACTTTTTATACATAAATGTTGCTTTACTCTAAAAGATAAGGGATAATAATAGGCGTGAGCACCAAAGGCTACATTTTCGATTACCATTAATAGGAGGTTTTTCAATCATGGCACACGAATTACCGGCATTGCCTTACGCAACGGACGCACTAGAACCGAACATCGACACAGCTACGATGGAAATCCATCACGGCCGTCACCACAACGCTTATGTTACGAACCTCAACAATGCTTTGAAATCCGCACCTGAATTAGAAAGCAAAAGCGTCGAAGACCTTATCGCCGATTTGAACGCAGTTCCGGAAAGCATCCGTACCGCGGTACGCAACAACGGCGGCGGACATGCGAACCACTCCTTCTTCTGGAAAACGATCAGCCCTAGCGGCGGTGGACAACCATCCGGCGCGTTAGCGGCGGCAATCGATAGCGAGCTTGGCGGTTTCGACAAATTCAAGGAAACCTTCGCGGCCGCTGGCGCAACTCGCTTCGGTTCCGGCTGGGCATGGCTTGCTCTTACGAAAGACGGGGCATTAAAAGTATACAGCTTGCCGAACCAAGACAGCCCGATCATGGAAGGCGAAACTCCGATTCTTGGTCTTGACGTATGGGAGCATGCTTACTACCTGAAATATCAGAACAAACGTCCGGATTACATCGCTGCTTTCTGGAACGTGGTCGACTGGAACGCTGTCGGCGCGATCTACGATTCCGCTAAGTAATCGCCCATAATAGCTTGAACAAAAAAATCCCAGCCCTGATACGATTCCCGGGCTGGGATTTCTATGTTGCGCACGTAACAAAAGCGTTAGTATTATCTGAACCTTCCCGCCGATAAGAATAGCTTATCGTCCATCGACGGTTCCGGATCCGTCGGCAACGCGATGATGCAGTCGAGAATATTCATGAGCTCGCCCCGGGCTTTATTTAAGAAACCCATGATGGAATCCTGCAGCTTATCCGTAGGAGTAGCCGCATTCAGCCAAAGCTTGCGATTCAAAATCACGATCGACAGATCGTAATGCGAGCGGTATCGTTTGACTTCCTCGTATATCGTCGTCTCGAGGTAAGATTCCGGCAGTACTAAGGAATACATCAGAACAGGATCGACCGGAAACATTTCCCTAATCTGAAATTGCTCGGTTAACGGGTAATTCCTCTTGTGCCAGCGGTATCCGTATAATACCGCATCCTCTTCCTCCCAGACAGGCTCGAACGCATCTATCGCTTCAAGAAACATTCGTTTGTAGAATTCGGTTAGTTTCAATTCATTTCCCCTCGCTTGTATCCGTCAGACTTACTTTAAGTCCCAACTATTAGGCCTTCTACTTGGTGAATATTTGAATGATATGTTTTTTGCTAACCTAAAATGGGATATTCAAGGAAATGTTAGCAAAATGTTTGGAGGTAATACGAAGCACGACGGATCGAATTGTTCGACGACAACAAAAAAAGCCGAAGCTACAAGATCATGAAAAACCTTGTAGTCGCCGGCTTGCCGAAAGAATGATGAGTTCAGTTAATGTTAATATGGCTAATATAATATTCCGTTAACAATTTGCGAAATACGTTAGGCCAAGAGTAATTCTCGAATTCATCGGGACCGACCCACCTGTATCCGGTTCGATCCGCAACGAACTCTTCATCCACGGCCACGGCCGGCAGCACTCTGATATTCCACACGAGATGCGTGAAAATATGCTGAGCTTCCCCGACGATTCGTTCTGTTGCTTGAATTCCGACCCCATCCACCGCGGAAGCTTCCTGAAGCAGACGTTTACCCACTGACAGGGAGTCCCACTCGATCTCATCCCGCACCTCGACATGAGGCAGCTCCCACATGCGGGCAAGCAGTCCCGTGTCGGGCCTTTGCCTAACTAACACCTTCCCGGCACGCGGGCCAGTCCCTTCCACGAGCGCTGCGACTCGGAAAACCGGCCTTGCTTTCTTGGCTTTGGTTTTTATCGGAAGCTCCCGCTCCCGTCCCTCCGCCAATGCGACGCACCCGCTCCTAACCGGGCATTCCGGACACGAAGGCGATTTAGGCGTGCATACCATAGCCCCAAGCTCCATAAGCGCTTGGTTGAAATCCGCCGCTTCTCCGGACGGGATAAGCCCTTGCGCAAGACTTTCCATGCCGATCCTCGTAGAGGGTTTGGCGATATCATCATCGAGGCAATAATACCGCGATAACACTCGCATCACGTTCCCGTCTACGGCAGGCTCGGGTTGGTTATAAGCAATGCTGAGAATGGCTCCCGCCGTATACGGTCCGACGCCCTTCAAGGAAGATATGTCCTTCTTATTATCCGGAACTTGTCCCCCGTAGCGTTCCACGACCTCGCGTACGGCGGTCTGAAGATTGCGAGCTCTGGAATAATAGCCTAGTCCTTCCCAATGCTTCAGAACATCTTCTTCGGGCGCGTCGGCCAGATGCTTGGGATTCGGAAATCTGTCGACGAAGCGATTGAAATAAGGAATAACCGTATCTACGCGAGTCTGCTGCAACATAATTTCCGATACCCATATATGATAAGGATCGCGGCTTCTTCGCCAGGGAAGGTCTCTGCGCTCTCTCTTGTACCATTTCAGCAATTCGGCGCTGAATAGATTTTTGCGTGCTTCGTCGCTCATGCTCATGTCTTTCCGACCTCTACTTCCTGAGAGTGCGCCCCGGCGGCTACGAAGGCCGCGGATTGCTTGCGAAACCGGCTTGGAGTCAAGCCCGTATGGGCCTTAAACATCCTCGAGAAATAATAAATTTGCATACCTACCTTGCTGGCCACCGCCGACACGTTGCAATCCGGCTGCAGGAGCAAGGCTTTAGCCGTCTCCATTCGTCTTAGATTGACGTACTGGATAGGAGAAGAACCTAAGATTCCTTTGAAAAACACGATAAAATAGTTCGGATGCAAAAAAACCTGCCTGGCCAAACTCTCCACCGTTATGTTCTCCGCCAAGTGTTCATCTATATATTGCAGCACCAAATCGATTTTTTGTAAATCCTCGGATGGCGCTCCTTTGTCATTAATCGAGATATTGTCCAGATACACGCTGATCAGCTCCAGCATCGTAGCCTTAATCTTAAGCCTCGAAGTCAATTGATCTCGCGACAGCAGCTCGAATAGCCGCTCGAACATAGCGGAAATTCCCGCATATTCGTTCGATAATTCGATATAAAATGGAATTTGCAACGTACGGTACAAATCGCGATCTTCATAACTGCTTCGGAAATGGCACCATTGCAACGTTAGCGTGGCATTCGGCTCTATTGTAATCCGGTGCGGGGTTCCGGACAATAGAATGCAGAACTTTCCCATTACGAGCGGAACTTCCTTGTCCTGCATGAACAATTTGCCTTCGCCTTCCTTTACGAACAGGAACCGATTGCAATCGTAAACATCCTCGCGGTCCTTCAAAGATGCCGTATCCAGCACCGTTTCCGCCGCTGCGGCGACTTCGATATTCATGTGCTCGAAATGCTTCATCATGATAGTTAAATAATTCGTCGTTGTCATCTCTGCGCCCCACTATCCGAATATAAAAAGCTTTTTCGTATCCTTAACATATATTCCATTATACGTTAGGTAACGATATGCGTAAATTCCAGTTCATTCAGTTATACCCAATAAATAACAGTCCGGCTGTAATTAACAACCGGACTGCTGCCGTTTATTCTTCGATTATGGCCGTCGCGGCAGCCAAAGTACGCTCATGCGTAATCGCGATATGTATTCTGAAAGTACGATCTTCCCAGCCTAGCCGCTTGACTGACTCCGCCGATAACGTGCATACCGGCTTCCCCATGGCATCCGGAAGCAATTCGATATCGCGGAATCCCACTAAGGTACCGATTCCACAACCTAGCGCCTTCACGACCGCTTCCTTGGCCGCGAATCTTCCGCTTATATACTCTAACGCGCGACGAGGCTGTAATGTTGCACATGCCAGGCTTTCCCGTTCCGTTAATATCCTGCCGACGAACTTGAGTCTGCCCGAACCCGCGAGCACTTTTTCCATTCGTGCTAGTTCGACGACGTCCAGACCTATCCCGACGATCATGCTGTCGCTTAAATCCCGGGAATGTGCTGGCGCTTGTGTTGCGTGCGCAAATAATGCTTTTCGAGGATCTCGCGGGCTTTAGGATCGATTTCCTTGCCTTCCAAGTAAGAGCTGTTATCTTCATACGTTACGCCAAGCTCTTCCTCGTCCGTCTGCCCCTGCCATAATCCGGCGGTTGGAGCTTTCTCGATGACGCTAGCGGGGACTCCGAGACGCTTCGCCAACTGGCGGACCTGGCGTTTGTTCAACGAACTGAGCGGAGTGATATCGACTGCGCCGTCTCCCCATTTCGTGAAGAAACCGGTCAAGGCTTCCGAAGCGTGATCGGTCCCAACGACGAGCAGGTTAAGATCGAACGCCAACGCGTACTGTACGACCATCCGGGTCCGCGCCTTCACGTTACCTTTGCCGCCGCGGCTTACATGACGGTGAATATCCAGAGCTTTGAAAGCATATTCGGTTTCCAGGGCGATCTCGTCCACGGCTTCCGCGATGTTCGTCTCCGCTTTATGTTTAAGCTTAAACGCCTCCGCGACTTCGTAGCTATGATGAATATCCTCTTGCTCTCCATATGGCTGGAATACTCCTAGCGTCATGTATTCCTTGCCCGTCTCTTGGGAGAGCTCGTCCGTCGCGCGTTTGCAGAGTCCGACGGCTACGGCGCTATCTACCCCGCCGCTGATCGCGATAAGCAAGCCTGTCGCGCCAGCGCTCTTGACATAGTCTTTGAGAAAGTTGACCCGCAACTCGATTTCCCGATCCACGTCGATCGTCGGTTTTACGCCTAGCTTCGCAATGATTTCCTGTTGAATCGTCATTTCTACGTTCCTCCCTGGGAAACAAAAATATCCCGGTGGCTCGGCCAAAATGGCGTAGCCTCCGGGATGTGGTAATTTACCTGCAGTAACGGTCGAAGGCAGCCGTCAGATCGGCAGAGATATCATCCGCGCTGCGATTCTCGATTTGGTGTCTCTCGATGAAATGAACGAGCTCTCCATCCTTCATAAGAGCGATAGACGGGGAAGATGGCGGATAAGGCAAGAAAAATTCGCGAGCTTTCGCCGTTGCTTCCTTGTCTTGACCCGCGAACACGGTAAATAAGTGGTCTGGAAGCACGTCGTGATGCAAAGCATCCGCAACGCCTGGACGGGCTTGACCTGCAGCGCAACCGCAGACCGAGTTAATGACTACTAAAGCGGTGCCTGAAACGGTAGGAAGCGTAGCTTCTACTTCTTCGGGAGTTCTTAATTCTTGTATACCGAGCCGAGTTAAATCGTCGCGCATCGGTTGGACCATATCCAGCATATATCTTTCGAAAGACATCGACATGGGAGGCGCCTCGCTTTCCGGATCTTATGATTTGGCGGCTTGTTATTCCGCTATGCTTCATTATAACGCGCCGCCATAAGCTCCGTCAAAACAAGACGTACTATAGAGGAGGATATCCGCCCATACCACCCGTCCATGCCGCATGTCTCACGGCTCGTCCAGCACTTCCGGTACCGGATAATACTCATCGTCATCCGGATGGATCGAGTCTGAAGCTGTTTGGTGAGTCGGATGCATGAACGGTGCGGAGGACGGAACGATCCCCCGCTCGAATATATCCCTGTTCTCTTCCGTACGGAACCCGATGTCCTTATAAGGGTGTACCCACTGTTCTCCGGACATAAGAGATGGCTCGGTTTCTTCGCTCCACTGCTCGAGCGGAGAATTCTCGGACACGTAATCGTGATCGCCGATCACGACTCCGTGGGCATTCACGAACGGCTCCCTCGGCCCCCGGTTGTCGAGGAATTCCGGCCGAAATTCGATTTCGAACGGATCTAATTCCGAATCGTCATGCCCCTTCGCGGGTTCTACTCCCGTGTAGGACCGATCTGACTTATCAGCGCAAATAACGCTTAGGTCGACGGACGATTGGGTCCGTCTAATTTTTTGTCGAATCCCGGGGATAACGGCGAACGGTCTTTCTTCTCGCGTTTGGCGGCATTCCGCTCCGTACTGGACGGCCCTTGAGTTTTGGTCATGGAAGCATCCTCCTTGTCTGGATGTGTCCCCCATAGTGTAACCGAATTATAGTTCGTTATCCTCTCTGGCCGCGTTCGTTGCATAGCCTTTTTTTTCACCAGCAATGCCGTCCTGGCTTGCAGAAGGACACGACGAACGTCGTTCCTTCCCCGACCGTGGACTCCACGTGGATTTTACCGTTGTGGCGCTCCACGATGCTTAAGCATAAAGCCAATCCGAGACCCGTTCCATTCATCTTGGTCGTATAGAACGGTTCGAATAATCTCTCCAGCTTCTCCTGAGATATGCCGACGCCGTTATCGATTACGCGGAGTTGAACGGTATCTTTGAAATTCAGCGTTTCGATTCTCAAGACGCCTTTATCGTTCATAGCTTCCATTCCGTTGCGGGACAAATTGAGTATAAGCTGCTTCATTTCCTTACTATTCACTTGAAGTACGTCCATGTCTTCGCATAAACGCAGGTCGACGATTTGTCCCCTCATATTGGCATCCGCCCAAATCAACGGAACCAAATCGTTCAATAATACATTTAGATTGGCGGGCTCCTTCTCTATGATGCGATTCTGTGCCAACGACAGAAAATCGTTAATGATAGCATTGGCGCGATCGAGTTCATCCAGAACTATGCGAAAATAGGATTGCTGATCCGCCTGGCTTCGTTCATTAAGCAATTGTATGAAACCCCTGATTACGGCCATCGGGTTGCGTATTTCGTGCGTTATGCTTGCGGCCATCTGACCGACGAGGCTTAGCCGTTCCATGCGGTCGACTTCGTCCTTGAGCCTCTGGAGCTCCGTAACGTCATGTCCGATGAACAATACGCCATCCGTCCCTTGCGAAGGGATATCGCTAATCGGGCAATATACCGTATAGAACGTCCGTCCGTTCAGCCGGAGAATTTCGGTTAGTTTGTCTTCCCCTCGCAGGACGCGTTCTACCTGATCCGTCTCGGATTGCGAATCTATTATTCTGAGGAATTGCGAGAAAGGCTGACCGAGTATCCTCCCGCGCCCGACCGAACCTATTAATTTAAGAGCCATATCGTTCACATGGGTAATAATCCCCTTATTGTCGCAAAACACGACCATCAGCGGAGTATTATCGATAAATTGCTGCAGCCTTCTCATTTCCTTGCGATATTTGTTAGATACGTCGCGAAGCTGAACTTGCAATTGAATCCGCTCGAAGCCAAGCTCAGTAAAATGGATGCAAATTAAAGTTATCGTTAGGAACAGCACCCCGAAAACGCAAGCGATTCCAATATGTAAGGGGAGATTAGCCAATTTGAAGTCGGTAAAGCTAGTGAAATAAGAAGCGTTCTGAAACAGAATCAACATCACGCAAGCGATCGTCGCGACCTTAAGCCTCACCCGCCGGGAATGGAGGTGAATTAAGGATATCCGGGAAAAAAGAATAGGAACATATACGACAAGGAACGCGGCGAATAACATGTATTCCCATCGGTGGGCCATCTCCCCCAGCCTCGTAATGACGTAGACGACCAGGAGAAGCGCCGCCATGGGAATTCCGCCGTATATCGTGCCGACAACAAACGGAATATGACGAAAATCGAGATAGATGCCATGATCGGTTACCATCGCAAAACGCATATTCAACATCATGGCGACTCCGCAAGCGAGGCCTAGAAAAACGTGAGTATAGCGGGTACGTTCCGGCTTCGAATACCAAACCATAAACGTAAACACAGGTAGAAAAGCAATTAGGACTTGTAGCAGCGAATCTTTCCACATCCTGCGAATCCCCCCGCGTCGACCGATCGGCGTTAACCACATTGTCCTATATAATTAATTTGATTAAAACACATCTCACCAGTGGTTACAATAATAGGCATTTAATATTTAATTGATATTGTCATAATTTGTAGATATAACAGAATAATATAGTTTCAATTAACAACGCCGGTTAACCGAATCTCATTTGGCGATTGCGAGCCCCCATGTTAGAATCTTATTTAACTAAACGATCGGGAGTTATGTGATGAAATACGATGTCATCGTAATAGGCGGGGGCTCCGCCGGTTTAATGGCCAGCATTGCCGCAAGCAAGCAAGGCGCTAAAGTCGTTCTGGTGGACAAAGGCGAGAAGTTAGGTAGGAAGCTCGGCATATCCGGCGGGGGCAGATGTAACGTAACGAACAACAAAGAAACCGAAGATCTTATTAAACACATTCCGGGTAATGGACGTTTTCTATATAGCTCGTTCGCTAATTTCGATAATAGAGATATCGTCGCTTTTTTCGAGAACCTTGGCATTCGTCTGAAAGAAGAAGATAACGGACGAATGTTTCCCGTGACGGACAAAGCCAAAACCGTCGTGGACACGCTGGTCGGCCAAATTCGGAAGCAAGGCGTGGAGATCAAGCTTAACGCACCGGTGGATACGATTTTATTCGACGGGGAAAGCGTTGCGGGAGTACGTCTCAAATCGGGGGAGAGACTCGATGGACAAGCCGTCATCGTAGCCTCGGGAGGCAAATCCGTGCCTCAGACCGGCTCGACGGGCGATGGATACGCATGGGCGGAAAAAGCGGGACATTCGATAACGGAGCTGTTCCCGACGGAAGTACCTCTAACTTCGAACGAGCCCTTCATTACTAGCAAAGAGCTTCAAGGTCTTTCGTTGCGCGACGTCTCCCTTTCCGTATGGAGCCCGAAAGGAAAGAAAATCATCGAGCATCAAGGGGATATGATCTTCACCCATTTCGGCGTGTCCGGTCCGATCGCTTTGCGTTGCAGTCAATTCGTAGTGAAGGCGCTTAAGCAATTCCAAGTCGGCAACGTCGAGGTATCCGTGGATCTAATGCCCGAGAGAAGCCTTGACGAAACGTATGCCGACACGCTGAGACTCGCGGAGCTTGAGCCTAAGAAATCGATCAAGAACGTGCTTAAATCCGCGTTGCCCGAGAAAATGATACCGCTACTGCTGGCGAAAACGGGGTTAACCGACACGTTGACCTTCGATAACGTTCCAAGACAAGAATGGATGCTGTTAGCCAAGCTGATTAAACGATTTCCGATCAGGGTTTACGGAACTTTGTCCATCGAGGATGCTTTCGTGACCGGCGGCGGCATAAATCTGAAGGAAGTCGATCCCCGAACGATGGAGTCGAAGCTGGTGAGGGGCTTGTATTTCTGCGGGGAAATTCTAGACATTCATGGTTACACCGGCGGATATAACATAACGGCCGCTTTCTCCACGGGTTATTCGGCTGGCCTTGATGCCGCTTCTCGAATATAAGCCTTAATAACCTGAATTCTCCTCTCCCACGGAAAATTTCAGGTCGCGCTGAAGTGGTCGTAAGAGCCGTCGTCCGGAGAGAAAGTTTCCTCTTGATCCTCGTGCTCGGAATTCGACGCTTGATAGGCTTCCGACCAATCCTCGTTCACCGTATGCGCCGGAATCGTAATCTCGTCCATTCCGTATGCAACGTCCGTAACCGATATGACCTCTGCCGGAGCATGCTCCAGTAGTTGGCCCGCGTAACATTGCACGATCTCCAGCGCAGAGGTCAAATCTTCGTCTTGCACGTGAATGTGAAGGCGTCCTCCTCCGTGCAATTGCGGTTCGTACCCCAAATCCATCAGCGTCTCGCCGGCCAATTTCGCCTGAGACTCATCCGAGAATTGAAACATCAGGGCGGCATGATTCATCGAATCGCTCCTCTCCAATCGCCAGGTGATCTGCATTCATCCCATTTAGGGTTCCCAGCTTCCTCGCTCAGATACATCGGTTTGATTTGACCGCAAGAAAAAACCTCCTCCCGGTTACCGGCCGGGAATTGCGGAGGTTTTCTGGGGAAAGGGAGGCACCCTTTATCCTGTTTTTATTTTATCCCATAATCCTAGTTTCGGAAAGCGTACAAAGAATGGTTCAGACCCGCGGTTTGCGAGTAGGCTTGTTGGTATATCCGGAAAAGTTGCTCGTATTGACCGCTGACCGCTTCGTTAGGATGATAGACCCGATCGTGCTTCACGAATACCTTTCCGCATGCTTCCAATGTAGGGAACCATCCGCTGCCGACGGCGGCTAACATGGCAGCTCCGAGGCCCGGTCCCTGTTCGTTCGTAAGCGCTACGACGTTTGCCCGGAAAATATCCGCCTGCATCTGCAGCCACAGCGGATTCTTGGCACCGCCCCCGATAGATATGATCGTGTCGATCGTCTTGCCCGCGTTGCGGAAAATATCGATGGACTCGTTCAGGGAGAAAGTGATGCCTTCCATAACCGCCCGGGCAAAATGAGCCCGAGTATGGCTGCCGTCTATTCCGATGAAGCTGCCGCGGATTTTCGCGTCCGCATGGGGAGTCCGTTCCCCAACGATGTACGGCGTGAACAACAGCCCGTTAGATCCCGCGGGAATGTCGCCGACGCCGTCCAGCACAGCATCGAACGTTTCGCCTTTCGCGAACGCATTGCGGAACCAACTGAGGGAATAGCCCGCCGCCAGAGTGACTCCCATCGCGTAAAACGCGTTTTCTTGGCCGTGGTTGAAGAAGTGAACTTTCCCCGCGTAATCCGCGGAGGCATCCTCTTCGTAAGTAAGAATGACGCCCGAAGTTCCGATGCTGCATAAGGTTAATCCCGGAGTTAATATGCCTGCTCCAATTGCTCCGCATGCATTGTCCGCGCCTCCCGCGAATATTCGCGTCGACGTCGATAAGCCGGTCGCTTGAGAGACTTCGGGCGTAAGCGTACCTACGTATGCTCCCGCTTCCACTAACGGAGGACAGTAAGATTGCGGAATCTCGAACGCGGCTATAACTTCTTGGCTCCAGCTTCTGCCTGCTATATCCAACATCAACGTCCCTGCTGCATCGGACAGATCCATGTGCTTAGTTCCCGTCAGGCGAAGACGCACGTAGTCTTTCGGCAACAGAAAATGAGTTGCCTGAGCGAAAATATCCGGCTCGTTCTGCTTAACCCATAGAATCTTCGGCAAGGTAAAGCCTTCAAGTGCGGGGTTACGGGTAACAGAGAGAAGCTTGTCTCCCAAAGTATGCGAGATTTCCCGGCACTGCTCCGTCGTGCGCGTATCGTTCCACAATATCGCTCTTCGCACGGGTCGATCGGCATCGTTCAGGAGAACGAGTCCGTGCATTTGCCCGGAGAAGCTCAGCCCTTCGATATCTTCGCCTGTTATGCCGTTAAGATCGATAAGCTCTTTTAGCGCGCCTATCGTTCCCGTTACCCAATCCTCCGGATCCTGCTCGCTCCAGCCGGCCTTCTCGTGATATAACGGATATTCGCGCGTAGCCTCGGCTTTCAACGTACCGTCTTGAGCGATCAGAAGAGTCTTGACCGCGCTCGTGCCCAAATCAACGCCGATGACGTATTTCATCGCAAACTTCCTCCTCGGTATATGAAAATCCGTCCCGCCGGTTCCTTCCGGGGGACGGAATGGCTGTGCCGATCGGCTGCCTTGTTCGAAATTTTAGCTTATACGCTGAAGATGACGTCATTCAACGTCGCTTTGATTTGCTCCAAACGCGCCGACTCGTTGCGAATCGGTTTAGCTTGCAGTACGTAAGCTTCCAAAGATTTCAACGTCGCTTTACCGGATACGATCTCCGCGCCGATGCCCTCGTTGAAGCTGCGGTAACGGTTGCTTACGATATCGTCGAGCACGCGGTCTTCGATCAGCTTCGCCGCCGCTTTCAATCCGCGAGCGTACGTGTCCATACCTGCGATATGGGCGAAGAAGAGATCCTCGTCCTCGAACGACGAGCGGCGTACTTTCGCGTCGAAATTCACTCCGCCGCGGCCGATTCCGCCTTCGTTCTTGAGAATCTCGAACATGGCCAGCGTCGTGGACACGAGGTCGGTCGGGAACTCGTCCGTATCCCATCCGAGAAGCATGTCGCCTTGGTTCGCGTCGATAGAGCCCAACATGCCGTTAATGCGCGCAACGCGCAGTTCATGCTCGAACGTATGGCCCGCCAGCGTCGCATGGTTGGCTTCGATATTAAGCTTGAAATGGTCTTTCAAGCCGTAAGTTTGCAGGAACGAAATCGCCGTAGCGGAATCGAAATCGTATTGATGCTTGGAAGGCTCCATCGGCTTAGGCTCGATTAGGAATTGGGCATCGAAGCCGATTTCCTTCGCGTAATCGACCGCCATGTGAAGGAAACGGCCCAGGTTGTCCAACTCTAGCTTCAGATCCGTGTTCAATAGGGATTCATAGCCTTCGCGGCCGCCCCAGAATACATAATTCTCGGCGCCGAGCTCTTTGCCGACCTCGAGACCTTTCTTCAACGTAGCCGCGGCATACGCGAACACTTCCGCGTTGCTGGTCGTGCTTGCTCCGTGAACGTAACGAGGATTAGTGAACAGGTTCACCGTGTTCCACAGCAGCTTCTTGCCCGTAGACTTCTGATAGTCCTTAAGCATGGCAACAATAACATCAAGGTTCTTGTTCGTTTCGGTAAGAGTTGCGCCTTCCGGAGCGATATCCGCATCGTGGAACGCGTAGAACGGTACGTTCAGTTTCTCGAGCAGCTCGAAGTTCGCTTCTACGCGAGCTTTCGCTTTATCGAGCGGGGACAAGGAGTCCCAAGCGCGCACGGCAGTGCCCGCTCCGAACGGATCGGCGCCGTTTGCGTTGAATGTATGCCAGTAAGCCACCGCGAAACGCAGGTGCTCTTCCATCGTCTTGCCGAATACGATTTCTTGCGGATTATAATGTTTGAATGCGAACGGGTTTTTCGATGAACGGCCTTCATACTGAATCTTAGGTACATTAGTGAAATTGCTCATTGATTGTTGCCTCCCTGTAAGCGATATCATTTTCTTGACTGAGATCAGCATATCATGCCCGGACTTAGTTTGTCTATCCAATAAACTAAGTTTATAAAACCTTAATGTGGTATGATTATCGTAACTTTAACAATAAGGAGTCGCTTTACCGATATGACGACACCTACGGGCGATCAAGCATTAATCAAGAGAATCAATACGGCCATCGTATTGGAGTATATTTTGCGGGGAGCTCCTCTGTCGCGCGCGCAAATCTCCGAGCAATCCGGACTGAATAAAGCAACGGTATCGAGTCTCGTGCAGGATTTGATCGACGGTTCGCTCGTACGGGAAACGGGAACCGGTCAATCCAGCGGGGGACGAAAGCCCGTCATGCTTGAATTTATCGCAACGTCGGGCTATGCCGTCGGCATAGATCTCGGCGTTAATTATATACGGGGGGTATTGGCTGACTTAAGGGGCAATATCATCGCGGAGCGCACCTCCTCCCTCCGTCATCCCGACCCGGGGGCAGCTGCGGAACAACTGTGCGAATGCATTGATTCGCTGATGGCCGAAGCTCCCGCCAGCCCTTACGGCATCGTCGGCATCGGAGTCGGAGTGCCGGGTCTCGTAGACGACCTTGGCTCCATCTTGTTCGCTCCGAATCTGAAGTGGCGCGACGTTCCACTCCAACAGATTTTGACGGAGCGTTTTTCCCTGCCGGTTACGATCGACAACGAAGCGAATATGGGCGCGCTCGGCGAGCAAAAGTACGGAGCCGGCCGAAGCATCAGCAACTTGATCTACGTCAGCGTAGGAATCGGGATCGGTACGGGTTTGATCCTTCATAAGTCGCTCTATAAAGGAGCCTCTGGTTTCTCTGGAGAAATGGGGCATCTGTCCGTCGAAGCGCACGGCCGAAGCTGCGCGTGCGGCAATCGCGGCTGTTGGGAGCTGTACGCTTCCGAGCAGGCTTTGTTGGAGCAGTCCGCGGAGCTCGGATTCGAAGACTTGGAAAGTCTGCTTGTGGCTGCGGGGGAAGGTCGGCAAGACGTGCTGGAGCTATTCTCCGGGATCGGCGAATACCTCGGAATCGGAATTGCCAATATCGTAAACGTCTTTAACCCCGACGCCGTCATTATCGGCAATCGTATGAGCCAGGCTCGTCCTTGGCTAGAAGGCGTGCTTCGCCAGACCGTAACCCAACGGGCGCTCGGTTTCCACCTCCGCAAGGTTCAGCTCCTATTCGCCGAGCTCGGCGAGCGCTCTTCCATGATGGGCGCCGCCGAGATGGCGATCGCCGGCTTCTTCTCGAGGGTGAAGGCTACGTAGGGCGTGCGGGCGGCTTCCGCGCAGAGATCCTTTCGGCGGAATAACCGTTCCTCGCGCGGCTATTTGGTCGGTTCGAGGCTCTTTCGGCGGATTAGCCGTTTCTCGCGCGGCTATTTGGTCGGTACGAGCCTCTTTCGGCGGAATAACCGTTCCTCGCGCGGCTATTTAGTCGGTTCGAGGCTCTTTCGGCGGATTAGCCGTTTCTCGCGCGGCTATTTGGTCGGTACGAGCCTCTTTCGGCGGAATAACCGTTCCTCGCGCGGCTATTTAGTCGGTTCGAGGCTCTTTCGGCGGATTAGCCGTTTCTCGCGCGGCTATTTGGTCGGTACGAGCCTCTTTCGGCGGAATAACCGTTCCTCGCGCGGCTATTTAGTCGGTTGGAGGCTCTTTCGGCGGAATAGCCGTTTCAGGCACGGCTATTTAGTCGGTTCGAGGCTCTTTCGGCGGATTAGCCGTTTCAGGCACGGCTATTTAGTCGGTTCGAGGCTCTTTCGGCGGATTAGCCGTTTCAGGCACGGCTATTTAGTCGGTTCGAGGCTCTTTCGGCGGAATAGACGTTTCCGACGCGGTTAATTGGTTAGTTGTTAATGGTATTAGAGATCCCTTCCCGCGATCGGTGCAACATCCTTTATCTCGTTTGTATTTTATGGTATAAATTCATATATGGTTATATACGGATTTAATGATTCCATATCATAAAATGTTTAAGGAAAAGAGGTCGGGAAGATGAACGATAAGCTGGCGGAAATGGCGGAGTTGTTGAAGTTGCTAGGCGATAAGACCAGATTGGCGATACTGGGGTTGCTGCAGGAACGGGATTTGTGCGTCGGAGATATCGTGGAGTTGCTTGGCACGAGCCAGCCTAACGCCAGCCAGCATCTTCGCCGGTTGAAGAGCGCGGGTCTGGTAAGAGAGGACAAACGCGGACAATGGGTGTTCTATTCCTTGAATTTGGACGACTTTCCCGATCTCCGCATCTTCTTATCCCAGTTGCCCGGCCGCAAGGAACGCCTTCTTTCTCTTTCCGGACTTCCGGGACGGAATTAATTTACCGCCGCAGATTACTTCGCCGGAATAGCCTAAATGCTACATTGATCATCACAGAAGCTAGTCTCTATTAGATAAACGCAATCATAGTCTAACCATACTAGAGCATTCATGTCACCTTGGCATAGATTGCTCTTTTCTTTTGGAACCCCCCCCTTAACCTCGCGCCTCACTTCCCCACGTCAATCGTACCGCACGGCTCGCTCTACCTTTTCGCCGCATCCTCCTTCTGACCGTGCTCCCTGATTTCTGGTATCATATAGAGATCGATGCTACAGCAAGTAAATTCATTCACATAAAGGCAGGATCAAGGCCATGAGCTTCCAACTGACCAAACGGGTGATCAAGCTGCTCTGCGGCCCTTTTGCTTATGAACGAGGAGAAACCTATTACAGGGCCGGCAATGTTACGATCACGGATTACGATCAAGAGTCGTCCGTGTACCGCGCCACCGTCAAAGGAAACGTTAGCTATCGCGTCTTGATCGAAATCGATGTCAACGGAGACGTAGATGCCAAGTGCGTCTGCCCCGCGTCCGAATCGTCGCCGAAATATTGCAAGCACATCGCGGCTGCCTTGCTGAATATACACGATGTCCAGAACTCCGGCAAAACGCCGGTTCGCGCCTATCCCTCCCTGCTGGACGGGAATTCAGGCTTGTTAACCCCGCGTTCGTACGCAACTTTGCCCATTAGAGCCTCGACGGGGATATCGTCTCCAAGCGACGAAGGAATCACCAACGAAATGCTCGAATTATTCGTTGCCAAGCCCTCCCGGCCCGGCAGCGGACGAAGGCAATTATTCGATAACAGGGAGACTCTTGACGTGGAGCTCACGATCAGTCCTTTCCCTTATGGCTATCGGAAGTATATGTTCGGCGTCGAGCTTAAGGTCGGTTCCAAACGTTTGTACATCGTGCAGAAAATCAGGGAGTTTCTCGATCGCGTGAACCGCGGGGAAAGCTATGTTTTTTCCAAGCATTTTACTTACGACCCTAGACTTCACAGCTTCAGCCAGGACAACGACGCCGTCATTCGGCAACTCGTCGAGATCTATCGAAACGAGAAGCTGTATCGCGAAACGTCGAGCATTTACTCCGCTCACGCCAATCACCTGAGCGGGGATAGAATGCTGCTCGTACCACCCGCCTCCTGGAACGCCATCTATCCGTTGCTTGCCGATGCTCCGAATATTCAGCTTGATCATGATGGACAAAACTACGTGGGCATTCGCATCTCCGACGAATCGATCCCGTTAACGTTCGACTTCGATCGAGTTCTTCCGGAAGAAGGACAAGGCTATCGACTAGCCGTTCAAGGGTTAGATCGGATAACCGTCATGGAGCCGTACGGAATCATCCTTGCCGGAGGTAAGCTGCTCAAGCGGAAGACGGATCAGTGCAAACGCCTTTCCGATCTCAAACAAATGTTCGAAGCTTCGAACCGCAACCAGGTCATCATAGCCCCGACGCAAATGGAACCGTTCATGGAACAGGTTATTCCGGGTCTCATGAAGTTAGGCAGCGTCCATATCGCCGAAGCCGTATCTCAACGAATCGAACGCCATCCGCTGAAAGCGAAGCTTTACTTGGACAGATTGAGGGATAGGTTGCTTGCGGGACTGGAGTTCCAATACGGCGATATCATTTTCAACCCTCTGGAAGGAACCAACAAGAGTCGCGGATCGGATCGCATACTCATGCGGGACGTAGATCAGGAAGCGCGAATACTCGAGTTGATGGAGCAAAGCGATTTCGCGAAAACCGAGAGCGGATACTTCATGGACGATGAAGAGGAACAATATGATTTTCTGTACCACATCATTCCGCAGCTCGAGAAGCTGCTTCAGGTTTACGCCACTACCGCGGTAAAATCGAGATTGTTTGTTCCGAACGCTCCTCCGAAAGTACAAATCGACGTGGACGAACGTACCGATTGGTTAGAAATCAAATTCGAATTCGAGGGTATACCCGAGAACGCCATTCGCCATATCTTAAAGTCGCTGGACGAGAAACGCAGATACTACAAGCTGCCCAACGGAGCCTTGTTGCCTCTGGAGAACACCGATTACGAAGAGATCAATCGCCTTATGAATGAAATCGGCGTTCCCAAAGACGCGTTAACGGGGAGCGAATTCCGAGTCCCCATCGTTCGAGGGCTCCACGTCATGGATGCCGACAGGCACGGACAAGCGGTCAAGTTCGGCAAGTCTTTTCGCAAGCTGCTAGACAATATGAGGAACCCCGATAATCTGGACTTCTCCGTGCCGGACAGCCTCTCTTCCGTGCTGAGAGATTATCAGAAGTTCGGGTATCAGTGGCTTAAGACGCTTGCCCACTATCGTTTCGGAGGCATTCTTGCGGACGATATGGGATTGGGGAAAACGCTGCAAAGCATCGCCTACCTAGTCTCCGTGTTGCCGGAAATCAGAGCTCAAAAGGTGCCGGCCATCATCGTATGTCCCGCTTCCCTAATGTACAATTGGCGTAACGAATTGAAGAAATTCGCTCCCGAAGTCCGAGCGGTCATCGCAGACGGGAGCAAAAGCGAGCGAGAGCTCATCCTTAGCCGGCTTTCCGAAACGGATGTGCTCATAACGTCTTATCCGTTATTGCGCAGGGACGTCGAATCGTACGCGAATCCGTCGTTCCATACGCTTTTCCTGGATGAAGCGCAGGCATTCAAGAATCATGCTACCCAGACGGCTCACGCGGTCAAGAGCATACAAGCCCGTTACCGCTTCGCCCTTACCGGGACGCCGATCGAGAATGCCATCGAGGAACTGTGGTCGATCTACGATGCCGTCTTCCCGGAGCTGTTCCAGGACAGAAGATCGTTTAACGAATTGACGAGAGAGACCGTGGCCAAGCGTATCCGTCCTTTTCTCTTGCGCAGGCTGAAAAAGGACGTGCTGAAGGAATTGCCCGACAAAATCGAGTCCCTTCAAGCCTCCGAGTTGCTGCCAGAGCAAAAGAAGCTCTACTTGGCCTATCTCGCTCAGCTGCAGAAGGAAACCTTGAAGCATTTGAACGAGGACGGCTTCAATAAGCACCGGATTAAAATACTGGCGGGTTTGACCAGGCTGCGGCAGCTCTGCTGCCATCCCGCGCTGTTCGTGGAAGGTTACGAAGGAAGCTCCGCCAAATTCGAGCAGCTGTTGGAAATTATCGAGGAATGCCGCAGCGCCGGCAAACGGTTGCTCGTCTTCTCGCAGTTCACGGAGATGCTAGGCATCATAGGGCGCGAACTGGGTTATCAAGGTATTCCGTTTTTCTACTTGGACGGCAGTACGCCGTCATCCGAACGCGTCGAACTCTGCGACAAGTTCAACGATGGAGAGCGCGACTTGTTCCTGATCTCGCTCAAAGCCGGGGGTACCGGACTTAATCTAACCGGCGCCGATACCGTCATTTTGTACGATCTTTGGTGGAACCCGGCCGTCGAGCAGCAAGCGGCCGACCGCGCCCATCGCATGGGCCAGAAGAACGTCGTGCAGGTGCTGCGGCTCATCACCCAAGGCACCGTGGAAGACAAGATGTACGCGCTCCAGCAGAGGAAAAAGAATCTGATCGACGAGGTCATCCAGCCCGGACAAGAAGCTCTCTCTACGATGACGGAACAGGAAGTCAGGGAAATTCTGATGCTTGGTTAAAGGCATGAGGCATAGACACCATCAATTCGCAAACAGCGCCAGTAATCATTCTGGCGTTTTTGTGCAGCTTGTTCAATATCTAGTAGTGGGCATTCGTGCGGAGTTGCGGAGTTAATTGTCCAAACCTGCGAATTCTACCCGCTGACGACGTTTCCCACCGAGTTAACCTTCCAAACCGTCTAATTCCCGCCGCCGACGACGTTTCCCACCGAGTTAACCTTCCAAACCGTCTAATTCCCGCCGCCGACGACGTTTCCCACCGAGTTAACCTTCCAAACCGTCTAATTCTCGCTGCCGACGACGTTTCACACCGAATTAACCTTCCAAACCGTCTAATTCCCGCTGCCGACGACGTTTCCCACCGAGTTAACCTTCCAAACCGTCTAATTCTCGCTGCCGACGACGTTTCCCACCGAGTTAACCTTCCAAACCGTCTAATTCCCGCTTTCGGCCAGTGCCTGGAGGCTGTTTTGTAGAGAGATGCTCGAATTTTTCGGGTAACTGGGGAGCCTGGAGGTCGTTTTGGAGGGCGATGCTCGAATTTTTCGAGTAAGTGGGGTGCTCACGTGCCAAGTTACCGTCCATACCAGGTAAGTCCCCCCACAGCTGGCCATCCGTGCGAGTTACTCGTGAAACCCCGTCCAAACCGAGTAATTCCCTTCGGCGTCGGCAATCTCCCCCGTTATACTTGCGGTCATCTCCAGTCAAATAAATATACTAACATTGAAATCGCAGTTACTTCGAACTATATTATTACATATAGAAATTAAAAGTAACAAATTACTTTCCAATAGTAATTAATATGCATCTTTAAGGAGATTTCGACTATGCCCCCCATCGACGATATCGATCGCCGGATCATTAAAGCATTGAACGCCAACGGACGAATATCCTATACCGATCTGGCCAAAGACATCGGTCTCTCCCGAGTCGCGATCCAAGCTCGAATCAACGCGCTTACCGAGGAGGGCGTCATCGAGCGATTCACGGCGGTCATCAATCCGGCGAAGATCGGCATCACAGTATCCGCCTTTTTCAACGTTGAAGTCGAACCGAAGTCGCTGAAGGACGTCGCGGACACTCTTGCCGACGAACCGGCCGTCACGAGCCTCTACCATATGACAGGCCCGAGCAAGCTGCATATGCATGGTTTATTTACGGACAATAAAGAGATGGAGACTTTCTTGAACGACAAGCTCTACAAGCTAACCGGCGTCGTAAGCGTCGATTGTCAGGTTCTGATTACCCGGTATAAGAGCCGAATGGGAATGAGGTTGTAGAAGATGGCCGATAAAACGAAAACGATCGATAAACCGTACTCCGAGCTTGCGTGGGCAATGGGAAAAACGGGTATCCTCGGCTACGGAGGCGGCCCTTCCGTCATCCCGCTCATTCGATACGAAGCCGTCACCAAGTATCGATGGATGGACGACGACGAGTTCGGCGAAATTCTCGCCATAGCCAACGCGCTCCCCGGTCCGATCGCGACCAAGATGGCCGCTTATTTGGGTTACAGGCGCAAAGGAATTCTTGGCTCCATCGTCGCGTTACTAACGCATATCCTGCCATCCGCCGTCGCCATGATTTGCTTGCTCTCCTTCGTCGAATACTTAAGCAATTCCGCAGTCGTGCAAGGGATGATCGTCGCGGTCATGCCCGTTATCTCCGTTATGCTCGGCGTCATGGCCTACGAATTCGCCAAAAGAGCTTACAAAGGACTCGGCAAGATCATGGTCGTCGTCTTTTGCGCCGTCTCTTTCGTTCTCCTGCAGCTCGTCCCCGTTCATCCGGCGATCGTCATCGTTCTGTTCCTGGCTTACGGTGCCGTACACTTTCGGGTCATCGGCCGCTTCAAGCCGAAGGTCAAGAAAGTCGAAGGTGATGCCTAATGAAAGACTTGATCGATTTGTTTCTCGGGTTCTTCCTGTCGAACGCTCTTGGCTACGGTGGCGGTCCCGCTTCCATCCCTCTCTTGTACCAAGAAATCGTGACTCATTACCGGTGGACCTCCGACCATGAATTCTCCAATATTCTGGCGCTCGGCAACACGTTACCCGGCCCGATCACCACCAAGATCGCAGCCTTCGTAGGTTACGATGTCGCGGGCATTGCCGGCATTGCGATCGCATTAATCGCTACCGTCGTTCCGTCGGCCGTCGCGCTCATCGTATTGCTTAAGATCATGCAACGATTCCGGCAGTCCTCGGTCGTCAAGGGCATGACCCTTCTCGTGCAGCCGGTCATCGCGATCCTCATGCTGCTGCTAACATGGAAGATGGGCCAAACCTCCATCGATTCTCTTGGCATTTGGCAAGCGCTAATCATAGCAGCGGTCGCGTTATGGGCTATGGAGAAGAAGAAGATCCATCCCGCGTTCGTCATCCTCTGCGCGTTCATCTATGGAGGACTGGTCGTCCCTCATATTCCCGTATAAAGGAAAAGCCGAGAAGTTCCGGTCGCATACACCGGACATTCTCGGCTTTCTCTTATCTTTTCTCCATATGCTTCTTGAGCAAATCCCTGCCCCGCTTCAGGCGGGACTTCACCGTGTTCATCTTGACATGGTTCATCTCCACGATTTCCTCCATGGACATGTCCAGCATATAACGCTGGTAAACCATCAGCCTATAAGCTTTAGGAAGCTTCTCGATCGCCTCGATCATGCTTTCCGAAGCTTCCTTCATAATGAGCAGATCTTCGGGTCTCTGCGACTCGGTCGCTTGATCCTCCCAGCCTTCATGCTTCATCATCGGATGGGAGAGCGTAAGCTTCGTTTTTCTTTTGCGCAGAATATCTATGCAAATGTTCTTGGTCGTCGTAAAAATCAACGAGGAAACCGATCCCGCGGGATCCAGTCTCTCGAAGTTAACGTATAGCTTAAGAAACGTCTCCTGGACCGCCTCTTCGCTATCCATCTTGCTCCGCAGGATCTTCCAAGCGAAGCTGAATATTTTATCCTTGTAATGCTCGAACATTTGCTCATAGGAGACAATGGGGATGCCCCTGCCGACCGTGTTCTGCATATCCATAGGTTTGCACCTCTTCCCTGTGAACCTCAATATCCCTATTATAACAAAACAGAGCTTGTCTGTTTGCAATTCACAGAAAATTCGCAGAACCTACGCAATTAACGGGATCCGGGGATGAATTTCTTGATCCAACTGCCGAATCCGGCAGGATTGCGGGTCTGCACGAGCACGATTCCTTCGCCGCGGAATCGACATACCAAAGCTTCGCCGCTCGTAATGCTCGAGAACCAACCTTTGGAAGCTTTCTCGATCGTATAATGGACATAATCCGGCCATGCCACCAAATGTCCGTTATCGATAATTCTCTCTTCGCCGGGCTCGAGATTGATCGCGTGTATAGCGCCGTATGAGGAAAGGAAAACCGTGCCTGTCCCGCTTATCTCGATGATGAAGAAGCCTTCGCCGGATAGAAGACCGCGGCTTAGATTTTGCATTTTCGTGTTGACCTGGATTCCGCTGGTCGCTGCCAGGAAACCGTCCTTCTGCACGAACAAACGATAGGAACCGTCAAGCTCGACCGATTGGATGTCCCCTATCGAAGCCGGTGCCAGCAGCACCTCGCCGCCGCCCCTATTCGCGGATAATTCCTGGAAGAAGAACGTCTCGCCGCTTAGCATTCTTCCTAGTCCCGCCATAATACCGCCATCCATCGTTCCTTTGACGTCGACGTTCGGGGACATCGATACCATAGCGCCGGATTCGGCTTTAATGGTATCACCGGGATTCATGTGAACTTTTAACAAAGCAAATGCACCTTGGTACAGAACTTCGTGTTTCATCGTCGGTCCTCCATATCATTAGCATCATATATCTTTTATGTCATTTAATTCTTCCATGATTTCCATGACTGCTAGAATCTTCTGCGATCCGTTTTCCCGTCCCTTATCGGGTCGTCCGGGTCTAACAACCCGCTTACCCTGCCCGAGGCTTCCTTGTAGATTCGGGTAATCTCTTGTATTTTATCGAATTCTACGTTTCCGGGACCTAAATTTTCATAGAACATCTTCTGAAGCAAAGTATTGAAAACTTGGAGCCTTTGTTCGATTCCTTGCAGCTCCTGAGTCAATATCTCCTCGAAAGTATGGCTTCTGATCCATTCGTCCAGTGAATCCGTAGCTTGCGACTCTTCGTAATCGTCGAATCTTCCCCCGCCGATACGATCCTGATTCCGTTCCCGTTCCCGCTCCCGAGTCCCGGATACATCGACGGACGTTCTCAGTTGCCCGAGCATGATCCGTTCCTTCGCCAACATCACCTGGAAGGGCTTGTTCGCCAACAAATCCGCGATAACGAGCCTGCACATCTCCGGATTGCCCAACAAGCTTGCGTCGAAAGGGTGCAGAATCCATTGATTTTCCTTATGGAACAAATTAAATTCGAACCATTCTCCCCCGTAATTAAAACGAACGTTTATCGTCGAGGAATCCAAGATTTCAAAGGTAAATTCCAAAGCTTGCTTCTCCTCCCGAAGAGCGATGTCTACTATTAGTAAATATAGTACCAAATCGGGAGGGTTTTGAACATCTTGGGAGGATTTCCTTACTCCTCCGATAGCTGCATAATCGACTCCGCCTTCTCGCTGCTTGCCACGACGATCAGTACGAGGATGCCCAATCCTATGACCCAGCTCATAACCACGGTCAATCATCTCCTATGAGATCGGATATCTATCGATATTCATAGTCTTAGTCTATCCGTCTGATAGAGAAAATATGACGATTGCTCGCGATGATGGGAAGGGATTTGCCGCGGTGGCGTATGTGTTGGATTTGTTTGAGTTAACCGGCTTTAATCAACGCAACGATGAGTTTGCTATCTTCCCCTCATCATTTTGTTCACCCTGGGAATGCCGGTACAGCTCCTCGTATACTCCCTGTAAGCGAATCAGTTCTTCATGCGTTCCTTGCTCCGCGATCTCCCCTTGCTTCATGACGAGAATACGGTCCGCTTGCATGATCGTCGACAGACGATGCGCAATGACAAGAGTAGTTCTGCCTTTGGAAACGGCGTGGAGAGCCTGTTGAATCAATTGCTCCGTATGGGAATCCAGATTCGCGGTCGCCTCGTCGAGAATAAGGATCCGCGGCTGGAAAACGATGATGCGAGCAAAAGAAATCAGCTGCCGTTCACCGGCCGACAACCCGCTCCCCCGTTCAGATAAGGTCGTCTCGTAGCCGTCCTTCATACGGCGAATAAGCGGGTCGGCCCTGACGAACTCGCATGCGCGCACGACGGTTTCCTTCGAGATCGTCCCATCGAACATGCGCACGTTGTCCACGATGCTCCCCGCGTATAGATAAGGCTCCTGTTGAACGAGGCCCACGATCCGATGCAGCTCCGACTGCGGGAGCTCGCGGATATCGATGCCATCGATGAGAATATCGCCTTCCTGCACGTCGTAGAAGCGGCATAACAAGCTGATCAAGGAGCTTTTTCCCGCACCCGTCGTGCCGACGATTCCGAGCATTTCACCCGGACGCACATGCAGTTCGAGCTCGCGAATGACCGGCGTCCCGCTCTCGTACGCGAAGGAAACCCGGTTGAAATCGAGTTTGCCCTTTACGTCTTCCTTGCGGAGGCTTAATGTTTCCGGCTTATCAGCCACTTCGGGACTGACATCGAAGATCCCCCAAATTCGGCTAACGGCCACAGTCGCGGATTGAAGCGTGTTCCACTGCTGGGTGATCGTATTTATCGGTTGGAAAAACTGGCGAATATACGTTATGAAAGCATAGAGAATGCCGAATTCCAACCCTTCGCCCAGAACGGCCTTCCCTCCGACCCAAGTAACGAAAGCAATCGACAGGTTGCTCAGAATATCGAACGACCTGTTGAACAGAACGTTCGTCCGGATTTCGCGAATATTGGCTTGGAAATACGATTCGTTTCTTTCTTTGAATTGCTTTTCCTGCTCCTTCTCCTGATGGAACGCCTGTATAAGGTTCATTCCCGATAGATTCTCCGCAACGAACGCGATCAGACGGGAAAGCCGGGTTCTGGCCATCTGATACGTTTTGCGCATGAAGGTACGGAACGAAATAGCGATAATAGCGATAATCGGCAACAAGATCAAGCAATAGGTAGCTAGCGTTGCATCGAGCTGGAACATCATCGCCAGAATGAGGACCAGCGTAAGACCGTCGCGCAGCAAGCTAAGCAGAACTTGGTTGAAAAATTGATTGAGAGCTTCGGTATCGCTTGACACGTGCGTAATCAAGCTGCCGTTCGGCGTCTTATCGAAATACGACATCGATTGCTTCGTGATATGCTCGAACAGTTGCTTCCGAATTCGCGCTACTATGCTCTGCCCGGCAAACTGCAGCAGATTATTTTGCAGGTAAGTGAACAATAAGCCCGATAAGGACAAGCCTAAGTAAATCGCGCAGATGGCGATTAGACTACCGAAGTCGTTCTTCCCGACCATCAAATTATCGTCGATCGCGATCTTAACTAGATAAGGTTGAAATAGTTCCGCGGAGATGGCGATAATCGTACAGATGAACACAAGGAAAAAAGTAAACCGATGCGGCTTCGAGTAGGAGGCAAGCGTTCGGAAGGCAGAGCGGTATTCCGGTTTCGGAGCCTTGCCAAGGTCGGCCTTCTGGTCCATCTGCCAGTTATTAATGGCTTGAGGCATGTTGGCTTCCCTCCTCTTGAATGGCATGAATCGTCGCGTATATGCCCGGTTGAGACAACAACTCCTCGTGCGTACCTCTTTGCACGATCGCTCCCCTGTCCAACACGACGATCTCGTCCGCGTGTTTCAGGGCACTTATCCGATGAGCGATCAGAATCGTCGTCTTGCCGGCCCGTTCCTCGCGAATCGTATGGATGATGTCCGTTTCCGTCACCGCGTCGACGGCGCTCACGCTATCGTCCAGAATCATGACCGGTGCATTCTTAAGCATCCCCCTCGCCAAGCTGGTGCGTTGTCTTTGTCCTCCGGACAAAGTGACGCCTCGCTCGCCGAGCTTCGTCTCGAACCGTTCCGGAAATTCGACGATGTTGCCGTAGATTTGGGCTTGTTTAGCCGCGTTCTCGACCTCTTCAAGCCCCGAGTCCCTTCGGGAAAAAGCGATATTCTCGCGAATCGTCGTGCTGAATAGAAATCCATCCTGCGGTACGTAAGCGATCTGAGTTCGCAAGCTATCCAGCGTAAGCTCCCGGATGTCGCGCTCGTCGGCAAAGATCGTTCCGGCTGGCGGATCGTATACGCGAAGCAAGAGCTTCACGAGCGTTGTCTTGCCGCTGCCGGTTCGTCCCACGATACCTAAGGTCGTACCTGGCTTAATGTCTAAGTCAATGTTGCTTAGAGCTTCTTTCTGCTCCTCCGGGTACGTGAACGTGAGTCCGCGAATACGGATTTCGGCAGTCGACAAGTCGGCGTGCACAGCGTCTTTACTCTCTACGATATCGGGCATCTTGGCCAATAATTCGTTTAACCTCTCCAACGAGGCTCTCGAGCGTTGCATCGTGTTAATGACGTTGCCTATTTGTTGGAGCGGATTCATGAGCATGCGAACGTAAAGCGTTAAAGCGACGAAATTTCCTAGCGTAATCTTACCTTCGATCGTCAGGTATCCTCCGTAAGCAATGGCCACGACCAACGAAATCGAGCCAAGGAACGGAACAAGGGCCTGAAACAAGGAGGATAGACGAACCAGCTTCAGTTGATTGTCGCGAATCCGGTCTACCGTCGCTTCGAATCGTCCGATCATGATGGGCTCGACCGCGAATTTCTTCGTTACGCGAATGCCGCCGAATTGCTCCTCCGCCGACTCGGTCATCGTTCCGAGCGCTTCCTGAACGCGCATAGATCGTTTGCGAATGGCCGGGCCGAATTTCGTAACGATCCATGGAATAAGAATAAGCGGCCCGACGGAGGCCATAATCAGGTAGGTCGGAATGCCGCTGACAACCATCGCTACAATACTGGAAACGAAAAGCATCGTAGCCATTGCTGTCTGATTAACGCCCATCGAGATGGATTCCCTAACGCTCGTCACATCATTCATAAAGTAACTGAGTAGCTTGCCGACGCCGTTGCGGGAATGAAAGTGCTCGCTTAATCCGGTAAAATGGGTGAACAGTCTCCTTCTGGTCATGAACTCGAACAGCCGCCCCACGTACATGACCAGATACTGGCCGACGCCTCCCAGAATCGCATGTCCCGCGCCGATAGCCAGTAGCAGCCAACTGTAATGAACGATATCCGCTCCTGTCATCTGCCCGCCCTTCAACAAATCCGTGAACTCTCCGAGCACATGCGGGAAAAACACGTAAATAACGCTTGCAACCATATGCAACATTACCGACGACAAATAGATATACCAAGTGGAACGGATAAACTCAAGCAATAACCGTTTTTTCTTCAACGGTCGGATCCCATCCTCTCATCCTGTAATTTAGACTAAAAAAGGAGACATGCCTCCGGTTAGGAAGAAATGCCTCCGATTGACCGGTAGAAGGATACTGTACCTCACTTCTGTACAATACTTCTACCTGTCGTTTATGAATTAGTCCAAAAGACTTGAAATAGCAGGCTCTTGGATAGCGGCCGGAGCAGACGAAGCGCTCGATCCGGTCTGCAGGCCTAGACGCTGGCCCATCTGCTTGTTAATCTCCTGCATGCGGGTCGTTTGCTCCGTCGCGGCCGTGATAATCGAACGATTAGACTCCTCGCAACGCGTGATGGCCGAGGTCAAATCGTTCATCGCTTGATTGATTTGCTCCATCGACATGGAGGACTTCGTCATCGCTTCCGTCGTCTTCTGCGTCGTCTCGTTCAACAAGCGCGCGTTCTCCGCGAATTGCTTGCCGAGCATCTCGTTCGTGGCGTTAACCGCGTCGATGACTTTCACTTGATCGTCCAACGCGGTCGCGATCATCGCGGATACGGTGATCAAGTGCTGCGTCTTGTCGATCGTAGCGTCGACCGAATCGATGAGCTTGTCGTTGTTGTCGTTGATGATATCGGAGCCGGCAATCGCTTGCTGATAAAGCATGATCATCTCGGTAAGAGATTGAATCCGGGTTACGACTTTGCGCAAACCGCGCTCCAGCTGCGTCTTCCGATGCTCGTTCTCCGGCTTGGCGATTTCCTGTTCGAACAGAACCCTAAGCTGGTTGCCAAGCTCGATTCTTTGTTGGACGTTGTACATTTCCTGGAGACACATCTGCTTCAGATTGCGCATGTGCACGATGTTCTCTTCCAACGTATCTTTACCGTTACGCAAGGAGGATATGATCGCCTGCACGTTCGTCCTTACCGACTGGTATTTCATGATATAGTTCTTGATCGGCGTCTTGCGAAGAATCTTCTGCATGAGCGATAAGTCCTTGCTGCGATTCAGGTCGTCGACTTCGTTGCGGAGCTTCATGATGTTGCCCGCGATCTCCGAGCGTTTGCCGCCTAGCAAATCGTTCAGCGGACGCTCCAGCAAGGTGAGATTGTGTCCCGCCTTCTCCATCGTTTTCTGGCCCATTCTGCCGATTTCGTCCATCAGGGAATCCAATTGCGCGGAGTCCGTAGACGAAATGCGTTGAATCGTAGCTTGCGCTTCCTGTTGAACCTTAGCCGTGTCTGAATCCTTGAGCAGTATGGCTTGCGTACTCATGCTTAAATCCTCCTCGTAGGTTTAGTTTCTTGCGCCGTATCTTTGATGGATGAGCTCGGCCTTGTTTTTCAGCTCCATGAGGTCCTTCTGCTCGATAAAGCTCGTGTAGGTGGAAATCTGATTGTCGATATCCCTGATGCTGTTCAATAGAATTCTGCGATTTTGCCGCTTGGCTTCCCCGCTCAAGTGAATAAACGGATTAATCGCCCCATTCAAATCCTTCAAGACCAGTCGCTGAATCTTATGGTTGATATCCCCGTTGTTGAAAGCGACGAGCTGCGGGATGATCCGGTTCAGCCTGACGAGCAATGAAAGCGTGCGCTGGACAATCTCGTTATCGAGATTGTTCTTCTCTCCTTCGAGCAGCACCATATCCTCGATCGTTCCGATATATTCGATGATCTGATCCCATTCGGAGCCCAGATTGGTCGTCTTCTGGCCGGTCGCCCGTTCCTGCGACGAGGGAGAAACGGGTGCAGAAGAACCGGAAGACGCCACCGGCGCGTCGATCGTCCGGGTGTTCGGCGACTGCGGCGGTACGCTGTTCTGACCGGCGTTGGCAGCCTCACGCTCTGCGGCTAGCTTGGCTACTTTGAGCTCGGCCTGACGGATCACCGATGCCAGCATCGTGCCCAGTATAGGGAAAATCAACGCGACGGACACGGGAAGAAACCATTTTTCAGCAATTAAACCGGCGACATAACCGATGATTACGGAGGCAAGCCCCCATTTTGAACGAAGCAAGTTATGCGTACCTCCTGTCATGCGATCTACGATCTATAGGTTTAAGTTTATGGTTTTCGATAGCTCTCGTCAATTTATATCCTAATTATTCCCTATCCTTCATTACGATCGGCAGCTCGAGGTAGCTCGCTTTAACTCCGAATTCCGGGATCGGCGGCTCGAAAGCTTGCCCTTGGATCGTCTTTACCGCAAGGTAGGGCATGTTTACTCCGGTCAGGCAGGTGATGAACAATCCTCCCGACATTCTCGGGTTAATCTCTAGCAGCTTCGGAACGCCTTTGTTATACTTCACCTGAATGTTGAACACGAACGGTATCCGGCATCTGTCCGCCACTTTCCTCGCGATATCGGTAAGCTCCGGAATGTCGTCCATAACATAGATGCGGCCCGTGGATTTCCTTCTCGGCACGGCGACGAGCAGCTTCCCATCGGAATCGGACAAGCAATCGATGCTGAACTCGTCCTCTTCCAGCAACTCCATCACCATGAGCTTGGGAAAATTCTCGACCGACGACAACGTGCGGTAGGCCTGTTCGAACGGCACGGACAAGCTTACCCAGCTATATAGATTTGCCAATGCGTCCATCTCGTTGTCGATAATGCGGAAGCCCATGCCGCCTTCCGAATCCGTCGGCTTGAAGCATACCTTATGTCCGCCCGCGACAAGAGTCTCGTAAGCGTCCTTGAATTGCCGAGCGTTCTCCACGACGAAATATTCGGGAATCGGAACGACTCCCGTGCCTTGCAACGACTCGTAAAATTTATCCTTCTCCAATAAACTCTCGAGTAACTCCACGTCGCGGCATACCATAACCTTCGTACCGATCGCGTCGAACCGGTGCGCTTCCTTGGCGATTTCAAGCATTTTAAGCCGCGGGATAAAAATATCGATCTTGTTGCGACGGCAGAAATCGACCGCGTAGTCGACGTATTCCGTACCGTGCAGAACCGGCTCCTGTTCCCAATAATCGCAAGCCTGCAGCGATAAATGATTAATATCCGGATGAGTGCCGTAGAAGGTGAACCGCTTCCCGTCGGGATTGTCCCGGATCATGTTCATGTAGTGGTACGAAACGGAAAACCAGCGGTTTAAATAAATGTTCGTCATAACGCGCTTCTTACCTCCATCCGATTCGTCAGGTACTCCAGTATTTCCTCGGATGCCCTGATTCCCGAGCGCTCCGTAAATCGAATGCGGTCATGGTTCCCGTATTTCCGGAATAGCTCTCCGTGTTTCGGCGCCATGGCTTCGTCCGCGATGGTTAACATGCTTTCGTCCAGCAAGCTGTCTCCCGCGGCGAATACGCTGAGCGCGCCGGAGAGCTCCTTCACGTATTGGACCGCGGCTCCCTTGGTGACATGATCGGGCACGAGGTAAATTTTGCGGCCTTGCAACGAGCAGCTCCATCCGAGTCCGGTCAGCATAGTCGCCAATTCCGCCATGAGATTCGGGGGAAGCAAATCCCGATTCACGACGATCGAATAGAATAGATCGTCGCAATAGCTCGATTTAACGACGCACTCCTCCGAGACCAGCCGATCGAACGCCTGCTTGATTTCGAGGCTCTCGGCGCAATTCGTCCTTACGGTCCGGCGAACCGAGCTTTCCCAGTCCAAATCCGGCTTTCCGTCGATAAAGACTTGCCCCCCGTTGCTTACGATCGCGTATCGGTATCGGACTCCTTCGGTCAAGCCGAATATCCTCCGATACTGTTCCGTAATTCTCGTAGTCGCCGGTACGAATAGCAGCCGTTCGCTTAGTTCTTGCAAGTTCTCGTAAGCCGTCCGGGTCATGAACGAATGATACTGGCCGTCTATTCTCTCGACGGGTACCAATTGCTCAGCGTCGACAGGTCCCATCGAGTTCCGGGAGTAGATGAGCGTTTGATCCAAATCGCAGGCGAAGATCAACTATTGTTCCTCCCTTAGCGGCTTGATGATACCGCAGCATGAATAAGTCAAATTCGGATACACCTCGACGGGAACGCCGCGGTCGCTTGCGAGCAGCATTATCGAGGAGAGATTCGGATTATTCAAATCGTCGACGAGAATTTTCCAAGGAACCCTTCGCAGCAGCACCCTTGTCGTTTCTCCCACGCCCGGCTTAATTAGATTAATATCGGCGATGCCGAGATCGCTTTGAATCCGGCGAATATCCCGCTCGCCCTTCCAGGTTACCAACGCTTCCGAATCCAACGTCAGCAGTTGCTCAGCCTTCTCTTTCGCTGCGGCCTTTACGGAATCGAAGTAAGGCTCGATCGCATCGACGAAGACGTTCGACATGTCTTCCTTCTCCCACTCCCGGTAATACTTCGCCCCATGATAGTCATCGGGGCCGATGAGATCATCCCGGAGCACGGTCCGGCTGAGCAAGCCCGATACCGTTGCGTTCAGACATGCGCTAGGAATGAGAAAATCCTCGCGGGTACCGAACGTCGCGGAGCAATGTCCAGGGTCCGCAAGGACGGCAAGATCGTCGTTCAGCTTTGCGCCGTACTTCTTCCCGAAGCCGTCGAGCGCTTGCACCAGAACTTTCCGGATCGCGCCTTTGCCCGTCCAGCCGTCGATAAATTGGATTGCGACGTCCGGATGAGCTCGCAGCATATATTTAAGGGCATTCTCGTCGATTCCTTTGCCCCTGATAATCGAGATGCTGTAATGAGGAAGATCCACGCCGTAATTCGCCAGAATGTACCGCTTGATCAGCACTCCGATCGGCGTTCCGGCTCTAGCTAACGAGGCGAGTACGATGGAAGTGCCTCTATTGCTCACGATCTGCTCGGACACGACGGCCACGGCCTCCGCCACGCGCCTTGCGGTATCCCGGAGCGTGTCCCGGAATAAGGAGATATAGGCTTCCGAAGGCCGATATTCCACCGGCAGCATCTCCGAGTAGTGGGTTCCGGTCTGAATCGCCTCTTCCCGGTCTTCCGTTCCCCGCTCCAAGTCCAAATGGCTTAAATCCTTTAACAGAAAAACCGCATCCTCGGGCTTATAGCTGCCCATGAAGGACGGAGGAGCCAACTTCCCGTCAAACACTGAGTCACTCATGGTCGATTTCCTCCGAACCTTATGCTAACCGCAAAATACGATATGAACGATAGGGATGCCGATAAGGGAAAGCGCCCGTTCGAAGGATTCGCCTCTTGTCTCGTCGTATTCCCTCTCCACGAAAACAAAGGCTTCATCATATTGCCCGGACGACAGGTTGTACATATAGTTAGCTGTAGAAGCATCATCGACGGAATCGAACCGATATGCGGAGGTAATGGCATAACCCTCTCTTTGCATCGGATGAATCGGACTTCTGGTCGTGGATTGATAATAGACCTCATCGCCCATGAGATTCGCTATTCTCATGGGAATATACATGAATTCCCCGGTGCCCATGCAAAGGATCCGCTTGCCCGTTCTAAGCGCGATCATATAGTCGGCCGCTCGGCCGACTTCCAGGTCAAGCGCTTCCCCCTGCTCCGCGTTCATCCCGAACCTTCCCGAATGCAGCAAGTAAGGCGCGATCGAATCCCTATAGTCACCCTTGTCGGCCGCCGTGCTTCGATGCTCGAAGAACATGCCGATACGGTGCTTCTTCATCGTTATCGGCTCCTTAGAAGGCTCAACCGGCAATCGACGTTGCTCTTCCACCGGACTTCCCTTAACGGTAATCGATCCTTCTACGAGCGACAAGCAGCGAATGGTTATGCCATGCTCGCGCTCCAGCTCGGCGAACCGCTGCCGATCCGCGCTCGAGCGCCAATCCAGCAAGCTTGCTACGACGAAATCCCGATGTCCGAACGTTTCGAACAGCTCTTTGATAATATTCAACGAAGTGTTGCCCGTCGTGATCTCGTCGTCGACGAGCACGATTCTGGAAGCGCGGCTGAACAAATCGGAATCTTCGGCATAACAACGGTGGGAAACCGCGTGGGAATGCTCTTCTTCGAAGTTGATAAGAGAGCGAATATCTCCGATATTCTCGCGGGTCGTATGCAGGAACGTTACGTTACCACCGAAAGCGTCGAACATGCTATGACCGAGCGCTGTCGCGGTTTCGGCGAAACCGATGAACAAGGTCGGTTCCTCCACGACGATCTTCGATTCCATCATGCGCCGGTAAATGCCGTCGGCCTGCCCCTTATCCAGGAAGACCTCCCGCAATTGTTCGACGGATACCTCGGGAGTGCGCCCGAGGATGCAAGATTCGTAAAGACAACCTAGCATAGCCCCCGATACTAGAGACAGCGAGGGATGGACCGGAAGATGTTTGCCGAGTAGCTTGCTGACGAACAGAAACCCGCGTTTCTTGTTGATTCTGGCCGCCATCCGGAAGAGATCGTCGAGCTCTAGTCGATACGGATTCGAGGATACTTTCACCTCGACTTGCAATTCGTCCAGGATGTTATACAAGCGCTCCCGCTCGCTGAGTATCGGCGAGGAGGCAGGTGAAGTTGTGTTTTTCATGTAACACCCCGAATATTTTGGATCTGCTCATGATCCGATTGGACCAATTCAGATGCGGTTTGATTTCGTTCATTTTGTTCTCGTATTGGCTTTTCATCACGCCGCGATCGCCTTGGCTATTCGAGATGATGCTCACAGCGTCGATGTATTCCTCGTGGGTGACGACGTACATCGACTGAACCGGCTGGAGGTGGGTAGGATGGATGATCGTCTTGCCGATGATGCCGTTCTCCTTGTCGTACGCGACTTCCCGAATCAGACCATCCACATATCTGTCGATATAGGACATCCGCAGTCTTAACCCGTCTTGACCCATCATTTCCTCGAACGGAGTTTCCCGCAGCTGAGGCTTTAGGACCCTGTCGCTCTTGAAATACTCCCATACCGGACCGGAGATGACGAAGCTATTGCCTTCCCTGCCGAAAATATTAATAATGTCCGTGACGCAATCCCGGATGACTCCGATATCGTAAATGGTCATGTCCGGATTCCGTCGCAAGCCGAATATACTGGAAAAATCGGTCGCTCCGATGCGGACGTTCAGCACGTATTTCCTATATCTCGTCAACAAAGCCTGAATATCCATCAACGCCGTTGGCCTGCTTTCGCGATAGATGACGTCCGACGTTTCCAGGATCGGCATTCCGTAGAGAATAGGAGCATCGGAATCCTTGCTTAAATTGTAGTCCTCTAAGATCCGAAAGTACTCTTCTCCCGACGATGCCGTAAATTTAGGGAAAGCGAAACCCGTAATCAACGGGAGTCGATCGAACAGGATCGCGAGCAGCTTCCTGAACTGTTCGGCGGACCTGACCCGGATGAAGATCAAGGGGAGAGACTTATGCAGCAGCAAGCCGTTATCCAAAAAGGATTGCAGCTTGTCCATCGTCTCCCGAAGGGTCTCCTCGGCCATCTGAAGCTGGTTATCTCCGACGGCATCTTCAAGGTCGATTACAATGGAAACGAGACCCCTGATCTTCTTGCTGAGAATGTCCTCGGCTATCGTTTTTCTAATCGCGGGCATGTATAACGCGGCTCCTACCGCGTAAGACAGTAACTCTTTATCGTCGCGGTTGCTGAACTCCGACGGGAGGTAATGAAAGATATCACTTTCCTGATCCGGGGTCAGATAATCAAAGTATCGCACTGACACCATCCTCCTTAGTTAAAAATATCCCTCATCTAATCATGAGGGATATTCCGGCAAGCACAAAGATGTAAATAATGTTAATTATGCGGAATGGGATGTGGAATTCTGTTCTTTCTTTTTACGCATGGAGCTGATGAGCATCGTGCCTAGGAAAATCGCAATGAGGAGCGAGAAAAAAATAAGATGTGAAACGTGGAAACCGAACGCGCCTGCGATCATCTTCGCCGCAATGACGATAATGAGAATGAACGCCGCTTTCTCGAGCTCCGGGAACTTCTCGATGAGCTTAAGGAATACTTGTGCAACTCCTCGCATCATCAACACTCCCAGAATACCGCCCAAGAACAATACCCATACTTCTTCGCTTACGCCGAACGCAGCGAGCACGCTATCGATACTGAACGCGATATCCATGATCTCGACCGCGAGGACCGTACGCCAGAAGCTAAGGCCTTGGGTTTTGACTTCTCCGTCCGCGTCGTCCTCCGACGGCTTGCGACGAATGTAAGGAACGAGCGGTATTCCTCCTACCCGCGCGAACGCGAACTGCAGGTGGAACAAATTGCTGAGCGCGATCCAGAGAAGGTAAAGTCCTCCGGCTACTTTAATCCAGGTAATCTTAACCAGGAACGTACCGACGCCGATCGCTACGAAGCGGAATATATATGCGCCTATTAACCCGTAGAACAATGCCTTTTTCTGCTGTTCTTTCGGAAGATGCCGAACCATGACGGCTAGCACCAACGCATTGTCGGCGGAGAGCAAGCCCTCTAAAATAACTAACGTTCCGATAATGCCCCAGGTTGCGGGTTCCGACAAAATTTGTCCGATATGATCCCAATCGAAGAAACTAGCGAAGCTGTCCGCGAAGTTGTTGAAAAATTCTATCATGATGACAATAATCCTCCTGCCGAATCTTGCTTATTGTTGAAACTCTATCATTTTCTCCCCTTGGCCCACCGCAAGCCCCAATGATAGGCGACATCCAGTTCCTGCTGGTCGCCGAAAAATTGAACCAGTCTTTCGATGCTGAAAGTTTGGTCGTTCACGTTCTTGATCATCGCGATGGCGCACAAGCCTTTGCTGTTGTTATACTCGTCCATGCGAACCTCGATGTCGGGACCGCCGGATTGCTTGATCGTCACAACGCCGTCCGCTTGGGACCAATTCGCTACGCCTTCGTATATGAAGGCGAAAATGACGATTCTCTCGATATCCGCAACTCTAGCTCCGTTAATTCTGAGATTCTCTCCGCCGGCAAGCGCTCCGGTTCGGTCGTCCCCGTCCAATGCCATGAAAGGCGGACGGTTCAAATCTCCGAATGCGTTGCCGAGAGCTTGTACGCCGCCCTTAGTCCCGTCTTTAAGCTCGTAAAGGCATCCAAGATCCAGATCGACGCTGGAAGCCGCCTTGAACAGCCCCCCGCCGCTTTTCTTGCGATTCCAGTTCAGGTTGACCAGGATCTCGCCCAGCGAACCTGAGTTTTTCTGAAGGTTGATGACCTCGCCCTTCTTGCGTAGCTCGATCTTGTCCAAGCGTATCGAAGATGGAGGTGCTGACGGGGCTTGTCCCGCGGAAGGAGAAGGCAACGGAGCCTTCTCGGCCTCCTTGGCAGGCGTTGCCTGCGGCGGAGATGCTTGCGCGGGCGGAGTCGACTGCGCGGGAGCGGAATCTTCTTCGACATCGACGCCGAAGCTTCTGCACAAGGAGAATAATCCGCCCGAATAGCCGGATCCTATCGCGTTAAACTTCCAATCGGCGTGATATCTATATAATTCCCCAACGACGATCGCCGTCTCGACGGGAAAGTTTTTTCCGAGTTCGTATCGAAGCAATTCATTGCCCGAAGTCTCGTCCACGACCCGAATATAGGCATCGTCGACGAGAGAAAAATTTTGCCTGCGCTTCTCCCCCTCATAGATCGTTAACGTAAAGGGAATCCGTTCGATGTCCTTCGGCACGTCTCCCAAGCGGATCTCGACTTGCTCCTTGTCCGTATGGCTGCCGTAAGGCTTGGTTGCGCCTTTTCCCGCGATGCTTATCGATCCGTTGGCGCCGGAGGGATTCGAATAATAGATCAAATCCTGGTCCGTCTTTACTTTCCCGTTCGCTTGAAGCACGAAAACCGACAAGTCCAAGTCGACTCCCGAGGTTGAGTTCCAGCCCATGCCGACGATAATTCGGGATAAGGAAGGGTTGCTCTTGGTTAAATCCGTTTTCTGGCCTTTAATGATGGACAAAGACATCGGGTCGAATCCTCCGTTTGGTTTTACTTGGCGTCTAAGCCATATTGGTGCGCCAACGCGGATAATCCGTTAGCGTAACCGGATCCCACGGCCTGGAACTTCCAATCCGCGCCGTGACGATAAAGCTCGCATACGACTACCGCGGTCTCCACCGAGAAATCCTCTCCCAAGTCGAAGCGGAGAATAACGTTGCCCGACAGCTCGTCCACGACGCGGACGAACGCGTTCGACACCTGTCCGAAATTCTGGTTCCGCGACTGCGCTTCGTGAATCGTTACCGTTATTCCGATTCTATGAATGGATGGCGGGATTTTGGAGAAATCGATCTTGATCCTCTCGTCGTCGCCGTCCCCCATACCGTCGCGGTTATCGCCGGAATGGACGACCGCGCCGGAATGCACGGAGAGATTATTGTAGAAGACGAAGTCTTCGATTCCGCTCGCTTTGCCATTCTCGTTAAGCAGGAAAGCCGACGCATCTAAATCGAACGCCTGGCTCCCCGTATATTTATTCGTGTCCCATCCAAGTCCGATAATCGCTTGCTTTAATCCGGGATTGGTTTTAGTCAGATCGATTCTTTGTCCTTTAGACAAGCTAATCGTCATAGGAACGCCTCCTAACTATACTTGTACTCCGAAATCGCGGCACAAACCCGACAACCCGTCGCGATATCCGCCGCCGACCGCGCTGAATTTCCATTCCGCGTTATGGCGGTACAATTCCGCTACTACGACGGCGGTCTCGACGGAGAAATCTTCTCCGAGATCGTACCGGATGAGCTCTTCGTTCGTTCCGTCCTTGACGATACGGGCGAAAGCGTTAGCCACTTGACCGAAGTTCTGGTTACGGCCGGCGGCGTCATGGATGGTGATACAGAAAGCAACCTTCTGGATTTCAGCGGGAACCTGGGTCAGATCGATCGTTAGCGTCTCGTCGTCTCCCGTGCCCTCGCCCGTCTGATTGTCTCCCGACAGCTGAATCGCTCCGTTGGGGATCGATTTGTTGTTATAGAAAATAAAGTCGCGCTCGCTATTGACCTTGCCTGAGGCATTCAAGCAGAAAGCCGAGGCGTCGAGGTCGAACGCGCTTCCTCCGTCGTATTTATTCGTGTCCCATCCTAAGCCAACCTTAACTTTGACAAGTCCCGGATTAGACTTCGTTAAATCCACTTTCTGGCCTTTGGATAAATTGACAGCCATAGAGAGAGCCTCCTTTAATTAAAAAAAAGGACCGCCATCCCAATGAAAAGCGGTCCCGGGTAATCAACGATAACGTCGGCTTACATCAAGCCGTAATCTTTGCACAAGCCGGCCAATCCTTCTTTGTAGCCGGCGCCGACCGCGTTGAATTTCCATTCGCCGCTATGGCGATACAATTCCCCGACGACGACTGCCGTTTCGACTGAGAAATCTTCGCCAAGATCGTAACGGATTAACTCCGCTCCGGTATCTTCGTTAACGATCCGAACGAAAGCGTTCGTGACTTGACCGAAGTTTTGCGCTCTTTCCACAGCTTCATGGATCGTGATGCAGAATGCGATTTTCTCGATTTCGGGAGGAACCGTAGACAGGTTCACCTTAACTTGCTCGTCGTCTCCGTCGCCTTCGCCCGTCGTATTGTCTCCCGTGTGAACAACGGAACCGCTCACGTTCTGAGGATTGTTGTAGAATACGAAATCCTTCTCCGTAGGCGCCTTGCCCGATGCGTTCAGACAGAAGATCGAAGAATCCAAGTCGAAAGCTTTACCTCCGTCGTACTTGTTCGTATCCCATCCTAAACCGACAAGCACCTTCGTAAGTCCCGGATTCGATTTCGTAAGATCGATTTTCTGACCTTTAGATAAGCTGATTGACATTTAAGTAGCCTCTTTTCGTTATTTTATTTTATTAGGGATTGCGGTTATTTATTATTGGTAATTGCGAGCCAATATATCAACGTGCGGCGCATTTAAGCCTTCGCCGATCGCATTGAACTTCCATTCCGAGCCGTGACGATAGATTTCGCCTACGACAAGCGCCGTTTTGCCCGAATAGTTGTCCGTTAAGTTAAAACGGATTAGTTCTTGTTGGTTATCCTGGTTAAGCACGCGAATATAAGCGGAGGATATCATTCCGAAATCTTGTTTGCGGTTGACGCAATCGTAAATATTGACGACCATCAAAATTTTGTGAACGTTCGCCGGAATGCGGCCAAGATCTACGTGAATTTGTTCGTCGTCGCCGTCGCCTTCTCCCGTGCGGTTATCGCCGGAATGTACGACCGAGCCGTCAGGACTCTTCAGGTTGTGAAAGCAAACGAGATTCTTGCCCTGCAGCTTGCCGTTCTCGTCGAGCAGAAGAGCGGATGCATCGCAATCGATGTCTACTTTCTTGGAACCGAAGAAGCTTTTCTTCTCTACCGGATTCCATCCGAGACCGACGACGATCTTGCTTAGTCCGGCATTCCCCTTCGTTAAATCGATTTTCTGACCTTTTACTAGAGAAATCGTCATAATAATAGAGTCTCCCTTCAAGTCTATAAAGCTCTCATTTCACTTAACGGATGAAAACTCTCGTATCCGTCGACTAACCTATTTTACGTCCAAACGACAAAAAGGTTTCAAATCGGCGCGACAAGTAAATTATAAACTAATTGCGGGCATGTTTCGATATCCGTTAACAGAAATTGCCTGACTTCTATTCTTTTTAGTTGCAACATTATAAGAACCCGTTTCGTTTCTATACATGTAAGCAGAACGATAATCTCTTAAGAAATCTAACGAATCGTAAAAAAACGAGATCCCCGTAAGGATCTCGCAATGATGCTATATGAATAGCCGTAGATTATTCGAATTATAGAACGCGTCTAGCCGACACGTATGCGTCTCTCCAGTAGTTCGTTTCCATGCTCGTCACCGTAACTCCCTTGCTGCTGCTTGCGTGAAGCATCATACCGTCTCCGGCGTAAATGCCGACGTGGCTAATGCCGCCGCCTAAGGTGCTAAAGAACATGAGATCTCCGACGCTTAAAAATCCTTTGTCTACCTTCTGTCCGGTGTACGCTTGAGAGATCGAAGTCCGAGGCAGCTCCACTCCGAACTTATCGAATACATACTGTACGAACGACGAGCAATCGAACGCGGTTGTAGCTCCCTCCGCTGCTCCGTAACTATATGGCGTGCCGATATAATCTTTCCCGTATGAAAGCAAATCCAACGATTCCGGCGTTGCCGCGCTCGCCTTAGAGGACGATCCGATCACCGTGCCAAGCAAGCCCGTCATGAGCAAGCTGCAAGCTAATACTATCTTCATCGTAATTCTTTTAGACATGTTATATTTCCTCCCGAAGCGCCTGGTTGCTAACGAACCGTGTTGTCGGAAATTAATATAACACAACCAAATTCGACAAGAATTTACCAAGGAGAGAACATTCCCCGTACCTATGGCGCTTTCGAGCCTTTCTTAGAAAAAGGTTAGAAAACGTTCATTTTGTTACAACCGTTCGCGAATAGGGTAAATACCCTGTTAAATCATGCCGAATAAATGCTTTTAATTACGTCCTCGATCGGAATATTCCGGATGTTGATGTCCTGGACCGGAAGTCTCCCCAATAGATCGTATACGAATTGCCTCAGATCTTGTTCGGTTAAATCCAACTCTATCGTCGCCGTTAATTCATCCGAGTGAAGCAAGGTGTATTCCTTCAACAAGTGTTTGCCCATCGGCTCGTGAAATTGAATATCGATAAGCTTCTTCTGCGAAAAATATTTGTTCAGTTGGCTCATGGCGTCATTATAGACGACTCGCCCTTTGTTGATGATGGTGACGTTCTCGCATAGGTTCTCCAGGTCGGACAAATCGTGCGTCGTCAGTATGAACGTCGTTCGCAGATCCCGATTAACCTGCTTAATGAATTTGCGGATGCTTTCCTTCGAGATAATATCCAGCCCGATCGTCGGTTCGTCGAGAAATACGAGAGACGGCTCGTGAAGCATCGCGCAGACGAACTCGCATTTCATTCTTTCGCCGAGCGATAGCTGTCTGACCGGTTTATACACGACGTCCTCGATCTGCAATAACTCCTTGAAGTAGTCGACGAGCTCCTTGTAGCGCTTCGTCGGCACCTTATACATCTCGCGGTTGAGAGAATACGTATCGATCGGAGGCAGGTCCCACCAGAGCTGGGACTTCTGTCCGAACACGACGCCGAGATGCTTCACGTACTTCTGCCTTTCCAGCCATGGAACGAAACCCATTACGTTTACTCGGCCTTCTTCCGGATGCAGAATGCCCGACAGGATCTTGATCGTCGTCGATTTGCCCGCGCCGTTGGGACCGATCAAACCTCGTATCTCTCCCTTGCGGACTTGCAGGTCGATACCGTCCACGCCGTATACCATCTCGTATTTTCGGTTCCAAAGCGACTTCACGGCGGCTCCGAAGCCTTCGTCACGCTTGGATACTTTAAATGCCTTCTTCAACCCGGCAACGTCGATTATGTATTCGCTCATCTCAACCACCCGCGCTCGTATATTTATTCAAACTGCGATTCCAGATCCATACGCTGAAACCGAAAACGGCAAAGCAGCCGATGGCCGCAGTCACGATACCGGAGTCCATCCGGTCCAAGAGTGCCTGGGAGGGAACGTAAGCCCAAATCGCGAAGGGGAATACGGTAAGGAATAACTGCTTCAGCATCCTCGGATAAATGTTGATCGGATAATCTCCGAAGCCCAATACCCGCTCCACAAGCTCTTCTACTCTTCCGATCTGAACGAGCATGATGACGATCGTGCAGAGCAAAGTCGTGACTCCCATATAGAAGAAGATGCTGCACAAGAGGGAAAATAGAAATAACGCGACCTGACCGACGCTAGGAACGAGCTCGAGTCCGTAGAGGGCATAAGCGGTAAGAGCGCAACCGGACAACGTCGCTCCGATTCCCTTTAGATTAAAACCGCTGCATAATAATACGCCAAGCGGCGGATAAGGCTTAACGAGCAGGCGGTCGAAGTCTCCCTTGCGGACCAATCCGTAAGCGACGTCGAGCACGTTGCCGAATAACATCTGACGCAAGCCGAGCCACAGCAATAGTAAACCTTGAAATAAGAGAATCTGTTCCAGGTTCCATCCGGGGTAGCCCTTCGTTTGCGTGAAGAAGATGTATTGCAGGAACGGAGCCGTCCCGGAGAATAGAACCGAGGTGATCAGGCCGATCACGAAATCGAACCTGTAAGCCATCGATCGGGATATTCCCAGCCTTACGTTCCATATGTACAACTTCAGCAGTCCCGTAACGTTCTCAGCCGTCATGCCCTCTCACCCCCCGGCCGCGCAGAACTTGCGGATCGCCAGCTTCCATAACACGTAACATAGCGTATAACCTCCTGCTATCCAGCCAAGCTGACCTAACACGATATAGCCCCATTCTTGGATAGAGCTGACGCTGTCTTTATTGAGGAAAATCTGAATCGGATAGTAAAAAATATACTTGAACGGCAGGAAGTCGCAAATTCTTTGCAACCACGCCGGATAGAAATCAAGAGGAATGAGGCCTCCCCCGAGGAGGTTCATGCAGATGTACACGAACTCGTTCAGACCGGAATTGCTTTTGAACACGAACGCCGTCATTCCGATCAAATAATTGATGAGAAAGAAGAGGAAAAAAGAGAGGAGGCATACCGATACGAACTTGAGCAAGGAAAGAACGGTTAGGAAGTCAGGCGGATAAATGAGGCTGTATATGATAAGGTCCGGAATAAATTCAAGCGCTATCCCGGTTATCCGCAAAGCCGCGGCGGAAGATAATTCAAACCAGAAAATATTAATGGGCTTAAGAAGATGGATGCTGAGGTCGCCCGTTATGATATAGTCCGATATTCTTCTTTCCGCGAAATTCCAGATGAAAATCCAGACGAAGGTAATACCGGCCGTATACCAAATCATCTCCGTCAACGTGTAACCTTTAATCTGGTCGGAGCCGTTATGAGCGAAAATGCTTCGGTACAGGAAAATGTTAACGAGCAGGATAAACGGATGGATGGCGATGGAGATCAGGAAGCTTTTGCGATATTGGAAAAAGAGCTTGATGTTCGTCTGAACGGCCTTCAAGAAGAACATATGTTTCCCCCATAAGCGGTAATGATACGTATTATAGGAGAAACATTTGGCAAATAGTAGGTGTAATTCTACGGAAGTTATAGCTTACATTCCGAATGTTGAATGGCCGAGGTCTCGACCTGTATCGTCGTATGCCCAATCTTGAACCGTTCCTCGAGCATCCGGATCGCTTGCTGCAAAATCTCTTGGCCGTCCGCATCATCGTCAACCAACAAATGACAGCTAAGGGAATCCATGCCCGAGGTAATCGTCCAGATGTGCAGATCGTGAACGCCTTTGACTCCGGCGATTTCCCTCAGCGTCGCTTTCACCTCTTGCTGGTTAACGTTTGCCGGCGTTCCTTCCATGAGAATATGGACGGTATTCTTGATAACTCCCCATGCGCTTCTCAGAATAAGGATCGATACGAGGATGCTTATGATCGGATCCGCGACGTACCAGCCGAACGCCAGCATGACCAGACCGGCGACAACCGCGCCTACGGAACCTAGCGCATCGCCGAGCACGTGGAGATATGCGCTTCTCAGATTTAGATTGTTCTTGACGTCGCCTTGCTTTAATAGGGCGAGAGCGCTTAGAAGATTGGCGATTAGCCCGACGGAGGCGATAAGGATCATCGTCAGGCTGGACACTTCCGGCGGGGAGCCGAATCGCTGGAAGGCTTCCCAGATGATGAATCCGGCTATGACGAAGAGAGTCACGCCATTGAATAAAGCAGCCAATATTTCGAAGCGATAGAAGCCGTAGGTTCTGCTTGGCGAAGCCGGCTTCGCGGCAAACCACATTGCAACCAGGCTTAGCGCCAACGAGCTGGCGTCGCTCAGCATATGCCCCGAATCGGAGAGCAAGGCAAGGCTGTTCGTGAAGAGTCCGCCGGCGAATTCGAGGATCATTATACCTGCCGTGATTAGCAGCGCGATTTTCAGTCCCCGTTTATTCCCTTCGCGGTTGCCGTCGTGACTATGGCCATGATGGTGGCCAAGGTGAGAGTGGCCGTGATGGGAATGGCCATGGTGGGAATGGACGTGGTTATCGGCGTGATCGTGGACGCTAGCGGAAAGATCGCTTGCAGTATCGCTGTGATCGTGTTCTCCGCTGCAGGAATGCTCGGTTTTAAGGTGGATGTCCGTTTGCTCGCCATCGTTATCTTTTTCCGCCATCTTCTATCCCTCGCTCCTTACATATGAATAAGTGCTCATATATTATATTGTTATAAATACGCGATGTTGTCAATAACATTCCCATTTTATGCTTATAAACATTTCGAGTGATTCGAACAGGCCGATCGCCCTTACCACCCTAACTACTCACCATGATTCATTACATACCTCGGTCTCAACAGTCGAATCGAGGCCGAGATAGTAACGAAATCGACTATCTCCGCCCACTACGTCAATAGAAATCGCTCCCGTTACTCGAATATTTCGTGCATCTCCCCGCTATTCCGCTCAATCGAACCGAGTTAGTAACCAAACTGGACTATCTCCACCCTCTATCTCCGAATAGAGCCGAGTTAGTAACAAAATCGAACTATCTCCGATCTCAACAGTCGAATCGAGCCGATATGTCACAGATTCGTTTGTTACTACTTATGTGTCTATCATAAGTCATCTCTGGTGAGGTCCATGCCCTCCATTAGCGATTAATTTCAATGTATTTGTGATTCAAATTCAAGTTGTAAGCTGGATAAGGATGCTTTTCATTGCTACTGTTCTAAATTTGTTCTACTCCTTTCAAAAATGCGATCTATAGTGATGTTTTTCATCCTTACTTGATTCCAAAATGGCTCATTCGCTTGAATAGCGATGATTACCATTCTACTTTGGCAACTAGTGCCGCTTCGCGCGCTTCTTTCCCTCCGCGGAGCTACTTTAAGGTATATTTACCAACGAGCACGCCTTTTTCTCTAAGTGAAGGTGAAGTATTGACCAGTCGAGGCTTAGGTAGTAACGGTTTAACCTAACTAATCCTAACTCTCGCCAAGAGTCCATTTTGAGCGCCGAAAATAAAAAAGAGACCTTCAACCGAAGGTCTCTCTCATTGATTCTTATGAATTCGCTTCTTCGTAAGCCCGAAGTCCGAGCGCGATAGAGCCCGTTAGTCCGGCGTTATCTCCGAGGCCCGGCGGAACGATGTAATCGTCGATGCCAGCTTCTAACGCAGCAGAGACGACGTAGCCCTTCAAGTTATCCTGAACCTGCTTGCGGATAAGCGGAAATAGCTGCAGTTGATGCATAACGCCGCCGCCAAGAATGATTTTCTTCGGCGAGAGGAGCAGAATCGACGTAGCCAAAGCTTGCCCGATGTAGAAGGCTTCCATCTCCCAAGCCGGATGATCCACTGGGAGCTCGCTCGCTTTGACGCCCCAGCGTTCCTCGATCCCCGGCCCCGCTGCCATTCCTTCCAAGCAATCTCCGTGGTAAGGACATTTGCCGCCGTAAGTATCGTCCGGATGACGCCGCGTAAGGACGTGTCCGCCTTCGGGATGGACAAGTCCGTGCACCATTTGGCCTTCGGCGAAAACGCCAACGCCTACGCCCGTACCGAACGTATAATAAAGGCAGCTCTCCAAGTCCGCAGCCGCACCCCACGTCGCTTCTCCCAAAGCCGCCGCGTTTACGTCCGTGTCCCAACCGAAGGGAACATTGAACGCCTTTTTGAGCTCGGGCAACACGGGATAGTTAGCCCAACCCGGCTTGGGAGTCGTTGTCACGTAACCATATTGAGAGCTAGCTCGGTCAATATCGATCGGACCGAACGATCCGATTCCGATCGCTTCTACTTGCTTGTCCCGGAAATAAGCGACAACCTGCGCCAGCGTTTTCTCCGGCTGCTCCGTCGGAAAACTGATCCGATCGAGCACTTCGCCCTTCTCGTTCCCTATTCCGCATACGAACTTCGTTCCGCCCGCTTCAACCGCGCCGATTAACAAAGTAATTCCTCCTGCCATGTATGTTTTCTCATGTAGTAGTCTTCATTGGTCATTAGGGACGTTTTCTATTGGTAAACCCGGTAAAAACCTTCCAAACGGGCAACGATGTCCGCTTTGACGTTATCGACGATGACTTGCTGCTGCGGCTTGTCGAATAGCTCCTGAATTCTCTCGGGGAATTGCTGCTCGATGCCGATCAAGCGGATTGCCTCGTCGAACTTGGCCGGATGCGCCGTCGCCAAGGAAACGAACGCTCCGTCATCCTTGCGTCCCGCGCCTTCGTAAGCCGCGATCCCGCAAGCGGAATGCGGATCGAGCAAATATCCGTAACGCTCTTGATACGTCCGGATCGTGTTCAAGCATTCTTCGTTGCCGACGCTGTAAGCCGTTATATCCTGCTGGATGCGGGCGACTTCCGCTTCGGTGAACGTAAGTTGGCCTTCCTGCTTGAACTTCTCCATCCGAGCCGTTACCGCGACTGCGTCTTCGCCTACGAAGTAGTACAAGTAACGCTCGAAGTTGCTCGCGATTTGAATATCCATCGACGGGCTGTGGGTGCTTCGGAAGCCTTCGGGTTTGTATACTCCTTCGCGGATAAACCGCTCAAGGATATTGTTCTCGTTCGTCGCCAATACGAGTTGCTTGATCGGCACGCCCATTTTCTTGGCCAAGTACCCGGAGAAAATATTGCCGAAGTTACCGGTTGGGATACTAAAGTTTACGCCGTTCTCTCGCGCTTTTTCCGACAGCTTCAAGTAAGCATAGAAATAGTACACGGATTGGGCCAATATGCGCACGAAGTTAATGGAATTAATCGCGCGCAAGTGATACTTCGACTTAAACGGAATATCCGCGAACAATTCTTTGATTACTTGCTGGCAATCGTCGAAATTGCCGTTAACCGCGAGATTAAGCACGTTGTCGTCCTGAACGGTCGTCATTTGCAGCTCTTGCACGCGGCTGACTTTGCCGTTCGGATGGAGAATGCAGATTTGTATGCCTTCTTTGCCCCGAACGCTGCTGATCGCGGATGCTCCCGTGTCTCCGGATGTCGCGCCGAGGATATTAATGACTTGATTCTGCTTCTTCGCCACATACGCGTATAGATTACCCATGAAGGACAATGCCACGTCTTTGAAAGCAAAGGTCGGTCCGTGGAAAAGCTCCAAAACGTGCAGCGAATCGTTTAAGGTTGTTAATGGGAGTACGTCAGGACTCGTGAATCCGGCATAGCTCTCTTGTATAAGACGCTTCAAATCATCCGCCGGAATCTCGTCGTTCGTGTAAAGGGAGAAGATTTCGAACATGAGTTCTTGGTACGAAAGCTTCGCCCATTGATCAAGCTGCTTCCCGGAAACGGTCGGGATCGACTCGGGTACGATCAAGCCGCCATCTTCGCCTAGCCCCATCAAGAACATATCGATAAAGCCGATCGGAGCCACGTTTCCTCTCGTGCTTATATATTTCATCGTCGAGTTCTCTCCTCTTCATGTATTGTTCTTCAACCATTGTGTACGAAAGCGGCCGATATTTCAACAATTCCGTCATGGCGTTTCACTATTTTTCTACTCGCATACGAGAACTTGCCGACTGAACTTCCCTTTATTCACGGTACAGCGGTCGACGATCGTAAATCCGGCTTCTTCTAAGAGAGAGTCTAAGGATTCGATCGTAACCAAAACCATCCTATCCGCGAAGCCGCGGGCGCTTCGAAGCATGTGCAGCTTCTCTTCGTATGGCAAAACGGAACACAAATTATAAGGCATATCGATAATCGCTACGTCATATTTCTCCGAGATTTCCCTCATATCGCCCAAAGCGACTTTCGCCGAGCCGTAACCGAAGTAAGCCAGGTTCTCCCGCGCCCCGACGGCGGCCAAAGGATTGATCTCCCGGCCTTCGATATCGATTCCCATCGACATCGCCTCCACCAATACGGTTCCGATTCCGCAGCAAGGATCGATAACCCTAGTATCTTCGGTACGAGGCGCGGCAACGTTTACGATCGCCCTGGCAACCCGCGTGCTTAGAGCCGTGGAATATTTCCTCGGCTTCTCGTTGTGCTTCAGCCACAAGGCTTCTCCGGCGACAAGCTCGCCGAATTTCCAAGTGCCGCCTACGCGCGCGAAGCCGAATACCCGATCAGGCGCGCGCATCTCCGCTTTTCCTCTAATGCGTAAACCGATCGCCCTCTCCAGCTCTCTTTTCCGATCATAATCGAGCTTTAATCCTCCGACCGGGTTATCATTATCGATAGCCAGTACCTTGAAGGTTGCCCCCTCCAACTCGATACTTGCCGCGTGCTCCGCCAGTTCGTCTAACCCGCCGCCTTCGAACAGAATCTCTAGTCTCTGTTTAATAAACGGACTTCGGCTCGGATCAATTCTGACGGCGCTTTGCACCAAGTTGGAATTACCCGCTTGTCCGAGCAACGAACGCATCTCAAGCATTCGCAGCGATTTTTCCTCTTCATTAGAGGCTATAACATATAAGTAAAGGCGCTCGCGGCCATCTTTCATCTGAATACCCGTCCTTTATCGGTAACTCGTGTCGCCTAATTGTACGATAACATCGAATAAGACAAATAACACGACATTGTTGGCACAATAGGGATTAGAAAAATATGGGTATAAAGATTAGAATGGAAGAGAGATTAAGGAAAACATCCTAACGGACGGAGAGGATACGCATGCTGGAAAAGTATCGCTTGGACGAGAAGCGTAAGGTGTCCCTTAAAGATTACGATCCGGACGATACGGCCGGCTTCGCAAGCAAGGAAGAAGTCGCGGAAAGCTTCGAGGCGTTAAAGGAGCAGCTTCAGGACATTCAGGAACGGTTATTCGCATCCAAGACGAACGGCGTTCTGATCCTGTTTCAAGGAATGGATTGCAGCGGAAAAGACGGCGTCGTCAAAAAGGTGCTCGCCGGCCTTAACCCTCAAGGATTCCGGGCGGAAAGCTTCAAGCAGCCGACAAGCGACGAAGCGGCGCACGATTTCCTGTGGCGCGCCCATAAAGTTGCTCCGGCGAGGGGTTATATTAGTTCTTTTAATCGATCGTATTACGAAGAGGTTCTGATCACGCGCGTCCATAGCCTTATCGATAAGAAAACGGCGAACTCGCGCCTTAAGTATATCCAGCAATTCGAGAGAATGCTCGCGGACAACGGAACCGCTTTGATTAAGATTTTCCTTCATATCTCGCCGGAATTCCAACTGAATAAAATCAACGAACGCATGGAGAATCCGGAGAAGCTATGGAAATTCGATCCCAGCGATCTCGAAGAACGACGCTACTGGGACGAATACATGAAAGCCTACGCCGACGCATTCAAAGCGACCGCGACGAAGACGAATCCTTGGCACGTCGTGCCGGCCAACAATCGCTGGTTCCGCGACTATCTCGTCCTTAAGATTATCGTTTCCGCGTTAAGCAAACTTAAGCTGGAATATCCGAAAGTCGACATGAATCATTATAAGATGCAGGAGGAATAACGATGTCCTATTTATCCGTGAGCACTTGGAGCTTGCATCGGTTACTCGGTCCGTTGCGCTGGACGGTTTGGAATGCCGAGGAAGGGCAAGGCGAGCATCGCACGGTGGTTCAAGACCAACCGCTAACTCACGCCCTGCTCGACTTGCCTGCCGAAGCGGCTAAACGAGGTTACCAGGCGATCGAGGTGTGCCACTTCCACTTTCCATCGACGGAAGCTGCCTATTTGGGACAGTTGAGAGGGGCGTTCTCGGATGCGGGAGTATCTTTCGACACCCTGCTTCTGGATTACGGCGACCTGACTGCGACGGACGAGTCTCGTAAAGTCGCGGATGCGAAGCTGATTCGGGAATGGATCGACGTCGCATCCCTCAGCGGAGCCAAACAAATTCGCGTCGTCGCCGGGGAAGCGTCCCCTTCTGACGAATCCGCGATCAAGCAATCCGCGGCCGCCCTCTCGGATCTGGCTCGATACGCCGATTCCAAGGGAGTGCGGGTCATTACCGAGAATTTCAAAGATTTGACCTCGACGGGAGAAAGCTGCTTGAAGCTGCTGGATATCGCGGGCGAATCGATTCCAATGATTACCGATTTCGGTAATTTCCGCGGACCGGCCAAGTACGAGGAGCTGGCCATGATCGCTCCGTTAAGCGTATCGGTCCACGCGAAAGCCGCTTACGACGAATCCGGTTATCCGGACGAAGTCGAGTTCTTGAAATGTCTAGATGCCGTCAAATCCGTCGGTTTCGACGGTGCTTACGTTCTCATCTATGACGGACCGGGAGACATGTGGGATGGACTGGAGCGGATCAAGCGAATCGTTACCCCGTATGTCTCGGCGGGATAGGGGATTCAGCGTGTGATGTCGCTTGTGGGCGAAGTTAGCTAGCTTTCTTCGTTAACTCGGTGCGTGGTGGCACAGATGGGCGGAGTTAGCTAGCTTTCTTCGTTAATTCGGTGCATGGGGGCACTGATGGGCGGAGTTAGCTAGCTTTCTTCGTTAATTCGGTGCTTTGAAAACCATTCAATCATCGAGAAATTCCACGACGACCTTTATGGCTGCAACTTGGGCTGGATAAGATTGATCGACCATGCCGGTCGTCCATATTCTCGCTTCCTTTGCCGATCAACGACGAGTTGCTAAATCGAAAATACTTTGTACGGCTGAAGCCATGCCACCATCATTCTGCCGTCAAACTATGTTCACAGTTCAACCCGCCTTCGAAGACGACAACCGGGCGGTTTCGCCCGCTTTATAGAACACGATTGCGCACACGGCCACGACGGCCATGACCAAGAACAGCACTCTGCCGTTATAGTGGCTAAGCAGAATTCCTCCTACCCACGGACCAAGGAAATGGCCGAGGTTGCTGAAGGATTGGGCTCCGTAATAGGCTCCCCTCATGCCCTCCGGAGCGATTGCGTCCGTAAGCAGGTTTCCGGCCGGGTAAGTGAGCATCTCCCCGAATGTAAACACGATCATGGATAGGATAAACATGAGCCAGTTGCCGGATAATCCGAAGCCCACATTCCCTAACGCGAAGAAAGCGACCCCGACGGATAATACCGTTAACGCAGAATATTTGTCCGCCCACTTCGTGAAAGGGACTTGCAAGGAGACGACCGTAATCGCGTTCACGCTCATCATGACGGCGAACAACCCGACTCCTTCAGCAAATTTGCCGCCTACGTATTGGGATAAGGTTACCGTCATTTGAGAGTATCCGATCGCGGTCACGATACCGCCCAACAAATAATAACGAAGCACCAAATCGCCTCTTACTACGTTCCAGACGGATAAGAAGGTTTGATTCGCCTTCTTCTCTCCCTCTATTTTCTTAATCCCGAATTTGTTTAATAGCAAGTACAGGGAAACGGCATACACGAAGTAAATGAATCCCGTGATGAAAAAAGGCAGCGTACTGTCCATCGCCGCGAACAAGGCTCCCAGCAGAGGTCCGACGGCCACGCCGATATTGATCGCCAAGTATCTCAGGGAGAACACTTTGAATCTCTTTTCCTTCTCGGTCAAGTCGGCCATCAGAGCTTGGGAAACCGGCTCGTAGAAGGAGCGGCATAACCCGTTCAATAGGCTTAACAAGAAGAAAATAAGCGCGTTGTCCGCCAAGGCAAAGCCGAGAAAGACGATGCCCCAACCGAACAAGGCACCGAGAAGAATTTTCCTTCTGCCGAATAGATCGGACAACGCTCCGCCGATGAATCCTCCTGCCGTACCGGCCAAGGAGCCGGCCCCGATGATCAATCCGATCATAACCGTGCTAACATCCGTATGCTTTAACAGATAGATCGCGAGGAAAGGCAAGCTCATTGACGATGCGAGCCGAGCCAGTATCGTACCTAATAATAATGAGTGAACAATCGGGTGATAGGATCTTGCGAACAATGCAGCCTTGCCATAAATAGTATTAATCATAAGATGTCTGCCCTTCATGAGGTTTTTTCTATTTAATTAAACGAAGCATCTGAACGACCGGTCTCCCGTCGCCGCTCAGCTTTACTTCCCTGCTGCGAAGCTGGGACGATCCGTCCCCGTCGAGGAAAATTCCGTTAACCAACCGCCCCTCGCCGATGCGCTCGATAATGGCTGCGCGGAAATCGGCAAGGGTGCCTCTCGTCGTGCTGACGATCAAAAACAAGTTTCCTTCGATGTCGTACGCGGCGGCCGAACGCAGGCACAAGTCGATCGGCAACGGGGCATGCTCGGACTCTATCCGTTCCAGCCACAGATCGTCCCTATCCAGACTCATGCTTATGCCGCCCTGCGCCCAAGATTTCGAACGATCCGTCACGATCAGCTCGCTAGCCTGCCGCGCTACCTGTACGCTCAATTGATCCAAGCTCCCGTCCCAAACGAGGGTTCCTCGGGGAAACTTCGCGTTAAACGCGCCGGAGCCGTACTGTCCCTCCACTTCGTTAGCGGGTATCCCGTTTGCCAACGCGATGCTAAGCAAAGACTTCTCGTAGAAAAATCCGCCATTAACGCCGTAGTAAGGCGCTATCGTTACGTTGGTGTTCACGGTTACCGGTTGTACGTTGGACGGACGGGTTCGCAAATAATGCAGCTCCATTCCGTTGGTTGCCGTCTCGGTTCCATATAAATATTCGCGCGGCATTTCCAGCTCCAAATCCTTCTCCCTGGGATCTCCGCCGCCCGAGAATGCGATAGCCGCAACAATTAACGCCGTTAACAGAACCAATAACGCTCCACTGATCCACAGCGTCTTTTTCGTCCATCTAGTCATCTCTCGACTACCTCATCGTTGCCTAACTGCTCCGGCCTATACGTCACTCTATTATAACGAACTGAATGATCTAGAGAACCCCCCTTTCGTTCAAGTTAATAACTGTCTTCGGATTAATTGCTTAAAATTGCCCATCAGCGGGTAAATAGGAGTAACAAGGAACAACAATTTAACTTAGGAGGTAATCATTATGGCTAGGGAACAGAAAATCGTAGGCGTATTCTATTCGGAGGTCGAAGCCGTTAACGCGATCGAGAGCTTGAAAGAGCAGGGATATGACTCGAGCGAGATTTCCGTGCTGAGCAAAAATAAAGAAGAGCTCGCCGCCGTCACCAGCGAGACGGGGACGAAAGCATCCGAAGGCGCCGTTTCCGGCGCGGCCACGGGCGGAGTACTCGGCGGCGTGACCGGATTGTTGGCGGGAATCGGCTTGTTGGCCATTCCGGGCATCGGCCCCGTGTTGGCGGCTGGCCCGATCGTGGCGGCCCTAACCGGAGCGGCCGTCGGAGCCGGTGCCGGAGGACTCGTCGGAGCGCTTATCGGACTCGGCATCCCGGAGATCGAAGCAAAGCAATACGACAGCTATATCAACGACGGACGCATTCTCGTCCTAGTCGATTCCGATTCGGAGCGCAAAGGTTCGGTCTATAACACCTTCCGCAAAAATAACTCCTTGAACTCCGAATACTACGATCCGATCTAATGCGAGTTTAGCCGGTTAGAGTTGCGGACCCGGGGAAACTTGAATAGAGACTGTCCCATTCCATGCGATATGCATTGCGAATGGGACGGTTTTTTGGTTTCGTATGGTTTTCGCGGCGTTTATATAAATATTCCTTGACAGGAATATTCCTTTTTAGGTATATTATTTTCATCAAGCAAGCGCAATAATGACTAATAAGGAGGTTTCATCCGAATGACCATCCCTAACGCAGCAAACCAGCTTTACTCGAGAGTCGATGACAAGGAGCTTTATCTGGAGCGTACGTTCAACGCCCCTCGCGCACTCGTATTCAAGGCTTTCTCCGAAGCCGAACATCTGAAACGCTGGTGGGGTCCGAAGGGCTGGACTTTACCCGTATGCAACATCGATTTCCGTCCGGGCGGCTTGTGGCACTTCTGCATGAAGTGCACGGACGAAAGTCAAGAGTATTTCGGCTACGAGTCTTGGGGACTTGGAGAATATCTGGAAATCGTCGAGCCCGAACGAATCGTCTACGTGGACTCCTTCTCCGATCCGGAAGGCAACATCACGGAGGGAATGCCGCAAACGACCGTAACGATGACGTTCGTGGAGGAAGACGGCAAGACGAAGCTGATCAGCCAATCTCGCTACGAATCGGCCGAAGCTCTCAAAACCGTTCTGGACATGGGCATGCTGCAAGGAATCACCGAGACTTGGAACAACTTGGACGTTCTTTTGGAGCAACTCCTGTAAGTTACCTTCTATGTATATTAGTAAAAAGGCAGTGCCGAGGAAAAACCGGCTCTGCCTTTTTTTTCGAAATTTTGATTATAGGACCCGACGTGCAGATACGTAATGAGTCGAGTAGAAGCCGGAGCTCAAGCTGGTAATCGCGATTCCGTTAACGGAAGGCGTATCGTGGATGAATTGTCCGCTACCCATATAAATGCCGACATGGTTAATGACTTTATTATTGGTGCCGATCGTGTCGAAGAAAACGAGATCGCCTTTGCGAAGGTTGCTCTTGCTAACGGCGGAGCCTTGTTTTTTCTGGTATTTCGTTCCCCACTTCAAATCCACGCCTACTTTGGCGAAAATGAATTCCGTGAATGATGAACAATCGAAGATCAATCGGGAAGGGTTGCGGGTACCGAAGTCATATGTAACTCTTCCCTTGTAGCTCTTAGCCAAGCTGATTACTTTATCGGCGGAGCTGGTTGCGGCAGAGGCCGTCGGTATAAGAGAAGCTTGTCCAACGCCAAGCGTCGTTAAGCAGATAGCTGCGCCTAAAGTAACGGTCATGATCTTACGGACGAACGAGTATTTCTTTTGCATAGTGTGTATTCCTCCAATTTCAGGATGGTCTAGGTTGCCTTTATCCAATATAACAGTTCGTTAACATCCTAAATTATCCCACGAAGAGAAATAATCTTGGCTAAATAGGGCTTTAGACCCCTTTATTAGAAACAAATGAGAAATCGTTCATTATTTATGCGAGGCGCAAAAAAGACCCGCTCCATAAAGGCGCGAGTCTCCCATCATTGTCTATCCCCCTGCAACCGTTGCGAACTTTAAGGAAGCAAGGTGTCTCCCGTCAAGTACCGGTCGCACTCGCGTGCGGCTTCGCGGCCTTCGTTGATCGCCCATACGACCAAGCTTTGTCCCCGACGCATATCGCCCGCCGCGAATACTCCCTTTACGTTCGTCGCGTACTTGCCGTACTCCGCCTTCGCGTTGGACCGTTCGTCTTTCTCGACGCCAAGCTGATCGAGCACGGTGCTCTCCGGACCTAAGAAACCCATCGCGAGCAGTACCAATTGCGCCGGCCACACCTGCTCCGTACCCGGTACCTCTACCGGACCGAATCGGCCGTTCGCGTCCGCCTTCCACTCCATGCCGACCGTGTGCAGCTCCTTCAGGTTGCCCTCCTCGTCCCCGACGAATCGTTTCGTCGAGATCATGTACTGACGAGGATCGCTCCCGTACAAGGCCTTCGCTTCTTCCTGCCCGTAATCCAGCTTGTATACGCGCGGGAATTGCGGCCACGGATTGCTCGCCGCCCGCGTTTCGGGCGGCTTAGCCATAATCTCGAACTGCGTAACGCTTCCGCAGCCGTGCCGCAAGGAAGTTCCCACGCAGTCCGTACCGGTATCGCCGCCTCCGATCACGATGACGTCCTTGCCTTCCGCGAATAAATATTGACCGTCGGCATGCTCCGAATCGAGCAGGCTTTTCGTATTCTTGTGCAGGAACTCCATGGCCAGATGGATCCCTTTTAATTCGCGCCCTTCGATCGGCAGGTCCCGCCCTTTCGTCGCGCCGCCGCACATCACGATGGCGTCGAACTCCTCTAACAATCGCGAAGCCGGAATGTCTTTGCCGATTTCCGTTCCCGTAACGAACGTAACCCCTTCCCGCCGGAGCAATTCCACCCTGCGCTCGACGGTTTTCTTATCCAACTTCATGTTCGGAATCCCGTACATGAGCAACCCGCCAACGCGATCGGCCCGCTCGTACACGGTTACGAGGTGTCCGGCTTTGTTCAATTGGGCCGCGCAAGCGAGTCCGGATGGCCCCGAGCCGATGACGGCGACCCTCTTCCCCGTTCGAACCGTCGGAGGCTCGGGAACGATCCAGCCTTCGGCGAATCCTTTGTCGACGATCGCTTTCTCGATGTTCTTGATCGTAACCGGCGGGTCGTATAGCCCGACCGTGCAAGAGCCTTCGCATGGCGCCGGACAAACGCGACCGGTAAACTCCGGAAAATTATTCGTCTGATGCAGCCGATCCAGCGCTTGCCTCCACAATCCCCGATACACGAGATCGTTCCATTCCGGGATCAGGTTATTGACCGGACATCCGGCAGCCATCCCGTTAATGATCTGCCCGGTATGGCAGAACGGAATCCCGCAATCCATACAGCGGGCACCCTGATCTCTCAGCTGTTCTTCGGATGCTTTGCTTTGGAATTCCTGCCAATGCCGAATCCGGTCCGCAGGATCGGCCTCCGGAGGCAGCTCCCTTCTAAATTCCATGAAACCCGTGGATTTCCCCATTCCTTCGCCTCCATTAACTCGAGATCATCAATTGCCGCCCACGCGGGACAAGTCCTTCATGTTCGCTTCGAAAGCCGCCATCGCGACCTGTTCACCGGTTAACCCGGTTGCCGAAAGCCGGTCCATCGCGTCCAGCATTCGTTTGTAATCCTTCGGAATAACCTTGACGAACCGGGATAAGCTTTCGTCCCAATCATCGACGATCGATTGCGCCCATGAGCTTTTCGTATAGGTCACGTGCCGCTCGATCATATCTCTCAAGCCCCGCGCTTCGACAAGGTCCTCCACGCGGTCAAGGTGCACCATCTCGAGATTGCAGCGGTTTATGAAATCGCCGGCCGAATCGAATACGTATGCGATGCCGCCCGACATCCCCGCCGCGAAATTGCGGCCGGTCTTGCCGAGGATGACGACGCGACCCCCGGTCATGTATTCGCAGCCGTGATCGCCGACGCCTTCGACTACCGCGTTAACTCCGCTGTTCCTCACGCAGAATCGCTCGCCCGCAATACCGCGGATATACGCCTCTCCCGACGTTGCGCCGTAGAAGGCGACGTTGCCTATAATAATGTTTTGCTCCGTTCTGAACGTCGCTTTGTCGGACGGGGCAACGATGATTTTGCCGCCGGATAACCCTTTGCCGACGTAATCGTTGGAGTCCCCCTCCAGCTTCAAGGTCATTCCGCGAGGAATAAAAGCTCCGAAGCTCTGTCCCGCGGACCCGATGAAGTGGAAACGGATCGTGTCCGCAGGGAGGCCGGCCGATCCGTATCGCCGGGTTACCTCGCTGCCGAGAATCGTCCCGACGACCCGATTCGTGTTATAAATCGGAAGCACGGCCGCCACAGGTTCCCCGGATACCAACGCTGGCTCGGCGATGCGAAGAAGCTGCTTCCTATCCAGCGAATTGTCCAGCCCATGATCTTGCGAAGTCTTGCAGTATCTCCCGACCTCCGAGCCGACTTCGGGCTGGTGCAGCAACGGCGAGAGGTCGACGCCTTTGGCTTTCCAGTGATCGATCGCTTTGCGACCGTTGAGCTTATCCGTTCGCCCGACCATCTCGTTGACCGTTCGGAAGCCTAGCCGCGCCATAATCTCGCGAAGCTCGCTGGCGACGAAGCGCATGAAGTGCACGACATGCTGCGGATCGCCGTTGAACTTCCGGCGAAGCTCCGGATTTTGCGTCGCGACGCCGACCGGACACGTATCCAGATGGCAGACGCGCATCATCACGCAACCGAGCACGACGAGCGGCGATGTCGCGAAGCCGAACTCTTCCGCCCCCAGCAATGCGGCGATGGCGAGATCCCGACCCGTCATGAGCTTCCCGTCCGTCTCGACGACGATGCGATCGCGAAGCTTATTCAGCACGAGCGTCTGATGCGTCTCGGCGAGCCCAAGCTCCCAAGGCAATCCCGCATGACGAATGCTCGTCTGCGGCGACGCGCCCGTTCCGCCGTCGTAGCCGCTGATCAGCACGACGTCCGCGCGTCCCTTGGCTACCCCCGCGGCGATCGTGCCGACTCCCACTTCGGACACGAGCTTGACGTTGATCCTCGCGCGGGGGTTCGCGTTTTTCAAGTCGTGGATCAGCTCTGCCAGATCCTCGATCGAATAGATGTCATGATGCGGCGGCGGCGAAATCAAGCCGACCCCGGGCGTCGAACCGCGCACGTCCGCGATCCAAGGGTATACTTTGCGCCCCGGCAGTTGACCGCCTTCGCCCGGCTTGGCCCCTTGCGCCATCTTGATTTGGATCTCGTCGGCGTTCACCAAATAATTGCTCGTCACGCCGAACCGTCCCGACGCGACTTGCTTGATCGCGCTCCGGCGAGAATCGCCGTTCGCGTCGGGAAGAAAGCGGTACGGATCCTCCCCGCCTTCTCCGGTGTTGCTTTTGCCGCCAAGGCGATTCATCGCGATCGCCATGCTCTCGTGCGCTTCCTTGCTGATTGAACCATAGGACATCGCGCCGGACTTGAAACGTTTGACGATGGCATCCACGGACTCCACCTCTTCGAGGGGAATGCCGCCATCCGAAGAATCGAAATCCAATTCCAGCAAGCCGCGTAGCGTGAACAATTTTTCCTGCTGGCCGTTTACCGCATCGGAAAATTTCTTGAATAGCCCGTAATCGTTCGTGCGGCACGCTTGCTGAAGCGCATGGATCGTCTGCGATTGGTAGATGTGCTCCTCGCCGTCTCTGCGCCATTGGTATTCTCCGCCGGAAGGCAGCACGAGCTCGCCGCGATCCTGCTCCGCGTAAGCTTTCTCGTGGGGAATCAACGCTTCCCGCGCGATGACGTCCAACCCGACTCCGCCGATCCGCGACGGCGTCCACGTAAAGTACTTATCGATTAACCCCTTCTCTAGCCCCAAAGCCTCGAAAATCTGCGCACCGCGATAGCTCTGGATCGTGGATATACCCATTTTGGACAACACCTTGACGACGCCTTTAGTCGCAGCCTTCATATAGTTGTACACGGCTTTCTCATGAGTAATGCCCACCAGCAAGCCTTGACGGATCATGTCGTCCAGCGACTCCAGCGCCAAGTAAGGATTGATCGCGCTGACCCCGTAACCGAGCAGCAACGCAAAATGATGAACCTCTCGCGGATCTCCGGACTCCAGCAGCAAGCTAACCTTCGTTCGGGTGCCCTCGCGGATCAAATGATGATGGAGGCAAGATACGGCTAGCAACGCCGGAATGGCTGCGTTATCGCGGTCGATGCCCCGGTCGGACAGGATGAGGATATTATGTCCGTGCGAGATGACCCGGTCCGCAGCCTCGCAAAGCTCGTTCAGGGCGGCTTCCAATCCCTCCGCCCCCCTAGCCGCAACGAAGAAAATGGGCAGCGTGATCGACTTGAAGCCCGGCCTGCGAATATGGCGGAGCTTGGCGAATTGTTCGTTCGATAAAATCGGGGATTTCACCTTGATCTGGCGACAGCTCTCCGGCTCGGGATTCAGAAGGTTGCGCTCCGGACCGATCGTGGTGCCGGTAGCCGTTATGATCTCTTCGCGTATCGCGTCGATCGGCGGATTGGTTACCTGCGCGAATAGCTGCTTGAAATAACTGTATAACCTTTGGGGCCGTTTCGAGAGCACGGCAAGCGGCGCATCGTAGCCCATAGAACCGATCGGCTCTACGCCGCTTTGCGCCATCGGCTCGAATACCTTCCTCAGCTCCTCGAACGTATAGCCGAAAGCGCGCTGGCGTTGGAATACCGTGGAATGGTCGGGCTCCGGAACCTCTGGCGCGTCCGGCAGCTCCTCCAAGCTGATCAAATGCTCCTTCAGCCACTCTTCGTAAGGATGCTCTTCGGCTATGGCGTTCTTCAATTCTTCGTCGGAAATGATCCGGCCTTCCTTCGTATCTACGAGCAGCATCCGCCCGGGATGAAGTCGTTCCTTATATATGACGTTCTCGGGAGGAACGTCCAATACCCCTACCTCGGAGGACAAAATGATCAGATCGTCCGTCGTGACGTAATATCGGGCAGGACGAAGTCCGTTCCGATCGAGGAATGCCCCGATTTGGGTTCCGTCCGTGAATGCCATCGCGGCCGGTCCGTCCCAAGGCTCCATCAACGTGCCGTGATATTCATAAAACGCTTTCATTTTATCCATCATGCTTTCGTGGTTCGCCCATGGTTCCGGCACCATCATCATGGCGGCATGAGGAAGACTGCGGCCCGATAAATAGAGGAATTCCAGCGAATTATCGAACATGGCGGTATCGCTTCCGTCGTTGTCGATGACCGGCTTCACCTTGCCCATGTCGTCTCCGAATAGCTGCGTTTCCGCTAAGGCTTGTCGCGCGTGCATCCAATTCACGTTGCCTCGCAACGTATTGATCTCGCCGTTATGGATGACGAAGCGGTAGGGGTGGGCGCGTTCCCAGCTCGGAAAAGTATTCGTGCTAAACCGGGAATGAACGAGCGCCAGCGCCGTCTCGACCGCGGGATCCCGAAGCTCCGTATAATAGGAATCCACTTGCTCGGGAATCAGCATCCCTTTGTACACGATCGTTCGGCTCGACAGGCTCGAAAAATAAAACGACTCCCCGCCCTCTACGCCGGAATACCGAATCGCTTGCTCCGAACGCTTGCGAATGACGTATAGCTTCCGTTCGAAACCCAACTCGTCTTGGAAGCTTCCTTGTTGTCCGATGAAGATTTGGCGGACGAACGGCTGAACGGATTTCGCGGTCTGGCCAAGCTTCCCGTCATCGGTGGGTACCGTTCTCCAGCCGATCAGCGTTTGGCCTTCCTCGCGCACGATCGCTTCCAATCTTTTCTCGAAAGAAAGCCTGAGCTCCTCATCCTGCGGCAAGAACAGCATGCCGACTCCGTACTCTCCGTCTTGGGGAAGCTGAACTAGCTCCTTGCCGAGCTCCCGCCTGAAAAAAGCATGGGGAATCTGCAGCAGGATGCCCGCTCCGTCCCCCGTATTCGTCTCGCATCCCTGACCGCCGCGATGATCGAGGTTCCCTAGAACCGTTAACGCCTGACGGACGATCTCATGGGATTTGCGTCCTTTGATATTAGCCACGAACCCCATTCCGCAAGCATCGTGCTCGAATTGCGGATCGTATAATCCCTGTTTGGCGGGCAACCCGTTACGCTTCATAGTTCGCAACCTTTCTATACCATAATTTTTATGTATATATGCAAGTTGTCTGACTATGTATGGATAATTCAATTTCTCCGCTTTAATCCCTTTTTTTAGCAAAAAGTCGAGACTTTCGTCCCCCCTCCGATCCACGTTTCGCAACATAATTTCGCATGTTTCGCTGTCATTCGACTAAATAGCCGTTTTGGAAAAGGGGGTGCCTTACGCGGGATTGCTGGCGGGACTTCGGGAGCGGGATGGGGTGGGCGGGTGGCGTGGCGTACGGTGCGTACGGTGCGGGGGTGCGGGACGGGGTGCTAAACGGTGTAGCTATACTTTTTATGCTTGGAGCTTGTCTTCTGCTGGATTTCGGAGCTGTAGCTATATTTTTTATGCTTGGAGCTTGTCTTCTGCCGGATTTCGGAGCTGTAGCTATACTTTTTATGCTTGGAGCGGATCGCATCGAATCTAATCGGATGGCAAGTTAGGCGACATAGGATAGCTGTAGTTAGGTTTGACGGAAAGGCACGACGCGGGAAAGTAAACAAAAAAAGCAGTTCCAAAGGAGTCGACTGACTCCAATGGAACTGCTCCATTCTAATAAACGCGAAGCTCGATTAATTCGGCGCGATCGCTGCCGTTCGTCGCATGGACGACGAGGCGAACCCGATCGGTTGCGACGCTCTCCGTCAGACGGTGAACCTTTTTGCGCTTGCGATTGCCTTGCTCTTGAGCGAGCTTACGCCATTCTCCGCCGACCCAAGCTTCCAGATCGTAATCCTTCGCCAATTCCGGAATGACCGCGAAAGGCGTCTCGTGGTGGTGAAGGTTGATCAAATCCTCGTTGACGTCGTCGTTAAACGTGAGATGAATCTCCGAAACTTCCGCAAGCGCGGCCAACCGAACCTCCACCCACTCGCTTCTTTCCTTCGCCATCGGCTCGGAAGCCCACGAATGCGGTCCGCCATAAGGACGCGCGTACCCGTCTATTACCTTCTCGGCGGCATAAGCCTCCGTTTCGAAGGCAACGCAGAACGGCTGGCGAACGAGCCGCTTCATGCTCCATTCCACAATCGGTTGATCCGGCTGATGATCCTCCAAATCCGAGGACACCTTCGACAACACGCCGCGTTCGAAGGCGAGCACGCCGGTCAAAGGAACGGCTGACTTAAACAAGCTGATCTTCTCGTTCGCCCGAACGATAATGAAGATATTACTCCCGCTCTCTCCTACGCCATCCCGCTCCACCGGAATCGCGACCCACTGCCGGGTCCCCGCTTCCACAATAGCCTTAGCGCTCGACTTGAGCGTTGCCGGGACATAATTCTCCGCGCGCCCGGTATCCCATACCTCGACGACCAGCTCCGCGCGCTCGCTGGCCGAAACCAACAGCTCCAGCTTCCCCGCAGACTTGCCTTCCAAAGGCAACAGCACTCCAAAGTCCGCCGTAAGCGGATATTCCCCTACTACTTGATCCAAGCGAATCTTCGCCATCGTGCTCGACGCGCTTACCGAACCAAGCCGCGCCAAGTCCGCCTCGTCTTCGTTCCTAAGCCCGATGATCGAAGCGTCGCTCTTCAGCATCGCTTGCTGTATATCCGCCAGATGCCTCTCGCGAAGTTGTCGAGGAGTCACGCCTTTGATAACCGCCAGCGCGGCGCCGACTCCGGCCGCTTCCCCCATGACCGCGCAGGTCGCCATGACCCGCGTCGTTCCGAACGCGACATGGGTCGCGCTGACGTTCCGTCCGGCGAACAGCAGGTTATTCACGTTCCGGGAGTACAACGACCCGAACGGAATGTGATAGATGCCGTCCGCGTGCAGATGCTTCGACCCGCTCTCAGACGCGTACATTCCTTGAGGCGGATGCAAATCGATCGACCAGCCGCCGAAGGCGACCCGGTCTTCGAACGGACGCTGAGCGAGGATATCGTTCTGCGTCAGCACCGTGTCGCCGAGAAAGCGGCGATATTCCCGTTTGCCCGGAAGCGAGCCTACCCACTCCAAAGTCATTGTCTCGGCGTCGAATTGGCCGGAATTTTTAATATAATCCCATATGCCGTAAATGACCGACCACAGCTCGTCGCGAATGCGCTCGTTCTCGAGGACCGTGTCCAGCTCTCCGCCCCACTCGATCCACCAATAGTGGCAACCGGAATCCCCGCTTCGGATGACCCTTTTTAACGGAATCGAAGTCGTCGTGATGTCCTTCGCGAACGATGGAGCCACGAATCGGACGGGTTTACCGACATCCTTCGTATAGAACAGCAACGTGCTGCCCAGCGTAATGTCGTCCGCGACTTCCGGAGCCCAATCCTCGTCGTATTCATGCCGCGCTTCTCGTCCCAAGCGGTAAGCCGCACCGGCCAGAAATCCGACCAACCCATCGCCCGTGCAGTCCAAGAAAACCTCGCTCTCGAAACGGATTAGCCTCTCCGAGCCCATCATCCAACCGGTAACGCTGCGGATAACCCGCGCGTCCATCTCTCCGTCCGCTTCCGCTTCCCGGACGTCCGTGTTCAAGAACAACTCCAAGTTCGGTTCGGCGCGAACCGCTTCGAGCAACGTCAAATCCCACAGATAAGGATTGCCTTCCGGATTGCGGTACTGATTCTCGATGAACAGCTCGCCCATGATGCCGGTCTCGCGCGCATATCGGTTAACGCCATGACCCGTCGCGCCGCATACCCATACCCGAACCTCCGAGCTGGAATTGCCGCCGAGCACCGGGCGATTGTGGACAAGCGCCACCTTCCGGCCAAGCCTTGCGGCGGCAATCGCCGCGCTAATGCCCGCTAACCCTCCGCCGACGACCGTAACGTCCGATATTACCACTTCGTTTTTCACGCTGAATCCCTCCGAATTAGCCTTTCACAGCGGAGCTGGAAATGCCTTGTATAATATATTTCTGGCCGATTAGGAAAATGAGAATCATCGGAATGATCGCCGCGGAAGACGCCGCCATCATTCCGTTGTAATCGACGTTGTTTTCAAGGATGAAATTTTGCAAGCCGAGCGGTATCGTGTACAATTCCGGACTCGTTAGGAATACGAGCGCGTTCTCGTAATCGTTCCAATGCCAGGAAAAATCGATGATCGCGAACGTGGCGAGCGCGGGCTTGGCCAACGGAAGCACCAACCGGAAGAAAATCTTGAAATGTCCCGCTCCGTCCAAGAACGCGGATTCGGTAATTTCCTTCGGTACGCTCATGAAGAACTGTCTCAGCATGAATACCCCGAAGATCGAGAACATGCCCGGCAATATTAAAGCCCAATGCGTGTTGTAAATGTGCATCCAGTTGAACATGATGAATTTCGGCACGAAAATAACCTGCGGCGGAATCATCATCATCGACAGATAGACGAGGAACATCGCGTCGCGGCCTTTGAATTCGATGCGCGCGAAGCCGTATGCCGCCAATGCGGACAGGAATACGGCCCCGATCGTGCTAATGACCGAAATTTTGACCGAGTTCAAATAATAAGGGACGAAATTATAGCTGCCCGTCCATATTCGCTCGTGACTGCTCCAATCGAGCTTGGAAGGAAGCCACTTCGAGAATACTTCGCTCGGAGATTGGAACGACGTGCTGATCATCCATAGAAAAGGAAGGATCATGAACACGCCTGCCACGATCATGAGGATCGTCGTGGGCAGCTTTATTTTCCCGGCCGAATCGTTCATGCGAAGCACCCCCTTTCTAGTAATGGACCCAGCGCTTCTGGCCGATCCACTGGATGATGGTAATGATTAGAATGACGGCGAACAGAAACCAGGAAATCGCGGAAGCGTAACCCATCTCGTAATAGCTGAAGGCCGTCTTGTAGACGAATAACGATAAAATCGTCGTACTGCCGCTCGGTCCGCCTTGCGTGATCGCTTGGATCAAGGAGAAGGATTTCATCGTCATGATCAAACCCGTGATGAGCAGCAGGAACGTTGTCGGGCTGACGAGCGGCCATACGATTTTCCACGTAACCGTTCTCGCGCTCGCGCCGTCGATACGGGCCGCTTCCAGCTGCTCGGCCGATATTTCCTGCAGGGCAGCCAAATAGATGATCATGTTATAGCCGAGCATGAACCAGATTTGTACGACGTCGATGGCATACATCGCCGTGTCGGAATCCGCGAACCATCCCGGGGGCGTGGCGATACCGATCCATCTCAGCACCTCGTTGATGGGACCGTGCGAAGGCTGGAACAACAGCATCCATACGAATGCGACAGCCACTCCGCTAGAGATATAAGGCAAAAAAAACATTCCTCGCAGCAAGCCTTTTAGATAGACGCTACGGTTTAACACTAGAGCCACTATGAAAGCAATGACCAGGGATATCGGAACGGATAACAAGAATATCCCCGTATGCCTAACCGCGCTATAAAACTGCTCGTCTTGGAATAAACGCTCGATATTATCCAACCCGGTGAACGATACGTTCGGGTTGGCGAATTGGTAGTCGGTAAACATAAGGCCGAATGAGAATAGCGCGGGAATAATGAAGAACAGCAGAATGCCCAGCATGTTCGGCATGATGAACGCGTATCCGATCCAGCCTTGCTTTTGAATCCAGCTTCGCCGTTTCACGGGATCGCCGCCTTTCGTATGTCGCTTGATTAAAGCAGCAAAGAGAAGAAGGAAGCGGTCGTTCCTTCTTCTCTCCGCGGGTAATCGCTATTTAATTTTTGATCAGGTCGTTATGACGCTTTGCCATGCTTGCAAGGGTCGCATCGATATCCTGCTTGTTCAGGAAATATTTCTCGTACTCTTCTTTGCGGGCATCGAGCACCTGCTGGGGAACGCTCAGCTGGAACGATTCGAATTGGCCGAACACGACCTTGTTCATGGAATCGACGTCGTATTTGTCCTCTACGCCCTTAAGCAACAGATCCATCGCTTGTTTGTTGTCCACGCTCTTCGAGGACGGGATGCGTCCGCCGCTCGCCATCGGCAGCATGCCTCCGTCGGCGTACCATTGCGCGAATTTCCATGCCGCTTCTTGGTTTTTGGACTTCGCGTTCACGGACAATACGTCGCCTAAGCCTCCGGAATACTTGTAGTCCTTCTGATCCGCGGTTACCTGAGGGATCGTCGCGAAAGCGATCTGGAAGTCGTGCGGGAATTCCGTCAGGTTGTTCGCGTTGCGGAAAATGAATTCTCCGGCGCTTAGCATGGCCGCTTCGCCCTTCAGGAACATCGTGTCGACCGGCATCTTGCTCGTCAGCTGCTCGCCGTATTCCGGCGTCGATTTGTCCACGAACATCATGTCGTGCAGCATCGTGAATTGCTGCTTCCACAGGTCGTTATCGAAATTGGACGTTCCGTCGGCTTTCGTCACGCCGAGTCCAGCGATCGTTCCGTCGATCGTGGCCGTGAAGCTGGCCTCGTGCTGGAGCAGGCCGTATACGTTGTCTTTTTTCAGCTTGGCCGCGTATTCCTTCAGGTCGGACCAAGTCCAGTCCAGCGCCGGAACGGGCAAGCCCGCCTCGTCGAGCATCTTCTTGTTCAGCCAAATGAACGCCATGTTCTTCTTGGTCGGCAATCCGTAGTACTTGTCGTTGATTTTCCACTGCGCGGCATCCGGTCCCATCTGGGCATCGATGTCGTAACCCGTGGAGGCCAAGTCTAGCGCCACTCCGGCATCCACGCGCTTTTGCAAGCGGGTCAGCGTGTAGTTGATATAGAGGTCGGCATCCTGTCCCGTCATCAGCGCCGTATCCAGCTTCAGGTTGCCGGCGTCGTCGTTAACGTATCGAATATATTCCACTTCGATATCCGGGTTCGCCTCGTTCCATGCGTCCACGACGGCTTGCGGACCGGCTTCAACCGGAACGGCGCCCCACAGCTTCAGCTTAACGGCTTTGCCTGCCGAAGCTTGCGGATCGTTGCCTTGAGCATCTTTATTGTCCCCGCATCCGGCTAACAGCACGGTCGCGATAACGAAGCTAAGCGCGGTCGTGAACCACTTCTTCTTATTCATTCGTTTTATCCCCCTCAGAATAATGTTGTTCTCTACGTCTTTCACTTTAGCATCGGGAGCGCTGTCGGGGGATGAACGGCGTTTGGACATTCATAGAACGGATTTTTGATCTTGAACCGTCATTTCTCTGCCTGTTTCCGATATTCGTTCGGGGTCATCTCGCACCACCGCTTAAAAACCTTAATGAAATAGTTGTCGTTCTCGAAACCGACCTGATGCCCGATATCGCCGATCGTACGGTCGGTTTCGGCCAGCAGCATCTTGGCTGCGCGGATTCTCCGGTTCTGGATATAATGAGTAAGCGTTGAGCCCGTCTTCTTCTTGAAAAGATCGCTCACGTAGCTGGCATCCATGCGGATGAACTCCGCCAGCCCCTTCAACGTGATTTCTTGCGCATAATGCTCTTCTATGTACCCGATAATCCGATTCATCTCGGGGTGATCCGTCGGTTCCGCGCGGCTTTCGTCCGGAAACCATTTGTCTACCTTTCTCAGCTTCTCCCTTTGCTCCAGCTCGCGCGCTACTTTATCCATCGTTTCTCTCAAACCTTGCAGATCGAGAGAGAGCTTAAGCAAGTAACCCGTCGCCCCGTGTTCGAGAGCCTGACGGGCATATTCGAACTCGCTCATGGCCGTCAGCATGACGAAGCGGCAGTCGAAGCCTTCTTCCCGGGCCGCTTTCAACAGCTTCACCCCGTCCATGACGGGCATATCGATATCGGAGATGACGACGTCCGGCCGGAGCTCGCGGATCATCGCCAGCGCTTCCCGTCCGTCGCCCGCTTCGCCGACGATCTCGAACGGAATAGCCGCTTTCAGGAACAGCTTCCTCATGCTTGCCCTGGCCGGTTGTTCATCCTCGACGATCAAAGCGCGCCATAGGGTTGCCATCGATATCATCCTCCTTTCGATAGGGCTTGGATAAGAGCAGGGGCAAATGCATCGATACCCGCGTCCCGTCGTCCGTCGACTCCAACGTCAGCCCCGTGCTTTGATTTTTGAAAATGAGTTCCAGGCTCTCTTTAATATTTTGAATGCCGATGCTTTTGCGCTTGCGGGTAATCTTCTTCTCCTTGGCTCTCTCCACGCCGATGCCGTTATCGGTCACATCCAGGTACAGCAAGGAATTCCGGCTTGAGGCGGCGATTTCTATTCTCCCGTCCTTGAGCGATTGCCCGAATCCATGCAGCAAGGAATTTTCGACGAGCGGCTGCAAGCAGAACTTCGGAATAAGCGCGTATTGCAGTTCCTCGTTCACGTCGTAATGAATCTGTATTCCATGGCCGAACCTAGCCTTCTGAATATTCATATAGGAATCTATTAATACGATCTCGTCCTTGAGCAGAATGAGGTCGACCTCCGTATTGAGAGTCGTCTCTAATATTTTACCCAACGAAACGCAAATCTCGTAAATCTCGTCCTCGTCCTTGTCGAGCGCGATGCTCTTGATCGTATTCAACGTGTTTAGCAGAAAGTGGGGATTCATCTGCGCCAGCAGCACTTGGAACCGCACGAACTGCTTCTGCCTTTCCTCGAGTTGGAGGCGCTCCAGCAAAAGGTTGATATCGTCGATCATGGAGTTAAAGCTGCGAGTGAGGGCAAGGATTTCTCCTCGTCCTTGTTCGGGGAGCTTCACCTTTAAATTCGCTTTGACCGAGCTCTCCATCTTCCTCTGGAAAAGCTTAAGCGGAACGGTAATCGTCGACGAGATAAAATAGGTCAGCAGCACGAATAGCAGCAAAATAGCTCCGAAACCGACGAAGAAACGTTGCTTCTGCTTATGTACTTCCATGAACAGGAGAGATAGCGGCACCTTTTTCACCAGATAGCCGTCGAGCTCGTCGACGCGGCTGAACGTGTAAAGCGTGCGATCCCTGCCGTCGACGATGGAGGAGGACGGCTCCTCCGCGGTCGAACCCATTAAGCCGGCGACGATGGTCTCGTCGACCGTCTCTCCCGGCGCCGATTCGAACATCGTTCTGCCCGAAGAGTCCAGCAGGAAATAAGTTCCTTCGTCCTGGCGCCCCTTCGTCGCGCGGTCGAACCACTCCTCGTAATCGATGCTGAACCGGGCATAGGCAAACGGCTTAAGCGCATCGTCGCGCAACAGCTCGTACAAGCTCAGCATCTTGTTGCTGACCGTCCGTTCCCGGATGACGACGTTATCGTCGTTCGGATTCCACTTGTACCGCTCCCCGCCTTTGCTTTGCAGGGCTTGTACCCAAGCTTCGTTCTTGAGCTCGTCGTATATGAGAGCGCTCTTGGGGATGTAGGAGGTGTATACGTTTCCATGAAAATCGAGAAGCGTATAATACACCGTCGCGCCGGTCAGGAAAAAGCTGTTCTCGATGCTCGCGAATTTGTTCTCGACCTTTTTCTTCCGCTCGATCGGGTCGAATTGCTCCGGCTTCGTCATTGTCGATAGCAAGGTCGAATCCTGCTCGAGGAGCAATCCCGTCTTCATGACGAGGCTCATTAGATCCACGAAGCCGTCCTTGATGCCTTCGAGCTGCTCGATGTTTTTGGCGGACGCGTTATCTTGAAGCACCCGCTCCGTCTCCTTGAAGTTGTAGACGACGAGCAAGGCGATCGGAGCCAGCAAGAACAGCAGGAACGCAAGCAGAATCCGGTTCTTGAACGTCTCGGGCGTAATCCTTCGGAACAACCGCTTCCACATCCGTCCCTGCCACCTTCCGGTAATTTCTATCTTTGTTCGTTATCTTAATTCATATGGGAGTTCTCAACAAGCGGAGAATGACGCAGGAAAAACAGCCCTGATCCGAATGCGACCGGGCTGCTTCGATTTTGATTGTAAGACGCGGCCTCAGATATCCCCGCCCGCATAGTGGAACGTCAGCTCCCGGATGCGGGGCTCGCCGTCGCTCTCCAGGATTTCGAGAACGACTCCGGTGACGTTAACCGCAGGAATCCGGACGATTGCCTTATGGCCGATATTGTAGCCCTCGTGGACGAGAATCTTGCGGTGGGTTTTCCCCGTAATGATCGAAATGGCGTACCGACGAACGCTCTCGCCTTCGTACAGATCCTCCTGGATGACGACGTGGTCGAGCAAATGCGCTTCTTTCGGAGAATACTGCCATTTCATATCTTCGGCTGTGCAGTCGGCAATCGTCGCGATCGGATTCGAGAACCTTCTGCGAATTTCCCTGCCGAAGCGTTCGAGGTTGTCCGAATCCTTGGGGGGGAATACCCCGTCGCGATTCGGTCCGATATTCAGCAGCAAGTTCGTTCCGCGCCCGACGGAAAGGTAGTAAAGTCCCATCAATTCGTCCGGGCTCTTGACGAGATGCTCGTCCGAATCGGTATAGAACCAGCTAGCGTCATTGGTGCGCATTTGTACGTCGCATTCCGCCGGCAGCCACAATAATCCGCCGCTCAACGATTCCTTCATGCCGGCCAACAGCGAATATTCCGCGGAATCGACCGTATTCCAGCACGGAAGAGTCGCGATACCGTCTTCGTTGCCGACCCAGCGGAAATCGGGGTCTCCCATATTAAAGATCAAGATTCCCGGTTGAAGCCGACGGATTTCCCCGATAATCCGGTCCCAGTCGTAGGAATGATTTTCGGAGCCGCAGCCGTCGAACCACAGAACGTCGATATCCCCGTAATCGGTCAACAGCTCGGTGATCTGATTAACGAAATAGTCGTCGTAAGCCTGGGCATCTTGCGTATAGAAGTCGGCCGAACCATCGTAAGGCGAGTAGTATAACCCGGGCTTCACGCCGTACTTACGGCATGCGTCGACGTATTCCCGCACGACGTCTCCTTTGCCGTCCTTCCACGGAGAAGCTTCAACCGAGAATCGACTGTACTTGGACGGCCAATTGGAGAACCCGTCGTGATGCTTGGCCGTCAGCACCGCATAATTCATTCCCGCTTCCTTGGCCGTCCGGATCCACTGCTCGCAATCCAACTTCGTCGGGTTGAACGCGGACGGCGTCATCGGACGTTCATCGAAATCCTTATAACCTTCGTAGAAAGTCCTTAAGCCGAAATGCAGGAACAATCCGAACTCCCATTCTTGAAAGGCGAGCTGTTTCGCCGTAGGCACTACTTTCATATTCGCAGGCATGATTTGACCTCCATCGAATAATCGCGTTTCAAAGTAGCTACATTCGACATTTTCGGCCGCATTCCTTTAATCGGGATGGGCTAGTGCTTTCTGCGGAATAGCCGTTTCTGGCGCGGGTATTTGGTTGGTTGGAGGCACGATCGGCGGAATAGCCGTTTCTGGCGCGGTTATTTGGTTGGTCGGAGGCACAATCGGCGGAATAGCCGTTTCTGGCGCGGTTATTTGATTGGTCGGAGGCATAATCGCTGGAATAGCCTTTTCTGGCGCGGTTATTTGGTTGGCCGGAGGCATAATCGGCGGAATAGTCTTTTCTGGCGCGGGTATTTGGTTGGTCGGAGGCACAATCGGCGGAATAGCCGTTTCTGGCGCGGGTATTTGATTGGTCGGAGGCACATTCGGCGAAATAGCAGCTTATGGCGCGGGTATTTGGTTGGTCGGAGGCATAATCGGCGAAATAGCAGCTTATGGCGCGGGTATTTGGTTGGTCGGAGGCATAACCGGCGAAATAGTCGTTTCTGACGCGGGTATTTGGTTGGTCGGAGGCATAATCGCTGGAATAGCCGCTTCGTCTTTAAGTAACCTGGCGCTCGTCGGCCGATATTCGAAAAGGTGCGCTAAATCCGTTTCTGTACCGTGATCGGGTGTGGATTCGGGTGCGACGAATTCAAGAAGGGCTGTCTCGCAAGCCGATTCGACCCGCGAGACAGCCAAACCACCTCTTACATTTACGATTCCCCTTCGAGAAGCACAAGGAGCGATAAAGCCCCTTCGTGCTCGGGCTCCCTAGCTAATACCTTTCGCGCATATCCCGTTTCGTCGCTTCCGACTTCATAGGAACATATGGCCATCGTGTAGAGGATATCGACGTTGATCTCGGACGTTTGCCCGACCGCGTACCGCTCCAAGAACAGCAACGCATCCGCGTACCACTCCATTTGGTACAATATCCTTCCGCATTCCAAAGCCAATTCGTATCTGTCTTCCATAGCGTAATGGGTATCCCAAACGAGGTTAATCCCGCTGCGAATATCCAACATCTCGGCCTCGGTGCCGTTTCCGAATAGCTCCGACATGCGATTGCCGGCTTGAAGGAACCACTCCGCATCGTAGCCGCCCAACCGCCAAATGGACAAGATTTGCCGCAGATCCATCGTCGGCAGCTGTCCGTCGAACCATTGCTTCAGATTGAAAAAATCATCCGGTCCGAATCGCTCCACGAACCGACGGTACGCCATACGCGTATGGGCATAACTTGCCGGATCAGGAAGCATAAGAATGCTGCCCACGTTTAAGTTGTTATGATGATGCGAGGCAAAGGAGGCAATCGCGCCTTTCCTCTCGAAGAAGACGATCATGGCATGGTAATTCGCGTTCAAAGAAAAGCTTCCGTGATGAATGATTTTCGGCGGCTCGGCGAATTCCCAATTTTCCAATCGATGATCGCCTTTATCGGCCGTTAGCAGCACGAATCCTTCCCGCGACAACCGTCCGAGACGCTCTAAGCAATCGATCCCCTTCTCGGGAAAGAGAACATGGGAATCCTCCAGTTGCCGTTGATAGAGCTCCATTACATCGCGATAAGGATACGATTCGCTTTCGAGTTCCGTTGCCCGGCGATAGTGATAGTCCAACGTCACGGTCCCCAACGTTTCGGAAACGCTTAGGCCGGCGCCCGTTCCTTCCGGAAATTGCAGATCGACCAAACACTCGTAAAGCTTGTTATCTTCCACGTAAACCAGCTCCTGGGGGAGACTATCGAATACGTAATTGGCGATAACGAGCACCGGCTGACCTAATTCGCCCGTTCTTACGATGTCACCGGATTGCGTCAATCGCAGCTCCGAATCCTTAACGGCGTCGAACACGCCGAAATCCAGCACACCCTGCTCCACGTATGGCCGCAAGCTGGAATTCCGTTGCCAATATTCGATATTGCTAACCGCTAGGTCCGTCATGACGTAACGAAACGGAGGCAGCGACAATCCCGAGAACTCCATAAGCTCGCGCAATTCCTTCACGATCTGAAATGCCAGTCTGCCAGATCCCGCCCCAAGCTCGACGATCGTTACCGGCTCTGCCTTGAATCCGGCCCGTGCCCTATCCTGAAGCATACCGAAGACGATTTCCGCATAGGCGACGGCCATAATCGGGTTGCTTGTAATGTATTGAGGAACCTCTCCGCTCTGCCATGCTTTTATGCCTTGCTCTTCGTAGTAAGTCCGTTGAAGCTCCCACAGAGGAGATTCGCCGAATTTGTAAAGCGTCTGTTCCGATTGCGCCATCTAAGTAAGCCTACTTTGCATGAAGGATGATAACCCTTGATTAAGCTCAAGCTTTCTCGCAAGGATTAATAACTCTAATGTTATCATTTATCGCGATTAAATACCTGACAGGGAGAACGGTAAATTCACATCGGAAAGCTATATTAGACTGTACTAAAATGAAACAGCGGTGGACTAGGACTTTAATAGTCTTAGACAACCGCTGTTTTAAGTGCGCTAACATTTTTCTTAACTATCGAACAATCCCCTACGAATCAAGTTCGCGGTAATCGGCTGTTTTCCGATTTCTCGCGACCATACGGACATCTGGCCGATGTGGTGGATCTCGTGGGCGAGAACATGTCGCATAATCTCCCCGTATTTAAAGCTCTCCGCTTGTTCCGTTGCGTTTTCTTCCTCTAAAAGAAGATTTTCCATGCTGCTATTCCAAGCGTAGATAAACGGAGCGATTTCCTCATGGCAACGCGCGGAATATTCTCTTAGCTTCTGCACGCTGGCATAGTCCTCGAAAGGAGGCTCTTGCGGCTCCGGCTTTCCTTGCAATCCGCTTATCCAACTGTACTCGACATCGATGATGTGAAACAGCGTATAGAGAATGCTGCCCGGACCTCCCGTGCGTCTCTCCAGCAACTCCTTCTCTGTCGCGGATTCGCACCAATCGAACCAATCTTGGCGTACTTGCCAATTATATTCGAATAGTTTCAACATGGGATACAGCCTCCTGCCTCGTTCTTTTCCCGATTAATGAATAGACTTGTTATTCCTTCAGGAAAAATTGAACCGTCCGGTCGCTGCTTCCCGGCAAGCCTTCGTGTCCGAAATCCGGATAGACGGCGAGTTGCTTCGGAGCGGTAATCTTGTTATAGGCCGCGAATTGGGTGGAAGGAGGACAGATCGTATCCATGAGGCCGACGAACATCAAGACTTCGCCGCGAATACGGTTAGCTAAATATTGCAAATCGATATACCCGAGCTTCTCGAAAATCTCGTCCTCGCGCTCGTGCAGCGGGTCGAAATGACGGAAATAATTACGAAGCTCCTGATAAGCGTCCTTGGCCAAATCCATCTCCCACACTCGCTTATAATCGCAAAGAAACGGGAAAACCGGCGCAAGCTTCTTCACTCTAGGCTCGAGAGCGGCGCATGCGATCGTAAGCGCGCCCCCTTGAGAGCCGCCCAGCGCATAGACGCGTTCCGGGTCGACCTCCGGCAAGCCGAGAGCAATTCCCGCCAATTGCGCGGTATCAAGGTAAATATGACGGAAAAGCAGATTATCGGGATGATCGTCCAGCCCTCGGATAATATGTCCGTTGAGCGTTGTCCCTTTCACTCCTCCGACGTCCTCGGATTTACCACCTTGTCCGCGAGCATCCATGGAAAGCACGGAAAAACCTAATGAAACGTAAGCGAGCTTATCCGTCCAATCTCCTGCGTTGCTCGAATAGCCGTGGAATTGAACGACGGCCGGATGAGGGCCAGGCACGTTCTTGGGACGCAAATATTTCGCATGAATGCGAGCTCCGCGAACGCCGGTGAAATAAAGGTCGAAGCATTCGGCTTGGGGAGTCTGGAACGCGCTCGGCACGAGCTCGACTTGAGCGTCCACCGCGCGCAATTCGGCGATCGCCCGATCCCAGTATGCATCGAAATCGGCTGGGCGCGGATTAATCCCTTGATACTCTTTCAATTTCTCTAACGGCATATCGACTAAAGGCATTTCATAACATTCCTTTCGATTCAAGATGATTAAGGCACGATAAGAAACTTGAAGCATGACGCAAACGAAAACGCTTTCCCTACACTTTATGGTATAAATGACCCGCTTAACATAGTCAAGTGCAAATTCTCGCGGCAGGGACTAGTGATTCAAGAATCTTAGAATGCGGATGTCCGCTCCTTTGCTTCGAGCATCCTTGCGTCCCGTATGGCGAATTGTAATCCGCGCGTCATTCCGTTCGAGTAAGCTCGGAAACGTAGCGATAATCGGACGATACGCGATCAAGCACCACTCGTCGAACAAGTTAACCTCATGAAATTCCGTCCCGTCCAGGGAGTACTCGAATATCCCGCTATCCGGTCCATGCAGCAGCAACAATCCAGCGCCTTTCCCGGTAACGGGGAAGGTCAACGTTGCGCCGGGATCTTCCGCGTGCAGATGCTCGATTCCGTAACGCCAATTCATCATCGGTCCCGGCTCCGCTAATTTAAGTACGAATCCGTCCGAATGCTCCGCAGCGCGGAAATCGAGCATCGTCGCGTCTTCGTAGTTCCCCTCGATGAGCGCGGGCGGTAATTCCTCGGACGTTTGACCGTCCGCTTGCCTGGACGGCGAGCTTAAGGCCGACTCGAGAAAATCCCTGACGAACGAAGCATAGACGGCGTAACCGTCGTCGTTCGGGTGAACCCGATCGTTCGCGAGGTCCTCCCACTTCGTTTGACCCGATTGGATCAGAGATCGGATTTCCGCGGCGAGGTTTACCGACGGAATATCGTATCGGGTAGCTACTTCCTCGTGCACCGCGATATTAAACGGCAACCCGTCCGTCAAATTCTTATCGGCGGCGGTATAGACGAACACGATATCCGTTCGCGGTGACTCCCTCAAGCATTGCCTGACGATCCCCTCCATCCCTCTGATGGATTCTTCGCGATCTTCTCCGTCGTTCACGCTGAATTCCACGAACAGCAAGTCTATCTCGCCGTAAGAGAGAACATGCTCCCGCAGTCTGTGCGCCCCGAAGGTCGAGGTCGTGCCGCCGACTCCCGCGTTGATGCAAGTCACTCTTTTCTCTCCGTATTTCTCCATCAGATATCGGCCGGTCAGAGCCCGCCAGCTTGTAAGATCCGCATCGGACGCTCCCGCGCCTTCCGTAATGGAGCCTCCCAGAAAAGCGATGACGACCGGTTCTTTCCCGTTAAGCTTCTGAACGCAACGGGGTAAACTTCTACGGTAACGAAAGCTATCTCTAGACATCCAAACCACCCTTTCTGCTTCTCTGTTTAACTTATTCGCAATCGGACGAACAAACCCTCCCGAATTATCGGGAGGGTCCGAATTTCAATATGGGCTATCAGGCGTTATGGAGTAACCCGCAACGAATCCAGCAGCATAAACGTTCCCGTCTTTTTAACGCCTTTAACCGTATGGTTTCCATTGGTTAACCCGGTAATGGCGAAGACCACTTGATTCGTTAATCTAGTCGCGTTATAAGTGCTGACCGTCTGCTGGAACACGTTGTCGATGTAAATGTCGATATCGCCCTGTCCGGCTTCCTTCTCCGTAATAACTTCGACTCCCGTGCCGCTGAAAGCGAATTGGAAGTAATCGTTGTTCGTCTGGCTGAAATGAACGTCGTTGTTGTAGTCCCCGAAGCCGCGGTTACCGTTAAGCGACCAGGTTCCGCTGTACGTGATCCCCGGATCGGTGTTATTATACTGTTTCTTCGTGCTCGAGACGTTCAGCTTGTCGAGTAGCATATACGTGCCCGTTTTCTTGACGGCTTTGATCGTGTGGGATCCAGGCGTTAATCCCGAAATCTTGTACACTGTCTGCTGGGCCAGCCGAGTGGCGTTGTACGTGTTGACTGTTTCCTTGAACACGTTGTCCACGTAGATATCGATATTTCCTTGGCCGGCTTCCTTCTCCGTGATCAATTCGACTCCCGTTCCGGTGAAGGTATATTGGACATAGTCGTTATTAGTAGAAGTATAATGCACGTCGTCCTTGTAATCGCCGAAACCTCTTGCGGTGCTATGCGTCCAACTGCCGTTATACGTGAATCCGGCGTCGGCGTCGTTGATTTGAATCGGAGAAGCCACGTTGAAGCTTAGCTTGTCGAGCAGCATATACGTACCCGTTTTCTTAACGGCTTTAATCGTATGCGGACCGTTAGACAAGCCGGTAATTCCGTAAACCTTCTGCTGTACCTGTCGCGTAGCGTTATACGTACTCACCGTTTGCTTGAAAACGCCGTCGACGTAAACGTCGATGTTGCCCTGCGAAGAGTCCTTTTCCGTTATCAAATCGATACCCGTGCCGTTAAAAGTATACTCGAAATAATCGTTATTCGTTTGAGTGAAATGAACGTCGTTCTGGAAATCCCCAAAGCCCCGATTATAGCTGCGTTGCCATGCTCCGACGTACTTGATGCCCGTATCGTCGTTATTCACCGCATTCGATCCACCCTGGGAAACTACTTTAAACAATCTCGATGCATGCGGCGCCAAATTGACCGAGCTATATCCCGTGTTGAAGCTTCCAAGATCCGTATGCGTCCATAAATCGCGAACGGTTGCCGACCCGCTAAGTCCGATATCGCTCCAGTTGACGGATACCGTCGCCGCCGAGTTTCCGAGATTGACGAGCGCCACCGTATAGCTTCCGTCGCCATTGTTGGCGTACCATGCCTGCTGATTGGTTGCCGTGGATACCGGATGAGCCGGACGACCCGCCTGATTCACCGCGATGACCTCTTTGTTCGTTAGCAAGCCGATTCCGAAGGCATCCAGGTTCGTCATATCGTTTCCAATGTAAAACTGTGCCGACGACATCGCCCACAGGGTCATGGCCGTCCGGCGCTCGTCTTGCGTCAGTCCGTCCATGGCGCCATTGCCGACATTCAAGGAATCGAAGTCGTTCCAGCCTCCCGGACTTCCGTGCCTCCACCATTGCTCCGCTTTAGGAAAGGTACGGGCGATGTTCGCCCACGTCGTAAGGCCCCCGCTTCCGCAATAACACTCTATGTCCCAATCGACGCGCCAACCGTTCGAGTATTGCTTCCAGTAGTCGATGTAGTTCATGTCCAGCGCCCAAGAAAGCTCTAGCCATATTCCGTACGGTGCCAATGCTTCCGCCCAAGCTTTGACGTCACCCCTCGCGTCGATGGAAGTATCGTTATGTCCCGAACCCGGCGTCACGCTGTCGAACTTCAGAAAATCGATTCCCCAACTCCCATACAAATCCGCGATAGAGTCAATATAGCTTTGCGCGCAAGGCTGATTGAAATCGATCTTGTAACCGATGTCCCAATAATCGCCCGTCCGCAACGGTAGAGCCGCTATATCCTGCATGGAACAACCAGGGGCTCCATAGATCGGCAAGTCATTATCGTACGCTTCCTTCGACATTCCGGGAATGCCGTAAATTCCGATTTTCTGACCATTGTTGTGCACGTAATCAATCACTTCTTGAAACCCGTTAGGGTATAACGTCGTGCTTGGGATAGGTCGTCCGTATCCATCCATGCTTCCGTTCCATCCGGCATCGATATTAATATACTCGTAACCGTAGGGTTGCAGCGTCGCTTCCATCGCGTCGGACTGCGCTTTAATAGAAGCAGCGGAAATAATAGTATTAACGCCGGTATACACTTGCATGCTGAAGCTGCTCCAACCCATTAACGGCTTAAGCGCCAATCCGTTATCCGCCGCTTGCGCGACGGGCGTATTCGGAGCTACGATTCCTAATTGCGCGGCGACCATAACGAACAATAACAGACCGATGCGTAGCTTGCTTAATCTCGACTTCACATCATTCAACTCCTAATAAGGTATCAGCTGGATTCTCTCTCCTCTATCCGTATCCAACACCAATACGTCCCCTTTCAGCGTCTCCTCCCCTCGGCTCCGGATGCATCTCGCTTTGCCCCATGGGTTATACACCCGGAGCCGCGAGCCGGCTTCGCTATAGATTTCAATCCCTTGCACGGATCCTTCGTCGGCTGCGGCGCTGACCAGGAACCCGCCGACCGCCCGAAGCGTGCTGAATTCGGCGCGCTTGTCGAGCGGCCAGTTAGGGAAGAGGCGAATGATTCCGTTATAGCTTTGCATGAGGCATTCGTTGACGACGGCGGGCAGGGCGAAATTCTCGAACCATATGCCCATCGGAGCCATATAATCGAACGAGGTCGTATCCGAATAACGCCCCCCGGATTCCAGCAATTTATCGGTGCAAGTTCCGTTGGGAAGCATGCAATACTCGATCTGGCGCTTGAACCGTTCCAAATCCAGCTTGCCGAGCCGAGCTCCCGCCAGATTCAGGAATACGAGCTCGTTCCCGCCCTCGTTGCGATGATTAAGATAAGAATTAACCGCGATGCGATATTCCTCCGGCGAGGAGTGCAGGCCGTGGTCTTCCCCCGGGAATACGGTTGAAATGCCATTCGGCACGTTATAGATCACTTCAGGGTCTTCGCCCGGGACGGACACGAATACGGTCCCCCGTTGCGACTCGGCCGTCGGATATTCCGGGAATTTCCCGAGAATCTCCTCCGCTTCCGCGAGAAGCTCCGCTTCCTCGCCGCTACGTCCGAGATCTTCGCAAGCTTGCGCGAAGGCGCGGAACAGAAATTTCGTCAAAGTCAGGTCTACGATGCAATCGCTATTCTTCTTGAAACCGGGAGTAAGCTCGTATAGCTCCGGAACGACCGTCGGATAGATATGATAGCGATCGTCTCCCCAAGCCTCCCCGCTCGCATCCGGCCTCTTCATGTAATCGACCATGAACAGCACCGCTTCCTTAATCGGCGTAAAGGCGCGAGTCTCCAGGAACGTCCTGTCCATCGTGTAGATATAATGCCACCATAGGCTTTGCACCGTCCACGGCGTCTCGCAAACTTCCCAGCCCCAATGCGGAACGGGATAAGGCATCATGTTCATCTCCACGGGGTAGGCGGAATGCGGGTAATAAGCACCGCGCAAGCCATAATACTCCCGCGCCCACTTACGGCTGACGGGAAGAACGTGATCGACCATGTTCACGTATGCCAGATGTTTCTCTACGTGGTTGCTTGAGAACGCAAGCCAGAAAGGCTGCTGCGTATTGTAGTTCATATGGTAGTCCCCATGCCATTCCGAACCGATCTTGCCGTAGCTCCAATTGGCGAATATACCCGGACACGTCGCGTCGGGCTTCACGGAGCATTGAAAGAAATAGAGATTGCGGTACCATACCCGCTCCAGAAATTCATCCTCTAGGGAAACGCCCGAGCGGGACCAATAGCTTTCCCAGACTTTACTGGATGAAGCGAAAGCGGCATCGAAAGTCTTCCGGTCCGGCTCGCCGATGCTCCGCCCCACAAGCGGAACTTCCGCATCCAAGCCCTCCTCCAGTTCAACGAGAAGCGTAAAATCTTTTCCTCCGGCTAGCTTGGCTTCCAAATCGTTAGGGCTTTCTTGAAAGGATACATCCACGGAAAGAGAGACCGTTAAACCGAAAGCCTTGTCCTTGGTCCGATCCCCCGTCTCTCCTTCTACCTTAAGATCGAAAGGAAGCGATTGGCGAAATGAAAGCTGCCGAGCGCCAACGTTGGTCGACGAAGCGTATTTGGGTAGCTCATGCGGCGTTTGCGGATCGGGGATGATTCTCGCCCTGTTGAAAATATTATCCGCGGACGCCCCCCCTTCGGTATGGCGAAGAGTCGCCCACAGTCGGTCATGCTCCTGATCCGCGAACACGAGCAAAGTAACGGAGCGTTCCCCCGACTTGAAATCGATCTCGCAGAGCCCGTTATCCAACCCCAATCTATGTCCGAGCACCTCCGTCGTCCGCCGATCGAAACCGAGCAGCAAAGAGCCGCATGGCATCGGACGGGGATACGGGAAGGCGTAATTTTCGCTGGTCATGGCCACGTATTCCTTGTACCAAGGCTCTTCGCTTAGCGAGGAATAACTAGAGGGAATTTCTCTTAACCTTGCGAATAAGTCCTCGAAGGTTCCGATCTTATCCTGATGCAACTCGGCGATTCGAATATCCCACACGTTGTTATGTCCGAAATGAATGACGACGGCGTCGGGCCGGGTCGTCACGACCGCCCCCATTCCCCCATTGCCCAATAGTGCTCCTTCGAAAAAGGTAGCTGCCGGACGGTCATATCGGATCGCGTGTTTGCGAGCTTGCCCGAGAATGCTTTCTGTCGTCATGGTCATGGCTGCAATTCCTCTTTTCTCTATGATGGTCTTGCCTTTAAAACCCGTAAGTCCGATGAAGAGCCCTCCCTTAAACGGGAAGGGCTCCATCGCGTTCAATATGATTTAGTGAGTGACCCTGAGCGAATCCAACGTCATCTTTAGTCCGGATTTTTTAAGCACTTTGATCGTATGCGTCCCCGGCGAGAGCCCTTGGATGCTATACACCGTCTGCTGGACTTGCAGCGTCGGACTATACGTATTTACGGTGGACTTAAAGACGCCGTCCACGTAAACATTGAATTCGCCTTGCAAAGCGTTTTTCTCCGTGATGATCTCGATACCCGTTCCGGTGAATTTATACTGGAAGTACGGCGGATTAAACGGAGCGGCGTTATGGGAATGGACGTCGTCCTGGTAATCCCCCAGCCCCCGGTTCGTGCTGTGCGTCCAGCCGCTGGAATATTTGATGGCAGCATTCGAATCGTTCACGATCGTCTGAGACGGCACGGTAAAACTCAACTTATCCGCAATCATGTAGTCTCCCGATTTTTTCACGACCTTGATCGTATGAGTGCCATTCTCCAGCCCGGAAATACCATATAAGGTTTGTTCGACCAATCTAGAGGAATGATGGGTATTTACCGTTTTCTTATACTTGTTATCCACGTAGACATCCACTTTGCCTTGTAAAGGACCTTTTGCCGATATAAATTTGATCCCGGTGCCCTTAAACGTGTATTCGAAATAATCGTTGTTCGTTTCCGTGTAATGCACGTCGTTCCGGTAATCCCCTCGGAAGGAGAAAGTCAGCGTAGATGTTCCTACCGGCCGGGTCGCAAGATATTGCTTCTTGATCGTGACCTGATTGCCCTTCAGCTTGTAATCCTTGCCTAATTCCAACGCGGTTTCACCGTTGGTTATGCCTAGTAAGTTGCTACCGTCGATATTCAGCGTTGTTTTTACGTCAGTCTTCGCGTTCTTGTCAAAGCTCGCCGTATCCGGGCCAATCAAATCCTCTACCTTAAATTTCAGTTGATCCAGCAGCATGTAATAGCCCGATTTCTTCACGGCCTTGAGGGTATGCTCGCCATAAGGCAATCCGGTAATGTTGTATACCGTTTGCAGTGCCTGTTTGCTGACGTTGTACGTACTGATGGTTTGTTTGAACTCGTTATCCACGTAGATGTCCATATCTCCATGGGAAGGATCTTTTTCGGTGACGACCTCAATTCCCGTTCCCTTGAATTTAAACTCGAAAGAGGCGTTGTCGGTCTCCGTGTAGTGCACGTCATCCTTGTAATCCCCGACTCCCCTATTTCTATTATGCGACCAGGCGCCTTGATAAGTAATTCGGGTATCGTCGTCGTTGACCCATACATACCTGCCTCTGGATGTGTCGCTAACGATAACGGCAAGATTCTGCGTCGCTCCTTCGCTGAACGTCAACGTCAAGTTGGTTATTCCCGTCGGAAGAGCCGCAAGATAATCCTTCTTAATGGATACTTGGTTGCCTGATACCGTATAATCGATACCTTGCGCCAATGCGGTTGCGCCGTTCGCGATGCCGTTCAGTTCGTTTCCGTTGAACGATATTGTCGTCGATACGTCTGCCTGAGCCGATGCTTTCTGGTCGAAGCTGACCGCGGATGGGCTGATCGCGCTGTTCTGCGGCGACGAATCGCTAATAGTGACGATGAAGGTCTGTACGGCTCCCGAACCGAAGGAGAATGTCAGGCTGGTTACACCAACCGGCCTGGTAGCTAGATATTCTTTCTTGATGGTTACTTCATTGCCGGAAACGGTATAGTCGGTATCTAACGTCAATGGAGTTCCGCTTAGCGATATACCGCTTAGAGCGTCTCCATTAAGCGTCATGGTTGTACCGACATCGGCCTGTGCGGATGCATACTTATCAAAGCTTCCCGTCGATGGGCTGATTCCAACCGTTACGCTCACGCTCAATTTATCTAACAGCATATAAGATCCCGATTTCTTCACGGCTTTGAACGTATGCACTTCATCGGACAATCCAGTAATGCTGTATACGGTTTGTTGGACGGATCTGCCGTCGCTATAAGTACTCACCGTTTGTCTGAACTCGTTATCCAAATAGATATCGACGTCGCCCTGCGAGGAATGCTTTTCCGTAATGTAGTCGATCCCGGTTCCCTTGAAGGAATATTCGAAGTAAGCGTCGTTCGCCTCGGTGTAATGAACGTCATCCTGATAATCCCCGAGTCCCCTGCCCGTACTATGTCCCCACGAACCCGAGTACGTAATGCCGGGATCGCTATCATTGATGGATGCCTTAGGTCCAGGGTTAACCACGACAGGCACGCTGACGCTGAAATTATCAAGCAGCATATAAGATCCCGATTTTTTCACGGCTTTGATCGTGTGCGGACCGTTGGAAAGCCCCGAAATGCTATACACGGCTTGCTGCACCAATCTGTTGTCGTTATAAGTACTTACCGTCTGTTTGAATTCGTTGTCCACATAGATATCAATGTCGCCCTGCGAGGAGTCCTTTTCCGTGATCAGATCGATTCCCGTTCCCGTAAAGGCATATTCGAAGTAAGCGTCGTTGGTCTCGGTGTAATGGACGTCATCCTGATAATCCCCAAGTCCCCTGCCCGTACTATATCCCCAATTGCCCGAGTACGAAATGCTAGGATCGTTATCGTTAATCGATACCTTGCTGTACTCTGCTCCGGAGCTACTCACCGCGATGGCAAAAATCTGCGCAGCTCCTCCATCAAAGGTGAACGTAAGATTAGTCGTTCCTATCGGAGCGGCTGCGAGATATTCCTTCTTGATGGTTACCACGTTGCCCGAAACCGTATAGTCGGTTCCCTCCGTAAGCAATGACCCGCCATTCGCGATGCTGTCCAAGCTGCTTCCGTCATTGATCGTCGTGTAAACCGCCGCTTGTACCGACTTATCGAAGCTCGCCGTAGCCGGAGCGATCCGATCCGGCAGGGTGACCGTCAATTTGTCGAGTAGCATAAAGTAACCCGATTTCATAACGGCCTTCAAAGTATGAGCTCCGTTCGGCAATCCGGTAATGTTATACACGGTTTGCTGGCCCAATCGTCCTAAATTATAAGTGCTTACGGTCTGCTTGAACTCGTTGTCTACGTAAATATCCATAGCGCCTTGGGAGGGATCCATTTCCGTAATCAATTCGATTCCCGTTCCCGTAAACGTGTATTCAAAGTAATTATCCTTGGTTTCCGTCCAGTGGACATCGTCCTTGTAATCCCCGTATCCCCTATTCGTGCTTTGGTTCCATGTGCCGTTGTATACGATGGAGTCGTCGTCATCGTTTAGGGTAATGAACCCGCCGACGGACGAATCTTTAACGATCAAGGCTACGTTCTGTGCGGCTCCCGCATCGAAGGAGAAGATCAGGTTCGTTGTTCCTAGCGGCAAGGAGGCTAGGTATTCTTTTTTTACGGTTACCGTATTACCCGACGCCGTATAGTCCGTGCCCGCTACCAACGTTGTTTCTCCGTGCGCTATGCCGCTCAATTCATTCCCGTTCAATGTCAATGTCGTCGTTACGTCGGCCTGCGCCGCATCCTTCCGATCGAAGCTTATCGCGGACGGAGTAACTTTGCTGTCCTTCAGGGTAGTATCGCTTATCGTTATGCCTAAGGTTTGCGTTGCCCCCGAACTGAACGAGAAGGTTAGGTAGGCGATTCCGACGGATCGTTTCGCGAGGTATTCTTTCTTGATCGTAACCTCGTTGCCCGAGACCGTGTAGTCGGTACCTAGAGCCAATATCGCTCCGCCGTTCGCGATACTCGTTAATTCATTACCGTTAAGCGTCATCGTTGTCGTCACATCGGCTTGGGCGGAAACTTCTTTATTAAAGCTTCCGGTTGTCGGGCTGATCGTGCTGTTCTCCGCCGAAGCATCCTTAATCGAGATTAATAAATTTTGCTGCGCTTCCGAAAGCTCCTTTCCATCGTTTCTTTTCCAGGAGCCCGTATACTTCATGCCGGTATCGTCATCATTAAGAGAGACCTCGCCTCCCTGGGACGTTACTTTGAATAATCGCGATCCATGCGAGGCTAAGTTAATAGAACTGTAGCCGGAATCGTAGGTTCCAAGATTGGTATGGCTGTACAGATCCCGAACACTCGCGGGACCATTCAAGCCGATGTCGCTCCAATTGACGTTAACCGTCGCGGCGGAGCTTCCAAGGTTGAATAATGCTACCGTATAGGATCCGTCCCCGTTGTTGGCATACCAAACCTGCTGATCGGACTCGGTCGAGACGGGATGCGCCGGGCGCCCCGCTTGATTGACGGCGATGACCTCGTCGTTCGTTAATAGCTCGATTCCATAGCTATCCAGGTTAGTCAGATCATTGCCCGTGTACAATTGCGCCGACGAAATAGACCATAAAGTCATGGCCGTCTGACGCTCGTCTTTCGTTAAGCCATCCATTGCTCCGTTACCGACATTCAAAGAATCGAAGTCGTTCCAGCCTCCGGGACCGGCATGTCGCCACCATTGTTCCGCTAACGGGAACAGTCGGGCAATGCTGCCCCAGTTCGTTAAAGACTCCGCGCAATAACATTCTACATCCCAATCCACGCGCCAGCCGTTCGCGTATTGTTTCCAGTAGTCGGCATACTTGATGTCCAATGCCCAGGATAGTTCAAACCAGATGTTATGCGGCGCAAGCGCCTTTGACCAGGCCTTGACGTCGTCGCGGGAATCGCGGGAAAGATCGTTTACGCCCGAGCCGGGCATTACGCTGTCGTATTTGAGGAAATCAATTCCCCATTCGCCGTACAGGTCTGCAATAGAATTGATGTACTCTTGAGCTCCGGGTTTCGAGAAATCGATTTTATACCCGAAGTTCCAAGCGTCGATCTTCGTTAACGGTTGGTAAGCAATGTCCTTCATCGAATAGGAGGTTCCGTAAATCGGCAAATCGTCTTCGTAAGCTTGCGGCGACAAACCCGGAATGCCATAAATGCCGATTTTTTGTCCATTGTTATGAACATAGTCGATCACTTCCTGAAAGCCGTTAGGATATAGCGTCGTACTCGGTATGGGACGACCATATCCGTCCATGCCTCCGTTCCATCCGGCGTCGATGTTAATATATTCATATCCATGCGCTTGCAATTTCTCGTGCATGGCATCCGATTGCGCCTTAATTTGGTCGGCCGTTATCCGCGTGCTTCCGCTGCCGCCATTCAAGGAATCATAGACCTGCAAGCTATAACTGCTCCAGCCCATATACGGCTTCTGCCCTAATCCGTTATCCGCTGCCCGAGCAACGGGCGTATTCGGAAGTACGATTCCTAATTGCGTGGCGATCATAATAATAGCTAGTAACAAGATCCTGAATTTTTTTAATGACGTTACCACATGATTCATCCCCTTTAATGATTAAGAGTTTAAGAAAGCTAGTTACCAGATCGAGCGCTTGTGAGGAATTAAGCCTACGTTATCTTTATCTCCCTGCTTGGCATTCGTATCTTAAGAGTTCTGCCGGATCACCTCTCATGTTCTTTATTCAATGCCGGTAAACCGATTCGCCTTAAACCTCCAAGCGATGATCGGGGTTCTTCTATCCGAAAATTTACAAAAATCAGGTGCTTTATTTCGCAATAAAGCACCTGATTTTTACTTATTATTTTGCAGTCGCGTCGTAAGCCTTCTGCATGATTTCGAGATAACGGTCAACGTTCAAGTCTTTCAACCCTTTGACGTAAGAATCCCAATCCCTATTCAAATCCTTATTTCCGGTTACGAATTGAAGCGAGAATTGATCAATGTAGTTTTTGATGTTCGTTTGCAGGATGCTCGCCTCGTCCGCTTCCGCAGGATCGACCCAAACCGCCCATGCCGGGAACAATTCCTCGGGTTCTTTGCCATCGTACAACAGAGTTGCATTGTACAGCCTGCGTTCGTAACCTACCGCGTCGTAAATATCCGTCGAAGCAACCCAAGCGTCTCTCCATTCCCGAGGCTCGTAATAATGTCCCATGCCACCCCAGCCGGTGTTGTTAGGAGCAACGCCTTCTTTGTTCGGAATCGTTGTCCACAGCGGAGTAACTCCTTGACCAAGCGCTTCTTCCCCGGCTTCCGGTTTTCTCCAACCTACGCCTTCCGTTCCGTTAGTCGCATGGACTTGACCATCGGGCGTAAAGATATAATCAATCATTCTAATGAGGGCGATCTGGGCTTCTTTGCTGGCCTTATTCGTAATAACGAATTTAGCGCCAGGATTTATGCCTCCGCTATCGTGCGTTGCATAAGCGGCATGAGGACCCTGGAGCGGCGGTACCGGGTTGTAATCGGCCGACCGCGTATTGCCCGGATCGATATTGACGAAGATTGCCGGATGCATGCCCGCGCCGGCACCAAGGATCTGCGTATCCGCGTTCTCGCCGATTTTCTTGAATGCTTCTGCGTTTTGAGTAAATGCGCCCGGATCGATAAGACCTTCGTCATATAAAGATTTAATGTAAGTTAAGCCTTCTTTCCATTCCTGCTTCGTAGCTGCCGTCTCGACTTTTCCGTTAGTCAGGTTGAGATAATTCCGGTCATCGTCATAGACGAACCCGTTCATAAGGTATGGAATAATCCGTACGCCGAAATCCTCTTTCGATCCGCTGAGCGGAACTTCGTCTTTTTTGTTGTTGCCATTCGGATCGTCGTTTTTGAAAGCTTGAAGTACTTTTTTGAACTCTTCGGTCGTTTTCGGCATTTCTAGTTTCAATGCATCCAACCACTTGGTGTTAATCCACATTTTATTAGGGTAAGAGCAGTGGTAACATTGGCTGTAAGCAACAAGTCCGTAAATATTTCCGTCCGGAGCCGTAACGAACGACTTAAAGCTCGCGTCTTTTTCCAATGCCGCTTTAATATTCGGGGCGTATTGATCGATCAATTCGTTAAGCGGGATAATAACGCCTTGCTGTCCGTATTTAATAACGTCGGCTTGCGAGAATTGGTCGACGTAATTCGTCAATAAATAGGTGTCCGGGTAGTCTCCGCTGGCTAAAGAGATTTGACGTTTTTCTTTGGCGCCATCGCCCGGGATAACTTGCCACTTAAATTTGAAGTTAAACTTTTCTTCCATGGCTTTAGAGAATTCGCTCGTGCTCAAATCTTGCGTAGCTTCCTGTTGAGCGAATGCTTTAATTTCCACGGGCGGTGCGTCGCTTGCGGGTTCGGATGCAGGTGCCGACGATTCGGCAGCAGGCGCGCTGGAGGATGATCCCGCGCTATCGTTATTTTTAGAGCAAGCGGCTAACACGACGCTAGCCATCAGCATGAATGCCAATAAGCTTACGATTCTCTTTTTCATTTTCTAATCGCTCCCTTTTCGTTTAATAAGCATGGCAAATCGTTTCGCTTCCTTGGCCCGCTACATCCCGATCACCCCTCTCGTTTTCGCGTCTATCGACGGCGGACCGATAATCAGCCTTTTACGGAACCGACCATCATCCCCTGCACGAAATAACGTTGGACGAACGGATAGATAACGAGTACCGGCAACGTCGCGACGACGATCAGCGAGTACTTGAGAAGCTCGGATAGCTGCTGTCTTTCGACCAGCTTCAGCGCGTCGTTGATGGCTCCCGAGGTGTTGTTCTGGATAATAATGCTTCGGAGAATGAGCTGCAGCGGAAACAAATCGTCCGACTTGAGGTAGATAAGCGCATCGAAGTACGCATTCCATTGTCCGACGGCATACATCAGAAACAATACCGCGATAATCGGCATCGATAACGGGATAACGATGCTCCACAGAAATTTGAGATCGGTGCAGCCGTCTATCTCGCTTGCTTCGAACAATTCGTCCGGAATCGAAGATTGGAAGAAGGAGCGGGCGATAATGACTTGCCATACCCAGATCGCGTTCGGAATCAGAAGCGCCCATCTGGTGTCGATCATGCCTACTTCCTTAACAACCATGTAAGTAGGAATCAATCCGCCGCTGAATAGAAGCGTAAAGGTGATAAGCATCATTAAACCTTTTCTTCCGAAAAAGGTTTTGCGCGATAACGGATAAGCTATCATGATCGTCAAAGCGACGCTGATTAAGGTTCCTGCCGCCGTATAGAAGATGGAATTCCCATAACCCTTCATGACTTGAGGATTGTTGAATAGCACCTCGTAGCCTTTGAACGAAAGATCGACCGGCCATAGCCATACTTTGCCGGACGTGACGGCCCCCGGACTGCTGATCGAGCTGCTGAAAATATAAATTAAGGGATAGAGCACGACGAGAAGCACAAGGCACAGTATCGTATAAATAATAAACATGAAGATTTTGTCGCCCGTCGAGTCTTTTATCTTTTTTTTCATCGTTAGCGATGCCATTCGAGCACCCTCCTTTACCAAATGCTGTTGTTCGAGAATCTCTTCGCCAAGGTATTAACCGAAACCAACAGAATCAGGTTGATAACGGAGTTGAACAAGCCGACCGCCGTAGCGAAGCTGTAATTGGCGTTCAGCAAACCCACGCTATAAACGTAAGTCGCGATGATTTCCGAGTTTACGAGGTTCAAAGGGTTTTGCAACAAATAGACCTTCTCGAAACCGATAGCCATTACGCTTCCCACGTTTAGGATCAAGACGATCATGATCGTCGGGAGAATGCCCGGCAAGTCTACGTGGATGATCTTCTGAAACCGGGAAGCGCCGTCGACCCTGGCAGCCTCGTACAACGTAGGATCGATTCCAGCCAACGCCGCTAAATAAATAACTGCCGTATAACCTGCCGTCTGCCATATATCCGAAGAGATGTAGATCGATCTGAACATCCCTGGCTCTCCGAGAAAATTAATCGATTCAAAGCCGAAGTAGTTCAAGGCGATGTTAACGAACCCGAGACGCGGCGCCAGGAAAAGCATGATAATGGATACCATGACGACGGTGGAAATGAAATAAGGCGCGAAGGACACCAACTGGACGAACTTCTTAAACCGTCCGTTCTTCGCTTCGTTCAACATAAGGGCGAGCAGAATCGGAACAGGAAATCCGACGAGCAACAGCATTCCGCTTATTCCGAACGTGTTCTTAACGAGCGTCAAGAACATAGGATTGTTGAAGAACAGCTCGAAATGCTTGAACCCTACCCATGGGCTTCCCCAAATTCCTTTAATCACGTTGAAATCCTTGAACGCCAGTACGGCGTTCATCATCGGGTAGTACTTGAAAATCAAGAAAAACAGCACCGGCGGAATGACGATCAAATAAAGCTGCCAATGCTTCTTCAAGCTCTTGACCGCCTCTTGCCGCATGCTGAGTTTATTCGAATGAGATATAGATGGTTTAATGCTTATTGCAATTTCATTCTTCAAGACGATCCCCCTCCTTCGTTAACTTGCCTCGGTGTATGATAGCGCTTTCTACAACCGATTTTATAGGCTTTCCGCCAGATTCGGATAGGTACATTTGAGTGTTTTTACGTACAGTTCCCCCGATTTGAGGGGGTGCAAATCTCCGCTTTCGCGTACATTTTTCCGTCCGTTATTAAGCCTGGAGCCAAATGCTTGTCCCATGGGGAACCGGGACCTGGAAGATCGCGGTTCCCCGATTTTAGTCGAAGTGTGTTCTGGTCCATTTCTTCCTTCTTGTAGGCGCTAAACACAAAAAAATCCCGTACGCCTCGGCGCCGGGATTCGTCCTTTCAGTTCTTATTCGTCTTTAGCGATCTATCGTATGCTTTTTGCAGGATTTCGAGATACCGGCTTATTTTCATATCCTTCAAGCCCTTCACGTATTCCTCCCAATCTTCGCTCAAGCTTTTGTTGCCGGTAACGAATTCAAGGGCGTTCTCTTCGATGTAATTTTTGATATAGTTCTGCAGGAAGCTCGCTTCGTCCGCATCCTTCGAATCGATCCAGACGGACCAAATCGGGAACAACTCCTCGGGTTCTTTTCCCTCATAGAGCAACGTCGCCTCTTGAAGCCTTCGTTCGTAACCTTCCGGCGAGTAAATATCGGTTACTTGCGTCCAGCTATCTCTGTATTCCTTCGGCATATAGAGATGTCCCATTCCGCTCCATCCCGTATTGCTCGATATAGCCCACTTTTTTTGCGGTATCCTGGTAAACGCCGGAGCAACGTCCGGGTTCAGTGCTTGCTCGCCGTCCGTGGGCTTTCTCCAATCCACGCCCTCTTTGCCGACTTCCGCATGAGCTTGTCCTTCGGGCGTGAACATGTAATCCGCGATTTTGATCAACGCGATCCGTGCTTCTTCGCTTGCTTTGTCGGTGATAACGAATTTGGCTCCCGGATCGATGCCGATGTTGTTCAGCACGGCGAAGGAAGCATGAGGTCCGGCTAGCGGCGGCACCGGATTATAATCTCTTCCTCTCGTGTTACCCGGTCCCGTATCCACGAAAATCGCAGGATGCAAGGCGGCGCCGGCTCCTAATATTTGCGCGTCGGCGTTCTCCCCTATTTTCCAGTAAGCATCCGCATTTTGCGTAAAAGCGCCGGGATCGATCAAACCTTCGTCGTACAGCGATTTAATATACGTTAAGCCTTCTCTCCATTCCGGCTTGTCCGCTACCGTATCCACTTTACCGTTCTTCAGGCTAAGATATTTTCTATCGTCGTCATAGATGAAGCCGTTCATGAGGAACGGAATGATGCGCACTCCGAAATCCTCGATCGAGCCGCTTAACGGAATTTCGTCCGCAATGCCATTTCCGTTCGGATCGCGGGTCTTGAAGGCCTCCAAAACTTTCTTGAACTCATCCGTCGTCGCGGGCATTTTCAAGTCCAATTTCTCCAGCCACTTGGTATTCAGCCACATTTTATTGGAATAGGAGCAATGGTAACACTCACTGTAAGAGACTAAACCGTAAATTTTCCCGTCAGGGGCCGTACTATATGCTCTTAAGGTCTCGTTCTCGTCCATCGCCTTCTTAATATGGGGTGCATATTGGTCGATCAAGTCATTCAGAGGAACGATAACTCCTTGTTTACCATAGCGAAGAAGGTCTTCCTGCGAAAATTGATCGATATAGGCAGTAAGGATGTAGGCGTCCGCATATTTGCCGCTGGCAAGCGAAATTTGGCGCTTTTCTTTCGCTCCCTCGTAAGGTACGGTTGTCCAATCGAATTCGACGTTGAACCGCCTCTCGAGCTCTTTCGTAAAATCGTTCGTGGCCAAGTCGAGCGAAGATTCCTGTTGGGCGAATACCTTGATCGTTACCGCATTCTCCTTCTTCGCATCCGATTCCGGGGACGACGTGCAAGCCGCTAGGATCAAGTTAAATACGATGACTGTAATTGCTATGCTCCATCTTCTCTTCAACTTTCTCCCCCCTCTTTAATCTTCGACGGATTGCCTGAAGGCGCTGGGGGAAATGCCGGTTACCCGTTTGAACGCCCTCCGGAACGAGTGCGAGCTATTATAACCTACGCGGTTCGCGATTTCGTCCACCGTGTAATCGTTTCCCTTCAGCATAACCGAAGCATGATCCATTCTAACCTTCTCCAGGTGGTCGGATAAATTAACGCCAGTGACTTCTTTGAACAATTGCGAGATATACTTCTCCGGCCGTTCCACCTGCTCCGCTACCCGGTAAAGAGTAAGATCGGAATCCGCGTACGTCGCCTTGATATATTCTTTGATTTGTTCGACGGTCTTCGTATGGCTATCGTTTTTCTTGCTCATGATCAAACCGCATAGTGCTTCCATAATATCATGAATTTCGGTTTGAATATATTCGAAAGACTCGGTTGCCTGAATCTCGATAATCCTGTTTTTGATGCTCTCAAACAATTCCGATTCCATGAACGTTTTCTGATCGAGCAGCTTCAGGAAAGTTCCTTTCACTTCCCCGACCAATTGGTGCTTCATCTCGAAGGAAAGCCCCCGATGCTCCGTGTTCTGCGAAATAATAGATTGCAATATCCGCTTGGCTTCGTCTATTTCTCCCGCGCGGATCGTGCTGATCAATCGCAGTTCTGTATCGAGAGGGTAATAGTAAGTAGCGCTCTCGGTCCTCGTATCCTCGAACCACGTGATTCCCTTCTTGCTCGTATGCACGGCATGCTCCAACGCTTGCTTCGCCTGCTCGAAGGAATGGCTGACTTCGGTGACCGCGTCGAACGGGTCCCCCAAAGCGGAGGTTACGGATATCCGGTACTCGTCGAATACTTGCTGGGTTACCCAAGTCAACGTCTTCGAGATTTCTTCCTTGCCGATTTGAACGGTCGTCGACATATCCGCGAATGCGAACAGGAATACGATCTTGTCGGAGCCGATATCGGTCATTCGGACGGAGCTTCCGGAATCGGTCAACGTTTGCTTCAGAATCAGTCGCGCCGCGTTTAACTCGTTCAGAACTTCCACGCTGTCCATTAGCGAATAGCCGTTCACCTGCAGAATTCCCACGTATCCCGCGTTCCCGTTTAAACCCGCGTTCGACTGGACGGCCGCGGCGATGATCTCTTCCCTGGACTGGAATTCCCCGGCGATCAAGCGTTTGAGAAACGCGTCGCGAACGAGCGGAGCCTGCCGGTGCAGCTCCGACTCCAGTCGTTTGTTATTCGTGATCATCTCGGAAATATTACCGTGCAGGAAGTCGTATTCATTGCGCTCGGCCTGCACGTCCTGCCCGAATTGCTCCTTCATGACGCCTAATAGACGGTTAATAGGAGCGCTGTTCCTATGGGAAAGCAGAAAACCCACCAATAAACCGACGAGCAAGGCGATACCGGTTACCGTCCAGGTAATATTTTTGATCTTATTCGCGTTCTCCAATAATACCTTCCGCGGAATGCCGGCCTGATAGATCCAATCGTTCGTGCTGGAACGAATCGTGATGACCAGATCGTCCTCGTAAAATTGGCTTACCTTCTCCTTGTCGAAGCTCTTATCCGAAGCAAGCTTATCTACCTCCGTCTCCTCTATTCCCTGCAGCCCTATCGTATTTCCTTGGGCATCGGTAATATGAGCCCAACCTCCATAACGATCCGTAATGCCCGAAAGCAGACCCGTTATCGTTTTCTTGTCGATAATGACGACTACGATGGCGGGAGAGGAACCGTTGAAGCTATCTAGCGGGAGCGATTGCATATACGTCACGACGGAAGTTTCCGTCGCTTTATTGACGAAAGGCGTAAGCGGCATGATTTCGCTTCTATGCGTTTTCCCGAGTATCGTGCTCTTCCACTCAGAGAAAGAGATGTCGTTATAATGATAATTCTCGTAATAATGCTCCGGCCGGAAATAAGCCGAGCCCGGCGTTAGCACAACGTTATAGTTGTTAAGATAAATGAAAAAATGCTGAAGAAAATCGTTCGTCTGCCCGAAGGTCAATACGTCCCTCATCATTTTCCAAATGCCGAATACGTTGGACTCGTCGGTGGAACTCTTCTCGTTCATGAGTACGCTTAAGTCTTGATTAATCGCCAACTGTCTCGTAAAGCCCTCTACTTCCGCCATTCTTCGCTCCAATATTTCTTTGCTCTTCTGGAGCTGGGTCACGCTATTCTCGATGGAAACCGATTGGGTAACCGTGATCGAAGTACGGTAAGACATATATCCCGCGATGCTCGGTATGATCAGAATAACGATGTAGGAGAACAGAAAATTCCTGAAAACCCTGGAATACCTAGGCACTAAAGGAGCCTCCTTTACACGATTGAGAGCGCTATCATACCCGATTGGACACGATTCCGCAAGACTAAGCATTGGAAAATGAAAAGCAACTACCGATATAGAATCACCGAAGTTGCTTTTACATATAGGAATATGGAGTGTCCTTTCAGCTATCGCTAAATAAGATTCAATCGGCCATCGATTCTGTATACGCGCCCTGCCTCTAGGCGGAGTCGAGCCGTTAGCTCCCCGTAGCGCAGCGTTGTCTCTCCGTCGGCGAAAGCTTTAATCGAGGCTTCGGACAAGCTGCCGTTCTCCCAAACGATATCGGCTTCCATATTACCTTTAGCGCGTAATCCGGTTACTTTGCCTGCGGGCCATTGTTCCGGCAGCGCCGGCAAAAGGTCTATCTCCCCCGCGTGGCTCTGCAACAACATCTCTCCGATAGCTGCCGTTCCTCCGAAATTACCGTCAACGACGAAGATACTTGTTTCCGCTCCGGCGATTCCCGCCTTGGAATACGTAAAGAGGTTATCGAAGCATAGTCGTCCGATTAAATACGTCAACTGCTTATGCGCGTTCTCGCCGTCCCGCAATCTGGCGAAGCTCGCCGCGATCATCGCGAGAGTGAATTCAACGTCCTCCAGATCCGCGCGTCCCATCCTATTCTCCAGCGTCGTTCTCGCTGCCGCGCTTAAATCGGGCGTACCTTGCGGCGTGACTTGACTGCCGGGGTATAGCCCGAATAAGTGAGAGAGATGCCTATGGTCGGGTTGAGCTTCCCCATAGTCTTCCAACCACTCCTGTAGCTGCCCTCTAACTCCGATCTGCAGGGGAGGCAACAAAGCAATCGCTTGCTTAAGCTTCGCGCGAAATTCGGAATCCGTATTCAGGGTTTCCGCGGCGGACAGGGAAAATTCGAATAAATCCCTTACGAGCATCTGGTCCATCGTCGTTCCCATTGATAAATGGTAAGTATCGTTCTCGTTGTCGAGATAGAAGCTATTCTCCGGGGAATTGGACGGCCCGGTAACCAACCAGCCGTATTTCGGGTGTACGGTCATATAATCCAGAAAAAAAGCCGCGGCTCCCTTAAGCACGGGATACGCCGTATTTTTCAAAAATTCCCTATCCAATCCGAATTCGTAATGCTCCATCAGATGGGTCGCGATCCATAATCCTCCCGTGACGTTTAACCCCCATGAGGTTTCCCATCCGGGAGAAGCGAATCCCCACGCGTTGGTGAATACGTGCGCAACCCAGCCTTCGCAGCCGTAGAAAGCTTGCGCGGACGTTTGGCCCGCAACGGACAATTTCTCTACGAAGTTCATCAACGGAACGTGGCATTCTGCTAGATTGGTCGTCTCCGTCGGAAAATAATTCATTTGGGTATTTACGTCCAGATGGTAGTCGCAGCTCCATTGCATGCGATTCGCTTCTCCGTCGTTCCATATCCCCTGCAAGTTCATCGGAAGAGGGGAGTCCTCCCTGGAGCCTGATATCGTGAGATAACGTCCGTATTGATAAAATAAAGCGAATAGCTGCGGATCTCCATCGCGGCCGTCCGCGAGCAGCCGTATTCTCTCGTCCGTCGGAAGCCCGGATCGCCCGGATTCGCCAAGCTCCAAGCTCACCCGCGAATATAGCTTGCGGTAATCGGCGGAATGATCTTCCTTAAGCCTATAGTAGCCTTTGGAGATCGCTTGCTCCAGCTTCTTGCCGCTTTCCCGGGTCCAATCTTCTCCGTTTGCTTCGTAGTCGGTCGCAACGGCGAAATAGATAATTGCTTCATCCGCGTTCTTGACCGTAATGCCTTCCGCTCCGCTAACGATCGTTCCGCCTTTGGCAACGACTTTGGCCCTGCCCCTGCACAAGACGCCGCAGTTCCCGTCGCTATGCATGCTCTCGGTCGCTTTCCCCGCGAATTCGATCGTAGCTTCGTCTAATACGTCCGTCCTGAATTCCGGAGTTCTTCCTTCCAACGTAACGACGAAGTTCAGACCCCCGGATTGTTCGCTGCGCAGACGGGAAACCAGAATACCGTCCGGATGGGAAGCGAACGCTTCGCGCGAATAACTCTTCCCGTTAACCCTATATGTATGATGAGCGATGGCTTCTTCCAGATCGAGCTCCCGCCCGAACTGCTCGCCTTGCGCGTCATCGAAGCGAATCGTTAAATCGCATAACGTCAGGTTCGTCCCGAAATTTTTCTTCGCGGGCTGTAGCGCCCGTTGGGCAAGACGTTCTCCCTCGCGATATTCGCCCGCGAAGAGATGCTCTCTCATCCGCTCAAGATCCGGTTTCCCCCGGGATTCGCTTTCGACTGCCTCCGCTTGACCAGACCAATACGTAACTTCAGTGATACTCCATTTCTCCGATTCCATTCCGCCTTGAATGACCGCGCCCAAACTCCCGTTACCTATTGGAAGTCCGTCCGACCAACCGGTCGCAGGACGAGAATACCGAAGCTTCATTTGACCCATGTTGCACCATCCCGTGATTCATAATCTATGTTAGCGCTTACCATGACTTGATGTTACCTGATTTCGTCCGCTCCCGTAAGGTACATTTGCGGTTACAAGCGTACGATATTCCTTCGTCTCGGCGTAGTCTGCATGGAAAATTGGATGAGACCCGGCATCTGCGAACATCCTTTGATTTTCAGTTCGATGTTCGAAAAGCTTGTATATCTGGTACTGCTTTGGTCTCCGTTGTTCAATATTTCACTTGGAGAAACAGGCATGCTCGGCGGTTCTATTCCCCAAACTCGGAGGGAAATAAGCCGCGATATATGATCTTTCTGTCTAGAAAGTGGATATTCCGTAGCTCTTACTGATGCGGATCGATTTGACGATAGAGGTCGGAGATAGTCCGATTTCGTTACTATCTCGATTCGATTCGACGGTGGAGACCGGAGATGGTCCGATATCGTTACTATTTCGGTTCGATTCGACGGTGGAGACCGGAGATGGTCCGATATCGTTACTATTTCGGTTCGATTCGACGGTGGAGACCGGAGATGGTCCGATATCGTTACTATCTCGGTTCGATTCGACGGTGGAGGTCGGAGATAGTCCGATTTCGTTACTATCTCGGTTCGATTCGACGGTGGAGACCGGAGATGGTCCGATATCGTTACTATCTCGGTTCCTAGTAGCTGCGAAAGGAAGCGTTAGCTCGGTTTTGCTACTTAAGTTAAAATTTGCTACCCAATGGGGGGGCCAAGGTAGTGAATCAATGTAATTTGATTGATAAATTTCGTGAATTGCGTCAATCTTTCATACCCGTCTTGAGAGCGGCTCTAGTCACAGCGACTCCTCCCCCGAGAAGTTTTTTCCTTGCACAACGCAAGTATATCAACCTAAGTTGGCAAACCTCGTCTGTTTTGGAAAAAGAAATCTAATCTATTCCTATAAGTCCAGGAGTTGATAAAATAGCGGCAGTCTAGGACTTCTTTTCCCGTCCACGGCTGCCGCTGTTTCGATTATTTATTTGAGTAGGGCTATATCTTATTCCGCCCTCTATTTAACGCGGTACTCCTCGAAGTAACGAGGTATAATCGTCGTGGATGCCCCCGGCTGCTGAGGAAGCACGTAGAACCCGTCCTTCACGGTAGCCGGTTCTTCGAAAATGTGGCGAATCCACGGAATGTACTCCAGCATGATCGCGTTCGGAGTGGCAGCGACGAGATGCTGGTGAATCTGGCCCATGTCGCCGACATGCGGACATACGGGCAAGTCGTACGCGGCGGCAAGACCGGCGACCTGCAGCCATTCCGTCACCCCCGCGACCCGGGTTACGTCCACTTGAACGTATTCGACCGCGCCTCTCTCGATATAGTCCCGGAAGGCGTACTTGTTATACACGTGCTCGCCTAGCGCGATCGGTACGTTCAATTCGTCCGCCAGCTTGCGATGATTTCCGATATCGTCCGGGTTAAGCGGCTCTTCCAGCCAGATGAGGTCGAATTGCTCCAGTTTCTTGCCCCAGGTCATCGCCGTCGTGATATTCCATTGCTGGTTCACGTCGATCATCAGCCCGATATCGTCGCCGATCGCTTTGCGCACCGCTTTAACTCGGTCGAAGTCCTCGCGCGAATCCGGCAAGCCGACCTTCATCTTCACGGCCGTGAAGCCTTCCTCGAGAATGGCGCTCATGTCGGAGATCAATCTTTCCTTGCTCCAGTTCAACCAGCCGCCGTTCGTGTTGTACGCTTTGATCTTATCCGGCTTGTGCCCGCCAAGATACTGCCACAGCGGTTTGTTTACCGACTTGGACATGATGTCCCATAGCGCGATATCGACCGCGGCCAGCGCCATGTGGGTAATGCCTGCCCTCCCGATCCAGTGCATCGGCCCGAAGCGCAGTTCATCCCAGATTTGCTTGACCATGAACGGATCTTTGCCGATCAATGCCGGCGCGTAATAGCGATCTATCGTTTGGGCGATCATCTCGTCTCCATTCGCGCAAGTCCCCGTATAACCGTATCCAGTAATGCCCTCGTCCGTAACAATGCGAATGCCGGTAACTCCCCAATGCGTCGCGACGTTGATAGCGTCCGTAATAGGGGGAGTAATCGGTACATGTAAAATAAAGCTTTCCGCGGATATGATTTTCATTATGATTCCTCCTCGAATGTATGGGTACGAATTAGAGCTTAGTAGCCTAACGATGCCCCGCCGTCCACCGGCAGCGCGACTCCCGTCATGAACCTCGACTGCCCGCTCGCCAAGAACAACGCCGCGTCGGCTATTTCTTCCGCGTTCGCCGGCCTTCCGAGGGCATGCATGTCGTTAAGGATTCGGCGCGTCGACTCCGGATCTTCCTGTTCCTTGATCCACTGCTCCAAGAGCGGCGTTATAACGCCTGCCGGGCATATGCAATTGACTCGGACGCCGTCTTCCGCGTAATCCAGCGCAAGCGCTTTCGTCATGGCGATGATCGCGCCCTTGGTTGCCGCGTAAGCCGCGTTCTTCTTCTGACCCACCAAACCGTTCAATGAGGACATGTTGATGATGTTACCGCCGGTGCGGCGCAGGAGAGGAATGGCGTACTTGATCATCAAGTAAACGCTCTTCAGGTTCACGTCCAACAGACTATTCCACTCGTCCTCTTCCACTTCTTCCAGCGGCTTCGGTAAAATCTTCGCGGCGTTATTGAATAACACATCGATTTTCCCTACCCGCTCTACGATGGCTTCGATCAGCTTGCGAACCTCTTGATCCGAAGAAACATCTGTTATTATCGCGTAAGCCGATTCCGGGCCATGCATTCGGTTGATCTCTTCAGCGACTCGATTGGCTTGCTTGTCGTCGATATCGACGACGATAACGGTTGCTCCTTCTTCCGCGAAACGTTTGGCCGTCACCTCGCCGATGCCCGAGCCGCTACCCGTGATTACGCAAACTTTATCCGACAGGACCATTTCCGATCTCCTCTCCTTTCCATTAACGAAGCTCCTTCGTTATCTCAGCTCGTTTCGCGCTTGATCGGCGGAATTAACGAAGTTGCTTCGTTATCTCGGCTCGTTTCACGCTTGTCTGGCGGAATTAACGAAGTTCCTTCGTTATCTCAGCTCGATTCACGCTTGGCTTGCGGAATTAACGAAGTTGCTTCGTTATCTCAGCTCGTTTCGCGCTTGATCGGTGGAATTAACGAAGCTCCTTCGTTATCTCGGCTCTTATCACGCTTGCTCGGTGGAATTAACGAAGCTCCTTCGTTATCTCGGCTCGAATCACGTTTGTCTAGCGGAATTAACGAAGCTCCTTCGCTATCTCGGCTCGATTCACGCTTGGCTTGCGGAATTAACGAAGCTCCTTCGTTATCTCGGATCTACTCCCAAACCAAAATCATAAATCGTGTATGATTTAGATAATATCATACACGATTTATAGTGTAAATAATCGATTAGTCGAAGTTATCCCTTAGTCTCTGATGAGAATTAGATAGGTGCGCTCTCATAGCCGATACGGCTTGTTCGATATCGTTGTCCAATAGCGCCCTGACGATCGTCTCGTGCTCGAGCCTCTCCGCGTTTAGATCGATTCGGAAGCTATGCAAGCTAAGATAGCGATAAATACGCTCTATTAGAGAAGCAACTATTTGCTTTAGATTCTCGTTCTTGGCGTATTTCAGAATCGTACCGTGGAGATCTTCGTTCAGCTTCGACACCGCGTCCTCCATGTCCGTTCCTTCATTAGCGACGCTTTCCAAGGATAGCTGTTGAAGCATCCGAACGAGCAGCTCTTTCGGAATGCGGGAAGCCGCTTTGCGAACGGATAACTCCTCCAAGGACTGGCGAATCTCGAATATCTCGTCAATGTCCCGCAGATTCATCTCCGCGACGAACATCCCCTTAAACGGAACGATCGTAACCAAGCCTTCGGATGCAAGCCGAAACAGCGATTCCCGAATCGGAATGTTGCTAACTCCAAGGTCCCTCGCCAATTTGTCGATGTTGATTTTATCCCCCGCGGGCATGGCGTGCGACAGAATTTGATTTTTGATGAGCGAATACAGCTGGTCGGTAAGGACGTAACGGCTTAACGGTTTCTTGGTCAAAATGGCTCCCCCTACGGCGTGAACATGCCTCTCTTGTAACTGATCATAGGGTATCGAATCGCGGAGAACCTGTCAATTCAATGCCAAAACCATCACTCCGAACAGTGGGGTCGCACCTTGATCCGACTGGGTTTCTTTAGTACCCCTATCGAGATTCAACTACGCTCCTTGACAATAATCGAGTATTCCAATAGGATATAAAATTATACTGACTGACGAGTCAATCAAGAGGTGGGATTATCTTGAACGGGGATCGCGATACCCAGCAAAGCAATGAACGCAGGAGACACTTCATGCAAATTGCCCTAAGGCGCTTTGCGAAGGAAGGTTACCATGCAACCAAAATCTCCGATATCGTCTCGGAGGCGGGCGTGGCGCAAGGAACTTTTTACTGGTATTTCAAAAGCAAGGAAGCGATCGCTCTTGAAATCGTAGAAGACGGAAGGCAACAGCTTCTTGAAGTGATCGGGCACGGATATCGTCGAGATGCGGGGACGGTGCAGGATATGGTTCAAGCATCGGAAGCTCTGCTCGGCAAGCTGTTTGTATTCGCCGAATCCAACCGACATTTAATGGAGCTGTTGCTCGGAGGAGTCTCCTCCAGCGATCCGGTTCGGCAGGCGATCGCGGAAACCCGAAGCGCCCTGGAAAACGCGTTTCTTCTTAACATTCAGCGAGCGGTCGAGCTGGGAATGCTTCCCGACTCGATCGATTCCCGGTTACGGGCAGCCCTCTTGATGAGCTTAATCGAGGGCATCATATCGCGGTGGTTATTCGGCTCTACCGTTCCGGATAACGGAATCAAGACAAAAACAGCGCAACAGCTGGCTTCCGAAACAGCCAGATTCGAATTTTTCGGATTGCTCGGTATATAACAAGGTGGAATGATTCGGCAAAAGTCGGACACCTTAATCAAAAGAAGAGACTAGGAGAGAAAACCATGCTGAAAAAAACGAAGAGTTCGCTGATCCTTTCCCTTTCCGTCATTTTGTTGCTCACCGTCGCACTAGTCGGATGCGGAAACAAAAACAATAACGACCAAGGTGCTCCAAGCTCGGATGCCGCAAGCTCAGCCCCTGCAAGCTCGGCTCCCGCAACGGAAAGCGGGGCCGACAATTTGCTCGCCCAAGTGAAGAGCTCCGGCGTGCTGAAGGTAGGGTTAATGGGCACGTACGCACCGTACAACTTCCTGAACGATAACAAGGAAATCGACGGCTTCGATGCGGATATCGCCAAAGAAATCGCCAAACGTCTCGGCGTTAAAGCCGAATTCGCCGCGCAGGATTTCTCGGGATTGATTCCTAGCCTGCAGGCGAGCAAGATCGATACCATCATCAGCCAAGTGACGATCACGGACGAACGAAAGCAACAGATCGATTTTACCCAGCCTTACATCACTAATGAAGTGAAAGTCATCGTTGCCCAAGACAACGACTCCATCACGAAGCTTGAAGATTTCAAAGGGAAAAATATCGGAGTAGGCTTAGGTACGAACGACGAAACCTATTTACGCAATGAAGTATTGCCTAAAGTAGGAAAATTTACGATCAAAACCTACGACGACGTCATCACATCCCTTCAGGATCTAGACGCGGGAAGAATCGATGCCACCATTAACAACCTCTACGCGTTGAAGCCCATCGTGGATAAGAACGGATTCAAAATCAAGGCCGTCGGGGAAGCCATTAAGTCGGATCAAGCGGGCGTCGCCGTGCGCAAAAACAATCCTGAATTCCTAGCCGCGCTTGATCAGGCGTTAACCGATATGAAGGCGGACAAAACTTACGACACGATCTTCAAAAAATGGTTCGGCGAAGCACCGGCCGCTAAATAAATATGGATCTCGTGTGGGATAACGGGCTCTTCTTGCTTAAGGGAGCCTATTACACGCTGCTGGTTACCGTCGTCTCCATGTTCTTCGGACTACTTATCGGCATGGCGGTCGCCCTGGCCAGATTAAAAGGGAATCTTCCGCTAAGATGGCTGGCACGCGCTTACGTATCCGTCATTCGAGGCACGCCAGCCTTCGTGCAGATTTTGATCGTATACTACGGACTTGTGGATTACGGGATCACTCTTGGTCCGTTAACGGCGGCTTGCGTTGCGTTGAGCATCAATGTCGGCGCTTATTTATCCGAGACGTTCCGCGGAGCGATTCTTGCCGTTCCGAAAGGGCAGACCGAAGCAGCCTATGCGACGGGCATGACCTCCTGGCAGGCGCTAAGAAGAATCGTATTTCCTCAGGCCGCCCGCGTAGCCATCGCGCCGATGGGAAACACTTTTATCGGCATGCTCAAGGAGACGTCGCTTGTCTCCGTCATTACCGTGACGGAATTGCTCCGATCCGCTCAATTGTTGGTTGCGCAGTATTATGTGTACATGCCGTTTTATTTGGGCGTGGCGGTGATGTACTGGGTGATGAGCACAGTCTTTTCGGCTATTCTCGGAATGATCGAAAATCGGCTGTCCAAAGCATATTGAAGTTGGGGCGTGAACCGTAGGATGATCCGAACGAATGGACTATCGAAAGCCTTTCAGAGCGTGGAAGTGTTGAAGAACATCGACCTCCAAGTTGCGGCAAACGAAATCGTAATCTTGCTCGGACCTAGCGGCTCCGGCAAAAGTACGTTGCTGCGTTGCTTGAACGGATTGGAGGAGCCCAGCGCAGGCTCCGTTGAATTAAATGGCATCCGTATCGAACCTGCCATGACAAAGAAGCAAAAACTCTCGAATTTCCGTGAAATCCGGCGACAAACCGGAATGGTCTTTCAGCAATTTAATCTATATCCTCATAAAACTGCTCTCGGCAATGTCATCGAATCCCTGCTCGTCGTTAAAAAAATGGCGAAAGCCGAAGCCGTGAAAACCGGCGAACAGCTTCTGGAGCGGGTCGGCTTAGCCGATAAAAGGGACGCTTATCCGTCCAGATTGTCCGGCGGCCAGCAGCAACGGGTGGCTATCGCCCGCGCCCTGGCGATGAAGCCGGCCGTTATGCTCTTCGACGAGCCGACTTCCGCGCTCGATCCGGAGCTGGTCGGGGAAGTGCTGGACGTAATGCGGCAGCTGGCGAAGGAAGGGATGACCATGGTCGTCGTTACCCACGAGATGAAGTTTGCGCGCCAGGCGGCGAACAGAATCGTATTCATGGACGGCGGAGTCATTGTCGAGGAAGGGTCGCCGGAACGCTTTTTCACCGAGCCCCAAACCGAAAGAGCCAGAAAATTCTTGAATCAGCTTGGCGAGCATTAGACTGTATGATCACTAATCTCACGTGAGAAGGAGGTATACAGAATGAAGGTAATGACGACATGGCAAGGCAAACGTCTGTTTACATCCGTTGGGGATTCCGGTTATTCGATCGGAATGGATGCTACGCCCGCCTACGGCGGCGACGGAAAGGGAGCTACTCCGATGGAGCTTGTGCTGGCCGGCTTAGCCGGTTGTATCGGAATAGACGTAACCATGATCTTGGATCAATTTCTCGGCTCGGTCCGGAGTATCGAGATCGAGGCCGACGGAGCCCGGAAGGAGCAAGCGCCGACGGGATTCACGTCGATTGATTTGATTTTCAAAGTGGACGGGGATATACCGGACTATAGGGTTTGGAAAGCGATTGAGATGGGAAGCAAGAAGTATTGCGCGGTTTCCGATTCGTTGAAGGCCGATATCCAATATAAGCTCGTATTGAACGGGATCGATGTGTCTAAGACCTAAGGGGAGATCCATCCCCTACGCAAGAATGGCGCCTTCGCACGATGAAATGAATGCACCCCTTAGAATAGACATTGGATAACCCTCGAGGTTGTCCGATGAAATTCTAGGGGGTGCTTTTGTAGGTTACTTAAAAAATTGCTTTAAGTGAGCGGTGGCCTTCTCGATGCCCTGCCGTTCCGCTTCGAGCGAGCCCCAATAACGGTGATCCTCCAGCTCGATGCTCACCGCGCCGCGATATCCGAGCTGCTCGAGCCGAACGGCTACCTTTCCCCAATCCACGTCGCCGTGGCCGGGAATCGTATAGCGCCACGAGCCTTCGGAAAATCCGTACTTGGCTCCGAACGTCGCCGGAAGAATTCCGCATTCGTATAATTCGTCGGTCAGGATCTCCGTATCTTTCCCATGGCAATGATTGATCCGTTCTCCGAATTCGGATAACGCCCGAATATAATCTATGCCCAGCCGCACCAGATGGGACGGATCGTAGTTGAGACCGAAATGCTTGGAAGGGATCGCTTCGAACATTGCCCGCAGCATCTCCGGCGTACATCCGAGAGTCGGGTAATGAGGCGCAGGACCCGGCCATCCTTCGATGGCGATGAATATGCCGGTTCGCTCCGCATGCTTGACGATCTCGGGAAACGTCTCCTTCCAAATCTCGAAGCCCGCGGCACGCGGAAGCGTCAAGTCCTCGGGGACGAGACATGCGAACAGAACGCGTCCTCCCAAGGAGGCGATCTCGTTCATCTGTTTCTTCAACGCCTCGGAAGCTTCGATCCTCCTCGTCTCGTCCCGGCTTAGCAGTTGACCGACTTTTTGCGCATCGACCGATCCGATGCCGATGCCGGCAAGTTCGCATGCGGCTTTTACTTCCGGCGTGAGAGCAGGAACGTCCAGTACGTCCAGCCCCGTCTTTACCGCCCATTCGGCAACCGCTTGAATCCCGGTCTCGCCGATTTTCGGTGGAATTCTCATCCCTATGTTGAAATTCATGCTTGAACGCCTCCCGTTTCCCGCGAATTAGGCGAATATCCCGCCGCTTGATATACCATTTCCGAGAATTTAACGACCTTGTAGGCGAACTGTCCGCTTACGGCCACTTCTTGACGCCCTAATATCGCATCGACGAAGCTCTTATCCTGATTGGTTGTTTGCGGCGGAAGCTCCGGCACGACCGGCTCTTCCTTGTAGCGGCGAAGCGTGATTTTCCCCTTATCGTAGAAAATTCCGCCTTCTTCACCGCAGAACACGTAGGTTTCGTGCCAACAAGGCGCGTAACCGACCAGATTCAAGCCGGCAACCGCCCCTTCGGCAAAACGGATCGAAGTGAACGTGTCGATCTCCACGGGCGAGCCATGCTGATGCAACTGCGGCTTAACCTCGACCGGAGTAAGTCCGGTCGTCCACAAAAGGACGTCGATGATATGGCTACCTGAGTCCATGAGGAATCCTCCGCCCGACAGAGAGGGATCTTGTCGCCAAGAGCCCGGGGTTCCCTGTCTCCATTCCTGGTAGAGGGAGGCGGTGATCGAAGTCAGCTTGCCGATATCCCCCCGGGCGATTGCTTCCTTGATATATAGGAACTCGGGCTGAAAATGACGCTGGTAAGACACCTGCAATATTTTCCCCGAACGTTTCGCCGTTTCGATTAATGCCTCGGCTTCGGAGGAGGAGCAGGTCATCGGTTTCTCGATCAGAACATGAAGGCCCCGATTCAGAACATCGGTCGCTTGCTTGAAGTGAAGCGTATGGGGAGAACAGATAACGACCGCATCCAAATCGACGACTTGATCAAGCATTTCCGCGTAATCCTCGAATTCCGGCACTCCATGAAGACTGAACTTGTCTATGAACGTTTCCCTGCTCTTCCCGCTCGTGTCCGCGATGGCGACGATCTCCGCTTCCGGCAGCTCTAGCAGCTGACAGCCGTGCAACGACGCGATTCCTCCCGTGCCGATCATTCCGATGCGCAATCTGCTCATTGAATACCCTCCCGCGATAATCATATCGGTTAAGACAAGAACAGGGTATCAAATCGCGTAGCGGCTGTAACTCCAAAAACGCGACATGACTATACAATATCGGAACCGCTTTCATTCATCCGTTCCCCATTAACTCTTTTCGCTCCCCACCCTCGCGTTCAGCTTCCGGAACAGATCCCCGAATATGGCATCCCTGTCCACGCTTCAGGCGCATCGAATGAAGTGCCGGGACGGCCGGCGGACAAATCATTATGGAACGGAGCCGCGTATACGGCTTTCAATCTGATTTTCTCCGGAGAAAGAATGGCATACGCCAAAGCGAATTGATCGTCGATTTCGTTATACGTGTCCGTATCGAGCACCATGTCTACCGGACCCGCCGGCGGGGTCAATCGGTCCAAGCGGAATTGTTCGGTCAATCGCGGATAATCCATCGTCTCAGTGCCCCTTTTCATATGTAATATGTTTTGGTTAACTATGATTAACATTTTATCGACAAGTCTTCAGTCTTCTATTCATCTATCTATTTTCGGTTGATTAACCGGGATGACCCCGAGCTCCTATCGCCATACTCGGGCGGAATAGCAAATAGCCCCCGTTTATATGCTTGATAAACGGAGGCTATCCCTGGCTACGACTATTCATTTATGGTATTCCCTATCCTCTCGATCGACAAGCGCGCAAAGCGTCTTCGAATTCGTAATGGTTTATCTCTTACATGCCGTTTCCTTCGTGCTACTCTTTACCTGTTACCTTTGCATAGCTTTCCTTGCTTGTCGGGTGAGTTCCCGCATGCCCTGGATTGCTTGCTCGATATGGGACGCAATCCGATTCTAGCATGCTTCGCTAGCGTGCTCCAATGGACTATCCCCTTTCGGCTAGGATGTTTGTTGCCGGATAACCTGATTAGGAAGGGTTATCTTACTTGTATATTAACCCTTCCTTAACCAAGCTAAACACTTATCGCATTACAAAGCCGGGAACAATAAAGTTTGAATGGAATGAGCCTCTACGACCGTTTCCGCGATCTCTTCGCGATTGCGCACGATATAGGGAATAGCTTCGTCGCTGCGGTTGAGTACGACTACCGCAATCGTTCCGTCAGTATTCTTAAACGCGGTCGTTTGGAGATGCTCCGTATATTTGGAAGAGCCTACGCGGACTGCGCCCGGACGGATGTATTTGCTGAAATGCCCGATATAATAATACGAGCTCTGGAAGGTCAGCGAATCCGTCGTCGTATCGGCGATAATCGGCGCGTCGCAGAAGTTTTCCACGTGGTTAGGACCGCCTTGCTCGTCGAGCACGATGTTCCAGTCGGTCCAGCCGGACATCCAGTTGTTCAGGTTGCCCATGATGTCGTGCGCGTATCTCTCTCCGCTTTTCCACGATCCAAGCTGTACGCCGCCTTCGTGGCAGCCTTCCGTGAAGATCAGCTTCTTGTCGGGGAACCGGTCGTGAACGACCGACAACGCTTCGAAGTGATCGCCGGAATACCAGTGGAATCCGATACCCCATATATATTTCGACGCCAGTGCGTCCTCGAACGCGGTTTTCGCACGATCGTAGACCCGTTCCTTGTTATGATCCCATATCATGAGGCGAACGTCGGACATTCCGGATTTCTCGAGAACAGGCCCCAAGTAATCGCGAACGAAGTCGCGCTCTTCCTCGGCCGTGTAAATGCAGGAATCCCACTTTTGCGCGGCTTTGGCTTCGTTCTGCACCGTCAGTCCCCAGATCGGCAATCCTTCCGCCGTGTACGCTTCGATGAACTTGGCGTAATAACGCGCCCAAGTTTCCCGGTATTCGGGCTTCAGGGAACCGCCGTTGTTCATTTGGCCGTTCGTCTTCATCCATTTCGGAGGGCTCCACGGGGAAGCGTACAGCACGAAGTTATCTCCGGCGCGTTTCTTCGCTTGTTGGATATAAGGAATCAGATGCTCCTTGTCTCTGCCGATATCGAAGTTAGACAACGTCGGATCTTCTTCCTCGACGTAGGCATAGTTTCCGAGCGAGAAGTCGCAGCTGTTAATGTGCGTGCGGACTACCGTATACCCGATTCCTTCCTCCGTATCGAAATAAGCATCGAGGATCTTGTTGCGGTTAGCTTCTCCGAGCTTAGCGGCCGTAACGGCCGATGCTTCCGTGATCGCTCCGCCGAAGCCGAGAATTTCCTGATATTCTACGTCGTCGTACACGTTGATGAGCTGATTTTCCACGCCTTTCTCGTCTTTGCGGAAGTAAAGAGGCGCCTTCTCCGTCAAGCGGTCGGAGGAGCCTTGCGAGGTTTGGATGACTCTGATTTTGCGATCTGCCATGATTATTCGTTAATCCCCTTCCGGATTAGATTGAGGGTGAGTAAACTTGATTGCCATACCTGAATTATAAAAGAAAATGGACAGACAATAGTAGAAACAATATGATTAATAACATCAACGATCTGGCTTTTTTATATTTACCACTTCTGGGAGGGATGCTGAACATGAAGCCGATCAACTTAGCGCTTAGCGGATATTCGACGCATCCGGAACCTTTCCACCACGACTTCCCGAACGGACTCGATACCTATATTATCCGACTGCAATCCGAAGGAATCAGCAGAGCGCTCGTAGACGGGACTCTGATCGACATCACTCCGGGAGACCTGCTTCTGTTCAAACCGGGCGATCTATACGAACTTCGAGTCGGAGAAGCGGGCGAACCCGTCAAGCCGAACGGAGATTACTTTATTATGACCACCGGAGAAGGAATGGATGAATGGTGGCTCCGAAAAAAAAGACCGACGAAGACGAAGATCGCGGAAGACGGCCGAATCAAGACGTTATGGCATCAAATCATCATGGAGAAAAGAAGGTTGGACGGCGGGCAGTCCGAACTCGTAACCTTGCTCATCCTTTCCTTGCTGACGATGCTCGATCGCGCGATCGAGGAAGCCCCGACCATCCAATCCGCCTCCGCTTACCATGCCATTCGTATGCGGAATTTCGTAGAAGCGCATGCCTCCCAAGAGATAAGACTCGAGGACGTCGCGCGCGATGCGGGGTTAAGCGTCTCCAGAACTGTTCATCTATTCAAGGATTATTACGGTACGACGATTATCGGATACCTGCAGCAAATCCGCATGGCCCATGCCGTGGACTTGCTCCACCATAGTCCTCTATCTCTAGAGCAAATAGCCGCCGAGACGGGTCTCGGCAGCTATGCTTATTTTCATCGCGTATTTCGGGCGCAATACGGAATGGCTCCGGGTGCCTATCGCAAGAAAAAATATTCGGGGCACCAGGTCTGAGCTTAGGCTTAAATCACCGTCCCTCCCTGCTTTCCGCGCACAGCTCCTATCATTTCTCCCATTCGATCAGAAGCTCGATCCGGTTATGGCGTTCCGGATTCTTCAAGGCAAAATCGATCGCGTACCAAGTCTTCGGCTCGCCGAAATGATCCCGGTAAGACCTTTCCGCGACAGCAACATCAAGGCGCTCGAAGTTATAGCGTATCAAGGCGTCTAGCTTGCCTTCGACGGCTCCGCCCTCGCCGCAGCGAATGCGAACGATTCCGTTCCCTTCGGGAACCGGAAGATGGAATGTCGCCAATCTCTCCGTAATGTCTTGCGGACCGTCCGCGAAGGCGAAATCGTCCTTGAGCGCGAGCGTCGGCGATTCCGTCTTGCTCCATCTAAGCTCGCGAGTCAACGAGGCTAATCCGGACAAGGGATAGGCGCGCGACATCTCGATCCGCAGCAAGTCTTCGAGATCGCCTGCCGTCGCTTCCAGCACGGTCGCGAAGCTGCCCGCTCCCTCGGCTTGATTGAAACCGCCAACTATCGGCACCGAATGCCCTTGGGATCCGTTGCAATCGTAGCCATACCGCCCTGCGCCGAAATAATCCGCCGTATATTCGCCGCTTCCGAGGTCCGCTAAGACGGTTATTCCGTCGGCGATCAACATAAAATGGCCGATATCGTTATGATTGTGCGACTCGTCGTTGCGTCCCCCTTTGACGGCGAAGCCGAATCGGCCGCCCGATGCCGCGACATGCCTGGAAGTCAGCCACTGGGCATCGGGCAAATAACGGGATGCCGAGCTCCATTCGGTGCCCGAGAGGGAAGGGTCATACCAGATAAGGTCTCGAATCGCCGGTGCCCACCGGCTGCAATGATCGTCGGACATTCCCGCGGCATATTTCGATGCCGGCACCTCCATTTCCGGAAATTCCCCGGCCAAGCCATGCGTCAGGCCGATATGGAAAGGGATTCGCGGCAACGAATCCGAGAAGCACACACCATGGTCGCCGTGCAAATAGGCGCATTGCTGGAACAACGCGATGTTCTTCGCCTTCGGATGCTTCAATAAATCTATTTTACCGGCCGTCGACTTCCTCAACAGCTCCGCGAAATAGACGTAATAGCCGAAGCCGTAGTTCCAATAGCCCAGTCCCTCCGGACAAGCGCCGTCCTCCCCGAACCCTTCCAAATAATACTCAAGGCTCGCGAGCGACTTTTCCAACACTTCGGACAAGACTTCATTATCCCTTATCCGAAGCAAGGCCGCGGATCCGATGGAGCCGGCGCATACGGCGGACCAATTGTGCCTAGCCGTCTCCCAGTGATGCGGCCCGCGTTGCAGGAACGGTACGATCAGACGTTTAGTAACGGCTCGATCGATTTCCTCCGCGAAGGAGGAAGGAAGCCCGCTTCCGAGCAGACAAGCGATCTCGCTTAGCGCGAATCCCGTCTCCGCGGAGAACAGATCGATCGTCTTGTCGATCTCTCTTCCCTTCACGTGCGCGGGCAAGCACCAAGTCGGCTCGTCCAGAATGAGCCGGAGCATCTCGTGCAGCTTCACGCGGTAATTTTCCTCGTCGGGTTCCAGCAAAGAAACGATCGCAAACGCGTTTAACCTTCGCCGCCGCGCGAAATAAGCTCTTTCGTACTCAAGCCGGGAGCCCGTTCTTTCATAGATCGAGAACAATTCGGCCGTCAGCTCCGGTGGCGGCTCGACGATCAGCCTCGCAGCTTCGCTCCGAATTTCATCGATATAACGCTTATATTCCGGCGCGTTCCCAACGCGCCGCCAGAATTCCGCGGGGAGCTCTCCCCTAGCATAATAGTCTTCGGCCGATAGCGGAACGATCCGTTTCGCAGCCGTCTTGACCTCATGCCGATCCCGCATCGCGAACACCGTCCTTATCCTCGATATTCCATAGGCGTTACGCCCGAATGAGTCTTGAAAGTCTTGATGAAATAGCTTTGGTTATCGTAGCCCAGCAGCTCGCAAATTTCGCCGACCGTATGGGAAGTCCGATCCAGCATCTCCTTGGCGCGCTCCATCTTCATCCGGGTTACGTATTCGATAAACGTCTCTCCCGTCTCCTTCTTGAACATCCGGCTGAAGTAGCTGGCGTTCAGATGCAGCACGTCCGCCACTTCATCCAGGCTGATCCTGCGATTCAAATGCAAATTCACGTATTTATAGGCTTCCTTAAGCTCTGGACGTTTGCTGACGAACGCCGCTCCGTCGTCATCGGCGGCGGACAGAAGCTGTCCGTTCAGCCATTCCCGCAGCTCGCCGATCGAGTCGATCTCCGAGATTTCCCTATGCAAAGTATCCGCCGAATACCCCGAGCGGACATATTGCAGCGTTCGCAGCTTAAGCTTGATATCCAGCAGCAGCTTAAGCACCCAATCCTTAACGGCGGCGGGCGGATACCGATCCCTCGCCATACGCTCGATCCAGGAATCGGCCAGCATGCGGGCGTCTTCGTGGCGCTTGCCGACCATCGTTTCCCTCAGCTCCGAGCTCGCCGCATCGTAATGGAGGAACAGATCCTCGTCCGCGACGGGCTCCGCTTGGAGCTTGGCAACCGAACCCGCTTTCAGGTAGAACCTTTGATTCTCTTCGGTCAGCATAGTCTGCAGGCATCTCTTCAAGGATTCCGGCGTATCGCATTCCGTCCCTACTAAGTAGGTCATCCGAATCTTCAGAACCTTGCGCAGAGCCGATTGGAAAGTTCGGATATGACCGGAAGCCAGATCGAAAATATTCGTCTTCAGACTTTTCTTATAAGTGAATAACAGCAATTGCTTACGCTCGCCGTATGCGACGTGTAGCATCCTCGCGCCGACCTCGCAGAGCATCTCTTCCATAACGTTCGCGACGGCGAATCTAAGAGTCTGCTCCGACGCGAACCTATGCTTGACCTGCTGGTAATCGTCCACGTACCCGATGACGGGCAAGCATGCCTCTTCTCCGAGGAACAAACCGAAGCCGTTAGCCTCCTTCATCCATCTATCCGCGGATAGCAGCGGCTGGTGAATGAAATTTTTGAACGCCTGCTCCTTCAGCAATTCCTGGGAATCGTTCACCAGCGCATGAAGCCGGAGCCGCTCGCCGCTAATATGACGCTCTTCGTCCAGCCCGAGCTTGAACCGGTCCAGCATGCGTGCAAGATCCTCCGGCTGCAACGACTCCTTCAGCAAATACTCCTGTACGTTAAGATGCATCGCTTGTTGCGCATATACGAATTCATTATGACAGGACAGGATGATAATGCGAGTGTCCGGCTTCCGTTCTTTGATTCGCGCGCAGAGCTCGAGTCCGTTCATTCGCGGCATCCCGATGTCGGTAATGAGGATATCGGGCATGACGATTTGCGCTTGCTCCCAAGCCATCGCCCCGTTCTCGAACGTGCCGATCAGCCGAAGCCCTTTTCCTTCCCAGTCTATCGTCTCCGATAGCAGCTCAAGCACGGGATAATCGTCGTCCACCAGCATGACGTTATACATCGCCATCCGCCCTCTCGTAAGCTATGATCAACCGGATTAACGTTCCTTCGCCCGGCGCGCTTTCCACTTTCATCGTGAACCGCTCCCCTCGGAGCAGCCTCATCCTCTCGGCGACGTTGACCAAGCCCAATCCCGAGAATGCAGCCGCAGCGCCGGCGTTCGCGCTCGTCGCCGAACCGGCTCCCGCTTCGGCTAGCGTTCCCGAATAGTTTCCCGGCGCGATCAGCTTCCGATTCAGAGCCTCTAGAGCCTGCCGATCCATGCCGATCCCGTTATCCTCGACCGTCAGCGTCAGCAACCGCTCCTTCATATCCGCCTGAATTCGAATAAGCCCCGCTTTCTGGCTGAAGCCGTGAATAAGCGCGTTCTCGACGATCGGTTGCAGGAAGAAGCGAGGCACGCGGACAAGCATCGCTTCCGAGGCGATTTCCATCGATACGCGTACTTCTTCCTTCTGCCTCAAGTTCATCAATTCCACGTAATGCGTAAGAAGCTCCAATTCCTCGTGCAAATAAATTTCGTCCTCTTCCCGATTAATCGTCATCCGGAGCAGCGTCGACAAGGAACCGATCATTTTCGCGCTTTCCGGATCGCCTCGCCGCATCACCTTCATGCGGATCGAATTCAGAACGTTAAACAGAAAGTGCGGATGGATCTGTGCTTGCAGCATCTTCAGCTCCGCCTTGCGCTTGCGCGCCTGCGTGTCGGACACTTCGGCGATCATTTCCTGAATCCGGTCCAGCATCTGATCGAATAGAAATCCGAGCCGGCCGATCTCGTCCCTTCCGCGTATGCCCGACCTGACGCTCAAATTTCCTCTTTGCACCGCGCTAGTCGTTCTGCCGAGCAGCACGAACGGTTTCGTGAACGCGCGAAGCAACGCCAGCAGGAGTAACAGGAAGATGACTAGAGACGAGAATTGCACGACGAATACCCGGTTGAAAATCGAACTGATATCCACGATCGCTTCGCTATACCGCTGCTTGGAGACGAGCCTCCACTCGTTGAAAGAAAACGGCTTCTCGGTAACGAGATATTTCGTATTGCCCGCCTTCTCTATCGATGTATTTAATCGCCCCGTCTTCGTTCCCGAATCCGTGAAAACCGTACCGATTTTCTTCGCATCCCCGCTGGATAAAATGCGATTATCGGCGTCCAACAGCATGACTTCCTGATTAGACGGGAGAGACTTAAACAATTGGTTCACCCGGTTCTCCATGACCGTAACGACGACATAACCGTAGATTCTTTGGTCGTCGCGCCGAAGAGTTCGGGCCAAGGATAACTGATAGGGGTTATCCTGCGACATATACGGGAACACGGTCGGACTCGTCCCGACCCAATAGGAGCTTAGCCCGTTGTATGACCCGAGCTCCTTAAACCATGGCTCATCCAACAAGGACAGCGGGTTGTAATCGCTCGTGGAATAGTTCGTGAAAGCCGTCCCGTCCGTCAGCAATATCGTGACGTAGCTCTTCTCGCTGACGGTCAAGCTATCCAATTGCTGGATGATGCGATTCTTGTCGGTAAACTTGCGGTACGCATCGTCCTTCTCGGTATTGCCGGAAGCGACAAGCTTGAAATAAGTGTTCATGTCCGAGTTTACCTGGATATAGTTAGCGATATTAAGCATGCTCTTCAACAGGTTCGTGACGGATGCATCTACCAGCAACATGGAATCTTGGGCGTTGGAGATGGCTTGCCGTTGCACGGCATCTTGCGTTAACGATGTGTAAATGAGCTGCGTCAATGCAGCCGGAATAAGAATGCAGGCGATTGCGGCAATCATCAGCTTATGCCGTATGGACTGCAATCCCAACCAATTTTTAATCCGCAGCATCTCTTCGTTCCTCCCCGGCAAACAAGTAAAAACGACTTCGTCGTCCTTTGAGGACAGAGAATGTCGTTTTTATCGTAGACGATTCAGGACGAGTATAGAATTTTATACTTTCTGAATCGTTAACAAAGGGAGACAGCGCTAAGCTGTCCCCGCATTGCCAGTATAGCACTTATTTTTTGTTCGCCTCGATGATTTGCTGCGTTCTGTCTTGGCTGTTCTTGACCATCGCATCGATATCCTGCTGTCCTAGAATCAGCTTCTCGTATTCCTCGTTGACCGCTTTATATACTTCTCCTTGGTAAGAAGCGCCTGGCAACATCTCCGACGCCTTGGACATCAGCAGCGTCTTGATCAGGGAATCTTTGTCCACGAGCTCCGGATTCATCGTTCCCGCCAGAATCGAATCGATGATCGGATTAAGTTGGCCGTCGGTGACCTTGCTCCAAGAAGGTACGTTCTTCGCCTGGATCAATTGGCCTTCCGTCGTGTACCAACGAACGAATTTATAAGCTGCTTCCTTGTTCTTCGAGATGGAGGAAACCGCCGTGTAGTCCGTCGTCACGGGAGCGTAACCGATCGTGTCGCCCTTGTTGTTCTTCGGGAACGGAGCTACGGCAACATGGAACGAAAGCGGTAGCTTGTCGGTTCCTCCGATCTCGGTATTCATCCAGCTTCCGATCGTCAACATGCTAGCCGATTGGTTGAAGAACTGATTGCGGTAAGCTAGCTTCTGAGAAATGATGTCGGAGTAAGGCACGGACGATTTGTCTTCCTTCTCCATCTTCACCCTTAACTCGAGCGTCTTCTTGAAGTTCGGATCGCTCAGGTTGGAGGAGCCGTCCGCTTTCAGGAAATCGGAGTTGATCGGTTGGTTCAGCATCATAAGCTTCAGGAATTCCATCCAGCCTCCGCCCTGCGGTCCGTGGAAGTAGGTTCCGTAACGCTTCGACGTTCCTTCGCCTTTCGTTAGCTTCTTCGCGTAATCCGCGTACTCGTCCCATGTCCAATCGGTAGGGACGGGAAGGCCGGCTTCGTCCAAATGGTCTTTATTGAGCAGAACGTACCATGGATTGAACTTTCCTGGAAGCGCATGCACTTTTCCGTTTAACGTAGTATCGACTTTATATTCCTCGGCTACCTTGTAGCCCCCGTCCTTGGCGATGAAATCGTCCAACGGCTCGGTCATGCCTAGCGATACGCGTTGCGCGTAATTCGCGGGGTCGCTGAACATGAGAACGTCTATGTTTTCCTTGGAGGCGAAAGCGAGATCCAGCTTCTTCATCGCTTCCTGCGTATCGCCCTTATCGCTTAGCACGACCGCTTCGACCGTAACGCCCGGGTTGGCTTCTTCGTAAGCCTTCAGCGTCGTCGACCAGTTATAAGTCAGCTCCGGACCGAACGTATATACTCTTAGATGGACGTCCTTACCCGACTCGGAAGAAGACTCCGCCGGAGCGCTCGGGCTAGCGCCGGTGCCGGAACTCGGGCTCGGGGAAGCATTCTCGTTTTTGTTGTTTCCTCCGCAGCCGGCAAGTAATCCGACCAACATGACTCCTGCCGCCATACCGTTCAACCACTTTTTTCCGTTCATCGTGACACCCTCCTATGGGATACGCATTCTAATAAAGACAATCCAAATTATATAGGCGACGCTGGGACTCTCCATGAAATTATATTTACTTTTTATGAAATATTTTTACTTATTTACACTAATATGGAACACGATTCACCCTTTTACGCCGCCTAACGCGATTCCGTCTATAACGCTTCTCTGCCCTATGATGAACACGACGAGCAACGGCACGATAGCGGACACCGCGGCGGCCATGATCAACGAGTAGAATTCGCCGCTCATGGACGTGAACTTCTGCATCGCAAGCGGAATCGTATACAGCTTATCCGTGCGCAGGAAAATAAGGGGATTCTGATAATCGTTCCATGTCCAGATGAACCTCAGAATCGCATAGGTGGCCACGGCCGGCTTCACAAGCGGCATCGCGATGGACCAGAACGCGCGGAAATGTCCCGCCCCGTCGATTTTCGCCGACTCGATGTATTCCTGATGGATTCCCATGAAGAATTGCCGCAGCATGAACGTCCCCAGTACGCTGAAGCTCCCGATAATGATAAGCCCGAAAAGGCTGTCGAACAAACCGATGTTTCGATAGAGGATGAATTGGGGAACGAGTATCGCCTGATTCGGCACCATGTAAGTAGCGAGAACGATGACGAACAGGTAGCCGCTTGCTTTGAAGCGTACTTTGGAGAAGCCGTAAGCGGCCAAGCTGGCCGTCGCGCAGGAGATCAAGGTCGTAATGACGCCGACTTTGATCGAATTCAAGTAATAGACGTAGAACGGATAATCGCCGAACCAGACCTCTTTGTAGTTGGCGATCGCGTTCCATTGCTTGGGAATCCATTGAATCGGATAGACGAACACGTCGTTCTCTATTTTGAAGGAGGTCACGAGCATCCAGAAGAACGGAAGCAGGAACAGAATACTTAGGGCGAATAGGACGGCCGTAACGACGAGCTTGCGCCAGTCCAGTCTAGACAATTGTTCGGGCATGTTCATCTCTCCATCCGTCCCATTAATAATTAACCCATTTTTTCTGCGCGATCCATTGGCCTGCCGTGATGAGCAGAACGAACAGGAACAGAACGACCGCCACCGACGACGAGTAACCGATCTTCAGGTTGTTGAACGCTTGATCGTATAGATACCAGACCATCAGGCTTGTCGAACCGATAGGCCCGCCCTGGGTCATGACCGCGATGATGTCGAATACTTTGAACGAAGAGATAATGCCCGTGACGAGCAGGAAAAAAGAAGTCGGCGATAGCAAGGGAAACGTTATTCGGGCGAACTTGACCCACGCGTTAGCCCCGTCGATATCCGCGGCCTCGTACAAATCGCGGGGGATGGATTGGAGGCCGGCGATATAAATAATCAGGTTAAAGCCGATCGATACCCATACCGTGATCATGATAATGGAGGTAAGGGCGAATTTCGGATCGGCGATCCACATGGGAGGATTGTCTATTCCGATCGCCTTCAGCATTTCGTTGATCGGTCCGTACGAAGGTTGGAACAGCACCTGCCACACGATCGCGACCGCCACGATGCTGGAGATATACGGCATGAAGTATGCGACTTTGAAAAATCCCTTCCAATACACGTACCGGTCGATCAGAATCGCCAGCACCATCGATACGATCATATAGGCGGGGACGGCCAACAGGAACACCAAGTTGTTCCTGACCGAACGGGTGAACGCGGGATCGTCCAACAGCTTGGAGAAATTATCGAAGCCGATCCAATGTATCCCGTTCCAGCCTTGCACGAAGTTCCAATCCGCGAAGCTAAGCGCGAGCGTGGCCAGGATCGGAAGCAGCACGAGTATCGTCACTCCGATCAGCATCGGGCTCACGAACAGCCAGCCGGCCATCGTCTCGTTATTCCGGATCGTAAGTCGTTTGCCTCGCTTCGGCTCGGCGATTAGCGGCGTTGCGGCCGGTTGTTCCATCACGGACACCTCAATCTACTAGGTAATCGATAGCTGTTTTCATTATAGAAAAAAATACCTCCTCGATTTGACGGTATTTTGATCTCGTACGCCATTAATTTTACTTTCTGAACTCTCCCCTTCTATTCCTGCCCGCTTTCTACGACAAAACCATTGCCCTTTCACCGTCGATACGTTGTAATAGGGTTAGAAGTATACGACATAGAAACGGGGAAGCGCGTATGAATAGAAAATGGACATTTGTCTTGGCGGCCGGCTTAATGGTAGCCGTATTCTCACGCTCGGATAATGTCGTTTCGGCAGCACCCGAGCATTCTACCGGCATTCCTAACTTATTGATCGACGATCAACCCGTTCCGTTCATGAAGAATCATCAGGCCATTGTACGCAATAATCGGGTGTATGTCCCGATCGGCGTCTTCGAACACCCGTCCATACAAGCCAACGTCTGGGTGCACCCGAACGAAGAAGAATACACGGGCAGCTTAATCAATCATAAGGTCCAGTTGACCTTCGACACGACGCGAACCTCCTTTTCCTACTCCGATAATGAAACCGATAACCATAAGACTACGATCGCGAGCTGGAACGGCGCGACTCCCTTCGTTCACGAAAAGGAGCTTATGGTCCCGCTCAGAGCAATCGCGGAGAAGCTAGGCATTCAAGTGAAATGGAATAATAAAACGAGCGTTGCCTCATTAACCACGGACGCCGAATATCGCGAACAATTGGATACCGTAGAGGAATGGGAAGATTTACTGGGGGAACAACCGATAGAGGAAGACGATGTATCCGGGGAAGCCATTACCGAGCCTGAATTGTCCGCATATTTCGAAGACAATGACCTAGCGATCTCCGATTATGAGATCGTATCCAGGTATGCGGCCGTCGCCCTGGAAATCGATGAATCCGAATCATCGGTTTTTACGGTCGAAAGACGGAAGAACGGTCAACTCGGTTGGGATATCTCCATTAAAACCGGAGCGAACGAAGAAGGCTTTTCTGTGCACCGTACGAACGGATTCGTCAGCGTCGCGGTTTATGACGAAACCTTGAAACAAGAGGTTGAATATGGCGTAGTTACCTTTTTCTACGGAAAGGGAGAGTCCAAGACGGAGAAAATTTATTTCGAAGGGAATTCGGGCTTCCTGGTCAAAATTCCGGACAGTCAAGTGACGGGTACTGTCAGGCTTTACGGCAAGGACGGCTCCATATACGAAGATACCTTCTGGTAAGAAAATAGAGGTAAACCGCGGCGATGCGGTTTACCTCTATTTATGTTATTACGTAGGTGCCCACTGTTCCGTACACTTCCAGATAAAAATCGTGTCTGGCAGTGCCATTTGACTCAAAGCCTTATAAAGGAAAAACGCGCGACGATGTGCGATATGCCCAACATTTAAAATCTGCTATTAAGTGTCGTAGCAAAGGTTGTGATTCTAGGTAAGTAGGATGGTAATCATCGTTATTCAAGCTAATGAGCCATATTGGAGGCAAAGTAGGTTGAAGAACATCGCTATTGCTCGAATATTCGGAAGAAATACGTTAAATTTAGATCAATAGCGATAATAAACATCCTTATCCAGCTTATATCTTGATCATGCATTAAAATTACATTGATTTACATCGCTATTGGATATTCTACCAAAGTGAGCTTCCTTTTACAGACCTAAATAGCTATCTCTATTTTTCTGCTATTCCCCGAATTCCCAAGCCGGATTCCACACGACTTCCCACAGATGTCCGTCCGGATCCATGAAGTGGCCGGAATAACCGCCCCAGAAGGCGTCATGCGCCGGATCCGTGATCGTTGCCCCGGCATTCTTGGCAATCTCCATAACCCTGTCGACTTCTTCCTTGCTTTCTACGTTGTGGCCGATCGTGATCTCCGTCGAGCTCGGAGCCGTCAGCGACACCTTAGTCTCATAAGCGAGATCTACCCGCTTCCAGATCGCAAGCTTCACCCCGGCTTGCAAATCAAAGAAAGCGACGGCTCCATGCTCGAATTCCGTTCCGATGATTCCTTCCGTCGGCAAACCCAATCCGTCCCGGTAAAATTTCAAGGAGCGTTCCAGATCGTCCACTCCCAGCGTAAGAACCGTAATCCTCGGCTTCATCATATCTCTCGTCCTCCTCCATCCCGGAACGCGGATCGCGTTCCTCTCTCCATAGAATCGCCTTTTTCCGTCTATAAGGATTGTATAAAACGGACAAGTTAGCCTATTCCATCGAAGCATTCTTGAACACTTGCAGCGGAGTCAAACCGTAATAGCGCTTGAAAGCATGAATGAGATGAGGTTGGTCCGAGTACCCGTATCGGAGAGCGTCGGCAGCATATCCCCTTCGGTTGTTGCCTTCCTTAAGCTCCCTCAACGTATTTTGAAATCGTATGATCCCCGACAATTCCTTAGGACTTAACCCCAACTCCCGCAAAAAAATTCTTCGTACGTTCCTTTCGCTGTATCCGAGCTTCTCGGCAAGAGATCGCGCGGGCAGCATTCCGCGACCCTCGTACAAATAGCGCATTCCCGTCAGCAGTATTCCGTCCGATCCGATATCGATCCGCGACAAGCGTTCCAATAACCTGCGTTCGACTTTGTCGATGACTCGCGATATCCCGCCATGGACCGAGCTCATTTCTTCCGCCAGTTCTACGCCTTCCCGACCCCATATCCGATCGAGCGAAACGGAATAGCCGGTCAATTCGGAAACGGGAATTCCTATGAAATACCGCGCGGTATCCGCATACAAGCGAATGCCGAATAAGGATTGGTCTGTCGTAAAGTTAAGCGTTGCGAATTCCGTCATCAATCCAACCGCGAAGGCTCTATCGAAGACGAAACCTGCGCCCAGGTCAAAAATAATATCCACGCAGCCATCAGGCAAAATCCGATGCAGCTTATCCCCTCGGGAAGCGCGAAATTCGACGGTCCAATAACAAGCGACATAATCCTCTAGTCTCCTGTCCGGAGCGAATTCCCGATACTTATAATCAACGTTTTGCCCCTCTTCGCTCAACGCGGGAGCTTGGTAAGGAATATATTTTCTCATCATGACTAATTCGTGCCTCCACCTACGAACGCCTTCCAAGTTTATGATTTATTTAAGATTCTCTTTATGGTTTCCTAAACTCGTCCCGCTATCATAGAAAACATCAAGAAGTTCAAGGAGATGGTATTCTGTGAAAAAGCTTACGGTAGGCGTGTTGTTCGGCGGCTGTTCGACGGAGCACGAGGTATCCCTTTCTTCCGCGGCCGCAGTTGTTAACCATTTGAATAGAGATAAATACGACATCGTCATGATCGGAATCACCAGAGACGGCAGATGGTATAGATTTTTCGGCGAAGCCGATGACATTCAACGCGACCGGTGGAGCTTGAATCCAAGCTGCGTCCCCGTCGTTCTTTCGCCTAATCGGGCGATGAAAGGCCTTGTCGAACTGATCGGCACGGAGTTCCGATTCACCCCGCTGGACGTGGTTTTCCCCGTACTGCACGGCAAGAACGGGGAAGACGGCACGATGCAGGGACTTCTCGAGCTTGCGGGCATACCGTTCGTAGGTTGCGATACGCTATCATCCGCCGCGTGCATGGACAAGGCGGTCGCCAAAACGTTAGTCTCGGCTGCAGGCATTGCCATTCCCGCTTCCGTCACGCTAAACGCCGAAAGCTCTCTCGAGGACATGCTCGCCGCGGAAGAGCTCGGCTATCCGCTTTACGTCAAGCCGGCAAGATCAGGCTCCTCCATTGGCATCTCTAAAGCATACGACAGGCAGGAGCTGGTGGACGGAATCCGGAATGCCCTGCTACATGATTCCAAAATCGTGATCGAGCAGCATGTCGTAGGCGTCGAGTTAGGTTGCGCCGTGCTCGGCGACGCTATCCCGGAAATCGGAGCGATAGACGAAATCGAGCTTACCGGGGAGTTCTTCGACAACGTCGAGAAATATTCCCTGAACACCGCGACTATCCATCTGCCCGCCCGGATCAGCGCAAGGAAAGCCGAGGAGGTCAAAGAAATGGCACTAGAGATCTATCGGGCTCTAGGCTGCGCCGGATTCGCCAGAGTCGATCTGTTCTTGTCGGCGGACGGAAAGCTGCTCTTCAACGAAGTGAACACGATTCCCGGCTTCACGGCCAAGAGCCGGTATCCTAACATGATGCGGGCGGCGGGAATCGAATTCCCCGAGCTGTTGGATCGGTTAATCGCATCCGCCGATAGGGAGGTGCGGGCATGACGCAATGGTCGATACGAGAAGAAGCGCCGCCCGCCGGCAAAGATTACGTATCCGTTTCTCTTGAAAAAGATCAATTATACGATGGCCCTCTCGTTTTGGTTAATCGCGACCATCCCGTGAGAACGCTCGCGCGGAATATCGTCGCCCTGCCATCGGGAATTCTCCAAGCTTCGAACCAAGAGGAGCCGATTATTTCGCTGGAGGCGACCTGCCTCGCCCAGCTCTCTTCATTAATTCGCGCGTGCCGAGCCTCGACGAAAATCGCGGTCGTCAGCGGGTATCGATCGCTGGCATCCCAGAAGAGACTTTACGAGAATTCCCTGCGCGACAACGGAGAAGCCTTCACGGAAAGCTACGTAGCGCTTCCCGGCGCCAGCGAGCACCAAACGGGACTTGCGGTAGACGTAGGTATATACGACGGCGAATTGGATTACATTCGGCCTTCCTTCCCCGATCAAGGCGCCGCGGCGATCTTCAAGCGCCTTGCCGCGAAATTCGGCTTCATCCAACGTTATTCGGATAATAAAACCCATCTCACGGGCATCGCCGCAGAGCTATGGCACTTCCGTTATGTCGGCTCGCCTCATGCGGAACTGATGGAACGGGAAGGGCTCTGTCTCGAGGAATATACGGATTTCGTTCGGCAATATGCCTATGGCGGCAAGCATCTGTATATCGAGACCAACGAGACGCTTAGCGAGATCTATTTCGCCGAAGCTTCGGCTCCCTCTGTTTATGTGCCCGTACCGTCGGCCCGCGGGGAAAGCTGGCAGCTCTCCGGCAACAACGGCGACGGTTACGTCGTAACGGCCGCTTATCCGAAGGCAGGCTCGCGCCATGGCTAAATCGACCTTATTCGGATTGTACGCGCTCAACGCGGCCATCGCATCGATCGGTATAAAGACGAGCAGGAAAACGGACAAGCACCGGGCTTGGGCAGAGATCAACCTGGACAATCTGGACCATAATTTATCGGAGCTTCGTCGCGTGCTGCCTTCCGCCACGAGCATCATGGCTGTCGTCAAGGCGGATGCCTACGGCCATGGCGCGGTTCGGGTCGCGAAGCGTTTGTACGCGGGGGGAGTTCGTTTTTTCGCGGTAGCGGAGATCGAGGAAGCGGCGGCTCTGCGCAAGAAAGGCGTCAAAGGAGATATCCTCATCCTCGGCTATACGCCATCCGATCGTCTTGAAGACCTCATCCGCTTCAATCTTACGCAGACGGTAACGAACGCCGAGGATGCGGAGCGGCTGCAAGCTTTCGGAAAGAAGCTCAAGGTGCATATCAAGATCGATACGGGAATGAACAGGCTAGGCGAGCCGTGGAGTCACGAGGAAAGAATTCTATCCATGTACCGTCATAGCCATTTGATCGTACTCGGCACCTACAGTCATCTCGCGGTCGCCGACAGTCTCGAACCCGACGACGTCTCCTTTACCAGAACTCAGACCAAGAGGTTTAACGATCTCGTCGAGCGGATCCGGGACGCCGGACTGCCTACCGGACGGCTTCATCTGCAGAGCAGCTACGGAATACTTAATCATTCCGGATTGACCGCCGATCTGGCGCGCCCCGGTATCGCGCTTTATGGCCTGCTGTCCAACGATCGCGACCGGGTTCTCGCGGATGTGGAGCTTCGACCGGTTCTATCGTTGAAAGCAAGCGTGACTAGGGTAGCGATGGTCCGGGCCGGGGAATCGGTCGGTTACGGTAGAAGCTTCGTCGCATCCCGCGACACCAAGATTGCCTCCGTGTCGATCGGCTATGCCGACGGCGTTCCAAGAGTCCTGTCGGAAAACGGCGGCTGCGTGCTCATACGCGGTCGGAGGGCGAAAATCATCGGTAAAATCAGCATGGATCAAATCACGGTGGATATCACGAGCTTAACGGACGTCGAGCCGGGCGACACGGTTACGCTGATCGGTCAAGACGGCGACAATAGCATCTCGGCAGGCGAGATCGGCAGGCTCGCCGGCACGATCACTAACGACGTCCTGTGTTCCATCGGATCCAGGGTTTCCAGGGAGACGATATCTCTTCATTGAGGTAAGCATTCAAGTTACAAATTGTTTGCAAGTTGGTGACGTTCCCGAGATATCAGAAGTTTATAACTAAAGAGTAGCCTCGAAGCTATTAAACTATCTGATATGAAGGAGGTCATTCCCGTCCGCAGGAAGCATAGGAAGCGAATCAGACTCGCCCGATTTGTCGTCTTGCTGCTCTTCATTCTAATCATCAGCGGAACGATCGTCGCGTTCGGAGATAACTTTTCCAATCGGGAAGGCTCGGCCATCTCTCCGAGAACTGTCGGATCCGAGAATACTCAAAGCTCGATCGGCCCGGAACCGTCGCCGTCCTCCGATCAAACGGTAACGCCAAGCCATAATAAAATATTTTATAACGGAACTTCCGAAGGCAAGAAAGTGGCTTTGACCTTCGATGACGGTCCCGATACGATAGCGACTCCGAAAATTTTGGACATTTTGAAAGAGAACGGCATTAAGGCTACCTTCTTCATCGTCGGAACCCAAGCGGAAGCTCACCCGGACATGGTCCGTCGTATCGAGGAGGAAGGCCATGCGATCGGTAATCATTCCTGGTCGCATCCCCATTTCGACAAAATGACGAAGGAAGAAGCGTTGCAACAAATAGACGACGTGCAAGAGCAACTGAAATCTATCATAGGTTACTCCCCTTCCATGGTCCGACCTCCCTATGGAGCTCTGACCAAAGACGAAGAAAAGGCCATTCATGAAAAAGGACTGGATATCGTGAATTGGTCCGTCGATACGATGGATTGGTCCGGCGCGTCGGCCAAGAAAATCATGGAGCTTGTCCATGAAGAGCTTTACCCCGGAGGCATTATCTTGCAGCATTGCTTCGGCGGCAAAGATCATCTATCCAATACGATAGAAGCACTAGAGCAAATGATCCCCGAGCTGCAAGAACAAGGATATACGTTCGTTTCCGTACCCGAGCTGTTGGGCATACCGGACAAGCTCTAGACTCGATTAAACATGAAAGGAGGCATTCCGGCGATGGGCATGAGTTATTCCTACGAATCGATGATAGGCCCTCATTTAGAGGACATTCGAAGATACTGCCGCTACTTAACGAAATCCGAATGGGACGGAGAAGATTTATTTCAAGATGCCTTGCTGAAAGCGATGGTTTATTTCCGGAATAAAGAACCTTACGATAACGTCAAGCCGCTCCTGCTCCGCGTAGCCCGCCATCTATGGATCGACCAATGCAGATCGCTCGCCCGCAGGAAAAATCTCCAAGCGCAATTGGAACAGAAGCCGACTTCGGGCGAGGACAGCAACTATTCGGAGGTTCGCGGCATGATCGAATGGTTGGCGGGACGATTACCTCGACGCAACGTCGAAATGTGGCTTCTGACCCGGTATTTCGGATATTCGATGCAAGAAACGGCCGAACTGACGGGTTCTACGGTATTTACGGTCAAATCCGTGCTGCATAGAACGCGATTGATTCTTCTTCAAAAGAAATGGAAAGACGACGCGATGTTCAAGGCGAGCAACGTGATTCGACCCGAAGTCGAACGATGGTCGCAGGCCATTCTGCACGATCGGCCTCAATACGTATTGAGTCGCTAGATAACGATAGAAAGTCCCGATGAAGGTCATCGGGACTTTCTGCGTTATCTGGTCGCGTCCAGCCAAGTCGATAGCTTCGTTCTTCCTCGCCGGATGATGGATTTGACGGTATTCTCCGGGCAATCGAGCCGCCTGGCAATATCGCCGTAGCTCTCTTTCTTGTAAATACGCAAATATATAGCCGTACGCATCCGGGGCGTGAATCTCAGTAACAGCATGCGGACTTGCCTTTCGAATTCCCTGTCGATGACCGCCTGCTCCGGACTCATGGAACCCGGCAGCCATTGATCGTCGAGCGGCAGCCAGGAAACTCGCCGTTTGCGTCGCCAACGGTCGACGAAAAGGCGATATCCGGTCAGCGACAGCCACTCTTTGGGATGCTCGGGCAGGCTGACTTGTTGGCATAGCTTCAAGAAAATATCCTGGACAAGATCGTTCGCGTCTTCCCTGTTGCCGGTCAGTTTGTACATAAATCGGTTCAAGTGCAAGGAATGAGCGGTATAGAGCTCATCCAGCTTCGTCGCCGCCCGTTCCATTGGACCGCTCGCCCCCAATCTCACCGATGGCTTCGGAAGGCAGATCGGGCGAGCCGATCCACACTCTCTTCCCGTCGAATTCGAGAACCGCCTTGCCGGCGATATTCATTTCGTCGAGGAAAGCTTTCGGAATTTGCAATCGGCCTACGCGATCGACGACGACGAATTCTTCGTGCCGCTCCCCGAACCTCGCATCCGATTCCGGTAGGGTCTCCGTCGGATTCCCCCCGATTCCGGATAGGGCAGCGTCTTCCAGCTTCCGCTTGACCCACTCCGTGCTGGTCAGCCCGTCGCGAATGGCGACGACTCTATCGACTTTGTCCGCCACGGAGAGATCGTGAGTAACGATCACGATCGTGACTCCCATCTCCCGATTGAGACGACGGAAAATATCGAGAATTTGCTCGCCCGTAGCGCTGTCGACCGAACCCGTCGGTTCGTCCGCCAGAACAAGCTGCGGACGGTTGGACAGCGCGATCGCGATCGCGACCCTTTGCTGCTCGCCGCCGCTCAGTTGGGTTAAGCGGTTGCCCATCCGGTGCTCCAACCCGACGGCGGCGAGCAGCTGCTTGGCATATGCGCGGTCCCTTTTGCCTTGGATGAGCATCGGCAGCTCGACGTTCTGGAGCGCGGTTAAGTAAGGGACAAGATTTCTCCCGTTATTCTGCCATATAAATCCGACCGTCGTGCGCTTGTATTCGATGAGCTGCTCTTTCGTCATTTTCAGCAGATTCCATTTGCCGACGACGGCTTGCCCGGCCGAGGGGCGATCCAGGCCTCCAAGAATATTGAGCAGGCTCGACTTCCCGCTTCCGCTGTTGCCGATGATCGCCATCATCTCTCCTTGTTCGACCGTCATATTAAGGCCCTGAAGCGCAACGACCTCGATATCGTCGGTTTTGAATATTTTGACCAGGCCTTCGCAATGGATCATCGCGGAACATCCCCCTTCTCCATTGGCGCTTATCTTTCTTCTCCAAGCTTAACGGCTTGAGATATTCGCAGGCGACGAAGCTGAACGATTAGCAGGCAGGCGCCGGCCGCGAGCATGATCCCCGTCGCGACGTATAGCTTCAACATATCGCCTTGCTCGAACACGATCCGGAAAGGCGGCACCTGCCTTGCCCCTTCGACGCTTCCGCTCTGCAGGAACGGCAGAAACAACCGGCTTGCCGCCGTGCCGAGTCCGATTCCGGCCGCGACCGACAAGCCGGTCGTGAACAGCTGCTCGAGCAGCAGCATGCCGGTCAACTGACCTCGGGAAAGTCCCGTGGCTCGCAAGATGCCAAGCTGAACGACTCTTCGCGATAAAGTAAAAAACCAGAAAATCAAATAACCGAGCAATGAAACAAGCAAAGAAATAAGAAAACCGAGGCTGAGTATACCGAACACCCCGCCTTGCGCGGGATGATTCCTCCCTTCGGCAAGCGCGCCTCTCGCGTCTTCCGCTTGCGCGATCGCTATGCCTCTATCCGCAAGCATGTCTAGCACGGGCGCAAGATTCGCACCGTCTGTCATGTTCAGCCAAACCTCGTACGGAATTTTTTCGATCTGCTGATAGAGGTAATCGAGATTCGCCACGAAGAACGGCGCTTCGTCCGGATATTGGCTTGGCCAGTATGGCACGATTCCGACGACGACGAATTCCACGGGCTCGTTATCGTAACCGATCGCGATGCTCAGCGGATCCCCTTCCTTTAATCCGTGCTTTCCGGCGAAGCTCTCCGATATAAGCACCGCTTGCTCCGTCGTTCCGAGCGCGTCAAGATAATAATAGGGGTGTATCGGGTACATATCCTCGCGGAACCAAGCCGTCTTCGCGAAAGCCGCGTTGTCGATGCCCATCACTTGCCCGGAGCCGGCCGCCTTACCGCCGATCTCTATTTTGCCGGTCGCCTTCATGACGCGGGCGGCCGATTCCACTCCCTCGAGCTTCGAGTAAGCCTCGAAGGACGGCTCGTTATAATAGATTTTGTTCTGATCGTCCTCGTCCTGGACGCCTTCCCAAGCCGCCTTCAAGACGGCGTCGCTTCCGTATTGGTATTTCGTGCGATCCGTCGCGTTCGTATCCATCGTCCGGGCGGCGGATGCATTGTAGACGCCGAGACCGATCGTGAGGATCAGCAGTATCATCAAGGGATAGAACGAGGCCGCCGAACGCGATAGCTGCGTCATCGTCAAGTACATCGTGACCGGCATTCGCTTGTTCATGATCTTGTTCCCTATCCTTAGCAACAGCGGAAATAAGCGGAGTCCCAGCAATCCCGCGGCGAACAGGAACAGCGCCGGAATGACGAAGATGCCGGGCTGAATTTCCGCCGCGCCTCCGTCCTGCTTGGCGGATACGATCTGGCCCGTATGCAGCAAGTACCACCCGGCAGCCGAGGCGGCCAACAGGGCGATGTCCAGGTAAAGACGCTGCCAAAGCGGCGGCCTGCTCTCCCGAGATCGCTCCCGGGTATGCTCTACGATCGAAGCGTTCGCATAAGAGCGGATCGGCGCGATGGTCGCTATAACGGCAAGCAACGTAGCCAAGGAACCGAACCACCACGCGGCGCCGTTCCATCCGACCGGGATGGACTTGCGTCCCACGAAGGAGAGGAAGCCGCTGGAGGAGCCGATCGTCTTCGCCATCAACCAAGACAGGGCAAGACCGAGAAGCAAAGCCAAGCCTCCAAGCAAAGCCGCCTCGATCGCATACAATGCCGTGATCTGACGAGGACTGGCTCCGCGGCTATGAAGCACGGAGATATCGCCTCTTTGCCGGTCAAGGGATTGCTTCGCGTTAAGCGTAATGAAATATAACACCATCGCCAGCACGGGCGCGGCAAGCGCGAACAGCATCGCCTGCAGCACTGCGCTCTGGCGGTTGAATTCACGCAGCATGTCGATGAACGTCAAGTTCACCTTCGTGTTTTCCAGCATCCGGTGCATCGTAATCTCCAGCCGCTGCAGCTCGCCGATCACAGAGGATAGATCGCTTATTCGGATATTCCGCAGATCGAACGCATAGAACCATCCTGCCGAATCCATCGCGAGGCGGCTTTCCTTGAGCAGGCTCTCCATCATCGTCTCGTGACCTACCAGCAACGTATCGGCCAATTTTTCTTTCCCGTCGATCGCCCAGGTCAGAGCGGTTTCGTCCTTCAGCTTGTAAGAACCCGTTATTCGTACCGTTAAACGTTTTGTTTTCCCATCCTCGTTCTTGGCGTCATAGTAGAAGGAATCGCCGATTTTCCAGCCGTAACGGCTTAACGTCTCCTGCAGGACGAGCGCCTCGATGGTGCCCTTCTCCATCCCGTCTTCGGGCAGCTTACCTTCGACGATATCGATCTGACCATTCATTCCGCTCTGCGCCGCCAGCTCCATACGAACCAATCGGTTAGAGGCGCCGGATTTCGTAGATCGAACGGTAGAGGCGGGCAGGCTTATCCGGCTTGTATAGGCGTCCACGGGAAATCCGATACGTCCGGGAAGCTCCTCGCCCACCCAACGATCCGCCTCAGCGAGTCCCTCCAAATCCGTGTCGGTCGAGCCGCCGGACTGATATTTGATATAGAGGGACGCCGGAGGCAATCCTTTCGTTTCTTCTTGCAAGGATTTCGCGACGAGCCGCTTGAGGGTGCCGTCGGCATACATCGGAATACTCATCGCGAATGCCGCGGCTACCGTTAATCCTAGCAACGTGCTGAACGTGAACCAGCGATTTTGCCACATTTTCAGGAGAAGGTGCCCGATGATCCGCATTATTTCCCCACGACCTTCTGGCCTTCCTTAAGCCCGTTGATAATCTCTACTTCGGTCGTCGTTTGCACACCGATCTCTACGTCTACCTCTCCCTTGCTCCCATCGGCATTGGACACGAGCACGTAGTTCCTGCCATTCTGCTTCCTAAGCGCCGCAATGGGTATGGATAACGCGTTCTCCCGTTTTTCGACGATGACGGAAGCCGACAGCGGCGTGCCGTGCTGAACGTTCCCCGGCGGTTTTTTCAAGTCTATCAGCGCATAGGAGTCCAAGGAATCTTCCTCCGACTGAGAGGTGTCGACGGGCAGCCTTCGCACCGTGCCCTCGTAATCTCCGGCCGTATTAATACCGACCGTCGTCGCCATGCCGGGAGCGATATGAGCCAGATCCCCGGAGTCGAACTGAACGGCAACGACGAGCGAGTCCATATCGGCGATTCTGCCGACTTTCTCGTAAGCCTTCGCGATGTCGCCCTTCTCCGCCGTAAAGCTGACAATCGTCCCATCGTAGGGAGCGACCAACTTCGACTCTGACAACCTCTCTCTTAATTCCCCGAGCTCCTCCTTCAACAGCTCGTAGTCGAGCTGCAGCTTGCGCAATTGAATATCGCCGTCTTCGGTTTGATTTTGCGTGGCGGACTTGATATCCAACTCGGACTTCTCCAGATCGATTTCCTTTCTTAAGATCTGGTTTTCCGTATCGCCCGTATCCAGCTCCGCCAACACCTGTCCCTTCTTCACCTTGTCTCCGGCTTTTACTTTAACGTCGACGATCCGGACGTTCTCCTCCGTGAAGAATAGATTTTCTTCCTTCTCCGCCATCAGCTTCCCGGAACCGCTCAGACGGGTTTCCAGCGTCCCGCGCTTAACCGGATTTTCCGGCTTCTGCGAGATTTTCGGAGCGCGGATCGTCGGCAGCTTCTCCATGTCTTCCTCTTGCGGGAGCAAGGAGCATCCGGCTACAATCGACAAGCTGACCGCTGCCAGAAGCAGAATGCTAGCCGCCTTCCGTTTATGCCGGAACGATCCGGCCGTCGACCATCTGATAGACAACATCCGCCGCCCCCCATAATGCAGTATCGTGCGTGGTCATGCAGATCGCGATTCCTTCCGCCTCCACGACATCCTTGAACACCGAAATAATATGCGCCGCCATGCGGGAATCGAGCTCCGCCGTCGGTTCGTCCGCCAGCAGGAGCAGCGGACGGTGGGCAATCGCCTTGGCGATCGCCACCCGTTGCTGTTCTCCGCCGGATAGCTCGAGCGGACGATGAAACATTCTTTTCGTTAAGCCGACCAGATCCAGACATTTCTCGGTCCTGGCCTGCCAATCCGTCCGCGGGATGCCCGCCATTCTCAAGGAAAGCTGGACGTTCTCCCATGCGGTAAGCAGCGGCAACAGAGCGAACGATTGGAAAATAAAACCGATCTCCCGGCGACGTACGACGGTAAGCTGCTTGTCGCCCCATTGATGGAGCGGACGGTTTCGGAACCATACTTCGCCCGCCGTCGGACGGTCCAATCCTCCCATCAAATTGAGCAGCGTCGTCTTGCCCGAGCCCGATCTCCCCCTCAGCATCGTAAGCTTACCGGAATCGACCGTTAACTCGATTCCCTTCAACACCTCGATCTGCCGGTTTCCCGACGCGAAGCTTTTGCGCGCGTTCCTTACTTCAAGGAACCGAACCTCCCGCTCCGCAGTCATTATGAGTTACCTTCCGCATCCACGATCGCTTTCGTAAGCAGGTCCTGGCCTTGCGATTGAATCGCGGTTACGATTTGGTCGACGGTTTGGGTTCCTTCCACCGCTTTCTTAATCTGCTCGGATGCGAGCTGCGCGAACGCGTTCTTGAAGTCGTCCGGCAAGGTTTGCAGTAACAGCTGCGAGTTGGCTCCCAGCGCGTAAAATGCGTCGATGTTCTTCCCGTCGACCTCTTTCTTGAACGCGGTTCGCGCGGATAGCGCCGGCGACGACATCGAGCTCGTCTTGGCCAATTGTTCGCCGTTGGCATACTTCAGGAACTCCCATGCCGCGGACAGGTTCTCGGACGATGCGTTGATGGCGAACACGCTTTCCAAGCTCATGCTGCCGGTTACGTCGGGTTGGGAGGGATCGACGGGGATGGTGACGACGTCCCAATCGATATCCTTGAACGGACTTTTCGGTCCCGTCGCCGCCGTGGACGAGCTTCCAGGGCTTATCGGAGCGGTCGTGCCGACGGCGGCCCCCATTCTAACTCCCATGCCCATCATGTTCATCATCATAGGACCGTCGATCGTCATCGCGGCTTGGCCGGACATGAACTTCATCGAGTCTCCGCCGATCCGTATCGTCATTTTGCCGCCAATGCCGGTCATCATGTTTCCTCCGCCTCCGTTATCGGAAGGCATCGAGATGCTGCCCGACTTGTATCCGTCGACGACCGATTGGAAAATCTCTTTCCATTCCGGCGAATCTATCGATACCGTCTTCGCGTCCGCATCCGCGTAGAGCAATCCTTTCGCTTCCCCGATCGTGCGGATCAATTCGAACGGATTGCTTGCGGAGGACGACTGGAATAGTCCGTATAAGGCATCGTCGCCGTCCTTCTTGACCGGGAAGCGAGCGGCGAGCTGCATGACTTCTTCCCAGCTCATGCCGTCCGTCGGATAAGGGATGCCGTGCTTGTCGAACATCGCCTTGTTATAGTAAAGCGCTTGGCTCGAGAAGTCCGGGCTTAACCCGTATAGCTTTCCGGCCCCTTTAGCCTTGAGCAATTCGATGACGGACGGTTGGAAGCCGTCGATGTCGAACTCGTCCTGCTTCACGACGGCGTCCAGATCGTAAAGCAATCCCTTGCCGGCCAACGAAGCGTATTGGTCTTCGGTCAAATACAGAGCGTCGGGCTGCTGTTCCTCGAGAATCTTCTCCATCTCCGCAACCGGATCCTCGGCGCTGAATACCGACTCCGTCGATACGACCTCGAGCTCCACGTTGGGAAACATCGCCTGAAAAGCATTGCCGTACTGCATGTAGAAAGCCTGCTCGTTAAAGTAAGCGACCTTCAGCGTACCCGAATCATCCCTATCCAGACTCGTTAAGCCGGACTCCTTCTTATCGCCCGACGTACACGCCGTCAGCGTGATCGCCAGCGCTAGCGTACATGCGAACGCGCCAGATTTTTTCTTCCAATTTCCCATCGCTTTTACCACCCTTTTCGATTGATTGACTCCTAGACAAGTATGCCTACGGACCTTTAGAAACGGGTTAGAGAAGATGAAAGGAAGCTTAAAGGATGATTAGCGGAGCATAAAATAGGCGGGTTTACGGATTTTTTGGTGGGGGAGTTTGTTTGGTGGAGTAATAACCGGAAATGCACGAAATATTCGAGTAACCGGAGATAGTCCGATTTCGTTACTATCTCGGCTCGATTCGATGGTAGAAACCGGAGATAGTCCGATTTCGTTACCATCTCGGTTCGATTCGATGGTAGAGACCGGAGATAGTCCGATTTCGTTACTATCTCGGTTCGATTTGACGGTAGAGACCGGAATGCCTTTAAGAACGTTATCTACCTAAGCAGTAGCCGCTTCGCGGAACCAAACTTAAAAACCCTCCGCCTCTCGAAGAGGACGAAGGGTTGCAGACTCCGCGCGGCATGCGCACTATATCGGAAAAGTAATCAATACCTGAGTGCCCATAGACAGCTTGCTTTCCACCCGGATTTTGCCTCCGTGACTCTCCACGATCCATTTGGCGATGGCGAGTCCCAATCCCGTTCCGCCCTCTTGGCGCGTCCGCGATTTGTCGCCGCGGTAGAACCGGTCGAACACGTGCGGCAAGCTCTCGGGGGCGATGCCGATTCCGGTATCCTCCACTTCGAGATGCACGGAATGGGCCAGCTTGCGGCAAACGACGCGGATAACGCCGCCTTCCTGCGTATATTTGATCGCATTGTCGAGCACGGTTATCAACAGCTGATGCAGACGTTCCTCATCCGCGTTCATGGGGACGGAGTCGTCTATTTCGGCGTGTAAAATCACGTCCTTAACCTCCGCGAGCATCTGCATTTTGTTCACGCTCTCTTGGACTATCCGATCGAATCGGACAGGCTTCAGCTCGAGCTCCAGTTGGTTGGAATCTGAACGTGCTAGCGTAAGCAAGCCGCCGACCAGCTTGCTCATCCGCCGGGCTTCCTGCAAAACGGTGGAAATATGCTTGCTGTCCTGTTCGACCGTATGATCGGGGTGGCGAAGCAGAAGCTCCGTATGCGCTTGAATGACCGATAATGGAGTCCGCAGCTCGTGCGAGGCGTCGGATACGAACTGCTGCTGCTTGTCGAGGGAAACCCGGATCGGAATAAGAGCTCGGTTAGCTAAGTAATAACCGGCGGCGACGGCGACGAGAAGTCCAACGAAACCGCCGAATAGCAAAATGTTGCGCAGCCTGTTCAGCATGCCGATCTCGGCCGAAACATTGCTTAGAAGCTGTTGAGTCGTGATCTGGTAAGACGTTCCGTCCGTTCCCGTCAACACCGGAATGTCCGGATTGCGCACGTTCAGAACCCGGTAATACTGATTGCCGACCTTGACGGTTTCCGGCTCATCGCCGAACCGTTGCGGCTCCAGCTGCTTATAATGCTTTTCGCTGAACTCGGAGCTCCCTATCATCGGAACCGGCTGGTCATCCTTCGTCCAGAACAATTGGATGATCGGCCGATCCATCTGTCCCATCCGGAAGACGAGCGATTTCTGCGCGGGCATGGTCAGCGTTGCTCCCGAGCTAATGCCCGAGACGGCGGGAACGGCGGTCATCATCGTCATTTCCTTCTGGTTGTTAATCGACAGATCGATCTGCGCAAACAGCATCTGCTTCATGATCAAATACGCGGATAAATTTAACGAGATTAAAATAACGGAAAGAACGGCCGCGTTGCGGATCGTCAGTTGGGTACGGATACGGTTGAACATCAGCACTTCTCCTTCAGCATATAGCCGACTCCTCGAACGGTATGAATATAGCGCTCGCACCCGTACGGGGCGAGCTTCTTGCGCAGGTAATGGACATATACGTCCACCACGCCTATGCCCGCCTCCGAATCGATTCCCCATACCCGGTCAAGCAGCTGCTCCTTGGTCAGAATTTGCTCGCGGTTAAGCAGCAGGAATTCCATCAGCTCGAATTCTTTCATCGTGAGCTTCAATACTTCTCCGTTCGCGTATCCTTCCATGGATTGGCATTTTACGGACAGTTGCCCGTAATTCAGCTCGCCGTCCGGCGCGCCTTGGGACAACCGGCGCAATAATACCCTAATGCGGGCCAACAGCTCCGGCGAGGCGAACGGCTTCACCAAATAATCGTCTGCGCCTAAATCCAGCCCCTTAACCCGATCCTCCACGCTATCGCGTGCCGTAAGCAACAAGATCGGTTTCGCGTTCCCTTCCGCTCTCAGCTCGGATAGAACCGATAAACCGTTCATTCCGGGAAGCATGATATCCAGAATGATCAGATCGTGAACCGATTGTTGGGCCAAGTACAAGCCGTCCAATCCGTTATCGGCCTCGTCTACCTGATAAGCTTCTTCCTTAAGAAGCGTCGAGACGGCATCCAGCAACGGTCGATCGTCCTCCACCACAAGTATTCTCAATGGGTTTGCCCCTTCGTTCAGGTTCGTTCATTATGTAGACTGCACCCCATTGTAAATCACGAACCTTAACGAATACTTAGAAGACGGTAAGCGCGGCCTTAAAATAAAAAAGAAGACCCCTCTATTGGCGATCTTCCAAAAATTCCTCACTGACATGAGGTCCGTTATTCGTCGGCTAAGCACAGCTTCCTACAACTCGAGGGACTTAGGCCCCGTTATTGTACCATGGTCGTTACTTCATTTATTGGGAATTTGCCCACCAAGGCGAGAGTTACCCGGGTTGGACGGCTAACTACGCTCGGATCGCATCCCACCGCGAAAATTACCCGGTTTGGACGGCTAACTACGCTCGGATCGCATCCCACCGCGAAAATTACCCGGTTTGGACGAGTAACTCCGCTCGGATTGCCCACCACGGCGAAAATTACCCGGTTTGGACGAGTAACTACGCTCGGATCGCATCCCACGGTGAGAATTACCCGGTTTGGACGGCTAACTACGCTCGGATTGCCTCGCACGGCGAGAATTACCCGGTTTGGACGGGTAACTACGCTCGGATTGCCCACCTCGGCGAGAAGATTTATTATAGGGCTCTACACCCGTTTCAACGGAGATGCAATATCTATGTAAACGAAGCCGCCGGATAGGATGGGTTCGTAAGTATCCAAGCCTTGAGTGACCACTCCGATGGCGTTACCCGATTTGTCGAATTCGGCGCCATGGCATGGGCATAGGAAGTACAGTTCTTTTTTCCCGGCCGGCGGCGGCTCTTTCAGGGGTTCGACGTTGCAGCCCAAATGGGTACATGACGGCGACAGAATAAGAAGCTCTCCCTGGGCGCTTCTCGTTACGTATACGAATCCTCGTTTTGCGGTCGCTACCCAAGCGTCCTGAATCGTTGCCGTATATTTAATTTTCTCGAAGCCTTGAATGGCGTTCAGCGTAACGGATTCGCCGACTTTAACGATATTCCCCGGCATTCCCGCAACCTTCGGAGGGGCATGCCGTTGTCGTTCTTTCACCCGCGAGGCGCCGTAATAGATCATTCCCGCGCTGCTAAGCAATACTCCCGCTACTCCCAATGCCACTTTGGCCGACGAGCTCAAGAACGCTCTTCTCGTAATCTTTTTCGGCAAACGTTCGTTCATTCGCCTACGCCTCCCGGAGGATTGTCGTCAATCGGTTCACTTCCTTAGTTTATTATATAGGTAAATATAAAGACCCGTCGGATTATTCCGACGGGTCCTCCTCTTCCGGGCGTCCGGCTACTCCCCGTAGAGAATACGCGCATCTCCCCAATCGGCATGATCCCAATCTCCGCCTGCAATGCCATTGGTGACGATTAGCTTCAGCTCGTTAACTCCGTTAATGTCCAGATCGACGAGCTGCGTTTCCGAAGTCGCGGTCATAACGCCGCTGTCGAATGCTTTGGCGCCGTCCAGCCATACTTCGAAGCTTACTTCTCCGTTGCCGTAAGTCTCGTCGTCGACGCCGACGGCCGATTGGAATCGGCTATATTCGCCGCCTAACGTGTATACGATCGTCGATGCGGCATGGGTTCCCAACCCTTTCGCGTACACGACCTCGTTCAGCGTGATCGGCTTTCCGTCCGTCGATTTGTCTCTTTGCACGTTGCCCCAGCCTGCTACGCCGATATCCCACGAGTAGTCGCTTAGATATACGGTCGGCGACGATGGAGGAGCCAGCACGGCAACGACATCGTTGCTTGCATCCGAGCGATTGCCCGCCGCGTCGTACGCCTTCGCCGTGAAGGTGCTTGCCGTACCCGGAATGAGACCCGCTGCCGTGTACGAAGTCGCGTTCGCGCCTGAAGTCGTTCCGACCAAGGCTCCATTACGGAATACTTCGTAACCGACAACCGCCTTGTTGTCCGTGGATGCCGTCCACGTCAAGCTTGCGCTAGTTCCGGTGACGGAAGCGACCGTCAGGCTCGCAGGGGCCGTAGGCGCCGACGAATCCGGTAATTCGGTCGTTACGCTAAGAGCTGCGCTTGGCTCCGAAACGTTGCCCGCGGCATCTCGCGCGCGGAGCGTAAAGACGTAAGTCGTGCTAGCCGTCAATCCTTTGACGGTCAGCGTAATTTCGCCGGGAGCCGTAGAGCCTACGAGCGTTCCGTCCTTGTAAACATCATAGCTAACGACTCCTACGTTATCGGAGGCGGGAGACCATACTAGCTCGACCGTCTCGTCCGTCTGCGACGGAGAAGCAAGGTTCGTCGGCACGTTCGGTTTCTTCGTATCGGGAAGTCCCGGACTTACCAGAATGATTTTCTCCTTCAGATCGGAACGACCTTCGTTATCCCATACGACGAGCGTCACCCGGTAGATACCGGCCTTATCGTAGACGTACGTCGGTTTGGAAGACGCGCTTGGAAGGCCGGCGCCGAAGTCCCATAAATAATTGACGATCGTCCCGTTATCGGTAGAGGTGCTGACGAACGTAACCGGCTCCCCTACGCGTACGAGAAGAGGATTCGTAAACCCGGCCTTCGGCTTCGGATTCGAGAAACCGCGCGAGACCGGCTGAGCGTTATTGCCGTTGCGATAGACGAGATTCCCCGACCACTCCAGATGCTGGGCGGCCGTCGGATAAGGATCCATCGTTACGTCCTTATTGCCGTAAATGATATTGTTCGTAAAGCTCAGCCGGTCGACTCCCGTAGCTCCCGTAATCTCGATCGCCTTTCTTCCGTTATTGACGATGAGATTACTATCGAAGGAAAGATTCTGGGAGTCGCCATGAATACGAACGGCATTTCCTTCATAGCCCGGATAAGCCGCTTTCGGATTGCCGAGCTGAGTGTTCGTAAAGCTGTTTTTATAGAAATACTGGAACTGCTCGATCTCGCCGGAGCCCGCGCCTTGCAGCTGCATGCCCCACATGACCATGTTTTTGACGACGTTGTAGCCCCATAATTGGTGGCCAGTGCCCGGCGATTGTTGAATGCCGACCTGTTGACCTCCGTCGACCACGTTATCCGTAGTCACCGCATTGTCCGCCATGATCTCGAGACCGATCGAGCCGACTCTGCCGTCCGTCGGGTGTACGACGTTGCGGCGAACCGCGATGTTCTTCGAACGAACGGCGCTGATCCAGAAATCGACTTCGTTATCCTCGATGATGGAATTGTCGGTATTCGTATGAAGCTCGATGGACAAGCCGTGTTCCTTCAAGCCCGTACCCGTGATTTTATTGGATCTCACGATCGCGCCGGAGCTTCCGTCGTTAACGAGAATGCCTCCGCGACCGGTATTGGAGATGACGTTCCGCTCGACGGTGACGTTTTTCGAATCCCATCCCGCGCGGACCCCTGCCCCCCAGATCGAGCCTATCCCGATATTGGAGATGTTATTATCCGAAATCTTTACGTTCTCCGAACCGATAACGTATAGAGCATGAGGACCGAAGCCTTCCACGGCAGCGAAATCCTTGACCTTAAGTCCGCTCATCGAATTGTGGCCGCCTCCTTCCGAGACGACAGCCGACATGGCTAACAGGCTGTTATTGCCATCCAAAGTCATATTCTTGATCGTTGCGTTCGTTACGTCGTGAAAATAAAACATGTAGGTTTCCGGATTGTCCGAGTATTTAACGATGGTGTTGTCGCGCGATGCCCCTTGGATCGTAACGCCGGTCTTGCCCTTTACGGTGCCGCCTAGGTAATACGTTCCATTCGGAATAAGTACCTTATCCCCTGCCGACGCGGCATCGATAGCCGCTTGAATGGCGGCTCTGTCGTCGAGCGCGTCCGTTCCGTTCGCCCCGTAATCGGCAACGGAAATGTTGGCGGCGGTTATGCTCGGCCCTGCTGCGGCTCCCGCCAAAGGACTTGCCGTCGCGACCATGATCAGTGACATGAACAAGCTGATGGTAGCCTTTCGGGATGGCTTGACCTTCATTCTTTAATTCATCTCCTCACGCTGGATTGGTTAGGCTCTTGGGAGCCTACCTTCCTATCGTGCATGAAGGTTTGTTCGACCGTTACTATTCAAAGCACGAATCATTCGCGCGCAAGCTATTACTTTTAATCATTGCTATGGATTTTACGAAAATACGGTCTCCCGGACATAACGAATAAGCGTACCTAATCGATACGCCTATCCTTCCGTCTATCATTTAGGGTACGGGTCTACAGAATCCGCCTTGTTCTTGCTTCAAGCGCGGCTTTGGCGTCTTCGCCTGCCAGCTTGGCGAAGATCGCCATGCCGTCGCTAAGGTTAGGCTTGCGGGTAACGTTATGCGCGTCGGTCGCCAACGTATGCGCGTTCCCCGTCTCGCATAGCCATTCCCCGAACTGGGCGGCTTCCGTTCCGAAATTCCCGACCAGGCTATCCGCCGAGACTTGCGTCCAGGCGCCTAGTTCGATTAACTTCAGCAACGTCTCGGGTTCTTCCCGGAAGAAGAAATGGCGTTCCGGGTGGGGAATAATCGGCGTGATGCCCTCATGAAGCAATCGCTCGAAGACTTCCGGCGTAAGATCGTCGTATTCCTGCCAACGTTGTTCGATGAGCAGGAACTTGGCCGGCGCGCCGAGATACGAGAAGCTGCGGCTGCGCATATGCTCTTCGACGAACGTTTTGCTTTCTATTCTTACCTCGTTGCCCGGATGCAGCCTAATCGCGATTTCTTGGCGATCCAGCTCCCGCTGCAACTCTTCCATTTTACGAAGAACCGTATCGGTTCCCACTAAGTAAACTCCGTTAAAATGCGGAGTCACGACAATATCGCGGGTTCCGTCTTCATAAGCTATGCGGGCCATCGCGACCGATTCCGCCAAGTCTTTCGCCCCGTCGTCTACCCCGTGCAGTATATGGCTATGAATATCGATCATTCCGGTTTCCCCATTCCGTTTTCCCCCTATCTTATCAAAGCCCGGAACGCACGACAACCGCGGATTCGACATCCGCGGCCGTCTATCTTCCAAAATATTCATCCGTATATGGCTTGATCCGGCGATCCCCCCGCGCCGCCCCATACTTGGCGAGACGTCCAATCCAGCGGATCGTCCGACCAGAACGGATCCGATTCCGACAAGCCGAGCGGCAGCAGCACCACTGCGCATAAGTAGAGGCTTCCCGTCGAAATATACCTCTCCCCAAGCTCCGGCTGGCTGCCGCTAAGTCCGATCCGCAACCAACCGTTTTCGTCGAAAGTACCTACCGGATCCATGCATCGACGGATGACGGCCGTTAACGCGCTTCGGGCTTGACCCGCAGGCAATCGATCCGGGAGCCGATGCTGGAGAGCCGATTGCGCCAACATTTGGAAGGCACCGCAACGATAGGCGATGGAACGTCCAAGCACGGGGAACGAGCCATCCGGGGCAATCATTCTTTCCAATACGGCCGAATATCTCGTTGCCCTGCGCAAGACATGAGGATGCTGTTCTTTCCATCCGTCGTCGAGATCCTCCAGCGAATCAAGGATGTCGACCAACATCGGTTGAATGACGAAGCTATTATAATAATCCCAATGGAAATCCGGACCGTCTCCGTATGCGCCGTCGCCTTTATACCATTGCTCGTGCTGCTTTAAGGCAAAGTCGACCCTCATCGGATCCCAGTCGGAGCCCATGAAGCGCAAAGCGGTTTCGATCATCGCCGAGAACAGCAGCCAATTGCTTAACGGAGGCTTGCGGTCCCGGGTAGAACGAAGCGCCGCCGCCACGTTGTTCCGTACTCGCTTGTCCAGCGGGTGCCAGAGAGCGCCGGGTGCCCGAAGAATGGCGTGCGCAAGGAAAGCCGTATCCACGATCGGTTGATGCCCTTCCGTGAAATTCATATAATCCGGCGACGTTTCGTCCGTCGCCGAATCGATCGCTTCTACTGCCCACGCTGCGAATTTCAGTCGCAACCGCTCCTCTTCGGGATCCTCCGCGCGGCGCTCCAGCCAAGGCGCGATCCCCGCAAGCAGCCTTCCCAGCGCTTCGAGATGTGAGTACTTCGCGCGCTCAACTGGGTCGCCCGCTTCTACCGGCATGACCGCCTTTAAGCTGCGGTTCGCCGCATGCTCCAACACCGGCGCTGCCAATTTCACCAACGTATCCAGCCAATAACGACGATCGTTCTTTTCCGAGTTCACCGTTGCTCCCCCTTAACGTGTTTAACATGAATGACTGCGTCGTAGAATTTAGTTTCAATAGGTTCCCAAGAGTCGCCGGTTAGTCTGCATTCGCTAACATAGCACCTCGACGGTAAAGCCGCCCGGGGCTTTCACGTAAAATGTCCATCCATGAGATCTGACCGGCGACGCGACGTCGAAGCCGTCTTCCTTCAAGCGTCGATTAATCTCGTTAACCTTCTCTTCGTTTTCCTGCGCGAATCCGATATGAAAGGTTTTGGGATAATCGGCTTGAGCTCCCTTCATTAACGTCAGGACCAACCCCGAGTCGTCGAACATTGCCGCGAACGTGTTTTCCCGCTTATCGCCACCCGATTCTATCTTTCTTAAACCGAAATATTTGGCCAGAAAATCCCGGGCCGCTGCCACGTCGGTAACCGTAAGATTAAGATGGTTCAGCTTCATGATAGAACACGTCCTCTTCTTAAGAATTCTTTCTAAGTAAATCGTAGCACATAAATGCAATTGGTAACCTTTTCGTTGTTTGGCGCTATTTTCCCTCCCGGTATCCGTCACATTACATTAAGCTTTTGAAAACTTTCATTCCTATAATCATAAAAAAGGCGGCACAGGAACGAACTCCTGAACCGCCTTTTCTTATAACCATGGCTTTCCTAGCTTCAAGACACCTCTAACAAGCTTTCGTTAAGCCGATCTACCAATTCCAGCAAGTCCAGCGGTTCGCGTATCGTATGAACGGGACGTTCGCTGTCATCGGCAGGGGTATGGGGATATCGTGAAGTCCAGCTTAGGAACACGCTTGTGATACCGAGCGCGTTCGCGCCTTTAATATCGCGGCTCAAGTTGTTGCCGACCATGACGATCCGGGAGTAATCCTGCTCGGTCAGCTCGATAGCTCCTGCCGCCGCTTTGAACATCCGCGGATTCGGCTTGGTAGCTTTAATATTTTCCGAATAGATCATAGCCGTGAAATAGTCGTAGAGTCCGTGTTGGTTGAACACGTTCTTGAACGATTGCGCGTCGCCGTCCGCGACCAGCACTAGCGTATATCCTCTTTCGTAGAGGGTTTTTACCATGACATCGGAGCCTGGAATAAGCCCCGCGCTAATTACGATGCCTTCCGCGTCCCGTATTTCCGTCTCTTCGTTAACGATCGTATCTCCGCTATCCAAGAAAACGATCAGCTTCTTCTCGCTCATAACGTCGCCTCCATATATTGAATCAAGGTAAGTAGGATGGTATTCATCGTTCTTCTAGCTCTCATTTACTGAGGCTTCCCCGTCGATTCCCGAACGATCAATTCGGGCTGCATGACGATTCGTTGCTTGATGGCGTCTTCCCGCTCGGACTGGCCGACCAATAGATCGAACGCCAGCTTCACCATCTGCTCCATCGGTTGCGCGATCGTCGTCAGCATCGGATTCGTCACGGTAGAAAGGATCGTATTATCGAAGCCGATGACCGATAGCTCTTCCGGAACCCGAACTCCCGCTTCCTTGGCCGCTTGAAGCGCTCCGATAGCGAGCAAGTCGTTGCAGCAGAACAGCGCGGTCGGTCCGTCGTCTCGCCGGATGAGCTCTTCCGCCGCTCTTCGGCCGTCCCTGATCGTGGATACGCAAGAGACGACGTCCTCCGGCTCGATCGCCACGCCCGCTTCGAACAACGCGAATTTGAAGCCTCTGACCCTCTCGACGCTGCTGCTGACCTTGAAATTTTCCGACAACACCGCCAGCCGCCGATGGCCCAATTGAAGCAAGTGCTCCGCCGCGAGGGTTCCGCCCTTGAAATCGTCCGTCAGCACGCTATGAACCGGCATGGAGGAAACCTCCCTGGCGATCATGATGATCGGAACGGACTTCTCCGCCAGCTGCAGCAAAATCTCCGTATTCTCGACGCCCGTACCGATCATGATTCCGTCGACGCTTTTCTGCTCCAGCAACCGGATGTATTTCTCGACGCGTTCGTCTTGGTTATCCGTGCTGCATACGATGACGCTGTATCCCGCATGATGCGCCAGATCCTCGACGGACCTCGCGATTTCCGCGAAGAAGGGATTGGAGACATCGGGAATAAGCAGCCCCAGCGTAAACGTCTTCTTGCCCATCAAAGCGGAAGCGATCACGCTCGGTTGATACTGCAGACGCTCCATGACCTTGAATATTTCGTCTCGTTTTTTCTTGCCGATATTTCCTTTGCCGTTGATCGCGTTGGATACGGATGCGATGGAAACGCCCGCTTCCTTGGCGACATCGTAGATCGTTGTAGCTTTCATCGTTAACCCCATTAATAGTCGGATAGAAAATGGAAAACGTACATTAACCTTCTCCGATCATTATCCGTTTTTCCATACTCCATTGCAATACGTCCGAACCCCTCGAAAACTTACTCCGGCCGGGGTTTTCCCGCTATCCACTCATGGGCCGGATCGTTATGGAATTTCCACTTCCGAGTCGGACCCGCCATCACGTTCAAATAATAAACCTGGTAGCCGGGAGGCGCGGAAACGGGATGGTATCCCTTCGGCACGAGTACGGCTTGTCCGTCCGTAACGGCAAAAGTCTCGTCCAGCGTTCGGTCGTCGGTATACACCCGTTGAATAGCGAACCCTTGGTCGGGCTGAACGCGAAAATAGTAAGTTTCTTCTAGCAACGATTCGTCGGGAAGCGCGTCTCTGTCATGCTTGTGGGGAGGATAGCTGGACCAGTGGCCCTCCGGCGTGAATACCTCGACGACGAGCAGACTGTCCGCGGGCTCTTGCTCCGGCAAGATGTTATGAATATAACGTTGCGTATTTCCGCTGCCGCGAACCTCGACGCCGACTTCTCCGGGAGCGATCAATCGCGAAGCATGATTGCCTCGTCCTGGCGCTTTGCATACCGCCAACTCCAGCACCGTAGTCGCTTCTACCTCGAAGCTGTTATCGTTCGGGACGTATACCGAATAAGGCGGCGTCTGCTCGAATACGTTCATTCGGCTTCCGATGTTCGACCACGATTGATCTTCGGTCGTTACGTCGGCCTTGCCGCTTAATAGAACCAAGCAGACCTCCTGCTCGCCGGTCGCTTGCTTAAGCTTCTGACCGGCTTCCAGACGGTAAACCTCGAAACCGACGTAGCTCCAGCCTGCGGATTCCGGCGTAATCGACATCAACAGACCATTCTGAGAAGGCTCGTTCCGAGGGCTTACGGTGAATTGAGGCATCCGTCTCACACCCTTTCCCTTAATTCCTCGATCTCGGCTAGTTTAACCGGACGTTTCAGCTTATGGGACAGCTGCGCAGCCAAGGCGATTCGCTCCGCTTGCCTTCCGTCCTGCCCGTCCACCGACACGGGCTTGCCGTTCAACAAGCAATCAATGAACAACTCGGTCTCTTCGATGTAGGCTTGGTTATACCGTTCCAGAAAGAAATGCAGCGGCTTGTCGCTCCATACTCCGCTTTCGGTGCTGAGTACGGCGGAGCTAGGGAAATCGTTGACGACCGCTACTGAGCCTTTGGAGCCGAACACCTCGGCGCGTTGATCGTAGCCGTATACCGCCTTGCGGCTGCAATCGATGACCCCGATCGCTCCGTTCTCGAAGCGAAGCGTCACGACCGCCGTATCCACGTCACCATGCTCCGCGAACACCGGATCCACCAACACGCTGCCTTGCGCGTACACTTCTTCGACTTCGTAGCCGGACAGGAATCTCGCCATATCGAAATCGTGGATCATCATGTCGAGGAAGATGCCGCCCGAAACCTTGATGTAGTCGGCGGGCGGCGGCGACGGGTCGCGAGATGTAATCTTGACGACTTGCGCCTCGCCGATCGCTCCTGCCGCGACATGCTCGCGTATACGCTTGAAATTGTGGTCGAACCGCCGATTGAACCCGACCTGAAGCTGTACGCCCGCTTTACGGACGGCCTCTAACGCTTCTTCGGTCTGCCGTATGTCCATGCTGATCGGCTTCTCGCAGAAGATGTGCTTGCCTTGCTGAGCAGCCCGTTTAATCAAAGGGACGTGCGTATCCGTGGAGGAGCAAATGAAAACCGCGTCGATGTCCGGATTCGCTAGAAGGTCTTCGCTATCCTGCGTAACGGTCGCAATTCCTCTAGCCTTTGCCCATTCGCGCAATTCGTCGCCGGCGTACAGATCGCTGACGGCTACGATTTCGAGATGGGGAATTCTTCGCATGTTGTCGGCGTGAATTTTGCCGATTCGTCCCGCGCCGATAATTCCGATTTTGATTAACTTGTTCATAGTCCCTCTTTCCGCCGCTTATTACCAGCGAGCTGTCACCATTTTTTTGCGGGTATAGAACTCGACGCCGTCCGTGCCGTTCGCATGTAAATCGCCGTAGAACGATTTCTTCCAGCCCGAGAACGGGAAGAAGGCCATCGGAGCGGGAACCCCGAGATTAATGCCCAGCATGCCGGCATCGATCGTTTCCCTGAATTGGCGAACGCTGCTGCCGTTGCTGGTGAAGAGACAAGCCCCGTTGGCAAAATCCGAGCCGTTCGCGATCGCGATGGCTTCCTCCAACGTATCGGCTCTCATCACCGAGAGAACCGGCGCGAAGATTTCGTCCTTCCAAATTTTCATTTCGCTGCTTACTTTGTCGAAAAGGGTAGGTCCCACGAAGTAGCCTTCAGCCGAGGATGCAGGATCCTTCCGCCCGTCGCGTACCAGCACTCCGCCTTCCGCTTCCCCGGATTCGATATAACCAAGGGTCCGTTCCTTATGCGAGGCTCGAATAACCGGACCGAGGAAAGTTCCTTTCTCCAAGCCATTGCCGATCGTCAGGCTATCCGCGGCTTCGGACAATCTCTTCACAAGCTCGTCGCCCACCTCGCCTACGGCGATGACGACGGCGCAAGCCATGCAGCGCTCGCCAGCGGAACCGAATGCCGCGTTCACGATTTCCTTGACCGTAAGATCGAGATCCGCGTCGGGCAGTACAATGGAGTGATTTTTGGCTCCTGCCAGCGCTTGAACCCGCTTGCCGTTCGCCGTGGCCGTCTTATACACGTACTCGGCGACGGGCTGCGAACCAACGAAAGACACGGCCTGCACCTTAGGATGAGTAAGAATGCCGTTCACGACATCGCGAGCGCCATGCACGAGATTGAGCACGCCCGCAGGTAATCCCGCTTCGTGAAACAGCTCCGCGAGCCGGTTAGCCAGAAGCGGCGTACGCTCCGACGGCTTCAACACGAACGTGTTTCCGCAAGCGATCGCAAGAGGGAACATCCAGCAAGGCACCATCATCGGGAAGTTGAAAGGAGTGATCCCCCCTATGACGCCGATCGGATACCGGTACATCCCCGATTCGATGTTCGTTGCGATGTCGGGCAATTGCTTGCCCATCATGAGCGAAGGGGCCCCCGCGGCGAACTCGACGCATTCGATGCCCCGCAATACTTCCCCGTGGGCTTCTCCGAAGCTTTTGCCGTTCTCGAGCGTAACGAGCTTCGCGAGCTCATCCCAATTTTCCACCAGAAGCTGCTGGTATTTGAACAAGATGCGCGCCCTGCGCGGAACCGGCGTGCGACTCCAGCCCTCGAACGCTTTCTTGGCGGTTTCCACCGCCAGATCGACGTCCGCTTGCGTGGATAGCGGAACCGATGCCAGAATTTCCTCCGTCGCGGGATTATAGACGTTCTCGAATTGTTCGGTAGCCGCGGCGACCCATTGTCCGCCGATCCAGTTTTTCAATGTCGTTGTCATCCTGTTCCCTCTTTTCCCTAATTAGCCTGCCGTGATTTCGCCGCGTTCGCAGCGTTCGATATAACCCTCGACTTGCGCGACGGTCGGCATCGCATCGGAGCAGCTATGGCTCGATATGACGATGCAGGCCGCGGCGCTGCCGTATTCCATGCTTTTCTCGATCGTCCACCCGGAGAATACTCCATATAGGAAGCCTGCCGCATAGGAGTCTCCGGCACCGAAGGTCTTTATGACCTTAGCCGGATACGACTTCGCCCGGTGCTCGGATCCATCCTTCGTATAAGCGATGGAGCCCTCTTTGCCATGCTTGATAATGACTATGCTAGCGGAATGATTCAACCATTTATCGGCCGTATAGCGATCGATTCGCTTCGGATTGTTCTCGAACCGTTCCATGCTGTCGAACTCTTCCCGAGTGCCTATGATAATATCGCTTTTCTCGGCGGCCAGATTGTAATACGTGGCCGTTTCCTCGGCGGACTTCCAAGTATAAGGGCGGTAATCGATGTCGAAAGCGACTACGGTTCCGTGCTTGCGGGCGTAATCCACCGCCAGGAAGACGGCTTCGCGGGAAGGACTCGCAGCAAGCGCCGTACCCGAGATCAGCAGCATTTTGCTCGCGGCGATCAGCTCCTCGTTTACTTCGAGAGGACTAAGCTTCAGATCCGCCACGTTATCCCGGTACATCAGGATGCTGCATTCGGTCGGGCTCTTGATCTCGGTAAAAGCTAGCCCCGTTACCGCACCGGTCTTATCCGTGATAACGTTCTCCGTATCGATTCCTTTATCTTGCAAATAGCCTTCAATAAACCGGCCCATCTGATCATCCGCGATCTTCCCGATGAATGCCGTCTTGAGGCCAAGCCTGCTCATGCCGATCGCGATATTGGCCGGAGAGCCGCCGACGTACTTCGTAAAAGTCATCGTCTGCTCCATCGGCCGGTTGATCTCGTTCGCGTTCAGATCGATGCACAATCTTCCGATCGCCGCGAAATCGAATTTTCTGTCCGTCGGAAACGAAATATACGTCATTTGCCGTCACCTGCTGCATCCGCGATCAGCGACCGCAAGTAAGAGATGGCTTCCTCGGCATACTCGCGAGGCGGGTGCGCCGCCGGGTCTTGTTCCCCTTCGAGCATAGCCCATCCCCGATAATCTCTTTCGATAAGCTCTCCGATAATTGGCGCGAAATCAATGCAGCCATCCCCAGGCACTGTAAACACCCCGTTGCGAATGCAGGTAACGAAATCCGATCCTGCCGCTCTCGCCTGTTCAAGCTCCTCGCGTCGTACGTCTTTCAAATGTACGTAAGCGATGCGGTCGTAATGCTTCTTCAGAACGTCCAGAGGATCGGCTCCGCCATACAAGGCATGACCGGAATCGAACAGCAGGAATACGAGATCGGGGTCGGTCATTTCCATCAGCTTGTCGATTTCCTCAGGGCTTTCGACTACGGTTCCGCCATGGTGATGGTACGTCAGCTTCAACCCATACTCCTTCGCGATCAGACCGGCCGCGTTCAATCCTTCGGCCAGACTGCTCCAGCCGGCTTCGTCCAGCCTAATGACTTCCCGCTCATGAGGCGTTCGTCTCGGATCGAAATGCAAGGAACCGCCTACCTCGCAGGTGCTGATGACCTTGCTGCCCATTTCCTTCAGAAACTTGACGTGCTCCAGATAGGCGGCCAGCTCGCTTTCGCGGTAGGCGGGATCGGAAAACAATACGGATTTCCACTGGGAGACGAGCTCGATTCCCCGTTTGGAAAGCTCCGCCTTGAGCAAGCCGATGTCCGGGGGATATTTACGTCCCATTTCCGTACCTTTTAAGCCCAAAGCCTGCATATCGTCTAAAATTTGCGCGTAAGTCGTATCGTCTCCGTGTTCTTTCACGTCTTCCCCGACCCAGTTGATCGGATGCGCGCCCAGCAAGAAAGGAAAATTCAGCAATACGATAACCCCCTAATAAGCTTTGGCCTTGCTCAGTTGTTTTTGCATCTCCGCATGCGCCTGGGTAACCTTCTCGCTCGAGGAAACGGCGGGAACGCCTACGTTCCACCACGATTCGTATCCGTCCGTATTCGTGCCCGGAACGACGGAAATTTCGATCAAGGTCGTCCGGGTTTCCTCTTTCGCCTTCAATAGCGCGAGTCGAAGCTCTTCCGCCGTGCCGACCTTATAGGCGGCTGCGCCCAGGCTCCGGGCATGAGCCGCGAAGTCGATCGGCAAGGTGTCGCCCGAATATGTGCCCGTATCCGCCTCGCGATAGCGGAACTCGTTGCCGAAACCATCGCTTCCATTACCTCTTTGTAAATTATGAATGCATTGAAAGCCGTGGTTATCGAACAGCAATACCGTGAATTTCGTTCTTTCTTGCAGGCTCGTGACCAACTCGGAATGAAGCATTAAATAGCTTCCGTCGCCGACGATGGCGTACACGTCGCGATCCGGCTCGGCCAGCGCTGCGCCGAAAGCTCCGCTGACTTCATATCCCATGCAGGAAAATCCGTATTCCATGTGGTAGCCCTTCGTATCGGATACCCTCCACAAGCGCTGAAGATCGCCCGGCAGGCTTCCCGCCGCGGCTACAATGACAGATCTGGCGTCTATCGTCTCGTTAATGACGCCGAGAGCACGGGTTTGGGCCAGTCCGCCATCCCATTCCAGCGCATAGAGCCGATCTACTTCTCCATCCCATTCCGACTTCAATCCCGTTATTTCGCCTTCCGAATATTCGCCGGAGTAGCCTGTCGCCGACAATTCCTTAATCAATGCCAGCAATGCTTCCTTCGCGTCCGAAGCCAACGCCGTCCCTTCAAGCTTCGCGGAATCCATGCTATTCGCGTTGATATTTAGAAATTGCGCTTCAGGATGCATGAACGCCGACTTGGACGCCGTCGTGAAATCGGAATATCGCGTGCCGACGCCGATGATCAAATCCGCCGATTTCGCCAATCTATTGGCTGCCAGCCCGCCCGTTACCCCGATTCCTCCGACGTTCAGAGGATGGTTCCAGGCTAACGCGCCTTTGCCTGCTTGCGTCTCGGCAACCGGAATTCCGAAGCGTTCCGCGAAGGCTTTCAATTGCTCCGTTGCTTCTGAGTAATGAACGCCGCCGCCCGCGATGATCAAAGGTCTTTTCTTGGATCGAATCAATTCGACTGCCCGATGAAGGGAAGACGCGGCCGGCGAACGCCGTTCGATATCGTGAACGCGCTTCGCGAAGAAGGATTCCGGATAATCGTAAGCTTCAGCTTGAACGTCTTGGGGGAGCGCCAAGGTAACCGTGCCCGTCTCGGCCGGATCCGTCAGCACTCTCATCGCGTTCAGCGCCGCGCTCATCAATTGTTCGGGCCGAACGATCCTGTCCCAATATTTGCTGACCGGCTTGAAGCAGTCCGTAGCGGATACCGTGTAATCGCTACCAACTTCGAGCTGCTGCAGTACAGGATCCGGCTGCCTCGACGCGAAGTTGTCTCCCGGGAGCAGAAGCAACGGAATTCGGTTTACGTTAGCCGTGCCCGCCGCCGTTATCATGTTCAAGGCACCGGGACCGATCGACGTCGTGCAAGCGTAGATCTGCCTGCGGTTCTTCTGCTTGGCATAGGCGGCAGCGGCATGGGTCATGCCTTGCTCGCTTTTCCCTTGCACATAAACTAAGCTTCCCGCGCTACGCTCGAGCGCCTCTCCGATACCTGTCACGTTGCCGTGACCGAATATGCCCATCACTCCCGCGACGAATTTCGTCTCGGTGCCGTCGAGCGAAACGTACTGGTTATCAAGGAATTTCAACAACGCCTGCGCCATCGTTAACCGGATTGTGCTCATCATCGTATCCTCCTCTAAGCTAAGTTAAGCGCTTTTTCAATTTTTCTGTTTCAATAGTAATAATCTTTATATATAATATTTAGTAAAGCGCTTAATAAAGCATACAATGAAGCTCTCCTCAAATCAATCCTAAATTTATGGAGGTTTATCTTTAATGCCTATGTCAGAAGCAAACCCGTACTGGGATACCGTTCTCCGCGTAGCTCCGCTGTTGTATATGGATCGTCTTGAGCCATTTAAGCCGATTCGCGTCGGAGTGACGGTATTCGAAGCTTCCGCTCCTTCGCTCTCGTTCGATAGAAACATTATCGTTCAACGGGATACTATTCGAATGGTCATCGAATATGCGATCTATTGGGATTACGACATTCAGCATGTATACGACTTGGAGCATGTATGGATTTACGTCGACCACGATGGAGAGATCGCCTCCTGCGAAGTCAGCTTTCACGGACGTTACCTTATCGGACTTCTGCGCGATCGCAGCAACCTATCCGCGGACAAAAGAGTCCGTCTATTCGTACAGCCCGGCAAGCATGCCATGTCACCGCTCGAGGAAGTCTTCCGTCTGCTGCCGAACGTAGAATCCTGCTGCCAAGAGGAAGCCGGAGTCGACGGAGTATTGGAGCCGTCGATGTTCAAGGGGCAGTTCAAATCGGGAGACGATATCGACGACCGCGCGGAGACGCTTCTACGCTCCTTCTCCTTCCAACCCACCTTCGACTACGTGCCGCATAAATGGGCTTCGGACGATTTCGTCTCCTGGGACGAGCTTCGCGTCGAGATCCCCGTTCGCATGAGGGCCGTCGTTGCCTCTTTGGCTTAAGCGTTCGGCGTGCGGTTCGGTACTTCAAAAAGAAGACGGTTATTCCCCGAAATTGGAATAACCGTCTTCTTTGCTTGTAAAATAGCCCGAGAATGATGATGATGATGATGCGACTTCATACCCGGGTCTATTTGAGCTCCCGTTCTTCGCGTTGACCTAAGAACGGGAACGTTCAACCATGTTCAGCTTCCTCTGCCAAATCGTAGATTGCATTTGTAAAGTAAGATGATAATCATCATTATTAAAGCCTATGAGCCATTTTGGAATCCAAGTAGGATGAAGAACATCACTATTAATCGATTTTTTGAAAGGAATAGAACAAACTTAGAACAATAGCAATGAAAACCATCTTTATCCAGCCTAAACTTTGAACGTGCTTCAAAATTACATTGAAAAACATCGCTATTGGATAAGAATGACTCTAACCCGAGGATACTTCCTCTTTCCCGCCGCCAACGCACCCACTCCCGAGCTGTAGCCATACTTTTTATGCTTAGAGCTCCGCCAACGCACCCACTCCAAGCTGTAGCCATATTTTTTATGCTTAGAGCTCCGAAAACTAACCAATTCCGAGCTGTAACCATACTTTCTATGCTTAGAGCGCCGCCAACGAACCTACTCCGAGCTGTAGCCATACTTTTTATGGTTACAGCTCCGTAAACTAACCCACTCCGAGCTGTTGCCATACTTTTTATGCTTAGAGCTCCGTAAACTAGCCCACTCCGAGCTGTAGCCATACTTTTTATGCTAGAGCGCCGCCAACGAACCCACTCCCGAGTGTAAACATACTTTTTATGCTTAGAGCTCCACCCACGCACCCACTCCGAGCTGTAGCCATACTTTCTATGCTTACACGGTGGGTTGGAAATTGGTTAGTTTGCCGAAGCCATTCTTTTTATGCTTACTAGAGGGTTTTGTGGTTGGTTCGTTTGGCGGTTGTTAGTTTGCTGAAGCTCAGCCAAGAACGCTTATTTCGACCGTATGTGACAAAGTACAGCCACCCCCAAATGGAGAGGCTGTACCTTTCATGTACGTGCATATTTTCAGTGGTCTCCCATTTCGCGCGGAGCATTTCTTTTTTCGTTTATTTGCCTTGCTTCGTCATTTCCGCGTTCACTTCTGTAATCGCTTCTTGCAAGCCTTTGCTGTCGTAGCCTTTAACGATATCTTTCCATTGCTTGACCGGATCTTCTTTGCCCAAGATCAAGCGGGTGAAATCGTCGTCGAAATCGATCGATTGGATCTTATCGTTGCCCGGAGTGGACATCGTGTAGATTCCGAATTCGGTCGGAATCGGTTTGGCGTTATCCATTTGCCATTTCAATTCGTCTTGAATGAACTGTACGACGTCGTCTCCAAGAGCCGCTCTGTTCGATTCGCTGTCTTCGATCGAGCTCGCGTTTCTCCATTGCGCCAGCTGCGAGATGACGTCCATCGACGGATATTTTTTCTTCAGGTCGACAAAGTTGCCGTTCTCGTCCTTCTCGCGAGTAACCGTAATTTTATCGCCGTCTTTCGTATAATCCTTGCCTTCGATTCCATAATCGAACATTTCCTTGCCGGCCGGCGAAAGCAGCCAATCGTACACCCGTAAAATCCGATCCAGCTTCTTGTCGTCTACTTCCGCGTTGATCATCGTTTCGGACCACCAGGAAATCGTTGTATGGCGATACACTGTACCGTCCGCGGCCGGCCATAGATGCAACAGCTTCACGTGGTCGAAGAAGTTTTCGCCCGGATTGTTTTTCTCCCATTCCGCCTTGACTCCGGTAGCTCCGCCGACCGAACTCGCGGCAATGGCGAACGCGCCTGCTTTGTTCTGATAGAACTTCTGATTGCCTTCTCCGGCTTTCTGAACGGCGAAATCCTGGTCAAGCAAGCCTTCCGCATACAATTGACGAGCCTGAGTTACGACGCCGTCCATTTGCTTGGAAGAGAAGTACGGAATCCATTTCCCGTCTTCCTTGACCCAACCGCCGTTCTCGAACTGCGGGAACGCGGGTATAAAGAGGTTTTTCAAGTAACCCATCGTGTTCATCGTAATTCCCGTCGTGTCCTTCTTGTTGTTGCCGTCCGGGTCCTGCTCCGTGAACGCTTTCAGCATAGCTTTGAATTCGTCGAAGCTCGTCGGATCTTTAATGCCCAGCTTCTCCATCCAGTCTTTGCGCACGTAGATCGCGCGGTCGATCGCCCAAAGATCGGTGTTCGGGTAAGTCATCCGCGGAATCGCGAAAAGCTTGCCGTCGCGGTATAGCCCTTGAACGTCTTCGGCTTTGGCCACGTTCTGAACGTTCGGATAAGCGCTCAAATCGTCGGGAAGAGGTTTAATGAGTTCTTGGCTGATCCATTCGTTATAAGTGGCCGGTTGATCGTTCGTGATGCTGTGGGTGATAATATCGGGAAGCTGACCCGCAACCGCCCATACTTGGGATTTCTCTTTATAGTTGTCCCATCCGATATCCATGGCCTTAAAGGTGATGTTGAAGTCCTTCTCCAGCTTCTGGATGATTTCGTCCTGTCCTTCGAAAGCCGCGCCGATTCCCCACCAGGAGACGGATATGTCCATGTGCTCTTCGAACGGATTGGCCGAAGCCGAAGCCGCGTCCGAAGAAGTCGCGGACGCCGCCGGCTCCGAAGAGCCTCCGGACGACGATGGTTCGCTTTCCGATCCTTTGCCGCTGCAGCCTGCAATGATCGAGACGAACAGTGCGGTAACCAAGCAAAGTAGGGCAAACCGTTTTGTTTTATTCATTCTGTTTTATCCCCTTACCCTGTATTTTTATAATAAAAGCATAACGCTTCTACTACCCTTTAATCGAGCCGATCATGACGCCCTTCGTGAAATACTTCTGCAGGAAGGGGTACAAGCAGGCGATCGGCAACGTGCTGACGACGAGTATCGCCATCTTCAGCATCTCCGGATGCATTCCTTTGGTCAGCACCGCGCTGGCGTTGATGTTGGTTTGGAGCATGGAGAAGTTCGTCAAGATTTCGCGCAACAACGCCTGCAACGGAAGGAATTTGGTATCCGTCATGAACAGCACGCCGTACCACCATTCGTTCCAGCGGTCCACCGCATAGAAAAGGGCTATGGTGGCGACCATCGGCTTGGCGATCGGCAGGATAACCTTATACAAAATCTGAATATCGTTGGCGCCGTCGATCTTGGCCGATTCCTCCAGCGCCGCGGGCAACGTTCTGAAGAAGGCAATGCAAATGATCAAGTAGAAAGTGTTGATGGCAACCGGCAGAACCATGACCAGCAGCTTGTTGATCAGATGGATATCCTTCATCGCGAGATAAAGAGGAATCAAACCTCCACTGAAGAAAATAGTGAACAAAATGCCCGACATGATGATGTTTCTACCCGGATACCCTTTCTTGGACAAGACGTAAGCACCCGTTACGGTTGCGAACATATTCACCAAGGTTCCGACCGATGTCACGAACAACGTGACGTAGAAGGCGTTCCAGAATCGGGAATCGTGAAAGATGTAATCGTATGCGCTTAAGTCCAGCACGGTGGGAATCAGGTAAACGGCTTGCTTCGAGATCGCCACCGTGTTGCTGAACGACATAAGAACGACGTTGTAAAAAGGGAAGATCATGAACAGGGTCATTAGCATCAGAATGGAATGGATGATAACATCCGCGATTCCTATTCGCTTGCCCCGCCGTTTGGCCATCGGTTCCGCGGACGAGTCCGCTCGGATTTGCGTTTCCGTGTTCTCCATTACACCAGTCCCTCCCCGCCTAATTTTTTGACGGTGTAGTTCGCGGTGAACAGCAACGTGCAATTTATGACCGCTTTAAACAATCCGACGGCCGTCGTAACCCCGAAGCTTGCTCCGTCCGTAAATCCGGTTCGATAAATATAAGTATCCAGAATATCCCCGGTTTCATATACGCCCGCATTGTAAAGATTGTAAATTTGCTCGAAGCCGACGCTCATCGTGTTTCCTACCGCAAGGATGAGCAGAATCGCCGCCGTACCGCGGATGGACGGCCATGTAATTGCCCTCATCTGCTGGTACCGGTTTGCTCCGTCCACATAAGCGGCCTCATACAATTCCGGGTTGATCGAAGCGATCGCGGCCAGGTAGATGATGGCGCTCCAGCCGACTTCCTTCCACATGTTGGACAAGAACACGATCGGCCGGAACAGGCTCGGATCGGTTAAGAACGTAACCTTATCGAAGCCCATCGCCGCAATGATCTGGTTCAACACGCCCGACTCTCCCAAGAAGTTAAGCATGATGCCGCTGATGATGACCCACGAGATAAAATGCGGGAACGTATACACGGTTTGGTAGAACCGCTTCAGCTTCGCCTTGGCGACTTCGTTGATCAGAAGCGCGACGATGATCGCCGCGGGAAATTCGAACACGATTCTCCCGACGCTGATGATCAGGGTATTATAGAACGCGCGCCAGAAATCGGGTTGGTGGACGACCTGCTCGAAGTTGGACAATCCCGTCCAAGGGCTGCCAAGAATTCCGTCCCTGATGTGGTATTCCTTGAAGGCAAGGAGCACTCCGTACATCGGATAATAATGAAACATGACGTAATAGAGCACGGTCGGAAGGAGCAAGATATACAAATATCTATTTTTTAGGATTTCCTTCGCTAGTTGTCTGTTTGCGATTTTGTTCATCTCGCGCCTCCTTGTAAACGTTGCCATTCTGCGTGTTCTTATTATCCCTGCAAGCGTTTCCAGCGTACATGCACGCATTTTATACAAATCGGTCGAAATCCTCCGAACGCAAAAAAATAGAAAACCTCCGGTAAAGGTTTTCTAAAAATAGTCCATATGACTTCTAAAAATAATGCATATGAAAGCGGTTTATCTATGCTCTTCGCGATATTGCGTCGGCGTTTTCCCGGTTATTTTCTTGAATATCCTAGTAAAGTAAAAATAATCGTGATACCCCATTCTTTCCGCGATCTCATGGACGGAGAGGTTGTCCGCGTTCAACAATTCGCAAGCGTTGGCAATGCGGATCCGCGCGATATACGCCGTGAACGTCTCGCCCACTTCCTTCTTGAACAACTGGCTAATATAGCTTGGATTCATGAAAAATTGGTCCGATAAATCCTGCAGCGAGATATCCTCGTTGAAGTGGCTCGTCACGAATTGGAGGATGGCGTTGAAGGTTTGGTTTTTCGTTTCGACGGAAGGCGAATCGGAGCTTCTCATATATCTCGCCGTAAGCTTTCTAAGCTCATCCAGCATAGCGGAGACATCCGGATACGATTGAATCAATTGCTCGTAGCTGTATAAAATGTTCTCCGATTGCCCGAGTCCGAACAGAAACGACACCGTCATGTTGTACACCTGAAAGGCGTGTCGAACCGATAATTCATGCGTTAAGAATAAGCTCTCGAGCTCATCGAATACTACCTGCGCCTTCTTCAGATCCTTGTCGCGAATCGCTTCCTTCATATCCAGCATCCGTTTATTCAGCTCGTCTTGCCTATAAGACCGAGCGTCGAATACTCCGGCTCGGGCATTCACGAAAAACTGGTGCGCGAGTACGTCCGCTATGGCGATCGCATCCTTGATGGCGCTTAGATCGGTCGTTATCGCGCCGATCCCGATGCCCTTGGTTCCGGGAGGAAAATGATCGATCCATTTCCTTCTCCTCGATTCGACCTCGCCCGCCCCGAATAAATAAGCCGTTTTGGAGGTTCCGATCTTCAGCTTGAGCACGGGCTCGTAGAAATCCGGCAGTTCCCTCGGACCCACGGATACGACCGCCACGAATCCCGTCGTGCTCCAATCCGATAGATGGAACTTCCTGAATTCCTCCCGCAGCTTAGACTGGTTCTCCGCGCTGAGTTCGTCCAAGAGATGCATAAGGGAAAAGTCCTGGACCGGCTGGGCTCCGTCCAACGTTTTTTTGATTTTCATGAGCACGCCGGAAATCTCGATTTCGTCGAAAGGCTTTAAACAATAAGCCACGGCTCCGAAAGTCAACGCTTTCTGAGCATAAGCGAACTCGGCATAACCGCTAACGACGACGAATTGGATGCGAGAAGATACGCTCCTGCCCCGTTGAATCAGTTCCAATCCGTTCATCTCGGGCATGCGGATATCCGTAAAGACGACATCCGGATCAAGCTCCTTGATGACCTCCAGCGCTTCGGCTCCGTTATGGGCTTGCGCGACGACCTCGAAGCCGTACTGGTTCCAATCTACAAGATCCTTCAAGCTTTCCACGACCCAGCTTTCGTCGTCCACGATCAGTACTTTACGCATCCGATTCCCTTCTTTCCGCGATCGTTAGCCGGATTTGGGTTCCGCCGCCAAGAACGCTATCCATGCTTACTCCGTATTCCGGGCCGAACATCAGCTTGATCCGGTTATTCACGTTGACTAGGCCGATGCTACCCCCGTCCTCCGCTTCCGGCATAGCCGAGGAGGAAGCCGACATTCTGTTCCGAAGCTCCTCTAGCCGGCTTAGCTCCATGCCCGTTCCGTTGTCCTCGACCGTTAAGAATAGCTTACCCTGCCCGTCGATGGAGCCTTTGATCCACAGCTCGCCTGCTTTTAAGGTAGGCTCGAAGCCATGATAGATCGCGTTCTCCACGAGCGGCTGCAAAATCATTTTCGGAATCGCGAAGGCAAGCGCCTCCTCCGAAATATCGTAATGAACGGAGAACCGGTCGGCGAAACGGATTTGCTGGATTTGAACGTACGATTCGATCATTCTGACTTCCTCGCGAAGGGGGACAACGTCGCCCCCCTTAATGCTATAGCGGAATATGTTCGATAACGATCTCGTCATCGTTTTGATCTTGCTTTGACCTTCCACGACGGCGATCCCCGTGATCGCTTCCAGCGTATTGTATAAAAAATGCGGATTAATCTGGCTGCGCAGAAAAGCCAGCTCCGATTTCTTTTTTTCCAGCTCTATGCCGTACAGCTCGGCGTTCGTCTCCAGCAATCGCTGCGTAAGGTGGTCGATTTCGTCCAGCATGCTGTTTAACTCGGTAGCCATAATGCTGATCTCCATATAGCCCTGCAAGGAGATTCTTTTCTTGAATTTAAGCAGATCTCCTCTTTTCACGGTGGTCATGAAGAAGATGAGTCTCTTGAGCGGACGCAAAATATTATTGACGATAAACGTGAACGGAATCACCAATACCAATAGGCAAATACCTAAAATCGTTAATTCCAGCTTGCGGATATCGAGCAGGTCGGCCAGAAGTTCATCCTTGGGAGCCATGCTCAGTATGCTTCCATCGATGTCCGGTACACTCACCGTCTGCATCACGTATTTTTTATTATTCCATTCGATCATCGCGTTCGGGTCGCTCTGTTCCCCTTCGGGAATATCCTGCAAGAGACTTCCCACCGGTTCTTCCGAATTGCTCGTAATCACCTTTTGATCCTTGTCCAGCAAGTAAATATGCGAGCTGTATTGCTTCGAGGCATACTCCTGTTCTCCCGCAAGCGCTTTCGGATTCATGATGAAGAACAGAGTGCCGACAAGACGATTGAACATATCGCCCTGCTCCTTGTAATAGATCGGGGTCGCGAAGATCAAGCCTTCGCCGGAGCCGTAGAGGCTTCCGAACTTCTGCATCCCGACGTAATAAGCATTTACTTTCGGAGGAACTTCTTGCTGTAAGGAAGCTACATATTGGTTGCCGCCGTTAAGATCGATCCATGCCCCGTTCGCCCCGGAAATGACGATATCCAGAATGCCTTCCTTCAGCTCCTTCTGATTCGTCAACAGCTCGCTCAAATCTTTGAACTGCTCGTATTTGAGCAAATCGTTGCCCTCTACAAGGAATCGCTGCACTTCCCCGTTGTAGGATATATTTTGCATGAGTCTATTGATGACGTCCTTGTTGGAGGTCACGTTCTTCCGGATTTCGGAGACGGTTTGCTCGACGTATGCCTCGTGGTTCCGCGTCACCATGCCGGACATCATAGAGTAGCTATGGAAAATAACGATCAAGATGACGATAATCGTACACGCCGCAAGAATGATCAGCTGCGATCGAATGGATAGCTTTCTTAGGAAGGCCACGCGCTTATCCCCACTTTCTAGGGTGACTGCTATGGCTTATATTATTGCTTCCGCCGATTGCCGGCGTCAATGTTTCGATTCGAAACGAACAGGACCTTCCGCGAATCGGAAGGTCCTGCTCGTACTTTGATCCTGCTCTCTTTTAGACCGGAATAGCCTCCGTGATCCCCTTGAGCTTCAATTGATCGGCATGGTGACAGGCAACCAAACGCCCCTCGCCCGCATCCCTCAATTCAGGAGCAGATGTCTCGCAAAGTGCTGTCTTGTAAGGGCATCTCGGGTGAAAATGACAGCCCTCAGGCGGGTTAGCCGGATTAGGCACCTCTCCCTGGAGAATTACCCGCTCCCTTCGAACGGTAGGATCGGGATTAGGCACCGACAAGAGCAAAGCTTCCGAATAGGGATGTTTCGGTTGTCCGAATAGCTCCTCGGTTGGCGCCAGCTCGACGATTCTCCCCAAGTACATGACGGCAATCCGGTCCGAAATATGCTTTACGACGGATAAGTCATGCGAGATGAATACATAAGTCATTTGATATTGCTGCTGTAAATCTTTAAGCAGGTTAATGATTTGCGCCTGAATGGACACGTCGAGCGCGGATACCGCCTCGTCGCACACGATGACCTTCGGATTCGTGATAAGAGCCCTCGCGATTCCGATCCGTTGCCGTTGTCCTCCGGAGAAGGCATGAGGATACCTTCGCAAATAACTGATATTCAAACCCGTTCTTCTTGCCATCTCGACGACCCGTTCGTCGATTTCCGATTTGGTCAACGTCGACAGCGCTCGCAAAGGCTCGCTGATAATGTCGTAGACGGTCATCCTCGGGTTCAAGGAAGAATACGGATCCTGGAAAATCATTTGGATATTTTGGCGTATGGCTTTGTATTCTTGCTTCTTCGCTTGCAGGAAGTCGACTTCGACGCCCTCGTCCGTATAATAGAGAACCTGTCCCGAAGTCGCTTCGATTCCTCTGACCAAGCATCTGCCCAGCGTTGTTTTGCCGCAGCCCGATTCTCCGACCAGGCTAAAGGTTTCCCCCTTGCGAATCGTAAACGAAATATCCGAAACGGCTTTAACGGCGGCTCCTTGACGGTTTCTGCCGATGCCGCCATGGACCGGGTACTCCTTGACCAGGTTGCGCACTTGCATGATAGGCTGTTCCTTCATGACAGGATCTCCGTTTCGTTATCGGTATCGGCGTACAGAAAGCAACTGACTCTATGGTTGTCGGACAGCTGCGTCTCCGGTACTTCCCGCTTGTCGCATACGCCGGGAATGCGATCTTGGCAACGATCGAAGAATCCGCACATCGGCGGCATATTGATCGGTATAGGAACGGTTCCTTCGATCGATTCCAACCGCTCCTTGCGGCTTCCGATCGTAGGAATAGACCGCAGCAGACCTCTTGTATAGGGGTGCTTCGGATTTTTGTAGATTTCCCGAACCGTCGCTTGTTCGACGATTTTACCCAAGTACATGACCGCGACCTCGTCGCACATCTCCGCGACGATGCCCAGATCGTGGGTAATAAAGACGATTGCCATGCCGAATTCCCGCTGTAGCTGCTTCATGAGGTCCAGCACTTGGGCTTGGATCGTCACATCGAGCGCCGTCGTAGGCTCGTCCGCTATGAGCAGCTCCGGTTCGCAGGAGAGCGCCATGGCGATCATCGCCCTCTGCATCATCCCGCCGGAAAATTCATGGGGATATTGATGGAACCTCTTCTCGGGATTGGATATTCCCACGCGCTGCAAAATATCGACCGTCAGCATCGCGGCTTCCTTCTTATTCTTCGTGCGGTGCAGCAGTATCGATTCCATGATTTGGTTGCCAATCGTGTACAGCGGGGAAAAGGCCGCCATCGGCTCTTGGAATATCATCGCGATTTTGCTGCCTCTGATCGCGCGAATTTCCCGTCCGTTTCGCTTCAGCTTGACCAAATCCACGTCTCCAAGCTTAATCGAGCCCGAGATTGCGGAGGTTTTCGGTTGAATACCAATGATGGCCTTCCCCGTAATGCTCTTCCCGCACCCGGATTCCCCGACGATACCCAGCGTTTTCCCTCTGTATACGTTAAAGCTGACGCCATTCACCGCTTTGAGCATCCCGTGATCCGTCGGAAAATGAATGTTCAGCTCTTCCACCTGGAGCAGATCTTGCGATTGCTTTGCTGTTGCCGTTTCAGCCTTCATCCGAATCTTCCTCGCTCAAGTAGATTGCGTTTCATTATTTGTAAGGATCGGCCGCGTCGCGCAAGCCGTCTCCCAGAAAGTTAAATGCCAATACAGTAATAATTACGAAACCTAGCGGAATCAACTTCCACGGGTATAAGGCCACATTCTCCATCTGCTGAGCTTCTTGGAGCAATACCCCCCAGCTCGCGGCGGGGGACCGGATGCCGAGTCCGAGGAAGCTCATCGCGGTTTCGCCGATAATCATCGCCGGAATGGCGAGCGTCATCGTGACGACCAGATAGCTCATGAAGCCGGGAACCAAATGAACCCTAATAATTCTCGCGTTGCTGACGCCGGATATCCTCGCGGACATGACGTAGTCCTCGTTTCTTAACGCCATGAATTTACTGCGTACGACCCGCGCCAGTTCCGTCCATTCGATAAAAGCCATAATAATCGTAATGTAGAAAAACATATGGACGATAGGCACCCGGGGAGGAATCGCCGCAGAAAGCGCCATCCATAACGGAAGCGTTGGAAAAGATCTAATAATTTCGATAACCCTCTGAATGACCGTGTCGATGAATCCTCCGAAATACCCCGATATGCCGCCGATCAGCAAACCAAGGAAAAAGCTGATGCTGACGCCGACAAGCGGTATCGTGAGAGAAACCTGACTGCCTAACACGATTCTGGAAAACAAATCCCTGCCCAAGCTATCCGTTCCGAATACGAAAATCCGCCCCGGATCTTCCACTCCGAACAGATGCACATTGCCCGGAATCAAACCTAAAAATTTATACTCCGTTCCCTTAACGAAAAATTGGATCGGATACCACTTCTGTTTGTCCTCGACGAATATTTTTCTAAGCGTCACCGGATCGCGGCTCGACTTCAGACCGTATACGAAAGGAATAAAATGAAAGTTCCCCTGCGGGTCCACCCAATGCAATTTGGAAGGCCGACTATTTAAGTTCTCGCTGTCGTAGCTGTCCAGCCCTTGAGGAGCGATAATATTCGCGAAAATCACCATCAAATACATCATAGCCAGTACATACAAGCTGATCCTGGCCAGCTTGTGTTTCATTAGCTTGCGAAGCATGAGCTTCCAATGCGAGGCCGCGTAGTACGATTCCTCGGCGTTATTCGTCGCAGGCCTCCTGAAAAACAGCCTCGACCATGAGGTTGTGCCGCTTAACCGCGTTTTCATCCGTCACATTCCTTTTCTCATGCGTATTCGAGGATCGAGCCAAACGAGCAATATGTCCGAAATCAACGTTCCCAGCACGATGCACACCGCCATGAAAAGCAGCCAAGTGCCCGCCAAGTACATGTCCTGACTAAGCAGCGCTCTGTACATGACCGGTCCTTGCAAAGGCAAGTTGAGTACGATTGCCGTAATGGTCGATCCGGTAAAGACGGCGGTCAACGACCATCCGAGCGTGCTCACGATCGGATTGATAGCGGCTCGCACCGGATATTTCATAATGATTCTTCTCTCCGAAAGTCCTTTGGACCGTGCAGTTAACATATATGGTTTATCCATCTCGTCCAGCATTTGGGCTCTCATTACCCGAATCAATTCGGCAGTGCTTCCCAAGCCGATAACAATGACGGGAATAATCATATGCTTGAAAAAATCAACGAATTTGGCATAAGTCCAGGCCGCATCGATAAACTCGGGCGAGAAAAGTCCGAGCATGGGGTCGCCGACATAAACGTAAGATAAATACATTAAAATGATAGCCATCAGAAAATTCGGCGTAGCCATGCCGATAAAACCGAATGCCGTAAAAATGTAGTCGGCAATGGAGTATTGCCTTACCGCGCTGAATATTCCGATCGGAATCGATACCGCATAGGTAAACAACATGGAAATAATGGAAACGACAAGCGTCAGGGACATGTACTGACCGATAATCGAGGAAACAGGTCGGTTGTAGTTTAAGGAATAACCGAAATCGCCCTTGCTGATCATTCCCCATATCCATTTCCCGTATTGAACATACCAGGCTTGATCCAAACCATACGATTCTCGCAACAATTTAAGAGCGGCTTCATCCATGACTTCCCCGCTCGTTGTCATCTTAGCGGCATAACCGCTGATGAAATCTCCGGGTGGTAGCTGAATGATAAAAAATACGATAATGGAAATTAAGATAACGACCGGAATCATCATGATCAATCTGCGCACGATGTAACTAGACATGGAGTTCCTCTCTTCACTACGCAAAAAAATGGGGGAGGACAAGCTCCCCCATCATTTTCGTATAAAAATTATTCGAAATAGAATTGTTGCGGGTGGGCAATTCCGATGCCTCTGAATTCGTCGGCGTTCACGAGAGCAGGCACGTTCTTCACGTTGTTCTTGACGACCGTGAGGTAAGGCGTTGCGGCCGTGTAACCGATCATCCATTGATTCTTCTGGTGAAGCTTAATGATTTCGTTGCTCCACTTCGTGATTTCCTCTTTGGATTTGGCGGACTTCACCTTATCCCAATATTCCAGAATCAGCGCGACGTCGCCTTCCGGCTTTACGCCTTCTTTGCCTCCGGAAGAGGTGTACAAGCCGTAGTGACCGAACCAAGGCGTAATGACGCGCAAAGGCACAAGCTCATCCGGTCTTAAAGCTACGTCCACTAACGATACGGTTTTAACCGCAACCGGGATTTTGTTCGCATACTTCAGGTCGAAGTAGCTGCCTTGGTCGACGATCTTCAATTCCGTCTTGATACCGGCTTGATCGTAATACTTTCTAAGCAACTCGATGAATTTTTCGTCATCCGAACCCTTTTCCTCGTAAATCAACAAGGACAGGTTGGAGCCGTCGTCGAACGTTCTGTATTTATGATTGCCGTCCCATTTCAAGCCGATTTCGTCGAAGAGCTTCTCGGCTTTCGCCGCGTCGAATTCCGTCCACTGCTTGTCCCATCCGTCTTGGTGACCCGGAAGGCTTGCAGGTACGGCAGCTTGCGCCGGCACGCCGACTCCGCTCGTAATAATTTCCGACACTTCGTTGCGGTCAACGGCGACGGACAGCGCTTCTCTGAAACGAATGTCCTGGAATAGCTTGCGGAGCTTCGGATCTTCCGCCGTTTGGTTCAATTGAACCCCCGTGCTGGACCAGTTCGGCGTTGTCCAAGGGATAACGCGATACCCGCCTTTTTGCTCGTTTTCCTTAAGTACGGTGTAATCGGCGAAACTAAACTGGCTAATATCCACATTACCCGCTAACGTTTCTACCAGCTTGTGGCTAGGGTCTTGCATTTTATCCAATACGATACGATCCATGTATGGAAGCTGTTGACCTTCCGCATCCGTCTTGAAGTAATAAGGGTTACGCTCCATGATGAACCGGTTGCCGGTGGCGTCATTCGTGGCTACCCATGGGCGAAGCGTAGGACGTTGAGGGTATAACCAGTAGTAATAGCCTGTCCATTGACCAAGCGTCTTCGTATCCGCGAAGCCGTATTCCTTAGCGACTTCAAGCGCTTTGTCTTCGCCGATAAACTCGGGAAGAATCGTTTTGTAATAATGAGCCGGCGCGAAGAACCATTTGTTATCGATGGTCAGACGCTCCAGGAATTGTACGCTGGAATGCTTGAAAGCGACTTTAACCGAGTAATCGTCCACTTTCGTGACTTCGGCTCTTTCTTTCTCTCCCGTTGCGGGATCGATAGAATAGTAGCAATCGTATAAAGCTTTACCGAACGTTTCCGGAATCAGCATGTGCTCCCAGTAGAAAACGACGTCGTCCGCGGTAAAAGGCATACCATCGGACCATTTCATACCTTGGCGCAAATGAATAACGAATTCCGTGGAATCGGCGTTCACGTCAACGCTTTTCGCCACGTTGGGCTCTACGCCGGAGCCGTCTTGCTTGAAGCGGAACATAGGCTCTTCCGTCATCATCTCGATGCCCCATTTGTCGTCCGGACCGTTCCAAGGATTGCGCCATTCTCCGCCGTATTTACCGATGGACTCGAATACCGGCTCGATCATGACATCGGCTTTAACCGGGAGACGTTGGTCGACGGCCGGAAGAGTTCCCGCTTTAACTAATTCTTGAAGCATAGGAGCTTCTTTGTAGTCTCCGCTGCCCGCCGTTGAAGCGGATGGAGAAGCCGAGGGTGAAACGGATTCCGATGGCGACGCGCTTTCGCTGTTCGTCGGTGCCGCGTTGTTGTTTGCCGTGCAGCCCATAATGGCCGTCATGGCAAGCAACAACACAGCGCTTGCTAACCCTAACTTTTTGCTCACAGTAACTCTCCACTCTCTCTACGTAAATTTATCTATTAATCCAGCAGAATATCGCTGGTTAATGAAGTTTTCTCTTGCGGTCCCGACGGGCCTTCGGCAAACAGCGGTTGGCCGAAGAAGGTGCCGACTTGCGGATTACCGAAGCGCCATACCGCGCCGCCGGCCGGATTCGTGTAGTCTTTGTTCAACCAAGTCGGCCAAGCGTTTCCGAGACCGTTGCCCGTCGCTTGGTTCGGGTAATACTGGAACGCCTGAATGTTGTTCCACGTATCCCATGCCGTTCCTTGATTCGCGACGTCGGTCAGTTGATCGATGACCAACTCCTGATATACATGGACTCCCGCGTCCTTCCACATCCCATGCGACCCTTCCGCGGAATAAGCTACCGGATGCGTTCCGTTGATCTTGTTCACTTCGTCCCATCTGTAGGTCGTTCCGAATGAATGCGATCCATAGTACACTTGCACGGGCTTCAAGTAGCTCGTGTTGTTATCTACGAATTTAGCCATTCTGACGGTGATTCGTTCCCAATCGCCGACATGGTCGCCGACTTCCGTGCCAAGCACGTTCTTGCCTAAGTCGTAAGGCGTGAATTGGAAGTATACGAAATCGACGTTGTTATACTCCTTCTCTACCCAGAACGCATAGATAGGCGCATTGGCCAAATCGCCTGCGAAGTAAGGCAGCTTAAGCGTTAACGGATCAAGCGTCGTTTTCGTTTTGAACTCGTATTTACCCGAGTTGGCGTTCAAGTAACGATCCACGTAAGGGAAGGTAAATTCCACGGACGACGGGAAGTAATCTTCTCCTTGCGCAAACCAAATCCTCGGAGCGAAGGTCTGTAATAACTGGCGTTTAGCGACTTCGCTGTACGAATTGCCGGGAACGGCAACGCTTGTCGCATCCAACGGCGAAATGGCTTCAACCTTGATGCTGGATACGTCGTCATTGAAGTCGTCCACGTACATCGTGTCGGCGGTTAATACTTTAGAGCCGCCGGAGAAATTGTAGTTCTGGTACAAGGTTACTTTATAGCCCGGCGCGATTCTCAGGGAAGAGATTTGATCGTTGCCAACGCCGGACTGCAAGGTGCTCACATCATGATTACCGACATCGAATGGCTGTTCGGTCCCCGTGTAGGTAGCATCCGAGTAAGCCGTAACCGGCAAGTGAGTCGTTCCGATCGCTTCGACTTTGAGACTGGACGTCTGGTCGTTGAAATCTTCCACCCACGCGGAGTCCGCAGTGAATATCTTGGATCCGCCGCCGTAATTATAATTTTTATAGAGCGTTACCCTATAACCCGGCGTTACCTTGATCGAAGAAATCTTGTCGTTTCCGATGACGGCCGCGAGCTCGTTCACGTTGTAGAAGCCGACGGATAATTCCATGGCGGTTCCCATATAATCGACGTCCTTGTACACCGTTGCCGGGGACTGTCCAGCCGCGCTCGTTTCCTCCGAACCAACCGCGATCGTCGAGGCTACGATTGTCGTAACAAGCGCGACGGAAAACATTTTCTTCAGCATTCTCATTAACCAATCTCCTCTGCATGAAGTTTAATTTCACGTTAGCGGATACCAGTTGCATAGCTTCAGAATATGGTATGCCATTGACATATACAACGATTTCGAACTATTAATTTTGTTAACATGTCCACCTCGATTTCATTAATTTTGTAAACGGGTTAACGCAATATAAACTAGTAAAATATGCTGATTCAATAAGGTTTATGCCTCCGATAAAGCTCCCCGCTTGATTGCGCCGATCGCTCTTGCTTTAGATATGTCAATGATATATTTACTCACTGAGAGAATTGTTAATTTTGTAAATCGTTTCTGTAATTAAATGTAAGATCGTGCGAAGACTGAGTTACCTGCTTAGTAAGCTATCAGGAGTCATCTCGGGTAAAGACCATACTTTTCCAATAACGATGTCTTTCATCGTACTTGTAAATAAAGTTCAAGTTGTAAGTTAGATAAGGATCTTTTTCATTACTATTGTTCTAACTTTGTTCTACTTCTTTCCAAAAACCGATCCATAGTGATGTTCTTCATCGTACTTTAATTCAAAAATAGCTCATTTGGTTGAATAGCGATGATTACCATTCTACTTACCTTGATTCATTACCTAGTAACGCAGAACGAATACAACAAAAAAACGCCCGGCTGTTACCGTTGCTTATGAGGCAACGGTTAACAGTCCGGACGTCTATCGGCGTTCTTCAAAAATTCCTACTCCGCCTTTAAATCGCGGACGGATCCGCGTTCGACAATCGATGTATTTAATTTAATCGTAATGGCGCCTTCTCTCGAGTTCTCCATTCTCTTAAGAAGTCGCTTGACCGAAGCTTGTCCCAGCTGCTCCGTCGATTGCCTGGCGGTCGTCAAAGGAACGGGCAGCAGGCTTGCGAGTTGAATATCGGAAAAGCCGACGATGGATAGCTGTTCGGGAACGGTTTTGTTCAAGGAGAAAGCCGTGTATTGACAAGAAGTCGCCAAATAATCGTCCGTGCACACCACCGCGGTCAAGGAAGGATTACTCCTAAGATAAACTTCCAGCTGCGGGTTGGCAGCATTCAGGTTATCCATGTACTCTTCCGTGCAATGCAGTAAAATATTAGGGCTGTTAATCGATAGATTACGGTCAAGCATCGCCTGTACGTAGCCTTTGTAACGATCTTCCCTGCTCGTCACTCCATCGAACGCCATCGAAATATAGCCGATCTCCTTATGGCCTTTATCGATCAAGTACTCGGTCAGGCTATAGGTCCCTTGATAATGGTCGTGATATACGCAATCGATGCGAACTTCCCTGAAGATCCGGTCGATGATGACGAGGGGGTAATGCAGCAGGATCATCCCGAGCACCTTCTCGCTGCAAGTCTTCCTGCCCCGCGGGTACAAAATAATGCCGTCAATGCCGTCATCGTACAGCTCCTGCAGGCATTCGCTTTCATCTTCCTTATCCATCGAAATTCGAATGATTAGATGGCAATTGGCTTTCCTTGCCTCCACTTCCGCGGAAGCGATAATGCTCGCCGTATAATCGTCCATATTCGGAAATACCATCGCGATTCTTTTCTTTGCGGTTCGCGTAGCGGCGGAGATCGCTACCGCGGGAGGCTCGTCCATGTCCGCATGCGGTTGATTACCCGACACGAAGGTGCCTCTTCTCGCCAGTCGGTAGACGGTTCCTTCCTTCGCCAAAATTTCCAACGCAAGCTTCGTCGTCATTCGGCTGACCGAATAGAGCTTGGCTAATTCGCCTTCCGAAGGAACCGGATCGTGAGGTTGCAGCTTCCTGCGCCGAATTTCCTCTTTGACCTTCTCGGCCGTTTGCACGTAAAGCAATGGTTTTCGTTCCGATTTATGGGCTTGGGACTTCATCCGGCTATCCCCTCGACTCTTAAATGTCAATAACATTGAAATATCAACTGTATACTAACAAATATAAGGCGAGGTTGCTACTTAATCTTAATAAGTCCGCGGGATTCGGAATTAAAGCTTCCGGCCGGTCTCGGCTTTCCTTGCTACGATCATAAATCTTACGCCCGTTTGATATCCGTATTTCAGATATTGCAAGGACCGTCTGTATCCCGGAAAATAATCGCGCCTGCTCGTCTCGAGGATGAATCCCAGCTTCTCGAGCGCTGTCTCGTCCGCTTCGGGACGTAACACCTGCGTGAAAGGCAGTCGGTCTAACGACGACCGATCTTTTCTGGTCCGTCTACCCATTCTTCGCTCCGTCAACAAGATGAGAACCCAAGACAACGCAAACCATAGCCTATATTTTAAATCTTTCCGCTCATCGAATAAATAATTGCCGTCGAACACGACCAACCTTCCACCCGGCTTCAGAATGCGATGCCATTCGGCATAGGCGCCAGCCGGGTCCGGCAAAGTCCATACGACGTCCCGGCAAACGACGGCATCGTAGGAATCGTCGCTCTCGCGATACAAATCCGAGGTATCCCCTTCATAGACCGGCACGTCGATTCCCGCTTCCCGAAAGTTGCGGGCTGCCGTCTCGACCATGCCGGGCGAGGCATCGACCGCCGTAGGCCGGTGCCCCATTTCAGTCAGCAGCAAGGAGAAAAATCCGGGTCCGGTTCCCGCATCCAGCACGCGCCGGTCTTTATGCAATCCCAACCCTTCCTGCAGAAGCTCTCTCCAAATCCGCACCGATCGTCGATTATGTAGCTGCGATTTTACGACCTTATCGTAACTTGCGGCTCCGGAGGTCCAATAATCGGATATGTCCTTTAGCGGCATTTCCGTCACCACCCTCTTGAATAGTCGTTTTATTTCGAAACATCAAGCTCGTTCCAAACAATCGGGGAGAAAGACGCGTAGCCGAGCTTGAAATTCTTGACTCGCTTATTCACCGCGTAGATGTCGTCGGGATAATATAACGGCGCATAGATGGCTTGTTCCCTTGCCCGCTTAAACCAGGCATCGTACTTCGCCTGCCTTTGTCGGATGTCGGTTGAGGCCACCGCTTCATCTATAAGCGATTCCAACAGCGAATCGGACCAGGCAACCGCCGGCGTATCGCCCGTCGAATGAAACAAGGATAGGAGGAAAGCATGCGGATTGTACGCATCGGAATACGTTCGGTAAATGATCAGATCATACTCCCTGCTGGTCCATAGCGCATCGTAATAAGCATTCGATTCGAGCATGCGCAGCCGAATTCGAATGCCCGCCTTCAGCAGTTGGGCTTGAACGTATTCCGCGATCGGTTTCCATTCGGGATATTCGGTTTGTTGCAGCACTAAGCTTAGCTCCAACGGTTTGCCGTCCTTGTCCATGATCCCGTCCCCGTCGGAATCCGCATAGCCTGCTTCCCGCAGAAGTTGCCTCGCCCGATCTTCGTCGTATCCGTACCATTCGTTATTGCTCTCCGTCACGTAAGGAACCGTCAACGGAAATAAGCCATGCGCTTCGGAACCCGCTCCCTCGAGCAGCTTGTCGACAATGCCCTTCTTGTCGATTGCTAGGTTGATAGCTTGACGCACATTGACGTCCTGAAGAGAGGCACGATCGTAATTGTAGATTAGAAAATGCGAGCTCGTCCCCGCTGACCGTTGAATGGACAGCTTGTCGTCCGATTTCAAGAGCTCGAGATTTTCGGCGGGAATCTTGCCCGATTGGCCGCCGGCAATATCGACCGAGCCGCTCTGCAGCGCGAGAACCCGAGCCTGCGCATCCGGTATAACCTTCAGAATAATCTTTGATAGACGAGGCGCTTCGCCCCAGTAATTCGGATTGCGGACCAACACGGCTTCCTGATCCTTCTCGTAGCTATCGACGACCCAGGCGCCCGTTCCGATCGGTTTCGCGAATTTCCCCTTCGGATCGCCTGCCGGTTCGACGGCGGTAGGGCTAATGATTCGAACCGGACGGGCAAACGTCAATTCGGTCAATAGGGGATAGTAGGCTTCGCCGAACTCGAATCGAATCGTCGCCTCGTCTATCACTTTGATTTCCTTCAGCCCTTTGGACACGTTTAACGATGAATTGGCCGGATCGCCAATCCAGCGATCAAAGGAGAACTTCACCGCATCCGCGTTAAACGCCGTACCATCGGAGAAGACGACTCCCTGCCTCAAATGGAACGTATACGTTTTTCCGTCTTCGGAAATGTCCCAGGACTCCGCGAGCGATGGAACGATGCTTCCTTTCTCGCCGTACTCTACCAAGCTATCGTATACCATCGGATGCACCTCGATAGCTCCTTTATAGGCTCCGGCATCCAATTGATCTAAGGCCGGATCCGCAGCCACCGCCACCGTTACCTGCTTGTCGACATCCGTTTTCGCATCCTGCGACGGCAACGAGGATGAGGGTGCATTAGCGGCCGTTTCATTCGACCCGCAGCCCGACAATAACACGATCGTCGCCAAGGCTGCCGTAAGCCAACCGATTTGTATTCGAAACATTCTTGATCTCTTCTTCAATGGGAATATCTCCTTCTGCTAAAACCTGATTTTTCTGTCGCGAGGATTTAATGCCGGTACGGCATTCCATAATTCGCGGGTGTAAGGATGGTTGCAATCCGCAGCGATCCGATCTCCCTTAACGGTTTCGAGCACTTTGCCGCGATGCATGACGGATACTTCGTCGCACAGCTCCGGAACGAGGGACAAATCGTGGGTAATAAATAAATACGTAAGATTCAATTGCCGTTTCAACCTGAGAAGAAGCTGCAGCATCGTCTTTCGATGCATGAAATCCTGGCTCGAGAAAGGCTCGTCGCAGACGAGCAATTCCGGCCGCGACGCCAGAGCCCGGGCAATCCCGACCCGCTGCTGCTGTCCCCCGCTCAGTTCATGAGGGTAACGGTTCAGAACTTGCCCGTCCAAGTCCACCAGGCTAAGCCATTCGATCACCGCCCTCCTTCTCTCCCGGACGGACAATCTTCCGTTATTATCGAGAGGTTCGGCCACGATCCGTTCAATCGTAAATAGCGGGTCGAACGTGGCGACGCTATTCTGGAACACAAGCTGCATCCGCGATCGCAAAGGTCTCATCCTCCCGGCGCTCCAACCGGTAATGTCGATTCCGTCGAACGTCACCCTTCCGGACGTTGCCGGCTCCAAGCCGAGCAAGAGCTTGGAGAGGGTGGTTTTGCCGCAGCCGCTTTCCCCGACAAGACCAAGCGTCATTCCTTGCTTGATCTGCAACGAAACGCGATCGACGGCTACTACTTTCTCAGCTTTGGTTAACCACCTCCTTCGATGTTCGTAAATCTTGGATAAATCTGCGGTTTCGAGCAGCATGGTTTCCCCTCCTATCCGAAGACGGGGACTCTTCCATCGATCTCTCATATAGGAAACGACTGTCCAGCAATTCGCGTGTATAAGGATGCTTCGGCTGCTCAAAGATATCGTAAACGTCGCCGGATTCGACGATCTCGCCTTCTTTCATCACGTATACGAAATCGGCCAACTCCGCGACGACCCCCAGATCATGGGTAATCAGAAGGATGCCGATCCCTCTCTCCCGTCGAAGCCTGTCCAGCTCATCCAATATTTGCGCTTGTATGGTGACGTCCAGCGCAGTAGTCGGTTCATCCGCTATAAGCAGGCGCGCTCCGGAGACTAGAGCCAGAGCAATCATCACCCGCTGGCACATACCGCCGCTAATCTGGAACGAATAACGCCTCAACAGCCGCTCCGGCTCCGCCAGCCCGACTTGCTCGAGCTGAACGAGAGCGATATCTCTCGCTTCCCTTCGGGAGACTCGTCGATGATGGACAATCGTTTCAATCATTTGATGACCTATCGTGAACGCCGGATTCAGGCAACTCGCCGGGTTCTGGAAGATCATCGCCATGTCTCTCCCTCGAATTCGGCGAAGCTCCCCCGGCTTTCGCGTTAATAAATCTACGTCTCCAAGCCATGCCTCGCCGGCAGTTACTCTTCCGGACCGCTCGAGCAAACCGAAAACGGCTTGCGCCGTAACGGACTTCCCGCTGCCGCTCTCCCCGATCAACGCGACGATAGATCCGGCCTTTACGTCCAGACTGATTCCTCGTACCGCTTCGAAGGTACGATCGCCCCGATCGAACTCGATGCTTAGCTGCCTTACGCTCAGCAATGTATTCCCTGAGTGCATTCTTTTCTCTCCTTCGTTTTTTCTATGTTTCGATCCGGTCTCTCTTCCGCAGTCCCTCGCCAAGCAAGTTAAATCCGATCGTCACCGTCATGATCGCGAGACCCGGATACAGCATCAGCCGAGGAATCGTCTGCATGTAAGGTCGACTGTCGTTCAGCATGACTCCCCATTCCGGCGTCGGAGGCTGAGACCCTAAGCCCAGAAAAGATAATCCCGAAATCGAGAGCATGATCGTACCGATTTCGAGCGAAGCAAGCACGAGCATCGGCCTGGCCGCGTTCGGGAGAATATGGCGCAGTACGATCTGTGTCGGCGAACCGCCGGAGGACCGCGCGGCCATAATGAAATCCTTCTCTTTGATCTGCATGACGATGCCGCGAACGATTCTGGCATAGCCGGCCCACCACACCAGAACGAAAGCCAGAAGCAGGTTAGCCAAGCTTGGCCCCAATAATCCGGTAATCGCTATCGACAAAATCAGGCTCGGGAACGCGAGCAGCATATCGATCGTTCTCATTATGAAACGATCCGTCCTGCCGCCGGCGAACCCCGCAAGCAATCCTAACGGCACGCTGATGGATAGAGCGGCTCCCAACGCGAGCATGGAATAAAACAACGACGTCCGCGTGCCCATAATCAATCTGGACAAAACGCAACGTCCCATTTGATCGGTACCGAGCGGATAATGCAAAGAAGGCGGGCTTAATCTGATATCCAGATTAATAAGCAGCGGATCCGATGGCGTAAGGTAAGGCGCGAAGATGCCCACGCACACGGCTAATGCAACGAGGCTTCCACCGGTCCATAAGGATACCGCTCTCCATGAAATGGTTTTCCGTTTCATTTTGCCATGCTCCTTAAAGTGATTTGCCCAGACGAATTCTCGGATCCAATAGCGTATATCCGATATCCACCAAGAAATTAACGGCGACGACGATTAGCGCCATTAATAGAACATAGCCTTGAATAACGATGTAATCTTTCATAAATATAGCGTCTATGGCATACTTGCCGATGCCCGGCCAAGCGAAGATCGTCTCTACGACAACCGATCCGCCAAGCAAATGACCGCACTGAACGCCGAACAGAGTCAATACCGGAAGAAACGCATTACGTAACGCATGGGATCCGACGATAACGCTCTCTTTTATACCTCTTGCCCTCACCGATCGTACATAGCTTTGTCGCAGGGCTTCTAGCATTCCTGCCCGGATTAGCCGGATATACGTTCCGCACATTCCGAAACCAAGCGTAAGCGCGGGCAACCAAACGCTTGAGAATCCGTCCATTCCGGTCACCGGGAACAGCTTCAACCGTACGGCTCCGTAATAAATAAACAGTAATCCTATCCAGAAGCCAGGCATCGAAGCGCTAATCAGCGTTAGAATTCTCCCGAATATATCGATCCAGCTCCCCGGATATTTCGCCGATGCCACACCTAACGGCAAAGCGATTATCAACAAAATCGTAACGGCCGAAGCCGCAAGAGCAATCGTAGCCGGGAATCTGTCAAGCAATTCGCTTATCACGGGTCTGCCGCTGCTATAAGAGATCCCCAAATCCAAATGAAGCAATCGCCATAGCCATAGTCCGTATTGCACGTAGATAGGCTTATCGAGACCCATCTCCGCCCGCACCGCGACGATCTCTTCCTCCGAAGGCTGTATGCCGCCGGAGCGGAGCAAGATTTCCGCAGGGTCGCCCGGCGCGATGCTCAATAATCCGAATGAAAGGATCGAAATGCCGAACAAAACCGGAACGGTATGTAACAATCGACGCAAAACAAACTTAAGCATATATCAGCCCTCTTATACTAAAATGTAATAATTACGATTATAATTCATGTGAGGTCATCGAATGGACCGAACGATTGCCGCTACAGTAAATCCTCGTTTGTTAATTGTAATTATTACGTTTAAATGTGTCAACACTTGTTCGCTGAATATTGTATGGTTTAATTCTCGCATGGCAATTATACAAAAGTCCGCAAACTATTCGATCCTTGAGAGAATGCGCTTTTAACGGGTAACATAAGGGGTCTGCCGGACTGAAATCCGTCACGCCCCTTCTTGAAAGGAGAAACAACCTCTAGATGGAACTCTTCATAGCGATACTGGTTCTCCTTGCTCTCATCGGAATATCCAACGTCATTAATCGTCAGCTTCCGTACCTGCCCGTGCCCCTTATTCAGATCGCGCTCGGGAGCGCCGTAACCTTCCTCCCGTCCGGCGTTCACATGCCGCTCGAACCGGAGCTTTTCTTCCTGCTGTTCATCGCTCCGCTTCTGTATAACGACGGCAAGAAAACGCCCCGCAGCGAGCTTTGGCGTCTTCGCGCTCCCATTCTCCTACTCGCAGTTGGCCTTGTCTTCACGACGGTATTCGTTATTGGATACGGCATCCATTGGATGATTCCCTCTATTCCGCTCCCCGTCGCATTCGGGCTTGCCGCCATTTTGTCCCCGACGGATGCTGTATCCGTTAACGCGTTGGCGGGCAGAATCCATTTGCCCAAGAGCCTGATGCACTTGCTCGAAGGGGAAGCCCTGATGAACGACGCCTCCGGCCTCGTCGCCTTCAAATTCGCGACGGCGGCCGCGGTAACCGGCGTGTTCTCGTTACCCAAAGCTAGCTTAAGCTTTGTCATAATCGCCATCGGAGGCTTAGTCGTCGGTGCCCTATTAGCCTCCTCCATCACCGGAATACGCTACTTGCTGCGCCGTTCGGGTCTTGAAGACGAGACGATGCACATGCTCATTCATATATTAACTCCGTTCGCCCTGTATTTAACCGCCGAGGAACTAGGCTTGTCGGGTATATTGGCCGCGGTTGCCGGGGGCGTCATGCATGCGGTCGAACGCGACCGGTCCAACAAGGCCAAACCGCGCGCGAACGAGCTGTCGGACAACACTTGGTCGGTTATTCTGTTCCTATTGAACGGGCTCGTATTCGTTATTTTAGGCTTACAAATTCCCGACGTATTCAATACGATATTTTCGAGTCCCGATTTCAACAATTACGAGGTCGTCGGTTATGCCTTGATCATCTTCGCCATGCTGATCGTGCTTCGGTTTCTATGGACATGGGCGTTCTCGCAAGGCGGCAAAATCGTCGGAGGCTCCATCGGCCAAGAGAAGTTTTCCTTCAAAATCCTGGCCATGACTTCAATATCCGGCGTCAGGGGAGCCATAACGCTGGCGGGCGCCTTCTCGATCCCCCTGATCGTGGAAACCGGCGCTCCTTTTCCGCAGCGGAGCTTGGTCATTTTCCTGGCGGCGGTCATCATTCTGTTCTCGTTGATTACCGCGAGTATCGCTCTCCCGCTGTTAGCCAAGCAAGACGGAATTAACGATGAAGCCGAGCGCGAACAAATGGAGCGCCACGGGCAGATTAAGATGATGAGCGCCGCCATTCTGGCGGTCAAGCAGGCTAGGGACGAAACGAACGAAGCTGAATCTTCGGCCGTCCTCACCGATTATAGCCGGTGGATCAGAGAGTTTAAGCCCGGAGCGCCTAATTACGGATATCGTCTCATGCCCGGCAAAGAGGAAGGATTGCGTCTCGGCGCTCTGGCCATAGAACGCGAAGAAACGCGTAGCTTGCTCGCAAACGGCGAAATAAGCAAGGAGCACGCCGCTATGTTCTTAAGAGGATTGGAGCAGTTGGAGATGGCCTTGTCCAGGTCGTCGCATCTCTGGTACGTCATCCTAAGATCCACGGTCAGGGCGATCAAGGGAATGCTGTACAAGGAGGATTCGAGGCTCGCGGCCAAGCTGTCGAGAGCCGATCGGGAAGCGCTTAGAACGATTAAGTTCCGGACAAGCTGCGCGGTCGTGGATTCCTACGAGGAATTATGCAGAGGCCCCGATAAGAACGAGGCTACGGATATTCTTAAGCATTACAAGCTAATCAAAGATAAGTTATCCAAGCCTTATCCGGCGTTGCAAGGATATAACGAAGGAAACGATGAAGTCAAAAGAGATTTGCATTGGATAGCTATCCAGGCGGAGAGAGATACGGTTCAAAGGCTATACGAGGTAGGAGAAATCACCCGGGACATCGCCAATGGACTCCGAAGGACGATCCGGGACCGGGAGGCATTCATTCTGGAGCAGGAATAATTGTTTCATAAGCCTAACGTATAGCAATCGATAAGAAACGCGACAATTGCCATTATGGTACATTATGCATATACGATTCTAACGACTTTCATTGAAAGGATGTTTGAAAATGGGGAATTTGAAGCCTTTCATTACCTCGGAGGATGCTAGATCGCAAGCGGAGTTCTACCTTCAATCGCTTGGCGGCGAGATTGCGTCCATTAGTACTCATGGCGATCTGATGGGAGCGCAAAATGAATTCAAGGACAAAGTCATGCATATGTGCGTGCTTGTTGCCGGAGGGAATGCCATCTTCATGGCGGATGCGATCGAACCGTTTACTCCGGGAACAGGCATCTCGCTGGCCTTGGAACTCCCGACGGAAACCGAAGCCAGCGAGGCGTTCGCGAAGCTTGCGGTTGGCGGCAACGTAAAATATCCGATAGGATTGCAGCCGTTCGGCTTGTTCTTCGGCGAACTGACCGATAAATTCGGTATCCATTGGATGATTACCGCCGCGCCGAAGTGGTAGAATCCTAATTTGTACTCCTAAACTAAAACAGCCTCCCCCGACGAAATCGTCGGTAAGGAGGTTGTTTTGGTTTAATTGCTCTGAAAATTGATTTTCACCGGTAAAATCAACTATATCTTGAACTTGGCAAGCGACTTCTGCAGCTCGTTCGAAACCTCGGACAATGATGCCGATGAAGAGCCAATCTGTTCAATCGCTCCCAACTGCTCTGTCGATGAAGCAACCACCCGATGGGAGCTGGAACTTGTAACATTGGCAATTCGTGCAATTTCGGAGACCGAAGCCGTTATTTCTTGAACGCCCGCCGAGATTTGTTCAGCCGTTCCTGCCATCTCTTCGATTTGAGATGAGATGCGAACGTTTGAATGCACAATTTGGTTGAAATTACGATCAAGTTCATGAGCAAAATCAATTCCGGTCCGAACTTCGCGGATCACTTGGGCCATGGCGTCGATAGAGCGCTTCATGTCACTTGTCATTTCTTGGATTAAATCCGCAATACGGTCTGACGAGAGTCCGGATTGCTCCGCCAGCTTTCTAACTTCTTGAGAGACAATCGCGAATCCTCTGCCTTGCTCGCCCGCTCTGACCGCTTCAATGGCGGCATTCAGGGCCAATATGTTCGTTTGCCCTGAGATGGCTCTAATGTTTTGAAGGATTTCGGCAATCGCTCTCGATTTATCGTCAAGTAATTTGATTAAGTTATCGGTTTCTTGAACGGAGTGATTAATGGCGTTCATCTGCTGGACCGTTTTATGAACATATTCTCCGCCTGTCTCCGCCTGGACCTTAGAAATTAGCGCAGACTCCGAAATGCTGGAGGCATTCTCGGCGATTCTCTGTATGCCGATCGAAACTTCTTCCATCGCTTTCAAGTTTTCTTCCGTACTGCTGGTCTGAATCTCTGCACCTGCCGCTACTTGCTCGATGGATGCGATAATTTGTTTGGATTCTTTGGTTGTCTGCTCCCCGATCGTCTTAAGCTGCTTAGATGAAGCAACGACCTTCTCCGATGATATGAGAACAAGTCTGCGGGAGTTGATCCAGCAAGGGCTGAATGCATTAAAACTCGTGCCTAGCTTGCCGATCTCATCGCCGGTTTTATCCTTAATGATTGTTGTAAAATTACCTAAACCCGCGTTCTCCATCGCATTGGAGATCAGTCCGATTCTCTTCTTCATCCTTCTTATGTACCATAAGATTAATAAAATAGAGACGATGATTGCCGCTCCAATAACATAGGTAAAGTTCTTGATGAAAGAAGAAATAATGCCATTAATCACATTTTGCGGAGCACCGATGTAAAGAATGCCTATGATCTCGCCATCCGCGTTTCTGATCGGTTGATAGGCCGCCTGATAGATTTGCCCTACGACATTAGCCTCGCCGTAGAAATTTTCGCCTTTCTTTAACACCGCATCGTTGATCTGCTCGGAGACCGCGGTTCCGACTGCTCTTTGACCCTCCTTCATGACATTCGTAGCCACTCGTATATCCGCTTGGAAAATCGTTACCGTATCTCCCGTTATGTTTCCGATCCCGTCAACGATATCAGAATTTCCATTCATCTTCGTGTCGCCTTTGAATAGGGAACCACCCTTGATCTCCCAATCACCCGGATATTTGTAAATTAGAAGCTCGTTAACCAGTTCCAAGTCGCTTCTGGCCTTCTCGACGGCGAAAGCTTTAATCCCGTTCTGCATTTGACCGATCGCGACGTACGCGATAACCGTCGAAAATGCCAGCAATATCCCAATCACAATTAGACTGATTTTGGTCCCGAAACTCCAATTCCTCATGCTTATTTACTCCTCTCAGATGTGAAAAACGATTTGCAACAATCAATTAAACTACGTGATCTCGATTAAGCTTTATATATATCGACAGCGATTGAATAAACAATAAGGCGAGATGGGAATTATCCTAATCGTTCTCCTAAACAAAACCAGCCTCCCCCAACGGAATCGTTGGTAAGGGAGGCTGGTTTGTTAATTTGATTAATTATATTTAATAATTTCCATTTTGCGTATGCGGTACTTATCTTTTTCTCGAATAATGAAAGAAAACGATTCGTGACGCCACTCGATCCCCGTCTCGAGATCCGGCTTTCTGTTATATAACCAGCCTCCGATCGAATCAACGCCGTCGTGTTCGAGATTAGTGCCTAGTTGTAAGTTAATATCGTCGATAGATGTTACCCCTTCCACTAAATAACGATTATTCCCTAGCGATTCGATAGGCTTCTTCTCGTCGTTATCGAATTCATCGCGAATCTCTCCGACGATTTCTTCCAAAATATCTTCGATAGTAATTAACCCCGATGTCCCGCCATATTCATCAAGCAATAATGCAATATGAACATGTTCCTGCTGCATGTTAAGTAACAGAGATTTGACTGGTAGTACATCCGGGACCGACATTACCGGCTGTATAAGCGACTTGAAATCGAAGTTAGGATTATTATCGTAGTTCAAGAAGAACTGTTTCGTATTCATAAACCCTACGATATGGTCTTTGCTTTCCTTTGCGACCAGGAAACGGGTGTATTGCTCTTTTTTAATAATTGCTATATTTTCTTCGAGGGTCATGTCTTCATATAAACAAACGATATCCGTACGAGGTACCATGATTTCTCTGGCCAGCAGTTCATCAAACTTAAATATCCGGCTAACGTAACCATATTCCGTCTTATTGATTTTCCCGCTCTCGTAACTCTCCGATAAAATAATCTGAATTTCTTCTTCCGAGTGCGCATTCTCATGCTCGCTTGCCGGCTTCATCCCGAATACTTTTACTAAAGCGTTTGCCGAACCGTTCAGAACCCATATAAAGGGATACATGACTTTATAGAAAATAATGATAAGCGGCGCCGTAACGAGCGATATTTGCTCCGCCTTGTGAATCGCGACCGTTTTGGGTGCCAACTCGCCTAGCACCACATGTAAGAAGGTAATCGACACGAATGCAATAACGAATGAAAGAATGTGGCCGGCGTTATCTCCTACTCCGAATTGTTCGAATAAGGGATATAGGATCTTCTCTACCGTGGGTTCCCCCAACCATCCAAGTCCTAAAGCGGTAATCGTAATACCGAGCTGACATGCGGACAAATAGCCGTCCAAATTACTGGTTACCGTCTTCACCGCAATGGCGTTTTTCTTACCTTCATTCACCATCTGATCGACTCGGCTGGAACGCAGCTTGATAATGGCAAACTCCGTTGCTACGAAGAAAGCAGTCAATACAATTAAAATAGCGACTAAAAACAAATTAAGTAACAAGGCTGCCGTCTTTCCCTTCATCATTGTTTGTAACCTCTTAATACGTATGAAACATGCGATTGTATTCATTTATTTTGGGAATCGATGCGATGCACCGGCTAATTGGAACTCATGCATCTATCTAAACTATAAACACGCCAATCGATTGATAAACGGATTTTAGCAAATTAACCTGAAGTTACATTTTTGATAAACAACAAACAAGCGGCAAGTAAAACGGCTTCGCCGTCCATCACTTCGAGATTAAAGCATACTTCCAGTAAGACTTGATCAAAAGTAGAATGGTAATCATCACTATTGGAGTTATCAAGCGCTTTTTCAATCAAAGTAGGATGAAGAACATCGCTATAGATCGAATTTATGAAGGAAATAGAACAAACGGAGACCAATAGGAATAAAAAGCATCTTTATCCAGCTTTATTTTTGAACGAGCTTCAAAAATACACTGAAAACCATCGTATTTGATAGGGATGACTCAGTCCCCATCTCACTCCTGCTACCTACCTAAGTATTAACTTCTGATCACAGCAGTTAATGGTCTCGCCGGCATTGGGACGGTAAGCGGCATCTAGGTCTGCTCGTTTACAAGTAAACGGCTCCGCGTCCTTGGACGGTAATAACCGTTTGTATAGAGCTACCAGATTAAACTGGGTCATACCCCATTTTCGATTAACTCTTCCGCCAGCAGAATCAGATTTTCCCGGCTTAGTATGTGTTCCCCGTATGTCGTAAGCGTATAGTATGCATCCCTCTTCTCGTCGTACCAGTTGAGATAGTGATAGCTACCTTTTTCTTTCTTTACATCGTTGTAGACGGCGGCCCTGCCTGCAATTGTAAACTTATCTGTTTGGTTTTCCGGTCCTTGCTCTACCTTCATATTACCTCCCTGCAGTAGTATCATCTGGAAGCTGACGTAAGCGCGTCCATTGGCATATGTAGCACCTACAGTGCCAGCTTCCGTCCACGGAAGCGACTTCGCGAAGAAACGTTGCCCTGACTCCGCATTGTTCGCCTGATTCATCAGTTCGCCAAGCGTTTGCCTGTAAACAGCCGAACCTGCCAAGGGATATCGGGGAGTCACGTCGCCGTATTTTAATGTATATCCTCCGGTTTTCTCTGGTAGTATCGGCACCGAGGTCCGGCGCATCTCCTTTACAAAATCCGAGTAGGACGTAAACCGCCGTAGCTTATATGCGTAATTCATCGGATCATTGACGTTTGAAGCGTCTTCGTCGTTCAGGCCATTTACATAATAAGCGACCATCTCGCCCGGCTTCGCTGAATTGAGTGCTTTCCATTGATAAGGATTCCACTGAGCCACCGGTTTCGGAGCAGTGTTATCCGGCTCGTATTGGACTTTGACCACGCCTGCCGCATTGCGAATCTGGATCCACTCCGAAGCGGCGTAAGCCGACGCGGAAACAAGCAGCGCCGCAAGCAGCATCGTCAGTGCTCCCGCTCGGCTCATGAGCCTAAACCCAAGCCCGGAACCGCCTCTGCTTCGCCTTCCGATGCTGATCCGCTCCATCACCCGGTCTTTGACGTCGATAACTGGTAGCCTTTCATCGCTGGCGGCAGCCTTGATCAGATCTTCGTAATCATTTCGGATTCCGGATCGTTGCACGAAAACCCCTCCTTTGTCATCGTTTCCCGAACTTTCGATTTGATTTTCTCCATGCGCTTATGCAGGGCATTGGGGCTGATGCCTAAAATGCTACTCATTTCCACAAAAGTGCGCTGCTCGAATACCCGCAGAACTAGCAAATTGCGGTCCTCCGGCGGCAGTCTCGACAGAGCTTCGGCCAACGGGTAGCTGTACAGCCGCTCTTCGTATTCCTGCTCAGCTCCTGCAGCATCTGACCCAGGCCTAAGAATACGCATTGCCAACCGATGTATTCGGCGTCTGCGCAACATATTGAGACAATGGTTTCCCGCGATGCGATATAGCCAAGACGAAAAGCTTGCGGCAGGCTTGTACCGGTGAATGGACTCGTATGCTTTAACCAAAATATCTTGCACTGCATCCTCGGCATCCTGCTTATTCCCGAGCAACCGGTAGCAGTAGCGGAAAATATGCTGCTGAAAGTTCTGGACGATTAGCGCAAACTTCTCCCGCTCCCCATTCTGCACGCTGAGGATTAGCGTCTCTATGCGTTTCATTTCGTTTTCATGCTCCTGTGACGTAGCTGCCACCTCCTTAACTTGTTTTATACTCTATAACACACAGTGCCTAAAAAAAGTTCCCATCCCCATGATCGTCAAAACCGATTATAGTATTAATCAGCCCATTACATTGGAAAAGGCAGCCGATTATCGGCCGCCACGTCTTTATCAAACTATCATTCCCAGTTAGGGAACTTGACTAAATTTCGCTATTCTTGTTCTTGAAATCCTGAGGCGTCATTCCGAAGTGGTTCTTAAATAACTTGATGAAATATTGGGGCTTCTGATACCCTACCTCTAATGCGATTTGACTCACTTTAAGATCCTTGCTCTTAAGGAGCTGCACGGCTTTATCCATTCGTAACCTCAGAACGAAAGTAGAGAAGTTTTCGCCGCTTTCCTGCTTGAACAGGTTGGATACGTAAACGGGATGCAAATGCACGTAATCGGCCACCGACTGCAACGTCACTTCGCTTAAGCGCTCCGCCACGAAACGATATACCCGGTCCATTAGTTCCGACCGCAGATTGTCGGAACGATTGTTGCTATAGGCTTTAAGCAGGTTAAAACTGACCAATGCCCACTCGCGCAACGGCACCGCGCTCCAACTGGCATCCGCTTTCAGCAGCATGTCGATATCCCTTCCGAACACCTCGAAAAACCGTTTCCCTTTTTTATGAACGTAATAAGTGAAGGTTTGGAGCAAGGCCGTATAGATTTCGAATCCGTATTCGTTCGCGTTGCCTGCTTGATTGTCGAGTTCGTCGAAGATCTCCGTTAGCTTTTGTTCGAACGCGCTCCATCGCTCGACATCGATCAACTGCATAAGCGTGGGCGTTGCGTACAGAGAAGACAAAGGCCGAAGCTCGATCATCGTCTGGTCTTCGATTACGTTCAGGTAGCTTTCCGTCTGATACCCGATAAAGTCCGAATACGTAGATAACGTCGCGCGGTACATCCCGACCAAATCGCGAACGATCTTTCCGTGATGGCTTACGACGATCGACACTTTCATTTTCAAGTAGAGCTTAATTTGATGTTGCACGTGTCTGGCAAGATCTTCGAGGGGCATGACGTTTTCCGGATCGCCCCCCTTTGCGCCTTCCAGAGGTTGAACAAGCATGATGAAGTAATCGTAGGGATCCTTGCATTGCCAAATGCGATAATGTTCGGCAAACACCTCTTCCGTAATGTTGCACAAGGCGTATTCCAGAAGAGAGACGCTATACAAGTCGGTATTCGAATAATCTTCTTCGACCCTGATGCAGAGCAAGGCGGCGGATTCGTCCAATTCGAAGTTCAGATCGTACAGGCGAATTTTCTCCTTTAAGGAAGGCGCGGGAAAGGTTTTCCCTGCGAGCAAGTCCAGTAATAACGATTCGCGAAGTCTTGGCAAGCTCTCGCGAAACATATTGGCGCTTTTCTGTTGATCGACGAGCTGTTTGCCTTCCTGTTCGATCTCGGAGATGAGTCTTCGCAACGTTAGTTCAAGCTCGTCATTAGGCACGGGCTTGAGTAAATAGTCGGAAACGCGATTCTGAAGCGCCTCTTTCGCGTATTGAAATTCGTCGTGACCGGTCAGGATGACCGTCTTTAAATTGCGGCGCTTTTCGTTGATGCTGGAGATGAGTTCAAGTCCGCTCATTCCGTTCATTTGGATGTCGGTTACGATAATATCAATGGAATGATAGACTAGCAGTTCCAGTGCTTCCTCCCCGGAGTACGCCTTGTGCACCGCGGTAATCCCCATTTGCTCCCATGGAAGAGCTATCGCCAGACTATCGACCAAATGCGTGTGATCATCCACAAGCAAGATTTCGTACATAGACATCCCCTCCTTCCGTCCGCTTTCCTATTCCTCACAATTCCAAGATAACTCCGCGCTTACGCCGCCAAGCGACGATTCCCGAAGAACAAGCCCCGAACCATCGCCGTACATCAGCTTCATCCGTTGATGCACGTTTTGCATGCCGGATTCGATTTCCTCGTTGTTAGCCGACCGAATGCGAACGTTCATCGCCTCCATGGCGGACTGTTCAATCCCGACGCCGCTATCTTCGACCGTTAATCGCGCGTGAAGACCATTCATTGTTCCCTTGATGCGGATCATTCCGAATCCGCTTTGATTTTTGAAGCCATGCAAAATCACGTTTTCCACGATCGGCTGCAAGATCAAACGCGGAACTCTCATCAGCAGCATGTCGGGCTCGACTTCAACCTCGTACTCGAAACCGTCCATTAGCGAACAATTGATTTCTAAATAATGGGACACCATGTCCAATTCTTCCTCGAGCGTGGCCAGCTTCTTCCCGGTCTTCGTCGTGTAGCGGTAATACTTGCTCAAGTTCATCGTCATCGCGATCGCCGCTTCCTTCTCGTCCAGTTCGATCATGCTCTTAATATAGGCGAGCGTGTTGTATAGGAAGTGCGGATTAATTTGCGACTGAAGCTGCTTGAGCGTGGCTTCCTTGGAGCGCAACTGCTCCTTGAAGACGTCTTCGATCAATGCTTCGATCCGCGATGCCATCGAGTTAAAGCGATCGTACAAAAATCGAAATTCTCCTTTCGGCCTGTCTTTCATCCGGATGGAGTAGATGCCTTTCTCGATCAGGTTCATGCTTTGCATGAGTTTGCGGAATGGAATCTTTACGTTACGATATACAACGAATGCGAGAAACATAGCCATGAACAGCATCATTGAACTAATGGCGTAAAACATCGTACGATTGCGTTCGATCGGTGCCATGATTTGCGAGATCGGAACATAATCAACGACGTACCAACCGAGCGAGTCTACCTTTTCATAGTGGATTTGATAACTTAAATGGCCTGCCTTGCTTAGAAAATATCCATCATCCATAGGTAATTCAGGTTTGAATCCGGCTAGCAGTTCGTCTATTAACTTTCGATCCGAAGAATAATTGTAAATCGGAGCTCTGCCTGGCTGGTACAGAAACGGATCGCCGGAGCCGTTAGTTTTGAAATCGGATAAGGCGCTTTTGATTTCCGCCACGTCCATTTTTACGATTACCCGCATATCGGAATCGTCTTGCGAGCCGGAGCTTCGCGGATAGGATAATACTTCCATAAAATACGACCCGGCCGGATCCTCGAAATATTGCCATAACATATCCCCGCCGGGCAGGCGCGACGGCAAAGCGTTCAGGCTCGAATTGCTTTTAATCACGTTTCCCGCCTTCGGATAAGAGACGGCAATGACGGCTTTCCAATCCCCATACCCGGCAAGGCGATTGATCTCCTCGGATACCGTTCGAACGGTTCTGTACTTCTGCAGAACATCGCCGAGTAGATCCGGATACGCCAAATTACGAACGTCCGTACTCTCGTAAAGCATTTTCTGATAAGTATCCAGTTGAAACAACGTATGATCCAGCTGGCTCGCGAACGTCTCGATCTGGTTTTGCTTGACCTTCATAATTTCATCCTTCAGTAAGCCCACGCTTGTCCTGTTGGATATCGCGTACAAAATCAGAATCGGAGTTAGCAATATAAATAGCGTCGATGTCACCTTCGCGAATATGCCGAAATTATTCATGCTCGTCCCTCGTTTTCTTGCGGAAAGCCTCGTACTGACTCCGTACTTCTTCGTAAACCCGATCAAGACCTGCTTTCTTTAAGGAATGAATAGCATCCGCGTACCCTTCGTCATAGCCGACGAGTCCGAAATTGATAGGTTCGAACTTTTCTTTATAAACGGTTAATACCTTTGCCAGTTCGCTCTTGACGGGTTCCTCGTTAAAATGAAAGCCGAACAGTTTGGAGATTTTTGCGTTATCGTCGTTTCTCAGCATGTCGTCGACCAATTTATCGTCAACGAACGTTGGCGCGGTAAAATAGTTCGTGTTTCTCCACATCCACTCGTACATGAGCTGATCGTTCGTAAGGAGCCTGATTTTTCCGTTATCGATCTCGTAATCTTTGCCTTCTACGCCGTAAATGATATACATGTAGTTTTCCTTGCTTTTCAGAATCCAGTTCATGAACTTCATGGCGCGCTCGGGGTTTTCGGCGGCGACAGGGATCATATAGGCCTCGTTGCTAGGCGCGGTAATATATTTGGGCTTGTTAGGCGACAAATAGTACTCGCGAAGCCTTGCTTTAGGATCGGCTTTCTGGGCCGTCTGCCAATTTTCCATCGCGCGCGAAACCGCGCCAACGCGAAAGAGCAGTTTTCCGGCGTTTTCTTGGTCGATCTTGGCTGCCGGATTACCGACGAGGTTTTTATCGATTATCCCCTTAACCACCCACGACTCGCGAAGCTTAACGGTCTGTTTATAAAGCTCGGACTCCACGTAATTAACGAGTTCTCCCGAATCTTCGTCTACCGCGAACAATTGACGCTCGTCCAGCATCGTATAGTTTTTGTCCGTAATTTCTCTCCATAGAATGTCCAGGCCGCGATCCGTTTCCAAATAGCCGTAATAACTGGGATCTTTGCCATGCATTTTTTCATAGAACGCTTCCAGGTCGGCGATCGTTCCGATTTCGGTCATGCCGACCGCTTCAAGCAGATCCTGGCGAACGAGCACCGACGTAAACTTGCCGGCGGACGTGAACGCCTGGGACGGAATCGCCCATTGCTTGTCTTCTATACGATGAAGCTTGAAATTCTCGTTTGGAATGTTCGCGATCAAATCCGGGCCGAATCGTTCGAGCAAATCGTCTAGCGGCTGAATGTAGCCTTGGGACATATAACCGGAAACGAAGGGAGTCCCGTACCAGAATAAGTCGTACTTTTCTCCCGTAGAGAGGATCATTTCAAGCTTCTGCTGATAATTCGCCCATGGGATATAGGTCAAATCAAGCTCCATATTCAAATCTTTCTTCAGCCTGTCATTGAGTTCGTTATCCACGAATTCCCTCATACGCGGGGATTCGTCTCCGGGCATAATCATTTTCAGCTTAACGAACTTGTCCATACCGCTCCCGAACGAGGAGGTAGCTTTCTCCTCATTCCCGTTGCCAAAGCACGCGCTCAAGAAAGCGCCTACAAAGACGAGCATCGAGACGGCGAATACCGTACGTTTGCGCATGGATGCAGATCCCCCATTTTATATAGTAATTTCAGGTTACATGATTCCGCGCGAATCGAATAGACCCGCAATTCAAGAATCGATGCCCTAAATTTAAGAATAAAAAACCTCCACCCCGTTTATGGCGGGATGGAGGTTATCGCTTCGTTTATTCCGGCAACTTCAGCGTTTGTCCGGGATATATCAGATTGGGATTCGGCAACCGGTTAAGGGCTTGGATGCGTTGCCATGTCGTGCCGATACGTGACGCGATTTTGGACAAGTTGTCACCCGCCCTCACGACGTATTCGCCGGAACGGCTTGCCCCGGAGACGGTGACTTTACCCAGCTTCAGCCAACCGTCGGCGGATTGGTCTTTGTTCGCGAAACGGAACTTCACGGCTTTGGAAGTGGTCTTCTCTAACGGGTTCACGACTCTCAAATAAATGTCGTAGTCTCCGGAAGTCAGTTGCGGCTTGAAAGACCCTTGCCACAATACGTTATGATTCCCGTTCGCGTCGTTAGGCAATATTCCGCTTAATTTCCAATCGGTGCTCCAGGTTTTCACTACTTTGTTCCCTACTTTGGCGGATAGCTCGACCTGCCAGTCGTAATAGAACGGAGCGACTCCTTTATTCTCTACTTCAACGCCGATATTCAGCGAGCCGTTGGAGTCGTTCAAATAGGATTTTACCGCCGAATACTCGTAGCCTAAGCTGCGGGAGCCTTCTTGGGCCCGCCCGAGAGCGACCGGCTGCAACGGAATTTGGAACACTCCTTGATTCATCATGAAGGAGGCGTGCGTGAGATTGACGGCGTCGTAAAAATCTTCGCCTTGAGCCCCTTCGATCGGTTTAACGGGATCGTTATACTTCGGAGGATCGTTATTCCACATCGGCACTTGGATTTCCGGACGCATCTCTCCTCCCATCGGGCGCGTTTTCCAGAAATCCGTATCCTCTGCGGTGATCGCTCTCCCCCAGAAATGCCAATCCTGCCCGCCCATGCTAGTCGGCAAGGTTTGGAATGCGAACGAATCGTCATGATAGCCGATGTCGTAATTTTTGGTCTGAAACGTTTCGTTCGCTATCGGGTTTCGCACGACGAGTCGAGTTTGGTCGAAGGCGTCGTCCATGGCGTCCAACACCTTCTTCTGGTTCGCTTCTGAAGGCATCCAGTTCGCCAGTCGAACCGTTTCGCCTTTGTCGTCTTTCAGTTCCTTGCCGTCGGCATCCGTCTTCGGCGTCCATCCGTCATAAGGATACGTATGCCATTCGCCCCAAAAGCCGATCAACCCGACCATGATGAAGCCGACGCGCGGATCTCCGTCATAACGTTCGCCAAGAGCCGCCGAGAACTTCTCGATGGCCGAGACGAGGTTCGGATCGTCCCAATCGGGCGACACGCTGGCCGTTTCCTTCCCGTTCTCGAATTCGGTATATGCTCGCGTCTTCAACCCTCCGTCAAGCAAAAACTGCGGAATACCCGAGGGTTTGTTGGGATAATCGATATAAAACCGAAACACGGCTTGATGTCCCCGAGAAGCGATATCGTTTAATTGCTTGTCGAAGTGAGACCAATCGAACTTATCGATACCGAGCATGACCGCGCTTAGCGGTTCGTAGAAAAACTCCAGGCTGTAGGGCATTTGGCTCGGCCGGTCGCGCCAGTCGTCTCCTTCCTTGAAGAAGCCTTCCTTGCCGGCGTCCAGAAACGGCATGAAGCCTTTCAGCGGATTATCGATCGGCGCTGGTTTATAAGCCAGCTCTTGCGTTCCCGATGCGGTCGCCCAAACCGGAGCTTTCGGCGCTTCCGCAGGTTTAGGTTTAGCCGGCTCGGCCGGCGGCGTTCCGCCGTTGCCGTTCGACGATGTAGCCCCATAGAACCCGGCGTCGTCGATCTCTATCGTATTGCCTTCATGAGCGGAAGGGTTATACCCGAATTGAAGTCCGGTCAGACTACCAGAGTCGATGACCGCGGCACATGGGGTTTGATCCCCGCCGCATTGCCAGGCTGCTTGATTGAACTCGCTCCACGCGATACGAACATTGCCCTTGAATCCGGCATTGATATGCAACGAGCCTGCATTGAACGAAGAGGGCTTCCATTCTCCATCCGCCGCCGACAGCTGCGCGGTACCGCTCTGCTTCAAATTGAACGCTCCGTTAGGAACGTTCGTCTTCAGCTCCATCCCCAGATCGAGCGGCTTCCCGTCGGCTGTCTCGTTATTGAGCCAGAAGGTGATGCCTTCAAAGGAAGAGGCGTCGCTTTGTTCTTCCGCGATCGGATGCATAACGTTCGCCCATGTCGCCGTTTTGTCGACGACCGTCAGCTTCAGCGTCTTGCTTCCGCTTCCTTGCCCGATTCCGATCGCGACGGATCCAGCCTTATCGGACCAGTCTAATTTCCATGCGGCTTGCAAACCTTCATCGTTCCCATAGCTCTCGTAATCATCTAACACGGCGGGTGCCGCTCCCTTTGCTGCCCATACCGCGGGCTGTGAATACCCTGAAGAGACGACGGCGATCGCAAGCGCGAATATTCCAGCCTTTTTACTAAACCAAGCTTTCTTCCCCAATGCCCTCAACCCTTCCTCTATTTAAGATGTTATTTGCGCGAAGCCTGGATGCAATCGTACTTATACAAACCTGATTTCATCGATCCATACCGTCCCGCTTCCGCCATGCCAGAACGTCATCGTTAGCTGTCCGGGCGCGTTGCGATTCACGGCGTTCGCTACCAAATCGATTTCGATATCTTTGTAAGAAGTCGTAACCGTGTTGCCGCTAAACTCCGCCAGAGTCTTCTCCACGCCGCCGATCGCGATGCGGAAATGCGACTGCTCGCCGCCCGCGGCACCTTTCACCCGTATAACCATCTTCGTATAACCCGTCAGACTTTGAGTCACGTCGCTTCCCAACCAACCGTTATTGTTGTATTGAAGCTTCAAGGCTCCGCTTTCAATAACCCCGGCGCCATTGAGGAAACTGTTGGCTCCCGTCCATTTCCCTAAGTCGTTGTTGCTCGGCCACGAAGGTGAACTGTCGTAGTTGTCTAGCAACAGTCCCGTCGTTCCTCCGCCGCCGCTCGTACCGACTTGGATCCGATCAAAGTCGGGAGCCCAACCGCTAGAATTGGAAAGCTTGATCGTGTTGTTGCCCGCATTCAACGTTACTTGCGTTTGCACGGTGCCTACCGTCGTCCAGCTCCCCGTGCTCGGGAAGGTTAAGGCAACGGCCGTTCCGCCGTTCACGCTCAATTGGGCGGTTCTGCTGGCATCGCCGTTCAAATAGGAAATCGTCAACGTCGCCGATCCGGCGGCTGCCGCGCTTACCCCGTTGAATTGAAGAGTCCCGCTGTTGTTGCCGACGTAACCTACCTTATTTCCTCCCGAGCAACTGGCGCAAGAGCCTGCTAACGCGCCTCCCGCCAACGTATTGCCCGTCGCTTCCGCCTCGTAAGATGCGGTCCCGCCTCCGCCTCCGCTCGCCGATGTCGTTGCTGTCACCGCGTTGCTCGCCGCGGAGGCGTTACCCGCCGCGTCTTTCGCTCTTACGGTAAAAGTGTACGAGGTGCTTGCCGCCAATCCCGTATTCGTAAAGGAAGTCGCCGCCGTCGTCCCGACGAGACTGCTTCCGCGGTAAACGTCGTAACCCGTGACTCCCACGTTATCCGTAGCGGCATTCCAAGATAACGAAACGCTGCTCGAGGTAACGCCCGCGTTGCTTAAACCCGCTGGAGCCGTCGGCGCTTGAGTGTCGCCTCCGCCTCCGCCGCTTAATCCGCCGTCGTACGCCCCGCTAGTCAAGTTGTAAGATAACGTGTTATCGCTTTTCAGGCTATTGAATGAACCTAAATTTTGATCGCTCGGGTCGCCTCCGATACCGACTTTCCCGATCGGCGTACGGCCGCCCGAGTAGTAGTTCGTATTCGCGAATCTAACGCTCGGTTTCCAGCCCGATGGATCCAAAATGGCCAACGCAAGCGTATACGTTCCGTTCGCCAAACCGCTCGGAATCGTAAAAGATCCCGAAACGGCATTCGATGCCGGCGCGTTATTATACGTTTTCGTGCTTAGGTTCCAATCGGTTCCAGGCAACCATTGGCGAATATCCGCGGTGAATACGCCTTTCCACGCTACCGACTTATCCGCTCTCAGCAAGCTTGCTTCGACCGGCCAATTATAATAGAACGGCGACGACCCCTTATTCGTTACGTTAAACGCGACGTTCATCGTCCCTCCCGGTTGGACGCTGCCGGAGTAAGAAGCCTGGTTAATGACGTAACGGTAACCGAGCTTCTTCTGCATCGAAGTCGCCCCGGCCGCAACGGCAGAGTTGCCCGCATTGTACTCCGCGATCCACCCCAGACTGGAGGTATGGGTTCTCATGATCCAGTCGATGACGTAATTCGTGTTGTTAACGCTGCCTAACGTGCCGTCGGGACTGCCTCCGAGGTTGGATTGATCGCCCCAATCGTAGGCCACCTCGCCGCTGTTGATTTGCGTTCTCCACGTATCTCTCGCGATTTCCCCGTTCCCGCCCGAGACGTCGTCCGGCAGAGCGAACGAATCCCATTGGATCCCGAACGGATAACCGACGAACGTATCCGGGTAACGCACCATGACCTTTTTGTTCGGAAACGCGTTCACATAGGCATCTCCAAGCGCTTGCTGCATACTTAGGGGAATACGGTCCGTATTGTCGGAGAATTTATCCGGCCATATATGCTGCTCGCCCCAATTGCCGAATAAGCCGAACTCGATGGCGGCGACTCGCGGATCGTTATTCCACGCTTGACCGAGCTTGCCTATGAACGCGATCATCCTGTTCTTGTACGTATCCGAAAGCCATCGCTGCGCCGTATCCGTATGCGGTATGCCGTCCGGCCAGTACTCTCCCACGTTCGGATAAACGATGACAACCCGGGGCACGACTTTCAGGTTGCGATTTTCCAGCCCCGCCCAGGCCGTATTGCTCCAATCTTTAATTTTTTGCACCGAGTCGGAAGCCAAGTTTTCCAAAGCCGTATACGGAATGTAATGCTTGTAGATCGACGTATACTCTTTGTCCGGAAAGTTCGTGCTTCCGATGTACACCGATGGTCTAAATCCCATATTGGGATTCTTGAACGCTTCCGATGTCTCGGACAAGTTGACCGTCAAAGTCCCCACGGCGGCGCGAGCATCTTTACTCGGCCACCCCGCCCCCCCTGCGGCAACCAGCACAGCCAACAAGCTCATCATGCCAGGCCACCTCATTCTTCCTCTCATCATAATTCCTCCTCTTATTTATTTGTAAAGCGCTTTCAAGTCGCGGTTAAAAAAAGGGGCCGTCTTCAAGCCCCTTTTTATCGCCTTAACCTTTATGTGCGCTGAAAGCCACGCCTTCGATAAACCGCTTCTGGAAAACAAAGAACAAGAGGATCATCGGAATAACGGCCATGAATGCTCCGGCCATCAGTACGGGATAGTTGGTGGCGAATTTGGAAACGAGAGTTGCCAGCCCCGCGGATAACGTCAGCTTTTCCGGAGAACTATTGATGATCAGCGGCCACTGCAATTCGTTCCAAGCCCATAACATTTGAATGATAACTACCGCGACTAACGCCGATTTCACGAGCGGAAGCATAATGTGCCAGTAGATTTGGAACGGATTGCAACCGTCCAGAATGGCTGCCTCCTCCAACTCCTTCGATATTCCGAGGAAAAATTGCCTGAGCAAAAAAGTCGCGAACGGACTGATGAGAGCGGCGATCCATAGAGCCGTCACCGTGTTAACCAATCCCAGCTTGCTCATCATTAAATATTGCGGCGTGTAGAAGACCGGGTTGGGTACCATCATGACCGAAATGATGACGAAAAAGCATATCCCTCTTCCCGGAAATCGAATTCTCGCGAAGGCGAATGCCGCCATCGAGCTGAATATGATCGGGAACACCGTCTTCATTAAGGCCGAGAATGCCGTATTGAAATAGTAGTATTTGAACGACGATTGTACGAACGCCTCCGTATAGCTTCCCCAGCGCAATACGTCAGGGAAGATTTTCACCGGGATTTGCGTCGCTTCCATAGGCGTCTTAACGGAAGTAAGCAGCATCCAGATAAAAGGCACGATCATGACGACGGAAGTTGCGATAAGCACCGCATGGATGACGATATTCGTTTTTTTGTTGGATAACGTTTCGCTGCCGTTCATCTCATGCCTCCCTAGTCGTAAACGACCCATTTTTTCTGGAACAGAAACTGAAGTCCCGTCAGGATTAGATTAATGAATAACAAGATATTAACGATGACCGCGCCATAGTTTTGGTCGTAATAGACGAATGAATTTTGATAATAGGCATATACAAGCGATCTAACGGATGGCAACGCTACATTGGTCTTCCCGATTAGCAAATAGATGGAGTCGAAAATTTGCGAAGCGCCGATCATCAGCACGACCGTCGTAAAAAAGAGCGTAGGCGTCAGCAAGGGTAACGTGATGTAGCGAAACTTATTAAACCTGACGGCGCCGTCGATTTCCGCCGCCTCGTAAAGCGTTTTGGGAATCCCCTGCAATCCTGCCAGAATGAGCAGCATGTTGAACCCGATCGCCGCCCATACTCCTACTAAAACGACGGAGTACATGGCGAACCGAGGATCCGACAGCCATGAAACGCGAGTACCGAGCACATGGTTCAAGAGGCCGTAATCTTGAGCGAACAGTACGACCCATACCATGGCCGCAGCTGCGGGCATCGTGACTTGCGGGAGGAAGAAGATGACCCGGTAAGCGGATTGCCCCTTGATCTTCGCATTCAGCAACACGGCAAAAAACGTAGATAGAACTATCGTAGAGGGTACGAATAACACCATGTACTTAAGCGTGTTTTTAAGATTTTGCCAAAACTCTTCATCCTTGAACAGCTTTTGGTAGTTGTCAAACCCGACCCAATGGTTCACTAGCCCGAAATTCTCGGACTTCAGGAAACCGAGATAGATAGAATAGAAGGCCGGCCAACTCCAGAACACCAACGTGCCGATTAAAGTGGGAGCAACCATAAAGTACGCCCACATATTCCTGCTTCTAGAATTCATCGCCGCCACCTCTCCCGATTGCCGAAGGCATTCCGTCTTGATGGAATGCCTTCGACGCTAATCTGTCTATTCGTTATTTCGTTTCGGCGATTGCTTGATTCATCATTTCCGCCACTTTTTTGGCGCCTTCTTCTATGGAGATCGCTCCGCCCCATGCCTGAGACATGATTTCCGATTCTTTGGCGAACCAAACCGGGTACGATTTCGAACCGCTAGGATAAGGAACCGCATCGGACGCTTGATCGATGAATACTTGCAAATTCAAATCCGGTTTCGATTTGACCCAAGCGGCTTGCGTATCTTTGAATGCCGGGATTGCCGCGCCCATCTCCGCGGTAATTTCCGCCGCGCGTTTGGAACCGAGAAACTCGAGGAACAATCCGGCTTCTTGCTTGTTCTTGCCCGCAGCGGACATGGTGTTTCCAAGACCGTTAATGATGTTGCCGCGTTTTACTTTGCCTTTCGGAAGCGGAGCCCAGTTCCATTTGCCATGGATGATTTCGCTGCTGTCGATATCCACGTTGCGCCAAGATCCTTCGAAGATCATGGCTAGCTTTCCGGACTTGAACATCTCGGTGGAATCGGTATCCGTCAGTTGCTGATGCGTCGGGGAGGCTTTGTCCAGCACCATTTGATAACGGAACTTCAGAGCTTCGATGGAAGCAGGATCGTCATATCCGGATTTGCTCATGTCCTCGTTCAGAATATATCCGCCGTTCGCCAACATGTCGTTCCAGTAGCCGACTTGCGTGTCCAGCTTTGCCGCGAAGCCGTAGATTCCTTTGTCCGGATGGGACAATTTTTTCGCGACTTCCGCGAGTTTATTATAATCCCAAGTATCGTCCGGATAAGGAACGCCTGCTTGGTCGAACAATTCCTTGTTATAGGCAAGCCCGATCGTATCGAAATCTTTAGGCACGCCGTAGTTTTGACCGTCGAGCGTGTAGATGGAACCCAGGTTGGACGCGTAATTATTCAAGTCGATAATGCCGGCTTGCACTTTGTCCGTAATCGGCTCGAGGAATCCGCCCGTCGCGTATTTAATGAATTGACCGCCATGCATCCAGAATACGTCCGGCAACGTGCCCGCGGGAGCCGCGGCGGACATTTTCGTCCAATAGTCGCCCCAAGGGATAACCTCGACTTTGACTTTAATGTTCGGATGCTGCTCCGTAAATTCTTTGGCGATTGCTTCCATGGCAGGCTGTTGGATCATATCCCAAATCGTGTAGCTGAGCGTGACTTCCTTGGCCGGTTGTTCGCCTGCAGGTTGGCTGGATTGTTCGTTCGAAGCCGACTCGCCGGCTTGATTTCCGTTATTTTTCTCGTTTCCGCTGCAAGCCGTCATAATCATCGTGAACGCGAGAATGGCGACCAACAAGAAGGTCGATTTTTTACTTTTGTGCCACATCTACATTTCCCCCTCAAGAATTATCCTCATCGAAATACTCATCCGAGAAAATTTGCGCAAATTTTCTCATCCATAACATCAATAGCACTGTTGACTTCTTCATCATAAACATCCACAGACCACAAATAAATGCCGAATTTTTAAGATTATCACCACATTTTTAAGAACGTATTTCAATTTCACTGAATCCATGTTAAATATTTATTAGGAAAATATTAAATAAAAATTTGCGCAAATATTGATTGCAAAGGTGGAGATGCACCATGAAAAGACAAAAAATAGCCGTTATCGGCGCAGGAGCACGCGGTTTTCTAAGTTACATGCCTTATGTTCTCCAGCACCCGAACGAAGCGGAAATCGTTGCCGTTGCCGAACCGGATGCTCGGCGGAGAGCCGACTTTGCACAAACTTTCCGGTTAAACGAAAACCAAGTATACCTATCCTGGGAGCAATTGCTCGAGCAACCCAAGTTTTGCGACGCCTTGCTGATTTGCACGCAAGACCGCATGCATTTTGAACCGACGATGCAAGCCTTGCGCAAGGGGTATCACGTTCTCTTGGAAAAACCGATGTCCGCCGACCCGCTGGAATGCTCGTTAATAACGAAAGAAGCAAGCAAACGCGGGCTTCTGCTTTCGATTTGTCACGTTTCTCGGTATACGCCATTCTGGCAACGAATGAAGAGCCTGATCGCCGACGGCCGAATCGGCGACGTCGTCTCCATCCAGCACAACGAGAACGTAGGTTATCTTCATTACGCGCACAGCTTCGTCAGAGGAAACTGGAGAAATTCCGATCAGTCCAGTCCGATGATTCTAGCCAAGTCCTGCCACGATATGGACTTAATCCGTTGGCTCGTCGACTCCGAATGCGCTCGAATCAGTTCGTTCGGCTCGCTAAGCCATTTCCGTTTGGAAAATGCTCCAACAGGCTCGACGGAGCGATGTACGGACGGCTGCGCGGTAGAGAGCTCGTGTCCCTATTCCGCGTTGCGGTTTTATTTACAAGACATTAAGGACAATCCCTTCGCCAAATTAATCGCCGACCCGCCTAGCACGGATAACCGAATGAACGCCATTACGTCCGGACCTTACGGGAAGTGCGTGTATCGAACGGATAACAATGTCGTCGATCACCAAATCGTAAACATGGAGTTCGAGAATGGCGCCACGGTCATGTTCAGCATGTGCGGTTTTACTAGGGACATTAACCGGATCGTTCAAATCATGGGAACCAAAGGAGAAATACGCGGGGATCTCGTTAAGGGAGAAATAGATCTCTTCGAGTTTTCCGGGGGAATCCGCTCTGTCATTCAAACAAAGGTAGGGGATGGCGGCCATCAAGGCGGCGATGATGAAATCATGCGGCAATTTCTGTCCGATCTGCGGGATCGGCGATTCGAGAGCAATCTCACTTCCGCCGATTCCGCTCTGGAAAGTCATTTCATGGCGTTTGCCGCAGAGCAATCCCGCCTTCGCGGCGGCGAAGTCGTCGACATGAAAGCCTTTCGCTCTACAAGTAAAACGGCTTCGCCGTCCTTGGGACGGCAGTAAACGTTTGTATCGAGCTATCAGATGAGTATAAAGAACGCAAAAATATATACTTTCTGATAGCCAAGTAGAATGGATAATATGACAAAACCGAGGGAGTAACCCCTCGGTTTTGTTCATATTTATTTGACTACTTAGGTGCCCGCTGTCCGGAACGATGGTAATCATCGTTATTCAAGCCAATGAGCCCTATTCGTTATTTCACTTTACTTTACCGCACGATTCCCGTTCGATAAGCTCCGTCTTAAGGCTGATATTGACTTCCGATATATATTTGTTCGTAATTAACTCCGTTATGATTTTGACGATCAATTGGCTAATATCGTACCTGAATCTTCTCACCGTCGTAAGGGGCGGCATCATGAACTCGGATAGCTTCAAGTCGTCGAAGCCGACAAGCGATACGTCCTTCGGGATTTTGAGCTTCAGCTCGGACAACCCTTTCATGGCTCCAAAGGCAATCATGTCATTAAACGCGAATATGGCCGTAATATCGGGATGCTCGGCAACCATCCCCTTAACGGTTTGATATCCGTGCCCCGGATCGAAGGCGCCGGTCAGCACTCTGGAATCGTCCCATTCAAGACCCAATTCTCGATAGGCGTCCCGACATCCGCGCAGGCGATTTTCGTTCACCAAATGTCGGCTTGGTCCGGCGATTAAGCCGATCTTCCGATGGCCAAGCCCATGTAAATAATGAATAACATCGGATGCGCCTTTACGATTATCGTAATCGATGAAGTTCTGCGAACGATCATAGCTTCTGCCGTTCGTCACCAAATAAGGAATGCCTCGATTAACAAGCTCGTCGACCAGCTTATCGTCTATAGACGGATCGAACACCACTGCCGCGTCGATCTTCTTCTCCCCCAGCAATCGATAAGCCGACGAAGAAACGGAAAGTTCCGCGTTATGGGTCGTCATATGAAATTGATGTCCTTGCGCTTCGAATTGCTCCTTCAAGTCGTTCAAGTCGGCAGAGGAAGCCGGATCGTTATCGAAAAAATCATTGGCTTCGGGAACGAAAACGGCAATGCTATAAGCGATTCCCGCAAATCTCGACGGAGAGATACCCGGCTTCAAATATTCGGTCGCAAGCTCCATCACCTTGCGTCTTGTTTCCTCGCTAAAATTACCTTGGTTATTAATGATGCGGGACACGGTGCTGATCGATACGTTTGCCTTATCGGCGATTTCTTTGAGCTTGATGGGAACATCTCCTCCGTCCGGTACAACCTACCATTTCATATTAATGAGAGCTGGAATAAGAGTCAAACGGATCTTATCTCGCGACGATACCAAGGAAGCCGCGAAAGCGGGGCTTCCACCCGAAGATTGACCGGCCCAACCACTCGGCTCCCGTCATCCCCGACCCATTCCCCCTCCGGGAAAATAATTTGCCTGCTTGCCGCTCCTTTTACCAGCACGGGGGCAACTAGAATCTCGTCTCCTACCATGAACTGATCCTTTATGGATTCGAACCCCCGTCCCGGGAACACGAATTCCATTGCTCGCAGGATAGGAGTCCCTTTCCTCCCCGCTTCGTCCGCGAGCGAAAGCAATTCCGCCCCCAGGCTTTCCCGCAACTTCACCGCTTCTAGGCAGTATGACGCCATCCGTTCGTCCAACGCTTTCCATGGCGCCGTAGAAAATTGCATCATCGGAAACAGCGCCGCGCATTGCGCGTAACGCACGAACAATTCCGGATCGAACGCATTGCCGCCTAAATCTCCGTCCCAACCGCCTCCGACCATATCCGGGCAATTAAACGCAAAGCCGACAAGTCCTTGCGCGATCGAATTCGGAATCAGCATCCGAATGCCGTCTTTGCCCCAGCTATGCGGTTTATCCCTTAATCTTTGCATGAGCGGCGCTCCGCCCATCTTCCAGCTTGCGCGATATTCGCTTAGCGGATAATGCAGCCCTAATCGGCTATAGGCCGCGCAATCCTCATTGGGAATATCTGTCCCCTTCCATTGAAAACCCGTTGCCCATTCGCTATTCGGATCACCCGCGGGGTCTCCGGCGTCGAATTTGAAGCCGTCAATCCCGTATTGCTCCACCAATCCGTCCAACGTTTCTTTAAACCACGTCCACGCTTCGGGGTGCGTATAATCCAATACGGCGCTGCAACCGTTCCACCATCTTCGGAGGGCCGTTTTTCCTTTTTCATCTTGGACCAGAAAGCCTTGCTTCCCAAGCGACCTCCCCGTTCGGCTGTCCGGGCTAACATACGGGCATACCCAAAGCATGACTTTAAATCCCAGGTCGTGAAGCTTGTCGACCATGCTCTTAGGATCCGGAAAACGGCTCGGATTGAATTTCCAAGTCCCGTAATCCTCCATCCAGTTATCATCGATAATTAGCACGCCCGGCGGGAAGCCTTGTCGGATAATTTCCCTCGCATAGTCCAATGTCTTCTGTTGCGTCGGTTCGTAATGCATCTCCATCCAAGTGCAATATTGCGGCGCGGTAATCGCAAGCGGATCGGGCATACGTCCAATCGCGGGAAAGTATTTGCCTGCCGCTTCGTGGAAAGCTTCCGACAGCGTAACATGCCCCTCGTGTAGGTTTACTTCTTCTTCGCAACCGATGCTCAGTTTCCCGGAACGAAATTCGAATCGAAATGGCCTATTTTGCCATATATACCTACCTCGGTTAGATATGAGAAAAGGAGCTCCGGAATTCTCCAGTAAGTTGCTCAAATCGTGCTCGACATCGATTGTGCCGTAAGGCATACGAATGCCATCGTGAATAGCCCCGCCCCACCAAAATTCATCCTTCAACAATGCAAACTCCGTTATTTTCTCAGCCATATCTTCTAGCCCTGCCTTTAGGAAAATATTTGCGCAATTTATTTCAATTCTATATTCTCTAATTTTTCTCGTCAACTGTTGTTTTAACGGCAGAAAATTTACACATAATTAATATCCCAATGACACTCATCTTACATACAAGATCGATAATTCTTGGATATAGTAAACGCCGCGCGATTATTCGTGAAAAAGGAGCCGTTAATCATGTCCGATTTACCCCTGGTGGAAATCGCTTACCGCCAAATCCGCCAAAAGCTGCTGAACGGCGACTATTTGCCTGGAACCATGCTCTCTGAGAATGAGCTCGCAACAGAACTGAATATGAGCCGGACGCCGGTTCGCGATGCAATGGCATTGCTATCTCGGGAAGGCTACGTCGAAACGCTCAAGAAGCGCGGCATACTCGTTAAAGGTGTCGATATCAAAGAGTTATACGACATGTTTGACTTGATGACGGCGCTATACGTCTACGTGCTGGACGTTGTGGAGCCTCAACAATTCGAGGAAGATCTGCCGACAATGAAGGTGTATCTGGATAACCTTATTGAGGCTGCCGAGCAGAAACGTTACCGCGAGTACTATGAAAACGGGCTGTTATTCATGCGGGCGCTACTGGCAACCATGCATAACCGGAGTATCTTGCAGACGTTCGATATGTATAAAGATAAAATCCTGTTTTTCGTCGTCGTTTACCGTACCGTCAACAGCCCGAACCGCCCCTATACAAGTAAAAAACTGTACCAAGAGGTATACCGTCTTCTTTCCGAAGGCAATATGACGGGAGCTAAGAAGGCGATTGTCGAGTCAATGAGGAATATCCGCGAGGAATTGGTACGATACTTGTAGTAGAGTTTCTATTATATGGAAAACCTAAGACCGCCTCCCATTGCCAATGCGATGAGGCGGTCTTTTTAGCTCCTTCCACATCCTCTTCCCATTCCAATAATATTGCTACTTTTGCATCATAAAGTTATTTTACAAAAACCTAAAACCGCATTAATACTCTCTTTACATACAAGATTTATATTCATGTATGTAAGATAGAAAAACAAAATCGGAGGTAGAAAAGATGAAGTCCGTACAATTCGTCCAAATAACCGATCCTCATATGAATGCGCCTGGCCAGAATTATTCGAGCGTGAGCATGACGGACAAGCTCAAACTAGTATTTCAGGACGTGAAAACCTCCGGCTTCTCGCCCGCTTTTGTCGTCATAACCGGCGATCTTGCGTTTGATGGCAATGAGGCGGATTATGCCTATATTCGCAAGCTGGTTGACGAAGGCTCAGCGCTTGTTGACGCGCCCGTCCATGTCATTCTTGGCAACCATGACCGTCGTTCGCCTTTCCGCGAAGGCTATCTTGGCGAGACGCCTTCCGAGCGACCGTATTACTACTCGACGACAATCGGCGGCATGCGTCTGATCGGACTTGACTCGGAAGTGCCCGGCGAGACTTCCGGCTTTGGCCTAATCGACCGAGAGCAATTGGATTGGCTGGCCGAAGAGATGAAAACAACGGCGCCGCACGGTACCGTCATCGCCGTTCACCATCCGATGTTGAGGGTCAACGACATAGGGGCCAAGTATAACTTGAGGAACGCTGAGGAAGTCAGCAAAGTCCTAAAAACCGGACGAGATATTATCGGCGTCTTCGCCGGCCACGTGCATTCGAACAACGTGGGGCTCTATGACGGCATTCTCAATATAGCCGCAAGCGGTTCTGCCTATATCGGGAAACGAATTGGCGACGGCATAGCCGCAGGCTACAACTTCTGCAGCTATAACCTCGTCACCGTGACGGACCTTCAAGCAACCGTTCAAACGATTATTCTGCCGACTCCAAACGAAGAGTTGTTCCGTGTGGAACTATCGCGCTTCGCAGACTAGCATTAAAAGAAGGGAAAATCGAAATGAAGCTGCTAGCGGTCGGCACAAAGGCGAGAAAGTCACGGCGATACGCTGCCTTAGGGCTCATGATGGTACCAGGCCTCCTCTACCTCTTGATCAATAACTACTTGCCGATGTTCGGTGTCATTATTGCGTTCAAAGATTTCAACTATACCAAGGGTATCTTCGGCAGCGATTGGATTGGACTCAAAAACTTCGAGTATCTATTCAAGACATCCGATGCGCTTCTCATTACCAGAAACACCATTCTGTATAACGCCGCCTTCATCTGCTTGAACCTAATCGTGCCAGTCGGCGTGGCAATTCTGCTCAATGAGGTCAGGAAAAAGCGGCTATCGCGCTTTTATCAGACCGTTATCCTGCTTCCTTACCTGATCTCGATGGTCATCGTCGGTTATCTCGTCTATGCGATGCTTAGTGCGGATTCTGGCTTTCTGGGTCAAACGATACTGCCGATGCTCGGCTTGCCGGACATCTCCTGGTACAGCGAGCCGCGTTATTGGCCCTATATTCTGACCTCCGTTCATATCTGGGTCAGCGCGGGCTCCTTAAGCGTAATCTACTTAGCCTCGATTATCGGGATCGATCCCGAGTATTATGAAGCGGCGATGATAGACGGGGCCAACAAGTGGCAGCAGATCAAACGAATCACGATTCCGCTGTTGGTGCCGGTGATTACGATTATGACTCTATTGCAGATCGGCCGCATCTTCTACTCCGACTTCGGCCTGTTCTACCAGGTGCCGCTGAATGCGGGCGCGCTGCAATCGACGACCAACGTCATCGATACGTATGTCTACCGCTCCCTGATGACGCTTGGCGATGTCGGCATGTCCTCGGCTGCCGGTGTGTATCAATCGCTTGTCGGCTTCGTGCTGGTGCTGTTGTCCAATTTCGTGGTCAGAAAAATCAACAAAGATCATGCATTATTTTAGAGGGTGGCTCGCATGAAAACGAAAAATTCCATATGGCAATGGTTCGTCCACATCGTGCTGCTCATTTTGTCGGCCTTTTGCCTGCTTCCGTTCATTCTGCTGTTCATCACATCCTTTACGGACGAGCAGTCGATTCTTCGTCACGGGTATTCTTTTTTTCCAAGGGCCTTCAGCATGGCTGCATATCAGTACTTGTGGCACGATATCGACCGGATTTTGCACGCGTACGGAATTACAATCGCCATTACGGTGATCGGGACCGCTACCGGCCTGATCATTACGGCGCTGCTGGCCTACCCGCTATCGCGAAAGGATATGCCATTCAGCAGGTTTTGGTCGTTTGTCGTATTCTTCACAATGCTGCTTAACAGCGGGTTGGTACCTCAATACTTGGTCTACACGCAACTGTTCGATATGAAGAACACGCTCCTTGCTCTGATCGTACCGGGTCTGCTAATGAACGCTTTCTATGTCATGATGATGCGCACGTTTTTCGCATCTTCGATACCGTTTCCCGTAATCGAGTCGGCCAACATTGACGGTGCCGGTGAATTCCGGACATTCGTTCAGATCGTACTGCCCTTGTCGATGCCGATTCTGGCTACCGTCGGACTGTTCCAGACGATTCATTATTGGAACGATTGGTTTAACGGCATGATCTATATTACCGATAGCAAGCTGTTCAGTCTGCAAAATCTGCTGAACCGCATTCTGCTCGACTTCGATTTTCTGACCAGCAGCAACTTTTCCGGCAATTCGGGGGATATATTTGCTGACGTTCCGAAGGAGACGGTGCGCATGGCGATGGCGGTCATCGGGATCGTTCCGATTCTAATCGCGTATCCGTTCTTTCAGCGCTATTTCGTGAAGGGATTGACGATTGGCGCAATTAAAGGGTAAGGCCTTATCCAGTCTTATGCTGGTTGGCATATAACATCTACTTCTTAGGAGGATTTCATTTCATGTTTAAGAAACGAAATGCAGTGCAAGCGGGACTGACAGTCCTGCTCGCATCGGGTATGCTGCTGGCAGGCTGCGGCTCGAATAACTCAGACAACGCTAGTAATGCGAGCAACACCCAAAACGATAGCGGTTCATCGTCAGCTGAAGCAACATCTTCGTCGACGTCAAACGCAGCGGACTTGCCTCCATACGAGCTTAAGATCGCTTTTTGGGGCAATGATCAGAAGGATTTGCCCGAAGTCGAGGAAGCCATGAACAAAATTCTGAAAGAAAAAATCAATGCCACGATCAAGGTGATGCCGATAGCTAGCAGCCAATGGGGAGAACAATCGAACCTGATGCTTACCAGCGGCGAGAAGGTGGATCTGATGATCGCTTCCACTTTATTCAATTATCCCACTCGAGCGGCAAGCGGCGTGTACCTTCCTCTCGACGAACTGATAACGAAATACGGTTCCGGCATCCAGGCGGCAGTGACGCCCGCCCAATTATCGGCCGCTGAAGTAAACGGTCAAACCTATGCAGTTCCGACAATCAAGGACATGGCCTCTTATTACGGTATTGAGATGCGTAAAGATATGGTCGACAAGTACCATATCGATGTAACGAAGATCAAGACGCTGGACGATTTGACTACCGTCTTCCAGACAATCAAAGAGAACGAACCGGATGTAACGCCGCTTGTTGCCAAAAACCCGGGAACTTCGCCGTTTTATGCTGGTTACCTTCCCTTTGACCCACTAGGCGGTAGCATCGGCGTGCTTCCGGATTACGATAACGGGTTGAAAGTGGCCAACTGGTATGAAACGCCGCAATATGCAAATGAATTGGATTTGATGCACAAATGGTTTCAAGCCGATTACGTGCTGAAGGATGCTGCCACAAGCAAACAAAGCGGCATCGAGCTCGTGAAGGCCGGGAAGGCGTTTGCGTTCTTGGGGAATATGATGCCTGACTTTGACTCAACGATCTCCCGGGTTGTCGGCACGGAGATGATCGGTGTCAGACTGACCGCCGATCATGCGACCTCCGATACGATTAACAATTCCATGTGGGCGATTCCGAATAGCTCCAAGGATCCGGACAGGGCGATGATGCTAATGAACCTGCTCTACTCGGACAAAGAACTGTTCAATCTACTCGCCTGGGGAATCGAAGGCAAGGATTACGTGAAGAAGTCGGACAATGTAATCGATTATCCACAGGGTGTCGATGCTACGAACGTCGGTTATAATTTCAACTTATCCTATTTGTTCGGCAATCAGTTCCTGTCCTACACCTGGACAACGGAAAACCCGGACAAGTGGCAGAAAGTAGACGAATTTAACAAGAACGCGACACCATCGAAGGCTTTGGGTTTTGTATTCGATGTGAACAATGTGAAGACGGAAGTAGCTGCGGTCTCTAACGCGGTTTCCGAATATGCCCTCGGTCTTGAGACGGGGATGCTCGATCCCGGGGAGAATCTGCCGAAGTTCATAGCTAAATTGAAGGCTGCCGGCGCCGATAAAATCGTAGCCGAGAAACAGAAGCAGCTTGACGAGTGGGCGAAAACACAGCAATAACATCAGGATTCACCGAGCCAGGGATCGGTTGAGGGGCTTCAGCCCGGATGTTCAACCGCATCCCTGGCCTTTTTTATTCGAAAGGATGAGGTACAGGCATGAATAGAATTATTCCCTTCCAAGGCACGAATAATTTTCGCGATATGGGCGGCTATCGAACGGCCGACGGAAGAAAGGTCAAATTCGGTCTATTTTTTCGCTCCGATGAATTGACTGCCCTGACAGAGCAAGATCTAACCGCTTTTCGAACTCTCAATATAAGAACGATATTCGACTACCGCGATGAAGGCGAAGCGCGCCATAAGCCGGATCCGGCGATAGCCGGCGCCCTTAATATACGGTTATCGGCTGTTCCCGAGGATCAAGTCACGCGGATCAATATGCCCGGCAAGATGGAGAGCCGGGACCGAAGCCAACACTTTATTGAAGATATGGTCAACAGCGGCTTTTTCAAAAAATTTCGCGCAGACGCCATGTTGATTGAACTCTATTCGAAGATTGCGATCAATAATCCATCCTACAAACGGCTTATGGATCTTATCCGACTCCCTGATCGGCTGGGGCTCCTTCATCATTGCACGGCGGGTAAAGACCGTACAGGTGTCGGGTCCGCGCTGATTTTGCTCGCCCTCGGCGTTCCGGAAGAAACGATCATGGAGGACTATCTGCTGACCAATGAAATGATGAAAGCTTATAATGGTGAACAGTTGCGCCGGTTTGCAGAACATGTAGATGAAGCGGAATTGCGCAATATCGAGCAAATGCTGGGCGTGAAAGAAGAATTCATGGAAGCGGTCTTCGGATCTATCAAGACGACGTATGGCAGTGTCGACTCGTATCTGGCCGAAGAATTCGGCTTGCGGAAGGAACAGCGGGAAGCTTTGCAGGAGATGTGCCTGGAATAGCAGACTAAGAATCGAAACAGCAGCAGCCCTGGACAAGAAATTAAAGTCCTAGACTGCTGCTGTTTTATTGAATAATTTGTTGTTGCTCTAATTTTTCGGCGGCTTCAACCGTGTGTTTAAGCAATGTTGCTATTGTAACCGGACCGACACCTGCCGGAACCGGCGTAATCGCCGAAGCTCTCTTTAAACAAGCATCATAGTCAACATCCCCAATATTACCAACATTATAACCGGCATCTAATACAACAGCCCCTGGTTTTATCCAATCACCCTGAACGAATTTCGGCTTACCAACCGCTGCCACTACGATATCGCCTAAACGAACCACATCCACTAAATTCGTTGTTTTGGAATGGCATGTCGTTACAGTTGCATTTTTGTTTAAAAGCATTAGGGATACAGGCTTTCCAAGGATCGGGCTTCTTCCAATGACAACAGCGTGCTTCCCTTCAATAGAAATATTGTAATAGTCTAAAATAGCAACTATCGCCGCTGGCGTACATGACGGAAAATCGGCTAACCCAAAGGCGTTCTGAGCAAATCCCAGAGTGGTTACCCCGTCTACATCCTTTTCTATATTTATTGCTTCGAATGCTGCTCTTTCGTCTATTTGCTTAGGAACGGGGTGTTGTAACAGTATTCCATGTACGTTAGGGTCAGCATTTAATTTACTAATTACCGCAATTAATTCATCCGTCGAGGTGTTCGTTGGAAGAACAACACGAATAGATTGAATACCTAGTCGCTGGCATGCGTTTCCTTTCATCCTTACGTAGGTAGCGGATGACGGATCGTCGCCGACTAATATCGTCGCCAAACATGGGATAATTCCTTTTGCAGACAGGCGATTAATTCTGAATAACAATGATTCCTTAATGTCGGCTGCGACTCGATTACCATCCAAGATTAATTTCTCCGTTGTCATCTTATCATCCCTTTCTAGTTCGATCGAAACATAAAGAGGTAAGGGGATGTGACATCCCCTTACCTCTGCCCAGGCGTACGGCTTGTAATCCATGTGCTCCCTCATGGTTACCCATGCTCCGCCAGTCACACACAGTCAATTTTGAGAACTAATCATATCAACTAAATGCAAAAACTTCAAATCGTCACTAATTCGCTCAAAATGTCTTCGTCGTTGAAACGTTATTACCCATTCAAATGATAGATTAGTTGCACTACACCTGAGGAGAACTTATTGGCATTAACCATTTTTAAACTCTGCCTCTGTTTTATATCATTAAACAACGGTTTTCCTTCTCCCAAGATAACGGGGTGAACAGATAGTCTGAATTCATCGACAAGCCCTAAATGAATAAAGGTCGTAATAAGGCTTCCTCCGCCATAGAGCCAGATGTCTTTGCCGGGCTTATTCTTTAATTTATTTACTTCTTCAAGAATATTATCGTTTATGAATATGACTTTATCATCGGTCCCTTTTTGCGTCCTGGAAAACACGTACTTTTCTTTACTGTGAACTAATCCCCACAATTCTTTGTCAGAATCGGTTTGATCAATTCCCGGAACATATCGTCCCCATAAATCAAAGCTTTTTCTTCCATACAAAATGGTATCGATTTGATTTAAGAAACTATTAAACCCCATCTCAGGGTCCATAATACACCAATCGACTTCACCGTTCTTCCCTTCGATAAAACCGTCTAAAGTAACTGCTAAATCTAAAATTATTTTTCGTTTCATGATTTGTTGCTCCTTTTGTTGATCTAATGCCATTATAGACCTTAAACTAGTCAGCTTATGTCTTATTTTCTCGTACGCGCCGCTAATGTATCCAAGGTTATCCGCTCATAGGGGCGGGTAATTCATCGATTTTCAGACGAAGTAAACTATAAGGCTTTTGCCGTAGGTCTATTCCATAATGATAATTCGCCTGGCGATGTAATTGGTTCACGATAAAATATAAGTATCGATCCGGACCGATCGAAAAAGTATCCGGCCATAGAATTCTCGGATCATGCGCGATGGTCTCCATCCTGCCATTCGGGAATATTTTTCGAACGCTGTTGTTTTCATAGTCCCCCGCATACACGTTTCCTTGCGCATCGGACATCATTCCGTCCGACGCTCCCTTTTCTCCCCAATACTTTACATGATCGCTTAAAGCCGTATCCGGTATTGTTCTGTCTCTTATACTTTCTGCCGAGATCGAGTATAGTTGACGACTGGACAGCGGACAAAAAAATATAGTCTTACCGTCAGGGGAAGTCGCAATTCCATCACACGCAAATCTAAAGGGAGAAGTCGAGCCGTCTTTATTTCGATTCATTAAAATTTTACCTTCTACTTTCGGCAGAAAATAAGGATCGGGCGAGGTAGAAAATGCTCCATTTAACCGCCTAAACGCATTTCCGTTGTATAAATCCAGAACAATAATTGCTCCCGGTCCTTTGGAAGACGAATCCGTTATATAGGCAAAACCTGCTTTACCGACACGAAAATCAAATCGCACATCATTCAGATAGGTTGTTGGCAGGACCACGTCTTCCGTAAATGTATATACCTTCCTTATCGTATTTGTCTTTAAATCTACAGCGACTAATTTTGCCCCGCCTTTAATAGGTTCGGTTAAATTAGGTGCTGCCGTATCTAATACCCATAGCGTTCCCCTTCCATCGGCGAATACGCTTTGGACGCTGACGAAAGACATTGCGACATCCCATGGATTTACCGCATTCGTTTCTATATTCGGATAAGGTTTCAATTTACCCCCGACAATTTCCGCCACCGTAAATGTAACGTCGTCCCCCCATCTCGGAAAGCAGATGAAAAACCGGCCGGATTCCGAAACGCTAACCCCTGTTGGCATAGCTCCATAAAATGAAAATACAAGCTCTAACTTACCGAAATAATGTTCGCTAGGTAACATAGGCATCATGATATCCTCCTCAACCAAATCCGAACGGATATCACCTATATATGCTGGTTGGAGCCTTTTTATTGATAGAATCGTAGTTTTGCCAAATGAAAAAAGATGACCCCTGTTCAACACGGAATCACCTTTTAACCGTAGCCTAATGCTCAATGCTCTTACTCGACTAAATAACTTACCTTAAAAAGGAAGCTCGATGCCGAACTCCCGTGCAGCTTGCTCCAATACGCTCCTGTGCTCTTCGCCGATTGGGATGCCGCTTGCGCCCCATTTCCGTTCACGCTCGGCTTCCAGAACTCCAGGTAAGGTAGCCCGGTCAAAGCCGGGGAGCGGCTGCATTTCCGCCGTCAGCTGCATATACCGGTCCATCTCGTCTTTGAAAGCATCTAACGAACCGAACTTGGCTGCATCCAGAGCGATAATGAGCGATCCTTGATTGGCGCCTTTAAACGTATATGTCGCCCGCTCTTGTTCAACCGGCACGCCGGCCAGAAAACCTCCCAAAGCTTGGCACATGAAGCCCAAACCCATGTTTCGGAATACCAAGCCCGGGGTCAGTCGGATCAGTTCTTCCCTGTGGGGAGAATCCTCGTACAAGTCGTGCATCGCTCCGAAATCCAATACCATAGCGGATGAATCACCTGCCGGTACGGCAAACGACATCGGGGATTCGCCCGCCGCTTTCATGATGGATTGGTCCGCGTTTAAGGATAACTGATGTCCGGATGTCACATAACCGATCAAATCGTGCTCGGCCAGCACCCGGGAATAAATGCCCGCCGCCCCGATGTGTCCGTGATTCCTGGTAACCGCGGCGGCGATTCCGCATGCCCGGCACTTCTCGACAAGCAGCTCGGCTGCCCGAAAAGCGGGAAAATAGCCCAAGCCCCCGTCGCCGTCGACCAGCAAAGTCGCGGGGGTTTCGCTTATCACCTTCACATCGGGATTCGGATTGATCAGCCCGTCGCGCATAATGCGTGCATACGTGGCAACTTGTCTCGATCCATGGCTGAAGACGCCGCGCAAATCATTTTCGACAAGTAGATCCGCCAGTAGCAGGCTCTTCTCTTCCGACATTCCGGCCTGCTGGGTCAGGGAAGCAACGAAGCTCTTTAGCTTCTCGGCGGGTACCGTGGCATAATGATCTTGTAATTTATTCATCAAGCTCACTCCTTCTATGTTAAGAACAGCGTGATTACCGGCCATCCTCTTGATTTCCAATCTCATGATATTACTCTTTTTAAGCATGGAAGACAATTAAGCACGATCGAAAGCCGAAGACTCCACGAAGTTCTCCGCGTTAATGTGTAAGACAACTAAAGTCTTCAAAAATCTTGCGTGCCGGCTCGTCATCCGGCAAGAAAACCCCGATTCGGGTGTGCATTGTTCTGCCGACAGAAAGAAAGGTCTGTTTATAACGGATGGGAACCCATTCACCTGTGCTTGCCGTTCTGGCTAGGATGGTTCTGGCATGGTTATCTTGGGGTTCCGGTTGGTTCCGCTCCACGTTCCAATACTTAGCGGCATCTTCATATTGATGTAATTTTTGAATCAGCCTTTGATACCAGTCCTCATGACGGGAAAGCAGATGGTTCCGTTTGAAAGCCTGGAGCCCCTGAATAGCATGAGTCTCCCACTGCCTGAACGATGCCTCATTAAAGGTGGAGCGGTATCGAATAGGGAAATCTGAATTAAAATGAAAATCGAACAGATTCATACCTCGCTTGTTAAAGGTTTCGTGGGAGACATCAAATAAATGGCGGAATGAGTCATTAAACTCATGAATATCTAGCGTCGGCGTTACGATCATGGCTGGAAGAGATAATTGGCTCATCATTTGTTGCGCCTGTTTCAGATCATTCTCCAAGGATTGTCTAGTCATTTCGGAATGAATCGGAAGATACCCTGCAGCGACGAGCAGATCATTGCGTTCCTCGAGGGTGCATTCCAGATAATCGGCTATTCGAAGCAGCGTTTGACGATCCGGCAGACGGTGCGAACGTCCGATTAGCAAGTTCTTATACGTTGGACATGCCTCGTCATTTAGCTCTTGCTGCGTGAACCGTTTTAAAGAAGGATGGGTTTGGTCGGCATATAGACGTTGACGCTTTGTCCGAAGCGCCTCTATTTCTTCCATTGTCGCATTCAGAAATGAATATTGCGGACTACGGTTGCCATTCACGGTTTTCTCCCCCTCTAGCCTAGGTGTAGTTTTACTCTTGGGTAAAATGGTTGCGAATACTATACTCCTAAATAGATCAGGGCACAATAGATGCTCATGAATAGGAGGAACCAATATGAAAGCAGTCGTGATGGTTGATTATGGAGATCCTACGGTATTGCAGGAGCAGGAGCTGGCTAAGCCCGAGTTGAAAGAAACAGAAGCACTGGTGGATATGTATGTCACAACAATCAATTCCGGAGACTATCTGTTCCTCTCTGGTGGGTTCCGCGATATCGTTCCCCTGCAGTTGCCGCATGTTCTAGGAATTGAAATCGCCGGAGTGGTGAGGGAAATCGGAGAAAAGGTAACAATGGTAAAACCAGGCGATCGCGTAATCGGACTAACGGCTGTTGGCGGAGGCTATGCGGATGAGGTGGCCATCGATGAAAAAGCGCTTGCGGCAATCCCTCCCATGCTCTCATTCGAGGAAACTGTAGCGTTATCAGGCGTAGGATTGACCGCTTGGCAGGCCCTATTCCAATACGGCCAACTGAAGCCGGGGCACCGCATTCTCATTCACGCAGGCGCCGGGGCTGTAGGGCATATCGCCGTTCAGTTGGCCAAACAGCATGGAGCTTACGTAGTGGCTACGGCGCGTTCCGATAATCATGAATTCGTCCGGCAACTGGGGGCTGATGAGGTAATCGATTACGTGGCAAACGATTTTACGCGCGCGGTCAGCCCGGTCGACCTCGTGCTCGATATGGTTAGAGACGGTGGAGAGACTGAACGCAAAAGCTACGAAGTACTAAAGGACGGGGGCAAACTTCTCTCCCTCGTATCCCCGGGAATCGGACAAAAACCAATCATTCGTGGAATAGAGGCATTATTTGTCCGGGTAGCACCGAACGGCAGCGATTGGGCTTCACTGATTAGACTTGTCAAGGAGCAGAAGCTGAAGGTGCATATTGACCGGATTTTCCCGTTCAGTGCCGAGGGCGCCGCGGAAGCGCATCGCTCGAGCGCAGCGGGCGGCAAGAAAGGACAGATGTTGATGGCTTGGAATCGGTAACCTCCCATATCGCCTTCCGTCGACACTTCACTGGAAAAAGCAGACTGCCGCTGCAGTCTGCTTCATTCGGAGAGATAACTAAACAAAATGCCAATTACAGCCAAGCTTAAAGGGACGCAAGATTAGATAACCGTAACTTTCGACAATTCGGCTCCCATGCCTTTTAGCCAAGCATAGGTCAGCTTATCCATGAAAGCACCGTCGAAGCAGATGGTTTTGATAGAGCGGTAATACTTGTTGGTCAATGAAAAATACGGTTGAAATGACACATTTTTGAGCGTAGCGCCCTTAAACGAAGCTTCGTTTAATGCCGACTTGTCGAACTTAACGCCGATAAAGGTTTGCCCGTCAAAACACTGCCCGCTCAGGTCGGAATAATCGAAGACCACGCCGTCAAAGATACAGTTATCAAAGATCGTTTTTCTAAGCTCGGACTTGGCTATCGTGACGTCGGTCAGTTTTACGCCCGTGAATTTCACGCCGTCCAGCCCCGAAACGTTGATGTTGGTGCGTACAAGGATCGATTTATGAAAGCTTGCATTCGTAAGCGTAACAGCGTTAAAGATACAGTCAGTCAGATTCGTACCGTTAAAATTGGCTTCGCGTACGTCGCTGCTCTTAAACGAGCTGCCGGTCAAGTCCGCGCCCGCAAAGTCGGCACCGCGTAACGCGCTGGCATTAAATTGTCCTTTATGCGCGATAACGCCCGCAAAGTCGCTTTTTGGCAAGTTGCTCGCGCTAAAGTTGGTCAAGACTTTCCGCTCCAGCGAGCGAGATATATTGGCGACCTCCAGTATCGTTTCCTCGATGTCGCCGATGCCATCAATGGTCATGTTAAACGCCGTTTCATCGTCTTTGCCCTCGGCAACTAGTTCACGGTACCTCTCTTGTAAATCGGAGAGCAGGTCGGCTTTTAATTCGGTAACGCTTTTTACCCCATCGTATGGCGTAAATACGCCGTTCAAATAATTCGTCAATTTCGGATTCATCTCGTCAAGTCCCCTCATAATAAGTTTTCTAGTACGCGTTTTGAATACTCCCAATTGCTTTTGTTGCGGGCGTAAGCTTCCTTGCCCTTCTCCGTAATCCTGAAATACTTGCGCCTTCCGCCCTGCGATTCATCGCCCCAATACCACTCTATATCGCCTTCGACCTCAAGACGTCTGACGCTGGAGTACATCGTCGCTTCCTTTAATTCGTACTCGCCGCCCGATCGCTCGGCAATGAGCTTAACAATCTCGTAGCCGTAGCGGTCTGCTTCGGACAGGATCCGTAAAATCATCGTATCCGTATGTCCTCGCAGCAGGTCGGAAGTGATTTTGTTCTCGCTCATACCATCGCCTCCATATCTGTATAATACGGCATACTACTATGACTGTCAAGGTAATATTACAAATTAATTACTTTGCCTAAAATTAATGATCAAAAACATTAAAAACCATGGCCACATGTGAAATGTACCCCTTAGCAACTGTCGACCTCAAAGAAAATTAAACAAGCCGACTCCGATACAATACCGGGCTTCCGAGCCTATCAATGCATTCGCAACCGCAGGTATCGTAAATGGTAAAGGCAACGGATTGTTCGAACCGAATGAATCTGCTTCCCGCGCCGAGTCGGTTGCCATAGATACGCGAAAGCCGACCATTTCTGGTCGGCTTTTTGACTGCCGGTGCTAGGACGCTATAAGCGAAGACTATCATCATTTCGAATTAATAAGTAAACGATTAACCCTAAGATTGGAAAGAAAAACAGAGCAATAAGAACAATGATGGCAAATTCGGGACTCTTACCTTTCCTTCTTGCATCACGATATGCCCAAACGCAAAGAGCGATATGAATTACGAAAAAAATGAAAGATAAAAAAATGAAAAGAACGAAGATACCTCCAAATCCATAACCAACAAGATCCAAGTAAAGTCCCCCTCAGTTGTAAAATATTTCTTATAGCTTCGTACGATTACTCCACAGGTATTAAAATCTCAGCTTTCCCTTGTTCTGTATCCTTTTTATAAAATATTTCAATAGAACAAGCTCCATTAAGTTGCTTATGACCATTAGTTTGAATCCAATCAAATATCGCATCGTATCCATCAGTGATGGTTTTGTTGGTGCAAGTAACCCTTGCATAAGTATGACCTGGGAGCTTGAACGTCACCATTCCCTCAGGAATAGCAGCCCCTTCAGACACCTCGTAACAAGCAAAATATGTAGCTAGAGTCTCGCACACATAGTACGGACTAAAAACAATGTCGGTATTTACTGTCGGTAGGAAATCGGACTTTCTGTTTTCGAGTAATTGCTGTACGTTAACAGCTTCCGAAGGAAATGATTGCGGGAATGGTCCCGAGAAACTGAATCCAGCTAAAAAAGTGGTGTCTCTTACAAGAATTTCACATTTAATCATGTCGCAACTCACCCTTCTTATTTTGGCATCGGAAATCGGTATACATTCTTGGTCTCATTCGGTAATCGGTCTTAACACTAGATAGTTCATATTGTAATCTTCTCCCAGAAAATTCATAACTCCAGAAAATCCATTTAGTTTCCACTCCCCATTTTCGTTCGGAATAAAGATGTATTCTCGTTTCCAATCTTTTAACTTCTCATCATCACCCATATATTCTTCCTTAATGCTTAATCTAGTTTCGTTATAAAACTCATTCTCGTAATAGCTCTTATAAATGACCGCGTTTGTTATAGTTATTCCTTCATGGAAGACAGTTGGGTATAAAGTGTTCTGTTGTATATACATATCTGACGTGGGCTCGGAATCTGAATTATGGTTAAATAATATCGTTAAAATTTCCCTAGCATGGCTTCCAAACTCTGCGGTTAAAGATTTCTCTAATTCCTCGTATTCTTTTATTGACACCTTTTCTCTCAGGGCTAAATCAATGATCATTGTTTCTTTCTTCTCAACCATTTCATTTGCAACTTTCATGTCGAAATCTATAGTTTCTTCTCTTATCGGCTTTAATTGTTCTGATGATTGACAAGCCGATAAAAGCAAAACAACCAGAATAAATAAATATTTATAACTCCTCATAAATGGTTACTCACTCCTAGCATTACACCCATTTTTAAGCTCAGGCATCTCTTAACGCAATGTTTACATTTGTCCCTGCATGCCCCCATCCAAATCGCCCCATATATATGAACGTAAAAGCAATGAAATAGTTACTTTATTCTTCCAGTTAGCTCAACGGGCTATCGAATCTGTTGGTGTTCTATAAAGCATACTTAGAAATCCCCGCAAAAAAACGCCGGCTCACGATGTTATCATGAAACCGGCGGCGTTTATATGATATACCCATTTCTGTTAAGCCTTCTTTTAAACATCACTTATTTATTACCGAGTTGTTCCGCCAAACCGATTAGAAGTCCTTCATTTCCACGAATGTAGCAGAGCCGATAAGAGTTCTCGTATTGAACCACTTCGCCAACGAGCTGAGCACCATGCTTAGCGAGTCTGGATAGCAATTCGTCAATGTCTTCAACGGTGAACATGACGCGTAGATAACCGAGGGCATTTACGGGAGCAGTTCGGTGATCTGATATAGTAGCTGGGGTGAGAAATCGCGAAAGCTCAATTCGGCTGTGGCCATCCGGGGTAACCATCATAGCAATTTCTACATGCTGCGAACCCAGCCCGGTTACGCGACCAGACCATTCGCCTTCGATAGTAGCTCGCCCTTCGAGCTTCAAGCCAATCTCCTCGAAGAAAGAGATTGATTCATCAAGGGATTCTACAACGATGCTAACATTGTCCATTCTTAGTAATTTGCTTTTTGCCATAGTATTATCTCCTTATGTGTACAAATTGCTACTCTCCCTAGAGAGGTAACTTCAAAATAAATTCTTCTACTTCCTCAGAACGTGCATTGGAGAACCCCTTGTCCTCACCGCAAATCCTAAACCCGCATTTTTCCAATACCCGAATTGATGCTATATTGTCTTTCGCTGCACGAGCATACAGGGGACGAATGTTTACGACGTTAAGAAATTGTGAGAGTGCCCTCGTCGCAACACCTTTACCCCAGAATTCTCGTCCGATCCAATAGCTAACCTCTGGCTCACCGAACTGTTCAAAGCTTGAAATTTGCCCCGCCACTTCCCCGTTAAGGATTATGGTCTTCTTTATAATCCTCTCGTCGTTTAATATCTTTTCCCAGTGAGCCTTAAAGACGACCTTATCTGATGGGTCTTTAGCAGTAAAGGCAGCCATATAGTTGGCCGTCTTGTCCAATTGTTGCTCAAAATAAATCGGCAGGTCATCTTCACTCACATCTCGCAATATCACATTGCTACTCATCATTCACCTCGTGCGTGTGTTTTACGAATCCTCAATACTCAATAAATTAAACATCATAAAATTCAATGCAAGCCCTTGCTTGCTTACTATTGAATATTAAACGTGGAGATGATCTTGTCATATTCCTTTAAATCGGAGGCTTGGTAACGAGTCTTATCTACGAAAAACATCAAGGAGACAAAGTCAGCATCCTTCTGGAGGATCAATAATTTACCGACTGTATCGCTCGTCTGATAATCCATAACTTGAGCATCGACTCCAGCTATCTTCGTATCTGTTTGTTTTCCAACATGGAGATACTTGAACTGGTCAGCCAATGACTGCTTAATATAGTCGTCCATTGTTATATCCTTGATAGTCTCCTCTTGGAAGTCTACGCCCATATAGTAGTTACTGTACAGTTTCCTTGTATCCGTCAGAATCGAAGGGTTCCAATTTCCATTGACGATAATCTGATAACTGTTGTCGCCCCACTTCTCATGCAAGTTTAAGTACATTGGACCGCCGATCGTAAGTTTATTCGCCTTCTTATCGAACTCCAATTTCGAATTCAGTCCGAAGTAATCCGAGACGCTCCTAACAGGTATATAAAGACTTCCATTGTATTGCAATGCCTTAATACCTTCAGCTTGTTCACCGTTTAGCTCTACGTTAATCGAAGGGTTAAAGAGAGCCTTCACTTCTTTCCAAGCCGACCCCGCCCAAGCACCCGTTGCATTTCCGAGTAGGAATATAGCTGCAACTGCGCCTATCATCCACTTCTTCTTCAATTATGATTCCCCCTATTCAATTTATAGAATGAAATTCGCACCAATTTCGTAGAAAAAGCAGGTTGGTATCAAAATAATGATCATTTTGCCACCCTCCACCCCAAATATGCGAGCTGCCGATGTGAAGACCCATCAGCCATATTTCCCTGATAGCTACAAACAAAGGTATCGCTTTAAGATCGTATTCAGATAGTACTTTGTTTTTTTGGTATGATTCTAGGAAAGTACTCCACAGCTCATTGTTAAAATGCTCCTTTTGCTTCCCCCTAACCTTTGACCATAAGAAAACGGAAATGTCATAGGCTCTCCAACCATAGCCTCCGCAGTCAAAATCAAAGTGGGTTAAGGAATTCTCGTGAAAATGTACGTTATATCCATGAAGATCGCCGTGACATACTCCCCATTCCAGCTCCGATGAGATTTCATCTACGCGGTTCCACAATAATTTGGACAAAGAATCCAGATAGTCCATGTCCTCAGGTCTGTGGGCTAATGAGTTTCGAATGGATTGAATGGGCTGGTCAAGCAGATGGTTCAAATCAATCGAAAACCTTAGCTGATCCGATTTGAAATCATCCATAGCCAAATGCATCCTTGCCACTTGTTCGCCATATAAGTCACAGCCCTCTTTTGTATCCGAATACCCGCCTTCAGCAAAAGTAAATAGAACCGCAAAACGTTGTCCCTCAGAGGCAACGATTTCAGTCAGATAACCGCCATCCCTTTTGATCAATGGACTCGCGACAGGGATTTCCTTCATGATCAAGTGATTCAGCAACTCAACCTCGAAGAGGACTTCAGCTTTATTTCGCCAATTCGCTTTGTAGATCCGAAGTATGTATTTCCCAGAAGAGGTCTTCAGTAAATAAGTATCATTAAGCCCGTTCATGAGAAAACGGCATTCTATGATATTCCCGATTTCGTATAGATCGATTAGGACAGGTCCTAATGCTTCAGAAGAAATAACAGAATGATTAACAGGTAGCTTTAGCATATATTTCTCCTTGTAATAGTTTGTTTATCCGCCAATTAACCTGCTCCTATAATTTCTATAGATGACCATTGATTTCCTTTATTCGCTATAACAACTACCCGTTACTTCAATGAAAAAGCAGACTGCCGCTCAATCTGCTTCATTTCGCTATCGTTCCCAGTTAGCTTAGTCCGATGTTGCTAAGTTTTAACCGTATTTCATGACCAAGTTTACTTGGGAAAATTTCAATGAAGCCGATACTACCTTCAAATACCTCAATTGTTCCTACGCCTTCAATTGAAAATCCATCGTGTGCGCCTTCGTTTTCTTTGTATTGTGTAAGATAAAGGCTATGTTAAATTCTAATGTTGATATTTTGCCATAAGAAAACCGCCTTGATAAAAAGGCGGTTCATTGAGCTATCTTTTCGCGTTAGCGTAAGTATATTTAGCTAAACCATGGGTAGTCCCGCACAAAATGATGAAGCAAACCTGCCCGTTTAACAAGAATTTGTTCGTAGTCATCAAATATCAACAACAAGATTTAACATAGCCAAGATAAAAAGAACCACAATCCGATTGTGCGCACTCGCAAAGCCCTGGATTGATTAATAAAGTATTGTTTATCACCTGTCAGAATTGCGCAATACTGCCCAATAACGTAAAGTCGACAGCTGATTGTTGCGGGATCGGCTGATGTCTTGTAATGATTATTGATTTTTAGTTGAGAGAGGGCTGCCTACGCGGCAGCCCTCTGATCTTGCGTTATCGAAACCTTTCAGATAAACACGTATATCGCCCAAGCGCAACCCCCCGCGCCCGCGACGCATGCCCAAAAAACACCGTAAACCTTCCAGAAAGAACGACTCGCGAACGTTCTTCGTAGCAAAATCTCGTTCACGATTAGAAGGATGATTCCTATAAGCGGATACACTCCCCATATCGCAAGCAATCTATTGGCTGGTTCGCCGGTATCGTTGAATAGAAAAGCGACTGCGAGTAACAGCAGCGAAGCGAGTGTTGCAAGCGTTAACAAAGCGCGAGTAAAGTATGCCAGTAGTTTCATGTTTGCCTCCGTATTAATTGAGTTACCGTTCCGTAGCGTGATAAAAAGAAGATCAGATCTATTCCATAAAAAATTGTGAAATATCTGCAGGCAATTTACTTTCGATATGAGCCAAACCAAACTCTCCGTCTGATCCAACAGGCTTTGAAAAGTTCATATATCTTCTCCTTCAAGCGTTCGTAGTAATTGGGATCCTTTAGAAACTTGTAACTCAAGTAATTTGGGGTGCGATCCCTCAAATAAATAATAAATGCTGTAGCCCGTTGTATTAAAAATGCAGCAAGTTTCAGTGCTTTCATCTTTCACCGCAATCACGTCTCTGTCAGGATATCCCTCGATTGTATATAGCGGTGCCAGCCGAGATCCGAGATCCATGTTCAACGTCGCAGTATCAACAACAAACAATTCCCAATCGTTAAGGTACTGCTTATCTCCAAAATTTATGTAATCTACACTCGATTCATTATGTGAGTCCGCTTCTTTGCTTTTCGTCCCAAAATCTGTTCACGTACCACAAACAGTATTTAAAAGTAATAACATAAATAGCATTAAACATATTCGTTTCATTTCAAAACCCCCAATTTTACAAAGCAATGTTACTGACGAAAATGGAAGTTAATTGTTGCGTTATCCTGCCCTTTAGCTCAGTATGCTGCCGAATTTATCGATGGTCTGTTGAGTGTTATGCTACAGGGAACGTTAGATTAATTGACTATAATTTCTTGATTGTCATTTGTATAGCCTCTCACTTGAAAATTAGAAATAGGAGTATGTGTAATAGTAAACCAAACTGTCTTTCCATTATTAGAAACAATCTTAGCGGGTTCATCATTAAAAGTTATTTTGATTATCTTTTCATTTGTAATAAGACCACTAGCTAATCCAATACCCATTTCTTTTACATTTGTCACCTGCCAGGAAACACCATTTTGAGGAGACTCTCCAGCACTTCCTCCACCAAAAACCCATTTCCATCGATCTCTTTTTCGCTCGATGAATCCCTCGTTTAAACCACCAGTAGTTAAATAATAAACAACAACACCTTCATCAATAGTTTCAATGTGATGAATGGATTCATAGTTTATATTAGCTTTGCTCATCGCGGTTTTTATGTCTTGAACTTGGTGGGCTCTTTTGGAAGAACAAGCCCCAAGAAAGAACAATAGTGAGAAAGCACACATCAATACAGCAAACTTGATAACCGTTTTCTGCTTCACACCATTCCCCCATCTTTTCAGATTTTCCTTGAATATCTTCCATAAATTAGGACATTTACCAATTGAAAAGGTTGCGTTATCCTGCCATTTAAATTAATAAAATGAACAGGCTCCTGCAGGGCCTGCTCACCAATGTGCGCTATTCATCTATCGTACACGTCCCTCGATCTTAAGGGTTTATCTCACGTATACTCACTCATTCGCAGGATTTCATCACGTTGAAATGCAGTGCTCGGAAGGAAATTAAGTTGTAGCACCCGTGAGGTCATTGTTCTGGGCATGCGGGAACAGAAGAAACGTCTGGAACATCTCCCCCAATTTCTTCTACTGCACGCGTTACTCCACAAAATCCCTGGAAGCTTACCATCCCACGGCTCAACGGGTCTATGCCCTTACATTCCTTCCCGTGGGCATACTCTTACAGGTCGCCCGCACTAGACAGAATTGCTGCGGTATAGATCGGGCCGAGACCTTTAACTGAGCGAAGTTGGCCAGCTATAGGAATCTCACCGAGTAAAGCTACGATTTTCCGTTCAATCTGTTCTAATATGCTAACGACGCGTTCGTATTCTTCTACTAAACGTTGTAAATCCTGTTTTGCCTCATCAAGCGCAGCAGTTTCTCCCACACTCATGCTCGCTTTAGAAATGAGTTCTGCTGCTTTCTGAATGCCAGTGGAACCGCCAGCTCGCTGCATATATTTTCTCCAACCTGTAATTACCTCTGCCGTCGATTGACCTTTAAGATCAAGCGGAGACGGGAACGCTTTGAGGGTCGCTAACGATCGTGGACAGGTCCAATCTTGAAACACCGAGGCATATTCAGGGAAGAGAATATCCAGCCAACGGACAATTCGATTCTGCAAGCGAACGCTATCTGTGACCCAAAATTCTCGATCACTCATCATGGTGCGCAACCTTTGAAAATTGGTCGCTTGACGGGAGTATTCATAGTAATAGCCACGGCTTACAACGTCTGCAATAACAAGTGCGTCCTTCGGATCACTCTTGGAAGGACAATTATCGCGGTTCTCCTTATTTCTTTTAGTGGTTGCAGGATTCACCTGCACCACATTAAAGCCTTTGTCTGCAAGCCAGTTCGCCAAGTTCCACCAATAGTGTCCGGTGGTTTCCATGCCAATGATGAGGCTACTTAGCCGGTGCTTTTGCCGCAATCCTTCCATCCACCGCCGTAGCTTTTCAAACCCCTCAATGGTATTACTAAAAGATAGATGTCGATTAGACAATACGATCCCCCGGTAGTTTGTAGCTTGTGCCACATCGGTCTCTTTTGCCATATCGATACCTATAACAAGATGAGAAGCGGTAATTCGTTCAACGCGTTGATTTGTCCGTCTGATTGCTTAAACTTCATAATAAGAGCGCCTCCTTGATGGTGTTGGGTTTCGAACCCGTGGACAAACCCATCATACCGAGGCGCTCCTTTTTTGACAAAGGCCATTTCTTAGCCCTTACAGGAATGTTTAGAATTTCTGTGAACGAATCTTTTGGAATTTTAATAGTGTCGGTGTAGATATCGCGCAGGAGATCCATTTTTCCGATGAGGCTTTAATGTATCAAACTTGCTGCGAGAAGTGACGTGCGAAGACTCGCTTGCGGCTCACCAACCAACCTGTTGCCAAAAAGAGGAGACCCTCGACAAAAAAAGTCATTCCTCCGAGGAAGAGGTAGCCGAGGAATTTATCAAACGTGGGCTGGAAGAATGCAAGAATCAAATAGGCGCCGCCATAGAGGGCCATCCCCGCACCAAATACCCAGGTGGCAATGAACACCAACCACCGTGCAACGCTCTGACTCTTTGGTCGCACGAAGGCTGCCACTATGCTAATGGCACACACGAGAGCGGTGAGCAGAGCCGCTCTTTGTTCTGCGGCGATAACCCACTCATAGATGGCAAAACTGCTTAACGCTAGGTATGCCAACAGGAGGGTGAGGATTTGCAAGCGGCGTTGACTAATCCAACGAAACGGCCAAACCAACGCCAGAGGCAACATCGCAATGGAAATGAACAAGAGCACCGAGATGGTGGAAGCGAGGAGGTAGATCCCATAATTGTTGGCAAACTGAGGTCGAACAATGAAAGAACCTCCTCCAAAGAATAATAAGACATGGCCAGCAGCAAATAACAAACCCCAGGCACAGGCGGCGAATCCAATCCATTTCGTCAACGGTTTCATTGTAACGCTTATAGCATCATCCATAGGACTGCATCTCCTTAAAAGCTTATTATATCGACAAAATCAAAAACGATAGAGGACACAAAAAGAGTAGTCAGAAGAATAACTAAAATCAAATAGCCTACTGGCGGTTCCGTGAGCAATTAAAAAAGCAGTACAGATGAGGGTGGGGATTAAAATAATGAGCCGGTGGATCTTTCTCCCTCCAACAAACGGGATCCAATTGGGAACGACCCTTCCCCAAGGCTTGACGAGTGCAATCAAGACAAATCCACAGACCATGATGATGAGCCCAGCGATATAACTTACCATGGCAAGCGTTTCAGGATTTATTGGTTGACCTGGAATCCCTATCGATCCACCTGCTGCTTGATAGAATCGAACGAAAACCGCATACAGGACAGCCCAGACGCAACCAACGTAACCCGGCCATACTGATGTCTTTGTAAAGCGTTCAAAGGCATTCAATCTTTGCTCGGATGAAGCGTTATTGCTTACGCTTTGGTCCATAATCTTTTGATCCTCCAATCATTTAGAATTCTCCGCAGTGCAAGCACCGATCGCGTCTACGGTAATAGTAAGCAATTGATGCTCCTGCTAATCCAATCCCCCAAAAAATAAAGAGAAATCCTGGTCCCGAGGCTCCCCAGTTCGCAAGAAAATCCTGGCTATCGAAGGAACCGTTCACGATCGCTTGTATCGTTGAAAACCACACTCCAATTCCAGCTATGGTGATTAAAGTTGAAATGATCAAAGCAGGAATAACCGCCGTCATAGGGTGAACCCGCTTGCCGGCTTTAAACGGAAACCAACGGGGATAAACTTCACCCCATCGAGAGATCAGACCATGCATCAGGACTGCTCCAGCGAAATCCAAGGCGACCAATACCCAGGCTTGCCAAGGTAAATGATAATATCGAATCCCGTCATAGCTAAGTCCGAATTCTCCAAAGTATTCTTTAACCGGATATCCGAGAGAGATGCCGAAGTTCCACGCAAAGCGGGTCAATCCATAAGGTAAAGCAGCAATGATGGCGATCCATGATAATCGCTTGCACCATTTCATCGCAATCGCCACTCTCGTTGAATGGTCAATACCGGCTTTCCGACCACAGTTCGAACAAGCATGATTTATTTTCCGTCCATATGCCAACAGCGATGCTCCCCATAACAATCCGCCGATTAAACAGATTACCTGGTTCCATACTTGCCAATCGACTAAACCAAAGTAAAGCATGAGAGCATAGGCGAAATTTTGCAACAAACGAATATCGGGGATCACAAATAGTAAAATGATGCACATTATGGCCCCGAATGTAACAGGGATGGAACGGGAAACCTGCTTCCCCCATGACTGCACCATTGCCAGTGCCACCACCGCACCTGACAATCCAAGAAAAGCTATAATAGGCGCCGTTACCTCTGGCGTTATTCCGACTAGCATCGACATCGTTTCCCCGGCCATAGCCCTAGCATCATTAACTCCAAAGGGAAAACCAGCTCCACCAAGCGTCCAGAACAATCCGAGAGCCCCATACATTAAGGACCAGGCGGCTGCTGCATACGCAACCCACGCGGGCCACCTCCTCCAACAACGAAGGCTTTTGTCTGCAGTGTCAGGGATATAACCTTGTGTATTGTGCGAAAGTTGTCCTCCCCTAGTATTCATCACTTTATCACTCTCCTTGACCGCAATGCATACAGCGGCCACGTCTGCGGTAATAGTAGGCAAGCGTCGCGGCTCCCAATGCAAGCCCCCACAATGGCCAAAGAAGAGATGGCGCAAAGGTTCCGATGTTGCCTGGATCAAACGCACCCGAGAGAAATCCTCGCCAAATCATCAAACCAGCCTCTATAGTAAGTACAGACATAATGGAAGCCGGAATGATGGCAAGTGCGGGTGGAACTTTTTTGCCGGACAAGCCCAGCGTCCACCGTGGAAAGACTTCCCCCCAAGGCCGAATAAGTCCGTATGTGAGAACTGAGCCTCCTATTTCAATAAGGCCCAGAGCAGCTCCAAACCACCAAATACCCGGGAATTCGTCATTCATGCTGTGAAGAAATTCACTGCTGACCAGCAGTGGAATATCAAATGCCCAAGCAATTCTTGTTATTGTATACACCATGGGGATGAAGACAGCAATCAGCGTGACCCATCTGCCCCACTTGGCTGCGGCTGCCGGCTCTGTCCATCCGGCAACGCCTTTTTCCGTTCTTCCGCAATTTTCACAAGCGAAATGGACTCGCCTCTGATATGCAATGGCGGTTAATACCCATAGAAATCCCCCGATGATGCAGAGAAACTGGTTGAGTATACTCCAGTTTATAATACTGAATTTAAGAACGAAGACGTAGGCAACGCTGCCGAGTGTACGATAATCAGGAACGACCAGAAGAAGCAATATCGCTAAGAGCCAAGCATAAGCTGAAAGAGCCAGTCGAAGACTGCCTGCATGTCTCCGGCGTGTCAGAGTCATCATTAAGCAAACCACTGCCCCCAATAGGCCCATAATTGCGATAACAGGGGCTGCCGTCTCTATGCGTACATATCCGAGTGCCGAGTACTCAGGATTTGGGTCATGACCGTGGCCAAACGGAAATCCTTCCCCTCCCAATGTCCAATAAACACCTAGCAGACCATAAAGTAGTGACCAGACAGCCGCTGCATACCCGATCCACTGCGGCCAATGCGACAGCCTAATTGATCTGATAGAAATTTGGTGTTTAGCAGTAGAATGCATAATAAAAAACCTCCTGTTTTGCTTTGCGGTACCCTTGAAAGAATGAGCCGACAAAGATCGGTCTGATGTCTTTCATTATAGGGATCGCAAATAAACACGAGGTAAACGGAAACACAACTCCAACTTAATTCCCCGCTAAGGGCAGCTGAATCGAAATCGAAGTTCCTTTATTGATCTGACTTATCACGTTCATTTTTCCACCATGCGCTTCGATAAGCTGTCTGGCAATGGATAATCCCAATCCCGATCGTCCTTGAGACGATGTAGCGTTTTCCCCTTTTGACAGCGAATCGTTAATACCAATACCGTTATCCACTACATCAATTTCCGCAATCCGATCGCCACCACGCTTAATGTGAACCACGATTTCGGTTCCTTCCGGATTATGGACAATCGCATTAACAAGTAGATTTCGCAGAGCTCTCATTAGCAGCTTCGAGTCGCAAGATACGACAAGCCCTAACGTCTCCGACGAATCCAGCATAAGAGAATAGCCGGACGCCCAAGGTGCACTGCTGACATCAGCCAATGTTCTGCGTACAAGCTCAATGAGATCTACTTCGTTCAATTTAATCGGAATTTGCGTATGGATATTTTCATTCAGATCTTGGACAAGTTCCTGGAGGTGTGCGGCCTTCTGCCCGATAACAGACTGAAACTCCTTCTGTTCCGCTTCACTCCACTGGTACCCCGGATTAAGCAGCATCGCGGAATACCCGGAAATGTAAGTTAGCGGCGTTTTCAAGTCATGGGATATGCCCTGAATCCATTCTTGTTTAACTTGCTCCGACTTAAGTTTGTCCTGATGATTTTCTTTAAGTGTATTTGTAAGTAACAGCAGGTGATCATACAGTTCTTTATAGAGCGCATAAGGCCGTTTGAGGGTGTCATTTTTCCGGGAGTGGATGGCAATCCAGCTTTCGGGCACCTCATAATTCCCGTTAGCCAGTTGTCTGATCCATACGATCATCCCGTAAATCGGTTTTCCTAAGTACCACCCGATAAGCAGTAACGTGAACAGGAAGAAAAAGCCGGCCACCACTAATCCATACAATTCCAAACCATCAGAATTTTTAGCGTTTGGCCAAAAAAGCTCTAAAGTCACGAACAAGACCAACTGTACACTTAGGGAAAAAATAACAACTACCAATAATAGCAGCAGTGCAATTCGAATCATGAAACTCATAGCTTTTTCCTATCGACAGGGGCAACGAACTTGTACCCGATCCCTCTTAGCGTCTTGAGGATTTGAGGATCCGATGGGTCTTTTTCAATCTTCTTCCGTAGTCTGGAGATGTGGATAACGACAGTCTTCTCATCCCCTTGCACCATCGAGCCCCATACTTGCTCGTAAAGCTGTTGCGCAGTAAATACGCGGTTAGGATGCTTGCAGAAATACTGCAACAGTTCGAATTCCTTGGCTGGACACGGCACGTCTATCCCATCTACGATAAGCTCTCCGGTCGTTGGATTTACAGTAAAAATATCGTATTCGTATACCTCTTCAGCGTGATTTGGTTCCGCTGACGAATAAACTGATATTCTTCGAAGTTGAGCATGTATACGGGCTGTAAGTTCCATCGGGTTGAATGGTTTCGTTATATAATCATCGCCGCCAAGGCACAGGCCTTGCAGCTTATCCAAGTCACTTGAACGGGCAGTAAGAAATAAGATTGGAGCATGCGTAATTTTACGCAACTCCGTGCATAGGGCAAAACCATCCATATCCGGGAGCATGACATCCAGCACGATTAGTTTATATTGAGCGCGGCAAACAGCCTGTAGAGCTTCAGCCGCCGTGAGTGCTTTGGTGATAAACGCAAAACCCTCTTTACGAAGCAGACTCTCCAGCATAACCAGAAGGCCTTCCTCATCATCGATCAGCAATATCCTCTCTTCTCTCAAAATGCAATTCTCCTTTGCATAGAAATATTACTTTACGAAATGTGTGCCGCATTGCTACGTACCTAGCTGTGAGTGGTAGTATCATCGCCTCGGGCACGATATCGTGTGTGCGCTACTCAGATCGAAGTCGGATTGATGAGAGTAAGCGGCGCATTCCAACCACGTGCCCGCCCGTACCAATGACGATCAGTCGGTAGAGGCCGCCTGCCAGGCCGGGAAAGGCAGCTCGAGTTTCGGCGCGTAACCGTGATCGACCCGGACTGACGTTTTCGAGGCGAAAGATCAGTGCGTAGGACGAGAAACGATGGCACCCCTCGAGAACCAGCTCACGTCCCGGGACCGCAACAACTACCCGAAAACCGGGCAACGTCGAGCCCTCTGCAAGGGGCCGTGGCCCAGACGCGGTGCAATCGGTGGATCCAACCAGTCGCGCATAGCTGGCCATACCAGGACGCGAGAAGAATCGGTCTAGTTTTTCGCCCAATCTAAGCCAGACGTCGTCGGCCCCCGCCGCAATAACAGTAGAGTGCTCATCGAGGAACGGCAACGAAGCGATGTGCATCATAGCCTCAGTAAGGTCCGGTCGCGGTTTGCAAGCTGTAGTATGACAGGATCTTCGGCCCTCGAAGCTTTGTTCTCTTCCTCGTCCTCTTAATATGCTGGCAACTAGAAGAAAAATTACGGCAACAAAAATAAAGATCAATAAAATATGCATATCGAGGCTCCCCTGCACGGTTTGCACGCTTCCCTTTTATTTCCAGTATATCAAAATCACATTCCCATTTGTTTGTTTTTCTATTATATAAGGACTCATTGCAGCTTCAGGTGCCTCTTGCTGTGATCGGCTTAGCGTTTCTATTTATTACGCAAATATTTCCATATCTCACTTAGTTAGCTTAGTCTTTTTTCCTCCACAAACCTCCAGAACAAGGTATGAAACCACTCTCCGCATAAAATGACGTATGTTTTGAGTCGTAGGTCAAAGTTACAATTTCCAACCCGACACGCTCCTGCCGGACCGAGGGGCGAATGCCCCGATGCGTAAGCGGCTACCATCCATGCCGAGATTGGCGATATAAAAAGGTTCCCTTCCGTTAAACAGTTGACCGCTTTTGCAGGGCTGGATTCATCTGTTTACGAGTCGGGAACCTTTAAGGCCAATCAGAATCGCATTTCAAAGAGGGGCTCAACGTACCTCCGTACCGCTTTGTTTCAAGCTACCGTTGCCGGAATCTCGAAGCAAGTTAACGGTCCGAGAAATGAAATTCTATCGCGACATTACCAGTTAAAACGCTCGCAAGACAAGCTAGCAAAAGTCGCCATTGTCGCTACTGTAAACAAGCTTTTACGCATGATTTTCGGCGTCTGGAGCGGAAATACGCCATTTAACACATCTGGCAATTAGATATTAGGAACATTTTACCATATGCCTTCTAATTCCGGGAAGGCTTATTTGAGTGCGTCGTTTTGTGTCATACGGTTGCGCAGGAAACCTCTGTATTGACTTTGATTAGCTGGTTTAGCCGAAGGAAGTTCTGGAAGCAGCCATTGTATTTAAGGCGTTCTCAAAATAGCTATATACTTCATCTGCAATTCCAAGAAACTCTTCAACATGTACATGACTATCCAAGTAACAAGCATACAGATAATCAACTAAAGCGGAGTCAATCTCACAATAGTCTAAAATGGTATCTTTCATCTTAATAATGTCATCTTGCCATACACCTGTATCTTCTAAAACCAAAGAGTATAATGCACGAATTAATCTCTTAGAATATCCTTTAATATATCTAGTTTTCAATGTGTTATCACTAGCATTAGAAAGTAAACTATGTATACGATCCACTTCCTCCTTGGTCTCTGTATTTAAGTCTAAAATGAACTCTGGAGAAATAATTATCGGTGGCACTCTTTCACCAACGTCATGACCATACATGCAAACACAAATTATCTTAATCCAAAAACCCCACTCATTCGGTTTACTTAATACATCGTCAATCGAGCAAATTGTCGTATCAATCTTAGTTAATACTGGATATTCTCCCAAAAGCCTGTCTTTAATATTTGACAATCTTTCGTAATCAATATCTTTGGGATTTACACATACAATAGTAAAGTCTGCATCTGACTTAAAAGGTCTAGCAGTTCCTTTTGGAATCGAGCCACACATATAAATGCTATGAATCTTACCTTTAAATTCGGTAAGTATATTATCTATATACTTATCAACAAAATCCTTATATTCACTTTGCATTACAATTCTTTTTATAACTTTTTCTAATATCATATAGACTCCTCCTAAACATATAAGAACTTCTTTCGGCTAACGTTCTCGAATTCTCGACGTCCGACGGAGTCGGATGTGTCCGGCTGAATCTACTACCTGGCTTCTCAACTTCGAGGGCGTAGCCCGAAGCGTGATTGCGGTGTTAGCCGATGCTTCCTCTTCTTAGAGTTACCCACCGAATATGTCTTGATCTACTTATGCCCTTATCCGTTCTTGACCTTTATATGCCCTATTCGCGAAGTTATTGAACAATCATGCCCGTTAGTTGAGAAGACGACAGCCGAAACACTGGTTGCCATCTTCTCATGATTATTGCGCTATCGATATCCGTTAGTTTAGCGAATGGTCCAATCTTCTACAGTCCGAATACCGGTCTTTAAATCCAGCGAGCGGGGTACGTTAAAGGCCAGCCTCTCATAGCTCTCATTTTGTGACTCAACGTTTTTTTGCTTGTCTATTCCTCCGGTTTTCCAAGTGTGAACCCGCTTAGTTTGCTAAGGTTGGCTTTGGAGTTGCCGATTTTAGTCGGTACAGACGGCGGTGCGTTTTTTTGAATCAGCTCATATTCCAGATTCCGTACTCGGGCATTCGTGTCTTCGACATACTCCAGAATTACTGCGATCGCGAAGAAAACGATACCTGTAATCATTCCGCTGATCCACCACGTAATAGCCAGACTCCAACTAAATCCGCCCGTGCCGTAATTCCCAAGGATGATACCCGAGAAAACCCCTGAAATGATGAAAAATATAGCCAATCCATTCAGCACTCTGACCATTTCATTACTCCTTACATGAAAATATATCCTCGCCAATGGACTTAGGGCATCCGGCGTAGATGTAATTCGATTTGTATCCGTTAACGGAATGACCTGTTGTTATTAGACGATGGTGCTTTTAAGCTTATCGATACTATCGGCATATTATCACCGGGCTGCCTATATGGCAGCTTTTTTAAAAATTTCTTTTAACTATTGCCCCTTAATGTCACTTGTGTTAAACCAACTGCAACTCCAAAGTCATCCACACCAACTGGGAAATTAATCTGTTTTATATTTATGTTGACGGCAACACATCTAAATGTTATCCTGTGTTTAATCGAATATGTTGACGACCACACAATTGAAAGAAGGAATGAAACATTGGAGAAAAACATCAATAACGAAACCATTGAAAATGAAATCAGTTCGGTAACGCAATTTCCCGTAAGCTTCTCTATATTCAGCATGGCTCGTTCACATCATAGAAATGCAGGACAACTGCTTCGAGAAGCAGGCCTATACCCAGGGCAGGAACTCGTACTGATGCAGCTGTGGCACCGAGACAGCCAATCACAGAATAGTCTTTCAAGGTCGCTACGCCTTGATCACTCGACAATAGCTAAATCCGTTCGTCGTTTGGAAGATGCGGGGTTGGTCACCTGCAGCCGCTCCCAGGAAGATAAACGCGTAACCATCGTATCGCTCACTCAAACAGGGCGTGAAGTTGAACCCGGAGTGATTCAGGCTTGGAGCAAGCTGGAAGAGATCACAACCAAAGTTCTCAATGACGAAGAAAAAAAACAGTTTGTAGCTCTGGCACAAAAAATAGCCGCTTCTTTAGAAAATTAACTGTAAATTTTAAGAAAATGATGATTGATAAAGGAGAGATAAGCATGTCTAATAAGTCGATGCAAGCCATTCTGGTCAATGAATATGGTGGTCCAAATGTCTTAAAGGTAGAAACAGTTGAACGCCCCCAACCGCAAAAGGATGAAGTGCTCGTCCGCATCGTATATGCTACGATTATTCCGCTAGACTATAAAATCCGTAACGGTTGGCTTCAAGAAGTTTTTCCTATAACCTTCCCCTACATTCCTGGATTTTACGCTTCCGGAGTTGTCGAAGAGGTGGGGCAAGGTGTAACAGATTTCAAGCCCGGTGATCGCATTTTTGGTAGTATTAGAGGAGCCTATTCAGAATATGGCATTGCGAAAGTCCAGGAATTAGTTAAGATGCCCGATGTTCTCACCTTTGAAGATGCAGCAACGATTAAAGCAGGAGCCGAAACGGCTTGGAAAGCGTTGTTCATTGAAGGTGAACTCCGGTCTGGCCAAACCGTCCTCATTCATGCTGCAGCAGGCGGCGTTGGACAATTTGCCGTTCAGCTGGCCAAATGGAAGGGAGCGATCGTGATCGCTACGGCTTCAACCTCTAACATGGACTTCGTCAAGTCTTTAGGTGCGGATCAAGTCATCGATTATACCATGACGGCTTTCGAAGACGTCGTCAAAGAAGTGGATCTGGTCGTCGATTCCATTGGAGGCGAGACCGAGAATCGATCGTGGGCCGTTCTAAAGAAGGGGGGAATTCTCGTCTCTTTGACTCAGGATCCATCACAAGAGAACGCTCAAAAGCATGGTGTTACAGCTAAATTTAACACCAAATTCCCAACATACGCGAATCTGCAGACCTTAACGGAATTAATTGCCGACGGTACGATTAAAGCAGTGATTGATTCCATATTCCCGCTAAACCAAGCTAATAAAGCACTGGAGAAAAGCGAAGCAAGACATGGACGCGGAAGAATTTTGCTGCGCATAAACCCAATCTAACATCAACAAGTATGAAATAGAAGTTTGGATATTAAAACACGAGAGCAACACGAGTGTATACCACACTAAGTGTTGTTTTCTTCATTCACATCAAACTATTCTGGCTAATCGTATTGTTAGGTCACTTCCCCCAAGAAAAACTTATGGTAAGGTTCACCGGAATTAATCTTCAACTAAACTGCCAGTTAGTTGAGCCAAACAGCGAGCAGCTGGCGACGGCAAACTGCTCCAAGATGTGTTGAACTATTGTATCCGTTAGTTCAATATTCTGGACTTTCCCAATCCTCATCTAAAACAAGCTTACCTGTTTCATCTCTTATAAAAGCAGTACCTGTTGGAGCATCAAGAAATTGAATAATTTCTGTATCATAATTACATATCGTGTTTACCTGATAAACGGAATGATTCTCAGGATTATTCATATAGTCGTCATCCTCATCGCCAGCCATAAAGCGCCAACCACTATCAGGATTGCTAGGGGACGGTACTTCTCTGTACATGAAACCAACTTTACAGCCATCTATGGTAATCCTGTCAGTTGCAATACATCCCTCATTAGAATCCATTAACTTTAGTATTTTATCTCCAGGAATTTTATATTTTTTATTGTTTTTAAAACCAAACATTCATGTTCCTCCTCATATGCACTAAATGTTTGCAGATCCTAAATAATTCGTGAAGCGCCTAAGCAATCCTGCCCGTTACTTCAACTTCTCAGTTGGGACCCTCAATATCTTACGAGTCTGTGAGAATTAGATTCTACCTAATGCTATATCAGCTTCTATTTGAAGCTGCATAGTTTTGGCTCCCATGTATTTCTGTGCAGTCCTTAGAATTGATTTATCATTCCCAAATATTTCTAATGTTGTAGTTTTATAAATGCTCTTTAAGTGAAAATCTTTACTCTTTGATACTTCTTCAAAGTATTTAAAAATACTCTCTAGCAAATTGATGTTTCTGTCCTCAATTAATAATTCAATAATTTTCGGCATGAATACTAGTTCAATGATAATAGTATCTAGAACCTCACCATGATACGCGATTGATTCTCTATACTCAACTTCGGTTGACGGTAAAAAATCTAACATTTTTCTAAGGAATTCTTCCGATTTATTACTCATACCATCTACTCCTCTATCATCTCTTAAAACATAGTAATATACCAATGCTCTTAAATACCGTATTGCTTAAACTAATCTCCCTCTATGGAGAATCACTTTTCTTTTGAATGCTCGTTGTATCTTAGGTTTATGATTTAATTCATTCAGTGCAGACGACTTCATTTTGGAATCAAGTTGAAATCAAAGAAAATGTTGGGGGCAAGAAAAGTGCAAAAGAACATCTCCTTAGCCACTGCTCTAAAGAAAGTGGTTATCTAGGAAAAGTATGGTTGCACTTATGGATCTCCACATGCCTCATGGAGGTCAACCCTCCCAAGTCTCACAGAGTCTACGCTCCCACATTCCTTCATTCAACCTGTCCATGAGGTGGAGGTCAGATATGCTGCCCGACAGGATCTTTGTCCGTATGTTAGTTGAGTTCTGACTCATCCGTGCTTCAGTTGTCTGTTTTCACTGCTTTTGTTCGAACGCAAATGACGTTTACTACGTTAAGCTGCCATCTCTAAAACATTGAATCGAGGAATATCCTGCAACATCTTTGCTTCACTGAACTCATGGCCTTTTTTCATGATGCCGAAAAGAACTCGAATCAACTTATTACATAACGCGATCAACGATTGCATCTTTTTTAGCGGATTGTCCGGTCGCTTGGTGTAGTATTCATGCAAAGTCTTAAAGGCCCTGTTCTTCGCCACCAGCGGCATTATGACTCGGAAGAGCAAGGCTCGCAGCTTCTTTCTTCCCCGCTTAGTAAT
>NZ_QRDY01000005.1 GCF_003386205.1 Cohnella lupini
ATTGCCTAAATCCCTTCCTAATTTACTGATTTCCTTCCCAAAACAAAGAGAAACCCCGACGTCTTGAAAAGACGGGGGTTTCTCGACGATCTGAGCCCATCATGATGGGCTTTTTAATTTTGTGCCTATAAGCCGGATTTGGGCTATTATTGAACGAACAGATGCGGATTATCCTTACTATCGCTCGCTTTACTGCTGTCTCTATAACGAAAAAACCGGGGTCAAGGGCAAGAGCCCGGCCTCCGGTTTTGAGCATAGTGTGACGCAATGCAATATTCGGCTAGTCTTCGTTCGTGTCCGTTGAGGCCGCGCCAGTCGATATGGCGACTCCCGCAACCGAATCCACGAGCTTGCTAACTTCTTCCGCGCTTAGCCTGCGATTTTTGCCACGCTGCAAATTGCCCAGCTGTAAGCCTCCGAACGAGATCCTCTTCAAGCGAGTGACGGGGTGATTAATCGCCTCGAACATCCGGCGTACCTGACGGTTACGGCCTTCATGTATCGTAATGGATATGGTGGCGAACTTCTTCTCCGGGTCGATGTCGTGATATTCGACCTCGGCCGGCGCCGTCATTCCGTCCTCAAGCTTAATGCCCTTCTGCAGCTTCTCCAGCGCGTTGCCGTGAGGAACCCTTTCGACGGTGGCATGATAAGTCTTGGGAACATGATGGCTTGGATGGGTAAGCTTATGAGCCAGATCTCCGTCGTTCGTCATGAGCAGCAGCCCTTCGGAATCGTAATCCAACCGCCCTACCGGATATAGGCGTTCCTTGATTTCTTTTAAGTAATCGGTCACGACGCTCCGGCCCTGCGGATCGGATACGCTCGTAATGACTCCCTTAGGCTTGTTGAAAATAATATAAACCTTCGCTTCTTTCTTGATCGGCTTGCCCGATACCGTAATGGCATCCTTGGTGGGATCCGCCTTCACGCCTAGCTCGGTCACGACTTCGCCGTTCACCGTAACCTTGCCCGCCGTAATCAGTTCTTCGCATTTACGTCTCGATGCGACTCCGGCGTTGGCAAGCACTTTCTGCAATCTCTCTTCCACGGTCTTTCACCTCATCAACCATCATACCAATCCGAATAGCAACCAGCAAGCGGCAACGGCGGCGAAAAATCCGACTAAGTCGGACAACAAGCCTACTTTCAAAGCATATCGCGAATTTCGAATGCCCACGGCGCCGAAATATACCGTCAATACGTACAAGGTAGTGTCCGTGCTTCCTTGAATCGTGGAGGCGATTCGCGCGACGAACGAGTCCGGTCCCTGTTCCTTGATCAGATCGGTCACGAACGCAAGAGATCCGGCGCCGGTAATCGGACGAAGGAGCGCAAGCGGAAGCACGTCGCCGGGAATGCCGAAGCTTTCCATCAGCGGTCTGACCAAACCTATGAGAGCATCCATGGCACCCGATGCCCTGAACATGCTGATGGCCGTCATCATGCCGACCAAGTGGGGGATAATGCCGATCGCCGTTTGAAATCCGTCTTTGGCTCCGTCGATGAACGATTCGTATACGGGAATTTTACGGAATGAAGCGTATAAGGGTATGAATGCGATAAGCACGGGAATCGTCCAAGTCGATATGATTTGAATGAGCGAGATCAACGGGTTCAGCCTCCTCCCGGGGGAGCGGAGGGTTTCATCTGGGTTGTCGGGCTTACGGCTCCTGATGGATGCGGGATCATTTTCGTCGAGGTCGGCGGATATTTGTTACGCTTGCGATACCATCTATCGATAAGTATCGCCGCTCCGGTCGATATTAACGTAGCCAGCAAAGTCGGAGCGACGATATCCGCGGGATGGACGCTGCCGAAGTTCATCCGGATCGCGATCATCGTCGTCGGGACGAGCGTAATGCTCGCGGTGTTAAGCGCCAAGAGCGTACACATCGCCGGCGTGGCCACGGTTGGGGTGGCATTCAGCTTCTGAAGCTCTTGCATCGCCTTGATTCCCATTGGCGTTGCGGCGTTCCCGAGTCCCAATAAATTGGCGCTCATGTTGGAGAGGATATACCCCATCGCCGGATGATCCGAAGGAACGTCAGGGAACAACCTTCTGACGATCGGAGCCAAGAGCCTGGACAGCTTCTGCACCAAGCCGGCATCCTCGGCAATTCGCATTAGCCCCATCCAGAACACGAGAATGCTGATCAACCCCAGGCAAACGGTGACACCCGTCTGGGCTCCGCCGAACGCGGCTTCGGCAACCTTCTCCATTTTACCGTTGGCGGCCCCGAAGATCACGCTGAATACGATCATTCCCATCCAGATCCAGTTCACCATGACTACGACCCCCCCTGCAATAAAAGCGCCTTAAGGGCGTGCTTGACGGAAGTCGCGAATGAAGTATGCGGAGCCGACGTTCGGGCGTCGGAAGGCCGCGAGTCCGCACCTTTGTTCGAGTTGCCATCCGTACTCGGTTTCGATTGACTTATCCCTTCGATAAACGGAACGGTTCCGATGAGACGGTCGTTCAGCACGAACTTGAGCTGTCCGCGATAACCCAGATGGTAATGAACGGTTCCTTCCTTCAAGGGAGCAAGCCTGATTTCCAGTTGCTCTCTCTCCCCTTTGGCAAACGGATAAACGAAGCTTCGGGTTACTTGGTAGGGGTAACCGGCAATCGGCTCCCCTTCTTTCGTTACCCGGGTAAGCGGAAAATTGGCGAAGCCGTAATCCAGCAGCTTGCGATGGTCGAGCCAGTCGTCCCCATCGTTGAGGGTGACCGCCACGAGCTGTTGCCCGTCGCGCGTCGCCGAGCTGACGAGAGTTCTCAAGGCTTGTTTGGTGTATCCGGTCTTTACGCCATCCGCTCCGTCGTACATGCCCAGCATCTTGTTCTTGTTGATCCAAGGATAATCGCGATTCGGCACCGTTTTAGAACGGGTTCCGACAATCTCCTTGAAGTCGGGATTGCGCAGGGCGTAAACGGTAAGCATGGCCAAGTCGTTCGCGGAGGAGTAATGCCCCTGCTCGTCCAAGCCGTGTGGATTCATGAAATGACTGTGCGTCAAACCGATTTCTTCGGCTTTCTTGTTCATAAGGTACGCGAAGCCTTCAACCGAACCTCCAACGTGCTCGGCGATCGCGGTGGCGGCATCGTTGCCCGAGCGCAGCATCAGACCATACAATGCGTTGCGAAGAGTGATTTTCTCTCCAGCTTTCAAGTAAAGCGAAGAACCTTCCTTGCCTGCCGCCTTGGCGCTTACTTTAATAGTGCTATCCAACCGACCGTGTTCGATCGCTACGATCGCGGTCATGATTTTCGTTAAACTGGCGATCTTCATGGGCTCGTCCCCGCGTTGGCTAAACAGAAGGCGTCCTGAAGTCACGTCGGCAAGCGCCGCTCCCTTTGCGTGATTCGAAGGAGGCGAAGGCCATTTAACCGCCGAGTTGAATACTTGACTTTCCTGATTCTGCGTAGCCGCGATTACGGTCGCTTGGATGGTAACCATAAACAATGGCACGACGAATAAGCCAATTTTGAACAACGCGGCTTTGCGATTTCTAGTCCAAGTAAACATGCGGTTCCTCCTCGAGCCTTCAAGCCTTCTTAAGTTCTTGGCGTTTTTCGTATGTACGTATACCCATTTTATGTGAGCATGTCCGAAAGTATGTGGACGAGTACGCAACCGCGCCTGATAAACGATAAAGCGGCTGGCAGGTTACGATCCCTGCACAGCCGCTGTCCTTATTCCGTTTCCGTTTTGATGCTACATGATGTTGTCCGTTGATTTAGAGGTCACGATCGGAAGTTGCGCATCGTCCGTGGTCGTCGCGTTCTTCTGAAATACGGACTTCAGCTTGTCGACCCATTGCGGAGCGGCATCGATGAGGCGCTCAAGGATATGAGTCTGATTGTCGAGCGGAACGACCTTCACGCCTTGGGTACCGACGACAAGAAAAGCGATCGGCGTAATCGAGACGCCTCCGCCGCTGCCTCCGCCGAACGGCAATGAGACGGATGCGTTGTGCGCGTCTTGCTGTTGTCCGCCTTGCTTATTGCCGCTGGCCGACGATTCCTCCATGCCGCTGAACTCGCTTCCTCCGGCCGCGAAGCCGAAGCCTACTTTGGAGATCGGAAGGATAACGCTTCCGTCCGGGGTCTGAACCGGTTCCCCTACGATCGTGTTGACGTCCACCATATCCTTGATATTTTCCATGGCGGTTTGCATTAGTCCGTTAATGGGATGTTGAGACAATTCATATCTCCTCCTTTCGTGTACCTAATTTGCCCGATAACCCGAGACGATTATGCGCCATCGAAGACGCGTACCATTACCAATACACCCTAATTCAAGCTTTCCTCGGGTCCGGACAACCAAGCGCGCCAAGCTCGTATCGATTTGCGCAATCGTATTGTTTTCGTGCCCAACTGAAGAATAGCCCTTAACGCCGTACTCAGTCGAATTCTGAAATCGGCTTCCCATACGACCGTGAATTCTGTCGAAGAATAATTAGGCGCGACTTGACTATGGGGGGAAGTCTTTAAAGTGATGAATTGACTCGCCGCTCCGGTCGCGCAACCGGAAATCGCCCAGAGAAGCCCGGTAACGACCGCGGTAGACGCCGCATCTCCCGTCCCAACGCGAAAATCCAAACGCCAGCGGGTGCACTCGATCTTCTTCATCGAAACCCTTGCCCATTTCCTGAATTTCTTCGTGGAAAGCAGGATCGTCCGGTAAGCTCCGGCATACCGTTTGAGCGTTCCTCTGCCAATTCTGCGCTTCTTCTGTTTTTTATTGCCCTTTCCGGTGAGACCGCCTTCCCTTTTTTCGCGAAAAACGACGCTCCAGTCGCGAATGAAAATCGACGGCAGTATGATCTGATAATGCACGAGACCATATACGGCTTTAACTACGACGACGAGCTGATCCAAGCGACCGCTGCGCGAATATCGAATTCGCACCCTTATGCGGGAGATCAAGGCAGCAATGAGACATACGATGACGATAGCCAATACGATCCAAAGCCAGAAGGCCATACTTCCCCCGCCTTTCCTAGGGGTAGTATGACCTTCTGGCAAATGTTCATTCCATTACCTGCATTTCAATTCGATTCCAGTTCCAATTCCAGTTCCGAATCTGCGTCGGATTCCGCGTCTAATTCCCTATCCATATCTTGCATAGTAAGCTGGCGGCCTTCGATCCTATCGAACAGCATCTTCGTTCTTTCTTCCATCTCGTCGTCGCCTTCCGAAACCGATGGTTCCGGTAAGCTGGCAATGCTCGCCAACCCGAAATAATCGAGAAAGGACTTCGTCGTCCCGTACAAAATGGGTCTGCCTAGAGCATCAGCCCGTCCCTTTTCCTCGATCAGGTCTTTGTTGACTAAATTATGCAGAGGCCGATCTGCCTTCACCCCGCGAATTTCTTCGATTTCCACCCTGGTAATCGGTTGTCGGTAAGCGATGATCGACAAAGTTTCCAGCGCGGCTTGGGATAAAGCGGAACGGGTAGGGGAATAAGCCAATTTCTCGAAATAAGGAGCATGGGTGACAACCGTCGTCAATCGATAGCTTCCCGCTACTTCTACGATTCGGATGCCGCGATTTTTCTTGACTAGTTCCTTCTGAAGATCTTTCAATACGTCCTTCACGACCTCCAGGTCCGTTTCGACGACCTCCGCGGCCGTCTTGGCGCTTATTCCTTCGTCTCCCGAGACGAACACCAATCCTTCAAGTACTGATTTCAGCGTCGAGTAATCCATGGTTATCCTCTCTCCCCGTCCACGACAACACGATTTCATCGAACAATGCGCTTTGGTGGCAAGAAACCCACTTTCGCTTCATCAATTCCAAGATAGCAAGAAACGTCACCACGATCTCTTCCCTGTCATTCACGTCACCTAATAGCTGAGAAAACAGAAGCTTGCCGTCGTTCGTACGGCTTTTCAAGGTGATAATAATGTCGCGAATCCGGTCTTTGACCGAAATTTCATCCTTGCGGATGGAGGAAACGCGGTGGCGTCCGGCCAATCGTCTCATCGCTTTCTGGAATGCGTTAACCAAATCTTCTACGTGCAAGCCCTCAACGGGATTCGTCTTAATCACTTTCTCGAACGGAGTTAAATCCGCGGGCTCGCGGGTGTACACTTGGCTGCGATCCCATTCTTTCTCCCTTAGCTGCCCGGCAACCGACTTGAATCTACGGTATTCGAGCAACTTGCGGATCAATTCTTCCCGCGGATCCAAATAGTCGTCATCTTCGACCGTAAGCCAAGGCTCTTCGGTTACGGGAGGCTTCGGAAGCAGCTGCCTGCTCTTCATCGAGAGCAACGTCGCGGCCATGACGAGAAACTCGCTGGTGATGTCAAGCTCGAGCTCTTGCATGGCTCCTAAATACTCCATGTATTGGTCCGTGATATCGTTGATCGAGATATCTTGAATATCGATTTCGGCCTTGTCGATAAGATGCAGCAGCAAATCGAGCGGCCCTTCGAACGTTTCCAGCTTGTACAGCATTGCCATGCGGGTTTCTCCTCCTCCCTGAAGCCTATCCCTTGTTAATTATCAGCCCGTGATCGCACGGGTCAAGTTAGCCATTTCGATCGCCGTCGCAGCCGCTTCCCAGCCTTTGTTGCCGGCTTTCGTTCCAGCGCGTTCCACTGCTTGCTCGATGCTATCCGTAGTCAAAACTCCGAAAATCGTAGGAACGCCGGTTTTCTGCGAGATGGAAGCCACGCCTTTAGCCACTTCGCTGCAAACGTAGTCGAAATGCGGAGTCGATCCGCGAATAACCGCCCCTAGCGTGATTACCGCATCGTATTTGCCGCTTTCCGCCAACTTCTGGGCGATGAACGGAATCTCGAACGCGCCGGGAACCCAGGCGATCTCGACTTCGTTCTCTTCCGCTCCATGGCGCTTAAGGGCGTCAAGCGCGCCGCCTAGCAGCTTGGACGTGATGAATTCGTTAAACCTCGCGACTACGATTCCGTATTTTAACCCTTTGGTAATTAAGTGACCTTCATATACAACTGACATTTCATTCATCCTCTCGATTGTGGTTCAAAAACCAACTTACCTTCTCGGTGCTTTAAAGCTGGTTTTTGAACTTGATTATTATTTGAAATCCTAAATTATATCGTGTAATCCGGGTCGCCCGCGAAAGACAGCAGATGGCCGAGTTTGGCTTTCTTGGTATGCAAGTAACCGGTATTATCCTCGTTCTCGAGCATTTGGATCGGCACTCGCTCCACGACGTTTAACCCATACCCCTCGAGCCCTTTGATCTTGCGGGGATTATTCGTTAGCAACCGGATATCGCGGATGCCGATGTCCTTCAAAATCTGAGCTCCGATTCCATATTCCCTTAAATCCGGAGCGAAGCCAAGTTTGATATTCGCGTCGACGGTATCCAAACCCTGCTCCTGCAGGTTATAAGCGCGTAATTTATTGATCAGGCCGATTCCGCGGCCCTCTTGACGCATATAGAGCAGAACTCCGCTGCCTGCCTCGTCGATCTGCTTCAAAGCGGCTTCCAATTGGGGACCGCAATCGCAGCGGTTAGAATGGAATACGTCTCCCGTCAAGCATTCCGAATGCACGCGGACGAGCACAGGCTGCGTGCCGTCGATCTTGCCCTTGACGAAAGCGACGTGTTCTTTGTCGTCGACTTCGTTCGTATAGGCGATCGCTTGGAAAGTTCCGAAATCAGTCGGTAATCTGACCTCTACTTCTCTTTTGACGAGCTGTTCCTTTTCGTTGCGGTAATGGATCAAATCCTTGATCGTAATCAGCTTCAAGGAATGCTGCTTGGCGAATACTTGCAGATCGGGCAGCCGAGCCATCGTTCCGTCTTCCTTAATGATTTCGCAGATGACGGCAGCCGGCGGAGAGCCGCACATTCTTGCTAAATCCACCGCGGCCTCCGTATGGCCGGCGCGTCTGAGGACGCCGCCCTTCTTGGCGATCAACGGGAAAATATGACCCGGCCTGCGGAAATCGCTCGATTTGGCAGCGGGATCGATCAGCGCTTTAATGGTCATCGATCTTTCCGGGGCCGAGATGCCCGTCGTTGTCGTAATATGGTCGACAGATACGGTAAACGCAGTACCGTGATAATCCGTATTGTGACTGACCATCGGCGGCAGGTCAAGAGTTTCGGCTCTTTCTTGCGTAATCGGAACGCAGAGAAGGCCTCTCGCTTCCCTGATCATGAAGTTAATGACGTCGGGCGTCGCTTTGTCCGCTAACGCGATCAAGTCTCCCTCGTTCTCGCGATCCTCGTCATCCACGACGATGATGACTTTCCCTCTCATCAGATCGTAAATCGCATCCTCGATCGGGTCAAAATGATATTGTTCCATTGCCCAAGCCTCCTTCACATAAATCCATTATCCCGAAGAATCGATTCCGTTAGTCCGCCCGTCTTGCTTGGCGATTGACCGTCTCTTAAGCCGAGCAGATGATCGACGTATTTGCCCAAAATATCGCATTCAATATTCAAGGTTTCGCCGGCGTGCTTATGCTGTAGCACCGTCTCCCGCAGCGTGTGCGGAATGATGGATACGGTAAACGTGCCTAGCTGCCGATCGACGGAAACGACCGTCAAGCTGATCCCGTCCAGCGTAACCGAGCCTTGTTGTACGACATGCCTCAACAATCGGGCATCGTTCGGCTCTATCGCGAAAGCGACCGCGTTAGCTTCCGTCGTTCTGCTTCTGATCGTGCCCGTGCCGTCCACGTGTCCTTGAACGAGATGTCCGCCGAATCTTCCGCCGGCCATCATGGCGCGCTCCAAGTTCAGAACGCTGCCCGTCTGTATGGAATGCAGGTTCGTTAACCGATAGGTTTCGGGCATCACGTCGACCGAGAACGATTGACGGTCGTAATCGACGACGGTCAAACATACTCCGTTAACGGAAATACTATCTCCCATCTTGACGTCTTCCAACACTTTGGAAGCGGATATGCTTAGGATCATGGCCTCTCCCCTTCGTTGTACCGATCGGAGCGAGCCCATTTCCTCGATGAGTCCCGTAAACATCTTTATCCTCTCCTTCCCGGCTGTTTCTTTAAGCATCTTCGGAGCTACCATTGCCCATAGGATAACCCGTAACGCACCAATCTTCCCCGAAGTGCTGCATCGATACGCGGGTTAATCTTAACGCGGAAGACATGGCCTCCGGCCCCTTGAAGGCGAACGCGGAAGGCGAACCTTCCCCTCCGACGATCAGCGGAGCGTAGAAAAGCATCAGCTTATCGACCAGTCCCGCTTCGAGCATCGCGCCGTTGAGCACGCCGCCGCCTTCCAGCAGAACGGAGCTTATTCCGTTTTCTCCAAGCCATTTCATGGAACGGGCAAGATCGACGCGGGAAACGTCTCCGCTACGATACACTTCCGCTCCAAGCTCGATCAGCCGCTGGGCTTTGGCTTGTTCCGCTCTATCCGTCGTCAGTACGATCGTTCTGGCGGCTTCGTTCAACACTCGCGAGCTCTCCGGTATTCTCAACTTGGAGTCGACGACGATTCTAGTCGGGTGCAAGCCCGGAACGCTAAGGCGCGTAGTCAGCTCCGGATCGTCCGCGATCACCGTGTCCACGCCAACCATAATGCCGGCGTTCCGATGACGAAGCGTGTGAACCGCTTCCCTCGCCTCGGCCCCGGTAATCCATCGGCTATGCCCGGCGTGCGTCGCGATTCGGCCGTCGAGCGATAATGCCGTCTTTAGAGTAATGAAGGGCATTCCGGTCACGATATACTTTCGAAATGCTTCGTTCTGGTCGACCGCCTCGGCTTGAAGGATGCCGACTTCCACTTCGACGCCGGCATCCCGGAGTCGCTTGACGCCTTGCCCCGCCACTAGCGGGTTGGGATCCAACGCGGCGACGACGACGCGCGAAACGCCTTCGGCGATAAGCCGATCGCAGCATGGGGGAGTTTTGCCGAAATGACTGCATGGCTCCAAAGTCACGTACGCTGTCGCGCCATTCGCTTGATCTCCAGCCATGTCGAGAGCAAGCACTTCCGCATGTCCTTCGCCTCGCTTAAGATGCGCTCCCATGCCCACGATGCGTCCGTTATTCGCGACGACGCAACCCACTACCGGATTCACGCCGGTCTGTCCGGATGCGCCTTCCGCCAAATTCAAGGCTAGACGCATGTAAAATTCATCGTTCAATACCTCCATGCGAACCCTCCCTCCGCCGGCGAATAATAACAGAAAACCCCCGAGGAATGATCCTCGGGGGTGGTAGATGCACAGCGATAAACAGACCTTCAGGTCATGTCGGGCAAAGCAAACGAGAACAGAACCGTTGAACAAACACGATGCGACGCTCCGATCGGAGCAACCCATCTTGTTGATACATGTTGAAACAGCCTGTCGAAACCGCAGGTTGTGAAAAAAAGAACAAACATTATCGATGTTTATCCCGTTATCGAACCTACGGCTAGCTTTGCTTGAATAGACACGATATGGTCGCTGCGCTTCCTTCTCCCATCCAGACTATAACTGTCGGTCCCGGATTTGCACCAGGTCCACCGCATCGCTCTCGCCGGTAATTCCGGAAGAAACGATGACGGGTCACGGACTGACGGCTGCAAGCTTCCAGCAGATCTCCCTGCGGTCGCCATGCTGCCGATCACCGTCGGTGGGGAATTACGCCCCGCCCCGAAGGTAGCAACTTAATGAAAAAAAGTGTACCATCTCGATTAATAAATTGCAAGCTAATTGCAAGCTGTCAGCTTGGAATTAAATCAAGCGGAATAGAAAAAACCGCAATCGCGGCAGAAAAGTTGCGATTGCGGAGTTTTAAGACAAGCTATCGATAACGCTTATTAGCTTACGCGAATAGATTCCATCTTTTCTTGTCCTTTCAGCGAATCCACGTGCTCCATGCCGGACGATACTTTGCCGAAGACGGTGTGAACGCCGTCGAGATGCGGTTGCGGGTTATAAGCGATATAGAACTGGCTGCCGCCAGTGTTCGGCCCGCGATGCGCCATTGCCAGGCTTCCGCGCTCGTGCTTATTTTTGTTGTGCTCGCAATTGATGGAATAACCCGGACCGCCGGTTCCGTTGCCGTTAGGGCAACCTCCTTGCGCTACGAATCCCGGAATTACGCGATGGAACGGAATTCCGTCGTAGAAGCCCTCGTTCGCTAACTTCTCGAAGTTGGCGACCGTGTTAGGCGCATCCTCGTTGAATAATTCGATCTCGATTTCGTTGCCATCGGCAAGTTTAATTACGGCTTGTTTAGACATTATATTATCCTCCTTAAATCATATCGCCTTATTGTACAACAATTCATAACAAACCAAAACAAGTCTATCACGTAAAAAAGCGGGCGCCGAATATCCGGCGCCCCGCACATAAAGGCACCATGCCCATAACTTGCGACATGATGCCCTTAATTTCAGCTTCGGTTTACTTGGAAACCGCCTGCTTCTGCAAGCGTTGAGGAATGATGTCGTTGCCGACGATGTTGTGATAGGTTTCGCGGGCGACGACGAGATCCGCTTTGCCGTCTTTCACGAACACGACCGCCGGACGGCGAATCCGGTTGTAATTGCTCGCCATCGCGTAGTTGTAAGCGCCCGTGCAGAATACCGCAAGCAGATCGCCCGATTGAACGGTCGGCAGCTTCAGATCCCAGATCAGCATATCTCCGCTTTCGCAGCATTTACCGGCTACGGATACAAGTTCGTCAAGCGTATCGTTCGCGCGATTCGCAAGAACCGCTTCGTATTTGGACTCATACAACGCCGGGCGCGGGTTATCGGTCATTCCGCCGTCGACCGCGATATACTTGCGGACGCCGGGGATGTCTTTGCTTGTCCCAACCGTATATAGGGTCGTTCCGGCGTCGCCGATAATGCTTCGGCCCGGCTCGATCCATACTTCCGGCAACGCGAAGTTCGCTTGCTCGCATGTCGTGCGAACGGCATCGGCGATCGCTTGCACGTATACGCTAACCGGAAGCGGCTGGTCGCCCTCCACGTAACGGATGCCGAAGCCTCCGCCCAAGTTCAGAACGGTGAAAGTGTGGTTTAGACGGTCGCGAATTTCCACGGCGAACGCGGCAACCTTCTCGACCGCCATCCGGAAGCCTTCGACTTCGAATATTTGCGAGCCGATGTGGGAGTGAACGCCCAATACTTTAAGATTCGGCAATCCGAGCGCGGTTTCGATCGCTTTGAAAGCCGTACCGTTGCCTAGGTCGAAGCCGAACTTAGAATCCTGCTGACCGGTCGAGATGTAATCGTGCGTATGCGCTTCGACGCCCGGAGTAATACGAAGCAATACGTTGACGCGTTTGCCTTTGTCCGCGGCCAAAGCGTTCAGAAGCTGCAATTCGTTGAAGTTATCGACTACGAAACATCCGATTCCCGCATCCAACGCCATGACGATTTCTTCCGGCGTTTTGTTGTTTCCGTGGAAGTGGATGCGCTCGGCCGGAAATCCGGCTTGCAGAGCCGTGTATAATTCTCCGTCGGACACGACGTCAAGGCTCATTCCCTCTTCTTCCGCAACGCGGCACATGGCCATGACGCAAAAAGCTTTGGAAGCGTAGGCGACCTGATGGCGAAGTCCCGTAGCACGGAAAGCGTCCATGAATTCCCTTGCGCGTTGGCGAACGAGCGCCTCGTCCACGATGTATAAAGGCGTTCCGAACTCTTGCGCCAAGTCCGTGACGTCGCAGCCGCCGATCTCTAGATGACCTTTGCTGTTGATTTTGCTAGTTCCATGCAAGAACATGTCTAATTCCCCTTTGGCGATAATTCCGGAAGCGGCCATCCTGTCGACCCTTGACCGGTAGTTGCACTATTTAACCTGAGTATAGCGGAAAATAGCTTCCGGGGATATGGAGGAATTGCCACATCATTTGCATTTTTAACTTTACGCCGGCTGCTTCCGGTTTTTCTTCGTCCGGTATATGGACAAGCGCTTCTTGTTGTAGGAAAGAGGTTGTCTGAACAGGATATCCCTGAACGCCGCGGCGTTAAAGGGAAGGAACGGCCACAAATACGGCGTGTTGAATGATCTCTCGAGTGAAAGGAACAGGAACATGAACGTCGTGCCGATCACGAACCCGATCTCGTGGAAGAAGAACACGGCCAGTAACAGGCCGAGCCTGACGATTCGGTTCGCCAAGCCCAATTCGTAGCTCGGCGTCGCGAACATCCCTATCGCGGATACGGCCATGTAGAGGATAACCTCATTGATGAACAGACCCGTCTTCACCGCAATATCGCCAATCAATATAGCCGACAATAAAGTCATAGCCGTAACCAACGGCGCCGGCGTATGAACGGCAGCGAGCCTAAGCAAATCCACGCCGATTTCCGCGATAAGAAATTGGAGGATGAGCGGGATTTGGCCCACTTCGTGGGCACCTACGAACCAAAGCCACTCCGGACGAAGCGTTTGCCTTTCATTGAACAAGTACCAGAGCGGCATAAGAAACAACGAAGCCGTCATCCCTAAATATCTGACCCAACGCATATAAGTCCCCATGAAAGGATTCTGGCGATTTTCCTCGGCATGCTGAACAAGATCGAAGTAAGTGGTCGGCAGCAATATAGCGCTTGGAGAGGTGTCCACGATGACAGTAACGCTGCCGTCCAACAGCTGAGCGGCCACCACGTCCGGTCTTTCCGTGTATCTCACGAGCGGAAACGGACTCCAGCCGCTCTTCACGGTCATCTCCTCCAGTTGTTTGTCCGCTAGCGGGATCCCGTCGATGTCAATAGCCTTGATCTTGTCGCGAATAGATTCGACGAGTTCCTTGTTCGCGATATCGTCTATGTATCCGATACACACGTCAGTCTGCGTGCGTCTGCCTACTCTCATGATCTCGAAGCGGAGATTCGGGTCGCGCAGCCTTCGGCGGATAAGCGCCACATTAACGAGCAGCGTCTCCGTGAAGCCGTCCTGGCTGCCGCGAACGACCTTCTCCAGCGATGGCTGTTCCGGATTCCGGGAGGGATAAGCCTTTGCGTCGATCAATAACGCGGCAGGCTCTCCGTCCACGTAAAAGGCCGTGTTGCCCATGAGAACTTCGTCGATCATCTGAGGGAACGAAGTCGTTTTCTTGATCTGTACGGCGGGCATGTAACATTCGAGGAAAGTGTGCATCGCATCGTGATCCATGCTGCTTTCGGGCTCAAGATAGGTAAGTCGCTTGATAATCTCCGTGAGCGACGCGTCTTTCGCGAAGACGCTAAGGAATAAGAACGCGGCGCGCTTGCCGCCGAAAGTCATCTCCCGCACTTGCACCTCGAAGCTCTTCTCAAACCCGATCGTTTCCTTCAGCAGCTCTTTCCAATCCTTCATGCTGTCCGGAATGCGTCGCTGAGACTTGCGCGCTTGCTCCGAGGAAGAGGGACTGATCTCATTGGGCCCGGCTTGGCGACCGTCTTTTCCCTGCTCGCTTTGCCGCCCTTGACGAGCTCCCGGATCACCGCCATCATGCTTATCGGAGCCTCTATCCTGCTCCTCCATATCCTCTTTTTCCCGCATATGCCCGTAACCGTTATTAGCGTCGGCATGATCCAAATCCATACTGCCGTGTTCGGTCGTTTCCATCATCGTCACGCTCCTTAAGGATGCAGCCATAACCAATCGACTACGGAACCCGTTACTTTACCGAGTACCATCGCCATTAGCAACGACAATATAAAAGGCTTAAGCTTAAATCTTCTGGTAATGATCGGAATGACGTTTAGCACCTCGGTTAGCGCGGCCGCGAACATCCCCACGAACAAGCCTTGGAATATGGCCGGAATCAGTAATAGACCTGCGGGGAATGCATACGTCCAATCGAACAGATCCGCGCAGCTCCAATATAACGCGCCTAACAAAATGCCCGATTCGAACACGGCGGATCGTCGGTATGCTCTTGTAATTTGTACCAGCCGAGGAATAAGATCCAACACGATCAACAAGGCGACGAAGGCGCTCCCGACCGCGAAGCCCCCGGCTAATCCGATGACGCCGAGCATAATGCCCTGCCCGAGTTCAGCCACCGTCGTTACCCGCCTGGTCCTCGTGTTTTTTCCGGTATTCTTCCGTAATGACGTAATGGTTCACGTTTTCCTGGTACATGAACATTTCCACCTCGAGGGGATTTGGCTCGTCGTTAAGCCGCTTGCGCAGCAAACGGTTAAAAAAAAGCAGCATTCCCATGCCGACGCCTATCGAGTAAGGGATTTGAAAGAGCCACGGATGCGAGCCCGTACGACCGGTTACCAGTTGCGTGATCCGATGCTGCACGGCCGGCATGTTGACGTCGGCGTGGAAATTCATCATCGCCATCCCCGAGCCGAAGAAAAGCAGCAACCAGGCGAGTACAAGGATGACGATCCGCGGCTTCACTTCGCCCGCGGGCGAAATTTCCAGAAGGACGTGAGGTTCCCCGAACGTCTCGATAATCATCCCGGGTTCCGCTTCCCGAATGGCCTTGACGACCTGGAGCATGTCTATCAACAACAGATTTCCGTCCTTCTCGTTGATCAGATGGAGCGGCAGCCGCTTCAGTCGTTGCTGAAGATGATTTTCCGTCACCAACCTCGCTACGTCGCCAAGCGTGACGACGGACTTGGGGCGAACGACGGCTCTGCGGCGCATCCGCACGTACACGACTTTAGACTCCGCGTTCGAGAGCTCCACCAGTTCCTCCCTCCTTTGGCTGCATTCGGCTTAGTATGAGATTTAATCGTCCGATATAGTCGGATAATAAGTAAAAAGGCATGCTTCTCGTCGATCGAGAAGCATGCCTTATCGCGATTCCGTTTATTGGGCGATCTGGTCTTTAATGTTCTGCAGGATCTTTTTCTCCAAACGGCTGACTTGCACCTGTGAAATGCCGAGCCTTCCCGCGACTTCAGATTGCGTCTGGTCGCGGAAGTAGCGAAGGTACACAATAAGGCGCTCCCGGTCGTTCAAGGCCTGAATCGCTTCAGTCAAAGCAAGCTTGTCGAACCAGCGCTCTTGCGATTCGTCGGCGATCTGATCCATTAGCGTTATCGGATCCCCGTCATTCTCGAATACCGTTTCGTGTATGGACGCCGGCGGTTTATTCGCCTCTTGGGCGAAGACGATCTCCTCCGGGGTGACGCCGATTTCTTCAGCGACCTCGCTGATCGTAGGCGCGCGCCCGTTTCTCTTCGATAGCTCGTCTTTGACCTTGCGAACCCGGTTGGCCATTTCCTTGAGCGAACGGCTGACTTTGAGCGTACCGTCGTCTCTCAGGAATCTTTGAATTTCTCCGATGATCATCGGAACCGCATAGGTGGAAAACTTAACGTCATAAGAAAGGTCGAATTTATCGACCGACTTGAGCAATCCGATACAGCCGATTTGAAACAGGTCGTCGCTATCGTAACCTCTATTAGAAAACCGCTGAACGACCGACCAAACTAGACGGATATTGCTATTCACGAGCGTATCCCGCGCGGTCGTATCTCCGGATTGACTAAGCGCGATAAGGCGCTTCACTTCACTGTCATCCAAGTATGCCGGCGGAGACGAACGTTTCCATTCTGAGTCCATGCCTCCAACCCCTGCCGCACGGTTATTAATTAAACAGCGCTTTTTTCGATTCGATCCGTTTTTTCATCCTAAGGGACGTTCCGCTTTTCTCCGAGCTTACGACGTCGAATTCGTCCATGAAATTTTCCATGATCGTGAAACCCATGCCCGAGCGTTCCAACTCCGGCCGCGAAGTAAACAAGGGCTGGCGCGCAAGCTCCAGATCCTCGATGCCTTTCCCCTGGTCGCCAATGGATATGAGCACCGTATCGCCGTCAATCTCCGCTTCTACGGTGACAATGCCCTCGACGCTCCCGTTATAGCCGTGAATAATCGCGTTCGTAACCGCTTCGGATACGACCGTCTTGATCTCGTCCAATTGCTCCATCGTCGGATCCAGTTGACTGACGAATGCGGCGACGGCAATTCTAGCAAAAGCTTCATTCTCGGAACGGCTGGCGAAAGACAGCTTCATATGATTGTGCCCGCTCATGATACGACCTCCAGACTGGCAACTGCCGAACGTTCGGTGTCGTAGAAAGATAGAATCTTGAACAACCCGGACAATTCGAACAATCGTTTCACACTAGCCTGCGTGTCGCAGACGACCATTTTGCCTCCTCGGCTTTTGACGAGCTTGTAACGCCCAAGAATGACGCCAAGACCCGAGCTGTCCATGAAGATCAGGTCCTTTAAACTCAGCACGACATGGTCGCACCTGCCTCTTAAAATCGCATCCTCCATCTTAAACCGGACGATGTCCGCCGTGTGGTGATCCAATTCTCCTCTCAGACGGACAATCAATACATTGCGGTGCTGCTCCAGCTCGACCTGTAAGCTCATGCCCATTTCCCCTTCCCCTAAGTACGCGGCGCAGCCACTCGCCATCGCCAGTAAGCTGCATCGTCACCAATTCTACGGATGGCTCTCCCATTCCTGCCCCCCGACAAAACTAGAAGTAACGTCGCTTTTTTCGACATAACACGGCAAAGAGGCGGTGACGCAAAGCCCGTCAAACCGCCCTTTATCGCCATTAATCCGCTAGAAACAATTGTCCCGTCGTTCTCTTGAGCAACGTCCACCAGCCTGCCCTGCCGACCGCCATAGGCGATTCGACCGGAAATTCCGTAACGACGTCGTTTCCGCGATAAACGATCAGCTTCCCGATTGGTTGTCCGATTTCAATCGGAGCCTTCACGTTTCCGTCAAGCACCAGCTCGTGCCGGATGCCTTTACCCGCATCGCCTTTCTTCAACAGAATGCTGTAAGAACGCTTGGCGGTCAACGGAACCTGTCCGACTTTACCCTTCTCTACCGAAAGCGTTCCGATCGGATCGCCTTTCTTGTAGATCGGTACGTTCGTGTACTGCGCGAACGCGTAATCGAACAGATGGGACACTTCGGCATTGCGAGTCTTCGTATTAGGTTCCCCCATGACGACGGCGATCAATCGAAGGTTATCCCTGCGGGCGGTAGCGGACAAACAAAATTTCGCTTCGCTGGTAAATCCGGTTTTCAAACCGTCGGCGCCGCTATAAAATCGCACGAGCTTATTCGTATTGACGAGCCAGAAGGGTTTCGGACTGTCTTTGCGTAAATAATCCTGGTAGAGCCCCGTGTATTTCGTGATTCCTTCGTATTTAAGCAGTTCTCGCGACATGATCGCGATGTCGTGCGCCGAAGATACGTGACCTTCCGCGGGAAGTCCGTTACAGTTCATGAACTTCGTATTTTTCATCCCTAATTGCTCGGCTTTCTCGTTCATCATGGCGACGAATTGCTGCTCGCTTCCGCCAAGCTTCTCCGCCATAGCCACGGAAGCGTCGTTGCCGGATGCCAGAGCGATGCCTTTAAGCATCTCCTCGACCGACATTTCCTCCCCGGGCTCCAGGAAAATCTGCGATCCGCCCATCGACGCGGCGTATTCGCTCGCCTGCACCTTGTCCGTCAACTTAAGTCGGCCCTCGTCGAGCGCTTCCATGACCAGCAGCATCGTCATGATCTTCGTGATGCTCGCCGGCGGCATGGCGACGTTGCTGTTCTTCTGGTAAATAACCGTGCCGCTGTCCGCATCCATCAGTATCGCGGATTTAGCGCTGGCGGCCATATCGGTCATTTTGTTGCCCGGCGTCGGTTCTTTGGCAGAAACGACGGTTGGAACCATTAACGTAACTGCCACGAAACATGCCAGCATCCAAGCGAATGAGCGAAACCTCGTTACCTGCCTGTCTTTACAGTCCAAAAGTGGCTCCCCCTCCTGCGGCCGAATGACGGCCTAGGTTTATTCTTCCCTTTAGTTTGTCCCTCCGGGATGAAAAATATTCCAAAGCGGCTCGACTTGGAGAATGTCGACCTGCTTTGGAATATAGGATTGCCTTATTGAAGGCATGTTATCGTATCGCTTCATAATACGGCCAGCGTATCCCGGCTTAATTCGCCTAATCTCCATATCGCGATTCGGGTATATCCGGCTTGGCTTGCCGTTTCGATCCATTGACTTAACGTTTCATCGTCTGCATACCAAACGGTATGCTCTATCCCATTATCGTCGATATAATCGAAAAAGACGCTTCCGCTCCCTGAATCCCGCTTAGGGGATACGGAACTTAGCCGCGATAGCTCGACGGCTCGTTGCTCCGTAATTCCGGTTGCTTCCCCGGTTTCCGAGACCCAATCGAATCCTCCCGTCGACAGAGCGACGTAGGGATCGCCGGGCAGACTATTCATTCTTGCGGTTAATTTCTTAATGAAGTTATGGTCCGCCTTAGGGCCGGGCCCGCTGTGGTTACCGAATAAGTTGTACGCCATCATCACGTATGCCGGTCCTTCCGGCAGACGCAAGCTTTCGATCGGAGCACGAGGCTCGAGCACGACCCTCATCGTTCTTCCCGATGGATTCAGCCTCTCGCACAAAGACGAGATAAAGTCGACGACATTCTCCCAATCGACGTCTGCTATCTTTTCATAGTCGATCTCAACGCCATGGAAACCGTATGCATCCATTGTCGTCACGATATCTTCGATGTGTTTCGTACGGCTCTCTTCCGTAGCCATAAGTCTGCTTATAATGTCCGAATCCTTCTGAATCTCGGAGCCGTCCGAATATAAGATGTCATTCACGAGTGTGAGATAGATTTCGGCGTCGCCGTTCATTCTCATCGCCTTGACTATTTCCGGCAGCCCTTCCCGCGCTTCTTCCGTAAAGAAGAGCCTGTCCCGATCATCGAAGTAAGCCGAGAACACCTGGAGGCTGTCCAGCTTCCGCGCGACAGCTTTAAGATCGGTCAGCCCGGACTCCCAATGCCAATCCGCTATCCACGCGGAGATCCGTCGTTCCTTCTCGGGCACCTTCGCCACGGTTGCTTGAGCCTCGTTTGAAGTCTCTCTCCTGATCAGATAGAGCAAGACAACCGCGACAACAAAGGCAATCGTAATCGCGAACAAGGCAACGAAACGCTTTCTATCCGTGTCCAACCGAATTCCAACTCCTTTCTTGAAGATTCAGAACGTATCGATCATCCAATCGATCGTAGAATCGAAGGCATTTTTGACTCGGCTAACGATCTTGTCGAGTCCCTCGAAGCTATTTTGATACAGAACGGTATTGCGTTCCCCATCCGTCCTTATAGATTCGATGCGAATATCATCGAAAACTCCATCATAAATATCGTCTTTATGGTTCATTTCGCTGAATCCGGACTCAAGGGCTACCCCGCCTGCGTTAATGCTACTGTCGATCTGACGTTCTTCTAGCTGAAGCTCTCCGTCGACTTTGATCGTTAATGCGTTTCCTGTGACGGTTACGCCAAGTTCTCTAGTATTCTTAACGTTGGTCGGGTAGTCGACTTCCGATTGATTCTCGGAATTTCCTGATGCCGTTTGTTCAATCGAATATACCGTTGCTTTATTCAAGGCCAGATCGCTTTCCTTCCAATCGACCTCCCCTAACTTGCGAGTGAATAATCTCGTCGCGACCCGACCGGGACGTTTCTCGTCGACGATGAGCTCGTTATCTATAAGGCTAACCCGCAAATAGGAATCTTTGTTACGATCGAATCGAACGTATACGGACTGCTTGCCGATTACGTTTCCGGATAAATTTGCGGTTAGGGTCATATCTGTATAAGCATCGCTTGGATCGAGATACATCATTCCGTTGCCGGACGGCAACGAAGTGAGAGCGATCCGATTATCGATGAATTGCGCGGCTCCGCTGATGACTCTCCAATCCTTGGCTCTTTCCTTGTCCCCGATTACGAACTTCATCGCTTGTCCGGTATCTTTCCGCAACTTCATCAACAAGTGGTTAGTATACCAGTAAGGCGCAGGCTGAACTCGAGTCAGATCGAACGGATCGGCTCCCGCCTCGTTAAATGCCGTTCCCTCGCGATTGTAATGTAGCTTGAAGATTTGCTTTATATTCGCGTTGTTCGCATCCGATACCAGCCGGTTCATCCCTTCGTTCAATGCATTGGCATGCATGATCATATAGACGTTCGGGACGAAGCCTAGTTTATCGTCGTATATCGTTCTCATTGCCTTGTAATCGGTACCGATACGGGTTTCCATCTCGGCTCTGTCTTCTACGGGAATCATATTCTCATCCCTAATAAAATCCATTAAATAGTGGTTGTAGTATTCGACTTTATCCTTGTTATGTAAATCGTTCTCGTCCTTCATTCCGAGGAAAGTCCCGTCGCGATTGAAGATGTTGATATAGGACAGGCGATAACCGTTGCTGCCCATCTCCCAATAGCCGGTTTTCATCATTTTACGCATATCGCCAGGCTGCAGAAACTTCCTGTCTCCGCTCCCTACCTTATCGGCGTAGGAGAGAAACGTAGCTTTGTAGTTATACTTCTCGAGCAACGGCTGGGCATATAGGCTGGAATCGTTGCGCCCATCCTCGAAGGACAGGAAAAGCGCCTTATCGGGCAAAGCGGTCCCGTTATGATAGAAGTTCAAGATGTCTTGCTGGGAAACCGTTTCGTAGCCTTGATCCTTTAGCGCTTGTAATTGCTGGTCAAGCTGGCTCTTGTCGATCAATTTCGGAGTGCCCGTTCGGCTGACTCCGAAATAGGATAACGCGATGAAGCCTTGGCGGTTCGACCATTCCTTTTCGTCCGGCATCCTGTAGCTCTCGGTATCGACCAACACATGGAACAACGAGTAACCTACGACCATAAGCAGGGCAAGCTGCAACAGCGTTTTGTAGATTTTTCTGCGATTTTTCTTGCGATAGTCAAGGGCAGAATTCCTTCTGTGCATTCCCATTTCTGCCACACCTCATCCTATAAGACTTTATCGATATAAATTAGAACGGCAGTCCTATTCTATTTTTGTTTTTTCGTTTCCTGGCTTCCTTCTTGTTCCTCGCTTCGATATCTTGCGGAGTTTCCCTAGTTCCCCACGTCGACTTCCAGAAGGTCACCCATGCCACGGGCATCTGCCAGAGCAGAACAAGTTCGTAGAATATGCAAAAAACAAGTCCGAATATCCATAGCTTGCTCTTGCGGAACAACAAATGGGCTAGGCTCATGAGCAGCGCCATCATCAATAAACCCATTAAGAACGTCCCCGGAAAAACTTGATGAACGATGGGAACGTAGAACAGATTGTATAAGACGATTACCGGCGCAGCGATGGGTACTACAAGACCGATATAGAAAAACAGCGCCATGAACGGCTCTTTCCGCCATATAAACAGTCCCGCGCGCAGAGACTCCCTTAACCAAGACCGCTTCCATCTCATTTGCTGCTTCAGGAATACATTCATGTCCGAAGGTACGATCGTCGAACAAATCGCCGCGTCCTGATAGGCCGTCCTGTGGGTTCTTAAAATAAAATTCGTCATGCTGCGGTCATCCCCGAAGGTTGCGGGTTGTCCCAGGAACTTCTGAGTAAGCCATGCTTCCTTATGCTTAAGAATCAGTTCTTTGCGATAACAGGATAATGGTCCGGACAAGCAGGTCACGCTATCGAACCAAGATTCGGCTGCCTTCATGATCCGGAAGGCGATATAATAGCGTACCGTCTGCAGCTTGGTTACGGAATTCGTGTATTTATTTTCCACGTCCGTTCGGCCGGCGACCCCGCCCATTCGAGGATCTTGAAATGGCTGAACGAGATGCTTGATCGCAGTGGGATCGAGAAAGCTATCGGAATCCACGAATACGACTAAATCGTGCTTCGCCATCTCCACTCCTTTCACTAATGCGACTCGCTTACCACCGTTCTCCGCAAGCACGTGCATTTTCAGCCTTTCTTTGGTTGCAAAACGCTCCGCTTCGTTGTGGACCATCGCGATCACTTGTTGGATTCGCGCTACGGAATTATCCGTTGAACGATCATCGACGACAATAACCTCTAGTTTATCGACTGGATAATCTTGATTCACGCAGCTTAGGATCGTTCTATGAATCCACTGCTCTTCGTTGAAACAAGGAATAATAATCGTTACTCCCGGCGAATAGTCGGGATTGATCCGTACGTCCCTGTATAATGCGCCGAACAGATATCTCGTCAGCAGAAAGGCGGCTGCGGTCAAGCTGTATAAATACAAGATAAAGTCGTACTTAAAGTAAATAATGCTCTCGGCGCGCATGAGCATGATGAAGCAAACGGCAAAGAACAACAATCCGCTGGCCGTATAAACCGAATACCCCCATCGTTTACGTTGAAAATACTCCGTTAGCGGCTTAACGAATTCGAATGCCAGCATCAGCTTCTCCGTTCCGTCGTGCTCGCGGGTAAACTGCCTTACGGCGATGGCATGGGTATTCACGGCGAGCTCGAATCCTTCGGGCATCGTGCCCGGAGGAATGTTGAACCTGATGTTAAGCTTATCTCCCGCCTTGAAGCGATCAATGGCAGGATCCAAAGCGACCAGCAAGCCCGTCGAAGAGATATCAACGGCCTTCCCCTTGATGCCGGACTTCTTCTTATGCCCCTCGGATACGAGAAGCACATCGAAATCCGCTACGTATCGAAGGCTGAGCAATCGCAGCCTGTTCAGATAATCGGCATCTTTCTCCCCGCCGTCGCCCTCATCCGTCTTGATTCCTCTACGATCGGCAGTAGTCCTTATGTTTTCGGGATCGGGCACGTTGGACAGCGTTCGCCTATCCTCCCGCGGTAGGGTCAACACCTCTACGATTTTTTTCTCTTTCTTGAGGAACATCGGCATTGCCTCCAATCCTTGTTGCCGTTAATCATAGACGCCAGTAGTGGTATCCGTTGCTTAAGTATTCCGATTTGTTATAAATCCCTTTAATGTCAACCAAGATCTTGGATTGGCCGGTTTCGTATAATGCATCGAAATCATGGATGTTCATTTCCTTGAATCCGGAGTGCGGCACGGCCATGACAACGACGTTGAGATTGTTCATATCGGACATGGAAGTAAGCTCGATCCCATACTCTTCGTAAACTTGATGCCTGTCCACTAGCGGGTCTGCCACAAGAGGAACAATGCCATATTCCGTTAACTCATTTATGATATCCGTTACTTTCGTGTTACGTATGTCGGAGCTATCCTCTTTATACGAGAACCCTAGAAAACCTATTCTAGCCCGATTGATATCTTGCTTTTGTTTAACCAGAAGTTTAATGATGCTTTGCGCGATATATTTGCCCATCCCGTCGTTGACATGTCTTCCCGCCAAAATAATGCGAGAATGATACCCCGTATCCTCCGCTTTGTAAGTTAAGTAATACGGATCGATGCCGATACAATGTCCTCCGACTAGGCCGGGAGTGAAGTTCATGAAATTCCATTTGGTTCCCGCCGCTTCAAGAACGGCTTTCGTATCGATATCCATAGCGTTGAACAGCATGGATAATTCGTTCATGAACGCGATGTTGATATCTCGCTGAGCGTTCTCGATGACCTTGGCCGCTTCAGCCACTTTAATATTCTCTGCTTTGAACACGCCCGCCTCGATAATCAGTTCATACACTTTAGCTACGGTATCCAACGTCTCGTCATCCATGCCCGATACGATCTTGACGATATTCTCGAGCCGATGAATTTTATCCCCCGGATTAATCCTCTCCGGCGAGTACGCGACTTTGAAATCTTCGCCGCATTTCAAACCCGATTCTTCTTCTAGAATAGGAACGCATATATCTTCCGTTACTCCCGGATATACGGTAGATTCGTAGACGACGATCGAGCCCTTGCTCAGCTTCTTCGCGACCAGCCTGCTCGCTTTCTCGACGAATTGAAGGTCGGGCACGTTCCCGCTCTGAATCGGAGTAGGCACGGCGACGACGAAGAAACGGGATTGCTCGAGCAATCGCTCATCGTTGGTAAAAGTAACGGTGCTATTGCGAATTGCCGCATTCCCGACATCTCCCGTGGAGTCGATTCCATTCAGATAACCCGCTATCCTCGACCCGCTAACGTCAAAGCCGATTACATCTGCTTTTCTTGCAAAAGCAATAGCCAAAGGCAAACCTACGTAACCTAGACCGATTACGGCTATGCTATCTTGTCTGTCCACGATGCTACTATAAAGTCCCATGCCTATTTCTCCCGTCTCCATGCGCTAACTATGAACCTATCAAATCCGCCATTTTCACGAAGGTATAACCTTGCTTCTTTAAACGTTCTATTGCGATAGGCAATGCTTCTATCGTATGAATGTCATCCAACATATGCAGCAGAATGACGCTTCCGTTCTGGGTTTGCTCTAGTACGCTGTTAACGATATCTTCGGCGCTATTATTCGAATCCCAATCGAAGGTAGTCACGTCGTACAGGGCAATATCGGGATATCCGATAGCGGAGATTGCTTTAGCCGTTCGATCGTCGATCTCGCCCGTCGGCGGTCTAAACAACATCGTCGGTTGCTGCTGAATCGCTTCCGTAATAACCTGATGAGCCTTCACTACGTCTTCCTGCAGTTGGGTCGGCGTTAAAGTCGTAACGACTGGATGGCTGTAAGAGTGGTTAGCCACGTCGTGACCTTCTTCGATCATCGCTCTTGCTAGATTGGGATTCGCTTCCACCCCTTTGGCGCGGAGGAAGAAAGTTGCTTTTACATCGTATAAGGCCAAGATATCCAGAATTTTGGTAACGGTGTAATCCGTTCCCCAATCGTCGAACGTTAGCGCGATTTCCTTCTTATTCGTCTCTTTATCGTAGATCAGCTTATACTCGGAGTTCTCGAAATCCGGATTTACTTTGGCTGCGTCGTAGCCTTTTATTTGGTCTAAAGGCTTCTTCGTGCTCCCATGTTCGATTAGTTCGTCTAGCGAAATAAACTTATAGCCGATATCGTTCGCCGCTTGGGCGAAAATGGAAATGGACTCGACTACATTAAAGTTTTCTTCCGCATCGATATTTATAATGCCGCCACGATTTATATATTTTCTTACGTATTCGCTTTTTTCTTCATCGCTTTCGCCTTGCCAGTTATGAAGGAACAACGAGTAGACGACTACCGCTTCCAATCCGTTATGGGCGGCCGCTAGTCGGACGTCATCGTTGTAATCTCCCGACTTTGTCCTCAAGTAACGAGGAGTAACTCCCGTTTCCTTGCGAATAACTTCGTTGCTTAATCGAATTTCATTGTACGCTTGTTCATAGCTTAACTTCGTCATATCCAATCGGTTCAACGTATTGTTCTCGATTTCATGTCCCCTTGAGAGGATTGCCTTAGCAATACCGGGTTCTTCCGCCACTCTCATACCCGGAACGAAGAAAGTTGCCTTTATTCGGTATGTATCGAGCTGATCCAAAATTCGATTCATCGTATCTTTATCGCCTAATCCGCTGAAAGTAAGCGAAAGCTCCTTCCTTGCGGTATATGTAGTCGAGATTACAGGACTTTTCGCTCCCGTATACCGTACGATTGTTTGATCGGAGCCTCCGATTTCATTGGTTTCCCCAGAAGCTTCTCTTCCGCCGGACCATTCGCAACCGCAAATCAAACCTAATACGATGAAGATATAGATAAATTTAAGAGGGTATAATCGGCTCCATGCGACTTCCTTGTTTTGCATCCTTCTTCCCCTTCTATTTGCCGAATTTTGTCTAGTTCAATAGTTGTATAATAATCAGGGTCTTATTTACTATGAAAGACATTGTTTTATAATACTAATGAACTATTTTTCTTACAAGTGCCACTAATTGTAACAATCAAAACTGAACATTTTCTAAACTTAGCAGTCTTTTCTAGCACATAAACCAGGGTTTCTTCAAAATGAAGCCTTGGTTTATTATGTAAATTCACTTAACTATTGATTGATAGGTATTTAGATCTATCATTTCAGAACTTGTACAGTTCTAAAACTTATTATAGAAGGGATGATTGCTTAGCTTTCGACAAAAGGAGGATGATGATGCGGATTGGATCAAAAACGGATAAAAAAGTCTACTAGCCGCGCAGTTGTAACCACTTTATTATGGCTGACTCTTCTGATCGGAATCGGATTGATCGCGTATCCCAGAATCGATGCCAGGATTCAACAAAATAAGCAAGAGGATTTACTTACCCAATGGAGCGACAAAATTCGCTTTCGATCGAACGATCCTCCTTCGGCAAACGCCGAATCATTGCTTCAAACCCCGAATGCCGCATCCGTAAATCTCCCGATATGGAAGGAAGTTGATGGATTTCAATTGCTAGGTTCGGTTCGCATCGACTCTATTGAATTGAACGAGCCGATCGTTCGCGGAGCAGATGCGAAGTCCCTTAAGCAAGGTGCAGGCTCGGTCGTCGAGGATCGATTGCCCGGACAAGCCGGCAATTTCGTTCTTGCGGGCCATCGAAGCTGGACGTTCGGCCGTCACTTTAACCGGCTAGGCGAGCTTAAACCCGGCGACGAGATCGATATCGATACGTCCGCAGGACTTTATCGGTATTCGATAACGGAGACGACGCTCGTTCTTCCGGAGGATTTGTCCGTCTTGGACAACAACGCGGGGGATGACTCGGTATTGACGCTTATTACGTGCCATCCCAAACGAAACCCGACTCACCGCATGATTATCAAGGCAACGCTTATCAAAAACGAACATTAGGAGAAATGAAAAGAATGAAAATCTTTAAATCCACCTTGGCCGTCTTATTGGTCATCGCTTTACTATGGAACATGAATTGGCTTCCGAAGCCTGAAGTAAGGGCAGATAGTGATCCGGTATCCAACGGCCTTACTCTTACTATGTCTTCGGACGTCTCGTCCGTTCCGTCGGGTAAAGCCTTTACTTACGATATTAAATTCAGCTTTTCGAGCCTGGTTGGCGTGGATTTCGGCAAGCTTAAACTCGTCCTCCCGCTACCTGCCGGCGTCGAGTACAGAGGTTATGTCTCTCTACCAATCATTTCAGGTGAAACGCAAGTTGGGAACCAATTGATTTATACGCTTGACGCTGCTCAACTACAGGCTGACGGCCCCGGCAGTTCCTATACGTTTCAAGTGAATGCGCGGTATATGCCTTACGTGACCTTGGATGGAACATCGACTACGACTGCCGCTAAATTCGTAAACGATAACTCAGGCGTTTTGACGGACGTAGAGTCATCCAACGATGTGACGGTAACCGCTACCGCCGCCTCCCATTGGCAATTAACTAAGGAAAAAATTTCGCCTCACCCTACCCCCATTGCGGGTGGAGACGTCGAGTACGAAATCTTCTTCAACAATTTGGATTCAGATAGCGAGATCGGCAATCTAAACATAGAGAACGTAAAAATAACGGATTTTCTGCCAGATGATTCTGTATTCGTCTCTGCCAGTGCAGGCGGCAACTATGATTCGGTTTCCCACACCGTGTACTGGACGGATGCCGGCCCTACTCGCAGTGATTCCAGATATTACGTCAAGTTGAATTTCCCGACGACTCCCTTCAATACGTATACTTGTGTCTCGTCGGACCCTTGCGTAACCAATACCGCGACGGCGGATTTCAATCCGATCGGGAAAGCGCCAGTGCTTCTTAACGATTCGGTTGTTCATGGATTCCAGTCGTTACCCGTCGACGATGGACTTGGCGGTGTATTCTATAAGAATAGAGATCCTCGCAAATACGAAATCTCTCCGGGACAGGACGTCACTTTTTACGTAGGCGGTTTTCATAACTATTCGAATGGCGATTTAACAAATGCCAGCTTTACGGATATGACGCCGAGATTAGATACGAATGGAATCGCTGTTGACTTTAATTTAAAAACCCTCAAAACCGCCAGATTCAGAGATGTTCCCGGTGGGAGTTATAAAGTCCTATATACGACTGATTCTACTGGGACGGTATGGGATGAATGGACGGATGTCGACAGCACAACTACATCGACACTTGCAGTAAGCGATTTGCTTATTGCCAAAGGCTTAGCACCTACGTCGGTTATTTATGGAGTCAAGTTTGAGTTCCCTGGCTCGCTTCCGATATCTTTCAAGCAGGATTCGGAAATCGAATTGACTTATAAACTCAGCGGCTCCGTTATCAACGGGCACCATGTTATTAATACGGCGAGAGTCGATTACACATTTGACGCCGTTAGTAAATTCTTTACGGATGACGCAGATGTTTACTTATGGGGTAACCGTCCGCTCGTTAGACTAGAAAAGACGCGCGCGGGTGGGGCTAACTACTCGCCAGAGCAAGTGATCGACTTTGAAATCAAGGTATCCAACACGGATTTGTCCAGCGACGATTTCTACAGTCCGATCGTGATGGACGTGCTCCCTCCTTCATTAACTTTCGATCCTGCTTCCGTACTGTATAGCAACGCTAACTTTTCGGATATAAGTACAATATTGACTCCGACGACTAGCACGCTAGTTAGCGGAGCTACATTGATTAAATGGGCTTTTCCTAACACTACGAAAATGGGCATAAATTCCTCGTTTACTATCAAATACAAAGCAACGGTTAATAAATTTGCAGTTCCCTCCAGTTATATTAACTATGCTGAACTAACGACGAACTCGGCTTCGACGCCTTACTTCAATGATTATTGGTTCGACTTGAAGGACGATAACGGGGATCTGGACGGAAACGGCACTACGGATACCGGAGTTGGCCCCGATCACGACGGCGACGGTAGCAACGTAGACAAAGTGATTCGAAGCTCGGCGCAATTTACGGTGAACGAAGTCGCGGCTCTCGGTTCTTTCAAACGGGTTCGCGGAGAATTAGATACGAATTGGAAAGTCGGACAGTACCCAGTAGGTTGGAATTCGAGTCTTCCTGATCCACTGGGAAATACGGTGGCTGGTGGACGCGTCGATTATAAATTGACCGTCTACAATAAAGGAAACGTTCCTTTGGATAAAATCGAGCTCGTAGACGTGTTGCCGCGTATCGGAGATGAAGGCGCCCTTCTCGATGGTCGCGGAACGACTTGGAATACGGTGCTTACCGATCCGGTCGCATCGACTGCAGAGTATACGGTCCACTACAGCACGGATGAACACCCGAAAATGAACAATCCGTCAACAACGTGGTCGACGACGCCGCCTGCGGACCTAACTACCGTTACCGGTTTAAAGTTCGTATTCGATCCGGCGCTAATCCTCGCTCCAGATCAAAAACGCGAAATAACATGGTCCATGAAAGCGCCGGTCGGGACGCCTCAACAGCAAATCGCTTGGAACTCTTTCGGTCAACAAGCCTCCAAAGTGGGAGGGTCCGCATTGAATCCAGCCGAGCCGCCGAAAGTTGGTATTCATATTAATCCGGACCAAGGATTGTCGCTCGGCAATTACGTATGGGTCGATTTGGATAAAGACGGAATTCAAGACGAGGACTTGACCAAATGGGGCGTAAACGGGGTCATTGTGGAATTAATGCAAGCGGACGGAACTTCTCCGTTTACTAAATCCTTTCAAGACGACATGGCGACGGTGAATATCCCTGTAAAAACGGTCACCGGCGATGATACGAACGGGAAGCCCGGTTATTATGTATTTCCGAACCTTATGGCAGGAACATATAAGGTAAGATTTACGCTACCCGCCTCTTCTCCCGAGAAATATGAGTATAGCTATGGTACGAATAGCGCCAACAAGTTCTTAGGTTGGACCAAAAAGGGACAAGGAAGCGATCCGGCCTTGGATTCCAATGTAGGTTTGCCTGGATCATCTGACCCGAGCGTTACCGTGGTTTCCGATCTGATTACCCTTAGCGCTACGGATTTGACGATCGATGCCGGCCTCTATCCGCCGCTTGGCGCGATCGGCGATTACGTGTTCCACGATCTCGATGGGGACGGAATTAACGACGTAGGAACAGATACTCCTATTAATAACGTTACGGTAAAATTGTTAGACGAGAATGACGTCGTATTAGACACGACCACGACCAACGCATCCGGATGGTACGAATTCGCTAGTCTTTTACCTGGAAAATACAAAGTCGAATTTCCTCAAAAAGTCGGAACGGAAATTCTGACTTTCCCGGGAAAAGGAACTCCGACGACGGATTCGAATCCAAGTGCAAATGGCATTACGCCTGAAATCGATCTTCAACTTGGCGAAATCAATCATACGATCGACGCGGGTTACGTTAAGCCGGTAACAATAGGCGATATCGTGTGGGAAGACGTCGACGGAAGCGGAACGCAGAACGGTGTCGAAACCGGGGTTGCTGGCGTCAAAGTCGAGCTTCTGAATACTTCCGACAATCCGGTTAAAAACCCTGATGGCACTAATCGGGTAATTACGACGGTAGCGGACGGTTTATACTTGTTCGACGATCTTTTGCCGGGAACGTACAAAGTACGATTCAGCACGTTACCAACAGGCTATGGTTTTACTAGAAAAGGCGTTGGTACCGCGGCTGTCGATTCCAACGTAAACCGTACAACCAATTTGTCTGCCGGCATTCAAACGACCGGTAGCACGGATAATATTACTTCGGTGACTCATCCGGGCGATATTGATATTACGATCGATGCCGGTATCGTCAAGCTGATATCGTTGGGCGATTTCGTCTGGATGGACAAAGACCTCAACGGCATTCAAGACGGTAGCGAGAGCGGAGTAAACGGCGTCAAAGTGAATCTTTATTACGATGATGATTCTGCTTCCGCCATCTACCGTACATCAACGACGCCGACCAATGGATCTTATCGCTTCGATCATTTGTATCCGGGGAAATACACCGTGGAATTCGAAAGAGGAAACGGATATGTGTTTACGATCAAGGGAGACGGAACCTCGCCTACGGCGGATTCCAAAGTTAACGTACCCTCCCCTTCCGTAACGAAAGCGAAGACGGATCAAATCACTCTCTTAAACGTAGATAATCTCAATTTGGATGCGGGACTTATCCAACTCGCTTCTATCGGAGATCAGATCTGGCTTGACGAAAACGATGACGGCAAGCAGGACCTTACTGAAGATCCCGTTAGCGGAGTTCTCGTAGAACTGTTGGACAGCTTAGGCGATCCCGTTGTTGATGCTTACGGCAATGCCGTAAGTTCAATTACAACGCCGGTTAACGGCAAATATTTATTTAGCAACTTACTACCCTTTGACGCTTTAAATGCGGATACGACTACTTATAAAGTAAAGTTCACTATCCCAACTAACTTTTGGTTCGCTAAATCCAAACAAGGATCGGACAATGTGATAGATTCCGATGCCGTTCAAGTCGGTACGACTAAAGTCGGTTACTCGGCCGAACTTGAGCTTGAGTCGGGGGAACATAACGCCGATGTCGATGCCGGCGTGCTGACTCTCGCTTCCTTAGGCGACTTCGTTTGGGTAGACTTGAACGGCGATGGCGTACAAGATGCCGGAGAACCAGGCAAGCCTGGCATTAAAGTGGAGTTATATAAAGCGGACGGCGTGACGCCAGTCACCGAAGATGCCTATGGCAACACAATTTTTCCTAAGCTAACAGATGCGGATGGGGAATATGAGTTCGTGAATTTGAAAGCAGGCACTTACCGGGTTAAGTTCTCGGATCTTCCGGCTTTGTACGAATTTACGAACAATGGCTCAGGTACGGCTGCAACGGATTCGGACGCGGACGACTCCATCGACGACAGGATGGATCCTGACTACGGGTTGACGCCAACCGTCACGCTGGCATGGGCAGAACAGAATCATAGTCTAGATGCCGGAATCGTTACTCGAATCGAGATAGGAGACTTCGTTTGGAAAGACCTCGACGCGGATGGCGTACAAGATTCAGGTGAAGACGGTATTGGCGGAATCGTCGTGAATCTGCGCGATGCAGCGCCGGGAAATCCCATTCTAATGACGACTACGACAGCGGCTTCGGACGGCTCTTATTTATTCGAACACTTATGGCCGGGCGATTTCATCGTCGAATTCGTATTGCCTGCCGGCGGCGAATATATTTTCTCTACGAAGGATGTCGGTGGAAATACTCCAGTAACCGATGATGTGGATTCGGATGCCGACTCTTCAACCGGTTATACCGCTCCAATTACTTTGGTATCCGGCGATAAAATTTATAAATACGACGCTGGTCTTATCAACCTCGTCTCCGTAGGCGACACCCTGTGGAACGATAGCAACAATAACGGCAAACAAGACGGAACGGAAACGGGTTTTGCAGGCGTAACCGTGCATTTGTTGGACAACAGCGGCAATCCGATCTTAGACGGCGTTACTCCGGTAACCGCTACTACGGACACAAATGGTAAGTACTTATTCAATAAACTCGATCCGGGAACGTACAAAGTCAAATTCGATCTTCCGTCGGGCTACATGTTCTCGCACAGATATGCGACGACATCCGGCGACGATTCGAACGTAGATACGACGACGGGCATTACGGATTCCATCGCGCTCCCTCCGTTCACTCACGATATGACGGTCGATGCCGGTATCGTGAAGCTCGCCGAACTCGGCGACCGCGTATGGATGGATCAGAACTTGAACGGAATTCAAGACGTCGGCGAAAACGGCGTTGCAGGAGTAACGGTATATTTGTTGGATACTTCCAGCGTACAGTTGCTGACAACGACGACGGACACGAACGGCAATTACGTGTTCCCGCTTCTCGTTCCTAACACTTACAAGGTGAAATTCGAGCTTCCTGGCAGCGGTCGCTACGTTTTCGCGACCCAAGGCGCAGGTACGGATCCAGCGTTAAATTCCGATGCGGACACGACTGCAGGAGCGACGCTTGGAGTGACGGATTCAATCTCTCTGGCGCCAGGAGAAGTTAATCACGCTATCGACGGCGGATTAGTCGAGTTGGTTAACCTAGGCGACACGCTGTGGATCGACTCGAACACGATCGGCCTGCAAGACGGAGAAACGGCTAATATCGTCGTTTCTAACGTTAAAGTTCGCTTAATGAAGGAAGACGGAATCACGCCGGTTCAAAGCGGCGGCGCCGATATCGAGACCTTCACGGATGCCAATGGGAACTATGAGTTTACTAACCTGTATCCTGGTAAATATCGCGTCAAATTCGACCTTCCAGCAGGTCATCTGTTTACAAGAGGTCTTCTGACGGGCGCCACGTTCACTACGGCTAACGATTCCAATGTCGACTCGAACGGGTTGACCGACGTTGTTACTTTAGTATCCGGAGTAAACGATAATTCCGTTGATGCCGGCATCGTGCTTCCAGCCTCGCTCGGAAATCGAGTTTGGGAAGATATCAATCAGAATGGTGTCCAAGATCCGGGTGAGCTAGGCAAAAACGGAGTGAAAGTCGATCTCATTGACGCAAGCGGTACCGTTGTGGCCACGACGATTACGGCCGATCAAGCGGGAGAAGCCGGTTACTACTCCTTCACGGGCTTGCTTCCGGGCGTTGAGGTCTACAAAGTGAAGTTCACCGTGCCATCGGGTTACATGTTTACGCTTAAAGGGGCAGGATCGAGCACCGCGCTTGATTCCGACGCCGGCTTGGACGGAAGCACCGTACTCGTATCCCTTCAAGCCGGTCAGAACGATATCGATTGGGATGCGGGCATCCATTTGATCCCTGCGGTAGTTCCCGTAGATCTTGGAAACTACGTTTGGATCGATAAAAATGCCGACGGCATTCAGGATGCAAGCGAAACCGGCTTGAACGGCGTAACCGTCGAACTGTACAACTCCCTTGGAGTCATCATTTCGTCTACGTTAACCGGGAATGATGATTTAGGTAAGCCAGGATATTACTTGTTCGAAAATTTAATTCCAAGTCCTTATTCGGTCAAGTTCGTCACGCCTGACGGCTTCGTCCTTTCGCCTCAATCCGCCGGCACTGACCCGAGCAAAGATTCCGATGCCAACAAGGACGGACTAAGCCCGGTTGTCGTACTTCTGGCAGGCGTGAATAACCTGACGATCGACGCAGGTTTCGTGCCTCTCGCTTCCATCGGTAATTACGTATGGATAGACGAGAACAAGAACGGAATTCAAAACGCAACCGAATTAGGTCAAAATGGAATCGCCGTGACGTTATATGATGAATCCGGAGCGCTCCTCTCTTCCACTCTTACGGATAACGGAAGCAACGGCAAACCCGGATACTATGAATTCAACCACTTGAAGCCAGGCAAATATTCGGTCAAGTTCGAGCTTCCCGTAGGTTACGAGTTCACTAAAGCTCGCGCAGGAAGCAGCTCCGCATTGGATTCCAATGCTTCGACTAACGGAACAACGGAACAAATCACTTTGCTTCCCGGCGAGAACAATCTGACGATCGATGCCGGCTTATCCCTCCTCGGGAAGGAAGAACCAGCTGAAGAAACCGAAGACCCTGGGAATGAGAATACCGGAACGGGTAGCGGAACCGGCACTGGAAGCGGAACCGGTACGGGCAACGGCAACACCAAGCCCGACAATGACTCCGGTGATGGGCAATCCGGAACCGCCCAAGGCGGCGATTCGGGAGACTCCGGATCCGGCAAGGGCAACAACGGCACGAATGCACTTCCGCAAACTGGCGAATCCATGCCGATTACCCCTATCGTCGGTTATGCATTGACGATTACGGCAATCGGAATACTGACCGCTCGCTGGTACATCAGAAGAAGGCAACTGAAGCAATAACGTTCTTAGCATAACTTGAACCCTCCAATCCCTTGCGATTGGAGGGTTTTTGGTTACCTGAGCAGACGGGATATCGTGAAAGGGTATAAAAAAAAGAGCGGCACCCAAGGTGCACGCTCCGTTCCGTCATTACCGCAATTACATCTTAGGAATCACGGTTAATACGAGAGATAAGAACTGTTCTTTCACAAGCTCGGTCGTTTCCATAACCTCTTCGTGGGAGAGAGGTTGATCAAGAATTCCCGCGGCCATGTTGCTGATGCAGGATATCCCGAGCACCTCGATGCCGGAATGCCTTGCCACGATAACCTCCGACACGGTGGACATTCCGACCGCGTCTATCCCGAGAGTACGAAGCATGCGAATCTCTGCCGGGGTTTCGTAGTTCGGGCCAAGCAAGCCCACGTACACGCCTTCTTGCACCGAGAATCCAAGCTCCGCGGCGGTTTCCTTCGCAATCGCGCGAAGCCTGCGGCTGTATGCGTCGGACATGTCCGGGAATCGAACGCCGAGCGCGTTATCGTTCGGTCCGACCAGCGGATTCTTGCCCGTCAGGTTAATATGATCGGATATAAGCATCAGATTTCCCGGCTTATAACTAAGATTAACTCCTCCCGCCGCATTCGTAACGAGTAACTTAGTTACTCCTAACGCCTTCATAACGCGAACAGGCAACGCAGTGCGTTCCGGTTCGTACCCTTCGTACATGTGGAAGCGGCCGCGCATAAGCACGACGCTTCGGCCTTGCAGCTTGCCGATCAGCAATTCTCCGGCATGGCCTTCGACCGTAGAAACGGGGAAATGCGGGATATCCTCGTAAGGAATAGTGACCGCATCCTCCAATTCATCCCCGAGTACCCCTAATCCTGAACCTAGAATGAGGCCGATTTCCGGTCGTACTTCCGTAGTTGAACGGATAAACGCGGCCGCTTCTTCAATAATCGCTTTCGATGTCACGTGAGCCATGCTAATCTCTCCTCTGCCTCTTTTGTAATCCCGTTTGTTATTTGATCAACCCAAGGAAGCTTTGCCCGTGCGTGCTGAACGCGGCATCGAAATTGTCCGCGATCGTCGCGGCCAAGTCCGCGAAGCTGGCGCGATCGGCTAATCGACCGGAACCGACGAGACCGGGACTCCACACGAGCAACGGCACGAACTCGCGGGTATGATCCGTTCCCGCATGTATAGGGTCGTTGCCGTGGTCCGCGGTGATGATCAATAAATCGTTCGCGCCCATGGCTCCCATCAAATCGGGAAGCGCCCGATCGAATTCTTCCAGCGCGTGTCCATAACCGATCGGATCGCGGCGATGTCCGTACAGCGAATCGAAATCGACCAAGTTCGTGAATAAAAAGCCCTTAAAGTCCGATTGCATTTCCTGCAGCGTTTTCGCGATGCCGTCGGCATTGCTTTTCGTCGGAATCGCCCGGGTAATGCCTTCTCCGCTGAATATATCATTGATCTTGCCGACGGCTACGACGTCGAGTCCTTTTGCCTTCAAGGCGTTCAAAACCGTCGACTGCGGAGGCTTAACGGCATAGTCATGACGATTGGAAGTTCTCTTGAAGGCTCCGGGAACCCCGACGTACGGACGCGCTATGACCCTTCCGACCGAGTACTCGTCCTTCATCGTCAAGCGGCGAGCGATACGGCATGCATTGTATAACTCCTCGAGCGGGATGATCTCCTCGTGCGCCGCCAATTGAAACACGCTGTCTGCGGAAGTATAGACGATCCAAGCTCCGCTCTTCATCTGCGCCTCGCCGAGCTCGTCCAATATATCCGTTCCGGAAGCAGGCTTGTTCCCCATTACCGGCCTACCCGTCTGCGCTTCGAATTCCCTAAGCATCTCCGCCGGGAAGCCGTCCGGGAAAGTCCGGAACGGCGTATCGATGCGCAAGCCCGTCAACTCCCAATGGCCCGTCATCGTATCCTTACCGACCGAAACCTCCGCCATTTTGCCATAATAACCAACAATGTCGGATTCCGGCTCCCAATGCCCGAGAGGAGCGATATTGCCTAAACCTAAACGTCGCAAGTTCGGCAAAGCCAACCCGTCGACCTTCTGAACGATGTGACCTAGCGTGTGCGCGCCTTCATCTCCGTACTCCGCGGCATCCGGCAACTCGCCGATGCCTACGCTATCCAATACGATTACCGTTACTCGTTGATAAGCCATAGGTTAATCCTCTCTTCGTTAAACCAATTCATTATTTTGATGCATGGATCGGGCAGTCTCATGAAATAGATCACGAACGCGCCCGGGGATGATTAAGCTCGTATACCTCTTTGATTTTCAGCTTCGCGGAGGTTTGATACAACTGCGTCGTCGAAGTCGCCACGTGTCCTAACATCTCTTGCACGGCTCGAACATCCGCGCCGTTATCCAGCAGGTGCGTCGCGAAAGAGTGCCGGAGAGTGTGAGGAGTAATATCTATTCCCAATCGGACCGCGTACTTCTTCATGACTTTCCAGAAGCCTTGCCGGGTTAATCTCATTCCGAGATGATTGAGAAACAACGAGTCATTCGGCTTGTCCGTTCGAACGAGCTTCGGACGGGCGTCCGCCAAGTAAGCCTTAACCCATGCCGTGCCGTGAGAGCCGATCGGAACCATTCGTTCCCGCCCCCCCGAACCCAAGCATAGCAAAAAACCCATATCGAGTCTAACATGCGCAATGTCCAATGTAACAAGCTCGGTCACTCTTAAACCCGTAGCATATAGCAATTCAAGCATCGCCCGATCCCTGATTCCCATTTCGTCGCTCGTATCCGGCATTTCCAGTAGCTTGTTCAGCTCGTCCGCTTGCAAAGTTAGCGGCAGAGTTTTCTTGTCCGCTTTGGGTGATTCTAACTGAATCGCGGGATTATAGTCAATGGCTCTTTGTATCGTCAGATACTTACAGAAGGATCGTATAGATACGGTTCTGCGCGTAACGGTGGCAGTCGTCCGACCTTCCTTGAGCATATCTTTTAAGTAGGAAGAAATGTGATGCGCGCGCAATTCGTTGGCCAAATGAATCTGATTGGCCTTCAGCCAAGCGACGAAGTGGGACAAGTCGCTGAAATAACTTTGCTCCGTATTCCTGGCAATACCTCGTTCTTCTACCATATAAACCATATAGGACTTCAACGCGTTTTCAAAATCCATTCCATTTACCCGCCTATCGTGTCCTGACTTAACCCGGCTCGTTTTTGTATTCCACAAGAGGTCGCATAAATCCTCCTCGGAAATTACTCTCCCAGCCAATAAAACAGCCGAAGACGATCTCCGGGCGAGCCGTCCGGATCGCTTCCTTCTCCGGCTTGGAATACTTTCGAAGCGCGTCCTTCCGGTACCTTATAGGGATCGACCGGCTTCAGCCAACTATGAAACCAGCCGAAACATCCATGAACGAATACGGTTAACGCAAGAAAGAGGAGCGTGAACTGCAATCGCTCCCACCATTTATCGAATGGCTGCTTCATAAATCCTCTTCCCTTCTTGTCCGCGGTCTTACTAATCCGTATGAAGAAGAGAGCGAAATCATGTCACCATAAGCTTTCCAGCGGCGTATACGGCAATCCGACGGCTTCCGCGACCTGAGGATGCGTAATCGCTCCCCGGTAAACGTTAATTCCGAGCGCCAGCATGGAGTTGGAATTAACCGTCGCTTGAAACCCTTTGGACACCAGCTGCAAAATAAAATCAATCGTCACGTTAGTAAGAGCTAGCGTAGATGTCCGAGGAACCGCGCCGGGCATGTTCGCTACCGCATAATGAATGACTCCGAACTTCTCGTAGACCGGATCCTCGTGCGTCGTAGCTCGATCTATCGTCTCGATCGATCCGCCTTGATCGACGGCTACGTCCACGATAACGGCCCCTTTTTTCATCGTTTTGACCATTTCCTCCGTTACGAGTCGCGGAGCGCGTGCGCCCGGCACGAGAACGGCTCCGATCAATAGATCCGCTTTGCGAACGGCATTGGCTATATTGTAGGGATTGCTCATCAGCGTTCGCAGTCGTCCCTGAAAGACGTCGTCCAAATAACGCATTCGATCCGCGCTTTTCTCAAGCACCACGACTTCCGCGCCAAGACCGAGCGCCATCTTAGCCGCATTAGTACCCACGATGCCGCCTCCGATAATAATGACCTCGGCGGGAGGAACTCCCGGCACGCCTCCGAGAAGAACCCCCCTCCCACCTTGAAAGGCCTCTAGATACTTGGCGCCTTCTTGTACGGACATTCTGCCCGCTACCTCGCTCATAGGCGTTAGAAGCGGCAAGCTGCCGTTCGGAGCCTGAATGGTCTCGTAAGCTATGGCCGTCACTTTATTATCCATCAACGCTCGGGCAAGCTCGGGCGCCGCGGCAAGATGCAAATAGGTAAATAAAATTTGGCCTTCTCGGAAATAAACGAACTCCTCGGGCAAAGGTTCCTTCACTTTGACGATCATATCGGCCTCGGCCCATACTTCGGCGGCTTCGTCGACGAGCTTGGCGCCAGCCGCGACGTATTCGTCGTCCGTAAACCCGCTTCCCTCCCCGGCCCCTCGCTGTACGACGACTTTCTGCCCTTGCCGCGAGATCATCTCGCAGCCCGCCGGCGTAAGGGCAACGCGGTATTCTTGCTTCTTGACTTCCTTGGGCAATCCGATCGCGATCATTTTCATACCCCTCCCGTAATTCCGCATATGCTGTCTTGCCTTAGAGTCTCCTTAGCGCAATATAATCTATGCTCGTTTCTTCTCCATGCACCTTATACCCAATAATTCCATACTTTACAACAGTATACGGCCAAGACCCGAATAGGAGGACTTGAATTGAACGAATTGGTTAAAAGGTTGGATAGTTCAGTTTCAAGAAAGCCTTCTTCGCAACGCTCGGAAAGAAGGAATATCGCATTTCATAACGAGAAAGATTATAGGCGGTGCTTGAAGCATCTGTCGGCGTTGGGAATCAAATCGGTCAAATCCGTTGATTCGTTGCGCTGCATCTGTTACCGGGCCGACAAGAAAAGCGATTCGAGGCTACTTCACCGTCATCCCGGTGTGGCATTCATCGAGCGAGATCGCCGCGCGAAAGCCCATCGTCATCCAACGATCCGCTCCGCAAATCCGCCCGTCGTCAAGGCACGCATTCCGTGGAATGTCAATCGGGTAGAGGCTCCTCCGGTCTGGCCTGCCTCGAACTTCGGTAGCTCCGTGAAAGTAGGTATTCTCGATACGGGCATCGCCCGCCATCCCGATCTTAAAATCGCCGGAGGCGTGAATACGATCGATGGCAAATCGTTCGCGGACGATAACGGCCACGGGACGCATGTCGCCGGTATCGCTGCCGCCACGGGACGCAAAAAAATCTACGGAGTAGCGCCCAAGGTTAAGCTCTACGCGGTCAAAGTACTCGATGCTTCGGGCTCCGGGTTCATATCCGATATCGTCGAAGGAATCGATTGGTGCTTGGCTCGCGGTATTCGCGTCATGAACATGAGCTTCGGGTTGGAAGGCGAGAGCAAGCTGCTGAAGAAGGCTATTCAACGCGCCCGTAAACGCGGCGCCGTTATCGTAGCTTCCGCCGGCAACAGCGGCTCGCTGTTCAAGCGGATCAACGCGCCCGCCCGATACCCGCAGACGATCGCCGTCGCGGCAACGACGCGGGGTAACCGCGTGGCAGACTTCTCCAGCCGCGGTCCTGGGATCGATATCTCGGCTCCCGGCGTTAACATTCTATCTACATGGCTGAAGGGTACTTACCGCAGGGAATCCGGAACTTCGATGTCTTCTCCGCACGTCACCAGCGCAGCGGCTTTGCTTCGCGGCATCAAGCCCGGATTAAGCGCTACAGAAGTGGGCCGACGGCTCAAGCGCTACGCCTTGCGCATTCCGGGAGGCGCCAGAGCGGTCGGTAGCGGATTGCTGCAAGTCGCCCCGGCCGCGAGATCGCTTCGCTGTAAAAGGGTTAAGCCTGCTAGTCGATAATATAAATGTTAAAGAAATGTAAACTGTTTGTTTCATGGTTTATTGTTTTCCGATATCATATTGCTTATTATCAAGGTAGTTCGTTCGAAGGGAACCGCGCAGCTTGCGCGTGACGAGGTTCCCTTCGAGCTCGGTTTAATCGGTTTATGCTTACGGCTTGGGGGGAACGACGAATGAAAGTCATACTGGTAGATGACGAAGGCTTAGCGCTTAGGGATCTAGAGCGGCAATTAGGTAAAATCGGCGGCATCGACGTCGTAGGGACGTTCAAAAGCGCGGCCGACGCGCTAGATAGAATATCCGCTCTCGCGCCGGATGTCGTGTTCTTTGATATCGACATGCCGGAAATATCCGGACTCGAAGCCGCGGAACGGCTGCATAAGATTGACTCCTCGATCGCTATCGTCTTCGTGACCGCTTACGAAGAATACGCGGTCAAAGCATTCGAGCTGGCGGCGATGGATTATATATTGAAGCCGGTCAATACGGACCGATTGACCCGCACGGTCCAGCGTTTGACGCAACATCGGGATAGCCAATCGGTACTCGCCGAAGATCCAGTCGTTGCCACCGTGAATTGTTTTCAAAGGTTACATATCGAATACGGCAAATCCGAGCCCTTCTCCTGGCGGACGGTACGATCGCAGGAATTGTTCGCCTATATGGTGTATAAGAGAAATCAACCCGTTCGCAAAGATATTCTCTTGGAACTGCTTTGGCCGGATACGGATTATAAGAAGGCTTTCACCCAGTTATATACCACCATTTATCAGGTCCGTAAATCACTTGAAAGCGCAGGCATATCGATTAAGCTTACCAACAGCGGTACCGATTATTATTTGGATTTAGGCAATAACAAATACGATGTCCAAGAATGGGAGAATGCCAAGCTGACCCTTCCGGATTTAACCCCGGAAACGGCTTCTCTTCACCTTCAATGGCTCCGGGCATACACCGGCGACTATTTAGCTGAGCAAGATTATTGGTGGGCGGAGAACGAGAAACAGAGGCTTCGCGATGTCTGGTACAAGCATGCGTTGGAAATCGGGCAAATGTGGAAAGATGCTGGATTTATGAAGGAAGCGCTCGATATATACGAAGAAACGGAGAAGAGATTTCCTTATCTCGAAGTTATTTATTTCGTTATCATGAAATTTCACGCCGAATGCGGGGATGGTCACTTGCTTTCGAGGAAGTACGAGCAGCTATGCGCAATGCTGCAAGAAGAGTATGGAATCCAGCCTTCGCTGGCCGTAAGGCAATGGATGGAACAACAAGGGATGTCCCTCGGCCATTAATGGACCGATCGGCATCCCTTCGTTTTTAAGCCAATAGCTTCTCGATATCCGGTCCGATATCTGTCGGGTTTACCGATGAATCGTATTGTTGAATGACTTTCCCTTGACCATCGACTAGAAATTTAGTGAAGTTCCACTTGATCTCTCCGCCCGTTTGCTCGGTTAAATATTGGAACAGGGGATCCGCGTTCTCGCCTTTCACTTCTACTTTCTCGAAGAGCGGAAACGTAACTCCGAAATTCAAGCTGCAGAAAGCTTCTACTTCCGTTGCCGAACCCGGCTCCTGGCCGCCGAATTGGTTGCACGGAAAGCCTAGAACGACTAGCCCTTTATCGCCATACGACTCGTATAAAGCTTGCAAATCCTTGTATTGAGGCGTATATCCGCATTCGCTAGCCGTATTCACGATAAGCAACGTTTTATTTTGGTAGCTTCCTAAATCCACTTTGTCGCCATTCGGCTTGTTTACTGTAAATTGATGTACGGACATTTTGTTTCCTCCTATTAGTAAAGCCCTTTTTAATTTACGTCACCTGTTGTTGAGCTTGCACCTTTTTCAACAATTCCGTCATTTGCGCGTGCAGTCCTGCGGCTTCCGTCGGAGATACGCCGGCTTGGCATATCAACTGCTCCGGGATATCCAGCGCCTTTTCCTTTAAAAGGATACCTTGTTCCGTTAACGCGATAATAACGCTGCGTTCGTCTTGCCTGTCGCGTTCGCGAGTCACAAGCCCCATGGCTTCAAGCTTCTTCAATAGAGGCGTCAGCGTGCCCGAGTCCAAGTATAGACGGGTTCCCAGATGTTTGACCGTAATCCGATCCTCTTCCCACAACACGAGCAACGTAATGTATTGCGTATAAGTTAGTCCTAACTCCTTCAGCAAAGGATGATAGAGCTTGGTGAATTCCCTAGCGCAAGCGTAAATCGCGAAACAAAGCTGATTGTCTAATTTCAAGATCGAACCGGTATCCATTAGAGCCTCCCCTCTCTTGCCGAACCTCTCCTAGATTGATTGCATACAATTTAATCGCCTTTACTATAACATTCGTATTTTCCCCTGTCAAAGTCTTGACTTCCCCATTTAGATTGCATACAATTAAATTTATAACGATGAATTATCAGCTAGAAAAAATAACGCTCTGGAGGAATTACGATGTCATTATACGATATCCAAGTGAAATCCAATCGAGGCGATACAAGCGACTTAAGCGACTACGAAGGCAAAGTGATGCTCATCGTCAACACGGCTAGCAAATGCGGTTTCGCCCCCCAATTCAAAGGCTTGCAAAAGTTGCACGAGAACTACGGAGATAAGGGTTTAGCTGTTATAGGGTTCCCTAGCAATCAATTCGCCCACCAAGAACCGCTCGAAGGTGACAAGCTTGCCGAGCATTGCCAGATTAATCACGGAGTCACTTTCCCTTTGTACGCGAAGATCGACGTGAAGGGCAACGGCATCCATCCGCTTTACAAACATCTAACGAAAGCCGCTCCGGGCATTCTCGGACTTAAGAGCATCAAATGGAACTTCACGAAATTTCTTGTCGACCGCAAGGGCAAGGTCATCAAGCGCTTCGCGCCGACGGTAACTCCGGATAAGATCGAAAGCTACATTCAGAAGCTTCTCCAACAGAACTGATCCTTACGCAAGCGTAAATAGAGGCTATCCCGATAACGTACCCGGGATAGCCTCTAGCCATATTACGAATATTATTCTTTGTCCGGTTCTTCCTGAGAGTTTTCCTTGTCGCGGCATTTGGCGCAAATTCCTTGAAAATCCAAACGATGGTCAAGCACCGTGAAGCCGTACTCTCTCTCTAGTCGTTCCTCTAGCGGACCTAGCCAATCTTCCAAAATCTCCGTCATCGACCCGCATTTCACGCAGATCAAATGATGATGGTGATGCTTATTGCTATCCGTACGAAGATCGTATCTGGCTACTCCGTCGCCGAAGTTCATTTTCTCCACGACGTGCATTTCGCTAAGAAGCTCAAGCGTCCGGTATACGGTCGCAAGTCCGATCTCGGGAGCTTTGTCCTTGACGAGCATGAACACGTCCTCCGCGCTGAGATGGTCTTCTTCGTTTTCCAGGAGTACCCTAACTGTCGCTTCCCTTTGCGGGGTCAGTTTGTAGCCCTGGGACTGCAGTTGTTGTTTGATTTTTTCAATGCGGGCTTCCATAGTTTCCCCCTCCGGTCGCTGGTACACTTCCTTCCATTATAGGGTGAGCCTATTCGATAAGTCAAACTTCATATCATAATTTAGAAGAAAGGGAAGAAATTTCTGCAGAAGTGACCGTCGGAGTAACCCGTTCTAAAATAATCGGAGATAGGAACGCTTCATAGAGAGCGGCCAAACACAGCATGATTAACATGAGTCCCGTAACGGCAGTATGCGCCAGGAACGGAGGGAGAAGCTGTCCTTTCCGGCGGAACAATCTCTCTTTAACGACAAAATAAGCAAACCTGGCCGCCGATATGCTCGCTATCATCAACGCGGGCACGACGATCGCGTTCTGCGGGGCCGTGGCGATCAGGAAGAAGAAAACGCCTTTCCAGGCAAGATGCTGCGCGAGCAACGCAACCGAGAAGCCAATCAATACCCCTTTTAAGAAGTCGAGCACGAGTACGAGCGGCAACCCGATGACGGATAAGCCTAGAAACCATATCAATAACAACCATTTCCCGTAGAACCAGAAGCTTTCCCAGAACGTCGTCGACGGGGAAAATTGTTGCGCATCCTTCACGCTCGATAGATAGACTCCGATCTCGTCCGCCAGCTCCTGCTGCTGTTCCAAGGTTAAAGCGTTCACCAGCATGGCTCCGAAGATCGCTCCCACTACGACAAGAACGCCCACGAACACATAAAGATTCAAATTCTCGCGAGCCGACAAATTCCATAATCTAAAATTCATTGGAGCTTCCTCCCCGTCCGCATTCATAGGTCATTCCGTGCCTATGTGTATGTTGGACAAGTCGGAATTATGAATAGCTAAGCGTGCCATAGGTTCCGCCGCTACCGGGTATGAAGGAAGCTTTCCCCTCCCTGGCTCCTATAATCATGTCGCCGATCGTATCGCCCATTACTTCGGCAAGTTTCTCCCGAGATAACCGATGCAAGATTTCCATCTCCGTCCCGAGCTCCCTGAACATGCGTTCGCGCTTAGCCGGTCCGATTCCCGGAAAGAACGTCAACGGGACCTGCGGACGATAAGGCGGACGATTCGCCGGCTGTTGAGAGCTATCTCGATCGGCTAGTTGCTTAATACGTCCGGCCACACCGCGGGTCAGCATTCGATTGCCGCAGGAAGAGCAAACTCCCGCCCTCTCGTCCTCTTCCTGCAGCGCTTTTTTGCAGCTGTTGCAGTAGGAAGTATGATATTTGCCCAATTGCGGATGGAGTCCGTAGTTGGCTATGATTTTTCGTCCGTCTACGCCGTTCAATGCCTTAGACAGTTCTTCGAAGGATGGCTCCGCAAGCTGCATTTCGTTGCATTCCCGCCCGATCATTCCCGTGGAATGGGCATCCGAATTCGTAAGGAACGGATAACGGTCCAATTCGGACAGATACCCGGCCATATCGGAATCCGCGCTTAAACCGAGCTCGATCGCCGATATGCCTTCCGGATCTAGCCGGTCCGACAACCTGTCCGCGGAACAGCCTAGTAGCCCCCTGTGGGGCGTGAAGACGTGGGCGGGGACGAGAAGTCCCCCTCGGGCTAACAGTTCTGCTTGTAGCTCCCTAGCCGTAACTCGGATACGTTGCGAGCTTAACGAGATATTAGTGACTCGCGGCTTCATCCAAGCCGTCCACTCTTGCATGCATTGCAGGTTGGGTAGATAACCTAGAAGATGAAAAGGGCCTCCGCCTTCCTCCCTTACTTCCATCTCGATGCCGGGAATGATCGTCGTATCTCCGTATCGAATACCCCCGCCCGGCACTTCCCTCATTTCACCGGAGTACAAGCAATCCATGATGTCCTTCTGCACGGCAGGAGAATGACAATCGATGATTCCGATAAGCTCGATGCCTTTGCGATGGGATGCTTCCTTCGCGATATTCAGGAAAGTCAGATCCTTGCTTCCGCTAATCTTGACCGGTTGCCCGTCTTGGCTTCGTCCGATATGCACATGTAAATCCGCGAAAAAAGGTTGTAGACGAGTCGAATCGCGTTTCATTAGAACGTGCCCGTCAAAACGAGCATGCGCCAAGCATAGACCGCCAGCAACGTCTTCGCATCGCATATCCTTCCCTGCTTGATATAGTCCTGCGCTTGATCTAGCGAGATCGCTTCGCACGTAAGAAACTCCTCATCGTCCAACTGGACCTCGCCTTTCTCTAAATCATCGGTATAGTACAAATGTACGATCTCTTCCGCGAATCCCGGAGAGGTAGAGAACGAATGCAAATGTACGAGATTTTTCGCGCGATATCCCGTCTCTTCCTCCAATTCCCTGAACGCCGCCGCTTCCGGCTCTTCAAATGCGTCCAGCTTGCCTGCCGGAATTTCCACTTGCACCTTTTCGAGCGCCTTGCGGAACTGCTCGACGACGAGCATTTTATTGTCGATGATGGCTATAACGGCTACCGCGCCTGGATGGCGCACGATTTCCCTCGTCGCCGTTTCCCCGTTCGGAAGACGAACCGTATCTACTTGGAGGGAGATCATTCTTCCTTGGAATATCGGCTTGGTCTCCAGCGTTGCTTCGTAGAACGGATGATTCTGACCCGAATTATTATCAGACATTAATAGGACCTCCAATAGTCATAGATCTGTTATTGCTCTCATATGTTCAAACATATGAGCTTGTCCGTTCCTTGCAAGTCGGGCGACGAAGCATGACATATCGCTTTCTATACGAGGAGGAACTTACCATGTTGAAAAAATATATCGCTCCAATGAATCTTCGACTTGTCGGCAAAGCCTGGGAAATCCGCCATGCGCTCCGTCAGGAGCAGAAGCTTCGGGGCGGGCACTTTCCGTTAAAGGAGCTGCTGGCAATTTCCCGCAGCAAGTCCGGCTCTTAAATAGTAATAGTAATTCGCATGAAAAGGGCAGCGTCCCGAGCGATTCTTCTTCCGCTCGGGGGCTGCCGTTTATTTTTTCGCGTTTATTTAACCTTTAGCGTCTCGTTGACGATGGAGAGTACGAGCTCGGCCGTTTTGACGAGGTCGTCCGCTTTAATTTGTTCCTTCGTCGTATGAATATGCTCGTATCCTACCGCAAGGTTAACGGTCGGGACCCCATTTCCGTTAAACATGTTGGCGTCGCTTCCGCCGCCGGAGGAAAACGTGCGGGGCGTCAAGCCGATCGCTTCGATGGCCGACTTGGCCACTTGAACGACTTGATCATCGTCTCCGTAACTATAAGCGGGATAGATCGTCGTCGTTTCGAATTCGAATTCCGCTCCGTATTCGTTCGCGGCGCTCTCTACGGCTTCCCTCATCGACTCGATTTGGCGATCCATCTTTTCCTGAACTTGGCTGCGCGCTTCCGCGAAAATTTTGATCGTATCCGTAACGATATTGACTTCTCCGCCGCCTTCAAACCGGCCGATATTCGAAGTCGTTTCGCTGTCGATCCGACCTAGCTTCATTCGCGACACCGCTTTCGAAGCGACTTGGATCGCGCTGATTCCGTCTTCGGGATTCACGCCGGCATGCGCGGCTTTCCCTCTAATCGTAATGTATTGACGGGAATTCGTCGGCGCGGCGACCGCGATGTCTCCGATTGCTCCGTTGGAGTCCAGAGCGTAACCGAATTTAGCCCGCAACCTGGAGCCGTCCATCGCGCGCGAACCGAGCAATCCCGATTCTTCGCCGGAAGTAATGACGAACTGAATACCTCCGTGCGGCAAATCTTGTTCTTTAATAACCCGGAGAGTTTCGAACATGGCCGCGAGTCCGGCTTTATCATCGGCGCCTAAGATCGTCGTGCCGTCGCTCCGAATGTAGCCGTCGGAATCCAAGCGTGGCTTGATGCCGATTCCCGGGGACACCGTATCCATATGCGAAGTGAATAGAATAACCGGAACATCCTCTTTTCCGGAGGTAGCCGGTAACCATGCGAATAAATTGCCTGCTCCGTGTCCGATCTTCTCGGCTACGTCATCTTCTTCGACCTCGAGACCGAATGCCTCGAATTTACCGGTCAGCACCTTGCTGATTTCCGTTTCGTTTCTCGTTTCGCTGTCGATTTGAACCAATTCCATAAATTCGGCGATTAATCGTTCTTTTTGCACCATGATCTTTCCTCCTGACGAAGCTTTCGTTACAATAGTATAGTGGACAAACATTTTTCACATGAAAGGATGTTTCTTAAAATGAATAAACGTTGGTTCAAGATCGTCATCTATGTCACCTTGGGCGTTATGCTCATTTCTACCTTGTTTATGAGCTTAGGCTCGTTGCTCCAGTAGGAGCCGCGTCATAATCGAACACCTTCGCGAAGTAGGGGATAATTCTTATCCCTATCTCCTCGACCTGAAGCTCCATTCCCGTAAGCGTCTCGAGGGAAACGATACCGTATTCCGCGATGCCGCAAGGGATAATTCCTTGGAAGCCTTCCTGCTCGACGTTCTTCTTAACGTTCAAAGCGAACCCGTGGCTCGTGATGAATCCTCTCCGAGCGCGGGCTTTATTAAATTTGACGCCTATCGCCGCTATCTTCGCATCTCCTACCCAGACGCCCGTATACTCGGGCTTCCTGCTGCCCGTTATTCCGAAATCAGCCAACAGCATGATAATCGCTTCTTCCAAATTTCTTAAGTACCGGTGCAGATCCAATCCTTCAGCGTCCAAGTAAAGCAGCGGATAGCCGACTAGCTGGCCTGGGCCATGGTAAGTAATATCGCCGCCGCGATCGATTTCGTAAAGCGCGATTCCCCTGCGGGTCAACTCTTCCTTGCCGTATAGCAAGTGCTCGGGATGACGATCCGAGCCGATCGTATACGTTGGAGAGTGCTCCAAGAGCAGCAGCGTCTCCGCTCGATCGTCGCGGTCGATTTCCTTAACGAGCTTCTTTTGAAGATCCCAAGCCTGACCGTAGTCCATTCTGGACAACCACTCGGTTTCGAGAATATTCATCCTTCATGGCCTCCTTCGCTCAACTCCTACACCATTGTATCTTATCTAATTCATGCACTGCAAACATCGACGATCGATCAAAGCATGCGCATCAAGAGAGCCCGGCGCATCGCATGTTCGCAACGAGCCGGGCTTCTTATTTTAGTACAGCTTCGTGTCGAGATTATAGCTCTCGAGGTTTTCCTTAACGCGTTGCAAGAAACGTCCGCAGATGACTCCGTCCAAAATCCGATGATCCAAGGACAAGCAAAGGTTAACCATTGAACGAACGGCGATCATGTCGTTGATGACGACTGGTTTCTTGACAATCGATTCGAACGTAAGGATCGCGGCTTGCGGATAGTTGATGATTGGCTGCGACAAAATCGATCCGAACGAACCCGTGTTATTGACCGTGAAGGTACCGCCCTGCAAGTCCGTCAGCGTAAGTTTGTTGTTTCTCGTTCTTCGCACCAGATCGTCGATCTCGTGCGCGATGCCGGGAACGTTCTTCTGATCGGCGTTGCGAATGACCGGCGTTATGACGGAATCCTCCGTACCGACGGCTAGAGAAATATTGATATCTCTCTTGACGATGATTTTGTCGACCGCCCAGATCGAGTTCATGATCGGATAGTCTTTGATCGCGTTGACGACCGCTTTGATCAGAAACGGCATGTAAGTCAAGTTAATGCCTTCGCGTCGTTGGAAATCGTCCTTCAGCTTTCCGCGAAGCATAACCAGATTCGTTACGTCCACTTCGATCATCGTCCAAGCATGCGGGATCTCCGTAACGCTCTGGCGCATCCGGCTTGCGATCGTATTCCTGATCGGAGTAATATCGATGAAATATTCTCCGCGGCCGGGAATCTCCTGCGCTTGGGATTCAACAGATGGAATACGGGGCGATTGCGTTAAGTGCATGCCCGTGGAGCGAACGGGAACTTTCGGATCCATCGGAACGAAAGCGGTTTGCGGTTGTTGCTTGTCCATTGAAGACGAAGAACCTTGCTTCGCTATTCCCGACTCCACGGCGGACAACACGTCCTTACGAGTGATCCTTCCGCCTTCTCCCGTTCCCGGAACGAGGTTCAAATCGATTGCGTGTTCGGCGGCCAGCTTCTGAACAGCTGGCGAATATCGGTGGCGCATAGGAGCGTTAGCGTCAATGGCGCCTTGTGAAGATGAGACCGCAGGTGTTCGCTCTGCCGCAGATTCACGCTGGCCGGAACCTTGTACCTCGGTACCTCCGGTTGGAGTTGAATGGTCCTGAACTTCCTCGGCTTCCGTCTCGATCAGGCAGATCGCCGTGCCCACTTCAACCGTTTCTCCTTCGCCGATCAGATGTTTCACGAGAATGCCGCGCACTGTCGATGGCAGCTCCGCATTGACTTTATCCGTAAGAATATCGCATAGAGGCTCGTACATATCCACGTAATCCCCGGGCTGCTTCACCCATTTATCTATCGTTGCCGATACTAGCGATTCCGCCAACTGGGGCATCGTAATCTCGATAATTTGTTTAGCCATTCTTGAATTCTCCTCCCCGGTGACGATCGCCGGCGGCTTAGTAACTTAGTAACGAGCGAGTTCGAGCATTGCCGTTTTCAGCTTTTCTTTGTTAAGCAGGAAGTGCTTCTCGCCCGGCGGGTTAATCGGCATGGCGGGTACATCGGGGCCGCAGAGCCGGCGAATGGGAGCGTCTAGATCGAATAATAGCTCTTCCGCGATAATGGCAGCCACTTCTCCGCCGATTCCTCCCGTTTTGTTATCTTCGTGCACGATAAGCACTTTCCCTGTTTTGGCTGCCGCTTCGAGAATACCTTCCCGGTCGAGCGGCTGTATCGTACGAAGATCGAGTATGTGCGCCTCGATGCCGTGTTCTTGCGACAATTCTTCCGCCGCTTGCATGGCGAAGTGAAGCGGCATACTGTAGCCGATCACCGTAATGTCGCTGCCTTCCCTCATCACGTTCGCTTTGCCGATAGGCACGATGTAGTCCTCATCCGGCACTTCGTCCGAAATAAGACGGTAGCATTTCTTGTTTTCGAAAAAGATAACCGGGTCCGGGTCGCGAATGGCCGCCTTAAGCAGTCCCTTGGCGTCGTAAGCGGTAGCCGGGGCTACGATCTTGAGGCCTGGCGTTCCGAAGAACACCGATTCCGGGCATTGGGAGTGATATAACCCGCCGAATACTCCGCCGCCGATCGGTGCGCGAATGACGATCGGACAATCCCAATCGTTGTTGGAGCGATAACGAATTTTAGCCGCTTCGCTGATGATCTGGTTCGTGGCCGGGAACATGAAATCCGAATATTGCATCTCGGCAATCGGCCTCATTCCCGCCATGGCCGCACCGATCGCTACGCCCGCAATCGCGGATTCCGCGAGGGGAGCATCCAGCGCCCGCTGCTCTCCGAATTGAACCTGCAGTCCTTTCGTCGTGCCGAACACGCCGCCCTTGAGGCCAACGTCCTCGCCCATGACGAACACGTCTTGATCCCGTTCCATCTCTTCTTTCATCGCAAGACGGATGGCATCGATATATTCTATAACCGGCATTACTGATCTCCTCCGCTCTGTTCCGCGTAAACATGGCGAAATGCGTCTTCAACCGGCTGGAATGCCGCTTTCTCTGCATATTCGTTGCCTTCGTCGATCGTGGCGCGAATGTCCGCCTGAAGCTTCGTTTCCTGTTCCTCCGACCACAAGCCGGCTTCGACCAAATATTGCTTGTACACCGGCAAGGAGTCTTTGCCTCTATGGAGGTCGACCTCTTCCTTCGTCCGGTAAGCCATATCGTTATCCGATGTCGAGTGGGCCGTTACCCGGTACGTCATGATCTCTATTAACGTAGGACCTTGGCCCGATACCGCGCGTTCCCGTGCTTCGCTAACGACGCGATAAACCTCTAGAGGATCGTTGCCGTCTACGCGAATGCCCGGAAATCCGTAGCCGAGCGCGCGATCGCATATTCTTCCTCGAGTTTGCTTCTCTATCGACATGGATATCGCATATTGATTGTTCTCGCATACGAATATGACCGGTAGCTGATGTACGCCGGCGAAGTTGCAGCCTTCATGGAAGTCCCCTTGATTACTGGAACCGTCGCCGAAAGTGACGATAGCCACCGAAGGTAAGTTGCGCATTTTGGCCGCCAACGCGAATCCGGTCGCATGAGGCACTTGAGTCGTTACCGGGCTAGAACCCGTCACGATCCGCAGGCGTTTGCTTCCGAAGTGGCCCGGCATTTGTCGTCCCGCGCTATTGGGATCTTCCCCTTTGGCGTATACGGAGAGCATTAAATCTTTGACCGTCATGCCAAGAGACAATACGAATCCGTAATCCCTATAATACGGAAGGAACCAGTCATGCTTCAAATCCATGGCAAAGCCCATCGCGACCTGAGAGGGTTCCTGGGTAATTCCCGAGATGTGAAAATTAACTTTACCTGCGCGTTGCAGCAATTGCCCTCTTTCGTCGAAGCGGCGGGCTAGCATCATCGTCTTGTACATGTCGACCGCGCGTTCATCGGTCAAGCCTAACGCGGTATGTCGGTGGGATTGCTGGACGGAACCTGCTTGTTTCATGGGCGCGTCCTCCTGCTTTAATTTAGTTTTATAACCTGGTCTTAATACTTGAGCTTAAAACCTATTATACTCCGCTTGAAAGCAAAAAGAAACGCCCAACCCTCTCGATCGGAAGAAATGGCCTATCGAGGCCATTTCCCGTCGTTCCGAAGACTTCGTCTCCCGGGTTGAGCATTGTTGCGATAACGTCAGGCGTGACCTGCTCCTCCGTCCAAAGCAAGCATGACTTCCTGCATCGCTTCCGACAAAGTTGGATGGGGATGAATCGTGCGCCCGATTTCCCATGGGACGGCATCGAGCAGCTTCGCTAACGATGCCTCGGCGATGAGTTCAGTCGCGTGCGCGCCTACAAGGTGTACCCCCAGCAAATCTCCCGTAGCCGTATCCGCCACCACCTTGGCAAACCCTTCGCTCTCGCCGTATACAAGAGCTTTGCCGAAGATACGTAGCGGCAGCTTCGCTGTTTTAACCGAATGTCCCTGCGCCTTCGCATCCGCCTCTGTCCAACCGATCGATGCGGCCTCCGGACGAGAGTAGATGCATCGCGGAATATCGCGATCCGCCGCGCGGGACGGCTTCTTGCCCAGAAGATGCTCGACGGCCACCGATGCTTCGTGCATAGCCGCATGGGCGAGCTGGATACCTCCAATGCAATCGCCTATCGCGTAGATGTGGGATTCTCCGGTCTGCAACGTATTCGGACTTACCTTTACGAACCCTTTGTCCGTTTTGATATCCGTATTTTCGAGGCCGAGATTCTCAACGTTGCCCTGTCTTCCAACCGATACGAGCATCTTCTCCGCGGTTAGCTCCAACGCCTCGTCTTTCACGGATACCCGTGCTTGAACACCCGAACCAGCCAACCTGCACTCCTCAGCCAGCAAAGAAGCTCCCGTCAAGATTTTCACGCCTCTTTTTTTCAAAGCTTTCGCGATCTCCGAACCGATATCCTTGTCTTCCGTCGGAAGTAAGCGGTCGGCCGTCTCTACGATTGTCACTTCAGTGCCGAAATCGCTAAGCATCGACGCCCATTCCACTCCAATGACGCCTCCGCCGACGATCAAGATCGAAGAAGGTCTGGTCGGCCAATTTAACGCCTCGTCGCTAGTGGCGATATGCAGTCCATCGTAAACGAGACCATCCAGCCTACGCGGACGCGATCCGGTTGCTATGATGACATTTTTAGGTACGATCGTCTCCGACTGCCCGTCTTCCAACTCCACCGCGATCGCCCCGCTCCGAGGAGAAAAAATCGAAGGACCGATAATGCGTCCGCTTCCGTTTAAGACTTCAATTCTATGCTGCTTCATTAGAGCCTGCAGACCTTTATGCAATTGTTCCACGATACTATTCTTGCGTTGGAGCACCGCGTTCCAATCCACGGATACGGTCCCCTTCGGTATGGTAACGCCATAGGACTCGGCTTCCCCGATCGTCGCGAATACCTCGGCGCTTCTAAGTAAAGACTTGCTTGGAATGCAACCGCGATGCAGGCATGTCCCGCCCAGCTTGTCCCGCTCGACGATCACGACGCTGCGGCCTTCCTGTGCGGCTTTGACCGCTGCCGTATAGCCTCCCGGCCCGCCGCCTATGATGGCGACATCGACTTCGATTGGCATAGTTTCCCCTCCGTATGTAAACTAACGCTTCTATTGTACCTTTTTTTGACGCTTGGGACAAAACCAATTCGCCTTTCGGCGATATCCCTGTCGCTCAGGAGGTCTTCGACATCTCATTCAACACCTCAGATCTCCAACCCTTTTCACGGTATCCCTTCGGCTCAGAACTTTCTATTGCTTTCTTTTCCCCTTTTCACGGTATTCCCTCGGCTCAGGAAGAATCTATTCCTAATACACTCCCTTTCACGGTATCCCTTTGGCTCAGAAGTTACAGCAAGTTGGATAATTAGAATATTTTTCAAATACATACTTTAAATACGAACATATGTTTGATATAATGAAAATATGAAACAAGTTAATGAGGTGACTATGGAATGAGTCTCATTCTTGCTGCCGCAAAATTCGATAGTTTCCGTGAGAAATATAAGAAAGAGGAAGATTGTTTTATCGATATTTTCAACGCCAAATGGCCGAATGGGTTCCGCTGTCCGCGTTGCGATCATCCACATTATTACCTTATTTCTACACGCAGACTTCCGCTTTACGAATGCCGTTCTTGTCGAGCTCAGACGTCCCTTATCACAGATACATTGATGGAAGGAAGCCGTACTCCGGTACATCTTTGGTTCCATGCCATTTTTCTGCATACGCAGCCCCAAAGCATTAATGCCGTACAGTTATCGACTGCTATTAGCGTCACATACAAGACGGCATGGTTGATTTGCCACAAAATCCGCCGCGCCATGAGTCGAATCGACTCCGAACAGAAGCTTACGGGAATAGTCCGAGTATCGGATTCCGTTTATTGCAGGCGCTTAACGACATTCTTCGAATGGCACAGGCAAGAACAACCACTACTTATTGGAACCTCCGACAACGATAATGGAAAAATAGCCCACCTTAAAATAAAACATCAATCCAAGAAACCTCTTCGCGATAAATATGATTGTCCGGATACCGCCCCATTTATTACAAATTGCGTCGATCCGGCTGCGGCACCGAATGTTATTCTTACAAGACGATATGGTAGAAATATGAATACGACACTCGCTTGGATGGGTCATTATGTTACTCAGTGGATTGGACAGGTGTTTCGCGGAATCGGTCCAAAGCATTTACAATCTTACCTCGATCAATACTGCTACACGTATAATGTCGGGAGAGAATATATGTTTTCGACTCTTCTGGTCGACTGCATACAAACTAAAAGGATAACTTACAACGAGATAATCAATGAAGGCGAAATATCTAATCGTTCTAATAGACCACCAAGACAGCATCAGCTAAAAACGTTGAAAACGGGTTAGAAATAGTTGGTTTTGATATTTATTTAGCGTGACGAGATACTCTATTAATTGCATACTCTTCAGTCACACTTTCTGAGCAAAAGGGATACCGTCGAAGAGACGACATGAATTCATGTACGCATTCTGAACGAATGGGATACCTTCAAAAAGGGAGATGAGGCCTTCCATTTACAACCTGAATAGATGGGATACCTTCAAAAGGGTTAAAAGCGAATTCTCATTATCGCGTTCTGAGCGATTGGGATACCGTCAAAAGGGGAAAAAGAAGCGGCGACCACCGGGTCGCCGCTTCTTTATTATTTGCTAACATCCATTAGTTTGTTTAGATAATCGGCAATGCCGCTATTACGGGCTACCGTCGAGTTATTCAGGAATAGAACATCGGTAATCTTCTGCTCTTTAACGAAATCGAGTATATTTCCGCTGTAGCTGCGAGGATCGAGGTAATATACCTTCTCGAAATGAGGCAATAAGAAGGGAACGAATGCATTGGCATAAGAATCCTTGACTACGACGATCCGTTTGCCGTTCTTATTATCCGTATCGATTTCTCCCCACGGATAATCTCCGCCCAAGAATACGGCATAAAAAGTGCTGCTGATTTTAGCATAATTCGGATCGACTACCTTCTTCACGGATCCTTTGCCTTTCGTAGAATACATCGTATAGGCGGATTTAGTAAACGGCGTATAGTACGTGATCAGGTCAGGATGCGTCTTCAGGCGATTATCCAGCAATTGCTTGTACGCCGTTCCTAAGAAGCCCTCGATCTCGCTTTTCTTATACTTGCTTAGCGGCACCGGCGTTTCTCCCATTGTCTCCATTAGCTTGGCGTAAGAATAATAAGCTCCCAACGCCGTCCAATGGTGATCGGTGCGGAAATAAACATATTCATCCTTGTGCTCGCTAAGTCCGGCATACGCATCTACTTTATTGATCGATGGAGACAGCTTAGAGTTCACGTATGAGAAAGCGTCTTTCTGAGACTCCGATAGTTTCTTCATGTTCTCGTCTTCGGCGAATTCTACCGAAGTCGGCGCAAGCAGAGAATATACATTGACTTTAGGATCAACGGAATCGCGGAACCGATTAAGAGCGCCAGCATACGTATCCGATGCTTGTGAGGAGAACTTGAATGCGGTATACGCCCGATCCTTCATGATAATATAATTGCTTTTGCTAACTTCGGAGGTGGCACTTTCCTTATTTCCGTCCATGTTATCGACGCCGGCAGAGACGATAGAAACTCTATCCTCGTCCGGAATTCCTTTAAGCTCTTTCATGCTTGCTCCGACTTGAACGAGCGAAGTTCGATAGGCGAAATTATCCGAAAAGTAATTGTCGAAATCCCGTGTATACTCGCCATCGAAAAACCGATCGGTCGTAAACTCCGGCTGGGTCGCAATGTCCCGTTGCTCGAGCTTGGACGCTTCTTTCGAGTGCGGCTTCAGCAAGTTCACGGCAGCGAACCCGAAAATAAATACCAAGAACAATATAAGATTTAGCTTCACCTGCAGCTTCATCTTCACCCTCCTCACTAGAACCGATAATAAAGAAACGGATTATATGTGCTACCGATAAGCAAAATGGTAGCGATAATAAGTATCGCGATATTAAGCACCGGAACCCCGATCCCATGTAAACCCGCACCCAGCTTAGGGTTGGATTCAGCCATTCGGGTGAACGTCCATTTCATAAGCGGCGTGGACGCAATGATCGCGACAAGAAACAGCAATAAATTTTCTTTGAAATAAATTTGCAGCTCCAAGTTACTGAAATCTCTATGATTCAAACCGAACATCGTCAATAACGCTTTAATCGCCTCGTGCAAATCCGTGAAGTAGAACCAAACCCAGCCAATGAGCATAATGAAGGTTCCGTAGATATGCGAGACGACCGCCCCGGCCTTCTCTAGCCACTTGCCGATGAATAACCGTTCCAAGTAAATCAGCAAACCGAAATACAAGCCCCAAATAATGAAGTTCCAGCTCGCGCCGTGCCAGAAGCCCGTCAGGAACCATACGACGAACAAATTACGCAAATAGAATCTTCGGTTACCTCCGAGCGGAATATAGACGTAATCCCGGAAAAAACCGCCAAGCGACATGTTCCAACGCCGCCAGAATTCACCCGCGGACTTGGATACATAAGGATAGTTGAAGTTCTCGCGCAAATTGAATCCGAACATTTTCCCCAGACCGATTGCCATGTCCGAATATCCGGAGAAGTCGAAATAGATTTGCAATGCAAACAGACAAACTCCGAACCATATCCCTAGAACGGTAGCCGAGCCCGAGCTTGGATTCAGCAACTGCGCTACGCTCTCTCCGAGCAGGTTCGCGATAATGACCTTCTTGCCGAGACCGATCATAAAGCGGGTGATCCCTTCGCTGAAGCCGGCCATCGTTACTTTAGGATTGTCGATCTGATGTTGAATGTCCGAATAACGAATAATCGGGCCCGCAACCAAATGCGGAAAAAAAGACACGTAAAGCAATAGTTTTTTGGGAGATCTCGGTGCCTTTATCGTGCCTTTATAGACGTCCGTTAGGTAGCAAATGATTTCGAAGGTAAAAAAGGATATCCCGATGGGCAAAGTGACTTCCGGATGCGGAATATCGAAAGGTAAGATCGAATTTACGTTATCGACGAGAAACCCGGCATATTTGAAAAATCCCAAGATCCCGATATTGACCGCAATAGCGGTAATATACATGGTCTTCGCCACCCATGTCCCCCTATATTTCTCTATTCCGAGGGCAAATAAGTAGCCGATTATCGATGCTAGTAATAGTAAAACGATCCATACAGGCTCTCCCCAAGCATAGAAGGCAAAGGAAAAGAAGATCAAAATCCAATTGCGATAAGTCGTATTCTTAAATACGAAATAAGCAATTAGCAGTATGGGTAAGAACAGGTATAAAAAGAACAGACTGGAAAAAACCACTGACCCCTATCTCCTTTCTCTCTCTCGTTTTCTTGTGTCATAATACCATAGGTTAATGTCGGATCATAGGGTATCTGAAAGGTGATTGATGGCATTCATGGACAATACTTCGAGAAATCGTTATGATTAGGTATGGAAGGAGGGCTAAATCAGCCTATGAAACTGATTACACAGCGCCTGATAGCCATTTTACTTCTTGTCATTCCCGGACTTTCGGCTGCTTACGGATTCCTTCGGATGAAGGATGCTTTGTACGATTTTTTCGCGAAAATGGGAGTCGAAACCGTAAATCCCGATTTCGACTGGATCAAGTTTATCGGCGGCGCGGTTCTATTTCTCATCGGAATCGGATTTATCGGCGGATGGATTTTCTTCCGGGATCGCAAGCACAATTATTTGTCTTCGCGTTTCCGCCCAAGGCCTTCGCGTCCCCCACGTCCGTCAAGCTTGGGCAACGGGAATTCAAATGACGGACATGTAGAATAACCATAAGCTTGCGTGATCAAGGCTCCTTCCCTTTAACGGCGAAGGAGCCTTTTGCATGTGCAAGGGATTAAGAGGAGATTCCCGCTCCGTACTCGAGCAGCTTTTTCGTTTCCTCGAATCTCGATTCCGGAGTAACGGCACCCATCACGACCGTGATATAGCGGCGCCCATCCATTACCGTCGTCCCGGTGAAGCAATAACCTGCTTTTTGGGTAAACCCGGTCTTCAAACCATCGTTCCCGCGCGTTCCGAATCGTTGTCCGGGCAACATTTCGTTCGTGGTTTCAAGCTTGCCGCTCGCCGACGTGCTAACGGTGGATTGTTTCGTTATTTTCAATATTTCCGGATGAGTCTCGATTAAATATCGGGCTAATATTGCGACATCCTTCGCCGTCAACATCGTTTCGCCGTTCGAGGCCGCCGCTTCATACGATATGAGGTCGGCGCTCGACAGCCCGGTGGAATTCGCGAAATGCGAGTTAGGCGACATGCCGATTTCCTCTGCCTTCGTATTCATCCGCTTCACGAATAGCGACTCCGATCCGCTCGCGAACTCAGACAACGCGACCGCGGCATCGTTAGCGGAATGCACGGCCATCGCGTTAAACAGCTCTTCCACCGTTATCGCTTGTCCAGAAGTCAGTTCCATCGCGGCACCGCCGACGTTGGCGGCGTAATCGCTGACGACGACCGAATCTTTCCAGCCGAATTCTCCCGACTTAATGCTATCCAACACGAGTACCTCGGTCATCATCTTGGACATACTGGCAGGTGGGAGGGGTTCTTGAGCATTGCTCAAGTATAGCCATCGTCCGGTTTCCGCATCCATCAGAGCTGCTGAGACGACCGCCAAGCTAGGTCCCTTGTTCTCCGTAAGTCCAATCTTCCCCTTAATATCCGTTGCCCAGCCTAAAATCAACAAAAAGCAGATTAATACGATCAACCTTTTCCAGCGCATAACCTTTCCCTCCTGAACGAGCTCTATAGCGTTCATTGTAGAGGGAACTCTTTAAGCAAAATGAAAGCAAATCATAAGTTTACCTTAAGATAAAGGAAGCCGTACCCGAAAATTAGTGCTATCTCCGTCGCTGGTAACCGAGATCGTACCGCCATGTCTTTCTACGATGCCTTTGGCGATGGCAAGCCCCAGTCCTGTTCCTCCGGAATTTTCCGTCCGGGATTTATCTACCCGATAGAATCGGTCGAACAAGTGGGGGAGCGCCGTAGCGGGAATCGCCTCGCCATAATTTACGATATCGATGACGGCCGACTCGTTATGTTGATTCAAATAAATTTCGACCTTGCCCCCCGCATAACCGTAAGAAATCGCATTGGTGAGTAAATTTTCGAAAACGCGCACGAGCTTATCCGGATCTCCCGATAACGTCAATTCGTTCGAATGCGAGATCAAGTTGCCTTTCATGTTGGCGCTCTCCAATAATAGACGATGGTGGACTAGCAGTTGTTTCATCATCTCGACGAGATTAAAGGCTTGCTTGTTAAACGGAATGACGTCATGACGCATTCGCGTATATTCGAACAAGTCATGAATGAGTACGTTAAGCCGCTCGGCTTTAGCATACGCAATCTGTACATAATGACGCAATTCTACCTCGTCGCGGTAACGATCTTGTTCGATTAGCCCCAAATAGCCGATGATGGACGTTAGCGGCGTTCTCAGGTCATGGGATACGTTCGTGATTAGCTCGTTCTTCGTCTGCTCCGCCTTTCTTTCCTCGTCCAACGATCGCTTAAGCTCCAGAACCAAGGAATTAATATTTTCCGCAAGCAGACTGACTTCGTTGTTTTGTTTGACGGGGATGAGATCGTCGAAATTGCCTTCCGCGACATGCTCAACGGAACGGCTAAGCTTGTCGTAATAGCTAAACCGTCTCCAGTTGAATACGATCATGTACGTGATGAAGAGAAGGAAACAAGCGAACAACATCAAGGGCATTTCACCGAACATATAGTATAATTCCCTTATGAATCTGCGTTGAATGTTATTATTCCGAGTCATCCGCTCCAGAACGATAATCAGCAAATAGCATGTGAATACAGCTAAAATAGCGCTCAATATTATCTGCCATACCAATTTCCAAGCCATCCGCAACGCAAGATTAGGCTTCAATTTTATAGCCAACCCCCCACACCGTCGTGATCAGCTTGCGGCCCATCTCTTGCTCCAACTTGTCCCTTAGCTTGCTGATATGAACCATGACCGTATTGTTCGACTCAAAATACTTCTCCTTCCACACTTGCTGGAAAATATCCTCCGCGCTGAATACTCTGCCGGGGTTGCTCGCAAGCAAATGAAGGATGCCGAATTCCGTCGAAGTCAGATGAACCTGACGACCGTTCACTTCAGCGGAATGAGTCGCTTTATTGATCGTCAGCTCGTTGATCTTGAGCAAGCCTTCCTCCTCCGGCGTAGCTGTTGCTTGCTGTCCGTATTGATAAGCGCGCCTTAAGAGCGTCTTAACTCGCACTACCAGCTCCAAAGGGTTGAACGGCTTGACGACGTAATCGTCTGCGCCAGTCATAAGACCGAGGATTTTGTCCATGTCTTCCGCTTTGGCGCTGACCATGAGAATAGGAATCGCGGCCGTTTCGCGAATGCGCCGACACACTTCCAGTCCGTCCATCTTCGGCATCATGACGTCGAGCACGACGAGGTGGTACGCCTGTCCCGCGATCTTGTCCATCGCTTCTTCCCCGTCATGCGCTTGAGAGGTCTCGAAGCCTTCGTTCCGCAAATAAATATCGATCAGATTGGCGATTTCACGGTCATCGTCAACGATGAGAATGGATTTGGACATTCTTATTTATGCTCCTTTGCAAGGAAAAAATCATTGAGCTTTACGGTTTATCTTACCCACTATACCGCAACATTCCCTCTCTTGTCCGTAGAGCTTACAAGGTTTTACACTTCTTAAGAAAGCTTTAAGGTTTACTTTAGAATTACGGAAATTTTCGCCGAAGGCAAAAGAAAAACCGCTTGTCCAACCCGCCGACAAAGACGGACTTGGGACAAGCGGAAGCGATAACTGATAACTCTAACAAACGATTACTGCGCTGCAGGAGACGCTTCCGGAGATGCTGGCGGCGTTGCCGACGCAGCCGGTTCCGGTTCCTTGACCAACAGGTTTTCGTAATTTCTGTCGGTTTTCATTTTTTCGATCCAAGCTTGACCTTCCGTAGCGAACTTCTCGCTGAAGTACGTGCTCGAGACTAAATCTTTCACTTCGTCATAGGCAGGAACGACAGCTGGCTTGATATCCGTAACCTTGATGATATGGAAGCCGCTTTCCGCTTCTACTACGCCGCTCATTTCGCCTTTAGCTAATGCGAACGCTGCCGTTTCGAAGCCTTCGTTCATCATGCCCGGCTTAAAGAAATCGAGATCCCCGCCCTTGTCCTTAGATCCTGGATCCTGGGATTTCTCCTTGGCAAGCGTCGCGAAATCCTTGCCGGCCTTTAATTCGGCCAAGACGGCTTCCGCTTCTTCTTTAGTCGGAAGCAGAATGTGGGATGCTCTGACTTCTTTCGGAGTCGTCGCGAACGTCGTTTCTTTGTTTTTCTCGAAGTAAGCTTTCAAGTCATCCTCCGATGCCGGATGTTGCTTCTCGAACAACTTCTTGTATTTAAGCTGCGGCTTCACTTGCTTTTCCTTGAAGTCCGCCAAAGTCATGCCGGATTGTTGCAGAGCGGCTTCGAGATCAGCGTCCGTAGCCATTCCGTATTGCTTCATGAGGGCCTTGATCTCAAGCTGAACGTCCGCATCCGTGACGACAACTCCCGCCTTCTCGGATTCGGTATCGATCAATTGTTGCTCGGCCGTGCTGTCAACCAAAGCAGTTAATTGCTCGTCGCCCATTTGCTTGACGACCGAATCGTACAAATCGGATTTCTTGATCGTGATTCCGTCCATCTTTCCTACGACTTCGTTCATGTTTCCGCCGGACGGGTTTCTCACCAGTACGAAAACCAAAGCCGCTACGGCAATGACCGTAATCACCCATGGCACGAAATTGGCCGAAGCTTTCTTCTCCGGAGCCGCAGGTGCCGTCGGCGTAACCGAAGTCACGGCTTGTCCAGGCACGTCTTCAACGATAGTTCCCTCGTTTTTCTCTAGTTCGATCCCCTCTTGCTCATGATCGACGACAACTTCCTTTTCCAACTCGTTCTCGATTTCTTGGTTCGTAACCCCATTCTTATCATTCAGTTCATTCTCGTTACGCTCGCTCATTTGCTTAGTTCCCCCTTCATTTATACAACCGACCTTATTCACTATATCAGAATTTTTTTATTATACCTTAAAGAGACCTAAATTTTTTGCGAAATTGCATTGGCGTGCATGCATAACTCTCTTTGAATCTTTTGCTGAAATAGCTGAAATTATCGATACCGACTTCAAGAGCCGCTTCCGCTACCGTTATGCTCGAAGATTGCAGCAAGTTGGCTGCCCGTTGAATTCGATACTGATTAACGTATTCCATAGGCGTTTTTCTCATAAACGTTTTAAACACGCGGCTAAAATGACCGGAGCTCATCCCGGCATGCGAGGCTAATAGGGATACGGTTATGGGCTGTCCGCAATGATCTTCGACGTAAGCGACGACGCTTTTCAACCGATCGATCGTATCGTTATCGACTGCCTTGGCTTGGTCCTTCCTTTTCCATTGTTCATAGGTAATCAAATCCGCGAATATTAAATACAGCTCCGCCTTGATTCTCATTTCCCTGGCCGGATCGTTCGAATCGAAAAGCCGTTGCACTTTCGTAAGATGACCGATAACCGCCTGGCCCCATTCCGTCGTCTCGTCGTAAATAGACGGAAGCATGGCTTCTTCTCTTTGAAGGGGTTGCAAATATCGAGTTGCCGTTTCGTCTTTGCTTTCCGTAAACCAGTCCATATGAAATACGGCTGCCACGTATGTACATGGCGAGTCTTGAAGAGAATAACCGCCATGCACTTCGCCGCTTGGTACGAAAACACCTTGCCCGGCCTGAATTTCGTACGTCGTCAATCCGACCTGAAATACGGCTTGACCGCTTATAACCCATAAGAACTCGGCTTCGTCATGCCAGTGGTTGTCCAATATCGTATCTAGCGCTTTTCGCTCCTGAATGTAAAGCGACATCGGAAACCGCGGAGTCCCGTGCCGCCGGTTCTCACGTAACAGTCTGATGTCCATGTCCCGACTCCATTCGATCATAATAATGATATTTAATAGCATTATAATGCAAGATATATAAAAATAATATCACTATAATGTTATTGAATGAACGAACACACAAGTTATGGAAGAAGGGATGATTTCCTATGAAGTTTACCGACGGATACTGGATGACTCGCCAAGGTTACGATTTGCTTAGTCCATATGAGATCCACGACGTTAAGATCGGCAAGGATTCCATTACCGTATACGCGACGCATCGCCATCTCGAGAATCGTGGCAACACGCTGAACGAACCTCTAATGACGTTGGAATTCTCGTCGCCGATTCCGGATATCATTCGAGTGAAGATGTACCACCATAAAGGCAAAGTTCGCAAAGGTCCTTCCTCGTTCGATTTATTGCCATCGGGCAATGTTCCGGTCAACGTGGAGGACAACGAGGAAACCGTCAGCATGACCAGCGGGCATACGACCGTCACTCTGACCAAGAAACACCCCATGACCATTACTTATACGCATAAAGGCAAGAAGCTGACGAGTAGCGGAACTAGATCGACCGCATACGTCAAGGCGGCCGACGGCAACCATCATTTCCGCGAGCAACTATCGCTTAGCGTCGGAGAAACCGTCTACGGGCTTGGAGAAAGGTTTACTCCGTTCGTTAAGAACGGACAAGTCGTCGATATCTGGAACCAAGACGGCGGAACGGCCTCCGAGCAGGCTTATAAAAACATTCCTTTCTATCTCACCAGTCGCGGGTATGGCGTGTTCGTAAACCATCCCGAGCTCGTGTCGTTCGAGGTCGGCTCCGAAATCGTATCCAAAACCCAATTCAGCGTTCAAGGCGAATCCTTAGAATATTTTCTGATCGGCGGAGATTCCCTTAAGGACGTCTTGCGCAACTACACTTCTCTTACCGGCAAACCCGCATTGCCTCCCGCATGGTCGTATGGACTGTGGTTAACGACATCATTTACGACGAACTACGATGAAGCTACCGTTACCAGCTTCGTAGAGGGAATGGCCGAGCGCGATCTTCCGCTTGCCGTCTTTCATTTCGATTGCTTCTGGATGAAGGAATACGAATGGTGTAATTTCGAATGGGACGAGCGAGTGTTCCCCGATCCCAAGGGCATGCTCCAACGCCTCAAAGCGAAAGGCTTGAAAATATGCGTATGGATCAATCCCTATATCGCTCAACGCTCCGCGTTATTCGATGAAGGCATGGAGAACGGGTACTTGCTTAAGAAAGCAGACGGCAGCGTCTGGCAATGGGATCTGTGGCAATATGGCATGGGAATCGTCGATTTCACTAACCCGGCGGCTTGCCGATGGTTTCAAGACAAGTTATCGGCGCTCTTGGATATGGGAGTCGATAGCTTCAAAACCGATTTCGGCGAAAGAATTCCTACCGACATCGTATACCACGACGGTTCGGATCCGATGCAAATGCATAATTACTACACTCAATTGTATAACAAGGTCGTATTCGAGTTATTGGAACAAAAACGCGGTAAAGGCGAAGCGGCTTTGTTCGCCAGATCCGCGACGGCCGGCGGCCAACAATTCCCCGTTCACTGGGGCGGCGATTGCGAGGCGACCTACGAATCCATGGCCGAAAGCCTTCGCGGAGGGCTGTCGCTAGGTTTGTCCGGCTTCGGCTATTGGAGTCACGATATCGGCGGATTCGAGCAGAGCTCTCCTCCCGATTTATACAAACGTTGGGTGCAATTCGGTTTGCTATCCAGCCATAGCCGCCTGCACGGAAGCACTTCCTATCGCGTTCCTTGGTTATATGACGAAGAAGCCGTCGACGTCCTTCGATTCTTCACGAAGCTTAAGATGCGCCTGATGCCTTATCTCTTCGGCAAATCGGTGGAGTCGTCCGCTATCGGCATTCCGCTCATGCGAGCAATGGTGCTTGAGTTCGGAGACGATCCCACATGCGATTACGTAGATCGGCAATATATGCTGGGGGATTCTTTGCTCGTAGCACCGATCTTTAACCCTGAAGGCGATGCGACTTATTACTTGCCGCAAGGCACTTGGACGCATTTTCTCACCGGGGAGCAGGTACATGGCGGGGCTTGGCGTAAGGGAAAATACGACTATTTCGACCTTCCGTTATTTGCAAAAGAGAACAGCATGATTCCGGTAGGAAACGAAGAAAATCGGCCGGATTACGAGTATGCGGACGGAGTTACTCTTCATCTGTTCGCTCTGAAAGACGGCGCTACCGCTACCGCCTCCATTCCGACGATTCAGGGCAAGCCGCGATTGTCCGTCACGGCAACCAGGGACGGCAACGCGATAAGCATACAGTCGGAAGGTAGCGCCAGCGATTGGAGTCTCCTTCTCCGAGGCATTTCTTCCGTCTCGCAGGTTTCTGGCGGCCAATTCATTTCTATGGAACAAGGCATTCAGCTCACGCCGGATCCTTCCGGCAGCTCCATGATCGTTCATCTCGACGCGTAATCCTTCTTCGTGCCTAATAAGGCCGTTCCTCCAATTATCATGTTGGCGGAACGGCCTTATTCTTTTTTGCATAATTTTCCTTCCCATATGAGAAACTATTCGGGCTTGCCATATATTACACTAGCTCTTCACAGGGATGGATTAATCGTTATGACCGACAGAGTGATAGCGTTCTTCGTGTTTATTGCCGCGGTCCCGTTGATCGATTTTCCAGCATACAAAAGAATGCCCTTCAAGGGAGCCGCTATTTACGTCGTATTGATGATCTCTGCCCTTTACTTGGGCTATATTTTCATAACCGGAGCGGCTTTGCCTAATATAACAGACCTAATCAGTTTTATTTACGGTGGACCCGCGGAAGCGTTAATGCGAATGTTTAAGCCTAACGAATAGCTTGGAGGCTTGTTACACTTATGGAACGAAAGGACAAGGATAAGCTCGATACTCTGCAAATGACTTGCCTAATGATCGCTTATACGACGGGTTCATCTATCGTCTTTATTCCTAATTCGATCTCTGAGGTCGCGCGCTCGACGTCCTGGTTATCTATGTTGATTTCTTTTTCGTACGGCATTATCGTTCTATTCTGCGTCTTGTATTTGCATCGAGCTCATAACGGGGTAAGCCTGATCGAGTATAGCAGAAGCCTCATAGGAAACGTTCTGACTTATTTCCTGTCGTTGCCCCTTATCCTTATGCTCTTTTTTAGTCTTCCCGGAGTGGTTGCGGGCATCGGAGAGTTTCTTTCCAGCGTCATGATGACCGAGACTCCCGGGTTCGTGTTCGATTCCTTGATTTTCATGATTGCGGCTTTTACCGTACGTTCGGGTGTCAAGGTGATGGCAAGGATGTTCGTCCTGCTTGTCGGAATCATGCTTGCGCTCACTCTTCTCGTCCTTTTGATGGCCATACCCAACTACGACCCTCTATATCTGCTTCCTTTTTTCTCCAATGGCATTCGTCCCGTATTACATGGAGCTTTCATCTCGGCCGGATTTCCGTTCGGTGAAATTTTTTTATTCTCCATGGTTTTTCCCTTCGTCCGCGGAAACGGCAAGATGGCTTCCGTAAAATCCATGTACCTAGCTTACGGTTTATCGGGTTCGGTCCTCCTTTTGTCCGTCGTCTGCAATTTAATGGCGTTCGGTCCCGCTACGGGAACGCTCAAGTATTCCTTGTACAGCTTGGCCAGCGTCATTCAGATCGCCGATTTCATTCAACGAATCGAGGCGATCGTCGTCATCGCGCTAATTACGGGATCCTTTATGAAGGCTTGCATCTTCCTATTTATCCTCAATCAAATCATGGTCAAGCTTCTCGGGCTCAAAGATGAAAACACGCTTGTTTACCCCATTTCGCTTGTCAGTCTCATGCTTTCGTTAACGATGTTCAGAACGCCCGCCGAATTCACGAAACAAGTCTATACGCTATGGCCGTTCACCGTGATCTTCATTGGAGGTGCCATCCTCTTTCTGCTCGCCGTAATCAGCTTGTTTAAACAAAAAAACCGCACCTCCTCCGCGAAAGGGTGATTCGATGTCCGATCAACGTACTTCGCGCCCGGACGATTCGCGTTTGACCGTCGACGGCTCTCAAAATCTAACCGCGATGAAGGCTATATTCGATCATTGCGAGGATATCGCTTTCGACGAATGGACCTTCGGCGACCGCTTCGAACATAACGTCTTTACGGTACATTGCGGTACTCTCGTTAAAGATCGGAACAAAAACCACCTTAGTAGCACGCTTCTGGATGCCAGCCGATCGCTTGCCGCGAATGAGCAGCTTACTCCCGAATTCATCGGACATTACTTTCATAACCAGGGAATGACCTCGCAGCCTTTCAAGCTCTCGAATTCGCTCACGGAAACGGCCGATCTCGTTCTGGAAGGGTTTATCGCGCTTTTTTTCGATGGCTGGAATCATTCGATCTGTTATTACACGAGAGGCATAGAGAAGCGGGCCGTCATGGAGTCCATAGGCGAACCCGTTGTGCAAGGACCGCGGGAAGGAACGAATGAAAGCTTATCCACGAACTTAGGGATGATACGTCAACGCGTCAAAACCCCGAAATTAAAAGTCGAAGTCATTACCGCCGGCTCGAGCCTAAAAACAAAAATCGCTTACTTGTATTTGCAGGATGCTACGGATCCGGAGCTGCTGCTTGAATTCCGCAGCCGTATCCAAGGAATCGAGGAATACGAGGTTCTTGGCACGTCTTACGTGGAAGATTGGATCGAGGACTCTTCCTATTCCCCGTTCCCCCAATATCGTTACACGGAAAGAACGGATAACGCGGCTTCCGCCTTGCTGGACGGGAAAATACTCGTTCTAACCGATAATTCCCCGATGATACTGATCTGCCCTTCTCTTTTCGTCGACTTCTTCGGGACGAGCGAGGATTATTATGTAAGGACGGTTTTCGCTAGTTTAATTCGCCTTCTTCGGCTATTCGCTTTCTTCATTGCCCTCGTTCTTCCGAGTTTGTATATCGCTTTATCGACCTACCATCCCGAGCTTATCCCGACCGTGCTTTTGCTCACCATACTGGATTCGCGAGAAGGCATTCCTTTCCCGGCCTTTTTCGAAGCGTTGGCGATGGAGGTATCCTTCGAGCTCCTCAGAGAAGCCGGTATTCGACTTCCTCGGCCAGTAGGATCCGCAGTTAGCATAGTAGGAGCCCTCGTCATCGGTCAAGCGGCGATCACGGCCCAGATCGCTTCTCCCATTATGGTGATTATCGTCGCGCTGACCGGCATCGCTTCATTCGCCATCCCTCATTACGATATGGCGATCGCCTTGCGAATCGTTAGATTTCCGCTTATGATCGCGGCAGGTATTCTAGGAGGATTCGGCTTAATGATCGGCTTTCTACTGATTCTGCTTCATCTGACTCGTTTGCACACGCTCGGACAACCCTATCTCTCGTCTCTGGCTCCGATCAAATTCAGAAACTTCAGGGATATTTTCGTGCGCTTCCCGTTGAGGCACTTGCTCGTTTCCCCAAGAAATCGCAAGCTCATGAAAATCAGGCAAAAAGGTTCCTGAGTGGGAGGCTTCAATGAAAAATCTTTTGCTGTTGCTTGTAGTCGTGTCCGCGTGCTTCGGATTGACGGGATGTTGGAATAAAGTGGAGCTTACGGATTGGGGCTTCGTGCAGGCTGCCTCGCTGGATCAGGAATCGAACGGCTCGATTCGATTAACCGCGCATATCTACAAGCCGGGACGCCCTTCCGCCTCCGGCGAGAACACCTCTTCGGGGAAATCGTTCATCGATATCGGGGCGAATGGACCTTCTCTTCTCGGCAGCTCTTCCCTAATAGCCAGCGAATTGGGAAGACGGCTCCAATGGAGCCATATTCGGGTTCTTCTGATCAGCGAAGAACTTGCCAAGTCGAGGAATATCGCGGAACTGCTTGAATTTTTCATGCGGAACCCGCAAACGAGAAGCAATATTAACGTGATGGTTACGCAAGGTTCCGCTATGGATTATCTAAAAATAAAACCGTTCATAGAGAATACAATGGGGCAGCAGCTACTGGAAATCGGAAGAGTATCCTCCAGTTATTCGGGCAGAGCCGTCGTAACTACATTAAAGAACGTGCTTATTACGTCCATGGAAGAAGTATCAACGCTATCCTTTCCCTATCTCCGATTGAGACCTAAGCCGAATCCTTCCGTTATCATGAACGGACTGGCCGTTATGGGCGCTCCCAGCGGGAGAGTATTCGCGATTATACCGAGAGCCAATACGCCAACCGTTCTAATGCTCAAAAACCAATTCAATCGTGGAACGTTAACGATTCCGTGCAAGGGATCGGCGGAAAATAAAAAAGCAAGCAAAGACTCCTTCGAAATTACGCGGCTACGGACGCACATTACCCCCGTTATTACAAGAAACGACGAGCTATCCTTGCGAATCGGCATTCAAATCGAGGGAACGATCACCGAGTTGGTTTGCAACGACGTGTCAACGGCAACCGAAGTAAACGAATATCTTAAACGTATTCGCGACACCGTCAGTAACGACGTGTCGGATACATTGCGATTGCTGCAGAAGGAACAAGCCGATATTATCGGCGTCGGCAACTCCATTTGCCGGATGCATAATCGGACCTGGAAAAGGTGGGGGCCTGATTGGCCGCGACGATTTGCCGAGACGACATTCAGCGTAGACGTTAAAGTCGTTCTGCTGAATACGGGTACGATAACCGGCAAAAAAACGTAATCACTTCCAGCGAATAAAAAGCTTGCCTATGTGCCGATTATTCGGCAAAGGCAAGCTTTCTTAATATTATTGTGTATACAGCTTATTTTCGCTTAAAGTGACCAATTGCGTTCGAATGGCTTCCAACCCGGCCGCGGCTTCCCGCCACCAAGCTCCGCACGAAGGCGCTCTGTATTTGATCGTTTCCACTCCGCCGTAAGCTAATTCCAGCTTCCTTAAATCCTCCGAGTCGCGAGGAAAGGTGGTCTTAGCTCTACTGAGCATATCACCGACTTCCTTATATAAATGCTCAAGAATGAAGTTCGTATTCATGATTTCCATAAAGCCTTGCCTCCTATTGCCCTTTCCTATATTCAGGGCTCTCTATTTATAGAGATTTAACCCGAATATCTTCTATCGAATCAAGTAACAGAGTGGAAAAAAATACCGCGATCAGGGTAAATACGCCCTAATCACGGTATTTCGCTTAAATATCTTCAGCCCGCCCCGTTTCAGCTCACTTTGTGCTCAATACGCAATTTGTCTGCCACCATGGCGATGAACTCGCTATTGGTCGGTTTCGATTTCGCGATATTGATGGTGTAGCCGAACAAGTGCGAGATGCTGTCGATATTGCCGCGCGTCCATGCGACTTCGATCGCGTGACGGATTGCTCGTTCGACGCGGGAAGGCGTCGTCTTGAATTTTTCGGCGATCGCCGGATATAAGGTCTTGGTTATGGCGCCAAGAATCTCGATGTTGTTGTAGACCATCGTGATGGCTTCGCGCAAATATTGATAACCTTTAATGTGTGCCGGAACGCCGATCTCATGAATAATGCTCGTGATATTGGCATCCAAGTTTTTCGGCTTCCCGATTTGCACGATGTTCGAACGACTGCTCTGCGAAGAGGAAGTCGTAACCGAAGAATTCGCGGAACTTCCCGCCAATTGACGGATCCGGTTAGCAAGAACATCCATGTCGAACGGTTTCAATATGTAGTATGAAGCGCCAAGTTGTACCGCACGCTGAGTGATGTTCTCTTGTCCGAAAGCCGTGAGCATAATGATCTTAGGCATTGGCGATAAATTCAAATCCCGCAATTTTTCCAGGACGCCAAGTCCGTCCAAATGCGGCATAATAATATCGAGGATCATGACATCCGGCACCCTGCGTGTTTCCTCCAGTTGACGGATGACCTCTTCTCCGTTGTACGCCACTCCGATGACCGTCATATCATCCTGCTCTTGGATGTACTCTGATAACAAATTCGTAAATTCTCGGTTGTCGTCTGCTAGGAACACTTCAATCCGTGGCAATGTCTGGTCCTCCCTTTCCCTGTGCGAGATTTAATGACGAAAAACGCTTATCGTTTCTCTGTTTATCCGTTTTCGACATTGGGTTTCTGTATTCCTTCTCGATTAGAAAATTTTTCTTTATTTATTTATGAAAATCGAATATAATATTTGATTTGCGTCAGGAGTTGGCAAATGCTGATTATTTTCGCACAATTTCGACAATCGTTCGTCTTTTCCTAATTAGGCAAAAATCTAAGGCGTTAAACCGCCTTAGAAGTCGCTTGTTCCGGATTCAGCATAATTCCAGCATCCTGCAGCATCCATTCGATGAAACATCCATAGCCGGAAGCGGGATCATTGACGAACACATGAGTGACTGCACCGACTAATTTTCCGTTCTGTATGATCGGGCTTCCGCTCATGCCTTGAACGATACCCCCGGTACGTTCGAGCAACTTCGGATCGGTAATTTTAATAACCATGCCCTTGGTTGCCGGCGAAGTCTGCTTAGTTACGTGTACGATCTCGATATCGAAGCGCTCGACCTTCTGCTTCTCGACGACGGTCAATATTTGCGCCGGCCCTTCCTTCACTTCTTCCGCGAAGGCCACCGGCATTAGTTCCGGATTATAGGAGTGCTCCGGCATTTGTTTCATTTGTCCGAAAATTCCAAAAGGAGTATTCCGCTCGACGTTGCCGAGGATCCGACCGCCTTTGAGGAAATTCGCTCTCTTCTCGCCCGGTTCGCCGCTTTGGCTTTTCGATATTGAGTTGACGTTCGACTGGAGAATTTCTCCGCTTCCCACAACGATAGGCGACTGGGTATCCATATCTGTGATTACATGCCCCAGAGCTCCATATACGCCTTGATCCGGAGCATAGAATGTCAGTGTTCCGACGCCGGCCGCAGAATCGCGGATGTACAAGCCTAAGCGCCAAGCTTTATCTTCCTCGTCGTAAGCCGGTTTCAACGAGGTTTTGAACCTTTCCTTGCCTCTTTGGACCAGCAATTGCAACGCTCCGCCATCGCGGCCGGCCGTTTCTGCGTAAGGAGCGATCTTGGAAATATCATTGCAGGCTTCGCCGTTGATTTCCACGATCAGATCTCCGAGACGCAGCTTGGCTTCTTCGCCGGGAGAAACGCTTGATTCCTTCGTTTGAACCCGATGATGTCCGACCACCATAATGCCGGCGGACTTGACCTTGACGCCGATCGTTTGACCGCCTGGAACGACCCGCAAATCCGGAATGACTTGGAGCTTCACCGTCTTGAACGGAATTTTGCCGAACAGCTTGAGCTTGAGATTCGTTACGCCACTGTGCTTCGGTTGAATGGATAAAGGCTGGCTCAGATCTACGCGAACGGAAGCATCGCTGCTTCCATTGATACCCGCGACTTGAGGATTTAAGCTTCCTTGAGCATGAACGGGCATCGCATAATGAAGGGAAACAGATTGTCCTTGGAATAATCGCAGCTGGTTAGGAAATTTCGCGAAATGTTGGATCGGCGCGGAGCAAACTGCGACGCATAGCATAAGAACGGCAACGAGACCCATGCGGCGTTTCTTGGAGTGTTTCTGGTACAAGTTTTCACGCTCCCCTATAGACTAAATCGGCTCTTTTTTATGTCGCCGATAACGTACCTATAAGGTAACCGTGCCTGCCCTCTTTTATGTTCTCAAAATGATTCCTTTTTGTTTGATTTTTCGCGTCGTCACGCGTTTTTTCGTTGTTCAGCCAAACTAAGCATTTCTTGTGCATGATGGCGTGTTTTTTCCGTCACTTCCACTCCGCCGAGCATTCTTGCCAATTCCTCTACCCTCTGGTCCTCCGTAAGCTCCGTTACGGACGTCTGAGTACGATCCTGCGCTGTAACCTGCTTATAGATTTCGTATTGGTGATCGGCCATACAGGCGACTTGAGGCAGATGCGTGATTGCGAACACTTGGCAATGACGAGACAGCAAAGACAGCTTCTCCGCGATCGCTTGGGCCGCTCGGCCGCTGACTCCCGTATCGACTTCATCGAATACAAGCACGGGAATTTCGTCGATTTGGGCAAAAATAGCTTTAAGCGCCAGCATTACTCTGGACATTTCCCCGCCTGAAGCGATTTTGCCAAGCGGCTTGGGCGGTTCGCCCGGATTCGTGGATAATACGAATTCGGCGGAGTCCGCTCCAGTCGCGGATAATACCGAAACGCCTAGCTTAACCTCAAAAACGGAACGTTCCATTTGGAGATGGGCTAGTTCCTGCTCGATCTGACGAGCCAGTTCCCTAGATGCCGTCCTGCGGATGGATGTAAGCTTGTCCGCGCTCGTTTGAAGCTCGCCAAGCAGGCTTTCTTCTTGCGTAGCCAGCTCCTTGAGTAGCTCGTCGCGATTGTCAAGTTGGTCTGTTTCCGTCTTGATCCTAGTTTGGTAATTCAAAATATCTTCGACCGTCTCGCCGTATTTGCGCTTCAAGCTATGCAGTAGATCCAAACGTTGCTCGATCTGAGCCAGTCGCTGAGGATTGAATTCGATGCCTTCTTTATAATCGCGCAATTGATAAGCGCTGTCCTCGACTCCGTAATAAGCGGATTGCAATTGCTCGACCAGAGGTTGAAGGGTAACGGGATCCACTTTAACGATATCCTGCAAACGGGTCAAAGCTCTGGATAGCGCGGATAAACCCTTCGTCCCGTAAAGAAGGTCGTAAGCTTCGGAAACGGCTTCCGTTAGTTTCTCCGCATGGGATAGCTTGCGCCTTTCGTCAGTCAGGGATTCTTCCTCGCCGGCTTTCAGTTTTCCCGCCGCGATTTCCTCTAGTTGGAACCGATACAAGTCGAGCATTTGCATACCTTGGCGCGAACGATCCTCGAGCTCTCGGCGTTCCTTGCTGACCGCTTGGTACTGCTGGAATAATTTGCGATAAGCCGCTTTCTCTTCGCGGATATCGTCCGCGGCGAACAAATCAAGCCATTCCAGATGTTTATCGGTTCGCAGCAAGGATTGATGCTCGTGCTGTCCGTGGATGTTGACCAGATGCTCTCCGACTTCTCTCAGCATCGTCAGCGTCACGCTTTGGCCGTTAATCCGCGCCGATGATTTCCCTTGCGCGAGCAGCTCTCTGCGGATCAGCAGCGTCTCATCTGCGTCGGCCTCGATGCCTAAGCGGCGAAGCGTCTCCCAAACAGGATGCTGGCGTGACAAATCGAATACGGCCTCGATGTCGGCTCGGTCGCAACCGTGGCGTATCATATCCGCGGAGCCTCGACCTCCCGCGGTCAAGGTGAGCGCGTCGATGACGATGGATTTACCTGCTCCGGTTTCACCGGTAAGAACATGGAAGCCAGAATGAAATGGAACGGATACGCTCTCAATAACTGCCAAATTATGAATGGTTATTTCCCGAAGCATGGTAAGCCTCCCTTAGATCTGTCCGCTTATCTTTAATTCATCATGTTATTAATGCGCTCTAACATTTCTTCGGCGTTGTTTTTGGTTCTGCAGATCAGCAACGTCGTATCGTCTCCGCCGATCGTACCGACAATTTCCGGCCAATCCATTCCGTCGATCAGCGCGGTAATCGTGCCTGCAGTGCCCGGCAAGCATTTCAGCACGATCAGGTTTTCAGCGGCCTCCGCGCTTACGAAATGATCGAGCAAAGCTCGTTTGAGCTTATGCGCGGGATTATATCGTTGATCCTGAGGCATTGAATATTTATATCGGCCGTCCTCGAGGGGAACTTTAATTAATTGCAATTCCTTTATGTCTCTCGAGACGGTCGCTTGAGTAACCTGCATGCCTTCCAAGCCAAGCACGTCCACCAGCTCTTCTTGCGTTTCGATTTCCCTAGAGCCGATCAACTCACGAATTTTACGTTGACGTTGTCCTTTCATCACTCGCCAGCCTCCACTTTGAATCGTACGATTTTTAACTTTCGTTCTTGAGCGGGCACGATCACGATTCCTTCGCAATCCGGGAACAGCAACGCATAGACGAGCAATTTTTCCCGCAGGCCGCTCGCCGTCCATTCCATCTGCTGCCTTAACCGTTCCAGCTTCACCAGATAATACTTATCGTCCTTGAAAGCCAAATAATCGAAATAAAGACGTGTCGGCATGACCGCGCTATCGTCCAAGGTCACCCCTAAAGGGATTTTATGCTTGCCCGATAACACTTCGAATCCGCTATCTTGCAACAATTGAACGTTATCATCGTCCTGCTCAACGCCTCCGGAAGCTGCCAGCTTTCTAAGCCTGGAACCCGGAGGCTCATGAAGCCACCTATCGAAGCGTCTGAGAACCCACCATACCATTATGCCGGCCGCTGCCAGCATAATGATCCAATCCCCTAACCTATCCAAGCGCTGACCCCCTCGGCCATTCCGTTTAACGGAGGAAAAGTTGGCTGTATGGACATGATGTCGAGATGCTCTCTTTTCTTTCGAGATCGGTGACTGATATTCCTCTTTATCAACTGATCGTTCAAAAAACCCGGAGCATACCGGACGGTCCGGTTCGATTCCTCCGGCCGTTCTTCGGCAGCTCCGGGTCCAACCGGAAAATCATTATGAGGGTGCTTACGGGCTGCGGCGAAAAGTCGAACCGGCCTCTTCGACGGTTTGCTTGATTAACGAGGAAAGAAAATCCTCCGCAAGCTCGGGTAACAGAGCTCCGGGTGCGATTAACCGCCAATAGGCCAAAAATTCGATGTTTCCTTCGCCGCCGGTAATCGGCGAATAGGTCAAGCCTTGAAGCTCGAAGCCTAATCCGTTCGCCGAAGTTAATACTTCCCGAAGAACGCTGGCATGCACCGACGGGTCTCGAATGACCCCCGATTTGCCGACCTGCTCTCTTCCTGCCTCGAACTGCGGTTTGATGAGTGCTATCGTTCCTCCGCCTGCTTCCAACAAATCCGCAAGCGTCGGCAAAATGAGTCTGAGCGAGATGAAAGATACGTCGATAGTGGCAAACCCAGGCTTAGGCCCGACCAACTGCTCCGGCGTCATATGCCTGAAATTCGTTCGTTCCAGCACCTTTACCCGTTCGTCTTGTCGTAATGACCAGTCTAATTGGTTGTATCCCACATCGACCGCATAGACGCTCGATGCCCCGTTCTGCAACGCGCAATCCGTAAATCCTCCGGTCGAAGCCCCGATATCGAGCATGACCGTATCGGTTAAATCCAATCCGAAGTGCTTGATCGCTTTCTCCAGCTTCAAGCCGCCTCGACTAACGTAAGGATGAAGAGCCCCTTTAACGGTGATGGCCGCGTCCCGGGGCACCTTCGTCCCCGCTTTGTCCACGCATTCGGTGCCAACGAGAATTAAGCCGGCCATGATTGCAGCTTTCGCCTTCTCGCGGCTCTCGAAGTAGCCGAGTTCCAGAAGAAGGACATCCAATCGTTCTTTCGTAACCGCGGTCTTCTCCATTAAGTCGCCTTCTGTCTCTTACGAACGGCTAGCGACGCCAATTGCTTGGCGACGGCTTCGGCCGTCAGACCGCTTTCCGCCCGTTGTTCCTTGATCGTCGCGTGTTCCACGAAGACGTCCGGAACGCCGGCAATATGAATGGACACGGGCTGGCTTCCATGCAGGGCGTAATACTCAAGAATCGCGCTTCCTAATCCTCCTTGGACGGCCCCTTCTTCCAAGACTAGCAGCGGGATCCGTTCTTTGGCGAGAGCTAGCAGCATTTTCTCGTCCAACGGCTTAACGAAACGGGCGTTGACGACCCGGATGTTGATTCCTTCCCTCTTGAGAAGCTCGGCCGCGTCTTCAGCCACTTGAACCATAGGTCCGATCGCCAATACGGCAGCATAATCGCCTTCCCTTACCGTTTCCCAAGAACCGATCTCGAGCGGGGTCATCGTTTCATCGATAGCGACTCCCGTGCCCGCGATGCGAGGATACCGCACGGCTATCGGTCCGTCGTCGTAATGGATGGCGGTAGCGAGCATGTTCCTGAGTTCGTTCTCGTCTTTGGGCATCATAAGTACCATGTTAGGAATATGCCTTAAGAACGCGATATCGTAAACGCCTTGATGGGTTTCTCCGTCCGCTCCGACGAAGCCGGCCCGGTCGATCGCGAAGATGACGTTCAGGTTCTGCCTGCATATATCGTGCACGACTTGATCGTAAGCTCTCTGCAGGAAGGTCGAATAAACGGCGAATACGGGCTTCATGCCTTCCATCGCCAGCGCCGCGGACATCGTGGCCGCATGCTGTTCGGCTATCCCGACGTCGAACATTCTGTTCGGGAATTGCTTCGCGAACTTAAGAAGGCCTGATCCTCCGGGCATCGCCGGAGTGATGGCCACGATCCGCTTATCCCGTTCCGCAAGCTCGATCAACGTGTTCCCGAACACTTCCGTATACATGGGAGGACCAACGGGTTTAACTACTTGACCGGATTCGATCTTATACGATCCCGTTATCCCATGCCATGTGTGCGAATCGGCCTCTGCCGGGGAATAGCCTTTCCCCTTCACCGTCAACACGTGAACGAGTACGGGGCCGTCGACGTTATCCGCCTGCTTGAAGGTCTCCAACAATTTATTGACATCGTGCCCGTCTACCGGGCCGAAATATTTCAATCCGAATTCCTCGAACAGCATCCCGTCGGGAGCTACGAGGTACTTCAAGCTGTCTTTAACTCGGTCCGCCGTGCGCGCTAGCTTGCCGCCGATCGCGGGCACTTTGCGCAACAGCCAATCGAGCTCGTCTTTGGCTTTACGGTATATTTTCTCCGATCTTACTTTCCCTAAATAATTATGAATAGCTCCGACGTTGGGAGCGATGGACATTTCGTTATCGTTAAGCACGACCATCAACTTGCGCTTCTCGTGGCCGATGTGGTTTAAAGCTTCCAGGGCCATTCCGCCCGTCAGGGCGCCGTCGCCGATAATGGCAATGACCTTGTTCGATTCGCCTTTCAAATCGCGCGCAAGAGCCATGCCCATCGCTGCGGATAAAGAGGTGCTACTATGGCCGGCTTCCCATACGTCATGCTCGCTTTCGTTGCGTTTCACGAATCCGCACAAACCGTCTTTCTGCCTTAGGGTGTCGAACCGCCCTTGCCTTCCCGTCAGCATCTTGTGAACGTAAGCTTGATGTCCTACGTCGAAGATGAATTTGTCCTCGGGACTGTCATACAAATAATGCAACGCCAAAGTGAGCTCAACCACGCCTAAGTTCGGCGCAAGATGACCTCCGGTAGCGGACAATTTTTGAATTAAGAACTGCCGAATCTCTTCAGCCAGCTGAGGAAGCTCGGGTAACGCCAATTTCTTCAAGTCGGTCGGACTGTCGATAAGCTCGAGCAGCAATTCATGTTCCCCGCTTTCCCCAAATGGATATTGCCTTGATTATACCATATCCTCAAACAATGCCCAAACCACAACATCGTTTTCGAGGGAATTTTAATGATCCCTGTCGAGCAAATGTTCGGCGATCTCGACCAATCTACCCGGCATAACGAGTCCTGCTTGAAGCAGCGCTTCGTTCGCTTCTTTGGTCAATGAGGCCACCCGCTTGCGGCTCGCGTCCAAACCGAGCAAATACGGATACGTCACCTTTTCCTGGCGTTCGTCGCTTCTGACCGGCTTGCCGAGCTTCTCCTCGGTTCCCGTCAGATCGAGAATGTCGTCTTGGATTTGGAAAGCCAAACCTACGTTTCTGCCGAACAAGCCGAACGCTTCCAATTGCTTATCGTCCGCTTCGGCGGCATGGCCGCCCGCCCTAAGGGAGAATGCGATCAGATCGCTTGTTTTGTGCAGATGTATTTTCTCGAGCTGCTCGAGAGCCGTTATGCCTTGTTCTCCGAGCATGTCGTCGACTTGACCTCCTACCATCCCGGAAAGACCCGCGTAGGTTGCAAGCTCCTCCACGACGGCTAACACGCGCGCGGCAGGGACGCCGCTCTTCGTTGCCTGACTTATGACGTAGAAGGCATGCGTAAGCAAGCCGTCGCCAGCCAAGATGGCCATCGCGTCTCCGAATACCTTATGATTAGTCAGCCGTCCCCGTCGATAATCGTCGTTATCCATCGCCGGGAGGTCGTCGTGGATAAGCGAATAAGTATGGATCATTTCTACGGCGCAGGCGAACGATTCGGCTCTCAAGGATGTCTCTTCTTTACCTGTTACGGCTTCCGCAGCGGCTAAAGCGAGAATCGGACGCAGACGTTTGCCTCCGGCCAACAAGGAATAATCCATCGCTTCCCGGAGCTTGGAGGGAATCGGCCAACCTTGCGGGAAAACATGATGCAGAGCAGTCTCCACCCTGTCCCTCTGTTCTTGCAAATAATTATGTAGTCCTACGGAAGTCGTCACGTGAATACCCCTTTGTCTACTGAAGCTTACGCTTCTTCTTTCGACGCGGCGAAAGGCTTGCGCTGCAACCCGGCGTCGCCTTCCACAAGCATTTCGATGCGGCGCTCGACCTGTTCCAGCTTCTGACCGCACAATTTGGACAAGGACATGCCTTCTTGAAAAAGCTCGATTGCCGTTTCCAAAGGAACGTCCCCGCTCTCCAGCTTGGCAACGATCGTTTCGAGCGTTTCCATTGCCTGCTCGAAAGTAATCGCCGGCGCAGCCGTTTCCTTGGCGGAGTTATCCGCAGAACCGCTCTTAGCCATTTGCTTGTTCCTCCCCTTCAATCCCCCATACTTGGCAATCCAGTTTACCGTCGGCTAATCTTACGTGGATTAAATCTCCCGGCTGCACTTCATTGATCGTGCGGATAAGCGACTTTTCCCGCTCGTCATACACGAGGCTATATCCCCGCGCCATTACCTTCAGCGGACTTAAAGCGTCCAAGTGTCTTACGAGCGACCCGAATTGGCTTTGCCGCTGGCGGATGATTCCGTTCATCGCCAGCTCCAAGCCGCGCTTCGCGGACGAAATCCTCTTGCGGGCGAATGCCGCCTGCTGATTAGGATTAACGGCCGACAACCTGCCGTTCAGGCGCGATAATCGTTCTTTCGCTTTGGCATGCTCGGCTTGGACCCGGTGGCGCAACCTGTCCCGAAGCCTGTCCAACCTCTCGGCTTGAACGAGGAGACTTCTCCTAGGTTGGGTGAAATAAGGAGAACGCGCTGCATTCTGCCATCGTTCCCTTGCCTTGCCGAGCAGACCGCTCAACGATTTCGCCATTCTCTGTTCCAGATGAACGAGCCCTTGCCTCACCTCTCCCGAGTGCCGAACGGCTAACTCCGCGGCCGCTGTCGGAGTCGCCGCGCGCAAATCCGCGGCAAAATCGGAAATCGTAAAATCGGTCTCGTGACCGACCGCCGAGATGACTGGAATCGCGGATGCCCTAATCGCCCTGGCTACGGCTTCCTCGTTGAAAGCCCAGAGTTCTTCCAGAGAACCGCCGCCTCGGCCGACGATAAGCACGTCGGCTTCCGCAAGTTCGTTCATCGCCCGGATAGCCTTGACGATCGAAGGAGCCGCTCCCGTTCCTTGAACGGATACGGGATATAACAGCACGTCGACTCCCGGGTTTCGACGCTCGATCGTAATCAAGATATCGCGAACTGCGGCACCCGTTGGCGAAGTTATTACGCCTACCGTACGCGGGTAACGGGGAAGCTCCCTTTTCGCGCTGTCAAGGAACAGTCCTTCTAACTCCAGCTTCTTCTTTAACTGCTCGAATGCCAAGTAAAGGCTTCCGATGCCGTCGGGTTGCATCGCCGTGGCGTAAAATTGATATTGACCGTCTCTTTCGTACACAGAGATGCCTCCGCGAGCCAACACCTTCATCCCGTCTTTCGGAGCGAAAGGAAGCCGTTGGTTGTAGGAGGCAAACATGATGCATTTAAGCCTTGAGCCTTCGTCCTTCAAAGTGAAGTACATATGGCCGCTGGAATGAAACGTGAAATTAGAAATTTCGCCTCTGAGCCAGATGTCCTGGAGTCCGGAGTCGCCTTCCAGCTTCATCTTGATCAGACGATTAACGTCTCGAATGCTTAGCGCGCGGGCCGGTTCCATCGATTGGCTCCTTCCTACGCTTGCGCGCGTTGAGCGGATTTCAATGTATTGGCCATCAGCATCGTGATCGTCATCGGTCCTACGCCGCCCGGTACAGGAGTAATCCAACCGGCGACATCGATCACGTCGTCGAAATCCACGTCGCCGCACAGCTTGCCATCAGGCAAACGATTGACGCCGACGTCGATCACGACGGCACCCGGCTTAACCCATTCTTTCTTCACGAGCTTCGGAACGCCGACGCCAACGACGAGAATATCGGCTTGACGGGCAAGCTCGGAGATATTCGGCGTGCGGGAGTGACAGATCGTAACGGTCGCGTTCTCGCGCAATAGCAGCATCGCGACGGGTTTGCCTACGATGTTGCTTCTGCCGATAACAACGGCATGTTTGCCGGCCGGATGATTTCCGGTCCGCTTTAGCAATTCGATTACGCCTGATGGCGTGCAAGGCAACAACGCATCGTCGCCGATCATCAGATTGCCGACGCTCTCCGGATGGAAGCCGTCTACGTCCTTCTCGACGGATATGGCATCGATGATCGCTTTCTCTTCGATATGCTTGGGCAGCGGAAGCTGGACCAGAATTCCGTGAACGTTATTCTGTTCGTTGTATCGATGAATAAGACCGAGGAGCTCGTCCTGCGTTGTATCCGCGGGTACCCGAATGACCTCCGAGTAATAGCCCAACTGCTCGCAGGCTTTCGCTTTATTCCTCACGTAAACTTCCGAAGCAGGGTCTTCTCCTACGAGAATGACGACAAGGCCCGGAGTGATTCCCCGTGCTTTCAGCTGATCGACTTCCGTCCGTAACTCCTCGCGGATCGAATCCGATATTTGTTTGCCGTATATGATTTGCGCGCTCACGGTTTGTCCCCCTCCGGCGTTTGGCTTTCTTCTCTTTCCCTCAGCATTCGTCCAAGAACGCCGTTGACGAATTTACCGTTCTCTTCCAAGCCGAAATGCTTGGCCAACTCGATCGCTTCGTTGATGACTACCTTCGGCGGAACTTCTTGACGATACGTGAGTTCATAAGCGGCTAAGCGCAAAATCTGACGATCGACCCTCGATAACCGTTCCACTTGCCAGCCGGTCAAATAGACGACGAGGCTTTGATCGATCGACTCTCGCTTATCCTGCACCCCTTGCACCAATTCGCGCGTGAATGCATCAATGTTGGCTAGCTCGGCAACATCCGTGCCGATCTCGTTCTCTTGCCGCGCTTCTTCCATTACGATATCGACGGCTTCATCGCCCGTCACGCCGTTCATCTCTATCTGGTACAAGCTTTGTACCACGATTTCCCTAGCAAGTCTGCGTTTCATGTGTCCTCCCGAATGCTCCTAGTCGTTCAAGCTATTACCCTTTATTATAACTCTATATGCGGTAGTTCAATAAAAAACAAAAAACCCATGAATCATCTATTCCATCGTCAAAACCGCGGAGCCAACGCTCCACCGTCTCTGCATGGGCAAGAACATTCACAGGGATTATCTCGACCAGGGCCAACGGTCGGACACCCAATCCGATAATCTATCCCACGGAAAAAGCGGTCCACGACGTTCGTCCTTTTGTTTTCCGATCCAATAACCTATGCCGATTAGCAAAGCGCAGAAAAGCATATCCCAAAATCCGCTGATCAAATAAATAATACCGAATAAGAGACCCGCCGCTACCCCCGCGATTCTTCCTCCGAAGGATTCCCACCAGACTCTCCACATAGGCGGTTCTCCCCCTATTCTACGCGGCTCTTAAAGGAAGTAGGCGCTTGCGTGACGTTTGCGATGAATACGGAAACTTCCGCAACCGGAATGCCCGTCGCCTCTTCGATTTGCTGCGAGACCGTGCGTTGCATTTCTTCAGACATTGTCGGAATCGATCCTTCGCCGTCCACGAAAGCTCGAATCAGAATTCCTAGCCCCGCTTCCGACACTCTTACGCGCGCGCGCAAATCTTTCACTCCGCGAGTACGGGATGCCGCCTTAAGAGCAAGATTCTCGACGGTTTCGACGGAAATGCGAATATCGCCATGCTCCGTTCTTTGATTGATAGAAGGAGCGGAATTGCCGTCGCGACGAACGGAGACTATGAAGAATCTGACGCTAATTAAAAGCAAGATAACGGCAACGCCTATGACTGAGCTTTGAACGACGCGCACGTCGCCGGTAAAATCAGCTACGACCTCATTCAGCCAATCCACCGAAAATCCGCCGCTTGCGGCAACTATCGCTATGATAGATGCTGCGCCAATCGCTACGCTGTACAAAAACAGAAGCAACCTGTCCAACACTTTAATCAACGGTTGAGCCCTCCCAATCGTCCTGCTTGTTGTCGTTAGAAGTGATCTTCGGATCCTGCCGATTTCTTAAGCCGTTCTAATAGGAAAATGTCCCCCGATTCGCGAAAAGGCCTCTGCGAGAGTTCCCTGAAGGAAGTTCTCGTCAGAGGGCCGTCATTCGCAGACCGGAGGTTCCGTCGTTCCCGCGTCAATCAAGACGCCGTCACGTCATTATCGGACACGTACATGCGTTTCGTCTTCATCGGGCTTATCGCCAGCTTTGAAGTGAACGTCGTGTATATGTACGTTGACTTCCACCACGTTTAGTCCGGTCATCGTCTCGATCGAGCGTTTGACGTTACGTTGAATTTCCGTTGAAATTTCCGGGATGCGGCGTCCGTATTGAACAATAATCGATACGTCTATGGCTGCTTCGCGCTGTCCGACTTCCACCTTCACGCCTTTGGACAAATTCTTGCGTCCTAACAATTCGGCTATTCCGGAAGAAAGTCCGCCGCTCATGCCGGCGACGCCTTCGACCTCCACCGTCGCTAATCCGGCAATCACTTCAATGACTTCCGGGGCGATCTCGATGGTGCCCATGTCCGTCCGTTCGTATTCCGGGGCTATCGTTTCCATGCGTAGTTCCACCTCCACTTACCCGGACCAAATCTGAGTAAGTCCGAGCTTTCGCCTTCACTAATTATAAATATAGCATTCTCGGATTATTATGACAAACGCTTGGCCTTAAATTATAACGAGAATCCGTTATCCGCGACCGGTTCGCTGTCCCCGTTAATATCGTGATCTTCCAAAAACTTAATATCGAACGTGCCTTTTGCAAAAATCGGGTGGTTCATGAGCTTCAAGTGGAACGGAATCGTCGTCTTGACTCCCTCGATCATAAATTCGCTCAATGCCCTGCGCGTTCTCGCGATCGCTTCCTCCCGCGTCGGAGCCCATACGATCAGCTTGGCGATCATGGAGTCGTAATGCGGAGAGATCACGTACTGCGGATATGCAGCGCTATCCACGCGGACGCCCGGTCCGCCCGGAGGCAAGTAGAATCCGATTTTCCCTGCCGACGGCATGAAATTACGTTCGGAATCTTCCGCGTTGATTCTGCATTCGATAGCCCAACCGTCGAACTTGATATCCTCTTGCTTGAAGGAAAGCGGCGCTCCTTCGGCAATGGCGATCATTTCCTTGATCAAGTCGATCCCGGTAATCATCTCCGTCACGGGATGCTCTACTTGGATTCGGGTATTCATTTCCATGAAATAGAATTGGCCGTCCGGTCCGAGTAAATACTCGATCGTTCCGGCTCCGGAATAATTCACGGCGCGAGCGGCCCTTACGGATGCCATGCCCATTCGGTTTCTAAGTTCCGGCGTCATGATAGAACAAGGCGCTTCTTCCACGAGCTTCTGGCGACGGCGCTGAACCGAGCAATCTCGTTCGCCCAGATGCGCCACGTTACCGTGTTTGTCGGCGATAATCTGAATTTCCACGTGCTTCATGCCCGTTAAATACTTCTCCAAGTAAACGCCGGAATTCCCGAAAGCCTTTTCAGCTTCCTGTTGGGCCGTCGTGATCTCGCGGATCAGCATTTCCTCGTTCTCCGCGATTCTTATCCCGCGCCCGCCGCCGCCCGCCGTTGCTTTAATGATAACGGGGTAGCCGATATCGCGCGCGACGCGAATGGCATCGTCGAGATCCTCGAGCAGTCCGTCGGAGCCCGGAATAACCGGTACGTCCGCGTCCTTCATCGTTTGCTTGGCAACCGATTTGTCGCCCATGCGGCTGATCGCCACGGAGGAGGGACCGATAAAAGAAATATTGCAAGTTTCGCAGATGTCCGCGAAATCGGCGTTTTCGGAAAGGAATCCGTAGCCCGGATGGATGGCATCGCAATCCGTTAGAGTTGCAACGCTCATTATGTTCGTTAAATTTAAGTAGCTGTCTTTAGACGCCGTCGGACCGATGCAATACGCTTCGTCGGCCAAACGGACGTGCAACGATTCCCTGTCGGCCTCCGAATACACCGCGACCGCGGTAATTCCGAGCTCCCGGCATGCGCGAATGATTCTTACCGCGATTTCGCCGCGATTGGCAATCAAAATTTTATTGAATTTCAAGGTTAAATCCTCCTCGGGATTATTCCGGCTTCACTAGGAATAGAGGTTGGCCGAATTCGACGAGCTGTCCGTTCTCCACGAGAATTTCTACGATCTCGCCTTTCACTTCCGCTTCCAAAGGATTCATCAGCTTCATCGCTTCAAGGATGCATACGACCGTTTTGTCGGAAACCTTGTCTCCGATATTCACGAAAGAAGAAGCATCCGGGGACGGAGAACGGTAAAACGTTCCCACCATCGGCGAAACGATGCGGTGCAAATGGGAATTGTCCGCCACGGCGGGTTTAACTTCCTGCGCGGATGCCGTCGCGACCGCTAGTGCTGCCGGTTGTGCTTGCGGTAAATATGTATGAGAAAGGTGGGGGGTTTGCACGTTGACGACTTCGGTGCGGCCCGGTTTGCGAATGGATAGTCGCATACCTTCGTTCTCAATTTCCAATTCATGTACCGTTGTTTGGTCTACCAGTTTGATCAATTCTTTAATTTCGCTCAACTTAAACATCTCGGTCACTCCTTGATTCGGGATTCCCCGTCTAAAGAAAGCATGTTCGATCCCACAACGGAACTATTATACCATAATCGACCGAAATGGAAAGAGTTATGCTCTCTTCCACGACAAATCCTAGACCTGTCGGCAACGATAAAAGAGGGCCCGCCGGAAGCAGAATAAGAATCTGCTTCCGGCAAGTCCTCTCGCAAGCATGCGTTTGACTTGTTATGCTCCTTGCTTAATGTACGTATTGCACGGTTACGCGATCCGGCGTAACGTTGAGTTCCTTCGTGGCCATGTCCATGATGCCGACCGCTTGTTTCTTCTCTAGCTTATCGCTTAGGACGATAACCTTGAAATTCGCGTCTTCTTCGGAAACGACCGCGTTATCGAATTCCTGGAGCAGTTTTTCCTGCAAGCTCGTAATCCGGGAGTCCGTATCTTCCAAACGCCCCAATTCCTCGGCCGCGTAAATCGCATCGTCCTGGCTTAACTTAGGATCGGCTATCTTCGCTCTTAGCTCCTCCGCCTTCTTGCTGATGTTTTCCTGCTGCTCCATCAGTTTCGTTTCGAGCAAATCGTTGCCCTTCAAGTTGGCGATTCTATTGATGACCTCTTCGTCTTCGGGGGAAACCGCGTTCGGATCCCCTTCCGTGCCGGCGGCTTCCTCGGTTACCTCTCCGTCCGCGGTTCCGTCCGGCTCGATGCCGGTTACTTCGTTCGTCGTGCTATCCACTTGAGACACGCTAATGCCGTCCGAGTTCAAAGCGGAATCCTTGCTCGCATCCGGATATTGCTCCGTCTGTTCGATTCCGCTTGCATTGTCCGTTACCGGAGCATCTTCCGTAAATAGATAATAGGCCGAAAGGATCACCATCAAGCTAAGCATGGATACCAACCATATGGTTTGGCGTTTGTTATTCATTTTTCCATTCCTCCTACAGGGTTTTTAATTGAGTTTAGGTACAAGACTTGCCGGGCACGACAGAGATTCGATGCATCGGAACGTCGAGGCCGCGGGACACCGTTTCGGCGATCAGCCTTTGCACCGTCGCGTTCTCCACTCCGCAGGCGACGACCGAAACCCCTCGTACTCGCGGTTTCAGCTTCTTCACGACAATGGGCGATTGAAGGCCCGACTCCACTTCGTACAAGACGACCTGGCCGTCCTTCGAGATATCCGTGATATGTCTCTTGGCTCCGTTGCGATCCGTTTCCTCGGTCAACGTCTGCATCTGCTTCTCGTTAAGCTGCACGATCGTCTCTTCGGTCGAATCGACCATCACCATGACGTTCACCGTTCCGACTCCGACGATTCTCTCCAATTGCTCCTTCAGCCTGTTTTCGAATTCGGCTTCGACATCGGCGAAAGGAGTTGTCTTGCGTTCTTCGTTGCCCATAAAAGTCGTCTGCTGGGGAGTGTCTTCATCGCGAGGCGGCGACAAATTGGGATCTTGGTTAGGATCTACCGGCTTGACGTTCAACATGGAAGCCGCCAGGAGCAATGCCGCTCCGGCCAACCCGATCAATACGAGCCATCGGAACGCCTTGACTCTGCGCGGACCTCCCGTTCCCCCGCCGATAAACGATTCCAACCGCTGTAACCACTTAGCCATTGCTGCCCCCTCCCCCCGGAGTCAAGTTTATTTCTCGGAAATCATAGCCGGCACTTTGACTTCCACGATATCGGCCTGCAGTCCGAACCGGCTTGCCACTAACGCGGATACTCGCAGCCGGGTATCGCGATCTGCATCTTCTTCCTGCGCCATCGCCGGCTGACCGGAATCTTGCGCGAGATCCTGTTCGGGAGAAGGGGTCGCGGCCGATTCGGACGGCCAACCATCTAACTCTATCCGGATATCGATGTCCGCGACCGACTCCACTTCGCTTACCGGAGTCGAGTTCGAGCCGCTCCGTTCATCCCGCTCGGACTCCAGCGTTACGACGACTTTCGTCACCGTCACGCTGCCGTCTTCCCCTTGACCCAACGCGACATCTACGTCGCGCACGCCGCGTTGCTCGCTTTGTTGCACTTCGCTTCGTATAGCAGTCTCCAGCTTAACGGCTACGAGTTCAGCGGCTTCTGCTCCGTGCTTCTCGCGAAGCTTGGCACCCTGCTCTTCGATCATCGCCAACTGGGCATCGGCATCGCCCGGCGAACGCTCCACGGCATCGAGGCCTTCGGCGAGCTTGGCCGTGAAGTCGCCCTTCATCCAATTCATGACCGGCGTGGCCAATGTCATCAGGATGAATAGTCCCGCCACGAGCCGCACGTACCTTTGCATCGTTCTATTCGGCAGAAGTAAATCGATGAGCACCGCCAGCAACACCACGGCGATAATCTGGCGAAGCCAATGGGACAGCCCCTCCATCAATCCCATCGCGCGCTCACCTCCCTTATTAGCGGATCATGAGCGCGGCGTTGCCCGCGGTCAGAATGATCGTCACCGCCAGGAAAAACATTAATCCGACGGAGGCCAACGCCGCGAATACGTATATGAGCGTCTTTCCGATCGTTTGCAAGCATTGGACGATCGGCGTGTCCCCCAAAGGTTGCATGATCGCTCCGGCCAAGTTATAGATCAAAGCAAGCGTCAATATCTTGATCGCGGGGAAAGCGCAGAGAAACAGCAATACGACGACTCCGGCGATCCCTACCGCGTTCTTCACGAGCAAACTGGCCGACATGACCGTATCCGTCGCGTCCGAGAACATTTTCCCGACGACGGGAACGAAATTTCCGGTGACGAACTTAGCCGTCCTCAGCGCGACTCCGTCCGTTACCGCGCCTGTCGCTCCTTGAACCGAAAGCACCCCTAGAAACACGGTCAGCAGGATGCCCAGGACTCCGACGCCTATATTCCGCAGCAGGTTGGCCAATTGCGTCACTTTGTAACGATCGGATATCGAGCTGACCAGATGGAGAACCGCCGAGAAAAACAACAACGGAAAGACGACGACGTGGATGAAAGTTCCTACCGTATGGATCATGAACACGATCAGTGGATGCAATACCGCTACGGAAGTAACTCCTCCCGATCCCGCCAAGAGGGCCAGCAGCAACGGCACCATCGCCAGCATGAACTGCACCATGTTCTCTATAGCGTCCCCGGCATAAGACGTCGCCGTTCGGAAGCTGTTCACCGCCAAGATAATGAGTACCATATAGGCGATTCCGTAAGCGACTTTGCTGACCGCATTGCGTTCGAAGGCGCTTTGCATCGTCTCCAGCAGCATGGTGAATACCGTCAGCAGCACGATCGTCACCAGCAGCTTGCCGCTGTACAGCACCTCGTGCAAGAAAAACCGGGCAAGTCCGGCAAACGCCTGCCCCGCGCTCCATTGCTTACCGTCGGGAAACATCAGCTGTCGCAATTCCGGAAGTTTTCCTTCGGGAAAATAACCTCCGTACTCGCCTTTCAGGTCGTTCCAGTATTTCTGAATTTGCCCGAGCTCAACTTCCTCGCTCTGCCGTTTAGCCAAGTCGCCGGGAAGCTGTTCTTGCGACTCGGCGCCTTGGTCCGCGGGAACGGAGCCCGAACCTCCCGTTTGCTCTGCAAAGGCGAGAGAATCTCCCAACAGTAACATGAACAGTAGCATGAACAGCAGGATCGCAACCCGTCTTACCATTCCCGACCGTCGCGGCATGTTCTCCCTCCCGTCCGCGCCCCGTCAAGCCGGCAGCAAATTCAGCACCGTTTCGACGATGACGCTGATGATGGGCACGGCCATAACGAGAATGAGCATCTTACCGGCGAATTCGATTTTCGATGCAATGCTTTCCAGCCCAGCGTCCCTTACGATCTGCGCCCCGAATTCGGCGATATAAGCAATGCCGATAATTTTCAGCATCGTTTTCAGATACACCGCCGGAATACCCGAACGATCCGCGAGTTCTTCCAATACGGAAATCACGTCATCGATCTTCCCGACGAAGGCCAGAAAAATCGCAACGCCGACGAAGGCGGCCAACAAATAGGCGAACATCGGTTTTTGTTCCCGGATGACAAGAATGAGCACGGTCGCCAGAAACCCGATCCCGACAATCTGGAGAATATCCACCCGCTTCACCTACTGGAACAGGAAAATCGTTTTGATTTCCTGGAATAAATCGTTGAGCATGCGAACCACCATGAAGAGCACGACCACGAATCCGATCAAAGTCACCCAATGCGCCATATCTTCCTTGCCCATCTGCTTCAACACCGTATGAATCATCGCCACGATGATGCCGATACCGGCGATTTGGAATATGGTGCTGATGTCGATGTTCATCGTAATGGCCCCCCAAGTAAAACGGCTACGCCGTCCTCGGGACGGTGTTACACGTTTGTATCGAGCTGTCAGGTGAGTATAAAAATGCTGGTATTTATACTTCCTGACTGTTTAACTAATCCCCCGGAATCCGCGCTATACCATCAAAATGACGACTAACGCGGCTCCGAGCATTCCCAGACTTCTGCTCAGCTTCTCGTAACGGTGTTGGTCGTCCCTCGCCGATGCTTCCTCCGCCTGCAATTGAATGGAGGTAAGTCGAATATGCTTCAGCTGGTCTTCTCTTCCGCTTCCCCCGAGGGTCGATCCCAACCTAAGAACGGCTTCCCTTTCCGGCTTCTTCATCGCCGTCCCCGGCCAGTGGGAGATAACCGCCGCCTCCCAGCACTCTCGGACGGTTTCTCCGTAACCGGCCGAATCCCTCGAGAGCGAGCTGGCGATGCTGGCGAACAGATTGGATAAGGGCTGCGTCACCATTCCGGATATTCGGCTTAAAGCTTCGGGCAGATGCGTCTGCCCGTAGCTGATCTCCGTCTCCAGCCGTTGAAGCGCATGAAGCATCTCGCGGATTTGCCTCGGGCGGGCCGCGAACCTTGCCGCCTGCAGGAAGCCGATCATCGTGCCCGCGAATAATATAAGCAATATTCCCGCGAATTTAAGCATCTTCGTCCCCCCTGGGCATGATCGCGTTCGGGGATCGGATGACCGGCATCGGCCTGGCTTTCACGTTCACTTGAGCGGGCGAAGGCGCTGCCGGCGCGAGGGAACCCTGGACAATAGCATCCCTTGGCGTATCCCATGAAGCATCCCTCGGCGCGTCTCTCGGGGTCGATCCGATCGTTCGGCTGTAACGGCGCGAAGTTTCCCGTATCGCTTCCTCTGCCGTAACGACGCGATGCTCGACCTTCCTGCCGTCCCTGGACAGCAGGACGAAGGACGCGAAAACGCCGTCCGCGGCAAGCTTAGCCAATACGGGTCTTGCGAATACGTCCTTCAGGTCCGTCGCGTGCGCGGTTGCCAGAACCCGAACGCCGGCGTGTATGGCTTCGTTGATCGCGAGCGCGTCTTCAGGCCGGCCGATTTCGTCCACTACGATGACTTCCGGGGACAGGGATCTCACCATCATCATGATTCCTTCCGCTTTCGGGCAGGCGTCGAGCACGTCGCAGCGGGGACCCAAGTCGAACGTCGGAACCCCTCTTTCGCAAGCCGCGATTTCCGAGCGCTCGTCCACGATGCCGACTTTCCGGCTTCCCCATTCCCTTGCGTTCGGATGATGCCACTCGCCGGAGCTGATGCAACGGGCCAATTCCCTTATGAGAGTTGTCTTACCTTGTTGCGGAGCGGAGACGATCAACGTGTGCCCTATCGTTCTTGAGTTGAAATCTAGCAATTCCGGGAGAACCTCGGATGCCACTCCGATGCGGGCGCGGGCGATTCGTACGTTAAATCCCGCTATGTCCCTTAAATGAGACACTTGGCCTTTATCCAGCAAAGTTCTCCCGGCCAAACCGATGCGATGTCCACCGGACACCGTGACGTATCCTCTCCTTAACTCTTCCTCCACGGCGTAAATCGAGTGGTTAGTCACTCTTTCAAGCAATGCCCGGCACAGTTCTTTGCTAGGGACGAAAGCTTCGCGATATCGGTCCGTCAAAGCTCCGTCCTCGCGGACGAACGAATAACGGCTTCCGTAACCGATCTCGAGCGGTCGATTTTCGCGTATGCGAATCTCTTCCAACGATTCCCTAGCAACAGCCGGAATTTGCTCCAGTACTAGACGCAAGGATGTCGGAAACAGCTCCAATAGAGTTTGCGGCATCTAGGCTCCCCCCTTTCCGCCAGAAGTTGTCCTTTGCTGTTTCATATGTATGCTTGGACCTACGGAATATGCATGCCGGAAGTTGCTCCGGGAAGATCGTTACTTTCTGAGAATGCCTATTAATAGACAGCCGACTCCTGCGAGAATCCATATGAATTTTACGGGCGAAAGCTTGTCCGCCAAGCCGACGAGCCCGATCGTCGTCGTGGAAATGAGCACGAGCGGCCCTACCAGCGCCAGCATCGAATTCACCGCCAAAGCTTTCTGAACGTCGTTTAACCGAAGCATGACGATTGCCGCGGTAAGCTCTATGCTTCCCGACAGAATTCGCAGCATGGCCATGCTGAACGCAGCTTTATCCATCCTCGTTCCTCCTAGTCGCGTTGAAGGGTATTTCTATATCTATGCGGACTCGGACTATAACTTGTCTCATAAAGCAGATCCTTTTCGAGCCAAGCTCGGAAGAAATCACCAAATAATAGGCAAATGCATATAGTGGCATGTAAAAATCCACCTTGTAAACAAACGAGGAGAGTTGATCATGCAAATCGCGCACTTAAAATCCATGTGGCCCGAGGGATTATCCGATCCTAGCGGAAGAAGGCAAGCCAAACCCCGCACCAGGGGCCTTACGATGGTTATAGACAAAGGACTCGGCCTACATGCCTTCGACGATTTGCTGTCATCGTCCGGGGAGTATATCGATATCGTCAAGCTGGGATTCGGTACTTCTCCGTTGTATCCCCTTCCGATCATTCGCGACAAAATCAAGCTTGCCCTTAAGCACGGAATCAAGATCATGCCGGGAGGAACTTTGCTGGAAGCCGCGGTCCGGCTCGATCTCGTGCCCGGTTTCTTCAATCAAGTCGCGTCCTTGGGCTTCACCAGCATCGAGGTGTCCGACGGAACGATTAACCTAAGCCGCGCGCGGCGCAGCGAGTTAATCAAAGACGCAAGGAGCTTGGGGCTATCGGTTTCCACGGAATACGGCAAAAAATTGTTCGGCTCGCGCATCGACGTGGAGGATTTCGCGTCGACCGCAGAGCAAGATTGGGCATGCGGAGCGGAGTTGGTTACGGTCGAGGCGAGGGAATCCGGCAAAGGCGTAGGTTTATTCGACGAGCGCGGGGAATGCAGGGACGAAGACTTATCCCATATCTTGAGCGTCGTCCCGAACTTGGACCGAATATTATGGGAAGCTCCCCTGAAGGATCAACAAGTCGCGTTGATCAAAGCATTGGGTGCCGACGTCCATCTCGGCAACATCCCGGCGCAGGACGTCATCACGCTCGAATCGATGCGCCGAGGTTTGCGATCCGATACTTTCGAGCTTCAGCAAGCGCCTTACTTGGAGTATATGATTTAGCTCCGAAAGGCAAGCGAGCTCTCGAGCCGACGGCTAAGAACATGCTCTTACCTCCCCATATGGAACAAGCCCCGCGTTCTAAACGCGGGGCTTGTTCCATATGGTGTACAAACCTTCGAACGGGAGTGTCGCCGTTATGTACGGAGAAGTAGTTCTTGTTACGTTAATCATCATCGGGCTTATCGGCAGATCTTCCATTATCACGACGGCCGCTTGCGTCCTTCTCATTATCAAGCTGACGCACTTGGATCGCTATTTGCCTACCATAGAGCGAAGAGGAATCGAACTCGGGTTGCTCTTTTTGACGTTAGCCGTATTGGTACCCTTCGCATCCGGCCGTATCCAACCTAAAGATATTCTAGCCGCGTTCACGGGGTGGACGGGCTGGGTCGCCTTGGCGGGCGGCGCGATCGGCGCTTATCTGAACAGCAGGGGATTGGATACGCTGAAAGTAGATCCCCAGCTTATCGTCGGCATCGTGGTCGGCTCCATCGTCGGGGTCATTTTCCTGCGCGGCATTCCCGTCGGACCGCTAATGGCGGCCGGATTAACCGCGGTTCTTATCAAGCTGGTACAGCTCTTTGTCGGCAAATAACGAAAAAAAACGCCCCAGGAAGTCGGATGACCTCTTGGAGCAGTCGGTTATAAGGCTTGTCGCCTCGCCTCGTCCTTGCCGTTCTCGCTTAACGACGATCCTGCGGACCGCCGACGTAAGCGGTATCCGCCGTATCCAATCCGTACGCAGTATGAAGCGCGCGAACGACTTCTTGCACCGGTTCGGCGGAAATAACGCAGGATACTTTGATCTCCGAAGTGCTGACCATCTTGATACTGACGCCAACGCCCGAGATCGCTTCGAACATTTTGGCTGCGACTCCAGGATTCGACACCATTCCGGCTCCGACGATCGACACCTTTACCAAGCCTTCCTCATAGGTCGCTTCGCGGTACGGGACTTCCGCCTTAATGCCGGCCAGAACGTCCAATGCGCGCTGACGGTCAGCTAGAGAGACCGTAAACGAGAAGTCGGCCTTGCCGCCTTGGACGCCGCTTTGAACGATAATATCGACATCGATCCCGTTATCCGCTTGTGCACCGAAGATTTTGGCCAATACGCCAGGTTGATCCTCCACGCCGAGCACGCTTATGCGGGCTACGTTTTTATCCGAAGCTATACCCCTTACGACTACGCCTTGTTCCATTTCAGCGGCCTCCCTCACCAACGTGCCTTCATTATTCGTGAAGCTTGAACGAACGACCAAGTTCACGTTGTAATGCTTCGCATACTCGACAGCTCGCGGATGAAGAACCGCGGCGCCTAAATGCGCCAGTTCCAGCATTTCATCATACGAAATCTCGTTAAGCTTCCTGGCGCACTTCACGACGCGCGGATCCGTGGAGTAAATTCCGTCGACGTCGGTGTAAATCTCGCACACGTCAGCTTTGATCGCGGCAGCCATCGCAACGGCCGTCGTATCCGAACCGCCGCGACCGAGCGTCGTTATCTCTCCGCCCTCGGTCATCCCTTGGAACCCGGCAACAATGACGATGTTGCCTTGATCGAGAGACGCGAAGATCCGGTCCGGAGAAATATCGCTGATCCGGGCTTTAGCGTGAACTTCCTCCGTCACGATGCCGGCCTGCCATCCCGTATAAGATCTTGCTTCATGTCCTAGCTTATGAATGGCCATGGACAATAGAGCGACGGAAATTTGCTCGCCCGTCGTCAGCAGCATATCCATTTCGCGGGATGGCGGATTATCGTTTATCTCGTTTGCTTTTTCGATTAGATCATCCGTGGTATCTCCCATCGCCGACACGACGACGACGACGCGATCGCCTTGCAGCTTCTTATCGATGATTCGCTGCGCGACGCGGTTCATTCGCTCCGCAGTGCCGACGGAACTTCCGCCGAATTTCATTACTATCAAAGACACCGGTAGTCACTCCCCAAGAGAACATCTGCATACAGCATCATATTATAGCATAACTCCTTTGGCCCAAAAATAAAAAATCCCCTGTTTTCGTAAATTTTTACGAAGACAGGAGATTTCATATGGAGTTAAGCGCGCGAGATGTATTTGCCTTCGCGAGTATCGATGGATAATACGTCGCCTTCGTTGATGAACAAAGGAACTTGAACGGAGAAGCCGGTCTCCAGCTTAGCCGATTTGGTAGCGCCGGTAGCGGTACTGCCTTTGATTCCCGGCTCTGCTTCGACGACTTTAAGGTCCACGCTGTTCGGAATCGTAATTCCGATCATCGTGCCTTGGTAGCTGGCGATATTGACGGTCATATTTTCCGTAAGGAAATTAATTTCCCATTCCAATTGGCTCTTCGTCAATTCGAATTGGTCGAACGTTTCGTTATCCATGAACGTGTACTCGGAACCCGAGTTGTACAGGTATTGAACGGCGCGGTTCTCGACGTGCGCGCGGACTACGTTCTCGCCGGCGCGGAAGGTTTTCTCGACAACGTTGCCGTTGCGCAGATTTTTCAGCTTGGAGCGGACGAACGCCGCGCCTTTGCCCGGTTTAACATGTTGGAAATCGAGCACGGTATAGAGCCCGCCTTCTACTTCGATCGTCAAGCCTGTCTTAAATTCGTTTACGGAAATCACTTAAATACTCCTCCTGTAGAGACATTGCTCCATGATTAGTCCAATACGATTAATTGTTTCGGCGAGCTAGTTAAAATTCGAATTCCCGCGTCGGTGATGACGATGTCGTCTTCGATCCTCACTCCGCCGAAGCCGGGGAGGTAGATGCCGGGTTCGACCGTCACCGTCATTCCGGGAACCAGAACGATGTCACCCGTTAAAGACAGCCGAGGCGCCTCATGAATTTCCATCCCGAGTCCGTGTCCCGTCCCATGGCCGAAATATTCACCATAACCATACCTTGTGATGATATCCCTCGTCAAGGCGTCGCCTTCTTTTCCCGTCATACCGGGAACCAGATGATCTAACGCATACTGCTGGGCTTCCTTAACGATATCGTAAATTTCGCGGTGCTTGTCGCTTGGTTTGCCTACGACGACTGTACGCGTAATATCCGAGCAATAGCCGTTATAGTATGCGCCGTAATCAAGCTTTACGAATTCGTCCCTGCCGATAATTCGGTCGCTGGCCACGCCGTGAGGAAGCGCGGAGCGTTCGCCGGACGCGACGATCGTGTCGAAAGACGAGCTCGTCGCGCCTTGGGAGCGCATGAACACTTCAAGCTCCAAAGCGATGGCTTTCTCGCTTACGCCCGGTTTAATATAACCGAGAATATGATCGAACGCCCGATCGGCCAAATTCGCCGCATCCTGCATAATCGCGAGCTCGCTTTCGTCCTTGATCATTCTAAGCTTCTCGACGATGCCGTCTGATGGAAGAAGCTTCGCCGGACTCAAAGCCTTTTCCATGGCTATGTACGTCGCATAGGTAACATCCGATTCTTCGATCAACAAAGCTTCGATTCCCCATTGCCGCAACAACTCGGCTACCGTGGCATGTACGCTCTGGCCGTGCTCCACGATCTGAAATCCTTGGGCTTGCTGGGGAGCCTGCTCCCGGTAGCGAAAATCCGTGATTAGCGCCGCATGATCCGCCGTAATAAGGACGACGCCCGAAGATCCGGTAAAGCCCGTCAAATATCGACGGTTAACGGGATGGGTAACGAGAAGCGCCGTTCCTTCCGACTTGGCTATGGATTCCCTTAAGAGGGTAACGCGATTATTAGGCATGGTATAATTCCTCTCTTTCTCGACAACCTGTATGATTCATCATTTTTGAAGTTCGAAATAGCTAACTCGCATTGATATCTTGTCCGGCTTGGATATGGCGACATAGCGCTTGCAACCCCAATTCGTAGCTGTCGGGGCCGAATCCCGCGATCTGACCGAGCGTTACGGCTGCCGTGACCGAAGTGTGCCGGAACGATTCCCGCTTGTGGATGTTGGATAGATGAACCTCGACTGCCGGAATCCCGACGGCCGATAATCCGTCCCGCAGAGCGTAGCTCGTATGAGTCAAAGCGCCGGGATTGATCAATATGCCGTCGCGTTTCCCGAATGCGGCGTGAATTTCATCTAATAGCGCGCCTTCGTGGTTGGATTGATAAAAATGCAACTCAGCTCCGAGCCGCGCCCCTAGCGCCTTAAGTCTGGTTTCAATCTCAGCTAAAGTGACAGCCCCGTAAATCCCGGGTTCGCGTATTCCGAGCATATTCAAATTAGGCCCGTTGATCACCAATATGCTTAGCATTTCCGTCCCTCTCCCCCCGCCGCTGGCCGCAATCGCATCGCGACCGGTTGACGTTTTCCCGAGTAAACTTCACCAGACATTGTAACATATTCCGGCTTCTCAGGAAAACGCTCCTTTCGTTAGGAGGCAGGCTGAGGATTTCCTTTTTTCGCTCCCGTCTTTGGCTCCCGCTCCGCTTCGTTATGAAGCTCGAACGCAATGCTGAACCCGATGAACAGTCCCCATAGCAGGAATAGACAAAGGTCGGTCGTGATGCTGTTCCAGCCGATCGTTCTAAGCTGAGGTACCGCTCCGACAAGCGGGCCGATAAACGCATATACCAGCCCCCACCATCCCGCACCGAACAGCAGCCCTGGCCATGGACCGCTCAACCGTCCCAAAATCGCTAAATAAACAAGAGCCGCAAGCATCGACATGAAGATGAATGCCGCCAATCCCGCGGCTTGCCAGTAGAATCCTCCAAGGTTCGTCCTAATCGCGAACGGATCGAGCAAGAAGGCTTGAATGACGCTCGTAAAGTTCAAACCGGTCAGCAGCCATCGGACGAGACCCCATATCAGCCCCGCGAAAAAACCGATTTTCAAGCTGAACAGCACTGGGTTCGTAGGCTTGGGACTGTTGCCGTTTTTATCGGGATTGTCCGCCTCGGCATTCGCTCTTGTCATTATTCCACCCAACCTCGTAGAGATGATTTGGAAAATCTTCGGTTTAGTATTGCTCGAAGGCCGACAATCTAATCGCTGGCGCAAGAGTCTTCCATTCCCTGTGGCTTTATAACCTTTAATCTAGTAAAATAGACGTACTTGGGCGGAATTCATCCATCCAGAGTTTCAAGCAAAGCAGGTGGCCAAACGTGTCCGAGAAATCTACCGCCGTCTATGGCGGACAAGCAGTAATAGAAGGCGTCATGTTTGCCGGCAAGCACGTTCACGTGACCGCCGTGCGTCGAAAGAATAAGGAAATCACGTTTCTTGAGGTTCCCAAGAAACCGACGCCGGTCCTTACAGCGATCAAAAAAATACCGTTCGTGCGGGGAATCGTGGGAATTATCGAATCCGCAGCCAAGGGATCCCAGCATTTGACTTATTCTGCCGAAGCTTACGCCGAAGACGAAACGACGCCCGAAGATGCGGCCAAACCTAAGCAAAAGGAACGTTGGAATCTCACCATGATTCTAGGCGTGGCTCTTGTGGGTATACTATCCTTTGTCGTCGGAAAACTTATTTTTACATTAGTGCCGGCATTCGTGGAAAGTTTGATCTTTGGACAATACTTCGAGAATAAGATACTACACAACCTGCTGGAAGGCGCTATCAAGATCGTTTTCCTGCTTTGCTATCTTTGGTTCATTTCGCAAACCCCGTTGATCAAGAGACTATTTCAATACCATGGCGCCGAGCACAAAGTTATCAGCGCTTACGAAGCCGGTTCGGAGTTAACCGTCGACGCGGTGCAGAAGTACAGTCGGCTTCATTACCGGTGCGGTAGCAGTTTCATTATTTTCACCGTTATCGTCGGCGTTATCATCTATTCCTTCTTCACTTGGGATACTATGGGCGAAAGAATCCTTCAACGCATTATTCTGTTGCCAGTAGTCCTAGGCGTTTCCTACGAAGTGCTTAGATGGACGAATGCTTTGAGGGACGTTCCGGTATTGAAATGGCTCGGAGCTCCGGGCTTATGGTTGCAGCTTCTTACGACCAAAGAACCACTTGATGACCAGGTCGCCGTTTCCATCGCATCCTTCAACAGAATGAGGGAATTGGACCGGCAGGTCAGCCCAAACTGATTAATGTTTCGTGCGTCGATTAATTAATCGCAATTTCGCATCGCTCGATCCGTTTCATAGGAGGAGGAGTAAAATGAGAAACCGAATCCAACCTTGGTTTGCCGTCGTGTTGGTGTTTATGGCTATCGGCGTGGCTACCAGCTTTTTTCAAGGATCTACGCAGTCGTGGCTCATTCCCCTTTCGCTTGTGGCTATCGTTTTCTTGCTGTATAAATTCCCTCCGTCCAGATGGAAGTCCCCGCCTAACCGCGGACGTTCCCAGGGCAAAGGGCCTCGCCCGGATTTTCGCCGCACGGGAGCCAAGCCGGACAAACGCCGTCCTTCCCCGTTCACGGTCATTGAAGGACGCAAGAACAAGGATGACGAACCGCCGCGTTATCATTAACAAACCAAGTAAACCCGCCTTGCCGACTGGATCTCGATCCAGTGGCAAGGCGGGTTTTTTATTTTCCTATCGGGTGGAAAACGATACCTTGAGCTTCCCTTGCTTGCGGTCCCAGCTTTGGAAAAACTTTTCCCCGGCCGAAAGTCCCGATTCATATAAGTCATTGCTTAATTGCGGCGACAAATTAAACTGCGTGCTGCTAACCCCAAGCGAAGGAATTTTAATGGTGCGGATCAGATTGTGCTTCTCGATATACCGCTCATCGTGCGCGCTAAGCATCGTATCGAACATGGCTTGGAACATCGTGATGGGCCCAACGATGGAATGAGGCTGCGCTTCCGTTCGGCCAACCATCTGAAAACCGATTACGGGTATCGGCGTTCCCGCTTGGACGTCGTCTTCGAACAACCATAGAGGAAAATTGCTCAGCAGTCCCCCGTCCACGATATAGGAGCTTATGGTTTTTACATCGTTTTTCTTCCTATTCTTAAGCGGTTGTTTAAGGATAACCGGATCGAAGAAATACGGAATGCTCGTGCTCATTCGGATGGCTCGCGAAACGGGGAGTTCGCCCGGATCGATTCCATATTGGGTGATGTCGTTCGGCAGTACGAGCAGCCTGCCGTTCGTAATGTCGGAAGCTACGATCCGTAGCTTCCCGACGGGTAAATCTGCGAAGTTCCTGATTCCCTTCGCTCCGAGCAGTCCATCGATCCATTGTTCCACGGCATCCCCGGAATATAATCCTTTTCGCAACAGCAAACGCGCAGCCGGTCCGATAAATTTCGTATCGAATACGGGATTACGCTTTAAGAGCTTCCGAAAGGGAGTCTTCTCAATTAATTCCCTCATTTCCATCGCCGAGTAACCGGCAGCCAGAAGCGCTGCGACAATACTTCCGGATGAAGTTCCCGCGATACGGTTGAACACGATTCCGCACCGCTCCGCCGCGCGTACCGCCCCCGTGAGCGATATGCCTTTCACGCCTCCGCCTTCGAAGACGGCGTTCACAGGAGTCGTTTGCATTGGATTTCCCTCCGCCCGGCGGTTCGGTTCGCCAATATCCGCCTCGCTAACATCCATATGCGTCTATTTACATGCCTAATACAATTAATAAAGCTGCCTATCCGAGGTTTTCCCCCAGGAAAGGCAGCTTTGTCCGTTCTTTTGACTTTGTATGGTTGTTCAATCCTTCAATCATTATCCAGTTCGGAGCGTATCCGGCTTAGTTCCTCTCCGCGCGAAGAATCCCGGTTGAAGTACTCGACTAAGGTTTCGATGCACGTAATCGAATCCCAGCTCAGATGGTGCTCAATTCCTTCTACGTCCCCGTAAATCTTATCTTCCTGAACACCGATAATGTGCAGAAAGGTTTCAAGAAGATGATGCCGGTCGACCAACCTTTTACCCATTTTCTTCCCTTTGTTCGTCAGGACAAGGCCTCGATACTTCTCGTATATGAGGTAGTTATCCTTATCCAGCTTCTGGATCATCTTCGTAACCGATGAAGGATGCACTTCCAGCCCCTCGGCAATATCGGAGACGCGGGCATACCCCTTGTCCTCGATCAACCGATAGATCCGTTCCAAATAATCTTCCATGCTTGGGGTCGGCAAAGCAAATCCCCCTTTCCATCAATATCATACACTGCCCTGCGGTCGCGGAGCAAGTCCCGAAGTGTCGAAAAGAATCGGAGTCCCCCGCATAACGCATAATAACAGTTCAAAACCATTAACCTATTCCGGAAGGAGGGTGCATCTCGATGAACACGACCGTAACGGATGCCCCGTCGCGTCAAGCGAAGGAAACGGCTCTATTCGTTCCCGAGCTCGTTTATTTCGAACCTGCGGCGCTGGAGTATCCGAAAGGCCGACGAATCCTTGAATGGGTCAAGGAACGCGGCTTGCCTTATCAAATGACTACTTCGCACAATCGAATTACGAATCTGCCGGGCGAGACGGAATCCGAGCAATACAAAATTGCCAAGCGAACGTTAGTGGTCGGTATTCGCAAGACATTAAAGTTCGATACGTCCAAACCGTCCGCCGAATACGCGATGCCTCTTGCCACGGGATGCATGGGTCACTGCCATTATTGTTATTTGCAAACGACGCTCGGAGCAAAGCCTTACATCCGCGTATACGTCAATATTGACGAAATCTTGCAAGCCGCGCAGCGATATATCGACGAGCGAGCGCCTGAGATCACCAGGTTCGAAGCTGCCTGCACCTCCGACCCGATCGGATTGGAGCACTTGTCGGGCTCGCTGGCCGATGCGATTACTTTCATGGCGGACCAGCCTCTAGGAAGGCTCCGTTTCGTCACGAAATTCCATCACGTCGATTCCTTGCTGCCCCTTTGGCATAACGGGAATACGCGCATTCGATTTAGCGTGAACGCGGATTACGTAATCAAAAATTTCGAGCCCGCCACCTCCCGTTTCCACGAAAGAATCGAAGCCGCCGGCAAAATCGGACGAGCGGGATATCCCCTCGGCTTTATTATCGCGCCTATTATTTGGTACGACGGCTGGGAGGCTGGCTACGGCGAACTGTTGGCGAAGCTGGCGGAGGCATTACCTCCGGAAGCGACTCGCGACCTGACCTTCGAGCTTATTCAACACCGGTTCACGAAGACGGCCAAAACGATCATCGAAAAAAGATATCCCAAATCCAAACTCGAGATGGACGAAGAGAAACGCAAGAAAAAATGGGGACGCTGGGGACAGCACAAATACGTTTATCCGGATGAACAAGCCGAAGCGCTCCGCGAGTTCATCACGGAGCGCATCTTCGAACATTTTCCCGAAGCTAAGCTGGAATATTTCACTTAGAGAACGAAGCGTAAGTTAGCCCAGCCAAGTTGGAGTTATCCCCTGCAACCAAATGGTTATCGAAGTCATTTTGTCCGTGAACAGGAGCATGCCCATCAGGATCATGATCGCGCCGCCTATCTTCATGAGCGCGTTGGAATATTTCAATATCCAGCGCGCCGTGCCGAGGAAGAAGGCAAGCACGAAGAACGGAACCGCGAATCCGAGCGAATAAGCCGTCGTTAATCCTACCCAAGTTCCCGGATGGCTCGCGGCTAATAACAGGATGGATCCCAAAATAGGACCTACGCAAGGCGACCATCCGGCCGAGAAGCCGATCCCGAATACGAATGAGCCCAAATACCCGGCCGGTTTCCACTTCATGTTCAGCTTTCGCTCCTTCAACAGAAGCTGAGGCTGAAATATCCCCATCAGGAACAGCCCCATAAGAACGATGAAAATCGACGAAATTCTGCGAATCGTATCCTGATAATCGCGAAAAGCATCCGCGAACACGTTGGCTCCATAAGCAAGCCCGAAAAAAATAACGGAAAAGCCCAAAATGAAAAAGAACGTATGGCTCATCGTTTTGAATCTCATGCTTCGACTCGTATCCGTTTTGATTTGATTCACGGAAACTCCCGTTATGTAAGATAGATACGCGGGATATAAGGGCAAGCAGCAGGGCGAGATGAATGAAGCGAATCCTGCAGCGAATGCGATGCCGACGTTAACGTCCGCCATGGTGCGATTTCCTCCTTCGGGCTACGCCCGCATAATGCGCGTCGTCGTGATCGACACGATGAGAATGCCGATCAGTAACAGCACGATCGTTCCTCCCGGAGCCAAATTCCATACCCCCGCGATCCACAAGCCCGCTAACACCGCAGCTTCGCCGACCAGGACGACCAATATAACCGCCTGCTTGAAGCTGCGGGATAAGGTTAGTCCGATCGCGGCGGGAATCGTCAGCAACGCGGATACTAGCAATGCACCTACGATTTTTATAGAAGCGCTAATGACTAAGGCGGTCAGGATACTGAGCATGATATTGAAGTATTTTACGGGCAAGCCGCTGACGGCAGCCGCTTCTTCGTCGAAGGTCAGAAGGAAAAGCTCTTTTTTATGTATGAGCACCGTCGTCAGGACGATGATCGTCACGCCCGCGATGACCCAAATATCCGTTTGATTAAGCGTATAGATACTTCCGAATAAATAAGAGGTCACATTCATTTTGAAGCTCTTGCCCATCGTGAACAACAAGGAAGCGAGGGCGATTCCACCCGACATAATGATAGCTATGGATAATTCCGCATAAGTACGATATGCCCTGCGCAGCACCTCTATCGCGAACGATGCCAATATCGCGAACACTAGCCCGACCGCGACGGGGTAGATATGGATGAGGAAGCCTAAAGCGACTCCGGCTATGCTCACGTGCGCCAATGTGTCTCCGATCATCGCCAGGCGCCTAAGCACTAGGAATAGACCCATAAGCGGAGCCGTCACCGCGATAAGAGCTCCGCCGATCAATGCCCTTTGAAAAAATTCCGCCGTCAAAATATCCAACCTAGATTAACCTTCTTTCCTTAAGGAATGCAGCAGATCCGTTCCATCGCAATCCTCAAGATCATGGGAGTGCCGTACGTAGAACGAGAGCTTGCCGCTTTGTTCTTTCGGCTCCTGCCCTAAGTAGGATCTCACCATGTCCATATCGTGCGACACCATCAAAAAAGTAATATTATGCCGCTGATGCATATGCTTGATCATATGGAAAAAGCTCTGTTGCGTCTCTACGTCTATGCCCGATAACGGCTCGTCCAGAATGAGGAGCTTCGGATTGTTGATGAGCGCGCGCGCCAGAAATACGCGCTGCTGTTGGCCGCCGGATAAAGCTCCGATTCTCTTGTCTCCAAGGTCTTGGATTTTCAAAGCGCCGAGCGCGTCTTCGCTCCTGCTGACGTCTTCTTTGGACAGTCGGCGAAACATCTTATTCCGGCCGTATAAACCCGACAACACTACTTCCCTGACCGTTGCCGGAAAGAGCGGATTAAAATGATTCCTCTGAGGGACGTAGCCGATTTGATTCCAATCTTTGAATTGCGCGGCTGGTTTGCCGAACAAGGAAATCGAGCCCTTTTGCGGCCGGTTAAGACCGACGATCATCCTAAGCAGCGTCGTTTTACCCGCCCCGTTGGATCCGATAAGACCTACGAAATCACGCTCCATGATTTTGAAGGAGACGTCGGACATAATGACCTGCGAGTCGAACGAAAAAGAAACTCCGTCCAATTTAACGATCTCCTGGTGGCATCCCGCCTGCTGTATCGTATCTCTATTAATCATGCAGGGTACTCCTCTTCGTTGCCGGCTTAAAGCCGTATATCCTCTATGTTAGTTTACCGCAATGCCTTGTGCAAGTTTTCAAGGTTCCGTTCGCTTAGCGAGAAGTAATCTTCTCCCGCTTGCTCTTGCTCGGGAGTTAAGCCTTCAAGCGGATTCAGTACCAATGTATCCACGTTCGCTTCGTCCGCGAGCGTTCTCGCCAATTGTTCGGATACGAGTTCCTCGAAAAAAATGTAAGGGATTTCGTGCTCTTTCACGAATCGCGAAATCTCAAGCAGATCCTGGGCGCGCGGCTCCGCTTCGGGCGACAAGCCCATGATCGCAATCTGATTCAAACCGTAATCGCGGCACAAATAACCGAATGCCTGATGGGATACTACGATATCCCGTTTTTCGTACACGGCGAGTTCCTGCGCATACTTGGCGTCCAATTGAATCAACCGTTCGTTAAGCTCCGCATACCGAGCTTCGTAATTTGCCTTGTTAACCGGATCTGCGCTAACGAAAGCCTCCACAACGTTGGCGGCCATTACGATCGCGGATCGCGGACTCACCCAGGTATGAGGATCTACGCCAGAATCGGAGTGTTGTACCCCTTCCCCGTCTTCTTCGTTTCCGTGTATCAATTCGATCCCTTGGCTTGCCTCGATCGTCATGACTTGGCTGTCCGAGCCTAAACCGTGCAGAAAATCGTCGACCCATCCTTCAAGTCCGGCACCGTTATAAAGGAATACCCGCGCTTTGGATACGGCTGTCAGATCGCTGCTCTTCGGCGTCCATTCGTGGGGTTCAACCCCCGCCGCGATCAGATTAACGACGAACGCGTTATCCCCTCCGATTTCCTTCGCCAGGAAATAAAGCGGGTAGAAGCTGGTGACGACGTTCAGTTTGCCTTCCGCTTGCCGGTTCTTCTCGTTTTTGCCGCATCCCGCGCTAAAAACGAGAGCTATCGAGCTTAACGTTATAAGTAAAAGTTTGGAAATTTTAATCATCAGTTCTTCCCCTTAATCGTAAACATTTTTATTAACAAACCCGATTATATCCCCCTCCCCATTCGGTGTCAACAGAAAGACCCGTCTCGAAGGCATGGCTAGCCTCGACGGGTCTTGCGAATTCCCAGCATACTTCTTAGGATTTAAGATGACTTATCATAACGGAGATCAGGCTTGGCACGTGAATCGGTTTGCTAATATAATTGGAAGCTCCCGCTTCCAGGCATTTATTCTCGTCTTCCTTCATGGCTTTCGCCGTCACGGCGATTATCGGCACCTTAAGTCCTCGTTGTTCGCGAATCACTTGGATCGTTTCGTACCCGTCCATATCCGGCATCATGATGTCCATGAGGATATAGTCGAAAGAGTGCTCGGAAAGCTTCCGCAGAGCTTCGTGCCCGTCCCGCGCTACTTCAACTTGCATTTTGAATTCGGCTAAAGCGTTCGAGAGAGCGAGCAAATTGCGTTCGTCGTCATCGGCAATGAGAACCTTCATCCCGTTTAATCTGTGCTCCAGCATTAAGTCCGCGAGGGATAGGATGGACGAGCCATTCTGGCGTTCATAATCCGCGTAACCCGCGGAGACCAGTTTATCGCCATGGGTTTTGTCGTCCGTTATTCCGCTACCGGTCTCCAAGAGCGGCAAGAACAGCTTGAATTCGCTGCCTTGTCCGACCGTGCTCTCGACGACGATTCTGCCCCCCAGCAATCTGGCAAGCTGGTTGGAGATCGTCAAGCCTAGCCCCGTGCCTCCGAATTTGCGCGCGGTTCCTCCTTCCGCCTGAGTGAAAGCCTCGAATATCATTTCGTGCTGCGAGGCCGGAATGCCCCGGCCCGTGTCCTTGATCGCGAATACGAGCTCCGCTTTCTCCCATTCTTCCCGCGATACTTGCGCGATCGTCAAGGTCACGCCTCCGCGATCCGTGAACTTGAATGCATTGGACAACAGATTCTTGAGAATTTGATGAACTCGGAAGACGTCGGATACGAACCATAGAGGCGCGTTAGGATCGATGACGATTTGGAAAGCAAGCGCCTTCTGTTCCGCCAAGCTAGTGAAGTAGCTTTCCATGGTGAGCTTGATCTCTTCCACGACAACCGGAGTCATCTCGATCTCCAGCTTGCCTGCCTCGACCTTGGACAAGTCCAGAATGTCGTTGATTAAATTCAACAAATCTTGACCCGCCGAGTGAATAGTCGTGACGTAGTGGATTTCCTCTTCATTAAGGCGATTGCCCGAATTACCCGCGAGAAGCTGCGATAAGATCAGCATGCTATTAAGCGGCGTTCGCAATTCATGCGACATGTTCGCAAGAAATTCGCTTTTGAAGTTCGAGCTTCTTTGCAAATCTTCGTTCAGGGCAAGCAGCTCGGTCGCTTGCGCGTTCAATTCCTCCGATTGGACCTGCAGTTCTTCGTTCACCGTTTGGGACTCAGCGTACAGGTGCTCGATTTCCTTGCGCCTAGTGGCCGACTGAATCGTAACTCCAAGCATATTCACCATTTGCTCCAGCAGCTCGATGTTCTCCGTCGTGAATTCATGGAAGTGAGCCAACTCCAACACGGCAACGACTTCCCTTTCGAACTGCACGGGAGCAAGCACTAGCATCTTCGGAGCCGAATGGCCGATTCCGGACTGAACCTGGGCGTAGCCTTCCGGAATGTCCCTAACGGTAATCCATTTGCCGTCTTTGGCGCATTGTCCGACAAGACCTTCGCCTACGCGGAATTCTTCCCGTCCGAGCATATCGGATCCCCCTGCGAAGGAAGCCGCTTTGATCAATTTGTTGCTATGCTGCTTGAGATAGAGAATCGCATAGGGAACCTCGAAGATGCTCGAGACGCGGCTGACGAACAGGTTGATCAATTCGTCGACCTCGTTCTGCTCCTGCAGCTCCTTCGACAATCGAGCGAGATGATCCTTGGATTGGTTCTGCCGCTGAACGGCGTCGAGCAATTCGTTCGTCGCCTTGCCCAATTCCCTGACTTCGTCTCGAGTTTCGATTTCGATTCTTTTGTCCAAGCCTTCGCCCGAGGAAGAAATCTGGACAATCGTTTCGGTTACCTGCTTCACCGAACGAACGATTCTCCCGGAAATGAACCAGCTGATCAGGAACGAGATCACGAATACGGCTAACCATGAAACATACAAAATGAAAATAACGAATTGATTGTTTTCTTTTAAGGCGGCGACGCGATCCTCGGTTAACGTTTGCTCGGTCGCCCGGAACGAATCGATCTGATTACGGATCGCGTCCACTTGCGTTTTTCCTACATTATTGAGGAAGAACCGCTCGATTGCCGCCGTATCCCCGTTTTTTTGCGCATCGACTGCGTATTGTCCCGCCGTCTCTATCCACTTTAGGATGTTGGTACGGATGGCATCCAAGTTAGCTTGCTGATTGGGATTATCCGTTAACAAGGATCGCAAGGAGCCGTAATTCAGCTCCCAGGATGAAATCGCCGCATTGTAGGGCTCGAGATAATTCTCGTCTCCCGTAATGACGAATCCTCTCATACCCGTTTCCATGTCCAGCATTTGCTTTTCTATTAAGGAAATCAGTTGATGCACCTTGAAATCATGATCGCTAACGAAGGTGATCTCGTCCTGAAGGTCGCTATTTCTTGAAGATAAGACGGTTATCGCAATAAGCAGAAAAATCATGACGAGCATGTTGCCTAAGATGATCTTCGTGCGTATCGATATTTTTCTTTGCGTATACAATTTGCTCCCCAACTTTCTCCCATATCTATATGTCTCTATCATAACTCACCTTTTTTGATATGAAAATGCTACAAACCTCTTTCCACACCTTCCCTAAAAACATCCATGTTCATGAAACGCATAAGAATTTCCATGCTGGGTAATGTTAGTTCGGTATCCAATCGAAAGGAGCGAAGAACATGCGGAAAATCTCTGATATTATGTCTACCGATTGCATTACGGTTTCGCCGCAAAGCAATATAAACGAAGCGGCGAAAATGATGAGAGACCATGATATCGGCTTCTTGCCGGTCATTGACGGCGGTAAGCTGATCGGAGTAGTGACGGATCGCGATTTGGTCGTTCGGGGGTATGCGAACGATCAATCCGGCTCTTCTTCGGTAAAAGAAGTGTTATCCGGCAACGTTCGGTCTATTTCGCGGAATATGTCCATCGACGAAGCAGCTTCGTTGATGTCCGCCGAGCAGATTCGAAGATTGCCCGTCGTGGAGAACGGAGAATTGATCGGCATACTCTCCATAGGAGACTTGGCTACCCGGGATATTTTCGTTAGCGAAGCCGGTGAAGCGTTAAGTCAAATATCGGAGCAGGACGGTTCGCAGTCCAACTTTGCCCATTAGGTAAAGTAGATCCATTTTGTAACGCATAGCGTCGGGTAAACGCATAAAGAAACCGTTCATTCGTAAGTGGAGTTAACCAACCCCCTTACGAATGGAACGGTTTCTTTGTCGATTTGGCCTTGAGCTCGGGTTACTTACTTCACGATCGCCCCGTTAGGCATGCCTTCCGGGACGGTGGCCAGCGTCAATTGATCTCCTTGCGAGGCGGCAAGAACCATCCCCTGCGACATCTCTCCGCGTAGCTTAACCGGCTTCAGGTTCGTGACGCATATCACCTTGCGGCCGACCAGCTCTTCCGGCTTGTAAAACTTGGCGATACCGGATACGACCTGCCGCACCTCGAAACCGAGATCCAACTGAAGCTTAAGCAGCTTATCCGCTTTCGGAATAGGCTCGCAAGCGATGACTTGCGCGACGCGAAGCTCAACCTTCATAAACTCGTCGATAGAGATTTCCGGCGCTTGATCCGGCGAAAGATCCGAAGAAGAATTCGAGACGTCGTTCGCGTTTCCGGATGTTGCAGCCGCGTCGGCCGCAGGAGCCGATTGCTCGGGAGCAGCAAGCGTTCCCCCCGACATCGCGCCGGCGATCCAAGCCACCTCCTCCGCTAATTCTAGACGCGGGAATATCGGATCTCCCTTGCTCACCTTGGAGCCGGCGAGCATATTCCCGAATTCGTTCAAGCTATCCCATCCGGTTAACTCGCCTTCCGCCACTCCAAGCTGCGACCATATGCGCCCCGGAGTATGCGTAAGGAAGGGTTGTATCAAGACGGAAACGATTCGCAAGCTTTCCGCTAAATGGCCCATAACGGAGGCTAGCGCCTCCCTATTCGACTCTTCCTTGGCAAGAGCCCAAGGCTTCGTTTCGTCGATATATTTGTTCGTACGGCCTACGAGGGCCCAAATTGCGCTTAAAGCCACCGAAAACTCCATGTTCTCGATCGCCGTCTCTACCTTGTCGACAGTCGATAGCGCCATCTGTTCCAAATCCGCGTCGAATTCCGTCAAGCCCATCTGGAACGGTGGTAGTACGCCGTCGAAATATTTATCGATCATCGCCACCGTGCGGTTCAGCAAGTTTCCAAGATCATTTGCAAGATCGTAGTTGATTCGCTCTACGAAGCCTTCGGGAGTGAACGCCCCATCGGCTCCGAAAGGAACTTCGCGAAGCAAATAATAACGAACGGCATCGAGCCCGAAGTGCTCGATAAGCTTAAGCGGATCCACGACGTTGCCCTTGGACTTCGACATTTTGCCGTCCTTCATCAGCAGCCAGCCATGCGCGAACACTTTTTCCGGCAACGGGAGTCCGAGCGCCATCATCATAATCGGCCAATAGATCGTATGGAATCGGACGATCTCCTTGCTCATCAGATGGACGCTTGCAGGCCAATACTGGCGGAATAGTTCGTCGGAATCCGTGCCGTATCCGAGCGCCGTAATATAATTGGACAAAGCGTCGATCCAGACGTAGATGACGTGCTTAGGATCTCCGGGAACGGGAACTCCCCAGTTGAACGTCGTACGGGAAACAGCCAGGTCTTCCAGACCCGGTTTGATGAAATTGTTGATCATTTCGGTTTTGCGCGATTCCGGCTGGATGAAGTCGGGGTGCTCGTCGTAATAGGCCAACAATCTGTCCGCGTACTTGCTCATTCGGAAGAAGTACGATTCCTCCTTGACCAGCTCTACGGGATGCCCGCTATCCGGGCTCTTGCCCCCGATGACTTCGCCCTTCTCGTTGCGCACGATATCCGTCAATTGGGTTTCGGTATAGTAGGTTTCGTCCGAGATGCTGTACCAGCCTTCGTATTCACCCTTATAGATATCGCCTTGTTCCAACAGCTTCGAGAAGATTGCCTGAACGACTTTCGTATGGCGCGGCTCGGTCGTGCGGATGAAATCGTCGTTCGTGATTTCGAGCTTCTTCCACAGCTCCTTGATCCCGACCACGATATCATCCACGAATTGCTGCGGCGTCTTGCCGGCTTCCTGGGCTTTGCGCTCGATTTTCTGTCCGTGCTCGTCCGTCCCGGTCAAGTAGCGTACGTTATACCCGCGAAGTCTCTTGTATCTGGCCATCGCGTCCCCGGCCACCGTCGTATAAGCGTGCCCGATATGCAGCTTGTCGCTCGGATAGTAAATCGGGGTAGTGATATAAAACGATTTGTTCGCTTCCGTCATCGTTTCCAACTCCTTATTGGGTTTTAAAGACAAAAAACTCCCGTCCGTATGGGACGAGAGTTGTAACTCACGCGGTACCACCCAATTTTCCGACGCGTCATCTCTACGCGCAGGCTCATTAAGAATCATCCGCTAACGCCGGATCCGCGTCATTCCCTTACATGCAATCCATGCTCGGAGACGATTCCTCCGGGACCATTTTCCAAAGCTGCCCTATACCGGTTCACAGCATCCCCGGCTCTCTGCGATAGGCGCACGTCTTCGTACTTATCCCTTCATCGGAAGGTTTGATATTGTGCTGTTCGCCAAAATATAACCGAACAGCTTCGAATCTGTCAAGTCCGCGAATCCGATCCCTTCAATTCGGCGATTTCGGAAGCGGAACCGGGTCGTAGCCCCCTCGGTGGAAGGGATGGCATTTGGAAATTCTGCGAACCGCCAAATAGGAGCCCTTCAATGCGCCGTGAACCTCTATCGCTTCCAGCGCATACTCCGAACAGGTCGGCAAGAAACGGCAAGAAGGCGGCGTTAACGGCGAAATGACCTTTCGGTAAAACCGAATCGGGGCTTGCAGCGTAATTCGTACGATTCTCATCGGCGTTCACTGGCGACAGCGATGTCGTTCGAAGCCACTTTGCAGGAGCCGCAATAGCCGAATACTTCGAATTTATGCATAACGACCTCGAAATCTCCCGGAACGTCGGTTTCCGACATCGGACAGAAGCGGATCGGCGTCGTTCGTTGGCATTGCAGGCAGATCATATGATGATGATGATGCAGCTCCTCGCAGCTCATCTTGAATTTAATTCCGTCTTCGAACATGATTTGCTCTACGATATTCATATCGGCCAATAAACGCAGATTACGGTACACCGTATCGAAGCTAAGCCCGGGGTATACGCGTTGCATATGCTCATAAACTTCCATGGGTGACAAGTAACCGGCGGCATCGTCGAACAAATGGACCATCGTCTTTCGCTGTTCCGTGATCCGAAGCCCTTCCCGGGACATACGCTGCATGATTTCTTCAGTCGTTCCCAAAAAGATCCCTCCCGTTTAGGCGATTATCCCTTAACTATGCAGGAAACGAGAGTTTCAGTCAAACAGTCGCAAGATGCGGGCGAGCCCTCTAGGCCTTAGAACAGTTCAAATAGGTATTCTCCTCGTATACTGTAGCATATCCAGGAAAGGAGCTGATAGGCATTGTCAAATTGTCCGAAATGCAATGATAAAGCGGTTTTCGATCCGCCGCAAACGGTATTCGAAGATTATTACCACCCCCAACAGGTGAACGTCATTCATCAGGTCAAAGTCGTTAGAAGACACCACTGCGTCCCGGTCTACTGCCACACGACGACGGTTTCGGTAGAAGACGTCTATTGCGGCGATTTCGAGGGAAACAATCGCGGTGCGCAAACTTCAGCCTTAAGAAAAAAACGGTAATCATTTGCCTCCCAATCAGCTGCCCCGGCCGCGCGAACCCGACGCGCTCGGGGCAGTCTTCGTTATTCGGCATAAAAATGGCTATCCGAACGATCGTTGCCGATCGACTCGGATAGCCATTTTATCTGCATTTCATCTGCCGCGCGGCCTGTGCTTAAGAGAACCAAGTGTTGACCACCAGAATCATCCCGACGAACGAAAGCGCGGACAATCCCATGTACATACCGCCTTGGCGTTTCTTTAATTGGAAAAACCGCAATACTCCCAGGCTCAGGAACGAACCTATCATCATAATGAAAATTACTCCCGTTACGAACAGCCCTGCGGATACATCCTTGATATCGACCAAATCCAAAAAAATGACCCCCTAAAGCGGTTGCTCCTAGCCTTGCGTGCCTTTACGTAAACCGGCTTGTTGCTTTCTCTAGCATTATACCGATTTACGACCGGATAAACAATTCGTATTCCGACTTTTCCGGTGGTCTGCGCTTAAAGCGAACGACAAGCAGCCTGTCTTTCTTCATCACGGCCTGGCCGGTACGGGCGTAGACCAAGCATGGCAGACGGACGGAACGCTTCTTGTCCGCGGGAAGACCGAGCAAACGGAGGCGATCGGAGGTCGCGAACAGCTGCAACTTGCTCATCTCTATCTCGGGTGAAAGCTTGATGGACACATGGACGAACTTGGCATCGTGCTTCGTTTCCGTTTGGATACCTTGCGTATGGGCTCGGGCATCGGGTTTGGAGTGCTCGAGAATGTTTTTAACGTAATGGTTCAACCAGTTCGAGTCGCTGCCTTGATCCCAATTATCCACTAATTTCCATGGTATATCTTTACCGAGCCACTTCTGGATATCTTTCCAATCCGGCAGCGGCCCGCTGTCAAAGAAAGAGCTCACGACTTATCCCCCTACGTTAAAAATGGCGACGAGCTCATCGCCGCCCAGATTCTTTCTTTAGACTATGTCTGCAACTCTTTTCCTGTGCGCCGATTGCATCGGATTGCCGTAGAAATGAACCTCTGGGCATTCGCCTTCATACACTGTTCCATGACCTCGATGCGAAGGAGTCGTTGTGCCCATGCCTTGTATTGTTGGCAATGTCAAAATCCTAAGCGTAGGCAGTGCCGGCATCGTTCAGTTCGGGGATGCGATTCAAGTTTCTCCATCTAGCACCACCAAGACCTACGCCGGTTCCGGTTCTTTCCTGACAGGCGATTTGTCTAGAAGCAACAATGCCATCAGCGCGACGAATACGAACGATCCGGACGTTCAAGATTCCTCGGACAATACCATAGGCAACTCGGGGGTTATCTGATGAATTGGAATATCCACCAAACGATTACGATCGGTCAGCTCCGGGTAGATGCAGTAACCAATTCGTCCGTCTTGCAAATCGGCAGCGCCGGCAATATTCAAGGCTTATCTCAGCTTTACAATTCGGGGGGATTTACCGATTCGGCTCCCCAGCTTAACGAATCGGGGGAAGATACCTCTCAATTGTCTCTCGTTCCGTTGCCGAATCCTACGTGAGAGAAGGAATTCCGATGCAACAACCTTATATATGGAACGCTAATTACCAGAATCCTAGTCCGTCGCCTAACGCTCCTGATTGGCAGGCTTGGATTCAAAGGCTCTATGAGTCCGAATTGAGGCTCCAACAAATGTCGGCGCAGCTTGCCGACGTGCAGAAGCAACTGGACGACATCAAAAGCAAACCTCCGCTTCATATCGAATACCACTTCGACCAATTAAAGGTCAATCGCCTGGAAGGAACGCTAAACGTCGGAATATCTCCTCAGGGCATCTCGGGAATCGAATCCTTGGAAACCCCGGACCCCTCATGCTGGAAAATCAATTCCGATCCGCCGGATGAAGCCGCGGTGCCTATTCGCAACCTGCAAGCTGAAATGTCGGACTATATGAAGACGAATTCCAACGCTGTTTTATTAGAAATGGAAAGACAATTCGGAGTTTCGCTAGACGAAGAACACCGTCGCAGAGTCGTAGACGACGTAGCGAAGCAATTGAACGAGAGAGTTCATTATTACGCCAGATCGTCCGATTATCCCGCTCAAGGTACAGAGGAAGAACGCGATAAGTGGAAGAATGCGATAATCGAGAAAACGCGTCGCGACATTCGAGGCGCTTTCTCTGCCTATCTGAGCAATCAACGACAAGCTATGAAAGGAAGCGATACCGCTCCATGACAACGCCTATCAACCTGAATGTAACCAACGGCCCCGTAAGCGTAGGCTCTATCTGCATTCTTGGCGTATCCAGTTCATCATCTCTATTGATCGGAGATACCGAATCGCTGACGCTGTATTCTTATTTCGACACGCCGCCGGAGTCCGTTATCGTCGGTAATTTGGCCCCTCTTCCCTTACTTGAAGAAGAAGAATCGGAAGAACAGTCCCCTACATGAGCATTCAATGCAGAAATACAACGTTGCTAAGACTTTTCGTCAATACCGTCAGTTCTTCCGGCATTGTTCAATTGGGAGATGTGAGCGAAACGTCCCAACGTTCTAAAGCTCTTGCCATTCAGAGAGCTATAGCCAACTATGAGGAAGATGAATTTCATTTCGCTTCCTACGAGTTGTATTATCTCCCGAAGAAAACGTTGCAGCCCTGCGTTCCGGTTAATTTCCAAAGCTGCGCTCCCTTGCCCAACATAAATATCGGGTTCGTCAGAGCGGTGGGCGTATCCGCTTCATCCATCCTTCGCGTAGGTTGCGGCGGGCCGCTTCGGGCGGAATCCAGAATCAAGCATATCCGGCAGTTCAATAACCGGGTCATTAGCTGAAAAATACGGAATATCCGTCTACCCGGTACAAACGTACAGGAGTACCTATGCCCCCCGCCATATGCTGACATTGTGATTCGCCATCACAAACACAAAACGGGAGGTTTTCTAAATGGGTTATCCGGTTGCGAACGCAGCAGCAGCAGGTTGTGGATGCGGACCTACACACGGTGGAGGCATGGGTGCGGCAGCTTTCGCTTTGGTTCTCTTCATTCTTCTGGTCATCATCCTACGCGCAGGCTACTAATCGTTAGTGCTTGATTTCTGAACGGTAAAAAGCAGCCCCGTCCAATGGACGGGGCTGTGTGTCGCCGCTATAAGGGCTCACCCTGATGTTCCAGGGGTGATCTGGCCCAGCTTCAACGCGAGATGAAGCTGCAGGCGATCTTCCGGATCATCGAGGGAAACGCCAAGTATAGATTGTACCTTCTCCAAACGATAAACGATCGTGTTGTAATGAGCGTATAATCTCTCCGAAGTTAACTTAATGTTGCCGTTGCAACGGAAGAACATCTCCAACGTCTCCACTAAACGCCCCCCTCCTTTACGGTCCGCTAATTGCAGCGGCGCGGAGTACCGGGCAAGAAACTGCTCGCGCTCCTCCCCGGACGGAATCAAATAAAGCAACGAATACACTCCAAGCCGGTCGTAGGAAACGATCTCGCCCGGAAGCCCGCACACATCGGCAACCTGACGCGCGCGCTTGGCTTGCGCCCAGCTACCTTGCAGGCCGTCGGAACGCTCGATCACTCTGCCCGCGAATAATTTCAATTCCCGATCTCCAAGCAACCCCCGAAGTTCGGCGAGCAATCTGTCGATCAATTGCGCGACCGCCTCATCCCTGTCCGTTCCCGCAAGAGGAATCTGACCAAATGGAAGAACAAGCGCCAAATCGTCTCCGATCGGAGCCGCGAGCAAGCCGTCCACGGACCGCAGCCTCTCGGATCGAAGTCTCCTTGCGATTTCCCTAAGCTTCTCAGGCGGTTCTGCCGAACGTCCACCGACCAGAATCGCGCACATCGGCGTTCCTTCGGGAATCGAGCATCCGCATACGTCAGCCCTTAACTTCCAATCCGCCTCCGACACGATTTTGCCGGATAACCAATCTTGAAGGAATTGATCCAGATATTTCCCTTCGACTTCTCGCACCGCTTCCACGTTCGCCAGCTCCAGACCGGCAAGCGAGGACAAGCGTTCTACGCTGAGCACGTCGATCGGTTGGATATCTCGATTACGTTCTACCAACACCAAACATGCGTGCTTCATTCTCTTCGTCGGGATATGGCTCACATAAGTCCGATAAACGTTCTGCAGCAGCATAAAACCGTTGTTCGACCCTTTTCCCACCTGCCGGTACGTGAGGGACTGCAACAGCGGCCATACTTCGGTTGGCTCCGCGCTTCTCAGGCCCTTCGATAGCCACGGCTTGTCGTTCTCGCGTACGACGGATACCGGATTGTCCAGCATATCCTCCATAGCATCCAAAAAAGCATAAAGGCCGCTTCCGTCTAGAAGCAGACGGGACATGCTCTGAATGCGATTTTGCAAATCGGATAGCTGCGAGGTTTCTTGAGCCAGCACCCTTTCCATAACGATACTGACCACATCGGAAAATAAGGTATCGCCCGACAATTCGAGCAGCGGTAATCCTTGCTTCTCCGCTTCGGCTACAACTTCCGGAGGTACCTTTTCGAAATAGCTTATCGTTTTAATCCCAAGTCCGGACACTCCGCGCTTCACCAGCTCGGGTACCAGTTGCCGCAAAAGTTCAGGGTTGTCCTTGAACGGGTATCCCGTAGTCATGAGGAATTCTCCCGGCCTAACCCAGGAGTTAAGATCGGGCGCTTCCATGATGTTGACCCGGGTGATGTCCCGCTGAATTCCTTTCGCGCCAGCCAGCAACCGTGCTTTCTTCAGCAACGGGATGGCAAGTAGGTCCTTGACTGTAAATGCGGCTTCCTCCGATTGGCTTCCGGGGAACGTTTCATTGCGCGGCAACATGGCCATTGAGGGTACCTCCTTCATGTGGGTCCTGATCAAGATATTTAGATAACAATAGATACGTTAACTATAATGACGTTTAAGTGGATATAAAACCTCTTTCGCTCTTTATGTTATATTTTATTACACAATCGGGCGATTGTCTTTAGGTAATAATACTAGTAATAGTGAAATTTCAATATCGCAACCTCATATATTATATAATTCAGCCCAAACACGTGTCATGTTATATAACAAAATAGTTTATGAAATGCAAAGAAACCCAAGCGACGACGATATCGCTCGGGTTTCTTTATGAAAATCGATCCAGTGAATTCATTGTGCGATTGGGTGGTCGAGCAATAACGTTCTTGCCCCTAAGATTTACGGGTCGGCTGCCCGCATGCCGGGCAATAATGACTATCCGCGTACAAAGGAGTACCGCAGCTCTGACATATTTGGCGTTCGTCGGCGTAGCTTCTGGATGTCTCCGGCTCGTTATCTTCCGTGACGATTCCTTCGGTCGTATCTCCCGCAACGGATTCATCCGGAACGATAGGATCGACCTGAATGGCCGATTTCTCGAACGGAATCGGTTCGGGCTCCGGGAATTTGTGGCCGCAGGATGAACAGAAACGGGTATCTTCCGCTAATCTCTTACCGCAAACGCAATCCTTCTCGTTGCGGATCGCTTTAATCCGATCGTCAAGCGACTCGATTTCGTTACGGATTGCCGTAATCTCTTCGCAGATAGGCATAACCTTCGATTGGGCTAAAGACAGATCATGAGCCAGGTAACCTTCATATACGGATTCGCCGATTGTCGCGAACAATTTATCTATTTCTTTGCGTTTACCCGATATTTGCGCGTTTAACCTCGTCACTTCCACGGTCTGTTGCGCTTTCTCGGTCGCCGTCGTAACCCCTTTGCTAACCGTATCCGAAATTTTCTTGAAGAAACTCATCAGACTACACTCCTCTCTACTGCTTATTATCTCATACGAGGCGACTCGAAACATGGTTCCAGAAGCCTTAATCGGGACGAGGAATAAATTGGAAAGCAAAGAAGACTCCCCGATACCGTGCAATTCCGGCTTCGGGGAGTCTCCATCTATTTTTTAGTCGTCTAATTTAACGATCCATACATCCCGACCTGCTAATTCGGAGTTGCCGCTTAATTTCCTATCTGTCAGCAGATCAATTCCGCTCTTTTCCCCTAGCGAGACCTTCGATGGTTCCGCGTTATGGTTCATGACGAACAAATAACGGTTCCCGTCCTTCTCCCGCAGGGAAGTTTCTACGCCCTCAGGAGCAAATGCGACCAAAGGCTTAATATTCAGATCCGCGCATAGCTTCGTTAACCAGTCCTGCAGGAAAGCCGGCTCCGGGCTAGTCGCAACGTACCAAGCTTCTCCCGCGCCGAACTTGTTGACCGTAAGCGCAGGCATGCCGGCGTAGAAATCCTCTCCGTATTCCGCAACGGCTTCGGCGCTTTCGCAGTGGATGAGATCGCACAAAATTCCGCAGTCGTAAGCAGGCTTGAGTCCTTCCGATCCGGACTTCACGACGATCCGGTTGCTCTGTGTCGGCAACAGCGCATCGATCTCTTCCGACCAGATGCCCAATAGCTTGCGAAGCTCTCCAGGATATCCTCCAAGGGTAACGATGTCGTTCTCGTTGACGATTCCGCTGAAGAAAGTCGTAATAAAGGACCCGCCATTACGGACGTATTCTTCCAGCTTATCGGCCAAGCCCGGTTTAACCATATACATCACTGGTGCCAGAACAAGGTCGTACTTGCCGAGGTCGGCATCGATCCCCACGACGTCTACCGCGATATTCGCGCGATAGAAGGCATCGTAATATTTATGCAGCTCGTCTACGTATTTCAAAGCGACGCTTGGACCGCTGGACAATTCAACCGCCCACCAGTTTTCCCAGTCGAATAGAATAGCGACTTTCGACTTCACGCGGGCGTCGATCAAGGTATCCCCTAGCTTGTGCAGCTCCGAGCCCAGCTCCGCGCATTCGCGGAATACCCGGGTATTCTCGTGCCCAACATGCTCGATAACCGCCCCATGGTATTTCTCGCACGCGCCGACCGATCGCCTCAATTGGAAGAACAACACCGTATCCGCCCCGCGAGCCACGGCTTGATAGCTCCAAAGCCTCATGACTCCGGGACGTTTCAACGAATTGTACGGCTGCCAGTTTTGCTGACTTGGCGTTTGCTCCATCAGCATAAACGGCTGATCGCCCTTCAAACCGCGCATGAGGTCGTGCATCATTGCCGTATAACTGAACGGAGTATCCAGCGACGGATAGTTGTCCCATGAAACGACGTCGAGATGTTTGGCCCACTTGTGATAATCCAATTCCTTGAACGCGCCCATTAGATTCGTCGTAACTTGAATATCCGGCGTATGCTTCTTAATGGCTTCATACTCAAGCTTATAGCAATCCAGCAAGCTATCGGACTGAAAGCGGGCATAATCCAAGGACAGACCTTGGAAGTTCGAAGCGGTGTTCCCGTTAAGCCCCTTCCATTCCTCGCTTAGCGAGCTCGGCGGAACGATCTCTTCCCAATCGTAGAACGTGTGGCCCCAGAATCCCGTATTCCATACGCGATTCACGGTTTCGAGCGATCCGTAGCGTTCTTGGAGCCATTCCCGGAAAGCGGATGCGCAATTGTCGCAGTAGCAGTAGCCGCTATATTCATTGGAAATATGCCAAACCAGCAATGCGGGATGGTCCTTATAGCGTTCCGCGAGACGTTCCGCCATCTTGGCGGAGTACTTGCGGTAAGTCGGGCTATTCTGGCAGGAATTATGCCGGCCTCCGAATTTCCGCTTGCGGCCATCGAATCCTACTCTGAGGACGTCCGGATATTTGCGAGCCATCCACGCCGGATGAGCAGCCGTGCTGGTGGCCAAGCATACGCCGACGCCGTCCGCATGGAGCTTGTCCATCATCTCGTCCAACCATCCGAAATCGTACGTTTCCTCGTCAGGCTGGTTTTTCGCCCATGCGAAGACGTTAAGAGTCGCGACGTCGATCCCCGCTAGTTTAAACATCCGCAAATCTTCATCCCACACCGGCTTCTCCCACTGATCCGGATTATAGTCTCCGCCGTACCATATCTTAGGTTTGCTTGAATGAATCATCGAGGCACCTCGTTAGATGTAATAGGATAAAATGTCGATTTCTCTCTCATTATATGTTTAATTAATCCTATATCCTATATAATAAAAGCGTAATTAGATATAACAATCCGGAGGTACACAGTTCATATGAGCTTTCATCGCATCGTTTCTCCCATACCGACCGAATCATTGCCTTTGCAGACGGAAACGATCGGAATGAATCCGGATCAAGAATATATAGGGCGGCCCGAAGGCTACCCTTGCTTTCATTGGCTTCAGACCATCGAAGGGGAAGGAGAAATCGTTATACAAGGCACGGCAATCAAACTCCCCGAGAGAACCGGCATTCTTGTCCTTCCTCGAGTTCCGCATTCCTATCAGGCCAAGAGCCCGGTTTGGCAAACCGCTTACGTCACCTTCACCGGAACGATGGCGTCCAATCTTGCAATCGACCTGTATGGCGCCTATCCGGATAAGATCGCCTGGGACCGGAACGACGACGAAATAACGGAACAATTCGATCGCATTCTTCGACTCGCCGAGTCCGGAACGGATGTATCCGGATGGAAGAGCTCCGCGGAATTGTATCGTTTCCTGACCCTGCTCAAGACGAACGGAACAACCAATCGCCTGCCCTCCTTGTCGCGACGGTTGGAGAGAGTACAGCATTTGCTCGATTGGCTGGAAATAGAATATGCCAACCCCGATCTGGGATTGGCATTGATGGCCGAGCAATTGAATATTGGCGAACGTCAGATGAACGAGCGGTTCAAGGAGCTATTCGGCCAATCGGCCTACGCTTACTTGATTCAGCTAAGGCTCCGCAAAGCCAAGGAATGGCTACCTTCCCGCCCGGATTGGACCGTTCGCCGGATCGGAGAAGCCGTAGGCTTTCGGGACGCCAGCCACTTCGTCGCGACCTTCCGCCAGAACGAAGGGATGACTCCCGAGAAATACAGAAGGTTACATGGTTCTACTCCGACCTAAGTCGCTTGCTCCTATTTTCGCGTCGTCGGTTAGATGCACTTGATTCCTCCCCAAGATAAAGAGAGAGATATACACGATTAGGATTAAAGTGCCGAATAACGCGGTAAAGATAGCCGAGCGGGCGTTAATTCCTTCGATAACCCCTTCGATCAGACTAAAAGGGCTTAACACGTCCCAACTATTAAATCTGCCGACCCTTCCAAGATATACTCCAAAACCGCCAAGGAAAGAGACGACCAAGATGAATCCCCATCCGACCCACGAGGCGATATAATGGGCCACTATGGAATGGAAATGCCTCATAGAGAGATAGCCGAGCAACAGCCCGCACCAGGAAAACAAGAAAAACAGCACCAAATCGAACCACAATAGCAAGCTCTGCTCATAAGAAGAGCCATAGCTCGGACTGAAAATAAGGTGAATGAAATCGGTCGTTAAATACGGGGCATTCGGATATAAGAGAAGCCAAGCGACCCCGCAGCCGAGCAGTCCTACTGCAAGAAACGCCCCTTTCGCGATTCGGGTCAGCACGAGAGAGAACATGGAGACGACAAGCGGCAGCCACGCTAGAAAGAGATTCCACAGGAGAAACCGATATTGATCATACTCCGTTTGAGACGCTCTTACGACGATGAGCACGGCGCATAGGACGGACGTCCCTGTCAGTACGTAAAACAAAGGGTCGATAATTGGTTTGGCGATCATTGGAACGTTTGACTTCCTCATCAAGTTGCCCCTTCCGGTTTAATCCACTCCAATACATTTTGTATCATTTTATCATAAAATGCAACTCTACCCAAATCTCCCGCAAAAGAAAAGAGAGGCTCCCTTCCCGAATCGGGACTTAGGTTCCTCTCCATTATATGATTTATGTTATTCGTCGAATGGTAGAATTTCGCGATCGACCATATCCCGATAAGACGAGTCGTAATACGCCGTGAACATCAGATTAACGCTAATCGGTTTAGGCAAAGCTTCTTCCGTCTTGGGCTTGTTAAGGTCGAAGGAATCGATGACGAGAAGGCGGGGAAGTCGTTGCAACTGCGCGATCCAATTGACGATCGATGGGTATGTGCCCTGTAGCGCGACGGATATCTTCAGCTCGTTAACGGCAGGAAACGGACTTTCCGTATCGCCTGTCATTGCTTGCAACCCGTTCCCTTCCTGCATCGAAACCGTGACGTTTTCCAGGCTAACCCCATTGCTCTTTCCGAGAGAATTCAAATCCAGCAGCATCTGCTCCGTGTTATCGGAGAGCGGCAATGCCGCCTGGACGCTTTCCTGAGAGTATTCGGATTTGGTCTCGTTCTTCTCTTCGGTTTTTTGCAGAACCAATTCCACTTGTTTATCCAACCGTGCCAATTCATCGTTTTTCTCGGCTATTTTTCGGTCCGAAGGACGTATCGCATACACGTAAAAAAGCAATAACAGGAGAAAACACATCGCCATGACGAGCAAGATAAGAGGACGGCTTTTATGGAGCGATTCCATCGTTCCCCACCTCCGCTTTCTTGAATTGAACGGAATACGAAGCCACTTGTTTACTTATACCCGCGGATACGGTAACTCCCGGAGCACCTTCGGGCAATTCTTCTTCGGATTCGGGGCTTCGCAGAACGGCCGGCGTTTCTTCGGATAAATTTTGCAATTGCGCGTTATCGGCAAATGTCGTTCTTCGCAAATCGAACAAGTACCGGGAAGCGGACTCGATATCGGGCAGCACGACCGTAAGCGTAATTTGCTCCGCGCCGTTATATTGAATAGAAACGAGTTGTCCGCCTGCGGGAATAATATCGTTCAATTCCTTCATCGCCGCGATTGCGTCCCTTCTATGTTCCCTAACTTTCTCGATAACCTCTAGCGGATTCGTCCGCGCCGCTTGTCCATCCTGCTGGTTGATCGCCATGAGGCCGTTCTCCAGCAGAAGAAGTCTCTCGTCCAATCTCTTAATTTGATCCTCTTTATTCGATAACACCGACTTGTTATCCATATACGTATAACCTGCGGCCGCTAGACCGATAACCCACGCGATCGCCAATACGGATAGAATTACGGGCAAAGATTTCGCGTCCTTGTCCGTCCCCGGCATTAAATTGATTCGTTGTCGAGACCCTCTTTGCAATGCGAGCCCCATGGCCACTCGACCGATATCCGATCCGAGAGCGGATTTATTCGCGTTAACGTCTTCGAATTCCGCGATGCCTGCGCTGATCTCCGACTGAGTCTGCGCGAGCTCGGCAAGAAGCTGGGAGCTGCCTGCTTCCGAACCGACGATGATGGCTTGTTTGATTTTGGAATTCCCGTCATGAATGCTGAATTGATAGAAGTTCAACATTCTGGAAATCTCGGACATGATCTCGGACAGTTGGCCTGGGCTTATGACGCCCTCCTCCGCGACGGTCTCCTCGAATAAGTGGATCGAACGAACGAAAACGGGATAACCGTCATGGAACATGTTGATTTCCAAGTTAGCGGAATTCAAATGAATGAGCATCGTTTCTTTCAGGGTCTCTTCCCGAGCGGACGCAATCGCCCGCGCCAAAGCGGTAGCAGATATTTCAACTCCTTTTACCTTCAGTCCACAGATCCCCATCAAATCCACGTAGCTTTGAATTAACTTCTTGGAGGCGGCGAATACGAGCGTATGCGTGCTCGATTCGTCCTTCTCTATCGTGACGTAATCGTATACCGGATCTTCGAACGGAAGATGAAGCGTCGTCTCAATCTCTAAAGCAAGCAATTGGGCGACTTCTTTATCGCTAACGCTAGGAATGGTTAAGCGACGAATGATGATGTGCGAGCTCGGGATGGAGATATGTACCGATGATCCCTTCAACTTTTCGGATTTGACCCACTCCGACAGGAGATCGCCCAATTGCTGGGGATTCGTGATCTGATCCTCGTTGAACGTTCCCTGAGGAAGAGGCAAGTAACCCGAGCGTTCGATCTCTCCCGGATTTCTTTTCATCATCATCGCGTAACGCGCACCGGTCTGATCCAAAGTCATTCCTATTACTCTAGCGCTTGAACTGAACATCTTCTCACATCCCGGCCGCGAAAATTGATAAATATTGCTGGATGATATCCGATCCGTAACCATACGCGATAAGCGCTCCCAGAGCGAGAAAGGGACCGAAAGGTATCGGTTGATTTCTCTTTGTTACGCCCGTGACAATCAATGCCCCGCCGATTAATGTACCGATAAAACAACCGACGATCAGTACTAGAATCACGTTAGGAAAACCGACAATGAACCCGAGCAGCGCCAGAAGTTTGACGTCCCCCATTCCCATTCCGCCTTTAGAAATCAAAGCGATCAATAAGAGGATGCCACCTCCGGAGATCGCGCCAAGAGCATGGTAACCCAAGGTTGTCGGAGAAATTATCGATTGAAGTACGACTACGATCGGCACGAAAAAGAGGAGAATCCTATTCGGAATAATCCGGTATCTTAGGTCCGTTATCGTTACGATTACGCAGAGACTGATTAGCGTAAGCGCGATGTGCAACTCCCAAGTCAGTCCGAAGTTTAAATATGCCCATGCGAATAAGATTCCCGTTACGGACTCGCCCAACGGATATACCGGAGAAACCCGCGAATGGCAGCCTCTGCACTTGCCTAGAGTGAATAGATAGCTGAATACCGGGATCAAATCTCTCGACTTCAATCGCATGCCGCATTCCGGACACTGCGAGGGCGGCCGGACTACGGATAACCCCGAGGGAATCCGGATCGCCACGACGTTAAAGAACGATCCGAAAGCCATTCCCATCAGGAAAAAATATGTTGCTATTATTGCTGTCATGGATTTTAGCCGCTTTCGGGATGAGTTGGAATGAAATAGGAACCGGTGGGGCCGGTTCCTTGTTGTTTGGCATAAGTCTGAATTAGGACCTTATGACCCCGATGGTCTGTTCGGTGAAGTCGGCTCACCCGCGACCGCTTTACCTTTTCCAGCCAATACTTCCGATCCGTAAAAGTATGATGGAGCAGCAGTTCCAGTTACATAAGAAACATATAAAAGTGCTCCGTCCGATTTCCTGAAAACCACATTACCTGAGACGATAGGATCCTTAGAGCTAGGTAAAATTACATTTGTATCTAAGTAACCTTTCGTTTGCAAAGTAGTAATGATAGGTATTGATAAATTTGAAGTAGAATCGCCATTTTTAAAATCCCCGTTCAACTCTGACGTAACATAAATTCGAGATGCATCGTAAATCTGCCGAGCCATTGAAATATCGGAATCTTCTTTAGACTTATTGATAATATTACCAATCAAAGGAACGGCAATCGCCGCGATAATGCCGAGAATAACGATAACCGCCAGCAACTCTATCAACGTAAAACCTTTCTCTTCCTTGCCTAATCTTCTTAAAATTGCCGTTTTCATTTTTAATTCCTCCACTTTTTATATAGTTGTCTTGCATTAACCCATATTTCCATACAAGGTGAACATCGGCAGCATGATAGCGGCTACGATGACTCCGACGACGCCGGCCAGGAATACGATAAGCAGCGGCTCCAGCATCGACTTTAACCGGTCGACCGTGTTGTCGACGTCCATCTCGTAGAAATCGGCAACCTTCTCCAACATTTGATCGAGCGATCCCGTCTCTTCCCCGATCGCGATCATTTGCGTGACGAGCGGCGGGAACACCCAGGCTTTCTTGAGCGGCTCCGACAAAGGATTTCCTTGTCGAAGGGAATCCGCGGAGCTTCTAATAAATCCGCCTATCACTTTATTGCCCACAAGCTCCTCGACGATCGTTAACGATTGAAGCACGGGGACGGAGCTTGCGTACAAGGACGATAACGTTCTCGTCATTTGGGCAATGGCACCCTTCTGCTTCAGCTTGCCGAAGATCGGGACCTTAAGCTTGCCGTAATCGATCCACCAAGAGCCGCGTTCCGTGCGTTTCGTAACCTGGTAGGCGGCGATAATCGCAGCGACGATCAACAGCCACAAGTACCATTGGTTCTGAACGCTGTTGCTCATCGCGAGTACCATTTTCGTAATGAACGGAAGCTCGGCGTTCATGGATTCGAACATCTGCACGAACTGGGGTACGACGGACTTTAACAGATAGATCACTGCCGTAATGGCCAGAATGCCTACGACGGCGGGATATGTTAACGCGGACTTGATCTTCTCCCTAGTCGCATGCTGCTTCTCGAAGAACAAAGCCAGTCTGTCCAACGTGCCTTCGAGATCGCCCGTCTCCTCCCCCGCGCGAATCATGTTCGTGAACATGGGAGGAAAGATTTTCTTATGCTCTTGAACCGTTTGGGAGAATGCCACCCCGCGAAGCAATCCCGAATATACGTCTTGAAGCGCCTTCTTAAGCGCCTTGCTCTCCGTCTGCTCCGACAAAATATCCGTCGCGTCCACTATCGTCACGCCGGCTCGGATCAGCGTGGCAAATTGCCTGCAATAAATGATGAAATGCTCGTTCTTGACGGGATTGCCGATATAGATTTCCAGCGCCAGAATCGTCGTGCGATGCTCGTCCAACGATAGGACGACAAGTCCTCTCTTGCGGAGTTCATCCATTGCCGACGATTTGCTCATCGCCGTCAGCTTACCCTTCAGTTGCTTGCCGTTGACGCTCTTGACGTGATAGTTGAACTCCGGCATCAGCTACCTACTTCCGCCAAATACGCTTTGGCAGCAGCTGGATCAATTGCCCCGAGCTGGAGCAATTCCTTGATGGCCATCTCGAGCGTATGCATCCCTTGCTGTCGGCCTGTCTGCATCATGCTCTTGATTTGATGAACCTTCTCCGTCCGAATTAAATTCGCTACCGCCGGAGTGTTAATCAAAATTTCGGTCGCGCAGGCCCGCCCTTTGCCTTGCGAGCGGGGGAACAGCCTCTGGGAAATGACCGCTACCAGCACGGCGGCCAATTGCGTTCTGATCTGCCCCTGCTGATGTCCGGGAAAAGCGTCGATAATCCGGTCGACGGTCTGCGGCGCATCTGTCGTATGTAAGGTCGCGAAGACGAGGTGCCCTGTTTCCGCGGCGGTCACCGCGGCCGAAATCGTCTCCAAATCTCTCATCTCGCCGACCAAGATGACATCGGGATCTTGCCTAAGCGCCGCTCGCAGTCCGTTCGAGAAGCTTCTCGTGTCGCTTCCGACCTCGCGTTGGTCGATAATCGACGATCCGTGCGAGTGAATATATTCGATCGGATCCTCCAGCGTAACGATATGCTTCTTCTCTACCTGGTTAATGTGTTGGATCATTGCCGCTAGAGTCGAAGATTTACCGCTTCCCGTCGGCCCCGTCACGAGCACGAGTCCTTGCGGCTTCAGCGCAAGCGAATTCAATATTGCCGGCAGCTGAAGCTGATCCAATGTCGGGATCGACGTCGGTATTGTCCTAGCCGCGATGCTCGCCTTGCCCCGTTGTCTATAAGCATTGATCCTATAACGCGATATCCCCTCTAGCTCGTACGAGAAATCCAACTCTCCCGCTATGCGAAACCGCTCGGCTTGTTCGTCGTTGATGAGCTCAAGAGCCATTCGTTCCGCCATTTCGGCGGTTACCCGTTCCTCTCCGAACGGCTGCAAGGTCCCATTCACGCGAAGCATCGGAGGCGAACCGACCGTAATATGAAGGTCGGAAGCCTTCCGTTCGTGAGCCTCTAGCAATAACTCCGTCATTTTATTCAATCCGTTCGTCAATACCATCCCTCCAAACCTAGTACGCAATCGTTTCGCGCAGCACTTCCTGCATGGTCGTTATTCCTTGCGACACTTTCGTCAGTCCGTCGTCCATGAGTTGGATCATTCCTTGCTCCAATGCGGATTGTCGCATTTCTTCGACGGTTGCGTTCAAGCTGATCAGCTTGCGCAGGTTGTCGTTAACGACCAATACCTCGTGTATCGCGACTCGCCCCCGATAACCCGTCCGGTTGCAACTGCCGCACCCGATTCCTCGATGCAGCGCATCCGTCTTAATCCCTCTGCCTTCCAGCATGAACCGCTCCTGATCCGAAGGTTTATAGGTCGTCTTGCAATCGGGACATATTCGTCTGACAAGCCGTTGCGCAACGATTCCCAATATAGAGGAAGCAAGCAAGTACGATTCGATTCCCATATCGCGAAGCCTCGTAATCGAACTAACCGAATCGTTCGTATGCAGCGTCGTGAGAACCAAGTGCCCCGTTAGCGATGCCCGAATGGCGATTTCGGCCGTTTCGGAATCCCGGATTTCTCCAACCATGACGATGTTCGGATCCTGACGCAGGATTGACCGCAAGCCGGAAGCGAACGAAAGCCCGATAGCGGGATTGACGTGAACTTGATTAATACCGTCTAGTTGGTACTCTACGGGGTCTTCCACCGTGATAATGTTCACGTCGTCTTGGTTCAGATGCGAGAGCGCCGAATACAAAGTTGTCGTTTTTCCGCTTCCCGTCGGCCCCGTAATTAACAAAATGCCGTACGGTCGCTCGATCATCTCCCGGAAAGACTTATCATTGCGGGCGTTGAATCCGAGAGTCTCTATCGACTTGACTCCCGAGCTCAGATCCAGTAGCCTGAGGACCATTTTCTCCCCATGGATCGTCGGCAACGATGACACGCGAATATCTACCGTCTTCGTATCGAATTGCATGGTCATCCGACCGTCTTGGGGCAATCGCCTTTCCGCGATGTTTAACCTGGCCATGATCTTAAGCCTGGCGGTCATAAATCCTTGCATCGCTTTCGGAATCGTCCGTTCCGTGCGAAGCACTCCATCTACCCTATATCGGATGGCCACGCCTCCCTCGCCCGGATCCACGTGAATATCGGACACCTTCAATTGCGCCGCTTGCTGAATCATCTGGTTGACTAACCGAACGATCGGCGCGTCTTCGTTCATGATTTCCGTTTCGCGGATTTCCTCCGAAGTCGGAAGATCGACGAGCATCTGGCTCATGGAGTCCTGCAAGCCATAGTGGCGGGCGATCGCCCGTTGAAGCTCCTCTTTGCTGGAGATGGCCGGCTCGATTCGGAATCCCGTCGTCATTCGCAGCTCTTCGATCGCGAAGTAGTCCAACGGATCGGCCATTGCCACTAGCAGCTTCCCGCCGTCCTTCTTGATCGGGATAGCCAAATACCGCTTGGCTAGACTTTCCGGAATGATATGGGCAATGGTCGGGTCTATCTGATATTTGAAAAGACTGACGTGGGGTATGCCCAATTGAAATTCCAGCACTTCGATAAGCTGTTGCTCTGTTATGTATCCTTGGGAGATTAATAGATCGCCGAGCTTCTGCTTCGATTGGCGTTGCTCGTTTAAGGCTTGTTTTAGCTCGTCGTCGGAAATGATTCCGCTATCTACGAGCAAATCTCCAAGCCGTTTTTTTACGATTGCCACCCACTCACCTCCGTGAGACTTTATGCCTATTTTCCGTTCAATCGAACATTGGTTCGTTGTGCCTATTTTTTGTACTCTATTTATAGCACGATATGGATAGAAAGTGCTAGAAGAGATTTGGACAATTTTACTATTGTTATTGTTTATTACGATATTATCACTTAGAATAAGACAAATAAAGCCTGATATCACAAGGTTTTTTACGGTTTTTAAGATTTTTTTCGCATTTATTCGATGTTCAGTTTTTGTTCATTATTCGTCTTTATAATATCCTTTCGCATTCGGGACTATTTGACTAATTTTATTTTCAATAGGAGGGTTACTATGCTAAGGAATCTACGAAATTATTTAAGTTTCTCTTTAATCGCTTCCATGATCGCTTCCATCTGGATGTTTGCCGGAATCGAGCTCGGTCACGTTGCGGCGAACGGTACGGTTTCCGAAATCCGGATATTGGAAATCACGGATAGCGGAGCTTCCGATCTCTCTCGTATTCTAAGCTCGTCGACGAACCCTACTTATGCCCTCACCACGATCAAAATGAAACAATTCGTAGCCTATAGAGACGAGCTGGACGGCAAATACGATGCGATCTACATTGGCAAAGGGAGCTATAACTCCACGCAAGCGACGACCAACGAGCACAATACGACTGGCATCGAGAACGATATCACCCTATTGAAGATGAACCAGCTAATCGATTTCTACATAGACAGAGGCTTGCCGGTTATCGCGTACAGTCAGAAGGATACCAACAGCAGCCGTAACGACGGCGCGCTTTACCAGAAAACCGCGGGTATTCTTAAATCCTCGTTGTTGAAGTATTCCAGGAATAACAACGGAACGCCGACTGTCGACGCTTCCTTGGTTCCGATATCAGATAAAGAAAATGTATTCTTCGTCGGAAGCGACGATATTTCCACCAAAGCGAAATTTCTCGCTAAGACGAACCTCCTCGCTAACGGCGCGCTCAAGCCTCGCTTGGCCATCACTTCCAAGCCCGTTGATTACACTTCCAATCAAACTACGATATACAGATCAGGAGATATATTGACTTACCGCTTCGACTTGAACAATGCGCCTAATATCGCCCAAGGGCGCTTGGTTGCCAATCTGTACTTAGGCATCGACTACGTGCTTAAGTTCGGAGCGGATCAATTGGTCGCCACTCAACCGGTAACTTCCGCAACGGCGAACGAATTGACTTTCCGATTGCCCAAGGGCTACTCCGGCGTTCATTACTGGAAGCTCGAGATCGTCGACCACTCGACGGGCTTGAAAGATATCCAGACCGGGGTGCTTCGTTTCCGCGACGAAATTACGCCGATCAAGGTACTGCAAGTTCTGCCGGACAACGGAGATTCCAGCAGCCTTCTCCGCACGAATAACATGAGATCCAGCTATCTCGTATCCGATGATTACGCCATCGCAATTTCGGTCACGGACATCGGCGCTTTCAATAACGGCGGCTATCATAATCTAAACGGGAAGTACGACATGCTGATCTTCGGCTTCACCGATACGTACAATCAGTCGGCTCCCATCTCCCAAGAAGCCTCGGTTGCCGTTACCAACTTCATCAAGACGGGCCAAAGCGTCATGTTTACCCACGATACGATCTTCCAAGGAAACCAAAACTGGATCACCTATTTCCAGCAATCGACAGGCCAAAGCGAGAACAAAACGAACATGGGCCTCAATGCCCCGCAAACCTCGACGACGACCAAGAAGGTCAACGAAGGACTGCTGACGCGGTTCCCGTTCAATATCAGCGATATAGAAACTAAGGTCAACACCACCCATGACCAATACTTCCGCCTTAAGCTCGAAGATGAAGACTTGATTCCGTGGTACAACATAACGGGAGGCACGAGAGACAACGACGACAGCTGGAATCATTACTATACGTACTCCTACGGAAACGTGACTTACTCCGGTACGGGACATACGAACTCCAACTTCCCGGATTGGGAGCAAAAGCTGTTCGTCAACACGATGTACCGGGCGTTCATCGGATCCAATCACGCTCCGACGGTCACCGTCGATTCGCCCGCCGACTATTCGGCAAGCGGCAATGTAATTCCTTCTTATAACGATATACTGGTCAGCTACAAAGCATCGGATTTCGACCTCGTCGACCGCACGTTGTTCAGTTCCGTTACGTTCAAATACAAAGCTGCTGGAGCGACGGAGTGGGTGACGAGCCAGGTCGTTGAGACGGCGGAAAGGACTACCGGCGAGGTCGTTACCCGATCGCTACCCAATCCGCTTCCTAACGGCGGCGACTTGATCATTACGGTGAATGCGCGGGATAAAAGCGGCGCGATCGATAGCAAGGCGGTCACCGTCAAGGTCGCCAAAGTAACCGCCAACTTAGAAGTAAGCCGCACCCTCTCCGACAATGTGAAAAATAATAAGATCGAAAAGGATAAGCCGGTCTCTTTGACTTATACGATTACACCGAAGCCCATCCCGTATCAGCCCGGTATTGATGCGAGTGATCTTGAGGTTAAAAACTTAAGTTTCAAAGAAATCTTCCCGCCGAAGCTCGAAGTGAATCCGTCCGGAGTCACGGCACCAATCGTGAACAAGGCATTAACCGGCAGCCTGGCAACCGGCTATACTTTAACCGGCAAAATTTCCAACATTCAATACCGGAGATCGGGCAATCTCTTCATCGCCGCTCCCGTGACCTTCCAAGTAGTCGTTACTCCGAGAGACAACAGCAACTACGTATTGGCTAATTCGAGTCTAAGCTTTACGGACTTTACGGTCGGCAGCAGCGTCCCCGTAGCGAAAAACCTCGCCTTTGCTTCGTTAGCTTTCGAGGCGGTGACGTTGCACAAGGATTTAAGAATCGATGATGTGGAAATCGCCAAGAACGATCAATCCAAGCTTATCCCTGTCACCTCGCCGCTCGATGTATCCAATAAAACCTATACGTGGACTTCGGATAACCCTTCCGTCGTTAGCGTAGACGCGAACGGCTTCATTCGCGGCATAAGCTCCGGTACAGCGAGAGTGACCGCCGTCGTCAAGGACGGAAGCTTACGAGATGACGGCAGCTTGATTTCCGCGACCGCTACGATTAAGGTCAGCGAAACAGGCCTTGACATCGAAGGGCCCAAGACCGTGGACGTCGGCAAGCAAATCGTGCTCCAAGTCGATCCAACCCTTCCGCCATCCGAGAAGGTTCGGTCTTATACTTGGGAATTGAGTTCGGTTGATTCGGAACGAGCACAGCTTTCCGAAGGCGCTAACGCTACCCATAGAATGTTAACCGGACTCGAAGCCGGCAAGGTCACCGTAGTCGTAACGGCGATTACGACTAAGGATCGTGTATTAACGCAAAGCCATGTCGTCGAGGTTCTTCAACCCATCGCATTGGATCTCCCTGCCGAGATCCATATCGGCAAAGGGCAAAGCCGCAACCTATGGGTTTCCGACTTGAGCGTCGATCCGGCGAACTTGAAAGATTCTATAAGGAGCAACACTTCTTGGTCGAGTAGCAGCCCTTCCGTTGCGACGGTCGAATCCAATACGGGAGTAGTTAGGGGCGACTCGACGGGTGCCGCGACGGTCACCGTGCAATATAAACGCACCGAAAGCTCGGCGCCCGTAACCGCCACCGTAAAAATCTTGGTCGTCGAATTGACCGCTCCCGCCGAATATACGGTGAAACGGGGAACGACTTTCGACCTTAGCGAATTGATATCCGTTTCTCCCGCTAGCGTTTCGTCCGACGGCGAGAATCTAAGCTGGAGCAGTGATGACTCGAACGACGCAATTAACGCGACCGCCCAAGGAGTCGTTACCGCGAACAATTCAGGCGTCGAGAACGTTAACGTCGTCTACCGGCAAACTCCCGATGGCCAAGCGATCGTCTCGCGCTCCATTACGGTCAATGTCGTCAACCTGCTCTTAACGAAAAGAACGGTTTATCTGAACCCGCAAGATCGTTTCGACTTGAAATCGATCCTCCTGGCTTATCCGGAGTCGTTAAGCGCGCAAATCATCGGCGACGTGACTTGGAGAAGAGAGAGCGGCAAAACATTCTTGACTGTCGATTCATCCGGGTTCGTCACCGCCAATGCCGTCGGCATTCAAAAGGTTTACGCGACATACGCTCTAAGCGACGGAAGCTCGATCGCGCTTGAGGTGACGATCGAGATAAACGAGAAGAATAATGATCCTGATGACGGAAACCCTAATCACAATACCGGCGATGATCGGTATTAACCAGACCGTTCGACCATCCTGCACGCTAACGCAAATAAGCTCCGAGTCCCAACGGGATTCGGAGCTTTTTATTCGACTTCCTTAGTCGATTGTCTGCAGCCTCTTCTTGCCGATCGAAAGGTTGATTTGTTTAACCCTTGGCAGTCCGACTTTCTGATTGTAATAGATAGATGGATTGTACTCGATTATAAAACGGGACATCTTGGGGTTGCTGTGCCCGACGAAGTCTATCATTGGATGATTCGGATCGGAGCGATCGGGCTCCGCGTTACCGGTAACCGCATTGATCGTTAAGTTTCCTTTGGCGAAAAACCCTCCCCTAATCCAAAACGCGGAACCGACGCCGTACAATGTCGCATCTTGATCCGTGTAGAAGAAGGCATCCATAATAATCGGGTTGATCGACGTTTGATCGGGATAGGGCGAGCTGATTCTATTGAAGGAGTCCACGCGGTGAATGTTGATCGGACCCGACGATAGGAGGACGAGCTCTTTCGCGGCGGCGGCGCCATCCTTCATTCCTTTGATCGTCGCATCTTCGATCGTCGTGCTGCCCAACGCGAATATCGTCGCGTCTATCGACGTATTTCCTTTGATCTTCAGATTGCCGGTCACCAATATATTGCCCCGCAGCTCTAACGGCGCGTCGATTTCATTATCGATCTCAAAATCTCCGTTCACGATAAACCAGTTGCTTTTATATGCCTTGTCAGCGCCGTTGCCGCTTCCCGTTCTATCGTTTTTGGCGCTTACCGTATATTTGACCCTTTTGAATTCCTTTCCGTCAAGCTTCAGGTTGCCCATATGGAGTACGGAAGCCGCATGTTCGCTATTCAACGAATCGATGTATGCCGACACTTGATCCAGATAATCCGACGTGCCATCCTCGTCATCTTCGAAATCTTCCCTCCGAGGGGCGCCGAGCTTATTTATGTTCGTATTATCCGAAAGATAATCTATTAACTTGCCGGAGCCAGCTTGAAACTCATTCTTGTAGATATTCCGATCCGCCAGCTTGGCCCCTACCGCTTCCATGACCTTGTCCAAGAAAGACTCCCTGATATTCACTTCCACGAACGCTTTATTGTCTTTCAGTTGGAGATTGTCCAGCGCTATTCCAAGAATGTCGTGCACTTTCGTTTGAATGTCCGCATCGTTCTTGTTTAGTGCCTGGTAGGCAGAGCATGAGCTTATCGTTTTATCGCAATAGGAGATCCTGCTAATATCCTCCACGACGATATTGCCGGCGATCGTAGGAAACAAGGTCGGAGTCGTCGATGAGCTCCCGTAGTATTTATACTCGGCTTCGTTCTTCACCCTCAGATTGACGCCCGCATACACATCCCCATTGAGAAAATAGGGAGCTCCGTTCAATTTAAGATCGGCTTCCGACCCCATCGTATATTTTAGAAAATCCGGATAAGCGTTAATGTTTATATCTTGCACCAGTTTCCTGATTACGCCGTCCACGTCGGCTTCTGCCGATAATCGTATGACGTATTCCTGCCCGTCTTGGGAAGGCATCATTTCAACGCCAGTAATGATGCCTTTGGCTTCTCTTCCGCTTACGAGATTTAGTTTGGAAACTACCGTTTTCCCCTCTATATCCGCCTGGATTTCTTCGATATCCTCCTGCAACTGCTCGAGCGTAATATCGTCCCGCTTATTGTAATTCGCCGCGATGTAGGCGACGGCTTCCGTCAACGTCTTCTCGGCAAGGTGGAGACTCTGGACATCCTTTTCTCTCGCTACCGATCTATGAGCTCCTCCGATACTCGCGCTCATGACGGCCAAGCCCAACATCGTAAAGATAAACAACATGAACAGAACCAATAGCAGCGCCGAACCTCGCTCCTCACGCAGCATTCCCTTGCACCCCTAGAATCCGAATTTGCTTTCCAACTTCATCGTCTGCGCATGGTCCTTGAACTTCTGACTCAGCACAAGCTCGATCTCGATTAAACCGCTCCCGCAGGAACGAAGTCCGTCGCAATTCAATCGAATACTGGACTCGGGAAGAACTTCGGATTGTATATCGAGCTTTTGACCTTCGCCTGCGCCGATGTATAACCCCTTATCCAGGCTCTTAATCTGAATGACATGGGGCTCTACGGCATCCGGCTCCGCGGTATCCAGCTTACGATTCAGCTTTATTCCCGTCACGTTGTTGCCGTCATCCGACTTCAAGCTGACCGTATCCGGGCCATAAGCGTAAAGCTCGGTAATGACCGAGGACATCAGAAGATCCGCTTCGTCCCGCAAGGAATTCTCGATCGTCACGCGATGGTATGAATCCAAGCCGAATGAAATAACGCCGTAGATCGTCGCCGTGACCAAAGAGAGTAACGTTAGGGATGCGATCATTTCGATCAAACTAAGCCCTCGCTCATCCTTCAATCGGTTTGCGAATTTTCTCATCGGACACGTATCCCTCCACTTCCGTTCGGTCTCGGTTGTTTCCTTCGGTGCCTTTGGTTTGAGCGATTATCTTGACGGGAAGCAAGTAACCCTCTAATGGTTTATCCTTTGCGGTGAAATAATTTTCTTCGAATTCGACGGTTAGGACGTAGTCCCTTCCGTTGACGTTCGGAGTCAATACTTCCAATAAGAAGTCCGATCGATTGAATAAGTCCGCCAACGCGGTCGAACCGTCCCCCGTACAAATGACGGAATCCGAGTCTTCGTGGGTCCGACTGCAGCCTTCCGGGGAAATGACTTTCGACGTGCTCATGAAGTAAGCTTTCAGCGTATCAAAATCTTGTTTTTCTATGTAATACAAAGCATTCCGCGCCAGGTTCACGACGACGGTCTTATTCTGGTTCCCTTTCGCGGACGACAACGCATTCACGAAGAACGCCATCATCGCAAGCGAGACGACCGAAACGATCGTAATGGCAGCCAATATTTCGAGTAGGGTGAAGCCTTCATCCCTCTTTGCGAATCCCATCCATTTTCGATGTTTTCTCATTTCTCTGCATTCACCCACCCTAATTCTTTGTGCCTATTAAAAAAGGGACTTTTATACTATATTTTATCATAATTATGGAAGATTGTCGCGAACTATGAAGGGAAGAATCAGTCGCAAAGTTAACAAAAAAACCTCCAACCCCCACGATGCGTTCTTGGGATTGAAGGTTTAGTTTCTGGAGATCTTGCGATTAGTAAGAGCCTCTTATATGACCGTGAACCTTCTCCTCATAAAATGTCCGAAGCCGCGATTGCTCCTCGTCATTGAAGGGCGGAACGTCTTGCGCGGCCAGATTGTCCTCGACTTGACCAACGTTCTTGAAACCGGGAATCGCGCAGGTGATGCCGGGCTGATCCAGAATCCAACGCAATGCCGCTCGGGTCATGCTCTCTCTCCCTTCGGCAATCCACGCAAGCTCGCGGGCCAGCTCGACTCCTTTGCCGAAAGGCAACCCCGCGAACGTCTCGCCTACGTTGAATTGCTGCCCGTCTCGGTTAAAGCTTCGGTGATCCTCCGCCTCGAACTTGGTTTCCCCGGAAAATTTACCCGTAAGCAAACCGCTAGCGAGGGGGAGCCTTACAAGGATGCCGGCTTCGCGCTCTTGCGCTTTAGGCAACAGCTCCGCGAGCGGCTTCTGCCTGAATAGATTAAAGATGATTTGGAGCGCTTGAACGCCCGGTTGCTCTAAGCAGAATAGTCCTTCTTCGGCGCTTTCCACGCTTACGCCGTACGCGCGAATTTTCCCTTCGGCTTGAAGTCGGTCAAGCACGCCGAATATCGAGCCTTCCTTCAGAATAGCTAGCGGAGGGCAATGAATCTGATAGAGATCGATCGCGTCCCGATTCAGTCTCTTCAAGCTGTCCTCGCACCACCGGCGGACGCTGGCATCCGAGTAAGTTGCCGGATCGTGAATGTCGCCGGCACGGCAGAACTTCGTCGCGATATGTATCCGATCTTCCTTGCCCTTAGTCGCCTTGGCGAGCAGTCTCTCGCTTTTGCCGTCGCCGTAAACGTCTGCCGTATCGAAAAAATTGACGCCTTCGTCCATCGCCCGATCCAGAGCGCGCAATGATTCGTTGTCGTTCGTCTGCCCCCATGAGCCGCCGATCGCCCATGTGCCGAAGCTGATTTCGCTGACTTTTATTCCGGATTGTCCAAGCGGTCGATATTTCATGATTTAGAAGTTCCCTCCCGTGATAACGTACTCAAATCCACTTTCTATACTAACAAAATTTAACGTCTTGGAAAAATTTTATTGTCCGCTAATCAAGGAAAAGAGGACTGAAATATCAGCCCTCCCCATCGACTCATCCCTATTCCGCTCACCAACCTAATTGGAAGCCGCCGCCAATTGCTCTTGCTTCTTCACGTATTTGCACACCGTCGAAACGTAAGTGGCGTGCGACCACGTCAATGGAGCGACGGACAGCGGCTCACCCGTCTCGGGATGGACCTGTTCCGGCAGATTGCCTCCGGCAAGCGCGAAAGTCGTAACCTTCTCGAGGGTGCGACGCGGCTCATCTAGATCTCCCAAGGTTTTCGCCGTCTCGATTTGGAAATTCGCAACCCAAAGCGTGCAGATAATCCATGGATTTCCCGGGACCTTATCGATGTCGTCGGATTGACGGAAGTAATAGTCATTCGTGTATCTCGCGATGCCGCCGACTTCCGTTTGAATGCGAAGCTTCTCGGATATCGCCTGCATCGTGCGGGCTACCCGTTCGTCTTCCGCGGGAAATACGCCGAATTCGAACAAGCCGAACAAGCTGCTCTCGATCGTCATATCCTTTACCCAACGCCCTTCCTGTAACACAAGCCCGCGGGCATATCGTCCCGCTTCCTCGTCCCACAGATGCGTCAGAATTCCTTGCTTGATCTGCTCGGCAACGACCCGGTATTGATCGCTGCGGTCGTAATCTCCGAACAGATCCGAGAAATAGGCCGCGGCCATCAAGCCGCCATAGACGGATGCAACCGTATAAGTCCAGATCCCGTAGCGTTCCTCCCACAGATCGTAGCTCGGCTTGGGCAAACCCAAGTCCAGTTCCATGTATTCGCACAGGAATGCGGAAGCCTTGCGGATTAAAGTGCTGTACAAGGCTTGGGGAAGCTCGATCTCCCCATGTCGCGCGTAATCTTTCCACAGAGCGTACAGAACCAGCGCCGTTTCGTCTTCTTGAATGGGCAGACGGGGAACGCCTTGCACGACGTACGGATGCCAGCTGGAGCCTACGGTGCCGTCCGGATTGTATTTGTGATGCAAATATCCGTCGGGCGATAGATTTCGTCCGCAGAAATGGAAGAACGGCGCGATCGTCCCATGATATCCGGCCAATGACATGGCGTCCGCAATAAGCGCCCCGTCTCGCGGCCACATATAGCTATAATGATCCCTGTTGTATTGCAGAATATCGGTATCGTTCGCGGCCATGATAGCGCCTCGTTCGTCTATCTGGGTTCTGACGATCAGCAAGCTATGCTTGAGCTGGCGGACGACTGGCGCGGGCAGGTTTCCGAAGCTGCTGCCGACTCTCGTCAGCCAGTGATTCCAATAGATGACGATGCGGCTAAGTAGCTTCTCCGGATGGCTCTCTTGTACGTATTGATCCAGCCGCTTCACTTCTTCCATGTCGGAGCCGACGGACATCCAATAATAGATCGTTCTCTCGTTCCCGGGCGGAACGATCGTCCGGAAGCTGATCGTACTGTCCACGGAGCCTTGCGAGATCGAGTTGCCCATGAGCTCTCCGTCCTCCGCGTCGCGCCACGTGCCTTCGGCCGACTGGAATCTCTTGATTCCCGTCGAGAACTGATAAATGCCGCCCTTCTCCGATCTTCCGTTGAACATAAAATAGGAAGAGCGCTTGTAATGGAACAACGTGCGGTTACCCGGATAGAAAGCGGCCGTATCTCCGACTTCGTTGCCGTCGATCATCAGGTCATGGTGGAAGAATACCCGAACGTCCTTCTCCTCGTCACCCAGATTACGGACGACGACCCGCTTCATGTAGATGCATTCCCGTTGATGGATGCCGTCGTTAAGTTGCAACTCCAGCCCTAGCCGATCATGCCGGGCGGTGACGTTCGTGACGAGCGAATCCTCGATGTAGCCCAGAGTAATAACCCATTCCGGATCGTCCAGCCAAGCGAATGCGCCGTTGCACCATACGCCGAAGCGGCAGAGATGTCCGCCTACATGGTTCAATTGCCCGACGAAAGGAAAATACACGTCGCGTATAAAGCAATTGCTATCCAGATTAACAAGCATTTTTCCATTTCCGATGACCAGATGTCGAGCCATGCCAATCCCTCTCCTTCTTAGCTGACGAGTTCGCGATATAGTTTGCAATATAAACGTGCAGAGGACTCCCAGCCGTAATCCTTCTTCGCCCCGTTGGTCACGATCCGCGTCCAATGATCCTCTGTATCGTAAAAGGACAACGCGCGGCGGACCGTGTAGAGCAAATCGTGTACGGTCGCGGGACCGAAGGTAAAACCCGTCCCCGTTCCGGTATATTCGTTGTAAGGTTCCACCGTGTCGACCAAGCCGCCCGTTTCCCGGACGATCGGTACCGTACGGTAACGAAGCGCGATTAACTGGCTCAATCCGCAAGGCTCGAACCGGGAAGGCATCAAGTACATATCCGACGACGCATAGATACGGCGCGCCAAGCCTTCGTTAAAGCCGAACCATACCGCCATTTTGCTTCGATTGCCGGGTAATGCAGCACGCAGCATCGCTTCGATTCCCGTTTCCCCGGAGCCGAGAATGACCAATTGCACTTTTTCCTTCATAAGAGCCGGAAGCGCCGCCCCGATCAGGTCGAAGCCCTTCTGCCCGGTCAGTCTCGATACGATGCCGATCATAGGCACGTTCTCGTCGACGGGCAGGCCGAGCTCCTGTTGGAGCGCCGTTTTGTTCTGTCGTTTCTTGGATGCCGAATTCCGATAGGGAAAAGCAAGATGCGGGTCTGTCATCGGGTCGTACACCTCGGTGTCGATGCCGTTGACGATTCCCCACAGATCATGGGAACGTTGCCGGATGACGCCGTCGAGCTTCTCGCCGTATTCCTCGGTCTGAATTTCCTGCGCGTACGTGAAGCTAACGGTCGACAGCTTGTCCGCGAAACGCAGACCCGCTTTCATGCAGCTTCCCGCCCCGTAAAACTCCAAGCTGTCCTCCGTAAAGGAATTATCCCCGGTCGCCAGCAAATCCTGAAGCAATTCTCGCGAATAGACGCCTTGATATTGCAGGTTATGGATCGTAAATACGGTTCGGATGTCACGATATCCCGGACGGTTGGCATATCTCGTTTTTAAGAGGAAGGGAATTAGACCCGTTTGCCAATCATGGCAATGGAGGATATCAGGCAATACTTCGAGCTTGTCCAACATCTCGAGCACCGCGAAGCTGAAGAACGCGAATCTCTCCGCTTCGTCGCCATAGCCGTATAGGTAACCCCTTTTGAAATAAAATTCGTTGTCGATGAGCAAGAACCGTATTCCATCCACCGTTACTTCTTGAACTCCGCAATACTGCCTGCGCCATCCGAGTTGAACCTCCATAACCGTCAAGGTGACTACGGCATCGGCGATCTCCTTCGTAATTTCTCCGTATTTAGGAAGAACGACGGTAACGTCGACTCCCCGTTTGGCAAGGGCCTTCGGGAGCGCTCCGACGACGTCGGCCAGTCCTCCGGTCTTCACGAGCGGCATCGCTTCCGATGCCGCGAACATTACGCGCATGTGGTCAACTCCCGTTTATATGACTTTCCTCTTCAAGGCGATGAATGGCATTTCCGCGGATCCTCTCAGTTGCTGCATAGCGCGTATCTCCACTTCCTTGTCCAGAATGCAGTTTTCCAGGGAACCGTCTTCGCCGATGATTCCGTTCTGCATGACGATGCTGTTTCGTACGACCGCTCCTTTGGCTACCTTGACGCCGCGAAACAGAATGCTGTTGAACACCGTGCCCGCGATATCGCAGCCGTTGGCAACGAGCGAATGCGTAACGTCCGCGCCGTTGCGATAATGCGTCGGAGGTTCGTCCTTAACTTTCGTATAGATGGAACCGGGCTTGAAGAACAGCTCCTTCCATACTTCCGGTTGCAGCAGTTCCATGCTGTGCTGGTAGTAGGCGGCGATATTGTTCACCACTCCCAGGACGCCTTCGTGCATGAAGGCATGGACTTGCAATTGGTTCAAGCGGGAAAGGATCGAATGGCGAACGAAATGATCCTTGCCTTGAGCCAGCGATGTCTCTACGAGATCCAATAAGAGATCCTTGCTAAGCACGTACATTTCCATCGAGACGACATCGCTGTCCAGCCTGCCGAAATGATCCTGCATTTCGACGATACGTCCGGATACGTTCAACTTCGCCTTACGCGCTAATCCAGGTAAAGGATCCGAGGTTTGCTTGCAGACTACGGTAATGTCGGCGCCCGTCTCGCGATGTTGATCAAGCACTTTAGCGAAATCAACGTTGCATACCATATGGCTGCGGGATATAACAACGTATTCTAGCGGACTGCGGGCGAAGTAATCGCGATTTCGATAGAAATGATAGAGATCGCCTTTGCCGAAGTCCGTCTGATCCTCCATGGATGGCGGCAGTACGAACAATCCGCTTTGCTTGCGATGCAAGTCCCAGTTGCTGCCGGAGCCCAAGTGGTCCATGAGCGAACGAAACTTGCGGTGAGCGAAGACGGCGACTTTGGGAATGCCCGAATTGACCATGGATGACAGGGTAAAATCGATCAGCCGATAACGGCCGCCGAACGGTACCGTCGCCAAGCAACGATTTGCCGTTAAAGCTTCCATCTCGTCCGCTTCGTGAATTAAGTTAATGACTCCCATCATCGGCAGCTTCATACCGGCTCCGCCTCCTTAAGTTCCGCCTCCGGGCGGATCGTTTCCCCGCTTCCCACGACCGCGATATCCACGGCGTCGACGCTCCCCACTTTGCATCCGTTACCGACGACCGCGCCTTCTCCTACGATCGAGCGTATGATTCGCGCGTCCTTACCGATTATAGCCCCGGGCATAAGGATGGAATCCTCGACGACGCTGCCCTCCCCGACGCGCGCGCCATGGAAGAGAACCGATCGGTTTACTTGCCCCTCTATAACGCATCCCTCGTTGATGAGCGAGCCTTGAACCCTTGCCGTAGGAGCGATATATTGCGCCGGTTGATTCGGACTCGCGGAGAAAATTCGCCAGGAACGGTCATTCAGTTGGAGAGACGGCTTATCCTCGAGCAAATCCATATTGGCTTCCCATAAACTATCGATCGTACCCACGTCTTTCCAATAATCGTTGAATTGATAGGAGAACAAGCGCGCGCCGTCTTCCAGCATCGCAGGAATGATATCCTTCCCGAAATCGTTGGAGGATTGGCGCTCCGCCTCGTCTCTGATCAATGCCTCCTTCAACACCGACCACGTAAACATATATACGCCCATGGATGCGAGATTGCTGGCCGGCTTTTTCGGCTTCTCGGCGAATTCGACGACTCTTCCTTCGTCGTCAACGCTAAGGATGCCGAAACGGCTGGCTTCCGCCCAAGGCACGCTGATGACGGCAATCGTCGCGTCCGCGCGATTGTTCTTGTGCTCTTCCAAGAGAAGATCGTAATTCATTTTATAGATGTGGTCGCCGGATATAATCAAGACGAACTCGGGGTCGTACCGTTCGATAAACCCCAAGTTCTGATAGATCGCGTTTGCCGTTCCCTTATACCAAGTACCGCCCTTCTGGCGAACATACGGCGGAAGCACGTGCATGCCGCCCTCCCGGCGATCCAACCCCCAAGGCGTCCCGATGCCAAGATGCTGGGTTAACTCGAGCGGTTGATATTGCGTCAGCACGCCGACGGTTTCGATTCCGGAATGAACGCAATTGCTTAAAGTGAAGTCAATAATGCGGTATTTTCCTCCGAAATGAACGGCGGGCTTAGCCAAATCTTTAGTCAGAACGCCCAGACGGCGACCTTCTCCACCGGCTAGCAGCATGGCAATGCACTCATTCTTGCGCATGAACTTCACTCCTCCGAATGCTCAAGTTAGAAGCCGATTGCTGACCCTTTTACCCGATCATGATATTTCGGACTGCCAAAGTTGAATGGATAAAGCGGGAACAGGAACCTCGATACTGAAAGGCTTGCCGTGCAGGGGGATCTCTTGCGCCGAAACGAAGGAGGGCATTTCCGTCCCGGAGCCTCCGTAATCGGATTTATCGCTATTCATGATCTGCCTGTAATTGCCCGGTTGAGGGACTCCAATTCGATATATCGAATGCGTGTCCCTGGAAAAATTACATACCGTGACGATCGGGTTCTCGGATGTTTTGCCGTTGCGTTGAAAAGAAAGCATGCACTGCGAGGAATTATTGACGTCAATCCACTCGAAGCCGCCCTGCTCGTGATCTCGCTCCCAGAGTGCCCCGTTGTCCAAGTACATTCTGTTGAGATCGCCGACGTATCGCCTCATGCTGTCGTGGAGCGGGTATTGAAGCAAGCTCCAATCCAGTCCGGCATAATCCTTCCATTCGTCGAATTGCCCGAATTCTCCGCCCATGAAGAGCAGCTTCTTGCCGGGATGGGTCATCCAATAGCCGTAGAATAAACGCAGGTTGGAAAATTTCTCGTTATAATTGCCGGGCATTTTGTTTAGCATTGAACGTTTGCCGTGAACGACTTCGTCATGTGATAGAGGTAATACGTAATTTTCGGAGAATGCATAGTGAAGAGAGAACGTGATGAGAGAATGGTGGGATGAGCGTTGGGAAGGATCGGTCTCCATATATCGGAGCATGTCGTTCATCCAACCCATATTCCATTTGTAATTGAATCCGAGTCCTCCAAGGTAGGTTGGCGATGTTACCGCAGGGTAAGAGGATGAATCTTCTGCCATCATGAGACTATCGGGATAATAGTGGAATACGGTTTCGTTAAGCTTGCGCAGAAAATGGAGCGCTTCGATGTCTTCGGTTCCGCCGAAACGGTTGACCACCCGCATCGAATCGGGTTTGTCGAAATTCATGTCTATCATACTCGCGACGGCGTCCACTCTAAGCCCGTCGATATGATAGACGTCTAACCAGAACAAAGCATTGGAAAGGAGGAAGCTTAACACTTGCGGCTTGCCGAAATCGAATGCAAGCGTGCCCCACAAGGGCTTCTCGGCTCGTCTGTAATCGGAGTTCTCGTATAGCGGCGCTCCGTCGAACAGTCTTAATCCATGATCGTCCTTGCAAAAATGGCCGCATACCCAATCCAGCAACACGCCGATCCCCCTCTGATGGCAGCGATCGACAAGAATCTGCAATCCTTTGGCCGGACCGTAGCGGCTAGTAGCCGCGAAATATCCCGTTGCCTGGTAACCCCATGACCGATCCAGCGGATGCTCGGTTAGCGGCAACACTTCAATATGGGTGTAACCCATTGAACATACATAGTCGACGAGCTCATGCGCCAATTGCTCGTAATCCCGAAAATGTTCCGGCGCGTCCATCCGCCAGGAAGCCAGATGAACCTCGTAAATAAGCATGGGCTTCTCGTAAGGAGGATGCTGCTTTCTCTGCTCGATCCATTCGCGGTCATGCCAGTCGTATTCGTCGAGTGAAGTCACGATGGACGCCGTATTCGGTCGCAGCTCGCTTTGAAACCCGAAGGGGTCGGATTTGAGTTGCCTTGTCCCGTCTGCGCCCAAGATCTCGTACTTGTAACGAATGCCAACGCTAAGTCCTGGAGCGAAGCCTGCCCATATTCCCGTCGTGCCGATTTGCGTCATGACGACTTGACGATGCTCGCCGTTCCATCCGTTGAAATCGCCGATGACGGTAACCTCTCTGGCATGAGGTGCCCAGAGGACGAACCGAATTCCCGATTGACCTTCGTTCTCGAAAGGATGTGCCCCGAAAGTGCGATAGGCTCGAAAGAGCTGCCCGGTATTGAACAAGTACAGGTCGTCGGAAGAAACCAACGCCGGCGAAGCCTGCATGCGAAGTCACCTCCCGACGGATAGGGCTTGCTTGAAAACCGAGAAACGTAACCTTTCGACATGAATTGCGTTAACTCTTTGTTAACTATGCTAACAATTTACATGAAACTTACATTTATTATAGCGAATATTATGAAAAGATTCACCCCATTTTCAAAAAAGTCGTAAGAAAGTTCGTGGTTCCGTCTCCACGTCCTAATATATGTATGCTTAACATAACATTCGTATTCCGGACGTTATTTTCCTGCAAGAGTTTAAGTTCGCCAAAGAAGAGTTACATTTAAGTTAACGGATCAATCAAATCCAAACTTAGAAAGAGGTTCGTCTATGCCGCAAGGGAAATGGTTTCGAATCGGTTATGCCATCATCGTCGTTCTTCTAATCGCATACCTCGCCATGAAAGTAGACTACTTATTCGATCCGATAGGCGAAATACTCGCGGCTTTATTCGTCCCGATCGTCCTCTCGGGCATGTTCTACTACATGTTCCGTCCGGCGGTTAGATTATTGGCTACGAGATTGCCGCTCTCCTTATCGATCGTTATCGTGTATTTAGCCGTTCTCGGCTTGATCGTCCTATTCTCTTGGTTGATATGGCCGCCGATTCGCGAACAGTCTATGACTCTCGTCCAGAACTTCCCCGACATCGTGAAATCGGTAAGCGAGTGGCTTACGTCCATCCAGAAGCACCAATGGGTGCAAAATATTAGCAACGACGAAACCTTCTCTACCGAAAACTTATCCTCCCAGATTTCTGCGGCGCTTGGGGATATACTGAACTCGGTAGTCGGAAGCGTCCGTAGCCTGTTCAACATGGTCATGAACTTCTTCCTGCTGCTCGGGCTCGTACCGTTCATTATTTACTACATGCTGAGGGAAGGGGATAAATTTCCCGCTTTGGTGCTGAGAATGATCCCGGATCGCCTGCACAACGAAGCTCTTCCCGCCATGAAGGAAATCGACGCGTCGATCGGTTCCTTCATCCTTAGCAAAGTCATCACTTCGTTGATTATCGGGACACTGACTTTCTGCGGTTATTTCTTTATCGACCTTCCTTATCCGTTGCTTCTAGGACTTGTCGCTGCGGTAACGAACGTCATTCCGTACTTAGGACCATTGCTCGCAGCCATTCCTACCGTCATCGTTGCTCTGACGATATCACCGATCACGGCGCTTCAAGCCTGCGCGATCATCATCATTTCCAACCAAATCGAATCGAACATCATCGGGCCTAAGATCATGGGCAAGCAGCTTAACGTCCATCCGCTTACGATCATGATGCTCGTCATCGGGGCTGGCGCCATTATCGGTCCGCTCGGAATGGTCATCGTCGTTCCCGTCTACGCGATAGTCAAGATCATCGCGATTAGAATCTATAATTTCAACAAAAACAATCGGATCCACAAGGAGCCCGATTTACTTCCGCCTCCTCCGCGGATTTGAACAGGATTATATCAAGTCAAAAAAACCTCCCGATCCTTCATTGGATCGGGAGGTTTCGCATAGGCATCTTCGGTTTATTTCCAAGCCAATTGGCTCCAACGGAGCTCGTTGCGGAACTGGACGGGATTCGTGCTCTTGTCGATTACGACGCACTCGATTCCTACGATTTCCGCGAAGTCGAGCATTTGCTCCGTCGTGACGGCGAAAGAATATACCGTATGGTGGGCTCCTCCGGCCAAAATCCAAGCTTCCGCACCTTGCTGCAGAGACGGCTGTGGCTTCCACAATACGCGAGCGACGGGCAGATTAGGCATCGCCTTGTCTACTTTCACTCCATCCACTTCGTTCACGATCATCCGGAAACGATTGCCCATATCGACGACGGACACGTTAATCGCCGCTCCGCCTTTGCCGTCGAACACGATGCGCGCCGGATCCGCTTTGCCGCCGATTCCAAGCGGGTGCACCTCGATGCGAGGCTTGGAGGCGGCTAGCGTCGGGCAAATCTCGAGCATGTGCGCGCCAAGAACCAGCTCGTTGCCTGGCTCGAAGTGATACGTATAATCTTCCATGAAGGAAGTATCCACTCCGCCGGCGATGATTTTCACCAGACGCGTCAGTGCCGCCGTTTTCCAATCGCCTTCTCCCGCGAAGCCGTATCCTTGCTCCATGAGGCGTTGGACGGCTAAACCGGGCAATTGCTCCAATCCGTGAAGATCCTCGAACGTCGTCGTGAACGCGGTAAACCCGCCTTCCTCCAAGAACGACTTCAACGCGATCTCGATGCGTGCCTGATACGCGATCGCATGTCTCACCGGGCCGTCGATTCGTCCTTCCTCGGCGATATCGTATTTATCCGAGTATTCCTCTAGCAGCTTATTAACCTCGGCATCGGAAACCGCATTAACGCGTTCTACGAGATCGCCGACGCCGTAACCGTTAACGGCCCATCCGAATTTGATTTGCGCTTCTACTTTATCGCCTTCGGTGACCGCTACTTGCCTCATGTTGTCTCCGAATCTTGCAACCTTCAGTTGTCGGCTCTCCGCGTAAGCCGCCGCCGTGCGCGCCCATCCGCCGATTCGACCGCGAACCTGCGGATCTTGCCAATGGCCGACGACGACTTTACGGGCGATTCCCATGCGGGCGCCAATGAAGCCGAATTCGCGGTCTCCATGCGCGGCTTGGTTCGTATTCATGAAGTCCATATCGATCGAGTCCCATGGAATATCCCTGTTATATTGCGTGTGCAAGTGGAGAAGCGGTTTACGAAGCTCGGACAAGCCCGCGATCCACATCTTAGCCGGGGAGAACGTATGCATCCACGTAATAATTCCTGCGCATGACTCGTCGGAATTCGCTTCGATGCAGATTTGACGGATTTCTTCCGGCGTCTTAACGACCGGCTTGAAGAGGATCGGAAAAGGAATAGCGGAATCGTCCGACAGTCCGCCGGCCATTTCCTTGGAGTGGGAAGCAACCTCCTCGAGCGTCTCCGGACCATATAAGTGCTGGCTGCCCGTTATAAACCAAAATACGTAAGGCTTCAATTGCAACATAAGGGAATCCTCCTGATATCGAATGATTGATTAACTTGTACGTACATCATGACAATCTCATTTTACAGCTACATTACTATCATTACAATATTTCGTTTTAATTTGTAATTTTTCTTAGAAGAAAGGGAATTCATTTTTCTTATGTTGTACATACGAGTTATTCAAGTGGGTTAGGCTCATTGTAAGGAAGGCTCCACTTTAACTAGCTTGATGTGGGCTGGATGGATTGTCGATTGCGCGCTCTAAAGTCTCCCGGTTTCTCTCCGCATTCGCTTTTTGGCGATATCCCTTTCGCTCAGAAGTTCCTTCGTTCCGGCAAAATTGATGGTTGTAAGTTAGTCAATGAGCAGCTTTAACTTCGAACCTGAAGTCGAATCGAATTAACTAACTCTGCACCCTGAGGACATTTTGCGTCGAATTAACTAAGAAAGTTCGTTAGCTAATTTAGCCCGCCATCGCCTCCCTTTCAGCGATGTCCTGAATAAAGGGGATACCGGCAAATGCGCTTAATCGCGATCATGCCGCAAAAAAAGAACCGCCAAATCGGCGGCTCTCTCCTTACCTTTGCATGGACAGTTAAAACGTCGGCAACTGATCCAAGTTATTATCGGTACGTCCATCCGGATTCGAGCGAAGATGCTCATCCCCGTCCCTGCCTTTGAACACGTTCACGTTGTCGATCTGATCGTTCTTCGCCATCTGCTGAGCTTCTTTGTAACCGACGACTTGGCCGGAAGACAGCTGCAGCTCCACGATGTCGCCGTCTCCGTTTTTACGGACGGCAACGATCTGTTGCTTATCGTTTTGTTGCTCCACTCTAATCACCTCCAATGGTATAGTCTTAGCAATCAAGAGCGATACCATTCAAGGAGGATATCCGAATTATATTGAATTATATTTTATTAAACCGCCATACGAAGCTTTGGTAGTCTCCCTGCAATCCGGGAATCGGCAATCCGGCATACATGAGCTGGTCGCCTCCATAAACGGCGCCGCTATCCGCAACCCGATATTGCGCTCCCGCTTCCAATCCTTTGAACTTGAGCCAATCTAGGGGCGCGTTCGGCTCCGCCATAACGCGAACATAGACGGCAAATGCTTCCGACCCGTCGGCCGACACCATCATCCATGCGGTATCGTTTCCTTCGAACGGACTGCGCAGCCTATAGAATTCCCCGAATTGAACCATGTGGCGGATTTCCTTATATTGCTGAACCTGTACCTTAACTTGCTCTTTCTCGTCGTCGGACATCTGGGTTAAATCAAGCTCATACCCGAAATTCCCCGACATCGCGACATCGCCGCGCGTCTTCAACGAAGTGTTGCGGTGAACTTGATGGTTCGGAACGGCGGTAACGTGAGCGCCCATCGTGCTGATCGGGTACACCAAGCTAGTGCCATATTGAATCCGCAGTCTGCTAACCGCATCCGAATTGTCGCTTGTCCAGGTTTGCGGCATATAGTGAAGCATCCCCGGATCGAAACGTCCGCCGCCTCCGGAGCAGCTCTCGAACAAGATTTCCGGGAAAGCCGACGTGATGCTTTCCAAGACGCGATAAAGGCCCAGCATATAACGATGTGCGGTTTCGCGTTGGCGTTCCGGTTGCAGTAATGCGGAACCGATCTCCGTCATGTTGCGGTTCATATCCCATTTCACGTAAGTAATCGGCGCGGAACGCAGAACGGAGCTTACCGATTCGATCAAATAGTCGCATACGTCCGCGCGGGACAGATCGAGAATCAACTGCTTCCGCGCCTCGGTCCGTCGTCTTTCCGGCACATGAAGGCACCAATCCGGATGCGCACGGTATAGGTCGCTATCCGGCGAAACCATCTCCGGTTCGAACCATAAGCCGAATTGCATGTCTAAGCCGTTAACGCGGGAAGCTAGATCCGCCAATCCTCCGGGGAGCTTGCGGTAATCGACCTTCCAGTCTCCCAATGACGAATCGTCGTTATCCCGATATCCGAACCAGCCGTCGTCCAGCACGAATAATTCGATGCCCAAATCCTGACCGACTTTGGCGATGTTCTCGATTTTGTCCGCGTCGAATTGGAAGTACGTTGCCTCCCAGTTGTTAACGAGTACGGGCCTCGTCCGATCCCGGTGCATACCCCGGCACAGTCTGCTGCGATATAGACGGTGGTAAATCCGTGACATGCCGCCTAGACCATCCGCCGAATAGACCATAACCATCTCCGGCGTTTGGAATTCCTCCCCCGGTTCCAGCCTCCATTCGAAATCGAACGGATTAATCCCCATCGATACCCGCGTCGTACGGAACTGATCGACCTCGGCTTGGGCAACGAAGCTGCCGCTATAGACCAGGCTGAATCCGTACGCATCGCCTTGATCTTCGTCCGCATTCGGGGCAACCAGCGCGATGAACGGATTTTGCTGATGGCTGCTCGATCCTCTGCGACTTTCGACGGACTGGATTCCGGGTACGATCTGGCGTCTGAAGATGTCCCGTTCTCTCGCCCAGGTTCCCGACAATTGCAGCATATGGAATCGATCGTGCCGGAAATCCACGCTTCCGCTTAACGCCCTTAGTAATCTCAATGTCGTTCCGCCCGCGTTCGCGAGCTTAACGGATCTTGCTATAGCGTCATGACCAGCGAACACCGTGTATGATAGCGACACGCGGAGGTCGATCTTCGGATCATGAAGCTCCAATTCCAGCGTCAGCGCCTCGTCCGCTTGTTCCGCGTAAGTGGAAGGAAGCCCTTCAAGCTTCGGCTTTCCTTTCGAGATCTTATGCGAGCTATAAACCAGCTCGGTAATCGTCGAACCATCCTCTAGCTGGACTTGATACGCGGGATGACGGAAATCGCTTGCTCCGTAAGCGGGATACTCTTGCGGCAACGTATCGAAAGAGACAGAACGGTCCTCCGGGTATGGATTCGGCGAGAACGAAGATCTTTCTTGGGTAACGACCATGCCTTCCAAAGCGGAATCGGACAATTTCCGTCCCCAATAGACGTGCATTGGGATGCCTTTCCCGTCCAGTTGAAGAATGTAGCTCGTATTCCGACTTTGCAGATGAAACAACCGATGTTCCTCGTTATACTTGATGTTCATTTCGTTCCTCCAATGATAAATGAATAGGCGTACGTGCGATTAGCGAACAACGTGAATTCCGGATGCGCGCGAGCTCCCCAGCTATCGTCTCCGCCTACGCCCATTTGTTTGTAATTAATGCGAACGACGGTTTTGTCGGGTTCGGGCAGCAAATGCTGGTGATCGTATTTCTCGAGCTCATGCGGCGTATAAGGCGTAACGTTCAATTCGAAAACGGGAGCGCCGGCTATCCTTAAACCAACACCCGCTTCGTTCGTCACGCTTGCATGGCGAACTTCCGTCTTGTTGCCCGTCTCTTGAGGACGCAAGTACGGAGCGACTTGTTCTCCGACCTTGCCGGCGTGCAAGCCTAATCTGGCTCCCGTGCTGCGGTCCCAATAGTTCTCGTGAGGGCCTTTGCCGTACCAAGCGATCGCATCGAAGTTAGAGGGCATCTCGAGAATCATGCCGATCTCCGGAATTTCCGGGAGGCCTTCTCCGGGTTGAAGCTCCAGCCGGACGCCGATCTCGCCGTTTCCTCGAATCGAGTAAACGATTTTGCACGAAGAAACAGGTACCGTAGGCAACGTGTATTCCGCTACCACTTCCGCGCTCGAATTCCCTGCAGCCGCTTCTAACTTAACCAGCTTGCGATTCAATCCCGCTTCCCTCCAGATCGCGCAACGAACCTGATGCTGATTGCCTCGATCGTTATCCGTGTACGCTCTCCAGAAGTTTGGAGCGAGCGGCTGCGCGAGAAGCTCCGTTCCGTCTATCCGATAGGAAACCAAATTCCCTGTCGCGGTATCGAACCCGGCCGAGAAGCCCTCGCCTTGCGCGGTCCATGAACCGGCTTCCGACAGAGCTTGCAGTGCCGGATATTCGGGTTTCGCGACGACGCTCGCCGAAACGGGAATCGGAAGCACGAATTGATCGTAAGCGACTTCGTGACCGGTTTCCGCCCATAGGGTATCCTGCTTCAAAAGCGCGCTGATCGTCAAAACGAACTCGTCGCCCGCAACCGCTTCGGAAGGATAAGCGCCGGAAAGGTCCATAATGGACGATTGTCCCGGCGCGACCTGGACGTTCAGCCTTCCTTCGTTAACCGGAATTCCGTTGTTCGCGATGTGCCATTTAAAATCGTATACGTTCAAATCCGTGAAAAGATTGCGGTTAGTTACGGCAAATTGGCCATCCGCAAGGCTTTCGGCTTTGATTTTGACGTTCTGATAGCATTTCTTCACTTCGTATAGTTTCGGCGAAACCGTTCTGTCCGCGAATATGATTCCGTTGCCGCAGAAATTACCGTCATGCGGAGATTCTCCGAAATCCCCTCCGTAAGCCATATGGGAAGTCCCATCTTCATTGTTGACCCGAATAGCCTGATCTACCCAGTCCCAGATGAACCCGCCTTGCAGGATCGGGTATTTCTCGAACAAATCGGTGTACTTGGACAGGTTGCCGCTGGAGTTCCCCATGGCATGGCTATACTCGCACAATATAAACGGCTTTGCCGGAGTCGGCTTTCTTAAAGCGTAAGCCTCGATTTCGTGCGGCTTGGTATACATCTGGCTCTCCATGTCCGAAGCCGCCTCCGACTTGCGCCACTGGAATACGCCTTCGTAATGCACGACGCGCGACGGATCCTTTTCCCGCAAATAATCGTGCATATGGACGAAGTTGTCTCCTCCGAACGACTCGTTGCCAAGAGACCAGATGATGACGGAAGGATGATTCTTGTCGCGCTGCAGCATGGAATTGCAACGGTCGATGACGTTATCGCGCCATTCCGGCTTACTTCCGGGAACGGCGTCCCCTTCTTCCTGCTGATGGTATTCCCAGGCGCCGTGCGTTTCCAAATTCGTCTCGTCGATCACGTACAATCCGTACTCGTCGCAAAGCTCGTACCATCTTGGATTGTTGGGATAATGCGATGTGCGAACGGAGTTGATATTATAAGATTTCATGAGTATAACGTCTCGGATCATGTCCTCTTCGCCAAGCGCGCGTCCGGTATCGCAGGAGAATTCATGGCGATTAACGCCTTTAAATTCTATGCGCTCGCCGTTAATCCGCATAAGTCCGTCTTTGATCTCGAACTTGCGGAAACCGACTTTGCAGCTTACGAATTGCACGGCTTCTCCTGCGGCATTCTCCAATCGCAAGACTAGCGTATACAGGTCGGGCCGTTCAGCGCTCCACTTCAGCGGATTAGCGACGGATGTGGACCCTTGCGCCGCTATTTTCTCTTCCGATCCGCCATCGACTTCGATCTGAAGCGGCTTGTCGAGAACTTGACGCCCCTCGGCATCGTAAAGCTCCGCTACGATATGCATGAAGCCGGCATTGATGCCGTAATAATTGACGACGGTTGCGTCCAGTTTCAATTCCGCGTTCTCGAGCCGATCATCCAGATCCGTACGGACGAAAAAATCGTAAATATGAGTGTCGGGCGCGGTAAACAAGTACACGTCGCGGAATATCCCGCTCATTCTCCAGAAATCCTGATCCTCTAGCCAACTGGCATCGCACCAACGGTACACCTCTACGGCAAGCTTGTTTTCCCCCTCGGCCAAATACGGCGTTAGGTCGAATTCGGCCGGCGTGAACGTGTCCTCGCTGTACCCGACCAATTCCCCGTTCAGCCAAACGTAGAAGGCCGATTCTACTCCTTGAAAGCTAATGAAAACGGGTTGGCCGTTCCAATTCCGCGGGATTTCGAACGTGCGAACATAAGAGCCCACAGGGTTATACTTCGTAGGAGCGAACGGCGGCTTCAACGATTCCGAATCGATCCAGGGATACCTGATATTCGTATATTGTGGGTAGTCGTAGCCTTGTAGCTGCCAATGCGCGGGTACCTGGATATTCCCCCAGCCGCTAACGTCGAACCCTTGCGCGTAGAAGTTCCGAATCCGCTTGTCCGGATTTTCCGCGAACGAGAACTTCCATGTACCATTAAGGGAGTAATAATGGTCGGATGCTTTGCGGTCGCCCTTCAATGCTTCTTCCAATGTACCGTGCGTCATTAAAGTCGCATGTGCATCCATTCGGTTAAGCTGATAAATATCGGGATTGTTGTTCCATTCCGGATACCCGTTCGTAGGCGCGGAGTAAATCCATTTTGTTTTGGACAAGTTGCACTCTCCCAATCATAATGTAACTATATTCATATTATAAAATCCATAATCCCTTATTGGTATTCAAACATATTCGCCTAACTATCAAAATATGAAAGAGTGATTCGATATGAACACTTCATCGTTCCCCCTAGTGACGGAGAAGGATCTGCAGCTCCCGCTATACCTTACCAGCATCGGACATTGGGAGTCGCAGGAACGTACGAGGCGGCCCGCGGGTTTTCCCGACTTCCAATGGCTGCAGGTTCTTTCCGGCACGGGCGAATTACGGATCGGAGATCGCCTGTTCACGGTAAAGCCCGGCCAAGGATTTTTCCTGTTTCCTCGAGAACAGCATCTTTACAATCCCGTTACCGAGCCTTGGGACGTTCATTGGATTGCTTTTAACGGCAGCCTCATCACGCCCCTTCTTCGTCAAGTCGGCATCTCTCAATCCGGAGTCCATCAGGTATTCGCTCCCGACAATCTCATCATGCAGATGAAGAACTTATACGCGACTTCTATATCCGGTCACCCGTTCCTTGGCATGGAATGCTCGAAGCAGCTGTACGCGTTCCTTCTGGATCTGACGAGAAGCATCTGGATGAGCGCAACTTCTTCCTCGCCCGATCCGATGAAGCTGCATCCGGTCACGCAATACATCGAGGAAAACTGCCATCGTCCGGTTACGATTGCCGAGCTCGCCGATCGTATCGGGGTTAGCTCTCAGTACCTATGCCATCTGTTCAAAATCACTTTGAACATGCGCCCTATGGAATACGTCAACCGCGAGAGGATTCACAAGAGCAAGGAATGGATGTTCCGCGAGCCGACGTTGAAAATTCAAGAAATCGCCGCGCGCGTAGGCTTCGACAATCCAAGCTATTTCAGCTCCGTATTCCGGAAACTGGAGGGCGTAAGCCCGGAACGGTTCAAGAAGTCTCATGGGATGTAGCACCTCGATTGACTTCAATCAAGGAATACGATAGGATATAGTCAATAAATTGACTTTTGGAGCAGACGCATTGGATAATCAAGATCATCTGCACGGCAGCATCGTAGTCAACATATTCCGTTGCTCGAATCTGCTTGAACGATTAGGACGCAAATTGGCATCCGAGGTCGGCCTCACCAGCGTCCATCAATGGTTCATTCTCTCCGCCTTATCGAACGGCGATCTTTCTTTGAAACAGCTGGGGAAAAACACGCTCGTCACCAAGCAAAATATGACTGGCATGATCGAACGCCTTAAGCAAGGACAATTCGTGTCGACGTACGAAGCCCATGACGACCGCCGCATTACGCTCGTAAGCCTTACCGACAAAGGCAGATCGGCGCTTCAGCATCTGGATCGCTTCGGCATCACGAACAACGAAGCTTCATTCGAACATATCAAGCTCGACGAGCTTTCCTCGTTCAATCGCTGCTTGCAGCAGCTTATCGAGAATATGAACGACGAGTAGGCTCGATTAACCTCGCCTTTCTTGCGAATTTGTAGGAAAGGCTTGGATACTTAGTCAATATATTGACCAAGATAACACCTATGATTCCCAATCCGAGGAGGCACTACCACCTATGTCAACTTCCCGTCCCGTTTCTTTCTCCGTCCTTGATCTTGCCAGTATCACCATGGGCAGCACGCCTGCCGTCTCCCTTAGCCATTCGCTCGATCTCGCCCGACACGCCGAGAAGTGGGGCTACGACCGGTTCTGGCTTGCGGAGCATCATAACATGCCGGGAATCGCCAGCTCCGCAACGGCCGTCGTCATCGGACACGTCGCCGCCGGAACGTCTACGATCAGAGTCGGGTCCGGCGGAATCATGCTGCCGAATCATGCCCCGCTAGTCATAGCCGAGCAATTCGGAACGCTTGAGTCGTTGTTCCCGAACCGGATCGATCTTGGACTCGGAAGAGCGCCAGGCTCCGATCAAGCCGCGTCCCGCGTATTGCGCCGAGGCTTGGGCGCCGGCGGGGAGGATTTCCCCGAGCTCCTGAGCGAGCTCCGCTCTTATTTCAATCCGTCGGGAGCGAAATATAGCTCCGTCGTCCGCGCCATCCCGGGAGAAGGCTTGGACGTACCGATCTGGTTGCTCGGATCGAGCGGATTCAGCGCGCAGTTAGCCGGCCAGCTCGGCTTGCCCTTCGCGTTCGCCAGTCATTTCGCTCCGGACTACTTGATGCCGGCGTTGGAAATATACCGTAGCAACTTCCGCCCGTCGGAATCGCTCGATAAGCCTCGCGTCATGGTCGGCGTAAGCGTCACGACAGCCGAAACCGAGCAGGAAGCGAAACGGCTAGCCACCTCTCAACAGCAAGCGTTCCTCAATATGATTCGCGGACGGTTCAGTCAATTGCCGCCTCCTGTAGACAGCATGGACGATCTATGGTCGCCTCATGAGGAAGCAGCACTCCGCAAGCAGTTCGGATATGCTGTAGTCGGCGATCCGGAACAAGTGAAAACGCGATTGCAAGCCGTGTTAGACGAGACCGACGCGGACGAACTGATTATCGCTTCGCAAATCTACGACCACCAAGCCCGTCTGAAATCGTTCGAGATTGTTGCGGACGTTCGCGGAAAATTGACTCGTAAGGAAAACGGATAATAAGCATCCCGATTCAAGTACAAGAAGACCTTTTGCTTGCCATGATGGCGAGCTTGAAGGTCTTCTTTGCCGTGACGCGTTTATTTAACCGATCATTAAGTTCCTATGTTTCGTCGTTTCCACGATCGAACGGCTAAAGGCATTCGCTAACCCTTCCAAGTAAGCATAATCGGTTACTCCGATCATTTCCCTTTCTCCCGAAGAGAACACCAGCCATAGCTTATGGACCGGTTTAATAAAAATATATAACGCCGCCGAGGCGAGCAAGCCCAAAATCCCGATTAAAGCTACGATCGAATGGAAGCGGAAGTCCCAATTGAATCCGGTTACAATTAACAAAATTTCAATGACTGCGAGCGTATATGGAATCTGTTTCTTGGTTTTGACGAGTTTGATCGAGCAAAGATGCTGAATCGCGAACCGGGTATTGCCGCTTATGAACAGATCTCTCGTTATCGTGAAGTTGTTGTCCTTGTACAACGGTTGGGCGTCCATCGATAATTCCTCCTTCGGAATGATTTCACACCTTCTTAAGTTCGACGTCCGATTGGAAATACCTACCTATCTATTCTAAAAAAAAGAAACCGGCAAGCGCGATTTCGCTTACCGGTTTACTTCCTATCATGGATCGGAACTTTATTTATTCATTCGATTCACTCTTTGATAACGCCTTTTTTCAATATCAGGTTAGCGTATAACGCGCCTTCGCCGGTTGCCACGATGGCGTACGCTTTCTTCGCCCGTTCGTAGAACGCGAAACGTTCGACCTCTTCGAACGGTGCCGAGAACCCGGAACGCGCCTCGATGATCTCGCCGTAAGTGCTCCAGATCGGCGTTTCCACCGTATCTCCCGGCACGACCTGCATCAATGCGGCCGGTTTATCCACGTAAGGGTCTAACGGAAACAACTGCAGAACGGCGTCCAGCAGCTCGGGAATGCCGTGTCCGTCGGCGCGGATCAACCGTTGCGCATGGCTCGCCGCCGGAAAATTACCGTCCGCGAGCACGATTTCGTCACTGTGCCCCATCTCCATCAGCACTTTGAGCAACTCTGGAGAAATCAGACTAGAAATGCCTTTTAGCATAAATTAAGTACCTCCTCGGATTGTCTGGACTATTAAACTCTGCCGAAACCAAGAAAGGTCCCGTAAGCGGAAGACCAACCGGCAGCATCGTAGCTCGGTTCGTAAACGTCGATCGGGAACGAAGCCGCGACGAGCTTCCGGGCTTCACGTAAATCTCGGCATTGTCCAAGCGCGACAAGCTGCATCAACATGTTGCCGATGGCGCTAGCCTCGATCGGTCCGGCCCATACCGGTTTTCCGATCGCGTTAGCCGTGAATTCGCACAGCAATCTATTTTGAATGCCGCCGCCAACCATGTGCAAGCCGCCGTAAGTTCTTTCGGTTAGCCGTTCCGCTTGCTCCAGAGCCTGGCGATATCGCAGAGCCAAGCTCTCCAAGATGCACCGAACGATTTCCCCCTCGGACGTCGGGACGGGTTGATTCGTTTCCTCGCAAATAGCGCGAATCTTGTTCGCCATGCCTCCCGGAGAGAAGAACCGCGGATCGTCCGGGTGAACGAGACTGCGGAAAGGCTCGGCTTGCTCCGCCAAGCGGACCAATTCGGGAAATCCGATCTCGTTCCCTTGTTCGTCCCACTCTCGTTTGCATTCTTGGAGCAACCACAGTCCCATAATGTTTTTAAGCAGCTGATACGTTCCGCCTACGCCGCCTTCATTCGAGAAATCCAGCTTTAACGTATCGTCGCTTAACAGCGGACCGTCCATCTCCGTGCCTAGCAGCGACCATGTTCCGCACACGAGGAAAGCGAAAGGTTCGTCCCCGGCAGGCACGGCCGCGATAGCGGATTCCGTATCGTGGGTCCCAACGGCGACCGCCAGCATGGACGACACGCCTAGTTCGTCTACTACAGTATCGCTAAGAGGACCGATGATCGTGCCCGGTTGAACCGGAGTCAGAAATAATCGCGATGGAATTCCCAACTTATCCATTAACTCCGAGTTCCATGACTGCGTGCCCGGATGAAAGAGCTGCGTGGTCGTCGCCATCGTAAACTCGCACGATTTTATCCCCGTCAGCAAGTACGTTAACAAGTCCGGCGTTAAAAGAAGGGTTTGCGCCACGTCCAACTTTGGCGAAGCCGCCTTCTTCATCGCGTATAGCTGATACAACGTATTGAAGGGCATGAACTGCAATCCGCTTTGCTTGAACAAAGCTTCTTGTCCGATCAGGCCGCTCACCTCTTCGATCAACCCGTCCGTCTGGGAATCGCGATAATGGTAGGGATTGCCGAGCAACTCGCCGTTCGCGTCAAGCAGCCCGAAATCCACTCCCCACGTGTCGATGCCGAAGGCCGAAGGCTCGTAGCCATTCTGGAACGCAAGGCGAATTCCCTTCTTCATCTCGTGCAGCAGTCGCAAAATATCCCAGTGAAGATGATTGCCCACTTGAATCGCATGATTGGGAAAGCGGTGGATTTCCGATACCTCCAGCTTACGATCTCCGTTGGCATCGGCCTGCAGTTGCCCAATTAAAGCCCGGCCGCTACTCGCCCCCATATCGAATGCCAATACCGTAGTCCCCGTTGTCATTGTATCCCTCCCCTCTTCGAAGCGAGAGCTTCTATTTCATTTTTTGCAGCAATTCGATCCGGTAAGCTTCGCTCTCCAAAGAAGCGATTTCCTCGAATTCTTCTTTCGTTAACACTTTCGGTTCTTTGATGGCTTTGGCTATGAGGAATATTTTCGCGCTTTCTTCGACGACTTCCGTACGGTAGTAAGCTTCGCGGAGGTTACGTCCCGTCGTTACCAGACCATGGTTGCCAAGCAGAATCGAGGCATGCTCGATCTTCGCGACTACCGCGTCGGCCAGTCTATCCGTCGTCGGGAGAACGTAATCTACGTAGACGGTTTTTCCGACTAACGCGGCTTGGTCCGGGAACATGATCGGCAAGTCTTTCTCCACTAGCGTAAAAGCGATGCAATAAGGCGGATGGGTATGTACCATGGCGCCGATATTCGGGTTCTGGCGATAAGCGTACAGATGCATCAGCACCTCTGACGACGGACGCAAGCCGATGTCGGTAATGTGTCCGGTCTCGATATCCACTTCCACCCATTGCTCGGGTTTGATTTCATCCAATGCGAAGCCGCTCGGAGAAAGGTACATTTTGCCCTCGAACCGGGCGCTAAGATTGCCTCCGGGACCTACGACGAGCTTGTTGGATACGGTTTTCTGCGCGTATTTGCATAATTCTTCGCGGATGGCTTGGCTGCTCATGAGAATTCCCCATTCTATGGACAGACAACCACCGCCTGCTCCGGTATGGAATCAGGCGACAGCGTCGTCGGTTGATTATTTTATTTGTATAACGGTCCGAAGTTGCTGCAAGCGCGATAGTCCGCGCTCTCCGCGTTGTCCGTGCCGAACAGTCCCCATACGCGCGGACGGAAAATTTTCTCGTCCGGCACGTTATGCATGCTGACCGGAATACGCAGCATGGAAGCGAGCGTGATCAGATCCGCGCCGATATGCCCGAAGCTGATCGAACCGTGGTTAGCGCCCCAGTTATCCATGACGTCGTATACGTTCTTGAAGGAGCCTTTTCCGGTAACGATCGGAGCAAACCAAGTCGTAGGCCACGTCGGATCCGTCCGTTTGTCGAGGATGTCATGAACGTTCGCGGGCAGATCCACGGAATAACCTTCCGCGATTTGCAATACCGGTCCGATTCCTTTGACCATGTTCAGACGGGACATCGTCATCGGCATGCCGCCGCGAGTCAGGAAATCGGAGGAATAGCCGCCCCCGCGGAAATATTCGACGGACGCCGGACGCCAAGAGGTCGCATCCAGACACTTCTGCGCTTCCTCCTCGGAGATTTCCCAGAACGGCTTCATAGCCGGTTTGCCGTCTTTCGTTTGCTCTCCCGTGCCGTCCATCGTCGCCGAGCCGGAGTTGATCAAGTGAAGGATTCCGTGCTCCGCGGCGCCGGTCAGCTTGTGGCCCGTTACGCGTTCGACCGAATCCGGACTCCAGTAAGTGCGCACGTCAGCGAAGATTTGCGCCGTGTTGGTCAGCAAGTTACCGAAAAGCATTACCGCTCCGTTCAAGCTATCGTTCTCGGTTGCCACCATGTAAGGCGCGCGAATGCCGTTCCAGTCGAACGAGGAATTCAAGATCGTCTCCATGAAGTCGCCGTTAGGGAAATGGTCCGTCCATTGGCGCTGTCCTTGGAAGCCGGAAACGATCGCGTTATGCCCTTGCGCTTCTTCGCCGAAGCCGATCTCGGCCAAACGCGGATTGCCGATCATCAAATCGCGGGCGATAATCGTCATCTTCACGACGGTTTCCCAATCCTGATCTTTTTTGTCGCGAGTCATTTGGATATTGGCCGAATTGTTGTCCGGACCTTCGATGCAGTTCTTCTTCACCCATGCAAACGCTTTCTCGTATTCGATGGGATCATAGATATTTTCTTCGATACGGCGAACGAATTCGCTCATGTCGATATATTCCGTACGCAAGCCAAGGAATTCTTGGAAGAAGCTATCGTTCACGATCGATCCGGCGATTCCCATGGATACGGATCCCATCGACAAATACGATTTGCCTTTCATAAGGGCAACGGCAAGTCCCGCTTTCGCGAATCCGAGCAATTTTCCTTTTACGTCTTCGGGAACATCCGTAGTACCCGCATCCTGCACGTCGTTTCCGTAAATACCGAATGCAGGCAAGCCCTTCTGCGCATAAGCGGACAAAACCGCCGCCAAATACACCGCGCCCGGACGTTCCGTGCCGTTAAAGCCCCAAACCGCCTTCGGGATCGAAGGATCCATGTCCATCGTTTCAGTGCCGTAACACCAGCAAGGAGTTACCGTGATCGATACGCCGACGTTTTCCCTTGCGAACTTGGAAGCCGCCGCCGCGGATTCGGCGACGCCGCCGATCGTCGAGTCGGCAATGACGCATTCTACGGGAGATCCGTCAGGATAACGAAGGTTTTCGGAAAATAGCTTCGCCACGCCGATCGCCATATTCATCGTTTGGTCTTCGAGAGATTCGCGTACGCCGTTGCGTCTGCCGTCGATCGTGGGACGAATGCCGATTTTCGGAAATCCGCCGTTCCATCTGAAATTTTGCTCTGCCATCGTATAATAGCCTCCAAAAGATAAAATAATGTTACCGATAACCTTAAATTATCAGGGTAAGCGCTTGCTGTCAATTCTTTAATTTTGTAAGATAAGTACAGATATTGACGAGAAGGAGCGCACTTATGGTTACGATATACGATATTGCGGCCAAAGCAGGTGTCTCCGCGATGACAGTTTCAAGGGTTATCAATAACACGGGCAAAATAAGCGATAAGACGCGCACGAAAGTACGCCGAGTGATGGAGGAGCTGAACTACGTTCCCAACCACATGGCCCGAAGCTTAGTGCTTCAGCAGAGCAACTTGTTGTTCTTGTTGATTACGGATATTACCAACCCCTTCTACACCACGTTAGCGCGCGGCGCGGAGGACGCGGCCAAGAAGCACGGCTATCGCCTCCTGTTCGGCAACTCGGACGAGAACGTGGAGAAGGAAAAGGATTACGTAGATACGATATTGGCGACCAGGGCGGATGGCGTATTGGTCGCGCCTGCGGGCGATCCGTCATTGCCGCATCTGGAGACGCTTCGCAAGCATCGGGTTCCATTCGTGCTGCTCGACCGGGAAGTGCCGGGGATGGACAGCGACGTCGTGCTCGGAGACAGCAAGGAAGGCGCGCGCAAGCTTGTAGACCATTTATCGGCGCAGGGACATAGAAGGATCGCCTTGATTAATGGTTCCCCCTACATTTCCAGCGCAAGGCTTCGGCTCGAAGGCTACAAGGAAGCTCTCAAGCTCAACGATCTCGTATACGACGAGAATTACGTACTCGAAACAGCCTTCGAACCCCGAAGCGATTTATCGGAGATCGAAAGCTGGCTGGATCGGATGAAGCCCTTGCCGTCGGCGATCGTCGCGGGCAACAACGTGCTCGCCGTCGAGGTCATACGCACCCTGCACGGTCGTGGCATTCAAGTACCGCAACAGATGTCGCTCGTCTGCTTCGACGACCTCGGTCCTTACTCCGAGATCGATCCGTTCCTGACTGTCATCGCCCAACAGGCTTACCAATTCGGCTATCTTGGCATGCAAATGCTCGTCGAGCGCATCCAACAACGCGGAGAATCCGGACTTCCCTGGAAAAAAATCGTTCTCCCCGCCGACATGATCATCCGTCGCTCGGTCGCTGCGATTTCCGCTCCAAAGTAGATTCGATTCGGTTGGTTGCGAGGAGTTTGGAGCCTCGTACTATCTCCGCTCTCTACAGTCGAATCGAAAGGAGATAGTGCTCGTTACTGTAGCCATACTTTTTGTGGTTGTGAGGAGTTCGGTGTTTGGTGTGTCCGCTGTAGCCATACTTTTTGTGGTTGCGAGGCGTTTGGAGCTCGGTTCGTTCGGTGTAGTAATACTATTTGTGGTTGTGAGGAGTATGGAGGCTATTTGTTACTCTCAGCCCACTTTCCGATTAATAACTCGGCCAGACCGGGTTATTAATCGGAGTAGTCGTAATTTTTGTGGTTGCACTGAGTTTGGAGCTTGGTTTGTGCGCTGTAGCCATACTTTATATGGTTGCGAGGTGTTTGCGCCCTGTTTGGGAAGTGAATTGTACATCCCATCATCCTCTCAGGATTGCTTGGGTATGTACGCTCCCTCCCTTTCAAAATCCACGATCCAGTCGCCCTTAGTGGCGGCGTAACCCGCGTCTCCCTCGACGACGAGACCGAATAGGTTTTTTACGTCCAGATACTCTTTGCGCGTCCCGTTGTCGAACTCCAACGTTATATAATAATAAGTTCTGGACGAGTGACCCTCATGATGACGGGCGTTGTTCCGGACATCCATCCGCTTGGCTACGACTCGCGCATGCACGGATTCACGCGGAGCGCTAGCGTTCTGGGCATATCTTACCCCCCTGAAGATTAAGCTTCCGATAACGACGATGAATACGATACCGATAAAAATCGGGACAATCGTAAACAAGATTCCGACGCCTCCGCCAATAGGCGGTCCGTTTCCGAACATGGTTGTTCCTCCTTATCGCTTAACTGCTTTTTAATCCGGCCCGCGAATGTCGCAGTTGTCGAACTAACTTCCATTTATTTAACGCATCCTACCCGCAAATGTCGCAATTATCGATCGAACTTATTTTGCGAATTCACGCAACCCGCCAACGAATATCCAATTAGAGCGACCGATTCTTCAATCCTCGAACAATTCCTTAAGCATTCTTTCCTTATCGTTCAGGAACCGCTTCATGATCGCGTAATGGTCGGTTTCCTCCAACGTCGTCGTTTGGATACCCTCCGGCGTCATTTCGTACATGATCGAGTCGGGATAAGCCATCAATATCGGTGAATGAGTAGCGATGATGAATTGTGAATCCCTCCCGACAAGCTGGTGGATCCTGGCGAGCATGGACATTTGTCGGAGCGGCGATAAGGCTGCCTCAGGCTCGTCCAGAATGTAGAGACCTTGCCCTCCGAATCGATGTATGAACGTGGCGAAGAACGATTCTCCGTGAGATTGCTCGTGCAGCGATTTTCCTCCATACGAGGAAATGATCGACGATCCGCCTAAGGGATCGCGATCCATCTCTTCGATGCTGGTAGCCAGATTATAGTAGCTTTCCGCACGAAAAAAGAACCCGTCGCGCGCTTTGCGCACGCCTCTTATCAAACGTATGAACTCGTGCAGATTAGAGTGGGTAGCTTCGGTAGAGAACGTAAAGTTTTTGGTGCCGCCTTCCGGATTGAATCCCCAGGCAACGGCAATCGATTCCATCAAAGTCGATTTTCCCATGCCGTTCTCGCCGATTATGTAAGTCACTTTCGGATGAAGCTCCAGCTTGCCGAGCTCCCGAACCGCCGCTAGATTAAACGGATAACGATCAAAATCCGGAACCCTCGACCGATCCAGCTCGATTGCCCGCAAAAAAGTTTCGTGTAGGTACATCGCTCGCTCTCCCCCCGAATCCACTCAACAGAGCTTCTCTTAGCAAGTATAATAGTACTCCCTTCGGAAAATCCAGCAAGTGTATCGCTCGAAAAAAAGAGCCAACCCGCAAAATCATGCAGGCTGACCCATTTTTAATTCTAGCTTTCCAGCCAGACGGTTTTTTCGGTTCCCGGCGTCCGTTTGCCTACCGGCGAAGGCATGTCGGGATAGCCGATGAAAATAAGGCCGACGACTTGCTCGCTGCCCGCGAACCCGAGCGCTTCCTTCATCTTCGTGTGATACGCGGGATCGCCCGTGCGCCATACCGCCCCAAGCCCGCTTGCATGCGCCATCAGAAGCAAGTTCTGCACGGCGGCATGCGCGGCCGCGAGTTCCTCGGCCGGATTCGCGCGCGGCTCCGACGACGGAACGCACACCGCCGCGATGACGACAGGGGAGCGGAACGCTTTGGCTACTTCTTTCTCCAGCCGCAACGCCAGCTCTTCCTCGCTTAATCCTTGAATCGTTTCCGCAGCGATATCCGCGTAAGCTTGACCGAGAACGCGTCTGCCTTCCCCGGTCATCACGACGAATTTCCAAGGCTCCGTACCGAAATGATTCGGTGCCCAAACCGCCGCTTCGATTAAGCTTTCTACGACTTCCTTCGGAACCGGATCGCTTTTCACCTTGCCGATGCTGCGCCGTCCCCGAATGATCTCCTCCAAAGTACCCATGAACATCCTCTTTCCCGCTGCTGATTTCCCGTCTTGTCTTGCTTAAACTACGCTCTGTTGCATACCGCCGCCGACGAATTGGCTGTTGTATAGATCCGCGTAGAATCCGCCCTGCGACAGCAACTCCTCGTGCGTGCCTTTCTCTACGACGCTTCCGTGATTCATGACGAGGATCAAATCCGCGTCCCGGATCGTGGATAATCGATGCGCAATGACGAAGCTCGTTCTGTCCTGCATCAGCTCGTGCATCGCCTTCTGGATATAGATCTCCGTCCGCGTGTCGACGCTGCTCGTCGCTTCGTCCAGAATCAGGATGGCGGGATCGGCCAATATCGCCCGAGCGATCGTCAACAATTGCTTCTGGCCTTGCGACAGATTGGATGCCTCTTCATTTAACACCGTATCGTAGCCCTCGGGCAAGGTCCGAATGAAATGATCCGCGTGAGCGGCTCTTGCGGCTTCGATGATTTCCGCCTCGGTCGTTCCTACACGTCCATATGCAATGTTGTCGCGAATCGTGCCGTTGAACAGCCAAGTATCTTGAAGAACCATTCCGAACAGGCTGCGAAGGTTGCCCCTTTTCATACGGGTAATGTCGGTGCCGTCGATCGTAATGCTGCCCTCGTTGACTTCGTAAAATCTCATGAGCAGGTTGACCAAGGTCGTTTTCCCCGCACCCGTCGGTCCGACGATCGCCACCATTTGCCCGCTTTTCACTTCGATGTCCATATTCTCGATCAGCATCGCGTCTTCCTTGTAGCCGAAGCTCACTCCGCGCAACGCGACGTCGCCTTTAGGCGCCGCAAGCTTGACGTCGGAGCCGCCAGCCGCTTCCGGAATTTCTTCTTCCTCGTCCAACAATTCGAATACGCGCTCGGCCGACGCGATCGTCGATTGAATGATGTTGGCGATATTCGCCGTTTGCACGAGCGGCATGGAAAATTGGCGAGCGTATTGAATGAATGCCTGAATGTTACCGATCGATATGTTGCCGTTCGTAACCATGATTCCGCCGACTACGCTTATGAACACGTATCCGATGTTGCTGACCATGCTCATCAGGGGCATGATGTTCCCCGAGACGAACTGGGCTTTCCAACCGGATTCGTATAACCGTTCGTTGATCGTGTCGAATTTCTCTACGGATATATTTTCTTGCCCGTAAGCCTTGACGATCTTATGGCCTGAAAACATTTCCTCGACATGCCCGTTCAATTTCCCCAATTCCATCTGTTGGGCTTTGAAGTGCTTCTGGGAGCGCCCCGCGGCTCCCTTGATGACGATCATGGAGAGCGGGAGCGTCAACAGCAGAATCAACGTCAACCAAGGGCTGATCGTCAGCATCATGATAATGACGCCTAATATCGTGATGACCGACGTAATCAATTGGGTTAAACTCTGCTGCAGCGTATTGCTGATATTATCGACGTCGTTAACCGCCCGGCTCAGAATTTCGCCATGGGTCTTGCTGTCGAAGTATTTGAGCGGTAGCTTGCCCAGCTTCGCGTTAACTTCGTTGCGCAATCCGTACACCGTTTTCTGCGCGACGCCGGCCATTAGGAAACCTTGGATATAGCTGAAAATAGAACTCACTACGTATAATCCCGCCAGGAAAACGACGATCTGCCAAATACCCGGAAGATCGAAGCTCGCGTTCGGGTCGCCGTTTAATCTGCCCATCATGCCGGCGAACAGCTTCGTCGTCGCTTCGCCTAATATTTTAGGACTGAATATCGCGAAAGCCGTGCTGAGTATCGCCGTCACGAGCACGGCCAGAAGCTTGATCCGCTGCGGCCGCAAATACCCCATCAGCCTACGTAATGTACCTTTGAAATTTTTGGCCTTCTGCACGGGCATGCCCATGCCGCCCATACCGCCCATTCCTCCGCCCATCGGACCTCTTCCGGGACCGCCCGGAGCCGGGCCTTTCGCCATGTTCCCGCCACGTTGCTCGCTCATGCGATTTCCTCCTCGGACAGCTGCGAAGATACGATCTCGCGATACACGTCGCAGCTAGCCATTAACTCGCGATGATTCCCGTTGCCTACGATACGGCCTTCATCCAATACCAGAATACGGTCCGCGTCCATGACCGTGCTTACCCGTTGCGCTACGATGATGACGGTCGCTTCCGTCGTTTCGCCCTTCAACGCCGCCCTTAGCTTGGCGTCGGTCTTGAAATCGAGCGCGGAGAAGCTATCGTCGAACAGATAAATCTGCGGCTTCCTTACGAGAGCTCTGGCGATCGACAAGCGCTGCTTCTGACCCCCGGATAGATTAGAGCCGCCTTGCGAAATCGGAGCTTCGTATCTTTCAGGCAAATCCTCGATAAACTCGCTGGCTTGAGCGGTCTCCGATGCTCTCTTGACCTCGGCGTCGGTCGCGTCCGTCTTGCCGTACCGGATATTATCGGACACCGTGCCGGTGAACAATAATGCCTTCTGCGGCACTAAACCGATTTGCGAGCGAAGCTGTTCGATCGATAGCTCGCGAATATCGGTACCGTCGATCCGTACCGCTCCTTCCTCGATATCGTAGAATCTAGGAACGAGGCTTATCAACGTCGATTTACCCGATCCGGTACCTCCGATGATCGCGGTAACTTCGCCGGGCGAAGCTTGGAAGGAAATGCCGGAGATCGCCGGATTTTCCGCGCCGGGATAACGGAACGAAACGTTATCGAATTCGACTAATCCGCGAACGCTCCGGCTATCGCTCTTAGCCGCTCCGTCTTTGCGCTTTTCCTCGATGACGGGTACCGTGTTCAGCACTTCGTTAACCCGAACGGCGGATGCGGAGGCGCGCGGTACCATTACGAACATCATCGACACCATCAGAAGCGAGAACATGATTTGCATCGCGTACTGCAAGAAGGCCATTAAGTCTCCGACCTGCATATGTCCGCTGCTTACCCTTAAACCGCCGAACCAAATGATCGCGATCGATGAAAAATTGAGAATAAGCATCATCATAGGCATCATGAACGCCATGATCTGATTGACTTTGATCGCTGTTTGAGTTAAATCCCCGTTAGCGTCCGCGAAACGTACCGTCTCATGCTCGAAGCGGTTGAACGAACGGATAACCCTAATGCCGGTCAGTCCTTCGCGCAGCACCAAATTTAGTTTGTCGATCTTCTTCTGCATGACTCTGAAGTACGGAATACCTTTGCTTGCGATCAGGAAAATCGTCAAAGCAAGGATAGGAATGGCGCCAACGAAAACGAGAGATAGGTGCGAGTCCTTCGAAATCGCCATAATCAGACCTCCGACGCACATCATCGGCGCGGCGACCATCAGGCGCATCATCATGATAAGCACCTGCTGGACTTGGGTAATATCGTTAGTCGTTCGAGTTATTAGCGACGCCGTTCCGATCTTATCGAATTCCTGCAGCGAGAAATTCTCGACGTGACGGAACGTCTTGCTGCGAACGTCGCGTCCGAATCCGGCCGCAACGCGCGAAGAGAGATAGCTGGCCGCAATCGATACGACCGTCCCTACTGCCGTTACCGCTAGCATGAAACCGCCGATTTTCCAAATGTATGGAATATCGCCCTTCACGACGCCATCGTTAATGATGTCTGCCATCAAGGTCGGAAGATATAGCTCGCTCAAAGACTGCATCAGGATAAGTGCCATAACTGCCGCGACCGCCCATCGATATGGGCCGAGAAATCGAAAAAGCTTAATCATCGTTCATCATCTCCGTAATAGTGGATTGTGTCAGCTGAACTTCATATGTAAAAATTATTATATGTTTCGATTATGAACGCAATATGAACGAAAAACAAATGCTAGATAAAATTTAACCCTGACATTAAGTTGTCAGGGTTAATCGCTTATTCTAATATAGAAAGAAAGTTCGCGGTCGACTAAGGAGGATGAAGCGCTTGAAGCTGGATCGGCTGCTCGCGATTACGATGGCATTGCTGAATCAAACCCGCGTTAGCGCGACGGAGCTGGCGGAGCGGTTCGAGGTTTCCCTTCGAACGATTTACCGGGATATGGAATCGATCAACCTGGCCGGAATACCGATCATATCGTTTCCGGGCTCCGACGGCGGCTACGAAATTCTGTCCGGATACCGCGTCGACAAGCAAATTCTGTCCATCGACGATTTCTCTTCCATTTGCGGCGCGTTGCGCGGGGCGAAAACCGCCACGAACAACGCGGATATCGACGGCCTGCTGGAGCGAATCGGCGCCTTGATGCCGAACAAACCGGGGTCGTTCGATTCATCCGTCTCGCTGGACTTTTCCCCGTCCCCTAGCGATAAAGAAAAGATCAAGCCTCTTCATCAGGCTATCAAGGAGCTTCGCTTGGTCCGATTCGAATATTGGGATTTCAAAGGCAAGGAAAGCTTGCGAACGATCGAGCCTATGGGGCTCTTCCTTAAAGGATACGCATGGTATATATACGGTTACTGCTTGGACAGGAACGACTTTCGCGTGTTCAGGTTATCCAGAATGGCCGATCCCGTCGTATTGGCGGAGAAGTTCGTCCGACGGGATTACACGTTGCAAGACGTCGAGCGGCAGTTCATGAGCAAAGCGGATTTCAACAGAGTCGGCGCGACGCTGCGCTTCGATCCCGCGATCCGAACGAGGGTTAGGGACGAATTCGGATTCGACAAGCTTACGATAAATGCCGACGGAACTATCGATGTCGAGGCCAAATACTCCTCAAAGGAGCGAGCTATCCAGAATATCCTTAGCTACGGCGTCAACGTCCAAGTGCTAGAACCTCCGGAAATACAAGAGGAATTGCGGATTATCGTGACCGAAATGCTGTCGCATTATAGTTGATGAGCGGCCGATATACCCATTGGGATATAACAACAAACGACCGTCTTATCGGATAGAATCTCCGATAAGACGGTCGTTTAGTCGTGATTATAACGCAACTTGCGATCGACGTATAACGGACCAAAAGGAAGAAACGCGGCGAGAACGGCCAGCAACGTCATGCCGATCGAGATCTTCCTGACGATAACGGCATTCAGAATGGCCAGCAAATACAATGAAAACAAAGCTCCGTGAACGATTCCGACGATCGTGACGGGTTCCGGAATATCGGCGGCATATTTAAGCGGCATCGCGATCAACAGCAATACCAAGAAGGAGATAGCTTCGAACGTTCCGATAAAACGCAACCGTCCCAATGCGGTACTTAACATAGCCCTGTCCCCCGATATGACCCATTTCCTCCATCATATCAAACGACAGGCAAGTTATTCCATGAACAAGTTGTGACTTTTCAAATTAGATTAGCTTCACCTCGAGACGTATTTCAGCGCCTCCCTTTCGCTCAATGGCGATAATCGGCTTACGGCTACGAATTCCCGAACGGACTGTTCATCGGTTTTCGAATATTCGCGAAGCGCCCAGCCTATAGCCTTGCGAATGAAAAACTCCTTTTCGTCCTTGCAACGGCTAATGTAATCGAACAAACGACCGACATCCGTTTGTTGCTTGTATCTCAGCTGATACAGAATAGCCGTCCTGCGAAGCCATAAATCGTCGGAATTAATCCATCGTTCCGTATATTCGGGAATGAGATCCGGATGTCGGGCCAGATGATCGCCCATCGTGTGCGATGCCAAATAATCGACGGTATCCCACCAAGACTTAGTCGTTATCAAGCTTTCGAATACGTCGATATCCGTTTTTTTCGCTTTTTTGGCATGTTTCTCGAGAAAGGCCATCCCTACGTTCTGGAATTCGCGTTCGGGCAATAGCCATAGCTGCCGCACGACGTCGAGCAGTTCGTTTCCTACCGGTATTCCGTGCTTCGCCCAGAATTCCTTGGTTAACCGCGTTCGTTCGGGCGTTTTTAATCCAAGGAAGGGATATTGGTTGCGCATGTAATCTTCCATCGGTTTAGCCTTGCTTCGGTCCTCGTACCGCCTGAACCATTCCGCTAGTTCCGCCGTGTACTCCGCCGTATCCGCCACTCGAAATCAACTCCTATAGAAGTTCGGAACATTTTAGAAATTCGGGTTAAGCCCCACCTGATCGGCGACGGTGCGCATGAGCGAGGGCAGCGGAGCCTTGAATTCCCTGCCGTCCGCAAGAATGATTCGCCATGCGTGAAGCAGCTGATAATTAACGTCCCCGAATCTCTTGCCTCCATACTTAATATCCCCAAGCAACGAATGTCCAATATCTTGGAAATGTGTTCTGATCTGATGCGTACGACCGCTTATTAATTCGACTTCGACCAAGGAGTACGAGCTCCCGGTCTGCAATACCCGGTACCGCGTTTCCGCGGACTTGATTTGTTCGGCTCCGCCATGACGAGCGACGTCGGTTTTCTCTCCGACCACGTGCGTGCGGTTTTGTTTCTCGTCGCGTATCAGATCACCGGATAAAATCCCTTCGCCGGTCAACCGTCCCTCCACGATCGTCACGTAATATTTTTGAAGCTCGTGCTTCTGAATCCATTGGTTCAATTGGTGCAGCATTCCCGCCGTCTTACCGACTAGGATGATGCCGCTCGTATTGCGGTCCAACCGATTTGCCGTAGCCGGCATGAACAAGGGGCTATCCAACTCGCCCTTGCGATACAGGTAAGCATGCACCCGATTGACCAGCGTATCCTTCTGATCCGCCTGATCGGGGTGCGTCAACATACCCGCCGGCTTGTTCACGACCATAAGCTCTGCATCCTCGTGCAGGACGTCGATATTGGCGTTAACGCCGACGTATTTCGTTTTCTTCTGTCCGATGCTCGCCTCTTGATAGGCAGCCTCTTCCACGTATATCGTTAATTCGTCGCCTGAGACGATCTCGTAGTTCTGGTTCTTCCGTTTGCCGTTCACTTTCACTTTCCCTGAATCGATCATTTTGTAGATTTGCCCTAATGGGATGTTCGGCATCAGATTTCTCAGATATCTATGTAATCTCTTGCCGCCCTCGGACGGAGTAACTTTGCGATTGATCATGATTGATTATCTCCTCTGGCTGTAATACAAACGGATTTGAATGTCTTGATTGTAATTTCCGAAGCCCGTGCCGTATAAAGTCATACCGCCGACATGAACGGCGTCGTCCTCGACCGCGAACCGAAGCGTCCAGAAATGCTTTTCCAGCCGCAGTTCCTCCAACGTCGTGTCCGAGATTTGCTGTCCGTCCATATACGTCCCGGTTTTGTTTACCCGCAACACTTTCCACAAGCCGTATTGGTTAACGTGGGTCGTCCACCATTCCGGCGTGAATCTCCCCCGGGTATGGCCTCCGAAATCTCCCGGGCTCGTCCATTCCCCCAACCGCACTTCATTCAAATAGAAGCGGATGTCCGATGGCCAATGGTCATTCGCTCCCGGCGCTTCCGATGCGATCTCGAATGAAATTTCCAATTCGTCCGGGCGTTGGCTCGGAAGCAAATAATTCGGCATTTTATATTCGACGTAACCTTTGCCCAGCCATAGAATCGCGGCGTTAACCCTCTCCGGATCTAGAAAATACCTGGGATCGTCGAACTGCCCTATCAGCTTCTCGCGCGTTGCCAATCCGCAAGTCGGATGCGCTTCGAAGGAGGTATAATGTCCGACCGGAATATTCTGTTCGTAAAATAATCTTTCCTCCGCTTCCGCGTGAGGCAGCGTAATTTCGACGCTCGTCTCGGCCAAAGAGCATATTTTGTGCGTGCCCCCCTGCTTGCGAACCATCTTCGTATCGATTAATCCCGCCAGTTCGAGCTTGCGAACGTGCATCGTAAGAATCGCGCTGCTTAGTGCCAGCCGTTCTGCGATTTCCTTGAGATTCATCTGCTTCTCTGCCAGCAGCTCCAGTATCCGCAAACGAACTTCGCTTGCCAGCGCTTCGTATAGCGGTAGCCATTTGCGATCCGTATTCGCTCTAATCACGGGAATCCCCTTTCTCCGAACGGTTCCTTTGATTAAATTAATATATATATAAATCCTGAGAAAATCAAATCTATTCGGGAAATTTGCTGTTGCAAACCAGCTCTCCTTCCTGTTTAATAAGAGTTGAAGAATTGATTTTATTTATTGAATAATAAATTTATTAATCCAAGGAGAGATAACTATGTCGCATCAAGCCAAAATGATCGTAGACAAGGATTTCGTTATTTCCGCCATCGACGATCGCCTGTACGGTTCGTTCATCGAGCATCTTGGAAGGGCGGTTTACGGGGGCATTTACGAGCCCGGACATCCTTCGGCCGACGAGCGAGGTTTCCGCAAAGACGTCTTGAGCTTGATCCAAGATCTGCGCGTCCCCATCATCCGTTATCCGGGCGGCAACTTCGTATCCGGCTACGATTGGAAGGACGGGGTTGGCCCGATAGATCAACGCCCAAACCGTTTGGAGTTGGCTTGGAGAACGATCGAGCCGAACAAGTTCGGGATGAACGAGTTCGTGGAGTGGTCCCGTAAGGCAGGTACCGATGTCATGTGGGCGATCAATCTCGGCACGCATGGCGTTGACGAAGCCCGCAACGTTGTAGAATACGCGAATCATTCCTCCGGGTCCTACTGGAGCGATCTGAGGATCAGCCACGGATATGCGCAACCGCACGCGATCAAGACCTGGTGTCTTGGCAACGAGATGGACGGCCCTTGGCAAATCGGAAGTAAAACGGCAGTCGAATATGGCAGGATAGCATGCGAATCGGCGAAGGTCATGAAGTGGGTAGACCCGACGATAGAATTGGTTGCTTGCGGAAGTTCCGGCCGACAGATGGCATCCTATCCCGAATGGGAAGCTACCGTGCTGGACCATACTTACGAGCACGTAGAATTTCTTTCTTTGCATAGTTATTACGGCAACCACGAGAAGGATACGGCCACTTTCCTCGGACGTTCTCTGGAGATGGAAGACTTCATCAAGAGCGTAACGGCCACCTGCGACTACATCAAGGCCAAGAAGAGAAGCAAGAAAACGATGTACCTCTCCTTCGACGAATGGAACGTCTGGTTTCATTCCAACGATGCGGACAAAAAAATCGAGCCTTGGCAAATCGCTCCTCCCCAGCTTGAGGACCATTATACGATGGAGGACGCTCTTGTCGTCGGATGTCTCTTGATCGCGCTGCTGAAACACTCGGATCGCGTTCGAATGGCATGCTTAGCCCAACTGGTCAACGTAATCGCACCGATTATGACCGAGAACGGCGGACAGGCATGGGCCCAAACGATATACTTCCCGTATATGCACGCTTCCGTGTACGGACGCGGACAAGCGCTCGTTCCGCTCGTGCAATCGCCTAAATACGATACGAAAGAAATCACGGACATCCCTTTCCTGGAATCGATAGCGGTCTACAATGAAGATGCGGGAGAGGTAACCGTATTCGCCGTAAATCGCGATCTGAAGGGCTCCCTTCCGTTGGAAGTCGATCTTCGAAGCTTCGGCGGGAGTTGTCGGATCATCGAGCATCTCGTCCTCGAGAACGAAGATTTGCTGACAAGCAATACGAGCGCCTCGCCGAATCGCGTTAAGCCCCATACCGGGGGCAATGCCGTTGCCGACGGTTCGAAGATCAACTCGACGCTCGGCAAAGCGTCTTGGAACGTCATTCGTATTAGTCTTCTATAAAATAAATAGCCCTCGTGGATATTACGAATCCATGAGGGCTACTTATTTGTCATTTATTATAATTTTTTTAGGAATGTTACCCAAAACGAAAAAAGTTATGTTATACTGAAAGCGCTACCAAAGCACCATCATTCTAAGGGGGATTGGAACGATGAATGTAGCGCTGCAGGAGAAAAATGTGTACGAGGATTTCGAGCCGCGTCAGGACACGTTGTTCTTCAAAGTCGGAGCTCAAGGATTAATCAGCTTTCACGGACGGAATTATAACATTAAAAAAAGACTATCCGCCGATGAGAGAAATAAACTGCTAACGGATTCCGCGACTTTCTTCAAAGTCTCTTCGGATTGTTACGTTAACGTGAGAAATATATCCATAATGGGCGAACATCATATTTTCTTCGGGGATACGTCCAAACGGTTGTCCTGCTCTCAACGGAAACAACAGATGATCCGCCAGATGCTGGATATGTAATTCCGCGAACAAACAAAGCCTGAGTGAACCGGGGGAATACTCCCTTGGTTGACCCAGGCTTTGTTTGTTCGGAACGGTATATAAGGCGGAGAAAAATATTAGTATCTCGGAGCCAATAGCTCCATGATAAGTCCGGCCGTCTCTTCGATCGCCTTCTCCGACACGTCGATAATCGGGCATTTCAACTTATGCATGATATCCGAAGCGAATTGTAATTCCTTCTCTATACGATCCATGGAGGCATAATTGGCTTGGCTCGGGAGCCCCAATGCCTTCAGCCGCTCCGTGCGGATCTTCAGAAGCCTTTCGGTCTGCATCGTCAATCCGACCACAAGCCTATTCGAAACCGCGAATAGCTCCTGCGGCGGCTTGACCTCGATCGTCAGCGGATAGTTGGCCGTCTTGATTCCTTTATGAGCCAAGTAGATGCTGAGCGGCGTTTTCGATGTCCGCGAAACTCCCACGAGCACCACTTGAGCCTGGAGTAGTCCCCTGGCGTCTTTGCCGTCGTCGTATTTGACGGCGAACTCGATCGCTTCGATCTTGCGATAGTAGCTTTCGTCCATCTCGTGCAGAAGTCCGGGCTTGTATTTTGGAGAATCGTTAAACGTATCGATAAAGGCTTGCATCATCGGTCCCATGACGTCTACCGCGCGAACGCCCAACCGGATCGTCTCATCCCGCATCGTCTCCCGCAGCTCGGGTTGGACGAGAGTATAGGCGATAAAACCGCCGACTTGCAAAGCCTCCTGAATAATCGATCTAATCTCTTCCTCGTGCTTAATATTGCCGTACCTTTTGATTTTGACCTGCTCGGTCGCGAACTGACGAGCCGTCGCTCTCGCTACCGCTTCGGCTGTTTCTCCGACGGCGTCCGAACAGACGAAAATCATTTTCTGCCGTTGCTCCGACATCCCTTCTCCCCCTACTCAGCTATAAACCCCGAGGTCACATCCACCAACGCTTGCGTCATATTCGTCTTCGTAATGCGCCCGACGACTTCCAAGCGGTTGCGTTCGCCTTGAGAAAACGCCTGTACGACGGGCAACCCGCCTACTTGATGGTCCAACATTCGCTTGGCGGCTTCCAGCACGGAATCTTCCGGAGAGACGAATGCCAGACGCGGCACTCTCGTCATCACCATGCTGATCGGAATGGTCGCCGCATTGGCATTTCCTAGCGTTACTTTCAGCAGATCCTTCAACGAAACCATGCCCGTTAGAGCTCCTATCTCGTCCGTTACCGTCAAGAAACCCGTGTTCTCTACGAATAAGGAAATAACCGCGTCGTTAACCGTCGCACTCTCCGAGATCACGACGGGCCGGTTCATGACGTCCTTGACCTTCAAGTTCATGAACCTCTCGCTCTGGCGGCCTTCCGTCGTCATGACTTTACCTAGGAAATACCCGACTTTAGGCTTGGCATCTATATAGCCCAGCATCACTAACACGGATAAGTCCGACCTGATGGTCGGACGGCTGATGCCCAGAGCCTCGGCGATTTGCTCGCCGGTAATAGGCGCGTGTTTCTTGACGAGCTCGATAATCGTTAACTGTCTAACCGTGAGTTCGATACCCTCTCACCCCTCTTATCCCCTGTAGCCTTCCTACTTAGGATCCTGTCCTCCTAGCGTCCAAGCTTTTCCACCCTAATTATGGTATACCACAAAGCTATATATGACACAACAATAAGCATATTACTTTTATATGGCGTCATAATTAGACAAATAAAAGGACAGCCGATAGCGCTGCCCTCAAGTTTATATTAGAAACGTACCGTTAGTGGTTCGCACCTGCTCGTTCTTTGCCTTTGTCCGATTCGCCGGCGTTCTTGTTGGCGGCATCGCGGTCAAGCTGCATCTCTTCTACGGATTTTACCTTCAAGCGCGCCGCGCCGCGATAACCTTCGTTAGTCGGAATGAGGTTACCGGCAGCCAGTCGTCCTTTGGCTTCGGCAATCGAATCTCCGTATTGCGGCAACCACTTCTCTTGCGCGACGAGCATCTCGTCGACCATCTGCCAGATTTCCTTCGGATTGCAAACCGCTCCGACCAGCGGATCCATCATGAACGCTTGACGAAGAAGCTGATCGTCTCCGTGGATGGCAGCCTCGACCGCCAAACGCTGGACGGAGATGCTAACGTTGCATACGGCTGCCGGACCGAGGGGCAGCTTACCGACCAGCGGCATGGAAATCCCGTTACGGTCCACGTATCCCGGAGCCTCGATAATCGCATCCTCGGGCAGGTTGGCGATGACGTCGTTATTCCTCACGTTGAAATGTCCGCGGTATACCCGACCCGTCTCCAGCCCTTCGATGATGTAAGAGCCATGTTCTTCCCCGCGCTCTTCCGGCGCGTATTTCATGGCGGGCTCCTTCATCCAGTTGGGGAAGTCCGTCTCGAACCAATTGCGGCCTTCCGTGCACACGCGCAAATAACCGCCCGTCTCTCCGTTGATCCAACTGCCGAGGTCGATCCATTGCTCGATCTCGTCCGGACGTTTCCGATACCAGGGCACGTATTCGCTCAGATGGCCATTCGATTCCGTGCTATAGTATCCGAATCTTCGCAGCATGTCGATCCGAACCTTCTCCGTGCGGCTGAAATCCGGATGCTTCTCGAACGCTTCCAGCAATTTCCCGGTCAGATCCTCGCCGTCGTGGCGAATCTGGATGTACCAGGTCTGATGGTTGATACCGGCGCAGATGATGTCGACGTCTTTCTTCTCTAAGCCGAACGCATCCGCGATCTGCCGATGTCCGCCTTGCACGCCGTGACAGAGTCCGATCGTCCGCACTCCGCCGTATTGATTGCAAGCCCAAGTGAGCATGGCCATCGGGTTGGCGTAATTCAGAAGCAGTACGTCTTCGGACGCCACCTCGCGAATATCTTTGCAAATATTCATCATTTCCGAGATGCCCCGCTGGCCGTACATAATGCCTCCCGCGGACAATGTATCGCCGACGCATTGGTCGACCCCGTACTTAAGCGGAATATCCACATCCGTAGCGAACGCCTCCAGACCGCCGACGCGAATCGTGCAGAATACGTATTTCGCTCCCGCCAACGCTTTCCTTCGATCCGTCGTCGCTTCGATGCGGATTCCGAGACCGTTCTCGCTAATATCCCTCTGGCATAGCTTCGTAACCATCTCCAGGTTATCCGGATTAATGTCCGTAAAAGAAACCTCGATGTCCTTAAATTCGGGAACGCTCAGCATATCCCGCAGTAATCCGCGGGTGAAGCCGATACTTCCCGCTCCAATAAACGCGATCTTAAACGCCACGATTATCGCCCTCCAGCTCGTTTTTCAATTGAATACGGTATTTGTTCAATTGTAACAAGCCCTAATAAGAAAGCGTTATCGTAATTCTGACCTCCTTGCATCCAATGTGTCAGAAATTCTCACTTCCTAATCTTACACGCCTTGAGCATTCATCGAATTGCGATACTCGATCGGAGTTAGTTCCGTATGCTTCTTGAACAAAGCATGGAAATATTGTCGGCTGCCCGTTCCCACGTATTCGGAAATATCCGCAACGGGAATATCGGTATGCAGGAGCAGCATTTTCGCCTTCTCCATTCTAATTGCGGTTAAATATTCCATGAGGGTTTGGCCGGTTTGCGATTTGAATATCCTTTGCAAATAACCGGGGTGAAGATTAACGAACGCGGCGATGTCTTTCACGAGTATGTTCCGGTCATAGTTCTGATGCAAGAAGTTCACGCTTTGTTTCACGTAGTGATCGGTTTGCTGCCAGCCGTTATTCTCGGCGTCCCGTCTTATGCGGCTAATCCGGATCAACAGCTGGGTGAGCAGCATGCGATCCAACAAACCTCCGTCTCCTCCTCTTCCGTCCAGCTCCAGGACCAAGCTTTTCAAAGTATGGTAGACTTCGTCCGGGTCCCGCAACTTCAAGTAAGCTGCAGGAGCGGAGACCATGGCGCGCAGCGTTTCCTCTTCTTCGCATACTTGTTTAATGGAAGGAAATCCTCCCTCGTGCACGGCAAATCCGAACTCGACGTTAAGCATTCGACACTTATTGTCCACGTAAAGCCGATGAGGCACGTTCGCATCCAGGAGAATGAACTCGCCCTTGTTGAGCTTGACTGCCTGACGCAATCCCGTCCCATCGTCTCCCCAGCTCCATTCCACTTGGCATTCTCCCTGGATCACGTACATGATCTCCGTGGAATCATGCTGATGAAACGGCATTTGATACCCGTCCCATTGCTTATAATAATAGGCGGAAACCCTTGGCGAATAGTTCGCTTCCAATAGATCCGCATCGAAAATGCTTCCGTTGCCCATCGTAACCTCCGCGCGATTCGCCTTCGCGAAATGTTTCTGACTCTCTCTTCAATATGGACAATAATGATTTCCCAGTCAATGCGAACGAGGAGACAAATTTATACGTAACGCATATATGACGCAGTATTATCCACGCTTCATTATCTTCGTATATTGTGTTATATTATTTAACATTATATTTACAAGAGGGAGTGTTCTTAAGATGGATAAGTTGAACCTATTATCGGAGATGCCGAAGGTAGATCTGCATGTGCATCTCGACGGCTGCATCAAACCCGCCACCTTGCTTAGGCTAGCCGATCGTCAAGGCGTTCTCCTCCCGTCCAACGATCTATCCGATTTGCAAACCTACGTACAGGTAGGAGAAGATTGCACGAACCTGACCGAGTACTTAACCAAATTCGATTTCGTCCTTCCCTTCCTGCAAACGGGCGAAGCATTGGAGCAAGTCGCGTTCGAAGTCGTGGAACAAGCCGCCGAGCACCGGATTAAATATATCGAAGTCCGCTTCGCCCCTCAGTTGCATAGAAAAGAAGGACTGTCCGCCGCGCAAGCCATTCAACACGTAATCGCGGGATTGAATCGCGGAGAGACGCAATATGGCGTCAAAGCGCGCACGATCGCCATTTGCATGCGAAACCATCCGCTCGCGGATAATGTGGAAGTTATCGAGGCCGCATCCCTCTTCATCGGAAACGGGCTTGTCGCGGTGGATCTCGCGGGAGACGAAACGAACTTTCCCGCATCGTTGTTTCGCGAAGTGTTCCAACTCGCGCAATCATTCGGCATACCCGTCACCATTCACGCAGGGGAAGCAGCGGGACCGGACAACATCGAAGAGGCGGTGCTTCACCTTGGAGCGAGCCGCATCGGACATGGCGTTCGGCTTAAGGAGAGCGACAGCGTAATGAGCCTCATTCGGGAGCAACGGATTCCGCTCGAATTATGTCCGACGAGCAATATCCAGACTAAGGCCGTTAACGGGTGGGACGTTTACCCGATCAGGGAATATTACGATCAAGGAATTCTGTTTACCGTCAACACGGATAACCCCGGCGTTTCCGGAACGGATATTACGAAGGAATACCGTCTGCTGACAGAAAAATTCGGATTCACTTTACCCGAGATTTCGACGCTGATCTTAAACGGCGTCGAAGCATCGTTCTTGAATCCTCTCGAGAAAGCCGATATGAAACGCGACTTCGAACAGATATTCACGCAGCTCGGGGTATACGATTCCACGAAACACTAAACCCTAATAGCGCCGCCCCGCTTAGAGCACAGCCTCCTATCGCGTGGCGGTGCTCTATTTTGCATGCCCCCGATGGAATTGACTATAATTGTGCAAGAGGGAGAGGATTACATGAAATCGTTCCAACAACGAATTGAGCAATACGCGGCTTTAGCCGTCGAAGTCGGAGTAAACGTTCAGCCCGGACAAACCTTGTGCATCATCACAACGATTTCCACGGCGCCGTTCGTCCGCGAAGTAGTCAAACACGCTTATAAGATCGGCGCTAAATACGTACACGTCGATTGGAGCGACGAGAATATCGTCCGCACCCGCGCGGAGCTTGCGTCGGAAGAGGGCCTTGCCCATTATCCGGATTGGCACGCCAAGGGAAGAGTCGAGATGGCGGATGCCGGAGCGGCATTCCTATGGGTCGTCGCCGAGAATCCCGACTTGCTGAAAGGTATCGATGCCGCCAGAATCGCGAGTATCTCCAAGGCGCAGCAAACCGCCCTTCAACCGTTCCGCCAGTACACGCTGAACAACAAAGTCGCTTGGTCCATTGTCGCCGTGCCATCTCCCGAATGGGCGAACAAGGTATTCCCGGATTTAGAGGCCGATACGCGCGTCGATGCGTTATGGGAAGCGATTTTCTCCGCAACCAGAGTGAACGACGAGGATCCGGTCGGCTCATGGAGAAGCCATGCGGAGTCGCTAAGCTCCAAGGCCTCATGGTTAAACGAACGTAAATTCAAGGAGCTGCGATATCGCGCGCCGGGGACGGACCTGACGATCGGTTTACCCGAAGGAGCGATATGGACGAACGCCGGCAAACGCAACGAGAGCGGAAATCCGTTCATTCCGAACATGCCGACGGAAGAGGTTTTCACTTCGCCGCACAGGGAGAAGGTAAACGGAACGGTTTCCAGTAGCAAACCTCTTAGCTATAACGGAAATCTGATCGATAACTTTTCTATTACCTTCAAGGATGGCCGTATCGTCGATTTCCAGGCCGAGAAAGCCTACGATGCGTTGAAGCAATTGATAGAAACGGACGACGGGTCCCATTACTTGGGAGAAATCGCGTTAGTCCCTCACCGCTCTCCCATCTCGAATACCGATCTCATCTTCTACAACACGCTGTTCGACGAGAACGCCGCATGCCATCTGGCCATCGGCTTCGCTTTCCCGTTCTGCTTGGAAGGCGGCTTGGAAATGAGCAAAGAGCAACTGAAGGAAAAAGGCCTTAACGATAGCTTGACACACGTCGATTTCATGATCGGTCGCGAGGAATTAGAGGTGGACGGCATTACGGAAGACGGAAGAGCCGAGGCCATATTCCGAAACGGAAATTGGGCGTTCTAAGTAATAAGAAAACCGAGCATCGGGATCGCCCCGGCCGCTCGGTTTTCTTATTCTTACACCTATTTAACGCGTAACTTCCCGGCCGCCGGACAGAAGCCTGTTCAGCTCTGCCCGTTTGGGAAGTCCTTCCCAGTCGCCTTTGTACTGTGTAGCCAGCGATCCCATGAAGTTGGCTCTCTCGAGAGCCTTCAGGAGATGATCGCCTTGCGCCAAGTCCCCGTTCTCCAAGAACCCGGACAGAAACCCGGCAGCGAACGCATCGCCCGCTCCGACCGTGTCCACGATTCTCGACACCGGGAAAGGATCGGCCTTCACCGGCGAACGCTCCGCTACGAAGCCGACGGATCCGCGCTCGCCGAGCTTGAGAATGACGGACTTAGCTCCGAGCTCCAAGAAACGAGACCCGTATTCCTCTTCCGACCGTTCCCCGATCAAGAACTCGGCTTCTTCGATGCCGGGCAGGAAGATGTCGCACAGAGGAATCAAGGAAAGCAGCATCGCCCGCGCTTCTTCTTCGGTCCATAACTTGCGACGCAAATTAGGGTCGAAAGAAATCGTCATCCCGAGTTGCCTTGCTTGCTTCATCAGTTCTTTTACCGCATCGCCCGTTTCCGGACCGAGCGCGGGAGTAATCCCCGTTACGTGCAGATGTTTTGCGCCTTGAAGCCAAGAGTTTTCAATATCGCGCGGAGTCAAGCGGCTAACCGCCGAGCCTTTGCGATAGTAATAGACATTCGGATCTCCGTAGCCTTTGAACTCCTTGAAGTAAATCGCCGTCGGATACCCATCGTCTCTCGCCACGAGCGAGACGTCGATCCCTTCGCCCGCCAGCGTGGACAGAATCGCGTCGCCGAACGGATCCGCGCCCAAACGGCTGATCCACCGTACTTTGAACCCTAGACGCGACAATCCGATCGAAACGTTGGATTCTGCTCCCGCGATAGATCGTGTAAATAACGGCGCGTAGGCTAGCGAGCCTTCGCTCATCGGCTGCATGAGCACCATGCTCTCGCCTAAGGTAACGACGTCCGCGGTTATCGGCGAGCTCATACCGTTTTCGCCCCTTGCACCTCGTTCACGAACGACCGGGCGAGCTGACGGAGCTCTTCGAATTTCCCGTCCTTCACCAGCTGCTTATCGACAAGGTTGCCTCCCAAGCCAACGGCAATCGCGCCGGCATCCAGCACTGCATTGATATTTTGCAAATTCACGCCGCCCGTAGCTACCATCGGAATATGATTCAATGGCGCGCGGATTTCTTTCAAGTAATTGATTCCGAGCGAACCCATCGGGAACACCTTAACGGCCGAAGCTCCGGCTTTGTATGCGCGGACGATTTCCGTCGGAGTCATCGTTCCCGGCCACACTTCCACTCCTTGTTCGACTCCGTAATAGACGACTTCTTCATCCAGATTCGGAGAAATCAAATATTCGGCCCCCGCCGCGATCGCTTCTTTGGCTTGTCCGAGATCGAGAACGGTACCCGCTCCGATTCTCAACCGGCCTTCATAATCCTTGCGAAACCGCGAGATCATGTCCAACGCGCCATCCGTATTCAAAGTAACTTCCAGGAATACGATTCCTCCGTCGGCCAAAGCTTTGGCCGTCGCGTCTCCGGACTCGGCGGAAATTCCGCGAATAATGGCCACGATTTTTTCGCGCGATAAAGCTTGCATGAGTTCGGAAGGCATAAGAGTAAGCTCCTTTGATGGTAAAGTGGTTTGATCTTATAATGACGTTAGATTTTCCGGTTTGACCAACGTATCCCATTTTACCATCACTGTCCGCGCGATGAAAGCATCGAATAACGGCAATATCGTACTGTTTATTGATTTTTCGTCGAGGTTTACCGCTGCGCGGCCGCCCTCTCCTTCGTTAGAGCTTCCCACATCCCGTTCAAATAAACGGCTCCCAGCGCGCGATCGTACAAGCCGTAGCCCGGTTTGCCCGTCTCTCCCCATATCATTCGGCCGTGATCGGGACGAACCGGTCCCGAATAATCCACGTCCCGCAGCGCCCTCATGATCTCGCCCATATCCAACGATCCCGCCGAAGACAGATGCGCCGATTCCTGGAACGATCGCTCACCCGTATGCTTGATATTGCGGGCATGCATAAAGTTGATTCTGTCTTCGGACCCGAACCGGCGGACGAGAGCCGGCATGTCGTTGTCCGGATTCGCGCCGAGCGAACCGCTGCAGAGGCACAATCCGTTTACTTTATGGTCGTAGAGACGAAGAAATCTGTTCAACGCATCTCCGTCGGTAATGATTCGCGGAAGGCCGAAGATCGGCCAAGGCGGATCGTCCGGATGAATCGCCATCAAGACGCCCGCTTCCTCCGCTACCGGCATGATCGCCTTAACGAAATAGGCCAGATTGTCCCACAATCTCTCTTCGTCAACCTCGGCATACTGCTCGAATAGAAGGCGCAGTTCTTCTTTTCTGTAACTGCTGTCCCAGCCCGGCAATTGCAGCTCTCCGCTTAACGGATTCATTCGCTGTACGACTTCCTCGTCGTAGATAAGCGCATTGGAACCGTCCTCCAGCACGTAATCGAGTTGCGAACGCGTCCAGTCGAATACGGGCATGAAGTTGTAGCAGACGATACCTACGCCCGCTTGCGCGAGATTACGCAGTGTTCGGCTATAATTTTCGATATAACGATCGCGACTCGGCAACCCCAGCTTGATGTCTTCATGAACGGGAACGCTCTCGATTACGCTAAGCGACAACCCTGCCGATTCGATCTTCCCTTTCAATTCGACGATCTTCTGCAGCGGCCATTCTTCTCCTACGGGAATATCATAAATGGCGCTAACGATGCCGGTCACGCCGGGAATCTGGCGAATTTGCCACAGCTTGACCGGATCTCCGTCACCGAACCAACGAAATGTCATTTGCATCTTGTTTTTCCTCCTTCGAGCTTGCCTCAAAGCGGCTCCGATGTTATGCGAAGTCAGATCGTCATAGATCCGAAACCTCCGTCGACCCTGAGCAGCGATCCCGTAACGAAGCCGGAAGCGCGTTCCGAAGCGAGGTATACGACGGCTCCTTGCAGTTCCGACGGATCTCCGAATCTTCCGAGCGGCGTATGCCCCATGATCGATGCAACCCGTTCCTCGGACAGGATTGCTCTATTCTGTACCGCCGGGAAAAATCCGGGGATGATCGCATTCACCCTAACCCGTGCCGGCGCGAATTCCCGAGCGAGAAATTGCGTCATGTTATTAACCGCCGCCTTGGATGCGGAATACGTGAATACTCGGGATAGCGGAAGCGTCGACGAGACGGAAGATAAATTGATGATGCTGCCGCCTCTCCCTCGTTCGACCATATATTTGCCGAAAACTTGGCACGCGATCATAACGCTTTTGGCGTTGACGTCCATGATCTTGTCCCAATCCTCTTCCTCGATATCGAAGAACGGCTTCGCGCTGTTCACGCCCGGGCAGTTCAACAGGATGTCGACGCCACCGGACCATGACGTTACTTCTTGAAGCAGAAGCTCCAAATCCGCTTTCGACGTCGCTTCAATCGCGTAGCTGCGCGCTTGTCCTCCGGCGGATTCGATGCGTTGGCGAACGGGCTCCGCGTTCTCGGCTTTGCGGCCCGTCAATGCGATCTTCGCTCCATATGCCGCCAAAGCTTCGGCCATCACTCCGCCAAGCGTCGAAGAACCGCCGATAACGACGGCCGTTTTGCCGCTTAAGTCGAATAAGTCCACTCGCCATCCCCCACCTTCTCCATCGCGACGCGTTTTTCCTTTAAATCCTTTTTGTAACGCTCGGGCGTGACCCCGACATGTTGCTTGAACAACCTGCTGAAATGGGCCAGATGCTTGAAGCCGAGGCGGAAGGACACTTCCGTTACGGCCACGCCGGGCTGAAGCAGGAATTGAATCTTCGCCTCGTTAATCCTCTTGCGGTATACGTACTCGAAGATCGTCACGCCGGTAACTTCCTTGAATATTTTCGCCAAGTAAGATTTGCTCAGATGCAACTCCTTCTGCAACCTCTCCATATTAAGTTCGTCGTCCGCGTATTGATGCTCCAGCAAGTCGATCACGTCCTGTACCGACTTTTCTTTATCCGAAGGGAACTCGCGTTGTTCGCTAAGCGGCTGTAAGCACCGATCGTAAATAAAATGAAGCAGATCCGCGAAGGCGAGCAACAACCGGCCGGCACCTACTTGATCGCCCCGCCGCTGATGACTTTCCATAGTGACCAGAATCCGTTCGGCTTCTTCCTTGTCATCTCCGCGCAGGCTTAACCTGTAATTCTTGAATTGCTCGAAGGGCTGCAGGATCGGAACCGCTTGCGGAAGCTCCATGTAAGGCCTTAGAATAGCCGGATCGAAATGGACGATCGACCTAACGTAAGGGACCGAAGGATCTATCTTCGGACAGTGCAGCGTCATTCCGTACATTAGGATGAGATCGCCTGGAGCCAGATGATAGATCTGATCCCCGATCAAGTAATTGCACTTGCCTTCGTGAAAATAGTACACCTCGTAGAACGTATGCGAATGAAAGACGGGCTCGAATAAGCCCGTCGATCTGTAGCTAAATTCAAACATCGGACTGAAGCTCCGCAAGCAGGGCTCCCATGTAATCGGAGAAGTGGTTCAGCATGTCCTCCGAATTCGGGAATTGTTTGCTGAAATCCTCTACCCCTAAGTAACCGTCGTATCCGACCGCCAACAAATCGGCGATAACCTGTTTCCAAGGTACCATGCCGTCCTTGAGCCCGGCCCACTCGCTATGCCATATCGCGCTTCCGTCCTCGGCAGTGCCTTTGACCGACCACCCGCCATTCTTCACGTGAACGTGGGCCAAATAAGGTCCTAACAGTTCCAGCGCCATCTTGTAATTCTCGAACCCTTCGTGCACCGTATTGCCCGGGTCGAACAGGACTCCGATCCATTCGGGATCCAAACCTTCCACCAATCTTCTCGCTCCGGATGCGGAAGCCGATAACGTCCCATGATGAATTTCGATCAAGCCCTTGACGCCGTACTGCTTGCAAAGTCCTTCGGATTCCTTTAAATACGTTCTCGCAAGCTCGAACAATTCGTCGAACGAACGAGTGCGATCATATCCGGGAACGCCCAAGCGAATATAGGATGCGCCCATATAACGCGCCGCGCGCAACACTTCCTCCGTCGACGCCAAATCTCCCGCTTGCAAGTAGGGAGTAACGCTAACCGTTTTCACCCCGGCTTGTTCCGTGGCTAGCTTAAAACGTTCAAGTTCGCTCTCCCCTCCCGAAGGAGAGATCGTGCTGCGGTTATTGCCCCAGAACGAAGGCGCTTCGTTCTTTACCTCCGCCGGCGTCTCTTTGAAGCGCCATTCGATTCCTTGCAGACCGGACTTCTTAACGACGGCTGCCAGTTCGGCCGGATCAAGCTCCGGGGTAGCGACCGTAAATACAGATAATTTAATCATGAATATCGTTCCTCCCTATAGTCGGATCTCGGTTATTCGACTTTCACGGCTTTGGCTTGCGCTATCAAGCAAAGCTCCGCCGCCTTGAAGGCGTGCGCCTGCGTCATCGCGTTGTCCGTTCGATTCAAGACGTCCAGAATGAGCTCTCCGAAATACGGATAACCCACCTTGCCGCCAAGCTCCATATGGAACTCGCCTTCGCTATTGACCAAGTAAAGCTGGTCGCCCTTAGGATCGCGCGCGATGTCGACGTATTTGCGCAATTCTATATAACCGTTAGTCCCCATAACGATCGTTCTGCCGTCGCCCCATGTCGATAATCCGTTCGGCGTCAGCCAATCCACGCGGAAATAATTCGTCGCCCCGTTGTCGCCGACCAACGTCGCATCCCCGTAGTCCTCGAGCTCGGCGTATTCCTTGTTATTGTAATTCGCCACCTTGCTATGGAGCACTTCGGCGTCAGCGCAGCCAGCGAACGACAGGAACTGCTCGATCTGGTGGCTGCCGATGTCGCACAAGATTCCCCCGTATCGTTCTTTACGGAAAAACCAATCCGGCCTCGATGCGGCGTTTAACCTGTGAGGCCCCAATCCCAGCACTTGAACAACGCGGCCGATAGCGCCGTCCTTGATCAATTGTCCCGCGAAAATCGCGCTCTCCACATGGAGACGTTCGCTATAATAGACCGAATATTTCCGCCCGGTGGATTGAACCGCGAGTTTCGCACGTTCAAGTTGATCCAATGAGGTGAACGGAGTTTTGTCCGTAAAATAGTCTTTGCCATGTTCCATTGCTTTGACGCCCAGCGGTCCTCTATCGCTTGGAATCGCCGCCGCCGCGACGAGCGCGATTTCCGGGTCCTGAAGAATCTGTTGCTCGGATTCCGCCACGCGAACATGAGGATACGTCTTGACGAACTGACTCACTTTAGCCGGATCGGGATCGTATACCCACTTCAACGTCGCGCCAGCTTCCTGAAGCCCGTTGCACATGCCGTAAATATGTCCATGGTCGAGCGACAGGGCGGCGAACGCGAATTCGCCTTCGGCGACGACCGGTTTCGGCTTTCCTTGCGGCGCATAGTTCATGCCGTTGGCTTTGGACATTGGGTTTCTCCTTATGCTCTCGATTTAGCCGAGCGTTCGATTTGCTCTTGCAGCTTGTCGTAGAATAAATCCTCGTCGATCGGGAGATCCACCCATCCGTCCGTCCAAGTCGATAGGAGCATGGCGTTGGAAATCGTCAAGCCTTTGATTCCGTCCTCTCCCGGCGCCAGAAGAGGCGTTCCGTTCAGGATAGCGTTGGTCCAATCCTGCGTAATCTCTTTATGCTGGGCTCCGCCCGCGCTAATCGGAATCTCGAACTTCCACACTTCCGGCGCCGCGAACGGGCTCGTATTGACTCTGTTAAATTCCGACTCGGGCTGGCGCAGGCGCCAGAAGGTCATCTTATCGTCCTCGATTACGATCTTGCCGCGATCTCCCGATATTTCGAAGCGGTTCGTACCCGGATATTCGTGCGTCGAGGTAACGAATACGCCCGTTGCTCCATTCTCGTATTCGGCATAAGCCGTCACGTCGTTCTCGACTTCGATGTCGCGGTGCTTTCCGAAGGAACAGAAGGCGCGAATTCTCTTAGGCATTAGCCCCGTCGCCCATTGCCATAGATCAAGCTGGTGCGGATCTTGGTTGATAAGCACGCCGCCGCCCTCGCCCGCCCAAGTCGCTCTCCAACCGCCGGAGTTATAATAACTTTGGGAGCGGTACCAATTCGTGATAATCCAATTCGTGCGCCGAATTTCTCCCAGCTCTCCCGAAGCTATCAGCTCTCTAAGCTTCATGTAAAGCGGGTTCGTGCGTTGATTGTACATGATTCCGTATATTTTGCCGCTGACGGCCGCTGCTTCGTTCATTTCCCTTACTTGTTTCGTATATACGCCCGCCGGTTTCTCTACCAACACGTGAAGTCCGCATGCGAACGCGTCGATCGCCTGAACAGGGTGCTCGTAATGCGGAGTGCATAGCAACACGCCGTCGATCGCTCCCGATCGAAACATCTCCTCGGGGCTTTCGAACGTACGAATACCGTCTCCCCATTGCTCCTTAACCTGCGCCAACCGCTCCGGCCGGATATCGCTGACGGCTGCCAATACAGCGCCATTTACTTGACCTTCAATCAAATAAGCAGCATGGCCTGTTCCCATGTTACCCAATCCCACGATACCGATTCTAACCTTATTCAACGGGATTTCGCCTTCTTTCAGTTCGAATGATTTGCTTGTTACTATTGTAACACTATTAACTGTGGATCAACTTTACCGACACGCTTCAATATCAATCTTAATTTAACTGTGAGTCTACTATTTGCGATGGGCATAATTGGATTTTTGTATGCGCGGGTGAGTATTTGTGGCTGCCTTGCGGGGAATATACGGGCCGTTGTTTGAAAAATTCGTGTAGCTCGGGCACGCTCACAGTTACTCGTTCAAACCGGGTAATTCTCTCCTCAGTGGGCGATTCACTCACCGTTAACCGTCCAAACCGGGTAATTCTATCCTCAGTTGGCGATTCGCTCACCGTTAACCGTCCAAACCGGGTAATTATCTCCTCAGCTGGTGATTCGCTCACCGTTAACCGTTCAAACCGGGTAATTATCTCCTCAGCTGGCGATTCGCTCACAGTTACTCGTTCAAACCGGGTAATTCTCACCTCAGTTGCCGTTTCCCTCGCAGTTACTCGTTCAAACCGGGTAATTCGGCAGATAGTTGGTGAGAGATGCTCGAATTATTCGAGTATCTCGGGCGCAGAGGTGACTATTTTGGCGCGTTGTTCGAATTTTTCGTGTAACTTGGATGATACGGCAGCTAGTTGGTGGGAGATGCTCGAATTTTTCGTGTATCTCGAACTCCGAGGTGTCTATTTGGGGCGCGTTATTCGAATTTTTCGAGCATCTCTGGTACGGAGGTTGTCTATTTGGGGGCGTTGTTCGAAATTTCGAGTATCTAGAGTTTCTCTGGTTACTGTCGCCGATTCGCTTGGATTCAACCCGAGAACGCAAAAAACCGCCGGCGTTATGCCGACGGCGGGTCAATATGCTACTTTTTCTATCAGCAGAAAACTTCACACCCGCAATAAATAAATGACTGCCGTCACCGTCACGATGCTTAAAACGGTCGAAATCAGGACGGTTTGCGAGGCGAACTCCTTCTCGTTATCGAATTCGACGGCCAGCAGTACGCTGGACAAGGAAGTAGGTACCGCCGAAGACACGATTAGAGCAGACGCCATCAACCCATCTAAACCCATCACGAGCACGACGCCCCATGCCAATAACGGACCTGCCAGCAGCCGAAGCGCCGATGCGATCCCGACGTCCACCGCAAGCTTCCGGTTGATAATACTCGTCATGCTGCCCAACTGAACCCCTAAGGTAAATAAAGCCGTTCCGATGAACGCGTTGGATAAGTATCCTACCGAGATATTAACGAATTCCGGCAAAGGAACGCGTAATCCGTGCAAGAGGAAGGCAACCGGAATGACGTAAATAACGGGCATGGATAAAATCACTTTGCGAATTTCCCGCCAGTTCGCCTTATGGGCGTTCACGCTGTAAATTCCGTATGTATTCGGGATAAGCGATTGCAGCATCATGATGAGAATTTGTACCGAAAGCGTATAAGCGTTGCCTGAGAAAGCGAGCTGATTAATCGGGATTCCGTAGTTCGCGCTGTTGTAGAAGAGTACGCTATTCCGCATGGCAGCGCGCTTGCCGCCGTCATATCGCCTCATCCTAACGACTACCTCGAGCAGAACGTATTGCGCAAGCATGAACAAGACGAAGAAGAGCATGACCTGACCGAAAACCTGAAGCGATATCGAGGTTTCGTACAGCAGTTCGAACATGATCGCCGGTGAAAACAAATAAAAGTTCAGCTTCGATAACGTCTTGATGTCCAAGTTGAATATCCGATGAAGGAAAGCTCCCAGACTGATGATGACCGATAACGGAAGTACGTTGTTCCATAGAATGTGCAGAAAAATGTCCATGCCGTCTATTATCCACCGGATGCCCCGAACCGTCAAACCCCAATTCTCATGGTATACTGTACCTTAGACAGCCTTGATTATCGCATAGCAAAGGATGAGACGACATGGCATTCGGTATCACCAGAGCGGAATTAAACGAGTGGAAAGCCGCCGTATCCCGCGGAGAAACTTCTTTCTTGACGCATTACTGGTTCGACCCCCGTTTTCCGGATATTCGAACTGTCACGAAAGTAGGCAATGCGAACCTGGCCAGATTGACGGAGTGGTGCGTCGGTCATGGCATAAATCCCAAATACATTCACGATCGTCCGCCGTTCCCTCATTTCGATCTGATGGGAGCCTTGCAGCGTGAAGTGCTGATGAAGGAAAACCTGGCAGAACACCTCGACCGATTCCGATTGCAACAATAAAAAACCGCCATTCGCGTTTCTCGGCGCGGAATGGCGGTTTCTCGCTTACAGCCCTTTATTCCAATCGAACCCGATCTTGTTCAAGAACGCGCGGGCAAGAACCGCGTGCCCTGCCTGGCTAGGATGAACGCGATCCCAAGCCAACGTTCCGGAATATAACCGTTGAAGAACGACGTCGAATGCCGCTTGCGTATCCACGAACAACGCTCCGGAACGTTCCGCTATTTTCTTCACGATCGCTCCGTATTCGTCCATAGTCCGTCGCATGGCATCATCCTTGTTGCTTTCCAAGAAAAACGGAGTCATAAGTACCAGTCGGCTTACGTGCGGTTTCGTCCGTTCCACCAATTGACTTAACGTCACCTCGTATTTATCCGCGTATACGTGCCAATCCTTAATGAACGGAGTATCGTATTGACGCCATACGTCATTCGTTCCGATCATGATCGATAGCCAGTCGGGCTTCCTATCGAGCACGTCCTCCTGCCATCTCGCTTGCAGGTCGACGACGGTATTACCGCTCGATCCGACGTTCACGACGCGGATGCCCAGCTCCGGATATACCGCCTGGAGGAAAGCATCGACCATGGATACGTATCCTTTGCCTAGAGCTCCGAACAAACCTTCCCCCGAAGGCTTCGCCCTATCGCAATCCGTGATCGAATCCCCGATGAATAGCAGCGTTTGGCTTTTTTGCAACAACATGTTCTTCTCTCCCCAATCGATTATGAAATTCCATCCCTTTAAGTCACCATTATTTTACATGCTAACATCGGTCAGGGATAGTCCGATTTCCGGAGATCGAATATCGGATTCGGTCAATTGCCTTAACCGGCTCAGCTCCCCGTAGATTCGGAAGAACGATTTCGTTTAGCCGGCATTAACCGATCGAGCACCCTCACGAGTCCGAATAGACCCATGCAAAGCGCAAGCGCCACAAGCTCCAATTGAAGGAGATACCATGGCCAAGGCGCGAGTAAATCCAGCATCGAAGCCGTATCGGGCTTGCGGGCGAGGAACATGAAGTTACTGCCGGATAAGCTATTGGCTATCGCAGCGGGAATGGCTAAGACGTGAAGCCAACCAATAGCCCGGAATACCGATCCTAGGGTCGGACGGTAACCCTCGATTACGGTCAGAAAAACGCTGGAACCAATAATCGCGCCGTGGGCGATGAAAAAGTGAAAGTAACGAAACTCGGGATAGGAAGCGTCCAAATTCGGCGTAATAAGAGCCTGCAGTGCGCCCATGATGCCTAGGAAAAAAGTCATTTCGTATAGATGGCGGTTACGGGTAAGGAGCAACAGGGCGGATAACCACATCATGATGCTGCAAAGCTGGAAAGGCAAGGATTGCAAACCCCAATTATCCGTCAAGCCATACCAAGCCTGAAGCGACAGTTCGCACCCGACGAGTATTGCGACAAGAGCGTATCTGGCTACGCGGTTTGTTCTCTTCTCCCTTAGCTTTCCGCGGAAAACCACGATGCCCAAGAGAATAGCCGCGGCGATCGCGACACCTAATCCGTGAGCCAACGAGAATGCTTCGAACGCCATTTCCGCACCCCTTTCCGCCTGCTTCCTTCTTATATCTTTATTCTAGGTTTAGCGAGCAAAAAAAATAGTACCAACTTTATATGGTACCCTTGCCTTGCAAGCGATATTCGATTAACTAGCCATGATTCCAACCGAGGTGTGCGTTAGAACAACCCTTTCTCCTTCGCGTCTTGCGCCGCTTCTTTGGAGCCTTTGGAGCCTAGCTTCTTGAGAATGTGGTTGATATGGTTTTTGACCGTGCGAATGGATACGAAGAGACGCCCGGCGATTTCGGATTGGGTGTAGCCCTTATCTACGAGCTTGAGTAGCTCAAGCTCCGCCGGCGTAATCAAATCCTGCATTTTCTTCGTTTCGAAATCCCGTTCGAGCCGCTTCAGCCTGCGGAATTCCTCTCTCATCCTTTCCGCCGCCGCGGAGCTGATCGGGGACTCCCTTCTCGCGGCAGCTCTGATCGCCTCGGGTAGTCCTTCAAAATCCGATTTGATCCGATAATCGATTGCCCCTGCCTGAAAAGAACGGAAAATAAACTCCTTCTCTTCCATCGACGTCAACATGATGACGCGCGCGCCGGTCGAGACGGCCACCTCTTCGGCCAGACCGATTCCGGCAGGCACTCCGTGCAGCATAATATCCATAAGCACGACGTCCGCCGATGTTTTCTCGTCTCTTTCCCCGAGCGCAACTCTCAAGGCTTCCGGATCGTCCGACGCAAAGGTTACCTCGATCCCCGCTTGGCTGCCTAAGAACGCTACCAGCCCGCGAAGCCAGTCCCTGTCATCTTCGACGATCCATACTTTGACGTTATCCATGAACCTCTCTCCCTTCCGCGATCGACTCCGCTTCTTGTATTTTTCTGTTCGCTTTGATGCTGCGTTTCGGGAAAATCATATAAGCGCGCGTGCCCACGCCCGGCTTGCTCCGGATATGAAGCGCTCCGCCGTGCTTACGCATTACGTAATAGGCATAGGGCAATCCGAGACCGAAGCTCGTTTCCCTATGGCCTTTCGTCGTATAGAACGGTTCGAGAGCCTTCGCCGTTTGCGTCTTGTCCATACCGGGTCCCGTATCCCGGACTTCCAAAATCAGCTCCTTCTTGCTCTCCCGAAGCACGAGAAATAATCGGCCTCGTCCGTCCATCGCGTCGATCGCGTTCGAGATCAAGTTGTTAAGCGATTCGCCTACCTGCGCCGCATCGAGCGTACAAAACCAACCCGAGGGAATCGCGATTTGCAGCTCGATCTCTTTCAACCTCGGTTCATGCTGCTTCGCGACGTTTCTTACGAGCGTCTCCAGCTCAGCCTCGCCAGGCCGCAGCTCAAGATCCTCCGTTCGGCGATGCACGCGGGAGATCATCTCTTGGATATGGGCAGAAGCGTTCTGGACGACTAGGATATCGTCCAATAGCTCGGGCTGATTCGTAGCCGCCGCGTACGACTTCATTTTCTCGGTGAACAATCGCATCTTTCCTACGTCGTTCTTAATCGCGTGATGCAGTATCGCCGTTCCCGAAGTAACCGCGCGTAAAGCGGAATCCAATCTTCGCTTATCGATGAATACCCTTACCCCTAAAAATCCGTACGTGAACAACCCGATCAGGAATACCGCGACTCCGACGAATACGAACCAAACGTTATATTTCCACATTCTTAATATTCCGAAGCTCGGAAGAACGTAACTCATCGCCATCGAGAAGAGAACCGTCGGCAAGACTGCGAGACAGATGATCCAATGAGAATGGGATAACGAGTAATGACCGGTTTTCTTAGACAATACGATGGCCGCTGCCGCTAAAAAATAAGGCGCTGCCCACCAAATGACGACGGAATGCGTGATCGGATGATATTCATTATATGGAGGCGTAAATATCGTGCTTAGTATGATGGGGATCAGTAAAGCGAAAGAAACCATGCGTAGAGTCCCGCGGGAATAAGAGAGGGGCTTATATGCGATAGCGAATAGCAGGAACGTATAAGGCAGTCCGTAATACGAAGTCAACGAAGCTCCGGCCTGGAGCGTATATAAGGCGTCCTCCAAGCCGGCGTTCGGTTGATTGGCATGCAAATATGGCAGGAATACGTCGTCCAGCGTAGCGGCTAGCGCTCCCGCTCCCCCGCAAAGGGCAACCGCGCTTAACCGACGGTTTACGCTCGAACGGCGGTCGGCCAATAACAATATAAGAGCGACTGCCCATAAGGCGATCCAAACGACAAGCATGGGATAGCTCCTATCTTAGAATTGCTGGCTTTCCAACCATGTACCGCAAACGGCGGTCCATGATTTCACGTGAGGATTGGCTTCGGCTAAGCCGAGTCCATGAGAACCATGCTCGTACACGTGCAAATCGAACGGAACTTTGTTCTTGCTAAGCGCCGCGGCGAAGAGCAACGCGTTCTCGACGGGCACGGCGGCGTCGTCCGACGTATGCCAGATGAACGTAGGCGGCGTATCCGGCGTGACTTGTCCTTCGCAGCTCAATAACTCTATCAACTCCGGATCCGGATTGTCGCCAAGAAGATTAATCGCCGACCCTCCATGGTAGAACGGAGGCTTCAGCGTAATGACCGGATAGCAGGGAAGGATCGCGTCGGGGCGACATGATTGTCTATCGATCGGATCCATGGCTTCCGGATTACCGGAATCGTAATGGGTACCGATCGACGCGGTCAAATGTCCGCCCGCCGAGAAGCCCAATACGCCGATTTTGCCGGCGTTGATTCCCCATTCGCCGGAATGATGCCGCACGTAGCGTACCGCCCTCTGAACGTCGGTCAACGCGCATGGATATCTGTATGGCGCGACTCTGTATCTCAGGACGAAGGCATGAATGCCCAAGCTGTTAAGCCATAAAGCGATCGGCTCGCCCTCGTGACCGGCGCGCATCCCGTATCCTCCGCCCGGACATACGACGACGGCTCCCCTGCCTACGCCTTGAACAGGAAACGCTTGAATAGCCGGGATATCTTCCTCCGTGCTTCCTTGCGCCAAAGGCGCGCCTTCCGGCCATAAAACAATCCATTCTTTGTCGTTTGCGGTCAATGTAATCCCTCTCATTCTCGTTGACTCCGACCAAATTGCGATCTGATTACATTGTAATGGCTTACATGGGAATCGACAACAAAAAAGAGATGCCCGAGATCGGCATCTCCATCCGTTAACTATGGCTATCGTCGCTATTCGTGCTTCAGATGCTGCATCGTCAGTACGAATAATTGCTCGATATGCGAATCGTCCAACGAATAGTAGACGGTTTTCCCCGCTTTGCGCCGTTTGACGATTCTCACGTTCCTTAAATAACGAAGCTGATGAGAGATAGCCGACTGCCCCATGCCCAGCAATTCGGCCAGGTCATGCACGCATAGCTCGTCGATCAACAATGCGCCGATCAACTTCACCCTGGTCGGATCGCTTAGCGCCTTGAATAAATCCGCCAATTCATGCGCGGTTGCATCGTCGACCATCTTTCGTTTCACTTCGGCCAAATCGGTATCCGTTCCCGCGCAAGCCGTATCGCACGTCTCGACCGTTAGCTTCTCCATTCCATCACCTTCGGGACAATCGTTTTAGCCATTATAACAATTTCCGTTCTTTTCGGAAAGGTTACGATCTGGACTTAAACGCTTCGTTATAGCAGCGGCGGCATACCGGCTTGTAGTCTTCGCTTCCGCCGACTTGAATCTGATCGCCCTCGTTGACCGGAACGCCGTCTTTGAACCGAATGACCATCGTGGCCTTGCGGTCGCAGTACCAGCATATCGTTTTGATTTCCTCGATTTTGTCCGCGTACACGAGCAGGTTGTAGCTTCCTTCGAACAGCTCGTTCTGAAAGTCGTTCTTCAATCCGAAAGCCATTACCGGGACGTTCAATTCGTCGACGACGCGGGTTAGCTCGACGATGTGGTGTTTTTTCAACCATTGCGCTTCGTCCACGAGCACGCAGAAAAATCTTCCGGAGCCGGATAGCTGAGTGACGACCGAGTCGTACAGGTTCGTGTTCTCGTCGACGGTTATGGCCGGACGCGTAAACCCTACCCTAGAGCCGACCTGATCCGAGCCGTTCCTCGTATCGATCGACGGAGTGAAGATCAATACGGGCTTCCCTTGCTCCTCGTAATTGTGGGCTACCTTAATAATCTCGAACGATTTGCCGCTATTCATCGTACCGTATTTGAAATATAACTGAGCCACTATGCTACCTCCGCAACGATGTTGGATAGCAACCATTATACATTAGATAAGGTTGTTTCCATAGGGAATCGTGTCGGATAGCGGCGATTGGACTAGCCCATCATTTCCGATAAAAACACCTTCCGGCCCGTCTTCGAGCTCTCGATCGCTCCAAGAACCATCGCCATGCTGTGAATGTTGTCTCGGCAATCGGTCTCAGCCCGTCGGCCTTCCTTCAGTGCGGCGAACATTTCGTTCAGACAGCCTTCATGGAACGAATCCGCTTGTTCCCGAACGTTAGCGTCGATGCGTACGAATTCCCGAACGAAGTTGCCTTCCTGATCGCCGGGCGCGACCGCTTCGGCGTAAGGATTGCCCTTGCCGTCCCAGATCGCCGTTCCCTTCTCTCCCGTCACCCTCCATTCGGCTTCCCAAGAAGTCGGGGCTCCTTCCGAGCACCAAGAGCCGCGATAACAGAATACGGAGCCGTCCGACATCTCGAATATGCAGATAGCGGCGGCTTGTCCCGCATACCATGATCCTACGGGATTGAATTCCTGGCAATAAACCGATACCGGATCTGCTCCCAGAATGAGCCTCGCCTGATCGAAAGTGTGGATGGCCATGTCGAGCAGAAGCGGACTATCCATCGCATCGCGGAAACCTCCGAAATGCGGGCCTAAGAAGAAGTCAGCGCCGACATAACCCGGTTTGCCGATATGGCCGTCCGTAATCAGCTCACGAAGCGCGCGAATCCGAACATCGTAACGTCTGTTCTGCATAACGTTATGCGTGCGTCCCGTCCGATCCGATACCCGGATGATCTCTTGGCATTCCGACAGCTTCTCGGCCAGCGGTTTCTCCGCGAAGACGTCGCATCCCGAGTTCATGGCCGTCGTGCTGATGGCAAAATGACTGGCCGGAATCGTGATATCGAATACGAGATTTGCTCCCGTCTCTTCGATGGCCTGCTTCAGATCCGTAAACGTGCGGCAGGTTAAACCGTGGCGATCCGCCATCGCTTGGGCGAATTCCTGCTTGATATCGATTAGCGCCACGATCTCGGCATCTGGCCTCTCCATCGCGTACTTCACCCAAGTGTTGGCCATTCCTCCGCAGCCCGCTACGGCGATCTTATAAGAATGCGTCATGGAACATCGACTCCTTCGTCATGGAGAATATCACTCTTATCTTGCTAAGAGAATATCTTATTCCCCTATTATATTCGCCCGATTCGGAAGTTTCTCTATACAATCCTGACCTTTACTAGCACGATATTGTCGGCTCTTTGCAATAAAAAGAAAGCATGCAAGCCTAATGGCTCGCATGCCGCCTAATCGTCTGATCGTTAGATTTTGGCCAGTGCCAGACTCGGTACGATCTCCGCGATGCAATCCGGCGTTTCCCATGCTACGTTCTCGACGAACGGCGTAACCGGGTACGTTCGGAAATCGGCTTCCGGAAGCGCGCGAAGGAGCGTTTGCAATCGTTCCGTTCGCTTCTCTTCCGGATCGAGCCATACGTCCATCGACCGTTCGTCCAGCATGACGGGCAACGGATGATCGGTATCGAAGGCCGACCCGCTCGTAATAACGGTGCACATCGGATATTCGTTTTTCTCCGAATCCAACCATACGTCGAAGATGCCGGGTATCGCGAACGTGGATTTCGTCCGATGCACGACTCTCCACGCCGCTTTGCTCTTGCCTTCCTGCTTCCAAATATAGAATCCGCTACACGGAACGACGCATCTTTTTTTCATCAGCATCGAACGAAGGTATTTTCTTTCCCCTATCGTCTCCAAGTTCGCATGAACCGAATTTTTCCCCCAATACGGCATCAAGCCCCAACGCTGTTGGTTAAGGCAACGCAGTTCTCCGATTTGTTGAATGATCGGAATTTGCTGCGTGGGGGCAATGTTATACCTTCTTGAATACGGAACCCGAACGCTGTCGATACGGAAGTCCTCGGTTAATTCCGATAACTCCGCCGTTAAAGAAAATCGATTGCACATGCTTATCAGCCCATTTCCGCGGATTTAATCCACTTAGTGTGGGCCAATCTCAGGTAAATTATGTATCTCCATGACTTCCGCTTATGACAGCTTCACGATACGCACGGCATCCCCTTTGGCGATCTTCCCCTCCCGCTCGACGGAACAGACGATTCCTCTCCGTTTGTATGCGGCTTTCACGAACTTGGAAGCGATTTCCTCGCGGCCATAAATCTTGCCGATTAATTTACCAGGGTCGAGACAGGGCTCGTTCTCTCCTTCGCAGATCAATCCGGTCCCGTCCGGGAACAGCATTCTCATGCCTAGAGGAAGAGCGGTCAGTTTATCCAACCCGCTAACCAATATGTTGGCTCCAAGCCACTCCGGCTTGATCTCCGGAACGCCCATCCGCTCGGCGATTTCGCGGCATTCTTCCACGGATACGATGCTGAGCTGGCGCCGATTGGCGATCATCGTTCCGCGAGGATAGATCGTCTGACGGGAATCGGAAGGCACCAAAATGCCGAAATGCCGATCGCCGGGAATCCCTCCGAGCTCCACCTGTATGCTTGGCGCTTCCGATGTCGCGAAAGTAGCGGTATCATCGGCCTTCAGCACGGAGACGACTACGACTTCGTTCATGCTTCAAATTCCTCCCTAACATCGTATCTGATACCGAATCCCTAGGTTGCGGACCGATCTTGCCTTTCATTCTCAGATTAACCGATAATCGTGAATCAATCCTCGAAAGAGCCGTTATTTATTTTGTCTTCCTCGTTATCGCGAATCGTTTTCTGCAGCACTAAGCTCGTCACGATCAGGAATGCCGCGGCAATCGCGTAATAACCGACGACGTAGAACGGTTCCTCCAACGTAGACAGTCCGACGAATTCGAACAAAGCCGCCAGCACGAACCCGATCCATGAAAGGAAAGTAAACGCCGACGTGTTCCGTTTGCGGTGATTATGATTAAGCTCGCGCAAATAATGGTCTTCGTCGTTGTCTCTTATGACCTTCTGCAGGACGAACGAGGTAATGATGAGCAGAATCGCGACAGCCGCGTAATATCCCCTCACGGAAAGAGGCTGCTCCAAAGAGTAAATGCCGCCGAATTCGAAGCCGAATGCAAGAACGAAAGCCCCCCAAGCCATGAACGTGTAGGTCGGGGTATTCCTGCGGCGGTAGAAGTTGTTCGTGCGTCTTGTGCTCTGAACCGGAATCGGGCTTTTCTCTTCCATGATGATGTATCCTCCTAATAGTGGGTCGTTTCGATAAATTCATCATAGAACGATCGCCGATTAACGAATAGTACCATCTTCTTGTAGTACCGAACCGACGCAATAACAAAAAAACGACTTCCCCGCCCCGGAGCAAGCTCGGCAGAGAGGTGAAGTCGTTGGGGTAAGACGTAAAAAGCCGTTAATTAAGACGTAACACGCTCGCCAATATTATCGGGTCCGCAATTTATTGAAAACCCGATAGCTTCTATCCGCGCATTCCGAGATGGAGATCGGGTGGAACCCATGAAGGTCCGCATATAAAGTATCGTTTAAGGGATCGATCCAGGAAGCCGGCAATGCATCCGCTCCAAGGCTTGCTCCGAGGATGGAGCCTACCGTCGCCCCGTTGCAGTCCGTATCCCAACCTCCCAATACGGCCGTCGTGATGCCTTTCTCGAAATCCCCCTTGGCATAGATGAGAGACGCGGCGACCAATGCGGCGTTATTGTTCGTGTGAACCGGGTCGTAGTGCTTGAATGCTTCCCAAATTCGGCTGACCAGCTCGACTTGATCTTCGGTGTCGCGCGCGATCTCGACCGCCTTCCGTATATCGTGGGCTAGCCGCGAGGTCGAAGGGATTTGTCCTAATCCGGCGGATATGATTTTCTCCGGATCGGTTTCGACGAAAGCGGCGGCGATCATGGCGGCGACGAACATCTCTCCGTAAATTCCGTTCTTCACGTGCGAGAAGGAGGCGTCGCGCCAAGCCAGCTCCGCTGCTAGCTCCGGATTGCCCGCGGCTCCGTAAGCGAACCCGTCCGCCCGAATCTGCGCGCCGATCCATTCGCGATACGGGTTCAAATGCGTTCTGACCCAATCCTTCTTCCTGTTCCAATCTTCCGGCTTATCCCATGACATATGAGCCGACACCTGCGCGAAGTTCAAGTAGGCTTGAGTTTCCGCCGTGCAAACTTGGCTATAAGTAAGCCGTCCGTGCCAGAGCTTGCCGATGTTCCACGAATCCCAATCCAATCCTTTTTCCTCGAGCATGATAAGGCCTAACAGCGTATAGCGGACATCGTCGTCGCTTTCCATGAACGCGATGCGCTCACGGGTGCTGCGCAAGCACCATCTGGAAATATCGATGCCGGCTTGCTCGGCTCTGGAATGCTCCGGCGTATAGCCGCGAATCGGCCATGCGTCCGCGCCTTCGAACCATAACTGGACGTTCTTCCAGCCGGGATTTCCGGCTCCTCCGCCCATCATGTGTCCCGCTTCGAGCGGTTTGCCTAACGCGCACCCGCTAAGGCGGCCGAGCCATGCCCCGCGAAACTTATCGCGCCATTCCGATTCTCCCGGTTCCGCGAACGAAATCAACGCTCCCGACGGACGCAAGCGCTTGATCTCCTCCAGCTCCGACGGTTCGTCGAACGGATAATCCGGTTCGATCGGCAGCTTCGCCAGCTCGTCGTATATCGTCATCAGTCGCCGCTCGTCTTCTCCGGCTTCTTCCCATTTGCTCTCGAATCCTTCAACGTTGCAGCCCTCTTCGCGCCGCTGCACGATTTCCAGCTTAACCAAATTCCTCAGCGTATCCCAACCGGCCATCTTCATCGCTCCCTAGGTCTCGTCTCTCCCTAAGATAACTCTTTTCCGCCCGGCGATCTTCCCGTTCTCTAGCTTAACATTCTTAATTTCGGCTATTCTCTTCAAGAAAAGGAGCGATTGCGGAACTGCAGAGGGGATAAACCGACAAGCTGTTGGAAGGTTCGGTAAAACGGAGCCGAGCTGGAATAGCCGCAGGCCATGTAAATATCCGTAACGCTCAGGTCGCCCTGCGAGAGCATCCGCTTGGCCTGCTGGATCCTGACGAAAGCAAGGTACTCCTTGAAGCCTTTGCCTACGCATTCCTTGAACAGATGCCTCGCTCTCGATTCGCTTAGGGATAACACGCTCGCAAGGTCATGCAAATCTATTGGCTCGGCGTAATGCTTCTCCACGAACTCCAATGCCGGCTTGATCTTGCTCAAGCTTCTCAGCATGCCATTCCAATTTTCCTTGGAATAATACGTTTCTTCCAGTCGGTGTAGCCTTACGCACAGCTCAAGCATCTTGGAACGAAGCAAAGCTTCGTATGAGGAACGCTTCGATTCGTATTCTTGCATCAGCGATCGGAAGAACGTTTCGAGATCCGGGAATCCGGGACAATTTCGCGCGATGTCCGATTCCTTGCGGAGAACCGTTTGCCTAAAGGTCAGCAGCAGCTGTCGGTTGTCCTCGGGAAGGATTTCCTCTCCGAAATACAGGAAATAAAATCCGAACGAGCCGTTCTCTCCGGAAACTCCGATATGCGGTTCATAGGGCGGGAACAGCAAAATATCGCCTGCCGCGACCTCCAGCGTTCTTTCGCCGATATGAAAGGCGCCGCTGCCTTCGTAACAATATCCGATCTCGTAGAAGGAGTGCCAATGCTGTTCTTTAAGCACGGTAGGCGGGCCGTACCGGAAAATATGAAAAGGAAGCGGAGCTTCGAAGCCGAATAGCTCCTGCATGGGAAACCCCTCCGATGGATGGAATAGTCGTTTCCTTCATTTTACGACGTCCGTCATCTTTATCCAAGCATTCACCTTATTACGTCAACCAATATATCGGGATGCACAGCAACGGAGTGATGATGCTGGAGAGCCCCATCGCGAAACCGCTCACCCCTCCCCGAAGCTCGGAGTCCCGCAATAATCGAGCCGTACCGATTCCGTGGGAAGCCGTGCCGACCGCCGTGCCGATTGCAATATCGCTACGGACTCCCGCCTTGCGCAACAACAACGGTCCGACCATGCTGCCTAGCAATCCAGTAAGCACCGCGAACACTCCGCCCAATTCCGGCGTCCCGCCCAGCTGGCGCGCGAGCTCGATCGCGATCGGCGACGTCGCCGATTTCGGCAGCATGGACAGCATCGTATCCTTTACGCCGTTTAACGCCCACATGAGCAAAGCCACGGAAAGCAAGCCGCTAAGCGAACCGATTGCCGAACCGAGCACGATTGCCCGGATCTTTCCCTTCATCGCTTGCGCCGACTTATACAAGGGCACCGCCAAAGCAACTGTCGCGGGTCCCAAGAAGAAGGTGACGATGTCGCCTCCCGCCTTATAATTTTCGTAAGGAATATTGCAGGCCACTAGGAGCACGATCATCCCTCCCGCCGTGACGAACAACGGATGCAGCCATCTCCATCTTCGGTTTAACGTTTGGGCTATCGCGTAGAATACCACGGTCAACGCCACTCCGAATAACGGTTGCCTAGTTATTTCTTCGATCGCCGTCACGCGCCTTCCCCCTTCGGCTTCCGCTTGACTAACCAAGCAGTCGTCCAGCCGGTAACGAGAAGCACGGTAAGCGCGCTTCCGACAAGGCTTAAGGTAATCGAGACCCACTCGTCGCCGATTCTGGAGAAGAAGACGATCGTCCCGACGATCGTCGGCGCGAAGAAAATCATCATATGTTTGAGCAAGAACTGCGCGGACAGCTCGATCCACTCTACCTTCACCCAACCGCAAAATAAGGAAACGACCAGCAAGATGAGCCCGATGACGTTCGCGGGAAGAGGGACTTCCAAAAAGCGATGAGCCGCATAGCCTATGCATTGATAACCGAATAGAATAGCCAAGCCTCCCATAATTTCGTCGCTCCTTCGATTTCGTATGTCCGGTTCAATTATTCGACGTGCGAGAGACGATTCCTTGCCATTAGAAAAAGCTAACCCCGGACGTTCGCGCGTCGGTGTTAGCCGTAAGATAAGGATACTCCGTCACTCGCAATGGCCAAAGACATCCATGTAGTCTATCATTTACGATGCTCTCGAATCAACTTCATCTTAAGCTCCCATATTTTCTCGCTGAAATTGACGGTATACCCTTCCGGATTCAGCTTTCGTAGATGCTCCGGCCAGAATAAGGCGATCTGCGACTCGTGATAGCTTCGGATCTGCTCGAGATTCGGCATTTCGTACGTTAGTTTTCCCGCAGAGAATATGGAATGTAGCAGAGGGATCGAATCATATTCCTCTACGAGCTTGACGCGATGCGAATGAACGGGGTCGAACAGCTTAATGGCTCTCCCTTCCCGCACTTCCGTCTCCTCCGTCATGCTCATATAATCCGACACCGCCATTCCCGTTCGCTTGTCTATGATTCGATGGACGTTTTTAACGCCCGGATTCGTTATTTTCTCCGGATTTCCGGAAATTTTAATAACCGGCACGAGCTCCCCCGCGCGCTCTCGGGCGACCAATTTATATACGGCGCCTAGCGCGGGCTGATCGTATGCAGTTATCAGTTTCGTTCCGACTCCCCAGACGTCGATTCTAGCTCCCTGGGCTTTGAGATCGGCGATTATATTCTCGTCCAGATCGTTCGAAGCGACTATCTTCACGTACGAAAGCCCGGCTTCGTCCAACATCGTTCGCGCTTTCTTCGATAAGAACGCTAAATCTCCGCTATCGAGGCGAATGCCTTTCATCCGCTTGCCTCGACTTTCCAATTGCTTGGCGATTTTAATCGCGTTCGGCATTCCGCTTCTTAAAGTATCGTACGTATCGACCAACAGCGTCACGTGATCGGGCAACGCTTCCGCGAACTGCCCGAACGCTTCTTCTTCGCTCTCATGGCCTTGAACCCAGGAGTGGGCATGGGTACCGGATGTCGGTATTCCGAAAAGCATGCCGGCACGCATGTTCGAAGTCGAGTGAAAACCCGCGATATAAGCGGCTCTTGCTCCCCATATCGCCGCATCCGCCTCCTGCGCGCGTCTCGTCCCGAATTCGAGCAGCCTTTCGTCCGGCGCAATCCGCTTGATTCGAGAAGCTTTGGTTGCGATCAAGGTTTGATAATTGACGAAATTAAGCAACGCGGTCTCAACTAGCTGGGCTTCGAATACTCTAGCTTCAACCCGTACGATAGGTTCGTTAGGGAAAACGAGCGTCCCTTCGCGCATGGCATGGATGCTGCCGTTGAACCGAAAGCGACTTAATTCCTCCAAAAAGCCTTTCTCGTACCCTTCTTCCTGCTTTCGTAAATAGGAGAGGATTTCTTTCCCGAATGAGAGCTTGCGGATATAGTCGATCAACCGCTCCAATCCCGCGAATACGGCAAACCCGTTGCCGAAGGGGAGATTGCGGAAATAAGCCTCGAATACGGCATTATCGTTCATCGTCCCTTGCTTCCAGTGCGCGTACATCATATTGATCTGATATTTGTCGGTATGTAAAGTCAAGTCAGTGTAATTCATCGGGGGGACGCTCCTTTCTTTTCTTCTTGTTCCTTCCATGTTAAGTTTAAAAGAGAAAGGATGGTACGCCATGTATGTATTCTTAATCGTAGGTTTGTTCATTATCATAATTGCATCCGTATGTACTTATGGATTCCTCATAGAGCCCCGCAGAATGATCATTACGAAACACGATATTTATTCGGACAAAATTCCCATAACCTTTCATGGGATCCGCGTCGTGCAGTTTAGCGATACGCATATCGGCCGCCACTATTCTTTGAAAAGGCTCGCGGCTCTGGTCGAAAAGATCAATTCCTTGAAGCCGGACATCGTCGCGTTCACCGGCGATCTCTTCGATGCGGGCCGAAACGAAAATCTAAGCAAGTACGATCCTTCCTCTATTCTATCGCTCATTCAAGCGCCGAACGGCAAATTCGCCGTCTACGGGAATCACGATTTCGGATATTCGAGGAAACATCGGTCGACCGGCCCATTCCTTGAGAACGCGGGTTTTGAAATGCTCCTAAACGAAAGCAAGAGAATCAAGATGCCGGACGGAGAGTTCATCACCGTGTCGGGGCTGGACGATTACGTTTGCGGCAAGCCGAACGCAAGGTCCGCTTTCGCCAAGCTGAACGACCGGCATTTCAATCTGCTTCTGGCGCATGAACCCGACGTGGCGGATAGTTTAGCCCGGTATCCGATCGATTTGCAGTTATCCGGCCATAGCCACGGCGGTCAGGTTTCGTTGCCCTTAGTCGGCGCGCTTATTCGGACGTCGCTCGGACGTAAATACATAGGCGGATTATACCGCGTGCAGGAACGACTCCGCAAAAATCGGCCTTACACGTTGTTCGTTAATCGGGGAATCGGCACGACGCGAATTCCGATCCGGCTGGGCAGCGTACCGGAATTGTGCGTCTTTACGCTGCTCCGCCCCGAGTGAGGGCGGGGCAGCCAGCCTCGCGACTATTGAATCCTTTTCGGCTATTGAATCCTTTTCTCTCCAGACTCTTTCTGCGATAACATGGACGAAGTCCTTTTCCAGACCCAAGCCACGATAAGAACGAACGCTGCGGTTGCCACCGGGAGCCAGCCGTATTCCCATCGTCCCCAGCTCGGCAGATGCGACCGAACGAACTGGACACCTTGCAGCATTTCCCCCGCGGTGTAGCCAAGTATGGCCGAACCCACCCAGACCACGGCCGGAAACCGGTTGATGAGCTTCAAGATGAGCTGGCTACCCCATATGATTAGCGGAATGCTTAGAGCGATCCCCGCTACCATCAGCCACATATTGTCTTTGGCTATCGATGCGATCGCCAGCACGTTATCCAAGCTCATCACCAAATCCGACACCAGTATGATTCCGACCGCTTTACCAAGGGAGCCGACTCCTTGTACGTCCTTGGATTCCCCATCATCCATAAGTAACTGAATCGCGATATAGAGTAGCATCAACGAACCTATGATCTGAACGGCGGGAATATCCAATAACGCGACTGCCGCGACCGACAGAATAATCCGCAGGACTACAGCGCCGACCGCTCCAAGCCAGATCGCCCGGTTACGAAGATTCTCGGGCAAATTCCTGCTTGCCATGGCGATCACGACGGCATTATCGCCGCTTAATACGATATTGACCAACAAAATTTCCAGTAGCAGAAGCACGCTCTCCAGCATCTTATCGCATCCTATCTCTTATCCTATTTCTACTTCGTTCTTTACTCGTCCTTAACGTAAGTATTATACCCATTGCCGATGACCTTCTATAACCGCCGGCCGTTTTTCCGCATGAGATAAAGACCGCCGAAAGCGGTCTTGAGCGTAACCTCGTATATTTAGTTGGCCGGAATGTGCTTAGCTTCTTAAAGCTTGAGATGGCGGCATTCCCTTGTACTTCTTGTATAACTTCGTAAAATAATTGGCATTGCCGCAGCCGACGCGTTCCGCGATTTCGGTGACGTTCAGGTCGGAATGTAGCAGCATGCGTTCCGCTTCGTTCATCCGATGGCCGTTCACGTAATCGACGAACGTTCTTCCCGTCAGCTTTTTGAAGATTTTACAGAAGTAATACGGATTCAAATTAACCATGCGGGCTGCTTGTTCGATGGACAAAGGCTCGTCGTAATGCTTCCTGATATGTTCGACCAGAGGTTTGAACGGCTCAGCGTTGCGGGTCGTCGGCCGTTTCTCCGCCAGCTTCCGCGGCAGGAACCGGCGGGCTAGGAGCGCGAATAGCAGCTCCATCTTATGCTTCACGACCAATTGATACGCGTCATCCCGTCTCTCAAGTTCGGAGGTAATCTCTCGGACGAGAGGGCGCAAGTAAAACTCTTCCGCTTCCTCGGCGCGGATCTTGACCGGCAACGAGGCTCTTCCGTCCAGATAAGGAACGATATACCTATCGTACACCGGATCATGTACGGGCTTGCTTACCAACGCGCCGTCGAATACGATCGCTACGTATTCCACGGGACCGTCCTCCGTGCTGTAACCGATATGCAACCCGCCTGAAGGAACGAATAGCAAATCGCCCTCCTGCGCCTCGTAAGGATGGCTATCGATATGAAACACGGCTCTTCCCGCCTGCATGTCTATGATCTCGAACGATTCATGCCAATGAAGCGACAGAATAACGTCGTCCTTCAAGCTCGCGCTAGCGCGGTTACGATGAATGCGAATGGGATAATGGGTATCCCATTCTTTCGTCCCTTCGCGTAACTCCAGGGGATAAGTCAACGATGATGCCCCTTTCCTACAACTTAATATTAGACCTATAAAGCACAAGATCGGATAGAGAAAACGAATTCATTGGCGGATATAATAGCGCTATGCGGTCATCATACGACAATATTGGAGTGATTATCAATCATGAGACATAACTTTCCGAGAATCGGTACGTTGGTAGGCGGCGTAGACGCCGTACGGGTCATTCCGCAAATATCGAAGCATGGCTTCGAATCTTACAGCCTGACCTTCTGGCAAACGACGGGCGAGGTCGATCTAGTAGAAACAGGGAAGCGAGTAAGCGATATCGTGGCCGAGAGCGGCGCGATTATCTCGGCCATCGGCGTGTTCGGCAATCCGCTAACCGGAGCCGGCGACAACAAAGATACGCTCGCAAGCTGGGAGCGCCTGATCGATCATGCCCATCTATTCGGAACCGATATCGTCAACGGGTTCACGGGACGAATTACCGACCGCCCTATCGACGAATCCATTCCGAAATTCAAAGAAGTATTCGGGGAGCTAACGCGCCGCGCCGCCGATAAAGGCGTACGGATCGCGTTCGAGAATTGCGATATGGGAGGCACTTGGCAAACCGGCGACTGGAATATCGCGCATAACCCAACCGCTTGGGAGATGATGTTCAACGCCGTTCCGCTGGATAATATCGGCCTCGAATGGGAGCCCTGCCATCAAATGGTGAGCCTGATCGATCCGATTCCCCAGTTGCGGAAATGGGTGAACAAAGTGTTTCACGTTCATGGCAAGGACGCGACGATCGCATGGGATATCGTTAAGGAGTACGGAGTCCACGGACCGAAAGATTTCGTCTGGCATCGCACGCCGGGCTTCGGCGATAGCAACTGGACGGATATCATTACGATATTGCGGCAAGCGGGGTATCAAGGAACCATCGATATCGAAGGCTGGCACGATCCGGTATATAAGGACGAGCTCGAGATGACCGGTCAAGTGCATGCGTTAAATTACCTGAAACGCTGCCGTGGCGGCGATTTCGTGCCTAATCCGGCGTAGGTTAGCTAAATATTAATATCTTCCACTCGATAATAGTCGGAAAAAGCGACTTTGCTGGCGCGACTTGGGGTGAATTCGCACTTTTGTGCCCGCCATAGTCGGAAAAAGCGACTTTGCTGGCGCGGTTTGGGGTGGACTCTCACCTTTGTGCCCGCCAAAGTCGGAAATAGCGACTTTGCTGGCGCGGCTTGGGTGGCCTCTCACCTTTGTGCACGCCATAGTCGGAAATAGCGACTTTGCTGGCGCGGTTTGGGGTGGACTCGCACCTTTGTGCACGCCATAGTCGGAAAAAGCGACTTTGCTGGCGCGGCTTGGGGTGGACTCGCACCTTTGTACCCGCCATAGTCGGAAATAGCGACTAAGGCTTCATCTTTTAAGGAAGAACATCTCGAATTCGTACAACGCACGCATATCGGTGATGTATGATTCTCGACTTCCGTCAAACAAATCAAACAAAGCCCCCCATCTACTCCAACAAGCATGGAGCGGACGGGGGGCTTTGCCTTATCGTTCTATTCGCACAATTTACGGTGAACGGAGGCCCCTTGATGGTTCGGGTCCATGACGAGCACCGCGTCGAATTGCGTCTTGGCTTCCTCGAACTGACGTTTACCGACGAGGCCTAGCCCTTTCATGTAGAGGCAGTGAATTTCGTTTCGTTTGTTCAGATCGTCTTCGAATACGAGGAAATCCGGCAACGAAACCGCGAAGTAGTCGAATTTGATATCATCCTGCAAATGCTTCTCCGCGTAATCGATCAGCTTATTGAACCGGCGGTTCGCTTCCTTCTCGTTGCCTAGCTTATGCCAAGCCAACCCTTGATAGAAAATCATATCGGGCGGCTGATCGTTGTAATACATCGCGCTGGCCGGTTCTTCTAAGCCTTTCGAAGCCAATAAGAAATGCTCCCTTGCTCGAATAGGCTCGTTAAGCCCTTCGTATGCGCAGCCGAGGTAGTAATAGACGTGGTTCTCCTGCGCTCCCGCCAGCTTCCCTTCTCCCAGATTCTCGGGATAGACTAGCGCTTCCTGCAGATGGACTATCGCTTGCTCGAACCGGCCGGCGTCAAGCTCCAGCTTCGCGAATTCTACGCGGGTCAATACGTGCTGGCCGGTAACTTTGCCTTCCCCGCCTTCCCATGGATGGAACCTTCGCGAGGATAACGCGGACATGGCTTCCTCGTGGCGTCCTTGAGCGTTAAGCAAGGTGACGAATTCCAAATAGAGATCGTCCCGCTTCTCGACGAGCGCTTTGCGCTTCTCCAATTGCCCGAAGCGATTTCCGGCGGCGTATCCGAGCTTCTTGTACAGCTGGTCGAGCTCGTAGAACACGCGGGCATCATCCGGCCGAAGCGCGAACGCTTTCTCCAGGGAGACGAGCGATTTGGCGGAATCGCCGAGCTTATTGAAGTAGGCTAGAGCGAGATTTCGATGGACCGTCGCAAATTCGTCGTTGACGGAAACGGATTTCTCCCAATGGGCGATTGCGTCCTTATGCCTCTTCTTGTCGTATAGCAAGTTGCCCAAATAGTAATGAGCTTTGTCGTCTTCGGCATCCGCGTCGATCGCGCTTTGCAGCACGACCAGCTCGAACAAGCTGTTCGGGAAGCAATAATCCGGAGCGGCCGCGTTGCCGGCGCGACGATATTCGGCGGCCGATCCCGCATCCCCCGCCAGCTCGTGCAAATAACCAAGCGTATAGTGCAGCATCGGATAGGCTTTCGCGCCGACGTCGGGAACGATAACGGCGAGCACGGATATCGCCTCGTCGTACAACCCGCTTCCCGCGTAATCCGAAGCCAGGTTCAAATAATTGTGGGGATCGCCGCGCATGAGTTGAGCCAGATCCCGCAAAACCTTATCGGCGCCGTTCCCGTCTCCCAAACGCGATAGAGATAGTCCAAGTTCGCGGGCGGAACCGAAATCGGCGATATCGAGGGCGAGCGTTTCCTCCGCGTACGCCTTTGCCTTAGCGAACTCTCCCAGCTTCCTTAACAACGCCGCTTTCAGGTGACGGGCCTTGTAGTTGCGGGAATTCCGAATTAAAGAGCGTTCGACCAACTCCAGGGCTTCCGCGTAGGAGCCCTTCTCGCAGGCGATCTGCGCGAGCGAGAAAAATCCGGCGTCCTGCCACGCCGCCGACCAAGTCGATTTGTAGAATGCGGCGAATGCTTCCTCCGCGCGGCCTTGCTGCCTAAGCGCAACGCCGAGCTGGTATAGAGCTTCGCTATCGTAAGGATTGGTATTGCGCCAATTCAGCGACTTCACGGCCGTCCGGAAGTGAGTCTCGGCTTCCGCGAACGAGCCTCGGCGGAGCAGCAGCGTCCCGTAAGCGACATTGATGCGAATATCGCCAGGGTCCCGCTTGAGACCTTCGAGATAATAAGCCTCCGGTTCGAATGTCGCGTGACGGTACTGCTCCAGGTGCAAGCCCGCCAAATATAGTTCCTCGTTCGTGCGAAGCTCATGAGGCTCGGGAAGGGGCTTCGCCGCTTCCGGGACCTCTTCCAGAGATGGCTTAGCCGGTCGATAAGAGACGAGCAATGTACCTTTAGCATCCCGAACCGTTAGCTTAAGATCATGAGCCAAGTCTCCTTCATCCAGCGTTACGACCGACTTAAACGTCGTTACCGGCGAAAGCTCGGCTTCCTCCCGCAAGTATACGCGAGTCTTGCCTTTGAGCTCGACGACCGCGCCTTTGAACGAAGAGGTCGCGTAAGCCCATACGGTCGCTTGACGGCTCTTCTCGTCGATCTCCAGGTTGATCGCTGCGTCTATCGTGGCATTCTTGACGACGCCGATATCCTTGTACGGCATGAAATATTGCGTGAAATTCTTTTCCTCATAAGGCTGAAGCCATGTGAAATCCGGTTGATTATCGGTGAAGACACCGGTCATGAGCTCGATATAGGGTCCATCCTCGTCCGTAAGGTTGCGATCCCACGCTTGCCCGAATTCCCCGTTCCCCCAAGTCCACTGCTTCTTGCCGGGCGAGACATGGTGGTTAGCGACGTGAAGCAGGCCGGCCTGTACGCCGTGGTCGTAACCTCCGACGAAATTGTAATCCGATTTGTACGCCATGTAGGAAGTCGGCACGGGAATATTGCGGTAACGCGAAATATCCACCCCGGCGGAATAGTCCATCTTGTAATAAGTGCCCGTCGCGATCGGAAAACGCGAAACGTCTCTTTTCCCGTGATCGAATACCGCGGTGACATCCGGCGGAAACACGGATTGCGTATGATCGTTGACGGCAACGGCCGGATTCGCCCACCAGAGGAACGTTTGCGGCTCGGCAGTCCGGTTATAGAGCTGAGCCGAAATTTCCAAATACGCTTTGCCCGGATGGAGGGTGAAGCCCGCGGTCACTTTCGTGCCGTACATCCGGTCGATCTCGCTGATCCACACGGTCGCGCTCCCGTCTTCGTTCTCGGACAGCCTATATTCGACCGGTCCGTAGGTGTTCGGACGATGATGCTGAGGCCAGTTAAACTCTATGCCCCCGGATATCCAAGGTCCCGCGAGTCCGACGAGAGCCGGCTTAATGACGCGGTTATAATAGACGAAATCGTAATCGTTCGTTTTGTCGAGAGCACGGTAGATTCTTCCTCCGAGCTCAGGCATGATCTCGATTCGCACGAACTCGTTCTCTAGAATGACCATCCTGTAGTTTTGCGGTTTCTTCTCGTCCTCGATCTTGTCTACGACGGGATGCGGGTATACCCGTCCCGAGCTCCCTTGGTACACGCGTTTCTCCAGGAACATCGGATTGCGGTCAGCTTCCCCGATCGCATAAGTCGGAATCGCTACGTCCTCTTCCCATAGGCGAACGGCTGCATCCGTGCTTCTATTCGACGATGTCAATGTCAATGTAATTCCCCCTTCGGCTTAAGCCATTGCTTATCATATCTTTACTTTACTCCGTATGCAGGGTATCGCCAATTCACGCAATTCGGTTTATGATGGACTATATTCGGATCAATGGAGGTCTAATTCATGGACAACGTTCTTAAGCCGGAAGGATTCGAAGAGGAAAAGCTGTTCGTGCTCCCTCCCCCCTTTACCGCCGAATTGGCACGCTTCCCGTTGACCCGCGACTTATACGTGAGCGACATCGGATACTTCCCTCGCGCCCTGCATCATTATCGCGAACGGGCGGATGGCTGCGAATCCCATATATTCATCTATTGCAGCGAGGGCGAAGGGTGGATTGAATGGGACGGCCGCATCTCGATCGTGCGCGAACGTCAATTAGCCATCATCCCGGCTGGTATGCCGCACCGATACGGAGCTTCGGAGGAAACGCCGTGGAGCATCTATTGGTTCCATCTGCAGGGTGAACAGGTATTGGATTATATTCGGTTATATAACTTAGATGCGGGACTGCTGTCACTTCCGGCCGGCGCCTATGGAGAGATGGTAGAGGGCTTCGACAAATGCTACGGTCTTCTGTCCGATAAACCCTACTCCCTTCCCGTGCAAGTTCTCGTCTCCCGAACAATCGGACAGCTGCTCGGATCGGTCGGGCTGAGAGCCGGAAAGTCGGGCATCGACCGCAAGAGAGAGCAGGACCTCGAGCGCGCTGTGAGATTCATGAACGAACGCCTGACGGGTACTCTGAAGCTCTCCGACATCGCACAGCACGCCGGCATTTCGAAGCAGCATCTCATCTACCTGTTCAATCAAGAGACGGGCATGCCTCCGATCGAATATTTTCTAAGGCTGAAAATGCAAAAAGCCGGCCAGCTGCTAAGCCTGACCGGCATGACCGTGAAGGAAATCGCCGCATACGTCGGCAACTCCGATCCTTACTACTTTTCCCGCTTATTCAAGAAAATCATGGGCATGTCGCCGACGGAATACCGCAACGTCCCCAAAGGTTAATCGACCGTTGTGTATGCGTTGTTCAACTTTATGGCAAAAGCTTCAAGCGAACGAGCTCGCTGCCGTAATCTCCCTTAAGCGTAAGGGCAATTCCGACGTTCATGAGCGTCGAGCCGTGGAGTCTGACCGTCTCCCGGCCTTCCCGGCTTACCTCGTACGCGGCATCCTCATCTAGCCCCTGCAGCAACAGCCTTCTCTCCTCGGAACCGAAAAACTGCGATTGAAGGAACACGAAAACGACGGACTCGTTCCGATCCTTGCCGACGTATTGATAAGCCGCGACATTCGAGCCGCGGAACGACTCCAAGCGATACAGATCGCCTCTTAGAACCGTTGGCCGGATTTCCTTGTATAACTCCACGAAGCGTTTGGCTTCCGCCATCTCGCCGTCCGTCCAATGGCTAATATTCGCGCCGATGCCTAAGCCGCCCATCATGGAGCTATGGAAACGGTACGATAACGGCAGGCTTCTTCCGTTGAAGCCGTGGGGCGATTCGGTAACCCAGCACATCATGACCGCGGGGCTGTACGCGTAGGAGAAGCCCTCTTGAATCGTCAAGCGATCGCGCGCATCCGTATTGTCGCTAATCCACGCTTGATCCGCGAAACGCAATATTCCCAGGTCGATCCTTGCCCCGCCGCCGGCGCAGGTTTCGAACTCGACATGAGGGAACCGCGCGCGCAATTCCGCCCAAATCTCGTACAAGTGCTCCGCGTGCTTCAGCCATATCGCTTCGCCCGAATGCTCCATAAGCGGAGAAATCCCCGGCTCCGTGACCGTCCGGTTCATATCCCACTTAATAAACGAGATTTCATGCGACGATAACAATTCCGTCATAAAGTCGAGAACGAAGCTCTTCACTTCGGGCAAACCTAAATTCAGCAGCAATTGATTACGAAGCTGCGTACCCGTACGCGTCGGGAACTGGTACGTCCATTCCGGATGTCGCCGGTAAAGCTCGCTGTCCGGATTGACCGATTCCGGCTCCACCCACAAGCCGAACTCCATGCCGAGGCTTTGCACCTCGTCGATCAGCTCCTGCAGCCCGTTGGGGAATTTCTCCGGGTTAACCTGCCAATCGCCTAAACCCGCGCGATCGCTATGGCGTTGGCCGAACCAGCCGTCGTCCACGACGAAACGCTCCACTCCGAGCTTGGCGGCTTGCCGCGCGAGCTCCTTCTGCGCTTCAACGGTAACCGCGAATTCGGTCGCTTCCCACGAATTATAGAGTACTTTCCGGTCCCTGCCCGAAGGCAGCACGTACTTCCTCTGGTAGCCGTGAAGGTTCCTGCTCATTCCGCCGAAGCCGGCCGAAGAGAAACCTCCGGTAAACACGGGAGATTCGCAGACTTGTCCCGGCGCGACTAGGAACGAACCGTCGAAGTCGTTGATACCGCCGGCGACGCGAACGTGTCCGAACGTCGTTTTCTCCAATACGATTTTCCAGTTGCCGCTCCATCCGAGCGCCCCGAACCACACTTGTCCGGATTGTTCGTCCGCTTTACCTCCATCCACGGCAAACCATGGATTGGAATGGGGTCCCGTAAACCCTCTTCTCGATTCGAGCACCTTCTTGCCTTCCGACAGAACGTTCGTCCTGAGCTGGTACTCTCCTGCCCAGCGTCCAGTAACGTGCGTCAGCCGGTATTCCGGTAACCGTTGTACAGTCCATACCGCGGCCATGACCTGCTCGATCCGGATCGGTTCCGCTTCCTCGTTCAGCACCCTGACTTTCCGTTCGACGAGATCGAATTCGGGAATCGCCTTGTAATGAAGCTCCACGCGCAAAGCATAGTGCTCGTCCGCGAGATGAACGACCAATTCGTTCGCTTCGAAAATCTCGTAGCCCTCGTACTTCAATTTCAAATCCCGCACGCCGTCGGCGAACGTCGCCTTAAGTGCGGGCTCGGCATAATTGCAGCCGCCCCAGCCGCCGTACTCCTCCGTTTCCCGATCTACGTCCGCATCGAAGGAGCTATGGTGCCTGCTCCTCAGCAAATCGGCGTTTTCTTCGGCAATGACCGGTTTTCCCCAATACGCGTGCTGTACGACGCCTTTAGGATTGATTCCGAACAGATAGGAGGAATTATTCGTGCGAATTTCGAATAAGTTCGTTTTTTCCGAGTAAGTGATAGGCATGGATGCATCTCCTCTTGACCGCTACCCTTTAATCGCGCCGGCAGCAATTCCTTTAATTATATATTTTTGCATAAGCAAGAAAAACCCCACGACCGGAATAATTCCCATGACCGCGTAAGCGAACGCCAAGTTCAAGTCGCTGCTGTATTGTCCGAAGAAAAAGTACTGTTGCAACGGAATCGTCCGATAAAATTTGTCCTGCAGATAAAGTAACGGCAATAAGAAATCGTTCCAAATATACAGCGCGTTCAGCACGATTACCGTTGCCGTAACCGGCTTCAGCAACGGAATGATGATGCGGATAAAGATGCCGGGCGTCGAGCAGCCGTCGATTCTGGCCGCTTCCTCGATTTCCTTGGAGATGGCTCGAATGAAGCCCGCATAGAAGAGAACGCCCATCTGCACGCCGAAGCCGCCGTAGATCAAAGCGATTCCCCAATGCGAGTTAAGCATGCTGAGCTCTTTGCCCATTTTGTACAAGGGCAGCATCGTGATCTGAAAGGGCACGACGAGACCGGCCAGAAATACGATAAACACGAAATTATAGAAAGGCTTGTTCCGTCTAGCGATCGAATATCCGGCCAATGCCGATACGAAAACAATCAGAGTCGTGGAAATGGCGGTAATGATCAGGCTGTTCGTAATGGCGGATAAATAGTTCGATGCCTTCCAGGACAAGGAGAAATTCTCAAAGCTTATGCTCGATGGCAAAGCGTAGAAGGAATCGAAGGTTTCCTTCGGCGTTTTGAAAGCCATCAACACGGCTACGTAGAAAGGAAACAGAAAGATAAGCGCGATAACGGATATGATGGCGAACGCCGCGATTTGGCCTTTTTTCACATTTCCACTTCCCGTCTTCTAAAGATGGAGATTTGCACGATGGTCACGAGAACAAGGATTAGGAAGAAAATAATGGACAGCGCCGTTCCGTATCCCGCTTGGAAATTGGCGAACGAATTTTTGTAAATGAACGTCGAGATGACTTCCGTCGAGAACGCCGGTCCGCCCTGCGTCGTCACGTAAACCAAATCGAACACCTTCAAGGAGCCCGTCAACACGAGCAGAATGTTAATCGTAATGGATGGAGCTATCAGAGGCAGCGTGATATGGAAGAACGATTGGACCGTACTCGCCCCGTCAATCTTGGCGCTCTCCACTAGCTCGCCGGAAACGCCTTGAAGCCCTGCGATATAGATGATCATCGGCGCTCCGATTCCTTGCCAGACCGCGATCAGGATCAGTCCGAACAGGGCATAGTTCGGATCTCCGAGCGGGCTGTTGACATCGAGGCCGAACATCTTGAACAAGCTGGGAAAACCGATCGCGTAGTTGTACTTCCATATGAAACCCGACAATACGGTCGAGATAGCCCCCGATAGGAAGAAAATCGCACGAAAGCCGTTTTTGAATTTGACATAAGAATCCAGAAACAAAGCTAGTAGCAGAGCGATGAAGTTAACAAGCAGCGTAACGATGAATGCGTATTTGAAAGTGTTCGCTAAGACGATCCATAGATCGCTATCGGAAAATGCCCTCACGTAATTGTCCCAACCATTGTAATGAACCGTTCTGGACAGTCCGTCCCAGTTCGTGAACGAGTATCTGGCTCCCATGATTAGCGGAACGAGTACCGCGAATATAAACAAACACAATCCCGGCAAGAGGAAAAGGATATACCACATCTCGCCACGGATTAACCGCTTTATGTTTCCCATCGTGATTTCCCTTTCTGGTGTTCATAACGGCATAGGCTGGGCCTATGCCGTTACGATGATTTATGCGCGATTACTTATGGTTTTTGCTAACCCAGTCGTCCATCGTTGCGATGACTTCGTCTTCCGTAGCTTTATTGAAGAACAATTTTTGCAGGTTTTGCACGAATTGATTCTGCCAGTCGATCGTAGATTTGATATACACTTGGGAATCGTATACCTCGCCGTTGTCGAAATACGGTTGAAGCTCGGTTACCGCGGGAGCGATATCGGCGGAAGCGCCTTTCACATAGCTAAGGGAGTTGATGTTCTTAACCCAGGAATCTCCGCCCTCTTTGCTAGCCATGAAAGCAACGAATTTCAGCGCGGCTTCCTTGTTCTTGGAATTGCTGCCGACCGCAAGCGAAGCGTCCGGATTAAATTCCAGTTTGTTCAGGCTTGCATCGTTGCTGAAAGGATAAGGGAAGTAGCCGATTCCCGTTTCGTACAGCTCGGGGTTTTTCTTTTGAATGTCCGCAAGCGGCCAAGTTCCCATGTACATCATGCCAACGTCGCCTTTGGCGAACAGGTCGACGACGCCGTTGTAATCTACGCCTAACTGATCCTTGTTACCAAGATCGAAAATTTGCTTCGCATGCTGGATCATCGTTCTCGTAGCCGGATTATCGGCGAATTTGGCTGCGCCCGTCTCCAACTGAGCGAAGAAATCGGGTTGATTCTCGACGAGAGCCGTGTTGCTCGGAAGATCGCGGCCAATCCACATGCCGAGCGTCCATCCGTCTTTCCAGCCGAGGGCGAACGGCGTTTTGCCCGCCTCTTTGATTTTCTTGCCCGCCGCGATCAGTTCATCGTACGTTCTAGGAATCGCGATGCCGAGATCGGAGAAAATCTTCTTGTTGTAGAATACCGCGATTGGCGTAGCGTTTACGGGAACGATGTAGTTTTTACCGTCCGTCTCTTGCGCCTTAACGACGCTAGGATCGAAATTCTCGAAGAGCGGCTGGCCGGTCAGATCTTCCACGTAACCGCCGTCCACGAACAATTTGGTTTGAGCTCCATTATTCAAAGTGAATACGTCCACAACGTCTCCGCCGGCCATTTTCGTTTTCAGCAGCGTGTAGTAGTCGTCGTATTTGACCGGTTGAACGTCTACGGTGATGTTCGGGTTGGCCTCCTCGAATTGATCTACGATTTTCTGAACGCCGTCGGTTACGTCGCTCTTGAAGTGCATGAAGGAAATCGTAACGGGCTTCTCTTCCGCAGCCGATTCGGTTGGCGCCGCGGAGCTTTCCGCCGGAGCGCTCGCGGCCGGATCGGACGATGCCGGCGAGGATTGGGGTTCATTGTTGTTGCCGCCGCATGCAGCGAGCAGCAATGTCATTAGTAACGCGCATAAGCCTAAAGCCAAGCTCTTTTTCATTTCTGTTTCCCCTCTTCGTGTGTTTGGATGTAGGACGGAACCGGAAGTCTTTGTCCTGTACCTAGCTTACTTTCCGGCGAGAGGATGCGTAATAGAATAAATTGTTGTGCCGATGTTCAATTTTTTGCCGCGCGCTAATTAGCTAGACTTCGCTTCCCTATACTCGGACGGAGTCATCCCGGTGAATTTCTTGAACACCTGACTGAAATACCTCTGGTTCTCGTACCCGACAAGCTCGGCGATTTCGTTGATCTTGCGGTCGGACGACCGCAAGAGCTCGCATGCCTTCTCCATCCGCTTGCGGGTGACGTATTCGATGAAATTCTCGTCGGTCACCGACTTGAATAGCTTGCTTAAATAGCTAGGATCCATATGAAAACGCGTAGCCATATCGATCAGGCTGACATCCTCGAAGTAATTCGCGTCCAGGAAAGCGACGATCTGCGCGATCGGATGGGCGGATTCCGGCTGATCGTTGTCCACGCTATGCGACGAGATTGCTTCCGCCAAGTGGGCCACGAAAGCCTCAAGCTGCTGGAAATCCAATATTCCCGCGGTTTGCCCGCCGTCGAATAACGCGGGGAAAGCAGCAGCTAGTCCTTTAGCTTCCGTGCCGGCGATCTCCAATATTTTAGCTAGCTCGCGATGGACGTCGCGAATCGTCGTGGACGGGCGCTTGCCGACCCGTTGAACGAATTCGGCCAGCAGCTTACGGCCGTCTTTCACGTTGCCCGATCCGATCGCATGCCCGAGCGCCTTCAGATCGAAAGAGGTGAGAATTCCCGCCGATGTCCCTGCTATGGGATTCTCGGCCGAGGAGAACGACAAACCCGAAAAGTCGAGCTTGTTCCTGTGCAACTCGTCGTTCGCTGCTCCGTTCGCTTCCGGGAGCCTGTCGAACCCGGCGATGACGTTGCTGATCCCCGCGACGACGTCCGTGCTCAACATGCGTTTGACGGCATCGTGAAAGTCGGAGACGCATCGGACGATTTGCTCCATGTCATAGGAAGACTCGGGAAAAATAAGACCGATGCTCATCCTGTCGTCGGATTTGAAGGCGAGCGGATTCTCGTCCCGAATGACTTCGGCGAGAATATTCTCGGCGCTGAACATGAACAAATCCGCGTTCCCGTGAAACTTCGTCTTGGTTACTTCGTTAAATTGGCGAAACATGAATATGCCTAACCGATACGTACCGTTCGCGGTCTCGATTCGAAGCTCCTCCGCTTGATTGTGGATATCGGATAAATTCGTGATTCGTTTGCCCGCAAGATTCTGAAGGAATTCCTCGCGCCTTAGCTTGAGAATGTCCTTCGCGATTTTCTTCTGCTGCTGCAAGCTCATATAGTCCCGGCAGGCGTCTATCGCCTTCGCCATCGCGTTCCGGAGCTCTTGCAAGGAAATCGGTTTAAGCACGTACTCGCTCGCTTGATAAGTCAATGCGGCCTTCAAATACTCGAATTGCGAGTAACCGCTGATGACGATAACCCGAATATCCCCATGAAGCTTGTGCAGGTTCTCCAGAAACTTCTCCCCGTTCATGATCGGCATATTCATGTCGGTCACTACGATATGAGGCTTGTTCATGCGAATAAGCTCCAATGCCTCTTGCCCGTTCTTCGCTTCCGCGATGATCTCGACGTCCAGGGCGAGCTCGCTGATCATCTTGCTGATCGATTTGCGTCCCCAGGTTTCGTCGTCCACGACCATGACTTTATACATTCGTCGCCCCTCCGTTTCGATATGGGATCACGATCTTGATCGTCGTCCCTTTCCCCCGTTCGCTCTCGACGAACAAGCCGTGCGGGGCCCCGTATACGAGCTTGATTCTCTCGTGAACGTTTTTCAATCCGATCGATACTCCCGAGAATACCTCCAAGGATCTGCGCTCCAGGCTCGACTTCAGGACGGCAAGCTTGTTCTCCTCCATCCCGAGACCGTTATCCCTGATCTCGATGACGACGAATTCCCCTTGCCTAGCGGCGCTGATGCGAATAAGAAGCTGGCGACCTCCCTGCTTATCCGCGGCATGCACGATCACGTTCTCGATGATCGGCTGCAGGACGAATCGGACGATGGAGTGGTCCATGAGATCGTTATCCACGTCGAACTCCGTCTGCAGGGAATCCTCGAAACGGAACTGCTGGATGTACAAGTAATTATTCACGTGTGCGAGCTCCTGACCGATCGTCGACTCCATGTTGCCCTCGTAGAAGCTGTAACGGAACATGTCCCCCAGCGCCCGGCACATTTCATGAATCTCGTAATCTCCGATCAATACCGCTTTGCCCCCGATCGTCTGCAGCGTATTGTACAGAAAGTGGGGATTGATCTGCATTTGCAATGCAAGGATTTGCGCTTCCTTGTTTCTAAGCTGCATCTGGTAATCGAGTTCGATCAACTCTCGGATCTTGTCCGTCATGAAATTGAAATTCCTCGTCAGCTCGGAGAGATCGTCCCTATGGCGGTACGGCTTCAAAGTAACGTGAAAATTTCCGTTCCGCACGGCTTTCATCGCTTTGCCGAGACTCTGAATCGGTTTCGTGATAAAGCGTTGCGCGAGCAACGAAAACAGAAAAATAATGAGCATGACGACCGAGAGCGCACCTACGGCCAGAAGCAGCGTGTTCTTGCGATTTTCCGCCAAATCCTCGTTCGGATAAATAATCGTAAATCCAATGTTCGAATTATCGAGATACGAGGTTCCCATAAACAGATCTTTATTCCGGGTAAACGTTACGTCGCGCGGATTATTGGCGGCGAACGCGCCCGGATGGGCAAAAGGCTTGACCGCGTTCGCGTATCGATCGTTGGTTTGGTAGAAAGTCTCCCCGTTGCCGTTCTGCAGTACGATCACGTTAGGCGATTGGTTATTCGCTTCCACCGTCTTGAGAAAATCCTTCATCTGGACATAGAATACCATCGATCCGAATTTTTTCTTATAGAACGGGTCGTAGATGGTGATCGCGTATACGAAAAAATCCTGCCCCAATGTACGGTCCGAATAAGTGAACATCATGTTATGCTGGAACGGCAAATTGAGCATCTCCTTGTAGTTCGGGATGCTCTGTTCGAATTTGATGGAATCGTAGCTGGCGGCTCTCGACCAAAAATCTCGCAACGTATCGTCCTTGCCGTACAGCATGATCTTGAAGATGTCTTTATTCTTGTTCTGTACCAGCTTATAGAAATTATCGAGGGACTCCTCGACGTAGATTACTTCCAAGTCGTTGTAATTCGTTCCGTGCTCCATTAGGCTGACTACCCGGTTAAAAGCATACACCTGCAACGCCGAGGTGGAGATATTACGGAAATACTCGTCTAAATCCTTCGATAAATAGGCCGCGTTCTGGTCGGAGCTTCGCAGTATCGCTCTTTCCAATGAATTCGTGCTCGACCTGTAGAACAAATAAGAGAGAACGAGCAACGGAATCAATGAAATCAGAACGCTGCTCCATACGATTTTCGCGCTGACGCTCCGGTTCAGGAATAACCATTTCATCCGTTAAAGCCTCCAAGCCTGGCGCCGATTCAAGTCAGTGTGATCTCGAGAAACCATCGGTAGGTTCCGCGGCCATCGACCGTCGCCGCTTCATGATGTCTCATCGCGTAATTCAAATCGTCCATTCTTCCCGTCGCGGGCTCGATGGCGAAATGATTATAACCTCCATAGCCGCCCGAATTGGCCCATATGCCCAAGTAGGGAACCTTGTCCTCGGGAAATCTCATCGCTAGCGATTCACCCGTCGCGGGGTCGCTAAGCCTAACCCATCCGACGCTCAGCTTTCCAGTAAAGTAATATTTGTCCGCCACACTCCGGTCCGGAGCTCCGAGGATGCTAAGATCGACGGTCCCTTCGTCTTTCTCGATTAAGGGCCAGTCCGTTAGATCTCCGAATTCGCCGAGCCTTTTTCCTTCCGAGTATGCGATCTCGATTTCATTCAAATCTTCGGGTACGTGAAGCTTCATGCCTTCTTTCCCTTGTAAGAGCGGGTGGGCTGCCCAGTGAAAGGAAAACGAGGAATCGGAAAGGTTCGTCACGACGTAATCGATTCGCAACGTATCCTCGGATAAGAAGGAATATGCCTTCTCTAGTCGATAAGGGAACTGCACTCCCTCCACTTTACACCGCAACTCCGATCCCGTACAACTAGCCTCCCATGCCAGCGACCAAACCTCGCCGTGATCGGGTATCCGGCGACCGCTCCATGGCTCGTCGGGGTAAGAGCATTCGTTGATTCCCGGAAACATCTCGTCCCATCCGCTCTCGTCGCCCGAAGAGAATGGCGAAGCAAAACCTTCGTTGCCGAGCTTCTTCCCGCTGCTCCATAACCATTCCCGGTTCGTCGAACGATTCGCCAACGAAACGACCTTGCTCCCTAATCCGGGTATGACGCAAAGGGAGAGCTTCTCCGTTTCGCCGAACCATGCCGCGTGTCCTTCTCTTTCGCCGATCGTCCATTGTCCGATTCCCATAACGATTCCTCATTTCCGTCGCGATCCGCGATTACGTTTGCATTGATTCTATCATTAGACCTTCCGGGAACGGTTCAATTTTTTGTGCAATCGTTGTTTAAATTATTGGAGAACACATACGTAACGACAAATAGGCTCCCCTCGAACGTTAAGGGCAGCCTATTTATATCGTTCTCGTTCGCTTTCGTTACAAGCTCGGACCTATCCGGTTGATGCTGAACTCTTGGTGGCCGAGCACTTCCGCCTTCGTCCATTTGCCTTCCGCGACCTCGACGATTTCGTCCCAGATCCGGTCGCCGGCTTGCTCCAACCCCAACTCGCCGGTCAGCATGCCGCTTACATCTACGTCCATGTTGTCTTCCATGAGCTTAAACGTGCGCGGATTGCCGGTAATCTTAATGACAGGTACGACCGCCGCGCCCGTCGGCGTTCCCCTGCCCGTCGTGAAGCAGACGATATGCGCTCCGCCGGCGGCCATGCCCGATACGCATTCGATATCGTTACCCGGCGAATCCATGAAATACAATCCGCCCTCGGGAATCGACTCGGCGTATTCGATCACGCCTCGTATCGGCGCGGATCCGCACTTGCTTATACAGCCGAGTGATTTTTCTTCTATCGTAGTCAACCCTCCGGCGATATTGCCCGGACTCGGATTACCGCCTCGCATGTCTTCGCCCATCCGTTCTACTTCCTTCTCGAACCGGTTCACGATAGAGATCAGCTTTTCCGATATTCCGTCATCCGAGCAGCGCCTGGCGAGTAAATGCTCCGCGCCGATAATCTCCGTCGTCTCGCCGATGACGATCCCCCCGCCCGAGCCGATTACTCGATCGGCGGCGAATCCTAGCGCCGGATTAGACGATAAACCGGACGTGGAGTCGGAACCTCCGCACTTGACCGCTACCTTAAGCTTGGCAAGCGGAACTTCCGTCTTTCGTTGCCGACCCAACTCTGCCTTCAAACGCTTCGCGATTTCGACACCATGGCCGATCGCTTTCACGGAGCCTCCAATGGACTGGATATCGAACATTTCCACCGGCTTCCCCGTCTTGCGAATTTCTTCCGCCAGCGCGACCGGATCGACAACCTCGCAACCGAGGCTAATAATGATAACGGCACCTACGTTGGGATTTTTCCCGGTCCCTGCGAGAACGTCGAACGTCCGGTTTTTATCCGCGCCGATCTGGCTGCAACCGTGCTGATGGGGAATCGATATCGTATCGGGTACCATCTGCATAATTCTGTTGCATACTTGATTCGCGCAAATGACCGTGGGAATGATCAACAAATGATTACGGATGCCGATATCGCCGTTATCGCGAGCGTACGCCTCGATCGTCCTCAATTCGCCTCCTCCTTGTCCGCTTGATCTCCGCGTCCGCGAATGCCTTCGATATTGTGAACGTGAACATGACTTCCCTCTTCGATTGCCTCTGTCGATCTACCGATAACTTCCCCGTATTTGCGAACCTCTTCGCCCGCCTCGATCGATACGATGGCGAATTTATGGCCGAAAGCCACGGCTTCCGACAGCCGAACCTCCCTGACCTCGGCTCCGACATGAAACCTGACTTCTTCGCCTACTTTCATATCTTTTAGAGCCGTAGCCACATGATCAAGCTCGTTCATGACGATCGCGTTCGACTTCCGTGCGATTTCATGCGACAATTCGAACTCACCGCTTCCTTTAGAAAGTGCTTGCTTTCGTGGTCGACGGGCACCACCTGGATTGCATAAGCTCGTGCAACAGCACCGCTCTCGATTGCTCGGTATCGATGTAGCGAAGAGCTTCGATCGCATGCCCTTGCACGTATCGGTTGTCGTCTTCCAGCGCTTCCGCCAAATACGGAATCGCCGCTTCCGCCGCGCGTCCCAGCTTGATCAGGGAAAGTCCCGCGGTAAAACGGACTTGCGCGTCTTCGTCCTTCAGACAAGCGATAAGACCGTCGACCGTCTCTCCTTGCGCCGTCCGACCGATCATGCCGAGCGAATCCGCTATCGTTCTGCGAACCTTCGCGGACGATCCGCCTCCTAGCTTCGATACAAGCTTAAGGGCAGATGTATCGGCGTAATGCCGCAACTCGCCGAGCGCGAATGCCGCATGGTTGACCGCATGCTCCTTCTCATCGTCGAGCGCTCGAGTCAAACCTTCGACCGCATCGGCCCCGCACGCCGACAATCCGTAAGCGGATAACAAAGAAGCCCTTGCATCCGTTCCAATCAATGTATCCAACAGAACATCCCGTCCCGCTTCCCCGCAAGTCGCCAAGCCGTATGCGGCATTCAGGGCGATTCGTTCGTCGGAATCCGTTAGCCTTCCCGCCAAATCGGATAGAAGACTTTCATGTTTAGTATCCGCTTTGCCGTAGCGGCTGCCGATTTCTCCCCGCAGCCAATTCCAAGAGTCTTGCCAGTACTCTTCCTGCGGCAATCCCACGGCCGACGCCGCTTCGGGCACGGACCATTCGCTGCCTTCGTAATTCCAAGTCGGTTCGGATGGGGCAACCGTTCTCATGAATTCGAATTTCAGCATATAACGCGGTTTGCCCGTCAGGTTTCTGGTCGACCGATGCCAGATATCGTAATGAATGAGAACGAAAGTGCCTGCCTCCCCGTTCGCCGTCACTTCGTCCTCCGAATCGTCCGGACCGAATGTGCGGCTCTCGTAAACGTGACTGCCCGGCATAACGCCCGTAGGTCCAAGCTCGACCGGAGTATCCTGCGGAAAATACATGATCATGGCCCACCAAGGATGATGGTTGCGGAGGCGATTATAGCCCCAATAGCTGTCTTTATGCCAACCGCCAGCCGTTGGCAAGGCATTATAATGGCAGTGTCTATGCGTATGCATCAGATAATCGGGACCGAGTACGCTCGTTAACGCTCCGGTGATGACCGGATGCTCGAACACCTTCTGCATCTCCCGGATTCTAGGTAAAATATTGTTGCCCAGGTTGCCTTCCTCTTCGTGGACTTGATTCAACCGTTCCAGCAGCCGATCGTGGAAATCCTTCGGAAAGTCCGTCTTCAACAACAATACTCCGTCTACGATAAACGTCTTCATCTGCTCGTCCGTCAATAGTCGCGGTTCGTTCGGTTTCATGGCTTTTTTGTCCTCCCTCTTGTCGATAAGCTCATTATAGGGGAGGGTTTACGTACCGAAAATGGATGAAGCTAAGAATGAAGGGTACAAAACTCAGCATACACATCGCGTGAACAATCCATTAGAATAGAGTCGAGAAAAGAAGAAGCAAAGGTCGTGAATGGGGATGGCTTCAATCAAGAGCGAGCAGGCGATAGCGGATTTGCTGCATAACCTGCAGATCGACGTCACGGCGGCTTACCGGACGCAATGCACCCCCGAATGGCGCAATCTCGACCATTCGCCGGACTATAACAAGTTTTATTTCATTCTTGAGGGGGAAGGTTGGGTACGCGTCGAGGAACAAACCATTCATCCGCGTCCTGGCCAGCTCTTCTTCGCGCCGGCATACACGAACCAAGGCTATTCCGCCGTCAACGATAATGCCTTTCTTAAATATTGGTGCCATTTCACGACGAGGGCCGGCGCGTTCGACCTGTTCCAATGGATCGGCGTTCCGTATTGTATCGATATCCATGACAAAGAACGGGTTTCCCGGCTATTCGAACGATTAGTCGAACCGCAAGGAAGCTCCGCCCTGGTCACTCTAATTAGACAGAAATCCGTGATGCTGGAAATATTGGCGACGTATCTGGAGCATGTTCCGGTTCAAGTGCTGCAGCATCGAAGCGAAGAGATTAACCGGCTCAACGTTATTCACGATTACGTGGACAAGCATCTTCACTTAAGCATCAGCGTCGACGAATTGGCCTCGCTACTGCACTTGCATCCGAATTATTTTATCGCCTATTTCAAGAAGCGATTCGGCGTTTCGCCACATAAATACGTCAATCGCAAAAGAGCGGAGAAAGCGAAAACTTTGTTGATGACGACCGCCCTCAGCATCAAGGAAATCTCCGCCCTTACGGGATTCCCCGACACGAATCATTTCACGAAGTTTTTCCGCAAGGAAACGGGTTTCAGTCCGACCGAATTTCGCGGAATTTATGCCTCATAGGATCGGAAGCCGCGAATGCCACTCGTTTCGGGTTTATTCCCCGTCTCCCCAATCCCACCGGTGGCGATATCGTTCAAGCCGAGGATGCAGAGCTGCTTCCGTAACCGACGTCAGAATGAGCCTTACCTTTACGATCCATTCCTCGAAGGAAGAGAACGAAGCGAACGAATTGGCCATATCGGGCGTAAGGAACAGAAAATGCGGACCGGGCAGCGTCTCCGTCAAATGCCGCAGAGCCGCCTCCATTGGCGTATACTTCTTCCTCTTTCCTTCCCAACCGTCGAACTCGACCTCCCCGCGATCGTATTCCCGTTTCCATTCGAGCAAACGTTTTTCCCGCTTATAATAAGGACTAGTCGGCTTCTTCGACATCCTTCTCATCGTTTCCTCGTGTATCGGATACAACACGAGCTTGGCGAAAGATCGGTCCGAATTGATCTCTATAGCGCGTTCCAACTGTTCGTCCGTGGTCGTCTCGAACGTGTCGTAATAGATCAACGTCCCCTTATCTCCATCCTTCGGCGGCTCGTAGCCATACGGAACGCTTTCCGTTCTTGAACTCATGTACTTGTCCTCCTAGATTGGAATCGGAATACGACGACGCCCGACATGGCAAACAACAGGAAAGCTCCGCTCAATATCCAGAAGATGCTATGCGGGGACACATAGCGAATGCCGTATCCGCCGATGATCGGTCCGGCGATGCTCCCGATGCTGAAATGAATGGAAGCGATGACGTTGGCGGCCGGCATGATCGTACGCGGCAATAGATCCGCGGCGTACGCCAAACCGAGGGAATAAAACGATCCGACAAGTCCCCCTGCCAGCGCGAAGAGCACGACAAGCCATTCCACGCGGTCCTCCGCCAGCGGAATCGCCGCGAAGACGAAGGCACCCGTCACCCCGCAGGCGATCAATACCGGTTTGCGTCCGATCCGGTCGCTCCATATGCCAAGCGGCAGCTGCAGGATGAGCCCTCCGATTCCGAAAGAGAGCAGCAGCAAGGAAATCCATTCTTTGCCCAATTCGATCCGCAATCCGTACAGGGGAAAGCTGCTGTTCATCGAAGCTTCCATGAGACCGTAAAGCATGGCGGGGATTAATCCGAACCACGCGATCCGATAGGCGTTAATGAAGCGGTTTTCTGCCGATTCGCCTCTCTTCGCTCGTTCCGGAAGCACGTTTGGCAGCCGAAGCACGAGTATTAACACAACTAGAAAGAAGAAACCGGTAGCTAAAAAAGGAACGGCATCTCCGAAAGGGAGCAGATTGATGCCAAGCGGACCGATGCTGAATCCCGTTCCGTACGCCATTCCGTACAAGGAAATATATCTTCCTCTTCGTTCGGACGGGCTAGTGGTTACGATCCACAATTGGGTGGCATAATGCAAAGCGCTATCGCCGATTCCGACTAGCAAACGGAGAGCGAACCACAATCCGAGCGATTGGCTCACCGGAAACAGAAGCACGGAAACTGCGATCAACGATATGCCCGCTATGATGACTTTCTTGTAGCCGTAACGAACGACGGGTTTCTCGATAATAAACATCGTGCAGAACACGCCGATATACAACGCCGTAGAATTGAGACCGTTCACGTCCGAGGAAATACCGGAACGTTCCAGCAGAATCGATAGCAAAGGAAGAAGAAGCCCTTGACTCATCCCGGCTACGACGACGACCAACAGTAAGGTGGCGAATCGGTATCGCGAGATGACGAAAGCGTTAGCAGAATTCCCGGTAGACAAGCTTGTAGCATCTCCTTACTGCGAATTAAAATAGCCTTGATTCGATTATGCACCGAAACAAGGCTATATTATAGCATGAATCCGCGAACGACTCCGCTTATATATCGATCAGCCACCGTTCGGCATCGATTCTATTATCGAATACGCCGATTCCGTCGCCCGATAGGGATTTAACATCAAGTTCGTTAAACTCGCCTTCGATCGTAAAATCGTCGGGGATAACAATAGCCGTCTTTACCCGGTCGTTAGACAGAAGTCGCAGCGTCTGATCCGCCACGCCAGTTGTTTGCTTAAAGAAATCTTCCGAAAGCGAATCCGCGTGAAGCATCAGTAGCGATGTCTCGTTTTCCCTGCATGCGGTTACGAGTTCAAGCGCATCCTGCTCCGTGCGTAGCGACGAATGCTCGGAACCGCATTCGACATAGCTTTCCGCGCCCGTTTCTATTACGTTATAATATATGTTCATATCCCTCCTTGACATTGCGGGCTTCCTGGCACCCGCTTACTTCCATTTTACCCAATTACGGAACATCAACCCCATCCCTAAGCGCGCAAAAAACCGCCGAACCCTGAGGTTCGGCGGTCCTTTCTATTCCGATATGAGTTAGCTCGTAAACAAACGTCCGTTAGGAACTACTTGTTTCGATTGCGAAGCGCTAGACCAAGAGAGCTTCGCATGCGCGTTTCCACCGTTCTCTAGGAATTCCATCACGATGTCGTATTTCACGCCCCCGGTCAACGAGATCGTCGCGCTGAGTTCGCCGTTCATGGAAACCCAATTGTTGATCAATTGCTGGCCGTTAACCCATAGGCGAACTCCATCGTCGGTATCCGTATAGAAGGTATACGTTTCCGTATATTGAGGCTGTACTTTCCCTGTCCATCTGGCAGTGAACCATTCACCCGGTACATCCGGCGTAGGTCTGCCGCCGCCCCAATCGAAGTCTATGGTCGCATCGGTTTGCGTTAAAGCCAAAGTTCCGAAATTGCCGGAGTAATATTGACCGATGATCCCGTTCGTAGGAGAGGACGCCGCATTCGTCGTTACGCTAAGCGCGCTGCTTGCCGCCGATACGTTATTGGCAGCGTCTTTGGCTTTAACCGTAAACGAGTACGCGGTGCTAGCGGATAAACCGTTGACCGTAAAGGTCGTCGCTCCGGTTGTGGAGCCGGCAAGCGTGCTGCCGTTGTAAATGTCGTAACCCGTAACGCCTACGTTATCCGTCGATGCCGTCCAAGATAGATTAACGCTCGTGCTTGTTTTCGACGGTGAAGAAAGTCCGGTTGGCGCGGTCGGCGCTTGAGTGTCCGTGCTCGCGTTCGTCGTCACGTTGAGAGAGTTGCTCGCGGCCGAAGCATTGCTTGCCGCATCCTTCGCCTTAACCGTGAACGTATAGGCGGTATTCGCGGTTAACCCGCTCACGGTGAAAGTCGTAGCTCCGGTTGTGGAACCGGCCAACGTGCTTCCATTGTAAACATCATAACCGGTTACGCCGACATTGTCCGTCGATGCCGTCCAAGATAGATTAACGCTATTGGCCGTCTTGGAAGGCGAAGTCAGATTCGCCGGAGCTGTCGGCGCTTGCGTGTCACCGCCGCTTCCGCCCGCTAGATTAACATCGCAGTGCTTATATTGGCCTGCGGCAGGGTCGCTACCGAACGAATTATTGGAGCACATAACGGAATTGGTATAGTTTCCGTACACGTAGCTACCCGTTACTCCATATCGCACTTGTTTCGTACCGCTGAAAGAACATAAGTTATTTTCGCCCGCGCAGAGCGTCCAGTTCGCAGCCGGATCCGTCGTCACCGACAACGAATTGCTCGCCGCCGATAAATTATTCGAAGCATCCTTAGCTTTGACCGTGTAGGTAAACGTCGTGTTTGCCGACAAGCCCGTAAGCGTGGTGGACGTCGCGCTAGCTCCCGTCGTCGTGCCTGCCAACGTTGATCCGTTATAGATGTTATAACCGATTACGCCTACGTTGTCCGTGGAAGCCGACCAGGACAAGCTGACGCTCGTGTCCGTCTTCGCCGGCGAGGTCAAGCCGGTCGGTGCCGTAGGCGCTTGAGTATCGCCCGCGTCCGTCGTTACGTTTAACGTGTTGCTTGCCGCGGATACGTTACCGGAAGCGTCTTTGGCCTTAACCGTAAAGCTGTATGCCGTGCTAGGCGTTAAGCCGGTAATCGTGAATGTTGTTGCGCCGGCTCCCGAAGTAGAGCCCGCCAACACGCCGCCTTTATAAACGTCGTAACCGATGACCGCTACGTTATCGGTCGAAGCCGTCCAAGACAGATCAACCGTCACGTTCGATTTCGTCGGAGCGGACAAGCTTGTCGGAGCGGTTGGCGCCGTCGTGTCCGGCGGTCCTGTAAATACCGTGATCGATTGTTCCTTGACGCTAGCGCGTCCTCCGTTATCCCAGACGCCTAGAATAACTTTGTAAGTGCCGGCTTTCTGGTAAGTGTACGTAGGGCTAGCGGTCGTAACCGGGATGCCCTCGCCAAGATCCCATAAGTTCTCGACGATCGTGCCGTTATCGGTCGACGTGTTCGTGAACGTTACCGGTTGGCCGAGTTGTACCGTGAGAGGACCCGTAAAATTCGCGACCGGTTTGGCATCGCCGAATCCGCGGCTCGTAAGCTGCGTGTTCGTGCCGTTGCCGCTTACCGTATTGCCGCTCCACTCCAAGTCCGCAGCCGAGGACGGATATTGGTCGATCGACGGCCCGCCGTTCCCGGTAATGGTGTTGTTAACGAAGCTCAGTTTATCGGTACCGGAAGCCGTCGTGATCTCGATCGCTTTACGGCCGTTGTTAATAATTTGGTTGCTGTCGAACACGATGTTTTTCGTGTCGCCGTGAATCCGTACCGCGTTGCCGTCATAACCCGGGTATGCCGCGGATGGATGGCCGGTCGCGCCGTTCTGCCATTTGTTCTTGTAGAAATATTGGTATTGCTCCGTGAATCCGGTTCCGGCTCCTTGGAGTTGCATCCCCCACATGACGATATTCTGGACCGTGTTATAGTTCCACAACTGATAACCGGTACCAGGCGACTGCTGCATGCCGACCTGCTGTCCGCCGTCTACCAGGTTGTTCGACGTAACTCCGTGGTCGACCATGACTTCCAAGCCCATATGTCCGACCGATCCGTCGTTAGCCATCACGATATTGTTGCGAACGGCTACGTATTTCGAACGCACCGCGCTTATCCAGTGATCGACGTTGTTGTTCTCGATGAGGGAATAGTCGGTGTTGGTATGCAGCTCGATACCAAGCCCTTCCATTTTCTTGCCCGTACCGGTGACCGTGTTGCCGCGGACGATAGCGTAGGCGCTATCGTCGTTGACGAAAATCCCGCCGCGCCCGGTATCCGCGATCGTATTGTTCTCGATCAGCGCATGGTTGGAGCCCCATCCTACGCGAACGCCTCCGCCCCAGTCGGAGTTGACGCCTGTGTTCGTTACGATATTATTAGAGATTTCGAGATAGGTTGATCCGATTCCGTACAACGCGAACGGACCGAATCCCGCCGAAGCGGCCAAATCCTTGACTCTCAGATTCCGCATTTTGTTGCCGGTGCCCGATTCGGACGTAATCGCGGACAGCAGCACTCCGCTGTTGTTGCCGTCGAGCGTCATATCGGATACTTCGGCATTCGATACGTTATGGAGATAGAAGAACATGGTCGAGCCTGAACCGGACGTCATTCTTACAGTAGTCAGGTCGCGACCTGCTCCCGCGATCTTGACGCCGGTTTTACCGTTTACGTTCGCGGATAAGTAATAAGTTCCCGATGGAATCAATACGGTATCGCCGTTCGCCGCCGAATTGACTGCGTTCTGAATGGCGGTTAAATCGTCCGTCGTATCGCTACCGCTCGCGCCGAAAGCGGTTACATTAATCGTTGCGGCAAAAGCCGTCGTTGCCGGAATAACCGGCAGCATAACCGATAAAGCGCACAAAATACTCAACACTCTCGTTTTAAGCTTTCCTGTTGTCTGGGTCTTTCTCGTCATCGTCATTGATCCCTCGCTTCATTTTTTTCTTCCCTTTCATCACTGCATGCCATGCCATGACTTGCGAATCAAAGATGATAAGCCGACGATCTTTTATCTCCTCCCCTCGTCCCTATACTGACACGTTTCATCGATTCCCGTACACTATCACAAATACGAAAATCATAAAATTTCACTGTTTTAAATACGAATTCCTGCTTCTTGTCAGCCATTTTCTCCTAACCGAAAGCCAGCATTGTATGTGTTTTTCCAAATTATATTTTCAAAAAAATTGACGTCACGGGAACTTCCGTGACGTCAATTTTATACGCGTTATGAGCCGATACCCGCCAACCTGCTATTCGTCTTCATCGATCAGGGGCATGCGTACGATATTCGGATCCGTGAAAATATCGAATTCGTCCCGGCTCGTGCTGGAAAATTCGGACACGACGGCTCCTTGCGGGCCGGCCTGGAACCAATGCTTCGTACCCGGAGCAATCGTGTATTGTTCGCCGGGATTCAGCACGACTTCCCGGAACACCGTATAGTAATGTCTGCTTCGTTCGGGAATGACGGCTTGAATGTCTTCCGCGCTGTTCTCCGGGCCATCCGGCAAGCTATCCAAATACAAGAAAACTTGGCCGGTACGGCAACGAAAAGTTTCCATCTTGCCGGGGTCGCCGCCGACCGGCGGATGCAGATGCTCCGGACAAGTCTGTCTAGGAAATAAAATGAGATCTTTGGCGCAATAGCGATCGGTATTGATATAAGTGATCAATTCCAGTCCTTGTTCCTCTAAGTCGTCCAGCCCGAAGCCGGCGACTTCGATTCCTGCGCGCTCTTCGGCCGTTAATACGATTCCCGCTTCCCCGAGCATTCTCTCCGCCCGAGCTTGAACGATTCGTATTTCGCTTCGTTTCAATGCCATGAATGTTCACTCCCCTTCCCGATAATCATTGCTTTAGCGCTCCCACAATCCATCCTCCGAACGCTTCGAGAACTCCGCGGCAACGTTCGGGTGAACGTTGCGTTGCTCCCATCCGCCTTCTATTCTGCGTTGTATTTCATCCCAAGGCCTGATTCCGCTGACCGCATCCGCTCGCTCGGCATTGCAAGCCCCGACGCCGACCGCCGCTAATAATGCCCGTTCGATAGGCTCCTCCTGGGCGAAGCTGGCCAGTAACCCGGCAATCGTGCAATCCCCCGCGCCCGTCGTGCCCGCCACCCGTACTTGGAAGCAAGGCGCGACCAGCTCGCGGCCGGTCCAAGAGACGATCGTCTCTTCCGAGCTCGCCCATCCATTCATCGCTCTTAACCGTTCGGGGTTCGGAGACGTTCTTACGTACAAACCGTATTCGCCTAGCTTTATTCCAACAATAGCAACGCCCATGTTCAGAAGCTCGTCGGATATGGACGTCAGAATCTCGGATGTCACTTGCGGTAACAGATCCTCCGAGCCTTGTCTTTCCATCATATCCGCATACAGATTCGGATTAAGCATATAGAGGATCTCTTCGAAGCTTGGCAGGAACAGATCCACGTAAGGCAGCGCCCGCTTGAGTATCAAGCGCCAATCCGCTCGACCGGCCGGTGAAGCAGGATCGGGCTTCGCCATATCAAGGGACGCGATCATGCCCTCCGCCTTAACCCCGGCAAGAAGACGAACGAGTCCTTCCCCGTCATTCTCGTACATGGCGCGCATAAGCGGCGGGTATCCGAAATGAAAGATTTTCGCTCCCGTCGCGGACAGCCCCGAGAAATCTTGCGCGGTCAACGTATCGTTCGTCCCCGTGCAATGAAGGAAAATCCGATCGACTCCCGGCGGATTAATGACTATCGTGTAAGAGGTCTGCTCGCCCTTGGCGACGATCATCCCATCCGCGATTTCGGGAGAATGCCTGCTCAGCAGATCGACTATCGCGCCACCGAAGAGATCGTCGCCTACTTTGCCCATCAATTTGACCGGCAAACCAAGCCGATGCAAAGCGAGTCCCGTATTGGATACCGCTCCTCCCGTGGCAAGCATGGCGGGACCGACATCCACCAATTTGCCCGGTACTAGAAATTCGGAGCGGACTGCTGGTTGGACGCGAATGTCCGGTATAATATCCAAGCAAATATGCCCTGCGACGACGATCGGCAGCGCCCGTTCGTTCATGTGCATTTCCTCCATGGCGACTCCGTTGTGTTTCCAACGAACATTTATGTCACTTATTTTGTATATAATATAGCATCACAATGTTGTAAAAGTCTATAAAATGTTGTTTTGTAACATCGAAAGCTGCCGAGGCTTTCTCGACAGCTTTCACTTTAGCAGATTTTTTCCCCTTCGAGGAACGAATTTGAGGCAATTAGAACCGCCGGGGCACGCTTATTTCTCTCCGCGAAGCGAACTTGAGGCAAATAGAACCGCCGGGGCATGCTTATTTCCATCTGCGGAGCGACTTTGAGGCAAATAGAACCGTCTGGCACGCTTATTTCCCTCCGCGAAGCGATTTGAGGCAAATAGTATCGCCAGGCACGCTTATTTCCCTCCGCGGATCGACTTTGAGGAAAATAGAACCGCCGGGCACGCTTATTTCCCTCCGTGGATCGACTTTGAGGCAAATAGTACCGCCCGGCGCGCTTATTTTACTCCGCGGAGCGACTTTGAGGCAAATAGAACTGCCGGGCACACGGTGAAGGTCAATACATTTTTGAAGCGCGTTCAAGATGTGAGCTGGTCATCATCCCTCTCGAACGCTCAATCTTCCGTTCGCTTCCGACAGCTCGATGAATACCGGACGCTCGTCCGGCGTATTGTTCGGCGCATGCAACGCCAACATGATTTTCCCTTCGAACGTGCGGAATATCATGCCATGGCCGCCGTCGTTCTCGAATATCGGAGCCGGTTCCTGAACCCATGGCCCGAGAATGTCCCCGGACTTCGATCGCGCTATTCCTTGGGCATACCGTCCCTGACGGAAGCTCGACCATAACAGCAGCAATTCGCCGTTATCGCACCCGTAAGCGTAAGGACCGTCCGTGACGTAGCCGGCACCGTTTTTGACCGAATCTACCCACTCCGCGTCTTGCGCCGAGAATAGCAATATCGGCTCTCCGACCGCCCGATCCAGCTCCGGCGACAGCCGCAAGGCGCATACGGTTCCGTTCTTGATTTGAACCCATTCATGGCAAAATACGATCCAAGGGGTTCCTTCCGCGTCGATCCACAAAGTCCCGTCCAAGCACTCCCAATCACGCGGAGTCACGGGACCGTCGCTATGCGGACGGAACGGTCCGAGCGGCCCGTCGGCCACGAGGATTTGCGTGCCTCTGCATACGCCATCCGCCTTGAAAGTGGCAAACATATAATATTTGCCTTTGTACTCGTGTACCTCCGGCGCCCAATAGTTCTTGTCCGACCAGAAGTCGCTATCCGGCCGGAAAGCCGGAAACGGTCCTTCCCATAACGTCAGATCCCGGCTTCGGTACGCATCGAATCCGATGCCCTTGGCTTTCCAAATATCGGGGTCCGTCGATCCGTATAAATAATAGCAGCCTTCGCTTTCCTGCTTGAGCACGAACGGGTCGCGCAACTGAATTTGACTCAGCGATAACATACGCCAATCGCTCCCTCCAATAAGATTTAAGCAAACGTCGGCAATACGACGCCCGGTGCCGATTCAACCTCGAATTGCCCTCCAACCAGCCTCAAGACCTCGTTGCCCGAAACCTGGAACGGAAGTTCCCGATCTTCCCATAACAACGCGCTTTCCAATGGGCGAACAGACATTCCGACAAGCTTGACCAGAGAGCCGAAGCGATCGGTTACGACCCGGACGCCGGCGGGAAAGCGGCATAACAGCCGACCGTCGCGATAGATCGAACATAACTCCCGCGTATTGTGAAGCTCATATTCGGATCCGTCGACTATGCGGCTATATGCCGTCTCGTCCGCCAGCTTCTCTCCATGGTCGAGCGTTTGCGGCAATAATCCGGTGAACCAAAGCTCGCCTTCCGGCGTCGGAAGAATCCCGCACATCCGTTCGATATAATCCAACATGCATAGAATCGCCGGCGAATAGGCTTCGGTATAACCTTCTTCGCCCGTCCAAGGACTAAGGCATTGGCCGAACCTGGTCATTCGCGATATCGCGGAAACGATCGGCTGCATGACCCAAGTCAGCTCGACGTATCTCCCGTGCTTTTCGAATGCGTGCGGAGCACGGATCAAGCTTAAGAAATTGACGGCGCCGCCCCATGTATTGTAAGTCGTGAACGGATCGAAGCGCGGATCGTCCATCGCGATGGACGTAAACGGGTATTTCGAGAAAAATTTGCGCGAATTCAATAGATAACGTTCGAGCGACGACGCGAAAAACCGATCATCGCCGACCTCGCAGGCAAGCACTCGCAGCAGGACGTCCGATTGAATCCGATTAAATCTTCCGTTGTTGTCCAGATCGTAGAAGAAGCCGTCGTCTTCGCTGAAGCAATGGGCGACCAGGCTTTCCAGCGTCTCGCCCGCCTTCTTCTTCCAAGCAATAGCCTCTTCCTCCAGCCCCAATTCGCTTGCCATTCGAGCTAAATATTCTCGACCGCAGTAAGCGCTTGCCGTCAAATCCGGAGCCAACAACGGCAGGATGGGGGAATGAGGATCGTATTGCTTCGGATCGTCCATATAAGGCGTATCCGGAACGTGCCAGAACCGCGGCGATAAGTCATGTCCGGTATCGAACGTACAGAACGCTTCCACGCAGCCCGTTCCGCGGGTATTGCGATACCGCGCCAGCCAGCCGTCGAAGCCGGCTAGCGATTCATACATTCGAAGAAGGAACTCGCGGTTGCGTCCGTTCATCGAATAATGGTTCCACGCGCTCCGCGCCGGCGGCGTAACCAACTGGATTTGCTTGAAGACGGGACCGTTCCCCGTCACCTTGTAAGGAAGCAATCCGTCCTCGCGCCGCAGCTCCGCGAACTGCTCGAAAGTCGATTGGGCGGTGTCGGGGCAGAAGCGCGACAAAATCTCCGCGTTGATCGTACCCGTGCTTTCAAGCCAGCAGCCGTGATAGACGCCGCCCTCCTGCAATACCGGCCTGCCTCGGGCGTCCGGCTTGACGCAATCGCCTAGCTTGCCGACGGCAGCGTAATAGACATCCTCCAGCTTACCGGGCGATGCCGCGAATTTAACGCCCGATCGAACGAACTCCGCATGAAGCTTCTTACCGGAATCCGTATCCCGCGAGCCCGCTCTGCCCATCGTATCCAAAGCTTGCAATCGCTCCAATAGGGTACTCATGTGCGCCGTGCTCCTTTGCCGATGAATTATCGATCGTATTCGGACGGGCTATAACCGGTAATCGATTTGAATACTTGGCTGAAATAAGTAGAGTTCTGAAAGCCGACTCTTTCGCTGATTTCATAGACCATGTATTTGCCAGTGCCGATCAATTCGATCGCTTTGCGAATCCGATATTTATTGAAATAGGTCACGAACGGTTCGCCGGTTACCCGTTTGAACAATTGGCTTAAGTAATTGCGGTTCACGTGGAGATTGGCCGCGATTTGTTCAAGCGAAATGTTCTCGTGATAGCACTTTTCGATATATTCCTTAATGACTTTATCCACTAAGGCATGACTCTTCTTACCGGCTTGATCGTCATTGATCTGACCGATCATCCGGGCAACCGAATCGTCCATCCATTCCAGCAATTGCCGGGTAGAACCGCATCTGTTCAATTGGAGCAGGAGATCCTCCAGAGCGGGTCCCGCCGTTTCTGCTTGCATGTCGGGGGTCAGCGAAGCCGTCCAGAACGCGCTTGCGATTCCCGAGCAAACTCCTTTGCATAGCGGAAGAGAAACGCTTCCGTTAATCAGCTCATTACGCAAGACCATCCAAAGATCGTTCGATTGCTGCCATTGCTTTTGGAAGACAGCGTCATGGAGATGCCGAACCGCATCCATCGAGACGGACTTCCCCGGCTCGGATTTATTGGACGCCTCATGCGCGTACACGCGATTCCACTCGTTCATTTCCGCGATTTCCACCGAGCTGCGGCTTTCCAAGTAGGAATCCATGAGCTGATGATAGCCGCTACGGACTGTTCCGAGCCCGGCAAGAACGGAGAGCTTCATATATTGAAGAATATTGTCCAGAATCGAAGCCGACATTTCCAGAATGATTTCCTGGGAATAATCAGACTCGGGATCCGCCAGAAAAATAACGACGAAATCCTGATCCGAATATTCCAGCACCTCGGCGGTCATCATCGGAGTCGCGCTCAAGGCCGAGCTAAGCATCTCTCGGATGATATTCCCCGTTCCGAAACGAAGCAGCTGCCAATCCCGTTCTTCTCTCCGCGCGGAAATATCCGGACGTACGAGGCTGAGGGTCAGAGCTTGAACGGTAGAAACCTCGGGCAAACCCATAAACGCGATCCGTTTGCCCGGTAGCTCGTCAGCCCGGTATCTGGTCGATATTAAATCCCGGAAAAAAGCATCCTTCATCGATCTCCGCACGATTTCCTGTTGCTGCAAATAACTGGCCAGCAGATCTTCGTGTTCTTGAGATTCGTTAAGCAGCTGCACGACTTCGCGCACGACGAACTCTATCTCCGCGATGCTAGGCGGCTTAAGAAGAAAGTGATGCACTCCGGAAGACACGGCTTTCCTCGCGTTCGCCAAATCGTCGTATCCGCTTAAGATCACGATCGGAACCGAGGGATCGATCGCGTGAATTTCTTCGGTTAATTGAAACCCGTCCATTACCGGCATATAGATATCGGTAATTACGAAATCCGGCCGAAGCTCGAGGAATTTATTCAGCCCCTCTAGACCGTCCGCTGCCGTTCCGACTATATTTACCCCCATATCCTGCCAGGGGATATGCTTGAGCAGTCCGTTAATGACATATTCGTCGTCATCCACCAAGAGAATCGAATTCATGGGAAAGGCTCCTTGTCAGTTGCTCCATTTCCTCCTCGTTGCGAATCAGCGGCAAATTCATGATTACTTGCGTGCCCCCATGCGCCCCTGATGCGATATGAACGCCGTATTTAGGACCGCAATAGAGATGGATACGGTCGATAACGTTGCGAATGCCTATTCCCGAAGCGGTCTGAATATCGAATCCGTCGGGCAATCCGCATCCGTTATCGGCGATCGTGACGATCAGCTGCTTACCCCCGATTTCATCCCGTTGCTCGATATCCACATGAACGACCGCATTGTCGTGCCGATTCTGAAAGCCGTGAATGACCGCATTTTCCAGGAAAGGCTGCAAAATGATTTTCGGAATGATGGCATCGAATAAATCGCTTTCCACGTTCTCGGCATATTCGGTGCTGAAATTTTGACGGTACTCTTGAATGGCCATATAACAACGGGCGTGAGCCAATTCATCTCTAACGGTAACGTACCACTTGTCGTTGCTGAGTCCGATGCGGAACAGCTTGGACAATTGCTGAACCATCAGACTGATCTCGTGAGCATTGTAATCCAACGCTCTCCAATGAATCAGATCCAAGGTATTGTACAGGAAATGCGGCTTGATCTGCGCGTGCAGCAGTTGGATTTCCGCTTCCCGGCGATCGCGATGCTCCTGATTCAGGCGTCCTATAAGCTCCTTCAAACGGTGCACCATCCGGTTGAAATGCGTTGTGAGATAGAGGTACTCCTGAATGCTCGACGCATTCATTCTTACGTTGAAATCCCCCTTCTCGATAGACCGCATCCCTTCTACTATGCCGTATATGGGAGAGGTCAGCCTTCTTGACACCCAGAAAGCGAGCGGAATGGACAATAGGATCAACGCGGACAACAATCCGACGATTAACGTGCGGATTTCCTTGCCGCTCTGCTTGAATACGTCTTTGGAAATCAATTGAAGGAGCATCCAATATTGCGAATTCGCGTCCGATTGAATAACGCTGTATTTCGTACCCGATACCGCGTTTACCATCTCGTCCGCGCGTTCAGGCACGGTTATGCCGGTGGGCAGCACCGAAGCGATATAGTTGCCTCCGGAGTCCAAGACTACGTAATAGTCCGGAACGTTCTCCGCCGATCCGTCCTTATCCAGAATTTCGAATAGCATCTTGTCGGGAATGTTAATCTTCACGATACCTAGAATTTCGCCGCGGTTGCCGATGATTTGGTGCACGTAGCTGATCATCCCGATTGACGAATGATCATGGGACGCGATCCAGTAGCCGTCCGACCGATCCATTCTTTCAAGCCATCCTTCCGCTTGCGCTTCTTTAATCGGATGCATGAATTGATCCTGAAAGGTCGGGTACCCGATAAGCCAATCGGTATACAGTTCAATCGAGTGCAGACCCGCCTTCACGGTAGCCAGCTTCTGAAATTCCTCGTACAATTGACGGCTCTTGAATACGAAATCATACTCGCTCTCCGGCTCGACGGACAGGTATTGCTGAACCATCGTGTTCGTCACCAGAAAACGGGCCGTATCCTGGATACCCGCCACGTAATTCGAAAGCTTCTGGGAAGTCTCGTCCAGAAGCTCTTTCTTGGCTAGCCGGATTTCGCGGTAGGCGATTTCCGAGTACGTTCCGTAATATACGACTCCGGAGATAAGCAGGAGAAGGCTATTGAATCCGACGAAGCAAAGCACCATCAGAGTGAAAAGCTTTGTCGGGTATTTGAATCGTTTGCGCATTTTGTCTATCCCTCTGAGTAAACAATTGTCGTACAACCATTTTAACCTTTCAAGCCCGTCGTCGCGATCCCTTGGGTAAAGTATTTCTGTCCCAGGAAGAAGATGACGAGGCTAGGCACGATGGATAAGACCGACATAGCGAATACCGCGCCCCAATTGGAGCTGCCGCTGGAATCCAAGAATAGGCGCAAGCCGAGAGGAACCGTGAATTTCTTGATGTCGCTCAGATAGATCAATTGCCCGAAGAAATCGTCCCATGTACCCATGAACGTGAAGATCGCGGCCGTTATTAACGCGGGCAGGCTGAGAGGCATGATAATGCGGAAATACAGCGTAAACCAGCCGCAGCCGTCGATCTTCGCGCTTTCGTCCAATTCCTTGGGAATTCCGCGTATGAATTGAACGATCAGGAAGACGAAGAAGGCGTCGCCGACGAATTTCGGGGTCATGAGCGGAAGGAACGTATCCACCCAACCGATCTTGTGGAACATGATGTATTGCGGGATCAACGTCACGTGTCCCGGAAGCATGATCGTACCCAGCATGAGCGCGAAGAACAGATTTTTCAAAGGGAAGTTGATTCTTGCGAACGAGAAGGCCGCCATGGACGAACTGAGAACCGTCCCGATGACTGCCACTACGCAAAGAATGAGGGAATTCAAGAAGAACCGGCCGAACTGAATGTTGCGCAAGCCGAACCAACCTTCCGAATAATGCTCGAACGTAATCGAAGAAGGCCATAATCCTTTGGAAGTGAAAATTTCCGTCGTCGGCTTGACCGAGGCGCTAAGCAGCCAAAATACCGGATAGAGCATAAGAAGCCCGAACCCTAGCACCAGCGCATGGAAGAAGAACGATCTGATCTGTCGATGGATGGCCATCCCTCAATCCCTCCCGTCCGAATAGTACACCCAGTAGCGGGATGTCAGGAACAGCACGCCGGTAAAGGCGGCAATTATGATCAGCAGCAGCCAAGCCATCGCGGAAGCGTAGCCCATGTCCAGGAACGTAAAGCCTTTGATATACAAATATAAGGAATAGAGTAGCGTTGAATTGATCGGTCCGCCCGAACCGCCGCTAATGATGAAAGCTTTGGTAAACGTTTGAAACGACTGAATCAACGTAATTGTCAAATTAAAGAAGATGACGGGCGTAAGCAGCGGCAGCGTGATCCGCGCGAATTTCCGAAAAATACTGGCTCCGTCTACGGTCGCCGCTTCGTAGAGCTCTTGGGGGATTTGCTTGAGTCCGGCCAGGAATATGATCATAACCGACCCGAACTGCCATACCGATAATCCGATCAACGAGAAGATCGCATAGTGAGGATCGGCGATCCAGTTGGGACCATCGATTCCCAGCAGGCTTAAGCCTTGGTTATACAGTCCTTCCTTGTCGAACACCTGCTTCCACAGGACGGATATGGCCACGCTTCCTCCCAGCAAGGAAGGAATGTAATAGATGGTGCGATATAAGCCGAGGAATTTCATTCCTTGATTAAGCAGCATGGCCAGTCCAAGCGCGAAGGCCAATCGGAAAGGAACCGACAGCAGCACGTATTTGAACGTGACTTTAATAGAATCGCCGAGACGATAATCGTCCGTAAACATGGTTTTATAATTGTCGAAGCCTATCCATTGTGGCGCGGATAGCAAGTCGTATCTCGTAAAGGATAAATACAGAGATGCGATAATCGGACTTAAGTATAGAAAGATGAAACCGATAAACCATGGCAACAGAAACAAATACCCGGCCGCATAGGTTTTGTATTTCTGCATAATTAGCTCCCCTATCCTTGGGAAAAGGGAGCCGCAAGGGCTCCCCGATATCCCGTTATTTCATGATGATATGACTTATTGCGCTTTAGCTTTGGCGAGCAATTTATCCGTTTCGGTCATGAATTCGTCGACGGAGGACTCGATCGAATTGGCGTTGAACGCGATTTTCTCGCTCGTTAGCTGCAACAGCTTCGTGAATTCGTTATCCAATGGAAATTGTTGATAATCCACGGCCGGAGCCGTGTTGCTAACCAATGAAATGTAATCGTAAAGAACCTTGTCTACCGGCGTGGATTGCGCGGCTAATACATCGCGAATCTTGGCCGCCGGAGGAACTCCTCTAGTGCTGCCGAGGATAACTCCGGCTTCTGGATCGTTCACCATGAAGTCGATGAATTTAGCCACCATCTCCGGATGTTTGGTACCCTCGTAAGAGGTAATGAATTGTCCGGAGATCGGCGGAATCATTCCGCTTCCTGCCGGGCCGTTCGGATACACCGTCAAGCCCAATTGGTCCTGAGTCAACTCTTGGAAACCGAAGATCTGGGAGGCCGACGCGCTCTGAATGGCTACCTCTCCCTTAACGACTAGAGATTTGTCTACGGCAGTCGGAGGACTGGCGACTTGCACGTCGGCAGGTACGATCGCCCCCGCTTTGCGTAGCTCATCCCACATCGAGAACCAGTCGATCATCTCTTGCTTGTCGAAATGGCGCTCTCCGTCGCGATAGAGCTCCTTGCCCACGCTTCCCAGATAGGAACCTAACGAAGCCGCATCGCTGGACAAATCATACGATCCGTAGTGGCCTTTGCCCAATTTCTCCGCGATTTGAATGACGTCCGCTTTGAAATCGTCGTAAGTCCAATTTTCATTCGGAACCGGCAGGCCCGCTTTCTCGAACATACTGGCGTTATACATCAACGTTGTCGAGCTTACGCCTAGCGTCACGCCGTACAGTTTGTCGTTGAATGTAGCCGCTTTCACCAAGCCTCCGTTGAAATCGTCCACATGAAGGATGTCGCCTACGTACGGAGTCAGATCGAGCAACGCGTTTTTGTCTACGTATTCTTTAATGTTGCCGCCTAGTTGGATCAAGTCGGGTGCGTTGCCCGCGGCAATCTGCGTGTTCAGCTTATCCAAGTATCCGTCGAACCCGGAATATTCGCCCGTGATTTTAACGCCCGGATTTTTCTGTTCGAACAGCTCGATAACCTTAAGCGTTTTCTCGTGTCTTTCATCCGCGCCCCACCAAGACATGCGAAGCTCGATTTCCTTGCCGTCGTCAGTCGTCGCCTCGCCGGTAGCTTGCGATGCCGCTCCTTCTTTGTCCGGTTCATTCGAGGCGCCGTTGGAACAGGCCGCTAAAAACAAAACCAGGGTAAGCATGTACATCGCAATAGTTTTTTTCTTCAACATATAACTAACCCTCCTTGAAGTTTGACTGCTTTTTCATTGTAGATGAGGGGAGAGGGGATGGACATAAACAAAAGTAAGGGAAACGTTAACAAAAGTCAGGAGTTGATCGTTACGTATTATGAGCTTCGGCAACGCAAAAACCCCCTTTTCCGCTTGAAGGAGCGAAAAAGAGGGCTAAATGATTCTATTATAATGGACCGATATATCCCGATTAGCGGTGAAATTTCACCAGATCTTTTACTTTAACCGGCATGCCCGTACGAATGGAACGGTTAGCAGCGATTCCGGTCAAGATAGACCTAGCCCCGTCGATATGGTTCGCCGCGCGTTTGAACGGATCGTCGACAGGCGTTCCGAAAATGTCGTTCAAAAGAACCGGATCCCCGCCGCCATGACCGCCTTCGCCTTCCTCCAGTTCAATCTCGACCGGAGGCTCCCACATCGGGAAGAGGACGATGCGCTTATCCTTTAGCGCGCCTTCCAATGCTTTATCGCCGCCGGAATTGACGTAAGATTGTTCCACGATCGTCATTTCCAAGCGTCCTTTCGTCCCGTTGAAAGCGATACGATAGCCTTCCCATGGCATATAGGCGTTCAGGGAATAAGTCAGGATCGCCTTGTTCCGATACTTTACGATTACGCCCATCGTATCCTCGATGCTGATTCCGTCGCCGAATACGCTCTGATCGCGTCTATAGCCATCCTCGTGCTCGGCATCCAGATACATCGCCTTCAAGTGTTCGTTCTCGTCCAGGTGCAGAGCGAACGGATCTTCTTTCGCGAGCGGATTGCCCGTCGCCCGTTCGTAGAAGTTCGTTACTCCGCGTTGCTCCGCGTTCTCTTTCCCGTAATAGAGCAGGTCTCCGTAAGCGAACACCTCTTCGGGCTGCGAGCCGATCCAGTAATTCACCAGATCGAAATGATGCGTCGACTTGTGCACGAGAAGACCGCCGCCGTTGCGTTTGTCCCGATGCCATCTGCGGAAATAATCGGCTCCGTGCATCGTATTGAGCAGCCACTCGAAGTGGACGGAGGTGACCTGGCCGATCGCTCCCTGCATAATCAATTCCCTGGCTTTCGTATGATGCGGCGCATAGCGATAGTTAAATGTCACCCGAACCTCGCGACCGGTCCGTTCGACCGCATCCAGGATGTCCTGGCATTTGTTCTCGTCCACCGTCATCGGCTTCTCGGTGATGACGTCGCAGCCGAGCTCCATGGCGCGAATAATATAAATATGGTGCGTCCGGTCCATGCTGGTCACGATAACGGCGTCCGGCTTCTGCTCCTCGATCATCCGGTCGAATTCGTTCGCCTTGTAGGTAGCGACGCGAGGATATCCGTAATTTTCTTCCAATAGTTTATTCGCGTAATTCATTCGCGTTTGGTTCGTATCGCAAAAGGCGGTCAGCTCGGAGGTTTCCTTATATTGCGACGCGATGGCTCCGTAGAAGAACTCGGCTCTGCCCCCGGATCCTACAAGCACGTATTTCTTTCTGCTCATTTAAAATTCTCCGTTCGAATTGGAATTGGAAATTAGAATTATAGAATGACGCCGTCCTTAAATATAGCGATTTCCCGGAAGCCGTTCTGCTCCCCGTTCGTCCGTTCGACGCCCGACGATAAGGCGATAACGTAATCCATGAGCTCGACAGCCAGCATATCCATGCCGGTACCGTTCAGAAGCTTGCCCGCATCGAAATCGATCCAATGCTTTTTCTTCCGCGCGAGCTCGCTGTTGGTCGATAGCTTAACCGTAGGCACGGGACCGCCGAACGGCGTTCCGCGTCCGGTCGTGAACAGCACGATATGAGCTCCGGCGGCGGCCAACGCCGTCACCGAGACGAGATCGTTGCCGGGGCCCTGAATCAGGTTTAACCCCGGCTTCGTCGCTCTGACGCCATAAGGCAGAACATCCGTCACGCTGGCGTGCCCGCCCTTCTGCGTGCAGCCGAGCGACTTTTCTTCCAGCGTGGTGATTCCGCCGGCTTTGTTGCCCGGTGACGGATTCTCGTATATCTCCTGACCGTGGCGAATGAAATATTGCTTGAAGTCGTTAACCAGCTCCACGACTTTACCGAACACTTCCTCGTTCTCCGCGCGATTCATCAGAATCGTCTCGGCGCCGAACATTTCGGGAACCTCGGTGAGCAAAGCCATGCCGCCTTCCGCCGTCAAAGCGTCGGCCATTCTGCCGACAAGCGGGTTGGCCGTTATGCCGGAAAATCCATCGGACCCGCCGCATTTCAGCCCTAGCTTCAGCTTAGATAAGGAGATCGGTTTACGCGAGAATCGCTCCGCATAGTCGATCAGCTCTTCCAGCAACCGCATTCCCGTCTCTAGCTCGTCATCTTCTTCTTGAGCTTTCAAATAGCGGATCCGGTCATTGTCGCCGCCTAGCAATTCCTTCATCCCGTCGATTTGGTTATTCTCGCAACCCAAGCCTACGATGAGCACGCCGGCGGCGTTTCCATGCTCTGCCAACGACGCGAGCAATTGCCGGGTATGGCCGAGATCGTCGCCCAGCTGGGAACAACCGAAAGGATGGGCGAAGTGGTAGACTCCGTCGATTCCACGATTTCCGAAGCGATTCGAGGCCATCTTGGCCAGCAGCTCGCAGGTCTTGTTAATGCAGCCGACCGTATTCAGAATCCAGATCTCGTTGCGAATGCCGACTTCCCCGTTGTCTCTTTCGTATCCGAGAAAGGTTAACCCTTTCGGCTGCGCGGCGACGGGGTCGGCCGGTTCGTACCGATAGTCCAGCAACCCGCCGAGTCCCGTGCGCAGATTATGGGAATGAATCCAGCCGCCGGCCGGGATATCCGTCTGGGACAGCCCGATGGAATAACCGAACTTGCGTACGTGCCGACCTTGCGGAATCGGGCCAATAGCCAGCTTATGTCCCCTTGGCACGTCGCCGCTTACCTTTACTTCCGTTTCCTTCCCGGACGCGGATATACGAACGTATTCTCCATCGGCTAAGTCCCTAAGCGCGACTGCGACGTCGTCATCCGGGTGCAGAATTACTGTATCGCTCATCGGATCGTCTCCTCCCATTTCGTCATATGCTTAACGATTTCATCCACCAAGCCGGGAAGCAACGTTAAATCTTCTTCCCATATCGCCGTACTTCCCAAGATGGCTTTCACGCCGGCATTCAGCCCGTCGGCTTGCCCTTTTATCGCCGGCCCCCACGCTTCGCTAATCCATTCAAGCAGAGCCGGGTCGTCTCGGATCTGGAATAACGAACCGTCGGGTAACCGCGAATGCGGCGTTGCGACGGTAACGTCCGGACGATACAGCCTGAGCAGCGAAGCAAGCGATTCCGTTAATACGGGCGGTAATTGCCCCGTCCGTTCGATGTATGCCTTAAGCGACGGAAGCAGCCGTACTTTCCATTTAGACAAGCTGTTCATCGCGATATCCGCCAATTTGTGCTTAATGAACGGATTACGGAATCTTTCCAGCGTTTCGTTGGCGTACGCCGTCATTTCATTGCGGTCGAGCTGCAATACGGGCACGATTTCTTCGAACAAACCTCGTATGAATTTAGGCCCCCACGCCGGATGCTCGAGCGCTTCTCTAACTTCGCGAAGCCCGTTCACCAGCCCGATCGCGGCCATCATCGTATGAGTTCCGTTCAGAATACGGACTTTGCGCTGCTGGTAGGGAACCAAATCTTCTACCCAAGCTACGTTAAGTCCCGCCGACGCTAGCGGAAGTCGTTCCTCCAGCTCTCGTTCTCCCTGTATCGCCCAGAAATAATAAGGCTCCGAAGTCGTTAATAACGGATCGGCATAGCCCCATTCGGCGAATAACTCTTCCGCTTCATCCGTTGGGTATCCGGTTACGATGCGATCGACCAGCGTATTGAGAAACCGATTGGAATCGTTCACCCACTGCTTAAAGGCGTCAGGCAAGCTCCAATCGTCCGCATGCCGAAGCACCGTTTCCCGCAATCGTTCGCCGTTGCGTTCCAGCAGCTCGCATGGAAGATGAACGAGACCGCGAGAGGGATCCCCCGCGAATTTATTGTAACGGCGATAGAGGAACGCCGTCAGCTTGCCGGGGAAAGACGGGATGTCCGTCTCCGCATTCCATTCCGCGTACTGATAGGCAAGTCCTGCTTCCGTCGTATTGGAAATGACGAACTCCAGGTCCGGACCATCGGCGAGTTCCAGAAACGACTCCCATTCCGAGTAAGGGTCGATCATGCGGGAGAACACGCAGATCTGCTCCCTCTCCTCTACCCGCTTTCCTTCGCGAATTCCCCTAACGAGCAGCGAATAAACCCCTTGCTGCGCCTTCAATTGATCCAAATGCGGCTTACCCGAGGGGCGAGGCTGGGTTACCGCGACGCCGCCATTAAACAGCCCTTGTCGGTTACAGACATGAATCATCCAATCCGCGAAGCCTCGCAGAAAATTACCTTCGCCGACCTGCAGCACTTTGACGGGAAGCTCCTTCAGACGTTGAAATTGCGTCGCGTTGTCCGGCTGCAAGCTTTTCTCGCCGATTAGCGGCCATGCCGCGGCTTCCGTATTACCCTCCATCATTTCTCTTCCCGCTCCCTTCTCCATTAAAGCGGAAATAACGTTCCGCGTTGCGATAGCCGATATCTTGGACTATTCCGCCTAGCCAGCCCGGATCATTCGGGGCTTCGCCCCGCTCGACCCATTCTCCGAGCATGTTGCATAGAATTCTTCGGAAATACTCATGTCTCGTGAAGGATAGGAAGCTACGGGAATCCGTCAGCATTCCCACGAATCGGCTAAGCAGCCCCATATTAGCCAGCGAGGTCATCTGGGCGATCATCCCGTCTTTGGTGTCGTTGAACCACCAGGCGGATCCGAGCTGGATTTTGCCGGGAATGCCATCCCCTTGGAAGGAGCCGATAATCGATGCCAGTATATCGTTGTCGTTCGGATTCAACGAATACAAAATCGTACGCGGCAAAGCTCCCTCCCGGTCCCATGCGTTCAGCAGTCCGACGATCGCGTCGGCAAGCCGCCCGTCGCCGATCGAATCGAAGCCGGTGTCCGGTCCGAGCTTGGCGAACATACGGCCGTTATTGTTGCGGCGCGCATGGATGTGAAGCTGCATCGCCCAATCCCGCTCGGCGTACCAGCGTCCCAGCTGAAGCAAGGTTAACGTCTTATACTTGTTTTCCTCCTCCTTGCTCACCGACTGGCCGGACAAAGCTTTGGCGAAAATCGCGGCCGCCTCGGAATGGGTAGCAAGAGCGTAAGGCACTTCATCTAGTGCATGATCTGATATTCTGCAGCCACGTTCATGGAAGTAAGCGATTCTGGACTCAAGCGCTTTCAGCAAACCGTCATAATCGGCGATGTCCGACCCGATTGACGTCTCAAGGCGCTTAAGCCATGGAAGGAACGTTTCGCTTCGAAGATTAAGAGCTTTATCCGGGCGGAACGACGGTAATACCTTCGTATCGATCGTCTTGTCCCTTCCGATGAAATCATGGTGCTCAAGAGAATCGGCCGGGTCGTCCGTCGTACAGATAACGATTACATTATTCTTGTTGATCAACTCTCGCACGGAGAATCCATCCCCGTCAAATCGTACTTTCGTTTGGTCCCAAATCGCGCGTGCGTTGCTTTCCTGTATAATATCGTCTACGCCGAACAACCGGCGAAGCTCCAGATGCGACCAATGATATAGCGGATTGCCGACGGTAGCCGGAACCGTTCTCGTCCAAGCGAGGAAACGGTCGTAATCGCCTACGCCTTCTCCGCCCGTGACGTACTTCTCCTCGATGCCGTTCGTCCGCATCGCGCGCCATTTGTAGTGATCTCCGTATAGCCAAGCCTGGGTCAGATTAGAGAATCTCTTGTTCTCCGCGATCTCGCGGGGATCCAGATGGCAGTGATAGTCGATGATGGGCATCGTCGCGGCATAATCATGATACAGCCGGATCGCCGTGTCGTTCTGAAGCAAAAAATGCTCATCCATAAAAGGCTTCATGCGTTCGGCCCCTTCCTAGTAATCATTTCCTCCTTAATCATAGGACAATTTACGTTCCTTGTATTGGCCTTTTTTGCTATAATTACGGATTATATGATCTTTTTTGCCCTGAGGTGATCGCATGTTAGCGAAGGATTCTATTACCGTCGATTTCGGCAACGATGAGAGCGACTTTTACCTGCACCAAGTCGTGCGTTCCACGCCGTTCGAGCGAAATAATCACTATCACAGCACGTACGAGATATACTACTTGCTCTCGGGAAGACGGAATTATTTTATTAAAGATAGCGCTTATTCCGTAGCCGCCGGAGATTTGGTGTTCATCAACAAATACGATGTCCATAAAACGTCGGTCCTCGGCTCACCGCAGCACGAACGGATCGTTATGAATTTCAGCGACGCTTATCTCGGCTCCGACCATCCTCTTTTCCGGCCGGACCTGCTTCACGTCTTCCAACGCGAACACCATCTATATCGGCTAAAGCCGCAAGAGCAATGGTTCGTCGAAGAGCTGTTTCGTAAAATGGCGGAAGAGATCAAACGGCAAGAAGACGGATTTGAGCTGTCTGTCCGACTTCTGGTCACGCAATTATTGTTGTTCGCCGTAAGGATGAGAGACGCCGACGTTCCCGTCACCGACGACCCGCTTAGCCCCACTCACCGGAGAATAGCCGAGGTCGTTAAATTCATCAACTCTCGATATCAAGAAAAGCTGCCGTTGACGGAATTATCGGAACGGTTCGATATGAGTCCATCCTATTTAAGCCGTACATTCAAAAGAGTAACCGGCTTCTCCATCGTGGGTTATCACAACTTGACGCGCGTTCGCGAAGCGCAGTCCTTGCTTGCCCGTTCGAACGCCAAGATCACGGACATCTCGGAACGCGTCGGATTCGAGCAATTCGCGCACTTCAACCGAACCTTCAAGAAAATAACGGGAACGAATCCCACGCGATACCGCAACTTGAACGGCGAGCCTAGCTAACTTCATATGAACTTCAGATTCGGGGAATATAATGAACTCGGGGTGAAGATCGATGAACGAACGCATATTAATCATGGAAGACGACAAAGCGATCAAGCAGCTGCTCGAGCAGTTCTTATCCTCGCAAGGATATATCGTAACGACGGCAAACGACGGCCTTGAAGGCTTGGAGCTTTGGAACAAAGGCACGTACGATCTGGTCTTATCCGATATCATGATGCCCAATCTGAACGGGAACGACGTTCTGCGGATCATCCGGCAGCAATCCGACGTCCCCGTCATATTACTATCTGCGCTAAGCGAAGAGCATCATCAGATCGAGGGTTTCGACAACGGATCCGACGATTATTTGACTAAGCCTTTTTCCTACAAACTATTGATCAAGAGAGTCGAGGCCGTATTAAGGCGCGCCAAACCGGTTCAGTCGGGCGACGGGCTCGAATTCCATGAGCTGCGATTGGACGTTACCTCGTACAATGCCTACGTAGATAACGTCCCGGTCGAACTAACGACCAAAGAATTCGATATTCTGCATACGCTCGTCGAGAACGCGGGTAAAATCGTTACCCGGGAACAGCTACTGGACAAGCTCTGGGGGTACGATTATTTCGGCGATACCCGGATTATCGATACCCATCTGAAAAATATACGCAAAAAAACGAATATTCCTTACATTAAAACGGTAAAAGGAGTGGGATATAAACTTGAACGTTAAATCGATCATTTCCCGATTGCGGAATACGATTACTTTCAAAATGTTCGGTTTGACCGTCGCGATCCTGCTCGTATTCTCGATCAGCACCTATTTAATCATTTATACGCTTCTTCCTCATACGTATAAGAGCTATAAACAACAGCAGCTAGCAAACAATATCGATAGCTTCATCGTCAAGAGCGCTACACTGTCGGACGTCGAAGCCGAGGATGCATTGACGGAGCTGCGCCTGCAAACCAACATCTTCATAACGATTAAAGACAAAGACGAAAAATTGTTATACCCGGTGTTAGGGAATGTCCAACTAACGCCGGCCGTTGCAACCGCGATCTCTTTGAGCCCGACGCCCATCTTAACCCCCTCGCCGGGAACGACGGTGTCAACCGCCGCCGCCTCCGTCTCCGTTGCGAGCGTAAGCAGGGACTTGGTTTTCAAAGGCAAGGAGGCTTCCCTGATTGCCTATTTCACTCCTCAGCCTATCGACGAAGCCTCTAAAGTGCTGGCGTTGCTCGCTCCCTACGTCGCGGCTTTTATTCTCATCGCTTCCATCGGGGGCTCGTTCTTTTATTCCACGCTTATGACGAAGCCTATACGCAAAATCACGCTTTCCGCCGGCAAGATGGCCGAGCTTCAATTGGATACGCGAATTCCGGTGCATTCCTCGGACGAGATCGGCAAGCTCGCGAACAGCCTTAACGTTATGGCAGCCAACCTGCAAGGATCCATTCACGAGTTGAAAACGGCCAACGAGCAGCTTCTGAAGGAAATGGAACGAGAGAGACAGGTCGAAGCTCGCAGAAGAGAATTATTCGCCGCGGTTTCCCATGAACTGAAATCTCCGCTAACCGTCATGAAAGGCCAGTTGGAAGGCATGTTATATAAAATCGGGATCTATGCCGACAGAGAAACCTATCTGGATAAGACGCTGGAAGTAGCCAATGAAATGGAAACGTTGATTGCCGACATGCTGCGAGTCGCTAGCTCGGACGAACGTCAGTTGTCCGGAACTCAGGAAAATGTCTCCATTCGTTCGCTTATTCAAGGACTTATAGCTAAATACGAGGAGCTCGGCCAGCAACGAGATCTCTCTCTCATTTCATTAATTTCGGACGAAAGCGAAATACGGGTCCATCGCGAAATGCTGGAAAAGGCTTTAAACAATTTGATGCACAACGCCATTATGTATACGAATCCGGGAGAGAGCGTCCTCATCAGACAAGCCGTTCATGCCGACTATCTGACGATCGAGATCATCAATACGGGTGCGCATATCGACGAACGACAAATCGGCCGCGTCTTCGAGCCCTTTTATCGAATTGACAACTCCCGCAATCGCAATACCGGAGGCTCCGGGTTAGGCTTATATATTACGAAGCAGATTCTTCAGCAATTATCGATATCGATTCAAGCTAAGAACGCGAAGGAAGGCGTCGTGTTCTCCCTGCATTTCCTCCGCGACCCATTCCAATCCGCTTGCCGCCGATAACAATCCGCACGCAAAGCACATTTCGGCTCCACATTAGCTCCAGACGGGAGAGTTAATCTAGTAAATGTAAGACACATTCTACTAGAAGGAGTTCGATTCGAATGAAGAAAAAATTATTGTTGTTAGGTGCCGCTCTTGCCATTTCCGCCGTCTCCGCTCAAGCCGTTTTTGCCGCACAGGAGCCGACGTTGTCCATCACGAAATCCGATGCTTCCTTGCCGGATATTTCCAACGTCAAGATCGGGGAAGCGAAGGCGATCGGCAAAGTAAACCTCTCGGGAGTGGAGTTTGCGACGACAACCGATCCGGGAAAGGCTACCTTGGTAGCTTCGGGCGTTAAGCTTGACCTTTCCAAAGTTAAAATGTTAAAAGGCGAATTGAAAGCCGTCGGTAAAGTTTCCATCCCAAGCGGCGGACAAACCACGCAAGCAAGCGAATAAAGACGCATTCCACTCTATTCCAAGCAACCCGGGAGTTATCTCCGGGTTGCTTTTTTTATTGCAACCTTTCGAGTTCCGACGCCGTTTAAGGCTATGATCATACTAAAGGGGGCATACACCTTGAAACGCACATTGCAATCTCTAACGATCCTCTCGACCTTGCTCGCGGGAACTCTTGCGGCGACGGCGGCCAATGCCGCGGACGATTCTTCGATCTTTACCGGCGGCTCCGTGAAGTTCAAACCGGACAGCCCTTTCATAACGCTCGGAAACAAGCAAATCAAAGTGCCTACGGCGCCTTATTCGCAAAACGGAACCTTAATGGTTCCCGTACGGGAGCTTGCCGAAGGTTTGCATGTCGCATCTTCATGGAATAGCTCAAATCAGAGTCTTAAGCTTACCAAAGGCAATCAAAGCATTCTAATTAAGGGAAATCTTATAACCGCGGGTAATAAGACTTCGAAGCTCCCCCTCGCGATTAAAAATATCAAAGGCAAGGTGTTCGTTCCCTTAAGAGCGATAACGCAAGCCTTCGGCGCTAAACTAAGCTGGGATCCAAAGTCGAAATGGGCGACCGCGAAGTCTTCGGACGCTATCGGTCAATCGGTTGCGGTTCAATATTCGTTCGCTAACGATGCCGAGGGTTGGGCCGGAGGATTCGCCGATTTACCAGTCAAGCACGAGGATACGGACTTCAGACTCATCAATAAGTGGACAAAGCTGCCTACGATCGGCAATCAAACATCCAACGGAATTCTATTAAGCGGGATGAACCGCAGCGACGATCTCTTTATTTACACCGCGAAAAAGCTGACCGGTAAAGATGGCCTTAAACCGAATACGACTTATCGCGTGAAGCTAAGCTTTCAATTGGCTACCGATGAAGCGAACGATTCCATGGGAGTCGGCGGAGCTCCGGGCGCTTCCGTTTACGTGAAGGCCGGCGTGTTGAACTTCGAGCCGAAAGCTAACGAAGTCAATGAGTCGGAAGGAGTTCCCTTTTATCGGATGAACCTAGACAAAGGCAATCAATCGACGGACGGTAAGGACATGCATTTGGTTGGCGATGCGGCCAAGCCGGCCGGTTCGAAGGAAGGCTTCCAATTCAAAGAGATGCAATCGGATAGCGTCGTAAAGACCGGCGCGAACGGGGAAGCTTACTTGATTATCGGAACGGATTCCGGTTACGAGGGGCTCAGCACTCTGTATATCTCCAACGTCAAGGCCGTTTTTACTCCTCAATCCTAAAGTTAGTCAAGGGCTGTCCAGAGATGGACGGCCTTTTTCGTATTTAGCCGCCTACTCGAAAAACGGTTATTGACGATATCGGAATTGTCTCATAAACTTAGTTTAAACGTTTAAACTAGAAGGGATTGGGAGAAATGATAATGTACAATGAAGCACTGGAAGACGCGATCGCGAAGACGAAAAGGAACATCGGACGTTTCGGGAAGCGCTTCCCGCACGTCAGCAACGACGGCGTCTACGAACTTAACGACAACACCGATTGGACTAACGGCTTCTGGTCGGGGATGCTGTGGCTCTCCTATGAGCACACGAAGGACGAGGCCTTCCGGAACGCGGCGTTAGACACGGTCGAGAGCTTCCGCGACAGGCTCGACAACCGTCTCCACTTGGATCATCACGACATCGGCTTCCTCTATTCTCTCTCCTCCAAGGCAAAATGGATGATCGAACGAGACGAGCAAGCCAAGCGGATGACGATAGAAGCCGCCGACGTTCTAATGAAACGATGGAGAGCCGAAGGCCGATACCTACAAGCTTGGGGGGCGAAAGGCGATGCCGACAACGGCGGCCGAATCATTGTCGATTGCATGATGAATTTACCTTTGCTTTACTGGGCTTTCGAGAAAACCGGCAACGAAGAATACAAGAAGGTAGCCATACAACACGCGGACAAGAGCAGGCGTTTCCTTATTCGCGGCGACGATTCCTCCTATCATACTTTCTATTTCAACCCGGCGGACGGAGAAGCGATTCGCGGCGGCACGGCTCAAGGCTACATGGACGGCTCGACATGGACTCGCGGTCAGGCATGGGCCATTTACGGCTTCGCGCTCTCCTATCGTTATACAGGCAATCAGCTGTATCTGGAAACGGCGAAGCGGACGGCGGTTTATTTCATCGAGCATTTGCCCGAGGATCAGGTGGCTTACTGGGACTTCGATGCTCCCGTCACGGCGGAAACGAAAAGGGACAGTTCGGCTTCGGCTATCGTTGCATGCGGGTTATTGGAAATTATCGGACACTTGGAATCTTCCGACCCCCTGCTCGTTTATTTCCAAGACGCCGTGCATCGCACGATGCGATCTTTGATCGAACGTTATTCCACGATAGGGCAAGCGGATGCGCAAGGTTTGCTGGAGCACGGCTCTTACAGCGTTCGCGGCGGCGCTTCGCCTGATGACTTTATGATCTGGGGAGATTATTATTATATGGAAGCGCTAATGCGCCTTCAAAACGGACATAAAGGATATTGGTACGAGTGAAAAACCGCAATATTACGATTATCGACGTTGCCAGGGAAGCGCAAGTGTCCACGGCTACCGTCTCCAACGTACTGAATCGAAAATCGAATATCCCGATGGCGGAGGAAACGATTCGAAAAGTGGAGGAAGCGGCGAAAAATCTCGGCTACAGGCGCAACGTCCTTGCTGCCAGCCTGAGCAAGAAGCATTCCTATGAATTAGGGCTGCTTCTTCCGGGCTTCGCCGGCTATTTCGGATCGTTCGCGGAAGTGATGGAAAGTGCTGCCCACGATAGGGGCTACAGGCTAGCCGTGTACTCTACTGAGTCGGACCCGATGATCGAAAAACGGCATTTGGAAAGCTTGCTCGAGCGCAGGGTAGACGGTTTATTGTGCCATGGCTTGGCCATGTCGCATGACTCCACCAGAGCGATCGTATCCGATGGCACACCGCTGGTCCTATTCAACGCATGGGATTGGCCTGAGGATATCGCCATTGGAGCCGTTAACGTCGATTTTCGCCAAGCGTGCATCTACGGCGTACGTCATTTGCGCGAGCAAGGCTGCGAATGGGTCGGTTACATCGGTCCCTCACCGACCAACGCTACGGATATTCAGCGAAGGGGAGGGTTCATCGAAGGCACTCGGCTGCTGCGAATCGAGGAACAATCGGGTTGCTTCGTTATTCCGGCAGAATTCGACTATGGCACTTTAATCGATCAGCTTGTTGCTCTACATAACGGCGACCGCTATCCGATCGGGATTCTGGCTTTCGATGACGCGATGGCATATCGGTTCCTTATGAAAGCCATGGAGAAGGGATACCGCATTCCGGGACAATTCAAGGTCATGGGCATCAACAATAGCTATTACGCGAAGTTCAGCTATCCGGGACTAACGAGCGTGGATATTCCTTACGATCTCCAAGCGAACCTGGCATTGGACTGGCTGCTCAGCCCTTCGGCTCCGCCGCCTCCCTCGAAACCGTCTTCTCCAGACATTAAAGAACCGTACTCTATCGTAGGCACCACCGTAAATATCTATGCTCCGCTTATTATTCGAGGATCTACCGGTGCATAAAATTCACGAATGCTAAAGTCGCCAGTCTATCTAATATCTACACCAAATGTGCCTCTGCCGTCGATTTAAAGCGGCGTAGCCGCACTATTCCTGCAATATGTGCCTCCTCCGTCGATTTAAAGCGGCGAAGCCACTCTATTCCCGCCATATGTGCCTCCTCCGTCGATTTAAAGCGGCGTAGCCACTCTATTCCCGCCATATGTGCCTCCTCCGTCGATTTAAAGCGGCGTAGCCGCTCTATTCCCGCCGAATGTGCTCGGCGGCTTCGTATTGCTCCGGGTTGATCCCCGCCAGCGCCGCAATATAAATGATCGCGGAAAATCCGGCTTCCTGCCATTTATTCATCGAGATGAAGATGCTCCGGAAATATTCCGCAGGAAATGCGTACAACATAGTTGATGATTAGCGTACAATAATGGCCTTCGATAACTCCCTCCGTTTCCAACTTCATCGTAAGCTTACATCCTTCCTCGAATAGCCGTATCTTGATTTCCAACACTATCAAAGTCATGCGTACAAAATAACAAACCATTTCACAGATGAAGGAACAATCCTATTGCGGAAGACGGAAATTCTACTTAAAAGCAGAGTTGTAATCCAAACCGGCGTAGAAAATAGCCGTTTGGGCAGAATACTAGCACCTATGCGAAATTGACAAACGGGAGGTGCAAGCTTGATACAGTTCATAAACGTCTCGAAACGATACAACGACGGAACGTCCGCGCTTAACGATATCGACCTGGAAATCAAGGCGGGCGAGTTAGTCACCCTAATCGGTCCTAGCGGCTGCGGAAAAACGACGACGATGAAGATGATCAATCGACTGGTCGAACCGACTTCCGGTCAAATCTTGATCGAAGGCAAAGACATCTCCCGAATCAATCCGGTAGAGTTGCGCAGGAATATCGGCTACGTGATCCAGCACATCGGCTTGTTCCCCCACATGACGATAAAAGAGAACGTAGCCGTCGTGCCCAAATTAAAAGGCGTACATAGAAGCTCGTATGAACGAAGGATAGACGAACTGATGGAAATGGTGGGACTAAACCCCGATCAATATCGGGACCGATATCCCGCGGAATTAAGCGGAGGCCAGCAACAGAGAATCGGAGTCATTCGCGCGCTCGCGGCCGAACCCTCGATTATTCTCATGGACGAGCCCTTCAGCGCATTGGATCCGATCAGTCGCGAACAATTGCAGGACGAATTGATTCGTTTGCAGGAAGAAGTGAAAAAAACGATCGTTTTCGTTTCGCACGATATGGATGAAGCGCTGAAAATCGCCGACCGCATCGTTATTATGCAAAGCGGTGAAATCGTGCAAATGGACACTCCGGATCGCATTCTCCGCCGTCCGAAAAACGATTTCGTCCGCACCTTTATCGGAGGAAACAGATTGCACGAATCGGAGCAGCTGACGGTGGACGACGTCATGGTCGACAATCCGGTGACGGTTTCGTTGACGCGCGGTCTTGCTCACGGCGCGAAGCTGATGAAGCAATTCCGGGTAACCAGCTTGCTCGTTATCGATAAGAACCGCGTACTGAAAGGCATCGTAACCAAAGAATCGTTGGAGAAAGAGTTCCGGAACGAGGATTTGTCCCTACAGGACATCATGAAGCTGGATATTCCGATCGTCCAAACCGGAACCGGGATCGCCGCGGCCGTTGAACTGATGAGACAGCACGGTTTATATAGCTTGCCCGTGGTCCATCCTGACGGATCGTTAGCAGGACTTGTAACCAACTCCAGCCTAATCGATGCTTTGCTTAAGCAAATATAACGGGGGAGGTAACCATGAATCTCTGGGATTTGATTATAAGCCGGAAAGAAGATATTTATCGGGCGACGATAGAGCATATCCAGCTTTCTCTTATCGCATTGCTGATCGCGATCGTCATATCGATTCCAACGGGTCTATTGCTGACCAGATTCCCCAAGTTCGCCTCGCCGGTAATCGGTATAGCTTCCTTATTTCAGACCATACCCAGCTTAGCCTTGCTCGGGTTTATGATCCCGATTCTCGGTATAGGAAAGCTTCCCGCGATCGTCGCGCTAACCGTCTATGCCCTGCTCCCCATTCTCAGAAACACGTATACCGGTATCATGAACGTGGAGAAGCCGATTAAGGAAGCCGGGATCGGCATGGGCATGACGAGTATGCAGGTCATGTTAAAGGTAGAGCTTCCACTCGCTTTGAGCGTGATCATGGCGGGAATTCGCACGGCAACGGTCATGTTGATCGGCGTTGCCACTCTCGCTTCCCTCGTCGGTGCCGGAGGATTGGGCGATCTTATCTTCCGTGGGATCTCGACAGTCAACACCGAGCTCATATTAGCCGGCACCATTCCTTCGGCATTGTTAGCGTTGCTATTCGACTTTATTCTGGGACGAATGGAGAAGGCCGTTACGCCCAAAGGCATTCGGCCGAACGGCAAAAAAACTTCAAGGCTCGTTAAGAGACTGGAAATCGGGCTAGGCTCGATCATCGTGATCGCCGTAATTGCGGCGATTATCTTACAAAGCAACCCTTCGGGTTCCGATTCGGTCGTCGTCGGAGGAAAAAACTTTACCGAACAGGATATTTTGACGCATATGATCGCTTCTTTGATCGAATCGAAGACGGATCTGAGGGTCGTCCGAAAACCTTTTCTCGGAGGATCCGACATTACCCATAACGCCTTGATCAAAGGAGACCTCGATATTTACCCGGAATATACCGGAACGGGCTGGACATCCGTCTTAAAGCAGCAACCGCTAGGCGGCGATCCGGATATTACTTATCAAAAGGTGAAAGCAGCCTACGAGCAAAATTTTAATGTCACATGGCTCAACCCGATAGGGTTCAACAATACTTACACGTTTGCAATGAAGAGAGAACGCGCCGAGCAAGCAGGAATAGAAACTTTTACGGATCTGGCGAAGAAATCTCGGAAATATATCCTCGGTGCCACGCATGAGTTTTTGGAACGTCCCGATGGATATAAGGGAGTGCAACAGGCTTATGGGATAAAGTTTAAGGAAACGAAGGGACTGGATCCCGGACTGACTTATACCGCTGTAAAGGATGGAACGACGGACGTGAACGACGCTTATTCCACGGATGGTCGCATCAAAGCGTTTGATCTAAAGGTTCTCAAAGACGACAAGCAGTTTTTCCCACCCTACTTCGCCGTTCCCATCATTCGTATGGACACGCTGAAGGCCCATCCGGAATTAGAAGAAGTGCTTAATCTGTTGGCCGGGAAAATCGACGATAGCCAGATGTCTGCTTTAAACGGGAAGGTGGATCTCGAAGGACTGCAACCACGAGACGTTGCCGAACAGTGGCTTAAGGATGCAGGGCTAATCGAATAAACCGTCGCTGCTCGCTCCATGAATATCAGTAAAGCCCCCACCGCATATGCGTTGGGGGCTTGCGCGTTATTTGAAATCCTTCCAAGTATAGTCGTTGCTCAATATTCCGACATGGGTTTCCTTCGCGTACCAGTTCCCCTTGGCGGCTGCTTCCGGTTTGCGAAAACAAACCAAATTATTATGCAATCCAAATGCTTGGCATACGGACGGTCTCGCCGAATGAATGCCGCACTTATCGTTTATCGAATCGTAGAAAATGCAAGTGCCGAAATGTCGCTCCTGGTTCTCCAATTCCGAACGGCTTTTAGGTGACATCGATTTCAATTTCTTCTTTATACCCTTCAGCTCCTGCCCGGTGACCGGAACAGGTCCGCAACATAACCCCCTGCATCCTTTGCAAGGAAGACTTTCCATATCGAATCCTCCTTAACCGACTCGGCGATTAAAGTTATCGCAACGCATATTACCTTTATATCATTCCCGTAATTGAATTATCAACGAAAAAGATTAATATTATAACATAAAAATAATTATTTGTAAATGTATTTACTCTCCTGATTTACCATGTGAACATGTAAACATCCAAACTATCTTCTAACAATCGCAATCCAAAAGAAATCTCCTCATGGTTTAAATGGTAAATTAAAATATAATGATTTCTTATCTTGAGTTTGAAAGGAGTACAAATGAGTAAATCCAACGTTTCCGATGATTTTGCGATTGAAGCTGTAAATCTGGTCAAGAAATTCGGAGATCTTCGCGTCGTCGACGGAATCTCTCTGAAGGTTCCAAGAGGTTCGATTTATGGATTTCTAGGACCGAATGGCGCCGGTAAAACGACGACGATCAAAATGCTGGCGACTTTATTACGTCCGGACGAGGGTTCTGCGAGGGTGATGGGCTTCGATCTGACGAATGATGCCAATCATGTTAGGCAATGCATAAGTCTAACCGGCCAATTCGCATCGGTCGACGAGGATTTGTCGGGTTTAGAGAACCTGATCCTTATCGCCCGCCTAGTCGGCTTCTCTCGCAAAGGAGCCTTATCCCGCGCGAAAGATTTGTTGAAGGCATTCGATCTTGAGGATGCGGCGAAACGCCAAGTGAAAAAATACTCGGGCGGAATGCGGCGACGCATCGACATTGCTGCCAGCATCGTGACCTCGCCTGACCTGCTTTTTCTCGACGAGCCGACAACCGGCCTCGATCCCAGAAGCCGTAATCAGGTGTGGGATATCATACGGGCGCTCGTACGCAACGGAACGACGGTATTCTTAACGACTCAGTACCTCGAGGAAGCCGACCAATTAGCGGATCGAATCGGCGTCATCGACCACGGCAAATTGATTGCCGAAGGGACAAGTAAGGAATTGAAAGCATCGGTAGGCGCGGGAAGACTAACGGTTCACATGAATACGGTGGAGGATCTTGCAAAAGCGCGCCGGATCCTTCAAGAAATGACGGACGATCAAGTTGAAATCGATGAGAGATTGCTAAGACTTGTCGTCCATATCGCCAATCACATCGACGCCGCTACCGCCATCAGCCGGCTAGTAACGGAGAACTTGCAAATATCCGACTTCTCGATGGGGCAGCCAAGCTTGGATGAAGTGTTCTTAACTCTGACCGGTAAGACGACCGGTCAATCCGAATCGAACGAGGAGGTATCCAATGTCGACCAAGCAGGATGATTATCCCGATTTGCATAAAGTACTCATTCTGACGCAACGTCCCCGAAGACCCGGACCCCTTAGCGCTTCGTTAACGCTCGGTTGGCGTGCCTTATTGAAAATCAAGTACGTTCCGGAGCAATTATTCGACGTAACCGCATTCCCGGTAATCTTCTTGTTGATGTTTACTTACCTATTCGGCGGGGCAATTGCAGGATCTACCGGCGAATATTTGGACTTCGTTCTACCCGGGATTCTGGTCATGTCGGTTACGATGATTACCATGTATACGGGAATGGATCTAAACAAGGACATTCAGAAGGGAATCTTCGACCGTCTGCGAACGTTGCCTTTCTGGCGTCCGGCCGCATTAGTCGGCGCCCTGCTCGTAGACGCCGTACGTTACTTGCTCGCCTCGACTATCATGATTACTCTTGGTTATATTTTAGGCTTTAGACCCGGGAACGGATTCGGCGGCTTAGCACTTGGCGTACTCCTCTTATTAATATTCGCGTTCAGTCTATCTTGGATTTGGACCTTCTTAAGCCTCGTCGTACGCACGGAAAAAGCTTTAATGGGCATTAGCATGCTGATCTTATTCCCGCTTACCTTCTTAAGCAGCGTATTGGTTGACACGTCGACTATGCCGGAGTGGCTGCAGAGCATCGTCGATGTCAATCCCATCACGCTAGTCGTCGATGCCGTAAGGGGATGGGTTCATGGCACGGTGACGAATCAAGAGATTTACACCGTTCTAATCGTCTCGTTGGGAATTATTGTCGTATTCGCTCCTCTTACGATGTATAAGTACAGAAATAAAAACTAATAATTCAGCATAATAGCGAATTGATAAATGGACAACAAAACCGCGAGCATGAATGCTTAGCGGTTTTGTTGTCCACTTATCTTTATTTTGACAGATATCGCGAAGTTCTAATACCGGGTGAAGAAGTATAGGAAGAAGTAAACCGCTGCGATCAGAATCGCGATGGCGATATTCACCCATCCCAATACTCTCGCGATTGCCGCCTCCTTCTTCATCGCATCGGAGACGTAGATATTCCTATCTACGAGAAGGAGAATCAATCCCGACAGGAGGAACGCGACAACGGAATAAATTTCGAACTGTACATTGTGCACGGGAACTCCTCGCCCCTCTTCCGTATCCTCTTACTCGGTTAATCCTATTCTTCTGACCACCACTTTAACTGTCGTCGTAATCGGAAGTTCTCCGTACAAACGTTCCCAATCGCTTTCGCTTTTGACGTGTTCGTTCCAATAGGAGCGTTCGTGCGCCCGGATCAATTCCCCGAATCCGAAAATATCGGAATTAACCTTTTGCGTCCTGCGTATCAAATTTTCGAAGGCATCGTAGGAGGTATGCCTAAATTCCTCCTCTACCTTTTTCAGCTTGCTCTCGCTGTCGATCGTCGCCTCGCTCAAGACTTCATCGATCGACGTTTCCATTTTAATATTCAGGAATACATGAGGTTCCCCGTCGATCATTTTGATTTGCCTCTTCGTGTCACGTCTCAATACGTTCAAAATGACGACCCCGATATCCGGCACTTCGACCAACGGAGAGTAACCTCCGGGATTGTATCCCATGATTCCCATGAATACTCCGATCTCCAACGCGTTCGTATGGCCGACCATTTTACTGTCCTTGAAATAAGCCAAACCTTTCAAGAGTATGTTTTCCTTCTGACGGATCGATACGAAGGGCAAGTAGCCCTCCTGTCCAAGCTTCGATTCCGAGCTCCAGAATTCGCCGACGAAATCGGCCGGAAACTTGCCCATGTCGTTCGCTTTCTGTAACATCGCCAACAAATATAAAGCGGGAACGCGTTCTAACGGCGGTGCAACGTCCATGAACGGCGCGGCTTCCCTATCGGATATGAGTAGCCATGTCGACCGCCGCACTTGCGGATTTCGACGGAAATAATCGTTTACGTCACCCAATCCGCTCTTAGCGACCTCCTCGCTGACCACGATGACGCGAAGATGGATCAGCGTGCGCGGATCGGCGATTTGTTGTTGCAGCGTATTCAGCGCATCGTCGATCGTATAGCCGAATACCTTAACGACCCACACGGGCAAATTACTCGCACCTTCTCCGGCTCCGGAGGATTCTCCGGGGCCAAGAGGAACTCGGCCGGGAACCGCGATTTGCACCGTCAATCGGATCATTTTCCCCTGGAGAGATTTAATGGGTTTCACGTGCGTTACATGTTCATCTACTTGTTCCTCGGGCGAAGCCTTGTCGACCGCCATGGCTAGAATAAGCGCGCGGTCTTCGATCTCCAGCTTGTCCCAACAACCCGTTAACACAGAAACCATTGTCGGAACAAGAACGACAAAAACCAGAAATCCCTTAAGCGTTCGAAGCATCGGTTATTCTCCTATGACCCCGGAAGGTGCTGATCAAGAGTAACAACGCCGGGTAACCAATCGTTAATAGTAATCCGAAACGGTATATGGGGACTCCCGTCGACGTCAATATAAACACGTCCCGAGGCAATAACGAAACGATAAAGACGTAGGGGAGCAAAAAGGAAGAGATCAATCGATGATCCCTCAAGCCGAACGTCTCTTTGGACGCCGCTACCGAGAAATAGTAGGTGGAAAAAAGCGTCGTGAACACGGAAATAACCCAAACGATGATGAAAATCCCGTCCAATCTCTCTAAGGCTCCGTCCGGAATGGTGGCGGATCTAGCGGCTTCCAACGTAGGAAACTTCAGATGTTTCGTCTCTTCCGCGCCGAAAGTCGAGATCGAGGAGACGACGATCAGCAGGAAAATTATACCTGATATTCCTACGCCCCAGATCGTGGACGCGACGATTTTGTTCGGATTCCTCATGTAAGGAATAAGCAAGCACAATACGAAAGCGGACTGAAACAAGGCGGCTATGCTCATCGCGCCTTTCCAGAACCCATCGGGATGATTGCCGATAATCGGCATCAAGTTAACGGTATCGTAATTTTTAAGAGACGCGAAAAACATAACGAAGGATATCGCTACAATGGAAGGAAGATAAAAGGAATGCACGTAGCTGAATTTAATGACGGTGCACCGGCAGGAGATAACCGTTATCAGCAATAGGACCATAATCGTAAATTTGATCGGCGTTTCGGGCAGCAGCACCTCGATGACCACCTCTCCGAACTCCCTCAGGGACAGTCCGGTGCTTGTCGCGAAGAAGAGGATCAATAAAAGATTAAAGCACCGCGCGACTCGCTTGCCGATTAGTCGTCCCCCGAATTGCATAATGTTCTCTTTCGGATATCTTCTTACGAGAACCGCAAGGATCACCAACCCGGCAAATGCGATACCGACTGCCGCCAGCGTTACTAACGGCGCCCCGCTATCCGCCGCCTCGGCGGCTATTTTCGGAAAGGACAATACGCCTACTCCTATGATCGTGCTGATGACGACGGCAGTCGCTCTGATTGCGGTAACGGGATAAGCTCTAATCACGGTTCGTTTCCTCCTTATCCGAGAATTGCAACGGTCTCGCGCTATCCGGCTTGGCGTCATCGCTCGGAAGACGATTTCCATCATACGATTGGAGATAGCTTGGGCGCTTGTTCAACCACCATAACGGTCCGCGTATCAACGTATCCTTCATCGCCTCCCAATTGCCAGGCACGATGGGATACAAGTACGGAGCGCCGAAGGATTCGAGGAACAGTAAATGATTCGCGATTAAAATTAGGCCGACCATCACCCCGTACAGACCTAATATTCCCGCTAGAATGATTAGCGGAAACCTGAGCATGCGTAAGGAAATAGCTCCATTATAGGCAGGAGTGGCGAACGAGCCGATTGTCGTAACCGCGATGATGACGATCGTAATCGGACTAGCGAAGCCTGCGGATACCGCCGCCTGACCGACGACAAGAACGCCGACGACGGACAAGGCTCCGCCGATCAATTGCGGAAGGCGAATCGTTGCTTCGCGAAGTACTTCCATCGAGATCTCGATGATCAGCACCTCCAGTACGGCGGGGAACGGCACTCCCGCTCGTCCCCCGGCGACCGCCACGGCGAAGTCGGTCGGCAGAAGCTCCGGATTGTAAGAGATCACGGATACATATAGGGAAGGAAAAATGAGCGAGAAGATAAGCGCCATCAGACGAATGAGCCGAACGAACGATCCCATGAGAAACCGCTCCGTGTAATCGTCCACTGTTTGGTAAAATTGGCTGAACAGAGCCGGAACGATTAGCGCGAAAGGCGAACCGTCAACTAGGATCGCGACTCGGCCCTCCAGCAATGCAGCCGCCGTTTTATCGGGACGCTCCGTATTCTGAACTTGCGGGAACGGGGAGAGCGGGTGATCTTCGATAAATTGCTCGATATAACCCGAATCCAGAATCCCATCCGTATCGATCTTTGAAATCCGCCTCAAGGTTTCCTGGACGAGCTTCGGGTTCGCGACTCCCTCCAAATAACAAACGGCGACTTTGGACTTCGTCCTCGCGCCTATCGGACTGATCTTTACTCTCATGTCCGTCGTTCGCAGGCGACCCCGCAATAAATTCAAGTTCGTATCCAACAACTCGATGAAGCCTTCTCGCGGCCCCCGCAGCACTTGCTCGGTCTGCGGCTGTTCGATGGCTCGCTTCTCCACTTTGCGACATCCGACGACCAGCGCTTCTTCGTTACCGTCGATGACAAGGACGACTTTGCCTATCATGATGCCTTCGAGAATCAATCCTAACTCGTTCGTTTTTACGGCGAGCGCTACGTTTAAATAATTGTTCATGACATCGTTGAGTTTCAAATAGTCTTCCGTACCCTGATCGCGCGCATTATTATCGGAAAACATAAGCGGCTTCAAAATCTGTTCGTTTATCCGTTCGAGATCCGCCATAGTGGAAAGAAATACGACGGCTGCGTCGTAACGGCCGAAAACCCTGAATTCGCGAACTTCAAAGTCGTCGTTTTCTCCAAGTATGGTTCGTAGATGGGATATCGTAACGGGCAAACGGATATCGATTAGTTCATCTCTGTAATGATCCAAAATCCGATCCGGTATCGGGACGGAGGTTCTTTGCTTATAGGATTTATATTTATGTAACCAATTTCGCAAATCATATCCCCCTTTCGAAACACGACGACAACACAATTTCCATTGTTGCTAGTTTTACCCATCGGCTCAAATGTTATGTGAAGAACCGTATTTCGTCCGAGCGTATTCAAAGGCATTTACGATTTCATCGTTAGCTCCTAAGCAACAAGCCTCCAATCGCTTAACGCTCTCTTAAGGTCGAAAAAGGATATCTCTTAGGTCAATGTTGACCTAAGAGATATCCTTTTTCTTGGCGCTACTTTACCGACGGAAATCGAACAGCCGTAGAGTATTGCTCTGCATAATTCATATTATTACTTGTAAATTCCCCTCCGAAGCTCAGTCCTACTTAATTGATTATCAAAAACATATAGGCAGTTAGGCTCCCCCTCAAATAGCAAAGCTTGATTCGCATAACGCAGCAAGGTTTGGTCCTTAGAAAAGGTTTGGATTCTGGCTTCAACCAGAATGCCATTCTCCCAGCTGATATCCACTTCCAAATTTCCTTTAGCGCGCAAACCTGAAACCTTCCCCGTAGGCCATTTTTTGGGAAGCGCCGGAAGCAGATGAATTTCTCCGGCATGACTCTGAAGCAGCATTTCCGCCATAGCCGCCATACCGCCGAAATTACCGTCCACGACAAAAATATTATTTTCTGCTCCAGCTATTCCCGGCTTAGAATAGGTTAATAAATTGTCAAAGCTCAGTTGTCCGATCAAATGGGATAAATGCCCGTAAGCTCTTTCTCCGTCATGCAATCTGGCGAAGTTGACTGAAAAAGCGGCTGCCGTAAATTCCACATCCTCCAGATCTTCGCGGCTCCTGCGGTTTTCCAAGGTTCTCCTTGCCGCCGCGCTTAATTCCGCACTTCCCGCCGGCGTGATTTGGTTGCTGGGATATAAGCTATAGAGATGCGAGAGATGACGATGATCGGGCACGGCCTCCTCATAATCTTCAAGCCATTCCTGCAACTGACCGTTTGTCCCTATCCGCAGAGGGGGTAATAAAGTCAAAGCATGCTTCAGCTTATCCTGCAGTTCGAAATCCACCTGAAGCAGTCCGGCTGATTTCAAACAAAAAGAAAAGAGGTCACGCACCAATACCTGGTCAAGCGTCGCCCCCATTGATAAGTGATGGGCACTCTCCTTATAACCATCCGCGTAAAAGCTATTTTCCGGCGAATTTGATGGACCCGTCACCAGCCAGCCGTATTTAGGATGTTGAATCATATAATCCAGGAAGAATGCCGCCGCTCCCTTTAGAATTGGATAAGCTTTGTCTTCGAGAAAATTCCGATCCCTGCCGAATTCATAATGTTCGCGAAGCTGAGTTGCAAGCCATAAGCCGCCCGTAACATGCAGCCCCCATGTATATTGCCAGCCTGGGGCCGTGAACAACCAGGCATTGGTGAATACATGGGCTACCCAGCCCTTGCAGCCATAAAAGTCTTGTGCCGTTGATTGGCCGGCGATGGACAAACGATCGATAAAATCAATCAATGGCAGCTGACTTTCCGACAAATTGCTTACTTCCGCAGGATAATAATTCATCTCCGTATTGATATCCAGATGGTAGTCGCAGCTCCATTCCATGAGGTTGGCTTCCCCATCATTCCAAATACCTTGCAGGTGCATGGGCAGAGGTGAATCTGCCCTTGAGCCAGCAATCATTAAATAGCGGCCATACTGAAAAAACAACGCAAACAATTGAGGATCGGCGTCCGGCTCGATCAAGAAAAGCCGTTTTCTTTCATCTATTGGAAGTTCGGCACGACTCGAATGTCCCAAATCGATATCCACTCGCCCGAACAAGCGGCGGTAATCCGCAATATGAGCTTCTTTAAGTTTGGAAAAGCCTTTAGCTGCAGCTTGATCTATTTGCCGCTCTGCTTCCTTGTCCCATTGCTCGTTGTCTTGCTCATAATCGGTGTTAACGGCAAAGTAAATAAAGGCTTCATCCGCATTCTCCACTACAATTTTATTGGATTCGTAGTTTATGGCTCCGCCGCTTGCGAATACCTTGACCACGCCTTTACAAAACACCCCGCACTCCCCGTCGCTGTGAATGGTTTCGGTTGCTTTCCCTTCAAAAGCAATCGTCCCCATATTCGTAAGCGAGCTGGCAAAGCTCGGCGTACTTCCCGAGATTCCAAGCGAGAATGATATTCCGCCCTTATGCTCGCTCCATAAGCGCGACGCTACAACCGAATCCACATGAGTCGCCAGCACCTCCCGTGAGACTGCCATTCCGTTTACATTATACGTTTTGCGTACAAGAGCATGGTCCAGATCGAGTTCACGTACGAAGTCCTCACCCTGATGCTCAAATTGCAGCAAAATATCGCATATATGCAGGTTAGTTCCGAAGTTGCCTTTTTCCGGTTGGAAGAGCTGGCTGGCCAGCTCTTCTCCCTGCTTATAGTTCCCCGCAAAAAAGGGCTGCCTTATCCGATCCAGATCGGCCCTGCCTTTGGAAGCACTGGGGGTTCTTTCCGCTTGTCCCGACCAATAAGTCAATTCCGTCATACGCCAGGTTTCATTTGCAATTCCACCATATACCACAGCCCCCAATCTTCCATTCCCCAGAGGCAGTCCTTGTTGCCAATTCACTGCAGGGCTGGAATACCAAAGCTTCCAATTCTTCATGCTATATCTACCATCCTTCTGTTTGACTTAGGAGGCTCAATTAAATACCTTAAGCGCGTCCAGAAGCATATACGTGCCCGAGGTTTTCACGCCTTTGATCGTGTGGGTTCCGCTAGTCGGCCAAGAGATGCTGTATACGACCTGTTGCGCCAATCTGCTGACGTTGTAGGTACTTATCGTTTCCTTAAACACGCCGTCCACGTAAATATCGATATTCCCTTGAGCGGCTTCTTTCTCCGAGATTACGTCTACGCCTTTTCCCGTAAACGTATATTCGAAATAGTCTGAGTTGGTTGTCGTATATTTCACATCGTCGCTATAGTCCCCAAGACCTCTACCGGAGCTGGTAAGCCAGCTGCCGCCGTAGGTTATGCCGCTCGCATCGTTGTTCAGCTTCTGCAGACCTTTATAAACCTTGAAGGAATCGATATTCCCATAGGAATTGGTTTTATTGACAATCTTGATCGTGTGGCTTCCGTTGGATAACCCGCTAATACTGTATACGACTTGCTTCAGCAATCTCGAAGCATTGTTCAGGTTTACGTTTTGCTTAAACACATTGTCTATATAAACATCGACATTGCCCATATCCCAATTCTTCTCGCTCAGGTAATCAATTCCCGTACCTGTGAACGTATATTGCGCAACGGCTCCGATCACATTGGAGAAATGGCCATCGTTATTATAATCGCCAAGGTCCCTGTCATTACTGTAAAACCAATTGCTATCATAGCTCATGGAAGAATGATCATCATTCACGGTGATAGCGTCACTGCCGTTCCCTACGGAAAAGCGAATTCTGAAATAGCGTTGTCCCCCGCCGGTCGGATAGAAATCTCTCGGATAGAAGATATAGAAATCATTACCTACGGTCGAATTGTCATCGGACGTACCCGTGGAAAGACTCATAAAAGTCGAATAAGCCGGACGGAAGTTCGTTCCGCTCTGCGCGGCGTCAATGACCGTTTCCTCGCCCCAGTTAATCCCATCCGTAGAGGAATACATCAGCAGCCGGCTTCCGCCCTCGTCATTTACCGTAATCAGGTATTTGCCCAAGCCGGGAACATAGGCGGCATCCGAATGAAAATCCCGCAGATTATGACCTGCGAAATAGTCCAACCCCGTGTTGGAAATAGTCCCCCCAGGTATAATATTGGAGCCCGTCCCTCCCATGCCCGCTTCCGTCCATGTACCCGCATTATACTTATAGAACGGTGTCGTTGTATTGCTGTCGATAGCTGTTTTAATTGCGGCTAAAGAGGCTTTGGCAACGCTCATTCGTTTCTCGGTACCCGTCTGCTCGTTGTAATAAATATACAGATCGCTGCCGATTACCAGATAGGGAACACCGGCAACATTACCGGCGGCTGAATTGACTCCGTTGGAAACAGGCTCCTTATAATTGACATTCGGACTCAACACATCGCCCAAGTATCGCCAATTCAAGCCATTGTCCGTTGATTTAGCCAAGCCCAGATAGAAGCAGTCATTCGCCGAATTCGACCAGTATCTTTCCCTGTGGACAAGCCCCAGCAATGTGCCGTCCGCATATTTATAGACGCCGGAAATCCATGTCAATCCGTCCCATCCGGTGTGGTCGATATTCACGTTGCCGACGAAATTCTGGAAAGGGTTGCTTAACGGCCCGTAGTACAGCTTAAAGGCATCCCATTTCCCATTCAGGACATACAAGTTATTCGCATCCTTCTTCCATGTCCCTAATGTAGCATCGATATACGGATTAGTCGTATCATTCTGATTGGTTACTCTGTTGATGTACTCGGGACCGTCAAAGCTAAGGCCGGCTACCGCTGCGCTTGCGGGTTTACCTAACAGCAGTACAGACATCAAGATAACGGCTGCGATAAATAAGATCAGGCTCCATACTGAAAGTTCCTTTTTCTGACTATCCATGGTCGTTGGCATAATCACACGCTCCCTATCGAATAGTAAGCTTCTCCTGCTTCACCCTTTAATGGCACCGGCCGTCATTCCGGAAATAATATATTTCTGTCCCAGCAAATACACGATTAGAGTAGGAAGCGCAATCATCGTCGCCCCGGCAAACAACAAATCATGTCTGGAATAATAGGCGCCGATAAACTGATACAACAACAGAATAACTCCCCATTTGCTAGACTCCGTAACGAAGTACAAAGGAAATACGAAATCATTCCAGCAGCCGACAAAGTTGATTACCATTGCTGTCGCAGTAACAGGCTTTAATAACGGAAACAGGATGGAGATATACCTGCGCAGCGGGCCTGCTCCGTCTATGACGCCTGCTTCATCCAAATCCGTAGGCAAATTTCGGATAAAGCTGTTGTACAAAAAGATCGTGAACGGTATGAAGCTTGCCGCATATAGCAGGATAATTCCGTAATAAGAGTTAATCAGATGCAGCGTCTTCATGAGCTTGAATGTCGTTACCATATTCATCGGCGCAATCATGCCGACTAGAAATAAATTAAAGATCATCCCGTTTATCCGGGTGTTCCTTCTCACCAGAATATAAGAGGCCATGGATGACAATACGGCACAGACGACAATTGATGAAATGCTGAAGATGGCGCTATTCATGAAAGCTCTGGGAACATTGGCTTTCTTCAGCACCTCCACGTAGTTGTTAAAATGAAATACAGCGGGTAGCTTGGCCGTCATCATCTGCACTTCTGTCGCCGACTTCAATGAATTTACGATCACAAAGTACAATGGAATGAGGATCAGCAAGGTAGAACACCAAAGCGCGATTTCAACGACGAGGCGGGATTTGGTTCTGCTGCCGCTCATGATACATCCACCTCGAATTTCTTAAATACATAATTAACTCCGAAATAAGCAAGCGTAACGAACAGGAACAGGATCAAGCCCATAGCGGTTGAGTAGCCGTACGCTCCTTTTGAAAATTCATTCAGAACCGTGACATTGAGCACTTCCGTCGACCGTACGGGTCCGCCGTTAGATATCACATAAATCAGATCAAACACCTTAAGTCCGCTGATCATGCCGAATAACGTATTAAGAACGATCGCTTGGTACAAGTAAGGCAGCGTAACATAAAACAGCTTCTGGAATGAGCCTGCCCCATCGATTTCAGTTGCCTCGTATATTTCCTTGGGCACCATCTGCAGCGCAGCCAGAAAGATCGCCATCGCAAACCCCGACGCTCTCCAAACCTCAACGGTAGCGACAGACCAAATGGCTATCTGCGGCTCCGCAATCCAAGCATGCGTCCAAGAGCTTAAACCGACTAGCTTTAATAGGCCATTCAAGATTCCATCCGGGCTATATATTTCCGAGAACATGATCCCTGTCAACACAACGGAAATCGTAATCGGCATAAAGAATATCGCTCTTAATATATTTTTGGTGCGGATGCCTTCATTCAGCAGTAAGGCGAGGAGCAAGCCAATTATAATTTTCAGAACCGTCGTATAGATGGCGAACACGGCTGTGTTCCTGAAAACGCCGCCATTCCCTGAGGCACTGCTGAATATCTCGCGAAAATTATCGAAGCCAATAAACTTGACGACGCTGCCGACCGCATTCCAGTTGGTAAAGGCGTAATAGAAGCTGGCTAGATTGGGAATCAAGAACAGTACGAAATATAAGAGCAATGCGGGCAGCAATAGATACTGGGGAAACATTCTCTTCGTGAGTTTACTTACGCGCATGGTTATCATCCTTTGAAATAATAAATGCGCACTGCAAACCCATCAACATCCATGCATCTGCAATGCGCATTATTCTATTTATTGAATTGCGACCTTATTGAGCTTGAGCGGTAAAGATTTTTTTGCGGTCGTTATCGATCGCTTCAAGCACTTGCTTAGGCGTTTTTTTACCTGCTAGAAGCTCTTGCACGTAATTGCCTACAGCCGTACTGTCCCAGAATTGAATACCGGTTTCCATTGTCGTATTCACCGTTCCATCTGAGTTGGCACGCAAGGATTTTTCAAGATCGGCCTGAATCGCAGGAAGAGCTTTGAAGGCCGGATTTAATCCGGAAGCGGCATAATATTTGTCCAGTACGTCAGGTCTGCTGATGTAGCTTAAATATTGCTTGGCTGCATCAATGTGTTTGCTATTCTTATTAATGACCCGAATAATTGTTCCATCGTAAACGGCAAGCGACCTATTATCCGCCAGAGGGGTAGGGAACTCTCCGAATTTGGCGAAATCGAATTCAGGGTACTGCGCTTTAGACTGCACATCCATATTGGATGGAACCATAAACATGGCATACTTGCCGGATTGCATCGTCGGAATCCCTTTGTCCCATGTATTGGAGAACGCGTCTTTTCCGAAATAGCCGTTATCGTAAAGGGTCTTATACTGCGTCAAAAAGGTTTCGAATTCCGGCACATCCGCATAGCTGGCCGTGTTCTGGTTCAGCTTGTCCATTAAGCCCGCATTGTTCTTCTCTCCGATCGGCCCCATTAAAGCGAACCAAATGCCAGAGTGCCAGCTGTCCTTCAACGGTTCATAGATGGGTGTTACGCCGCTGGCTTTGATCTTCTCGGATACGGCAACCAGATCATCAAATGTCTTCGGCACTTCTAGTCCCAGGCTGCTGAATATATCTTTGTTGTACATAATGCCCCAGCCGGCATTTTCGCCTTCCGGATTCCAACCTATGAATTTACCATTAAAGGTTCCGTTTCTTTTCGCAGCATCCGTCAGAGTGGAAACCCAAGGCTCGTTGGATAAATCGAGAAAATTGGTGTCGGGCAAGAACTGCGCCGCGTTCGCTTCAGGCCAGATCAAGGAAATGTCCGCTCCCTCGCCTGCGGCAAGCTTTGCCTTGAGCACGCCTGCATATTGGTCAGCCGGCGCGATTTGTACATCTACCTTAATGCCGGTTTCTTTGGTGAAATCGGCGATAATTTCTTGATCTATCGGACGAATCCAAGTATCTCCGCTTGCCGCGGTCAAAGAAATCGTCACATCCTGCTTGGGAATCTCGGTTGCGGATGGAGACGCTGATTCAGTTGGAGACGCTGATGCGGATGCTGTGGATGCCGACTGACTCGATTCAGCCGCACCTTTGTTATTGTTGCTGCCGCACCCTGCCAATAATCCCGTAAATATCGTTAGAGCAATAGCTGTACTTAGAATAGACAGACCTTTCTTGTTACGCACGCAAAACCCTCCCTCTGATTTTCAAACCCTGTTGCCGCAAGCTTTGTTATAACTCCTCCGGATGAGTTCCAACAAATAAAGCGCTTGCAACATTAGTATACAAACGCGTGATAGGAGGGTAAATGTAGAAAAAAAAAGCGGCGTGTGTAAATTTTTAACCGCTTCCTCACTGGTTATATGGGGTCCGTCCGATACTCGGTAGGCGTCTTCCCGACATTGCTCTTAAATACCTTGCTGAAATAATGCGGATCGAAATAACCGATCATTTCCGCGATTATTCTCAGATCAAGCTCTTTATGCTCGACGATGAGCCGTTTGGCTTCCTCCATCCGCAGGCTGGTCAAATATTTCAGAGGCGTTTCATTTTTATGCTTTTTGAATATTTTCGTAAGGTAGGCCGAAGTGAAATTAAATTTGTGGGCAAGCTCCTCGAAGCTGATGTCCTCCGCATAATGATCCTGAAGGTATTGCTCGATTTTGTCGGAAAGCTCAGCCGTCTCCTCGATTATGTTCTTGGGGATTAAAGTACGCTCCAAGAGGCTCCACACCTTAGTACATAACGTCGCATAGTCAACGGATAAAGAAATCGAATCCAGGATTTGAGCTTCAATATCATCCCATTCGTCTTTTCCGATCAGAATTTTGCTTCTCCTAAATAGATCAATAAGATCCCCGAAAGTCTTCTCAATCTGCCGCTGAGAATATCCTGCCGTTTCCCATGATTCAAATAATTTGAATAGGGCAGGCCTCAACAGTTCTGTGTTGTCTGTTTCCAGCAAAGAACTGATTCTGTTATAGGCGCTTGGTGAAACCCCTCCAGATGAATCTTCCCTCTTGCTCTTGATCTCGCTAGAGCTAAAATGGATGCTGGATTTCCCAAGCAGCATATTCCTTTCCAGCCGGCTTCTAAGCTCCTGGGCCACCTTCCACAATTCATGATTGGGAGTGATTTCAGCGTGAACGCTAATGTTAACAGCATAGGGTGCAACTGCTGCAAGAAGCGAAGCTTGAAGCCATTCTGCCGTGCTCTGAATATCGCTTATTTCATTATTCTCGGCCGCGGACAAGATTAGGAATTTCTGGTTAGACAGCTTCTCGTCGATCAGCCACCAGCTTTGCGATTTAGACGGGAGTTGCTCTATCGTCTGCTCCCAGTCTATCTGCCCCCACAAATCGGCAAAAAAATAGGCGCGGTTGATCGATGTCACATGATTGCATAGGTTGCCCAAGCAAATCAGAACGATTTGATAACGGGCATCGTTGGTCAAAGTCGCCAATTCTCTAACTTGATTCTGACCTAACAATTCCGAAGAAATGATATTTCTTTCAATCAGATCGTTCTTTGGGTAAACCACGTTGCGAACCCGATTAAGAGCATCCAGCAGCATTGCAGTATCCAAGGGCTTAAGCAAGTAATCCATAACTCCGAATCTCATAGCCTGACGCGCATATTCGAATTCGTCATATCCGCTTAATACAATAACAGGCATTTCCGGGAAGAGCAGCCTTACCTGGCTTATCAGCTCTATCCCGTCCATAATCGGCATTTTAATATCCGTTATAATGGCGTCAGGCTTATGCGCCTTAATTAGGGCTAGCCCATTTTTCCCGTTATAAGCTTTAGCCACGACCGTGAATTCGGCTTGGCTTCCTTTTATTTTTTTAATGATATTTTCCAGAATAACGGGCTCGTCTTCGATGACGATAATTTTCAAGCTCTTTACTAGCTTCATGCTATTCCTCCGTATATTTCCGGAGACCTCCGACAGTCACAGAAGTCCCTCCGGCTTTATTGTTCTTCAGATCGAAGATCAGCTTATCCTCGTTGAAAATTTTGAGCCGTGTGTAGATGTTGACGAGCCCCATTCCATTCAAATTAATTTCCGGCATTTCTTTAAGGCTATCGGTTTCCCTAAACCTCTTGTTTAACCCCTGAATAACCTCCGGCTCCATCCCGCTACCGTTATCCGAGACCGTAATCATCCAGTTCTCCGAAAGCAGCTTTCCCGTGATCCGGATGATCCACGGAGGCTCAACGTGGATTCCATGTTTAATGCAATTCTCAACTAGAGGCTGAATGATGAGCTTGGGAATCCGCAAATCCATCATGACTTCCGGAATATTTAGATGGAATTCAAGCATACTCCCGTATCTCTCCTGCATGAGCGAAATATAGTCTGTCGTATGCTTAATCTCTTCTCTTAAGCTCACAGACTTAAAGCTGGTCGACGAAGTATATCGGAGGATATTCGATAGTCCCTTGCAGAAACGAATGGCATCCTCATTTCTGTTCTCCTCGCACATGATGGTGATAACCGAAAGAGAATTATAGAGGAAATGGGGATTCATCTGGGATTGCAGCGCAAGAAACCTCGATTGAATTTCATGCGACCTCGCCGAGACTGCTTCTTCCAGCGATTCTTTTAACCTGTCTCGCATTTCAATAAAGGTTTGATTCAATTCTTCCAGCTCATCGAACTGGCTGTTTAAGGCGACCGCCTTCTTCAGATTCAGCGAATCTAGCTCCAGATTTTTCAGTGACTTGTTAATATGCTTAATAGGTCTCGATAGGCTTCTGGATACGAAATAAGTCATAATTAACGTGATCATCAAAGAGATGAATCCCAATAGGATGATTTGCTCATTAAAGGTTCTAACAGGCTTGGTTAAGGAAGCCTCCGGTTCAAGCAGCAGAACCAGCCATCCCGAGAACTCCGATTGCGCGTACACCCCGATGCTTTTTTGGTGGTCCTGAGGATTAACAAGGTTAATTTCTCCCATTTTGCCTGGTGCTTGTACAACAAGGTCTCGGAAGCCTTCAATCATTCTCGTCGTTTGATCGTCGCCCCCATACGGGAAGACCACTTTTCCTTGCCGGTCCAATACATACACCGACTTGGTCGGCCGTGCATCCTTTAACGGGGAGATTACCGCTTTTTGGATGATATTCTCGAACACGCTATACTTTTGTTCAATTTCAACGATGTTGTTGCTTTTCATCCCATATACTTCCGCGAAAGACATACTAATCGAGATGATCGGTGTAGCTTGGGGATCTCTCGCATCTATATGTGGTGGCGAAATGTATTTCTTGCCCTCTTGCTGCAAGGTTGCCTTAACCCAATCTTCCGATAGTAACTGCTTCAGGTCGCCGAATTCCGCAAAATACTGATTGCCATATGCAAATGTATAACCGTCGTTGCGATAAAGGTTAAGCTTATAGAAATTGGGCTTCGGGCCATTGATCGTCAGCACGATATTGGCCAGATTATTGAGATCTTTGTTTAGCTCAGCCGGTTCGTTCGTATTTTGAAAAAAAGCATCTTTTACCGGGCTTGAAGAAACGACCTTTAGTGCCGTGGAATAGAGGCTATTGATTTCCAAATCAAGAGTGTCGAGGATATTGGCAGAAATCTGATTCATGGATTGCTTGGATTCCATTCTTAGAATACGCGTCATATATACACTGAAAGCAACTAATAAAATAGCAATAATACAAGCAATAAGTAACGAATACCGGAAGAAGATTTTGGCATTAATAGTTTTTAATCTCAACATTTCGCGCATTCTCCAACCGTTTGTTAGTTTTAAAACCGACACTTCAAAGCAGTTCGTTTCCAGTATATTGCTATAATATACTTAAGGCAAAGTAATTAATAGTTCGGCAAGCTGCTTCGATTGTTATCCTAATTTAATAGGAAAAGGTATAGCCTCCCCAAAAATTCTTGAGGTTCTGTACCGATCTTCTTTTAGAATTTGACTCGCAAATACGATTAATCGAAATAAAGGATGCGCATATTAAATCGTAAATACCAATCCGGCTAGGATAGTTGAAGTTGTTGAGCGATCTGTCGAAATGAAATTTTCCTCCGTTTGATCAGCGGGAAATGGAAAGCGCCTATTCTTCATCTGTTATCAAGCGGCAACTTACGGTTTAACGAACTACAAAGACGGTTGCCCGAATCAACCCAAAGAATGCTAACTTACATTGACATTCTTATAAGATGAGATATAATTAAAAAATGAACGGTCTGTCTTTTATAATGGATTTTTATCTAAGGAGGCAATACACATGAGTAAAGTATGGTTTATTACTGGCACTTCAACAGGGTTCGGCCGACAATTCGTCGAGCAACTGCTTCAGACGGATGATAAAGTGGTTGCCACTGCGCGAAATATAGAAGCTATTGCCGATTTCAAATTAGTATCGCCTGACAATGTTCATATTGTGCCACTTGATGTTACCGACAAGGACCAAATCCAATTTGCAGTTCAAGAAGCCGTGAACCGCTTCGGCCGGATTGATATCATTGTCAACAATGCCGGTTATGGACTTTACGGAATGATTGAAGAATACACGGATGAGCAAATCAGAAAACAATTTGATGTCAATGTTTTTGGCGTATTAGATGTCATTCGTGCGACCCTCCCCCTATTCAAAAAGCAGAACGCGGGGCATTACGTTAATATTTCATCCTTTTTCGGAACATGGGCCATGCCTCCGTTCAGTCTTTATGCGGCATCCAAATTTGCCGTAGAAGGGTTCTCGGAAGCGATGGCAACTGAGCTTGCCGGGTTTGGTATTAAAACGACAATCGTAGAACCATCTGTATTCGCTACGGACTTCCTGGGTCATTCGTTAGAGCATACCGAACGTAAACCCGAATATGATCCGGTGTACGAAGCTTATAACAATGGCATATCGTCTTTGAAAATTGGCGATCCCGTCAAAGCGGTTAAGACCATTATCGAAATGATCAACAGCGATAATCCTCCCCTTCATTTCCCGGTTGGTTCATTTGCATCCCACAGCATACGAAATTCATTTACCAAAAGAATCGAAGAGATTAATACTTGGGAAAAATTATCGGCGGATGCGGATTAAAGACGCGTAATACCCGCTTGCGCGCGTTATGGGATCGGCCAGAACTTATTGGTCGATCCTTTTTTGATACCTAGCTTCTATTTTTTCAGGTCGTTTCCGTTATATTTTGATGAATTCTTGTATAGAACATCCACATTCCTTCAATTAGAGTGAGACATGTATTCCATTACACCGCTCTAAGCGAGAGGAGATGTTAATTATGAAAACGCTTTCCAGAATCGTGGTCATCTGTCTTACGGCCGGTTGCATCAGCTTGGGCATCGGCGCCGCCCCGCATTCAAGCGCAGATCCATCCGTAACGGGTGCTTCGCCGCAACAGGTCGAGCAGGCAGTCGCGGACGATGCTCCCGTCAGTTATGAAGCCGAAGCTGTGAGCAACGCGCTGACCGGGAATGCTTCCGCGTCGGATTGCGCAACATGTTCGGGCGGCAAGAAAATCGGCGGCCTCTACCAAGGCAGCAGCTTGCGTTTCGTCGATATTACAGTACCGGCGGGAGGTCAGTACGATGTCATGTTTACCTACCTTTCCGGAGATCCGCGGGGAGCCGATATTCGCGTAAACGAAGGCTCGCCGGTGCATTACGAGTTCGATAAGACCGCCGACTGGGATACGCCCGGTACGAAAACCATACGGATGACGCTAGCGCAAGGAAGCAACGCCATCGAAATTTCCGACGGCGGCGGGTATGCGCCCGATTTCGATCGTATCGAAATCAAGCCGGCGAAAGAAGGCTATGAAGCCGAAGCGGCAGGGAATGTCCTGACCGGTAACGCGGAGGTCGGCGATTGCGGCAGCTGTTCGGGCGGCAAGAAGGTCGGCAATCTGTACCAAGGAGCCTCGCTGCAGTTCAATCATATCTCGGCGCAAGATACTGGCGCTTACCAAATGACCGTTTACTACATTTCCGGCGATCCGCGAAGCGCGGATATCACGGTTAACGACGGCATATCCCAGCATATCGACTTCGAGAAGACGGTGGACTGGGACACCGTCGGCAGCATGACTATGACGGTCGCCCTGAACAAAGGGGAGAATACGATTCTCTTCGCTGACGGGGGCCAATATTCCCCGGACATCGATCGTATCGTGATCGCTCCCTTGGAATCCGGATACGAAGCGGAGTCGTCCGTCAATGCGCTCGTCGGCAATGCGAAAGTCGCGGAATGCGGAAGCTGCTCCGGTGGCATGAAGGTCGGCAATCTGTATCAAGGCGCCTCGCTTCAATTCAACGGAATTCAGGTTCCTGCCGCAGGTAGCTATACGGTAACGGTACATTATATTTCCGGCGATGCCCGGGCCGCCGATGTTAGCGTCAACGGCTCCGTGTATCAAAATATTCTGTTCCCGGCAACCGCGGATTGGAATACGACTGGCACTTATTCGTTCGCCGCATCGCTGAACGCGGGCAATAATACTATCCTGTTCACCGACGGCGGCGGTTACTCCCCGGACATCGACAAGATCGTCGTTACCGTGAATACCGACAACGCGGTGCAACCTTGCGAACGCGCGGACACAGCTCCGCCGCAGCCGGGTAAATCCGTTGCAAGCAAGACGATACAATCCATCACGGTGAAGCAGCATTCCAATGCAGTAATCGTCGATAATGGACAATTAGCCGTAACGGTCGATCTGAAGTCAGGTATGGCTTCCTATTCCTGGAACGGGAAGACGATCGCAACGGGCGTGTATAGTAAAATCGGCGACCAAGCCAGCAGTTGCTATGGCGCGCATAGCTTCTCGATGAGCGACGTCAAACCGATCAAGGACGACTTCGGTAAAGGCATAACTCTTAAGATCGTCAATAAGCAGGACGGCCAGCCCGACTTGAATCAGGTGTACAGCTTCTACGCCGGAGTACCCTATTTCTTGACGCGTACGGAAGCGTCCTCTTCAACCCCGGTCAGCGCGAATTACTTTGCGCCGCTCGTCACGAACACCGGCGGAGGCGTGGATGTTCGCGTCGGCGCGGACGGACGGGTCTTATCCGTACCGTACGATAACGATATGTGGATTCGCCATCAAGCGGTTCCGATCAACTCGTCGGATACGAGTTACGAGGTATCGGCGGTTTACGACAATACAAGCCGCCGGGGACTCATTGTCGGATCTATTACGCACGATACGTGGAAGACCGGCATCCGCTTCTCCGGAGGGGACGAGAAGCTGAACTCGTTGGAAGTGTACGGCGGCGCTTCCTCCGCGAAGACGCATGATTCGCAGCCGCACGGTACGGTCAATGGAGCGAGACTGCTGTCTCCGACGGTATTCGTAGGTTTCTACGACGATTACCGCACGGGTATGGAAGCCTACGGTAAGGCGAACGCGGTAATCGCGCCGCCGCTCGAATTCGGCAAGCATGTCCCCGAAGGCGTACCGGTAGGATGGAACAGCTGGGCCGCTTACGAGAGCAGGCTGACGTTCCAGGACGTCATCGACACGTCGAACTTCATCAAGAACAGCCTGCAGAAGCAAGGCTTAACTAACGACGGGACGACCTACGTGAACATGGATTCGTATTGGGATAATCTATCCGATGCGCAGCTCGCGGAAGCCGTCGCGACTATCAAACGCAATAAACAAAAGGCCGGCATCTATTGGGGGCCGTTCGTCTATTGGGGCGACAATATGGACCAGCCCGTAGAAGGATCGACGACCTATAAATACGGCGACATCCTCTTGCGAGACGCCGACGGCAAATTGCTTCCGAAGCTGGACGGCGCCTATGCCGTCGATCCGACGCATCCGGGAGCCAAGCAGCGGATGGATTACTACCTCAAGAAATTCAAGAAGCTCGGCTTCGAATACATCAAGCTGGATTTCCTGACGCACGGCGCGCTGGAAGGCCGTCACTTCGATCCTAAAGTTCAGACGGGCACGCAAGCCTACAACCAAGGAATGGCGTACGTCGATGAACTGGTCGCTGACCAAATGTTCATCAGCGCATCGATCGCTCCGCTATTCCCGAGCCAATACGCCCACAGCCGCCGAATCGCGACCGATACGTTCGGCAGCATCTCCGATACGGAATTCCAGCTGAACGCGCTGACTTACGGCTGGTGGCAGAACGGCACGATTTATCATTACACCGACCCCGATCACATGGCGCTGAGCAGAGCGGGATCGCTGACGGAAGCTCGTTCAAGAGTCAATTCCGCGGTCATCTCGGGAACCGTGTTTCTGGATTCCGACGATGTACACAATCAGCAAGCGCAGGAGTACATGAAGACCTTGCTCACGAACAAGAGCGTGCTGGCGCTCGCCAAGAAAGGCGAAGCGTTCCGGCCCGTCGAAGGCAATACGGGTGCGAAAGCGGCGGATGCATTCATCCTGAAAGACAAGAATGCTTATTACTTAGCCGTGTTCAATTTCGGTAAGACTCCGATCGGTAAGACGGTCGATCTCGCTCGGGCCGGTTTAAACGGAACGGCCATCTATACGGCGACCGATCTGTGGACGAATACCGCGTCCACGGCATCCGGACAGCTCACGGTCCAGTTGGAAGGAATGGAATCAAAGCTGATTCTCTTGGAGCCGACGAAGAAAAACGGACATTAGCAGCGGAAATACAGATTGTTGTTGAAATCCAACAAACCTCAATAGGCTGCCGATAATCGGCAGCCTATTGAGGTTGTACTATAGTTATTTATACTCTTTGAAAGAACTCGATCCATTCCTTATCGGGTCCGTAAAAGAAAAAATAGCGAATCCCGTTAGGCATCGTCGCGATCTCTTGATCGATAAATTCCACTCCGAGTTGCTTGACCCTGTCCCATTCCGCTTGAATGTCGACAACCGCAAGCGCAATGTGATGCACTTTACCTTCAGGTGGCAAATGGTCCTTAAAGCCTTGAATGAATTCGATTTCCGTCTCATTCTCGATGCCGTAGCCCAAAAAGGCCACTTCAAGCCCATTAGCATGAGCGTTTCTGTCTTTTACCTTGAGCCCGGCCACCTCCGTGTAAAAGCGGACGGATTCATCCATATTGCTCACCATGACTCCTACATGATCGATCGTTTTCTTTAACAGGGTAAGACCCTCCTCGTTATTCGTGCAAATTAGCGCTCCGGATTAAACCGAGAACTTCTCATTTGTTTGCAATACGCTTAAGTTAACGCGACCTTGGGCGCTTTCCGTCAATCGATTCATCATGTTCGGTGTCTGAGTATAGATAGGCGGATTGTGCGCCGCCTTATAATGGATAGGGATGAGAGTCTTGGCTCCAAGAATCTCCGCCACCATGACCGCTTGTTCAGGCGTAAGACAGATGGGTTGATCGCTAGGCGGCGTGACTCCCGGAAATTGCGTAACGGCTCCATTTACCGGCAAGCAGGCTGCATCGAATTCGCCATAGGCTTTAACCATCTTCCACCAGTACCCATGCCATAACGTATCTCCTGCATGAATCATTTGCTTCCCGTCGCCGCGTACGATCCATGATACTTGCGGATCGCCCGAACCGTCCACGGAATGAGCTGCAGTAATCGTAAATGGTCCGACGGTGAAGACGTCACCGATGGCAGCGCCGGTTACGTTCCCTAATCCGCTAGAAGTCACCAGATCCCGGATTTCCTTAGGTACGAAAACCGGAATATCCGAACCATAAGCGGAAATAATCCCCTGCGGATCAAAATGGTCCGCATGTTGATGCGTAATCAGGACAGCTGTTGCCGGCCCATACGACTCTAACGGATAGAAAAGCTCTTGAGGCTCCCCTAACTTATTAGGAAAGTGATAAAGCGGATCGATAACGATAGCGGTACTTTCTACTTCGACCCGAATGCCAGCCCATGGAAGCTTTTGAATATTCATGGATAACCATCCCTCTCTTTTACAGAATAATAGGCACAAAACCATCCTTCATAAATTGAGCAAAGGGTAAATGCCCGCTATTAGCTTCGCTTCCAACTAGCTTAACTCCCGCTTGTTGCACTTCTTCAACCACTTCGAAGGCGCCGGCGCAGGCTCCGCAGCCTCCTTTAATAATCCCGGTTTTCGTCACTTGCTTGTATAACGGATTGAGCAGGTGATCCGGCTTGCTGAATTCATTCGGCCACTGCGTCCCGGCTCCGTCAAAATACAATTCGACTTCCATCCCTGCCTCATGCAGCTCTTGACCGTACAGTAGTCCGTGCATAGCTTTGCCCATATCCTGTTGATTCGCTTGAATGATAATCAAATATTTATTGGTACTCAGACTTTCGGATTATAAGGCGACAACTCCGTATCCTCCCACCGCAATTCGGTAGCATTATCCAATTGAAAGACTTCGTTTATTTCAAATCGTACTAGTCGTTCGGCGCCGGGAAAGGCAGCAGAGGCTTTCTCATCCCAAATAATCTCCGATTTACCCGCCAAATGAAGCGAATGACCATGGTCATAGTCAATAAATAACAGACCCGATGAAGGGTTCGAATAAATATTTCCCAACGTGTTATACATCGAATTGCCGAAATAATCGGGAAACACTAACGTCTTCTCATTGACGACTTGAACAAAACCGGGATTACCTCCGCGATGCGAGGCATCCATCTGTCCGCCGTCGCTTACGCTGCCAATATAAAATGTGTCGGCATGCGTAATCCACTCCTGCTGCCGCTGATTCAGTACTTGACTTCGCTGCTCCGACTTTAACCGTCTAATGACGTCTTTCTCCGGATGAAACGATCTTTTCTGAATATACTTGGGACAATTCCCGTAGATCTGATGTGCCGTCACCGTTAATTGTTCATTTTCTATCCTGGCTATTCCATTGATCCGAAGCCTGATTCTCCGGTTTGTATCTATAATGAGCAATCCTATTTGTTTTTGTTCTTCCAGTTCCGACGCAAGCGGGTCATCCTCGATCAATCCAGTTCGAATAACCATCCTCTGTTCGTCAAGCACCTCTGCAAGCCCAGGCTCCCCAGTTACAAACGTTACCCATACGTTTCCCGTACGATCCGTGGATGACAATACCGCAAATTGCTGGGATTTGAGGAAATTAATAATGCCCTTCGAAAAATGGGAGCTGATCATCTTCGCGTTCTGGGTGGCAATCGCCCCTTCTCCGGTTAGACTTTGAACGGTCAGCTCGCCTTCGTGATAAACGGTATTCAAGTTGCTTCCCTCCCATCAGAACCAGAATGTCGGATACCTGCGATTCTTGTCCAGGTTGTTAACAATCAAAGCTAACACAACGATAAGAACAGAACCGATGAATACCGGCGCAAACAAAAAGGACCATCCGCTGCCGCTTAGAATGACAACCAAGGGATCGGCACCCGCAGGCGGGTGCGTCGTTTTGGTCAACATCATGAGTCCGATCGCCAACCCTACGGCAAGCGCCAATACCCAATTATTGTGTCCAAAAAAACGTAGACACAGCAGCCCTGTTAGAGTCGAAATGAAATGTCCGCCAACAATATTGCGCGGCTGAGATAATGGCGCGTCCCAGAGTCCGAATGCCAAAACGCAGGTTGCGCCAAATGGAGCCATAATCCAAACGGATGTGGTCATATCGGATAGAAAAGCTAACAGAGCTATGCTAATAAAGCCGCCGATCGCACCGATCAGCGCGTTCCTAGGAACGACTTTTAAAGGACTTTTGGTTGTACCCTTCATCTTTAGCCAAAATTCCGTTTGCTCTTTATTATCCATCAACACACCACCCATCCATTCATTTATTCACCTAGTTACCTAGTTATATAATATGTTTTATGATCTGTCAACAAGAAGTGAATACAACATTAGTAAACTGAGGTTCATATTAGAATGATAAAAAACTGTGCTATAATATACCCAGTGAACCATGAAATGAGGTGTCTTTAATGAAAGAAGATAATAAATTTATCCTCCAAGTTGATCCCCATTTGACCTTTAACGTAAATACTCAAATCAAAGAACAACTGAAATGGTTAATCGGAATCGGTCAAATAGAAACCGGAGATATGCTTCCCTCGGCAAGCCAATTGGCGGACGAGCTTGAGCTTAATCGGAATACGATCAACTGGGTATATAGCCAGCTTAGGGACGAGGGTCTTGTTCTTATGCAAAAAGGTCGCGGTACGCAAATCACCGGCGGCATCGAGTTCAAACAGCTCCTGGAAGAACGGAAACCCATGCAGCAACTGTTGAACGATACTATTGAAGCGGCTGCAGCCATGGGCTTTAATATGCAATCTTTTTTCATGGCAGGCCTTGCTTACTCCTTGCTGCATCCGCCATATCCTAACGTTAAGCTGCGCATCTCGCTGGTGGAGTGCAAAGGTCATGATCATCCTTTTTATCGCAAGAGCATTGAATCGGCAACCCAAGGGGAAGTCGAAACTTTGTTTCTGGAGGATCTCTCCGGAAACGAAGTCGCTATTAGAGAGGTTGTCCAGCGTTCCCATCTCATCGTCACGACTCTGAATCACGCGGATGAGGTCAAATCGCTCTTTGCCCGCTTCGACAGTAAGATTATGGTGATCGGTGCAACAATCGAAGCTTCTTTGCTGCTTGATATCGCCAAGCTGAAGCAAGGCACTCGCGTCGCTTTCGTCTGTCTAGGCAAAACGGGTGGAGAATGGATGGCCAACCGAATTCGCGAAGCCGGTATTAATCAGGTTGAATTCGAGACGATGGGAATGAATGAGCACGAAGATCTGAACGAGGAGTTACGGCACTTGGACAAAATTTATGCATCGGCCGCCGTATACCCGGAGTTGAAAAAAATGCTGCCTGACAAAACAGAGTTATTCTCTATGAAGCTGGAGAAAAGCAGCGAAAATTTATTGCAGGAGCTTGTTACGCAAGTAACGGTTTAAGGTAGCCGAAACCGCATGATCAGGAGGATGTTTCTTCCATAGATATGTTAGGTAAAGCGGTTGAAACGATCATGGACGACGTGCGCGACGGACTCGGTTTGAAAGACGGAGATAAAAAGGACAGATAATATTGAATAATCCTCCTCGAGAACCCGAGGAGGATTTTTTATGCCTTATAACCGCTTTTCGCAGCTTCTTTACAGTCGCCCCCCTGAGGACTGGACTGCCGGGACTGGCTGTCAACCGGAATACGATTATGTAACAAGGCGAACAATGTTAGAGCGTATAGATTCGCAAAGTTTCAATGGAACTCAGGGGGGTCAGCTTGAATAGACATCTAAGTGATCCGGCACATCGGAAACTGCTGTTTAGCGCGGGCTTCAGCTGGCTATTCGACGCCATGGACGTGGGGATCATCTCGTTCGTCGCTGCCGCGCTTGCCGTGGAATGGAATCTGGGGGCTGAGCAGATCGGACTGCTGACGGCTATCAATTCAATCGGAATGGCCGTAGGTGCTATAGTAGCCGGTTCGCTCGCCGACCGGTACGGACGTCGCTCGATACTGCTTTGGACGCTTCTTATTTTCTCCGCGGCAAGCGGGTTATCCGCCCTGGCTACCGGCTTTGCGGTATTATGCGTTCTTCGTTTCATAAGCGGGTTCGGACTCGGAGGGGAGCTTCCGGTCGCTTCAACGCTTGTGTCCGAGTCTTTTCCCTTGGAGAAAAGAGGAAGAGCGGTCGTGTTGCTCGAAAGCTTCTGGGCTGGCGGTTGGATCGTAGCGGCGCTTATCGCTTACTTCGTCATTCCCGACTATGGCTGGAGAGCCGCCTTTATCATTAGTGCGTTACCTGCTCTATATGCTCTATATCTCAGACGTGCCATTCAGGATTCACCTAGGTATACGGAGCAGCGGAGCCGGAAGTTATCGTTCCAAGAGCGGTTTGCATCCGTCTGGTCATCCAGGTACCGCAAATCTACTTTGACGATCTGGATATTATGGTTCACGGTCGTATTTTCTTACTACGGGATGTTCCTGTGGCTTCCGTCCGTAATGGTTCTCAAGGGCTTCACTCTTATTAAAAGCTTTCAATATGTATTGATTATGACGTTGGCACAGCTACCCGGATATTTTACCTCCGCGTACTTTATCGAGAAATTCGGCCGTAAGTTTGTCCTCGTCACCTATTTGTTAATGACGGCGGCAAGCGCGTTATGGTTCGGCAATGCCGATACGGAAGGCACGCTGATCGCGGCCGGCATTTGCCTCTCCTTCTTTAACCTAGGCGCATGGGGAGGCCTGTATGCCTATACCCCCGAATTGTACCCGACCGCCATCCGTTCCACAGGCGTCGGGCTTGCCGCTTCTTTCGGTCGCGTAGGCGGAGTAATCGGTCCTTATTTGGTAGGTGTACTGGTCTCGAAAGAAATAGGAATTTCCTCGATTTTTATGATTTTTTTCATTGCGATTGCCATTGGGGCACTTGTGCTGCTGTTCTTCGGTAAAGAATCGAAAGGATTGGATCCGGACAAGCTATAAAATCATTCTTTACTAATCGTTCCCGTAATGTTAAGATGTGCTCGGGAGGTGAACTTGAATGGCAAGGAGCAAAGAATTCGACGAGAATGCGGTTCTTCACAAGGCCATGCAGCTCTTCTGGGAACAAGGCTACGAAAAAACATCGATGAACGATCTTGTTGAACATATGGGCATTCATAGAAGAAGCCTATACGACACTTTCTCCGACAAACATACCTTGTTTCTTAAAGCGTTGGATCGTTACGGGGAAATAATGAGTACCAATCTTGAAAGAGGAATTAAACATTCTGAAACGGCTACTCAAGCGATACGTTTCATTTTCAAGTACACGATCGATGAAACGGATGATGCTCCTAACGGCTGTATGTTTGTGAATGCGGCAGTAGAGCTGGCTGCACGCGATACCGATGCCGATGTTAAAGCAACTAAAGGCTTCGCCAAGGAAGAGCAGCTACTCGTCGATATTATTCATTGGGGACGGCAGAACGGGGAATTTTCATCCGACTTTGAAGCCGAAGTTCTTGCGGAGTCCTTGCATAATGCGATTCTGGGACTAAGAGTAATGGTACGAACTTCGATAAGCAAAGAAAAGCTTTATCGTATAGCCGACTTATCGATGAAAGTCTTGGAAAAGTAAATATATTATTTTTTTAATCAAATTAGAATGATCGTTCCCGTAAAAGTTACAATTTATCGTTCATGAAACTTCACCCCCACATCATTTTTATTAAAAGGAGACGATTTAGATATGACTACGACACAGAATTTAAACGGCAAAGTGGCATTTGTAACTGGAGGAGCTCAGGGTATCGGATTGGAAACCGTTCGTGGTCTGGCCCAATTAGGAGCTGCTGTAGTCATCGGCACACGAGATGCTAAGAAAGGTATTGAAGCCGCTCAACAATTGAAACAAGAAGGTTTCAAAGTCGAAAGCATTAAAATCGATGTCAATGTGCATGAAGATAATAGGGCTGCTTATCATTACTTTATTGAGAACTACGGTAAGCTGGATATATTAATTAATAACGCAGGGATTTTGTTGGATCAGGAAAGTATTTCATCCAAACCTATTTACCAAACAAGTACTCTGCCGTTGAAAATTTTGCGTGACTCATTCGAAACCAACTTCTTTGCTCAAGTTGATCTGACACAGATACTTCTGCCGCTGATACGCAAATCCGATGCCGGACGTATCGTAAATCTATCCACTATTCTGGGATCGCTCTCACTCCAAGCAGATCCGAACTCACCGATCTATTCATTGAAGATATTTGCTTATAATGCTTCTAAAGCAGCGATTAACGCCTTCACGATTCATTTGGCTGCAGAACTCAAGGAAACGCCGATTAAAGTCAATTCCATTCATCCGGGTTGGGCTCGCACTCAAATCGGCGGAGGAGCGGCGGACATCGATGAGGCGGAGGGCAGCCGTACGAGCATCATGGCGGCAACGCTACCCGAGGATGGTCCGACCGGTACGTTCTTCTACCTGGAAAATACGTTGCCATGGTAAATCGTCTCTAATAAAAATTTTTCGGATTAATAGAATGATCGTTCTAGTTGAATGTGCAAAAAAGCGAAATTGTCGATTTAAAGGCAAGCAACCGCCAGACCCGCTTTCAAGCGGTATTGACGGTTGCTTTTTTTCCTTGTACTTTCGCTTAGGCTAAACGATTTAAATGAGCGGCCAAGTCCACCGGATGCGAAAAGAACGGCGAGTGGTCCGAATCCAAGCTTATGATTTCATTACACGGCTTTTCCGCTTGCATTTGCCGTTGCAGACCAATCGAGATCGCTTTATCCCTCAACGTTTCAATATAGTATCGAGGAATTGAATCCGCGTTTTCTGTAAGATGGACCGACTCGAAGAAAGGCGCAAGCGGTTCAAGACAGAGCTTGTCTTTCGCATAGTTCACGTCATCTTCCGAGCAATCCCCATAGAAATTCGCATGTATCCGATCCTTATCGAGATCCATATAGACGTGATCTTCACTGAAAATAACGGCTGAAGGCGTATCGGAAGGCTTATCTTTGATCTCGCTTTGCGAAATTTGAAGCAGCGTTTGCTCGTTTTTAGGCAAGTACGCGCACAAATAGACGAGAGACTTGATTTTTTCCGGGCGGTACTCTGCTGTTTGCGTGATGACAAGTCCAGCCATGCTGTGTCCAACCAAAACGACTTGCTCCGACTCGTTATCTAAAATACGGGTTAAACTATCCGTATAGTGTTTTAACTTAATTTCTTGCACCGGCGTTTTATCTAAGCCATGACCAGGTAAATCGAAGGTTACTACCTTGTGTCCTTCGTTTTCCAAAAGCGGTACAAGTTTATTCCAGCACCATGCTCCGTGCCATGATCCATGAACAAGAACGAAAGTACTCATTTTATAACTCTCCTAGTCAAATTCGTTTATTTCACAACCATTGGCGGTCCGATAATCACTGTGTCGTTTTCGGCTGCGATTTGAACGATCTCCTCGAGAGAATGACGACCGATTTCAATGAAGAAATCGTCGATTCCGCCCGGCGTGAAGATGAACAGCATCCGCCCCGTGTCGGGACCTACGTTAGCCCACGCGTGCGGCGTGCCGCGAGGTACCGTAACGCTTGTTCCCGGAGCGGCATCGAATTCCTCATCTCCCACTTGGAAACGGAAAGTGCCTTCGAGGATTTCAAACGTTTCTTCGCGTTCGTTATGGATATGCTTCGGAGGTCCCATCAGAGACGGAACGCGAGCTTCCACGATAGATAAGGCTCCGCCAACTTGATTGCTGTGAAGGCGCACCGCCATTTGCTCGCCTGGCATAGTGTCGAACCAAACGACATCCTTAGCGAAATTAACGACTGGTTTACTCATGTTGTCATTCTCCTATCTCATAAATCATTTCTTTAAGACTAGCTGCAACAGATTATCTACCAATTCTGTTGTGTGGGAATAAAATGGCGAATGATCCGTATCCATGGTAATGACTTGTTCGCAAGGCATTTTGGCATACATGGCTCTTTGCAGTTTGATCGGAATGGCTCTGTCTCTAAGCCCCTCGATGTATACGCGAGGTACCGAACCGAATTTATTTTCCGTTATTTGGATAGGCGTAACCGATGGGATCAAAGGCTCTTTAACGAGCTTTGCTTTGGCATACTGAAAGACCTCTTCCGAAGAATCGGCAAAGAAATGGGATTGGATCGCTTCATCTATAAGACCGATGTACGTTTGAGCTTCGTCAATGTAAACTGCTGTCGGAGCGTCATCGCCTAGATCAACGATTCCGAACGCATCGAACAACGTCTGACCGCTTTCCGGAAGGAACGCGCACAGATATATTAGTTTCTCGATTTTCTCGGGGAAATATTCAGCTGTCTGGCTGATGACTACTCCTGCCATGCTATGTCCAACCAGAATGACCTTCTCGGATTGTTGTTCCAAAACCGCGCTGAGACAGTCCGTATAACTCTTCAAGTTAACTTCGGCAATCGGTGTATGATCCTTACCGTGTGCAGGTAAGTCTATGGCAATTACCCGGTGTCCTGCTTGTTCCAGCATAGGAACTATTCTTTCCCAACACCATGCTCCGTGCCACGATCCATGAACTAATATAAAAGTACTCATCGCTTGCTCTCCTTAAACTCGGGATCGTTATAAGGCGAAGCTACCCAGCCCTCCGCCTCGATGAAGAGGCGAACCGCTACGATTTTGCGATTGTCCATTAGCGTGAAGAAATGCGGCTTGGATTCCGGAACGGAAATGACGTCGCCCGCTTCAAGCTCGACGTCGAAGTAGCCTATATCATCCGTGCCTTTAATGATAAAGATTCCTTTGCCCGCCGTGATTGCTCGAATTTCATCCTCTGAATGCGTGTGCACCGCTTCGAATTTTTGCAGCAGCTCCTCCAAGTTCGGCGTCGCTTTGGACAGAGTGATTACGTCCCATATCTTATATCCGCGCCGACCGGCCAGATCTTTAATTTCGGAATCGTAGGTCGCGAGAATTTGCCGCTTCTCTTCGTCGCTAAGCACGAATTTCTCCTTAAGTTCTTCCGTGAGCTTGTTAGAATCCCAGTGCTCATATAAAATTGCCTGCTTGTCCAGAAAGTCAAGCACTTGATCTTCAGCTTCGATACGTTCATTGGTATTGCGAATTCGAATATGTGCCACGAGTAACCCTTCTCTCTATTAAATGTTTAATGTACCCTCGTCTTCTCCCTCCATCCCCTCCTTCATTCGTGCTCTTGATTGAATCTTCAATTGCTTCGGTGTCAACTATAGCAGGTCTTTATCTATCTCATAAGAACGCTAATTTTTTAAATATGCTTTACAAAAGTAAAGCGTTGCAAGAGAAAATACACTACATATAATGAAAAGCAATTTTTAGACGATTCGCTGACTCGTAATAATGGAGAATTGCGCGGCAAACAATAAAGGGACAGAGCAGATTAAACTTGCTCCTTTCCTTATGTAGTCGCATGGCTTTATTTTTGTACAGCATGTTTAAAAAATTCGCGTCCTTATGAAAAAAATGAATCCCTGTTATAGTGGACACCGAGGCGATTGGAGTTGCGGTCGTCATCACAAAATCGAACGATAAAGGAGATACACCTATATGACGAACCAACAAATGACGGAACAAGAAAACCTCATCAACAGAATCAACGAGCTTGAAAAAAGATACCAGCGGTTGGACGATATCGAAGAAATCAAAAAATTAAAAGCACGTTATTTCCGCTTCGTGGATGAGAAGAATTGGTCAGGATTAGCAAAGCTGTTTACGGCTGACGTGAAGCTTAATCCGGGACATGAGTTCAAAAACGGGGAAGAAATGAGCGCGGTAATAGAGAGCCTTGTCGGAGCAGCTCCAACCGTTCACCACGGACATATGCCGGAGATTGATTGGATCGATGAAAATCACGCTACGGGCATCTGGGCGATGGAGGATTTATTGACTTTTCCTGACAAGGAGGGCGCGCCGGAGGGGCATAATGGATATGGCCAATATAGAGAATCTTATGAGCGCGTCGATGGAGACTGGAAAATCAGCGTCTTGGACTTAACCCGATTCAGAATGGATCCTCTCGCCAACTGGGACCCATCCAAATAATTACCGGCTTAATGAGTGACTAATTTTAGATCCCATTCTTTCTTCCAGCGATTGATTTCCGTAAAGATGTCCGAGAAAGCTTTTCCTTTATCGGTAATCGAATATTCGACGGTCACGGGTACGGTTGGAAATACCTCCCGTCTAATCATTTGATGTTCTTCTAAGTTCCGTAAGGTGTCCGTTAGGCCTTTCGTATTGACGTTGCCTAAATTTCTTCGTAATTGATTAAAACGCTGAGGCTCCTTTAGTAGCTCAGTAATCACTAAAAAAGTCCATTTTCCTGAAAGAAATTGCAAAACTTCAGATATTGTTTCAATGCAACTAACATCAAATTCCTTCATTTCTAATCAGCTCGCAATCTTTTTTCTAATATTAGACCGAAAAATAAAGTTGGTAAATTGCAGTATAGTTAAAAAAGTTTGAAATGTCACTGGGAGCACTAGGAAAATGCGATCGTGTCCGAAGCTTTATTAAAGGTATTGGAGGAGGGAACTTAGCGTTCCTCATTATATAGATAGAGATAGGAGAGAAAATGAAGTGAGTGATAGAATTTCCAAAGCGAATATGTTCTTGCTTATTATTGTTTGTCTTGCCCAGTTTATCGAGGTCATGAACAGTACGACAGTCGTAGTAGCGTTACCTTCCATCCAAACGGCGTTCCACATGCAAGCGAACGATTTGCAGTGGATCGTGACTTCATATGTGCTTACCTTCGCATGCTTCCTGATGATCGGAGGACGAGCGAGCGACTTGCTCGGAAGGAAACGCGTATTAATGATCGGCTTAACCATCTTCGCGCTCGCTTCGTTGGCTGGCGCCTTGGCGATGAATCCTGTCTGGCTCATTACCAGCAGAGCCATACAAGGGATCGGGGCGGCTCTCTCCATCCCGGCGGCGATGTCGCTTATCAGCAATAATTTCCCGGCTGGACCGCAGCGGAACAAAGCATTGGGGATATTCGGTGCCTTAGGCTCCGGAGGTGCCGCGGCCGGATCGATCGTCGGCGGTTTGCTAACCGATTCCGCTGGCTGGAGGTCGTTGTTCTATTTGAATGTTCCGTTGGGATTATTGCTTATCATCGGCTTGTCGTTCGTTAAAGTACGTACTTCGGCCAAAGCAGAGAAACAGTCCATCGATTGGCTAGGATTGATTTCCGTATTGGCGGGTATTTTCGTTCTGGTCTACGGTATTTCCATGCCCGATGTCGACGGCAATTGGTCGGCTGCCAAAATCGCTATGTTGATTATCGGAATATTGGTATTGGTCATGTTTGTATGGATCGAAAAACAAGTCAAAAATCCGTTGATGCCGCTTCGCCTGTTCAAATTTCGTTCGCTAGCTACGTCTAATATTATCGGATTTTTGATGTTTTCCTATACGACCGGCTTCATGTATTTCTCGACTTTGTACTTCCACGAGCTTGGCTATTCGTCTTTAGCCGTCGGATTGGCTTTCTTGCCGCTAGGGCTTGCTTCCATCGTCGTGACGCAAATCACGCCGTTCTTCATGCGTAGATTCGGAGCGAAAAAGGTTCTGATTTTCACCCAAGCCATCAACGCGATTGGACTATTCTGGTTAAGTAGTATGGATATGGATAAAAACTACGTATCGTTTATTCTCCCTGCCTTTATCGTACTCGGTCTATCGATCGGTACTTCCTTCACGGCCGTTATCGTCGGTTCCGTTCAGGATGTTAAACCCGAGGAACACGGTATTGCCGGCGGAATCGTGAATACGTTCCTGCAATTGGGAGGAAGCTTAGGCTTATCCATTCTGGCGACGATCGCGACTACGGTCACCGTCTCTGCAGCCCATCATGAACAGTCAAGCTTGGCTTTACTATCCGGTTTTCACACGGCGCTCATCGTAAGCGGCTGTTTCGCGATCATTGCCCTGATCCTTGCTTTCATGAGCGGGGGCAAGAGTAAGAATGCTGTTTCCGTCCCGCTAGAGGTACACGTATAAAATGGTGAATTGTGCTTCAGTCTCTTAAATAACAATCAAACAAAGGACGTGACCATGTTGAAAAACAAAAAGCTTCTAACCGGCATGATTCTGGCCGTTGCTATTCTGACAGTCGTTATCACTGGATGCACGGATCAAAATAATAATCTAACGCAATCTGCTCAAGCCATCGATACTCAAACACTGCAAGCATCCAAAATCACCGAGCTTGAAGAAAAATATCAACGCTTGGAAGACATGGAACAGGTTAAACAATTAAAAGCCCGTTATTTCCGTTTTGTCGACGAGAAAAAATGGACGGAGTTCGGGGATCTATTTACGTCGGATGCCAAGCTTGTATCCGACGGCGTGGATTATTCCAAAGGCGGCGGACAAGCTTACGGGAAAATGATCGGGGATCTGGTGGGTAAAGCACCTACGGTACACCACGGATATATGCCCGAGATTGAGATGATCGACAAGGATCACGCTAAGGGGATTTGGGCCATGGAGGATTTGTTGACCTTCCCCGAAGCGAAGAACGCCTATCCGGGACATCACGGGTACGGCCAATACCGTGAAACGTATGCAAAAGAGAATGGCGTCTGGAAAATCAGCAGCACGGAATTAACGCGATTCCGCGTGGATCCGCTTAAGAACTGGGATCCGAATACGGATCCCGTTACCGGAACGCCTGTAACCAAAAAGTAAAAGATCGACTCTACCAAAATCGACTCACAGGAGATGCTATCATATATGGATATCGAGGCAATAAAAACAGAAGTATTATCCGCATTTCATTTCAGGCATGCAACCAAGGAATTCGATCCGACAAAGAAAATATCAGATGAGGATTTCCGATTCATTCTCGAAACCGGCCGTCTATCTCCAAGTTCGGGAGGCAATGAACCTTGGAAGTTCGTCGTCGTGCAAAGTCCCGAATTCAGACGGGAACTCGCTCCGCTTGTATCCGGCGCAATGAGGTCGCTTCCTACAGCGAGTCACTTCGTTATCATTTTAGCTAGAAAAGGACTCACTCACGATTCTTCGTACCTCTTGGAGCAGTTAACCCAAGTACACGGCATGCCTGTTGAAGTTTATAACAGCATGAAGCAGGCTTACGCGCAATTCTACGATGATTTGCATCTGGATTCCGAGCGGGCGCTGCTGGATTGGTCTTCGAAGCAAACGTATTTGGCGATGGGCAATATGATGACGGCCGCGGCGCATATCGGCATCGATTCATGTCCGATCGAAGGCTTTGAAATGGATGCCGTCAATGAGCTGCTCGACAAGAAAGGGTTGCTCGGAAACGATGAATTCGGCTTGAGTGTGATGACGGCGTTCGGTTATCGAGCCAACGAACCAAAGCGCGCTAAATCGAGACGGCCTATGGAAAACATCGTCCAATTCGTATAATACCGTTGCGCGGAGGGGAAACGAATATGAAAGTGGAAATATGGTCGGATATCATTTGCCCGTTCTGTTATATCGGCAAGCGGCGTTTCGAAGCGGGATTACAAGCGTTTGCTCACCGCGATCAAGTGAAAGTCGTCTATCGCAGCTTTCAACTGGATCCGACGATTGCGATCCATCCCGATAAGCATCTCTTCGAGATCGCCGCCGCCAAAGAAGGCACTTCCACGGAAGTAATGGCGAAAGTAAGCCGCGACATCGCCGAAAGAGCTAAACAAGACGGACTACTCTTTAATTACGATACGGTAAAGCATACGAACACAATGGACGCGCACCGCTTGTCCCATTTCGCCATGGAATACGGCAAAGAAGAAGCCGTGCTCGAATTGTTGTATAAAGCTTATTTCACGGATTCCCTGCACATCGGGGAACACGAAACGCTTCTTTCGCTCGCAGAACAAGCGGGGCTGGACCATCAAGAAACGGTGGATATGCTCCTCGATAGCAAACGTTACCTGACAGCGGTCAAGGAAGACCAGCTTGCTGCTAAACGATTAGGAGTTCGAGGCGTCCCTTACTTCCTGATCAACAACCGTTACGCCATCTCCGGCGCCCAACCGGTCGGCGCGTTTATCCAAGCGCTCGAAGCGGCTTGGAAAGAAGTAAGTTCATCGCAAAAGGACGAAGATTCGGATATGTGCAGCGACGGAATATGTTAAATGACGACAGGGTGTCCCAAAAGGTCAAAAACTTGACCTTTTGGAGCACCCTGTTGTCTCATCTATTGTGATTGTGAAACCACTACTCATTATATATAATGGAACCGACTTGTAGAAAATGGACGGAACTTTATTACTTCAAAAGACAGTTGGGGAGTGGGCATCCTGTTCGACATCCTTCTTCCGGATCAAAACGAACAACCGTTATATCAACAGCTTTATATTCAAATCCGTGAACAAATCAGAAACGGGAGCATTGCAGACGGTGTGCGATTACCGTCCGTTCGTTCATTGCAATTACAACTGAATATCAGCAAAACCCCCATAGAGACGGCTTATCAGATGCTGACGGCGGAAGGTTATGCGGTCAGCAGACCCAGATCCGGCCTTTACGTGGCGAACCCTCATAAACCTATATCCGCTGGATTTCTCGATTCAGAATCCTCTAAGTCGCCAATTAAAATTAACCCAAAGCCGCAAGAACCAACATCCGTTCAACACGCCGATTTCATAGATTTCGACCCTACGGCACTGGATCATGCATCATTCTCCATACGAACATGGAGTAAAATGCTCAAAGAAGCGCTCGAGAATCATTCGGGCATGATCGGGAAATACGGGAATCCTCTAGGAGAGCATGGGCTGCGTGTCATGATAGCCGATTATCTGCGGAATTCGAGAGGGGTGATCTGCTCTCCGGAACAAATCGTCATCGGGGTAGGGATGGCATACAGTATTGGTATCTTGACCAAATTGCTGAGGGATACTCGCCGTATCGCATTCGAGGAACCGGGGTATAGTTTGGTTCGGGATCAATTCATGTTGAACGATTGCGAGATTTTACCGATCCCTTTAACCGATAAAGGAATTTCATTGACGGACTTAGAAGCAAGCACGGCACAAATGGTATACGTGACCCCCTCCCATCAATTTCCGACCGGGTGCACTATGCCATATCCCGAGCGAGAACGGCTGCTGGAGTGGGCCATCGCGAAAAAGGCATACATTATCGAAGACGATTACGACGGAGAATTCCGTTATGTGGGCAAACCGATTCCTTCCTTGCAAAGTCTGGATTCGTATGGAAGAGTCATCTACATCGGCACGTTCTCGAAAGCTCTAACGCCGGCATTGCGCATGAATTATATGGTTCTGCCTTCGCAATTAATCGAGAGATTATCCAATATGACGCACGAGTTGGTTTATGCCCCTTCGCGCGTGGAGCAATGGGCCATGCAGTCTTTTATCGAGCAAGGTCATTGGTACCGGCATATACGCAAAGTACGCAACTTATACCGCAAAAGGCACCACCATTTGATCGCATTGATTCAGGAGCATCTGGGTAACAATGTCGAGATCACGGGACAAAACGCCGGACTCCACATTCAGTTGACCGTTAAAAAGCGCCAAACGTCGGAACAATTGGTAGCTTCGGCGGCAGAAGCGGGAGTAAAGGTCTATGACTTTCGAAAAATGTGGATGGAGATGAACCAGTATCCCGTAAAATACCCCAAATTGTACTTGGGATTTGCAGGATTAAGTCCAGCTGACATGGAAATCGGAATTCGCTTGTTACGAAAGGCATGGTTCATGGAATAGCGTTGGATTTCATGGGAAGCTTTACTCTTTTTCCGCTTGCAAGAAACACTCCTGCCAGAATGAGAGCTAGTCCTGCTACCATACTCCAACCGATGCGTTCGTTTAACAACGAGGCCCCCCAAACAAGAGAGCATACCGGAAGCAGATAGGTGACCATGGTCGCGAATACGGGACCGCCATTTTGAACAATCCAATAGAAGAGGATGTAAGCGACCCCGGAGCCGAAGATGCCTAGTCCGATCAGAACGGCTATATTGTGCGGCACGGAAAGCCGCGAATACGGAATGGTTTCCAAAGATAGAGCGATTCCGCCGCTCCCTATCATTGAAAATAATAGCGTGTAGAAAGTGGCCTGATAGGTGGATATTGCTTTTAGAAGACGTTTAGACAATTGAGATCCGATTCCATAGAACAAAGAAGCCATTATCATCCCGATAAATCCCCATGCATCCACGGAAATGATCGAAGAGGAATTGAGGCCGAGCAGAACAATCAAGCCGATAATGGCCGAGCTTATTCCGACCCATTGCATCCGAAAGGCAACCATCCCGAAGAATAAAATCCCCACGACAAGCGACCAAAGAGGAGTCGTCGCATTCAGCACGGATGCCATGCTGCTCGTGAGCCTCATCTCGCTGAAACCGATGATCGCCCATGGAATGCAAGTATTAACAAGAGCCATAACGATTACGGAAACCCATGGCGTATTCTTGAACCGGAACGGTTTTCGCAACGCGACCATAACGAGAGTGATGACGGCCAAGCCAAGAACGGATCGCAGCATTACGACCGTCCAAGGCCCGAAATCTTGAATGAGCACTTTGATGAAATAATAGGAGCCGCCCCAAATGAGGCTGAGTAATAATAAGCCAAGAAAAAGCGAACGTGGCACCATGGTCATCCTGCTTCCTGATAGATTAATAAATCACGAGGGAAAGGTAGTAAACAGGTCTCTTAATTCATGAATCATAACTTCCTGATATTCGTTTCCGGCATGATAGAGCTCGCCGATCTCCCGATAGGTTTGGTTCAATTTCTCCTTATAATCGGCCCCCTGTTTATCCGGATTGTTCTTCTTGAACCGATCCATGACGGTCTGAATATAGGCCGGACGCGCTCCCCATCTGCCAAGAACTTCACCGGACGCATTCAACATAACCGCGATCGGCTGCGCCCGCCCGCCATCCGTAAGGAAGAGATCCATAGTTTCCAAATGTTCTTCCATTAGCAGGACCTCGGTCGAAATACGGCTTTGCTCCATCACTCGAAACAGTACGGGGACGTTCCAGATGACGTCCGGGCACCAATCCGTGCATAGAATCAAGCAGCGCATGGCCGAGCGATCGTTTAAGGCGGTAAAGAATGCTTTGTGATCTTCTGACGTCCAAGTAAAGTTCTCGTAAACGTCGATCAAGCGCTCTCTCGTATTCGGAATGTTACTGATTTCCATCGCTCGAATCTTCATGCCGTCCATGAATTGCCGAGGCGAAATCCCTTGACCGATTTTGTGTCTTAAGTTCAATCGTGTTCTTGCTTCCATTTCTTCACGCATCCTTTTCATTCTCTTTGGAATAGAATGAATATAAAACAAAACTGACCATCAATAAATGGTCAGTTTTGTTGATATATCAAAAGACAGTTGGAAATCCGAGCTTTATTACCGAAGGAGATTGGTTTTCGCCAGTTCAATGATTTCGTTGCCCTGCCCGTTCAGAACGGCTTTCAACATCCACATCGTAAATCCGCGTGCTTGCTCGAAGTTAATCTTCGGCGGCATAGCCAGCTCTTGCCGATTGACGACGACGTCCAGCAAGACAGGACCGCCGTGTTCGAACGCTCGGCGGACGGCGCTTTCCAATTCCTTCGGATCCTCGACCCGAATTCCTTCGATTCCCATGGCTTGAGCCAGTACCGCGAAGTTAGGATTGTCGAGTTCCGTTCCGAATTCCAAGAAGCCGGCTGCTTTCATTTCCAATTCCACGAAACCAAGCGCACCGTTATTGAAGACCACGATCTTGATAGGTAACTTATGCTGACGAAGGGTCAATAGATCTCCGAGCAGCATGGCGAGTCCTCCATCCCCCGACAGCGATACGACTTGGCGTCCCGGCTCCGCAACCTGCGCTCCGATCGCCTGCGGCATGGCGTTAGCCATCGTCCCATGGTTAAACGAACCCAGAAGCCTTCTTTTGCCATTCATACGCAAGTACCTGGCAGCCCACACGGTCGGCGTCCCGACATCGCAAGTCAGAACGGCATCCTCGTCCGCTAGATCGCTGATGACCTTCATGAGGAATTGCGGATGAATGGGCGCTCGGCCGGGAGCCGCCAGCTTGTCCAGCTCCTCGCGTACTTTGGCATAATGCGCGGAATAGCGCTGCAGATGATCGGGGGAACGCGTTTCCTTTAACAGGGGTAAAAGCAATTCTACCGTCGTCTTCACGTCCCCGCACGCCCCGTATGTAAGCGTCGTTCGCCGGCCTAACCGCGAGGCATCCAAATCAACCTGGAGGATGGTCGCTTTCTCCGGATAAAATTGCCGATATGGAAAATCGGTGCCGAGCATAAGTAAGACATCGCATTCCATCATGGCGTGATAACCGGAAGAATATCCGATAAGGCCGGTTAATCCGACGGAAAACGGGTTGTCGTATTCCAGATATTCTTTGCCTCGCAACGCTATGACCATCGGGGATTGCAGCTTCTCGCACAGCTTCATTAGCGAAGCATGAGCTCCCGCGCATCCGGCGCCGCACAGTATGGTGATCCTCTTGCCCTCGTTTAAGTAGCCGGCAAGCTTCTTCAATTCGTCCGTCGACGGGCTGACGATCGGCCGGGTGGAATGAATAACGCGTTCCGGAACGGGGCTTTCGTCGTATTCGAAGGCGGCTACGTCGCCCGGAAGCACTAAGACGGATACTCCCGACCTTGCTACCGCGGTTTGCATCGCCATCGTAACCGCTCGAGGAATTTGCTTCGGTCCGGTTACGATTTCGCAGAAGAAGCTGCATTCCCGGAATAACATGTCAGGACGAGTCTCTTGAAAGAAGCCGCTGCCGATTTCGCTGCTTGGAATATGAGCGGCAATCGCGAGTACGGGCACCCGGTTTCGATGGCAATCGTACAATCCGTTAATGAGATGCAAATTACCCGGACCGCTGCTGCCCGCGCATACGGCGATCGCTCCGGTAAGTGCGGCATCCGCGCCGGCCGCGAACGCGGCAACCTCTTCATGGCGGACATGGATCCATTCTATCTCTCCGGAACGGCGAATCGCATCGAGCAAGGCATTGAGCGAATCGCCAATAATGCCGTATATTCGCTTTACTCCCGCATTCAGAAGGGATTCCACGATGGAATCCGCTATCGTTCTTCTCAAGGGATAATCTCCTTTGCAGTTTTTAACTATTTTGCCATAATACGAGCAGGCTATTCCCTAGTTGTCGGGATAAGATGATAGCTCCACAGGAAAAAGCGGCAGGTATTCCGCATGAACGAAATACCTGCCGCTTTAATCGTAAGCAACCGTCACAAAACAAGAACTAAGAAAGAAAAAACTTGTAAGCTATCGATTTCGCTAAACGCCGTTTTCCTCGAGCGCGCGCATGCCGGCTTTCAACGTAGAAATGATGCGGTTCGCGTCGTACACGCAGCCCTTCCAGGTGCCGCCGCTTGCAGCCTGCATAGCGGCCCACAAGCGGGTGTCATCGGGAAGATCCGGGTCTTCGGCCAGACCCGGGTGCGGCGTTCTCGCAGCAAGGAGCGCCGCCCCTTCGGCCGGCGATTCCGGCCGTTCGCCGCATCCGACCATGTCGATGCTTCCGTCGAGTCCGCGCGTATCGATCCTGATGTCTACCCAGTCGCCGTCGCGAAGACGGCCGACGGGACCGCCGGCGAGCGCTTCGGGGCCGATGTGGCCGATGCATGCGCCGGTCGACACGCCCGAGAACCGGGCGTCGGTCAACAGAGTCACGCGCTTACCGAACGAAAGGTGCTTCAGCGCCGACGTCAGCTGATACGTTTCCTCCATGCCGGTCCCGGACGGTCCCCGACCGATCAGGGCCAGAACATCGCCGGCGGCGATGCCGCCGAGCTTGATCGCGCGGATCGCCTCGCGCTCGGTCGTGAAAACCTTCGCCCGGCCGACGTGCCGGAATACGCCGTTCTCATCCAGCACGGACGGGTCGATGGCGGTCGACTTGATGACCGAGCCCTCCGGAGCGAGATTACCGGTCGGGAGCGTAACGGTCGACGTCAGCCCCGCCGCCTTCGCCGCCAGTGGGCTGAAGATGACCGTATCCGGATCGATGCCCTCCCGATCGGCGAGATAGGCGCGCATCCGGCTTCTCCTTTCGGAGCCTTGCCACCAGTCCAGCACTTCGCCGACCGTAAGTCCGGACGCCGTTAGCGCCTTTTCTTCAAGAACGCCAAGCTTCCGAAGATGCAACATCGCTTCCGGGACGCCGCCGGCGAGGAATACGCGAACGGTTGGATGCGGAATCGGCCCGTTCGGCAGAACGCTGACAAGCCGCGGTACGGCTCGGTTCACCGCCGCCCAGTCTCCGGCTTCCGGGACGGCGAGCCCCGCCGCGTGCGCGATCGCGGGAATATGAAGGAGCAGGTTCGTGGATCCGCCGAAGGCCGCGTGGACGACCATCGCGTTGCGGATAGACGCGTCGGTGAGCAGGTCGCTCATCGTCAGGCCCGATGCCGCGAGCGCCATGGCCGCGCGGGCAGACTGGCGGGCCATGGCCGTCCATACCGGCTGACCCGAAGGGGCGAGAGCCGCGTGCGGCACCGTCAAGCCCAATGCCTCGGCGACGACCTGGGCGGTTCCCGCCGTCCCGAGGAACTGGCAGCCGCCTCCCGGCGTCGCGCAAGCCCGGCAGCCGAGATCGGCTGCCTCCTCAAGCGTCAGCTCGCCGTTCGCGTAACGCGCGCCGATCGTCTGGATCTTGCCGGCATCCTCTCCGCGCGTAGGCGGAAGCGTGACGCCGCCCGGAACGATGACGCCGGGCAGTTTCTTCATGCCGGCCAGCGCGACCATCATTGCGGGAAGGCCCTTGTCGCACGTCGCGACTCCGACGACCGCCGAGCGAGTCGGCAGCGAGCGGATCAGCCGGCGCATCACGATCGCCGCATCGTTGCGGTAGGGCAACGAATCGTACATGCCCGCCGTGCCCTGCGAACGGCCGTCGCAAGGATCGCTGACGTAACCGGCGAACGGTATACCGCCCGCTCCCGAGATTTCGTCCGCCGCCGCCTTCATCAGCAGCCCGATTTCCCAATGCCCGGTATGATAACCGAGCGCCGCGGGTGTACCGTCCTCGTTGCGAATGCCGCCTAACGTCCCTAGGAGAAGCACCTCCCGGCCTTTCAGCCGCTCGGGCCGCCAGCCCATGCCGACGTTCTGACTCCACCCGAACAAGTCGCCGCTCGGCGCGTTCAATAGCTGCTCCGGCGTCAGCGGCAGAGAGCCCGACGGCCCCGGCGCATGCGTCGCCACTTCGAAATAAGCCTCGTCGTCCGGACCCATGACACCCCTTAAACGTTCATCCATCGCGAGTCCTCCTCCCGTCCGGTTATGGCTTCACGAACACGGTTTTCACCGACGTATAGAACTCGATAGCCGCCTGGCCTTGTTCCCGGGAATACGAGCTGGATGCTTTCATGCCGCCGAAAGGCGCCTGCAGCTCCACGCCGGCCGTCTCGGCGTTTACGCGGACCATCCCGGCTTCCATCTCCTGGATGAACGTAAGCGCGCTGCCGATGTCGCGCGTGTATAACGAAGCGCTAAGGCCAAACTCCGTGTCGTTCGCGATCGCGATCGCCTCCTCCAGATCGGCGGCTTCGATGAGCGCCAATACGGGACCGAAAATCTCTTCCCTCGCAATCGTCATCGAAGGCTTCACCCGGTCGAACACGGCCGGCGTGACGTAGAAACCTTCGGCGAGAGCCGGATCTTCGGGCCGCCGTCCTCCGAATAGCAGCTCAGCACCTTCCTCGACGCCGATGCGGATATACCGAAGGACGGTTTCGTATTGCTTCTCGCTTGCGCAGGGGCCAAGCCACGTTTCCGCTTCCAGGCCGTCGCCTACGCGAAGCGCCTTGACCTTCTCCGCCAGCTTGGCCTTGAACGTTTCATATACGTCCCGCACCACGATCACGCGGCTTGTCGCCGTGCATTTCTGGCCGGTCGATCGCAACCCGCCGCTGATCGTCGCGTCGACCGCAAGATCTAGGTCGGCGTCGGCCGCGACGATAACCGGATTTTTGCCGCCCATCTCCAATTGGTACTTCGCCCCCCGCGCCAGCGCGATCAAGCCGACCCGTTTCCCGACATTGCCCGAGCCCGTAAACGTGATGCCGTGAATGCCCGGGTGCTCGGCAATGCCCTGTCCGATCAACGCTCCTTCTCCGACGACCATATTGACCACGCCCGCCGGGAAGCCGGCTTCATGGAAGCAAGCCGTCACCAGAGCCGCGGTGACGGCTGTTTCCGCAGCCGGCTTCCAGACGACGGTGTTGCCGTAGATGAGAGCAGGCGCCATCTTCCAGACGGGGATCGCAACCGGAAAATTCCACGGCGAAATCACGCCCACTACGCCGAGCGGCATTCGGGTCGTAAACATAAGCGCCTCCGAGTCCGTCGACGGAATGACGTCGCCGACCGGCCGCATGCCTTCTCCGGCGTAATAGCGCAGGATCGCCGCGCCGCGGGCCGTCTCGCCCTTCGCTTCGCCGAGCGTCTTGCCCATCTCGCGGGTCATCGTCCGCCCGATCTCGTCCATGCGGCTCTCGAGCAGGTCCGCCGCCTTGTACAGCAGCGCTCCCCGCTGGGCGCCGGTCAGCTTGCGCCACGCCCGGCGGGCCGCTTCGGCCGCCTCGACCGCCTCGTTCAGGTCACCTAGCTCGGAATCGGGCACCAGCCCGACAACCTCGCTCCTGCGCGCCGGATTGAGATTCGACATCCGCTTGCCGGACGCCGGCTCTTTCCAGAAGCCGCCAATATAGTTATCGATCGTCATAACGGACCGCTTCGTCCGATTGTCCGCGTTTCCCATTTCTTCGTTTCCTCCCTTATGCATGAGTACCGGCTGCTTCCAGCTCGTGTGTATATACGGCCGTGTTCGTCAGAGTGCCGATACCCTCGATTTCGATCTCGATTCGGTCGCCGGACGCCAGCGTGAATTGATTCGGCGGCACAAGGCATGTGCCTGTCAGCAGCACCGTACCGTCGAACAGCTCGTTGTCCTTCTTCAGGAACGATACGAGATCCTCCAGCCGACGCTTCAGCTGCCCGGTATTGGCGGACTCGTCGACTACCTTCGCCCCATCCCGGTAAATACGGCACGCGATCGTCAGCGCATACGGATCAGCGACGGTATCCGCCAATCGGACGAACGGGCCGATCGAGCAGGACCGCCTCCAGATTTTGGCCTGCGGCAGATAGAGCGGGTTCTCACCCTCGATGTCGCGGCAGCTCATGTCGTTGCCGGCGGTGTAGCCGATAATCGCGCCTTCGCTATCCAGCACCAGCCCCAGCTCCGCCTCCGGCACCTGCCACGACGAGTCGCTGCGAATGCAGACCGGCTCGCCGGGTCCTACCGTACGGGCCGCGGTCGACTTCATGAACAGCTCCGGGCGCTCGGCATCGTAAACTTTATCGTAGAACGTTTCGGCGTCCAGACGTCCGTCCGTCGCTTCGTAGTTTCGCGCTTCGCGGCTCCGCAAGTAAGTGACGCCGGCTGCCCAAACCTCCGGCGCGTCTATCGGCACGGCAAGATCCAGCGAATCCGCGGGTACTTCCAGCGGTACCTGATTCAAGACAAGAGAACGGACATATTCGGCTGTCGGGACGTTCGCTGCCTTGGCCTCCCGGACAAGCGCTATCAGATCCGGCGAGTCTAGTCGATATACCTTATCATCGTCCGTTATAACCCCGAGACACTTTAGAGAGTTGTTCCAGTACCGAAAAATACGCATAAATGATCGCCTCCGATATTAAGTTTTACAGCCGTTTAATCGCATTCAAATTTACAGTCCATTCGAACGCTTATCCCAGTCTATTTAGATGTAGCGAAGGAATCATAGATCCGATTTCTCTTCGCTCGTTCCTCCGGCCCGAGTTTTTGCGCGTCCGCTATCTCATAGACGCCGAAGGTATCGTACAGCCTTGACGAGGGGTCTACTTCCACGAAGGTGCACCAAGGCAACCAATGGTAATGGCTATCCAAGGTTTGGCTCGTAAAATTTCCGCTTTCGTGCCCGAGGCCCGGCATGAGATAACCGATACTTCCATCCACGTCGCAGGACTGTCGGGTATTCTTATGGATGAACTCCGCAAAATCGAGATAATGCTCATCGCCGGTAATCACGTACAGCCTGTAATAGGCGTAAGCGCACGCGGCCATGTATACATCGGCGCCTCCTCCGATGGTGATGATGCTCTGCCCGCTGATCGAATATCGATTGAACGGATGCTTCGGCATAAGCGAACGTACCGGAAACGTCCATGCATAGGTCCAGGTCTCGGTATAGTCCGCGGCTCCGATCGAACCTTCCAGCCATTTGTCCTCGCCGGTCAGGTCGTAGAGCGCAAGGAAACCGAACAGGGCATAGATACCGGCCTCTTTATCCATGATATCCGTGTTATCGCAAGTTCCGCCCCTGTATTCCATGTTCCGATAAGCATGGACGAACGACCAATCGCCTGCTTTGGCGGCAGCGGTCTTATATCTATCGTCGCCCGTTACCAGATAGAACTGCACCAAGAAACGGATGACGCTAGGTGTGTTGGCCTTCGAATCCATACGAATGGAATCGTCAGAGTTGTAAGCACGGTAAAAACTGCCGTCATCATTCTGGATGTTCACGAGCCATTCGGCGGTCTTCCTGCAGAACGCCAGCCAGGCCGGTCGCTTATCTCCCCTATTACGCTGATACAGATAAGCATCCAGTATCGCCTCGATGCCGTCCGCAAGCATCCGGATATAATGCGGGTACGGTTCGAACGCCTCGATGCCGGGGTGGTAGCACATGCGAGGCAGTCCGGAGTCGGTCATCGCGGTCCTCGTCCAGAAGTCAATGATATGGACTCCTTTGTCGTAAGCGTCGGGAACGTTTTCCTTATCGCCGTACCGCAACAACTGGTAGCCGATCCCCGGTTGCTGTCCCACGAATCCGAACTGGAAGGATACGGTGGATACATCCATATCGGGCAGTTGGCAAGCAAAGGGCAAACCGTACGAATCGCCGTATTGCCGCGTATAGGCTTGAAGGATCTTCATGCCGTTGTGGAAATGACGCTCATTGTCCACATCGAACAGCTTGTCGCGCATCCGGCCGTAGGTTGTCCGCCAGATGTCTCTCATCATGGGCTGGAAGCCCCCGTAATGCCCGAAATTCAGAGCAACGGCGTAGGTTTGCTCGAACCCGGCCTCCACGGGATGATTCACTCGCTTGAACGTCTTGGATTTCTCCTTGTAGTCAAGACCCGCGAACCGGTTTCTGCCGGGCAGTTGCCCTTCGCCTCCCGGATATACGTAATCCATGGACAGACCGTCGATCTTCGCCTCGAACTCCATGCGCACCGCAAAGCCGTAATACAAATAATTCAAGGTCTTGCTTTCAGGTTTGCTCATCCCGATGGCCCCGACCGTAAATCGAGGGTCCACGCTGTTCTCGGACAGGACGATGTCGGTGGATCTCATGGTCACGTCGGATGTCCAGCGAGACAAAGCCGCCATCTCTCCGGACGCGATGTTATGCATGGCGAATACAGGCAAGGCGTAACGGGTTTCCATCTGCCAGAAATACTCGCAATCCAGATCGTTTCCGAAGGATTGCTCCGGAGCGAATTCGTTTTGTTTATACCAGACGCCCGGCGCAAAGCAGTTATAGTCGCGAGGATCGTCCGATTCCGTCATGACCAAAGAAAACTTGGTAGAGAAACCAAGGTCGTCCCCGGCCTTAAGCACTTTGACTTTACGGCTCGCCTTGAACCCGGCATCGGTCTTTTCGTATGCGTCCGAGAAGGAAAATTCAGACCCGGAAGGGACGGTCAGAATGCCCGTAGCCGTGATTCCGTCGCCGGACTCGATGATTTCGTTGTAAGCGGCATCATAAAATTCGCTGATCGCGCACGAAGTCTTTACGGTAGCGTATAGGGGACGTTCGTTGAAATAAAGCGGCTTGCCGTTCTTGCGAACCTCTAACCCTCCATTCCGAAAGACGAGGGTATAGTCGCCATTCATCATTTTCACCGAGATCACCATTCTTTCTTTTACAATGGGTAAGGTTTTAACGATTTCGACGAATCCGAAGGCCACGTTTTCGCGGCGTCCCTAAACTCCTGCGGGGTAATGCCCGTCACTTTTTTGAAAAACCGGGTAAACGAATGCGCCGATTCGTATCCGACGCGAGAACCGACTTCATGAATCTTCCATTCCGCTTCAGCTAGCAATTCCTTCGCTTTCTTAGTTCTGGCTTTATCGATGTATTCGGATAGATTCTGACCCGTCTCCTGCTTGAACAGACGCGATAAGTATGAAGGATTGAAATGCGAGTGTTTGGCCAACCGGACAAGGGAAAGATCCTCGGCCAAGTGCTGTTCGATATAGGAGCAAATGCCTTCCATCGCGCCTGCGGCTCTGCTCTTCTCCCTTTGACGCCGGAGCGCGAACAGCGCTTCCGCGGTACGGGCCAGATATTCGAACGCTTCAAGCCACGTAGCATGCTTATCCAGCCGCAGCAAGGCGGCCGACGTAAGCGGGTCGTCGGTCGGACTCTGATTGAGATAAGAGAGAATCACGAGCGCCACGGAATCATACATCTCCATCACTTGAGCGAAATGGACCATCCGTCCGCCGCTGATAGGTTCGGATATTTCCTTTAAAGTCTGCATAAAGGCGTCCCTTCGTCCGCCTTCCAAATGACCGGAGAGAAGCTCGATTTTATCGGACCGCACTCGCTCCCGGATCGGTTCCGCCGAATCGTGCTGCCCGAAGCTTACAGTCATTACCATACTCGCGCCGTCGCCTACCCGGACATGCTGCTGTTGCCGCAAACGATCGTACACCCAAGGAAGCGATTCCCAAGACAGCGGAACGCTGCCTATCGTAAACGAGACGTCGGTAGATAGCGTTTCGCAGCATGACGCTTGGATCAGTTCCAGTGTCCCCTCCAGGAAACGTACGGTACCTGCGTAGTCCGCGTCTGGCCCATCTTTACCTTCCGTTGTAGGCTGGATTAACCATAGCAGGTCGCCGAAGCGGTCGATCATGCCGACGCAACGGGTCTTATCGCGCAGAAAGGAGTCTCCGATCAGCTTGACGGTCATTGTCGCTTCATGCCGGTCTGCATACGACGGGTTCTCCGCCGATCGAATCAAGCTGCCGAATACGGGAAGGACGGGAACTGCCGGACGGAGCGGAATATTCAGCTTGCGGAAGTCCTCCTCAAGCATCGGCGAATGGAGCGTCCCCGCGCCGGAAAGCAGATGGCGGAAATATTCGAAATGCGCAAGCGTTTCCATATCGATGCGCTGCTCCTTGGCTTGCGCCAAGAGACGGTCTGTCCGGAGTCCATCGTCCAGCTCGCGGATCGCGCCACGCACCGCTGCGATCACCTTGTCGTAGCCTTCGGTTTTCAGGAGATAGCGAACGCCCCAATTTTGAATAGCCTGATAGACGGCATCAAAATCGTTATAACCGGTAAGAAAAATAATCCGGCATCGCGGCCAATTGTTGCGGATAATCTCCATCAGCTCAAGTCCGTCGATGCCAGGCATGCGAACGTCCGACAGAACGACGTCTATTCGCGTACTGTTCAGCCAATCCAGCGCTTCTCCGCCCGAGTATGCTTTGCAAATATCCAATCCGGGAATGTCCTGTCTCGCCATAATCTCGGCCATACCGTCCGTAATGACGGCTTCGTCGTCAACGATCAGCAATCTGTACAATCGCGCCAACCCCCTTCAACGGTACGCGGATCGTCACCTTGAGGCCGCCCAGTTGTCCGCGCGCGACCCGCAATCCGCTGCCTTCGCCGTATGTAATAACGATCCGACGGTGAATATTTACGATGCCCGTCGTTTCCGATTTCTCGTTTTCGTAGGCGATGGCTGAGGAAATCCGCATCAATTTCTCGTCGGTCAGCCGATCGCCATTATCCTCGATCACAATGCAGGCCCACTCTTTCGAACGCTCGAAGCGGATCTCAACGATGCCATCCCGGGTCATTTTCTCCAGGCTATGCTCGAAGGCATTCTCGATGATCGGCTGCACGATCAGACGCGGCACCACGACCCGAACCAGCTCCGCCGGCAACTCGTCGAACCGGACCTTGATTCTTCTGGAGAAACGTAGCTCCTGTATCTCGGTATACATTCTGGCGTGATGGACTTCCTGACCCAGCGTTACCTCGTCCGACGCATTACGGGTTACGAATTGGAAATACTCGCCGAGCTGCGTCGTGAATTGCTCGATTCTGTCCGTGTCTCCGACCTTGGCCATCGTATTCAGAATAAAGAAGCTGTTATACAAAAAGTGCGGATTGATTTGGGACTGAAGCTGCTTCAATTCCGCCCGCTGCGCCATGATTTTCTGCTTGTACGCTTGATCGATCAGCGTGCGCAAATTGACTACCATCTTATTAAAGCGTGAATAAATATAACGAAATTCGTCGTTCGCCTTGTGGTCGATGGCTTGCTTAAGATCTCCGCTTTCCAGGCGGCGAAACCCTTTGACCAATCTTAGCATCGGCTTATGAATGAACTTATAAGTGGATAAGGCGTATACGGCGATGATAACGAAAGCGCCTGCGGCGAAAAACCACGCCAACGTATAAAATTTGTCCAGCGGCTTGCGTACGATTTGCTCCGGAATAAACCGGTAGATGGACATATCCAGCCGGTCGGAATAGGCGTGGGACACGAAATACCGTTCGTCTTGGAGCGTAACCGTTCCGGATCCGCCGTCGTCGATTCCGGAAATCAGCCGGCGCGCTTCGCCGTCCAGCGCGTTGACGGAGCCGCTTCCGAGCACGAATCCCTGCCGGCCCGAGAGGAGGAGAGCACTGCTGCCCGCGTACGTATTGAATTGCTGCAGCGCCTGCCTCAGCTTCCGGCTGTCCAGCTCGATGTCGATGGTAAACAGCGGTTCTCTACCCTTCATGCCGCTCGGTTTGGCGGCGCTCAGAAGAAGGTTTCCCTCCCATTGAATGAACTTCGCCCCCTGTCCCTCGATATCGGCGCGAATCGCCCGATACCGGTCGCCGTCGAACTCGCCCGCGCCGTTGATCGATGAGAGCGTTTTCGAAATCGGCCGGATATGAACGCTGACGTTATGAATATAATTGCTGCTGTTCTGCAGGGAAAAAATCCGATTCAGTACCGAAGTGATTTTCTCCATTCGCTCGATGTCCCCCATCGTTTCCCATGTGATGGCGAGCATATTCAGATCGGTGTCTTCTATCAGCCCGTACTGAAGCAGCTTCATCCGTTCGATTTCGTTCTCCAAGTCTCCGAGATAGAAGGAGATTTGGGAAACGGCCGTCTTCGAAATATCGTCGCTTGCGGTGCGAATGCTCCATTGATAGATATAGACGCCGAGCAGGATGATCGGCAGCATGATCAGCATGAACGTCGTCACCAATCGGATAAAAATCGTGTTGCGAAACGAAAATTCGGGTCGCTTGAGCAAAGCGGTCTCCCCCGGTCTTTTTTTCCTTCAGTATATAATAAACGTTGCTCCGCCGTCGCTTCCCCTATCGTTTAACCCTTCACGCTGCCCAGTACAATGCCCTTGACGAAATATTTTTGCAGAAACGGATAGGCCGCGATGATAGGCAGGGAGCCGAGGAAAATCTGCGACGCCCTTAGCGTCCTGTCCGAAATCATCGCCATATTCAGAATATCTTCACGCGACATCGATGAGAAGTTTTGCTGAATCACGATGGTTTGAATATAGCTTTGCAACGGATAATTGAAGGGGTTTCCCATCAGGATCAGGCCGTCGAACCAACTGTTCCAGTGTTCCACCATCGAGAACAGGGCCAACGTTGCGATAGCGGGCTTGGATATCGGCACATAAATTCGCCATAGCGTCGTCCACTGGTTCGCGCCGTCGATTACCGCCGACTCCTCCAGCTCTTTGGGCACTTCGCGGAAAAAATTCAACAGCAGAACGATGCTGAATACCGGAACCGCGCCGGGAAGAACGAGCGCCCAGATGGAATCGAGAAGCCCGAGCTCTTTAATGGTGATGTACCACGGAATCAGCCCACCGTTAAATAGCATCGTCATGAAAAAAATCCACGCATAGACGAGACGAAACTGGAAGTTCTTCGATTCTTTAGAGAGCGGATAGGCGATCATGATCGTCAGCAGCAGGTTGAGCGGCGTCCCGATCGCGATCCGTTCCAAGGAGACGACCATTGAGCGCCAGAAGCCTTCGCGGCCGCCCGTGAATTCATAGGAAGCGAAAGTGAAATCGACCGGCCACAGCTTTACGTAACCCGCGGCGGCCGCGGTGCTGGAGCTGAACGACACCGCGATGATATGGATAAGCGGAAGCACGCAAATGACCGCTATGAGAATCAGAAAAGTCGTATTGACGACCGAGAACCAGTCGAACCGCTTGCCGGCTTTCATGGTCTGGGATAGCTCGGGAGACGAAGACAACGATGCTTTGCCGGACATTCGGAATTCCTCCTTCTAGAAGATTCTGTATTTGGCGAACCGGTACGCGAAGAAGTAAGAACCCGCGATCAGCACGAACGATACAATCGATTTGAAGAGACCGACCGCCGTCGCTACGCCGTATTGGGCATCCAGCAATCCGATCCGGTATACGAAGGTATCCAGAATGTCGCCGCTCTCGTACACCTGCGGGCTATATAAGTTGAACACCTGATCGAACCCTGCGTTCAGAAGTTGACCCAGACTGAGCACCGACAGGAGCACGATCACCATCCGCATGCCGGGAAGAGTAATATGCCACGCCTTTTTCCATCTGTTCGCGCCGTCGATCGTCGCCGCTTCGTACAATCCCGGATCGATCCCCGTAACCGCGGCCATAAAGACGATGGTGCCATATCCGAAATTTTTCCAAACGTCGGAACCGATCAAGGTGACCGGGAACCACTTGTTGTCGCCCAGGAAAAAAATCGGTTCCAGCCCGAAGGATTTCAGCAATCCGTTCACGATTCCGCTGGACGGGGAAAGAAGGTCGATCATGATGCCGCCCAAGACGACCCAGGATAAAAAAAAGGGAAGGTAAACCGTCGTCTGGACGGAGCGCTTGATCCATTCTCTCTTCAACTCGTTCAACAGGATCGCGAATACGATCGGCACGAGAAGTCCGAGCACCAGCTTGAAGCTGGAGATGTACAACGTATTCCACAGTACCTGCATAAAGCTGGGAAGCTCCATAACGTAATCGAAATTGTCCCAGCCTACCCATTTCTGGTCGCCGAACAGCCCTCTGGCGGGTATGAATCGCTGAAACGCGATAGAGATGCCGGCCATGGGGACATAGGAGAAGATTCCGACGAACAGCAAGCCGGGTATGATCATCAAGTGCAGGGGAAGCTCCCTCCACGCCTTTTTTATTCGCATGCGTTTCCCCTCCGTCTCATGTGCAAAGAAGCGAGGAGGCAGGTGCCGTAGGCGCCTGCCCCTTCTGAATCGTTATTTCGTCGTCGCGTACCATTCGTTGACTTCTTGCGTCATCTGTTCCCCGCCGAGCTTCTTCCAATCGTCGGCGAATTTATCGAACGCTTCGATCGGCTCCCCGAGAATGATCTTGATGAAGACTTCGTTCTGCATCTTCTCGAGGGTGGATTTCCGCTCGACCATAGTCGGCGTAGGAGCGCCTACGAATTTGTCGATCAGGAATTGATTATTCTTGTCATACTGGTCGGTAATGCCCATCGAGCCCTCCGGACCGTAAATGCGTTCCCAGCCCCATACGGCGAACCCTTCCTCAGAGCCGGAATTGTACAATTCGATTTTCTCCTGAATCGTCTTGGCTTCGCCCTTCAGCACCGACATGTCGCCCGCTTTGCGCGCAGCGTCGATCTCGCGGAACGCCGTCACGTTTTTCTTCGGCGGAGCCGGCTGTATCGGAGACAACTGCCACACGCTTTCCGCTTCCTTAGGTGCGTAATACGTGTCGAACTCCGCTGTTTCGCCCCAGTTCTTCTCCAGATGCATATTGAAGAGCTTGATGACCGCTTCCGGATGTTTCGCGCCTTTCCGGACGGCAAAGAATTTCGTCGTGCTGAACTTCTGAGGTACTTTCGTCAGATCGCCGTTCTCAGACACTAGCGGGAAAGCTCGCCATTGCGCATTCGGATCGTTGTTCTTATTGAGCTGCAAAGGCCAGATGGAATTCCATTGTTCGCCGTACTCCATGCCGATTTTACCGGCCGTAATGTCCTCCGCTACTTTGCCGCCTTCTTTGATGCCGAATTCCTTATCGAGTTGGCCGCCCTTCATCATATCTTGAAGCGCTTGAAGAGCTTTCTTCACTTCAGGCTGGATGCTGCCGTACACGAGTTTGCCTTCCGCGTCCTCCACCCAGATATTCGGATACGCCTTGAAACCGGCCATAAAACCTTCTAGCCCGTTAGCCCCGCCCCAGACGTCTTTCGTCATGCCGAGGCCGAACGTATCCTTCTTGCTGTTGCCGTCCGGGTCGTTCTCGGCAAACGCCTTCGAAATCGCGAGCACGTCCGCCATGGTCTTCGGCGGCTGAAGGCCGAGCTTCTCCAGCCAATCGGTACGAATCCAGATAAACATGGATCGCTCGATCGAAGGTTCGACCTGCGGAATCGCCATCAGCCTGCCGTCGAGCGTCGCCGCGTCGAACGGGCCGCTGCCCTCCTGAGACAAAATATCCTTCGTGAGCGGAGTCGCATACTTCTCGTAAAGTTCCGTCATATCCTCGAGCTGATCGGATTCCGCCAATTGCTTTAACTGAATCGGACTTACCGGAAGGAAGTCCGGCAGTTCTCCGGACGCCAGCGTTACGTTCAGCTTCTGCAGGTATTGGTCCGAGGTGGGGTTGCCCTTGACGACCCAATCGTACTTTATCTTGATACCGAGCTGCTCCTCGTACAGTCGCGACCATCTATTGTCTTCCAGCGTTTCGCCTTGAAGCACGCCAAGCACGTTATTCTCGACGACATCGCTCAAATTCCGGACGGTCGTCACTTCAATCGGGGGATCGTACTTGCCCATCGGCTCCGCCGATGGTTCGCTTCCGGCGGATTCGCCGCTTCCCTCGGTCGATCCTTCGCTCGTTGCGGTAGCGCTCTGGCTCGCAGGCGCGTTCTCCTCGTTGCCTCCGTTATTGCCGCTGCAAGCCGAGAGCACCATGATTGCCGCCAAGAGCAGCATTATGGCCTTGGAATACTGCCGCTTTCCGATCCTGCCTCTCATTGCCATTCCCCCAATTTGTTTATTCGAGACGATGCCGCATGCGATGTCTACGCTTTCATTATGTAATCCTTTCCCGCTAGCAACAATGTGCATGTTTTTACTTCGTTACCTGGAATTTACTATTTGTAAGCGCTTAAAAAACTGGCGGGATTTTTATTTGTTATCCACTTTCCTTGAATAGCGGAAATAATCGAAATCGGCATGTCCGCCGGCTTCTTTCGCCGCATACGCGAAAAGGCCGATTCGGTAGCCCATGAAATGATGCAACGTATATTTCATCTGGAGCGGTTGACCGATAGCCTGCCATAATTCGCCGTCTTCCGAATAATAGAAAAAAGCCAAATCCACGCCGTCTTCGAAGATGAAATCGATCTTTAAAGAAATTCGATTTTCCTGGAAAGACATCTCCGCAATCGTTATTTCTTCGTCCCCGCTTCCTTTCCTGCTTACGTAAATCTGGCGTTTACCCTTCTCGTCAATCTGGATGCCTATTGCTCCGAAATGCGAGGAGAGCGCTACTATGCCGGCGCGGTCGCCAGGCTTCATTGCGGCGCTATCAAGCAGCGCCGATGCGCTGCAGGCCGGACCTTCCGTCCGCTGCGTCAGCGTATTCCGCGCATATTCCACGCTGTCTGCGAGATAGCCCGTCCCAAGACGCAGCCATCCCGGCCTCGCCGTCACCGACCATAACCGGTTGTCGGGATTGTGATTCCACTGCCAATTCAGCGCCAATCGGTTATCCTCATAATCGAACTCGTCGCTGATCACGAGCGGTTTATGCTCGGTATGCGGTAAGGGAACCTCGAAAGATTGGGACGCCTTCCCAACCGCGCCGATTACCGGCCAACCATCCTCCCACGCCATTGGAAGTACGCAAGGAACCCGACCGACGGCGTCGCGGTCCTGGAACAAGACGGCGAACCATTGTCCGGTCGGCGTATCCACGATACCGCCCTGCGCGACGCCATTGTTGCGATAGCCCATGTCGTCGTCAAGCAGTACCCGGTACTCGTAGGGACCCAGCAGCTCCCGCGAACGATAGACCAGCTGTCGGCGGCGCTTATTACCGGTGCTCGGCCAATCGATAAAAAACAAATAATAATATCCGTTCAGCTTGTACGCATGGCAACCTTCGCATCGGAGCATGATTCCTTCCCGATCCGTCTCGAACACCGATTGGTCGATGCCACCCGGCTTCACCCTCGCGGCGTCTTCCTCCAGCTCCGTAATCCGGATATCGCCGTTGCCATGAAAGACGAATACTCGGCCGTTATCGAACAGCAGCGCCGGGTCATGGCGAAGGCCGGGAATGAGGGAGCGCTCCCAAGGTCCACTCTCGATATCCCTCGTCTTGTACACGTAAAATCGGTTCATGTCATTGCTAGAGAAGCAAACGTAGAATACACCTTTGTCGAACCGTAGGTTTGCGGCCCAAGAGCCTTTGCCGTAAATGCCCCTGCCGTCCAGCAGGTTATGAGCGTCATTGTCCTCGAAGGTATGAAAGACATAGTTGACGAGTTCCCACTGCATCAGATTTTCCGATTTCATGATCGGACAGCCCGGCATCGAATGCATGCTAGTACTTACCATATAGTAGACGGTTCCTACCCGAATGACGCTAACGTCGGGCACGTCCGCCCAGATGACCGGGTTCGCAATTGTCGTTCTATTCATCTTGGTCCCGCCTTATTCTCGATTTTCGCACATAGGCGTTTTCGTATTCCATTATCCTCATTGATAAAGAGCTTTTGCAATATGCATCTTTTGATTTCGCGTTCTAATTTTTACTATTCGAAGTCTAAGCGTAAAGCAAAGGCTGCCGATCTTGCTCGGCAGCCTCTGCTTTACGCCTTATTTAGAAACGCTTGAAACTATTGAATCTGCCACTGTTGATTACTGCTGTTGCTGTCCGCCCACTGTCCCAATAGCGAGTTGTTGCCGGTACGGCCAATGCCGTCCAGATACAAATTGGTTTGCCGGTTTTTGAACCGAACGTTCCCGCCGCTTGTTTCCATGGTCCACTGCTGGTTGTTGCTGCCGCTGTAGGCCCATTGCCCGACATTGTCTCCGTTGCCGGTACGCGCCATGCCGTCTAGGTACAAACCGGTTTGCCGGTTTTTGATCAACACGTAGCTTCCCGCCGTTTCGATCGTCCATTGTTGATTATTGGAGCTGCTGGAGGCCCATTGGGTCGTATCAGCGCCATTATTGGTAGATCCCGCACCGTCGATATAAAGACCGGTAGCTACGTTGCGAAGCTTGACGTAAGCGGAAGACCCGCCGCCGCTCACCCTTACAAGCGAAGCGGATTCCGAGGAACGGTTCCCCTGTGCGTCCACGATGTATAATTTGTAATTGCCCGCCGTCTGAGGAGCGGCGATCGAGGTTGCGTTCCCGTTCGCTCTCGTCATGGAGGCGCCCTCCGCGAAGCTCGTTGTTCCCGAAGGCGCAAGCCAGACGGATTTACCCGCGTCTCCCGCGGACCGGATGCCGATCGTAACCGAAGCGCCGACGAACACGCTGGCGGGAAGAACGTAATCCTGCAAAGCCACGCGGGACGGCGTCGCAACATCCCGGTAAGCGTCTTCCACGCCGGCGCTAAGCGCGATGTTATAGGCTTGGATAGGCCATACGTTATCGGAATACGCGCCGACGGCGTTAATGACGCTGCCCGGAAGAGTGAAATTGGAAATCTTGTTGACCGTTGCGTAATTTTGCGTGAAGTTCAAGTCGTGCTTGCTGCCCCAATCGTCGGAATTCAGCGTCCAGGTAACGCCCGGATTAATATTCAAGACGTTATTCTGTATGGCGATGTACGCTGAACCCTCGTCCGGATGCATTCCGTATTTGTGACCGGCCGGAACGCCCCGGATATAGTTATTGGAAATGACGGTGTTCGGCTGGCTGCCGAGCGTGTAGATCGGAGCGGTATCGTCTAATACCTGTACCGTATCGATAAATTGATTATAGCTAATGTTGTTGTTTTGCGCCGTCGAGGTCGGGCTGCCGGGACGAACCGAACCGGATGCGCCGTTGAAATTCCACCAGCCCCAGCCGAGGGAAATGCCCGCCCACGGCGCTTTTTCGATGACGTTCCGCTGGAAATTCAATGTATTCACGAAATAGCCCGAGACCGCCGCGCTGCCGTTGAACAATACCGCGGAGTCGTAAATATAGTTGTTTTTAATATCGATATTCTGGCTAATGCCTTCTTCTCCAACCGAATATTTCTCGCGGTTCGAAGAGGTGTAATCTCCGATATAGACGTGCTGAGGATGTCCCACGTTGACCGCGGATCCTCCGCTATCGCTTATCTGATTGCCGATCAACTGTGAATTTTTGACGTCGTTGATCAAGGAGATGCCGTCTGCTCCGGTATGCTTGACCGTATTTTTCTGCATCAGAATGCCGTCCGCGTTCGCGACTTGCACGATGCCGGGCATAAGGGCCAAATTCCGGTAGGAATACGCATGGAAATTTTGTTTGGCGTAGGCGACGTTCGAGAGATTGCCTTGCTGCGCCTGTTTGTAGACGGAGCCGTCGACGTTGGTCAGGTTCCAATCGGAATGCAGCAACGTGATGCCCGAGAACGTCAGATTGCGAACGCAGCTGCTCGTGGAACTGCCTTTAACGTTAAGGATCGTATCGACGTTGTTAGGCGCGAATACCGTGGCCGTCGTCATGTTCTCGGAAGAGCTTTTATAGTAATAGACCGTTTGGTTGGCGCGGTCGAAGAAGAACTCTCCCGGCGTATCCAGGAATTCGTAGGCGTTCATGAGCTTGTGGGTTCCGTTGATCTGGAAGTTGCCGTTGAACGCTCCCTGCGCAATGGCGGCGCCAGGTTGCTGGAACAAAGCCACGCGATTGGAGCCGTTGACGGTCACTTGGCGAACTCCGACGATGGAGGTCGTCCAAGTCGTCCGCGTTTCGATCTCGATATCGCTTTGATTAGCGGCGATCGCCGGGAAATCGCTCTGACTATATTGGGCTCCATCGCACTGGGAACCCGATTCCCAAGCCCAAGGCGCTTGACCGGCCGTCACGCTGTAGGTCCCGTAACATCCCGAAGAGCTGACGGATTTAGCGGCCATTACCGCTCTTTTGTCATTCACGTACAGCGCTCGCAATTTGTTGCCGCGGGTTAGCGGCGCTTTCCAAATATTTCCGCTGTGCAATGTCCAGCCGGTAACTTGGACACCCCCGTTCAAGATAGGCGTCTCGTTCGGATAAGCTTGATAGAGGATACGATACCCGTTCGTACCGGAGTCGTTAGACGCGAAATCGATTGAACCCGTCACCGGATAGTTGCCTCCGCGAAGGTACACCAGGATATCGCCCGTCATGCTGCCGTTGACCGTTCGTACAACGTCCCTCGCCCTTTGCACGGTTTTGAAAGGCGCTCCGATCGTTCCCGGGTTGGAGTCATTGCCGTTGGGCGACACGTAATACTCGGCTTGAGTTGCGGCCGATGCCGGAGCAGGTACCGCGACGCTTGCAAACAATAATGCCGTGATTAAGAGCCATACCGGAAAGGAAAGCCATCTTTCTCGAACAATACTCGACAACATACAATTACCTCCATTGGCTAATGAAATTTGAAAAGGACCGCATTCAACAAGCCGCTCAAGCTTGCTCTAATCCCCCCTTTCACGTCGCGGATTAAGCGCTTTCAATTTGTTCCTCCCTATCTCTTACGCGCCGCCTCCCTCGTTCAATATCGACTTTGTCAGATTTATGTAAGCGATATCATAGCCATTGTAGGAGTTTGCTACGATTTAATACAGAGACTATTCTCCGGCGGGAAGGAATTTTATAGGAAGATTACAAATAGGAGCCTCGAACCTCATAATAGATTCTTCATCAAAGAGAACATTCTATTTAAAATAGAAAGAGACACCTGCTTCGGTGTCTCTTTGGAGAATTCTCTTCTTCTTCTTATTATTTTAAGATAGCTCCCGCCGTTAAAGCATTCTCGATCTTCTCGTTGCCGACCATGTAAACGATGATCATCGGTAAACTCGATAGAAACATCGTAGCCCCGATCAGTCCCCAATCGGAAACGCCGACGTTGACGAAGAAGCTAAGCAATCCGACGGTCAACGGCCTGAATTGGTCTCTGGATGCAACGATAAAGGCAAGGGGAAATTCGTTCCATATTCGAATGAATATGAGGACGCATTGCGTCACGAGCGCAGGCATGATAATCGGAAATATGATCTTAAAGAATGCCTGATAGACGTTCGTTCCGTCTATGCATGCCGCTTCTTCCAATTCCTTGGGCAGAGAACGGAGAAACGCGTACAACATGAGCACGCAGGAAGCAATTGCGAACCCGGAGTAGGGCAATATGAGACCTAAATAACTATTTTTCAGATGCAAAAACTTGATTAGCTGAAATAAAGGAATGACGACAACTTCGATGGGAACGATTAATCCCATAGATACATAAAACAACATCGAAGTATTAAATTTCCATTGCATTCGGCTTAAGCAGTAAGCGAGCATGCTGCCCGTCGTCAACGTAATGACGATCGTGCCTACAGTATAGATCAAGCTATTCTCTAAATAGGTAAAATAATGATACTTGGATAACGCTTCGCCAAAGCTATCCCATCTCCAGGATTGAGGGATGCCGAACGGATTACTGTAGGCCTCGCTTTTAGACTTTAGCGACATCGTAATCATCCAGTAGAGAGGGAAGAGAAACGTGCAGCCCACGGCTACCCAAAATATGCGGCTCAAATATTTCATGAATAATTCCTCGCTTAGAATTCCAGTTTGTCCCTTGCAATGAAACGTTGAATGAGAAAGGAGATTAAGAGACATTCCACGATAAAGATAACGGCAATGGCCGTTCCTTTACCGAATTCCGATGTATCGAATGCTGTATAGTACATCTGATAGACGACCGTCCTGGACGTATCGCCGGGTCCGCCCGCCGTCATGACGCGTACATGCGAATAGAATGCCATCGAGCCCAAGGTGGACAAGATTAATACGTATTTGATTACGTTTTGGAGCAAGGGTATCGTTATTCTCAGGCAGACCTGAACGAAATTGGCTCCGTCGATCAGTGCTGCTTCATAGTAGCTTTTAGGGATCGTTTTGATTCCCGTATAAAATAACATGGCGTTTAGTCCGATATATTGCCATAAAAAAACAAGCCCGATGCTGGGCATTACGGTTTTCTTCTCCGTTAACCAGGAGTGGGTCCACGACTCTAAACCGATCGATTTCAATATGGAGTTAAACAAACCCCAATTCGGCTCGTAGAACGCCAACCATATTTGCGAAACGACCGTAACCGACAAAATAGCGGGAAACATGGCTGCCGACTTAAAAAACCGACGAAGCTTCGGAGTTTGAACTTCCATAAAAAGCGCGAGCATCATGGAAAGGGGAATCCCTAGCAACAAGGAAATACCTACAATTAGGTAAGTATTCTTATGTGCCGTCCAGAAAGAAGGAGAAGCGATGACATCCCTGTAATTATCCAAACCGACGAAACCCATACTCCTGAAACCGTCATGCTTCTGCAAACTCATCCAAATTTCCGGTAATAGCGGGTAAACGCAAAATACGGTAAACAATAGCAATGCAGGCGAAGCAAACACAAATATGGACGTCTTCGTGCTGAAATACTTGTTCATGGCGCTCTCCACCGTCTGTTTTTATTATCGAATCCCCCCGGGTTGAAGCTCCGAGGGGATACCGACCGTCGTTTAATCGAATGACTAATTATCGAACCAAGTATTCTCGCTCCAGATCTTGCCCATAGCCGCGATGAATTTATCGGTTGAATATTCGCCCGTCAACAAATTCGCTCCTTGGCTCGACATCTCTGCCGAAGTCCGCGCGTCTAATGAGTTAAGAGCCAATGAAGCTATTTTGTTAGGAATAGGATTATACCAGTCGACGAACTTCTGCATAAGAGGACTTCTTTCCGATGCTTCGTTACCCGTGTTCAAAGAAATCGGCGCTCCGGTGGATTCGAAGTACAGCGCATCCGCCATGGCTAGGTACTCGGCTAACTTAACCGCCTCTTCGGGATGTTTGGTTTTTGCGCTAACCGCATATCCGTTCAGCGGAGAGCCCCAGAACTGTACATTTTGAGTAGGGTCGTATTTATCGCTTGCGCTCGGGAACGGGAAGAAATCGACCGATTCGTCTTTCGCCAGATTCGGCAGCTCCCAAGTGAACATCCAGAGCATAGCCGCTCTTTTGGAAGTAAACATCTCCATGGCCGGACCATAATCCAGATTGGCAATTCCATCGGGGAATACGCCTTCCTTGGCTAGTTGCTCGATACGCGCAACCCCTGCTTTGACCGATGGATTGTTGAAATCGGTCTTGTTGCTGACGAGGTCGGACATCGCCTGCGGGTCTCCGATTTGAATCATCTGCTGCAGCATGAAGAGCTTCGGTCCCCAACCGTCTTTGCCCGGAGTAACTGCAGGGACCATATCTTTGCTTTTAAGCGTTTTCGAAATTTGGATCAGTTCGTCGAACGTTGTCGGCACTTTCACGCCTGCTTGCTCGAACATGTCTTTGTGATAGAAAATGACCGGGGTGAAATACGTGTCAGCGCCGGATGATAAACTGTAAATCTTCCCATCGACATGCTTTAATGCGTCGGGAACCGAATACTTGCCCAAGAAACCGTCAGTCGTAATGTGCGAAGTTAAATCCAAGATGCTGCCCGTGCTTTTCAATGGCGTAAAGTAGCCTGCGTCGTTCCAGAATACGTCCGGCATATCGCCGGAAGAGTTTAGCGTTTTCAATTTGTTCGCCATATCTTCGCCGCCGCCGCCCGGCTCGAATTCGACTTCAAGGTTAGGAAACGCGCTAGCGATGTTCGGTTTAATGAACTTCTCCATAATGTTGTTGCGATTCTCGTCGGTCGTGATCGTAATGACTCTCATTTTGATCTTTTCTTCGTTCGAAGCGCTTTCAACGTTCCCTGCCGAGCTCTCCATGCTCGCGGCAGGGGTTGTCGAATCGGACGGTTGATTCGACGCGGATTCATTCCCGTTGCCGCATGCCGCCGAAACTAAGAGAGTTCCGGTCAAGAGAACCGTACCCATTACCTTTGATGCCTTTACCATTCTTATACCCCCTATTATTATAAATACCAGGCCGACTTCAATTTGTTGAAAGCGGTGTCAACCCTGGGTAAATTGTACGAATTCCCGCTATTTAAGTACAGAGAGTATTCTCGGACGAGAAGGAAAATTAACGGAGATTATGCAACAAAAATAAAGCGGCTCGTTTTACCTATCTGGAATTGTTCACGTACTTGCTAGGGGTGATTCCTATAACCTTTTTGAAGCATTTACTGAAATAATTAGCATCCGCGTACCCCACTTGAATGGCGACAACTTGGATGATCTTCTCTCCTTGATCGAATAGCTCCTTCGCCTTAGCGATTCGAAATTCAGTCAGATAGTCATTGATCGTAAGAGAGGTTTCCTTCTTGAACACATAGCAAAGATGGTTGTAATTCATGTGCACGCTCTTCGCGATATCTTCGATCCCCAACTCTTCATCGATGTAATGCCTTCGAATATACGACTTCACCTCATCTATGATCTTCACCGCTCTATTTTGTTTTCTGCCATGCGTATGAGTCATAACTTTCAGAATCAAGGCACTGACTCCGCTCTCAAGTTGGCTCAATGTGTTCATTCGTTGTATGTACTGCAACATATCCGGCTGTTCCTCATTCTGAAAAACATCTTCAAGGGTCAGCGACGCCTCGGCCAAAAACTCGATGCAGGTCGATAGGATTTCGAGTCCGGCCACGAGCAGCATCTCCATGGTTGCATTCTTGGTGCGAACATCTTGAAAAAAAGAGGCCAGCCACTCCTCCGTCTCGGAAAGGTTCCCAATACGCATGCACATCAGCAGGCTGCTTCTCTTTTCCACGGAGAACAAACTAACGTTCATTCTCGATTCGGTGATCATCGAATGAACGATGACCTGATTTCCTCCCGAAACGAACCGGTGTTTCAAAGCGAATAAAGCTTCTTTATGGGAAAGCGAAATCGAATCGACGCCCGGGTAACCGCTACCGATTCCGACCGTTATCGTACACGCCATGTTTTGATGGACCGATAGGCGAATCTCTTCGCAAAGGGCCTTTATACGATCATACGAACCGTCAGGAGAGCCGACAATCATGACCAACCTATCGTTGTGATCATAATAATAAGCATAAGGAAAAGTATTTTGAATAATCTCTTGCGCGATATCTTGAATGGAAAGAGCGAGGTTTGACTTGCCCTCTCCTGAACTAACGCCTTCTATCGAATCAATGTCGATAACGACTACCGCAAAGTACGGAGAATTCAAGTCGATACCCAAAACCTCCAACCTCTCCTTGGCGGATGTCGCGCCTAGGGTTCCGTTGCCCTGAAGCCATTCGTTTAACAGTCGATCCTTTAATACGGGCAAATTCTCTTTAACCTGCTTTTTCAAATTTTCCAGCTGCAGACGTTCGGACCGCTCCTTCAGGATCAGCTCTTTGATGTCATGTAAGGCGCTTTGAAGGTCCTCCTCGTTGATCGGCTTGAGCACATAATGATTTACGCCTAATTGCATGGCTTGCTTGGCGTACACGAATTCGCTATGACCGGTTAATATGATGAATTTCGTTTCCTTCTCCCGCCGTTTGGCGTTCTGAATGAACTCTATTCCATCCATGATGGGCATATTAATATCGACCAGGACGACATCCGGTTCAACTTCGGGCAATAACGCCAACGCTTCTTCTCCGTTCTTTGCTTCTCCCGCGATTTGAAAGCCGGATTCCTCCCAAGGCAATGTAACTTTCAATGCCTGTCGAAAATAATATTCGTCATCGACTATCAAGACCTTGAACATGTCATCCCTCCTGTGGAACTAGCAATGGCAGTCGAATGATAACCTTGGTATAAACGCCTAATACGCTTTCTATTTCTAAGCCGTACTTATATCCGTACAGCATGACGATTCGATTATGAACGCTTCTTGCCCCAAACCCGCTGCCGACTCCGTCGCCGGCAACCTCCTTTAGAATAGCCTTTGTTTGAATCTCGTCCATTCCCGCGCCATTATCGTAAATTTCGATTCGCACGTCCTCGCCGCAACGCCTCCCGGTAATCCGCAATAAACCTTTTTCCTTATTCATCTTCAGACCATGATAGATAGCATTTTCAACGATGGGCTGCAGCGTTAGCTTCGGGATGGAGTACGGCATGATTTCCTCGTCGATATCCATGGCATACTCCATATACTCCACGTACCGCAATTGCTGGATTTCCAGATAGCTTTCCGTTAAGAGCATCTCTTCCCTGATCGAAATCATGTCGTGTCCTTTACTTAGCGAAATCTTATAGAAATTGGCCATGTATTTCGCCGCGGATATCGCTTCCGTTTTCATATCTAGCTTAATAAGAGATACGATTGTTTCAACCGTATTATATAAAAAATGAGGTTTCACTTGGGATTGCAAGAGTTTAAACTCGATTTCGGCTTTCGTCCTCTGTTTCTCCACGTTCTCCGCCATAAGAACTTCTATTCTGTCCATTAAGTTATTGAAGCCTTCGCTTAAATATCCGATTTCGTCCGTGGATTGATAAGAGCTTCTGATGTCGAGCTCCCCCGTCCGGATTTTTCTGATCGTCTTGGAAAGCTGGAATATAGGCCTGGTAATAGAACGGGACAATCGAAAAGAAACGGCCAACGCGACTAACAGGCATACAATGCCGATACGAATGATGAGTTGGTTAATTTCCTTACGTTCTACCGTTATTTCATCAACGGGTACTACGCTTACGATCGACCAATGCAAAGGTTCGAAAAGGTGGGAGGAAACAAGAACCTTCCGTGCTCCGCTCCCCTGAATAAAGTTGTTATTCTCTTGAAAAGATTCGGGATTCGAAACGGATGTTACTTCTTTAAAGTCCTGATACAGGTTGGATTTATTCCGGGAAGAAATAATTTTCCCGTTGCGATCGAGAATGTAAAACTCTCCTCCCTTGTAATTGATTTCGCTTTCATAAATCGACGCGATAACCGTTTCTTTAATGTATAGGAAAACTCTTCCGATCGTTTTTCCGGTATCCTTGTGAATGACCGTCTTAGATACCGCAAATACGTTATCTTCCCCTTCGTATAGGAATCTGAATTTAATTAACCCTGTCCAGGCCGGTAAAAGGGTACGGTCGGAGGTTTCGTTAAAGGAGCCGAATACGCGGGCCGCGAACCGATTATCGGCAAAACCGACGTCGACCCATTGATCGCTGGCGGTGAGAATGCTTGCCGCTTTGATTTTCGTGTTCGGTTCTACGATATTGCTAATCGTCTCCGACAGCGTTTTGTTCATCGAAAGATTATTTAAACCTTCGACCGGCTTATAATCAACCATTTTTTTCGATAAAAAGTCGTTGTACAGAACGCTTTGCAATCTGAAGTCGCTTGCCAATATCTTCGAATAGTCTTCTACGGAAAACAACAAGGTTTGTAAATTATTGTCGATGAGGACGAGTTCCCGCGATGAATTGTTAACCGCTTTCTCGATAATCGCCTTTTGCGAGACGATATTGGCGAAGATAGCCAGAATAGAAATGGAAATAACGATAATTAAGATATTGGATATGAATATTTTGTTTTTAATGGAGATGCCGCTTAAATATCTTGATATCACTCTCATTCATTTCCTTTCTGCCCTATTTCAATATGTCAAAAGGATGTCCCCTACCATGTGAATCTGCCTGAGCAGGCTCACAGGGGACATCCTTGTATCATACATTATTTTCTATAAAAAAACGCTTCCATAGTTAACGCATATTACTGCAATTGGATGTAATCGAGGTTAATCCAGCCGGTATCCCCGGAGTCGTATTTGTAGGCAATCGTATTGGTGCCGGCGTTTAATGTCAATGCATCGGTTTGATTCCCCCACGTATCCCAGTTCGCCAGCCTTGCGAAGCTTGCTTGCTTGATCTTGATGCCGTTGACGTAAATACTGACCGTTGAAGCGTTGTTCTGCGCGTTGGCGTATCGTGCTAGTACGTTATAACTGCCGCCGCTCTGCACGTTGACGCTGAAGGTCGTCGTTGCTCCCGAAGTCCAGTAGCCGTCGACGAAGCCCGTTCCCGTGTAGCCGGGATGATCCGTATTAACTTTGGCCCCGCCCGAAAGCTGCGCCGATTCCGCTTCGAACTTAACGGGAACCAGAGCAATATTGTCGAGATTAATCCAACCCGTATCGCCGGAATCGTATTTGTAGGCAATCGTATTCGTCCCGGCGTTAAGCGTCACCACTTCCGATTGAGTGCCCCACGTATCCCAGTTCGCTAGTCTCGGGAAGCTGGATTGTTTGATTTTCGTCCCGTTCACGTAAAGGCTTACGATTGACGGATTGTTCTGCGCGTTCGCGTATCGAGCGGTCACGCGATAGCTGCCCGCGGTCGCTGCGTTCACGCTAAAGGTCGCGGTTGCACCGGAATTCCAATAACCGTCGACGAAACCAGATCCCGTATATCCCGAATGATCATTGTTGACTTTCGCGCCGCCCGACAATTGAGCGCTTTCCGCTTCGTACGCGCCCGTGCCTGTGCCCGAACCATCCAAGGCGGAACTTCTATACTGATCCGGAGTCGTTCCCGGTCTGACCAGCACGATGGTTTCCCCTGCCGTGGTGTTAAAGCTAAGCAAGGAACCGGAAAGCGTCTGGCTCTGCACGCCGTTTCGATACAGCACGACATTCGTTGACCATGGGTTTCTGACGCGGGCCGTATTTCCAAGCTTCGATTCGATTTCGACATACTGGATATCCCCCGATTTCATGGAGGAGGAAACCTCGAAACCGTCTTTGGCAAGCAGCTTGTATTTGGCATCCCATGCCGTTGGCCATGCCGGGAATACGCGTATCACCGGATCTCCGACGGGCGTCGGGCTAAGGCTTTGACTAAACGCTTCCTGAATCGCGGCGGCAAACGTTCCGTAGCCTTCCGCGGAGTAATAATCTCCTTGGTCGAACAGCAGGTTCGGGTACACTCCGTTCGTGCTGAACACGCCGTACTGCGTATTTAAAATCTCGTCCATATCTTGCGCCCGCCCAAGTTTTGCGGCGTCCACGTGAAAGCGGCTGGATCCGTTCCTATCGATGAGCTGATTTTGAACTTGATTGAAGTATCCCGGAGAATGAAGATAAGTATTAAGAGCGATTGCCCAATCCCCGTTATCCAGGCCCTGATCCCTCGTTTCCAAATTCAGCACGTCATACTTTTCAAGCATCTTGAAGATCGGGCTTTCCGTTCCGTGCAGATCCCTAATAAAATAGGAAGGCTGCAGCCCCTGCGCCCAAGCGGGCTGGGTAGTCGCGAGTTGAGAAGCGAGCGACGAATTCGTACTCCCCGCCCACAGGGCGCCAGTGTCCGTTCGCAACGGATATCTCGCGAGATTATCGCGGCGATCCACCCATTGCGGGCGCAAATTGGCGTCGACACCGAGCAGGGTTGAAGCTTCTACTACAGCCGCAAAGACGCCCCTAGCCATGGCCAAATCGTCGATGACGTCTTTACCGGCCCAAATATGCTCGTGAAGATTCGTATTGTAGAAATGATATTTTCCGTCCGCCTCTTTCCTTAAACCTTCATAAGTGCGGTAAAGCTCAGCAGCGCCTTTGATAAAGGGATAGGCTTCATCCCGCAACCAATCCAGATCTTTAGTGTAATGATAGATTTGCCAGTAATACTCCGCGGTTTCCTGCGTAGCCATCATGGTATGGGATACATAACTCGCTTGGTTATTAGCGCCGAATATGTTCCAATTCCATACCGGGAGGAAACGATTTCTCTCCATCGTCATATTAGTGAAGTCTTGCGAACGCGTGTTAGTATTGAAATTGTAATATTGCTGTACGGAAGCGGCAATATTGCTCGGCAACGTTTCCCAGCCAAGGATGCCGGCCGTCTCGCCGATAAATATCCCCTCGCTGCCCCACATCTGATCTGCGGCGGTTACATATTGCGAATAGCCTCTCTCCCGCATTTTAAACATCGGATCCATCAATTCCATATGATTGGCCGCGATCAAAGGCTGATACAAGGAATCCTGGTTCCAGTTCCAATAAAAGCTTCCCCAGTCCCGCCGATCCTCCTCGCCGATCCAAATCCCGCCGTTATACTTGGAGGGAAAGTTGCCTCTGTTGGAAATGGCGGCCAAATACATGTAATAATTGCGTCGTTGTTCAAAATCCTTCTTCGTAGGCAAATAGATGTATGACTTATCCCAGAAGTTGCTCCACCATCCCTGACCGGAAGCATATATGCTGCTATAAGCCGGGGAGTTCACCGCGTTCGCGATTGCGTTGGCTTTCACGTTCACCGATTGACTCAAGGTGGAGTCTCCCCCGATGATGACCGTGAAGGTGCCGCTTTGCGCGGGCAAATTGAGTCGAAGCGCTTGGCGAGAGCCAACCGTGCTACTCGTAACCGATGAAACGTTCCTGCCTTGCACGGTTGCCGCAACAGCCGTGCGGTTGTAATGATTATTAACCGTTATGCCCGTACTGCTCGGTTCCTGGATTACTTGTTCCAGTACTACCGTCTTATTATCTGAGTGCGTGGTTAGCGTGGAGACCGCGGAATGAGGCCCCCATACTTGGTTCGCGGTGCGCAGCATGGCCAGATCGACGGTGATCGCTTTAGGCGTCGCGCGATTATCCGTGATTTGGATCGCGATGGCATCCGAATTCATATTCGCGATGACATTGATGGCGACTCCGGTCCCGTTAATGCTCAATTTGCCGTCATACAAGGATAACCGTTGCGCCGTTGCGTTGTTAAAGACCGTATCCGCCCCTAAACCGACATGGACGCGTCCCAAAGCCCCGCCGCCCGAATTCGTATGATCCTTGGAAACGGAGGAGGCATCGTTGAACATGAAAGAATCCGTGTGATTCAGCTGCATGACAAGCGTATTGCCGTTGCTCTGCCAAACGGGCCCGCCGAATCTGCCGTTCGCCACGGGCATTCCTTGGGTGCCGCTCGTAATCATGCCGGTGTAAGTCAGATCGGACCGACCAATCAGCTCGCTATAATTCGGATTAAATACGGGGGTTACCGGATTGCTGAACTCCGGTAAGACAGGAGCTAGCGCAGGCGTGATTTCCGCTCGAGCTTGTCTCGGAATTATTGTAAGCGTTTGCAAAACCGTGAGAAAAAGAAGCGTAATCATCGTAATTTGCCATTTTCTCGTTTTCATTTCTTCATATTACCTCCTCAAATTGGATTGCTTTGCCTCTCTTACCGAAGCCCTTCGGAAAAATCACCCCCTCTCCCTAATGTAATGTCGATCGCGGAACGAATTTAACCTTTTACCGATCCGCTCGTCATGCCGCTAATGATGAACCGTTGGCCTAACAAGTAAACGATAACGACAGGCAATATCGTAAGAATGATATCCGCGCTTACCAAATTCCAAGACTGTTGGAACTGCCCGAAGAAATTATAAACAGCCAATGTCATCGGCCACTTATCCGCGCTGTTCAAATAATAGAGCGGCAGCAGAAACTCGTTCCAAGTATTTAAGAAGGATAGAATGAACACGGTTACCGCCGCCGGCCGAAGCACGGGGAAAATAACCGAAAAGAACAGTCGCTTGGGTCCGCATCCATCGATAATGCCGGCCTCATCGAGTTCTCTAGGAACGCCGCCGATAAATCCGTACAATATAAAGATGCTAAACGGAATTTGAGTGACCGAATACAACACGATGATTCCGGTTTTGGTATTCATCAACTGCGTCCACTTCATCACATCGATTAAAGTAAAATAGTTAAGCGGCAAGGCGATGCCCATGATAATAAAAAAGTAGAGGAAGCGGTTAAATTTGATCTTGTTTCGTGCTAGCGCAAAGGCCGCCGTTGCCGAAACAAGAATGCATAGCAAGGACGATAACCCGGAATAAGAAACGCTATTCACGAAAGAGCGAACTAGCTTTCCTTTTTCGATGACGGTGCTAAAGTTCTCGAATTGAAATAGATGAGGCAGCGAAAAGTTCATCGAACTCGCCTCGGGAGCCGTTTTAAACGCATTAATGACGATGAGCAAAATCGGGGTAATGGCTATTAAACTAATAATCCATATCGTTATATTCTGAACTAGCCTTTTCGTCGCTTTGTTTCTATTCATCCGTTTTGTTCCTCTCTGGACATCAGCTTAATGGCGAAGTAGCCTAAAATCGACATAATGAGAAACAGCACGGTAATTAAAGCTGTTCCAACGCCATAGCTCCCGAGCGTAAACTGACCGAACACCTGCGTATATACAACATCCGTCGCGTATCCAGGTCCCCCGTTCGTAAGGACGTATACGGTATCGAATATTTTGAGTCCATACAGAAGGTTTAATACGGTAGTCACCATAAGAGCCGGCATAAGCAGCGGAACGGTAATGAATCTGAACTTCTTCCACGCGCCTGCTCCATCGATATCCGCAGCTTCGTAATAGCTATGGGAGATCGCTTGAATACCCGCCAATAAAATGACCATAATATAGCCTGCGCCTTTCCAAACATCGACCGCGATAATCGATTTGAATGCCCAATTCACGTCGGTTAGCCAATGCTGAGTCCATTGGTCCAAGCCTATTGCCCTTAATGTTTCGTTAATCAAGCCGTATTCCGGATTGAATATGGACTTAAAAATAATGCCGACGACAAGCATCGGGATGATGGCAGGCAAAAATAGAATAACGCGATGAAAATTTTTAAGTCTGATTCCTTTGTTTACTAGAATCGCAAGCAACAGTCCGATCATGGTTTTTAGAATAATCGTGGATATCGTGAAGATTACCGTATTATTAATGCCGTGCATGTAATTTTCATTGGAAGAAAAAATGGTCTTAAAATTGTCGAGTCCGATAAAGTGAATTTCTCTCGAATAACTGTTCCAATCCGTAAATGACAAGTAAATTCCCATCAAACTGGGCACGACGGTAAAAATAATATAAATACCTAAAGCAATAGCGATAAAATAAAACGGATAAATTTTTCTAGTCACTTTTCATTCCTCGATTTCTTTCGGCACTTAATAAAACAGGGGCTCGATAATGATCATAATCTTATCGAGCCCCGGTTCATTTCGTCATGCCTTATTTCCAGTTCGGATCTTGGGCTGTTTTCGCTTGCTGCAACCGTCTTTTGTCGATGTTCTTCAAGATATCTTTCGGCGTTAACTGCTTGCTCATCATAGCAGCCATATCCTTGCCCATATCCGTCCATTGCGGATTTAAATAATTGACGGCAGTCTGATATACCGTTCCCGATTTCTTTCCATAGGTTTCAAAGAACGCGTTTTGTTCAGCCGTAAATTTTGCCTTTACGCCGGGGAAATTAAGCGTCGTGAATTTTGCCTCGTTATCAAGCAAGTACTGAAGATTATCGGGCTGCGTAAGATAATTGAAATATTGTTTAGCTTCTTCGACATACTTAGAGTTGCTCGAAATAAATTTACTAGGCGCGCCAGGGCTTATGTTAAGGCCTTGGTTGTCAAGCAAAGGAATCGGGAAGAAGCCATAATCGGAAGCGCTGCTACCCGGTACCGCTGCTTCGATTTGCGCAGGCAGGCCGATACCGTAAACCGTCATTGCGTATTTGCCGCTAGCCATATTCTTTTCCGTATCGGCGTACGTATTGGAGAATGCATTTTCGCCGAAGTATCCTTTTGTCGCCAGCTCGTTAAATTGAGTAAGGGATTGCTCCAAAACGGAGGAGTTGGCGAAAGTTTCTTGATTAGTATTTAGTTTGTCGGCAAGTCCCGGTGCCAATTCTTCATACCTTACCCCCAACTCAGGAAACCAGAGCACATGATGCCAACCGTCGGAAACCGGTTCGTAAATCGGAGTTACGCCGGAAGCTTTAATCGCTTCGGAAACCTTCAAGAACTCCTCATAGGATTTAGGAACGCTAAGTCCAAGTTGCTCGAAGATTTTCTTGTTGTAGACGATGACCCAACTAGAGCTCGGATCCCATATCGTGAGGCCGTAGACTTTGGATTTCCAAGTCGCTTGTTCTACGAAAAGGGGATCTTCCCGTTTAACCCACTCTTCGTTGGTCAAATCGGCCGCGTTATTTTCAACGTCGTACAGCGGGCCTAAGTCGAACTTACCGCTTTGTCCGCCGAAGATGTCAGGCGCTTCGCCTGCGGCCATCTTCGCTTTCAGTACATTCAGATATTGATCCGCCGGTACGATCTGGTAGTCGATGTGAATGCCCGTTTGCTCCTCGAATTTCTCGGCCAGCTTCATTTCCGGCTCCTTAATCCAATCCACGCTTGCTAAATAGGATAAAGTTAAATCTTTCTTTTCCGGAGCTGCGCTAGTCGTCTCGCTTGCCTGAGCGCTCTCCTGACTTGGAGCAGCGCTCTCGGAAGCTTGCGGAGAATTATTATTGCCGGAATTGCCGCAGGCGGACAACATTGTGCCTACAAGAACCAAACCTAACATGATACTCAACAGTCTCTTCATGCTCTTTTTCCCTCTTTTCATTTTGTAAACGCATTCATATGGTACTGTTTCATTATAGTAAAGCGCTCTCAATCGCTCCATGCAGATGTTTGTGTGATTCTTTGTACTTTTTTTCCGCGGGTTGACAATTGATTCGGGAAACATGCAAAATGAAAAGCAAATATACGACGATAGGAACGGGAGACATATGTATAGACTAAGGAAACCGCGTTCCATCCGCTCGATTTTGTTTCTGACCTACTCGACGATTATTATTATCGGTATTGCCATTCTGTTCGTCCTTTTTTATTCATGGGCGCACAATTTATTACGAACCAAAGCCCTTAGTTCCATTTCCGAATTATCGGGAACCCTCCAGAAGCAGATGGACTCGGAGATACAAAAATTAGACTCCGTATCCGTCAGTATCCTTTATTCCAATCTAATCACGGACCGTATTTCAGTATATGACGAACCGAGCGTAGATCCGTCTTCCCCCCATTCTTCCGATCGCGGCGTTAATAATATCAATAAACCGAATACCGATTTATATGATATCCTGGTCGCTCTTGTCGGTCCTTCTTATCCGGTCCAACAAGTATATCTTCATCTGAACTCGGGCGTATCGGTCGGGGTCGGTTTCGATAATAGCCGGAAAAAAACCGAAATCGCGAATGAACCTTGGTACGAAACGGTGAACAACAATAAAAAAACAAAACCTTTTTCTCTTTTCCTTACGAACGATCGCTCCTTGAATCCAAAAGTCTCCGTTTCGTTGTTCCGCTTCTTTTCCGATAAATATAACGCGCCTAAAGGCATCGTAGAGGTGAAACAAAGCTTTAACAAAGTGTTCAGCGGAGTGATTCAACAAGCTAAAAATAATCCCTCCCTCGAAAAAATCATTATCTATTCCGAAGAAGGCGAAATCATATTTCCGCTTGAATCCGCGAAAGAAGATCAACAATTCGTTGACGACATTCTGAATAATCCGATCAACCACTTCTCCGCCGACCATCGGACTTATATTGCCGATTCTGCTAAGAAAGACAAAGTTCTGCTTACGATTAAACATTCCGATTTTACTAACTGGAACATAGCCGTAATGATCTCCAATAAAACGCTGCTTTCCCCTTTGAACAAATTTACAAGATTAGCCATCGCGGCAACGCTTATTATTTTAGCATTTCTAATCCTGCTTTCTTTCTTGGCGTCCAAGAAAATCACGCATCCCCTGAACAAGCTTAACAAAACGATAAAATCCATAAGCTTGGAAACGCTCATTTCCGGTAACGCCGTCGAACTTAATAGCGGCATGAACGAATGGGATAAGCTCAACTTTTCTTTCTTAAAAATGAATACTAGGCTGAAAGAGTCATTCGATCAATTGCTGCTTTCCCGGACTCAGGAGCTTCAATCTAAAATGACGGCTCTTCAATCCCAGATGAACCCGCATTTCCTGTATAATTCGTTAGCGACGATTAGCGCAATGGCCTATGAGCGGACTTATGAAGAAATCATCGTCATGTGCGAAAGCTTGTCCGATATGATGAGATATATCGCTGCGGACGAATCTTCGATGGTGGATATCCAAACGGAGATCAATTATACCGAAATGTACTTAACGTGCATGAAGCTTCGTTATGGCAATATGATATCTTGCACGATTGAAGTGGATGCATCGATACGAGGTTATAAAATTCCTAAACTCATGATTCAGCCTCTCGTCGAAAACGCCATTAAGTACAGTACGAAAATAAGCCCTCCTTGGAACATTACGATTCGAGGTTCGATTGGCCAAAATCGCTGGATCATCGAGGTGATTGATAACGGTCCGGGTTTTGACGAGCACGAATTGTCGCGTTTCTATGAAAAGGTTAACGAGATGGAACAGCTTAACGTACTTCCTGCGCTGAAGCTTCATGGGATGGGATTGCTCAACATATACACTCGACTGAAATTGCATTACGGCAACCTCATGCACTTCGACATTCGGAATATGCCTGATCATGGTGCCAAAGTGACGATCGGCGGTCCTCTCAAACTATAAAACAAAGGGCGTGAACCCATGAATCCTATTCATTTCATCGTAGCGGAAGATGAGCCTCTCCTTCTAAGAACGCTAGTAAATCAAATACAAAGGGTAGACCCCTTATTTCATATCGTCCACGCTGCTCACGATGGAGAAAGCGTGCTTCGGTTCATCGAGAACTCGCAAGTACCGGACGTCCTTATAACCGATATCCACATGCCGGTCATGGACGGGATCCGTTTAATCGGCGTTATCGAAAAATACTATCCTTCCGTTAAAAAGGTTATTATTAGCGGCTTCAGCGAGTTTGAATATGCTCGACAAGCTTTAAAGAATAACGTATTGGACTTTTTGCTTAAGCCTGTCAAAAAACAAGACCTGGAGGATTTGCTCTCGAAAATACAGATCATGATCGAGAGCGAAAGAACGGACTTAAAATCCCCCATGCTGTTGAAAAATCGACAATATACTTCGGAAGAAATCGTAAAAACGGTCGCGCAGTTTATCAAAACCAACTATTCGAAAGAATTAAGCCTTGAAGACATTGCCAAGCAATTCAACGTGAACGCTCCGCATTTAAGCAAAATCTTCTTGAAATATGCCGGCGAATCGCCATCCAAATATATTATGTCTCTTAGAATGAACGAAGCCAAGCAGTTACTTTCTTTGAAAAAGGAGCTTTCCGTCAAGGAAGTCGGAGAAGCAGTCGGTTATCCCGATCCTTTTTATTTCAGCCGAATCTTTAAGCAGCATACAAGCATGACGCCTACCGAATATAGAAACCGCTTAGAATAAAGGCTTTAATTGATATCATTTTTCAGTTCGATTTTTCTGCCTGTTTTAGAGCTCTCGACGGCGCCAAGGACCATAGCGATGCTTTTGATATTATCGCGGCAATCCGTTTCGGCTGACCTACCTTCCTTAAGCGCCGCGAACATCTCATCGAGACAGCCGGCGTGACCCAGGTTTCCTTCCCATTTAAAATCGCTTTCCACGCGCGAATAATCACGGATAAACTTATCTTCTTGATCGCCGGGCGAAACGATCTCCGCATAAGGCGATTTGTGACCATCCCATATCGCCGTCCCTTGTTCGCCGGTAACTCGCCAAGAAGCTTCCCATGAAGTAGGAGCGCCTTCCGCGCACCATGACCCCTGGTAACAGAAAACGGAACCATCCGACATTTCGAATATGCATACGGCGGATGCGTTGCCCTTGTACCAAGATCCCGGAGGATTGAATTCGTGGCAATACACGGAAACGGGATCCGCTCCGGAAATGAAGCGCGCCTGGTCGAACGTATGGATCGCCATATCCAGCACCAAGGGACTGTCCATCACAGCGCGAAAACCGTCGAAATGCGCGCCGATAAAGAATTCCGCGCTGATATATCCCGGAGCGCCTATCGTTCCCGATTGCACGAGGTTGCGAAATGCGCGAATGTTGGGATCGTATCTACGATTTTGCATAACCGAATAAGATCTGCCGCTTTGTTCCATTTGTCTTATCATCTCGCTGGCTTCTTCCATCGTTGCAGACATCGGTTTCTCGCTAAAGACGTTGCACCCAAGCTGCAAAGCAGTCGTACACACGCCGAAATGGCTTGCCGGAATCGTCAAGTCGAACAAGACGTTCGCATTCGTTTGCTTAATTGCCTCTGCTACGTCGGTGTAGGTCGGGCATATCAATCCATATCGCTCGGCCATTGCGTCGGCGGATTCTTTCCGAATGTCTACCAGCGCAACGATTTCCATGTCCGTCCGCGGAAGAGCCATTTTCATCCATTCGTTAGCAATATGTCCGCAGCCCACCGATACTACTTTGAATTTTTCCATTTGATATTAACCCCTCGACTTTATTTGGTAGGATTGGAGATCACGGAACCTCCGCGACATTGCTTCAAGTAATTCAACGCATGCACCTGACCTGTCATTTCCAAATCTCCCCTGTATACGGGATCGTGCCAGCCTTCGATATCAATCGTGCCTTTATAACCCGCCTGCCTTAAAATCGTAATAATATCCGTCCAATTGCTGTCTCCGAAACCGGGAGTACGATGCCATGCAAACGTTTTGGGACCATGGATGCCGTATTCTTTCACGATATCCCATGCAATAGTCGCATCTTTTCCGTGCACGTGAAATACCTTATCGACCCATTTGCGGAGCTGTGGAATCGGATCGATCAGACTGACCATCTGATGGGCAGGCTCCCATTCCAAACCGACGTTATCCATCGGAACGGCGTTGAACATTAATTCCCAAGCGGCAGGATTATGCGCGATATTCCATTCTCCGCGATTCCAATCGCCGTCCATCGCGCAATTCTCGAAGGCGAGGCGAATGCCCTTGTCCATCGCCCTCTTCGATAGCTCCCCGAATACTTGCTTAAATCGAGGAATGGATTCCTCGATCGGCCGATCCGGCAAGCGTCCGGTAAAGCCGGTAATGAGATCGACGCCGAAATGATGGGCATTATCGATCAGACGCTCCCAACTGGCAAGCGTGTCCTCGTTGCTTCCTTCGCCTGTTAGCGCGTTACCGAATATCGAAAGGCAAGAGATCGTTGCACCCTTCTCCGATAATTGCTCTTTCAACCGCTTTGACGTTTCAATTAGATCGGTATTTCCCGTACTCAGCCAAAAGGCGATTTCAAAGCATTCAAACCCGTGAGGCAATATTTGAGGAATGACGTTTAACGCTTCCTCTCCCCATACCATTGTACCGATTCGCAATTCTTGCATGACGAAACCTCCTATTAAATGACGTTCCTTCGAACGATTGTCACATCGTCAACTCTACTTCTCTCTGGCCCCTGAATACGACTACGCTATACTTCTCGCCTTCGGAAACGGATTGGTAAATTCGCAATAGATCGTCTACCGAATCCACTTTCCGTCCATCGATTTCCAAGACTACGTCCGCAACTTGAATCCCCTTTTCCATCTGCCAGCTGCCCCAAGGGATGGACTCGATGAGAACTCCCGTTTCTCCCGGCAACCCTGCAGCGGATACCTCCCCCATTCCGACGATGTTCTTTATCTTGCACCGATCCCACGAGGTATGTTGAGGCAGGCGTCCCGATTTGCTCGGCGTATCGCCGAGAGCGGGGAGTTTGGGAGTCTTTGCTAGCTTCTTAAGCTCCGACTTTCTTACGCCGAACCGGTCCATCGGGAAATTTCGGAATCCCAATCCGATAGCGGGAGAAGCATCGCGAACCTGATAATCGCCGTTCGCCGTATCCACGAAAAGCGCATCCGCCATTACCGAATGCTTATCCGCACCGCTTAGCTCTTGAAGGCGCAAAGCAGGACTTGGCTCCAATAAGCCGGTTTGATGAAGCAGATTCCGGTCGCACGACGTTCCCCATGGCTGCGGGACGCGAATCGGTTCATATTCGCCAAAAACGATGTTATGGCGAATCTTATCCCTGCTTCCTTGAAACCAGACATGCGGATGGAACGAGTTGTTAACGAGGACATTGTTATCGCAAACCCGGTAGAAGCCTTCCCTCAGCTTAATTCCTCCACCGAGACACAAATTATTGTAAATATAGTACCAGGTCGAACCGTCGTCCAAGTCGATATCCCACCCGTAATCGCATCGCCATCTGTTATTTCGGAGGGTTATCGGTCTGACCATATCCAGAATCGGCAATAAGCTGTCTTCCTCTTCTTGATTCGAATTAATCCGATCCATATCGACGTCCTCGAGCAACCAGTAACGGTCTCTCCCCCAGGAATTGAAAGAACCATGATCTCCGGTTTCAAGCACGGTATCGAATATGTCGCAGTACTCGATCACATGTCCGCCGAATGTTCCTTCGGATATATTGATTCCGGCTCTCGGTACTTCATAGATGCTGCAATGTCGAACGGTAATATCAAGCGACATGGATATTTGAACGGGAGCCGATTGTTTCTCGACTCGTCCGACTCTGGAGATCAGGCAATCCTCCACGAGACATTGAGCGGGGTAATCATTCGTCTTGGGTCCGCGGGTTTGGTCCATGTCTTGCAGCTTTTGGCGTTCATTATATTCGAATAAAGGACTCCGAACCGACCCTGGATCGCCTACGAAGGCAATGCCGTTGGCGCCGACATCCACGATATGACAGCCTTTGATCTCCACGTTTCGGTTATAGCCGTCTACGAATATCGCGTTCCCGCCCAATTGATCGAAATTGCAATCTTGAGTCGAGCAATTCTCCGCCCCTCTATATACGACCGCACCTCCGCGATAGGTCGTCCAATCGCTGCGCAAGAGCGGTTCTCGGTTATCCATGAACGTTCTTGCCGAATGTTTAAAGGTAAAGCCTTTGATCCGAATATGGCGGACCGGCGAATGCTCGCTTCCGGAAAATTCGATTAGATGCGTTAAACGTACGCCTTCGATATCCGCTTCTTCCAAATTCAAATCCGGATACGGATAAACATAAAGCTCTTCGCTAACTTCGTCGTAAAACCATTCTCCCGGCGCGTCCAGCTCTTCAAAAATATTCTCGACGTAACGATATTCGTCATGCATTCCCATTAGCCGATTGTTTTGCCAACCGCCCTCTAATTCCAGCACATCGTTATGGTCCTTGCCCGTTATGCGATAACGGTAGTCCCCCCACAAATGCTTATGCATGGCGTGTACATATCCGCCGCGCGGATTTTTCCAATTCGCGACGCGCTTCGGATCGATACAATCCTTCGCATATCCGTTCATAATCCTGGTGTGCTCATTAAAATTCGGATATCTGGCCATGTGCATCTGCCGGCCATTGACGAATAATTGATCTAACTTCAAGCCGGGAGGAACCGACTTGGATTGCTTAATCTCTCCTTCATAAGCACTCCATTGAAGATCAAGCTTCATAGCCCCGCTGATAGTGACTTTCTCCCCATGGGCTGCCTCATAAATTACTAGAGCATCCGCGCTTCCTGAATCCTCCGGCAAAAACCGCAATGTCTCCGATAAATAATAAGTGCCCTCCCGTACCCAAACGCGAACCGGGTTTCCTAACTTCGCCGCTATTCTGGCTTCCGTCTGCGCCCGTTGCAGAGTTGCGAAGGGTTGCTGCTCGGAACCTGTCCCAGAGTCATCGCCATGGAGAGAGATATGTAATTGCACGGTTGTTTTATTCATGTGTGCTCCTTTTCTTATATTCATTCGTTTTAATATTCATCTTGAAAACGATCATGATATAATCATATTATTATGAGGATGACAATTCTAACAAAAAATTGCGTAATATTAGCACGATATTATCATTGATCGGTGGTGTTTTTATGTACGAACACCGTTATCGGGAGATTTCGGCACACGGCTTGCCCGACTTTCCTTTTGATGTGTATACGAACGAACATCATCAGAACAAACATGCCATCCTACCCATTCATTGGCATAATGAAATGGAAATGATATATCTTGTTAAGGGTTCGGCCCTATTTAAAATCGAAAATCGGGACTATTCTTTACGAGCGGGCGAAGCCGTAATCGTTCATCCGGGAGAGCTGCATTCCGGAATCCGTACCGAATCCGGAGAAGTCGTTTATCATTCCATCGTGTTTAGATTTTCTTGGCTTTCGTCCTTCCAAAAGGACCGTATCCAAGAACAGTTTATTTTTCCGATTCTGGACGGGACGATCAGATTTCCCGCCTTCTTGTCCCCTGACAAACGGGAGCACGATAAACCCCTGGAATTTATAAGAAATATTCTTATGGAAAACGAAAGAAAAGCGTACGCCTACGAAATGAATTTGAAAGCCTACTTGATAGGGTTGATTGCCCACTTGTATCAGAACGATTTGATGGAGTCTAGAATTGAAATCAAGTCGCGACAAGGGCGAGAGCTGCACCATAAAATGAAAAGCTTGTTATCGTTTATGGATAAGAATTTAAATAACAAATTGGAATTAAACCAACTCGCGTCTACCATAAATCTAAGCAGTTCGCATTTTTGCAGATTCTTTAAAGATCAGACCGGGATGCGGCCAATGGAATATTTGAACTATATCCGAGTAAACAAAGCCGCCACTTTGCTTCGAACGGGAACTTACAGCGTAATCGATGCCGCATTCGAAACGGGCTATCAGCATATAAGCTATTTCTCCAAATGGTTTAAAATCTACATGAGTATGACTCCTTCAGAGTATAAGGCTTATTACGCATCCGGGATCTAGCTTAATAAGAGTTAAGGCCTTTTCTCCCTTGGAAGAAAAGGCCTTATTTTGCGCTCGATCTATGCTATGAATTGCTATTGCGAACTATTGGACCAGAATGTAATCAAGGTTAATCCATCCCGTATCGCCCGTTTCATATTTGTACGTAATGGTATTGACTCCCGAGTTCAAAGCCAACGCTTCGGTCTGGTTCCCCCACGTATCCCAGTTCGCGAGCCTTGGGAAGCCGGATTGCTTGATTTTCGTTCCGTTCACGTAAATACTTACGGTGGATGGATTGTTCTGAGCGTTTGAGTAACGAGCAGTTACGTTATAATTGCCTGCGGTTGAAGCGGTTACGCTAAATGTCGTGGTTGCGCCCAGGGTCACGTATCCGTCCACGAATCCACTTCCCGTATATCCCGGATGATCCGTATTGACTTTAGCGCCGCCCGTAAGCTGCGCGGATTCCGCCTCGAACTTAACGGGGGCGAGCGAAATATGATCGAGGTTGATCCATCCCGTATCCCCCGAATCGTATTTGTAGGCAATCGTATTCGTTCCGGCGTTCAGCGTCAGCACTTCCGTTTGATTGCCCCACGTATCCCAGTTCGCTAGCCTCGGGAAACTTGCTTGCTTGATTTTCGTGCCATTCACGTAAAGACTGACGGTGGACGGATTGTTCTGAGCGTTCGCGTAACGAGCCGTCACGCGATAGGTGCCGGCGGTCGCGACGTTCACGCTGAAAGTCGAGGTCGCGCCGGATAGCCAATACCCGTCCACGAATCCGCTGCCCGTATATCCCGAGTGATCCGAGTTCGTTTTGGCCCCTGCCGAAAGCAGAGCGGATTCCGCTTCGTACACGCTACCGGAAGCGGACGCCGTTACTCTTACGATATATTTAGATTCCGGCGACCGATTGCCCTGAGCGTCGATAATGTACAGCTTATAAGTGCCGGAGGTTTGCGGGACGGCGATCGAAGAAGCCGTGCCGCTTGCTTTGGTCATCGTCGCTCCTTCCACGAAACTCGTCGTACCCGCGGGCGCCAGCCAGACGAACTTGCTCGCGTCTCCGGTGGATTTCAAGCCGATCGATGTCGTCGTCGCACCCGTGAATACGCTGGCCGGCAGCACATAATCCTGCAAAGGAACAGCCGCTGGCGTAATAAAACCTCTGTACGAACCGGAAACGCCGGAATTCACCGTAATGTTATAGGCTTGAACCGGCCATACGTTATCCGAATACGCGTTGACGTCTTGTATGACGCTATTCGGCACGCTGTAGTTGGAGATTTTGTTGACGGTCGCATAGTTCTGCGTGAAGTTCAAATCGTGTTTATAACCGAAGGTCGACGTATTATCGGAATTCAGCGTCCAGGTGATTCCTGGATTGACGTTCATAACGTTGTTCTGCATCGTGAGGTAAGCCGACCCTTCATCCGGATGCATGGCATACTTATGTCCCGCAGGGACGCCTTCGAAATAGTTGTTGCCGATCGTGGTCGCGGGCATGCTTCCCAGCGTGTAGATCGGACCCGCATCGTTTAAGACTTGCATCGTGTTTACGATATGATTGTAGCTGAGATTGTTGTTCTTCGCCGTCGCGGTGGGGATGTTCGGCAACGTGGAGACGGAATTACCGTTGAAGTTCGACCATCCCCATCCGAGCGAAATACCGTTATACGGCGTATTCTCGATCCGGTTGCGGATGACGTTCAACGTATCCGTGAAAAACGCTGTAATCGCAGCATGCCCCAAGAACAGCTTGCTCGAATCCAAAATGTAGTTGTCGGAGACCGTGATGTTCTTTGGAATGGCTTCCGTACCGGCGGCGAACTTCTCCTTGGAAGCTGGCGCGCCGTTCGAAACTTGATAATTCGATGGGTCGTTCGCGTAAACGTGCTGCGGATGACCGACGGATACCGAAGTGCCGCCCGTTGAATAGATGTAATTTCCGGAGATCAGTGCGTTCTGGACGTCGTTCTCCAACACGATGCCGTCCGCACCGGTAAGCTTGACTTCTCCGTCCAGAAATTGAATGTTATTGGCGGCATTCACCTCGATCGCTCCGGGGAAAACGTCGTAGTTTCGATAAAAATCCCGGTGCCAGTTGGGATTCCCGTAGGCCGTTACAACGGTTGCCGCCTGCACGGTCGCGGCTCCGGAGGAGTTTCCGATTTGGTACAGGTTGTAATCCGAGTGGGCGAACGAGATGCCTTTGAACGCGAGGTTCTGCACGCGGCCCGTAATCGGAGTGCCTTGAATGTTGATTAGCGTTTCCAAATTCGGCGCTATGATCTCCGCCGTGCTCATATTCTCGCCGGAACGCGGATAGTAGTAAACCGTTTGGTTAGCTCGATCGAAATAGAATCGTCCCGGGCTCGTCAGCCATTCGAACACGTTATATACGTTCTGGGAACCGCTCGTGTTATAGGGCGACCAATTGATGCGCTGCGCAATGGCGCCGTAAGGCTGCTGCAGCATGGCGGCGACTTGCCCGCTGCCGATACTCGCGATGGAATCCACGCTAACGATAACGCGATTCCAAGTCATCTGCGTTTCAAGCTCGATGTCCGATGGGTTCCGAGTCGTGGTCGGCAAATCGGACCCGTTGAATTTCGTCCCGGCCGACTGCGAACCGCTCTCCCAAGCCCAGGAGGCTTGCCCGGCCGTAATGGAGTACGTGCCATAGCCGCCAAGAGCGCTTATCGTCTTGCTCGTCATGTAGGCTCTTTGGCCGTTGACGTATAAGGCGCGAAGCTTTTTGTTTCTTGTCAGCGTAGCTTTATATAAGTTCGGATTCGTCGTATCCTGCGTCCAACCGTTAATCTTGGCGCCTCCGCTGATGACCGGCTTTTCCCCGGGATAGGCTTCGTAACGAATTTGAAAGCCGTTCGTCCCCGAGTCCGCGTTCGCGAAATTTACCGTATTGCTTAGGAAGTAATTCCCGCCACGCAAGTAAACGACTATATCTCCAGTCATGGAACCGTTGACGGTCCGAACCGTATCCCTTGCTTTTTGGAGCGTCAAGAACGGCGCCGATTGCGTGCCGGAATTCGAGTCGCTGCCGGAAGGAGAAACGTAATAAGTCGCTTGAATAGCGGCGCTTGCTTTTTGCGGCCACGCAATCATTGGAGCGCTTAAGCAAAAGATAAGACACACGAGACCGATAAATCGAATGCGCGGATAAGCCGAGTGAACAATGGACATTATTCCAGCCTCCTTGAATTTTAATCGCCCTGCGTACCAACGAAAGGCTAAGCGATTTACACGATCGTCACCTCCTTCTTAGATTGAATGCGCTTTCAAAGTTCCCTGATAATTACCAATGTAAGCGCATTTATCTAATAATTTCATTTTAATGAAGAGTAACCGCAGCCTCCATGCAGTTGTTTGTGTGATTTTTTGCACTTTCTTTCCGTTGACGTAAACAGGAACCCTGCTTTGCAGTCCTTAGAATGGCAGGTTTTATCGGACGATCGGAAAGAGAGTATTGAGCCGAAAAACCATTCAAAGAACCCGAGAAACTATTTAAAGAGCGCGAGAAACTATTTAAAGAGCACTAGAAACCATTCAAAATACTTGGAAAGCATCCTCACCCCAAACGGGGCCAGCTCCTTTAATCGGAAATCATTACTACTTATTTGCCCGCTAGGCTTGTCCAGTACGATGGTAATCATCGTTATTCAAGCCAATTAGCTCTATTGAATTCAAAGTAGGTTGAAGAACATCGCTATTGATCGAATATTCGGAAGGCATACAATAAATTTAGAACAATAGCGATAATAAGCATCCTTATCCATCATATATTTTGATCATGCATCGAAATTACATTGATTAGCATCGCTATTGGATACGTACTCAAGGGAATCGTAAACAAGAGAAACGAACCCAAGAGAAACGTACCCAAGAGAACTTCCTTTAACAGACTCGAGCAGTAACGGTAAATCCGACTATGGCGGGACATCCCGGAGCATCGCTCACCTCATCGTCGGAAAATCCGACTATGGCGGGGACTTCCGAAGCTTCGCTCACCTCATCGTCGGAAAATCCGACTATGGTGGGGACTTCCAAAGCTTCGCGCACCTTATAGTCGGTAAATCCGACTTTGGGCGGGGACTTCCGAAGCTTCGCTCACCTCATAATCGGAAAATCCGACTATGGCGGGACATTCCGGAGCATCGCGCAACTCATCGTCGGTAAATCCGACTATGGCGGGACGTTCCGGAGCATCGCGCACCTCATCGTCGGTAAATCCGACTATGCCGGGACATATCGGAGCATCGCGCAACTCATCGTCTTATATAAAAAATAGGCTTCATCACGATGATGAAGCCTGGCTGACGGTATGTTCGGACGCTGCTTATTCTCTAAATTCTTGCGGCGTTACGCTAAAATGTTCTTTGAAAACCTTGATGAAATAGGTCGGATTTTTATATCCCAGCATGCCGGCTACTTCATATACTTTATATTTGCTGTCTTTAAGCAGAAAAACGGCTTTCTCCATCCGCAGCCGTAGCAAATAATCGGTTATGTTTTCTCCCGTTTCCTTCTTGAACACTTTGGAAATATGGGTTGGATGCAGGAATACGTGATCGGCAATCGCCTGAAGAGAGACGTCCTCCGAGAGATGCTCTTGAATGAATTGCTGAATCTGGCTGACCAGCGAATGACGGGAGTCGGACAATTCCGCGTTCATCTCCTCCTGCAGCTTGTCCAGCATGCTCGAGGCCCAATGCTTCAGCTCGTCGTCGCCTTTCAGATCCTCGAATTTGTGCAAGCGATAATCCGCCAGCATTCTGCCGTTCTTGTGAACGAAGTAGGAGAAAGCGGCTTTGATCGCATAATCGATTTCGGACAAATGTTCGTTTGAGCCCCGATAGTCGGAACTCCACTCCCGAAATATTTCTTCAAGCTTTTCTCTGGCGCCCGTCCAGTTGCCTGCTTCCAGCAAGTGCGCAAGCAACGGAGGCGTATATAACGACTTGACGACATGGGGCGCAACTCGGGAATTTTCTCCGTTTAGCCTGACTACAATATCGTTGTCGTTACCGATTTGCGAACGAACCGTGGTAACGCAACGTTGGTACAACTCCTCCAGATTTTCCGGAAAAACGCCCGTAGGCGACAAGATCACGGAAACGGTCAAACGCAGCAATTGATTGACAATCCTTCTCGACTCGTCTGCCAACCTTTCAAGCGACTGACCTTTCTCCCCTTCCGGGTTATTATTTACGACAATCAGAAGGTGCCCGTACAAATCCTCGCAGCTCCAACACCCGTAGCCATCAGCCAGCAACTCCTCCACGATGTTGGTTACGGCAAAGCCCATAACCGGCAAGTCCGAAGTTCCATAGTACCGCTTACGATCTTCGATGCGGATGAGTATCAGCGACACTTCGTCGCCGACGCGTACCGGAATATCGTACAAATTCAACTCCTCGGCTAATTTCCTGCCGTTCCATGACCGGCCTTGGATCAAATTGTTCAAAAGGTTGGCGCGCAACACGGGCAGATTGCGATGGATCGAGCTCTGCGATTGGATATACGTGCGCAACTGCTCTTTCTCCGCCAGCAGTCCGTCGACCGCCTCCCTAACGGCGGCTATCAGCTCTTCATCCTTGACGGGCTTGAGCAAGTAGTGCGACACCTTGTGCTTTAACCCTTCTTGGACGTATTCGAACTCCGCGTGTCCGCTAAGCATCATGCAAACCGTACCGGGCCAACGGCTCTTAATGGCGCCGATCAGTTCGATACCGTTTAATCCGGGCATACGCACGTCTGTAATGACAAGATCCGCCGGATCATCCTCCATCACGTCAAGCGCTTGCTTACCGGAATACGCGGTGCTTATATCGGTAATGCCGACCTCGGACCAGGATAAACTCGCGACCATACACTCCACCAGATGTTCTTCGTCATCCACGATCAACAGCTTCATCGTCCTCAGTCTCCTCTCTCCAATGAAGCTCCGCCCGAAGTCCCGACGCGAGATTAATAGACAGCGCTAAACCGGATTTCGAACCGTAACGAAGCCTAAGCCTCCGATGCACATTGACGAGCCCGCAGCTTTCCGACCTTTCGTCGATTGGGCTATCCAGCAATTTACAAAGCTCGCTTAGGCGCTCGGATGTCAGCGAACCTCCATTATCATCCACGAATATCGAGCATGTTTCCCCGATGCGTCTCCCTGTAATCGTTATTATACCAGCCCCTTCTAGCGACTCGATGCCATGAATCAAAGCATTCTCCACGATGGGCTGCAAGATCAGCCTCGGTACCTCAAGGTCCAGCATGTCGGCATCGACGTCGATGTCGTAGCTGATGCGATTCATGCGCATCCGGTGGATGCTCAAGTAATCTGCTGTATTTTTAAGCTCTTCTCTGAGCTTGACCTGCTGATTTTGGACCCTCGTCGAATAACGATAATAATCGGACAAGTGGTAGGCCATTTTCAGAACGGCGTCTTTTTTCTCCAATTTGGTCATGCTGATGATATACGACAAGCTATTGTACAAAAAATGGGGATTGATTTGCGATTGCAGCTGTTTAAGCTCCGCATCGCGTGCCTGCAGCTTCTGTACGAACACGTTTTCGATAAGTTGCTGAATTTCATCCGTCATTTCGTTGAACCGGGAAATGATGAGTCGGAATTCATTCTTAACCTGGAGCGAGATTCTGGTTCCGTACTGTCCCATTTTGATCTTCTGCACGCCTTTGACAAGCTCGCGCAGAGGCACTTGAACGTTGCGATAAAGCACCCAAGCTACGGCGATTCCGACTACGAGCAACAATCCGTAGACGAGATAGGAGAATCGGTTCGTCATGCGAAGCGGCGTCAGGATATCTTGCACGGGAACGATATTAACGACGTAGCCCCCCAGCGAGCGTACCGTAGAATACGTCAATAAATACGACATTCCTTCGACCTTAAGCGTTATGTCGCCTTGCTCGGACAACTGGGTCCTTCCAAGCGTGTCCAAAGCATCTTTGAGCAATTCCGGCGGGCAGGTGCTTGACGCCAACGATGCCGCGTTCGACTTGTAGAACAAGACATTGCCGCTTCCCTGAGCATCGAACTGATCGAGCATGCGGACAATATTATTCATGTCGAAGCTAATTTCGACGATGGAATTGGCTTTGGACATATCAACGGCCGCTTGGTAGGGCTCGACCGTGATCAGCTCCAGCTTGGAGAAACCTTCCGAGTTATCGCTTGGCGACGGAAAATTCCAGATGCCTTTCCTGAGCTTCAAGAAGAGCTCCGGATGATAAGCCACGCCGCGGGCCGTTGAAATGGATTGCCCCGTTCGAGGCGAATACACGGTAATCTCTTGAGTCCAGTCGGACGAAGCGATCTGCAAATACAGCTTATCCTGAATGATTTTTTTGCGGCTGATCTGCTCGTAGGAGCTGAAGTTCAACAACGACATATCCTGGAATTCAATGACGTTAGGATCTCGGATCAACACGCGGGAGAACGTCTCCAACTGCATCATAATATTGTCCATCTGCGTAGCGAGCGTAGACAGCTGCCCGATGCTTGATTGTTTGATTTGCTTAGTGATAACCTTCTCGTTCATGTTGTGGGAATAGATAGACAACAGAAGCACGGGCAATAAAAGTAAAATCAGCGAGCCGACCAACTTGGAGAAAAGACTGCGTTCATTATGGCCCATGGACTTGGCTCCCGAGTTTTTGCCTATTCTATTCTTTAACCGCACCCATAGTCAACCCTTGCACGAAAAATCGCTGCAAAAACGGGTATACGAGCAAAATCGGAAGCGCGCCGATCAGAATTTGAGCGGAACGAACAGTTCTCTCCGATAAGATTTGCAATTGCGACGGATCGATATTCGTATTACGCATGTCTCCGCCCTGAATGATCGTCTGCAAGAACGTCGCCAGCGGATATTGCCGGTAGTCCGTAATATAAATCAAGCCATCGAACCAAGAATTCCAATGCCATACCATCGCGAACAAAGACAACGTAGCCAGCGAAGGGAGCGACAGAGGCAGAAATATTTTCGTCAGGGAGCGTATGTATCCCGCTCCGTCGATGTATGCCGCTTCTTCGAGCTCCTTGGGTATGGATCTGAAAAATTGCATCATTAATATCGTATTATAGACGTTCACGGCCGAAGGAAGAATTAACGCCCAAAGCGTATTAGTCAATTCAAGCTGGGTCACGATCATATAGGTAGGAATAAGGCCGCCATTGAACAGCATGGTAAATACGAAAAACCAGGAATAGAGAGATCTGCCGGAAAAAGAACGAGACAATACGAACGCGGCCGATACGGTCAGGGCCATGGACAATACAGTGCCTGCGACCGTCCTTTCGACCGACAGCACAAGCGAGCGCAAAAACAGCGGGTTGGCAAGCGTTCTTTCATAAGCTTCCGTGGAGAATCCGACCGGCCAGAAGTATACCCGGTTGGCCATCGCCGCGGAGCTTGAGCTGAAAGATACGGCCGCTACGTGGATTAACGGCAAAATGCAGAGCAAGGCAATCGCCGCTAGCAGTATAGCGTTGATGCCTGAAAACCAACGGTACCCGATCGAGTATCGATACATATGTTCAGCCACCTTTCCTCAAAAGATGCGATAATTGCCAAATCGATAGGCCAATCGATAAGCAGTCACGATCAGCACGAAACTGACTGCCGATTTGAACAGGCCGACGGCCGTCGCGAAGCTGAAGGAGCCGCTCATCAATCCTACGCGGTAAACGAACGTATCGATAATATCCCCCTCGTGATAAACGAGCGGATTGTACAAGTTGAATATTTGATCAAAGCCCGCATTCAAGATATTGCCGAGCGAAAGCGTTCCGACGACCAGAATGACGGGGACGATCGCCGGCAGCGTGATATGCAAAGTCTGCTTAAACCGGCCGGCACCATCGATCTCGGCCGCTTCGTACAAAGACAGATTGATGCCGGTCAGCGCGGCTAAATAGATAATCGTGGAAAAGCCGAATTCCTTCCACACGTCGCTTACGATTACCGTGAACCGAAACCAAGTTCCGTCCCCGAGAAAGAATATAGGTTCAAGCCCCACGCCGGACAACATTTGATTCACAATGCCTTTATTGCTGAGAATATCCGTCAAAATCCCCCCCAGTATGACCCATGACAGGAAATGGGGAAGGTAGACGAGCGTCTGTACGAATCGCTTGAATACCAGTTTTCTCACTTCGTTCAACAGCAGCGCAAACATAATCGGAATAACGGTATTGGCTGCAATCTTGAACGACGCGATCAAAAACGTGTTCCAGATCACCTGCGTGCTGTCCGGATAAGTAAACATATATTCCAGATGCTTCAGACCGACCCAAGGCGAGTGCCAAATACCCAGTCGCGGTTTGTAATCCTGAAAAGCCATAAGCAAGCCGGTCATCGGCAGATAGTTAAATACAAGCAAACAAATGACCGAGGGCAATATGAGCAAATGAAGCGGCAGCTGACGAGTCAGCCTCATTCCGCTTTTTCCTTTTCCCCTCATATACCATCACCTCTCTTTCTTGTTGCGCAATCAGGAGAGGCCTTACGTGTCGCTCGTACCGTAAGGCCTTTCCCGAGCGAAGCCTGTTATTGGTTGACCGACTCGTACCACTCGTTCACTTCTTTGGTTATTTGATCGCCGCCCGAGGACTTCCATTTGTTGACGAAGCTATCGAACGCGTCCGGCGATTCTTGTCCGTAAATGATTTTCAAGAAGATTTCGTTTTCCATTTTACGCAACAACTCGCCCTTTTCGGCCATCGTCGGGGTTGGCGGGCCGGTAAACTTGTCGAATACGGCAGCCTGATCCAAATAAGTATCCAACACGGCAGCGGCTTCCGCCCATTTCTTCGGTCTTGCTGCAAAATAGTTCTCGTAAGGCGTTTCGGGAGCTTCGCCCCGCCCGAGCTTGGCCATCACTTCGAGCTCCTTCTTCGGAGCCTGGATGTCGTTTCCATAAATCGTATATTTCTTCACGTCCACGAAGCCTCCCGGGATCTTGTCCGAATCATACACCGGTTTGCCGTCTACCATGACATAGTCGTAGCCTTCGGCCCAGCCGTTGGCGAATTCCGACGATGGATCGTATAAGCCCGGCCCCATAATGGCGTCCAGATATTGGAAGAGAACGTCCATATGTTTGAAATCCTTATTGAAGTAGAACCGGACGGAGGATTGCGGTTCGCTGCCGAAGCCAATTTGACCGTCGATACCGGCCGGTACCGGCACCGGTATATAATCGAACTTCATATCCGCGTTAAACGGAAAAGTGGGCATCCAAGTGGGACCGAATACCATGCCCGACTTGCCTTGGACGAAGCTTTCCGCGGCCTTGGATTCGTCCATCGCTCCCGCGTCCTTATCCAAGTATCCTTTTTTCATCCACTCGCTCAGCTTTGCCAACCCTTGCTTCATGGTCGGCTGCACCGAACCGTACTGCAGCTTGCCATCGGCGCCTTCGGTCCAATAGGTCGGAACGGCCGAATGTCCGAACAAGAAGTCGCTCGATACCATAAACGTATCCTTAACCGTGCTCACGCCTTTTTTCAGCGATAAGGACAAGCCGATCGTATCCTTCTTGCCGTTGCCGTCCGGATCTTGATTGACGAACGCGTCCATGACTTTGTCCATATCCTCGATCGTTTTCGGCACCTGCAATCCGAGCTTGTCCAACCAATCCTGGCGAATCCATAACACGCTAAAAGAGCTGATGGCATTAAAAGTAGGAAGTCCGTAATGTTTGCCTTCATAGGACACGGTGTTCCAGATTTCCGGATATTTGGCATACAGTTCTTTGAGTCGCGGAGAAGCATATTTATCGAATGCCTCCGTAACGTCCATTACCTTCCCGGAATCGACGACCTGGTTTTCGAGGGTAGGATCGTTAAGAGTAAATACGTCCGGCAAATCTCCGTTTGAATTCATTAACAGACGTAGCTTCGTTGTATAGGCCTCGCCGGTCCCGACAGACCAATCCACCTTGAAGTCGATACCGAATTTCTCTTTGGCCCATCTGGTGTGAACGTTATCCTCGATCGTTTCGCCGTTCTTGAATTTGTTGTCGGAGCCGACTACGCGTCCTAATTTGACCGTAACCTCCTGTTGCGAGTTATCCCCGCTTGCTCCCGATGTTGAAGACGGTTCCGTCTGGTTCGCATTCGATTTTGCGCTGCAGCCCGCGGCAGACAGCACCGCGACTGCGAGCGCTAGCGCTCCCAAGGAATGTTTCGCGAGTCTCTTCTTCATGTAACGACCTCCTTTTTTTGATTCATGATGAGTATAGCCCCAGCGCGAAAAGCGGATATATATCAAAAAAAAGAGATTTATATCACTTTATTAGTCACTATCGTTTTTCTTCATTTTTTTATATTTTTTTGATTTATATTATATTTCATATCGATCGGATAGCGATTGATATGGCAAGCGGTTTTAATATTCCTAATATGGCGGTGATAACGAATTGTTGTACGCGGGAACGAACTACCACCCTCACGACTGGCCACGCGAGCGCTGGAAACAAGACATTGACCTAATGAAAGAGGCCTCCTTCAATTTGGTTCGGCTCGGACACCTTTGCTGGGATAGCTTTGAGCCCACGGAAGGAAATTATACCTTCGAGTGGTTCGATGAAGTCATGGATCTGTTCGCGAAAGCAGATATCAAGGTCGTACTTGATATCGCGACGCGGCCTGCTCCGACCTGGCTGCATAAGAAATATCCGGAAATCGATCTTGCCGACGCAAACGGCATCCGGATGGAAGCGCAAACCCGCTATATGGAGGATGTCGGGCATCCGGCTTTTCAGGAATACGCCTACAAGTTCGCGGAGACGCTGATCTGCCGATATCGCAACCATCAAGCGTTATACGCGTTCGGTTTGTGCAATGAATTCGGCTCGGGCTCGCCATCCTATTCCGCGTCGGCTAGAGACCGATTCCAGTCTTGGTTGAGCGCCAAATACGGCACGATCGAACACCTTAACCATGCCTGGACGACGCAGCGCTGGTCCCGTAAGCTTAACAGCTTTCATGACGTGGTGCTTCCGGTCTCGGGTTCGGTACGCGGAGCGCCCGAACGACTGCTTGACATGTCGCGCTTCTATTCCGACGAGGTATTGGAATTTATGCACGGATTAAGTCGCCTCGTCAAGAGGCTTGCGCCGAAGGCAAGGGAAACGACGAATCATTGGTCGGAAAATCCCGGATACGGCTTCGACTATTTAAAAGAATATGACGAAATGATCGATCTGCCCGGTATTGGCTTCTACCCGGGCACGAACCCCGAAGACAGGAGAGCGCTGATTGCCGCTTGCTTCTTTATGGATCATCGCATCGGCGAGCTCGGCCGGCCTATCTGGTGTCTCGAATTTCAGACCGGCGACTTTGGGGGCTACGGCTCCCCTCGCAACGCCATGCGAATGTATGCTTATTTGTCCCTCATTCATAGATCCCAGACCGTTTGTGCCTGGACGTGGCGCTCTATGCTTGGCGGAGAGGAGCAGTATATTTTCGGTCTTGTCGACCATGACGGAGAACCGGGATGGAAATACGGAGAATTCAAGCAGATCGCCGAGGAGTTTAACCTGTTGAAGGATTACGGCCTCCCTCGCGACGCGTCGCCGGAAATCGCCGTCGCTTATTCGTTCGAGAGTCTTAAGGTTGCGGCAGGCAACAAGAGCTTCTACAAGACGGATTATACGGAACAAGTCCTTCAAGCCTACGAGACGCTTGAACTTTCTAACTTGGACTGCAATATCGTGAACCTGCGCCGAATGCTCCTAAGCTACAAATTGTTGATCGTACCGGGACATGCCATCATGGACGACGACTCCGCGGCGACGATCCGCTCTTATGTCGAGAATGGGGGCACCGTCGTCATGACGGCATACTCCGCCAAGGTCGACGCCCACAACCGCGTGTTCGATTCGCCGTTGCCCGGAGCGCTTAGCGACGTATTCGGCATACGCATCGGGGCGTTCGCTCGAACCCGTAGCCATACGCCGAGCGAGAACGCCGGCGGATTGGAGAAAACGGAGCTGCGCCTGGAACGGGAGCGGCCGGTCATCGTCTTGGGCCAGGAACGTTACGAACCTCCTATCGATTATTACGAAATGATCGAAACCAAGACGGCCGAAACGGAAGCCTTCTTCGACAACACGCTGGAGCGTTCTCCTGCGGTTACGCGGAATCGCTATGGCAAGGGAGAAGCCATCTATGTCGCCATACCCGCCTCCACGGCATTTCTGAAGCCGTTCCTGGAATCGCTGTACCCGGCGCTTGGCATCGAGACGGGACCGGTCACGCCGCCGGGCGTCGCCGCGCGCAGACTGGAAGACGGCTCTACTCTTTATGTGAATACGATAGGCAAAGATCAAACGATTGCGCTTGAGCATCCGAAAACCGGACTTCTAACCGGCAGGCAATATCGGAACTCTCTGGAGTTGTCCGCCTATGAAGCGGAATTGCTTTTAAACAAAGAACGATAAAAAGAAGGAGCCTAACCTCATGAACGAATGGATTAACAAAGCGGCGCAAGTAACACCTTCATCCAGTCAGGTAGCGTGGCAACAACTGGAGTTTTACTCCTTTATTCATTTTGGAATCAATACGTTCACGGACAAGGAGTGGGGTCTTGGCGACGAGAATCCCGCATTGTTCAATCCGACGGAATTCAGCGCGAAGCAATGGGTAGACGTTTGCAAGTCGGCAGACATGAAAGGGCTCATCCTCACTTGCAAGCACCATGACGGATTTTGTCTTTGGCCCAGCGATTACACCGAGCATTCCGTTAAGCACAGTCCATGGCGCGGCGGAAACGGGGACTTGGTCAAGGAGGTTGCCGAAGCATGTCGGGAAGGAGGCATCCGGTTCGGAGTCTATTTGTCTCCTTGGGACCGACACGATAGGCGTTACGGGTCCGACGAATATAACTCGTACTTTAAAAATCAGTTGCGTGAATTGCTGTCCCGGTACGGGGATGTCTTTTGCGTTTGGTTCGACGGTGCTTGCGGCGAGGGTCCGAACGGCATGAAGCAGGTTTACGACTGGGAAGGCTACTATGAAGTCATTCGCGAATTGCAGCCCGAGGCGGCCATCTCCGTTTGCGGCCCGGACGTTCGCTGGTGCGGCAATGAAGCCGGTCATACCCGGGAATCCGAGTGGAGCGTCGTTCCGGCGCATCTTCAAGATATCGAGAAAATCCAAGAAAAATCGCAGCATGTCGACGACGGAGAATTCTCCAGACTGGTTCGTTCCCAAGACGAAAATATAGGCGGCAGAAGTGCGATTCAGAATGCGGAGAAGCTAGTATGGTATCCCGCCGAGGTCAACACGTCGATCCGTCCGGGCTGGTTCTATCATGAATACGAAGACGACAAGGTCAGGAGCGTAGAGGAGCTTCTAGACATCTATTACAAATCCGTCGGCGGCAACTCCACTTTCCTGTTGAATCTTCCACCGGACCGGCGCGGACTTATTCATGAACGCGATGCCGAGACAATGGCCGCTCTTGGTCGATCATTGTCGTCCACATTCCGTAACAATCTAGCAGAGGGAGCCACCGTTAGCGCATCGGAAGCGCTGGACGACCTTCACGTCGCAGGACGAGTTATCGACGGCAACTCGGATTCTTTCTGGCGCCCGAATGAGGGAACGGAGAAAGCTTCGCTCTTGCTCGAGCTGCGAGAGGAAAAAACGTTCGACACGATCGTACTTCAAGAGCATATCAAGTCCGGTCAGAGAATCGAGGAATTCAGCATCGAATACGAGCAGCAAGGCATATGGGAGCCGCTCTGCCAGTATACGGTCGTTGGGTATAAACGAATCTGCAGATTTCCGGTAACGACCGCAAAACGTATTCGACTGACCATAGACCAATCCCGTTGGTTCCCCACCCTTTCCGCGTTCGAGGTATATCTTGACAAGCGCTAAATAGCCTTTCATTCCTCCTATATGGCCCTTGCGAAGGCGCACTTCGATTAGTGCGTTTCGTGAGGGTCTTTTCTATATGCGCGGGTCTTCTACCGTTAGCAAAGGTATGATTCTAGGTAAGTAGGATGGTAATCATCGTTATTCAAGCTAACGAACCCTATTGGAGGAAAAAGTAGGTTGAAGAACATCGCAATTGATCGAATATTCAGAAGGAATACGAAAAATTTAGACCAATAGCGATAATAAACATCTTTATCCATCTTATATTTTGATTATGCATTAAAATTACATTGATTCACATCGCTATTGGATATCACCAGTAACGCTATTTACAGTATCTTCCGGCTGCATAATTAAGTAGGAGGGGGCGGCTAGCCCCCGACCTCTCACACCACCGTACGTACCGTTCGGTATACGGCGGTTCATGAAATATTCCGTAATGAGTT
>NZ_QRDY01000006.1 GCF_003386205.1 Cohnella lupini
TCACCCTCTCAGGTCGGCTACGCATCGTCGCCTTGGTGAGCCATTACCCCACCAACTAGCTAATGCGCCGCAGGCCCATCCACAAGCCACAGCTTACACCGTGTTTCCCAAGCTCGCCATGCGGCAAACTTGTGCATCCGGTCTTAGCATTCGTTTCCGAATGTTATCCCGATCTTGTGGGCAGGTTGCCTACGTGTTACTCACCCGTCCGCCACTAACCAAAGCTAGAAGCTAACTTCTATGTAAAGTCCGTTCGACTTGCATGTATTAGGCACGCCGCCAGCGTTCGTCCTGAGCCAGGATCAAACTCTCCATAATAGAGCGCCGTCGACAAATCGACTTTGCTTATAATAGAGCCTTTTGAGGCTCAATCTGTAGTGCTGGTTTGCCTTCCGCAGACTCGAAAGTCCGCCTCAGACGTTTGTTGTTTCTTACGCTCAATGTTCAGTTTTCAAAGAACAATTCGTGTTTCGTTTGTGTTTCCCGCTCGCCTCGTCGTCCGAAGCAAGAAACCTATCATACCCCGAATTATACCTAAGCGCAACAAGTAAAATATTCCAGTCGCCGAAAATCGACAAGCATGCAAAACGCCTTCGCGAGCCTCCCGACAAACCACTCGGAGACGCGAAGACGTTTTACATCATAAATACTTAGATAACAGATTCTCGTAAGCGGATTTCGGCCGCAGACCGATCAGCTTCTCTACCGGTTCCCCGTTATGAAACACGAGCACGGTAGGCATCGACATGATGCCATATTCCGAAGCGACGTGAGGCGATTCGTCGCAATCGACCTCGAGTACAGTAATCTTCTCGCCGTAGTCTCCGCCAAGCTCGTCCAAGATGGGCTTAAGCACCTTGCACGGAGGGCACCACGTTGCGCCGAAATCGACCAATGTCACTCCTTGCTGCCTAACGTTATTGCGAAAGGTCACGTCGTTCACCGCGAGCATAATTCGAACCACTCCTTCTGTAAATAGATTACCGTTCCTCCTGTATCGACCGGATGCGATCCTGCAAGTTCGTCTTAATCTGGCTAAGCAACAGAAGCTGTCCGTCTATTTCCTTCAGTTTTTGCTCGAATATCGGGAGAACTTCTTCGCAGAAGGCCTCCTTGTTCTTAAGCACGCAAGTCAGGAAACTGGCGATTTGCTCCGTCGTCAAGCCTAACGATAGATAGAATTGGATCGTCCGAACTTGCTCTTCGGCAAGAGGAGAAAATTCCCGATACCCGTTGTCCATCCGAACGGAGGTCAGCAATCCCTGTTCTTCGTAATAGCGTAGCGAGCGGATACTGACTCCCGTCATACTGGATAACTCTCCGATTTTCATTGGATATCCTCCCCCCGTCGATCGATACAAAACAAGTATAAACCCTGACATTAATGTCAGGGTCAAGCGGAAATCTAATCTCTTTCGTAGATGGAGCCCGAACGGCTCGCGAAAAATTCGGCATACACTTTCTCGGCGTATGCATCCGTCATCCCCGAGATGTAATCGGCCGCCAGCCTCTCCCAGGTCCACTTTTCCTTCTGTGCTTCGTAGCTCTCCAGCCAATCCGGGGGAATAATGAGCCGGCCGTTCTCGTAATTCTTGAAGCTTCCCCACAACCGCTCGATCATCACTTCGCTTCTTTTATGAAGCCGCTGAACGCGAAAATCCTTGATCAAGGTCACCCAAGCCAGCTTTTTCAGAATTTCCATCGTGCGAAGCAGCTCCAGATTTTGCTTTCCTTCCCGTACCAAGGTTACTTTCTTCCAACCCGCGTCCGAGTCATCGATGATACCGACTTCATTAGCGAACTTCCGCACCCAGCGAGCTTTCATCTCGCGCCTCGTCCGCGAAGGCTCGCGATCGCACTCGGCATAGATTTCTTCCCATTGCTGCAAGTAATGAATCAGAACATGTTTAACCATAGCCGCCTGGTCGACGTTCACCCAGTTCTCTTCGGAATAGCTCGGATCCTCCGTGATTTCGTGAATGACGTGCGCGACAAGCCGATCGTCCTCGAAGAATCCGCGATCCATCTGAATTTTTCCAGCGCGTATCCCGTCCTCCAAATCATGCGTGGAGTAGGCGATATCGTCGCAGAGATCCATGAGCTGGGCTTCCAACGTCGCCGAGTGTCCGGGCATCCCCCAAGCTTTGCGAAGGAAATCGATTCCTTCCCATTCCTTGCTGTACACGCCCTTTAACCGACCCGGTTCATCGATGCAAAAAGGATACTTGTTGATGGCTAACAGTACCGAAGCCGTTAGATCCAAGCCGCTTCCGCTTCCGGCGCGTTTCTCGAGGAACATCAGGATACGAAAATTCTGAGCATTCCCCTCGTATTTCAACCCGTGCTCTTCCAATAGAAGACGATTCAGCACTTCTTCGCCTTTATGACCGAACGGGGGATGGCCGAGATCGTGGGCGAGCGAAGCGCATTCCACGACTTCGGGATCGATCATCAAGCCGGGGTGCTCCTTGCGCGACAAAGATTCGTATTGCTTCACCAACCGGCGCGCGACCTCGCGGGCGATCTGCGACACCTCGAGCGAGTGGGTCAGGCGCGTCCTATAATAATCACCGGAGCCCGCGCCGAACACTTGGGATTTCCCCTGCAGCCTGCGAAAAGCCGGAGACTGAATGAGCCTGGCGTAATCCTTCTCGTATTCGTCGCGGTCTTCTCCAGAATGGATGTTCTCCGTATCGTACAGCCTCATCTTCCTCACGTTCATGCGGCAACCTCTTTTCTGCGAAGCTAAATCCCGAAAATATTCGTCTTTTTCTCCATAAACTGATCCTGAATAAGATAAGTCCACGTTCTGGACGGACCTTTAAGCCCTTCCTTCTCCCAATCGACTTGCTCCTTGGACCCGTTCGTTCCGAGCTTCTTCAATGTTTTCGCCGTTTCCGACTCAATTTTCTCCGGCAATTGCTCGAACGCATGGATGATCCGGTTGTGGAATTCGTCTACGGGATTCCGATTCGCCAAGCTTTCCAGATGAATTCCTTCCCGTATATAGGATACATATGCCAGATGATCCGACCAGGTGCGGTCCATGTGATAAAGTCTGACGTATCTTTCCGTCGAGCTTAGGGAGTCTTTGTTCGTCAGTACCTCTTCGCGCTTTTCCTGTTGAATACGGCGCTGTTCTTCGACCATATCGGAGTATTTGTTCAACGTTTTACGCATTTCGAAGTTTTGCCCCATCACGACGCGCTGGATGTGCTCCATCTTCTTATTGAACACAGAGGCTTCAAGAGGCTCGTCCTGCTTTAAATTCCGATGAGCCGAGGGCAGAGCTTTCTCGATGCCGAAACGGTTGATCAGCTCGTCTTCCAAGCATACGTAGAAACGGGAAGATCCCGGATCCCCTTGCCTGCCCGCACGGCCGCGCAATTGATTGTCGATTCGGGCGCTCTCGTTCATATGCGTGCCTATAACATAGAGTCCCCCGAGCTTAGCGACTTGATCGGCTTGCACCGGGTCGCCGCCTCCCAAGCGAATGTCGACTCCGCGTCCGGCCATGTTCGTAGAAACCGTCACCGCGCCGAGTTCCCCCGCTTTCGCAATGACTTCGGCTTCCTTCTCGTCGTTCTTCGCGTTTAAGACGTGACAAGTCACGCCGGCTTTGCGCAATTCAACGGCCAACAGATCCGATTCTTCGACGCTGCTCGTTCCGATCAAGATCGGACGATTCGTCGCATGGACTTGCGCGATTTCTTGAACCAATGCTTTCAGCTTGGCTTCCTTGTGGGTGAAAATACGGCTATCGTGATCGATGCGAATTCGAGGACGGTTAGGCGGAATCTCGACGACGCTCAAGCCGTAGGTTTCCTCGAACTCTTCCGCGGAATCCTGCGCGGTAGCCGTCATTCCGCTCACTTTCGGATACAGGCTCAAGAGATGTTGTAACGTGATGGTTCCGAGAATTTTGCCCGAAGACTTGGAAGTCATGCCTTCTTTGGCCTCGACCGCCGCTTGCAACCCGTCCGGCCAATGCCGATTTTCCGCTACGCGGCCGGTGTACAAATCGATCAGCTCGAGCTTGCCGTCCCGAATCATATAGTCTACGTCCCTCTTCAGTAGGGACTCCGCGTGCAAGGCACAATTTAACGACGTTAACAAATGACTATTATGGGACTCGTACAAGTTGCCGCTTCTCAATATTTGCTCGGCTTTCTCCGCGCCGGCTTCCGTTAAGAATACGTTTCTCTTGTTTTCGTCGAAGTCGTAATCTTCGCCGAGCTTCAGCTCGCGCGCGAGATTAGCCATTCGGCTTCCGTCGCCGCCGGTCGAAGCCACTTCTCCGGCAATGACGAGCGGAACCCGGGCTTCGTCGATGAGCAGGGAATCCGCTTCGTCCACGATCGCATAATGAAACGGACGATGAACGATGTCGCTCTCTTTCATCGCGATCGTATCGCGCAAATAATCGAAGCCGGCTTCTTTGGCCGTCACGTAAGTGATATCCGCGGAATAAGCTTCTTGGCGCTCGGCGGTAGACATGCCGTCCTTGACGAAACCGACTCTCAGCCCTAGAAAGCGGTAGACGGGACCCATCCATTCGGCATCCCGGCCGGCCAAGTAATCGTTAAACGTGAGCACATGTACGCCTTTGCCTTGCAATGCGTTCAAATATGCGGGCATAACCGCGGCCAACGTCTTTCCTTCGCCGGTCTGCATCTCGACCAAATTACCCTCATGCAGCGCCGTGCCCGCCATGTATTGAACGTCGAAGGGACGCATGCCGAGCACGCGGCTCGCCGCTTCGCCTGCAATGGCATAGGCTTCTACAAGAATATCGTCCAAGGAAACGCCGCCGCGGACTCTTTCTTTAAGCTTTAACGACTCGGCTTTCAACCGATTATCGTCCCAAGCTTTCAGATCGACGAGTCCGATCTCCGTTAATTTATCCATATAGTACTTAAGCTTATGTTGAACGAATCGAGCTTTAACCTTCTGAACAAGCTTGCTAGCGAAATTCATCGGTAAAATCCTCTCTTTAAAAATCCATAATGATTCTATTATAGGGATTACGAACGAGAAATCATAGTTGTTTCATCCTCTGGCACGTTGAAGGATGCGGCCTCGTTTTCCAGCCAAATGTTTTTGAAGTCCATCCAGCCGAGTTGATTCAATCCGACTCCCTTGACGGTTTCATGGACGTAAGCGTTTTGCTTGCGATGAGTGAGGAACAAGACGTGAGACTGTTCGCGAAGCCGCTCCTCGATTCCGTTCAAGAGCGTACGCCGTCGTTGCGCGCTGTCGCTGGCAAGCGTCGAGCTTACTTGCTCCATAGCCCATTCGCGGACTTCCGGATGCAGATGCTCCCTCAGAAAATTACCTGCCTGCTCGTAATTCTCGATCTCGCACACCTCTTCCACCGCGAACACTACGCAGAACAGGATCCCGTCAATTTCGCTTAACAAATCCGGAGCCCGAACGGATAAAGTCGTCTCCCGGCGAATCCGAATGTTGATCCCGAACTCCGAACAACGCTTTTGGATCCAGTCGGCGTCCGCTAGAAGGCTGCCCTTCGAGCAGATAACGATTTCTTCGCCCGCATAACCGGATTCGCGAAGAAGTCGACGGGCTTCTTCGATATCCATCTCCTCTTCCAGGAACGGGGTTTGTTTGGTTGGACGGAATCCCCGAGAAGGGTAAATCCTGTCTTCGCCTAGTTCGCGGATCATCTTCTGGCGATTGATTAACAACTCCATCGCCTTGCGAACGCCGTATTTCTGATGCGCGCCTTCTTTGCCCATATTCCAGGTGATCAGCGAAGTGCCGTGGCTCAAAGCTTCGTGGGTATTCCAGGTTTCGACCTTATTAAGACCGATAAGCTCTTCATCACGGATCATTTGTTGCCACGGCGCGTCTTCCCCTAGTTGGGCGGTCTCTGCCGGCATAAAAGCAATCACGATGCGATCCAGATGCGCGCGCCCTTGAAAATAATCGGGGTTCGCCACTAAGTCGCAACAATCCGCCGTCCAATTCGAGATTCGAAAAGGCCCCGTCCCCGCGGGTTGGCGCCAGTAAGCCGTTTCGTCCGCGGCGATCAAGTCGTGGGGAACGATGGACATTCCCGCCGAGCTCGCAAAACGAAGAAAAATATAGTTCGGTTCGTTCAAGAGGATGCGAACGGTACGGGCACTGATGCACTGAACCTCCTTAAGCGACCTGACGAGCCAGCTATGGGCTTTGTCTCCCCGCATTCTCTCCAGCGTGAACCGAACGTCCTCGGATTGCAATTCTCTTCCGTTCGGGAACCGGATTCCCTTGCGAAGATGGAAGGTCCATATCGTCGCGCTGGCATTCGATTCCCAGGAATGCGCCAGACTAGGAACGATTTCGCAAGTACGAGGATCGTATTCCACGAGACGATCGAACACTTGTCTGATCATGTGCGCATCGAACGCGCAATACACTTGCGATGGATCCATCGTTATGATCGGAACGTAGACGGGGAATCTCAACGTATCGGCAGATTCGACTCCGCTCGTCGCTTCGGCTTGGTAACCGAAATGGTCGTTCAGCCAATGAGCGAATCGATCCGTCAACGCCGTCCCGTAACTATTGCGCTGAAGCAGCTCGAATGCTTGTTTGTAATCGCCTTTACGCGCCATCTCTTGCGCCCAAACCAATAGAAGCGAATCCTTATCCGCTAAGAAAGTCAGCTTCGATACGTGGCCCCGACCTCTGCCGGAATGCCACGAGATTAAGCCTTCTTCCACGAGTTTGTGCGTGATGAGCTTCGCGTTGCGTGTGGAACAGTACCAGGCGAGCGCTAGTTCGTCCGTGGAGACTACTATTTCGGAGCCTTTTTCGGCGAGCGGCCCGAATTTGCTTAATAGCATTAAATATTTCTCAGCCGTGGCATTCATTGCGTCCCTGCCTCCTCGAACATTGTGATAAGGGGTTTTTGTGTAAAAGGGGAAGTGGAAAAAATAAACTATTCACTTTTTTACCTCTTTTATCTACAGCATAATAAAACTCATAGCAGATGACAAGGAGGCACGACAAAATGTTAAATCATGATCATGATCTGAAAAATTTATCCAAACAGCGCCAAGCGGAGTGGGAACAGCGCATTACTAATGAAGCGGAGGTTATCAATCGCCCGTCTTCATCGCGTTGGTATCAACGTCTTATGAGGAAGTCGTCGCAAAAAAAGAAGGGATGCGAGATCCCCTCTATTCTCGAGTCGATTTCCCGACCTTAATGGCGGCAACTCCCACACTCGGCTTATACCCGATACCCTCCGCTCACCCATTTTCAATCCGCGCTATTTTTACCCTGAAAATGCTCCAGGACGCGTCCTTCGATCGCATCCTTAAATTTCATTAGCTCTTCATAGAAGGGGTCGTCATTGGAGTTATCGGCTTTGGGAATATCCTTGGCCGCACGAAGGACGAACTCTACGTATTCTTTCGTCAATTCCCCCGTATAAGTATCCGGAAATGAAGCTATCAATGCGTTGTAAGACGCCTGAATCTTGGGTTCCAGCTCTCTTTCCGGATTATACATGTTGCTATTGCTCGCACCCATAAAAAAGCTCGATATAACGCTTAAGTATTCACCCTTTACACGGTCGTATCTCGGGGACATTGGATATTCATTTAAATACTCCTCGATATTCAAAGCGCGTTTCCCCAGTTGCTCCCAGGGTATAATAATGCTTCCATCGCCGCGTGCGGGATTGTCAGATTCGATAGCCATCAACTCCAAATACTCTCCCATGGCAGGTGTTAAATAAGCTTTATATTCCACCAACGCTCGGTAATCCAACATCGGAACGATGACGCCCTCTCCTGCTACGAACTTATACTTACCCGCGATCGCATCCGTTACAGCCTTCTTAACGCCTTCATCCGCAAAGCCGGAAATGGATTCGAGCGACACCGGATTGCGCAACGTACCGAACGTATTCGCCTCGTTCGCTTCCGATAAAGCTTCTTCCACCTCCTCTCTATTCGCGCGACAATAGTCTTCAAGCTCCATTAGTATCCTATCCAATTGATCAGGCGAGAGGATTGGCAGATTACTTTCGAATATAGCTACGGCTTCCTTAGCGGATGCAGCGGCCTGTATCGCGGCCGGCAGGGTTTCCATATAATCTTCGGTAACGGCAGAAGTCTCCTTTTGTACCGATGGTTCATCCCTTGTTTTCGCCTCTGGCGAGCATCCTGTTGCTATAAGAAAGGCAATGAAAAGTATAATCATCTTCCTCATTTAGCACCTCGCTGCTTGCGTTTTATTTTCCTATATGATTATTAGATTCACTTAAGTATAGCTTTCATTCACGTTGAATTGGAATAAAATAGGACAATACGTGCACGCCGAAGACGAAAAAAGCCTAGCAACGGATTAACTCCATTACTAAGCTTTCATACGCTGATTTCTTCTACTTCTCATATATACTTCGTCAAAATGTTCTCTACGTGCTGAAGATGCTGCTTCATCCTCTGGGCTGCCAGCTCGGAGTCTTGAAGCCGAACCGCCTCGAATATAGCCAGATGCTCCGAATACAACCGCTCCGCAACCGTTTGATTGGCATAAAGCTCCACTCTGCGAATTTCGCGAATCGCCGTCTCCAACTGGTTAGCGATGGATTCGAACAGTCGCACCATGATGGAATTGTGGGTGGCCTTGGCCAACGTAAGATGGAAGAAGAGATCCGTCCTCTCTCCTTCGATGTCCTGCCCTACGGAACGCTCCATCGTGGAGATTAATGCCTGGAACTCCGCGATATCCGCGTCCGTTCTCTTCGCCGCAGCGATAGAGGCGTTAGATACTTCCAACGATTGTCTCGCTTCGAGCAATTCCAATAAGGTCGCTCTGTTCATCCGAAGAGAGTCCAACTCGGGAATGGCGATATCCGCGGGTATGTTCCGTATGACCCGACAGCCGCCTCCTTGGCGGATCTCGATCAGTCCCATCGCCTTCAGCGCGCTGAGCGCTTCTCTCGTCGTGGAACGTCCGACGCCGAAGCTCTCCGACATCTCCTTCGTCGAAGGCAGCTTGTCGCCGACCTTAAGCCTGCCGTCCATGATCATCGCTTGAAGCTGATCCTTGATTTCCTCGTAATGGTTACGCTTCGTTAAACGGGTCATCTCCATCGCTTGCACGCTCTCTTTCATCCTAACCGACAATCAAAGCATAGACGACGCCGGGTCCGTGAACGCCTATCGTCAAGTCGTTCTCGATGTCCGCGGAACGGCTCGGACCCGAGATGAAATGAATGCCCGCCGGAAGACTCTCGCGGCCGCCTTCGTCGAAATGCACCATGATTTCGCCAAGCCTCGTTACCAAGCGTTCTACGGGGATGATCGCCATAAGCACCGTTGGCAGCAAACTTACGGAACGCCCCTTATCCTTGGAAGACAGCACGGTGATCGAACCCGTGTAGGCTGCCGCATAATCCGCCATCACGACTCCGAAATCCGCTTCGGCCGCGCGCGCTTTCCAGTATTGCTCGGGGTCGCTGTTCCATACCGATATTCGCGCTTCCGGTATCGCTCCTTCCAGATCTAAATCATCCAATTCCGGTTGATTCTGGCGGATGACGTACTTAGCGCCGAGTTCCTTCGCCTTATCCGCGATAAAACGTTGAACGTCGGACATAGAAGCAAGTCTTTCCACGTGTCCGCCTACGCTCTTGAAGTTAGAGGTAAAGCGTTCGATCCGCTCTTGCTCGCCCCACTCGTAAGCATTCCAGAAGTCAGGCGCTCCGCGATAGGGATGGCGAGGAGGCTCGGTGACCATCGGGCGTCTCAGCTTTGCGGAAATGCCGTTAATGAACCTTGTTTGCTTGGAGCGGGATTCCGCTTCCATCTCGATCAGCCATTCTTGGTGCGCTCTAACCGTGTCCATGTCCATGACCTCCACCTTTCGCCCGATCTTTCACGATTTGTTCCATACGCGCCCTCGCTTCGGGAGCGATTTCTTGCAGACCGTGCCTGAGTTCGGCCTCTAGCGTTCCCCATCCGTCCCGGAACGATTTCTTCGGCAGGCTCGGCGTAACCCGATAACTATTCCAGCCCTTGAGCGGCCCGACTTTGATGCGAATCTCGCCATTGCGGGCGACTAGCTTCTGCCCAAGCTTTCCTAGCTTCAGAACGGTCTTGAATCGGCCCGATTTCGACATGATGGCCGCGAATCCCTTCATCCCCGCCGCCTCGACCTTATCTCCGTGCCCCTGCTCGATCTTGCGTCTGCGCAAGTAGATCAGCATGTCATGCAACGGAATCTTGACCGGACACGCTTCGTAACATGCTCCGCACAAGCTGGATGCGTTCGCGATATCGTCCCACTCGGCTACGTTTTTCTGCAACGACGGCTTGAGCACGGCCCCGATAGGTCCGCTATAGGTTCCGCCGTAGGCGTGTCCTCCGATATGACGGTACACCGGGCAGGCGTTCAAGCAAGCTCCGCAGCGAATGCAATTGAGCAATTCCTGGAACTCGGGATCCCCCAGTTGCAATGAGCGTCCGTTATCGACGATAATAATGTGCATTTCGTCCGGTCCGTCCGCATCCTCGCTACGGCGAGGCCCCGTAATACCGGACATGTACACGGTTAGCTTCTGACCCGTCGCCGAGCGCGGCAGCAACGTCGCCATCACTTCCAGATCCGCCCAAGAAGGGATGATCCGCTCCATGCCCATGAGAGTAATCTGCGTTTTCGGAACCGTTGTAACCATCCGAGCGTTGCCTTCGTTCTCGAACAAGACCATCGATCCCGTCTCCGCGATCGCGAAGTTGCAGCCCGTCATGCCGATATCGGCTTCTAGGAATTTCGTTCGCAATTTCCTCCTGACGTAACCGGCAAGCACTTGCGTATCCGGCTCAAGCGTCTCTCCGGCATCCACGGACAATAAATCCGCTATCTGATAGCGGTTCTTATGAATAGCCGGAATGATGATATGAGATGGCGTCTCGCCCGCGAGTTGAATGATGTATTCTCCGAGATCCGTTTCGATCGGATCGACGCCTATCGACTCCAAGGCATGGTTAAGATGTAATTCTTCCGTGACCATCGACTTGGACTTCACGACCGTTTTCGCTTTCTTGCGTTCCGCGATAGATAACGAGATATGAACGGCTTCTTCGGCCGTATCGGCAAAATGAACATGGACGCCGTTCGCGCGCGCGTTATCCACGAATTGGTTCAAGTAATAGTCCAAATGAGCGACGGTATGAAGACGAATCTGCTTGCCTCTTTCCCGCCACTCCTCCCAATTACCATGCTCGTCCGTAGCTTTCAGCTTGCCGCCCTTCAGTCTTTCCGTCGTGAACTTAACCGCTTTGCGAAGGAAATCGTTGTTCAGCGCGATATCCGCTCGTTCCTTCACCGTCGCCCCGTTCGAATGTCCGTGTCCTCCGCCGCTCATGCTTGCTTCACTCCTTCGTATAACAGCTCCGCCAAATGCATGACCCGCACCGGCTCGTTCCGATAACGCAAGTTGCCCGCGATGTTCAGCAAGCATGCCATGTCTAGACCGACCAGCACTTCCGCTTCCGTTTCCTTGACGTGATCGCTCTTCTCGGTGACCATCGCTCCGGATATTTCCGGCATTTTCACCGCGAATGTTCCGCCGAATCCGCAGCAGTCTTCCGCGAAAGGCAATGGAACGAACTCCAAGCCTTTAACGTGGTTAATTAAAGCGAGCGGCTCTTCCTTCACGCCGAGCAAACGGCTACCGTGGCAGGAGGGATGATAAGTGACTTTATGCGCGAAGGTCGCTCCAACATCCGTTACGCCGAGAACGTTCACGAGGAATTGGGAGAACTCGTAGGATTTGCTTTGCAGCTTCAGCGCTTTCTCGTGCATGACAGGGTCTTCTTCGAACAGCTTCGGATAATGATGAATCATCCCCGTGCAGGATCCCGAAGGAGAGATTACGAAGTCGCAATCCTCGAACGATTCGATGATCGTCCTCGCGGTTACCCGTGCTTCCTTCCAATATCCACTGTTGAAGGCCGGCTGACCGCAGCAGGTCTGAACGCTAGGAAATTCGACCATAACGCCGTATCGCGCCAACAGTCGAACCATGGCTTCGCCGACGCGCGGGTAGATGGCATCGCTTAAGCAAGTAATGAATAAGGAAACTTTCATGCTGCACCCCATTTTCTGGCTTCTCTTTACATAATATCAGGTTATCAGACAAGTTGGAACGAATTGAACTTATCTTTAAGCAAATCATTTATCTTGCTCGGTGCCGCAACCATACTTTTTATGGTTAGAGCCGTACCGCTCGATTCAATGAACGGTGCGCCTCTCTCTCCCATACCAAAGCCTTGATTAGACCGTAATAACGGTGATGCCCCGGTCTTCTAGCTGCGCGATCGTTTCCTTCGCCATGCGGCGATCGGTAATGATCACGTCCACTTGAGACAAGTCCGCGACGTGCGTGAACGCTTGAACGCCGAACTTGCTGGAGTCGGCCAACAGGATGACTTCATCCGCCATTCCGATCATTCGTTCCTTGATGCGGGCTTGCAGTTCGTTGGATTCGCTGATTCCGCGTTCTAGGTGAACGCCTTTGCAAGACAGAAATACTTTATCGACATGATACGCGTCCAATGATCGTTCGGCGAGCGGCCCGACGAAGGACAACGATCGCTGCGCGAGAATGCCCCCCGTCGAGATGACCTCGATCTTCTCCTTGTGGCTAAGCTCCGTTGCGACTTTGATCGAATTCGTAAGCACGGTGAGCGGAACATCCGGAACATCGGACGCCATATACCAAGCGGTGGAGCTTGCATCCAGCAATATCCGATCCTTGGGCGCAATACGCTTAATAGCCTCGAGAGCGATTCTCTTCTTCTCGTCCGCGTTCATGATCTCCCGAACGGCATACGGAATCTCGGGATGAAGCGTTGTATCCTTGACGCTTACCGCTCCGCCGTGGGAACGGCGCAACCGGCCCGATTGCTCCAAGCGATCCAGATCCCTTCGGATCGTCTCTTCCGTCACTTGGCACAGCTCGCTAAGCTCGGATACCCGTATGCTTCCTCTCTCGTTCACCAGACTTACGATCTTCTCGTAACGTTCCGCAACTAGCATATTTGCTTACCCTCTCTTTTCACGAACGCGTTTTATATCTCTATTCCCGTCAGCACGCAGAACCTGTCGTACGCGTCTTTCCAGGCTTTCGACTCTTCCGGTTCGTAGACCGTCATCGGAAAAGAATCGCGAATGGCCTTGCGGGCTTCCCAAACATCCGAGAACTCCCCTTGGGCGATCCACTGAACGATCAGGTTTCCGATGGCGCTTCCTTCGGATGGCCCCGCCCATACGGTCTTGCCGATCGCATTGGCGGTCCATTGGCATAACAGCGTATTCTGAATTCCGCCTCCGACCATGTGCAAACCGGACATGCTCTGACCCGATAGTTTCTCCGTCCATTCGAAAGCGTACCTGTATTTCAAAGCAAGGCTTTCCAAGATGCAGCGTACGATCTCCCCCGTCGACTCCGGAGCTTGCTGACCGGTCCTCTGGCAATATTGCTTAATTCTAGCCGGCATATCTCCCGTAGGCAAGAACAACGAATCATCCGGATCAATGAATACCGATAACGGATTCACCTCTCCTGCCAACTGTACCAATTCGGGAAAAGAATACGATTTCCCTTCTCTTTCCCATTCTCTCCTGCATTCCTGCAAAATCCACAGGCCCATGATGTTCTTAAGCAATCGGTATGTGCCTGCTACTCCGCCTTCGTTGGTGAAGTTCATAGTCTGCGCGAGCTCGTGAATGACGGGTTGATTCACTTCTGTCCCAATAAGCGACCAAGTGCCGCAGCTTAGATAAGCGAACGACTTATCCGTCGCGGGAACTGCGGCGACGGCGGAACCCGTATCATGCTCGGCGACGGCATAGACGGGAATAGACGGGACGCCTAGCTCTTCGCATACGGAAGCTTGCAGCATACCTGCTTCCGTTCCCGGCTTCAGCACGTCCGAGAACCAGCTTCTAGGGAAATCGAGCTTTGCCAACAGCTCGTCGTCCCAATCGCCCAAGGCGGGATTGAATAATTGCGTAGTCGTCGCGTTCGAGAATTCGTTGTGCATGTTTCCCGTCAAAAAATAGCGAAGCAAATCCGGAATCATGAGAAGCCGCCCGCCCTCGAGGAGCATCGGAGAATTCGCTTGTTTAAGCGCATGAAGCTGGAAAATCGTGTTGAACGGCTGAAACTGGATACCCGTTTTCGAGAAGATAACGTCGGCCGGAACGATCGAGAATACGCTTTCCATTGCACCTTCCGTATGGGGATCCCGGTAATGATAAGGGTTGCCGGTCAATTCGCCGTTCTTCCCAATGAATCCGAAGTCCACGGCCCAGGAATCGATCGCCATGCTTTGCAATTCGATGCCTCGATGCTTGGCTTTCAACAATCCTTGTTTAATCTCATGGTATAGCCGCAATATGTCCCAATGCAGGCGGTTGCCCACCTGAACCGGGTCGTTGGGAAAACGATGCAGTTCCTCGACCTCGATCTTCCCGTCCACCAAACGGCCGAGTATGGCCCTTCCGCTGCTCGCTCCAAGATCAAACGCGAGAATGTTAGTCAACCTGCATCACCCTTATGTTAAGTTAGACGCCGCGTTTCAGCAGCACTTCGTTCTCGTAGGTTTTTACTTCGGCCAGCCAGTCCTCGCGTACCGGAACGCCCATTTTATCGCAATAATAATCCCATACCGCTCCGAACGGATACGATTTGAACTCTTCCGTTAAAGCAAGCCGCGTCGTGTAGTCGCCTTCGAGCTCGGCTTTCTTAAGAGCTTCGATCGGGTCGAGCATTCCGCGAAGGAGCGCCTTGATCGTATTGCGCGTACCGATTACCCAAGCCGCTACCCGGTTGATGCTCGCATCGAAGAAGTCGAGGCCGATGTGCGTTTTGTCCAACAAATCGCCGCGAACGAGCTCTCTGCCGATATCGATTAGTTCATCGTCGAGCGTAACGACATGATCGCTGTCCCATCTCATCGGACGGCTAACATGCAACAGGATTCCGTCCGCGAACAAAGCAAGAGACGATAATTTGTTGGAGATAACCTCCGTCGGATGGAAATGTCCCGCATCCAGGCAGATCAGCTTGTTATTCTGAATTCCGTAGCCCATGTAGAACTCGTGCGAGCCGACGACGTAAGCTTCCGAACCTAATCCGAACAGCTTGCTTTCCACGGCGTCCAAGTTGTGAGCCGGGTTAAGCGGTTCGGCGAATACTTCGTCCAATGAATCCTTCAACCGTTGTCTAGGAGCCATGCGATCCGCGGGAACGTCCTTGAAGCCGTCCGGAACCCACACGTTAGTGACGCAAGTTTGTCCGAGCTGCTCTCCGATATAGGCGCCGATCTTCCGCGATGCTTTGCAGTGGTCGATCCAGAACCGGCGAATTTCCGGATCCGGATGGCTTAGCGTAAATCCGTCCTTCGATTTCTCGTGGGAGAAACAAGTCGGGTTGAAATCCATGCCCAGTCCTTGTTCCTTCGCCCAGTCTACCCATTTCTGGAAATGCTTCGGTTCTATCCGATCCAATTCTACCTTCTCATCCGTATCCGCGTATATCGCGTGCAGATTGACTTTGTGTTTGCCCGGAATCAAGGAGAAAGCCTTCTCCAAGTCCGCGCGCAATTGCTCCGGTGTCGATGCCGCGCCCGGGTAGTTTCCCGTTACCGAGATTCCGCCGGTCAAGGCTTGATCCTTGTTCAGGAATCCCCGTACATCGTCACCTTGCCAGCAATGCATCGATATTTTGATTTCTCCCAGGCGGCTTAGTATTTGATCAACGTCGATTCCATGCCGGGCGTACTGTTCTTTCGCAGCTTCGTAATTTCTCAGAACCTTCTCTTGCACGTTCGTTCCTCCTCCGGAGCTTCTATTTAATAGGATGAGCCATGACGGACATAAGCGCGTTCTCCGCTTGCGTCGAATCCAAACGGCTGTATTGCACGATGATCGGAATATCGCTTTGGACTTCTATCGCGTAAGGAACGCCGACCGGAATCGGCATCCCTCCCTGATGAAGCGTGCTAGTTCGAATATGCTTCGTGCGTCTTCCCGCTACGACGACCATGATGTCTTCCATCGGTTCGCGGTCTTCGAAGTAAATCGTTATTTTGATTAGCGCATCCTCGGACGAGGTGTTCAACACGCAGATGGACTCATGGCTCGTCAATTCGCCCGAACTGCTCTCGGGAATATAACCGTCGGGAATATACCAAAGTTTCTCCCCGCGTTGTTTATGCATGGACGATTCCTCCGAATTATCGAGTAAATGCCGCCGGAACGCCGCCGTCTATCGTCAGCATGCAGCCCGTCGTTTTGTCGGATTTAGAAGAAGCGAAGAATGCGATGCCTTCCGCGATGTCTCTTGGGAAAATATTAACGAGCAGCGTCGTGCGTTTGCGGTAGTATTCTTCCAATTGATCCGGCTCGATTCCGTAAGCGGCGGCGCGTTCGTTCCTCCAGCTGCCGTTCCAGATCGCGGAGCCTTGAAGAATGGCGTCCGGAAGCACGGTATTCACGCGAATGCCGAACTCTCCGCCCTCGGCCGCGATGCAACGCGCCAGGTGGGCTTCCAAAGCTTTAACCGAGCTGTATGCCGAAGCGTTCTTGCCTGCGTATACGGAATTTTTGGAACCGATGAATACCATGTTGCCGCCGATCGCTTGAGCTTTCATCAGCTTGAACGCTTCGCGCGCGACTAAGAAGTAGCCCGTTCCGAGTACATTCATATTCAGGTTCCATTCTTTCAAAGACGTCTCGTCGAACGGACTCGAAGTCGCAAGACCCGCGTTGTTAACGATGATGTCCACTCCGCCGTAGGCAACGGCCGTCTCGGCGTATGCCGCTTGTACCGCCTCTTCGTTCGTTACGTCCATTTTAACCGCTAACGCGCGGTTCTCGCCATACTTGGCGTTGATCTCGGCCGCTACTTTCTGAGCGCCTTCCAAGTTCAAATCCGCTAGAACGACGTGCGCTCCTTCGGATACGAGCTTGCGAGCCGTTTCGCTTCCGATTCCGCCTGCTCCTCCGGTAATGAAAGCAACTTTGCGTGAGAATTCGGCTTCCGCCGGCGCTAAGGATAGCTTATATAGCTCAAGCGGCCAGTACTCGACGTTGTACGACTCGTTTTCCACCAGGGAAACGAAATCGCCAAGCGCGGTCGCGCCTCTCATAACTGCGATCGCACGATGATAGAGCGCTCCGCTCACTTGGGACATCGCCCAGCTCTTGCCCGTATTGATCATCCCTACTCCGGGGATCAGGATGACGCGCGGAGCTGCTTCGAACATCACGTCTCCTTCGTTCTTGTTGGCTTCGAAGTAAGCTTTGTACATTTCTTTATAGGCGGCGACGCCTTCTTTCAGCTTAGCCTTCAAGCCTTCCACGTCGTCCGCGTTAGGCGTCCAGTCGATAAACAGAGGAACGACCTTCGTATGCACGAGGTGATCCGGACAAGCGGCTCCCACTTGGGAGAGCTTCGCGGAATCTTGCCCGCCGACGAATTGCAACACGTCGTCCGCATCGTCGAAGGACAGGATCATTTTCTTGATGTCGCTTACGGCGCCGCGAATCGTAGGCATCACTTGCGCCGCGATGCTCTTGCGAACGTCCGCTTCCAGCGTAGGATGCTTCGCTCCGCCGAATACTTTCGCTTCGTTGACGCGTGCTTCGATGAAGTCTTCCGCTTCCGTGATGATCTTGATCGTTTGCGCGTAACACTCCTCGGAAGTTTCTCCCCATGTCACCAGACCGTGCTTTTCCATGAGAACGAGCTCAGCCTTCGGATTGTTAAGCACGCCTTCCGCGATCATCTTGGATAACGTGAAGCCGGGACGAATATAAGGAACCCATACGAAGCGGTCTCCGAAAATTTCCTTCGCCAGAGCCTTTCCGCTATCCGCGCAGCAAAGGCTGATGATGGAATCGGGATGCGTATGATCGACGTGTTTGTATGGCAGGAACGCATGGAGCAACGTTTCGATGGAAGCGCGCGGATGCTTGGAATCGATCATGCAGTTCGCCAAGTAAGCGACCATATCTTCGTCGGACATTTCCGGTTTCTCGAACAACGGTCGGATATCGTCCATGCGCAAGCCCGTAAAGTTGCTTGCTTTCATCGAAGCAAGGTCGGACCCGCTACCTTTCACGTACATGACTTCCGTATCGCGACCGCGAAAATCCTTGACGATCGTCTTCGTGGAGGTGTTACCCCCGCCGAAATTGCAGACGCGGCGATCCGTGCCGATGATGTTGGAACGGTATACGAGTTGATCCAAACCGGATTGTTGCTCAGATGCCTTCGATGATTGCCATAAGCTTTGTACCATGATGAAACCTCCGAATAATTGATTTGTTTGATTTTGATTTCATCTTAGCACACCCGTTTATGTTTGAATATATTAATTTCGGAAACAAACAAAGAATAACTCAATAATAAACGGGTAATGTGTATTCTCGCACATACCTCCTGCCTACAACTGGAAATACTTCTAACAAGAGGGAGGATGACTTACCATGGCGGCAGATACGGCTCAATCTCGGCAAACGGATTTTTCTCCCACGCTTCGACTTAATATTGAACGCCTCCGCGCTCTTTTCGGCAATAGCTCCGACTTCGTCGTCCGGGAAATAACTATTCGGTCTGGACAGAATGTCGCGCTATTCTATCTCGACGGCATGATAGATCAGAAAATGCTACAGGAGGTCGTCATCGCCTCCTTAATGGATCGTTCTCCTCCGGAAATGACTTCGTTAGTTGAAATCGGGAATACCGTTTTGAATGTCGGAGCAGTTACAAGCCCGGCAGATATGGAAGAAGCAGCGTTATTGATAATGTCCGGTAGTCTCTTGCTCTTAATGAACCAAGAGAAGGATGCTTTGTCGATTGCTCTTCCGGGCTGGGAAGAACGGAGCATTACGGAATCCAAGACGCAGACGGTCGTACGGGGTCCTCAGGATTCATTTACTGAAACCCTTCGCACGAACACGACGCTCGTCCGCAGGAGAATCAAGGATACGCGAATACGTCTCACGGGGATGAAGGTCGGCAGAATAACGAAAACGGACGTAGCCCTTATGTATTTGGAGGGGGTTGCGGACAACCGGCTGATCCGTCAGCTCGAGGAACGTCTGGGAAACGCTCGCTTGGATCAAGTTCTCGAGGGGCAATACTTAGAAGAATTACTGCTTGAACAACGCCAATCAACGATTTTCCCGACCCTGTACAACTCGGATAGGCCGGATACGATCGCCGCCGGCATCATGGAGGGCAAGATTGCTATCTTCATCGACGGGACCCCCTTCGTCCTGCTCGTCCCGTCCTTGTTCGTCGATTTCCTTCAATCCGCCGAGGATTATTATCAACCGATCCTCTATAGCAATTTGATTCGAATCATGCGTTATATAGCCGTAACCATTTGCATTCTTGCTCCCGCCATCTATATCTCATTAACAACCTTTCATCAAGACATGCTGCCGACGCAGATGTTGTTAAGCCTAGCGGCTCAACGAGAAGGCGTCCCCTTTCCCGCTTTCATAGAGGCGCTCATCATGGAAGTAACCTTCGAGATATTAAGGGAAGCGGGCGTCAGAATGCCTCGCACGATCGGACAAGCCGTATCCATCGTCGGCACTATCGTCATCGGACAAGCCGCCGTCGAAGCCGGAGTCGTATCGGCCGTCCTGGTCATCGTGGTTTCCATAACGGCTATTACAAGCTTCGTCATTCCGGCTTACGCAATGAGCATACCTATTCGGATATTACGATTCGCGTTTATGTGTTTGGCTGCTTCCTTCGGAGCATTCGGAGTCACGATCGGAATTCTCGTGCTTCTCGTCCATCTTTGCAGCTTGCGATCCTTCGGAGTGCCTTATATGAGTCCGATCGCTCCTTTTGACAGTAAGGAACAGAGTGACGCCATCTTCCGGTTTCCTTTCCGTAAATCGGCGAACTTGAATCCGAAACGGAGGTCGTCAAGATGACGCTTTATCGGCGGCTTCTAAATTTGACCGCGCTGTTGGCGCTGCTTACTTTTTTATTGTCGGGTTGCTGGAGCCGTAAAGAGCTTAACGAACTGTCCGTTGTTATCGGTTTGGGAGTCGACAAACTGGAAGACGGTTATGAAGTATCGTTGCAGGTCGTGGATCCGTCGCAAATGTCCCGAAACCGGTCGGCGGAACGCTCGGCGGTAATCGTCATTTCCGAGAAAGCGCCGACGCTGTTCGAAGCATTAAGAAAAGCGACGACGAAATCGCCGCGCAAGCTTTATTTATCTCATATCCATATGCTGCTATTCGACGAGGAGGCTGCCCGTACGGGAATCAACGAACCGTTGGATTTCCTTCTGCGAGACCATCAGGTAAGGCCCGATTTCTATATCGCCGTCGCCAAAGACTTTAAAGCCAAAGAAGTGCTTGGCTTCGTAACGCCGTTCGAAGTATTGCCTGCGCTCGAGTTATACAAGTCGCTTGAGGTATCCGAAAAATTGTGGGCCCCGACGTCGGCGATCAAGGTGACGCAATTAATGAAGATATTCACCGAACAAGGCGTTCAGGCCGTATTGACCGGAATCACTTTGACCGGGGACGCGGAAAAGGGTAATACCATGGACAACGTTAAGCAGCCGACGTCGTTAGCGGAATACAGATACATTGGGATCGGCGTCTTTAAGCAGGACCGTTTGCTTGGTTGGCTTAACGAATCCGATAGCAAAGCCTGGAGCTACGTGACGAATAACGTGAAGACTACGGTAGGAACTTCGGAATGCCCCCGAAGCGACGGGAGGTTCGCCGTGGATATAACCCATTCTTCGTCCAAAATGATTCCCTACTTGCTTAACGGCCAACCTGCTATTCGACTAAAAACCGTAATGGATGCCAATATTGGAGAAATGCACTGCAAGCTAGACTTAGAAGATGAAAGCAACTTGCTCCAGCTTCAAAATACCTTAAACCGAACGCTGGCCGAGCTCATTAGCACCGGCATTCGTAACGTTCAACAACAATACGGCGTGGACGTTTTCGGGTTCGGCGAGGAGTTCCATCGGAAATACCCGAAACTCTGGAAGACGTGGAGGAACGATTGGGACGACCGATTTAAGACAATGCCTGTCCAGGTCGATTCGGAATTCAAATTAAATAAAATGGGCGAATCCATTAGCCCGATGGATTACAAACAAGCTCCGAAGGAGTGAAGGTATGCTTCTCCTCGTTATTATGGCGATTGCGATCGGATTCTCCTTCATGGAATATCGCAGCCTTAAGGAGCAAGGCGATTATCGCGATATTACCATAGCCGCATCCTTGCTTGGGATAGGAATTCTCATGGGTTGCTTACAGTTGTTCAATGTCGGCATGCCTAATCCAATGAGCTTGGTCATCAAGCTGCTGCAACCGACAAGTCAACTCGTAAGCAAATGGTTATCGTGACGGTGGAGGGATAACGTGATCAATCAAACGATAACGCCAAGGCAAGCGGTTATGTGGTTCTGCCTCTATCAGACCGGAAGCGCAATGCTTATTCTCCCTTCTTCGCTCGCGACGATCGCGAAGCAGGATGCGTGGATGTGCATCCCGCTTGCTATCGTAATGTTCTTGGGAGTATCGACGTTCTATCTGGCGATTGCCAAACAAATGAACGGGGCTTCTTTCGAGGATTATTTTCAGAGGATTCTTGGATCGTTACTGGGGAAAATCGTTCTATTCCTCTTCGTGCTTCTGTTTCCTTATCTTATCTTTATTCTGGTTCTTCGCGATCTGGGAGACTATCTCACCACTTCGGTCATTCCGGAAACACCGCAAGCGGCTATTTACGCTTTGATGTTAGCCGCCGTTTATTACGTCGTTAGACTTGGAGCAACAGTAATCGGCCGTATAGCGGAAATATTGTTTTTCGTCGTCATGACATTGTTCCTCGTCGGCTTTCTGTCGTTGTTCGTTAACGCGGACTGGAGAAATCTCTTGCCAATGCTGGAAGACGGACCGAAGCCCGTCTTCCATGCCTCCATTCATCTGCTTGCCTTTCCGTATCTGGAAAGCGTCCTGTTCCTTTTCTTCGTCAATCAATTCGATCATGCCAAGAAATGGAGAAGGATAATCGTAAGGAGCGCTATCTTAAGCGGGTTCGCCTGCTTCATCGTGACGATGATGTCGCTTCTGGCTTTAAGCGCGGGCGTGATCTCCAATTTGACCTATCCCAGTTATTTCGTCGTCCGAACGATAAGCATCGGCGATATTTTCGAGCGCTTCGAGGTCGTCATTTCCATCATCTGGTATATATCGATTTTCTTCCGCCTTGCGTTGCTGCTATACGTGTCCGTACAAGGCTTCGCCGGCGTATTCCGATTGAAATATCCAAGAGCTCTTCTTATCCCGCTTTCTTTAATCGCAATAATGATGGCGAAAGTCGTTTGGCCTAACATGGCGTTCCTTATTACTTTGTTACAGGTATGGCCATATTACTGCATCATCTTCGGCCTTCTGTTTCCTATCGCATTGTGGTTAGTGGGCAAGGTCAGATTATCGGGCTCCAGTGACGCCTAAGTCTCCAACCAAGTTAATGCTTATTTAGAAAAGCCTTGTTAGGCAAGTAGTGCAATGCCCTGATGAACCGTATCGTTCTCGTCTTCGCGCGCATCACGATCGAGTGAGTTTCCGCGCGGTCATCCGGCAAGTATCGAACGCCTCCCAGAAATTCACCAGGGGTGACTCCGGTCGCCGCGAAAATAACGTCCTCGCTTCCGACCATATCCTCCATCGTCAGAACCTTGTAAGGGTCGTCGATGCCCATCTGCAAGCAACGGGCATATTCATTCGCATCGGATGGCATCAGCCTACCTAAGATTTCTCCTCCGAGACACTTTAAAGCCGCGGCGGCCAGCACGCCTTCGGGAGCACCGCCGGAGCCTACGTAAAGATCGATTCCGGCTTCGGGAAACGCCGGTGCCATAGCTCCGGCTACGTCTCCGTCCGATAGAAACTTGATTCTGACGCCGACTTTCCGTAACGACTTGATGATCGACTCGTGCCTAACCCTGTCCAGTATCATCACCGTTAGTTCGGATACGTTTTTATTTAAGGCCTCCGCCGCTTTCGCCAAAGTGACCTCGATCGGATCGGTTAGTCTAAGCTTGCCGACGAGCTGCGGACCGACTGCCAGCTTCTCCATATACATATCCGGAGCATGCAGCAGATTTCCTTTGTTGGCGATCGCGATAACGGACATGGCGTTATTCAATCCTTTCGCCACGATTTCCGTTCCTTCTAACGGGTCTACCGCGACATCGACCTCGGGTCCGTTCATGCTGCCTACCTCTTCGCCAATGTAGAGCATCGGGGCTTCGTCCATTTCTCCCTCGCCAATAACGACCGTTCCTCTGACCGAAATCGAATCGAACATCGACCGCATCGCGGATGTCGCGGCTCCGTCGGCGTTGATTTTGTCCCCCCTGCCCATCCACGGAGCGGAAGCCAATGCTGCTAATTCTGTTACGCGAACAATTTCCAATGCTAGTTCTCTCTCCATATGTAAGCCTCCTAATGATGATTGTTTAATTATATTGTATAACATATATATAATTATGACACAACATAAAACACGAATTGATCTTTATTATGACACAATAAAAAGTCCAATTCCTTCATCGTTTAGATGCGGAATTGGGCTTTATACATTTGTTCATTAAAGAGTGGCGCTAAGCTTAATATTGATTTTAATGATTTCGCTTCGGCTTCCGATCCGAATCGCCGGTCCCCACGTACCGAAACCAGACGAAACGATGACGTGCATGGCGCTTTTTCTCATATAGCCCCAATCGAGCTCGAATATTCTGCGCGTGAACAAGTGGTTGGGAGCGAACTGGCCTCTGTGCGTATGGCCGCTGAGCAGAACGTCGGCTCCGGCTTCGGCCGCTTGCGCGAACATGGTCGGCTGGTGATCCATCAGGATCACGGGCTTGGACAGATCAAGCGATCGAAGCAACTCGCTCGCGCTGAGTCTCCGCGAAGGGTCGGCCGACTCCGCCGTTTTATCTTTCCGTCCGGCTACGTAAAGCTCCCCTGCAATATCCACCGTCTCGTCCCGCAACACTCTAATGCCGATTTTACTCATTTCTCCGATATACTGTTCCGCATGGCCGCCGTAATATTCATGATTGCCGAGAATGGCGAACACTCCGCGCTTCGCTTTCAATTGTCCTAGCAATTCGCTCATCTTATTTCGAAGGAAGGGCTCGATCGAATCGTCGATGATATCCCCCGGCAATAAAATCAGATCGGGCTGCATCGCGTTCATCCGTTCGATCAGACGGCCCAGATGCCTGCGCCCGACAACGTTGCCTAAATGAATATCCGAAGCGACCGCCACCGTCCAATTTGTCTGCCCGCTTTGGGTCGGCTTGTCGATCTCGATATCGTATTGACGAACGATCGGGCTCCAAGCGTTGCGGGAGCCGACGGCGAGCAATACGACGATCGCCGCCAAGATTACGATACCGGAATACAGCGCATAATCATCGATATTCCCATCGGCCAAACGTACGAATAACCCGACCAGATCGCCAAGCAGAAACAACAATAAACCGGCCTCCATAATAAATATATAATAAGAGCCGATAACTTTAAGCAGTCTTCCCAACGGCTTGATCGCAGTCGGCAGCGGCACTCTCCCGAGGATGTATCCGTAAACGAGGATGGCGAATGGCAGCCAGAATGCCCATGGATTAAAGACGATGCCCGCGGAATCGAACCAAACCGTCAGATGCCAACCGATGTAGAAATTAATGCATGAATAAAGGGCAAGAAAAAAAATCACCGTAATAACGAACCGCGGATTTATCTTCATTTGTGTGGCGTGCTCCCTGCTCATCTCTGTATGATGTGTCGCTATTCTATTTATCAATCGATTATAACATAGAAAACACCCCGAACCGTAAACGGCTCCGGGGTGCGCGAATCTATCCTTCCGATAGGATACCTTGCGGCTTGTCTAACATGATAGCTCGCGACCAACGTTCGACGTCGAGATGAATGATTTTGCGTTTCTCGTTCGGCTCTTGCCGGTTTCTCAGCATCTCCCTCGTTCGGAACAGGATCGATTTCACGGCCGAGATCGAACAATTCATTTCATGCGCGATCTCTTGCATCGCATAACCGAAATAATTGAAGAGCAGCCAAATATCGATATTGCGCCTGGGAAATCTCTCGGCTAGCCATTCGATTACGCTTCGAACTTCGACGTAATCGCTGTCCGTATAATAGCCTTTCGAATATTCGCTTACCGCCAGTCGCCTTCTTTGCCTTTTACGGCAATCGTCGATCCATAGATTTCGGGCTACGCGGATAAGGAAAGGCTTCACGTCCATATAAGGCTCCGTATGAAGGAAGAAAACCAGCGATTTCAGCAGCGTAGTCTGGTATAGATCCTCTCCGTCCCATTTCGATTTCGTCAGATAATTGCAATACTTCCTCAGATCTTCCAAGTGCGGAGTAACCAAACGTTCGTATTCCGGAACGATGCCCACTCGGTTTCCCTCCTTCCCTATCACTGCAGCGGTTGCCGCATCCAATTGCTTACTCAAAACGCAACGCCTCGATTGGCTTCAGCTTAGCCGCTTTGTTGGCCGGGAACATTCCGAAGAGGACCCCGATGGCGACGGAGAAGAAAAACGCGACTCCGATGACGTTCGCGGAGAATACGATATCCATATCGAACGCGGAGGAAGCGCCTTGCGCCGCCCCAACTCCGATGCCGATGCCGAGCAAACCTCCCAGGCCGCTGAGAACCATCGCTTCGATAAGAAATTGGATGAGGATATCCCTCTTCTTGGCTCCGATCGCTTTACGAATTCCGATTTCCCGCGTCCTTTCCGTTACGGAAACAAGCATGATGTTCATGATCCCGATGCCTCCGACGAGCAATGAGATCCCGGCAATACCGGCAAGCGCGAGCGTAAGCGTATCGGACACAGAGGTCAGCGTCGATAACGCATCGCTTTGATTGAATACCCGGTAGCTATTCGTGTTCCCTCGAAAATGATCGCTAAGCACATTCTCCAGTCCGGCGACAACGGAATCGATCTTATCCGTCGTCTCAACCTGTACGTAGATCGTGCGAACTCCCTTGGATTTGAACAAACGCTCCGCGGACGTTTCCGGAATCATGACGACCTCGTCGTTCGAGCCCGTCGTCGAGCTGCCTTTCTCCTCCAAGACGCCGACGACTTTGTAACGAGTGCCCTGGATAAGAACGTATTCACCGATCGGGCTGGAGAACCCGAATAGCTCCGTCGCCGTGCTAGATCCGATAACGGCAACCTTCTGATAGACGTCCAGATCGATCTGAGCTAGAAAACGGCCGGATGAAACCTTGTAATCCTTAACGAGAGCGTAATCCGCGTTCGTACCGACTACGCTTACGTTAACGCTTGTCGTGCCGAATTTAACGGAGGAGTTCTGCGAGTTGAAGGGTGCGACATAGCGTATTCCATCGACCGTATCTCCGATCGCGACGGCTTCTTCGGCTTTCATCGTACTCGTCGTTCCTCGGCCGACGATGTTGACCGTCAATAAGTTCGTCCCCAAGCTCTCGACTTGTTCGGTTACGGATTTCGTCGCCCCTTGTCCCAATGCGACCAACGCAATGACGGCCGTCACGCCGATGATGATCCCGAGCATCGTCAACAGAGAACGGAGCTTGTTGGACAGAATGCTCTTGATAGCCATCTTAAACGCCTGTATGAAGTTCATTCCGTCCCCCCGCCTCTTCGTTCAGTTTGCCGTCCATAATCCGAACCACCCGTTTGGCTTGCTCCGAGATGACCGGGTCATGCGTGATCAGCACGATGGTATGGCCGAGGCCGTTCAGCTCCTTGATGAATCCCATGACCTCTTTCCCCGTTCTCGTATCCAGCGCGCCCGTCGGCTCATCCGCGAGCAGGATCGGAGGATTTCCCGCTAAGGCTCTTGCGATCGCCACGCGTTGCTGCTGTCCGCCAGACAACTCGACCGGACGGTGATGGATTCTTTCTTCCAAACCGACTTTCCGCAATGCCTCCAATGCGTGCTCCCGTCTTAGCTTGGAGGGAACTCCCCGGTAGATTAAGGGGAGCTCGACGTTCTCGATCGCGGTTAACCGCGATAACAAGTTGAAGCCTTGGAAGATGAAGCCGATTTTGCGATTGCGAATCTCCGCGAGCTTGTTCTCCTTGAGCCGGCTGATTTCTTCCCCGTCCAACCAATATTGTCCCGAGGTCGGAGCATCCAAGCATCCGATCACGTTCATAAGCGTCGACTTTCCTGAGCCGGAAGGGCCTATAATCGCGATAAAATCTCCTTTGTTGACGACTAACGATACCTCGTCCAGCGCTTTAAGCGTCTCTCCGCCCATCTTGTATTGCTTGCTAAGCTGTTGGATTCGAATCAAGGGCTCGGCTGCTATTATTAACGATTCCGCCGCCATTAATTTCCACCGCCAGCCCGGCCTCCGCCGGTGAATTGACGGCCTCCGCCGTTGCCTCCGGTAAAACCTCCGCCACCGCCGCCGAAGCCGCCGGCGGTAAATCCTCCGCCGAGACCCGGGAATCCGGATTGCGCGTTCGCGTTTGAATTCGAGCTCACGACCGTCGGCAATACGACGGACTCGCCTTCCTTAAGCCCAGAGACGATCTCGATATTGTCTTCGTTATTGATGCCCACTTCGACTTCTACGCGGCTAGTCGATGTAACCGTAGCGCCCCTTGCAATATTGCCTCTACCGGTATTGCCACCCGCGCTGCCGTTTCCTCGCGAAGCCGCGAATTGCTCGCGCATTGCGGCACGTTCCTCCTCGGTCATATTCTGGAAACGTCCCCCGTTACCGTTCGGAGCCTGTCCGCCTTGAATTCCGCCTCGCGGTTGGCCTTGCGTTCCTTGGCCGGTTTGGCTTGTCGGCCCTGATTGACCGACTTGTCCAGCTTGTCCGGTTTGACCGGACGGATTCCGCGAAATGCCTTGCGCTGCCGAAGATGGCGAGTCGCCCGTTGCTGCCGGCACCATAACGTAATACTTGCCTTGGGACGATTGAACCGCTTCTACCGGGACGTACAATGCATCCGTCTTCTTCGCCGTCATGATGCTCGCTTCGGCGGACATGCCTACCTTCAGGTTGTCCGCGTCCGCGAGCACGATCGTCACGTCGAACGAAGCGACGCCGTTGCTGGCCGTTCCTTCATCCGCGATGGACACGACTTTCCCCGTGAACGTCGCATCAGGCAAGGCTTCCACTAAGATCTGCGCCTCTTGGTCAATAGCGACCTTGGGAATGTCCAGCTCATCGATTCCGACGACCATTTGCAATTGAGCGAAATTGACGATTTCGCCCAATTCTCCGTTCGGATTCAGCGAATCGCCCGCTTGCACGTCGAACGTCGATAATACGCCGCCGATTGGCGCTACGATCGGATCGATGCTCTTGTTCGTCCGCAACGATTTGATATCTTCTTGCGCCATCTCGATATCCAACTGCTGCTTCTGAATGTTCAGAACGATCGATTCGCGAGTTTCGTCGTCGGTGGCTTCCTTGTATTTTTTCTGCAGATCGGCCAGCTCCAATTGCTTCTTCTTCAGATCGATTTCCTTGCTGCGAATTTGGTCCGCATTGTCTTCCTGCTCGTAAGTCACGAGTATGTCGCCCTTCTTCACCGTATCTCCTTCCTTGAAGTTCACCTTCAGCGCCGTCCCCGCGCTGCTTGCTTTCAGCGTCTCTCTTCCCGACGGTTGAATGCTTCCCGTTCCGCTGATTTTCACTTCGATCGTCCCTTTGCGCACTTGAGTCGTTATGTAACTAGCCGTCAATTGCGTATCCTTCTTACCGTAGATCCGCATTCCGCCCCAAGTTCCCGCTGCCACCACGATGACTAGCGCGGACGTCCATACGATACTTTTCTTCATCCGTCATGCTCACCTTCGCTTTTTATCGTCTTGGGGTCATTATGCAAGCCTAACCTTAGTTCAACATGAGCGTCCGCTGAATGTTTGCTGAACGTCGGATTCAGCTTTCTTTCAGTTTTCTCTCAGCCAGGGTTAAGCTTGTTCCTGCATAATAGAGCCTACAGGGCTGAACAGGGTCACGTTAACCCGAACATTCCGTTAACCCGTTGGAGGAACCGCTATGGCTAAACAAGGCAAAGGAATTAAAATATTGCTCGTTGACGACGAACCGAATATCCTGCATTTTCTTGAGCTTGGACTCGAAAAAGAGGAATTTACGGTGATGACTGCGTTGGACGGTCCGGAAGCCCTGCAGATCTCGCAACATTTCGCCCCGCATATCGTCATTCTGGACGTAATGATGCCGGGAATGGACGGATTCGAAGTATGCCAATCGCTTAAGCTCGGGAAGCCCGTAGCGGTCATCATGCTCACGGCCAAAGAAGAGGTCGAAGACCGGGTAAAAGGACTGACTCTAGGCGCGGACGATTATATGTCCAAACCGTTCAGCTTCGGTGAGCTCCTTGCAAGAATACAGGCAAGAATTCGCAATCAATTCCCCCATCTTCTGAGCGAGGTTACGATCGGTCCGTTCTCGATCGACGCTTCGCGCAGAGAGCTCAGGTATCACGATCGGGCGTTGGAGCTCTCCCCGACGGAGTACGAACTACTTAAACATCTGATTCTGAATTACGGGCACGTTCTAAGTAAAAGCGTCATTTTGGATCAAGTATGGGGATACGATTTCGGCGGCGAGGAGAACATCGTCGAGGTGTACATAAGATCGTTGAGAGATAAGCTGCAGGATCGCGATCACCTAGTTATCCGGACGATCAGGGGAGCCGGTTACAAGGTGGAATTGATATGACTCCCGACCCGAGTTTTCTGCGCGGAAGCCGCCATCTTCTTTTTCCGAGGTCTCTTCGTTATCAGCTTCTGTCCCGTATTTTGCTTATACTGGCAGGGCTGCTGCTTGTTATCGGCTTATTTCAATTCCTGCTCATGGAAAGGTTTCTATATCAGAACAAAGCGGAAGGCATACAATCGCAGATCCGTTCCATACCGGGCGACATTTGGGAAAGATTTAATCCTTCCATGCGACGCGGACCGGCTGCCGCTTTCATTTTCTTCCCCTCCTCTTCCGTGGCATTCATTAACGCGGAAGGCAAGACCACCGTTCTGTCCGTTCAGAATTCCGCTACGAAAGAGTCCGTCCCTCGAATGGATAAGCAGCTATATATGGATGCGCTCGCACTGACGCGACGGGACAAGCCGCTGTTCCGAATCGTCAACGATTCCGAGCACGGAGAGCAGCTGGTCGTTCTTCAACCTGTTCGGTCCTTCGGCGGCGCGCCGGGAGTCGTCCAAGTCAGCTCGGGTACGAAGCCGCTAAAGGACGAGTTGTACCGGCAATTGCTGTTATTTCTGTTCCTAGCTTTCACGGCTATGATCGGAGGAATGTTGGCTTTCCTTCCGGCCATTCGCAGGACGTTGAATCCTCTGTCCCGGATGGTCTCGACCGTAGAACGGATCGATTCAGGGAAATTGAGCGAGAGGCTGCCGGAAGAACGACAGCCGATGGAGATCGATCGACTGTCCCACTCCTTCAACAGTATGCTGGAACGACTTGAATCCTCGTTTCTCGCCGAGCAGGAAGCCCGCGAGCAAATGCGGCGTTTCGTCTCCGACGCATCCCATGAATTGCGGACTCCGCTGACCTCCATTCACGGATTTCTCGAAGTTCTGCTTCGAGGCGCGGCGGAGGATCGGGAGCAGTTGAACAAAGCATTGCGGAGCATGTACGGCGAATCCGAACGTATCAATAAACTGGTCTACGATCTGCTTCAATTGGCACAGCTCGATAGATCTCCGCATATTCGGCTTGAACCCCGCGATCTGTCCCAGATCGTGGAAGAGATGGAGCCTCAGCTGCGAATATTGGCCGGCGAGCGCAAGCTGATCATGGAACTGAACGGTCAAATCGTTATCCCGATGGAGCAAGACAAGATGAAGCAAATCGTATTGAATTTGTTTCACAATGCGGTTCAGCATACCGACCCGATGGATGGAAGAATTCGGATCGTAACGAATACAACCGAATTAGGCGCGGAGCTTACGGTTGTAGACAACGGATCGGGAATCGCGGAGGAGCATCTCCCCCATCTATTCGATCGTTTCTACCGAATCGAAACTTCCCGAGCGCGGAAATTCGGAGGAGCGGGACTCGGGTTATCGATCACCCGGGCGCTCGTCGAGCTGCACGGAGGGTCCGTAAACGTGAAAAGCCGCCTTGAAGAAGGCAGCTCGTTCACCGTGTTTTTTCCGAATCCATAGTCAGGTTTTGTTATTCGGTCCATCCGTTAATGTCGTTCGATTCGTTGTATTCCCTCGAATAAAGTTGCCAAGTACAGATAACGATCGTCCGCGTCCACATCCGTCACTTGGTGACCCAATTTCAGTGCCATCAACGAAGTTCGATTGCCGATATGACTAACGCGGTACAATCCGCGGTCCGAGCATGCGAATATTTCGTCGTTCAGAACGACGACGGAGAACAAAAAGGAATTGCCCATTCTGTACCTCTCGAATTGTCCTCGTTTGTTGCCGACTAGCAAATCGCCATGCTCCGTCACGCCGATGATTCTGCCATGATGTATGGCCAAGCTAGTTACCGCGGAGGCGTATTTGAAGTTCATCCAAGTCGAAGTTAACCTATCCAGTATGGATAATCCCTCATTCGTTCCTAACACGACATATTGCGGCAAATAGAGAAAATCGTAAACGATAACGTCGGAACGCATCATCAAATGCCACTCGGAGTCCTCCGTAAACCATAAACCGCATGAAGTTCCCGCCAAGCCGACTTCCCCGAACTCTTTATATTGAAAGCAGCCGATTGCCAATTCCGTCGATGACCACGTTTCATCCGTGCATAGAAATAATCCCTTATTGGAGCAAGCGTATAATTGATCATCGTACACCTGCAATCGGTTGATATGCGTCCGATCCGGCAAGCCCTCGTTAATCTCGGTCCACTCGTCCGCCATAGCTTGCTTATGTACGATTCCTTGGCCTAGCGGAGCGGCAACCAGACCATTCGACGAAAGCAGCTTGATCGAGGAAAAGTGAAACGCAAGCTCGCCCGGATTTGTTGAAATGGTCATCGGGTATAGTCAACTCCTTCGGGTTCTATGTCTAGTCTAATTGATAATGATTATCATCGTCAACATATATCGTGATCATTTGTACCAAAATAAATAGAAAAGCCGTTCCGGTACAATAGCTGAGCCGGAACGGCTAATCGATTCTATGAAATTAGTGAGTTGGCAATGGATATAATACTAGATTAATAGGCAGCATCATACCGGCGGCAGGCGTAAAGGTAATGATTACCGACTCCGTCATATCCCCCGTCTTGTAGAGCATGCCTACTTCGTTCGGGTTCGCTAGAATGCTTGAATTCGTAGCGTACACGACTTTCCCGTTGACGATAAACGCCCCCGCGTAGTGTCCTCCTCGAGGATTCAAGGTTATCGCGGTGTGCGGCGCTACATTATTCAATCTGAGCGTGTACAATACGCCGTAGTTACCGGCATTCAGAACCGGCGTATTCGTCGTTTTGTCAATCCCGCTGATCCTCGTATCTTTAACGTTATCGGCCAGAATGATGCGGCTCTTCTCGAATCCGATCGTCTGATTGATAACAATCGTGCGGTTCGCTTTATCGAACGTGCCGCGAATGTGTCTATCGTTGCTAGGCAACACTTGTAAGGATGGAAGCGAACTCGTCAGATCGCGGCTCGCATCGATTGCGACTACTTGAACCTTAAGATTCGAGTCCATCTGCACGTCGGCAAGCATGGAATAGACTTGACCAGGTTTAACGGCCTTGTTGCTGAAATCTTGGAAGAGAAGACGACTTTCTCCCGCTGGAATCGTCACGTACGAATACTTGGGATTTTGCAATGCTTCCAAGTATCTCCCCGTGCTTGCGCGGCCTACCGTCGAAACGTATACGTTAGGACCGCCGATGCCGGTAGCTCCGATCTTCACGGTAGCCGGAGCAGCGTTCTCATTCGTAACGCGTACGTATACTTTAACCGGCGTCGTGCGTCCGTTGAGATTATGAAGCAGGAATCTCACGTTGCCGGTTACCGTATCTTCGTAGTAAATTCCTTCGTCAATCATCGTCTCCGGGCTGTTGGCCCGAATAAAGGTTTGTTCGCGATCGTTAATCGTGTAGTTAATCTCGGGATATTGCAACACGGACGATCCGACGATTCCGAACTTCTCTCCCGGCTCCGTATAGAGCAAGTCGAACTCTTCCTTTGTGTACAGCGTTTCGTCCAAGATCGTAATGGTCTTGTAGTATTCGCTTGTGGCGCCGTTAGCGTCCGTTACGTTCAGTTTAATCAATTGCGGGCCGGGAACGAAAAATCCGCGTTCGTTATTCGTCCACAACGAGCTTTCGATCCGGTTCTCGTCATCCGTGCTCTGATCCGTATATTGGATGAATTCCCCCATCTTATACGTATCCTTATCCGTCGTAAACGAGGCGACCGGCGGTTGATTCGGCGGTTTGACCGTTATCGTCACCGTGTAAGGATCGCTCCACGTTCCGCTGGAATCCTGAACCCAATGGGATATCGTATACGTCCCCGCTTGGTCGAAAACGGCGTTATTGTTCTCCCACCGCTCGTCGATAATCTCCAGTCCTCTCGGATGATAGGACAGATTCGTATAGTTGACCTGCGTCTGAGTGGCGTAAGGATTCAAGTCGGACACGGAGAATTTGGCTACGGGCTTGGAGCCCCAGCTCAATTCGATTTTCTTCTCCGCCGGAATCGACTTCAAATCGAGCTCGAAGTTAAGCGCTATCGTGCGTAGCGGAACCATCAGAGTCCCTTTTAACAAATACGGAGTACCGACTCCGTTAATCTCCGAATTTCCGTTCAGCAAGTATGCGGAGCTCCCGACTTTGAATCTGAGCTCCGTCTCCCCGTTGCTCAGAACATATTGTTTGCTCTTCGAATCGTAAACGGTCGTGCCGTAAACCTCTTGCATGATGGATCTGGCGGCAACGTAACTCACGCCTTTGACCGCCGTTAACGGTTGCGTAGCCATTACCGTCGTTCCATTGTGAATCATTTGCTTCGAATTTTGGATAAGAACGAGCTTTTCCATTCCGTCCGCGATGCCCTCGGCATGAACCGGGAGCGCTATCGTGCCTATCAGCAATACGGCAATGAATAATTGCATAAACCTCTTCTTCATAATCTGCTCCTTCTGATCTGGGTGTTGATCGTACAACCGTTTTTTTAATCTATAGTATTAACGACACTTTCGGACAAAGGTTGCTATATTCATAGAAATAAAAACAAAACAGAGCACCGACGGCGATTACCCGCGGGTTTAGAGCGGCTTGACCATCCGAACATGCAAGATATCCGCGTCCAGGAACGGCTCTTCCGAAATCGTTCGATATCCTAACCTCAAATAGAAGGCTTCCGCCGAGCATTGCGCGTCAAGCAAAGACGTTTTGAACCCTAACTCTTTGGCTGCTTTTTCCATCCCAAGTACTAGGTATTTCCCCACTCCCGAACCCCGAAGGGATTTCATTACGGCGATCCGTTGCATCTTCGCCACTCCGGGTTCATATTCCTTGAATCTGCCCGTAGCGACGGGCAACTCGCCGTCCAATACCAAAAAGTGATGGCACGCGTCCGGCGAAGCATCGTATTCATCCATTTCAAGCTCTCTTGGGACTCCTTGCTCGTTCACGAATACTTCGACTCGGATATCGAAAGCTTGATTTAATTGTTCTATGGATTCTACGCGCACGATTTTCATAGGATATCTATCCTTTTCTATTAGATTTTTCTCCCCCATGGAGGAATAGACATCTTATCAGCATAACCGAGTCGGTCGAGATGTTCAACGAGATAATTCCGATCTAATACAACGATAATTATGGAAACCAAGAGAGGAATGGAAGCGTCCATGCGCAAAAAAAACGCGTTTACGCAACATTCGCGTGAACGCGGGGAATCGATCAAATCATGAAGCCGTCGTATCTATCTTTTCCAGCCGTTCGATTAATTCGGACTCCGAGAAGCCCTCTCCGATGAATACCGCGACGTTATTTACTTGCTTCTGCGGCGTTATGCGGAGAAAGTCGATCTCTCGATAGGCGTACTGGAATAAGAACAAACTAGCCGTATCTTGAAAAGCGACGATTCCTTTGGCACGGTATACCTCGTCGGGTAATCCCCTTAGCAATTGCTCGAACGCTTCGCTATGAACGGTACCTTTGAAAAAATAAGTCACGACGTTCACGTGGTCGTGCGCGGAATGATGGTGAGCATGATGATGCTCGTGAGCAGAAACGCGCGGCATTTGTTCCGATTGATTCGATTGGTATTCCGCATAAAGTAGTGCCGTATCCAGCTCGCTTCTCGTCGTCGTCACGATTCGCGCATATGGATTCCAATCGGCTAAAGCTTCTTGGAGCTCCGACAGGTCCGACTCTGCTACCAGATCGATCTTGTTCAGCACAAGAACGTTCGCAACGCGAATTTGCTCCTTCATGAGCTTGAAGGTCTTGCCCGAACCGATTCTCATCTTGTCGAGCAGAAGTCGACCATCCACGACGGTGACGACATTCTTAAGCTCGAGCTTCGCGTACAGCGAAGCTTCCGTTACACCGTCCATTATCTCGAGAGGCTGCGCGACGCCCGTGGACTCGATCCAGATGACATCCGGCTCATGCTCCCGGGCTAGCTGAACAAGCTCAAGCCCGAGATCTCCTCGGCTCGTGCAGCAGATGCAGCCACCCAGCATTTCGGACATCGGGATGTCATTGTCGATCAGTACTCCTTCAACGTTCGCGTCTCCTACCTCGTTCAGAAGAATGGCGGGCTTACGATTATGTTTCTTAGCGTCCTCCAGGATTCTGTTCAGTAGAGTCGTTTTCCCGCTTCCGAGGAATCCTGTCAGCACGTATACGGGAATGATTTTGCGATTCTCGATGTCCTACTCCTCCATTCTTAAACAAGCCGACGCGTAAGTCTTAAGCGTCTTGAGGATGGCCATCTTCCACGAGCTCGACAGCTAAAGCATTCGCTTCGACTTGAGCAGGATCCTTGCAGCCGGGAATGACGGAAGTGACCGCGGGATGTTTCAAGCACCAAGCGAGCGCCCAAGCGGCCATATCCGTCCCTTCCGGCACTTCGTCACTGCGTATGCCCTCGGCTTCGCGAATTAAGGCATCCAACTGCTCCGAATCCCGCCTCGATCTCACGTCGTTGGCTTCGAATTTCGCGCCGGGCTTGTATTTGCCGCTTAACAATCCGCTCGCTAACGGTACTCTCGCAAGAACGCCGAGGTTTTGATCTACGCAAGACGGGAATACTTCCTTCTCCGGATTGCGGTCCAGCCGGTTGTAGACAACCTGAATCGCTTCCGCATTAACGGCGGTCGCGCGAGAGGTCTGATGAATGTTCTCGTTGGAGCCGATGGAAATGCCCAAGTGCCGAATCTTGCCGGCTTTGACCTGTTCGTTAAGCGTATCCCACAATTCGTCTTGATCGAACGAAGCGTCCGGACCGGAATGGAATTGATACAGGTCTATGTAGTCCGTCCTCAGCGATCGAAGGGAACGTTCTAATTGCGCAATGACTTCCTTAGGGTCGTATAAGTCCGTTCTTTCGAAATTGCGGTGGAATCGATGTCCGAACTTGGTGGCCAAGATCCAATCTTCGCGATTGTTATGGATATATCCGCCGATAAGAGATTCCGACAAGTGATCTCCATAGCATTCCGCCGTATCGATTAAATTGATTCCCACTTCCTTGGCTTTGCCTAAGATAGCATCGACCTCATGCTGCTCGTACGTTCTGCCCCACTCGCCGCCAAACTGCCAAGTTCCCACGCCGACAACGGATACTTTGAGTCCTGTTTTGCCTAAAGTTCTGTATTTCATCGGATTCCCACCCTTTACTTTTCAGATTCGATACGTACTGCCGTTCCGCTCACGGCTACCATCAACATGCCGTCCCTGATGACTTCGTAATCAACGTCGACTCCGACGACCGCGTTCGCGCCTAAGCGTTGCGCTTGACTCGTCATTTCGGAAACCGCGATATCCCTGGCTTCCTTCAGCTTGCTTTCGTAAGTTCCGGATCGTCCGCCGACCACGTCGGTAATCGAAGCAAGGAAATCACGGAAAATGTTGGCTCCCATTATCGTTTCGCCAGTAACCAAACCGTAATAGTCGGTAATGCGAGAACCTTCTACGTTAGGCGTTGTCGTGATCAGCATTCCATTTCCTCCTTGGATGGATCGTATTTGCCCCTCATTCTACCATAGGGACGGAGACGAACCAAATCATCAGGATAAATACCGGCTGTTGCCGTAAACGAGTAGAAATTGTTCCTTAGCCCGTTCCCTCATCTCGTCGTCGAAGCCTCGAATTTCATTCAATAGCTCGAATCGGTCGCCTTGCGATTTCTCCCCGCCGGCATAAAGCAGCCATTGGGCCAGATCGTCCGTAGCCCGCATGCGGTCGAAGGCATGATGATACCAGATCGTCGCCCTCTCCAAATAAGCGGGAGCCTCGAAAGGACTCAATTCGATCACCTTTGAGAAGGCGGCGATCGCATCGTCGTTACGATCGAGATGGCTATAGATTAAGCCTAAATTGTAGTGACCTTGGGAATCGTCCGGCAATAATTCGGAGTAAGCGATCGAATCGGCCAACGCTGCTTCATGATCGTCCAAGCGATAATGGATGAGCCCCCTGAGCCACAATATTCTTGCATTGTTAGGATCGATCTGCAGTCCGCGATTGCAATCCTCCAAGGATTCCGCCAGACGATCGGCGGCGAAACGGCAGCGCGCCCTTCGATCATAGATTTGGGGATTTTCCGGTTCTTGAGCCAACGCTCTGGAAAATTCGGCTTCAGCCAACTTCCAATTTCCCATCCCCATATACAGCTCTCCCAATGCATAAGCCGTCTTGCTTTGCTTCAGAAGACTTTCATCCAGCTTGATCGCCGATTGAACGTCCATCATCGCTTCCTCGTAACGATCCTCCATGTAACGCGAGAAGCTGCGCCGCATATAGAAATCGGCCGATTCTTCAAGTTGCAGAGCTTTCGTATAGGCTGCGTCCGCGTCCGGATATCGATCTTCGTCGATAGAGATTTCCGCCCTTTGCTTCCAGTTCAAAGGGTCCTCCGGTTCCATATCGGTCAATTCCTCGTTTTCCTTGCGGGAATTCTCTAACTGTCCCGCCTCCCGATAAGCATCCGCCAACCAGAAACGGACGACCGTATGATCGGGAAAATGCTTCTTGGCTTCTTGAAGCACTTGAATCATTTCCGCATGCCGACCCTTCGTCCGATAAGATGTGCTTAGCTCCATGTATGCGGGAAGCCATAATGGATTAGCTTCTCTTAATCGAATCATCGCATCGATCGCTTCGTCGTTGCGGTCAAGCTGCCTTAACAAGGTCCCTCTCCGGAGCTGCAGCTCCGCCGATCCGGCAAACGATCGTAGGGCGATCTCGACGGAAGCTAGCGCTTCTTCGATTTCGCCCCTGGCCTCGTAAAGCTTGGATTCGAATAATCGAAATCCGAATTCCTCTTGCGCGCCTTTAATGAAGCTAGCAACGGCGGCATAGGAATAATTGGTTCTTTCCTTCAAGATCGAGCCGCCTTGATCTCCCGTTTCCGACCATTGCTCTTGCAGCTTAACGGCGACCGAAAGAACCGCTTGGGCTTCGTCCAGCCTGTTCAACTGCTCTAAAGCTTGAGCTTGTCGGTAATAATAATGAGGGATCGCTTTAGCGGGTACGCTCGCGGCTTGCCGATAACAGTTCTCCGCTTCTTCCACTTTACCTAGCTTCATGTAGACGTTGCCTAATTCGTAGTACGTCGAAGCTTTGGAATCTTCCCGTCTCCCCAACGCTTCCTTGAAATCGCGTACGGCATATTCATATTCGCCTCTGTCGTGATGAGATATCGCTCTTGTATACCAGTAAATATATGGTTTCGAATCCAGGTGAATCGCAGCATCCAAATCCGCGATCGCTTCGTCTTCCTTCCCCATCTCGTTGTAGATGTGGGCTCGTCTTTCATAAGCATGAGGGTGATTCTCCAATCGAAGAGCGGCGGTCAATACGTCGACAGCCTGTTCGGACCGCCCGCAGTCGTGAAGAAGCCCCGCGTAGTCGACTCGTTCGTTCGTCGACATTTTATCGGTTCCCCATCTTTCGTACCAGCGGAGAGACTGCTGCAGCTTCTGCCTTTTGTGCAGTCTTTTCGCCATCCAACGGGCTAATAAGTGAACCAAAGGCATTCCCTCCTCCAAGACAATTATGATTTGTCAGTAGAAGCAAAAGCTGCCGATATTATCGGCAGCTTCGTTATTCGGTGTACTCTCCCGTCGATTCCGTTCCTTCTTCGACGGCGAATTCGAAATCGTCGATATCGAATAGCTGCACTGGAATGCTATTCTGGACAACCTTGTCTTGAAACTCGATTTGATCCGTCAATACCGGACATTGCAAACGAATCGTCATTAGAATGATTTCCGTTTCGATCGGATCGAATAACTCTCCATACTGCATGTTCTCGGCTGCGTTAACGATGACTAAGCTGACGTTCTCGTTAATAGGCAGCGGCGGACTCTCTCTCCATGGAGCCATTAGCGCGCGCTCTATCTTCTTCTTATTAAACGGATCTTCGAAATAACTAATCATTTCGCCGATCTTCAATTTCACGTACGCGTCGTCCTCCGATTCCGGCATGACCGGATCGGGACTATCTTTCATATCGTAGAGCTCCATCACCGAAGTATACGGAATCCTGTATTCCACAGGACGTTTCGGCAGCAGCAACTGCCCGTAGATGGCGATCATAACAGCCTCGATGACAAAACGGCGACTCATCTTGTAATTCCCTCCTATAAAGCTTCCGCGGTCTTGCGCATTGTTTTTCATTATATCATAAAAAGCCGGGCGTAATGACACACCGTACGGTATAATATTCGAAGATTGTTTCCATATTATCTCTGTTAAGGGGCTGTCGGGGATGAGCGAGTTGACCTTTCTCCATTATATGCGAATCGACAATCGGGAGTCGGAACAAACGTTCAGAGCGGAGATGGAAATCGCAGGTTATTTTTCCTTTTACGCATTCGTGGAAGACTTCCGCGGCGGATTGAAAACTTATTCGGACGAAGATCGGTTATTGTATGGACGGAAACTGACGGAAGCGCGCGACCTATTCCCAACTCCGGAACGCTTCAGCCCTTCTTGGCGCGAAATATGGAACGAATTCGACCTGATCTTCGAATGCAAGAACGAAGCTCTGGATAAGATTGCTCGTTCGGAGAGAAACGGGGAGTGGCAGATCGTTCTGGACAATCCGTTCTCCCATCAACCGGTCATCTGTTACCCAAGTCTAGCCTTTCTGGAAGCCGCTTACATGTACGGTTACTTTCAACGGGAGCTTAAGCCGCACGAGTGCTTGCGCTTGCAGAAAGTCACGCAGCTCTTAATGAAGCATGGCCGCAAGGAAGCTTCGATCTTCCCGGATGCATAATTTCTTCCAGCGCCTGATAAACAAAGCCCTTAATCAGCATAGCCAGGAGCGCTTATGCTGGTTAAGGACTTTTTGACGATAAGTATTATTTCAACCAGGCAGCTTTCCGAGATCGAATGACATCAGATCCCGTCCAACCGTGATTTTCCCCGCATAGATGTCCCGCATCCCCGCAATGTAATCCGTTTCCGCTTCCTCGTTCTCAGCCGGAGGCGGTATATGATGAGTAAGTACCAGATGGAGAACATCCGCTTCCTTAGCGATTTGGGCGACTTCCAATGTCGTAGAATGGTACTTTGCCGGATTCCCGAGACCGGTCGCTTGCGCCGGGAATTTCTCTATAAGCGCGTCCAACCACTTCTTGTTATACGACTCATGCACGAGCAGGTCTACGCCGCGACTGTGTTTAACCATGTTCGCAACGGGCACCGTATCGCCGGATATAACGACGGACTTGCCGTTGTATTCGAATTTATAGGCAATGGCGGGCATTACCGGCCGATGATCCACTTCGAAAGCGGTGATTTTAATTCCGCCCTCATCGTAAATAACGCCCTCGTTCGATTCGAAATACAAGATATTCGCCCCTTGATCGGCCGACTTGTTGTAATTAACCCGCAAATTGACGTCAAACTCGAATGAATCCCGCATTTTTCCTATGATTTCCTTGGTGCTGGTCGGTCCGTATACGCTCATAGGTACCGAGCGGCCTTCGAAAACGCGTTCCGTAACGACGTGCGTCCGCCAGCTTGAGATAAAGACATCGAAAAATCCGGAGTTGTGATCGCTATGATGGTGAGTGAATAGTACGTCGGAAATTCGCTGCGGCATAATACCCGCTTTAATCAACTGATCGACGACCGCTCCGCCGCAATCCACCAAGAACGTCTTTCCGGCAGCCAGAACCGCGACTCCCGATTTCGCTCTGCCTGGAAACGCTCTAGGCGTTCCCGTTCCCAACAATACGATCTTCATATGCTCATGGAAATCAGGTAGTAAATGATCTTGTGTTTGTATATGCAAGTCTTCATCCCCTTGGAAAATTACTTGTTTTGCGTGACTTCTTCCAGCAAGCTCAAATCCAGCATCGGGCTTAAATCCAGTTCCTCTTCCTTCACGTCTTTGATATAACCCGCGTCGAAGGAAACCTTCGCCATGAGATTAATCGCGTCCGCGTCGACTTCATGCGTCAGTTTCAGATGATCCAATGCCGATTTAATAAGATCGGTATCCATGCCTTTGCCCGTAAGCTCTTTAAGCTCATTGCTGACGAGTTCGTAAGATTTGGTCGGGTCGTCTTGTATAAACCTAATAGCTTCAAGGTTGGCTTCGATCGCCGCTTTCGCGAGATCTCTATGATCCTTAATGAACTTATCGTTTGCCGCCATGAGAGTTAACGGATAATCTCCGTTATTCGGCGGAATTTTGTCCCAATCGACGAGAATTTGAGCGGTACCTTCTTGCACCATCTGCGTTCCCCACGGCTCGGGCACGAGAGCGGCGTCGATTTCCTTCTGCCGCATGGCGACCAACGTATCCGCCGGGGCTCTCGTAATGATCTCCGCGCCGGAAGAATCCGTCGTCACTTTGATCCCTTCTTGCTCCAGCAGCAGACGCAATGATATTTCGTTCGTACTCCCCTTCGTCGGAATCGCGATTGTTTTGCCAACTAGATCTTTAACGGCGTTAATTCCCGCATCCGTTCGCGCAACCAGAACCGCTCCTCCGTTATTGGAGCCGGAAATGATCCTGAAATTTTTGCTTTTAAGGAACTGATTAATCGCCGGACCTGGGCCAACGAAGCCCATGTCGATTTCGCCGGTCGCAATAGCTGTAGAGAAGTCCGAGCCATTGTCGAAAGCCATCACGTCGATTTTGGCGTTCTCTCCGAATTTTTCTTGAAAATATCCGTTTTGAAGAGCGATGAATGCCGGAGCATGCGTAACGTTTTTTAACAAGCCGATCTTTACGGTAATGTTATCCGAAGACGATGCGTCTTTGTTACCGCAGCCTGAAGCTACTAGACCTAAGATCAGAAGGAGGCTGATCGCCAAAGTGGTTTTTCTCATATTTAGAAGTCTCCCGTTATTTGATATTTCCGAATCTAAGCATTATTCGATCTTCCAGCCGCTTGAAGCACAAGTGATCCGATAACGTTCCAATGATCGCGATAACGATGACGATGCATAGGATCGTCGCCGTGTCCCCGATATCCCGGCTATCTTGGAGCATTTGCCCAAGTCCGACTCCTCTCGCGACTAGCTCTCCGGCAACTAGCGCCCGCCATGCGAACGCCCAAGCTACGCGGATGCCCGTCATCAGATGGGGAAACGCGGCGGGGACCATGACTTGATAAAACATGCGAAACCCGTTGCCCGCCCCCATCATCCGAGCCGCTCTCAAGTGGATCGGGGAGATATTCATGATACCGGTTCGGCTTGCCATCGACATTGTCCAAGTCGCGCCTATCGTCGTGATAAAGATGACGGCCGTATCGTTCAAGCCGAACCAGATGATCGCGAACGGCAACCAGGCGATACTCGGAACGGTCTGCAGGGCGACGACCAGAAATCCGAAGGTCTGATCCAAAAACCGGTACCGCGCGAACAAGAAACCGAGCGTCGTACCGAGCGCGATGGAAATAGCGAACGAAATGAGCAATCTTCTAAGGCTGGCTACGATCGCCCCCCATAGAGGCCCTTCCGTAAATCCGTCGTAGAAAGCTTGGAATGTTTGCTGCGGGGAAGGAAACTTCCACCCCCAATTAAAAATTCTATATCCCAAATCCCATGCTATCAGAAGAAGGACCAGAAAAATGATTCTTCTTAATGCGATAGTCATCGCCCATTTCCCCTTTCACGACCTTTTCAAGCTCGTCCGCGAGCTCGTCCGTGATTTTTCTTTCCAGATGGTGGATCAGGGGGTCGCCGATGCTATGGGGCCGGGAAGCCTGAACATTAAATTCCTTCTTGATCGTGCCCGGCTGCGTGGACATGACGATAACGCGGTCGGACAGCATGACCGCTTCGCGGATATTATGGGTAATGAATAGAATCGTTTTGTGCGTTCTTCCCCATATCTCTTCCAAGTCGCTCTGCAAAATGAATCTCGTCTGTTCGTCTAATGCGGCAAAGGGTTCGTCCATGAGCAATATAGCCGGATCCATGACCAATGCCCTTGCGATAGCTACCCTTTGCTTCATTCCGCCGGACAATTGGTGCGGGAAGCTAGCTGCGAATTTGCTAAGATGCACGGCTTTGATCTGCTCGAGAGCAAGCTCGTGCCGTTCCTTCTTGCGCATTCCCTTCTGCTTCAACCCGAACGCCACGTTATCCAGTACGGTTAACCAGGGGAATAGTCCGTGTTCTTGGAAGACAACCACGCGGTCGGGGCCGGGTCCTTTGACCTTCTCCCCGTTCACCTCGATCATTCCTTCTTCCGTCTTCTCGAAGCCCGCGATCATATTTAACAGAGTCGATTTCCCGCATCCGGAAGGGCCGACCAATGAAACGAATTCACCTTTTTTAACATGCAAGGATACCTGATTGAGCGCGTTATATCGCCCTCTATTGCGATCGTCGTAGGTTTTGCTTACGTTTTTGATGTCGATCATGCTGTCACCCCCGGTTCTCTCTATAAGTCCTCGAAGAAGCTATTCGGATTGAAAATCAAGATTTTTTTCTTCGTGTAATCGATTAGGTTTTTCTCGCTCCATTTATTCAGCGTTTCGGTTATCGTTTGCCTGCTGCATCCGATAACGTACGAAATTTCTTCGTGACTGAGCTGGAGCTGGATTTCCAATTGTTCGTCCCTTGGCTTCCCCATCTGCACAAGAAACCACGCAAGCCTCCAGGAGACCGGTCGGCTGATTAACGTTTCCACGATTTTCTGCGTTTGCAGCAATCTTCGCGCCCCGATAACGGCTAAGGAATAGGAAAAATCTTTGTTTTCCCTAGCCAGTTCCGTAAACTTTCGAGCGTCCAGGGAGACGACCTCGCTGTCCGTAAGACACTTCGCATAGCGCTGGCGATGAAGGTTCGACAAGATTTCCGCGTTGCCGAATATTTCTCCGGCATGGCGAAGGAACAAAGTAATCCCCTGACCTTCTTGCGAGGATTGCGAGATTTTGATTAGACCGGACTCCACGTAATAAGCGCTGTTAGGAAGATCATTCTCGCGAAAAATGAACTCGTTTTTGGCGCATGACCTCGAAACCCCGTATTTATGAAAGGAATCGACGATCACATCCATGACGGTATCCTTATCGCCGACGATCAATTGATCGTTATTATCGCTCATGCAGCCAATCACCTCTTCATATCCTCCAACTTAATACTTTACTATTCCGATGGGATATGAGAATTCTAACACAAACGTTGGACTCATAATGTCGTTCAGATGACATTTTCTTTAAATAATTTTAGCGGGTCCGGAAAAACGGACGATGCAAAAAAAGCGGTTCAGCAGAATATTCCTGCTCAACCGCTTTCTTGAAGGTGGTTCTATAGATTAATACACCCCAACCCCCTCGGATTCCATCTCCTTGGGGGTTGGATCAACTACCTTATAAATGGCTGGCGACGATGACCCCGTCGCGATAAGCGACGACTCTTGCCGGATCGTTACGCAGCTTCACGTTAGCCATCTTCGCGTCGTGTTCGCTTAGCATTAGAGGCTCCCAATCCGCGAGATTGCCCGCCGGATCTTTCGGTTCGATTCCGGCTTCAGCCAATCCTTCGGACATTTGCGCTGGACTGGGATCGTTCTCCCAGAGGAGCAGACCGTAGTACGCCAACTTATAGCCATTGCGCTGCACGCAGGCAAGCAGCGTGCCCGTAGGCGAATGTCTCATTGCGTAAGGCATGGGGACGGGCACCCTTTCTTATAAATAAGGATTCTCGTGCTTCGCCTTCAGCATGTTCCACCGGCGTTCGATCTCGTGCTCGAACTCTCTTAGCGTGTCGGCGTATTCCGGCTTGGACAGATGCTTCGTCTTGCCCATCATCTTCAGCCAATCTCCGACCGGAACCCTTTTCCCCTTTTCTTCGGGGTTATAGGTAATCGTCGTAACGCCTTTCTCCACCTCGTACAGCGGGAAGAAGCAAGTATTTACCGCGTAATCGATGATGTCGGCGCCGTCCTTATCTTCGGATAACCAGTTCAATGGACATGTAATGAGTATTTTACCGTAAACCATGCCCACGTTCTGAGCGTACCATTGCGCTTTGGCGCCTTTGCGCACGAGGTCTATCGGGCTAGCTTCGCTGCCGGTGAACACGTAAGGAATATTCGTCGCGGCCATGATCTGCGCGGTATCCTTATGGTGGAACACTTTGCCCCCTTGGTGCTTGCCAACGTTGGACGTAGAAGTCCGATGACCCATCGGCGTCGAGTACGAAAGCTGGGCTCCCGTATTCATATACCCCTCGTTATCGTACTCGAGGATAATCATCCGGTGATTGCGAAGCGCGGCTCCGATCGCCGGCCCCATCCCGATATCCATACCGCCGTCGCCCGTGATCATGACGAATGTAAAGTCGTCCTGCAGACCGTACTCGTCAAGCTCCCCGCGGCGCTTGCGCTCGTGGAACATCTCGACGACGCCCGACATCGTTGCGGCTCCGTTCTGGAACAGATTATGGATGTAAGTCGCTTTATGCGCGGAGTACGGGTACCCCGTCGTGACGACCATCGCGCATCCGGTATGGAACAGCGCTACGATGTCTCCTTCGATCCCCTTGAAGAATAATTCCAAGCCGGAGAAAATCCCGCAGCCCGGGCAGGCGCCGTGTCCCGGAGCGATCCGCTTGGGCTTCTTGGTCAGCGCGCGAAGCGGCGGAACTCGTACGTTGATTTTGCCGGTGGCTTCGTCTTGGGTTACGGTGATGAGCCCCGTTTTCAAATCTTCGTATTTCATCGGTTCGAGCACCCGCTGCGGCGCTTTGGACGGATCCCCCGCCGTAATGCCGTGATAATCGAACGGCTTCTCCACGAAACCTTTGGCCATCGCGTCGATCGCGAACTCGAACATTTTCAGTCCGTCCTCGGCATAGAAATCCTTACCGCCCAAGCCATAGATCCGGCTGATGACCATCGTTGTCGAATTTCCGTACTGCTGCAATGCCGCGCGCACTTCCATGACCATATTGCCGCCATGTCCGCCATACGAATCGGAGCGATCACCGACGGTTACCGCTTTGACGTTCTTAAGCGCTTCGGTAATGGCTTTAGCCGGGAAAGGACGGATGATATTCGGCGAGATCGCTCCCGCTTTGATCCCTTGGGAACGGAGCTGGTCGACGACGTCCTTGATGATCTCCGACGACGAATTGAGCAAGAATACGGCTACATCCGCATCGTCCATTCTGTAAAGCTCCAATATCGGATAATCCCTGCCGGTCAGCTCCGCGTATTCCTTCTGTATCCGGTCGAAAACGGCTTCCGCGCGATACATGGCCAAGCTCTGTTGGTAGCAGTTATTGATATAATCCGGCTCGTTCATGTAAGGCCCGACGGTAATGGGATTGTTGCGGTCCAGCACGTGCTTGAAGCCTTCCGGCGGACGTTCTCCGACGAACTTCTGGACGTCTTCCCGATTGGCGAACGTATTAACCCTGCGCTTCTGATGGCTAGTGAAATATCCATCAGAGGCAACGAGCACGGGCAATCGCACTTCCGGATCCTCGGCCAGCTTAAGCGCGATGATGTTCATATCGTAGACGGCTTGCGGATCGCGGCATAGCACGATCGGCCAGCCCGTGTTCAAGGCGAAATATAAATCCGAATGATCCCCGTGGATATCGAGAGGACCGGATACGGATCGGCATACGAGGTTCATGACCATCGGGAATCGGGTTCCCGATTGGACGGGCATTTGCTCCAACATGTACAAGTAACCGTTTGCAGAAGTCGCATTGAATACGCGTCCTCCCGCGGCCGAAGCACCGTAGCATACTCCCGCTGAGCCGTGTTCGCCGTCTGCGGGGATCAAGACGATGTCGTGTTGGCCGTTCGCTTTCATTAAATCGAGAAATTGCGCGACTTCCGTCGACGGGGATATCGGAAAATACCCCATGACGTGATAGTTAATCTGGTGTGCGGCGTATGCGGCCATCTCGTTGCCTGATTCATAGACGATTCGTTGTTCTACGGTACCTTGCCGGCCCATTTCCTTGCGAATGTCAACTGACATGTCAGACTCCACCTTTCCTATCGGTTTCTCGTTGAACGAACACGTGACGTTCTCTCTATCCCATCGCTAGCTGGAACTTGTGCGGTACTCGGTTGCCGTCGGCATAGCCGTCTTCCTCTAAGTGAGAGGAAAGAGCGTCGGTCGGACAAGCCTGGACGCATTTGAGACAGCCTTTGCAATATTGATAATCGATGCCTTGCAAGAACATTTGCGGTCGGCCTTTCTTGTCCGCTTGCTCCTCCCACACGAAGCAAAAGTCCGGACAAACGTTATCGCATGCCGCGCAGTGGATGCATTTGTCGTCCGCGAAGTGTGGCATCATTCCCGCTCTCGAGATACTCAGATCTTTCAGGATGCTGTTGCCCGGGTTCGTGATGATTCCTCCGAGCGGCTGCGTCTCGTAGCCGAGCACCGGCGTGTCCATGCGGACGAAATCGGGCATTGCGTCTCCTTCGGCCAACGAATAGGACTGGAACTTCACCTCGTCGTAGCCGCGTTGGAAAGTGTTCAAAGCCGGCTGTACGGCCGCGGGATATTTTTTCTCCAGCGATTTGCGAATGACGCCCTTCATGAATTCGGCATCCAAAAATCCGCATAATCGGAATAGTCCGCCCAACATGGCCATGTTCGCGCGATTGTTCTCCGACATGGAGATGCCGGTCGCGTCCACCACGGCGATGATGCCGCCTTTGAGTTTGAGCTGGTCTTTGAGCTGTTCTGGCGATTTCTTGGAGTTGACCAGCACGATGCTGTCTTCATACATCCCGGAAATAACGTTGATCGTCTTGGAGAGGTTTTCGTGGAAAATGCCGATGACGTGAGGTCTTTCGACCGGCGAAGTGTCCCTTATCCGCGTATCGATATCGCAGAATCGGATGTGCGCCTTAACCGGCGATCCTTTCTTCTCGGATCCGTAGGAACTGAAGCTAACGCCGTTCAAACCTACTCCCATAACTCCTGCTTCCGCCAACATTTTACCCGCCAGATTGGCGCCTAGCCCTCCGATGGATTCCAGACGAATTTCAAAAAAACCGAGCTCGTTAACCTTGGGCAACATGACCATGTCGTTCTGCAATCCCCTTTCGCGTTGAGTTGGAGGATAATTCAGAAAATTGGTAATACATAAACATTAATTATTTCGCGATAAAACGCTGAAATCCTTCCGACTCTGTTAAAAAACGGCAATTGCTGCCGATAAATTCACGCGGAGAGGGTCGATTGCAGCTCCTGCAGCTCTTTCCAGCCGATTAACCTGATCTGCTCTTGCGCGAGGATCGCACGAACTTCCTCGTCCCTCCAGAAGACGACCTCCATCCCCCGTTTGTCCGGATGGCCATGGAACGAGCGAAGCTCTTCCGTTACGCTTGCGGGATGTGCGATCCATTCCGTCACCCCGGGCAACAGGTGGCGGATCAAGCTTACGCCTTCCGCCTTCATTGATTCATAGCTCTCTCCAGGATTAAGGCGATACTCCGGTCCCAGAACATAATCCGGCAACACGATTCCGCGGTCGTCCGCTTGCCGCACGCGAATCTTGGCGCGATCGTGGAGCTCGGTCGGAATCGACCTTCCTCCGACCGGCATCAATCGCCGCGGCAGCCGAAAGGGAAGACCATAGCTGGCGCACACGTCGAAGGCAACCGGAAGCAGATCATTTCCGGAATGAAACCCGTACAAGCTACCCATGTGATTATCGGCGTGAGATAAAGTGAGTCCGGCTTGAATGGCGGCTTTCGCCTGGGCGATCAACTCTTGGCGAACCTCCTCGGGATCCGCCCTCTGCTCCACTTCGGCTATCGTCTCGGGGAACCAACCATCCGGTCCCGCTAGCGTTATCGTTGGCCGGGTTCGGCATAGCGCTCCCCATTTATAAGAAGGCCATTCGCTCGTTAACGTCCAATGAACGCCGACATCGGCGTTAGGGTCAGTTGCCAGGATCATGCCGACCGCGTCCGCGGACCAAGAACAGTTCATCATGATCGTCGTCGAGCTGACCGCCTTATCGGACAGCATGGCAGTTACCGTCTCGTTCACGCTTCGACACAGGCCGAAGTCGTCCGCATTCACGATTAACAGCCGTTCCTCTTTGCCATACCCCAATCGCTGCGCCGTATTCACGTCTACCGCCTCCCTTCTTCATTATATGTTCGAGGAGCGGAAGCATTGACCTTTGTTCACCCATTAAGATGGAAATTTTCAGGAAACTGCTTTCGTGAAAAATAGGGCGACTACCAGCGATCAAAGCTCGGACTACTTATATAGTCAACTTTGTGTAGCTGGTTAGAAGCACAATGCCCGGAAGACACGGTCCTCTCACCCCTTAAATTTTCCAAGCATGATGATTGGACTTACCCAACAGTACCGCAAGACCGTTCTCCGAGATCGTGAATTCGTGACACCTTCGCTCTCCTCCGCCGACTTTGGTTAGCAACTCCTTTTTCTCAAGGCTTTTCGCGAATCTGCCGCTCGCCTCATTCTTGATGTGAAGCCACTCCGATAATTCCGTAAGATTAAAGGAATGTGGATTCGCCGCCGCTGCAAAGCGAAGTACCTCTCGTTCGAGAACAGGAAGCGCGGCAAAATCGGACGCCTTACTGGTCATTTTCAGACTTATCAAGTCTTGCAAGTCTCTACGACAAACATCCGGCTGCTGTTCGAGTTCATCTCTTCCATATGGATAATATGTAAAACCTAATGCTCCGACCGAGCGCATGCGTGCGCGTTCAAAAGTAAATCGCTTCCGCGTAATACTCTCCGCATGAGTAATATAGTTTTCTTCCTCGATTACCGTTCTCAGCGACGAAATGAACGCATCCCCATAGATTTTAACACCGGACAAACCAACCATTTCATGCTCCAATATAATCCCCTCTAGCGTTCCGATGATCGGATGAATGATCTCAAGCATTTTTTTCGTTCCGGACAAATCGCGTTCCAGCATTTCCCTTCGTTGCCCTCGAGCCTCCCTCAGTTGTTTCTCGTATAACGCCGCATACTCATCTTCAAACACGTCGAACCCTCCTCTTGAAATCAAAAACGCCGCCCACTCCACATTGGGAGCAGACGGCGTGTGCTTCACGCATGAATTATCAATAAAAAGATTTTAACAAAAATTGTTAGTATGATCAACTTCTGAAGTATTAGTCGGTTTGGATGCGTAACTCCGTGCGAAAAGCCGCCATGACGAGAATTACCCGGTTTAGACGTGTAACTGCCTGCGAATTGCCGACAGCGCTGAGAATTATCCGGTTTCGACGTGTTACTCCGTCCGAATTGCCAACATTGCCGAGAATTACCCGGTTTAGACGTGTAACTGCCTGCGAATTGCCGACAGCGACGAGAATTACCTGGTTTGGACGTGTAACTCCGAGCGAGATGCCGACAATGTTGAGACTTACCCGGTTTAAACGTGTAACTCCGTGCGAATTGCCGACAGCGCTGAGAATTACCCGGTTTGGATGTGTAACTCCTTGCGAATTGCCGACAGCGACGAGAATTACCTGGTTTGGACTTGTAACTCCTTGCGAATTGCCGACAGCGCAGACGAATTCAACTATTTACTACCTATTTTCCTTGTAACCGCTCCAACCTCGCGTTAAACGTCTTCGTCCAGCTAGCCGACAACTCCTTCAAGTCGAGCAACCGGCGAATACCTTCCAAATCGTTCTTGTCTTTATGCATAACCCGATTCGCCTCTGCTACCGTTATTCCCGCCGGATGTGTTTGCTTCAACTTCAACGTATCCCCTTTCCAGACTTCGCCTTCCTCCAACACGCGGAAGTAAAAGCCGGTAGCCCCCCTTTGCGTCACCAATAACGGGAACTCGTCCAGCCCCCATCTCATCGCAAGCTTCCAGCACGGCTGACGAGGCTGGCTCACCTGCACGACAGCCGATCCGACCTCGAAAACATCTCCGATATGTACGACGGCTTCCTGCAATCGGCTCACCGTGAAATTCTCTCCGAACGAACCGAAGGGCATCGTGCGTTTAAGCACGGTTTCCCAATAAGAGTAATGTCCGTGATCGTACACGCATAACGCTTTATCGACTCCGCCATGATTGACCATATCCGCCTGTTCGTCGCCCGACAATCCCAGCTTGGACAAAGCCAATACGCGATCGACACTGCTTTTGCCAATGCCCGATTCCGTTTCCTTTCCTTTATAGGTTCCCGATTGAACGCTTCCGATATTAACGGAAAGTATCGGGAATACGAAATCAGCGACGTTTTTGTCCATTAAAAAGCACACGCTCCTTCGGGTCATCTTCTCGATTAATCGTGAATAAGCGCGGTCCGCTAACGACACGATAACTCATGTAATCAATAATATATACGAAAGGTGGAATCACATGCCCGCTTCCAAACGACGCAGGGAAAGCACATGGAAAAGCCGCAAACAGAACCAGCAGCCACACGGTAAAATCCCTTCCTTGCACGAACTGGCGAATGAGCCAAATCCGGAAAGCAATACCGATAATACACAGTAAAACAGCAATTTGTTATCCAACAAAACCAGACGTTCGCGTTGCTCCCTCTTGGAGGCAATCCGAACGTCTGGTTACACGCGACTGGGTTAAGACTAATCTAGATTAAGTCAGCCTTATTTTCTCGGAAGCGGTCAATCGCCTACCCCTGATGTTGATCACGAGCCGACCATCCTGCATTCCCCATATTTCGTCGGCGAATTTCTCCGCCAACTCCACCCGGTGCAGCGCGGCCACGATCGTCGTACCCTTCTCATGGCAAAGCTTTTTAAGCGTTCTCATCATCTCTTCCGCGGAGTGCGGATCCAGACCCGATACTGGCTCGTCCGCAAGCACAAGCCTGGCACCGTGCACGAGAGATCGTGCAATCGCGATCCGCTGACGCTCGCCGCCGCTCATTTTCTCGACGGGCTGCTTCGCCCTCTCCATCAAGCCGACATGCTCCAGCATCTCCATCGCGCCCATATGATCATCGCTTCTAACCATGCCCGTAATCCGGCGCCATAAAGGCGTCTGTTCCGCTGCGCCGATGAGAACGTTCTTCAGCGCGGATTTTTTCTCGAACAACAAAGGCTTCTGTTCCAGAAATGCGACCTGCCTGCGGAATCTCATCTTGGCGAAAAATCCGGCTTCCATCAAATCCTTGCCGTCTACTCTATACTCACCCTTGGTCCATACTTCCTTCAATGCCAACGCTTTAAGCAACGCGGACTTTCCGCTGCCGCTGGAGCCTACGACGGCAATAAAAGTGCCCGGCTCCAACCTCGTCGTAACATGATCGAGTATCGTTTTCCCTTCGGGAATTTTCCGGGTCAAACCTGAAATTACGATCATAGCTGCCCTACCCCTTCAATCCAATATGAATCTAGTGTAAGGCATTATGTAATCCCTTGCCATACGAACAAGTGTTTGGTATAATAAAGAACAAGAACATACGTTCTAATTTTGTTTCTATAGGTGGGATAATGGATGGTGAACTGTGAACATCTCCGTTACCTGGAGCCTCCTAGAGGATCCAGGCCGTCTCGAGACTTAACTTTCAAATTTTACACCGACGGGAAGCTCGTCATCATTGATAACGACACAGGGAATACAATGAGCCCCCGCGATTTAAGCGGAGGCAGCTACGACTTCTATGTTCGTCAACGCATTAGATTCATCAAGCGAGACCTCGCCGAGAAAATAATGAAATACGCATGACGCAGGAAGGAACCGGGAACGGGATAGCGGACGAAACGACGTTGCGGCTAGGGATAGGATACGGAGACGTTTAATCAGGGTAAATTTTTATTGATCCCGTTTAAGCTCGGCGGATATCTCTGCATCTTTTGGATCTGAATATCCTGTTCCTTGTCTTTAGCCTTCATGTTGTTCCGTTGCTCGATTTGACTTTTGCCTTTAGTCATTTCTCATCACCCCCCGCCCTTCGTTTTCGAAGGGTTTCTTCCTAGTTTTCCTCTTTCCTCTCATTTACAAACCTGTTTTCACCCGCCATAATGAAAAAGGACGAGAAAATTGGTCTAAGCTACCGACACCATTATGCCGATCGAACGATATTCTGAATACGGTCGGACTACGCATTCGAGTTAGGAGCACCGCATACGTATGAGCCAAAAAATTATGTTCGACCTTGACGATACGCTTGTCTATTGCAATAAATATTTTAACTTTATCTTGGATCGATTCGCGGACGAGATGATGGATCGGTTCGGTACCGCCGGAATTTCAAGAGCGGACATCGCAGCGAAGCAAACGGAAATCGATATCGCCGGCGTGCAGATCCTCGGCTTCAAGAGCGAGCATTTCCCGCAATCTTTCATCGATACCTATCGTTACTTCCAGCAGTTAACCGGTCGCGCTCCATCCCCTTTAGACGAAGAAAAGCTTTGGAAGCTGGGCAATAGCGTCTATGAACTTCAGGTTGAGCCCTACCCCATGATGGAGGAGACGTTGGAATCCCTCGCCGGCAATGGACATGAGCTTCATCTGTACACAGGCGGTGACGTGCTGATCCAATACAAGAAAATCGAAAGCATGAGACTTGAACGTTATTTCGGGGATCGGATATACGTCAGGCAACATAAAAATACCGAAGCGCTGGAGCAAATCCTAACCGCCGGAGCATTCGACAGGGCTAATACCTGGATGATCGGAAATTCGGTTAGAACCGATGTCCTGCCCGCCGTTCGATGCGGCATTAACGCCGTCTATATGAAGCAGGAAGCAGAATGGACTTATAACGTGCTTCCTATCGACGCGGAGCCTAGCGCCGCGCTGCTGACGCTAACGGCTCTCCCTCAAGTCCCTCCCGCGATCCACGACTATTTGCATGGCATCGCAATGAAAGAATCAGGCTAAGTTGCCTGCCCTTATACACCACAAAAGCCGGGCGAACTGCTATGTTGGGAGCAGTTCACTCGGCTTTTATCGATGTTATCGTCTGCATGCTGTTTAATTTATCGAATATTTTCCTGACGCCGTCGGACCACAATGGATCTTCCGCATACGTTTTGTTAAACCATTTGAAAGGGTCGTGCCCTTCCGGCCTTGATGCGGCAAGTTTCACGAGTAATCGGGATGCAATACCGACGGAGTTATGAATATCCGTATTATACTCCATCCAGCTATGCCCTACGTTAAAGGGATTATTGGCGATCGTCTTGGCATCCTTACCCGATTTCGGAACGAATCCTTGCTCTTGTCCGGTAATCGCGAACAGCAGCAGCGGGTGGATGTCGTACTCTCGAGCGGTATCGACGATAGCACCGAAGTAAGGCTCCTCAGCCAACAAAGAATCGCGCGACTTGAGATAATTCTTTAAGCCCTTCGCATCGATATCCGCATACTTCAACCGATCTGGCATCCCGATATCCGGTAGCGGCGGCGCTGGATCTTTTAAGATGATCGGAGGCGCATCCGCTATCCCTGCATCCGATGACGCCTTAGGCTTGTCCGCGAATAGAGTTATGCTTATTGCGGCGATAACGACGACAGCTCCGATAGACTGTGCAGGTACGGTCGTTCCCCAATTGCGTAAAAAGCTTAAAGCCTGATGCATCTTCTTCCTAATCAAGACTTGCTGGTGCGCTTGGTTCTCATTGCTATCGTGCAAATCGAGAACTTCGGCAAGCGAATAACCTTTTCTTCTATCTAAACGGGTTTCAATCTGCTCCTGATTCCATCTTCCGGGGGATCTCTCGTTCACCCACTTCAGTACCGGCTCCAGTACCCTCTCCCGCAAGTGAGTTTCGTCGAGCTCTAACTCCGCGCATAAGTCCAATACGTCATCCGGCTTGATTTCTCTTTGCTCTCCAAGCAGGCAACGACTGATCAGCTTATCTATCATCGGATTTTTTATTTCATCCGGAATATTCGGAAGCCTCTGCTGCAGCGTTCTTCGGATCGCGTCGGCCACGATCTCCGCGCGACGATTGCCGGGGAGCGGCGCATACTTCGTATGAACGTACCTTCTGATCGTGTTAATATCCGTCGGCGATAGTAGTACAGCGTTATCCACGGCTAAGCCTCCCCCTGCGCTCCCGTTCAGTTTACCATAGTGGAAAGTTTTGGGGGAAGCCTGTCCTTCGAACCACTTAGTAACAACGAGCGTTATTCCTCTCGTTATTTCCTTAGGATTCGACTGTCGAAGCGGCGGAGATAATGGCTGCTTGTACCTTGTCCGTGCGGATGAAGGCGTTAATCTGATCGATCTCCCACTCCGTAAGCTGGTATTCGCAGTCGCAGTCCTCATCGAGCGTAACCAATTGTATCGGGTGACCATTGTGCGTACAAATCGCCATAATCGAAAAATCGATCAAATCAAGCGGTAGCGGGGTATCCTCCTCGGTTTCCGCTTTTAGCGTGACATCAACCCATTGATCGTCCCGTCTCACCGCTTCATAGCTAAAGCCCTTGAATTTCAGTTCGGTCCATAGTTCGTCCCCGTAACGAATCATTTTTATTGCTCCCTTCCGTACTCGACCAAAGAGGCCGTTCCCATTCGTTCGGAACGACCTCTTCTCAAATATGTTGAACCCTATTCTTAAGGCAATAAAGTCGTTCCCATCAGGTACTTATCGACTTCGCGAGCCGCTTCGCGTCCTTCGTTGATCGCCCAGACGATCAAGCTTTGACCGCGTCTCATATCGCCTGCCGCGAATACCTTGTCCACGTTAGTCGTATATTTGCCGTAACGAGCTTTAACGTTCGTCCGACGATCCGTTTCCAACCCGAGCTGATCGATAATCGTGCGCTCGGGTCCTTCGAAACCAACCGCTACGAGAACCAGATCCGCCGGCCATACTTTCTCGGTGCCGGGAATTTCTTCGTAAATTTTGCGGTCTTGCTCGTCCACGTAACGGCGGATTTGCACGGTGTGAAGCTCCTTCACGTTTCCTTGCTCGTCGCCGACGAATTTCTTCGTCAGAACGGAGAAAGCGCGCGGATCTTCGCCGTACAGAGCCTTCGCTTCTTCGTGAGCATAATCCAACGTATAGACGTTCGGATATTCAGGCCAAGGATTGTTGTTCGAGTCGCGTTCCATCGGAGCCTTAGAATGCGTTCCAAACTGAGTGACGCTCTCGCAGCCATGACGCAAAGCCGTAGCGACGCAATCCGTTCCCGTATCTCCGCCGCCGATAACGATGACATGCTTCTTATGCCCGGAAATATAGGTACCTTCTTGCAAGCCGTTATCCAAGTAGCTCTTGATCGTGCTGTTCAAGTAATCCATCGCTTGGTAGATGCCTTTAAGCTCATGACCTTCTACGTTGCCGATCGGACGAGGCTTAGTAGCGCCTCCGCAAAGAACGACGGAGTCGTACTGCTCGAGCAGCTCTTGCGAGGAAATATCTTTGCCAATTTCCGTGTTGACTACGAACTTAACGCCTTCCGCCGCCATCAGATCGACGCGACGTTGGACGATATCCTTCTCCAGCTTCATGGAAGGAATGCCGTAAGTCAGCAATCCGCCGATGCGATCCGCTCTCTCGTATACCGTCACGGTATGGCCGGCCTTGTTCAACTGAGCAGCCGTGGCGAGTCCCGCGGGGCCTGAACCTACGACGGCAACCTTCTTGCCCGTACGAGTCTTAGGCGGTTGAGGAACGACCCAACCTTCTTCGAACGCGCGGTCGATGATTGCTTGCTCGATCGTCTTGATCGTTACCGATTCCCCGATCAGGCCGACCGTGCAAGATCCTTCGCATGGAGCCGGGCAGACTCGGCCCGTGAACTCCGGAAAGTTATTCGTCTTGTTAAGCCGCTCGTACGCTTCCTTCCAAAGCCCGCGATAAATCAGGCTATTCCACTCCGGAATCAAGTTATTGATCGGACAGCCTGACACGCTTCCCCCAAGCTCGATCCCGGTATGACAATAAGGGGTTCCGCAATCCATGCAGCGCGCGCCTTGCGTGCGAAGCTGCTCTTCGGAGAACATCCGGTGGAATTCATTCCAGTCCTTGATGCGCTCCAACGGATCGCGGTCGCTTGGCAGCTCCCGTTTATATTCCATGAAACCCGTAGGTGTCGACATCTTCTTTTCCCCCATCTGTCGGTATCTTCTTTAGTGCGCTAATACATTAATTGAACGTTGATGATAGAAAATCCTAACAAAATAAGCCTACCGCCTGAATGCATTATGCGTAAGATTGTTTGTACTATTTCACTAAAACACGCTCATAAACGCAAAATGCGTATGGAAGTAGATTTTTGTCGTCCTGAACGCCCGCTTCGCGCGAAACTAAGTCCCACTCGTCGCGATTGAAAGAAGGGAAATAAGAATCCCCCTCGAACGGTTGTCCGATCTCCGTCAATAACATCCGGTCTGCCGATTCCAGCATTTGCGCATAAATTTCCGCGCCGCCGATCACCATCAGCTGTTCGTCCGCGAACATCGACAGAGCCTCGGGGATCGTTCTTACTAATATACAGCCTTCGGGAGCTTTCGACAATGATCGCGACATAATCACGTTAGTCCGATCCTTCAGAGGCCGTCCCAGCGACTCGTAAGTTTTGCGCCCCATTAATACGGGCTTGCCTAGAGTTTGCTTTACGAAATATTTCATATCGGCAGGCAGACGCCATATTAGCTTGTTATCCGCGCCAATAACCCCGTTCGAGGCTACGGCGGCAATGAGAGTTACGGTCATAGCTGACTTCCTTTGCCGGCAAGTAAGCGGCTTTTTTAACATCATACCATACCGTCTTGCCCCTGCCTACCCAATCGAAAGCAGTCGAAATGTTGACAATATCAAGCTTGGCCGGGCGATTCCTGCTTATCCGAACCGAACATCTTCGGTCCCCGAGGCGACAAGGAATGACTATCCGGCTCCAGAGTCACGCCGACCGCATCCGTATCGAGTTCTTGATCTCCCAGCGGTAAAGTCATGATTCCGATTCCGGACTCCCCGACGGTAAAAGTACCGGCGCTAGTCCGTTGACCGTCCTTCAATAGCCACACATGATAGGCTTCCTCGCCCTTCGTGCGAGGCGTGCCGAATACGTAGACGACTAACTGCTCGCCTTGCCCGGTACGTACGAAACAGGCTACTCCGTAAGCCCTAGCATTGTTTGCGAACTGCCCGGCGCTCCTGTCGGCGCTCAAATGGAATACGGTCTCTATATTGTCGGGGAGCCGCACGGACGACTCTCGTTCGGGAACCATGGATTGCCGATTGCCGATCAGCCATCCGGACGAGAAGACGGCCGCCACGATCGCCGCTCCCATAGCCCACTTCGCGAACGGTCCCGCCTTGCGCGTATTCCTAGCCGATATAATCGGCCCCGACGTCAAGGAATCCTTTTTCAAAATAGGTCCCAGCACTTCTTCCTTCAAGTCGGCTGGAAGCTCGAGCAATTCCGCGTCCTCCGATAAGCGATCCCATACTTGGCGCCATAAAACAGCTTCTTCCTGGCAGGTCGCGCAGGTTGCGAGATGTTTCTCGAATCTCTTCCGATCCACATCCATGCTCTCGCCGGTTAAATATTCGATTAGATTATCGCAGGGCGACGTTACCCGGTCGTTCATCGTTTAAAGCTCCTCCCTCGAACTCTGAAGATGTCTGCGAAGCGACTTCAGCGCCTGGTGCAGCCGGTTTTTGACCGTGCCGACCGGCTCTCCGCCCATCTCCGCGATTTCAAGAAGCGTGTAGCCTTTCCAATACATCAATTCGACGACTCTCTGCTGAGGCGGGCTTAACCTCCTCGAAGCCGAAGCAATAGCTTCTTGCCGGTCGTTGCGCAGAAGGATCGATTCCGGATCATCTTCCTCAACGTGACTTCGCGTTTCTTCTATTACATCTATGGAGACCATGGATTGATGTCTACGCTCTCGCCTTAGAACATCGATGGCAATATTCCTTGTTATCGTAATCAACCAACTCGAGTAAGCCCCTTTAGTCGAATCGTACTCCGCTTTGGTCGACCATAGCCGCGTGAAAACAAGCTGCACGATTTCGCGCGCCATTGATTCTCCGCCGGCCATTCGATAGGCGAAAGAATAGACGATCCGCGCATGCCGATCGTAAAGCCGCTCCAAAGCGTCTCTGCTTCCTTCGCGCACACGGCGCATGAGTTCCCCATCGGACAGGTTAGCCATCTGGTCATATCTCCTCGTTACGAACATTATGCTTATCCGATAATCGGCAAACAGGCGGATGGGATGTTACTCCCACCCGCCTTCTTCTACTAATCTTCAACGATGATCGAACCCGTCATTCCCGGATGCGGAACGCAATAATAAGTGAACGTTCCCGAGTCGTCGAACTTGATTTCCTTCTCTTCGTCCTTACCGAACAAACCCGTATCGAATTGTCCGCCGTCCGCCGTGGCGGTATGTTTGACCGTATCGCGGTTGATGAAGGTCACCGTGCTGCCTTTGGAAATCGTTAATTCAGCGGGGGAAAAGGCGAAATCCTTGATTTCTACTATGATCTGCTCCCCTTCCGCCTCGCCCTCGTTTTCTTTCGTCGGAGTCGGCGTGGCCGCTTCCTTGCTCGGAGTTGGAGTTGGGTTTGCAGAAGGACGTACGGACGCCGATGGAGAATCTGCGGATGCCTCTTCGGATTCATGCCTGTGCGACTCTGCATCCGAAGCCGAAGGGCTTGGCGACGGTGAAGGCGAAGGTGAAGGGCTTGCCTGTGCCTCTTCCGAAGATTGTTCGCTAGGCTCGTCGGTTTCCGAAGCCTGCGCCGATTCTACCGGGGAGGCCGAAGGCGAAGCCGACGTCGTTGCCGAAGCCGTTTCGAAAGCTGGAGCCGAAGCGTTCGAAGCGGCTCCCTCCGAGGAAGTCGACGATTTCGAGCTTCCGCACGCGGCTAGCGATAAGATCACGAAAATGGACAACAGCGCGAGTAAGTAACCTTTATGTCGGAAGCTCATTGGACGATAATCGTTCCCTTCATGAAGGATTTATGCGGTTCGCAGAAATATTCATACGTCCCCGGCGTATCCAGCTTGATCGTGGCGGACTGTCCCTTCTCGAGCAACTCCGTCTTGAAGGAACCGTCCACCGCCACCGCGTTATGCTTCATGTCGTCGCGGTTGATGAACTCGATCGTCGTCTCCGCTTTGACCGTTAGTACAGTCGGCGTAAACGAATTTTCCTTCATCTCCACTACGGCTTTTTCCGTGACCACGGGCGCTGGAGTATCCTTACCCGCAGTCGTGCCCGCGAAAGTCGATGGATTGACCGCGAACCATATATCGCCTACGGCTTGCCCCTTCAGATCTCCTCGCTTGGTATCCTGCGCGACGTAATATAGCGGATATCCTTTGAACGTCGTTTGCTTAATGCCGTCTGACCTTGTGATTTCTCCGAAGTCCTCCGTCTTCAAGCCTTTGGGAACGACAATGGAATCCGCATGGAAAACTGGCCAATTCGCCAGGCAATTGCCTTCGCACACGCTTTTGCCAATGGGGTCTTTGTCAAAATAATACAAGCTTCTTCCGGAACTGTCGACCAAATAATTAGCTATTTTCGCATCCGTCCCGAGTCCGATCGTATAGAAAGGATGTTTAACGAGAAACCAAACGTCGTTCGCTCCCTCTCCGTTCACGTCTCCGGCCTTTGCGTCCTTGTTGAAATAATAGAGCGGCCAGCCTTGATAGGTCAGTTGCTTCCCGCCGTCGGTACGAACGAATGCTCCGAAATCCTTGGCATCCAGACCGTCCGGAACGATTAATTGGTCAGAGTACGCGACCGGCCAGTTCGTTAAGCACGTACCTTGACACGAGCTAAGATCAGCCATATCCTTCGTGAATAAGTAGAGCGCCATTCCTTTGCCGTCGGTCAAATAAGAAGCCCCGTCCGCGGTTTGACGAACGTCGATCCTGAGACCTTCCAATAACTTTCCGTTATCCGCGGTTACGATGTTCTTCCCGACAAGCTCGTGTAGTAAAGCATGCATACCGCCTTTAGGCGTTGCCTGAAGCGTTTCGGCGAGTACGGTCGATAGATCGCGATTAGTGAAAGGGGATGCGCCGGCGGCACGATAAATGCCCTGCTCGGTCGCGAAGACTATCGTATCCTTAAAGGCGAAATCCGTTCCCGAGCGGTAATTAAGCGATTCCAGCATGACCTTATAGATTTGCTGCGCCGTTATTGCGGCATTGGGCTCGAAGTTACCGGTTCCCGTTCCGCCCCAACCGTAGGTCGGATTATTCTTAAGATAAGCAAGCACGGGCTGACTGGCCTTTCCGGCGTCTGCGGCATCGGCGAACGTGTCCGTCCCCATGTAATCAAGCGCTTCTTGTTCTTTCCCGATTAACCTCAACATAAGAATAGCGGCTTGCAGCCTTGTCGTCGTTTTGCCCAAATAAGCATCCGTTACGCCTTGACCATCTCCCTTAAGCACGCCCAATTGCGTGACGGCCTCGCTTGAGGTATGCGTTTGCACGGTAAGCGTAGTTGCGTTGGTAGCCGGCGTTTCTCCCTCCGCCAATGCGGATAGAGGCATTAATGCTAATCCGAATACAAGTCCAAGCGTCATTATCCATCTTCTGCCCATGTTCATTCGCGATCTTTCCCCTTTCGGAATGGAATCTCATCCTAGCTAACGAATGGAATCGAATTCCGGTTTGAGGGAAATCGAAATTCATATTAAAGCCGGCAACGTTCGCGCGAATGAAAAAGACCGCCTCTCCACCCACCAAAGGGTAGAAGGCGATCTTGTGCCATGAATCGATTAAATGGCGACCGGGGCCTTGATAGACGGATGAAATTCGTAACCCAGGAACTCGAAATCCTCGAACGTATAGTCGAATATCGATTCCGGCTTGCGTTTAATGCGCAGCTGCGGCAGCGGCAATGGCTCCCTGCTTAATTGAAGCTCCACTTGCTCGAAATGATTGTTGTAAATATGAACGTCTCCGCCGGACCATACGAACTCGCCGACCTCTAGATTGCATTGCTGGGCGATCATATGCGTCAACAGGGCGTAAGAGGCAATATTAAACGGCAGTCCCAAGAACGAATCTACGGAACGCATCGTAAGCATGCAAGACAGCTTGCCTTGAGCCACGTAAAATTGGAAAACGAAATGGCACGGCGGAAGCTTCATCTCGTCGATAACCGAGACGTTCCAAGCGCTAACAAGATGCCGGCGCGAATCGGGATTGTTCTTGATTCCGTCGACGACCTGCTGGATCTGATCGATCGTACGGCCGTCGGCCGTCTCCCACGCACGCCATTGCGAGCCGTATACCGGACCCAAGTCTCCGTTCTCGTCCGCCCACTCGTCCCAGATCCGGACTCCGTGCTCCTTCAAATAATCGATGTTCGTGTCGCCTCTTAGAAACCATAACAGCTCGTGAACGACCGATTTCAGATGGATCCGCTTTGTCGTCACAAGCGGAAAACCTTGAGACAGATCGAAACGGAGCTGCCTGCCGAACACGGATAACGTTCCCGTACCCGTGCGATCCCCTTTAGGCGTTCCGTTCTCGAGCACATCCTTCAGTAAATCCAAATAATTACGCAACGAGTACACACCTCGACCAAAGTTTTTGTTGTATATTGTATCACTACGTTAGTTAATCTGTCGATGAATAACGCTCGGCTCGCCGCTTCTTCCGTGCTTCGTACCTCTCGGGCGCGCTGTCGTACAGCTTCCGTTCGGCCGCGTTCTCCGGCAATACCGGAGGCACGGTGATCGGTTTGCCGTTCTCGTCCACCGCGACGAAGGTAGAGAACGCGGTGCAAGTCACTCTTCGTTCTCCGGTGAACAAATTTTCCGCGCGAACGACGACGTATACCTCCATCGAGGTTCGATGCGTCGAGGCCACGAATGCTTCCAGCTCGACGGCTTCTCCCATCCGGATCGGAGTTAGAAAATCGAGGCTGTCCGTGGATGCCGTCACGACGGACTTGCTGCAATGGCGCATTGCCGAAATGGCGGAAATTTTATCGATATACTTCATTAATGTACCGCCGAACATCGTGCCGTGATGATTCGTATCCGTCGGAAACACGAGCTCCGTCATGATAGATCGCGACCTGCTTACCGGCCTCACTTCTGCCTCCATCCATTCATCCCCTCCCGCTTTAATATATTCTTGGATCCCATTTATTCGAACCAATCGATTAATGATATTAAATAAACCTTCATGAAGACAGGCCACGAATGCTCGTGTCGTCTTCATGAAGGTTTACTCGTCTCTTCGACTTCGAATTAAGATTTAGGAGCGAGCGTGTGGATCGGATGACCCATCGCGAGCTCGGCCGCGTCCATCGTAATCTCAGCCAACGTCGGATGCGCATGGATCGTAAGCGCGATATCCTCGATCGTCGCGCCCATCTCGATTGCCAGGCCGATTTCCGCGATCATGTTGGAAGCCTCAACGCCGGCGATTTGCGCGCCAAGCACGAGTCCGTTGTCCACGTCGTGGATCAATTTCAAGAAGCCGTCCGCTCCGTTCAGAGTTACCGCGCGGCCGTTACCGCCGAACGGGAACTTGCTGGACTTCACTTTATAGCCTTTTTCTTTCGCTTCCTTCTCCGTATAGCCGACGCTTGCGCATTCCGGATCGGAGAAAGCGACCGCAGGTATGCATTTATAATCCACTTTGGATGGCAATCCGGCAATGGCTTCGGCCGCGACTTTCGCTTCGTAGGAAGCTTTGTGCGCCAGAGCCGCTCCCGGCACGATATCGCCGATCGCGAAGATATGCTTAATGTTCGTGCGGCATTGCTCGTCGACCTCGATCAATCCCCGTTCGCCGACCTTGACGCCGATAAGATCCAGGCCAAGCTCTCCGTCCGTGTTAGGACGACGACCGACGGTGACGAGCAAGTAATCGGCCGTAACCGACTTCTGTTCGCCCGCGACTTCGTACGTAACCGTTACTTCTTTGTCGGTTTGCTCCGCGCCTTTGGCAAGCGCGCCGTTGACGATGTCTACGTTGGATTTTTTCAGCTTCTTCACGACGAGTTGGCTCATGTCTTTGTCGAAGCCCGGGAGAATCGTATCCGCGCCTTCCAGCACGGTTACCTTCGTTCCGAATTTCGCGTACATTTGGCCAAGCTCGATTCCGATGTATCCGCCGCCGATGACGATCAAGCTCTTCGGCAATTCAGGCAAGGATAAAGCTTCGGTCGAGGACAGAATCCGTCCGCCGAACGGGAACGGCTTAAGCTCGATCGGGCGGGAGCCCGTCGCGATAATGCAGTTCTTGAACCGATAACGCGGAGCTTCCTGATCGTTGAACAAACGGGCTTCGTTCTCGTTGATGAACATGACTTCGCCTTGGAACATTTCCACTTTGTTCGCCTTCAGAAGCATTTCTACGCCGCCCGTCATTTTGTTAACGACGGAGGTTTTGTAGTCTTGTACTTTACCGAAATCAACGCCGATATTCTCGGCGGACAATCCGAAGTCAGCCGCGTGCTGCATCGACTCGTAGTGATGAGCGGCATTAATCAATGCCTTGGACGGGATGCAACCTACGTTCAAACATACGCCGCCGAACTTTGCTTTATCCGCGATAATTACTTTTTGACCTAATTGAGCAGCGCGAATAGCTGCCACGTAACCGCCAGGGCCCGCGCCTACGACGAGCAAGTCGATATCTAGAGAAGCGTCTCCTACGACCATGGATTACACCTCCATAACAAGCAGCTCAGGATCGCTAAGCAGTTGTTTAATATAGTTTAGGAAATTTTGCGCTGTTGCGCCGTCAATGATACGGTGGTCAAAGCTAAGGGACAGTGCCATTACGGGCGCGATTACGATTTCGCCGTTCTTAACGACGGCTTTCTCGGTAATGCGGCCGGTTCCGAGAATAGCGACTTCAGGGAAGTTAATGACCGGCGTGAAGAACATGCCTCCAGCGGACCCGATGTTCGTGATCGAGATCGTGCCGCCTTTCATTTCGTTCGACGTCAGCTTACCGTCGCGCGCGCGAGTAGCGAGCTCGCGAATTTCGTTCGCGATCGACCAGACGTTCTTGCGATCCGCGTCAGCTATGACGGGAACGACCAGTCCGTTATCCGTATCGGTAGCGATGCCGACATTGTAGTATTTCTTGTAGACGATTTCGTTAGCCGTCTCGTCTATCATAGCGTTAAGAGGCGGGAATTCGCGAGTTGCCGCGACAAGAGCTTTCACGATGAACGGCAAGTAAGTGAGCTTGACGCCCTTCTTCTCCGCCACCGGCTTCGCTTTCGTCCGCAGTGCAACAAGTCCGGTAACGTCTACTTCGTCCATTAAAGTAACGTGAGGCGCCGTATACACGGATTTCACCATCGCGTTAGCGATCGCTTTGCGAATGCCTTTGAACGGTACGCGTTCTTCGACGCCAGGTCCGCTTACGGATGCTTTGGGAGCAATCGCAGGTGCTGCGGTCGCGGAAGCATCGGCTACCGGAGCGGCATCGGCCGCTTTCGGAGCTCCGCCGGCGCTAAATCCGAGAACGTCATCGCGGGTAATACGGCCATTCTTGCCGCTGCCGGATACTTCGGAGATCGTGACGCCTTTCTCGCGAGCAAACTTGCGCACGCTCGGAGTCGCTAGCACTAACCCGCCAGAAGCAGGTTGAGCGGTTGGGGCTGGCGAAGCTGCCTGAACGGGCACCGCTTCGACGACCGGTTGCTGAGCGGGCTGGCCTTGCGTATCCGTTCCGCCCGTCGCGCTGTTGCCGCTTGCGCCGCCGGAAGCTTGCTCGGCGTGGCTTTCCTCGGAAGGAGCCTGATCGGGAACGTCGCCTTCCGCTTCGATAATCGCCACGACTTCGCCGACGTGCATGACTTGTCCGTCTTTGGCGCGAACTTCGACCACCTTGCCGTTAACCGGGCAAGGAACTTCGACGATCGCTTTATCGTTCTGAACTTCCATAATGATATCTTCGTCTGTTACCGTCTGGCCCGGCGCGATGTGCATTTTGACGATTTCGCCTTCATGCAGTCCCTCGCCCAGCTCCGGAAACCGATATTCAAATCTCGTCACATGGAAACCTCCTCATTTAGAACTGAAGCACCTGATTTACGGATTTTACGATGCGCGCGACCGAGGGAAGCCATGCATCCTCCACTTGCGCGAACGGATATACCGTATCTGGACCTGCGACGCGGAGCACGGGTGCTTCCAAGTGCAAGATAGCTTTTTCGTTGATTTGGGCAATGACTTCCGCCGCGGCGCCGGAAGTTTTCTGAGCTTCCTGAACGACGATCGCCCGGTTTGTTTTCTGGATCGATGCCACTAGAGTATCGATGTCTAACGGCATAAGCGTACGCAGGTCGATAACTTCTGCCGAAATACCGTTTTTCTCAAGTTCTTCTGCTGCTTTAACGGAAGTATGAACCATTAAGCCGTAAGTGATAATGGTAACGTCTTTGCCTTCGCGCACGACTTTAGCTTTGCCGATCGGCACGGTATAGTCGCCTTCCGGCACTTCGTCGCGGAAAGCATGGTACAAATTCAAATGCTCCATGAAAAATACGGGATCGTTATCGCGAATCGCAGAGATCAGAAGACCTTTAGCGTCATAAGGGTTGGAAGGGATAACGACTTTGATGCCCGGAGTCTGGATAGCCAGACCTTCCAAGGAATCAGTATGCAATTCCGCCGCTTTCACGCCGCCGCCGAACGGGGTGCGAAATACGATCGGAGCATTATAACGGCCGCCAGAACGAAAACGCATCCGGGCAGCTTGTACGAACATTTGATCCAATGCCTCGTAGATGAAGCCTACGAATTGAATTTCCGCAATCGGACGGAAGCCTTGCGTTCCAAGTCCGACCGCTAATCCGCCGATCGCGGATTCGGCAAGCGGCGTATCGAATACGCGGGTATCGCCGAATTCCCCTTGCAGACCCTCCGTCGCGCGGAAAACGCCGCCTACTTTACCGACGTCCTCGCCGAATAGAATCACGTTAGGATCGCGTTTCAGCTCTACGCGCATTGCGTCGCGAATCGCTTCTTTCATATTCATCTGAGCCATGCTGATAAACTCTCCCGTCTACGAGCGATCTCTCGCCCGCGATCGATATCCGCGGGCAGATCATCTCCATAAATTTATGAGCGACTATTATTGGAAATCGGCTTTTTGCTCTTCAAGATGCGCAGGCGTCGTTTCGAACATCGAATCGATCAAGCCCGTAACGGTCATTTTCTCCGTTTGCTCCGCTTTCTTGATATGCTCGTTCACCGCATTTTTCGCTTCTTCTTTCACGCGAGCCGTTTCTTCTTCGTTCCAAAGACCTTTTTTCTCCAAAAACTTGCCGAAGCGAACAAGCGGATCCCTCAAGCTCCATTCTTGCTCCTCTTCTTTGGTACGGTACTTGGAAGCGTCGTCTGCCATGGAATGCGGACGGAAACGGTAAGTCAACGCTTCGATCAGCGTAGCGCCGCCGCCGTTGCGACCGATTTCGGCAGCCTCTTGCACCGCGGAAATAACGGCCAGGACGTCCATTCCGTCGATTTGTTGACCGCGAATGCCCGCCGCCAACGCTTTGTGGGCAATCGATTGTGCAGCTGTCTGCTTAGCGAACGGCGTCGTGATCGCATAGCCGTTATTTTGCACGAAATAGATAACGGGTAAATTAAACGCGCCCGCAAAGTTCATGCCCTCGTAGAAATCTCCCTCGGAGGAACCGCCATCGCCCGTGTAAGTGATCGCTACGCGTTTCTCGCCCTTAAGCTTGAAGCCCATCGCGATACCGGTCGCGTGCAAAATTTGCGCGCCGATGATGATCTGAGGCATAAGAACGTTAACGCCTTCCGGAATTTGCCCGCCATGCTGATGTCCGCGGGAATAGAGGAAAGCTTGGTACAACGGCAATCCGTGCCAGACGAGCTGCGGCATGTCGCGATAGCCCGGGCAAATGAAATCTTCCTTCACCAAAGCGTATTCGCTGCCGACCATTGTCGCTTCTTGTCCGGAAACCGGAGCATAGAAGCCTAGACGGCCTTGACGGCCTAAATTCACGGCTCTGTCATCCCATGTGCGGGTGAAGACCATGCGGTACATGATTTCTTTCAACTGATCGTCGGAAAGCTTAGGCATGCGTTCCGGATTGACGACTTCGCCTTCCGGGGACAATACTTGTAATGGTGTTACGTCATCGGACCTGACTTCGTGCGATGGAAGGCCGGCTTTGACCGCCGGAGCTTCCGCGGATAATTTGCTCATTAGGTTCACCTCATCTTTAATTGTGGAAGAGGGCTTTCTGTTATAGAATTATTATATCCCTGTTTAAGTGATTTGGTCAAAGAAAAACTCAAAAAATCCTTTGTTTATATAGCTTTGTTCCATTTCATGTTTGTATAACAGGATTTAATATATTATGTAACAGGATAATACACCTCTGTAGGTTTTACCTCCAATTGGTTTGCCCATGCCCGTGATTTCCCATACCTAGCAAGGAGGTTTGTCCCATGAGCGACAACCCGTTATTCAAGAGAACGATTCATAAGCACGACGTGCCTAGTCAATTTCTGCCTGAAGAAAGCCGTTCCATTCGAGTCTATCTTCCGCCAGGGTTTCAACAATGGATCAGTTATCCTGTCGTTTATTGCCAGGACGGCGAAGATTTCTTCAACTTCGGACGCATTGCAACCCATACCCAAAGGTTGATATTGGAAGAAGGTTGGGATCCGTTCATCATCGTAGGCGTAGACGTCGACAAGAAACGAAGGACTTCGGAATACGCTCCGGACGGCGAGCGCTATTCTATATATACCCGTTTTTTCGCCGAAGAGCTCATACCCTGGGTCGAATCGCATTATCCCGTTCGCGACACCCCCGATCAAAGGGTACTGGCAGGCGATTCATTAGGCGGTGCCGTATCGCTCTCGCTTGCTATCGCTTATCCTGCTCTATTTAATCGTATCATCTCCCTTTCGGGCGCTTTTTACGATAGTTACGTCGAGCAGATTCGGCAAGCTGCTTCTTTGGAGAATGTGCAAATATGGATGGTCGTAGGTTTGCAGGAGAGGGAATATCCGACCGACAGGGGAACATTCGATTTCGTGGAGTTAAATAGGAAAACCGTGCGATTGTTGGAGAATAAAGGCGCGAAAGTCAAATACGCCGAAAAAAACGGGGAACATAAGTGGGGATTCTGGCAACAGGAGCTACCTGAGGCTTTAGCTGCATTCCTCGGCGAGGCGCCTCCGGAATTCGACTAAGGCTCGGAACGGGGAGGAAGACGTTTCTCCATGGCGTCAAGCAGTCGCCTCACGTCTTCCTCTTCATGATTCCCTTTGCTTCGAAAAGCAAGCAGCTGCTCGCGGATAAAGGCTTCCGTCTCGGCATATTCCGCTTCGCTAGTCGCGGCGCCGCTAGGATCATACCAGACGAAGCCGCCATCAGGGCCATTGCGAAGATAGGCATGGGTCCACTGCTCCGGGTATTCGTATAACGGAGCTCCCAGCGCCAACGCGATGACGTCGTCGTGCTCCAACGGAAGCAAGTGATGGTATTCCTCGTCGACTGCTCCTCCCGCGATGTGAAGATGGTACGACGCGAAATGCAAATAGTGCTCGCCGGTTTCCTGATCCTTAACGACTCGATAAAGCTCGTTTTCCTCTTCCTTCAATATTTTGACCGGTTCCATTCTTCGCATTAATTCCTCTTGCGAGACTAAGCGAATCCATTTGAACGACAAGGGAATCGGCGCCGACGGCGAAGCCTCTGTTCGTTCGGAATCACTCCCCATGTTCAAGCCTCCCTTTGATTCGCTCCAATAATATTTCGCAGCCGTCCTTCACGAGTTCGTATACTTCTTCGAAGTTGCCGGAGTAATAAGGATCGGGCACATCGTCGGACCCGTTCGCGGGAAGCAACGACATAAACCGGATGACCGGAGCATTGTCCGAGCCTTGCAGAATGTTCAGAATATCGCGTTCGTTCTTCGAATCCATGGCGACGATGAGGTCGAAGCTGCCGCCGTCTTCCGAGGTGAATTGTCTCGCCTTCATTCCCTCGCTGGATATCGAAAGTTTGTCCAACAATCCCCTCGTTCCTTCGTGAGGCGGATGCCCGATGTGCCAATCACCGGTTCCGGCGGAGTCGACCGTAATCTTATTCTCTAACCCATCTCGCTTAACGAGATGACGAAACACGGCTTCCGCCATAGGCGAACGGCAAATATTGCCCAGGCAAACGAACAAAACGGAATAACTCATGACTGACCTCCAGTTGGATTCCGATCCGTCGCGGTGCGTAAGGAACGGCGCGGAAGCTTCCATTTATAAAAGACGGATAACATTCTGAACGCTACGACCAACAGGAATAGCGTGAATAGCTCCCATGGTTTCTGTATTCCCGTGACCCCGATAACCAATCCCGCTCCGATAGCCCATACCGCATAGATCTCGTCCCTGAGGACGAGCGGCTTACGTCCGGCCATAATATCCCGGATCATCCCGCCTCCGATTCCCGTTAGCATGGCGGCAACCATGACCGCGCTTATCGGCAATCGGGCGTTTAACGCGTATGATGCGCCTTGGATGGCGAATGCCGCCAAGCCGATCGCATCGAAGAAGGCTTCGCTTCTTTTCCAGTGATGAATGAGCGCTATAGGAACGATGAACACGATCAAGATAGATATACCGGCCGTTTTGAGAAACAATCCTTGGCTCCATAAAGTCGTAACGGGAACTCCGATCAACAGATTGCGTATGACTCCGCCGCCGAACGCGGTAACAAGCCCCAATACGAATACCCCTAGAATATCGTAATCTTCTTCCATGGCGACGATCGCTCCGCTGACCGCGAAAGCGATCGTACCGATAATGCTAAAAACCTGAAATTCCCACTCCAACTTAAACTCTCCTCCGCGCGATCCGGCTCTTTCCCCTCGTTCATCAGCGAATAGAGGGTTTCATTCATTAAGTCTTTCTCATTGTAGCGGGAAGCCTCGCTGTTCCGCAACGATCATTTTCCGTTATACTGATAGAACGAACAATGCTTGTCCGTATAACTAGGAGGTTCCTTACCATGTCCGTCATGCCGCACCATTCGCCGAATACGCGCGCTCTCATCTTCACCGGAGGCACCCTTGATCCTTGGGCGCTCGAACATTTATTGCCGACGGATTATATCATAGGTGCCGATCGCGGAGCGGAATTTCTGACGCGCAACGGTTACGCCCCCCACTTGGCTTTAGGAGATTTCGATTCCGTTACGCCCGATCAGATGGATCGCATTCGCGAGACCGCAATCGAGTTGTACACTTGCGATCCGATCGACAAGGATTGGACGGATACGGAGCTTGCCCTGCGGGAAGCGATTAAACGAGGTTTTATGGAAATCGTCCTTTTGGGCGCTTTCGGCACTCGATTCGACCATGTCCTAGGTAACGTACATTTGCTTAGGCATGCTTCCGAACATGGGTGCAGGCTCACGCTGATCGACGATCATAACGAAATACGGCTTTGCGTTGACCGATTAGTATTGGATGCGGAACCGAAATTTCCTTATACGTCTTTACTTCCGTTGTCTCTTGAAGTCACGGGGGTAACTTTAAAAGGCTTTAGGTACCCGCTTAAGGATGCGACGCTGAAGCTCGGATGGTCGATAGGAGTTAGCAATGTATTAGAAGCTTCGAGCGGCGCGATCTCGATTACAGACGGACTGCTTCTCGTCATCCGCAGTCGCGATTAGAAGTTCATTGACAACCCCGTCCGGGCAAGCTTAACATTTTCCGGCAGGCGATAGTCATGAGTAACGTCTATGTCATGAGAAAGATGCGTGAAGACGACAGATTGCGGATTCCATTCTTCGGAGAGCAACAATCCTTCCCTCATATCGTATACCGATCGAGTATCCATCGGATACGGCTCTTCGGCGAAGCTCGTGCCGAGCACCAACAATGCCAAATCGGCCAACGGTGCTTTTTGCCGTTCCGTCAAGTTGATCGCATCGGAGCAATATACCCAATTGACTCCGTTCTCCTCATTACTGAAGCGGTACGCATAGGAATAACCGTTCTTCCCGTGATTGACCCTCCATGGCGTTATCCGCCATTTCCCGTAAGTCATTCCGTTATCGTTCTCCGCCATCTCGATATGCCGTTCGATCCAAGGAAACCGCTGGCGTATTTCGTTCAATACCTCGCGCGGAGCATAGGCAACCCCTTTCTCGTTCGTCCAGCGACAAGCATCCGCCCATTCCGTCATGCCGCCTATATGGTCGAAGTGAGCGTGGGTAATTAGCGCCTGCGACACCTTCTTTGTCCCGTTACCTTCCATCTGAGCTAGCCAATCCGGACCGCAGTCCAGCAAGAGCGGCCGTTGACCTTCTTCTTCTATCCAAAGAGAGGAGCGAAACCGGCGGTTGACGCCCGTCGTTCTGGCTTCCATGCAAATGCTGCAATCGCAATATACTCTCGGCGTTCCCATGGAATCGCCGGTTCCTAGAAATGTAATGCGCATGATGATCTCCTTCTTGATCCGTATGAGCTTAACTTTATTTCTAATCGGCGAATTTATCAATTCAAAATAATGGATTTGCAGGTGGAAACAAATAAAAGGTAAGCAGTACCTCGACAAGACATGCATCGGGTTTCTGCTTACCTTATTCGAAGAACGTATTCGCTTAATCGTGAACTAGCTCATAAAGGCAGAAGCTTGATTTCGTCGCCGCCGTCCAACTCCGAGATCATTTCCTGCCACTCTCTCGGCTTCTTCGGAAGTGCCGAATAATATTGCTTGAGGAACTTCGAGATTAACCCCGCGGACAACCATTGCCTGGTTTCATCCGCCGGCAAGAAGCCTAAATCCAGCTCCGCGACGGCTCTGCCCTCGTGGTCCCAAGAAGGGTGCACATACGTAATGTCAAGTTTCTGATAACCCAGATGGGACAGAACTTCGCGGCGCACAGCCGGATGCATTGGAAGTACGTTGCCGAACTTGTAAGACGAAACGGCCTGCGGTCTGTAAATTTCCGCGAACATGCCGATCGACTCCGTCCCGCTTTCGGACTGCAGCCGTTGCAAATCAAGGGAACGTTGCATGTAAAGGTATCGTCCGACTCCCAAACCCATAACGCCGATAATCGTGAAATCGGTCATCGCGACGCGCAAATCGGGATAATAACGATATTCCGTTGCTCCAACTACATTGCCTTCGTATACGGCCACGTAAACGTGAATGTCGGGATCCGCGATCGGTTCCCTCCACAATTCGAAAGCCAGAACCTCTTCCGGCGGAAAAATCGAGCTCATCAATTCGTGCATTGCCGCAAAATTAGGGTCCTCGATTGACTGTACGCGGATATATTCCATTAGACTCGCTCCTTCTTGAATGGGTTACGCCATTCCATCAATGCTGCGTGATGACAAGACTGTTCATCTTCTAGGTAATTGGTCGCAATTCCGATCGGTAGTCTTCCGCATTGCAATAAAAAAGTAATAACGGGATCATGTAATATTCCTTCAACGACTTGTTCTATGTATTGTTCCGGCGTCATTTCGTTAGCGACATCACCGTAACCCGGCATCCTTCCCCCGCCGAGCAAATTATCGCAGTCCAATCGAACGACGGTCTCGTACATCGACTGCATGAGCCATTTGCCTATTCCCAGCTTTCGGAAATTCGGTGCAACGCAGATATCCACCACATATATCGTATTTCCATCCGCCTCATGATTCCTAATATAACCTTCATCGGTTATGGAAGACCAATGATGACGGGTGTTCGGATCGATATTTCTGCGCAATGAAGTCATGGACCCTACGATAATTCCGTCTATTTCGGCGCACAAAGCCCCTTCGGGAAACCGAGTCACGTGCTCCGACAATTGCTCCTCGTTCCACCAAAGCTCCGAGGGAAAAGGCGGAGGAAAGCATTGCTCTTGCAAGGCGACAAGCTTCGCGAAATCCCCCCTCGCATAATTTCTGATCGTCAACGGAACCATCCGCCGACCATCCGATACTCTCAACCGTTTAAACACCCTTTCACCCCCGCCTAGACATCGAGTCCAATCTACAAGACTAAATACCCCTTACTCTCCTCCTATATTATAGGAAGCAAATGTAATGGGGCAAGCATGTTTAACTCTGCGTTTACAAAGGAAAAGGATAGAATCCACAAAGTATCGGATAGAACCGGGGATTAGCGGATGTAATGAGAATTTTCTCATGCAATTCTAAGAAAGCATGGCAAACCGTTCCAGTGCCCAGCGTTTCCCTCTCCTTGGTAATTATTAGGTGGTTTAGCTTTTGTTATACTCTTCAATGTACAAATGAGAAAAGCAAGATGGAGGGAACCACAACATGAGTTTCAAAAGCACTCTCGCACGTAAAGTTATTAGCGTCAGCCTTTGCGCCGTCATCGGCTTCGCCGGCATTGCGTTAAAGCATGCCCCGCTAGCATCGGCAGCCACATCCACTTCCACGTCCAAAGCGGACAAAATCATAACGCTCGGCAAAAAATACTTAGGCGTAAAATATCGGTTCGGCGCTCCGTCCGGTTCCACTTCCGCGTTCGACTGCTCCAGCTTCACGCAGTATATTTTCGGCAAGAACGGCATCAAGCTACCTCGCGTATCCAGCTCGCAAGCAACCAAAGGAGTCAAGGTCGCTAAAGCAAACCTTAAGAAAGGCGATCTCGTGTTCTTCAAGGTCGCGAGGACCGGCAGTAAAATCGGTCATGTCGGCGTCTATGTGGGAAATAACAAAATGCTTCATACGTACGGCGATACCGGCGTTACTTACTCTTCAATGAACACGAGCTATTGGAAGTCGCATTACGTAACGGCGCGACGCGTATTGTAGTCGTCGATTGTTAACTATAATGACGCATCCAGTTCCAACAAGGTTGCACGAATAATCGTTTTTCAATCGGGACTGAAAATGTTTCAGTCGCAAGCAAAACCGGCCATTTCTGAAACTCAGAAATGGCCGGTTTTTTCGATCGCGCCTCGATTGCAATCCGATCAAATCTTGCGTGGCAACATGATCGATATCGTCGTACCGTTGCCTGGCTTACTGTACACTTCCACGTTGCCTTCATGGATATCGATTATTTTTTTGGCTATCGACAAGCCTAACCCGCTGCCGCCCGTCTTGCGGTGGCGCGCTTCGTCCACGCGATAGAACCTATCGAACATATAGGGGATTTCGCTATCGGGAACCCCGATTCCGTAATCGGTCACCTCGAGCTTGATTCCGCTCTTCTGATTGCGAATTCGGACGTCAATCGGCTCCTTGCTGTACTTGATCGCATTATCTATCAGAATAAGCAGCAATTGACGGATCTTATCCTTATCGCCCTTCATGTTAACCGAGTGATGATCGGAATGGACCCGAATCTCGCGCTCGAAGGTTTTCCCCAGTACCTCCGAAAGCTCCCGTACGACGCTCGTTACGTCGAAGCGAGATACATTCAGCCAATTGTCCTGCTCGGCTTCCGCAAGCGTTAGCATCGATCGGATAAGGTTTTGCAGTCTCTCGGTTTCCTTGGAGATCGCCTCGATGGCTTCGTCTCTGACTTCCGCGTTGTCTCTTCCCCAACGCTTCAGCATGTCCGCATAGCTCGATATAACCGTTAGCGGGGTTTTTAATTCATGGGAGGCGTCGGCCACGAAATGCTTCTGGTGCTCGATCGTCCGATCAAGCCTATCGATCATCTGATTGAACGCGCGAACCATTTGCTGAAGCTCGACCGACTCTTCCCGTCCGTTCAGCTTCACGCGGTATAGCTTGCCGCTTCGATCGATCTCCCTCATCGTTTGCACCATCTGACCGATAGGACCTGTCAATCGCGAAGTGAACCAATAAGTCCCGAATATAGCGAATACGATTGCGCCGATACTCGTTACGCTTAAGGCACCAAGCAAGATTTGCAAGTAGCTGTCGAGTACGGTTAATCGGCGCGCGGCCTCGACCGTTCCGATCAGATGTCCTTGGTCGAAGAACGGAACGGATAAGTAGAGCACCCTCTGACCGTTGATCTGCCTCGTTTCTGTCTGATTGTAAACTTGCATCTGCGGAGGGATGGACAGAAGCTCAGGGTCCGTTCCGACCTCGTTCACAACGCGGACGTCTCCGGTGACGATTCTCATCATTTCGTTATAGTTATACATCTCGCTTAGCAGCTTTGGATCTTCGAACCCGCGCAACCCTTGCTTACGCAAGCTCTCGATGACCAGATTAGCTTTATTACTCAGCAATTGAAGTTCTCCGCGGGTCGTAACCCGAATGACGAAGAAATAAACGAAAATGTTATAGAGAATCAAGATGAAAATAAGCCAGAAAACCGTGAATAACGTAAACCTGGATCTTAAGGTCATGCATCAGGCTCCTTCAGCATATATCCGACACCGCGTACGGTATGCAGTAGCTTATGGCGGTAACCCTTGTCCATTTTCTGCCGTAAATATCGGATGTACACGTCGACAACGTTCGTATCGCCGATATATTCATATCCCCATACGTCGGATAAGATCTCGTCGCGCGTTTTCTCGCCGTTCTTGTGCTTAGCTAAATACAGCAGCAATTCGAACTCTCTCGGAGTCAGATCGATGGAATGATCCTTCCTGTACACTTTGCGCGTAAGCAGCTCGATGGATAGATCCCCGATCCGGATGACGTCCTCGGTTTCTCCCTCGCGTGAAGCTTTGAATATCCGAAGCAGGTTTCGCACTCTCGCAAGCAGCTCTTCCATCGCGAAAGGCTTCGTAATGTAATCGTTCGCGCCGTGCTCAAAGCCGCTTACTTTGTCCGGAACGGTATCCCGTGCGGTGATTAAAATGACGGGGACGGCTCCGTCGTTCTGCCTTAAACGGCGAAGAACCTCGATTCCGTTAAGCTCGGGAAGCATCACGTCGAGCAGCACCAAATCCCACTCCCCGGAAGTAGCCATCTCGAGCCCCTTGCGACCATCGGCTGCCCTGCCGACGCCGTAGCCTTCGTGCTCTAATTCCAATTGCAGGATCCTAGCGATGGCATCCTCGTCTTCGATGATCAATATATTTTCATTGTTCATTTCATTCACCTCACGTAAAATCAATAGGCATTATGCCCGCGACTAGCTAAAAGAATAAAAAAAACAAAACCAATCTCCCTTAGCTATTGTACCACGACTGTCAAAGTCGTGGAAAATCGGCAAGCTGCCGCGCCAAAAAGGCTGAGAGGTTAATTATCTTATGCCCGTAACCTTTGCAATCCATTTTCGAAACGCACCGTCGAATGCAACCGAAGTCGTCTTGTCCTTCGGCAAGCCTTCTCCTCTCCACAATGCATTGATCATAGCGGGACTTCCTATATCCGGAATGGACACCTCCGGTTTATTAGGGAATAAGGAAAGCCAGTTTTTTCTATCGGCAAAGGGCTGGTCCCGATTCGCGAGCCAGGCACAATTAATACGATGCTTACTCGCCTCTTCCGCCAATTCAACGCAGGACAATTGTCGGCGATGAGACCATTTCGCGGGGAAGCAATCGGCCACGAGTCCGATATGATCCGCCGATCTCATAAGCCACTCCTTGATCCCCGAGCGTTCCCACCGGCTGGAAACATCCAACAGTACGATCGGAACTCCAAGTCTTTTTAACCAATTCGTATAATCGTTGTCCGGGTTATGAATTCCTTCATCGTTCGGACTTAAAGGATAATAAGCTACGCTTCCTTGCCGCCAGGCAGGAACGGCCGCTTGCTCGACCCCGGCTTGCGAGTAGATTGCCCACTTGGGCATTCTTACGGCTCCGTTAAGCAGAGCGTAAAGCTCCCCATACCCGCCAGGGCATTCGACCAAAGCATGAGCGACTTTCATTCGCGCCAACGTATCGGACAATGCCATAGAAGCGAAGGTAGCTCCGGCTCCCGGATAAGCGGAGGCGATAGCCACGATAATGACCGGCTCCATGTCAGTTCGAAAGTCGCCGCGAATATGCTCTTCCGAAAGTGGAACGTTGCCGCGTTGAATGATCTTTAGCTCCGTTAACAGCTCGATTGCCGTTTGCGGACGCCTATCAGGATCGCTATCCAATATCCTTTCCAGCACCCGAATGAATTCCGCGGGCACATCCTCTTGAATGGAGCGCTTATAGTCTCCTCTGTGCCTAATGGCAAACTTACCGCCGGTCAAGAGATGATAGGCTAAAGCGCCTAGCCCGTATAGATCCGTCCGACAATCGGATTGCTCTCCTCTCAGCTGTTCCGGCGCGGCGAAACCCGGAGTACCGAGCTGAAGCGTATCGCTCAGCTTCTCCTCCCGATACCGCCTGGCAATCCCGAAATCGACGAGGATCGCCCGATTTCGCCGATCCAGCAGCACGTTGGAAGGCTTAAGGTCGCGAAACACGATTGAAGGCTTACGAGAATGCAAATAAACGAGCACTTCGCATAAATCGGTCAGGATACCCAGAACGAAAGGAAAAGTCAGCCTTAATCCGAAACGTTCGAATCTCTCCGCAAGCGTATCCCCGGCGACATAGTCCATGACGATGCAAGCGACGCCGTCTTGGTCAGGCGGAAAATAATCCACTATGTCGGGTAGGCCGGTGTGATCCAGTTCGCTCATTAATTCAGCTTCCAGCAAGAAGGTTCTCCGCTCGTCGGGAAGAGGACGAGTCAGCTTAAGCGCTCGCAGTTTCCCTCCTAAGCGAACGTCTTCCGCTAAGTAAACCCGACCCATACCTCCTTTACCGATCGGCATAACGATTCGATATCGATCTCCGAACATTTGCCCTTGTTCGAGATCCAAGCCCGAGAGTCTTTCATTCTTCAATGGACTTATCCACCTTTCTCCGCTTAGAAAAACGCAAAAATCCCGCACGCGGAACGAAACCGGCTTGAGCAAGGTTTCGTCCGGATGCGGGATGCTTTCCCGATACGTTCGGTCTTATTTTCTCTTCACCCACATTGTAACTTCTTCGCGGTTGTGAAACAACTGTTTCACTTTGCGAACGTCGAACTCATGGCTATAGTCCTCCATGAGATCGTTAATGCTTTGAAGCGGTTTCTTGTACATCAGCTTCAGCGTAATGATTCCGGAAGCTCCCGCAGATAAGGCGGGGGCGAGCTCGGAGACGATGCGGCGCGTATGATGGGGATCCCAGCTCATGTCGCACACCAACAAATCGAACGAACCCGGAGCGAAGGAAACATCGGCGGCATTGCTCCTGATGTGCCGCAGCTTAGGATGATACTCCAACGAAGGGTCCATCTCCGCGGGATCGACGGCGGTTACCTTCATGCCGCGATCCAGAAGGACGGAAGTCCACCCGCCCGGAGCCGCCCCTAAATCCAACGCGTTCGAGAATCGATCCAAAGGCAAGTTAAACGCCCTCTCCGCTTCCAGCAACTTAAACGCCGCCCTCGAGATTACTTCCTCGTCCTTGCGAAACCTCACCGCTCCGCCCGGCCAATCGGACAAGTTATCTCGGGGTAACGAACAGCCCACGAACAGCTTCTTCTTCGTCGCGTAGACGGAAATGATCCAATCGGCTTCTCGAGCGACGGATTCCCCGCCGAGTTGCTCGATGATGGGAACGATAACGTCCCTTCCCTCCGCGGAGGAAAACGGAAACGGGCTATTGTGTTCCTTGCGCACTTGTATGGCTATTTTGCTGCCTTTAATCCGGTCTTCCAAAGTCAAAGCATATGCTTTCAGAGCGTCGGCGGTATTATCCGGGTTCCCCGTTACTTCGTACTCCGCTTCGACGGGAAATAGATGTCTTAGGAATATCGGTTCGTTACGGCGTAGATCCGTTAGCAGCGGCTCAGGATCGTAATCGCCGCTCGTGAACGAGAAGGTTTCTCCAGGCGCGAGTCCGGATACTTTGGTTCCCTGAATGCGTCTGCGCAGCTCCTCCATCGCGTATGGCGCGAAACCCGGATTCGCCGTCCCGACGTAAATCGTCATCGTTGCTCCACCTTCCCGACCTCTATCCACGGCCGGTCATCCCTCCACCTGATTTCGAGGGGCAGGTCGTATGCCGCCTGCAATTTATCGGGAGTCAAGACATCGCGTTTCGGGCCGGATGCTACTAACTGTCCGTCCGACATAAGCGCGACGTGAGTGAATAGAGGAACGATTTCTTCGATATGATGCGTTACGTACAGCATGGACATTTTGTCGGAGGTTAATTCCGATAAAGCGCTCAGAAATTTCTCCCGTTCATATAAGTCCAATCCCGCGCAAGGCTCGTCCAGGATCAGCAGTTCCGGAGAAGCCATCATCGTGCGGGCCAACAGAGCTTTCTTGCGTTCGCCTTGCGATAAGGTGCCGAACGGCTGCTCCGCCAACGACTTCAAGCCGACCCGTTCCAACTCTATGTACGCGCGTTCCCGAACTTCCTCCGCGATTTCTTCGTAAAACCGCAGATAAGCGAACGCTCCGCTAGCCACGATCTCCCATACGGGATCTCGCAGCGTCATTTTCTCGATAAGCGCCGGACTGATATATCCGATTCTCTTGCGGATTTCCCTTACGTCAACTTGTCCGAAACGATTGCCTAACACGTCGATCTTACCGGATGTCGGGAATAAATAGCCCGTTATCATTTCAAGCACCGTAGATTTTCCGCAACCGTTACGTCCGAGTAGCGTCCAATGCTCGCCCGGGTTAATGGTTAGATCCACGCCTCGAAGAATTTGCCGGTCGCCCCGGCGAAAAGTCAAATTATGCAAATGAATCATTGCGTATCCCTCTCGCTTCTCAATCGTTCCACCACGTCCGTAACGGACGGGAAACGGTAATGTTTCGTCCATGATCCGTTCTTGCGTTTGATCAGAAGACACGGCACGCTCTCGATTTGGAATTTCTGCGCCAAATCCGGCATCACGTTAATATTCGCCGACATGATCGCAACCTCGGGAACTAGTTCCGTTGCGACCTCCAGCATGCGCCTGGCGGCAAGGCACGTTCCGCAAAGCGGAGTATGTACGAAAAGCGCGAAGGGCGCCGGCGTAAACGTCCATTCCCGTTTCCAATCGTTCGTTTCCAACTCACGCATTCCCGTTTTCTCCAGTAGCGGATGCTTCTAGAACGGCAGCCGGCATCGGTCCGTCATGGATCGCGACCCCCGAAGGGTTTGCCGCCCTTAATTCTTTAACCATCTGCGCTCTCCCCAACAAGCTCGAAGAGTGAACGAAGATTTGCCTCGGATATTTACCGCTGACGATAATGCCTTGCACGACCGCCATGCCGTTCGGTTCGCCGTATCCAAGCTCGTAATCCAACGATAGAATATCCACTTCGCTCGCGGAAAGGATCAGCAAGCATTCCTCCGCCGATCGAGCGACGACAAATCCTCTCGGACAAGGCCTTACATCGTCTAAATACAAGTTAATCACCTTTACGCGCCTCCCCCCGACTCGTACAATCGTTTAACTAGCTCTATTTGTTCCCGATGCGTGCCGTCTTCTCCCGCGGGCGTTTCCAGGAAAAAAGGAATGTCCTTAAGCTCCGGAGCGCTCATGAATGCCATAAGTTCGTCTTGTCCGATTCGACCTTCCGCGATCGGCGCGTGGCGATCTTTAAGGGAACCCGACGGATAGCGCGAATCGTTCAAATGAACGGCCTTCACGTTGTTCCAGAAGCCTAGAGCATTTGCCCGAGTCGCGAAGGAAGACCATTGTCCATGACGCCATTCCCCGCTCGCGAACAAGTGGCAGGTATCCAGACAAAATCCGATTTTGCCGGGAGAATCGACAAGCGAGCGAATTTGCGTCAATTCCTCGGGCGTCGTCCCCATCTGACCATGATCTCCAGCTTGGTTCTCGAGAAGGATTAACGCCTTTCCTTCCCATAAGGAGGTCACGCTATTTACCCATTGTATTACATTTCGGTATCCCTGTAACGGATCAATCCCCTTGGAATGGCCAAAATGCACGACGACCCCGATGGATCCGCAGGCTTCGGCTATTTGCAGATCGTTTAGCGTGCACGCGGCCATGCGGCGGGCGGCATCTCCGTCGGACGCGGGATTGACCGGGTAAGGACCGTGGCCGATCGAAACGACGTCGCGTTCCTTGCACCAAATCGCGCATTGGGCTGCGTCGCTGGCGTCGAAAGCTTTAATTGCCAGCGTTCGCGGGTTTTTCGGAAAGTATTGAAAAGCATTGCCCCCGAGCGAAACCGCATACTCCGCCGCCTTGCGGTAGCCGTTCCTCGTGCTGACATGGCTGCCTATCCTTAGCATTAGGCGCCTTGCTGGCAATGCGGGCAATAGAACATTTTGCGTCCCGTTAACGTCTCGAACTTGATTTCCGTTCCGCATACGTTGCATGGTTCGCCTTTGCGATCGTAGACGAGACATTGGTTGTTGTATCCGCCGGTTAACGTATCGTCCGGGGTAAGCGGATGCTCCATGTATCCGCCCGCATCCTTAGCCGTAGTCAGCACCTTGCGAATCGAATGATAAATACGCTCGACCGTGGACTCATCCAAAGAATTGACAGCAACGGCAGGATGGACCTGGGCATCGAAGCAAATTTCGTCGCTGTAACAGTTGCCGATTCCCGCTAAAAACCGTTGATTGGTAAGCGTCGTTTTCAGTTTGCCTCTCTTGCCCGCCAACCTTTTACGGAACGCTTCCAACGTTAGTCTCGAATCGAAGGGATCCGGCCCTAATTCCTTGAGCTCCTCGATGGCGGCTTTGGCCGTCATGCGATGAAGGTACCCTAAGCGCAGTCCGCCGAAATACAGCGAGTTGCCGTCTCCGAAAGTAAGAATGACTTGGAAGTGGCTGTCTTTCTTCGGACCCTCTTCCCCGTAAGCCAGCCAACCGCCGAGCATGAGATGTAGATGAAGCCGGTGACCGTCGTCAAGGTGGAACAACAGATGCTTGCCCTTGCGCTCCACGAACAGGATGCTTTTGCCGACGAGAGCCGAAGTAAAGACATCGACAGGCTCGTTAATCGTGGCGGCACGGTTGACGGTAACTCCCGTGATCCTTTGTCCGCATAACCGCGGAGATAATTGTGAACGGTAATGCTCCATTTCCGGTAATTCCGGCATTTACAATCTTCCCTTCTGCTGATTATCGCTTAGTTGCCCGTTAAGGTATTCTTCCAATTGTTCCGGTCCATCGAACACCGCGTCCGGAGTCACTCCAGCGGCCGAGCAATGATCCTGCCAGTTATCCATCGAGCATAATCCGGTGAGCACGAGAATCGAAGGACAGCCTGCAGTGCGGCCGGCTGCCAGATCGGTATAAGGATTGTCGCCGACGACCCAGGTCTTGCTCGGCGCGGTGCCCGCTAATCTTAGCGAATAATCCATGAGAATGCGAGACGGCTTGCCTACGATAATCGGCTCGATTCCGGTTGCCGCTTGCAGGGAAGCCCCGATGCTTCCGGCACCGGGGAGGAAACCTCCGTCTACCGGCAACAGCCTGTCTGGATTCGTTTGAACGAATGCGGCTCCGTTAAGCAAGTGCTTCACCGCGGTCTTCAGACGGCTGTAGGTCAATTCGCGATCCAGTCCTTGCACGACGATCGTCGCGTTCCGATCCTGCTCCTCGTCGCCCAACAGGTGAAGTCCCGCGTTCGCGAGCGCTTCGCGTAATCCTCTTTCTCCAATAACGTAAGTATCGGCTCCGGGATGCTCCAACTGTACATAATAGGCGGTTGCCAAAGCGGAGGTGACGATCGATTGGACTTCGGCTGAGATTCCCATGATATGCAGATGCTCAGCGACCTCTTTCGGCGTTCTCGTCGAATTGTTGGTTACGAATAAACAAGGCAATCCCCTTGCCTGCAATCCGGCGATTAAGCGGTCCGCCCCGGGAACGGGTTCGTTTCCGCGATACAACGTACCGTCGAGATCGAACAGTACGGCATCCGGCGCCGGATAATCTTTAAGATGATTCAGAATGGCTTTCAAGATGCGCTTACTTCCTTTCTCGCGAAACTTTCTCCCGTAGCCTCGCCACTCTATGCTGCAATCCGTCCTTCTCTTCCTTACGTTTAGCGGCGCTGCTGATTAACCGGGATCTTCGTTGCGTTAATTCCAGAGCTTTTTCCGCATAGGATAACGCCGTAGGTAGCTGTTTTTCCCGATGCTCGTAATACATCGCCAGTTCGATATGCGCCTCGAGCTTGGGCAATGCGGATGCTTCCGCCTTCGCCGCGGATTTTCTCCAGATCGGCAAAGCCAGTTCATGCCGTCCCGCTCTTTTATACCTCGCGGCCAGCGCTAATCCCCAGCCGCCATCATCGATACCCTTCATATCGGGCAACAAGGAGAACATTCGTTCGGATGCCTCAGTTAGGCCATGTTGCTCAAGCCAGCATGCGGTCCGGAACAACTCTTCGCCTTCTGTTGCCTCGATGTCGTCAGGTTGTACATTCCCGCTTAACAATAATCCGAAATGGACGGAAAGCGAAGCCAGAGTAAGAATATCTTTTTCGTTATGGGCATATACGCCATGCAAATGAACGGGATTCCCATCGCTTAAGTATTGGAAATACAACGAGGGAGCAAGCGATCCCGGTACGTCGTGTTCTCTATGGATACCCAGCCTTGCTTCTTCGATCATGCTCAGACGGCAGGAAGGCAACGTATTGCGCCAGAGCGCCCTTGCCGGATGTAGGAAATCGAGATGTCCGGGCTCCGGTCCGCTTCTGCGCCAGCCGTTCAGGATGAACCGGTTAACGAGCACGGGCCAATCGAACGTTCGTCCGTTATAAGTGACCAGATGGCTCTTATCCTTCATGTGGCCGAGCAAGTAGGTCAGCATCGCCCTTTCCTCGCCGGGATGGCGAATGAGCGTCTGCTCGACGATGAATCGATTGCCTGAATAATAGCCGAATCCGATCATGAACGGGACGTTACCCGTGCCGACTCCGAGTCCGGTCGTTTCCGTATCCAGGAAGAGCAGCCGGTAAGGATCGATGGCTTCGCTCTCCCGGTTCTGTCTCATGGCAACGGGATGAAGATGGCTCGCGCACGCAATCAATTCCTCTAGATCGTAATGTCCATGACGATAAGGCAAGTCATATTCGATCCGTCGCAGCAGAAACTGTCCCGACTCGTTGCTCATCCGTTCCACCCCGATTTGGCGAAAGCCGGAAGGTAACCGCGACTCTTGTTCGATCGAGGAATCCCGTTCCCTCTCTGCCGGGATTGCGGTTTCCGCAACAGACGCGGCAGGCAGAGAATTTACCGATAGATCCGCAATCACGGCTTCGGAAGTTTCCTGCCGAAGGCGACCAAGCCTTTCTCTTAGCCCGCTCATGAGCTCGTCCTCGTCCCCCGGAGCAAGGAAAGCGCCAAATCCTTGCCTAGCAGGCCGACTTCTTCTATCGGTCCGACGCAGGCCGGGCAACCGCTTAAGCAGCCGCAGCCCAGTATGAGCCTTCCCGCTTCCTCCAGCAGCTCGTCGTGCTTCTCGTACAGGCGTTGGCTAAGTCCGATTCCGCCCGGGTAACGGTCGTAAAAATAAATCGTCGGCCGTTTGGTATGGAGGGCTTTCACTTGAGGCACGACTCGAATGTCCAGCGGATCGCACATCAGATGCAGCGGCGCAAGGTGGATGAGAACGTTAGCCAAGCCTAGCAAGGCCATCTGCATGTCGTTCGCGCTTCGTTTGGCCGATTCTTCCTCCGAGAACGAGAACCAGTACCCGCTCGTATGAAGAATTTCTTCCGGAAGATGAATCGGACCGGAACCTATGTTCTCGTGCGTCCTCAACCGTATTTTCTTGAAAATAGTCGGCTTCGCCATAACCGTCACTTCGCCGTATTGGCGTTCGAGCGGGCCGGAAGACGATTCGAGATCGACATGCAGCACCTTCAGCTCCACCGCAAGACTCGCGTCCGTGAAATAATCCACGTTCACTTCCCTTACGAATGCTTTTTTCTCCGGATAATCCAGCTTCTCCACTTGATATTGTACCCCTTCGTGCAGGTATATCGCCTCTTCGTGTATGAGCGTCGGCGCGCTGAACCGATCGACTTCCCCTAACACGCGATGTCCCTCGGTCCGGTCGATAATGACGAAGTTCTCCTGCGCGGCAGAACGCAACGAGATGTTGTGCGCGGGGAAGGCCTGCTCCATCCAGTACCAGCGGTTTCCGACCCGGTGAAGCACCTTCTCCTCGGCCAGGAATTCGAGCAAATCCGTAAGCTTCTCCCCGCCGAACGTATCTCCCTCTTCGAACGGCAGCTCGTAAGCCGCGCATTTCAGATGATCCAGCAGGATTAGCAGGTTATCGGGATGAATGCGGGCTTCCTCGGGAGGACGGCCCAAGAAATAGTCCGGATTCTGTATTAAATATTGATCGAGAGGATTGCTGCTCGCCACGAGAAACGTGACCGAGCTTCCCTGCCTGCGGCCGGCTCGACCGGATTGCTGCCAGGTGCTGGCGATCGTTCCCGGATATCCGTTCAACACGCAGGCTTGCAATTGGCCGATATCGATACCGAGCTCCAACGCGTTCGTGCTGACGACGCCACGAATCTCTCCGCTGCGCAATCCGCGTTCGATCTCTCTACGAAGCTTGGGCAAGTATCCGCCTCGATATCCGCGAATGGATTTCGCGCCAAGCTCGTGCTTGATGTTTTCCTGCAAATAAGTTAGCAATATTTCGACCCGGACTCGGCTTCGCGCGAATACGATCGTCTGGATGCCGCTCTTGAGCAACAACGCGGCAAGCTTCTGGGATTCGAGCACGCTGCTCCTGCGAATGCCTAGTTGCTTGTTGACGACCGGCGGATTATAGAAGACCATATGCTTCTCACCGGCTGGCGCGCCGTTGTCGTCGACGAGCGCGACCGTCTCTTCGATCAGGCGTTCCGCGTGCTCCCGCGGATTGCGAATCGTCGCCGAAGCGCACAGAAACTGCGGATCGCTGCCATAGAAACGACAGATGCGCTTCAGCCTGCGGATCACGTTCGCGACATGGCTGCCGAACACGCCACGGTAAGCATGCAATTCGTCTATGATTATGTACTTGATATTTTCGAATAGCTTAACCCATTTCGTGTGATGGGGCAATATCGCGGAATGCAGCATATCCGGGTTCGTTACTACGATATGCCCTGCGTTGCGGATCGCTTGACGAACGTTCGGCGGCGTATCCCCGTCGTACGTGTGCGTCTTGATATCGGCTTCCATCAAGTTAGCCAGCTCTTGAAGCTCCGCCACCTGATCCTGAGCCAACGCTTTGGTCGGGAACAAATAGAGAGCTCGCGCGCTATCGTCCTCCAGCAGCTTCTGAATGACGGGAAGGTTATAGCATAACGTCTTGCCCGAAGCGGTGGGAGTGACGGTAACGACATGGCGCCCTTCCGTAACGGCATGATAAGAAGCCGCTTGATGCGTATATAGATTCGTGATGCCTTTCTGCTTCAACGCGTGCTTAAGCTTAGGGTGTATGTTATCCGGGAGCTGGACGGCACGCGGAGGACGCGCAGGTTCGGTGTGCCAGAACGTTACGTTCTCCATCAGCTCCGGTCGGCTTCGCAGCAGCGTCAGCCACTCCTCTACCGACTCCGCTTTTTGCGTCAACGGGTTCATCGGCATTCTCCTAAATTCGTTATACTATCATTGTACAGAATACATGTTCGCACGGCAACGGGCGGTTCAGACCGTTTTTCGACAAATGGCTTCACCGCGACTCCGCGTAATCCCCTTCGTTCGCATCATTAGAGCCAATTGCGACAATTCGTGTCGGCTCCTGCGCTTTCCCGGGAAACTATTTTATTTCCTAAATTGGCTAAGAAGAACGAAAAAACCGTCCACCAGATGCCGGCTTGCCAAGGAGCCGACTGGTGAACGGTTTATTTGAAACAATCGAACTGTTCATACATAAGGAGCTTCCCAGGCTTTCTTGTACCAGCCGATACGCTCGGTCAACACGTTGTAACGATCGTCCAATCTTACCTCGGCCCTGTACGGCCAATCTCTATCCCGCCAAAACCGAAGATCCGTCCAAATCACCAAGTACCCTCCGTCGGGCTGCGCGGCCCAGCTCGCATACTCTTGCTTCGCGAAGCCGTGCAAGGTTTTTACCGCGGACACCTGTTTCGTTGCATCTATGCAGTCATGAGTTGCTCTATTAGGAAGAAGCATGGAAGGCAGCCATCTTCTGCCCTCGATGACGCCCATCTCGTATCCGTTATCAGTTTGAACAACATACTGCCATCGGAACCACCATAAGCCCGGAAGCACATGGACCGCCCGCCACCTCCGATATTTTCGCTTCACCCTGCGGACCACCATTTCGTGATGGACGACTCTCCATAACATATATACAAACGTAATCCCCCAAGCGAAAGCGCACGCCCATTGAGGTGCAGGCCAAATGCCGATTAACGAACCGATCGCGGTAGAGGTATGCAAGAGCAACAAAAACGGATCCGTCAGACATACAGCGTCCAGATGAAGCCATTGTTTGCGAAAAGGCAATAAACATTGAACGCCGTAGCCATTCGAAAGATCGAAAACGACGTGGGCGGCGACGGCGGAGAAAGCAATGATACATAACAATAACAGATGCTCCCAAGCTCCCCAACCCCAAGACGCTAACGTTCCGATCGCTCCCGACCAGAGAAACCACGCGGGGATCGAATGGCTTAAGCCTCGATGGTGCTTCAGATAAGCATCATTGCTTTTGAATCTTACGACCGAATCCAAGTCCGGCGCATGAGAACCGACCAGCGCGACCGTCATAACCGCGGCCGCCAGATGCGGATCGGAGCCGACCGCCGGATTAAAGTACGCCAATCCCGCCAACGTTACCCCGAACAGTAAATGGGAACCCGTATCCATGTCCTATTCCCCCTCCAGTTATCCGTTCTATCCTCAGAATAACGGTACACTGTTAAGGCGGAATTATCCGAACGTAAAACAATCCCCGAGCGACCGAGCCGTTAAGCTCGGTTCATTCGGGGATCGGTGTTCGTTTCTTATACTTTCTCCACGTTGAAGTATTGCGCTTCCGGGTGCGCGAACACCATGGCGGACACGGAGGCTTCCGGCTCCATCATGAATCCTTCCGTTAGATGAATACCGATATCCTCGGGCTTCATCAATTCGAATAACGGGCCTTGGTCTTCTAAGTCCGGACAAGCGGGATATCCGAACGACACGCGGATGCCCTGGTAACGAGCTCCGAATCTCTTCTTCATCGTCATATCGGCCGGATCAGGGAATCCCCAGCTGTCCCTCATGATCTGATGCACGCGCTCCGCGAGTCCTTCCGCGACTTCAAGAGCCGTCGCAAGCAGAGCATGGGAGCGAAGATAATCTCCGCTTTCCTTCCACTTTTCTCCTTGCTCCCTGGCCCCTTGTCCGGCCGTTACGACTAGGAATCCGACGCTGTCCATAATTCCGCTCTCCACGGATTTTAGAAAATCCGCAAGGCAGAGGAACGGCTCGACTTGCTGGCGAGGGAACGTGAACCGTTTCAACACCTTGGTCATGTCCGCCGGATCGTAGATGATAATATCGTTGCCTTCCGATTGCGCCGGGAAGTACCTATACATCGCTTGCGGGTTCAACCAGCCTTGAGACTGCGACTGCTTCATGATATCGTCGACCGTTTCCTTCAGGTTTACGGTTCTCTCGTCTCCCGCGGCAAGAAGCTCTTCGACGTTCCCCTTCAAGCCCAAGTGATGTCCTAGAAGCATTTGCAGGTTCACATATGGAAGGACATGGGACATCGGATAATCGCGCAATACGTGGCGATCGTAATCCGGCGGAGTAAAGATCGGCGCATCGGCGGAAATGTTCGAGCGTCTTGCCCTCGTCAGCTCGGGAAGCTCTTGCTTCGGTTTCGCCTCTTCTTCCGCCAGCGCGGCTTGCGCCGCCCAATGTTCCTCGATGATCCGGGCGCGATGACCGGGATCGTTCAATTTATTGGCGATATCAAGGCCGTCCATCGCGTCCTTGGCATATAGCACGATCCCGTCGTATTCCGGAGCTATTCTGTTTTTGGTGAATTTACGCGTAAGCGCGGCGCCTCCTACGAGTATGGGCGCATCGATTCCAGCGGACCGTAAATCCTGGGCCGTGATGACCATCTGCTGCGCGGATTTAACGAGCAAGCCCGACAATCCGATCGCGTCGGGGCTCTCCCTGCGGGCAGCCTCTATGATTTGGTCCGGCGGTACTTTAATGCCGAGATTTATGATTTTGTACCCGTTGTTGGACAGAATGATCTCCACGAGGTTTTTGCCGATATCATGGACGTCGCCTTTGACGGTGGCGAGCAGAATTTTCCCTTTGACCGCCGATTCGTTCTTCAGCATGTGAGGCTCGAGCTGTGCGACCGAGGCTTTCATGACCTCCGCGCTCTGAAGAACTTCCGCGACGATGAGTTCGTTGTTGTTGAACAAACGCCCGACCTCTTCCATCCCTTTCATCAGCGGGCCGTTGATGATATCAAGCGGGGCGTACTTGCCCAGCGCCTCGTCGAGATCGGCGATCAGACCGTCCTTGCTGCCCTCGACTACGTATCCGGAAAGCCGCTCCTCGAGAGTTTGGTTCGTTAACTTCTCTTTCTTCTGCAGCTTCTTGTCGCGGAACGCGGCTACGAACTCGGCCAGAGTCTCGTCGTTCGTATCGTAAATAAGCCGTTCCGCAAGCAAGCGTTCCTCTTCCGGAATGGAGGCGTATCTCTCCAGCTTCTCCGTGTTCACGATGGCGTAATCCAGCCCTGCCTTCGTGCAATGATAGAGGTACACGGAATTCAGCACCTCGCGCCCGGCGTCGGGCAATCCGAACGATATGTTACTAAGACCGAGTATCGTCTTCGCTTTGGGGTACTTCTCCTTGATCATACGAATGCCCTCGATCGTCTCGACGGCGGAACCGATATATTGCGGATCTCCGGAACCGACCGGGAACATATTCGGATCGAAAATGATGTCTTCGGGATTCATCCCGTACTTCTCAGTTAATAGCTCGTAGGACCTTGACGCGACTTCCATCTTCGCCTGCCGGGTCACGGCTTGCCCGCGTTCGTCGATCAGAATGCATACGACGGCGGCTCCGTATTGATGAATGAGGGGAAGAATTTGTTCGAATTTCGATTCTCCGTCTTCTAGGTTAATGGAGTTAATAATCGCCTTGCCTTGCGAGTATTTCAGGCCAAGCTCGATGATATGATCGTAAGTCGAATCCAGCATGAGCGGCACTTTGATTTTCTTCGTGACCATGGGAAGGAATTGGTTGACCGCGTAAGCCTCGTCGATATCGGTATCCTGAAGGTTAATATCGATGACGTGGGCTCCGCCTTTAACTTGCGCGCGGGCGATATCGGAAGCTTCGTCGAACTTGCCTTCCTGGATCAGTCGCTTAAACTTGCGGGAACCCGAGATGTTCGTTCGTTCCCCGATCATGATCGGACGGTTGTCTTCCTCGATGTACACCGTTTCGATGCCGGAAACCGCCGGAGGATGCTCTCCCGCGATTCGGCGAGGAGCGATGTCTTTCATGACATCCGCCATGGCCGCGATATGAGCCGGAGTCGTTCCGCAACAGCCTCCGGCAATATTGATCCAACCTTGCTCGGCGAATCCCTTCAGCTTCTTAGCTAATGATTCGGGAGATTCATGATAATGACCGTTCTCATCCGGCAACCCCGCGTTCGGATAACAGCTGACGGCCGCATCGGCTAAGCCGGATAAAGTACGGATATGATCGCGCATGAATTCGGGACCGGTCGCGCAGTTGAGTCCCATGGAAATCGGCTTAAGATGCTCCAACGAGATGTAGAAGGATTCGATGCTTTGACCCGCGAGCGTCGTTCCCATCGGTTCGATCGTTCCGCTGATCATGATCGGTAGCTCATAGCCTTTCTTATTGAAAGCATGACGAACTCCGATGCTCGCCGCCTTCACGTTCAGCGTGTCCTGGCATGTCTCGATCAGGATGCAGTCGACGTTCCCATCCATCAGTGCAAGCACCTGTTCCTCGTAATCCTGAACGAGCTGATCGAAGGTAACTCCGCCCGTAACCGATAACGTCTTCGTCGTCGGACCTAACGCGCCGGCCACGAATCTCGGCTTATCGGGAGTAGAGTACTTGTCGCAAGCCTCTCTTGCCAGCTTGGCTGCCGCTAGATTGATCTCCCTGGCTTTCTCAGGGATATCGTATTCCGCCAATACGATCGCGGTCGCGCCGAAGGTATTCGTTTCGATAATATCCGAACCGGCAGCAAGATAAGCCTCGTGTATGCCGGAAATGACGTCCGGACGCGTCAAAACGAGGATTTCGTTGCAACCGTCCATATCGTCGCTGCCGAAATCGTCCGCCGTCAGGTTCGCCTGTTGGATCATCGTTCCCATGGCTCCGTCCAGAATAAGGATTCGCGAGTTTAAAGCCTCTTGCAGAGACGGTTTGGTTTGCGTTAAAGTCATAATTATAGTCTCTTCCCCTGTCTGTCAAGTCATTAAACTCTATAGTACCAGAATCCCATCGGGACGAAAAGGTACACAGTCGACAGCAAATAGCAATTGGACTATAATAAAAGGCATAAATTCATATTGGGAAAAGAGGAATTAACTATGGCGCACATTCGGATACGCAATACGAACGAACGAATCGAAAACGAGGACCAAGTGCTGGAGTTTCTGACCAAACAAAACGTCTTGTACGAGCACTGGGACGCCTCCAAACTTCCAGAGCATCTTCATAATAAATTCACCCTCTCCGACGACGATAAGAGCGCGATTCTTGCTACTTACGACGAAGAAATTCGCGAAATCGCCGGACGCCGCGGGTACAAGGTTTGGGATATCGTCGCCCTTTCCGAGAACACGCCTAATCTGCCCGAAATTCTGAAGAAGTTCGAACAAGTGCATACGCATACGGAAGATGAAGTACGTGCCATCACCGCCGGTCGCGGAATCTTCATCATCAAGGGCGACGAGGAGACCGGTTACTTCGATGTAGAGCTAACGGTTGGAGACGTTATATCCGTTCCGGAAGGCCAACCTCACTTCTTCACTTTGATGGATAACAAAGCTATCGTAGCCGTTCGATTATTCATCGAGCCGGCAGGCTGGGTCGCCGATCCGTTCGAAGATCCGTCCTTCGTTAAGTAATAGAACCGTTAATCATCATTTCAACGAAAAAGCGTCCCGGGTGGACGCTTTTTCCTTTGTTAATTAGCTAACGCGATTCTATCCGAATTGATATCCAAGCCGCCTAACCATTTCCTCAGCTTCCTCAATGCGCGATAAGACTTCATTTTAGCTGTTTCTTCCGATTTGCCGATCATGTCCCCAATCTCCCGATACTTCAATCCTTGTAAATACTTGAGATTCACGATCACGCGCTCGTCCTCGGGAAGACGATTCAAAGCGAACTTTAAGCGTTCGTTATCGAATTCTCTTTCTAATTGCATCAAGATCGAATCCGGTACCATCAAGAACTCTCCCGCATCCTCCAACGATACGAAATTTTTCCTTCTGCGAAAATGATCGATCAACGTATTGCGCGCAATCGTCATCAACCATGATCTGACGTTCTGATCGTTCCTCAGACCGGGAAAATTCACGAAAGCTTTGCGGAACGTGTCGCTGACCACATCCTCCGCATCCCATTTATTCCCTGTTTTATAATATACGTATTTGTAAATATCGGTTGAATATTCGTTATATAATCTCTCGAACGACTCCAAAACGATTTCCTCACCTTTCAAACTCGCCGATTTTCGGGCTGTTGCTTTCACAACCCTGCTGCTTTACTTTAATGGTCCGATGTAACCATTTGATTACCACTTGTATCTAATTTGTAAAATCTGGTCCTGCGGAGAGGATTAACGAACGACAAAAAACCCTCTTATCAATAGAGGGCTTACAGATTGATTGCTATAAGTGCATTATAGCTTCAGAAGTAACGAAGGGATCTCCGACAATGATCGAATCTCGTAAGTTGGAATGATTTCGTCGTTCCGGACAGCGCCATGGCGATTGATCCAGACGGAGGTCATACCGATGCGGTTCGCTCCGAGTATGTCTGTCGTAAGCTTGTCCCCGACCATAATACCTTCGTTCGCCGAAATTCCGATTTGCTCCAATGCGTGCTCGAATAGCTTAGAGGATGGTTTACCTTCTCCGAAATTTCCGGAGATGACGATGGAATCGAAATACGGGATTAAGTCAGGCATGCCGTCCAATTTCTCCTGCTGCAGATCCGGGGAACCGTTCGTTAACAGCAGTAGCTTATACGATCCTTTAAGCTCGTCCAATACGGAGAATGTTTCTTCGTATACGTACTTCAGGTTACGGCGTTGAGCGGGAAAGCTCTCCGCCAATCGGCGGCCTAATTCGGGATTATCGATGCCAAGCGAGGCTAAACCATTCGTCCATGCGCTAACCCGGTACTCCGGGGCTAATTGCTGCAACTTGCGGAACATCGGGTGATCTCCGCGCTCGAATTTCCCCCACAACGCTTCGAAAGGATTAATCCCGATCATTTGTGTAAATCCATATGTCTCGTATGTTTCGTATAATGCTCTTGCTTCGCGTCGAACGGCAGCTTCCAGCTCCGCTTCGTTCACGCCCTCCGCTTCCGCTGCCATACGGCAAGTATCCCGGAAAGCTTCGGCCACGCTACGGTCATCCCATAATAAAGTATCGTCCAAATCGAACAAAACCGCCTTAACCGACATGACGCTTTCTCCTCACTTTGTCTTTACTTCCCAATCGATATGATGAAGCTCCGAGTACGTTTTAAGTCTCTCGCTCATTCTCTCCAATGGATAACGATGCATTAACCGCGAGAAAACCCAGCTTGCGCCTTTGATCGTCTCTATGATCACGTACCCCGGTTGAATCGATATTTTACGAATTTCTGTCGGGCGCAGCGTTTTATAGCCCGTGAATTTGCGGGTCTCAAGGGTATCGCGAGTGACGGCCAGGTATGGTCGTCGGAAATAATAGAACACGGCGAGTACGACGTAACAACCTATCGTTACCCAGAATAACGTCTGATCCTGCATGAAGCTATCGGACCAAGGTTGAGCCAAGGTAACGTAAAGGATAATGAGCATGAGAAGTAAGGAAGGAACGATGTAATTCCGACCGCGAAACCGGTCGATTTGCGGCGCGTTGGGGCTTATCCCCTTCTTGCCTTCTTTTCTGCGACGCTTGTTGATTTGTTTAGAGTTTTTCTCGACCATTCGTTCCCACGAGCGGGACATATGTTTCCTCCTAATGTTCGACTGTCCGCCTAACACGTTCGGCGAACCTTCGTTAACTTTATGCAAAAAATCGGGTACTTTGTAGACCGCGATTCGTTGTCAACGTTAATGCTTTATTCCAGGTTCGTTATCGTTCGTATTTTCATCGACGATTTCTATACGATCAAGCTCCTGACGGAAATTTTGCTTGAAAATAGCTAGATATTGCCGACGCAGAACCTCGCGTTCTTCCAGTTCGCTTTCGGTCAATCCTTCGGATTTGTTTTTACGGGATAATTCGTTAATACGGCTAATCAATTTATCCATTTCCACCGTGATTTCACTCTCCTTTCATTACCTCCTCTACTTTGCCATTTCACCGGATAGGTTGTCAAGAAAAGCGAACGCACAAAAAAGACCGGGTTATCCCGGTCTGGAAAAGTTGTAAGATTAAGGTTAGGGCAATATCTTGCTCGGAATAATGATCGACTGTCCGGACTTAACGGCCGAAGAAGATAGACCATTACGTTTGGATATTAAATGAACGGCTTCACGGGTATCCATCTTGTCGGACTTATAAGTTCTGGCTAATTCCCAAAGCGTTTCTCCGGAATCGACTGAAATGACGATTTCCTCTGCCTTAACGGGAGCGATTTCGTTCGTAGAAGCAAAAGTATGCATAAGCGTGAATCCGCTGAACAGAAGAAGGAAAGCGAACAGAAAGAACAAGCTTCTAGCAAGCTTCAAATTGATCGTGGAAAAAGCACGATGAGTCTTAATACGCCCAGACTTATAAGGAGCAGATTTATGTATAGATGATACAGGAGCCGAGCCAACCGTTACCCATGAATGCACCATTAAGTTCACCCCAAACATTTGTTCTGGTAACATCGTAACACGAACGTATGTACCTGTCAACAAATATTGGAACAAATGTTCTGTAGAACGAATGTTTGTACGAACTCGAGTTCTGTGTTATAATTTGTCATCATGAACTTATACATAGGGAGGGCTTGGCGTGTCCAAGATGTCCAATCGCCAGAATTCCATACTCGAATTCATTAAGAACGAAGTACGCGACAAAGGGTATCCTCCTTCCGTCCGGGAAATCGGCGAAGCCGTTGGATTAGCTTCCAGTTCGACCGTCCACGGTCACCTGGACCGTTTGGAGAAGAAAGGCTTGATCCGACGCGATCCCACGAAACCTCGCGCAATCGAAATTCTCGGAGACGATGACGATTCCGTGTACCGGATTTCTTCTTCCGTTCGTCCCGTGCCTTTACTCGGGAAAGTAACGGCCGGAATACCGATCACCGCCACCGAGAACATCGAAGAGTATTATCCGTTGCCTATTAATATGGTCGGCGATCAACCGGTCTTCATGCTTTCCGTTATGGGCGACAGTATGATTGAAGCCGGAATTCACGATGGCGATTACGTAATCGTTCGTCAGCAGCCTACGGCCAATAACGGCGACATCGTTGTCGCAATGACGGAAGAAAATGAAGCGACCGTGAAGACCTTCTACAAGGAACGCGATCACATTCGTCTTCAACCGGAGAATTCCAGCATGCAGCCCATCCGCTTGCCGAACGTTAGCATTCTGGGCAAGGTCATCGGCTTAATTCGTTCTTTCATGTAACTTTCATTATGAACGGCCAACAAGGCAGCCTCCCCTTCGGGAGGCTGCCTTGTTTTCGTATCCAAGCTTATGCGGCGGAAATTACGAACAATCCGGGCCATCAACAAAAATCCCTCGGCATAATATCGCCGAGGGATTCGCTTTCTCTATATGGCTTAATACATCGTCAAATACTGATCGCGTTCCCATTGGTGAACTTGCGTCCGGTACATATCCCACTCGATTTCCTTAAGCTCGTAGAAATGGCTAAGAGCGTGATCGCCCAAAGCGTCGCACATCACGTCGTCGCGAAGCAACTCGGCCAATGCTTCCTTGAGGTTAATCGGCAAGCTCGGGATACCCGCGTCTTGACGCTCTTCTTCGCTCATCACGTAAATATTGCGATCAACCGGAGCAGGAATCGCCATTTTGTTGTTGATTCCATCTAAACCTGCCTTCAACATAACGGCGAGCGCTAAGTAAGGATTGGCGGCAGGATCCGGATTACGAACCTCGATACGCGTGCTCAATCCGCGCGATGCCGGAATCCGGATCATCGGACTGCGATTGCTTGCGGACCATGCCACGTAGCAAGGCGCTTCATAACCTGGCACAAGACGTTTGTAAGAGTTAACGGTCGGATTCGTGATCGCGGCGATTCCGCGAGCATGTCTCAGAATACCGGCCATATAATGGCGTGCGACGTTGCTCAAGCCCAGCTTGTCGTTCGGATCGAAGAACGCGTTCTCGTTTCCGCGGAACAACGATTGGTGGCAATGCATGCCCGAACCGTTCATTCCGAACAATGGCTTAGGCATGAATGTAGCATGCAAGCCATGCTGACGGGCGATCGTCTTAACGACGAGCTTGAACGTTTGAATCTGATCGGCAGCCTTGATAGCCGGCGCGTATTTAAAGTCGATCTCGTGTTGACCCGGTGCTACTTCGTGGTGGGACGCTTCGATTTCGAAACCCATTTCTTCTAGCATCAATACGATATCGCGACGGCAATTTTCGCCCAGATCCGTAGGAGCCAAGTCAAAATATCCGCCTTGATCGTTAAGTTCCATTGTCGGGTTGCCTTTATCGTCCGTTTGGAATAAGAAAAATTCCGGTTCTGGACCGACGTTCATCGTCGAATAACCAAGATCTTCGGCTTCTTGAAGCGCGCGCTTCAGAATGCCGCGCGGATCTCCGGCGAACGGAGTGCCGTCCGGCATGTAAATGTCGCAGATTAGTCGAGCAACCCTATTCTCAGTTACCCAAGGGAATACGACCCAAGTGCTGAGATCGGGATAAAGATACATATCCGACTCTTCGATACGAACATAACCTTCGATGGAAGATCCGTCGAACATCATCTTATTATCCAGCGCTTTTTCCAACTGGCTTACCGGAATTTCCACGTTCTTGATCGAACCGAGCAAATCCGTAAATTGCAATCGAATGAACCGTACGTTCTGTTCTTTGGCAATCCGGGTAATGTCTTCGCGAGTATAGGTCATGACAGCCTCCTAGAATGCATCTTATGGATTTTTATTTGTTTTTGAAAAACCGTGAAAGCTCGCCTTGAATCAAGGAAACCTGGCCTGGGCGTTTACCCGTCATTAGTTGTTGTTTAAGCATGCGATGAAGCTGCGAATCGCTCATTTCCCGTCTCTTGACCTCGGAAACTTCGTTGATGATCGTGCCGTCGTTCTCGTCTTCCCCAACCGGATTCATCACTTGCTTGATTCCCGCAATATTGACGCCCTTCTCGATCAAGGACTTGATTTCCATCAAGCGTTCGACGTCGTTAAAAGAAAACAAACGTTGGTTGCCGTCGGTTCGAGCCGGCTGAATCAGTTCGTGTTGTTCGTAGTAGCGAATTTGGCGGGCTGTCAGGTCGGTTAGCTTCATTACGATGCCAATCGGAAACAACGCCATATTCCTGCGAATCTCGTCGCCCATGTCATACCAACCTTCCAACTTAACTTGTTGTAATTGAAATCACTTTCATTGTACCCTTGCTACAAAAACATGTCAAGGCATGTAAGGTTTTCTCGCAATAATGTTCACAGATATCCGCGTTTTCGGAACTCCGCCAAAGCCTGTTTAACCGCAAACTTCACATGAGCGTACGTGAGGCCTCCTTGCATGTACGCTATGTACGGTTCGCGTACAGGGGCATCAGCCGACAGCTCCAAGCTGCCGCCTTGAATGAACGTACCGGCAGCCATGATAACCGGGTGCTCGTAGCCGGGCATGTCCCACGGCTCCGGTACGGCATGGGCATCGACGGCGGCTGCTTTCTGAATCGATTGAACGAAATGTATCAAGGGCTCGGCTGCTCCGAAACGGATGGCTTGAATAAGATCCGTCCGCGGGTCATCCCAGCGCGGATGCGTTTCGAAGCCAAGCTTCGCAAAAACCGACGATGCGAATACGCTCCCTTTAACGGCTTGTCCGACTAGCAAAGGCGCCATGAACAGACCTTGAAAAATCGACCTAGTTGTCCCGAGCATGGCTCCGACTTCCCCTCCGATCCCTGGTGCGGTCATCCGATAAGCCGCCAGCTCCACTAAGCGTTTCTTGCCGGCGATATATCCCCCGCTCGTGGCCAGTCCGCCTCCGGGATTCTTGATCAAGGATCCCGCGATCAGATCGACGCCCACTTCCGTAGGCTCTCTCTCTTCGGTGAACTCTCCGTAACAATTGTCCGCGAATACGATGCCTTCCGGACTCATGGACTTGATTCGTTCGACCATTTCCCCGATCTGGTCGACCGTGAAGGAGGCTCTCCATTCGTATCCTCTCGAACGCTGAATGGCGAACACTTTCGTACGCTCCGTCATCGCGGACGAAACGCCGTCCCAATCCACGTTCCCATCGGCGAGCAGTGGAACGAACTTCGTATGTATTCCCCAATCGGCAAGCGAGCCCAATCCGTCGCCCGGCTTGCCGATAACCTTGTGCAAAGTATCGTAAGGCTTGCCGGTTACGAACAACAGTTCGTCCCCCGGACGCAAGCAGCCGAATAGAGCCGCGGATATCGTATGGGTTCCGGATACCAGATGCGGTCTAACGATGGCGGATTCGGCGCCGAAGACGTCCGCGTACACCAAATCCAATACTTCCCGACCGCTATCGTTATAACCGTAGCCGGTAGACGCGGCGAAATGAAAATCGCTTACTCTATGCTTCCGGAAAGCTTGAATGACTTTCCATTGATTTTTCTCCGATATCCGATCCAGTAAACGGAATCGCGGTTCGATCTGAGCCTCTGCCTCTTCCGCCCATTGCTGCCACTGCCGTTCGAAATTCTCTTCTATGAGGTCCTGCATGTTGCTCTCCCTTTCGATGCTTTCAACGCTTCGATTTACTCCGCTACGCGGTAAGTTTCCAACGCATGGCCTGTCTTTTCCATGTCGGCGGGGTTCAGCCTAACCGTCAGAAGAAGCCAATCTTCCTCCGTCTCCTGTTCGACGACTTCGCCGACCCTGTACACGAGCGCGGCTAGATCACCTCGAGACGCCGGAATTCGGAAGTGCGCGACATCGCCGAGTATTCGATCCTCGATGGCTTCGCGCAGCTTCAGCAAGTCCTGTTCGACGAACGCGTTCACGCGAATCGTGTCCGCACCCCCGGTCAACATGGATAGTGCCTCTTCCGAGCCGAGATCGATCTTATTATAGACCAACAGCGTAGGCTTACCTCCCGCGCCAAGCTCTTGAAGCACTTCTTCGACGACCTTTTGTTGCCTGACTCGCATCGGTGACGACGTATCCACGACGTGAAGCAGCAGATCGGCTTCGCCGGCTTCCTCCAAAGTCGCTCGAAAAGCTGCGACCAGATCATGGGGAAGGTTCTGAATGAATCCGACCGTGTCCGTTAGGATGATCTCTTTGCCGCTTGGCAGGATCAGGTTTCTCGACGTCGGGTCGAGAGTCGCGAACAGCTTGTCTTCGACGAGCACGTCCGCCTCCGTTAATTGCCTTAGCAAAGTCGACTTGCCCGCATTCGTATAGCCGACAAGAGCGACTTGAACCGCGCCCGCTTTACGCCGGCGCTCGCGATGCAGATTGCGGTGAGCCGTTACCGTTTCGAGCTGGCGTTTAAGCTCCGTGATCCTATCCCGAATATGGCGACGGTCAGTCTCTAGCTTCGTTTCGCCCGGTCCGCGCGTCCCGATTCCCCCACCTAAGCGCGACAAATTTTTCCCGTGTCCCGAAAGCCTCGGGAGTAAATACGATAGTTGTGCCAACTCGACTTGCAAAATCCCTTCCCGCGTTTTCGCGCGGCCCGCGAATATATCCAAGATTAGCTGGGTCCTGTCAATGATCTTCATATCAAGCGCTTCTTCGAGATTTCTTACCTGCGCTCCGGATAACTCTTGATCGAAGATCGCGGTCGTCGCGCCGGTTTGTTCGGCCAATGCCCGAATTTCCTGCGCCTTGCCCTTGCCCACGAAGGTTTTCTTGTCCGGGACGTCGAGATTTTGCATAATCGTATCGATAACCTCGACGCCCGCGGTGTCGGAAAGCGATGCGAGCTCCTCTACGGAATGCTGCGGATCCGAACCCGACTTCTTGACTTTATCCGTTACCAAGCTAACGAGCAACGCTTTCTCCCTCTCGCTGGCTCCGGTTTCATATGTGCTTTGTCTCAATACACGACCCTCTTTCTCCTAATGCTTACAGAACTCGTACGTCTTCCGGGCGCAAAGCCATCAGTTCTTGACGACCGGGCGATCCGTTCGGATGCTGGCCAAGCAGACGAACCGCTTGATAACGGATAGCCCTCTCCAACACGTTGCGAACGTATCTGGCATTGCTGAAGTCGTAAACGGCTTCCGCCTTCTCCTGAGCCAGCAACTGCCTTAGCTTGAACAATGTCTGGGGAAGCAACGTATAATCCCGTTCCTTAGTCATCCCTTCTGCGATTTGAACAAGCTGATCGACGGTGTAATCGGGAAATTCCATCTGGATGGGAAAACGCGAAGGAAGCCCCGGGTTCGTCATCATGAACGTCTCGATCTCCAACGTATATCCCGCTAATATAAGCACGAATTGGTTTTTGTAATCCTCCATCGCCTTTACCAGCGTGTCGATCGCTTCCTTGCCGAAATCCTTTTCTCCGCCCCGCGCCAAGCTATACGCTTCATCCACGAACAGTACGCCGCCTAAAGCTTTTTTGACCAATTCCCTAGTCTTCTGCGCGGTATGTCCGATATATTCGCCGACGAGATCCGCCCGTTCAACTTCCACGAGATGACCTTTGGCGAGCAGGCCCATACTCTGGAACAGCTTGGCGAGCAGCCTGGCGACGGTTGTTTTCCCCGTTCCGGGATTGCCTTTGAAGATCATATGATAGACATGCGCTTGAGCCTGCAAGCTGGCTTCGCCGCGGTATTGCATGATCTGAAGCAGCGCGTATATCTCGTAGACAAGCTCTTTGATATTATCCAGCCCGACCATACGGTCGAGCTCCTTCTGCCATTCCGACCAAGGCCCGGATTGAGGCAGGGATCTCATACCGCCCGAGGTATCCGCGGCGTTCGCTCTCTCGGATGCCGCGTTATCTTGATCCGAATTGCGCAAGATGACGTTAATCTGACGTGAAGGTCTTTTCTGAGCGGCCGAAGCTTCCCTTGCGTTCGACGTACTCGCTTTAGCATTCATCAAGCTTCACCCCATATGGCTTGTGTCGACGAATTTGCCGCAATACCAATGTATTCCGATCGTCCGATCCATAGTCATAGGAACATTTTCGTAACCAACCATTTCGTGTAAGCCAATACTTCCCTTGTCTCATGATAAGACATTTTAAGCACCTTGGATCGCGTCACGCGAACTTGAACAGGGTCATAGTCCAATTTCCTGGCGATATCCGCCGCGCGGGAACCGTGATAATCGTGCGTCACGATCACTGACTTATGCCAATCGCGGCTTTCCATGATGTCTCGCGCGAAAAGGAGATTCTCGTATGTACTCGTGGACTTCGAATCCAAGAGTATGGACGACTCGGGCACGCCTTGCGCCATCAAGTAATCGCGCATGCCTTCCGCTTCCGTTAACGTCGCTCCGTTATCGTCGAGTCCGCCCGTAACGATGAAGCTCTTGAAAACTCCCGAGCGATAGAGCTCCAAGCCGAGGTCCAACCTCTCTCGCAACCCCGGACTAGGCGCATTATTCCATAAGGTCGCGCCCAGTACGATTCCCGCATCGGCACTAACGGGAATATCTGCTTTCGGTGTTCCTTCGTATCCCGATATGATCAAATACAGTACGAAACACCAGATGGCCAGAGCTAACGCCCCGGCCGTCGCTAATCCTACCCATACCCGGAGCCGTTTGAGCCGCTTCATCAAACCAGTCCTTTTTCCCAGCCGAGCTTATCCAGCAACAATCGTCTGTGCGTCAGGCTCAAGTCGAAATAAGGAAACTTGTTCTGATTAATTAACTCCATTAATCGTCCGGCCGTTTTCTGCGCCATCGCGGAATCGCGGGGCGTGATCTGCCCTTCGTCCAACGCTTCCTCCAGCTCGTCCTCATCCAACAGCAATTTCTCGCCCGTCGGCAAAACCACGATATCCAAGAACAAATCATCGAACCACGGAACTTGTTGATCCGTCAGCCCTTGTATTTTGCAAATGTCGATATACCATTGAACGACTTGCCCCTTGTCGTCGAACATCGTCGTCACGACGAAGTGCTCGCCTCGCGGAAAATGCTGCATCCATAGGTAGCCGCGATCAGCCAAGCACATCCGGCGTCCGTTATATTCCTTCCATAAGGGATCTCGCAGCTCGTGTATTCGGTACAACGTCACGAAACCTCTGAAATGAGGCTCATCCATCGGAATGCAGGCATAGCTCTTCTTCAGTATCCTCCGCCAATTGGCTCGATCCGAAAATTTACGTTTCATCACGACTTTCCTTTCCGTCCGTCCAACGTTAGTAGTAAACCCGCGTTGCCCGCAGGGCAACTCAATATAATGAAAGCTTACCACAAGTTGCCTTCTCGAACCAGTTGGGCCGTCCTCCGTTAAAAACGGAAAAGCAGCTAAGCGGGTGCTTAGCTGCTTGAGGTCGATTCTAGAGCGTTTAAGGCGTAACGCCGTCTACCGGAGGGACATCGACGCCATCGCTCGGCGGAGGGCTAAGCGACGGATCCGGAGTCGGTTCACCCGACGGCGGAAGCGGCGGCGTTGGAGTCGGCGGTGGCGTTGGGGTCGGATCGCCGGGAACGACAATCACGATAGGGGTTTCGGTCGGCTCTCCAGGTTCCTCGGAATTGTCCGGAGGAGGGGTTTCCCCGCCTTCCTCAGGTGGAGGAGTAGGCTCCATTCCGGTCGTTATCGTCACCTTCAATTTTTCCGAAGGCTCGCTTTCCAATTTCTTCGAGGCTTGGTAAGCCGTTACGTAATACGTAAATGTTTGATCCGGCAGGATAGCTAAATCGTCATGCGCCGTTTCCGCCGTTTCGGCCAGCAATTTGAATTCCGATTCCGCGTCTTCCTTGCGGTAGATTTTATACGTTATGCCTTCTCCTTCTACGGGAGCCCATGTCAATTCGACGGATACGAGTTCCGGCGAATACGCGGCGACCAACCCGGTAACGCCCGGGAGCTTCGGCTCCTGCTCTTCTTCCTGTAAACCGGAGGGCTTGGGGAAGTTCTGAAGCTTAACGCCTTCCAGAGCCTTGGACATGACCGCGGAGAACATCTTCGCCGTCAATCCGCTGCTATTGTCCAACAAGTGATCCTTATCCGTAATATCGTAACCGAACCAAACCGCCGCGGTCCATTCCGGAGTAAATCCGACGAACCAAATATCGCGGTTTTTGCCTGTCTTGACTCCCGAGAGACCGGCTTGAGTCGTTCCGGTCTTGCCGGCGAGCTGATGTCCGCCGAAGCTCGCGCTCGATCCGGTACCGCCTTTCGTTACGACGCCTTTCAGCAGCTCCGTCACGTAATATGAAGTATACTCGTCCATGACCTGCTTAGGTTTAGCATCATCGTATTCATAGACGGTATTGCCTTTGCTGTCTTCGATCTTAAGGATGCTGTGCGGATCCTGCAGCTTCCCTCCATTCGCGAATGCGCCGTAGGCCCTAACCATTTGCAACGGAGTGACGCCGTGGACCAACCCGCCTAAAGCGGAGGACAAATTGCGATCTTCATCACCCAGCTTGATTCCAAGCTTCTCGGCGAATGCCATTCCTTTGCCGATTCCGATTTCGTTGAGCAGCCATACCGCGGACACGTTGCGCGATTCTTTAATGGCTTCCTTCATCGGAATGGCTCCTTTATAACCGTTCGTATTCGAAGGGCAATAACTGCCGTAGCATTTCTTAACATCCTGAACGATTGACCAGGGGAAGTAATCTCCCGTCTCGATGGCCGGACCGTAATCCATGATCGGCTTGAACGATGAGCCGGGCTGCCGCTGCTTGGTTACCCGGTTCCAACCCTGGCTCTCGTAATCGCGACCGCCGACCATCGCGATCAACGAGCCATCGTGCTGATCCATGATGACCATGGCTCCTTGGACCGGTCTGTCGTCCACGCTTTTCTCGAATCTATCGTCTTTGGCGAACTCCGTCTCCATTGCCGTCTGCGCCTTCGTGTTAATCGTAGTCGTAATCGTAAGTCCCGCGCTAAGCAGTTCCTCCTCGGTTAAATTAGTTTTATCCATCGCTTCTTCTACGACGTAGTCGGTGAAAGTCATATATTTAGCGCTTTTTCCGGTCGAAGCGCTTGGTTTGTAGTTGATTTTGGCGGCTGCTTCCTTCTCCTCCTCGGAGATCAAGCCCTGATCGGCCATCAGCTTAAGGACTACGGCCCTGCGCTCCATCGATCTCTCGGGATTGGAAATCGGATTATAATTGCCTGGCGCCTTAGGGATTCCCGCCAACGTCGCGATCTGCCAAAGCTTTAATTTGTTCAGATCGGACACTCCGAAGTAATATTTAGCGGCGGTTTTCACTCCGTACTGCCCTTTGCCGAAGTAAATCCGATTTAAGTATAGCTCCAGGATTTCCTGCTTGCTCTTCTGTTGCTCCAGCGCCAATGCTATGGAAGCCTCTGTTCCTTTACGGAAAACCGTCTTGTCCGCGTTCAGGAAAAGGTTTTTGGCCAATTGCTGCGTGATCGTGCTCGCGCCTTCGACGGCGCTTCTAGCGATAACGTCCTTCACCAGCGCACGACCTATTCCAAGCAAATCGACTCCGCTATGCTCGTAGAACCTTTTATCCTCCGTCGCGACGAAAGCGTCCTGGAGCATTTTCGGTATATCCGCGAAAGGCACGAACTCCCGATTGCCTTCGGAAACGTATAGCTTAGCGACTTGATTGCCCTTGCTGTCGACGATAATGGACGCTTGATCCAAATTCATTTTATTGATATTCGTGCTTAGTATACGTTCGCCATTCAATATTACCAATAGATATCCGACTACCGCGCATACGATCGCGAATAGCGCTACGAAGAACAACCATATCAGCGCCGTCCGTTTGCGACCTTTGCGGGGCCCTTTTCCTTTACCCTTGCCCTTGGCTTTAACGCCTTTGTTTCCTCTACCGGTAGTGCCAGTATTGCCGTGAATTTCAGGTTGATTCATCTTGTTCTCCCCTTCTATCCAACTCTCTCTAGTCTATAACTTACCCAAGTTGAACTTCTTCACCCGATAACGACTCGCGGTGTCCATAAAGAAAGAACAACCCGGTAACGGGTTGCTCAAGTTCCGGCCTATTCTGTTAGACGTTCGTCGCTAGGGAAAAGTTTCACGAATCAGCACCCGGAAGGGTTACCGAATCAGTTGTCAGATCCGCTATCCTGCTGCATAAGGGAAACGTTGCGTTGCGGCATAAACGTGCTGATCGCATGCTTATATACCATTTGCTGACGTCCCTCGCTGTCGATTACGATGGTGAAGTTGTCAAAGGCGCGGACAACGCCGCGGATTTGAAACCCATTGGTCAAATAAACAGTGACCGGAATGCTGTCTTTGCGAAGTTGATTGAGAAAGGTATCCTGGATGTTAATGGACTTGTTCATTGGCCGTAAACCCCCATCGCCACAAAATATTTATGAACAAATATATTCAATATCAATGGCAAACTTTCCTGCTATTATAGCACAGATCCGATTGAAAAGGTCGCTGTTTTTTGAAGGGTCTCCAACATCGACCCATTCCAACGACTTCATATGCCTAAACCAACTGAGTTGACGCTTAGCGAAATGCCTGGTGTCGCGCTTCAAAATCTCTATTGCTTCTTCGTATTTCGCCTCGCCTGACAGGTAAGAGACGATTTCCTTATAACCTAACCCGCGCATCGATACCGCATCGCTCGGGACGCCTTCGCGGAGCAAATTTTCCACCTCCGCTACCAAGCCCGAAGTCATCATCGCGTCTACTCGTTCATCGATGCGCTTGTATAATTCCGACCGGTCCATCGTTAAACCGATGATGCATAATCGGTATGGAGATTGCTTATCGTCGCCGCGCGATTGATCTTGCTGCTCGGATAACGGCTTGCCGGTCAGCCGGTATACCTCCAAAGCCCGGATGACCCTTCCCTCGTCGTTGCAATGAAGCTTGGCCGCCGAGACCGGATCGATCTCGCGCAGGCGGTCGTGAAGTGCTTGCGCTCCTTTCTCTCGGGCGAAGTTCCGCATCTCCGCCCGGAACGCCTCGTCGGCGCCGATGTCTTGGAAGCGAAATCCGTAGCAGACGGATTCCACATATAATCCTGTACCCCCTACGATGAACGGTAAACGTCCTCGAAGATGGATATCTTGAATTTTTTGCGTACATAAACTTTGAAATTCCGAGACCGAAAACGGATGCTCCGGCTCGCGGATATCGATCAGATGATGAGGGATTCCCTCCCTCTCGTCCGGCATGAGCTTGGCTGTACCGATATCCATTCTGCGATACACCTGCATAGAGTCCCCGCTTATGATTTCCGCGTTTAACGCTTTTGCCAGCTTCAGACTCAGCGCCGTCTTGCCAACGGCTGTAGGACCGACCAGCACGAGCAGCAAGGGACGATCGTCTACCGATGCTTCATTCAATTTCTATCACTCCGTATGCTACCGCGGAAGAGGAGGATCGGGCCAAACGAAATCCCAGCCTATCGAACCGTCCGCTATCGCGATGATCTTTAAGCACGACTTTCTTGCGGGCGATGCGGATCGCCTCCCGTACGGATTCCTCGGACAACGGCTCACGATGGGCTTGGGAACGTAACGGAATTATGGAGTCCGAGGTTGTCACCGGTCTCTCGAACATGGGATCGAAATACACGATATCTACGCTATTGTCCTCCATTCGGGTCATGGATTGTTCATTGTTGCCATATACGGCTTTAATAGAACGCATAGCCTTATCGATCTCCGGGATCCCTGTTTCATAGCTTTGCAAGCCTTCCCTTACGATCGCGTGAAGCACTTTGGAAGCTTCCAGGGCGATTACGCTGCCCCGTTCCCCGACCTTGTAGCTGAACACTAACGAATCCGAGCAAAGCCCGGCGGTGCAGTCGAGCACCGTATCCCCTTCGGAAACCCCCGATACGGTCACTAGCGCGTCGGTTCCTCCGGCCATTAACCTTTTGAGCCTGACGAGGGCCATGCTCGGATGAAAATAGAACGGCTTCAGTCCTTCGAGCATCAGCCGGATATCGCGCGGACCGACTATGGCGACTTCTTCCGTATCCCATTTCTCGTGCATGAACTTAACGGTCCGGTTACGACGTTCCGCATAAGGAGCTTGCAGCTCGTCCGCCAGACTTCTCGCCCGATCGACGACCTCCTTCGATGGGCTTTCCGACGTTGTCACGATCAAGACGTCACCCGCTTAAACATCTTTTCGAGCTCGTACGTGCTGAAGCTGATCACGATAGGACGCCCATGAGGGCACGTGTAAGGTTGCCGGCATGTACCGAGTCTCTGCAGCAGTTTTTCCGCGGATTCCCGCGTCAACGCTTGGTTCGCCTTTATTGAAGCTTTGCAGGAGCACATAATGGCTGCTTTCTCTCTCAGAACGTGCAGGTCGACGGATTTCTCCTCTATGACCCATTCCGCCATCTCGCGAACGATAGCGGCCTCGTCGCCGGAGGGAAACCAATGAGGGACTGCCCGTATGATAAAGGTATTGCCGCCGAAATCCTCCATGTATACTCCCGCGGTTTGAAAAGTTGCCAAACGGCCGCGAAGAACGACGCTTTCGTCCGGAGCGAATTCCAGCGTAACGGGCAGCAGGAGCTCTTGGCTGGCCTCTTCGGGGTGTCCGAATTTGTCGTAATAGTATTCGTAATGGACGCGTTCGTGGGCGGCATGTTGATCGACGAGATATAAACCGTTGATGTTCTGGGCCACGATGTACGTTCCGTGCAATTGGCCTATCCAACTGAGCTCGGGAAAATCCGGCACCTGCGGTTTAACTTGCGGAGCTCCGAAAGCGGTTTTCCATACATGCTCCGGCACCTTCTCCGGCTCGGTTTTCTCTGCCCATGAATTCGCGTTGCCGGAGGCGTAAGTCTTACCGGCTTGCCCGAAAGACTTGTCTCTCGCAGGAGAACTCGAGGAATCGGATACGTAAGAATCTCTGAACGGAAAAGAAGAAGGCTTATTGTGCGCCGACCGTTCGAAAGACGTCTTATCGTTCGATGCATGGTCGTAGCCGGCTTTCGTCTCCGCGATTAGCGGTTCCGCCAGCCTCTGAACCGCAGCCGCAAGCTCCGCTTGAGCAGACTCCGGCTCGGACTCGGGAACCTGGAAGCGGATTTGATCCTGGACCCACGTATTCGCTTTCGGCGTTCGGACCGACGTTCCGGAAGGAATATAAGCTTCGGACCCCAGCGCTTTCTTGACCGCGCTCTCCACGAAGCTCCGCAGTTCGTTCTCCTTGCTGAACCTCACCTCCAGCTTGGCGGGATGTACGTTTACGTCCACGAGAGTAGGGTGCATTCTCAAGTCCAGAACCGTAAGAGGATACCGGTGCAGCGGAAGTAACGTATGATACGCCTGCATTAGCGGCTGAACGACTGCTTGGCTGCGGACGTATCGGCCGTTGACCAGGACGGTTACCGCGTTGCGGTTAGCCCTTGTCTCGATCGGCATCGCCGTCAACCCGATAATGGAATAATCGGGATTATCTTCGCGAACTTCTATCATCGCTTTCGCCGAAGAGGTTCCGTAGATCGCCGCGACGACCTGGCGCAAATCTCCGTTACCCGGGGTTCGTAAAAGCACGTTGCCGTTGTGGGAGAACGTAAAGGCGATATCAGGACGCGCCAATGCCTGGCGATAGACGACGTCCGACAGATGGCCGAGCTCCGTCTGGATCGTTTTCATGTACTTCAGCCTGGCAGGCGTATTATAAAACAAATCCTTTACGATCATTTCCGTCCCTTTGGGAGCATTCGTGTCCCTGTTAGCCAGAAGAGTTCCGCCCTCGATCTCGACCACACGACCCAAACCGCTATCGTCGGTCGCGCTGACGCACTTGACCTTGGCGACCGCGGCGATACTGGGAAGTGCTTCTCCGCGGAATCCAAGCGTGGAAATCTGAAATAAATCTTTTCCCGTTGCTATCTTGCTTGTCGCGTGGCGCTGAAAGGCTAGCAATAAATCGTCGGACTGAATCCCAGTTCCGTTATCGGCCACGCGCAACGAATTTAAGCCGCCCTCTTCAGCGGATACATCAATGCGGGAACTGTCGGCATCCACGGCGTTCTCGATTAATTCCTTCAATACGGAAGCCGGCCGTTCTACCACTTCGCCGGCAGCGATTTGGTTGGCTAGATGATCGTCGAGAGGACGAATGATTCCCATTCCTATTCGCTCTCCTTTCGGGACGGTTGCGTCCGGTTAAATGGCAGTAACAAGCTTCAAGCCAACCGAACTAGCCGTATAGGCAACGCCCGAGAAGCTTTTTTTCAACATTCTAACGTCGATGCTGGATACCCCGTCCTTGATTCGGACGTGATAATCGTTCGTCGGAAGCGCCAGGACTTCGCTTCCTCTTGCTAAGGTATAAGATCGGGACTTCGAGTCGTAAGTCAGCTTAGCTCCGAGTGCGGAAGCCGCCAGCTTTAAATTGACGAACCATATCGTGCGATCCTTCCATAAGGCATCGGTTAGCGATACTCGTACGCCATTAATTGCTACCGCGCCTTTATCGGACGTTACCGTAACCGCATTGCCGCCGGCCATTCGGTAAGCTCCAATCAATTGTTCGCCCGCTCCGTTAATGTAAAGATCGGGAACCAATCCGATTTTGTCCACTTTCCGGCCAGTAGGCGTGTAATATTCTTGCACGGTTACTTTAAGCATGCCTCCGCTCTTCACCGCCAGGAGGGATTGGACGACGCCTTTGCCATACGTTCTAGTGCCTACGAGCTTTGCGACCCCGTAATCTTGCAACGCACCCGATAACAATTCAGAAGCGCTTGCCGAATTTTTGTTCACCAGCATGTAGAGCGAGTACGGTTTCGTCGACCCGTCTAATTCCAACGGGTGATCGTTGCCGTCCCTATCTCGCATATGGGCGAGAACGCCTTTCTCGACGAACAGGTTCGCGATGGCTTGGGCGGCATCCACGTATCCTCCGCCGTTGTCGCGCAGATCGAACACCAACGACTTCAAGCCGTTTTCCTCCAGTTTAGCCAATTGCCGTTCCACTTCGTTCGCCGAGTCGGATGTAAATCCGGACAGCGCCAGATAACCGATACCCTCCGATAGCATTCGGGTCGTGACAACGGGAATTTGAACCGCTCGTCGTTTCATTTCAAACTCTAAATCAGAGCCGTTCCGCGAGACGCTAAGAGTAACGCTCGTCCCTTCGAGGCCGCGAAGCGCCTCTTGGATGTCCGTGACGGATTTTCCCTTGAGCGAGTTGCCGTTAGCCCCGACCACCTTGTCGCCGGATAAAATACCGGCCGCTTCGGCCGGACTTCCCGTTATCACTTCATCTACGTAGACGGAACCGTCAGCATCGGCCATGACGATACCTACGCCGACGAATTTCTGCTCCAATACGGAATTGAAAGAATCCCACTCTTCATTATCGAAATATTGCGTATAAGGATCGTGCAGGGAATCGACCATCGCGTCGATCTCCGGCTCGTTCAAGTCGTCATCGTCCGGTTTGCTTAGATGATATTGCTCGAGCAACTCTCGAACCTCTTCGACTTGATCCGCGCTCGCTCCGAGAACGTTCGGAGCATAAGCGCCGAGAAGAGCCAGCGCTAGTAATAACGACAGGATGAACTTAAATCGCTTGAATGGATTCATGGCTATTCCCCGCTTTCCGTCAATTGGTTTCGCGCGTCGTTTAACCATTCCAAGGCTTGCATCGGCGTCATTCTCATGACGTCTAGTTTGCGCAGCTTATCGAGCAGCTTATCGTTCGCGGTAGACTTCGAAGTTGGTTTGGGCGTCGGCGCCGATTCGGCGAACATGGACAATTGTTCGACGCCTTTCCTAAGGACCGAAGGCACCTTGTCCTCGAGAACGTCCGTCGAACTCGCGTACGCGGCTGCAGTTTCCTTGACTGCCGCATGCGCGCTAACCGCCGCCGCCTGTAGTGGCGATCCGTTCTCGTTCAATAGCGTATAGGCACGGGACACGATCGTCTCCGGCAAACCGGCAAGCTGAGCACAATAAATTCCGTAACTGGAATCCGCGGCACCCGGTACGAGCTTGCGTAGGAACGTCACTCCTTCCGCGCTTTCCTTGACGGCCATGCATCCGTTACGAAGACCTTCTAGAGAGCTTTCCAGATGCGCCAGCTCGTGGAAATGCGTGGATACGAGCGCTTTGCAGCCAATATGGTTATGGACGTATTCGATGACCGATTGGGCGATCGCCATTCCCTCGTCGGTTGACGTCCCCCGGCCGAGTTCGTCGATGATGATCAAGCTTCTGGAGGTCGCTTGCTCCGTCATCACTTGGATATCCTTCATTTCCACCATGAAAGTGCTTTGCCCGCCTACCAAATCATCGGCGGCTCCGATCCGCGTGAAAATCCGGTCTACGAATGGCAATACCGCTTTCCTCGCCGGTACGAAGCATCCGATCTGCGCCATGAGACAGATCATAGCGACCTGTCTCATGTAGGTGCTCTTCCCTGCCATATTCGGCCCCGTTATGAGAAGAATCGAGCCTTCGGAAGCCGTAAGCGAGGTTTCGTTGGCGATGAATACGCCGTTCTCGTTCACGGATTCGACGACCGGATGACGACCTTCCTCGATCGTCAGATCGTAACCGTCTCCATCCGTCCAACTCGGCCTCGTATATCTGCGCTCGGCGCTGGCTTCGGCGAAAGACTGGAGAACGTCCAGCGCCGCAACGCTTTCCGCTAAACGCTGAAGCCTCCCCATCTGCGCGGCGATGCTATCGCGCAATGCGACGAAACGTTCGTATTCCAGGTCGAACATGCGATCTTCCGCTTCCAGGATGAGGGCTTCCTTCTCCTTCAGCTCCGGAGTCACATATCTCTCGGCGTTGGCCAAAGTCTGCTTTCTCTCGTAACGTCCTTCCGGGAGATTAATCAAGTTCGAACGGGTGATTTCCAAATAATAACCGAATACTTTGTTAAAACCGATTTTCAAGGATTTAATGCCCGTCGCTTCCCGCTCCTGGCGTTCCAACTCGGCAATCCACTGCTTTCCGTTCTGGCTTGCCTCGCGGAGCTCGTCCAGCTTGGCATCGTAGCCGGGACGAATGATTCCCCCGTCCTTCAAGGAAACGGGAGGCTCTTCCGCGACGGCTTGTTCTATAGCTTCGGCGATGTCTTCGCATGCATCCATTCCGTCGGCAAGCGTCCGCAATGGCGATGCTTCTAGCGTGCTGCATAATCGTTGGATCGACGGAATGCGCTTCAACGAATTTTTCAGAGCGTTCAAGTCTCTGGCATTCGCCGTTCCGTAAGCGATTCTTCCCGCAAGCCGCTCGAGATCGTACACTTCGCCTAGCTCGTCCCGAAGCTCCTTGCGCTTGATCAGGTCACGGTTGAGCGCTTCGACGGCGTCCAATCTGCGTTCCGCTTCCTCGCGGTTCAGCAATGGCTGATCGATCCAACGCTTCAACAATCGCGCGCCCATGGCGGTTCTGGTGCGGTCGAGCAACGATAACAACGAACCTTTGCGCGAACGGTCGCGAACGGTTTCCGTCAACTCCAGATTCCGTCTGGTGAATGCGTCGAGAGACATATACGATTCCGAATCATAGGCTTTAACCGACCGCAAATGCACCAGCGAACGCTTCTGAGTCTCGTCCAAATAAGCAATTAAACGGGCGACGGCCATCCGCCGAACGGGCTCGTGAGCGTTCCACGACTCTTCGGGGAATTGTTCGGATAGCTTGGAGAAGTCCGTCTCCTCACGAACGGTCGTCAACATCGATTTAGAAGCGATAGGATTTACGTCGTTATGTATGGCGGCAATCGATGCCTCGTCCCCGACCGCTTCCGACGGACGGTACACGTTGATCATATTTTTGACCGTTTCGCGTGAATCCGCGAACGAAGTTACGTACAGCTCCCCTGTCGTCAGGTCGCATGCCGCGATTCCGAATCGTCCGTCTTGACTGGCAGCACCCACAATAAAATTGTTCGAAGAGTCGCCGAGCATCTTCGAATCCATGACCGTCCCGGGAGTGACGATGCGCACGATCTCTCGTTTGACTACGCCCTTCGCGCTGGCCGGATCCTCAACTTGCTCGCACACGGCGACCTTATAACCTTTGTCTATCAACCGGGCAATGTAACCTTCCGCCGCGTGATGGGGAACTCCGCACATCGGAATCCGTTCCTCTTGGCCGGCTCCGCGCCCCGTCAACGTAATCTCTAATTCGCGCGATGCGGTAATCGCGTCCTCGAAGAACATTTCATAGAAATCGCCAAGGCGAAAAAATAGCAAAGCGTCCGTTGCGGTCGCCTTAACCGATAAATACTGCTCCATCATGGGGGTATATCCAGCCATGGGTCTTCCTCCTACTATCGTAAACAATGCAAAATGAGTTCAATAACTCATTATAGCAAATGTCGGAAGATTTCCGAAACTAAGTCTCGAAGGGGAACCAGCCGGTTAATTCACGCAAAATCTCAATCTTACCGGGCAATCTACTAACCGCTTTTCGAATTATTCTCTCATAGCCGCTGAAGCCTATTCGTGCTCGACAATTGCGGAATATTAGCCGCCCCGATTCCGAACATTGCCGTGCGAAGCTCGAACTCGATCCGTTCGAACAACCGCTCGAGCTCTTCGCCGACTTGCAACGCGGGAGCCAGCAGAGCTCGTCCGAACGATACAACGTTCGCTCCGAGAGCGATTGCCATAGCGGCGTCGACGCCGTTCATCATTCCGCCGCTTGCGATAATGCGGCCATCCCGCAGCTCGGCTCTTACTTCCTTGATACACTCGGCCGTTGGCATGCCCCAATCTTGAAACGCTTTCGCAGCCGACCTCCTGACTTCGTCAGCGGAACGATACTTCTCGACTTCGATCCAAGATGTTCCGCCTGCGCCCGCCACGTCTATAAAAGCCACTCCGATATCAGTCAATCTTCTCGCCGTTTCGCCGTCGATCCCGAACCCTACCTCCTTGACGCCGATCGGGAAGGAAGATTCCCGGCATAGGCGCTCGATTTTGCGCAGCAAGCCGCTGAAATCGACGTCCCCGCCGCTCTGAAACACTTCTTGCAAGCCGTTCAGATGAAGGACGAGGCCATCTGCCTCCGTCCAATCCACAGCTCTCCGGCACTCCTCGATCCCGTAGCCGTAATTCAGTTGAACCGCCCCCAGGTTGGCCAGCAAGGGAATATTCGGCGCAAATTTACGAACCTTGAACGATTCCGCGTTGGATGGCTGCTCGATTGCCGCCCGCAATGAGCCGAGTCCCATCGCCCAGCCTCTTCGTTCGGCGGTCTCGGCCAGACGAAGGTTGATGCGGCTCGCTTCTTCCGTTCCCCCGGTCATGGAACTGACCATTAAAGGCGTTTTGAGACGACGGCCCAGGAATTCCGTGGTCGTATCGATCGCCGAATAATCGATTTCGGGCAGCGCGAGATGGCGCAGACGGTAACGGTCGAACCCCGTTCCTTCTCCGCGACCCTCCACGTCCTCGTTCAAGCAAATTTCGATATGTTCTTTTTTCCTTCTTTCGATATCGGTTGCCACTTCCGATAAGGACGACATTCTATTCATGTCTCGATCCTCTTTTCAATCCCGATAGTTGCGTGCTTATTCTGGGTTCTATTTGCAATATTGCCAATATCGATTCGATCTAAATCCGGTTTCGCATCGTTACATAACGTTTCCTTAACCCAAAGGAATGCGCCACTTCAGACGGATGTCCGCCGATTCGTCCCAACTGCGTTCCCGGGCTACGGCGCGAAACAGAAAATCTATGGGCTCCTTATATTCTACATATCCGGACGTCCCGCGGATAGACTCGAAGAACGAATCGGCCGCTTTCATCAACAAGATTCTATCTCCGGCATAGAACGCATCGCGGATACGATCGTCGTCCAACGGCCGATTCGAGGCAAGCTCCCTCGAGTGCTCGGCAGCCACTTTCGCCAATGCGATAACGCCCAAAGCAAGGCTTGGGGAAACCAGCCAACTTGGAGGGGTCCGATATTCGAAGCCTCCGTGCGGCTGTCTCCTGACGTCTCCCAGCGTTCCGTACCTCGGTCTCCTGCGTGCCGCGAGAGGCGGCTCCAACAATCGAAGCGTAAGACCTACCGCATTGTCCAGCGCCCGCAGCCGTTCCCCCGTCATGGCAACCCCGCTCATGTGGATGTGCCCCCCCAGCGGCAAGCCGGGTACGGGTAAAGCTCCAGCGCGCCAGGTTAAGGATGCGCCTGCGGTCCGTTCGGCAGCCAAGCAAAGCAGCCTGTGCATCTCTGACAGCACTTTCTCCGGATCTACGGACGGTCTGGGCCTGATCTCGACGAGCGGCCATCGCTTCTCTCCCTTAACTCTGACGGAATCGCAACCCGCCGCACCGTCCGGAGAGAAATATCTGGTTGCCGGTACGATTCGTCCCTCCTTGGACAAGAGGACGAATTCGGGGTCGGCGCCAAGCTTGGCTTGTACGCCATTCTTCGTCTCGTGAGCCCAATCTTTCGAGAAACGCGATACCGCATCGGATAATCGCTGTTTGGCAGCTCTCCCCGATAGCTTCATCAGCGGAGAGATTCCGGTAACGGTGAATTTCCCCGCTTCGCTTAGAGCAAGCTCCACCTGTCCGAAATCTAAACCCAACAAGTATAACGCCCGAGCCGATATTCTTGCCGCGGGTTTCCATAACGCGTGCTCGCTGGAATAAACGTAACTTCCCGATATACCTTCCGAGCTATATTTAACCCCATTAACTCTTTGGTCAAAGGAATTTACCCTTCTGATTTCGATCGCGTCGAAGCCCCATACCGTCACCGAAACGAACGTATCGGTCGAACTTAGGCTTGAGCGTGTTATTATATCTTTTCCAGCGGTTCCGATGCGGGCCGGCAAGCCTTCCCTGCGAAGCCTTCTCTCGATCTCAATCTCCGGCAAAGCAAGGATTCGCGATGCGGATTCGTTCATTATCCATGGCGTCAACCGAAGCGGCGAACGCGATATATTTTCCTGTTTAATCGGATTGCCCAACGGAATTGCTTTGGGCAACCCCTCCGGTTTCCCGATCGGTATCACGCAATCGTTTGGCCCAATGTCGGAAAATTCGGTAGTAACGGATAGATCTCCCCGTCCCCAAACTCCTAATCGGTCTCCCGGCTTTACGAGCAGTCGGGCCTTTCCTTCCAGCCTATTCTCCAATGCCAAGGCCCTCCTCTACGAAACACGGGAAGGGCCGTCCCGCAGACGGCGCGTGAGCGCCGAAGCCGAATGACCCTTCCCTATGTTCGACGATGCTACAATCAGGCTCATCCCGAAGTTCCGACAGGGCATTAGCCCTCGACTTTTGTTCCGTCTCTGCATAGACTTAAGTACCGGCTGATGACCGAACCGATTACAATTCGTCTTCCAGTAAATCGGAATCGAGATCCTCAAAATCTCCATCATCACCAAGGCCGAAGTCGACGTCTTTACCATCGTCGTCGGATCCGTTGGGATCCACTACGACGCACACCTTAGTTTCCGCCACCATCTCCACGGCGAATTCCCGTTCGACGCGGATGAGCACGGATGAACCACTGGAACTGATCGTCGCTTCCACGCAATTAGGCTCCTGCGTTGCGTCCGCAGTAACCTCTTCCGTGGAAGAGCGATGTTTCGGGTCTACATACGAAAGGGACACGAGCTCGACGTAAGAGATCGTTTCTTTCGCGACATCGGTTTGCGAGTTTTTGTTGTACGAATACCAGATGTTAATATCGTAAGACCCGATAACTTCGATTCCATCCCCTGATTTCACCGCTTCATACTGATGATTGATGATCCACGCTCCCAGTATGCTGGTCGGGTGGTGCGGCGGCGATACGGTGTGGGTAATCGTCGAGAACTTACGGCCTTTGCCGCAAACCGCCTTCGTGATGATTTCCCTGCGCTGTAGCCGTTTATCCGCAATAGCCATTTCGGTAGACCTCCTCCATACGATCAAGTCTCTTAAAGTCTATGCAGGACATTCGTCTAGAGTGACAAAAATGTATTGTTGCATCCCGCAACCGTTACCCGGCAAGTTAGATGCGGGCGGTTGTCTGAATAGACTTTACTTTTCATTGTATGATCGTCTGGGCAGAAGTTGCCTTCCGTTTTTTCTCGCGGCTCGCGATTCCTAAGAATCGACGCAGTTCGCGGGATAACTGGAACAACGCGGAACGGGTTTCGAACTCGTCCCTCGTCTCCGGCAACGGCAGCCCGCGGAAGCTCCGCTCAAGCTCCGAAAGCATTCTCTCCGTTTCTCCTTCATAATATTCCGACTTCACGTCGACCATCAGCCTGTCGAATAATACCGCGATCAGCTCCGCTTGCGGGACATGCCTCGATACGAAAGCTACCGATTCCATCATTAATTGAATCGATTCCAATTGCTGTCTGCGCATCTGAAAATACAGCTGCCACGGCTCGTCCTGCGGGATCAGGCGATTTTCCCGCGCGCGTTGCGACACTTCCATCCCTTCCTCGATGGCCGCCCCCGTCGCCAGTACTTCCTCGCCGCCCCATATGGAATCCGGATTGCGCAGATGCTTCGCCAAATGACCGAATATATCGGAGAAGCCGTTCTCGGTCGCGGCGCGAAGCGCGAACAACGTATGGTTCTCCTTCGGCATGTAGGCGAGATTCAGCACAGACGCCCAGCCCAAGCCGATAACGAGCAGTTCAAGCTCCGTCAAGATAGCGTTCGTCGTGACTTCTCCGCGCGCGAACAAATGGAAGACGATAACCGATCCCGTGATGATTCCGTCCTTCAATCCCGTGCGGGCAAGCAAGGGGTAAGCCAGTAGAATGTATACAGCAAGAACCCATATGTGGAAGCCGATGAACTCGAACAACAACGAAGCAAGAATCAATCCTAATATGGAAGCCATGAATCGGGCGAACACCGTTTGAATACTTCTCTTACGAGTCGTGTCGATGCCCAATATCGCGAGAATTCCGGCGGACAGCGAGTTATCCACGCCGAAGAGAAACGCGGTATAGATCGCCGCGAGAGCTGCAATTGCTGTTTTAATGACGCGAAACCCCATCTGTTATTCCTCCCGGCAGGCAACCACGGCAAAGGGGCGAAGAAGAGTTCCCCCTCTCTCCGCCCCGCCGAGTACTATTCCAAGCTATAGATTTCCCGATACTTCTTCTCTAAATAATCGCACAGATAGGACGATTGCAATGGCTGTCCGCTAATCCGTTCGATGATCTCCGACGGCTTCAGCAATTTCCCGTGCCGGTAGACTTGCTCGGTCAGCCATTCCTTCAGCGGGAGAAGCCGGCCTTCCGCGATCTGGGCATCCAAGTCCGGGAGCTTGCCGCGCGCGATATTCATCATCTGCGCCCCGTACATATTGCCTAACGAATACGATGGGAAATAACCGAATGCGCCGCCGGACCAATGAACATCCTGCAGAACGCCTTGAGCATCGTTCGGAGGGGTTATTCCAAGCGCTTCCTTATATTTATTGTTCCAAACCTCTGGCAGATCGCGAGGGTTCAGATTCTCGTTGAACAGCATCTTCTCGATTTCGTAGCGGATCATGATATGCAAGTTGTAAGTCAACTCATCCGCTTCGATTCGTATAAGGGATGGCTCGACGACGTTGATTCCGCGATAAAATTGCTCTGCTGTAACTCCGTCGAGTTGACCCGGAAAATGAGCCTGCAAATCCGGCAAGTACCGTTGCCAGAAGCCTAGGCTGCGTCCGATCATATTTTCCCATAGTCGGGACTGCGACTCGTGAATGCCCATCGAAGTTCCCGTGCATAACGTCGTACCTTCAAGCTCCGCTTGGATATTCTGCTCGTACAGAGCATGGCCGCCTTCATGAATCGTTCCGAATAACGCGCTCGTGATATCATCGGGCAAATATCTAGTCGTGATTCGAACGTCGCCCGTGCTCAGTCCCGTCGCGAACGGATGCACGCTCTCGTCCAATCTTCCGGCTTCGAAATCGTAACCCATTTCATTCAGGATGTGCTTGCTGAATTTTTTCTGAGCTTCTTTATCGAACGTTCCCTCGAGGAACGAGGTATCCGGTTTGTTCGGAGAATTCGCGATCCGCTCGGCTAGCGGCACTAACCGGTTTCTTAATTCTCCGAAGAGCCGATCTAGCTCGTCGGTCGTCAATCCGGGCTCGTACATGTCCAGCAACGTATCGTACGGAGTCGTCTTCACGCCCCACAATTCGATGAACTGCCTGTTTATCGCGATGATTTTCTCCAAATAGGGTACGAAACCCGGAAAATCGTTCTTCTCCTTCGCTTCTTCCCAAGCGGACTCGGCTTGAGACGTTAATACGACGTATTCGCGGTATAGCTCCGGTGGAATTTTACGATTGCGGTCGTATTCCTTGGTCGTTTCCTCCACGAGGCGGCGATCGATTTCTCCAAGGCGGGAGCGTTGATCAGGCTCGTTCAACATCTCCAGAAGCTCGCCCATCTCCGCCGATGTCGACAGCTTGAACGTTTCGGAGGATAACGCTCCGACGGCTTCCGACCGTTGCGGTATTCCTTTGCGGGGAGCGCCGGTTCTCATATCCCAATAGACCAAACCCAATATTTCCTCGTATTGTTTGATTTGACCCGTCAATTCCCTGAATCGTTCCAAGGGGGACGCCGTTGCCCGTTTTTCGTTGCTCATGAAGGCACAACCTTTCCTTGCTGGATAATGTCTCCTTGATCATACCCTCAGCTAAATTTATAATCAACTTACTAAGCAGAATAAATAGCGTTAATCGCTGGCTGCATGACAGGAGAGGAACACGGATGATCATACAATGGAGCGAGGAAGCGATCCAAGAAGTACAAGCCAGATTCGGCGCGGAAGCCCTCGTATGGAAGCTTGTATCCGATTCCGAGGGATGCGGGTGCTCCGTCAACGGCATTGCTACGTTCTGGGTCATTCAATCGCCCGATAACGGCGAGCTTCAAGCCGAGAGCAACTTCTTCGAGGTTTGGTACGAGCAGCGGCATGAAGTTTACTTCGACGATGTGATGAGGGTAACCTATCAGCCGGAGCGACGGGCGTTCAAGCTAGCGAGCGACGGGCAAATCTACAGCAACAGCTTGAAATTGGAAGACAAACGAATGGCGAACGCCTCGACATAGATGTAGCGGGAGGAACGGGCAATGCGGAAAATGGATCAAATCATGGCATACAATCAAGAGTTCGTTAAGAAGAGAGATTACGAGGAGTATCTGACTACCCGATTTCCGGACAAGCGGATGGTTATCGTTACCTGCATGGACGCCCGCTTGACGGAACTGCTTCCGAAGGCGATGAATCTCAAGAATGGCGATGCCAAAATCATCAAGAACGCTGGAGCCATTCTAACCTCGCCATTCGGTAACATCATGCGCAGCATATTGATCGCGATCTACGAGTTGAACGCGGATGAAGTATTCATCGTCGGCCATCATGAATGCGGCATGACGGGATTGGATCCGAATAGCGTCATCACCCATATGGAAGCTCGCGGAATTCCCGACAACGTCATTCATACCTTGCGCCACTCCGGCATCAATTTAAATCGTTGGCTTACCGGCTTCGACAGCGTGCGGGAAAGCGTAGAAAGCAGCGTAGACATCGTGCGCAATCATCCGCTGCTTCCTCCGAGCACTCCCGTGCACGGACTCATTATCCATCCGGAAACCGGAGAGTTGGAGATGGTCACCGACGGCTACCGTCATCTGGAGTCCCTCGCCTAAGCGCTTTGCGCTTGGCCGATTCTGCTCTGGCCAGTACGACATCGCTGCGATCTCTCGTCTTATGGCGATGAATAACCTCGTCTCCTGCCTCCAACCCGTGAATTCCCCACGCATAGCCAAGCTCCGAGCAACGTGCCTTGGCGGCCTCCAACAAAAGCGCGTCCGTTATCGGCAGTTCGATATCGGCGTAGCTTGCGTTCGGACTATTCCATTCCCTAGTCGCCGCGCGAATCTGTTCGGCGAGTCTTTCCCCATCCAATCCTAACCGGTCGAATTGGGAAGCATCGGCCTCGGTGGCCGCTTTGCCCATTAGCTTCGCTGCTCCCTTCCAATTCCCTCGTCTAGCGTGGTACAAACATACGGAAATTCTGATGAGCACCAGCCAGCAGGTCGTGAAATCCGAATCGGGATGCTCCTTCCAATATTCCTCCATGATTTCATGGCATTCGAAATAATCCCTCGAACCGTTATATTCTGCCAGGTAATGGATATAAGCATCGGGATATGGGGAAAATATCATATAAAAGTGCTCCTCTTAGTCGTCTCGTATTTCCTATCCACTAAGAATACCTTAAAATGGCGGTCGGATACCATCCGTATATGTGAAACCCGCCCGAGGATAATACGTATATTACGAATGAGAAGACAACCATTCAGCAGGAGGAATACAATCATATGTGGAAAAAAGCCTTGTTACTGTTAAGTCTATTCGTTTTCACCGTCGTCGTAACCGTCCCCGCGGGCAACGCGGATGCCAGACCCCGTTCCTTCAGCTCCGGCAAGAAATCGTTCAGCCAAACGCCGGCTAAATCCGATAGCGGAATAAGCAAGAGCTCTACTACGAATAAATCGTCATCCACTTCGGGCACGACAGCCAATCGCGGGTTTTTCGGCGGCGGCAGCTTCATGAAAGGCATGATGATCGGCGGACTTGCCGGCTTGATGTTCGGCGGGATGTTCGGATCCGGAATATTCGGGAATATGATGGGCTTCTTATTAAACGCGGTAGCGTTAATCGTTTTGTTCATGATAGCGAGAGGGATCTACGACGCTTTCAGAAGACGTCGGCAATCCAATCCGAATCAGCGTCGTTGGTAACGATAAATGAGGCTTAGCATGGATGAGATCGTCAACGCCGTTTGCCTGAACATGGCCGAACGTTACGAAGTGCCTGTCGCCTCCGTCGAGGTAGAACTCGTATACGAGGAAGACCAAGGCTTCAGCGCTGAGGTGTGGATTCAAGGACGCCAACGCATCCTGATCGAGGCTAACCTGAAGGAAGCGATCATGCGCTACATGTTAACCCAGTACGATCAACGTGTCTTTTCTTCGCAAATTACGCTGGACGTCGAAGACGAGATGTGGGCGGATATCGAATCGTAATACCTAAGCTCGCTTGAAAATCAAAACGTGTTAAAATACAGAAATGGCGGTACAAGGGTTATCCTTGCACCGCCATTTCTTGCCTTTTAGGGGACCTCCAGCCATCTTATAAAAGAACGGTCTCCTTTTGTTTCCAGCGCAAAAAAACCAGGGCGGTCTTAATGGTCAATTTATGACCTTTTGAGACAGCCCAATGCAACAATTAATCAGATGGCGGCCGCAATTTTCACCACGTGAAGACACTTTGTCAAAGTCGTATTTTTCGACTTTTAACCCACACAATCTTACGCGATACCTCACCATATTCGGTTTTTTCGACTTTGACCCGCATAACCACATTACGTGGTACCTCTCTATAGTCGGTTTTTCCGACTATGGCCGGCTCAACCTTACTTAGCACCTCACCATAGTCTGTTTTTCCGACCATGACCCGCACAACCTTAAGCGGCACCTCACCATAGTCGGTTTTTCCGACCATGGCCGGCTCAACCTTACGTAGCACTTCGCCATAGTCGGTTTTTCCGACTATATGTCTCACACAGACTACGAGACACCCGATAGGCTGTATAGCTTTGACCTAGTATGACAGCCAAGATTCTATTACGATGATGAATGTATTTTATATTTATAATTCCACGAAAAAGAACGCATGAACGAGGTCGGGCTTGAGACCGACCTCGTTACATGCGTTCTTCGCCTATTGCTTATCCTTAAGAACGATAATTCCAGATCACCAAGCGTACGCTTTAGGGGCGGAACCGCCCGGCCCCGGGAAGATTTCGTCCAAACGCTTAAGCGTGTCCTCTTCCAAGACGATATCGACGACGCGAAGAGCGGTTTGTAATTGCTCAAGCGTTCTTGGCCCGATAATCGGTGCCGTCATCGCCGGCTGTACCAACGTCCAAGCGAGCGCGACGTTCGCTTCGCTTTCTCCAAGCTCCCGGCAAAGCGCTTCGAACGCATGCAATTGATCGCGATGCTTCTCCACTCTCTCCGGATTGTTCGCTCTCTTGGAGCCGGCGATAGGCTTTAATGCATGACCGCTTAACAATCCGCCTTCAAGCGGACTCCATGCGATAACGCCGATTCCCAGCTCTTCGGAAGCGGGCAAAACCTCGAGTTCCGGCAGACGGCAGAGCAAGCTATATTTATGTTGTTCGCTGACGAGTCCGAGCATGCGGTGAGATTTCGCTTCGTATTGGGCTTTGACGAGATCGCGTCCGGCAAAATTGCTCGAACCCACGTACCCGATCTTGCCTTGATGAAGAACGACGCTGAATGCTTCCCATAGCTCGTCCCACGATACGTTGCGATCCACGTGATGCATCTGGTAGAGCTCGATATGATCGGTCTGCAGACGTTTAAGAGATCCTTCCAAATGACGGCGAAGCTTATATGCGGACAATCCCGCTCCACTGTTGGGACCATCGGATTCATGGCTCATATCGCCATAGAACTTAGTCGCCAGCACGACTTTCTCGCGGCGTCCGCCGCCTTGCGCGAACCAACGTCCGATGATTTCTTCCGTTCTGCCTGCGTTCTGGCCCCAGCCGTAAATATTCGCGGTATCGAAGAAATTGATACCGGCATCCAGGGCTGCATCCATAATCCGGAAAGATTCGTTCTCGTCCGTATCCACGCCGAAGTTCATCGTTCCCAAACAAAGCTTGCTTACTTTAAGGCCTGATCTTCCTAGCGAACTATACTTCATGATTTCCCACGCACCTTTGTATCGAATTTCTGTTACTTGTCTATTGTACCGGAAAATTTGTCCAAAACAAAGGAAAGGCAGCCAGAGAAGGCAGCCTTTCCTAAGGATTAAAGGGTGAACTTCTTAACGATTACTTGCATGTCCTTGGCGATTCCGGACAAAGTCTGTGACGATTTCGTCATCTCTTCGCTGGAAGCCAGCTGTTCTTCCGTGGATGCCGCAACCTGTTGCGACATACCGGCCGTCTGTCTGGCGATATGCCCCATATTGGCGATCGACGCCGCGACTTCCTCGGAGCTTGCGGCCAATTGTTCGGCGGCAGCGGCAGCTTCCTGCACCCTGTTCGATACCTCGCCCGTCGATATGACGATTTCCCGGAAAGCCGTTTCGGCGTGTTCAACGGCCAATACGCCCTCTTGGACTTCGGCAAGGCTTTTCTTCATGGTCGCCGAAGCGGACTTCGTGTCCTCCTGAATCGAAGCGATCAATTCGATTATGCCTTGCGAGGATTCGTCGCTCTGGGAGGCTAGCTTGCGAACCTCTCCCGCCACGACGGCGAAGCCTTTGCCATGCTCTCCGGCGCGCGCCGCCTCGATCGCGGCGTTAAGCGCCAGCAAGTTGGTTCGGGCGGCGATGTCGCCGATTAAAGCGGATATTTCGCTGATCTGCGAAGACTGCTGCTCGAGCTTGCGAATCGTAATGCTGGCTTGCTCGACGGAATCGTACAACCCTTTCATCCGGTCCGACACTTCGATGATTTTCTCCGAACCGTTATTCGCGCGTGCCGCCGCTTGTTGCGACAGCTCGGATACGTCTCCCGTCGTTTCCGCGATCCGCTGAACGCCTTCCGCCATTTCGTCGATGACGCGTCCGCACTCCGCCGCGGTATTCGCTTGATCTTCCGAACCGGAGGCTACTTGTCCGATCGATTCCGAAACGTGTCTGGCGGCTTCGGAGTTCTGCTCGGAGCTCGCGTAAAGCTGGGAGGAAGCCGTTGCGACGGACGTCGCGGATTCCTGCAATTGCTTTACCGATTGCTGCAAGTTATTCAATGTCTTGTTCACGGATTCCATCATAACGCCGAACTCGTCCTTGCGTTTGATTTCAAGCGGCTTTACCGTCAAATCCCCTGTTGAAATTCTATTCATCATTGCAGTCGTAGCTCTTAGCGGTTTCGTGATATTCTCGATCAATGCCCAAGCCAAGGCGGCGATGACCAATACAATGACGATTCCCAAGTAAAACAACGCGGATGAAGTCTCCGTATACAGCTTATCGCTGTTCACTTCGCTTTGCTCTGCTCCGGCGTGATTATAGACGATTAATTTATCAACCGAGATGCGGAGATCCGCGAAAGCTTTGCTGATTTCTTCGAAGTTAGCTGCCGATTCCGCTTCGCTTAATTTTCCGGCGTTGCTAGCGGTGAATCCTTTTACGAACCTGGCCCAAGCTTCCTGCAAGGTTGCGTAATCCGCTTTGTCTCCTTCTGCAACCGTGTCCCCGTATTTCTTGATTCCGGTATCGATCGTACCGACGAGTTCGCCCATTTTATCGTTGACTTTTTTCAGGGCATCCGCGTCTTTCAGTATCGATGTTTGATAGTAATTGCTTAAAAACTGTTCAATACTAACGTTAACCTGGTTAATCGTCTCGATGCCGTACATCCAATTCTTCGTTACGTCTTGCGTAAAATCGCTCATTTTCTTGATTTGGGTCAGTCCGTTCAAACCCAGCACGAATACGAAAACAAGCACGATGAAAAACGAGCCTAGAAGCTTTGTCCTAACCGATCTCATGATATTCCCCCTGATGATGTTGTCTACTCTCTATTTATCGTCATCGACCACTAGGAATGATAAGAGGTAAATCAATAATAAACGATTGTAAAATATGAATAAATTTCCATATTCAAGGTCCTTGCCTTGCGTTCCGAATCAATCGATTTACCGGAAAAGAAGAAGCGGCTCCCGCGAATGGGCGCCGCTTCTTTGTTAATTCGCTTTTCTCTCTTGCCTCTCTAGCTTCTCCTGTCTCGATTGGACCCGTTCATGCTCCCGCTTCTCGATCCATCCGCCTACATAGATGAACAGAAACGCAATCGCGATCGTAAAGATCACGATGCCATAAAACCCGGCTCCGATACCGATGCCGACGCCTCCCGCGAAAAGGATCATCGCGGCCGAGGTCAAACCTTTCACCTCGAAGCCGGTTTTCATGATGAGCCCTGCCCCGAGAAAACCTAATCCGGTTACGATTTGCGCGGCCAATCGCATCGGATCCATCATCGTTCGTTCGTGCAGATGACTATACATTTCCACGCTTTCGATGGAAACAATGGTGATCAGCGCGGAAGCCACCGTAACGAACGTATAGGTTTTCACTCCGGCGGGTTTGTTTTTATGAGTTCGGTCGAATCCGATCAACAGCCCTAGAAACGCGCTGAGAAGAATCCGGAAATAGATTTCGTAATCGGAGAATAAGTCCGAAAAATTAATCGTCATGCGTACCTCCTAATCAACTCGCCCTCCAACGGAAGCGCAAGAATTTCTCTCGATGATTTTGCTATCGACGATCCAACGATCGTCATAAACGCCTTCCAGAACGGCAAGCTCATGCATGAGCAGTTTGACCGATTGCGCCCCCAGCTCGGAAGGCTGTAAATCCATGCCCGTAAGCGAAGGCGTCGCCTGACTCATCATCGCGAGATCGCCGCAGATGACGAATATCGATATATCCCCGGGGACGTCAAGTCCCAAACCCTTAATCGCGTTCATCGCGCTGAATGCCGTGCGATCGTCGTCCGCGATTATTGCCGTCACTTTCTTCCCTTGCGCAATAAGCGCATGAACCGTTTCGTCGTAACCGTAATTCATGTATTCTCCGGAATGAATATCGGGCATATAGCGGATCATATGCGATTGCGGTTCGATTTGATGCTCTCTTAACGCTTGAACGAACGCTTCCGTTCTTTCGAGGGAAACCGTTTTACGCAGACCCGCGTTAAGAAACATTATGTCGCTGTGTCCTAGACCGATTAAATAGCCGCAAATGTCGCGAATGATACGATTATTGTCGTTGTTGACCGTGGGAACGTCCCTCACGTTCGAATTGATGATTCTACCGACCGTGACGAAAGGAATTCGGTTGCGGTGCAGCAAATCGATGCGTTCATCCTCTTCCTCCGGACCAAGGACGATGGCCCCGTCGATCGGATAGCTGGCCAAAGAAGGCGTCTTGACCTCCTGAGAGGGAATCATATCGAGAAGCACGCGGTATCCGAACGTGGAGGCTTCCAGTACGACGCCGTTGATGAACTGATTATGGAACGTACTGAAGAAGACGTTGCCGTGCTGGATCGTCAGCCCGATGGCCATCGTTTTCTTCGTTACCAAGCTCCGCGCGATATGATTCGGCACATAGTTCAATTCCCTTGCGACGTTCAACACTCTTTCGGTCACCTTTTTGCTCGCCGGTCTTTTCTGACTGAACACGTTGGATACCGTTCCTTTGGATACGCCTGCCTGACGGGCAACGTCATCGATTTTAGCCATTTCTCGGCAACAACCTTTCAAGGCGCCAAACCGCGATCAGGAAATACGAACATTGTTCCCGGATTCGGTTTAGCTAATGTTGACGGCGTCGTCATGAACGCCTTTCAGATTCAGTTCCTCCGCGTAATGGCATGCCACATAGTGACGATCGCCGACTTCGCGGAGCGCCGGTGATTCCTGAACGCATTTATCGGTTCGGTACGCGCAACGCGGATGGAAATGGCAGCCGCTAGGAGGATTGGCCGGATTCGGCACCTCTCCCTCGAGAATGATCCTGCTTTTCTTCTGCTCCGGGTCGGGCTGCGGCACAGCCGACATGAGCGCTTCCGTATAAGGGTGCTTTGGCGATCCGAACAGAGAGTCCGTTGACGCCTGCTCGACTATCCGTCCCAAGTGCATAACGGCGACTCTATCCGAAATGTTCTGAACGATGGATAGGTCATGCGAGATGAAAATATAAGTAATCCGGTACTGCTCCTGTAAATCCTTAAGCAGGTTAATGATCTGGGCTTGGATGGACACGTCCAAAGCCGACACCGCTTCATCGCAGACGATCAGCCTCGGCTGCGTAATGAGCGCCCGCGCGATCGCGATCCTCTGTCTTTGCCCTCCGGAGAATGCATGGGGATACCGCTTCAAGTAGCTGGCGTTTAATCCCGTTTTCTCCGCGATGTCCGTTACCTTGGCGTCGATCTCCGACTTGTTCAGCTTAAAGTTAGCTACAAGCGGCTCCGAGATGATGTCGTACACGCTCATTCGCGGACTTAAAGAGGAATAAGGATCCTGAAAGATCATCTGAATGTCTTTTCTGAACTTCTTGGCTCCCTTGCCCTTCAGCTTCAAGAAATCGACGCTCTCTCCCGACTCCGAATGGTAAACCACATCTCCGGAGGAAGCGCTTACCCCCTTCACGATGCACCTGCCCAACGTCGTTTTCCCGCTGCCGGATTCTCCGACTATGCTTAACGTCTCGCCTTCGTCCAGCTCGAAGGAAATATCGCTCAATACCCTTACCGAGGAAGGTTTACCGAAAAACGTCTTCTTGGATTTCACCTGGAAATCCTTGTTCAAATTCTTGACGTTAAGAATGGGTTTCTTCATATCGAATCTCCTTCCCGCGAATCCGAGTACAGAAAACATCTGACCATATGATCGTCGGATATATGCGTCTTGGGGACGGATCGGGCGTTGCAGACACCCTCGATGCGATCGCTGCAACGCTCGTAGAATCCGCACATCGGCGGCATATTGATAGGCATCGGAACCGAGCCCTCGATCGAGTCCAATCGCTTGCTCTTATCCCCTCCCAATCGGGGCATCGATTTCAGCAAGCCTTTCGTGTACGGATGCTTAGGATTATAGAACAGCTCCTTCACCGGCGCCTGCTCGACGATCTTGCCTAAGTACATAACGGCGACCTCGTCGCACATTTGCGCGATAATGCCGAGATCGTGCGTAACAAGCAGAATCGCCATCCCGAACTCCGCTTGAAGGGAACGCATCAATTCCAGCACCTGGGCTTGAATCGTAACGTCCAAAGCCGTCGTCGGTTCGTCGGCGATCAATAGCTCGGGGTTGCACGATAGCGCCATCGAGATCATCGCCCGTTGACGCATCCCTCCCGAAAATTCGTGCGGGTATTGGTCGAAGCGCTTCTCTTGGTCGGATATTCCGACCTTTCCGAGCATCTCAAGCGCGATCTTCTTCGCTTCCTTCTTATTCTTCGTTCGGTGAATCAGGATCGCTTCCATGATCTGATTCCCGATCGTATACATCGGCGAGAATGCCGTCATCGGCTCCTGGAAGATCATGGCGATCTTCCGTCCGCGAATCGAGCGAATCTTCTTGCTGTTCGGGTCAAGCGACAAGAGGTTCAGTTCCTCCCTTGTCTGCTCTTCCTCGGAGCGGTATATGATCGTACCCGAAGTCTCGCACTCCTTCGGGTTAATGCTGATGATCGCTCTGCTCGTCAAGCTTTTGCCGCAGCCGGATTCGCCTACAAGACCTAAAGTCTTGCCTTTTTTGATCTCGAAATCGACCCCGTCGACCGCTCTCATTTCTCCGTTATCCATCTGTATCCGAATTTTGAGATCCTGAACGGACAACAGCGGTTGCTCTGCTCTTATGGCCTGAGTCGTCATGCTATCCCCTCGCTCGCTTATTAATGAAGTCGATTACTTCTTGTATGGGTCGGCCGCGTCGCGCAATCCGTCGCCAAGGAAATTGTAGGTAAGCACGGTTAAGATGACGATCCCTAAAGGGAATAGCTTCCATGGGTACAAAGCGACGTTCTCGATCATCTGGGCTTCCTGCAGTAATACGCCCCAACTCGTGGCCGGCGAACGTATGCCCAATCCAAGAAAGCTCATGGCCGTCTCGCCGAGGATCATGCCGGGAATCGCCAGAGTGGTCGCCACGACCAAATAACTAAGAAATCCGGGAACTAGGTGCTTCACGATGATTTTCGTATTCCCAACCCCGGCAATCTTCGCGGCGACGACGTAATCTTCGTTCTTCAGGGAGATGAATTTGCCCCTGACGACCCTCGCCAGATCCGTCCAACCGATTAAGGAGAAGATAATGACGATATACAGATACATCGTCACGACGGGTATTCGAGGCGGTATGGCAGCCGACAACGCCATCCATAACGGCAACGTCGGGAATGAACGTATAATTTCGATAATCCGCTGAATGAGGGAATCGATCCACCCGCCGAAGTACCCGGATATCCCCCCGATGATCAAGCCAATCACGAAGCTGATCCCCACGCCTACGAGCGGTATGCTCAATGAGATTTGGCTTCCGAGTACGATTCGCGAGAATAAATCCCGTCCCATCCCGTCCGTGCCGAGAAGGAACAATCGGCCAGGCTGTTCAACGCCGAACATGTGCGTGGACGTCGGAATAAGGCCAAGAAACTTATAGCGCTCTCCCTTGACGAACATTTGCAGCGAATAGCGCTTCTCCTTGTTCGCCACGAACATTTTTCTCATCGTCTCCGGATCCCTGGTAGACTTGAGCTCATACACGAATGGTTTGATATGGAACTTCCCGTCGGCATCCACGAAGCGCAGCGCCATCGGCGGAGCATTCACGTACTTACTGTCGTAGCTCTGCAGATCGTAAGGAGCTATGAATTGAGCGAATAAGGCAACCGCATAGAGCAAGCCTAGAATGATCAGGCTGATACGAGCCAGCTTGTGCTTCTTGAACCGGAGATACATAAGCCGCCATTGCGAGCTGTAATTGGTGTCCGCGCTCGCAAGCGGCTTAGCGGCGGCCGTCGTCTTCTGTCTTCTGAATAATGGAAGTGTGCTCATCGTCAGTTACCTCTGAACTCTGTGCGGATTTTTGGATCTAGCCATGCTAGCAGAATATCCGAGATCAACGTTCCGAGCACGGTCAGCAGCGCCATGAACAGCAACCACGAGCCTGCCAGGAACATGTCTTGGCCAAGCAATGCATTGTACATTACCGGTCCTTGTATCGGTAAATTCAATACGATAGCGGTAATGGTGGCGCCTGTAAAAATCGAAGACAACGACCAGCCGAACGTACTTACGATCGGGTTCAAGGCTGCTCGCGTCGGATATTTGAATAGAATTCGGATTTCGGACAGCCCTTTGGCTCTAGCCGTAACGACGTTAGGTTTGTTCAGTTCGTCCAGCATCTGGCCGCGCATGACGCGGATCAGGTCCGCCGTGCTCGCCAATCCGATGACGATGACGGGAATTACCATGTGTTTGGCCAAATCTATCATTTTGTCGATCGACCATGACGCATTGACGAATTCGTTGGAGAACAAACCGAGTAGAGGATCGCCGAACCACGTATAGGATAAAAACATCAGAATGATCGCAAGAAGGAAGTTAGGCGTTGCCATACCCAAAAAGCTGATTCCGGAGAAAATATAATCGCCTGCCGAATATTGCTTGACGGCCGTGTAAATACCGATCGGTATCGCTACGGCATATTGAAACACCATCGTAACCAACGAAACGACGAGCGTAAGGCCCATGTATTGCTTGACTACGTCCAAGACCGGTTTGTTGTAGTTAAACGAAAAGCCGAAATCCCCGTGCAGCACTATTTTCTTAGCCCACATCGCGTATTGCTCGTATACGGGTCGGTCCAGTCCCAAATTCGCCCTCATCTGATCCATGTCGGCTTGCGTCATTACTTCGCCAGTCGCCGTCATTTGAGCCGAATAACTCGACACGTAATCTCCGGGAGGAAGCTGAATGATATAGAACACGATGAAGGAGATGAAAATAACGACGGGAATCGCCATCAGAATTCGTTTGATCGAATATTGGAGCATCTAACCCAATCCTCTCCATTGCAGTTGATATCCCCGAACGGACGAGCGGTAACGGGGAAACGCTATTCCCGTTACCTCCTCGTTGTCGGTAATTACTTATTGCTTAATGAAAAATTGCGCCGGATGGCCGTTGCCGATCGTCCGGTATTCATCGGCCCACACTCTGTCGGTAGGAATGTTGCGCATACTGTTCGAAGCTGCGAGCAGCATAGGAGTCGGACCGGCATAACCGATAACCCATTGGTTCTTCATATGAAGCTTGTAGATCTCGTTGCTTAGCCGATCGATTTCGCTAGCGTCTTTACTAGCTTTGATCTGATTCCACAGATCAAGAATCGCCGCGACGTCGCCTTCCGGCTTCACGCCTTCCGCGCCTCCGGATTGCGTGAACAATCCGTAGTGGCCGAACCAAGGCGTAATGATACGAAGCGGCACCAAGGCGTCAGGTCGGAACGCCACATTGGCAACGGATATATTCTCGGTATGCATTGGAATCTCGTTCGCATACTTCATATCGAAGTTCGCGCCTGGCTCAACGACCTTAACGACCGTTCTTAATCCCAAATCCTCATAATATTTCGTCAGCAACTCCAAGAACGCGGCGTTATCCGTGCTCTGCTCGACGATCGTCAGAGTCAAATTTTTGCCGTCCGCGAAAGTGCGGAAATTGTCTTTGTCGCGTTTCGTCAAACCGATCTCGTCCAGCAGCTCGTTGGCGCGCGTCGGGTCGAACTCTGCCCATTTCTGCGCCCAGCCTTCCTGGTAGCCGATTACGCCTTCCGGAACGGAAGCTTGGATCGGCTCGGCTATACCGTTCGTGACGATCTCCGTGATTTCGTTGCGGTCGACGCCGATCGATACCGCTTCCCTGAAGCGGATATCTTGGAATAGCTTGCGCAGGTTCGGATCCGGCGTCGTCTGGTTAAATTGAATTCCTGCGCTGGACCAAGCCGGCTGGGTCCAAGGAATGACCCTGAAGTTGCCTTTCGCCTCGTTTTCCTTTAATACCGTAAAATCGGTTGACGTGAAAGTGACCAGGTTGTAGTCGCCGGCTAACGTGCCAAGCACCTTCTGACTAGGATCCTGAATCTTGGTCGCGACGATCCGGTCCATGTAAGGAAGCTGATTGCCTTCGGCATCCGTTTTCCAGTAGTACGGATTACGTTCCATAACGAATTGATCGCTATTGGGATCCGTCTTGGCTACCCAAGCCCTAAGCGTCGGAATTTTCGAATAGAGCCAGAAATAGTACCCCGTCTCGACCAAAAACGCCTTCGGATCCTCGTAGCCCCATTCCTTCGTTATTTCAAGCGTTTTGGCATCGCCTACGAATTCCGGAAGAATGGTTTTCTGAAAGTGCGCTGGAGCGAAAAACCATTTGTTATCGATCGCAACGCGTTCCAGGAACTGAACGCTCGGGTATTTATGGGTTACCGTGAAGGTATAATCGTCGACCTTCTTCACTTCGGCCAACGCTTTATCGCCCGTCACCGGATCGACCGAATAATAGGCATCGTATATTTTCTTGCCGAAGGTTTCCTTCGTCAGCATGTGTTCCCAATAGAACAAAACGTCGTCGGCCGTGAACGGAACTCCGTCGGACCATTTCATGCCTTCCCTCAGATGAATCGTGAATACGGTGGAATCCGCGTTGACTTCGAAGCCTTTGGCTACGTTCGGCTCCACCTTGTTTCCTTCCTTATTGAACCGGAAGAGCGCTTCTTCCGTCGCCATTCCGACGCCCCACTTATCGCCGGGACCGGTCCACGGCATCTTCCATTCGCCGCCGAATTGCCCGATTTCTTCGACGACTTCCTCGATCATGATATCCGAAGCGGCAGGCATCCGGTCCTGCAATGGAGGCAGCTTCCCTTCGCTTACGAGCGTCGCAAGCATCGGAGCTTCCTTGGAAACCGTACCGCCGGCAGTCTCGACCGGAGTATCCGTTGCGACGGCTTTCGTTTCGACCGGCGTCTTGACTACGGTAGGCTCCGCATTATTATTGCTGCAGCCTGCCGCAATCACAGACACGATAAGAAGTGCTACCATCAGTAATCTTGTCTTTTTCAAAATAACCCCTCCATGATTGAATTAACGTCTCGATTCCTATCGCAATTTGTTCGCGCGCATCTCTGCAATTCACTCGTCGCAGTCCTCCCGCACCACCTCCTCGCTTTTATTAAACCGGTTTAATTGCTGTCGAAAAAAAATGAATCTTATGGAACGGCTTCCTGAGTAAGCGCTTTAATTATAAGTATCGGAGACCTTCTTATTTGCTTCATTCCACCGAATGCTACACGAAAAACGAATAGAACTCCTTACGCGACTTATGCATAAGCGAATTCGATCCGTTGATTCTCTAGGTGTAAACTTCTCTGGGTTGCGTGGCTCGATCCTCTGTGTTCCGGTACTTGCGTCTTGTTAATCATATCCTCCTTTATTGATATTAAGCGCTTTTAGTTGTAGCGCTTTCAATTCTAATTAAAATTAGTTAGGACAATTAGTGAAGCGCTTAATAAAAGATTACTATGGAGTTTCCTTTAAATCAATCATTATTTCAAGCGTTCCGTCAAATATGTGGCATCCCACCTTTATCGGGCTCTTTTTCCATATGCGTTCCATAGAAAACAGCGGCCCGAACTCGCCGTTCGGACCGCTCATATATTCCCTATTTCCGATTCGAATGAAGTCTAAGCCTAAATCTGAACTTCGCGTCTTCTCCATACCACATCGGAAAGTTCGTTCCCCATATATTATTGTGAAGATTAAAGTCCCAACCTCCATCTAGCGGGGCGAAAGTGTTATCGAACTGCAGGAGCCTGCCCCGGCCGGGCGCGGCAAGAGCCGCATCCAAAGTCTCGATGTCTGCCACGCCGTCGGCGCCTTCGTAACGAACGCCGCTTCCCAGCGCATGCAGATTCCGGTTGCCGTCTTTGACCACGCGAAGGGGAGATAGCGGCATCCCCAGCTTATCCATCGTCCATAAGTTCGGATTATCTACCTGCAGGCCGCAACCGAACCAACTCGCTTCAGGCAATCTGTTCGCCTCTTTGCCGAACCATAGCAAGCTAATACCTATAATGCCCGTAACGAAATCGATCGCGTATTCGATCTCAAGCTCTCTTGGCGCTCCGTATTGCTTATGGGCTTCTTCCGGCATGCGCAATCGCAGGACATAGCGATCCGAAGATTCGCCGCGGAGTCTATGAAGATCGATCAGTACCGGTTGAAATAACATATGGCTAGGACGCGGCCTTACGAATTCGAAACCGGGTTTGCTGAAATCCGCGTCCGCCCAAGGATGGGTAACGGGTAAATTCTGCATATAAGTGCGGAAGTAGCGTGCGTAATCCTCCGTTCCGAACGTCTCGTAAGCGTAGCTTCCGAAAGGAGTTTTTTCGTCGATCCAGCGTTTTCCGTTGTCGTCTTCCAGATGTATAAGCGCTCCGTTCTCCGAAAAAGCGATCGAGTACGGTCCGCTCCGATGAATAGTTCGGACCTGCAGCGTTTCCGCTCCGGCAAGATCAGCCGAAACCGGACTCAATTGATTTAACGCCTGCAGAGCTTCCTCCCTTCTTACTGGAGCCAGATGCGAGACAGCTTGATCGATGTATTCTCTCTGCTCCGCCCATGAGCTCTCGATCATGGAGTAGGAACGGCGACTTTGCTCCGCTTCGAACAAGCCTTGAGAATGGCGGTCGAATTCGTCCATCGCGAACGCGCCGATATAGCCGAATTTCGCCGGAAGATCATGAACGTCCACTTCGTCCTTCAAGCGGGCAGCCTGAAAGTCTTTCTTGGAATAGTTGCGGAAATCCGGCAGCCATTTCTTGACGTCGAGTCCCCAGGTGTGCTCCGCGACGAATAGCATCCCTTCGCTCATGCCCTTATACTCTTCGCTATTCTCGATCATCGTGCCATCCTCGATCCACCCGCTCCGCAAACGCTGGAGCTCGCGAAGCTTCGCTAGCTTCAACGGATCCGTCCCGGCGCCATGAATCCAAGTATCTCCGATTTCTTCGCGGATGAGCGGCAAGCTGTCGCGACGCTCCGCGAGCTTCTCCGCGAACGCATCCAGCGTTGAGGCCAGCACCTCCGCCTCCGGATAGCGGCTCTGAATTTCTGCGAACTGCTTGCGAATTTCGTCCGCATCCGGCGGTCCGCAGTTATCGCCCGAATGCGCGAACACTAGGACGTCCTCCAGTCCTTCGACTTGCACGGCTTCGCCATAACTTCCCGCATAGTTAACGATGATTTCCGATCCGTCGTCCGACTGCCAGCGAAATAGACGAGGCACGTCCGGACGCATCGACGCCGGATTAACGCCGAGATGCATATATTGAATGCCGGCATCGCTCAGAAAAGGAACCATCCCCAGCGTATGTCCAGGAACGTCCGTCATCTTGGCCGCAATCGTCCGTTTGCCGAATCGCTTGTCCAATTCGCGGCTGATCGATAGTCCATAACGAATCAGAAGCGGGTCCATAAGCTCCGTATGAGTCGTGAACGGAAACCCGTGCCAGGCGATATGACCTCGCGATATCGCTTGCTCCATAACTCGCTTCCCTTCCTCGGAAGCATTGTCCAAGTAATGACGAATGAGCCAAGAACCGGTTGTCCAAATAAACCGTTCCTTGCCGCCCTCGCTCTCCATCCGTTCGGCAAGCTCGATTGCTTTCGGAATATACTCCTCCACGTATTGCTTCGTAACGTGAGCGGCAAGATTCGTAAAACCGATATCCAAATGCGTCTTGAAGACGACATGCACTCGCTCGATGCTAACCATTAGATGTCTCGTCCTCCATTACTTTGATCTTATTTTCAGGAAAACAGAAGAGCGTCTCCCGGATCATCTTGCCGATACGGACGGATAGTATCTCGGTTCCTCCGATGACCGAATTCCCCTCGATTTTCACGTCTCTGCATGCAGCCAATCCGATCAGTTCGTCATGTGAATCCGAAATATCCGCGAGACTCTTCTGTAATTCGATTTCATTGTCCGTAAAAAGGAGTTGTTCCGTGCTTTTGGCATGTAGCGCCGACGACGAATCGTTCATGACGAATCTGTTACGTTCGATGCGAATATTGCTGTGAACGGGATAGGCGTCGCTAATGATGCTGTTCTCCGGCTCAATGCGGATAACCGCATGCTCGGTCCCGCCGCATTCCATGAATTCGTTGCCTCGAATCGTTACGTCCTGTACCCTGCCCGATTCGAACCAGCTCTCCGCATCGTCCGCGATAAGGATGGCGCTCATCGTCATCCGGTCGAAGCGGTTATTCTCGATCACGACTTTTCGCCGCGTCGTTACCAGAATGCCGCGAGTCGGAATTCGCGCGAAGTAATTGCCGCTAATTTCTACCTCGGGCGTCCAAGTGATGTTCTCGATCACGTCGCCCGGATGCCACTCAAGCGGCGCTTCCCGCTCGAGAATTAATCGGATTTCCCTTCGGTTCACCGCCTCCGCGGCAACGATTCGATTGCTGGCATAACCGCCAAGCGTCCTTCCTCTCACGAATTCAATGGTATCCCCGGGGAAAAAAGCCTCGAATCCGTATGTCTGAGGATGCGCAAAGCGGACAAGCAACTCGTTGGAAGACGGTTGTCCAACTACTAGCAGATGCGTGCCGTGTACATTTATGGGGTCGTCGTGACCGCCGATAAACCGGCTGTTAGCGATTTTCACTTTGCCGCGGCAACCGGACAAATGAATGAAGTCGGCGAATGCCGCCGCAGTTCTTCCGCTGTCGTCGCGAGGTGCCAAATTCATCTTGTCGAATAAGAGATTCTCGCTGAATTGGCAGATGATGCCTAAACCGTGCATGTAGTGCATGCCGACGTTGCTCCAACCGATATCGCGGCAGCCCGTCGCAAACGTCCCGACCTGATCGCGCAGCCCGTCTCGCATCTGCAGTACGGTGCCGGCCATCAAAGCAGGAATCCCTTTGCCGCTAAAACGAAGCTTCCCCGGTTCGGGCGTCTCCGCCTTTTCCGCCTTTGCGACCCAGTTGTCGACCCGATGCGTCGTATTCGTTACAGGGTCGTATACCTGCATCGGACCATGCCCGAAACGCCAACCGTCGCCGATCCAATATAGCTTTCCGTCCGTGATTTCATACCGCGAATCCGGATGAACCCTCGCCTCCAGAAATCCGGCTCCGGAGAGCTCCACCGTCATTTCCGCCATCGTCGGCCGAGCGTAATCGAAGTTAAAATTACGAAGCTCAATCCGCTCGCAGTCGTCTAGCACCATCATCGTCTGCTTGCCATGAACGATGAAAGAGGACCCTTTGCCTTCGAGTGTGAGATTCTTCTGCCCTTGCAAATACAGAGCAATCGTCTTCGTTACGTCCGCGTTCTCTTCCTCGCTGGCCGTATTCGAAATATAGTAGACCTTACGGGTAGCATTCGCCGGATAAAAGTCGTAACGCCCCATCGGGCAATCGAGCACGACCGGACTTTCCGAGCGAGAGGCCGCCTCTAGGGCCAATTGCATCGGAATAGTCGCATCCTCTCCCGAATCGGGTCTAGCTCCGAAGTCCGTAAGCCTAAGGTGAACGTAAGCGAGCGAATCCGCGTTTTCAGTCGTCTGCATATCCCTATCTCCATCCTCCGCGAATATAAGTTCACAATAGATTATGTCACTGATATATTCAATTGGTTAACATAAATATATCAGTGATACATATTAAACAGCGGTCAGGAACTCTTTCCCGACCGCTAGATCCAAATTTTAATTTATTCTGATCGTTCTTCAAAAATCGTATTGATCCCCAAGTATGAAAGAGAGTATGTCCCTTGTCGATAGCTAAAGCGGGTAGGATTTCATGCTAGTCCATTCTAGCAGAACGAGAAGGCTAAATAACCACTTTTTTTCGATTCGGCCTGTTGAGACCGATTTAACCTTGCCATCTTAGAACCGACTTTATAGCCGCGCCGATCTCCTCGTAACTCGTGCATCTGCATATATTGGACTGCAGCCATTCTTGAATGACATCGTCTCCCGCTTTCGGCCGATGCTCCGCCAATGCATGGCATACCATTATAAAACCCGGGGTGCAAAATCCGCATTGGAAAGCGAAGTGGTCGACGAAAGCTTGTTGAATCGGCGTATTGCGCAGTCCTTCGATCGTAGCTATGCGGCTTCCGCGAGCTTCGATCGCTAGCATCATGCAAGACTTGATCGGCACTCCGTCGACGTGAACCGTGCATGCTCCGCAGTCTCCGTTCTCGCAGCCGGCTTTTGCTCCCGTCAACCCCAAATGCTCCCTCAAGACGCGCAACAAAGTATCCGCGGCGCGAATCGCGGCATGATGACTCTTATCGTTGACGAGCAGCTCGATTTCGAATTTGACCGACCCGGGGTGTCCGTTCATAAGCGCCTCCGTTCCAGTGCTTCCATGGCGTCCGTCAACGTATTTCGCAGCACGAACGTTCTATATGCCGCGGAGCTCAAAATATCGTTCAATATCGGATAAGGCCATCGGCGGATCGCGACCTCGATTCTTTCTTGCACGGGCAGCGCCGTATCGTTCAGAACTTCTTCTAGCTCCCGCGAACGAAAGGCAGCTTCGCTAACGCCGCTGAAAGCCATACGAATACCCTCCGCCGCGCGAAGGCCGGTAACTCGAACGATCGGATAGTCGATTTTCTCCTGCTTCGTTTTTTTCACGGTAATAAACGGGAGAGCGAGATATCTCGCCTCGCTTATTATTTGCACGAGCAGTTCCCCTTTTTCCAGCCGCGGTTCGCCGTTCATGACGAGATCAATCGGGACCTGACGTAACCCGCCCGCTCCGGCCAGAACGACCTGGCTGTCCGCCAACAGAAAGGGCAGCAACGCTTCCCGATAATAGAATTTGCCGCATAAGTTGCCTCCGATAGTAATTTTGTTGCGGTTGGTGAAGTCGGCAACGTTCCTCGAAGTCTCGCTCAGCAGCGGGTATAAATTAGCCTCGACAACATTCGTAAGCGTAATTGCCGATCCAATGACGAATCGGTCCTGCCGAACGGCCATGACGTTGCATTCGGGTATCCCTTTAATATCGATGACTGCACCCGTCCGCAACAGATTCAACCGTGCCATCGATATGATCTCGGTTCCTCCGGAATAATATATCGGTTCAAGACCGGCAGAATCCGCCCGTTGAAACGCCTGAACCGCTTCTTCGATCGATTCGGGTCTTTCATATTGGAAATCGAATGAAATCATCCGCGCGCCTCCCTATTCCGCCAGATGAGCTCCGGCGTCAAAGGCAGCTCGTTCAATTCGACTTCGGCCGCCACCGACAGAGCATTGGCCAGAGCCGCGGGCATTCCGATCGTACCATGCTCTCCGATGCCGCGAGCGCCATAAGGCCCCTCCAAGAATGGCGTTTCCACGAAATCCACCAGATATATCGGGTTTTCTCCGAAGCGAATCATTTTATAGGAACGTAGCTGCGGATTCAACACGGCGCCCTTGGCATCGAACAGGAAAGCCTCTCGGCTGGCGAAGCTGAGCCCCATATTCATTCCGCCCGCCACTTGACCGCGCGCGGTCCCTTCGTTGATGACTTTGCCGGCATCGATAACGGACGCCGCCTTAACGATTCGATACGTACACTCCCGCGTATCGAACTCGACTTCGACCGCTTCCGCCCCGACGGTCCATTGCAGCCCGGGAATGCCTCGGCCCGTCTCCGGATCGAGCCGGCTCTGACGATGAACGCGGTAACGTCCGCGACCGATGACGGGTTCCCCGGACGCGCTGCCGTCCGGATACATATATCCGCTGGCAATCGCGCCTATCTCCAAGCTAACGCTCGGATCGTCATTGGCGTATACTTTGCCATGACCGACCTCTAACGTCTCCGGAAGCCTGCCGAGCACGATTGCCGCGTTCCGCTTCAGCTGCGCTATGACATCCTCCGCCGCATCCAGCACGGCGCGGCCGACCATCGTCGTACTGCTGCTGGCTACGGTTTTCCAATGCTCCGGGGTAATCTGCGTATCGACATCCATCTTGACATGCACCAGCCGGACAGGCATGTTCATCCGCTCCGCGAGAATTTGCGCCATGACGGTTCGATTGCCTTGCCCGATCTCCACCGAGCCTATGCTCAAATTCGGGGTCCCGTCGTGATTAAACGTAATCGTCGCTCCCGAGCCCGTATCGACCGCGGAACCGGATGTTTTCCATATGCAAGCCAGCCCAATCGCTCTAACTTTATGGCCATCCAGGACGATTCGTTGTCCTTCGTCCCACCGAATGAGGCTTTTCAATTTATCGATGCACTTCGTAAGATCGCCTAGATTGCTGCTATCGAACGGCGCTTGAGTCGGCGAAGTATCCCCGGCCTTGATGGCGTTGAGATAACGCAATTCCATGGGATCCATCCTCAGTTTCTTCGCCAGCAAATCCATCGTGCGCTCAACGCAGAACATAGCCTCCGTATGCCCGAACCCGCGGAACGCCGTGGCATACGGATGGTTCGTATATACGCTTAACGCATCGCACCATACATTGTCGATCCGATATGGCCCCGTGCAGTCTACGGCGGCCGCTTGGGTAACCAATGCCCCTTCGTCCGTATAACCGCCGTTATCGAACAGGAAGGTGATTTCCCCCGCGGTCAATTTTCCTTCCCTTGTCGCGGCAAGCTTTACTTTCGCTTCCAATCCGATATGGCAAGGCGATCCGACCAAGTCCGTCTCGCGGATATTATTAAGTTTAACCGGCCTGCCCCCGCACGCCGTCGAAGCCAAGTAGGCGATATATTCCAGCTGACAGGAGCCTTTGCCTCCGAATCCGCCTCCGACGAACGGAACTTTTACCGCTACCTTGGATTGATCCACTTGGAAAAACCGTTGAAACAAGCGTTTGATGTTATACGGGTCCTGAGTCGACGTTCGAACCTCGACGAGACCGCTCGGCATCGCTTCGACGATGGCGCATCGCGGCTCCATCGCTCCATGGTCGGAAGTATTGAAAGCATAAGCGCCTTCAACGACGAATTCTCCGGCCGCCCACCCCGACCTCATGTCGCCTTTGCGGATTTTGACGCGATTGCCGACGTTCGTGCCGGGCTCGGGGTAGACGTCTCCATACTTCCTGTAGCTTCCCAAATCCTCGTGAACCAATGCCGAATCCGGCTTCAATGCTTGACTAGGCGAACTAACGTAAGCAAGCGGGCGATATTCGGCGCGAACAAGCTCTGCCGCCCGTTTGGCGATATGTTCTGTTTCCGCGACTACGACGGCAATCGGTTCTCCGAAATATCGTACCTTATTGACCGCAAGCGGCGGACGATCGGCAAGAACGCCTCCGGTGAGTACGGGAAAATATTGTCCGGTGATGACCGCTTGCACGCCTCTGACCGCCAGAGCTTGCGAGATGTCGATGGATAAGATCTGAGCATGCGACACTGGGCTTAACACAAGCCAACCGTGCAGCAAACCCGGAGATTGCGTATCGTTCGCATACCGGGCGAATCCGGTCACTTTATCTTTGGATTCAATTCTAGGAACGGCTTCCCCGATGGTCAAAGTACCCACCCCCTCCCGAAATCGGCTTCCTACATCCTATAGCGATAATTATTGTCCTATTCTTCGGTAGCTGCTTAAAGAGAAAAAGCATAACGCGCGCCCGCTGTATCGCGGTTACGGTCATGCTTAACGGTCGACTATTCAAGCAACGCCAATGGCTTCGCAAGATCTTTCCATCGATCGGGAATCAGCTGAACATTATCGGCGTAGACGCCTCGTAAATGCTTGGACAAATGATAGGCTCCGTTTTCGATTAGCACCTCTCGAATTTCAGATGCGGTAACCGGCACAAGGTTACTCGCGAGGCTCTTGAACGAGTTCAAGGGCAAGTGCATTTCGGGACTCTTCCTGTAGGAACACTTATTCGGATAACGCGGCGAGCTTCCGGAATCGTATTTCGATAATTTTACCGAGTCATAATGCTCCGATAATAAGGAACGCGCATCGAAAACAAGAATGGCAAAATCTTCATCGGGTTCCCTGCGAGCGTATGTGTCCAGCATTTTCCGGCAATCGCGCAAGGTGGGCCAGAAAAAGACATGCCGATCGATGGAAGCCCGAAATTGTTCCTGCGTACTCGATGGATCGATCATGCTGTCGGGAATTTTCAAATGAGCATTGATCGTTATCGAATGGCTTCCTAGCTTTAACTCCCTCGCCTTTGATCTGCGCTCGCCTGCGAAATGAGGATCAAGGCCATAACTGGATTTCAACGCATCGTAATGCGCAACGGCAGGCAAGTTTCTTGCTCTCGTAAAATGATACAATGATTTTCTTCCGGGGGCATTGGTTACTGAACCGATAATCGCGTCTTTCATGCTCCCACTCCTTCGGAAAACGCTATTCGATTCTCTATTTCTTAACGAAGAATGAAACGGTCGTGCCCCGATCCGGTTGACTTCGAATTTGAAGCCCTTGCCCGTAAATCTGCTTCAGCCGGCGATCGACGTTGAGCAAGCCGATTCCCTGCTTATCATCGGAGCGCTTGTGCAGTAGGCGGTTCAACGTTTCTTCTTCCATCCCTTTGCCGTTATCCGTCACGACGACTTCCACGCGATCTTCCCGATCCAAGATACCGATCGTGATCCGCCCTCCCGCGGTTCTGCTCAAAATTCCGTGCCTTAACGCGTTTTCTACCAACGGCTGAATGGAAAGCGGGGGAATCATCAGACTTAAATCCGCGTTGATCTCCCACTCGACGAGCAATCGGTTCTCGAAGCGTTCCTTCTCGATATATAAATAAGAGCGAACGAAATCGAGCTCGCGCTCCAGCAGAACAAGCGATTCGGCATTCTTGAAATCGAAGCTCGACCGTAAATAATTGCTGAACTCGTTAAGCAACTGGCGCATTTGAGCGAGATCGATCTCGCTCAGCGCGGCTATCGCGTTCAGTGAATTGAATAGAAAATGCGGTTTAATCTGAGCTTGCAGCCATGCCGCTTCCATGCTTAACCGTTCGTTCACCGACCGGTTCAAATCGGTTAACGCCTTCACGCGGGTTCTCAACTCGATCGCGTCCGCAGGTTTCGCGATATAATCGTTTGCCCCCGATTGGAATCCTGCGGCGATATCCTCCGTCCTGTTGCGAGCGGTCAAGTGGAGTATCGGCAGCTCGGACAACGAATAACGCTCGCGTATCGCTCGCGTTAATTCGTAACCGGACATGCGAGGCATCATGATGTCGGTAATGACCAGATCCCACTCCTTGCTCTCCAGCCGGGACAGAGCTTCTTTGCCGCTTGTTACGGCTACGACGTCAAATGAATACTCGTCGAGTATGCTTTCCAATATTCTCAAATTAAGCGCGTCATCGTCAACGATCAATATTGCCGGTCTTTCCTTTGCTGCGACCGTAACCTGTGCGGTATTCGCGATTGATACATCGCTGAAGAACGCTGCCGCCGTTTCGGCGTGAGCGACGCTAGAGAGCGGCGCATCAACCGGCGTCTCCCGCACGACGGTTTCGGGGATTGGTAAAGTAAAAGTAAACACCGAGCCTTTACCAGGCGATGAGCTCGACTCCAACTTTCCGCCATGCAGTTCGACAAGCTGCTTGCTAATGCTTAATCCAAGACCGATTCCGCCTCCATGGGCAGCCGTCATTCCAGAATCGCCTTGCGCGTAAGGTTCGAAAATCGCACGTTGGGTTTCCGTGTCCATCCCGATCCCCGTGTCCTCTATGCTTATATAAGCAATTCTGTTTTTCACGTCGGCACGAATCGTAATATTTCCTTCGTCCGTGAATTTCATCGCATTGTGAAGAAGATTGTATAAGATCTGAATCAATCGGTTCTCTTCGGCCATTACGGGGGGAAAGTCGTCCGGAATCCGATTGACTAACCGAACAGGTTTCCCTTCCAACATCGAGCGAAGCATGTCGATGACGCCTACGATAACGTTTTGTATTTGAATGCTTCGAGCTTGCAACTTAATATTCTCTTCTTTCAGCCGCGTTAAATCGATCAAATCGTTCAGCATGAACGACATTCGCCGGCCGACCGTTAGAATCAGCTCCAGATTTTGAACGCTTTTGCCGTTTAACGATTGTTTATCGCTGTCCAGAACGATTTGAGTCATATTCAGCATGCCATGAAGAGGATTTCGCAATTCATGGGAGGTGTTCGCCAGAAAATCGTCCTTCTGTTTGTCCGCTTTCCGCAGCTCGATGGACATCTTCTCCGACTGCGCGAACGTATGGATATAACGCTTGAACCAATAGGAAACGAAGGCAAGGAAGGAAACGACCAGATCGACGGGATAGTAGAATATCTCGATCAAGCCCGCGTCCTTCGCGAAACTCCACACCATATTATTCGCCAGCGCGGAAGCTCCCAGCAATAACGCTATGGCATCCTTGTCGCTCTTCATTGCCGTTCGCAAGGTAATTACCGGCACGATAAGAAAAGAAAGCAAAACGAAACCCGTAACCCCTCCGGAAACCGGTAGCACGTATTGAACGGGCGCAAGCGTGACATATAGAGCGAATATCGCGCCTACTATGGAATACCATCTAAAAACCTTTACATTCAAATATTCAGTTAACAGCCGTTTCGTAAATTCAAGCATAAAGACGGAAGCGCCCAAAAAGGATACGAGTTGAATTCTGGAGAACCATTCATAATTGAGCGGAAACCAAAGCGACAACAGCATATCGTCCGATACGAGAACCCACAAAGTCGAGAAGCCTATGGCTCCCGCGAAATACATGAGAACCCGCTGTCTTACGCCGATAAAATACAATATAAAGGCGTAAACCGCGTGCAGAATAAAAATCGCGCATACCATTAGTTGCAGCCCTATTGCCAGCCACGTTTCTCGGTTAATGGCGGCGTCCGTTCCGAACGAAATGGATTTGACTATACCGCCGGATCGAACGTCGTCGAAATTAGATACTTGGACGACAAGATCGATCACTTCTCCTTCGGGGTGAAAAATGGCTGAATACGGCGCATTACGGGCGACATAACCTTCCGCGCTCCGTGCTGGATTTCCCGAACTCGCCAGCCTTTCGCCATTCACGTACAACGCGGATGAGGATGGAACGTTGAACAACCGAATCCCGTACTGCAGCTCTTCGTCCGGATCTATCAGAATTCTTAGGCGATATGTCCCGATACCTATCGGAGACTTGGACTGCGAAGGCAGCTTTGATTTCCAATTTCCGGGAACGCGAATAAACTCCGGATGAGCATCCGAAGCGGTCATACCGATGTCCCCGCCCTCGAGAAGGGTATTAGGGTAAAATTGCCACTCCCCATCTAATTTAAAGGAGTGCGCGGATGAAAGCTTCCAGCCGCGCAGGTCTAATTCGCCTCTTGCGACGTTCGGATGATCGGAAGGCGAATTCACTAAGATCCAGAGAATTCGAACCGCTATAAGCAGAATAAGAAACGCGCTGGTGACGACGATTATTCTAGTTTTATTTCGCATAATTCCTAATAATTCGACAGGAAAATGTTATTCCCTTCTTGTTTTCCATTGAGCGATTTCGGCGATTCCAAGTCCCTAAAAACTTCCCCATCCTAATTTTAAGTATATAACCTACTATTTCCGATCCAAGTTCACCGAAAATTATGTTAAAATTAACATATCGCTATGCGAACACTCCAAGTAAAGGAGATTAAATGATGAATATTCGTTCTTTTTTATTGCCTAAAGCCGAAGTTGCTTATATCACGACCACCGCGACGATGCGCGACGCGCTGGAGCTATTGGACACCTGCCATTATTCGGCGATACCCCTTATCGATCACGAAGGTAAATATGTAGGAACCTTATCCGAAGGCGACTTGTTATGGAAAATGAAAAATACGCCCGGAATCTCCTTCGACAATATGCATCAGGTTCCGATCATGGAAATCAAAAAAAGGATTCGCAACGAATACGTCTCGGTCGACGCGCAATTAGACGATATGCTCGCGCTCGCCGCCGACCAGAATTTCGTTCCCGTTGTGGATGACGAAATCCTTTTTATCGGCATTATCCGTCGCAAGGATATTATCGAGTATTATACGAGAAGCATTACTGATTAAGCGTGCACAGATGTCCACTAGAGATTACCACCACTTCACCAAGATTAATGATAGAAATCCCTGTTCCCGTCGCGCCTTTCCGGCAACGCGGGAATTTTTTTGCGATTATCGCGAAATATTACTTTGACACGCAGAGCAATTCGTGATAAATTTACTCCATCAGATAGAGCTATGTCTGATAGAGCACTATCACATAGAACAATTCTGCACGCAGGAGGACGCCACATGATTCGAAGCGACATTATACGCGGGCACTTGGATGCGATTATTTTGCGCCTCATCTACGAGAAGGATTATTACGGATACGAAATATCCAAAGAAATCGGCTTTCGCACGTACGAACGTTTTCAGATCAAAGAAGCCACGTTGTATGCCGTCTTTCAAAGGCTGGAACGCAAGGAGCTGATCGAATCCTATTTGGGAGACGTCTCCCATGGCGGCAAACGCCGCTATTACAAAATCACTAAACTCGGCAAGGCTTATCTGCGGGAAACGATCGAGGAATGGAAGGAAATCAAAGAGATCATCAATATATTCATGGAGGGATTAGATTGAAGAAAATTAACAAGCACGTCGAAGAATGGTTCAGCGACATACCGGACAACGAGCACAATCAGAGGATCAAAGAGGACATCGTCATGAACTTGGAAGAAAAGGTTAACGATCTTATGCGCCTAGGCAAAGCGGAGGAAGATGCCGTCAACAAAGCGATCGTGGACTTCGGGGATATCGAGGATATCAAAGCCGAGTTGGGAGTAAGCGGAGTGAAACCGCGCAACCGCTTTTCCTTGCATCTCGGCTTCTCCCTGTGGGGGAGCGGGTTGATCATTGCGTTGTCCGTCTTCATTAATTTCTACTATACTCCCGATTCGATTTGGTTCGTGTATCCTACCTTCGCCGTTGCTTGGTGGCCGTTATCCATGTTCTACAAATGGCTTGCGAATAGGTAAGGGGGACTTCCTATGACGAACAAGCGATTAGCCTTTGCCGTGACGGGAAGTTTAATGAGTATTTTCTTCCTCATTATCGTCAATTATCTGACCACTCCGGGAGAAATATGGTTTCTCTATCCGGCTTTCACACTGCTTCAGTGGCCAATCAGCCTCTACTTTTTCTCGAGAGGCAGGATCAAGGATTATTCCGCCGTCACAAGCGTCCTTTTCATATTGTTATTGATTTGGGAAAACGGAATGCACTCTCCGGAACATCCCTGGTTCCTCTATCCCGCCTTCGCAATCATTTGGTGGCCGATTCTTATGTATGCCGGCCGGTTTGCCGGTACGCTCGCCATGGCCTTTATTGGCAGCCTAAGCATCATAGTTTCCTACGGCATGTTGAATTTCTTCATTTCGCCGCAGTTTCCATGGGCGGTCTTTCCCGCCTATGCCGTACTCTGGTGGCCGTTGTCGATTTACTTCGGCCTCCGTAAGCAATGGTATGGTTTCTCCGTCTGGGCAACGATCATGAGCGGTCTGTTCTTTATCGTAACCAATGCCATAACGACAATGGAAATCTGGGCGATATACCCCCTATTCGCTATCGTATGGTGGCCTCTTAGCATGTATTATTACCGCGTTAAAGCTTCACGGGTTTAAAAATAGAGAAAAGACCCGATGAGCGGGTCTTTTCTCTATTGGCGTCGTCATGCTTGACTGATTATTTCGCGCTCCAAAGAGCCACGCGATCCTGGACGTATTTCGTATAACCTTTCTCCATTTTTTCCACTCCCGCTTTATCCAGGTCTTTCATATAATCATCCCAGACTTTATCGAAATCCGCGGGTTTGGCAAGAATGGCTTCGGGAATTCTCTTCCACGTGATATCTTTCATTTTCGTCCCCAGAATCGATACCTCGTCCTCGCCCGGAATGGAGATGTTCCAAGCCGCGCCGTAAGCCTTTTCTTTGAATTCATCCTCTTTCGGGAACAAATCCTTCCAGATCGTCGCGTTATATGCCGCAAGCGTTTCTTTCTCGACGTCGCTATAACCGACGACCAATTGCTCGGGGAAATTCTTGGTGTAATAATTTCCGGTAGAATCTTTGGCTCCATCGCCGTAGTGTACCATCGTATTCCAATAGAAGCCGATTCCGGATTCTTTCGTGAATGCCGTATTATCGTTATTAATCCGATCTTGAACTTCTTTAGGAACTACGCGTTTGCCGTTCTCCATGACGTAGTGTTTGCCTTCGATACCCCAGTTGTTAAGGATCTGACCTTCGTCGGAAGCTAAGAAGTCCAGGAACTTAATGATACGGACTGGATCTTTGGCTTTGCTGGAGATGGAAATACCGTACCCGCCCATAAATCCGGTTGGCCAGAACGAGGATTCCTTGATGTCCTTCGACATCGTTACGGGATAATGGCCATAGGTTTGATCCAGCTTGCCGGCCGTTTTCAAAGCTTGTTGGCTGTCGTTATAATCCCAATCTTGATCAATGAGGCCGAGAACGCGTCCGGTAGCGACTTTGGCTTTATATTGATCGTATTTCTGAACGAAGCTTTCCCTGTCCAGCAAGCCGATATCGTTCATGTGGTTCAACCAGCGGAAGTATTCTTTCTCCTCGGGACGACGGAAATGATAGATCGCTTCATGGGTTTCTTGGTTGACGAAATATTCGCCGTCGTCGGACCCGCCCGTCGTTGCGACTGCCGGATTCGTCACGGAAATGTACATATGCCAATCGTCCGCGTTAAGCGATACGCCGATGTTCTTATTACCGTTCTCGTCCGTCGGGTGCTTCTCCAGATAAGCCTTGATTACGTTCTCGTAATCCTGAACGGTACGGATTTCGGGATAACCCGCTTCTTTAACTACGCGATGCTGCAGTTCGAATCCTCCTCCGGCAACGAATCTTTGCTCGTCGACGGCCGCCCAAGTCGGGAGTGCGTAGATAGATTGATCTTCATTGGTATACTTTGCGCGAGCCAGATTGTCGCCGAGCACTCTTTTGATATTCGGAGCGTACTTCTCGATTAGCTCGGTAAGATCAAGCACGGCACCGGCGTCCACTAGCTTCCCGATATCTCCTTTGGCCGATATAATATCCGGATATTCTCCGCTTGCCGCGATTAACGCGACTTTCTGGGCAGGATCGCCTACCGCGAATTCCGCGTCCAAGGTAACTCCCGTTTTTTTCGTGATTTCTTTGCTTACTTCGTCTTGCATATTGTTCCAGTTAGGATTCGGATCTTCGGCGAACAAAGTGAAAGTAATCGGAGTTAAATCTTCGGAACTCGCGCTTGCGCTTTCAGAGCCGCTGGCGCTTGCTGCCGGTTTAGACGCTTCCGGACTAGTCGCGTTCGAATTATTGTTGCCGCTGCACCCTGCGATAAGACCCGTAAACAATGTAAGCGTTAGTAGAATCGTAGCCTTGCTTTTTAGTCCTGACATTCTTTCGAACCCTCCCAGATATTGAAGTTATCTATCGTATAAACAGGATTCCCTGCGAATACCGCGTTTGGCGAAGCATTAGCTTTTGACCGCTCCCAGCGTCATTCCCTTAACGAAATAACCTTGAAGGAAAGGATATACGACCAGGATCGGGACGGTTACGACGATCGTAATGGCCATTTTCACGGACTCCGGCGATACTTGGGCCATAATAGCGGTCATGTTCTTTCCTCGAAAGCTATCGACATTAGTCGTCGTGCTTTGGATGACCTTCATCAGCTCGAATTGCAATGTCGTCAGATGTTCTTGCGAGCCGTTATATAAATACGTATCGATCCAGGAATTCCATTGCCCTACCGCTAGGAAAAGCGCGATTGTCGCGAGTGCAGGCTTCGTAAGAGGCAGGATGACCCGCCAATAAATCGTAAAATCGTTCGCTCCGTCAAGCTTGGCCGACTCCTGCAAGGCATACGGGATCCCGTCGATGAAGGAACGAATGACGAACACGTTGAATGCGCTGACAAGACCGGGCAGTACGTAGACGGCGAAAGTTCCCATCATATGCAGATCTCTGATCAGAATATAGAAAGGAATCAATCCGCCGGATACATACATCGTCAGCGCCAGAAACGTTGATACGAATTTACGGCCTTGAAAGTCGGCTCTGCTTAACGTATAGGCGAGCATAGAGGCGCTTATTAAACCTAATACAGTCCCGATAACCGTTCGAAGTATCGATATTTTCAAGCCCGTAATCAGACCGGAGAAAGCGAATATCGTTTCGTAGTTTTTCAACGTGAATTGACGGGGAAAGATCGTAATGCCGCCTCTAACGCTGTCTATTGAATCGTTTAAGGAAATGGCCAGTACATTCAGAAACGGATATAAGGTCGCAAGGGTTGCAACGATAATGACCGCGTATACGACGATATCGAACAATCGGTCAGACCAGGGCGCGCCTCTGGTTAATTTCTTGGTTTCCATTTGGCACCCTCCCTAAAAAATGCTTTCTTTCGTCAGTTTCTTGAATATTCCGTTAGCCGAGAAGAGCAGAACGACACTGATAAGCGAATTGAACATATTAATAGCGGTACCGAATGAATACCTTCCCATTCCTAAGCCGTAATTAAGCGCATATAAGTCAAGCGTTTGAGAATAGTCCCGGACTAGATTGTTGCCGAGCAAGAATTGTCTTTCCCAACCGATACTGATCAAATGGCCGATCGATATAATCAGCAAGATAATGATCGTCGTTCGGATTCCGGGAAGCGTGATATGCCATACCTGCCTCCAGCGGCTAGCTCCGTCTACTCTCGCGGCCTCGTAAAGCTCCGGTCCGATACCGGCTATTGCAGCCAGAAATATAATAGCGTTCCAGCCTGTTTCTTTCCAAATATCTGAAGCGGTTACAATTCCCCAAAAGAGCTTTCCTTCACCCATGAATTGTATCGGCTCATTCACGATATGAAGTCCCATTAGAATGTCGTTGACGATTCCGTTGTCCGTCGAAAGCATTTTCGATATAATGCCGGCCGCAACGACCCAGGATACAAAGTGGGGAAGATAAGAGATCGTCTGCACGAATCGTTTCAGAGCTTGTACCCTTACTTCGTTTAACAGTATTGCAAATATGACAGGCACCGTGAAGCCGGCAATTAATCCCATGCCGCTCATTGCCAGGGTATTTCTTAGTGCTTGATAAAACATGTCATCCCGAAACAATTCCTTGAAATAATCGAAGCCGACCCATTCTTGTTCCATGAACGACTTTCCAGGCTTGAATTTTTGGAAAGCCATCGTCCATCCCCAAAGAGGCAAATAACTGAAGACGAACACCCAGACAACAAAAGGCAACGACATCATATACAAATATCTGTTACGAATAGCTGTTGACCAGAAACGACCGCTTCGAGGCCTTTTTTTGATTGTTGGCGTCACTGTTACCGCTTTCATGTCATCCCTCCTGCTCCATGTAGTTATCTTAATCGAACGCCGTAACACCGACTACCCGAAGGATTTGGCATAAAATCATATCAAAATTAGTGAAAGCGTATTCAATGCGCAATAAAAAGAGCACGACCATCCATAGGGACGACCGTGCTTGCACTGACCCTTCATCGTTCATTTTTTCTTGTAGCCGCTTGGGGAGCTTCCCACGTATTTTCGGAATTTCGCGTGAAAGTAGTCCACGTTGGCATAACCGACCTTGGTCGCTACTTCATAGACTTTGTCGCCTTGCTCGAGCAGCAATTTCGCCTGTTCGATTCTGACGTTGTCCAGATAGGTATTGAAGTGGGCACCCGTAGCTTGTTTGAAAAGCTTACCTAAGTACGCGCTGTTGTAATTGTATAATTCGGCAAGCTTCTCCAGCTTCAGATTCTCGTTGAAATTTCTGTGTATGAGATCGGTCATCCGTTTAATCAGCTTGTCTTTTCCCAAGTGTCCAAAGGCGTCCGAGATCGTTCGAACGATGTGATTTACTTTATCTAGAACCGAGCCGTAGCTCCGTTCCTTGTGAAGATCGATAAACGCTCCTCGGATTTCCATGCTCTGAAATCCGTTATGGCGATGAGAAAATTTATCGAACACGGAAGTTAACAGCTGCACGTGCGCGTTTTTAAACTCCTCTTCCGCGTAACCCTCTCTCTTCAGCGTTTCCGCCATTTCCCTAATCACGTTCATGCCGGCTTCGAAGTTTCCGACCTCCATGGCTAGATACAGCGAAATTATCGCATCCGACAGAAGGCTTTCCAAAGCTTGATGTTCTCTGTCGCTCGTACGATCGGGATCGATATCGGCCATGATTAAGCTGGTTTCCTCATGGAAAAACCGATTTTTCATTCTTGAGATCGCTTTCTGATAAGAGACGACGACATCTGTCCAGCTTCGAACGGCTCCCCCTGCCGAAGCAGAGAATTCCGACGAATATTCTTGGCAAGCTTGCTCTATTTTCTTGTATATCGTTCTTTGATTCCACTCGTCGCCGACTCCGTTTTTCACGAGAACGCCGATGTAGGGATCCATGGCAAACGCGATTCCCCGCTGGCACTGGTCGAAATGCTTCTCGAGCTTCTGCTTAATCAGCATATGAGGGGCGAAAGCCGCTTCGTTGGTCAGAGGCTTTACTAGAACAACTTCGTATTCCTCCCAATTTAAGTCTTCTATACGCGAGGTGGACATGTCAAGTCCAGAAGCTTCGGTCAGCAGGGCTTGAATGGAACGTTCCATCGTACCTTCGTCGGATCTTTCTTGTTTTTTCGATTCGGCTTCGTCCAACTGCGCATGTAACACTCGCAAATAATTCGTTAGTTCGTCTTCGTCCACGGGCTTCAATAAGTAACCATCGATTCGATGAGCGATGGCTTGCTTGGCGTACTCGAAATCCGCGTAACCGCTTAGGATCAATACATGCAGTTCCTGTCCCAGATCCCGAATATGTTTCACTAGCTCTAAACCGTTCATTCCGGGCATTCGAATGTCGGCGATCATCAGATCGGGTTTCTGGAGCTCGCATTTCTGAAGCGCTTCTTGCCCGTTGGCTGCCGTATCCATGACGCGGAAACCCATGTCCTCCCAAGGTATTAGCGTTCTAAGTCCCTCGCGGATCGTCGGCTCGTCATCTACTAACAATACGTTATACATGCCACTCACCTCCATACGGTATCGTAAACGAAATGCGGGTTCCGATGCCTGGCTCGCTCTCGATATGAAGCCCATGCCCGTCTCCATAAATCAGCAATAAACGCAGATGTACGTTTTGAAGCCCGATGCGATTGCGTTCATCGTCCTCCACTTGATTGATCGACTTATAGATTTGCTGGATTTTCTCCCCCGTCATTCCCGCTCCGTTGTCGTAAACGTCGATGACGATGCGATCGTCTTCGATCCCGGCTTGCACGGAAACCTTTCCGCCCTCCAGCTTGTTCTCGAGTCCGTGAATGACCGCGTTCTCTACGAGAGGCTGAATGATTAAAGGCGGAATCGAATACTTTTCCAATCGCGGATCGATTCGAAGAGAATATTCCAGCCGACCCTCGTAACGAAACTTTTGTATATCCAAATAACATCTAACGATATCCATTTCATCCGCCAGCTTTGTTTTACCGTTCCCGACCTCGAGAATTCTTCGCATCAATTTGCCGAGCAGGCTGACGATCCGGGAGATTTCCTTCTCGCCTTTTAAATGCGCTTTCATTCGGATCGATTCCAAAGCATTGAACAGGAAGTGGGGATTAATCTGGCTGGCCATCATCTTTAGCTTGATTTCATTTTGTTTGGATTCCAGCAGGTTCATCTGGCTGTTCGAATTCTTGACGGCCTCTACCAGCCCGTTGATGCTGTATACCATCGAATTGAATTGCCTGGAGAGCTGACCGATCTCGTCTTTGCCATCGATCTCCAGAACCAAATCCAGATTGCCTGTAGCGACCTTCGTAATATGCTTGCTTAGCCGAAGCATTCTCTTGGAGAGAATGGTCGAAACCCCATAGATAAGAATAATGGCGATCAGCAGACTCGCGGAAATAACGATGAAAGCATACACGTTGATCCGATTCGCATCCTTGACGATCGTGTCGATCGAGAATACCGAGATGATCCGGAGCGAATTAACGCTGGACACGGGGATCAAAGGTTCAATGAGCACTCGCGAGGCTTTCCCGTCCACGTCGGCTTCGAACGAGCCGCTTTCCTCCTTCATGACGTCTTGGTCGAATTCGATGTCCTCCATCGTTTTACCGACTCGATCCGGACGATTGGCCGCCATGATCGTATTCCGGTCGTCTACAAGCATGGTTTCGAAGGATTCTTGATTCAATATCGCGTTCAGCATGTTCATATTCACGTTGATAACGAGAACGCCGCTCGTGGATTGCTCCACGAAGCTCACCTTGCGAACTAAGCTTAAGTATTGCTTCTGATCCCTCTCGTCCTGAATATAATGCCAGCTGACCGTTCCGTTAGGGCTGGCCATCGCCTTCTGATACCAATCGGAACGAACGATCGCGGGTTCGGGCTGGATGAATTCCCAATTATCCAGCATCGTGGGATTTTCTATATAGAATCTGAGGTTGGATATTTCTTTATAAAGGCGCCGGTTTTCGTTGAACTCCTGGAAATCCCGGTAAGCCTGAACGACCTCGTAAACGGTTTCATATCTTTTGTTGGAAACGGTCGCCAACCGATCGTCGTTGGCCATGCGATAGGAGCTATCGTACGCGACGTCGATAAGCTCTTGCGTACGCGCCTTAACCCGCTCCACGTTCGTAGTCGTTTGATCCATCGCTTTATCGAGCGCCATACCGCGCAATTGGTCCGTTAGAAAAATCCCAACGATGAGTACCGGGATAAAGACGACGACTATAAACGACAGAAAAAGCTTTTTTCTCAGTTTCAAATCGTTTAAGGCCCGAAAAAACAATTCGCGTTACCCCCCTTATTAACCTAATCAGCCTGTCTCGCACAATAATACGCCCATTCCTCCTCCGTTGTAAATATTGCATTCGCCGCATTTTGTCGGGAAATGCGCGGGACAACTTCCCGGTCTTTTCCTTTGGGTACTCATTGATGGTATACTCGAATAGCGAAAATCTATTAACATACGGAGGGCTTATCCATGACTACCCAATCCATCATTCACTCGGTTATCTTTCACCTTAAACATGCGTCCGGATCGGTCGAAGAAACGCGTTTCATCGAAGATGGACGCTCCATCCTCTCTTCCATTCCCGGAGTGCAAAACTTTAAGGTGTATCGCCAGGTTAGCCCTAAGAACGATTATTCCTTCGGTTTTTCCATGGAATTCGCTAACGCGGAGGCTTACGAGAGCTATAACTCGCATCCCCTGCACGTTAAATTCGTGGAAGAACGCTGGCTCGCGGAAGTCGAACGTTTCTTGGAAATCGATTACCACGATCATAAGTAAATACGGTCGATACATTTGAATAAGGGGCTATCGCATGGATGATCGACATCGATCCTCCGCGATAGCCCCTTTGTATGTAGGAATGGCAAAGCAATTCCGGCGACCGTGTTATTCGGTACCGCCGTGCGCTGCGATAATGAATTGCTCGAAGAAAGCATCGTCCTCCTCCAGCATCTCGTCCACGGCTTGAATCTCCTCTTCGCTTCCCGGTTGATTGCTGAAATTCAAAGCATAGCTCCAATTATTTCGTCCGTTATTGCTTTGAATCGTCACCTCGTACGGCTGCTTGTGGTGCTCCACTTCGAATTGGACGTGCCCTACGTAGCCCGATTCCTCGTCCTGGGTCATTTTGGCGCTAAGTATATTTACCTTCATACACTCACCTCCTCAAAAAGATACAATATGTATCCATTTAATGCAATGATTTAATTTATTTTACCTGAAATCAGTAGTTAACAGCTTTATATTCCAAATTACTAGAGAATTATTAAAGAAAACGTTTCCGAACCCCTTGACACGATACATTTTGTATCATAAATTACTTATAGATACTCTATCTGGTGTGTCAAGGAGAAAATACATATGAATATGGGAGAAAGACTGCGAGAGTTGCGCCTTCGACGTAAAATTTCGCAGGAAGAAGTAGCCCGGCATATCGGCATAACCCGCTCTGCATATAGCCATTACGAAATTAACAATAGACAACCCGTTTATGAAACGCTCATTAAACTGGCGGCTTATTTCGACGTTTCCTTGGATTACATTATCGGGGGAACGCATTCCAAATCGAAGGCGGAGCAGGGCGTGACGCCGGATACACGGGAAATTCTTTCTTTATTCCAGCATATGAATCAGGAGCAAAGGAAAAAGTCGATTAATCTGATCACCGATTTCATGCGACAGGAGCACAGAGCGGACGGAAGCGGTTAGCTTGACGGAAAATCGTTAGCGGAAGCCGGCAGAACGATCCGGAAGACGCTTCCCCCATCGGTCGAATTATAGGCGTCGATCCGCCCTCCGTGGAGCTCCACGATTTCTTTGGCAATCGCAAGCCCTAATCCGCTTCCGGCGGAAGACTGCTGGCGGGTTTTGTCCTTTCTGAAGAAACGGTCGAACAGAAACGGCAAATCATCGGGATCGATGCCGCTTCCGTTATCGGTTACAAGAACCTCTACCGATTCGTTTCGCGATTCCGATCTCATCGTAATCCTTATCCTTCCCCCGGCCGGCGTATACCTAACGGCATTGTAGATCAGATTGGCGAATACCCGGTCCATCCGCCTGACGTCGATCTTTATCCGCGCAAGTGCCGACGTCTCCCCCGAGATTAAGCAATCGAACTCGATTTCTTTGCCCTGCAGCTCTATGGCGTATTGCTCCGTTAATCTTTCTTTCCAACCGATCAAAGGAATATCCTCGAGAGCTAGCTCTACTTTCCTGGCTTCGAGCACGGAAAGCTCGAATAGGTCCTGGATCAAGGAATTAAGCCCTTCCACCTTCGCCGACATTAACTTTATCGTTTTATCGCGTTGCGCCGGTTCGGAGATCACGTTATCTCTTAAAGCTTCCAAATATCCCTTCAAGAGAGTTATCGGCGTCCTTAAGTCATGTGAGATATTGCTCACGAGCTGGGCACGCGAATGCTCTACCCTTTCCAGCTCGGTTTTCGCATCGGCCAAAGTGGCGTAAGAGCGTTGCAATTCCTCCGTACGTTCCGCGATTCTCTCCTCCAGCGTGTTGTTCAGCTCGATAAGCTCCGCCGACATGTTCTCCGCCTTCTCGTAAGTAACGGAAAACCTCAAGGAAATAATAAACGAATTCATGACGATAAGAAACAGCAACCCGAACGGCACCAGATCAACGGAAGTAAACCAGCCGTTATAGAACAGCATGTCGTTAACGATCGTCAGGACGAGCCCGGCGAATCCGATCAGAGCAAGCCAAGCCCCCTCTCGCCTGCGATGGGCGGATACAATCAAACCGGCAAGTACCTTTAAGCTGAACAAAATAATATACGACTGGAACGCGATGATCCAAGAAGTAAAATGCAAAGGTTGAAACACAAGCACGACAACGATCAAAACAGCCGCGACAACGGTAGATACCTTGAACCACATCCGCTTGATCTCACGAGGATACATCGCTTGAAAATAGGCGAAGCCCGCCCATCCGCTCATGACGAAAGCGATATATTCCAAGCAAGTGGCCGTATTCCAATTCAGAAATTCCAGCCATTGCACGATAAAGCCTTCCCCGATCAACCCCATCCTCATGCCGACGAACAAGCATAGCATCGCGAACATGATGTTCGCTACCTCTTTGCGGCGTAAAATATATAAGCCGAGATGGTAAAAGCCGATCATGATTAAGCAACCGAGTATGATGAGTTCCTGCGCCTCTTGACGAGTCTGCAGGCGCTGAACTTGATCGGCGTTGCCGAGGATGATCGCCGTCCGAATCCCGCCGTGCCTATGGTCGTAATTAGCCACGATTAATTCTAGTTCCGTACGGGTGTTGTCCGCCGTGAAATACACCGTGGCAGGCAATTGATACGGAATCGTACGCTCGGCGCCCTCGCTTACTTGACCTCGGGCGAGAACGACATTGCCGTCTATGGATAATTCGTATGCCGTGGATATATTAGGCAATCGGATCGCTATCATATCCCGCTGCTTCTCGTGCAGAACGGATAGCCGATAGACGCCATATCCTTGATCGTCAAGCTTCGTTCCTTTCCCCGTCATCAGGTTTCCCCATGTTCCGGGAACTTCAAGCGTCGTTTCTTCATATTGAAATCGTCCGTTCGCGCCGTTGGAAGCGAGCAACCAATCGAACTTCCATTTTCCGTTCAAGGGTACGACGCCGCCATCGTTCCAAGACCAGCCTCTTAGATCGATGATGCCCTGCTCCGCGACGGGAAGAACACGGTCGGCTTTCGAAGAAGCCGCGCAGCCGGTTGAGAACGCTATGAAAGCTAGGAATACAAGAGCGACACCAAACCATCTTTGTCTGTGTTTACGCGACTTTGACGCTAATCGTGCCAACGCTTTTCCCTCTCTCCCGGCTTACCTCGATCCGCCTGTTGCAATAAGGTTTCGAACGTCATTGTAACGGTGCATTGATTACACGTCAACGCTTTCGTTATAATAAGTCATCAAGGCTCTTCAGCTATGGGGGGAAAATAATGAAGAGTTCGGAAGCTTCAATTCTTGTCGTGGACGACGAACGGGAAATTACCGAATTGATAACTTTATATTTAGAAAGAGAAGGCTACTCGGTTCATACTACCGATGAAGGCACCGAAGCCTTGCGGATGGCTGAATCCTTGGTCCCTGATTTGATCGTGCTGGATGTTCAGCTCGGACAGATGGACGGAATTGAAGTCTGCCGCTCCCTGCGCCAAGGGAATTGCGCTGACGTCCCGATTTTGTTCCTAAGCTGCAGATCAGAGGATCAAGACATTATTCGCGGCTTGTCCGAAGGCGGCGACGATTATATTACGAAACCGTTCAGTCCGAGCCAGCTCGTCGCTAGAGTCCAGGCGCATATCCGCCGACGGAGGACCCGCGAGCGGATTAACGAAGAGCAGCCGTTCACTCTTGCTTTCCCCGGACTTGAGATCGACTTCCGCAGTCTTGAAGTACGCTTGGAAGGCGAGCTCGTCGGCTTGTCGGCCAAAGAGTTCGAACTATTGTGCGTGTTGGCTCGGCAGCCGAATCGGGTATTCCCTTTGGAAGAGTTATATCGGCTCGTCTGGCAAACGGATAGTATGGGCGACACGCGCACGCTTATGGTTCATGTTAGCAACTTAAGAAAAAAGATGGAGATCGATCCCGCCCGCCCTCGCTGGATACACACGGTTCGCGGCTTCGGCTACCGGTTCAGCCCGACTAACGGCGGCGATGATCCTTCCTCCAACCCCAATTGACGAAAAAGGACGTATTCAAGATTATGCAGATGGCAACGGATTGGCAAGACTACGAACTATTAGACACGGGTAACGGCGAGAAGCTAGAGCGTTGGGGCGATGTCATTTTACGGCGTCCCGATCCGCAAATTATATGGCCGCTCAAAACGGAGAACGCCGATTGGAAGCAAGCGGACGGCCACTATCATCGGAGCGGCAGCGGCGGCGGACAATGGACTTACAAGCGTGCCCTTCCGGAAAGATGGAACATCGCATACGGTCCTTTGAAATTCCACATTAAACCGACGAGCTTCAAGCATACTGGACTTTTCCCCGAGCAAGCGGTCAACTGGAGCTGGATGATGGACAAGATTCGCGAGGCCGACCGCCCTATTCGCGTTCTCAATCTGTTCGCTTACACGGGCGGGGCAACGGTGGCGGCAGCTTCCGCCGGCGCCGACGTATGCCATGTAGACGCCGCCAAGGGCATGGTCCAATGGGCGAAGGAAAACGCCGAGCTGTCAGGTCTCGGTTCCGCTCCGATCCGGTACATTACGGACGACGTATTCAAATTCGTGCAACGCGAAGAACGGCGCGGCCGCCAATACGAGGCGATAATCATGGATCCGCCGTCTTACGGTCGGGGACCTAACGGCGAAATGTGGAAGCTGGAGGAGAACCTATTCCCTTTCTTGGAATCCTGCATGTCCATCTTGTCTGACAAACCGCTATTCGTGCTCGTAAACTCTTATACGACGGGGTTGTCTCCAACCGTATTGAGCAACCTGCTTCACATGTCCTTTCGCCGTAAATTCGGAGGAAAGCTCGATTGCGGAGAAATTGGCCTGCCCATCACTAGTAGCGGCATGACGCTCCCTTGCGGAATATACGGAAGATGGGAAAGCGAGTCTTGAGATTGTATGCAAGATTGCGAGGGCGAGGATGTGATCAGGATCAATGAAGAGGCCAACTTCTTGGCTTAACACGGGGTTATGCATCGGGCTGTTAGCGATATTGCTAACGGCCTGTTCGAACGGTACTCCTGACGACTCTCCTCTCACCGCGACTTCGATCCCGGACGAAACCCGTTCCCCGGACGTGTCGACTCGACCTCCCACGCCGCCGGAAACCGCATCGTCCGATTTTGCGCCATCCGTTCCCGCCGAACCGGAACGGAGCGAAGCAACGTTGCTGGCCGTCGGAGATATCATGGTCCACATGCCCCAGTTGCCGGCTTATTACGATCGAGCGAATAACAGCTATGATCTTACGGGCTGGTTCACCCAAGTTAAACCGATTCTCGGGCAGGGCGACTGGGTCATCGGGAACCTCGAGACGCCGATTGCCGGCCGCGAATTTAAATATACTGGATATCCGCGATTTAACGCGCCTCGCGAATTGGCTGACGCATTGGTTTCGGCAGGCGTCCAGCTGGTCTCGACGGCTAACAATCATTCGATGGACAGAGCGTTCCCCGGCGTAGCGAGAACGTTAGCCAACGTAAGGAAAGCCGGTCTCATTCCGATCGGAACCTCTGCCTCCGCAGGAGAACAACAGCGACTGGTCATAGAGGAACGAAACGGCATCCGCATGGGATTCTTGGCTTACACTTACGGAACTAACGGAATACCCGTCCCTCCCGACAAATCATTCGCCGTGAACATAATCGATAGAGAAGCCATCAAACGGGATATCAGGCGACTGAAACTAGAACATGTGGATGTCGTGACCGTGTCCTTGCATTTCGGGATCGAATATCAGCGTCTGCCCAACGAGGAACAGACCGGGCTCGCGCGAGAGCTCGTGAAAACCGGTGCCGATATTATTCTAGGCTCCCATCCCCATGTCGTTCAACCCTACGAGGAGATAGACGTCGCGGCCGAGGATAGCGAAGACGGTTTAGCGCGGCGGGGAATCGTCATTTACTCCCTCGGCAACTTCATCTCCAATCAGACGGGCAACTGGAAAGACGTAGGCTTGATTTTCGGCGTTAGTCTGGCAAAAACCAGCTATCCCGACGGAACGTCATCCACCGAATGGGAGGCCATCTCCTTGGAGCCGACTTGGGTTCACATCTTATGGAAAAACCAAAAGAGACATTATACGATCATTCCGATGAAGCACGCGCTGGACAAACGAAACATCCCGGGTTTAACCTCCAAAGACTACGCAAAAATGAGCACGATGTTAAAAGGCATTAACGAGCATCTCGTTAAGCTTCAGCCGAAGTAACGGACACGTGGTTATCAATGCGGGAAAACGAAAGACGCCCTTCCAGCCACGGAACGGCGTCTTTCTTTTTTTCTTCAATTTTGCCATCCCCGCCGAATTATCGAATTTACTTCGCTAACTCTGCCACTTTTCCGCTATCCCCGCTGAATTAACGAAGTTACTTCGCTAACTCTGCCACTTTTCCGCTATCCCCGCTGAATTAACAAAGTTACTTAGCTAACTCTCCAACTTATCTGCCATTCCCGCCGAATTAACGAATTTACTTCGCTAACTCTGCCACTTATCCGTCATCTCCAACAAATTAAAGAAGTTGCTTAGCTAACTCTGCCACTAAATCGCCGATGATTCCACTTCGCTGTCCGCAGCTTCATTGACTGTCCCGTTAGCGAGTGTCTTACGATCGGCAGGATTGCTTTGTTCCCGGGTACCTGCTACCTTGCTGATGAGATAGACGAGCAGCTGGCGATTATGGCTGGACACGAGCTCGAGCGACCGGTTCACGATCGCGCTGCGTACCGCGACTCCTCTCTGGACTTCGGAGCGGCCTAGCGGCGTCATGGTCACCCAGACGATACGACGGTCTCCTTCGTCCCTATTCCTCTCAACCAGTCCGGCGCGTTCCATGCGATCGAGCAAGGTCGTGATAGCCGCAGGAGTCGTCTCCAGATGCGGGAGCAACTCCGATGGCTTCATCGGTTCGTGCGCCTGCATTAATTCAAGCACTTCAAGCTGACCTACCGTTAGCTGGGGAGCAAGCTCCGCATCCATCTGCGCGTTCCATTCCTTCGTGAGCTTCGACCAGCTTTTCACAAAATCCGCCGCATTATCCATAGGTATGCCCCTTTCTTCCCGAACATTGCCTTCTCCTTTATTATACTCAGAGCCTATGTCGAAAGATAGATTAATGCAATTAAATATTTACGACATGAATCCGCAGGAATATGAACAGGACGACATTTCGCGACATATACTATTTACGAAATATGGGTAAACGCGGAGAACAGGCTTGGCAAGGAGGCGAGGCTAATGTCCTCTTCTGAACAACAAAAAATCAAAATGATCGGTCAAATGGCCAAGGATGCCGGATTAATAGAAGACCCCCAGTGGCTGGAACGGCTCAATGAGCCGGTGCCCCTGTGGGTCGTATTGGATATGCTGCTTAGATGGATCGATCGCGCGGAACCGGATAGCGGCCCTTACGATTGAACGCTCCATCCCTAATACCGTTAATTCGAAAGCGGCTTAATGAACGACTCCGCCAGCACGTCGCCGCGATCTACGGCCGTCATTAGCTTGCCTTGTCCTTTGCGGTCGTCCAACGGCGCGTTCTCGGAAGAGAACTCCGATACCGATCCGCCTGCGGTTAATGCCAGCAAGCTGACGGCTTCTTTGACGTGGAAGGCGGCGATCAGCTTCGTCCCGTTCGGCCTTACGCGCTTTCCTTCCTTGAATTCGAACGTCTGGATTCCTTTGCCGCCTCTGCCCTGTTGAGGATAATCCAGAAGCAACGATCGCTTAGCGTAACCGTAATCCGATAGGACGAGAATTTCCCCTTCGTCGCCGACTACCGGAACCGCGTCCGCTAATTGATCGTTATCCTTCAGAATGATTCCTCGGACCCCTCCGGCGACTCGGCCTTGCACGCTGACTTCGTCGCGGTTAAAGCGGATGCTCATGCCTTGCTCCGTTACGAGCAGCAAGTCGTCGGGCTTGTCCGAACGGAATACCTTGATGATCTCGTCCCCGTCCGATACTTTGCATGCGGCAATGGCCATGCTTCGGCTCGTCGCGTAATCGACTAGCGGAGTACGCTTCACTTGGCCGCGCTTAGTCACGAAGACCAACATCGGTCCGGCGTTCTCGAGGACTTCGGCACCGGAAGCACCCGACGTAGGCGTCAGTTCGGCCGTCTTAACCGGAACGATACCGACGATCCGATCATCCTTAGCGAGAGGCAGCAGGTTCACGATCGCCGTCCCCGTATCCTTCCATTTGAATTCGGGAATCTGATGGACGGGAAGTAAATAGTAATAACCTTTCTGCGTGAAAAGAAGAAGCGGATCAAGCGTATTCAATCCCATGCTCCAACGGATGACGTCGCCTTCCTTCACGCCAGCGCTGCCCAGCTCTCCGCCCGAACGAGTGAACGAAAGCAAGCTTGTCCTTTTGACGTAACCTTCGCGGCTGAGAGTGACCAGCACTTCTTCCGCAGGCACCGTAACTTCGAGATTGACTTTGATTTCTTCGATATCGCCCCGAATGATCGAACGACGTTCAATGCCGTATTTATCGCGGATTTCCGTCAATTCATCCTTGATCACGTTGATAAGCTTGCGGGGATTTTCGAGAATGGAGCGCCAGTAAGCGATTTTCTTAAGCGTCTCTGCGTGCTCTTTCTCAAGCTGCGTAATCTCCAAATTCGTCAAGCGATAGAGTTGCAAAGTCAGAATCGCATCCGCTTGCCTTTCAGAGAAGCCGTATTTCGAGACCAGGTTATTCTGGGCATCCAAACGGTTCTTGGAGGCTTTGATCGTTTCGATAATTTGATCGAGCAGATTCAGAGCTTTTACAAGCCCCTCTAGAACGTGCGCGCGATCTTCCGCCTTCTCCAGGTCGTATTGGGTTCGAAAAGTTACGACTTCCTTCTGATGGGCGATATAGGCTTCTAAAATCTGCTTGATCCCTAATTGGCGCGGCGCTTTGTTCACGATGGCGACCATGTTGAAATTATATGCGGTTTGCAGATCGGTTTTCTTGAACAAGTAGGCTAGAATGCCTTCGGCATCGACGTCCTTCTTAAGCTCGACGACGATGCGTAATCCGTTTCTTCCGCTCTCGTCGCGTACCTCGGCGATTCCTTCTACCTTTTTCTCCATGCGAAGGTTATCGATCGCATTGACGAGCTTCGACTTGACGATCTGATAAGGAATTTCCGTAATGATGATCTGTTGCTTACCGCCCCGCACATCCTCGACGACGGCTTTCGAGCGAATGTAGATTTTACCTTTTCCAGTTTCGTAAGCTTCCCGGATTCCTTCTCCGCCCATGATCAAGCCGCCGGTCGGAAAATCGGGGCCTTTTACGATTTCCATCAGTTCTAGGACGTTCATATCCGGTTTATTCATAATCGCGATACAAGCGTCGATGATCTCGCGCAGGTTATGCGTCGGAATTTCCGTGGCGAAGCCCGCAGATATTCCGGAAACACCATTTACGAGTAGATTCGGATAACGGGATGGAAGCACGACCGGCTCTTTGGTCGAGTTATCGAAGTTATCCTTGAATAGAACGGTGCGCTTCTCAATATCCCTTAAGAGCTCCATCGCGATGTTGGACAAGCGAGCTTCCGTGTACCGCATGGCCGCCGGAGGATCATCGTCCATCGAGCCCCAGTTGCCATGCCCGTCGACGAGCATATGCGCCATCTTCCAAGGCTGTGCCATCCGGACCATGCCATCGTAGATCGAAGAGTCCCCGTGGGGATGGTAGTTCCCCATGACATCCCCGACCGTTTTCGCCGACTTGCGGTATTGCTTGTCCGGCGTATTGCCCGAATCGTACATAGCATACAGAATCCGGCGCTGTACGGGCTTTAACCCGTCGCGAACGTCGGGTATGGCCCGATCCTGGATAATATATTTAGAATAGCGTCCGAAGCGGTCTCCGACGACCTCTTCGAGGAATGCCGGTAAAAACTGTTCTAGTAGGCTCAACTCCGTCCCCCCTAATCTTTACTCAACGTAATCCGTAAAATCCACGTTCTCTATAATCCAACGCTTGCGCGGGTCGACTTTATCGCCCATGAGCGTAGATACCCGGCGTTCGGCTTTGGCGGCATCCTCGATCTGTACCTGAAGGAACGTACGAGTCTCATAATTCATCGTCGTTTCCCACAGTTGATCCGGATTCATCTCGCCTAGTCCTTTATATCGTTGAAGCTCGGCGCCTTTGCCGATTTCCTTCATGTAATTGTTCAGTTGGTCGTCCGTCCAAGCATAACGCACGGTCTCGAGCTTGCCGGATTTTCTCGTCAGCTTGTAGAGAGGCGGCTGGGCGATGAACACTTTGCCGGCATCGATCAACGGTTTCATGTAACGGTAGAAGAACGTCAGCAGCAGCACCTGAATGTGGGCTCCGTCCGTATCCGCGTCCGTCATGATGATGATTTTCGAATAGTTGCACTCTTCGACGTCGAATTCCGAGCCTATTCCCGCGCCGATCGCCGCGATGATCGCCTTGTATTCGTCGTTCTTCAGAATATCGGCCAGCTTCGACTTCTCGGGATTCATCGGCTTGCCCTTAAGCGGCAGTATCGCTTGATATTTGGAGTCTCGCCCTTGCTTAGCAGAGCCTCCGGCCGAATCTCCTTCCACGATAAACAACTCGTTGCGCGAGCTGTCCTTGGATTGCGCCGGAGACAACTTACCGCCGAGGCTAGGGCTCTCGCTCCGTTTCTTGCCGCTACGGATTTCTTCCCGCGCCTTGCGGGCGGCTTCGCGCGCTCTCGAAGCTTGAATGGATTTACGAATTAGCAGCTGACCGACCTGAGGATTCTCCTCCAGGAATACCGTCATCTTATCCGTGACGATCGCGTCTACCGCGCTGCGAGCCGATGCGCTGCCGAGCTGGTCCTTCGTCTGGCCGACGAATTCCACCTCGGACATCTTGATATTGATTACGGCCATCAAGCCCTCGCGAAGATCGTTTCCCTCGAGGTTCTTTTCCTTCTCCTTGAGCTGTGCCGTCTTGCGGGCGTATTCGTTCAAGACTCGGGTATACGCCGTCTTGAATCCCGTCTCGTGCGTGCCGCCGCCGCGAGTCGGAATGGAGTTAACGAAAGATGCCAACGTCTCCGTGTATCCGTCGTTGTATTGCAACGCGACCTCGACCTCGATATCGTCCTTCTCCGCCGTGAAGTGGATGACGTCGTGAAGGACCGATTTCTCCTCGTTTAAGAATTGCACGAATTGACGCGCTCCGCCTTCGTAATGGAAGGTATCCGCTTTGCCGCTTCGCTCGTCCTTAATGTTTACCTTAAGCCCGGAATTGAGAAACGCGATCTCTTGAAGCCTTTCCGACAACGTATCGTAATTCATGCTGACGTGGCCATGGAAAACCTTCGGATCGGGCTTGAAAGTTACCTTCGTACCCGTTCTATTCGTGTTTCCAAGAACTTGCAGTCCGCCGACCGGCTCTCCGACGTGCTCCAAGCCACTCGCGTCGACCCAAGTTTCGAATCGCTGCTTATGTATTTTGCCGTCGCGGTAAATTTCCACTTCAAGCCACTCGGACAGCGCGTTGGTAACCGATGCGCCGACTCCGTGCAAACCTCCGGATTTCTTGTAACCTCCGCCGCCGAACTTTCCACCCGCATGCAGGATCGTGTATACGACGACCGGAGTCGGTATGCCGCTCTTATGCATACCCGTAGGTATGCCTCTCCCGTTATCCAAAACCGTTAACGAATTGTCCTGATGAACGGTAACGTCGATCCGGGAACAGAACTTCGCCAAATGCTCGTCCACGGCATTATCTACGATTTCCCATAACAAATGATGAAGTCCGGAAGCCGTCGTGCTGCCGATGTACATACCCGGTCTTTTGCGAACCGCGGTTAAGCCTTCAAGGATTTGAATATCGTCCGCGCCATATTCACTGCCCGCCAAAGCCGCGTTTTCAGTGAAAATATCTATTTGTTCGGTCACGAGTGGACCCCCTTGCTCATCTCTTGCGAATGCACTTGCAGACGCACTAACGTTCATTTTAATTCAATATGTCTTGCTTCGTAAAGACGGTGAATGAAACGATCAACGCCGCAGCCCCCCAAATGGCTAATATAGCCAAGGAAAAACCTAGCGTCATTCCTTCGATCGGAGGCGGCGTCCCTCGTAAATAAGAAGATATATCCAAATTGACGTTAAATAAATATTTGGCGCTTTTCCACGAGGATGCCATGTTTGCGAGAATCGTTCCGGCGATAATGGTCGCCATCATAGTCACGAAGCTAGCCGCCGTGCTTCGGACGAGCACCGATATCATTAATGCGATAATGGATACGACCATGGCTGAAACCCAGATCAGCCCCGACTGCATAAGCAAGTAAACCCCCTGGGTCACCGCGTGCACTCCGTTCGTATTCACGTCGGCTCCCTGGACTTGAAACCCGACGAATACGGGCTCCCCCCATCCTCCGTAACCGAATACCAGACCGGAAACGAGATAGCATAGTAGCGCCGTCGTAATAACGATCAGCGAAACGTATAACGTGAGTGTAACCAATTTCGACATGAGAATGCGCCACCTGCGTACGGGACGGGTCAATAGCATTTTAATTGTTCCCGTTGACCGTTCCGAAGAAACGAGATCCGAAGCGATCGCCAGAACCATAAGCGGAATAAACAATGTAACCGAATTATCCATGAACGTACGCGTAAAAGTTACGGCGTTCGGCGTCTGAGGATTGATATCGTGATCCAAATAATATTGTAGCTGCTGTACGAGCGCGCGACGCCACTTTTTCCATTCTTCCGGAATTCTGTCGCTGCTCAGGGCGTTCGTATTGTCCGTAATCCTGCTTTGCAGCTCGGATCGCCAGTCCGAGTGGAACTTCTCGGTCGTACTTTGGGAAATCTTCATCTGCGCGTACACGAATACGGGGATGAGGATCATCAGAATGAGCACGATAACGGCGAATCGCTTCTTTTTCCATACCTTCAATGTCTCATTGTGGATTAATGCCAACATATTAGCCAATTTTCTCGCCCTCCGTAAGCTTCAGGAATAGCTCTTCCAGCGACGGCGCCACGCGTTGAACGGAATGAAGGCCGATACCGGCCGCAACGAGACGGTTCACCCAATCCGTTATTCGGCTCTCGTCCATGATCGTGATAATCGGCTCGTGAAGCGTATTAAGCAAACCTTCGTCGATTTGATGCTGCTCGTCCGCAATCAGTTGAACGTCCGGCTGATCCTTGAACATTTCCCGAGCGGCTTCGGGACGATCCGCCTGCCAGATCGTATAGGTGCCGGCTTGCGATACGAGCTCGTCTACTTCGCCGACGGCGATGACATCCCCGTGCGCGATAATAGCAACCCTGTCGCACATCAGCTGAATTTCGCTCAGGAGATGGCTGGAAATAAACAAGCTCATGCCGCTCTCGGCCAGGTTGCGAATAAACTCGCGCAATTCTTTGATCCCCTTCGGATCGAGGCCGTTCGTCGGCTCGTCGAGGATGAGCAGCTTGGGGTTCCCTAGTAAAGCCTGCGCGATGCCCAATCGTTGCCGCATTCCCAGCGAGTAAGTTTTCACTTTGTCGTTAATTCTCTGGTCGAGTCCGACGATATCCACGACCTCCGTAATTCTCGTGCGCGTGATGCCCGATTGCATGCGAGCGAAGTGCTCGAGATTTTCCCACCCCGTCATAAAGGTGTACATTTCCGGATTTTCCACGATGCAACCGATATGCGCCAGCGCTCTTTCCGGATGGGTACCTATATCTTCTCCGCAAACGATAATTTTTCCCGCGGTCGGCTTGATCAGATCGACGAGCATGCGGATCGTCGTCGTTTTACCGGAACCGTTCGGGCCCAGAAAACCGAATATTTCCCCAGCGTACACGTCGAAAGAAACTTTATGGATAATCGGCTTACGGCCGATCGATTTTTGAAGCCCTTGAACCGACAGGACGATTTCTCTTTCTTTCGCGGTCGAGTTCATCTTCTGACTCCTCCTTCATCAAGGTTATCGGGGTTATTGAAGCGCTTGAACGATTCTGTCTGATATTCTCGCGTATCCATCGGCATTCGGGTGAAAATGATCCGAAGAAAGGTATCGGTTGATGCTGAATTCAAATAAATCATAAGTGGGAACGACCGTCGCGTTGCCGTCCGCTTTCGCCAGCCCGTAAGCGAAATCGTTCCATTTCGCGACGACCTCGCTTGCAGGTCTCATCTCGGGTAAATCGTAGAAGGCATTATATAATCCGACATAGATGATCCGCGCCGTCGGGTTGAGCTCTCTCACTTTACGGAACACCGTTTCGAGCCGCGGCTCCGTTTCCGGTAACTGCTCCAATAGCAGCTCGGGAGACAAATCACCGCCTTCTATAAGCGAACCGCCGTCCTGGGCGATCTGGAACAAATCGTTGCCGCCTATCGTCATCAGAACGATGTCGGCTTTGCCGATCGCGTTTCGATAGCCGACTTGGCCCAATTCCGTCGCCAATTCATGCGCCTTTAATCCGTTGACGGCCAAGTTATTGACCAGATGAACGGGCTTGTCCATTTGCTTCGCCAGGCTGTCGACGACCCTCGTAACGTAACCTTCCCCTGTCGCATCGCCAGTCCCTTTCGTTAACGAATCTCCGATCGAAGTGACGAACAGCTCCTTCTTCCCGCTCCAATCTCCTCCCGTCGCGGTTTCGGGAGCGGACTTCTCCGGCAAAGTCTGGCCTACGTTGGGAAACCAAGTATCTTTAAGCGCCCAACCGAAACCCGTTAATAGGACTAGCAGGCAAATCAGAGCAGTCCAGCCTAATATTCTCCACAACCAGGATGACGAGTTCACGATATCTCCCCTATCTAAGACGATTCCAACCGAATCGTCGAATTTCCTCTGTTTTCCACGATAACGGTTCTGACGACAATTTTCAAATCCGGGCAGCGAAAAGCGTGGGTCGACTGTCTTTGGAGCGGCTGCCTATCTGTAAATTGGGCGAGCCGACGCTGCTTTGGCGGATTTAGAGCGGCTGCGCGGCTTTAAATCGACGATGGAGGTGATTTCGGCGGAATTAGAGCGGCGGCGCGACTTTAAATCGACGATGGAGGTACTTTCGACGGAATTAGAGCGGCTGCGCGGCTTTAAATCGACGGCTGAGGTGATTTCGGCGGAATTAGAGCGGCTAGGCCGCTTTAAATCGGCGATGGAGGTACTTTCGACGGAATTAGAGCGGCGGCTACGCCTCTTAAAGAGTAAGACTTCTTTCTGAGCCTAAGGGATATCGACAAAGAGAAGAAAATGAGAATGCATAAAAAACGTGAAAACCGTCCGATCAACGCTTTTCGCGCCAATAGAACGGTTTTCATCCCTACTGTATCCAAACTGAGCTACCTTTCCGACGAATCAAGCGGACAAGAACCGATACTGAGCATCGACCAAATTACGATAATGCCCCGGACGCTTCATGAGCTCCTCGTGATTGCCTTGGTCCACGATTTCCCCGTGATCCAGAACGACGATGCGATCGGCGTGACGTATGGTGGATAATCGATGGGCAACGATGAACGAGGTACGTCCTTGCAGCAACGTCGCGAGCGCCTCTTGAATGCGCAATTCCGTCTCGGTGTCGATGCTGGCCGTCGCTTCATCCAGAACGAGGATTCTCGGATTGGCTAGCAGCGCCCTGGCAAAGGACAGCAGCTGCCTCTGACCTACGGAAAGCGCGTTGCCTCTCTCCTCTACTTCCGTGTCGTAGCCGTTCGGAAGGTCCGCTATGAAATCGTGCGCCCTCACCGAACGAGCTGCGGCTTCTACGTCCGCATCGGATGCGCCGGGACGTCCGTAGCGGATGTTATCGCGAATCGAACCGGAGAAGATAAACGTATCCTGCAAGACGATTCCGATCTGAGAACGCAGACTCTCGATCGTCACGTCGCGCACGTCGATACCGTCCAGCAGTACTCTTCCCTCTACCGTGTCGTAGAACCGGCAGAGCAAGTTCACGATCGTGCTTTTCCCCGATCCGGTATGACCTACGAGCGCTACGGACAATCCCGCCTTGATGTCGAGATCTATCCCTTTCAGGGCCGGACGATCCTTCTCGTATCCGAAGGTCACGTTCTCCAGTCGAACGTCGCCGCGAAGCTCGGGCAATTTGCCGGCTTTCTCCTTCTCGGGAACGGCAGGCTTCTCATCCATGAACTCGAATATGCGTTCCGCCGAGGACATGGAGATCAGCAATTGGGAGTACATGTTGCCTAGTCGAGTAATCGGCTCCCAGAAGCTGCCCACGTAAGTAATGAAGGCAACTAGCACGCCGACGGTCATCACGCCGGATTGGATCAAATAAGTTCCGTATAACAACAGGATTAGCGTGCCGATGGCGGAAGTAATCTCGATTACGGGACCGAACAATTGATTCAGCGCGGATGCCAAGTTCCACGAACGGATATTGCTCGTATTCATTCTGTCGAAGAATCCGATGTTCTCCTTCTCCTGCGCGAAAGCTTGCGTAACCCGAATGCCTTGAATGCTCTCGTTCAGATGCGCGTTGATTCTGGATTGTTTGATGCGCACGACCTGCCAAGCCATCCGTATTTTTTTACGCAATGCGGACGATACGAGGAACATGACCGGAACCGTGATCATAATCGCGATTCCCAGCTTAGGCTCCATCACCAGCAGGATGATCGTGATTCCGACCAACTGCACGATATCGATCGCGGAGTTAATGACTCCGTTGGTGAACATATCCTGCAGGGAGTTGACGTCATTCGTCACACGGACGAGCACGGAGCCCGCGGGACGCTTATCGAAAAAGCGGAAGGACAACGATTGAATATGCTTGAACAGTGCCGCCCTCAAGTCGAAAATAACCTTCTGCCCGATCTCGTTCGTCTGCTGTATCGTGTACCTTTGAGCCCACCAACGCATACCATACATGGCTAACATTATGACTACCAACGTAACCAAAAGCGATACGCTGCCTTTGCCGTCTTCCGGATGAATGGCCCGGTCGATCGCCATGCTCATAAGAAACGGTATCGCCAAGCGCGACATCATTCCGAATACCGTCATGACGAACACGACGCGGGTAATCGAGGTTTGATAAGGCTTTGCGAAAGCGAACAATCTTCCGATCTGTTTCCAGTTGAACGGCTTCTCGATCAACTCATCGTCCTGATATACGAATTGGCGGCTCATCCCGTCACCCGCCTTTCCGATGCCTTGGTTGACGCATCGACCTGCGCGTCCAATTCCTCTGGCCTGTCGGCGTATTGTATGCGGTATGTCTCGCGGTACAAGCCAGGTTGCCGCACGAGCTTGTCATGCGTTCCGCGTTGGATCGTGTGGCCTCGCTCCAGAACGACGATCTCGTCGGCGCGTCGAAGAGTCGAGATCCGATGCGCGATCATGAATACCGTTCGTCCCGCCATGACTTGGCGAATCGCCATTTGAATCTCGTGCTCCGTTTCCATATCCAACGCGCTGGTCGCATCGTCCAATATGAGGATTTTAGGTTTGCTTAGCAGAGCTCGCGCGATCGCGATCCGTTGCTTCTGGCCTCCCGAGAGCCCCATGCCCCGTTCGCCGACGATCGTATCGTAGCCTAATGGAAGCTCGCGAATAAATCCTTCCGCTTGCGCCAGTCTTGCAGCTTCTTCGATTTCTTCGCTCGTCGCGTTCGGGAAGCCGTAGCTGATATTCTCTTTAATCGTGGTCGAGAACAGGAACGACTCCTGGAAAACGATCGCGGTCTGACTCCTCAAGCTTGCGAGCTCGATATGACGAACGTCGATGCCGTCCAGCGTCAACGAACCTTCGCCGACGTCGTAAGTTCTAAGCAGCAATCCGACCGCAGTCGATTTGCCGGAGCCCGTGCCGCCCAAGAAGCCGATGACCGAACCTGCCGGAGCGTTCAGATTGAAACCCAACAATGCGGAAGGAAGATCGTCCCGGTTCGTATACCGGAAGCTGACATCTTCGTATCGGATATGTCCTTTTACTTCGTTGTTATCCAGCACGAGCGCTTTGGAATTATTTTTAACGGCAATCGGTTGATTGAGCAATTCAAGCAGTCGCTCTCCCGATGCTTTGGATTGCGTATAGTTATTGATTTGGAAGCCCAACGTCCAGAGCGGCGCTACGATCAAACCGAGCATTCCCGTCAAGGCGACGAGATCGCCAAGCGTGAGCGTGTTGTCGATAACTCTCCAGCCTCCGACGAGCAGTAACGCCGCAACGCTTAAGTTGGCGATAAACTCGATCATCGGAAAATATTTTGCCCAAACGCCCGCCAATTGCAAGTGATTGTCGCGGTAATCCGTGTTTTCCTTCACGAACTTGTTGATTTCGAAGGGCTCGCGGGCAAAGGATTTAACCGTTCTGACTCCCGTAATGTTCTCTTGCACCCTGACGGTTAAGCGACCGACAGCGGAACGAATCGAACGGAAAACCGGATGGATGTTCTGCTCGAAACGGATGGCAACGAAACCAAGAACCGGAATAATAGCGAGAATCATCAATGTAAGCTTCCAATCGATAAAAAACATCATCGTGAATCCGAATAGAAGCAGAAATGCCGTGTTAAGCAGTTGGGCGAATCCGAACCCGATAAAGTTCCGAATTCCCTCGATATCGGCGGTCAACCTCGACATGAGATCTCCCGTTCTTGCCGTGTCGTAATAGGAGAACGATAATTGCTGCAGCTTCTCGTAACAGCCGTTGCGCAACCGATATGCCAATCTGTTGCCAAGTCTGCCCCCGCTAAATCCGTGAACGTACTGAAAACCGGCTTTGACGAAGATAATGCCTACCGCCGCGAGAGACAAACCTAGAACCCCCGAATATTCGCTTGGAATGATCATGTCGTCGATTAGCGTCCTCAGCAGCAGAGGGTAAACCAATCCAAGCGCGGTTGCGATCGCCAGTCCGACTACGGACCCCCATAGAAAGCCTTTGTCTTGCCAATAATACGATTTCAATGCCCGAAAAATATCCAAAAATGGTCCTCCCCTCACTGCTTTCTACGGCAGTTTAGCTCAACCGCTATCCCTCGGCAACAGCGCTATGCGGTCCTATTCGACCTTCCCATGGAAGCTATGGCTTTGAGCACGACACATGCAACGAATATCTCCGATATCGTCGCTTATCGTACCTTATATCCCCTATTTGGCACGTTTGCGCGAGCAAACATTAGACAATAAAAGAAAAGGCCTTCTTCCATCCGGTAGATGATGGAAAAAAGCCCGTTTTGAATGTTATTGCCTGATTTTCCGCCACTGCTCTTGCAAATCCGCTAATAAACGCTCTTCTCCGGGCTCGCGCAACGTTTGGCTCATGCTTGAAGCGAAATCGGCGAGCTGTTCCGACCAAGATTTCGAGGTGACTTTAATCGCTTGAAGCAGAGACGCCTCCGCTGTTAGATCCCATAACCGACGCAAGCCGTTAAACTCGCCGTCGATCGCGTCGAATAAACTTTCATTAAGACTTTCCCTGAGAGACAGCGATCCTTCCTTCTCGAAAAAATGCTTCGGCGATCGAAAAGCGTTCCAGAGCTGCTTAGTCTCGAAGATCGGTCCGTTCGAGAACGGCTCAGGCAAAGGAAGCTCGAGGACAATGCGTTCCGCGGGCTCAGGAATGAAGCCTTCGCGCTCCATTTCGGACAAACCCGTTAACGAATTCAATGCCTTATCCGCCATGGACTGAATCGTATTCTCCAAGCGGAGCCCCGCCGCCCTGAGCTCCTGCAACAGATCTTCGCCTAAAGATCGTTTAAGATCTTCTCCGCAGGCTTGCAGCAATTTCTTTAGATCGCGTCCGTCGTCCTGCAGAACTGAAGGATGGAATGCCGACTGGAAATGCTCCTTGAATCTAAACTTAAGCCTCTGGCGCAAATGGTACAGCTGCTCCCCGATTTCCTGCTGGAGAGGCTCGACCGTAGCGGATGGAACGATGTCTTGGCTCTCGCCGGACCAGACCCGAGACTGTTCGAGCAAGCGCTGAGCCTTTGCCTCCCTCGTGGCCGCATCCGCGTTCGCGGATTGAATCCAACTAACCAACAGCTTATCGACGCGGTCAAGCTCTTTGTTCGCAGAAGCCAGTGCCAAACCTCCAAGCTCTTCCTCCGAGAAAGCCCGGAATGCCGCCTCGAACGGGGCGATCCCCGAGGAACGAAGCGTATCAAGGTCGCGGGTCCGTTTTGCCTGCAAGCCCTGCAAGCTTGAGACCGCGAACAATCTCGGCTTGCGAATGCCATGCTTGAGCAACTGCTTGCTGACGTGCTCCCGCACGTCTTCGAGTTCCGCATCCGATGAAGCGAGATCTGCCGCGTTGATGATGAAAAACATTTTGTCGAGCTCGAAGACGTCCTTTACGCTTCCGAGCTGATTGAGGAATTCGCGATCCGCTTCGGTGAACGCATGATTGTAATAAGTGACGAACAAGACCGCATCGGCGTTCTTGATATATTCGAACGCGACTCCCGTGTGCCGGGCGTTGATCGAATCCGCTCCGGGGGTATCGACGAGGACGGCTCCGCTGCGCGTAATCGGGGAATCGACGAACAGGTCGATCTCCGCGACGAAGCAAGAAGCCTGCTCCTCGGCCGCATAAGTTCGGTACTCCTCTTCCTCAACGGTAAGCTTCTGTCCGAGGAGCGCCCCGTATTTCATCCATCCTCTGGCCGCGGCCGTCAGAAAAGCCAGATGCGGTCTTCCGCGAGGATGTAATTCGCTAGCGGAAACGGGATCTTTAAGCGCAAGCAGCCTCGGGATGTCCGATCCGGCTTCCGCTATCTTCTCCTTGCTTATGCCTATTCTTCTTAAGGAGTGCCGAACGTCCTCGGCGAAGCCTTCCGCCGATTTCATCGCGACGAGCGCCGTGCCGTCCTTGAAATCCCCATAAGGTGCAACGATGCGGTTAATAGTCGCCGTCGTCGGGTTAGGCGATACGGGTAGCACGGATCTGCCGACGAGCGCATTGGCGAACGACGACTTGCCCGCGCTGAATGCTCCGAACAAAGCGATCGTGAAGCTGCGGTTCTTGAATCGCTCCGCCTTCGCTTGCAAGCCGTCTGCGATCGCGCGTAATGCCGGAACCTTCGAGAGCAATACCGAAGAGCGCTCAAGCATCTCCGAAGCTCCTCGCGGCGCCCCGAGGCGTCCAGGCGTCTCTTCCTCCTCTTCACGCTGTTCTTGTTTCACATTGATGCGTTCAATGGATGAACCGGATGTTTGCTTGCTCATTCCGTCTAATATCGGTTCGATAAGGAGCGAATCAATGAATAAAGGCATGGGAACAGGCAATTCGAGAGAGAGAGTCGTTTCAACGCTAGGCAGCAACGCGATCAAACGTTGCTCCTCTTCGCGCTCCTCCGCTTCCAGCTTCGACAATTCGTTGGACTTTTGTTCCCTCGCAGCCAATTGGTTTAATTGATCGCGAAGTAACTGCGCTTGCGAATCAAAATCCGGCTGATCCGTTCGTAGCAATTGCTCGATCCAGTTCATCGCCGCTTTGCGGTAGATCGATTTCAGCTCCGTGCTTATCTCCGCCGAGTAATGCAGAATCGCTTGACCGTCGGTTCCGGCTCCGGACTTCACCATTCCCTTAAGCCAATCCGTCGTGACGGACGGGAAGCTGCTTTCCAAGGACTGCTCGAGCGCCTCTCCTTCCAAGCCGGATTGCTGCGCTTCTTTACGTAGAATATCTTTTAGATGCCCAGTTACGTGCGCGCTGACCTGACGATTAAAGTCGACGGCAAATCTCTCGAGCCTGCCGGCCCTCTCGGCTTCGGTTTTGGACGAGCTAGCTAACCAGCCGGCTTTGAATCCCGGTTGCAGGGCTTCCAAGGCTTCCTTGGCTCTCTCGCGCGTTTCCGCGGGAGTCAGGTTCGCGTTATTCAGCAGTTTATCCGTTTCGACTCTGACGCGTTGCCTGCGTTTATCGCCGGCCGTAACGATATCGTTCAGACTCGTTTCAAGAGAGATTCTAGCCGCTTGAAGCTGACTTTCGTCCCCGTTATCCCCAAGCTCGAGCAGCAGATCGTCTCTTCGACTACTATGCTGGACGTGCAAAGCTTCTTTAAATTGTTCCGCTAAATGAATCGCGGAACGCTCAGCGCTTCCTAGCATTAACGGCGTTGCCAAAGGTTGAAGATCCCGTAATAACTGGAGCAACGAATCCCATTGGGACAACGGGTGATTCCGCTCTCTCAAAGATAGGAATAACGTAGCCGCGGGCCGGATATCCCAGTTGCCCAGCGCTTGCTCCAAGCTGTCGCGGAACGCGGCGAAAGAGATTTGATCTTCCCTGTGCTTGTCGATCTGGTTTACGATAACGTAAGTCGGTTTCCCCCACTTGGCCATCCCGCGAAGAAAACGGAAATTCACTTCCGATTGGACGTGGTTATAATCCGTCACGTAGAAAACGACGTCAGCCAAATGGAGGGCGGATTCCGTAGCGGCGCGATGGGCGTTATCGGTGGAATCAACGCCAGGCGTATCTACTATGGCCATCCGATCGCCGAGCAACGGAATCGGATAAGACACCTGAATGGAGGTTACGCCTTCCCCGTCGACGGCAAAGGAGTGAAGCTGCTCCACTGGAATGCGTCGAGCAGGATGCAAAGTTCCGGAAGAATCGCGAAATACGGTTTCCGCCGACGGCTCCCCGTTCACGACCGTAACGACGTTGGCGCTTGTCGGTATCGGCGAGGCGGGAAGCAGCGTCGCACCGCAGATCGCGTTCACGAGCGTGGATTTACCGGCCGAGAAATGGCCGCAGAACGCAACGGTGAGACGGCCTAAACGAAGCTTCTCGGAAAGCTCGCCGAATTTCTCGGCTTGAACGGCATCTCCTTGCTCGGCCGTTCTAACGGCCATTCTTTCAAGGGATTCGCAAAATTCGATAATGGAATCGGAGGATACCGAGTTAAGGTTTGGAGCAGTTATGCCAATGCGACTCAAGATGAAACGCTCCTTTTCTTCAATGCCGCTTTCATGCGGGATTTGCCTTCTTTGCAATGCTCCAGAATCGGACAAACATCGCATTTGGGATTTTGCGCCTTGCAATGATATCGACCAAAGAATATTAGCCTATGATGCGTTAACGTCCACTCGTCGCGAGGGACCTTGCGCATCAGCTTCTTCTCGACCTCTAAGACGGAATCGTCGGCTTTCGCGATGCCAAGTCGTTTGGATACCCGTTCCACATGCGTATCGACCGCGATGGCCGGCACGCCGAAAGCATTGGACATGACGACATTGGCCGTCTTCCTGCCGACTCCCGGCAGCTCCACGAGTTCCTCGTAATTAGGCGGAATCTCTCCGTCGTGCTTGTCGATAACCAGCTTGCATAACTTTTGAATATTCGCGGCTTTATTGCGGAACAAACCGATTCGACGAATATCGTTCTCGAGCTCTTCGAGCGGAACGTTCAAATAGTCTTGCGGCGTGCGGTATTTATCGAATAATCCAACCGTTACTTTATTTACGGTCTCGTCCGTGCATTGCGCCGACAAGAGAACGGCGATGGTTAGCTCGAATGGATTGCGATGGTTAAGCTCGCAATGCGCGTCGGGAAACATCTCCGCTATCGTATCTAGTATGTGCCTTATCGTTACGGCGTTCATAGCTTCTCCTTCGTATAACTCAAATTCAATATCAACAAGTTTACCATTGCTTTAAGTTTATTAAAAGATGGCGGCAGGTGCCCCCGATCGACAAAAAACAACCTCCCCGTCCCAAGACCCAAGACGGAGAGGTTGTTATACGTAATTTCGCCTTTATTTACCTTACTTTACAATTTCGAAGATCTTGCCTCTAAGGACATACAAGGACAGAGCGTCGTCGTAGTGCAGATCGTTGACGGTAAGAAGGTTCGTTCCTTGGTGAATATATATCTTAGGATCCAAGTTATAGGAAGCGTTAGTGTTCGAAGTCCCTTCCTTTTCTTTTACGAAAAGTCTTTGAGATATCGTTTCGAATTGGAAAACCGTCCTGCGGGAAACGGGAATGACTTCAATCGTAACGCGATCGGCTTCGTCCTTGCGGATTTCGACGCGATCATCCGGCTGAATAACGGACAATGAGCTTTGAACCGCGTTGTCCCGGATAATTTTCGGGCTCGTTCCAAGCGATTTGGTCGAGACGACTCCTGTCGAGGACACGATATCCACGGTCGATGCCGCAACGTTCACGGACGATACTTTGCCGTAAGTCGCGGAAACGGATTTGATGTTCATCGCGGTATTGCCTTGGAAGGAAACGTTAACGAGATTACCCGGCGTGAAGGTGCTCAAGTTAGCGGTCGTTCCGTTCTCGTCCTGCAGTTTCATCGATGAATTAATCGACCATACCTCAACGATACCGTCGCTGCGTCTAACGCCAAGCTTGCTCGCTACCGCGTCCACGGAGACGATTTCCAATTGCAACGTCTTCTGAACCAGAATCGCCGTAGCTTGATCTTGGCTGGCATTGCCGAGTATCAATGTAACCGTATCGCCGATTTTAACGTCCGCCGGCGTCTTCATAGTTTGACCGTAAATTTCGACGTTCGGGCTGACGTAAGGAACCGTGACGCTGCTTGATGCATCCAAAGACAGCTTTATCGTTTTGGCGGACTGATTAATTTCCAGCACCTTGCCGCTGTATCTCGCGATTACGGAAATATATACGGCATTGTCTCCGCTGTAACCGATACTGATTTTTTTGCCTTCCGTCGAAATGAACGATGCCGCGGAATCCAATGACAACAACGTTCCATTCAAATCGAATCTAGTCGTCGGAGTAATGAAAAACGTCTTGATCGCAGCTCCGTCATTAACGATTAAAGTTTTCGCTTTGGCAACGTATTGGATAACCGTCGCGGAGTAAAGCGTGCTCACCGATCGATTCGTCACTGTAATCAGATACACTTTGCCGCTCTCGTTCAACGATAGCGATACGGCATCGCCTTTCACGAGATCGTCGATCGTGACATCGGAGTAACCCTCGATCTTCACGGTATAAGTATCGGCCAAACGCTTAGCTTCCAAATTATTATTTACCGTATATTGAATGGTGTTGTTCGATTTAACTACCGCCTCGAGAACGCCCGATACCGTCGGTTGCTCCGTCTTCGTAACGACGATGCCAGCCACCGTACCCGTCTTGACCTCGTAGGTAATCGCGTCGCCGACTTTAAGTTGATCGAACGTCAAGTTCGCGCCGTTCAGTTTAATCGTTGCATTGGCGGCCACGCTATAGCTTTCCGAATTGCCGGAAGCCGTATCTTTTACTTGGAGCGCGCGAGTAGCGGCATTCCAAGCTACAACCGTTCCCGTGCCCGTTTTATTGGTAACGGATTGATTAACCGCGATCGACACGATCTTGCCTTCCGCCCGAACGGCATCGACCATCAGCTTAACAGGCGCGTTAACCGGCAGATTATCGATCGTTAGCGCTTGTCCGCCAGCATCCGTAATCGTAGGCATATTTTTGGAATCGTAATAGTAGTCCTCTTCGACGCCGTTAACCGACATCGTTAATCTAAGCTTGGATTTCACGACCGAAATCAGCGTGCCATCTATCGTCTTCACCTTCGGCGTTTCGTTCGTTTGCTCTACGAATCCTACGCTGCTATCGCTGTTCGTGAGCAAAGTCACTTCGCCGTATTGCTTCAAGTTAGCCAAGGGGGTAATCGTGTCCGATTGATAACCGTAAATTGCGGCAGTCGGCGATAAAGTATACTCTTTCGTTTCGCCTGTCGAATTCAACAGGGTAATCTTCGTTGCGGATGAAGACATCAGGACGCCGGATACTTGTCCGGGATAAACGGCTTCGATTTCCGACTCTGCCCGGCTGAACAACGTTGAAGCCATCTCCCGCGTAACGGGGGCTAGCGGATCGAATTTCGTTACGTCCTTGCTCTTAATACCGGAGATGATTCCGAGGGATACGGCTACGTTTACGTAACCTTTCAATTTCGGATCGATGGCGGTATCGTCGCTGAAAGCTGTAGCTTGCGTTGCCGCCAGCTTAGCTTCCGCGTCTTTGCCGATCGCGCGAACGAGCAGCTTCGTCATCCATTCGCGGGTCGCGAAGCTCTTGCCCCATTCGCTGTCTTTTTCCTTGGCAGCCAACGCGACTTCCTCGTCGATCATGATGATTTTTTTCTGTAACGCTAGCTTTATGTATGGCTTGTAGTCTTCTTTCATGACGAAATTGCTAGGGAACACGAGCGCGATTGAATGGTCTACTTCATCCTCGACTCCCATCAATCTCAGTGCGATGAGAACCGCGTCTTGGCGGGACAGCTTGACTTCCGGAAAGAACTTGCCGGCGTCTTTGCCCGTTCCTCCCTTGAAGATTCCCTGGAGAGCGAGCTTCATGATATGCTTTTCCGCCCAGTAGTTTTGTTTGACGTCCTTGAACGGCGATGCCGCGGATGCGGACGTAGTCGTCCAGGAAACCCCCGTACCTAATAGAGATGCCGCAAGTAAGCCGCTAACGACCTTCGAATAACCCTTTTTCATCGAAAAAATGTCCCCTCTCCCGTTATACACATATACCGGCCCCCTGGAGGGCCGGATGGTTATGACTATTATGAATATGCCGAAAAACGACTGCTTGCAAATGCCGATCCTCTAAGCATGATTTCAATTGATTTTCAATTGCATTTTGATTCCCGTCGCGATCGCCTGAGCAACCCGATTCTGGAAGTCTTCCGCCCACAATTGCGGTTCGTCAATCTTGCTCGATAAGTAACCCGACTCCAGCAAGATGGCCGGCATCGTCGTTTCCCTGGTTACCGCAAGGCTCTTCTGACGAACGCCGTTGTCCTTGAGCCCAGTCGCCTGAACGAGCAACGTATGCATCAAGTTGGCGAACTCCTTGCTATCGGCTCGCGTGTAATACGTTTCCGTGCCGTTCGTAGCCGCCGTGTAGCTGTTGGCATGCACGGATACGAAGAGGTCGGCTTTCTCAGAATTAGCGAGCGTATAACGATCCGACAGCGAAGGGAATGAATCGTTGGATCGGGTAAGAATTAATTTCAGCCGCTCGTCGCCGGCGAGCAGGGCTTGAACCTTCAGGATTACCGAGAGATTGTAATCTTTCTCCGGCCGCTTGGTAATGCTGATCGCGCCCGGATCGCTTCCCCCATGTCCCGCGTCCAGAACGACCGTGAACAAGGATTTGTCGGGAAGCGGCTTCTTCAAGAAGATTCGAAGCTCGCCGATCATAGGATCGTTTACCAACTCGTAATCCCAAGCTTGGTTGAGATCAAGCACGATACGAGGAGCTTTCGTCGCTTCTCCGAATAGGGAATACCTGATCGAGGTTAAAGCCGGGTGATCCGAGACGACCATTTTCCCTTCCTTAACCTGCGTAAAATCGACCAACGGAAGAAAATCGCTCATGAATTGCGCATTCGGCAGATCAACTACGATTCGTTTCGGATTATCGAGTTTAAGTACAGTAGGAGCGATGGTACCATCGTACTTCAGCACGACGGAAGTTAAATCCATATCGTAATAAACCTCGTAGAGATTACCGTTGATGACTGGCGGCACGGAAGTGTCCGGCGTTCCGGTCGCCGGAGGATCAACGATCGTTCCATCGCCGGGCACGCTACCGTCTTCCTCGTCGGGATCGACGATACCGATCAGTCCGCCGTCGCCGTCCGGCGTTTCCGTTTCGTTGCCGGGCTTAGGCTCTTCGGGCGAATATAAAAACGCGGATTTGCTCTTGTTATCCCAAATGACGTTTAAGCCGTAAGACTGGCTTAGAAATCGCAAAGGTATGAACGTATATGAGGCCTTATCGTTAGAGATTAATGTTGGCGGGACATCCATCTTCATGGGAACGTTATCGAAATAGGCGGTTTGCTGATCGATGACCATAACCAGATTCTTGGAACCGTTGGACACCGTTACTTGTTTCTTCTTATTGTCGTAATCCACCTTGTAGCCCATGTTCTCGACCGCGATCCGAACGGGAATCATAACCGATTGCCCTACGACCGTAGGCGGTTCTTGAGGTTGTAAAGGTACTCCGTCCAGAACCAGCTTCGGAACCAGTGGTTCGGTCTTGGCGGCGTGTACGATGCCCGCACTCAGGAATAGCATGCTAGAGACGACGAACAACAAGGACAACCACTTCTTCATGCTTCACCTCGATGTAAATAAAGATTTTGCGGACCTTGCCGAAATATGTAAGATGCTAGCGGCTTGTCTACTAACCATTAAACGTCTAATAGGAAGAAAAGTTGCGTAAATGAGGAAAAAAAGACCCTTTGTCCCGGAAATTGCCGAATCGGGGACAAAAGGTCTTATTTGTACTTCGAACGTCATGCGATCTCGGTCTATTCGCTTCCAAATATCCCCTGCGATTTAGGCGTTGGCTGACGCTGCGCGTTGCGCTTCATAAGCCGTAATCGCGGATTCATGCTGAAGCGTCAGACCGATGTCATCCAGACCTTGCAGCAGGAATTGCCGGCGATGCTCGTCCAATTCGAACGGAATTCTGAGTTCCTTGCCGTCGGTGATCACCTTGTTCTCGAGATCGATGTTCAAAGTGTAACCTTCCTGCGCATTCGTGCGGTCGAACAAATCGTCTACTTGCTCTTCGCTCAGCTTGATCGGCAGAATACCGTTCTTGAAGCAGTTGTTGTAGAAAATATCCGCGAACGAAGGCGCGATGATGCAACGGAAACCGTAGTCCATGATCGCCCAAGGAGCATGCTCGCGAGACGATCCGCAACCGAAGTTGGCGCGGGACAGCAACACGGAAGCGCCTTGGTAACGCGGCTTGTTCAGATTGAACTCGGGTATGACGTTTCCTTGCTCATCCCATCTCCACTCGAAGAACAAAAATTGGCCGAACCCGCTTCTCTCGATTCTTTTCAGGAATTGCTTAGGAATAATAGCGTCCGTATCTACGTTAACCCGGTCGACCGGGGCGACAAGTCCATTTAATTGAACGAATGGTTCCATGTTGGTAAACTCTCCTTTACGCTTTTACTTCGGATTTGAAATCCCACGTACGTACGTCGACGAAACGGCCTTGAACGGCAGCAGCCGCAGCCATCTCCGGGGACACGAGATGCGTGCGTCCGCCGCGTCCTTGACGGCCTTCGAAGTTACGGTTGGACGTCGACGCGCAGCGTTGGCCCGGCTTAAGCACGTCGGGGTTCATCGCCAAGCACATGCTGCAACCGGCATCGCGCCATTCGAAACCGGCTTCGGTAAACACTTTGTCCAAGCCTTCCTTCTCCGCTTGGATCTTAACCCGTCCGGAGCCCGGAACGACGATCGCCGTTACCCTGGAGCTGACTTTGTGGCCGCGAGCTACGGATGCCGCCGCTCTCAGATCCTCGATGCGACCGTTCGTGCAAGAGCCGATAAAGACGTAATCGATCTCGATGTCAGTCATCGGCGTGCCCGGTTTCAGATCCATGTATTCCAGCGCGTTAGCCGCTGCTTTGCGCTCGTTCTCCGTCGGAAGGTTCTCGGGTACCGGAACGGAGGAAGTGATGCCCGTTCCCATGCCGGGGCTGGTACCCCAGGTTACTTGAGGGATCAACGAGTCTACGTCGAAATCCAAAGTAAGGTCGAATTCAGCGCCATCGTCCGTGCAGAGAGCTTTCCACTCTTCTACGGCCGCATCGTACGCCGCGCCTTGCGGAGCGTATTCGCGACCGCGCAAGTATTCGAACGTCGTCTCGTCGGGAGCGATTAACCCCGCGCGGGCGCCGGCTTCTATGGACATGTTGCAGACGGTCATGCGCTCTTCCATCGTCAATGAACGAATCGCTTCGCCCGTATATTCCATAACGTAACCAGTTCCGAAATCCGTGCCGTATTGCGCGATCAGACCGAGAATCATATCCTTGGCCGTGATGCCCGGCTTGCGTTTGCCGTTGAAACGAATGACCATCGTCTTCGCTTTCGACTGTTGAAGGCATTGCGTGGCCAGAACGTGCTCGACTTCGCTCGTTCCGATTCCGAAAGCAAGCGCTCCGAACGCGCCGTGCGTAGAAGTATGGCTGTCTCCGCAAACGATCGTTTTGCCCGGGTGAGTCAAGCCCAGCTCGGGTCCCATGACGTGAACGACGCCCTGGTCGATCGTATTCAAATCGTAGAGCTTCACGCCGAACTCGCGGCAATTTTCCGTTAACGTGTCAACTTGTTGCTTAGAGATCGGATCGGAAATATTAAAGCGGTCTTTCGTAGGTACGTTGTGGTCCATCGTTGCGAACGTAAGGTCGGGACGTCTGACTTTGCGGCCGGATAGGCGAAGCCCTTCGAACGCTTGCGGGGACGTAACCTCGTGCACCAAGTGCAGGTCGATGTAAAGAATGCTAGGCTTTTCTTCTCCAGCGACGATGACGTGGTTGTTCCAAATTTTCTCGAACATGGTTTGTTTACTCATCTGACTGTTCACCCCAATAGGTCTACTTTTGATTGATTTTATCTTAGCATTTATTCTTTCATTGTTCCAAGATATAATATCTATAAGGTTAATAGTTCCAGACTATGAAGCGGAGGCTCGACGATCCCATGGAATTTCGCCAACTGTTATATACGATTCAGATCGCAACGGATAGGAATTTCTCCCGGGCGGCGGAGAAACTGCATATCGCCCAGCCTTCCCTCAGCCAGCAGCTCTCCAAGCTGGAGAAGGAATTAGGCGTTCTTCTATTCAAAAGGAGCACGAATTCCGTAGAGCTAACCTACGCGGGCTCCGTCTTCGTCGATAAGGCTCAGCAGATCATCGACATGACCGATCAGCTACGCAGGGAGATGGAAGATATCGCGGACATGCGTAAAGGGCGGTTGGTCGTCGGAAGCTTGCCGATGACGGGCGCTCACGTGTTGCCTTACGTATTACCCGTCTTTCGCGAAGCATACCCCGACATAGAGGTCGTATTAATAGAGGAGTCCACCCATAGGTTGGAACAGCTCACCGCTAGCGGAGGTACCGATGTCAGCTTGTTGACGTTGCCGTTGGTTGAGCCTACCCTAGCTTACCAACCTCTGATCGAAGAAGAAATCTGCCTTGCCGTTCCGCCGGACCACCCCTATGCGATCGCCGGGCGAACCTCCGTAGTGGCCATCGCCGAATTGAAGGACGAGCCGTTCGTTCTCCTTAAGAAAGGACAAGGCTTCCGGGCGATCGCGCATAACTTATGCCAAGCGGCAGGCTTCGAACCCCGCGTCGTATTCGAGAGCGGAAATATCAATACGGTGCAGTCGCTGGTCGCGGCGGGCATGGGTATCGCGTTCGTTCCGAAAATGATGACGCAGGCGGAATGGCACGGACGAGCTCCGGTTTACTTAACGCTGGAAGGACATCCGACTAGAACGCTCGTGATCGCTTATCGCAAGGGACGTTATCTATCGAACGCTGCCGAAGCGTTTATTTCCACCTTCCGCGAGACCATTATCCCCATTAGCAAATAAGCCCCGTTGTTTTATTCGTAGATCTTCGGCCTGCGATCCGCGAATACGGGAATGCGACCCCTTACTTCGTTCACTAAGCCCAGATCGATTTCCGCGACGAGTATCGTCTCTTCTTCTTCGGCTTCCGCAAGCACTTCGCCCCATGGGTCGATAACCATTGAATGGCCGAAGAAGCTCGACCCGCCGCTGTCTCCGACCGTATTGCAAGAGACGACGTACATTTGATTCTCGATCGCTCTCGCTTGCAGCAGCGTTCTCCAATGATGAAGGCGCGGATGCGGCCATTCCGCGGGAACGAACAATATTTGGGCGCCATCGAGCGCGAGCTTGCGGGCTAGCTCGGGGAAACGAATATCGTAGCAGATCATAACCGCTGCCGGAATTCCTTCCAAGTCGAACGTACCAAGCTTATCGCCCGATTCCAAATGCAAATGCTCGTTCATGAGCTGAAAGAGATGAATTTTGCTATATTCGGACACCTCGGCGCCGGTTCTGTCGAAGACGTGCACGGTATTCGTCACGCCCTCTGCTCTTAGCTGCGCGATAGAACCCGCAAGCACGGAGATGCCGTGTTTGCGGCAAAAATCGGAGATGACTTCCTTCGTTCTCCGACCATCCGGATCGGCTAAAACCTGTATTTCCGTTAACGCGTATCCCGTATTCCACATTTCCGGCAACACGATCAAATCCGGTTTCGGCGACGACGCGGCGGCCTCCTTCAATCTCGCTTCCATCTTCGCGAAATTGGCATCCGGGTTTCCCGCGACGATGTTCATCTGCACGAGCGCGATCCGCAATGGGGTTGACATGGCCATTCACTCCTAAACTTCACTTGATTATATGCTACCCATCGTACTTCATCGGACGTGTGGCGGCAACACCGTATTGCCATTCACAATTCCGACCCAATTACCCCGATTTTCGGCTTTTCATCTCCCTCATCCGTTGCCGAGATTGTTCCGTTATGCTACATTCATCCTATCCTACGTATGACGGAGCGTGAACATTTCGCATGTCCTTTAACATTACTCCCGCCAAACGGCTCCAAACGTTGCCCGAGCAATTTTTCGCGGCATTGGTCGCCAAAGCGAACGCGCGCGCCGCAACCGGCCGCGACGTCATTAACCTTGGGCAAGGCAATCCCGATTTGCCGACCCCGGACTCGATCGTCAGTCGTCTAAAGGACGCGGCATCCAATCCGAAATACCACAAATATCCGCCTTTCCGCGGATTTCTCTTCTTAAAAGAAGCCGTTGCCTTGCGTTATAAAGAAGATTACGGCGTCGAGCTTGATCCAGAGAAGGAGATCGCCGTTCTGTTCGGCGGTAAATCCGGATTAATCGAAATCAGCCAATGCCTGTTGAATCCGGGAGACGTTTGCCTAGTGCCCGATCCCGGATATCCCGATTATTGGTCGGGCGTCGCCCTTGCCGGCGCAGAGATGGCTTTCATGCCGCTGAAGGAAAGCAACGGCTTCCTGCCGGATTACGAAGCGATATCGGAGAATGAACTCGATCGCGCCAAGCTCATGTTTCTTAATTACCCGAATAATCCGACGTCCGCCGTAGCGAACGCGAGCTTCTATAGTCAGACCGTCGACTTCGCCAAGAAGAACGGAATCGTGGTAGCAAGCGACTTCGCATATGGAGCCATCGGCTTCGACGGCAACCGTCCGATCAGCTTCCTGGAAACGCCGGGTGCCAAGGAAGTCGGCATCGAATTCTACACGTTATCCAAAACCTACAATATGGCCGGCTGGCGCGTTGGATTCGCGCTGGGAAATCCGGAAATCATCGAGATGATCAACCTCATCCAAGATCATATGTACTGCAGCTTGTTCGGAGGCATTCAAGAAGCCGCGGCCGAAGCTCTAACCGGGTCCCAGCAATCCGTGCATGATCTCGTTGCTATCTATGAAAGCAGAAGAAACGCGCTGTACGGGGCGCTTGCGGAAATAGGATGGAATGCGCCTAAGCCGGCAGGCTCGTTCTTCTGTTGGCTTCCCGTACCCGCAGGTCACACGTCGATGTCCTTCGCCGACTTGCTGCTTGAACAAGCGGACGTCGTCGTCGCTCCGGGGTCCGGGTTCGGCACGAACGGGGAAGGATACGTGCGCCTCGGCCTGTTGACGACGGAGGATCGGCTCCGCGAAGTTGCGGCAAGAATTGGTCGTTTAGGGCTATTCTAAGCCTGCTTCACACTGTCGTTCGTTCCTTTACAACCCTTATATACCGTGTTATTCTTAATTTAATTGAGCGACGATCGGATTTCGGCGCTGCCATATGAACGCATTGACGGGAAACGAAGCGGATCCGGACATGACCAGAGAGTAAATTTCCAGGCTGAGAGAATTTACCTTGTCCCCCGCCTCCCCCATCCCCGAGCGGACGGCGAAGAGCCGGACAGTACCTGCTGTTATCAGGATCATGAGAGGACGGAGCCTCTGTTTACAGGCGCCGTCAATGAAGGTGGTACCACGGAAGCTAGACTTTCGTCCTTTGCACAGGGCGGAAGTTTTTTTGTTTATTCGGAATCGTTAAGGTTTCCGTATCCCCCTTAAAGCTTGCGTCTCGATAAGGAGTTGAACTCATGGGCAAACGTATCGTTGTCAAAATCGGAAGCAGCTCACTGACCTCGGCGGAAGGCGGATTGAATCGGCAACAAGTGCGATTCTTCGCGGACGAAATCGCATCGTTGCATGCGAAAGGATACCAAGTCCTTCTCGTCACCTCCGGTGCGATCGCGGCGGGATTCCGTCGGCTCGGTTATTCTTCCAGACCCAAGCTCGTGCACGAGAAGCAAGCTGCCGCGGCGGTCGGGCAAGCCTTGTTGATGGAAGCGTATCAAGAAGCTTTCATTGCCAGCGGAATTACCGCCGCGCAAATTCTGTTGACCCGACCGGACTTCAGCAACAGAAGCCGGGCTCAGAACGCCACGCGGACAATCGAAGAATTATTGAAGCAACACGCGGTCCCCATCATTAACGAGAACGATACGGTCGCGGTCGACGAGATCAAGTTCGGGGAGAACGATTCCCTCTCCGCCTTGGTCGCTAATCTGGTCAAAGCCGACGGCTTGTACATTCTGACCGACATGGACGGCGTATATACCGGCGATCCGCGCAAGGTGCCGGATGCCGTTCGGATCGAGCGCGTCGAGGTTCTCTCCGACGAGTTGTACCGCATCGCAGGCGGTGCCGGCTCATCCGTCGGAACGGGCGGGATGCGCTCCAAGATCGAAGCGGCACGCATCGCCATGCAAGGCGGCGTCCCCTTGTTCGTCGGACAGGTATCAGTCGAAGGAGACTTGCAATCGGCGGTAGCCGGTAACGGTAAGGGCACTTATTTCGCCTCTTCCCTGCACTCGTTGTCCGCGAAGAAGCATTGGGTCGGGTTTCTCTCGGTTCCTCAAGGAAGGATCATCGTGGATTCCGGGGCAGAAGAGGCCATGCTCCGCAAAGGCCGCAGCTTGTTGCCGGCAGGCATCGTAGCGGCCGAGGGCGACTTCCACCCCGGCGACGTGGTCGAGGTGATGAACGGCGACGGTCGGATTCTCGGTCGCGGCGTCACCCACTACTCCGCGTGGCAGATCAAAGCCATAGCCGGATTATCCAGCGAGGAAGCCTTGAAACGCGTCGACGTCGTCCGCGTGGAAGTCATCCACCGGGATCAATGGGTTTCATCGACTATCGTTAAGGAGGCAAGTTCATATGAGTGAAGTTATCCTTAAAGCCACAGCGGCCAAAGATGCCGCCAACGTTCTGAACCGATTAACCACCGCGCAGAAAAACGAAGCATTGATTCTCGTAGCGGATGCTTTGCTTGACCAGGAGGCGCGAATTCTCGCCGCCAACGAAGAGGATCTTGCCAGAGGCAAGGAATCCGGCACGTCCCCTTCCCTATTGGATCGGTTAAAGCTGACCCCAGCGAGATTAAAAGACATCTCCGACGCAGTCAGGCTCATCGTCGAGTTGCCCGATCCTGTAGGCGAACTATTGGATACGTATCATCGGCCGAACGGCTTGTTCATCGAGAAACGCAGCGTGCCGCTAGGCGTCATCGGCATTATATACGAAGCTCGTCCCAACGTAACGGTGGATGCCGCGACGCTGTGCTTGAAATCCGGCAATTCGGTCGTGCTTCGCGGCGGTTCCGCCGCCCTTGCCTCCAATCGCGCCATCATCGCGGTCATGCGCGAAGCGTTGTCCCGATCGTCCGTTCCGGCGGACGCCTTGCAGCTAATCGAGGATTCCGATCGCGGCTCCGTCGATGAAATGCTCAAGCTGAACGGCTTACTGGACGTCATCATCCCGAGAGGCGGCGCTTCGCTTATCCAGAACGTCGTTAAGAACGCGACGGTTCCCGTCATCGAAACGGGCGAGGGAGTATGCCATACGTACATCGACGCCAGCGGCGAGTACGCGATGGCGGAATCCATCTCGGTAAACGCGAAAGCACAACGCCCATCCGTCTGCAATTCCATGGAAACTTTAATCGTCCATCAAGCATTCGCGCGCGCGCATCTGGTTAGCCTCGCGGAGAAATTCCGCGAGGTCCATGTCGAGCTAAGAGGCTGCGACGTTACCCGCGATCTCGTATCATGGGCGAAACCGGCGAGCGACGCGGATTACGCGACGGAATATAGCGACTACATTCTTAACGTTAAAGTGGTAAACGATTTGGAAGAGGCTCTTGGCCACATCCAACGCTTCGGAACGAAGCACTCCGAGTGCATCGTTACGGAAGACGCGGCCAACGCGGACCGGTTCATGCAGGAGGTCGACGCGGCGGCGGTTTACCATAATGCCTCCACCCGCTTCACCGACGGATTCGAATTCGGCTTCGGCGCGGAGATCGGCATTAGCACGCAGAAGCTGCACGCGCGCGGACCGATGGGGCTGCCTGCCCTCACTTCCACGAAATACCGGGTCGTCGGCACCGGTCAAATCAGAACCTAGGAGCGTGCTAACGATGATCCAGTCCACACCTTCATTAATCTCGGACGCTACGCTTTGCTTCTACGGTGCCGGCTCCATGGCGGAAGCCATATTGCGCGGGCTCGTAGAGGCCAAGCTGACCCGACCGAAGAACATATCCGTCATGAACCGTCAGAATGCGGACAGACTGCTTCACTTGGAAAAGCAATACGGGATCGTTCCCGTCACGACCTCGGCATTGAAAGACGAAGCTTTGTCCGCAGCCGACGTCATCGTACTAGGGATGAAGCCGAAGGATGCCTCCGAAGCCATCCGGACTCTTCGCCCCCTTCTGCGTCCCGAGCAGCTCGTTATCTCGGTTATCGCGGGTTTATCGATCTCGACGATTCGGCATTTGATCGGACGCGAGCAGCAACCGGTCGTTCGCGCGATGCCGAATACGTCGAGTACGATTCGTCTGGGAGCGACGGGAATCAGCTTCTCCGATTCGGTGACGCCGGGACAGCGCGAACTCGCTCACGCGATATTCGACGCGATCGGCATATCGACCGTCGTAGACGAACCGCTTATCGAAGCCGTAACCGGCGTATCGGGGAGCGGTCCCGCTTATGTCTATTACTTGATGGAAGCGATGATCGATGCCGGAATCAAGCTCGGTCTATCCCCGGAAGCAGCTAAACGGCTGACGGTTCAAACCGTTCGCGGCGCCGCCGAGATGGTTAATTCGACCGGCGAGGATCCGGGAGAGCTGCGGCGCAAGGTTACCTCACCTAACGGCTCCACGCAAGCCGCAATCGAGAAGCTGGATCAATTCTCTTTTCAAGAAGGCGTGAACGAAGCCATTGCGCGCTGCGCGGAAAGAGCGCGAGAGATGGGCGAAGCGATTCGCAAGGAAGCCGGCCTAGACTGAAGAATATACCGGATTACAGAAAGAAGGTTATGTCCGAATGCAACCATCCTATAGTAAAGCCACATACCGTCTCTACGACGATAAAGCCGATTTTCACAAGAAAGCCGAAGGTATCGCCGTCGGCCTGACCGTTGGCAGTTGGACGGAGTTGCCGGAAGCCGCCAAAGAACAAATGCAGAAGCATCTAGGCAAGGTCGTCTCGGTCTCTATCCATGATCCGCTAGATGCGGCGCCAGGGGAACGCTATGCGGACATCACGATCGCTTACCCGGACGTTAACTTCAGCCGGGATATCCCGGCTTTCCTCGTTACCGCGTTCGGCAAGCTATCTATGGACGGAAAAATCAAGCTGACCGATATCGAACCGTCGGCTGATTTCCTAAGCGCCTTCCCCGGGCCGAAGTTTGGCGTTCAAGGCGTTCGCGACCTATTGGGAGTGCATGATCGCCCTCTCGTGATGAGTATTTTCAAATCCGTCATCGGGCACGATTTAGGCAACCTTCGCGAGCAGTTCCTGCAGCAGGCTCTAGGCGGCGTAGATCTGATCAAGGACGATGAAATCCTATTCGAGAATCCGCTGACTCCGTTGGAGCAACGCGTCGAAGCCTGCATGAGCGCCGCCCGCGAAGCGGAGCGGACAACCGGACAGAAGCTGCTCTATTTCACTAATCTAACGGGATCGACCTTCCAGTTGAAGGCGAACGCGAAGCGCGCGATCGCCGCGGGGGCGAACGGACTATTGTTCAACGTACTCGCCTATGGATTCGACGCGTTGGCAGAGCTTGCCGCCGATCCGGACATCAACGTTCCTATCGCCGCGCATCCAGCGTTGGCTGGAGCGCTCTACCCTTCCCTCCACCATGGCATTTCGGCATCGTTATTGTTAGGCAAGTTGATGAGGATCGCGGGAGCGGATCTTTCCTTGTTCCCTTCCCCTTACGGTTCCGTAGTCATGCCCAAAGCGGAGAATCTAGCCGTTATGGAAGCCCTGCTCGACCCGACTCTGCCGCAGAAACCGGCTTTTCCCGTCCCGTCCGCGGGCATTCATCCCGGTCTCGTCCCGTTAATCATGGGGGACTTCGGTCCGGAAGTCGTCGTTAATGCCGGAGGCGGCGTCCATGGTCACCCCGGCGGATCCGCGGCGGGCGGACGAGCTTTCCGGCAAGCGGTTGATGCCGTCAATAGCGGATCTACGCTCGAAGCCTATGCACAGAAACACGAAGAACTAAGCATCGCCATTCAACGCTGGGGGGTCCGCACATCTTGAGTAACACGACAACCAGATTCCCGCGACCGCCCGTTCTGTTCTGCGACTTCGACGGCACGATTACGCTAAGCGATAATATCGTCGCCGTTATGAAGCATTTCAACCCGCCTGGTTGGGAGAACATCGTCCAACAAATCCTGAACGAAACGAAGTCCATCCGGCAAGGCGTCGGCGAGATGTTCTCGCTTCTACCCTCGTCGATGAAAGAAGAGGTCACTTCTTACATCCTTAATTCCGCGGGCATTCGGGACGGATTTGCCGAGCTACTGGAGTGGTGTAAGAAGAACGACGTGCCTTTCTACGTGACGAGCGGCGGAATAGACTTCTTCGTCTACCCTTTACTCGAGCCGTTCGGAATACCTGCAGATCATATTTACTGCAACGGCAGCGACTTCAGCGGGGAACGAATTGAGATCGTGTGGCCGCACGCTTGCGATTCGGAATGCGATAACGGCGGTTGCGGCATGTGCAAAACCGCGGTAATCCGAAGATTTCCTTCCGACCGGTTTTATCGTATTTTGATCGGGGACAGCGTTACCGATTTTGCCGGCGCGAAGCTCGTCGACTTAGTCTTCTCCCGCTCGCATCTGACGGTCAAATGCCAAGAGCTCGGTCTTCCCCATATTCCTTTCGAGACTTTCCACGACATTATTAAACGACTGGACCAAGGAGGCGCGGATTCATGAGTTTTGCTAATATAACAACCGAGCAGAAGCAACAAGTGCTCGGAGAGCTTTCCGCGGTCAAGGCGGATTTCGCGGCTCGCGGTTTCTTCCCGGGCACGAGCGGCAATCTCTCGATGAGAATCGGGCCCTACTCCCCGGAGAGGTTTTACTTTGCCGTCACGGCAAGCGGCAAGGACAAATCCAAGACGACGCCGGAGGATTTCTTGTTCGTCGACCAGAACGGCAATCCTTGCGAAAGCACGACCCTTAAGCCGTCGGCGGAAACGGTCATTCACAACGAAATCTACCGATTAACCGGCTGCGGCGCGATTTTCCATATCCACTCCGTCTATAATAGTTTGGTATCGGAATGGTTTTGGGAACGCCGGGCTGTACCGGTCCAAGGCGTGGAGCTTATCAAAGGATTGAACATATGGGACCAAGACGCGGCCATCGATATCCCGATCCTGTCCAACTTCGCGGACGTTCCGCGTATCGTACCCGAGATTGCGGAGCGCATAGCGGACCGAATTCCCGGCATTCTCCTTCGTAACCACGGAATCTACGCTTGGGGACGCGACGCGTTCGAAGCCAAGCGGCATTTGGAAGCTTTCGAGTTTTTATTCGAATACGTGTATCGATGGGAATTGCTTAAAAGTAAAAAATAAAAAAATCCAATCTATCGTTCACCGTCGCTACGACGGCAACATAGATTGGATTTTTTTGATGATCAATCTCCCGCGTTTACCTGCCGGCGCGGAATTTCTGGGCGTGCAAGCGCGCCTCTTCGACGTTCGTGACGCGGTTGCGACTCCATTCCAGCAGTATTCTATCGATATATCTGAAATGCAGCTTGCCCGCGAACACGGATTCCTTCAGCGCGAACCGGATAAGCTCTTCTGCATACCTATCCTGATCCAACCAGCCGTTAATCGTTTCGTATTCCATCGGAGTGAGCGGGCGTCCGAATTCTTGTTCGAACAGGACGAATAAATTATGAGGGCCGGATGCCTGGAGAACCTGAGCGGCAGAACGAGTCGGCTCCGCGTGTTCGCGGTTACCCTGCTCGTCCTCGGCGACTCCCCGGAGCGGAACCTCTCCGGAGGCAAGCAGCACGCCGATCTTCTGAAAAAAACCGGATAAATTATATCGTTCCGATTGCACGCCCGACTGCGGATCGAATATTTCGTCGATCGTGACGAATCCGAGCTTCATCAGCTTCTGCAGCGTTTGCCCGACGAGCGCCGGCGAGCATCCTAATCTCTCTTGAAGCTGCTCGATCATCGGGAACTCGTTCTGCTCTAGCTGACGGAAAGCGATGAGGTGAAGCAGAAGCATGCCTTCCGTGTCGTTAAGCTTAAGCGCCCGATAAGTGCGAAGCATTGCATAAGGGATGCTGACTGCGCCGTCCATATAGGCCTCTGCCATTCCCCTCGCAAGCGAATTGCGGTCATTCATGCTGGAACCCACCTACTCTCTTTCCTCTCGACTAACGAACCGTCTATTACGGATACAGCCGGTATAATGTGCGCGGGAAAGCGATCGTTTCCCGAACGTGATCTAATCCGCATATCCAAGCGACCGCCCTTTCCAAACCTAACCCGAAACCGGAATGGGGTACGGTGCCGTATCTTCGAAGATCCATATACCAGCCATAAGCTTCTTCGGATAGCTCGTGCTCGGCGAAACGTTGCTCTAGCAGCTCGGGATCGTCGATTCTTTGCGAGCCTCCGATGATCTCGCCGTAACCTTCGGGAGCGATCATGTCCGCGCATAACACGACTTCCGGACGATTAGGATCCGGCTTCATATAGAACGCCTTGAAGCTTGCAGGATAATGGGTTATGAACACCGGCCGATCGAATTTCTCGGCGATCGCGGTCTCATGCGGCGCCCCGAAGTCCTCGCCCCATGGCAACTCCATTCCGATCTCCTTCAGCAAATCGAGCGCTTCATCGTACGTAATGCGCGGAAATGGCGGCAATACGCGTTCAAGGGCCGAAATGTCCCTCTCCAGAACCGCAAGCTCCGCCTTGCAATTTCCTAACACCCGGCTTACGATATGGGCGATAAACTGCTCTTGCACGTTTAAGTTCTCTTCATGATCGACGAACGCCATCTCCGGCTCGATCATCCAGAACTCGATCAGATGGCGGCGGGTTTTGGATTTCTCCGCGCGAAACGTCGGTCCGAAAGAATATACTTTGCCGAGCGCCATCGCGGCCGCTTCCATATACAGCTGACCGCTCTGGGTCAAGTAGGCGTCTTCCTCGAAATATTTGGTATGGAATAGATTCGTCGTTCCTTCGCAGGACGACGGAGTGAGTACCGGCGGATCGACAAGAGTAAAATTCCGTTCGTCGAAAAATCCTTGAATCGCCGAAATGATTTCCGCCCGAATGCGGAGAATCGCGCGTTGGCGCGGAGCGCGCAGCCATAGGTGGCGATGATCCATCAGGAAATCGACGCCATGCTCCTTTGGTGTAATCGGATAATCCTTGGCCACCTGGATGATCTCGATCCCCGTTACGGACAGCTCGAATCCGGATGGGCTGCGCGGGTCTTCCCGGACGGTTCCCGTCACGTAGAACGAGCTTTCCTGCGTCAGCTGTCCCGCTTTCTCCCACACGGACTCCTCTGTTTCCGCTTTTACTAGAACTCCTTGAATGAATCCCAACCCGTCCCGAATTTGCAGAAACTGTATTTTACCGCTAGAGCGCTTACGCGTAAGCCAACCGCCGAACGTAACCTCCTGTCCGACGAATTGCCCGATCGTTGCTAAATCCACTTTGCTCATCTTATTCCGACCTCCTATTTAGAAACGCGACTCCACAGCCGTTTTATCTTTGACTAGCCTATAAGTATCCCTAGCGATGAGCAGTTCTTCGTTCGTAGGAACGACCAGTACGCTCACTCCGGAATCATCCGTCGTAATCCGGCGCGTTTCGGATGAACGAACCGCGTTTCTATCCGCATCCAGATGGACTCCGAAGAACGTCAACCCCCTGCAAACCGCTTCCCGCAACGGTGCGGAATTCTCGCCGACCCCCGCGGTAAACAAGATCGCATCCACGCCATCCATGGCCGCGACGTAAGAACCGATATATTTCCGAATCCGGTACGCGTACATCTCGAAGGCTAGCTTTGCCTTGTCGTTCCCGTCGTTCATCGCTTCCACGACTTCCCGCATATCGCTGCTGATTCCGGATATCGCGAGCAGGCCGCTATGCTTGTTGAGCATGGAATTGACTTCGTTCAACGTCAAATCCTCTTTATTGATCGCGAACGGGACGACCGCGGGATCCAGATCCCCGCTACGGGTACCCATCATGAGACCTTCCAACGGAGTCATTCCCATGCTTGTATCGTATGATTTGCCGTGAAGGATCGCTGCGCAACTCGCTCCGTTTCCGATATGGCAGCTGATAAGCTTGAGCTTTTCAAGCGGTCGGCCAAGAAACTCCGCGGCCCGCTTGCTCACGTAATCGTGCGATGTGCCGTGAAATCCGTAACGTCGGATTTGATGCTTGCGATACAGAACGGTCGGAATTGCATACAGGTAAGAGCTTGGAGGCATCGACTGGTGAAATGCCGTATCGAACACGACCGCTTGCGGTACGTTCGGCAGATTCGCTTCTACCGCGACGATGCCCATCATATGAGCCGGATTGTGCAAGGGAGCCAGATCGAACAGCTTGCGGATTTCCAGCTTAACGTTCTGGTCGACCAATACCGATTCGCTGAAAGACTCGCCCCCGTGAACGACGCGATGGCCAACCGCTTGTATATCTTGAATGTTGCGTAGCACCCCGAACTTACGATGGGTAAGCATATCCAATACCTTCTTGATCGCGGTCGTATGGTCGAGTATTTCGCTTACCTCGCGAACCTCCGGTTGATTCTCTACCTCGTGGGTCAGAATGGAGGAGTCCATTCCGATCCGCTCCACCCGTCCCTTGGCCAGCACGTCTTCGGTTTTCATATTGTAAAGCTGATATTTGAGCGAAGAGCTTCCCGCGTTAATAACGAGTATATTCATGAGATACGCTCACCATCCTTGCCGTACTTGAAGAAACCGACTCCGCTCTTAATGCCCAGATGACCCGCTCGAACCTTTTTCTTGAGCAGGAACGACGGACGGTATTTCAGCTCTCCGTATTCGCGGAACATCCGGTCAAGCGCCGCTAGAACGGAATCGAGTCCGAATCTGTCCGCCATCTCCAGCGGCCCGTGCTGAAATTGGTATCCGATGCTCATCGCCGAATCGATGTCCTCCGGAGAAGCCACTCCTTCCTCCAACAAGTGGAGAGCTTCGTTAATGAGCAAGCAGATCAGCCTCGTCGTCACGAACCCGGGCGATTCGTATACCATTACGCCGCTCTTGTTCAATACTTCTTCGGTGAAGCGTTTCGTCTTGTCGAATGTCGAATCGGACGTCTGCAAGCCTCTGATGATCTCAACCACGTCGATCCGCACGGCCGGATAGACGAAATGCATTCCGATTACGCGTTCCGGGAACTGACTCGCTCCCGCAAGCTCCGTCAAGCTGAGCGTCGAGGTGTTGCTGGCCAGAACGGTATCTTGCGGAACGATACGGTCCAACTGTTGAAATACGTCCTTCTTGCTATCTAAATCCTCGCTGATGGTCTCGATCACCAATTCGCAATCAGATAAATGCTGCAAGGATGTCTCCATATGTAGCCGGTTTAACGTTAACTTCTTCTCCGCGCCGGTAATCGCCCAACGCTCCATCTGACGGTCGAGGCTTTGCTCGATCATCTCTTTCGCTTGCTGAAGCTTCTCCGGTGTTTTCTCCACCAAATGGACGTCCAGGCCTTTAGCGGCAAGCATCTCGGCGATGCTCTGTCCCATCGTGCCAGCGCCTACGACTCCGACAACCTTAAACATACTTATGCCCTCCATAATAACGCTCTTTAAATAAATAATAAGATGATCATACCCCGCTCCGCGCGCTTCGATTACTCGAAAGGCGCGGAGCTCATCTTGGGTACATTCATCTTATCATAATCCGCTTTTCTCTGCCCGTTCGCCGAACCAATTACCGAACAACGTCTTCCAACCGTCGACATATTTCGGTTCGATCGCCCATTGCACCATCACGACTGTCTCGCCATCGTCGATCGGAAGCGTAAGAACTTCTCTTTCCTCCGGCATCATCCGATACGGATATAGCTTGATGCTTCCCGGCGTGACGATCGCTACGACTTCTTCGGCTTCGGATGTGTAAGCGTCGATTGCCGTCGGCTCCAGCTTAAGGACTTCTTCCCAGTCCAACGCCAGGACATCGGGGCCGGTGACCGGCACGGTCAACGGCTCGTCGATCGTCTGCCAGCCGGCGATATCATCCGCGCTTACGTTTAGCAGGTTCCCGGGCTTCTTGGCAACCCATTTGCCGTTCTCGCGAGCGATGGCCCATTGATCCTGCGACAATTCGACGTCGCTCGATCCTAGCGCGGCCGCCAGATTGAAATGATTATTCTGTACGATATTGGCGTCCTTCAAGCGTTCAAGCGGAGCCAAGTCGCTCACGCGATTTACCCACACTTTGCTTGGAACCTCCGAGGCATCATCCTCGCCAGCGCTAGCGGTTTGCAGGATCGAGACGTATTCTTTGCCGGCGAACAGCAGCTTCTCCGACCATTTCCCGGCATTCGCGGCATCTTTCTCTTTTACGGTTTTGCTCTTTCCGTCCCGCAACGCTTCAAGAGTCTGTATACCCTCGGCTTGAGATTCAGCGGAGGGGTTTACTTTCCAAAAATTAGTTTTGTACGGCATCCAAATACCCTCGCCGTCGCCCATATTCGTCAACTGTCCGTTCTCGGGAGCGACGAATATCGTCCTGTAGCTACTCTGGTCGCTTTCGTCGATATCCTTGCGTAAACCGATGACGACTGCGGAATGCGGGATCGGATTGACGTAGCCTTCTTCTGAAGCGTGGGAGCTAGCCGTCGCGCGTTCGGTTTCGAGGGATAGTTTATCCGATTGTTCGCCGGTTAAGTCTCTCCAGCTCCATAATCCGGCGGCGACGGCCACGATGATCAGGCAAGCCGCGCTTAGCGCGCTCCATCGCACGAACCACGGCTTCGCGTGCTTGCGGCTCGGCGCGTCGAGGCTTTCGTTGATTTTCCTGCGCAACGTCTCGTCGAATCCTTTCCGGTTCAGCGGACCGCGCTCAAGCTGTTCGAATAATTCCTTGTCATCCACTAGCGGTTCGCCTCCTTCATCTTGGACAATTTCTGCCGGGCATGGAACATGCGAGACTTCACGGTTCCTTCGGTGACATCGAGAACCTGAGCGATTTCTTTCAAAGACAGCTGATTATGAGCGTATAGAATAATGACTTCCCTATATTTCTTGGGCAACTCCAGCACCATTTTCCAAATGTCGTTGACTGCCGATTGCTCCACGACCTCGTGTTCGACGGAATGTCGCTCCCCGTAGTCCTCGACGGCATCGGATAATGTTACTTTTCGAAAAAAAGCGGATCGTTGAAAATCTATCGCCGTATTACGCGTAATGGTCAGTAACCAGGTCTTAACCGATGCATCCCTGCGGAAAGCATGCATGTTCTTGTACACCTTGATGAATACCTCTTGCGTGATATCGTCGGCCATATCCCATTTACGGGTTATGCTGTAGGCATAATTCCATACGTCCTTCCCGAACGCGGTCATCAATTCGTTAAGAAGTCCTTTGTGATCGTCGCTTTCAACCATATATTTGAGAAAATCGAAATTGCGCTGGGAATCCAATCTTGCCACCTCTATTCCAATAAACGATTCAAATGGACACTAGGTTCAATGCTATCATATTTTAAATATTATTTCCTGCATACGGTCATCATCGCAAAAAAACCGGCCGGATTTCTCCGGTCGGCCGTCAGTATATAGTAAGCGATTATTAAGCCGCGTGCTGTTTGATGTGATGTCTAAGCTGATCCCCCGACAAAGTTTCTTCGCGGATCAGATGGTCGAGCAGATGGGTAAACGTTGCCTTGTGCTTACCTAGCAGATCTCTCGTGCGGTTCGTTAAATCTTCCAATATTTTTTCGTTTTCCTTGGACCACTGCTCTTGCGTCAAAGCTTGCGGATGAATGATTCCAAGCGAGGACATGCCCGATTCGATCAATGTTCGAACGATGCTCGTCGCTTGCTCGAAATCTCCGCGGGAACCCGTGCTGCGGCCACCGTAGAAAATCTCCTCCGCTACGGCTCCGCCTAATGCGATCATGATCTGCTCTTCCAGCACGGCAAGCGTGTAGAGATAACGATCTTGCTGCGGATGATGCCGTACATATCCCAACGCTTGGCCGCGCGGCGTCAACGACACTTGCGCTACGCTTTGCGGACGGACGTTCTCCGCGACGATGGCGTGGCCGAGCTCATGGATGGCCACTCTTTCGCGCTCCTCGCTGTTCGTTTCCCGGTCCATTCTCTCGCCCATCATGACTTTGTCGATCGCCTGCGTCAGATGATCCGCGCGAAGGTTTTCGGACTCGTCTCGCATAGCGTAGATCGCGGCTTCGTTCATCACGCTCTCGAGCTGCGCTCCGGAGAAACCGAACGTTTCTTCAGCGACCTTGGCAAGGGACACGCCTTCGCCTACCGGCTTGTTGCGGGCATGCAGCATCAAAATATGCTCTCTTGCCTTCTTGTCCGGCAAATCGACTTGTATTTGTCGATCGAAACGTCCCGGACGGAGTAATGCGGCATCCAGAAGCTCCTTGCGGTTCGTCGCCGCTATCAAGAGAATTCGTACGCTCTCGTCCCCTTGTACGCCATCCATCTCCGTCAGGAGCTGATTAAGCGTTTGATCGTACTCGCGATGCTGACCGCCGTCCCGCTTGCCGCCGATCCCGTCGATTTCATCGATGAAGATAATCGCGTTGTTGCGTTTCATCTTCGTTGCTTGCTGGCGCGCTTCTTTGAACAGGTCGCGAATCCTTCCCGCGCCGACGCCAACGTACATCTCTACGAATTCGCTGCCCGAGGCCGCGATGAACGCGGAATTCGTATACTGCGCGGCGGCTTTCGCAAGCAAGGTTTTGCCGGTTCCTGGAGGACCCGTTAACAAGATCCCCTTCAACGGGCGAATGCCTAACTTCTCGATCTTATCCCTGTGTACGAGAAAATCCAATGCTTCCGTTATTTCGCGTTTCGGTTGATCTTGACCGCCGATATCCTCGAACGTCAAGTATTCCGGCTTGCGGGCGGCTGCCTTCTTACCCGCCGTTCCCATGGCCAACCCTCCGCCTTTCGAACGGGCGAAGAGAAACACGGCTCCGAACGTTAACAATCCCATCACCATAATCGCCGGCGGCAATCCTACGTACAATAGAAAGATAAAGAGTACGATAATCGCTCCGACCGCGATTTCCTTGCCGAACTGGCTCAGTTTACGCATTAGGCCACGCTCCTAACATAGCGGGCTGACGGGGCAGAATAACGAATTTAGCGGAATCCCCGTCCCGCATCGAAATATATACGTTCAATTCATCCATTTCCGTCGATACCTTCACGCCGGGAAATTGCTCGGACAGCTTCGTCATCGCATCGCGGATCCCCGAGTATTTACGGTTTTCCATCGCTTCCGCAACATCGAATAGACCGTAGCTCCATGCCTTGTCCAATCGGGCGCTGTCCTTAGCCGTAGCGGATACTTCAAGCTGTTTACCGCCGATTTCCCCGGCTCCATCTCGTTTAATTAATCGGTATACTTCGCCTACGTCCGCATCAGGCGCAAGCTTAACGTTCACTTTCACAAGCCCCGTCGACATTTCGACGTTCGCGGACTGAACTCCGTCTATCGAATTGGCTACTCTGTCAAGCGGCTGCTCGACGCCGTAATGGCGATAAGCGAACCAACCTCCGAATAGTAGCGCGGCCGTAATTGCCGCGGTTATCGTAATGGGTATGAGTTTCAATTTATTCATATCAGCGTTCCCCCTCATTTGTAAGTACGACTTCTCTGCTTGGGCGGCTGTTTAGGGAACTGGTCAGTTAAAGTCAGTGTCGTTGAGTACATATAAGAGTATAGCATATTTTGATAGACTAATCGTTAGACGATGTCTGGAAAACAAACAAAAAACGCCTCGAGGGCGTTTATCGTTTAAGGTTATAAACTGGACAGGACATAGGTTTTCATCAGCGTTCCGTCATTGAATGAATAGAAATCGATCGATTGGTTCTCTTTGCTCTTCTCGTTCCAATAGCGGATTTCCCATACGGGCTGATTCTCGAACCAACCCGGCATGATCCGAATCGGCGTTCCCGTATGCTCTTGCGAGAATTTGGCGAGCATCTGCTTCTTCGAAATGCTTTCGCTTATTTTACGACGGACGAGCTCGCTGCTTCGTTCGAAGATCATCCATTCCTCGCCTTCCGCGTCCTTGCCGGATACGATCCATACCGTCTCGTCCCAAGTGTGGGTTACCGCCTCGGTTATGTCGGTCAGGCTTGCTTGCTCCTTGGCGATCCGGATGGCGACGTTCTCCGCCCTGCGGTAATCCGAATCCGCCGATCGTACGTACAAAAAGAACGATACGAGGACGAATACGACGAATCCCGTCACGATAACCAGCCATCTCACGAGCGAAAGGGACGGCATTCTGCGTTGTCCCTCACTACGGCTCAGAATCATCCTTTTAACCTCTGAAAGCAACGTTCCGCTTCCGCCAATATTTTCTCCTCGTCGAGCGTCAACAATTGACCGTCGCGAAGCAATTGCTTGCCGTCGACCCAGACGTGGGCGACATCCGAGCCTCTGGCCGCATAGGCCAAGTGGGATATGTAATCCGTAAGCGGGACGAAATGGGCTTGGGCTATGGACAACGCGATGAAATCGGCTTTCAGTCCGGCTTTGAGCTGTCCGGTAACTCCTCCGAGTCCGATCGAACGAGCCCCGTTGACGGTTCCCATGCGCAGAGCTTCGGCCGCCGGAATCACCGTCGGGTCTCCCGAGACCCCTTTATGCAACAGCGCCGCCATCGTTATCTCCTGGAACAGATCGAGATTATTGTTGCTTGCCGCGCTATCCGTGCCGAGCGACACCGTTACTCCTGCCCTCATGAGCTCCGGAACTCTCGCCACTCCGCTCGCCAGCTTCAGGTTGCTAACCGGATTATGGGAAACGTAAACGTTCCTCTCGGCCAGCAAGGCGATTTCCTCGTCGTTGAGATGCACCGCGTGAGCGACGAGCGTCGGTCGGCCGAACATGCCCAGGCGATCAAGATGCTCGACGGGCCGGTAACCGTAATCTCGCACGTTCTGCTCTACTTCGGCGATCGTCTCCGACATATGGGTATGCATGGCCAAGTCAAGCTCATGCGCCGCTTCAACGAACTTAAGAATATAATCGGGCGGACAAGTGTAAGGAGCGTGCGGTGAAATCATGACGCTGATGCGACCGTTCGCGGCACCGTGCCAATCTTTGGCGAACTGAATCGCGTCGGCCAGCTTCGCCTTCTGAACGTCCTCCGGACATAGTCCGATGACGCCTCTGGTCAAGCTCGCGCGCATGCCCGATTTCTCCACGACTTCGCCAACGCGATGCATGTGGTCATACATATCGACGAAAGTCGTCGTCCCGCTTTTGATCATCTCCGCGGCAGCCAAAGCGGATCCCCAATACACGTCGTCCCCCGTGAATTTGGCTTCGGTCGGCCACATATGATTTTGCAGCCAATCCTGCAGAGCCAGATCGTCCGCCAATCCGCGAAGAAGCGACATCGCCGCATGGCCGTGCGTATTTACCAAGCCGGGCATGAACAGGAGACCGCTCCCGTCCAACGTCTCCGTTGCGAGTTCAATTTCCCGCTCAGGTGCTTTTCCTTCGCCCAGCGCCGCGATGCGGTCCCCTTCTATCGACATCCACCCTTGATATTGGGGCATTTGCTCATCCATCGTGACGAAGTATCCATTATCGATTAGCAGACGGCTCATTGTGCTTCGTCTCCTTCCTTATTTACGTTTATATTGTCCATGTAATAGGCCAAGCTCAGAAGCTCCGCCGTAAAGTCGGCGTGGTGAATGCGTATCCCCGGCATCGATTTGAGCACGACGGGAGCGAAGTTCAGGATGCCTTTTATTCCCGCGGATACGAATTGATCGGCCACGTTCTGAGCCTCCTGGGCGGGTACCGTAATGATTCCGACCGAAATATCGAGTTGCTTGACGAAAGAGGCCAGTTCCTGCATGGGCTGAACGGTCAAATGATTGATCAGCGTCCCTTTTTTACCCTGATCGGCGTCGAACACCGCCACGATCTTCATGTTGTCTTTAATGTACATGTTATAGTTGCACAAAGCTCGACCCAAATTCCCCGTACCGACCAATGCCACGTTCATCATTTTATCGAGCTTAAGAATTTGGCGGATTTTCTCGATCAAGTAATCGACGTTATAACCGACGCCTTTACGTCCGAACTCCCCGAAATACGCCAAATCCTTGCGAATTTGAGCGGGATTGAGATCCAGCTTTTCTCCTAGATCTTGCGACGAAACGGTTTGAATGCTGCTTAAGCTCAATTCGTTCAGAAATCGCAAATAAATGGGGAGCCTTCTCACGACGGCTTCGGATATTTTAATGGGCTTCAAGACGACTCCTCCTCTCCTACGGTCGCGGGTTCCAACCACGAGCGTACTCTTGCGGCCATGGCCGACGTCGGCAAATGCTCCATTTTGGGACCTGGCAAAGAATATAAGAAGTATTTCCCGTAGTTCGTATCGATGACCCTTGTATCGTACAAAATAACGATACCCCGGTCCGTAGCTGTCCGAACGAGCCTTCCGAAGCCTTGCTTGAACTTGATTACGGCCTGGGGCAGCGACAGCTTCATGAACGGATTTTTGTTCTCCGCCTGCAGCTTCTCCGCTTTCGCTTCGGCGACGGGATGATTCGGCGGCTGGAACGGAAGCCTTACGATCGCAAGGCAAGTCAGCGCATCGCCGGGGAGATCGATGCCTTCCCAGAAGCTGCTCGTTCCGAGCAGCACCGATGCGGGTTGTCGAATGAACTGCTGCGTCAACCGACTGCGGCTTCCGCCGTCCACGCCCTGTCCCAGAACTTGTATCCCGCTAGATTCCAAACGGTCCTTCAACGGCCCGTAAACGGTTCTCAGCATTCGGTGCGAAGTGAATAATACAAGCATTCGTCCGCCTACGGTCCGCGCCATTTCTTCTAAAGAATCGATCAACGCGCTTAAGAACACGGCGTCTCCGTCTCGGCCCTTGATAGCGGGAAAATCCCTTGGAATAAGGACCAGAGCCTGCTCCCGGTAACGGAACGGGGAAGGAAGCATCGCCGTTCTCAAGCGCCCGTCCTTTTCCGCTTCGCCTAACCCCAATTGCTCGGTCACGTACTGGAAGGATTTATCTATCGTTAGCGTGGCAGAAGTCATAACGACGCTCGCTTTGCGGTCGAACATCCCTTCTTTAAGCAAACCGCTAACGTCCGCGGGAACTCCGTATACCCATACGGATCGACCCCGGAATTGCGAATGGCCTTCCACCCAATAGACGAATTCCGGCGTGCCCAAAGTGACGAACGACTGAGTCTCCGAACGTACGGACGTCAGATCCTTAAGCACGCCGCCGAGATCCGTCAGCAAGCCCTGCAAGCTTAGCTCGTCCGCGTCTTCCCGGATCGCGGCGGCCAATTTCTCCAACGGCCGAATGAAATCGGAGAGCAATTGAATGACGTTATTGCCATCGACGGACAGGCTCTCCCATTGGGCGGGAAGATCGGACGGCTTCATCCTGAACGTCAGGTTACCGGTTTCGTCGGCCGAAGCATTCGCCGTCAGCAATTGAAAGAGGGCTTCCATCCATCTTTCCCATGCGTCCCTGATCTCGTGAACTTTGGGAACGAGCGCTTCCAGCTTCTCCGCCCAGGCTCCCGATTCGTTCGATCCTAGTGCGGAAACAATACCGATCAATTGAGGAAGTAGACCCGATCTTGAATCCTTCCACACTCGTTGCAAAGGAACGATCAAAGACGAATGGCCGGTTTTCTGCCCTAAGTGCTGGCTAGCCACTTCTTCGAGATGATGGGCCTCGTCCACGATCAAGCGATCGTAAGCCGGCAGAAGCCGATGATCGGCGCGCATATCCGTAAATAGCAAAGCGTGGTTCGTGATGATCAGATCCGCTTTGCCGGCTTCTTGCCTTGCCCGGTGATAGAAACATCTTCGGAACCACGGACACGCTCGGTTCAGACAAGAAGCCGCATCGCTGGACACCGAATCCCATTCGTCCTTGTTGCGTCCCCCGACGTTAAGCTCCTCCGATTCCCCGCGCGTAGTTTCGCCCAGCCAGACCGTCATCCCTCCGCGGGTAATCGCGTCCTCGCGGCTAAATGCATTTTCCGGAAGCTGCTGACGGTTCTCGAACTTCCTCAGGCAGAGATAATTGCTCCGCCCTTTGAACACGGAAGCGCGAAAAGACACGGGCAGAGCTTTCTGGAGCAGAGGCAGATCCCGTTCCCGAAGCTGTTCCTGCAACTGTATCGTATGAGTGCTTACGACGACTTTTTTCTCTTCCTTCAGCCCATAATAGAGAGAGGGCAGTAAGTATCCCAGCGACTTGCCCGTTCCGGTTCCCGCTTCCACCAAGAGGTGGGAATCTTGCTGCAGCGCTCCGTATACTTCCTTGAACATGATATCCTGGCCTTCCCTCGCTTCGTATGCGGAGAACATTTCCTTCAGGTTGTTCTGAACGGCTTCTAAGTACTGATCGTAATCCATTTCCTTGAACGCTTCGGAGTTAGGATGTTCACTTGTATCCTCTTGTCGATTCATTGCCGCCTCGTCGCCCCAATCGCCTACATTCATGGCGAATTGACGAAAATGATGGATTCCTTCTTCGGACAGCATCGGTTGCGTTTCTCTCCAAGAGGCTACGTCGGCGATCAACCAACCCAGATCGTTGCGATCGGGATCGAACATCCCGTTCAACCGCTGAAGGGTAAACAAAGGCAGATGGCGCAATTTGTCCATGCACAGCAGGAACAGCTCCGCCGTTGCCACCGCATCGCTATCCGCCTGATGAGGGCGATCGTGCGCGATGCCAAGCGAATGCGTTAGGGAGGATAACGAATACGAGGACTGGGTAGGGAACATCAACCGGGCAAGCTCGACGGTATCCAGCATTCTGCCCGTGAATGCCAAATAGCCGCTGCGATCTAGCGCGGCTTGCAAGAATTGGGCATCGAATTCTACGTTGTGTCCGACTAGAATAACATCCTGCAGCATCGGTACGATGTCGCTTAACATGTCCTCGATCTCCGGAGCCGCTCCGACGTCTTCGTTCGTGATGCCGGTCAAACGGGTAATCTCGGGAGGTACGGGTTTTCCGGGGCGTACTAAGCTTGAATACGTGGAACAAACGGTACCCGCTTCATCGATAAAAGCGAGTCCCGTTTGTATGATTTCATCTTTATCGGACGACATGCCCGTTGTTTCGAAATCGAGCACGGCAAATTTCATTGCTGACTTCCTTTCGTTCCGGCGCGCAGAACCGTGAATAACGGAGTATGATGACCCTTAAACCTGTACCAACGTTTGCAGCTCCGCGCTTCCGAATTGCAGTTGCAGCTGACCGTTGCCCTGCAGGACCGATTCCAAATTCTTCTTCGGATCGATGAAACCGGGGTCGGCTTCCAACGCTTTAAGAAAATAGCTTCGCGCTTGCTCGATATGCGCGTATATGGCTTGGATGCAGCCAAGAGCGTTATAAGCGATCGCTTGCAGCCTGCTCTCGTCCGTTATGGCCGCGATTAATTGAAAATGTCGCTGAGCTTCGCCCCATTGCTTCATGTGCATTCGCGACATGGCCAAAAACATTCGAGCGCAGAGAAAATCCGGGTACATGGCAATCGCTTCCTCCATTTGGTCCGAGGAATGCTTGAACATGTGAAGCTTGAAGTACCCTTGTCCCTTGATGAACGAACCGAGAAATTTCTGAGGCTCGGGATCAGGGACGACTTGCGCTTGTTGTTCCAGGTCGCGGTATGCGCCCATTTTGTCTTCGAACTGAAGCCATGATTCAATAATATCATCACTTAGCGTTTTGAGCATGTCCCATTGTTGTCGAAGAGCGTTTTTTTCTTCTTCTGTCGCTTGCGGAAAACGTACGATGAGATCATCTAACACGTCGTTCATTGTCGCGAACCATTGTCGAATCATTATCGTTCCCCCTACACGATTGAGTTAACAATCGGCCTCGTAAGCAACAGCTTCTGAGTGAAACTGTACTGCTCATTCTGCGTTTCGGGGAGCTGTTTCATACGCATTACAAAACGGTCGAATGCGGCTCTTCCGCCAACAATTTGACAACTCGATTATGTTCATCCATAATCGCGACCTTCGGATGATGGCGACGTGCTTCCTCGTCGGTGAACAAGCCGTAATTGATGATAATGACTTGATCGCCCGGCTGCACTAATCTTGCGGCCGCGCCGTTCAAACAAATGACTCCGGATCCCCTAGGTCCCGCAATCGTGTAAGTCTCGAAGCGCGCTCCGTTGTTATTGTTGACGATCTGTACTTTCTCATCGGGTAAAATATCGACCAGATCAAGCAAATCCTGATCTATCGTGATGCTGCCGACATAATTCAAGTTGGCTTCGGTTACCGTCGCGCGGTGTATTTTGGCTTTCATCATTTGGCGAAACATACGTCAGCACCTACTTCCGCTGGATTGAGCAGCTGATTATCTATAAGCCGGGTTTTGCCGAAACGAACGGCTACCGCGAATAACAAGGAAACATTCATCTCCGCCAACGATTGGCGGTCGTCCGGCCGACTCAAATCAGGATACGCCAAAACGTCGACGTAATCAATATCCGCGAGCGGATTTCTTGAGATCGATTCTTTTAACCGAGCGATGACTTGCGATGCCGTGAGCCCGTCTCGAATCCACTCCGCGACGCGGCTGAGCGATTGGGACAAGACGAGCGCCTGCTCGCGTTCTAGCGCGTTCAGATATACGTTCCGCGAGCTCATGGCTAAGCCGTCCTCTTCCCGTAAGATCGGACAGGGAACGATCTCCACCGGCATATTCAAATCCTGGACCATTCTGGTTACTACCGCTATTTGTTGCGCGTCCTTCATCCCGAAATAGGCGCGATCCGGTTGCACGATATTAAACAGCTTCGTAACGACGGTGGCGACGCCATCGAAATGACCAGGCCGGCTAGCCCCGCACAAAAGTTCCGTGACTTCTGCGACCGCAACTGTCGTCACCCGCTTCTGAGGATACATCTCCTGCACGGTCGGAATAAATACGATGTCCGCTCCGGATTCCTCCGCCACCTTCATATCTCTCGCTTCGTCCCGAGGATACTTATCCAAGTCTTCTCCCGGTGCGAATTGGATCGGATTGACGAATATGCTTAAAACAGTCAATCCGTTATCTGCTGAGGATTTGCGCAGTAAGCTGGCGTGTCCGTCATGCAAATACCCCATAGTCGGAACGAATCCAACCGTGCGATGTCCGTTGTTGGAACGGCGAAAAGTCGAAATTTCATGTCTTAATTCCGCAATGCTACGAATAATGACCGGTTTCATTTGCCTTCGCCTCCGTAGAGCTTAGTGATGCCCTGCGCAGATGAAGTTTCGCCGAGCGGGAAGGAGTGCTTTTCCTCCGGAAAAGCTTTCGTTCTTACATCATCGACGTATTCGGTAATCGCGCTCCGTATGGTATCTCCGATGTTCGCGTAGCTTTTCACCATTTTCTTATCCCGAATATTGGAACCGTATCGAATCAGGTCATGGTAGACGAGCACTTGCCCGTCGCAGCCGCGTCCCGCTCCGATCCCGATCGTAGGTATGCCGATCGAACGCGATATGGCGGCCGCCAGTTCCTCCGTAACGAGCTCCAGCACGATGCCGAAGGCTCCGGCTTCCTCTAACGCCTTGGCGTCGGCAAGAAGCTTCTCCGCTTCCTCGCCGCTCTTGCCTTGCACCCTGTACCCGCCTATCTGATGCACGGATTGAGGCGTTAGCCCGATATGGCCAAGGACGGGAATCCCCGCGGAAGTCAACAAGCGAATTTCGTCCGCCAGTTCAGCTCCGCCTTCCAGCTTTACCGCATGGGCTCCGCCCTCTTGCATGATTCTGGCAGCATTGCGCAGCGTCGCCTCCGGGCCTATCCGGTAAGTTGCGAACGGCATGTCCGTTACGATCATCGTACTCGGAGCTCCTCGAACTACGGCGCGGGTATGGTAAATCATATCTTCAAGCTTTACGGGAACCGTAGTATCGTATCCGAGCACGACATTGCCTAAGGAATCGCCTACGAGAATCATGTCAACGCCCGCTTCTTCGGAAAGCATAGCCGAAGGATAATCGTATGCGGTAATCATCGCGATCGGTTTATTCTGGTTTTTCATCATCTTCAAGCGCGGAAGAGTCAATGCTTGCGTCATGGGGTATCCTCCTAAGGATTACAGGATATAACAACAAAAAAAACCCATTTTGCCCATGAGCAAAAAAGGTCGCCATTCAACATAGAACGTCCATCACGTCCTTCTGTCTCGGTCCTTTCGGCTCAGAGCAGAATCCGCCGCGAATCATTGACGGTATTGGATTAGTCTTTGTTGCAAGTAATACGAATCATTCCATGTAATTGCAGGGCAAGTGCGGTTCGCCTCTAAGACAATACCACCTTGCACTGCGATTATAACAGAAATCGGGTACGGAGTCTATGAACCGACAACCCGATCTCCGATTTCGGCCGAATAGATCGTACGGTAACTTCCGTCGGATATCTCGACTTTTAATCCGCCCATATCGTCCAACCCGCGCGGAATGCCGAGAACGGCTCCTTGCGGCGTATACAACGTCGTTTCGCTATTGAGCGTGACGGAGTGGGCTTCCCATAACGACCGGATGGGAGCGAAGCCTTGTTCTAAATACAGATCGTATAGACGCTCGAATTCTTCTAATATGATCGCGATAAGTCCGCTTCGGTTAATCGGGGCTCCAGAAGCCATCTTCAGCGAAATCGCTTTGTCCAGAAGCTCCGCGGGATAGTCCTCCGCGTCCAGATTAACGGAAATCCCCAACCCAACGACTACGTAACGCAACCTTTCGTCTTCTGCCGCCGATTCAAGCAAGATACCGCTGATCTTCTTGCCCCCGACGAGCAAATCGTTAGGCCATTTAATTCCGATCTTGACGGGAACCTCGCGAGATATCGCCCTGCTTAACGCAACCGCCGCGAGGAGCGTCAATTGCGGCGTTAACGGAAGCGGTACCGGAGGACGGAGTAGGAGACTCATCCAAATTCCTTTGCCCGCCGGAGACACCCAGGAGCGCCCCATGCGTCCACGTCCGTTAGTCTGCTGCTCGGCGATGACGAGCGTGCCTTCGGGAGCACCCTGCTCGGCCAGTCGGCGCAATTCGTCCTGAGTTGAAGGGACAACGTCGAGCAAATGCAGCTGACGTCCGAACCGCTTTGTTTCGATCTTCGGCAGCAATTCTTGAACCGATAATCGGGACGGCTTGCCCGTCAATCGATAGCCTAACCGCGGTACCGCTTCGATTACGTAACCATCGGCTTCCAGCTTACGGACTTGCTTCCATACGGCAGTCCGGCTGACGTTCAGCTTGCGGCTGATTTCTTCGCCCGAGACGTACTCTCCGGATCCCGCTTCCAGAAGACTTAATAAGCTAACCTTGCTCATTCGACGTCCCCCTTGCTTGCTTCGCCGCGGACAATAGCGAATCCTTGTCGTTAGGAATGCTTCCGAAAGCGACTTCTTCCAGCAATTCCTCCAGCAATGTCGCGATCCATGGTCCCGGCGGCTTATCCAAGCTGCGGGCAAGCTCGTCTCCGCGCACGTTCAATTCGGATACCGAGACCACAGGCATCTCCTTCAGCCATTTCCTCGCATCCGCTAACGTCTCGTCCAGTATTTCATTGACCGTACACCAATCCTCGGCCGCGGCCCGTCCGTAATCGAGTACCGCGTAAACCCAGCCGGTTCTTACGGAATTCTCGTCGTACACGCTCAACATCTCGTTGATGCCCATGATGCCGGTAATCCTGTCCGATCTCTTGCCGCTAAATCGCAATGAACGGAACAATTCCGCTCCATCCTCTTCGTTAATGCCGGCTCCCATAAGAAGAGCCGCCCATCTATGATCAGGTTCGGATAACATGGGAAGCTGCAAAAGGTTGCCGAGCGAAGCCTCTTCCGAGGTCGCTTGTCCCCATTTGTCCCATTCCCAAGTCGAGCCGTTCAGCCGATACCTTTCCGCCGCCAGCTTCACGGAATCGGGCAAAGCTTCTTTTGTATGTGCAAGAAGGCCGCTTTTGAACAAGAAGTGATTGGCTTGCTCCGGACCGCTGCCGGACATCATCTTGTCCCACTCCGCGCTTACTCTTTCCATCGCGACGTTTCGAAGCTTCTGACGATGTTGAATGATACCCTCCCAAACATCGGGCAGAAGCGCGAATTCGAATTCGGACGCAAACCGGATGGCGCGCAGCATTCGCAGAGCATCTTCTCCGAAGCGTTCGGACGGATCGCCTACGCAATCGACGACTCCCGCCCTAAGCGCATCCTGGCCTCCGAACGGATCGACGATCATACCGTCCGACCCAAAGGCCATCGCGTTAAACGTAAAATCCCGTCTCGACAAATCCTCGACGATATCGAGAACGAACTCGACTTCGTCCGGTCTTCGAGAATCGGAATAGTCCGATTCTCGCCGGAATGTCGTAACCTCATAGGCACGCCCCGCCTCCATGACCGTTACCGTTCCGTGTTTCAACCCCGTCGGCAACGTCCTCGCGAACGTTGCCATCACCTCTTCCGGTTTGGCGGATGTAGCGATATCGATATCGTGAAGGCTTCTTCCGATCAGCTTATCTCTGACGCATCCGCCGACCAAATACGCTTGAAACCCGCTATGCTCAAGCTTGCGGACGATTCCAAGTCCCCCTGACCACAAGACTTCGTCGTTATCGGTCATGCTTTAGTTCGCCTCCGATCCAACGGCTTCGGGCCGATTGTTAAACATTGCACACGGGTACCGGCTTGGCGAGGGGCATTCCGAGCACGCGATAATAAATTTCCTCGTATTGCGCCGTGATCAGCTTATCGTCGAACACGCAATGCGCCCTTTGCAGGCAAGCGGCCTTGAATTCGGCATATAAACTATCGTTCAACAATAGCTTCAATGCATTGTCCGCCATATCGTCCGTATTGCCTATCGCCGAGAGGAAACCCGTCTTCCCGTGCTGCACCAGCTCCGGAATACCTCCAGCGACGGAGCCGATCGTAGGTACTCCGCATGCCATCGCCTCCAACGCGACCAAGCCGAAGCTTTCCTTCTCCGACGGAAGCAGCATTAAATCCGCGATGGAGATAACCTGGGCTACATCGTCTTGCTTACCCAAGAAGTGAACGCGATGCGCTAAACCCATGGCGTTAATCTTTGTTTGAATTTTCGGCAAGTCCGGACCTTCGCCGACCAATACGAGCTTGGCGGGCGTCCGCGCGTTTACCTTGGCGAAAATATCGACTACGTCCGTCGTCCGTTTGACCGGACGGAAATTAGAAATGTGCATGAGCACCTTCTCGTGTGGATCGGCATAGTCCTGGCGCAAACCGATGCAATCGCGAGGATAATAAATCCGTTTATCCACGAAATTATACGTCAGGTCTATCGGCTCTTGAATGTCCAACAGCTCTCGGGTTTCCTTGATTAAATCCTGGCTGACCGCGGTGACCGCGTCGCTCTGGCGAATGCCTAGGCGAATGATATCTTTCAACGTTTCGTCTTGCGCTAACACGGTAATATCCGTTCCGTGAAGCGTCGTCACGACCTTCAGGTCGTCTCCAGCCATTTGCTTCGCCAATATCGCGCATATGGCGTGCGGCACCGCATAATGCACATGCAGCAGATCCAGCTTCTGCAATCGGGCAACTTGGTTCATCTTGCTCGCCAACGACAAGTCGTAGGGAGGATAACGGAACACGTAATAATCGGAAACCTCTACTTCGTGATAAAAAATATTTCGATGGAACTTTCCCAACCTAAACGGCATGCTATGAGTGATAAAATGAATTTCGTGCCCTTTCTCGGCCAATAGCTTCCCGAGTTCGGTAGCCACGACTCCCGAGCCTCCTAGCGAAGGATAGCAGGTTATGCCTATTCTGAGCGGACGATTCATGTCGATTCCTCCTGTCTATCCCATTGTATTCCCTTATTATTCGTCATTAGAATCGATTCAACGCGACCGGACCTTTAGCGATAAAGCCTTCCGCGTATTTATATTTCTTAGCTTGTCCAAGCAAGCGGTCTCTGGCTTCGATATTATGCAAATAAGCGCCGGTTAGCGGCGTTTCAACCCAATCCGATTCGTTTCCATCCGGCATGAACTGCGATCGGTACGCCTTCAAGGCATTCATCTTGATCTCGTGCTCGTCGCTTATGTCAATGATTAGCTGAGGCGCGTGAGCATCGTTAATAAAATAAAAAATCAACTGCTCTACCGTCCACGAGGGACTTTCGGGCATGTATCTTCTTAGCTTGGCGTTAAATACAGCTTCTTCGGCCATACGGCTGCAAGTGATGTGATCCGGATGGCGATCCAAGAAATAAGGCGCGAAAACAAGCCGCGGACGATATTTGCGAATCGCCGCCACCATGAGATCGGTCTGTTGCGCGATTACGGACAAGCGGCGATCCGGCAAGCCCAGATTGTCTCTAACCGACAAACCTAGCACTTCCGTCGCCTCCGCCGCTTCCCGTTGTCTTGTCTCCACGTTGCCGTTGGATGACATCTCCGCATACGTTAAATCGACGATGCCGACTTTTAATCCGGCTTTAATATGCTTGGCTATCGTACCGCCCATGCCAATCTCCGCGTCATCGGGATGCGCGGCGAATACGAGCATATCGAGTTGTTCGTGAGTAATGAGATTCATGCTGCGCTCAACCTTCTATTCCGGGTTTATATTTATGGACGAGTTCGCGCCATGCGAAATCTCCTCGCTCCAATGCTTTGACCAGCAGCTCGCCCGTTGCGACGTTGGTCGCGACAGGTATGCCCTGAACGTCGCAAAGGCGCAATAAGGCGATAATATCGGGCTCATGCGGCTGAGCCATCAACGGATCGCGGAAGAATAGGATAAGATCCATTGTATTCTCGGCAACCCTGGCTCCGATCTGCTGATCGCCGCCAAGCGGCCCCGACATGAATCGATGAACGGATAATGCCGTATTCTCCATAATGCGAGTCCCTGTCGTCCCTGTCGCGTACAAGCGATGATGCTTCAACACATGCTCGTAAGCGATCGCGAAATTAACCATTTCCTCTTTTTTACGATCATGGGCGATTAAAGCGATATCCAACATGAAGCTGATCCCCTCTCCTGCTTTCCGGCCTAATCTAAGAAGTGTTCGAAGCCGTATACCATGCCGGTTACGTTCATGATCTTCTTGATCGCCGTATTCACTCCCGGCATATATCCCGCGCGATCATAAGAATCATGACGGATTTTCAATGTTTGCCCGAACGCGCCGAACACCACTTCCTGTTGGGCGAATACGCCCGGCAATCGAACGCTATGTATGCGAAAACCGTTATAATACCCGCCTCGCGCGCCTTCTATGACTTCTTCTTCCTTTGGGTTCCCTTGACGGAGTTCCTGCCTGGCTTCCGATATCCATTCCGCCGTCTTGATGGAAGTTCCCGAAGGTGCGTCTAATTTTTGGTCGCCATGGTATTCAATGATTTCCACATGGGGAAAATACTTGGCAGCCATCGCGGAAAACTTCATCATCAAGATGGCTCCGATGGAGAAGTTCGGCGCGATCAGACCGCCTATCCCCTTCTCCTTGCATTGCTTGTCCAAGTCGGAGATCTGCTCCGGCGTGAAGCCGGTAGTGCCGATAACGGGACGAACGCCGTACGCAAGCGCGATTTCCGTATTGGGCATGGCCGATTTCGGATTCGTAAAATCCACGAGTACGTCTGGACGGCTAGCGGACAAAGCATCGGCTAATCGCGAAGAAACGATGACGCCGGTATCCGGTTTACCGACCAGCGACCCGGCGTCAACGGGACCCGCGGACAATCCGATGGCAGCGACCAACTGCAGCTCGGGATCTTCCAACACCATTCTGACGACTTCGCGGCCCATTCTGCCGCCTGCCCCCGCCACGGCAACTTTAATTTTGCGCGCCATACTATCACCTGTTCCTTCTCGAATTGTAGTTCGTATATTGTTGTTTAAGAATGCGGCGTCTTTCGGCCCGCACTTCGTGCAGCAATCGTTTGGCTTCCTCGAGTTGCGGTTCAAGCTGAAGCGCGTCCTGCAGGGAGTCCAGAGCCTGCTTGTAATTCCTCTGCATCCGGTATAAAATACCGAGCAGTAGCCTCGCTTCCGCAGATAAAGGATCCAGATATGCCGCTTCCTTCAAATTCGCGAAGCTGCGTTCTAAATCCGGAACGGGTTGTTCCAACCACTGTCTGGCTTCCGCGATTTTCTGCCTAGCTAGCATCGTCCTGAGATTAAGCTGATAGATCTGATTATCCGGATTAATCTCCACCGCTTTATGGGCGTAGTTCGTCGCGAGCGATATCTTCCCGCTTCTTGCGCAAGTCACCGAGCCTCTATAATAATATTCCGCGTTTCCGGGCTCCATTGCGATCGCTTGACCGAACCAGTATATCGCCGACTCGAAATCCCCATGAAAGATGGCTTCGTACGCTTGCCGGAGGCACGTTTCCCCGTCCATGCCGACCATCCTCCCTTCAATGCGGGGATAGTACAGCATATGACAATCAGACGTTATCGGTGTGCTTCTTCGTCCAACGGTCAGCGTCGCGGGTAGTAAATTTAAGCATGACCTTACGGTGGGCTTCCGTCAGATCGATTCCGAGCGAGTTGGCGAAACAGGTTACGATGAACATAATGTCGCCGAGCTCCATTTCGATCGAATTATCGGCTTCATCTCTTTTTTTCGGCTTTTCGCCGAACTCGTGATTCACTTCCCTTGCCAGTTCCCCTACTTCTTCGGACATTCTGGCAAGCATCGACAACGGAGAAAAATAGCCTTCCTTAAACTGCGATATATAAGCATCCACGTCTCGTTGAATATCGGCAAGCGTTCGTTCCGATAACGTTAGACCGGTTATGCGAGATTCTCCCATCGTTCGCTTCCTTTCTTGAAGGTTTCTATCTTATGTTAGCGTAAGACGTTTATTAAAACAAATGCATTTTTGGAGGAATCGTACTATGAAACTTTCGTTGCCTTGGAGCTCTGTCAGATCCTGGGGCTTAGTCGTGGCGGGAACCGCGCTCTACGCCTTCGGTTTGCAGTTTTTTATTATCCCTAACTTGCTGATGGAAGGCGGCGTGACGGGCGTAGCCGTGCTCTTGAACTACGCGCTGGATCTCCCCGTTTCCCTAACGTCCCTGCTTATAAACCTCCCTTTATTCATCCTCGGCTGGAAACAACTTGGAAGAAGCGCCATGATCTATACTTTCGTGGGAACCTTGTTATTGTCGCTGTTCTTATGGATCGCGGAATGGATGGTCGAGAACGGATGGATGGTTCCATTCACATCCGAACAAGATTTCATACTCGTCGTGCTTTATGCCGGCGTTACCCTAGGCATAGGCCTCGGACTCGTATTCCGCGCCGGAGGAACGACGGGCGGAGTGGACATTATAGCGAGAATCCTTCATCGCGCACGGGGCTGGAGCATGGGGCAGATTATTTTGACGTTGGACGTATTGGTCCTTGGAATCTCCCTCTTGATTATCCCGAAGGAAAAGGTGCTCTACACTTTGGTTAGCGTGTTCATCGCCACCAAAATTATCGATTTCATTCAAGAAGGAGCTTATGCGGCGAAGGCTTTCACGATTATATGCCACACGCCCGAAAAGCTGGCCAAGGACATCACCGTAGAGCTCGACCGCGGCGTTACTCTCATGCCTTCGATCGGCGCGTATTCCGGCGAGGACAAGATGGTTATCTACTGCGTCGTCAGCCGCTTCGAGATTCGCAAATTAAAAAGCCTTGTCCGTCAGCATGACCGGAAGGCTTTTATCGTTATCAACGACGTGCACGACGTGCTCGGAGAAGGCTTCCGAGACGAATAACCTTTATTATTTTTTCTTCCAACGAATCAGCAGCCGTTGCGCCGCGTCTTCGGGCATATGCCGCGCCTCTTTACGTGATCCCGAATACTCTTCGTCCTTATACCGTCTCCAGCCGACCCACGTCAGAACGGTCACGATAAAGCTTCCGACCATGGCCGACCATCCCCATGAAGGCGGAGCCGTTATCGGGGGGACAACCGCGGCGGAGCTTTCCTTCGTACTCGGGAACAAACCGTCCAATGCTTCCTGCAGAGGCAATATCGTACTCTGCAGCAGTTCCGTCTTCGGAGATTCCGCTTCGACGATTCGTGACGCGTAACGAATGACGGAATCCGCTCTTTCCACTTTCCAAGGCTCTATCTCCAGCAAGGCCGCCGTTCGAATGACCAGATATCGTTCCACTACTCGATTGAAAGCCGAGCGAGCGGGCTCCGCAACGGGTCCCGATATCGTTGAGTTCAATGGCAAGGCTTGACTCAGTTCTATGAGATCATTGCTAATGAGCGTTCGATACCGGTGCCACATCGGCTTGTCCGGCTTGACCAGAGCATCCGCAGCCAATCTTAATTCGGCCGCTTCGGACTTCGCTTTCGATTCATCAGGTGAATTGGAAGAGAGAGACTTCCTAAGCTCCGTCACGCTTTGCTCTAATTCACGGATTCCATCCTCGATCGACTTGCCCTTCGTCGGCAAGCTTCGGAGTTGCGATTCGATTTCTGTCAGGCTTCTGGTGGCTGCCTTTGAATTCCCGGCGTTCACTTCGCCGTAAAGCTTCTCCGTCGCGGACAACAACCGAACGTAGGCGGCTCTTGATACTTTCGCATCCGTTTCCGGAGCGCGCCCTAGCACCGTAGGCGGCGCGATAAGACACAATGCCGCCGCAACGATCAAAGAAATCAAAGCTTGCCGCATCGGCAAGCCGCGAATCCGAAAAGGCGAAATAAACAAAAACACGGACATCCCCTCCTCCTACCCAATGGATATGAGGGGATGTCCGCGTTTAGAACGCCTTGTCCCGCTCCTTGCCGGCGAAGGCGAATTTGGCGATCGCCGCTGCCGCCACGCTTAACGCGGTAAGCAAGAAGGTGAACAGACCGACATAATATATGTCATCATACAGTTGCGAGGGTAAATACGGATATACGTCGTACGTGTAATCGATCGTATCGTTCAGGAAAGTCCATACAGCCGCCCCTAGCAGGGCAATTCCTCCGAAAATAAAAAACCGGGCATAGACTAGCGCCGTAATCGCCATCGCCGAATGTCCTACTATCAGCATCCAGTGGTCAAATTCCAGGACATCGCCTTGCGCTTGTCCGGCGAATATAATCGCCGTCGCCCATATTCCGTATTTCACCGATGTAACGACGCCAAGCGTCTCCACGATTCCGCGAATTCCGTTCACCCAAGCGATCCTTGAACGCTTAGGACTAATCCAAAGCCATATGACGGATATCACGAAAAACAATGATGCCGTCGGACTGTCCGGAACGAAGGGAATTTGCCAATGCGGATGTTCGTTCCAGGTTTGAAGCAGTTGATCCTTGTACCAGTAGTATCCGTATATCGTACCCGGTACGTATATCAGCGTTAATATCCACAAAGTCGTGGGATTAAGCAATACGGAACGGGACAGCAACCATTTTAACCAGCTCATCCGGGACCTCCTTTCATAAAAAAACCTGACCGAGAACGGTCAGGTTTAGAACAGAAGGACGGATTTTACTCCGCCGCTCCCGCTTTTTGCGTCGAAAGCCATGTCGCGACTTGATCGATCTGTTCGGTAGTCAGCGTACCCTTGAAAGGAGGCATTCCATCGCCTTTTCCGTTCGTGATCGTTTCCACGAGCTCTTCTTTGCTTAACACGTCGCCGATTCCGCGAAGAGCGGGTCCATTCGCGCCTTCAAGCTCCGCGCCGTGACAAGAGATACATTGAGCTTGCGTCATCGTTTCGGTGAAAGCAGGATCGTCCGCGGCAACCATTGCAGGAATTTTCTCCCTGCCTGGTATCGGTCTCGGCAAGCCCTTCTCGATGGCTTCCTCCGCCTTGATCTCGCGTTCGATATGCTCGGGTATAACTCCGTTCTTCTCGAGTTCGCCCGTGTAGTGATGCCACGAAACCCACGTCAGGTAGGTGACGGCCACCAATGAAACGACCATCAGGGAAGACGCAATCGGACGACGATAGAAGCGGCGTTCCTTGCCCGTATCCAAGAAAGGAGCGAGAAGTAGCGCTATGAAAGGCAGTCCGGACAAACCTAGAACGCCCAATACGAGATAATCTTCCGATGCGTAAGGATACTTCAACAATTGGTACAAGAACAGGAAGTACCAGTCGGGCATAGGAATGAACGAGCCGTTAAGCGGATCCGCCGGATATCCGAGCGGAGCCGGTTCGGCAACGACCAATACCAAGAACCCTACAAGTACGACGACGCCGACCATCCATTCCTTCAACAGGAAGTTCGGGATAAATGCTTCCGATTTACCCGGAAAGGCGGAATAGTCAGGAGGCGTTACGTTCGAGTAATCGCGTTTACGAACACGCGAATCTCCTATGAATACGATTTTTTCGTTCGGATCATGTTTATGTGCCATCGCTTGTCACTCCCCTCTCTTACAGCGGCCCGGAAATGCCCTGTTTTCGAATCATAAAGAAGTGTCCGGCAAGCAATGCAAGCAGCGCACCAGGCAAGAAGAACACGTGGAATGCGAAAAATCTGGTCAGCGTTTGCGCGCCGACGATCGTTCCACCGTTCAATAGCTCCTTGATGTAATCGCCCAAGAAAGGCACGGCACCAGCGATTTCCAGACCAACCTTCGTCGCGTAATACGCTTTGTTATCCCAAGGAAGCAGGTAACCAGTGAACCCTAGGCCCAACATGACGAAGAAAATCAACATTCCGACTACCCAGTTCATCTCGCGGGGAGCTTTGTAGGAACCCGTGAAGAAAACGCGGAGCGTATGTAGGAACATCATAACGATTACCAAGCTCGCTCCCCAGTGATGCATACCGCGCACGATCGCTCCGAAAGCGACTTGATGCTGCAGGTAATCAACGCTGTAGTAGGCGTTAATGATATCCGGAACGTAATACATCGTCAGGAACATCCCCGAAAGGATTTGTATGACGGTTATAAAGAACGTCAGCCCGCCGAAGCAATAAACGAACGCGGAGAAGTGATGCGCCGGATTGACGTGCTCAGGCACCTCGTGATCCGCGATATCTCTCCACATCGGCGTAATATCTAGACGTTCGTCGATCCAGTTGTACATGTTTTTGAACATGGGACGAGACGCCCTCCTTCTAAACGCGACTATTCGGTTCTATCGGGCCAAGATACACCCAACCGTTTTCCGTTTTGACTTCGTACTCGTCTAGCGGCTTTGGCGCAACTTTCAAGTTTTTGCCGTCTTTGGTGTAACGGGCGCCGTGGCAAGGACAGTGATACTCGTTCGGCGCTTCCTCGCCGCTCCAGCTTACCATGCAGCCCAAGTGCTTACATACGGGAGAAAGAGCGTAGATCTTGCCATCGTCGCTCTTGGCGATCCAAGCGGCCAGCTTCGGATCGCTCTCGTACCATCCGTCTACCTGGTGAATCTTGAACTTCACTTCGGTCGGTTCGTTCGTCACCTTGCTTTCCTCGATGACTTTGACGAAACCGCTTTTTTCTTTCTTTTGCAATATAGGATCTACGGCAAAGCGGATCATCGGTAAAATGGCCCCGCCCGCCATGAAGGCTCCTGCTCCGCCAAGCGTGTAAGACAAAAATTGACGTCTTGTCATTTCTTTGCGCTTGACCGGTTTATGCGTGGTTTCTTGCTGCTCATTATGGTCCATTCGTTCTACCCCCTTTGCCACACCAATCTCGCGTCCGGTACGGACTTTAACATTTTGTTCAACAATCGGTATGCTTAACTAAATTCGGTTTAAAGCGCATCCGATTGCTCGTTACAAACGTCCAACGTCGTTCGAAGAACGCCTGTAGCCGTTTTACTTGACAAGGACATAACTATAATAGCCCACGCGCTATGGAGCGTCAAGAATTGGGGCAAGCGTTTCCTTCCCCGGCGGGATAAGCGTAACTAAAATGTTCTCAAATTGTCACATTTCCCCGTGGGATGTGTCTGACTATTGTTTACCCTTCATAGCCATCCTTATGCGTTCATAGCTTGCCGAAAAGCGATTTTCGGTCGTTTATCGTTGCGGCGTCCGCCACAATTCCGCTACCGATTTGCCGATTCGCTCTGAATCGGGCTTCTCATCGTCCGTTTTCGGCTGAATGATCAGATCCGCATGCAGCATATCGAAGTTCGGCATCGCTTTTCCGTTGATCAGGATCACGTAGCGAAAGCCGATCGCCCTCCACGACCCGATTAAACGATTTAACCGATCGATTTGCTCCTCGCCGCCTGCATCATAGTGGTAGGCAGGCATCGTCACCGTTCTCCCGCGAAATGATTGTTCCAACGGGGCTAGCCATTCCCCGGTACGCGCCACGCTCTCCGTGGCTTCCCAAGGCGATTCTTCCCCGGTCAGTCCCGATAGAGGAAGTAGGCAAGTATCCAGATAAGGCTGCAATTCTGGCCAGCTTGCCGGATCTATTTCACTGAATTTCATATGTAGGGCACACTCCTTGTCTTCCATTAAAGCTTGCATCAAGATACCTGTTATCGTACTCCAAAACGGCGAACATTAAAAGCTTCTTTCCGCTATTTAGGAGTAAAAGTCGGGGAGCTTATATATCTGTCGCTGTCGAAACCGCTCTATCTTGAAACGCAAAAAAAACCTAACCCGACGGGCTAGGTTAAATGAATAGAACATTAGGATCTCAACCGATGAATTGTTGAATGCTTTTCAACTCGTCGGTTAACCGCCGAAACGATTCCACGTCTCCTTGCGCAAGCGCATCATCGATCGCATGATATATTTTCTCCGTCCGGTAATTGCGCAGCGCTTCGTCCAGGACCATTTCTGCCGCCAATCCCAGCATCGTCTCGTAGGCGACTTTCATGTTGTCCATTCGTTGCACCTCCGAAATCCGGCGTAAAGGGCACCTTGTCAGGAGCTCCTATATTGATCGCCTTTGCTCACGTATCTGTCCGCCGTTTGCTTCATTCGCTGCAAATCCTGCTCGGTAAATGTCAAACAACCTTTGCCGGTGATCCTAAACGCAGTATTCTGGGCGAAATGACCTGATTTTCAGTTACGAGCGCGCCGGCTCCCATTAAAGCATATTCACCGATGTCCGCCCCGTTCAAGACGATAGCCCCCATGCCGATCAATGTACCATTGCCTATGTTGCAGTCTTGATCGATTACCGCATGTCCGACGGATACGCCATCGCCGATGATAAGCGGCTGATTGGCGTTATTTCGCGTCTAAACGCTCCGTCTTAAATATTACAATGCCGTCCGATTACGATTGGTTCCAAATCTCCACGCAGTTTCCATTTGTCATACGGGCGGGTTGCCGAGATTCAAAGTATCTTCGAAAGCGAGCGTATTTCCCGAAATCAGCCATTTGCCTTGGGGCGTGATCTTAACGACATGGACCCCTTCCGCCGTTTGTCCCCAGCGTACAATACCTAGATGCATAAGCATGTTAAGGATGCGCCGTTCAAGTACGTCTCTCGGGGTGTCATAATAATAGGAACGGATTAGCGGTTGCAGAATCTCGTTCATCGATTCTACGGTTACCCAGTCGCCCGACAAACGCATCACCCATTGCACCAAGGACGATAGGTTGGGAATCGGACCCTTGTACAACCGCAACCAGAATCGGTAAAGCTTGCTTGGATCCGGCTTGGCAAGACCGTCCGCGATCATTCGTCCCGCCGGAGTTAACGTGAGCTTCTCCGCTTCCTCCGCTACGTACCCTTCGAAGTAGGAAAAGTCGTAGAGCAAGGAAAAGCGATCCGGATAATCCATGAATCGGCGACCGTAGCCGAACCTCCATCCTCCTTTAGCCGGCAAGCTTTCGTTGACGGAAAGGAGCTCTAGCGCTTGTTGGAGCTGGCGCTTGTACATGATGCCGTCGGAAGTCAAAGGCAAATCGTTGTCGCGCACGTAACGGAGGAAGTGAGCGATGTCTTCCACCAACAAGCTTCTTTCGTCCCGATAAGCAGCGGGCTCGTCCATAGAGACGAGGGAAGTGCGGAAACGTTTTTCGAGTACGTCGCACAATCGGACTTTGACGTCTTCCGGAACCTCGTACAAAAACCGGGTTTGTTGAGAGAAGCCGTTAAAGAGCCAACCGAAACGCTTGAGTCTGGTAATGGAGTTCCGCGCCGTTTCGTCGGGGCCCGGAAGCGGTTTGACCGCCGCGTTCTTCCCCTTGCGAGATCGTTTAGGAAGCTCGGGAGGAGCCTCCGGAACGATCGATGACTTCGGCAGCATGCTCGGCTCTTCTCCTATTGCTCTCGCTTTCAATTCCTCTAAGCTGTATGCGGTTCTTTTCTCGAATACGAGAAAATTCAAGAAACGAAGATCGTTCCCCGTCATCTCTCCGATTCTCGATTCCATGACGTCTCGTCGTTGCACGGTTGCAAGAATCGACTGAATCAACTCGTTCTTGGAATGGCTGCTGCAAGTACAATCGTAAGCTTCCGCGATTCTAGTCAACTCGGCAATGTCCGCATAACATAACATGTCGGCCAAGTTCATCGGCATTCACCGCTTCATGGAGGATTTACATTTCAGTATAGGCGCGGGTTGTCAGTCTTAAACGTTAAATATTCAAGTAGTTTATGCTTTCTGATCGTACGCAAAAAAACCGGGCCTTTGCCCGGATTCTCGGAGTCTTGATTTATATAGAAGTTTCCGTCGCTAAATGCAGCGTGCAATTATGAAGCACCGGCTTCCAGATTGCCTGTTCATTCTCAATTATGGTAAGCGACATGTTGAGCAAGTGGGAATCCGTTAGGTCTGCACAGAGAGATTGAAGCATTCTTCCCAGAAAACTACCATGAGAGACGACTAACCATGCCTCACCCGGATGTTTCTCTAACATCTCGTCAACGAACCGATGCCCGCGTTCCTTGATTGATTCATCGTTCTCCTGATCGGGAACCAATCTTCGCCAATCCGCGCCCCAGCGGGTCATACGCTCCGCTTCCGTCGTTCCTTCCGCTTGACCGAAGGAACGTTCCCGCAATCGCGCGTCCTTGATTACCGGGAGCCCAAGCCGGTCGGACAAGATCTCGGCCGTCTTCATAGCGCGCTGTAAGTCGCTGCTATAGATTCCGTTCCATGCTTGCCCTTCACGTGCTAGCCGATCTGCTAGAAGGCGAGCTTGCTCTTCTCCCTCCGCGCTTAACGGAATATCCGTAACTCCTTGGATTTTACCTATTTGGTTCCATTCCGTAATCCCATGCCGTACCCATCCGATTCTCGTTGCCTGCATCATGTACGCACCCTGGAGAACCAATTCAAAATAAGCAGCGTCATGATCATTCCGACGATCGAGAACGCGACCCAATATTCCGGCGTGGCGGGCGAAACCGTCAGCATGATCGGATCGCTCAAGCTTGCCATCGGGACTTCAAGGTGTATGCTGTCTCCCCCTTGATGGCTGGCGGCGAACGCGTTCGCCGAATCGATCAGCGCCGTGCCGTCTTCGCTAGTGCCGCCGATACGGCCGAACGCGGTATATAGAAATCCGCAAACAAATAGCGCAAACAATGCCGCGAGAATACCTGCTACTTTCTTTCTGAAAGCAAAAGAGAAGGAATAGGTGCGGCGAACAGCCGGCATATACCAGCTCTGTTCGGAATAAATGCGGTTCATTACGTTCTGATTCATCCATTCGGACGAGACGGGTTCATCCTCCAGAGCTTCGTTAAACGGCAATTCTTGAATCAATAGGGCGCTTTCTTCCCAAATGCTGAACTCTTCCGCGCATTCGCTACACCCGTGCACATGCAAATCTACGGCGAGTCGTTCGGCGGAATCCTCGGGTAAGTCCCGGTAAATTCCGAACCATTCCGCGGCTTCTTCGCATTTCATCGCAGCTTCATCTCCTCGTACTCCTTCATCAAGGCCGGTTCGGCAAAGTACGATTCCAACTGTGTCTTCACACTGGCCCTAGCCCGGAACAACAACGATTTGACGGAACTGACCGTCTGTCCTAGAATGTTGGCGATCTCTTGGTAGTCCATCCCATCGTACTCCCGCAATATGAGCGCTGAGCGCTGCTTCTCGGGCAAACTATTGATGGCCTCTCGTACCATGGAAACCTTCTCGTTGCGCAGCAACCGCTGCTCGGGCGCCTCTTCGAAAGGCGCGGCTGGTATGTATGTGGAGTCGTCTAGCGATACGTGCGCCGTCTTCTGCTTGCGCAATTCGCTAAGAACCGTATTTCGTGCTATCGTATATAGCCAAGTTGAAAAGGACGCGTCTACTTCCCGAAAGGAATGCAAGCTCCTGAAGGCTTTGTAAAAGGTTTCGGAACTAATATCCTCCGCCAGTATTTCCAGTTTGGCGCTCTTAAGCATGTGATATACGAAGGATAATATCTTCTTCTGATATCGTCCCATTAACGTAGAATACATATCTACGTTGCCGTCTTTGATTTCCCGTATTAATTGGGAATCGGTCATCATATCCGCGACCCTCCCCCGTGTCAGGGTGAACGTTCGCAGCCGGTGGGTATAAAGTTATACCGGCCAAAAACGAAAAAGTTGCGCTTTACGGCGCATGAAAGTTTGTAAACCAGTATTTTACAAATTCTATATGCTATTGTAACACAGGTCGTTGGGCTCTGAGCTTAAAAATTTCTCAAATTTTGCAGGGAAATGTGTCCTTTACATGCCTATCGACCTATTTCCTTCTTCTGATTTGACGATATCCCTTCCGTTCAGGTTCATTTTTGCAAAAACGGGTTTATTTCCGTTCAAGTTGAAGCCGTTTTTCCCGGCACAAAAAAAAATCCACCCCGAAGGGTGGTTGCACATAGTGCTAGGATTGGATAGGAGTGGAGAGAAACCATACTGTACTTTTATTATATGTATACGTTTTCATTTTGTCAATAAGCGTTTACATTTAATTTTAAAGCGTTTACAGCATGTATTATCCCGGATCTTAACCAGCAAAAAAAAGAGGATGCTGCGAACTCTACGCGCAGCCTCCTCAAGACCGTTACATATGAACGGCGTAGTTCAATGATTTCAATAATGCAGTCGCCTTGTCCTGATCTTCGGACTGTTGGAACGATAATCGCAGAACTCCCGGCACGTCTTCCCTGCTCTCGATGATTTGCAGATTACTGAGGTTGATCTTGGCTTGCCCGAGTTCCGTCGCGATCTTGCCGATGATACCAGGATGATCAGGAACGTCAACGTAACATTCATAGATCGAAGTGATCATTCCCTTGCGGCGTTCCGGAAGCTGGCTCCTGAATTGACCGGCGCGGCGGAATTGCTCCGCCACTCCTTCACCGTCCCCTTCTTCGAGCAGGCTAGCGAAACGTTCCATCTCACCTTGCCAATCCCGGACCAGCTTGAGCATAACTTCGCGGTTATTGAGCAGAATATCTCGCCAGATGACGGGATCTCCGGAAGCTATTCTTGTAATATCCCTGAAACCGCCGGCCGCCAGCATTCTATATAACTCGTTCGATTCATTGTATCCCGCGATCTGATTAACGAGAGCGACCGCGATCATATGAGGCAAATGACTGATCGCGCCTACAATATCGTCATGCAGTACGGCGTCCGTCTTCACGATGTGGGCTCGCGTCCATTTCAACAGCTTCTCCAGCTTGAGAATGTGCTCCTCTGATGTGCCTTCCGTAGGCGTCAGCACGTAATAAGCATTCTCCAACAGATGCAAGCTTGCGGCTTCCACTCCGGAACGCTCGGATCCGGCCATCGGGTGTCCCCCGATGAATACCGCTCCACGAGGCAACAATTTATCCGCATGACGGACGACGGACGCTTTCGTGCTCCCTACGTCCGTAACGATGCAGCCAGCCTTTAACGGAAGGCTGGCCAGCTCGTCCACGTATTCCTCCAGTCTGCCGACGGGTACGCACAGAAACAAGAAATCCGCGTCCTTGGACGCCTCCTCGACGGAGGTCGTCGCCCAATCAACGACTCCGCGTGCGACGTACTTCTCCGTCGATGCGGCATTGACCGAATGGCCGACGACTTCGACTCCGGGTTTGCCTTTGAAGCAAAGCGCAAGCGATCCGCCGATCAAGCCGACTCCGAAGATGGCGATTTTCAATCGTAAAGATTCCTTCGATTCCGTAAAGTCGCTAAATTCTCCGCTCATGCCTTCACACCTTTACCGCGATTTCTTGCAGCACGGCTGTCAGCGCGGCGATTACTTTCTCGTTCTGTTCTTGGCTTCCGACCGTTATCCTTATATGCGTAGGGTATAGCTTATGGCCGGCTCTCACGATGATGCCTTTGCGGAGCAATGCATCGAATACTTCCTGGCCCGGTCTTTTCACGTCGACCATGATAAAATTCCCGTATGCCGGGAACGCGGGCAATCCGAGCTCGGCGAACGAGCTGTTGAAGTACGCCAAGCCTTGCTTGTTCGCCGCGCGGCATTCCTCGATGAACGACTCGTCCGCCAGTGCCGCTAGAGCGGCCGCCTGACCGAAGCGAGACGTGTTGAAAGGCTCTCTCACCTGGTTGATGCTTCGTATGACGTCGGGACGACCGATTCCATAACCGATACGAAGCGATGCTAAACCGTAAATTTTGGAGAAAGTGCGCAGAACGATAACGTTAGGGTATTTCTTAAGCAACTTTATGACATCCGGAAACGCAGGATCTTCGATATATTCGCAATAGGCTTCGTCCAATACGACGAGAACGTTGCTCGGAACCCGGGATAGGAACCTCTCGACTTCGTCCGCGACGTTGATCGTGCCCGTAGGGTTGTTCGGGTTGCATATCCAGATGACTTTCGTCTTGTCCGTTACGCGTTCGAGCATCGCATTCAGATCGTGGGTTCCCTCTTTGAGCGGCACCTCGATGATGACGGCGTTCTCGATCTGAGCGTTATGCTTGTATTGAGGAAACGTCTGGTCCGCCATGATCGTCTCGTCCCCGGGAACGAGAAAAGCGCGAGCGATCATCAGTATAATTTCATCCGAACCGGCACCAAATATCACTTGGTCGGCGTTCACGTCGAATTTGCGCGCGATGGCATCCGTAAGCTCCACTGCTGCTCCATCCGGGTATATGCTGATGTTATCCAGCTCCCGAACGATGGCTTCCTTCGCCTTCGGGGAACTGCCGAACGGATTTTCGTTGGAAGCCAGCTTGATGACTTCGGTTAATCCCAGCTCTCGTTTCACGTCGTCGACGGGTTTGCCGGGCTGGTAAACGGGCAAATGAACAATATTCGGTTTCGGAATCATGTGGGTCCCTCCTAAGATCGCGACAAACGGAGCGTTCGGATCCGCCGAAGGCGGAACGTCATTCGCTCCGAATGGAAATGTTATTCTATTCTGACACATCGACGCGTCACTGTACAGACGATATTACGATTCAAGGAAATAGGAAAGTTTAGGAAGCCGACGTTCTCGGTTTTAATTCCGCGATGAAATCCTGTATTTGTTGAATACCTTGTTTGCGCTCGCTTTCGTTATCGGAAGTCAGAAGGGGTAAAGCCTCCTCCACTTGCCTGACTATGGCGCTGCCCACGATAACTCCGTCGCACTGACCGGCGAAACGCTCCGCGTGCTCGCGGGAGGAGATGCCGAAGCCAACGCAGATCGGAACCGATGCCGCTCTGCGTACCGTGCTCAGAAACTGGTCGATGCCTTCATGGAAGGTTGAACGGACGCCGGTCACCCCCAACGACGAAACGCAGTAGACGAATCCTTTGGCATTGGCGGCGATCCGTTCCACGCGCGCTTCGGACGTCGGCGCGACAAGCGGAATCAAGTGGATGCCGCTGGCTTCCGCAAGCGCGCGGGTTTCGGAGTCTTCCTCCAAGGGCAGATCCGGAATAATCACACCGCTGAACCCGTGTTCCTTCAGAAGCTCAAAGAATCTCTCTAAACCAAGTTGCAACGCCGGGTTGAAATAGCTGAACAGGATGAATGGCATCTTGACGCCGCGAGCGCGTGCGCTTGAGGCGACGGTCATGCAATCGGTAAGGCTGATGCGGTTCTTAAGCGCCCGTTCGGAAGCGCGCTGAATGACGGGACCGTCCGCGAGCGGATCGGAATACGGAACGCCGAGCTCGATCATATGCGCCCCGGCGGCTTCCGCCGCTTGAACCAAGGCTACCGACGTGTCCAGATCGGGATCACCCATCGTCATGAACGGGATAAGCGCCGTTTCCCCTTTGATTTTCAATTGAGCGAATACGGCATCTATCGCGTTAGGTACGGTTGTCGTGCTCATGGCTGCGTTCCCTCCTCTGCCGCTAGGTAAGACATGATGGACTCCACGTCTTTATCTCCGCGTCCGGACAAGCTGACGACGATGATCTCATCCTTGTTCATAACTGGAGCGATCTTAAGCACCTGAGCGATCGCGTGAGCGGACTCCAGCGCGGGAATGATGCCTTCCATCCGGGATAACAAGCTTAACGCGTCCAATGCTTCTTTGTCGGTGATCGGTACGTATTCCGCCCGCTTCGTGTCTTTCAAATAAGCATGCTCCGGCCCGATACCGGGGTAATCGAGTCCTGCAGAGATGGAATGAGCCGGCAACACTTGCCCGCCTTCGTCCTGCAGCACGTAACTCATGGAGCCTTGGAAGACGCCGGGACGACCTTTGGTCATCGTGGCCGCGTGCTCCTCGGTATCTACTCCCCTGCCCGCTGCTTCTACGCCTAGAAGCTTAACGCTCGCATCTTCGATGAACGGGTGGAAAATACCGATGGCGTTGCTCCCGCCTCCGACCGCCGCCACGACGACATCCGGCAAGCGACCTTCGGCCTCGAGAATTTGCTCCCTCGATTCCAATCCGATAATCCGTTGAAAATCACGAACCATCATCGGATAAGGGTGCGGCCCCGTCACGGAACCTAAAATATAGTACGTATCGTCGACATGGCTAACCCAGTATCTTAGCGTTTCGTTGCAGGCGTCCTTGAGAGTCCGCGTGCCCGACATGACGGGAATGACTTCGGAACCGAGCAGCTTCATTCGGAAAACGTTCAATTGTTGACGCTTCGTGTCTTCCTCGCCCATGAATACCTTGCACTCGAGCCCCATGAGGGCGGCGACCGTCGCGGAAGCCACGCCGTGTTGACCGGCTCCGGTTTCGGCGATGACTTTTTTCTTGCCCATGCGTTTCGCGAGAACCGCTTGTCCGATCGTGTTGTTGATTTTATGCGCTCCGGTATGGTTCAAATCTTCTCGTTTCAGATAGATTTTCGCCCCGCCGAGATGTTGGGTTAATCTCTCCGCGTAATAGAGCGGCGTCGGACGGCCCGAATATTGTTTCAACAAATAACGGACTTCCTCGAGGAAATCGGGATCGTCCTTGTATTTCAAATATGCTTCTTCCAGTTCGATTAAAGCGTTCATTAAGGTTTCCGGTACGTATTTTCCGCCGAAGGGACCAAAACGTCCGTGTTGATCCGGCACTTGACCTGCGTGACTCATAATCCTCTCACCCTTTCTACGAATGCGGCGATCTTATGGTTATCTTTGACTCCGTCCGTCTCCACGCCGCTGGAGATATCGACGCCATCGGGTTTGTAATCGGTTATTAGTTGGTCCGCGTTATCCGGATTCAGTCCCCCGGCGATGAACAATCGCAAGCCGTTATTATTCGCCGCTTCTTGATACGAAGGAATGACATCCCATCGAAAAGCTACGCCGGTACCTCCGCCGGCGGTATCCAAAAGGATCGTGGACACCGCTCCTTTGTATGCGGAGAGTCTTTCTGCGCCAATCCGTTCGGAGGTCGCTCCATTAGCTTCGCCGATCGGCAGCGCGCGCCAGACGTCAACCCGGAAGCGCTCGCGCACCTCTCGGCAGAACTCAGGCGACTCGTCGCCATGCAATTGGACGACGTCGAGAGATACGACGGTTAGAGTATCTTCTAATTGGGCCATAGTCGGATTAACGAACACGCCGACCGTCTTGGGCGGTTTGCCGCCGGCCATCGGAATTTGCTTCGCGACGGCTTGGAGAGCGGACGCTTGACCGGGGGAAAGCTGTCTTCTGCTCGTCGCGAACACGAAGCCGACGTAATCCACCGAAAGCCCGATCATTCCGCGCAAGGTCGCCTCTTCCATGATCCCGCATATTTTCACGATCGACGACTCCGTCATCCGGACGCGCCTTCCTTCTTCGTTATCGGACCGAGCAGCTCGTTTACGGCGTTCCGAACGTTAGATTGACGCATGAAATGCTCGCCGATCAATACCGCTTGAGCGCCGGCTTCGCGAACGAACGCCACGTCGTCCGTGGACGAGATCGCGCTCTCGCTTACCGCCACGATTCCTTTCGGCAATAAAGCGATCAGCTCCTCCGTTACTTTCAAGTCCGTGATGAAGGTTTTCAGATCCCGGTTATTGACGCCGATCAGCGAAGCTTTGCCTATGTCCAGGACCATGTCCAATTCCGGACGGTTATGCACTTCGACCAGCACGTCGAGCCCGAGGTCCCGCGCGAGGGTATAGAAGGACGAAAGCTGATTTTTCGTCAGAATGGCGGCGATCAACAAAATCGCATCGGCTCCGATCAAGCGGGCTTCGTAGATTTGACGCTCGTCTATTGTGAAGTCTTTGCGAAGCAAAGGTACTTTGACCTGTTCGCGAATCCGCTTGAGATATTCGTTGCTGCCTTGAAAATAATCCGAGTCCGTCAATACGGAGATGCAATCCGTCCCTGCCTCTTCGTATGCTTGAGCTAAGCCGGCGGGATGGAAATCCGGACGAATAAGGCCTTTGGAAGGACTTGCCTTCTTTACTTCCGCGATTAGGCCGACCGGACGATTGCGACCGATCAAGGCTTGCTCGAAGCCTCGGCAAGATTCGAGTCCGGCGATCGTTCTTTCGGCTTGGCCGATGTTAAGGCTTTTTTTAAGCGCCGACACTTCTTCGTGTTTGGTGGCGACGATGCGATCAAGAAACATGGCTCACTTCTCCCGTCGTTGCGATCCATTGCTGAAGTTTATTGGCCGCGAGGCCGGAGTCGATCGTCGAAGCGGCGACTCTGACGCCGTCCGGCAACGAATCCGCGCGGCCCGAGACGTAAATGCATGCGCCCGCGTTCGCTAGGACGACATCGCGGTAAGCGCTTCTGTTGCCCGCGAGAACGTCGCGTATGATGGCGGCGTTCTCTTCCGCGTTTCCGCCCTGCACCTCGTCGAGGGACACCGTCGTTAGGCCGAGCTGTTCGGGAGTGATGTCATAAGTAAGGACTACCCCGTCTCTTAGCTCGGATACTTGGGTAGGCGCGGATATGCTGATTTCGTCCAATCCGTCGTAGCTGCCGACGACCATTGCTTTCTTCAAGCCTAGCCGGGACAACACTTCCGCTACCGTCGCGGTGCGCGTCCGATCGTATAAACCGATGAGCTGCCGGTCCGCGTTCGCCGGATTAGCCAATGGTCCGAGCATGTTGAATATGGTGCGCACGCCCAACTCTTTCCTTGGAACCGCGGCGTGCTTCAATGCCGGATGGTACAGCTGCGCGAACATAAAGCATATCCCCGTTTTGTCGAGGCATTCCGCGGCTTGCTCGGGCGTTAAGTTGATGTTGACGCCAAGGGCCTCCAGCACATCCGCGCTGCCCGCTTTGCCGGACATCGCGCGATTCCCGTGTTTGGCAACGCGAGCTCCCGCCGCCGCCGCGATTACGGCCGAAACAGTCGAGATATTAAATTTATGGATACCCGATCCGCCGGTTCCGCACGTATCGAGAAGATCATGATTTTCCGTGGCGACGTGGTTGGAGAAAGCTCTCATCGCTTCCGCGAATCCGGTGATCTCTTCGACCGTCTCGCCTTTCATGCGAAGCGCAATGACGGTTCCGCTGATTTGCGCGGGCGTCGCCTCGCCTTTCATAATCGTCGTCATCGCTCCGTACGCCTCGTCGCGAGTCAAATCGCCGCCGCTAATTATTTTGTTCAACGCCTGCGGTAAACTTATCGTTAGAGTATCGCTCATTTGACCGGATTCCCCTTCCCCTTAGTCATAGTCCAGATTCGTGCGGCGGTCTCCCGCCAGGACGACCGGAAAATCATTGGCGGAGCGCTTGGAAGATCCCGCGGCAGGAAACGCCGCTTCCGCGGAGCGGATCGCTTTGAGCATCCCTTTCGCTTTGTTGACGGTCTCTTCGTACTCGTTCTCCGGAACGGAATCCCAGACGATTCCCGCTCCGGCTTGCACGTATGCTTTGCCGTGCTTGAAAATGATCGTCCGAATCGTGATGCATGTATTTAGATTGCCCGAGAAGCCCAAGTACCCGATAGCGCCGGCATACGCTCCTCTGGCTTCGTTCTCTAATTCGGCTATGATTTCCATCGCTCGGAGCTTCGGGGCTCCGGATACCGTTCCCGCCGGAAGGCAAGAAAGGAACGCATCGTAGAAATCCTTATCCGGCCGGAGTTGGCCGGTTACGTTCGATACGATGTGCATGACGTGGGAGTAACGCTCGATCTCCATGTAACTGTCGCATTTGACCGTTCCGAAGGTCGATACCCTTCCAAGATCGTTGCGCCCCAGATCGACGAGCATGACGTGCTCCGCCCGCTCCTTCTCGTCTGCCAACAATTCTTTTTCGAGCGCCAGATCTTCCTCCGGCGTTTTACCCCTCGGTCTTGTACCCGCGATCGGTCGAGTTTCCACTTTGCCGTTATCCACCTTGACCAGGAGCTCCGGAGAAGTTCCGACGACGACTTCGTCATCCAGCTTCAGCACGTACATGTACGGCGAAGGATTCATCGTCCTCAGTACGCGGTACACGTGTAACGGGTCGACTTCCGTTTCGATATGGAATCGCTGCGACAACACGACTTGGAAGATGTCGCCCGCGCGAATATATTCCTTAGCCTGGTTGACATTATCCAGAAATTGCTGCTTGGTCAGGTTGGACTTGATTTCTCCAAGGTCCGGATCCTGAGGCGGCGTACCTCTCGACGGCTGAGTTTGAATCGGCTGCTGGATCCTGCGGATCGTATCGTCGATCGCGTTTAGCGTTTCCAAGTAGGCGGTTTCGATGTTCGCGTCCGTCGCGCCTTCGGCAACGTGTACGTTCCCGATGACGAGCACTTGCTGCTTGAAGTGGTCGAATACGATAACGCGGTCGCAGAACATGAATTGCATATCGTCCATGTTCAGATCGTCCGTCGGATGAGGCGGCAGCTTTTTCTCGTAATATTGAAGCAGGTCGTATCCGAAAAATCCGATCGCGCCTCCCGTGAACGGAGGAAGCTCCGTCAATGCCGGGCTCCGATAGGAACGAAGCTTTTCGCGTAGGAGCTGCAACGGCTCGGTCGTTTCGTGAGTTTCGGATTTCCCGTTTTGCTCCAAGGTCAGCTGGCCCTTCTTCAGCTTCAGAACTAGGAACGGATCCGTGCCGATAAACGAATATCGCGCCCATTTAACACCGCCCTCGACGCTCTCCAGCAAGAACGCGCGCTTGTCTTTGCTAAGATGCTGGAACACACGGATCGGCGTTTCGGTGTCCGCCAGCAACCTGCGTACGACGGGAATGACGTTGTATTGTCCTGCCATGGCTTTGATACCTTGAAGCTCCAGCTGATCCATCGTCGATCTCTCCTTTTTAGAGCTTTATGCCATCAAAAAAGCACCCCTGCTCAGCAGAGATGCGCGTAATCGATAAGTTTAGGCTCCGACTTCATCGTGTCAGCACGGTAATTCCCATGCATCGCCGACGATACGGATACTCCGCTCATCTCTTCTCATCTCTACTCGCACCCGCGTAAGTTATCGTCCCTATGGCCGACCGTTCCGCGATGCATAATATGAGTATAAATATAGCATTCCTCGGCGGTTAGCGTCAACATTATTCTATGCTTGTTTCGGCGACCATTCCAAGCTACCCTACAAGACTTTTTCACCCAAGTGCCTCTTTGGCGAGTTAAAGCGGCCGTCCGCTCTAACCTCACTAAAAGTGCCTCATTCATCGATTTAAAGCGGCAGGGCCGCTCTATCTTCCTCCAAAGTAACTCATTCGCCGATTTAAAGCGGCGTCGCCGCTCTAACCTCCACCAGAGTGCCTCTTTCGCTGATTTACAGCGGCAGGGCCGCTCTATCCTCACTCAAAGTGCCTCATTCATCGATTTAAAGCGGCGACGCCGCTCTAACTTCCTCAAAGTGCCTCGTTCGCCGATTTAAAGCGGCTGGGCCGCTCTATCTTCCTCCAAAGTACCTCGTTTGCCGATTTAAAGCGGTGACGCCGCTCTAGCTTCCTCCAAAGTACCTCTTTCGCCGATTTGAAGCGGCAGCGCCGCTCTATCCTCACTCAAAGTGCCTCATTCAGAGATTTAAAGCGGCGACGCCGCTCTAACTTCCTCCAAAGTGCCTCATTCGCCGATTTAAAGCGGCGACGCCGCTCTAACTTCCTCCAAAGTACCTCTTTCGCCGATTTAAAGCGGCAGCGCCGCTCTATCCTCACTCAAAGTGCCTCATTCATCGATTTAAAGCGGCAGGGCCGCTCTATCTTCCTCCAAAGTACCTCTTTCGCCGATTTAAAGCGGCGACACCGCTCTAATTTCCTCCAAAGTGCCTCTTTCGCTGATTTACAGCGGCAGGGCATTACTAACACTGTTCTCTACCACAATAGCTTGCTTGCGCCTTCAACGAGTACATATTCATGATTGCGTCTCAAGCCTTCAATATGCGGTTTTATAAGATTCCGGCGAATTAACGATCGCAAAACCTCACGGCAAAACTCCGTCCCCTTCCCTAAGCACGTCTTCACATCGTCCATTCGGAAAGATCTCGCTAACCACAACGCATATCTAATGACCTCTCGCTCATAAATAGTCGCTTGCTGGTACGAAGCCGAGCTCGCATTACCGGCATGTCTACCGTACAACTCATACAAAGCCCTTCTGCACATATCCGGTTTCTTGGCCATCTCGTCATACGTGAAGGGAATATACTTGATATCCAATGCGACCATGCTGCGAACCCTCACTTTTTCAAAATCGAATCGAGGACGAGTAATCGTCTCCGCATGGGGTACGTATCCTTCAGCCTCCAATCCAAAGCGAAAATTCTCATCCACGGCGTCGACGTAAGCCTTGACTCCCGATAAAGTAATCATCTCTTTTTCTAACGTAATTCCTTTGTACGACTTGCGTACCGGCCAAATAATATCGACGAGCAGCTTTCTTTCTCCTTCGCCCTGTTGTTGCAACTGCACCAGCCGCATTCCCGTTGCCTGACTCTTCTGTTCATCTAACAACTTTTGATACTCATATTCCGCTTCCGAAATTGACATTCGCTTTCCCTCCGACAGTGAATTTAAATAAAAAAAACGCCGAGCTCTCGGGCAGAGAGATCGGCGTGTGCTTCACGCAATTAGAACGAACTATTAGGTGCTAGGCGTGCTACTGGGCGTGTAACTAATTTACTGATGCTGGCTTCATTACAAATTACTTACCGGCCAAATCCGGACGAAGAGCTTGAGCTCCGTTCAAGTAAACGTGGCGGACTTCCTTCTGGGAAGCTGTCGTGTTGACGAGCACCATGAGGCGGATGCATTTCTCAAGGCTTCCTTTAACCGGAACCTCTAAGGAGCACATCAGCGGTACGAGCTCCCAGCCAGCCATTTGGCGGATCGCCCGTGCCGGAAAAGTCGCGTCCAGATCCTGTGTTACCGTCACGAATACGCTAGCGATATCCTCAGGGGTAAAATGGTTGACTTCAACAATACCATTCAGCAGTTGGATCGTCGCATCCAAGATCGGACCCTCTTCATTCAATTCTACCGTTATGGCTCCGCGAATTCCCCTCACGCTCATAGCCGTTCATTCCCCTCTCTTAATCCGTCCACGATTTCTCTTACCCATGATGATGGAACGTCATTGCGTATTTCCACGGAACCGATCGCGGTCGGTACGACGAATACCATTTTCCCCTCGGAAAACTTCTTATCGTGCAGCATGGCGCTCATAATGCCATCTGTATCGCAACTGTCCGGGATGCGCACGGGAAGACCGAACTTCGCGAAAATCCGTTCCGTTTCCTCGGCTATCTCGGCAGAATAACCGAACCTCGCGGCCAAGCGCGCGGAACCGACCATGCCGATGGCGATGGCTTCTCCATGGAGCAGCTCGCCGTACCCGGCAACCGCCTCGAGCGCATGGCCGATCGTATGACCGAGATTCAGAATGGCGCGCAAATCATTTTCGCGTTCGTCTCGCGATACGACGATGGATTTGACTTTGCAGCCTTCGTACAAAGCGTATCCCAAAGAATCCGAATCCAATGCCAGCAGCTTATCGGCATTGTCGTCGCACCAAGCGACGAATTGTTCGTTCCAAATAAGCCCATGCTTGATCACCTCTGAAAGACCGGCGCGAACCTCGCGAACGGGAAGACTAGCTAAAGTGTCCAAGTCATATAGAACGAACTCCGGCTGATGAAAAGCTCCGATAATGTTTTTGGCCAATCGGTGGTTCACCGCCACCTTGCCGCCAACGCTGCTGTCATGGGCAAGAATCGTCGTAGGCATCTGCACGAAACGGACTCCCCGCATATAAGAAGCAGCCACGAAGCCGGCGAGATCGCCGACGACACCGCCGCCAAGAGCGATTACCGTCGATTTGCGGTCCAATCCGGCCTGGAGAGCCGTCCCTACCAATTCGTCGAGAACTTCGAGACATTTCGATGCTTCGCCGGAAGGAACGACGGCGGTCGTGACCGCATACCCAGCCTCTCCAAGTGAAGCTTCGACCTTATCGGCATACAAATCGACAACGGAGGAGTCGGTTACGAGAAGAATCGGCGACTTCACCGGTAAACCATGCTTTAAGAACAACTCACCGGCTTGAGCAATCAAATCCGTGCCGATATATATGGGATAAGAACGCTCCCCTAATTCAACCTGAAGTTCCCTTGTCCCGCCCGCCATTAGTAAGCCTCGACTTGACTCAGATAATGATCCAAATTCGCTTGAATTTCTTCGATGGAATCTCCGCCGAATTTCTCCAGGAACGCTTTGGCAACTTCCCAAGTCACGACATGCTCCATAACGACGCTTGCCGCCGGAACGGCGCAAGCATCGGAGCGTTCGACCTGCGCGGTAAACGCTTCTTTCGTATCGATATCTACGCTCGCAAGGGGCTTGTATAACGTCGGTATCGGCTTCATCACTCCGCGAACGACGATAGGCTCACCAGTCGTCATCCCGCCTTCGAATCCGCCTGCGCGGTTGGATGCGCGATGGAATCCTTTATCGGCTGTATGCAGAATCTCATCATGCACTTTAGAGCCGGGAATACGGGCCGCTTCGAATCCGATGCCCACCTCGACGCCTTTGAACGCGTTAATGGACACGACCGCTTGAGCGATGCGACCGTCAAGCTTGCGATCCCATTGCACGTGGCTCCCGAGGCCCACCGGCAATCCGGTAATGATGCATTCGACGACGCCGCCTATCGTATCGCCTTCCGCTTTCATGCGATCGATTAACTCTATCATCTTCTGCTCCGCGTCCTTGTCCGCGACTCTAACGGGAGATTCTTCCGTAACCGCGATAAGCTCATCGATAGGAAGCGTTGGAGCAGCGGCCACGACTTCGCCTATCGAAACGACGTGCCCGGCGACTTTAATGCCGAATTTCGCCAACAGTTGGCGGGCAATCGCTCCCACGGCTACGCGGGCAGCAGTCTCTCTCGCGCTTGAACGCTCAAGCACGTTGCGCAAGTCTTTAAGATTATATTTCAATCCGCCGTTCAGATCGGCATGTCCCGGACGGGGCCGGAATACGCGGCGCTTCGCCTCGTCATTCCCTTCTACCGGCTCAACGTTCATTACGGAAGTCCAATGCTTCCAGTCCTTGTTCTCGACGACGACAGCAACGGGAGCCCCCGTCGTGCGGCCATGCCGCACGCCGCCGACGATCTGCGCCGTATCTGTCTCGATCTGCATGCGGCGTCCTCGGCCGTGACCTTTCTGCCGACGCTGCAATTGAAAATTCAAAGCTTCGAAATCAAGCTCCAGATTGCTAGGTAATCCTTCGATAATGGCTGTAAGCTGCGGTCCATGCGTTTCTCCCGCTGTCAAATAACGTAAACTCAAGCTCGGTTCCTCCCCTTTAGCCACAAAAGCCGTGAATATCTTTGATCATTATAGTACAGCGTTAAAGCGTTTGACAAGAAAACAGCCCGTCAGGTACGGACGGACTGTTTCTTATTCGCTTTCGGACGCGTTATTCTAGAATCCCTCACATAGCCGAGCAATTCCACGTTATCCAAACCTAATATTTGCGCGCATTCCTGCACGGAAATCAACCCTCGCCTGTATGCGGCTATGACTTTGCGTTTGTCCATGGTTCCCTCCGTGTGGGCTGAATAAGCCTTATTATCGGTAGGGAGCCTATTTAACATACGCTTAATTCATTCGCCGGTAAAAAAAAGTATCGGCTGTCTCTAATCCGTACTGGCCAGGGGAGAAAATCTGTTCCGTGCTTCCTACGAACAGCAATCCGCCGGGTTTAAGCGCGCGAGCAAACTTGCCGTAGAGCACGTGCTTAGCTTCTTCAGTGAAATAGATCATGACATTACGGCAAACGATCAAGTCGTATTTCTCGCCGAAAGCATCCAGAAGCAAATTCTGTTTTTGGAATTTGACAGCCTTTTTCAACCGTTCGGATACTTTGAAGGCACCATCCGCGGGCGTAAAATACTTATTCTTGTAATCTAGGGGCACGTCGCGCAAGGAACGTTCCAGGTAGCTGCCATCCTTAGCCTTTGCCAAGACGCCTTCATCGAGATCGGTCGCAAGCAGGCTCGTCCTGTCCAAGACGTTCAGGGAATCCAGAATCATGCCGATCGTATAGGGCTCTTCGCCCGTGGAACAGGCGGCGCTCCAAATATTAAGCCGAGAATAATCTTTCATCATCTGAGGAAAAAATTTATCCCTTAGAACCTGCCAGCGAGTGGGATTGCGCCAAAATTCGGAAACGTTAATCGTCATCCTATCCAGGAATTCGTTGCGCAGCCGCGCATCGGAGGTAATTGCCGCGAAGTATTCGGTGAAGGACGCGTAGCCGTACTTCATCCTTAGCGTCGTCAATCGCCTCCGCATCTGATTTTCCTTGTACTGAGACAAATCGATGGAAGTCGACTTCTTGATGTTGACGATAAAACGGGCAAAATCCTCGTCCTCGGACGAAGTCGAACCGGTATTTAAACTGGAACGTATGTCTCCCATGACGCTTCCGCTCTCCCTATGATCGTATAGACTCTATATCCAAACCTGTATCGCTTTGTCGTAAGAGACCAATTCTTCTTCGGAGAAAAAAATCTTGATTTCCCGTTCGGCGTTGTCATGGGAATCCGAGCCGTGAATCAAGTTGAAATTCGTATGTATGGCGAAGTCGCTGCGAATCGTACCGGGCGCCGCTTCGAGCGAGTTCGTCTTGCCGATTAACGCACGGCATAGTCCGACCGCTTGATCGCCTTCCCATACCATCGCGAACACGGGACCCGACGTAATGAAGTTCAGAAGCATATCGTAGAAATCCTTGCCTTTGTGCTCGGCGTAATGCTGCTCCGCGCGCTCCAAGGAAACATTCATCAACTTAGCCCCGATAAGCTTAAGACCTTTGCGCTCGAAGCGACCGATGATCTCCCCGATTAAACCGCGCTGTACCCCGTCAGGCTTGACCATTAAGTATGTTTTCTCCATTAAGCACACCCCATTCATGTACGTGTTTCTTGCATTTAACGATATCGTATCGACTATTTTACCATATTTTCGCCTTTTTAATAACTTCGTTTAGCTACGAATCGGGCAATATCGGCTAAATTACGTTTCGCCGGAATGTCGGGAAGCGACTCTAATGCCTTCAACGCTTTGACGATATATCTGTCAGCCAATTTCTCGGCTGTCTTGATTCCTACGCTGGATCGTACGAGCTTGACGGCCGCCGTGGAATTCGCGACTTCTTCTTCCTTAATCAGAGCTATCTCGTTGAGCAAACGATCCTTTAACCCGTCTTCCTGTAGCGCATATAGAACCGGTAAAGTGATGTTTCCTTGACGAAGATCGCTGCCGGGCGGCTTACCTATCGCTTTCTCCGTTCCGCACAAATCCAGCAAGTCGTCCGTAATTTGGAAAGCCATTCCTACATTGTAACCGAATTTGTACAGAGCATTGCTTAATTTAACCGGCGCGTTAGTCGCCATCGCTCCGAGCTGGCAGCTGATGGCGATTAACAACGCCGTTTTGCGTCTGATTCGGCGCAAGTAGTTCCGCACGCTCTGATCGACGTTGAAAAAGTCGCGGATCTGCTCCATTTCCCCGATGCACATCTGCACGATAGAACCGGACAGAATCTGATGTATACGGGGCTTATCGAGTTCCGTTATAACCGTTAACGCCTTAGCGTAAATATAATCCCCGGTATACATCGCAATCCGGTTATCCCATTTCGTTTTTACGGTCAGCTGTCCTCGTCGCGTTTCCGCATCGTCGATGACGTCATCGTGAACCAACGTCGCCATATGGATCAATTCGAGAGGAACGGCCACCCGCTTGAGCGTCTCGAGTGAATAAGACCCGAACTTGCCGGAAAGCAACACGAATACGGGCCTTATCCGCTTCCCTCCAGCCTTCAGCAAGTGTTGCGACGTCTCGCTTAGAATAGGCAGATCCGAGGTCACCGTTTGGGCCATTTGATCTTCGATCGCTTGCAATTCCGACTTCATAGTTGCGTATAGCTGCATTAATTTCATAAGTTCACCTGTGGTTTGGTAGGTTATCCGTCACGCGCAGGATGGGCAACTCCAGAAGCTCTATGTCTCCCGTTATTAGTCCAAGCTCCTTGGCGTAGCGAAAATAAAGCTGTAGTCCCTTTAGCTGCTCTTGTCCGAAATCGTGGCACAAATTCGAGAAGTAATGATTCCAATATTCCGACGTCCCCCCGATTTGGCTCAGGGCTTTCGTAATAATCGGTTGCTTATCGCGAGAAGATTTTCTTTTACTCTCGATTAATCCTTCGTAAATGCCGGCAACGGCTTCCGGGTAACGAAGAGCCGTTTCTCTATGAACGGCCCACAATGCATAAGTCATCCATTGTCCCGTCCACAAGTTCCAAACTTCGCCTAAATCCAATACGCGGTATCCGTGGTTCGTCCAAGAGGCACGTATGGCATGATCTCCGATCAGCAACGCGGCATCGGCATTTTCCAACATTTTCTCCAAAGACGGTTCCGCGTCCTCATAGGTCGGTTTACCGCCGTAAAACTTCTCCATGATGATCTTAAGTAAATTCACCGAAGTCGCGGATGTTGTCGTCAAGGCGATTTTACCATGAATGACCTGCTCCAGAGGAGACTTCAGAAAAAGAAGAATCGATTGAACCCGTCCGAAGGAGCTCACCGATAAGTTAGGTAGCAAATAATAGGAATCGGACGATAATCCATAAGCATAAGAGGATATCCCGGCCATATCGATCTCGCCGGCCCTCAACTTGCGATTAAGCGTAGCGGGCATATCTGAATGTAGCTCCGCAGGTATGGAGAGTTCCGACGGATCGAAGTGATGAAAAATAGGCCAAGCGTTCGTATAGGAAATGCGCCCAAGCTTGATTGTTCTCGATGAGTCTTTATTCATTGGGTTGTCCCCATCTTTTATATAGATTGTGATGAATTCCCATGCCGTCCATGACCTTGCCTACCATGAAATGAACAATGTCTTCCAATGTCTGCGGTCCGTTATAAAAGGCCGGCATCGCGGGAATGATTCTGACGCCTAGACGGGCAAGCTTGAGCATATTCTCCAGATGAATCGCATGGAGCGGCGTTTCTCTCGGAACGATCAGAAGAGGCCGCCATTCCTTAAGCATGACATCCGCGGCTCGCGTAAGCAAATTCGTTGAGGCGCCGTTTGCTATGGCGGACAGCGTTCCCATCGAGCAAGGCATGATCGCCATTCCTTCGCATCGGAAGGAGCCGCTAGCAATGCTCGCTCCGATATCGTTGAGCGGATGATACGTGATTGCGCCTTCGGCCATCGCACCAGGGAAGGCTTCTTCCAAGCTGGCCATCCGATGCGATACGTCCCAGCCAAGCTCTTCTTTTAATACCCGCCAGCCCGCATCGGAAACGACCAAATGCAGATGAAAACCGGCAGTCAACAATTGCCGGCATAATGTAATTCCGTATATAGCGCCGCTGGCGCCCGTTATACCGACGACCCATCGACGAGGCTCTTCGGCTTTATCTTGCTCGGTAACGGTTACCACGTCCTCACCACCACCAGGTCAATGAAAGTGAAAGCGAAGATAACCGTGCTGAGCACGCCGTTCATCGTGAAGAAAGCAGCGTTCAGCTTGCTTAAATCGTTAGGCTTGACTAGCTGATGTTCGTACAATAATAACCCCGCAGCGACGATCGTCCCCGCCAAGTACCACCAGCTTAAATCCGTCATGATCAGCAATAAGGCGAACCCCGCGGCGGTAAGGGCATGCAACGATCTGGCGATACCCAGCGCGCGTGAAATGCCGAACCTGGCAGGTATGGAGTGCAAGCCTTCCTTGCGATCGAAGTCTACGTCCTGGCACGCATAGATCGTATCGAAGCCTGCCGTCCAAAGCGCAACCGTAACATATAAGATAATAGCCGTCCAAGTAATCCCGCCCGTTACGGCGACCCAACCGCCAAGCGGAGCTAGTCCGATCGTCAATCCGAGCACCAGATGGCAAGCCCAAGTAAACCGTTTGGTGTAAGAATAGATAACCAAGAAGAAAACCGCCAATGGCAGCAGCTTCACGGCCAAACTATTCAACTGGGCTGCAGCCCAGAACAATATGATTAGAGAAATAACGATGAATATAAGGACGTCTTTGGATTTCAACAAACCCGCGGGAATCGCCCTCATGGCCGTTCTCGGGTTTCGTCCGTCGATGGCTTTGTCGATGACGCGGTTTAGCCCCATGGCGGCCGTCCGTGCGCCGACCATCGCGAGCAGGATCCAACCGCATTCGCTCCACTCCGGTAACCTGTTCCCTTCCGTTACGGCTCCGAGGATCGCTCCCACGAACGCAAACGGCAATGCGAATAATGTATGTTCGAACTTGATCATTTCCAGAAAAGTGCGTAGCTTCGAAATCATGCGCCTTCAGTTCCCTTCGTTCCGACATGGAGCGCCGCAACCCCACCCGTAAGCGGATAGGCTTTTACGTTGCGCATCCCGACGGTGCGGAATAACTCTGCCAGTGCCTGCAAATCAGGGAACGTCGTCAACGACTCCGGAAGCCAGCTATATTGCTCGTACCTTCTCACGAACCATTTGCCCAGCAGAGGTAAAACTTTCTCGAAGTAAAAATAATAAATGCCCTTGAACGGTTGCCATGTCGGTTTCGAAAGCTCGAGGCACACGATTTTCCCGCCGGGCTTGACCACTCTTTTCATTTCCTTCAGCGTTTTGACAATGTCGGGAACGTTTCTAAGCCCGAAACCGATCGTAACGAAATCGAAGGAATTATCTTCGAACGGAAGCTCCATAGCGTTACCCTGAACGAGCGAGATTTGCTCATCCAGGCCGAGCTTTTCTATTTTCGCCTGCCCGATATCGAGCATGTTCCGGCTGAAATCAAGGCCGACCGTCTTTCCTTTGCCGCTTGCCCTCGCCAGGGCGACCGTCCAATCGCAAGTTCCGCAGCACAAATCCAGCGAAGTCTGGCCTGGCTTGACTTCCATCTTGCGCATCGTGAATTTGCGCCAAGCTTTATGTCTCCTGAAGCTTAAAATATCGTTCATCATATCGTATTTCGGAGCGATGCTCTCGAACACCGCGTGTACATGCTTCTGTTTGGATTCTGCGTCCATCATTCTCTGTTATCCCAGCTCCTTCAATGCGGTTGCCCTCTGCTGTCCCGTCGCTTGCAGGAACGGCTCGATCAAGGGCTGCAGCTCGCGCAACAATTTGTCCGATTGAAGCCTCTGAAGCAGAGATTGCAGCTGGCCGGTTGATTGGCGCAACAAACCGTCCAATTTCTCCGCGACGTCGTATTTGTTCAATAACGATTTGATTAAATGTTGGTCCTCGCGTCGCTCGGATAACAGACGGCGATCATCCTCCGTCCCTTCCTGAAGAATGTGCCACATCCCCCAGCTGCCGTCCAACGAAGACATTTTTTCGACCTTTTGGAGTTCGTGAAGAAGCACCTCGCAGCGGCTGAATCGTTCAACGAGTTCCGGCCAAAGCCGTTCGTACAGTCCGCTCATGAAGCTCGTAAACGACAGGAAAAGCCCAGATTTAATCTCTGCGCCGTAATGTAGGTATTCCTCCGCGTTCAATTTCATTTGCTTCATCTTTCCATACAGATTCATCTTGATCCGGTTAATATTGCAGACGGCTTCGCTCAGATGGCGAATCGTCTCGATTTGTCCCGCTTGGGAAAGAAGGTGGTAGAAGCGACTGCTGAAATAATCTCCAGCCAGCACCTTCAGCTGTTGCGCTCTCATGCCGACCAGACCGTTCCTTCCGGCGTTAGGGGAATTATCTACCGTATCGTGAACGTCCAATCCCATCTGAACAAGCGAGGTCACGACCGACAGCAAGTCCCTCTGGGATGCAACGCCTGGTTGAAAGTTCAAAACGGTGTGTAGCAAAGAAATCCTGCCCTCCGGGAATTCCGGCAATTCCGTGTGCAGGCTTATCATATCGTGGGTCATATACTTGTTCGCCATTTGGTTAATTCTTGCTTTATTCATTGCTTCCGCCTCCGAACATGCTGCCAGGCACCATTAACTTTGCGTATCAATACATTTCATTTATTATAACATATCCTAGATAAGCTCGCATAAGACAAGGACTTTGTTCATGAATTTGAAAAATTTGCGATCCAGCGCTTGCCGGATGGCGTCAGAGATAAGCGGATATTCGGGGTCTTTTCGTCATCCTGAAGCAACATCGAAGTCCAGACGCGTTCGGATAACTCCTTCTCCGTCCATTCGCTTTTGCGCGTTTCCGCGGAGAGCAGCAATCGCCGACGATCCGCGTCTCCTGAATAAACCCTGATCAGTACTTGTTTGACGTTGCCGACCTCGGTATATGCGAATACGATCAAACGTCCCATATCCTCCCGTACGAGATCGGGTTCAGAGCCGAGCAGGTCGACCGTTAGAATCGCATGATCCCATCCGACCTTTGCTATCCGCTCCCGAAGATGGAGCTTAGACATCGCATCCACCAGGTTATCGTCCGTAAGCCATTTGGATTTATCGAACTGAAACGCCGCAACCGCTTGCCGGCGATGCTGAAGTCCCTGCTCGAACAAAGGCAATTGGCTTAAGAGCAACACGATTATCGATCCGACTATGATTAAAGCGCTCCATTGTTTCAATGGGGTAACGAACACGGTGAAATCCCCTTTCCCGAGAGACTCCTCCTTACCCATTGTACAAATAAAAAGGGCAGGCTATGCCTGCCGCTGCGTAGTAGTCGTCCAAAATTGCTATATATCCGTCTCAACCGTGCCGTGTTTGGTGAGGATCGACGCTTTCCCTCTGATTTTCATAGCCGATGTATGGTCCGTGAACTGAACGATCAGAACCTCGCCTTTATCCAGCTTCTCCGTGTGATGAAACTTCGTATCCTGACCTCTGGTCAGCCCTATGACTTGCACGCCGTTGTCCTTCGCTTTAATGACGATATATTCTTGTTGATCCGCATCCATGGTCGAACAACCTCCCTTATTGATTACCATGATGATGGAAAAGATAGAATGATGTCAAACAAAAACTGCCTTCCCGCATATTGAAGGCGAGAAAGCAGTCTACTGTTATGTAATGGTCGGAACGGAGAGATTCGAACTCTCGACCTCACCCACCCCAAGGGTGCGCGCTACCGGGCTGCGCCACGTCCCGAATAATTTACGAGAGTGATTATAGCACAGCCTATTCTAGCGATGCAACCTGTTTATGCATGATAACCATGCACGGACCATTACTTATTTGATGCCGTCTTTAAGCGCCTTGCCTGGCTTGAATGCGGGGATTTTCCCGGCCGGAATTTCGATCTCTACTCCAGTTTGCGGATTCCGTCCTTTACGAGCGGAGCGTTCGCGAACTTCGAAGTTACCAAATCCCACAAGCTGTACTTTGTCTCCGCCTTGCAGAGCTTCGGAAATAACGTCGAATACGGCGTCAACCGCTTGAGTCGCGTCTTTCTTGGATAAGTCGGCCAATTCTGCCACTTTAGTAATCAATTCGGTTTTGTTCATAGCATTCACCTCCCACAACGGTACGATGGCATGTTATCTGTTTATCCGTTTCAACGAAAATTATACACTCCGGCTTGGCGAAGTTTCAAGCGGGGCGCGAATTTCGGCGATTTTCGGTATAAATAGGATAGCTTTTCTACGATTTTTTTACCGATTGCCATCGAGAATCGATAGCTTTACGACCGCCTGCAGGGCAGCTTGTATCTCTCGTTCGACCGCCTGGGCAACCACGTCCGTATTCGGATCGTATACTTCGGCTAAATCCGCATCCGCGTAACCGTCCAAAGCCACAATCGCCCCGGCCCGAACGCCGCGCAAACTCGCGATTACGTAAAGCGCGGCGATCTCCATCTCGACGGCGACGGCCCCCGCTTGCTTGAATTGCTTATGCGGAAAGTCCACTACTCCCTGAAAGAACACGTCCAGAGTCACCGTAATGCCCTTCCTGACGATTCCGCCCTGTTCGGACGCGGCTTCGTATAGCGCTTCGACCACCCGGCTGTCTCCGACCGCGGGAAATCCGTCGGGAACGAGCTGCCGGGTCAAGCCGTCCGTGCGAACGGCGGCCGTACTAACGATCAAACTGCCGGCAGGATTCTCTTCCGAGTAAGACCCCGCCGTACCGACTCGAATCAAGGTCGTGACGCCGGCCCGAATAAGCTCCTCGAAACAAATCGCTGCACCGGCCGAACCGACGCCATGGCTTACAACGGCTACAGGCACGCCGCTTATCCGTCCTACGAACGTGCGATACTCCCGGCTGAACGAGAGCTCTCTGGCCTCTTCCAGCTTGCGAGATATGAGCTCTGCCCGCATCGGATCGCCGCAAACAAGTGCGTACGAAGGAATATCCTCCGAATGAATTTGCAATATGGGCAGGAACACTCTAATCAAACTCCTTCTTCGTCCACTCGTCTTCCGGTATAGGCAGCGCCTCTCCGGAGAATCGTTGCTCCGCGAACGGATCGGCCTCGTTATGAAACCCGTTGCGTTCCCAGAACCCGGGGCGATCCTCTGCCATGAATTCGATCCGACGCACCCATTTCGCGCTTTTCCAGAAATAACGGTGCGGAACGATCGTCCGGAGGGGCCAACCATGCTTGTCGGTCAGAGGTTCGCCCGCATACCGATATGCCAGCATAACGTCATCCATGAGCAAATCCGCAAGCGGCACGTTCGTCTCGTAATCGGGATCCGCATGAAACATCACGAACTTCGCCTCCGGCTTCACTTTAATCAGAGGAAGCAGATCCCTGAACAATACGCCTTCCCATTCCGTATCCAGCTTCGACCAGCGCGTAACGCAGTGGATGTCGCATTGGATTCGCGTTGCAGGAAGCTTAAGTATATCCTCGTAGCCGAAGGAAATTTCCTCCTCCACCTCTCCGCCAATCGTGAGTCGCCATTCCTCCATGTCGTACCTTGGAATGTCCCCTTCGTGGAGTATAGGAAACTTTCCCGTTAAGGTTTGTCCCGGCGGACGGCGTTCCTTCAACACGGCATCGATATCCGAGGGAATTATCGCTTTCGCGTTCTTTAGACGTTCCGCTTTTCCGTGCATTTCTATTATCGCCTCCGTGTGCTAAGTTGCCTTCTGCCTTTTATCGAGAACTGGAACCGGAGTTTTGGGCGTCCTTCAAGAATCCTTTGTCTTTAAAGAAGAACATAGCGATTATTGTAATCGCGTAAGGAACCATTTGCGTAAAATGGGACGGCATCGATAAGCCTTGCAGCCGTATGCTGAACGCATCCATTAATCCGAAGAGCAAACTGGAAGCGACAACGCCCAACGGACCGGACTGTCCCAGCATCATGGCGACGAGCGCAATGAAGCCTCTGCCCGCGGTCATTCCTTCGGTGAACAAGGTTACCTGCCCTAACGAGAGCTGCGCCCCCGCGAGCGCGCAGAGAACTCCGCAGGCAAGCACGGCGCCGTATTGGTAACGCTGGACGCGTATGCCCAGGCTCCTTGCCGCAAGGGGGTTGCTTCCTGCCGCCAGAAAGCGGAACCCGCTGATCGTCCGGTAGAAATAATACCATATCATTCCCGCGATGACCAAAGCCAAGTAGACAAGCGGAGATTGACCCGATAATATTTCGCCGAGGACGGGTATATCCTTAATCACGGGTATGTCCCACTTCGGAAGTCCGATCATCTCTTTATTGTAATAAGCGCCTTTAACGTGAAAGATCGTTCGCAGACTAAACGTAGTCAGTCCGAGCGCAAGGAAATTCATGGCGACCCCGACGACGATTACGTTAGCCTGGAGTTGAATGCTTAAGTATGCGAACAGAAGAGAAAAAACAGACACGCATGCAATCGCGAACAAGATAGCCAATGCCGTATTCTCGAAATAGTGGTTTCCGACTATCGCGGTGAACGCGCCGATGAGCATCAAGCCTTCCAGCCCGACGTTAAACAACCCGACGCGGGCGCATAAGGCTCCGCCAAGGGCTGCCAGCAATATCGGGGTCAATACGCGAAGCGCGGAGTTGAATAACGCAAGATCAAACAGCTGATCCATCTTGTTTCCTCCCCTTTCGCCGTTTCCAGTAAATACGCGTAAATTTGACGGTAATGAAGAGGATCAGAACCGATTGAATGACCGACCCGATCTCAAGCGGCACGTCCGTATTCAGCTCGACGCCCATTCCTCCCGTCTGAAGAGCAGCAAGGAAAAAAGCCGCTATCGCCGTACCGATCGGATTGGCGTTGGCTAGAAGGGCAGCCATTATGCCCGTCCAAGCGTAATCGGCCGACGAGAACGCATTGTCGATATAACGGTACTGCGAACCGAGAATTTCCGTCGCTCCCGCAAGACCTGCTAGCCCCCCGCTCGCGAACATTGTCGCTATCATCAGCGAGGTTCGTCTTACACCGCCGTAAACGGCGAACAAGGGATTGCCTCCCAGCATTCGCGCTTCATATCCCGACACGGATTTCGAGAGATAGATAAAAAGAACGATTACTACAATTACGGCAATTATCAATCCGGCATGAACGGCCATCCCTTTGAACAGTTTAGGTAGCCAGATTGCGTTGTCGAGCATGGCTGATTGAGCCATTGCCGCGGAGCCCGTCCGATCCTTGAAAGGATAAGCCACCATGTAACCGGCGAATAGGGTCGCGATATAATTCAGCAAAAGCGTCGTAATGAGCAAGTTAACCCGAAACCGCACGTCGAAATATCCGGCCATTGCCGACCATAGTCCGCCTGCGGCGATCCCCGCTAATAATGCGGCAACGCAGACGAGCCAAGCAGGACCGGGCATGTATAATCCGACAAGAGCCGCGCTTAATCCTCCGAGAACCATTTGTCCTTCGGCTCCAAGGTTAAAGAAGCCGGAACGGAAAGCGACCACGGCGCCCATCCCGATCAAAATGACGGGGGTAGCCCGGCTAAGCGTGCTGGTGAAAAAATAGAAGCTTCCGAACGCACCCTTCCACATTTCGGAATACGTTTCCGTTATGGAGCCTCCCGCGACTACAATGGCTATCGATCCGGCCAATAATCCGAGGATAATCGCAGCTAATGGCCCAATCAACGGATGAAGCAGTTTATTGAACTTATTCATTCCGTTTCCCCCCGGCCATCAGTAAGCTTAGCTTCTCCTCGGTCGCTTCGCCGACCTGCAGCTCCCCGGCGATCGCTCCTTCGTACATGACGATAATGCGATCGGACAGCTTCAGAACCTCCGACAACTCCGAAGAGATCAGAAGGATGGCGCCTCCGCCGTCCCGTTTGCGAAGCAATTGATCATGAATCGTCTCCATCGCGCCGATATCTACACCACGGGTTGGCTCCGCCGCTATCAAAAACGGCGTATTCTGGGCCAGTTCACGAGCCACGATCAATTTCTGCAGGTTGCCTCCGGACAAATTCTGCGTTTGGTTATCGAGCGAACCGGCTTTAATCGAATATTGTTTGATCCAATCGGATACAAGCCCTCTGATAACTTTCCTTTTCAATATGCCGAATCGTTGCAGCCTGCGCTGATGCCCCATGACTCCGGTCTCGGCGACGGTCGCCGATTTATTGGCTCCCCAAATATACCGGTCTTCGGGAATGTGGGCGAGCCCCGCGTCCCTAAGATCCCGCGCGTTTCGTCCCGTCATGTTTGCGCCTAATAACGAAATCTTCCCATGATCCGGCGATAGCAGGCCCGCGATGACTTGTATCAACTCCGACTGCCCGTTTCCGGATATTCCCGCTATCCCCACGATTTCTCCCGCCCTAACCTGCAGGCTGATCGAATCCAGAAGCTTTTTGCTTCCGCCGCCCGACAGCGAAACGTTATTTAACTCGAGCACGGGATGTTTGGGCATGGATGGCTGCTTTATGGACGGCGCGAGCGCTCGACCGACCATCAGGTTGGATAATTGCTCCACGTCCGTATCGGACGCTTCTACGACTCCCGTGACTTCGCCGTCGCGAAGTACGGTTATCCTGTCGGCCGCGCTCATGACTTCGTTCAGTTTATGGCTAATCAAGATGAAGCTCTTGCCCTTAAGCGTCAACGCTTTGATCGCTTCCAGAAGCTCCTTGACCTCCAATGGCGTCAGAACCCCTGTCGGCTCGTCCAAAATAATGATTTCCGCGCCTTGGTAGAGCACTTTGAGAATTTCCACGCGCTGCTGAACGCCAAGCGGACAGTCGCCTACCTTAGCAAGGGGATCGACCTTAATACCGTAATTTTTCGACAATGCCTCCACTTGGGCAACCGCCGCTTTACGGTCGAACTTAATAACGCCAGGTTCCTTACCGATGACGATGTTTTCCGCGACGGTGAAATTCGGGAAGAGCATGAAGTGTTGATGAACCATTCCGATGCCATGCCGAATCGCTTCCTTAGGATCGTTAAAAAACACTTCTTTGCCGTTTAGCTTGATCGAGCCGGAGGATGGTTGTTCCATTCCATACAGAATACGCATCAAAGTCGTTTTCCCGGCCCCGTTCTCGCCTACGATGGCATGCACTTCGCCCGCCTTGAGATTATAGTTAATCCCTCTGTTCGCGTTGACGTCGCCATAGCTTTTCGAAATCCGTTCCATCTCGAGCAGCATGTGATTCCTCCAATCCGTTGTCCTAAAGCATAGGAAACCGGCTGCTTAGGGGCAGCCGGTCATAACAAGCAGTATATAATTTAATATTAAATTATTGTGCCGGGAGTTCGACTACTACAGTCCCTGCAACGATATCATCATTGATCTTCTTCAGCTTGTCAACGTTTTCTTGTCCGATTGCTTCGCTAAGAGGGGACTTGCCTTCTTTGTTAACATAAGTCAGGCCCACTCCGCCTTCTTTAAGGCCGTAATCGCGCACTCCGTAAGTGAAGTTGCCCGCGACGAAATCTTTAACCGTTTCGTAGGCGACGGCATCCGTACCTTTAAGTTGCGCTAGAATAACCTGTTTGCCGTCCGTATTATCGCTATCTTGACCGGAAGTGTAGAAGCCCTTCTCTCCCGCTGCTTCGAAGACGCCTAGGTCGCCGACGGCGGACATTCCGGCAATAAAATCGGCGCCTTGCGAGTTTTGCAGGATCGCAAGCTCTTTCGCTTTGGCAGGATCCGTAAATCCGCCTACGTAGTTCACCAATACTTTAACGTCGGGATTAACCGACTTCGCGCCTTGCTCGAATCCGTGCGTGTACTTAGCCATCAACGGAATATCCATAGCGACTACGTTTCCTACCGTACCGGATTTCGAAATCAGGGCAGCTGCCGCGCCTAGCAAGTAAGAAGCTTCATGCTCGCGGAAAGCTACGCTGCGAACGTTCGGCAAATCAATGACCGTATCGATGACAGCGAACGATTTGTCCGGAAATTCCGGAGCTATTTTCTTCAAAGCGTCTTCGACTTGAAAGGTCGAAGTGATGATCAGATCGTAATCGCCTGCGGCGGCCGTCCGAATATTCTGCTCGATGGAAGCAGGATCGGTGGATTCTATCGTTTTTACTTCGACTCCGAATTCTTCGCCGGCTTTCTTGAAGCCTTCGTCCATCAATTGGAAGAACGGGTTGACGCCGATCGGCTCAGGCGTAATCAAAGCTATTTTTTTAGGCTTTGCATCCGGCGAAGCGGACTCGGAAGCGCTAGCTGGAGTGGTTTCGCTGGCGTTTGAGCTGCTTGGCGCGTTGTTCTCGTTTTTCGATCCGCATGCCGCAAGGACTCCCCCGAGTACTACGAACATAAGAACGAGCAATAATGGTTTTTTCATTTTGTATTCTCTCCTAATTTATTATTCTATAGACTATCTATTATATCCTAGTTTAACGGTTGGATTTTGTCAAAACATAAAATATTTTGTATTATTTTGTCGAATGAGTTTTAGGCTTTACGACGGTTCAAATGAATGAAAGTCACGGCAAGAGCGAGAACCAATACCGATCCTTTAATGATGTCGGTCGTATAATATTGAACGTTCATCATCGTTAGTCCGTTGACTAGCACCCCCATAAGGACGGCCCCGAAAAAGGTACCGATAATGTTGGGACGACCGGCCGCGAACACGGAGTAACCGACGAATACCGCCGCCACGGATTCCATCAGCATCGGGGCGCCCGCGTCGATCTGTCCGGAACCGATGCGGGAAGCAAATAGGATGCCTCCGATCGAGGCGAAAATACCCGAGGCGACATAGGCTAGCGTTCTTACCCGTTTCACCTTCAAACCGGACAGCCTGGCAGCCTCCTCGTTGCCGCCCGTCATGATCATCTGCCGTCCCCACCTCGTGTATTTGAAAAAGACGTGGGCGGCTATGACGGCCAGAAGCATGAGAATAACGGGAAAAGGAACGCCTAATAACTTGCCTTGTCCGATCCAGAGGAAATTCTTGTCCATTACTCCCGGTGCGGTCGTTCCGTCCGGCAAAGGCATATTGTTATAAATGGAATAGCCTTTGGTGTAGGTCTTGTGGATTCCGTTTACGATGTACATGACGGCAAGCGTCGCCAACAAATCCGGTATCCGAATCTTGACGATCAATAGAGCGTTCAATATTCCGACGAGCGCTCCAATGACGATCGGAACGACCAGCACGACGACGAGCGGCATCTCGTACCACACCATCAAGGTCGCCGTTACGACCGTCGAGAGTGAAACAGTGGCTCCTACCGATAAATCGAATCCGTCGACCGTCAAAGATATCGTGACTCCGATAGCGACGAACGTAACGATGGAGATAGAACGAAGTATATCCGTCAAGTTGCCGTAAGTGAAAAAATACTCGCTTTGAAAGGAGAAGAAAACAATAACCAATCCGATGAACGCAAGCGCCCCGTATTTAAACGTAAACGGCAGCAGATGCTTTTTCACGCTAATTCCTCCCGGCCCGCGCTGGCGTAATACAATAAATCCTCTTGCGTCGCTTCTCCGCGGCTGAATGATTTTACGACGAAACCGTCGCACATGACGAGTATGCGGTCGGCCAGCCCGAGCGCCTCGGCAAACTCGCACGTTAAGTACAATATCCCCTTGCCTTTCTGCGCCAGCTTACCTATGATTCGGAAAATATCGCTTTTCGCCCCGACGTCCACTCCTTTGGTAGGCTCGTCGAACAGAAAGACTTCCGCTTCCGTACCTAACCATTTCCCGATAGCAACCTTTTGTTGATTTCCTCCGCTTAAGAAGGCGGCTAGTTGAGAAACGGATGCGGTTTTAATTCCTAGACCCGAGATCTGGCCGTTAGCGAATTCCCGCTCCGATTTGCCCGACAAGAAACCGAATCGGCTTATCGCCTTCAAGATAGGCAAGCTAAGATTATGCAACACCGACTCCCTGACGAGAATGCCTTCCTTGCGCCGCTCCTCCGGAATAAGGGCGATACCCGCCCGCACCGCGTCTGAGGGGCTTCCGAGCTTAACCGATCGTCCTTCAACGGAAATGGTCCCCCGCTCAATAGCGTCGGCTCCGAACAAAACTCTGGATAACTCGGTCTTGCCGGCGCCGACGAGCCCTACGATCGCTACGATCTCGCCTCGCCGAACGTCCAGGTCGACGCTCCGTACGCGCCGTCCGGCCTCCAGACCCCGAACCGATAATATCGGCTCGCCTATAGTCGCGGGCAGCTTGGGGAATTCCTCCTCGAAGCTTTTTCCGAGCATCGCGCGGACGACCCCGGCGGAATCGATATCTTCCTTACGCTCGGTCAGCACTCTCTCGCCGTCCCTCATGACCGTTATTCGATCGCATATCCGGAACACTTCGGGCAGACGGTGAGAGATGAAGATGACGCCGATGCCCGAGTCCTTCAGCCCTCGCATGATGCCGAACAGCTTGTCCGCTTCATCCAAGCTTAACGGTGCGGTCGGTTCGTCGAGAATAACGAATTTCGCTTCTTCGGCAAGCAATCTAGCGATAAGCACTAACTGTTTCTCAGATAAAGTCAAATCCCTGATTAATGCCTGCGGCGCTATCGTTAGTCCGATTCGTTTGAGCACTTCGCCAGCCGCATCGTGAAGACTTCCCCATTTTAACCAAGGGTTGCCCTTAGAATTGGCAAGCTGATCGAGGAATATATTTTCCGAAACGCTGAGATGGGAAACGAGAGAGGTGTCGACCTCTTGATAGACGCAATGAATGCCGGCTTTCTTCGAATCGGCTGGCGATCGGAAAACGAACGTACCAACTTCAGATTCAATCGTGCCCTCATCGGTCTCATAAGCGCCGGACAAAATTTTCATCAAAGTGCTCTTGCCTGCCCCGTTAGCTCCGAGCAACGCGTGGATCTCGCCTCCCTTAAGGTTGAAATCCACGTTCTTCAAGGCTGGAACGCCAGCGAAAGATTTCGAGATGCTCCTCATGTTCAATTCAGAAACCGGCTTGGTCTTCGACATCGCAATCAACCCCTTCCCAACCGTAATGATCCTCCGCGTTTACAGCAGGAAACGGCGCGGTTATTATCCGCGCCGCACCGTGCCTAGCTTCTTCGATCTAAACCTATGTTACTTAGCTCCGACCGACGTTTCGAGCTCTTTCAAGTATTCCGTGTTACCCAGGTCGCTGCTTCCCCATCCATCCACGTACTGGGAAAGATCGGCCGTCGTAATGACTTTATCTTTCGGCAACGCGTCGCGATGAACGAATACCGGCTCGAGTTGAACGACGGGATCCGTCGTATCGCCGTGGAACTTCTGATACAAATATCTCACTTGAACGGTACCGATAGACGTAGGATCTACTGCTGCCGACGCTACCCAAGGACTAGTCGGATCTTGGATCATTTTCAAATCCTCGTCGCTAAGATCGATGCCGTACACTTTGATTTCGTCGCGGCCGGCTTGTTTAATCGCATTGGACGCGCCTTTAGCGAATTCATCCCATGCCGCCCACACCGCCGTAATATCGCCTTTATTCGGATATTGCTTCAATACGGCTTCCATTCTAGTCTGACTGTCCAGTTGTGGATTGCTGGCATCTCCGAATTGCGAGATTTCCTTGATGTCCGGATATTTCTCGGTAAAAGCCTTATAGGCGATTTGACGGCTTTCCATCGGCGGGAAACCGGCTACCCATACCTTAACGATATTACCTTTGCCGCCCGCTTCTTCGGCCAACTTCTCCAAAGTGAATTCGGCAAGCAGTTGATCGTTCTGGGCTAAGTTCGTAATTCCTTCGAAATCGTTCAGACCGGAGTCGAACGCTACGATCGGAATGCCTGCTTCTTTTGCTTTGTTCAACCCGTTGGTGAGCGCCGCGGCATCGCCGTGATCGATCAAGATTCCGTCGAATTTTTGGTTAACGGCAGAATCCAGGTTTGCGGATAATTTAGCGAGATCGTTCTCGGAAGACAATACCGTAACTTCGCCCCCGAATTTCGCTACTTGCTTTTTGACTCCGTCAACGTACTGCGCGGAGAAGGTTCCCGTGTTAAACCGCATGACGAGCGCGATTTTCTTGCCTTTCAAAGCGTCGGACGCGGACGCGCTCTCCGAAGGCTCTGCCGAAGCGGAAGACGTTGCCGAAGCAGACGGGGATTCCAAAGCAGGTGCCGAACTACCGGCGTTATTCTTTTCTTTATTGCCGCACGCGGCCAGCACCAATACGAGCACCAATGCAAGCGCGAGCCATGCCCCTTTGAACTTTCTTTGCGTCATCTCTCTCTGCCTCCCAAATCATGTATCATTCTATGATAAAATTTACTATAATCACATATCCCTAGTATGTCAATCGGTTTTATGTAATTAATTACCCCTTAGCTTGTTTCGCCACTAAAAACGACTGAACCATCCATTATTCTAGGTCATTTACTAGTCTCTGACAACAGAAAAAAGGCTATATTCCTAGATTAGAAACATCGTAATTGCTTATATTTCCTTAGATGGTGTTTATCTGACACAAAAAACACGAAGCGTTTCCGGGGAGATACATCTTCCCCAGGAAACGCTTCGTGCCTCTCTTACTCGTTTACAAGATAATCGCTATCAATCCGCCTGAACCTTCGTTGATGATTCGGCCCAACGTTTCTTGCAGCTTATACCGCGCATTGTCCGGCATCATAGCTATCTTGCCTTGGATGCCTTCCCTGACGATGGAGTGGAGCGACCGTCCGAAGATGTCCGACTCCCAGATCTTGATCGGATCCTTCTCGAAATCCTGCATCAGATAACGAACGAGCTCTTCGCTCTGCTTCTCCGTCCCGATAATCGGCGCGAACTCGGATTCGACGTCCACGCGAATCATATGAATCGAAGGAGCCGTCGCTTTTAGTCTGACGCCGAAGCGCGAGCCTTGGCGGATGAGCTCGGGTTCGTCGAGCACCATCTCCGCGAGAGACGGAGCGGCGATTCCGTAGCCGGTCGTCTTGACCATCTCGAGCGCTTCAGCGAACCGATCGTACTCCCTCTTCGCATGGGAGAACTCCTGCATAAGCTGCAGCAGATGATCTTTGCCGCGAATTTCGGTTCCGACCACTTCCATAAGTATCTTATCGTAGAGCTCATCCGGTGCGTAAAGGTCGATTTCCGCTACGCCTTGGCCCATATTCATGCCGCTAAGTCCGGCGCGGGCAACGAAATCGTACTCCATGAATTGGGCAACCACCCGCTCCACGTCGCGCAAGCGGCGAATGTCCTTCACGGTTTCGCGAACGGAATTCTCGTAGCTCGTGCGCAGCCAATGTCCTTCGCTAAGGACCATGACCCAGCTTGGGAGATTTACGTTCACCTCATGTACGGGGAACTCGTACAGCACCTCTCGCAAGACGCCGATGACTTCCTCTTCTCCCATCGTAGCGGCACTGACCGCCATAACCGGGATATCGTATTTAGCGGCTAGTTCGGTGCGAAGCGCTTGCGCTTCTTCGCTCTTCGGCCGCGCGGAGTTTACGAGTAACACGAAAGGCTTGCCTACTTCCTTTAACTCGTTAACGACCCGCTCCTCCGCATCGATGTAGGCACTGCGCGGAATTTCCGATATCGTGCCATCCGTCGTAACGACGACGCCTAGCGTGGAGTGTTCTTGGATGACCTTGCGCGTGCCGATCTCGGCCGCTTCCTGGAACGGAATCGGATCCTCGAACCAAGGCGTTGTTATCATGCGCGGTCCGCCCTCGTCTTCGAAGCCCTTTGCTCCTTCGACGGTATAACCGACGCAATCCACCAACCGTACGTTGACTTCCAGCCCTTCAGCCACTTTAAGTTGTACCGCGTTATTCGGTACGAACTTCGGCTCCGTCGTCATGATCGTCCGACCGGCCGCGCTTTGAGGCAACTCGTCTATTGCTCGTACCCGATCCGCTTCGAGCGCAATATTAGGTAAAACAACGGTTTCCATAAACCGTTTGATAAAGGTCGATTTGCCCGTGCGGACGGCACCCACGACCCCGAGGTAGATATCACCGCCGGTGCGTTCGGCAATATCTTTGAAAATGTCCACTTTTTCCACTGAGATTCCCTCCCATCGTAATCGCGAAACTTTCGTGACCCGCCATCAGGGCGGAACTCGTACACGAACTTGGACTGGTAACATTGTATGTGCAAAAGCCCCGATTATGACGCTGCCCGCACAAAATGTTTGCCCTGCCGACTTACGCCCGCCGGCGCTCCTGTTGTTTCCCCCATGATCATATGAAAAAAGAGAGACACGTATGTCTTCTCTCTCTAAACTTTTTCAATAAAGAAAAGCCGAATCCCCTAATAGTCGGGAATACGGCTTTTCGTTTAAGAGGCTACGGCTTGCGGCTCCCCGTTTACCAGACGGTAAACCGGAGAACGGGCCGGCACGTAATAGGAGGCTTCGATCAATACTCTTCTCAAATCATCGCTCGGCTTAGGCTGAACCTCCGCCTTCTTGAGCGCCGTTGCGATATCGATTCCGTAGTCGACGAATACCCGGCCTTGCCGATCCGTCATTAAAGTCAAGAACTGACGGGAAAACACGCTTTGGATTTCCGGCGAGTCCATCCCTAATTTGTCGAAATCGACCGCGGAGAAGCCTGGATAGATTTCTTCGGCGAACGGATTGACATTCCCATGTGCGGTTCGATAATCGTCGACCTTCTTCTGAACATCGTTTACCTTCTGATAAACGACCAGGTCCAGTAGCTTGACCAACGGCTTCGTTTCTTCGTCGATCACGAGGAATTGATAGGAACCGCCGCTCTCGAAAGCGGCGGCGGGAACCTGGGAGATGTAGCCCATTCGTTTGAGCTTCCCGAAATCGACTTTGTACTTCTCGTATTGCGGAACGGACTCGTTCGCGTTCTGTATCGGAAGAAGGTCGGTTTGTTTCTGGTAACGATCGACCGAGTCCTGCACGGTAAGTACCGCTTCTCTCGCGGATGCCTGCCCTCCGGGGGTTTGATCGTCCGGATAGAGACAGCCGGTCAACGTGAAGAGCATCAGACCAAGCGTTCCCAGAGCGATCGCTTTGGAAATCGTACGATAAATCATGATTCGTCCTCCTGGATAATCCTCAATTAAACCAATCGTCCTCTTCTTGCTGCTCTGCCAATTTTTTGCGAATGGCCGCCTTTAGAGGATCCTCCGGCACGGAGACGGAGACATCCGCCACGACGCGCGCCTGACAGGATAATCTCACCCCGTCCGTCAACAGAGAGCCTAATTTATAAGTTTCTGCCTGAGTCGGCGATTGCAATCGGCTTGATTGATCGTCGGCGACGTGGACCTTGCACATCAGGCAACCGGCCACGCCGCCGCATCGAGTTCGTATGCTCACGCCCGCGCGGCGGGAAGCTTCCAATAACGTCGTGCCCGACCTAACCGATACGGTGCGGTTATCGGGCAAGAAGGTAACGGAATGTTGCTTGTTCATGTGGGCTCCATCCGTCCGGTCTCCGACTTTGAAAGACTAAAAGCTGCTATCTTCGATACCTCGGTTAGAAAGGTTTCGGCCAATCGGTTTCTTTTGATTAATGCCCGCAATATCGGCAAATGCTTGGCCGGATCAGCGGCAATCAGCCGCCCGACCGCCTCCACCCGATCTCGACGTTCTCTAAGCAGGTTGAATAACAGTTCGTGTCCAAGCGGCACGACAGGAATTCGTCGGCCTTCGACCTCGTACTTGTCGCCGCAAGGGAACAGAAAACTGCTCACCTCCGTCAAATACGACGACCGTAATGCCGAAACGCGAAACTGGCCGACCAACTCGATGACTATTCCGTCCAATTCGTAATGGGACAGCGTGGAATGATACCGCTCGGTACGGCTATCCGCAGGTTTATCTAACGCAAAAGGACTCAGAAGTCCATGAATGACCGGAACGAACTTCGCGTCGACATAAATGTCGATATCGCGAGGTGCCCGATCCAGGAGCGCTCCTCGCAAAACTAACCCCGTGCTGCCTCCGACTACCCAATTCCCCTCGCCGCTTTCCAACGTAGCCGCCAATCGCGTAAGGGCGGATATCGGCAAATCGCTTCGCATACGGGTCACTTCCAATCTTTATTCAGAAATAAGTCTTATTCGCAGCCGTTATATTCCCGACCGATATGACGACCGCTTGGCATGCTAATCGATAGCCCGCTTTCAGTTCATCCGGGCCTAAGCGGTCCCATTCGGCGTCGCTAGCTTCATCCAGTAGCTCCGCGCCTTCCGTAACGAGGCATCTGCACCTCGCGCACGTCCCGCGGGAGCAGTTGAATTGCCAATCGACGGAAGCGTTCTGCGCCAGGGTCAGTAGGCTCTGGCCAAGCTGCGCTTCGACGGATTTCGTGATGGTTCGTCCGGTTAAAGTAATCAAGTCCGTATCCTCCGCATCCTACATTAAACGATGGCTAATAGTCCGCATATCAAGCCATATATCAACATGATCAAGGCAACTAAAGTAAGAACGACGCGAAGCCAGCCCTTCGTCTTGTTGCGTGCATATGTAATGATAACCGCGGCTATGATCATTAATATAATTCCGATAAATGATACCCACATCTTGCTCATCGGGTCAAGCTTGGCCGCCGCGTAAAGCTGTAACATCGCATACATCTCCGTATCCCCCGTCCCGTCGACAGACTCAAATGCATAATATTATACCATTGTTTCCGACAATGACCAAGAAGTCATGTCGCTCTCAGCCGTCGAATCGAGTTTAAAACTACGAAAGCTGTCCTCTCGGACAGCTTTCTTTTTATTTCTTGATCATCATTTTCACGAGAGATTCCAAGCTATTCAGGTTCATGCCGCTCTTCTTAACCGCGTTTACGATTTCCTTCACCGTATCGTCAGATACGGGAACGTTAGCCATCGTCGATACCTGTTTGATCAGTTGACGGATTTGCGCTTCGCTTTGCATGGTGCTCGGAGTTACATTGCTTGCTATTTTTTTAATTGAATTCTCGGAAATGTTTTTTCCCGCTTTTTTGTTAACGGCGCCAAGCAGATCTTTCGGGAACTTATCCATACTTCGCCTCCTCCGGGTGCTAACACTGCATCATCCTATGAGGAAAATGTCCGAAGCGTGTGGGCTGAAAATTGGATTCGGTCTTATCCCTTAAGCCACTTATTGCGTGAAGCAGAAGCGATTTCTTCGATTTCATGCGTTCTGACGCGTCCCATTAAAGCCCCGACTGCCTTATCCGGCGAGAGTCCCTCGAATAACACGGCATAGAGCTGATCGGTAATCGGCATTTCGACGTTATGCCGTGCTGCCAGCACGTGAGCCGATTTCGTAGTTCTGACTCCTTCGACGACCATGCCCATGCGCTCGAGCACATCGGTTAACGGAAGTCCCTGCGCAAGCATCGAGCCCGCTCTCCAATTCCGGCTATGCTGGCTCGTGCAAGTAACGATCAAATCACCGACGCCTGCCAGTCCGGCGAATGTTAGCGGATTCGCACCCATTGCCGCGCCTAATCTGGCAATTTCCGCGAGTCCTCGCGTGATGAGCGCGGCCTTCGCATTGTCGCCAAAACCCAATCCATCGGACAACCCGGCTCCAAGCGCGATGATATTCTTGATCGCACCCGCCGTTTCGACGCCGATAAGATCGGGATTCGTGTACACCCGGAAATAAGCATCGTTCATGAACAGATCTTGAGCGGTCTCGGCGCACCCGATTTCCTTAGAAGCCACGACGATCGTCGTGGGATGACGGTCGACGACTTCCTCCGCATGGCTCGGCCCGGATAACACGACGACCTCGTCTTCGGGGCGCGCAAGCTCTTCGGCAAGCACGGTCGACATCCTTTTGAGGGTATCGCTTTCGAAACCTTTGGTCGCATGAATGATCAATGCATCTTTGCGTATGTAAGAGGATGCCTGACGGGCGACTTCCCTCATCGCGGAAGAAGGAGCGACGAACAGGACAGCCTCCGCGTCTTTGACGGCATCCGAGATATCCGTTGTCGCCGTAATGCCTTTCGGAAGCACGGCTCCCGGAAGGAACTTCCCGTTGCGCCTTTCGTTGTTGATCTCGTCCGCTTGAACCGGGTTACGCGTCCAGAGCTTTACCTGATGGCCGTTGTCAGCCAGTACGCGAGACAACGCGGTCCCCCAACTGCCGGCAACGATAACGGCTATCTTCTTATACGCCATGCGGCTCACCCTTCTTGCTACTTCCCAGCTTGTTCTCCGTCCCGTTTACGAGCTTAACTATATTTTTGCGATGACGCGCGATAGCCAATATGGCGACAGCTATAGCCCCCCATACGTATGCTGCTTCTAGATCGAACAAATAGAATAGAATCGGTAGCAAGACGGCGAATATCATGGATCCGAGCGATACGTAGCGGGTGAAAACAATAACGAGGATAGCAATGACTCCCGCGATCAACGTTGGGAAAAATGCCCAAATCACTAACGCTCCAACGGTAGTCGCAATGCCTTTCCCGCCTTTGAACCGGAAAAATACCGGCCAATTATGTCCGGCGATAGCAGCAAGTCCGCATACTACTGGCACCCAATGACCACCGTCCCTAAGCCACAATCCGATTAGAACGGCAACGGAGCCCTTTGCGATATCCAGAAGGAATACCGCGATAGCCGGGCCTTTCCCCAGTACCCGCAGCGTATTGGTCGCTCCCGCATTGCCGCTTCCGTGATCCCGTATGTCAATTTTGCGAAGCCAACGGGCAAATAAAATACTAAAGGAAATAGATCCCAATAAATAACTGACGACGATCGAGATAATCGAGTTCAACACGCCGGTCTCTCCTATTCCTGATCTGATTTCTTACGGGTGAACAATCTGAGCGGAGTACCTTCGAACTCAAAGGCTGCGCGAATTTTGTTCTCCAGATATCGTTCATAAGAAAAATGCATCAATTCGGGGTCGTTAACGAAAATAAGCAACGTCGGAGGTTTAACGGCAACCTGCGTCACGTAGTTAATCCTCAGCCTGCGACCCTTATCGGTCGGAGGCGGATTAATCGCCACAGCATCCGAAATAATGTCGTTCAACACGTTCGTAGGAACGCGTAAGGCATGCTGTTCCGCCACGCGGTCAACGACCGGGAACAGCTTAGACAATCGATGCTTCGTTAGCGCAGACAAGAAGACGACCGGCGCGTAAGTCATGAACAGGAAGTGATCGCGAATCGTGTTCGTGAAATGCTGCATCGTTTTGTCGTGCTTCTCTACGACATCCCATTTATTGACGACGAAAATCGCGGCTTTGCCGTTCTCGTGCGCATATCCCGCGATATGCTTGTCCTGTTCGATAATGCCTTCTTGGCCGTTAATGACGACAAGAACGACATCCGCGCGCTCTATCGCTTGCATTGCTCTCATCACGCTGTATTTCTCGGTCGTTTCATAGACTTTGCCGCGTTTGCGCATTCCCGCCGTGTCGATCAGGACGTACTTCTGACCATCCTTCTCGAAAGGGGTATCGATCGCATCGCGCGTCGTTCCCGCGATATCGCTGACGATGACTCTTTCCTCGCCTAGAATGGCGTTTACAAGCGAAGATTTGCCTACGTTCGGTCGCCCGATGAGAGCTACCTTGATAATATCGTCGTTATATTCTTGTTCTTCCTTAGTCGGCAATTTGTTCACCGCGGCGTCAAGCAGATCCCCAACGCCTTGCCCGTGAGCTCCGGACATAGGAACGGGTTCTCCGAATCCAAGAGAATAGAATTCGTAGATGTCATCCATGCGTCCCAAATTATCTACTTTGTTTACCCCGAGCACGATAGGCTTTTGGGATCTAAACAGCATTTGGGCAACTTCTTCGTCCGCGTTCGTGACGCCTGCTTTCGCGTCCACCATAAATATGATCACGTCGGCCTCTTCGATGGCTAGCTCCGCTTGCATTCGAACGGACCTGAGCAAGCTGTCTTCCCCTTCGAGTTCGATTCCTCCGGTGTCTATTACGCTAAAAGAACGTCCAATCCATTCGCCCGTACCGTAGATACGGTCGCGGGTAATTCCCGGCTTATCTTCGACGATAGCGAGCCGGTCTCCGATTATCCGGTTAAATATCGTGGATTTGCCCACATTCGGTCTTCCGACGATAGCGATTACGGGTCGTGCCATATTTTCCACTCCTCAACATGTCCAGCAGGTTCGCCGCGCTTTGTGACGGCTAGATAAAAAACACCCACAACTTTTATCATAACAAAAATCGTACGGAATGGCTAACGGTTATTACCATTCCGGTAGTAACATCCCGTTAATTCATTTATTTCAATGTCGATTTACGATAATAAACAGATCTTTATTCACTTCGTGAGCGGCGCAATCCAGTACTTTCTCGAGGAGGTGGGCAAAGGTTTGCAACTGTTCGCGGTCCTCTACGTAGAAAATCGGCGCCCCTCCTGCTACGCTCCCCTGCTTCGTCGTTACTACGCCAACGATATTAGCCACTATGCTTCGCCTCCGTGCTCTTGCGGTTCGCCTCCGTCGGCATTCTAACCGCCGCTTCGAGAAGCGGCACGTTACAAACGGCGGCGTAAGCCTTATCAACGTCCTTCTCGCGAGGCAGAACAAGAAGTCCTAGCTTCCCCGTTCTCAAGCCTAATTTCCCGACCGGCAACAAGGCAGGTTCGCCGTCGTCCCTATATACGCCCAAGCGGGTAGAAATGTCGTGTAGAATCGCTTGCCTTTGTCCCATGTTGGCAATCGTAACCTTAGCATCATCGTTCTTTGGAGTGAGAATGAAACCTAAGCCTTGTTCCCTGATAATCTCTCTGTTCTCGTCTAAGCCAACGTTCATTAGGTAAATGTCTCCCACGAATAGATTCGGTCCGTCCAGCTTAAGAGGAACCATCTCAACATCCGCGATATGGGTTATTTTCTTCCCGCGCATGAATTGGTGCGCAAGGAACAACGATACGCCGCCGGCAATCAATCCCGCCCACCAGCCGACCAGCATCACGCACAAGCTGGACAGGAACGCCGTGAATATCGCCAAATAATTGCGCCCCTCGAATACGACGGCAATCCCCTCTATATATGCCGCTCCACGGGGAACAAGCTCAAGATTATCGATAGCGGTTAACGTGCTCCTCTCCATATTTCGAACCTCGCGGAATTGCTGCGCCGCCAGTGCAAGGAAAGTGATCGCCGTATAATCCTTGTTATACAGGGCAGGAACCGCGACTGCCCCCAATGCCCCCGCTATTAGCCCTAACGCAAGGTGAATGATTTTGCCGTGAGGATAGGCTGGATATTGTCTATAGTCGCTTCTTAGCATGAATATTCTCGCGATCATGCCGAACGCGGTTCCCATGACGACGCCCGTCAAATCTTTATGCGATTGCAGCCAATCCAACATCATGAACGCTGTCCTCCTCTTTTACCGCCTAACTTGAACGACCATCGCTTTGTTTGATCCGATACGTTTCTTACGGTGACGGACCATAACCTGGCGAACAGCACTGCTATCCACCAGCCTTGCATCCACTCCGAAGCGCGCACAAGGGCGTCCGGTTCGGTCGAGCCGTGCGTTAGAGCCGTTAAGAGCGCGCTGAAATACAAGCCGCACGAAACGGCAAGCACTTGCTCCGAGACGTTGCGCAGCAGCAACGCCGACAGCCAGCCGACAAGCATCGCCGCTCCCCATGGCGCCAAAAAATGGCTGAATCCGGACGGGTAATATGCCAACCGATAGATCAATATGTAAGCCGACCCAACCAATATCCCACCGGACACCGAAGTCCATCTTCGAACGGAAGGAATTCGCCATGCCATGATCGTAATACCGAGCAACATCCAAATCCAAGCGCCGTTAATCGAGAACGAAGGCGTAAGTCGAACGTTTACCAATAGCGCCAACGGCCAACCGGATAGAAAGACGCCTACCGCCCAATGAGGGATATCCTCCGTCGCCTCTTCTCTCCAGCCGCTCCACCAAAGAATCGTAGCCGATAGCCATAAAAAAACGGCGCCAAACACCGGTGGCATTTACCCACCTCCTATACGGTAGTATGCACAGAAAAGTTTGGAAAAACGCAATTAAAAAACCGACTTCGCCGACCCTGCAAAAGTAGCTACCAAAAGGAATAAATTGAAAAAAAAAGCGACTCAGATGAGTCGCTTTACATGAAAAAAACCCGCCTATGCGGCGGGTTCGTTAAACATTATTTGAATTTGCTAAGCTTGTCGCCGAATTTCTCGCCCAGGTTGAAGCTCATGCTTTCAGCTGGCGGAAGATTCGTTTCTTCTCTGCGTTCGCGCGGAGCGCGCGGTTCGCGTTGCTCGCGTTCAGGACGTGCAGGCGCTTCTTCCGTTTCCTTGATGGAAAGGGAAATGCGTTTCTCCGCAGGGTTGAAATCAAGCACTTTGGCTTGAACTTCTTGCCCTTCCTTCAGCACCTCGAATGGCGTCGCCACGTGACGGTGAGCGATTTGGGAGATGTGAACGAGACCCTCTACTCCAGGAGCGATTTCAACGAAAGCTCCGAAGCTTACGAGACGTTTCACGACGCCTGTTACGATATCGCCGATGTTGAATTGTCCAGTAGCCGAATCCCATGGACCTGGTTGAGCCGCTTTGATGCTTAAGGAAATTTTGCCGAGGGAAGGATCGATTTTCAATACCTTCACCTTAACGCTTTGTCCTTCAGCTACGACGTCAGCAGGATGGGCAACGTGCTGCCAAGCCATCTCTGATACATGAACGAGTCCGTCGATGCCGCCGATATCGACGAATGCGCCAAATGGAGTCAAGCGTTGAATCTTGCCTTCCAACACTTGGCCAGGCTGCAAAGTACCCATGATTTGTTGCTTTTGGTTCTCGTATTCGGCGTCCAGTACGTCTTTGGCGGAAAGAATGACCTTATTGTTCTCGCGGTCGATTTCCTTTACTTTAACCTTTAACGTACGTCCTTTGTAAGAGCTGAAATCTTCAACGAAATGACGCTCGACCATGGATGCCGGAATGAATCCGCGCACGCCAACGTCGGCTACCAGACCGCCTTTTACGACGTCGGTAATCGATACTTCGAACGCTTCGCCGTTATCGAACTTAGCTTGCAGTTCATCCCATGCGCGCGGGCTGTCGATTTGGCGTTTGGAAAGGACCAGCGATTCCTTGGCATCGTTGATGCTTACGATCTTCGCTTCGACCTCCTGGCCTATTTGCACGGCTTCGGCGGCATTCTCCAAATTAACGGAGGAAAGTTCGCGCAGCGGAATAACACCGTCGTATTTATATCCAAGGCTAACGTACGCTTGGTTATCCTCGATTTTGACTACCGTACCTTTCACGGTGTCCCCTTTCTTCAAGGTTACGAGATTTTCCAGTGCATCCTGGCTGACCGTTTCCGTTTCAGTTACCGGTTCGGCTGCAGCCGTTTCCTGGACGTTGATTTCTTCAGACATGAAAATTACCTCCTCAGTTCTACCCCAACTTTATTTAAACCCGCTTCTAGCGGCGCTTAAATCTCTTTTACCCGAAATGATGAGAACCAAATAATACCTTTAGTATGAGGGTTTCTCGTCAGAAACATGCATCGATTACGATGCCGGTTGACCTGTTTTTACCATTTCGCGGATTCGCGACATAATAAGCTCGGTCGCTTCTTCCATGCCTTCGGTCGTGCCTTGCTCCACGAATGGTCCAAGATCGATAGGTGCGCCATACACCGCGAGCATCTTGCGAAACGGACGATACTGTCCGACAAGCGCCACGGGAACGACGACCGCTTTGGAACGAACCGCCATCGTAACGGCGCCTCGTTTACCCGTCCCGACCGCTTCGTTGCGGGTGCCTTCCGGAAAAATCCCCATCACGTTGCCGCCTTGCAGCAGCGTAATCGCCGTTCGAATCGCTTCCTTGCTCACGCCTCCGCGTTTGACCGGAAACGCGCCGACGGCTCTGATCAAAGAGCCGAATAACGGAATGCGGAACAATTCTTCTTTAGCCATATAATGAACTTTGCGGGGCACCCATACCCCTAAAGTGATGGGATCTTGTAAGCTTTTGTGATTGCTGCAGAGGATGACGGGTCCCTCGAGCGGGATATTCCGAATCCCCCTTGCTTCCAATCGGTAAAGAAGCAAAAAAGCGCTGCGAAGGATGAACCTGCAAAAACGGTATAACATAGTCTACTTCTCCTCCGCCGAAATGGTTCTCGCTATCGCAAGTCCCCATTGTACGATTTCTTCCACCACTTCGTCCACCGTTCGACCGGTAGAATCGATTAGGCGAGCATCCGAAGCTTGAAGGAGGGGCGCTATTTCCCGTTCTTGATCCAACCGGTCGCGCTCTGAAATCTCTTTCTCGAGTTGCTCTAAAGTAATATCCGCGTCCGATCCTATTTCCCGGTATCTGCGCGTGGCCCTTTCCCTGGAAGAAGCGGTCAGGAATACTTTCAATTCGGCATTCGGCAACACGTGCGTCCCGATATCGCGGCCATCCATGACGACGCCTTTCACCTGTGCCATTCTCCGTTGAAGTTCAGCCATTCGATTGCGGACGCTTTCCAATCGGGCAACGTATGAAACGTTACGATTGATCTCCAACGATCTCAGCCGGGAGCTGACATCTACCCCATTAACGTGAACTTCTTGAGAGTGGGCTCCGGGCAACAAAACGATATCAAGCTCGTTAGCTAACCGACCGACGCTTGCGTTATCATCCGTCGACAATCCGGATTCGAGAACCTTGAGCGTGACCGCCCTGTACATGGCGCCCGTATCGACGTAAACATATTGAAGAGCTCTTGCGACCATTCGGGCTACCGTGCTTTTACCCGCTCCGGCCGGCCCGTCGATAGCGATATTAATGCGATTAGATTGAATTGCGCTCATGAAAGTACGACAAGCCTCCTACACGCCACGACAAGATGTCACTAGAAAAAATAAGGCAGGCTAAGCCTGCGATGAATGACAAAATTATACCACACAGCACTTATGTATGCAAAAAAAGCACCGAAACGGGTCAGTGCGCGACGTAGTGAAACGGAACGCCTTCCGAATCGTCGGTAGTCGTCAGCAAGCGTCTTACCGCGGGCGACTGTAACAAAAGCTGCGATAAAATCAATAGCGTCGCCAGCAATATAATCCCCCTTACGATGTACCGCTCCATTCTGCCCGACCAAGTCGCGAAATCGGTACGATAAGGGTCGCGTCTACTCTCTTTCACGGTATCATTAACCTCCATGCCGATACGGCTAAGCTGTCGGGCTTAACGCATTAATCCTTGCGCTTGTCCAACTGCCGCTCGAAGCAAAACCGAATGATTTTCTGTTGGTCGGAATCCACGATATCCTGGAAGCGCATCATGATCAGGTTTCTATCGGGCTCGACGGGAAGGACCCGAACGACCTCCCCCTCGAATCGCGCATGCGCTATGCTTCCGCCTTTATAGATTAATAATAGCCAACATGTGAGAATGCCATTCGGAACGATCGGCCATTTTCTCTCGCAGGTGAAGGACACCCCTCCGCCTCCGACGTCTTCCGTCACGGCCACGAAGCGCAATTTGTCCCCGATCCTTACGGCCACTTCCAAATTTGCTTCGACCCGGAGAAAGCTGCGACGCTGGTCCTTCGTGATTTCTTCGGACTCCGGCTTGCGAATGGCGACCAGCGGCACGGTATCCTTGCGGAATCCGGTCACCGAGCTGGAGAATAAGTGTTTAACTCCATCGTCCGTGAAAAAGTACAATTGAAACTTCTCGCCCATTTGGGAGCGATATAACTTGCGGCTTTTCTCGTCTAGGGGAATCTCGATATAAATGCTCTGGTTGTCCACGTCCGCGATTCGGGAACGCAAAGTCAGCGGCTCGGAATCCGTATCCGTTTGTATGTACATCGTCTGATTGATTTTCGGCTGCAATAGTACCCCTCCGCAACGGTCTCGTATGCTTCATTATAGCATGGGGCCAGAAGTTTGGGGAATGGCAATCGGCCGCGTCTCCCCCCTTACTTGCGGGTTAACGCGGCCGCCGGATTATCCTTGCTTAATAGATTACTTTCTCCGAATCGGGGATTTCCTCGATGTTCTCTTCCAACCCCGTTTCCCCGCTCATGAAAATGCGGTAACGATGATCGTTGATCTTCCCGAGGAACTCATGGCACAGAACCGGCTGCCGCATATCGTTCTCGATTACCGACAAGGAGTAATCCTCGACCCTGAACTCCGGATTTAGTCCTTCCTGGGCTTTTTCCTTAGTTACTTTCGGTTTGCCCGCGGTCAGCAATTTCTGCGATTGGGCGAAGACGTGATCCGAAGCCTGCAAACCTACGATCTCGCCATTATCAAGCGCAACGCGTACCGTCAGCTTGTCCGGATATATCTTAACGCCTTCAATCGTATGAACGTACGTGAAAACCGCTACGTGATCGTATTCGTCGTAAGTAATCGGAGTCATATCCTTGTAACCATGCCGGATCAGAAATTGCGAAGCTTTATTGCGCGACGTGTCGAAGTCAAGTTTACGGCTCGTAACATCCCGAGGATTCATGAACCATAGCAGATTCCCGCCTTTGCGGGTGTAGTCCATCTGAATGCTTACGTCTCCCTTTCCTTTGACGGAAACGGAGTAAGCCGGGAGATCGGTTTTGCTTCCATCCTCTTTCACCTTCACGACCGAACCGCTTGATTGCCGTCCAAGGAATTCGACAGCCTTCTTCTTGATTTCATCGACGGTCATTTCTTTGCCGCTCAAGGAAGCAGCGGACAGTTTCCGATCCGCGGACATCGCGGAAGGACCCCAATCATTCTCGGGATAAGCGCCCATTTGCTTATCGATTGCCTTGAAGCCATCGATGATCGTATTGTCGTGAGGGCTGTTCTCGCTTGCCATCGCGACTTCTACGTCCATCCAGCGCAGATGGTCGGCGATTACGGCATCTTGCACTTTGCCGAGCTGTTGGTTGACGGATTCGGCCGTCTTGTACAACGACTTCATCGTCTTCAGTTCTTCCGGCGTGAGAGGCTGCTTGGTCAAATCCCGAACGGAGGTACGATAAGCGAAGCTCGAGATGCGGCTCAGAAACTCCTCCGCTTTATTGAAAGGGAGCATAGCTAACGGCAACTGATTGATCTCGTTCTGCGCTTGGCTCGTTAATCTCCAAACGTTGACCAAGCCTTTGCGCTGCATGCCTTGGGACGCGGCGGATACCGCTAATGTTTGCCCCAACTGGTCATGAAGATTGCCCATGTGATGACTAAGATCATGGAATGCGCGTTGATATTGGTTTTCCGCTTTAATTAGAACGGAGTTTTTCTCTTGGTGTTCCTGGTAACCCCAGACGATAGAGCCGATGAACAGCAGAGTAACGAGCGGGAACATGATGGAACTTAGACGAGCGTACATGGAAAGCCGACTCCTTTCATTCCCAAACGGTATGCCGTTATTGTGGGAAGAAGGTTCCGACTTTATGCGCGCTTCTTCAAGCGAATCGCGCATAAGAGAAGAGGAAGCCCCATCTTCTCAGATGAGAGCTTCCTCTTCGATCTCGAAATCTACCGCGTTACTGCAAAGGCATTGCTTGAACCCGGTATCCACTCGTCCGCGATCCTTGCGTCCGCGCAAAATGAACTTCTCGTTACAACGATTGCAGCGTATCGTCACTTTGTGCCGATGCGACAACAGGTTTTCCCCCTCTACCGGATATTCCCACACCCAGTATGGACGGATCGTCTAGGATTTAACCTCTTCCTCCCGTTTCAAGAACCGGAAGGGCGATACGGCATTGGCGTTGTTCACCTGTCTCATCCCCCTAAACCATAAGAAGAACATAAACGGAACGACTAGCCATATCCAAGTCGACGGAACGGTCAATAACAGAAAGTCGTAGATGCCATGCCAGATAATCGGCAATAATAACGCAAGCCAGAGATGATTTCTAATGCTCTTGCCAACGGAGAACTTGGCTTTTCCGAGTGAATATCCCATGAACACGCCGAACAAGGCATGACCTGAAACCGGCAGCAACGCCCTCATCATGAGGTCTCCGAAAGTCATAGGCTGCAAAAACGCGTAAAGCACGTTCTCCAACGTAGCGAATCCGAGCGATACCGCCACCGCGTAGACGATTCCGTCGTACGGCTCGTCGAATTCGGTGTGATTATAGATAATGTGGTACAAAACGAACCACTTGAAAAACTCTTCCACGCCTGCCGAAATGATAAATGAGAACGTAAACGGCGAATCGCCCCACCATAACGTTAAGCTGCGTTGCACGATCATTATCGGTAGAACGATGAGCATTCCCGTGAGGAACATCTTAAGCACGATCGATACCGGTTCGGTGTCATAGCGATCCTTCCAATAGAAATAGGCAAGCAAAGCAATTCCCGGCACGATCGCGGCAGCCAAAACCGATATGAGCAGCATCATCTGTTCCCTCCCTTCCAACTACTCCATTATAACAGTAAATCGTCAGTCAGAAAAAAAGAACATTTGGTGAAAAGAGATTATTTTAGCAATTGTCGCAAGACTTGTGCGGCGACTATCCGGACAATGATAAAAAGATCGCCTTCCCTCCCGCCTTGATGGCGAGAGAAAAGGCGATCTTTAACGCGGAACTTAATTCGCGAAGTTCTCCGCTAGCACTTTAACCGCATTCGCTGAAATAATCAATTTCCCATACTCCTCAAGCACGGCCGGAGTAATGGACGAAGCTTCCCCGTATTCCGCAAGCACGGCGATCAAGGCATGATATTCCGAGGTCTCCAGACCTGCCGGATCGAAGCAAAGCATCCATTGATTCTGATACCGGTACATTCTTCCTTCGTCCGTTAGGTGACCGACCAACGTCTTGGAAGCGCCGATCGCGTCCTCGATGTCCCTGAATCGATATATGATGGCTTCGCTCTGTTCAAGCGTAACTTCAAGTTCGTATACTTCTTCTTCGTCCTCTGTCGCGGAATCCGCATCTCTCTCGAGTTTACCTCTCGTGACGATGACTACCATTCCCTGTGCCGGCATGGCGAATACTTCGACCGCAAGCGGACCTGAGGCATCGAATCCTAATTCGTTGTAGGCTTGATCCATCATTTCGCTGAAGAGCTCATGGACTTTAGGAATTTCGCGCCACATGTCTTCCTTCTGGATCCCGCGCTCAGTCAAATCATCGAAAGTGAGGAAAATCCGAATTTTGTCTTGGCTAAGCCGCTCCATCCTCATGACAGGATCCTCCTTCTGTGGGTGATAACAGCTTATGATTAAGCATATAATGCGTGAATGAAACTTTCTTGAGAACATGTTATCACTTCTCCTAATGAAATGCACTAGGGAAAACCCTCGAAAAACAAAAAAACGGCACCGTCCTTCCCCGTGCGGGGAGGTCGGCGCCGACTTTCTTTTACAACTTTTTCCTAAATTCTCTGTTGACCGTTTTGCTCAAGGATCGAGTTGATTTCATCGCTAACTCCTGGATCCTGTGCGACAAGTTTTTCAACCTCATCTAATCCCCCCTCGCGCGAAGACGATGAACGTTCATGCTTGTTTTCGCCATCCGACGCTCGCTTGAAGCTGCTCGCGAACTTCATGTTTAACGCTTTTTCGATGGCATCGCCCTTCACGTCGTTCATTCGTTGCTTCAAATTATGACCGACGCCCGCTGCGACCGCGGACATCATTTGATTGCGCTGAATCATCATGACAACCGCAGCACCTGCTAATCCACCCATAACGAAAGATCCGATTTTCATTTGCCACCTCCTTATTGTCTTTATTGTGACCGAGTGCGCCTAAGACATGCCCCATCAAAATAAGGAAGCGCGTCGGATGCAGGAAATTGGGGTATTATGATACAATTCTGAAGTAATGAGAGCTCATGACATAAACGGAGGAAACACATCATGAATCGACTATTAGTCGCCATCTGCTCAACCGCATTACTGCTTGGACTTGTCGCGTGCAGCCAAAGCGGCACAGAGTCGCCGGACGCTTCCGTTTCGACGGCGACTGAGAGCGGAACCGCCGTCTCCACCCCATCGGCCGAACCTACGCCTTCGCCCAGTTCATCGCCGGTAGAAGCGGAACCGACGCCATCGCCTGAACCGGCCGAAGTAACGAAAACCTACAGGATGAACAAAAATTATTTCATCGTTCCCATCGATAAGGAACGCACGGAAAGCAAAGTCGTGCTCCTAACGTTCGACGACGGCCCTAAGGACGCGAAAACGCTCGATCCGATATTGGATACCTTGGACAAGCACCATGCCAAGGCGATTTTCTTCGTCAACGGTTACCGGGTCAAAGCGAATCCCGATCTTCTGAAAACAATCGACGACCGCAAGCAAGTCATCGGTAACCATTCCTGGGACCATATCGAGTTGAAGAAGGAACAAGCTCCTAAAATCAAAGAGCAAATCGAAAGCGTGCAAGAAATCGTCAAAGAAGTTACCGGTAAGACGCCGGTGTTCTTCCGGCCTCCGTTCGCTTCCGCTAACGATGCCGTTCACCAGGTTGCCAAGGATAACGGATTATTGTTTATGACTTGGTCAAACGGGTCCCTCGATTGGGACATGAATAAGATCGACGAGGACAAGCGCCCCCAAGCCATTATCGACAACGTCATGGAGCAGTTGCATTCGGGCAGCAACATTCTCATGCATGAGTTAGCATGGACGGCCAAAGGCCTTGACGCCTTACTTAGCCAATTGGAAGCAAAAGGATATACTTTCGTCGATCCGAACGCCATCGACATTCAATCCTCAGGTAAATGAACTAATCATGCACAAAAGCTGCTCCAGTCCATTAGGACGCTGAAGCAGCTTTTTTTTAGGCGATTACCCGTTATGATGTTCCCGCCCCCACCAGAATAGTCCGATGACCAGCCCCGAGAAGAGCAGGACGAGCGCTAAATAATACCATCGGGAGAGTTGCCTCCGCTTGACGGTATGTACCCCCGCGCGGGGAGGCAAACCGATCTCCGGCAGCCCGGAGCTGGCCGCAGCTTCGGCTATAGCAGCCTCCAGCTCTTCAAGCGTCTGCGCTGCCTCACTCTCCTCCGGTATCCCGAAGGCGGTTTGCTTAGCCGCCCGGTACCTGTTCCACACGGAAGACGAAGCTGTGGAATCAATGCCTTCTTTCATTTCTCTTCCCTCCGAAAACGGATGATACAGCCCATGATGAAATCAACTAAGAAGTGCGCCAATATCGGAGCCCAAAGCGTTCCCGTGTGAATCATAATCCAACCTAAACCGTAACTAATCGCGAAAACTAATCCGGTCGGTATCCAATGCCGTAAATAACGAACGTGAATCGCCGCGAAAATGATGCTGGTCCAATAAGGTCCTATTGCATATTGAATGGCTCCGCGAAACAATATTTCCTCGCAGATCGCGACGGTCAAAGAAATAACCGCGATGTGCCACACTGCCCTGATTTTAAAAATTCTTTCGTTAACGCCGCCGTCATCGGCCGCTTCCTCCGGAACGAATCGCGAAATTCCTAAATCGAAAACCAAAACAAGAAGCGCTAAGCCCCCGCCCCATAAGGCAAATTGGCTTGTCATCGGCCAAGCGAAAAAATCAAGTGGGTTTCTCCCCTGAAATAAAACCCATGCGATACCGATAATAAGGGTAAGCGCCTGCGTCATGTATAAATTGATCAATAACATCTTGTCGTTGAGCTGATCGACGGTCACTTTGCGAATTTTAATGTTACGAATGTCGAATTTTCTCATTTTCCCTCGTATTATGCAAATTTTTGTATGTTCAATCTTCATGTTTTTTTCTATACTAGGACTACTAACCAACCTTCCGACAATAAGTTACTAACTACCTACACCGTTTAAAGGAGCAACCGATGGAAAAGCGTCTGAACCGATCCGATCTCATGTTTTCACTAGCTTTCTTACTCATGCTTGTCATCGCGGTAGGAGCTTTTTTTTACGGCGTCAAAGTGGGCTCGGACAGAACCGAAGCCAAGTACGCGATCGACGAAGTCGTAGAGGTAAGTGCCCCCGTCCAGGCTAACGCTTACCAGCAGCAAGATTTGGTTTCTTTCTATCATACCGTATTTTTGTCCTACCGTGAATTTCAAAAAGATTGGCTAGCCGCCCAAAATAAGTGGCTGTCCGATCCAACTTCGGATCGCGCTTCGTCCATGAAAGAATTAGCGAAAACCGCTCAACGAAAAATTGACGAAATTAAAGCCGTTTATGTTGCCCCGATCTCGCCCCAATTGATCGAATCGCAAGAAAGCTACATGAAAAGCCTTAAATTGTTCAAAGAAAGCTTCGGTTCATTGGCGGAGACGGCTAACGAAGGCACTGCGGACATGGTTATCGACAAGTTGAACGGTAATTCCTTCTATAAAGAAGGCATGAAGTTCGCCCTCGGGGCGCAACAGGAATATTATTCTTCCATGCTGAAATGGGCGGAATCGGTCGATTCCGACATTCCGGGAGATTACGTCAGTCCGGAAGTTCTGACGATCGCCAAGTGGAAGGTTCTTCCATTGATCGTGAAAATTAAGGTGGCGTCGGATTACATGTCCCAGCAAACTCAGCTATCCGACTTCCTTCCTCACGACCTAACGGCGAGAATCGATCAATTCATTATCTCGGGTCAAGCGGACAAGCGGAAGGCGAAGAGCTTTAACTCGATCGCGGAGCTGCTGACCAGCACGGAAGCCGTGCGAAACGGCGACTTCATCGAGATGAAATCCCGTTTCTACGAAGGGCAGCAATTGCCTCAGTTGCCTTTCTTCTTCCCGGACAAGTAATTCCGAAGCAAAATAGGCCATTAATCGTTATAATGTCGCACATTCGCCATTGCAATTGTCCATCCCGTTGCTATAAAATAGGAAAAGCAATTGGAACCGGTGCTTCGTGCGTAAGCGATACAAGAAAGTAGTGACCTTGCGGAGTCACCCTCTACGCACCGTTAGTCCGCTTCATGCGGTAGCGGCGGTTGAGGGTGTTTTCTATATATCGAAGGAGGGTTCCACGATGTTTAAAGTATTAGTATCGGATCCGATTAGCGATTTGGGCATTTCGCTCCTGGTCGAAGCATCCGACATTTCCATCGACAAGAAAACGGGGTTAAGCGAGGATGAACTAGTCGCCATTATCGGCGAGTACGACGCTCTCCTGGTCAGAAGCCAAACGCGGGTAACCGAAAGAATTATGACAGCCGGCAAACAGCTTAAAGTGATCGGAAGAGCCGGCGTAGGCGTTGATAATATCGACCTGGACGCTGCTACGAAACGCGGCATTATCGTCATTAACGCCCCGGACGGAAATACGATCACGACCTGCGAGCATACTTTCGCCATGATGATGGCCGTTGCCCGCCATATCCCCCAAGCTTACTTAAAAACGGTCGGCGGCGAATGGGATCGCAAATCCTTCGTCGGCGTAGAGCTCCGCAATAAAACGTTGGGCGTTCTCGGCATGGGCCGCATCGGCAGCGAAGTCGGCGCGCGCGCAAAAGCGTTCGGAATGAACGTGCTTGGATATGACCCATTCTTAACGGAAGAACGCGCGGAGAAAATGGGCGTACGTAAAGCGTCCGTAGAAGATATCATTGCGGAAGCCGACTTCATTACCGTTCATACGCCGCTTACTCCGGAAACTCGCCATATGATCGGCAAAGAGCAATTTTCTCGAATCAAGAAAGGCGTTCGCATCGTTAACTGCGCGCGCGGCGGCATTATCGACGAGCTTGCGCTCGTGGAAGCCATTAACGCGGGACAAGTAGCCGGCGCAGCCTTCGACGTATTCGAAGAAGAGCCTCCTGCAGCCGACCACCCTTTCCTGTCTCATCCGCAAATCATCGTTACTCCTCACTTAGGCGCTTCAACCATCGAAGCCCAAGAGAACGTAGCTATCGACGTGTCGGAGCAGTTACTTCATATCTTGCGCGGTGAGCCGTTCAAGAACGCGGTTAACATGCCTCCCGTCGCCGCCGAAGTTCTATCCAAGCTCGAACCTTACTTCTCGCTCGGTAAGAAGCTGGGAAGCTTCGCGGCTCAGATCGCTGAAGGTCCGGTTAAAGAAATCGCGGTAACTTATGCCGGCGATCTTGCGGAAGTGGATACGCAGCCGCTTACTCGCCACATCGTGGAAGGCGTACTTGCACACCATCTTGGATCCGACCAAGTCAACGTCGTCAACGCGATGCATCTCGCCAAAAATCGCGAAGTCAACATCGTCGTCACGAAGTCGCACGCTTCCAAGGGCTTTACTAACCAAGTTAGCGTCACCCTTCGGACGGATAAAGAAGAGCGTCTCGTCGCAGGCACGTTGTTGAACGGTTTCGGGCCTCGGATTACCCAAGTCGATAAGTTCCCAGTTGACGTTGAACCGCAAGGCCATATCCTTCTTATCTCCCATCACGATAAGCCTGGTATTATCGGCCGAGTAGGAACGTTGCTTGGTACGAACGAGATCAACATCGCTTCGATGCAGGTGGGCCGTAAAATCGTAGGCGGCGCCGCCATCATGATGCTCGGAGTGGATAAAGCCGTAACCAAGCAAGTATTAGGCGAGCTTACCGCGCTCCCCGACCTTAACAACGCTAAGGAAGTTCATTTGTACTAGGACATCTAGTGAGAAAATTGAGCAATTAAAACAAGAGGTTGTACAAAAGCATTAGCTTTTGCGCAACCTCTTGTTTTATTAACTAAGACGACTAGCTCCTAGAGATATGCTAACTCTCCTAAATCCGATTCCGAACCAATAGAACGATGCCAAGCTGCGTAAGAGCAGTTACGAGCAAAACGACCGGAAGCGCCGGCGAATTGACGTCGCTCGCGAAAATGACTTGCAGCAGAATGGATACCACGCGGCCCGTATTCAGGAAAAATTCCCGCACGACGACCGACTCGATCCGGAACATTCCTCTCAATGGCAATCCGTCCATGATTCTATAGTAATAGGAAGTCAAAGTGTTGATTATGAGCGGAGCCATCAAGGAGTAAATCGACATGAACAGAATTACCGTCCATAACCTTATATCGAAGAACAATACCGCGGAACCGCCTATAATGAATAGAGAAGCCACCAGAAGATCGCGACGGATATTCAACTGCTGCTTTCTTCGGGAAATGAAAAATCCCGTAACGATCGTCAACAATGCGAATCCGACGGTCAAATATCCGACCTGGTCTTCCCTGCCCACCGTCTGAAACATCAAAATATTCGGCAGAAACAACATTAAACCCTGGAACAATCCCAACACCGAGAAGCTTAGCAGCGCGAGTACCCATAGCTTGTTCTTCTTCATCATAAGCCCCGAATATTTCAAGTAATAGGTGCGATGATGGGAGTCTATTCTTCGAATGCGCAAGCTGAAGAAGGAGGCGATCCCGAATAACATCGATGCCGCTCCGAATGTAAGCAAGTAACCCCTCAGACCTTCGAACAAGCTGATCAAGAACCCCGATAACGCAGGTCCCGCCAGGCCAGCCGAGTTAAAGACGATCATGTTGACGCCTAAATAGCGAGATCGGTTCTGCACGTCGGTCACGTCGTACATGAGTACCAGATAACCCGTCCAGTATAGTCCCAGTGCCAAGCCATTAAAAGCGGCGAACCAAGGATAATAAGCGACGACGTTCTCCCGCGCGAAAATAACGACAAGAAAAAAAACCGTGATCAACGCGATGCCTAGGCGATACGTGACCATCCGGTCTTTCTTCTTCGCGATCCATCCGCCTATGGCAAAAGCAATCGGAGTCATTCCATATACGATGATATTAAATATGCCGTTAATAACCAAATCCTCGGTAAGACGCCACAAATACAAATTCAAGAACAGCCCGGACATAGACGCTCCGAATTGAAAACAACCGTGAATGAGCAAAGCGACGCGCGCTTCCTTCGACAACCGTTGCTTGGACGCCGCTTTCGCTCGTTGAAATAAAGGCCAAGGTACCCGTAACTTCATGCCTCTACCTCTTCTCAGCGATGTGGATTATCCCGCGACCTTGCGGATACGGGAATCTTAATCGTGAACGTGGTCCCCTCGCCGGGTGCGCTGATGGCGTTTATGGTTCCCCCGTGGGCAAGAACCAGGTTCTTGACGATAGCAAGTCCAAGACCTGTCCCGCCGCCGCTCGACTCCCTCTTGCGGGCTTTGTCCGCCTTATAGAACCGTTCGAAAATATACGGTAGGTCCTCGCGGGGAATGCCCTGACCTTGGTCGATGACCTGCAGCTCGATCCAATCCCCTTTGAGTTCATGAATTCTTGAAGCGCGAAGCGCGATCTCGGCTCCGGGAGCCGTGTGGCGCAGCGCATTGTCCATTAAATTCGTCAATACTTGTTCCAAGCGGTCGCCGTCCGCCGCTTCCAACTGCAGGGACGATTGTTCATCCGATTTCGATAGAACGACCTGGCGATCCTTCGCTAGAGCGGTGAATTTACGGTAGACGCGGGATAACAATCCGTTCACGTCCAGCGGTTGGAAATTCATCTCCAGATAGCCGGCTTCCATTCTCGCAAGGTCAAGCAAATCCTTGACGAGTCTACCCATTCTAAGCGATTCGTCGTGAATAACCTGGACAAGCTCCCTGCGCTCCTCCGGCGTTGCCGCGATATCGTCCAACAGCGCCTCGCTATAGCCTTGGACCATCGACAAGGGAGTGCGAATTTCATGCGATACGTTCGCGACGAAATCCTTGCGCATCTTATCGACGCGGAATTCCTCCGTAACGTCGCGAAGCACGGCGACCGCTCCCCTTACGGAATCGATCGATGCAAGCGGAGTCATAACCACGGACCATACGCCGCTCTTGACATGAACCTTAACGGTGAGCTCCTTCCCGCTGTCGACGACATTCCGGAAAGTCTCCCGAAGCGGGCCTGGAACGTGCGCGTTACGTACGGGAGCATCCTCGTCGGACCAATCTACAGAGCTCCAATCCTCCAGTAAATATTGTCCTTGGGGATTGGTCAGGATGACTTCTCCTTCGGCATCGAAGGAAATAACGGAATCGGTCATGCTTCGCAGTACGCTGCTGAGATGATCCCTCTCGTGTTGAAGATCCTTGATCAGCGTATGAAGCTCGGAAGCCATTTGGTTAAACGTATTGGCTAGCTCGCCGATCTCGTCGGAGGACCGAATGGCCACCCTCGTCGTATAATCTCCTTGCGCCACTCGGTTCGCGGCGTCCTTCATCTCGCGCAACGGCTGAGTAATCTTCGTCAGCAGGAAGAACGCAAAGAAGGTCGTCAATAGAAATCCGATCACTCCGGAGTAAATGAATAAATGCTTGATTTGCGCCGGACTAGAGAAGGTCAGATCGATGTATTCCAGCAGGAAAAAGCCTAAGGTCGTTATGACGACCGCGACTAAACCTATGATCGTCAGCCACATTTTGCCGACGATCGATCTCCATATGGCCATTTTACTTCGCCGCCTCTAGCTTGTATCCGACGCCCCACACCGTCGTGATCATCGAGGCCGCCTCCGAGGAAACGCGATTCAGTTTCTCGCGGAGTCTTTTCACGTGGGTATCCACCGTACGCAAATCCCCGAAAAAGTCGTAGTTCCATACGTCTTTAAGCAGCTCTTCCCGCGAGAATACTTTATCCGGCGTGCTCGCCAAATAATGCAATAGCTCGTACTCCTTGGGCGTCAAGTTAACTTCTTGACCGCTCGCGGTCACCCGGTGGGCGTCGTGCTCGATGATAAGATGCGGGAATACGATGTTGTTGCTCGTGTTCAATTCCTTGGATAGAAATGCGGTTGCCGAAGAGCGTCGCAATATCGCCTTGATCCGGAAAATCACTTCCCTCGGACTGAACGGCTTGACCACGTAATCGTCGGCGCCTACTTCGAAGCCTTGGACGCGATTGACTTCCTCGCCCTTGGCCGTCAGCATGAGCACGGGAGTCGCTTTCTGCTGGCGAAGCCGTGCACACACTTCGATCCCGTCGATCCCGGGCAACATCAGATCGAGCACGATGAGGTCGAACTCCTCTTCCTGGGCTTTACGAAGAGCGGACTCCCCGTCTTCGGCCTCGTCTATGACGTACCCTTCCTTCTCCAAGTACATTCTCAGCAAGCGACGTATTCGTTCTTCGTCGTCCACCACCAATATCCGATTTCCTGTATTCATGCGATTGCGCTCCTCTCGACGATAACCTTTATGAGCCTATTATACTCCTGCGTACGAATGCAATCCGGCGATAACGAGGTTGACCCCGATCAAAGTGAACATGACGACCAGGAAGCCGATAACCGCAAGCCAAGCCGACCGGGTTCCTTGCCAGCCGCGAGAGAGTCTTAGATGCAGATAAACGCTGTAGAACAAGAACGTAACGAGAGCCCATACTTCCTTCGGATCCCAACCCCAGAATCTGGACCAAGCGATCTGTGCCCATATCATGGCGAAAATGAGCGCTCCTAACGTGAAGATCGGGAATCCGATCGCGATGGCCCGATAGCTGATTTCTTCCAGGTCCTCCGGATCAATATCGGATAGGTGCGGATGAATCACCGCCGCAAGAGGCTTGCGGGCGATCAGCCGGAGCAACCCGTAAAGCACGATTCCAGCGATGATGGACCAAATGACCGTGTTCAGCTTGCGACCGGCGTTCACCCCGTTTAACCATGAAGGGGATTCGAACAGCGGTTCCTTCATTCCGATGAAGGATTGAAAGGAAATCGTATCGCTATTATACGGAGCCACGATCGGAGGTAAGCTGTACTTCACTTCCTTGACTTCGGAGTTCGCGACGCCGTTATCGTCGATCGTAACCGTTTCCTGGCTAAAGTTCGACTCGTAGCCTGCTCCGCGGAAAGCGAAAACGGCGACAAGGAATCCGATCAGCACGATAATGACGAATAGCGAGAATTCCGTCCAAAACTGCGAACGCTTACCCGCTTTGTCCGTACGCGTAAAATCGACCACCCGAATCAACTGCATAAGAGCGGCGGCGAACCCGACTGCGAAGAACGCTTCGCCCGTTGCTGCCGTCGTAACGTGAATTTTCAGCCAAACGTTGTTCAAAGCAGGGATGAGCGGCTGCACTTCGGATGGAAATACGGACGCGTACGCGATAATAATAATGACCAACGGCAGCGTGAACGCTCCGAGAATCATGTTCCGGTAAATCAGATGAACGACGATAAACGCCAGCATGATAGCCATGCCGAGGAAAGTCATAAACTCGTACATATTGCTTGTAGGAATATGACCGCCGCCATACCACCGGGTAAAGAAGAAGGTAAGATGGGCAAGCCAACCGACCACGGCTAAACCGAATCCTATTTTCCCCCAACGGTTCGTGTGATCTTCCGGCTTCCTATTGCTCCACCGCTTTCCGGCCACGGCGATAGCGAAGCTAATAAAAGAAGCGCAATACAAATAAAAAGCGGTTATAAATGCGTCGCTACTGAAATCCAGCCACCAAGTCAACGTAAATTCCTCCTGTTATCAAGCGATTTGGGAGATACCTCGATGCCCGTTCTTCCCAAAGCCCATGTCACGTCGGCCCTTAGACCGAAGCTGTTCTTATTCGTATGTCCGCCGAGGGATAGCTTGTCTCCGTCTATCCGTAGCCATATCCGCCTGTGTTGCCAATAGAAGCCCATAATAAGACCGATCATGGAGATCGCGGCACCAACCCAAATGTAAGGCATCGCCCTATCGACCCGTATATTCAAATAAGTCGTATACTCGGAATACTTGATATTGTTCATTTTACCATCAACGATCGGGTTTTCCACCCGAATGGCTAATTTTCCCGTATTGTCGCCTCTTTGCTTGAAGCTATCGTTAAGGATTTTCTCGTAATACTTGCTCGTCTCGCTTGGCATCGGGAAATAGATATAGATTTCGCCTTTGGAGGCGAGACCCGGTCCTTCGACCCGGAAAACGAAAGCGGGATTATTCGGATCGCGCGTCTTCGTCATCGGACGACTCTGCTCGTCCAAGGTGAAATCGGGGTAGTAATCATTGAGCGTAAGCACGTAATCTCCGACCTCGTACTTCTCTTTGGGATCGTCCATCAGAAGATCGAAGGAGCCAAGCGCTTTACCGCTTGTCGCGTCCATCAGCGAAGGAGTGACCGATATGAACCTAACGCGTTCTTGAAAGCTGTTTTGGTACAATTTCAAACCCTTGTGGGACAGAGCGCTGTTCACGCGTATGTCATGCTGCTCGACCTCGGTCAGGACGGGGGCCTTGATCGGATCGTCGCATGCTTCCGTGCATTCGTACAGGCGGGCTTTCGTCTCGTAAAGCTTGACGACTTTGGTGCCTTTCTGGTTTTCGGCCAGCTCGTCTTCATTGTAGTACTCCACGATGAACTTGTCGTTCTTCACGTAATAATTCGTGTCGGGGATTTGCCTCGTTTCTCCTTCGTAGAGAGCAAGGTATTGGTCCATGTGCCATGCCGGGATGCCCCGGGCCAATACCGCAAGAAGAAAGAGGATAAGTCCGATATGGTTGATATAAGGACCCCAGCGGCTGAATCTATTTTTCTCGGCAAGCAGCGCACCGTCTTCCTTCCATACCCGATAACGCTTACGCTTAAGCTGTTGGCCGAATTGCTGCAGCCATTGCTCTTGATCGCCATGCAAGGTTTCCGCGTAAACGACTTGCTGCCTGTTAATGAACTGGAGATGCTTGCGTATTTGCTGCTTCGAGAGCGCCCGGTAAAGCGGAAGAACCCGATCGAGACTGCATACGACAAGAGAGGTTCCGATCATGACGAGCAACAGGATAAACCACCAGGATTCGTAAGTACGGGACAAACCGAGAGCGTGATAGATAACGCCTAGCGTTCCGTATCGTTCCTTATAGTACGCCGCGAACTCCGAGTTCTCGGTCATGTTGATCAACGTGCTTTCCTGTTGGAAAATCGTGCCCAGCGATGCGCCCAGCAATGTTAACGCGATAAGATAAACCGCAATTTTAACGGAAGAGAAGAAATTCCATATTCGATCGACGATATGAGGATTCGCTTTTTGGGATCTGCGAGCCACACCGTCGTATCTCATTTCTAGCGGGGTATTATCGTCAACAAGCAAATCTTCTACCAGAGGTTTGCCGCACGACTCGCATAACACCGTGCCCACGGGATTCTGGTGTCCGCATTCGCATTTGGTATTCTGAAACAACTGCAAGGCCTCCTTGACTTCGCGATCAAGACTGCATTAGCCTCTGAACGCGCGTTTCGATCTCTTCTTCCGATAACAAGCCGCCTATGACAACCTCTTGGATCTTGCCGTCCGCAGAGATGAAGAAGGTTGTCGGATATTGCTTAAGCCCGTATAGCTTCTCTATTTTCTTATCCTTATCGAGCAGGATGGGAAAATCGACTCCGACCTGCCGGATGAAGCTTTCGACGGTCAGCCTGTCTTCGCTAAGATTAATGCCTACTAGCTCTAAGCCTTGGTCCTTCCACTTCTCGTATTGCTTTTGCAAGGCCGGCATTTCGTTCCTGCACGGCGGACAGAATGTTCCCCAGAAATTCAAGATCAATGGCTTGCCCTCGTAGTCCTTCCATTCATGGACCGCATTGTCCAAGTCGGCGAGACGGAAGCTAGGCGGCTCGTCCCCTTTGGCCAGCACGGTACTCTTCGTAAACAGAGAATTGCCGATCGCATATCCTCCAACGAGAAGTACGACGGCCAATATGATGTATTGTACGGCTTTGCGATAACGCCCCATATGTACCTTCTCACCACCCGTAATCCGATATTCCCATTGTAGCGGTTGTAATGTCTAGTATCAATCGACACCCTCTAGTATACGTTGATTTAACTGGATTTACGGTGTTTTATTTGTCTAATTTAGTACAATGTAATCTAAACAAACCCAGTGTAATTCTTCGCTTATAGTGGGTATCTTGCGGGTAAAAAAAGACCTCGGTTCTTCATACAGGGCAGATGCGGATTTATTGAATAGTCTGTGCGAATGTACTGACGTTATATTTATCCTTACATACTCTGACAGTGTGATAAACAGATCACAATAATAAAACGGTGGTGATTTCTGTGAGTGCTGTTTATGGTGGCGGTGGAGCGCAAGCTGCCGCATTCGTACTTGTTCTTTTCATTCTATTGGTCATTATACTTGCTGCCGGTGGATCTAATTGCTACTAATAGCTAACATAACTTTTAGCCCATCATGATGGGCTCAGGCTGTCGAGAAAGTCGCGACAGCTTTTATTATGTTCGAATAGTTTAATACGACACCGCGTTAATATGATATAATATAGATAACTTATACCG
>NZ_QRDY01000007.1 GCF_003386205.1 Cohnella lupini
AAAGTCTAATTCGGCGTAAAACGGTGAAAATCATAGGAATACTAAGTGCACAATCGAATAAGAGGTGCGCTGTCCATAATACGGGGGTTTACCCGCTTCTGACTTGTAACGAGAATAATACTGCGTCACGAAAAATCATAGAATCAAACAAAGGAATCTTAACTGAAATGAAAAAGGGAACCTGTAAATATTGGATAAATGCCGGAAAATCCATGTGAACGGCATTGAGAAAAAATCAACCAATGATAATTTTGTGCAAATCAAATTGATAAACGACCTCTCAATCCTTTTTGTTTTATCTGATGACAGCTTGAAGATTAAATTAAAGAATTAAAAACGTTACCATAAGGAAATTGGAGCTAAGCCAATGCAGAGGGTAAGAAATTTTATTTTCTCTTTTATATTAGTTGCTGTTGGTTTAGTTGGATGTAGTCATGCGTCCCCTGTAATTAAAGAAGTGAAAATACAAGAACTTAATAACGAAGTGAAACTCTTCATAAGTAATCTTGAGAATGAAAACGGGTTATATCTGTATTCGTCAGCCGGAAAAACGCAATATCTGGTCGTTAAACATTCTAGTGTGCGACAAGGAGAAGAAGCAACATTTCTTCAATCGATTAAAGCACAAATACAGGATCAAATCTTAACAATAAATATGGAAGAACGAAGCACGAATGATTACCAAGATAAGAGGTTAGAAGCCACACGAATTTACAGACTAGGTAGTGCCGATGAGTATGGGACAATACAGATCAGCAATAACGGGAAAGAAGAAAGCTTTGATATAGTAGGCAGCTAATGAGTGCCTGATTTACTGGGTGGATCCCCTGCGGTAGTCTAGGACTTATTTCGAGTCCGAGGCTGCCTCATTTTTTTAGTGGGGATATAAAACTTCCTTGATGGATCCGGGCTTGACCTTAACATGATGTGATGGTTTAGAATGTTGGTTATCAGATACGGAAGGGGAGGCTGTCGATTCATATCAGCGAATTGTCCCGTAAGACCGGGGTAAGTCTTCGTTCTCTTCGTTATTATGAAGAAAAAGAACTATTCAAGCCTGCTAGACTGGAAAACGGTTATCGGGAGTACGATGATTTCCATATCGAACAAGTCAAAATTATTCAATTGTATTTCAGTCTGGGTCTCACCGTTAAAGAGATAACCAGATTCTTTCATTGTACGAATAGTCAGGAGATTCAAAGAGAATGCATACCGAGTGCCATAAAAGTTGGTGAAAGAAAGCTTGCTGAAATCAAAGAACAAATCGACAACTTAAGAAAAGCCGAATCTCATTTGGAAGAAAATCTATCCAGTTGGAGAAAGATTTTAAGTAAGGGAGACGGACCCATTGAACAATAAAATGAATCAAGAAGTCCCTCGAATTGCATTAGTCACGGGAGCTAATCGCGGTATAGGACGGGAAATCGCATATCAGCTGGCATTGAAAGGTTTACATGTATTAATCGGTAGTCGGGATGCAGATAAAGGGCGATATACAGCGGAAGAAATGCGTCTAGAAGGACTTTCGGTCGAACTACAAGTTCTCGATGTGGATGATACCGACAGCGTCAGACAGACGGCGGAGGAAATCAAACAACAATACGGTCGTCTGGATGTGCTGGTAAATAATGCTGGGATTTTACGCGATCAGGGAGTTTCCGTACTGAACGTGAAAGAATCGGTGATGAAAGAGACATTTGAGACTAACTATTTCGGGACATTACGCATGATTCAAGAGATTGTTCCTTTGATGAAAGAAAATCGTTATGGGCGCATCGTCAATCTTTCATCGGGTTTAGGAGCTTTCGAGGTTTTGCAGGGTGTCTTAGGTCTTAAAGGATCGACTTCCGCGTATCGCATCTCTAAAACGATGCTCAATGCCATGACCTGCTTAGTAGCGCAAGAGGTAGCTGAGTTGGGCATCAAAGTTAATGCTGCTTGCCCCGGCAGAGTAAGGACGGATATGGGAAGAGAAACTGCACCTGTTTCTAAAACGGACGAAGAGGGAGTGCCTCCTACCGTAACCGTTTTTGAAGGAGCGGATACGGCAGTCTGGTTGGCGACTCTGGATAATGATGGCCCTAACGGCGGATTCTTTCGAGATCGAAAGCTTGCGAATTGGTGAGGTTGTTGGTGAGTAGCCTTTATCCGTAGAATGGATTCGAGTCTGGACGGTTGAAGTTGAGGAATGAATGGCGTCTCCTTCTCATACTTAGTAATTGCGGGTTAAGCGCGATTCGGAAGGGGAACTGAAAATGGTTATACTGTATAAAAAAGCGAATATCGACGGGTTGGACATTTTTTTCAGAGAAGCGGGCAATCCCAACCATCCGGCTATTATTTTGCTTCATGGGTTTCCGAGCTCATCCCACATGTTCAGGGACTTGATTCCGCTGCTGGCCGACCGATTCCACGTCATCGCTCCCGATTATCCCGGCTACGGAAACAGTAGCATGCCTTCGACCAAAGAATTCTCGTACACCTTCGAGAATATCTCTCTTGTGATCGAGAAGCTCTTAGAGAAGCTCTGTATTCCCCGCTACATTCTATATATGCACGATTATGGCGGGCCGATCGGATTCAGGCTGGCGATTCGGCACCCGGAGCGGATACTCGGATTTGTTATTCAGAATGCGGTAGCTAACGAGGAAGGGTTAGGCAAACCCTTCGATCTGTTCAAAGCGCTGTGGGCTAACCGAAACCCGGCAACCGAGAAGGCTTTTGCCGAGCTCGTAACCTTTGATTTTACGAAAAAGCAATACCTGACTGGGGTATGTCACCCCTACTTGATTAGCCCGGACGGTTATTCGATGGACCAATTTTTCCTGGATCGTCCCGGAAATAGCCAAATCCAGCTCGAATTAGGTTACGATTATAGGACGAACGTGGAGCAATATCCGCTCTGGCAGCAATATTTGCGGACGTGTCAGCCTCCTACCTTAATCGCTTGGGGGAAAAACGATTTTATTTTCACGTTGGAAGGCGCTCTTGCCTTCGGCAAAGAATTAACGCATAGCGAAACTTGTTTTCTGTGCGGGGGACATTTCGTGTTGGAGGAACAGAGCCGGCATGTCTCGGAGCTGATCAAGAGCTTCTTCGGTCGCATGTACATGTGGCGGTGATCGAGGAGTCGCTTTCATTCGATGGAGGGAGATAGGCAGCATGGCAGTAAGCAACAACGATAAGAAGCTTGCGACTTTCGCGGGGGGATGTTTCTGGTGCATGGTAAAGCCGTTCGACGAGTTGCCGGGCATCGTATCGGTCATCTCTGGCTATACGGGCGGTCATACGGAAAATCCGACATACGAAGAGGTATGCACCGAGACGACGGGACATGCGGAAGCCGTTCAGATTACGTATGAGCCGGAGCTTTTTCCGTATGAACGCTTGTTAGAGCTGTATTGGCAGCAGATAGATCCGACGGACAAGGGCGGTCAGTTCCACGATCGCGGGTACTCTTATCGGACGGCGATCTTCGTTCATGACGAAGAGCAGAGGGAGCAGGCGGAAGCCTCGAAGCTGACGCTAAAAGCAAGCGGCCGATTCAAAGGCCCCATCGTCACGGAGATCGTAGACGCGGGTCCGTTCTATCCGGCGGAAACGTACCATCAGCACTACTACAAAACCCATTTCGCCGAATACAAAGGGTACGAGAAGGGCTCCGGTCGCTTGGACTATCTGGCGGGTAAGTGGAATACCGAGAAGGACAAGAGGGGCTTACGGGAGCGGTTGACGGAATTGCAGTACGAGGTTACGCAAAATAAGGCGACCGAGCCGGCGTACGAAAATGAATACTGGAATCACGTTGGAGAGGGGATATACGTGGATATCGTCAACGGCGATCCGCTCTTCAGCTCGGCGGACAAGTTCGATTCGGGCACCGGCTGGCCAAGCTTCACGAAACCTCTCGACGAAGGTTTAATCCGCCGGGAAGCCGACCTCAGCAAAGGACAAGTCCGCACCGCCATCCGCAGCCGTTTGGGCAACACTCATCTCGGCCATCTGTTCCACGACGGCCCCGGTGACGATCATCTCCATTACCGCGTCAACTCCGCTTCTTTGCGTTTTGTTTCGGTGGAGGATCTCGAGCGGGGAGGGCTTGGACGGTATTTGGTTGGGTTTTGGGGTTGAGGGGATTAGCAATTACGGAGTAAGGACTAAGGATTGAAGAAGGGGAGTAAATTCGGGCTCGCCGTCATTCGACGGCGGCTTCTTTGTCGTTGTGGAAATTTTCGATAATTATTTACATATACAGGGATTCGGTGTCGGGTTGTAGAAGATTAAGGGAGAGAATATTTGTGAAGTTCGTGGATTGATTGTTATCAGAAAGTCTCGAGATCAATACATAAAGAGGAGATATCTATGACAATCGTTGGTGTCTTAGGGACAATTCATAATGAATCATTAAGAAATCAGTTTAATTGTTCTTTGGATCTTTATCGAGATCTTGTTGAAGAATTCAAACCAGAAATTATCTGTGGTGAGGTACATCCACTAAGCTGGAATAGATATAAGAAAGACAAGAACGATAAAGGATACTGGGGAGAACCTGCTAGCGAATACTGGGAGCTAATATTTCCGCTCTGTGAAGAAAAGAATATAGAATTCATTCCGATCGATTGGTTTGAATTAGATGTGTGGAATGATTTCAATCCTTTTGATAAGTTTTCAGAAGAAAAACGAAAAGAATTAGAATCAATGGATGATGAATGGTTTTCAAGACAAATGAAAACTCATTCATTTGGCAGTATTCCATTTAACTCGAAAGAATTTGATGAAGTAACTAAACAAAAATATGAATGGTTATATCAATTAAATCCTGAAGCACAAAATTTTCGATGGGTAGTAAGAAATCAAATAATGATTCAAAGGGCAAGGAACGCAATAAAATCAAATCCAGACAAAAGAATTCTATGTATTGTAGGAGCAGACCATAGCTACTTATTCAAAGAAGGGTTAATAAACGATCAGATAAGACTTAAATATCCATTAAGATAATTCGAAGAAGTCGAGACCTTCTGATAACACCATATTCACGCTTCGGGCCATTCGGCCCTCGGTCCGGCAGAAGTCCGATGAGAATTCGAAGAGGCATTTCAGTAGCAGGGAAGCAGATTCAGCCGGACACACCCGCACCACCTAACCGCATCGCGGCCGGTTCCTTCGGAACCTTAAGGTGGTGGGGCGTCGCGAATACATGAACGTTAGAGGAAATTCATTTGGGGGTTCAATTATGGAAGAGATGAATTCAACAGACCTTGATAATAGTTTTTCGTTAAATAGAAATTCGTATTCTACTGATTTTCTGCCAGTGTATGTTGATAGAGGTATTGTTCCCCAATACCTTATTCAATTTCCAGTATTACTTCCATTTGAACTTCCTTTTAAGAATGGATTATGCAATACATTTGTACTTGAGAATGGAGATGGTTGCACATTACATTTTTCGGAAGTTCTTGTGACGGATCATATCCATCCTGGTGTTGTTTCAACAACACCATTAGCAGTAGAAATTTGTAAAACAAGAGTTGAAATGACTTATGTATCTGCAAATGCAAATGAAAATCCACTAGTTAAAGATATTGAATACCTAAGTGAGATCTTTGATGTACTGGTAGATAGTTTGAATTGGATTATCTCAGCATACCAACTCTACAAAAAAGATATTCATGTTCATCAAGTAAGTCGTGAAATGTTTGAATTCACTAGTCTTGCAAGAATTATTCCAGTAAATGATTGGGATAACACGAAAGTAATGCTTTTTCTCACAAACTTAAATGTCAAACATAAAAAAGAAAAACTAAATGATGAACAGCAATATGAAGTTATAAGACATGCAAGCATAATATTTACAGAATCAAATCCCTTTATATTATCTGAAGAATTACTTTTATCATCGAGACACAACTTTAATTATGGCTTCTATAAAGAAGCAATAGTATTTTGTCAGAGCTTTGTTGAAACTTTTTTAAATGCGTTATATGTAAATATATTGGTAGGTGAAGGGAAATCAGATCAAGAGATACAGACAAGAATAGAAGAATTGTCTTTCATGAGTATGATTAAGAAAGAACTTCATCCTAGAATTGGTGGAAATTGGAACATTGAAGACATTTCAATTCCAATAGGTAAGTGGTATTCAAATACATATCTTCTTAGGAATAGAATTGTTCATGCTGGATACCTACCTTCTTTTGAAGAAGCATCTTATGCATTGGATAGCGCTGGGAAATTTAGAGCGTTTGTAATACAACAATTAAAAATGAAAAAACAATATCAAGAAATTCTTAAGTATTTTCACCTGTTGTAATGAACTTCGTCTAACACCATATTCACGCTTCGGGCCATTCGGCCCTCGGTCCGGCAGAAATTAGAAGAGGATTCGAAGAGGCATTTCAGTAGCAGGGAAGCGGAATCAGCCGGACACACCCGCACCACCTAACCGCATCGCGGCCGGTCCCGTTGGGATCTTAAGGTGGTGGGGCGTCGTGAATACAAGAACGTTAGAGGAAATTGGGGTAACTGCTAATAAATCATTATTGTACTCCTCACTCATTTATTATTTGGAGGAATGAATTTGAGAACATTTGGAATAGTGTTTTTAATAATTGGAATTTTCTTAGTAAGTTTGAGCGGATTAGAAAAAATCATCATATATTCATCTTTAAGTCAAAGTGCAGGGGATATTCAAACTTTAAGAAATATAACACCAAAGGGAATTTGGAATATAACGCAAATGACATTTGTTTTTGGAATTATTTTTATAATTGTTGGCTTAATAATGTCGTTATGGAAAATTCTCATTAAAGAAATGGGGAAAATTAAAAATGCTGATAGGGAATTTAAAGAACAATATGAAAGAAGAAGTAATAACCATAATGAATAAATACTGCAGGTATTCCTTCGAAGGTCCCGACATCCTCTAACATCATATTCACACATTGGGCCATTCGGCCCTCGGTCCGGCAGGAGTTAGAAGTAGATTCGAAGAGGCATTTCAGCAGCAACGAAGCACATTCAGCCGGACACACCCGCACCACCTAACCGTATCGCGGCCGCCCTTCCGGCTTAAGGGAGTTGGACGTCGTGAATACAAGTAACGTTATCTGAAACCGACCTAACTGTTAAAAAAAGTTATGAAGGAGTTACCGATGAAGAAGGAACTAAAAATACTTATCGAATCGTTGGTAGTTTCATTGTGTATATTAATTTCAGTCATATTATTCTTTGTAACTAAAGGATACTTTACAACAAAAACTTATCAACCCAAGATTCAAGATGTATATATAGTAACTGAAGAACTTACACATGAAGTCAGAATAGGTTGGATAAAACCTTTAAGCTGGTCGGAATATATCTCAAGTTACCTAATAATACTTTGTATTTATTTCTTAATTCGATTTGGCTTGTGGAAATTCTTTAATAAGAAGAAAACATGAAATAATGATTATGTAAGCAGTATCAAGAAGAGGTCGGCATCAGATACACCATATTCACGCTTCGGCAGGAGTTAGAAGTAGATTCGAAGAGGCATTTCAGCAGCAAGGAAGCACATTCAGCCGGACACACCCGCATCACCTAACCGCATCGCGGCCTGTTCCTTCGGAACCTTAAGGTGGAGGGGCGTCGTGACTATAAGAACGTTATCTAAAAGGGACGAAATGATATTATTTTGGAGGTTTAATCGGTGAAGCTGATGATAAATAACCAGGAGTACTTTTTTCGTGAAATCTCGATTGAATTTACTGATACTACCTACACTAATGTATTTTCAAGTAAAAATAACAAAACACTCAGAGAAACAATCAAACATCATAGGTACAATAGATTCAAAGGCATTGTTGAAAATAAATACTCAAATTCCCTCGATAATAGTCTAGGCGCCTTTCTGGCTCGAATGAAAGAAGAGGGGGATTTGTTTTATAGAGAGTTTTTGAATAAGAACGGAGATAAGATTTATTCAACCTTCCGAATTACGGATAGAGCTGCGCAGGACAGCAAAGGTATCTATATATATTGTATTGATAATAAAATTAAATATATTGGCAGATGCCGTGATTCTTTCGGAAAGCGCATTAATCAGGGATACGGAAAAATTCATCCAAAGAACTGCTTTATTGACGGACAATCAACAAATTGCCATTTGAATTATCTTGTAACTGAAACTAAAGAGAAGGTTAAATTTTTTATTTTAGAGCTTGCTGAAGAAATACAAATTATGGAACTTGAAGAAATGCTAATTAAGAAATACCAACCCGAATGGAATATCAGTTTAAAGGCAAATTGAGATTAGTTCGAGAAGTCGTCCCCATCAGATACACCATATTCACGCTTCGGGCCATTCGGCCCTCAGTCCGGCAGAAGTTAGAAGTGAATTCGGGGATGAATTTTCAGTAGCAAGGAAGCGGAATCAGCCGGACACATCCCTCCACCTAACCGCGTCGCGGCCGCCCTCCGGGCTTAAGGTGGAGGGACGTCGTTACGAAGTCCTTGTAGGTCTAAGGAAATTGAGAGCGGGTAACGTATGAGGAAGAGAACTATCTTATTTCTTGTAATGTCACTTCAATTATTTATTATTGGATGCTCAAATAATAATAAGGATATAAATCCTAATATTACGAGAGAATTCTTAAAACAGCATGCAGTAATTGGGATGACAGACTCTGAAATTTCAATTGTATTTGGAAAGGAGGCATTTCGAGAATTCGGAGATGGATCCTTCGTGTGGATTTTTGATAGGGTGACAAATAATTATACTTACAAGCCTGATCTTCAAAGAGTCGCATTCGAAGACATAAAGAGCGGTAAAATTAAATACCAACTATACATTAACGAATTAGAAAATAAAGCTTTTATGTTTTCATATTTTTATAAAGGAGATAACAATGAGGTCTGGAATTATGAAATAAGACCGGATGGAACAAGTGATAAACAAGCAACAACAAGTTAAGTATTTCAAGAGGACAAGGACTTCGTATAAACACCATATTCACGCATCGGGCCATTCGCCCCTCGGTCCGGCTGAGGTTAGATGCAGATTCGGGGAGGACATTGGGCAGTAGCAAGGAAGTAGATTCATCCGAACACACCCGCACCACCTAACCGCATCGCGGCCAGTCGCTGCGCTCCTTTAAGATGGTGGGGCGTCGTGAATACAAGAACGTAATCCGAAATGATTGTAACTAATGAAAGGAAGGGCAGTAATGTACAGATGGATATTTAGTTTTATTTTACTGTCAATTCTTGTAGCCTGTAACTCTGATAAGTTACCAACAAATGATGATTTTGTAGTTAAGGTCCGCACAGTTAACAAGACTGCAAAAGTTAATGAAGAAATTGAAATCATTACTGAACTAATCAATAAGTCCAATAAAACTTTTTTGATTAAACATTCGAACCCATTAGTGACTGTTCAGGCCTATGATAAAAATGATAAACCGTTGTATGAATACCTTGTGGTGGACGATGTAGGATTAAGCCATAAGTTCAAGTCAAAAGAAACTTATAATCCTAATGAAGAATGGAAACCAAATGAAAAACGAATTATTAAAATAGACAAACCCGGAAGGTATGAATTAATTGGAAATGCCTCTTTCCTAATTGATCAAAGCAACGGAGAACGGCAGGAATATTCTTTGAAATCACAACCATATGAGATATTAATTGAAGAATGAGTTGGTAGAATTTCAATGAATACAATCACTTAGGATAACACCATAGTCACGCATCATCGGTCATTCGCCCGCGGTCCGGTAGAAGCTAGAAGTGAATTCGAAGATGCATTTCAGCAGCAGGGAAGCAGATTCAGCCGGACACACCCGCACCACTTCGCGGCCGGCTCCTTCGTAGCCTTAAGGTGGTGGGACGTCGTGAATACAAGGATCGTTAGAAGATATGGCCGTGAAAAACATAGTAGGGAGAAAATTTATGCATGAGAGAATCGCAATTATTTCAGATATTCATAGTAATAGTGTGGCATTAGAGGCAGTATTAAAAGATATTTCAGCCCGAGACATTCAATTAATTGTTAATTTAGGAGATAGTTTGTTCGGTCCGATTGATCCACTAGGTACAGCTAAACAATTAATGGACAACAAAAATATTATTAATATTATGGGCAATTGTGATCAAATTCTTCTAAATGATGAAAGCAATTCTGCTACCTTTAGATTTGTAAAACCAATGCTAGATGATGTAATCAAGGAATGGATTAGATCGTTTAAAGACACTTGGGTATTTGAAGACCTTTTGTTTTGTCATGGAACTCCATTAATAAATGACCAGTACTTACTAGAAGAGGTTAATGAATTTAGTGTTAGTTATAAGAACCCAGATCAACTATCAATGGAACTTGAAGAAGTACCTCAGAATTATATATTTTGTGGTCACAGTCATGTGTTCAGAATGATTTATTTACCGAATGGTAAGTTTATTGTTAATTCAGGGAGTGTAGGTTTGCCAGCTTATAAGGATGAACTGCCATTTCCACATGTGATGGAATCCAATTCACCTTATGCGGTTTATGTTATTGCGTATAAGACACAAGAAAAAAATTGGATAATTGAACATATAATGATTCATTATGATTGGGATAAAGCCAGTTCAATAGCTGAAGAAAACGGACGAGAAGATTATGCGTTTGCAATAAAGACTGGAAGAGCGATCCCTTTGTAGGTGGTAGGGCGCCGTGAATACAAGGAACGTTATGTAAAAGAACGAAGCCAATAATATTAAGCATAAATATGAAGATTCAAGAAATTAAGTTACTCTCGAACAACTTGGATAAGGTAATAGATTTTTATAACAGAATTCTTGAGCTTCCAATCATTGAACAATCTACAGCTAAAGTTTCTTTTCAAATTGGCGCATCAAAATTAGTGTTTGAACTAAGCGAAGAAGTTACTAATCCATATTACCATTTTGCAATCAATATTACGGAAAGCAAAATAGACTTAGCCATCAGTTGGTTAAAGGCTAAAGGAATAAAAATTAATTTAATTAACGAGGAAGAAGTCGATTTTTCAAAATCATGGAATTCTCATTCTATATATTTTTATGACTCCATCGGTAACATTGTAGAATTTATTGCACGACACAACATCAAAAGTATATTAAGTCATGAATTCTCATATGAAGACCTCTTAAACATAAGCGAAATTGGAATGCCGGCACAGGATGTGATAATCCTGTCGGGATATTTAACGGAACAATACAAAGAACAAATTTATATTTCTGGGAACTCAATGTTCACACCCATTGGAAATGAAGAAGGTTTATTAATACTTTCATCCTTAAATCGAAACTGGTTGGGATCGAACAAAAAAGTTGAAATCTTTCCGTTAGAAATTTTCATTGAAAATGGAAGAGAAGAAATTATAAGTGTATCAAATCACTCTTATATTATTTCAACAAGGTCAATAACAATTCAATAAATTGGAGGTTGAAGTTATGTTTTATAGAAGAAAGTATTACATTGTCAACAATGAATTTGTTGATACTTTTAATAAGCATTTCAGAGAAACAAATTTACCGAATCAATTGAAACACGGAGCTCGTTTAATAGGGAGATGGATGTCTCCATATACAGAGACAACAACTGAAGTATTCGCAATATGGGAATATGATAGTCATGAAAAATATGAAGAAGTCGAACGGAATGTTAGAAGCGATAGTGAACACTTGAAGATAATTAATGACTGGTACGAGAGAAACGGCGGCAGAGAGCGCTTATTTAAGGAATGCATCGTTCAAGTGAAAAATGAAGAACTAATCTCAACAGTATAAGAACTGATAAAGATAGAGCAGAATTTCAATTAATCGATTTGAGGTGAATATAATTTTGCTAAATGATCAGACAAATTTGATTGGTAATAAAGTTCAACTGCGTGATATTCAATTAGATGATTTCCTTGAACTGTATCAATTGACTTACGGTGAAGAAAAGCCAGAATGGAAGAATTGGGATGCTCCATATTTTCCATTGAAGCCTATTAGCTTTGAGGAATTCCAGGAAGGAATGCGTGAAAGAATCGAAGATACTATTGAACCAAGAACACGGATGATAATTCAGTCAAATAATGAAATTATCGGAATTGTAAGCTACTATTGGGAACATAAGCCTTCAAACTGGTTAGAGATTGGTATAGTAATATATAAGCCTGATTACTGGAATGGAGGATTTGGAACGGAATCATTGCGATTGTGGATTCAATATTTGTTTATTGAGTTTTCACTAGTAAGAATAGGTTTAACAACTTGGTCTGGGAATGTAAGAATGATGAAGGTAGCTGAAAAACTGGGAATGAAATTAGAAGGTCAAATTCGAAAGTGCCGTTTACATGATGGTATATATTATGATTCGATTCGGATGGGAATTCTTCGTGAAGAGTGGAATGAGAAGAAGTTAGGAGATAATGCAATTTCGTTGCGGAGAATGGAAAGAGACTAAATAAATTTGAGGTGTAGGAATGAAAGGTAAATTAACCAAGCTTGATTTCTCGTTTGTTGGGTATAAATTCTCCGGACTATTTTCAGAGTATGCTGATTTGATTCCTCGAAGTCTAAGGGAAGTAATGCAAAAGAAGGGTACTACGCATAATCAATTAGAAACTACTGTTATTCTATACGAGCCATGCAAGGGTGAAGATCATAAGATAGGTTATTTCTATATTGGTAACATGGTGACCAAGGAGCAGACTAATCTATCAAACGAGGCGGAGCTCATTAGAATCAACGGACAATACGCAACTTCTTCAGGGACGATAGACCAAATGGCAAGTATCTATTCTTATATAAGTAGTTGGATAGAGGGGAATGGATATAAGCCGATATGGCCGGACGCTTTATTCATTGAAATTTATGAAAAACCATTGCAACCGGAAGTGACATGGAAAGAAGAGGTACAAGTATATTTACCTGTTTGGCAAAAATAGCGCCAAGCGGCTAAGTTGAAGTGATCCAACTAGCCGCTTGGCGCTTCGTTTATTCACGCGATTAGACGACGAACCGTTACTTTTCCGATTGGTGTAGCAAATTTAAGATCATCGTTACGGCCTCCGCACGCGAAGCAGTGCCGAAGGAGTCGAACAGATTATTGCTTTTCCCTTGAATCAGGCCGGTAGCTTTAGCGGTAGAAACTTCATCATAGGCCCATACCGGGATCTTGCCATCATCGGCAAAGCCGGACGGCGTACCTTGGGACAACTCAAGGCTAGAGGCACGAATGATCATGACCGTCATCTCTGCCCGCGTAATGTTGTTGCTCCAACGGAAAGTACGATCCGAATAACCGACGATGGCGCCGGCAGCGGTTGCGTTCGCAACGTAAGGTGCGGCCCATTTAGGAATTTGATCGCTATCGGCATAATCCAGCCGCGATTCTCCCGCAGCAGTCAACTTAACGCCACGAGCCAGCATGGCGGCGAATTCCGCCCTGTTGATCTTAGCGTTCGGACGGAAGGTGCGGTCCGGGTAGCCGGAAACAAAACCGATGCGAGTTGCCTCCTCAATCGCCAACCTTGCCCAATGGCCATTGATATCGGTAAAAGTCGGAGGCAACGCAGGAGTGATTTGTAACGCTGCCTTGGATGGCGATGTTTCTACGACGGACTGAATCTTCGAGTCGACGAGCTTCACCCTAGTCAAGGTAATTGCGGCGTCTCCGGAGTCTTTGGCTATGAACGAGAATTTGGCTATATCGAGGGATCCGTTTTCCCCTTTGGTTTGACCGAGTTTCGTATGCGCGAAAACAACCTCCCCATCGTCGTCCGAATCCGGGACGGAGAAGCCCGGCCAGAGAGCGGAGGCACTCTTGAACCGAACGTGTTTAGGATCGTAAGTCAGATGGATTTCGTATCCGTACAAGTCTTGAATTTGATCTCCTCTAACGGTGACCGACACTTCTTCGCCGACTCCAGCAGTCGATTTGTTGACGACGATCGTAAAAGAAGGCGTGCTCGCTCCAAGAGCGGTAATAGGAAACAGGGAGAGGCCCAGCAGAACGATCAAGCTGAAATTAATCCATCTCAAATTCATTAATCAGCAGTCCTTTCCATAGGTAGTAAAGAGGGAGAAGCAGCTTCTCCCTCTTTACCGGACTTATTTCAATATCATTACTTCATTACTTGTTGAAAATAAGCAGCGCAATGGCGACAAGGTCGGCGATGTCGATAACGCCGTCCTTATTCATATCCAGGTGCTTGATTTGGTTCCAGTTAGCATCCGAGGATGTTCCGCCGTAGGCCTTAACCATAATAGCCAAGTCGCCGACGCTAACATTAGAATCGTTGTTGTAATCTCCCGGAACGGAGACGATAACCAGTGCTTTGAAGGCTTGCAGAGCTGCGCTCAATTCGCTCGCCGCTTGCTCGATCTGCGTTTGCGTCGACGTTGCATCATCGGCAATTTGTTTCGCATCGTCGATCGCCGTTTGCAAGGTTGCTTTGGAGCCTACAGGATATTGTCCGCCCATGCTGCCTTCGACGGCATCGTCGTGCACATCGTGTGCCTCTGCGATGAGATCGGTCAGAACCGACTTATCGATCACATCGATTTGAACCTCATGAGAGGATCCGCTTATTGACGATTCCTCGCCTAAACCGTTCGCGTTGACTAGCTTGTCGATAGCAATGCTGGTGATGCCCGATTCAGCCGTTTGCTTGGCTTTGAAGCTAAGCTTGATTAAGTTGCCGTTCGGCTCCGTTTGTTTGTCGCCGAGATGTACAAGCAATATTCGAACGGAGCCGGGCTTATCGTCGTAATTCGCGATAACGATCTTCTGTTCATCCAGCGAAGTAGGAGGAGCGATGAATTCCAACGTATCCGCATCGTAGGAAACGGTGATGTCCTGCGCGATCACTTCGTTTGCGATGTTTTGCAAGCCGTAGGTAATATCGAACGGCTGTCCGGATGTTACGGCGTCTACGCCGCTCAGAATACCGCCGCTAGTTACTTCGTTTACGAGCGGTGTCCAGAAGTCTAGCACCTTCACCTTAGAGAAGTCCGTATCGCCCGCGAAATAGTAGCTCGTGTAATCCGCTTGGTTATATACGGTTTGCTGTCCGGCAACTTGCGCTCTGTATTGGGCATCGTGCATCAGCGTATGAAGCTTATGATCCGTCACGCTTGTGCTCTCGAAGATCCGAAGAGCGGAGCTATCGGCCGTTCGGACGATGAGTTCTTCTCTCCAGTCTCCGAAAATATCCGCAACGAGATTAGGGTTGCCTTTAGTAGAGTTGTTCGTTCTCGTGCCCGTTGCCGTCAAGACCGTGGAAACGGTCGGATAACGCTGCTGGATCGTAGGGGTAGAGTTACCTGAGCCGTCAACGATCTGCGTCGTCATATCCGCGTTCCATTTAATGCTCATGTTCGTTCCGGGCATACCGCCGCTTACCGGGGCGCCGGTCGCGCTCAGCAAGGAAACCGCCCACGTTTCCAATCCTCTGACGTTCGGATTAATATCGCCGACCATGCCGCGGCCGGTGTCTCTGCCGGTGTAAGCGCCATATATGATTTCGCCGGTCAATGCATCGCGCAAGGTATAGCCGTAAGGTACGCTTGCGGCGCCCTCATGCACCATGAAGATCTCAAGTCCCGGACGATCCGGATCGATATCCGCGACGTGCAGCATATCGCCATGTCCGATCCTGCGCGTCTGGCCTGGCGCCTCGCTTCCTACCGGCATAACGCCTGCCGAATTGTACATAACGGTACCGTCATCATCTATCGTCGATGCGGCATAGATGATCTCTTGCTTGCCATCGGAATCGACATCCGCGGCGGTCATGGAGTGTCCGCCCTGAGTCGTCAATCCTTCATATCCGGGATTCGTTCCCAGTCGGCCATGCGGATTGTCGAAGAAGGGATTGGTCATCGGAACCCAACCGCTGTCTACGGTCCAATATTCCTCCAGATGCTCTCCATTCCAGCTGTAAGCAACCATCGTCACTCGGGTATATACTCCTCTAACGACTAGGGAGTATGGCTTCTTGCCGTCGAGGAAAGCAATGCCGCTCATGTACCGGTCTACGCGATTGCCCGGCTCGACTCTGCCCAACGCATAGTCTCCCCACATGAGGCCGTCGTCGGTACGTCCGACTTTGTAACGAATCGTTTCCATTTCATCGCCGGTCTCGCCGTTGAATATGGATAGATATTCAGGTCCCGAGAGGATGAAGCCTTCGAACGTGCGTAATTGGTTGTTGGCGCTCCGTTTGGGAGCGAGAACGTCGATATAGTAGTCTGCTAGAGTCTGAGCATCTGCTAGCGACAACGGATATTGATGAACCGGCATAGGAGGGATCGCCTGACTGCCGGTGAAGAGGGCCTCTAACGGACGGAAAGCTTCTTCAAGCGTTGCCGGCCAATGACCCGCTACAACCTCCGGATGGTTCTGATAGTCTTGGAACATCCGGACAAGATGGTCGTAATAGTCGTCGGCGCTATAACGATAGTCGTCCGTATTGCTATAACCGGCAGCGATATCCTCCGGCAGCATCGTAATATACCGTTCGGAAGCGACATTACCCGCCTCGTCGTACTTAATCACTTTCGTGCCGGGCGCGGTCTTAAACATAACTTCCGCTTTGCCGTCGCCATCGAAATCATAGACGCTGAATTGGGTGTAATGGGAGCCGGCTCTAATATTGACGCCGAGGTCAATTCTATAGAGCAGCTTGCCTTCAAGCGTATAACAATCGATGAATTCATTTCCGGTATAGCCCTTCTGCGAGACGTCCTTCGAGTTCGAAGGATCCCATTTGACGAAAAGCTCGTATTGACCGTCGCCGTCCACATCGCCGACGCTCGTGTCGTTCGCCGAGTAAGTATAGGCTTCGCCTTTGGGCGTCTGCCCTGGCGCGGGAACTTTAAGCGGAATATCAAGGTAATTGTTGGCCCAAGGCGTTACCGTATCGCTGGTTTCCTTCTCTACGTCGTTTACGACGGAGACGACGGAATACTCGCTCGTTACCGTACCGGCCGCATCCAGATAGTTGGTGCTGTCCGTGACCGTGGCGATCTTCTCGCCGTCCCGGTAGACGTTGAAGTTCGCTCCCGTCAGGCCCTCGTCGGAATATCCGGTCACCTCGTTGCCTAACAACCGCCAGCTCAAGAATACGCCGTTAGTTACCTTGGCGGCGACGAGTCCGCGATCCAGATACTCCAGCTGATAGCCGTTCTTAATCGTCGATTGATTGGTCTGTACGCTAGCCGCTACGATGCCTGTCATGCTCGAGAAAATCAACGAAGCTCCTAGAAGCGTTGTCAGTATCTTTTTGACGAAGGGAAGTTCCCTTGAAGCCATAGCGAACACCTACCCATCCTTGTATTTGAATACCCGCAGCATAGAAAAGCCGTTACGCGAATTACCTCCCTTAAAGCTCGAAGCATAGATGACAAGTCGATTGTAACCGGTTACATATAATGGGAAGCCGTTTTCCTCCTTTTCCGAATTTTCCACCTACAATCGAGGAGATTAGTTCCCATTATAGGTTTTCGCTAGGGACGTCAACATAGAAAAAACAGTGTTTAACTTTAGAAAACCAGTGATTATCCGCAAATACGATTCTTTCAATAAGCGTAATTCAGGTTAATCCTCAATCCGATCTACGCATAAGAGATGATTTAATAAAGATCCTCTAAGAGGAATTGATCTATGGGATAGAGAATCTATTGTAAGTATATCTACTTGTCTGTCACTCCTTTATATTGGAAAATAAATGAGATATATAGAAATCATTTTTTATATAGATTGAGACATCTAGTAGCATGCAATCAAAGCAAGCCCTAAAGACATCTGGAGGTGTTTGTCCGCAATGTTTAAGCTGAATTTTCATATTTCGGCAGATCAATTTTCTACGAAGAATTTGAATCTGGAAGAAGAAGTCTACGGTTTCTTGGAGCTTCAATTCGGGGAACAAACCTATGGGTTTTGTCCGAAAGAACCTATAGCAGCCGAAGGCAATGATCTATTGTCGACCTGGTTCGATCAATTAACCGAGGTGTGCGTGTTACTCAAAGCGTATCCCATTATTCTAATCAATGACATTACTTCATATAATTCGTGGCTTCAGATTCAACGTCAGCGTCGGGGGATTCTAGTTATCGATCAGATCATATCCCTGAAGAAGAGCGGGAGCAGGTCGATTCTGACCGAGCCCATTAGCGATGCCGAGCAGGGACAGATTAACAATGCCGAAGTCATAGAGGATGAATTCCGTCAAGAAATAATGGCGTCGGCTAAAGAGTTTCTAAGCGCTTTGAACGACATCGACGAGAAGTATATGGACACCGAATGGGTGAAAAGAATTTCCGATAACATGTCGAGTTTTCAATAAGGGATTCCGCGCCGGGATTATAATCATCCACGACACGCGAACGCGAGGTGCTATATGAAGTTGAAAAAGTTTCTTATCGTATTTACGACGACTTTAATTATCTTCATTGGGATCGTATGGAGCTCGCAGACGGCGCTAAGCGGGGAAATAGCTGTCGTAAAGGAAATAAGGCCGGATGAAATCGTAATACAAAATCTCAATGGAGAAACAAAAACCATTAGATCTAAAATCGTGAATAAATTGATAAAAGTCGAGAGCGAATATTTCATTCAGTACAACCAAAGAAAATGGGGAAAACCGGTATTAACCGGAATTGAGCCGGCTGGAGGACATTAGTATTGAAACCGTTAAACATCACCCATATCATTTGCTCGGCAATCATAGGGATATCGCTCATTGCGGGAAGCCTCATTATTAGTAATCATCGCGAAGACCCATCGGTCAAAGAAGCGGCAATGGAAGAATCGCAGGAGTCGGCTCAGGCTACTTACAAGCCTCTGATGACTATCGAAGAGACGGCGGAATACTTGAATCTATCGGAAATGCAGGTCAGAACGATTATTTCTACCGAGGAAGCAACCACTTCTTACGGCGGGATAATGTTTCCCATGATCCGGTTCCAGAATGAAACTTACGTGAGCACGGATGGATTAAAGGAATGGCTCAAACAATTTACGCAGCAACGAAAACAGTATTAAGGCGGAAAATAATCCAGCGAATGGAGGAAGTCGTCGAGTGGATACCCTACGTTTTCCCATCGGTTCGTTCGAGCCGGTTGTGCCTTTTAGCGATGAAGATCGGGAGCATTTCATTCAGCAGATTCCCGAAATTATCAGGACACTTAGAGACGCGGTGGAGGAACTCGGGCCGGAGCGTCTTCATATTCCCTATCGTGAAGGCGGTTGGTCAGCCGCGCAGATCGTCCATCACATGGCGGACAACGATATGAATGCGTATTTCAGATTTAAAAGGGCATTAACCGAGGATGAACCGATGGGGAGCTCTTATCGTCAAGATTTGTGGGCAGAGCTGAGCGATTACAAGGATGTTCCGATCGACAACTCGCTCTCCTTACTTGAAATCCTCCATAGCCGTTTTTCGATTCTGCTTAACGGTCTTAACGAGGACGACTTCCATAGAAAACTGAGAACGCAAGTACTTGGTACCATAACGCTGGATACGGCTCTTCAAAGGTTCGTCTGGCACAATCGTCATCATACCGCTCAGATAAAGTCATTGCTTCATCATATCGAAGACTAAGGTCTACCGTTAGTGACGGAGCGGTCAGACCATAGCTCGCCTAAGTCATTACTCCGGATAAAACGTTCCATATCGTACTTCAGGTCAACGACCGCATTCTTATGCGAAGAGCTGTAGAAGAGTAACGCTCTTAGGCTTTGACCGGGCTCGAGGAAGAGATATACTTCTTTGATTACATCGGAATAGATCGGATTCGTTACCGCAATCGGCGACGAGTACGGTACATGTACGATCAGTCCGGCTTTGGGATCCACGGAGAATCCGCCGTAAGGGGTCGGAGAGGACTGAAGCGCGTCCAGTATGGATTGATTCATTGTCGAAGTCAGCGGAGTTACTTTAACGACCTTCTCCTGTTTGACGCTGAAGATCGAGACCATGGGCGGCAGCTCTTCGGAATGGGTTCTGGTTCCTAGAGGCAGCGTAAGCAAGACAAGGAATACGGATAGGATTTTCAACATCATGTGATCACCTCGCAACAATTATTCCCAATTCCCTTGAAGAACATGAGAATGACAGAGAGCGAACAAAAGGAATGATTCCATTGAATGAATTATCAAGAGCCGTACAGCTTAGAGAAACGGGTCGGTGGGAAGAGGCCAGAGCGTTATTGCTGGAGCTGTCGATCAAGATGCCTGAAGATCCGTCCGTGTGGTATCAATGCGCATGGGTCCACGACGTGATGGAACTGGAGAGGGAAGCCGTACCTTTTTACGAGAAAGCATTGGAATTAGGCATATCGGGCGGGGAACGACAAGGTGCGCTGTTAGGTCTCGGGAGCACCTTCCGGACTCTCGGGTGGTATGAACGGTCCAAAGCCGTTCTCGAACAGGCCATTGCGGAGTTCCCCGAACGAAGAGAGTTCCAGGTTTTCTATGCCATGGTTCTATATAACCTGAAGGAGCATGGCCGCGCGATGGAAATCCTGTTGAAGCAACTAGCGGAAACGAGCCGGGATACGGACATTCAGTCCTATAAGAAAGCGATTCTGTTCTACTCGGACAAATTGGAGCGGGTGTGGGAATAAGGGGGATTCGAATGATCGACCGTCCGATATTTCTGAGCTGGCGGGGATGCGGGGAGATGTTCATGAGCATTCGTAGTAGAAGTATGGTTCTCATTATGATTGCTTTGTTGCTCTTAGTAGGCTGCAAAGCTGAATCCGAAACCTCTATACAACCTACGACTCTGGCTCAAGTCTACCCCGGCAGCATTATGGATGCGGATAAGATCGAACTAGTGGACGGTTCTTCCGGCGAAAGAAAAGCCATAACGGAACGCAAGGAGATTCAGGATTTGTTAGCGGAAATACAGGATATGGAATGGATTCCCGAGGAAGATCAAGAAGGCGTAGTCGGTTATTTGTTCGGGATCGGATTGTTTCAGGGCGAAGAGAAGAAGCTGCGATTCACGCCGACCAGCATCAACGATAGCTATTACAAGCCGAATGAGCAGTTGGAAAAAGCGATCAGAGAATGGTTCGAGAAGAAGTTCGAGCGAGAATTCTAGCAGGTGCCGGAGCCGGAAAATACGAAAAAACAGCGAAGAAGCTTTCTCTTTAACTTCTACACGTTCCATTACATAATGTGGGTGAAGCGCGCGGGTAGAAACGTTGAGGAGGTAGTTCGGTGGGGTACATCGAGGATTTGAGGGCAAAGGTGGGCCATTCGCCGCTTATTCTTGTCGGGGTGGCCGTTTTGGTTTTCAATGAAGAAAATGAGTTGTTGCTGCAGCAGAAAATTAATGGACAGTGGGCTATTCCCGGTGGATTAATGGAGCTGATGGAGACGACGGAAGATACCGGGCGAAGAGAAGTGCTAGAAGAAACCGGCTTGCAGATCGGGGATATGCAATTAGTCGGAGTATTCTCGGGCGAAGAATATTATCTGAAATTAGATAACGGCGATGAATTGTATCCCGTCACTATCGCTTACCTCACGAGAGATATCAGGGGAGGTATTCTACAAGCGGACGGAGTCGAAGGAATCCAGGTCAAGTTTTTCGAGCTTGATCAATTGCCCGAGGAATTTAATCCGAGAATAAAGGAACTTCTATCGCGAAGTCTTTCGGTGCATGGAATAGGACGGTTTGAAGGAGGCGGGCGGACATGATGAATTCGGTTTTGCTGCCCTTTGCGGAAGGGTTTATTGCAACGGATCATACGATGAACGATGTCACGGCCTTTTTCAAGCTACATAACGATTTAGATACTTTACGCCATACTTTGCAGGTAGCGGGCGAGGCTACTCGGCTTGCGGAATTGTATGGCGTCGATCCTGTAGCGGCCGAACAGGCGGCATTGCTGCACGACATTAGCAACGTCATTCCCATCCCCAATATGTTGGAAGCGGCAGAAGAGCTTTCCATTTCGATATTGGACGAGGAGCGCAAGTATTCACGGATCGTTCATCAGAAATTATCGACGGCCATGGCAAGAGAGATTTTCGGAATCGACGACGAAAAAATTTTATTCGCTATAGAGTGCCATACCACCTTCAAACCTAACGCCTCGCTCTTGGATAGAATTCTTTTCGTAGCGGATAAGATTTCGTGGAATCTATCGGGGGAACATCCTTATTTGCAAGTCATGAGAACCAAAGCGGACGGGCTTGAATTAGACGCTGCCATCTTGATTTACTTGAACCAGGTATGGGATCAGAGGAAAAGATTAAAGCTGGTGCATCCATGGCTGATCAGCGCGCGGGAACAGTTGCTTGGGGAAGCGGAGTTGCGAAATCGAGCAGAGCGATGATCGTGGGTCCGTTGATAGAGAGAATCTATTCGTTTTTAATAGCGATGCCTCTACAACTGCAACCTTTTGAAATAAAAACTCGTTTTGTAAGTGGTTGGCTAATCAAAATTTTACCAACACAAACATCACGAGGTGAAACAAATGAAAAAATCATTGAAGCTATTTACCGTATCCGCCGCTACCGTACTTACTTTAACATTCGCATCTCAAAGCTTTGCCGCAACAGGTACATTCAGCGATCTTGGGAATATTGCTTCCAAAGATAAGATAGCCACTCTACAACAAAAAGGATACGTGAACGGTATTAGCGCCAATCGATTTTTACCCGATGCAAAGATAACAGCTGCGCAGGGTATTCAACTCATCGTTAACACTCTCGGATTAAACATAGACACGATTAGATTCTTTAAGGAGCCTCAAGCCACCGATTATTTCCCGAAAGCCGACGATAACGCGTGGTACGAAGAAGCGTTGATTATCGCCGCTAACAACGACATTGGCTTACCGGCCGATCTGGATCCGGATAAAATATGGACGCGGGAAGAATTCACTCACCAGCTGATTCTGGCTACCGAGAAACACGGCAGGTTGCCGATGATCAACATCAAGCCGATCGAGTTCGGTGATCTGGACGATCTGACGATCGACTACAACGGAACGATCCAGCGCGCGCTTGTGCTCAAGATCGCCAGCCTGGACGCGCAAGGAAACTTCAACCCTAAAGTCGAGATCACCCGCGCGGAAGCTGCCGAGCTCGTGTACAACGCCGTCGAGTATCTCGAGGCGCACCCGGCACCGACTCAGACTCCGGTCGTTGACGTCGAAGAGTAAGTCACGGATAGGATAAGAGTAAGACAAGCGTAAGATAAAGAGTGAGATAGTTAGCGGGGAAGATACCGACTGCATTTGTTTGCAGTCGGTTTTTTGCGCTTTTCATGCAGTCGGCGCGTTTCGATGAGAGGAAGGCAGTTGGTTGCTGGTTTTTGGCCGGATGGGGCCGGGTAACGTTACGGCATCACTTTATTATCGCTCTCATGAGTGGCTCCCGTGGGGATAAGGTGATGACGCGTCGTTATTGGTTGGTTTCTCCACGTTCGGAGCCCCGGGTTGCGGCTATAGAGTTACGGCGTAACGTTATCCTCGAGTTAAGGTCTCAAACACGAACAATAAGGTGTTGGCGTAAGGCTAACACCCGAACAAACCCAGCCCCCGAACAAACTCAGCTCCCAGCACACTACGCATTTCAGCAACTACGTAAACGCCGAACGATTCGCAACTTCAATCTTCGGCCCGACGAAGATCTGGCGAAGATAGCGACAACGGGGAGGATAGTAACTTAGCGGGTATTGTGTTAAGGCAGTTGGTTAATATGATCGGCTGCGTTTTGATTCTAATATAATCAAGGTAAAATAGGGAATTCTGTATTGAATCGTGTTATTCTCAGTCGTGAGCGATACAGTACTATTCGCTTCAAACACAAAGCTTTTAAATCCTGAATGATTGGAAATGGACAAATGTCTGATTACCATGCCCTTTATGACCAATATCGTCCGCTGCTTTTCTCTATAGCCTACAGGATGCTCGGATTGTCTCAGGACGCCGAAGATGTCGTTCAGGACGTATTCGTAGCAGTACAACAACAGAATACTCGTGAAATCACGAATATAAAAGCGTATCTTTGTAAACTTGTTACCAATCGTTGCCTGAACGAACTCAAATCATCGCGAAGGGCAAAGACCGCCTACATCGGCCCTTGGCTGCCTGAGCCGATTGTAACTGCGGCGGAAGGCAATCCCGAGGAGGCGTTCGAGCTTAAAGACGACATCGCCTACGCCTATTTAGTCGTGATGCGGCGACTGACTCCGATGGAACGGGCCGTTTTTGTACTTCGGGAAACACTCGGTTTCTCTTTCGAGGAAATCGGAGAATGGATCGGTAAATCGGAGGTTAATTGCCGGCAGTTGTTCAGTCGCGGAAAACGCAAGCTGGACGCTGAGAACAACGACGCCGGAGTGCCGATTGCGCCATTAAAGCCTGAATTCCAGGCACTTAGCGCATTGTTCAGCGCGGCATTTCTCGCCGGCGATATCGCTGCTATTGTTGAATTGTTGAGCGAAGACGCCATCTTGCTTACGGACGGCGGCGGTAAAGTAAACGCTGCTATTAACCCGATTATCGGCCGGCATCGCGTCCAGGCTTTGCTGACCTATTCCATTTCTAACTATCTTCGGGATGGGGCTATCGAGAAGGTACTCGTCAACGGCCGCGACAGTTTTATGGTGATGTTCGACGGTAAACCGTTCGCCGTTTACTCCCTCGCTTTAACTCCTGACGGTTCGGCTATTTCTCGCGTATATGTCATGATGAATCCGGATAAACTTCAAAGCGCCGTCCGTTTGTTCGAAAGGCAATCCTAATTTTTATTGATCATTGTCACAGATAGGTTCCTTCGGTTGTCTTCTTTGATGTACAAACCAAAACAAAGTTGAAGGAGACAGTTATCGATGACGAATTTAATTGCCGATATAAAGATTCCCGATAGTAAACTAGCCGTTGAAGCTGCTGAATTATTGCGCGAGCATGGCGACGATCTTCTGTGGAACCACTCGAACCGGGTATTTCTGTTCTCTGCTATGAAGGGTAACCTGAACCAAATGAAATACGATTCCGAATTGCTTTATATCAGTTCGCTTTTCCACGATCTCGGCCTCACTCCCGCATTTCGAAGCGCTGACAAACGTTTTGAGGTCGATGGGGCTAATGCTGCCCGCGATTTTCTTAAGAGCCGCGGGATCCCGGAAGATTCCATTCGACTTGTATGGGATGCCGTTGCCCTGCATACAAGCATCGGAATCGTCGAATATAAGGAACCCGAAGCGGCGCTTATGAATTTCGGCGTCGGTTACGATGTGGTCGGAAAGAACTTCGATCTTATCTCGGCAGAAGCGCGGCAGCAGGTCGTCGAGGCTTTTCCCCGCAACGAGTTTAAACACGACATTTTACATGCATTCTTGGAAGGCTTCAAACACAAACCGGAAACCACATTCGGAACAATTAACGCGGACGTGCTCGAACTGTATCTTCCGGGATTTAAGCGCCCCAACTTTTGCCATCATGTCCTTCATTCCCCATGGGATGAGTAAATGTCTTGAATGATCGGTTTCAATAACAGCAGCAGTCTAGGACTTATTTCTTGTCCTGGGCTGCTGCTGTTTCGTTTTTTTTGGGTTAATCTAATCCTTATTTTTCGGAGTCAGGCGGCGGTACTTTTGTTGCTCCCCCCGCTCATGAATAATCAGGGAATTCGTTATATTATTACCTGTTGCATAAGAACGCACGTTCGCCATATAATAAGGGAACAAATGTTCGATTATGGAGGCGATGAGCATGCCTGAGAAATACGTCGGCCAGATGGTCCGAATCATCTACCAGGATGCCAAAGGGAAAATCACGATGCGCACCATCCGGGTTAGGAGCATTCGCGACGGCAAAGTGTTCGCATACGACGTGGCGAAGAGAGCGCCCCGGCCTTTCAGGATCGACCGGATATTGTCAGCGTTCCCGGTGAACCTGCATGCCTCCTGAACGTACTATTTTTCTTGTAGACGGACAGTCGTTCTATGCATCCGTGGAGAAGAGCGCGCACCCGGAGTATCGCGACAAACCGATCGCAGTAGGAGATCCCGAACGTAAATCCGGGATTATTCTCGCAGCCTGCCCGATGGCGAAGTCTCGCGGCGTGACCACGGCGGAACGGATCGGAGAGGCGCTCGTGAAGTGTCCCGACCTTGTCGTGATTCGTCCGAGAATGCAGCGCTACATTACGATTTCTTTGTTGATTACGGAGATTTTCGAGTCCATCACCGATCTGGTTGAGCCTTATTCGATCGATGAGCAATTTCTAGACGTGACGGGATCCGTCGGAACCTTCGGTTCCCCTAATCAGATTGCCCAACATATCCAAACCCATATTCGGTTGTCTACGGGAGTCTGGTCTAGGGTTGGAATCGGCCCGACGAAGATTCTGGCGAAGATGGCCACCGACAACTTCGCCAAGAAACGGGACGACGGCGTCTTCGAACTTGGATACGAGAACGTGGAGAAGGATCTGTGGCCGCTTCCCGTGCATCACATGTTCATGGTCGGATCCCGCATGACCAAGCATTTTATGTACATGGGTTTGAACACGATCGGAGATATCGCCCAAATGCCGCTTGCGGATTTCAAGCGGCGCTTAAGGCAACGGATGGGGAAGCAAAGCGATATTCAGGCAGAATATTATTGGCAAACCGCCCGGGGGATCGATCCGAGTCCGGTCGTGTCGTCCATCCGCGGCAACTTGAAATCGGTAAGCCACGGAAAAACGTTACGAAGCAGCCTCTACCGTAAATTAGCGGATATCGAAGTCGTGCTCTTAGAACTGGTCGTGGAGGTTTGCCGGAGAGCTCGCCGGCTGGGTTACCAAGGCAGGGTCGTATCCGTCGGCGCGGGGGAGACGGACGGAGAGAAGTCGTCCGGATTCGGCAGGCAAATGACGCTGCCTCAACCCACGTCGCTTACGCATGAAGTGGCGGCTGCGGTAATGAAGCTATTCGTCGAGCATTGGCGCGGCATGCCCGTGAGTCACTTGTATGTATCATTGACGCAGCTTTCCGACGACAGCACGTACCAACTGACGTTATTCGAGAATCGCGCGGAAGCTTACGACATAGAGCGGACTACGGACGAAATCAAAGACCGATACGGGAGCGATGCCATCATGAGGGCTTCGTCCTTACTGGGATCCGGCGTAGCCAGAGAGCGTTCAGAGCAAATCGGAGGACATTACAAATGAGCAAATTGGATGGGAACGAGCGCTGGAAATCGAAGATGCTGCTAACCGAACATCAAGAGCAATATGAGGAACGTAACAACAAGACGTTGATAGGCAGGGCGACAAGCGATGAACTAACGATGATCCGCGACGTGATCATGTTTCCCCATATGCTTACGATGAGCGAGAAGAGCTTGCAAGAAGCCAAGAGAACCCCTAATTTATACAAAAAGTATTTCGAGCAGTTCATTGAACTCGTGATGGATCGGATCACGAAGGATTTGTTCGCTCTCCGGCGCGAGCTGAAATCGCGCAATATTAAGGTGTACGACGACGAGACGGCGGATGGGATTATCTACCATAGGTACGTCTGCCGCGGATACGAAGACAAGTTCGGGATCGTGCGGGAGACGTTGCGTTCGGAGATCAGCTTCCGAATGGCTCGTTATGCTTCGTCAATATTCAACCCGAATCCGACGCCGCCCAAGAAAGAGTGAAGAAAGTCGCCCACATGCGACTTTCTTTGCTTCGTCTTCACCGTCAGAATCCGTAGGAAGAGAAAGGGAATTCCGGTCCGGAAATGGAATTACTTAAAGGCTAGACTGAAAGGAGAGTGAATGAACATGTACAAAGCGATTATTTTCGATCTGGATAATACCCTGCTTAACTATACCCTTAGCGAACTGGATTCCATGAAGAGAACGTGCAGCGATCATGCGCTCTTTGGCGATGACGAGACGCAATGGAGCTCGTTCTGGGAAACCTTCTTAAAGCACAATTACGCGCATTGGATGGATTTCGTGAATCAGGGCAGCGTCAAGAGCATCGAGGACGTATTGCGGTTTTCATTCCGGGATACGCTGAACGCCGACGTAGCGCTACATAATCAGCTAACGAGCACCTACTGGAATTACTTCTGCAATACGTGCCACTTCGAGAGCGGCGCCGAAGAGGTATTATCGGTCGTTCAATCCAAGTATCGGCTAGGCATCATCTCGAACGGAATCAGCGAAGCGCAGAAGAAGAGGCTCGCGGCGGGAAATATCCAGAGCCTGTTTCAATCGGTCGTCGTGTCGGACGAGGTCGGAATCCGTAAGCCGAAGAAAGAAATATTCGATATCGCGCTTCAAGAACTAAGGGTGGACTACGGAGAGGTGTTGTTCGTAGGGGATTCCTTGCAAGACGATTATCACGGAGCGTTGAACGCGGGGATCGATTTCTGCTTCTATAATCGCAATCAAATCGAACTCCCAACGTCCATAACGCCCAAGTATTCGATTGCCAGAATGCAGGATCTGTTATCGGTCGGGGGATTATAATCGGCATAAAGCCAAGCCAAGCCAAACCAAGCTCAATAATTCCGCAGTCTCGCCTCGAGCTGCTTGCGGCCTCTAAGGAGAGACCATTGTCCCATTAACGCGATACCCGTAATGGCGCCGCCGATATGAGCCCAAATATTGATGCCCGGCATTAGCACGGAGTAGATCAAACCGAAGATCAAGGTGGCGTATACGGTTTTCCGGGAACCGTCATCCAACGCGTTCTTGTGAAATATCGCAAGAAACAGATAACATCCGAAAACGCCGTATATAGCTCCCGATGCGCCGACCGAGCTATAATCGGAGCCCGCATGGACGAATGCGCTTAATACGTTTCCGCCAATCCCGGCGACGAGGTAGAACGCCAGATATCGAAGATGCCCCAGAAGCCTTTCCAGCGGAGGAGCGAATACCAGAATAGAGAAGCAATTGAATAACAGATGCTCCCATCCCGCATGCAGGGCGATAGAGGTCACGAACCTATAAGGTTCTTCGAACCCGTACCGATTGAAGACATGCTCCTGATAGAACATTCCCCATATCGTAATTTCCCGATCCAAGAACACGAAATCCACGATAAACAAAGCTACGTTAATGATCAGAATGAGTGAGGTAATCGGGTACAACCGGATATAGCTACGCAAATTCTCATATCGTACGAACATCATAAGCAACCCTCCGTATGCGATAGATTTACTTCTGTATATTCTAACATGAGGGATCTAAGATTAAGAAATTTCTTATTTCGAATATATACCTTGACAGGAATATTCCGCGTAGGGTATATTCTTTTTAGAAGTTAGCTAGCCCATGAAAACAATCAAATGCTAAGACGAAAGGAAGTTGAATGATGGCCAGACTTGTTCCCTATATTTTCTCGGAGGACGCTAAATCGCAAGCCGAATTCTACGTGAAGGCGCTTGGAGGAGAGATTCGTTCGGTCCAGACGTTCGGCGATCTTCCCGGATCTGCGGAAGAGCTCAAGAACAAAGTCATCCATCTGGACATGGAAGCTGCTGGAGTTCCGTTATTCTTGTCCGATTCCCCGTCCGGTCCGATTCACCGGGGCAACGGAACGGATCTTAGCTTGATCTTCGGCACGGAAGACGAAGCTCGTGAAGCATTCGCCAAGCTCTCGGAAGGCGGTGTGGTGAAGGATCCGCTGCAAGTTCAATTCTGGGGAGCCTTGTTCGGACGTCTGGAGGACAAGTTCGGTGTTTCATGGCAAGTGTCCAATGAATTTGCACCCATCCAATCGTAATTCCGTTCCATTAAGTTCTAACTAAATTCAATGAAGGGGTGAAGGTAATGGCATTGACATCGGATAAGATTTTCGTGAATTTGCCCGTGAAGGATTTGAACAAATCGGTTGCGTTCTTCAAAGCGGTAGGCTACGAATTTAACCCGCAATTTACGGATGAGAACGCGACGTGCATGGTTATCAGCGATAAAATTTACGCCATGCTGCTGGTGGAGGATTACTTCAAATCGTTTACCAAGAGCGGGATTTCGGATACGTCGACAGGTAACGAAGTGATCGTAGCCTTATCGGCCGAGAGCAGGGCTCAGGTAGACGAAATCGTGGACAGGGCGTTCGCGGCTGGAGCCCAGCATTACAACGATCCTGCAGATCATGGATTCATGTACACGAGAAGCTTCAAGGATCCGGACGGTCATTTGTGGGAGTTCATGCACATGGACGAGAGCGCGATTCAAGGTTAAATCATACGCAAACAGGAGATCGGCAGCCGCCGGTCTCTTTATTTTGTTCAGGAAAAAGCACCTCGAGTCTATTATAATGGTGATATTCGGATACAAGAGGGAGACGGCAATCATTCATAAGCGAATCATGGTCGTCGATGACGATCCATCTATAGTCAAGATCATCAAGCTCTATCTGACCAAACACGGATACGAGGTCGAGGATGCTGGCGACGGGTTTGCCGCGTTAAATAGCATTCAATCGGGCCGGTTCGATCTGGCGGTGCTAGACCTCATGCTTCCGAGGCTGGATGGATGGGCGGTGTGCAGGCAATTAAGAGAGAACGGAGACATGACGCCTATCATCATGCTGACCGCGCGGGGAGAGGTTCACGAACGGATAGAAGGCCTCCGCATGGGGGCCGACGATTATTTAGTGAAGCCCTTCGATCCCAACGAGCTGCTGGCGCGGATCGATTCCGTACTGAGAAGAACGGCTCAGACTCGGACGGGCATGAAGGCGGAAACGCAGAACGAGCTTAACATCGGAAATCTATCCTTGCTCATGGATTCGTATACGACGGCCGTAGATTCGAAGCCCGTGTCGCTGACCCGGCGCGAATTCGATCTGATTAGCTTCTTGGCTCGGCGTCCAGGCAAAGTCTATTCCCGAGAAGACTTGATCTCTCAGGTATGGGGCTGGGATTTCGATGGCGAGGATCGGGTAGTGGACTTATATGTTCAACGGATCCGACGCAAGCTCGGCAACGGCGACATCTGGAGCCTGACAACCGTGTGGGGCGTAGGTTATAAATTCGAGGTGAACGCCTGATGTTCCAATCGATCTTCCGGAAGTGGGTAGTCGCTGCCATAGCGATCACGATCGCTATTCTCCTAATCCTTACCTTCGTAATTAGCTGGCTCGTTCAGAAGGACTATTACCGGCAAAGCTTGGATCAATTAAACGATCGCGCAACAAGCGTAGAGAATGCCTATCATCGATTTCTTCAGAGCGAGATCACCCTCTCGGAGCTCAGGAAAGAATGGAAGAGGATGGAGCAAGAAAATAACGTTAGCATCAGCATTATCGGAAAAAAAGTAAAGTATCTCAAGCAGGATCTCTTCGACGTCGGGGTGCGCCCGGACGTGAAGGTTTGGGTATCGTCCGTGAACGAAGGGAATAGGGTCAATGAAATCGCGAGGTTCCGGCAACAGGACGGAGAGAAAATGCTGATCGTCGGTTTTCCTTTGCGCATGGACAACGAAGTGGTCGCTTCGGCGTTCATCTACTCCCCGGTTACGGACGTTCAACAGTTGGCCGCGCCGATCCGCAGAAGCATATGGCTAGTCGCGGTATGCTGCGCGGGACCTCTTCTTATTCTCTTATGGTTTGCAACCCGAAGGGTAGTTAAGCCGATACAGGAGTTAAGCATAGCGGCAACGGCGGTATCGAATGGAGATTTCGCAAGCCGGGTTACGACAAAGGGTAACGATGAAGTCGCGCGTTTAGGCAATTCGTTTAATCTCATGGCCGAAAGAATAGAGCGAATTGAGGAGCAAAGAAGACGGCTCATCATGGAGATGTCGCATGAGCTTCGTACGCCGTTGACGAGCATACGGGGCACGTTGCAAGCCGTTGCCGATGGAATACTGACCGACCGGGAACAATCGGAATTCATTGCTCTATCCTTGCAGGAATCGGAGCGGCTCGGCAAGCTGATCGATCAGATCATGGAGTTGTCTGCGTTCGAGGAGCACCAGATTCGATTCGACTTTCAAGAAGTGGATATGAACGAGCTCGTCGAACAAACCGCGCAACAATTGAAGCCGAAAGCCGAAGCGTTAGGCATGCGCTTGAAAGTCGCGATGCAGAAGGACAATGCTATCGTCATGAGAGCCGATCCGATGCGCTTAAGGCAAGCATTGGTCAATCTGATCGGTAACGCGCTCGACCACAACCTTGCTGGTACGAAGATTTTAGTAAAGCTATTCATGAATCATCAAAGAGTGGGGATATCCGTTCAAGATGACGGACAAGGTATCGAGCCGGAGCATATGCCGCACTTATTCGAGAGGTTGTACAAAGCCGAATCCAGCCGATCTACAAGAGGTTCGGGTCTCGGACTTACGATATCCCGCCACATCGTACACGCCCATGGAGGGAAGATTCATGCCGAATCGACGCGAGGGAAGGGCACGGAGATCAGGGTCGACTTGCCCCATGTTCGAGTGTGACAAACTTTTGATACATTTGAACGGTAAAGTGAGGATGTAATTAAAATAGTCGTAGGAGGTACAATGAACATGTTGAAGAAAAGAATCGTTTTAGTCGCGCTGGGAATGGCTCTATCCCTTGGAGCAGCGCAATCCGCTATGGCCGCAACGCCGAAATTGGACAAGGAGACCAAGGCAGCCAAGCAAGCGCAGCTATCCTCGTGGAAAGATCAAACGGAACAGCTGAAAGGCCAATTAGATACCTTAAGGGCAGAGCAACAAGCCTTGACTGCCCAGATTAAAAGTTTGCAACAAGCGACTAAATCCGCTCGCCATGCTTTAACCAAGGAACAGAAAGCAGCGCTTAAGTCATCGCTTCAAGCGTTGGGAGTTCAAATCAAGGCGCAGCATACTTCAATAGAAGCGCTTCGCACGCAGAAACAAGCGCTGTGGCTTCAAGTAAAGGCGGCAAAACAAGCGGGCAACGCGGATGCGGGAATCGCTTCGTTGACGCAAATCCTATCGTTGAAGGAGCAGATTATTCAGGCTAAGGAAGCCGTTCTCGTTCTTCAGCAAAATCTGCAAACGGCTTTATTGACAGCAACTGTTTAAGCCAAATTTCCAATCAAATCTGGTAGGCAGCAAGGAATCCGGGATATCATCCATCCTCGGGTTTCTTTTTTTAGCTGGGGTCACATCCGATTGGAGAGAATATTATCGGCACCGAAGGAGAAGGTAAGAAGATGACTTACCATTCGCGCGGAGGTGTATCATGTATTACTACAAAGAAGAATTGATCAATATCATCGAGCCGGATCAACCGGATCCCGCTGCGGCCAAGGTGCTTCAGGAAGCGCTCGGAGGTCAGTTCGGCGAGATGCGGACGATGATGCAGTACTTTTTCCAGAGCTCCAACTTTAGGGGGAAGGACAAACAGTTCCAAGATTTGATACGTGGCGTTTTCTTGGAGGAGATCGCTCACGTAGAGCTCGTCCAGAAAACGATCAATCAACTCTTGAACGGCGCCGGAGAGTCCACGCCGGGGAATGCCGGCATGAATGCCGCGCCGATAGACGAGGCAGTCAAGCATGCGAATCCGCATCACTTCATCATGGGCGCCCAAGCATCGTTGCCGGTGGATGCCGGAGGTAACCCGTGGAGCGGCTCTTACGTATACAGCCACGGAAATCTCATCGCCGATCTGTTGAACAACGTCGTTCTCGAATCGACGGGAGTGTTGCAGAAATCGAGGATATACGAGATGAGCTCGAACAAGACGTTCCGCGAAACGCTCGGTTTCCTGATCGTACGGGATAACGCTCACCAGAACGCGTTCGCCAAAGCGCTGGAGATGCTGGGCGTGAGTTGGGGCAAGTTATTCCCCGTTCCGAATTACGATATTAATAAGTATCCCGAGTGCCGGAAATACGTGGACAAGGGATTCCACAATATCCAATTCAATTTCAGGTTAGACGAAACCAGAATCGCGGAAATTTTCCAAGGCAAGAGTCCAAGCCGCAACGGCGGCGACCTGTCGGTTACGGAGCCTCCCCAAGGGTTCCCGGTACCTCAGATGCCAGAGATGCCGAACGAGCACGCTCCCGGCTTAAGCGATATGAACCGATAAGCAAACAAACCCCTGTCAACACTGGAAAGGAACAGACCAGTTTTGACAGGGGTTTTCATATGCTATATTCTTTCTCCCATTAATTCGATAAGCCTTTGCAAGTTGACCTTGAAGTCGGATGTGAAATGCCAGTCGCGGTACTTTTCGGGAATAGCGGCGTCCTCTGCGGTACGATTGTGCCGAACCAGTTTCTCGGCTATGGCCGTCATCTCGGTGATATATTCGCGAACTTGCCGGAGTGCTTCAAGCGTGCCGACATCGCCGTGTCCGGGTACGATGGTCTCCAAATCCAATTCCTCGACCCGGTCGAGAATGCTTATCCACTGATCCGGGTCTGCGCGTCGCATGACGGGATGTTGGCCTGAGAAAACGAGATCCCCCATTACGGCCGTTTGCTCATCCGGCAAGTAGACGAATGCATCGCATTCGGAATGCCCGCCGCCATAGGTAATCAGTTGCACCGAGCGGCGGCTGCCATGAAGAGTCAAGTCATGCTCGAATGTTATAGACGGCAGCGTTAAGATGATATCCGGAAGTCCTTTGATATATTCGCGATCATATCCAACGTCCAATTGCATCTCAAGCCTAAGCTTGTCATCCTTCTCTTCCCGTATCTTCTCTTCGATCGGCTGCAGCTCTTGATAGAATTCATCCGGCTGAGCAAGGTGTTGAGCGATTCTCTCCTTCAAAAGGGTGGACATCATTTGTCTCGTCTTGGATGTGGAAATGATCTGAGCGGCAGGAGCAAACACCTGATTACCGAACGTATGGTCCACATGCCAGTGCGTATTGAACACATACGAGACAGGCTTTCCGAACAAGCTTTCTGCGGCATCACGCAAATCCCGGGCAGCTTCAAGCGTTAACATCGTGTCGACGACAAGCGTCGCATCCCCAAGATCAATGATTGCGGCGTTGCCTAGCGAGCCTGTGCCGGGCTTCGAAATCGCGGCGAAAACGCCGTCCGCTACCCTCTCCATCCGAAAGTGTCTCGATTCGGAAAATGGTTTCATCAATGGTTTCAACCCCTTATCCCGCTTTTGCAGTTGCAAACTCAATCCTATCATTTAATCAAATTTACAACATGTAAAAAATGGGAGAAGCATGCCGGAAAGGATGAGAATTGAACTAAAGCAGGATATAATCAGGAGAATACCATCCTCGCGACGCTAGGATATACACCATATACAATCGAAGTTTCTATTCGACAATCGTATCTCAGAAGGAGCAGGGCGACTTGCATGTAATCGTTAACGAAGTCAGTAAGTTCAATGAGCTGACGGTATACGAATCGACCGAATTAAACGGAAAGACGGGCAAATACCGATGCTTGAAATTCGCGGACGAAGCCGTTCAGGGAGCGATAGACTTAAAGGATACGAAACGCGTCGTACTGGACTATCAACGGGCGATAATCGACTTGATGGATCTCCTGCAACCGGAATTCCGCGATGTTTTCGTTATCGGACATGGCATCGGAACCATAGCCGGCCATTATCCGGATAAGGATTTCAAGGTGGCGGAAATCGACGAGAAGGTCGTCGAGTTCAGCAAGACATACTTCGGGTATCTCCAGGATAACGTGATCGTGGGCGATGGGCGGCGAATTCTTGGCCAAGAGCAATCCAGCCGGTACGACTACATCCTCTTGGATGCGTTCACCAGCCAAGGAACTCCGCTTCATCTCGCCACGATCGGTTTTTTCGAGATGACTCTGGAGAAGCTTAAGCCGCAAGGAGCTATTCTCTTGAATGTGATGGGGAAACCCAAGAACGATCGGTATATGAACGCCGTGTATACGACCTTTAGCGAGGTTTATCCATTCGTTAAGGGCATGTCTTTGCAGGCAGACAGCGCCGCGGATGCTCGGAATATCATTCTTGTCGGTAGCCGTCTTCCGATAGATATGGCCGAGCAAGCTTCCCCCGGCTTAGTCGAGGTCGAATTCGATTCCGGCCATATCATAATAGACGAAGCTTGGAGTCGTCCTCATGAGTAAAGTGCTTATCCCAAACCGCCTTGGGTTAGCATCCAAGCGATGGCCTTATTCACGTCGAAGGGATGCTTTAAGATAATACTCCCCCATAACGCAGCCCCCAGGGTCGTAATTCCGATGAAGATGGCCTTGTCCTTCTTGGTTAATCGATAACCTCTTAACATCAACAGTCCGCCTAAGATAAACAAAACGTACGCGATGATCATCCGGGTCATGCCGAAGGCTCCCTCCCTTGCGAAGGTTTTTTCTTCCTAAACCACGAGCAAACGATGAGCAGGGCCGGGAACGCGACCGCGTAATGCAGGTAATATTGGAATAAATACTTTTGGATCCAGTCGACGTTATCGACGATGCTTTCGAATAATAGAGAATACGCTGAAATTATCCAGATTAGGGGAAAGGCGACGACCGCGCGCTCTTTCAATTGGAATAGCTGGCAGATACCCAATACCGCGCAGTAGAATAAAATGCTTAATTTGATGCAAACGATAAGAAGGGTATTGACGGAAAATATCGATTCCAAATGCTCGGCGAAGTTGGTAAACTCCATTTCGCGAAAAATGATGAATATGGGATAAATAAGATGGGAGCTGCGTTCAACACCCAGTATGCCGATCGTAAAAAATACACTTAGACTAAACAGAATTCCCGAAAAAGCGATCCCGGAGAAAACCGATAGTTTTAATCGGCGCGTTGAAAACGGAAATAGCATCATGAAGGAAACGACCTCCATATAGGGAAACGCGAGGGCATAGCGAGTATGAATAAATGTCTCTATGGGCCGAAACGTATAAGGAAAGCGGAAATTTTGCCAATCCCACTCCTGAACCATCACCCCGAAGGATAACCAGAAAACCAAAATGACGAAAGGCGCCAAAAACTCGCTTACCATGGCGATCGATTCGATTCCTTTGATGACGGCATAGGCGCATACGAACAGGATAAGGATATTGAAGACGGATAAGGGAGTCTTAGGCATCAGGTTAATGTGCATGAAATCGCTTAAATTTCGCGTAACCCAAGACGCGATTTGGATGAAGAAGAGAATGTATAGCAGGGACACTAACCCTCCGGCCCATTTACCCAATACTTGCACCGCGATCTGAACGATGCTTAATCCGGGAAATCGGCTGGACAAGTATAGCCAGAACCCCGCTAGCGCGATTCCGTAGACGAACGACCATACGCCGATCATCCAGCCGTATTGCTTGGCATCGGCGATGAGGCTTCCCGGCAGCAAGATGAACGAGGTTCCAATGATGTACATGAAGAGCAAGTTGAACATCTGCCAAGCGCTTAATTTAGGATTCTCCATCGGACGGTTTCCTCTATTCTAGAGTGTAGGGTGTACTGGAGTTACCGATCGTCGTCAGCCTGGAGTGGATTTGAAACGTGACTTCCGTCTCGTGCCATGTCATCGTATTGCCCCCATTATCTTGTATGCCAAGCAAATCCCAACCTTTATCTTTAGACAACCGCTCGAAAGCCGTTAGTCTTTGCCCGAAGCTTAGATCGAACGCCGCTTCGATGTCGTGAATGTTGGGCAAGGTCATTTTGTTTTTCTGTTGATTATTCAACAGATGGAGGTCGGTATGGACTTCTATAACCATCCGGGAGCCGGGAGTCACCCATTTACGCTTAACGTGTATATTCGCAGCCTGCACATCGACGAGACTTCCGTTCACTTTAAAAGTCTCCGTCGTTTGTCTGTATTTGCTGTTGATGATGAAAAATATATTTTTCATTTGCTCGCTGACCGCGCCTACCATGCGGTCTTGAATGAAGACGGCTGCTCTGCCATAGCTCATCCCATCACGGGTTGCATCGATCTGTTCCAATCTACTGGTTTTGGAGGATGGATTCTCTCCATTATAGTGGACGATGGGAACGACGATCGGAGTGTGGCGATTCATCTGCTTAGCGAAATCTTTAAACCGGATCGGAAAATTACTCATGCTAAAGTTGGGTTTATATTGACTCGTCATGTCTCGGATAAACCGACCGGGCACTCTTTCCAATGAAGTAAAGCTGTTCATGACCTTATACATCGGACTGTCCGTGACCAACAAGATCACGTTAGACCGACGTTCCGGGCTCAGCTCGACGAAATTGAGAATATCCAATATCCCGCTTCGGGCATACCGTTCGGAAATGATGTAGGTCTGCAGATGAGGCGTAAAGAACCTCCTCGGCATGGACATGCCTGTTTTCTCGGAAAATTTGCCGATGCTGTAGTCTTTGAAATTGAAGGTGTAGACGGCCGCTCTCGACGTAGAGCCAATACGGGTAGAAAGCCCCGTCGGATTAATGACTTGGTAATAAGCTGTGAATTCTCCGGTGTCCGGATCTTTGTCCACTCCGGCCATCGTAACGATTGCAAGAGAATTGATTTCTTTCATATCCCAGCATCCGGTGCAACATAGTAACAGCACTAGAAGGGTAAAGGAAGCTCTCATCTATATGCACCTTCTTATTTGGTAGCCGTTCTCTTCTTGGGAAAACGCTTCATCATATATCTGGGTACCCGTACCAAGGTATCTTTCCACTCGGAGACGGCTATCGGAGCTATCGGAGACATGTATTTCACGCCGAAGGATCGTAGGGAAACGAGGTGAATCAATAGAAAGAATACCCCGCACATTAGACCGAACAATCCTAGAAAACCGGCAAGAAGCATAAACGCGAACTGAATGATTCTCTGGGCAATTCCGAAGCTATAATTCGGAGAGACGAAATTCGATATGGCGGTAAGGGATGTGACGATAACCATGGCTGCGGACACGAGTCCGGCTTCCACCGCGGCTTCGCCCAATACGAGCGCGCCGACGATCGATATGGATTGACCGGCGATACGCGGCATACGCAAGCCGGCTTCCCTCAAGATCTCGAAGGTAATCGTCATGATCGCAGCCTCGAAGAAAACCGGGAAAGGAACTTCCTCCCGCTGCGCCGCCAAGCTGATTAACAGTGATGTAGGGAGTAGTTCTTGATGATAGCTGACAACCGCTATATACAACGCCGGCGTGAATATGGCTAATAAAAAGGCGAACATGCGTAGCCAGCGCGAGAGTGTGGCGAAGTCCGCCCTCTGATAATAATCCTCGGGAGAGTTGAAGAGTTGGAAAAAGGTAATCGGACCGATCAGAACGATCGGGGTTCCATCCGTAAGGACGCCGACTTGGCCCTCTATAATTTTGGCTACGACGGAATCGGGACGTTCCGTGCTTGTTAATTGAGGAAACGGGGTAATCGCCGTGTCCTGAATCCACTCTTCGATATAGGAACTCTCCAGAATGCTATCCGTATGAATGGCTTTAAGGCGCCGCCGAAATTCGTCTACGACTTGCGAAGAAGCGATGTTATCGACATAACATAAGTACACTTTGGTTCTGGTCTCGGTACCGATAACCATCTGTTCGAACACGAGATGCTCCGATTTCAACCGCTTGCGGATTAACGCGACATTCCTTGCGATATCCTCGACGAAGCCTTCTCTCGGTCCGCGGATGGAGGATTCCGTCGACGGCTCGGATATGCTTCTGTTCTGACCCTGGGATACGTCGTAGCAAAGAAAGCGGTCGCTAGAGGCGGGAATGAGAAGGCAATGACCTTCCAGAAGGTTGCGTATGCCTTCCGATGCATCTTCGAAAGCCATTAGTTCCGCTTTGGGAATTAATAATCTAAGCCATTCTATAAGATCCTCCGAGACTTCCCCGTGTCGACTTTGTTCCTGGATAGGTTTTAGTAGGATTTCATCGATAACGTCGGAAGATACGATCGTCGTAATGAAGATGCAATAAACGCTGGAGCCGGGTTTAATATGTATCTCATGACAGACAAAGTCCGGAGATATCCCCAGCCGTTCGGTGATTTGATCGACAATGAGCTTGCCGGTACCTTTGCGAACCAGGATGGAGCCCTCCCGACTTATGGTTTTCCTTATCATGCTCCGGAAAAGGAAGAATTATGCGATTAAGGGGCTGTAAGGAAAAGGCGAACGTTTTATGTGCGAAGTCGGATTGTGCTATGATTAAAACGTATATGAGCACCCGAGAGAGGCGGACTGGAGTTCCCGATGGAAAAGACGAAAATTCTAATTATCGAAGACGAAGAAGCGATCGCGGATTTGCTTGCCTACGGCTTGACCAAGGAGGGCTTCGAAACGATGATTGCCGGCAATGGAGCCAACGGATTAAGGGCAATGGAACAGTTCAAACCGAATCTACTACTGCTGGATTGGATGCTTCCCGATCAAAGCGGACTCGATATTTGTAGAAAAGTAACCGCGGATTACAATATTCCGATTCTTATGATTACGGCGAAATCCGATATTACCGATAAAATACTCGGTCTCGAGTTCGGCGCCGACGACTATATTACGAAACCGTTCGATTTGCGGGAGGTTATCGCGCGAATTCGCACCATTCTCAGACGGATGGCGCAAGCTAGCAAAGGCGTGGAAGTAGAAACGGAAAGAATCCGATTCAAGAATATCGAAATCGTTAAACACGAAAGAGTAGTCCGAAAAAACGAAGAAGTCATCGAGTTAACGCCGAAGGAATTCGACTTACTGGTCAAGCTTTCAGGCAATAGAGGTCGGATTTTCACGCGGGAAGAACTGCTGGAATACGTCTGGGGTTACGAATACGCCGGAGAAACGAGAACGGTAGACAATCACATTCAACGCTTGCGCAAAAAGCTGGACGCGAACGATCTGATTACGACCGTCTTCGGCATCGGCTACAAATTCGAGAAGGGCGCGGATTAAGCGAATGTTTCGAACGATAAGGGCGAAATTCATCGTCGGCTTCTTCTTGATCTTCTGCGTGTCGTTCTTATTATTGAACCAGACCGTCATGCGGATTATCGAGTCCAGCAATCAGAATATCATTACGGACGATTTGATCGGTTTGAAGAAGAACGGGAACGGTTACGTGCGTCAAGCTTTCATGATTAACCACTTCACGAACGACGATCTTTACTTCGGACAGGTAGCCGAGGAAATGGTAGGAGATCTACGCTACGCGACCTCCAGCGAGGTTAGCGCCTATACGGTAGGCGGAGTGTTGCTCTACTCTTCGAAGACGGACTCCTTCTCGGGCGGTTCCGAGGAGGATCTTAAGCAAGCGTTAGGGGGTGCCACGGCGTATACGATCTCTTACGAGAACGGTACGGCCTCGGTGCTATACTCTTACCCCGTTGTCATTGACGGAGTCAAGGTGGGCATTCTGCGTTACGCGAAAGAATTTTCATTATTGTACGAACAAAGCGGAAGAATTCTAAATGCGGTTTTCTATATCGCGCTCGCGATCTTCGCCGCCGCGTTCCTGTTCTCTTATTTACTCTCCCGCCACATCACGATTCCGCTCGTGAAGCTCGCGAGAGCTTCGACGGAGGTCACGAACGGAAACCTTGATGTTCGTTTAACGTTGCGACGCAGGGACGAAATCGGTCGACTGGCCGGTAATTTCAACGACATGATCGAACGAATCAAACACCAGATCGGCAGAATCGAACGAGATCGGGATAGACTGGAGAAGCTGAACTCCGAGCGGAAGCAATTTTTCGATAACGTCACCCATGAGCTTAAGACACCGTTAACGTCGATACTGGGCTATGCGGAGATGATCCGGGAAAACGGGGAAAAGGACGAGGCTTTTTTCCGCAAAGGGATGACCCATATCGTCGAAGAGAGCCAACGTTTGCACGGTTTGGTGCTTCATTTGCTAGAGCTGTCGCAGGAATCGTCCGGATCGGGCGAATACGACAGAATAGACGTCGGACAGGTATTGCGGGACGTCTGCGATTCGATGAACTTCAAAGCGAAGCGATATAATAAGGACATTAGGTGCGAGACGGGGGAAGGACTGTACGTTCTTGCGCAATCCGATAAGCTTAGGCAAGTGTTCATTAATCTTATCGACAATGCGATCAAATACGGCTATGCCAACTCGGAGATTGCGGTAACGGCCGAGAGGGCTACGGATTCCGTCCTGATCTCGGTTGTTAACGACGGAGATACGATTGCGCCCGATCATTTGACGAGAATATTCGAGCCCTTCTACCAGTCCGACCGGGAGAAAAAAGAGGCGGGGAGCATGGGACTCGGGCTTAGCATCGCCAAGGCGATTATCGACGATTCAGGGGGGAGCATCCGCATCGTCAGCGATAATGGACAAACGAGCGTATATGCGGAATTACCTTATATGAAACCGGAGAGGCTGCCCATATGAAAATTCGAAATCTTGCCGGGATATCGCTCATTGCTCTACTCGTCGCCGCAATGTCCGGCTGCATGGGGAGATTGCAATCGGAAACGATTATTATCCCGGATACGGAGACGGAGGTCGCATCCGCACCCGCTAACGCTCCGTTCGAAGTGAAGACGATTTATCGCTTGCCCTCGGTGGATTCGGAAAACAACGAAGGGTACGTATGGGTGGGACCGGAATCTCTTGTCGTCTCGCTGTGGAATAAGAGTCCCGAGCAGTTGCTTGGCCGCGTCGGATACCCTTACGATAAGTTGATGAAGCTACCGAGCCCTGGCCCCGATATTTCTATTGACGGATTTTCGCCGGATGGACGTTATATGGCCGGATTTGCCCGGGGAGAGAGTGGCTTTCAAATTAAATTACTTACCTTATCCGATGGGCAGGAACAAGTAATCGATACGATTACTACCAGCAAGTTCTTATTGGGAAGTTCAGTATGGTCTCCGAATGGCAGATTTGTATCTTATTTATTGGGAGATGCCGGAATCAAGGAAACAAGAATAAGCGTATACGACGTGAACAAAAAAATCGGCAAGTCGTATACCATACCGGGAAGCAAAGAAAAAATGAACCTTTCTTCGGCTATCCTTGCCGATGACGGAAAAAGCGCGCTGATCGTTAAGGAGACGTATGAGGGGTGGGGCTTTCAGTTAGGGACATGGCAAGGCAGCGAATTCTCCACCGAATACGAGCATTCCTTAAGCGCGGACATTCAAGTCGCTTGGCTTAATAACGATCAGATCGCTTTTGTCGGCACGGACAGGACCTTATTCTTGTACGATAGGAGAAATAAAATGATTTCCGTGCTCAGGGAGCAGGTGGTGGGCTTTCAGTTATCCTCGGATCGCCAATATATGGCCTTCTCGACGAACGAAGACAAGATTTACGTGAGCAAGCTTCAAGGCAACAATCTGCTGAACGAGAAGATGGTTTACCAAGGCGTCGTTTCGTCTCGCATGTCATGGAGTCCGGACAACGGCAAGCTTCTCGTACAAGGCCGTAAGCCTTACTCCAGGGCGTCCCAGGCCGCCGAAGCGGCACCGGCGGTAATTTCTAATAGCCCGTTCATCATCGAATTCCAATAAAGCTGGTTATAAGCCTCTATTCGAAATAATGGAACCCGTGCGGGTATCCCTTTATCTCGTAATAGAGGCTTTTTTGTTGCTCACACTTAGTTTTACTACTTAGGTAGCTAACGTTCTTCATCTTGCTTTAATCGAATATTTCGTGCAGCTCCAAATTATTTCACCCAATTTGCTCCCGTTACTCGAATACTTCGTTTCCATCTCCCCGACAATTCCTCTCAACCGAACCGAAATAGTAACGAAATCGGACTATCTCCGCCATCTACAGTCGAATCGAGCCGATATAGTAACGAAATCGGACTATCTCCTGCATCTACAGTCGAATCGGGCCGTTACTACTCAGGTCTATAAAAGAAAGCTCTCCTGGGTACATATCAAATTGCGATGTTATTCAATGTAATTTCGATGCATGATCAAAATATGAGCTGGATAAAGATGGTTATCATCGCTATTGTTCTCAATTTATCGTATTCCTTCCGAATATTCGATTAATAGCGATGTTCTTCATCCTACTTTGATTTCAATATCGCTCATTGGCTCGAATAACGATGATTACCATCGTACTGGACAAGCGGGCACCTGAGTAGTAACCGCTTAGGCGTCATTCAAGCGCCCATTCAGGCGTCTATTCGATGTTATAACCGTCCGTGACAACTTGTTTACAAGTCGAAGAAGCTTTGATGACATCCGTGTTATACATTATAAAAGCCATAATCAAGTATGGATTCTGGTGGAGAGGGGTGCGCAATGAAAAAAATCACATACGCCATATTAAGCTTTACTCTTGTATTCGGTTTAGTCGCCTGTAGCAATTCGAGTAATGAAGGTAACGGACAACAGACCCCGAGTAACCAGACCGGCTCCTCCGGAGACATCGGTACGAATTCGGGAGTGGAGACGGGCACAGCAGGTACGGGAGGGACGAAATCGCCGGATTTAGACGCCAAGGCGACGGTCGTATTCTCAACGTTCTGGCCCGACGATCGCTTTAAGGAAGCGAAGAAGAAATACGAAGCCTTGCATCCGAATATCGAGATCAAGCTTCAGAACGTGGAGACCGATAATTCCCACTTGGAAGCGGAGCTGGAGAAATATACGACAGCTACGAATACGGCCATGCTGGCGGGCAAAGGGCCGGATATGCTGGAATTGGATTTACTGCCTACCGACAGCTACGTAAAGCACGATCTGCTAGCCGATATGGGCGAAATGATGGATCAGGATTCTACATTCAAGAAGGAGGATTATTTCTCCAACATCCTGGACGGCGCCCGGGTCGGCAAGGGGCTTTATGCCATGCCATTGTCCTTCTTCCTCATGGGTTTTACCGGCGATGAGAAAGCGATCGCGAATTCCGGCGTGAAAGTAAATGACAAAACGTGGACTTGGAACGACTTTGCGCAAACCGCGAAGGACTTGGCCAAGACGGACGGCAATACGGCGGCTTTTAGCTACCCTGCTAACTATATGCTTAGCGAGATGGTCAAAGACAACTACCCGCTGTTCATCGACAAGGCTAACGGCAAAGCGAATTTCGAATCGGCGTCGTTCAGCGGATTAATGCAGCAGGTTAAGGGGATGGTCGACGACGGCGTTATCGTCGAAGGAGGAAGGAACTCGTATTTTCAATCCACCCAGATCAATTCTCCATGGGACTACTTAGTATCGCTTAGGGAGAACGGCGAGAACACCAAGCTATTCACGAAGCCGCACGCCCAAGACACGGCTGAAGGAGGCTATTTCCGGTCTTATCGAACGATCGGCCTTAACGCGAATTCCAAGGTGAAGAACCAGGCGTGGGATTTCATCAAGTTCATGATGTCGGAAGAGATCGAGACGCCGCCGGAATCCGCGGGCATCCCCATTAACAAGAACAACTTCGCCAAGCAGATCGCGGAATTGAAAAAAGAGGGAACCGTAAAGGCTTACGTGGAAGGGCCGCTCCAGGGACTAGAGTTCAAGGTGGACGAAGCGAAGCTGGGCGAGCTGGAGAGCTTCGTTCAAGGAGCGGTACATGCGGTAGCCTACCAATCGGATAAAATCGGGGAAATCATCTCCGAGGAGTCGCAAGCGTATTTCAGCGGACAGAAATCGGCCGAGGCGGTAGCGAAGCTCATACAGAATAAAGTGACGACCATCTTGAATGAGTAAGAATATATTCGGGAGATTAGCGCGCGGCGATTGGAAGGTTGCCTTGATGTTTCTCGCGCCAAGCTTGATCGGGTTCGCTATGTTCTACCTGATTCCGTTCGCAATGGGAATCTATGAGTCGTTCACGGACAATGCGATTGGCGGCACGTTCGTGGGCCTCGATAATTACAAGGAGCTGCTTGCCAGCGGCTCCTTTCGCAAAGCGGCATCCAATATGTTCCTCTTTACCGGCATTAGCGTGCCGCTGCTTATCGCGTTGTCGCTCTTCTTGGCTATCTTGCTGAATCGTCCCTTATTTCTGCGTAATTGGCTGCGAACGGCTTTTATTTTACCGCTCGTCGTACCCGTTGCTTCGATCGTAATGATATGGCAAATCTTCTTCGATTGGAACGGTACGTTAAATGCTTGGCTGCACCATTACGGCATGGCGCGAGTCGATTGGCTGCAATCCGATGGATCGATGGGCGTACTGGTCGTTATGTATATTTGGAAGAACATCGGCTATAACATGATTTTGTTTCTGGCGGGCTTGCAGACGATTCCCCAGGATTATTACGAGACGGCCCGCATCGAAGGAGCCGGACGAGTACGACAGCTATTTCACGTGACTTTGGTTTATTTAACGCCGACGATGTTCTTCGTGCTTCTGATATCGATTATTAATTCGTTCAAGGTGTTCCGCGAGACCTATTTGCTGGCCGGCGACTATCCGTACGACCGGATTTATATGATGCAGCATTTCATGAACAATATGTTCTTCTCGCTGGATATCCAGAAGCTAACCGCTGCGGCCACTCTTATGGTAGGTTGCATCGTTATCGTAGTGACGGGATTATTGCGGGTAGAACGCCGATTCCGGGAATTCATGGAGTAAGGCGGGAGGTGCGGGATGAAGAAATTAAACGTTTTACCTATGATTGCCCTGACGATTATGCTCGGAGCGGTCGCCGCAGCCATGCTGATTCCCATTCTGCTTACTTTTACGAACTCTCTGATGACGGAGCAGGAAATCGGAAGGAATTACGATCTGATCGGCCAGATGACGGACGTGGCGGCAGGAGGTAAAGACGCTTTCGTCAACTTGAAGATTTTGCCCGATTGGCTTTCGTTGGAGCAGTATACGCAGCTGCTTATCTTTTCGCCTAAATATTTGCGCATGTTCTGGAATTCCGCTGCTATGGTCGTGCCTATCATCGCGGGTCAGACGGTTATCGCGGCATTAGCCTCATACGCATTGGCCAAGCTGCGCTTCTGGGGACGGGATAAGCTGTTCATGCTCTACATCATGACGATGCTTATGCCTTTTCAGGTAACGCTCGTTCCCAATTATTTGGTCGTGGACAAGCTTGGGCTTATGAATCATGAGGCTGCGATTATATTACCCGGCATCTTCGGCGCATTCGGAGTCTTCATGCTGAGACAGTTCATGGCTCATATTCCGAACGCGTATACCGAAGCGGCTAAGATAGACGGGGCAGGACAATGGACGATTTTCTCGCGGATCATTATTCCCATGGTCAAACCGGGCTTGGCCGCATTGATCGTGCTGCTATTCGTGGATTATTGGAATATGATCGAACAGCCTCTCATTTTCCTTCAGGATTCCGCCAAGCAGCCCTTATCGCTTTACTTGGCCCAGATCGACAAAGAAGCTAGAGGGATAGGGTTCGCAGCCTCCGTGCTGTACATGACTCCGCTCGTCTTATTGTTCCTTTACGCGGAATCGTACTTTATTGAAGGAATTCAATTGTCGGGCATTAAAGGATAGTTCGGGAGTGATCGCAATGAAAGTGGAGTCAACTCAGCCGATGCAGGATAAGAAAAAACGCAAAATTCGCTTGATTGCCGTCTTATTCATCGCGTTGCTGGTTATTTGCACGTTGCTAGGAAACACCCTCCAAGCGCTTACGTTGCCGAAAGTGGCGACGATTCAGAGCAGCAAAGGGGCGCTCGTTCATTCTTATCAAGGAAGCGCGACGGTTCGATCGGAGATGGAGAGGGACTTGCTAAATCCGATGAATTGGATCGTCGAGAAATTACCTGTTCAAGTTGGAGATAAGGTGGAAAAAGGCCAAACTCTCGTTGAATACGATGATCGCAGCGCCGTGCAGCAATTGGCCGACGAGCAATCTGCTTTGCAGAAGCTTGAATTATCCATGAAGCAGTTAGAGCAACAGTATATTCAAGCCATGCAAACAGAGGACGAGATGGCCAAGTCAAGCGCTTCGTCGGCCATCGAGCTGGCGAAGATCGACATCGCGACCCAGAAGTCGCATATTCAAATCGGAATGGGCGAGCTGGAGGAGCATCGTCGAATCGTCGCCCCGTTTGCCGGAATCGTCACCGATGTCAACGCGGTAGTCGGACTCGCGTCTTCCGGCGAGCCGGATATTCGGCTTGCCAACGCGTCGGCGGGATTCCGCATCGATCTCCAGATTCCGGCGGACGTAGCGGCATTGATGAAGGAGGGCGAGGATCTTGACGTTCTGCTCTCCGGCGAGAAGACCCGCATTCTTGCAGGTAAAGTCGCGAGCATCGAAGCGGGAGACGGTCCTCCCGTCGACGAAGATTCCGACTCGATGGGAGGGAATCAGACTGCGGTCGCGACGGAGAAGCTAACCGTCTCGTTGCAAGACAAGTCTCTTCAAGGGGGCGAACGAGTGAAGGTTCAAATTCTGAAATCGAACCCGGAGGAAGAAATTCTACTATCCAACCAAGTGATTCTCGAGGATAATGAAGGGAGTTACGTCTTCACATTAGAAGAAAGACAAGGCCCGCTCGGCAACGCCTATTACGCCGTGAGGACACCGATCAAGAAATCCGATTCCAACGGCAGCATGACGGCCGTTAGCGAGGGACTGTTCGAGGAGCAACAGATCATCGTGGTTGGCGACCATGCCATTATGGACGGGACACGGGTTCGGTTGTAGGTAACCGCAAGCATGACCCGTAACGGCACGTCGTGCCACGTACTCTACCATTTTCTACACAAGTTGGTGACAAGTTTAAGATACTCCCGTGACTTCCGAGATTTATAATGATGAAGTGACTTATTCCTAACATCTTAAGGAGGACACCATGAGCAATCGCGGGAAACGTAATCGATCTTCAAAGTCCGCCGTTCTTCTTTTTTTCTTATTAGTGCTCGGCGGTGCTTTCTTATTTATACAGAGCGGCAATCGAATCGACGGCGCGCCTAGTAAAGAGGAGGCTTCAACCGAAACTCCGGTGAAGCAAGAAGCCGAAGACGTTAAATTATCGTCGGATAAAGTCTTCAAGATCGTTATCGATCCGGGACACGGCGGTAATGATCCGGGCGCGCCGGGCTACAGCGGTATCGAGGAAAAGGCGGACATGCTTGCCATCGGGCTTAAAGTGTACGACTTACTGCAGCAAGAGCCGATGTTCGAAGCGCGCCTAACCCGAAACGACGATACATTCGTGGAGTTGGGGGATCGTGCGGCAATAGCCAACGACTGGGGAGCGGACGCATTGATATCCATCCACGGCAATTCTTACACGGATGAATCCATTTTCGGGACGGAAGTGTATTACGAGAAAGAAAACAGCCTTCAACTGGCGGAAACCATTCATAGCAAGATGCTGGAAAAAACGGGACTAGTCGATCGGGGCGTAAGGAACGAGCAGCTCAAAGTACTTTCGGAAAGCGAGATGCCCGCCGTGTTAATGGAAACGGGATACCTCTCGAATCCGGACGAAGAAGCGTTCATCCAAAGCGAGGACGGACAAGCCCGCATAGCGCAAGCGATCGTGGATGGATTGAAGCAATATTTTCAAGATCGACAGTAAAATGCCATTATTCGATTAGTCGTCTACACACGTGCACCCCCTATCCAATGGATAGGGGGTGTTTTATTGATCCGGAACTATTCTAGAATTTCAATTCGGTACGATTATTAGTCGCTCCGTAGTTGCATTCAATAGTTTAGTCTCTTGATGCTACGTAGAGCTGCTGGGCAATTCGGGCAGGCTCCAAGATGATGGCGGAGAAATGATCTCCGGGAGTCTTAACCAATCGGAACAATCCAAGCCTGCTAGACATATGCGGGTGCCAACCGTAACCTTCGCCTTGAGGCAGGACGTTGTCCTCCGTCAAGTATAAGTAGCTTTTCGGAGTAGTTAGCTTAAAGAACTTCTTGAGATCGAGCTTCTCGAAGAGAGGCGTGGCGGGTTCCGGCAATATTCGGCTGTATGCTTGCTGGGCGAACGGCAGATCGGCCAAGTTAACGAACGTCTCCCGGAAGACGGGGAAGGGCAGCATGATCGTATCGTTCCCGCTCGCTTTTCTAAGCTGCATGAAGCCTGCTTTGGACTCGGGCGGGAATTGATCCGCGAGGGACGCGCCGTCATTCACGACGAAAGCGTTAAGGAAAACGATTCGCTTCAGTCTGTCGGGAACTTGTTCCGCTACCTTCTGAATGACCGAACCGCCGAAGCTATGCCCGACGAGTATGATGTCTTTCAGTTGGTTCGCGGTAATGAAGTCCACGACCGATTTGGTAATCATCGCATGGGTCACGCCATCCGTCGGATATCCGCCGTGGCCCGCATACTCGGGAACGTAAACGGTGTGTCCTTGCTTGCGCAATTCCGCGGCAACGCCGTCCCAGAAGCTGGTATCCGCCCAAGAACCGTGAACGAGCACGAAGGTGAGAGGTTGTTGAGCATCCCGATAATAGCCGTAATAACGTTGGTCGACTTGAGGATATGACCCATGCGCCCAAGGTGTCGTATTCCGATAATACATTTAAGCCCACATCCTTATGGAGTACTAGGCTTTAGTCTATGTTCGCATGCCTAATCCGTTCCCGAGGGCGATGAAAATGCATTAAATGTACTCCCGCATTCCGTTTTTCTTTAACAAGACGACGATATCCTTCACGTCCTGCGCCCGATCCTTCGAACAGATCAGAAGAGCATCCTTGGTATCGGCGATGATCAATCCATCGATTCCGATGGTCGTGATGAGCCTCTCTTCGCCATAGATAATCGAATTTCTCGTCTGAATGCCCAGATGTTTCGACTTTACGATATTACCGAATTCATCCGGAGGAATAATAGCGCCGAGAGCATCCCAACTGCCGATATCGTTCCAGCCGAAATCCCCGCTGATGACGACGACTTCGTCGCTGCGTTCCAATATTCCGTAATCGATCGAGATATTAGGAAGGTTCGGATAGATATCGCGCACGATTTCTTCCCGATTATCTTGATTGATCTCTTCCACGAGAGGAAGCATCGTCTTGTAAAGTCTAGGTAAAAACCGTTTGAAGTTATCGATGATCACCGACGTTTTCCAGATGAATATACCGCTATTCCATAGATAGCTTCCCGAAGCCAAGTACTCCTCCGCCAGGAGGAAGCTAGGCTTCTCGACGAATTCGACCGCTTCATACACGTTGCACGGCTCGGTCATATACGTATCGCCGGAGTGGGAGATATAGCCATAGCCGGTAGAAGGGAAAGTAGGCTTGATGCCGATCGTTACGATCTTATTCGTCTCTTCGGCGACGGCGCATGCTTCGGTCAACGTCTTCCTGTATTTAACCTCATCGGTAATATGATGATCGGACGGAGACACGACCATCAGGGAGTCGCCGAATTTCCGATCGATGAACAATGCCGCGTAGAGTATGCTGGCGGCGGTATTGCGCGCGATAGGCTCCACTAAAATATTGCTGGCGGGGACGCTGATATGCATGATGCTTTCCAACTGAACCGCTTGCGACGAATTCGTTACGACGATCGTATTCTCGAGCGGAATGACGCCGCTAAACCGGCCGATCGTGTCGTTCAGCATAATGTCGTTACCGCTGATGTTCAGTAATTGCTTGGGCATTTCCTGCCGGGACAAGGGCCAGAACCGCGTGCCCCCGCCGCCTGCCAGTATCGTTACGAACTTATGCATGTTGGATCACCGAATACGCGATGCAGTAAGAGATGATATTTTCCGAGCCTTGATTCAAATTCAGCCCGCTTGCATGTATGCCGTCGTAGCAACCGCCGGTCTGCGGGTCTATCATGGAGTGATTGCTAGAGTTGCGGCCATGAAACCAATCCAGGCATAAGTTGGCCTGACGCAGGTACGAGGGGCTTCCCAGAATTTCGTAAGCTTCGCGGAAGGCAAGGAGCATCTCGCAGGCTTCGATAGGCTGCTCGTCATATCGCGCTGCTTCTTCTCCCCGAACGAGCCATCCGTTGCTTCCGATCGGCCTGAAATATCCCTCCGCCGTGAAGGTTAACGAAGCAAGAAAATCCAAGCTGGCTTTCGCGGTATGACGCAAATCCGTTCTTTCGCACAGACGCGAAGCTTTGAACAACGCCCATGGCAACATGGCATTCCCGTAAGTGATGCTGTCTTCGAACCAATGCCAATCGGAACCGCTGTATTGATCGTATTGCGTCTGCAGGCGATCGGCCAATCCTTCGACTAAGTCTCTGATCAATTTGTGCGGCAGAAATTTGGAGGCGTCCTCCGTCTTGTCCGTATGAGGATACGGGAACGAGTAGGAGAGAGAGTTTTTGGTTTCCAGCAAGTAGCACAGACCGACTAGGGCATACGCAATCGCTCTCGGAGATTGCAGTGCCGCAATGTGGGGAAGAGCTTGGTTAATCATATATCTGCAGCTATTGTGGAGGCTGTCCGGCACGTTGGAATCCGATACGGCGAAACCGAGCGCCCATATGCATCGTCCCAAGCAATCCTCCGAGCCGATTTGCTCCGTGAAAGTACGATTGTAATCCATGAAATTCTTGAAGCTTCCGTCTTCGTTCTGGGCATGGTGGACGAAGGATAGATAAGTGCTAACGAGTTCGAGCCAACCGGCGTCCTTATCGTTGCCGTGAAGCATGACGGCCGCGATCAGAGCGCGGGAATTATCGTCGGTCGTATAGCCCCTCGTCCGATCCGGAATTCCGAATTTGGTATGCTGAAAAATGCCGGTATCATCCGTTAGCCTGCGCAAATAATTCGATTGCAACGGTTTTAATATGATTTTCTCCATTAAATCACGCTCCCATGGTTCGTATAACTGCTATGGGCAGCGACGGAATCCCTTATGAGTCCCGCATATTGTTTGACGATTTGATTCCACATCATCGTTCGTCCAAGATCAAGCGTCCTCTGCTCCATATGCAGCTTTTTCTCCGGATGATCGAGAATATCCAGAATACCGGTTCCCAGAGACTTCGGATCGCGGAAATTCGCCAACAATCCTCTCCCGTCGGCCAACATCTCCGTTGCGTACCGGTAAGGTGTAGAGATGATAACTCTTCCGTAACCTATTCCGTAAGCGAGCGTGCCGCTAACCGCCTGTTCCTTGCCTAAGTAAGGAGTCATGTAGATGTCGGACAGGACGAGAGAATGAACGACTTCCTCTTGCGTGAGCAGCTTATCGACGAATACGACATGGTTATCCAACCCTAGCTCGGAGACGAGTGCTTGCAGCTTCTGCCGATACACTTCCCCGACTTCCTGTTTCACTACGGGATGCGTCTTGCCCCATACGATGTAGAGGGCATCGGGATGGCTTTCTTTGACTTCGCGCATCGCTTCGATCGCGTATTCGATTCCCTTACCCGGACTTAGAAAACCGAAGGTAGAGATGACTTGACGATCGGCATAGCCGTATAAAGCTTTGAGGCGTTCTCTGGACTCCGTCTCCAGTTGGGGAACCCCGTGATGAATCATTTCGATCTTGTTCAATGCGATCCCGTAGATGGCATGAAGATCCTTCTTCGTGCTTTGCGCCATCGTAACGGACTTGCAGCTTAGCTCGCCTAAACGGGCTACGATCTGAAATTGCTTAGGATTCGGAGACGACAGAACCGTGTGGAATATGACGATAAAAGGAACGGTCAGCCTCTCCGCGAGATCGATGAGATATTCGCCGCTATTTCCGCCGTAGATGCCGAATTCATGCTGAATGACTAGCAGATCGATATTGGAACGATTCAGCTCCAAAGCGATTCTTATATATTCCCATCTATGGTTCTGATTGAAGCTCATCATCACTTTTTTGCCATAGGCATAAGTCGCGTTGTTGTTCACCGCTATGACCCGCGGCGGATGAAAGTCGCTCATCGTCTCCAACTCGTTAATCATATCCTGCGTAAAAGTAGCCAATCCGCATTCCCTTGGGAGATAGGTGCCTAGGAACGCTACGTTCTTCTTATTTAAAGTCGATACCATCCAAAAACCTCCTCAAAATATAAAAATTTACAAAAAACCGAAATAAAAAAAAGAAATAAAGATTAACTTTATTTCTGGCGTAAAAGCGAATATTTAGTTCGGTCGTCATGACCCGGGTGAAATACATATTGATTTGTAAAATGTGATATGATATTATAATTAATTTGGCAAAATTTAGTTCCTCCTTAAACAATAGCACCCTAATCAATATCTGTCAATTCCGGCGATAATTGTACATTCGGAAATAAACATGATACGCTTATAGCTATTCAAGAGGGGGCTAATAAGCTATGAGTAACACTATCCAATTAACGGATCGTTCCAATCTTCCCTCATCGCAAGTGAAACAACTGAAAAATCAAGGCTTTATATCAGGCGTCGTATATGGCGTAGGCATTACGAGTATTCCAATCGTAGTGAATGCCAAGCAACTGTTCGCCGCGCTGAAGAAAAATCCGAAGGCCATTTTGCAGGCTGCCATTGCAGAGCGCGGACAACATCCCGTTCTCGTTCAAGAGGTTCAGAAGGATATGTTAACGGGCAAATGGACTCATGTTGATTTTCATCAGATTAATATGAACGAGAGCATCGACACGAAAGCGACTATTCACTTCACGGGAAATCCGATTGGACTAGTAGAGGGAGGCATCCTTCAAACCGAGGTTCACGAGGTCGAAATTCGTTGCATGCCGGACAAATTGTTCGCCGCATTCGAAGTCGATATTAGCAAGCTCGGTATAGGGGACCAGCTCCTGGTATCGGATTTGTCTATTCCCGAGGGAGTCGAGATCCTGACGGATGCGTCGGTCATGCTCATTAAAGTGTTAAGTCCGGATGCTCCCGTCGCGGAAGAGAAGCCTGTCGCTTAACCTATTGAACGCCCAATTACGAATCGTTGTCCAAGCTAAATTTCGCCGCGCAGGAATGACGTCTGCGCGGCTTTTTTGCGTCAATTTTTGGAGAATGCTGGAAGGTGAAAGGCGATCGGCGTCGAATGCTAAGGAGTCGGAAAACAACTTAGACTAGAAAGAGGTACTGAAATGAAGAAGAAGGTTCGCTTAGCGCTATCCATCGTTCTATTCGTTAGCTTAGGTTGGAGCGGTTGGATAACAGGTACGGCATCCGCCGCGGACTCGGCTCCGAAGATTAAAGACATTATCGGGGAAGATACGTATTTGATGGACGACGGCTCCGTATGGTCGAGGATCGATTTTTCTCGATTGATCCACACGCAAGGTGACGTCGAATATTTGACCGGCGACGAGAGGGAAGGTTACGGCATAAACCGCGAGGGTACTTTGGTCGAATGGAATTATGCCAAAGGGCCGAAAGCCGTAGCGGATCAAGTCGGAGTCAAGCAAGCATCAGGACTCTACTGGCTGAAAAACGACGGTAGCGTATGGAACAGCGTCGGCAAAGTAAGCAAGCTCCAAGGGATCTCGTTCATCGGGTACGGCAATCGAGCATTCGGCGCCTTGTCCCAGAATGGCGATGTGTTATACCAAGATCCTTATAACATCGAATCCTATCAGAAGCTGGGTACGATCTCGGATGCTTCGTCCGTAAAGGGTATCGCGGTATACTTCGGACGGGTTGCGTTGCTCTATACTAACGGTAAAGTCGTCGTCTTTGAGGCATCCAATTTCGACGACAACGGCAAAATTATCCCGGTTACGGTGGCGCAAGATGCGGTTCACATCTCCTACGCCTCCGGTAATACTACGGATGTATTAATCGTGACTCGCCAAGACGGTACGGTTTGGACGACGGGTGAATATCAAGATAGATGGAAGCTTACGAATCAAGCTCAAGGGCTTAATCAAATCGTGAGAACAGCCGTATACGAGGATTCCGAGCACTTCTTCGCGATGAGCGGCGACGGCGGTTGGGTGAAATACGACGACGGCCAAGTCAAGCCGGTCGACGTACCTGGCGTGATTAAGCTCGACGTAGCCGTGTCCGCTCAGAAAACCTTCCTGGGCGACAGCTTGAAGGTGGATATTCAAGAGACGTATTCCAACGGCGCCAAGCTCAAAGTAAAGGCGGACGATTCGAACGTCGAAGCGGATAAGCCGTATATGCTCAAGATTCAACCGAACGGAAGCTTCAAGGTACTCGGCGTCGGTCAAACGACGTTAACCGTGACGTCAAGCGGGTTAACGAAGTCCGTCAAGATTTCCGCCAGTCCAAAAAGTAATTTGAAATATTCAAAGCTGGTTAACGGAGTCGTGTTCCTCCCGGTTAAACCGATATTTCAAGCGATGGGAGGCACCGTTACCGCAGCGGGCGGCTCGATTACGGTGAAACTCGGAGAAGAGACCTCCTTAACGTTAAAGACGGGCGATAAGAAAGCCACCCTTAACGGCCAGGACATCACTTTGCAAGCCGCGCCATTGAGCGACAAAGGGGATACGTTATTTCCTGCCTCGATACTAACGGAAATACTGGACGCGAAAGTCCAATGGAACGCCAAATGGAAGCAAGCCGACATTTCTATCGGAGAGGCGCGCCTGTCCGTCGTTTCCGCGGAAACGGCGGCATTGGTCAAGAAGGCGGCGCAAGGTAGCTTAGTCAAATATATCGGCAGAAGCTATTGGTTGAACTATTTCCAAGATTGGGATCGGTTCTCGAAGGTTACGGTTACCGATATCGTTCCGGATAGCACCGGGGATTTCGTAATCGAGTTCAAGTCGGCTACAGGCAGAACTTTGAAGAGTTATCCCATGTCTTCCAGTTACGTGACGCAACTGTTCGCGGACAGTTCTTCTTTCCTGAACTATGATCCGTACAAAAGGTATAAGTGGTCTCCGTCCGTCTGGAAGCAGATCAAAGCCGGAAAAGTATCGCTCGGAATGACGAAAGAACAGGTCCAATTCTCCTGGGGAAATCCAACAGCCAAGAGTACGGCGACAGCAGCGGGCAAATCGATCGAAACATGGGTATACTCCAATTTCGACGCGGTTTCGTTCGTGAACGGCAAGGTGACGTTTATCCTATCGTAATATCGATTGTGATCCGATTTCGACCCGCCGATGGCGGGTCGTTTTAATGATAACAAACGGGCTTATCGGAGATGCTCGCGACTAAGTCCATAATTTTTATACACCTTTAGCTCCATGTTCCCGTTTATGTGTTATGGTTTAAAGGATTACGCGTCGAAGGAGATAGTTGCTCATGCTAAGCGATTGGATTAAAAACTTGCTAGAAAGCACCTCCCTCTCGGGATTTTACGTGCTCCTGCTTACGTTCCCGCTGACGATCGTCCAAGGAGTGCTTGGATTGTTCCCCTATACGATTCTGATCGTGCTAAACATTTCGGCTATGGGATTGACGTACGGGCTGCTTACGAGCTGGATTTCCAGCATTATCGTAGCGAATCTCGTTTTTTATTGCTGCAGGTCTTTTTTCTCCGAATGGTTTAACAGCAAGATCAAGAGGAAAGAAGGACGATACGAGAAGTGGCAGAGGTATTTCGAATTGTACGGAGTGTGGACTCTCATCTTGCTGCGGACATTGCCGATTATTCCGAATAACGTCATCTCTCTGATGGCTTCGGTCTCTAGCATTAAGCTGTATGCTTATTTTATGTCGTCCGTCATTGGGAATTTATCGCAAATATGGCTGTATGGAATAATAAGCTCTTCGATCTTGATTCCAGGCCGGGATACCAAATGGTTGATCGGCAGTTACGTGGCATTCTGCATCGTTGTGGTAGTCGCATTCTTCATCAGTCAATTTTTCAAAAAACAAAGAGGAAATAGAATCACCGCGGATAAACAACTGCATTTGTAAGGACCGGGAACGAGGAATGCCGATGAAGGCGTTCCTTTTTGTTCATACGCGGAATTAATGGAGGAGGATGATCGATATGGGATTTGAAATCATCGAAGCGACATTCGCGGACATTCAAGCGGCTTTGACGTCGGGCGAACTGACCTCCAAGAAATTGGTTTTGCAATATTTGAATAGGATAGCCGAACACGACAAGAACGGATTGACGCTGAATTCCGTGCTGGAGATCAACCCGGATGCCTTGTTCATCGCGGATGCGCTGGATTCGGAGAGACTTCGGAGCGGTTCGCGGGGTCCTCTTCACGGCATACCGATCTTATTGAAAGATAATATTAATACCGGAGACATGATGCACACGAGCGCGGGCTCTCTCGCTCTGGCGAACTCTTACGCGAGCGAAGACGCGTTCATCGCGAAGAAACTTCGCGATGCCGGTGCCATTCTTCTTGGTAAGGCCAATATGACCGAGTTCGCTAACATGATGACGGAAGGAATGCCTTCCGGTTACAGCTCTCGAGGCGGACAAGTATTGAATCCGTACAACATCTCAACTCCGACCGGCGGGTCAAGCGCGGGCTCCGGCGTTGCGGTTGCGGCGAATTTCTGCGCGGCGGCTATTGGAACGGAGACGTCGGGCTCCATCTTGAATCCGAGCAATCTAAGCTCGATAGCGGGTATCAAGCCGACCGTAGGATTGATAAGCCGTACGGGAATTCTACCGCTTTCCAATTCACAGGATACGGCAGGTCCGATGGCTAGGACGGTAACCGACGCCGTTCTGTTACTTCAAGGCATGCTCGGACACGATGAGCGGGATGCGGCTATGGGCGGAGGTATTGGCAAGCAATCCAAGGATTATGCTTCTTTCTTGGACAAGGATGGACTAAAGGGGGCGCGAATCGGCATTCCCAGAGACTATTACCAAGAAGAGTTAACGGAGGAGCAGCTAAGCATCTTCAATCGAGCGGTTGAAATCATGAAGGAGCAAGGCGCTACGATCGTTGACCCTGCGAACATTCCGACTGCGCGAAGCATCGTGTATTCCACGGTTATCCTCAACGAATTCAAAGCTTCGATTAATGCGTATTTAGCAAGGCTTGGTCCTCATGCTCCTATGCGCTCGCTGAAGGAGATCATCGAATTCAACAACCGCCACCCGATGGAAACGTTGAAATACGGCCAGAAAACGCTCATCGATACGGAGTACAACACATCCGGCACCTTGACCGAGCCTCGTTATATTCACGATCGCGCTACCGATCTGAAGCTTTGTAAGGAGGACGGAATAGACGCGACTATGCGAGAACATCAATTGGATGCATTGTTATTTCCAGCCGATTTCGGATCCCGAATCACTTCACGCGCCGGATATCCCTCGATCATCGTACCGGCTGGATATACGCAAGCCGGACCTCCGTTCGGCGTAACTTTCTCGGCGCGTGCCTATGAGGAGCCGACGCTGATTAAACTTGCTTATTCATTCGAACAGCATTCCAAGTTCCGCAAGGCTCCTTCCTTGAAAAGCTTTTTAGATTGAAATAATGATTACTGAGGTTAATTGCGGGACATTCGTACGGTGCAACTGCCCGCGAATGTCCTTTTTGATTTGGAAGGATTAGCAATAAAGCTAATCGCAAAATACATAGTCCTAAGCGGATTGTTTCTCGATATGAACAGTAGTCCTCACGGTTATCTCGTGTAAACATGATAGAGGAAAGGAGGTAAACCGCTTATAACCGATTACAAAGAAAGGCAATCCGATCGCAGGGAGGAATTATCGGACAGCTACAAAACCAATCGAGCGAAGGAGATGAAGGATTGATGATGAAAGGAAGAAGAACGAGTGCGAAGAAACGGCTGGTTAGCATTCTGTTCGCAACGGTGATGTTATTGCCGATTATCCCGCTACCCTCGGCTTTCGCGGCGACACTAAATGTAACCGCTTACGGGGCGAACGGGGGAGATACTTCCGACGACTTGCAAGGAATCACGAACGCCATAACGGCGGCTACCAGCGGAGATACGGTTTATTTTCCGGCAGGGACTTATTATATTTCTAGTACTATTGCAGCTAAATCGGGCATTAAGCTGATCGGACAAAGCAAAGATACGACGATTATCAAATATAGCGGAACGACGGACAACAACATGATTACTTTGAGCAATACGACGGGAGTCGAAGTCGCTCAACTGACTTTGGACGGGAACAATAATACCCATGTCGTCTCAGGTATCTGGGGAGAACCTGGCGGCAGCCATAATATCCACCACAACATTATCAAGGATTTGATCAAATCGGATGGATTCGCGCCATTCGGCGTGTTGCTGTCCGCTACGAACAATTCTATCATCGCCGACAATACGTTCACGAACATCGGCGTGAACTCCACTTGGGGCGGCGCGATACGGGCAGGCTGGAATTCCAACAACACGCAGATTCTTCGCAATACGATAACCAACACCGGACGTGGAGGCATCTTTGCGAACGATACGTGCAGCGGCGTCGTAGTCAGAGGCAATACGGTCTTGGGTTCCGGATTGCACGAGCACGGACTAGCGATCGAACTGCATACGGGCTGTAACAATTCCGTCATCGAGGACAATATAACGGATCACTGGATCAGTGCCGTTCGTTCCGCTTATGTCGCGGTGAGAAGGAATACCGTGCACACGACCGATGGAACCGTTCAGGGAATGGGTCTAGAAGTCATGGTCGATCATGGCGTCACGACGGATAACTTGGTAGACGGCGGTCAACAAGTCGGCATGCAGCAATCTCCCGGTACCGGCTATCAATACTGGGGCTACAATACGGTCCAGAACATGGTCATGTGGGGCATGCAGCTTCAAGGCGAAGGCACGGGAGAAATCGAGCAATTCCAATACTTCTATAAGAACATCTTCAAGAACGGAGCGGCCGGACATCCCGCAGCGGCTTATCCCGGATATGACGGAAACGCTATTCGAATTCATGGAAACTCGCAGAACTTAACGTTCGATAGCAACCAAATCATCAACAACGGCAGGAAAGCGATCGAGATCACGAACGCTGCCGGTGTAGATCGTCTTAGTTTTATTAACAACATCATCACCGGTAACGGAGGCCCTTCGATCGATCAATATCCATCCTCCGCATCTCATCTCGAATGGAGCAACAATACGGTAAGCGGCAACGGCACGAACACTCAGTTAACGAGCCGCGGATTCAGCAATCCGAAACCTGTGGCGAATTTCAGCGCGCCGCTTAGCGTGCAGCTCGGTCAACCGATCACGTTCACGAACTCGTCGACGGACAACGGGTCGATCTCAGAGAATCTATGGGATCTTGGCGAAGGGCCGCCGCTGAACACGGTAAGCCCGACGTACACGTATCAGAATCCGGGTATCTACCGGGTAACGCTCGTCGTCTGGGACAATGAGGGACGCGCTCATTTGAAAGAGCAGTCCGTAAACGTGTTCACTGGTCCACCGGATACTCAAGCGCCGACGGCGCCGACGTTAACGTCGCCTTCCAAGTCCAACGTAACCGTTGATCTTGCATGGTCGGGTTCGACCGATAACGTAGGGGTCGTCGGTTACGACATCTACAAGAACGGAACGTTAGCCGGATCCACTACCGGTGCCGGCGCAACGACGTTCACGGTCACGGGGCTTACGCCAAGCACGGCGTATAGCTTCACTGTCAAAGCGAAGGATGCGGCAACCAACGTCTCCGCGGCCAGCAATACCTTGAACGTAACGACGGAAGTCGGCGATACGCAGGCTCCGACGGCTCCGACGAATCTGGCTTCGACAGCCTTTACGGATACGAGCGTGAGCTTGTCCTGGTCGGCTTCATCGGATAACGTTGGCGTAACCGGATACAACGTATTCTACGGAACGACGCTTGCCGGATCCACTACCGGTCCTAGCGCGACGAACTTCAGCGCGAGCGGGCTCACTCCTAACACGGCGTATACGTTTACGGTTAAAGCGAAGGACGCTTCGAATAACGTTTCGTCTGCCAGCAATAGCGTAACCGTGACGACGGATCCTGCCGCGAACTGGGTGTTGTGCGCGGGGGAGAACAATACGTGCAGCTTCTCGGGAACGAAGCAGGTTCGTTTCGGCGCGAACGGTAGCTATGCATACGGGACGTACACGAACTCCGTCATGTGTTCGACGAATCAATTCGGCGATCCGGCTCCGGGGGCATACAAATCCTGCGAAGTTAATCTTGCGGGAACCGGTGGAGGCGGGGATACGCAAGCACCTACGGCGCCTTCGAACTTGACCTCTCCGTCCAAGACGGCGAGCAGCGTGAATTTGTCCTGGTCGGCATCGACCGATAACGTGGCGGTGACGGGCTATAATGTATATAACGGTTCCACGCTTGCGGGAACAGCGATGTCCGGCACCACCTTCACTGTGAGCGGTCTAGCGGAGAATACGGCTTACACGTTTACAGTCAAAGCGAAGGACGCGGCGGGTAACCTGTCCGCGGCCAGCAACTCGCTTAGCGTTACGACCAACAACTCGAGCCAGACCGATAATCAGGCTCCGACCGCTCCATCAAGCCTGACGTCTCCTTCGAAAACGGATACGAGTGTGAATCTGTCGTGGACGGCATCGACGGATAACGTGGCGGTAACCGGCTACGACATCTACAACGGATCGAGTCTTGCCGGTTCAACGACATCCGCTACGACGTTCGCGGTGACAGGTCTTACGGCCAACACCGGGTATGCGTTCACTGTCAAAGCGAAGGATGCGGCTGGCAACGTGTCCGCGTCTAGCAACTCGCTTAGCGTTACGACCAATGCGGCTTCGTCCGCCAATTGGGTATTCTGCGCTGGCGAGAACAATACGTGCAGCTTCTCCGGAACGAAGGAAGTACGTTACGGAGCGAACGGCAGCTATAATTACGGTACTTACACGAATTCGGTTTTCTGCGGAAATAGCACTTTCGGCGATCCTCTAGTCGGAGTCGGGAAATCCTGCGACGTGAACATGGGCGGAAGCGGAGGCGGCGATACGCAAGCTCCAACGGCTCCGGCGGGTTTAACGTCACCTTCGAAGACCAGCACGAGCGTCAGCCTGTCGTGGACCGCGTCAACCGATAACGTTGCCGTTACCGGCTACGACGTCTACAACGGTTCTACGCTTGCGGGTTCCGCGTCGGGCACGACTTTCACGGTGAGCGGGCTAACGGCGAATACTGCGTATTCGTTCACCGTCAAAGCAAAGGATGCGGCGGGCAACTCGTCCGCAGCGAGCAGTGCGCTTAGCGTGACGACGAACGCGTCCGGCGGCGGAGGAAGCGGAAGCGTCGTGAGAGAATACTGGACCGGAATTTCCGGTACGTCGATTTCCAGTATTCCTACGGGTACTACGCCATCCGGCACTTCTACGTTAACCAGTCTGGAAGGACCTACGAACTGGGACGACAACTACGGAGCGAGGATTCGCGGGTATATTACCCCTACGACAACCGGATCCTATACGTTCTATATCTCGGGCGACGACGAGAGCCAGTTATTCCTAAGCACGAACAACAGCCCGTCGAATAAGTCCATGATCGCGAACGTATACGAGTATACGGGAGTCAGGGAATGGAACAAACACACGACGCAGCAAGCGGCCGCTGTTACGCTTACCGCCGGGCAGGCTTATTACTTCGAAGTGCTGCATAAAGAAGGAGCAGGCGGCGATAATCTCGCGGTGGGCTGGACCGGTCCCGGCATCTCGACGATTACCGTAATCTCCGGATCCGTTCTGTCTTCGTACTGATGTATTGAGATTCATGAGGCACTTGCTAGCGGCGAACCCGCTTGTAAGTGCCTTTTTTACTACGGTCTTTTTAACAACGTTATTCGCAATTGCTTTTGTCACTATCCCTTTCACTCAGGAGGCAGGGAATAGCGAGAATAGTTTGAGGAGAGGTAAGGTTGCTTTGGTTAAATATCAGTCGGCAGACTTCAAGCAGGCAGTAGCATAGAAAGAATGGCTACAGCAGCCAACATGCCTGCCGAGCAGACTGTAGCCATAAAAAGTATAGCTGCACCACCAAACCAACTCATCGAAGAGACTGTAGCCATAGAAAGTATAGCTGCAGCACCAAACCAACTCATCGAAAAGACTGTAGCCATAAAAAGTATAGCTGCACCACCAAACCGACTCATCGAAGAGACTGTAGCCATAAAAAGTATAGCTGCATCAGCAAACTAACTCATCGAAGAGACTGTAACCATAGAAAGTATAGCTGCAGCACCAAACCAACTCATCGAAGAGACTGTAGCCATAAAAAGTATAGCTGCACCACCAAACCAACTCTCTGAGAGGAATTTCACGCGAGAAGAGCGGATTGTCATGCAACGGGAGACGGGAGACGTTGGGATTTCGTTTTCAGCCGTATCAGCTTCCTACGTATGGTTTACCCCGCTGAGCAACCATGACGGGACGGGCACGTTTCAATTGATAGGATTGGAAATCATAGTTGCATGATTTTAGATCCGACGGGTTTCTTTCGGGTGTAAGCGATCATTGCGGGGACCGATTCGCGGTCCCCGCATTTTTGGTTACCGGGCATAACCGACCAGTTCGACGAAACCGTATCCGTTGATCGAATAGGGAGTGCCGTAAGGGGATCGGGCTTTGCCTTTGACCGAAACGACGCCTTCCCAGATCGCTTGGAGCGGACCTAGTACCGACATTTCCTGGTTAGCCAATATAGGCGTAACGCACAATTCCATGGCATAGTCGGGCAGGGAAATCATCCACTCCGAGGGATATCGGGCTCCCGTTAGTTGACTTTCCCAATGCTTGGTAGGCTCGATGGTTACCCGGTCCGACGTGATCACCGAGCCGTCTTTCAGAATGAGCTTCGCTACTTTCTCCGATTTGTTCTCCTCGTTCGCGTGGCGTAACTGATTGATAAGCAGTTCATTGCCGTCCTGAAGCTGGATGCCGAACCAATCCCAGCCTTCGCCCAGAAGCAGGCCGTAATTCCTTCCCCACTGATGGTCGAACCAGCCTTCCCCCGAAACCTTCTCGGTAATCTCGCCCGTTATGATTTCACCGGATACGCGGTTACGCGTCGCGGAGTAATACCTCAGGCCATTGAGAACGCCCGCTTCGTCGATGAGGGCAATCGGTTTGGTCGGGGCGTAGTTCAAACGTATGCTGGAGGTCGGGGCAGTCAGTCTCAATTCGAAATCGGAATTCGAATCGTTATCGAACGTCATTCGGTTGTCTCCGTAAGCGATTCTCATAGGGCGGGACTGAACGGCTGCGTTCTTCAAGAAGCGATGGGGCGAAGGCAAGGAACCTTTCAATACTTTGTTATATAACTTCCATGTTTTCTTGTCACGGGGATTCTTGAGAAGATAGGCCGGCAGATAGACGCCCGCCATTTGGTACGAGAGCATCCGATCGACTTCGGAGTGGCACTCGAACCGGCGATCGTTCAGATGGACCAAAGAATGGATCAAATAGTGACCTTTAGGCGCGGCCAATTCTCCAACGCGGAAAAATGAAGCCATCACGGCATATTTGTTGCCGAGGTTTCCGGTCAGAAGCGCATAACAGTACCACCATTCCACGTTGGATATAGGATGGCTAGCCGCATCGTTAGGGAAGACGATAACGCTTGCTTGGCGATTCAAGGGCGTACACCCGCTTTTTTATCTAATAGCGTATGTAGGCGATGTCGATTGAGTAACCTGCGGGCGAATTTCGCAATCTTGCTCTCTCATTCCGAAACGAGTACAAACGGCAAAACCCTGTGTTAGACTCCTTGTGTAAGTAGCCGTTAAACAAGGAGTTGTTGCATATGCATAAAGTCATCAAGCCGAAAATTCTGTACTTCGGATCTCCGGTCGTTCTCATAAGCACGCGCAATGAAGACGGTTCGTGCAACGTAGCTCCGATGTCATCCGCATGGTGGTTAAACGAGTCTTGCATGCTAGGAATGAGCGAAAGATCGCAAACCGTTCAGAATTTATTGAGGGAAAAGGAATGCGTCCTCAATCTTCCTTCGGAGAATATGGCATCGGCGGTCGATAAGCTGGCTCTATACACCGGAAGGAATCCGGTACCCGAGTCGAAAGCGGGAAGGGGTTACCTATACGAGCCGGATAAATTCGGCATCGCCGGGCTGACTCCGCAACCGTCCGATCTCGTAAAGACGCCAAGAATACGGGAATGTCCCGTCCAACTGGAGGCCAAGCTCATACAGGTTCATTCCTTCGAGGAGCCGAGCAGCATAATGGCGATCGAAGTTAAAATAGAGCGGGTTCATATCTCGGAAGATCTGTTGATGGACGGAGAAATCGATTACGTAGACCCGGAGAAGTGGAAGCCGCTGATGATGAACTTCTGCGAATATTTCGGTCTTGGGGGCAAGCTCCATGCATCCAGATTAGCGAAGATATTCGCTCCAACCAGATCGCAATCCGCCGCAAACGCGTCAAGCTGATTTGAAAAAAAATGATTTACAACCCAGACGGCGAGGCGTAATATACTTCGAGGATGGATGGAAAGCACCTAGGGAACTATACAAAAAAAATGCGGCGGTGGATTAACCAGTGTTATCTTCTTTAAAGAGATTTTTAATCGGACGGCCTTTGAAATCAGCCGAGCTCGGAGAGCAAAAGCTGAATAAAACAAAGGCTCTTGCTATTTTATCGTCTGATGCCCTATCGTCGGTGGCTTACGGTCCGGAGCAAATTTTGATCGTCTTGTTTACGGTCGGAGCAGCGGCGTTCTGGTACTCGATACCGATAGCCATAGGAGTATTGATCTTGTTATTAGCTCTTATCGCTTCTTACAGGCAAATCATATTCGCCTATCCTCACGGCGGCGGAGCTTACGTGGTATCGAAGGAAAATCTGGGAATATATCCGGGGCTCATTGCCGGAGGCTCCCTATTGGTCGATTATATCTTAACCGTGGCGGTAAGCGTATCAGCAGGAACGGATGCCATAACGTCCGCGTTTCCGAGCTTGCATCCTTATAACGTGATTATAGCCATCGCGTTCGTCTTATTTATTACGACTTTGAATTTGAGGGGCGTGACCGAATCCGCGTCCATTCTAGCTTACCCGGTTTATTTATTCGTACTGGCGTTATTCGTCATGATCGGAGTAGGCATATACAACATCGCTGCGGGAGACGTATCTTCGGAGCTGCATACTTCGATCGGCACGCCGGTCGCGGGAATCGGCTTGTTCCTGCTCTTGAAAGCTTTTGCCTCGGGCAGCTCCGCTCTGACCGGCGTCGAAGCTATCTCCAACGCCATCCCGAACTTTAAGAGCCCGGCACCCCATAACGCATCGAAAACCTTGATCGCAATGGGCTCGCTGTTGGCCGTATTATTTACCGGAATCGTCTTTCTTGCTTATTATTACGGAGTAACTCCCAAAGCCGAAGTCACCGTCGTCTCCCAGATCGCGGAGCAAACCTTCGGACGCCATTTTATGTATTTCTTCATCCAGGGAACGACCGCTTTGATTCTGATTCTTGCCGCCAATACCGGATATTCCGCTTTCCCTTTGTTAGCCGTTAATCTTGCGAAGGATAAATTCATTCCGCGGATGTTCACGATTCGGGGAGACCGGTTGGGCTATTCTAACGGAATTATAATACTTGGCTTATTTTCCATCATTCTGATCATCGCTTTCGAAGGGCAGACCGAGCATCTTATCCCTCTGTACGCCGTCGGCGTGTTCATTCCGTTCACCCTATCCCAGTCCGGGATGGTAGTGAAATGGATCCGCGAGAAGCCTGCGGGTTGGGTCTCGAAGCTTATCGTTAATTCCATAGGCGCGGCCATCAGCTTGATCGTAACGATCATGTTCTTCTTGACCAAGTTCGTTCAAATATGGTCGATTATCGTGTTTCTGCCCTTGATCATTTATCTCTTTTATCGAATTAGAAAGCATTACGAATCGGTCGGCGATCAGCTAAGACTATCGACCTGCGAACCGGCCATCCCGATCGAAGGAAACGTGATCATCGTTCCCGTCGCCGGAATAACCCACGTGGTGGAAAATTCTTTGAATTACGCCAAATCGCTTCAAGCACACCAAGTGATTGCCGTTTATGTCCCTTTCGAAAGGGAAGACGAAGCGGCGTTCGAAGAAAAATGGAAAAATTGGCAGCCTGACGTCAGGTTGGTAACGCTGCACTCTCCATACAGAAGCATTATTCAACCTTTGTCCAAATTCATCGATACCGTTCAACGCAAAGCAGGGGAATCGAATTACCAGGTTACGGTTATTATTCCCCAATTCATTCCTAAGAAGGGATGGCACAACATCCTTCATAATCAATCCAGTTTATTGCTGCGCACTCATTTGCTGTACCGTAAAAACGTCATCGTAACAACCGTTCCGTATCACTTAAAGAAGTAAAGATATAGATGGCAGGTCGAAGGCGACGTTCGATCGCAAAAAAAACAGGCAGGATCGGATTCATTCCGATCCTGCCTGTTTCGTTATGTTCATTGGAGTCTAGAGATTGACTCCGGATGCGGAAGTCACCCAAGATTTTCTCCACGAACGCGTCACGGCGTAGAAGATTAAGGTCGTCGCGAATACGATGCATCCGACTACGATAAAACCGGTGACGTGCGAACCTGAAGATTCCTTCAAGGGACCGAGGACGTATTTGGGCAGAAGAAATCCGCCAAGGCCGCCTGCTGCGCCGATGATCCCCGTAATGACTCCGATCTCTTTCGGGAAACGCTGCGGAACGATTTGAAACACCGCTCCATTCCCCATGCCCAACGCAGCCATCATGAAGCTTGTGTAGATAAGCATGACGACGAACGAGGAGGGCATCGTAGCGATCGCGAACGCGCATAAGGACACTAGGCCGTATAGCATAAGCAGGAATCGCATCCCGCCGACCTTGTCGGCGATCCAGCCTCCGACGGGTCGAAAGAAGCTTCCGGCGATGACGGTAATCGTTACTAAGTATCCGACTTGTATTTTCGTTATGCCGCCGGAATTCACGCTGTCGCCGTATACGTCATAGAAGAAGATGCTGAAATAGCTGGCAAACCCGACGAAACCTCCGAAAGTGATCGCATAAAACACGGAAAACCACCATGTATCCATAAACTTAAACACGCTTAAGTAATCTTTCATGGATTTCGGCGCCGGAGCATTCGGTGGATCCTTCACGAGCACCGCGTATATGATCAACACCAGGACGAGCGGGATCATGGCGATTCCGAAAACCGTATGCCAACCGTAATACTGTGCGAGCTGCGGTCCGAAGAAAGTGGCGAGTGCCGTACCGCTGTTGCCGGCACCGGCGATTCCCATAGCCAGTCCTTGATATTGAGGGGGGTACCAGCGACTAGCCAGGGAAAGGGAAACCGCGAAGCTCGCTCCTGCGATGCCGAGCAGGAAGCCGATCGTGTGAACCTGCACTAAGCTCGATCCGCCGAGCCAGCCCCATGCTAACGGGATTAGGGAGAGGCTCATCCCGATGAGGCCGGCCTTCTTGCAACCGATTCGATCCGCCAAGATGCCCATCGGTATCCGGAAGAAGGAGCCTCCTAACGTCGGAATGGCGACCATCGTCGCTTTCTGCGTATCCGTTAGTCCGAAATCCTTCGTAATGTAGAGGGATAACGCGCCGCAAAATACCCAAATCATAAAACTTACGTCAAAATAAAGAAAAGCGGACAACAAACTGGGAAAATGACCGGATTTACGAAAACCTTCTGCTTTCATCTCGCACGCCTCCTTGAATGGGAACCATCTCTCTTTTTTCGGTGGCGCATAGGCAAAAAGAGGCCGACTGACAGAATCGCAAACATGCGATTTCCGTTAATCGGCCCCATTGCCAATGCAGCCACGCCGTCGTGACTGACATATCCGTTTAAGTTAACCTGTCGTTGGCACATCATTGTACCGACGAGAATTGAATCTCATACACCGAATATAGATGGCATTCCGATTGATGTCAACAAATATAACGTTAAATTACTGAAAAATAATTCTGATTAGCATAAAGCACTAAATGAATTCGATTACATGTCATCTTGCATTACATATGTTAACTACATTTTGGAAGCCGTTAGACATCCGAAATAGGGAAATTAATTAATCATGAAAATAATGGTTTACAAAGGAGTAGGGGTGACATATATTTAATTTGATCAAAGTTTTGCTCTAGTGCAACATTTTGTCCCTTGACCACAATAAATTTTTTTGGACTATATTTTGCATCAGTCAAACTTAATTTCCCTAATACAAGATAGGAAGGTGTTTCCATATGGCGATAGATCCGAAAAAGCCTGTGTCCAGAAGACAGGTGCTGAAATGGGGCGCGGCAGGCGCGATTGGCGTTCTGGGAACTACGGTTTTGAATCCTGCTTCGTGGTTCTCCAAGTCCGCAAGCGCGGCGGATAACCATTCAGGCCATTCGGCCAAGCAAAAGCTGGAGCATGAATTGATGGCTCACGGATATCAACCGGGAACCGAGTTAACGAACGGGTTAAAAGAGGCCATTAAAGCTCTTACGGCATTCAACTACGGAACCGTAAGCACCAGGGCCGATGGAAAAACGGTACGGGATTACGAAATGATCGCAATGGATACGGAAGTCGAAATCGCCAAAGGAATTAAATTTCCGGGTTGGTCTTACAACGGGACGATACCCGGACCGACCATTCGCTGCACGGAGGGCGATATCGTGCGGGTTAGATTTTGGAACGGATCGACGCATCCGCACTCCATCCATTTTCACGGCATACATTCCCCTAAGATGGACGGTCTTGAACCTGTCGCCTCCGGAGAGGAATTCATCTACGAATTCGAGGCCAAGCCGGCTGGAATGCATGTTTACCACTGCCACATTCCTCCCCTAGCCAAGCATATTCACAAAGGGCTTTACGGTAATTTTATTATCGATCCGAAGATTCCCAGGAAACCGGCGCATGAATTGAACATGGTCATGAACGGCTACGATCTGGATTTGGACGGCGCCAACGAGGTCTATACGGTTAACGGATATGCGTTTGCGTTCCAGGCTTATCCCATCGAGGTGAAAGTCGGAGAGCTCGTTCGTGTGTATCTTAGCAATCTAACGGAATTCGATCTCATTAATTCTTTCCATCTGCATGCCAATATTTTCAAGTATTACGAAGTTGGTGCCGATCCGGACGCCCGCCCGATCGTGACGGACACGATCATGCAATGCCAAGGTCAACGAGGAATTCTGGAGATCGTCTTCCCAGAGCCGGGAAAATACATGTTCCACGCGCATCAGAGCGAGTTCGCGGAGCTGGGCTGGATGGGCTTCTTCGAGGCCAAAGCTTAAGGAAGGAGGAGAACGGGAATGGAATTGCAGGTCGAACCGAATAAGCCGAATAAGCCGAATAAAAAGACTTCAAAAATCATTTGGATATGGGGAGTCGTTCCCCTGATTCTGCTCGTCGCGATCGTATACTTAATCTCGAGCCTAGGTACCGGAATTAAAGATAAGGCCGTAGCTCCGATAGAAGTGTTGGATATTCAGAGGATTATTTTGACGGAAGACGGTTTTACGTTAAAAGTACTGAATACCGGCCCGGAAGAAGTCACGATCGCTCAGGTCGTCGTGAACGACGCGTTCTGGAACGCGGATTTCAGTCCCGGCGCGACGATCGAACGATTCGGTCAGACGGAGATCAAGATTCCATACGGATGGGTGGAAGCCGATCCGTATACGATCGTACTCATTACGACCAATGGATTACTGTTCACGGGAGAAGTGCCGATCGCCGCAATGACTCCGGAAGTCGATACGAATCGCTTCCTGCAGTATGCGCTTATCGGATTCTACGTCGGAGTCGTACCCGTCGGGTTGGGATTGCTGTGGTTTCCGTTTATGCGAAGGTTTTCCGAACGAGGTATTCAAGCCGTATTGGCTCTCACGGTCGGGTTGTTATTCTTCCTCGTTATCGACACGTTTCAAGAAGGCTTCGAGTTGGGGGCAACGGCGCCAGGAGTATTCCAGGGTACCGGAATCGTGTGGTTTGCGGCCTTGTTGAGCTTTCTATTCTTGGTTGCGGTCGATCAGGCGAGCGAGAAAAAAGGCGGTACGTCGGGAAAAAGAGTGGCTTACAAAATCGCGGGAGGGATCGGCCTTCACAACTTAGGAGAGGGCTTGGCGATCGGCGCCGCATTCGCGACGGGAGAATCGGCTTTGGGGACTTTCCTTATCATCGGTTTTACCTTGCACAACGTCACCGAAGGCGTCGGAATCGCCGCTCCGCTCTTGAAGGATAAACCGAACTGGAAAACCTTTCTCACCTTGGCCGTAGTGGCCGGCGGACCCGCTATTATCGGCACATGGACCGGCGGGTTCGTGTTTAATCCAACGCTAGCCGCTCTATTCTTCGGAATCGGAGCGGGGGCGATCCTGCAAGTCGTATACGTGATTAGCAAAATGATATTGCGCGAAGCAAGCAAATCGGGTTCGCCGGCGGTATCCTGGACTAACTTCACGGGACTTACCCTTGGCATTCTGATCATGTACGCAACGGCAATATTGGTGAATTGATGGACCATTCGAAGAAGGAGGAGTTATATAATGCCATTTAATATAGGAGTTACAGGATTCATACTGCTGGCGCTCATTGGTCTATTGTTGTTCGGTCCTTCCAAATTGCCGCAGCTCGGCAAGGCGATCGGAACGACCATACGGGAGTTTCGTACCGGAACGAAGGAGCTGATGGAGCCCGACGAAACCAAGACGGAGAAGAAGGAATAACGAATGTCGCCGACAAGCCATCCCCTCGAATGAGCGGGGTGGCTTATTGCTTGTTATGGGCATATAGCACAGCATAGCCGTTTTACTTGCATGACCATGTCATTAACCGAATATCTTATGTCGATCAGGTTTGACTGGATGGGGCTAAGCCGACCGTCCGATCCGAATGGAGGATTGATACTTATGTCCACGGAAAGCGCAACCGCCGCCCTGCATTCGCCTTCGTTGAATTTGTCATTCGACTTGACCCAGTCGGTCTTCTACCAGCAAAATGAACAGAACTTTATCCTTCAGCAATTCGCCGCTCAGACGCCGATGCTGCAGAACCTAGGCTTGCTCGACATCTATCTGAGCAGAGGTCACAGCATAGAGCCGCACTGGCATCCCAACGCCGCGGAATTCGTATACGTTGTGCAGGGAGAAGCGATCGTTTCCGTACTTAACCCCTTTACCGTTCAATTGATGACGTATCGAGTGAAGCCGCCCCAAACTATATATATTCCGATGGGCTGGTGGCATTGGGAAATCGCGGCGACGGATCATACTCACCTACTTGCGATATTCGATAATGCCGCGGCGCAAACGGTATTCGGCTCCGATGTGCTGATGAAGACGCCGCCTGAAGTGTTTCAGATGGTGTATGGAGTGAATGCGGCTCAGATTGCCCAGGCGCTGAAACCGATCGATCGAACCGTCATTATCGGCCCGCAATCGGCTAGAGGCGTTGAATGGCAGATTGGATCTCGATGATATTGTCCAAGCCAATTACTCAGGTCGCGACGTTCAATAAGATCGCTGCGCCGAAAAGCCTGGAAATCTATCCCGATTACGATCACGAATCGTTACCTGGCTTACAGGACAAAATCTATCTGTTTCTCTTGGGGAAGCAAGGAATAAGTTGAATATATCGCATAATTGACTCAGCCTTCGAAAAAGCTGCCAATCGGCAGCTTTTTTGCCGTTTACCCGGCCGAATTCAACCTTTTCGCGATAACAATAAAGTCTTCCGCGGAAATACCCGGCACGATAAGGATGAGGCAATTTACATGTTATACTAAGAAGATCATAACCCTGGAAAGGGAGGACGACGAAATACTAAAAACAGATTTTATAGATGTATTATCGATTATTTCAACGAGACTTTACGAATCGGCTGCGTACGTGATGGAAACCGCAAGCAGGATGATGCCTGCGAACACTTTCTGCATCGCGAATTTGGATAGTCACTCCACGAAAGTCTTGAAGGTATACAATCGTAGCAAGGTGATACTGGGAGAAGGGCTTGTCGTTGACAACGAGGAGTCTTATTGCGCGCTCGTCACGGAACATGCGCAGGGGCCTCTGATTATCGAGAATAATCTGACTCATCCTCTGACCAAAGATATGGATGCGACTCCGTTCGTAGGAGGATGCTCCTTTCTCGGCGTACCGATCGTTAAAGGAGATGGGGAGCTCTTCGGTTCTTTATGCGCCTTCGATCATGAATTTTATCAATATCAAGAGAAAGACGTGGAATTGCTGCTTTCTTTATCTGCGTTCTTCTCCACGCTTCTGGAGCTGGAAGCAACCGTTCACCAGTTGAAATTAGCGGAGCAAACGGCTTCTAAAGTGTTGGAGGAGAAATCCAACCTGCTGGCGGTGCTTAGCCACGAAATCCGTACTCCGATGAATGGCGTTATCGGTATGGCAGGCTTACTGCATTCTACGGATCTGACCGAGGAACAAGCCGCTTACGTTGAAGTGATCGAGAAGAGCGGAAGCAGTCTGCTCTCGATGATGGACCATATTCTCGATTATTCGAAAATCGAAGCGGGCAAGCTGGAAGTGGAAAGCAGTCCGTTCAATATCCGCGAGGACGTGAACCATGTCTTGCGGTTGTTCGATGCGGAAACGGCAAGGAAGGGCTTGCGGTTGTATGCCGAGTTCGATATGGAGTTTAATTCAATCTTGATTGGCGACAGCAATAAAATACGTCAGATCCTTGTTAATCTGATCGGAAATTCGCTTAAGTTCACCGAAGAGGGAGAGATCGGCGTTTCCGTCCGAGCGATGCCGACCGCTGCCGACGAGTTCGAAGTGTCGTTCGAAGTTAAGGATACCGGAATAGGAATTCCGGAAGATCGGAAGGACCGATTGTTCCGATCCTTCTCCCAGATTCATGCCGCCGAATCTCCGGGCAAATATAGCGGAGCAGGTCTTGGATTGTCCATCTGCAAGCAGCTTGCGGAGCTGATGGACGGTGAAGTGTGGCTGGAGCATTCGAACGAAGACGGAAGCTTGTTCGTATTCAAATTGCAGTTGAAACAACTAGTAAGCGCATAAGGGCAACCACTTCTCATGAAAACATAAAAAAGACGATTCCGATTGTAAACGGGAATCGTCTTTTATTGTATCCGCTAAGCGGACGATCATATTGAGTTATGGTGGGCTCGGTGGGGGTCGAACCCACAACCTACCGGTTAAGAGCCGGTTGCTCTGCCATTGAGCTACAAACCCAGGATTTGAATATCATATCACATTGTGCGCACAAAGGAAATGTTTAAATGAATTTTTTTTCGAACCCATTTTCGCGGATAGAAGGCAGTAATCCATACAGAATCGACTTATCCGCCGTAGTATAGAACAATTCAGGCGAATGTCGCCTCATCTTGGGGAGGAATTAGTCCGTGCAACCTATTCATCCGATATGCCATGAAACCGTCTCCCCGCTAGTCGGCAGGAGAGTATGCGCGATTATGAATGACGGGACGTGTTACCACGGGACGGTAAGCGATGTTAGAGACGGAAGATGTTATTTGACGGACTGCAACGTAGGAAACAACGGAGCTTTGACTTTATCGGCATTGAAATCCAGCGGAAACAAGAAAAAAGCGGCTTCCAAGAAAAAAGCGACTGTATCCGGTTTATACGGCGGTTATGGTTATGGCGGTTATGGCTACGGAGGATCCTATTGGCTTGATTTTGCGCTCATCGCCTCGTTATTTTTACTTCCGTTTTTCTTCTTCTAAGTGATAACCATTCGGCTCTCAAAGCCGCGGATGAACGAATTCGTTCATCCGCGGTTTTGTTGCGGGAGCATAAAGTGTTAGAATAATTCCACGGTGAACTCATGAATAGACGGAGTCGCGGAAATAGGAGGAGTATCGATGCAGCTAATCGACAAAACTGAGCTACAGCCGATGATTGATCGCTTGATCAATCAAGATTTATATATCCACTTGGAAATGACTACGGGAGCCTATGCCGCGCATTTGGACAGTTCCAAACATCCGGCAGCGACTTTCATAACGAATGCGGTCATTCGGTTTACGCATGGCTCGATTTCAGGAACGGGACCCTATAGGGTTGGATTGAAAATGAAACAGGGCTGGGTTTATTCGGAAGGACTCACCCATTTCGACGAGACGGACACTACCCGCTTGATCTTGGCGGGTCACGATGGCCAGGGGAAATTAGTCGTAGCCTTGCAATTAAGTCCGGAACCTTTCTAAGTGGAGAAGAAAAGGAGTGATCATATGGAACGACATATTCTCGTTGTATTGCCGCACCCGGATGACGAAGCATTCGGAATATCGGGAACTCTTGCCAAGTATTTGAACGAAGGGGCGCAAGTCACCTATGCTTGTTTGACGTTAGGAGAGATGGGCCGAAATATGGGCATTCCTCCTTTTGCGAATCGAGTGACATTACCCTCCATTCGAATGAAGGAGCTCGAGGAATCTTGTAGGGCGATCGGCATTCAGGATTTAAGAATGCTCGGTTTTCACGATAAAACGTTAGAGTTCGAAGATCAAGACGTTCTGGACGGACAAATCGAAAGCTTATTGAAGGAGCTTAATCCGACGCTGGTCATGACCTTCTACCCCGGATATAGCGTCCATCCCGATCACGATGCATGCGGAGCGGCCGTTATCCGGGCTATAGGAAGATTGCCAGAGGGTCAAAGACCGCCCGTTCATTGCATGGCGTTTACGAAAGATCATGAGCATTTCATTGGAAGTCCCGATATCATCAATGACGTTAAGAGCTTTATCGGACAAAAAATGGCTTCCATTCAAGCCCACCGTTCCCAATTTCAAGCCGCAGAGCTATTAGGTAGCCACAAGATCAGCGATAAGGAAATATTGCAACGGTTCGGGACGGAGCGTTTATGGACCTACCCGCAACTATAACGAGATAACTTTCTTCTTTAGCCAGGTAATGACGAACACGATCGGGATAAATATGTATATAAAATACAAACCGATATTCGAATAGATCGTCGTTGCTCTCGTTATCTCTTCTTGATTCCCGATAAACCATTGCAATAGGACGAAGAGGGCTAACATTACGATTAAGCTGACGCGAGGCTTAACTCGAAAGCTCAGCTTCAGGCTGTGACAAGCCGCCCATAAGCTTAGCGATATATTGGCGAGTATTTTGATTAACCAGACCGATAGAATGAAATACTCCAATCGCTGCATAAGCGGTATTTCGAGCATCGAGATTAAGTTAAGCGAAGGCCATATCGTGCGGAGAAGCTGACCTTGGCTGAAATACATCATGGCGATAAACAATAGCATGAGATACATTAAAGTTGCCGAGAGTACCCCTAAGTGAGCCCATTTGCGGGATTTCGCCTGCTCTTGAATAAACGGGTACACGATCAATAACGTTTCGAATCCCAAGTAATGAAAGGCCATGCGGTGCGTGGAATGAAGAATCTGCATGGCCGAATGGTCGAAAAGAGGAAACAAATTGCGCGGGTGAAGATAATCGGTAACGAGTAGGGGGAGCGGCACGAAAAAGAATAGAATGCTGAAAAACGACCACAGGCATATTCCTACGATCGTTTGGAAACCGCCCGATACCGTATAATAAATAAGGCCGAGCAACAAGAGACTGAGCGGCCACATGTTCATCATCGGGAATATCCAAATTTTAACGACTTCCAGATACGATCTAAACGATACGAACGCCCCCGCTACGAGATAAATAACGATCGCTATATTTAAGCTCGTACCGATAACCTTTCCGAAATAAGAACGGTTGATGGAAACGATGTCTGCGTTCTCCGGTTTCTGAGCGGACAGAATTCGGAATATCATCCACACCAGGACATGAACGCTAATTCCTACGATCACGATCGATAGCCATGAGTCGGTACCTGCATCCTTAACGATTTCCCGTTGAAAGCTCATGATTCCAACGTCCACGATACTCACGTAAACGACGAAGAACAGGTGAATCGGAGAAACGGTAAATTTATCGCTTACGATCTTGCCCATGCCTTCCTCCCGTCCCATCTATTACGCTTTATTTTCCGATGCCCGTCTGGACAATGTCGAGATCGATTTTGATCGTTGCCTTCATCGTGGAATACGCGGCTTGAAATTGTTCCTCGTTCCAATTCCTTGTTTTACTTCTGAAGAGATCGCCGAATCCGAGGGGGTCGACCTTCTTGGATTGGCATAGCGAGATAAAATCCTCCGTTTCCTTTCGTAATGTCTCCTCTAGCTCATTTTCCAGAAGCGATACGTCTTGCCGCGATTTCAAACGAACGGAGTCGGGAATGTCCTTCACCGATGCCTTTATTTTTATCGAGATGGATATGGCGGGCGTTGAATCAGAAGAGATGACGCGATAGGACGCCTTAGAAGAAATGCTTCTCATGAGCACGTAATCGTATTGCTCCGAATCCGAACCCCTTAGAGGGATCATAAAGGATCCGTTTCGGGAATTTTCGGTGAGCATTTTGACGATAAAAACCTCTCTAATCCCCACGGTGGCAACCCATTTGTCCTCGTTAAACAAAGCGATGCCATCGAGCTTGATCAAGCCTCGCTCCGTGACGAAGTACGGCAAGAAGAAATCCCTTCCCGCTCCGTAATAGCTATACAGAATAGTGTGAAAGTTCGATCGCGGCAAATTGCCGGACTCCATATTTTTCTCGATCATATTCATCAGAAACAGGCTGTCATGGGATTTGATGGTGGCGGCCAGTATTTCTGAAGCTTCCTTATCCGCTACGCCCATCTGGAGCCGGCTTGTAATCTTGGAGTCTCGGGAGAAGCTTCCCAGTATCGGCCCGATTCCTTTTTTGGCGTAGTCGCTTCCGAATAGAACCATTCTCATCTGTCCGTATTGAATGGTTTTGTTGGCTTTCGTTTGCAATCGCGGAATCATGTCGTAGCTGGATTCGGAAACCGTCTCCAGAATTTGCACGGTCATTTTATCCTTTTCCAGATTATTGCCGACGAGAATCGTGCTTTTAACGCGTTTGTCCTGCAGATCGTATCCTGCGCTTTGCGCCAAGTTGATCCTGTCTACGATTTGTTGATTGCTGCAGGAGCTAATAAATAGGCAAGGCAAGATGATCAAGATGGCCCGATTAACGACGCGTACCGATCCCAAGTAGATGACGGATCACTCCTCCTCGAAATCGCTCTGTCGTTTGGCCGCTTTGGGCTTGTAGCGGATCAGGGAATCCGGCTTCAAATATCCCGCTCTCGTATTGATGATTCGATAAGAGGAGCGAATTAGACTATCTTTGAGGTCTTTGACCCGTAAAGGATAAAAAGGCGCCGTATACGGATAACCAAGGGACTGCAGCCGAGTAATATGGACAAGCAGAAATCCGATGCCGATTAAAATTCCAAGCCCTCCCCATAAGGAAGCCAATATAATCATCGGAAATCTCAGAAACCGGATCGTGTTCGACATTTTGTATATCGGAGTCGTAAAGGAGGCTAATGCCGATAACGAGACGATAATGATGAGTATGTTGCTGCTTAAGGATGCTTCGACGGCAGCCTGTCCCAGAATGATTCCTCCGACGATGCCGAGCGTCTGTCCGATTCTGCTAGGCAATCTCGCACCGGCTTCCCGTAGGAATTCAACCGTAATTTCCAAGAACACGGCTTCCAGCACAGGAGGGAATGGAACGCTTTGCCTGGAGAATATCAAGCGATTCAACAAATCCTTCGGAATAACCTCATAATGAAACGTCGTAATGGCTACGTACAAAGCCGAAGCAAAGATAGAGAAGATGACTCCCAAGATTCGGATGATCCTGAAGAAAGAACCTAATATCCAAGGCAAGTAATAATCCTCCGGAGAGAGGAAGAAGTCGAACAGCGTGGACGGACCCATGATGAAGTAGGGAGAACCTTCGCTGATTACCGCTACTTGGCCCATGATCAAGGAAAAAATAACCCTATCCCTTCGTTCGGTCGTCGTAAATAGCGGAAATGGGGATAACGAATTGTCGGAGATGATTTGGTCGAGTTGGGAGGTATCGAACACGACGTCGAAATCGATGTCGGAAATTCGGTTCTCGATCTTAGCAACGTTCTCGTCGTTGGCGACCCCGTCTAAATAGAGTATGACTACGGTCGACTGGGACAGGCTTCCGATCGTTAGCTCCTTTACGATCAAATCGGGCGTATTCAGTTGAGAGCGGATAAGGTGAAGGTTCGTCTCCAAATCTTCCACGAATCCGACCTTCGGCCCGACTACGCTGAATTCGTTTTCCGTCTCGTTGCTTTGGCGAATCCCTTTCTTGCTTTCCAACGGAATTAAAGCGCATGTAGGGTCCTCTTCGCGCAATTGTATGAGGGCGTAACCTTTAAATAACTTGTGCTGGATGATTTCGATTCGATCCGTGATTTCTATTTCATCGTTCGGCAAATAACTTTGAATGTCTTTAAGATGGCGGAGCTTCAACTCGACATCCTGGATTTGGAGGGCGCTCATTAAATATTGCTGCAGCTTATCGCCATCGATTAATGTTTTGTAATAGGATATTTTCAGCGGCGGCTCGGTAATTGCGAGGGTGTTAGTCGTAAAGTCGCTCGAACGACTTGCCAGCGCGAATAATTGCCGGATGTCCTTAACTTCCTTATTCACCATCGCTTTGCTCATCCATCCATCATTTTTCAAGTATTGTTTGTAAAATGACGAGCATTATGCACGAGGGGCGTTAGCGAGAATCCCATAGATGGTAGATTTAAGTAATAGTATCGTAATATAACGTTTACAATTCATATACTTCCAGCAAATACTCTATTAACAGATGAGGTCTAATCTAATAGAGAACTAAATTTAAGGAGGCAATTATGAAAACACGTAAATCAAACAAATTGCTCAAGTCCGCAATTGTCGTATCCGCAGCCGCAGCCCTCGTTATTGGAAGCGTTTCGACAACTCATGAACAGAATCGCGCGGACGCTGCCTCTAAACAAGCCAAGAACGTTATCATCTTCGTCGGAGACGGAATGGGTGCCGCAGCGCGCGATGCCATTAGACTTGCTACGGTTGGAGTAACCGGCAAACTAGCTATGGATTCCATGCCGTACGCCGGAATGATTCATACAAGCTCCACTTCATTCGTTACCGATTCTGCGGCTTCCGCAACGGCTTATGCCAGCGGCGTCAAGACATACAACGGAGCAATCGGTATGGATGCCAATAAGAAATCCGTCAAAACGATCATGGAGTATGCCAAAGAAGCCGGCAAAGCAACGGGAGTCGTTACGACAAGCCAAGTAACGGATGCTACCGGCGCTGCATTCGGAGCGCACGTAGAGGATCGCGCCAAGCAAAGCGATATCGCATTGCAGTATTTGACTAAAGCAAAAATCGATGTTCTTCTTGGCGGCGGCGAAGACTTTTGGTTCCCGGCAGGTAGCGCGGGCGCATTCCAAGATGAGCCTGCGGAAGATCCTTCCGAGAAAAGCAAAGGCACTCAAGGCAACCTAGTAGATAAAGCCAAGAAATTGGGTTACAGCTACGTAACAAGCAAAACGGACATGCAGAAATCCAAAGGCCACAAGCTTCTAGGACTTTTCTCCAACGAAGAAATGTTCCAACAAAGACCGGAAGGCGAAGGAGATATCTACAACCCTATCGTATCGTTGCCGGATATGACCAAAAAAGCGATCGATACGCTTTCGACCAATAAAAAAGGATTTTTCTTGATGGTCGAAGAAGAAGCGATCGACGAGATGGCGCATTCCAATAATGCCGCTCTTACGATTAAAGCAGGGCAACAGTTGGATAAATCGGTACAAATCGCCAAAGATTTCGCCAAGAAGAATCCAGACACCCTCGTGCTTGTACTGGCCGATCATGAAACCGGCGGACTTTCCATCGAAGCCGTAGATGACGCGGACGAGAGCGGCGATGCGATCTCCAAAGAAGACGGACCGTTCGCTATCGTTAAGTCCACGGAAAAATTCGTAGTGGATTGGACGACTTCCGGTCATACGGCCGTAGATATTCCGATCACTGCTTCGGGTACGGGTTCCGAGTTGTTCACCGGAAGCTACGAGAACACCGAAGTGTTTACGAAGATGATGAAAGCTATGGGACTTACGATCAAGAAATAATATCGGTTCAATTAGGAAAGCCCGCGAAATTTTGCGGGCTTTTTGTGTTTTTCGCCTATCTGTCAACGTCCACAACTCGATTATTGGAAATACTTAGACAGAGCGTGTAGCTTGACTTGGAGTATACTCCAAGCGATAAGATTCTTTTTGCAGCGGATTTGCTAAACCGAACAAATACACTTCGGAAGGGGAAGCGGGAATCGAGAATACATTTTCAATCAAGGATATTGCCGACAAAACGGGGTTTAGTCAGGATACGATACGTTATTACGAGAAAATAGGACTACTTCCCTCGCCGAGGCGCAGCATTAACGGACAGAGAGAGTATACCCAAGGCGATCTTCAACGGTTCGTCTTCGTATCCCAACTGAAGCGGACGGATATGCCGTTAAGAGAAATCGAACGTTACATCGACTTCTACACGACGAATAATTACGAGGGTTGTTATCGCGTGTTGAATGAACATAAATCGCATATCCAGACGAAAATGGCGGACATGGCGGCCACATTGGATATCATGAACTACAAATTGGATAATTTCCAACAAATCATTCATTCTACGGATAAGGGAGATCATACAAATGATTAATTCATATCAGGTTACGAAGCAGGCTCCGATTCCATCCGGTTTCGGAGAACATACGACGGCGATCGAAGCGCTCAACGGGCGTAATCTTCTGGGGAAAACGGCGATTGTCACCGGCGGATATTCGGGCCTCGGACTTGAAACCGTCCGCGTGTTATCCGAAGCCGGCGCAACCGTAATCGTTCCCGCGCGCACGCCGGATAAGGCTCGCGCTTCGCTTGAGCATCTGCGGCGGGTAGAGCTGGAGACGTTGGACCTCATGGATCCGAATTCCATTCAAGCATTCGCGAAACGTTTCATCGACTCCGGGAGACCGCTCGATATTCTCGTCAATAGCGCAGGTATAATGGCCGTTCCTCTTATTCGCGACAATAGGGGTTACGAATCGCAATTCGCGACCAATCATTTAGGTCATTTCCAATTAACGGCGCAGCTTTGGGACGCTTTGAGAAAATCCGGGAACGCGAGAGTCGTGTCCGTGTCATCCAGAGCGTTGCAATTCGCGGGCGTGGATTTCGACGATCCTAACTTCGAACGTCGCGATTACGAGAAATGGATGGCGTACGGTCAATCCAAATCAGCCAACTCGCTCTTTGCGGTCGCATTGGACAGGTTCGGCTACTCGAGCGGTGTCCGCGCATTCTCCGTTCATCCCGGTACGATCGTAACCGATCTGTCGCGTCATCTATCCGATGAAGAGATGCGGTCGATGGGAGCGCTAGACGAGCAAGGAAATAGAGTAGCCCATGAACAAAACCGAGGGTTCAAGTCGGTGGAACAAGGGGCTGCGACTAGCGTGTGGTGCGCGACGAGCGAGCAGTTGGATGGAAAAGGCGGCGTCTATTGCGAAGATGTCGATATTGCCAATGTTCTGCCGGACAATGCGACGCCTGGATCGCCGGGCGTTTCGCCTTGGGCAATTGACCTCGATGCGGCCAATCGCCTGTGGAAACTCAGTGAGGAGATGACCGGAGTCAAATTCGGGGGATAAAATCGCTTATAACAGAGTTAGGGCTAGATAAAGAGCGGTTCCCCACATGACGAGGGCGGACACCTTATTTAAGACGGTTAGAAATCTACCCGACTGATCCAGCTTCCCGACGAGTCGTCCGAAGAAGGCTAATCCCATGAACCAAAGCCAAGACACAACGATGCACGTTATGGCGAAAGCGACTTTGTCCATCCCCGAATACCGCAATGAATTCGTGCCAAGCACGCCAACGGTATCCATGATTGCATGAGGGTTAAGCAAGGAAACCGAAGCCGCGAACAAAACTTGATTTTTCGAGCTAAGCTTCTCGGCCGGTTTATCGTTTTTAACGGATTTGCTGGACCAAGTGACCCAGCCCATATAAATTAAGAACAATATTCCGGCTCCGAGGAGCGATATCTTTAACCATGAGATTCCGAGCGCGATAGCAGACACTCCGAAAACGGCTAATAAAATCAACAAAGTATCGCAAATGGAAGCCGTTAGAATAACCGGTAGAGCTCTGTAGAAACGTGAGTGCGCCGCTCCCTGATTAAAAACGAATATATTCTGTACCCCCAAAGGCAAGATTAAGCCCAATGCAAGAATAAAACCGCTAACGATGACGTCGAACATACCGAATAGATCTCTCCTTTCGACAGATTATACTACAAATAGAGTTAGCGTAGGAGCCAAGACCGATTCCCGGGAAAAAACCAGCACAATCATAGAACCGCATGAAAATAGACAACCGCATCCTCGCGGTTGTCTATTTATATCGAATAAAATCCGTTAGTCGCCTTTCTTTCCCGCCAACCAATTCGTTAGCGTGATTAACTCATCCTCGGTCAGCTTACTTTCAAACTTAGGCATACCGCCCCCGCCTTGCGATATCTGCTTATAAATAGTCTCTTTGTCCATCGTGGCGCCGACGTTCGTTAAGTTCGGGCCGAAGCCGCCGGACAATTGATCGCCATGACAGGATAGGCAATTGCTTCTATAGATTTGCATGGCCGCGTCGGCGTCGACGGGAGTGTCCGGAATCGAGACGGATTCCGACGGGACGGCTGCGTTTTCTTTGTTCGGCATATCGTAGACGAGTAAATAGATGCCGAATAAGCAAGCCACTGTAACGATTCCGCTTACGATCCATTTTTGCACGAGGAAGCCCTCCATTTCCGTTTGCCCCCAGTTTAGCACCGTCCCGCAATCGATTCTATGGCCATTTAGAGTCATTATAAGCTGCGATAGTCGCAAAACGGACATAATATAGCCCTTTATAGTCATTCATTGCCTTGATCATAGCGTTTACAATAAAGGTCGATAGACGAAGGATTGACCGGATAAATTAGCCGCATTAAACTATACTGTGTAGTATTACTGCCGGAACGGAGGTAGTCTCATGCTCGAGGTGTTGGTATTTTTCGCGGTCGTAGCACTCGTAGGATTAGTATTCGTTATCGTGCTGCCTAAGCTGACAAGGTCGTCGAACGTGCGGGAAACGGATGAGGATTAGTCGGCAAGTTTCATAGAAAGCAATTAAGCAATCATCGAAAGCAGGGGCAAATTTGGAACAATTCATACGCAAGTGGGAGAAAAAACGCAAACTAGGCAAGCAAAAATATATTCTTTTGTACGGCGTGGTCTTGATCGGCATGTCCGTTACGATACTGTTATCGCTTATTGATTTGATTTTCAACGGAACCGTTTCGATTGTCTATCTATTAGGCCGAATTCTGATCTTTCCCACGATAGGCTCGGTCATTGCCGACAGAAGGTGGGAGAAAAACGAGAAAAAATACATAACGAGATGAGGAGAACCATGTCCAGCCGGAATAGAAACCATAACAGGGGAAAGAAGAGCAAGACGTTGAAGAAAAAGAATCCCGCCAAAGTATTAGTTCTCTACACGTTTGCTTTAATCGTACTGTTATTAGCTATCTTTTTGATAAACCGGGCAACCACGGGTAGCGAGCAGGATATGACTCGCGTGGAAGAGCTTCCGTCTATCGTCAATCAACCGGTGATCGGCCAAGAGAGCGCAAAGGTCACGATGGTCGAATTCGGAGATTATAAGTGTCCTTCTTGTAAACAGTGGAGCGAAGTCGTGTATCCGCAACTGAAAGCGGAGTATATCGATACGGGAAAAATGAAGCTCGTATTTATCAATACGCTGTTTCACGGAGCAGAGTCCGAGCTTGGCGCCATTGCCGGCGAAGCGGTCTTCTCGCAAAATAAAGACTTGTTCTGGGATTTCAATAAGGCCATGTTCGCCAATCAACCGACCGCGGATCACGATGTCAATTGGATAACGGTAGATAAGGTCTTGGAAGTCGCGCAATCGGTTTCACCGACTATCGATCTGACGAAACTGAAGGATGATATCGTCAATAAAACAACAGAGCCTTCCGTGAACATAGATACGGAATTAGTCGCAAAGTATCGCATCAATCAAACTCCGACCCTCATTATCAACGGAATCGTTATTCATAATCCATTCGATATCGAATCGATTAAATCCGTGATAGACAAGGAGATAGGAGCGTAACATGACAACGGAGAAATCGGGAGCCCAGTCTTATCTATTGTATTTCGCATGGATCGTTTCGGTTATCGCCACGTTAGGCAGCCTTTACTTCAGCGAAATTCGCGGATACGTCCCGTGCGAGCTCTGCTGGTACCAAAGGATATTCATGTATCCCATGAGCGTCATTCTTGGAATTGCCGCGTATTATGGCGACGTTTCGATTAAGAAATACGTATTGCCTTTGTCCATCATCGGAGGCTTGATTTCCGTTTACCATTACATGCTTCAGAAAGTACCCGGTTTCGAAGGGATAAAACCCTGTACGAACGGCGTTCCGTGCAATGTGGACTATATAGATTGGCTGGGCTTCATTACGATTCCGTTTCTTGCCTTGGTCGCTTTTATTCTGATTACCCTTGGCTTGCTGCTTTCCAAGGGCGAACCACTACAATCGAATATATAGGAGCTGTTGATATTTATGGGTAAAATCGTATTCGGAATCATCGGTCACGGCTGGCGGGCGGACTTCTTTCTTAGAATCGCGAACGAACTTCCCGAAATGTTCGAGGTAAGCAGAATGCTGGTTCGTCGCGAGGAGACGGCTGCCGAATTGCGCGCGAAGTGGGGAGTAAAGACTTTTCATGATCTGGATTCCTTTCTCGAGGCGTCCGAGCTTGCGTTCGTGGTCGTATCCGTTCCGTGGGATAGCTGTCCGGTCTATATCCGAGAGTTGGCGATGCGTAACGTTCCCGTATTGGCCGAAACTCCTCCCGCGCCCGATTTGGACGGGCTGACCCAGCTTTACGAGGCGGTCGGCGGACAAGCGAAAGTTCAAGTAGCGGAGCAGCTTTTGTTTCAACCGATGCACGCGGCACGAATCTCGTTGGCAAGATCGGGAAAAATCGGTAGCGTGTCGCAGGCACAAGTATCGGTCGCGCACGGGTACCACGGAATCAGTCTGATTCGGCAAATGTTGAACGTTCGCTTCGAGGAAGCGGTCATCTCCGGTCAGCGTTTCCAATCACCGATCGTGCAAGGCCCGGGAAGAAACGGACCTCCTGCGGAGGAGATCATCAAGCAATCGTCGCAGGATATCGTGACGTTGCGGTTCGGGGACAAGCTAGGCGTGCTAGATTTCACCGGAGACCAATACTTTTCATTTATTCGCCGCGAACGCGTTCTAGTCAGAGGAGAACGGGGAGAGATTTCGGGAGACGAGGCCGCATGGTTGGATGACTTCCGAACTCCCGTCATAACTAAGCTTCGAAGAATCGATAACGGTTTCGACGGCAATCTGTTAGGGTTCAACTATAGCGGAATATTACTAGGCTCGGAGTGGCTCTACCGCAATCCGTTCGTTCCGGCACGCTTTACGGACGACGAGATCGCCATCGCGACATCCTTAGCCAAGATGGGTGACTACGTTCAAGGGGGTCCGTCATTCTACAGCTTAGCGGAGGCTTCCCAGGATCATTACTTGAGCATGCTGATGGAGAAGGCGGTCGTCGAAGGGACGACGGTCACCTCCGAGAAGCAAGTCTGGCATTCGTAAGAACGACAAAGAGCAACCAAGACCGAAATTTAGTCTTGGATTGCTCTTTTTGTTCCATATCGGCTTTTATCCGGAAAGAGTATCCTTTAAGCCCTCCGAAATAGAAAAACGGGGAAGCCATCCCAAGGATTTAATGGCCGCATTATTATTCAGAACGCTGTGGAGGATATCGCCAGGACGAGCGGGTTTGTAAATAGGCGTTAACTTCGCGCCAGTGGCGCTTTCGAGCCGATTCAACAATACAAGGATAGAAGTCGCTTGATTACAGCTCACGTTCAAAATCTCTTTGCTCCCGTTGGTTAAGGCGGCTACGTTAGCGGCAACGATATCTTTGACGTATATGAAATCCCTGGTTTGAAGGCCATCGCCATAGATGACTGGGGGAAACCCATTCGCGATCTTATCTAGAAAAATGGAGATAACGCCGCCTTCGCCGAGCGGATCTTGTCTGGGTCCATACACGTTCGCGTAACGAAGAATCGTATAATCCATTCCGTACAAGGCGGCAAAAGCTTCGATATAATGCTCCGGCGAGTGTTTGGAAACGCCGTATAGAGAGAGCGGTTTAATAGGATGAAGTTCATCGACTGGCAAATAGATCGGCGTGCCGTATACGGCCGCTGAGGAGGCGTAAACGATTTTTCGCACGCCGTGATTTCTGCAGTGAATCAGAAGAGCAAGCGTGCCGAGAATGTTGGTTCGCGCATCATCCAAGGGCTGCTTTAAAGAGGCAGTAACATCGATCTGCGCGGCGTGATGGTAGACGACCTCCGGCCTGAACGACCGGAATACCTTATCGACTTCCGGACTCGCAAGATCCAATTGGAAGAAGTCGGCTTGCGGCGGAATCCGGTTTCGTTTTCCATGAGTCAAATTATCCAGTACCGCCACATGGTGCCCGTCAATTACGAAACGCTCCGTTAAGTGCGAAGCGATGAAGCCGGCTCCGCCCGTAATGAGTATTCTCATCGCCGTAACTTGCTTCGATAATACGATTTCAAACGACCTACGGCATTCGCCCAGCCAAAGCGCGAGACGACGCGGGCGCGCCCGCCTATGGAAAGCCGTTTGGCCATGCCGGGATTGCCTATAATTTTAGTCAGCGCTTGAGCGAACGCGGACGGGCTTTTGTACGATTTGACCAATAGACCGCTTCGGCCATGCCGTACGACCTCCAAAATTCCTCCTCGCGCCGATGCGACAAGCGGAATTCCAGATGCCATTGCCTCCGAATTCACGCAGGCAAAGCCCTCCTTGTATTGAGTGGGGCAGACGAATATATCCGCTAGATGGTACATTTCATGTATTTTGCTAGGCGAGACGTAACCGGTAAATCGAAGGGGCACATGAAGTCTTTGGGCAAGCCGCTTCACTCTGCTCATATAAGCGGTCTCTCTCTTGACCCCCGGCCAAGAAGCGCCGACAGCGACGATAGCGATTCGCTTATTCTGTTTGCGAAGCAGGGCTGCCGCTTCTACGAGAGTGTGAAGTCCTTTGCGGGGAATAATTCTTCCGACGAAAAGGAGGTTATAAGACTGGTTTAGCCCGTACCTTTTGCGAATATTGAGTTTGTAAGCTTGGGATCTAGGCGTGAATTTATGGGTGTCTACGCCAAGAAGGACAGGCTTGAATTTCGTCGCGTGCGCGGGATACCTGGCTTTAAAGGTGTTAGCTAGAGAAGAAACGACGCATGTCACTCCATTAGCATGACGAAGCATGGCATTTCCGTGCGTTCGATTCAGTTTGGATAGAAAATGAAGAGAATGAAGGGACAATACGATCGGCGTTCTTGGAAAAGCTCTTCGAATGGCGGGAAGAAACGTCGGCCGGTTATCCACTTGAATAATATCGAATTTATTGCCGCGTAACTTCTTCATGGCCGCCCGGATATAAGTACTCCCGTTAGAGTAGGGAAACCGCATGAATTTAAGCTTCCCGTTGACCGACGTACTCTGTTTGGGTAATCTGGGATGCGTGCAGCTGACCAGCGTAACGTGCTCCGTCTTGGCCATTCTGGTGAAAAAATTGTGCATGACCGCTTCTACGGATCCTCCTTTAATCGGAGGGATCGGCAATTTATCCGGCGCAATCGCTAAAATTTTCATCGAATACATCCTCTTTGACTTTGTCTTGTACGTTCCTCTAACGAGGTCATGTACGAAATAGTCTATGTGAGGACAGTGATCTAGAAACGGCACGTACCCAAGTCCAAAGGAAATTCAGCGATTTCCGCTACCGAATCTGTTCCGCAGAAAGCGGATGACTAAGTACAAGATGATCCCCCAGAAAACCAATCCGAAGAACGAGAAACCTCCGGTTCCTCCGAACCCGAAGGGATTCAACAAGCCTCCAAGGAAGGTCCCGGCCAGTACTCCGCCGAAAAATCCGCCGAACCGATTCGTTGACGCCGCGGGCGTACGGGCGACGGGATTGTTGGTACCCGGCCGTTGGTTACGAATTCCGCCATTGTATCCGCTTCGCGGAGAACGGAAGCTCCCTCTGCCTGCGCGTAACGCCTTGTATTCCCCTTGATCCTCTTTATGTATAGTTGGCGCGACGTGCATGGAAGAGGATACGTTCCCGTCGGGTAAGCCGATCAGTGATTTGGAAAACATTAAATAAGCATAAAGCATGGCAATTCCGATTCGCATGTTGAATTCCCCCTTTATCCATAGCTTTACCAAAGCGAGTATTGATTATCGCTTGGGTAATGCGAGAGGAAGAAGAAAGGCCATGAAATAGAAAAAACCCGGCATTCTGGTTAGAATGCCGGGTAAATCAAGTTAACAGTATCCGGATCCGGCTTTGAGAATGATGACCAGAAGAATGAAGAGCACAAGCGCGAAAGCAGCGGCTCCCATGCCACCGCCACCGTAACCTCCGCAACCAACTCCGCCAACGTTATTTCCGACATAACCACTCATGTTTTATCACCGCCACTTTGTTTATGTTTTCGTTACCCGATCAGTATATGAACCGGAATGAATGCATGGACAGTACGAATACCTAGATGAAAAATATAAACATTAGGACATCGCCCGGTGGCAATGCCGTATTTTTATGTTATAAAGTCGCCTGGATAGTATAATAAAGAAAATAAAATGGAATCCGATGCAGATGGAGGAACTTCGCAAGTGAATTTAACCGTTGGTGAAATTAGTGAAATTAATCGTTATCCCATCAAATCATTTGCCGGCGAGCGACTGGATTTGTGCGAGATAGAGCCGTACGGAATGTTAGGAGACCGGTTCGGCACCTTCTACGATGAGTCGAAAGAAGGTTGGTGGCGCTATATTACCGCAAGGAATATCCCAAACATGCTTACCTATCAAGCGGAGTTCGTCGAAGGAAACATCCGCGTAACAGCTTCCGATGGGCGGACCTTCGGCTGGGACGATAACCTGTTGAACGAAATTCAAAGTCACACCACAACCCCGATTACCATGTCTCGCCTGAAAGATCCGCACCCGGAGCACCCCAGCCTCATGTCTGTAGAAGGAGCGAGTATCCTGCTCGTAACGGATGCCAGCCTGAACAAGCTCGAAGCCATGTGGGGGAAACAATTGGATCAACGCCGGTTTCGCGGAAATTTCGTCGTGACTTTGAACGACAATTCGCTGGACGAAGGCGATTGGATCGGACGCCAGCTCTCCATAGGCGAAGTGCGGCTGCAGGTGGATAGTTATTGCGAAAGATGCGTCGTCATTACGATGGACCCCGATACACTGGATAAGGATTCTTCCCTGTTGCGTAAAGTGAACGAGGAGTTTAATCTGCATTTCGGAGTCTATGCATCCGTCGTCAAGACGGGGCGGATCCGAGTCGGCGATCAAGTGATAATAGCGCCATAAGTCGGATGACAAGAGATGGTTGCTAGAAGTTCGCGAAATATATCCGGATCTTCCGTTAGACTCGAATGAAAACATTAATAATTATTTGGATTATATAATGAATTTAGATATTCCGGCGGAAGACCATCCCATTTTCAAATCCATACCTAAATGGTCCAAGATTTCGTTGGATCGGTATAACTATATCGAATATATTCTCATCACGACGAATATTTGGAGAAAAATGATACTCGAGACCGTTGAGAAGGTCGCCATAAATAACGAGATCGCCATCTACCAATTGATCAAAAAATACATATTCAGGATGGACTTATTCGAGAAACAGGCACGCGAGAATTATTGGAGCTTTACCCGCAACGTTATCATGGAAAAAGACAAGCTGATTAACGAGCTGCACGGCGATCGCCTTACGTTGATCGGGAAGATGGCAGCCAGCATGGCTCATGAAATCAGGAATCCTCTTACCTCCATCCAAGGTTTTCTAAAGCTCATCAAACAAATCGTTTCTTCGGAGACGAACAATAAAATCGCCAGTTGCTTAAAAATCATTGAGGACGATTTCGAGACCATCCACATGCAAATAACGGGCTTTCTCAGCTTTTCCAGAAATCGCGAGCATGACGAATCGTACGATAACATCTCTTTGATTCAAATCATAGATTCCGTACTATCGATGTTAAATCCACGGTTAATACAAGAAGACGTTATCTGCGTTAAGAAATACAAAAAAGATAAAATAATCAGAGTGCAAAGAAAAGGCATCCAACAAGTGATATCTAACCTGATGAACAATGCTGCAGATGCGCTGTTTGACGTTTCCCATAAAAAAGTGATCACGATGTCGATGAAGGAAGATGACGATAACGTATATTTACATATTTCCAACAACGGCCCGAAGATCTCGGACGAGATCGTGGATTTACTGTTCACGCCGTTCGTGACCAATAAAACATCCGGGACGGGGCTGGGATTAACGATTTGTAAACAAATTTTGCAAAAAAACGACGGGGATATTTTGTTCGATACGAATGAAATAGAAACGACGTTTATATTGTCATTTAAAAAAGCCCTTGAATGAGCACGCCGGATTCCCCGTTCAAGAGTCAGAATAAAATCCAAGCCGAAAGGAATTATAACTCAGAGCTCAATTATTCCATGCGTTAGGAATAAGCATTAGGGTTATAACTTTGTAGCCGATTCCCTAGAGGAGGAACGAAAATGTCAAACTTAAAAATCGGTATCATTCTCGGAAGCACCCGTCAAGGTCGCTTAAGTCCGCAAGTCGGAGAATGGGTGAAGGGCGTAGCCGATAAGCGCGGGGATGCGTCTTATGAAATCGTGGATATCGCGGATTTCAAGCTTCCTCTACTGGGCGAAGCAGATGCAACGGAGCAAGCGACGGCTTGGAACGTCAAGCTCGCTAGCTTGGACGGCTTCGTATTTATCGTTCAAGAATACAACCACAGTATAACCGGGGCTTTGAAAAACGCGCTGGATTATGCGCGCGAAGCATGGAACAATAAAGCGGCCGGAATCGTGAGCTACGGCTCGGTAGGCGGAGCTCGCGCGGCGGAGCATCTTCGCGGAATACTGGGGGAGCTGTCCGTTGCGGATGTTCGCATACACGCAGCATTGTCATTGTATACCGATTTCGAGAACGGATCCGTGTTCAAACCGGCGGATCTGCATCTTACGAACGTTAACGGAATGCTCGATGAAGTGTTGGCATGGAGCGGAGCCTTGAAATCATTGCGCTAATGATGGGGAGTACCGATACTTAGCATTCGATAATGGGATGAGCAGAGATTTTCTGTTCATCCCTTTTTCCGTTTGCGGCCAGCCTCCGGGAGGATAGCTCATTGGATATCGCGAATATATCAAGTGCGGTAACTTCTTCGCCGGACTCGGCGGAGATAGCGAAAAACAGCGAGCGGAGATGAAGTCGTAATGAAGGTAGCGGTATTAGGCTGCGGAAGATGGGGATCCTTTATATCCTGGTATGCCGATAAAATAGGACATGAAGTCGCGATGTGGGGAAGAGCGGAGTCGAAAAATTATCGGAGATTGCTGTTGGATAGAACGAACGACTATCTCGTTTTGTCTTCTGCCGTTCATTTAACCAATAGCGTTATAGAAGCCGTAGAATCGGCTGAAATGATTTTTATCGCGATCAGCGCGCAGGAGCTTAGAGGGTTCGCTAATCGGTTAAACGATATGGAATTATCGAATAAGACCTTCGTTTTATGCATGAAAGGACTTGAATCGGAGTCGGGGAAAAGGCTCACGCAAGTGTTTATGGAAGAAATGAAATCACCCGTAAAGGTAGCCATATGGGTCGGCCCCGGGCACGTTCAGGACTTCACCAACGACATTCCGAACTGCATGGTCATCGATTCCGAAGACGCCGATCTTACGAAACGGATCGTAGACAGTCTCGGAAGCGAGACGATTCGATTTTATTACGGGCATGATCTATTAGGAAACGAAATCGGCGCGGCGGCGAAAAACGTAATCGGAATCGCGGCAGGCATGTTGGACGGAATAGGTTACGCGAGCTTGAAGGGGGCGTTAATGGCTAGAGGAACCAAAGAGATGGCGAGATTAGTGAAGACCATGGGCGGAGACGAGCTAACCATTTACGGCTTAGGACATCTTGGAGACTACGAGGCAACGGTTTTCTCCAAGCATAGCCATAATCGGCGGTTTGGCGAAGCATTCGCGAAAAAGGAACCTTTCGAGAAATTAGCCGAAGGAGTAGCGACGGCAAAAGCGTTGTTGAGATTGTCCGAACAATACGGCGTGGAGCTTCCCATCTGCCAAGCGGTTGATTCCGTACTCTCCGAAGACAGCGATCCCAAGGAGCAGCTGGTTAGATTGTTCATGAGGCCGGTGAAATCGGAAAATGTTTAGCAAGCTGTTCAAGCGAATGGAAGGAATACCGCCGAAGAGATACGCCGATTCCGTCTCTTGGCTGAGCCAAATCGAATACACCCCCTAATTCCCCATTTAATCCGAACTCCATACGAATGCGAAAACAGGCTACGGATATCTGTAGCCTGTTTAACATGCGCTAACCTCGAATCACATAGATATAAAGAGCAGGGGGTGCGAGTAGTGAAAGCCTTGAAGCTATTGGGACTCATAACCGGAATCGCGATATTGGACATTGTCGCGCTGTCGCCGGGTTTACTGGGCGTCGAGATCGGAGGCGAAAGCGCCGTTGAGACTGCTTCGGGCGTAACCCTACTGTTCTGCAGCCTTCTAGCGCTTCTTTACGGGAGTTATAACGTATTGTTGAAGCCTCCGGTCGCAACGCCCGTGAAAAGCCTAAAGACGCGAGAGGATTACATAACCGCTCTAAGCTCTTATAGAAAAGTTAAGACGTTAACGAAGGAGATCTCCCTTGGATTGGATCAGCTAGATCGAATGGAGAAGAAGACGATAACCTTGTCGGATGTCCTTAGTCAGAGATTCGATTTAACGGAGTTAAGCTTTAGGAAATTCATCCATGTCATTAATGAAGTCGAAAAGCTTTTTTACCTGAATATCAGGGGAATTCTCAACAAGCTTAGCGTATTCGATGCCTCTGAATTTTCAGTTATAGGGAGTCCGCAAAGACATTCGCAGAGCGATTCTCCGCTTTTTCTAGAAAAAACGAATCTTTACAGAGAATACTTAGACCACTTAATCGGTTATCTGGACGCAAATGAAGAAATTTTGTTGAAGCTGGATAGGCTACTGCTGGAAATATCCCGATTAGGCAACGCGAATTACGAAGATATCGCCAAAATGCCCTGCATGATAGAAATAGATTCTTTGATCAAACAGACAAAATTTTACCAGCAGTAGGGGGAGATGAGCATGTCCGGTAAAGGCAAAGCGGCTTTGGTGCTTGGGCTTATCGCGATCGTCGTTTTTGTTCTCGTGTACTTCGGGATCCGCTTTACGTCCGATTTCGGCAAAACGGAAACTCAGGTCACTTCGGAGAACGCGGCTAAGCAGCTGGATAAGCTTTACAAGAACATTTCCGTAACCGAAGCGGAACAAATCAAGGGACAGATCGACCTCGATCCGGTATCCGTGGGAGAATCCTTGCCGGATATCTCTAAGTTTCCGGTGTCCGTCGACAATTCGACGGAGCAGTTCGTAGAAATCTTCTCCTCCACCGAGAAATCCGGAACAGGCAATGACGGTTGGTTAAACGAGGTGGCGACGGACTTTAATAACGCCAATATCGAATTAAACGGGAAGCGTGTTTCCGTCAGAATCCGCAATATAGCTTCGGGTACGGCAACGGATTACATCCGATCGGGTAAATACGTGCCGGACGCCTTCACGCCTTCGAACGAGTTATGGGGAGAGATGGTTAAAGCGCAAGGAATTCCCATTCAGCTTGTATCGCAACGACTAGTCGGGAATGTGGCAGGAGTTGTGGCCTCGAAGAAGAAATACGACGAGCTGGTCGAGAAATACGGCTCGTTAAACGTTAAGACAATTACGGACGCGATCGCCGACAACGAGCTAGCGATGGGGTATACGGACCCATTCGCTAGCTCCACCGGTTTGAACTTCCTAGTGACGGCGCTCGCCACCTTTGACGGTACGAACATGCTAGGAGAAACGGCGGTTCAAGGCTTCGAGAAATTCCAAGCCAATGTCCCATTCCTCGCTTCTACGACTTTGCAAATGAGGGACGCTGCTAAGACGGGGATGCTGGACGCATTCGTCCTAGAGTACCAAACCTACGTTAACGCGCCGGACCTGAAGGGAAGTTACGTGTTCACCCCGTTCGGCGTTAGACATGATAGCCCGCTTTACGCGCTCGGTAATATTTCCGAAGAGAAGCTGGATATCGTCAAGAAGTTCGCGGAGTTCGTCGCGCAAGAGAAGTATCAAAATCTTGCAGAGGAGAAAGGGTTCAACGGACTGCAGGATTATAAGTCGGAGCTTGGCGTAGTCGAGGGAGATCTCTTATCCTCGGCGCAGAAACTGTGGAAGGAAAAGAAAAACGGCAATAAACCTATTGCCGCCGTATTCGTAGCCGACGTATCGGGAAGCATGGACGGCGAACCTCTGAAACGATTGAAGGAATCGTTATTATCCGGACAGAAGTTTCTGGGGCGAGATAACAGCATCGGTCTGGTTTCTTATTCCACCGACGTTACCATCAATCTGCCGATCGGGAAATACGACACGAATCAGCAATCCATGTTCGTCGGTGCTATCGAAAGCCTTCAGTCAGGCGGAGGGACGGCCACGTTCGATGGAATTCTAGTGGCCTTGAAGATGCTTCAAGCCGAACTAGCGCTTAATCCGGAGGTCAAGCCTTTGATTTTCGTCCTAAGCGATGGAGAAACGAACGAAGGGCATTCGTTAAAGGATATCAGAGGGTTGATCGAGTCTTTCAAGATTCCGTTGTATACGATCGGCTACAATGCGAATATTCAAGCGCTTCAAAGCATCTCGAGCATCAATGAAGCGGCCAGCATCAATGCGGATACGGACGATGTCGTGTATAAGATCGGAAATTTGCTCAACGTTCAAATGTGATCTACTTATTCGAGGAGGGGTTACGTTGTCCTTTACCATGGAAATCGCAAGTCCCGAGAAGCTTAAGACGGCCATTGAAGAAGAGGTTAAACCCGTTCCCGAAGAAGTAAAGCAACTCAAAGAGCTGGCTGCCAACAATGTATCGTCGATACTGGAACTGGATATCGAGTCCGTCGAGAAGCGCAAAGAGGTGCTGCAATCCATCGAAAGCTTTGGCATGGGCTCCATGCGTTCATCCTCGGAGAAGAATTCCTTGCTGCAAGTATCCGTAGGGAAATTATCGAAAACCGGCGATGAAGGGGGGCAGGTCGCCAAGGGATTGACGGAGCTGCATCATCAGTTGAAGGATTTGGACCCGAGCGCGGTCGATTTTGCCAAAAGCGGAATACTGGGAAAGTTCTTTAACCCTCTGCGCAATTATTTCGCCAAGTATCAGAAAGCGGATGCCGTCATATCGGACATAATCGTTTCATTGGATAAAGGCAAGGCGGTCTTGAAGAACGATAATACGACTCTGGAGTTCGAACAACAAACGCTTAGGGAGCTTACCAAAAAGCTTCAGAAGGAAATTCAACTGGGCGTCATGATGGACGAGGAAATCGAGTCTCAGATCGAGGCGGCGAAATTACGGAACGAGACGGAGGACAAAGTCCGCTTCATCACCGAGGAAGTGTTGTTTCCATTGCGCCAGCGGGTAATGGATTTGCAGCAAATGATGGTCGTTAACCAACAAGGGATCATGGCTATCGAGGTGGTCATTCGAAACAACAAAGAGCTGATCAGAGGCGTAGATCGGGCAAGGAACGTTACCGTTTCCGCTCTCAAAATCTCGGTCACCGTGGCTAGCGCGTTATACAATCAAAGGATCGTCCTGAAGAAGATCGAGCTTCTCAACCAAACGACGGACAGTCTAATCAGCGGCACTTCGAGAATGCTGAAGGAGCAGGGAGCGGCCATTCATAAGCAATCGTTGGAATCGAGCATTTCGGTGGATACATTGAAGCAAGCGTTCACCGACGTGCTATCCGCGCTGGATTCCATCAGCACGTACAAACAAGAGGCGCTTCCCAAGATGCGCGATACCATCAATCAGTTCAGAGAGCTGGCGGATAACGGGGAGCGGCAAATTCAGCGGTTAGAGAAAGGCCACAAGCTGGGATTATGACTTCATTCAACTAGAATGATCGCTTACGTTTAAGCCGAGAAAAGTCAGGTACATACCTGACGCATCTCGGCTTTTTTATCGTTCGCAAGCTTTCGATAATAATAATTTGAAACCTATTTGCATGTTGCATCGTCAAATAAGTGTCGACACGAAAGCAAGCAGGTAAGTATGCAGTCATCTAGGCATCATCCACCAACAAGGAGGAATTACGATTATGAAGAAATACAGTCCATTAAGAAAAGCAACCGTTGCCGTTATGGTTACCGTGGCGTTAACGCTAAGCGCCGTCGGAATCTCTCATTATATTGCTCCAATCCAGTCTGCGGCTGCCTCGGCTCCCAAAGCCTCGGCCGCTGCCGCCTCGCAAGCGGCCGAGTCCCAAGCGCATGCTTTACAGACGCTGAACAGCTTCTATAAACCCGCGCTTAAAGGCCAATTTCCGAAGCTGCCGGGATTGACCTTAGGGACGAGCACTCGGCAGGATGTCGTTAAAGCCATCGGCAAGCCTGAAGTGCCGGGCAAAGATTCCGACGCATTCGACGTCTATGGCGCGGAGATGGGGAATCCCGGGTATGCCATCTCTTACAAGCTTAATAAAATCAGGGAAATGCGTTATTTCGGAACGAACGTCGAGCGTCAGACCAATATTGGCGGGATTACGCTGAAAATGCTCGTTCAGCAATGGGGAGCGCCGAAATCGTCAACGTTGTTCTCGACGGGTAAAATCAAACAGAAGAAAGTCGTCTATATTCGCGGCGACTATAAGCTCGAATTCATATTCAACGACAACACGCATCTCGATCACATTAATTTGACGAAGTAAATCGCATAAAAATAGAAAAACAGCCGGAATTTACGCTCCGGCTGTTTTTCTATTTCAACATTCATTATTTTTGAATTTCAAAGATTTTGTACATTTCGTCAAGCATGAGATTAGCGGCGATTACTCCTCCGGCCGTATTCCATATGGCGTCGCTCACTCGAAACGCGTTGTTGTTCTTGACGACCGATAGGCTTTGCCATAGCGGATCGTTCAGCATGTCTTTTTCCATTTCGGTTGCTTTTCCATCGCCCGTTTCATAGGTAAAATAGAAAAGCATGTCCGCATCGACTTCCGGAAGACGTTCCTTCGTAATTTCCTCCGCGAACGTGTCCGTATATTTATTTTGATTATCGGGGCGACTGAGACCAAGCTTGGAGAAGGCGATTCCCGTGAAAGAATCGGCTAAGTAGATTCGAGTTTTTCCGGCCATGAAACGCACGACGGATACTTTCCGGTTCAGCTTATCTCCGGCTTTGCTTTTGAAATCGGCGATTCTGGCGTCATAGTCGGCCATTACCTTGTCGCCGTCGGAACTCTTGCCTAACGCGTCCGCATAGAGCATGAAATTCGATTGCCATTCTCCGCGAAGCGTTTCGGAGAATACGGTAGGAGCGATGGCTTTCAATTGCTCGTACACTTTCTCCTGACGCAATTTATTGCCGATAATCAGATCCGGTTTAAGGCTCGCGATGACTTCCAGGTTCGGCTGACTTTCTTCGCCGACGACCGTTACGCCTTCCATATCCGCGGCGATGTGTTCGTACCAGGGGTTGCCGGTCCAAGATTTAACGGCTCCGACCGGTTTAATTCCGAGCGCAAGCAACGCTTCCGTTCCTTCATTCGTTAATACGACCACTCGTATCGGCGTTCCCGTAATCGTTGTTTCTCCCATAGCATGCGCGATCGTCCGAGTGTCTCCCGATGCGCTCGAATTCGATTCGGCAGGGCTTGCGGCGGCGTTCTTGTTATCATTACCTGATTGTCCGCATCCCGTTATGATAATACTTAATGATAGCAATACAGCAGAGACGGTCCAGACGAATTTCTTCTTTACTGCGGATAACATTCTGTTTGACTCCCTTTCAATATGAAAATGATTCTCAATAGCAACATTTGAAACTATATCAGGGCATGAAGACGAAGTCAATATTCGTGATAATGAGAATCATGTTCATTGACAGTCTTGGTGAGATCACCTAAAATAATCTAATGTCGACTTAACGCATCATTATTAACGTAATTGGGATTTGGAAAGAGGATAGGATGAACTATTTACTTGCAAATCGCTCGCGCAAAATTGTTGGATTGCTAATCAGCTTACTACTATTAATAACCGGAATCGTATGTAGCATTGCATACGGAGTAACCGACATCAAGTGGCATACGATCGCGGAATCGTTCACCGCCTTTAACGGTTCTCAAGAACATCTCATCATTAGAACCGCGAGAGTGCCGCGTGCATTCATTGCAGCGATCGCGGGAGCAAGCTTAGCGGTTGCCGGCTCGCTCATGCAAGGAATAACTCGAAATCAGATTGCGTCTCCAAGCTTGTTCGGAATTAATGCAGGCGCTGCGTTCTTCATTGTCGTAGGCTCGGCATTCTTCGGAGCGAGCGCATTGTCCACTTTTGCAACGCTTGCCTTCATGGGAGCGGCTTTTACGGCGATTATCGTATACATACTAGGCTCGATTGGCAGCGATGGGTTAACTCCGCTTAAAATTACGCTCGCAGGAGCTGCCATGACCGCGTTTTTCTCTTCATTGTCTCTCGGGATCCTGTTGACTGGCGGGCAAACCTTCGATCAGGTTCTGTATTGGTTCGTTGGATCGGTAGCGGGACGCGATATGGATATATTCACTTCGGCGGCACCCTATATGGGGATTGCTCTTATCGGTGCATGGGTGCTTGCCCGACATATGAATTTACTTACGTTAGGAGAAGACGTTGCAACCGGTCTCGGCCAGAAGACCATTTACATTAAACTGGCTGCTGCCGTCGTCATCGTTCTGCTAGCCGGCGGTTCCGTATCTATCGCGGGACCGATAGCGTTCGTCGGAATTATTATTCCGCACATCACGCGTTATTTGGTCGGGATCGATTATCGCTGGGTCCTGCCTTATTGCGCTACGCTTGGAGGAATCTTACTGCTTGCCGCGGATATCGGGTCGAGGTATATTTCTTTTCCCAAGGAAGTGCCCGTCGGCGTCATGACCGCTATTATCGGCGTCCCATTCTTCGTCTATATCGCCAGAAGAGGGGGGAACGCCAACAATGAGTAACTGGCTAACGCTTAGAGGACGTCGTCATTCCTTTCAATTCGACCGAAGACTGCTTATCGTTGTCTCGCTATTAATAGCCGCAAACGTAATCGCCATGATCGTATGCGTGGGTTTAGGCAGCACGTTCATCAGTCCGCTCGCCGTCATTCGTTCGCTTATAGGCATTGGAGATTCGTCGAACTCGATGATTATTTTTTCCTTAAGGATGCCTCGCGTCGTTATCGCGGTTATGGTCGGGGCAGCGCTTGCCGTCTCGGGAGCCTTGCTTCAAGGAATCGTGCGCAATCCGCTCTCATCCCCGGACGTCATCGGGATCACGGGCGGGGCTTCCCTGGGTACGATTATCTTTATCCTATATTTCTCCCATCTGAGCATCAGATACATGCCGATTAGTTCGATAGCCGGAGCTTTCGCCGCCGCGTTCCTGGTATACCTGTTCGCCTACCGCCGAGGTATTACGCCGCTGAGACTCGTGCTTATCGGTATCGGGATGGCCACCGCGTTAACGGCGTTTTCTTACATGCTGATCCTCACGGCATCCTTCACTCCGACGGCCGTAGCCGTTAAAGCTTTTACGTTCATGACGGGAAGCATATACGGCGTTTCTTGGGAAAGGGACGTCTTCACGCTTTGGCCATGGATGGTCGTATTATTGCCGATTGCCCTTATTTACGCAAGGCATCTGAACGTTCAAGAGCTTGGGGACGAAGTCGCGACAAGCGTCGGAAGTTCCGTACATATCAAAAGAACGGTTCTGCTCCTCATTAGCGTTGCGCTTGCCGGAGCGGCCGTGGCCATAGGCGGAGCGATCAACTTTATCGGTCTGATGGCTCCGCATATCGCGCGCAAGCTTGTGGGACCGGCTTATGGCGGCGTCATTCCGGTTTCGGCTCTTATCGGCTCGCTTGTATTGCTGTTATCCGATCTTATCGCGCGAATAGCGTTCATCCCCCTAGACATTCCCGCCGGCGTGTTTACAGCGGCAATCGGGGCGCCTTTCTTCATTTATTTGTTATACCGTCACCGCAAATCGTAGAAATGGGAGTGAAACGCGTGTCCGTCCTTCAAGCGGCAAACCTTACTTTATCCTATGGAAAAAAACCGATCTTCTCGAATCTCGATTTGCAAATTCCCGAAGGCAAAATATCGGTGTTCATCGGCAGCAACGGTTGCGGTAAATCCACATTGTTGCGTTCGCTCGCCAGGCTGTTGAAGCCTCAAGAAGGCTCCATCCTTCTGGACGGAAACGAAATCGCCAAATTATCCGGCAAGGAAGTGGCTAGAAGGTTAGCCATTTTGCCGCAAGGACCGATCGCTCCGGAAGGATTGACCGTGCATCAGCTCGTCAAGCAGGGCCGGTATCCTTATCAAAGCTTCCTCCAGCAATGGTCCCAAGAAGATGAACGATGGGTTAAGAAGGCGCTTGAAGTTACTCATATGGACGAGTTGGCGAATCGTTCCGTAGACTCGCTTTCCGGAGGACAACGACAACGGGCATGGATTGCGATGACTCTTGCGCAGAATACGCCGACGATACTATTGGACGAACCGACGACCTTCCTCGATATGACGCATCAGATCGAAATTCTCGATCTACTGTATGACCTTAACGAGAAAGAAAACCGTACGATTGTCATGGTGCTTCATGACATTAATCTGGCATGCCGCTATGCGCATCATATCGTAGCCGTTAAAGACGGAGGCATCTACGCGTTAGGCAAACCGGAAAATATCGTAAACGAACAATTTATCCGCGATGTCTTCGACATGGAATGCCAAGTGGCTACGGATCCGATCTTCGGAACGCCGCTTTGCATTCCGTACGGCAAAGGACGCCGATTGATTTGAATAATCGTTATCCGAGCGATAGAAGAGGAGCTGCTAAGCAGAGCTTCTCTTTTTTGCGCGCGCGCAAAAGTCGACGTTCAATTATGGTAATATATGAGAAGAGTCGGACGTTGTATTTGAGCGAGGGACTAACGGAGGTATGCATATGACATCTATTCGAATGACGAAACGTGCCTTACGGCGATTTTTATTGGAGAAGCAGCTCTTGCTTCACACGCCGGAAGTACAATTAACCTCTGCGGAGTCCCTGCACCGGCGGGTTCTCGACACCGTCCGGCAGTTGGAATGCGTTCAGATCGACCCGGTGTCCGCCGTACGGCCGAATCAACATCTGACCTTGGCGGCTAGAGTGGCCGGCTACGAGCCTATGGTGCTGAATGAAATGCTTCGCAATAGCGAAATCTTTGAATATTGGGCAAACGCGGCGTGTTTGATTCCGATGGAGGATTACCCGATATTCGAACCGACCCGTCAACGAATGAATCAGCGAGTCGAATCGCATATCGAGAAGATTCGACCTATCGCCGAACAAGTGATTCGGAGGCTGGAGAGCGAAGGACCGCTGCCCGCTAAGTCTTTCGACTCCTCCGAGCGGGTACACGGCTATTGGGATAACGTAAACGCAAAGACGAAAGCGACATCCCATGCATTGAACCTGCTAACGGATTCCGCCCATATCAGAATCGTCGGCAGAGAAGGAAACCAACGACTGTTCGACGTGACCAGCCGAAGCGTGCCCGATGAGCTGCTTCGTCAAGCGGAGCGAGTTGACAGGGATGAAGCGCTTGGAGCGATGATGAACAAATATTTTCGGGCATATCGGGTATTCGAACCGAGCGATATTCGTTTCGGTTGGCAGAACCTAAACGCCAAAGAACGACGGAACGCGATCGAATCGCGCTTACACTCAGGAGAAATCTTACAGGTCGAGGTGGAAGGGCTAAACAAGCCTTATTACATAATATCTTCGGATAGAGAACGTCTATTCTTCCACGAAGAAGATCGGATACGCGCTAACGGGAATGATGAGGAGTTGTCGATTCGCTTCCTGCCGCCTTTGGATAACCTGTTATGGAGCCGTAAAAGGTTAGCGGACTTGTTCGACTTCGAATACCGCTGGGAAATCTATACGCCGGCAGTCAAGCGTAAGTATGGTTATTACGCGATGCCGATTCTAGCCGGTGACAGGTTGATCGGTCGAATGGACCCTCGCTTGGATAGAAAACAAGGCCGGTTAACGGTGCAATTACTGCAAATAGAGCCCGAAATCGACTTTAACCATTATCTTCGCGATCGCGTGCTGAGAGCGCTGGAAACATTCGCGACCGTACATGGGGCGAACGAGGTAACGATTGATACGTTGATCGCCAATGGGGAAAGGAGCTGAAACCGTTGGCGGAAAAGGAACGGACCGATGGTCGAAAAGTCTCGTTTGGCATTCGCGTAGGCGCTTTTCTATGGGATTATGTTATGATTTCGGGTTATATCCTTTTCCTGATCGGGGTATCTTTTCTTATACGGCCGTTGGCTAATCCATTATTTACGACAAATCCATTGTTAGCCGAGCTTACCGGGTTTCTATTCCTCACGCTGCCTATCTATTTGTATTTCGCGTGGCTTGAGGGATCGAAATCGAATGCGACATGGGGAAAACGAAAAATGGGCATTAGGGTTGCAGGCATTCATGGGCAAACCATCGGACTAAGCACCTCGTTGCTGCGTTCAGCCATTAAATTCTTTCCATGGGAGCTTGCCCATTTCACCATTTGGCATATGATTATTCCGTCGGGCTACTCCGATTTTACCTTTTATTCGCTATTGGCTATGGTTTACGGTCTGGTACTTTTATATTTGATAAGTCCGTTATGGAGCAAAAACAATCAAACGGTGTACGACTCGTTAGCGGGAACTATTGTACGGTATAAATAGAAGTAAACGCGTGATCGAATAAAGATTCCCCAAGGAAGTCCGCTTACAAGCGGGCTTTTTTCCGTTGTTTTCCCGATCACGGGAGAGTTTAAGAAAAATTTTATATTTAGCGGTATTTCTTCTTAAACTGTTTTCCTTATTCTAAGGGGGTAGATGACGTAGAAGCGAAGTTAAGCGAGAAAAATATGGCTTTCAAGAAAGGCGAGGATGGGGAATGGAACAAAAAAACGGGTACAAAGATTTCATGGTCCATTTATTGTTTGCCGTGTATATATACGGGTTATTCAAGGTTATCTTATTTAAGTTCCGCGCGGTTGATCCGTCGTGGCTATGGCAGCATCTTAAACTAAGCTTGTCGAGCCCTCTTTATATCGTTCAGGGCTTGCAGGACGGCAATCTGACTCCGTTCAAAGAAATATCCAGAACGCTGCACGTTTTAACGAATCATGATCTCATCAACCTATTCGGGAATATCGCCATTTTTATCCCGTTCGGCATTTTCATCGGTGTAATGTTCAACAACAAGAGCTTGTCCTTTACCGGCGCTTTCGCATGCTCCTTTGCTTTAAGTCTATGCCTGGAAAGCGCGCAGATCGTATTTGCAATCGGAAGCTTCGATGTCGACGATCTCATCTTGAATTCCGGAGGAGGCTTAATCGGCTTTGCGGCTGTTCACTTCGTAAAATGGATGGGGAGAACTCCGAGTATAGTACAGGCGAGCGATAGGCCAATATAACAGCATTGAACGGAGAGTTGCCAATGAAAACGATATCGATATTAATAGCGGACGATGAACCGGAAATTGCCGATCTAATCGAGTTGCACTTAGAGAAGGAAGGTTATCGATGCATTAAAGTAGCGGATGGACAGGAGGCTTTGCTCGCCTTTCAGACGAACTCCATCGATTTGGCCATTTTGGATATTATGATGCCCAAGCTCGACGGTTACGAAGTTACGCGTCGAATTCGAGAGCAGCATCATTTGCCCATCATTTTTCTGAGCGCCAAAGCGACGGATCTCGATAAGATTGCTGGGCTGGTAAGAGGCGCGGACGATTATGTTACGAAACCGTTCAATCCGATGGAGCTGGTTGCCAGAGTGAATGCTCAGTTAAGGCGTTCGATGCAGTTCCAGCCTTCGGCGCAAACGAATAAGCTTGCTTTGGAAGCCGGAGGACTGGTTATCTACCCGGAAGAACGCACGGTATTTCTTTATGGCGATCCGATTGAGCTGACTCCGAAAGAGTTCGACATTCTTCTGCTGCTGGCCGAGCATCCGAAGAAGGTGTTCGGTTCGGAAAATATATTCGAGCAAGTATGGGGCGAGGCGTACTATGAAGGAAACAGCAATACGGTCATGGTGCACATTCGTACCTTACGGAAAAAACTAGGAGAAGACGTTAATAAAAACAAACTCATCAAAACCGTTTGGGGAGTAGGTTATACTTTCAATGGCTAATACGATCCGAAGCTTCAGGTTTACCATGATCATGCTGTTCGGCTTAAGCATGGTTTTCTCCGGACTCATAACCTTTCTGATCTACAAAACTCTCACGATTTATTACCATACGACCAAGGTCGAGAACCCGTTGACTAAAATTCGCATTTTTATTAGAGAAGTCGGGGACGTCAATTTCTTTCTTATTTTTTTCATTCCGCTTTCGATTTTATTTTTCTTTCTGCTTACCAAACGATATGTCGCTTATTTTCGAGAAATATCGAACGGAATCAATCAGCTTGCAAACGGCGAATTCGACAATCGCGTGCTGATTCCGTCCAAGGATGAATTCGGGGACATTGCCAGAGACATCAATCTGGCAAGCGAAAAATTGCGGCAAGCTTTGGAGCGAGGGGATTTCGCGGAAAACAGCAAGGAGCAATTGGTATTGAATTTGGCGCATGATTTACGTACGCCGCTGACTTCCGTATTAGGTTATTTGGATTTCATTCTTCGCGACGAGCAGCTGACCGCGGAGCAAATGAAGCATTATGCGAGCATTGCTTTTACAAAGTCTCAACGCTTGGAGAAGCTGATCGAAGAATTGTTCGAGATCGCCCGCATGAACTACGGGAAGATTAACCTTGAAACAAACCCGATCGATATAAGCGAGCTTCTCGATCAATTAATCGAGGAGCTATTTCCCGTATTCGAGAAAAACAACTTAACGGTCCGATTGGACGCGGTTCCGCATTCGATTATTCGAGGCGACGGCGAAGTATTGGCTCGCGTTTTCGAGAATCTTCTGACGAATGCCGTCCGCTATGGAAGCGATGGCCATTATATCGATATTCGTTGCTTTCATGATTCCGATGAAGCGGTGATTCAAATCGTCAATTACGGAGACTGCATTCCTCCGGACGAGCTTCCTCATATTTTCGATATGTTCTATACCGGCGATCAAGCGCGAACCTATCGCGAGGGGGGCACCGGTCTAGGTCTCTTCATCGCGAAGAACATCGTAACGCAGCATCAAGGGACGATAACGGCTGCAAGCAGCGTGATTCGGACGCAATTTGAAATCCGCTTGCCACTTATTAAAGATTCCGAAGCGCAAAGCTAACACGAGCGCCATTTTAAGGAAAATTTAAAATCGACCCTACTTCTTATTTTATTTTTCCGCCTTATTCTAAGAGCATGAAAGGCGGGGGGAAGAATTGAAGAAGTGGGGTTTTTGCCATGCGTATACATGGAAGATAAAAGTAGCCGGATGGCTTCGCAGGGATGCGGCTGCGGCATGGTTGTTTCTCGCGCCGAGCGGTGCCGGATTTGCGTTGTTCTTCCTTATTCCATTTGCCATGGGTACGATGTATTCGTTTATGGACAGTGTCGTAGACGGACATTATACGGGGCTTGATAATTACCGCGAGCTTCTGCAGAGCGGCTCCTTCCGCAAAGCGGCGGCCAATACCGCCTATTTCAGCGCGGTTAGCGTTCCGTTAAATCTAACGCTGTCGCTTATTTTCGCTTTACTGCTGAACGGAAATCTCTATTTGCGCAAATGGCTGAGGACCGCATATGTACTGCCACTTGTCGTTCCGGTCGCCTCGATCGTGCTGATCTGGCAGATGCTGTTCGATTGGAACGGCTCCTTGAACGCCTGGCTAAGCGCCTTCGGACTAGAACGCGTGGATTGGATGAAGACCGATGCTGCTAGAAACGTAATCATCGTCGTTTATTTATGGAAGAACATCGGCTACAACGTGATTTTATTGTTGGCAGGGCTGCAACGGATACCGAAGGATTATTACGAAACGGCTCAAATCGAAGGAGCGGGTCGTTTACGGCAGTTCGGAAGTATTACGCTCGTCTATCTAACGCCTACGATGATCTTCGTAGTCATCATGTCTATCATCAATTCATTTAAAGTATTTCGGGAAACGTATTTGATCGCGGGCGATTATCCCCATGACAGTATTTACATGATGCAGCACTATATGTACAACATGTTCGCATCGCTGGATATTCAGAAGCTGACCGCGGCGGCTAACTTGATGGTCGTGGGAATACTTCTGATCGTTATGGGATTGTTCGCGCTTGAACGCCGTTACAGGCAGTTCATGGAATAGGGGGAAGAAGTCCGTGCAAGTCGTCAAATTATTGCAAAAAAGCTCGTTAACGTTCTTCATGTTCGTAATCGCGGTCCTCTTGTTATTCCCGATCGTGATTACCTTCACGAATTCGCTAATGACGGAGCAGGAAATGGGCATCAATTATGGACCTATCGGGGAGTTGATCCAAGCCGGCGGCGGGAAAACGAATCCTTACGCGAATCTGAAATTACTGCCGGACCGAGTGACCTTGGAGCAATACGGCAGGGTGCTGATATCCAGTCCGGTATATTTGACGATGTTCTGGAATTCTGTAGGGCTGGTGGTGCCGATCATCGCTGGACAGACGGCGGTAGCGGCACTTGCAGCATATGCGTTCGGTAAGTTGAGATTTCGCGGCCGCGATCGCTTGTTTCTCGTCTATGTCCTGACGATGCTTATGCCGTTTCAAGTAACGTTAGTTCCGAATTATATAATGGCGGATAAGCTCGGGTTGCTGAATAGTCCTTACGCGATTATTTTACCGGGAGTTTTCGGCGCTTTCGGCGTTTTCATGCTCAGGCAGTTCATGTTGGATATTCCATATGCTTACATAGAAGCGGCCAAGATGGATGGAGCCGGACATTTGCGAATTTTCTTCAAGATTATCGTTCCGATGATCAAACCGGGCTTGGCCGCGCTCATTATCCTCTTGTTCGTCGATTATTGGAACATGGTGGAGCAGCCTCTGATTTTTCTGGACGATCCGCTCCGGCAACCGCTGTCCGTTTATTTATCCAGAATCAGCGGCGAGCCTGGGATTGCTTATGCGGCTTCCATGCTATATATGGCTCCGATGGTTCTGTTGTTTCTCTATGCGGAAACGTACTTCATCGAAGGCATTCAATTGTCCGGTATCAAGGGTTAGGGGGAAAAGACGAGAGATGGAGTTGGACAAAGTAAATCAAGATCGAAGAAGGAATAGAATCCTGCTAGCCATAATGATCGGGTTCGTCGGGTTGCTCGTTTTCTTCACCCTGTTCAGTAATACGCTGATGTCTATGAACTTACCGAAAGCGATAACGGAGCAACCTAATAGCGGAAGTCTCGTTGTTGCTCTCGAAGGCAGCGGTACCCTGCAACCGATCACGGAAACGCAATTATCGAATCCTGCAGGCTGGAAGGTCTTAAAGATTCGCGTGAAAGAAGGGGATCGCGTAGAAAAGGGACAGGCGTTAATCCTGTATGACGGATCATCAGTCGAACTGGAAATGGCAAACGAAATGACGGCATTGGAGAAACAAAAAATCGAGCTGCAAAATCTCCAAGACCAATTCATCCAGTCGGTTCAAGAAGAAGACGAACTCAAAATCCGAAATGCGAAACGCGCTATCGAAACGTTCATGCTGGATCTCGGCACGCAGGAACGTACGATTAACGAGCTGCGAAATCGAATGAATGACCAGCGGGAAATAACGTCTCCTTTCGATGGAATCATAACGGAAATAAATGCCGTCGAAGGGCAAATATCGTCGGGAGAGCCAGACATTCGCATGGTGAACGGCAATCAAGGTTATCGGCTGGAAATAGCAGCCGATTCAACGCTGGTATCCGGTTTAGGTCTTGCAGCCGGAGAGAAAATCGACATAGATGTACAACGCGAGCTAGACCGACAGTCCCGAGTGATTCAAGGCAAGATTGAAGAAGTAACGAATGCCGAGCCGCGAAGCGAAAGCTCATACGGCGTACAATCTGACCAGACTTTAACGATACCGAGAAAAACTCTTCGCATTAAGGTTGTTGATTCCGAGCTGAAGGGGGGTGAACAGGCAGAGATTAAGCTCGAGAAACGTTCAAGCAAAGAGGGATTGGTCGTTTCCAGCGAGGCCGTCCATTATGACAGAGATGGGATGTACGTGTTCAAAATCGAAACTCTCAGGGGGGCACTAGGCAATGTCTTCGTTGCACGTAAGGTCAGAATTCAGTTCAGCGAAACGAATGACAATAAAACGATGATTCAAACGGATAACCTCTTCGAGGAGGACCTGATTATTCTCGAAAGCAGCGAGCCTTTACAAGACGGTGAGCGCGTTCGGCTTCAATAGACTAGCAAACATTCGATAACATCCAGGGGGAATCCATTCGATGAAAAAGTGGACTTATATGATGACAATCGGTCTTTTAATGACGTTAATGACAGCTTGCGCTTCGGGGAGCGCAAATGAATCGACAAGCACGAAGACGCCGGCAAACAATGAGGGTAAAACAGTTGTTACATTGGCATTGCAACAAAAGAGTCCGTATTTACAGACGGCCGAGAAGAAGTTCGAAGCGAAGTATCCGGATATCGATCTGCAGATACAATTAACGGAGGATTATGAAAAATACCAGAAATCGACGAACGCGGCATTGTTGTCGGGGAACGGCCCCGATATTTTCGAGGTAAGCAATTTACCCCTCGAAGCTTACGTGAGTAAAACGCTTCTTCTGAATATGGATGAACTCATTGCGGACGATGCAACGCTGAATAAAAGCGATTTACAAACGAACGTTCTGGATGTATTGAAGTTGAACGGCGGTATGTATGCCATACCTTCGGGGTTTAGCCTGCGGGCATTCGTAGGAGATGGGGATGTTCTTAAGAACGCGAGCTTCGACGATAAGAAATGGACCTGGAAAGAGTTCGAAGAAACCTCGAAGAAGCTAGGCGAGAGCGGCACGGAACGCCGTTATGCCCTAGCCAACGATCCGCCGGAAATCCTTCTTCAGGAAATGGTCGTGGATAAATACGCTGAATTCGTAGATAAATCGGCGAAAAAAGCAAAATTCGACTCTCCTGTTTTCATGGAAGCGATGAAGCAAATCAAAAAAATGTACGACGATAAAGTCATGACATCGGAACCGGCGGAGATAGGCAAGCAGATGTTCTACTCCACCGTATTGCAGTCGCCGGCCGACTTCATCGACGGTTTACATCTATTCTTCTCGAATCCAAAGCTGCTGCAGAAGCCTGAGCAAACGGGTGGAACGAGGATAGTTACGCCTTCCGAGCTCGCCATTCGAGCCAAATCTCCTGTGAAGGAGGAAGCATGGAAGTTCATCGCTTACCTGCTTTCCACTGAAGGCCAATCCCTGCAGGAGAGAGAAGGTTTCTCGTTGCTTAAATCCGTGAACGAGGAGCAATTGAACGTCATTCAGGAACAAGTTAATAACGGAACTTATAAGCTTTCGGATGGGAAAGCGGCTAAAGCGACGGACGAAGAATTTATGCAGTTTAAGCAACTGATCAATACGGCGGACAACTATTCGGGAGCGGACGGGAGCGTGCTTTCCATCGTCGGCGACGAGGCCAGATCGTTCTTCAGCGAGCAAAAGTCCGTAGAAGAAGTCGCAAAGTTAATCCAGAACCGTACGACTACTTATTTAAATGAATAGGAATGATTAAGAAAAACTTTACTTTTTACCGCATCTCTTCTTAATTACTATTCTTTATTCTTATGAGGTTGGGGGAATGATTTTGGAATAAAGGGAGATGCTCGTATTGCTGCAACGTTCAAGTAGAATACTTAATACCCGAAAGACGGACAAGCCGAATTTCGGCGGATTGGATTGGATCAAATTATTGGCCGCCTTATTGGTCGTCGCCAATCATACCAGTCCGTTATTATCTTTCGGTTCCGATATCGCCGTAGTGCTAAGCGGAATTGTTACCCGAATCGCCGTACCTATCTTTTTCATGACATCCGGCTTTTTCTATTTCCGCAAGCTGACTCGCGATCCCCGAACGGATAATAGAACTCTTCGCGGCTATTTGGGGAAAATCGGTAAATTATATGGGATAGCGATCTTGTTATATGTTCCGTTTAATTTGTACACGGGATATTTTAAGGATGACTTTAGTGCATATTCCCTGTTTAAGGATATCGTATTCGATGGCACCTTCTATCATTTGTGGTATTTACCGGCTTTATTAATCGGTATATCGCTGACTTCTTATCTCTATAGGAAGGTGTCCCTGGACTCGTTGTTGGCGATCTCCGGTATGTTGTATATCGTAGGACTGTTAGGCGACAGCTATTATGGCTTCATAGCGAGCAGTCCCGGGATTTCGGACATTTACGACAGTATGTTTACAGTATTCGACTACACTCGCAACGGATTGTTTTATGCGCCAATTTATATTGCTTTGGGGGCATTCGCGGCTAGGCGCAAGCAGAGAGTAAGAAGTCCGCTCGCCAATGCGTGTTTGTTCTTCGGTTCGCTCGTATGCTTACTTGGAGAGGGAATGCTCCTGCATTCGACGGATATGCCAAGACATGACAGCATGTATGTGTTCGCCTTGCCTGCGACTTATTATTTATTCCAATGGGCTTTGCAATGGAAGGGGAAATCGAACAAAGTATCCAGGGATTGGAGAGTATGGATTTATATTTTGCATCCCGCCGCCATCGTGTTCGTTCGCGGAGCGGCGAAGGCCGTTAAGCTGGAATCTATATTCATAGCGAATAGTCTTATTCATTTTGTAAGCGTGTGTCTATTGTCCATAATCATGGCTGCGGTTGCCGTCAAGATACTCGGCTTTAGAAGGAAATGAAGTCGGGGTTGTTGAATCTTCTATATACAGAGTTGATTTCCTGGAGATGATAACCCCGTAATGGCCAAAGATTCGATGTCAACCGCGCTGAAACGATGCTTCTTAATGTTTATTTTATTAACGACGTTAATCATTCCGGCAAAGCATGTATTCGCTGATAGCGGAGATGCGAATCTCGTTCTTAACGGAAGCTTCGAAGAAACGACCGCCGATGAGCCTGCGAATTGGCTAAGGGATGCTTATTTAGCGGGAGAAGAAAATAGTCGATTGACAGTCGTGGAAGGTGATGCCCATGCGGGATCTCGATTTGCGACCATAGAAAACCTTCAACCGAATGACGCCAAATGGACTCAAACGGTTTCCGTTCAACCGGAAACGTTGTACAAGCTATCTTGTTGGGTGCGGGTAGGAAATGCGGGAGAGGGTGCAACCGGTGCGAATATTGGCGTGCTCGGTATCGGCACGACTTCGCGGGATTTGACAACCCCTTCCGGAAGCTGGGAGCTTCTCGAGCTTGTCGGCCGAACGGGAGAAGAGCAACAACAACTTACCGTCGCCGTACGAATAGGAGGCTATGGGAGTTTGAACGCGGGAAGGGCGGATTTCGACGATTTCCGTTTGGAAAGGCTCGACGAAGTTCCTACCGGATCTGACGTAGTATCGTTTGATCCAGGAGTCGTCGACCAGGGCTCGGCGGGGACTATGAACGTCGATGCCCCTCATTCCGCCTATTCGGGTTGGATGATCTTCTACGGTACGGCTTATGCCGCTTTATGCTTGTATTTGCTATTTCGCTATCTGCGTCCGCAATCGAAATCATCGGATCCGATTTCCGGATCGAATAGTAATCGCAAGGGGCTAGTCCTTATTACGTTCGGAGGTGCGTTCCTGCTAAGAATCGCGTGCGCGCCGATGATACAAGGGCATCCGATAGACGTAATGGATTTCCAGGCTTGGGCGGACCATGCCTATCTTAACGGATTGTCGGGCTTCTATAATGGCGAGGTGTTCGCCGACTATCCTCCGGGGTATATTTACGTGTTATACGTGCTGGGACTGATTAAATCGTGGTTTGGCTTGGAACCGGGCTCGTCGGCCTCCTTAATTCTGATTAAATTACCGGCCATGTTCGCCGATCTCGCGATTGGTTGGGTGATATACAAAACGGCCTTACGACTGACGGATGTGAGGACGGCACTGCTAGCGGCTGTTATCTTTATACTAAACCCGCTTGTTTTCTTGGACTCCGTCATTTGGGGGCAGATGGATTCCGTATTTTGCTTATTCATTGTATTGATGATCCTATCGCTTCAGAATAAGAAGCTGTCGGTTGCGTCGGTCCTATTCGTGGGCGCCGTCTTGATCAAACCTCAATCGCTTATTTTCGCTCCTCTGCTCCTCTTTTCTATTCGATCATGGAGAGAAACCTTAAGAGCATCGCTGTATGCGCTAAGCGCTTTTATTATCATCACGCTGCCGTTCGCCGTTAATCAAGGACCATTGTGGATATTTAAACATTACCAATCGATGTTCGGATTGTATCCTTACGCGACCTTCAACGCGTTTAATGGATATGCGTTGCTCGGTGCCAATGGCGTGGAAACGAATCAAAAGTGGTGGGGGATCAGCTACGCAAGCTGGGACGTCCTATTTATTGCGTCTATTGTATTAATTGCGGGCACATTCCTGATTCGAAGCGCTAGGGACGGTAAGCTCGTCTATACGGCACTACTCATCGCTTTGCTCGTTTTCGCGTTCAAAACCGGTCTTCATGAGCGATACGGATACGCTGCCGTGCCTTTGGCTCTTATGAGCTGGTTGTGGATTAGGGACGGGAGAGTGTTCCGGTTATTCATCGGCGTTACCCTCGCGAATTTCGCGAACGTGGCCTATGTGCTGAAGTTCGGGTTGCGCCAGGATTATTTTATTCCGAACGGCAACGGATTCATGAACATTGTCGCTTTAGCCAACGTCTGCCTTGCTTTGTACGCCGTCTGGTTAGGTTATGAGCTTCTAATCAAGAAGCCGAGCACTGCGGAGAGCGCCGCGCCCGTCGCCAAGTCAAGCGAGAAATCGAGAGCGCAACGATCAAATGAATTAAAGCCTGCTGCGACCCCGTCCGTAACGTCATCCTCGATGAAGCGCAAGGATTACATCGCGATGGCAAGCATTACGGTCGTTTATGCCGCCATCGCCTTATTCCAGCTCGGATCGACCGTCGCGCCGCAAACCTTCTGGAAGTCGGAGCAGGAAGGGGAGATCTCCATTGCCGATTTCGGACAATCGCGGCAAGTGGAATCGATCCTATGGTACGGAGGAATCGGGAACGGCAGCTTTCAAGTGGAAGGATCGGAAGATGCGGATACTTGGACTCCGGTCGCGACGGTCGATTTGAACGATGGAACCGTTTTTCAATGGAAGAAGGCTCAAGCTGCGTTCACTGCTCGATATGTTAAAGTGTTGGCAATCCAACCGGGGGGCTCATTAGGAGAGATGGGATTCCAGGGAACGGATCGACGAATCATTTCCCTGTCCGAAGAGACCAACGTGACGCCGGCTTTCGATGAACAGGGAACGGTTCCGGAACGCGGTTCTTACCGGAATGGGATGTATTTCGACGAAATCTACCATGCCCGAACGGCTTACGAAAGCATTCATCATATGGAACCTTACGAAACGACCCACCCGCCTCTCGGGAAAATAATTATTTCCGCGGGAGTAGCTTTGCTGGGGATGAATCCATTCGGTTGGCGAATCATGGGCGTACTCTTCGGAATAGCGATAGTTCCGCTCTTGTACCTATTCGGCAAACGTTTGTTCAGAGAAACAAGATATGCGGGACTGGCATCGTTTTTGGTTGCCTTCGATTTCTTGCTCTTTACGCAAAGTCGGCTCGCTACCGTCGATACTTTCGCCGTGTTTTTCATATTACTGGCCTACGAGCGCATGCATCGATTCTTTGAAATGAATTTTTACAAAGACAAGCTGCTAAAGACTTTGGCGCCGCTAGCGATTAGCGGGCTCGCATTCGGCCTTGCCACGGCAACCAAATGGATCGGTTTGTACGCGGGTGCGGGACTGGCGATTATATTTTTTCTCTCGCTTTGGCTTAGGTACAAAGAGCATCGGGATAATCGCGAACTGCCTTTCGCGAATCTCGCGCTCCGGTCGATCCTATCGTGCGGTATATTTTTCATCATCGTTCCAATGACGATCTACTTTGCATCGTATATTCCCTTTATGCTCATACCGGGTTCGGGGCATGGCTGGAAGGATGTCATATCCTATCAGAAGTTTATGTACGACTATCACAGCAAGCTTCATGCGACCCACCCATTCTCCTCGACCTGGTGGGAGTGGCCTCTCGTCCGTAAACCGATATGGTACTACGGAGGGTCGGAATTAGCGCCGGGCAAGATGGCTAGCATCGTTGCGATGGGAAATCCGGCAGTGTGGTGGGTGGGTACGATAGCGGTTATCGCTACCTTTCGAATGGCATGGAAGAAACGGGATAACAGCATGACGGTCGTGTTGATCGGAATTTTGGCGGCATACCTCCCGTGGGTACTCGTCTCCAGGCTCACGTTTATTTATCACTTTTTCGCTTGTGTGCCTTTTCTTGTCTTGTGTATCGTGTATTGGATTCGGAAGATGGAGGAAAGAAAACCCGAATATCGGAAATGGACGCATTTGTACGCAGGTGCGGTTCTGCTGCTATTCCTTTTGTTCTATCCGGTCTTATCGGGAACCGAAATATACGTTTCATACTCGGACGGCTTATTGAGATGGTTCAAGAGCTGGGTGTTTCACGGGTAAGCGAATAGGAGCACGGAATGCGGTAAAAGGACCTCGATGAGGTCCTTTTTTGCATATTAAGAAGTAAATTCCGAAAAGTCGGTCAAGACTCATCCATCGGAGAATGCTGCGCCATAGTCGGTTATTCCGACTATGAGAAGAGCGAACCTGCGGAATGCCGTGAGATAGTCGGTTTATCCGACTATGAGGAGAGCGAACCTTGGGAATGCCACGCCATAGTCGGTTTATCCGACTATGAGAAGAGCGAACGTCGGGGAAGCCGCGAGAAAGTCGGTTTAACCGACTGTGGGGAGAGCGAACCGCCGGGAAGCCGCGAGAAAGTCGGCTTTTCCGACTATGAGAAGCGCAAACCTCCTGGACGCCTCGGCATAGTCTGGCTAACCTCAAGTCGACGCGATCACGGGCGACATTGTCACAATCTTGATCGACCTGAATGACGAGGAATTCCAACGATGATGCGCTGGCTAGAACGCGAAAACAGGTATTAAATTCATGATCTTGGAAACGCATACATATTCCGTAGGATTACGTCTTAACTGTTGGTCGCCTTTATTTCTATAATGAGGGTGTATTTACGATGAAAGGAGGGTTTGAAGCCTTTACTTTAGGCGTTTTATGAGAATCGCAGAATTGCCCGCAGTCCACTTTATTGAGGAGGAATATAATGAACAAAAAGGTAGTCGTATGGTCGCTAGTCGTATCCATGCTGTTATCAAGCTTTTTTCTGTCTTTGGGAGCTCCTGAATCGGTTTCCGCCGCAGGAGGAACGAATCTGACTCTGGGTAAATCCGTGACGGCAAGCGGCCAATCCGACGTATACACGCCGAATAACGTGAAGGACGGAAATCAAGCTACGTATTGGGAAAGCACGAACAACGCGTTCCCGCAGTGGATTCAAGTCGATCTTGGTGCAAGTACTAGCATTGACCAGATCGTGCTGAAGCTTCCCGCGGGTTGGGGAACACGGACGCAGACGCTAGCCGTACAAGGTAGCGAGAACGGCACGACGTTCTCGGACATCGTCGCTTCAGCGGCCTACGTGTTCAATCCATCGGTTTCCAACAACTCCGTTACGATTAATTTCACGGCTTCAAGTACGCGCTACGTTCGCTTGAACGTCACGGCAAATACGGGCTGGCAAGCAGCTCAATTTTCAGAATTCGAAATTTACGGAACCGCAGGTCCAACTCCAACTCCAACTCCTACACCAACGCCAACTCCAACGCCAACTCCAACGCCGGGCGCTTACCAGGCTGAGTCGGCTGCATTATCCGGCGGAGCGCAAGCGAACACGGATCATACCGGTTACTCCGGCACGGGATTCGTTGACGGTTATTGGTCGCAAGGCGCCACGACGACCTTCACGGTCAACGTCCCGGCTGCAGGTAATCGCAACGTGACGTTAAAGTACGCCAACGCCAGCGGCAGCGCAAAGACGATAAGCGTCTACGTCAACGGAGCGAAAATTCGCCAATCCTCGTTACCTAACCTTGCGAACTGGGACACTTGGGGAACCAAAGTTGAATCGCTTAACCTGAATGCCGGCAACAATACGATCGCTTACAGATACGACGCCGGCGATTCCGGCAATGTCAATCTTGATCAAATCGTAGTAGAATCGACGACTTCAACGCCAACGCCAACGCCAACACCAACACCAACGCCAACACCAACACCAACACCAACACCAACACCAACACCAACACCAACGCCAACGCCAACACCAACGCCAACACCAACACCAACACCAACACCAACACCAACACCAACACCGACACCGACACCGACACCGACACCGACACCGACACCAACACCGACACCGACACCAACGCCACCTCCGGGCGGCAACATCGCTATCGGTAAGGCGATCGTCGCGTCCTCGACGACGCAATCATTCGTCGCTACGAACGCGAACGATAATAGCACAAGCACGTATTGGGAGGGCGGGGGTAATCCGAGCACGCTAACGCTCGATCTCGCGGCCAACCACGATATTACGTCGATCGTGCTGAAGCTGAACCCTTCTTCGGAATGGGGCACTCGCACGCAAACGATTCAAGTGCTCGGTCATAACCAGAATACGACGACTTTCGGAAATCTGGTAGCGTCTCAAACCTACAGCTTCAATCCGGCAACCGGCAATACCGTGACAATCCCGGTTACGGCAACGGTTAAACGATTGCAGTTGAATATAACATCCAACTCCGGCGCTCCGGCCGGTCAGATCGCAGAGTTCCAAGTGTTCGGGACTCCAGCTCCGAACCCCGACCTGACGATTACCGGCATGTCCTGGACTCCGGCTTCTCCGGTCGAGACCAGCGCGATTACGCTGACCGCCACCGTTAAGAACAACGGTAATGCGGGGTCGGCCGCTTCTACCGTGAACTTCTATCTGAATGACGCGTTGGCGGGCTCCGCTCCGGTTGGAGCGCTTACCGCTGGAGCCTCGGCAACGGTATCGCTGAACGCCGGCACGAAAGTCGCCGCGACATACCCGGTCAGCGCTAAAGTCGACGAGAGCAACGCGATTATCGAACAGAACGATTCGAATAATAGTTTCTCGAATCCTTCGCCTCTAGTCGTTGCACCGATATCAAGCTCCGACTTAGTCGTCGCTACTTCCTGGACGCCTAGTAATCCGGTGGCGAACAATACGGTGAGCTTTAACGTAAATCTGAAGAACCAAGGTAATCTCGCTTCGTCGAGCGGTTCGCACGGCATTACCGTCGTTCTTAAGAATGCCGCAGGCTCGACCATTCAAACCTATAACGGTTCATATAACGGAGCCCTGGCAGCGGGAGCAAACGTCAACGTTGCTATTCCGGGGTCTTGGACGGCAGCTATCGGGAACTTCACGGTAACGGCTACCGTTGCCGCGGATGGGAACGAGGCAGCCGTCAAGCAAACGAACAACGCTACTACGGCAAGCCTAATCGTGTATTCCCCGCGCGGAGCGAGCATGCCTTATACTCGTTACGATACGGATGACGCCACTCGCGGCGGAGGTGCAACTCTGCAGACCGCACCGACATTCGATCAGGCGCTGACGGCGTCGGAAGCTTCCGATCAACGTTACGTGGCTCTTCCGTCGAACGGTTCCAATCTTCAATGGACAGTTAGGCCCGGTGAAGGCGGCGCAGGCGTAACGATGAGATTTACGATGCCCGACTCCGCGAACGGCATGGGTCAGAACGGGTCGCTCGACGTTTACGTGAACGGCGCTAAGGTCAAGACGGTTCCGTTGACGTCCTATTATAACTGGCAGTACTTCTCCAGCGATCAACCCGCCGATACTCCGTCGGGAGGACGTCCGCTATTCCGCTTCGACGAAGTGCACTGGAAGCTGGATACGGCCTTACAGCCCGGCGACACGATCCGCATCCAGAAGTCCAACGCCGATAGTCTCGAGTACGGCGTCGACTTCCTAGAGATCGAGCCCGTTCCGACGGCTCTGGCCCGCCCTGCCAATTCGGTATCCGTAACGGATCACGGAGCGGTCGCGAACGATGGCCAAGACGATCTTGCCGCGTTCGATGCAGCCGTAACGGCAGCGGTTGCCGCCGGGAAGACATTGTATATTCCCGAAGGAACGTTTCACCTAAGCAGCATGTGGAAGATAGGTTCCATCAGCAATATGATCAACGACATCACGATCGTGGGGGCGGGTATCTGGCATACGAATATCCAGTTCACCAACCCTAATGTGTCAGGCGGAGGAATCTCGTTCCGTGTCCAAGGCAAGCTTGATTTCAGCCATATTTATCTGAATTCGAATTTAAGGTCGCGGTATCACGAAGGTGCGATCTACAAAGGATTTATGGACAATTTCGGAGTGAACTCCAAAGTGCACAATGTCTGGGTAGAGCATTTCGAGTGCGGTTTCTGGGTCGGCGATTACGGACACAGCCCTCGGATCTTTGCCAATGGGCTGGTCATCGAGAACAGCCGCATCCGGAATAACCTCGCCGACGGCGTTAACTTCGCTCAAGGGACCAGTAATTCGACCGTTCGCAACAGCAGCGTTCGCAATAACGGCGACGACGGCCTCGCGGTATGGACCAGTAATGATGGCGGCATCTCGGCAGGCGTCAACAATACCTTCTCCTTCAATACGATCGAGAACAACTGGCGCGCGGGAGGCATCGCCTTCTTCGGGGGAAGCGGTCACAAGGCTACCAATAATATTATTAAAGACACCGTCGGAGGTTCGGGTATCCGAATGAACACCGTGTTCCCGGGTTACCATTTCCAGAACAATACCGGCATTCTGTTCTCGGATACGACCATTATCAACAGCGGTACGAGTAAAGACCTGTACAATGGCGAACGAGGCGCAATCGATCTGGAAGCATCCAACGATTCCATTAAGAACGTAACGTTTACCAACATCGATATCATCAATACGCAGAGAAGCGCGATCCAATTCGGATACGGAGGAGGCTTCGAGAATATCGTATTTAACAACATTAACATTAACGGTACCGGTCTTGACGGTATCACGACTTCGCGGTTCACGACGCCGCATCCTGGCGCGGCGATTTACACGTATACGGGTAACGGCTCGGCAACGTTCAACAACTTGACGACCAGCAATATCGCCCACCCGAATGTGTATTTTATTCAAAACGGTTTTAATGCGATCATTCAGTAAGTAGCGGTATCGCACTACTCCAGTGGAGGAGTTCTTAGGAACTCCTCTTTTTTATATGGATTGACTTGGAGTAAACTCCATAAGATACGTTGGGAACAAACTCCGAGCAAGCTAAGTCGACGATTCGAATAGCAGAAAGGAGCAATTTTAGGACCGGTCTTAGCTTCGATACGATAATATACGAAAATTAGGTTCAAAGCTTAATCATCATCAATAAAGGAGCGAAAACGAATGAATGAAAATATAACCGCACAATCGCCGATCCAATCCGGCTTTGGAGCGGATACGACCGCGAAGGAAGTTATCGGCGATATTGATTTGAGGGGAAAGGTCGTCATCGTAACAGGGGGATATTCCGGAATCGGGTTAGAAACTACGCGTATATTGGCTAACGCGGGCGCAAGCGTTCTCGTACCGGTTCGCAACGTCGAGAAAGGTCGGGAAGCGCTTGATTGCATTCCCAACGTATTGATGGATACGATGGACTTGATGGACCCGGCTTCGATCGACGCATTCGCTCAACGCTTTCTTGATACGAAGAAACCGCTGCACATCCTCGTCAATAGCGCCGGAGTCATGGCTACGCCGTTGAGACGTGATTCGCGCGGATATGAATCGCAATTTTCAACGAACCATCTTGGTCATTTCCAGCTGACTGCCAGACTTTGGCCGGCTTTGCAGCAAGCAAACGGGGCGAGAGTCGTCGCGGTTTCCTCGCGGGCTCATCGTCTTGCAAGCAGCGATTTCAAAGATCCGAACTTCGAGCATAGGGAATACGACAAGTGGAAGGCTTATGCCCAATCCAAAAGCGCTAATATTTTGTTCGCGCTCGAGCTGGACAAGCTAGGTAAAACGGAACATGTCAGAGCATTCTCCGTACATCCGGGATTGATTCCCGATACCGCCCTTGGCCGGGATTTAGCGGAGGAGGATGCAGTTCCTCGACCGATCAAAGACGAGAATAACGAACCGACAGTATCCAACCAAACCAAACCGAAGTTCAAGACGGTTGAACAGGGGGCGTCTACTAGCGTATGGTGCGCCGTAAGCGAGCGATTGAACGGACTTGGAGGCGTGTATTGCGAAGATACGGATATTGCGGAAGCCGTCCCCGCAGACAGTCTCAAGGAGTCGGGCGTGCGACCGTGGGCAATCGATCCCGAATTAGCTAACCGACTATGGAAGTTAAGCGAGGAATATACGGGCGTTAATTTCAAGATATAGTCCGTTTCGTTATTTCGACTTATTTTGCACTTGGGGGGTGTCTTAAGGTACAATCTGAGTAGCTAAAGCACGATGCTGGTTTGCTACTTCTAAGGAGGAATTATTTCATGAGCACATTTTCTCAAAGATTGTCCTCAATGCGTCAAGGACTGAAGGATCAGGTAACTAAGTTCAAGAATAAAGACTTTATGGATGCGGTCGTTGCCGGTTGCGCGATCGTGGCTGCGGCCGATGGTAAGATCGACGGCGTCGAGAAACAAAAAATGGCCGGGTATATTAACCACAACGAAGAGCTTAAAGTATTTGAAATGCCGAAGGTCATCGAGAGATTCAACCATTTCACGAGTAATTTCGACTTTGATCATATGATCGGCAAAGCGGAAGCCATGAAATCGGTCACTAAGTTCAAGGACAAACCGGATGTGGCGCGCGTTATCATCAGCGTTTGCTGCGCGATCGGCGCTGCTGACGGGGACTTCGATGAGAAAGAGAAAAACGTCATCAGGGAAATGTGCCGCGAGCTTAAGCTTCCCGCGAGCGATTTCGGACTATAAGCTTTCATTTAATAAACGCGAAAAAATCCAATTCTTTCCGAATTGGATTTTTTTTGCGCTCAGCGCTTGCCTGAAATGATCGCTAGCCGAAAAGTATTGACGATATTCGGGACGTCCGCGTTTACCATTCGTTTCAGCAGACGAATCGGTCTGCCGTATTTTTTGTAATCGTAGTCTTCCTTAGATTCGTTGAGGAAATCGTCGGGAAGCTCGCTCGGCGTACTGTAGGCAAATACGAGACCGCTTCGTTGAGCGAGGAATTGAATGGGCGAGCCTTCGTAATATTCGCGCCATCGTTTCAAAGGCATCCGGTACACGAGTATGGTTAACGCCTCTTCATACACCTTTCCTTTGTATTTGAATAGGAAAAATACGGCATATTTCGCTTCCGAAATTCGCTTTGTTCTCTTCACGACAATATAGTTTCGCCATCGGCAGGGAAGGCGCATAAGGAATCCATACTTAGGATCGCGGTAAAGGAACTTCTTCTTTTTCGGCAAGGTCATATCACGCCCTCTGGAATAATAAATAACGAAAATGATTCGGATAATCGTTAAAATATTCATGTAACCAAGCTAGTGATTGTGCAAAGTGAATTGCCAAATTGGATTTAATGAGATAACTTTTATTTAATTGGAGCTGATCAAAGTGGGAGGGTAAAGCCATGGTAATCATTCCAGGCGGCGAGATCGAATTAAGGGACGATCGGATTAATCGCAAATGGACGGTAGAGATAAAAGCGTATATACTTGCCTCGATTCCCGTAACGACGGAGCTTTACTATGCGACGATCGGAGGATCATCCACGACTCATGTCGGAGATCGCACGCCGGTCGTGAATATTTCTTGGAACGACGCGGTATCGTTTTGTAATCTTCTCTCGCGAAACGCAGGCTTGAAAGAGTGTTATTCCGGAGGCGGAGATGGCGAAGAAGAGATCCAGTGCGACTGGGAAGCCGACGGGTATCGTCTTCCTTCGGAAGCCGAATGGCAATATGCATGCAAAGCGGGAACTAGCGGATATCGATACGGAGAACTTGACCGAATTGCTTGGTATGAGGAAAACTCGGGTGCCGTAATCCATGAAGTCGGAAAGAAAGAACCGAACGCGTGGGGGCTATACGACATGTTAGGAAACGTGTGGGAGTGGTGCTGGGATCTGTACGACGAGAAGGTATACGGCTCCTATCGGATATTCCGAGGCGGAAGTTGGGCTGAAGAAGCCAGGGGTTGCGGGTCGACTTGCCGACGTCGCAGCCATCCGAACTTCAGCATCGACGATCTTGGATTCCGGTTGGCCAGGAGCGCGACCGGATTGGATATTTGAGTATAGATCCGATAAAACTTATACTAGTATAATCATATATAGATTGCGAAGTGATCGTGTTGCATATCAAAATAGATGATTTAACGGGATCCGAAGTGGCTGAATTGTTGGAGGAGCATCTTCGAAGCATGGCCTCGCTTTCGCCGCCGGAGAGTACCCATGCGCTAAATCTCGAGGAATTGAGAAAACCGAATATTACGTTCTGGAGCGTATGGGACCAAGATGAATTAATGGGTTGCGGCGCGTTGAAAGAGCTTGACGGTCAACATGCGGAGATCAAATCCATGCGAACTTCTACGCGCCATCTCAGGAAAGGCGTTGCCAAACGACTGCTTGAACACATGCTGGAGGAAGCCAAGCGACGAGGTTATGTGCGCTTAAGCTTAGAGACGGGTTCAATGGAAGCTTTCGAACCGGCTAAGCGGTTATATGCGGGGCTTGGGTTCATTGAATGCGGACCGTTCGCGAATTACGTAGAGGATCCATACAGCGTATTTATGACCAAGGAGTTGTGATTTTATTTGCGGAGCATTCCTGCCAGTTGGGAATGCTATTTTATTATTGGAGGCGGTATAAACGCATGTTATTTTATGGAATAGCTATCCTTGTCGTTCTCGTCGATCAAATAACCAAAATTTTAATACGCGCAAACCTGAAGCTTGACGATAACTTTACCTTGTGGGGAATTCAAATGACCCATATCGAGAATAGCGGAATGGCCGGCGGTTTACTCGAAGGCTATGCTCGGATTTTTGGAATCGTAGCCGTACTTTTCGTTGTCGGCGTGATCTACTATCGTAGGGCGGGCACGTTTAAGGGGAAGTTAAGCGAGATTAGCTTCGCCTTCTTAGTCGGAGGCGCTATCGGCAACGGAATCGACCGCTTGTTATTCGGGCGGGTTACGGACTTTTTGGTTTCGCGTTCCGGGAACGGCGTGCTTAACTTAGCGGATCATGCCATCCAGATCGGAGTATTGCTGCTAATCGTTAGCTTTGTGCTTCCGTTATTGAAACGCCGAAATTATAGACGATGCTTCTAACGAATAAACTTTAGGCAACTATAAGGATGCAGCATTCGCCGATACGGAATGGATTATATGAATTGGGACATGTATAATGATACAATCACAAGCGACGAGGGTGGAATACGAAATGGATAGAATCGAGACGCAAGAGCAATTTCAAGAGAAAATCGGCCAAGATAAATACACGATAATGAAATTCGATGCCACTTGGTGCTCGGACTGCAAAAATCTGGATCGTTTTATCGGAGACATCGTAACCGAGCATTCGGATAAAAACTTCTTCGCCGTAGATTCGGAGCAATTCGAGAACTTGGCGGAGAAATACGAAGTAAAAGGAATTCCTAGCCTGTTGGTGTTCAAGAATGGTCAGAAGCTGGACCATCTGCACAGTAAATTCGCGAAAACGCCGTCGCAAATTCGGGAGTATCTCGAAAAATTGCAATAGACTTTTGTTGACGATGGGCGATAAGCACCATGTCATTCCAAAGGAGGAGTCCGCATAGACGGGCTCCTTTTTTTTCCATGCGCACATAAAAAGAATCAAGGAAGCTAAAGCTACTTTCGAAGATCCGATTTACATAAATTGGGGGAACGAGAGCGGTGTTTAAACAATTATTCGGAAATAGAAAAAAGCGATCGAACGTCTTCCAAGATAAAACAATCGGATCGACGGAAGGCGAAGATTTGGTCTCGTCCCTTAATGAAAACGAATCCAGGTTAAGGGCTATTTTCAACGGGTGCTCCGACGTTATTTTCCGCTCCTTTCAAATACGCGGTCAACAGAACGCCTTTATTGTATATATCGCTGGACTAGTCGACGAGAAGCAGCTGGAAGAATCATTGCTGAAGCCTCTTATGCTAGGAGATTCAACGGAGTCGTCCGATTCAAACCCAGAGCTTCTCTCCTTTCTTCGAAATCGGTTGATCACGAACAGCCAACTGATCCAATCATCCCGATTTCAAATAATAGAGCAAGAGATACTTAGGGGTTCCGTGGCGATATGTATCGAAGAGCAAATGGAAGCTTTGCTAGTCGGCATTCAAGGCGGCAATATCCGTTCCGTTGAACAGCCTTCCACGGAAAATACGGTTCGCGGACCTCGCGATTCGTTCACGGAAATACTAAGGACGAATACAAGCTTGATTAGAAGAAAAGTCAGATCCTCGCGCTTGAAAATCGAAATGCTTACGATAGGCGAAATTACGCAAACCGAAGTAGCGATCGCCTATATGAAGGGGATTACGAACGAGTCGACCCTGAAAGAAATCCGATCGAGAATTCAGAACATACAGATCGACGTCGTTCTGGAATCCGGCTATATCGAACAATTAATCGAAGAGAAGTCTTATTCGCCGTTCCCGCAGTTTCTCGTAACGGAACGGCCCGATTATTTGGTTGCCGGATTATTGCAAGGCCAAGTGGCGATTATCGTGGACGGCTCCCCCTTCGCGATCAGCGCTCCGATGACCTTCTGGGGTTTCTTGCAAGCGGGGGAAGATTACTATGAACGGGTGCTGTACGCCAATCTAATCCGATTAATTAGGCTATCCTTTGCGATGATCGCTTTGCTTCTGCCCTCCCTATACGTCGCTCTAACGACCTTCCATCAGCAAATGATTCCAACGAACCTTTTACTTAGCATCGCGTCCGCAAGGGAGGGGGTTCCTTTCCCGGCACTGGTAGAAGCGCTCATGATGGAGGCTACCTTCGAAGGATTGCGGGAAGCGGGTGTTCGCCTGCCGAAACAAGTCGGACAAGCGGTCAGCATCGTAGGCGGGTTGGTAGTCGGTCAAGCGGCCGTACAAGCGGGAATTGTATCGGCCCCGATGGTTATCGTCGTTTCACTGACCGGCATCGCATCTTTCACCATTCCACGCTATAATTTTTCCCTCGCTTTTCGGATATTGCGGTTTCCACTGATCCTGCTTGCGGGGATGTTCGGGTTATACGGAATATCGGTGGGACTAATGCTGATTCTGGTCCATCTTTGCTGTTTGAAATCTTTCGGCGTACCGTATTTGTTTCCGACGGCTCCGGTTAGTCTGCAAGGTCTGAAGGACTCCTTATTTCGCGCTCCGTTATGGACGTTATACCTCCATCCTCAACCGACCGGGAAAGAGAAGGGAAGCGGATGAACAAGCTCTACCGGATACTGTCTTTGCTCCTAATAATCCCCTTGCTAAGCGGGTGCTGGGATAGGGTTGAAATGAACGACGTTTCTTTTTTTATGGCGTCCGCATTGGACCTGACAGAGGATGGTCAATTGAAAACATCGATTCTGGTGCCGATCCCTGTCGCCGCGGGAGGAGACAACGGCAAGGTTTCTCCTTCGGGTACGTTGGGAAAGACTTATTTCGTGGTTTCGGCCAAGGGATCGAACATTCACGATGCGGAAAGAAGCATCCAGCAGAAGATTTCGCGCCGGTTTTTCAAAGGCCACCGAAGAGTCGTTTTCATTGGAGAAGCACTCGCCCGAAAGGGAATAAAGGATATATTGGATTACTACTCCAGAGATCCCGGGAGTCGTCTACGAACCTATATTGTCGTTACTAAAGGTAAAGAAGCGATTGAATTTCTTAAAAACGATCATCCCATAGAACGCATTCCCTCCGAAGAAGTTCGCGAGCTCGAACGTTCGGGCGTTGGCGTGTCCGCGACTTTTCGGGATTTCTTAATGATGCAAGCCCGCGATGGAATCGAACCGGTTACGGGAGCCGTTGAGCTGGTTTCACCTACGGGAACGGTAAAAGAAGAAGAAAAGTATAGCCTATATCAGCTTTCTTCGACGGCCGTGTTTAAGAAATATAAGTTAAAGGGCTATTTAAACGACATTGAAACGAGAAGCCTCAGATGGATAAAAGAAGAAGTGAAGCAAGAGATAATATCCGGATCTATAGCCGGAAGCGGCGGGAATGTAGGCGTCGTAATGAACAAAATGAGCAGTACGATCCAAACGACGATGAATGGCGAGAAAGCCAGGATTCGAATTGTGCTTAAAGGGACCGGCGTCTTGAATGAAGCCAACGTCAAATTGGACCTTAATCAGTCGGGAAGTCTAATCTTAATAGAAGACGAGTTGGGAAAATTGGTCGCTGATCAGACTCTTCGCACAATAAGGAAGGCACAAACCGAATGGAAGGCCGACATATTCGGGTTCGGGCTGCAGCTGCATCTCTTTCATTATCGGACATGGCAGAAGATTCGTCCGAAATGGGATGCGATTTTCTCCGATGCCGACGTCACCGTAACGGCACAGATTAGTCTCCGAAGAGCGGGAATTATCACGAATTCACTATCCGAGAACGGAGTCGGGGAATCATGATCATGGAGCGACTAAGCAACAGACATCGTAGAAGGGACGGATGAGATGATTAACTTCGGGCAAAACGATCGGATCTCTAATATGGAGCTGTGGACGCTCATGTTCGTGTATGTGCTCGGCAGTCTGTTGACGCTTCCCGTCGGTTATGCCGCCGGACATGATTCATGGATATCCGCAATCATCGGAACGATCGCGGGGATAGGGATCAACTGGATATACGCATTCCTATGCGCGAAGTACCCGCAAAAGTCGCTCGTGGAAATCGCGCATCTTCTTATGGGTACATGGATTGGTAAAGCGGTCGGGATCATGTACTTCTGGTATAGCTTTTACCTCGGGGCTTACGTACTGCGGAGTTTTACGGACATGACGGGGGCCGTTCTGCTACCGAAGACGCCGACCATCATAGTCGGTGCGATAATGATTGCCGTCGTGGCTTGGACCGCGTTTAAGGGGATCGAGGTCATAAGCAGGTGCTCGCTCATTTTATTTCTGTTCGTCGTGATTTCAACGCTCATGGGTAGTTTTTTATTAATACCCGATATGGAGCTGAACAATTTATTCCCGATACTCGAAAGCGGTTGGTCGCCTATCCTCAAGGGTGCCGGACAGATCGCCTCCGTGCCATTGGGTGAAACGATCGTATTCGCCATGTTGATTCCCTACGTGAATCGGACGGCCGCCGTGAAGAAGACCGTCGTTAGCGTAATCGGAGTTGCCGGCGCCATGCTCGTGTTTACCCACTTCGTCAATATATTCGTATTGGGGGAAATTGCAAGCAAACAGCTGTTTCCATCCTATACATCCGTCATGTATATCGCGGTCGCCGACTTTTTCGAACGGATCGAGCCGCTTGTGTTCACGGTTTGGGTTTTCAATGAATTCACGAAGCTGAGCGTTTGTCTATTGGTATCGGCACTAGCGCTGTCCCAGACGATTGGAAGCCGGAATTTTCGGTTTTATCTCGTACCTATAGGGCTGCTCATGCTCTTGCTGTCTCTGTTCCTACATCCCGACCAGTTGAACCTTATGTCCTTTCTTAAAAATGTATGGCCTCTGTACTCTATCCCGTTTATAATCGTTATTCCTTTGACCCTGCTGGCGTTGTCGATGTTAAAAAGAAAACCGGTAAACCGTCTGAATTGATGTTATCGAATTTACTATTTCATGCGAGCATGATATAAGAGAACTATGAATAATCCAATCGCGGGTTTGGCTAAGGAGATAAGAAATGACGAAGAATAAAGCAATTACGGAAGCAGGATGGAACTTCGACAATAGTTATGCTCGTCTGCCTAAATCGCTTTTTACCATTATAAATCCCACACCCGTAAGTGCACCCAAGCTGATCGTTCTTAACGGTCCGCTGGCAACCTCCCTGGGGTTGAAAGCTCAAGCGCTTCAAGCCGATGATGGCGCGGCGGCGTTTGCCGGTAACGAAATTCCTGAAGGCGCGCTGCCATTAGCGCAAGCCTATGCGGGACATCAATTCGGACATTTCAACAGATTAGGGGATGGTCGGGCCATCCTGCTCGGGGAACAGATCACGCCTACCGGAGAGCGATTCGATATCCAGCTTAAAGGCTCTGGCGCAACGCCGTATTCTCGTCGAGGCGACGGACGTGCGGCGCTTGGACCGATGCTTCGCGAATACATCATCAGCGAAGCTATGTATGCCCTCGGTATCGCCACCACGCGCAGCCTAGCGGTGGCGACGACCGGCGAGTCGATCATCCGCGAAAGCGAGCAGCCCGGCGCAATCATGACCCGGGTGGCCGCCAGCCATTTGCGCGTGGGTACTTTTCAATACGCGGCAAACTGGACAACGGCAGAGGAGTTACGAGCTCTTGCCGATTATACGATAGAGCGACATTATCCGGATGCGGCGGAAGAAGATAACCGCTATCTTTCCCTGCTTCGGAAAGTGATCGAGAGGCAAGCCGCGCTAATCGCTAAATGGCAACTCGTCGGCTTTATTCATGGGGTAATGAATACCGACAACATGGCTATCAGCGGTGAAACGATCGATTACGGTCCTTGCGCATTCATGGATGCGTATGATCCGGCAACGGTATTCAGTTCGATCGACGTTAATGCCCGGTATGCTTTCGGTAACCAACCGAATATCGCCGGTTGGAATCTGGCGAGATTCGCCGAGTCCTTATTGCCGTTGCTCCATGACGACGAAGCGAAAGCTATCGAGATGGCGGAGGGTGCCCTTGCCGGTTATACGGAATCGTATAGCCGGAATTGGCTCTCGGGAATGAGGGCGAAGCTGGGAATCTTTAACGAAGAGCCCGAGGATGAATCCCTTATCGAAAGCTTGCTCGGAATGATGAAGAACAATCGCGCGGATTACACCAACACCTTTCGCGCGTTGACTTTCGATAAACCGGAGGATTCCGTTGTATTCGGCGTTGCGGGATTCGATCAATGGCACGAGTTATGGAAGGTGAGACTTAGCAGGCAAGACGAGCCGAAAGCTTCTTCGCAGCTGTTGATGCGCAATAGCAATCCGGCGGTTATTCCTCGCAACCATCGAGTAGAAGCCGCGCTGGAAGCTGCCGTTAACGGGAATTATGAAGTGATGGATCGGTTGCTGGATGTTCTTTCGAGCCCATATGCCCACACCCCGGAGCAAGTGGAATATTCTAAGCTGCCGGATGATACATCGTTTCCTTACCAGACCTATTGCGGTACGTGATATTGCCTCTAACGAATATGATGTAAGATATGGAAAGAAACAAGCTTCCGCGATAATTTCGATCCTAACGGGTCCAGAAGGAGTGCGTAAACGTGGAAAATAGTCTGAATTGGGCTGGTAACTACAGGTATAGCGCCACTGAAATCCATGTTCCCGACAACATGGAGCAAGTACGGGAGATCGTCGCCCGAAGCGCTCGGTTGAAGGTGCTGGGCACGCGTCATTCGTTTAATGGAATCGCGGATTGTACCCAATCCCAAATCTCTCTTCAGAAGCTTAATCGAGTGACGGAGTTAGACCGTACTCGAAATAGGGTGACGGTAGAAGCAGGAATTCGGTACGGGGAGCTGTGCCAATTTTTACACGCTAACGGATATGCGTTGCACAATCTGGCGTCGTTGCCTCACATTTCGGTCGCAGGGGCTTGCGCGACTGCCACGCATGGTTCCGGCGATCTGAACGGCAATCTAGCTACCGCTGTACACGCAATGGAAGTCGTTAAAGCGGACGGGGAAACGATCCGGTTTTCCCGCGATCAAACGGACGGCTTCATCGACGGAGCGATCGTCGGGCTCGGGGGATTAGGCGTGGTCTCGAGTCTCACTTTGAACGTTGTACCGGATTATCGAATGAGTCAAACCGTTTATGACAACTTGCCATTGGCCCAACTCGAAGACAACTTTGACGACATTTTCTCAAGCGCTTACAGCGTCAGTCTCTTCACGGATTGGAAGGATGCGACTTTCAACCAAGTCTGGTTAAAGCGGAAAATATCGGAGCAATTCGACGATCGGACTGAGCCCGAGTTTTACGGCGCGACGCGGGCAAGCGGACCGCGTCACCCGGTGCCGGGTTACGCAACGGAAAACTGCAACGATCAGATGGGGATACCGGGGCCTTGGTTCGAGAGATTGCCCCACTTTCGGATGAATTTTACTCCAAGCGCCGGGGAGGAACTGCAGAGCGAATACTTCGTGCCGCGACAAGATGCCTATCTCGCATTGTGCGCGATCGAGCGGATACGGGATCGTATAGCTCCGCTCCTCTACGTCTCGGAAGTACGCTCGGTCGCGCAAGACAATCTATGGATGAGCCCTTGCTACGAGCAGGATTCGGTTGCGATACACTTTACTTGGCATGCGGATTGGCCCGCGGTTCAACAAGTATTGCCTATCATTGAACAGCAGCTTGAACCTTTCAACGCCCGACCGCACTGGGGCAAGCTGTTCACGATGCCGTCAACGCGCTTGCGTTCCCTCTATGGGAAACTGCCCGACTTTCAACGACTGCTTCTTCGTTGCGACCCCGGAGGAAAGTTCGTAAATGCCTTTTTGAATGAATATATCATAGACAATTAGTACCTGAGGAAAAGTATAGCTAATATACCGGGCATCATTTAATGAACATATTTTCACTACTTTCGGTTCCGAGTCAGGATTCTTATAATGAAGATGCATAACAATGGAAACCAATTCTTGAAAAGAGGTGCGATTGGATGAAATATCGGCGTTTGGGCGGAAGCGGCTTGAAGGTCAGCGAAATCAGCTTGGGAAGCTGGCTGACGTACGGCGGTTATGTGGAAAGGGAAAACGCGGTGAAATCGATCGAAACCGCTTACGATTTGGGAATCAACTTTTTCGATACGGCAAACGTGTACGAGCGTGGAGAAGCGGAGATCGTCGTCGGGGAAACTCTGAGGGCTTACCCGCGGGAGTCTTACGTATTAGCTACCAAAGTGTTCGGGCAGATGGGCGACGGTCCCAATGACCGCGGACTCTCTCGCAAGCACGTGACGGAACAAGCAAACGCAAGCTTGAAGCGGCTCGGACTCGATTATGTGGATATTTTATATTGCCATCGCCATGATCCAGAGACGCCGGTCGAAGAAACGCTGCGCGCGATCGACGATCTGATTCGCCAAGGCAAGGTGCTCTATGTCGGCATCAGCGAGTGGACGGCAGCGAATATCGCCGAAGGATTGGCCGCGGCAGATCGATATTTGCTGGATCGCATCGTCGTCAATCAGCCGATCTACAATCTGTTCGAGCGTTATATCGAGAAGGAAGTCATTCCTCTAAGTTCTCGTAACGGCATCGGACAAGTCGTCTTCTCTCCTCTGGCGCAAGGCTTATTAACCGGCAAATACAGCTCGGCTACCGATATTCCGGAAGGCAGCCGGGCCGCGAAGCTGGAATGGGTTCGCAAAGGAATCACCGAAGAGAAGATCGAGAAGGTAAAGAAGCTGGGAGCTATCGCTAAGGAGCTAGACCTCACGATCGGTCAGCTCTCGCTGGCTTGGATCCTGCGCCAATCGAATGTCTCCAGTGCCCTGGTCGGAGCGAGCCGTCCGGAGCAAATGACGGAAAACGTCGGCGCCTCGGATGTTACGCTTTCGAACGAAGTGCTGGAAAAGATCGAAGAAATACTAGCATAACGCAAATGCCTCCATCACCGTGTTTAGACGGGATGGAGGCATTTTAGCATTCGTTAAGCCGCAACGTCGCGTTTCGTAAACAACAGCCAAGAGACAAGCTGGAACAGGACATAATAGGCGACAAGCATCATGATCGAGAAGGTGAGCGTCATCTCCGGCCGAATCGGATCGTTGCCGGCTAAATATCGGGTCAGATCGATGTTGGCGAATAACAAGTATTTCACCCAGCCGTAGCTGCTGAAGAGCATCGTTAACGAGTTGCCTACTAGCATGAACAATAGAGAGAAGGCGATGGCCATCGAGGAGCTCCGAAAGGCGGCCGAGATCATGAAAGCGAAAGTTACATACATAAGAAGCGATACGATGGCGAAGCCGTATTGTTGCAACGAGTCCGCGATCATGGAGCTTTCGTGGATGATACCGTCCGCGCTTACCGATAGATGAGGAAGACTTAATCCGCCGAAGCCTTGCAACGCCGCTCCCGCCGCGAAGGCGACCGTAAACGAGAGAATTAGCAACAATAGAGCGAATCCCATCGTCGCGACATACTTGCTGAGCATGACTTTGGTTCGGGAAGCTGGGCCGACCAGCAAGAGCTTGATCGTTCCCCAGGAGAATTCCGCGGCGATCATGTCGGCGGCGACGATAACCGTCAGAATCGTTACTAGCAATATGAGCATGGCTGAAGTGTTGACGTAATCCCACATGGAAAGTTCGTTCGGATTAAGATTGTGCTCCAAGTAATATTCGTTTAACTTTATCTCGTTTTCCATATTTTTTACAAAGTCCGGATCAGCTGTAGCGTTATTTTGAATTTCTTGCTGTAAGACTTGATTTTCCTCTGTTACTTGCTGTTTCCAATCGGAGCTATCGTTACGAACTTCATCGTATTTCATCAAACCGCTCATCAGGAGTAAAGACAGAATGAGGAACCCGATCATTAACCAAGTACGGGGTCGACGGTAAATTTTCATATTTTCGTTTCTCAATAAGTCTCTAAAATTAGACAACCATCTCGCCTCCCGTCATTTCCAGAAATTGATCCTCCAATGATTTATGAGACGAGTGTATGCCATAGATATCAACGTCGGCTTTGACCAATAACCTTGCGATGTCCGGAATAAGCGCTTTGTCCGACTCTATTTCGAGCTGTTTGCCGAGGATGGAGATCTTCAAATCCGAGATGGAATCGGTCAATACTTGATAAGCAAGAGCCGTATTGCCGACATCGATCATAATTCTGGCTTGCGGGGAATCCGTCGTATCTTGCAAAGAGCGGACGTCGATAAGCTTGCCGCCTTGGATAATCGCCACGCGGTCGCACATTAATTCCATCTCGGACAGAAGGTGAGAGGAAACGATAACGGCAATTCCTTCATCCCGAGTTAGCTTTCGCAGATAGTCGCGCAGCTCGCGAATACCCGCGGGGTCGAGTCCGTTCGTCGGTTCGTCCAATATGAGGACGGACGGCCTATGCAAAATAGCCTGAGCGACTCCGAGGCGTTGCCTCATGCCAAGCGAGTACCGTTTGACCTTCTCGTGAATCCGATTCTGAAGGCCGACGAGCTTCACGACTTCATCGATTCGTTCTTTCGCGATCCCGGAATGGCGACGGGCGAAATGAACCAAATTCTGATAACCCGACAGAAATTTGTACATCTCGGGGTTTTCGACGATCGCTCCGATATGCGTCATCGCTTGCGCGAATTGTTTGCGAACGGAAACTCCCTTAACGATAACCTCGCCTTTCGTCATCGAGATCAATCCGACGATCATTCGAATCGTCGTTGTTTTGCCGGCACCGTTCGGGCCTAGAAATCCGAATACTTCTCCCGCGGGGACATCGAAAGAAAGATTGTCGACGATCGTTCGTCCGCCGATTTTCTTGGTGACGTTCCGTAGCTGCAATACGGTTTCCATTGTCGTTGCTTGCATGAACCTTCAGCCTCCTGAAATCACTTGAATAAATGAAGTATACCGTCGCAGGTTCGATCGGATATTGGGCTTGGGGTGAGTATCTAACCTATACTTTGGTCGAGTGTCAACATAGCAAAATCAATGTATAAGCGTAGATGAAATCATCGGAGACGAAAATTAATAATCATAATATGACATACAGTCGTCGTATTACGCGTCGTATAGTAAACCTGTTACCACATTCAATATCAAGGAGAGATAACAGTGGAGAATATACAATCCAAAGTCGTCATCATTACGGGAGCGTCCAGCGGCATCGGAAAAGCTACCGCGAAGCTATTGGCTAAATACGGCGCGAAGGTAGTGTTGGCAGCGAGACGGGAAGAACGGTTGCAAACGATAGCGGGAGAAATCGAAAGAGAAGGGGGAGAAGCCAATTATCTTAAAACAAACGTAGCTTCATTGGAAGAAATGAATCGATTAGCGCAATTCGCGTTAAAGAAATACGGACGAATCGACGTGTTGGTGAATAATGCGGGCGTTATGCCTCTATCGCAATTAAACGAATTAAAAGTCCACGAGTGGGAGCAAATGATCGACATCAATATCAAAGGGGTTTTATATGGAATAGCCTCGGTTATCCCGTCCATGAGGGAGCAAAAGTCGGGTCATATCATTAATATCTCCTCGGTAGCGGGTTACAACGTATCTCCCACCTCTTCCGTATACAGCGCTACGAAATTCGCCGTCCGAGCCATATCGGAAGGACTGCGTCAAGAGGAATCTCCGGCATCCCGTATTCGCTCCACGATCGTTTCTCCGGGTATAACGGATTCGGAGCTGACGAATGGAATCACCAATCCCGACATTAAAGCCATGGTGAGTCAACTGGGCCAAATAGCCATTTCTCCGGACGGTATTGCGAGAGCTATTGTTTATGCGATTAATGAACCAGACGATACCGGAGTGAACGAGATCGTGATTAGACCGACGGTACAGCAGTCATAACTTTTAGTTTCACAATACGGTCGTCCTCGGCGCTGCCTCTTTCGGGCTTGCGGAGGACGATCGTTTTCGTACATGCGAGTTCGCTTAATGTGACTTTGTAATGTCATATTAATGGCGTATACTGTCATTGAGGTGATAGGGATGTCGATTAGCCGCCATTTCGAAATCGTGTATTTGCTGTTGCATAAGAAGACTTTGACCGCATCCGAACTGGCGGAAAGATTCGAGGTTTCTACGAGAACCATATATAGGGACATCGATATATTAAGCGAAGCCGGCATCCCGATCTTCAGCAGCAGAGGGAAAGGCGGAGGTATATCGTTGATGGAGGGTTTTGTCTTCAACGCCTCCTTGCTGTCCGAACGGGAGCAAGACGATATATTGATGGGCCTTCAGAGCCTGACCGCCGCAAGGTTTCCTGAAATAGAAGAAGTATTAGGTAAACTGAGCAGATTGTTCAAGAAAGACGGGAATGGCTGGATCGAAGTGGATTTCTCCCCGTGGGGGAGCGAGGAACGCGAGAGACGGCTTTTTCCGCTCCTTCGCAAAGCGATTGCTACGAATCGCGTCATTACGTTTCGATATTACAATACGTTCGGGAACCAGAGCAACAGAAGCGTCGAACCGGCGACATTGCTGTTCAAGAGCAAAGCTTGGTATTTAATGGGTTATTGCCTGACAAGTAACGGGAACCGCACCTTCAAGATAAGCCGAATGAAAGACATAGTCGCCACCGACACTAAATTCGAATCCAGGCAGGCGATAAGTTTCTCGGAGGCTGAGGACAACGTCATGGTCGAATCACTTGACGTCACTCTGACGATCACCGCAGCGGGAGCTTATCGGGTTTACGACGAATTCGACGAAAAGACGATCACGCTTAATCCGGACGGTTCTTACGTAGTCAAAGCGAAGTTTCCCGAAGGCGCCTGGCTGGAAAGCTATTTGCTTTCGTTCGGGACCCTTCTTGTGAACGTTGAACCCGAGCATTTGCGCGCGAAAATTTTGACGAACATAGACGCGATCCGTAGAAAATTGGAGCAACGCTCGGATTAAGGATTGCTCTATATTGGATGGATTATTTCGTTACCGTGGCGACGGCCGGAAGTTATACATGTATAAGATGGGCGCGTGGAGAGGAGTACGGATCTATTCCTTTGCTCCTCTCTTTGCCGTTGACATTTCTGATTATCCTTACTATAATATAAAAATGAACGGTCGGTATTATTTATTATCACATATCAATTGAGGAGTGATCGACATGGAAAGATTAAACGGAAAAGTAGCCTTCATTACAGGTGGAAATAGCGGTATCGGACTGGCGACCGCGAGATTGTTCATTGCCGAAGGTGCGAAGGTTGTTATTACTGGTCGTAACGAAAGTAAATTGGCAGCCGCGGTTGAAGAGCTAGGCGTCAATTCATTTGCCGTGCGGATGGATACAAGCGATCCGGCAAGCATGGATGCTGCGGTTGCCGCAGCTATCGATAAATTCGGCAAATTAGACGTCATATTCGCGAATGCGGGTATTGCAGGGAGTACGCCATTAGGCAAAACGACGATGGAAGCTTTCGATGAAATTATGAAGACCAACGTTACGGGGGCATTCTTTACCGTTCAAGCTGCATTGCCTCAGCTGAAATCGGGAGCTTCGGTCATCTTGAACGGTTCAGTGCTTGCATCGCTGGGATTATCCGGAAATGCTGCTTACGCGGCCAGCAAGGGGGCTGTTAGAAGTATGGTAAGAGCGTTGGCTTCCGAGCTGTCTCCTCGCGGAATCCGAGTAAATATGGTAGTTCCCGGCGCGACCGTCACGCCGATCTGGGGGGAAACGACAGGAGATGCCTTGACTAAATTGGAAGCCTCGCTCGCTCCCAGCATACCGTTGAATAGAATGGGAAACCCGGATGAAATCGCCAATGCGGTCTTGTTCCTTGCCTCGGACGAGTCTTCTTTCGTCCATGGAACCGAAATCGTAGTGGATGGAGGCGCGACTTCTTCTCCTATGGGAGCTCCTATCTATCGCCAAGAAGTAGCGGGTTGATTAGCGTGCAACAATGAAGTTGAATTCGATAATCAGCAACCGAGAGCATTAACTTCTCGGTTGCTGTTTCGGCATGCATTCCGGCTCGCAGCGCCAATCGCGGTATATTGACAGATGTACCCGAAACGTCTAAAATAAATGAACGGTCTGTCCTAAAATGCAAAGAGGGGGTGGGTACGATTAGAAAAGGCGAAATTACAAAAAAGCATATTATCGAGCAATCCGCGAAATTGATGAATCAACACGGATTTTTGTCTACTTCGCTTTCGGAAATCGTGGAAGCAACCGGAATGCAGAAAGGCGGCTTGTATAACCATTTTAAAGACAAGGAAGAGTTGGCTCTTCAAGCATTCGATTATTGCTGCGACTCCATTGGACAATATTTAGAAGAGTCGATTAGGTTGAAATCCTCCGCAGAGGATCGAATTTTGGCTTATATAGAAGCGTATCTGAGTTTCACGGAGAACCCCAGGATGCCGGGAGGCTGTCCGATTATGAACGCGACCATTGAAGCGGACGACGGTCGGTCGGAGAAACTACTGGATCGAGCGCAATCCGCCATGCGCGTGTTCATTCAATCTCTTGAGGACGAAATCGCCAAAGGAATTCAAAACGGAGAAATTCGTTCCGATACGGATCCTCGTAAGACGGCGACCATGATGATGGCGACGACCGAAGGCGGTATACTATTAAGTAAGATGTTCACCGACCTGTCCTATATCGCCATGATTAAAGGTCAATTGAATCAATACGTGAAAAACGAGCTCTGCTTGAGATAAGTTCTAAATAAAATACCCCTTATGCGGTGTTATAGTCCGCATAAGGGGTATTTTTCCGTTTTGACCTGTAAGATTGGATCACCGAGCGTATACGTCATGTTTTTCGAATAGCTTCCATAGTTGCTCGGCCATGTATTGCGGAGAGTGCGGCATATGATTACGAATCCACCACTCCGTCGTGCCGACGAAAGCCGAAGCCGTAAATTGAACGATCAGCTCCTTATTCATGCTCCGATGAATATCCCGTTGGTCTAGCTTTTCATTTAAGTTGGCTACGACGATTTGAAGCATGCGCTCCCGGAATACCGATGTTCTTTGAGTGGATATCATGGCGGAGAAGAACAGAAAGTTGGCTTCGAAATAGTCGAATACCGACGTCAGCTCGTCGATCAGATCTATTTTATCCCGATTAAAATCGATGGAGACGGAGCAAGCAACGAACATATTGCTTAAATGATCTTCGATGCATTTATCGAGCAAGTCGTATTTGTCGGTGTAATGGAGGTAGATCGTTCCGCGGTTTACGTTAGCTCGTTCGGAGATGTCGTTAATCGTGATTTGCTCGAGCTCCTTCTCGGTAAATAGTTCGAGAAATGCTTTGTTTATGGCTTCCTTCGTTCTCAGAATTCGTCTATCCGTTTTCGTTTCGGTAACCATTCCGGAATTCCCTCCCCAGTTATTGAACATTCGCGGCGAAGTTGTCGCATATGGAACAAAACCGCGCGTATTAACGATTGAATAAATCGCCTTATAATATATGATAATAATCAACAACTGTTAAATAAGCAACTTCAGTTGAATAATATTATTAGGGGCGATAACATTGGACAACGTAAAATCCAAAGTAGTCGTAATTACCGGAGCATCCAGCGGAATCGGAGAAGCTACGGCGAAGTTATTGGCTGAGAACGGGGCGAAGATCGTTCTGGCGGCAAGAAGAGAAGATCGTCTGCAAACCATCGCGCAAGAAATCGAACAGAACGGAGGCGAAGCGGTTTATCTACCGACGGATGTCGCTTCCAGGGATGATATGCAGAAGCTGGCGCAATTCGCGTTGCAGCAATACGGTCGCATCGACGTTCTAGTGAATAATGCCGGAATTATGCCCGCTTCGTCGCTTCATGAGCTTAAGGTCGACGATTGGGATCAAATGATCGACGTCAACATCAAAGGAGTGCTGTACGGAATCGCCGCGGTATTGCCGACCATGAGAGAACAGCAATCGGGACATATCATCAATATTTCTTCGGTTGCAGGGTATCATGTTAGTCCGACTTCGGCCGTATATAGCGCAACGAAGTTCGCGGTTAGAGCGATTTCGGATGGGCTTCGCCAAGAGGAATCCCCTACCTCCGGTATTCGATCGACGATCGTCTCGCCGGGATTGACCGATTCCGAATTGGTCCATACGATCAGCAATCCGGAAATCAAAGCTTTCGCAAGTCAGTTGTACAATAGTATGGCAATATCGCCATATAGCATAGCCAGAGCGATCGCATTCGCCATTAACGAACCCGATGATGTCGGCGTGAACGAGATCGTGGTTAGACCGACCGCATTGGCATAAACCATCGTCATAGTCCAAATAGAGAGGAGATTAGGATGATGAATAATTGGACAACCGATCAGATGCCGAGTCAGCAGGGCAAAAGGGTCGTCATTACGGGGGCGAGCAGCGGAATCGGTTATGAAACCGCTCGGGCTTTTGCCGATAAGGGTGCGGAAGTAGTAATGGCAATCCGGAATATTGAAAAAGGGGAGGAGGTCGCTAGACAACTGAAGAAAGAGTTTCCCGGTGCCGGGATCAAATTAATGAAGCTAGATCTAAGCGATCTCGCCAGCGTTCGTAAGTTTGCCCAGGAGTACCGGCAGTCTTATGATTCGCTCGACTTATTAATTAACAATGCTGGGGTTATGACGCCTCCGTTTCAACAAACCAAGGACGGTTTCGAGCTCCAGTTCGGGAGCAATCATCTCGGCCATTTCGCGCTTACGGGACTTCTATTGCCTGCGCTTAATAATGCCCCGTCTTCGCGTGTCGTTACTTTAAGCAGTACGGTTATGAACGGAGCCCGAATTCAATTCGATAATCTGGATGGCGGCAAAGGCTATAAGAGGGTGAAATTCTACGGTCAAAGCAAGCTGGCCAATTTCTTGTTCGCCATGGAGCTGAATGCGCGGCTGAAGGCTAGCGGATCCTCTGCGATAAGCCTTGGGAGCCATCCCGGCAGAGCCAATACGAATCTGTTCTCGCTCGGTTCCGGCAAACAAACCAGCCTGCCGATGAAAATAGTTATGAAACTGATTGGAACGCAATCCGCGGCGATGGGAGCTTTACCTTCTCTGTACGCGGCGACTTTTCCAATACTCAAAGGCGGGGAATACATCGGACCGGATGGGAAAGGCGGCAACAAGGGTTATCCTAAAGTAGATAAGTCCGTATTAAAAGTATACGATCCGCAAGTCGCCAAGCGGTTATGGGACGTCTCGGAGACTTTGACGGGAATATCGTATTTATCGTAAACATCCTGGTCTTATTTTGAAGTCCGCGTAGACCGCGGACTTCTTTTTTTATCGAATTAATTCAATGAATCGGCTTGCGGCGCTCGTTAGAGGCATGTTACGCATCGTCATGATTCCCACGTGGGAAGGGGGCAACGGCACGTCCAATCGTATCTCGAAGAGGGATTCGTCTTCGAGCTCTTTGGAAACGAATTCCCTGGTCACGTAAGAAATACCGAGTCCCCTGCGAGCGAACTCAATAAGAAGATCCACGCTTCCGACTTCGATTTCCGGTTTAATCGTATAGCCGTAGCTCTGGAACAGCTCCGTTATCGTCATACGTGCCCGGCTATTCCTAGAGAAGAGGATGATGGGGTATTGAAGCAGCATTTCCAGCGATATCACCGAGTTCTTAAGTTTCGCGTAACGCGCACCCGCAACGAAACAATCCTGCAATTGAAAGCTCTCTTTTACTTCAAGCTGCGAATCGACGATCGGCATTCTAACGACTCCTAGATCGATTCGGCCTTCCTTAAGGAAGGTGATGACTTCCGGAGTCGTTCCGTGATTCAGATGCAGCTTGATGGCGGGATGTCTTTCGTGGAATTCTTCCAAATACGGTAGTACGTAATGTTTGAACAAAGAATCGCTTCCCCCGATTCTAAGCTCGCCGTTGTCCAGGTTTTTGAGCGCGGTCATTTTCTCTTCCGCCAACGAAATCATGATCTGCGACTGCTCGATATAGGAATACAGCACGGACCCTTCTTGCGTTAGCTCGACCCCTTTGGAATTTCGATAAAACAACACGAGACCGAAGCTATCTTCAAGCTGTTTGATGGCGTGACTGACGCTGGGCTGAGTGAGGAACAATACCTTGGCGGCCTGGGTCAGGCTACCCATTTTCGCTGCCCAATAAAAAACCTTATATAACTCGTAGTTATTGTTCATAGATGTGGTCTATAGCTCCTGTTAAATATATTAATTACTTGTATGACCTCTAAACGTATTATAGTGGAACTACGAAACAGAAACCAGAGTTATGCTGGAAAGGAGAAAGGATTATGGACTCTACTACGTTTGTCTTATTTGGAGCCACCGGGGATTTAGCCAAAAGAAAAATATACCCTGCCCTTTACAATTTATTTATCGACCGAAAGCTTGTGCCAACCTTCTCCTTGATCGGTCTTGGAAGAAGAGAGCTGTCGGATGAAACCTTTCAGGCCAACGTCGAGCAATCTCTCCGTATGTTTTCCAGACGGCAAGCGGAAGATCCCGTCTTGATGAATAGCTTCTTGAGCGCATTCCGTTACCGCGTTCTGGACGTAGGCCGTAAAGACGACTATAAAAAGCTACTTAACCAAATAGAGCTACGCGAAGAAGAGCTTGGCATTTCGCCGAATCGATTGTTTTATTTGTCGGTCGGACCCGAATTTTTCGAAACGATCGCCGCCAACATCCAAGAAAGCGGGCTCGGTTCCGCGAATGGCTGGAAGCGTCTCGTGATCGAGAAACCGTTCGGACATGATCTGCAATCCGCCCGGGACTTAAACGAGAAATTGAGCAAAGCTTTCGCGGAAGACGAAATTTTCCGGATCGATCATTATCTCGGCAAGCCTATGGTGCAGAAACTTGAGGTGCTGCAACAGACGAATCCGGTTCTTCGGGCATTATGGACCAATCGTTACATCGCCAACGTACAGATTACGGCGAACGAAACGGTCGGAGTCGAAGAGCGCGCGGGTTATTACGACCATGTCGGCGCCGTAAGGGATATGTTCCAGAACCATATGCTGCAATTGCTGATGATGCTGGCGATCCACCTTCCGAGCGACAGCACATCCTCCGAGAACGTGCGCTATAAGAAAAAGAAGATCATGGAAGCTCTCGAGCCGCTGCAGAAACAATCCGTCGGCGCTAACGTCGTTCGGGCTCAGTACACGGCGGGAGTCATCAATGGAAAACCGGTTGTCGACTATACTTCCGAGCCGGGTATTGCCGCTACTTCCATGAACGATACGTTTATTGCCGCCAAATTGCAGATCGACGATTTCTTCTGGCGGGGAGTACCTTTCTATATCCGTACCGGTAAAAGAATGAAGGAGAAATCGACGCGGATCGTGATCGAATTCAAAGGTCCGTTGAAACAGCCGAGCTCGACGCCGGAGGATAGCAAAGTCCCGAATCTTCTCGTATTCGAAATCAGTCCGAACGAAGGTATCACCCTTCAATTGAACACGAGAGATCCTGATCATAAAGAGGAATTCAAGCCGATTCTTATCGACTTCCATTCCAAGAAGGATGACGTTCCGGAAGCTTACGAAAATTTGATTCACGACGCCTTGCACGGCGACCCCACATTCTTCGCGCACTGGGACGAAGTAGAATTATCCTGGCAGTGGGTGCAGCCTATCTTGGAAGCCTTCGAAGAGAACGTCGTTCCGCTTCGCAAATACGCAGCCGGATCATACGGTCCGACCGAATCCGATGCGTTATTAGCCGAGGATGGTTATCATTGGTGGTTCGACGCAAAGACGGAACAAGACACAGACACGGATACGAAAGAAGGAGAACAATATGCCTATCACGCAAACGCAAACCATTGATCAATTATCTATCGACACGATCCGCACATTGTCCATCGATGCCATTAACAGCGCCAATTCCGGTCATCCCGGGCTTCCTATGGGAGCGGCGCCTATGGCATATGCTCTCTGGTCCAAGCTGTTAAATCATAATCCCGGCCATGCGAAATGGTTCAACCGCGACCGATTCGTTCTGTCTGCGGGTCATGGATCGGCCTTGCTCTATAGCCTCCTGCATTTGTCCGGCTACCAAGTGTCCCTAGACGATCTGAAACAGTTCCGCAAGCTGAACAGCAAGACGCCCGGACATCCCGAATATGGTCATACGGACGGCGTTGACGCGACGACCGGACCTCTAGGTCAAGGAATCGCAATGGCGGTCGGAATGGCGATGGCGGAAGCTCATTTGGCCTCGAAATTCAATCAAAACGGCTTCCCGGTAGTCGATCATCATACTTACGCGCTTGTCGGCGACGGTTGTTTGATGGAAGGGATCTCTTACGAGGCGATGTCCATGGCAGGCCATATGAAGCTTGGCAAATTAATCGTATTGTATGATTCCAACGACATTTCATTGGACGGGGACTTAAACCTTTCCTTCGGTGAAAACATTCAAAAAAGAGCGGAATCGGCCAACTGGGAATATCTTCGGGTGGAAGACGGCAACGACGTATCGAAAATCACCGAAGCGATCGCCGCAGCTAAGCAAAACGCTTCGCAACCAACGATTATCGAAATCCGGACGATTATCGGCTTCGGCAGCAAGGTAGCGGGAACGAACAAAGCGCACGGCAACCCGCTCGGCAAAGAAGAAGCGAAAGCAACGAAAGAAGTTTACGGCTGGAAGCATGAAGAAGAATTCACCGTTCCGGATGAAGTGAGAGCTCATTTCGAAGAGCTTAAACGGAATGGCGCGGCTAAAGAAGAACAGTGGAACAAACTGTTCGCTTCTTACAAATCGCAACACCCGGCGCAAGGCAAGGAGCTTGAGCAAGTCATCGAGGGTTCCGTGGTGATCAATGCGGCGGACGTTCTTACTTTCGATTCGTCCAAAACCGTGTCGACCCGCGTCGCAAGCGGTCAAGCGATCAATCATTTCGTGAAATCCGTTCCGTCCATCTTCGGAGGCAGCGCCGATCTATCCCATTCGACGATGACGGACATTAACGGGGAGCAGACTTTCGCCGTCGAGTCATATTCGGGACGAAATATCTACTTCGGCGTTCGCGAGCATGCCATGGGAGCAGCCGGTAACGGTATGGCTCTACACGGAGGAGTTAAGTCTTTCGTAAGCACCTTCTTCGTATTCAGCGATTATTTGCGGCCTTCGATCCGTTTGGCCGCCATTCAGAAGCTGCCCGTTATTTACGTATTTACCCATGATTCCATTGCCGTCGGAGAGGACGGACCTACGCACGAACCCGTCGAGCATCTAGCCGCGTTACGCACCATCCCGGGTCTTACGGTCATTAGACCGACCGATGCCAATGAAACGGCAAGCGCATGGGCATACGCCTTGCAGCAAAAAGAAGGTCCGGTAGCTCTCGTGCTGAGCAGACAGAATTTGCCGATCTACGAAGCGACCAAATCGAACGTCGAAGAGGTAGCCAAAGGAGCTTACGTCCTGACGGAAACAAACGACAAACCGGATATCATCCTGATCGGAACGGGCTCGGAAGTTTCCCTGGCCGTGAATGCAAAAGCCGAGTTAGAGAAAGCTAAGGTTTCAGTTAGAGTCGTAGCTATGCCTAGCAGGGAGCTATTCGAACGTCAGCCCGCAGCTTACAAAGAATCCGTTCTTCCTTCCGCCGTCAGCCGGCGCGTTTCCATCGAAGCCGGAATTTCGCTGGGCTGGGACCGGTACGTGGGTCCGCAAGGTCAAGCGATCGCTATCGATACGTTCGGAGCTTCCGGATCCGGTGCCGAAGTCATGGATTATTTCGGCTTCTCCGTCGACAATGTCGTTCGGATATCGAAAGATGTACTCGCGTCAAAATGAACCGATGCATAAAATAAATACCGCATAATTAATCACATTAAACTTATGGAGGTAATTCAAAATGAAATTTTTCATCGACAGCGCGAACGTAACGGATATCAAAAAAGCTTATCAAGTAGGTGTACTAGCCGGCGTAACGACGAATCCTTCCTTAGTGGCTAAAGAAGGCGTGAAATTCGAAGATCGTATCGAGGAGATCTTGAAATTAGTGCCCGATGTGGAATCCGTTTCGGCTGAAGTTACGCCCGATGCGGTAACCGCGCAAGAAATGATCGCCCAAGCGGAAGAGCTAATCAAAATCAACAATAGCGACAAGAACATAACGATCAAGCTGCCGATGACGTTGGCTGGTCTGGAAGCGTGCCGTTATTTAACTAAAAAAGGCGTCAAGACGAACGTAACCCTCATCTTCACCGTAAACCAAGCCTTGTTGGCTGCTCGTGCCGGAGCCACTTATGTCTCCCCGTTCCTAGGCCGGTTAGACGATATCTCGGAAGACGGCGTGTTATTAGTTACCAAGATCGCGGAATTGTTCCGCGTCCACAACTTGGATGCCCAAATCATCGCCGCATCGGTTCGTCACCCCGATCACGTCACTCGCGTAGCCATGGCGGGAGCTCATATCGCGACTGTGCCGTTCAGCGTAATCGAGCAAATCTCCAAGCACCCTTTAACGGAACAAGGCCTGGAGAAATTCGCGGCGGATTGGGAAAAAGCGGTTAAGAACTAAACGAGACAAAGCAACATGACAGGAATGACAGGGAGGAAATCGTCTTGAGTAAACAGCAAATCGGCGTAGTAGGATTAGCCGTAATGGGGAAAAATTTAGCTTTGAATATCGAGAGCAAAGGGTTCTCGGTCGCTCTATATAACCGTTCTCCGGACAAAACGAAAGAACTTGTGGCGGAATCGCAAGGAAAGAATCTTGTTGGCACCTACAGTGTCGAAGATTTCGTCCAGTCTTTGGAAGTCCCGCGTAAAATTTTAATTATGGTTAAAGCAGGTCAGCCGACGGACGATACGATTAATCAGCTTGTGCCGCACCTCAGTCAAGGAGATATTCTGATCGACGGAGGAAACGCCTTTTTCCCCGACACGCAGAGAAGAAATAAAGAACTGCAGGCCAAAGGGTTCCGCTTTATCGGCGCTGGCGTTTCAGGCGGCGAAGAGGGCGCCTTGAACGGTCCAGCGATTATGCCAGGAGGTCAAAGAGACGCATACGAGCTGGTTGAACCGATCTTGACCGCCATTTCCGCCAAAGTGAACGGAGACGCTTGTTCGACCTATATCGGAGAAGACGGCGCCGGTCATTACGTTAAAATGGTGCACAACGGCATCGAATACGGCGACATGCAGCTGATCGGCGAAGCGTATCACTTGCTGAAGGATGTACTGAAATTAAACACGAACGAGCTGCACGACATTTTCTCCGAATGGAACAAAGGCGAGCTCGATAGTTATTTGATCGAGATCACGGCCGATATTTTCGCGAAGACGGATCCGGATACCGGTAAACCGATGGTGGACGTCATTCTGGATTCCGCGGGACAGAAGGGAACCGGCAAATGGACGAGCCAAAGCTCGCTGGATCTTGGCGTTCCGTTGTCCATTATTACCGAATCGGTGTTCGCGCGGTTTATCTCGGCGATGAAGGAAGAACGCGTGGCTGCAAGCAAGCGTCTTACGGGTCCTGCTGCATCCCGTTACGACGGGGACCCTAAAGAATTCATCGAAGCCGTTCGCAAGGCTTTGTATACGAGCAAAATCGCATCGTACGCGCAAGGCTTCGCTCAAATGAGAGCCGCATCCGACGAGTATGGTTGGAATTTGAATTATGGCAGCATCGCTATGATATTCCGCGGAGGATGTATTATTCGCGCAAGGTTTTTACAGAATATCAAAGATGCTTATGACCGGGATCCGGCTTTGAAAAACCTGTTGTTGGACGAATATTTCGGCGAAATCGTTAAAAACTATCAGGATGCTTGGAGAAAAGTCATCTCGATTGCCGTAACCAGAGGTATTCCGGTTCCTGCGTTCGCATCCGCTCTGGCGTATTACGACAGCTATCGTACGGAAAGACTGCCTGCGAATTTACTTCAAGCGCAACGGGATTATTTCGGGGCGCATACGTTCGAGCGACTCGATCAAAAGGGCAGCTTTCACTTTCAGTGGATGGATAATTAACGAGTAATCGATCACTGAATGACAAGAAGGCTGTTCGAAAGAAGTCCGCGAAACAACGCGGGCTTCTTTCTGTTTAAACGTTATTTATCACCAGAGCTGTAAATCCTCGACTATCAATTGAACCTTCGGTTATTCCAGATGGAGCTAAGGCAATAATCGTAAACGTATAATTATAAATTCCCGGGCCTGGGTTATCCACCCAAGTCAGACTGGTCGTGACGATGATCTGTTCGAAATTCGGCTGGTTTGGATCTTGAAAGATCGCGTCGTTATCAGTCGTGACAAAGTCTCCAGGGTTTCGGGATATGAAGCTATTCACCGAATAGCTTTGAACGCTGCTGAAACTAATATTAGAAAAGGCATCTAATTTCACGACTTGATTCGCTACTAGAGTGATAGGGGGGAGCGTTAGTTCCACCATAGCAAACGGTATTTCATCGGGGTTACTAACGAACGGAACAGGATCGTTGCTTCCTGCAAATCTAACGACCACAATTCCAGCAGGTCCAACTGGACCTGCTGGACCTATCGCTCCCGCAAGACCAGCTGCCCCAAGTGCTCCCGCAAGACCTGCCAGACCTGCAGGCCCAGCTGCTCCAAGCGCACCCGCAAGTCCCGCAAGTCCCGCTGGTCCAAGCGCTCCCGCAAGTCCAGCTGGTCCAGCTGCCCCAATTGCGCCTGCGAGTTCTTGAAGTAATTGCGGTCCCGCAGCAGGTGGGCCTGGCGGACCTGGAGGCCCTTGCGGTCCTACTGGTCCGGGAGGACCGGGAGGACCGCTTAATTTACCCATAAGGTCAGCTCCTTAGCAGTGATTAATCGGTAACGGTAGTTGGCAGTTAAATAACAACCGCCGTTACTTAACGAATGCCAGCATTCCTATTATGGAGAGGGATATCATTCCGAACAGGATGTGCTATTAAAGAGGAGTATAAGAAAGGCTGGCGCTGAACGAGAGTTGAGTGATATCCGCTGCCGAAGCATCTGTCGATTGAAGAGTTCTTACGCGAATACCGATTCGATCCCCCGCAGCAACGACTAACGATCCACCGACATTTAAATTCGTTGCGGTTCGGAAGGTACCCGCTGTAATGATATTATTCGGAAACCCGAATCTTACCGAACTAGTTAGCGGAGTTGTCAGATAGGCTGACGAAATATGATCAATCCCGTTATTAGGAACTGACGGTGCGCGGAAAACCGTAAAATCATATTGAAGACCAAGAGTATTAATGGACACTACGGAAGCAACCAATAGATCTGCGCTTATCTGTAAGTTTTGAACGATACCCGGGAAGGGAATCGGGAAAGCAAAACCGCCTGCTTCAGGAGGGCTTGTCGATTCACCCGAACCATCGATCACTTCAACCGTGCGATTACCGAAACCCATTAAAATGGGAGCGGCTGAAACCACAGCAGCACCACTGAGGATGATTCCCGTCGAAAATGGGATGATTCCTCCAGCGCCAGGAGGACCGATTGGGCCAGTTGGCCCCAATGCTCCCGTAGCTCCGGCAGGACCAGGCGGCCCCGCTGGTCCGGCAAGTCCAGCAGCACCGAGTGCTCCCGCAAGTCCTGTAAGTCCTGTAGGTCCAGCAGCACCGAGTGCTCCTGCAAGACCTGCGAGCCCGGCTGGTCCTAGTATTCCCGCTAGACCAACGGGTCCTGCAGCGGCAATTGCTCCTGCGAGTTCTTGAAGTAATTGCTGTCCTTGCAATGGGGGGCCGGGCGGTCCTTGCGGTCCCCCTGGACCAGGAGGACCGGGAGGGCCTGGAGGACACTTAAATTTTCCCACATTATCATCTCCTTCGTTTGATCGCAATCTATAATCTGTACCTTATCAACAGCACCTATGTTGTGTGTATATTTTAAGTTATGTAGTGATGCAAAAAAATAATGCATGATTTATCCCCATCCAATAGAAGAGAGGGGCTTCGTTGTGTTGGATCTACCTGATCGGTAAACGAGAGCGCGATTCCAGAAAGGAGGACCTTGAAGCTGCGACAAGGACAAATGGTGGATTACGAACAACTATCGTCGCTGTTACGACAGGCATCCTCGACGCTGTAACCAAGACGGAACACGGGATATTCATTTGAAGCAAAAGGGGTGCTACGCGGCACACCTTTGCTTATGATTGCTACTTCCTCTAATTTAAAAATAGGCGTTCACCTATGGTTCTCTTGTTGCGTATATTATTAGAGCTACCACTATAATTAATGGGGGAGATATCATGGAATACTATGTTACTGTTGAGCCCGGCGTAAGGATTTTCGTAGAGGATCTAAACCCGGACTCGAAAAAGGTAATTTTATTTATACACGGATGGCCATTAAACCATAATCAATATGAATATCAGTATAATGTTCTTCCATCCATGGGATTTCGGTGCATAGGCATGGATTGGAGAGGTTTCGGTAATTCCGATAAGCCCTACACGGGGTATCATTTGGATAGATTGGCCGATGACATCCGAGCCGTAGTCGAGGCATTGCAGTTAAAAGATTTCACACTCGTGGGGCACTCCGCTGGCGGAGCGATCGCGATTCGATACGTAGCAAGACATCAAGGTTACGGCGTATCTAAGCTTGTTCTTGTTGATGCTCAGTCTCCCCATTCCGTACCGCAAGCAGCCGCAAATCAATTCATTACAGAAACGCTAAACGACCGCCCTAATATGCTGCGGGGATTAGGGGATCAATTCTTCTTCCAGTACAAGACTATTCCGTTCATGGATTGGTTTTTTCAGCTTGGCCTACAAGCGGCAGGATGGTCGACGGCAGCGATCATGGTTACTTTAAGGGACGAGAACGTTTACGGCGATCTGGGTAAAATAGCGGTACCTACGTTAATCGTTCATGGCATCCATGATAAAATCGTTCCGTACGTTAATGCTCAGGAAACCAATAAGCTAATCAAAAATTCGGTGCTAGTTCCCTTTCAATACAGCGGACATGGCTCTTTCTATGAAGAACGCGACAAATTTAATCACTTATTAATGCAATTTATAGGTTGAAGGGATATACTTATTTATCGTTAAGCAACCGGATGGACAAGTTATAGAATATATGGAACCATCTTCGAACTAAAAAGGAGAATTAATTCATGAGAGCGATCGTATTGAACGCACCCGGCGAGCCGCATACGTTAACCTTGCAGGAGCTCCCGATCCCCGAACCGGGATATGGAGAAATCAGAGTTCGCATTAAGGCTGCCAGCTTAAATCCGGTAGATTATAAAATGGCGATGAACGGACATCCCGATTGGGTTTATCCATTCGTTCCGGGCGTAGACGCGGCCGGCATCGTGGACCTGGTAGGGGAAGGGGTTACGCAGTGGAGTAAGGGAGACCGCGTCGTGTATCACGGCAGCTTCGTTAGGCCGGGTAGCTTCGAAGAATATAATATCGCCAAAGCTCATGCGGTTGGCCGTATCGCGGATGGCATTTCATTCGAAGAAGCAGCGGCGTTTCCGTGTGCGGGATTGACGGCATATCAGGTATTAAATCGGAAAATGAATATGAAAGCCGGAAGCAGCATTCTTATCCATGCAGGTGCGGGTGGAGTCGGCGGATATGCGATTCAACTGGCTAAGGCGTATGGAGCTTCCCAAATTCTAACGATTGCGTCTCCCGACAATTTTGATTACGTTAAATCATTAGGCGCGGACATTGTCATTGATTATAACGTCGGGAACATACACGAAAGAGTCATGGAGTTAACGAATGGACTTGGCGTGGATTATATTCTGAATTCCATCAACCGCAAGTCGGCACAGGAGGATCTGCCGATGCTGTCTTTCGGAGGCCAGCTTGCCTGCATTGCAGGCGCACCCGAGATCGTAGCGGATTTCCAACCCTCCCACAAAACCTTCACGATTCACAAAATGATGCTAGCGGGAGCTCATTTATCGAACGATAAGAGAGCGGAAAGCGAATTAGGCGTAATGGCGGAAGAATTTATGGAATTGATGGTTGCCGGTAAAATACGGTCGACGATAAGCAAGCGAATTTCGCTAGATGAAGTACCGCAGGAACTTACACGGTTGAAGCAGCGACATGTGATGGGTAAAATCGTGGTGAGCTTATAGAAAATGTAAAACAGGTATGATAAAATAGTCGCTAACAATGAAGTTAATCGTCAGTATGATAAGGAGGGATAAAGCGATGATCGAGGTTGTAGATGTTAACGTGAACCTGTCTTTTCAAATGATCTTAGACACGGTTCACCAAATAACAACGCAGCTATCGGAGCTTTATCCTTCTATATATAGGAACGCTTAGCGAAGCAATGGCTGTAATATTGCTTTGCGCTTCTTATTGTATAGCTTGGTTAATGTAAAACGCAGAAAAGCGCCGATACGTCTGGTGCTTTTCTGCGTTTTTTCTCCGTGCTAAGAGGAGAAAAATAATGAAGCCAATATCGAAATACGATAAGATTCGGCAAATCATAACGAGCCTGAAACAGCCGGGTTATAGATATCTTCAAATCATTGACGCTATTTTTAAGCAAAAGATCGCTGAATATGATCAAATGACCATGATACCAAAGATATTGCGTGAGGAGCTGATCAAGGAGCTTGGAAATCGCGTGTCGAGCATTACCCCGGTTGTAGAAAAGAAATCCAATCAGGTCAGCAAGATCCTGTTTGCAATAGCTGGCGATGAGCGCGTTGAGACAGTTAGGTTAAGCTACAAACGCGGATGGGAATCCTATTGCATTTCCTCTCAGTGCGGATGCGGGTTTGGTTGTCGCTTCTGCGCGACAGGCACGATAGGCTTGAAGAGAAATCTTACGCCAGATGAAATAACCGACCAATTGCTGTACTTTAACTTGAACGGCTATCCCCTGGACAGCGTATCTTTTATGGGGATGGGAGAGGCGCTTGCGAATCCGCATCTCTTTGACGCGTTAACGATACTGACGGACCCGCAATTGTTCGGATTAGGTCATCGAAGAATTACCGTTTCAACTATCGGAATATTACCTGGAATACACAGACTGATGACGGACTTCCCGCAGGTTAATTTAACATTTTCGTTGCATTCGCCATTCGATGATCAGAGAAGCGAACTCATGCCCATAAATAATCGATTCCCGCTGCGCGAGGTGATGAAATCGTTGGATAATCATATTCAGCATACGGGTAGAAAAGTGTATATCGCTTATATTTTGTTGAAAGGGATAACCGATACATCGGAACACGCGGAAGCTGTCGCCGATTTGCTGCGGGGAAGGGGAGAATGGGAACATCTCTATCATGTTAACTTGATTCCTTACAATTCAACGGATGAGACGCCCCAAAGCTATGGGCAATCCGATCGAAACAGCGTCGCGACGTTCGTTCGAATATTACAGGCTAAGGGAATCAATGTCACCGTTAGAACTCAATTCGGGACGGATATCGATGCAGCCTGCGGCCAGTTATATGGATCCAAGTAATTCAATGGACTACAATGGAGGAATACGATAGTCAGGAGGAACAAGGATGCAGATTATCGCCATGCTGACCATGTTGATAGATCACGTTGGCGTGTTATATTTTCCGGAATCGGAAATATGGAGAATTATCGGACGTATCGCGTTTCCGTTGTACGCTTACGGTATCGTCCAGGGCTTCGTTCATACAAAGAACCGTCGAAAATATTTTAACCGTCTATTGATGCTTGCCAGCATTTCGCAGTTACCCTTCATGTTCGGCCTTCAGGTCATCGGAATCAACGTGATAGCCACATTTGTAGTATGCCTAGGCATACTCATCGTTTGGGAAGTCGTACCATCCAAATGGGCTAATCTCGGGATCATTGCCGTGGCATTCGTAGTTCTAGAAGCGCTGCCGTTCGACTATGGAGCGTACGCGTTGCTACTCATCCTGACGTACCGATTTATTCCTCGAAATTATTGGATAGCGACTCATATGGCTTTGAACGCGGCTATTTTCTTCTATCAGGGCTGGGAGATTCAAATCTTTAGCATTGTACCGACGGTGTTCCTGGTCTATGCCAAGCATCTCAGAGGAATCGGGATGGAGATTCGGGTTCCCCGGTGGTTATGGAGAGGGTTCTACCCAGGACATTTATTCATACTAGCAATGGTAACCGCGATAACGGAAGTGAGCTTGAGCGTGGAGTAATATCATTATTCCTATAGAAATGCAAAGAACCCTTCGCAGGGTTCTTTTGCATACAGGATTAAGGAAGTTTGGATATTAACTCAATCCTGCTTTCGTTAGTCCGAAGGCAACGTCAGCGGAACCCGGCACGTATTTAAAGCCGATGTTGACGCGGTTCCACGCATTGATCGCCATGACGGAGAAGGTGAGGTCGGACAATTCCTTTTCCGATAATTGCCCGCGAACGCGATCGTATACTTCGTCTGGAACGCCATGCTCGGGAATCTTGGTCAGGATTTCGGTCCATGCCAGCGCTGCGCGTTCGCGCGGCGTGAATAGATTCGATTCCCGCCATATCGGAAGATGATAGAGGCGAAGCTCGCCCTCTCCGTGGATCTTGGCTTGCTTGATGTGCATATCGAGGCAGAATCCGCAGCCGTTCATTTGCGAAGCTCTAATATGAACGAGATGGAGGATCTTTTGTTCGATCGAACTATCATTCTCGGCGTTGCTTAACCCCATCATTGCTTTGAAGAACTCCGGCGATTGCTGCATATAGTTGATACGTTGCGACATTGTTTATTACCTCCAATAGTGTTTTTGTTTCACATACATATAACGACGCTAGGGTTCAATCTGTGACATTGTCTCCGAGAACAAGGGAGTTAACCGATACTTTTCGCTTTACCGCGCTGTCTTATACTGCTTATCATCCATAGGATCAAGGGCATGACAATATAGATAAAGGGATAGAAGAATCCGATAAGCAACGAGTTCTTGAGAGTAAACGAAATCCGAATGTTATACGAGCTATAAAGCACGTACGATAGCCAGAGGCAAGTCGTTAACCAGGCGATGAGCTTCCAATTCTTGAAGCCGGTCCACTCGGATAAACCATAGCTAAGGATGAACAAGCAAACCGCTAATTTAATAAAGGCGCCAAAAAGCCATAGCGGGATATAAAAAGCGTCGATATTCTGTACGAAGTTCAGGATAGATACGAATTTCGTAAGAGTATATACAGGAACTACTAGATTAGCGGCCATCTGAGGTCCGGTTACGAACAGAAGCACCAGTGTTGCCAAGATGCCCCAAAGCATAGAAGTCGCCGTTCCCCATAAGATAGCTCGCGAAGCGGTTCGCTTGTTCTCGGCGAAAAAGAACAGCATGAGAATGATCGAAGGATCAACCAAATAATTAAACGATATAAAAGTACCTTTCAGTATGTGAATCCAGCCTGAGTCCGTATAGATGGGCAAAATTCGCTTAATATCCATGTCCTGAGGGTTCAGGAATAGCTGAACGAATAAGATGACCACGAAAAAGGGACCAATAACCTCAGCGCACCTGCTAATTGCCGTAATTCCGCCTTTATATACAGCGTAAGCAACGAGGAATAACAGGCATATTAAGATGACGATCATAGGCGTGTTATGGAGCATAACTAGATTTTGAAATTCCACGGTTCCTTTAGATATCAAAGACAACTGCATGAACCAATTCAGGAAATAAACCGCGACGATGATCTTGCCCAGCACGGTACCTAGAAGGTCTTTAATGAAGTTTACTAACGTTTTGTCTTTATTTTGCTTACATACCCGGAGAATGACCCAAGTGGCGATCATCATAATCATGCTTCCAAGCACAATGCAAATCCATGCGTCTTGGTGCGATATCTCAGCGGCTAACCTGATGGGGAGGTAGGATACTATGATCATGGAAGAGATGTTAATCAACCAAAACATTTGATAGTTGCTTACTTTCATGATTAGCCGCAGCTCCTTGCCGATTTCATTTGATTTGCCCGCCGCTCGTTCCGACTGATTTTAGTCGAATATTCGACTTGACAGTAACTTGGACTTTCTTAAAATTATCATCCCAATCGTCTTTTTGCGCCTTCCACCAATAAGGATATTTGCGATGAAGATGCTCTCCGATACCGATTACGTCGGTTTCCCATTGCTGGACTTTATTCATCGTTATCTGAAATTCCTTTTGAATTTCCTCGTTAACGTACTTTTGAACTTCAATCATGTTATCTACTTCGGACATGTCCAACGACGTCGTATTTTCAATCAAATAGGCTTGCGCCTTAACGGTTAATATAATCCTTTTTAGATCATTGCCATGAACGGATCGAATCCTTCTTTGAAGATGGGTTAATCTAAAAGCTAAGATTCCTTTGCCGTTTTTCCATGGGATCGTTATTGCATGGAAAGAGCCCTTACCCGCCATCCAGATGACTGCGGAGCTTTCGTCAACGTCCAGAATACCTTTGACTTTAAGCTTCTTGTTCAATGCGGCAAAGCCGGATAACACGGCAATCGGGTCCGTTTTTTTGTCGTTCTCCTTGAAATCTTTGATTTCAAGAACCGGCAACAGCGGTCTAATTCCTTCGGAGAGACTGTCGAGAATGAATTGCCTCGTCGAGAAGCGCCTCAACCCGTTGATCTGCAGCTCCTTGCCGGAAGAAATGCTAGAGAGGCGTTCAATGGGATGCTTAAGCATAAGGTAGTCTTTAGCGCTTCTTCCTTTAATTAAAACGGTTATATCCCGTAGATTATTCGCAGGATCCCTGTTTAGCTTGTCGAATAACTTTCTTCCATCGTTTTTAATGAGAAATTCCTCGCTAATGGCGTTCAGTATTCGATGGCTGGTCATCACTCTGCGGGACATTTTCTTTTGGATTTTCTGACTGGCTTCGAAAATGCCTCTACCTTTCGCCGACATGACGACGAAACTATTCGAATTGCCGGAGCTTTCTGCCTGACCGCTAAGCTGAGAGGGGATTACGATCTGTTGGCTGACTTCCATCGTCCCGTCCTCGACATGATCAACACCCGTCCCTATGACAAAAGCCAGTTGATTCGGTTCGACAAAATCCGTGCAGCCGGAGGAGGACAATACAAGGAGTAGGAAGACGATCGTTAGGAGGACGCTTCGGGTCATCTCTGACGCCATTTCTTGTTGCGGCCATTCTTGATCCAAAATGGATAGCGGATGATCATGTCTTTGATTCGCCTGCCGTCGAAAGGCGCTACAGGACTCAAGTACGGCGTTCCGAAGGATTCCAGCATGACCAAATGGATCAACAAAAAAATGATGCCGAACGCAAAGCCGACGAAGCCGAGCATACCGCTTATGAACATCAAGAGATACCGGACTAATCGAAAGGGAAGGGTGGCGCTATATCTCGGAATCGTGTAAGCCGCGATGCCCGTCAACGAAATGACGATGATGATCGGCGTGGATATAATTCCGGCCTCCACGGCGGCTTGTCCGATGACCAGCGCCCCGATAATGCTCACGACCGGTCCGAGTTGATTAGGAAGATGAACGCCGGCTTCCTGCAACCCGTCGAAGATGAACATCATAATAAATACCTCCATGACGGAAGGAAACGGGGAGTTTTCCCTTGCGGTCGCGATACCGATCATGAGAGAACTGGGGATCATCTCCGGATGAAAAGTCGAAAGCGCAACGTATAAAGCTGGCAGCGCTAAGGAAATGAAAGTCATGACGTATCGGATAAACCGATTTAGAATAACGAAGACGAACCTCTCGAAATAGTCGTCCGCCGATTGAAGTCCCGACCAGAAGGTAATGGGAAGGATGAGGGCAAACGGAGTTCCATTTGTGAGGAGTGCGACCTTCCCTTCTATTAAAGAAGCGGCTACGATATCCGGACGCTCCGTATTCTGGATCTGCGAGAAGATGGAGAAGGAGTTATTCTCGAGCCATTCTTCGATATAGGCGGATTCGATAACCCCGTTCAGTTCGATCTTGCCGAGCTTTCCCCTAACTTCCGATAACACCTTTTCGTCCGCAATACCTTGCATATAGGCTAGAATAACTTCCGTTTGGGTGAATTTCCCTATCGTATAGGATTCCATCTTTAGATCCGGATGAATTATCCTTCTTCTTATCAATGACGTATTCGTGCGGATATTCTCTACGAAGCCTTCCTTGGATCCGCGCAAGGTTGATTCCTTCTTCGGCTCTTGGATGCCTCTCGTCTCGTAGCCATGGACCTGAGCGATGAGCGCGGATGCATCGCCGTCCACCAGAATCCCCAAGTTCCCTTGCAGAATATGCTGGACTAGATCTTCCTGGGTTTCGTCCGTAAATAAGTTCGTTAAGGGGAGCCATTCGCGCCTGAACGTCTCGGCCAGCGTGGATAAGCGGTCTATACCTTGCGGAAGTCCGTTGAAGATTAGAGGTTTCAGAATATTGTCCTCAATGCCTTGCAATCGGGTCATTCCATCCAAATACACGAGTAAGAGCACGTTCTCGTCGTTTAGCGCAAAGGAACGAAAGACGATGTCGGAGCAATTGAAGAATCGTTCTCTAAGAAAGGCTTCATTCTCTTTGAGGTTCCGGCTTATGGCACTCATGGATGTCGCCCCCGCTGCGAATAAATATGGATAGGTTCATGGGATATTATGGGCAAAGCGAGGATCAACTATGCAGAATTCGGATAGGGATAAGGCGTTGTCACAAATGAACCCCGTATCTCGTTTTATTTATAAGGCAAACTATGCTGTAAAACAAAGCGATAATAAGATAAGGATGGTTGCGAACAGATGCAGGAGTTGTATAAGAAATATAAAGCGTTGCTATTTAAGCTTGCTTATCAATTAACCGGTTCGGTTTCCGATGCGGAGGATGTCGTTCAGGACGTATTTCTGAAAATATACGACGTTCCTCCGGAGAAGCTAGCAGAACCGAAAGCTTATCTTTGCAAAATGGTCACGAATCGCTGCCGGGACTTACATAAAGCCGCGCGCAAGAAACGCGAAGAATATTTCGGAGAATGGCTTCCCGAGCCTTTTCTTAATTCGGGAGAGGACGCCATGGAATCCGTTGTCCGCGACGACCTCTTGTCGTATGGAATGCTGGTGCTATTGGAACGATTGTCGCCTTCGGAACGGATCGTTTTTGTTCTACGAGAAGCGCTCGACTTTGAGTATCGGGAGATAGCCGAGCTTATCGAGAAAAGCGAAGTGAATTGCCGTAAGCTATTCAGCAGAGCAAGCGCGAAGATGGGGCTTGATCCCGAGGAGACCGTTCAGCCGGAAGCCGCTAACCAAGAGTGGGTTAATGGCTTTCTTGATGCTCTTAAGCAGGGGAACATGAATCAAATCTTATCCATGCTCGATCAAGACGTCGTACTGGTCACCGATGGGGGAGGCAAAGTACAAGCTGCGGTTAATCCGATTAAGACGCGAGAATTCGTGGCGCGGTTTCTTCTTGGTCCTATACGCCAAGCCGCTACGATTAATGGAGAAGTTGCCATTGAAATACTTCGAATCAACGGACAACCCGCCTTTGTTCTTCGTTCGGAACAGGGAATTCATACGATTGGAATGTTTCATCTCGAAGGAGATTCGATTCGCAATTTATATGTTGTTAGAAACCCGGATAAGCTGAAGCATTTAAAAGAGCTTTAAAACATAAAAAAATATCCGGAATAGGCAAGCCGGATATCCTATACTGAACTACCCACGCGATGAACTCATGCACAAATACCGCGCATATTGCATCGGCCGCTTGTAAATAACAGCCATTCATAGCAAGTCGACTAAAGACATTCGTAATGGACCATAAGATTTTCCCGTTTTTTTATTGTAAAAGCACTCTGAAGTCGAAATTTTGATTGTTCAATTGCTGCACTTGAACTCCTCCGGATTTAGTTAACTAAAGCCCTCATATAGACAGGGTATTTAACGGAAAAGGAAATGCATGGACAACATTTCAGCCGACGAGAAATAATAATTTAATGCTCATGAAGGTTCTACCTATTAAAGACGCACGACGCTTCTAGCAGAATCACGCCTGTTGCATTGGAAATGTTCTCGTAAGACGCCAAGCAGGCCTCTTCGGTTGACGTGAAAGAGTACGCATAACGGCTAGCCGAACGAAAAAGCCGCCAGGGATATCTTCCTGGCGGCTTTATTTATTCAATGATCAGTCACGCCCGGCTGACGAATTCAGGTAATATATATGGGTTCTTTAGCGAGATAGGAGTCTATAAATCTAGTTATCCGTCTAATACATGTCCTGCACAGGGATCATATGATAAGGCAACACTTTAAGGAGGTACATGAATGAGCTGTCCCGTTCCCGTTAGCAAGAAAAAGCATAGAAACTGTCGAAAGCTCACTCGTCGCAAGGGATCCGCCGTTAAGCTCGCTCGTGGCAAGCTGAAATTCATTGTCGTTTCACCACAAGGTGCGGCGGGGTTAGAAGGCCCGCAAGGTCCTCGTGGCTTAGTGGGACCGCAAGGCCCTACCGGCGCTATCGGACCGCAAGGTCCTGCCGGACCGCAGGGGATTCCAGGAATTTCAGGTGCCGGATTGCTAGCCTTCTACAATTTCTTCGAACTTCCCGACCCGATGGTCCCTGGAGGCCCGAGCATTACTACGCTTACGCTGCCCGTTTTACCCGCGACACTTGGACCCGAACAGCAAGTCAGCGGGCAATTCCTATCTCTAAGCGGTATTGATGCGAGCTCCAGGATTGCACTGACGGTTACATTGGTGTGGAGTTTTACATTCATAACCGAGGTAGCGCCGCAAGTTAGTGTAGCGAGTCAGATCATGGAATTCAGCATCTTTCGCGACGCTCCGCTTACAGGGATTCGGATTTGCACGGTCAGGGATGCCGGAAGCGTAACCCAGATTAACAACGAAGGCGTAGCGACGACGTTCGTGACTGGTACGTTTACGACCGCTTTCGATTACACGGATGTTGCCGTACCCGGACCGACGACCAGGTATTACTTGACTGCTGCAGCGGGAGCGGCTGCAGGATTCGGAGCGCCGCAAAACAATTTCCCCGTACCTATTACTAATTTCACCAATCCGACCATCAATGAAGTTTTCTTTAGCGGTAAAGTGATAAGACGTTAGTTCGACTAATCTGCGGGAGATGAAATGAAATGAAAAAACTGAAATGCGCTCCTCCCCATCCTAAACGTAAGGCAACCAAAAAGATCTCTCGCAAAGAAGAGGTCGTGGAAGTCGTTGCCAATCCGGGTCCTATTGGGGTGATTGGTCCTATCGGTCCTATTGGCCCTCAAGGACCTGCAGGACTTGTCGGGCCAATTGGTCCGCAGGGAATTGTTGGTCCACAAGGTGTCCAAGGCGCACCGGGAGTGGGACTTCTTGATTTTTATAGCTTTATCTCTGCTCCCGATCCGATGGTCCCAAGCGGTCCGGCCATTACGACTGTTACGTTACCAGTACCTCCGGCAACGCTCGGTCCCGAGCTCCAGCTCAGCAATCGGTTCTTGACCGTGAGTAACGTCATTCCGGCAAGCCGGGTCGCCTTAAAGGCAACCGTCGTCTGGGGTTTTACATTCATCAGCGGGACTGCTCCGCAACTTGCAGTAGCAAGTCAAATCATGCGTTTCGGGATTTTCCGAGACGCTCCGCTAGTAGGCATTCGCTTATGTACCGTCATAGATGCCGGAAGCGTCACACAGATTAATCTTGTAGGTAGTGAAACAACATTTGTAAGCGGGAATTTCACGACGACTTTCGAGTATACCGATAGGGGTATCGCCGGTCCGAGCGTGAATTATTTTCTCACCGTCGCCGCAGGTCCGGCTTCCGGCTTCGGGGTTGGCGGTGATGGCGGACCGACGCCGATTACGAATTTCACCAATCCGGTCGTAAACGAGTTTCACTTCAGCGCCGAGGTCATCGGTCCCAACGTTCCCTAAATCAACTTGACCAAAGAGAAATCCATATCCCAAATTTCACCAACTGCTTGAAAAAACAAAACGACTATGATAAAGTTTTTTTAGTTTAAGGAATGGAGCTGAAGAGAATAATGTGATTTTTCTTGCTAATAATAAAACGACAAAAGCGATATTTTTTTCGTATGTTTTATTTAATAGGCAAGAAAGTTACTTATTCTTTTTACTCAAACAATATATCCTTGTCTAACTCCGCTTGCGGGTTAGATTAACTGTATTTATTTGAGCTACGAGAAAGTAACTTTCTTGTAGCTCTTATTTATTTGCGGGAGGATTATTTCATGTCATTAATTAACGTAACAAATCTAACCTTCGCCTATGACGGAAGCTACGATAACATATTCGAGAATGCGAGCTTCCAAATCGATACCGATTGGAAATTAGGATTTACGGGAAGAAACGGTAGAGGGAAGACGACGTTTCTCAACTTACTGCTCGGTAAATACGAATACGGCGGACATATTTCCGCGAGTGTCCGTTTTGAATATTTCCCTTTCCATGTCGAGAACATGGAAAATCATACTCTGGACGTCATCAACGATATAAATCCGGACTATGTTCACTGGGAATTATTACGCGAGCTTTCGTTGCTTAAAGTTTCCGAGGATGTTTTATATCGCCCTTATGATTCATTATCCAACGGAGAGCAAACGAAAGTTATGTTGGCTGCTTTATTTCTGAAAGAAAACAGTTTTCTGTTAATCGATGAGCCGACCAATCATCTGGATAGTCATGCAAGAAAGCTTGTCAGCGATTATTTAAGAGCCAAAAGCGGATTTATACTGGTGTCTCACGACAGATCCTTTCTGGACAACTGCGTAGACCATATCCTGTCGATCAACAAGTCCAACATAGAAATTCAAAGAGGTAACTTCTCCGAATGGTGGGAAAATAAACAAAGACAAGATAACTACGAGCTTGCCGAGAACGAGAAGCTGAGGAAAGACATTAAACGGTTGTCGGATGCTGCGACGAGAACGAGTAACTGGTCGCACGAGGTGGAAAAAACCAAAAACGGTACAAGAAATTCCGGCTCTAAAGTAGATAAAGGATATGTCGGCCATAAAGCAGCAAAAATGATGAAACGCTCTAAAGGAATCGAGCAAAGACAGCAATCCGCTATCGAAGACAGGTCGATGCTTCTAAAAAATATCGAGAACTCCGAAAGCTTGAAAATTTCTCAGCTTGCTTATCACAAAAAACAACTCGCCGAACTGGAAAACGTTTCGATCTATTACGGAGAGAAGGCGGTTTGCTCGGATATCAGCTTTACTATCGAGCAAGGAGATCGTATTGCGCTATCTGGCAAGAACGGCTCGGGAAAATCAAGTATCATCAAGCTCATTTTCGGCGAGGATATCGATTATACCGGCACCTTTAGAAAGGGAAGTCAGCTTAAAATCTCCTATGTTTCGCAGGACACTTCGCATTTGCGGGGAAATTTAACGGACTACGCGAATAGTAATGGCATTGACGAAAGTCTATTCAAATCCATTCTAAGAAAGCTTGATTTCTCCAGGGTTCAATTCGAAAAGGATATTTCGTCGTTCAGCGGCGGTCAAAAGAAGAAAGTGCTGATCGCAAAAAGCCTTTGCGAGAAAGCGCATTTGCAAATCTGGGATGAGCCGCTCAATTTCATCGATGTTATTTCACGCATTCAAATCGAAGAATTATTACTTGAATATTCGCCGACCATTCTTTTCGTGGAACACGACAGCGAATTTTGCAATCATATTGCTACGAAGATTATCGAACTCTAATTTCATTTTGAAGTATCAAATAGAGGTAAACTCAAAAGTGATCTACTTTTGAGTTTGCCTCTTTAATTACTTGTAAAAGCAAGGCGATGCTTATGATGCGCTAAGTAATTTGATTTATATCGAATTGAGCTTTAGAATAACGTCATAAATCAACTAAGGAGAGAGATCAGTATGGCAAATATAGATTCCGCATTTTCGTTGAAAGGTCTGCATCTTAAAAACCGAATCGTCATGCCGCCTATGTGCCAATATTCGGTTGACGCTGAAGACGGTACGCCGAACGAATGGCACTATGTTCACTATGTATCCCGGGCTATCGGCGGAGCAGGACTCATCATTGTGGAAATGACCGACGTGGAGCCTGACGGCCGGATTACAAACCGCGATTTGGGCTTATGGTCGGATGAACAGGTCGCTGCATATCAGAGGATCGTGTCCGAAGTACATAAATACGGAACTAAGATCGGCATCCAAATTGCGCATGCAGGACGTAAAGCTACGGATGCCGAGCAACCCGTCAGCTCTTCGTCGAGCCCGCCCTCGGAAAAAGGATTAAAACCTTCGCGTGCTCTTACTACCGAGGAAGTCAAAGCTATGGTAATCAAATACAAAGATGCCGCAAGGAGAGCCGTTGCTGCAGGTTTTGATACAATCGAGTTGCACGGAGCCCATGGATATTTAATCCACCAGTTTCAATCGCCCGGTATTAATAATCGAACGGACGAGTACGGGAAAGATTTGTCTCTATTCGGAGTTCAGATTGTCCAAGCGGTCCGTGAAGTTATGCCTCCGGATATGCCGCTGATCATGAGGATTTCAGCCGTTGAATACATGGATGGCGGCTATGGGATGGAGCATTCCATAGCTATCGCCAAGAAATACAAAGCGGCTGGAGTTGATATGTTCCATGTATCCAGCGGCGGGGAGGGTCCTGCTGGGAAGGTGAAGCCCGGTAACCATCCGGGTTACCAGGTTCCATTAGCCAGAGCGTATAGACAAGCGCTAGAGGTTCCGGTCATTGCGGTCGGTAAACTAGAGGATCCCTTCCTGGCAGAGGCTACGCTAGCCAATGATGATGCGGATCTTGTAGCCGTTGGGCGCGGCATGCTTAACGATCCTTATTGGGCTTTACATGCGATACAATCCGTCGTCAGAAAAGTCGATCCTCCGGTTCAGTATGCAAGGGGAATTTTCGTTCAATAATTGTTTTATATCCCGGGACTGAAGAATATATCCGAAACCTCCACAAGCGTGGAGGTTTCTTCGTTATGTACTGAAGGCGTCTATTGCCGACGAATGCGTCTTGAGCTTTTTTCTCGTTTACGAGGACGGTTGACAAACAAGTCGACTAGAGGTAAGATAGCCACATGAATGAACGTTCACTTCGACGTCGAAAATGGAGGATACAGGCATGTTCGAACAATATAGCAGCGCTCAGAGAGCCATTCTGGAAACGGTCTTGAAGCTAATTAGTCACAAGGACCTGCAGGCTACGTCTATGTCGATCATTTCAAAAGAATCCGGAATTCCGATCGGTACTATATATAACAATTTCGGAAGCAAGGAAGAAATTATCAACGAGCTTTTCAAGGGGATTGCCGACCATTTCACATATGCCGTTTTACAAGGATTCGATGAAGATCTAAGTGTTCGAGATCGCTTCAGTCGCGTATGGAATAACTTATTCGAGGCTAGTATCGAGAATCTCGAGGCGTTTCAGTTTTTGGAGCAATACTCGTTCTCGCCTTATATTAACGAAGAAACGAAACAGGCCGTGTATGAGAGAAATTGGTGTTTCAATGTAGGGTTGATGTATCAGAAGGAGATGGAGGAAGGACTTTTTATTGGAAAGTCTCCTCGTTTAACGGTGCAGATGCATTACGGGATGGTTGTTTTTTTAATAAAGAGTCGACTTTACAACATTAACGAGCTGACTGACGAGGTTATGCAGACCGCTATTCAATCCTGTTGGAACTCCGTAAGTATAGATATGTGGCTACCTTTTGCCAAGTCAAAGGCTTAACCTAAGAGTCAATGCCTTGGACTTTTTTTTCGACAATAGTGAATGAACGTTCAATCGGACATATAGGGAACAATAATCGAAATACTGAGTTAAGTGCGAAACTAACACTACTCAATAATTGGAGGATTTCAAATGACTAAAACCATTTTTATTACGGGAACAAGCTCTGGTTTGGGTAAATTAACGGCCATCCATTTTGCTAAATTGGGCTGGAACGTTGCGGCAACGATGCGTACTCCCGAGAAGGAAACGGAATTAACGAACTATCCCAATATTCGAATCTTCAAGCTGGACGTAACGAATCTGGAGCAGGTGCAATCGTCGGTGGACCAAGCTATCAGCGCCTTTGGCCGAATTGACGTAGTTGTAAATAATGCGGGAATGGGATCTTACGGAGCACTGGAGCTCGCAGCGGAGGAAACGATCGACTGGCAGTTCGCCGTTAACGCTCGCGGACCGATCAACGTCATTCGGAAGTTTTTACCACATTCCAGAACGAATGGCGGCGGTATGTTCATCAATATTAGCTCTTTCATGGGAGTAACGACTGCCGTACCGCTGGGGTCGCTTTATAATATGTCCAAGTTTGCCTTAGAAGGGTTAACGGAAGGACTGTATTACGAATTAAAACCGTTGAATATCGAGCTTCGCTTGATTGAGCAAGGAGGTTCGTCGGGCAATAACTTCGTGAATAGCATCATTTGGAATAAGGATGAAAAGATAACGGCTTATGACAAACAAATGGACAACCTTAAGAATATGATGACAAACCGCGATAACGCTCAATTAGACGATCCGCAGACGATCGTGGATGCCATTGCGGCGCAAGCTACGGGAGAGAGCAAGCAATTCCGGACGGTCATCGGCGAAGCAGGCAATGGACTCCTGGCTCTTAGGAACTCCGTTCCGATTGAGCAGTACTTGGATACGATAGCTAATAATTATAAATGACGAGGATCCATGCCGATAATCAAAATCCCATTATCAAGCCCGCGAAGCTCGCGGGCTTTTTCGTTTTTGATATTCCATATTGGTTTGGCACGTGTAAAATAATAATTTAAATTTAATATTAGTTTTTATTCACAATAGTGTGTGTCGTACAGTATAATGAATTCAGGAGTTGATAATATGCCAGATGTCAATGAAACGATTAACGGTTTATTGAACGAGCTGAGGCGCGGAACGATAGTTATCGGCGTGCTCAGTCAATTGTACAAACCGCAATATGGATACTCGCTTGTTCCCGTTTTGGAGGAGAAGGGGTTGTCCGTCGATCCAGGCACCTTGTATCCGTTGCTACGCAGGCTGGAGAAACAAGAACTGCTGGAGAGCAAATGGGATACGAATGAAGCGCGTCCGCGGAAATATTATTTGCTTAGCCCCTTTGGACAGGAAGTTTACACGGGATTATGTCGGGAATGGCGTAAGTTGATTATCAGTATGGAGGCCGTCATGAAAGATTCCGAAGGAGGAGAATCGAATGGAAATGATTGAACGTTACATTTATGCGGTTACTCAGCGTCTGCCCGAACAACAACGGGCAGACATCAAGCAAGAGCTGCAAAGCTTAATCGAGGATATGTTGGAGGAGAGGGCTCCTGCGGGTCAGGCTTCCAGCGAGGATGTGGAAAGCGTGCTGTCGGAGCTTGGTCATCCGAATACGTTGGCTTCGAAATATCGCGGATACGACCGTTATCTTATCGGTCCCGTCGTGTTCGAGCCGTATATGACCACTCTCAAGATCGTGCTGATTTCAATAGCCATCGGCTTGACCTGCATATTTACGATTGAAACGATTTTCGCGCCAATCGAAGTGCTGGAAAATTTCGTCGATTATATCGTTTCCCTGATTTCCGTTGGCGCCCAAGGCTTAGGAGTGGTGACTATCATATTCGCCTTGATCGATTATAGCCAGCGGAAAAACGCGGTCGTCAACGGCGAAAAGACTAAGGGATGGAAACCGTCCGATTTGCCGCAAATTCCCGACAGGAATAAGCAGATCAAATTGAGCGAGCCGATTACCAGTATCATTTTCACGGTGTTGTTTACGGTGATTTGCCTGTATTCGGTCGATTTGCTAGGCGTTTGGAGGTCCCACGACGGAGACCGTTCGGTTATACCTTTTCTGAATGCCGATATCTTCCGTCATTACTTGCCGATCGTCTGGGGCCTAGCGGCTCTTGTCATCTTGAAGGAAAGCATCCGAATCATCATCCGCAAGAGAACGGGTAAATTGCTCTCATTCCATATTGCGATAACGGTCGTAACCACTGTATTGGTATGCGTTATGTTAGCGGATCCCGCTATCTGGAATCACGATTTCATACAGCAGTTGGAAGCTTCGGGGATCTTGACTCCCGGCGGAGAAGGTCATGAAACGGTAGTATCGATATGGGACGGAATAAGCGAATGGCTTATCATGATTGTCGGATTGTTCGCTCTGGTCGAAATCGCATCCGAAACTTACAAGTGGTACCGGGTAAAAACAACCGCTTGACGAAACGAAACAAATTAAGTTCAATTGAGGTCCGCGTGCATTCGCGGGCTATTTTTTTTGGATCTTATTCGCATTATTCTATTGCCGGTTAGTTTTGGAATAGGCGTTCACCTTTATTCCTTCGGTGAGTATCTTATTGATAAATGTTACTTTCATATTGATAAATGTTACTTTCATAATCGGAGGTATAGACGTGGGATACTTTGTAAACTTTGAGCCGGGAGTAAAATTATTCCTGGAAGACCTTAATCCAGGAGGACGTAAAACCATCGTGTTCTGGATAGATTGAAATCCAAGGAGTGAATCAATTGATCAAGCTTACATTGGAAATAGCAAAACAATTGCTTGCGGTTGCGGAGCAAAAAGCCCGACAGATGGAGACTCTTTCCAATATTGCTATCGTCGATGAAGGAGGAAACCTAATCGCCTTCCACCGAATGGACAATGCCCGGTTCGCCGGTATCGAGATCTCGAAGGGCAAAGCATGGACGAGCGTAACCATGCAGATGCCGACGGCCAATCTTGCTCAATCCGCGCTTCCAGGTAGTCCATCATACGGAATCAACACGACCAATGAGGGGAAGATTACCGTCTTAGGCGGAGGCATTCCTTTAGTTTCGGAAGGCAAGGTCGTCGGAGGTATCGGCGTGAGCGGGGGGACGAGCGCACAAGACACGGAAGTGGCCAACGCTGCCGTTCAAGCCTTCTCGAACTTTCAAGGAACAAGAGCGGACTGGAGCGTAAACGCACGTATCGGCACGAACCATTCCTATAGATAAGCCAACAGCAAGTCGTATCATTTAAGTCTGCGTTATTTTAAGCGCGGGCTTTTTTGGATTGTCGGGTCACATTGCTGCCGGCAACTTCGATTGGAAGTATGACATTCCTCATGGGCTAGTTACGGAAGTATGTGAAGATAGTCATTCTATTTACATGAATAATGATACTAATCCGCCAAATTGTACCGTGGTAAGATCAGTACATAAGAAAAACGAAGGAGTGTTCTGAATGATCGGAAAAGCGGGAATGATTTGCGGATTAATGTTTATTGTTGGTGGAGAAATCGGCGGCTTATTGGGAGAAAGACAACTTGGATACGAGTTAAGTACGGTTGTATGTATCGTCGTTATGGGCGTGGCAATCTTATTGAATCAAAAGCTTCATCAAGGGAATCGCCAACGCAACCGTAACCGTAATCGGAATCGCGTATAAACTTGGGTTCCAATCCGCTGTAATTTTAGTAATGATCGTATAACGACCACAGGCTCCCGGAGGTAACGGGAGCCTGTGGTCGTTAGTTATGCCATCATTGAACCTTCATCGACAACGGCAGGCTTATTAGCAGCGTCATCGGGTGCAGGGCGCTTAAGCGTTGTGGCTAATAATACTCCTGCCAAAGCAAGTACGGCTAGCATAAGGTAGGTGTTATGAAAAGCATGCGACATCGCATCGGGTATTGCGGTTTCTCCCTTGCTTACATAATGACTTGTACGGCTAACGAGGAAAGTCGTGATCCCGGCTATCGCGAAGGAAGTGACAACTTGTTGCGTCGCGCTCGTTAAGGAGGTAACCCGACTAACTAAGTCTCGCGGTGCCGATTGGATCAGATGAGTGTTCAAAGCAAGGAACGACAAGCCCATTCCCATGCCCACCAATGCACGCGGTATTAGAAACGTCCAAGGGCTATCGCTTGGATCGATTAAGGAAATTAGAAACGCGCCGATAGTCACTAGGATTAATCCGCCGATCACTAAAGGTCTAGCGCCTATTCGATCGAATAAACGTCCTCCGAACGGCATGGCGATTCCGGCCGCAAGGGCTTGAGGAAGCGTCCACAAGCCTGCTTCGAATGCGCTCATACCCATTAATCGCTGCATGAAATACGGCACGGCGAAGACAATGCCGAACATGGTGAATTGTAAAATCCATTGAACAAGAATGCCTCGGGTAAATTGCGAAGAACGGAATACTTTGAGTTCAAGTAAAGGTTCTTTTTTACGCGTTAGCTCAACGATAACGAACAAAATCAGGGCAACCGCGCCAACAGATATACCGAGTATCGTTTTCGCGGAAGTCCAGCTGGTCCCGCCTTCGCTTAGCCCGTATGATAGACCTCCGAAGGCAATCGGCGCTAGTAAAATACCTAAGAAATCCAATGAAGTCGATGCTTTCTTCGGCATGTTCGGCAGTACCGCGATACACATAATAACTCCTAAGATGCCGATAGGTACATTGATCAAGAATATCCATTGCCAGTTCACGTAATCGATCAAATATCCGGATACGACCGGCCCTAGAGCGGGTGCAAGTAAAACGGGAATACCCATTAAACCCATTATTCTGCCTACTTTATCGGGAGGGCTGAGGCGATACGTCATGGAAAAGGCGATTGGCATGACCATACCGCCGCCTAACCCTTGTAATATCCTGAAGAAAATGAGCTGATCGGCAGTAGTGGCAAATGCGCACAATATGGAACCAATCGTGAACAAAATGATGGAAATGATGAAAATACGCTTGGCGCCGAACCGATCCGATAACCATCCTGCCAACGGAATGACCGCGGCTTGCGCGAGCGCATATCCGGTAATCGTCCATTGAATGATGCTTAATGTACTGTTGAAATCGACCGCGAGCACCGGAATAGCGACATTGACTGCTGTGGTATCAAGAATAACCATGAACATCCCAATTATGATGGCTATAAGCGGTCCAATGAGCGCGCGTATAGACGTCGTCGAATTAGGAAGGGCGGCTTCTGAATTTACGGACATCGTGATCTCTCCTTGAGGTCTCTAATTTGTTTTCCTGAAAATAAGGTAGCACACAAAATAAACGAAGTAAACTAAAAAAGCTAAAATAGTTTAGTTTATATAATTTATTGTTTTAAAACAAAGAAAATTACGCTATACTTGATCTGTAGGCAGGAGGCGTAGCAGATATGGAATGCGAGCTTGATCAAAAGGAAGAAAAAAGGAAATCGATTAGAGATAAGCTTGTCCTAAAGCTGCTTCCGTATATTCAAAGAAACGGAATCGTCTTGTTGAAAATGGACGATGTCGCCAAATATATGGACATCAGCAAAGCAACCATGTATAAATATTTCGTTTCGAAAGATGAAATCATAGAATGCTTGGTTGAGCAATGCGTGAATTACACCAACACGCAAACGTTGGAGGAAGCCCCTCAGAAATTAACGTTGGAACAACTATCGCACCCTTCGCATGAAGATCGGATGAATTTTGGCGAAACGTTTGCCAAAGCGTTCAAGCTTTCCGTAAAGATGGCTTTTTTCTTAACGGATATCTTTCTCCAAGATCTGAAAGCCGCGTACCCCGACCTGTACGCAAAACTATCTGAAGCCGTAGAACAGTGTCAGAGGAAGCTAATCGCTTATTTGAACAGCGGAATGGAGCTTGGCGTATTCCATCGAATGAATTCGGGAATCCTGCTCATCCAATTAGATGTCGTGTTAAGAAAGTTGTTAGATCCGAATTTGCTTATGTTACACGACATGACCTTGAAGCAAGCTCTCTTGGATTTCTATGAAGCCATAAAGCATCAGACCTTTAACGAAAAATGGATTCATGAAGACCAATCGGGAATCGAGTCGTTCATTAATCAGATGGTCATAAAAAAGTTATCTCACGACTAACGTTTAACGAGAATTGAACGAAGGAGCAGGCTGCCGCGGCAGCCTGCTTATTTAAATAAACTTAGAGGAGCGGTTAGCATGGTCAATATTCGACCAGTGGAACTTCGCGATGTAGACGCGATATACCGGTTCAGGCTGGATGAAGAAGTGATGTTCTGGGCGTCGGGCGGGTATGGCAACGCGATTCCGGCACGCGAGCAGTTGGTTGAACAATTTCGGAATCAGTCGCCTCTTGATACGCAACGTTATTTCGTGATCGAGCTACAAGAAGAGGAGCATGGGATACCGACCGTAATCGGACAAATATCCTTTCGCGATATGGACCGGGTGGCGCGAAGGGCCACCATAGGCATGTTGATCGGCGAGCGCGAATATTGGGGCAAAGGGTACGGGGCGGCTGCGTTGGAGAAATTCGTAACGATCCTCTTCGCGCGCTACAATCTGAATCGTATCGATATGGACACGTTTGCCGATAACAAACGGGCTATCCGTTGTTATGAAAAAGCGGGCTTCGCCATCGAGGGAATGCGGAGAAAAGCCATGTGGACGATGAATGGCTTCCGCGATCAAGTCGTCATGGGTCTCTTACAGGAAGAATGGCAGAAAACTCAAGGGAATACGTCATATTATCTATAGCCGCCTATTATTTGGTTTTAAGCTCGGTTATAAAGTAAAGGAAAGCAAGGAATGGGAAGAGAACGCCGAGCCAGGCGGACAGAACCCAACCTCCATGAGCATAGGACAAACCGCCTAAGAACGATCCGACTGCACCGCCTATAAAGAAGATCGCCATAAATAGACCGTTTAACCGGCCTCTCGTTTCATTACCCAAGGAGTAAATCGCTCTTTGACCGACGACAAGATTCCCGGATACCGCCATATCCAACGTAATAGCCGCAATGAAAAGCAAAGCCAATGAAAAATTCGATTTGCCGTGAATAAGCGCGATTAATAAAAAGGACAATGTCGCAACGATTATCGCGCCCATGGTCAATGGCTTGGTCCAATTTTTGTCCGCCAACCTTCCGGCGATAGGTGCCGCGATTGCACCGGCCACTCCGACGAACGCAAATAACGCTATGCCTTGCTGAGACATTCCGTATTCATCCGCTAATCTCAAGGGAACGGTAGTCCAAAAAAGGCTAAACGCCCCGAAAAGGCAGGCTTGATAAAAAGAACGGCGTCTTAAGATAGGGGTTTGCCTAAATAATTTTAGCAAGGATGCTACTAGCCCTCCGTAGCTTAGGGTTTGATCGGGATGCCGTTCCGGTAAAACACGTGACAACACAATCGCCAGCAACGCCATCAGAATTGCGGATATCATAAAAATGGTTTGCCAACCCCATATGTCGGTAATCATGCTTGCGATCGGTCGGGCCAGCATGATTCCAAGTAAAAGGCCGCTCATGACGTTCCCCACTACGCGACCTCGTTGCTCCTCCGTTGATAGGAAAGCCGCTAGCGGCACAAGTATCTGTGCGACCACGGAGCTCGCTCCGATCAATAAAGAGGCCGTCAAGAACATTGCGGACCCTGTCGAGAACGCGGCACCGATTAATGCGAGTACCACAACGGAGAGAAAAGAAACGACAAGACGACGATTCTCCAGCTTATCGCTTAACGGGACGATAAAGAGAAGACCGGCAACATAACCCAGTTGGGTCAATGTCACAATAAGTCCCGCGGCTCCGGATGGGAGTCCCAGGTCGGAGCTTATCGGTCCTACAAGAGTTTGGGAATAATATAAATTGGCGACGATAAGTCCGCATGCGGCGGCTAATAGCAGGATAATGCCGCTTGAAATGTTAGGTTTCTGCGCGCTAATTGGTTTTTGCATGACCATTTCCTCCCTAGTCATTTATACCAAACGTGAAGGGCTTTAGCCATGCTGATCTTGAAACGGGTAGTTTGATCTTGCTTATAAGGATTCAAGTATTACCCTTGGCTTCGGTCTTTCCCGAATTTTTTCCGATAAGAGAAATAATGAAAATCAAGGGTACGTACAGATAGACGAGAATCTCGCCCGTATGGGAATAAAAATCCTGAAGGATCGCGGTGGAAGAGGGCTCTCGGAAAATGAAACAAACAAAAAAAATCAATAAAATAACGAGCAGGAATCGACTCGGCCTTATGGAATGCATTAATTTGGCGCTATGACAGCTTGCCCATATTCCTATGCTTATCGCTGCTAGTATTTTCAATAAAAAAACGGCGACGATAAAGTATTCCATACGTTGCAATACAGGAAGTTCGATCATGGCGATAAAGCTTAACGTTGGCCATAGCGTTATTTTTAATTCGCCTAAGCTGAAGTACATATAAGACATAAAAAAATAGATCAAATAAATAAGAGCGGAAGCACCTATTGCGATAAAAGCCCATTTTTGAGATTTTTTCGGATTTTGGACAAACGGATATACGGCTAGGAGAATAATGCAACTTATAAATTCGTGAGAAAACTCGCGGGTAGTGAAGAAATATTGACTAAGGTTATGATTGAACATCGGTAACAAATTGCTTGGTCGGATATACGGAGTAATGTAGTACAACTGCGGGAGAATAAAAGTGTAAAGGAGCAAAGTACCCCAAAAACATATAGCAGTGATGGATTGGAATCCACCCGAAACCGCGTAATAAATGAGGGAAATGATAAGTAAACTTAGCGGCCACACGTTAACGTTGGGGAATAACCAGAGTTGTATAACTTGAATATAGGTTTGAAACCAAACGAATCCTCCGAGGATGAAATAAAGAATAAATATCCAGTTAATCATAAGGCCAAAGAATCGCCCGAAGTACCGGAGATTTATATGTACGAGACTGGCCTTTTTGATGTCCTGGCGAGCAAGAACGACGTACATCATTTTGGTCAATAGCAGTATCAAGAGAGCCGCGATGATAATGCTAATCCAACCATCGTTCTCCGAGCCGTTTGGTAATATCATTTTTTGTTGAAAATTCATGATTCCAATACCGACTAAGCTAATGTACATCAAGTAAAAAACGTTACCGGGAGATACGGAATATTTATCGTTCATGAGTTTCATTTCGCATCGTTCCTTTGCATTAATCTTCTGTTCCGATTTGATTGAGCTTGATTTCGACATCGAGATTAAATGTAAATTGTTTATCGTATTGCCGATAAAATTCATTCTCGTTCCATTTTCGATCTCTGCTCCGAGTAAATCTGCCGAAACCGACCGGATCTACCTTTAAGCTTTGAAGCTTTTTCGTCAGTTTTTCTATGTTGTTTCTCACGTACTCCTCGAGTTCTTTCTCCAGTTCATCCAGTTGTTGTTTCTTCCTGATCGGAATTTCTTCCGAGATGTTTTTTATCGAAGCGTTTATTTTTAAGCGGTCTTGGATGATTAATTGCGGATTGCTTTGAATTAATTTCATTTTATTTTTCGAAGAATCGATGTGAATCAGTATGTTTTCATTGTGCTCCTTTGTCATGGCGAAGGTTCCGCTCTTGGCATTTTGGAGGAGTAACTTAAGCCAAATACATTCATCGATCGACAAGTGATGGACGTCTTTGTCTTTTTTGAACAGGGCAATACCGTCAATCTCGACCGATTCATTCGGTGTCAATTTGAATGTAGGGATGTAAATGTCTTGGCCTTGACCATAATAGTTAAAAACGTGTGTATGAAGATTTACATTAGGCAAATTTTCGTTAATATAATTTTGCTCTATCATTCTCATTAAATACAATGGATCATGGGTTTCGATCGTTGCTCGCATGATGTCTTCGGGCTTATCGGAACTTACGGCAAGCTGCAAATGACTTGAAATCTCGGCATCTCTCGACAAAATATTAATGACATCGCCGATTCCCTTTCGAGCAAATGCTTGACCGAATAGAATCATCCTCATTTGGCCATAGGCGATTGGTTTATTCATTTGCGTATTCAAATGCGTTATTATTTCATAGTTATTGTTAGAAGTTGTCTTTCGGAAGATGATATTGGTTTTATCTTGTTCGGTGTATTCTCCGATCAACACGTTGTTTTCTATCTTATTATCGTTCAAGTCATAACTGGCCGTCAGGACCATCGTTAATTTATCGATAATGTGTTCGCTGTTGCATGAACATAAAAGCAAAGAAGTAAAGACGAGATAGAGGGTTTTCGATTTTCTGATGCCAATTGGAATAATGTGGTTTTTCAGACATAGCCCTCCTCGTCTATTTTACTTTTTTTCCTCTGTTTTTTAGGGGTCTCATATCTCTTCAAGAACGGAGGCCGAAGATATCCAGGTCGATTAGACGTTAACGAGAAAGGAGCTCGAATAAATCTGTCGTTTAAGTCCTTGGCTCTTAAAGGAAAGAAGGGAACCGTATAGGGAGAACCGAGCGATTCCAATCGCGACAAATGCAAAAGCAAAAAGCTTAATCCCACGGCAATTCCGAATAACCCCCACATCGCGGCGAGTATAATCATCGGGAATCTAATGAATCGAATGGCGTTTGACATTTTATATATGGGAGTCACGAATGAAGTCAGCGCGGATAATGAAACGACAATAATTAAGATATTGCTCGTTAACGCAGCATCGACCGCCGCTTGCCCCAAGATAACGCCGCCGACGATTCCTAAAGTTTGCCCGATGCGGCTTGGCAGCCGCGCGCCGGCTTCCCTAAGAAATTCTACGGTTGCTTCTAGGACTAAGGCTTCCAGCACCGGGGGAAAGGGGACGTTTTGTCGCGAATAGATGAGGCGTCCCAGAAGCTCCTTCGGTATCACCTCATAATGGTGAGTCAATAAAGCAACATACAGGGCCGAAGCGAATAAGGAAAAGACAACTCCTGTAATTCTGATGACTCGGAAAAAGGACCCCAAAACCCAGGGCAAATAGTAATCTTCGGGGGATAGGAAAAAATCGAAAAGAGTAGATGGACCGGTGATGAAATAAGGAGACCCGTCGGTCGATACCGCGATTTGTCCGGAAATCAGAGCAAATACGACCCGGTCTCTTCGTTCCGAAGTCGTAAATAGCGGGAATGGAGTATTGTGGTTGTCCGTTATAAGCTCATCTAATTGAGTGGTATCTAATATGATGTCGAACTCGATCTCGCGAATTCGGGCTTCCATCATGGATACATTATCCGGATTGGCTATGCCGTCTAAATACATCATGACCACTTTCGTTTTGGATATGGTTCCGACCGTTAATTCCCTTACGATTAATCGAGGCGTGCGCAATTGCATTCTTACGAGGTGAACATTCGTATCTATGTCCTCAATAAAGCCTATTTTGGGGCCGACGACGCTGAATTCCACATCGGTATCGTTATCGGTACGCAGACCCTGTTTGCCGGTGATAGGGATTAGTAAAAACGCATCCGATTTATGCTCTTCTTGAATAAGCAAGAAGCCCCCAAAAACAGACGATTCGATTTTATCAAGATCATTCGTTACGAATGAGCCTTCGAAAGGATTATATTGTTTGAGCTGATCAAGCGATTTAATTTCATGTGCATCGTGCGGATTTTGGAGGCTATGTATAAGTTGTTCCAAATGGGATTGATCAACAAGAGTTTTTAAGTAATGGGCGATAAAAGTGCAGGATGAGTTTATGTTAAGATTAGCGGTCACAAAATCATTGGAGCGAGAGCATAAATCTATGAATTGGTCAAACGTCGAGATGGAGTCGTTTGGCATGCTTGGGGATGTGCTCATAGCTGTGTCTCCATTCTATAATGTGCTTCCTACATTATCACCTCATTTGGGAGTAATATTCAGTGCATAGCCGACTCAGTTCTAAGAAGACGATGGAGAGAGTAAGAGACGAAAGAGGCTCCAGCGAGAGGCGCCGGAGCCTTATGGGTTCAAATCGACAGTCCGCCGGTGACTTAGATGCGTTGAGCGGTTATCCAACGGTTATCTTCAGATAGGAGAGAGGCGATCATCGGACCGATGTCGTTCGGTTGACCATCCCGGTCGAGCGCCGTCAAGTCCGTGAACATGAATAGGTCTTAATTTATTCGGGGAGCGATACGGAGAATGATCCCGTTGCCGTTGCTCCGCTTATGTTCAGAATGCCGATACTTTGAATCTGGGTGATGCTGATGCCATATTCCTTGCCACCCGGAACATCCAATTCGAAGGTCGAGAGCCCGTTATATCGCGTAATGACCAATCGAACAGGTCCCGTCAGGCTGTCGGTGCTGACCGTTACGATCCCGGACGTACCGGGGGGATCGACGGCAGAGTAATATCCTTGCCCGACGCCGGCTTCTTGCGAATAGAATGTGAAGAACCCAATCGACATACCACTCCACCTCCGCTTCTACTATAAGATGAAGATGAGGGAGTCCGCGGAACGGCTAATGTCTGATGTCGATAGAAGCCTTGGAGGTCGTGGGCAACCGGCAACCAAGGCTTTTTTTGGCATACTTCCGATCAAACGTCTATGTTAGCGTATCAGCCCGGATTACTCCTCATTATCGAAGACTTCGACGCGGACCAGATTCGAAGCGGACGTTACTCTTAGCTCGAAATCGGTAATGAACGTGGAGCTGGCGAAAGCTTGGTTAACGAGCGTGTCGTTCGGCTGTTCGTTATCGAGCTTGATACTAAACGCTACGTTGACGCTGCTTCCGGCATTCAACGTTCCTAGCGGGAAGCCCAGCTCCAAGTTCGGGTCAGCCTCTGGCATTCCATTTAACGTAAAGCTTCCATCGACGAGAGATGTGCCTGGCGCCAAAGGATCCGTCAGAACGACATCATGCGCGGAGAGTTTCGTTGGATTATTTACCTTAATGCGGAATATAACGGATCTGTTCAATTCAGTGGCATCGGCAGAAGCGCTCTTCTCGACGATAAGCCCGACTACCTGCAATTCCTTAGACACTTTTACGGGTCCGGCTTCTTCCGAGATGGCCTCTGCCCGATTGACGATCGTCGATCCGATGATGGCGTCACTTGGAATGGTATAAAATTCATGCAAACTAAATGAATGTTCCTGAAGCAATTTGGCCGTAAATACGTTAATTGGCGGCACGGAATCGGTCAAACGTACAAGATGCAAGGTTTGATTTCCTACGTTGGCAACGGTCAGTATGACGTGAACTCTTTGTCCAGGAAAGCCGAGCGATGGGAACTGCTTGGTTAAGCGAAGCTTCGGCCTCGCTAGAACGGTAACCTTGCTTTCCGCGGAGGTTACTCCCGTTTGCGTCGACGAGACGAATATTTGATTGGAGATCTGAGAATCGACGCTTGAGTTGAATTGGACGGGAACAAGCGTAGATAGTCGAATCGTCGCTCCTGCGTCCAGGGAAGAGATGTTCTCGGTCAGAAGGACAAGAGGGTCCTCTATAAACAGATTCGTCAGTCTAGCGTTTGAGGTATTCGTTATTTCAGTTACAAAGGTAATGAAAGAACCCGGATCTACGGTAGACGATTGCGCTGTTTTGGTGACGAGAATGGAATGGACAGGAACGATTTCGATGTTGGTAATCGACTGCTGGGTAGGCGTCTGGTTCGATGAAACCGTTGCGATATTGATGATTCTCGAACCGGCGATCGCATCGGTCGGGACTCTGTATATGGCCGTGATCTCCACGGTTGATTGCGGCTGAATGACGGAGATTATTTCATTCAGATTAATCAGCGGGTCTATTAATACGATCCGGGTGAGTGGAGTATTGCCGGTGTTAATCAATTTAAGCGTATAGATAATCGTATCGCCGGGGTTGGCAAGAACATTGTCTTGCAATTTACGTAGCGTCAATGCCGGTAAAGCCGTTACGAACACGTCAGCTTCAGCCGATGCGGGAAGCGTCTGGTCTGAGATTACGGTTGCCGTATTTACGATAATTGTGCCCTCCGGGGTACGCGGCGGGATCACCGAGTGGAGGACGACCGACTTTGAAGTTCCTGGGGGCAGCGTTGGCACGGTCTCGATCAAATTGAGGATTGTATCCGAGACGATGACATTCGTTAACGTAAGCGCAGAAGTGTTAGTCACGACTATCGTGTATACGATAACTTCGCCGGGAGAGCCTTGGACGGGATCGGCTGTTTTGGAGATCGCGATCGTGGCGGCAACGCCTACGCTGATGTATGCCGTAGCTTGAATAGGGTCGGGCGTTTGATCGGATGCTGCTGTTGACGTATTTGCAATAATGGTCCCGATCGGCAGCGCGGGAACGACGAAGGGGACGACGAAGCTTTGGCTTGCTCCTGCCGCTAGAGAGGGAAGGATCGTTGCGAATCCAAGCTGCGGATCGGTAACGTCGATGTTCGTCAAAGGTACGTTCCCCGTATTCGTGATGGTCAAGGTGTAGTTGACAGTACTGCCCGGCAAGGCAGACTGGACATCCGCCGACTTTGCAAGAGCAAGTCTCGGCTGGGCAAGAATAGTAACCGTCGCGGACGAGCTGACGCTTAATCCGGCGACCGATGCTGTCGCGGTATTGGTGAGTTGCGACCCGCCTGGCGTTCCGATAGGGATGACGTACGGGACGAGCAATGATAGGCTTTCGCTCGCATCCAGGGAAGAAATCGTTTGGTCGATTCCGATTGTCGGATCGGTCACTCGGATATTGAAAATCGTGAATAAGGTATTATTCGTAACGATGATCGTGTATTCTACGGTTTCGCCGGGAAGGGCGATTTCAGGCACTACGAGCTTCTGAACGTTGACCGAATTACTCGGAAGAGGCGTAACCAGAACATCGGCCTCAGCAGTCACGGGGGTTGTCGCGGAGGAGCTAGCCGTTGCCGTATTGGCGATTATCGCACCCGGTATCGCGGTGCCCGAAACTGTGAACGGGATGATGAAAGTGGTGCTTCCACCTTGACTTAGGGAAGGAATTAACGTATCAAATAGAGGCATGTTGTCCGTCACGATTACGTTGTTGAGCGTAGTATTGCCGGTGTTCGTCACGGTTATCGTGTATATCACTCTCTCGCCAGGAAACGCAATCGTGACATTGGCGATCTTGGATATAGCAATCCCTGGGACCGCTAATACGGTAACCTGCGCTTGGGCGGATACGAGTGGAGTTTGGTCGGAAACCGCGGTGACGACATTGGTGAAGACCGTTCCCGCAGGAGTGTCTTGGGGAACGATAAATTCAAAAGTGAAGACTCTTGTTTCTCCCGATTGTAGCGTCGGGAAGCTGTCGACTATACCGAAGAATTCGTCCTCAAGAATGACGTTGGTTAACGAAATAGCCGAGGTATTCGTAAGACTGACGGTGAAGACGACCGTTTGTCCTGGCGTTGCGGTGTTATCGCTCACGGTTTTCGTCAACTCGATAGACGGAGCGGCAACAACGGTTACAGATGCCGAATCTTCCACCGGCGTCGGTGTCTGGTCCGAAACCGCCGTTGCCGTATTCGTAAGGATTGTTCCGGGAGGTACGGCAGGCACCGTGAACGGAATAATGAATTCCACATTCGCGCCTATCGCGAGCGTGGGTATCATCTCATCGACGCCGAGGATTGGATCGATCACGCGCACGTTGGTCAGCGCAATATTCCCGGCGTTGAAGACACTGAGCGTAAACGTTACCGTCTCTCCCGGATTCGCGATTTCGGGCGATACGCTTTTGATCAGCGTCAGATTCGGAACCGCCGCGACCGTAACTTGCGCCGAAGCGGTTCTAACCGGCGTCTGGTCGGATACGACGCTGACGATGTTGGCTATGTCGGTTCCAGCGATTGCGTCTTCCGGAATCGCGAAAGGAATTTCGAATAGGATCAAAGCATGGGCGGGCAGAGAGTTGATGGTTTGCATCAAGCCGATCGTAGGATCGGAGATCACGACATTCGTGATTGGCGCGTTAGAAGTATTGGTAACGGACACGGTGTAGGTGACAAGTTCTCCTGGAGCGGCAGTCGTTGGAGCGACGAGCTTCTGGATCGATACCGAGAAAACCGGAGAGACGATAATCTCGCTGGTGGCTTCCTCGGGAGGTGTTTGGTTCGTGATGACGGAAGCCGTGTTGAAGAACTTCGTTCCGGCTGCGGTGCCTAACGGAACGGTGAAAAAAGCCTCGGAGACGCTTTGGGCACCGATCGCGAGCATGTCTATCGTGGTGGAGAACGAAAGGGCGGCGTCGCTAATGACGACATTCGTCAGAGGAACGTTGCCGGTGTTCGTCACGACGATATCATAAATAACTGTTTCGCCGGGTACGACTGTCGGGTGTCTCGGCGTCTTCGTAATAGCGATCGATGCCAATGGAGCTACGGTGACTTGCACGGTCGCTGTCTGCGTGCCGAGCGAAGATTGAAGCACGGCCGTATTCGTGATGACGGTTCCGGCCGGAGTGCCGAGAGGTACGGTGTACATGCCGGTAAAGACGATCGAGGCTTGCGGGTTCAATTGGACGATTAGTTGATCCAACGATAGGAAGGGATCCGTCAATTGAAGGTCAAATACGGTCGTCACCGTGGAATCGTTCGATACGGTTACGATGTATTCAATCGTATCTCCGGGCAGTGCCGTGGAACGATCGGCGGATTTAGTCAACATGACGGTAGGTGTCTCCGTTATGAGTACCGACGCTTGAGCGGAGACCGGATTAGGCAGATTCGACGCATTCAGAATCGCCGTATTGACGAGCGTGCTACCGATTACGGCATTGTTTGGAATCATGTAGGAGAATGTGGCGATGGTGCCGCTCACGAACGTGGGGAAGAACAGATTGATCCCAAGCGTTGCATCGGTAAGCGTCACATTCTCCAGCGTCGCCTGTCCCGGATTCACGACGGTGAACGTGTAGTTAACCGTATCGCCGGGAGCCGCTGACATTCGGTCCGCGGTTTTAATCAAACTAACATCGAAGAAGCCTTCTATTGTTATGGTGACGGAGCTGGATTGCTGCGGAGTTTGGTTGCTCTGGACGAAAGCCGTATTAAGATAGCTGCTGCCTGGAGCTCCGGGTAGAACCTGCGAATTAATCGTGAAATCGACGGATTGACCGGATGCCAGGGATGGCACCGTTTGGTTGTACCCCAGTAACGGATCGCTGATCTGGACATTGGTTAAAGTGCCCCCTCCGGTGTTGCTCACCTGGACGACGTAGGTGAGCGGCGTTCCGGTCGGACCTGTAAAGGAAACACCTCCGTTTACCGTCTTCCGTATGGTCAGCATTGGCATGCATGCTACTTCCGGGAGGCAGCCGATGAAGGGTATCGTATGCGCTTCAAGCGTTCCCGTCGTATTAACGAACGACTGCGCGACCATCGTTCCATCGATATTGCCGAAGCCGACGGCGCTCCATACTGCGAGCGGAGCCAGTACCGAGCCCTTGATGGACAGGTTCAGGTTGAAGGCCGTCGTCGCCTGAAAGAAGTTCCATAGAATAACGGCACCGTTACTTGGCGTAGACTGGCCGCCGTTAATGAAGATTGCATAGCTACCAAAACCGACGCCGGTGCCGCTAATATTGACGAGAACGGTCGAACCTGGCGGCGTGACGATATTGATTCCGTTGGCCGACGCCAGCGAGGTGCCGGATCCAGCTACGTTCAATCCATTAATCGTGAAAATATTAAGAGTCGGACTGGTTCCCGTAAGCGTGATCGTCCCGAAAGCAACGGTTGCAGTCCCCGTTGGTAACAAGGCTCCCCATGAGGCGGAGGCGCAGGTTAAATACTGTCCTGCCGCCGCAAAATCGATCGGCGTGCCGATCTGCGGTTGCGGGCTTACGCCGTTATTGTTCGTCATGCTGTAATTGACGATCGTCCCGGTAGGGGAGATGACGCTGTTCCCAGCGAAATTCGTCCCTCCGATGATGTCCATATTGCCGCCTACGATCAAATCGGCTCTCGTCGTGGACACGTTCAGCGCGCTTCCTATTCCGTAGCTTCGGTAAGTCGCGTTTCCTCCTACGGCAACTCTTCCGCCGGCATCCACAAAAGACTGCGTGTGATTGCCAAGTACGAAAACGTTATAATCGTTAGCAACGCCAAGATTCGCACAAGCCATTGTTCACTCTCCCCATTCCAACAAGTTCCGCCCCAAATGGCCGCTGTTTTTTACATATTCGGCCCATACATCTTTAAGAACCGCTTCCAACAGATGGGGCTTTACTGTGAGGTATTTTGTTGTGGTATACTGCTTTAGTCATAATTAACGTAAAATTTTTAATTTGATCGAGAGGAGTCTTATTGCATTGAAAGCCATCATGAAGTGGGGATTACTTAGCCTTTGTACGATTGCAGCCGTCTTCCTGATGAGCGGTATCAGCAAAGCCTTCATCCATGAAGAGCCCGACCAGTTGAGCCTTAAAATGGGCTCGCAATCGACGATCCAAGCAGTCGTGTCGCAGCTTCCCGGTAGCGCGATCGTCGACGAGGAAAACCTGATATTATCCGTACCTTACGGCAGAGTCGACGATTACAGGAAACTGGCCGTCAAGCTTCCCGGCGTGCTCAAAACCTTTGTCGTTCCATTGGACAAGCCTGAAATCTCGTTTCGCTATTACTGGCTTTCCGTCAAGGACTTATTGCATAACTATTCGCATGGCGATTTAGGTTTGATCCGTACAACCAGTAATTATGATATCCCCGTCACCGACATGTTGAAGGAAACGGTCGCCCGCACTAGCTTATATTTAATTCCGGGATTGATTGTCGGGGTATTGTTGTCCGTTCTGTTATCGTTGTTGGCTTCCATTCGGCGGGGGATAGGAAAGGTAACGGATTCGGTCCACGCGTTATTGAGCGGACTGCCGGATTTTCTGCTGATCATTCTCATCCAGCTCGCATCCATATATCTAACCCGTTTAACCGGGAGAAACGTTATACTCGTTGCGCAATTCGGCGATGAAATTCCGTTCGTGATTCCTTTCCTTACGATTACGTTTATTCCCGGCCTCTTGATATACGGAACGCTGCGAATGGCAATTGAACGCGAATTGTCCCAAGATTACATTACGACGGCGCTGGCTAAAGGATTATCCAAAAGGAATGTCCTGCTGCGACACGTATTAAGAAATATTATGGAGGATTTGTTGACGGTGTTGCCCAAAGCGACGACGTTGGCGCTCGCAAGCATGGCGGTGGCGGAAGCGATCTGTGATATTTTAGGCCTTGGGGGATACATCGTAAGTCCGAGAATGCAAAATATTAGCGCCACTCCGACTATCTGCATCGTTCTGGCTATCTTCTCGATTCTCTTTCACATCCTGTATGCGTTGCTCGGCAAGCTCTTCGTCGTGCGAGTCGGGGACGGTGTCCAACCGTGAAGAGAAAAACATCGAAAATGTACTACTTCGCATGCGCGATTATTGTTGTCATCGTATTATTGGCGGTTTTCGGCGGTATGCTGAAGCCCCATGGCCTGACGAACGAAGATAAAATCAATATGATAACCACTGAAATAGACGGGAAATTGAACTACGAATTGCCTCCGTTCGCTCCGAACGGTACTTTTCTTCTAGGGAGCGATCACAGGGGGTTCGATATTCTGAGCCTGCTACTGAACGGATTGAAATATACGCTGGCATATGCGGGAATATTAATGGCATTAAGGTTTATGGTTGCGGTGCCGCTGGGCATGTGGTCTGGGACGACGGGAAGGGGAGGCGTCGCGATACGCGCCATGCAATGGGTCGTCTCGGCCGTGCCGGCGTTCTTGTTTCTGTATCCGTCGCTGTCGGGCATGTATTTCGGACTTGGCCTGAATGAAGGGGATAAGGCGGATCCTTACTATAGGATGCTATTTACGATTGTCTTTTTCGTCATGGTGACGGTCTTGGGTGTTTTTCCGCTTGCTTACCAGATCGCCGAAAGAACTCGTTTCTACAATCGGAAAACTTTTGTCGACGCGTCTCGATTAATGGGCGCTTCTCCGTACCATACGACAGTAAGACATATCCTATCCAGCATGCGCCTTGAGTTGCTGTTTATGGCGATAAGCGAATTCATCCTTGTGCTCTTTCTTATGGGGCAGCTGGCGATTTTCAATATCATCATCGGCGGTTCGGAAACCTTGGAATGGGAAGACGGTTTGGGTTACTTTATTCATCTGACAACAACCGGCGAGTGGACCTCTATGATCGCATACGGAGCTAAGTTTATCCGGATATATCCCTATATGGTAATCGAGACGGGTATAGCCTTTGCGCTTTTAATACTCGCGCTTCAATTTTTCCTGCATCAATTCAAGAAACAATTTGACGCAAGACCAAAACTATAAGATCTATTCCGTTTAACCGTGTCATTTAGCGATAGAAAATTTATCAAAATACGGCGATGAATGGAATACCTTGCTGGAGCCAGGCGAAAAACTCCTAAAATAGTACAATATATGTACAATTATTTTTATCCATAATTGAAAGTGATACACTATAATAGAGTTAGTACTGATCCAGAAAAGATGTGTGACTAGGTCGCGCACTGGTTTTGCTGCGGCGCCTGAGCAGGATCTCCTACATCCTTTCTGCAAATCATAGGATATAAGGACGGTAAACATGAGTAAACCACAAACAAAATCAGACGTTATATTAATCGGTGCCGGAATCATGAGCGCGACTTTAGGGTCGTTGCTGAAAGAATTAGCACCCGAATGGGACATTACGGTGCTTGAGCGGCGCGCAAAAGCCGGAGAGGAAAGCTCCAACGAATGGAATAATGCGGGAACAGGGCATTCTTCGCTATGCGAGCTTAACTATACCGTCGAAAAACCGGACGGATCCATAGATATCAGCAAAGCAATTAAGGTTAATGAAGAGTATCAGGTTTCAAGACAGTTTTGGTCTTATCTCGTAAACAGCAAACTTATACGCAATCCGCGGGACTTTATCGTGCCGATACCCCATATGAGTTTTGTTCAAGGGGATCAGGATGTAACGTTCTTGAGGAAACGTTATGAAGCGTTATCCCACAATCCTTTGTTTCATGGAATGGAATACTCGGAAGATCCGGATAAACTGCAAGAATGGATTCCGCTTATGATGAAAGACCGGATAATGAATAAACCTATAGCCGCAACAAGAATCGAATCCGGAACCGATGTTAACTTCGGTGCTTTAACTCGTATGTTGTTCACTCACTTAAAGAATAAAGACGTTGATATCAAATTCAATCAAAACGTCGATGACATTAAACGCAGTAACGATGGCTCGTGGGAACTGAAAGTACGGAACGTCGAAAGCGGCAACGTCGAACGACATACCGCGAAATTCGTCTTTATCGGCGGAGGCGGAGGAAGCCTCCATTTGCTGCAAAAATCCGGTATTCCTGAAGGTAAAGGGATTGGCGGCTTCCCGGTAAGCGGATTATTCATGGTCTGTAAGAATCCGGAGATTGTAGCGAAGCATCAAGCCAAAGTATACGGACAAGCTTCGGTAGGCGCTCCTCCAATGTCCGTTCCGCATCTTGACACTAGATTTATCGACAAGAAGGAATCGTTGTTCTTCGGACCGTTCGCCGGCTTCACGCCTAAGTTCTTAAAATACGGTTCGATGTTTGATTTGATAACTTCCGTCAAGCCGCATAATCTGGTAACGATGATGGCTGCCGGCGTAAAAAACGTTTCGTTGACGACTTACCTGATCAAGCAAGTCATGTTATCGAAAGAGAAGCGGATGGAGGCGTTACGGGAATTTGTCCCGAACGCCAGAAGCGAAGATTGGGAATTGGTGGTAGCGGGCCAACGCGTGCAAATTATCAAAGATACCGCCGCGGGCAAAGGAACGCTCCAGTTCGGCACGGAAGTGATTAGTGCCGCCGATGGCTCGATAGCCGCATTGCTCGGCGCTTCTCCAGGTGCTTCTACCGCCGTTTCGGTCATGCTCGAGGTAATGAAAAAGTGCTTCCCGCAGCATATCAAAGCATGGGAGCCGAAAATTAAAGAGATGATTCCTTCTTATGGCGTGTCTCTATTGAACAATCCCGAGATTATCCGCGATAATCAAGCTTCGACGGCGCAGTCGCTTGGTTTAAGCGAGAAATCGCCTGTAAAGGTTGCGCGACGCACAGTATCGTAAATAATAGATAAACAAAAAACACAGGATGAGATCCTGTGTTTTTTTCGTATGAACAATTAAATTCGGCAAACTTCCTTCGGACAGCTAGGACATGCGGGACAATGGCACATTTGCCTCAATGCTCTAAGATTTAATATGATGATTCGGCATTTGACGATATCGATCGTTCCTTCATCCTTTAACCCGTTCAACATGCGGTTGACGCTTTCCCGAGTCGTTCCGATGAAATCGGCAAGCTCTGCGTTCGTGAGCTTCAGGCTGATTCGGATCCCATCCGAACAGGCAATGCCATACGAGTTCGCCAATCGAATAAGCGTAGAAGCCAGTGCTCCCGGCTTGCCGAAGAGCAGCAGATCGCGAAATTTCGATTCGGTCACCCGATGCATGAGCGCGGTCCAGTTGAGGAAACGAACGGCAAAATCTCCATGACGGTAGAGAAGAATCTCGAGGTCTTTCCATTGAATGACGCCAAGCTCCGCATTCTCGATGACTTCAGCGCTAAAGCTGTGTACCCCGCGCATTCCATCCTCCGGCTCGCAAAGCATGTCGCCAGGCTGCAAGATCGAAAGAATGAAATCTTTACCCTCTTCGGTTGATTTTCTGAGCTTCACTTTGCCGGAACGAATATAATACAGCTTTCCTGTCGGTTCGCCTTCCCAGAATAAATAACTGCCGGCTTCCGCGCTCTTTGGATACATGAGCTCTTGAATACGTATGAATTGCTCCTCCGAGAAGAAGTTCTCGATTCCAAGCGGATTTTCTTTCCGTACAGTCCCCAAGCCCGATTTATTCAAGACGGCTTCGCTCATCTTCATGTCCGTCAGCTCCTGTTCCTTGATAAATTCATCATATCTCCTACGGCGAATAATTGTTATCGGGGAAAGTTCTGATTATATAAGGGGGAATCCCCCTAAATTGCTGTGAGCAATATCACTACATTGATGCGAATATTATTACGGACAAAAAGAAATCAGGGGTTTTCCCTATCGATAATTCAGGGAGTTCCCTGAATTACATCGTGTAGCCGATACATTACACTTAGATACATATGGGGCTATAGAGGAGAGGGAGTAACGGCATGGATAGTTGGGAAACAACCTTCATGGAGGACTTGAACCAACTTCGAGTCTCGATAAACAGCGATTTCTGCGCATTAGCTTTATTGGATGCGGACGGATTTACGCTTAGATGGAAGTTGGCGTCGGGAAACGAAAACGAAAGGTATCGCAGTATGAAATTTCAGCCCGGGAGAGGTTTGTCGGATACGGTAGTCAAAGTAGGGCGGGCTGTATCGCTGAATCTTGCCGAAATCATCTTTACTCGTAAACTGCATGAATATCCGATTATGCTCGCCGAGAGTTTGCGTTCCGCCTATGCCGTTCCTCTGCATGATGGAATCCAGGTAATAGGCGTGTTACTCATAGGCGATCGGAAAAAGCGCTTGTACCGTCCAGAAGAAAAAAAGGCAGCGGAGCATGCCGGCGAACGTATTTCTAAGCTCGTTTCTCGGCATTCACTTGATCGTCTTCCCCCTAATTAAATATGGTAAGCTAGTCATGACACATTATAAATATCGGGAGGAGAAATCGAATGCTTCGTATATTAGTCGTAGATGATCACGCTGTCGTTCGCTCCGGACTCATGTTATTACTAGATGGCAAACACGGCATGCATGTGGTCGGAGAAGCAGCGGATGGCGATGAAGCGGTGCAGAAATCCATCGAGCTGAAGCCGGATGTCGTTCTTATGGATCTTAGCATGCCCCACGGTAAGAGCGGACTGACCGCGACGGCCGAGTTAAAGAAGGCGCTGCCTGACACGTCCGTCTTAATCCTGACGATGCACGATGACGAGGAGTATTTGTTCCGAGCCATTCACGCCGGAGCTTCCGGATATATATTGAAGAGCGCTCCGCATGACGAGCTTCTGAAAGCCATTGTTCACATTGGATCGGGTAATGCTTATTTGTACCCGTCCGCAACCAAACGACTGATAAGCGACTATTTAGATAAAATAAAAAACGGAGAGCATGCAGACACTTATGATTCTCTATCTATCAGAGAGAAGGATGTGTTGGCGAAGGTTGCTCAAGGTTATTCCAATAAGGAGATCGCAGAGCAGCTCTTCATTAGCGTTAAGACGGTAGAATCCCATAAGAGCAATCTAATGGAAAAGCTAGATTTGAAGACCCGGCCCGATCTCGTCAAATTCGCAATGAAGAAAGGACTGCTGAATTTTGAGTGAACGCCATCACGGGGAACACTATCCGTCCGAGAACATCGCGGTAAACGTAGGTTCACTTCTCGAACGGTTGGACGGGAATATTGATGATCCGGAATTGAGAGCGCTTCTGAAGCGATCTCTTAAGCAGCTTGCCGATGTCAAATTCGCATTGGACGAAGCGTCCATCGTTGCCGTAACGGATAGCAAAGGCATGATTCAATACGTGAACGATAAGTTTTGCGAGATTTCAGGTTATTCACGAGAAGAATTACTCGGTCATGATCATCGCCTTGTTAATTCCGGCTATCATGGAAAGTTGTTTATTCGTGAACTATGGGTAACGATTTCTTCCGGGCGAGTATGGCGGGGAGAGATTAAGAACCGTGCCAAGAGCGGCAGGGAGTATTGGGTCAATACGACGATCGTTCCGTTCGTCGATGAAGAGGGTCATCCTTATCAGTATCTTGCCGTTCGCCATGAAGTAACGAAATTGAAGGAAACCGAAGAAGAACTCCAGTCTATGATGGCCAAGTTGATGCAGATCCAGGAGGAGGAACGTCGTCGTTTCTCGCGGGATCTACATGATGGGATCGGTCAGAGCCTGTTTGCCTTGAAGATATCCTTAGAACGTATAATCCAAGGCGGCGGAGACACTAGGCTTGAGGCATTTGGCCGAGAACTCTCTCAATTGATGACGGAGGTCCGCGAGCTAGCCTGGGAGCTTCGTCCGTCCGTGCTCGACGATTTAGGCATTGTGCCTGCGCTTAGAACTTATTTCGATAATTTCGAACGTCATTATGGCATTCGTATTCGCTTCGACTGTAACTTAATGAAACGGCTTCATCTTCTTGCGGAAACGACGATTTACCGCGTTGTTCAAGAAGCGCTGACTAATATCGGTAAATACGCAAGAGTGTCCGAGGCATCTGTAAAGCTTAGAGATCTGGATACGAAAGTCGAGGCTGTTATAGAAGATCAAGGTATAGGATTCATACGCAAGGAAACGAGGCATGGGGTTGGCTTGTTCAGTATGGAAGAACGCGCTAGAACGGTTTCCGGAGAACTTCATATTCATTCGGAGCCGGGAATGGGCACTACCGTCAAGCTAATCGTGCCGGTTGAATCGTCGGATAAGATTTGATATTCGTATAACAACCTAATAGCTATTTCTAATAAGCCGTTTCGGATCATTACGATCCTGAGCGGCTTATATTTATGTTGCTTGCTGATGTACTTCTTCGGTCGATGCGATTATTTACTTCAGGTGTGATGAACGTCACATTCAAAACTCGGGAACTATCGCATACTGAGGCTGTAGATGAAATCAGTAACGCAATCAGGAAGGGTGATCATTATTATGGCTATGAAATGGTTCAAAGAAAACGCGTGGGCTGCCGTCGCGATAACCTTGCTAAGAATTTACGTAGGCTGGGAATGGATGCACCATGGGTGGGAGAAGCTGACGGGGGGATTCGACGCAACGGGCTTTCTGAACAACGCGGTGGGCAAGCCAGTCGCTGATAAAGCGACGCAAGAAGTATTGTTTCCTAATTTCACCTACTTTCTTGAGCATTTTGCATTGCCGAACGTGAAGCTCATTAACTTCCTTATCCCGCTAGGCGAATTTCTGATCGGGGTTGGACTTATTGTCGGAGGATTGACGTTGACAGCCGCTTTCTTCGGTATGATGCTCAACTTCATGTTCCTCTTCGCGGGAACCGTAAGCACTAACCCGTGGTTGCTCTTGCTGTTGGTCATAATCTTCACCGCCGGGGTTAATGCCGGACGTTTCGGGATCGACGCTTACCTGCTGCCGTTGCTTCGCAAAGGATGGACAAAGGCGATAGGGAAATACGGGAAAACAAAAGACGATGCACACGGTAACCCCGTACCCCGCTAACCTAGTGTAAGGGAGGGGATCTCAAGGATGCGCTCGCTAATCTAAGCCGTTTTTTAACCTCCTAGTTCCTCCTATTCGAATAATAACCGATTATTTTGCGGGTGCGGTCCTCTAGGCGGCAGCCATGCAGCCTAATATCTCGCGCGGAATCCATTCGTATGGACGGTGGGTTGAGATATGCCGATGATATCCGCCAAGGTTGTACAACGTTTGATGAAGTGTCGCACGGATTCCTGCCAATCGGTAGTTCCGATTATCCGAGACTTGCTGCATTCCTTGGACATATCAGATGGTCGGGCATTAAGGCGGATAATTGGACGAAGGAAGCCGAAATCGGCGATTTTGATTACACCATGCCGGTCGAACGATAAACCCTAACCGATTTCACGGTCGGGGTTTCAACGTTGGAACGATACATGAGGGATACTTGGCAAATGTTCGGCCGTATGCGATTATGAAAGCATATTGGGTCAGGGGAGGGTTCCGTGTGATAAAATGCGCCGTGCTGGACGATTACCAGCAGGTCGCCCTGTCGATGGCGGACTGGTCGGCTGTTACGGATCGTGTAGTGGTTAACGTGTTTCATACTCATTTCGATAACGAGGATTTATTGGCCGCTGCGATCGAGGATTGCGAGATTGTCGTTATCATGCGAGAACGGACGCCATTCCGAAGAACGCTCTTTCAAAGACTACCCCGATTGAAGCTGCTCATTACGACGGGAATGCGCAACGCTTCAATCGACTTGCCAGCCGCAACTGAACATGGCGTCGTCGTATGCGGTACGCGAGGAGGCGGCGAAGGAACAACCGAGCTGACGTGGGCTCTTATATTGGGACTAGCGAGAAAACTCGTGCAGGAGAACGAAGCGTTGCGAACCGGCGGACACTGGCAGAGTACGATCGGCGTCGATTTGAAAGGCAAGCGTCTTGGGTTGCTTGGTCTTGGCCATATCGGAAGCAACGTCGCGCAGATCGGACAGGCATTCGGCATGGAGGTTGCGGCATGGAGCCACAATCTGACCGCGGACAAAGCGGCCGCGGCAGGCGTGTATCTGGCAACGTCGAAGGAAGAGCTGCTGGAAAGCAGCGATATTGTCTCGATTCACCTCGTGCTCGGAGATCGCACGAGAGGACTGCTTAGCGCCAGAGAACTCGGGCTCATGAAGCCGACCGCCTACCTGATCAACACCTCCCGCGCTCCTATCGTCGATCGGGATGCACTCATTGCGTCTCTTCGCGGCGGTAGGATTGCCGGAGCGGGGCTGGATGTTTACGAGACGGAGCCGCTTCCGGCGGACGACCCGCTCCGGTCGCTGCCCAATGTGCTGGCCACGCCGCACATTGGGTATGTCACCGAGGCGGCTTACCGTAGCTTTTTCCGCGGCATCGTAGAGGATATTGATGCGTTCTTGAACGGATCGCCAGTGAATGTGATCGGATAGTTTGTAGACTTATTGACCATCTTGAACAAATTGTTCGATTCTGGATTTAACGGCGTCCCTTACGGCACGGAAGTGATCCATGATCTCTTCTTCCGTGCCTGTTGCTTTGGCAGGATCATCAAATCCCCAATGCCACTTGATTACGTTAGGATTTGAAATCACGGGGCAATGCTCGTCGGCATGTCCGCATGATTAGGCAACGAGTTTTAGCCAGAAGTAGAGACTCGTTAACGTGACGAATAAGACAGGTACGGTAATGAGGATGCCGACCTTGAAGTAGTAGCCCCAGGTTATTTTGATTCCTTTAGACGAAAGGACATGTAGCCACAACAAGGTAGCCAACGAGCCGATCGGCGTGATTTTAGGTCCTAGATCGGATCCGATTACATTGGCATAAATGAACGATTCACGTATGATACCGGTTGTATCCGTATCTTGTATAGCTAGCGCATTGATCATGACCGTAGGCAAATTGTTCATGATAGAGGAGAGGATAGCGGCAATAAAACCCGAACCTATCGTAGCGACGAATAGTCCTTGATCCCCGATCCACTCGAAGACTCTACCCAATTCATTCGTAAGCCCTACATTTCGCAGACCGTAGACGACGACATACATTCCGATGGAGAACACGACGACAGCCCAAGGCGCGCCTTTCACAAGGTTCCAAGTTTGAACTTCTTTACTCTGTCGAGAGAGCAGTAAGAGGAGTGCGGCAGCAACCCCCGCAATGATAGATACAGGGACGTTTATGAATTCGCTCATTAAGTAAGCAATCAGCAATATGGCCAGGATGATCCAAGAGACTCTGAATAACCGAACATCTTTGATTGATTCGCTCGGCTTTTTCAGTTGGGCGAGGTCGTAATTTTTAGGAATGCTTTTACGGAACATTAGATACAGAACGAGCAGGCTTGACGCAATGGAAAACAAAGTCGGCACAACCATTCGACCTGCGTATTCGGCGAATCCGATTCCAAAGAAATCCGAGGATACGATGTTGACCAGATTGCTTATTACGAGGGGTAACGAAGCCGTATCGGAAATAAAGCCGCTTGCCATGATAAAAGGCAATATCATTCGCATATCGAATTTAAGGGCTCGTACCATAGATAAGACGATAGGCGTCAATATTAAGGCGGCCCCGTCGTTTGCGAAGAATGCGGCAACCGCCGCGCCAAGAAGAATGACATAGACGAACATAAGCTTACCATTGCCTTTAGCGAACCTAGCCATGTGAAGAGCGGCCCATTCAAAGAACCCGATCTCATCCAGAATTAATGAAATTAGGATAATGGCCACAAAGGTAAGAGTTGCGTTCCAAACGATTTGCGTTACGTCCCAGACATCGCCGAAATTAACGACTCCCGATAGTAAAGCGATAATCGCTCCGGCGCTCGCGGACCAACCGATATTCAGACCTTTGGGCTGCCAAATAACAAAAACAAGAGTAACTAAAAAGATGAGGGAAGCGATCGTTAGCATAAATCCTCCGGGTTCAGTCGCAACTTTGAGCGCTGATGGTATCGATTCTGTCTTTCATGGATGGAAGCTGGGCGAGGATTACGTTCAAATAAGGTTTATGTGCTTTGCTCTTCGTATTATAAGGAAGTCCCGATTCATTAGTAAACAATAAATTAGCGAATAATGATTAATACGGTGAACTATATCTCGTAATGCGAGCAGCAATGAAAAAGCCATCTACGACGCCGGGAACATAGGCGTTATTCATGGCTTTTACTCTTGAGAGGTGAATAGGGGATTATTGCCGCGATTCCACGTTGGATAGCTCCGCGCATTCCCGAAAGGCGAAATGTTTGCAGCCCAAGCATTTGTTATAGTCTAGTCGGGTTAATGCATAGTCGATGGCTTCGCCGGTACGGCCGAAGAAATGTTCCGCTCCAATCCGATCGAAAAGGCCGGTTTTCTTCAAAACCTCCAGCGGTTGCGACTTGATTCCGGAAATAATCACGACACCGCCTAGCTTCTTGAAGTGGTTGACCAAGCTGGATAAGTAGGACTCGCCGGTTGTATCCATAAAGGGGACTTTCCCCAGCCGAAGCAGCAGAATTTTGGATCGAAAGTGAATCATATCCATGATCGTCTTCTCGAACATGTTGGCAGCGCCGAAGAAAAGAGGACCTTCGATGGTGTATATGCTAAGCTGCGGGCAATCATGGCTTTCTGCCACCATATGGGCTTTCACTTTTTCCGAGGCGGGATCGGGCAGCACTTTTGCCACCGTTAACATTTCGCTCATTCGTTTCACAAACAGCAACACGGCTAGAATTAAACCGATTTCAACGGCGGTAGTCAAGTTAGTTAATACCGTTAACAAAAAGGTGATCGACAGCACAAGGGAGTCACTTGTTTTGGTTTTCAGAACATGGGCGAATTGCTTGCGTTCACTCATATTCCACGCGACGAGCATGAGGATAGGAGCCATGCTGGCCAACGGAATTTCGGAAGCGTACGGCGCAAAAAAAATGAGAACCAAGAATACCACAATGCCGTGAATGATGCCGGAGAGCGGCGATACGGCGCCATTCTTAATATTGGTTGCCGTTCGTGCTATGGCTCCAGTCGCCGGAATGCCCCCGAAGAGGGGAGTCACGATATTGGCGATCCCTTGTCCGATTAATTCGCGATTACTGTTATGTCGTTTGCCCGTCATTCCGTCGGCGACAACCGCCGATAACAGCGATTCAATTCCGCCTAACATGGCAATGATGAACGCTGGTTGAAGCAAGGTCGAGATCCGTTGCCATGTGATGTCAGGGATTTGAAAGTGAGGCAGCGCACTTGGGATGGCTCCGAACGAGGACCCGATGGTGGCGACTTGCCCTTTAAAAAAGAGCGTTGCGGCAACCGTCGAAACGACAAGCCCGATTAAAGAACCCGGGACTCTCGGCAGGAACTTCGGCGTCAGCAAGATAACGGCGAAACAAATCAAAGCCGTGATCACGCTGAAGAGATTGACGGTATCCAAATGGACAAGGATTTCTTTCATATTGGATAGGAAGTCCTCATGCTTCTCGATTTGCGTCAGACCCAAAAAATTCGAGATTTGACCGCTGAAAATAATGACGGCGATTCCGGCCGTAAACCCGATGGTCACCGGACGAGGGATAAATTTGATTAAGGCTCCTAGTTTCAACACGCCCATAATAATCAACATAAGACCGGCCAACATTCCGGCAATCAACAAATTTTCATAACCATACTGCATAACAATCGCAAACAGGATCGGAATGAATGCACCGGTCGGACCGCCGATTTGATATCTTGAACCGCCGAAGACGGAGATCGCAATCCCGGCTACTATAGTCGTGTAGATTCCATATTCCGGTTTGACGCCCGAAGCAATAGCGAACGCCATTCCGAGCGGAATCGCGATAATGCCGACAATCAGACCCGAGATCAGGTCTTTACGTAGAGACGCGGGAGTAACGGCTTCAAACCGCCCTGACCATTTCATTCAAAAACCTTCTTTTATATATATTTGATTATTTGAATATATAGCGAATAATACTCCCGCAAAGAACCATTGTCAATCGGTTCGTGACTCCAATGGAACAAAAAAACAAGGGTTTCCGGTTGACGCAACGGATCGCCTTGTTTTGTTTATTGTTCCTTTCGCATTCCTTCAAGCAATGAGATGGCATCGACCAGGTGATTGTCGAAAATTTGCTTGGCCACCGCTAATAAATCTTTAATCAATGGGTCGCGCAAAGAATATACCACCGTTGTTCCTTCTTTTAAGCCGTACACCACATTTTTATTGCGCAACACCGACAATTGTTGGGAAACGGCTGAGCCTTCCGAACCCAATATGCTTTGCAGCTCGTTTACATTTTTATCGCCTTCGCTCAATACTTCCAGAATACGAATCCGCAAGGGATGTGCCAGCGCCTTGAAAAAATCAGCCTTGAACAGCTGAATATTGTGATACTGGTGCATACGGTTGTTCTCCTTAACCTCTAAACTTTTGAATATACGAATATATTACCACATTTATTCGATTGTCGAAATTGTGCTCAGTTTGCAATCCTTTAAGCAGGAAAAGCGATTAAGAAAAAATAAATAATTACTATTATTTGTTATAATGAAGAAGATTATTGAATTCACTACAAGCCCGAAACTTTTTGTAGAGGAGTCCAACAAATGAGAAAAATCATTTTGTACATGCAAATATCTCTCGACGGCGTTGTTTCGGATGTTGACGAGTGGATGACTTTAAGCGATGAAATCGTAGAAGATTCATACAACGCCTATAAGGATATAGATACCATCGTCGTGGGAAGCAACACTTACCCCTCGATGGCCGAATATTGGCAACACGCTGAAAGAGCATCGGATTCCGATCTCGAGAGGGCGGTTGCCAAGAAAATAAACGAGATGGAGAAAATCGTCATCTCTCGTTCAACCATCCATCATTTGGAATGGAACAATACTCGTCCATTGTTAATGACGGATAGCGAAGCTTTTGTCCGTGAAATCGAAATTCTCAAAGTCGGCGATGGTAAAAACATTTCCGTCGAAAGCGGAGTGAAAACGTGGCAGTTATTTATACATAACTCTCTTTTCGATGAAATATGGTTAATGGTTCATCCCGTGGTCGCCGCAAATGGCGATCGGTTGTTCGAGGACGTCGAAACGAAGTTAGCCCTTCAATTGATTAAAAGTAAAACTTACAAAAACGGCGTCATTGGTTTGCATTATCAAAAGAATATCTAATGATTTCTACCTGCGTAAATCGTAGGTTTTTCTTTTATCATTTTCATGGATAGGAGCCGATGATGAAAAATTGGAAAACAGCTTTGCTTTTAATATCGGGAATCGGATTTTCAAACTTGGGGAATTGGATTTATTTCGTAGCCATTAATATCAAGATACTCGATCTTACGGGATCCGCGGCGGCTGTTGCTGGTTTGTTCGTGATTAAGCCTATCGCCCAATTATTTACGAATCTTTGGTCAGGTAGTATTATAGATCGAATTAATGTAAGAAAATTGATGATATTCGTTGACATAGTACGAGGATGTCTCGTTTTTATTATTCCGTTTCTTTCTTCGCTATGGGTGATTTACGTTATGATTTTCATGATTAGCCTATTCGGTTCGTTTTTCGGTCCAAGTTCATCTGTTTATATGACTAAGATTGTGCCTACCGAGGACCGTCAAAGGTTTAACTCGATGATGAGTATGGTAAATTCAGGCGCCTTCCTACTTGGACCTGCGATATCCGGATTGTTAATCATGACGGTAGATGCGGATTTTTGTATTATTTTTAATGCAATAAGTTTTATTGTCTGCGCTTTAATCATCTTTATGTTACCCAACGTAGACAGGAACCCGGAATCGGTTAAACCAATGACTAAGAAGCTTCTTATCGAGGATTGGCAAGTCATAGGAAAGTTCATTACTACGGCAAAATACTTTTTTATCATTTACGTACTGTTTCAACTTGCTATGTTGATCGGCTATTCAGTCGATTCCCAGGAAGCAACTTTTATCCGATTACATTTACGATTGTCGGTAAGTGATTACGGAATGATTATTAGTCTAACAGGCGTTGGGGCATTAGTAGGATCATCCATTGCTGCAATGATGGCTAAGAAAATATCTTATCGCTGGTATATGAGTGCCGGCACGGTACTTTCAACTCTGTTTTATATTACTTTTTATGCTTCGTTTAATTTTATTACCGCTGCTGTTTCATTTGTGTTGTTAGGGTTTTTTATGTCTTTTGCCGGTGCAGGATATACCACGTTCGTTCAAAACCATGTACCCGTTTCCATTATGGGTAGGTTTGCAAGTTTAGCCGAAGTATCGCAGGGACTTGTTCAAATCGTGTTGACTCTTATTATCGGATTTATTTCGGAGTTCATTTCATTGCAATTCGTGTGCCTTGCGGTATGTGGTTTAGCGTTGATCTTGGGAATAGTACTAATAATAAAAGTTCAATTTTCTCCGCCGTCCGATGCTTCATTGGCAATTAAGCGGTAAAAGCGGACGGGAACTGCAAGAGGAGGTCATTATAGATGAAGTCGCAACACTCTGACCGAGTTAAAATCCCGCAAGGATTCTGGTCAGGATTACGTCAATTAGGGATAGCCGCCCACGACGTAGCTCGCAAAGCACATCTGCCGCTCACCGTTATAACTGAACCAGTAGTCACCACCGACCAATATTTCGCGATCTGGCAGGCTTATTCCGAACTGATTGGCGACACTGGCCAAGGATTCATCAAGCTTGCGACCGCTTTTGAAACCGCGCAGTACCCGCCGTCCGCATTAGCGACTTTCCACGCGCGCGACTACCGCGAAGCTCTAAACCGAATGGTTCGGTACAAACAACTGTGTCCTCCCGAAAGCTTAAGCATCTCCGAGGAAGGCGAGAACTGTACCATTGAACTGGAGTGGCTGCATTCCGAACAATCCGGACCACCGGTATTGGTCGGTATTACTCTGGCCTATCTTTTGGAGCTTGGGCGCCGAGGCACAGGTCAGCCTTTGACGGCGCGGTTCGTCGAATTTGCATGCCCGATGGGGGACGTGTCGGCCCTCGAAGCTTACTTCGGTTGCAATGTCAGGATCGGTTCGACTTGTAACCGCTTGACGCTCCATCGAAGCGATCTGGACCGCCCCTTTGTCTCTTACAACGAAGAGTTGCTGGAGATCTTGACTCCCGTACTGGACCGTACGTTGGATGAGCAGCAGCGCGACCGCTCGATTACGGAGACGGTCAAATGGATTATTAAACTTAGCCTTACGGGAGGGATCCCCGATATTCAGGCTGTCGCTAGAGAATTGGGTATGAGCGATCGCACCTTGCAGCGCCGGCTTACCGACGAAAACACGAGTTTCAAGCGACTGTTGACGCAAGCCAGACATGAGCAAGCACGAGAGTACTTGGCAGATCCCACGCTCGATATTAAAGAAGTGGCTTTTTTGATCGGTTATGAAGACCAGAATTCGTTCTACCGCGCTTTCCGCCGTTGGGAAGGCGTTACTCCTTCGAATTGGCGTTCCGTACATGAGCATTTGGCGCGTTGAACAAGAACGTTGGCGCGGCATGCTAGTTACCGGACCTTCCGGACAAGGTATTATTATTACTACCCGGAGCACGAGAATAAGGAGAAATTCATGATGGATATGGGATTAAACAACAAGACGGCATTAGTTACGGGATCCACGAAAGGCATAGGTAAAGCTATTGCCATTGAGCTTGCCAAGGAAGGCGTTAATGTACTCATCAACGGACGGAACTATGAAGAGGTAGAACGAACCGTAAATGAAATGAAGTCGGCTTTCCCGGCAACCACTCCCCATAACGCTACCGCCGACATCGCGGAAGCAAGGCAGAGAGAAGCTTTATTCGAAAAATACCCCCATATCGATATCTTAGTTAACAGTATGGGGATTTACGAAATAATGAAATATGAAGACGTCGAAGATGAAATATGGGAAAAATATTTCCGTACTAACGTTCTTGCCGCAAATGGGTTATCTAAATATTATTTACCTAAAATGTTGAAAAGCGATTACGGCCGCATTATCTTTATTGCGAGCGAAGAAGCCATCATGCCTTCAGGTCAAATGCCTCAGTATGGCATGACAAAGTCAATGTTATTGTCGTTATCAAGAAGCTTATCAAAATTATCGGCTGGAACGGAAGTGACAGTCAATACGATCATGCCGGGACCAACGCTCTCCGAAAATGTACGGCAAATCATCGAGGGGAGATACCCTGATGAAAATATACCGTTTTCAGAAAAAGAGAAGGAATTTATGGCTTCAAATCTACCTCAATCGGAAATACAACGATTTATCAAGCCAATTGAAATAGGTAGGCTAGCTGCATTTGTATGTAGTCCGTATGCATCCGCTTTTAAAGGCTCTCCGATTCGAATGGATGGGGGAATGGTGCCTACTATCTTTTAACGGAAGAAACCGCCAAGTTCTAATAACCTGGCGGTTTCTTCTATTTACGAGAACGAATAAGAACCGAATTTCACGACGTTGCGTAAACTCGTCCAGATGTCTACGCTCTCGCCGCCCATATACCAGTAGCCGTAACCGGCTAAGGAATGAGCTTCGCCTAACATGGCTTTCCGGGACAGCGACCGACCATCCTCCAACCATAGCTTATTAAGCATAGCTTTATCGCTGTATTGCGCATAATATTGGCCAAGCGTATTATTCCAAGAAGTCGATAACCGTCGGTCGTTCACGGTTTGGTTCTGCTGGACAAGGCTCCAGTCCGCGGAAGTGGTTTTCCCCTCCGAGCTTATTGTCCAATTACGCGTATATAGCGGAAGCGCAAGAATGACTTTTCGAGCAGGCACTTGCTTGAGCAGTGTTTCTATGCCATGCCGAAGCCAAGGGAGAGAGGAAACCGACCCTGCTTCGGGAGCCCCGCCCCAGTGTTCGTCGTAGCCCATCAGTATGACGTAATCCGCGGTTTTCCCCAATTCGGAGTAGTCGAAAACCTCTGTCCAATCCATACCGAAATCAGGAGAAACGTTAACGGATAATACGGCTGGAATGGTCTTCATTTGTTGAGATAACTCCTTAATGAAGGTCGTAAACGAGTTGCGGTCTTGAGGGCCAATGTTCTCGAAATCGATGTTCAGTCCGTCAATGCCATACTTCCGGACGAGCTCAGTCAGCTTTAGAATAAAGGCTTGGCGTTGATCCGATTGGGATAACATCTGGTGGGAGATCTCTTGATCGGAATGATTACCGACCATCGCCCACACTTTCTTTCCGTTGTTATGCGCCCATTCGATCAGAGACGTGTCGGTATGATCTTCGACCGTACTTGTCTTCCCGAGGTAAAACCAGCGCGGAGAAACGGTGTTTACTTCGGACTGTGCGACCTGCTGCTCGAATTGCCGCGTCGTCTCCCCATATTGCCAACCGAGCTGGATTCGTTGAGGAGGAGTCGCGCGAATCTGTTCCGACCAACCTGGTCTTGTCCATGCCCGATACATCATGACGGTTGCTTCTTGTCTAGTAATGGAGTCTTCAGGGCGATAGCTTCCGCTATCACCTTCTATTATTCCGAGATGACTTAGTTGATAGACGGATGGAAGCGCCCATGAATGTATTTGATCTTGATCGACGTACTGGGAGTCGGCAGGAGGACTTACCGCAGGCTGCTTCAATGCCCGGGCCATTAGTACGGCTGCTTCCTCGCGCGTTACCGGGCGATTAGGTTCGAACAGAGCGTTCGATGTGCCTTGGGCGATGCCCAACTGAATCGCCGGTTGTACCCACTCGTAATACCAAGCCGTCTTCGGTACGTCGGAGAAAGAAGGGATCGCGCTAGATACGGGAGTCATCCCGAGCAAGCGATCCAGCAATGCAACGAGCTCGGCTCGCGTTATGGCTTTAGTGGGCTCGAAGGTACGACCACCGGTTCCGGAAATGAGGTTTATTTTCGATAGATTAACGATTGCTTCGGTAGCGAAGTTCTGGGTTATATCGTCGAATGGCAGACCGGCATCGGCTGCCGAAGAGCGATGCAAATGTAAGGTGAATGTAAAACATAAAATAAGGGCAACCATCGGCATCCCGATGGCATAGAAACGCTTCATTATATGCAACTCGCTTTCCGATTGTAATAGAGTAGAACTCACTCTATCGTAATCAATCGGCGCGTAAATACCCATCTTCAATTATTGGTAATAGAGGAGTCTATTTTAACAAAAAACGAAATCAGCGATAATATCCGCCGAATAACCGGATTGTATATTAATTGTGGGATCGTTCCCATACAGTCATCATGTCGCAACCAAAGGAGATTATATGCTTCTAGATATAAGGGGGCAGGTTACCCCGGACGATTCCCGACAACATGTCGTTTACCGGTTTCAGTTGGATCGACTAACAGCAAAAATATGGATCAGGTTCAATTATAGCCCCAAGGTTCTCGAGGATAACGAGCGCGCCAAATCATTGATCATCGCCGGAATCGATTTGTATTCCGCTCCGGAACAAAAACAGCTTCTAAAGGACGCATGGGAACGGTACCAGCCCTTAACTAATCTGATTACCGTTTCGGTGGACGACCCGGAAGGCAACAGAGGCGCGTGTCATCGGCACGATCCGGAGCAGTTGCTGTTCCTGGCGGAGCGGGATTCCTCTCCCGGACTGACGAAGGGCAAGTTGGTTGCGGGAGTATGGAGCGTAACGCTCAGTTTACACTCTATCGTATCGGAACAATGCTCTTATCATCTTCAAGTTTGGGCATCGGAGGAGGAAACGGAATGTATTGGTTAGCCAGCGAACTCCATACCCACACCGATCACAGCGACGGCAAACAAACCTTAAGCGAGCTTGCAGAAGGCGCGGCAAAGCTGGGCTTCGAATGCATCGCGCTCACGGATCACAATACGTTATCAGGACTCGATGGTCGCGAGAATGTCGAACGGGAATGGGGGCTAACCATTATCCCGGGCATGGAATGGACAACGTTCTACGGTCACATGCTTACGCTCGGCTTACAAGATTTCGTGGATTGGCGTACGGCAGAACTAAGCAATATCCATAAGGGAATATCCGAAGTTCACCGGAAGGCGGGGTTAGTTGGATTAGCCCATCCCTATCGAATCGGAAGTCCTATCTGTACCGGCTGTCATTGGGAGTATGAAATTCGGAATTGGAACGACATCGATTATATCGAAGTATGGTCGGGTACTTTTCCTTCCATTAAGACGGATAATCTTCGCGCTTTCTCCTTATGGACTGATCGGTTGAACGAAGGCTATCGCATCGCCGCTACATCCGGTCGGGATTGGCACGCTCAAGTCGCGACGGAGGAACCCGTATCCGTCACTTATCTTGGACTTCGCGCGGATAAGCCGCAAGAGAGGAATCAAATATCTCAAGACGCAGTCGACGCGTTGAGCCACGGACGCTCCGTCGTGACGATTGGACCGCTGCTGACGATGGAAGTAGAATCGGCTAACTCTTGGTTCGGAATCGGAGATAACGTACCGGCTCCAAGCTCCGATCCGGATGAAAGTATCGACGGATATTGGGGACATGTAAAAACTGTTTTTTCAGTTAGACAAGGTTTGTGGGAGCTCCCGGAACAGAATTTTACGCTAAAGATTGTAGGCAATACGGGGACGGCAGCCGAACGATCCGTGGGAGCCGCGGACGAGGTATATCGAATGAACATCCCGGAAGGCGGCCTTCTATGGGCAAGGGCTGAATTGTGGGGAACCGTTCACGGAGTAAGAGCGCTTATCGCATTTACGAATGCCATCTATTTCAATGAGGGGAGAGGTACGGAATGAAGAGCTTCCCGCTGATTACGGCTCATACCGGATGTATGGGCACGCCAATGAACTCGTTACTGTCGATCGAAACCGGGATTTCATCCGGGGCTGACATTATTGAAGACGATATTCAAGTCACTCGAGACGGCATCCTCGTGCTATCCCATGACGATACGGTTCATTTGGCGAACGGGACAGAGAACCGAATTTCCGGTATGACCTTTAATGAGCTTTCCGATGGGCTTTCTACACCAATCTCAACGTTGGAGCAGGCTTTGGAGCTGTTACAAAACGCCGGAAAAATGATGAACTTGGATTTGAAGACCGATGGGGCCATCGTGCCACTATCCGACTTAATCGAAAGGCTCGGCTTGCTCGACCAAGTGTTCCTAACGGGATGTCAATACGCGTCTGCGCTTAAGGTCCAGATGCACAACCCTAGATTAAACAAGCTTCTGAACGTGGATGTCCGGATTTTTCAAACCTTAAGCTACGTGGATGCCATCCGCCAAACATGCGAGCACGCGCAAAGCGCCGGATGCATCGGATTGAACGTCCCTTATCAACTCGTTCAGCCGCTCTTACTCGAGCTGTCGGCAGATTATAAATTGCCGGTGTATCTCTGGACCGTAAATGAAGAGGGGCTATTCAGACAGTTCGCGGAAATGGGCGTTAGATCGATTACGACCAAGGACGTTGCCGCTGCAATAAGGGTGAAGCAGGAGGTAACGGGAATTGGCTTATAACATCAAAGAAATCGCTTTGCGCGTCGGCGTGTCCAAGTCGACGGTTTCTCGAGTCATCTCCGGAAAAGGTTATACCAGTCCGGAAGTGCGCGAGCGAGTGCTCAGCGTCGTCGAAGAATTGAAGTACAAGCCGAGCGCCGTGGCGAGGGCAATGGTTTCCCAACGTACGAACAATATTGGCGTCATCATATATCGTGATCAGCAACCGATCGTTTCCCATCCGATTTACGGTAAAATCGTCGATTCCATTCTAGTCGCGGCCCAAGCCAGGGGATATTCCGTTTATCTGACCACGGACCAAGGGATGTCGCTAAGTTCCACCGACTTTATGATGGAGAAGCGGGTTGAAGGACTGATTTTAATCAGCCGACTACGGCAAAACGTTATCGAATACGTCAAGAAATTCAATATTCCTTACTTGATGGTAAATGGCTCGACGGAAGATCCGGAGGTTATGCATTTCGTGAGCAGGGATGAAGAAGGCGGCAGCCACGCGGCCGACTACCTCTATCGGCAAGGTCACCGTAAGCTATTCGTAATCGCAGGGCCGCAGGAGCACAGAAGTCATAACTTGCGACTGAAGGGCTTCCAGGAAAATATGGACCGGATGGACGGAGATGTCGAAATGTCCGTATGGTACTCCCCGGAATCTAGCTTCGAGCAAGGGTACCGTCTACTGGAGGAGCAGTGGGATTTTTTCGTCGGACAAGGCTTTACCGCTCTATTCGCGACCAACGATATGATGGCGCTCGGCGCCATGAAACTTCTGCAGCAACGATCCGTCCCTATTCCCGGCCAGGTCGCGGTGATGGGCTTCGACGATATCGAATATGCCGCTATGTATTCGCCGTCGCTAACGACGATCAAAGTGGACAACAGCAAGATCGGGCACGATGCGGTCGTGATGCTGGACCGTTTGATCAAGCAGGAGAAGATATCGTCCAAGCTTAACGAATATTCAAGCGAACTTGTCATCCGGGAATCGACATAAATCGAGCACGTAAAGGAGATGAATCGTTGCATGCGTTGGTATTTCCGAGCCATCGGAACTCGCAAAATCATTGAGTTTCTGCTTCTGATCGTGTTTATCGTGTTCTTTGTCAGTCCCTTATTGAACTTGGCCGTTCTGGCTTTTAGCGGAAAATGGTCCTATCCCGATTTGCTGCCCCAACAGTGGTCGTTGCAGTGGTGGAAATTCGTGCTTCACGAGGATGAGATATCCAAATCGATCGGACTGTCATTCTTGATTGCCGCATTGGTTACGGCATTATCCATTGTGTTGTGCATTCCTGCCGCTTACGCTTTCGCGCGCATCCGGTTTCCGCTCAGCAAAGTATTCCTTTTCTCTTTTCTGCTTACGCATGCTTTTCCGAAAATGGGGCTGTACGTATCGATTGCCGTCCTATTCTATAAATTGGGTCTCATGAATACGCTGCTCGGCGTCGTGCTGGTGCATATGATCAACGTCCTTATGTTCATGACTTGGATCCCGACGGCCGCCTTCCGGAACGTTCATTCGGCACAAGAGGAATCCGCCAGGGACGTAGGAGCGTCACCGTTTCGCGTATTCCGCAGCATTACGTTGCCGATGGCATTGCCCGGAATTATAGTCGCATCCATCTTTACGTTTCTTAACTCTCTGGATGAAGCTCAAGGTACCTTTCTTGTCGGCATTCCCGATTATAGAACGATGCCGATCGTCATGTATTCCATTATTTCCGATTTTCCGGGGAGCGCAGGAGCGGTATTCTCCATCATTCTGACGGCGCCAACCATTATCTTACTCCTCGCGGCCCAACGGTTTGTAAGTGCTGACGTTATGTCCAGCGGTTTCCAATTGAAATAACCGGACCCTAGATTCCGGCATGCATGGAGGAAATCATGAGCATTCAACTATCCATACGCGATTTGTCAAAACGTTACAAGACGGGTGAAGGCGTTAGCGGAATTTCGCTCGATGTGAACAAGGGGGAGCTCATCACCTTGCTCGGTCCTTCAGGATGCGGAAAGACGACCGTATTGAGAAGCATTGGAGGTTTTCTGGAGCCCGATTCGGGAGACATCCTGATCGAGGGTCGAAGCGTGGTCAAGCTCCCGCCGGAGAAGAGACCGACTTCTATGGTCTTCCAGGGTTATAACCTTTGGCCGCATATGACCATCTACGATAATCTTGCATTCGGGCTCAAGATTCGAAAAATGCCTAAAGCGGAAATACGAAGCGCGGTCGAGGAAGTTCTCCGTCTTGTTCGGTTGCCGGGTGCGGAGAAGAAATATCCGAGCCAGCTTTCCGGGGGTCAACAGCAGCGTATAGCCGTTGCCCGTTCGCTTCTTCTTAAACCGGCCGTACTGCTCCTGGACGAGCCTTTCTCGGCGCTTGATGCCAAGCTTAGGCACGAGATGAGAGAGGAATTGCGCGAAATTCAGACGGAAACCGGTCTTACGATGGTATTCGTTACCCATGATCAGGAGGAAGCACTTTCGCTATCCGATCGGATCGTAGTCATGAATCACGGACATATCGAACAAATTGCCGCGCCTCAGGATATATACGATGCGCCTGAAACGCTTTACGTCGCTGAGTTTATCGGCAAAATGAACTTTTTGAAGGGGGGTGCGCAAGGAGACAAGCTAGTCGTGGGACGAATGGAATTTCCGAATGCCAAACATCTAACGGGCGAGGTTGTCGTCGCCGTCAGACCGGAGGATATCATCCTGGAGCCGGGAACAAGTCAGGCTGCGGGTTTACCCGGTACGATCAAACAAATGATGATACTCGGACACTATGCCGAAGTATCAATAGATCTAGGCGATCATGGCATTATTCGTGCTTTTCAGCCGAGGGATAAGGTCAAAGAGCTACAGTTGGGCCAGAGCGTCAACGCAACCTTTAATAAAGTTATCGCTTATTCGAATAACTAAGAATAATAGGAGGAATTTCAACATGATTCAATTGAAAAAGGGATTAACGGTACTTTCGGCGCTGGCTCTGACATCTTCGATTCTGGCAGGCTGCGGTACTAAAGCGGACAATGCCAATTCTAACGCTAATGCTTCTTCCGCCGACGCAAGTGCTCCAGCTTCGGAAAGCAGCACATCCCCCGCTTCGGATAAACCTGTTGAATTCTCGTTTTATTTTACCGGATCCCAGAACGTGAAAGACATGTGGGACACGCTCGTTCCGAAATTCGAAGAGCAAAACAAGGACGTAAAGGTCAAGCTCGTGTACATTCCTTCCGGAACCGGCGCGCAGCCGACCTATGACCGCATTCTAGCTGCGAAGCAAGCGGGCAAAGGGTCTGGAGACATTGATCTATATGAAGATAGTCTATCTAATGTGACCAAAGGCGGCAAAGACGATCTTTGGGATACGCTGAGCCTGGATTCCATCCCTAACATCGGCAAAATCAATCCGAAGACAATGGAAAATGTATCCAATCTGGCTGTGCCTTACCGTGCATCCGCCGTTGTTCTGGCTTATAACAGCGATAAGGTTACTACTCCTCCAAGCACGCTTGACGAGCTATACGAGTGGATTCGCAATAACCCCGAGAAGTTTGCCTACAATGATCCTACCACTGGAGGCGCGGGCAGTTCGTTCGTTACGACTTCCATATACAAAGACCTGCCGGATGAGGCGATTTACAGCACCGACCCGGCGATTCAGAAGGATTGGGACAACGGGTTCGCTACGTTGAAGGATCTTGGCAAATATGTTTACGGCAAAGGAATTTATCCGAAGAAAAACCAAGGCACGCTTGATCTGCTTGCTAATGGAGAAGTGGACATGATAACCGCATGGTCCGACATGGTGCTTGAACAAACAGCCAAAGGCCAATTGCCGGCTACGACCAAAATGAAACAAATCACGCCAGGCTTTAACGGCGGCCCAACCTATCTGATGGTGCCTAAGCTGTCGGAGAAAAAAGAAGCGGTATATCAATTCCTGGATTATGTGATGTCACCTGAGGCGCAAGGAGTCATCGTCGAGAAAATGCATGGCTTCCCGGGTATTGAATTGTCGAATATGCCTCAAGAGATCCAAGATTCGTTCAAAGGCGTATCGGAGGGCTTCCGCAGCTTTAACATTGGTGATCTGGACAAGGAAATCACCAAGCGTTGGCAGAGCGAAGTCGCGGCGCAATGAGTAAGTCTATGAAAATGGGGATGCTGGGACTGATTCTAGTCATCCCCTCTTTTCTATTGCTATTCGTTATCGTCGTGATTCCGATCGCGCTCTCGTTCGTGGAAAGCTTGAGGAACGAAGCGGGAGGGTTCGATTTAAGCCGTTATCAATTTCTATTTACCGATAAAGCCATGCGTTCGAATATCATATTTACGTTAAAGGTAACGGTCGTGTCTTGCCTCATCGTGCTCATCGTAAGTTACTCTCTTGCCGTCTACATGCGCTTCAGCTCGGGAAGACTGGTCGATTTGATACGCAAAACCTATATGATACCGATCTTCATTCCAGGCGTAATCGCAACATACGGACTGATTAACCTGCTTGGGAACCATGGCTGGCTATCCCGGTTTTTATTGCTGATCGGCATAACATTGCCTCGGATTATTTTCGACGAAAAAGGGATTATCATCGCCAATTTGTGGTTCAATATCCCGTTTACGGCAATGCTTCTCAGTTCGGCGCTTGCAGGTATACCGAATTCGGTATTGGAGAGCGCGAAGGATGTTGGAGCAGGTAGGCTGCGCGTCTTCTTCCAGATCGTCTTCCCGTTATCTTACAAAACGTTCCTAGTCGCGGCTACGTTCGTATTCATGGGCGTCATAGGCTCGTTTACGGCTCCGTTCCTTGTCGGCCCTAACGCGCCGCAGATGCTCGGAGTTTCCATGGAGCAAGTGTTCGGCGTCTTCCAAGAACGAGAGCAGGCTGCAGCGATTGCATTCTTCACCTTCTTGCTCTGCTCGGTACTCGGTTACTTTTATATCCGCTCTATGGTCAAGGACGAGACAGCCCGCTCATGAGTGCCGGAACGATATTCGATGATTTGATTTTGTTGTTCCCGTGATCTAAACTTAATAGAAGAGCGACCTCCTGGAACTCTAACCCTAATCCTAACCATGATGGAGGCATAATGATGTCTAATGAAACAATGAAAGCGGTAGGTCTTTACAAATATCTGCCGATAGATCATCCGGAGAGTTTGATCGACTTGGAAATAGCAAAACCAGTACCTGTCGGCAAGGACTTGCTAGTCAAGGTGAACGCGGTCTCCGTCAACCCTGTCGACACTAAAGTACGATCGCCGAAAAGCAAGACGGAAAGCTCACCGAAAGTTCTTGGCTGGGACGTTGCTGGCGTAGTGGAGCAGGTGGGACCAGACTGCACGTTATTTAAACCAGGTGATGCGGTATATTATGCCGGAAGTATCGTTAGACCGGGCGGTAACAGCGAGTTCCATCTCGTCGATGAGCGCATTGTCGGAATGAAACCGACCACGCTAAATTTTGCGCAGGCCGCCGCCTTGCCGCTAACGTCCATTACCGCATGGGAAGGGCTGTTTGACCGTCTCGGCATCACGCATAACAAAACCGATAACGAGAACAAGAAGATATTGATCGTTGGCGCTGCGGGCGGAGTGGGTTCCATCGCGATTCAACTGGCTAAATACGTCGGACTTACGGTTATCGGTACTGCTTCCCGCGAGGAATCGGCTGCTTGGGCGAAGGACTTGGGCGCGGATCATATCATCAATCATTACGAGGACTTCGTTCCTCAGCTTGAGGCGATCGGCGTTAAAGAGGTCGAATATATCTTTTGCTTGAACACTACGGAGAAGCACTGGAAGAACATGGCCGACGCGATTGCGCCGCAAGGCAAAATCTGTTCGATCGTAGAAACGGACGAGCTGTTGAATTTGACGTTGTTGAAAAATAAAAGCGTTACATTCGTATGGGAGCTCATGTTTACCCGTCCGATGTTCCAGACGGCAGATATGATTGAACAGCATAAGCTGCTGAATGAGATTGCACGTTTGGTAGATGGAGGAGTCATTCGGACTACCGTGGCCGAGACGTTGATTCCAATCCATGCGGCCAACCTGCGTAAGGCTCATGAATTACTGGAAACGGGCCGAATGGTGGGCAAAGTCGTACTGGAACGTTTCAACTGAACCATGATGTGATGATGTGAACCTATAAACGCCTAAGCGGATGATGGAATCCTCCGCTTAGGCGTTTTCGATTGTTAGGAGCTCTTACTTCGAAAGGGAAATGGCATTTTATGTCGAATTTTCATAGATAAATTGAATAACCAAATTATCTCTAGGGTGCGGCTTTCGTCGACACTCTTTTCGTTTGTTTAAGGAGGTTGCGCGCTGAAGTATTACCTCGGATATAACGGGAAACGCATTAACGTTCCGCTATCGAAAGAGGAAGCAATGAAGCTGTTATTTGAAACGAAGGGGGCTATTAAAGGGCTAAGTATTATGGTCTATGATGACAACGGTAAGTTTATAAAGCATATTCCGAAAAAGAGAAGTTAAAGGACCTCAAAATCACTTATTATAGTTCTGAGTTATCGGAGCCGGCGGTGAAAATTTATTGGCTGAGAACCGACGTGCGAGAGCTACGCACAGTACGACGGCGATATTCACTGTAAAGATAGGCCAGCCGATCGACTCGTGCAGGACGAGAGACGCTAGCAACAGACCGAAGAAAGGCTGGAGAAGTTGTAACTGTCCAACCGCCGCGATGCCGCCTTGGGCAAGTCCGCGATACCAGAAAACAAAGCCGATGAGCATGCTGAACAGGGAAACGTAAGCAAGGCTGAAGAGAGCGGGATGGCCGATACCCGTCCACGTGACAGGCATGTAAATAATGGAAAGCAGCAACATAAAGGGAAGCGACAGAACGAGCGCCCAGGAGATCACTTGCCAGCCTCCAAGCCTCCGAGAGAGCCTGGCCCCTTCCGCATAACCGTAACCGCACGCGATGATAGCAGCCAGCATGAACGCATCGCCGACCGGCGAAGATGCAAGCCCTTGAGTAAGGGCAAATCCTACTACAATGGAGCTACCTAACGTAGAGAAGATCCAAAAGGCTGGTCGCGGGCGTTCGCCGCCGCGCAGTACCCCGAAGATCGCCGTCGCAAGCGGCAGTAGTCCAACGAAGAGAATGGCATGCGCAGATGTGACATACTGAAGCGCCAAGGCAGTAAGCAGCGGGAAACCGACGACTACGCCGAGTGCTACCATCAATAGCGGAACGATGTCGCTTCGGATAGGACGTTGTTGTCGGAAGACCAAGAGAAGCGCTCCCGCAATCACGCCAGCAATTGCGGCGCGGCATACGGTGAGGAACAAGGGATCAAAATCCACCACAGCCACTCGCGTTGCGGGTAGCGATCCGCTGAAGATGAGAACTCCGAGGAAGCCATTAATCCAGCCGCTAGTCGTTTTGTTCAATTCAATCACTCCAAAATAATCATATGATACGCATTCGCTTGATGTTTTGTATTATAATGGTTACAAACTATCATGAATATAGACCATAAATCCATCTGTATGGATACAGAATAGCAAATCAATTCTTTTAGACGGGGACAAATTGTTATGATAACGAAACAAGAAACCATTCAACAAATCATTCGCACGGACATCACCAACGGTTTCGTCAAACCCGGTCAGAAGCTGGCATCCATCCGTATGCAGAGCCAAAGATTCAATTGTAGCCTCAATACGATCATTCGTGTATATCAGGAACTCGAGATGCAACATCTCATTTATTCGCGCCCGAAAAGCGGTTACTTTGTCGTGGCCGAAGAAGCGCTTCTTCCGTTGCTGCAAACCAAACGAATCGATTTTGCATCTGCGGCTCCCGATCCCGCATCCATGCCGCAAGCAGACTTCCGGCAGTGCTTGAACAAAGCGATGGAGTTATTTGAGGCATCTATCTTTACATATCCCGATCCGCAAGGTTTGCTTTCTCTTCGACAGGAGATCGTGAAGCTTTTTCAGCAGCAACAGGTTTTTCCTTCGGCTCAGCAAGTTTTTATATTTTCCGGCGCCCAGCAAGCACTTCATCTTCTATCCGGGATGCCTTTTCCAAACGGAAAAACCAACATTTTGGTCGAGCAACCAACGTATTGGGGCATGCTGGAAGCGCTTAAGACGCAAAGAAATACCGTAATCGGTATCGAAAGAACTCCGGACGGGATCGATTGGGTGACTTTGGAGCGCTATTTTCAAAGTAATATGATCAAGTTTTTTTATACCATTCCGCGTTTCCATAATCCCTTAGGTACTTCTTATACACCGGAAGAGAAGCAGCGGCTTGCCGAACTCGCTAAAGCCAATGACGTTTACATCGTTGAAGATGATTATCTTGCCGATTTGGAAACATACAGTAAAGCAGATCCTATTCACGCCTATAATGGAGCCAGTCATGTCATTTATCTCAGAAGTTTTTCCAAAGTGATGCTGCCCGGATTAAGGATTGCCGCGGCCACGGTTCCGACTTCGTTTATTCCTTTGCTCCAACGGCATAAACAAGCGGCGGATCTAAGTACGTCTGTGCTCTCTCAAGGCGTGCTTGAGATTTATATGAAGTCCGGGATGTATTCTCATCATGCGAAGCGAATGAAATCCGTATATGATTGTCGAATGAAACATCTAAGAGAAACGGCTCAGCGATTATTGCCCAAAGATTGCTTTTATACCACGCAAAGAGCCGGGGGAATCTTCGCTTCAATACGTCTTCCGGACTCCATTCATACAGAAGATTTGGTCAAGCGATTGGAGAATCGCGGTGTTGATGTACTGGCAACCGATAAGCATTTCCTCTCCACTTTTCCTAAGCTTAACTTGCTGCGCCTTAGCATCATTAGGACCGATGAGCAAGAAATCGAAGAGGGTATCCGCATCATTGCCGAAGAACTGGAGCGTGCCCAGTATACAAGCAGCTCTCCCAAACCATTCTTTTGGTTATGATTATAAAAACATGAGTTATCTGAGTTAAAAGGTAAATGTAGGTATTTATCGAATATCTATCTGACGAAGACCAAAGGAGTTGGTAGAATTGGCCGAAAAATTGAAGTTCGTAACCAAAGCGATGGAAAGAATTACGGGGCTTGCTTGCATTAATCTCCCGGTTCGCAATGTGAAAGCTTCGGCGGAATGGTACGTCAAAAATTTAGGTGTTATTTTGCTCAGAGAGCCAACTCAATTTGATCAAGGCGCGAATGCGATGATTCAACTCGGAGAAAATGGACCAAGCGTGCTGATGCACGAGGAGCTAGAACCGACACCGTTTCATTTTATGCGTAACGGCAAGCCTGCACCGATTTTTGAACTACGAACCGATGACGCGGATGCGTTTTATAAGCAATTGTTGGAAAAAGGAGAAAACGTGACTAATCGCTTTGACAATGTACCCTGTGGCAAATATTTTCACGTTTCCGATCCAGATGGAAACGTAATTACGATAGTTGAGTAACATATAGAAAGGAATGAGGCAATTTGGTTGAGACTAATATTGAAAGTGTTTCATATCTACAGATTCCAGTTAAAAATCTTGAGGAATCTAGCGAATGGTACATAAACAATCTGGGATTCCAGGTACATTGGAAGAGACCGGATAATAAAATGACTATTCTTGCCCTTCCTTCTGGTCCGTCCATATTTCTGTGCGAAACGGAATTGCACCAGGAAAAGCTAGGTGTCGTTATCGGTTTTGCAGCAGTAAATATTCGGAAGTTGCTAATTGATTTGCAGAATAAAGGGGTGCGAATTGGAGAGATCAGAGAAGACCGAGGGGAAGTAGAAGGTGAAATTCTAGGAATGGATTTTGACTTTTTTGATCCTGACGGTAATATGTTTGTGGTTCATGCTAAGTTCGCTGAGTAGATTCTATTTTTTATTATCCGATTACGCGAACGGGAATCTAAAGTGGAGGAGCTGCTTACCGAGGCAGCTCCTTTATTGATTTTTCGTCTAACAGAACAGGAGTGTTCGAGCTTATTGGAATACGAATTTGTGAAACGCTAATGGGGAAAGGGGAGTATGAATAGTAAACGAATGGGGGTTGAAGACGATATGAAAATAAAGCTAGCATTACTTCTTGTGGCCGTTACGATTGTGACGGGTTGTTCGGTGGTGGAGCAAATCGACCGAACGGTGAACTATACTAGCGAAGCGGCAACGTATGTGGATCGGACTGCCGAATTTGCCCGGAAGTTGCCGGACATGGCGCAGCAGACAGCGAACGATCTTGAGGTGAAGGAAAAGCTGGTCGCGGAGATGGAAGCCATGAAACAGCGGGTGGCGGATTTCAATGGGCTAGAGGCACCGGATATCGCTGCGGATGTTCATGCCAAGCTGCAGAGCTACAACGCTACGCTGCGACAGGAGATCGACCAAGTTTTGAACAGCTTGCTGGACAACATCCCGGCTGTACAGGCGATAAAAGATTCTCAAATTATCCAGACGCTGACTGACATTACGAGTCTGACGGGACAGATCGACAAGTTAGGCGGGTAAGGCACCAATATTAAGAAACTCATTAATTGTAGATTTTCGCATTAAAGGTAAATAACATCGGAACAAAGAACTTATAAGAATGAACTGGAAACCTATCATATATCAATATTGCATGCGGATTACAGGTAACCGCTGGGATGCGGAAGATTTAACGCAAGAGACATTGCTTAAACTCGTCGAGGCGATTCGAAATAACCCTGAGATGCGTATAACAAGAGCTTTTCTGTATCGCGTTGCGAAAAATGCATGGATAGATATTCAAAGAAAACAAAAAATCCGAACCGTTCCCTTTAATCAAAATGACGAAGAGACAGCTCCTGATCCGCTATTGTCGAGTCGGGAGTTGTTGGAGCAGCTCGCGGAAAGGCTACCGCCCAAAATGGCCGTTATTTTATTACTGATGGCCGTATTTGATTTTACGGCAAAAGAGACAGCAGAATACGTGCGAATGAAGGAGGACACGATACGAGTAACTCTGGGACGCGCCCGCCTGAAGCTCAAGCTTATGTCTCATTTAACACCCGCAGATGAACCCTTCATTGTAATGAATAAAGACGGATCATCTCCCAAAGATTTTGATGCGCTTGTCGATGCATTTCGTAGACGCGATCCGGGTGCCATTTATCACGCATACATCGGTTTAGCCAAGGTAGACGTTCATCTTACACAGCTTCTAACCGTTGACGCACAATTGCATTTTACATTCAGAGATCCAGACGGCAACTTGTTTAGAATCGTTTCTAATTAATTAGCAATGGACTGTTTGGTTTTGCTATTTATTTTCGTTACTTAGGTCGAAGGAATAAATAATCGAAGGGATGATCAAGGTGTCTGGAACATCGAGTGAATTTCAGGAGAAGTTGTCCATTCTCATCGAACGCCAGCAGAAGTAGAAAAGGTAAAGAATCATCTATTCAGTCTTGCACATTACGGAGGTTAAAGAGATGCCAATTGAGCGTATTGGTTCATTATTTATTCAAGTAAGCCATTTGGAGAAGTCGATTTCATTTTATTCAGACATACTGGGACTCGTTTGCCGGGGGATCGAGGATTGGGGAGATGGGCAAAGAGGGGCAACGTTATTTTGCGATCCTCATCCCGATCAAGCGGCATTATTGAGTTTGGCGGAAACGAAGAGTCTGATTCCCGTGTTCAACCAACCGCTATTCAATTTCAAGTGCAACGATGTACCCGCGCTCCATGAAGCGTTAAAGGAAAAAGGATGCCGTGTTACCGATCTACATCCCCGTTTCAAGTCGAAAGAAGTCCGAAGAATGGTATGTCGAACATCTCGGAATGGAGCATGGCGAAGGATATTTACTCGTAGGCAAACAAGAAGTTTTTTTGCGTGAGCGACTAGATGAACAGGTGTTAACTTTTCGAACAAACGAGTGGCTGGATAATGGAGAGAGCTATGATATGCCAGTTGTTTGTTTTCGAACTTCAGATATTGATGGAATATATGGACACCTCAGTAAATTAGGGATTCGTATTGGACAAGTAATCGAACATAGTTGGTTTAGAGAATTCGATTTTTGCGACCCCGATGGGAATAAACTCAAAGTATGGCAACCGAATGAGTAGGTTAAAGGGAGTGTGAAATTGAGCGTAATAAAGCATTCCATTAGGAATCCTTCTGGAATTAGAACCATTATTAGCATGTCAATGATAGCTTTGGGTTCAATACCAAATTTAATTATAGTATTAACTGAAAAAGCGAATTTAATTCGAATATCCGCTGCGGTGACAGTGTCTCTTGTATGTGTTCTTATAGCTATATTGGCGTTGTTCCGAGCATTAAAGAAACCAACTGAAATACACCTGTACAGTGGAGAAATCTTATTAAACGGACGTACAATTCAAGCAAAGGAAATAAAAGCAATAAAACATATGGGTTATTTCAGGCCCGTTATTGGATTATTACCAAATGGGAAAAAAATTGTCCCCGTTCATATGTGTTTCCGGTTTTCGCAAAATGAGGATAGAGGCATTGCGGATATCGTTAATTGGGCAGAAGCTAACCATGTGAAGGTGGTCAATAAATCTTTCATGAGATGGATTTAGATGCAAGAGGAGAACGTAAACGTAGGAGCCTGCCTCAGTAAAATAAACTAATAAATAGTCCGTTGCAAATCACCGAAAGAGGTGGTTGCAACGGACTTTTCTATAGGCCGGTACTGTGTTTTATTTTGCGAGTACTGGAATAGCACCATGAGCCATTTGCAATAGATCTTCGCTAGCATTCCAAAGCGTTTCAGCAGCGGATTGATCGATAGCCCATGGTCGAACACCGCTGAGAAGCGTGCTATCCGCGGGAGCGATAGCAGCAATGTCACAGTCCTCGCAGTATACTCCGCCTTTCCCCTCAAGCGACGGACTCACCGCGCACCAAACGGATGTGGCAGCACCTTGCTCGATGGTTTTGAAGCCTTCGGGAGCTATGAAGTTACCGTTATCTCCCCGGCGAACGCCCCAAGCGGCTAATTCTTCATCGGTCAGATGACGAGTCAAACCGGTAAGAATAGCGCCCGGATTGACGGCAAACGCGCGAATTCCGTGCTCTTTGCCCCGTTTATCGAGTTCGACCGCGAAGAGAGAGCATGCGGTCTTCGATTCACCGTAGGCAATATCCTTGTTGTAGGGTCTCTTGGTAAAATTCAGATCACCGAAATCGATCGGACCCACCATGTGCGCGATTGATGAGAGGGTGATTACGCGGGAATTTCCGGATTTGATCAACGCATCCCATAGCCTAACCGTCAGTTGAAAATGCCCTAAATGATTCGTAGCGAATTGGGTATCAAATCCGCGAGCGTCTTTAATCGTTGGAGGGTTTGCGACGCCTGCGTTATTGATAAGAATATCCAGCGCCCGATTGGATTTCATAAATTCAACGGCGAATTGATCGATGGATCTGGGATCGGCGAGGTCGAGGTGGATGACTTCGACGTTGCGAATGGCCGAGAGATTGTCTTGTGCCTTCTTGACGTCGCGAGCACCGACGATAACGGTGGCTCCCGCATTGGAAAGAATTCGTGTCGTTTCAAGTCCAATGCCTCCGTGGCCGCCTGTAACTATGGCAATCTTTCCTCGAAGGTCGCGGCCAGCAAGCGCTTCTTGAGCAGTCGTATGCGGTCCAAATCCCGAATGTAAAGGTGTTTGTTCTGTTGTCATACTGATTGGTCTCCCTTATAAAGAATTTAGACATTAATTAAAAAATGTCTATGTGTCTATATTATACACTTGGACAATAAATGTAAAGTGTATAATATTGTTTGTGATGAAACTTCGCGCAATGATTGAACAATTGCTTGGGATTATTCTCTAGTCCTAGAGAGAAAGAGGAATATGTTTACGATGCCCTTTTCAAGGAATTCTACGCTTAGGTCGATTCTAGAACTGCAAATCGTAGGCCCTTATCGAATATTAAGTATCTCTGCGGGGATGTTAAAGGAAAACGCTAGGAGGTTGAATTTGACTAATATGAGATACATTCAAAGCGTGATTATCATTGTATTGCTGACAAATATACTCATACCTTTTGGAGGGCTCGATGACATTGTTGCTGTGGCACAGCCAACCCAGCCACATGATCTAATGAAACGCTTAGAAAATTTGGAGCCACCGACGCCTACAGATATTCAAATTCCTTTTTTTCAACGTCCATTTCCGTCAAAGACGAATCCGATAAAAGATGTTATGCGTACAGGCAATCAACTTCCGTTTAGGCTTATCTTGAGCGAACCGCAGTGGCAAAGGCCACTATATAGGGAGCAGTGGCATAGCACTTATTCAGCTGGGCGTTGGTCATACATACCTTTAAGATTGTTCTATGCCCAGCACAGGATTTTTGCAACTTCTGCGGTAGGGTTGTCTAACATGTATGATTTCTTGCACAATTTAGGACTAAGCGACCTTAATGTTGAGGAAAAAGGAGCAAGTCAGGAGGAGTGAGTAAACGAGATAGTAGTCGTTGTCATACAAGCTAAGATCGTACGCGTCACGTCAAAGGACAATCAAGTAGTTGTTGTAGCCAGACCGCAACGAACAGGTGTACAAGCGATTACCGTGAATAAATTGAACATGAAGCTTAATAACGACGATGAGGCTATTATTATCCAGTTAGTTACGCCTGATGGAGATGAAGTGGATTACTCTATTTATTAGGAAGTGAAAAGAAAATGATGAAAAAATGAACTCCATCGGCGACTTATTCCGTATACCTATTGCGGACACTTCAATATGATCTAAATCAGACTTGTCGGCTCATTATACTAATCATGGATATAAAGGGGAGAGTGCAAGTTGGATTCATTGTGGTTGGAGTATGCTTGGGCACTATTAATTCTTATCGCTTTGGAAGGTTTACTATCGGCTGACAATGCGCTCGTATTGGCTGTTATCGCAAAGCATTTACCGGAGGATCAGAAGAAGAAAGCGATCAACTATGGGATCATTATGGCATTTGTATTCCGCTTCGGCGCGCTCTTCGCGATATCGTTTATTGCGAACGTTTGGCAAATACAGGCGATCGGGGCTGCATATCTTCTATACCTCGGGTTAAAGCATCTCATCAAAGCGCGTTTTGGCAAGGAAAACGAAAACATTCGGGAAGATCTTAAGAAAGATTCAGCGGGTAAAAGGTTCTGGCCAACCGTGGGGAAAATCGCTCTAGCGGATCTCGCTTTTGCGATCGATTCCATCCTTGCTGCCGTAGCTCTAGCGCTTGGTCTCCCGGATTCGCCTCTTGCCGATTTCGGCGGTATGGACGGAGGAAAATTTATCATTGTCGTGCTTGGCGGAATAGCGGGACTCATCCTGATCAAATTCGCGGCGGCATGGTTTGTTAAGCTGCTTGCCGATCGTCCAGCACTCGAGACCACGGCTTATGCAATCGTGGCATGGGTAGGCGTGAAGCTCGCCGTAATAACACTGGCTCACGATGATATTCATGTGTTAGATCATGATTTTCCGCATAGTACGGTCTGGACTCTTATCTTCTATGCCGTGTTGGTTGCGATAGCTCTTCTCGGTTGGTTTGCGCCTTCGAATAAAAAACATTCGCAAACGGATCAGGTTTAGGTTGTACACCAAGACAGAGATTCTCGAAAAGCAGGTTGCCATTGGCAACCTGCTTATTTTTTTGGAGGATTTTTACTCGCGATCCATTTCGGCTCTTCACGTGTTGACAAAAAACAGACAACTATTTATATTTAGATTATTATTAGAATAAATAATTATAGGATAAAATAAGAGGAGGATATAAAAATGGAAATTGGAATAGATACGTTTGTTGAAACGACTCCGGATGTTCGTACGGGGAAGACGATAAGTCATGCCGAGCGATTACGCCAGGTTGTCGAAGAAATCGTGCTTGCCGATCAGGTTGGGTTGGATATTTTCGGAGTCGGCGAGCATCATCGTAAGGAATTCGGGGATTCCGCTACTGCCGTTATTTTGGCTGCAGCGGCTTCCAGGACTCAAAGGATACGCTTAACCAGTTCGGTTACCGTGCTCTCTGCCGTTGATCCCGTACGTTTGTTTCAGCAATTCGCTACGCTTGACGGGATCTCGAATGGACGAGCCGAGATCATCGCGGGGCGCGGTTCTATGGTCGATGCTTTTCCCTTGTTCGGATATAATCTGGAGGACTATGACGAGCTATTCGAGGAGAAACTGGAGTTATTATTAAAGCTAAGGGAGTCCGAGAAGGTCACATGGAAAGGAGGACATCGTCCGGCTTTTACGGATTTGGGAATATATCCGCGTCCGGTTCAGAACCCTTTACCCGTGTGGATTGGAAGCGGAGGTAATCCGGAATCGGCCATACGCGCAGGCGTACTTGGATTGCCGCTTGTATTGGCGATCATTGGCGGGAGCCCCATTCGATTTGCTCCAATCGTACAACTCTATAAGAACGCAGCAACTCGAGCAGGACATGATGCATCGAAATTACGAGTAGCCGTTCACTCTCTCGGTTACGTTGCTGATACTACCGAGCTTGCGGTCGAGCAATATTTCCCTCCCACTCAGGCCTCGTTTAATTTATTCGGCAAAGAGCGCGGAAGGGGCAATTATAGCCGGTCATACTTCGATTCCGAACGTAGCTTGGAAGGCGGACTCTACGTTGGCGATCCAGAAACGGTAGCCAACAAAATAATTCATATGCGCAAGGAATTAGGTTTCTCTCGATTTATCCTTCATTTACCTGTTGGCACAATGCCCCATGAGGAAGTCATGAGAGCTATTGAGCTGTTGGGAACCGAAGTCGCACCGCGAGTTCGGGAAGAATTCGCAAAATCAGGGGACTGACCCATAAATAGTCCAATGAATGATTTGAATACCAAACGTCAAGATTAACGTAGCGCAAAGAACAAGACTAGGAGGAGACATGATGGGAATACTCGACAATAAAGTTGTGTTGATTACCGGCACCGGTGGAGGTCTGGGTCGCGTCGCGGCACTGGCCTTTGCGCGAGAAGGCGCGAAGGTCATCGGATCCGATATTAATGTAAATACCAACAACGAGACGGTTGAACTATTGCGTCGCGCGGGCGGTGAGATGACCGGAATCGCGCCGGTCGATCTCACCGACCCCGAACAGGCGCGAAAGTTAGTTGAGGATGCGGTAGCAGCCTATGGCGGAATCGACGTAGTCTATAACAACGCCGCCATACAACGCTTCGGTCCGATGCCCGATTTCTCTATCGAAGACTGGCGGACGACCATCGCCGGCGAGCTCGACATTCCTTTTTTCGTATCGAAGTTCGCTTGGCCGCATTTGGTCCAGCGCGGCGGCGGCGTCATCATTAACGTCGCGTCCATTTCCGGGATGATCGCCGGAGAAACTCCCCCGATGGTCGGGCACAGCGCAGCGAAAGCCGGCGTTATCGCGATGACGCGACAACTAGCGCTTGAAGGCGCACAGCACGGGATCCGAGCAGTGTCGATAAGCCCCGGGCCTTTCCTGACCCCGGCTAGCGACCGCGATCTCGGTGACAACCAAGCGGCGAGGGATGCGGTAACTAAAAAGACGCTTCTTAAGCGCTTCGGTCAACCCGAAGAACTCGTTGAGCTTGCGGTCTTCCTCGCTTCCGACAGGGCGTCTTACATCACCGGCACTAACTACGCAGTCGACGGTGGCGCAACCGCTTGGTAACCATAAGCTTCTTTTGGTGAAAATTTAAGATATCAAGCAAAAATCAAAGCACAGCTTCCGCAACAAGCGTTGTGGAAGCTGTGCTTCTTACTATGACGACCTACTTAAACGAATAGCTCTTCATCTTCGCCGAACAGTAAGAGAGGACGTAGAGAAACGGAAAATCACCCTTCTTCTTTGATATAACATAAATTCGCGGAGCAAGGACGCGATTAAGCATGGTTGCTATTGGCAAAATATTCACGCGTATCTTTGCGCGATTGAGGGGTTAATACGCGATCAAGCTCTTCGTTCAACCAAGTAAGCGTCTTGCTACGCAGTGTATTGCGCATGCTTTCTTCGGCTTCGAGCATCGTTAAGTTAATCAAGCAAGGAGTTGCTCGCGTGCACGCCGCATATTCTTCGTCTCGGCATAAATAGCTATTATTTTTGATATTCTTACATTGAAAAATGGGGGTAACGCCTTCAACCGCTTCGACTACGTCCCAAAAAGAAATGTCCGCGGGCGACTTGGCTAATTTGTAGCCTCCTTTAACGCCAGGAACAGAAATGACAATGCCCGCTTTCGCTAATTTACCGAAAATCTTCGAAAGATAGGTCTCCGAAACACCTTGGAAAGCGGAGAGTTCTTTAATACCGATAGTAGAGTCGATAGGAATATCAATTAAATAGACTAAGCAATGAAGTCCATATTCAACGCCGATACTATACTGCATGCAAACACCTGCTTTCCGGATAACGATTGTTATAAATCATCTTAGGTGGATTTAAAACCCTTGTCAAATAGGGTGATTTAGGTATTACTAGGTAAATGATTTGACGGGTTGACATACTTCTCTTAAAGTTTTATATTGTAGACAAGGTTAATCGCCGATTATAGTTGTCGACGTTAAGGTTGCGAATCATGTCATGTACGGCAGGGGATACTCTGTTAGAAAATCGCGATTCACCAAATAATGAAGGAGTGTATTGAACATGGAATTGAGATTGAATTATATGAAAGTCCAACCGGAATCTTTACAAACGCTATTAAAATTGGAAGGCTACGTAAAGAAGAGCGGTCTTGAGCACTCGCTGTGGGAGTTAATTAAAATCCGTGCATCGCAAATCAACGGCTGCGCCTTCTGCATGGACATGCATACGAAAGATGCGCGTGCGGCGGGGGAGTCGGAGCAGCGATTGTATTTGCTTAATGCATGGCGTGAAGCTCCGTTCTACACCGAAGCCGAGCGGGCAGCATTGGCATTAACGGAAGCCGTGACCAAAATTTCGGAAGCCGGCGTGCCGCAGGAATTATACGAGCATGTCCGCAAACATTTCGACGAAGCCCAATTCGTCGATTTGATCATGGCGATTAATGCGATTAATTGTTGGAATCGCATTGCGATTTCAACGGGTATGATACCCGGAGAATATCAACCGGCTGCACAAAAATAATAGAATGTTGCAAGTGAAATCCCCGTATATCGACGATATACGGGGATTTTACTTTAGTTATAGGAGAGAGAAAATGCCTTTTTTTGTTTATCAAAGCGAAAATGAATTCGAAACGCCATAACGACGCCGTTGACACGACACCAAATGGTGGCATATAATCAAAGCGTCACTAAATGGTGTCCAATTATGAGTTTGTAATATTTAGGAGAGGGTGTTGTGAACGAGAACGAACAGTTGAGGGATGTGTTCGACGCGATTGCGGATCCCACTAGACGTCAATTGATTCGATTGCTATCAGAGGCGAAGGAGTTACCGCTTCATGAATTAACGGCACAGTTTCAAATGGGCCGTACGGCGGTATCCAAGCATTTGACCATTCTTAAAAAGGCTGGAATGGTACTCGACCGGAAAGTCGGCAGAGAAACGCTATTCAGGTTAAATGCCGCCCCGCTCAGGGAAATTCAAGATTGGGTGGCTTTCTACAGCAAGTTCTGGAGTACGAATATGTTTCGTTTGAACCAGTTGTTAGAGGAGGAAGAGTGAGCCCTCCTTACCATTAAACCAGAGGTGAATGTAATGCATATCGTTTCGATCGTGATTCAAAGTTGGTTGCTCTTGTGGATGACCTTTCAGGCCGTAAGTAAAATCGCCGGGGCGAAAATTCAGGTGGATCTGTTCGAGAGCATCCGACTACCTCAGTGGTTCCGAGTCGTCACCGGAATCGTCCAATTGATCTGCTGCGCCGGGCTCGTTATCGGGTACTGGTACCCGGGGATCGCCGCATGGGCTGGCATTGGGCTCGGCGTTATGATGGTGTTCGCGGCCCTTTCGCATTTCCGGGTCAAAGAGCCCGCCGCTAAAGCGGTACCGGCTTTGGTCACTTTCGTGCTCGCTGCCGCCGTGCTTATCCTGTTCGCGGAGGAAATGGCGAATCCATTAATCTAGCAAGTTTAACGATAGGAGGAGGAAGTAGAATGAGCTTGACTTTAAACCTGGATTTTCAGTATACGACATCCATCGAGAAGCTTTGGTCCGCAATAACCGATTCCGACAAGCTTGCCAAGTGGACCATGGAAAACGATTTTAAACCCGTCATAGGATACCGTTTTCAATTTCGCCAGAAGCCGACCGAATATTGGGATGGAATCGTTGAAGGAGAAGTGCTTATCGTGGAAGAACCAAACCGGTTGTCCTATACTTGGGGCAGCGGGGGAGAGAAGCACACGGTCGTTTGGACGCTGCAGGATTTAGGAGACGGAAAGGTTAACCTTCATCTTGAACAATCCGGGATCTCTAATAATCAAGCGCTCGGAGGCGCTAAGTATGGCTGGAGCGCCATGGCCGCCGAACTCGATAAGTTGCTGGCGCAATAAACGCATTTCGGTAGATATTATGGTATCGGAAGGATGTCAGGTATGAGCGAAAATAATCAGGAGTATATCGTAATCTCGGGCGCGAGGGAAAATAATCTCAAGAACGTATCTTTGCGCATTCCCAAACGGAAGATCACGATCTTTACCGGGGTATCCGGTTCCGGTAAGTCATCGATCGTCTTCGACACGATTGCGGCGGAATCAACGCGATTGCTGAACGAGAACTTCAGCATGTTCGTGCGAACTTTCCTTCCACGCGTTCCGCAGCCGGATACGGACGCGATCGAGAATCTCAGCATGGCCGTTATCGTGGATCAGAAGCGTCTAGGAGGCGGATCCCATTCCACGATGGGTACGATTACCGATATTTCTCCCATACTGCGTCTTCTTTTCTCCCGAGCAGGAATGCCCTTTGTCGGGCCGGTTAACTTATTCTCGTTTAACGATCCGCAAGGCATGTGCCCAGAATGCAACGGGATCGGTCGCAGACTTGGCGTCGATATGGGCAAGGCATTGGACTTGTCAAAGTCGTTGAATGAAGGGGCAATTCTGTTGCCGGACTATGCCGTCAACGGCTGGGAATGGAACATGACGGTGCAATCGGGAACCTACGATCTCGACAAGAAGCTGAGCGATTATACGGATGAGGAATCGGAGCAGCTGCTGTATGCCAAGGCAAGGAAAGTAGAGATGGATTTCGCGGGGAAGGCTATGAACATTACGGTCGAAGGTATTATTGAGAAGTTCACGAACAAATACATTAAGCAGGATGTGAAGACGAAGTCCGAACGCACGCAGAAAACCGTTATGCCGTTCATCACCGAGGGACCTTGCTCCAGCTGCCGCGGCGCGAGACTCAGTCAGGCCGCGCTCGGCTGCAGGATCAATGGACTCAACATCGCGGAGATGTCGGCGATGGAGGTCGGACAACTCATCCGCGTCGTTCGGGAGATCGAAGATCCGGTCGCCGCGTCGATCGTCAGGACGTTGACGGAGCGGTTGCAGCATCTGGTGGATATCGGACTTGACTACTTGACGCTGGACCGAGAGACGGATACTTTGTCCGGCGGCGAATCGCAGCGCGTGAAGATGGTGAAGCACCTGAGCGGCAGTCTGGTAGACGTTACATACATATTCGATGAGCCGAGCATCGGCTTGCACCCTCGCGATGTTCATCGATTAGTCGGATTGCTTCGGAAATTACGCGATAAGGGGAATACCGTAATCGTCGTCGAGCATGATCCCGATGTGATCAAGGTAGCGGATCATATCGTCGACGTAGGGCCTCACGCCGGCAGCCGCGGCGGTAACATCGTCTATGAAGGAAGCTACCAAGGCTTACTGGAGGCGGGCACGCTGACAGGCACTCATATGAAACGACCGATCCACTTGAAGCAAGATTGCAGGCAGCCGTTAGGTAAATTATCGATCAAGGATGCCTCATTGCACAATATACGGAACGTTAGCGTAGATATTCCGACGGGCGTGCTAACGGTCGTTACGGGTGTCGCAGGCTCGGGCAAAAGTACGTTGATTAACGATGTATTCCTCGGCAAGCATTCGGACGCGATCGTCATCGACCAATCGGCGGTAGGCGTGTCTACGCGCTCGAATCCCGCGACCTATACGGGTATTATGGATGACGTGCGCAAAGCGTTTGCATCCGCGAACAAAGTTAATCAGGGCTTATTTAGCTTCAACTCTAAGGGAGCTTGCGAGAACTGCCAAGGGCAAGGCGTTATATCTATTGATCTTTCGTTCTTAGACAGCGTGAATCTGCCGTGCGAAGTATGCGGGGGCAGACGGTTTAAGGAAGAGGTGCTCGCGTACAAGCTGAACGGCAAGTCGATTGCGGATGTGCTGGAGATGACCGTAGAGCAGGCATTGGATTTTTTCGAGTTAAAAGAGGTTGTTCGCAAGCTCCAAGCGATGAGCGACGTGGGGTTGAACTATATTACGCTCGGTCAGCCGCTTAGTACGCTCTCGGGCGGGGAATGCCAGCGCATCAAGCTGGCAAGCGAGCTTCATAAGAAGGGTAGCATCTATGTGATGGACGAGCCGACGACAGGCTTGCATATGTCGGATATCGGTCATCTTCTGGAGATCATGAACCGCCTCGTGGACGCCGGCAATACGGTGATCGTCATCGAGCACAACCTTGAGGTGATCGGCCAGGCGGATTGGATTATCGATATGGGACCCGACGGAGGCAGCAAGGGCGGCCAGGTGGTATTCGAGGGAACGCCTACGCAGATTCTTCAAGCGGAGCAGTCAATCACGGGAAAATATTTGACGTAATGCATCATAGTCGGACCTGAAGAGCCCGCCATACTGGGCTCTTTTTCAATTCCCCAATCCATTTTTTATTTGCGCCAAAAAGTTGAACATTCCGCCTTATCCCAAACGTTGAACTCGATCATTTTCTCAAGCAATGAATAATCGACCGGACTGTCCCACCGTATCCGAATCAATTCTTTGCTATGGTCATAACCGGAAAGCGCGATTTCATCGGCAAAATGGATCATGCCTGCCCTTTCAGGGGCAACGGCCAAATGATGCTTGGATACGCTAAAGCCTATTATAAATGTGCCGTGATCGGTATACATGGGCTGATTCCATGCCATTTTCGGTATTAGGCTTGGAAATTTTCCGGAAACCCAACTCAAAACTTCTTCCGTTCTAGCCCGATTTTGCGGATTATCAATACGCGACAAATATTCTGCGAATTCTTCCAAGTCGTTCCCTCCCGATATAGATATATTTTCATGATATCAGGAGGTACAGGCACAAACAACTTAGCGGAAGGTATTATACCATGGCGATTGACAGAAGTTGGATTCGGACATAAGATTTGGAATGTACAAATTGTAAGCGATTGCTCGAATGCGTTCTTGACCTGCCGAAGGAGGACATACGAACGTCATGCTCTCATACTCCAAACCGATATCCATTCGAACCTTGCTTTTAACCATCTTCCTACTGCTCATGATTTTTCCGATGGTGGTCATTACCTTCGTCACCTACAAGAAGGAAAATCAAATCTTCCAGAACCAGGTCAGCCAGTTCCTTGCCCAAACCGTTCAGCAAACCGGCAAAGCGTTAGATGCCAACTTAACGGAAATCGATCGCCTTACCTGGTCGCTGCTCTATCAGCGGCATCTTGATTTTCTAGATTCTCCGCTGAATACGCCTTATCAGCTGCAGGAAGCCAACCGTAAGTTTCAACAAACGGTTTTCTTCGACTTGTTTCGCGGCCGGTTGGATCATATCCGGGCTGTCTATTTCGTCACGCCGGATAAAATCGTTCTGTCTACCGACAACACGTATCAATGGGCTAAACAAATGAATGAAGAGAATTACCGCGATATCATCGCAACCGTGGACAACAAACCGCTCAAGATGCATTGGTTCAGCGAAAGCCGTTCCGCATTCCGGCAACCCGTGGGATTCGAGACTTCGGTTCGAGACTCGGTGGTCGCGGTACGCAAGCTCATCGATAGTAACTTCTCCGAACTGAGAGGGCACTTGCTAGTACAGCTGAATGACCGCTTCTTGGCGGATTCGCTCGCAAACGTGCGGATCGGCTCGACCGGGGCGCTGCTCGTCACGGATTCCGAAGGCGAAGTCGTCTATCGGCAAGAGGCCGCGCTACTGCAGAATGTAGCGATCAGTAACGCGGTCAAATCCTTGCCTGCGCAGGGAAGCGGTACCGTGAAACTGGAGGGAAAGTGGTTGCTGTCCTACGCGACTTCGGACATTAGCGGGTGGAAGATGACGGCCGTCGTCCCCATGGACGAGCTTCTCGGAGCTAACCAGAAAATCCTCCAGTATTTGTTGATTATGGCGATGCTGGGTACGGTTATTTTCGTCGTGATTTCTATTCTAATGGCCAATGCGGTGTCCAAACCCGTCATACAGCTTGCCCGATTGATGTCTTATACGTCTATCGACCACTTGCACGTACGAGAGATACAAGGATCCGTTCATGAAATCGGCATTCTCCAAAGGAACTTCAACCGATTGATGGACCGTATCCAGCAGCTTATGCAGGAAAACGAACGCAAAGAAAAAGAAAAGCGCGAGGCGCTGCTTCAGACGCTACAAATGCAAATTCATCCGCATTTTCTGTACAACACGCTCGACACGATCTATTGGATGTCTAAGAAGCATCAAGCAGAGCCGATCAGCAAGCTCGTCGCCGCGCTCGGGAAGTTTTTCCGATTTACCCTGAACGCCGGGCAAGAGTGGACGACGGTCGAAAAAGAGTTCGGCCACTTGGAAAATTACTTGCTGATCCAATCGTTCCGTTATCGCGATCGTGTACGGTATCATATCGATCTGGAACCTCGGGCCAAAGACGCAGCCGTGATTCCTCTTCTCTTGCAGCCTCTTGTCGAGAACTCTCTCGAGCATGGCATATCCAATTTGCCGGGAGGCGGGGAAGTGCGGATCGACGCAAGGAGAATAGGCGAGCAAGTCGTCATTCGGATTTTCAATTCGGGAAATCCAGTAGATTTGGTGAGAGTCGAACAGGTTCTGCAAGGAGATGCGCCAAGAGATCACGTAGGCTTGCGCAATGTTCAGAACCGCATTCAGATGGCGTTCGGATCGGAGCACGGTCTTGTCGTGGAACAAGTAGAGGGCGGGACGCTCGTTACCGTGACGATCCCGTTCAGTCGAATAACGGGAAGTGAGAACGAATGACGAGAAGAAAACTAACCCTTTGGCTGTCGATCGCTTTCGGGCTTATGGCGCTTTGGGCGCTCGGAGGAATCGTATTTCTGGATCGGAACGCGATGCCGAAGATATCGGATCCGACGTCGAACACGATTAAAGTTCTGATCCGAACCGGTACGGAGTCCTCGGCGCTTCGACACCTGTTAGAACCTTTCGAGAAAACGACCGGTATTCATGCGGAGCTAATCGAGGTCGGACGGGACGGTTACTTCGCCACGGTCGGTACTCAGCTATTAGCCGGTTCGGATACGTTCGATCTTGTGTTCATGCCGAATACATCCGTAGCTGAATTAGCTTCCTCGGGTGCGATTCTTCCTTTGGATCCTTTTATCAACGATCCTTCTCTTACTGACCGGGAGACGTTCGATTTGGAAGACTTCTTGACCGTATATCGGTACAAGGATTCGATTTACGCGTTACCTACCGACATCAGCACTCATTTCATCTATTACCGAAGCGATCTCATTCCCAAACCTCCCGAGACATGGGAAGAGGTCGTTGCTCTGGCGGAGAAGTTTTCCCAAAGCAGGAATCCGCGATCGCCGACCAAATGGGGCTTAGCCATGCCGGCCGTCGTCCCCGAAGAGAGAACGAAAATATTCGCTTCGCTCTTGTGGACATTCGGGGGAGACTTCATTGACGATAAAGACGGCCATTCGTTGCTCGGCGAGCCTAAGTCCTTGCAAGCGGCACGGTTTATGCAACAGTTGCTTCAGCGCAAATTAGTTCCGAATGATCTGCTCTACTGGGATTTCGTGAAAACGCGGGATGCCTTGTTATCGGGTGAAGTCGCGATGGCAGCGCCGTTCTGGAACGCGGCATATCCGATGATCCGATCCGACGCGGATAGTCCACTCAGCAGTAAAATAAAAATAGCGTTGCTTCCGGGAATGAAGGACTCGCAGGGAGAAATTCAGAGGGTTCCGTTCCAGCAAGGCTGGACGTTCGCCATCAATGCAAACTCTAAGCACGCGGAATGGGCATGGAAATTTCTATCTTACGCCACGGGCAAACAAGGCGGCGAACTTTACGTGAAGGCGGGAGGAGTTCCCGCCCGTAAGTCGATCTTGTCGGACCCGGCATATACGACGACCAGACCCGATTTTCAGTTGATCCTGGAGAGCATGAAGGTCGCTCAATCGGAGCCGTCGATAACTTACTATCCCTCGATGGTAGAGATCATAGAGAAAGCTTTGGCGAAAATTTACACATTGGAGTCAAAACCCGAGGACGCGCTTAAGGAAGCAACCAACGATCTGAATCGGCTTACGGGCAAATAAGGAACAAGGGAGAGCGAATATGAAAAACGATAGTTGCAAAGCGATCATCATCGACGACGAAGCTTGGATACGCGAGGGATTGAGCGAGCATGTGGGCTGGCAAGAACTCGGCATCGAGTTGGTCCAAGCGTTTCAAGACGGGGCGGAAGCTTACGATTACTTGGTGCGAGAACCGGCAGCCATCGTATTGACGGACATTCGCATGCCGAATATGACCGGGCTTGAACTGTTAGCTAAGCTTCATGAGCTAAAGAACGTTCGACCGGATAGATCAATCCCCAAGGTTATATTTCTGAGCGGCTACGAGGATTTCAAGTATGCGCAGGAGGCTGTACGGCTCGGCGCCGTCGATTATTTGCTTAAACCGGCTGAGGTCGAAGAAATCGAGTCGTCGTTAGCGAAGGCTAAGCGAATGTGCGACGAGTCGATCGAATCGGTCTCGCAGAACGGACAGTCGGCGACCAAGCTAGCCGTCGTTGAAGAACCGAGCTCCTATCTGATCAAGAAGGCGATCCATATTCTTGCGACCAGATTTCGGGAAGATCTGCATCTGACGGATATCGCGGGAGAATTGTTCATCACGCCCAATTACTTAAGCCGATTATTCCGTCAAGAAACCGGGAAATCCTTCGGCGAGCTATTGTCCGAGGTCCGTCTGGACAATGCGCGGGCATTGCTATTAAGCAACGACGCGATGAAAATATACGAGGTCGGCTCGGCGATCGGATATTCGAATCCGAGATACTTCAGCGAGTGGTTCCACAAGAATACGGGGATGTCTCCGGGAGAGTACCGTAATCATCATTATCGTTCCTGAATTCCCTCTTTGTGAATATTAACGGAAGAAAAGATAGATCAACCACGTTATCACGCGCGCCCCGAACCCGTTATGATGAGAATGTAAAACGCTTTCATTATATATGCGAGAGGGGTATGGAAGTGAAGAAATTAAGTCTAACGGTATCGGCCATTGCGTTAACGAGCATGCTTCTGTCGGCATGCGGAGGCAACAACGGGAATAACGGGAATAATGGGCAAAGCGCTTCTGCCTCGGCTTCGGATTCCCCTAAGCCTTCGGCTAGCGCAAGCGCGCCAGCTTCGCCGGCAAGCGGCGGGCAAGTCGAGATCTTCAGCTGGTGGACGGGCGCGGGAGAAGAAGCGGGCTTGAAGGGCTTGATCGGTTTATTCTCCGCGAAGTATCCCGAGATCGAAGTCATTAACGCGGCGGTGGCAGGCGGAGCGGGTACGAACGCGAAAGCCGTTCTGGCGAGCCGGATGCAAGGCGGAGATCCGCCGGATGCGTTCCAGGTGCATGGCGGCGCCGAGTTGAACACCGGATGGGTGGCGGCGGACAAAGTCATCGAGCTGAACGATCTGTACGAGTCGGAAGGCTGGAAGGACAAATTCCCGAAGGACTTGATCGATCTCGTTAGCAAAGACGGTAAAGCCTATTCGGTGCCGGTTAATATTCACCGGGGTAACGTCGCGTTCTACAATAAGAAAATATTCGACGACAACGGGTTGAAAGCACCGACGACGTTCGATGAATTCTTCCAAGTCGCGGACGCTCTTAAAGCGAAAGGCATCACGCCGCTAGCGCTAGGAGATAAAGAGCCATGGGCGGCAACGATGGTCCTGGAGAACGTTCTTCTCGGAGTGCTCGGTGCAGACGATTACAAGAAGCTGTGGACCAACGAGCTTTCCTTCGACGACGCGAAAGTGAAGCAATCGCTGGAAACGTTCAAGAAAATGTTAAGCTACGTGAACGAAGACCACGCGGCCCGCAACTGGCAAGACGCGGCTCAACTCGTGGCCAACGGCGAAGCGGCCATGAACATCATGGGAGACTGGGCCAAAGGCTACTTCACCACGGATCTTAAGCTTGAAGCGAATACAGACTTCGGCTGGGTTCCGACGCCGAACACGACGGGCAGCTTCATGGTCATTACGGATACGTTCGCTATTCCGAAGAGCTCCAAGAACGAGACGAACGCCAAGGAATGGTTGAAGGTGCTCGGCTCCGTAGAAGGGCAGGACGTATTCAACCCGTTGAAGGGCTCGATTCCGGCTCGCATCGACGCGGACATATCCAAATACGACGTCTACGGCCAATCTACGATCGAGGATTTCAAGACGGCGAAGCTCGCTCCGAGCATGGCGCACGGATCGGCCGCTCCGGAAGGCTTCACAACGCAAGCGAATCAAGTGGTTAATATCTTCGTGACTAACGGTGACGTGGATCAAGCACTGAAAGCGTTGAAAGCGGCTCAATCTTCCAGCATTAAATAGGACTCGGAGGGTCAGATGGGAGAATGCTCATCTGGCCCTTTCCATTGGAGGGAAGGCATAATGATTCATAGATCCGAGAGAGCGATCCCCATTCTGATGCTGCTGCCCTCGGTGTTAGCGATCGCGATTTTCGTCTACGGGTTTATTTCATGGACGGGATACGTATCTTTCACCGATTGGAATACGCTCGTGAGAACCTCTCATTTCATCGGCTTCGATAACTATAAGTTTCTGTTCCAGGATTTCAGGTTCCAGTCGGATTTGCGGAATACGCTGGCTTTTACCGTGCTTTTCATCGGGCTTACGATGCTTTGCGGACTTTTTCTAGCTAGAATGGTGGATTCGAAAATCAAGGGCGAGGCTTTGTTCCGGAACATCTTCATCTTCCCGATGGCGCTCTCTTTCATAGTTACGGGAGTCGTATGGCAGTGGGTGCTCAATCCGACGACAGGGATTAATCTGGCTTTGAAATCGATGGGAGTATCGAATCCGCCCAAATGGTTTACCAGCACCTTGATCATCCCTAAGCTCCACCTCGGTTTGATCGACTTCGGCTTACCGGTAGCCATAATCGCAGTTGCGTTAGCCGCAGTGTGGCAAATGTCGGGATTCGCGATGGCGATGTACTTGGCTGGATTACGTTCGATCTCCGAGGACTTAAGGGAGTCGGCCCGAATCGACGGCGCGACGGAGAAGCAAGTATTCCGCAAGATCGTCTTACCGCAGCTAAAGCCGATCTCGATGAGCTTGATCATCATTCTGGCGCACATTTCCTTGAAAATTTTCGATCTGATCTACGCCATGACCGGACCGGGCGCCATGTTCGTAACGGACGTTCCCGGCGTGTATATGTTCGAGACGACCTTCCGCGGGAACCATTACGCTCAAGGATCCGGTATCGCCATGATCATGCTCTTGCTCGTTTCCTTGCTGATCGTGCCGTACCTGATTTCGAGCTTCCGAAAGGAGCGGGAATAGATGCAAACAAGATCAAGCACCGTTTTTTTCAAATATCTGCTTCTCATCGCTTTGGCCGCGCTATTCCTCGTTCCCGTTTACGTTATCATCGTTACTAGCTTTAAGGGCTTGGACGAAGTTACGCTGGATAAAATGTGGCATCTTCCGAAGGGTTTGGATTTTGCCGGGTATAAAGAGGCTTACGATAAATTGCTTCCTAACTTGCGGAATAGCTTCCTGCTAGCGATACCGGCAACCGCATTGTCGGCGCTGATGGGAGCGATGAACGGATACGTGTTATCCAAATGGTCTTTCCGCGGTTCGAACTTGTTGTTCGCGCTTATGCTGTTCGGCATGTTCATTCCTTACCAGAGCGTATTGATTCCCTTGATTCAATTCATGCAGCAAATCGAGCTCTACAATTCGATTCCGGGTCTCGTGCTCGTGCATGTCATCTACGGACTTCCGATATGTACGCTTATGTTCCGGAACTTCTACGTCGGAATCCCAACGGAGATGCTGGAAGCGGCGAAGATCGACGGCACGGGGTTTTTCGGAATTTTCCGCAGAATTATGCTTCCCTTGTCCATTTCCGGGTTCGTCGTGGTATGCATCTGGCAGTTCACGAGCGTATGGAACGAATTCCTATTCGCCGTAACCCTCACTACGCAGAAGAAGCAGCCGATCATGGTCGCCTTGCAAAATTTGTCCGGCAGCCAGATCGTTCATTGGAACGTCCAGATGGCAGGGGCATTACTCGCGGCGTTGCCGACGCTGCTAGTGTACGCGTTCCTTAGCCGCTACTTCGTTCGGGGATTGCTCGCAGGATCTATTAAAGGGTAGTCTATTATAGAGGTGATAGTTAATCTCCGATAAATCCATTTTCATTTGAAGCTTGAGAAATCAAGCTTTTTTCTCGTTTCTGCTCGTCATAATTTCTATAATCTACTAATTATTTCTTGACTGGATATCTCCATGGCCATAAACTATATACTGATGAGTATGTAAATAAATTGTCGAAAATGACGCGTAAATGGTAGAAGAATGATTACAGGGGTGCTATTCATTATGAAGAAGAAAGTATTATCGATGCTGCTGCTTGTTACGATGGCCGCTTCGTTGCTGCCGAGTTCGATTCCGTTCGTACGCGTGGCATCAGCGACTCAGTTAATTTGCGTAGGCACCGTCGGAGGCGTATGGAGCGCCGATGACGGGTGGTGCGAAATCGACACGGTTACCGAGTTGAACAACATCAGCAATAATAGTATGACTTGGGAAGAGAACTATCGGTTAACGGGGAATATTGATTTGACCTCTTACAATGGGAAGCGGATCGGTGACCCGTTTACGCCTTTTACGGGGAAGTTTGACGGCAATGGCTTCACCCTTAGGAATCTGACGATGAATTCGACTAAAAACGTCGGCTTCTTCGGAGGAACGGAGGGCGCCACGATTGAGGACGTGCATCTGGTTAATATTGATGTAACCGGTTATCAGTATGTCGGAGGCTTGGTAGGCGATGCAATTAATACAACGATAATCAATTCCTCCGCGGAAGGAGTCGTAACTGGGAATGACTCGGTAGGCGTTCTTGTCGGTTACAATGAACATTCCAGCATTATTGACAGTTACTCCCATGGCGAAGTTATTGTAGGCGCCAGTCCTGTAGATAGCTATGGAGGTTTGGTCGGCTATAGTACTGGAACAATTACCGGCTCTTATACAACGGCTAAAGTAGGAGCAGGATCGGCGGCTGGAGGTTTGGTCGGCGATAATGTGTATGACGATACAGATATTACAAACTCGTATTGGAACGGGGATACGAGCGTAATTAACGTTTCCGACGGTGGCACCAAGAGTGATACGGCAAATATGAAGCTCAGATCTACCTATGACGCATGGGATTTTACTAGCGCTAGCCCGACGTGGGGGATGATTGATAAGATTACCTATCCGCTTCATTTCGGAGACTATAAGAAGGTAGCGTTGAATTCTTTGGGGATTGAAGATCCCGACGGCGATGCAACGATCGTCTGGGATCGCGATTTTACGGGAGATAACGGAGTTTACGAGTTGCAAGTCGTTAATAGGACTAACGCTTTAACAATATCGGCTGAATCTATGGAATCAGCGTCGAGCATTGCCTTCTTCGAGGATACGGATATGTCGGACGCCAATCCCCCAAGCACGGCGATACCTGACCTGGATTCAGATCAAGTCGTGACGGTGTCGCTTGCCGAAGGGAAAAACGTGTTCGGCGTTCAAGTAACCGGAGATAACGACCGGGAAGCTATGTATCTTCTGACCGTCATTCGTGAAGATGGCTCATTGGATTATCCGCATCGGATTTCGACCGCCGACGAATTGGCGCAAATCGGCCAAGCGAGCGGTTATGATTTGGACGATGCATATGTGCAGGAAGCGGATCTCGACTTGAGCGGTTTAGCATGGTCGCCGATCGGAACCGCAGTCAGTCCTTTTGAAGGTAACTTCAACGGCCAATCCCATACGATTCATCATCTAACGATCAATCGGACCGCCCAATCGGATATCGGTTTGTTCGGCTCGACGAATAATGCGACAATTGCGAACGTATCGCTGTTGGGTGTCGACGTCCACGGCGGAATTCGCGTCGGAAGCTTGATCGGAAACGCGGCCGGAACCTTGACGTCAAGCCGAATTGCCGTGCAGGGTGCGGTATACGGAAATACCCAAGTTGGAGGACTCATTGGCTCGTCAACGGCCGTCCTCAATATAGACGAGTCCTATTCCGCCGCGAGAGTAGAAGGAAACAGCGATACCGGAGGTCTGATCGGCAGACATACGGGTACCAACACGATTACCGATTCGTTCTGGGACAAGGACGTGAGCGGACAGTCTTCTTCGCCGGGAGGGGGCGCCGACAAATCGACGACGGAAATGATGACTCCCCTGACTTATAGCTCTTCCAATTGGCCCTTTGCTGTCGGCGGTTGGGGGATCATCGAGGGAACGACTTACCCGATGCCCTATAACAGCCTTCAAGGTGCTTTACTTAGCAATGTGACCGTCACGATCGCCGGAGCGAACATACCGCTTTCATTTAATAGAAATAAAGGTAGTTATTCGCTGGCGCTTACCGCGCCGGTACCCGAAGCGAAAGTAACAGTCGTACCGAACAATGCAGGCGCGACGATCGCGATTGACGGTCAGGCAGGCGGTACAAAAGACGTGGATTTGGATTTCGGCATCAATAATATTATCGATATAAGGACGACGGGTACCGACGGATGGCAAGGCGTATATCGTCTCGCGATATCCGTTCCCGTGCCGAAGCCGGTCGCCGTGGATGTGCCCAGCAACGCGAAATACGGCATCGGTGACGAGTTGGATTTTACCGTTACCTACGATTATCCGGTTGAAGTCGATACGGGCAATATTCCGTCATTGCCGATCACGTTGGATGACGGAGAGAAGGCAGCCCTCTACATCGGTCAACCTAGCGGGCAGTCTGAGAAACTGAGCTTCAGATATACCGTGCAAGAAAGCAACGAGGCTAACGGCGGAATAGAACTCGGGAACGCATTGGTAGCCTCCTCTCCCGGCTCAATCGTCGGCGTCGGCGATCCGGCCGCGGCTTCCATGCAATTACCAAGCTCTCTTCCGGTGACGAACGGCATCGTGATCGACGGAATTAAACCGGAGATAGAATTGACGCCTTCCACGACGAATCCGACGAAAGATTCGATTACCGTGACGGTGAATGCGATTGGAACGGGAACTAACATACTAGAGCTTAAGTTGGGTAATGGCAATAAAGACGTTTCGTACTTCGCTTTATCGGGAACGACCGTAACGGGAAATGAATTCGTCGCCGATGATAACGGCGATTATACGGTGTACGCGATGGACCAAGCGGGCAACGAACAAGTGAAGTTCATCAAGATTACGAATATTTTAACGACGAAACCTACGATTCTCTTGGACTATCAACCTAGAACCCCCACTCGCGGAGCGGTGGAAGTTTCAGTAACGGCATCCGTATACGATGCGGCGGGAGGAAACGGTCTCCAAAGGCTGAAATGGTCGGCCGGGGCACTAAGCACGGGTGATTTTGCGGATCCGACTTTTGGCGCGGACGTCGTTGCGGAGGCGTTCTCGGTATCCGCGAACGGAGATTATACCGTCTATGCCATCGATACTGCTGGTAATGAGCGGACAGAGAACATCGAGATCACGAATATCATTACAACGAAACCAACGATAGTACTTGATTATAATCCGCGAACTTCGACTGCCGATGCGATAGAAGTTTCGGTTACGGTATCCGTATATGATGCTGCTGCCGGAAACGGACTACAAAGGCTGAAGTGGGCGGCAGGCGCGTTAAGCGCCGATGATTTTGCGAATCCGGCTTTCGGTTCGGACGTCGTTGGGGGGACATTCTCGGTAACGGCAAACGGTGACTACACCGTCTATGCAATCGATTCGGCGGGTAATGAGCAGATCGAGAGCATTTCGATTTCGAATATCGAAAGCAAACCTAATCAAATGAATTCTCCAGTCCTGATCAATCCTCAATGGCATCAATATCTGATTGATCCTAAGAAAGATAACGTTTTGACTTTTGAAGGATTAACGTTGCATATTCCGGCAGGCGCTGTCGATCAGCCGACGTTTATGACGATGGAGGTTGTGACGGATGCGGCGCTTAAGCTTGTGCAGACCAATCAGCAACTGCTCAGCAAAGCGTATGAGTTGAAGAAATATACGGCGGGAAATTTTAAAGTTCCCATTAAGCTCAGCATTGAATGGGATGACGCTAAGATCGGCGATAATCAGAGGGCTGCGATAGCCTACTACGATGAGACCGCCAAACATTGGGTAGCGCTCAAAGGAAAGGCAGAAGGCTCGCAAATAACAGGCGAAACGGATCATTTCACGAAGTTCGCGGTAATCTCCGTTGCACTCGAACAGCCGGTTCTTTCCGACATTAACGGACATTGGGCGGAGAAGGCTATCCAAGAAGGAGCTGCAGTTGGACTCGTAAGCGGGTATTCAGACGGCACCTTCCGTCCTGAACAGTCGGTAACCCGAGCAGAGTTCGTAACGATGCTGCATCGGTTGCTCGAATGGTCGGCCGGAGCGAAAGCGATCTTCGTCGATGATGCGGACATTCTGCCTTGGGCAAACGAATCGGTGTCGGCTGCAGTCAATGCCGGCGTAGTTAGCGGTTATCCAGACCAGAGTTTCCGTCCGGGAGCCCGCATTTCGCGTGCTGAAGCCGCGGTCATGGTCTCCAAAGCGGACGGTTTGCAAGTTGCCAAGGTAACGAAGACGGAATTCGCGGATGATGCCGCTATTGCGGCTTGGACCAAGCCTTATATTAACGCGGCACAAACGGCAGGACTGATTCAAGGTCAAGGAGGGAACAAGTTCAATCCGCTGTCTAATATGACGCGTGCAGAAGCGGTCGTCCTTCTTCTACGGCTTGCGGCTTCTTTCAAATAAGTGCGAGCAACCGCGCCTCAAATTGCTTTAACCCAGGTTCGAGAAAACTCGAGTCTGGGTTTTTTTGTGTAAACCAACCCAAGCCACATATCCTCCCACCTGTTCGTTCTGTATATTCCTGCAAGTCTGAACTCATTATAGATGGAAACTGTCAATCTCAGAGGAGTAGGAATATGGGAAAACTAGATGGGAAAGTCGCGTTGATTACCGGAGGCAATAGCGGAATCGGTTTGACTGCCGCAAAGCTGTTTGTAGCAGAAGGAGCGAAGGTTGCAATCACGGGCCGGAATCAAACTACATTAAACTCGGTGGCAGCAGAGCTTGGTCCTAATATTTTCGCGATTCAAGCGGATGTAGCTGATCCGGCAAGTATGGTTAACGCGGTGTCCAAAGCGGTCGCCTTCTTCGGCAGGCTGGACATCGTTTACGCAAATGCCGGTATTGCATCTGCTACACCTTTGGGAGAAACCGAGTTATCGATTTTCGAGGAAGTACTTAAGATCAACGTAACCGGAGTCTTTTTCACGGTGCAAGCCGCTTTGCCTCATCTGAAGGAAGGAGCTTCTATTATCTTGACCGGTTCGACGCGCGCTACGGACGGTGCACCTGAAAGATCCGCCTATGCCGCGAGTAAGGGAGCAATCAGCAGCATGGCTAGAGTATTCGTATCCGATTTGTCGCCGCGGGGGATCCGCGTAAACACGGTGGTACCGGGAGCAACCCGCACGCCAATTTGGAAAAAGACGACTGATGAAGAAACTGCAAAGCTGGAAGCCGCCCAAGCGCGAACGATACCTCTTAACCGTATGGGTGATCCGAAGGAAGTCGCCCGTGTCGCCTTATTTCTGGCTTCCGATGATTCTTCATTCGTTCAGGGAGCAGAAATTACCGTTGACGGAGGAGCACGTTCAGCGCCCTTAGGTGCACCTATATTCAGTCTTAGAGGTTAATGAAAACTTTATTAACGGGAAAAGATAAGGGAGCATCTTACTAATTGCAACTGAGGAGGCCTCTATTATGAACAAATTGCTTAGAGCAGCACTAGCCATGATTTTTGTCAGTTTTATTCTTGTCTCCGGGTTAACTCCTAGGGCTAATTCCCAGGAAGTGTCGAAGCCGGTGTTACGACAAGCAAGCCCAGAAGACGCGGCCAAGGCATTGAAGACGCTAAATAGCTTCTACAAACCTGCGCTTAATGGCCGATTCCCAGGCTCGGTGAACGGACTGAAGATAGGGGTAAGCACCCGTAAAGAAGTCATCGGCAAGATCGGCCAGCCGGACCAGCCGAGAAGGAATGCCGCTGGGTTCGATAGTTATACTGCGAATATGGGGCACCCGGGCTACGCAATAGCTTACAAACTGAACAAGATTCGGGAAATGCGCTACTTTGGAACGAATGTCGAACGGCAGACGAATATTGGGGGCATAACTAAAAAATTACTTATTCATAAGTGGGGTGTGCCTTCCAACTCGGTGACTATTCGTAACGGTTCCTTGGTGCAGCAAAAAATTACCTATTACCGCGGCAAATTCAAGCTTGCGTTTATCTTCAACTCCAGTACGAATCTGGACCACATTAACCTGCTTAAGCGCTAACGCAAAGAGGAGAACCGATCGTGTGTGTAAGACTACACACATTTATCGGTTCTTTTCATTATAAATTTAAATCAAAAAGCAGCGGCCGAATAGGTGCTAAAAAGCGATTCCGCCTCTCATGTTAATGCCCTTTGCGAAGAATGAAATGACATTTGTCATACGAAAAGCATTCATTTCACGGATACCGACAAACGGATTTGCAAGGTAGCGACGGTGTCCATGTTACTCGGCCTGCACAGAGCATCAACCTGTTCCACTAAGCCATTCATGTTCATAGGGAACGGTTTAGTGGCAGCCGCGATTTCTACCGGCCGTGCAAAACGTCAAAAAGAGTTATACCCCACCGAGCAATTTTCCATTAAACACAATCATCAAAGTACGTATGAAGAGATAACAGATTACGAAAGTTAAAAACGCCAATAAAATAATCGCAATTGCATCCATGATCCACGAGTCCATGTATATGGCATATTTCAATGCCGCATTAACGAGCGCTGCGATCGGGAAGCTGAGCGCCCACCATGTCGGTCCGAAAGGAACGGACTTTCTGAACACTTTAGAGAGCAGAACCAGGAACATAAACAATCCGAAATAAAACAGAATCGAAGCGAAGGGATCTATTTTCTGCACATAATTCGTATAACCGAGAAAACCGACCTCGAACGGCGCGATCAAAATCATCAAAGACGGAGTCAGCGCCGCGGGCATGGGTTCGTGGTGGATGAGCCTCGAAATGATAAGCCCGAAGAATACCAAGGCAACGAATCCCCCGATCGCCATGCTTAATATATTGATTTCGTTCGTCCACTCGAACGGCATTGTTCCTCCCGCTACGGCTATATCCAAAGTTGCTACACCGGGAATCAACCATGCCGGCACCACATTGGAAGGCACCAAGGAACCTTTCAGTACCCTCGACAAGATAAGGAAGGCAAGAATAAAGGTAAAGATCGCTCCTAGGATCCATATCGTTTCGCTTAATACCGAGCTATAAGAACCGATGACAGTGGACAACAAAAGCAAGGATACCGCGATCGTTCCGAAAAAGTTACCCAAGATCGGATGCGCAAATTCCGAAGCGACCTTCGCGGGATAACGAATGGCTTTCATTGCATAACAAAACACCAAAACGATAAACGCCACGATTGCTATCCAACCGCAAATGTCCGACAAGATATTCGGCGTTCCGAATACCGTATGGGATAACCTCCATGCCAATGCCAAACCCGATATCCCCATGACGGAACCGAAGAGATTAACGGGTAAATTTTGAATCGATCCGATTTTATTTACGCGTGATGCATGTCTTGCCACTACCAATTCCCCCATATCACTCACCGCTTTCTCTGTGCTGTTATAAGTCTGAAGTCATTGTATGTGAGCTGATTGAATAGATCAATGCTATCGTTTCTATGGTTTCCATAGATAAACCTAATGATGATCGAGGAGGATAAACGCATTTCAACTAATGAAAACCTTACAATGAAATGATAGATAATAACTTTGAAATCGGATATCCTATTTTAGGAACTGGTTCATATTTAGAGTCCGCTTTGCCGCTTAGGGGGATTAACCATGGAATTGAGACAATTGGAATATTTCGAGGCGATTTGCGAAGAACTTCATTTTACACGAGCTGCGGAGAAACTAGGAATAACCCAACCGACGCTCAGTCATCAGATAAAGTCTTTGGAGGGTGAAATCGGCGTACAGCTATTCGATCGACTTGGCAAACGCATCGAATTGACGGAAGCCGGAGCTATCCTTAGAGAGCAATCGGCGATTATTTTCACGGCGTTGAAGAACGCGAAAGAACAGATCTTGGAATTGAACGCAGGCGAACGCGGAATGTTGTCCATCGGGTGTTTACCGGGTGAACTTAATCATATGGTTTCTTCCCTCCTAGTCGAATTCAACCGAAATTCACCTCGCATACAGATCAGGATCGTCGCAGCCGAGAATCTCATTGAACGTATCTTTAGTAATGAACTTGACGTGGCCGTTACGATAATGCCTATAGCGGATGAGCGCATCGAGAAGATCCCTCTCTATTTCGAGCAGTTCTATTTAACGGTATCTTCCGATCATCCGCTAGCGAACAGGGAATTTATCGCGTTCGAAGAGGTCAAGGAATTTCCGCTAATCCTCTTCCCGCAAAATCATAAATGCCGACAGTTGATCGATATCACTTGTAATACTTCAGGGGTCCAACTCATTCCGTTCATTGAAACCAATACGATCGATTCGATTATTAATCTCGTTAAATCTAATGCGGGAGCTAGCATTTTATCCAAATCATTATTGGATCTTCATAACGACGCTTCACTGAAAGCCGTTAAAATCGTTAGCCCAACGCTTTGCCGGCAGATCGTCATGATCTATCGCCGAGATAAATTCTTGAGCCGCGCCGCCAAAGCTTTCATCGCATTGATGAAGAAACACGTCTCCGACAATCGGATCGGTGATCAAGTCCAATGCGACGTTGAATCATTTGAGCTATAGAGAACGGCATCCCCATCGGAGATGCCGTTTTCTTTGTATTTCATCGCGTTAACTGCAGTATACTTAAATGGAATTTTCTGCAACTATTTAACCTTGGGTTCGTTTGTAAGTGAGAGGGGGGAGTTAATGAAAGTTTTTATCATATTTCTATCTTTGTTGGGTCTATTAACCTCATGTAGCTCGCATTCGGGTATTAATGATAAGAAAACCGGAAAAGTGGGTTCAGTCCATGAGCAGAACTTGATTCTTCATATCAGTAAACCTGAAGATCAAAGTTATAAGGTTTATAAGAAGATTGAGGATAATGAAACTGTGCAAACTTTAATGAATGTTTTACAAAATGTTTCATGGGAAAATGCAAAGATATCTATGTCCCGTGGACCTGATTATAAAATTAAAACGATTAACATAGACAGAACTATTTCATATGAACCAATTACTTACGCTGTGTGGATCACACCAATGAAAGACTTACTTGAAATAATTATTGAAGGACAGTCCAAATATGGAAAGCTTTCAAAACAAGAGAGTACAATTTTATTAATGACATTAAGGAGCAATGACGAATAACACCGGATTCGATATTTATGAAACTGTCGATGTAACATTAGTAGTATAACTCTTTATTTATATGACTTTCGGGTATGTCATTTTCGATCTCTGATATCAAGAATTCTAGTATCCTATCTGCTTGGTTGACAATGAGGTGGCCTGTATCCGGGAGAAGCTCGATCCTGGCTTGTCGTGCAAATTGTTGGAGTCGCTTAATACTCTTGCTTGCAGGTATCAGTTGATCGGAATCTCCAAAAAGCATTAAAATGGGCATCGTTAACTGACCAAGTGACTGATCGCGAAATAGTGGCATTTTTGCCGTTCGCGGCTTGAAATGTTTGAACGTAAGCGATGCAAACGTAAGACCGTTTCCCAATTCTGATAACGAGGATGAGGAAATCTTGCTACCCACTAATTTGAGTGTTTGCAGCTGGCCCCATTTTCCAAGCAGAGAGTAAAAAATAGCTTTCCATAGAAAACTGGCTTTTTCATGTGCAAGCCCTCCGGGACAAAGCAAAACTAATTTATCGACCTTATCCGGATAGGTGGTGGCGAAACTCAGTGCCATCCAGCCACCTAATGACATAGCTGCTATGGAACAGGTGCTTAATTTAAGTGCATGGATTGTTTCATTTAACCATAGAGCATATGCACCGCTTGCGTAGCTTGGTCGGCTTGGAGCCGATAACCCTGCTTCTCCGATAATGTCGATGGCATAGACATTGTAGGTTTGGGAAAGAGAGGCGACATCGCTGTACCATGTGAAAGAATTCGATACGCTTCCATGCAGGAGGATCAGTGGGGGATTGTCCTTCGATCCAGACTCTATGACGTATGTCGGTCCAAAACTTGTCTCTACTTCGTATTGGCGATTTATGACTGGCCAGTCATCGAGTATTTGTCGGTACTGTCCGATAACTTCTTGCATGCCTGCTACTGACTTATATATATTTTTCATAATATCTCGCCTTTCTTTCTATTTCAGTAGCCATTCTTCGGCTTCTTCTTTGCTTACATACAATCTAAAATGATTGCCTTTGTTTGTCTCCGTGGCCATTTCTTTAAATCTGCCTTTTTGACTGGTCTCCTGAGGAATAATAGCAGCAACTTTAATCCCATAGTTCGTAAATTTCTGTATCATATCGCCGGCTAATTTGGTTTTGAGTTTGAAGAAGTCTTCCGATAGGGCTGTATAGTGTATCATAAGCGCAGTTGTCTCATGTTCCCAGCATAAAGCCACCAGATCAAGCGCATCATTCTCTGTACTTAAAGGTTCAGTAGCAGAAATGAATTCAATATATTTTTTGCTCTCTATTTCTCGAATTTGATAGTTCATTTTCTCCTCTTCCTCCACAACTTCATTTTCAAACAACTTCCGACGGGTTTCACGGACCCAATTAAGTTCATTGTTATAGGTTGATGTAATGTTTTCGGAAATCATCTCCCATATTAAGCTTTCCCTGGTGCTTCTATTGGGTGTATGAAGAGCCCGTCTGTATTTCTCGTTCTGCATAATCAATTGCAGTCTGACTTCGCTTTCATATTTGGAGAGTGCCTCGCTTAATTCTTGATTAGATAACAGATCCGACCATGCAAGCTGTACCAAAAACGTTTTTTTGATCTCGGGAGCTTCCGGTGAAGACATAAGCCACTTTTTTAGTTCTTTAAGTCCGTCTTCCGTTATCGTATATATTTTCTTTGAAGGAGAGTTATCCTGATGGACCACTTCACTGGCAACAAAATCTTCAGTTTCCATGTTCATTAGAGCTTTGTAAATTTGATTATTATTCCCGGACCAATACATGAAGGAGGAATCCTCAAAAATCTTTTTTAGATCGTAACCTGTCGAGGACTTCCAGCTCAGTATGCCTAATATTGCTAATTGAATTGACATAATTTTCACCTCGTCTTAAATAACATAGGTTAATAGTAACTTATGTTATTGTGTTCGTCAATCGAGAACATGAAGTCCGCGGCCGTTGAACAAAAGCGTCTCTCCAATAAATACGATACGATCATTTCGGGAAAATTTCCGACGGTTGAGGAAGAGAACATCGCTCGGATTAAGTTCGGATTAGAATCGATTCCGGGCCAAAAGACGGAATCGGACAAGGCAATGGTGGAGGACTCTTAAGTTTCATTTATTAGATTATTTAACGCATCAGAAAAGGTAGAGCACTTGGAAACCAACAAGTTAAGGCTTATGTTACTAGTGGAAAAGCCAATGCAGATGCTAACCTTCATACATAAAATAATGGCATGTACCAATTATGTAGAAATATTAAAGGATGTTGATCATTTGATGTGTTGTCATATCGGATGGATTACTATTGTTAAGAACGAAGGTACGATCATATTTGGAAATATGATCAATTCTCCCCCTAACGACACGTCGAATAACAACGAAGGATCAGGAGATAACAACGGCGAAGTCCCTTATGAAAACAACCGGTTCAACCTGACTGTTCCAAACCGTAATCATTATCCAGATGTCATGGCCTCTAAGCGTAAAAATAGAAATAGAAATTAAAAAAGACTTTTAATCTAGATAGATAGGTAATAGTACTGTCTATAAATTTATCCAACCATATAATGACCGAGTGATTAGCAAACACAATAAAATCGAGGCGGTGTTAACTATGAGTTACGATGTTGGTGGCAAAGGGATTGGTGCCGCGGCTTTCGCACTTGTCCTATTCATTTTGTTGGTCATTATTCTTAGAGCCGGATACTAATATCGATATGAATAACTCTCCATCCTAATTGGGCATGGCCCCATTTAACGTATTGTAAAGAAATACCTCACCTGACTCCGGCAATGTACCGGAGTCAGTTTTTTATGTGCGCCTTATGTGATATCACTAATAAGCAGACGGTTAAAATACGGCTGACTAGTTCTGAGAAATATACTTACGTGTATGATATGATTGCACAAAGATGGATTCAGAAAGAAAGATGGGAACGAACATAAAGGAGAACGCGATATGACGGAATTCTGGGAATCAAGCTTTGTAGAAAAACAAACGATGTGGGGATTTGAACCTACGGACTCCGCTATCGTGACGAAGGACTTTTTCCTTGAAAGGGATGTTAAGGATATACTGGTACCGGGCATCGGATATGGTAGAAATGCAAAAGTCTTTATCGACAATGGAATAAATGTAACAGGTATCGAGATTTCAAAAACAGCGATTGATTTGGCAAGGCAAAACGGGCTTGATATTCGTATTTTTCATGGTTCGGTAACTGACATGCCTTTTGATAACAAGCAATACGACGGTCTATTTTGCCATGCGCTTCTTCATTTATTGAATGCTCGCGAAAGAGATAAGTTTATTCAAGATTGCTATAATCAGTTAAAGCCAAATGGATATATGATTTTTACGACTGTTTCACAAAAAGCACCCATGTTTGGAAAAGGCAAAAAGTTGGATAAAGACTATTACGAAATAATGGAAGGCGTGAAGATGTTTTTCTATGATGCCGACTCCATAAAAAAACAATTCGAAAAATATGGACTCGTAGAGTTTTCGGATATCGATGAGCCAAATAAAGACTTGAAAACTAAACCTCCAATAAACTTTTTAATCGTTAAATGTAAGAAATAACTATGGTAATAACAGTTGCAACAATAGATAAATTTCATTCGTCAATTTCATGAGGTGATAGGGAATGAAAGTACTTATCGTGTTAGCTTCATTATGTTTAACTTTGTTATCTGGATGTGCTGTCCAACAAACAACTCGATCAGCCACAACATCGACAGAAGAAGCAGTCGCAACAACATCATCTGCTTCGTGGGCTTTTGATTCTTTTGTGGTTTACAACGGTAATATCTATACAGTAAATACTGCCGACAAAATAACGGAAGTTGGAATGGGAATAGGGGAAGTTACCTATTATTCGGATAAAGAAGGAACTTACTCTGGGAATTTCTCGAATAAATTTCCGATAGGCTCAAAATATTATGAAATTCAGAACGTCGATACAGAAAAATCAATTGCAGTACAATTGGAAAATGGGAGCTATGTAAGAGCGAATTATCAGGTGGAAATACCGGTCAAATAAACTTAATGAATGGTTTTTACTAAACCGCCATCGATAATGTAATCCGCTCCCGTTATCATCGAGGAATGGTCGGAGGCCAGGAAGAGGACAAGCTCTGCAATCTCATGAGGCTCCGCGAATCTGCCTAATGAAATTCCGAAAGCAACGGCCATCTTGCGGGTTTCTTCTTCGGTGCTAGGTATTCTACCTGCCCACATTTCGGTACGAGTCGGTCCAGGCGCCACAGTGTTGACACGGATTCCATGAGAGGCGAATTCCCCAGCCAAATTTTTAGATAAATTCGTTACCGCAGCCTTGGGAGAGCTGTATGCGATGATATACGGATTCGGCATGATGGCGTTCATCGAGGATATATTGACGATCGACCCTCCCGACGGTTAGGCGAGAAAAACGGATGTAAGTTAGGATGTGCGAATATGCGTATTGAGGTAGAACGTTCCAGTCGGACAGAGGGAATATTGGCGACTCTACACGCTATCGGCGGCAAATGGAAACCTCTTATTTTATTTATTCTACTCAATGAGGGTACAAAGCGGTTCGGGGAGTTAAGGCGCTTGTTGCCGAATGTAACGCAAGGCATGCTGACCAATCAGCTTCGGGAGTTGGAGCGAGACGGACTTGTCGTCAGACAAAACTATCAGCAGATCCCTCCGAAAGTCGAGTATTCCCTCTCCGAACATGGGAAATCGCTGAGTTCGGTATTGGTGGATATGTGCGGATGGGGTTATAAGCATATTGATTATATGGATTCCAAATAAGTGACGGGACGTGGAGGTGGGACGAATGAGAATTCAATTTGCGCAGCATGTCGCTTTCGAAGATCCGGGGGCAATCCTTAAGTGGGCTGAAGCGAGAGGGCACGAGTATACCGTTACCAGGTTCTATGCGGGTGAAGAACTTCCTTCACCTGAGAATTGGGATTGGCTCATCATCATGGGCGGGCCGATGAGCATTCACGATGAGGACGAATTTCCGTGGCTGAAGAGTGAAAAGGAGTCCATTAGGAATGCTATCTCAATAGGTAAAATCGTCATTGGCAATTGTCTAGGCTCTCAATTGATTGCCGAAGCGTTGGGGGCGAAAGTATATAAGAATGATCAAACGGAAATCGGCTGGTTTCCAATTGAATGGACACCGGATGGCCAAGCGGCACTTTACTTAGAATCGGCGCCAACCGAATTGCCGGTTTTCCACTGGCACGGCGAAACTTTCGATCTCCCGGAAGGAGCCGTGTTACTTGCATCCAGCGCGGCCTGCAAAAACCAAGCTTTCGCGTTCGGCATAAATGTATTCGCATTCCAATTTCATCTTGAAGTGCTTCGGCACAATATTCTTTCCATGATTGAAAACGAGGAAGACGAACTTAAGAAGGAATCTCCGTATATTCAATCCAAAACGGAAATCCTGAAATATAGTCATCTTGCAGACAAAGCAACGGACGTATTGGTTTCATTTTTGAATGAATTGGAGCATCGTTGGAGTAACTCTATGTGATATAGGCTCAGCATTTCCAACGTCCCCGAATATACATATATACAAGCACTTCTCTCATAAGATGCGGATGAGAGTTGTTACTTAAGGAGGGGTGCTGATGTCGGATGCGTTTGTCGCTCGTTCATTAGAAGAAGTAAGGTTTTGGTCGCGGATTATGAAGGAGCATTCTTTATTTCTAAAATTGGGATTCCGTTGTGATGATACCCAGTTGATTAATGAAGCTAATCAGTTTTATGCGGTTTTTGAATCGATCGAGAATAGGGCGAATGCATTTACGTTTGGTGTAGATCCTAACGTGATTAGAAGGTTCAACGAAGAAGTCCATAATGCCGTATCTTATATTTGGGTCTTCAAGAGGAAGGTTCTTGGTTTAATTTTGACATGCCAGCTTCCCGGCGCGAACAACTTTCCCTTGTTAGTTGATCATGTAAGCAGAGAGGCTAATTATTTCAGAAATCGGTTGACGGAATTAAATACGGGCAGGTTGGAGCCGCTACCCGATGCCATCATTGACGAAAACGTTTTTTTCCTGAGAATTATGGCCGATCATGCCAAGTTTATTAGTCACTTGCTTGATCCTTCCGAAAGGAAATTGGTAGACCAGGCTAATCATTTCAGCCAAGAATTCGATCAATTATTGTTCCAAGCGAAGGACTTGGAATCCATGCGTCCTCAATCGCAAACCGCTCCGCTCCTTGATCAATTTCTTGATCAGAATCGGGTCTCGGTTAAATCGCTTCGCGACTTTAAGAGAACGGCTCGAGACTTGATTGAAGCTTGCCGAATTAAGAGCATAATTCATCCTTTATTAGCAGATCACGTATTCCGCGAAGCAGAACATTTCTTGTTTATCATAGACATGTTCGAAAATAGTCTGACAGGTAAACCCGTGCAAGCTATAAATCATTTGGAATAATCATAATCCTTCGAGTAGCCGCGATAAATTTCGCGGCTGCTTTTTTGGTTCAGTAGGTTGTTGTTCGGGAACCGGTGATGGGGAATCACCACTGAAGCTGCGAAATGTCGCCAAATAAAATCATAAAGGCAGGAGTTTGTCTTATCACATAAATTGTAAACGATTACAATATATATAACGAGCGAAGGAGGGATCAGATATGTAGTTGATTCACGGAGACGCCGTTCGTCTTGGAAAACCGTGAAAGGAGGAATCGGTACGAAGCTTATACATGCGGTAGAGCTTGTTTAGCGTTCTAACAAATCATAGGGAGAGTGAATGTTAGGATGCAAAGAATGAAAAGGAAATCAATGTTAGTCTTCTTAATCGTTTCATTATTAATAACCATGATCTCGACCTTGACGGCTTCCGCCGCAGTGTCTTCGGGCGTAACCTATAATCTGATCAACGTGAATAGCGGTAAATACTTGGATGTGCAAGGCGTGGGAACAGTGGACGGATCGAACGTGCAGATATGGGGAAGCGCAGACACCGTAGCACGTAGATGGACGATCTTTCAAAACAGCGACGGAACATTTAAACTGATTAATCCGAACAGCGGCAAGGCGCTCGATGTCAATGCGGCAGGCACAGCGAACGGTAGCAATGTACAGATTTGGAGCGATAACGGCACCGGCGCGCAGAAATGGTGGTTGGATCTGAATGCGGATGGCTCCTATACGCTTGTAAATCTCAACGCCGACAAAGCGTTGGATGTCAGCGGCGCGGGCACGGCGGACGGGACGAATGTACAAATTTGGACTAAGAACGGGACAGCGGCCCAGAAGTGGTGGATTGTACCGGCTTCATCATCCGGTGGCGGCGGCGGTGGTGGAGGATTTGCCGTCAGTGAAGCGCAATTCAATCAGATGTTTCCGAACCGAAGCGCCTTTTATACCTACCAAGGTCTTGTAACCGCGGCTAATTCCTTCGCCGGTTTCGCAACCACTGGCGACAATACGATCAAAAAGCGTGAAATCGCTGCTTTCCTGGCTAACGTGAACCACGAGTCCGATCAGCTAAGAGCCGTCAGGGAGTACAATACGGCGAACTACTCCCACTACTGCGATTGGGGTCAATCCTATGGTTGTCCTGCCGGACAGTCCGCATACTACGGCAAAGGACCGATACAACTCAGTTGGAATTTCAATTATAAGGCGGCAGGGGATTATATCGGTGTTAACTTACTGAATAATCCGGAACTTGTGGCAACCGATGCTGCAATCGCATGGAAGACTGCGATCTGGTATTGGATGTCGCAGAACGGTCCGGGATGGACGACGCCGCACAATGCAATGGTCAACTCCAATGGCTTCGGCGAAACGATTCGAAGTATTAATGGGTCGCTAGAGTGCAATAACGCCAACCCGGCACAAGTTCAGGCGCGTGTGGATGCGTACTTGCGGTTTACGCAAATCCTAGGGGTTACAGCGGGGAGCAATCTTTATTGCTAATAAAGAGAAATATAGAAGCAGAGGGCTATACCAGCCCTCTGCTTCTTTAGCATTTCGAGGCGGTGATACCCGAGGATCAACCGCTCTTTAAGTTACGGGAGGGGCTTGTTTTTTAGCAGGCTCCTTTTTTCTCATTAAAGTTATGGGCAGATTAAGTTAGGTGACTTTGTCACGGTACTGCTTAGACTTTTATGTTAAGGTTGGATGATAAAGTAATTCTCAAGGAGCTGAACCGGATTGAGTTCAAATCTGTTCGAATATTTACCGCGAATCGTTTCCTTATTTCCCAGCTTGGCAGACATCAGCGAACAGGATTGGAAGCATAGCGGTATACAAGTTATTGAAACGGAGCCCAACCATATCATCGAAGAAGGACAATTTCTGGAGTACGCCATCCTGATTCTGGAGGGCACTGTCAGAATGTATAAGATCAGCGGGGGCGGCCGGGAAATTACGTTATACAGAATTCATGGCGGGGAATGCTGTCCTTTGATGACCTCAAGCATTTTAGGCGAGAGCGAATATGAAGCTTCCGCCTGCGTGGAAACAACCGGCTTGGTGCTGGCGGTCCCCGTGGACATTTTTCGCGACTGGACGGACCGGTATCGTAAGTTCCGCCAGTTCATCTTTAAATCTTTCGCCAAACGAATCGTCGTTATGTCCAATTTGCTGGACAGCATCAACTTTAAATCCATTCGCGGACGAATCTCGGAGCATCTTGTTCAAATGACCAAGCAAGCCGGTAATTCCAATACCCTTCATATCACTCACGACATCTTGGCAATTGAATTGGGTACGGCCCGAGAGGTGATTAGCAGGACATTAAAGGGACTGGAGAACGAGGCAACCATTAAGCTTTCGAGAGGAAAAATTACGATCATGAATCAAATCGCCCTCGAAAGCTACATTGAAGCATAATGAAAATCTTTGCTGGCGACTCGGTACCATGGGTCGATCTTTAAGTAGAACCTAAACCACCCCGGCAGCGAGTGCTGTAGGGGTGGTTTTTTAATGTGCGCCCAGCATGGGCGCTATCTTTAGGGTTCAAGTCCCGAATGGCGAAGGCAGTAGTAGTCATTAGCTTAAGACAAGGGTGTCGATCGTGA
>NZ_QRDY01000008.1 GCF_003386205.1 Cohnella lupini
CCTTTTTAGCCATAAAAATATCCCCTTCAAGTTCACTCGTTCCTCATGATAACATAAGGTTTTTTTCGAGTGTCTACCTGAAGGGGATAATACCATCCCGTGATGGATGTGGGGTTTAGTTTGTTTGGTTCGGCTAGTCGATCAAGCCGAACTGCTTGGCTGCATGAATCAATACCGTAGCCGCTTGAGCGCGCGTGGATACGGCTTTCGGACCGAAGCTGTCCGAGGAGACGCCTTGCATGAATCCAAGCTTATACATGAGCAGTACATCATCCGCATAATTCTCGTCGATGCTTCCGCCGTCTTTGAATAGCGAAGTAAGTGCAACGCTAGCCGTCGGCGCAGCGACATGGTCGTATGCAGCCGCCGCGGATAGGATGCTTGCCATTTCTTCCCTCGAGATCGGTTGAGTCGGCTTGAACTTGCCGCCATCGCTTGTCGTTACCCGATCGAGCAAGCCGGCGGATTTCGCCTTCATGATGGCGTTGGAGAAGAAATGGGTCGCAGGAACATCGCTATAGGCTTTCGTATTCGCGTCCGCGTCCGGGAGCTGCATCATGTTGATTACCATTTGCGTAAACTCGGCTCGGGTGATCGCCTTGGAGGGGGCGAACCTTCCGTTGCCGACGCCGACGACGAGTTTTTTGGCGGCTGCTTGCTCGATGGCTTCCGTATACCATTTGCCTTTTGCCACATCGGCGAACTCGACATGGTTCTCCGCAACGACATACGTGCTATTCGTGAGAGATTCGATAACCAAGTATTTCACGCCATTGATTTCTTTAACGAGATGAGGAACGAATATTAAGTCGTTCGAGGTCTCGTCGATTTTCCAGACGCCGAACCATTCGGGTAGCGAGAAGGGTATTTCCTTTCCTTGTTCGTCGATCGTTGCGTCCGGAAGGCGAATCGATCTTGCTATGGAGTCGTCGAATCGAGAGAGCGTCGCCACCGTTTCTCCCGTGCCGTTATCGATAGCTTCGATCGTATAGCTCACGCCGGCGAATACTTTGCCGCTCGGATAAAGTCGGCTAACCGTTTCGTTAACCGCGGTATCGGTGGACGCGTCCGTTAAAGTCACTTTAAAGCTGATATCATCCTTTGTAAGCTTGCGAGCTACCAGCAGATCCGATAGGCCGTTCGTAATCTCGGCTAAATTCGTCGGCAAGCCATATCCGCCGAAAGGTGTCATTATATCTATGACGGAATTCGGTTTCGAAGCCGCGAGGCTTCCCAAAGCTTTTCCCGAAATCGTCAAGTAGGCTTTTCCGTCGACAGGGGTTAGTTCAGCCGTATATTCATTGGCTGCTTCGTTATAATCCAATGCATCGATCATCTTTCCGTTAGCGTCGATAACAATCGAATCACTCGTTGGATTTCCGCCATCGTTGCTATTGTTAACGTCGTTAACATCGGTAGGGCTATCTACTTCTTCGTTATTTCCGTCTTCTTCGTCCTCGCTATCGTCGCCAGTGTTGCCGTTATCGGTCTGCTCGTCGTCCGTCAGAACGATCTTGCCCCACTTTTCCCTGTTCGTGGAATTGCCGTCTACGCCGTTCCAGAAAAATTGACGTTCGCGCCCTTTGGCACCGCCTTCGTCCATGCCCATGTCGTAGCGGATAACCGTACCGTCCCCGATAGCGGTGGCGCCGATATCCGCGAAAGCGATCTTCGCGTCGATCGTGTACCCTTTGCCGTCGGCATCCATTCGGGCCGCCATATCGATAACGGGCTGTTCCTGCTCCCGATAGCCGGTCCAATAAAAAGCGGTTTGCGTGTCGCCATTGTCGTCCACGGCAGCCGCCAACAATATTTGGCTGTCGTTATACTGCATGGAGCCGCCGTCGTTCACGTTATTCGGGCCGAAGAACAATTCGACCGCATCGCCGGCCCATAGGTAAGCCTTCGCGGCGGGTACGGTGTTCGCCTTGATGACGTTCGGGCTTTGCATCGGCGTCGGATCATCGATATGCGCGCGAATATAGTAATTCTCGTCGTCCCAAGTCAGACTCATTTGCGCTCCGATTCCTTGCTGCATCAATCCGAGAACAAGATCGACGTCCGTAATGTTCTGAGTGACCGCATCCGCCCATTCCGTATCGAAATCTCCAATCGTCGGAGCGGCTCCTGCCTTCGTCACGTCAAGCACCTTGTCGGAGGCTCGATCGACTTGTCCCGGTTTGAATTCATGCTGATACGGACTCGCGTTTCCCAATATGAGGTCATAGATTTTGGCGTTCGTCGTAGATACCGATTGCAAGAAGTCCCGATAGGGACGTCCCGCGACGTTAACGAGCCCGATCGCTCCGGCTTCGCCGTTAAGCCCTTGAAACCATCTTCCGGTAGGCGCTTGATCGAGGAAGGTAAACCAGTTCGTCCCTACGATAAAGCCCGATGCCGCCGCCTTCTCGACGTAGTTGCTGTACATCAAGCCCTTCTCGTGCTCGCCTTCCGCCATTCTTGCGGCGAACGTAAGGCCCGTCGTCGGATCTCCGTAATGGAACTCCGTCATAATAAAAGGCGTTTCTCCAGCAAGCTCATATAGGCGCTCGAGCACTTCAAGATTCAAGTCATAAGTGTAGTAATTGTAAGTGAGCACGTCTAGGTATTTGCCCGCGTATTCGGCCAAGTATTCCCGCAGCTTGCTGTCGTTCATGACGTTGGCCAGCCAACGGTCTCCTATGACCAAGTGATTAGGGTCGTACTTTCTCGTATAATAAGCGATTTGCTTGTAGAGCTCATCCAGATAGATTTCCGTGAAGTCGTCCATATCTCGCGTGGCGAGTTCCGTCTTAGCGGCGAAGGATCCGTTCTTGAGCGCGTCGAAGCTTGCGAAGCTCAGATCCCATGCGGCGTTAAAGCCCGCGATGGTGCCGTATTTCGCCGCGAGCATTTCCACGAGCCTAACCTTGCTTCCGGAGGAAGCGTTGGCGGCCGGAACGGCGGACTTCAGCTTGTTGTAGGGAAGCTCGTTGGCAAACATATAACCTATCAATTCCGTATCGTTCGCGTTATTCGCCAGTGCGCTGAATTTGACGTCCATCTGGTTCAACATATCCGGGTGGAAAATATCGAACAATTCGGTGTCCCCGATTTTCAGGCTCGGCATCGGAAGCCATGAAAGATCCGGCATGCCGCTCGCGTTGGACCAAGCGCCAAGTCCGGTAAAGCCGAGCGACTTCACGAAGTCGACGCTGTCCGCGGAGTATTGCGCCTGGTTAAAGGGCTGTCCGGTCCGGCGAATCAGGTTCGCGACGTAGAACGAGAAGTTCCCGTTCCCGTCGTAAGCGGTTTTGAATGGTCCGTCTTTGCCCGGAAGCCACTCGTATACGGATTCGCGACCGTTGACAACGGTGAAGGTCTCATCCACGTATCCCGTGCCGTTGACCGCCAAGTTAAAGTACAGATTGCCGAGAGGATCGACCATGACCGACTTGCCGTCGAGCTTCCCGATATGGAAAAATCCCGTTTCCCGCAGCCCGTGGACGTCTTTGCTTCCAGCCAACCCGCCGTAAGAATCCCGGCCGCCAGGAGCGGTCAGACCGGCGGTAAACTCCTCGTCGTCGATGGAGGCTTGGGCGAATTCCTCGTCGTCGTTAATTTTCCCCGGGAATTCGGCCGAGCGGATTTGCCCGTATGGATCGACGATCACTTCATCCGCGTTGATGTACGAGAAGGTTCTGGTCAAGCTCGTTTTCTTGCCCGTCTTTTCCGTCCATGCGGTTAAGGTCGCGGAAGAATCCAGCTTGATCGGCGCTTGATACAAAGTCTTGGCTTGGCTTCCCGTTATTTTGTAGTAGATTTCGCCGTCGGGCTCAATCGTGCTCAGAGCGATGAATTGCCCGGGCTCGATCTCTCCCGACCCCGGAGTTGCCGTGACCGGCGCGGCGGTAGCGTTAATCGCGATCTCCGAAATCTGGACGGAGTCCGGAACTGCATTGTCGGGTATCGTGATTTTCAGCAAAGTCATGCCCTCGGGAATGTCGTAGCTCTCGTAAATAGTAAGAGGCAGGTTGGACTTCGCCGTATTCGCATAAGTATCCGCCGTTAACGCCAAATCCTGATACTCGCTTCCGTCTTGGGAGACGGAAACCGAGAGAGGGGAGGGGGCAATCCCGCCGTCCGCATATAAGGAAACGGAAACGGACTTGATGTCCGAATTCAAATCGTATACCAGATAACCATCTCCCGTTCCGACGCGGGCTGCCCTGGCGATGTCGCCGCCGTACCAGGCAGGATTCGCGGCATCGATGCGAATATTGGACGTTTGTTCGGCTGAATCCAAGCCGCCCAGCTCGTCGATCAAGCCTTCGGAAAGAATGAGCTCATTGAAATCGATGATGGAAAAAGCCGCGTTTTCTTCCCAATTCGACTTGCCGAGCTCGAAATCGCGGTTAGGCAACGTATTATTGCGACCTTCCGCATGCAGAAGGAAGTCGTCGAGGTAGAGCGCGCCTTCGCTGCTTTCGTTAACGATCTTAAGAATAGCGTTAGCCGACGCGGCGGCCGTAAACGAGAAGGTTTTCTCTTCCCATTGTCCGGAGAGCGAGGAGAAGCTATGCTCGGCCAGACTTTGCTGATCGTTCGCGTTCAATAGCCGAACCGAGAAGTCGGCATTGCCCTTCGCCCATAGCTTGAAGGTATAGGTTTGATTCGCCGCGATCGGAATAGCGGGGGAGAGGAGGGTTTCCAGTCCGGCCGTTTCCGGCGAGGCGGTAACTTTCATCGCCCAGCTTCCGCTATGGGCATTGGAGCTTCCGGCTGGAGCGGAATAATCGATCGCCGCGAAGTGGTTGGCGGGATGCCACCATTTCGCGCCTCCGTCCTCGAAATCTTCCGCGATCAGGCTGGCGCTGCCGTCCGTCGCCGCCAATGACGCGTCGTCGATGTAAACGCGGCCGGTATGGCTGCCCGAGCTACGATCTCCGATCTTGATGTTGTATTTTCCGGTAGTCGTCGGAGTGTAGGTCGCGGATACGTATTTCCAGTCCGCCGAGGCTTCGAAAGGCGCAACGAGCACCTCCGCCCATGAGGTCGTGTTCTGAATGACGAGCGCCATGCGACCCGAGCCTTTGATCCATGCGCCGAATGTATAATTGACTCCCGCCGTCAATGTGGGTTGGGCGGAGTAGCTGGAGCCGTTGGTGTCGCCGGTGCCTTTGACGTTTGCCGTCAATGCCCAGTTGCCGCTATGCGTATAGGAAGTCCGGGAAGGCTTCTGGATCTCTTCCCAGTCTTCGTCGCCGGAACCGTCGCCCGTGCCGTCCGGCTTGACGTATTCGCCCGTCGCGCCCAGCAGCAAGATATAGTCGACTTTGAAGCTATCGAAGTTGTCGAGCACGTCGTCCGGATTGATTTGCAGCTTGACGGTCGCTCCCTCCGGAATCTGAACGTCATCGATGACGACATAACCGTAGCTATCCGACCACGAACGGCCGTGCTGCGGGAATAGTATATTCTTCTTCGTTAGAACGTTATTGACGTACAGAGAAGCCTTCTGGTCGGATTGCCAGCCTTGATACACGATCGCGATGCCGTCGTCGGCTTTGTTGGCGTTCCCGAAGGAAAGCGAATTTCCCGACCTGTACATCAGCGCGATTCGTCCGCCGGAAGCCCACGGATCGCCGTGAAGCTTATTCGCGCTTCCCGAGAGAACGCCGTCTTCTCCTTCGATTTGCACGTAAGTGTCGCCGATTCCGTCAATGTCGGAAGGCTCGATAGCCGGAGAGGTGTCCGGTGCTCCGTTCGGATTCCATAGCTCACCGAATTTCGCCGAAGCTTGGGGGAAAGCGACGGTATCGTACAAATCATGATCGCCATCGCTTGCCGATACGTTAAAGTAGACATGCCACGCTACGTTATTGTTATCGATCCATTCGTGCATCTTCTCGATGAAATAGGGATTGTCCGCGCCTCCCATTCCGTCTTCCGGCCGTGTCGCCAGACCCCACTCGCATATGCCTAGAGGAACGCCCTGATCCGCGGCGAAAGCGGCGATCATATTCAGGCCCCAGTTGCCGTCGTTTACTTGCGAGGTCCAAGCCAACTGCTGCCTTCTTAACTTCTCGGCCGGGTCCGCGTTAGCATAGCCCGCTCCGTAAATAGGGGATCCGCCGCTTTGCGCCCAGGTTTGATCATAGTGGTCGATCCCGACGAAATCCACGTAATCCCGTCCGGGGAACGCGGCTTCCAGATCGACGCCCCAGATGGCCGTCGCCGGGTTCCAGACGAACTTGAATTGTTGGCCCTCGATGCTTCTAAGCGTCGTTACGAATTGGCGGAAGGCTTCCGCGAAATCCAAGCATTTCTGCAGGTGGTCGGGATTGTTGGCGTTGCCGACCGACCAAATATACCAGCCGCCGTTGAATTCATGCCCGAAGCGAATCGTGGCGTTGGCCATTCCGGCGGCGATAAGGTTCTCGCCTAATTGCCTATAGTGGTCGTTATAGTCGCCGTTTGCCGCGGCAGCCAGACTTCCGCCCGTTTTCGGAAAAGGATAGGCAGCCCATAACATGCTCCCGGCAAAGGGCGAATCCTCCCATGCGGCCAGACGGTTTCCGCCTTCCAGGTCGGACCATGTATTCTGCTCGAGGAAGTCTTCGGCGAGAGTAGGGGTTCTGCCGATCCATTCGCCGAAATCGGCTACTCCGTCCGGGTTCCGGTCCCAGGAATAAACGCCGAGGTTGTTTACGCCGTCGTACTGCTGCGCCGGAGGGTTGTCGGATTGATTCGGATAACGCGTAAATACGGTGCCTTTGTCGCCGCCCCAATATTTCAGCTGCTCTTCGAAGCCGCTGTTCGTAAGCAGATTCGTCTGCACCGGAATGCCGAAGAAGAGATCGTCCAAGTACATCGTTCCTGCTGCTTCCGCTTCGGGGAGGACGTTGCCGGCGCTATCGGATATCGAGAAAATCACGGTGCCCGAATAGGTACCGGAGTTAAAGCTCGCGGACACGTAAGACCAAGTACTCGTGGCCTTCGGTCTTATGAATTGAATGTTGTCCCCGTTGCTTTTGGCGGCTTTGATCGTGACGGCTCCGCTGCCCTTGATCCAAGCGCCGAACTCGTAATTCGTATCCGCGGTTATGCCGCTTACCTGCTGAGTGACGGTTTTCCAGTCGGACTTCTTACCTTTAGGTTTAGCTTCCATAGACCGGTTGCCGGTATGCATGTTCGGCGTATTGTCCGGTTCCGTCGGCGGTTCGCTAGGAGGATCCGTCGGATCTGACGGATCGGTAGGGTCGCCCGGTTCCTGGGGGTCATCGTTCTCCGCGATTCCTTCGGCAACCGAGAAGACCGGAGGGGCGCTATTGTTAGCCACCGTCCATTCCGCGAGCCCGGCCGTGGCTTCGAAGCTGGAATTAATCAATAGGTTAACCGCGGTCCCCTTTACTCCGAAGAACGCGTCATCCATATAGGTTGTTCCTTGCGCTTCGGCTTGCGTAATCCCCGAACCGGGAACGGAAGCGCTGTCATAAATGGAAAAGTATAGGTCCTCGTTCGATGCCGCCGTATACTCGGCATTCCAATAGACCCAATCGCCCGTCGCTTTTTGCCGGACGAACTTCAAAGCGCTGCCGGAGCTCGAGCCTTTCGATATTTTCATCGTTGCCGCGCCGTCGCCTTTGACCCACATTCCGAATTCATAGATCGTGCCCGCGCTAATCCCCGTCACTCTCTGCGTAAGATATGCCCAGAGGCTAGGCAAACCCGCGAGGTCGGCTTTCAGCGAATGCGTTCCCGTGTAAACGGTCGTGTCGACGGGAGGGTCTTCCGGCTCGACCGGCTCCTCCGGCGGCTCGGTTTCCGGGATTCCTTCGACGACGGAGAAAACGTCCTTCAGCAGCTTGTTCCAGCCGTCCGTGCTCGCCTCGAAGCCGGGGTTCTGCAAGAGATTGGCGCCCGTGCTTTGCGCTCCGAAGAAAGCATCGTCGATGTACATGGATCCTGCTACCTGGCTTTGCGGGAAAGCAGTCGCCGCGCTGTCGACGATCGAAAACGTCATTTTGCCGGAACGCGTTCCGGAATTGAAATCGACGGTATAATAGCTCCATTCCTCCGTTGCGACCAGGCGCGTGAAGGATACGGTAGAACCGGCCGCGGCTATTTTCAAAGTCACGATCCCGCTGCCTCTCGCCCATATGCCGAACGTGTAATCCGTATTCGCGGTAATGCCGTCCACCTCTTGCTCGACGTAAGCCCAGTTGCCGGATTCGCCCTTAAGCGCCGCTTGCAGCATATGCGCGCCGGAATGAGAGGCCGGATCGTCCCCCGCTGCCGAGACGGTGGCAAGGTTTGCCGGAACAACGGTTAATAACATGAGAACCGCGCACAAGATTGCGGTTAATCGCTTCATTTTCTTGAAGAGTTGCATCATCATCTTCCTCCTTGATTTAATTTGAGGGTTGCCAATCTATGAGAACGCCTTCATTCTAGGTAAGAAAGCGCTTAGAATATAGTTTCAATTTAGTTACATTTATCGATAACGGGTTTACTAGGGGGAGCAGCATGCCTAGGAAGAAGACGATTACCCTATACACGATCGCCGAGGATTTGGGCTTGACGATTCATACGGTGTCCAAAGCGCTGAGAGGATTGCCGGGTATGTCCGAGGCGACCCGGAAGACGGTGTTCGATCGGGCGCGCGAGCTCGGCTACCGGACGAAGGAGCAGGAGGCGGGCATGTCCGCGGAGCGAATACCGTGGGCGAACGCCAAGCCGCGGAGGTTCGCGATGCTCGTCATCGGGGATACGAATTTTCATCGGCTGCAGTTGGAAGGGGTGGACCTCCGTCTCCGGGAACTCGGGCATTCGCTACATCCGCTCATCGTTCCGGCTGCGGTATCGGAACAATCGGAATTCGACGAGTTGCTGAACGCGAACGACTTGGCTTTCGTGGACGGCTTGTTTCTGACCGCCGCCATACCGGAGTGGATGGAGGCCGCGCTGCTGAAGCTGCCGATTCCGAAGGTGCTGATCAACTATCCGTCCGATTTGGCGGAGGTGGACAGCGTCATCTGGGACGTGGAATACGCGGTTCATCGATCGGTGAAGGAGCTGTACGATCGCGGTCATCGCCGCATCCTGTACGTCGTGGATATCGAGCCGCTCCGCGGCTTTCGCCTGAGGTGGAAGGCGTTCGCGGCGGCGACGGAGATGCTCGGCTTGGAAGGCTTGGCCGATCCCGGAGAGCATGTCATCGGGTTTGCCGCTGACCGGGACGTCTGGATGGACCATCTATGCGGGAAGCTGAGCTCCGGACAATATACGGCCATTCTTAGCGTCGTTCCGGGGTTGGCCGAGTGGGTATATACGGCTGCCCGTATTCTTAAGTTAAGCATACCGGAGCACTTCTCGTTGGTCGGGATGGAGAACGAGGAAAATCGGTTTTACCCCGATATGTCCCGCCCGATACTGCTCGTGAGAGAAGCGGGAGAGCGGGCGGTGGAGCTGATGCTGAGGAGAATAGCCAATCCGCTGCTGCCGTACGAGCATGTCAGGCTCAAGGGCTCCTTCTATGCGGGAAATACGATACGCGCTCTCAGGGCTTAAGGCGCCTGCGGGCTTTCAATGGACGATCCACCGAGGATCGTCTTTTTTGCACGGAATAACCCGTCCAGACCGGGTTATTAATCCCTCGCGGCCCAAATTTCGCCGAATAACCCGTCCAGACCGGGTTATTAATCCCTCGCGGCCCCAACTTCGCGGAATAACCCGTCCAGACCGGGTTATTAATCCCTCGCGGCCTCAAATTCGCAGAATAACCCGTCCAGACCGGGTAATTTGCCCCTCGCGGCCCCAATTTCACCGAATAACCCGTCGAGACCGGGTAATTTGTTCCTCGTGGCCTCAACTTCGCCGAAGCACTATTTATACTCAACTGACCGCTCGATAAAAACGTAACCTGCCGTCCCAAGGACGGCGAAACCGTTTTTCTTGGCTGCCAAGTCCCTAGGACGAAGAAGCCGTTTCTCTTGTTTAACCCCGCAAACTTTATAGAATACGACCAGAAATCGAAGGATTGACTGCTACTCACGCGCTTGCCGATTCTCTAAAATGAAGAAACGACAGAGACAAGAAGGTGATGACATTGAGTAAAGCCGCTACGCCGCCAGCCGCTCGCATCGGAGCGGGAAGCCGCCGCTGGAAGCTGATCCGCGGAAATCTCGGCCTGTATGCGTTGCTGGTTCCCGGGCTTTTATTCCTCCTATTGTTCAAATACGCGCCAATGTACGGCATCATAATCGCCTTTCAGGATTTCAACATTTTCGCCGGAGTGGCCGCTAGCGATTGGGTGGGACTGGCGCAATTCGAGAAGCTGATTCATTCCGACGAGTTTCTGCAGGTGCTCGCGAATACGTTACTGATCAGCTTGTACAAAATCGTCATTCTCTTCCCGATTCCGATCGTGCTCGCGCTTCTGCTGAACGAAGTCAGGAAAATGTTATTCAAGCGCACGATTCAAACGATTATTTATTTGCCGCATTTCCTTTCGTGGGTCATCATTTCGGGGCTGTTTCTTAACATCCTCTCCCCGTCCGGCGGGATCGTCAACGAAGTCATTCGCTCGCTTGGCGGGCAGCCGATTTCATTCATGACCGACAACGACCTGTTCCGCAGCATCGTCGTATTCACGGCAGGCTGGAAGGAAATCGGCTGGAACGCCATCGTCTTCATCGCGGCGATCGCGGGAATAGAGCAAGAGCAATACGAAGCCGCGTCCATTGATGGCGCCGGCCGGATCAAACAGATGATATCGATCACGTTACCGGGCATTCTGCCTATCATCATGCTCATGTTAATCCTGCGAATCGGTAGCTTGCTGGACGCCGGAACGGAGCAAATCTTGACCATGTACAATCCGCTCGTCTACGAGAATGGGGACGTCATAGGAACGTACGTGTATCGAATGGGTCTGGGCCAGCAGGATTACAGCTTCAGCACGGCGGTCGGATTATTCAATTCCGCAGTCGGCTTCCTGCTGATCGTGATCGGCAATAGCCTCAGTCGTAAATTTCTGCAACGAAGCATCTGGTAGGAGGCGAAAGGATCATGCGCGGTAAGAAATTCGGAGATCTCGCGTTGGACGGAGGCATTTACCTCATTCTGATCGCGTTGGGATTAATAACGTTGCTTCCGTTCGCCAACGTACTCTCCAAGTCGGTCAGCGTAGAGTGGGCGATCGTCTCGGGCAAAGTCGGGATTTTCCCGGTCGGGTTCCAGCTCGATACGATGCAATTCGTCATCACCTCGGAGCAATTTCTTCGTTCGTTATTTAATTCGGTACTGATCGTCGTCATCGGAACGGTGGCGTCCTTGCTCATCACGGCGCTGACCGCCTATCCGTTATCGAAGCGGGAGCTTCCCGGCATGGGCATCGTCATTGTCCTGTTCATCTTCACGATGATGTTTAACGGGGGCATCGTTCCTAACTATTTGCTCATCCGCCAGCTAGGCTTAATCGACGATTTGGGAGCCCTCATATGGCCGGCATTGATCAGCGTGTTCAATCTGCTGATTATCAAGAGCTACTTCGAGAGCCTGCCGCCAAGCCTGGAGGAGTCCGCGAAGATCGAAGGGGCACGGAACTACACGATTCTGTTCCGAATCATCCTTCCGCTCAGCGGTCCCGTGCTGGCGACGATCGGGCTTTTCTACGCCGTCTATTATTGGAACGATTATTTCAACCCCATGCTCTACATTAACAGCATGTCGTTGAAGCCTCTTCAATTGTATTTGCAGGATATCGTCATTAACGCGGATACTTCATCGGCCTTGAACGGAAGCACCGACAATCTGATGAACGTTCCTCCGGAAGGGGTCAGATCGGCAACGGTCATCGCTTCGACCATTCCGATCGTGCTCGTATATCCGTTCCTGCAGAAGTACTTCAATAAAGGGGTTCTGATCGGCTCCGTCAAAGGCTGAGTTCCATCGCGTTAACTCTCTCGGGAATCCCCGATAGATTAATGATATATAATAAACATTACATCCAGGAGGGTCATGAAATGAGAAAAAGTTCTAGGTTCGTCATCGCAATGGTAATGGCTTCGCTTATGGTTATGTTATTGGCAGCGTGTTCATCGAACAACAACGGGGAGAACGCTTCGGGCGCGGCAAGCCCGGCGGGTTCCGCGGTATCGTCGGAAGCGGGCAGCCCGGCGGCATCGCCGGAGGACAAGCCGTCTTTAAAGAGATTGGGAGTCTGGCAAGACCAAGACTACAATGCTTATCCGGTAGCGAAGATGCTGGAAGAGAAGACGGGGTATAAGGTTCAATACGACATGCTTCCCCAAGATTGGACGGAGAAGCTTAATCTACTGATGGCATCCGGCGAATCGTACGATCTCGTCTCGATGTTCAGCGATATGGCGCTTTACTCGGACTATGCCCAGAAGGGCGCGTTGATAGACTTGACGCCTCTGATCGACCAATACGGTCCGAACATCAAAGCGGCTATCTCGCAACAATCGATCGATGCGCTTAAGGTCGACGGTAAGCTCTACGCGATTCCGACCTCGGTCACTTACGACATCAATAGCAGTATTCTCATCCGTACGGATTGGCTGGAGAAGGTAGGCCTGCAAATGCCGACGACGACGGATGAATTGGTTGCGGTGCTTAAAGCATTCAAGGAAAAAGATCCGGGCGGCAACGGAGATCAGAACGTTGCGTTGACGGGCAAAGGCGACCAAGCGATGTTCGACAACATCGTAGGCGCGTTCGGGATGCCGAATACTTGGAACGAAGTAGACGGACAATTGGTTCCGAGGCTTATGGATCCCGCTTACAAGGATTACGTCGCATTCGTAGCGGACTTGTATAAGCAAGGTCTATTGGATAGAGAGTACGTCGCCAACAAAGACGCTACGGCCAAAGAAAAGTTCAACAGCGGCAAAGCCGGCGCGATTATCGTTCACTGGGCCGATATTCCGACGATCTCCGACGCGCTTACTAAGAACGTTCCGGACGCGAAATTCGCCTTCGTACCCGCTCTGAAAGGACCTGCGGGCAAAGCCGGATTCTCTTCTAACGCGGGATTCGATCGGTTGACGATCATTCCGAAAGCTTCCAAGCATCCGGAAGATGCCATCAAATGGATTAACGCAAGCTTGGAGCCGGAAACGTTCAAGAATCTGGCTATCGGCGAGGAAGGTAAGCATTATACGGCCGAAAACGATGCTTACACGCCAATCCTTCCTGCTTTCAACGACGAGCGCAATTTGGCGAATAACTTCATGTCGGGCGCGGACGAGCAAAGCTACCCGCTGTACTGGCAAGCTCGCGTTCGTAAAAATCCGGTCATGTTCGAAGCGTTCGATACCCTTAACAACAAACAGCCGGACGAGGTAAAAATACAGAACGTGTTGGGACTTGCTCCTTACATGCAGCAATACTCGAAGAGCAATCAGCAGTTGGAAGCAATGGTCACCGACTATACGGTGAAGCTGATTGCGGGCGCCGAAGATTTGTCGGGGCTGGAAGCCTTCCAAGCTAAGTATAAAGCGGCAGGCGAAGAAGCAAGCGCGAAAGAAGTTAACGATTGGTACGCGAATAAGTAAATCAAAATCAAATAAGCGGCGGCGAGTAAGCAAATCGCTTGCCGCTTCTTTCATTGGAGGAGAGCCTTCCATGCTCAAGGAGAGTTATTCATTCGAACGCCGGATCGAGACGCATATGCAAGCGGACGTCATCGTTATCGGAGGCGGTCCGGCAGGTACCGCCGCGGCGATTAGCGCTGCGCGCTGCGGCAAGAAGGTTGCTTTGCTGGAGAAAACGGCGCAGCTGGGTGGCATGGGAACGCTGGGTAATGTCAGCATCTTTATGCCCGTTGGCAACGTGACCGGCATCTATCGGGAGATCGTCTCGGAGATGCTGGCGGAATATTTGCCGTCCGGTCATCATGAGTCTATCGACCCGCAATATTCTCCTTTCTTGCTTCGCCAATATCTGAACGAGAAGATGAAGAAGGAGCAAGTGCAGGTATTCTTCCATTGCGAATTCGTCGGTACGATTCATAAGGATGGACGAATTCAGGCCGTCGTCGTATCGACGAGAGAAGGCTTGAAAGCGTTCGAGGGAGAGACCTTCATCGATTGCACGGGCGATGCCAGGGTGGCGATCGATGCCGGCGTACCTTATCGTACCGGCAGGGAAGAGGACGGCTTAACGCAGCCGATGACCTTGATGTTCACGATGCAGAATACGGGCAAACCCGTAACTCCCCTATTGCCTGAAGGCTGCTATCGATACGAGGAAGAATCCGATCTGCCGCAAGGACGAAGATTGTATTGGGAGCGCAATAACGACGGCACGCTGCTCGTCAATATGTCGCGCGTTAAAGCGAACGGAGCTATAATTAAGGATGTCAATTACGCGGAGGCGGAAGCGCTGAAGCAAGTGTTCTCGATCGTGAATTATTTACAGAGAACAGGGTTCGAGACGTATGCTTTAGCCCATATCGCTCCGCAGACCGGAGTCAGGGAAACGAATCAAATTCGGGGACTTTATACCCTTAGCGAGCACGATGTGGTGAACGGAACGCGGTTTCCGGATGCCGTCGCACAGACCAATTACGAGATCGACATTCATAGCCCGGATGCGAAGAAAACGACCGACGAGCGGAAGGTCGACGGCTACGATATTCCTTATCGCTGCATGGTGCCCGCGGAGTTCGGCAATTTGCTCGTAGCGGGAAGAGCGATCTCCGCGACTCACGTGGCTATGTCGTCGATGCGCGTTCAAGCGACCTGTTACGCGATGGGACAGGCTGCGGGTATTGCGGCGGCTGTATCGATAGAAGATTCCTGCTCGATGCAGGATATATCCATCGATAAATTGCATGGCCTATTGGAATACCAAGGAGTTCGATTCAGCGGGCGATGATTTCGACGAGCCATCATTTTCAGGAGTGGGAAAGGAGGTCGGAACGATGTACAGATTGCTGATCGTGGACGACGAGCCGACGGTAAGGTTCGGCTTGCGATCTTATTTCGACTGGTCTTCTTACGGAATCGAAGTGATGGGCGAAGCGGACGATGGAGACGTTGCGCTCGACATGATCGAGAAGGAGCGGCCCGATCTTATACTGACGGACGTTCGGATGCCGCACATGGACGGAATTGCGATGTCGCAGCAAGTATCGGCGAAATATCCACAGTGCAAAATCATTTTCGTAAGCGGTCACGGAGACGCCGATTATATGAAATCCGCCTTGAAAATCAGCGCCGTGGACTACATCTTCAAGCCGGTGAATCTGCAGGAGCTAGGAGCTGCGGTTAAACGGGTCGTTACGGAGCTTAACGCGGAACGGGAGGAGCGGCTTCATCAAGAGGAGCTGCTAGTTAAGCTGAAGGAAGGCATGCCTCTGCTGAGGGAGAAATTCCTGCTGGCTTTGATCGGGAACGGAGTGCCTAAGCTGGAGCTTCGCGAACGGATCGAATTCCTCGGCTTGGATCTGGCTGTCGAGTCTTCCTATTGGGTCATGGTCATCTCCGTGGACGACTTGGCTGAAGTGATGGGGAAACGTTCGGAAAGCGATCGGCAGCTGTTGTGGTATTCGGTGCTGAACATCTTCCAAGAGCTCGTCGATGCCCATCTTCGGGGCTACGCCTTCGAGCATCGGAACGGCGAGTTCGTCGGCGTTCTGCAGATCGATGCGGACGGCCCAAGCGTTCCGGATGCCGCGGAAGCCTTGCTGGCGTTGGCCGGCGAGACTCGCGCGAACGTGGAGCGCTGGCTGAAGCTCGGCGTGACCATCGGAATCAGCGACCGGGTAATTGCCTTGACCGACCTAGCCCATGCTTATAAACAAGCCCGCGAGGCTGTCGATCATAAATGGTATTTGGGCAAAAACCGGATCATCACGATGAACAGTCTAGAAAGTCCCGAATCGGATGCGGGCGGGCTGAGCAGATATGATCTCGTTCCTAACGAGCAGCTCATGTCCGCGTTGAAAGCCGCGGATTCGGACAAGCTGCGGGAAATTCTCGATGAGATCTTCGCGGGTTTGAGTCGCAATCGGCGAGACGGATCGAAATACGGACGTAACGTCTGTCTGCAGATCGTCCTTGCGGTCGGACAGCTATTGCTTGAGCTCGGCGTGCAATCCCCGGAGCTGGAGACGTCGGAATCCAGGCTAATGGAAACCTTATTCGAGACGGAGACGGCAGACGAGATGCGCCATTTGATCGAGGCATACCTGTCGGCGGCATGCGAACGAATTCGCGACAAGCGAACGGGCAAGGTGGCCAACTTAGTGGAGCGGGTACGTGCCGTTATTGAACAAGGCTATTCGGATGGCAGCTTGACCGTAACGGAAATCGGCAAGGCGGTCTATTTGACCCCGACTTACGTAAGTCTTCTGTTTAAGCAAGAGACCGGACAAACCATTAACGAATATTTGACGCAGGTACGGGTGGATAAAGCGAAGGAGCTGCTGCGCGATCCTCAGTATAAATTTTATGACATTTGCCATGCCATCGGGTACACCGATCCGAGCTACTTCACCAAGCTGTTCAAGAAAGCGACCGGAGTAACTCCGAGCGTGTACCGTGACACCCATGCGTAAAGCCCATGAAGACGCGTCGCATCGGTCGGATTACGGCATCGGGTCGGTTCGTCGACTGCTGCACCGCTTCTCCATTCCTCGTCCGTGGCTGCTGGCCTACTTGTTGCTAATTGTCGTTCCGGCGGCCGTATTCCTGTATGGCTATTACGAGCGCTCCGCTTCCATCTTGAAGAACGAAGTCATGAGGACGATGCAGCAGGCTCTGAAGCAAGCGGGCAGTAATCTCTCTTATCGGCTGGAGCACATTCAGGATATTAGCAATGCCGCCTTCATGAATTCCAATCTCCATTCCTACCTTTCCGTCGGAGCCGACGATCAGTCGATTGCCATCCAGTTGAAGGTTATCGAAGACTTGAGGTATTTGGTGGACACCGTTCAGTCGAATTCCGACGTATACCATGTCCGCCTGTTCGTTGATAAATCCAAGCTGTACGCGCAGGAGAGAATCAACTTCTTCACGCTGGACAGCTTGCAGGCTCGGCCTTGGTACCCTGCGATTATCGGCGGTAATGGAGGAATTGTCTGGACGGGCATATATCATGAAAGCTTCCTAGGAGAAGGGGACGCGAATATCTTCTCCGCCGCCCGCATGCTGCGCGACCCCGAGAACTACGACAAGGTGTCGGGAGTGTTAATGATCGACGTTCAAGAGAGCTTAGTGTCGGATATTCTGTCGGCATTGCAATTCTCTCCGGGGACGCAGGTGTATCTCGTGGACGAGAGCGGAACGATTGTCTATCACCCGGATCGGTCATTAATCGGTACGAAGGTCGACAGGTCCATATTCGATGTCTTGAGGCAGGGAGACGAAGGCATTCGTACGCTGAAGCAGAATTCGGACGCCAATAACGTGATGTATACGACATTGAATCCAACAGGCTGGAAGCTGGTCGCGCAAGGCACCGAATCCCAGCTATCGCCTCAATCGGTCAAACTCACCCAAAGGTCGGAGTGGACCTCTCTCATTGAATATGTCACTTTGTTTCTCATATTGCCGTTCGTGCTGCTGGCGATTATCGTACGGGGGATGAATCGCAGGGTGAACCATGTCATTACCGTTATCCGCAAGGAAGGAACGGACAGCTTGAACGATCTCCCGGCGGCAAGCGGAGATTTCCATATGCTCGAGAGAAGCGTCGACCATCTGATCATTCGGGTACGCACGCTAGTCGAGGAGAAGTACAAGGCCGAGCTTCATGAGCGCGAAGCGCAGCTTCAGGCGTTGCAGGCGCAGATTAATCCGCATTTTCTCTACAACACGCTCGATACGATCAATTGGATCGCGATCGGCAAAGGCGCGACGGACATTAGCCAGATGATCGACAGCCTCGCGAAATATTTTCGGCTAAGCCTGAATAAGGGCCAGAGTATCGTCAGCGTCGAGGACGAGCTGCGTCTCGCCCAAGTGTATTTGGAAATTCAACAGAGCCGGTTCCTGGATACGTTCGACTTCAAACTCGAGATCCAAGAGGGACTGGACGCGTACCGGATGCCGAAGCTGATTCTTCAGCCCATCGTCGAGAACGCGCTGCTGCACGGAATTCGCAAGGCGAAGGATAGGCGCGGCCTTATCGTCATCTCCGCCAAGGAGGACAAGGGAGATCTCTTCTTCGCGGTTTCCGATAACGGAATCGGTATGGAAGAGAGTCTGGCGAGCCGGCTTCTCACGGAGGCGCCAACTGAATCAGCCAACCGCGGTTCCTCGGATAGCGGAAGCTCCTATGGCTTATTCAACGTAAATGAGCGAATTAAGCTTTATTCCGGAGAAAATTACGGAGTCGGCATTGATTCGCGGCTTGGCGTTGGCACTACGGTTACCGTTCGATTAAAGGCAGGTTTTTCGGAATGATTGACGCTCTCACGGGGCTTTGTTATATGAAAACGGAAACTATGGGAGAGGTTCGACATGGACAACAGAAGAATAGAACATTCCGAAGGCGAGCTGCGGCTCGTATTTGAAATTACCGATCAGGCGGAGGTCAAACTGCTCCACTTTGCTCCTTCTCGATATGTAGAAGAAGAACTGGATAACAAATCTTTCGCGAACCGCCGACTCGTCGAGGTGCAGTGCACCGGCGAGAACGGCTTCGTCCATCACGGGATGAAGCATGTCGGTACTTTGCCCGGAGGGCGCTTGAAGTATCGGACGCATCGGTTGATCAAGCATGACGGCGGCAATAGTCTCGGCATTGAACAATCGGACGAGAAGACCGGCCTCGTTGTCGTCAGCCACTATCGGTTCTATGACGGCTTGCCCTTAGCCAAGTGCTGGACGGAGATTCGGAACGAGGGAACGGAAGCGTTGCCGGTCGAGTACGTCTCGTCGTTTGTCTATAACGGAGTATCCAAGGAAGGCGATAAGCCATGGGACGAGAAAATGCGGCTCCATATCCCCCGCAATTCTTGGTGCGGAGAAGTGCAGTGGCAAGCCCACTCCTTGCCGGAATGGGGGCTGTCGCGTGTCTTTCATCATTCGGTGAATCGGATTTCGATTAACTCTCAGGGGACTTGGTCGTCTTACGAGCATATGCCGATGGCCGTGCTCGAGAATACGGAAGCCGGCTCGTGCTTATTCTGGCAAATCGAGCATAACGGCTCCTGGCAGTGGGAGATCAGCGACGCCGAGGTCAACCAGCTCTACATCCGGCTGAGCGGACCGAACGAGAACGAAGGCCATTGGGCGAAAACTCTGCTGCCGGGAGAGAAATTCGAGTCGGTGCCCGTTGTCGCGGGGGCGATAAAAGGCGATTTCACTGAAGCGACGCGCCAATTGACCGGATATTTGAGACGCGTCCGCCGTCCGGCCGAAGATAATCGCCGGCTTCCCGTCATTTTCAACGATTTCATGCACGCCCTTTGGGGAGATCCGACCACAGCCAAGCTGACGCCTTTCGTCGATGCCGCCGCCGATTCCGGATGCGAAATCTTCTGCATCGATGCTGGATGGTACGAGGGAGTCCTCGGAGAATGGCTTCCGTCCAAGACGAGGTTCGAAGGCGGACTGGGGGCGATGATCGGCTATATCAAGTCCAAAGGAATGGTTCCCGGACTATGGCTGGAGCTCGAATCCGTGGATACGGCAAGCCCTCTAGTCGCAAGAGCGGAGGAGAATTGGTTCTTCCGGAAACGGGGCAAACGAGTCGTGGACGCAGGACGCTATCAGCTCGATTTCCGTCATCCGGATGTCGTGCGACATGCCGACGAGACCGTCGATCGTCTCGTAGCGGAATTCGGCATCGGTTATTTCAAATTCGATTACAACCAGAATGCGGGTATCGGAACCGATGTGAACGCGGAAAGCGCGGGCGATGGACTGCTTGGACATAACAGAGCCTACTTGGCATGGGTAGACCGTTTGTTCGAGCGCCATCCGGGCCTGATCGTGGAAGCTTGCGCAAGCGGAGGTATGCGTATGGACTATGCAACCCTCTCTAGGTTCAGCCTTCAGTCCGTAAGCGATCAGATGGACTATCGCTTAATGGGCATGATCGCCGCGGCTAGTCCGTCCCTCGTCCCGCCGGAGCAGGCGGGGGTTTGGGCATATCCGCTGAAGGAGTCGGACGACGAGGCCGTTATTTTCAATATGGTTAACGTCATTCCGTTTCGAGTCATTCTTGGCGGGCAACTGCACGAGGTGAGCGAATCGGGCAGGAATCTCGTACGCGAAGCCATCCATTATTATAAAACCGTACGTGAATTCCTTCCGGAATCGGTACCTTCCTGGCCGCTGGGCATTTCAACGATTTACAGCGATTGGACCTGCTTGCAGCTGGTCGGCGGAAGTCGCGTTCTGATCGCCGTCTGGCGGTTAAATAGCGATAAAGAGGAGATAGCCATTCCGCTATCTTCGCTTCAAAACAAGAACGTTTCCTTTCGAATGGCCTATCCGGCTGCGGCGACAGCGACAAGCGCGGTCGGGAATTGGGAAAGCGAATCCGGCGTATTAACGGTGAGATTGCCTCAGCTGTATAGCGCTCGGATTATAGAAGCGACTCTTTCTTAAGGAAGCGAAGTTACGGACTCAAACAAATAGTAAGGCGGCGAAGGATTCGACTCCCGAGCCGCTTTTTTGCTATATAGCCGCTATCTGCGGATCGGATATTTAGGATTAGCCGGATAAGTAACCGAAGCTTGTCATAGAAATGATAAAGGAGAGATTGGAAGCGGAGGGTCCGGTGAAAGGCCACCCTGCGGCGCGAAATGAATATGCTACCTAAAGTCAATCTGTTACAATATTATGGAACATTTATCCACTTCCGCTAGAGGGAGGAGAGGTTTCGTGATCTGGTTCATTTCGCTCGCGATCTGTTGTTCCGTCGGCTTCATCCTGTTCAGGCGAAATACGATTCCTTCTCGAAGCCCGCTTAATTCGTATTCTGCCAAGAGGTTATCCGTCGTCATTCCGGCACGGAACGAGGAGCATAACCTGCCCCAATTGCTGCAATCCTTAAGGGAGCAAACGCTCCAGCCGTTCGAGATTATCGTCGTGGACGATTTCTCGGAAGACGGAACGAGGGAGACGGCCGAGAGCTTCGGCGTGACGGTCATCGATAATACGGAGCTTCCGCCCGGATGGACGGGGAAAAATTGGGCGGTGTGGAACGGCTACTCGCATGCTTCCGGGGAGTTGATCGCTTTCTTGGATGCCGATATTCGGCTCGCTCCGAGCGCTTTGGAATCGTTGTGCGCAGCGAGGGAGCGATACGGGGGAGCCGTATCCGTCGTTCCCTACCACTACACGGAGAAATTTCACGAGAGACTCGCCCTGCTCCCCAACATCCTCGGCGTATTCGCGTTCACGTCTCCTTTCGAAGCGCGCAATCCTACCAAGGGCTTGTACGGTTCATGCATTCTCGTCGACCGGGCGGATTACGAGCTGGCGGGTGGCCACGAGAGCGTCAAGTCCGAGTTGCTGGACGATCTCAACCTGGGCGCCAAGTTTATGAAGGCCGGCATCAAGGTTACGAACCTAATCGGGCATAAATTGGTTTCCTTCCGCATGTACGCCCAAGGCATCCGAAGCGAGCTCGAAGGCTTCGGGAAAGGCGCCGTCCTTAGCGCGTCCTCTCTGAGTCTCGGTACGATTCTATTGATATCCCTCTGGCTGGTCGGGCTGCTCGTCTCCGAATTATTCGTCTTCGCTTTCGATACTTCCTTGGCAGTTCCGCTCGCATTCGGCTATTTTCTATACATGGCTCAAATGATTTATTTCGTTAAATATATAGGCCGTTTCGGAATCGCGATGATATTGCTGCATTTCCTGTCCGGCTTGTTCTTCATCGTCGTGATGCTTTACTCGCTCTATCAAGTCGTCGTGTTGGGACACGTGGCATGGAAAGGGCGGAACGTCAAAGTAGGAGGCCGATAGACGAATGCTGACGTTGTGGATCGCGATATCATGGCTGTCGGGCTCCCTGATGTTCTCGTATTGGCTCGGCTTGATGGCCCGCCATAACCTGGGAACCATCGGCGACGGAAATCCCGGCGGCGTTAATCTTTACAAAGCGGCGGGCTTCCGCTGGGGATTGACCGGCATCGCGCTGGATTTCTTGAAGGGCTACTTGCCCGTTGCGATTCTCCTGGGTAGCGGAACGATCGAGGGGATGGCCATCGTACCCATCGCGGCTGCTCCCGTATTGGGGCACGCGACAACCCCCTTCCTGAAATTCAAAGGGGGTAAAGCGATCGCCGTCACGTTCGGAGTATGGAGCGCGCTAACGCAATTCGAAATATCGCTCGTTTACGCCGTAACGTTGGCTGTATTATTGCTGATCGTCAGAGGGATCAAGGGCGGTTCGTCCTCGTCCAGATCGGACGCCGCGCAGATCCTCTTCGGAATGCTAATCGTTCTTGGATATATGCTGGCAAGACATTTTCCGAGGGAATTGCTGTGGTGCTGGTTAGCTATTTTCTCGGTATTGGTCTATAGTCACAGGCGCGAATTCAGAAAAGAGTAAACATCCGTATGCTCGTAGCCATGAGCTTCGGCTACCGCTTGATAGGTCACGTGACCCGCGACGACGTTAATGCCCTTGGCGATCGCATGGTTGTCCGAAGCCGCGCGAACGTAACCTTTGTTCGCGATTTGGAGTCCGTACGGCGTCGTTACGTTCGTGAGCGCCAGCGTGGAGGTTCTAGCTACGGCTCCGGGCATATTCGCGACGGCATAATGGATGACGCCGTGCTTCACGTAGGTCGGATCGTCGTGCGTCGTAATCCGGTCGATCGTCTCGATCGATCCGCCCTGGTCGATGGCTACGTCGACGATGACCGAGCCCGGGCTCATTCTGCGCACCATCTCTTCGGTCACGAGACGAGGAGCGCGCGCTCCGGGAATCAATACCGCGCCGACGACGAGATCCGCACCGCGAACGACTTCCGCGATGTTGTACGGATTGGACATGATCGTCTTCACCCGTCCTTGGAATTGATCGTCCAGTTGGCGAAGCCGATCCGGATTCAGGTCGACGATGCTCAAGTCCGCGCCGAGTCCGATCGCCATTTTCGCCGCGTTCGCTCCCACGATGCCGCCGCCGATTACGGCTACCTTGCCGGGTTCGACGCCGGGGACGCCGCTCAGCAGAATGCCTTTGCCGCCATGCGCCTTCTCGAGGAAGTGGGCGCCGATCTGAACCGCCATACGCCCTGCCACTTCGCTCATCGGAGTGAGGAGAGGAAGGCTGCCGTTGTCCAGCTGAATCGTTTCATAAGCGATCGCCGTCACCTTGTTGTCTACCAGCGCTTGCGTCAATTCCGCCTCCGGAGCTAAGTGCAGGTATGTATATAGGATGAGTCCCGCATGGAAATAGCCATATTCCGAAGGGATCGGTTCTTTCACCTTTACGACCATCTCCGCCGTCCAAACCTCTGCTGCGCTTCCGACGATTTTAGCTCCAGCTTGAGCATAGTCCTCATCCGTGAATCCGATCCCTTGACCAGCCAGAGTTTCAACCCAAACCTCGTGTCCAGCCGCGGCATAGGAGTGCACGGAGCCCGGCGTCATTCCCACGCGATACTCGTTATTCTTGATTTCCTTAGGAACGCCGATGATCATCGTCATTCTCCCTCTCGTTACGATCGATTAAAAAAGATTCATTCTCTACTTGTCTCCAAGTGTAGAATGAATCCGTCGTCGTTCCATTGGACAGAATGTAAGGTAATCTAACATAACATTTTCACATTTCCGATTCGGGGTTCAGAAGCTGGTAGACTCGAAGGGCAACCTGCAGCGCGATACGCTTCTCCGGGGACATATAGTCCTGGCCAAGCAGCTCTTCGATCTGCTCCAACCGGTAATAAAGCGATTGACGAACGATAAAAAGCTTTTGAGCTACGACCTGCTTGGAGCCGTCGTGATCCAAATAGACTTTCAACGTTCGAAGCAACTCGCTGCCTCTCGTCCGATCGTGTTCGATTAGCGGTCCTAAACAGTTGACCACGAACGCGTGAAGCGCCTGTTTGTCCCCGATATGAAACAGCAATTGGTAGACTCCGAGTTCATCGAAGAACAAGCTATCCGACTGCAACGTCGAAGAAAGAGAAATCGACTGGATAGCTTCCTGATAGCTGACATAAGCATTCATAAAACCCCGATTGGCTTGTCCGACGCCGATGATCAGCTTCATATCCTCGTCGGCCTTCATGTGCCGTAGCGATTGGAATACGTGCTGAAGCCTCTCCTTCGCGGGTTTTTTCGGCGTTTGGTCGAAGGCCAGGACGATCAGCCTGTTATTTTTCAGCGTGATAAGAGGGTGGAAGGCCTGTTGCTCGAAGACGGAGCGAACCGATAGGGACAGGTGGATGCCGTGAGACTCGTCGTCTCCTCCGGCGGCAGAACCCGTCTCTTGTCCGTGTGCGAATTCAATCAGGCAGACGTGGTAGCTCAGCTCGTTGAGTCGCTTGAATTCCGTTCCGATCAGAGCCTTGATCTGTTCTTCGTCGCGGATGCGAAGGTGGAGCAAGTCTTCTACCCAGAGCGTCTGGGAGTACAGCTTGCGCTCCTCCATATACCGTTTGCGAAGCAGGTCCTGGGCAATGGATAGAGAGGCCGAATCCAGAATCAAATATTCGTATTCCTGCGGTTTGCGATCTAGCGCGACGACGAGGTGCGCCCATGTTTTACCCATGGCTCCGACAGGTTGGATGATGATCGATTGACCGTCTACCTCTAACAGCTCGGGGGATGTCGTATTGGCCGCCGTCTGCGTTAGATCGCGAAGCGGTGCTTCCAGAAGCTCCGTCCAACGCTTGGTTTCATGGTTGTCGACGTGCGGAATAAAGTGGGGTTGTCCATCTTGCGGAAGATAGACGACCTGCGATTTCAGGCTGCTTTGGAGCAACTGAAGCACATGGGTCACACCTTGCGAGGTTAAGGTCATGCGGTGGAATTCCCGGGATATTTTCTCCAGATCCTTCAGCGCTTGATGGTGTTGGTTAATGATGTGTTCGTGGATGTCCTGCGTAATATCGATAAAACGAACCGCTTGCGGAAAAATAATCAGCGGCAATCCGGCAGTTTCGGCCAGCTCGATCCACTCATTGGGCACCGAGCTGAGGTAGTGGCCCATCTCTATGCACAGGCATGCGACATCCCGCTTAACTAATTGCTCGAGGTAGGTCGTGAACAGGCCGGTATCCGAATTAAACGCGGCACCCGTCGTCAGAATCATTTCCCCGCCTTGTAGCAGCTGCTCGAATTGTATGACCTCTATAATATGCACCCAACGCACCAGTCGTTGTAGCCCTTGCTTCCCTGCAGCGATATAGGCATGACGAAAATGGGGCTTCTCCAGCGCTTCTTGGACCGTTAACTGATAATCGCGAACCAATCGCTTCACGTCGCTTTCTTCCAATCTAGTCTTGCGTTCGGCTATCTTTCTACAATATAAGAGTTCGGCGGAAAATGAAAGTTTCGTTACTCCTGACGCTTACAGCACGCTTGGGGGCTCTACGCATAAAAAGTATGTCTACAGCAAACTAACCCCGCTTCAACCCCCGCGTAAGCATAAAAAGTATGGCTACAGCAGACAACCCGGCTTCAATCCTCGCGCAAGCATAAAAAGTATGGCTACAGCAGACTAACCTCGCTCAAACCCTCGTGTAGGCATAAAAAGTATGGCTGCAGCAAACTAACGTCGCTCCAATCCTCGCGCAGGCATAAAAAGTATGGCTACAGCAGACCAACTAACCTCCAACCCTCGCGCAGGCATAAAAAGTATGGCTACAGCCCGGAGGTGCTTTCGGCAATAATTAGAGCGGCTGGGCCGCATTAAATCGAAGTTGGAGGTACTTTCGGAGGAAATAGAGCGGCAGCGCCACTTTAAATCGAGTGTGGAGGTACTTTCGGCAGAAATAGAGCAGCTGGGCCGCTTTAAATCGAAGTTGGAGGTACTTTCGGAGGAAATAGAGCGGCTAAGCCGCTTTAAATCGAGGCTGGAGGTACTTTCGGAGGAAATAGAGCGGCTGCACCGCTTTAAATCGAGGCTGGAAAGTGCTTTTGGCAGAAAGTCTGTATACAGCTCGGAGTGGGTGAGATTTTGGATCGGTGTTTTTACCGAAATATCTCCAACCAACACAATACCCGCGCGAGAAGCGGCTATTCCGCCACAATGACCTCCAACCAACTCAATACCCGTGCGAGAAACGGCTATTCCGTCACAATGCTCTCCAACCAACTCAATACCCGCGCGAGAAACGGCTATTCCGCCACAATGACCTCCAACCAACTCAATACCCGCGTAAGAAGCGGCTATTCCGCCACAATGACCTCAAACCAACTCAATACCCGCGCAAGAAGCGGCTATTCCGCTACAATGGTTTCCAACCAACTCAATACCCGCGCGAGAAGCGGCTATTCCGCCACAATGATCTCCGACCAACTCAATACCCGCGCGAGAAACGGCTATTCCGCCACAAGGGTCTCCAACCAACTCAATACCCGCGCGAGAAACGGCTATTCCACCACAATGACCTTCAACCATCACAATACCCGCGCGAGAAGCGGCTATTCCGCCACAAAGACCTCCAACCAACTCAATACCCGCGCGAGAAGCGGCTATTCCGCCACAATGGTCTCCAACCAACACAATACCCGCGCGAGAAACAGCTATTCCGCCACAATGGTCTCCAACCAACTCAATACCCGCGCGAGAAACGGCTATTCCGCCACACATTGAACACATCAAAAAACCAGCCCAAGGGCTGGCTTTTCGTATATGTGAACGAATTCGATCAGCCTTCGATCGAATCCAGGTATCGTTCGGCGTCGCCGGCGGCCATGCAGCCGGATCCGACCGCGCTCGCGATCTGGCCGTATCTGTCGTCCTGCACATCGCCGCAGGCGAACACGCCGGCAATGTCCGTTTCCGTCGTTCCCGGCTTGACGAGCAGATGTCCCCGTTTGCCGACGGGAAACTGTCCCCCGAGAAACGCCGTATTGGGCTTGCTTCCGATGGCGACGAAGACGCGCTCGGTCGGGATGACCTCCTCCAAGCCGGAGGCGTTATTTCTCACCTTAAGGCCCGAGACGTGGCTTCCGTTATCCAAGATTTCCAGAGGGGTAACATCCATAACCCATTTGATTTTCGGAGAACGACGTGCGCGCTCCTGCATGCCCTTGGATGCCCGAAGCTCGTTCCGGCGATGCACGATCGTGATCTCAGAAGCGTACCGGGTTAAGTACAACGCTTCTTCCAACGCGGAATCTCCGCCTCCGACCACGACGACCTTCTTATCCGTTGCGAAATATCCCGTGCAAGTAGCGCACGTGCTGACTCCGCGTCCGAAGTTTTCCTTCTCTCCGGGGATGTTCAACGTCTTGAAGGAAGCGCCGGACGCGATAATGATCGATTCGGTGAAGATAGGCTCCATCTCGACCGGGCCATGCGCGGAATTGTGTCCCACCAATCGAATCACGTACGGGCGTTTGGATAGATCCACGCTCTCGACCGTCCCCGTCTGAATGTGCGCTCCGAGCTGCTCCGCTTGTTTGCTCATATCGTCCAGAAGAGCAGGTCCGTTAACTCCTTGAGGGAATCCGGGGTACGCGTCTACCTCCATCGTCGTCAGCAAATACTTGCTCGACTCCAATCCCTTGATTACAAAAGGCTCCGCGTTAGCCTTGGCCAGATAGATGGCGGCGGACAGGCCGGAGGGACCGGCTCCGATGATGACTGCTTTATGCACGTGCACGATGGGGATCGCCTCATTTCTTTCAGAGTGAGTTAGACGGTTTGCAAAGGCTCCGTCTTCTCGACCGCATGGCCGCCGAATTCGTTGCGCAAGGCGGCTACGACTTTGCCGGTGAACGTATCGTTCTCCAGCGACCGATAACGCATCAGCAGCGACATGGCTATGACCGGAGTCGCGGCTTGCAGATCGAAAGCCGTTTCGACGGTCCATCTGCCTTCGCCGGACGATTGCATGACTCCCTTGATCTCGTCGAGATTCGCATCCTTGGAGAAGGCGCGTTCGGTCAGCTCCATCAGCCAAGAGCGAATGACCGAGCCGTTGTTCCAGACGCGTGCCACTTGCTCGAAGTCGAATCCGAAGCCGCTCTTTTCCAATACCTCGAAGCCTTCCCCGATAGAAGCCATCATTCCGTATTCGATGCCGTTGTGGACCATTTTCAAGAAATGCCCGCTACCGGCCTTGCCTGCGTACAAGTACCCGTTCTCGACCGACGTATCCCGGAAAACGGGCTCAACGATGCTCCACGCTTCGGGATCTCCGCCGACCATATAACATGCGCCGTTACGCGCGCCTTCCATGCCGCCGGAGGTGCCAACGTCAAGGAAATGGATGCCGTGGGATTGCAATTGGTCATGACGACGAACCGATTCTTTATAATGTGAATTTCCGGCCTCGATTATGATATCTCCTTGCGAGAGCAACGGAGTGACTTCTGCGATAACGGAATCCACGACGGAGTGAGGAACCATGAGCCACAGAATTCTCGGCGCGGCCATAGACCGGACGAGCTCCTGCAGATTCGTCGTTCCTTGCGCGCCAAGCTTCTTCACCGATTCGACCGCGTCCGCGTTCAAATCGAACGCGGTAACCTTATGACGATGATCCAGTAAATTTTGCGCCAAGTTAAAACCCATTTTTCCTAGTCCGATTAAGCCGATATCCATGTTTGTTCCCTCCTGATGATGTTGTTTGCTTGCGGCGGCTTAGGATCCAGCCACCATTCGAAGCCGTCTTCCTCGAGCAATTGGTCGGAGGCTTCGGGTCCGTTCGAGCCGGCTTCATAAGAATGAAGGGGAACGAGGTTCTCCTCGAAGGCTTCCAAGATCGGTTGAACCCATTGCCACGACAGCTCGACCTCGTTCCAATGGGCGAAGAAGGTGGCGTCGCCTCTAAGAGCGTCGAAGATCAGCCGTTCGTACGCTTCCGGCAGCTTGTCCTGCTCCGCGTTGAAGCTTAATTGCACCGGCTCGAGATTTCCGTTGCTCGCGAAGTTCTTGCCGTTGAATTGGAAGGACACCCGTTCGTTCGGATTAATCTCGATAACCAGAAGGTTCGGGGAAGTGATCTCGTTGCGCGATAAGTATAATTCCTTGGTCGGGTTTTTGAATTCCACCACGATTCGGGTCGACTTTCCGGACATTCTTTTGCCGGTACGGATGTAGAAAGGAACGCCTTCCCACTTAGGATCTTCGATCCATAGTCTGGCGGCTACGAACGTGTCGTTCTTGGAAGTCGCTTCGATGCCAGGTTCCTCTAAATAGCCGGGGACGTCTTTTCCATTGACCGAGCCGCTTGCGTACTGGCCGCGAACTACGCTAAGCGCCGCTTCCGGCTTGTTGATCGGTTGTAGCGACTGAATAATTTTACGTTTCTCGTCTTTGATGTTAGAAGGGGTAATCTGACTCGGAAGGTGAAGGGCGGTCATCATCAGCACCTGCAGCATATGGTTCTGCACCATGTCCCTAATAGCTCCGGCATTATCGTAATAGCCGGCACGTTCTTCCACGCCGACCGTCTCACTGGCCGTAATCTGCACGTTGGCGATATGGTCCTTGTTCCAGACGGCTTGGATAACCGGGTTGGCGAGCACCAGCGTTTCGAGGTTCTGCACCATGCTCTTGCCTAGGTAATGGTCTATGCGGTAGATTTCGTTCTCTTCGAACGCTTCACTTAGCTTGGCGTTAAGAGAGCGGGCGGACGACAAGTCGTGACCGAAAGGCTTCTCGATAATAAGACGTTTCCAGCCCTCGGTATCGCCGAGTCCGCTTTCCTTGATCTGAAGCGCGATCACGTCGAAGAATTCCGGCGCGACGGACAGGTAGAACAGGCGATTGCTCTTCATGTTCAGCTCGTCCTCGCGAGACTTAACCAATTGAAGCAGTTTGCGATAATCCTCGGTATTGTTCACGTCTAGCGGATGGTAGCGGAATGCCGATAAGAAGGCGTTCAGATCGGAGCTTGAGACCGCGTTGGCGGAGCGTCTGGAGAATTGCCGCAGCGATTGCTCCACTTGGCTCTGGAACGTGTCGTTCGATAGTTCGCGTCTACCCAATCCGATGATGGAGAAGGAAGGCGGAAGCTTTCCGTCCACGAACAGATTGTACAGCGCGGGATATATTTTTCTCTTGGCAAGATCTCCCGTCGCGCCAAACAATACGTAAGTCATAGGTTCCATCGTGATTCCTCCTAGCGCGTCTAAAGCGGCGCTTTATGGTTACTAATAGTAACCTGTATACTTAACATCGCCTATCTTACACCCGGTGCAGGGGTACGTCAATAAAAAAGTGTCGAAAGTGTGAATATAAAAAAATAAGTGTCATGTATGCGTTTTCTATGATAAATTATATTTAATGGAGTGATTCGGAAATGTTATCGATGTGCTCATTCGTATTATTAAGCCATCTCGATTGGGTAATAATAAGTAAACTGATTAAGGAGCGGATACGATGGATGCAGTGAAGAATACGGATACGATATGCGAGAAGGTCGAGCATGTACACGACATCATCAGCAAGAAGTGGGTCAGCTCCATTATTCATACTCTTATGGAAGAACCCAAACGCTTCAGCGAGATCAACGCTTATATCCCGGATCTCAGCAAACGCGTGCTGAACGAGCGAGTTAAGGACTTGGAAGACATGGGCATCGTCATTCGGAATGTTATCACGGAGCGGCCGATCCGAACGGAATATTCCTTAACCCGTAAAGGCGTCGAGCTAGGCAGAGCGCTAAAGGGACTAGAAGAATGGGCGAACAAGTGGGTATAAGAGCGATAGCGGCTATGTAAGTTTAAGGCGGGAATTCTCCTCGGAGGGTTCCGGCCTTTTTATTGATACAACGATATCTGCCGTCACAACGGCGGCGAAGCCAGTTACCGCTGCGGCGATCAAGGTGAGGTAGTAGCTAAGTGAGTTTAGAGATATCTCGTTCAAATACGATGTGTTTCATTGTACTTCTGGAGCACGATCAAGAATTTAGCTGAATAAAGATGTTTTTTATTCCTATGGGTCCCCATTTGGTCTATTCCTTTCCTAAATACGATCTATAGTGATGTTCCTCATCCTACTTTGATTGCAAAAGCGCCAAACTGCTCCAATAACGATGATTACCATTCTATTTGCGCGCCTGGGGTGGGCTTATTTTCCGTTGCGGAAAAATTTGAGGCAAACCGTACCCGCAGAGCACGCTTTATTGTCGTACCGACGCAGACGGCGCCCCCTTATTACTTTTATCTTGACGAATCATATATCCTAAGTGTAGGATAAATATCGTTAGGATATAAAATATAGGGGAGTGAGAATGATGAACGTATTGTCCATCGTGCTTCAAAGTATTCTTGGTCTAGGGTTTCTAATGTTCGGGCTTGGCAAATTCGGCAAGCAGATGAAGGAAGAGTTCAACCGATACCAACTGTCGTCCTCCATGAGGATTTTCACGGGGCTGGTGGAAATCGCATCGGCCATTATCGTTATTATTGGAATTTGGGAGGATCCCTATGCCGCGGTCGGCGGAATCCTGATTGCCGTTACGATGTTCTTCGCGGTGCTGGTCCATTTGGTTCGCGTTAAGGATCCGGCAGGCAAAGCACTCATGCCGTTCATTCTGTTCGTACTGGGCTTAGTCGTGGTCGCTTTGAATTGGAGCACATTCTAATAGAAGGAGTTGTTCGATATGAACATTCAAATATTAGGACCGGAGAAACAAGCCAGAGAAGAATTCGACGGCGGTAAAATAATAGCGCAGAAGCCTCTCGGTTTCTCGGGACAAGGGGCCGTCACGGTTAGGCTTGGACCGCTTTTCTACTGGGCATGGGGGCAAGCGGCAGCGGCGGGGGGAATCGGATTCCATCCTCATCAAGGCTTCGAGATCATGACTTACGGGATTGCGGGCAAGGGTCTTCACCGAGACACGCTGGGCACGGAAAGCATTCTGGAAGCAGGAGATATTCAGCTCATGCAAGCGGGCTCCGGTCTTCAGCATGCGGAAAGCGTAGATGCCGGCTTCGAGAGCTTTCAAATCTGGCTTGAGCCTTACTTGACCGAGGCCGTCAAGCGCGCGCCGACTTACACCTTGTTCAAGCACGAGTCGTTTCCTCAGACTCATCGCGACGGCGTGAACGTCAAGACGATCGTAGGAGAGGGCTCGCCCATCGACAAGCTAGTGACGGATGTAAGAATGTATGACGTCGAGATCGAGCGGGGATCGACTTACGTCCATCGGTTATTGCCGGGACGGACGCTTGGCGGGTTAGCGATCAGAGGAAATGGCGGTTTCGTGGGGACGCTCGGCGTGGAGCCCGTTTCTTTTCAAAATAAAGATTTTGCGATCGTCCAGGGCAACGTCCAAGAGGAAAATGTCATCATTCGCGCAGAGGGCGAGAAGCTTCGGATGTTCCTGATTGAAATTCCAACCGAAGTCGAATATCCTTTGTATAACAAAGCCAGATAAGGTGGATGACTAATGACTGAACGCGATACCGAAGGTCAGGCGCTGGATTTAAGACTTATACGAGTCATGAAGAATATGGCGAACGCCATGTTCAAGAGCTTGGAGCGGGACATCGACAGTTATGGACTTAGCGTGGAAACCTTTCAAATTCTCGAGCTTCTTTATAATAAAGGTCCGCATCCCATCCAGAAGATCAGCGAAACCTTCTTGATTCCTAGTGGAAGCATCACCTACGTGGTCGATAAGCTGGAGAAAAAGGGCTTCGTGGAACGGGTTCCCATCCCTGGCGATCGGCGCAAGGCGAACGTCACGCTGACCGACGAGGGACGCGGCTATTTCGATAATATTTTCCCCAAGCATGCCGGGTTGATCTCCGACAATCTGAGCTTCGTAACTGACGAAGAGAAGCACCAGCTGATCGTGCTGCTTAAGAAGATCGGTCTGGGAATCGTGGAGCGCCAGAGCGGGGAAAGCGGACAAGCTCATGGGGAAGATAGCGGAAAATGAAAATAGGTCGGAGCCTCTTCATGGGGTTCCGGCCTATTTTTTGGCGCCTCGTGTGCGACTATTGCGAATGTGCGCTAAGGAATAACCGCGACGCTATTCGGTCCGCTTCCTACTGCTATGGCTAGGATGACAGTATTGGTATTCCCGTCGACGACGGAAACCGTACCGTCCGTTGAATTGGCCACATAGACGCCGTTCGTTAAGGGATTTACCGCTACGGCCTGTGGCGAATTCCCTACAAGTATGGTATCCAAGACGGTATTGCTGATCGCATCGATGATCGAGAGCGAATTGTCCGTGCCATTGGGCACGTATACTCGGCGAGTAATGGAGTTTACTCCGATGCCGACGGGTATGTTTCCTACTTGAATAGGAGTAAGGGGAGTATTGGCGAGCCCGCTAACGGGCGTGACGGTGCCGTCGCCGAGATTCGCCGCATAGATCAGGTTCGATGAGAGATCGGCCGCCACCCCAACGGGGACGAAGCCAACCTGGACGTTGTCTATGATGGTATGCGTCAGTCCGCTGATGACGGTAACACTGGCGCTTGCTTGGTTGGCTACGTATATTCGATTCGTGATCGGGTTCACTCCGATAGCGACCGGGCTGCCACTCACTAGAATCGTGGTGATTACGGTATTGGTCGCTCCATCGATAACCGAGACAACGTTATCACCCGTACTTGCGACGAAAATCTGATTCGTATTCGGATTCACTCCGATTCCTGTCGGACCAGTGGTGACTTGAACGTCGGTAATGACGGTATTCGTAGCTCCATCGATCACCGTGACCGTGTCTACGCCACTATTGGATACGTATATCCGATTCGTCGCCGGATTCACTCCGATGCCACCCGGTCCTGAGCCTACGGGAACAGTAGCTATGACGCTAAGAATATTTCCGTCAATGACGGAGACCGAATCATCGTTGAAATTCAACGCATAGATTCGATTCACCGAAGTCGGAATCGCAGGACCGGCAGGACCTTCGGGGCCAGTGGCTCCTTGGGGTCCGGCGGGGCCAGCGGCACCGGCAGGGCCTTGAGCGCCGGCAAGTCCAGGCGGTCCGGCGATTCCTTGGGGGCCGCTAGGGCCTTGAAGGCCGGGAGCTCCCGGTAATCCGGCGGGGCCTTGAATTCCGGCAACTCCTTGAATTCCCGGAATACCTGGCGGTCCCATCGGACCTTGCGGACCGACAACTCCCGGCGGTCCCGAATTTCCTTCCGCACCTGCGGTACCCCGTAATCCTCTAAACCCGCGGAGACCCCGTAATCCAACAGGCCCTCTTAATCCAGCCGGACCTCGCCGTCCTCTATACCTCGGGGACTCCTCCAGCTCATCCACTTCATGTTCAAGCTTCCGTACTTTTCTACGTAATATTTTAACGACTCGTCGAATTTGCAAGGGTTTACGCTTGGAATTTCCGGAACAGCCCACTGTCAGGCACCTCCTAATCATGATGATGTTTGCACTATGTTATGACAAACAACCAATGGAGGGCTGGACTATTGACTATTTGGGCATGGATTTACGCCCAGGTCGTTCTTCTCTTTTCCTATCGATTAAGCTATAATGCACAAGTGAGATACTCGCTTGATCAATTGAATATTTTACAGCCTGTAGGTGCCTTAGACGCGTCAAGCGATTAAGGTTAAAAGGGAAGTCGGTGCAAATCCGACGCGGTCCCGCCACTGTATATCGGGGACAACCTCGCAAGTCCACTGTTCCGCAAGGAATGGGAAGGAGAGGAAGTCGTCTAACCCGTAAGCCAGGAAACCTGCCTACTCGGCTTCGCCAACGAACATCCTTCGCGGAAAAGGACTGGCCGAATCGGGATAACTATTACAATCTGCTAGATATAGCATGGATTTTCCCTGAATCAGCTAAACCCCTTGTTTCCATATGGAGACAGGGGGTTTTCTCGTTGAATGGCTCTGCCGGTAAAAGATTTAATCGTTCAAGCCCTACTCCATCACTTATTCTGAAGGGAAGAATGAAAATGAAACAACGTTTAGGATTAATGGGATTAATACTTGCTATCGTTATCGTATTAGCGGGGTGCGGATCGAATAACGGTACGAATGCGGCGAATTCGACGAATTCGGGAACCGCGTCGGCGAGCGCTTCCGCCTCCCAGCCAGCCGAATCGCAGCAGAGCGAGGAAGCATCGGCAAGCATCGAGACGAAGCAAACGACCTATCCGCTTACGGTCAAGGATGCGAGCGGAGAGGAAATCACCTTCGAGAAAGCGCCGGCGCAAATCGTATCGACTTCCCCTTCGGAGACGGAGATCTTATTCGCGCTCGGTCTTGGAGACCGGATCGTGGGCGTCTCGGACTTCGATAATTATCCGGCGGAAGCGGCAAGCAAGCAGAAGGTAGGCGGCGTCTCGGAGCCGAACATCGAAGCGATTATCGGAGCCAATGCCGACTTCGTCGTCTCGGGCATATCGATCAAGGATACGGCGCTCGAGAAATTGCGTTCCCTGGGTCTGAACGTATTCAGAACTGAACCTAAGAAAGTGGAAGACGTTCTGAGCAACATCCTGCTATTCGGACAAATCAATGACAAGCAAGCTGAGGCGGAAGCGCTCGTAGCGAAGATGAGAGAAGACATTCGCAAGGTGACGGAGGCTGCCGCCACGATCAAGACCGAAGACAAGAAGAAGGTTTACATCGAGTTCTCTCCGGGCTGGACGGTAGGCAGAGGCGAGTTCATGGACGAATTGATCTCCATCGCCGGGGGCATTAACATTGCTTCCGATGTAGAGGGATGGAACGCCATCAACGAAGAGAAGATCATTAAGGATAATCCGGACGTTATCTTCTATACCTTGAATATCACCGACGAGAGCGGCAAGAAGCTGGAAGATCTTATTCAAGGACGCAGCGGTTGGGACAAAATCAAAGCGATCGCGGACAAGAACCTGGTAGGGCTGGACGGCGATATCCTATCCCGGCCGGGACCAAGAATTACGGAAGCGCTGATCCAGATCTCTAACGGGATATACCCGGGATTGGTTAAAGAGTGAGCAGAAAAATCTTCATCTGGGGAGGAGCAGGCTTGTCGCTCCTCCTTCTTTCCATTGTCTTAAGCTTATCCATGGGCGCCGCGCGCCTGCCTCTGACCGAAGCGTGGGGAATCTTATGGCACCGGCTTCCGATCGTCGGGGATTGGGTCCATGCGGATTGGCCCGTTTCTTCCGAGCAGATCATATTAAAGGTCCGATTGCCGCGCATTCTCTTAGCGATTCTAATAGGCGCATGTCTGTCCCTTGCGGGAGCGGGCTTTCAAGGCGTGCTTCGTAATCCGCTCGCCGATCCCTACACGTTAGGCGTAGCTTCCGGATCCGCGGTGGGGGCCGCCTTCATTATTTTATTCGGATTTCAGACGTTCCTACTCGGCATGTGGACGATCCCTATCGTCGCTTTCGCAACGGGTATCATCAGCTTGCTCGTCGTGCTTCGGTTAGCCAGAATTCACGGCAAGTTCCAATTGGAAACCTTGATCCTGTCCGGAGTTGTCGTGCAAGCCTTCCTGGGATCGATGGTCTCCTTCATGGTATCCCTGTCCGATCAGGTCGTGAATGAAATCGTCTTCTGGCTGATGGGAAGCCTGTCCATTCGCGGCTGGCCCTTTACCCTCATGCTGATCCCTTATCTGGTAGTCGGTCTCGCGGTGCTCTTATCTTATGGTCGCACGTTGAATATCCTGGCTCTTGGCGAGCGGCAAGCCGAGCATCTGGGCGTCCACGTGGCAAGAACGCGACTGATCGTCTTGATCGTCTCGACGTTAATGACGGCCGCAGCCGTGTCCGTAGCCGGAACGATCGGGTTCGTCGGACTTGTCATTCCCCATCTCGTCCGCTTAATGGTTGGGCCGGACTATCGGATATTGCTTCCGATCACGGCGATATTCGGCGGGATCTATCTGTTGTGGGCGGATACGCTTGCCCGCATGCTGCTTAGCCCGACGGAAATTCCGCTTGGCGTCGTCACGGCTTTCCTCGGGGCGCCTTTCTTTGCTTTTCTGCTGAGACAAAACAAGAGGATGAAGGGGGCGTAGAGAGATGCTGGTAGTCCATGATCTCTGCAAGTCCTATCAAGAAACCAAAGTGCTGGATCGTATCGGGTTCTCTGTCGACGATGGCGACTTTTTCGGCGTATTAGGTCCTAACGGCAGCGGGAAATCGACGTTACTTAAGCTGATATCCGGCGTGGAAAAGGCCGACTCGGGTCAACTCCTGCTGAACGGAACTCCAGTGGAGAACTATTCTCGCAAGCAGCTGTCCCGATCCATGGCCGTCCTGCAACAGGAGGCGCTTCCCGTCGTAAACTTCACCGTGCAAGAGGTCGTGGAGATGGGGAGATATCCCTATCAGAACTGGATGGGAGAAGAGAAGGGGAATCAGGGACAGCTCGTGGACTCGATTCTCCATAAGCTCGATCTCAATCGCTTGAGGGATCGATCCTTGCAGGAATTGAGCGGCGGAGAGAGACAACGGGTTGCTCTCGGCAAGGTAATGGCCCAGCAGCCGCGATGGTTGCTATTGGACGAACCGACGACTTATCTGGACATCGGTTATCAGATACAGATGATGGATATTATCAAAGCTTGGCAGAAGGAAGAGAAATTGACGGTCATCGCCGTGCTTCATGACCTCAACCTGGCTTCGCTTTACTGTAACCGAATGGTGCTGATGCAAGACGGCAACGGTATCCGCGTCGGGGCTCCCAAGGACATTATGCAGAGCGAGCTCATCCAACGTGTATATGGCACCAAGCCGATTATCGTCGAGCATCCCGTCCACCTTTTGCCGCAAATCATGCTTCAACAAGGAGGGTCATTCGTTGAATAAGGTAGATCAGACTATTACACGGATTCCATTGCCTAACGAGTCGGCAAGGGAAGAAGCTTCGCGATACTTAGACACCTTAACCAAACCGCCGGGGAGCTTGGGCAGATTGGAGGAGCTGGCCATACAACTGGCTGGCATAACGGGAACTCTACCTCTGGATACGTTGAAAAAAGCGATCGTAGTCATGGCGGCCGATCATGGAGTATGCGAAGAAGGAGTCAGCGCGTATCCTTCGGAAGTGACTTCGCAGATGGTGATGAATTTCCTCCATGGCGGTGCGGCGATCAACGTGCTGGCTCGTCAAGCAGGCGCCGATGTCATCTGCGTAGATATGGGCGTAAAAGCGGATCTGCAGCACGAGTCGTTATATACGCGCAAGGTTAGGCGAGGGACGGGGAATATCGCCGTCGGAGAGGCGATGAACCGCGATGAAGCGATTGCAGCGATCGGTCACGGAATCGAGCTCGTCGAGGAGCTGGCCGAGAAGGGATATCGGCTATTCGCGACCGGCGAGATGGGAATCGGGAACACGACGCCAAGCGCGGCGATGCTTGCCGTTCTCGCGGGCATCGATGCGGAGCAGGCGGTCGGTCGCGGAACCGGAATCGACGATACCGCGATGAAACGCAAGCGGGACGCGATCGAACGGGCGATCGCCGTTAACGCTCCCGATGCCGGCGATCCGCTGGGCGTGCTAAGCAAGCTCGGCGGCTTAGAGATTGCCGGACTTGTCGGCGTTATACTAGGCGCAGCCGCATGCGGTTGTCCGGTCGTGGTCGATGGATTCATCGCATCTATCGCAGCGCTTACGGCGGCTCGTCTAGCTCCGAGATCGCTGGAATATATGATTCCGTCCCACGTCTCGCAGGAAAGAGGGCATCGTCTCGTCCTGGAGCAGCTTGGCTTAGAGCCGATGATGGATCTGAAGATGCGGCTGGGCGAAGGGACCGGCGCGGCATTGTGCTTCAACCTGGTCGACGCCGCCGTTCTGATCATGAGGGAGATGGCTACCTTCGAAAGCGCGGGGGTTTCCCGTGAATAAGGAGCCGAATCCGCTAGTCGCGCTAGTCACGGGGGGAGCAAGGAGCGGGAAGAGCACCTTCGCGGAGCAATATGCGTCTCGTTTGGGGACGGGAGGCATGTACATTGCTACCGCCCAAGTTTATGAAGAAGAAATGCGGACCCGGGTGCGAAGGCATCTGGAGCGAAGAGAGCGTTCCGACTTCGAATGGGAGACGGTTGAGGAGCCCTATCGACTCAGCGATGCGATCAAGGCGTCCAAACATCCGATCATCCTCGTAGATTGCTTAACCTTGTGGTTATCGAATTGGCTGCTATTTTACGAGAAGGAAGAAGATCCGGAGAGCCATGTATTGCTGAAGGTAGACGAGCTAATCCAGACGCTATCCGAGCGATCGGGGACGACCCTGCTCGTTACGAACGAGGTCGGCGACGGAATCGTTCCCGAGTATAAGCTGGGTCGACAGTTCAGGGATCTGGCGGGAGTAATGAACCAGCGAATCGCGCGGATCAGCCGGCAGGTATTCTTGGTGACGGCGGGCATTCCGATCGAGTTAAAGAGCAGGGAGTTCAAGCTGGACGATGGAAATGGGTGAATAGCGTGATTTTCTACTCTTTACCAGAAGTGTTATTGCTATTAGCCGGCGCAATCCTGCTGGATTGGTGGATCGGCGATCCCAAATGGCTGCCGCATCCGGTGATCTTCATCGGCCGGTGGATCGGTTATTGGGAGCGGCGATTGCTGCCTCACCGGACTAAGCGGAGCAATGGCATTCTGTTGATGCTCATCGTCACCTTATCCAGCCTGGCGCTGGTCTGGATTCTGACGTCAGTCGCATCGTGGATACATCCGTGGCTCGGTTACGCCGTCCATATGTGGTTGATCTCCACGACGATCGCGATCAAAGGTCTTAAGGATGCTGCAATGCTCGTATACGATCGGTTGAGCCGAGGCGAGCTGACGAAAGCCCGTAAATACACGGGATATATCGTTGGTCGCGATACGGACGGATTAGAGGAAGCGGAGCTGTCGAGGGCGACGGTGGAAACCGTTGCGGAGAATACGGTGGATGCGGTGATCGCGCCCTTGTTCTTTGCCTTGATAGGCGCAGCCCCGCTGGCTATGCTATACCGATCCGTCAATACGTTGGATTCGATGGTGGGATATCGGAATACCAAATACCTTCATTTCGGATGGGCGTCCGCTCGCTTGGACGACGTCTTGAACTGGATCCCGGCAAGGCTCACGGGGCTCATGCTCATGATCGTCTCCGCGTTCTACCGCCCGGCTTCCGCCGTTCAAGCCTGGAGGGCCGTGGTCGCTTTTGCGCATTTGCATCCAAGCCCCAATAGCGGCATTCCGGAAGCGGCCGTAGCGGGAAGTCTCGGCATTCAGCTTGGGGGCTTGAACCGGTATGGCGGCGTCATTAGCGAAAGAGCAAGACTCGGATGGGCTACGCGAACGATCGAGAAGGAAGATATTATCCATACGATACGGTTGTTATACGGAGTAAGTTATCTCGTGATGGGGGGATTGTTATGCGTAGCTTGTGGATGGCTAGTATAGGCTGGCTTCAGGCGTTCGCTGCCGCCGTACAGTTTCTCACCCGGATTCCGTTGCCCGTTACCATCGATTATTCGGAGGTTCATTTTCGCAGGAGCGTTATTTTCTACCCCTATGTGGGAGCGTTGATCGGTTTAATGGTTGCCGTCGCCGGATTCCTGCTGGATCCGGTTCTTCCTGCTTCCGTCTGCGCGATCTTGCTTGTTGCCTTGTGGACTCTGCTATCCGGAGGGCTGCATATGGACGGATTAATGGATACGGCGGACGGGTTGCTCAGCCACCGTTCCAGGGAACGAATGCTGGAGATTATGAAGGATAGCCGGGTCGGAGCGATGGGCGTTATCGTGTGCGTTTTCTATATCGGGCTTAAGGTGGCGCTGATCATTTCCCTGCTTGAGGATGGGCGAGAGGAAGGGTTGATGCTTCTCATGCTGATCCCGGCGTGGAGCCGGAACTTCATGGTCGCAGCGATCGCCGGCTGGCCTTACGCCAGGAAGGAGCAGGGCTTGGGTTCTCTGTACCGCTCTACTAGCAAGAAACATGCCGTGATCTCCGGAGCGGGCGCTTTTCTCCTAACGGCTGTCCTTCTATTGTTCATTGGGGATTGGTCCTGGGCGGAAAAAGGGTGGGTAATCCTCTCTTACGTGGTCGTTTCCTACGGGATCGGATTTGCGATGGCTACGGCTATCTCGCGGAAGTTAGGCGGACTTACCGGAGATGTGTACGGCGCGCTGAACGAATGCATCGAACTGGGCTTATTGCTGGCGCTTATTTGTTATATGTACAACATGGGATAGGGGGAGAAAAGGATGAGACTCGAGCGGTATGGACATGGCGGAGATTTGTGGACGGCTACGGAAGCATACGGCCGGCCCGTGGAAGAGTGGCTCGATTATAGCTCGAACATGAATCCATGGGGACCGCCGGATGTGGTGGGGCACCTCGTCAAGGAGCATTGGCGCGATATCGCGAGGTATCCGGACCCCGCGGTTCGGCGATTGCGAAGCAAGCTATCCGAAGCTTACCGGATTCCGGCGGAGAGTATTCTCGTGGGTAACGGGGCCGCGGAACTCATCGATCTCGCGGTCCGAGTGCTGCAGCCGGAAGAAACCGTTCTGGCGCGGCCTTCCTTCTCGGAATATGAAGAAGCCGCGCATAAAGCCGGGCGGCGGGTACGTTCCGTTTTCTTATCACGGGATCAACGATTCGAGCTTACGGACGTGAAGGATCTCGTCGGTCATGGAGGGACGGTGTTTCTCGGTCATCCGAATAACCCCACGGGGCGATTGATTCCAATTCCCGTGTTGGATGAGCTGCGAGAGTCTGGAACGCGAATGATTCTGGACGAAGCGTTCATGGATTTCCTTCCGGACGAGAGCGAGTTTTCCTATATTCGCCGGGCATCCGAATCAATGCACATCCAAGTGATCCGTTCGATGACCAAATTCTATGCCATCCCGGGCATTCGGCTTGGCTTCATGGTCGCGCATCCCGATCTGATTCGCCGATTACAGGAAGTACAGACGCAATGGAGCGTGAATTTCCTGGCTCAGCTGATAGGGGAAGCCGTCTTGGACGAGCATGCATATGCCGACCGGACAAGAGCATGGCTGACGGAGGAGCGTTCGTGGTTAGTCAGCGAGCTTGGCAAGATTGGACTTACCGTGTTTCCGAGCGACGTGAATTTTCTGTTGGTCGCCTTGCCCGAAGAGCTTAGAGATTGGAACGTACGGCGACTTCAGCAGGCGATGGCCGAACGAGGCATCATGATTCGGGATGCTTCGCTGTTCGAAGGGCTGGATCCCTCTTATTTCCGCCTCGCCATTCGTCTTCGGCAGGACAATGAGCGCTTGTTGAAGGCGCTGAAGGAGTGTCTATCATGATGGATTCAACGGAGAAAACCCTATCCAATTCCACATCTCCATCCCCAACTTCATCGCCGGCGGTTACTCTTATGATCCAGGGAACGGCTTCCGACGTGGGCAAGAGCCTGCTTACGGCGGCGCTATGCCGCATCTTGAAGCAGGACGGAAGGCGGGTCGCCCCTTTCAAATCGCAGAACATGTCTCTGAACTCCTATGTTACGCCCGATGGCAAGGAGATAGGGCGAGCTCAAGGAATGCAAGCGGATGCCTGCGGGATTGAGGCGACGACGGATATGAACCCGATTCTGCTGAAGCCGAAGAGGGACATGGAAGCTCAAGTCGTCGTCCACGGCAAGCCGATCGGAGATCTGGGAGCGAGAGAATACCGCGAGCAGTATCTTCCTCAGGCGGAGTTGATCGTGAAGGATGCCTTGTTCAGGCTCAGGGAGAAGTACGACGCCGTGATCATCGAAGGAGCGGGCAGTCCCGCGGAGGTCAATCTGAAGGATCGTGATATCGTCAACATGCGTCTTGCCGGGTGGGCGGATGCGCCGGTCATTCTGGTGGCCGATATCGATCGGGGCGGCGTGTTCGCGGCTATCGTCGGGACGATGGAAATTCTGGAGCCGGAGGAACGGGATCGCGTTCAAGGGATCATTATCAATAAATTCCGCGGAGACGTCTCTTTATTGACGCCCGGCCTGGATTGGCTGGAGAAGCGGATTCGGAAGCCGGTGCTCGGCGTCATCCCTTTCCTCGGCGATCTAGCGCTAGAGGACGAGGATTCGGCATCGCTCGACGGAAAGGTGAACCGATGGGAGACGTCGCCTGATCCGCAGCTGGATATCGTCGTTATCCGCTTGCCTCATCTCTCTAACTTTACGGATTTCGATCCGCTATTGAAGGAGCCCGACGTTCGCGTCCGTTTTATTCGTTCGGTGCAAGAGTGGGGCGAGCCCGATGTCGTTATACTGCCTGGAAGCAAGAATACGGTGCAGGATCTGCTCTATCTGCGGGAATCCGGCTTGGCGCAGAAGCTGCACGGCCATATCGAGAGCGGCGGGAGAGTGACCGGCATATGCGCCGGTTATCAGATGATGGGGAGAAGGCTGCTTGATCCCGATCTCGTCGAATCGAACGTGCCGGAGCTTGCGGGGCTGGGGATTTTTCCGATGGAGACGGTGTTCACGAAGGACAAGAGAACGGAGCGAATTAACGGTCGCGCGGTAGCGGGCTTCAAGGATAACGGCATGGCGGTGGAAGGATACGAGATTCATATGGGGAGCACGACCTTCCTGCAGCCGGTTACTCATCCTTTTCACATTCGTCTCGACCGTCTTCCCGAAGAGCCTGAGTCCTACCACGGGGATGGAGCCATTACGCCTGAGGGTATGGTCTGGGGAACGTATATTCATGGGATATTGCACAATGATGATTTCCGCCACCGTTGGTTGAATGAGGTGCGGTGCGGGAAGGGCGTGCCTCTGTCCGAGCAGGCGATATCCTTTAACGGGCTTAGGGAGCAGTCGTTCGATCGTCTGGCGGACCATGTCCGGCAGCATGTGGATATGGAGCGAGTCTATCGGATCATGGATGGATGGGGTTTTGTGAATTCAGAGAAGGCGGGGATGAAGGATGAGTAAACCGAGCAAGGAACGAGGATTAACGCTAGTCTACACGGGAGACGGCAAAGGGAAAACGACCGCAGCACTCGGTTTGGCGGTTCGAGCCACGGGCAGAGGGATGAAGGTACTGGTCATCCAATTTATCAAATCCCCTCAACGGACTTATGGGGAGAAAATCATTTTCGATAAGCTGGGCATCGAGATTCATCAGATGGGTATTGGGTTCACGTGGCTGAAGACGCCCGAGGAGCATCGCGAGGCATTAAGCGCGGCATGGACTTACGCCAAGGCGCGCATCATGGAAGGGAAACATCAGTTGATCATTCTGGACGAGATCAATAACGCGCTGGCGATCCAGACTTTCCCGATTGATGATGTTCTGCCATTGGATGGGGTGCTGGACGTCATTCGAGACCGCCCGCAAGGATTACATCTCGTCCTCACCGGCCGTAACGCGCAACCGGAGATCATCGCGATCGCCGATCTAGTGACGGAGATGAAGCCCGTCAAGCATTACTATGAGGAAGGCATTCCTGCGGTTATGGGGATTGAGTTGTGAGGGGGGGGATAATAGGGGGAAATATGGTGCTGGTAAAATTCATAGGGGGTTATCGGACTCTATTGTTAATACATAGAATTAGGAGCTTATGAAAAAGGCATGCCCGGCTTTCTCCCCATTCCAGCCTCCCTTGCAATGAGAATGGCATGCGTCCGGTCGACCACTTGAAGCTTGTTTAAAATGTTGGACACATGGTTGCGGATGTTTTCAATGTGAGACTCAGTTTACGGGATATTTCCGCGTTAGTTAATCCTTGCGTAATCCATTCGTGGAATAGGTAATTCAGCGACGATGAAAGGATCTTACAACTGCAAACCGGGGAGTCCGAGGAGGAGTAATCCCTCGTCTCGTCCTACTCTATAATTACATACACATCAGGATTCTACATCTTACGACACATACTCATAGGCAAATGTTCCCAAATGGGATAGTATAGTGAGTAAGAAAAGTATAGTCGGAGGTAGTAATGAAAGAGTTTATATGGTTACTTTTGATACCCATTTTCATGGGAGTTATAGCCGGTCTTCTTAAACCCAATAAGAAAAGAAGGCGCAAGAATAGGAATGCCTCCACAAATAAGAAGTCTTCAAATACATCGGTAAATGCAAATCGACGAACATCGAAATCATGCCGAACAGACGACATCATATTAACCAATTCATTCAGTGATATAAATGGAGTAGAGTTCGAAAGATTGTTGGCGTTGTACTTTCGAGATCAGGGATACACAGTACATGAAGTTGGTATTGGTGGAAACGACGGTGGAGTAGACCTTGTGATTATTGATAAACGAGGAGAAAAAACTGCTGTTCAAGCTAAATGCTATGCTGACCACAATTTAATTCCAGTTCAAACTATAAGAGAGCTAGTAGCGGCGAAGAGAAACCATGATTGCATTCTAACATTGCTAATTACAACTTCAGATTTGACTGGTCCGGCGAAGAAGGAGGCCGAACAATTTCGAGTTGAATATTGGCATGGAGGAATAATAGAGCAAAAGCTGCGAGCATGGGGAAAATGGCGTCCCAGTAGTAAGTCTAAAGCCAAATAAATTTGCCAAGATTCTAATTGTACCTTAAGTTACTTCGCCTGAGACTAATACAGACACAGTTTGGAGAGGGAAAAATGGAACTTCCATCAGAGCTGGCTTCGATATTTCGGATCAGACAAAAGTCATATAAAATGGTGTTAATTCTTTCGATAGTTAAAGAGTTTAAAGAAAACCACAGTAAGCAATTATCTATACAGAAGGTTGCTGAGCGATTTTTAACATACTATAGAGATGCTCATGCTAATGGCCTGAATGTGGATTCTCCTCCTAGTGGAATAGCTTTAAGTTGGTATGATTTTACGGCTGCTCAGACAAAGGCATTACTGAAAACCCCTATTGATGCTCTTTCTTCTATCCTAAATAGTTCAACTGAGACAATTAGTTTTAAACCTGAAATTTGGGATACATTAAATACTCAAACACTTAGCGAATTAGAAAGCTACGCCACAACTGAGTTGAATAACTATAACGCCCACATAGCCTCAAATTCATCCCAAGGATCTCCTCTTCGAGATGCATTATCGCAGATACTAAATCATTATTCGCAAGCAAAAACAGAGACATTCGCTAACCATTCCCTCGGAACATTGGTTAGACAGACCATTCCTGAATATATAAGATCTTTCCTTTATATAGATCATAATTACAAAATTCAAGGCTCGATAGGCCAAGGGAATTGGGCAACTATTCCCTGGATAGCTATCTTGGATAAGAGAAACACGGAAACGACTCAGCAGGGTGAATATGTGGTGTACTTATTCGCCGAGGATATGAGTTCGGTCTATTTGACTTTGAATCAAGGTGTGACCGTACCGACAAGAGAAAAAGGTAGAAGAGATGGTTACCGGTACTTGGAACAAAAGGTAGAAGCGATGAGGGAGCAGTTAACTTTAGAGGGCTTACAAAAAGATTCTAATATACAGCTGACATCAAGTGGAATTGGCCGAGACTACCAAGTTTCAACTGTTGCCTATATAAAGTATGATCGTGAGAACTTGCCAGACGAGGATCAGTTATTATCTGATTTACAGAATGTAATGGAAAATTACAAACAGTATATGGCAGGTGTGACAAGGCCAACAACGCTGCCTGTATTTAAGTATACTATGGCCTATCTGTACTACGGACAAGGCATTATCAATTACTTAGGAAGTCACCAATCCTCATCCATACCCATAACTGAATTAATCTCTAATCAATCCATTGTTCTCAAATCTGGTGAAGATGCCAAACATGCCAAAGAAAGAATTCAACATGTAGGGAGAGCGCTGCAGGAGTTGGGGCTACTTATTCACGAGAATGGCAATTATTTGTTAACTACTCAAGGTACGACCTATTTTCAAGAAATGAATGATAGCATTTGGAAGTTAAGCACGGAGCAAAGCCAAATTCTCAGGGAACACCTAGAAGCTAGTCGAGAAAGTAATGCCACAACCCTAGTGAATGTTATTAATTTAGCAATATCTTTGGCGCAGGAATTAGACACATTTACCTTTATTCAATTTAAAGATGTATTTATCTCCGGTATGGGCATTGAAGAAGAGTGGAGCAACGTAACTCAAGACAATAGAACCCGCTTCATGCTCAATTGGCTTGAGGAATTACTATATATCGTAAAAACGAATGATGAGTATAGATTCCAAGCACAAGAGGAGGTAGAGCCTATGGATATGTTATCGGTACCGGAGAGAATCACAGCCATTAAAACTTATATTCGGAGTCAGGGTTTCTACTATCCTAATGCTTTAATTGAGAATCTGTATTTATCTTTCAAAACCAAACCATTTGTGATTCTTGCTGGTGTGTCAGGGACCGGAAAAACAAAATTGGTTAAACTATTTGCCGAGGCATTGGGAGCAACGAGAGACAATAATCAGTTTTGTTTGATCCCCGTCCGTCCGGATTGGAGTGACCCCTCGGATCTTCTTGGCTATAAAGACTTAACGGGAGCATTCCGTCCAGGGCGGTTATCAGAAGTGCTGGTCGAAGCGTCGAAAGAAAGTAATCGACATAAGCCGTATTTCATTTGCCTAGATGAAATGAATTTGGCGAGGGTGGAGCATTACTTCAGTGATCTTCTCAGTGTTATTGAGACGCAAGAATGGAAGAACGATCGAATTGTGACCCACCCGCTAATTCAGAGTAATTCACTCTCAGTCGATGATCAGTCTGTTTACGGAAACTTGAGTCTTCCTGATAATGTTTATTTACTGGGCACGGTGAATATGGATGAAACGACGCATCCGTTCAGTAAGAAAGTATTAGACCGAGCGAATACAATTGAATTTAATTTTATTGATCTTGAACAATATCCTATAGGTATAGATCCAATCACAGAAGTTCTTTCTTTAACAGCACCCAATTCGTTTTTGAGAAGCGACTACCTGCAACTTGTTGATGTTTATGAAGACGAAAAAAAGTTAGTCGAAACGGCAACAAAGAAGCTTGTAAAAGTGAATGGTATATTGGAGCAAATTCACTCGCATGTTGGCTTTCGTATTAGAGATTCAGTGTGTTTCTATATGATCTATAACAAGAGATTTCAATTAATGAGTGATAATGAAGCGTTTGATCTTCAACTACTGCAAAAAATTCTCCCTCGTGTTCAAGGAAGTAATACTACAGTTAAGCGTGTTCTATTGCTGCTAATGCAAGAAGCTCTCGGAAGAGTGATCACTATCAATCAATACGAGGAAGATGCAACGGAGCTCATTAAAAATTGGCTAACTATTGATACTGGAGAGTCGGCTACTTACCCGCACAGTGCTCGCAAAATAGCCTTCATGATACGGAGGTTAGAGGAAGATGGATTCACCTCCTATTGGCTCTCTTAATCAAAATGTCGAGCTTCTTCGAGTGGAAACAAACTTATTTAATGTATACATCCAAGGTAAACCGTTTCATACAACGGTAGAATCATTGCAGTTTCATAGATCGGAAGACAACCAACTCATTCAAGCAAAGATCCAGGTCGTGCCTCTCTCTTCTAAGGTTAGTGTGGATAGAAATCTAACATTTAACCCTGAGTCTAAGCAGATTGAGGATTGGAGCATTGGACAACCAAGTTGGCCAGTATTTTTTGAGACTCAACAATATGAAATTGTCATCGAGAAAAGGCAGGAATGCTCCATTTCTTTTTATCATGAAAATATACTCCTGAGACAGGCAGTTAAACCCCTGGGTAATATGATACTATCAGGGATCCTTAACTTCCAGAACGAAGTTGGGCTTACAGAGTTTGAATTACGATTAGACGGTCTGGCAATACTGCGGGTTCAGCTTGAAATCTTTCCTTCTAAAATGGATTACAAAACGGATTATCAAATGATCATAAACGATGTAAATCAGCAAATCTATAATTTGTCCTTTGACTTCTTGCGTAAAACCTATAATTTAACAGGTTTACGAGAAACGAGAAATCAAAGTATAACTGAGTACTTTACAATCCTGCAGCATATTTTTCGGCAATTGATTCATGCTGTTGAACGAATCAACCATTCTCCCCATACTAGACCTCAAATTCAAAGACGTATGGTTGAAGCATCAAAAGTGAAGAAAACGGGTAAAGAAAATATCTCTTTTCTATCCAAACGCTCTAACCTACTGGTAGCTGACAATAAAAGTGGTTTTATTTCTATTGAAGGCAAGCATTATTATCCAAGTCATGGATTAGAGTCCAAAAGATATTTAAGCTATGATACTAACGAGAACCGGTTTATACGCTGGGTTCTTATTCGCATTTCTAAAAAACTGAATGAATTGCGCGTGCGATTGAACATGAAAGAACGACTTAAGGATCCAATCTTACTTAAAAAAATAAGCAATATGCAGTCTCAATTGCTAAGATTGTTGAAGTTGGATTTCTTAGATGTAGGGGAGATGAGGCAGCTTTCCGTCTCACTAGTCCTTCAAATGGCGCCAGGGTATCAAGAGGTCTATCGAACCTACTTAATGCTATTAAAGGGCCTCTCAATACAAAGTGACCTGTTTCGATTGTCCATGAAAGATCTTGCGCAGCTATATGAGTACTGGTGTTTCCTTAAGATTCATGATCTGCTAAGTAGAAAATACGAACTGATCAACCAAGATATCATAAAGGTAAATCGCACTGGTATTTTCGTAACACTGGATAAAACGCAGAAAGCTAAGATGGTTTACAAGAATCCCGGGAATGGGGAGATCTTTACTTTATATTACAACTCACTTCCTAAAGGTGAGAAAACACCGACATTGAAACAAAAACCTGACAATGTGCTCACACTGAAAAAGAACGACTCGTCATCAGAATATAAGTATATTTTTGATGCGAAATATCGTATTGACCCTGCTTATGAGGGTACGCCATATCAAAGAGATTACAAAACCGCTGGCCCGGTCGAATCGGATATTAATACGATGCATCGTTACCGAGATGCAATTGTGTATTCGGAAGGAAACGGAAGGGAACTAGAACGCAGCATGTTTGGTGCTTACGTATTATTTCCCTATCACAACGAAGATCAATTTAGGGAACATAGGTTTTATAAGAGTATAGAGCTCATTAATGTGGGGGCATTTCCGTTCCTTCCTAATTCCACGCAGCTTATGGAAGATTTTTTAGATGAAATCATATTGGATAGTCCTGAGAAGGCTTATGAAAGATCTACTCGTCCACGAGGAACAAAGGATTACTATCTGAATAAATTCGCAGGCAAGAATGTACTTGTGGGTTCATTAAGAGATGCTTCTCAATTAGGAGATGCACTGAGTAATGGTTACTACCATGTGCCGCTTGAGAATATTACCGATCATAAGCTATTAACGCAGCTTGAGTATGTAGCTCTTTATCAGTCTAAAAAGAAATTTGAATCCACTGGTGAAACGGGTATCCACTGGTACGGAAAAATTATTGACTGGAAAGTGCTTCGTCGCAAAGAAATAACTGAACGGCCAGCCAGACGTGGTACAGAAGAAAATCTGTATGTGAAATTTACTGTAGGTGAATGGCAACGGCGTTCTAAACCAATCATTTCTGGTGGTCGGGGGATATATACATTGCTGTACACTTCTAAATACATATTTGATCGTGCACTTGAAATTTCTGAGCTCAAGTTGGAGAACGACGAGGATCTGGCAACTTGGAGGGAACAACGAAGACTTGGACCTGTTAATGTTGAACTGAACCATAACCAGGTCGATCTGGCTAGTGAGATTACGGGAATAAGAAGTCGTGATTAAAAGAATATAACATTCGTTTAATTTCTGCTGGAGGAAGTGTTTTATTATGATTACCTTAGACAATTTTTTTAGTGGTCTTGGGGCAACATTAATCATTTCTATTTTTGGAGTATTTATAGCTTCATTTCCTTTGTTTTCTTTGACAGTCGAGGAGAAACCTCTAATAAACAATAATATTAGATTATTCAGAAGGGTAATCTTAGAGATTGTGGCTCTTTTATTATTTTTATTAATGTCTGTAAATCTAATTAACTTCAAATTGAAAGATCACATAAGTATAAATGAGTTCCCTTATATTTCAAATTATGTATATGCTAATTACTTTGTGGTTGCAGGCGTTTTCGTTTTGCTGATACTGTTCCCAGCGTTCATCCTGATAAGAAATAATATTAGATTTAGAAATTATATATTTAACAAAATCCGATTGCTCAAAAATATAAGAAGGATAGCATCAATAACTATTTTTCTAATGTTTGTAATAATATTTTATATCTATTTGTTTGCTCCTTTCCTTTGTGTAGGGTACTTATTAAATTTATTTTTATTTTTTTTAGGTCAGCAATATAAAATTGAAGCAGCGACAACAACAGACGTACTATTTGAGCTATTCTCATTACCAGGAGTGGTAGCATTCACTTTTATTTTGCTGTATCTCATCCTATATTTCTTTGTAAGGGTAATTTATAAGCAACTGTTTGCATTTCGAAAATTAATTGGATATTCAAAAGTTACGGCAACTATTCATTTAACAAATGGATCTAAGTTAGACAACAAAACGATAGTTAGGCCAAGTATCGATGGTTCAATTTTATTATGCGATACGGGAGACAATAGTAAAAAAATACTTTTACCCAAACAAAATATTTTATATATAGAGTTTGTGATAAAGCATATTACTTTGCATACTGAAACTGATAATTGATGGAAACTCCATATGTTTTTTGGTGAAAACCAATGAGCTTCGTCTGGCGCTTGAAAGTCGATATGCCTCCGGCGATGGTACCGGCAGCGAATAAAGTCATCGTGTAGGAAAGGCGATGTGAAGCGGATGATCGAAGTGGCTGCGGCTATTATAGAGAATGAGCAAGGGCAAATCCTGATCGCGAGACGGAGAAACGGCAAGTCCCAAGCGGGGATGTGGGAGTTTCCCGGTGGAAAGATTGAAACGGACGAAACTCCGGAAGCATGCTTGATTCGGGAGCTACGGGAAGAGATGGGAATCAAGATCGAGCCATATGCATGGTTCGGCGATAACGAGCATGACTATGGGACGGTTCGCATCAAGCTGATTGCTTATCTCGCGAAATATTCGCATGGTGAAATTCGCTTAGTGGACCACGACGAGTATCGGTGGACGAATCGCGAAGAGCTTGGAGAGTATGAGTGGGCTCCGGCTGATGTTCCTTTTGTGGTGCAGTTGAGCGAAAAAAGTTGAATTAGCTGACCGAGTATTAACACTCTCGCATCTAGTGTTTAGACAGGCCAATATTGGGTAACTTCAATATCATTAGGGTATTGGAGGGATAGATATATCTAATATGGATGTAAAGAATAATGAAGCTGAGATCATTAGCGACATGTCGAGAATATTAAGAGATACTTATGGCAGCGAGAAGTTTCTGAAAATATTTCAGTGCTTTATTCAAGAAGTGAAAATCTTAACCCAATACAGACCGGATGACCAAAATGAAATGATTATGGATTTCATTGGATTGGCACGTATAGCATGCAGTGAGACATGGAGTTGTCCCAATTGTCTTAAGAAGTATGAATTTCGGCATTGTTACGGCGACCTGGACAAAACCATACACGCAATAGAAATTAACTGTGACCTATGCGGGGATAATTTTACTTTTACGGAGAACGACGATACGATATCGTACTTTAATTCTCACGTATTTAATAAAGTTAATAATCTGAGAAGCTGGGGCAAAGGCTTAGACATTAAGCTTTTCTCAAACCTAGCAAGTGCTGCAATGCTAACCGTTGATAGTTCTAGCGGAAGGCCAGTTCTCTGGTTGGACAGGCAAAGAGTCAAATCCGTTAAAGAGGTTGATAGGTACTGGAAGTGGGCAAAGAATGAGTGGAAAAGGCGCTGTGAACAATCATAATCATCTCGTCTGAGAGAACCATCCGTATTTAGGGTGGTTCTTTTTAGCTTTTTTTCATATTCCAGAAAAGGAAGGTTTTGTCGTTAGAGATGTCGAATTTACAAAGATCACACAACCTAGATTAAAGGAGAAAATGTAATGGCAAGGAAAAGCGCGGATAAGAAGCGGGAAGAGGCATATAAATCTTTAATTGGTTTAGTGTTTATTGGATCACTTTCAATTACGTATTACATTTCCAAATCAGCTACAGCAGCCGTCATAGTTGGTCTCTGTGCCCTAGGAACGCTGATTGCGGTCAATTTAATCCAACATCAGAAAAGGGAAAACAGATTGAAGCAATCGGGTATTGCCGAAATCGACAAAATGGACGGAATTATTTTCGAGAGGTATCTTCAACAGCTATTCAAAGCTCAGGGCTATCAAGTAGAAGTCACTCAGGCTATCGGAGATTTCGGCGCCGATCTGATTATGGTGAAGAACGGGATCAAGATAGTCGTGCAAGCCAAGAGACATGCAAGCAATGTGGGCATTAAGGCTGTCCAAGAAGCGCAGGCTGCGATTGCGCATTACGGCGCATCTGAAGCTTGGGTCGTAACGAATAGCAACTACACGGATGCTGCCTATCAATTGGCTAAATCGAATCAAGTGAAGCTCATTAACCGAGAAGCGTTAATCGAAATGATACTCTCTTCCACTACCGGTACAACTCAAGATTTGAGTCGGATACAGACTGCTGCTACGGTAGAAGCTTTGGCGCAAAGCGGGAATGATTTAATAGAGACAAATAATAAACTCTGTAAACGCTGCGGGAGTACTCTTGTTCTTCGCAAAGGTCCCAAAGGGCCTTTCTACGGATGTACTAGTTTCCCGAAATGCAGATATACAACGCAATCATAGGAGGAAGCCCACATGACCAATGAATATTCCAAATCAGGAGATCCCATCTACCGCTACAAGGACAAAGAGACGGGCTGGAGGCCGCCGACATACGGAGAAGAGGGCTGGAGCGAGAAAATCGAGGAGCATATGGAGCGGTATTACGGTACTGTGGATTCTGTTTTTCACGAGGTCCTGTCCGACTTCATACATATCGATGTTCATCACATCAAGCCGTCCGCTCGTCATCCCTATCATGTCTTATTTACGACGGGAATGAGCTATCTACCGATGAATACCCCGGAAGGTAGGGAAGATTATCGTTTTGCCGAGTTAATGGTGTGTTTGCCGCCGGAGTGGCAGATATCGGATGAAGCTTTCAAGAATCAATCTAACTACTGGCCGGTTTATTGGCTGAAAATGCTGGCAAGGTTACCGCATGAACACCATACGTGGTTGGGACAAGGGCATACGATTCCGAACGGTGATCCGGCAGAACCTCTCGCGGACAATACGGCAATGGACGGAATCATTTTACTTCCTCCGATTAGAGTAGAAGCGGGATTCCATACTTTGCGAATGAACGAGGAGGATAGCGTCCGCTTTTACAGTTTGATCCCTCTCTACGGCGAGGAAATGAACTTTAAATTGAATAAAGGCTCGGATGCGCTGACGGATAAGTTCGATAAACAGGGGATTAGCGAGTTGGTGGATATCGGGAGGAAAAATACGTGTAAACGTTCTTGGTTCTCCTTTTGGAAAGGTTAAAGCGAAATAAACGCGGTTAGTTATTACGAACTCTACACCCAGGAGATGGAGCATGAATATACGATTAGCAGTGGAAGAGGACGTAGATGCCCTGATCCGGATGAGATGGGATTTCACTTTGGAGCATCAGCCCGAAGTAGAAGGCGATTACCGACTATTTTCTAAGGAATGCAGAGAATTCCTCACGGCAGCGATCCAAGGGGATCGTTGGTATATTTGGGTTGCTGAAGTAGATGGGAGTCTCGTTTCGCACGTATACATTCAATTGATTGATAAGGTGCCAAGACCCGGGCGCATCACGTATCCATTCGCTTTCATGACGAATGTATATACACATCCCGAATATCGGTCGCAAGGAATTGGAAGTCGGATCCTGCAGAAGTTACAGGAATGGGCGGCGGAAAAAAAGTACGAATTCATTATCGTGTGGCCAAGCGATGAGAGCAGGAACTTCTACGGAAGGAATGGTTATACGCTCTGTAATGATCCGATGGAGCTTGTGTTGTGACATTTCAAACATTTATGTTGAGGCTACGGATCTGGATGGAACGCGCCAGATAGCATATAACAGCAAATTGCCTAAGGGGAGAGGGCCATTTTCGGCTCTCTTTTGTGTGCTAAGAATTTATAAAATTTAGCGCTACCTTAATTTGAGGAGGGGCGCTATAAGGAAGTTGGGGAGCGCGCCAACGGTCGAAGTAAGCGTTCATGGTAGGGCTAAGCAACCAACCAACCTTCGGGACCCTCGCGTAACATAAAAAGTAAGACTCCCAGCAAACTAACCAATCTCCGGGACCCTCGCGTAAGCATAAAAATTATGGCTACAGCACGGATTGGGCGCGTTATCGGATCTCTAGGCATAAAAAGTATAGCTACAGCACGGATTGGGTTAATTTTCAGAGCAGTAACCATAGAAAGTATGGCTACTGCTCGGAGTGGGTTAGTTTTCAGAGCTGTAACCATAGAAAGTATGGCTACAGCACGGAGTGGGTGCACTCACGGAGCTTTAAACATGAAATTTTGCGAAGACAACAGCCCGCGGCTGAAATTGACCGTGCCACGCACGGCGAAACCGTCTTACTTGTGCGAACAGAAGTTGATCCTTAGCTAGGCAATAGTAAGCGAGTCGAGTTGAGAGTAACCCCTTTTAAATACGATGTGTTTCATTGTATTTCTGATGAATGTCCAAGAATTAAGCTGGATAACGATATCATTTATCGCTATTGGGCTCCGTTTGTTCTATTCCTTTCCTAAATACGATCTATAGCGATGTTCCTCATCCTACTTTTATTGCAAAACTGCTCAACAGCTCCAATAACGATGATTACCATTCTACTTCCCTTGACTAACCACCTCTGATAGCTCGCTTTTGGTCAAATCGTACCGCAGAGCACGCTTTTATCTCGAAATGACGGACGGCGAAGACATTTTTCTTATCGTTCTGCTAGTTTAACCGAATTGAAATGTAGAAAGACTAATACTATCTCAAGCTATCTCATGCAAATTCATTCATTTTCATCGAATCCGGCGCGTACCTATTGTTATTCCGGAAAATCCGATGAAAGCAGGGTGGGGCGGTTGGCGAAAAAAAAGGTGACTCCTCATTGGGGGAAAGTGAGCGGCATCGTTCGGGTACCTCCGTCTAAATATCATTTGCATCGTGCGTTGATTTTCGGTTCGCTTGCCGACGGGGAAACGGTCATCCACGGTAAATCCGACGCGCTTCATATTAAGGATACGCTGAATTCCCTGCGCGATTTCGGGATATCCGTCGAGCAGACGGACAGCGGATATAGGGTGAAGGGCGGGGTCTACGTCCCGCGAAATGGCAAGATCCGAGTAGGTAGCTCTGGTTCCACGCTACAGTTCATGCTCGGACTGGGTAGCCGATCCCATGGAATGGCTCCTACATACGACGGTCATAAGGCGTTAAGAGAACGTCCGATCGGTCCGCTACTCGGGGCACTAGGCGATATGGGGATCCGGTGTCTGGCTCACGATGACAAGATGCCTGTCACCGTTATGCCGGGCAAGCCCGAAGGCGGCTATATTCGGATCCCCGGGACTCTAAGCCAATGGATTTCCGGCTTGCTCATCGTCGCTCCGTTCGCCACCAGGGACACGATCATCGAGGCTCTTCCGCCTCATAATGAATTGACTTACGTAGGACTGACCATCCAGATGATGCGGCAATTCGGCATTTGGATCGAAGAAGACGCCAGCGGTACGAAATGGACGGTACCCGCAGGTCAGTCCTACCGTCCCGCGGAAATTCACATCGAGCCGGACCTGTCCTCTTCTGCTTTTCTGCTGACGTTATCCGCCTTGTTCCCGTCCGATATCGTCCTGCAGGGAATCTCGGGGAAGGGCTCGCATCCTGAGAGCAAAGTGCTCGACATCATCGCCGACTTGGGCATTCCGATGGCGTACGATAGCTCGCACGCGGGTACTCGAATCCGCCACTCCGGAATCCGCCCGGTCAGCGGCTTGGAAATCGACATGCGTCATATCCCGGATTTGATCCCGACGCTCTCCGTCGTGGCTGCCCTATCGCAGGGCCGTACGGTGTTGAGGAATATAGGGCCGGGTCGAATGAAGGAATCGAACCGGGTCAAGGCGATGCTCCAACTGAACAAGATGAACGCGCGGATCGCGGAGCACGGGGACGATCTCGTGATCGACGGCGTGGAACGGCTGAAGGGGGCTTCGATCTCGACCTTCAACGACCACCGGGTGCAGATGGCGTTTACGCTGGCTGCGCTCCGGGCGTCCGAAGGGGTGAGCGAGTTGACTTATCCGAACGCGTACCGAATTTCGTATCCCGAGTTTTTCGAGCATTTGGAGCTGGTCGGGGTGAACGTCGGAGACTTGGCTATGACTCGCTGAGAATACAGATCCGCGATTAACGGAGATGAGGAGGACATGGATCGAATGAGCACGGAACATACCTTGGAAAGCGACTTGTTCTTGAACCGGCTGGCCAAGGCGGACGCTTGGAAAAATGCGATCATCGATCTGAACGGCGGCAGCCTTCCGGTCATCCTGAGCTTCGGACAGCTGGACGAACTAAGCGACCGCGCCGCGCAAGGGTTAATCGATCGGGGAGTGGAGGAGGGCGACAATGTCGCTTATTTGCTTCCGAACGGCTGGGAGTTCGTCGTGCTGACGATCGCGATCTGGAAAGCCGGGGCAGTCGCCTGTCCGATGCTCCCGGCTCTGAGGGAGCGGGAGATCCCGTTCGTCATGCGCAAGTCGAAGAGCAAGCTGCTGTTCGTGCCGGAGGAATTCCGGAACTTGCGTTATGGAGAGCTGGTCGAGAGCATTCGTTCCGAATTGCCGGGCATGCGGAGTCTGATCACGATCAAGCTCGGGAAACCGCTGAATCGGAAAAGCAGTCTGGGAGGCTTGGCGGAGAGGGAGCCGGTCGTCTCGCAGCTCGCGCAACGGCGGCCGAAGTCGGCTTCCGCTTCGCAGCTGCTGTTTACGTCGGGAACGACGGGCGAACCCAAAGGTGTCATACATACGCATGGTACGCTCAGCAACGGGGTAGCCGCCCACGTCCAGACGCTGGGGCTAACTTCCATGGACCAAATATGGATTCCATCCCCGATGGCGCATCAGACCGGTTTTCTGTACGGCATGTCGCTCGCCCTCTATCTCGGGGCTACCCAGATTTGCCAGGCGATCTGGAATACGGAGACGGCTCGGTTCGCCATCGAGCAATACGGGGCAACCTTCGTGCAGGCAGCGATGCCTTTCCTGGCGGATCTGACCCGGGAGAGCGAGACTCCTAGGGGGCTAAGGCTGTTCATAGCAACAGGTGCTCCGGTTCCACGTCAGCTTGCGCAAGTAGCTTCGAAGAGACTTGCTTGCAAGGTGGTCGGAGGCTGGGGTTCTACCGAGTCTTGCATGATCAGCGTCGGAAGCGTGCGCGCGTACGGGGAAGAGTCATGGAATTCGGACGGACAAGTCATCGCGGGGCGCGAGATGAAAGTGACCGACGAGGAAGGCCGAACGCTTCCGCCGGGGCAGGAAGGTCTCTTCAAGGTCAAGACGCCGGCGATGTTTATCGGTTATCTGGACCATCCGGAATGGTACGAGGCGGCGGTCGACGCGGAGGGCTTCTTCAATACCGGAGACTTGGCCGTCATCGACGAGCGAGGCAATCTTCGCCTGACGGGCCGGGTGAAGGACATCATCAATCGGGGCGGAGTGAAGGTACCGGTCACCGAGGTGGAGAATCTGCTGTACCAGATGGAGGAGCTGCACGACGTAGCCGTGGTTGGCATGCCGGATCCGAGGCTGAACGAGAGGATTTGCGCATACGTGTCGCTTAAGAACCCCAACTCAACGATCGGATTGGACAAGCTGACCGATTATTTGAAGGTACAGGGCGTTACGAAAATGTATTGGCCGGAGCGACTGGAGATCATCCCCGAGATGCCGCGAACGACGACGGGCAAAATACAGAAGTACGTGCTCAGGCAGATGATCACCGATAAGCTAAATCCGAATTATCATTGATGAAAACGGGACAAGCGGGGGAGGGGAAGCGGATGGAAGGAACGGAGTTTGCTAGGTTAAAGGACGAAGTAACGAGTTATGTGAACGGTCGCTTGCGAGAACTGTCCGAGCGAATCGAGGAAACCGGGCAATGCGGCCCCGACGTCTGGAAGGAGCTGCGCGAGCGCGGTTATTTGCGTCTGGCCGCACCGGTCGAATACGGGGGGCACGGGCTGACCTTCACGCAATATCTGCAGCTGCTGGAGCTGTTTTCCCAGTCGCACGGCTCCATACGGATGATCGTACACGTTATGAACGGCGTCTGGCGGCCAATTGATTTCTTAGCTAGCGAGGAGCAAAGGGAGCGATTCGTGAAGCCTCTGGTTCGGGGAGAGATTAGCGTAGCGTTCACCTTGACGGAGCCGAATGCAGGTTCGGGCGCGGATATCGAGACGTCCGCTTACAAGGAAGGCGACGAATTCGTGCTGAACGGAGAGAAGTGGTTGATTACGTTCGGCGATACCGCGGACTATTACATGCTCTATTGCCGGATGAAAGGAACGATAGGATACGAGGGGACGATGGCGCTGCTCGTGCCGAGAATCGCTCCCGGCATCGAGGTTAAGCTCATGCCGCAGACGCTTGGCCTTACGGGAACCGGGCATGCGCATATTCTATTTAAGAACGCCCGCGTTCCCGCCCGGAATTTGCTAGGAGAAGTAGGACAAGGCTTGGCTAGTGCTCTGAACGGCTTTCTTGATCCGAGTCGCGTTTGCGTCGGGATGACTTGCGTCGGCCTTGCGCAGCGAGCGTTCGATATCGCGATTCAGCGCAGCAACGAGCGGGTGACTTTCGGTAAGCAGCTAAGTCAGCGCCAAGTGGTGCAGACCTGGATCGCGGAGATGGCTACGGATATCGAAGCCGCTCGCCAGCTCGTCATGTACGCGGGCAGACTGAAGGACGAAGGCGCGCTGACTCCTGCGCCTGCGTCGATGTCGAAGCTGTACGCGCTGGAGATGCTGCAGAGGGTAACGGACAAAGCTCAGCAAATCTGGGGCGGTATCGGTTACTTCAAAGGATATGAGATCGAACGAATCTATCGGGATGCGCGAGCGCAGAAATTCGAAGAAGGAACGGCGGAAATCCAGAAGGCGGTCATCTCCAAGTCTATTCTGGCAGGCAGGTGATCGGAGGCATGGCGGGAGAGTCGTTATTGCTTCAACGAGGAAAGATAGGCTCGCTGGAACTGAACCACCGGATTCTGATGGGAGCGATGCATCTAGGCATCGAAGGCGATCGCCGCGAGCTGGGCCAGCTCATCGCGTTCTACGAGGAGCGGGTATGCGGCGGCGCGGCGCTGATCGTGACCGGTCACGTTGCCGTGCTTCCCGAAGGGGGCGGCCATCGCATGTTTAGCTTAACCGAGCCCGATCATCGTGCCCAACTCAGCGAGCTTATCGACGCGATTCGGCGGGCTGGCGGCAGGATGGCTCTGCAGCTTACCCACATGGGGCGTTATGCCAAAAGCGCGGAAACCGGGCTTACGCCCAAAGCGCCGAGCGCCATCGCTTCGCGTCTGACGAGAGAGACGCCTGAAGCGATGACGGAGTCCGATATCGCGAGGGTGATCGAGGCTTTCGCGGATGGAGCTGCATTCGCCATGAATGCGGGGTTCCACGCGGTCGAAATTATGGGCTCTGAAGGGTATTTGTTGAACGAATTCGCGTCACCGCTGACGAACGTTCGAGAGGATGGCTATGGAGGAACGCTTGAAGGTCGGATACGACTAAGCCTAGAGATCGTCCAAGCGATCCGCGAGCGGGTAGGGGCGGAATTCCCGATCATCTTCCGCATGTCCGGGGAAGATTTCATGGACGGCAGCACGACGCGGGAAGAAACTCTCGAGATGGCCCGCCGGCTGGAGCAAAGCGGAGCGGATGCGCTGAACGTTGGCATCGGCTGGCACGAATCGCGAGTCCCGACCGTCGGGGCAACCGTCCCTACCGGCGCTTTCGCGCATATCGTCCGTGCGGTTCGATCCGCCGTGAGCATTCCCGTTATCGGCGCCAACCGCCTCCATACGCCGGAAGCGGCCGAGCAGTCGCTCGCCAGAGGAGATATGGACTTCATTGCCCCGGCGCGTCCGTGGCTTGCCGATCCCACTTTCGCGCTGAGAATCGCCCAGTCGGACCGGGACGGGCTGAACGTCTGCTTGGCCTGTAATCAGGCTTGCCTGGATCACGCGTTCGCCGGCAAAGCGGTCGGCTGCATGGTCAACCCGCGGACCGGCCGGGAGTCCGAGCCGTTCCATAAGACCGAAGCGCCAATATCCGTTGCCGTCATCGGCGGGGGAGTGGCGGGGCTTCAGGCAGCGAAGACGGCCGCGGAGCGAGGTCATTCTGTCACGCTATTCGAGGCACGCGACCGGCTCGGGGGACAGTTCTTGCTGGCCTCGCGGGTACCGGGTAAGGCGGTTTTTCGGGAGACGCTGCGCTATTATCAAGTATCGCTTCAACGACTCGGCGTTATCGTTCGCACGAATACAACTCCTAGCTCGGCGGATCTTGGGGCCTTTGACCGTGTAATCGTGGCAACGGGGGTCGTCCCATACGTTCCAGAGATGCTGGAGGGTGTAGAATTGCCGCAGGTTTGTACATACATGGATATATTGTCGGGCTCGCGAGCCTTCGGAAGCAAGATCGTCATCGTCGGCGGGGGAGGCATCGGCTGCGACGTCGCCCATTACATGGCCGAGACGGCGAGGATGCGTCCGGAAGTAGACTCGTTCTTCACGGAGAGAGGGATTTCGTCCACGCTTGGCGCATCATCGCCGTCAAGCATTACCCTCGTGTCGCGATCCGAGAAGGTGGCGAAGGGCGTCGGACAGACGTCAAGGTGGGTGCTTCTTGAGGAATTGAAGCGCAGCGGGGTGAAGGTATTGAAAGGCTATCGCGTTCGCGCTATCTCCTCGGGAGGAGTCTGGATCGAGAATGAATCGGGCGGACGGTTTGTTGAAGCGGACCAAGTCGTGCTATGCACGGGTCAGAGGTCTCGGACGGAATGGGCCGATGCGCTACTGAGAACCGGGGAACCGACTGCGGAGCGTCGTTTGACCGCCGACTTCGTCGGAGGAGCGGTCGAATCCGCGGAGCTGAACGCGGCGCGTGCCATCAGGCAGGCTTATGAGCTGGCTATGACGTTATAGGCGGCAGATAATTAGGATCGAGAGGAAGGAAGCGAGTCGAATGTCGGGATCTTTTACAGGGAAAAAAGTACTCATAACGGGCAGCTCGAGGGGAATCGGCAGGGCAACGGCGCTTTCGTTCGCCAAGGAAGGCGCGGACGTCGCCATTCATTACCGCAGGGATGAGCAGGCAGCGATAGAGACGGCCGAGGAAGCGCGCAGTTATGGCGTTCAGGCTTTGGTATGCAAAGCCGAGCTCGAAGCGCCGGCGGAAATCGATGCGATGTTCGATACGGTCTCCAGCGAATGGGGCGCCCTCGATGTCTTCATGGCCAACGCGGCAGCCACGTCTTTCAAGCCGGCCATGGAGACGAAAGACTATCACATCGACCGGACGTACCAAGTCGTTATTAAGAGCGTTCTTCACGCCGTGCAACGCGCGGTTCCGCTAATGGAAGGCCGTAATGGCCGCATTCTCACCGTATCTAGCTTAGGTAGCCAATTCACGCTGCCGAACTATTCGAACATCGGGTCCGCCAAAGCCGCGCTAGAGTCGCTTACGAGATACTTGGCAACCGAGCTCGGCCCGCGCGGCATCACGAGCAACTGTATTTCCCCGGGCGTCGTGGAGACGGACTCGGTCAAATTTTACGCCAAGGAGCGGTTCGAAACCTTCAAGAATAACTTGACGCGCCGCACGCCGCTTGGTCGCCTGACCCAGCCGGAGGACGTCGCCGGGGTCGCCCTGTTTCTAGCCGGAGACGCGGCCGCCTTCATCACGGGGCAGGTCATTTCCGTTGACGGGGGACTCACGCTGATTTCGTACGATGTCGATGGAAACTGATGATTGTGAAACGATCCAGAACGATCGCCTCGGTTTCGGTTTCACTATCCGGCTTGCCACTGTATAATTGTTTCTAAGGCCATCTACATCCAATAGCGATGGTTTTCAATGTATTTTTGACGCTTGCTCCAGATTTGAGCGGAATAAAGATGGTTTTCATCGCTATTGACCATAATTTGTTCTATTTCTCTCAGAAATTCGATCCATAGTGATGTTCTTCATCCTACTTTGACTCCACAATGGCGCATTTGTTTGAATAACGATGATTACCATCCTACTTGATGAACACCATCCGACCAAAGCCTCCATGAGATAGCTGATCTCGTAGAGGCTTTCTTTTATTTTATGCGGCTAACTAACCTATCTCTATCTAGGAGATGACTAGTGAAATGAACCGTTTATGGGGTCTGTCGCTAAGCCTAATGCTGCTAATAGCCGGCTGTTCAACGTCGGAGTTACCCCTCCGGATGAAAGCTAGCCAAATAGAAGTTTATTCGTTGTTCAATGACCGCTCTAAGGAGCAGTTACTGACAATTACGGACGCGGCAACGATCGGGAACATCATAACAGAGTTGAATTCACTCCATAAAACATCGTTCGAAGATCCCGAGAGCCCGGGCAATTTGTACGAGATACACTTCATACGTTCGAATGAACGTAAGATATTCGTGCTTGCGGACAAGGGAGAGTTCAAGAGTAAGATTTATACGAACAAATCGGCTGAAAACGGAGATGTCTGGACTGCTAAAACGAAGCTGATAGAGTGGCTGCTTGGCGATAAGCGTAGACCTTACCCTAACAATCCGTCAACCGGCTCATGAACTCCTCCACGGCGCTATAGCCCTGCTGCTTCAGATACCAGCTGTTAGCCGCAGCCTCGATAAGACCGGCAACGTCCCTGCCGGGTTGAAGCTGAATCTCGATATGCGGAACTTGCACGCCTAGATAGTCGGTGAAACGGTGCTCCAGCTCCAATTCATTGTTTAGCGTATTGTCCTTCCACGGCGTCAGCTCGATGTCCAATACGATCCGGGACTCATCCTGAAAAGCCTTCCGCCCGTACAGGCGGACGACGTTAATGAGCCCGATGCTGCGCAGGGCAAGGAACTCCCTGGTCTTGCCGTCATGGCTGCCGAGCAGCGTCTCGGGGCCGAGCTTCTTCAGCGTGACGATATCGTCCGCCACGAGCCGGTGGCCGCGGCGTATTAGCGTATGCGCGGTTTCGCTCTTGCCGACGCCGGACTTGCCGCGCAGCAGGATACCGATACCGGATACGTTCACGCAGACGCCGTGCACGGAGATTTCCTGCGCCAACGCTTTAAGCAGGTACGAATCCAGCTTGGCGATGAATTCCGTCGTCTTCTCTGGCGTCCGCAATAGCGGGATGCCTTCTTGCTCGCAATATTTAATCAAATACTTCAGACCGTCTTGTCCCGCCGCCACGATAAAACAAGGCGGATGATACTTCACGACGTTTCCGATCCGCTCGTTGCGCTCGTTCTCTGTGAGCTTATGTAAATAATTGATCTCTTTCTTTCCTAACACCTGCACTTGCTCGGTAGGGAAAAAATCGAAATACCCCGCGAACTCCAATCCCGGCCGATGCGCCCTTGAACGGACGATCTGACGATCCAGACAAGGTTGACCGGCGAGCACCTCCAGGCGAAACCGCTCCGTCATCTCTTTTACGGATATCGACTTCATTCACATTCCCCTTTTCGCGTTTTCTTTTCTCATACTGGCTCTTCGTGCTTACGCCAAGTGACATAGCCGTCTATATTTTCCTCCGAGGTATCGGATGCGTCGAATGTCTTGAAATAACTTGTCGAGTATACAGCGGCGGGCTCACTCTTAGAATCGTTATAGATGACTAGGTTAACGTTTGATATTGGGCTTTTCCATTTCACGGAGCGAGCCACTTCATTCATGTGATTAATGGTCGTAAACTGCTTCACCCGTTCGAGAATAGAATCTCTAACCCCTTCGGATAGAGCTTCGCTAGTCTTAACGGATATAGTGAATTCCGGTCTGGTGAAATGGAATTGGACGGAATGAACGGTCGGGACTTCATTTTTCAAAGACTTGGATAGCGATGAAGTAGCGGAAGTAAGGACGGAGTGTCGGACACTGCAGCCTAGAATGGCGCATAGAATAATAAGTGCCGCGAATCCTACTTTTATTTTGCGCATGGATTATCACGTCTTTCTTCCGTTTATCATCCCATTTCTATCATACTTGGTAAAGGTCGCTTGGATAACATTTTTTAGTGTCGTAAATTAAAATTGATCGGCAAGAAGATTAACCGAATCGATCTCCAGCCGCAAAGGTCGGAATGAGCGGATAATGTGATGTTAATGTCGGTTAATGCGGATAAAAGAATTTTAATGACATATTAGTTGACATCATGCGTAGGGGGAACGGTATAATGAAACAAGTGAAAAGCAGATATTAACAACTTCATACGCGGATGATGATAGTGGGAGAGATTACCGGTTCAAGAGGTAACGCCGAAGGAGTAAGCCCATGCGGGTGAATCTCTCAGGCAAAAGGACCGCTATCGGACGCAATTCTGGAGAGAATCCCGGCGACGGGATCACCCAAGGGGAAACTTGCACGGTTCCATAGATGCTGTGGAGACGGATGCAAGGTAACTCTCAGGTACAAAGGACAGAACGGAAGGAATGCATTCGCTTCTAACGAAGCGTTTTGAGGTTCCTTTCGGGCTGTCCTTTTTGGCGTGTGGAATAGAATGTATGGGAGGTGTTGGGATGAGCGAATTAAGACGTACTCCGTTGTTTGCCGCATATGCGGGTTATCCCGGCGTCCGTTGCATCGATTTCGGAGGTTGGGAGCTGCCGGTTCAGTTCTACGGTATTCTGCAAGAGCATGACGCGGTTCGTAAACAGGCTGGCCTATTCGACGTGTCCCATATGGGAGAGTTCCTGGTAACCGGCCAATACGCGGAAGCGTTCCTGCAGCAAGTGACGACTAACGACGTGTCCAGGCTGTCGGCGGGGCAAGCGCAGTATACGTTAATGTGTTATCCGGATGGAGGCGTTGTCGACGATCTTCTCGTCTACAAGCTGTCCCAAGACCAATACCAGCTCGTGGTTAATGCTTCGAATATCGACAAAGATTTTGCATGGCTAAGCGATCACCTTATCGGGGACGTCGTCTTGGAGAACCTGTCCGAGCAGACGGCGTTGTTGGCGCTGCAAGGGCCGATGGCCGCACGGATTCTAGCCGGAGTCACGGCGGATCCTGTTGGCGAGCTTGCTCCGTTTCATTTTCTGTATCAAGCGGAAGTGTGCGGGCGCAAGGCGCTGGTCTCGCGTACGGGTTATACGGGAGAGGACGGCTTCGAAATCTATCTCGATTCCGGGGACGCGCCGCACGTATGGCGGGAACTGCTGAAGGCGGGCGAGTCCGACGGCCTTATTCCCGTGGGATTGGGAGCGCGGGACACTCTTCGTTTCGAGGCAAGGCTTCCTCTTTACGGACAAGAGCTGTCCAAGGACATCACGCCGCTGGAAGCGGGTGTCGGCATGTTCGTGAAGCTGGCCAAGGAAGGCGGCTTCATCGGCCGGGACGCTCTGGAGAAGCAGAAGCAAGAGGGACTGACCCGCAAGCTCGTCGGAATCGAGTTGCTTGACCGCGGCATTCCGAGAAGCCATTATCCGATATTCGCGGGCGGCCGTCAGATCGGAGAGGTCACGACGGGAACGCAGTCGCCAACGCTGAAGCGCAATCTCGGGCTGGCTTTGCTGGAGACGGCCTATACGGAATTGGGCACGGAAGTAGAAGTGGAAATTCGCGGCAAGCTCTTAAGAGCCCAAGTCGTTAAAGCCCCTTTTTACAAAAGAACGCAAACAACCGGAGAAGGAGCTAAATCATGATCAAGCACCGCTACTTGCCGATGACCGAACAAGACGAAATCGAAATGCTGAAGACGGTCGGCGCGAATTCCATCGAAGAGCTCTTCGCGGATATTCCCCAATCCGTCAGATACGACGGCATTATGCCGATGTCCAAAGCGCTGGATGAATCCGCGCTGCTCAAGCATATGCGCGTGCTCTCGGACAAGAACGCCGACTTTGACCGGTATACTAGCTTCCTTGGCGCAGGCATCTATGACCATCATATCCCCGTCGTTATTAATCACGTCATATCCCGTTCCGAATTCTATACGGCATACACGCCTTATCAGCCGGAGATCAGCCAAGGCGAGCTGCAAGCAATATTCGAGTTCCAATCTTACATTTGCGAGCTGACCGGCATGAAGGTCGCGAATGCCAGCATGTACGACGGAGCCACCGCGCTGGCGGAAGCCGCAGCGCTTGCCAGCGGGGCGACCAAGCGCAAACGAATCGTCGTTTCCCGTACCGTCCACCCGGAAGCCCGCGAAATCCTGCTCACCTCGGCGCGCGGTTTGGGACTCGAGGTCGTGGAAGTCGGCTATTCGAACGGAGTTACCGACCTCGCCGAGCTGGAAGCGGCGATCAACGACGATACAGCCGCCGTGCTCGTCCAGACTCCGAATTTCTTCGGCTGCTTGGAAGACATTCGTCCCATTGAACATCTCATCCATGAGCGCAAAGGATTGCTAGTCATGAGCGTCAATCCTCTGTCGCTTGGAATCCTCGAATCGCCCGGCGTACTGGGCGCGGATGTCGTCGTCGGCGATGCGCAGCCGCTCGGCATTCCCGCTTCGCTCGGCGGACCGACCTGCGGATTCTTCGCGGTGTCTGAGCCGTTGATGCGGCGTATTCCGGGACGGATCGTCGGGCAGACGGTCGACTCGGAAGGCAAACGCGGATTCGTGCTGACGCTGCAAGCGCGGGAGCAGCATATTCGCCGGGAGAAGGCGACCTCCAATATTTGTTCGAATCAGGCGCTTCTCGCGTTATGCGCTTCGGTATATATGTCGATCATGGGTAAAGCGGGGATGCAGGAAGCAGCCATGCTGAACCTGAGGAAATCCCATTACGCCTCCGGGCAAGTGCAAGGAAGTCCGTCCTTATCGCTCGCGTTCTCCGCTCCGTTCTTCAACGAGTTCGTCGTGAAGCTGCCGGAGGGGGCGGAAGCGGGTGCCTTGAACGCTATGCTGCTCAAAGCCGGCTATATCGGGGGCTACGATCTGGGCTCCGCTTATCCGGAGCTTGCGGGGCATATGCTCGTCGCCGTGACCGAACGCAGGACGAAGGCAGAGATCGAAGGATTCGTAAGCGAAATGGAGGCTTGTCTATGAAACCGGAAAAAGCGTTGATCTTCGAAATGAGCAAGCCGGGACGGGTCGCCTACTCGCTGCCCGAATGCGACGTTCCCGACATCGAGGCCGCCTCCGTCATTCCCGCCGGACTGCTTCGCGGCAAGCCGGCCGAACTTCCGGAAGTGTACGAGGTCGATGTCATCCGACACTATACGGAGTTATCGCGGCGCAACTTCGGCGTCGACAACGGGTTCTACCCGCTCGGTTCCTGCACGATGAAATATAATCCGAAGATCAACGAAGACGTTGCGCGGTTCGCCGGCTTCGCCAAGATTCATCCGTATCAGCCCGAGGAGAGTATCCAAGGAGCGCTCGAGCTGCTGTATACGCTGCAGAATGATATTGCCGCTCTTACGGGCATGGATCAGGTGACGCTTCAACCGGCGGCCGGCGCGCATGGCGAGTGGACCGGGCTGATGCTCATTCGGGCGTATCACGAGAGCCGCGGCGATCATCGCATGAAGGTCATCGTGCCGGATTCCTCGCACGGCACCAATCCGGCGAGCGCTACGGTCGCGGGGTTCGAGACCGTCACGATTAAGTCGGACGAGCGCGGCATGGTCGATCTCGACGCGTTGCGCGCCGCGGTCGGCGACGATACCGCAGCGCTCATGCTGACGAATCCGAGCACGCTCGGCTTGTTCGAGGAACAGATCGTGGAGATCGCCAAGATCGTGCATGACGCGGGCGGATTGCTATATTACGACGGGGCCAATTCGAATGCCATCATGGGTATCGCCCGTCCAGGCGACATGGGCTTCGACGTCGTGCATCTTAACCTGCACAAGACGATGAGCACGCCGCATGGCGGCGGGGGTCCGGGTGCCGGTCCCGTCGGCGTGAAGAGCAAGCTGATCCCGTTCCTGCCGAAGCCAATCGTTAGCCGGAAAGAAGACGGTACTTACTATTGGGACACGGATCGTCCGCAATCGATCGGTCGCGTGAAAGCCTACTACGGAAACTTCGGCATTCTCGTTCGCGCCTATGCGTACATTCGAACGTATGGACCGGAAGGGCTTCGCCGCGTGTCCGAGTGCGCCGTGTTGAACGCCAACTACATGATGCATCGCCTCGCTCCGTACTACGAAGTGGCGTATCCGGGCGTGTGCAAGCATGAATTCGTGCTCTCCGGCAAACGGCTTAAGGCTTACGGCGTCCGCACGCTCGACGTGGCTAAGAGGCTGCTCGACTTCGGCTATCATCCGCCGACGATTTATTTTCCGCTTAACGTGGAGGAAAGCATCATGATCGAGCCTACGGAAACCGAGAGTAAGGATACGCTCGACGCCTTCATCGACACGATGATTCAGATCGCCAAGGAAGCGGAGACGGATCCGCAGCTGGTCCTGAACGCGCCGTATACGACGGTGGTCAAGCGGTTGGACGAAACGACGGCGGCTCGCAAGCCGGTGCTCTATTGCACTTGCGGTTAACATTCAAATGAGAAGAGGGTTCTTAGGATGAGCGAAGTCAGGGAGAAGTTGGCATACAGCGAGGAGCACGAATGGGCGGAAGCGGTAGAAGGTCAGATCGTTAGAATCGGCATCACGGATCATGCGCAGAGCCTGCTCGGAGACATCGTGTTCGTCGAGTTCCCGGAATTGGGAGCTAGCGTTAGCTTCGGGGAAAGCATGGGATCGATCGAATCGGTGAAAACCGTGTCCGAGCTGTACAGCCCGGTCACCGGCAAAGTGGTGAAGGTTAACGAAGCGTTGAACGACCAGCCGGAGCTTCTGAACGGCGAACCTTACGAGGGCGGATGGATCGCCGAGATAGAGGTCGAGGGCAGCGTGGAAGAGGCGTTCGGCAAGCTTCTGACGGCGGAAGGCTATAAGGGCATTATCGCGTAAGCAAGGGTTAGACTTGTTGGACTTCTTGAAAACGGCGGTGCGGGGTATTAATCCCGCGCCGTCGTTTTTTTGCGTACAAAATGTTACCTCAGCCAAATAGGCGTGTCGAGCCTATCGAGTGTTAACGCAACTTTAGCTCAGATTAGGCCGATTGTAAATTTTAACGAAATAGACGATTGCGGCCTTTTAACCGCGCGAACCGCCGACGATAAGAGCTGGCGATTTTGGCGTGCGCGGATAGGTCCGTCATGCCCGATTCTTGACAACCTTTACCGTTTGTCAGGCTAACGTTACCGGTTTAACAAAAATCGGCTGAAAATGAGAGGGAAACGGTAATGTCGTTAATCAATCGAGTGCTTGAAGCAAATGTTCGATTAATATTCGCGCTCTAAACTTAAGACATAGGCAAACGATTAGAAGGAGGCCGACTATGCACAAGGAACGGACAACCACCTATGCCTTCAAGATGATACGCCGACATGGACGACCGAGACATAAGGAAGCCTTGATAGGGTTCGCCTATGCGCTCCCCGCGCTGCTATTGCTGCTGTTGTTCCGATTCTGGCCGCTGGGCTTCGGAGTATGGATCAGCTTCTGGAAGTGGGGGTACGTCCCCGAGAAGTTCATCGGCTTCGACAATTATATCCGGATATTCACGGAAGACCTCGTCTATAGAGATCCGAGTCTCGGCTTGCAACTAGGAGCAGTCGGACAGAGCGTTCTGGTTACCTTGTATTACGCGATAGGGACGATTCCCATTACGATCGTACTCGCCTTCCTGATTTCGTACTACTTGTTTCAGAACCGGAAGGGCAAAGGTTTGCTTCGCACGGTGTTCTTCCTCCCGTTCATCACTTCCCAAGTGGCGGCGGCGATCGTCTTTAAGTGGATCTTCCATCCGAACGTCGGCGTAGCGAACTCCATGCTGGAGAAGCTTCGTCTTCCGATTCAGAATTGGTTCGTGGATCCCGACCCGATAGGAATGAAGCTACTTGCTTCCTTAGGCGGACACTGGCCGGATTGGCTGCCGATTCAATTCGGCGGACCGACGCTCGCACTTGCGGTCATCATAATATTCGCGATCTGGAGCAGCCTTGGATTTAACATCGTGATCCTGCTGGCGGGCTTAAGCAACGTTCCGAGCGAGCTGTACGAAGCGGCCCGGATGGACGGGGCGAGAACGCCTACGCTTATCCGCCACGTCACGTTGCCGATGCTATCCCCGATGCTCTTCCTTCTATTAATCATTTCGGTAATCGGCGCATTCGAGTCCTTCAACGCGTTTTATGTTTTTTCCGGCGGAGAGGGAGGTCCTCTAGGAACGACGATGTCGTTGCCGCTCTATATTTTCCGCAGCTTCTACGTCTACGGTCAGGTCGGGTATGCCTCGGCGCTATCGATATGCCTATTCGCCGTCGTGCTGGCGTTGACCTGGATACAGTACAGATTCGGCGAGAAACGAGTCCATTATCAACACTAAGAAGGAGAGTCCGGAATGAACATAACGCAAGATAGATCCCGGCTCAATTCCAGAATCATGTGGGCAGTTGTCACCGCCGTTATCATCGTTCTGGCCGCCCTGTCGCTGTTTCCTTTTCTGTGGATGATCCTCACCTCGTTCAAGTCGGCGGAGGAGATCAACAGAATGCCGCCTACCGTATGGCCGCAATCTTGGCATTTCAGCAACTACGTGCACGCTTGGACGAAGCCGGAATCGGGCTTCGGGCGATATTTCGGTAATACGCTCATCGTTGCCGGGATCGGCACGCTGCTGCAACTCGTCGTGTGCATTCCAGTCGCCTACGCGGTATCCCATTTCCGGTTCAAGGGCCGAGGATTCATCTTCGCGTTGGTCGTCTCCACCATGATGATTCCTTACGATATCACGTTGATTCCCAATTTCGTCACTCTGCGCCACATTCCTTTCGCGGGCGGCAACGATTGGCTGGGGAACGGCGGGCAAGGGTTCTATGACAGCTACATGGGGATGATGCTGCCTTTCTTCGCGGATGCGTTCACCATTTTCCTGCTGCGGCAAGCGTTCCAATCGATTCCCCGGGATTATTGGGAAGCGGCTCAAGTGGACGGGATGAACCATTTCCGCTACCTGTGCACCGTGCTGCTGCCTTTGTCCATGCCGCCGCTCATTACGGCGTCACTGCTCGCGTTTATCGGCAAATGGAACGGGGTCCTATGGCCGCTTCTCATTACCTCGAGCGAATCCTTGCGTCCGCTGCAGGTCGGGCTGCTGTACTTCGTTAGCGAAGAAGGACCGAATTACCAGCATTTGATGGCCGCGTCGACCTTCACTATTTTGCCGATCGTAGTGCTGTACTTCTTATGTCAAAAATGGTTCCATGCCGGCGTTGCGTCGACGGGAATCAAAGGTTAGACGATTAATGCAACCAAGAGGGAGTTTCTTATGAATTGGACAAGCGACATCGAGGTAGTCGTATTGGATATGGACGGCACCTTGTATCAGGATCAAACTTTTATGCGGCGATATCTTTCCTACTTGCTGGAGGGGACGGACCGGCATGCGGACGAAAGCGAGCTTTACGAACAAGTCGAACGGATCTTGGGCGGAAGCCATGCTTGTAAAATCGGATATTTCTACGACCCGTTACACCGGCTTATTCTTCGCCACCGTCAAGGCGAGGTCATAGCCGCGATCTCTTTGGAGGGAGGCGATGCGGACGAGGAGAAGCGTATCGGTCTATATGGCGCGAACAAAAGGGACATGAGCGATTGCATGTACATCGGCGACGGATGGGGAACGATCGGTTTCATGGCCCACTATCTGGGCATAGAGCCCGCCAAGAGAACGGAGGCATTCCTCCGGGTCAGGGAAGAGATGGTATCGGACAAGCTTGGATTTACTCGCCATATTGCGCTGCTTACCGCGGTAAAACGGCTTAAGTCCAAAGGCTACCGCACCCTTCTGATGACGAACTCTCCGGAGCGAAGCTCACGTGAATTCGTAGCCTACATGGGGATGGAAGGCGAGTTCGACGAGGTGCTGTTTAACGCCTCCAAGCCGACGGGGCTTCTGAACCGTCTGCAACGGATGATCGAGGAAGAGGGCGTTCGGCCCGAGACTGTCGTATCCGTCGGAGACCATGCTTGGAACGATCTGTATCCCGTGAAAAAGCTTGGCGGAAGAACGATCTGGATTTCGCCTTACGACAGCTACGACGAAGAACGATGGGATGCGCGGATGAGCGACCCGGACGAGCTTGCGGACTTCCTGGATCGTTTGCCCGATAAATCCCTCTTCATAAATTCCAATTCGAATTCGAATAAAGGAGCGTCGATTTAACCATGGCACAAGAGACGTTAACGTTTTACGGCGGACTAAACACGATCGGCGGGGTTCAGATCGTGTACGGAAGCGGAAATAGCGGACTGGTCTTCGATCTGGGGCTCAAAATGCACGGCATGTTCAACAATCAAGTCACGATCGATCCGCCTTACGGCATCCGTAACCTGCTGTTAACCCGGATGGCTCCGCCCTTGTATAACCTGTACGAGCCGTCGGTCATCGGCGATCTGTCCGAGGGTACCTTCAAGAGGCTGTGGCAGAAGGAGGAGCTTCCGCAATTTACGGATCTGCACGCGTTCGTCAGCCATATCCATCAGGACCATATGGCATTGATGCCTTACCTTAAAGCGGGGACTCCCGTCTACATGCACGGCGATGCTCATTCCGTGTACAAGGGAGTCGTGGCGGCGGGCGAATATCCGGATTCTTCCGCGGTCATTCATCGGGTGGACGATCTTCAAGAGCTAACGATCGGAGATTTCCGGTTGCAGGTCATCGAAGTCGATCACGACACGCCGGGCGTGGCGGGGTTCATCCTGCAAGGACGGGAGCACCGCATCGGATTTACCGCCGATTGGAGACGCCATGGACGGCATTCCGGACGGATGGACCGGTTTATCGATCTTTGCCGGAAAGCCGATGTGGATATCCTGATCACGGAAGGCACGCGACTGCGGCCGGACACGATTTTCCGTAAGCCGATCGATCGCATGGAAACGGATGTGGCCGTGAAGTACAAGGATGTCGCGACTCAGGCTTCCGGTCTTGTCTACGTGAATATCTTAGCGCGCAACGTCGAGCGCGTAGCCGATATCATCATGGCTACGAAAGCGGCAGGACGTACGCTCGTCATGGATGAGACGACCGCCGTTCTGTGGCATGTCGCCGTTACCGAAGGGATTCGTTCGCTGGAGGGCCATCCGGCATTGGAAGCGGATCGCGAGATCGTTCGCATTCTCCCTGCCCGCCATGGAGGCGCGGTTTCCCCGGAAGTCGAGCTCCCTTACGAGACGGTATCGCTAATGGATGTGGTTGCGGACAAAGCCGCGTATTCCGTCTACATGAATTACGCGCTTACGCCTCTCATGGCGGAGCTGGAAGGCCTCGGCGACCAGACGCCTTCCCACTACGTTCATGCGGACGGCGGACCATTGACCTCCCAAGACGATACGCTGCATCGCTGGCTGACGGAATTCGGCGTAACGTACCATTATTGCGCGACGGGCGGACATGCCGCTCCTCAGGAAATCAGCGAGCTCGTCGAAGCGATTCGTCCGAAGGTCGTCATTCCCTTGCACAGCGTGCATCCTTCCTTGTTGGACAGCCGGGGCGTCCGCAAATATTATCCGGGTCACGGCGAGACGATAACGCTCAATCAACTTGTCGATGCAGGCCGTTAAGGCTGATCAGACAGTGAAAATAGATAACTAGATCAGAGGAGTGGACTAATCCATGTATTCATTGATCATTAGAAGGTTAACCGCGTTAACGCTCGTATTAAGCTTGGCTTTACTGGTTGCTTGCGGCAGCCCGAACAACGAGGCCGCATCGGGAGAAACGTCCCTTGCTCCGTCCAGTTCCGCCGCGGAAAGCCAGGCGGCATCCGGCGGTAGCGCCGCGGACGAGCTCGGCAAAAACGGTCCGATTACCATCGATTTCTGGCACATTCAAGCTACCATATACGGAGAAGCCATCAAAGAGATGGTAGCCGAATTCAATAAAGAGTACGAAGGCAAGATCATCGTGAAAGAAACGTTCCAAGGCACTTACGCCGATCTGAACAAGAAGATTCGCGCGGCGCTTCAAGGCGGCGGTCTTCCGACGGTCGCGATGGCATACGAGAGCGATACGCTCGAGTATATGAAGGCGGACCAAATCGTGCCACTGGACAGCTTCATCGCGGATCCGGCCAACGGCCTCAGCCAAGCCGATCTAGATGATATCATGCCGGGCGTGCTTGCCCGTCAACGGATTCCGGCTTACGAAGGCAAAACCATGAGCTGGCCGCACGGGAACAGCGCGATGGGCGTGTACTACAATATCGATTTGCTGCAAAAAGCAGGCATCGAGAAGCCCGCCCAAACTTGGAAGGAATTCGAGCAGCAAGCGATTACGATCGCCGAGAAAACAGGCGTGCCGGCTTTGGTTATCGGCAACGGCACAGGTTCCGCGACTTACGGCGGAACGTTCAGAACATGGCTTCGCACGATGGGCGTCGATCCGATCGCGGCGGACGTCTCGTCCGTCAACCTCGACAATCCGGAAGCGATCGAATTGGCGACGATGATGAAGAACCTGCTCGACAAGAAAGCGATCGTCATGGCCGAGGATACCGAGCAGGAGTTCACGAACGGCCGGGCGGCGATGGAAATCGGCACGACGGCTAGAACCAGCTCCAAGCTGGAGCTCGTTGCGGACAAGTTCAAATGGGGAGTCACGCTTATCCCGCAAGGAGACGCAAGCTCGCAGAAAACGGAGCTTTACGGCGGCAATCAAGTGTTGTTCAAATCTACTCCCGAGCAAGAGCTGGCAGGTTGGATTTTCTTGAAGTATTTCGCCGGATCGAAAGCGCAAGCGATCTACGCGGCCAAAACCGGCTATTTCCCGGCCACGAAGTCGGCCTTGGAAACGGACCTGTTGAAAACGAACTATACCGACAATCCGCAGAAGCAGCAGGCCTTCGACGAAGTGTTCCCTTACGCGACGATCGACGTTCCGACGGCGGCGCGCAGCTCGATCGAAGAAGCGGTTAACTTCGCGGTAGCATCCGTGCTGGCGGGCAAAGCTTCTCCGGCCGACGCGCTTAAGAAAGCGCAAGCCGACGCGACCAAAGCGCTGGCGGATTTCAAATAAGAAGCGCATGAATTCGAATCAGCGCAGAAATAAGATCGCGGAAGTCATCAAGCGGAACGGAAACGTTCTGGTCGACGACTTAGTGAAGGAATACAACGTCTCGGTGGAAACTATCCGCCGGGACTTGCGTATTCTTGACGTCAAGGGCATCTTGCAGAGAACGTACGGAGGGGCGACAAGGCGGGAACAGACAACTTACGAAATGCCCTACTTGGAACGAATCTACTACAACTACGAGAAGAAGGAAGCCATCGCGAAAGCGGCGATCAAGCTGATGGAGAACGGCGACAGCCTGTTTCTGGACGGCAATACGACGGGCATGGTCGTTTCCCGGCAAATTCCGTTGGATCTGGAGCTTATGATCGTGACCAACTCGGTCATGATCGCTTCTCATATTACCGAGAAGGGCGGACGTTCGAAGGTTTTCTTAGTCGGCGGAGAGATGGGGCCTGACGGGATGACGACCGGACATAAGTTCTATCAGGAGCTTAAGCAATACCGGTTCGACAAGGCGATGTTCTCGTGCATGGGGATAACCCCGCAGGGAATCTATTATTCCAAGATCGAACCGTTGAGGACGGCCCATTCCATGGCGGAGCTCAGCAACAGCCTCATTCTGCTGGCGGATTCCTCCAAGCTGAACCGGACCGGCTTCCTGTTCGGCATGGAAGCGAAACGCATAGAAGTATTGGTTACCGACGACGGAGTTCCGTTAGTGACGCTGGACAAGCTGCGCGAATTGATTCCGAAGGTAATCGTCGTAGAGACCTCGGGTCTGTAGTCTGGAGAAGTCCGCGTATATCCGCGGGCTTCTTCTTTATGTCCGAAATTATTGAAATGAAAGAGGAATCGTGTCGAACGAAATCGAAAGAAGTAGAGTGCGGAAATTCCCATACGTTAGGAGATAATGATGCCTAGGACTCCAAAAGACAAAAAGCCGGGCGGGGAGAAAAAGAAATCGATTTCCCCTTCTTCATCGGCTACCAGCGACGCGTTGTTGGAAATGCAAAGCTCTGTCGGCAATCAAGCTACTCAGATGATCCAGACGAATACGACGGCATCCCAGCCGCCGGGGTTCTTTCACTTCGGATCCGGGGGCTTTAACTATCAAGTTCCTCAGATACCGATGATTCAAGAGTTCAATAGAGATCTGGAAGGAAGCTTCGCAAGCGCGCCGAGCGCGAGCGATCAGGAGAGCTTCCCGCATTTGAACCGAATGGAAGGAGAGAGGCGAACGGCTAAGCTGGAGGAGCCTTCCGATCGTGCCGCCTTGGTGAAGGAAGCCAAGAACCAGGGGAGGGCGCACAAGCTGATGAGCTTGGAAGCCCCTTCGTTATTCGAGCCGGATGAAACTTATAAGCTAGGCAGGATTCAGGGCTCGGCAAATCCGTTTCAGAAGAACGAACAGCATTTTTACGACGCGAGCAGCAGCTTTACCCCTTATCCAAGGGAGGCGGAGCATCTGCAGGAGATGGCAACCGGCGAACAAACCGAGCAGGACGTATGGAGAGGGCTCGATGCGAGCAATAGGGGGGAGCGTCCGCCCGAGGCGTTCGCCGATCACGAGAGAACGCTGCAATCCGTTCCTACGATTTTTAATTTGGCGGAGGTTCAACGTTCGAAGCTGATGGGGGCGAGCAGCAATCTGGAAGTCGCCAATCAAGCTCATACTTTAGGTACGCCTAGATCCTTCGAGGACGAGTTCGGGCATACGGAGAAAAGGGAAATGAAGAAAAGAAAGAAAAAAGCGTCCGATGCGGGTTCGGATACGGACTCGGACACGGCGAGCAGTTCCAAGACCGGGAAAGGGAAGCCTTCGGCAAAGAAAAAGAGCAAAACGGACCCGGATACCACGAGTGTCGATTTCAATGTTCCGGGATCCATCGCGGCTACCGGCTCGGGTGCCGTTCATCAATTTCAAGCCGTCGAAAGCTCGATCATGGGCGGAGAAATGTCGGACAAGAGCATTAGGGAAAAAGTGAAACGCGCGCCTAAAGGGAGCAACGTGGAAGAGGCAAGGGACCTAGCGGTACGCAAAAGGGACTCCTTGCTCAGAACCTTCGGAGAACGCATGCAGATGACCGACGTCGATTTCGCCCAGCAAGAGATCGAACCGGCCGATCGCGAAGCGGCGACGATGTCCCGCGTGAGATCGGGAATTCGCCGTAATTCGATGTCCCAGATGGGGTTGCTACGCGGCAATCTAAGAACGTTGGAAAAGAAGAAGAAGGCGGAAGGCATGGACGTGGAAGAGAAGGTCCCTCACTCGAAGGATCCGTTGATCGATAACGAGAGCGAGGTGGATGAGGACTTCATTCCGGAGGTCGATTCTTCCGACGAAAAGTACGAGTACGACGAAGAGAATTCCTCCGACGAAGAAGAGGACATCGTAGCGGATGACGATATCGGTTGGGATGAAGAGGAAGAGGAAGTAGTGTTCGACGAGGACGTCGCTTCCACGAATGAAGAAGAAGAGGAAGAGCCGGGCAAATGATCGGTCTCCTAGGAAGGTCCCGGGTTTCTCATGACATAGCCCCTTACTAGCCGGAATACACCATATTAGAATCCGGGTTAGTCGTACGTCGGGGAGGGAAGTGGAGACGTCGTATTTCGGGAACGCGATGTTGGCCGGAACCTCGTTCGTGCGGGAAGATATCCCGATGGGGCTTAGCTATGAAGCTTTGGTAAAGGCGTTCGAGAGGGAGATGGGAAAATGGGATCCCGTAGTCGATGCGACTCTTGTTCTGGCTAATGCGCCATGGGAGACAGTGGAGGCAGCCTTTGCGGAAATGGCGGGAAAGCATGGACTTATGATCTTTTTTCGTGCGGATCAAGACCGCTTAACGTCGTTAACGAACGGAATTAAACGCTGCTCCCTATACATTGCGGGCAACGGTGTCATCGCCGAGAAAATATTGACGATCGACGTGAGGGCCAGTCTTTACGTTCCGTTTCGCGTTTGCTTATACGACAACGGCTATCCTGGAGGCGCGATTCTCGGGTATGAACCTCTGGCTACCGTCTTGGCCGTATTTCATCAACAGGCTCTAAACGACATCGGACAGTTGCTGGACAGCAGAATTTTTACTCTGGGAGCAACTTTGAGCGAATAGCACCGCCAGGCACGCTTATTTTTACTCTGGGAGCAACTTTGAGTCAAATAGCACCGCCAGGCATGCTTATTTTTCTCAGGGAGCAACTTTGAGCGAAATAGCACCGCCAGGCACGCTTATTTTTACTCTGGGAGCAACTTTGAGGCAAATAGCACCGCCAGGCACGCTTATTTTTACTCTGGGAGCAACTTTGAGGGAAATAGCACCGCCAGGCAGGCTTATTTTTCTCTGGGAGCGACTTTGAGGTAAAATAGTACAGCCAGGCACGCTTATTTCTACTCGCTGGGTGAACTAAGTAGTAATGATATAACTTAATAAGGATGAGAAATAAAGGAGCTTCGGGAAATGACTCGCAACGACAACGAGAAGGAAGCGCTGAGGCAAGCGTATAATAACTTTGCAGAGCAAAGAAACCAGGCTCAGATGGAGCCGTGGAAATTCAAGGAACGGCAGAGCTTCCTGCAGACGCTAGCCGAGGAGGACAAAAACTCCATCCTGGAGCTGGGATCCGGAACGGGCCGCGACGGGGCATACTTCAAGGAAAACCGATTCGATGTCGTCTGCGTGGATTTATCCGACGAGATGGTGCGACTGTGCCTGGAAAAAGGGTTGGACGCTCGGAGGGCGGACTTCGGCAGTTTGGATTTCGCGCCGGAGCAATTCGAGGCCGTCTATGCGATGAATAGTCTTCTTCATGTTCCGAAGTCCGACTTGGACGAGATTCTGGATCAGATTTACCGCGTCCTAAAGCCCGGAGGATTATTCTTCTTCGGAGTATACGGCGGGGATAACTCGGAGGGAATCTGGGAAAACGATCCTTACGAGCCTAAGCGTTATTTCTCCATGTACGAGGACGAAGAACTGGTCGAAGCCGCGAAGCGATGGTTCGCGGTCGAGGATTTCCATACGGTTGAACTACAAGAGGGTAAACCCCATTTTCAATCTTTACTGCTGCGCAAGGAATAGGAGGAGTACGAGTTGTCATTGGAAATTGAAAAGAAGTTCCTGCTGACGGAATTCCCGGCGAGATGGATAGAAGACGGTTCGTTGAGAATTCGCTCCGATCAGAGGATCGAGCAGACGTACTTGGCGATGGACGAGACACAGGAACTGCGAGTGCGCAAAATTACCGATCTTGGAAGCGGCGCGGTAACTTATAGGCAGACCTTCAAGAAGGGCCACGGTCTTGTCCGCGAAGAGATCGAATACGAAATCTCGGAGGGAATCTTCGACCAAATCATGCAAGCGTTCGAAGCGACGCCGCTTATAAAACGAAGGGTTACCGTGGATTGGAAGGGCTTCGGGATCGAAATCGATTGCTACGAGCATATCGATCTGATCGTTGCAGAGGTAGAGTTCGAATCCGTCGAGGCAGCGGATGCTTTCGTGGCGCCGGATTGGATCGTTAGGGATATTAGCTCGGAGAGGGAATACAGCAATAAGAAGATGTGGAAAGAGGTTCAGGGAAAGGGTTCTTCAGCCTAAGAAACAATTCTGCGTTTCCACATTTTATGCATGTCATCTATTGTTACATAGTGGTTGTCGAACTATGAGGATTTATGTATAATAAACAATATTAATAGTCCAAATGTTCGGATATACCGAGATTTGAAGGTGAAACCATGAGGCACTTGGACACGAACGAGCACAAAAAGAGAATGTGTCAGCTATACAACGAGATATCGAAGGAATTGTTCGGCTTCGGCACGACTCTCTTAAGGGCGACCGTTGACGGAGATATCGTAACCCTCGTTGCCAAGCACCGTCGTTCCCCGCGTTCCGACGCCATGGAGAAGGAATCCCCCGGCTTGAAGCTGGAAGTGGATTTCCGCATGTCGCTTCTTTATAAGAAGAAATTTCGGGAGAAGCTGGAGACGGAGATGGAGCTGTCGATCGATGCGGTGTTGAGGGATTACGATTCCGCCACTCAGTGGGCCATAACGAACGTGATCTTGCGAAGCTCGGATTGAAATTCGGATTCTTGCCGATAATTGAATATAACGGTTGGTTCCTTCGGATCGATTCTGAGGGTAAATCCATTTAAGCGCAACGGGTGGCTGACTTTCTTTGTTTACAAAGAAAAGCGTTCTTGTTTATTCAAGAATGCTTTTCTTTTTGTTTTATATTGCTGTGCCAATACGACACTCCGGGAGGAACAAAAGATGAGTAAGAAATGGATGGGTTTTACGATGGCAACCGCGCTGGTATCTCTGACGCTGTTGGCAGGCTGCGGCAACAACGCGAATAACGCGGGAGAGAGTCCGGCCGCAAGCTCGCCGGCGACTTCGTCCGCTCCGGCGGACGGCTCGGCATCCCCGGACGCGCCTGCGGGCGATCCGACTAAGCTGGTCATCTCCACTTGGGGCTTCTCCGCGGAATTCTTCGACGCGGAGGTATTCGGACCCTTCGAGAAAGCGCACAATGTAAAGATCGTACTGGAGACCGGCAACAACGCCGATCGCTTGAACAAGATCCGCCAAGGTACCTCGGATATCGACGTGGTCTATCTGTCCGACTATTATGCGCAGCAAGCGATCGACGAAGGCTTATTCGAGAAGATCGATCCGACCAAGATTCCGAACATTCAGAATATCTTCAGCATCGCCCAAGCGCCGCTTGGAGTCGATTACGGACCCGCCTACACGGTCGGCCAGCTCGGCATCGCGTACAATCCCGATATGGTGGACAAGGAAATTACTTCATGGAGCGATCTATGGGACCCGAGCTTAAAGAATAACTTGACTATGCCGAACATTACCGGAACGGCGGGACCTATGGTCGTGGATGCCGCTTCGCGCGTTGCGGGCAACAGCACTTTCAACGAGGATGCGGCTTTCTCGAAGCTCGCGGAGCTTAAAGACAACGTCGTGAAATTTTACGGCCAGACGTCCGAGTTCGTGAACATGTTCGCGCAGCAAGAAATCGCGGGCGGTCCGATCATGGAATCGTACTTCAAGGATCTGCAAGCCGCCGTTCCCGGCGCGAAATTCGTTAAGCCCGCTGAAGGCGGATATGCCGTCATGAACACGCTTAACGTCGTTAAGGGATCGAAGAACAAGGAGCTTGCCGAGGCGTTCATCGACTGGCAATTAAGCAAGGAAGTTCAAGAGAAATCCGCCAAAGCCAAGGTCGACTCGCCGGTGAACAAGGACGTGCAGCTGACGGAAGAGGAAGCCAAAGGAGTTACTTACGGCGCCGAAGTCATCGAGAAGCTCAATAAGCTGGATATGGCGTTCGTTAACAAAAACATAGCCAATTGGACCGACCGCTGGAACAAAGAAGTCGCGAACTAACGGTCGGATTATAAGGAGACGAAGCGCAAATGAGTAAGCGAGTCATCTTGGACGTGGATACCGGCATCGACGATGCGCTGGGAATTCTCTTGGCGGTGAAGAGCGGCAAGCTTAAGATCGAGGGAGTTACGACCGTATGCGGCAACGTATCGCTCGAGCAGGCAACGTTGAATACATGCAAAATTCTCGAGCTTGCGGGGGCGGAGGATATTCCCGTCTATGCCGGAGCCTCCGCTCCGCTTATCCGCAAGTCCCATTACGAGCACCGGGTGCACGGTTCCGACGGGTTGGGCGGAGCGCTCTCCGATAGAGTGCCGGTTAAGCAACCCGAAGCGGGCTTCGGGCCAAGCTTCATCGTGGAGACGGCGCTTCGCTATTCCGGCGATCTTACGCTCATCATGACCGCGCCGCTCACCAATCTAGCCATCGCGCTTCAGCAATGCCCGGATCTGCCCCGCCATATCAGAGAAGTCATCTATATGGGGGGCGTCGTTCAGGGACCCGGCAACGTAACGCCTTCGGCGGAATACAACATCTATGCCGATCCCGAAGCGGCAAGGCTAGTCGTCGATGCCGGATTCGAGAGTTTGACGCAAGTCGGACTGGATGTCACGCGGAAGGCGCTTCTGACCGAGGGACACATCGAGTTGCTGACCGAACCGGCTATTCGGAATTATGTGCAAGAGAGTACGGCGATCTATATCGATCGCTATGAATTCGTAAACGGCGTGCGCGCCTGCGCTTTGCACGATCCGCTTGCCGTCGGCGTGGCGATCTGGCCGGAGCTCGTGGAGGCGAAGGAATACTTCGTCGACGTCGAAACGACAAGCCGCCTGAACGACGGTCGAACGGTATGCGACGTTCAGAATAGGTTAGGTCATCCGCCGAATGTTCGCGTCTGCGAGCAGGTCGATTCGGAGAGCTTTCTAGATCGATTTATCTCATCGCTGAATTCGTAGCGCACAATCAGCCGTTCCGCCGATACCGAATATTTCTCCCGCCGCTTGGCAGTCGGCAAGGAGTCTAGCATAGGAGTTGCGTGATGAAAAAATCCGTGCTGTACGGGCTGCTGCTCCCGGGATTGCTCTTTCTGGGAATCTTCATGGTCATTCCGATCGTGCTTACGATCGGATCGACCTTCTATCATGACGGGACATTGACGTTGAGCGGCTATACCCACTTCTTCGGAGATTCGTATTTCAACCAAATTCTGCTCACGACGGTCGTAGTCAGCTTGATCACGACGTTGCTGTGCTTGGCGCTCGGGTTTCCGACCGCGTACTACATCTCCAGGAAGACGGCTCGCAGCAAGGGCATCCTGCTCGCGATAGCCATCTTTCCGTTGCTCACCAGTCCCATCGTTCGCTCGTTTAGCTGGATGATCATTCTCGGCCGTAAAGGCCTGATCAACGACGCCATCGTCGGTTTAGGCTTGTCGGACAAACCTCTCGACATTTTGTATACGCCAACCGCGATCGTCATCGGCTTGACGCATCTATTCCTGCCGATCATGATTATCTCGCTCGTCGGCGTGCTCGAGAATATCGATACTGATCTCGTGATTGCGGCCCAGAGTCTTGGGGCTTCCCGCATGTCCGCGTTTGTCCGGATCGTATTCCCGCTGGCATTGCCGGGCATTGTCATCGGCGCCGTGCTCGTATTCGTAGGAAGCCTGACGGCGTATACGACTCCGGCGTTGCTCGGCGGCAAGCAACGCGTCATCTCTACTTTTCTGTATCAGAACGCCATGACGCTTAACGACTGGTTTCTGGCGTCGGTTATCGCCGTCATCATGATCGCCATTACCTTTATCGTCGTCGGTTTAATGAACCGAGCGGCTCGTCAATTAAATCCGAAGGGGTAGAAGCATGCGGGAAAAACATTTCGGACTGGGCTTATTCAGCCTGCTTGTCTTCGTCTTTCTTCTCGGTCCGCTGCTCATTATCTTCGCGACTTCGTTCGAGCCGGGAATCGTGCTTCAATTCCCGCCGGACGGGTTTTCCTTCCGCTGGTACGAGCAGATTTTCAAAGTGGAAGGTTTTCTGCGCACGTTCAAGACTTCGATCGCGATCTCGCTGCTAGGCAACGTATTCGCGCTATTGTTCGGTATTCCCGCGGCGTATGCCCTCAGCCGTTCTTCCTTTCGAGGTAAGGAGCTGATCAACGGCTTATTCCTCTCGCCGATTCTGATTCCCGGCATCGTGCTGGGGTTCACTTTAATGAAATATTTGATCGTGGTATATCATTTGCCCATGTATGCCGGCTTGCTGATCGGACATACCGTCATTATGCTGCCTTTCATCGTCAGGGTCGTGGCTTCGAGCCTGTCCACTTTCGATTTCGCCATCGAGGAGGCCGCATTGAGCTTAGGCGCCGGAAGAATGTCCGCGTTCTTCAAGGTAGTGCTGCCCAACATCCGTTCCGGCATTATCGCCTCCATGCTGATCGCGTTCTTGGAGTCGTTCAACAATATCGATATTTCGGTTTATATGACCGGACCTGGAGTCAGTACGCTGCCGATCGAGATGCTAACTTACGTGGAAAACCATTTCGATCCTACCATCGCGGCGATTTCCGTGCTTCTCATGGTGCTGACCGGCGTGCTGATGCTCGTGATCGAACGCTTGATGGGGCTTTCCCAGTTCACTCGACGGTAAGCGATTCAACATTACGGTAAAGGAGGCTCTGATAAGCTATGACACTGCTAACGCTGGAAAGCGTCTCGGTCGCTTACGGGAGCCAGACGATATTGAAGGATTTGAATTTAGACGTGGAGAAGGGACAACTGCTTTCCCTTCTCGGCCCTAGCGGCTGCGGAAAGACGACGACCTTAAGGTTGATCGCCGGGTTTCTGGAAGCCAAAGAGGGAACATTCCGGTTCGCCGGCGATGATTATACGAGAAAACCCGTGAATAAACGGAACTTCGGCATCGTATTCCAAAGCTATGCTCTGTTCCCGCATATGTCGGTATTCGATAACGTTGCGTTCGGACTGAGAATGCGCAAGACGAAGGAAACCGACGTCAAGTCCCGCGTGAAGCGTATTCTGGAGGTCGTCAGTCTCGGAGGCTTCGAGACGAGGTTCCCGAAGGAGCTTTCGGGAGGGCAGAGGCAACGGGTCGCCATCGCCAGAGCGCTAGTCATCGAGCCCGATCTGCTTCTATTCGACGAGCCTCTCAGCAATCTCGACGCGAATCTGCGTTCCGGCATGCGCGTGGAAATCCGCCGAATTCAGCAGGAGCTTGGCATTACGACGCTATACGTCTCCCACGATCAAGAGGAATGCTTCTCCATCTCCGACCGGGTCGCGGTCATGAACAAAGGGCTGATCGAGCAGATCGACCGTCCGGAAACGATCTTCAAGTATCCGGCTACGGAATTCGTGGCTCGGTTTATCGGCTTTCATAATTTCTTGAATTTCACCGAGCGCGCGGAATCCGAAGGGGTCATCTCGCTTCGGGCAGGCGAGCATCTGTTTACGGCCGTCGCTAATCCCGGCACAACGCGCCCCGGCGCGCTCAAAGGAGCTATTCGTCCCGACGACCTCGTAGTCGCTGCCGAGGATAGATCGGGACCGGGCGTTATCGGGTCCTTGCCCGGAATCGTGAAGGTCAGCACCTATCTAGGCAGGAGCTACCAATATGTCGTGGAGACGGCGCTCGGCAACTTCACGGCCAATCAGGAGATGGAGAAACCGTTTTACAGCGGACAATCGGTTACCCTGCGGTTTCCGCCCGACAAGCTGGTGCTCGTCGATTGATAGCGGACGCCGTCCGCGCAGATCGGCAGCTTCATTTTCCAGGATAGGAGAGACTTTGAACCCATGAAGGCAGACCAATTGATTACTAACGCGAAGGTGTTCAACAGTTACTATAAAAAGTTTCAAGATGCCGATGTCGCCGTGGCGGATGGAAAAATACTTTACGTCGGCCCCGGAGGCCCGGGGTTGTTCGAGGCAAACGAATACGTGGACGGTAGCGGCAAATACTTGATTCCCGGACTTATCGACATTCACCTTCATATCGAAAGCTCGATGGTGACCCCTTCGACGTTCTCTTACGCGATTATCCGTTGCGGAGTCACGACGGTCGTACCGGAGCCGCACGAAATGGCCAACGTGTTCGGCGTGGAGGGAGTCAAAGAAATGATAGCGGCAGGCCGGGAATGCGAAGCGGACATGTTCTACGCGATTCCTAGCTCCGTTCCGGCTACCCCGATGGAGACGACGGGCGGTTCTATCGACATTCCCGATATCGACGAGCTGTTGCGGGGCGGAGGGATCATTTGCCTTGGCGAAATTATGAACTACGTGGACGTGATACGCGATCCGGATTGCAAAACGAATCACATTCTGCGCTACATTCAAAGCAACTATCCCGAGCTGATTATAGAAGGCCATGTTCCGAAAATTATGGGGCTGGATTTGCATAGGCTTGTCCACGCGGGCGTCGGATCCGACCATACGCATCAAAGCATCGAAGGGCTTGAAGCTCGCATCGCGGCGGGAATGTTCATTGAAATTCAGGAGAAGTCGATGACTCCCGAAATAATGGACTATTTCGGCACGCATGACGTGGCCGAGCGCTTCTGCTTCGTCACCGACGACGTCATGCCGGATACTCTCGTGGAGCGCGGCCATCTCGACCATCTCGTCCGTAAGGCAATCGGGATGGGAATGCGCCCCGAGGACGCGATTTACGCGGCAACCTATACGCCGGCATCGAGAATGCGTATGCAAGACCGGGGAAGCATCGCGCCTGGAAAGATCGCCGATTTCGTGCTCGTATCCGATCCCTCGAAGATGGATATCAGGCAAGTTTATAAACGGGGTCGCAAAGTATACGACGTCGAGAATGAATACGTACAGGCAACATCGTCGGGCCAATTTCCGGAATCCTTTTACGCAAGCGTCCGACTGGATCCGCTGTCGGTTCGGGATTTTGCGGTTGCAACGGAGACCGATGACGGGACGCATCAATTCCGGGTGATGGTCGTGAAGGACGGTTCGACCTTCGTGGAGGAGCAGCACTCCCCCGTCGCAAGCAAGGGCGGAGAATTGCTATGGGAAGAAAGCGGGCATGCGCTTATCGCCACCTTCGAACGCTATGGCATCAACGGCAACCGGGCTTATGGCTTGATCGGCGGCGACACGATTAAACGAGGCGCGATCGCGACGACTTACTCTCACGACAACCACAATCTGCTCGTCGTCGGACGAAACGCGGAAGACATGATGACGGCGGCGAACGCCGTCATCGGAAGCCAAGGGGGCTTCTGCGTAGTAGAAGACGGCAAGGTGCTATCGCATCTGGAGCTCCCGGTTGGCGGTATCTTGACCGAGGAGCCGCTCGAGATCACCTCTAGGAAGGTGAAGGAGCTACGCGAGGCGATGCTGTCGCTGGGGTATGTACATTACAACCCGATCATGTCTATAAGCACCCATTCCCTTACGGTTAGTCCCGCGCTCAAGATCACCGACCACGGTCTTATCGACGTTAATGCGGGAGAAGTCGTCCCATTGCTGGTTAAATAATGAGGAAATCCGCTTCGAAACGACTTCCTACGAACGGCAACAAGGGCCGGGAAGCACCTTATTAAAGGTGTTCCCGGCCCTTGTTATAGTTCTAGCTTCTTATTTGTAAACTTCCAGTTCAAACAAGGAGAATCCGTATTGCGTATTGCGTTGCGTGCCGTTTACTTTGACGAACCTGGCATCGATCGGGTTGATGAGCAGATTATCGATGCTGCCAGCCCCGTTCGTCGTGGAGTAGACTGTCGTCCAGTTAGAGCCGTCCGTGGACACTTCGACCGTATAGGCCGTTGCGCGGGCGTTCTCCCAGTTCAGAAGCACGCGGCTGATCTTAACGGTTTCGCCTAGATCGACGCTGATCCATTGCGGATCGCTGTGCGCGGATTCCCAACGCGTGCTCTTGCTTCCGTCAACCGCGTAATCTCCGGTTTTCATTGGATTCTCGGAGGTAGTCGTCGGTTTCAACAGCGCAAGGTTAACCGTCGTTCCTACGTCGATCGGCTGCAGTACGAAATTGTTCTCGTAACCGCTAGCCCATACCGTGACGTAGTAAGGCTTATGCTCGACGAACAACGCCGCATTCAACGTAATTTTGCCTGCTTCAACGCTGTACTGGTTGGCTTTGAGCGTTACGCCGTTCAGTTCGATGGCGTTGATCGCGTCTCTCCATGCTTTATTATCGGAGAAAGTGATTTCCATCGGTTTTCCGAGCGTATTTTCCGTCATGTCCGCGATTAATGCAGGACCGTTTACGGGGCCGGCTGCGCCGCCGTATACCTCGAACTCCCATAACGAGAAGCCGTATGGCGTTCCGCGCTTCAATCCGTTCATCTTAACGTATCTCGCGCTGACCGGAGCGAACGAAATGTCGTCCGTATCTCCGTTGCCCGCATTGGTCGAATATACGGTCGTCCAAGCTTGTCCGTCGAGAGAGACATCGATCGTATAAGCTTTACCGTAGGCGTTCTCCCAAGTCAGCAGCACGCGGTTAATCGTCGTCGGAGCTCCCAAATCGACGCTCATCCATTGGTTGTCGTTGTGATCGGATTCCCAACGGCGATCGAATCTTCCGTCTACCGCGTCATCCGCGGAACGGTGATATTCAGGCGATGAGGCAGTCGGTCTACCGAATGCAAGATTCGCAGGATTCGGATTGGTTCCCGGATTGCTTGGATTGCTTGGATTACTCGGGTTACTCGGATTACCTGGATTTCCAGGATTACCTGGGTTGCCCGGTTCCACCGGAGCATCCTTCGCTCCGACCGTTTGCAATACGGAAGTCTCCGTATATCCGGTAGCTTGGATCGAGATCCAATACGTATTAGCTTCCGTGAACAAGGCAGGGCTCAATGTCAGCTTACCCGCGCTTATGCTGTATTGCGTAGAGGTTAATGGCGTGCCGTTTACTTTCACGGCGCTAATCGCCGCTCTCCAAGCCGCGTCGTCGGTAAACGCGATGTCGATCGGTTGACCGACTTTATTTATCGTCGTATCCGCCGTTAATTCCGGTGCTTCCGGCACTCCCGAAGGATTGCCGTAAATTTCGAATTCGAACAGGGAGTAGCCGTATGCCGTCGTACGCGCCGTGCCGTTAACTTTGACGTATCGAGCGTTTTCCGGCGAGAAAGTAATGTCGTTGATGCCCGGTTTACCCGTTGTCGTCGTATAGACGGTTTTCCAATTCGCGTTGTCCGAAGAGACTTGAACCGTATAGTTCTTGCCTGCTGCGTTCTCCCAATTCAGAAGCACGCGGCTAACGAGGTTCGCCGTACCCAAGTCGACCGTAATGAACTGCGGATCGCTGGATGCCGACTCCCATCTCGTATCTTTGTTTCCGTCCACCGCTTTATTGCCGGCTTGCAACGGATTAGCGGAAGTGATGGTTGTTTTTCTCAGCGCAAGGTTCACCGTCGAGTTCGTGACGATCAACTGCTGAACGACGGCGTTCGTATATCCTTTTGCCTCGAACGTGATGAAGTAGCTGTCGACCTCGGGGAACACGGAGGCGTTCAAAGTGATCTTGCCGGACGCAACGGTATATTGCGCCGCGGTTAATGCCGCCCCGTTCACCTTCACGCCGTTGATCGCGTTTCTCCAAGCCGCATCGTCTTCGAAGCTAATGTCGATCGGTTGGCCTACCTTGTTATTCGTCGTATCCGCGGTCAAGTCCGGCGCGTCCATATGATCCGAAGGGGTGCCGAATACTTCAAGCTCCCAAAGCGAATAGCCGTAATTCGTCGTGCGGGCCGTACCGTTTACTTGTACGTATCTTGCATTTACCGCAGGGAACGAGATGTCGTCGATTCCCTCGTGTCCGTGAGTCGTGGTGTAAACGGTATTCCATGCTTTTCCGTCCGTAGACGTTTGAACCGTGTAGTTTTTGCCTGCTGCGTTTTCCCAGTTCAAGCGTACGCGGCTGATCTTGTATTCCGATTTCAAATTAACCGTAATCGATTGCGGATCTTTGAAAGGGGACTCCCAGCGCGTATTCGCTTTTCCGTCGACCGCGAAGCTGCTAAGGTTATTCGGCTTCTCGGAAGTGGTCGTCGGTTTATTCAGAGCCAGGTTCACGGTCGAGTTCGTGATGATGACTTGTTGAACGTCGGCATCCGGATAACCGGCTGCTTGAACCGCGATTTCGTAACCGCCTTCCTCGGGGAATACGGATGAGTCGAGCGTGATTTTTCCCGGTTTAACGCTGTATTTCGAAGCGTCTACCGTCTCGCCGTTGACTTTCAACCCGTTGACGGCGTCTCTCCAGCCCGCATTGTCCGCGAACGTGATGTCGATCGGCTGGCCGACCTTATTTTCCGTCGCGTCCGTGTTAAGCTCCGGAGGAGTTTTGTCGTCCAGGTCCGTCACTTTCATCGGATCGACTTTAACGAGCGATTTAGGGCCGACTTTCGCGGAACCCGTTTCTCCTGCAGCGTTCTTGAATGTCACCGTGATCGGAGCGTTAGTCGGGTTCCAGATCATGGCCGAGTATGTCGTGCCTTTCTTGTACACGGTAGCGCCGGACCAACCGCTCGCCCAAATATCCTTCGTGCGTTGTCCTAGCGTTGCCATGTTGTGAACGAACCAGTAAGTGTTGAATATTTCGTTCTTCTGCGTATCTTCGACCGTAAATTTGTTCAGAACCGCTTGCGGGTCGCTGAGCGCTTCGATCGGCCATACGATGTGATACCATGCGTTTTCAGGACCTTTGTTGTCCGCGACCATGCCGTTGTATAGGTCTGCGGCTTTTTGCGGATCGAAGCCGTAGCTTGTCAAATACTCGCCGGTCGGCAGCCAGTGGATACCGTAAACGTTAACCGGATCTCCGCTGAAGAAAGTGCCGAAGTTATACGCGCTTCCGTACACTTGACCGGTCGCTTTGTGATTGAATTCGGGCAGCCAGTTGTCGTTGTCGTAGTTGAACCAGTATTGCTCGACGGCTTTCAGCTCGGTCGTAAAGCCGTAAATGGCGATATCCCGATAGTCCTCGTTGCCGGAAAGCAAGCCCCACAAGTACTCGCCGACCCAGCCGAACAGAGATTCTCCGGCTGCTTCTTGGTTGTTCCCGTTGTTGTTGTCTCCGTATCCGCCGGCCCAAGAATGGCCCTCGTACGGATCGAAGTTGCGGAGGAACGGATACATCGGATCGTCCTTCGAAGGGTTGCCGAAGTCCCGAATAAGATGCTCGACCATTTCGCCGTAATTGTCTTTGAAGTCTTGATCATAAGTCGCCAGAACGGCGGAAGCGAACACGATGTAGCCGTACGTGAAGTGATGGTCCGTCAGACCGGTGTTCGCGCCGAACTCGCTATTTTTGTAGTACATCGTGCCCCAAGTCGGATCGTAATAGAAGAAGTAATCCTTTTCGCCCTTGGTATACGTGTACCAATCGGTCAGGATCGTTTTCAATCGGCTTAGGAAAATATTCTTATAGTAGGTGTCTCCGATTTGATCGGCGACCAATACGCCCATCCCGAGCGGATGAAGCGCTTTGCCCTGCCAATAAGCGTCTCCGTTCATGTAGTTCTTGGCAGTGGATTCGTCAAGGTAGCTCAACATTTCAAGAAGATCGTCCTTCGAATAAGTCGGATCTTCCGGGTTCGTAAATTGCGGAACGATTCCTTGGAACCGGTCTACGGTCGTAAAGGAATTACCTTCATGCAGCTTCAATGTTCCCCGAATCGACGGGTAGGAAAGATCGGTCAGCGTCGAAGGAGTCAACTTCCATTGGTGAGGCAGCAAGGCCATCAAGGTCGTCGGTTCCATGTCCGCGCGCTTCTGATCGATCGTGACGTCGAATCGAGTCGTCACTTCGGAGGAATCCTCGCTGAAGCTTGGCGTTACCGAGGTTTTCGCGACGAAAGCATAAGCATGCTTATAGAAGTAGTTCAAGTCTTTAGCGGCCGGAAGAGTAGCCAGAGACAAGTAATCTTGTCCGTTACCCAACCGGACTTTGATTTTGTTGCCGACTTTCATGAAGACGGAGCCTTCCGGAGCGAACACGCCGTAGTGGCGAATCACCTTGTTTTGCTTCGGAGAGCCGTCTACGTTCGAGACCGCGAATCCGATATGGTCCGTATTCAATGTAGAGCCGTCGGCGGTCAGAATCGGTTGGTTGTTGTCATCGAAAAATTGAGTAGCGACAGGGAAATAAAGCTCGGGCGTCGTAGGATCCGCGAACTCCGAATAGAGGTACGGCGAGCCTTTGACGAATGTCGTTTCCATTTTCTTGGTCGCGTTGTCGCTTAGCACGACGGTCGCGGACCAATCGCCGTAACCCGACACTTTATTTCCGAGGCGGGATGCGCTGATGTTGCCGGCGTTCAAGTAGAAGTCCGGCGATCCGTCCGCGGCCTGAGAGTTTCCGGTGTCGTTCACCCAACCTGCGCCGGGATTCAGAATACTCAAGCCTTTAGAGGTATATTTCGATTTCAACGGCAGCGTAATGAGGCTGTCGCTCAAATTCTTGATCAAGACGGATTGCCACCAATCGTTGGATGGGATCGGCGCCTTAACGTCGTCCGTTTTGTTCATCGGCGGTCTTGGTTGCGGCATGTCGAGATCGTTAGTCAAGTAGCTGCCTTCGCCGACGTTAACGACGGAAGAGGTAGGCAACGACGGAATGTCGTAAGTCGGTTTAGGATCTCCTTCGACGTAGTCGTACACGGAGAAGCCGAACAGGGAGTAGCCGTAGCTAGTCGTTCTGCTGATTCCTTTCATTCTCACGTAACGGCCCGCCGCGTACACGGGCGTGTCCATGACTCCGTCGCGACCGTCTACTTCCCGGTAGACGGTCGTCCATTTGGCGGCATCGTTCGATACTTGGAGATCGTAGATGCGGCCTGCGGCATTCTCCCAATCCAACCGAACGCGGCCGATGGTATGAACGCTGCCCAAGTCGACGTAGATCCACTCGTCGCTCGTTGGGGCGGAGGACCAGCGGGTTGCCGGTTTTCCGTCTATCGCGTTTTCGGGAGGTAGGGCAGGCTTGTCCCCGTCCGCCTTCTGGAAGGAGGAAGCGACGACCGGCTTATTCAGCGCAACGTCTTCCCCTAGTACGATAGGCTGCGGATTGCTGCCGCCCGTTCCGTAAACTTCGAATTCGTGGAGCGAAACCCCGTAACCTCCGGAGCGTTGAAGCGACAACATACGGATGTAGCGACCGGATCCGGTCAGAGAAATCGTATCTATTCCGCCGTCTCCGGCTGTGTTCGTATAAATATCTTTCCAGTTCGATTCGTCATCGGACACTTGAATCTTGTATGATTTGGAGTAGGCGTTCTCCCAATTAAGAACTACCTTATCGATGGTGGCAGGAGCTCCTAGATCGATGTACATCCATTGCGGATCCGCGCTGAAGGCGCTGCCCCAGCGAGTCGTCGGATCGCCGTCGACCGCTTTTTCCGGTGCCAAGCCGTCTCCTTCCATAGAAGAAGCGTAAGCTGCTCCCTCGTAGGATATTAAATGCGAAGCGATTGCGGCTTTTGCCGCTTGCGCGGCGTTAGCCTCCTGGAGCGGTGCCATGCTAAATGTACTAAGCAGCAGGGAGAGAACCATGGATGAAGACGCGATCGGAATGAATTTCTTTCGTGTGCTCTTAGCAAGTGAAGCCATACTTCAAATTTCCTCCTCTGAAGGTCCCCTTATGGGGTCGAATTGTGCCGTGCTTTTCAAGAATATGGAACTAAATCCTCTTTTTTTTGAAAATCTAGTTTCACAGCGTCATTATATTCTGTAGATATAACTAGGACAATGGGCGTTTTCGCCTATGAGAATGAGGTGTATTAGGTCCTCATGTCTATATTTGGAAATTATATTATTAATAATTTTCATGGTTTTTCCAAGTCATATGTGCGACGATAAACTCCAAATTTCGTCGGTAGTCAAGATGGGAAAGGAAAGTTAGTTGAGTCGCTTGGCGCGGTTTTCAGTAGGTATATTGACCTGCTTAGGCGTTTATCGCCTTGTAAAATTGCGAAATATTTCGATCGGTCTAGTTCTCTAGATCGGTTAATGATTAGAATTAATGACAATAACTTACATAAGAATGAGTATTAGTGCTTTAGAGCAATAAAGAAGAAGCGAGGCTTCTACTCGATGCAAGCTCGAGAATCGCGCTCGTGTTATAATGGCGGCAATAACTTCATCATTCGGGCGAGAGAAGGCTTCGGAGTGCGACTCGGAAAGATATACCGCAATTACATCCATAACAACCTGTTTATCAAAGTCATTTTCGTCTTCGCGATTATCGTCAATCTGACGATCATCACGCTGTCTTATTTGCTGTTTAACCTGATGTCGGCTTCTATCGTGAGTAGCGAGCTAAACAACCAGAAGCAGGCGATGGACCGGGTCAACCGTTATATGGAGCAGAAATACGACTGGGTTCAGAACGCTGTCCAGGATATATATAGGAACGGACTGCTCGCGAGCAACGCGTCTTATTTTCTCAGGCATCCGTATCAGGACTACGTGCAATACATGCTGGACCAGAATTTCGCGGGGGGCAACGAGAGCGCGGCGGATATTCTGAGTTACCTCTCGAACCGGATGGAGTCGGATCCCGATATTCAGAATGTACTTCTCTATAGCTCGGAGATGCAGCAGCTGTACGTCTTTAATTCGAACGGTCCCCGCAAGCTCTATTCCACGAATCCTATCCGCTCTTATATTCCCGAGATCATGGCGGCGGAAGGGCCGGTCGCGGCGACGCCGAATACGTGGATACGAAGGCTGATCGGGCAATGGAACCCGCAGCTGTATTCCATGCGCAGCCAGGTGAACGATAAGAATACGTTGAAAAATATCGGGCAGCTGCTCGTTTATTTCGACGCGGGTATGGTAAACAGATCCCTTGAGCAGAACCGAGCCCCGCTGAAGGGAGCGATTCTGGTATTAACGTCGGACGGACAAGTCCTGGCGGACACGTCCAATCGGTATTACGGCATGACCTTTCCTTACATGGAGCAGCTCGGCTCCCTTAAAGAAGTCGTAACGCTGGACGAGCCCTCGTATATTTCCACCTTAACCCAGAACAAAGCCGGCTATATCGTCGTGGGAATTTCCCCGAAAAGCATCATTGCCGAAGCTTACGCAGGGCTGAAAAGGACGATTATTCTCATCAGCTCCGCCTGCATCGCGGTAGCCGTCATTATTCCTTCCCTCGTGATCTTCAACATCGCGAGGAGAACGAACCGAATCGTCCACTTCATGAGAAAGGTCGAAGGAGGAGACTTGAAAGCGCGCCTTCAGGATTCCCGGGAGGACGAGCTCGGTCAAATTTCTCACAGCTTCAACGATATGCTCGACGAACTAGACAGGCATATCGACAGGGAATACAAGGCCGAGATCCGTCTGAAACAAACGGAGCTGGCAGCGCTCCAAGCTAGAGTGAACCCGCACTTTCTTTACAACACGCTGGAGGTCATCCGGATGAGGGCGGTGTCGCAAGGCGCGGCGGACGTCGGGGATATGATCTATAGCTTGGCCGCGTTATTCCGCAACTCGGTCAGCGTAAGACCGGTGAACACGCTGGGCGAGGAGCTGGAGATGTGCAGGCTGTATCTGGAATTATTCCGGATCCGGTACAAGAACAAATTCACTTATACGATTGAATGCGAGTCGGAGATAACGAATATTCCCGTATTCAAGATGCTCCTTCAGCCGATCGTGGAGAACTATATCGTTCATGGCATGGAATCGCGGCGCAAGGATAACCGACTCGCGATCGATGCCGCCATGAAAGACGGAATCGTCACGGTTCGAATTCGGGACAACGGCAAAGGGATCGAGCCGGATCTATTGGAACGGTTAACGCAAGCGCTGGATTTGCCGGAACCGGAATCGGAGCATGGGCAAGCGCAGGGACAAGGCTCCGGTTCGGGACAATCGTTCGGGTTGCGCAGCGTGCATGACAGAATAAGGCTGGTGCACGGTCCCGCATTCGGGATTTCAATCGAGAGCGAGCCGGGAAGCGGAACCTTGGTTGCCGTAAGCTGGCCGATCGTAACGGAAGGAGAGAAGACCGAGGATGTATAAAGTATGGCTAGTGGACGACGAACCGTTCATAAGCGAGGGTTTGATCGATGCGGTGGATTGGTCTGCTTTCGGGCTCGAGATCGTCGGAATCGCGGAAGACGGAGAGGACGCCCTGACGCGAATGCGTCAGGTGCCGGCGGATATCTTGATCACGGACATCTCGATGCCGGTAATGAACGGATTGGAGCTCATCCGCCATGCCCGCGCGTTCTTACCCCACTTGAAGGTGATTATCCTGAGCGGGTTCAACGAGTTCGACTTTTTGAAAGAAGGCATGAGGCTCGGGATCGAGAACTACTTGCTCAAGCCTATTCGTTTCGAGGAATTGGAAGCGACGCTGTCCGACGCGGTGAATAAGCTCAACGCGGACAAGCCCGAGCAGGTATACGGGAAAGACGAGATCGGAATTCTGAGGGACAACGTAATGATTCGCTGGCTGTCGGGGCGAATCGCTCCGCCGGAGCTGGCGGAACGGGCGTCGCTTCTGGGCATCGAGCTCACGAAACCCTTCGTAGCCATTGCGGTCATTCGGGCGTTCGACGCGGATGGAACGAACGATTTTATGGTTATGGCGGAGGAAAAACTTGAGGATGCAGGCGAGTACGTTTCCTTCCGGGACGCGGAAGGAGATACGGTCATCGCGTTTTGCATGGAAAACGCGGAGCGAGGGAAAAGTAAAGCGGTAGATGCGCTCGAACGTCTGGCTCAAGCTTGGGAGATACGGAATTCCCCAATCCGAATCGCGATTGGCGGCGCTCTGCCCATGGCCGAAGCCGGAACGAGTTACGAACAGGCACGCAAAGCGCAGCAATATTTCCTGGTCATGCCGGAACGTAATTTTGTTGATTTCGCCCTGCTTGCCTCCGCTTCGACGGTGTTTTTTCCGGCGGAGCTGTTGAATTGGGATACCTACTCCAAGCCGATTATGGCCAAAGACAAGTCGGAATTGCTCGATCGGATCGATCGCGATTTCTTAGCCATACGGTCGGCGGATGGCATGAATCCCGGCAGGACGAAGAGCGCTGCCGTCGAGCTCATTATCCGGATGAAGATGGAAGCCGATAAGCTCAATCGGGCGGAAACTTCCGAGCCTTACAAGGAAGCGCTCGACAAGGTGATGGATGCGTCTACGCTTGAAGACATCGGGGATGCCGTCAAGGAAGTATCGTTGTTCGCGATCGATTCTTTTTCCGGAGAAGACATGAGTCCCGTGATCAAGCAGGTGCTGCGTTATATTCAAGAGCATTACGCGGAGGCATTGACGCTGAAATCGCTTGGACAGCAATACCACATCCATCCTAACTATCTCGGCCAGCTTTTTCACAAGCAAACCGGCGATACGTTCGCGGATTACTTGAACAAATTCCGCATAGACAAGGCCAAGAAAATGCTTCTAGACAGTAGATTGAAGGTGAACGAAATTGCCAAGCAGGTCGGTTATTGGGAAATCGGCTACTTCTATAAACAATTCAAGAAACACGTCGGAATCGTGCCCAGCGAATACAAGGGACTGCATTAACGCGCTTGCGTTAAGCGGTTCCTTTCTTTAGTTTGTACACTTAATCTTTGATTTCTAATATTTTTGAAAATGTTTTCATTCGATAAAATTACAAATAGAAGTTGCTTAAACAAACGCTTCAAACAGACAAAGGGAGGCAATACCATGAGCAGTACCCGTAAAAAATTATCGATTGGACTAGCGTCCATTCTAGCCGTCATGCTCTTCTTGAGCGCATGCGGAAACAACGCTTCGAACAACAACGCTTCATCGTCCGGCAATGCGAGCGGCAGCGCGAGCAATTCGGAAGAACCGGTAGAGCTTAGTTGGTACATGGTCGGCACTCCGCAAAAAGACGTTGACAAGGTTATGGAAGAAGTCAGCAAATATACGAAAGACAAAATCGGCGTTACGGTGAAAATGACGATGATCGACTGGGGAGACTATAACCAGAAGATGCAGGTGTTAACGGCTTCCGGCGCGGACATGGATATCATGTTCACCGCTTCGTGGGCTTTCGACTACGTGCAGAATGCCCGTAAAGGCGCATTCGCTCCGATCGACGATCTACTTACTCAATACGGCAAAGGCATCACGGACATCTTGGATCCGGCTTTCATCGAAGGCTCCAAGGTAGACGGCAAGAACTACGGAGTTCCGGCCAACAAAGAGCTTCCGGCTCAAGAGGTATGGCGCTTTAACAAAAATCTTCTCGACGAGAACAAACTGAGCATCGATGGCGTTCGCACGCTCGAAAGCCTTGAGCCTTTGCTTAAGACCGTTAAAGCGAATAACCCGGACGTTATTCCGCTTCAAGTCGATAAGAACTTCATGCCTTATACGCCTTACGACTACTTGATCGAGAAATTCCCGCTTGCGGTCAAGCTTGACGACACCAGCTACAAAATCGTGAACATATTCGATACGCCGGAAATGAAGCAAGCTCTCGCGACGATGCATAAATACTACGCGGCTGGCTACGTTCCAACCGAAGCGGCAACGCTTGAATCGTCTTCGGATGTGCAAGCTACGGGCAAATGGTTCGCGGACAAAGCAACGACTCAACCTTTCGCGGACAATGTTTGGTCTACAAGCTACGGCTACCCGATCGTATCGACGCCTCAAAGCGACGCTCTAATCTACAACCTGTCCGTTATGGGCTCGATGCAAACGATTTCCGCCAACTCCAAGCACAAAGAAAAAGCAATGGAATTCCTGAACCTGCTTAACACGGATCCGGCTCTGCGCAACATGGTAGATTCCGGTATCGAAGGTACGCATTACAATGTAACGCCAGAAGGCTACATCGAGAACCTTCCGGAATCGAAGAACTACGACATGCCGACCTTCGCTCTTGGAAACGTCATGCTGACTTACTTGAACCCAGGCGATCCTGCGGACAAATGGGAGCAATTCAAAGCTTACAACGACGCTGGCAAACCGGCGATTCTGCTTGGCTTCAACTTCGATCCTACGAGCGTATCCAGCGAGATCGCCGCGGTACAGAACGCGAAGGAAGCTTTCTGGGCGCCTCTGATGACAGGTACGGTCGATCCTGACAAATACTTGCCGCAAGCGATCAAGAAGCTGAACGATGCGGGTTTAGGCAAAATCCAAGCCGAAGCGCAAAAACAAATCGACGCATGGAAAGCCGCTAACGGCAAATAAGTAAAAGCATAGAACCGAGGGGCGAATGTTCGGCATTCGCCCGTTTTTTTTGATTTTGCTTCGAGTTTAATTCAGACAGAAAGGGTGATTTCCATGAAAACCTTAGGGCGCTTCGCCAAGGACTTCAATCGTAATAAAGCGCTGCTTCTAATGGTGCTTCCCGCCACCCTATGGTTTATATTTTTCTCGTATTTACCGATGCTCGGCACAGTGATTTCCTTTAAGGAATATCGAGTGAAGGGCGGCTTTTTATCCAGCATCATTAACAGCAAATGGGTAGGCTTCGACAATTTCAAGTTCTTGTTCAGCACGGACGACGCGTTCATCATTACCCGCAATACGTTGCTCTACAATATCGTGTTTATTTTCATCGGTCTCGTTCTGGCCGTGGCCATGGCCATAGTCCTTTCCGAAATAGCAAACAAAAAGCTGGCGAAATGGTACCAGACCGGAATGTTCTTGCCTTACTTCCTGTCCTGGGTCATCGTCGGTTATTTCGCATATAGCTTCCTCAGCTTCGACCGGGGAATGGTCAACAAGATCGCTTTATCCCTTGGTTTCGATCCCGTTCAGTTTTATTCCGAGCCTAAATATTGGCCGTTCATAATCGTGATCGTATTCCTATGGAAATCGCTCGGCTATAACAGCGTCGTATACTTAGCGGCCATCATGGGAATCGACAAGTCCTTGTACGAAGCGGCAATGATCGACGGCGCCAACAAGTGGCAGCAGATTCGCAACATTACTCTCCCTATGCTTACGCCTTTGATGACGATTCTTACCTTACTTGCGATCGGACGCATCTTCTACGCGGACTTCGGCTTGTTCTATCAGGTCACCCGCGATTCCGGCACGTTATACGAAGTGACGAACGTAATCGATACTTACGTCTACCGCGGATTGAAGACGACGGGCGAGATCGGAATGAGCACCGCGGCGGGGTTATACCAATCGTTCGTCGGATTCGTACTGGTCATCACGTCGAACTACGTCGTACGCAAGTTCAATAAAGATAACGCATTGTTCTAAACCTAGACATCGCCAATTGAACCAGAGAAAGGAGAATTCTCCATGGCATCCTTGACCAAACCGAAGGACTTCCACCGGCTATCGCCCTCGTGGAACGTCATTTTTAACTTAATCGCCGGGTTATTCGCGCTGGCTTGCGTCTTCCCTTTCTTATTTGTTACGATTATTTCGTTTACGGACGAGAAGACGCTCGCGCGGGACGGCTATTCCTTATTTCCGAAAAAGTGGAGCATCGACGCGTACGATTATTTGTTCAAAGCGGGCGACCAATTACTGCGTTCGTACGGGGTGACGATCTTCGTAACCGTCGTCGGGACGGTTATAAGCCTGATCTTCACCTCTTTGTTCGCATACGCCATTTCCCGAAAGGGATTCAAATACCGTAATTTCTTCTCCTTCTTCGCTTTCTTCACGATGCTGTTCAACGGCGGACTCGTGCCGACCTACATCGTGACGACGAAGCTGCTAGGGCTGCAGAATTCGGTATGGGCGCTGATTCTTCCGCTCGCCGTCAACGCATTCTACATTATGATCATGCGAACGTTCTTTGCCACGATGATTCCGGACGCGATCATAGAATCGGGTAAAATAGACGGAGCGGGAGAATTCGGCATTTTCTTCCGTCTCATCATTCCGCTCGCGCTTCCGGGTCTTGCGACGATCGCTCTATTCAGCACGCTCGGCTATTGGAACGACTGGTTTAACGCCTTGCTCTATATCGAGGATCCGAATCTGGTTCCCCTGCAGTCGATGCTGATGAGAATCGAGAACAGCATGCAGTTCATCTTACAGAACACGAACAATCCTTCGCTAGGAGTGGGCGTACTCCAATCGATGCCTCAGGATACTTCGCGAATGGCGATGGTCGTTCTTGCGACCGGCCCTATCGTGCTTGCTTATCCGTTCTTCCAACGCTATTTCATTCAAGGTCTTACGGTAGGTGCCGTTAAGGAATAAGAAAGAGGGATATTTGTCATGGAACAATTCAGATTACCTAAAATCGCAATGCCGGAGCTCAAGCTTCCGCAATCGGTGCAAGCGGTGCTGGCCGAAGCGGAAACGAAGCTGGCTCATAGACCGAAGCTGCTCCGTCTCTTTAAGAACTGCTTCCCGAACACGCTAGAAACGACGACTAAGCTGATGGACGACGGGACGACTTTCGTCATCACGGGCGATATCCCCGCGATGTGGCTGCGCGACTCCGTCGAGCAAGTCATTCAATACGTTCCTTTCGCCAAAGAAGACGCGGAACTTCAACGGATCATAGGCGGACTGATCAAGCTTCATATGCGCTATATCCAGATCGATCCTTACGCGAACGCGTTTAACGAAATGGCGAACGACTGGCACTGGAATACGGACGATATCACGGACATGTCGCCGTGGGTATGGGAGCGCAAGTTCGAGCTCGACTCCATCTGTTTCTCGATGCGCCTGGCTTTCGCATATTGGAAAGAGACGGGACGAGCCGATATTTTCGACTCCGACTTCAAGAAGGCGATGCGTACGGCGGTCGACCTGTGGAGACGGGAACAACACCATTTCGAGCATTCGCCTTATCGCTTCGAACGGGATAACGGCATCATGACCGATTCGCTCATGAACGGCGGCTTGGGCATGCCCGTCAATTATACGGGCATGGTCTGGTCGGGCTTCCGTCCGAGCGACGACGCCTGCGATTTCCATTACAACATTCCGGATAACATGTTCGCCGTCGTTACCTTGCGCCAGATGCGCGAGATCGCCGAATTCGTATTCCGCGACCTCTCGTTCGAGCAAGAGATGGCCAAGCTCGAGCGTGAAATCAACCATGGCATTCAGCTGTACGGCATCTATCGCCACCCCGAATTCGGGCCGATCTATGCCTACGAGACCGATGGTTTCGGCAATCATTGCCTGATGGACGACGCGGGGACTCCGGGACTGATCTCGATCCCGTACCTCGGCTACGTGGGCGCCGACGATCCGATTTACGAGAATACGCGCCGTTTCGCGCTTAGCAAGCATAATCCGTTCTATTATGAAGGTACCGCGGCCAAAGGAATCGGAAGCCCGCATACGCCGCCGGGCTATATCTGGCATATGGCTTTATCCATGCAAGGATTGACGGCCGCATCGGCGGAAGAGCAGTTGGAAATGATTTCGCTTCTCGAGGCTACGGATGCGGACACCGGCTTCATGCACGAAGGCTTCCATTCGGACGATCCGAACGAATTTACCCGCAAATGGTTCGCATGGTCCAACAGCTTATTCTCGCAGCTTGTATATAAAGCGATGAAGGCGGGTTTACTCGATGCCTAAACCGATCGTGTTCTACGATAGTTCCTTTCCGGGAGCGCCTTTGCTCCGAGAAAAGGATTTAGAAGAATTACGGGGTTTTGGAGAAGTAACCGGAGCCGAAGGGCTCGCGGAGCTTTTGAGACGGGCTGAAGGAGGTTGCTTCGTTTCGCTTCACGCGCCGTACTTCCCGATCTCGATGTGGGAAGAGCTAGTCTCTTTCCTCAAACGAGGAGGAGGATTGATCAGCGCCGGCGGGGCGCCATTCCGTGTTCCGGTGAGGAAATCCGACGGAGAATGGCATGTCGGGCAGGAGCAAACGGCATATCATCGGCAGCTTCGCATTCACGAGATGCTGCCGGTTCGCTCCCTCCCGATCGCGAAGCTTGCGGCGAACGGGGACATTCCGTTGTTCCGGGACAAGGAATCGCTGCTGGATGTAGCGGATACTTGGAATTTAGTGCCGCATGTGACCAAGTCGAGCGATCTACCCCATCAGATGGGGTCCGCGGGTCCGATGGACGCGTTCATTTATCCGGTTCTGAAAGGCATCTCCGCGGAAGGACGCGAAGTCGCGGCTCCAGCCGTATTGTGGGAGAACACGAAGGGCGATTTCGCCGGCGGACGCTGGCTGTTCGTCAACCAGCCGCTTGGCGAGGCTTTCTTCGAGCGTGGCGGCATCGAGGCATTACGCGATTGGGCACGCTACTGCGCCGCAGGCGTTACCGAGCTGTGGTTGAAGCCTAGTTACGCTTCTTACGAATTGAACGAGAGACCGATGCTTACGCTGCAAGCCCAGAAGCTTGGACGCGGCCAAGCTTCGGAATCCGGCGCGACGACGGGTTGGAAATTTACGATTCAGATCGGCCATTCGGGCGACGACGAGAATTCGGACAGCCTATCTTTGGTTTTTGACGCCGACGTTGGACAAGGATTGATGATTAAGCGATTCCCGCTTAGCAGCGATGTCCGCGCCGGTTATTATAGCGTACAATGCCTCGCCGAGTCTTCGGATGGAGAGACGCGTATATTGCGTCAAGGCTTCTGGGGAACGGATGAAGGGCTGCTGCGATCGGGAGGATTACTCTCGGCGGGCAGAGATTATTTCGAGAAGGACGGGCGTCCGTTGCCCGTCGTCGGAATGACTTACATGACGTCGGACGTAGCGCGCAAGTTTCTGTTCCTTCCCAATGCTTCCGTATGGGATAGGGATATGGCTCAAATGCGCAAAGCCGGAATCAACTGGATTCGCACGGGAATATGGACGGCTTACCGGAACGTGATGCAGGTGGACGGCCATGCCTCCGAGGAGGTTCTTCGTTCGATCGACGCGTTCATCCTGACGGCGAAGAAGAACGATTTGCAGGTGACGTTTACGTTCTTCTCGTTCACGCCGGAAACTTGGGAAGGTACGAACCCTTATCTCGACCCCCGCAGCGTTGAAGCGCAGAAGAGGTTCATCCGCTCGATCGTCAGCCGTCACCGGGACACGACGAATATCGATTGGGATCTGATCAACGAACCATCGATGTTCGACCCTGTTCGCATCTTCTCGAATGGCCCGCGGTCTAGTCGCGACGCATTCGAGAAAGCAGCTTACTCGGATTGGCTATCACTGCGCCATGGTTCGATCGAGAATCTGCGCGAGAGGTGGGGTATGACCCCAGGTGAGCTGCCCGACTTCGCTTCGGCCGTCATTCCGGAGCCGGAAGACATCAATTTCGACGTCCAGGATATGCACCAAGGCAAGAAGGGCACGCGTTGGCTCGATTACGTGCTGTTCTCCATGGATATGCACAACCGCTGGGCGAAGCAGTTGTACGACGTCATCAAGGAAGAATGCCCGAAACAGCTCGTTACGGTCGGGCAAGACGAAGCGTTAGGGGCGCAACGCCCTTCGCCGTTCTTCTACGGGGAAGCGACGGATTACACGACCGTTCACTCCTGGTGGCTGAACGACCACTTATTGTGGGACGGAATATTCGCGAAGACGGCGGACAAGCCGAACGTCGTTCAGGAAACGGGCATCATGTACGTGGAGACGCCGGACGGATTCGCGAAGCGATCCGAGGAAGAGCTCCGCGCCATGCTCGAGCGCAAGTACGCTTATGCGTTCGCGGCGGGCGGCGCCGGTGCCGTGCAGTGGATCTGGAATACGAATTTCTATATGGACAATGCCAACGAGTCCCATATCGGCGCCTTGCGGGCGGATGGAACGGAGAAGCCGGAAGCGGACGTGTCCTATCGCTTCGGAAGCTTTATGGAGGAAATCCGGGATTTGTTCCGGGAACGGCAGCTTGAGGATGTCGTCGTCGTTTTCCCTTACTCCAACGATTTCTCCAACCGCAAGCTGGCTTTCGACGCGACTACGCGGTTGACTCGGATTCTGGGATACGATCTTAAAGTACCGTTCCGCGGCGTATCTGAATACCACTTGGAAGCATTGGAATCGTCCCCTGCCAAGCTTATTATCGTTCCTTCGGCGCACAATTTCGACGATGCCGCGTTCGCCAAGCTGCTCGATATCGTAGACCGGACGGGCGCTACACTGTTATTCAGCGGTCCGCTCGGGCTGGATGCTTATTGGCGGAAAGCGGAGAGGCTCGCGGATGTCTTCGGCGACCGGAAGCTGAGCAATGTCGTTCGCGAGGAGCGAATAGCGATCGGCGACCGGGAGTATCCGGTCTCTTACGGAAACAGGAGAATCGCGGAAGCGTTCAAGGAGGTCGTCTTGGACGGCGGGGCCGGTCGAGACGCGGTTAAGGTAGCGGCTTGCGGTCATGGTCGCATAATCTGGTGTCCGCTTCCGTTGGAATTGAACGAGCGGCTGGAACCGATTGCCGGATTATACGATTATGCATTGCAGGCTTCCGGTTACCGCGGAGATCTGGAATGGGTCAAAGGCGGAAATCTGCCGGGCGTTTACGGCAGACGGCTTACCTATCGGGACGGAGCGCTTTACGTCTTCGTTTCCGAATACGCTCACGATACGCAAATCGAGATTAAAGCCGTCGATACGGGAGTAAGCTATTCGTTCGAATTGGAGCGTGAGCGGGCCGTATTGTTCGCCACGGATCTCCAAGGACGGGTAACTTCGGTATACAGACCCGACGAGGTTAAGATACAGTCGCAGTTCGACGGACGCGCGGAATAGAAAGGAGATGTTCATCTTGACGGATGTTACGAACAGAAGAACGGCACATATCATTTCCCACTCCCACTGGGATCGGGAATGGTACTTGCCTTACGAGAAGCATCATGTGCTGCTCATACAACTGATGGACACGTTAATGGATACGCTCGAGAAGGATACGGAATACCGCAGCTTCTATCTCGACGGTCAGACGATCATCATGGAAGATTACTTGCAAGTGCGACCCGATCAGAGAGAGCGACTGGAGAAATGGATTCGCGAAGGCCGCATACACATCGGTCCTTGGTACATTCTCCAGGATGCGTTCCTGACGAGCAGCGAAGCTAACCTCCGCAACCTGCAGGTCGGCCATAAGGACGCTTCGCGTTACGGGACGATCGCCAAAGTCGGCTACTTCCCCGACACCTTCGGCAATATCGGTCAAGCGCCGCAAATCCTGAAGCAGGCCGGCATCGACAACGCGGTATTCGGTCGGGGCGTAAAGCCGACCGGGTTCAATAATACCGTGGCCGATTCCGATTACGAATCGTCTTTCTCGGAATTGGTGTGGGAAGGAGCGGACGGGTCCCGCGTTCTCGGTATTCTCTTCGCCAACTGGTACAGCAACGGGAACGAAATCCCGGTAGACGAGAAGGAAGCGAAGGAATATTGGGACCGTAAGCTCGCGGATGCCGGGAAGTACGCATCGACGGGACAACTTCTGTTCATGAACGGATGCGATCATCAGCCGATCCAGACGGATTTATCCGAAGCGCTTCGCGTGGCGCGCAAGCTGTATCCGGACACGGATTTCGTCCATTCGAATTTTCCGGACTATCTAGCCTCCGTTAACGAATCTTTGAATAACGAGCTGTCCGTCGTCAAAGGCGAGCTTCGCAGCCAACGGACGGACGGATGGTCAACGCTCGTAAATACGGCCTCTGCCAGGGTTTATCTCAAGCAGATGAATCAGCGCGGCCAGACGCTGCTGGAGAAAGTGGCGGAGCCTTTGGCCGCCTTCGCGCACGGTCTTAACCGTGGCGCATCCTATCCGCATCATCTGTTGACGTATGCGTGGAAAACGCTCATGCAGAACCACCCCCACGATAGCATTTGCGGCTGCAGCGTGGATGAAGTTCACCGCGAGATGGTGACCAGGTTCGATAAGAGCCGGCACGTAGCGGAGACGATCGTCGACGAGAGCAAGCGCTCGATAGCGGATGCGGTCGATACGGAAGTTTTTGCCCGGCTGGGTAAAGACGCGCTGCCATTCGTCGTTCTGAATACGACGGGCTGGGCTCGCAGCGGAACAGTGGAGGTTGTGCTGGACGTAGCGAGAGTATACTTCCGCGAGGGGGTAACCCCGAACGAGATGATCCGCAGAATGAAAGCGATCGACGTCACCGGACGGTCGCTCGTGGATTCGGATGGAGGCAAAGTCGTCTACACGATGGAGGACTTAGGCTTGACGTTCGATTACGATCTGCCGGACGATAAGTTCCGCCAGCCTTATTGGGCTCGCCGCGTGAAGCTCTCTTTCGAAGCCTCCGAGGTTCCGGCGCTGGGGCTTAAAGCTTACGGCTGGGTTCTCGGTGCAGGCAGTTCGGGAGTTGCGGGCGACGAAGCAGCCTCCGGCAAGCGGTCCTCGGCGAAATCGATGGTGACCGGTGCCCGCTCGCTTGCCAACGAGTATGTCGGTATCGGGATCGCGGAAGACGGAACGCTTGCGGTCACGGATTTGGTGAGCGGACGCACATACCGCGATCTGCTGATCTACGAGGACACCGGGGATATCGGCAACGAATATATGTATAAGCAACCGGACGGCGAGCAGCCGCTAACGACCAAAGGTTTGACCGCGGAGATCAAAGTCATAGAGGATACCGCGTACCGCGCTTCGTTCGAGATCGTTCACCGCTGGGCCGTGCCGGCTTCCGCGGACGAGCTCTTCGAGCAAGAGAAGCAGGAAGCCGTGTATTATCCCGAGCGTAAGGCCGGCCGGTCGAAGGAAACCGTTCCGCTTACGATCAGGACTATCGTCAGCTTAGAGCGCTCCGGTCGCGGAGTCGGAATCCGCGCGTCGTTCGACAACCAAGCCAAGGACCATCGGGTCCGCGTCTTGTTCCCGACGGATTTGAAGACGTCCGTTCATCGCGCGGACGCGATCTTCGAGGTTGCGGTTCGCGACAACGAGCCGTCCGCCGAATGGGAGAATCCGAGCAACGCGCAGCATCAGCAGGCTTTTGCCGACGTTAGCGACGGCGAGCGCGGATTGACGATCGCCAACAAAGGGCTGAACGAATACGAAGTACTGCGGGACGGCCGCAATACGATTGCCGTTACCTTGCTTCGCGCAGTCGCCGAGCTTGGCGACTGGGGCGTATTCCCTACGCCGGAAGCGCAATGTCTGGGCGAGCAATCGGTCGAGCTCATGATCGTTCCCCATGAAGGGGACGGAGCCACTTCGGGCGCTTTCGCTTCCGCCTATCAATACCAAACGCCGTGGACATCCGTTCAAACCGGCGTTCACGGGGGAGCTCTTGCACCGGTCCACGAATTCTTGTCGTGGCAGGGAGAAGGCGTCGCTTTCTCTTCGGCGAAAATCGGCGAGGATACGGGAGATCTGATGGTTCGATGGTTCAACATGCGTCCGGTCGAAGCGGAGCTTACCTTCCGGTCGGGTAAAGATGGCGACACAGCGGCTGTCTATAAGAGCGACGTTCTGGAACGGGAAATCGAGAGCTTGAAACCTTCCGATGGCGGGAAAGCCACGATCAAGGCAAATCTTGGCCCGTGCGAAATCTACACCGTAGGCGTCATTGCAAGTAAGTAATTCCGAAATAGTTCCCGCAAGAGGCTATCTCGCAAGGTCAATGACCTAGTGGGGTGGCCTCTTCGCTTATTAGCACCCGCTGCCCCAACGGCCGCATTAACGGGACGAGGTTCCGCTATTCGCGGTCTTTTTATAATCGCTCCCGACGTCATCTTTTGAAAAATTGGATAATTTTCGGGGTTTAGGAGCAGAACAAGGAGGGAGGGGGTGTTCACGATGAGCGGAATGCCGACGGGAGATCCGAATAGCGACGACTCGAAGATGCAAGCGAAGGTGTCGGGCAATCTGGAGGAAAACAACCGGATTCTAAAGGAGATTTTTACCGATTGCGGCGACGTGATCTTTCACGATTTCCTAGTCGCGGGCGATCGACATGCGATTGCCCTATACGTCAAGTGCATGGTAAACGTAGAACTTCTTGACCGAAACGTACTCGGAACCCTTAAGCATTTGGAATCGGGAGATTTTGCTTCTCTGAACACTACCCGTACCCTGATACCCTTGTCAGATAGCCATGTAGTCCACACGATCGGAGAGGTCGTGCACGAGATCATGGATGCTAATCCGGTCATATTGATCGATTCGCTTGAAGGCGCGATCAGCTTGGGGATGACCCAATTCGATATGAGAGCCGTGGAAGAGCCCCAAGCCGAATCCGTCGTTCGCGGATCCCGCGATGGTTTTATCGAAGCGATGACCGTTAATTCGTCCCTGATTCGCAGAAGATTGAAGACGCCAGCTTTGAAATTCATTAACTTCTCGGTAGGCCGGTATTCCGAGACGAAGGTGAGGCTTAGCTACATTCAAGGCATAGCCAAACCGGAAGTGATCACCGAGGTATCGGACAAAATATCGCAAATAGACATCGACGGCATCGTGGAAAGCGGCGTTATCGAAGAATGGATCGAAGGCAACAACTATTCCCCGTTTCCCCAGATTCAATCCACGGAGCGTCCGGATGTGGCGGTCGCGGCTCTTATGGAAGGCCGTGTGCTCATCATGACGGACAATACGCCTATCGTCCTCATCGCTCCCACGACGTTCTGGTCATTGATGCAATCATCCGAAGACTATTACCAGCGCTTCCTTATCGGAACGCTCATCCGGTGGCTTCGATACGTGTTTTTCGTCGTCGCGCTTCTTGCGCCTTCCGTCTATGTCGCCGTACTGACTTTCCATCATGAAATGGTACCGACGACCCTCTTGCTTCGCGTGGCGAAATCAAGGGAAGAAATCCCGTTTCCGGCGTGGATGGAGGCCTTCATCATGGAGGTCACTTTCGAAGCTTTACGCGAAGCGGGAGTACGACTGCCTAAGCAGATAGGATCCGCGGTAAGCATAGTGGGGGCCCTCGTTATAGGTCAGGCAGCCATACAAGCGGGTATCGTGTCTGCTCCGATGGTCATGATCGTAGCGATTACCGGGATTTCATCCTTCATGCTGCCGCAATATTCGATGAGCGTTTCTTTGAGGATACTCAGGTTTCCGATCATGTTCTTCTCTGCCATCGTCGGCTTATACGGAATCGTGTTTTGCGTACTCGTGATTATTAGCCATCTCTGCGTCCTTCGATCGTTCGGTGTTCCTTATTTGTCTCCATTGGCCCCATTAGATATGAAGGCATTGAGGGATACGCTAATTCGAGCCCCGCTCAAAAAAATGAAGCGTCGCCCGACTTTCTACGCAAAAAAACCTTGATCAGGAATGGGGGACGCCCCGACGATAAGTCGTAAAAAGTTCAAATCAGTGCTTCGTTTGTCTCTCTTGCTCCTACTGCCGATGACGATATCGGGCTGCTGGGACCAAGACGAAGTAAATCACGTGGGATTCATCATAGCCGCCGGCATCGATAGTACTCAAGAAGATATGGTCCATTTGACCATTCAAGTTTTCATTCCCAATCCCACTTCGGGGGGACCGGACGAGGGAGGGGGCGAAGGAAGGTTATTTACATACATGTGTAGTGGGAAATCGATTCCCGATGCTTTGTCATCCCTGCAGAATAAATTACCGCGTACGTTGTCATGGGATCATACGAAGCTCTTCATATTCGGGGAGAAGCTTGCGACTCTAGGGCTGAAAGACGATTTAGATTTTCTGTTCCGGGACGTGGAGTCGAGGGAGCAAGCCAATTTTCTCATCTGCAAGGGCACGGCAGAGAAGCTTCTCAACTCTTTGGACGATCCCAATACGTACGATACTCTCATTCGAATAGGCGAGATGCCGTCCGTCAATGCGTATAACATGAACTATGTAGAGGAGTCTATCTCCGGAGAATCCGGCTCTTTCGTCTTGCCAATCGCCGACACGATGTCGCTTTCGTCGAGTAAAACGACCAGAACGGTGCTTACGGTCAAAGGAACGGCCGTAATCAAGGATGCGAAGCTCATAGGAATAATCAATGATCAGAAGAACAAAGGGCTGCAGCTAGGGTTTCAATGGCTGCATCAGACGAGTTTAAGCCGAAATCTTACGATTACCCTGAAGCAGGATGGAGGTAAAATTACCGCCAAGCTCGTAAGAAGAAAGCTAAAGTTATTGCCCAGCATCCGAGATGGGGTTTGGAGGATAAAGATACGACTGAAGTTGGATGCAGATATCGTCCAGAATTCCTCCTCCATCGATTTATTAACTCCGGCGGACAGTCTGAGAGCCTTGGAAACGAGATTTAACGATGAAATCGAAAAATACCTTTTGCAAACGCTAGATGAAGTTCAAACTAATATGAACGCGGACGTCATCGGTTTCGCCCGGACGTTTCATAAAATTTATCCTCGACAATGGAAAAAAGTATCGGGAGATTGGGATTCCGTTTTTCAAAAGATCGAGGTAACGATGGATGTGAATTGCACGCTTCGCAAGCCGGGAATAGCCGACATTAAGATGTGAAAAAAACGCTCTCAAGGAAGAATAGAGGAAACCATGGTAGACATGACATTAACGAGCCGGCAAATGTTCTGGATGATGGTCAGCATGCAAGTCATCATGACGCTTCTTCTGACGACGACGCCGACATTTCAGATCGCCAAGCAGGATGCTTGGATTTCCACTCTGCTCGCTTCAGGTGTCGGAAGCGGAATCGCTTACGTATGCGCGAAGCTCAGCTTGATGTTTCCGGGCAGAACCCTCATCGAATTCAGTCGCGATCTATTCGGCAAATGGTTGGCGATTTTGATTGCCGTCATGTATTTGATGTTCTGGATATCCCTGTTCGGAATCATTCTTCAGCAGTTCAAAATGTTCATTATCGGGACGATACTGCCTCAGACCCCGCCGTACGTTATCGTTCTGCTCATGGTGACGGTCGTGCTGTATCTTACTCTACACGGTGTGGGAGCGATCGCGCGCTGTTGCGAGATTATGGGGCCTCTCATCATAATCGGCGTGGTCAGCCCCGTATTCTTCGCTTTCAATCGAATCGACGCGGATCAATTGCTTCCGGTATTCGTTGATAGCGGGTTCATGGCCATCGTCAAAGGAGCGTTGCCCACAGCGACCTTCCTAGGCGATTGCATCATGATCATGGTACTCGTTTCTTTCGTGGGAAAGACACGCAAAGTTGTCCGGCACGCCGTGCTGGGAGTATTGATGTCCGGGCTTTTCACGGTAATGTCCGTATTCTCCTGTCTTCTCATCTTCGGACTTCACGTGACGAAGGGTTATCCATATCCTTTATTGATCGTGGTCCGATCCATTTCCCTGAGCGGCGTAATCGAGAATATGGACGCCATTCTCATCTCCGTGTGGATCATGAGCGTTTTTACGAAACTGACTTTATATTTGTTCGTATCAAGCTACGGGACGTCGCAGTTGCTCGGAATCAAGGATTGGAGAAAAGTGGCTTGGCCAATCGCGTTTTTAGGGGTGGTCATGGCGCTGATCCCCTTGAACTACGTGGAGTCGTCGATCGTTTTTCCTATCAAAGTAGCTGTTCCGTTCTCTTTTCCGATTCTGATGATCGGATTGCCGTTAATGATGTTAATGATTGCTCTGATTAAACGAAAGATGAGCAAGAAGAACAAGCCCATTACTCGGTAGGTATGATCAGCGCATTGAAATTTACGGTTTCAAGAATGATCGGAGTGCCGGTCATAATGATCCCCTCGTTAATGATGAGCGTCAAAGAGTCTTCCTTTATGACGTATAAGCTGCTTTCCTGAAGGATCCCGTTAATGAATAAGTTCGAGTAACCGTTAGAATCGATGCCAAGGAATTGATCCGTGGGATTCCCTTTATCATCGCTAAAGTCACTTGCCTGGACAACAGTAGGCGATTCGATGTTCGATTCGGCAAAATAGAAATATCTTCGCGCGGTAGGGATAATGGAAACTGCGGATACCGTTCCTGGCGGGCCGGGAACACCCTGAGGACCTGGAATGCCTTGCGCTCCCTGGGGTCCAACCGAGCCCGCAGGTCCAACCGGCCCCGCAGGGCCGACAGGACCTTGAGCTCCAGCTTGCCCTTCTGGCCCTTGTGATCCTATCTGCCCTGGAGGACCCACCGGACCTGGAGGACCCACCGGACCTGGAGGACCCACTGGCCCTGGAGGACCCACCGGACCGGGAAGCCCGTTGGAACCTTGAAGCCCGCGAGGACCTTGTATTCCCGCGGGCCCTGAAGCTCTCGGTGCTCCTCTTTTCCTAATAGGTCCTTTAGAACACGCAGATCCAACGCCGAATTGTGCACCGACAACCCCTAACTCCTCTTGCTCCCCTCGTTCTTCATAATAAACGGGAAAGCAGCGCAACCCCCGCTGTCCCGGATTTCCCGCAAACAAAATAAGATTGCGAGTTGCTTTCGTCTTTCTATAGCTCTTTTTCACGCCTATTTTATGGGAAGCGCGCGGTTCTGTTTTTAAGCAAGGCGCAGCTCTTCCTCTTCGTTTCGTCGTTTTCCCGGCGCTCTTCCGGCGAACAGAGCGGCATGCCAAGACGATCACCTCCATACCCTATGTGCTATTTGTATGTCGTAGAAAGGGCATCCGACTGGACATTATCCCGATTTTGACAATGAGGGACAAGTAGCCGCTTCCCTCTTCGGTTTCTTGCATTAAATATGGAGGAGACCAAGCCATTATTTGGTCGTTATATAGAAAGGAGGAACGCAAATGCCCGTTATTAAACCCGTTTACACTGCAGTATCCACGGCTCCCGTCGCGAGCGGCGGCGTTATCGCCACCGCCGTCAACCCTGTCGTTACTCGCTACTTCGCCGTCATTACGGCGGGGATGATCACTACGGACACAACCATTCCCGCGGCGAGCTTCGTTGACGATGCGGATGGTCCGGTAGTTGCTCTCCCGGATCTAACGGCGGATGGTTATTTCAACGTCTATATTAACGGCGTGCTCCAGCAAGGAGCTCTATCTACGCTTACGACTGCTAGCTTAGTATTAGACGCAATCGATATCGGCGTCGGAGTTCCGATATTGCTTGAAGTGGCTAGCTTCTCCAACACTACTTCCTCGCTTACGACTCCCCAAACCATCTCGGCGCCGACGATCACGATCATCACTTGATATGTATTCGTACCAAGAAGCCCATGCTCGAGCGCATGGGCTTTTCCTAATGAAAAGAGGGAAGAACCCCGGGAGCATCGTTAAACGAGGAAGGAGTTAATATAGAGAAAAGGGCTAAAACGAAGTCGGATTAAATATTGTTAATGCACATAAATCATTAATTGCTATTGTCAAAAGGGCAAGATGGGATTATACTTTCAAATATCCATCTGAAAGCGATAACAATAGTGTTTTCTGGTACCGATTCCATAACCATCAGTATTGAGTTTTCAAGAGGGAGTCCGCTTCCGACAAACACTATTCATGTTTCAACTTCTACGAACTCGGGGAAAACAAACGTATGCGATTTTAAATATGGTACCGATTCCATAGCGTTAAATACACTCGAGATAATGAACAAGGCTCTACTTTAATCATCTTCAAAGGTGGTGGTGAACGTCAAAAACAAAAAGCAGTTTCTTCAAGCGGATGACTTAATGAATGCATTAATGTAGCGAGTTTGGCAAAGTATTGTATTCTAAACAATCATTATCGGGGGGAATAAAAGCATGAAGATTAAATCCTTGACCAATGCGTTGCTAGCCATCTTAGTTATCCTAGCCGTCACGGCATGCGGCCAAAATTCAAACAATGCTAGCTCTAGCGGCAATGGGAATGATAACGCTGCAAACGGAAAAGTGAAATTGAAGATGTGGTACTGGAACGGCGCGATCTCCGATTCAACCATCGAGGCTGCTAAAGCGAAGTTTCCGAACATCGACCTTCAAGCGGAAAAGCTTCCATCCGGAGCAGACTTCTTAACGAAGCTAAAGACAACGATTACGGGCGGCGGCAGCGGACCCGACATTGTCACGATGGATAGTTGGATTTCTACGATGTTAAGCTATAACGATAAATTCGTAAATTTATACGATCAAGGGGCACGAGACATCCAATCTGAATACTTGGATTGGAAATGGAAGATGGGGACGACCCCCGACGACAAATATTTAATCGCCTTGCCTATCGACGTCGCTCCGGTCGTGCTTTACTATCGCAGCGATTTGTTTAAGGAAGCCGGCGTAGCGAGCACGCCCGAAGAATTCAAGAATCAAGTGAAAACTTGGGACGATTACTTTAATCTTCTGAAGACGGTTAACGAGAAGACGGGATCGCAAACGGCGACGATCGTGGATATCTTCAGAAGCCTTCTTGGACAAAGCAGCGAAGCTTACTTCGATCAGGACGGCAAATACATCGGAGATCAAGCGCATATCAAGAGCGCGTGGGATTCGGCGGTTCAAGCTTATCAAGCTGGTTTGACGTTCCCTTACTCCAGCGATTCCGAGAAAAACGCAGCAATGAATAACGGAAAAATATCTTCCTTCTCGGGAGCGTCTTGGGCAGTCGGGGACGTAATCGCGGCGGCGCCGGATACGAAAGGGAAGTGGAATATCGCTTATCCGCCTGGTGGCGTAGGTAATCAAGGCGGCTCGTTCATGGGTATCCTGAAATCAACGAAATACCCGAAAGAAGCATATGAAGTTATCAAGTTCCTCGTAAGCCCCGAAAATTTGATGGTAGGCTACAAGGACTTCGGTAATTATCCATCGACTCCGGAAATTTACGCGAAGCCCGAAATGGTCAATAAAAACGAATTCTTCGGAAATCAAGATCTGAGCACCGTGTTCGCGGATGCCGCGAAGGATGTTAAAGTGGCGCATACGGATACGAGAGACGATATGGTTCTAAACGAGCTTACGAAAGCTCTAGGCACGGTAGACGCTCAGAAAAGAGATTCGGAAAAAGCTTGGAAAGATGCGCAAGAACAAATTAATCGTCAGCTTTCGCGTCAGTAAAAAATAGAGGATGAGGCAGGGGGCCAAGCGTGCCCTGCCTCATCGAATTATCGGAGGACTAATATGGGAGGCCTTTTGAAGGAAATATACAAGAGCAGAACGCTTTATCTGTTCATTTCTCCATTTTATATCTTGTTCCTGGTCTTTTCGGTGTTTCCTATTTTCTTCTCGATCTATCTTTCCTTTCATAAATGGGACGGAATCGGGAAAATGACTTCGGTTGGCTTTAACAACTTTACTTATATGTTTCATGATCCGAATTTCTGGCAAGCTTTGATTAACAATGTCGCGATTTGGTTGTTGGCTAACGGTCCCATGCTTGTATGCGCCTTGATTATCGCATACGTCATTAATCTGTCGATCGTAAAGTTCAAAGGATTTTTCAGAATCGCGTTTTTTCTTCCGAATATAACGGCCATGGTCGCGGTTGTCATTATATTTCAGTCCATGTTCGGGAACGAATACGGGCTGGTCAACTTCTTGCTGGTGAAATTAGGACTCGGCCAAGTAGCTTGGTTTAATTCGAGCACCGGAGTGCGTGTCATCATCGCGCTTATGATCGCCTGGAGATACTTGGGTTATAACGCCATCATCTATCTCTCCGGTTTGCAAAGAATTCCTAAGGATTTGTACGAAGCGGCGAATCTTGACGGGGCGACGATGTTCCAGTCCTTCACGAAAATCACCCTGCCGATGCTTCGCTCGATCATTTTGTTTACGGTTATGATGTCGACGATCGGGGGATTCCAGATTTTTACCGAACCTCAGGTGCTCGCGGGTAATCAATCTCCGTATCCGGGATCCGAAACGATTGTGCTTTACATGTTCCGCGAAGGCTTCGTTTATCAGAACTATGGATATGCGGCTTCCGTATCGTGGGTTCTGTTCGTCATTATCGGGTTCATATCCGTGTTGAACTGGAAAATTTTCAATAAGTCCGATGATTGAAGCAAAGGAGCATAAAAGATGACAGCAAAAAAGATATTCGTGCATACTTTTTTGTTAATCGGTGTTATATTTTCGATATTCCCGTTTTATTGGCTCGTGGTTATGTCGACGAATGAAACGAGCGCCATTTTCTCGTCTCCTCCGAAATTGGTGTTCGGAAACTACTTCTTGGTGAATTACCATAATGTCATGGACAACATCAATTTTTATCGCGCGCTATTCAACACCCTTTTTATTGCGATCGCTAGCAGCGTGCTCCAATTGTTTTTCAATTCATTAACGGGGTTTACATTCTCGAAATTCAAATTTCCGGGATCCAAGGTGCTCTTCTATCTGATGATGGCAACGATGATGATTCCGGCGCAAATGCTGCTCGTTCCGCAGTTCATCATCATTAAAGAGCTCGGATGGCTAGGAAGCTACAAAGCTTTGATTATTCCGGGAATGGCAAGCGCGTTCGGGATTTTCTGGATTAGACAATACGCGTTAGCCATTCACGACGATTTACTCGAAGCCGGACGCATAGACGGATGCACCAAGTTCGGACTATACTGGCGAATTGCTTTGCCGATTCTACGACCGGCGCTTGCTTTCCTTGCTATCTCGACCTTCATGGGAGTTTGGGAAGATTACTTGTGGCCGTTGATCGTCTTGACGGATACGTCGAAATTTACTTTAATGTTAACGCTGCAGCAATTAAAATCAGTTCATACCGGGGACTACTCCATGGTTATGACCGGAACGCTTCTGGCTACCATACCGGTAATCGCGTTCTTCCTCCTTGTAAGCCGTCAATTTATCGCGGGAATCATGGAAGGGGCGGTCAAAAGCTAGGGATGCGCTAAGAAAAGTTGTAGCAATTACGAAAGCAGGGTGACGATGATGGCGCCGAAGATTAAAGATGTCGCCAAGTACGCGGGTGTTTCCGTTACGACGGTCTCGAGGGTACTAAACGGAGAGAAGTACGTAACCGACGATCTGAAAGCCAGGGTTCGTAAAGCGATAGACGATCTAGGGTACTCGCCGAGTCATATCGCAAGAAGTCTCGTCCGGAAGAAAACGAATCTCATCGGCGTGATCGTCCCCGATGTTACTTCGAGCTTCTATTCCACGATTCTTAGCACGATCGAGAAAACCGCGAGTCTAAACGACTATAATCTATTGGTTTGCAACATCATCGAAGATACGGACAAAGAGCTTAAATATTTGAACGTGTTCAAAGAAATGCGCGTGGATGGCATTATTATTATGCATGAGAAAATAAACGAAGAAATTCGCGAATTGATAAGCAAGCTGGGGATACCCATCATCTTCTCTAGCGTTAAACCGGCGGATCAGCCTTTTATATCCGTAATCATCGATGATTATTCGGCGGCCTACGACGCTACGAGACATTTAATCGATCTAGGACATTCGCGCATCGGTTTTATCGGGGGCGACATGAACGACGTGACGTCGGGTCAGAATCGCTACTTCGGTTATATTCACGCTTTGTCCGACTTCGGAATCGACCAAGTCGAAGCTCACATTCGGTTTGGAGATTACAAAACTCGTAGCGGGTACGAGATGATGAAGGAAATATTGGCGTCCCGAACCCGCCCGACGGCGGTATTCGCGGTAAGCGACGATATGGCTGTCGGAGCTATGAACTGCATTAAGGATTATGGGTTAACCGTTCCGGATGATATATCCGTTATCGGTTTCGATGGTAGCCAGTTGACGGAGCAGGTGCGTCCGCGCTTGTCGTCCATGGAGCAGCCTATCCTCGAGATGGGGAAAGTCACCGTGGACGCGCTTCTCGATTTAATATCGGGTAACGAAGCGAAGCGGAAAGAAGACGTCATTCTAAAGCACATGCTAGTCGTACGCGACAGCAGCAAGAAATACGTCAACAGAGAAGATTAATCATCATAGGGATCGGAAGAGGGAGAGCACTTTGAAAATGTTCGATGCTGTTGTAATAGGCGATGCCAATATCGATCTCGTGGTGTCGGGGTGCAATCAAATTCCCGAGCCCGGTCAGGAGATTTTAGTCGACAATATCGCGATGCACGTAGGCGGGGGAGCGGCGCTATTCGCGGTCTCTCTTGCGAAGCTGGGAATTCGGGTCGCTTTTAACGGCGTGTTGGGAGAGGATAACCACGGCCGATATATTAGGGACCGTTTTGCCGAATATGGTATCGATACCAGAATGGTTCAAACGAGCAAAGAGCACAATACGGGAATATCGATTGCCTTTAATCCCGGCTCGGATCGATCCTTCATCACGTATTGGGGATCCAATTTGGAGCTTCGGTTCGATAACTTGGATATCGGGCAAATCGCGCAAGGTCGTCATGTGCACCTGACCGGATACAAAGGCAAACGAAATCATGAACAATATATCGCTTTGGTAAAGTCGCTTAAGGACAACGGGGTTACTTTATCCTGCGATGTCGGATGGGACGATTCCGGCGAATGGGATCGCGGAGTATTCGAATTGATGAATTATTTCGACGTTTTCCTGATGAACGAGACCGAGTGTTTTCATTATACGGGGATGGAAAATATAGAAGACAGTCTGAAATATATGAGCGAGTATTGCAGCCATGTCGTAGTCAAGTTAGGAAAAGAGGGTGCCGTTTCCGTTAAGAACGGAATCATAGAACGCCTTCCGGGTTATGTGGTCGAAGCAGTCGATACGACGGGAGCGGGAGACTCGTTTAACGCGGGCTATTTATTCGGATTCTTGTCCGGCCAAGATGCCGTAACGAGCATGAGATACGGCAATGCCTGCGGGGCGCTCTCCGTCAGCGCATTCGGAGGGAGCACGAACACGCCGACTTTCGATCAACTCGAACGATTTATTCGCAATCATGAAAATATCGATCAAGCCGTTCAGTCCTAATAGACGAGGAAGGGAGGAAGCAAGGATGAAGAAGATTCCCGAATCGGTTGCGGAATTGCTGCAAGAAGCCGAGTCAACGCTTGCCGGACATCCGAAGCTGTTGGCTATGTTCCTGAATTGCTTTCCGAATACGTTGGAAACGACCACTAAGCTGTTGGAGGACCAATCGGCCTTCGTCATTACCGGCGATATTCCGGCCATGTGGTTAAGGGATTCCAGCGCGCAGGTCAGACATTACTTACCGCTTGCAGCGGAAGACGAGGAGCTGCAGCGCATCATCGAAGGCTTAATTCGCCGTCAGATCGCTTATATTCATATCGATCCCTATGCTAACGCCTTTAATGAAGAAGCAAACGACAACCGATACGACCAGGATTTGACCGAGCTCGATGCGTGGGTTTGGGAGAGAAAGTACGAAATCGATTCGCTCTGCTACCCGATTCAGCTCTCTTATCTATTTTGGAAGGAATCGGGGAAGACCGGGATATTTGACGACTCCTTCCGATCCGCGGTTCAAACGATCATAGCCTTGTGGAAAACCGAACAACGGCATGCAGAAATGTCGCCTTACCGGTTTGCCCGAATTGATTGTCCGCCTAGCGATACGCTGCGGAATAACCGAATGGGCATGCCCGTTAATTACACGGGTATGACCTGGTCCGGGTTTCGTCCTAGCGACGATGCTTGCACCTTCGGATATCTTATCCCCTCAAACATGTTCGCGGTCGTCGTCCTCCGTTATATCGAGGAGATCTCTTCCGAAGTATGGGAGGACGCGGAAATGGCTCGTCTCGCTGCGGAGCTTCGGGAAGAAATCGACTATGGCATCCAAACTTACGGGACTTATATTCATCCGAAGTACGGTAAGATCTACGCGTACGAGGTAGATGGATTCGGCAATCATAATCTGATGGATGACGCCAACGTGCCGAGCTTGTTGTCGATTCCTTACCTGGGTTACGCGACGTTCGAGGATCGAATCTACCGGAATACGCGCAACTTTATATTGAGCGAGGATAATCCGTATTACCATGAGGGGAAATACGCCAAGGGAATAGGAAGCCCGCATACGCCCGCGGGCTATATTTGGCCGATTAGCTTGGCGATGCAGGCGATCACCGCGCGGGACGATAAGGAGATCGGCGAGTTGTTGGACATGCTTCAACGGACGGATGCGGATACCGGATTCATGCACGAAGGATTCGACCCCAATAGCCCGTCGGACTATACGCGTCCTTGGTTTGCTTGGGCCAATAGCCTATTCGGCGAATTGATTCATCGATTGATGAGAAGAGGCTATTTTAATCAGGGATAATTTATTCAAGGACGGAGGAAATAGGATGATCGGCTTGAATCGCTATTGGGAGAACTTAGACGTTCTCCAAGTGAACAGGGAGGCTCCTCGGGCTTACTATATCCCCTATAAGGAAGACGTTTCCGCGAAATCGGGAAAGCGGGGGAAATCCCCCTTTTATCAAATCCTAAACGGGAATTGGAAGTTCCAATATCAAAACAGCGTGTTAAACGTGGAACAGCCCTTTTACGAGGAAACGGCAGACGTGAGCGCATGGGATGATTTAATCGTTCCGTCTTGCTGGCAAGTGAACGGGTACGACCAACTTCAATATACGAACATAAACTATCCTTTTCCTAACGATCCTCCATTCGTTCCCGATAACAATCCCGCGGGGCTTTACGTTAGGGATTTTAATGTCGCCGATCTATGGGACGATAAAGAGAAGTACATGGTCTTCGAAGGGGTTAATTCTTGCTTCTACCTTTGGGTGAACGGACAATTCGCCGGTTATAGCCAGGGCAGCCGAATGCCTGCGGAGTTTAAAGTTTCTTCTTTTTTGAAGACGGGGAAAAATAGGGTTGCCGTTCTCGTATTGAAATGGTGCGACGGATCCTATTTGGAAGATCAGGATTCTTGGCGTTATTCGGGTATTTTCCGCGACGTATACCTGTTAGCGCGCGATCGCGTCCACGTCAGGGACGTGTTCAATAAGCAGGCATTCGAAGATGGATACCGGAAGGGCATTCTCACCGCGGAAATCGATACGACCGGGTACTTAAATGCAAGCGCCGAATTAAAGGATGCGGACGGTAATGTCATGGCTTCGGCCAACGCTCCGGTCGACGGCAAAGGGACTCTTCGGTTCGAAGTGGCCCATCCGAAGTTGTGGAGCTCCGAAACGCCTTATCTTTACGAGCTCTATATTCGCGCCGGCGAAGAGGTGCTCCGTTTTCCGGTCGGATTCAAGCAAGTCACGATCGAGAACGGAGAGTTCCGTGTCAACGGCCGCGCCGTAAAGCTCAAAGGAGTGAATCGCCACGATTCCCATCCGGAGCTCGGACAGACGATCCCGGTAACCCATATGATCAAAGATTTGGTCTTGATGAAAAAACATAACGTGAATACGATCCGTACCTCTCATTATCCGAACGATTCCCGGTTCATGGATTTATGCAACGAGTACGGCTTCTATGTCGTGGACGAAGCGGATCTGGAGTGCCATGGCATCGGAAACGAACACCAAGAAGGATCGTCTCACTCTCTATCTCGCGATCCTGCATGGAAGGCGGCGTTCCTGGACCGAGCGGTCCGATTGGTGGAAAGGGACAAGAACCATCCGTGCGTAGTTATGTGGTCGCTCGGCAACGAATCCGGTTATGATGCGAATCATATCGCGATGGCGGAATGGATCAGGGAGCGCGATCCATCCATACCGGTTCATTACGAAGGCGCGGCTCCTCACTACAAAGGCAGTACCCACGTGGAATGTCTGGACTTGGAAAGCCGAATGTACTCGTCGGTTCAAGAAATAGAAGCCTACGCTAAGGACGAGAGTAAAGCCAAGCCGCTTTTCTTGTGCGAATACAGCCATGCCATGGGCAACGGTCCAGGGGATTTGAAGGATTACTGGGACGTCATCTATCGATATCCGAAATTGATCGGAGGTTGCGTGTGGGAGTGGTGCGATCACGGGATCAAGACGGAAACGAAGGACGGCGCGTCATTCTTTGCTTATGGCGGCGACTTCGGAGATACGCCGAACGACGGCAATTTCTGCATCGACGGGCTTGTTACCCCGGATCGTAGGCCGCATACGGGCCTTTTAGAGCTGAAGAAGGTGCTCGAGCCGGTACGGTTCGAAATGCATGATTCGAATACCGGTCAGATTAAAGCGACTAATTTATACGACTTTATCGACCTTTCCCACATAGGCGTATTCTGGAAATTGGAGCTTGACGGACGGTTGATTCAACAAGGGCAAATAGACTTGGCTGGGATAGAGCCTCATGACTCTCGCATCATTACCCTGCCGTATAACGTGTCCGTGAAGTCTCCCGGGAGATATGTGCTTACTTTCTCCAGCTGGTTGAAAGAGGAGACAAGGTGGGCGGAAGCCGGCCATGAGATATCGTTCGAGCAGTTGGAGTGGAAAGGCGAGGAAGCTAGCTTGGACGAAGACTTCAGTCACGTTCCCGGTCATGTTCCCGATAAGCCGATTGCCGCGCTCCAAGCCGAGGAGACGGGTCGCTGGCTGACCGTCGAAGGCTTTGATTTCAGTCATATTTTCGACTTGAGGCTGGGAACCGTGCACCGGATCTCGAGGAACGGAGTGAACATGCTGGACGCCCCTTCTTCGTTCTCGGTATGGCGGGCGCCGACGGATAACGATATGCACGTGAAAACAAAGTGGCTGGATGAAGGTTACGATCGCGTTACGATGAAAACATACAGCTGCGACTGGTCTAAGACGGAGGACGGGGGCGTCGAGCTCAGAAGCCGGTTTTCCATGGGAGCCGACAGCAAGCCGTCGATCCTGACAGGGGAATCGACGTGGAAGGTAAACGCTTCGGGAGAGCTTCGCCTTCGGTTGAACGTGAAGGTTCAGGAGGAAATGCCGTACCCTTATCTTCCGCGGTTCGGTCTGCGGCTTTCGATGCCGGAGGGGATGGAAGAGGTGGAATACTCCGGGTTCGGACCGCATGAGAGCTACGTCGATAAACGCCAAAGCGTCAGAAGAGGCAGATTCCTGACGACCGTCGACGAAATGTTCGAGAATTATATCATGCCGCAAGAGAACGGCTCCAGATACGGTACCGAATGGGCAGTCGTTTCCAATACGCAAGGGATGGGACTTCGGTTCTCCGCACCGGATGCCTTCTCCTTTAACGCGTCCCACTTCACGCCGGAGGATCTCGAAGGTGCGAAGCACGATTGGGAGCTTTCGAAGAGGAAGAAGAAAGAAACGATCGTGCACTTGGATTACAAAATGAGCGGAGTAGGTTCGAACTCTTGCGGACCCGAGCTCGCGGAAGCTTATCGGTTGAACGACAAGGAATTCCGTTACGAGCTAAGCTTGATGCCTATATTCAAAGAAGACAACTAGAGCAACTTCAAGGAGGACTCGAGCGTGAAATATATTCAAATCCAAGGCGTCGATAAAAAGATTTCGCGGTTATTCATGGGTACGGGAGATTTAAGGAAGCTGGAGGAGCCGCAACGAATCATGCTGGATGCGTACATCCAATCCGGGGGGAATACCTTCGATACCGCGCATCAATACCGGGGCCGGGAGCTCGTTCTCGGGCAATGGCTGGCGGAAACGAAGCTTCGGGAAAAGGTGGTCATCATGACGAAGGGCGCTCATCACGATGACGGGAGTCCGGGACCTCGCGTGAATCCTCAGGCGATTCGCAAGGACTTGACGGAAAGCTTGGAAAGACTCGGTACCGATTACGTCGATCTATACGCGCTTCATCGCGATGATCCGACCGTTGCGGTCGGCCCGATCATCGAAGAGCTGAACGAGCATCTTCAAGCGAAGAGAATTCACGCGATCGGGGCCTCGAACTGGTCCTACAAGAGAATTCGGGAAGCGAACGAATACGCGGCTTCCCGTAACTTGACGGGTTTTTCCTTCAGCAGCCCGAATTTAAGCCTGGCCAAGCCCCTGGAAGCCAGGTGGGAGGGTGCCATTTCCGCGGACGAGGAAACTTGCGAATGGCACGCCAAGACGCAATTGCCGTTGTTCGCTTGGTCCGCGCAAGCGGGCGGGTTCTTCTCCGGGAACTTCGCGCCGGATAAGCGTACGGACGAGGAAATGGTCCGGGTATACTACAGCGACGACAACTGGGAGCGGTATCGCCGGGCCGTAGAGCTGTCCGAAAAAAAGGGAGTTACTCCGATTCAGATCGCCTTATCCTACGTTCTTTGCCAGACGTTTCCGACTTGCGCCATAATCGGTCCGCAAAATCCGGAAGAGTTCTATTCTTCTATTGAATCTATGAATCTCGAGCTAAGCCCGCGGGAAGTCGAGTGGTTGGATCTCAAAAGCAAGGAGATGGCATGATGATCAGACATAAACTAGCGGCACAGCTGTACACCTTGAGGAACGAAGTGAAGAAGGATTTCGAGGGCGTTCTTAGAGATTTAAGCAAAATGGGATGGGCGGCCGTTCAAATCGACGGTTTGCATGGATATCCGGCTAAGGATATCGCGGCCGTGATGAAGGAAGTAGGTTTACGGGCCGCGGGTATGCATGTCGGTTTAGAACGAATGAAGCATGATCTAACCGCCGTATTGGAGGAAGCCCTCCTGTTCGATACGAAAGACTTCATCTGTCATTCGTTGCCGGACGGTCTGCAAACGCCGGAAGGATACGCTAGCGTAAAGAAGGATTTGCTGGCGGTTGCCGCTAATGTAGACGGCACGGGATACCGAGCCGGTTATCATAATCACGACTTTGAATTTCACACGGCTATCGACGGGAAACTCGCTCTTGAATATTTGCTGGAGGACCCGTCCATCCATGCCGAAATCGATACCTATTGGGTTCTGAAGGCTGGTCATGACCCGTTATCTTTTATAAGGAATTATGCTTTCCGGATGCCGATTCTGCATCTGAAGGACATGACTGCCGACGGCCGGCAATATTTCGCGGAAATCGGGACAGGCTTGATCGACTTCGCTCCGATACTGAAATGGGGACTGGAGAGCGGCGTGGAATGGTTTGCGGTGGAGCAGGACTATTGTCCGGGCAAACCGATGGATAGCTTGGCTACCAGCTTGGACAATTTGTTGAAGCTCGAGAAGACGCTTTGAGTAATTAATCAAGATAGAGGTGAGGATTACGATGTTGTTCACGGAAAAGAAACTGGAAGCGAGACTACGCGAATTAAGCGAAACCCGGTATCGCGACGCTATTCCCATGGGAAGCTTCTCCGCCATCGAAGACGAGGCGGGAGCAACGGCGGCAAGACCGCCCGTCGGCTCCCCCGCTTTTGAATTAAAAACCGGCGAGACATGGGCTGGCCGCGACCGTTATATATGGTTATCCCGCAACATCGAGGTTCCTAAGGAATGGGCAGGCAAAACCGTACTCGGGCGATTCGACTTCGGAGAAACCGGCGGAGGAAACAACGACGGCTTCGAGTCGTTGCTCTATTGGAACGGCGCTCCCTACCAAGGCGTCGATTCCAACCATCAAGAGGTTTTTCTGCCCGACGAAGCCGCAGGATCGGCAGGCAGGATGGACATTCGACTGTGGTCGGGTCTAGATGGCGGCGGCAAGCCGCGCGAGATGAAGCACACGGTGAACCGTGCCGAGCTTTGCTGGCTGGACGAGAAAATCGACGACTTCTATTATACCGGCCGCGCCGTGCTGGAAACGATTCAAGCGCTGGATGCCTCGCATCCCGATCGAGTAGGTCTCGTTAAAGCGCTCGACCGCGCTTTTCTTCTCGTCGATTGGTCCGAACCGGGCTCCGACGTCTATCGCGAATCCGTTTACGAAGCGCGCGAGCTATTGCTGGAGGAAATGAATCGTTTCGAGAAGCGCCATCCGGTAACGGTCACCACCGTCGGCCATACCCATATCGACGTAGCTTGGCTGTGGAGACTGAAGCATACGCGGGAGAAGTGCGCCCGTTCGTTTTCCACCGTTCTGCGTTTAATGGAGCGTTTCCCCGACTACGTATTCTTGCAGACGCAACCGCAACTGTATGCGTACATCAAGCAGGATTATCCGGAAATTTACGAGCAAATCCGGGAACGCGTGCGCGAAGGGCGTTGGGAAATCGGCGGAGGCATGTGGCTCGAAGCGGACTGCAATCTAACTTCCGGCGAATCATTGGTCCGGCAATTTTTGTTCGGTACCCGGTTCATGCGCGAGGAGTTCGACGTGGAAAGCACGTATCTATGGCTTCCGGACGTGTTCGGCTATAGCTGGGCGTTGCCGCAGATTTTGCGTAAATCCGGCTTCGAAACGTTCATGACCACCAAGATCAGCTGGAACCAATTCAATAGAATGCCGCACGATACGTTCAAATGGCGGGGAATCGACGGATCGGAAGTGCTCACGCATTTCATAACGACTCCGGATGATTGGGAGGAAGCGAATTCCTTCTTCTATACGTACAACGGCTTGGTCTCGCCCAAGACGGTCCAAGGCGCATGGGAAGGTTATCAGGAAAAAGAAGTGAACCAAGAATTGCTTCTTTCCTATGGCTACGGAGACGGCGGCGGAGGCGTGAACCGGGAGATGCTCGAAATGCGCCGTCGGTTGGAAAACATGCCGGGGCTGCCGAACGTGAAGACGGGACGCGCGGACGATTACTTCCGGAGGTTGCATGAAACCTTCAATGAAACGGATCGTTACGTGCACACTTGGGACGGCGAGCTGTACTTGGAATACCATCGGGGTACTTACACTAGCCAAGCCTATAATAAGCGGATGAACCGGAAATTGGAGCTTCTCTATCGCGAGACGGAATGGGTAAGCGCGTTGGCCGGCGTATTACGGGGCAATATGAGCGATTACCGCCAACAAAAGCTGAATGAAGGCTGGACGATCATTCTTCGCAACCAGTTCCACGATATTATTCCGGGTTCCTCGATCAAGGAAGTATACGAGGACAGCCGCGAGGAGTATGCCGAAGCGCTGTCCATCGCGGAGGAAGCTTGGAACGAAGCGGCTGCCGTCGTCGGCGGTCTGAAATCGGAAGGGACGATGACGGTTCTCAATAGCTCGCCGTGGGAGCGCAACGATCTGGTTCAGTTCGCGGGCGATAGCATTCCTTCCGGCAGTACTTGGCTGGATGCGGAGGGGAACGCCTTATTATCCCAATATGCCGACGGACTGTGGACGGTTGCGGCTTCGAAGGTGCCTTCGTTAGGTCTAACCTCGATTCGATATCAGGCCGCTTCGGCGCCATCGCCATCGTCCCTTCCGGCAACGACTCCTTTCCATATGGAAGGCCGCGCGCTGAAGACGCCTCATTACGAGATCGAATGGAACGAAGCGGGACAGCTGTCGCGGGTTTTCGACCTGGACAATGGCCGAGATGTGCTCGCGAGCCAAGCCCGAGGTAACGTTCTGCAAGTATTCGAAGACAAGCCGCTTAATTTCGAGGCATGGGACATCGATATCTTCTATCAGGAAAAAATGCGGGAGATTACCGATCTGGTTTCCGCCGAGTTAGTAGAGACGGGGCCTCTGGTTGCGGCCATCGAATTCAAGTGGCGTTACGCGAAGTCCGTAATCACGCAGAGAATGACGGTCTACGCCGGAAGCAGGCGGATCGATTTCCGCACGCATATCGACTGGCGGGAGCACCAGCAACTGCTGAAGGTTGCATTCCCGGTAGACGTCCGTTCGACGGAAGCCACGTACGATATTCAATTCGGGAACGTCAAACGCCCGACGCATTGGAATACAAGCTGGGATTGGGCGCGTTTCGAGACGGTCGGGCACCAATGGGCCGATCTGTCGGAACGCGGCTACGGCGTGAGCCTGTTGAACGATTGCAAGTACGGCTACGACGTCAAGGATAACGTCCTTCGCCTGTCGTTGTTGAAATCGGCCATCAACCCGGATCCGGATGCGGATATCGGAGAGCATGAATTCGTATATGCCCTTTTCCCGCATAAAGGAGATTGGTATGCGGGGGACACCGTGCAGGAAGCATGGTCGCTCAACAATCCGCTGAGTTCTTACCCGGGAGCTCCCGTCAAGGACTCGTTCTCGTTGTTCCGTCTTTCGGTTTCCAACGTCATGGTGGATGCGGTGAAGAAAGCGGAGGATGGAGACCATCTCGTCCTGCGCGTCCATGAATTCGCGGGCGTTCGTTCTATGGTCGGGCTGAGCAGCGATCTCGCAATCGATTCCTTGCGGGAATGCGACCTCATGGAACGTCCGATCGGAGCGGCATTGTCTTGCGACGAGAAGTTCGAGCTGAAGCCCTATGAGATCAAAACCTTTATCGTTCAGCTTACAGTTTGATTTTTCTTAAACACTCGTAACATCAGTCCATACCACCTCTCATTGCGCAGGTAACTTGAGGCAAATAGTACCGCCAGGCACAAATAGCAGCGCCAGGCACGCTTATTTCTCCTCCGGGAGCGACTTTGAGGGAAATAGCACCGCCAGGCACGCTTATTTCTCCTCCGGGAGCGACTTTGAGGAAATAGCAGCGCCAGGCAAGCTTATTTCTCCTCCGGGAGCGACTTTGAGGCAAATAGCACCGCCAGGCACGCTTATTTCTCCTCCGGGAGCGACTTTGGGGCAAATAGCACCGCCAGGCACGCTTATTTCTCCTCCGGGAGCGACTTTGGGGCAAATAGCAGCGCCAGGCACGCTTATTTCTACTCTGGAAGCGACTTTGAGGCAAATAGCAGCGCCAGGCACGCTTATTACCTGAAGCCCGCAAGCTCCGCATGGGAATTGCGGGCTTCCTCATTCTTCATCCAAATCTATGAATAACCGAGGTTTTGCCCAATGAAAACCATTCGATTGACAATGGCGCAGGCTTTGTTGAAATTCCTTGATCAGCAGTACGTATCCGTGGACGGGGAAGAAACGAAATTCGTTCGTGGCATCATGGGGATATTCGGACACGGCAACGTGACCGGAATCGGCGAGGCGCTCGAGCGGGAATCCGGCAATCTCATTTTCCTGCAAGGCAAGAACGAGCAAGGGATGGTTCATGCGGCATCGGCTTATGCCAAGCAGAAGAACCGCAAGCAGATATTCGCATGCACGACATCCATCGGTCCGGGAGCGCTGAACATGATCACCGGCGCCGCAACCGCTACGGTTAACCGGATTCCGGTTCTGCTACTGCCGGGCGACAACTTCGCATCCCGCCAGCCGGATCCAGTGCTCCAGCAACTGGAGATTCCCAGCGATTACTCGATATCGGCGAACGACCCGTTCAAGTCGGTCAGCAGATTCTGGGATCGAATCGTTCGACCGGAGCAGCTCATGTCTTCGCTGCTTCAGGCGATGCGCGTGCTGACCGATCCCGCGGATACCGGCGCCGTAACGTTGGCGTTGCCGCAAGACGTGCAGACGGAGGCTTACGATTATCCGGCGAGCTTCTTCGAGAAGAGAGTTCATCATCTGGATCGCCGCCCTGCCGCGCCCGATGCCATTCAGCGAGCGGTCGATCTGATCGCGAGCAAGAAAAAGCCGCTTATAATCGCAGGCGGCGGCGTTCATTACTCGGGTGCGACCAAGGAGCTTCTCGCGTTCGCGGAAGCATTCGGAATCCCGGTAGCCGAGACGCAAGCCGGCAAAAGCGCCGTTCCTTGGAATCACCCCCTCGCTCTTGGAGGAGTCGGCACTACCGGAACTCTTGCGGCGAACCGGATCGCGGCGGAAGCCGATTTGATCATCGGCGTAGGCACCCGGTTCTCCGACTTCACGACGGCTTCCAAATCGGCTTTCCGCAACCCGGACGTCGCGTTCCTGAACTTAAACGTCAGCCCGTTCGACTCGGTGAAGATGCAAGCCGAGTATGTGACGGCAGACGCCAGGGAGGCTATCGTCGCTCTTCGCGATCAATTGTCCCTATCCGGGTATCGTTCCGGTTACGCGGATGGTTACGTGAAGGGACTTAAAGCGGTATGGGACGACGAAGTCGACCGTCTGTACTCGCTGGAGAGCTCGGAAGGTCTTACTCAGACGCGCGCTCTCGGCGTCGTAAACGGGTTCATCGGCTCGAAGGACGTCATCGTCGCGGCCGCCGGAAGCTTGCCGGGCGACCTGCACCGGGTATGGAGGACGACGGAACCGAAAACCTATCATATGGAATACGGCTTCTCCTGCATGGGATACGAGGTCAGCGGCGCGTTCGGGGTAGCACTTGCGGAGCCCGATCGCGAAGTCTACGCGGTATTGGGCGACGGTAGCTATCTCATGCTCCATTCGGAGCTCGTAACCGCCATTCAAGAGGGAGTTAAGCTTACCGTTCTTTTATTCGACAATCATGGTTTCCAATGCATTCATAACCTGCAGCGCGGTCACGGCAGCGACGGCTTCGGGAACGAATTCCGTTTCCGTTCGAAGGAGTCGGGCCGCCTGAACGGCCAGTATATGCCGATCGATTTCGCCGCCCATGCCCGCAGCTTGGGCGCCGCAGCCTTTACGGCCGGTAACGCCGAGCAATTGGAGCAGGCGCTTCGTCTTGCGAAAGCCGAGCAAGGACCCGTGCTCGTCGAGATTAAGGTGCTGCCGGGGACGAACACCGATGGTTACGATTCCTGGTGGAACGTCGGGGTGCCGGAAGTATCCACGGACGACAAGGTATTACAAGCGCATGCTGATATGCGCAATAAGATTCAAATGGCGAGGCCTTACTAACGGACAAGAAAGAAGGGATCTCGATGGAGCGCGTATCGTTCGCATCCGGCAAATCGCTCGATTTCGTAGCGATCGGCCGACTATGCATTGATCTGAACGCTAACGAAATCAATCGTCCGATGGAAGAGACGATGACGTTCACGAAATACGTGGGGGGTTCCCCCGCCAATATCGCCATCGGCATGTCCCGCTTGGACATGAAGACGGCTTTTATCGGCAAGGTTGCCGATGATCAGATGGGACGGTTTATCGTGCAATACCTGCGCGACAACGGAATCGAGACGTCGGGCGTCGTAACGGATCGGACCGGAGCCGTCACAGGTTTAGCTTTTACCGAGATCAAGAGCCCGGAGGATTGCAGCATCCTCATGTACAGAGACAACGTTGCCGATCTGAAGCTTGAGCCCGGCGAAGTGGACGAAGCCCTCATCGCCGGCAGCAAGGTACTTCTCGTATCCGGCACGGCTCTCGCGAAGAGCCCTTCCCGCGAAGCGGTATTGCTGGCCCTCCGCTACGCGCGCAAGCACGGCACGAAGGTTGTATTCGATATCGATTACCGGCCTTATTCTTGGACCAATCCGCAAGAAACGGCGATTTACTATCACGCGGCAGCCGAGAAGAGCGACATTATTATCGGAACCCGCGAGGAGTTCGACATGCTGGAGCAGTTCGACGGCAACACGGAACGGAGCGACGCAATGACGGCCGCGCAATGGTTCGGGCACCATGCCGAAATCGTCGTCATCAAGCACGGCAAAGAAGGCTCGATCGCATACGGCAAAGACGGAAGCTCGCATCGTGGCTCGATATTTCCCGCGAAGGTCATCAAGACTTTCGGCGCGGGCGATTCCTACGCAGCCGGCTTCATCTACGGACTCATGCAAGGCTGGAACATCAGCCGGAGCATGGAGTTCGGAAGCGCCTGCGCCTCGATCGTCATTTCCAGCCATAGCTGCTCCGACGCCATGCCGAAGCTTAATCAAGTCGAAGACTTCATGAGCCAATTCAAACCCGTTTAATTTCGAGAGGAGAATTCCCGATATGTCTCAAACCAACGCTCCCGCAGCGCTTAGCAATTTCATCGGCGGCCAATGGGTCGCTTCCGCGTCGGGCAAGTCCGATGCGGTATTTAATCCGGCTACAGGAGAAACGATCGCGCATGTCCCTCTATCTTCGAGAGAAGACGTAGATGCCGCCGTCTTGAATTCCAAACAAGCGTTTGCGAGTTGGAGCCGCACGGCCGTTCCTCGTCGGGCACGCGTGTTGTTCAAATATCAACAGCTGCTCGTCGACAATTGGGAAGAGCTTGCGAAGATCATCACCCTAGAGAACGGCAAAAATTACTCCGAAGCGTACGGAGAAGTCCAACGCGGCATCGAGTGCGTAGAGTTTGCTGCAGGCGCGCCATCCTTAATGATGGGCAAGCAGCTTCCGGACATCGCCACGAACGTGGAATCCGGCATGTACCGTTACCCGATCGGCGTAATCGGCGGCATTACGCCGTTTAATTTCCCGATGATGGTACCTTGCTGGATGTTCCCTCTCGCCATCGCATGCGGAAACGCATTCGTGCTCAAGCCTTCCGAGCGCACGCCGTTGCTTGCCAATCGCCTGGCCGAGCTGTTCAAAGAAGCGGGTTTGCCGGACGGCGTTCTGAACGTGGTGCATGGAGCGCATGACGTCGTGAACGGGCTGCTCGAGCATCCGGACGTTAAAGCGATATCGTTCGTCGGCTCCCAGCCCGTAGCGGAATACGTGTACAAAACGGGAACCGCGCACGGGAAAAGAGTTCAGGCGCTTGCCGGCGCCAAAAACCACAGTATCGTCATGCCGGACGCCGATTTGGACGGTACGGTGCAGCAGATCGTGAACGCGGCATTCGGGTCGGCGGGCGAGCGATGCATGGCCTGCGCGGTCGTCGTAGCCGTCGGCGAGGTAGCGGATCCGCTCATCGATAAGCTGGTTGCCGCAGCCGATAACCTTATCATAGGCAACGGGATGGATAAAGACGTGTTCCTAGGTCCCGTTATTCGCGGCCCTCATAAGGATCGCGCGCTCGGCTACATCGAAGCCGGAGAGAACGAAGGAGCCTCTTTACTCCGCGACGGACGCATGGATACGGCGGTCAACGGCGACGGTTACTTCGTCGGACCGACGATTTTCGATCACGTTACGAGCGAAATGAAAATATGGAAAGACGAAATCTTCGCACCCGTTCTATCGATTGCGCGAGTCGACACATTGGAGGAAGCGATCGAACTTTCCAATAGATCCGATTTCGCCAACGGCGCTTGCCTATTCACCCAAGATGGAAGTAACGTTCGACAGTTCCGCGAGAACATCGATGCCGGAATGCTCGGCATTAATCTAGGAGTGCCGGCGCCGATGGCCTTCTTCCCGTTCTCGGGTTGGAAGAAATCGTTCTATGGCGATTTGCATGCGAACGGTACCGACGGAGTGGAATTCTATACGCGCAAGAAAATGGTGACGGCTCGCTGGTAGGAGCAGGAGTCTCAACCCGAGACGGAAGGAGTGAATACTATGGCTCTCGTATCGATGAAAGCGATGTTAGATGAAGCATTAGCCGGACAATACGCAGTCGGTCAGTTCAATCTGAATAATCTTGAATTCACGCAGGCGATATTGCTCGCCGCGAACGAGGAGAGGTCGCCGGTCATTTTAGGCGTAAGCGAAGCTTATATTCCTTACATGGGCGGGTTGCCCTTCATTGCGGGAATGGTCGAATCGTTGATCAAGCATTACGGAATTACCGTGCCGGTCGCGCTTCACTTGGATCACGGTTCCACTTATGAGGTGTGCATTCGCGCGCTTCACGCCGGATTCACGTCTGTCATGATCGACGCGTCCCATCACGAGCTGGAGCGTAACATCGAGATAACGCAGCGAGTGACGGAAGCGGCCCATGTTCTTGGTGCGACCGTGGAGGCTGAACTCGGAAGGATCACAGGGCGCGAAGACGATCTCGTCGTCGACGAAGCGGAAGCGATGTATGCCGTTCCGGAGGATTGCGTTCGCCTCGTCAACGAAACGGACATCGACTGTTTGGCGCCTGCGCTTGGATCCGTTCACGGTCCGTACAGAGGACAACCCAAGCTAGGCTTCGATCGCATGGGGGAAATCAGACGCTTAACCGGTCTTCCTCTCGTGCTGCACGGCGGAAGCGGGCTCCCGGATGAGGAAGTTCGCAAGGCGATTTCGCTTGGAACTGCTAAAATCAATGTGAATACGGATAATCAAATCGCATGCACGTCCGCGATTCGAACCTATTTGCTGGACAATCCCGAGGCTTACGATCCCCGCCATTATTTAGTTCCCGCGAGAAATGCTATCCAACGGTCCGTCAGCGCGAAGATGCGTCTATTCGGTAGTACGGGTAAAGCGGGAGGAGTGGTTTAAATGTCGGAGTTGATCGTAAAGCCCCATAATCGGCCTCAAGCGGACTGTTCCATCCTGTCGGTCACGCCGGAATCCGCCGGGTGGACATATGTCGGGTTCGAAGCGTTGCGTCTGAAAACAGGCGATATAATAAAACGAAATACGGATCAGCGGGAAGTTTGCCTGGTGTTGCTCAGTGGTAGGGCGAGCATCCGTACGCGTCATTCGGAATGGATCAATATCGGGAAGAGGATGAGCGTGTTCGAGAAAACTCCGCCTTACTCGGTCTATGTTCCGAACGACGACCTCTACGAGATCAAAGCATTGACCGATGCGGAAATCGCGGTTTGTTCCGCTCCCGGCCAGGGAACGAATGCGGCAAGATTAATCTCTCCGGAACAGGTCGGGGTAGAGACGAGGGGAAAGGGCAACGTCGAGCGGCAAATCCATAACATTTTGCCCGAAGGGGAGCCCGCGGATTCCTTGCTAGTCGTTGAAGTGTTTACGCCGGAAGGGCATTGGTCCAGCTACCCTCCGCATAAGCACGACCGCGATGCATTGCCCGACGAATCGTTGCTGGAGGAAACTTACTATTTCCGCGTGCAGCCTGAGCAAGGCTTTGCTATTCAACGGGTTTATACCGACGACAGGTCACTGGACGAAACGCTGGCCGTGAAGAACGGAGAAGCGGTATTGGTGCCGAAAGGTTATCATCCCGTATCCGCCCCTCCTGGTTACGAGGTTTACTACTTAAACGTCATGGCCGGTCCTAAACGGTCGTGGAAGTTTCATAACGATCCGGACCATGCATGGCTAATGAACAATCCTAAATAAGTTCGTAGACCGGAAAGACCGTGAGGCGAGGAATCACGTTTTCGTAGAAAGAAGTCCATGCTTAGCTGCATGGGCTTCTTAATGATTCAGTAGTTCATTGAAAGTGAGCTGGGGTGAGAGTCATCCAATTCAAATACGATGGTTTTCAATGTATTTTTGAAGCACGTTCAAAAATTAGGCCGGATAAAGATGATTTTTATTCCTATTGATCTCCGGTCGTTCATTTCCTTAGATAAACACGATCTATAGTGATGTTCTTAATCCTACTTTGATTGAAATAGTGCTCCACGGCTCCAATTAACGATGATTGCCATTCTACTTTCTTGCCTGGGGAGCGCTCCAAGAAGGAAAGCGAGCGGCGAATCGATTATACTATTGTAATAAGCGTGTTCAACCTCTTGGCTACCGAACGAAATAGAAAGGAGCTGCATGAAGCTTAATGAAGGAAAGGACGATCAAGCTTAGCGTGTTGGATCTGGCTCCGTTATTCGGCGAGGCGGATTCGACCTTCGCGCTGGGACAAGCGGTCGAACTGGCGCAGACGGCCGAACGTTTAGGATATAGCCGTTATTGGGTTGCGGAGCACCACGATATGCCGGGACTCGCCTGCACCTCGACGGAAGTGTTATTGTCGCATATCGGAGCGAAGACGCGAAGCATCCGAATAGGATCGGGAGCGTTGCTGCTGCCGCACTATAAACCGCTTAAAGTGGTTGAATCCTTTCATATGTTAGCAAGCCTATATCCGGGGCGAGTCGATCTAGGCCTGGGAAGAGCTCCCGGCGGAGCCGGCGAAGTAAGCTTGGCCCTAAGCGGAAATTTTCTGGAGAACGTCTGGAAAATGCCCGAGCTGCTCAAGGGAGTGACCGAGCTTCTGCAAGGGAAATACGTATACGAAGGGCGACCGATAACCGCTCGTCCGGTTCCGCCGGCTGCTCCGGAAGTGTGGCTGCTAGGAACGAATAAGAAAAGCGCTGCTTACGCGGCCGAGTTCGGAACGGGTTACGCGTTCGGCCAGTTTATGAGCGACGTCCCGGGAGAGGAAACGCTGCAGGCATACCGCGACGCTTTTACTCCATCCCCGCTAACTGCCGCTCCGCGGGCGATGGTCGCCGTCAACGTCGTTTGCGCCGAGACGGACGAGGAAGCCGAACGGCTGGCCGCCTCGCTAACGGCGGTATTCCAACAAGGCGTTGAAACCGGGGAAAGATCCCCGCTGGCGGATCGGAAGTTGCTGGTCGGCTCGCCGGAGAGCATCCGAGGAAAGTTGGAAGGGCTCTCCGTCGTCTACGGCGCGGACGAGTTCATGATTCTGACGATGATTCCGGATTACCGGAAGAGACTTCGTTCGTATGAACTTCTCGCCCAAGGAATGTTAACATAGAGGTTCGGCAAGAGTAACATAGGCTATCGAAATGGACAACAAATCGAGGAGGATAAAAAAATGGATTACGTAAAACTCGGGAATACGGGAACGGACGTGTCGAGGCTTTGCTTAGGCTGCATGAGCTACGGCGTACCTGAACGGGGGCCGCATCCTTGGTCGTTGGACGAGGAGAAGAGCCGGCCTTTCATTAAGAAGGCATTGGAGCTCGGCATCAATTTCTTCGATACGGCGAACGTGTACTCGGACGGCACGAGCGAAGAAATCGTCGGCAGAGCTCTGAAGGACTTCGCCAAGCGGGACGAGGTCGTCATCGCGACGAAGGTGCACGGACGCATGCGTCCCGGTCCTAACGGAGCGGGCCTGTCTCGCAAAGCTATCATGCACGAAATAGACGAAAGTCTCCGTCGGTTGGGCACCGATTACGTGGATCTCTATCAAATCCACCGTTGGGATTCCCGCACCCCTATAGAAGAAACGATGGAAGCCTTGCACGACGTAGTTAAGGCCGGTAAAGCTTTGCACATAGGAGCTTCGTCGATGTATGCTTGGCAGTTCCTTCATGCGCTTCACGTGGCGGAGAAGAACGGATGGACACGGTTCGTCACGATGCAGAATTACGTTAACTTGTTATACCGCGAGGAAGAACGGGAGATGCTGCCGCTCTGCCAAGCGGAAAAGATTGGCGTTATTCCGTGGAGCCCGATGGCCAGAGGACGGTTGACGCGGGACTGGGACGAGTCGAGCGAGCGTTCGCTGACGGACGAATTCGGCAAGTCGCTGTACGCGGCTACCGCCGAAGCCGACCGTAAAGTGGTGGAGCGCGTGGCGGAAGTCGCGGCGAATCGCGGAATTCCGCGGGCTCAGGTGGCGCTGGCGTGGGTGCTTCAGAAGCAACCCGTGACCGCGCCAATCATCGGCGCGACTAAACCGCACCATCTCGAGGATGCCGTTGCCGCGTTGTCGGTCAAGCTGACTCCGGAAGAGATCGCCAAGCTAGAGGAACCTTACGTGCCGCACCCGGTACTCGGGGGGATATAAGGGAAGGGAGAGGGTCGGGGGAACGAATGCCCGATTCTCTCCAGAGTAAAATCGAGCGTACTCAGCGTTCCGTAGCTACTTGGAGCCGAGATGGTAACGAAATCGGACTATCTCCGCTCTCTCCATTCGATAGTAACGAAATCGGACTATCTCCGCCCTCTACAGCCGAATCGAGCTGAGATAGTAACGAAATCGGACTATCTCCGATCTCTACAGTTAAATCGCCGAGACAGTATGTCACGCTTTTTCTCCGAATGAAACGAATCAATAAAAATAATCCAGAATCACTGACCGTAGTTGTCAGTGATTTTTTCGTATGCTTATCTTGCTTGAGCCGATAATGAAAAGGAGGAACGGAAAATGTTCATAAGGATTGATGATTTTGCGGCGGAATGGACTAGCGAAGCGGAAATGACCGCAAGCGTGCTGGACGTTCTTACGGATGCTTCATTGAAACAAACGATTTGCGAAGGCAGACGGACGCTTGGCCAAATCGCATGGCATCTTGTAAAGTCGCCGCATTATATGACAACGTTAGGTCTCGAGTTCGATGCCCCCCAAGGGGGCGACGAGGCTCCGGCTTCCGCGGCGTTAATAGCGTCGGAGTACAGAAGGATCAGTCAGGCCTTGCTCCATGCCGTTCGAACGCAATGGAACGATGGTACTTTACTCGAATCGGTTACTATTCAAGGAGAAGAGTGGCCGAACGGCGGATCGCTGCGCTTTACTCTAATGCACCAAGCTCATCACCGCGGACAGATGACCGTCCTTATGCGACAGGCAGGGCTTCGACTGCCCGAAGTCTATGGTCCGACCTATGATACATGGATAGATAAAGGAGTAGCGCCCTTGGTCTAATCCCTATTACAATGAAGGAAATGGAAAAGGAGAAGCGAGCAACGTCTTTTCCTTATCGAGAATCAAGGAGTGAGGCGCGGGATGTCCAAGGCGGATAACATGCTGTCGATCCTATGGCTGCTTCGTTCGGGGAAGCGGGTGACCGCTCAGCAGCTTGCGGACGAACTGGAGATTCATGTCCGGACCGTCTATCGTTGCATCGATTCGTTGTGCGCGAGCGGGGCTCCGATTATTGCCGATTCCGGACCGAACGGCGGGTATCGGATACTCGGGGAATTCGCCGATTCCCCGTTGCTCTTCGATTCCGAGGAGCAGAAGGCGCTCGTGCACGCATCGGTGTTCGCGCGCGAAGCCGGCTATCCGTTCACGGACGCATTGGCTCGGGCTGTCGATAAACTGAAGCGGTATACGAACGAGGAGCAGCTCGAACGGATCGAAAGACACAGCGGCGGGCTTGCCGTCATCCAGACGCCAACGGACGAGAGGGAGCGCGGTCTGCTTAAGCTGCTGGAGGAAGCCGTTGCCCAAGGAGAGTCGCTGGACATGGACTATGCCAAAGGACCCGAGCTGACCGCAAGCAATCGAATGCTCGATCCGTATGGCATCGTACATTGGAAAGGGATATGGTACGCGGTCGGATTTTGCCGGTTGAGGCAGGAGATTCGGAGCTTCAGGGTTGATCGCATCGTTCATCTCGCGAAGACGGACAGCCGCTTTGAACGTCCGGCCGCATTTTCCGCGCGAAACTTCCTTATGCGTTCTCTGCTCCCGGATTCTCTCGATGCCGAGAACCTGATCGCCGTAAGGATTCAAGGACACGAACACGCTCTGAACGAGCTCTGCCGCCATTGGCTCTTCGGACATGCTCTGACGGAACGCCAGCCGGGCGAAGCCCTATTCAAGCTTGGACAACCTTCGCTGATGACGTACGTGCCTTACTTCCTTCTTCCGTACGGTCGCTCTCTCGATATCCTCGAACCGCGCTCGCTTATAGAAAGAATGGCGGAGGTTAGCTTGGAAATGTCGAAGCATTACGCGGCAATGAAAATAAAAAAGGAAGAAACGAAAGGATGACGAATCGAATGAACAAATTCACTATGTTCGCAAAAATGACGGCCCATCCCGGTAAACGGGATGAGCTCGTACGTCTGTTGCTGGAGTCTTCGCAAAACCTGGAGGATATGGAAGGGTGCGAGCTTTACATTATCAACGAATCCGTGGACGATCCGGACGTTATCTGGATAACCGAGCTGTGGCGCGACGCCCAAGCTCATGCCGATTCCCTCAAGAACGAAGGAGTGCTGGCCGTCATCCAACAAGCTCGGCCGCTTATCGCGGGAGTAGAGCCGATCCGTCTCCGGCCCGTGGGCGGCAAGGGATTGATCTAGCCAATAACCGTAAGTTCCTTTGGGAAGGAAGTTAACACTTCAACCCCATCGGGCGTGACGAGCACGTCGTCTTCGATTCGGACGCCGCCAACCAACGGGACATAGATACCCGGCTCGACGGTGAAAGTCATTCCGGCAAGCACTATATCATCGTTTCGCCCGTGAATGGACGGGTATTCGTGAATATCCATTCCAAGGCCGTGCCCGAGCCGATGGTTAAAGTAGGGGCCGTAACCCGCCGCTTCGATCGATTCCCGGGCGGCGCGGTCCAAGCTGCCGAAAGTAACTCCCGCTCGTACGGCTTCGATGGCCGCAAGATTTCCCGCTAATACCGCGCCGTAAATGATCTTCATCTCGTCCGTGATCTCGCCTACCGCGAACGTTCGGGTAATATCGGAGGCATAGCCGTCCGCGAATACGCCAAGATCGAATAAGAGGAGTTCCCCTTCCGCGATCTTCCGACTATCGGGTTTGCCGTGAGGCAACGCCGACTTGGCGCCGGAAAGCACCATCGTATCGAAGGAGGGTCCTTGCGCTCCGAGTTTCTTCATCCGGTATTCCAATTCAGCGACTAGCTCGATTTCGGAGACGCCCGGTTTTACTTGATCTACGCCGGATCGTAGCACTTCTTCCACGATACGAACGGCATTCTTCATCCGCGCTACCTCGTCCGGCGTCTTGATCGCGCGCAACTCGCGTAGGGGGAAGCCGATATCGACGTAAGCTTCCGCGCCGATAGCCGCGCTGATCGCCTCGAATCGAAGTACGCTTAAATCGTCTTTTTCCACGCCAAGCTTGCGGATATCCCGAGGCATCAGCTTGCTTAATAGCTCGTAGGCATCATCCGTATCGGAATGAGCGTGGATGCTCCCGACTTCGGAAGCAACTTGCGCGGCCTCGTAATCAAGGGCCGGAACTAGCATTAAGGCTTCTTCTCCCCTCGGCAGCAGTAGTCCAAGGAATCTTTCGTGCGGATCGGTTGCGAAGCCGGTTAAGTAATAGACATGCTTCGGCGAAGTGATCAGCATCGCATCTAGTTCGTTATGGTCCAAGTAAGCTTGGAGTTTATTCATTCGGGATTTCATTTCATCGCCCGCCCTTCCTCTTTATTTTACTCCATTCGCGAACCATTACGCACGAAAGAACCTCCCGCGTTAGCGAAGCGGAGGTTCTTCTTGCCGTTTAACCGCTTAATCCGGTCGTCTAATGTATCTGGAGGACCAAACGCTCCCAATCGAGCCTGACCGAGTTACTCGTGCGATGGTCGAATTCCGTTTGCTCAGCCGGATTCGCTTAATCGCTCCGATCCGCGGTCTAGGCAGTCGCCGCCTTATCGCGCGACTCCGTTTGATCCGAGTGATCCGCCGCCATAACGGCTTAGCTAGCTTTGTCGTCCGCTTTTGCCCGACAGTCATCGTCCGCCTTCGTCCGACCGCCGTTCTCCGCCTTTTTCCGACTGCCTTCGTCCGCTTACGTCCAATGCGCCTGATTGTCCGCATGCTTCTTCGCGTTTGTAAGTTCAGAGCTCTAAGAACTTCGTCCAGTATCGCTTTTATCCTCTGATCTTTGTCGGGGGTATTCTCCATGTAAACCGCATCCGCGGTCATAAAAGACTCTAAGAGAGAGAGCTTAAGTCGCCGGTGCTCAGGCGAATCGGGCTGCTTGAAGAGTTCTCTTGCGCATCTGGAGCAAGCTCTAGTAATTCCTCTCGCCGTATGGCGGTAAGCTGCGTGCTTACTGCCTTTCCATGCTTGCAGTATACGCAGAACGTTCTTGTACATCTGAACCCGGTCAGCCGGGGAGCACAAAGAGAACAGGCTGAATTCGGGATCTTGGAAGCCGTGCTGTTGGAAAGCCAAACGAATATTATCGCTGTTCTCGTCCTCGAGCCGGGGAGCGGAGGGATGCTCCTGATGATAGCCGATGACTTCGCTGATGCTGGCGAACTTGTAACCCCGTTGATGAAGGCGGTATCCTAGCTCCCAGTCCTCTAAGCCGTACTTAATGAAATTCTCGTTAAAGCCTCCGACGCTTTGGAAAACTTGCTTGGACATGGACAGGCAGCGAGTCACGCATAACAGCCATGGGGCGACATCGGTTTGCGCGAACTGGACTTTAATCGAGTCGATGACGTCCCAATCTGCAATGACTTTGGGAAGGACATCCGTCTGATTGCGAATATCCTCGGGCGTCACGAACTCGATCAGGTCGGTAGCGATCATGTACTGCTCGTTCCACAAGCCGTGCGGCAACAGCACCCGGGCCGCCAACAGCTTCTCCTGCTCGGAGAAGTCGGGATGAAGATGAGTGAATACGCTTCGCCAAAGGTTGGGAACGCCGGAGACGATTCGATTGTTATCTACCGCTAGATACCGGGCATGAACTTCAAGGAAATCGGGAGTGACGAGGAAGTCCGGATCGCAGAAAACAAGGTAATCCTCCGCGCTTACCGCTACTCCGGCGTTCCGGGCAGCAGATCTTCCCATCGTCGCGTTCGAATTCAGCACTTGAATACGATAGGGGGGATGATAAGATTCTAGCGACGGCACGGTATCGTCCGTCGAGCCGTCGTTGAAGATAATGACTTCGAAATGGTCCATCGGATAAGTCTGCTTCTCGAGAGCGGCCAAGGTCAGCATTAACTGCCTGCTTCTATTGTAGCTGGGAATAATGACGCTGAATTTCATGGAGTAATGGGTCACCTCCGCGGAACTTGAGTTGCTACAAAGTATGCGGCTCGGCATTCGCCCGATAGGGACGAATATCCCGAGGCTGTCGATTCAGGAAACGAAATAAGAAATTATGCGCCGAATTCTGCTATTATTAATTTAAGGTATTTTGTCGTTTTTAATAGAAATAAGGGGGACCGCCGTCGTGGAAACGAGACAATGGATGTCGATATTGCTTAGTCTGGCGACGGCGCTGATGCTGTTCGTGATGTTCCTGTCCTACCGCAAACGGCACTTGCAGGTAGCGAGAACGATGATTTTCGTTATGCTAACCGCTTCCTTTTACGCATTCGGCTACGCTTTCGAGATTCTGAGCGGCAGCTTGCGCGGGGTGAAGCTTTCCATGCAGTTCGAATATTTGGGCATCCCCTTCGTATCCGCGTTCTGGCTTCTGCTGGTCATTCAATTTACCGGCGCGGCGGCTCGATACCGCAAGCTTCTGGTAGTATCGCTTTTCGTTATTCCTTTAGGGACGTTTTTCCTGCATCTAACCAATGATTGGCACCATCTCGTGTATAAAGAATACATATTGAATACCGAGTCGACTCTTCCGTTATATAACACCCTCAAGGGACCATGGTATTCGGTGCATGGGGTGTACAATTATACGATTCTACTGTTCGGCATCTTGCTGTTCATTCCGATGTACCTGAGATCGTTGCCGATCGTGAGGAAGCAGATCGTCGTTCTCATTCTTGGCGCCGCCGCCCCCATGCTGTTCAATATCGGCTACATGTTCGGTAAAACCATCGACTTTACGCCGCTTGGATTCGCCGTATCGGGCGTCGTTTACGCGTGGGGTATTTTCCGGTTTCATTTGCTTCGGTTAACGCCTCTGGCTTTTGCCAAAGTATTCGATACGATAAGGGACGGCGTCGTATTGCTCGATTACGAGAATCAGATCGTTAATCACAATCGCGCGGCGGAAGGGGTTTTTCCGGAGCTTGGTACGACGAAAAGCTTTCCCGCGCACGGCAAGGACGTATTGGCGGATTGCCCGGATCTGCTGGAGCGGATCTCGGCCGCGGATAGCCGGGATGAGCGATTTCCTTTCCAGCGCCTGCAAGAGAACAGGCATAAGCATTATATTTGCAGCTTGTCTTACATATACGATACGGGAATGGTCCCGATCGGCAAAATACTGATGTTTAACGACATTACGGAGTTGATGGAGAACGAGGAGAAGTTGCGGGAGAAGTCTCAAAGGCTGTCCCAATTGAACGAGTTCAAGGACAAGCTGTTCACAGTAGTGGCTCATGATATCCGCGATCCGATCGCGCTGCTGGTCAGCTTGACCGAGCTGCTCGGCGATGAGCCGACGGATGCGGATATCGCGAACGCCGAAATTTTTCAGGAAATCAGAAGGCAGGTCGGGAGCACCTTCTACCTCGTCGACAATTTGCTGGACTGGTATCGCAGCCAGAACGGGGAAGTGACTTTTCGTCCGATGGCTTGGAATTTGCAGCAGGTTGTCCGGCAAGCCATGTCCTTGGCCGGAGCCAGGGCGGGGATGAAGCAGATCCGCTTGGAGGAGCTTGTAGATGAGACGCTGACGGTGAATGCCGACAAAGAGATGCTTGACCTTATTCTACGAAATTTGTTATCGAACGCGATCAAGTTTTCCGGAATAGGCGGAAGAATCGAGATCGCCGCCTTGTCGGATGGCGATTTGGTAAAGGTCTTCGTGAAAGACAACGGGGCGGGTATCGACGAAGAGACGTCGAAGCTGTTGCGACAGGAAGAGCTGTTCTTTAAGGGGCCAGGCTTCGCGAACGAAGGAGGCAAGACGAGATTCGGTCTCGTGCTGACCCGCGAATTTCTCCGTATTCACGGCGGAAGGCTTCAGTTCGAAAGCGTTCATGGGGAAGGAACGACGTTTACGTTTACTTTGCCCGGATCCCACGGCCGCTCGGGAACGAGTCTGAACGATGGAACGGAGGTGATGGCGAATTGAAGATCGTATTGATCGACGATGATCCCGTCATGCATCTAATCATGCGGAAAATGCTCGTCAAGCTTCCGGAGGTGCAGGTTGCGGGAGCCTTCGCGGATACGCAGTCCGCTACCGAGTTTCTGGCCAACAACGCTGATATCGAGCTCGCGTTCGTCGATATCTCCATGCCGGGAGAAAGCGGGATGTCGTTTGCGGCCAAGATGGAAGAAGCGAATAGCAAGGTGCAAATCGTATTCGTCACCTCGCACAAGGAGTATGCCTTGAAGGCATACGATCTGTCCGTAATGGATTATTTGGTTAAGCCGGTTTCCCAGGAACGCCTGGAAAGAACGGTTAACCGCGCGTTAGCCGGGAGAGAATCCGCTCGCGCGTCGCGACTGGGGGACTCCGTTGCCAGGAAGAAGGGCGAGATTATCATTACCGCGCTAGGAGACTTCTCCGTCCAGAACGAGTCGGGCCGCGTAAAATGGATATCGAGCAAATCCGCGGAATTGTTCGCCTATCTGTTGTTGAACCGAGGCAAACGGATAGCCCGTTCCCGACTGGTAGCGGACATCTTCGGAGGCATGACCAGCGATAGCGCGGAGAAGTATTTGAATACGACCGTGTACCAGCTGCGCAAATCATTGGAGCCGCTTGGCTTGCGGGAGGCCGTACGCTCCGAAAACGACGGTTACGCGTTGGAATTAATTAACGTCGTTATCGATTACGAGGAGTTCGAGCAGCGTGCGGGGAAGCCGGAAAGAATGGAGTCCTCCGACGCGGACGATTTCCTGCAATCCGAAAGGCTGTATACGGGAGATTTATTCGGTAATAAAGCTTATGTATGGGCAATACACGAGACGGAGCGTCTTGCCGAGCTATATGCGAACTTCGTAAAGCAGCTTTCCGAAGCGCTGCTTTCTCTTAGGAACACGTCCGCCGCAATGAAGCTATTGCTTAAGCTCCATGCCCGGAATCCGCTGGACGAATCGGTCGTTAGGCTGTTGATGAGGGTACACGGGCAAGACGGAAATAAAAAAGGGCTGACTTCCCAATATACCGATTACGTTAAACTTCTTAACAAGGAGCTTGGTATTCGGCCGTCCAAGGAGCTGCTCTTGCTATACGATTCGCTTGTGAACGAGTTCGCCGACAACAAAAAATAAATAGTCGTTTAGAATCGCCTAGATAGTTTAATATCGTCTCATGGTAGGTCAGGGCTACGCCGGGTTATCCTGAAGGAGGCTGTTTCCAATTCATTCCTTCAGGAGGATCAATCGTATGAGCGCCAAGTCAACATCGATGAACCCCGTCATTACGACGATATTTACGGCCGACCCGTCCGCCCACGTCTGGGAAGACGGTAAGGTATATATTTATGCCTCGCACGACATGGATCCAGCCCGAGGCTGCGACCTCATGGACCGGTATCATGTATTCTCGTCGGATGACATGGTGAACTGGGTGGACGAGGGCGAGATCCTTCGCTCGGACGACGTGTCATGGGGCAGGCCGGAAGGCGGCTTCATGTGGGCGCCCGATTGCGCGTATAAGAACGGGACGTATTATTTCTATTATCCTCATCCGAGCGGTTCCGCTTGGAACGATACGTGGAAAATGGGAGTCGCCACAAGCCGGAGCCCGGCAAGCGGATTTACCGATCAAGGTTATATTCCGGGGCTCGGCGGATTCGCCATGATAGATCCTTGCGTTCTCGTAGACGATGACGGACGAGCGTATATGTATTACGGCGGCGGGAGTAAGTGCGCGGGCGGCGAACTTAACGAAGATATGATGTCCATCGACGGCGAGATGCGCGAGATGGAAGGGCTGGAGGATTTCCATGAAGCGGCATGGGTATTCAAGAGAGAAGGTCTCTATTATTTGACCTATGCGGACAATCTCGAGAACCACAATCGAATGAGATATGCGACGAGCTCCCACCCGCTTGGTCCGTGGACGTATCGCGGGATCTTCCTGGAGCCGACCGGTTGTTCTACTACCCATGGTTCCGTGGCCGAATACAAGGGGAAATGGTACCTGTTCTATCATAACCAGGCTATTTCCGAACAAGGGAATTTGAGAAGCGTATGCATCGACGAGCTGTACTTTAATGAAGACGGGACGATCCGAACCGTCGTCCAGACGTTGGAGGGAGTAAGGCCGGTCGGTCCAGCGCCTGCTCCCGACCCGAATCGGAAGATTTATGCCAACGAAAACAGCGGCGTCCCCTTGCGACAAGCGGATTCTTTTTGCCGGTTCGACCGCGTCGACGGCGCGAACGGCGGCAGAGCCGCGATCCACGTCCGATATGCGACGGCGGAGCGGCTGGCCAAGCTTCATCTGACGGTCAACGGCGAGGATCACTCTTTGCTTAATGCTCCCTCGACCGGCGGCTCATGGGAATTTACCGGTCTGGCTAGCATCACGGTACGATTACAACCCGGAGAGAACAATACGATTCGGCTGACGGGTGGCAATGGCGATATTCGCGTAGAGAGCATAGCCGTAAGCCCGTTCATGGACGGGAATTGATCGGGGAAGCATCGTCCTAAACGAAAACCCGCAACCTGGGAGGTTGCGGGTTTTCGTTGTTTATGCTGCTAGTAAAGGCGCATTATTTCGTCGGAAGCTTGATGGATTGTATGAGAGCCGGCAGATTCTTGTCGAAATAGTTTTGGAAAGCTTGATTGATAAGGCTCGGGAGCAACTGGCTTTTCACTTGCTCGAGCGTCTGAACGACCCGCGATTCGACCTTCATGATATGGTATCCGAATTCGGATTTAATCGGCTCGCTGATTTCGTTGAGCGGTAATTCGGCGCCAGCCTTCTTGAACGCTTCAACATATTGGCTCAGTGGCGCATCCGCGTACAATCCGCCCGTTTCCTTCGAGCCGGGGTCATCCGAATATTCCTTGGCTAGAGCTTCGAAAGTTCCGCCTGCTTTAAGCTTGCCCTGCGCTTCCTTGGCTCTGGCAAGCGCTTCTTCTTCCGTGCGGATCGCTTTACCGGTATCGTTATCCGTCGTAGCGACCAGAATGTGCCGGATATCGGCAATAACGAATGCGGCGGAATCCGCTTGGCGCTGGCGATCGTATTCGGCTTGAAGCATCGGGCGGTCGATCATGCTTTCAAGTGCTTTGCCGGTCAGGAACTGCTGCTTGATGAAAAGCTTGATATCTGATTCGGTCAACTTGGCCGTCTTCAAAGCGGCGGTCATTTGTTCGGCAGAACCTAAGTTTTGCGCCATATTCTTCCATTCCGTAGCCGCTACGCTTGTTGCTTCTTTGCCGAAGGCGGCTTCGGCTTTCGCCGACAGCAGCTTGATGGCGATCAGATTTTTAACCGCCAGCTCTTTATCCGCTTGAGCGGGTGGTCCGAAGATGAAGCTGCTTGCCGCCTCGTAGGCGTCAAGCTCCGCCAGCGTAATCGTGCCGCCCTTGTAGACGGCTATCGACGAAGCGCCGATCGATACCGTGCCGGTTTTGTTGTCGAATGCAACGGGCTTGCCGATCGCACCCGCGACGGATCGAATCGGAACGTAAACCGTATTGTCGTAGACGATGCCGGTTGAGCTTGCGCTTGGTTTGTCCGTGCCGTCAAGCTTGAACTTCAAGTCCCGCAAAATCACGTTAATCGTCTTGCCGTTGGCGGCATAAGCCATGGAACCCGTAACCAGGGAACCGATCAGTAAGCCAACTACCAAGCCCTTCAGCTTGTCTCTCATTAATTTCATCCTCGCTTTGGCATATTAGGATAATTCGGCCTTTTACTATTGTGCATGGACAATCGTTATCATTCAATAGAAATTTTCCCTCTGACCTTGCGCATCCGCCGGACTTAGCCATCATCCCCAGCGTTGGGACAATTCCGCCGAATTTTGTATAATAAGGCGAGGGAGGGTGAACTATGGAATCCATCGGCTTAGTATTGGAAGGCGGAGGCATGCGCGCCGTCTATACGGCAGGCGTGCTGGAGTATTTCGCGGAACAAAACAAGTATTTCCCCTATACGATCGGCGTTTCGGCGGGAGCATGCATGGCGGCGAGCTATTTGTCCAGGCAGCAAGGCCGCAACAAGATCGTCAATATCGATTGGGTGAACGACCCCCGATACATCTCTTGGAGGAATCTGCTGAAGAACGGTCAGCTGTTCGGAATGGACTTCATCTTCGATGAAATCCCGAATTCGTTGGTCCCCTTCGACTACCAAGCTTTCATGGCCAGCCAAGAGGAGTTCGTCGTAGGAACGACGGATTGCACGACGGGCGAAACGGTCTATTATAGTAAGAGCGCCGAGAAATTCGATCTGCTGAAGGTGCTGCGAGCGTCCAGTTCATTGCCTTTCATCGCGCCGATCGTGGAATTCGAGGGCAAGAAATTGCTGGACGGCGGAATCTCCGATCCGATTCCGCTTCGCCAAGCGGAACGGGACGGTTACCGGAAGAACGTTCTCATCCTAACGAGGAACGAACAATACCGGAAATCGAGGAACAAATTTTCTTGGCTCGTTCGTCGGGCTTACGGCAAATATCCCGAATTCGTGAAGACGATGCTCCGTCGCCACGAAATCTACAACGAGACGTTGGACTACATTAACGAGCAGGAACGCAGCGGAACGACATTCGTCATTCGGCCACGACAGCCCTTGAGCGTTGGCCGGATGGAACGCGATCCGGCCAAGCTTCATGCGCTTTACCTGCAAGGCTACGAAGATGCGAGGCAACTCATGCCTTCTTTATCGGCATGGGCGGAAATCTAGATAGTACATCGAAACGCGCAAAGGTATAATAGTCGGTAACAGGGGGGTGCGGGAATGCTCGATCTAGATGTATTCGGCCAACAGTCCGTTTTCGAACACGTATTCAAGAACGCCCCGATCGGAATAGCGTTAGTATCCGTCGAAGGGAAATGGATAAGCGTCAATCCTTCGGCGTGCTCGATCTTCGGATATACGGAAGAGGAGTTGCTGATGCTCGAGGCGACGGACTTCATCTACTCGGATAGCGCGATAACGAACACGCGCTTGCTTAAGGAACTATTCGACGGCGTTACTTCGACTTTCGAAATAGAGAAGCAGTTCTTGAATAAGAACGGCGATAACATATGGACGTCGTTGCATGTCTCTCTCGTTCGCGACGAAGAAGACGGAAGACCTATGTATTTTATTTCCCAAGTCATCGACATCACGAAGAGCAAAATCGCGGAGCTCAAGCTTCAGGAAAGCATCGAGCGTTATACGTCGCTTAAGAAGTACAATCACGATGCGATTATTTCGTTCGGCTTGGACGGCATCATCATTAACGGGAATTTAATGGCGGAGCAGCTAACCGGATTTAAGATTAAAGAGTTAATCGGAACCCCGATAGCCGCCGTCATCGGAGAGAGGAATCTGTTTAACGTGCTCGCGGTGACGGAAGATTACTCGAAGGCCGAAAAAGAAATCAACGCCGTACGACACAAAGACGGCTCTTCGGTTGAAGTACTGGCGACCGTCGCTCCGATTATCATTCACGAGGAGAATCGGGGGTTCTACCTCATCGCGAAAGATATGACCGAACAGAAGCGGCTGATTATCGAGAAGGAGGCCGCCGAGAAAACGAACAAGGCGAAGAGCGAATTCCTGGCTATGATGAGTCACGAGATTCGCACTCCGATGAACGGCGTCATCGGGATGACGGACCTCATTATGGAGACCGAGCTGAATCCGGAGCAGTACGAATACGTACAGATTATCAAAAAAAGCGGTACGACGCTTCTGTCGATTATTAACGATATTCTGGACTTCTCCAAAATCGAGTCGGGTAAGGCGGAGATCGTGGAGGAGCCCTTCAACGTCCGCGCGACTTTATCGGATACGATAAGCGTGATTCTGCCGAAAGCGCTGGAGAAAAATCTCGAGATGACCACCTCCGTTTCTCCCGACGTTCCGAATCTGATGGTCGGCGACGAAACGAAGTTGAGGCAGGTTTTCTTGAATCTGCTGAGCAACGCGATCAAGTTTACTCCCAACGGGGCCATCTCGATTTCGATTCAGTGCGTAAGTAGGGAGGAGGATAACATCCAGCTTCGATTCGCCGTGCGGGACACCGGAATCGGAGTTCCCGAAGAGAAGGTCGGACGTTTGTTCGATCCCTTCTACCAAGTGGATCATTATATGACGCGCAAGGCTGAGGGAACTGGGTTGGGGCTGGCCATCTGCAAGAAGCTGATCGTCTTGATGGACGGCGAAATCTGGTACGAGCCCAACTCGGAACAACCGGGTTCTACCTTCATGTTTACGGCACGATTTCGGACGGAGGGTCAATCTACTACTATCGAGCATGGAGCGCCGGACGATCTGAACGCAAACTTGGACAATCCCTTAAAAATTCTGATCGCGGAAGATAACGAAGTGAACCGAATCGTACTGAAGAAAATGATCGAGAAGCTCGGGTACAATTCCACGCTCGTTCAGAACGGGGAGGAAGCCATCGAAGCCTTCCGGCGGTATCCCTACGATATTATCTTCATGGATATTCAGATGCCGTTATTGGACGGAATTCAAGCCGCTAACCTGATTAAAGAAACCCAGTCGGACAAGAAAAGCCCGTTCATCGTGGCGGTGACGGCGCATGCGGTCAAAGGCGACCGAGAGAAATACCTGGCTGCGGGCATGGACGAGTACGTGAGCAAGCCGGTTCAACTTGCCGAAGTGTCGGCTATCATCGAGAAATTCCAAACAGCCCAAAGCACACCCTAAGCGGGTGTGCTTTTTGAATTAGATTTCATCCGCGAGCAGAGCGCCGGTTAAGTACTTCTCCGTTAGGATGGACAGCAATTGAATGCCGACCTCGTTGTGACCGCCTTCCGGGATGATCAGGTCGGCGTATTTCTTGGACGGCTCGATGAATGCCTCGTGCATGGGTTTGACCGATTTCAAATATTGTTGAAAGATGGACTGGATGGTTCTGCCGCGTTCCTCGATATCGCGAAGCGCCCGCCGGAGAACGCGAACGTCGGGATCCGTGTCCACGAATACTTTGATGTAAAGCATCTTGCGGATATTCTCGTCGGATAAGACGTGCAGACCTTCGAGGATGACGATGTTGTTGGGCTTCAGCTCGACCTTCTCGGTCGTGGAACGGCCATATGCCGCGTAATCGTAGACCGGCGCGTACGCGGGCTTTCCTTGCCGCAGAAGCTGAAGATGCTCGATAAGCAGCTCGTTATCGAAGACGAGCGGGTGATCGTAATTGATCGCTTCGCGTTCGCTCTTGCTAAGATGCTTATGTTCTTTATAGTAGCTATCCTGTGATATGAAGGTCACTTTGTCTTGTCCGAGACGGTCGATGACGGAGCGGGCGACCGTGGTTTTACCGGAGCCAGTTCCGCCTGCGATCCCTATTATGAGCATGGTCATTTGAAGTACCTCCTAAGATGAGTGCCGATGCAATTCCAGTATTGTAGCACAGGCACCGTAATTATTCATCTTGGCCGTATGCGGGTTTATTTTGATACAATAGAAGAAGACAGGAAAGGAGCGATATAGGATGACGGATCAACGCAAGGTGAAATGGGGCATCATGGGACCGGGAGGAATATCCAGCTCTTTCGCCAAGGATATGATCCATGCTCCGGGCGCGGAGCTCGTAGCGGTAGGCGGACGTTCGAAGGAGAAGGCGGAGGAGTTCGCGAATCGCTTCGGTGCTGCGCGCTCCTATGGAAGCTGCGAGGAATTGGCTACGGATCCGGAAGTCGAGATCGTTTATATCGGGACGCTTCATCCTGCTCATAAGGAAAATGCATTGACGTTAATTCGCGGCGGAAAAGCGATTCTATGCGAGAAACCGTTCACGATGAGCGCGGCGGAAGCGAGAGAAATCGTCGAGCTTGCGCGAGAGCGCGGAGTATTCGTCATGGAAGCGATGTGGACGCGCCATTTGCCTCCGATCGCGAAGGTTCGGGGGTGGCTGCGGGAAGGCCGGATCGGCGAAACGCGCCTCTTGAAGGCGGAGTTCGGCTTCGATGCGGGCTGGAACCCGGAAAGTCGGCTGCTTGATCCGGCAAAGGGCGGCGGAACGTTGTTGGATGCGGGCATCTATCCGGTCTCGTTCGCATCGCTGGTTTTCGGCGAGCAACCGAGCCGGATTCTAAGCTCCGCTCATATCGGAGAGACCGGAGTGGATGAGCAGTTCTCGCTTCTGTTCGAATACGATGGCGGACGCACGGCTTCCCTGCAGGGAGCGGTACGTCTCTGGATGAACAACGATGCGTGGATTTACGGCACGAAGGGAAAGATTCACGTCCCGCAGTTTCTGTTTGCAAGCGAAGCCACGCTGCACGTCGACGGGGAAGAAGCGGAGACGTTCAAGGACGACAGAGTCGCCCAAGGCTATGCCTTCGAAACGATCGCTTCCATGAACGCGATTAGGGAAGGCCGCTTGGAAAGTCCGATCATGCCGCTCGACGAGACGATAGCCATCATGGGCACGCTGGACGCGATCCGCGCGCAATGGAATCTGAAATATCCGATGGAATAGAAACGAATAAAAAGATAACCCCGGCTCGACGTTCGAAACGTCTGGCCGGGGTTTCTTTTTCCAAGAATCTCACTGAGCGGGCTTTCCGGGTTTCGAACGGCGGATTAACGCCAGTGCAGCCCATAATAGAAGCAAGGCCGTCACGGGATGAATAGCGGCGATCATCCGCGCGTCGAGGCTTACGCTGATATATTGGAAGATGATCAGGACGTACAGAATGGCAGTCAATACGACGTTCTTCCAACCGATACGGCCGATCCAACCCAATAGGATCATCAGAATCGGAACAAACTCGAAGTAGTGAATAAAGGCGGTGTGCTTCGACCAGTCTCCGTCGTCGAATACGGCAAGCCCTGCCAAGAACACTTGGACGAATAGGGAAGCTGCGAATATCCAAGCCAATACATGATAAATGATTTTAGAATAGCGAATCATCGTGCTTTAGCCTCCTTAATCGGTCTTTTGTAAATTCGGCGCTGTCCGCCCGGTTTCCATACGGATAAAACAAACATGGCGATCAACGATGCGGTCTGCAATGCGATTCCGGTCCACAACCAAGCGTGATTCACGGCAAACCCCGCCGTATCCCAATCGTTTGACCCCGCCAAACCCGTCAGTTCAACTCCTCTCAAAGTCCATCGGTAGATCCCGATCAATCCGATGCCGATCGTAAGCAAGGTTAGTGCTTCCTTGGCGATGAGCCAATGGTGACGGAACAATCCCCACGAGGTAAGAACCGATAGCAGGATGCCGGTAACCGTCGTGCCGATCGTCGAAGCCCGAACGCTGGAATCGGCTAATAGGTGCATGATCGTATAGCAGGCTTGCAGCACCGATACGCTATCCGTAACGGAAGCCGTCAATGCGAGAATGACGAAGACGGCCTGCCCTCCGAGCATGATCGAAGCGAAAATCAGATGAAGCAGCAGCAAAATTTTGCGTTGACGCGAGCTTAGTTTGTTCAATGAGAAACTTCCCCCGATTCGTGCGATGTTCCTCGTTTTCAGAGATTGAAACGGTATCCGACTCCCCAGATCGTCTCCACGTACTTCGGAGAGGAAGGGTCGCTCTCTATTTTCTCCCGCAGCTTGCTAATATGAACCGTTACCGTCGCGTAATCGCCGAGCGCGTCCATTCCCCATATCCGTTCGAACAGATCTTCTTTCCGGAATACCCGGTTCGGATTCGTCACCAAGAACATGAGCAGGTCGTACTCTTTCGCCGTAAAAGGAACCTCCCGTTCGTTCACGAACACTCTGCGTGATTGCTTATCGATGCGAATGCCGTGCAGCTGCAATTCGTCCCGCCGCCATTCGCCGCTACCCACCAACCTGTCGTAACGCGCCATGTGCGCTTTCACCCTGGCAACCAGCTCGCCCAGCCCGAGCGGTTTCAGGACATAGTCGTCGGCTCCAAGGCCGAAGCCTCGGATTTTGTCCACCTCCTCTTTCTTGGCGGAGACGATCAGAATCGGTACGTTGCTGGCTTCCCGAATTTGTCGGCATATTTCGTAGCCATCCACGCGGGGAAGCATCAGGTCGAGCAGAATAAGGTCGTATCGGCTGCGAAGCGCCATCTCCAATCCTATATCCCCGCGATCGGCGACTTCCGCCGAATAACCGTTCGCTTCCAAGTAATCCTTCTGCACCTCGGCGATGACGGGATCATCCTCGATAATCAATATCCGCTTCATATCGACTCTCCTCTCTGATCCACAAGAGTAGCTATAGCGGGAAGACGAATACGAATCGACGTTCCCTGGCCGACTATGCTTAGGGCTTCGACCGTCCCGCCATGCTCGTCCACGATCTGCTTGACGATGGCAAGGCCAAGCCCGCTGCTTCCCGCGTTCGGATGGCGCGACGTCTCCGCCCGGAAGAACCGGTCGAATACGTAGTGCAGCGCTTCTTCAGGAATACCGACCCCGTTGTCCGATATTCGCACTTCGACGACGGTTCCGTCATCGTCGCCGGACAGTTCGAATCGCAGCTGCCGCGGATCGCGTTCCATATGCTTGAGGCTGTTGTCGACGATATTGAGGATGGCCCGGTGCAGCTTCTCGCGATCCGCCCGAACGAGAATGGGATGGTTGAGTGCAACATTATCTTTGCCGGGGCGGTCGAATGTAATGTCCACTCCGGTTAATCGCGGATCAATGCGCAGCTCTTCCAAGGTTCGCTGCAAGTAATCCGCCAAGTCCAGCACCTCCCAATGGAAAGGAAGCTTGCCGATATCGAGCGTCGAGTAGAGGAGAAGCTCCTCGATCATTCGGTCCATGTCGGACGTCTTGCTGCCGATCATGTCCACGTACTTGGACCGCTTCTCTTCGGTGTCCGCTATTCCGTCGCGCAGGCAATCCACGCAGCCTTGAATGGCGGTAATCGGTGTTTTCAGATCATGAGAGATGTTCGCGAGCAGCTCCTTGCGGTTCTCCTCCATCTGCACCTTGGCGCCGATGGAATCCTTCAGACGGATTCGCATTTCCTCGAAAGCCGAACCTAGCTGGCCGATCTCATCCTGTCTACGAAGCCGGATTTCTCGGTCTAAATTTCCCTCCCTGATCCGACCGGCGGCGTCTTTAAGCGCGTAAAGCGGCTTGATGATGCTTCGCGAAACGAAGTAAGTAAGGAGTCCGTTCGTGAGGACGAGCGCCAGGAGCAAGGACAGGAATACAGTAGGAACGAATTTTTTGAAAAACCGGGCAACCGGCTCCATATCCGAAGCTATGACGAGCATTCCGGGGCTCCCTTCGGGGCCGATGTAAGGAATGCCTTCCAGATCGACTCCACCATGGGAATCGAAATTAAAGAATCCTGTATCTCGATCGTCTTTGTTGTCCGCCTCAAGCCGATCGAGGATGTCCTTAGCGGCTAACCCCGGAGAAGCATAGGCGATCGAGCCTCCGGATGCCACGACGATTCCCGCATCCGCCTTCGCGAGATCGGCTTCCGTCTCCGATAGGAATGCGGGGTCCCCGAGCAACCGAGGGTCATGCTCGGCGATGAAGCGCAGGCCGGAGGAAAGCTCGTCGCGTCCTTCGAACAGATTCTTGAATGCCGCGAACGGAATCGGACCGTCTCTCGGGCCGGTATTCTTCAAGCCGTCCGACATATCGCGTATGTACAATCCCGCCGCGAGCACGACCGCCAGACCGAACAGGACGACAGGAACCGCGATCATGGCGATGTAAGAGAAGAGCAATTTCGTTCGAATGGACATAACGCGCGCCCCCTTTCCTTGTCATTCCATTGTATTATCCGCCTATTAACATTCCATAAACCGTTTCTAAAAAAAGTATAAAAAGATTTATAAAGCGACGAAATCGCAACATTCGAAAAAATCGACGTGAACACGGAAGGTTATGATCTCCGCGAAAGGTTTAATAGTTAACAAAGGGGGTGGAGATCTATGGCGTTCGACGGCAAGCGGAACCGTGATCATCCCGAGCAATATCCGACCGACAAGGAAAGCTTGTTCGATCGGTGGGAAAGCGAACGAAACGTGGATGCGATCCCGGTAGAGGATCTGAAAATACAAGTAGAGGACGAGAAGAACAAGACCAAGACGAAGAACTCCTCGTCAAGCGAGAAAAAATATAATCCATAAGGAGGTTACTCGATGACACGCCTAAAAGAATCGCAGATCGCAACGCTCAAAGACAAGCTACTGAAGGAAAAGGAAGAAATCGGCCGGCATTTCGAAATCAACGACGCGGAGGAGCAGGCAGCGTTGACCGATTCCACCGGAGAACTCTCCTCCTACGATAATCATCCCGCGGACATGGCAACGGAAACGTTCGAGCGGGAGAGGGACAACGCCGTAAACGACGCGTTCGGGGAACGGCTCGACGAGATCGAGCAGGCTCTCGGGAGGATGAAGAACGGGACATACGGAATATGCGAGGTATGCGGGAAACCGATTCCTTACGAGCGACTCGAAGCCATTCCTTCCGCTCCGACTTGCGTAGATGATGCTCCGAAGCCGGGGGATCCGGCCGGAAGGCCGGTCGAGGAGCAAGTTATGACCGCCCCGCCTACCGGCGCGGGAGAAGCTCGGCAACGCAACCCAGGAAGATTCGATGATGCGGATGCTTGGAAAAACGTGGAAAGCTACGGAAGCTCGGATACTCCGGCTACGAAATAACAAATGAGGCAGCCCATAGGGCTGCCTCATTTGTCGCGACTATGTTTGAAACCGCTCAAGTCCGTATTAGCAAACGGTTGCTTCAGGCTTGGCGTTCTCCGTTTTGGAGTCGGTCGCGTTTCCGTTGCCGCATTCTCGCTTTCCGATTCGGAAACGACTACAGCTTCGGATGTCGAAGAGTTGGATTCATTCGTTGTTTGAATGGTGTCCGTTTTAGCAACACCAAAATCAGAGGTTGACACACTACCTACTAAAAGGTAGAATGACAACATGAACAAAACAAAAAACACGTCGGAGATTATTCTGGATACTGCTCAGTCGATTGTACAGGAATTCGGATTTAACGGTTTCAGCTATGCGCACATTGCGGAGAAAGTAGGGATACGTACTGCCAGTATTCATTACTACTTCCCGAATAAGGAGGACTTAGCGGACGCTTTAATCGTGCGATACCACAGAAGTTTTAATGCCGCGGCAGCTCAAATCGATTCCGAGACGCAGAACGGTTTGGAAAAGCTGCGCAAATTCATTTTGATTTACGCCGGTCCCGCTCAAGATTATTGCGCTTGTCTGAGCGTCATGTTTTCCAGCGATTGGGCTACTTTATCAGGTAAAGTACGGGAAGGCTTATCCCAGTTCTTCACCGCTAATCTGACTTGGCTGGAACAAGCGTTGGATCAGGGACGACGCGATGGACATTTACGCTTCGAAGGTACCGCGAACGCGCAAGCTCATCAATTTCTTGCTTCGTTGCAAGGCGCTCAATTAATCTCAAGAAGTTTTCGGGATCTAAGCAGGTTTGACATGATTGCCAACGGCTTGATATCCGCTTTGTCTTAAAGGCGGATATTCTTTTTGGATCAAATTCTACCTTTTAATAGATAGGTAAATAATGATGTACCCATGAACATTCCGCGAAAGGTGGTGAGAACAGATGTTGTATGAGCTGCGCGTTTATGATATCCATCCAGGCAAGATGAAGGTTATCCAAGATAGGTTCAGAGATCATGTCATTTCATTATTTATGAAGCACGACATGAAGGTGACGCAATTCTGGGAAGATTTCGATGAAGCCAACAACCGCCTTTATTATGTCGTCGAGCATGCGAATATGGAGATGCGCAATCTGAATTATGAACGATTCCGCAACGACCCCGAATGGATCGAAACGAAACGAATCACGGAACTCGATGGACCGTTAGTAAACAAACAAGAAAGCATTTTTATGAAAAACACGACATTTTTCGAGAACAAATAAAAATAATTCAAGAAGAAACGGAGCAAACAAAATGAAAACATTAGTCATCGTTACTCATCCGAACATCGAAGCATCCAATTGGAATAAATCATGGTTGAAGGAACTGCAAAAGCATGGCGATATCACGATTCATGAGCTACACAAAAAATACCCGGACGAAAATATCGATGTATCCGCAGAGCAACGGTTGATCGAAGCGCACGACCGGATCATCTTTCAATATCCGCTTTATTGGTACAGCACGCCTCCATTGCTCAAAAAGTGGTTCGATTCCGTATTGCTGTACGGCTGGGCTTATGGACCGGATGGCAATAAAACGGAGGGCAAAGAAGTCGGCGTTGCGATCTCGACCTATGGTACCGAAGAATCTTATCAAGCAACAGGGTTCAATCGTTACACGCTGCAAGAAATATTGCGCCCGATGGAAGCACTTGCCCATTTTATCAGCGCGAAATATCTGCCTCACTTTTCGCTAAACGACACTTCCGACGTTACGAATGAGCGGTTGGTACAAAGCAGCCTCGATTACGTTCAACATATTAAAACGGTAAAACCGGTAAAACCGGTTGAGGTGGCTCAATGAAAGATTTGATCATCGACGTTTACATGGATACGATCTGCCCTTGGTGTCGTATGGGAACGACCAGTCTGCGAACCGCATTGAAACAATTGCCGGCAGGCACGAAAGCAACCGTTCGTTGGCATGCTTTCCAGCTTAATCCCGGTATTCGTACTGATGGAGAAGATTATCGGCAAGTTATGATAGGCAGGTTGGGCGGGAAAGCGCAATTCGAATCAAGAATGAGGCAGTATAACGAAACGGGTGCGCAATTCGGCCTTAAATTCAACATGGATATCGTGAAATATACACCGAATACGACTTTATCCCATCAGTTAATCGCTATGACTCCAGAGGATGCGCAAGAGCGATTGATCGAGAATATCTATACGGCTTATTTCGAAAATGGAATCAATATCGGAGATGCGGATGAACTTGCGGAAATAGCAAAAGCCAGCGGGGTCACTGAAGACGTTGCCGGACTTAAGAAGCGGCTCATTCAAGGCGAAGGAATAGAAAAAGTCGAATCCGGCCAACGCAGCGCACAGAAGCTAGGAATCAAAGGCGTTCCTTACTTTGTCATTAATGAGGAGCTCAGCTTATCGGGACTACAATCTCCAGATGAATTTATAAAAGCTTTTAATCACATTAAGTAAAGGTTGGAGCGGTACTTTAGAACGAAAGGAGAAACAACTTATGAGTGTTCAGGGGAAAGTATTTGCGATAACCGGCGGAAGCAGCGGCCTAGGGAAAGCTATGGCGATTGAATTGGTTAATCGAGGAGCGAATGTAGTTATTAATGGTCGCCGTGAACATGAGTTAGCTAAAGCCGCACAAGAAATCGATCCTACGGGAAAGCAAGTGCGGTTTGTTGCCGGCAATATTGCGGATTCTAAGATCGCGCATCGCTTGATCGACGAAAGCGTAACTCACTATGGACGCATCGATACGCTGGTGAATAATGCCGGAATCTTCATGTCTAAGCCTTTTACGGAGTATTCGGAAGAGGACTTGGCAACGTATTTATCAACGAATGTCGTCGGCTTCTTCCATGTTACCCAACGGGCGATGGAGGAGATGCTGAAACGAGGAACCGGACATGTCGTTACCATCACGACGAGTCTGGTGGATCAAGCGTCGGCTTCCGTTCCTTCCGTACTCGCCTCATTGACTAAGGGAGGCCTGCAATCGGCGACGAAGTCGCTTGCAATTGAGTATGCGACCAGAGGTATTCGCGTGAATGCAGTTTCGCCGGGGGTAGTTAAAACGCCGATGCACCCCGTCGAATCGCACGAAGCTCTTGCTAAATTGCATCCTATGGGGCGTATGGGCGAGTCGCATGAGATCGTCGAAGCCGTCTTATATCTGGAATCGGCCAACTTCGTTACGGGCGAGATCCTTCACGTTGACGGCGGACAGAGCGCCGGTCATTAAGCAAGGGCAACGAAAGTTGCGAAACAAATCCATTTCGATTGGGGAGAATAGACATGCCTATCGTTACGATTCAAGTAACCCGCGAGGGGACTACGGCGGATCGACAATCAATCACAGCCGAAGAAAAAGCGGCGCTCATTAAAGGGGCTAGCGAGCTTCTGCTCAACGTTCTGAACAAGCCGTTAGATTCAACCTTCGTAGTCATCGAAGAGGTTGATACCGATAATTGGGGATGGGGCGGACTACCCGCATTGGAGTATCGCAAACAGCTTGCCGCTAAGAAGAAGTAATCGCTATATTCCAACAATATCAAGCCCAGTGCAGCGTTTGCACTGGGCTTGATAACGTGACATTGCAAGTAAAAGGATATTTTAACGAAAAGGGGGGATCATACTCGTCAGTGCTTTCTCTGGGGGGCCGATTAAGTGAAACGGATAAAAAAATGGCTGCGCATAAAACCCGGGTATCCCAAATTACCGGAGGATCATTCTAAAGAGCTAGAGAACTCGAAGTTATCCTCGAACTTAGAATATAACGAGTTGAAGCTGAATGGTATTTTCCATAACATCTCCGATATCGTATTCCGTAAGGTTAGGATGGCTGAAGAAGACCATTGGCTTGTCGTATACATATCAAGTCTAGTTGATGAAGAAATAATTGACGAACATATATTGAAACCATTGATATCTAATCGAACACAAGATGGTTTGAGCAGCAATAAAGCCGAAGTACTGGATGATCGGTTTATATCCGTCGGGAAGACGGTTGTTACTTCCCGAATAACCGACGTTGTTAGTCATGCTTTAAATGGTTATGCCGTCATTCTAACGGTCGGGAATAGCGATGCGTTGATGGTTAAGGCGAATAGTACCAAAGCGCAGAGAAGCCTTGAAGAACCTTCTTCGGAGCCGGTCATTCGAGGTCCTAGGGATGGTTTTGTCGAGAACATTTCAACGAATATCGGACTCATACGCAGAAGACTTAAAACCTCTCGGCTAAAAACGGAATCCATAACGCTTGGAGAGCTTACTCAAACGCAAGTCGTCCTCACCTATATTGACGGTATTGTTTCGGAATCCATAGTCGAGGAAGTACGAAAAAGGGTATCTCGGATTCAGATAGACGGAATCATCGATTCGGGTTACGTTGAGGAATTTATCGAGGATTCGCCATTCACTCCTTTTCCGCAAGTACATAGTACGGAGCGACCGGACGTTGTGGCCGCTGAGTTATTAGAAGGAAAAGTTGCCATACTTGTCGACACCAGCCCATTCGTATTAATCGTTCCCATGACATTCTGGAATGGACTCCAGGCAAGCGAGGATTACTATGTTCGCTGGCCTATCGCGACTTTCGTGCGTTGGATTCGATTTCTATTTATAATCATCGCTATATTTGCTCCTCCCTTATATGTAGCAATTACGACGTTTCATCAGGAAATGATTCCGACGAATCTCGTGCTGAGTATTGCCTCGTCTAGAGAGCCTGTTCCGTTTCCTGCTTTAGTCGAAGCCTTATTAATGGAAATCATTTTCGAGGCACTGCGGGAAGCGGGGATTCGCCTACCCAAGCAAATAGGTCAAGCGATAAGCATCGTCGGGGCATTGGTTATCGGACAAGCTGCCGTACAGGCGGGAATTATATCCGCTCCTGTCGTTATTATCGTATCGATCACCGGCATTGCGGCGTTTACTATTCCACGATATAGCTTTGCGAACGGAATCCGATTGCTGCGATTTCCGATGCTATTCTTGGCCGGAACGCTTGGATTATATGGAATCGTACTTGGGTTTGTAGCCATCGTTTTACATGTTACATCGCTTCGTTCGTTCGGCATCCCTTATTTTACGCCTCTATCCCCGCTTACAATCGCGAATTTGAAGGATGTCCTCATCCGGGCACCTATTTGGGCTAAAACTCGCCGTCCGCAGGCAACGGGATTTAACGATCCGGTTCGTGAACCGTCAGGTCAGAAACCAAGTCCAAGTCAAGGGAAGTCTTCAGAATGAAACCACTCTTCCGCATCGGCTTACTATTCACGGTATTAATCGCAACCGGTTGTTGGGACCGAACGGAGATCAATGATCTTGCGTTTATCTCGGGTGCGGCATTTGATTTAAACGAGGACGGGAAATTTTTATTATCGTTACAGATCGCAATTCCTTCTTCCAGTCAGGCGGGGCCGGGTAGCGGAGGGAGTAACCGAAACGAGAAGTATTTCGTCATATCCGCCGTAGGAAAGAATGCCAACGAGGCATTCGAGAAGCTTCAGAAAAAAAGCTCGCGCAGGTTATTTACCGCGCATCGCAGCGTTATTTTCATAGGCGAATCATTAGCCAAAAACGGGGTAAAGGATATTCTTGATGTTTACATTCACGATCCGCGTCAACGGTTAAAAACTTATATTATGGTCGTAAAGGGGGGAGAAGGACGAGAAATCCTGCAGATTAAATACCCTTTCGAACAGGTGCCGATCGAAGCGGTCAAGGAAATGGAAGGTTTAGAAGGCGAGTTGGCGGTTACTTTAAGAGACTTTTTTATAGCTGCATCAAGCGAAGGGATCAATCCCGTGATGGGAGTCATAGAGGCCGAGGATTTATCGGAAGGATTAAGAGGGAATAAAAACAAAATTTTCAGTCTAGCGGGATTAGCCGTTTTTAAGGAATTAAAATTAGTCGGGTTTTTAGACGAAAATGAAACCGCCGGATTTATCTGGTTAACGGATAGATTGAAGCAGGGCAGGCTCAGCGCCGAGTTACCGGAAGGTGCCGGAACGGTGGGGATGGTGTTAAACGACACAAAGCGAAGAATCACCTCGCAAATAAGCGGCGATCGGATTAAAATCGAGCTTCGATTGGAAGGTCAAGGAAATATCTCCGAAAATAATTCCCGCTTGGATATCAGTCTGCCGAATAATCTCGGGATAGCGCGGGTTGCGTTGGAGAAATCGGTCGAAAATCAAGTCCGCGATACGTTATTCAAAGTCCAAGCAAAATACAAAGTAGATAGCGTGGGGTTCGGCCGGGAAATTTACCGGAATAAGCCGAAACAGTGGAAGACGTTAAAAAATGAATGGGACCATACGTTTCCGGACGTAGAAGTTTCGATTGAAGTAAAGCTGACTTTAGGAACCGGAATGGCAGGGGCTCCTATGCAATGGAAAGAAGAGGAGATCGAGGAATGATCGTTCAGACAACGGGTTTTGCGCTTATTTTGATGATATGGTCTTTTGTACGAATACAATCGTTGGTAAGCAAGCAAAAGTTCAAGGTAGCGGCCGTATACGGAGGGTTAATGGGAGTATCGACGTTAGTCGGATGCTTGTTAATTGCCCGAGTAGATGTACCAAGCACGATCATCCCTTTCAAAATGATTTTCGAACCCATCGGAAAACTCATATTAACGCAGTGATCGGCCCGCTTTTCTTTTTATAGCGTCTATCAATAATAGCGACAACGGGATGAGGCTTTGCGTGATCAAACCCGCGCTCGGGTATATGAACGTAAGATAAGCGAGAAGATCCGAGCTATTCTTGAAAACCCAGACCGATCCAATGATCGCTAATAGCGTTACCGGAGATATGATGTCGCGATAATTTCGGATGCCGAAAAGCTGGCTTATGCTAAGACATAGTATAAACAACGACACCGCTATCTTTTCGAAACTTCCCAACACCCATATCGAAACGGCGATTGCCTCAAGGCGTTCAAATGATCCTTCGACGCCAATATATTGCATGACGCTTAAATAGGAATAATTCAGTTTTCCCGTCAATGGCCCGAGAACCATAATCGTAAAAAGAACAACGATAAAAATAAAAATAGAAATGCCCAGGAGCGCTAGCAACGAAACCTTTCGAGCTTTTTTCGGGAAATTCAAGTAAGGAAGAAGCCATCCTAATATAAACATTTGATTCATGAACGCTCCTGCCGGAACGATAGCCCCCTGTAAGACCGGTAGTATTCCTTCGGCTAAAACCGGCTTTAATTGGCCGGGATCCAAATCCCTAAGCGTTAGGAAAAAGAGCGGCAACAAAAGAACCATTTTCATAGGAGTAAGAAATTCGGTACTTCTACCGATAACTTCAATTCCCAAATATACGGCTATACCGCTTAGGACCAATACCGTTAGACTCCCGACAATGGAGGGGCTTTTAGGTAATAGGAGAGTATGAATAAAGAAGGTATGTTGTTTTGCCATTACCGAAATAGACATGAACCAAAAATAAACGTAATAAAATCCCAAGCATTTTCCTAACCATTTCCCGATGATTTTTTCGCTATATTGCATAATCGTCATACCCGGATAACGTTTGGCGAGAGCGGTCATTACCCAAATACTTAATAATCCGGTTGTAATCGAAGGAAACACGGATAACCATGCGTCTTGTTTCGCAAACATCTCCATTAATCCGGGAATGGTTAAAATAATCGTGGAAACGATAAAAGTGAATAGGAGTAAGCCTAACTGGGAACCCGTGATTTTTTCTTCTTCTGTCCGCATCCGTCGCACTCGCTCTCCTTGCCTCACAGAGGTGTTCCAAGTATTGGCTTATCGCTATCCGTTTATTCGTTTACATAAGGACGGAAGCACGATCCAAGCGATGTAGAACCGGCGTTTACCGAAGCGGCAAAGTTTAAACGAAAAAGACCGTCCGAAGACGGTCTTTTCTACCCGAGAGGCGCTATTCCAAACCAGAACCGTATCCCGCGCCTCCGGCAGCAAAAGTCTTAAATGCTACCGGATCGGGTAAGGGATACGTTCAACATCTGACTGCTACTAATGTTGACGCACCTCCTTTCCTGTACAGCTATAATAGCACAGCGACATTTGAAAATCTACCGTATTAATTGAATTGTCAGATAATTAATTTTTGGAAGTCTTGAGGAAGAAGTCGGAACTATTTGTATGCATCCGGACTTGGTTCTGAGGAAGTAAGAGGGTATCGAACTTTCTGTGCCGCCCGCGACATCATTTTTCCGAATGGAAGTAGTATCTATCACTCTCGCTTCGGGAATACTCGCAAGTAATAGAGTAGATTCGCAAGCGAGAGGATGGATGACATGCACGCGGTATGGAAAGGCACGATTCAGATCGCGAAGTTTCAGATTCCGGTTAAGCTGTATGCCGCGACGGAAGACAGGGAGTTATCACTTAAGCAAACCCATGCCCCATGCGGCGGCTCGATTTCCCATCTTAAATATTGCCAGGCTTGCGATGCGAAGGTCGAGCCGGAGGAAATACGAAAGGGGTATGATCTTGGCGGAGGCAACTTCGTGGAGATCTCCGAAGAGGAGCTCAAGGGGATCGCTCCTCAAGCATCAAAGACGATGATTATAGAGCAGTTTGCCGAAGATTCGGCAGTTAGCCGTATGCGCTTAAAGAGGCATTATTACATCGGGACGGACGAGGTTGGCGAAGAAGCCTTTAGGTTGTTTCACGCCAGCCTTCTGCAATCGAAGAAGGTCGGATTGGGATATCTTACGCTGCGTTCGGTTCAGAGCCTTGCCGCCGTGTGGCCGCTAGAGGAAGGGTTGGTCTTGTCGACGATGCTATACGAGGACGAGATCCGTCCGGCGGTGCGGGTTAACGTCCCCGTTCACCCGTCCAAGCCGGAAGTAACCGAAGCTCATATGTTCGTGTTCAATCAATTGATACAAGCAATGTCCGCATCCTTCGTCGGGGCTAAATACGAGAACAAATACGCCGAAGCTTTGAAAGCCCTCATCGAGAGCAAAGTCACCAAGCTAGCGCCGAAGGCTAACGACAAGGAGCTTCCGGCGATTCCGCGCAGCGCCAATCTGGAGGACTTGTTATCGACGCTGAGCACAAGCTTAGACTTCGTGAAGAACGAGAGCGATGCTTTCTCCCAATCGGATTTCAACCAGAAGCATTGATATCCGGCCTTAGGCAAGCCATAACACGAAAACCCGACCGGGTTGGACCGCGGTCGGGTTTTCGTGTTGGTTCCGGGAAAGCTATTAATATTTGAACACGATGCGAAGCAGCTTGTCGTTAATCGGCGTCAGGGAGTAGTCCTCGTAAGAATAGCTATAGCCGGTAATCCCTTTCTGGCCGGCGAAAGCTTTCTTCATGTCCGTTTTCAACATAACGCCTCTCGTATAACGGACCAACAATTCCTTTTGGCGTTTATCGACGGCATCGCTTATTTTGTTTGTTAATTGTTGCAAGCTGGTTGCGGTACGGGAATCTTCAAGATAAGCGTAACCCAGTTGCTCGTAAATGGTCTTGTAGAAGGAGACTTTGGATTTATCGGTGACGTTGAGCGTGCTCAATGTTTGATCAAAAGGAGTCGCCGCGGCGGGATAGGATGAAGATGCCGGCCAAGAGTGATCCGCGCGCATTTGGGCATCGGTGAGATTGTAGTAATCGTACGACACGCGTCCGGCGACATTCGGGACGGGGTCGTTCCAAGTCGTATCGAGATGGTACCATTTGCCGCCGAGCTGAACTAAGTTCCAAGTATGGGCGATTCCGCGCGACGAGCCTTCCACGATTCGTACCGGAATGCCGGCTTGCTTCATCATTTCGTAAGTAAGAAGGGCGTACCCTTGGCATACGGTTTCGCCGTTCACTAGCCCGTCATAGGCGGAATGAGCGGCGAGGCTCGTATCGTAGGAGAGGTTGGTAACGATCCAGTCATGAATCGCCTTTTCCTTCTGATAGTCGTTCATGCCGGGAGTTAATATTTTCCGTAATGCCTGCGAGACGCGCTTCTGAACTTCCTTCGTCTCGGACAAGCTCTCCCAGTAAGTGAACTTGAAGTCGATCTCGGCTTTGCCCCCGCTCATCGAAGCTTCGTAGCCATAGGTTTTAACGATGTAGTGCAGGTAGTCGTCCGAATTCACGGCGTCGTCCAAAGTAGCCCGGATATCTTTCTTCATCGAAGCTTCATTGCCTTTATAAGCGATCTCGAGCGATTCCGCGCGCTGAGCAATCGCGTTAACGATTTCCTTGCGAAGCTGCGCTTGGGAGTCTGTGCTAGCTGCTTGCGCGGACGATCCGTCGAAAGCTATCGTCAAAGGTAAAGTCCCCGCCATAATCGCAAGGGCAAGTCCTACCTGCATACCAATTCTCTTCATCGTCATACCTTCCTCTCGCGTCTCGTTGGAATAAAACAAAAAAGAACTCTGATCACAGAGTCCTGCCGCGTGTGGGGTATGCGTGGCGGCTCGGCGGTCATAACCGAAATTCGGTCTCTAGATCCGTAGCTTTGCGTCCCAGCGTTTCCGCTGGTTTGCCTTTTTCTGTTATTTTTCGACTATAACACACATTTCGCCGATAATCGAGTCCTTGTATGAAATTGGCTAAATCCATGTTTATAATGATAGAATTTCCTTATAAGGAAGGGGGGAGAACGATGACTCGGATTACGGATATTCCGACGTCGCGTACGGCCAATTTCATTCGGTTTCAACGGGATCCGCTTGGGTTTCTCGTCGACGCATTGCCGTTAGGCGATGTCGTATCGCTAAGGACAAGCTCGTTCCGACCCACGTATATCATAAATTCCCCGGATTTCGTACAGGAGATACTCGTACATCAGGAGCAGGGTTTCCGTAAGGGTCGTAGTTCGGACGTTCTGCGAAGGACGATCGGGGACGGCTTGCTAACTTCGGAGAATTCGGTGCACAGGCATCAGAAGAAGGCGCTTATGCCGGTATTCTATAAGGAAAGAATCATGGCTTACGCAGAGGTCGTAGAGGAAGAAACCAAGAAGCTCGCCGACTCCCTGGAGGAAGGGACTCCTATCCCGATGCATGAAGCGATGATGCAGTTGACTCTCGGAATCGTAGCCCGAAGCCTGTTCAAGACGGAGCTTGATTCGAGGAAAGCAGAGCTCGCCGCCGCGGTGGACGTGACGATTCGAGAGACGGCGGGCACGATTTTCTCGCCGCTTATCCTTCCGTTCGGCATTCCGACGCCGGGCCACGTGAAGCATAAACGGGCCATTCGGACGTTGGAAGCGATGATCTACGAGGCGATCGCCAAGGCTAGGGCGAATCCCGAGCATTATTCCGACAGCATGCTCGGTTTGTTGCTGGATACGCAGGACGAGTCCGGCCAAGCCTTGAACGATCGGGAAATCCGCGATCAGATGATGACGATGCTTCTGGCCGGACACGAGACGACGGCTAACGCGTTAGTGTGGGCTTGGTATTGCTTGGAGCGGACGCCGGATGCCGCCGCGCGGTTGCGCGCGGAGCAGGACGAGCTTCGGGAAGAGGAGCAACGAACGGGCAAATCTCAGCCGGCTTACGAGAAATACCGCCGAATGGTTTACGCGAAACAAGCCGTGCAGGAGACGTTGCGGCTCTACCCTCCCGCATGGGCGATTCTTCGCGAATCGGAACGGGAGCTCACGATGCTTGGAGATCGTTTTCCGAAGAATAGCAGCTTTCTGATTAGTCCGTATGCGATACATCGTAAAGAGGGCGTATTCGGCGATGCGTACGCGTTTCGCCCGGAGAGATTCGACGAAGGGGTATCCCAGTGGGCTAGGTTTGCTTATTTTCCGTTCGGTGGAGGGTCCCGAGGTTGCATAGGATCGCAGTTCGCCTTATTGGAAGCGGGGCTTATTCTAGGCTCGCTGGCCGGAAGATTCGAATTCTCGTCGGTTCCCGGGCAGGGAGAGGGGAAGCCCGAGCCGCTTGTTTCCCTGCGCGTGAAAAACGGTCGCTGGATGGTGCCAAGAAGGCGTAGATAGGAGCTGCAGTGGGTAATAAGAAGCAAGAATGCCGTAAGGCCATTCGGCGACAAGGAGGGGTAATCGATGGGAAATCCTCTAGGCGAGATCAAGAAGAACGTAAGCGACATCAAGGAATCGATCCGAGAAATCAAGGAGGACGTTCAATCAACTGTGCTAGGAGCCAAGGAAGCGATGAACGAAACGAAGGATGCGATAACCAGATGGAAGTCCGCGGACGGTACCGACGAGATCGGCGAGTTGATCAAGGAGGAGAATGCTTTCGTTCTCCGCGGCCCGGATGGCCAGATCGGCGAGATTACGTATGCGGAGCTGGGAGGAAGCACGTGGATCATCAATCACACTTACGTCTCTCCTCCATACCGGGGACGGGGCCAAGCGAGGAGGATGCTCCGACGGCTTGCTGATGAAGCCAGAGCGGAGAATAAGAAGCTCGTTCCGATATGCTCGTTCGCGGCGGCACAGTTCAAGATGGAGCTGGAGTATGACGATGTCTGGGAACGTAACGAAATGTAACCTGACTCTATATGTAACGCAACGCAACGCAACGCAACGGAGGAATGACGGATGAATTTGTTCCGGATCAAGCCGGATCCGAAAGGGATAGACAGAATGCGAATCTTCCTCAAGGATAATTTCGTGAGCATCGCTATTCCGGGAATCGGCGATTTGGAGTCGGTAGACGGGAACGAAGAGGGAAGCGATAAGTCCGAGGAAGCGATTATTTTCTCCCGAACGATGCAAGACGGGGACTATGTATTGGTTCCTTACGAGGATTCGGTCTACTTGGGGGATCTCGGGGATTATTATTACGTCGAATCTCCCGATCCGGAAGAGGATGACGGAATGCGGCATCGCAGGGGCGTGACGTGGTTGAACCGCATTCCTCTGGACGAGTTGAACGAGTACGTCCAAGAGCTAGTGAACGATCGTTCCGCGCTACGGGAATTCGGACACCCGTTGTCGTTGGCGCAATTGGACCGCTGGATATCGTTCAGGCAACCGGAAATAGCGGCGAACCTTGCTACAAGCGGGGGTAGTCGGATTGAAATAGACAAGGAAACGATCGCCGAAGCGATTGCCGTTATGAAGGAAGCCATGAAGAGCGAAGACGCGGAGCGCCGCGAAAGGGCGGCCGCGGCGATATTGAATTATGCTTCGTCGTCTATAGACATTGGAAAGCCGACCTGACGAGAAATCGCGGTCGGCTTTTATTATCGGGTCGTATATTTATCGTTGTCCCCTAATATTTCCCTCACGACATTGCGTACCATCCGGACTTGATCGGGGCGTTGATACCTCAAGGTAGTAAGAATCTCCTGCAGGTCGGTCTCCGATTCCGTGCGCTGCTCCTCCTCGTCCGCGTAAGTGAACAATTGGGACAGGCTAACTTCGAGCGCCGAAGCCATCTTCGCGAGATTGAGGAGGGAAATGTTTTTCTCGCCCCTCTCGATCTGACCGATATAGGAGTAGTGAAAGCCGCCCTTTTCCCCGAGCAGCTCCTGCGACATCCCCCGTTCTTTACGCAGGCTCCGAATGCGCCTCCCGACAAGCTTAAGAATATCCATATCCATGACCACACACCTCTTGAGTACAGTGTAGGGAAAGCTTGATCGGCTTTACATTCGTCGTTAGGTACAGAATTGTAATAAAATGATATTTAATCGTATTAAAATCGGGTATAATTAAGATCAATGATGACAATGTCGAACCAATATTAGATTCATCGGTATCATTCCGCGTCTTAGCATCGTCTATACATAGCCTTGCGAATGAGGGGATAAGCATGCAACTGCCGTTACTGAATTCCGAAGGAGTTATTCGTTGGGTAGACGGGCAAGACATCTTGTACTTGCAGACGGACGGCTCGGGCGACGTTACGTTATTCGCATACGACGAAACCTATAAGGCGATTTCCACCGTCAAGGAATTGTTCAGGCTTCTGGAGCCGGCGGGATTCGTAAGGGTAGATAGAGGCACCGTCGTAAATCCAAGCCGCATCGATTCTTTCGATCCTCTGTTGAACGTCGCGAGAATTCGAACATCGGAGAGCATCATTCTGATTTCGGTACCCGAGAGAATGCTGGGAATCCTAAAACTTTTCGGCACCGGCGGGGAATAGAAGGTTTAGAACGGGGGGTAATTGTCAACTCTATTAGAGTGAAAGATTCTAGTAGAGCGGGGGATTGAGATGCTCCTATTGGGAATAGCCGGAATGATCGCATCCATTGCTTGCGCAGCGCTTTTCGTTACCGGAAGAATGTCCATCATAGGCAGGACGTTGGCATTCGCTTTCGTGGCCATGGGGGTCGCACTGGGCTCGACTGCAGGTACGATTGCGGCCGGAGCCGGAGCCTCCGATATTCATTCCGCATCCATAGGTATTATCGCCGGAGGGCTACTCGCATTCGCCGGCAACATGGCTATTCGCAAGCTCATCAAGAAGGTAGATCTACGACATCATTCCTAATTCCGCTATGAAGTAGTAGCCGGTTATGACAAAGGCACCGACCTCGAGGGTCGGTGCCTTTGTTGCGCGTCAGCCGATCATGTCCCGGCGCAAGGTGAACAAATCCTTCAGCTCGTCCGTCGACAGCTCGGTAATCCAGCCTTCGGACGAAGAGATAACGTTCTCGCTGAGCTGCTGCTTGCTCTCGAGCATCTCGTCGATCCGTTCCTCCAGCGTGCCCAGAGAGATGAATTTATGCACCTGCACGTCCCTAGTCTGACCCATTCGGTAAGCGCGGTCGGTGGCTTGGTTCTCGACGGCCGGATTCCACCAGCGATCGAAATGGAACACGTGGTTGGCCGCCGTAAGATTGAGACCGACGCCCCCGGCTTTGAGCGAGAGAATGAAGACGTTCGGCTGCTCTGCGGGCTCGGAGCTTTCCTTCGCTTGGAATTGGTCTATCATTCTGTCCCTCGCGACTTTGGACGTGCTTCCGTTCAAGTAGAGAACGGGCTCCCGAAGCTCATGCTCTAGTACGCGCTTCAGCATCTGCCCCATGCCGATATACTGCGTGAAAATTAGGCACCGGTCGCCTTCATCCCGGAGTTCCTTCACCATGTCTAACAATCGTTCCAGCTTGGACGACCGGCTAACGATCGCCTCCGTGTCGAATGGCGTTTCTTCGGACGAGGGCGATAGGCTTGGCTCCGGCAAAGGCTCTTTCGTCATCAGCATCGGATGGTCGCAAAGCTGCTTCAGTTGGGTAAGCGCCGCCAGAATCGCTCCCTTGCGTTCGATTCCCTCAAGCTTCTGCATTCTTTCCATAAGCTCGTTAACGGTCTGTTCATACAGCGCGCCTTGCTCGGCGGTTAAGTTGACGTAGGTCTTCATTTCGTTCTTGTCCGGCAAGTCAAGCTGGATAGCCGGGTCCTTTTTCTTGCGACGAAGCATGAACGGCCTAATCAGCTTCTGCAGATCGGCAGTGAGTTGCTCGTCCTTCTCCTTCTCGATCGCGATGGCGAACCGGTTGTTGAATTCGCGTGCGCTTCCCAAATAACCGGGATTGATAAAGTCGTAAAGCGACCACAACTCCGCCAGCCGGTTCTCGATCGGCGTTCCCGTAAGCGCTATTCGATGCCTGGCGGGAAGGCTGCGGACTACAGTGGATTGCTTCGTCTGGGCGTTCTTGATATTTTGCGCTTCATCGAGGCTGACGGAGGTCCAAGTCAGCATCTGAAGCGTTTCTTGGTCGAGCGAGCATGTGGCGTACGAAGTAAGGACGACGTCGGCTTGCTTCGCTTCCTCGACGAAGGCCTCCCCGCTAAACCGCCTGTTCCCGTAGTGCAGCATGACCTTCAAGCTAGGAGCAAAGCGGCTGATTTCCTTCTGCCAATTTCCTAGCACCGAGGTCGGACAGATGATCAAGGACGGAATCCTATTGGGATCCGAATCCGACGTGTTTTCTTTGATATGCAGCAAATAAGCGATGAGCTGTACCGTTTTGCCGAGTCCCATATCGTCCGCCAAGCACGCACCCAGGCCGAATCCGCGGAGGAAAGACAGCCACGCGTACCCGTCTTGTTGATAAGCGCGAAGCTCCGCTCGGAGCCCGGCCGGAACGGCAAGCTTCGGATGCTCGGCTTGTTGGGTAAGCTGACTGATGAGCTTAAGCATATGCTGATTAAGTTCAACCTCCAGCTGGAGCCGGTGCGCGCGGTCGGCCTCCAACTCCTCGTTATCCGCGTTAGATGCTTCAACGTTCGCATCGTTGCCCAACAGATGCAGCTGCAGTACGTCCTGGAAGGAAAGGCCCTGTTCTTTGTTCACGGAAGCCATCGCTTTGCGAATTTGGGCAAGCAGCGTCGGATCCAACTGGATCCATTCTCCGCGGAAACGAACGAGCCTCGCATTGCGAGCGACCAGCTCGGCGAATTCGGACTCGGATAGATCGGCTTCGCCGATGGCGATTCGCCAGTCGAAGTCGACGAGCGAGTCGAGACCGAACAAAGAGCTTCCCGCACGTCCGCCTTCGCCGGAGCTAACCTTGGCGCGTAGCCGAGGCTTCTTCCGACTGGCGGTTTCCCACCATGCGGGAAGCAGGACATGCCATCCGGAATCGAGCAGCCGCTGGCTTTCCGTCGTCAAGAATCTCCATGCGGCTTCGTCGTCCAGCAGTCGGGAGAAAATATTATCGCTCGCTCCGCTAAACCTCTCCGCGGGAAGGCTAGCCCGCAATCTCTCCAGCCAACCGCTTGAACGGGTTCTGACGTGCGGAGTCCAATCGCTTGGCCATGAGCCGAATACTTCGCCGTTATCCGCCAGCCGTACAAGGGATAACCGAGAAGAATCCCGTTTATCTTGAAGGACCAGTTGCAGGCGCCAACCGGATTGGTCTTCGTCCGGCTCCAGCAATTGCAAAGCGGGCCGGAAGGGAGCGGTATCGGCTTTCCAGCCGATAGCGACTAGCCAAGCTTGTTCGTCCAGGCCGGCCTCGACTGTTTTGTTCCGCGCGAATAAGAGCGGGAATTCGCTTCGCAGATCGGAGGCCGTCATTTCAGATCCGTATTGCCGATGAAATACGGCAGCGGAGAACGCGGCTAGGAGCCCGTTCATGAAATCGGGATCTTCCTTGATCTCGTCCATGGCCGCGCGTTCGTCCGCGCCGATCGCTTCCTCGTCCCACTTCCACTGCAATTTGCCGGACTGGAACGAGGAGAAATCAGGGATATACTTCTTGTCCTCCAAGCACTGGGCCAATATCGGCGCGACCTTGATCAAGCGTTCTGCGACATCGCTCCATAGCCATTGGATATGCTGAAGAAGGCGGGCTTCCGCGAAGAAAGGAATGACCATTTCCGCGGGGAGTTGCACGAGCTCGAGCTGTTGGAAGGGGTGGATTTCCAGCTCCGTTCCGTAGAAAGACTCTTCGTGCCAGGCAAACAAACCCTGCTTAAGAGACAGTCCGGACACGAACGATTCCTCGTTGTAAGCGCCATGGATGAGGGCATTTCCGTGCCCGTCGAAAACGATCTGTATTTGAATGTATTCCGTATATTTGTTCATTCCAGCAGTTTCCCTTTCCGAAGCTCCTCTTGCAGCGCGCGAAGACGACTATTGCGGCTGGCGAAGGAGTCGATGAACGATTCCCAGCGAGGCTCCCGCTTTAATTTCTTATATAGCTTGGCTAACCTCTTGAGCATCTTTACCGCGGACTTATAGCTGTCCCGGTTCTTGTGAAGGACGTAACGTTCGACCGCCTGATGGTAGAAGGGAAGCAATAGCTCGGGAGCGTTCTTCTCGATCGGTTGCAGGTCCGTTACCCGAAATTCGAGCGGATCGCTGTCCATGCTCAAATGGTAGTCCATCCAGCGTTCCCATTTTTCGTTGGCGAGCAGCTTCTCTTCGTAGATCTGGCGGGATAAGGGCAGCAAGGAGGCGAGGGTATCCCACATTTGCGGCTCCGCGTCGGGAAGGTGCTGTACGGCGACTTCCCAATAGTCCGAGTAGGAGCGGATATTGTTGTTCCTTCGCAGGTTGAGCAGAGGCGCGATTTCGGTTAACCATGAAGTTAACCGGCTCCATTGCTCCGTTCGCGAGAGATGGTTCAGGAAGAACGTTAAATATTCCGCGGAAATACCGGAGACTTCCTTCGCGGAACCGAGCAGCTTCCAAGCCTCCCGGTCGTTGGATAGATGCATGTACATCCCCGCCTTGGCCATCTTCAAAGTAAAAGCGGTACGGGAAGAGCCCGCCTCGGCTGCAACCTCTTCCAATCTTCCGATTTCCTCCGAATAAACGGTTTCGTTGACCGGAGGGATTAGCCACTGGCTCCAAACCTGCTGGTAGTGCGACAGGAAATAATGGTTGTCGTTAGTCTCCGCCAGCATTTCCTTGCGCAAGTAATCCAAGGTTTGCAGCGTGTAGGGCAAGTTAACCCCATCTCCTGCCGCCGGGGCTCCGTCCGCGATATCCTTCTCGATAGCTTCCTGAAGATCGGATGCGGCATGATGGGTGTGGAACGCCAGATAGGAATAGGCGTATCCCGATTGGTCTTGCGGTTGTTTCGTTAACTTGGACAATACGAATAAGCGGGCATGCAATATAAATAACCGGTTGATGTCCGGCGAAAGGGAAGGTTTAATTCGGAAAATGGCCTCCAGCATGTCGTTCACGAACTGAGTATTCCTCGAGCCCTGTGTTATTCGCTCCGTGCAATGCTCGAATAGCTCGTGCCACTGGGAAATATCCATCTTCGGGATATACTTGGCTTGCTCCTTCAATCGGGCGGCGCTTTCGGCCGACTTTTTAGCCTCCAACAGCCTCGCTTGACCGTAAGTCTTGGCAGGGGAAGGGTTATCCGACTTCGTCGCGGTCAGGTTCTTGGCGTTCACGAGCGCGTGGGTCGAACGATTATGCAGCTCCGCGTACTTAAGCACGGAGGCGAAAATATGCTTGCAAGGGACGTTAACCGGGCAATCGCACCGGCATGCCTCGAAATGATCCAAATTGATCTCGACGGAATAATTCTCGGATCCCTCCACGATCGCTTTGATGTATCGATGAGAGGGAATCGTGAGTTTCAAGACGCGGTTTTGCTTATAATATTGAAATCCCCTGTTCAGGGTAACGTCGTCGAAATGATCGGCAACATCCTGGACGAGCCGGTTCCATTGGTCGTCGTCCAATTCGTAAGTGGGTATCATAGGCAAGACTCCTAAGTAGGAATTACATGATTGCGAGTTCGGGCTCGATTGCTTAAGTATAGCATTTCTTCCTAACGTTGAAATCAGCCGCGGAATAGCTATTGACGTCGGATGAAAATCGTATTAAATTAGTTGTACATACAAAATAGAAAGTAGGGATTAACCGATGGACGACTCCTTCCTGCGCACCTGCCTCTTTTTCACCTCCAACCGGTTAAGCCGCGCCATAACGAAGATCGCGGAGGAACAATTCGCGTCTACGGGATTAAGTCCCATGTACGGGTATCTTATTCTATTAGTTAACGGAACGCCCGGAATTACGCAAAAGGAGCTAGCCGAGAAGTTATCCGTAACGCCTTCGACCTTAACTCGGTTCATCGATAAGCTGGAAGGACGCCATTTGGCGGAACGAAAAGTACAAGGGAAGACGGTGCTCGTATACCCTACGGAGAAGAGCAAGGAGTTGGAAGTTACGATACGCGCGGCTTCCAGGAAGCTGAAAGAAAGCTATTCGGCGGTACTTGGTTTAGATGACGCTTCTAAGCTATCGGATGACATTCTGGCGTCCAGCGAGCTGCTCGAGAAGAGATAAGAGCTGCGTTATTTCTTCGATTGTAATATTGTATGTACAAACAATATATATATGGAGTGAAGGAGAAGAGAGAAATGGAACAGCAGAAAGTCGCTTCAAAAATATATTATGGTTGGATAGTCGTCCTTATTACTTTTGTAACCTTACTCGTATCGGCGGGAATTCGTTCGTTGCCGAGCGTATTGATGCTTCCCTTGGAAGACGAGTTCGGATGGAGCCGGGGAGGGATCTCCGGCGTCGTCTCCGCGGGTATATTCCTGTACGGGTTAGTCGGTCCGTTCTCCGCTGCGTTATTACTTAAGTACGGTATTCGCAAGGTGATGGTCATCGCCTTGGCCGTACTGGCGGTCAGCCTAGCCGTAACTCCGATGATGACAACCCTGTGGCAGTTCGAATTGCTGTGGGGCTTCGTCGCGGGCCTCGCGACGGGAATGATGGCCAATGTATTAGGCGTAACGGTAGCAAACCAATGGTTCGCGAAAAGAAAAGGGCTGGTCGTCGGGATGCTGACGGCAAGCGCGGCTACGGGACAGCTGTTGTTCATGCCGCTTATGGCCAAGATAACCGTTGAAGCGGGTTGGCGTTATGCCTTATTCGCCGCGGTTGCTGCAGTGCTTATATTGCTTGTCGTCGTTGCGATATGGATGAGAAACCATCCTTACGATGTAGGAGCTGCCTCGTACGGATCGGAAGAAATCGTTAAGCCCGTCCCCTTTAAGGGAAACATTTTTATTGCTCCGTTAAAGGCGCTACGTTCCGCAATGAGAAACTCGACGTTCTGGCTGCTTGCCGGAACCTTCTTCTTCTGCGGCTTCTCGACGAACGGGCTGATCGGTACGCACTTAATTCCCGCATGCGGCGATTTGGGCATCCCTGGCGTCGTGGCTGCGGGTTTTCTGGCTATGATGGGGTTATTCGATCTTGTCGGCACGACCTTATCGGGATGGCTCTCCGATCGGTTCGATAGCCGTTGGTTGTTATTCTGGTATTACGGGCTGCGGGGTCTGTCGCTTATTTTCCTGCCGCAAGCTCTTCAAATGGGCTACATGGAAATGATGATATTCACCGTATTCTACGGGCTGGACTGGATCGCAACCGTTCCTCCCACCGTCAAAATATCCTCGAACGTGTTCGGCAAAGAATCCGCGGGCATGATATTCGGCTGGATCGTCGTCGCGCATCAGCTTGGAGCATCGGTTGCGGCATACGGGGCAGGAATGATGAGGGATTGGTTGGGAAGCTATTCCGTTTCGTTCGTCGCCGCGGGTTTCGTCTGCTTCTTCGCCGCCTTGATGGCGATCAAAATTCCGAAGGCGGAAGGCGCGGTCACCAGAACGGCTAAAGCGTAACGCCTAAGCCATATAGCGCTAAGCGCCGCCGCATTAGCTCCGGTCGAAACGCTCAATCGTTATGACAACCTTCCGAATATGCTAGAGTACGAGCTATTGCTCTAGCGGGAGGTGAAATCATGTCGTCATTTCAACTAAGCGGAATCGTCGGCGGCAAGAATGCGATTCCGGTCGCTCCAGGCAGAACCGTTCTATTGCAGCAAATCATTTTGGAGGTCGCGGACGGGATGCGGCTTATCCTTAAGGACGTTAACTTTCTTTTTAACAACGAAGCATTCGCAATCAAAATACAGGCCGAACCGTCCCCCGGTAAGTTTACTGCCGGAGGAGGGGGAGGAGAATTAACGCCGAACAAAGTGCTTTTTCGTAACAATACGGGCTCGACGGTTCGTATTTTCCTGCTCGTCAGCGCGGTTAATAAGGCAAAGAACGCCCGTTCGTTAAGCCGTTCCGACAGCTGGCATCTTACTCTTCAGCGCAGGTGAGCGTGATTGGCGATTGTTATTTTCAAATAAAAAGACGCGGAAGCACCGTGCTTGCAGAAGAATTAATTCTGCTCGCGCGGTGTTTTTCTGTTGTCCATTGGAGGAATAAGCAAATGTACGCAAAGGTTAAGCTCGACCAAAGCCTCCATTATTTTCGATCAGTCGGGCGAGTTGGTGTCATTGGATGAGGATGCATTGGAATACGACGTCTTCCGGGATCCTGTTTACGTGCTCAACCATGGCGCTATCAAGGATCTCGATCTATGAGAAGTATGTTTAAAGCAAAATAACCCGGCTACGCCGGGCCATTCGCCAACCGGCTTAACCGATGGATATAAATACGTCGCGATACTTCTCGTAATCGGCTTCCCTGCAGGTCATCGACAATCTCGTGCCATCTTCCTCATGGCTGATCCGATGAACATGAGCATGCTCGTTAAAGAAGGACACTAGCTTCCCGTGTTCGAAGGGAACTAGAATCTCGTAGTCTTTGTAGTCCGTGAAGACTCGTTCGCTAATGAGCCGCACCAGCTCATCCATCCCGATTCCTTTTCCAGCGGACAAGTATATGTTACCGTCCTCTACCCTAGGATAATCCTGGTTCGTAGCCAAATCCGCTTTGTTGTACACGAACAAGGTCGGAATTTCGTCGGCGCCGAGATCGCGCAAGGTCTCGTTCGTGACTTCGATTCTACGCTCGTACTCCGGATCCGAGCAGTCCACGACGTGAAGTAAAAGGTCCGACTCGGTTACTTCTTCAAGCGTGGAACGGAACGCCTTGATCAAATGATGCGGCAGCTGACTGACGAATCCCACCGTATCGGTTAAAAGGAAAGACCGGCGATCCGGCAACTCTATGCTGCGTACAGAAGTCTCTAGCGTGGCGAAGAGCATGTCCTTGGCGAGTACTTCTTTGTCGGAGCCGGGATTGAACTTGCGCACGAGTGCATTCATGAGGCTCGATTTCCCGGTGTTCGTGTACCCGACCAAGCAGACAACCGGAACTTCGTTCTTGCGGCGCTGTTTCCGCTGGATATGACGCCGGGAGACGAGCTTCTCCAAGTCCGCTTGCAATGCGGTTATTCGATCTTCGATCCGGCGACGATCCAACTCCAGTTTCGTTTCGCCGGAGCCCCTGTTCTTGAGTCCGGACCCGCCTCCTCCGCCTTGGCGTCCGAGGGATTCTCTTAATCCGGACAAGCGAGGCAACATGTATTGCAGCCGCGCCACCTCGACTTGGAGCTTGGCTTCCGTGGTTTGAGCTCTGCCGGAGAAGATGTCCAGAATCAGAATCGTCCGGTCGATGACCCGACAATCCAGCTCCTTCTCCAGATTGCGAATCTGGGAGGGAGAGAGCTCGTCGTTGAAGATGGCGACGTCCGCGCCGGTTGCCTCCATTAACGACTTAAGTTCTTGGATCTTGCCCTTTCCCATATAAAGCGAAGAATGGATTCGTTCCGCCTTTTGCGTAAGCTCTCCGACGACTTCGATGTCGCAAGCGTCGGCCAGACTGCCGAGCTCCTCCATGGCGCTTTCAAAATGGTCGCGGTTGTTCAAACGTACGCCCACGATAATCCCTTTTTCTCTATTTCGTTCCATACTATTCATCCTCTCTCTATGTCCGAACCGTAAAAAAACACAGGCAGCGCTCTGCCTGTGCGGTCGTATGACGTTAGAGGAATCCAGAAAGAAGCGCAAGCGAACGCCATGCGTTGACGCTTGCCGATCATGCCTATTCCTAAGGAGAGTAGACGCATAGAAAGCCCGGAACCGAACGACGCATGTATTCCGGCCGTCGTTCGGCATCCACTCCAAGCTTTATTCGCGTTTCCATCTCCGATATAGGGTTCATAGGACAGACCAATCCCGAGTCCTCTGCACACAGGCAGAGCCTTAAGCGCTATTCAATTAGCCGCGCAAGGATCTAACTCGGATGTAGTCTATCACACGTAACCCCTCCGTTTCCTTTAAGTAATCCTATGGTAACATAAGTCAAATCGCGAGGCAACGAAACCAGCTCTTATCCAAATTCGTATTTAATGAGATACTGTACATCAGGGTATCATTACGGATTATAAGGAAAGGAAGTTCCAGGTGAATAATTCTCGCGGCCGGTCGTTGTGGGTAGGGATCGGAATCTTTCTGTTAGCGAAGTTTAAGTGGGCTTTGGCGTTGCTGAAATGGACCAAATTCGGCGGCACATTCATTTCGATGATGATAAGCTTGGGGGCATACGCGGCCATCTACGGCTGGAAATTCGGCGTTGCCATCATTTATTTGATATTCGTGCATGAGATGGGACATCTTGTCGCGGCTAAGCGCAAAGGCATTCCGACTTCGCCGGCGTTCTTCATCCCGTTCGTGGGAGCGCTCGTATCGCTGAAGGAGCGTCCGCGCGACGCGGCAACCGAGGCTTATCTCGCGTATGGCGGACCTTTGGCCGGATTAATCTCTTTCCTTCCTGCCGTCGCGTTGTATTGGATGACCGAAGACCCGTTCTGGGCCGTCGTCATTTTTACTGGCGCTCTGCTTAACTTGTTTAACATGATACCCGTGTCTCCTCTAGATGGAGGTCGGATCGTATCGGTATTGTCTACGAAAATATGGCTGGCCGGGTTGATCCTTCTTGGCATTATCGTCGCAATATCCCCGAGCCCTATACTTTTTCTCATTATCATCATCGGTCTTTTCACTTGGTGGAACAGGGCGAAGGAAGACAGCAGGAATGCGGTGCTTTCCTACGAGAAGCAGAAGCTGGTCGAATACCGGACGGAGATTCGCCGTTGGCCTGCGTTAACGAGCACGTGGAATTTGAAACAAACGCTGCTGGCTGACGTAGGCGCAACCAAGAAAGAGGAGTCGGGCAAACGCAAACGATTGCTGCCTTTCCTGCATGAGGAAGAACGGATTGCCCGCGATAAAGAGACCATGGATAGGCACTATGCGAATCTGACCCTTAATCTGCTGCAGGAATGGGAGCATCAGCCCGTGGAGTACGAGGATGCCGATCCTTCCAAGCCGATCCCGTCCAGATTGCTCGTTGCCGCTGAGCAGGCTGCGGATGAAAGAATCGGGCAACTGGAGGAGGAACTACAACATAATAGGGCCTACTACGTCGCATCTTCATCCTTGAAGTGGAAGGTGTTGGCGGCTTACTTGGCCTTGGCGGCCGTGCTGTCGCTGTTCATGTTATATGGGAATCACCTTATGAAGCTACATGAGTAAACGGTAATCCATAAATAACGACGACCATCAGGGGGACCTGGTGGTTTTTTGTCGTTAAAAAGCAAAGAAAGTTGAAAATAGTTAACTTTAGTAAATCGAAAAATAACTTTTTAATTTATAGAATGAACGGAGGCTCAACGATTGAACGACAGATTCTCGGAGGGAAACGAAAATGAAACGGATGAAGCGAGTGTATAGGATAGCTCTTAGTATATTGGTGTTAATAGGGATGATCCCTTTTGCCCGGGAGAAAACGGCGGAAGCCGCCGATATCGTAGTCGAGCCTCGGATCGCATCGGGATATTACCATACCCTTTCCCTGACAACGGATGGAAACGTCTGGTCTTGGGGTCAGAATACGAAGGGGCAATTAGGCGACGGAACGAATAGCGGAAGGAACGCGCCGGTAAAAGCCGTTGGCCTTAGCAACGTCGAAGCCGTTGCGACCGGCGTTCGCAGCAGCTATGCGATCAAAACCGACGGCACTTTATGGGCATGGGGGATGAATGAAAACGGGCAGCTGGGCGACGGGACGCTGACGGATAGGAACATACCCGCGCAAGTGCCCGGGTTATCCGGAATCAAAGCGGTCTCGGGGGGAGTCGGTTACCATGTCCTTGCATTGGACGAAGACGGCAACGTGTGGGCATGGGGAACGAACGACAGCGGAGAGCTTGGCGACGGGACGACGACTGGGCGGACTTCGCCCGTGCAAGTAACCGGATTGACGGACGTGATCGCGATTGCCGCCGGAGGATGGCACAGCCTGGCTCTTAAAGCGGACGGAACGTTGTGGGCATGGGGTTATAACGGTAAAGGGGAGTTGGGGGACGGTACGACGGTTTCCCGTTCCATTCCTTATCAAGTCGATATTGGTGAAGTTAAGGCGATTTCCGCCGGTAACGATCATAGTTTAGCCGTGATGAACGACGGAACGGTGTGGAGTTGGGGATACAATCAATGGGGAGCCCTTGGAGACGGAACCGCCGTTACGCGGTACATTCCCGTGCAAGTATCCGGACTAAGCGGAGTTTCCACTATCGCTGGGGGAGCCAACAGCAGCATTGCGTTGAAAGACGACGGAACGGTGTGGGGATGGGGATTAAACAATTATTCTCAGTTGGGAGACGGTACTTCTACGCAAAGGAACTCTCCCGTGCAAGTGTCGGGTCTCTCGCGAATAAAAGGCGTTTCCGCGGGCGGATTTTTCGGGATGGCGGTGAGCGACGATGGAAAAGTATGGGGCTGGGGACTGAACAGCAGCGGAGAATTGGGTGACAGGACGGCGACCTCGCGCTTGGTTCCCGTGCAGAATGCGGCCGTATTGGATTTAACCGTTCCGGTTCCTAGCGCGGACCCCGTAACGGCTTCCGATATAACGGAAACGGGATTAACCTTGAATTGGGCGAAAGCGACCGACAATTTAACCTCGCCGAGCGAGTTGCAATATTTGGTCTATCGGATCGGTAGAGCCAACGCGGGCACGGTTAACGATATTGAACTCCGGGGGATTCCGATCGGCGCGTACGAGGAGGACATAGATACGAAGGAAGTAACGGGGCTGTTCGGAGGCGTAACGTATTATTTCGGCGTTATCGTGAAGGACAAGTCGGGCTTGAAAAGCGCGTATGCGGTCAAATCCGTGAAGACTCTTGACGTGCCGTCCTACCTCGTGACTTATGACGGGAACGGGAGCAGCTCCGGGAGCGTACCCGTGGACGACTTTGCCTATTGGGTAGACGAGAGCGTCGAAGTGCTAGCGAATTCGGACCATATGAAGAAAACGGGATTCATTTTCAAGGGGTGGAACGCCAACGCGGACGGAACCGGAACGGCATACGCGGTAGGAGATACGTTCTTTATGCCGGCTCACGATGTCATCTTGTACGCGCATTGGGTTCCGGATTCGGATCCCACAGATCCAACGGATCCGACCGATCCAACAGATCCCACCGATCCCACGGATCCAACCGATCCAACAGATCCGACCGATCCCACCGATCCCACCGATCCTCCTATTCCGAGTCGGGATGCATCGTTAAGCGGTCTTGATTTACGTACCGCCGGCGGCATTCCGATAGCGATAGGGCCTGACTTCTCGCGCGATACAACGGCATATTCCGCCGGCGTGGCTTATGCAATATCGTCGGTTTCCGTCGCCGCGACGACTTACGAGAGTCAAGCCAGCGTCGTCGCGAGCGTATACGACAGTTCTAACGTACTCCGATTCGGACCGGTGAACATAGGGAATGGCATCGTTAGCGACAGCCTTCCTATGAAGGTCGGGCTCAACTTAATCGAGTTGGGAGTAACCGCGCAGGATGGCACGATGCAGACTTACCGACTAACGGTAACCCGCGATGCTCCTCCCGAAAATAACAACGAGCAAGACGACGATGACGAACCGATTCCTGAACCCATAACCCGAATAACGATCGGCGGTCAGTCGACAGGGAAGCTGGCGACCGAATCGTCCTCGGCGGAAAACGGCCGAAGCGTATTAAGGGTAAGAATGGATAACGGAGCATTCAAAGAACAGCTCGGCAAAGAAGGCGATAATCCGTCCATCGAAATTTCCATGACGACTTCCTACGCGGCAAAAGTTATCGTGGAGTTTGCTGGAGATTCGATTAAAGCATTGGAAGATAAAGAAGGTCTAATCGAAGTAACGACTCGCTCCGGAAGCTACAAGATTCCCGCCGGACAAATTCGGATGGAGAAGATCGCCGAGAGGTTTGGCGAACGAGTCCCTCTGGCCGACATCTCCGTGAGCATCGTAATCTCTCGTGAAGAAACGGCTGAAGCGACCGGGTTAACGATCGTCGTTCCGCCGGTCGAGTTCGCGATCGTTGTTTCTTACAAAGACCAAAGCTTGCAGCTTAACGAGTTCGGCGCTTTCGTCGAGCGGACGATTCCGATCCCCGAAGGCGTTGACCCGCGGCGGATCACGACGGCGGTCGTGGTGGAAGCGGACGGATCGTCACGGCACGTTCCGACCTCGTTCGCTGTTCGGGATGGCAAGGCCGTTGCCGTTATTAACAGCATGACGAACAGCAAGTATGCATTAATATGGAATCCGGTCGCGTTTGCGGACGTTGAAGGCCATTGGGCGCAGGCAGAAGCGAACGACTTGGCCTCGCGTTTGATCGTGAACGGAACGGAAGCAGCTCGGTTCGATCCGTCCGAAGCCGTTACGAGGGCGGAATTCGTCGCCACGTTAATAATGGCGTTAGGCTTGCCGGGCAAATCCGAGCTCACGCATTTCGCGGATGTGAACAACGTCGATCGGTATAGCGGTTACTTAGCGAAAGGTATGGAACTGGGACTTGTTTTCGGATATGAAGACGGAACTTTCCGGCCGACGCAGACTCTTACGCGGGAAGAGGCGGCGGTGATGCTTGCCAGGGCTATGAAACTGGTCGATCTAGAAACGGATATAAGCGAATCCGATGCGAATATAGCTCTTGCTTCATATGCGGATATAGCATCGATTAACGAGTGGGCGAATGAAGCAATCGCGATAACGGTTCGAAACGGACTGTTCAAAGGAAATAATCTGAAGCTGAGACCGAAGAGCGCGATCTCAAGGGCAGAAACGGCCGTCATCGTTAGGCGGTTGCTTGTTAAAGCGAAGCTCATCGATTAAGGACGGAAAATAGACCGAAGTCCCTATGACCATCATGGTTATAGGGACTTTTGCATTTTAATTCGGCTAAGTCTGAATACGAGGACCTAAGACTATTATGGGATTATTTTCCCCCAATCGATGGCGGATCGGGTAAACTTATGATACAACTATCAATAAATACGTTCATTTCTTGACTAGGAATTCTAACGACAGGGTGGGTGGAGATGGAATTAGTCAATTGCGGAAGGTGCGGCAAGCTTCAAGTCCAGAGACCGGATACCCTGTGCAAGGAATGCCAGCAAATTTATGTCGCCGAAGCGCAAATCGTAAAAAACTATATCAAGTCGAACCCTGGAGCCACGATCATGGACGTCGTACAGTTTACGGGATATCCCATGAGACGAATTAACGAAATTCTCGAGCGTTGAATCCCCTCCGCATTGGGTAATGAAGTATAAAAGGAGGGTTCAGGATATGGGAGAAACCGAACGGAACGAATTAGGAGAAGCGGAAGAGACGACGCGGGCAAGGGAGCAAGCGGAAATGGCCGTTGATATACGCAAGCAGGGCACCGGCTTCATCGTGCTTGGGGTCAGCGGCCAGGTGGGAGAGATCACCTATAAGCTCGTAGACGTGGGAACATGGGTCATCGACCATACTTATCTGGATCCGAGATATCGCGGAGGCAATATCGCGAGGAAGCTCCTCGACCTCGTCGTCGAGGAAGCGAGAGCCGAAGGCAAGAAAATCATCCCGGCTTGCTCGTACGCTCTCGTTCAATTCAAACGGAACAAGGAATACGCGGACGTGTGGGAGAAGAACGGCATTTAGTCATAAGCCGACTCGAGGTAGAGCCCTTGAAGAAGAGCTGAAGGAAGTAAGCGGGAGCTTCCGGGCAATCAGAGTGATGGTATAGTATCGAATAAGCATTCTTAGGCGTGAAGCCGGCGGTAAACCGTCGGAGTCACGCCTTCCTTGTCTTTAAAACGCTTGATGAAGTAGCTGACGCTATCGTAGCCGCAGGTCTGCGCCACGAATTCAACGGAGCTGGCAGGGTCGTCCAGCAGCAGTTGTTTCGCTAGCCGGATGCGACACAGCGTAATGAAGTCCATCGGCGATAGTTGAGTGGCTTTGCGGAACATTTTACAGAAGTAGTAGGTGCTGATTCCCGCTTTAGCCGCCCAAACGTCCAACGAGAAAGGCTTGCTAGCCGCATCCTGCATAGCGGGAAGCAGATCAGTAATTTCCCGCAGAGTCTCTTGGTTGCGGCTGGATCGATGCGGGACGGCTTGCGCCATGAACTCGGCGATGACTCCGTAAGTGAGCATGGAGAGGGTTGAAGGCCTCAGAAGTTTGTGGTTATCGATTTCCTGTATGAGGTTCCCCATCCTTTGCTTCAAGCCCTCGTTGCGGTTGGTAGACCATACGACGGATCGTCGAAAACCTAGCTCAGTCAAGTGCTCGGAAATTCGATCTCCGTAAAAATGCATCCAGTAAACATCCCAAGGATTTTCCTCGCTGGAGCGGTACTGTTGGGATTGATGAGGGAAATAGAAGAAAGCATCTCCCGGCTGCACGAGTTGCCATTGTCCCTCGACCTCGACGAAGCCCTGCCCGGATGCGACGTAATGAAAATTGAAGTAGGGGAAATCCGATTGCCGTTCCGTGCGATGATCCGGCATCTCGTTGTATCTCCCGACGGATTCCGGAAAGACGAGATAGGGATTGGAATCCATGGAAGGGAGCGTTAAATGTAATTTCATGACTCTTCACCCTTATCGCAATATTATTATATTAGAGCAATATGATTGTATATACAGCTGTATAGTAACGATTCTATAATAACAATATTGATCTATTATGAGAAGAGGTTGAGTATGGGAGACAAGCTTCGTTGGGGGATTATCGGCGGCGCGAATATCGCGGTTCACGCCGTCATGCCTGCGATTAGGGAATCGGAAACAAGCGTAATCGCGGCGGTGGCCAGCCGCGATAAGCGGAAGGCGGAAGAAATCGTAGCTAATTACGAGGGCGCTACAGCTTACGGAAGCTACGAGGAACTGCTCGCGGATTCGCGTATCGACGCCGTATACATTCCGCTTCCCAACCACTTGCATCGGGAATGGACGATTCGTGCCGCCGCGGCTGGCAAACATATATTGTGTGAGAAACCGTTGGCTTTGACGGCGAAGGAGTCGTTGGAGATGGCGGAAGCGTGCGCGGATGCGGGGGTACATCTTGCGGAAGCGTTCATGTACCGGCATCATCCCCGCTGGGAGCAAATCCGGAAGATCGTCGATTCGGGAGAGATCGGTCGGGTTAGAGCGCTTCGAGGCGCATTCTCATTCAATAACGCGGGAGATAAGAACAATATTCGTTATCGCGCCGATTGGGGCGGAGGAAGCTTGTACGACGTGGGTTGTTATCCGCTTAGCGCGGCAAGGCTGCTGCTCGGCTCCGAGCCGGAAGCGGTCACCGTTCACGCCCAGTTCTCCGAGGAGCACGACAACGTCGATATGATGGCGTCCGGGCTCGCGGAATTCCCCGGAGGTGTTTCATTGACCTTCGACTGCGGCATGTGGGCGTCCTTCCGACAGAATTTCGAAATCGTCGGTGCAGACGGAACGATCGATATTCCTAATGCCTTCTTGACCGGGAAGGATAATGCGGACTTTATCGTTAACGGGCAGAACGGAAGGCGAACGGAGCAATCGGTCGGCGTTAACGCTTACGCTCTTCAGGTCGACGACTTCGCCCGCGCCGTCCGGAACGGACAACCGCAACGCTTCGCGCCGTCCGACGCCGTGTCGAATATGAAGGTGCTGGACGCGTGCTACCGCTCGGCTTTAGAAAAAGCGAGAATTACTCTTATTTAAAAGGAAAAGGGGCGTAATTAAATGACGCGATCGACGATGAGCTCCATTCGCATAGAAGGTATCGAAACGCCGATATCCCGTCTTATTATGGGATCGATGATGCTTCACGAAGACCGCATGGAGCATGCGAACGAGCTGCTCGATGCTTACATCGAGGCGGGCGGGAATACGATCGACACGGCTCACGTCTACGGGGCGGCGGGCAAGAGAGCGCTCGGTCGATGGATGAGAGAGGGTAACCATCGCTCCTCGTTGATCTTGATCGGGAAAGGAGGTCATCCGGACGAGAATGGACCCCGGATGACGAACCAAGCGATGGAACGGGATCTGGAGGAATCGCTCGAACGTTTGCAGACGGACTATGTGGACATCTACATGCTGCACAGGGATGATCCGTCAGTGTCCGTCGGGTACATCCTCGAATCGCTCGAACGGCTGCTCGAATCCAAACGCTGCCGCGCGCTCGGGGTATCGAACTGGACGACCGCCAGGTTGGAAGAAGCCAATGCTTACGCCTCTTCAAGCGGACTGACCGGTTTCGCCTGCAATAGTCCGAATCTAAGCTTGGCTAAGCCGAACGAGCCCCGCTGGGCAGGATGTATCTCTGCGGACGCGGACTACGTGTCTTGGCATGAGACATCGCAGCTCCCGCTCCTTTCCTGGTCGTCGCAAGCCGGAGGGTTCTTCACCGGAAGGTTCTCGCCGGATCGGTTGGAGGATCAAGAAGCAGTTCGCGTCTACTATAGCGACGCGAACTGGGAGCGGCTGCGCCGGGCAAGGCAGCTTGCGGAGAGCAAAGGATGCGATGCCAATCATATCGCGTTAAGCTACGTGCTGAGGCAACGGTTCCCGTCCTGCGCGATAATAGGACCGAATAGTCCAGCGGAGCTCCACTCCAGCCTTCGGGGCTTGGAAGTCGGATTAACGCAGAAGGAAGCGGATTGGTTGGATTTATTGACGGACGAATAGTCGGAAAGAAAGGGCCGAGCGGGAGTTATACCTGCTCGGCCCTTCGCGTGCGTGCGGACGGACTAAATGGACTGACATCGTCTGTTAACGTTATTAACCTTGCCGATCATACCGATTAAACATGAGATGGTATAGGAAAGCGGCTAGGATCGACAAGCCCGTCAATATCCAGAACGTCCATTCGAAGCCGATCCAGCTGCTGAGCGGAATGGACAGCGGTGCAATGGTTCTACCCAGAGTGAACCTTACGCTCGAGGCGGCAAAATACTGGCCGCGCATATGCTCCGGCGCTAACCGGGATACAAAAGCCTGCTGCGGACCCGCGGACATCAGCTCGGCAAGCGTGAACACCGCAATCGCCAGCGTGAAGCCCCAGAACGTGGACATCTGGCCGAATATGGCGATTCCGAGAGCGTAGAACAGGGCACCGCCTATGAAAACGATGCGGTCCCGGAAGCCTAGCATCCATCTCGTCACGATAACGGTGAAGAGGGCGACGAATAGCCCGTTCTCCGATACGATAAGTCCGAACAGCTTTTCTCCGGTCAGCTGCCAGCTCCAATCTCCGTAGGAGAGTACTGTCGTAAGAGGCACGGTTTCCTTCAAGAAAACGGGAAATAACAAATCCAGTTGCATGAACGTTTGCGACAGAAGAACGCCTGCCAGTATAAAGAGGAAAAACACTCTGTCCGATGCGATAACCCGATAATCCCTTAGCTGCTCCGTAATAAATCGATACCAAGGGCGGCCTTTATCCGCGTTTACTCGATCTGCAATCTCGATGGGAAGGGTTTCCCGGATTAGCCGTCCAAGTAGGATAGCGAGCAGAACGCACAGTGCCGATGCCGCGGCCAATACGATGAACGGATCGTCCAGGAACAGTACGGATCCGATCAACGGGCCGATCACGACGGCGATATTCGCCGCGGTATAGAAAACGGCGAAAACGCCGGCGCGATGGCGATCGGGAACGACATCCGCGACCATCGCCTGGCTGGCCGGATAATAGAAGGAGCTGAAAAGGCTCGCGATGGTGAATCCCGCGAATCCGACGATCGGCTGGAACAACCACGGCGACGATGCGAGCGCGAACAACCCGTACCCGACGGCTTGTCCGATTGCCGCGACGACCATCATTTTCTTCCGCCCGAATCTGTCGGCGCAGTAACCGCCGGACAGGTTGGCGAGAACCGATAAAGCCTGCGAGAGCATAAGTAGGATCCCGGTCCAGCCCTTGCCGAACGATTCCGCGAAGTAGATGGACAAGAACGGGAAAAAAGCCCACAGAATTACGTTGAAAGAGGCTTCCCCGGCTAAACGAATTTTTAAGTTGCGATCCCAATCTCTAATTCTCATGATGTGAACGACCTCTGGCTGTTAAAGTATTCACACATCATAACGCCTATCCGTTCCGGGAACAAGAAGGGAACGATGGTAAAGAAAATGCGAAATGGCGCGGAAAAGCAAATTCAGTACAATGAAAAACAAATCGACGCCATTATCGGCGAACGATCGGAACTTTATAATGAGAAATGTAAGCGCTACGCAAAAACATTCATTCTACTGGGGGAACAGAAGTATGAAACGAATTTGGACACTTGCGATCATGATCGTACTCGTCGCGGCTACGATATCCGCATGCGGCGGAAACAACAAAGGCAATAACGGTAACTCGACGCCATCTAGTCAAGCCGCTAGCTCGGAAGCGCCGGTCGTCACCGAGACGGCTTCGGCTACGGCAAGCGAAGCGGGAGCGGGAACGGACATTAGCGGGAAGATCGTATTCGCGACGAACCGCACCGATTTGATCGATACGAAGTTCAAGGAGTACGCGGAGGCATTCCGCGCGAAATACCCGAATGCCGAGGTAGAGTTCGAAGCGCTGAAGGATTACGAGTCGGCGATCAAGCTTCGCATGGCGACGGCGGAAATGCCGGACGTTATTCTCATTCCGAACATGCCGAACGCGCAGCTTCCGGATTATTTCGCCGAATTGGACGATCTGGGGTTAAACGACGTCATCCGGTTCAAGGACTACAAGTCGCTCAACGGCAAAGTATACGGCTTGGTATCCGGCGGTTCCACGACGGGTATCGTCTACAACAAGAAAGCTTTCGAGAAAGCCGGCATTACCGCGGTTCCGAAAACTTTAGACGAGTTCTATGCGGCAAGCGAGAAGCTTAAGACCGCCGGAATCGTACCGATGGCCACGAATTACAAGGACAAATGGCCGTTATACGGATGGCAACACGTTGCCATCGCAATGTCCGGCAACCCGGAGTTCTGGAACGACCGCCTGAAGCAAGAGAAAGCGTTCGAGCCGGAAGGAGCATGGGCGAAATCGCTATCGATCCTGAAGACGATCATCGACAAAGGATATGCCGAGAAGGACATTAACTCCACGAATTGGGAGCAATCCAAGAAAGATGTAGCCTCCGGTAGAATGGCGATGTACCTGCTGCCGAACTGGGTCATTCCGCAAGTCATCGAGAACGGCGCGGCATCCGAGGACGTAGGCTTCTTCCCGTTCCCCTACGATAACAGCGGCACGCTGACTACTCTGTTGACGCCGGATTACTTCTACGCGGTGAGCAAGAACAGCAAGAATCTGGCTACGGCGAAGGCATTCGTGAAATGGTTGATCGAGGAGTCCGGCCATGACGACTTCTCCGGCTTCATTCCTTCGATAAAGACGAAACAATCCACAGTGAAGCAGTTGTCCGACTTCCTGGCAACGCCGGGCTTGAACTTCGTGGAGATCGCGCCCGACAACAGCGACGCGATGGAGATTCAGAACAAAGGACAGATCGATTTCAACGACATGGCGCAAGAAATCGCGGTATCCGATATCGCCGGCGTATTCGACAAATACAACAAGAAGTGGGACGAAGCCAAGAAAGCTCTCGGTAAATAAACGTTCGGTAAATAAGCCTTATACCACTCGGGAAGCGGGTAATCATGCGTCGGCATGATTACCCTTTCTCTTCTCGACGATTCAGAATCCAAATATCGATGAGGGCTGACTATGAGCTATAACCTGCAGAAGAAAAGCCTGATTATCTCGTTCATGCTGATTCCGCTCGTGCTGCTGTTGACGTTCACCTATTATCCGGCGGCTAGATTGATTTACTTGAGCTTCACATCTTGGGATGGATATAGCCCCGTAAAGCAATGGGTAGGTTGGGACAATTACCGGACGATATTCGCCAACAACGAGACTTTCTCCGTCTTGCTGCACAATATGGCTTACTTCGCGGGCGGCATCGTGCAGAACGTCGTCGCGTTCATGTTCGCCGTCCTTCTTAACGGTAAGCTGAAGGGGAGGAACGTATTCCGAACGACGTTATTCCTGCCGTACATTATGAACGGCGTTGCCGTAGCTTTCATGTTCGGGTACGTATTCGATACGAATAACGGTTCGCTGAACTTCCTATTAGAGCGCATCGGAGTAGAGCCCGTTAGCTGGCTGGGGACGCCGGTCCTCGTTAATTTCGTGCTGGCGTTCATCAGCGCGTGGAAGTTCATGGGCTTTAATATGGTCGTTTACTTGGGGGCGCTGCAGTCGCTTCCGGAAGACGTCTTCGAGGCCGCGCGCATAGACGGCGCCAAAGGCCGGCAAGTTCTGAGATATATCACGTTACCCGGATTGAGGAGAATCATCGAGCTCAATCTATTCTTAACGGTAACCGGAGCATTGGAAGTATTCGACCTGCCGTTCGTATTGACGCAGGGAGGACCGCTTAACGCAAGCGCCACGTACGTTCAGAAAGTGGTGGAAACGGCGTTCCACTACAGCAATTTCGGGTTAGCCTCCGCCATGAGCGTCATTCTGATGCTTATCGTCGTCGTTGTCGTATCCGTTCAAAGAATGCTTGTTCTCGGAAAGGGGGATTAGCGGATATGAAAACCTCCGCCGCCTCTCTATCGTTCAAATATACGCTGTTGCTGTTCGCGTCCCTGATCGTCTTTTTCCCGTTGTACATCCTGTTCATCAATTCGTTCAAGGGAAGCGCGGAATACGGCTCGACCAACATCTTTACCTTGCCGAGATCGTTTATGAATTTCGAGAATTTCAAGCTCGTATTCGAACGCGCGCACTTGGACGAGGCATTCCTGAACACGGTCATCGTGATCGGACTTTCGCTGATCGGCAACATTCTGTTGGGAACGATGGTATCCTACGTTTTGGGGCGCTTCGAATTCAAAGGCCGCAAGCTGATTCTCGGTCTGTACGCGGGAGCCGTCGTCATCCCCGCAATCACGACCCAAGTCGCGGTTTTTTCGATTATTCGCACTTTAGGCCTCTTTAACACGCACTTCGCCCCTGTGCTGCTGTATATAGGCGCAGACGTTATCCAAATCTATATTTTGCTGCAATTCATACGCAACATTCCTTACGAATTGGACGAGAGCGCGATGATCGAGGGAGTAAGCCTGTTCGGGATATTCTACCGGATTATCGTTCCGTTGCTGACGCCGGCCATATCGACGCTGATCATCTTGAAGACGATTTCCATCTATAACGACATGTACACTCCGTATTTGTATATGCCCGCGCAACGACTCGGAGTCGTGTCCACGACGCTAATGAAGTTCACCGGCAACAATAGCGCGGAGTGGCAATTAATTTCGGCGGCTATACTCGTTATTTTACTGCCTACGGTACTCTTGTATTTATTTCTTCAGAGGTACATCTTCTCGGGCATTACGAGCGGAGCGGTTAAATAGATCGGCGAATCGGCTTTCCTGTCCGCAAGCTTAACGGCAGGAAGGCCATTTCCGTCATCGGTGCTTGAAAGTGCTTTCAACTCGTAAACGGGTGTGATACGGTGATTATTGCGATCCTTCAAGGACCGAGAGTCATGTTATCAAGGAGGAAACGGGATTGCCGCGGAATCTATGGATGAAGTTCATTAAGTTATCGCTCACGACGAAATTGATAGCCGTGCTGATCATACTTATTACCGTTCCCTTGCTGCTCATCAGCTTCTTCTCGTATTCCAACTACACTCGCTCGATACAGAACAATACGGTAGTATACGTCAATCAGATATCCAAAAATATATTGCAGCGAGTAGATCAATACGTATCCGACATTAAGCGGGTGACTGGCAGCCAAATCTACATGCAGGATATCCAAGTTTCTTTGGCCAAGCCGGACAAGAGCTTGGACGACAACCGCAAGCTGCAGGATTTCACCAAAGGGCTAAACAGTCTTAAGAACGATACGGAAGCAGTCTATATTTTCGATAAATACGGCAGTTTCTACTACGCGACCAAGGGAGATAGCATGCGCGATGATATCGTCGAGCAAGTCGCCCGGCTTCAAGAAGAAGTGAAGAAGGCTAACGGCTCGTCTATCGTCATAAGCACTCAGAAGCTGAGTTCTCCCACGTCGGGTAGCTATTATTTCTCCGTCGCGCGTGAACTGAAGAACACGAATACGCTAGAATCGATCGGAATGATTATTTTCGATTCGAACATTCGGGTCATCGCGGACGCGGTGAGCGAACTGGATCAAGTGACTCATGGGCAGACGATCGTGATCGATGATCGGAACACCGTCATCTACGACAGCGAGCAACGCTGGATATCGACGAACTTGGACAATAACCCGATCGTCCGGCTAGCCTCAGGTTCGGAAGGGAGATTTCATTACAAGCTGGATGGCAGGAATTACTTGTGCACGTACGCCACGTCGGAAGTAACGGGATGGAAGCAAATCGTGCTTATTCCGATAGACCGGTTAACGGAGGAAGCGAAATCGACTCGCAACGTCACCTTACTGCTGGTCGCGCTTCTGATCGTAGCGGCCTTGTTCCTCTCGATCTGGCTTACGCTTAAGCTGACGCGCCCGATGCGGGATCTGATGAGAACGATGAAGCAAGTGAACAAGGACAATCTCGACGTTCAGTTCCCGGTCAAGCATTCCGACGAGTTCGGCATTCTGGCAAAGCAATTCAATAGCATGATTCGGCGGATTCGAAACTTGGTCGAAGAAGTATATCATACGCAGAACCGCAAGAGGGAAGCGGAGCTGAGGTCATTGCAGCACCAGATCAATCCCCATTTTATATATAACACCTTGGAAGTGATCCGCATGACAGCGGAAGTGAAGCAAGATTACGAAATCTCCGACATGACTTACAATTTGGGGGAGTTGCTCAGGTACGGAATTATCCGCGGCACCGAAGCCGTAACGTTCGACAAGGAAATCGAACATCTGGAGCAATACGTGACCTTGCAAAATTACCGCTTCTCGAAGGACATCCAACTCGAAGTAACGGTAAGGGAGCGGCATGTCCACTATCGGATGATTAAGCTTTTGTTCCAGCCGATCGTAGAAAACGCGATTCTGCACGGTTTCGAAACGAAGGATGACGATTGCCGGATCCGAATGACTTCGGAAGAGGATTCGAGTTATGTGTACTTCATGATAGAGGATAACGGTTCAGGCATGGATGAGGACACGCTAAAGGGAATTCGGGCGACGATCCAAAGCCATGGAGAGCCCTCCGACCGTTCCAGCATAGGAATCGAGAACGTTAACGAGAGGATTCGGCTGCATTACGGACCGCAATTCGGGCTTCGAATAGAAAGTCGGATCGGATCGGGGACGATCGTGACGATTGCGTTGCCCGCTGTTAAAGAGGGGGAGGAAGAGAACATATGATGATAAAACTTCTGATCGTGGACGACGAGGAAAGGATTCGCAACGGACTGGCCGCAATGGTGCTGTCGATGGGGCTTTGCATAGAGATCGAGGGGTTATGCGGCAACGGAATTCAAGCCCTGGAGAAGGTAAGAGAGTGGACGGGCGAGGATTGTAAAATCATGATCACGGATATTAAGATGCCGATGATGGACGGAATGAAGCTCATCGAGAAGGTGAACGAGGAAGCTCCGGAAATCCACATGATCCTGCTCAGCGGGTACAGCGAATTTCAATATGCCAAGCATGCGATTCGCAACGGCGTCGTCGAGTACCTATCCAAGCCGGTGAACCGCAAAGAGCTGCAGGCGACCTTGGTAAGAATCCAGAAGAAAGAGCTTGGCGGGGAATCGGGGGACGGAGCGCTAGCGGACAAAGCCGAAGCTGCAGTCGAAGGCGAAGCTCCCAAAGGGCATCGGAAGCACGCGGTAGAAGAAGTCATACGACTGCTGGAGTCCGATCTGAAGGAGTCCTTCGATTTGCTCGCGTTATCGGAGAAAGTCAACTTGAATCCTAGCTATCTCAGCAAGCTGTTCAAGAAGGAGACGGGAAAGACGATCACCGATTACCTGATGGAAGCGCGAATCTCCAAGGCTAGGCGGATTCTGGAGGAATACCGGGATGTGAAAATGTACGAAGTCGGCTCGCTGGTAGGTTATCCCGATCCCATGTACTTCAACAAACTGTTCAAGAAACATGTGGGCATGGCTCCCAAGGAATATCAGGATTCGCTCTCCGGTTAGTCGGAAGACAGAACGGCGAGAATGATGTGGAGTTCCAAATACGGATTTCGAAGCGAGCCCGCTTCATATTAAAAGCTCCGCAGTCAGTCGAAATGACTGCGGAGCTTCTTTATTGGTCGAGTAGGATTGACCGCCTTAAACGGCGGTCAAAGCGATTTCTTCGTCTTCGTCGCGATTAAATGCCTCGCGGTCGAATTCGCCTTCGGAATTCGCCACCAGCAAGGAAGTGACGGTCGTTCCGGTCGCGTTAACGGCGGTGCGTCCCATATCGATGAGCGCTTCGACGCCGGCAACGATCGCGATTCCTTCGAGCGGTAATCCGAGAGCGGTCAATACGACGGTCGTCGAGATGACGGCCGGGCCGGGAACGCCGGCGACTCCGATGGAGGAGATAATGCTAACGACGACTAGAATGATATAGTCCGTTAACGACAAGTGAATGCCGAATACTTCGGCGGTGAACACCGCGACGATCGCCGGCCAAACGCCGCCGCAGCCGTTAAAGTTGACGGATGCGCCGAGCGGAGCCACGAAGCTCGCGATACGAGGGGAGACGTGCAATCTCTTCGTAATGACTTCCAGATTAATAGGAAGCGTTGCGTAGCTGCTGCGGGTCGTAAAGGCAACCGCGATGGTCGGATAGATTTTGCGGAAGAAACGAATCGGATTGACTTTGGCTACGAACAGGACCAGTCCTCCGAATATAAGAACGAAATGAATGATAAGCGCAACGTAGGAGGTCACGATTACGCTTCCGAGCTCCTGCAGGGTATCCCAACCGTAACGCGCGGTGATGCCGGCAATTAGCGCGAATACGCCATAAGGAGTTAACCTAATCACGTATTTCACCACTTGGTGAAGAATTTGCGTGAGCGATTGAATGAGATCGCGGACGGGCTTAACCGATTCCGCGTTCTTGGAACCGATCTTGATAATGGCTACGGCCAAGAAAATGGCGAATATAAGTACCGGTACGACTTTGCCCTCGGCTGCTTCGCTGATAGGATTCGAGGGAATCAGATCCAGGATGACCTCGGAGAATGTAGGGATTTCCCGCGCGGTGAAGCCTTCCGGGACGGCCTGCTGGATGCCGCTGCCGGGATTGAAGAGCAAAGCGATCAACAGCCCGATGATCGAGGCTATTCCGGTCGTTCCGAGGAACCAAGCGAAGGTCTTGAAGCCGATTTTCCTTAAGTAATCCAAGCTTGTTAAAGAAGCGATACTGTTCAATACGAGCACGAATACGAGAGGAACGACCAACATGCGGATCAAACTAATGTAGATACTGCCGAATGTCGTAATGCCTTTCGTTTCGAAATCCAAATTCTGAAAGAGGATCCCGACGGCTACTCCTAATCCAAGACCGATTAGAACCCGCGAGCCGAATCCGATGCGTTTCCGGGCAAGGTAATACAGCAGGCCGAAAACGAAAATCGAAGTGACGAAGCTGTACCAGTTTGTTTCGATTGCGACCAATAAGTTATTCTGGATGTCGTCCAAAATATAAACCCCCTAAACACACTAGTTTGATAGGAATTACAAACTCCAATGTACAAATAACATTTAAGATTGTCAACATAAATCTTGGAAATAAATAACCGTTATTTATAGAAAAACGCTGAAATAATCGTGAATGCTTTAGTGATATATATGTAGAGACATCGGAATTAATTCCGACAAAATCGATAGGAAATTTATTGACAAAGGGTTGTACATCGAATAATATTAAGCACTAAAATGGACGATTCGCATCGTTATTATCGGAAATAGAGAACGATCAATCTACTGGACAACCAGAGATTCAACGTTGGGCGCGTAATAGCGCCGCGTTGGGTCTTCTTTTTTTATCCGGAACAATCGGGAGGGTGTTAAGAAATGAAAAAACCGGAAGCATCTAAGCTAACATTGTCTTTAATCATCGGCTCTTTGGCATTCGCTATTTTAACTTTTGCCGCCGTATCTGCTAATCAGACCAAAGAGGCTGCCGCCGCGCCGCAAGAAAGCTCAGCGGCTCCCGAAGTGAAAGCAATCATCGATGATCGACCGAGCGTAACCGTGCAAGAGACGGCGGAAATCGCGGCTCCGAAAGTCGTTTCATCGCAAGCCGAAGCGAATGTTCAAGCAACGACTCAATCGACTCCAGGGACTGAAGTTCAACAAACGGATGCCGGTTCATCCCAAACAGCCCGGAACATTCTCCTAATGCAAAGGTAACTGCACCGGTAACGGAAACCCAGTCCAAAAAAGTGGCTGCCCCGTCGATTAAGGAAGCCGCCCCGAAAGCGGTCGCTTCTTCGGCAACGCAGGAAAAGAAAAAGGAAGTCGAGAAGCTGACATCGTCTACGTCAACTGAGGCTCCCGTTGTATCCAAGGAACCTAAGTCGGAGACTCCCGCGACTATAGAAGATCAATCGGAAACCGATTACAAGTTGGATTTCATACTGGCGTTTTCGGCAGGTTTACTCTCTTTCTTATCGCCCTGCGTCCTGCCGTTAATCCCGGCGTATTTAAGCTATATGTTAGGGTCTTCGGTAACGGAAATTCATACCCGCAGAGAGAAAATAAAAGTGGTGATGAAGGCTGTTTTTTTCGTTGCGGGATTCTCGATCGTGTTTGTTCTGCTTGGAGTGTCCGTGAGTTCGTTAAGCAAGCTATTCTCCGACAATATAAGAATCATACAGCAGGTAGGCGGAGTTCTTATCGTGATTTTCGGTCTTCATATGACGGGCATCTTCAAAATCAAGTGGCTCTATTCGGAAAAAAGATTTCTGCCGAGCGGCTCCTCGGGGAAAAACGTAGGCTCGCTATTGCTGGGAATGGCATTCGCCGTCGGTTGGACGCCGTGCATAGGACCGATCCTTTCTACCATTCTTATCTACGCGGGAAGCATGGATACGATCGAGAAGGGCGTATGGCTCTTAACCGCTTATTCGCTGGGGTTTGCCGTACCGTTCTTGCTCTCGGCGGTATTGGTGGACAATTTATCGAAGTATCTTAGGAAGATCTCGAAATATCTTCCCGTTATTTCGGTCGTTAGCGGAATCATCATGATCGTAATGGGAATCCTCGTATTTACGAACAAGCTGGAGAAGCTCGGCCAATACTCCGGAGTATTTAACTTGTAGAACATCCATCAAGAAGGGAGACTTAACCATGAAGAAAAACTCGATCTTATGGGGAGCCGTTCTGATCTTCATCCTGATTTCCGTGTACGTCAGCCGAAATCATAGTATAAGCAGTCCGGATGCCCTTCCGAGCTCGCAGGTAGTCCAAGCGCAGAACGCTAACGGCAGCGATATTGCCGTACAGGAGGAGATCGTCGCTAACGTTAGCGATACGAGGGAGCAGGCCATCGACTTTACTTTGACGGATCTGGACGGGAACGAAGTGAAGTTATCCGACTATAGAGGTAAAAAAGTCTATATCAACTTCTGGGCGACCTGGTGCAAATGGTGCAAAAAAGAAATGCCCGATATAGAGAAAATATATCAGGCGCATCAGGGCGGAGATTTGGTCGTATTGGCGTTAAGCGTGGGGGAAGACAGGGACAAAGTGAGTTCTTATATCGAGGAACACGGATATCCGTTCAAGGTGCTGCTGGATCCCGATAAGAGCGTTGCCCTGAAATACGATATCAAGCCTATCCCGGTGTCTATTTTCGTGGACAAAGAAGGATATATCGCTTACAGGAAATTAGGCGCGATGACCGAGGCGGAGATGATCGCCGTTATTGAAGGGCTCGCATAAGCTGCCACATACCGTCATCGTGGACCTTGCATTCGATCCTTTACCGCTCTCCACTCGGCCAGATGCTTCTCGAGATCGCCGATGAGCGAGTCGACGTCACGAACGAATTGTTCTCTTTCCACGCCTGCCAAGTCCGGCAAGTCGCTTGGGGTGAACGAGATCGGCGCCGGCAACGAGGCGAACAATAGATTCATCATGCCCTCGATCAAGCTTTCGGAGGGCTGTTCGGCATGGCTGGAAGCTCCGTAAAGATCATTGTCTTCGTCGTTATCCGAGTCGGGGGTTGCTTCCAAGTCGTCCATTACCAAAGTTGCTTGCGCTAGACTCGCTAATCCGGTGAACGAAGAATCAGGTCGCGATACGCGTTCCTTATTTTCGGGTTTGGCGCCCCTAACCGGTTCCTCATGCGACTTGCCGGGTTCTTCTTTCGGCTCTGCGCTCTTGGCGCGTTCCTTCTTATTATGCTCGAACGTCGACCATGTCTCGAGAAGCTGAGGTCCCGTCTTGAACAGAAGCTTGCCTTTCGTCGATTCGGAAATTTCCTTGTCTTTAAACAGCTTGGCAATGCGCTTTACGTCGGGAACGGGCATTTCGTCCGCTGCCATGAGCAAGGCGAGAGAGTCGCGATATTCCATGGGCAGATCTTTAAGCGGCATTAACTGGTCCTCGGTCAGCTTGTCCTTCCGGATTTCCGTACCGTACACGATCAGGACGCGCACCGAGCTGCTGAACTTGAGCAAGTCGAGCTTGTTCTTGATATACGATTCCGGCTTGCCGAGCTTTCCCGACATGTACTTGATCGAGCTGCTGAATTTGGGATCGTTAAGAAGCTTATTGAACGCCTCGGCCTCCTCGATCGGAGAGAAGCCTTGACGAGTCAGGTTTTCGGCGATTTGCTCCAAGTAAATTTCCATTTCGTCCGTGACATTGGAGACGATACAGGGGATCGTCGGCAGTCCGAGCGTCCGGCACGCTTTGTAGCGGCGGTTTCCGTAGATGATTTTGTATCGGCCGTCAGGAGTCGTTCTAACTTTAATAGGCGATAACAAGCCGAGCTCCCCGATGCTGTTCATCAGTTCCTGAAGGGCTTCTTCGTCGAACTGGTAGCGGGGTTGATCCGTATCTTCATCTATTAAACGCGTGGGTAGCTGAATGATATCCATGAGCGGTCTCCTATCGGTTAAGGTCGTTAATGGAATTATATATCAGCGTTTGATAGATGGGAATAAAGGCTTTAGAATAGATAGGATCGAGCTTGAGAGAAGCGGGTGTTGAAAATAAACGGATATCGGGAAAAGACGGCTGCGGACGGTATTGGAGCGAAGAAAGCGAATCTAGCATGGCTAGTCGTTCTATTAGGCTCTCTATCGGCGTTCGGACCGTTGTCGCTGGATTTATATTTGCCCGCGCTGCCCCAGCTAGCGGACAACATGAACACGAGCTCGTCCTACGCGCAGCTTAGCCTGACCGCCTGCATGATCGGCTTGTCGGTCGGGCAGTTATTCGCCGGCGCGTTGAGCGATTTTCACGGACGTCGGCTGCCCTTATTAATCGGATTATTGCTTTACGCGGTATCTTCCATTCTTTGCGCGTTCAGTCCTTCTATCGAAGCGTTCGTGGCATTAAGATTCATACAGGGCCTGGCCGGTTCGGCCGGCATCGTCATCTCCCGCGCGGTCGTGCGCGATATGTATTCGGGGCCGGAGCTGACGAAGTTCTTCGCCATGCTGATGCTAGTAAACGGAGCGGCGCCGATCTTCTCGCCCGTCCTCGGCGGGCAGCTGCTGAAGGCGATTCCTTGGGAAGGGTTATTCGTAGTGCTCGCCGGATGGGGCGTGCTTACGCTATTGGCCGTGCTGTTCGGATTGCCGGAAACGTTGGCGGCCGACAAACGAATGACCGGCGGCATACGCGAAACGCTGAACACCTTTCGCAGGCTCTTCCGCGATCGAACCTTCATGGGATACGCGCTTGCCCAGGCGCTCGTTACCGCGGCGATGTTCGCCTATATCGCGGGCTCGCCTTTCGCGCTTCAGAATATATACGGGGTATCGCCCCAGATGTTCAGCTTGTTCTTCGCCATTAACGGATTCGGAATCATCGTTGCCGGTCAAGTAACGGGAAGGCTGGCAAGCCGGATCGGGGAGAAGAGGTTGTTCCTGATCGGACTCCTCCTTGCGTGCGCCGGCGGCGTAACGCTGCTGTCCATGATCGCGATCTCCGCTTCGTTGGCGGCGATCCTCGTTCCGCTCTTCTTCGTCGTATCCAGCGTCGGAGTCGTAAGCGCGACGGGCTTCTCCTTAGCGATGAGCAACCAGGCTCAAGCGGCAGGAAGCGCCGCGGCGCTTCTGGGCCTGATGTCCTTCTTGTTCGGAGGCATTCTGGCGCCGATCGTCGGCATCGCGGGGAGCGCGAACGCGATGCCGATGGGCATCATCATCGCTGCGACCGATGTTGGCGCGGTGTTGACGTATGCGTTCTTGATACGCGGAAAAGGAAACCGGCTGGTGAGGGCGAAGTCTTAAGAGATCGCATCGAATAAGAAAAGGAGCGTTATCCTCTCATGCAAAATTATGAAGCGAAAAACGTCAAAATCCGCGAGGCATTCGAGCATCTTAAGAAGACTAATCCCCAAGCCCTGCGCCGGCAACGCCTGAATCTATCTTGGAGCAATTGGGGCTTCGGCATGGAACCGCTGGAAGAAACCGCGGTCCGTCTGCAGAAAGCGGGGATCGAATATATCGAGCTCCACGGAAATCATTACGGTCCCGATCTGGGGTACAAGCCGGCCGAAACGATCGATATTCTTGCTTCTTACGGCATTCGCACCGCCGGTATATGCGGGATGTTCTCGGTCGATAACGACCTTTCGAGCAATAAAGCGATTCAACGCCAAGCTGCGATCGATTACCTGAAGCGGGAGATCGAATTCACCGCGGCCGTCGGCGGCTCCTACATCTTGGTCGTTCCCGGCGCCGTCGGCCGGCCGGACAAGTACGACGATACGGAAATCGAGCGCAGCGTCGATACATTGCGGCTTGTCGCGGATCGATTCGTCGAACACAAGGTCTTGGCCGCGATCGAACCGATACGCTCCGCGGAGACGAGCTACGTCCATACGATTAGCGACGCGTTATCCTATATTAATTCCGTGAATCATCCCGGCGTTCAGCACATTAACGCCGACGTGTACCATATGCAGGTCGAGGAGTCGCATATCGGCGAAGCTTTGCTCGCGGCCGGCGACCGACTGCTCAATCTCCACTTGGCCGATAGCAACCGCGGAGCGTTAGGCGATGGATCCATGGATTTGGACACGATTATCATGGCTTTATACCTCCTAGGCTTTAACCGCGAAGGCCGTTACGTTACGCCCGAGCCGCTTGGGCCGGGGGGATCCCCGTATCCTGCGATGTACGGCAAACCGGACAAGGCTTCGCTCGATCGCATGGTGATGCAGACGGCTGCCTATTTCCGGGAACGAGAGAAAGCTCTAATCGAGTAACACGTCCAAACCGGGTAACGCCCGCCGCAGCTGGCGAGATGCATGGAGGTACAAATTCAGATCGCCAGGGCGGTTCATCAGCCCAATTCGTCATTCTTACAACGAGAAGAAGCAATCGCTTCCCAAAAAATAATCCACCCCCGCAAGGGGGGGTTATTTTTTTCGTATATGAATTTATAAGTTTGGGGCTCAAATACGATGCTTTTCAATGTATTTTTAAAGCTCGTTCAAAAATGAAGCTGGATAAAGATGTTTTTTATTCCTATTGGCCTCCGTTTGACCTAGTCCTTTCCTAAATTTGATCAATAGTGATGTTCTACATCCTACTTTGATTGCAAGTGCGCTTGATAACTCCAATAGCGATGATTCCCATTCTACTTTTGATCAAGTCATACAGCGGAGCATGCTCTAATCTCGAAGTGATGGACGACGAAGTCCGTTTACTTGCATATTGGCGCGACAGGGACGGTTAGGGTAAAGTGGAAGATGAGAAATAAGCTTGGTTAAGGAGCGCGCATGACTATACAATCCCAGCAAGATATCGAACGATTAATGAAAATAGGAAAGATCGTCGCCCTGACGATCAAAGAAATGAAAGGCGCGATCGAACCGGGAATGACGACGGGACAATTGGATCAAATCGGTCTAGGAATGTTATCCCGGTACGGCGCCGTCTCGGCTCCGATGAAAGACGCCGGGTTTCCGGCGCATACGTGCATTAGCGTGAATGAAGAGGTCGCGCACGGGATTCCGGGAGATCGGGTCATTCAGCCGGGAGATCTCGTCAATATCGACGTTTCGGCCGAACTTGACGGATTTTACGCGGACGCGGGGGAGTCATTTCAGATCGAGCCGGTTAAAACCGAAGTGGATGCCCTTTGCCGGTACACTTACGCGACGTTGATGAAGGTTATTTCCGGGCTGAAAGCGGGAGTGAAGCTTAACGAGGTCGGAAGAATCATTCAGAGCGAGGCGAAGAAGGGCGGCTATCGCGTCATCGAGGATTTGTGCAGCCACGGTGTTGGCAGATCGTTGCATGAGGAACCTTTGGACATTCTCCCGTATTACGAGCCGCGGGATAGAAGAGTGTTAAAATCGGGACAAGTCATTACGATCGAGCCGTTTTTGTCCACGGGCGCTACCTACGTCGTGGAGCGAGCGGACGGATGGACGCTGGCCGTGCCCGATCGCAGCCGAGTCGCCCAGCATGAGCATACGATCGTTATTACGAATAATAAACCGATTATCGTTACCGCTTGTTAATATCGGGGGAAATATTATGAAGTTAATCGATAATACGAACCTCCCGGCCGCGATTGCCATCATCTTGTTAATTACAACGATCGGATGCGGGAGGATCGATTCCGAGTCGTCATCGCGTACCGAAATTCTCGTATCCGCAGCCGCCAGCCTAACGGATAGCTTGTATGAGATCGAATCGCGATACGAGAAAGATCATCCGGATATCGATATCGTCTACAATTTCGGATCGTCCGGCGCGCTGCAGCAACAGATCGAACAGGGAGCGCCAGCCGATCTTTTCCTATCCGCGGGAACGAAGCAGATGAGGGCGCTAGTTGATAATCAATTAGTCGACGCCGCTAACCAAATTGGATTATTGCGCAATGAGCTTGTCGTGATCGTTCCTACCGATAGCAAGAATACGATCGATTCCATCGGTCGGCTAGCTGAGCCCGAATTCATCAAGCTGGCGATCGGAGAGCCGGATACGGTGCCCGCGGGAAGCTATGCGAAGGAGTCGCTTGAGCGCGCCGAGGTCTGGGATCGGTTGCTGCCGAAGTTCGTTTACGCGAAGGACGTGCGCCAGGTTCTGACTTACGTGGAAACAGGCAACGCGGATGCCGGATTCGTGTACAAGACGGATGCGATGACATCCAAGAAGTCGCGCATTGCTTTCATCATGGATTCAGACAGCCATAGTCCCATCGAATATCCGCTCGGAATCGTGAAGGCGACGAAACATCCTAAGGAAGCCGAAAGCTTCTATGCTTTCCTGCAAAGCGACGACGCTCATGAAATATTCGCCGAATACGGCTTCGGCATCCCTTCCGCCGAATAACGAAACGAGGTCATAGAGAAATGGCGAAACAGAAATTCTACGTCGTCTGGGTGGGCAGAAAACCCGGCGTATACGCCGATTGGGCAGCTTGCCAGGAACAGATCAATAAGTTCGACGACGCGAAGTTCAAGTCTTACGAAACGAGAGCAGCCGCCGATCTTGCTTATAAGGAAGGCTGGAAGAAGCACTGGGGAAGCGGCAAGGCGGCCGGAGTTAGCGCCGGAAGCAGCTTCAAGCCTAGGAGTACCGGCATCGAAACGACGGAAGAGATCGACTACGATAGCATCTCCGTAGACGTCGGAACAAGCGGCAATCCGGGTCCGGTCGAGTATAAAGGCGTTGACACTCGGACGGGCGAGGTTATTTTCTCCGTAGGGCCGATTCGCAAAGGGACGAATAATCTCGGAGAGTTCTTGGCGATCGTCCACGGCTTGGCGTACTTGCAGAAACTCGGAAGCAACAAGACCGTGTACAGCGACTCCGTCAACGCGTTGAAATGGGTCAAGCAGAAAGCGGTATCCTCGACGCTTGCGAGAGACGAGTCGACCAAGGAAATTTGGGATCTTGTGGATCGCGCCGTCCAATGGCTAAAGACCAACTCATATCCCAACAAGGTCGCGAAATGGCAAACGAAGCAATGGGGAGAAATCAAAGCCGATTACGGACGGAAATAATTCGCTATAATAATATGCATAAGAGGCAAGCCCTAGATCGTATCGGGTTCGCCTCTTTTTTGCGTTGGAACGCCTTTTGCTAAGAGTGTCATCCCCTCCGTTATAACCCCGGTTTTTACAAAAGAATGAATTTAGTTAATGTTATTCATCCAATTTGCGTTATTTTTTACAAAACGGACTATCGAGGTTAATCTGTCGGAAATAGTACGCCACTATAGTTGGAGATGGGTAGGAAACACAAGAATATAGAGACACACCACAAAAAGCCACATTGGGAGGAATTAGAAATCATGAAAAAAGGGTTGCGTAAACAATCGGCCGTCGGGCTCATCCTTACTTTACTCGTCGTAATGCTTGCTGCTTGTGGAGGAAATAACAATAAGAATAACGAAGCGGATCCGGCTGCGGCGGAATTGTCGCTAACTGACATCGAAGCGAAGGCGAAGGAAGAAGGTTCGGTCGTCAGCGTCGGAATGCCTGATTCGTGGGCAAACTGGGTAGGAACTTGGGCGGACATTCAGAAGAACTACGGAATCTCGCACACGGATACGGATATGTCGAGCGCGGAAGAAATCGCTAAATTCGAAGCGGAGAAGGACAAGCCTACCTCCGACATCGGCGACGTGGGTATTGCCTTCGGACCGGTTGCGATCGAGAAGGGCGTAACTCAGCCTTACAAAACTTCCTACTGGGATGAAATCCCCGCTTGGGCGAAGGATGCCGATGGACATTGGGTTATCGGGTACCAAGGAACGATCGCTTTCCTAACGAACACGAAGCTTGTTCCGAATGCTCCTAAAAGCTGGGAAGACCTCAAAAACGGCGATTATAAAATCGTTGTCGGAGACGTGACTAAGGCGGCTCAAGCTCAAATGGCCGTGTTGGCTGCAGCGATCGCTTTCGGCGGCGACGAAACGAACATCGAACCGGGAATCGCATTCTTCGAGGAGCTGGCGAAGCAAGGCCGGATTTCCAACGTGGAAGCATCCGTGGCCAATATCGAGAAGGGCGAAGTCGACGTAACCTTGCTGTGGGACTTTAATGCTCTTAACTATAGCGATCAATTAGGCAAAGAGCAGTACGCGGTAGCTGTTCCGAAAGAAGGCAGCGTCGTTAGCGGTTACGCGACGATCATCAACAAATACGCTCCTCACCCGAACGCGGCTAAGCTGACGCGCGAATATATCTTAAGCGATGCCGGCCAGATCAACCTTGCTAGAGGATACGCCAGACCGATTCGCGATAGCGTGAAGCTTCCGGACGACGTAGCGGCTAAGCTGCTGCCGCTCGAAGAATACGCGAATGCTAAACCGGTAGGCGACTATAAAGCATGGGACGAAACGGCTAAAACCATTCCTCAATTGTGGCAGGAACGCGTTCTCGTCCACTTGAGCTAAACTATTCTTTTCTTTGAACCTCTAATGGTGCGCCTTCGTCCAAGTGCCGAAGGCGCCCGTTTCATTCCGGCTTAGGAGAGTGGATAGCTTGAAACGCAGAAATCGTTGGATGTGGCTCGGCTTGGTTCCCTTCGCGTTCATGGTGCTAGCATTCCAGTTAGCGCCGATCCTGTCCATGGTTACGGGAAGCTTTAGCAAGATCGACGGCTTCGGGTTTACGATGGACCACTACGTGAAAATCTTCAACAGCGCCTATTACCTGAAAGCCATTAAGAACAGCCTGCTAATCGCGGCTTATTCCAGCATAGTAGCCATTATCGTCGGGCTCGCGTGCGCGTATTCAATCACTCGGTTCACGCCTTCCGTCAGAGACAGACTGCTTATGATTTCCAACATGACTTCGAATTTCGCAGGTGTTCCTCTCGCCTTTGCCTATATCATCTTGCTTGGAAACAATGGGGTTTTCACGCTGCTGTTCAAGCAATGGGGCTGGAACGTATTCTCCGGTTTTGATTTGTATAGCTGGACGGGGCTAGTTCTCGTGTACGTTTACTTCCAAGTTCCGCTCGCATTGCTGCTGCTATACCCGTCCTTCTATGGTATACGCGAGCAGTGGAAGGAAGCGGCCGCATTGCTCGGAGCAAGGCCTTGGCAATTCTGGAGAACGGTCGGATTGCCTATGCTGACCCCGTCGATCTTCGGTACGTTAGGGATTCTCTTCGCCAATGCCATGGGCGCATACGCTACCGCATATGCTCTTGTCGGAGGAAATTTCAATTTGCTTGCCATCCGGATCGGATCGTTGGTAGCGGGCGATGTCGTCAACCAGCCCGAGGTCGGCAGCGCGTTAGCCGTCATTCTTGCGGTATCGACGCTTCTGGCCGTATTCCTCAATCATCAGATGACCAAACGTTCCCAACGTTTTACCGGGACTTACGCTCCCAAATCAAATTCGTCTAAAGAACGTTCGCTGCGCGCGCGGGCCAGAGCTAAGGAGGAAGCCGGATGAATATGAAGCCCAAGGTAGGTTGGACGCACCGTTCCCTGCTGTTCCTGCTGATGCTCTACTTATTGCTTCCGCTTGTCGCTACGGGGTTATACGCGCTAGCTACCAACTGGCAGACCACCATCCTTCCCGAAAGCTGGACCTTGAATTGGTTCAAGGACATGTTTCAGGATCTCCGGTTTCTCGAGGCGTTGTGGACGTCGTTCTATTTATGCTTGATCAGCGTGGCTTTGAGTCTCGTCATCATGTTGCCCGCCGTATTCGTGATCACGGTTTACTTGCCCAAATTGGAATCGTTCATGAAGGGTCTCGTCGTATTGCCTTACGCGGTGCCCGGCGTCGTGGCGGCGGTCGGACTTATCCGTACCTATTCCTCGGGTCCGATCGACATCGCGGGAACGGCTTACATTCTGATCGGAGCCTACTTCGTCGTCGTGCTTCCTTACATGTATCAAGGGATCCGCAACAGCCTTCTTACCGTCTCCGCCGTCGAATTGCTCAATGCCGCCGAAATGCTGGGGGCAAAGCGGGCGCGGGCATTCGTGACGATTATTTTGCCTAACATATGGCCGGGCGTCATCATTTCGACATTGTTGTCCTTTTCCGTCCTCTTCGGCGAGTTCGTCGTCACGAATATGCTGGTCGGAGGGCATATTCATACGATTCAGGTGTATTTGTATCAACGGGTCTCGGAAAGCGGGCATCTGGCAAGCGCAATCGCCATTTCGTATTTCATATTTATCATGATCCTATCTACGATACTGATGAGGTTGGGTAGAAAGATGAACGGAGGGACGCAAGGATGAATAAATCCTATTTGGAATTGCAGGGCATTCGCAAAAAGTTCGGGGACTCGACGGTGTTGAACGACGTGTATCTTTCGATCCGTGAAGGCGAGCTCGTTACTTTGCTTGGACCTTCGGGCTGCGGCAAGAGCACGTTGCTTAGATGTATCGCCGGATTGACGGAGCTTGACGGCGGAAGAATCGTGTTGGGACAGCAAGACCTTACGAATCTAGCCCCGCGTAATCGGGAAGTCGGCATGGTGTTCCAATCCTATGCGCTTTTTCCTAATCTAACGGTATCCGAAAATATAGAGTACGGCCTGAAGATGCGCGGCGCGGGGAAAAAAGAGAGGGCGAACCGAAGCGAAGAATTGCTCGCGCTGATCGATCTCGAAGACAAACGGGACGTGTATCCCCAGAATCTATCGGGCGGTCAGCAGCAGCGGGTAGCGCTGGCGAGAGCTTTGGCGGTTCAGCCTAAGGTTCTTCTGCTCGACGAGCCTTTAAGCGCTTTGGACGCCAAGATTCGCAAAAACCTGAGAACGGAAATCCGCGAAATCCAGAAGAGGCTGCAGATGACTACGGTTTTCGTTACGCATGACCAGGAAGAAGCGCTTACGGTGTCCGATCGAATATGCATTATGAACAAAGGGAATATCGTGCAGGATGGAACCCCCGAGCAGTTATATTCGACTCCGAGGACCGAGTTCGTAGCCAGGTTTATGGGTAGCTACAACGTGCTTACCCGCGCCGAGGCAAACCGCTTGTTCGGAGATGGAATCGGTACGGCCGAAAGCTTCGCGCTGCGTCCCGAATCGGTAGGGCTGTTAGGCGAGGGGATGAATGTTGGCGGAGATGTTCCGTCGGCGGATAAGCGGATAGTCGAAGGTACGGTCGACTCGGTGAACATTCTGGGCAACGTCATCCGGTATTTCGTCGACGCTTCCGGCGTTAGGCTCACGATAGACAGATTAAACGACGGACGTTCCCCGACCGCGCAAGCGAACGGCAAAGTTCGTCTAGCTCTGGACCCTTCCCAGCTTCTGCGACTAGAGAAGGAAGGAGCGTAAGGAATGTCCATTTCGTCCGAACAACGTAAAAGAATGATTTTGGAGCAGCTTAGGTTGGAAGGACAAGTGAAGGTTCCCGATCTCTCCCGGAGTTGCGCCGTCTCTGACGAAACGATTCGGCGCGACCTCGTTCTCCTGGAAGGAGACGGTCTTGTCAAGCGGGTATACGGCGGGGCGGTCTTGGCGAAAAGCGCCAATTACGAGCCGCCGTATTTGCAACGGCAGAAGGAGAAGGCGGAGGAGAAGACCCGCATCGGGCAAAGGGCGGCCGCGCTGATCGCTTCCGGCGACACGATCGTCATCGACGTCGGGACGACGACTCTAGAGTTGGCTAAAGCGATCTCCGGGAAGGAGCGCCTAACGATACTAACCAACTCCATAGCGGTAGCTTATCATTTGATGGAGTCCTTGAACGAAGGAAGGTTCTCCGGCAAAATCATCGTCATCGGCGGAGAGCTCAATCCCGTGCAGCAATCGATGTCGGGAGCGACGGGCGAACAGGTTATGACGCAATTTCGCGTCGACAAGGCTTTCCTATCGGTTGGAGGAATGTCCATCAAGCGGGGAATAAGCGATTTCGACTTGAACGAGACGATGATGTCTCGAAGGATGGTGGAAGCGGCGGGGCAAACGATCGTGCTGGCCGACGATTCGAAGTTCGACAAGGAGGCTTTCGTCGAAATCGTTCCGATTCGCGGAGTGGATACGATCGTTAGCAATGTCGCGCCGCCGACGGATTGGTTGTCCGCTCTGAAATCCCATCATATCCAATGGATAGAAGCCAAAGGAAAGGCGTGATAACGATGACGCAAGCATCTCGTAAATTAATCGTAGTCGTATTGGACGGACTCCGTTACGATACGGCTCGCAGCTGCATGGGTTACATGGAGCATCTCGTCGAGCAAGGGGAAGCGGTTTGTTATACGGTAAACTCCGAGCTGCCAAGCCTCTCCCGTCCTTTGTACGAAGTGCTGCTAACCGGTACGCCGGCGCATGCGAACGGCATCACGGGAAATCACGTCGTCAAGCTAAGCAAGGAGCAAAGCGTGTTTCACCTCGCTTCGAAGGCCAACTTAAGGACGGCTGCGGCGGCTTATCATTGGGTCAGCGAGTTATACAATTCGGCGCCGTTTAATCCGGTTACCGACAGGCATCAGCATGACGAGAACAAACCGATCCAACACGGAATCTTTTATTTCGAAGACCATTATCCGGATACTCATTTGTTCTCGGACGCGGAACACTTGCGGAAGACGCACGACCCGCATTTTCTGTACGCCCATCCCATGAACATAGACGACGCAGGACATAAGTTCGGCGGAGAGAGCAAGCAGTACGAGGCTTCCGTCCGACTCGCAGATAGCATTCTAGCCCTATTAATTCCGATGTGGCTGTCGGAAGATTATCAGGTAATCGTAACTTCGGACCACGGCATGAACGCGCACGGCCAACATGGAGGAACGACATCCGAAGAGAGAAAAGTACCTTTGTACGTTTGCGGAGATCGCTTGAATTCGTTATGGGACGGGGAAGAAACCCTTTCGCAGTTATGGCTTGCTCCGTTGATGTGCGAATATTTAGGGATCGATCCATCCGCCGCGATGGTTCGGTTACCGGCGATCGAGCCTATGAGATCAACTTGGAGGGGGGAAATGGACGATGAAGGTTGATTTGCATTTTCATCTGGAGGAAGGACCTTATTCCATTAATTGGTTGAATCGAACGATGCAAGCGCTGGTTGCCACGACGGAAGACTCTGATAACGCGATGAGAAACTCGCTGAAATGGGCGGAACAATTATCCTGGCAATTGGATAACCGGTTATGGAACGGTTGCTTCAGCGAGGACTGGCTGGATCGGTACTTGACGACGGGGCGTTCGAGGGGAATAAGCCAATTCGGCGTAGTCGATCATTTGTACCGGTTCCGGGAATGCCGAAGCTATTACGAGAAGCATATGCTTCTGGACAATAGCCCGATCGGCCGTTTGCAAGAAGCATGGTTAAACCACGTGTGCGTATATTCCTTGGATGAATTCGTCGATTTCGTTACGGAAGCCAAGAAAACCCGTCCCGATCTATTGCTCGGAATAGAGGCGGACTTTTTCGAGGGAGGAGAAGAGGAATTAAGCAATATCCTTGCGGGTCATGACTGGGATTATGTAATCGGGTCGGTTCACTTCATGGACGGATGGGGGTTCGACAACCCGGAGACGCAATCGCGGTTCGCCGAATTGGATCATATGGCGGCTTATGGTCAGTATTTTGACTTGTTGCGCCAAGCTTGCAAGTCGCGCTTGTTCGACATTCTTGCCCACCCGGACAATCTTAAGGTGTTCGGCTTTCGTCCCGCAGACGAGCAGGCGTTGGTGCCGTACTATCGGAGCTTGGCTGAAGAGTTGACCTTGTGCGGGATCGCGACGGAAATCAATACCGGACTGGCCTATCGCTATCCGGTGGCCGAGGCTTGCCCGAGTCCCCTGTTTCTGTCCGTGCTCGCGGAGCATGGCGTTTCGATTACGTTATCCTCCGATTCACACTTCCCCGACGATATCGGCCGTTTATTGGACGAAGCCCGGGAAGCGGCCATTCAAGTGGGCTACAAGGAACTAATAGTGTTTAATGGACGTAAGTCCTTTAATGTTCCTATCTGATCTCCGACTAACGGTTGCATATATAAGAACAAGAGGCCGAGCCAAAGCAATCGCTTTGGACTCGGCCTCTTCTTATCGGTTATCAAGAAGGCTTAGTGGGATTAATTCACTTTGGTGAAACGTCCTTCGGTTTTCGCCGTGATCGAGCCGTTAGCGAACTTAGTTTTGACGTACGTAATCGTAGCGTCGAGATCCACGGCACCCGCCGCACGGTTGGTACCTTTCGTTAATATCGTGTAGCCGTCGCCGCCCGTTGCCATAAAGTCATTGACGACGATGGTGTAGCTTGCCGCATCGTCCAGGGCAGTGCCGTCGGCTTTCTTTATCTCGACGATTTTCTGACCGGCGGGCTTGCTATCGTCGTACTTATAGGTAAAGCCGGAGATTTGGCCGATTTTCGTGCCGGTAGCTCCCCATTGCTGGTTCAAGAGCTCTTTCATTTGCGCTCCCGTCAGCGTCATCTTGACGAGGACGTTGCCGAAAGGCTGAACGCTGAACATGCTGCCATACGTGATGTTGCCTTGCGGCAAGTCGTTGCGAATGCCCCCGGAGTTCATGAAGGCGAAATCCGTTCCCATGGCATCGCGCATGCCGTCGGCGATCAAGTTGCCTAACGCCGATTCTCCGGATGCGTTCGCCGTGCGGGTAATCGCCTCGTCGGTCTTGCCTACCGGGGCGTTCATGACGGGCGCGTTCTGTTCTTGGTAAGTTTTGATCATTTGAGTAATTTCCGCATCGGGAGTTATGCCTTCCCGTTTCACGTCGACGATCTCGGCTTTGGCGGATACGACGTCATGCGTCGCGCGATCTATCTCCAGCTCTACGTCGGAGAACGCGGTGCCATAAGAGAAGGCTTCCGTGATCAGCTTTCCGTCGATCACCTGATTAAGTCCGCCGTGATTATGTCCGGCGAAGATGACGTCTACTTCATCGTCCACGTTATTGGCCAGATCTACGACTTCTCCCGTTGGCGCGTCGCTCTTGCCTTCGTAAGGGTCGTGGGCAAGGATGACGATGGTTTCGATGCCTTGGGCTTTCAATTCCTCCACGGCTTTATTGACGGCAGCCGCTTGATCCGTAAAGGTTATGCCTTTGATGCTTTCCGCCTTCACGATGGTCGGCGTAATGTTCGTTACGAGTCCGATGAACCCGATTTTGACGCCTCCCGATTCCAACACCGTGTAAGCATCGAGCAGAGGCTTTCCGGTCGCGTCAACGACGTTGGCCGCCACGTAAGGGAAGTTAGCGCCGGCGAAATCGTTGCCTGTTTTCGGATTTTTCCCTCCGTTTATGAGCCTAAGAGCTTCCGTCGCTCCTTGGTCGAATTCATGATTGCCCAGCGTACCGATATCGAATCCGAGGCGATTCAGAAAGTCGATCGTCGGCTCGTCCTGGAGCAGCGCGGATACCGGAGCGCTTGCTCCGACGGTGTCGCCAGCGTGAACGAGCAGCGTATTCGGGTTCGTGGCTTCGCGTTGCTTGAGATAGGCCGCCAAGTAATCGGCTCCGCCTAAAGTGGAGACGACTTTGCCCGTAGCCGCGTCCTTCACTTCTTTCTTATAGTCGAGCTGCCCGTGGAAGTCGTTGATGCCGAGCAACTGCACGGAGACATTGCTGATCAGCGTATGGATGACCTTGGCGGCTTCCGCGCGCGTCGTCGGAGCCTTCGGAACGAACTTGCCCGCGCCGCGTCCGCCCATGACTCCCCGCGCTACGGCTACTCTTACTCCCGCGGCGGCCCAATCGCTGATGCTGGAGTTATCCGCGTATTCCATATCGATATCGGTTTGAATCGCTTTGCCGGCTTTAAGCTTCAGCGCGCTGCTGGCCATGACCGCCATTTGCTCGCGGGTAATCGTATCGTTCGGAGCGAATAAGCTCGGAGCGATCCCGCTGACCAATCCGTTCTCGTTCGCCGCGGCTACGGCGTCCGCATACCAAGCCGTTGCCGGAACGTCTTGGAATGCCGGTTTGTTCTTTGCGGTCAGCTTCAAAGCTTTGACCAACAGAGTGGCGAATTCCGCCCGAGTGACGTTCGATATCGGGTCGAACACCGTATCCGTCTTGCCCGTGACGATCTGATTCGCGGCAAGGTCGTTAATGGCATCGAATGCCCAATGCGTAGCAGGAACATCCGCGAACTTCTTGCTTGCGTCAAGGGAGAGGGAGAAAATGCCGAAGCCCTTGTCGTCTACCTTGTTAAGGGAACGAATATTGTCCGTCGATGCGGCGTATTCCGCAGCTTTAGGAGAAGAAGTAAACGTTACGTTCACTTTGCCGGCGATCGGCGCGATCGACCAATTGTTGTCGATCGACGGATTCACTTCTTTGCTCGCGGAAATGTAATCCATGAGAATCTGGCGGTTCTCGTCCGGGGAATCGATCACGTACTTGCTCCCTTTTACCCCGGGGAAGTTGCCGCCGCCGCTTGCGCGGTAATTGTTCGTAACGACGATGAAGTCTTGATTCGGATCGACTGGCTTGCCCTCGTAGTTCAGCTTGATGATACGGCTGGAGGACGCGTCGTTGATCGTTCCGTCCGGCTTGTATTTGGCCGGCTTCGTGACGTCGACTTGATAGGTTACGCCGTCGATGACATCGAAGTTATACACCTGGAACGAAGAATCGAGCAACGGCTGCTCTTCTTGCTTGGTCGGGTCGATCCGGTTGAATTTGCCCGCGGACATTTCCAACCATTCCTTGACGACCGAGCCCTTAACCAAGATCGCTTTCAAAGTGTTGTCGTACAAGTATAGGTCGCCCGCGCTCTTGATAGCGAGAGGACCCGTCTTGATTTCCGTGAATTCCTCGGGACCGTTGCGTCCGGCTTTGAACGGGGCGCCTACGGATAGAACGGGAGTATCCTTGTATTGAGGTAGATTTTGCTTAATGTAGTTCTCGACGTAAGCCTTCTGAGCATTCGTAACGATTTGGACGGATGGATCGTCCTGCACCAAGGCGAAGTAGCTATGGATCGGCGCGGTCGTCGTACCGATCGGGTTGTTCGCGTATTTAACCGTGTCGTCGAAGTCCTCTTTAACGGCATCGACGACCGTCTGGTCGGTTTCCGCGAGCGGCTTCTTGGCAACCGCGTCGTAAATCGCCTTCGTGGACGATTGGGAAGCGGCGACCTTCCATTTGCCATCTTGCTTTTCGAGCGTCAGGTCGATGATTCCGAGGTTGCTTCCGCCGTATCCGGCTTGAACGGCCGCTACGCCGTTAATCGTGCCTTTCGCATTGTCGACTCCGGCGTATACTTTACCGGTCGAGTCTTTGAAAAGGGCGTCGAGCGACTTCTCGTCCGCGGCCGGAAACACCTTGTGGGTGTGGGAGAAGGTGATAGCGTCTATTCCGGGCACTTTGCTCAGGAGCAAGACCGCGTCTTCCGCATCCGTATTAGCTTGCGCCATTCCGTTAAAGCCGGTATGCGCCATCGCGATGATGACGTCCGCGCCTTCCGCTTTCATCTTCGGAATGAATTTCTCCGCGGTTGCGGCAATGTCCTTCGCGATAACTTTGCCTTCCAACCAAGATTTGTCCCATTGAATGATCTGCGGAGGCGCGAATCCGATGACGCCGATCTTAAGCGTCTGCTCTTGGCCGGACTCGTCGATCGCTTTTTTCGAGATGATTTCGTAGGGCTTGAAGCGGTTGACGTCATTGTCCGGATTACCGTCTTTGTCGTCCACGTAAACGTTAGCGTTAACATAGGGGAAATTGGCGCCTTTGGCGGCTTGATCGAAGTAATCCAAGCCGTAGTTGAACTCGTGGTTCCCTAGAGTGGCTGCATCGTAGCCCATCAGATTCATCGCTTTGTATACCGGGTGGATCTCGCCCGCTTGAATAGGGTCTACCAATGCTTTATAAGTACCGAGAGGAGTGCCTTGAATTAAATCTCCGTTATCGACGAGGAAAGCGTTCTTCGATTCCGTACGCGCAGCTTTGACCAGGCTGGCCGTTCTCGCAAGTCCGACCGTGTCGGATGCCGCATCCTTGTAGTAATCGTAGGGAACCAGGTTTGTGTGGATGTCCGTCGTTTCCATGATTCTTAGCTTAAGGGTGGAACCGGGATCCGCGGCCGCGGCGAACATGCCGTTAAACGGCATGGACAGCAGAGCCAGCGTCAACGACGAAACGGCAATTTTGCGAACGGGATTGTTTTTGCGCGCGCTTTCTTTCATTCACTAGATCATCCTCTCAAGTGGTAAGAATGTTAACACCAACATAATAGACCACAACCTATTAAATTCCAATACTAGATTAAGGATTTTAATAGAATAACGCCAATTTTATTAGATATTTGGAAAATGGAACAATGGAGAGAGGTTTATGCGCGCAAAAATAGAGCGAAACACCTAAGAATCGATTATCGTCCGGGCGTCTCGCTTACTCTTATTCGGGGGATTTATGGTCTATTAAACTAATTTTCCGAATTCGAAACATTTTGGTAAATGAAAGTTTCGAACCCAGGTCCGACCATTCGGCGGAATTACGTTTCTGTTGAACGTTGGCTGGAAGATGGACGCTTGCCGCGTCCGTTATGGGAAATAAGCGTGCCTGGCGGTGCTATTTGCCTCAAAGTCGCTCCGCGAAGGGAAATAAGCGTGCCTGGCGGTGCTATTTGCCTCAAAGTCGCTCCGCGAAGGGAAATAAGCGTGCCTGGCGGTGCTATTTGCCTCAAAGTCGCTCCCTGAGAAAAATAAGCATGCCTGGCGGTGCTATTTGCCTCAAAGTCGCTCCACAAAGGAAAATAAGCGCGCCTGGCGGTGCTATTTGCCTCAAAGTCGCTCCGAAGAGGGGGAATTCAAACATTTCTGCTACTTAAGTTTAAACCTATCGTCTAGAGAGACGCCAAGGAGGAGTGAATCAAGTCAAGTAGAATGGTAAACATCCTTATTCGAGCTAATGAGCCATTTTGGAATCCAAGTAGGATGTAGAACATCACTATGGAACGAATTTTAGTAAGGAATAGACCAAAGTTAGATCAATAGTAATGAAAAACATCCCTTTTCAGCTTACAGCTGGTAGCGTCAAGAAGTATGTGTAGTAGGATTATCCAGCGGGAAACTTAGTTAGTTTGTGGAGGGGGAATTCCCTCGGGCATAACGTTCAATGTACATCTTCTCAAACACGGTTTTAGTATCGGGGTCTGCAAATCCACGT
>NZ_QRDY01000009.1 GCF_003386205.1 Cohnella lupini
CAAGCCAAACTTAAACAACGCGCACCGATTGAGTATCGGCACGCGCTGGCTGCTTAGCTTTTTTTACGTGTCTACTTGACGGGGGTATGACCAGGCTTCCGGGTTTTTAAACGTTCTTTGGGCGGCTCCGATTAATAAGCCAGTTCCGGGTAAAGCGGATATTGAGCCGACAACTCCGCCACTAGACCGCGGGCTTTCTCGAGCGTCGCCGCGTCTTCCGGGTTCTTCAGCGTCAACGCAATGACTTTGGCGATCGTTCTCATCGCTTCCGGCCCCATGCCGCGAGTCGTTACCGCAGGCGTTCCGACGCGAATTCCGCTCGTGACGAACGGGCTCGTCGGATCGAAAGGTATCGCGTTCTTGTTGACGGTAATCGCAACGGAATCCAGAACGTGCTCGGCTACTTTGCCCGTAATGTTCAGATTGCGGGTGTCGATAAGCATCAGATGGTTGTCCGTGCCTCCCGAGACGAGGTTCAACCCTTCGGAGATGAGAGCTTCGGCCAAAGCTTTGGCGTTAACGACTACGTTGCGGGCGTATTCTTTGAAAGACGGCTCCAATGCTTCGCCAAGGGCTACGGCCTTGGCGGCGATGATATGCATGAGCGGACCGCCTTGCGTTCCCGGGAATACGGCTTTGTCGATCGCCGCCGCCCAAGGCTGACGGCAAAGAATCATGCCGCCGCGAGGTCCACGGAGGGTTTTGTGAGTCGTCGTCGTAACGAAGTGCGCATACGGCACGGGGCTTTGATGCTCTCCGCCGGCAACGAGACCGGCGATGTGCGCCATGTCTACCATCAATAGCGCTCCTACGTCATTGGCGATTTGACCCATTTTCTCGAAATCGATCGCGCGAGGATAGGCGGAAGCACCGGCTACTATCAAGCGAGGACGGTGCTTGAACGCTGCTTTGCGGACTTCGTCGTAATCGATCGTGAACGTTTGATCGTCTACTCCGTAAGCTACGAAATTGTAAAGCAAACCGGACGCGTTCGCCGGGTTACCGTGCGTAAGGTGACCGCCGTGAGCCAGATTCATACCGAGGACGGTATCGCCAGGTTTCAATACGGCCAAGTATACGGCCAGGTTAGCTTGAGCGCCGGAATGCGGCTGCACGTTGGCATGATCGGCACCGAACAATTGCTTAGCGCGATCGCGCGCGATTTGCTCGGGAATATCCACGTACTCGCAACCGCCGTAATAACGCTTGCCCGGATAGCCTTCCGCGTATTTATTGGTCAGAACGGAGCCCATCGCTTCCAACACCGCTTCGCTTACGATATTCTCCGAGGCGATCAGTTCGATATTGTCCCGTTGGCGTTTCAATTCCAAGTTCATAGCATTAACGATTTCCGGATCCTGCTTGCGCAAATTTTCCAACATAGTCGTAAATCCTCCCAGGGGTTATATAATGGATGTTTCATTATTCACAGGTAGTCGATAAGTCTTTATTCCTATCGCCGGAGCTTTGATCCGGCAGCGAATACACGGCGCGCGTTCCGCCGATCAGTCTCGGGCGGGTCATAGCCATATTGACTCTGGCTTGCCCGATCGAGCGGATAGCCGGTCTTAACGGAACCGCGACCGGACGAAGGTGCATCCCTATCATCGTCTCGCCGATATCGATGCCGGCATGGACTTGCACCGACTCGACCAAGCACGGTTCTTTCAGTTGACGATAGGCATAGGAGGCCATGGAGCCTCCTGCCCTCGGAACAGGTACGGCCGAAACCTCCGTCCATCCTTGATCCTCCGCTAAGCGGCGCTCCGTGACTATAGCCCGGTTTAGATGCTCGCAGCATTGCCAGACGATATGGAAGCCGATCCGTTCCCGAACGCGCTCGGCGCCGGCGAATAATTGCTCCGCCACCGACTCCGCTCCGGAAGACCCGATTCGATGCCCTTGCACTTCGCTCGTACTCACGCCAAACACGACGATCTGTCCCGTTCGCAGTCCGCTCGTTTGCACCAGCTCGCTTAGTATCGATTCCACTTGATCGGCTATGGATCCGGATTCAGGCGCCATCGCAAGACCTCCTCGAAGCATGCTCGTTCCAAGTAAGACAATAAAGGTATTATACCTGAATTCGCCGGGCTCAAACAGTTCCGCAAGCCTAACAGAGAGCGTTGCGTACCTGCCGGATTATCTCCCCCATTCCTCCGACCATTAACTCGGACATATGCGAATAAAGACAAAAAAGAGCAAACGTGCTCACGCACGTTGCTCTTTGCCCAGGCGACCGGCCGTCATTCCGATGCTCCACCGTGGTTTCTCCACTTGTCGTCGCCAGTTACATCGGAACCTTGAAGTTATGCTTTTATCATACCCAAGGACGGCGCAAAAATCAATCACCGATCTTTAGGTTCCGAGTCCCATTTATCCACCAAGGTCATAAGGGCGTCCTCGATTTCGTCCGCGCATTGCTCATATAAGGACAAGGGGCCGCCGAACGGATCCTTGATATCGAAGTCGGGAAGGCTGCGTTGCAGCTCTAACAGCCGAGTTCTCTCTTCGGGGCTGAGGTTCTGGCCTAAAGCCTGCCTGACCTGCCATTCCGAGTAGAGCCTCTCGGCCTCGGTTACGTCGTCCATGACCGGATCACCGCGAAGCGCGTATTCTTTAAGCGTGAAGGTTTTGGATAGGGCTTGGGGAAACCGTTGCAGAATCGCCTGCTTATGTCCCAATGTCATCGTCAGGATCAAATTCGCCCAGAGCACCTCCTCCGCGGTTAATATCGTCGAAGTTCCGGGCAATGCCAGGTTTCGCTTCCTAAGCGCGGCAGCCGCATGAGCGGATACGGGCAAGCCATCGACCGTGGAAACTCCCGCGGAACGAATCTCGAGCGGTTTGCCGTTGCGAGCGGCCAAATCCTTGAGCATCGCCTCTGCCATCGGACTTCTGCATGTGTTGCCCGTGCATACGATCAGTACCCTGTTCATATTTATTCCCCCCGTTCACTCTTGGATGTATGTGATATTTACGGATCAACTTCTTATATAAGAAATAATAGACCAAAAGAGAATAAAATAACACCTCCGAGCGCCTCTCCATATCCTCCCAAGGATCGACTCGCCCTGCGACCGAGCATTAAACCCAGAACGCTCATCAATCCCCCGAAAAAGCCGAACATCAGAACGGTCAGCAGAACATGCGTGGAGAACATCCCCAAAGATATGCCTACGGAGAAAGAATCGATGCTCACGCTAAAAGAAAAGACGAGCATTCCCCATACCGTTCGATGATCTATCGAATCAACGGCTTCCCCGCGCAAGGAGCTATATACCATATGCCCGCCGAGCAACAGAAGCAACGCGCCGGCCGCGGAAGTAGCGATCCCTCCAAGCAAGCCGCTCACGTATTGGCCCGTCATCATGCCCCCGAGGGGCATAAGAACATGGAAAACGGCGATAATCGTGCTTAGCTTCAATATCTCGCGTAACCGAACGCCTTTCAGGCCGATTCCGATTCCTAGCGAAAAAGCATCCATGCCCAGAGCAACTGCCATTACGAGTATGGTCAGCATTTGCCCGGTTGCCTCGGACACGTCGAACATAGCTTGTCCCCCTCTTGCAATGTCGTCGCGAACGATGCCGATCAAGACAGGTCTATTCTTCGATAGGCCTGCATGAGGATTGGCGCACATTGCGATACACCTTTGTCCTCTTCCAACATATGCGGACAAGAAGGCGAAAATGCAAGGGTTGAATCAGCCTTGTTCGAGTAAACCGACTTCGCGGACATCCAGCCAAGCTCGCATCAATTTACGATGATTTCCCGCCCTCCGGCGGCTTTGCGAAGTCGATTCATCACCGCGCTTCCGATCCCGTATTCGGGGTACCCCTCCGCAACGATGAAATCGAGTCCTCGCTCGTCGCATTCGCGCAAGCAAGCATAGAGGGAATGCGCGGCTTGAACCGGCTCGTCGTGCGATCCGCAGTCAAAGACGGCTTCGGCTCGGTAAATCGCGACATTCTCCGAGCAAGACAGCACGGCGACCCGTCGCCCTTGGCTAGCCGCTTCATCGGCTTTAGCTTGGACGATTGCCGTCAGCTTATTCTTGTGACCGCTGACAAGTATCATTTCCCCTTGAGGGGCGTAATGCGCGTATTTGACGCCTGGCGAACGAGGCACGTTTCCCGGTTCCTCGTTCGCCTCTGATTGAGCCACGGATAAATGTTCAGAGGGCGCTATAACCGTAGCAATCTTGCCCACGGCGAATTGCAAACGTTCTTTGGTTATTCCGCCCGGCCTCAGAATGTGAACCTCGTTTCCCATTACCCGGACGACCGTCGATTCCAGTCCGACTCCCGTGGCTCCGCCGTCGAGGACTCCGTCGATCTTACCGTTCAAATCCTCCAAAACATGACGAGCCAACGTAGGACTCGGCCTTCCGGATCGATTCGCGCTTGGCGCCGCGATCGGGCACCCCGATCTTCTGATTAGTTCCCTTGCCGCCTCGTGTTCCGGAACCCTTACGGCAACCGTGTCCAATCCTGCGGTAACGAGAACCGATACCGCCCCCTTCTTGACGGGTAATACCAACGTCAACGGGCCCGGCCAGAAAGCATCTATTAAAGCTTGCTCCAACCCGGTTATTCTATCTGCTAACGAATGCACATCTTCCCCAGCGGCTAGATGTACGATCAGCGGGTTATCCGATGGGCGGCCTTTGGCCGCGAATATTTTCTCCACCGCTGCCGTGCTACGCGCATCTCCCCCGAGTCCGTATACCGTCTCCGTCGGAAACGCAATGATGCCGCCGGCGGCGAGCACCGCGGCGGCTTCCCTTATTCCGGCCTCCGTCTGCTCCGCAGGCCAATATTTCGTTATCTCCGTCATGTCGCGTTCCATCCTCGTCGATTTCCAAGTTACTCTTTTTCCGTTATTATAGCACAGCCGTTATTAGAACAAAGATCCGATGAAAGCAAACAGCTTCTGAAGGATTTCCCACAGGAAAAACTTCGCTTTCGGTTGTTCGTCGGCCGGAGCCGCGTCTGCTTGCTTCTTCGAAAAGGACGTCTGCTTCGCTTCGATCGCGGTCGCTTTATCATCCTTGGCCGTAGCCGCCGTCAAGCACAGAGGCGGAAATAGCACGCACCACCAATTCGCTCCGGTACCTTGACCTAGCGTAATCCGCAGCGCTTCGTAATCCCCAGCGGCATACTCTGCTCCATCGAACATTTTATCCGGAAAAGGTACCCTGGCGAGCTCAACGGTTCCGCCATAAGGAGCACCCAGCGCGCGTAGCTTGGTATCGACGGCTTTCTGAATCTCGGGTAACCGGGATCGAATCAAGTCGCGCGCTTCGTCGTGCGATTCGGGCATGCTGCCCCACGAGGCGATAATCTCGGATACTTCATCCCTAACGTTATATTTAACGGATTGATCCGCTTCCTTGTCGGAATTGGCGATAATACGAATACGAATGGCGTCTTCGGGAATGAGCTTTGCTGAATTAGCCGAAGCGAATTGACCGATTAAAGCGGATAAACCAAGGAAAATAGCAAATCCGATAAAAGTCATTTTACTTGCTTTATGAAAAGAGAATGAAAAGGAATGATGGCTAATACGCATAGGTTTTCGCTCCTTGTCGCACCCGTCGGTGCAGCTATGCGTTCCGGAACGTCTTAGCCATCATTATGCCCCGATTCAAAATCTATAAACCTATCAAAAGAGCTTCGCTATCGATTTCTACGCTCATTTCGATTCCATAATAATAGATTACAAAGAAATGGGCATGGACGCCCAAAAGCGGCTTATGCTACCATACAATTAAGATCCGGAAGCACCGGTCAATCGAAATGTATTTTTCGTTTTATTGACATGGGCGAAGGAGGCCAGAGCGTGGAAGAACCGATCCTGCATAAGATTTTCGATGCCGTAGTCTCGCTGCAGCAGAGCTTTGCCGTTATGCAAGAGGACATAGCCGGAATGAAGCAGGATATACGCATGTTGAAAGATGATGTGCGGGTACTGAAGGATGATGTGCGGGTACTGAAGGATGATGTCGTTGCGCTCAATGAAAAGGTCGGCAACCTGGAAGTAAAAGTATCGCGAATCGACGAACGTACGGAACGGTTAGAGCAACGGTTGGATATAACTTTCGATACCGTCGGGCAGATCAAGGAAAACGTTACCGAAATCAAGGCGGAAGTCGTCGAGTCCAGAAACAAGCACGACAGACATGAGTTGCTCCTCGGGGAGATTGCGAAAACGCTATTGGAGCAGGCAGCGAGGATCAGACTGCCCAAACCTATTTGAACGACTAAGTCAAAAAAAGAAGACCGCGAACCCCAGAGGGACACGCGGTCTTCTTGCTATTTAATCGCGATAACATGTCTGTCGATTCCGGCATAATCCTTCACGAATCGAATATCTTGCCAGTCGGCCGCAGCACGGAGGAGCGCCGCAACGTCCTCCGCTTGCCCGGCCCCGACTTCCCATGCGACGACGCGCGGCAATCGCTCCAACAGGGGCAGTTGCCCCGCCATGATCCGGTAGGGATTCAACCCGTCCGTCCCCCCGTCCAACGCAAGCCTAGGCTCGTGATCGCGAACCTCCCGTTGCAAGTCCAAGATGTCCAAGGAAGGGATGTAAGGCGGATTGGATACCAATACATCAAACGACGGATATACGTTTTCCGCCAGAAAAGGGGATAACAAATCTCCTTGCACGAACGAAATGCGCGACGCGACTCCGTTCCTCTCGGCGTTGCCCGCCGCGGTGCGGAGGGCATCCGGCGATAGATCCGATGCCATAACCCTCCACGAGGGGCGTTCCGCAGCCAGCGTGATCGCGAGAATACCGCTTCCCGTGCCTACGTCCAGAACGACGGGAGGCACTGCGGAATCGTTCCAAAGCCGATCGGCGATGTCCAATACCGCCTCTGCCAGCAGTTCCGTCTCCGGGCGCGGAATCAGCACGGACTCCGATACTCCGAAAGCTCGTCCGAAGAAATACTGCTCCCCGATCACGTATTGAACGGGAACTCCCGTCCCCCTTCTTTCCAACAGCCCCAGCCATGCTTCGGTCTTCGCCGGCGGGAATGGATCGCGCCAATCCCGCAACAAGGACGTTTTGTCGATCCCCAGCAAATAAAGAAGAAGAAGCTCCGCATCCGCGGCCGCTTCTTCGACTCCCGCTTGCCGTAATATTTCCATTCCCTGACGCCAAGCATCGCTTAGCGTAAGAGGCTTCGATACGCTATCCAAGCTCACGCCCAGCGCCTCCTTGCTTACCCCATCTGTTCGCGCTCCAGAATCTCCGCTTGTTCGGCAAGAGACAAAGCTTTAACGATATCTTCCATATCGCCGTTAAGAACGTATTCCAAGCGATGCAAGGTCAAGCCGATCCGGTGGTCCGTAACCCGGCTTTGCGGAAAATTGTAAGTGCGTATCCGTTCGCTGCGATCGCCCGTACCGATTTTCTCCCGGCGCTCTCCGGAATACTTCGCTTCTTCCTCTTGGCGTTTAACGTCCGCGATGCGAGTACGAAGCACTTGCAGTGCCTTGTCCTTATTATCGTTCTGAGACTTGCCGTCCTGGCATTGCGCCATGATTCCCGTAGGCACGTGCAGCACGCGCACCGCGGATTTAGTAGTGTTAACGGATTGGCCGCCGGCTCCGCTTGAACAAAACGTATCTACTCGGATATCTTTGTCATGAATGACGATATCGATCTCTTCGGCCTCGGGCATGACGACTACGGTAGAAGTAGAAGTATGGATCCGGCCACCGGACTCCGTCTCGGGCACGCGCTGAACGCGATGAGCTCCGCTCTCGTATTTCATCTTGCGGTAAGCTTCCTGTCCGCTGATCGAAAAAATAACTTCCTTAAATCCGCCGAGATCGCTTACGCTCGACTCCAGCATTTCCGTTCGCCAGCCTTGGCTGTCGGCGTACTTGGCATACATCCGGTAGAGCTCGGCCGCGAATAAGTTCGCTTCCTCGCCTCCGGCGGCTCCGCGGATTTCCACGACGACGTTCTTCCCGTCGTTCGGATCCTTAGGCAGCAGAAGAAAACGGACTTCCTCTTCAAGCTGCTCTCTGCGCGTTTCCAACTCGTCGATTTCCATCTTCACCATTTCGCGCATCTCGTCGTCCAGCTTATCCTCCTGCATCGCTTTCGCGTCCTGCAGTTGAACGAGCACTTGCTTGTATTCTTCATAAGCGCGGTAAGCTTCCTCCAGCCCGGATTGCTCCTTGGCGTAAGTACGCAGCCGCGTCGAGTCGTTTACCACGTCGGGATCGCTAAGCAGTTCGTTAAGCTTCTCATATCGATCCGCAAGTATTTGCAGACGGTCTAACACGTGTCCTCATCCTCCGTTGCCCATGGGGCTTTTGTTTCGTTTCATCTATAGCAAAACAAAACACACCGTATATTATTATACCACATGATTGCCGTTTCGTGCGGTACCGTATAACAACAAGAGACCGACCGCGCGTGCCGCCCGTTCGATCTCCCCCCGTTCCCGTCATCCCGTCGTCCGGTATACTTCCCGGATCGCGTCTTCGATATCGGGCTCCTGCACGCTTAAATCCCTGACCGGCAATCGCGCCGACAGATCCGCAATCAACTCCGAAGCCGTAATCGCGGTTTTATCGAATTGATACCATACCTTTAATCCGTCTTGCCGAACGATTCTTGCCCTGTCGTGCTCGGGCAGCTCGGTCGCGCTTTCCAATTCGATCATCAGAAGGCGATGGGGCGCGCCCACCATTCCTATCCACTTCGAAGCGATAGGCGAGAGCGGTCAGAATCCTCATCTTGATAAAATAGCCGTAAGCCCTCATCTTCCTCAATCACCCGATCCGACGGCGCCCGTCCGCAAGGTAAAAATAGACATAATATACACATATACCACATATTCCTCCGATTGCGATAGCAAAATAAATAGAAGACGCCGACCGGCATCGCCGGTCGGCGTCTTCCATTACGATTGCTTACCCAAACTTACCTTCTTGGGAAAAAACCAAGAAATTCCTTAGTATCCGGCGCGAATACGAGCGTGACAGGTCCCAAGAGGGCATCTTGAGGAGGCGCCACGTCGTATTTAACCTCGATCAAAGGACCGTTGGCCGCTTTGATCTCTTCGAGCTTTTGCTTCTGGGCATCGGTAGTGCTCAGAACCGAAGCGCTGTTGGAGTCGATGAACGATACTTGACCATCGTCCTTCTTAGCCGCCAACGTTTTTATGAGATCTTCGTTCATGTTGCTCCATGCCAGCTCGCGATATTCCTGTGCGGTTTCCGGGGACATCTTCCCCGTTGGAGCTTGCGGAGTCACGCTGCTCTGTGGAATGACCAGATAATGAAGCGGACTTTGAGGTGGCAGGCTCTTCGTCATGAACGGACCGTAATACGCGGTTACCTTCGTACCGGCTTTGACGTTCGCCCACTCGACCGGTTGTCCTTCGGACGTCATCACGCTTGTTTCTTTGCCGGCCGTAAGCACAAGCGTCGTAGTGGTCGTACCGTCCTTCGTTTCGCCGAACTTCACTTGCCAGCCGTCTTCGGTTTTTTCCACCGATTGGATGACGTCTTCTTTAACCAGCGTTTCGCTGTTCACGACGATTTTCGCCGCGTGGGATTGTCCGGGGAAGCTCATCGCGATAACCGGACCATATTCGGCGTATACTTGCGTTCCCGCTTTAAGGTCTTTCGCCGCGAACGTTTCTCCGCTTTCGTTCGTAAGAACCGTATCTTCGTCGGCCGTCAGGATAATCCAATTGTTAGTGCCCTTGCCTAGAAGCTCGATTGTATATTTGCCGTCAGCTTGCGGAGTTACGCTAACGATAACGCCCGAAATAGGGACGTATTCCGCGGCTTCCTCTTCTTGCCCCGTTAATTCGATTTGCTTGCCGGAGGAGCTCCAGCTCAGATCGTAACCAAGCGCGGCTGCCGTATCCCGTGCGGGTAAATAAGCTTTGCCGTTAATATAAATCGGGTGCATAGTCGTATCCGACCCGTTAACGGAAACGACGATTTCATTGTGCAACGCCCCTGTAACCTTGCTGACCAGACCGCTTGCGCCGACCGCGGCGGAAGTTCCCAGAATGCCCACCGCCGTAGCGATAACCAATAATTTTTTCTTCTTCATGTTAGTTGCTCCTCTCAAGTAAACGCTTATGATGGGTGATATGCTAATTCTTGTGAACGTTCAGACTCTATGACGAGCTCGGTTCCCAAAAGGTTACATTAGAAAAATCTAAGGAAAAATTATCCTTTGCGCCGCATTATTCGCACAAGCCCGTCTTATGCGGAAAACAAAAACAACCTAGCGGGATCTCTACCGCTAGGTTGTTTAGATAAAAACCCGATTATACGTTAAACAGGAAATGCATGACGTCTCCGTCGGCAACGACGTACTCTTTGCCTTCCAGACGGGTCAAGCCTTTTTCCTTGGCCGCTTTCATGGAACCGCTATTGGTCAAATCCGAGTAGGACACGACCTCGGCGCGAATGAATCCCCGCTCGAAGTCGGTATGAATGACGGCAGCCGCTTGCGGCGCCTTCGTTCCCTTGCGAATCGTCCAAGCCCGGACTTCCTGAACGCCGGCCGTAAAATAAGTGTACAAGCCTAGCAGCTTATACGAAGCGCGAATCAGACGATCCAATCCGGATTCGGTCAAGCCGAGCTCTTCGAAGAACAGCTCCTTGTCCTCGCCTTCCAACTCGGCGATCTCGGATTCTACCTTCGCGCTGATGAAGACGACTTCCGAGCCTTCGGTTGCCGCGAATTCGCGTACCTTCTGAACGTAAGGATTGCCGTCGGCATTCGCCGCTTCGCTCTCGCTTACGTTAGCCGCGTACAATACGGGCTTCATCGTCAGCAGATGAAGATCGCGAACGAGATGCTTCTCTTCGCTGGACAGTTCCACGCTTCTTGCCGGCTTCTCCGCAAGGAGCGCCGCATGAAGGCGTTCCAGAACCTCAAGCTCCTCCGCAACCTTCTTGTCTCCGCCTTTGAGACCTTTGCGAGTGCGATCCATCCGTTTCTCGACGGAGTCGATATCCGTAAGAACCAATTCGAGGTTAATGACTTCGATATCGTTGATCGGATCGATTTTGCCGGATACGTGAGTAATGTTCTCGTCCTGGAAGCAACGCACGACATGAACGATGGCATCCACTTCGCGGATATTGGCCAGAAATTTATTTCCCAAACCTTCTCCGCGGCTTGCGCCCTTCACTAAACCGGCGATGTCCACGAACTCGAAAGCGGTTGGCACGATTCGATTAGGATTCACGATATCGGCGAGCTTCTGCAGGCGTTCGTCCGGCACTTCGACGACTCCGACGTTCGGATCGATCGTGCAGAACGGATAGTTGGCCATCTCCGCTCCCGCTTGGGTTATTGCATTGAATAAGGTCGACTTGCCCACGTTGGGAAGTCCGACGATTCCGCACGACAGTGCCATTGATCTAACACTCCTGACTCCTTGCGATGCATCGTCAAGCTAGGCTTGCGAACGATCGTCAAGCTGTTCAATTCTCACGCCATTATAACGGAACTAAGCCTCAACGTCCACAGCAAGTCGGCCGATCGCCGCCTTTACGGGCCTAGCTGCTCGTCCATTTCGTCGGGATCGATCGCATCCAACGCTTCCTTGGGTACGGTTACGGCGGATGAAACATTATGTTTGCTATAATTTCCCGCCAACGTCTGTTGGATGGCGGTTTGCTTGCCGGGCTCCAATTCAATCTTCAAATCCGATTCTATCCTATAGGAAAGAGGCCAATGCTTCTCAGCATCCAAGATTAAGATCACTTTGAGAGCCTGCACTTCCAGGCTGCTCTTGACCTCGGTCTCCGCTCCCGACAATCCTAACGTACTCTCCAGCAAACCAGCCACGAAGTCGACCGCTTCCTGGCCGGTCCCTTCGTAACGAACGATCGCCGTCGCTTCATTCGTCGAAACCGTCAGTGCCGTCCCTAACATTTTGATGTCTTGGATCGCCTTTTCAGGGTTTATTTGGAAATCGGATAAGATTGCCACGTTCTCCGCGGCGACACCCTTGCCCAGCTTGTTCCACTCCTCGAATTCGGGGAGATACATATAATATTCATCCGGCATAACGATAGCCCGTAAAGTAGAAACCTCTCCGTCGATCTTGCTGTTGATCGTTTGATCGAGCTTCAACGGATTCCGTTCGGCTCTTCCTTGCATGTCGATCTCCACGACTTCCGAGCCGGCTCCCGAGTTCGTCTGTTGATCCCCGTCGATCTTCTGGCTCATCTGCAGCTCGAATCCGTATTTGCTCATTCCGGCTGCGGCGGTTCGGGCTTTCTCCAACCATTCGGCGGCCGTTTCTTCGCCTTTGATCGAGGAAGAGGATGGCGTTTCTTCGGTTGGCGAAGCAGCCTGATTTTTACCCGTACATGCGGCAAGGAGAATACCCAGCATTACAGCCAAGACGATAAGGGATGATAAATAAAGGAGCTTCTTACGCCTTTCGTTGCCCTCGGCAACTCTCATTCGGAATAACCTCCCTGCGGATAACGATATGGGGGATTGCGCACAATGACCTCGAAGAGAGGAGGGACATCGCATGGAAAATAAATCGCGTAAAGGCAATTACAAAGGAACTACGAAAATGAAAGTGAGAAATCAAGATATGGCATTCGTTAACGACACGCTGGAAAGGACCAAATCCGTCGCTCCCGTACCGTCCATTCATAAGGAAACGGATTAATCTCGCCAGCCGGTAACGACCTTTATCACAACAACAGCCCGGATATCGCGCGCAATTCGCCCTTAGGAGGGCGGTTGCCTGCGTATCCGGGCTGCGCTATGATCGTCCCTATCCGTCCCTCTACGTTAACATACCCACAATCGCCGCCGGGAACGCGTCACGTTTCGACCCAAGCGTCGTTATCGTAGCCTCTTTTCTCCCAGTAACCGATATGTTCCTCGTCGATAAGCTCGATTCCGTTCAACCATTTAACGGATTTGTACGCGTACATCTTCGGCACGATCAGACGCGCCGGACCGCCGTAATCCCGGTGTATCGGTTTCCCGTCGTGCAATACGGCGACCATGATATCGTCCATGTTAGCTTGCTCCAACGTCAGAGTATCCGTATAGACGCCGTCACCGGAATAGAATTTAACGTTTTTGGCCGTCGATTTCACTCCCGCTTGCTGAAGCAAAGCCGACAGGGGAATGCCTTCCCACGTATTCTTGTATACCGACCACCCGGTCACGCAATGGAAATCGCTCACTTGGACCTTTCTCGCCAATGCCAGGAATTGCTCCCAATTCCAGGTCATCGGCTTGTCTACGAGACCGTTGATCGTAAAGCTCCAAGTAGAGGATTCGAACTTCGGAAGAGGAGTGACGGTGTATACCCGGAAATGTCCCTGAGCTCCGCCTCCGATCACGCTGACGGAATCGGGCAAAGGAATCGGGTTCGGCAACATTTTGTTCGTGGCGTCCGTTACTTCCTTCATGCCGCCGGGAAGGTCGGAGTAGGAGCCGCCCGTCGACGTCGCGAGCCACCGGAAGAAGGATGGCGCGACCGCTACGGTAAGAGCTGCGCCAAGCGACCACTTCAGAAACTGCCGACGGTTAATCCATGGCGTCGGCTCTTCCCGGGGAATCGAGGAGTGAGCCGCGATACCTGCCTCGACCTCGGCCTGAACGGGAGAATCATCGGACGTTCTGATCGCCCTGCGCTCGGGCTTCTTCATCCACCTGAGCCGCGTTACGGAATGGTATATGATGTACGGCACGCCGAAATAAGTCAATAAGTCGTGGACGATAAGAGCTCCGTTCGCCCACTCCGGAGGAAATTGACGAATTTGCCACAATACGATTCCGGACAAAAGCCAACCGACTAGCAACACCATGACGAAGCTTAAGTTGCCCTTCTGCTTAGGCCGTTGCCTGATTTGTTTCAAATGCCTCTTCATTAGGGGAATGTAGAGTAGAATCAGCACGCCGGACAGAACTCCGAGTATGATATGAACCTGCTTGAGAGGATTGCGGAAATGGCCTTCCAGCCAACCCCGGACGTCGTCCCATGCCAATAGAAGCCCCGTAATCGTCAATATAAGCACGATCCAGCCGTTCCAACGATGCAAATCCGCCAACTGTCTCCCGAAACCCGGCTTTCTTCCGCTCATTCATGATCCCCCTTCGACCTAATTATTCCCGTTTAGTCGATGAATACCCAAATTATATCACATACGGTAGACGCTTCATGAACTTGCGGCGCTTCGCCGGAATTAAAGTTATACACACAGCATTTTCCACCGGAACATCTCGCCGATCTTTGCGTCTAACTTAGTACTTAACCGCAAGGGGGATTCATTTATGCGAAGAATGTACCCGCTTCTGGTCGCGGTCCTTCTCGCTCTCCTGCTCACTGGCTGCGGAGCCAATTCCAATCAGAACGGAACAGCCGATGTTCCGAACGCCTCACTATCCGCCAATTCATCCTCAGGGATTGATACTAAAGGGCAATCGAGCAGCGAAGCTACAGCACCGCCAACCGAAGCTAGCCCATCCGATGCGCCGTCTCCCGTTGCCTCCAACGCAACGGATGATCAAGTATTGGATGTCGCGAAACAAGCCGTCGAATATTTGCGGGAAAGAGACTTGAGCTCTCTTGCGCAAATGATCGATCCGGAGCAAGGCCTTAGATTCTCGCCGTATTTCCACGTTAATCCCGATACCGATCTGGTGTTCAAGACGGAGAGCCTGCCCACCTTCAAGGATGCAACCAAGCTCAAATGGGGAACGGCCGACGGAAGCGGGGATCCGATCGAGTTATCGTTCAGGGACTATTACGACAAATTCGTGTACGACAGGGATTTCGAGGATGCGCCCAAGATTAGCATCAATAAGCTGATCGGAACGGGTAACACTAAGTTTAACGGGTCCGAAATCTATCCGAATGCCTCGTTCGTCGAATTCCATTTCCCCGGCTTCGATGAGAAGAACGACGGAATGGACTGGGAGAGCTTGGTCCTCGTGTTCGTCCCGTCGGAAGCGGATTGGAAGCTGGCTGCTATCGTGCACGGCCAATGGACGACCTGATCAAGGCTATATTTGATCGAAAAAGGCAGGCGGTAGGGAAACGATTCCCGATCCGGCCTGCCTTTTTCGATTCTTCGGCGGTTTACGCCATGGACGGCTGATGATTCTTCTTATACTCTTTTCGGAATGCCAACATGTAGTAGAGAAGAGACATTGTCGCGAATACGGCAAAGTATATCGACATTAATCCTATCGAATTCCAAGCCAGCGATAGATTCCCGCTCGATATAACAGCCTTAAAGCCTTCTATCGTATGCGTCATCGGCAACCAAGCGCTTATCTTCTGCAACCAGCCCGGAATCATCTCCAGCGGGAATGTCCCGCCCGAACTCGTGAGTTGGAAGATGAGAATAATGATTGCGATAAAACGTCCCGGATTGTGCATGGTGGCAACCAACAATTGAATAAGCGCCATGAAGGTTATGCTGGTAACGATGCTCAATAGGAAGAACAACGGGATGTTCCGCACTTCGAGACCAAGGCCGAACAACAGCACCAAGTCCGCGATTATCGCCTGTCCCGTTCCGATCGTGATCATCGTAAGAAGCTTCCCGATGAACCAGCTCTGCCCGTTTGCAGGTTGAATGGCCGGTTCCTTCACCATGTAGACAACCGTAAGCAGAAGCGCTCCTACATATAAACCCATCGAAATAAAGTATGGGGCGAATCCCGTTCCGTAGTTGGGAACTTCATTCGTTCTTACGACATCCAAGCCCACCGGATCCGAGAACATGTTAATAACCGCTTCTCCGCCGCCGATGCCCGCCGTTTTCTCGGCCGCTTCGCTTAGCTTATCCGATAACTCTCCGGTTCCGTCGGTCAGCTTCACTAACCCTTGCGATATTTGTTCGGCCCCTTGGTCTAATTCATTAGATCCGTCAACGAAACCAATGAAGCTTCGCGACAGGTTGCCGAGTCCTACGTTAAGTTCCAATGCCCCTGCGTGTAACGTTGCCGTCCCCTTCGCCAAATCGTCTCCGCCTGCACTCGCACGAACTAACTTTTCACCAAGCGCGGTTAGTCCGGTAGCCAACTCGGAAGTGCCCGCTTCAAGCTTCTTCGAACCGTCTACCAACTGAGTCTGGCCTTGTTTCACGGCGGATGCCCCGGTTGAAACCTGCTTTCCTAGCTTGATTAATTGTTGCATGCGAGCATCTTCCGCTAGCTCGGGGTGCTCGTTCACGTATTGCTCCAAGCCTTCGGCCAGCGCCTTGGCCCCCTCGTCGAGCTTGGACGTGCCCGCCGCCGATTGCTCGAGACCCCGCTCCAACTCGGAAGCTCCTATTCTTGCCCGATCCGCACCTTGCTCCAGACTGGCTCCGGCATCGGTCAAGCGAACCAATCCCCCGGCTAACGAATCGCTACCCTTTCGCAATTCAGCGGCGCCCCGTTCCAGCTTGCCGCTTCCATCCGCGAGCTTATCTATACCTTCCATCATCGAGATCGATCCCGTTGCCAGCTTCTTTAGATTCTCTTCGATGCGTAATGCTCCATCCTTGGCCGCGTCCGTACCGACTGCGATTTCGCTAGCGCCGTCGCTTGCTTGACTTAAGCCGTCGGCCAAGGTTCGCATTTGGTCGAACACGGTCTGCGTATAGGCTTTCGTCACTTCCCTGCCTAACTCGGTTTTCATTTTCTCGACCGCGTTATTGCCGATTTGGGAAGCCAAGTAGTTCGCGCTCTCGTTCGGCATGAACAGAATTTCCGCCGGCGTCGGCTGACCGGTAGTTAACGTCGCGGTCTTAGCCGAGAAGTTCTCCGGGATTTCTATCGCCATGTAGTATTCGTTATCCTCAAGACCCTTCAACGCATCCGACTTATCGACGAAGCTATATTCGAAATTATTTTTCTCTTTCAGTTTGTCGATGAAATCTTGGCCGACGTGCATATCCTTTCCATCGTATACGGTGCCTTGATCCGAATTGACGACCGCAACGGGCAATCGGTCCAAGTGCCCGTACGGATTCCAGAAGGCTCCCAAAAACATCCCGCTGTACATCACCGGGATAAGTAAAATGCCGATAATCGGAATCAAGATTTTACGATTGCGCCCGATCGCGGAGATCTCTCCGAAAAATTGTTTGAAGCCTCTCATGTTCAATCTCTCCATTCATAATGACTATTTTGTTCACTTGGTCATTTTGTTGCGAAAAAAATCGCCGCGTTGAGCGCCCAACCTTCTACACGGCGGCAATCCCGTTCATTAGATACAATTGAAACAATTCCGTAATCTTATCCTTGTCCAGAGGAGGATGCGACAGCTGCCATTGCGAAGCAAGCGCTAAGTAAAGCTTAAGCATTACGTAGGCCGTAATCTCGGGATCGCAAGGCTTCAGTTCGCTCTTATCGATAGCATTCCGGATTTTCCCCTGAATGAAAGACAATATAGCCTCTTCGATCGCGTTGAGCGCTTCGATCGCCTTCGGAGTCCCCATATCCCTGACTTCTTGGGCCATCTTCATCGCCAATTGATGCCTCTCGCGAAAATCCAGAATTTTGTGCAATACCCGATTGAGATTGTCGAAGAACGTCCGTTCCTCTCGGCACTCGTCATCGGCTAGAAGCTTCATTTCCCGGATAAGACAACTCATGATCTCTTCGAACAGTTCTTCCTTGTTGGAGAAAAACGTGTATATCGTGCCCTTGCCGACATTTGCGATCTTCGCGACTTGATCCATAGTCGTGGCTTTATAACCAAACAACGCAAACGATTGCGATGCCGCTTCGACGATAAGCTTTCTTCGGTCGATCTGCATGAGAACTTCTCCTTTTGCTGCTCTTAATGACTAAAATTCATTTTTGGTCATTCGGTCAAAATGATCGTAACACATCCGGAATGAATTGGCAATATTCATTCGCATAGCAAAAAGCGCCGCAAGCCTAGTTACAGGCTTGCGGCGCTCTAGAGCCGTCTTACATGTGGCTTTGGATTTTCGCTTTAAGGGATTCTTTGCTTTGAAGTCCGACAAGCTTGTCGACCGGCTGTCCGTCTTTGAACAGGATCAGCGTCGGAATGCTCATGACGCCGAATTGGCTTGCCAATTCCGGCTCTTCGTCAACGTTCACTTTCGCGATTGTCGCCGAGCCTTTCAATTCCTCGGAAAGCTCTTCCACGATCGGAAGTTGAATTTTACAAGGTCCGCACCATGGTGCCCAGAAATCCAGCAAGGATACTCCTTGCGCTACGTTCTCGGTGAAATTGTCTTTCGTAATTGCAACTGCCATGAGACATCTCTCCTATCCAAAGTGAATTAAGGTAATAAACCTATGATGATCGGGTCATTCTAATTACCCGCTCAATCCGAAGCCCAATCAAGTACACATCGCTCTAAGCCTTATCATTGACGGCTAAGCGAGACAGCATTTGTCCGATCGTGATCGACTCGAAATAAGTCTGGAGATGCTGATCCGCTCCGCAGAACACGTCGTTCATAACATCCGCCATGTTCGATCCGACCATGCAATCCGATTCCGGATCTCCGCTGCACCAGCTTGGTGCTAACGAACCCGCTGCAAGCGCCCGGTAAATATCCGCTAAAGTAACCAATTCCGGATCCCGGGATAACCGATAACCGCCTCCGGAGCCTTCCCGGGTATCCACGAAGCCGTTCTTGCGCAAGCAACTCATGACCTTGCGGATGCGAACCGGATTCGTGCAGACGTTGGTCGCGATTTCTTCGCTGGACGCCATGCCATCGGGGCGATGCGCCAGGAATACAAGGCTGTGGACAGCTATAACGAATTCACTGTTCATACGACAAGCCTCCCCGGTGATTACTGTAATAATATCAGTTACAGTTGAGGTTGTCAAGGGGGCGAAGCCTTCCCACGACTCGTATTATCTCAACCCTCCCCTTATTTTATCCTTTTTATCGCCCTTCCTCTTCCGCAGCTGAATCCGTTCAGAAATCAATGTGATCCGGATCCGCCCCGAAGCGCCTATTTTGATTCAACGAATCGATCCGGTTCACATCCTCGGGTTCCAATTCGAAATCGAATAGATCTGCGTTCTCTTGTATTCTCCCAAGGTTTACGGACTTCGGGATGGTAACGATGCCAAGCTGCAAATGCCACCTCAGCACGACTTGCGCCGGCGTCTTGCCGTATTTGGAGGCAAGCTCAGTAATAAGAGGCAGCTCCAACCGTCCTTGCATGAGCGGTCTCCAAGATTGTAGCTGAATGCCTTCCTTACGGCAAAACGCGAATAGCTTCTTCTGAGTATGCAAAGGATGGAGCTCCACTTGGTTAACCATCGGCTTGATGTTGCACGATCCCATCAAATCCTCGAGATGATGGATATTGAAATTGCTGACCCCGATAGCACGTACGAGCCCTTGATCGTAGAGCTTCTCGAGCGCCTTATAAGTTTCTTTATACTGGCCTACGACGGGCCAATGAACCAAGTATAAATCGACATATTCCATACCTAACCGTTCGAGACTGCCATCGAACGCTTTAAGCGCGTTATCGTAACCTTGCTCGTTATTCCATACCTTCGTCGTGACGAAAAGCCTTTCGCGCGATATGCCGGAGGCTCGGACAGCTTGTCCGACGGCTTTCTCGTTCTTGTACATGGACGCCGTATCTACGCCGCGATAACCAGCCTTCAAAGCCGCGGATACCGCGTTTACGGTTTCTTCGCCGTCTTGAGCGCGCCACACACCTAAACCGAGACGGGGCATTTCCGCGCCGTTCAGCAACTCGGTCGTCGAATCAATCGACAGCTTCATTTCCGACTCCTCCTTCAATTCCTTACTTATCGCGCACTAATCGAAATCTCTTCTAGGGAGCCTGCCTTCACTCATACCTGTAGTAATCTTGCGAATGTACCCTTTGGAATCCGACCGATTCATACAAGCCTAATGCTTGATCGTTTTTCGTTTCGACTTCCAAATGTACCGAGTGACCGTTCGAGCTTTGTTCCTTAACGACCTGTCGCAGCACTTTCCTGCCGATACCCTTGCCCTGATGCTGAGGCAAAATGGAGAATCCGTAAATCCATGCTTGTCCGTCCACCCGGCTCACTCGAATTTTCCCTATTGTTTCTTCATTCACTTCAATCATATGCATATCGGTGTCTTCATCCACGTCTACCCCGCCTTCGATCGCCCGGGCATCCTCTTCATCCAAGCCGAACGCCGTCACGGACAAACGTACGCGCATTTCGAAGTCGTCCGCTCTTGCCGGCCTTAGAATAACGCCATCGGCATCTTCTATCGGCCTTTGTTGCCATTTCATTTGATGCTCAGAAAAAGCGTATACGGCGCTTTGTTTACTTAGAAAAGCTTTCGCCGCATCCGATCCCGCCGGAGCGTTCAATAAAATTTTCTTGAACCCCGCTTGTCTAACCGCGCTTATTCCCTGTTCGAACAAACGTTGAAAATGTCCTTTCCGCCGTTCATTCGGACTCGTCATGCCGCATATCTCCACAGTAGAACCGAATGGATATAAACCTAGGAACGCGATAAGTTCGCCATTTTCATAATGGAAAAAGTCCAGTTCTGAAGATTCGCGCTTTCTCAGCATCTCCCGATTCAGCTTCAATTGTACATGATCGTGGGCCTCGCATATCGTTTGCAGTCGTTCGATATCATTCAATCGTTGCGTTATCAAAACGGTCTCCCCCTCATATCCGACTCGCGCTTCCATGGCTCATTAGCGCGCCCCACCATCTTAGCTCGCGGAACTGTAATCCTTCTTATTTTACCATCGTCGTTCTTCTCCCGCTCATTGAATGCAGCTCGGTTGTCTGCCATACTAAGTATATAGATGTTCCATTCTAACGCAGAGGTGATCCCGATTAAAATCGACGTGTATTCCGATATGGTATGTCCTTGGTGCCGAATCGGCAAGAAGAATATGAGCGACGCCATCGAAACTTGGCACGAGTTGTCCGGCCAGACGGTCGAAGTCAGCTACCATGCTTACCAACTGGACCCTACGTTGCCGCCCGAAGGCTTACCTTTCGATAGCGTCATGGAGAAGAAAATGGGCGGCGCCGAGCGCTTAAGGCCGATGATGCAGCGGGTTACCGATGCCGGCGCCGCGGTCGGAGTAACATTCAAATTCGACAAAGTAGAGCGCATGCCGAATACCGTGCTCGCCCACAGGGTCACGGCTCTGCTTCCGGAAGAAGACGAAGTCTATTGGTTAGACGCCGTCATGAAAGCCTATTTCGAGGACGGTCGGGATATCGCGAAATTGGACGTTCTCATGGACATAGCAGCCGAGCTTGGACTGGATGCCGATGAAGCCAGGCGTCATCTGGAAGCCGGCGAAGGGCTCGAAGACATCGAGCGGGATCAGGAAGCCGCCAAGTCTATGGGGATCACGGGAGTTCCTTTCTTCATCATCAACAATAAATACGCCTTGTCCGGCGCTTATCCGTCCGCGCAGTTCCTCGAAGCGTTCAAGAAGATTTCGCAGGAGGGCTAGAATTGGGGACGGCACGCTTCTAATGAGCCGGGCCGGAGTCGCTTTGCTTATCGCCCTACGCGATTGCAAAGTATCTCCGGCCCGGCTTTTACTGTTTTGCAAGATCGATTAGGTAACTTCCGCCCTCTTGCCGATTGCCTGTTCTCGATTTCGCTCCGTAGCGGCACGCCCTGCCGTTAATGTCTCACACGTTCAGCTCCAGAAAGAGTTTCACTTCGCCTTCCGCTCGGAGACCGCCCGCGCGATCCATACTCCCGCCGCGCCTGCTTGCGCCAAGCCGCGGGTTACGCCCGCTCCGTCACCGCCGCAGTAGAGTCCCGAAATTTCCGTCTCCAGCTTCTCGGTTAGCTTAGGGCGCGCCGAATAAAACTTCGCCTCCACGCCATAGAACAACGTATGCTCCGATGCGATTCCCGGCGTGACTTTATCCAAAGCTTCGACCATCTCGATCAAGCTTTTCATCGTGTTATACGGCAATACCAGCCCCAGATCGCCCGGAACAGCTTCGTGAAGAGTCGGTTCGATAAAGCCTTCTTTGATGCGCCCCGCCGTGGATCTGCGTCCTCTTATGATATCGCCGAACTTCTGGACGATAACGCCTCCGCTAGACAGATCGTTCGCCCTTTTGCAAATTTCGCGCGCGTATTCGTTCGGCTTGTCGAAGGGATCGGTGAACTTGTGCGAGACGAGCAAAGCGAAGTTCGTATTCGCCGAGCCTAACGCGGGATCCTTAAATGAATGCCCGTTCGCGGCCATGACGCCGCTATGATTTTCCACGACGACGTGGCCGGAAGGATTGCTGCAGAAAGTTCTCACCCGGGTACCCACCGACGTATTGTAGATGAATTTCCCTTCATAAAGGTGTTCGTTGATCTCCCGCATGACGACATCGGAGGTTTCCACTCGCACTCCTACATCCACTTGGTTGTTCGCCATGACCAATCTGCGCTTCTTCAGCACCTCCGTCAACCAGCCCGACCCATCTCGTCCCGGAGCGATCACGACGGTGTCCGCCCCGATTTCCTCGCCGTTCTTGAGCGTTATTCCGCGAACCCGGTGACCCCCGTTTTCCTTGACGGTCAACAGATCGGCGACTTCCGTCTTGAAACGCATATCGATTCGGCTCTCCAGGTATTCGCGAATGGACTTCAAGATTTCCAAATTTTGCTCGGTGCCCAAATGCCTGACTTGCGCCCTCAACAGCTTGAGCCCTGCGGCGTATCCTCTATGCTCGATGTTCTTAACGAACTCCGTAGTCGGATCGGTCAGATTTATAGTCGCTCCGTGCTCTAAGTTAATTTCATCTACGTAACGAATCAAGCTTAACACTTGCGAGTGAGGCAAGTAATCCGTTAACCAACCGCCGAACTCCGTCGTAATGTTGAACTTCCCGTCGCTGTAAGCGCCCGCCCCGCCGAAGCCGGCCGTTATCGAACAAGCGGGCAAGCAGCCCGCGAATTCTTTCTTCCCCGCGGGCGGAGGGCAGAGCTCGATTTTATTTTCCAGGATGGGGCAATGTCGTTGTTTGATGTCATGTCCTTTATCCACCAACAACACTTTGAGTCCAGGCGAGGTTCTCGACAACTCGTAACAAGCGAAAATGCCGGCGGGACCGGCTCCGACCACGACAACATCGTACAAGCTCATGTTAGAATCTCCTCCTGATTTGCCCTCGTAGCCTGGGTGAAGCAAGCATAAACGGCTGTAGCCCGTGAGGCGGCGCGGATCGTTCATGACTGTGGTTATTCGGAAGGAATAGGATAGAAACCCAAACGTTCTGAAGAACCAAAAAAATTCCCGACTATCGAAGGGTGTGGGGGTGCCACATCCTTCGTAGTCGGGAATTTAAGGTTCCCGGTAGAGACCCCCGGCCCGTATCGCCAAGGATATACGAATGGATGAATCGATGAAATTGAGTTCGTTTCCATTAAGTAGATTACTTCATCAGGACGTACAAGTCAATCGGAAACAAGCCTCATCATTCGCATATGGGAACAAACAACCAAGTTCAAGTGATTTTTACACAATAAAATTACGCCAAACCCGAACAATACCGCCCCAAAATTAATGTGACGTTTATATCTAGCATGTTCCCTTTGCTCGACCCCGCCTGTCATCCGACCGCTCTATCCCGTCTCCGCCAATTGAACATCCACCGAGACTTGCAAGGTTTGGCCCGACGTGCCGCGATAGATCCCTTTAACCGGAACGATATCCATATAGTCCCGTCCATGCCCGAGCTTTACGTAACGCCAATCGATAAGGTTGTTGTTCGTCGGATCGATGCCCTGCCAGCCTACTCCCGGAATATATACCTCGACCCAAGCATGGGAAGCCTGCTCGAAGTCCGCGTTCCTGCCCTGCAGGTCGCCTACGAAATGATAGCCGCTCACGTATCTCGCAGGCACTCCTCGCATTCTGCATACCGACAGCAGCAAATGGGCGAAGTCTTGGCAAACGCCCGTCCCGATCCCGATTAATTCGTCCGCGGTCGTATGAACTCCCGTGGAATGCGGCTTATATTCGAAATCCCCGTAGATCGCGCTAGCCGCGTTCCTAATAAATCCGAAGACCCCGTCCTCTTCTCCTCGAATGCCAAGCGCGTAAGCTTCCACCGTGGAATGAAACGAAGCGTAAGAGGTCGGCAGCAAATATTCCGCGTTGTTATCGATGAAGTCCTCGCTTCTGAGCCGATTCCATGATTCCTCCGGCCCCCATGCGGCTTTCCATACGACATCCCTATCCCGCGTCACGACTGTGGAACGGGACGTTATCGTCAACTCCCGATGCGGAGCGTACGCCGTAAAGGAATGGACCCGATTCCCGAAATAATCTTCGTAGGAAAGCAACTGCACGTTAGGTTCGATGATCAGCCGATGCTGGTAGCACGCCTGCCGCTCATCGGTGCGCGGAGACAGCCGGATTTCATTGACACTGTCCGTCACTACCGAATCGTACTTGTATTTGGTCACGTGGCAAATGTCGACCTTCATGCGATAACCTCCCTTCCGGGGGAAAAAAAGTATTTGGCCACCGCTTCTCCCAGCTGGCTGTTCGTAATAAGCAGCTGTTGCAGGACGGCATTTAATGAATCCATCGTAATATCGTTGCGATCTAGCCATCCAAGCTCGGAGCGGGCTTTGCCCGCAAGCCGGATCATCCTCTCGAGCGCCGAGCTCGACTTGTCGGAATGACCCCTCAACGCCTTCAAATGCTGTTCGAAATTCGCGAGCGCGAAATGAACTGAGCGGGGAAACGTTTCCTGCAGCACAAGGAACCTCGCCACTTCTTCGAGCGAGATATCTTCGAGATCCAATCGACGGAACGCCTCGTAGCCTCCGACCGATTTCAACACGGCCATCGTGTAAGCATAGGAGGCTTTGCGCTTATCCGGCTCGATATTGCTTACCGATTGAAGTAATCGGACCACGTTCTCCGACCTCTCCAAATATCGCCCGCTCTCCAGCATATGCCACGACTCGTCCCGGAGCGATATGGAAACCGCGGTCCCCTGGAAGGCGGCAAGGCCTTCTTTTACCCGTTGAAAAAAACGGTGCGGAGACTGCTGCATGACCTCCTCGAGCTGAACGCCTTTCAGCCAGAGGTAAAAGCCGTTCAGAAGGTTCCACAGCTCGGATGGGAGCTGCTCGCGAATTTTCTTCAAGTTGTCCCGCGCTTGGGCAATACAGGATAAGATCGAGTTCGATTGCGTCAAATCCAGTGTAAGGAAAAATAGCACCTCATGCTCCCGATAAGCGTCGTACCTTTCTTCGTATAGCTTACAATCCCCGATAGCCTCCGCTATCCTTCTCCACACCGTCTCCGATTCTCCGTTGCCTTCCTCGCGCAGATGGTAATAGACGTCCAACAGCCGGGCATGGTTCTCGGCGCGTTCGGTGTATCGCCCGATCCAGAACAACGATTCCGCTATCCTATCCAACATAAGCCCCACTCCTTATGGACTCGAATCCAACTTATCTATCCGCTATTTCGCCAATACCCAAGTGTCCTTAACGCCGCCGCCTTGCGACGAGTTGACGACCAAAGAGCCTTCCTTCATCGCCACCCTCGTTAATCCGCCCGGCAGAACATGAACGTTGCGGCCGTCGGCTAGCGCGAATACTCTCAAATCGATATGTCTATGGGACATCCGTCCATCCAAATTAATCGGGGACGTGGATAGCTTAATCGTCGGTTGGGCAATGTAGTTGTCCGGGTTCTCCCTAATTTTGGCCGCGAACCTCTCCCTCTCCCATTCCGTAGAAGCAGGACCGACTAGCATTCCGTAACCTCCGGATAGCGATGTTTCCTTAACGACCATTTCTTCCAGTCTTTCCAGAACATGCTCGCGCTCATCCTTGCGACTCATGAGATAGGTCGGTACGTTATTCAAGATCGGGCGCTCGTTCAAGTAATACCGGATCATCTCCGGAACGAAAGTATAGATCGCCTTATCGTCCGCCACGCCCGTTCCCGGAGCGTTCGCGATCGTGATGTTGCCGAAGCGGTAGGCATTCATCAATCCGGCGACGCCGAGCATCGAATCCGGACGAAACGACAAGGGATCGAGGTAGTCGTCGTCGATACGGCGATAGAGCACGTCGACCTTCTTCAAGCCGGACAGCTTGCGGATATAGATTTTATTGTCGCGGCACACCAGATCGCGGCCCTCTACGAGCTCCATTCCCATCTGCTGGGCAAGGAAGGTGTGCTCGAAGTAGGCGGAATTAAAGCTTCCCGGAGTCAGCAAAGCGATAACCGGCTCTGCCTTGTCCGTAGGTGCCAGATTACGTAGGGAAGACCTGAAGTCGTGCAACGCCTTTTCGATTCCGCGTACGGGATAAGAGAAATACAGCTCGGGAAAATCGTGAGTCATAATAGAACGGCTCTTGAAGACATATGAGAAGCCGGAGGGCGAGCGCAAATTATCTTCGAGGACGAAATAATCGCCTTTTTCATCGCGAATGAGATCGATTCCGGAAGCCGTAACGTACGTTCCGCCCGGCACGGCAAGACGCATCATCTCGGTTCGGAAATACCGATTCCCCATCACCATCCGCCGGGGGACCAAACCGTCCTTCAATATGCATTGTTCATGGTAAATATCGGCCAGAAAAGCATTCAAGGCCCGTACTCGCTGCTTCGTTCCTTGCTCGATCATTTCCCATTCGTCGGCGGGAATAATGCGGGGAATCAAATCGAATGGAATCGTTCTTTCCAAGGCTTCCGGCTGATCCGCTTCCGACAGGGTAAACGTGATTCCCTCTTCGAGCAGTCTTCCGTTCATTAAAGCCTGACGGGTAACGCGATCTTCCAACGACATCCGCGAAAGCGCTTGGTGAACCTTGCCATAATGCTCGCGAACCTGAGCTCCGTTATACATTTCATTGTAAAAACGGGAGGAAGGCGAAGTAACCGATACTTCGTTCATCACTTCCATGTAGAACGGCTCCTTCTTCCCCAATGGGTTTTTATAATAATCATATGCTCCCTATATTCCTATGTCAATAATTCTTACATAAAATTGCATGTGTTTTTGTATATTTAACATATATATTACACTTGTAGTTATGTTAAAGTTATATAAATCATGGCAGCTTAAATTAGTCACAACCGCGTGAATATGATAGAATGTAGGAGATATCTTAACTCGCATAATTTAAGCATCATTGGAGAGGGTGGCTGTCACCCATGAAACCGAATCGCGAACCAACTCATATAGAGTCACAAACAGGCTATCAACCCCAGGGTTGATAGCCTGTTTTATTTCTTGCGCGCGGCAAACTTTCTTTGAAGGGGTAATCTTTGTGGCGGATAGGCATCATTCCGGATTATTGGCAATTTGGATTAGTTTAATCAGCAACATCGTTCTGACGATCCTTAAGATCGCCGCAGGACTCTTATTCGCAAGTCCCGTGCTTTTGGCGGACGGCGTTCATAACGCGGGGGATATCATCGCGACGGTCGCCGCGCTAACCTCTTCCATGGTATCCAAGAAACCCGCCGATGACGACCACCCTTACGGGCATGGCAAAGCCGAGGTAGTGGCTTCCGCGTTCGTGGCCGTCATCCTCGTGCTTGCCGCCTTCTGGATCGGATTCCAATCCATCGGCGCGCTATTCGAGCCCCCGGGCCAAGAAAACGGCCTTGCGCTCGGAGCCGCGGTCATTTCGTTGATATGGAAGCAAGCACTTTACCTCTACACGATCCGCGTCGGCAAAGCCACCAACAGCAAGAGTGTGTTAGCTACGGCATACGATCACCTGGCCGACGTATACGCCTCTCTCGCCGCCGTCATCGGGATCGGCATCGGCTTAATAGGCGATCGCTTCGACTGGGAGTGGGCCGGTTACGGAGACCCTGTCGCGGGTATCGTCGTCTCCCTATTAGTGCTAAAGCTCGCTTACGAAATCGGGCGGGATTCGGTGGACATCTTGATGGAACGCAACGTCGCAACGGAGAAGCTCGCCTATTACGAAGCCTTGCTGCGCACGGAGGAACAAGTTAAAAGGATAGATCGCGTCAGGGCCCGGGAGCACGGCCACTACATCATCGTGGACATTCGCGTCGGCATACCCCACGACTATACGATTCAACAAGGACACGATATTAGCAGGCAGCTGAAAAAGCTGATCATGGACTATGACAAGGACGTTGTCGAGGTCATGATTCACCTGAACCCCTGGGAAGAGAACCAACGGTCACGCCATTAATAACATCCCCATTTGACCCGATCGAATAAAATAAAGAGGAAGAGCTCGCGAATCGCGGTCTCTTCCTCTTTTTTTCGTTTGTTTAACCGACTTTATTATAAGTCATGATCCAGACGGATCCTCCAACGATCGTCATAACGATGAACAGCCCGAGAATCAGGACCATCAGGTTATACCGTGGCTTTCCTTCTTCCTTCAAGTGCATGAAGTAGAAGAGTTGCACTACGAATTGCAGCACCGCAGAGCCAAGCAATACGACGTTGGCGGCACTTCCTTCGAGCACGTCGTTCAGAACGATGTAGAGCGGAATCGCGGTCAGAACAAGCGATAGGAGGAATCCGATGACGTAAGACTTCAACGAACCATGCCCCTCGTGCGAGCCATGGGTATCATGGCCTCCATGCGAATCATGCGTATCTTGAGCCGAATGCTGCGCCATCTTACATCACCCCCATCATGTATACGATCGTAAAGACGAAGATCCACACCACGTCAAGGAAATGCCAGTAAAGGCTAACGATATTCACCTTGCGCTTGGTGACGGAATTGATTCCGTGGCGGCCTAGCTGAATCATGATCGAGATCATCCACACCAAGCCGATCGAGACGTGAAGGCCATGGGTTCCGACCAAGGTAAAGAATGCCGACCAATAAGCGCTCGTAGATATCGCCGCTCCTTCGTGAACAAGCTTCACGAATTCAGTAACCTCCAAGGAAACGAACGAAGCTCCGAGCAGCGCAGTAATCGCCAGCCAGATGATAAGACCCTTGCGGTCGCCGCGATTCATGCACAGAACGGCCAATCCGCTCGTAAAGCTGCTCGTAAGCAAAATAAAGGTCTCCGCAATGACGCCAGGCATCTCGAACAACTCGGAAGGCGTTGGACCGCCCGCCGTATTCCCGTTCAGCACTACGTACGTTGCGAACAACGTGCCGAAGAGGATACAGTCCGTGATCAGGAAAATCCAGAAGCCCATCATACGCAAGGCTTCAAGATCGTGATGCCCGTCATCATGGGCATGACCGTGACCGTGCGACGAGTTTGCAATGCTATGGTTACCCGACTGAGCCATTAGACATTCCTCCTTGCCGCAGCTTCCGTGCGCTCGATTTCATCGACCGGAATATAATAATCCGTTTTATAACGGAACGAGTGAACGAGCATGCATACCGCAACTCCGACGAATCCCGGAATCGCCATCCACAACCAGTCGAACACCAATCCGAATCCGGCCACGAACCAGAAGGACGACATTACGAACGGGATTCCCGAATTTTTCGGCATATGAATCGGCTCTAACTTAGGTTTAGGCAACGGAGCATGGCCGTCCGCGATCCGCGTCTTCTCTTCCCACCAAGGGTCTTTCTCGTCCGCTTGAGGCAACGTCGCGAAATTGTACAGAGGCGCGGGGGACGGGATGGACCATTCCAACGTACGGCCTCCCCATGGATCTCCGGTCGCGCGCTTCATGAACTTAATGCTGTGCAGGATCTGCCATACTTGGAATAGGAATCCGATTCCCATCAGGAATCCGCCGATCGTAGATGTCAAATTCAGCTCGTACCAGCCTTTATCCCAACCGTAGGTGCTTAATCGGCGGGTCATCCCCATCAATCCGAGCACGTATTGCGGCATGAAACACACGTAGAAGCCGATGTTCCATGTCCAGAACGCCCATTTTCCGAGCCTCTCGTTCAGCGTGAAACCGAACACCTTAGGCCACCAATAATAAAGACCCGCGAAGAACCCGAACGCCACGCCGCCGATGATAACTTGATGAAAGTGGGCGATGAGGAAGTAGCTATTATGGAATTGAAAATCCGCAGGCGCTACGGATAGCAGCACTCCGGTCATTCCGCCGACGATAAAGCACGGAATGAACGCAACGGTCCAGAGCATCGGCGTCGGGAAGCTAATTCGTCCGCGGAACATCGTGAATAGCCAGTTGAACACTTTGACCCCTGTCGGGATCGCGATGATCATCGTCGTGATCGCGAAGAATATATTGACGTTCGCGCCCGAGCCCATCGTGAAGAAGTGATGCGCCCAAGTGAAGAACGAGAACAAGCTGATGCTCATCAAAGCGAATACCATCGATTTATAGCCGAACAGTCTTTTCTTGGAGAAGGTCGCCACGATTTCGGAGAAAATACCGAAAGCCGGCAGTACGATAATATACACCTCGGGGTGACCCCACATCCATATGAGGTTGATGTACATCATCGGGTTACCCCCGCTGTCGAGAGTGAAGAAGTGGGCGCCGAAATAACGGTCGATGAAGAGCAGCGCCAACGTTACCGTCAAAATCGGGAAAGCGAGCAGAATCGTCAAGCTGCTTGAGAGTACCGACCAAGTGAACATCGGCATCTTCATCAGCTTCATGCCCGGCGTGCGCATCTTCAGAATCGTAACGACGAAGTTGATCCCCGTCATCAAGCTCCCGATACCCGAAATCTGAATCCCCCAGATGTAGAAGTCTTGACCGACGCCGGGACTATGAGACATCTCCGAAAGCGGCGGATAGGATAGCCACCCCGCATCCGGCGAGCCTCCGATAACGAAGGATACGTTAAACAGCATCGCCCCGAAAAAGAACAGCCAGAAGCTCAGCGAGTTGAGGAACGGAAACGCGACGTCGCGCGCGCCGATCTGCAGCGGGATAACGAGATTGAATAGCCCGAACATAAGTGGCATCGCCATGAACAGAATCATGATGACCCCGTGGGTCGTGAATATTTGGTTATAATGCTCCGGAGACAGGAAATCCGAATCCGGGACCGCAAGCTGCGTACGCATAAGTAGAGCGTCGACGCCGCCGCGGAAAAGCATGAGAAGAGCCGCGATAACGTACATGATGCCGATTCGTTTATGATCGACGGTCGTTAGCCAGTCTTTCCAAAGCCAATTCCATTTTTTGAAATAGGTGAGCGCGAACACGACCGCGATCATCGTAAGCCCGATCGATACGTCGGCTCCATAGATGAGCGGATCTCCCGTAACGAAGAAATCGGACGCGAAGTCTTTTATATTATCCAACATAACGGCACCTTCCTTTCCTGTTAGTCATGGCTCGCATGGTCCCCGTGATTCATCGAGGAATCTCCGTCCATCTCCATGTCCGCCGGCATTTCGCCCGTAGCGGCTTGATCCGAGTCGGCGCCATGCTCGTGCTCCGTCGACGACTCGCCGCCCGTACCGCCGTGATCATGCCCGCCGTATTTGGTCACGATCCTCTCGAACAAACCTGCCGGTATCGAGGAGAACGTCTCCACGTCGGAAACTCCAGGCTTCGCCAATTGCTCGTAACCTTCGTTCGTGAGCGCGGGAGACGAGCCCTTGACTTCCTTCACCCACGCGTCGAACTCCTCTTGGGAGGTCGCCTTTGCGGTGAATTGCATTTTGCCGAAGTCTTTTCCGCTAAAGTTAGCTCCCATACCCATGTAAGAACCCGGCTCGTCGGCAATAAGATGGAGTTTCATCGCCATCCCGGACATCGTATAGATCTGACCGCCCAGCTGCGGAATCCAGAAAGAGTTCATCGGAGCATCCGAGGTGAGTCGGAATTCGATCGGCACATCCTCAGGGAACTGAATGTAATTGATCGTCGCTATGTCTTGATCCGGATATTGGAACAACCACTTCCAATCCAGCGAGGTTACCTGTATGACAATCGGTTTCGCCTCATGCTCAAGCGGTTTGGACGGCTCGAGCATGTAAGTATACCTAGCCGTGACGGCAGCCAATATCACTATGATAACGATGGGAATCCCCCACCAGATCAGTTCGAGCTTCGTGCTGTGTTCCCAGTGCGGATCATACTTAGCTTTGCTTTCCGGCCTTTGTCGGTATTTCCATACTATATAGAAAGTAAGTATCAAGACCGGTACGATAACGACCAAACAAAGCGCGGTAGATATCAGAATGAGATCCAATTGATGCTTGCCTATAGCGCCTTTCGGATTCAATACGATCAGCTTTTCGCCGCAGCCGGTCATCAGGATCGTCATCGCGGCCAGCGACAGGACGGCCATCAGCCGCCGAAACCCTTTCACCATTTCCATCTCCCCCATCTTCTTGCTTACAACTTTTTCCTCGTCATAAGTACCCGAAAGCATAGTTACCCGAGGGCGACGAACTTCAGTATTCCCTCTCCTGCATCCACCATAGCAGAAAGAAAAGCAGGATTCCGCACAGTTAACAAAGGCGACAAATAAACGTCGAAATTTCGCAATACTTTGTTCACGAGTTTGACGCATTGTGAAATAAATTACATACTTATCCACAAATTCAAGTCGTTTTCTCGAAGTCGCCGATAAATGCAAAAAGACCATCCGATCGGAGCGTATGCTCCATCGGATGGTCCTCGTTCCGCAGTTATTAAATTAACTCTTCCGAAGTGACCTTCGCTTGGGAAGCTTCCTGGTTTCTTTGCATCAGGGGAGCGATTACGCCGAACAGCATAATCTGGCTGCCTCCGATCAGAAACCCGATCCCTACCATTAATCCGAGATTGCGGTCGTTAAACTGGGCGATGTTCATGAGGCAACAGAGAATGCCTACTCCGATAACGATCATGGCTACCCATTTCAACATCCGAGACATTTCCTTATTTTTCATGAGGTCCGCCTCCTCTCCGTTGTAAGCGCTATATGTGAACATTTTAGCACAAACTATTGACGAATTAAAGTCGAAATTCACAATTCGGACAAAAAGAGGCTATTCGACGACCGCCGTGGACGCTACCGCCGCGTTACCGGACGATTCGCCTATCGCCTCGGGCGACGGATCGGCCGGAGCGGCATTGCCTTTCTTCTCGTTTTCCTCGTTCAGCAACTGCTGGCCTTGGGCTTGGAGTTTATCCAACGCCTCGGATACCGTAACGCTTCCGTCGGTAACTCCTTGCATCGCCTGCTGCGTCAAGCCGTCGTATTTCATCATGAACTCCTGCGGCAGTTTGTCGAAATCCTTATACATGTTGTTCTGGGCGGGCTTCAAGCTATAGAAGGCTTGTATATTCTTCCCCTCTAAGCCTTGAATATGCTTTATCCGCGCAGGGAATCCGCCGTTCTGGGTCTTGGAAGTGACCCTGGCGAATTCATCCCCATTAATGTAGCTGATGAACTTCCATGCGGCATCGGCATTGGACGAATTGGCGTCGATGGCGAATATCTGACTGAACGACATTCCCGTGCTTTCGTCCGGCCGTTGCGGATTCACCGGTAACGTCACGACATCCCAATTTTGGATCCCTTTGTCCTTCAGCACGTTCTTCGCTTCTTTAAGCTGGTCCATTAAGTAGTTGCCTTCCATGACCATGGCAACCTTGCCTCCGATAAACGGATCCCTGAGAAGGTAGCTCTCGTAGGAGTTATCCGTCGTGCTCGTGACGTTCATGTTATTCGGATCCTCCGTAAACAACGAGCCGGACTTGAGCGCCTTGTTCGCCGTTTCGAATGCCGCTTTCCACGAATCGGTATTGATGGACATCTGCATCGTCGTCGGATTAACGTAGCTCAGCCCTTGCGAGGAGCCTATGTTCATCCCGAAATAATAAAGGTTCGTCTGATACCCAGCCTTCAAGCCGTAGACGCGATCCTCTTTATTCCCGTCGGTCGGGAATCTGGCCGCCAATTGCAGAAGTTGATCCCAGCTCATTCGATCTTCCGGGAGCGTAACTCCGTATTTCTCGAACATGTCCTTGTTGTAATAGATCGCTTGGCTATAGAAGTTCGGAGTCAGACCGTACAGAATTCCGTCGCTTTGCTCCTTGATGTAATCGACGAGTCCGGGAACCAGTCCTTCGAGATCGAATTCGTCCTTTTTGATGAACGACTCCAGATTGTAGAGCTTGCCTTCCCCGGCCATCCTGCTGTACTCGTCCGCGCTTAACATAAGAACGTCCGGCTTCTTCTCGGCGATAAAATCCTGCATTGCCTTCTGCATATCCTTGCCCTGCTCGTATTGGACCTCTTGGGTGGATACGATCTCGACCTCGATATTCGGAAACAGCGCGGAAAACAGCATGCCGTACTGTTGATAGAAGCTTCGTTCGTCATAGTGCATAACCTTTAGCGTCGTTTTCGTATCTCCATCGGACTCCGTGCTTCCCGAATTACATCCGGCGAGCAGCCCCGTAATCATCGCTATGATGGCGATTATGATTAGTTTATTGGATTTCATGATGATCCTCCCAGTACAAATGATAATGATAACGAACAACAGAATTAAGTAATGACCCTCTACCCTCCAAATCTATGAATTATTTTACATATTGTACCATGAAAGGGGGAAGGAAGGATTAAACTTTTCCTTAAGATTTCCACTTTAAGCAGAATAGCGAGCGTACGGCATTTTCAATTCGGCAAACTGGCGATCTATTTTTATTTTCTCAGTACCTTGCATTATTCAATACCGCGTGTTAAATTATAGCTACACCAACTACTGTTTAATATTCAGTACTAGAAAATGATGAATAGATGGGATCGGAGGAACATCAGTGGATATCAATACGCAATTCAAAAAGGGAGTACTGGAGCTTTGCGTTCTAGTTCTCATCCAGAAAAACGACCGGTACGGATACGAGTTGGCCGAAGCGGTGTCGGAACACGTCGAAGTAGCCGAAGGCGCACTCTACCCCCTACTTCGCAGGTTGGTCAAAGACGGCTACTGCACGACTTATCTGCAAGAATCCAGCGAAGGTCCGCCCCGCAAGTATTACAAGCTAACGCCCGAAGGCGCGTTATATTCCAAAGAATTAATAATCGCATGGAACGCGTTCGTGCAGAACGTGGGCAATTTGATCGAGCAAGGAGATTTCCCGAAGTGAGCGCCAGCCTCCGATAAATCCAACTTTCCCCAACTTAAGTCGGGGTTAGCTGTGAACCCGCGTCGGATACGAAGCAGGCAAATCTAAGATATGATCAATCTAAAGAATGGAAGAGGGAGAATCCCAATGAACAAACTGGAGTTTATCGAAACGCTCCGCCATTACCTCTCCTCGATGCCCGAGGAAGAACGGAACGAACTATTACGCGATTACGACGCGCATTTCATGTACGGACTGCAGAACGGGAAGACGGAAGCGGATATCGCGCGAGAGCTAGGCGATCCGCTAACGCTGGCGAGGGAAGCGGTAGGAGATCATTTCTTGCCCCCGCCGCCTTGGTCGCCGCCGCGCAGGGATATTCCCCGGTTCGTCGGAGTCACCATCGCGCTTTTCTTCTTGAACTTGATGATCGCACTCCCCGTTTTCGCGTCGGTATGGGCGGCCTTCGTCGCTTTGTGCGCCGCTACGGTTGGCGCCTTCTTGTCTCCGGTCGCTTTTGTCGCGGACTCGATATTCGAAAGCGGGTTTGCCCTTCATAAGCTATTCGTAGCGATCGGTTCAATCGGTATCGGCATGCTTCTGCTTCCGTTAGTCCGTTTCGTCGGTAAATGGCTCATCTTCGCTACGGTGAAATACGGCCAATGGAACTACAAGATTTGGAGAGGGAGATCATGAACATGAATATGAATATGAGAAAATTCTGGTATTTCACCGCATTCTGCCTGATCATCATCGGAGTCGCCGGCGCGCTCACCTTCTGGAAGAACGTGGACGAGGACCTTCCGAGCTTCGACAAAACATGGACTTTTTCCGCGGCGGATCTGCGTAAGCTGCACATCGTTAGCGATTACGACGTGGACGTCAAATTCGTGAAGAGTACCGATGGAGAGAATTCCATCCGGCTTCATGGCAAGGGAACCGAAAAAATGATCGAAAACACTATCGCAACGGAAATCTCTAGCCAGAGTCTGAAGCTCAACCTCGTGCAAACGCCTAAGACATGGATTCAATTTCTGGAATTCGATATTACGAGAGCGAAAGAAGAGCTTATCATCTCCGTATCGGACGATTCTCTTCTTGAATCCTTGAAGATTGAGTTGGATTCCGGGAATATCAACATCGCGGATGCCTCCCTCGTCAAGATTGCGGACGCGGAACTATCCGCGGACTCCGGAAATCTGATCCTCAATAACTTCAGGAGCGACCGCCTTGAGCTCGATGTAGAATCCGGAACGATTACGGGCAATTATATCACCGCCGACACAGAGGCCTCGGCCGACTCCGGAAACATCAAGCTAGAAAATATGACCGGACGGACCAACCTTTCCGTCGACTCGGGCAACATCAAGCTTTATAAGCTGGATACGGCGGATGCGGAAATATCGGCCGATTCCGGTAACGTATACGTTCAGGTTCCCGCCGTTTTCGCAGGCTTCTATGACCTGCAGGTCGATTCCGGAAAAATAAATTCTCCCGATTCCAAACGCGAGACGAATGATTACGTGAAGGTCAGAGCCGATAGCGGAAATATCACGATCGAGGAATCCCGGCAATAATCGAGAATGAATCCAAAGCCTATTCATATCTTCTACGCCAGCACGCCTTATTTCTCAGGAGCATTCGGGGAGTACGGCGTGTTTTGTCGTGCGCGAAAAGCGGCACCTACGTTGCAAGACGGGGACGCTCCTCCAACTTTAGTCGGGGAAGATTACCGCACCAGGGGCTGTTTCGGGGTCAGGCATTCCGTAGTTACAATGGAAACAGAAACAATCCCCGATCGGGGATGCGGACTTATTCAAGGAGGTTTTTCCTTTGTTCTTTCTATTTACGACCATTATCTACGCAAGCGCGTTTCTTTTGATCGTCCTATCGTGGATCGCGGGAAGCAAAGCTTCTCTCCTCCTCTACGGAGGGTCGCCCGAACGGTTGAACCGCAAGACCCGCAAGCAATTGGTATGGTCCGCTATCGTCGCCGTCCCGGCCGTCGGAATTATCGCAGGCACGCTGCTTATGGCCAATACCATGAGCCCGGTATTCTGGGAAGACCGGGTCTATCTCCATCTACCGTTAGTCCTAACCCCTTTGCTGGCTACTTGGTTGCTTGCCGTCCCGAAATTGTGGAAGCTATGGAAGCTAACGAGCAGATCCGCGGACGCAGCTTCTCAAGCAGATATTCGCAAGCAATCGGCGAACCCCTTGATCATTGTCCCATTCCAAATGTCCGCCCTCGGAGCCGCAGTGATCTTCTACTTCCTACTCGTCACCCCCGTCCCGCTCCAGCCCGCGAAAGCGATCGTCCCCATTCTGCTGTGGGCGGCTGCCTCTTTCGTCCTCTGGCGGATTCATGACCGGCGCTACCGGAAGATCGATTCCACGGACGCTAAGCTCAATCTCCAACCGTGGAGAAGAGCGATCAAAGGCGTTGGCATTTTCTGCGTGGCCGCCGGAATCGCGTCGATCGCGCTCGTTATCGAGAGCGAGAACAGCCGACTCCCTTCCCAGCTAAGCATGACGGAAGGTCCCATGGATTTCGGCGGAGGCATAGAGCTTGTCCACAACAAGACGGACGCCATGTCCGTCGCCATGCTGACCGGACCCCGAGAGGTTAAACCTGACCGCACGTTCACGTTAACCGCGGAGAAGAAAACCGTAACGCTTGCTTCCGGCAAACAGATCGACGTGTGGTCATATAACGGGCAAGTTCCGGGACCTGAGCTCCGGATGAAACAAGGAGAGCTGGTGGAGGTCACTCTGATCAACAAGGATATCGAAGTCGGCGCAACGATTCATTGGCACGGACTCGACGTCCCCAACGCCGAGGACGGGGTCGCCGGAGCTACGCAAGACGCGGTTATGCCGGGCGGGAAGCACGTCTACCGCTTCGTGGCGGAGCAGACGGGGACGTTCTGGTATCATTCGCACCAAGATTCGCGGGTAGCGGTGCAAATGGGCCTCTTCGGCGCGCTGATCGTCGAGCCTGCCATACCCTCCGGCAAGTCCTCAGGTGAAGACGTAACCGTGATCACCCACGTATGGGACGAACAGGGATTGTCGATCGGCATGGAGACAGGAGTTCAACGCAAGCAAATCACTCCCGGAACTCCCGTAAGGATTCGCTTAATCAACACCCAGGATTGGGTCAGGCAGAAATACGTGCTTGCCGGCACCTCGTTCCAAGTAGCAGCGCTTGACGGCACGGACCTGCACGAGCCTTCCGATTTACAGGATACCCACCTGATACTAACGACCGGCGGCCGAGCGGACCTAACGTTCCTCATGCCTGATCACCCCGTCTTCCTTAGCGTCGGCAGCGATAAGAATCTAGGTATTCTCCTAAGCAGAGACGGGACGGGAGACATCCCCGACATCCCTAAGACGGAAGTGTTCGATCCGATTCACTACGGCACGCCCGGCGATACTCTCGTAACCGCGAATAGCGATTTCGACCGGGAGTTCGATCTGATCCTCGATAATAAACTCGGCTTCTACGATGGACAATTCGGCTCTCTCTATACGATGAACGGAGAAGTTTTCCCCAATACGCCTATGTTTATGGTCCAAGAAGGCGATCTCGTCAAGACAACGATCACTAACCGCGGAGCCGTCGACCATCCCATGCATCTACATGGTCATCATATGCTGGTACTATCCTATAACGGGGAACTCGCCACGGGCAGCCCGTGGTATTCCGATACGCTCGACGTCCAACCGGGGGACACTTACGAGGTCGGCTTCGTAGCGGACAATCCGGGATTGTGGATGGATCATTGCCACAATCTGACGCATGCCGCGGTCGGGATGTCGATGCATCTCATGTACGATGGAATTACTTCGCCATACACCGTCGGGACGGACACCGTCAATCATCCGGAATGAGTATTGGTCAGTCCGGTCATCGTTCCATGAAACATAACACTCTATACTTTTAACAAAATGTAATAAAATATGACATAATAATATAGTTTAACTAGGAAGTTTAGCTGTTTTCGTTTGCGAACGTTAAATTCAGACACGTTTATTGTAAAACTTCCCTCTTTCGAAATAAAACTGTCGAATTCCTTGGGCTTTTATGTTAATTTAACTTACATAAAGTTCCACGAGTTTATTCTGGATTCGACAAGGAGAACAGACCCTCCCATGCGCCTTTTATTGAAACCCGCTCTCTTCGTACTTAACTCCCTGAAATACGCCTACAAGTTCATTCTCATCGGAATCTTGATTCTCATCCCTCTAACGGTATCGATGTATTATCTCGTAACGGAATTAAACGAGGGTTACGAATTCGCCTACGACGAACGCAACGGAGTCGAATATAATCGCGGACTGCAAGCGGTCATGTCGACGTTGGACGAGCATCGGAGACTCTTCGTTGCCGGGGAAGGAGAACAAGCGAAAGTCGCGGAAGCACTCATCGATCAAAAATTGGCCGAAATGGACCGGATCGACGCCAGAATCGGAACCGTTCTGGAAGCAACTGCCGACTGGGAGGGCTTGAAGGCGCACTGGGCGGATATTAAGAGCTCCCTCGCGAACTATACTCCGGAGCAAGTCGGTCATGAGCACGCTTTTCTCATCGAAGAAGGTGCTGCTCTTATCTCGCATGTAGGCGATACATCCAAGCTCATTCTCGATCCGGATCTGGATTCGTATTATTTAATGGACGCTACGGTCATTCGCCTTCCGTTGCTCGGCAAACAAATCGGCGATTTAAGAGACCAAGGAAAACGGCTCTCCGAGAAAACCGAGCTTTCCCGCGAGGAGATGACCGATTTAACCGGTCAAGCAGCCGCCATACAGATCGCGGTAGACAGCATTGGCGCCGGTTACACGATTATCGAGGAACAGAATCCTGCGCTAAAGGATAAGCTAGAGCCCGCGGTCCAGCAATTTCAAAGCGCGATGGATAGCTTTATCTTTACGCTTCAGGAAGGGTACATCACTTACGGAACCGTGACGGGTACTTACGAGCAATTCTCGGAGGCATCGCAAGCGGCTATTCTCGCAACGAACGCCTTATACGCGGCCGATGCCGAACAACTGGAAGCTTTGATCGTAAAGAGGCAGAACCATTACTCCGACGTCAAACGATTCGTAATCTCTTTCGTCGTCGTTCTCGCCCTGATCGTATTCTACATGTTCCTTGGGTTCTATTCCTCCATCATGCGGGCGATCGGCTTGCTTCTCCATTCGAGCAACGAAGTCGCCAAAGGTCATCTCAACGCGCGAATGCCCGTATCGACTAGAGACGAGATGCGCAATGCGGCGCTGTCCTTTAATCATATGGTTTCCGAGATGCGCGCTTTGATCGGCGCTAGCAGCCAGAACGCGGAACAAGCCGCCGGCACATCGTCCCGGTTGGCGGATATCGCGAGGCACTCTTCCGAATCCAACGCGCTGCTGACGGCTTCCATTCAAGAAACCGCAATCGGAGCGGATAAGCAATTAAGAAGTACTTTGGATTCGGCGAAAGCGATCAACGAAATGTCCATCGGGATCGGGCGCATCGCCGAGACGACCGGAAACGTGCTCCAAGTGTCCCTGAACTCCGCGGAACAAGCCGAAGAGGGCAAACACGCCTTGGACCGGGTCGTAAGCCAGATGGGAGCCATCCAACAATCGGTGAACGGAACGGCGGTTTCAATCGAGCAATTAAACGGATTCACCCAACAAGTCGGCCAAATGGCGGAATTCATTAAAGGCTTGGCTTACAAGAGCAACATCCTAGCTTTGAACGCCTCCATAGAAGCGGTCAGGGCCGGAGAACACGGTCGCGGATTCGTCGTCGTTGCCGACGAGACCCGCAAGCTAGCCGAGATGTCGGGCTCCTCGGCGGACGGTATCGCGGAGTTGCTGGATCGTATCCTCTCGGCAAGTGAGCAATCCCTCCATTCCATGACTCAGGTTCGGCAGGAGGTTCAGTTGGGAAGCCAGTCCGTCCAGGACGCCGGGCAGACCTTCCAGCTCATTCTCTCTTCCACGAGAAGCATTGCAGGCCAAATGCAGGAAATATCCGCGGCGGCACAGCAGATGGCGGCTTCCTCGGAGCAAGTATCCGCCACGATTCAGCAAATATCCGACATTGCCCAGGGCTCCGCGAACCAAGTCGGCCAGATGAGCGACTTATCCGCTATCAATTTATCCTCGATGCAGGAGCTGTCCGAGCAAGCGAACTTATTGAAAAATCTATCCCAATCCTTGCGGCAGCAAATCGATAAATTTACTTCTTAAGCCCGGTCGCTCTCTTTGGAGCCTATTATAGTTCTGTGCGAATCCTGCAATGAACTATGATAGGCTCTTTTCTTATTGGCGAGAGTTCGGGAAGGCGGATGTGGTTCGGGGAATAATTTTATACTATCCGATCGCAAAGAAACCCGCGATCGTCGCGGGTTTCAACAGTACAAGTCGTTGGTACGTACGACCGCTAACTCATCCAGCTCGAGATTTCCAAGAAGTAAGCGATGAACTGGTCCGACGTCATCGGCCGTCCGGTAAAGAAGCCTTGAATCCGGTCGCACTGCAATTGTTGCAACCGATGCAGCTGACCTTCCGTCTCGACCCCTTCCGCCGTTACCGACAAGCCCAAGCTATGAGACATCTCGATAATCGCCTTGGCGATAGCATCGTCATCGGAATCCTCTATCATGTTCAGGATAAAGGAAGGATCTAGCTTGACGATATGGACGGGCAGCTTCTTCAGCAACAGAAGCGAGGATTGACCGATTCCGAAATCGTCGATGGCGATTTTAACTCCGATTTCCACCAGCTCGCCAAGCATACTTATGCTGTGCTCCATGTTCTGCACGGCGGTATGCTCGGTGATCTCCAGGCATAGGTTAAACGGCTCGATACCCGTGTCCCGAAGCACCTTTCGGACTAGCTCGGGGAAATTCTCCTGCTGGAATTGTAGCGCGGATATATTCACCGAAATAACAAGCGAAGGCATTCCGGCGCGAATCCAACGCCTGCATTCCAGGCAAGCCTGCTCTAGAACCCATTGCCCGATCGGAATAATAAGCGAGGTTTCCTCCGCGAGCGGGATGAACTCTCCCGGCTGAATCGTTTTACCGTCGGGGGTATTCCATCTAAGCAGCGTCTCGGCACCGTGAACCTTTCCCGTGGACAGCGATACTTGGGGTTGGAAATTCAACGCCAATTCTCCCCGTTCCAATGCGTATCTTAGTCCGCTCTCCATATTGAATCTTTCCACCCTTTTCGAGCTTAGCGCAGGTGTGTAGATTTCCAGTCGATTGCCGCCGTTCTCCTTCGTATGGTACATCGCCAAGTCCGCATACCTGATGAGAGAATCGACGTTCTCGCCATGACACGGGTAGATACACGCCCCTACGCTCGCGGAAAGATAGAATTTCTGGCCTTCCAATAGAAAGGGCTTCGTCAACATTCGAAGCATCTTGTCCGCAACGGTTACTACCTCTTCCACTCCTTCGATTCTGGACAACAATACGATGAATTCGTCGCCGCCCAGCCTCGCGATGATATCGCTCTCCTTCACGCATGCATTCAGCTCTTGAGCCACTTGCTGCAAGAGCATATCCCCGGTCTGATGACCCTGAGTATCGTTAACGATCTTGAAGCGATCTAGATCGATCATCATGACGGCTAATTTCTTTCCGTCCCGATCCCTTTCCTTCATTGCCGCGTTCAATTCGTCCTTGTACAGCAACCGGTTGGGCAGTCCCGTTAGCGCATCCTGATACGCCAATTGAGTAATCCTGGCCTCATTATCCTTCTTCTCCGTAATATCCGTCATGGAACCGATGATACGAATCGCCTTGCCGGCATCGTTCCAGACGATATCCCCCGCCATATATATCCACGAGAAATGACTACCCTCGCCCCGAATACGGAATTCCAGCTGAATCGGATGGTTTGTGCGGTACGGCTGCACGAAACATAAGCGGAGCGCCTTCCGATCCTCGCGATGAACCAGCTTCATGAAGGCCCGCGGTTCATTCGTCAATTCCATGCTAGTCCTGCTTAATATATTATGCGCCCGGATATTCCAATGAATCTTGTTGGTCTCCAAATTCCAATCCCATATTCCGTCGTTCGTCGTCCGGGATACGATCTCCAATTTCTCCGCGATCGAGCGAATTTGGTCGAAGAGCAGCTCGCGTTCCAACGCGACGGCAAGAATCGTGAAGCTATGACGGGAGAGGTCGTTCGCGACGAAATTGTTCAACGGATCGAGCGGACCCGCAAGAGCGATATACCCCCAATTCTGAAGATCCGACTTAACGGGATGCAGAATGACGACGTCTTCGCCACCGGGTTGAGTACCGGGCGGAAGGAAATCTACCGGAGGGAACCGATGCAATGGATATGCCTTCCCGACAGGCGGAACTCTATCTCCGTTCTTGCTGAACGCTTGCCGGACGACCAGTTGCTTCTCTCCGTTCGCGTCCTCTTCCCACAAAGCCAGACATCCCCAGTGCGACAAATTCCAGAAGAGCTTGGAAATATGTATTTTATCGTCTTTAGTGGCTAGGATTAATCCCTGTGTCATCTTATAATTGTTGACCGTAATATTATGCAGCGAGATGCGAAGCTGGGAAAGGCTCTGCATATAATGATCGAATTCGGCCGCCGAGGAAAATTGCGTTCTCTCCGCGCATCCGCAAGAGGAACGAATAACGAGGCGCGCCGGTATGATCGACTCCCTCGCATCCGGCTTCCCCTTCTCCAGCATCTCGAAAGCGATGCGGACGGCTTCGTTAGCCATCGCCTCGAACGGCTGACGAATCGTCGAAAGCGAAGGATAGTTAACGGCCGCCTGATGAATATCGTCGTATCCGATAACGGCGAAGTCTTTCGGCACGGAATAGCCTCGCGATTGCAGACAGTCGATGATCCCCAGCGCGTTCAAGTCCGTACCGGCGGCAAACGCGGTGAAGGGAATGTCGCCGAGCAGCAACTGCTCCGTCGCTTTATGCCCGCTCTCCAGCAAGTTGTCGTCCGTCCTGACTACCAGTCGCTCGTCAAATGGCAGTCCCCGCTCTTCCAAAGCATCCCGGTATCCTAAATATCGTTCGTACAAGTCGTACTGAGTCACATTGCCGACGAACGCGATCCCCATATGCCCGTGATCGATCAAATGGCAGACCGCCGTTTTCATGCTCGTCCGATTATCGGCGAGAACGGAATACCCTTGCGGATAAGGGGATTGGAACCCGACGCACACGAAAGGCTTATCGCTGTTCCCCAGCATTTCCAGGAAAGAAGCGCTTGCGGACGGCAAAATCAATATCCAAGCATCTACCAGGTCGAATGCGATGGGTTCATCCAACGCGGTTATTCCCAAGTAATCATCGGCGACTTGTATCGCGAATAGCTGCGATTGCCGCTCACGAACGGCTTGATGCATATGCGGTAACAGTCGTCCGTAATATTCCCCGTCCAGGTGCGGCGCGATCACGCCTATCCGGTATCCTTGAACCATGATACCCCCTGCCTTCTACGTGTAAGTAAATATCGAATGTGGTTAATGACAAATTTCAACATCTTTCCTCGAAATCCTTTTGAAGAACTTCATAGCGGGCAAAAAACTTGCGGTAGATATCGACACCCTTCGTATCGTATTTCCGCGCGTTTTCATGGTCTCTATTCCCTTATCGGAAAATATCGCATTTGTTGAGAGCGAAAAAGGCGATTTTCTTCATCGCCAAAGACGCCTCGTCTCGAGACGGCAAGCCCATTAGCTTAGATAACTATTATTTCTTCTCGGGGGGCTACTCCGGGAAAAATAGTATCTCAGGGCACGCTTATTTGCCTCCGGGGAGCTATTTGGGGCAATTGTACCGCCTCGCGGTTACTACTTAGGTGCCCCGCTGTCCAGTACGATGGTAATCATCGTTATTCAAGCCAATGAGCCCTATTGAAATCAAAGTAGGATGGAGAACATCGCTATTGATTGAATATTCGGAAGGAAAACCATAAATATTGAACAATAGCGATAATAACCATCCTTATCCAGCTTATATTTTGATCATGGATCTAAATTACATGGATTCACATCGCTATTGGATATGTACCCAAGAGTGCTTCCTTTTACAGACCTAAGTAGTAACGGCCTCGCGAGCCTATTTCAACTCGCGGAGCGCATTGGTATGTAGCCTGGTTACTACGGATGATAAAGGAGGAGTGAAAGTCCAATCGAACTAGGGGATGACTCGTTATGGACAGTGTTGTTAGTCATGGAAGGTAGATGGAGCAGCTATGCTCTGACATGAGTCCTAGTTGCGATTGATTTAATGTACTGGGTTCGAGAAAAATCAGAGGGGAAAACCGGGGAGTGCGCAATGAACGATCGATCAACGACGGGTATTATAGCTTGCTGTCTATAAATCGTCATGGACGGTTGCTTCCCGCCATCGAACATTTGATTTAACGACACGCCGTTAATGCTGGCGCTTAGGCAAAAATCTCATTCGACGGCGCTAGCGTTCGAAAAGCGGCTATGGAAGCGGCTACGGTAAAGGATGTTACGTGATGACTTTGGGCAGTAACTTCGGACTTCAATTCAACATGGCGGTAATCATTCGCGGAATGTCCCTTAGGGCCGACTTAACTTCGACGGCTCCCATATCGTACGCCGCCTTGGGCATTCCGTACACGACGGACGAACGCTCGTCCTGCCCGATCGTCCTAGCCCCCTTGTTCCTCATCGCCAACAGTCCCCGCGCTCCGTCTTGGCCCATACCGGTCAGCAACACGCCGATCGCCCTATTGCCCGCCTCCTTGGCGGCGGATTCGAACAAGACGTCGACCGAAGGGCAATGTCCGCTTACCTTTTCGCCCCTGCGACATTCCACCTTGAATCTTTTGCCGACTTTGACCAACGTGATGTGCCGATCTCCCGGGGCGATCAACACCGTGCCTTGATCGACGTAATCCCCTTCCTTTGCTTCACTGACTCTAAGAGAGCAAGCCAGATTCAGCCTTTCCGCGAACATGCGGGAGAATACGGGCGGGATATGCTGAACGATAACGATACCGGGGGAACTCGGGGACAATCCGCTAAGCACCGAATGAATGGCTTCCGTCCCGCCTGTCGAAGCTCCGATGACGATTATTCGATCCGAATCCTTCGAAATAGAGTGGAGCATCCCACTAGCGCTTGGTCCGGGCGCCGCGGCTCTGCCGACGACTTTCGCCTGAGAGGCGGCCTTAATAACGTCTATAAGATCGTGAAGGAAGATTTCCACCCTGCCCGGAGTCATGAAGCTCGGCTTGGCCACGAATTCCACGGCTCCGGCCTTCAGCGCATCGAGAGCCGATTCATCCATAGAACTCACGGCTATGACGGGCAATGGATACTGGGGAAGCAGTTGACGAATAAATTCGATCCCGTTCATATGCGGCATCTCTATGTCGCATGTAATTATATCCGGCCTATATTGCAGAATCTTGTCGCGCGCTTCGTAGGGATCCTTGGCGACGCCCACGACTTCAATGTCAGGGTCGGAAGAGATTCCCCTCATCAGAACCTCTCGGAAAACGAGAGAATCGTCCACCACCAATACTCTAATCCTTCTTTTCCCTTCCCAATCCAGCATGATCGACCCTCCCGTGCCAGCGCCTAGCGTGTTTTCTAACCGTCCCTGCGATACACGGAAGGCATAACGTACCTATAACCCGTACCATCTCGCTCCAACGACTCGGAATGACCGATGAAGAGATAACCTCCGGGCTCCGTATGTTCATAAAATTTCCGAATCAAGTCCGCCTTCGTCCGCTCGTCGAAATAAATCATGACGTTCCTGCAGAAGATAGCGTGAAATTTCCTTTTGAATGGAAAAGCCGGCTGCATCAGATTGAATCTCCGAAAAATAACGGCTCGTTTGGCTGCATCGGAGACGACTGAATGCCCTTCGGGACCCTTGCGGAAATAGACCGAACGCCATGCGGAAGGCAGAGCTTCCAGACTCTTATCGGGATACGTCCCCCGAACCGCGGTTTCCAGCGCCTTCGAGGATATATCGGTAGCCAGCACTCGGGTGTCCCAAGCCGGCTGCTCGGATCGGAAACGCTCGTCAAGAAGGAATGCCAGCGTATACGCTTCTTCACCGGTGGAGCAGCCTGCGCACCAAATCCGCACATCCCTGTTGCGAATCGTTTGGGACAACCCCGGGAGCACCCGATCCTTGAAAAATTGAAAATGGCTGGCTTCCCTCATGAAAAACGTATGATTAGTCGTGATCTTATCCGCGAGCAAAGAAATAGCCGCACCGCTCGAATCCGACAGTAGATGGTGGAAATAATCGGTGAAATTACTGAACCGCTGCTCTGCCAGCACCTGCTGAAGCCGGCCCGCGAGTAACGCTTTCTTCTCGGGCTTCAGATGAATGCCGTAGCGGCTCTTGATGAAGTCCGAGAACTGCTTGAACTCTCCGTCGGTAATCGCGATCATCCTTAATATTTACCGAATTCCCGGTCGCTCAAGACGATTGAAGACGGAATGGAAGAAGCCGTCTCGGCGTAATCGTCCTTATGGCTTAACCTTTGCTTTCTAGATCTTCCCGACATATTGCCGAGCATTTGCAGAATCTCCGGGTCCAGCTTCTCCATGTCGCGATAAGATGACACGCTTCTAACGGATCTTCTCAACACGAAGCGGCTCACCTGTTCTTTAAGCATCTCGGCTTGCCCGGTCAGCTCCTCCGACGCGGCGGCGCTCTCTTCCGAAGTCGCGGAATTCGTCTGCACCACTTGGGACACCTGCATGATGCCTTGATTGATTTGAGACACTCCCGATGCTTGCTCGGAGGAAGCTATGGATATGTTGCCTACCAAGCTGGCTACTTTCGCCACGCCGTCGACAATATGATCCAGGGCGATGGCCGTATCCTTAGCGATACGCGTTCCGTCTTCCACCTTGCGGATAGAACCTTCGATCATATCGGTCGTTTCCTTCGCCGCATTGGCGGAACGCGCCGCCAGATTCCGCACTTCTTCCGCCACGACGGCGAAGCCTTTTCCGTGTTGTCCCGCGCGAGCCGCTTCCACCGCGGCATTAAGTGCCAATATATTCGTCTGAAACGCGATTTCGTCTATGACTTTGATTATTTTCGATATGCTTCCCGAAGACGTATTGATGTCTTCCATAGCCGTAAGCATCTCGCGCATTCTGGAATTTCCTTGAACGGCATTTTCCTTGGCTTGCTCCGACAGAGTGTTCGCAAGCGTCGCGTTCTCGGCGTTAAGACGAGTTTGCGCGGATATTTCCTGCAGAGAAGCCGTCAATTGTTCTACCGAGCTGGCTTGTTCGGCCGCGCCTTGGGACAGCACCATGCTAGACTCGGATACCTGCCTTGCGCCCGTAGATACTTGCTCGGATGCGGTCTGGATATTGGAGAGTACCTCGTTCATGTTATTCGTCATCTTACCGAAGGCATCGGAAAGTACGCCGACCTCGTCCTTCGTCGTCGCGACAATCTCCAGGTTCAGGTCTCCGTCCGCGATCCTATTCGCCGATTCGACCAGCTTTTTAATCGGATTGCTGATGATTCGGGAAATGAACAAACCTAAACCGACCGCCGCAATCATAGCCGCGATTACCACGGCGACCATCGTCATGATTGTCGTATTCGCCAATTGTCCGTACTCTTCCGCCCTTTCGGCACCTAACGAGTTCTTCTCCTCGAACAACGTATTGATCAAGCCCGTGGCTTCATCGGAATGAGCGGCTCCCACGTCCAGCAGACGCATTCCCTCGTCGGTTCTTCCCGATTGCCCGGCTAGAATGACCTGATCGCGAATCTTATCGTATTCCGTTAACGCGGATTCCAGCTCGTTGAACTTCGCGAGAGTATCGTCGGTTTGTATGCTCTTCTTGAAATCCGCCAGAGACGCCTGGATTTCCTCGTCGTATTTACTTATATTAGAGATCGCTTCGTCGCGCTTCGCGACATCCTCATATAGAAGGACGTTTCTTACCAGCGCGCGCGAATGATGAAAATTCATGCCTACTTTGCCCAAGTCCCCAACCGAGACCCCGAATTGATTATATAGATCCGTATATTTGTCATCGATTTTCTTCAGGTTGGTTATTCCGATGACCCCCACGGTTCCCGCCAGTAAAGCTACCAATATAAAGGATAGAATGAGCTTCTTGCCGATTTTCATATTATAGAACCATTTCATCGTCGCACTCCCCAGTCGCTCTAAGTATGTATCAAGCTTTCCACTTCGTTGTCGTTGAGCAGCCTATCGCAATCCAGAAGGAGAATGACGGACGTCCCCGATTTGCCTATCCCCGCAATGTAACGGTTAACCCCGTTGCCCGTTTCCGGAGGCGGCACGATTTCGGTAGCCGGAATGGAAAGCACCTCCGATACGCTATCCACGATCAGACCGACCGATATTTCCTGAATGTCGACCACGACGATGCATGTCCGATCGTTGTATTCCCGAAACGTTTTCTTAAACCTTAGCCTGACGTCCATGACGGGAACGATTTTCCCCCGTAAATTAATGATTCCGCGAATATGCTCCGGAAGCTCCGGGACCTCCGTGATGCTCTGAATGCCGATAATTTCCGTGACATGCTTGATCTCGATGCCGTAGAGCTCGTTCCCCAAAGAGAAGGTCAGAAACTTGTCCTTCTGCGCATCTTCCTCGCCGTATTCCTCGGGGCGGTTAAGTCCGCTCATCCCCATCCCCTCCTATCGTCTGTTGTAAGCCAGTTGAGCATTGCGGCGGCCCATGCCTAGCAGCTCCGCAACGTCGATGATCAAGCTGATATTCCCGTCGCCCAGAAGGGCGCAGCCCGCGATGCCTTCTCTTCTCATCGTTTGCTTGATATAACGCGGAAGCGTTTTGACGACGACCTGCTGCTGTCCGATCAATTCGTCCACGAAAAGGCAGAGATTTCTCCCCTCCTGCTCCAGCATGACGAAGATGCCCTTATCGAAGCTCGTTTCGCTCAACTTGCAGTTAAATCTTTCGTATAACCTCAGGATCGGATAACAAATGCCTCTTAGCATGATCATCTCGTTCCCGTCCGGATCGATGATCACATCGGATTGCTTCGGTCTGAACGACTCCATGATGGCAACGGTAGGCAACGTAAACCTCGAATCTCCCACCCTTACGTTCATACCGTCGATGATTGCCAACGTTAGCGGAATCTTCATCGTTACGCCGGAACCCGAATGCCTAATGCTTTCAACGGAAATCGTTCCGCCGACGGCTTCGACGTTCCGGGACACGACATCCATGCCGACTCCTCTGCCGCTGAATTCGGACACCTGCTCCTTGGTCGAGAATCCCGGGTGGAAAATAACGCCGTAGATCTCTTGGTCGCTTAGCTCGGAGGCATTTTCGGAGACTAGTCCGACCTCGCGCGCCCGCTCCAGGATCCGCTCCCGGTTCAAGCCTTTCCCGTCGTCCTTGACGATGATTTCGACGTCTCCGCCGTTGTTTCTGGCCTCGAGCGTAATGACGCCGTTAGCGACCTTTCCCTGAGCGAGCCTTTCCTCGGGCGGTTCGATGCCGTGATCGATCGCGTTCCGGACCAAGTGCATTAGAGGATCCGAAATTCGATCGATAATGTTCTTATCTAGCTCCGTCTCTTCCCCGATGATCCGGATTTCGACCTGCTTGCCGAGCTTCTGGCACATATCCCGCGCTACCCGGCGCATTTTATGAAACGTAGACACCAGCGGAACCATTCGGATCGACATCACGATATCCTGCAGCTCGCCCGTTATTTTCCGAAGATGACCGTTGGCCTTGGCATTCGCGCCGGCGCCGGCGCCGCCTGCCGTTTCACCTCCCGTCACCATAGCCTCGGCAATAACGAGCTCGCCGACCAGATCCATCAGCTTGTCGAGCTTGCTCACGTTGACGCTGATCATTCCGCCCCGTGCGTTGTCCCGTTTGTCCGGCATTTCCGGTTCAAGGATATCCCCATCATCCGGACTATTGCCCGCCTCCGAGCGAGGTCCGGTCAATTCCGGTACATAAACGACCTCTGACTGATCCCCCGGCTCTGACTCGTCGACTCCGACAATCAGCTCGAAACCCTCCAGAAAAGCCGTTTGCGCGAAAAAGCGGTGAACCTCTTCATAGTCTCTATTCGTATAGAATAGAACGCGAAAGCCATTCTCCCGGATCGGATCCACGCTGCACGTTTCATCCAATAGATCCGGGGGTTCATGGCTGAAGCTGTCGCTTATCTCTTGAAGGCGGTGAACGATATTATAAGCCCGGATGTTCTCCATCTGACAATGCTCTTGAAATCGAACGACGGCCTGGTAATACCTTTTCTCTATCTCGTATACGGGATACGGTTGCTTCAGAACGGCTAAGAACGAGTGGATATCGATAATAACCGAGACGGGATTGCCGCTCGGCGTTTCCGCGCGGGCAATGAGAGCCACCTCGGCTTTAATGAAATCGACGACCCTGAGAACGAGACTGGACAGCGCTTGAAAGTCGTAGTCCACCCCCGGGTTCGCCCGTATGTAATGAAACAAGTCCTCGATGGCGTGACCGATTTCGGCAATTCCCGAGTATTGCATCATCGCCGCCGAACCTTTAATGGTATGCATATTCCTGAAGATGTCGTCTATCGCCCGTGGGGAGAACGCGCTCGCATGCTCGTTATCCAGTATGACGCTCTCTACTTGTTCAAGAAGCTGAAAGGTTTCGAAAATGTACATTTCCATTAATGAATCCGACATGTCTAATCCGTTCATCTCTATCCCTACCCGTCGACGATCATTTTGAAAGTTCTTTGCTCTGGCAGTCGATATCGTCAATTCCTAATAAACAGGATACTTTAGCTCGGATAGCGGTCGTGTTCCGCGAAGTGTTTCCAGTAATCATTTCGGACAATCGGCTTTGCGAAAGCTGGTATTGCGTGCAGAACTCTTTGCGCGTCAACTCTCTCTCGGCCAGCCTCTGAATGACTTTCCATCCGAACTCCGTGGCTGTTTTTCTACCGGTCATTCCGACACCCCGTCGTGATCGTGATTCTATTCATCCTTAAAGGATTAAAGGTTAATTGCGCAGAAATTAATACAGAAGAATCGGGAGGACTTTGTCTAGAGGGCCACCCTTTACCCCTCTTGCGCTAACAAATGGATGATTCTCTTGCAATCGAAAACCCTATACTGTTAGAGATTCCGATCAAGCAACCACGCCGACGAAGCTGCACTGCTCGGACTGGAACCGCGGAACAACATGAGGGGGTGAACCGAACCTTTACGATAAGGTTCTATTTAGCATTTATGTATCTTCTTATATTTTGGAGAAAATATATTAAATTGGGGGAACGATATCCTCACGAGTTAGATTATATTCGTAAATACGATTATTTACAACATTAAAAAACGTTAATACGATTGACAATTTCCATTTTGCATCCTTGTTCAATCTTAATGACTTGCCGAAGACGGCCAATAATCGGAGGTAGCCATTCATGGATCCAATTAAAGATAGACTTAGGCATTTACGACGGGAAAACGGGCTCACGATGGCCGAATTCGCGAGTAAAATCTCCGTTTCGCCGGGTAACGTTGGCGATTGGGAGAGCGAGCAAAGACCTTCCATTCCCGGCGCCAAAGCGCTGATCGCAATCGCTCAAAAGTTTAACGTCTCGTTGGATTGGCTTCTGCTTGGCCAACCCGAGACCGGAATTGCTCATCATCTCAACCCGAATCCGCAGGTGAAAGAGACCCCCTCCCCATGGGAAAAAAATTCCCCCGGTCTGGAATCCGCTCAGGACCCGCAAATTATAGAGTCGCTCATGTCGGCGGCCTCCCAGTTGTGCAGATCGGACAAGTTATTGCTGGTCGAGCTGGCTGGAAGACTTCAATTCTTGTCCGTCGCTTCCTTGAAATAGGAACAAGAAATAACAGAGTAGGCCCATGCGATTGCGCATGGGCCTACTCTGTTATTAAAGGTTAGCTTATCTATTCGGATTGCCGCTCTTATCCCCTCCTTGACTCTAGTTTCTGTAGGGGTCCGGCGGGACAACCTTGATGATCGGAATGTACGGGTCCGGCGGGACGATGGTCATGTATGGATCCGGTGGAACCACGGTAATGTACGGGTCCGGGGGAACGATGGTGATGTATGGGTCCGGAGGGACCACTGTGATAATTGGGAGGCGATTATCCGCCCGTAAGATTACGTCGGATGCGGAGGACGTCCCCGCTAGCGATGCGACAATGCCGAAAGTCAACACGAATGCGAAAGCCGTTCTAGTCTTCATGAATCTTTTCAACTCCTTCTTCTGATTACTTGAAGTATATCGAAGAAAGGACTCGCGATCTGTGAACGGGTTCACAATTTGCGATATTTAGGAAACCGGAGGGTAAAAATAGTGCCTTCGCCCGGATGGCTTACCGCCTTGATGCTCCCGCCATGCTTCCGCATGATCATCCGGCAATAAGACAAGCCAAGCCCGAAATTCTCCTCTCGTTGCTTCGTCGAGTAGAAGGGATCGAATATCCGCGTCGCGGCTTCCTTGCTCATCCCCTTGCCGTTATCGGCAAAGTCGATTCGAATCCCTCCCTTGCTCTCGTGTATTCCGATCGCAAGCGAACCGCCTTCGTTCTCCGCGGCATCTACCGCATTAATGATTAGATTATTGAAAACTTCCTGCAAATGAAGCTTATCGCATGTCATATCGCCAATGACGGAATATTCAGTGGTAACCGTGAAGCTCTTGCCTTCTAGCAGGTGACGATTGGAATGCAGCGCAAGCTTCATCATATCGATCGCATTCGCCGGCTCTTCCTCAAGCTCCACGTCCTCGATTTGCTTCTGAATCCGTTTCACCATATGCATCACTTGTTGGGTTTCCGCCATTATCCGCTCGATATCGTTGTTGATTTGCTCGTTTCGTTGGGACTCCACCCATTCCTTCACTCTTCCCGTCAGCATATCGATGTTAATTATCCGATTTTTCATCGCATGATTATACATAGCCGCACCGGTCGCGATTCCTTTAATCTTCTGGTCGTGCAGCTGCTTCTCGAACTTTATTCTCACGCCCAGGATCCCGAAGCGAATAGCGGCAACGAGAAAAAAAGCGAACCCGCACCAGGCAACGATCGTAATGCTCAAGTAGCCGTCAAAATGCTGATTGACGGCTCTATTAATGCGGTCGAAGACGACGATAGCGATAATAGGCGGAACGAAGAAACACATGGCAAGAAGCCGGTATTTTCTCTTTACGCGATCCTTTTCTCCTATATAAGAATAAACAAGCAAGAAACAGCCCCCCAAGTAATAAGGAGCCGCCCAAAGGAGCATGAGTACGAAATCGAACCGTATTTCCGGTCTCAACGGACTAATGAACAGCGTGATGACCGGCGGAAGAATAAGAGCGTATGCCAGAACCTTCTGGACCCGTCGGGTCATCTTATCGGAATAAGCAATAGCGAACATAGCGAATCCGTACGGAGCGCAGGCTTGAAGAAGGAAAAAGAAGAAGCTGCGCAGGTCGGAATAAGTTACCGCATCGGATAGACTTCCCAAGCCCACGAAAACGAAAAAGAGGACCGCCCATCTATTCGACGCTTGTTTCGGGCCGTAGAGACTAAGAAATCCGGCAAGCGCCAGATCCACGACGGCTGAATATATCAATCTTTCCATTCCCCCTGCCAGCTGACTCTACATCGATTATACGCGAGGAAACGGGCTTTTACTTATCATTTTTTCCAAGCTACTACCAATTGGGCATTGACAAAAAATACCTCAGTGTATACTGTCAAACGGAGGAGTAGCGCAATTTCCGAGGAATCGGAACGCTCTCTAACGCTACTGCTTCTTAGGTTCTTGGATCAAACGGGCCTTCAGCGGAAGCAGCAAAGCAAGCACCTGCACGACATCGCTGCCGGTTACGCCCGATTCGACGAGAGAATCGGTCAGATGTCCCAATACGTCGTCAAAATGCGCGGACGTAATGTTCAGGTGCTCATGGGATTGTTTTAAGCTTTTGCCCGTATAATAGTCCGGACCGCCGGTAGCAAACGAGAGGAATACCGTTTGGTGCTCCATCAGCTTTGCGAAATCGATATTTCGGAAGTAATGCGATACTCTCGGATCGTCCTTGACCTTGGCATAGAAGAGCTCCACTGCCGACTGAATGCCGCTTCTTCCTCCCAGACGATCGTACAATAACGATATGTTCGGTTCACTTCCGTTATCCATAGCCTACCTCCTATGATTTTCCTTCTATAATCTCTTATTTCGGTTCCAAAGAGCGCATATTCAAGGGAAGGAGAATATCATGCCGCCTATTCAAGTATTCGTATGCGACGACGATCCGTTATTTCGCGAGCTGATCGTAGATTATTTGTCGCGGGAACCCGACCTTTTCGTATCCGGGGCTGCCGCCAATAAGCACCAACTACTCAAAGCCGTCGAAGAAATCGACATCGATATTCTACTTCTGGACATTAACCTGACGGGAAGCAATTATGACGGGCTGGAAGTCGCCATCGAATTGCAATCGTCGGAGCCCGACCTGAAGATCATCGTTCTTTCCTCGTTGGACGAAGAGGTTGTCATGACCCATGCCATCACGTACGGACGAGTCAGCAATTATATTACGAAAGAGCATTACCGGGACATCCCGGATTCGATTCGCGGCATAGCGGCGGGCAAGGGAAATCTACACCACTCCTCCGCCGGCAAATTCATGAGACGGGTATCCTCTTCTTATGAGGAGGAGCTTAAAAGAAAATTAACCTCGCTCCAAAAGGAGATCTTACGTTATCTTCAACAAGGTAAAAGCACCGCCGAAATTGCGGAGCTATTATTCTACAACGAACAGTCCGTTAATAACGAGCTATGCAAGATCACCAAGCTGATCAAAGGAAAGTTTCCTTACCTAGAGTGGCTTCGCCTCAAAAAGCACAACCGTCAACAGCTCTTGGAAATGACGACTCAGCTTAGGTTATTGGATTGAAACATAACCCGAACGATTATGCTACGTCCGGGTTAGCCATGCCATGAAAGAGTCAAGGGATATAATAAGTGGGCGGATTGTGATAGGTTGGTGGATTGTGAAAATCTATCGGTTCCCGAAACATCGGCGGATTATGAAGATCGATCTCGTTAATGTAGGTTGGCGGATTATGTTCAATAATAACGGGGACTTGAATGATCGCGTCGGTTCGCTGAGTCTCGGACAAGAGTCCGTTTCGCGAAGGAGTCTCGGCACTCGCCGCCAACGGTAAAGCCAAGAAAGCCGATGCTGCAACGCCCAGTAAACCTAATTTGATTTTGTTTTTCATACATAAACGCCTCCTCAATTTCCCTCTAGGGGTTCCTTGCAAATTCATCATACTCCCATTCCAAGGACGAAAATATACTCGTAAATCAGAGTATACCTACACGATCCGCTTCACCTAATATCCGCTTACCTTATCCGACAAAAGAAGCTTATTCTTCACGGTAATCCGCTTCTTGTTAATTCCGATGATGTGATCTACCTGCAATTCCGATAATACTTTGGACACCATTTCGCGGGTGCAACCGACCATATCGGCGATTTGCTGGTGCGTTAGCCGCAAGTTGATCATGATCATATGATTCAACTTAACGCCATGTTCCTCGACTAAACGGAGAAGCTGTTTATAAATTCGCTCCCGGACGTTCAGAAACGCGACATCATGTATTCGATCGTTGGCTTTCCGTAATCTATGAATAAGAATCGTAAGCAGCTTATTCGTAACGCCGGGACTCGTCTCGAGCAAGCTTTGCAAATGACGTCTCTCGATCGATGCAAGCACGGCTTTGTCTACGACCTTCGCGTTGGCGGAACGAAACTCCCCTTCATCGAACAGCGACATTTCACCGAAAATATCCCCTTTCTGCAGGGTAGATATGACGAATTTCTTACCGTACTCGAATCGATTGATTTCTACCGTTCCGGATACGACGATGAACAATTCATGTCCGCTGTCGCCTTCCATAAAAATAAACGAATTCCGGTCATACTTCTTTTCCATTAAAAATCGAGATGCGCGCTCCATGTCGGGCAGCGTAAAATCATCGAAAAACGATAGCGATTTCAACACCTTCACATCCATACGATCACCTTCTTCTTTTCATTACTTTCTTACATTATCGAAGCTTTCGGCCGCAAAAAAAATACTCAATAAATTGAGTATTTAGATTACCGTCGAAAATAAGAATATACCGGACGTTGTTTTATCGGCACTCATAAAGAAGAGGCGTACAGGCTCTAAAGCCCGTACACCTCTTCTTTATCATAAAACTGTTGTTTAACGGATTCTAATAGTAAAGGTTTTCGTGTTCGTTGCGCCTTGATCGTCCGTAACCGTCAGCTCGACAGTATAGCTCCCTTTTTTCTTATAAGAGTGTACGGCCGTTTCGCCGCTGCCTGTTGAACTGTCCCCGAATTCCCATTGATAGGAGACAATGCTGCCGTCCGCATCATAGGAGGCAGTGCCATCAAACGTTACGTCGCGCTTGCGTTGAGCTTCATTGGGTCCTTGAATGACCGCTACAGGCGCAATGTTCGGAGGTGCCGGTTCTTCTCCGTCCTCCGTTACATACAGTCTGCCAAGAGCCGTCGCTTCAACTTCGTTGCCTGCGGCATCCCATACTCTAACGACGATGACTCCGCCTTCAAGACGCAGCGACTCCGGAGTTATATAGGCTCCTTCATAATGACCGGGTGTCGTTTCCGTCATCGTGGTTTCGTTGAAGCTGGACAAAGCATTTCCTGGCAATTCAATACGGAAGGAAGCGGAAAGTCCGGGATCGCTGTCGAAGGATACATAGACCGCTTCCCCTACTGAAACATGCATATCCGTGAGCGGATTCAAGTTCGTGATCACCGGTGCATTCCAGTCTGCGATCACCGTACGGGAAATCGTCGTTTCATTGCCTGCCAAATCCGTGGCGGTTACGACAATGACATTCTCGCCCGGATTAATCAAGATCCGGTGAACAAAGCTGCCGTCTTCGGCAACCTCGGCAGCCTCACCGTTAACGGTAAGTTCGTCGAGGAATTCATCCGTTACCGTACCGCTAACGGCATACGCCTCCGCATTCGTTTTCTCTCCTTCCTCAGGAGAATTTACTGCCAGTTCAGGTGCTGATTGATCCAGTGTTACGGTCACTGGTGCAGAGCGATCGGTTACCTCTTCATCGACCACTACCTCAGCGGTCAGAGCATTCTCACCGATATTTAAGTCAATCGTCGTTTCAAACCGATTGTCTTCTATTACTGCTGTCCCCGCCTCTTCTTCCCCGTTATAAATGACAACGGTAGATCCATTGGCAGAAGAAGTGCCGGTAATGCTAATGCTTTCTTCATTTGTATACGTATCCTCAGCCGGTGATGTGAAAACCGGAGCGAAGACCGGATACTGTACAGCCGCGCGGATCATATAATTTCCTTCATCTACAGGGGATAGCGACCATGCCCCGCTGACCCATTGCCAGCTTCTCCCCGAGACGGTACTGCTCTCGTCCGTACCCAGTCCTGGCGCATTCGGATCCGCCCGCGTTTGGATGTAGACGATGTAGAAATCTCCTTCAACGGATACCGGTTCGGCAAACTCGACCGCCGTCCACTCGTCATTGCGAAGAGCTGTACCCTCAAACGGTCCAGCGAGCTGACGTCCAGGGGTTCCATCCGGTCCCGAAGCATCATAGACGGCATACTTGAATTCCGTCCCTCCCGGTGTAGGCCATTCCGTATTCCAGAAACGGAAGGAAGCTCCGGTCACTTGAGCCATTTCGGATTCCGGCGTCATCCGAACCGCCCATCCATTTCCCGCAGCATAGAACGCATGTGCATTTTCCGCCGTGCCATCGTCGTAGGCAATTTCGCCTGCATGGCCGATAAACGGCTTCAGATCAACATTTTGCGTTACGGTGCCGTTTGCAGGAACATCGACCGTTATCGATTTACTGTAGTAATCCAATGCGGAGATGGATAGGGTATATTCTCCTTCGTATACGGTAAGCGCGAATGTTCCGTCTTCCCCGCTACGAACCGGAGCTACCTGCGCATCCTCCATCACCATGATAACCGCGTCGGCAATCGGTTCTCCAGTACGTTCATTCCTAACCATACCCGTAATTGTGCCCTGAGGGATAGCAGCCAATTGGAAGTTAACCGAACGCGTCCCCCCATCGGCAATCGTTACCGGAACCGTTTGCGGATAGTATCCATAGGATTCTACCTTCAGATTGTAATCGCCCGCTACATGATTAAAGCCGTATCGGCCCGTGTATGGATCCGTACGTACGGAACGTCCGGTTTCAACCACGGTCACCGTCGCCGGAACGGGAAGACTGAACAGACCGACCTCATCTTCTTTGGATGCCGAATCGCCTTGTGCGTCAATGCTTTTATTTGCAGCAACGACACTTAATGCTGGAGAAGAACCGTCTCTCAGTACCGGAGCTTTCTCTACAACCTTATCTTTGACCGTTTCGGAGTTTGTATCGCTTGCTGTAGATTCAGGAGCTTCGACCGCAAGTACCCGGAAATCATCCACATACCATCCTGCATTTATCACACTGCCGTCTGTCGTGAATCTGAACCGTACCTGAACCTCGCCTCCAACGTAGTCATCTAAATCAATGAATACAGGGGACCATTGCTTTCCTTCAGTCGCATCGGAGAAATAAGCGATCTCCGTCCAAGTGGAGCCACCGTCAGCCGTTATTTCTACGTATGCATCATCATAGTTTCTCTCGATTTCATACCAGTGGTTAAAGGTTAGAGCTGCATTGCCGTTCGCAGTCAAATCAATGACGGGCGATACCAAGGAGAAGTCGGCGCCATTCTCGTAAGTATTGTCGAGATCCGTTCCCCATACATTAGGCGGACTCACAGCGGCAGCCGGCCCAGGTGCGGACGGGACTCCTCGTTCCCATTCATCAATCGTACCCGAATGCGTCCAGCCGTTATCGTCCGCACCGTCAAACGAATCACTGAAGATCGTTTCAGGCACTTGAACATCTACGGAAATTTCGTTGGAAGCCGCGCTTTCGTTACCGCTGTAATCTTGTGCTTTGACTACATAATAATAAGTTGCGTCTCCTTCAATCGCGATGCTGTCAACATAGTTCATGTCAGCAGTCGTTCCGATAAGTTCATAATCTGAACCTGAAACATTAGAACGGTAAACATTGTACTCTTTCAAATCTTCCTCTGCAGGAGCCGTCCAGGTCAGGGTTACATCACCGAGAATAGAAGATGTTCCCGTCAATTCTGTTGGGAAAGCAGGAGCCTCTTCATCTGGCAGCTGCAAGGAGAAATCGTCAATATACCACCCTTCGCCTTCTATCGAACCATTGGAAGTCAGCAAGAAAGCGATATATACTTTTTGACCCGCATATTCCGTCAAATCGATATATTGGTTTACCCATGCCTCGCTGCTGCCGGTAAAAGTAAGCAGCTGTTCGAACTCATAGTCGCTGTCTTCCGTTGCGATATAAACACTACCAAAATCACCGTTATCTTCAAGGTCGTACCATTGTCTAAAGGATAACAGTCCACCCTCCGGCACATCTACCAGGTTGATTGGCGGCGCCATTAACGCCGTGCTGGAACCCGGTGCATAAGTGCCCGTTAAATTCGTTGCCATTACGCTTTCTCCGGAATATGCGCTTCCAGGACCGCTTTCGGGAGCTCCCCATACCCATGGGTTTTCAAAGTCCGGTAAAAATCCACCATCACTGCTTTCGAAATCTTGGAAATAACCAGGTTCGATCCCTTCCAGTACGGGTACGGAATATATCTTCGTATCATAACCGTTATTGCCGTAATCGTTGACACGAATGTAATATTCAAGTCCCGGTTCTTTAACGAGCGAACCAAGAATAACCGCACGGTAATTACCGTTTAACCTATCTCCGGAAGTGAGCTCCGCTGGTATGTAACCATAGAGACTCGTTCCTTTAACTCTTGCAAATACGCTGACATCCGTTACTCCAACATTATCGCTCGCACCAATTGTAATCGCGGTATCCAGTCCCGCATATACGCTTTCGACTGCCGTGTGCTCGAGCTCCGGTGCTGTCAGATCATCTCCATTAATGGTTACGCGGCCCGATACGGATCCAACGCCTTGAAGGACTGAACCAACCGCGTCAAGCGCATTTACGATACCATGACCATAACCGTTGTTAGGCGCATCCGGAAATTGGCTATCGGTTCTTACCGTCGCCGTTTCCGTTAAAATATTTTCCAGATCGTCGACAGTGAGCGAATTGTTGGCTTGCAGCAAGAGCGCTGCTATCGCTGTTGTATGAGGGCCAGCCATTGACGTTCCGTTCCAGCCGCCTTCATAACCGCCGCCGGGAACAGATGAACGGATGTTTGCGCCTGGCGCAGAAACCTCAGGTTTGATCTCGCCATAAGGAGAAGGTCCTTGAAGTGAAAAATCTGCCAGGTTGCCGTTAATGTCCGTAGCCCCTGTAGCGAAAGATTCCGGATAGTTCGCCGGGTTTGCTACAGATCCAGGTCCGCCGGGATTCGATATTGAAGTGTTACCTGCTGAAAATTCAGGGAAAATCTGAGCATCCCGCCAGGCTTGTACGATCGGACGGAACCACTCGTCGATGCCCGGACCTCCGCCCCAGGAGTTGTTTACAACATCCGGCGCAAGCTCAGGGTGAAGATTTCCTTCTTCATCCACAGGAGCAAGCAGCCACTGCGCACCGTCGAGGATGATGGCGTCCGTTGTAGATGGATTAAAAATCCGAACAGCCATCCATTTCGCGCCAGGAGCAACGCCAATCATATTGGTGCCATCCTCTTCGGCACCGACCATCGTACCCATCGTATGCGTACCGTGACCTTGAGCATCCGTCGGCATCGAAGAGCCGCCGTACGGATCGTACCAGCTGAGCTCTGGGTCCACGACATTGCCATTCGCATCCAAACCGCGCCACTTGCTTGCCAATGCAGGATGCGTATATTCAACGCCAGTATCCAAGTTAGCAACAACAATACCGGAACCATCGATTCCCTGTTCCCATATTTGAGGTGCATTGACTTGGGCAATGTTCCACTCGATGTTCTCAGGGTCAAAATCTGAAGTTTTTGCCTTGGAGCCTTTAACGGCAGTAGAAGACTCGCCAGCTATAACGCTTGACTTCGGCGTGGAAACCTTCTTGTCCACGGTAACTTCCTGGAGAAAGCGTTCTTCGTTCGGAAGAATTTTATCAACTCCGGGCTGAAGAGCGAGTTCTTCCATTACTTTCTTCGTACTGGTAACAGCCAAGGAGTTGACGATAAAGAAGCTCTTGTATTCCTTAACTCCTCCTGAAACTTGCTGCGCATCCAAATAATTTTGAATCGGGATTTGAGTACGAGTCGCAGCCTCTCGAAGCGTATTTACGACTGATGTCCTTGCCGACTTCTTCGCGGCCGCAGGCGTTGCCTTTTGAGCCGTTGCGAGTTCGAATGCCTTCCGAGCCGCAAGTCCGGTATCTGCTTGCTCGCTTAATTTGACGAGATAAGTCACGTACTTGTCTTTTTCAAAAAGTTTGTTTAGCTTGGTATCCACTTTCGCCGTAATCAAATTCGGGGAAGTGGATCTCAAATCGACTTTGTCTGATACCGCCGTTGCAGGAGCAGCGCCAACCGGAATAACGATAGACACTGCAAGGAGGAAAGCCATCCCTAGTGAGAAAGTTTTTTTCGTTTTTTTCGCTGTGTCCAAGTCTACTACACTCCTTTAAAATGGAATAGAAAATGATAGGATCTTATCCGAATTTTCGGAAGCCGAAATAAACCATTTATCCGACGAGTAGCACACGCCCAATCTGGCTTGTCTTTTTTTGATTCCCACCTCCTTTAAGGCGAAATATGCGATTGTAGTGAGGTTTTTAAATACAAAATGCGAGTCCAAATTAGAGATAATGTCATCTTAGATGGGGGCTTGTGATGAGTATAAGGTAAAAAAAGGGACTTATACACTTTTGTGTAAGCGTTTCTGACAAGCAAATTATTGATTTAATATCCAAATTTTAGAACTTATAGCTATTAATCTAAGAAAGATAGACAATCCGCTTGCGAAGAGATTCGCCCATTGCCGGGCGCGTAAATAGAAAAGCGCATGCCGATGTCGGCATGCGCTTTTAAGGCTGTTAAAGTATTAAGTTAACTTTTTTTGAATGAAGTACCGCTGCTGCGACATCGACTTGCCGTTCCTATGCTTATTTCACGACATGCTCCGAACTATCCACCGTAAACCCTACCCGCTCCGACACTTCGATCGACAACCGTTCGTCTTGCGCGTCGTATGACAATACAGGGCAACTCAGATCGCTTAGCCACCATTTCTTATGATGCTCCCGCTCCGCGTCGTCCTCGTAATAGAAAAAATGAATTTCCTGTACCAAATTTTCGATCGACGCGGCCAATTCCGCGTTCACGCCTTCGATCCGCACCATCCATCCGCGATCGGACGGCTCCAACGCGAATTTGCACCCTAGCTTCGAGGTATCCAGCAACGCTCTGCCGACCCCGCTTTTGATTACCAGCTTCGTATTGATCGCCATGATTCAATCTCCTCCCGCTCCGGTATATCGTTCCGTATTGCCGTATTTTCCATTACCTCGATCATAACATAAAAGACGTAGTCTCTCGAACGAACGAGTCGTCGATTCGCTCGCGTTACAATTCATGACATAATTTTAATGAATTTTACGAATCTATCAATTCGTATTGGATTACACCCAATATTATGTTAGTTTATATTACATATAGAGATTGTAAAGGAGAGATCGATATGATACGTATACGGCGTTATTCAACTGCGGATCACGATCACGTATGGAGAATCCATTTGCTCGTTATTTCCGAGGCAGGGGTTGAGCCTACGCACAAGCATTACCACGATATTTTCCACATTGACGAGCAATATATTCAAGACGGCGGGGAATTCCTGGTCGGCACCAACTACAAAGGAAATATTCTGGCCATGGGCGGGCTCAAGAAATTGGATGATCAGACCGCGGAAATCAAACGGCTGCGCGTTCATCCCGATCATCAGCAAAGCGGATACGGCCAACTGCTGCTCAGCAAACTCGAACATCGCGCAAGAGAGCTCGGATACAAGCAAATTTACATGGATGCGCTCTATAACCAATATGGCGCCCATAAGCTATTCCGGAAAAACGACTACATCGAGAAAGGCCCGACGATCGTCGACGGCTTTAACGTAATCGTGTTCGAGAAATCGCTGGTGTAACCGATCGCTCGGAGAGCAAGCCAATCCTGCCGCTAACCTCCGAGCGCCGATATTCAATTAGGCATCAACCCTAGGTCGTCCAGCATTACCCGGCCCGGTCCTTCGATGAAATGAAACGTGATCCGGGACCATTCGGACGGATCGAATTCGGGGTTCTCCTCCGCGAAATCCTTCAACGGAAGCTCATACGTCTGATAGACGGGTTCCTCCGCATCCTCGAACTTCCCTTTGGATAACACCGATTCCATACCCGGGAGCCAGGTAAATCGAGTTTCGACCTGCGGCTCCGTCGCCATGAAACGACTTAACGGCATCCTTGACGTTCTTCCCGAACGGTCCTCCAGTTCAACATCGATCCGCATATCGGAGTCGGCCATCCGCTCCCATGCCTCGAGCTCGCCGGCTTCCTCGAATTCCTCGTCGTCTTCCATGTCTCTGACCATGTTGGCTAGGGAGAACATCAGAATATCGTCTTGCCGAATGTCGCTTACGGCTTCGGGAGTCAGATTTATTGTATAAGAACCCCGGTCTTTCCATTCCAACTCTACGCCTTGATCTCCCTTGCCGTTTCCTTGCCGGTTCAAAGCGTCTTTATGCTGCCATCCCGTCATTTCCGAGGCTTCCGCAGTGACCCCGGAAGTCGGTACCGTGCGATTCGCGCCCGCGAAATCGGCGATTTGCCGGAAACCGCCGCCTTCATACTGATTGAAGTACCGGGTAGCGGGGAGAAATCCTAATCCTAACCGATAATCGCGGAAAAACCGGTCGTATTCTTCCTTGTCGTGCATCACCGTTTCCAGAAAAGCCGACACGTACGCTTTCGCCACTTGTCTCTGTTGCTCCGGCTTGAGCAAATGCTCCGGACGAATGAACAAACCGGTCGGCAAGGCATTATCAGAACTGCCCCACTCCGTATTAAATTGACTGTGATTGGCATCCTCTATATAGAGCGAGGATTTGAAGGCCTCCGAATTCGGCGAGAACGAGACTCGCCCGTATTGCCTGTCGCCGTAGAAATTGACCAAGTCCGCGTCCTTCGCTCCTTGCAGCGTCAAATAGGACACGTCACGAAGCTTGGTGGATTTACCGTCTACGACCGTATCGGTCGGCGCAAGCGCAATGACCGCTTTTATCGCGTAGCTTGAAGCTTCGGGCAACGCGGAATCCTCGGGAAACCAGAGGCTTCTATCCGCGGCCATCGCCGCCGCTTGTCCTCCGCGGGAATGCCCCAGCAATGCGACCTTGTCGAAGTCGACCCGTTCGTAAAATGCCGAACCGGGCAGTTGATTGAAAGATTGAATCTGCTGGACATGCTTCAATAACAGCCATGCGCGCAGCTCCATATCCCGTTTGGGAATGCCGGACCATACGGAATAGTTCAGGAAATTCTCGTCGACCGACACCGCGATCATGCCTCTGCTCGCCAACAGCTCGCCCAAATATCCATAGCCCTCATCCGAAAACTTCTCCATCAGGTGGTTGCCGTGCACCATGAGCACGAGAGGGAAGGGTCCCGCGCCATCCGGCATCCATACCCTGCCGTTCAGCGGAAGGCGCTTCTCATCGAAGTCCCAGAATCGTTCCCGCAGCCAAGACCAGTTCTGCAGATAAGCGGTCGCATCGACGGGCGATGAGAGCTCGCCCGTTTGCGCTCCGAATTCGGAGCGATGCTTGTCCTCCCCGCTGCCATAGGTGAATGTCGTATACCCGTAAGCCCCGGGGACGGCCGGATCGGCCAGCTTTGAAGCCAGCGAGCTAACTTCCCCTTTATCGGAGACATCCGCGTCCGCATCGTACACGCTGCCGGACAAGGAAGGAAGCAGCCGCGGAAATCCGGCGGCTGCATAGATAACGATTAATGCAATCGCGAAAACCGCTAGGAGCGATAGCTTCCTCCGATTTCCGCGCAGACGCGCCAGCAAGCCGACAAGCATACCTAGTCCCACGGCAAACAAAGCGAAGATCGCAGAAAACACGATCGCGCCTTTCCATCCAAACTCGGAGAAGTACAAAATAAAATAGACGACGACGCCCATATAGACGAAGCCCCCCGTCGTAAACCGGGGAATTCTCGCTCCGCTGATCGCGAGCGCCGCCGCCAGCACGGCAGAGGATAAAGCCATCGCGATCGTGTTAAGCGCGACGCCCGTCACGACGTCGAATAGAGTGCCGAAGCCCGTGGGCATCCCTAACGCCGCAACGCCGACCGCCGCGCAAGTCAGCAGCCACATGGTTAACGTGACGGTTCTCCATAACGTCGTATCCAGACCATAAGTATCGGATAACCGGCGTCTCAGCCATGATCCGATTCTCTTCCCCTTGCTCAATTCGATATATTCGAGATTCATGAATTTCGCCTCGGTAGTTTCTGACTTTCTCTCTACCTTGATTATAAACCCAATCGAGGCCGTCTACGTACTCCAAAGTCTAGCAAATCATTTAATCAATAGATGCCTGTATTGTTTCCGCATCTCGTACAGCTCGTTAAGCCGCGCGACGGAGTCCGGCTCGTTCTTCGTCGTAAGGGCGACGAACAAGGCGTCGACCAAGGCCGCAGGCGCGACGATCGAATGAAATTGCTTCGTTTCTCCCCTGCAGGCATAGAGCACGCAGCTTGAAGCGTCTATCATCTCCGAAACGGTGAGGTCCGTGAACAGAATAATCGGGCAGCCTCGCTCCTTGGCAAACTGTTGAATGACCTCGATCTCCGGCGACGACCGAAAAAATCCGAATACAACAAATAGTTCCCCCGTACGAACGTTAACCAGATTCTCGAACAGCTCCGAGCCGCTTCTAGGCAATACGACAGCTTGCTTTCCGTATCGGTTTAGCCTAAACCTCAATAGCTCGGACAAGCTGGCCGACGGCCCCGCTCCATGGATATGAACGCGAGGCGCTCCTTCGATGAGTCGAACCGCTTTGTCGAAATGGTTGCGGTCCAGTCGCTGGAAGGTTTGCTGCATGTAATCGATCTCCCGGGACAGCATCATTCCCGCGATATCCTGTACTCCGACCTCCGTTATAATGTTTTTCATTTTATCCGCCGGAGTAACCTCCAGATTTCCCGCCAGCTCTATCTTGTAGCTCTTGAAATTTTTATAGCCGATTTTCCTCCAGAACCGCGATACCGTGGCCACGCTCACCTGCAGAAGCTCCCCGATCTCGCTCTCCGTCAGAAATACGAGCTTATCCTCGTTCTTGACGATGAAATCCGCGATGATCCGATCGCTCGGAGTGAAGTTGTTTTTCCGATTCAGCCATTCTCTCATCCTAGTCTCTCCGTTTCCCCGCCAGCATTTTACCAATCATAACACCGCTGGTTTTCGTCGCACAAGTTACTATGTAAGTTTAATTACATAAACTAATTTTATGTAATATTTTTTACAAATCTATATTTTGCTCTAATCCTCCCCTAACAATCGACCTTTATAACTAAGATCAGGAGTGCCAAAAACAAAGGAGGCAATCGTCTTGAAGCAAACCCACAATATTATGGTGTTCGTTCTGTCTATGGCGGTATTCGGTTTATCGGATTTGGTTACGGAGCTCATCCCCGATGTATCCATCGGACCCGTGGAGATCGGAATTCCTTATTTCGGTTTCGTCGGCCTCATTCTGGTCATGCTGTTCAACCCCCTTTACGCCGCGCTCGGAGCATCGTTCGGAGAATTGGTATTCGGAGACTTGCTGATGGGCGACTTCGGCGGAATCGGGGAGATCGACGGCTTCCTTGTCTTGTTCATCGGATTATGGATTGCGGGTCTTCTCGTGAAAAATCCTTCTAATCGCAAAATGATCGCGATCGCCGGGATGATCGGCATCGGTCTTGACCAATTCATGAGCGGCGCGCTGGACGTCATGAAGGTGGGCTTCGGAGTTGCGGATTTGGAAGCGGTCGAAGGCTTGCCGGAAAGCATCGTCATCCTTGAATTAATCGAGAACGGCGTGGAGTGGTTGGTCGCGGGAATTCTATTCGGCATCATTCCCGCCATCTACATGGTACCTCGGATGTACGGCAAGATCGAACCCCTCATGGGCATCCGCCCTCGGGAACCGCGCGACGTTACTATCGGCGGAGCGGTAGGCAGACTGGCGTTAGTCGCGGTCATCGTTCTCGCCTTTGCGGCGGTGTTCGCTTATATGAGCGAGGTTATGGACGGCACGGGCGAATGGGCTCCCGACTTCGTGGATCAATTCGGCCAAAGCTTCATCTGGATCGGAATCGGCATTGCGGCAGTCGTCGCTCTTATCGTCATTCTGCTTTCCCGCCGGAATAAACCGACGGGCGGGACGAGCATTTCCCGTCATGTCTGACATTCGCTTGAGCCCCGGTAGCGTCAACCCGCAAGCCGCCGTCGAAATTCTTGGCGCGACCTTCCGTTATCCGGGGGCGGATCGCGCCTCCCTCGACGGGATGGATTTTCGAGTGGAGCGGGGAGGATTCACCGCCGTGATCGGAAGTAACGGTAGCGGCAAATCCTCGCTATGCAAAGCGCTGACAGGACTCATCCCCCATTATTATTCGGGGGATTTGGAGGGCAGCGTGAAGGTGGCCGGAGTCGAGACGCAATCGTCGTCCGTCTCGCAACTGGCTTATCGCATCGGATACGTATGCCAGGATTTCGAGAATCAGCTCGTCCGCCCGACCGTCTGGGAGGAAACGATCTTCGCCCCGATGAACTTCGGCCATGCGGATTACGAGGAGAGAGCGACGCGAATATTGGAGCGGCTCGGCATCTTCCATCTGAAGGATCGGTTCATCTGGCAGCTTAGCGGCGGACAGAAGCATATTACGGCGATTGCCGCCGCTCTCTCCTTGGAACCCGACATCATTATCGTCGACGAACCGGCCGCGGAGCTCGACCCTTTTCACGCCGAGAGCATCTACGCCTTGCTGAAGCAGTTGAACGAACGCGAAGGCAAGACGATCATCGTCATCGAGCATCATACGGAATGGGTGGCCAAGTATTGCAGGGACGTCGTTCTCCTATCCGGAGGCAAGACCGTATGGCACAAGCCGGTAGCCGAAGCTTTATCTAACGTGGAGGAGTTGCAGGCGCATCAGATTTACCCTCCGCAAGTGACGCAAATCGCTCATTCCCTGGATGTCGGGAGGCTGGAAGAGCGCTATCCGATTACCTTGGAGGAAGGCATAACTTATCTTAGGAATGTTGGGGTTCGGGCTCCTACGAACAACGCCGAGATGCCCGCATCTCCCGCCTCCGAAGGCGAGGTTCTTATGCGTTACGACAACGTAGGCTACGTGTACCCCACTCTGGATAAGAAGGGCCATTGCGTATTCGACAAGCTAAGCCTTTCCATTCGTGCCGGCGACCGAGTAGCGATCGTCGGCGGCAATGGAGCAGGGAAGACGACTCTCCTGCGCATGATGACCGGACTCGTGAAACCGCAGCAAGGCGAGCTTTCCCTTGCCGGCAAGCCGCTGAGGAAGATGTCGCCGGAGCAAACGGCCGGACAGGTTTCCTATGTCTATCAGAAGCCGGAGAACATGTTCATCTGCGACAACATCCGGGACGACATCGCCTACTTCCAGAAAGCCCGGAGAACGGATATCGCGGAGAAATTGACCGAGCAATTGATGAGCCGGCTCCACTTGAACGAGTTGAAAGACAGGGACGGAAGACTGCTCAGCGGGGGACAGCAACGAAGGGCGTCTCTGGCCATCGGCCTCTCCATGCGCCCCAAGCTGCTACTCCTGGATGAACCGACCGCAAGCCTCGATGTCGTTAGCCGCAAGGAAACGATAGGCATGCTCGAGAAGATCGGCGACACGATCGAAGCCGTCGTAGTTGCTACTCACGATATGCAGCTCGTCGCGGAATGGGCGAATCGCGTCCTCGTCATGCACCACGGTAAGCTCGTCGCGGACGTGAGCCCATCGGAGCTGTTTTCGAATGAAGCCGGTTGGAGTTCGTGGGGGTTAATGGCACCGCAGGTCGTCGAGCTTTCGCTAGGTTTAGGCTGGAAACAGGCCGCCCTTAGTCCTGAACGTTTTCTCGAACAAGCCCGATCGAATCGGACGGAGATTGCCGAGGTGAACCAAGTTGTCTCTTATTGAAAGATGGATGTCCCGCTTTTCCTTAGAACAATTGAAGATGACGTTATGGCGGACCGCTTACGGGAACAAGGATACTTTCCTTAGCCGGCTCGACCCGCGCGTTCTGCTGATATGGTATGTATTCTTCACCGTAAGCCCTTGGTTTTTCTACGATCGGACGGTGCTTGTCGCTCTGTTCGCCGTCTCTCTTACGCTTGCGCTAACCTCGAGGGTCAGCGGCCTGATCCTCTTCCTCATGGGGGTCAGCACCTTCATGAACTTGGTGTATATCGGGGTATTGGCCTTGTTTCTCGGCGGTAGCGGGGATGCGTTCTTGGCGCTGATTACGTTGACGTTGAAGCTCCTCATTATGGGGCTCGCCAGCGTGGCGGTATTTACGAGCATCGATCCGGAGAAGCTGAGCGACGCGTTGCTAGCTTTAAGGCTGCCAGCGCCCTTCAGCTTCGGCATTTCCTACGGCTATCGGATGATTCCGATTCTCGTCGAGCAGTACCAGGACGTATTCGCTTCCTATCGGATGCGGGGATGTCCGCCGGCCCGCAAAGGAATCTTGTCCTGGCGTATCGGCTATTATTTCTGCAAAATTTGCGTGCTGGCCTTCTACCCTACGCTGCTCAATACCGCCAAGCGGGTTCGTACGACCGTCGAGGCGCTCGAGATGCGCGGGTTTACCTATACGTTAGTCAGCGGAGACGCCCGCAGGCTTAAGCTGTCCAGGATGTCGATTCGCCCGATCGACGGCATTTTCTGCGGTCTCTCGATTCTGTACGTCGCCGCGGCCGTGTGGGCTGGCCATCAACTCGCTTTATAAGACCAATCGGAATATCGGAAAGGAAGACGATATATGTACATCGATTTTCACACTCATACGAAACTGAGCAAGAAGAGGGATTTCTCCCTAAGCTATTTCTATCGGATGATCGGCGCTGCTCGCCGGGCCGGACTGCAAGCGACCGCTTTGACCGAGCATTTCAACACCCGCAATTTCCACGAAATCTACGATACTTTGGATCGCGAGCTGCCTTACCGGGACCATTATTACGACGTGGACGGCTTTCGGGTATTTTGCGGAATCGAGATGGATATCCGGGAGACGGGACACATCCTGTTGATCGGGGAGCGTACCGAGATTCGTTCGATTCAGCAGAAATTCGCGCACAATAAAGATAAAGGCAACTTCCCGCACGCCAAGGAACTATTCGACTTCGCGGACCAATATAACGTGATTAAGATCGGCGCGCACCCGACCCGGCGCTCTACGCCCCTTACCCACCTCGACGAATCTTTGCTGAACCGCTTAGAATTTCTCGACCTGAACGGTCGGGAAACGCGCAGCCGCGCTCAGCTCGAAGAGTTCGCGCGGAAGCTGGGCAAGCCGATCGTCGCCGGAAGCGACTCCCACCATCCGATCCAATTCGGCTCCGTGCGGAACAAGTTCCATCGGGACTGCCGGACGATCGACGATATCCGGAGCTGCATTCTAGCGGGCGATTACGCGATCGAAGTTTCCCCGATCATCGGCTTAAAGATATCCGCCGCCAAAATGATCAAGAGAACGATCAAGCTGATGGGCCGGGCCTAGACCAAATACCCGCAGCTCGATCCGGCCCGTCAGTCGGAACTCTAAGCATAAAATGTATGGCTACAGCTCGCCGCAACCAGAAAAAAGGCTGTCACCCGGGTCGATAATGACCGACCGAGCGACAGCCTTTTCCCTTAACCGTAACCGTTAATCCAATGCCGGCGCCTCGCCGGGAGGCGTTCGGCGAATCCCGTTGCCGACTCTGCGCAGCACCTCGTCCATCTCCTCCGGATGGAGCAGCTCGATCGGAGATACGCCCTTATCGAATTGAAAGGAATCCCCTTCGATCAGAACCACGTACCTTCCGTTCATGCGGGCGATGTGGATATTGTTCCCGTAGTCGTCCATATGGCCCTTGATCATCACATCGTCCAATCGAAACTTCAGCTCCAGATCGGGTTGAATTTCCACGATCTGCTTGGTCGCTTCCACGACGTGCTCATGGGTCCACTTCTCCTGAAGCTCGCGCTTCTCTCCGGCAGCCCAAATATCGAACTGTTGCTTCTCCTGCCGCATCGCAACCGTTTCTTCCGTCTCCGGAACTTCAGCCGCCAAATCCGCCACCGCATCGTAATACGGGATATCCGCGCCTTGCCACTTCGTCTCCATGTAATTGTGGACAAGCTCCATCACTTGGTCGGCGACGATCTCCGGCTTGGACTTCTCGTAGCTGACGTACTTCAAGAAATCCTCGAAATATCTGGCATGCGAAGCTTGATGAATCTTCAGCTCCCACTCCTCGAGCATTCCTTCTTCCGGCATGTGCGGATATTGGATCGATTTGATGTTCTTCGCGTTGATCGCCATCTCTACTTGGGAGATCAAGCTTTTCTCGTCGGATACCCGCGCGATCTTCGATTCGAAGTCGCACTTGAACAGGAAAAGGAAAGGATCGTCGTACAGCTCGTTAAGCTTAGCCGTAGCCAGCACGAACGCGCCGCCCCTCACGGATTGCGTGTCCATGTAGATTCGAAGCAAATCATCCCCGCAATTGTGGAATTCCGCCTTGTCCGACGCCGTTCTGAGGCGCTGGAACAAATTATAGTTGGGATTGCTAGTCAGATCGTGCCCCGGCTCGACGAGAAAACGGCCGATCTTGGTCGGCACCTGTTCCGAAGCCGGATTCACGTCCGCTTTCCTCTTGGCGATTCGCTTGAACTCCCCGTCCAGGAATAGCTTAAGCTCGCTATCTTGGTATTCCTCGTGCGTTAAAGTCTGATAGTGCTTGTATTTCTTAGGGCCGTCCGGATCGGACCCCTCACTCTGGATAACGAAGAACGATAAATATTGTACGGCGAATTTCATGTCTGACTCCCCGCTTGCTCGGATGAATTCTAAACCTAAACGAATCTTATCAGGTTCGTTCCCACTCAACAACCCAATATTATCGCTACCATCCTGTGATATACTCTTTCTGAAAATAGTTCCAGGGAGTTGAGCGCGTGCCGGATTGGTCTTATCAAACCATTTTTCGTCCTTTATTGTTCCGTCTGCCGTCCAGAGTCGCCCGTGGCGCAACGTTACATGCCATGAGAAGGATAAGCCGTCTTCCGGGCGGTACCCTGCTGATAAAGACGTTAGGACATATGGAGCCTTCGCCCATGCTGCAAGGTCGAATCGCCGGCATCCCGATTCCTACTCCCGTCGGATTGTCGGGCATCGTTGATCCACAGGGCATTGCGCTCAAAGCCCTATCGCAATTCGGATTCGGCTTTATCGAGGTCGGCCCTGTCACCTTGCATCCGATTGACTGTTCGGAGCCCGTCCTCCATGATCGGCGACGGGAGACGATCATCTACCCATGTGCGCACGAGAACGAGGGTTTAGCCAAGACCCTGGCTCGAATAGAACGCCCCGATCATTCCTTGCCCCAATTCGTCCGTATCGCACCGATGCCGGGGAGCTCACCGGAGCAAGCCGTCGACGAACTTAAATCCTTGATACAAGCATTATCCGGTCCGTCGGTCGCGGGGTTTTACTTGGACTTTTTAACGGTCGCCGGAGATAGTCAAGCTAATTTCGACTTTATGGACCGAGTAAATTCGATGATTCGGGAGTCCGTTCCCTCCATAACCACGAAACCTCTGTTCCTGCACATCCCTTTGGAATATCCCGAAGCTTTGCTTAGTCAAACGATCAACCGATCCGATCCCGCGATATGGTCCGGCTATGTCCTCGGCCATTCCCTTGAGATTGGCCGAGGAATTGAGCTAAGCGCAAGAAGCAAAGAGCTTGCTATATCTCGAATCCAAAGCTTGAGAAGCGCAGTAAGCGGCGATACCGCCATCATCGCAAGCGCAGCCATCCACGAGCCTCAAGACGCTCTCGATATGTTCCGAGCGGGAGCGGATAACGTTCTGCTTAACAGCGGCCTCGTTTTCTCCGGCCCCGGTTTCCCCAAACGAGTTAACGAAGCGATTATCTACGATAAAATAAAGTCCGACCCGCTACCAGAGTCGCCCTCCTTCTGGAAGCATTGGGGATGGATGTGCTTGCTCGGCCTCAGCATGATCGTCGGCGGCATGATTGCATGGCTGATCGCGGCCTCTTCCGTCGTTCTTCCTTACGACGAGGAATTCCTGGGCATGACCCGCGCGGAGTTGCAGCAAATCAACGATCATCTGCTTCATTTCATGTCCCATGACCGAATCACGTTAGCGGGAACGATGATATCGATCGGCATTCTATATTATCAATTAGCGAAGAACGGCCTGCGGCATGGCCTTCATTGGGCGAGGACCGCACTCATGGTCTCGGGAGTCGTCGGTTTCCCGAGTTTCTTCCTGTACTTGGGCTACGGGTTTTTCGATCCCATCCATGCCGCCGCGGCCGCCGTTCTTTTCCCTATGTTTCTACTCGCGATGCGCCGGAATCCCGATCAACCATTCCGCAAACCGGTCAACTTAATCAATAGCAAGACATGGCGTTTAGCCATGTGGGGCCAGCTCTGCTTCGTCGCATTGGGCATCGCCTTGAGCGTAGGCGGGATCGTGATCGCCGGCGTAGGCGTCACCCATGTATTCGTCCCTCAGGATTTAACCTTCATGGAAATGAGCAGGGAGCAGCTTGAGCAAGCCAATCCCAAGCTAATTCCGCTTATCGCCCACGACCGGGCCGGCTTCGGCGGCGCCCTCTTCTCCAATGCGGTCATGCTACTCGTTCTCTCGTTATGGGGACTTCAGCAAGGGGAGCGTTGGCTTTGGTGGACGCTGCTCGCGGGCGGATCGCCGGCTTTTATTGCAGGCTTAAGCGTCCATTACGATATCTCCTACACCGACTTCGTGCATCTGCTGCCTGCTTATATCGCCGTCGCGCTATACGTTGCCGGATTAATCCTGCTCTATCCTTATTTGATGCGCAACGGTCGTTGGACGACAAGAAAAATGACTAACCTCCCGTAACGGCGCCGTTACTCGAATATTTCGTGTATCTCCCCCATGCAAAATCCGGAACGAGTCTTCGTCGTGCACATTGGTCCCCATTGACAATCCGCGCTCCCATGCGCTTATGGTTCCGACTCTTGCCCGCGCCACCGGAAGCTGGCCGCAAAAAGCCACCTCTTCCTTCATACTCTAAGCCTAACGCATCGCTTCGGCGTGCGAGTTTGGCAAACTAGGCAAACTAAATGAACCTGCAAGCTTCATCGATTTCAAATAAACCTCCGATGCATGCCTAACACGTCCGATTGGGAATAGTATGTAGGTGAACCCAACTTGAGGAGGGCCTGCTTTACAATGGACGATACGCATCAATTCGTGGAGAAATTGCATGAGACCCAGAAGAAGGATAAGCAAAACAAACGACGCCAAGGGCGCGGAGACTCCGGCGAGAACGCCGGACAGAAGCTCCCCGGCAAGCAGCATAGCACGAACAAATAAAACACGAAGCCCCTTCATTCGAAGGGGCTTCGTGTCTTTTGCGGATTCATTCGCGATAAAGCGCATTTGCCGTGACGACTGCTTGAAAACGTTCATACGATGTGAAGGAATACTGGACAAGGGGGTTCCATCGTGACTCGTACCCGAGTGAAGTCGTACCGCCATCGCATCGGCAAAAACCAATATCTCGTCATTCACATTTACCAGCTTGCCAACGCCCACGCCGATGCCGGCAACGCATTAGCGAGCAATGCCCTCAACGTTAAAATCCTGAAGGAAAGCAAAGGCCGCCGCCGTTAACGGCCGACCTACTTCTCATGGAAGGAGGTGGTAAACGATGGCACGCAAATCTTCGGAGAACATCAAGAAATGGAAAAACGGCCAGACGCACGTCAATGTCGGCCAAAAAGCGCATGCATCCATTAATCAAGGCGGTAACGCCATTTCCATTAACGCAGTCGATATCGGAGTCGTACGCATTAAACCTCAACAATAAATTTATATACTCACATGGAGAAAGAGACAGCCAGCTAAGGCTGTCTCTTCTGTTATGGAGATAGAACGCTCAGAGTAGCGCATACGCGCGATCAACGTCCTCGCGCCGACTTAATGTTTACGATTGGTTTGAGCCAGTCGCACAAGCATATGAGCCAGCTTGTGACGCTCCTCTTCCGTGCCGACCTTCCACAGCTCCTGAAGCAGCTTCTCTTCGCTGTTGCGGGCATCCTCGTGGCTAGCCAAATAATCGGCCACCTTCTGGGCGATAACCGCCATTTGCTCTTCGCCTAAACCGATGCTTTCCGCCATCTTAATGCGTTTGCCCAGATATCCTTTGAACTCGTCGAAATCTCTGAGAATACGGTCCCTCTCGCCCGCGTCGATATTGGAGATCGCGCGGTCTACCTTGCTCGGATCGATGTCCCCGTCCTTATCCACGACATGGTTGTACTCGGACATTTGATTTCCTCCTCGCTCGATTTGTTGATGCCTTATCATTTTAACCCCGACATCCGAAGTTGAACCCTGGGCCAATACAAGTAAACGCGTCGAAAAGACGCAATATCGTATCGCGGCGAATGCCTGATATTGCGTCTTTATGGACAATAGGAACAACCGACTCGGCCGTACCTTCCCTCCGCCGAAATCCCTACAATCCCCTATTCGTCATTTTCACGACTTCCAGAAGACTGATCCTGCGTTGGGTCTGATCGTCGTAAAGCCATGGCTCCTGAACATGGTCGACGAACAAAATTCCGTTCAAATGATCGATTTCATGCAGCATGCAACGAGCCAAGAAGCCCTCTCCTTCAAGCTCGATCCGCTCTCCTTGCCGATTTAGGGTCGTGATCTTCACATGGTTGGCCCGCTTGACGTACCCGTGGTAACCGGGAAAGGACAGGCAAGCCTCGGATCCTTCTTGCTCGCCGCTGGTCTCTATGATCTCCGGATTGATAAGTTCGATTAAACCGTCGCCGCAATCCATGACTACGATCCTTCTCAGGATACCCGCCTGAGGCGCGGCCAGACCGGCCCTGCCCTCCGTTGCGTAGAGCGTTTGAGCCATATCGTCCAGCAGTTTAAGAATCTTCGGCGTTAGCTCCTCGACCGGCTTTGCTTTTTTGCGCAATATCGATTCTCCGAACGGCACTATATTCAATACGGACATAGATGATTATGCCCCTTTCGTCTGATGAGGCGCGGTATAGACCCAGAGGTCGCCGGGGACGCACTCCAAAGCCGTGCATAAGGCATCTAGCGTATCGCCTTTCATCTGCTTCGGTTGACTATTCAACAGAGCGCTCACGGAAGGAGCCGATAAACTGTAGCCGGCTTTCCGCTTCAATAACCGAGCCAACTCCGCCCCCGTCCAAATGCCTCTATCCGCCATCACTTTGCGTAACGCCCATTCCAACACTTTAAGTCCACCTCGCCCTCTTAATATAAAGTAACGCCTAATTTACTTAGGTAATACCTAATATAGCATAGGTCAAGAATGAGCTCAACGCTTAACGGCAAGCGAAAGAAAAACAGGTTCTCTAACAATTCTAATGTTTAGCTTCCGGCCGACATGGGGTATTAATCTCTCAGCAACGCAAAAATATTCCGAACGCAGAGAGGGGACTTCCACAATGGAATCCAAAACAAACAAAAAGAAATGGATCACTTTGCTACTGACCGCCACGATGAGCGTTACGCTGTTATTCGGCGCCACGGCTTGCAACGACAATAATAATGACGGCACGGATGTCGTCGTCGAAGATAATACCCCCGACGTCGATGTCGTCGTTCCGGATACGGGCTCGGAAAGCCCAAGTCCTTCCGCCAGCTCGGCGGAATAACAGGTTTCGAACTCATCCCTTTACTAAAGAGAAAACCGCGAACCTCGCGCTTCGGCGCGAGCTCGCGGTTTTCTTCGTTCCTGCGGGACTAGAGCAGAACCACCTCACGGGACGAAGCTGCCCGCTTGTATACAGTTAACGATAGGGCTCCCGCCACTCTTCCGGCAACAACCTATTATACTTCGACTGTAAGTAGCGATCGTCGATAAGCGCTAGTACGCCGCGGTCCCGTTCCGAACGGATGAGCCTGCCTCCGGCTTGCAGCACCTTGTTTATTCCCGGGTAGACATAGGCGTAGTCGAAGCCGTTGCGACCTTCGTCATCGAAGTAGCTCTTGATTAAATTTCTCTCCAGCCCCAACTGGGGCATGCCCACCCCGACGACGGCGACTCCCGTCAGCCGATCGCCTACCAGGTCGATGCCTTCGGAGAAAATACCGCCCATAACGGCGAATCCAACCAAACTCTGCGTGTTATCCGCGGAGAACGCGGCGAGAAAGCTCTCCCGCTCCTCCTCCGCCATATTCGACGTTTGCAGAAGAACCCGTATGCGCGCATAATCGTTATTCGCCATGAAAACCTCGTAAACCCCGTTCATATATGCATACGAAGGAAAAAAGAACAGGTAATTGCCCGATCTTTTCGCAACAAGCCCGCAAAGCAAATCTACCAGTCGCCCCTGCGTCTCCTCGCGATCAACATACCTCGTCGAGATAGGAGCTATCGATACTTCCCACTGCTCCTTCGCGAACGGGGAACCGAGCGTGACCGAATAATCCTCTTCTTCCGCGCCTAGCATGTCCATGAAGTAATTCAACGGCGACAGCGTCGCCGAGAAGAACACGTGCGCGCGGAAGCCTTTACCCATCTGCTTTAACAGCTGCGCGGGATTCATGCAAAACATTTTCAGCCGGACATCGTTGCGCTCGACCTCTGTATAAGTTACGTAGCTAGCATCGTATAGCTTGCCGATCCTAATAAAGCTTAGAGTCGCGAAATACGCCTCAAGCAGCTTCAAGCTCGAAGACCCGGCGGTCAACTCCCTCTCCGCTTGAACAACGAAAGCTTCAGCGATATCCAGCAGGTCGCCGGGAGAACCTTTGCTTACAACGTCCCCGCCTTCCGCCCGCTTCCTCTCCTCTATGAACCACTTATTGATCGCTCTCGCCGTCGCATGAACGTCTTTCCGCATTCCCTTAAACTCGCGCTCCAGCTCAAGAAAGTCCTTCTTGTTCAGCTCGGCCGAGTACATCTCCCTAGCACGGTCGATCAGGTTATGCGCTTCGTCCACCAACAGAACGGTCTCGTGCTTGCGCTCGCCGGTCAACCGCTTCAAGGAAACCCGAGGATCAAAGAGATAATTGTAGTCGCAGATAACGGCATCCGCTCCGTAGGCCGCGTCGAGGGACATCTCGAACGGGCATACCATATGCTTCCGGGCATACTTCTCGATCTCTTCCCGTCGAATCAGCGTTTCGTTGTCCAACAAATCCAGTATCGCGTCATTAATCCGATCATAGTAACCGTCTGCGTATGGACACATCTCCTTCCGGCAATCCACCTCGTCCCGGAAGCAAATCTTGTCCTTCGCGGTCACCGTCACCGAACGCAGCTTCAACCCCTGCGAATTCATTAGCGACAATGCGTCCTCCGCGGCCGTTCTAGTAATCGTCCGCGCGGTTAAGTAGAAGATATGCTGAATTTTACCTAATCCGATTGCCTTAATCGCTGGATACAACGTCGAGATCGTCTTCCCGATGCCGGTCGGAGCCTTTGCGAACAGCTTCCGCCCTTCTTCGATCGCCTTGTAGACGGAACCTACCAACCTCTTCTGACCTTCGCGATAAGCGGCGAACGGAAACCTCAGCCCCGCAATACTCTCGTCCCTCTCGCTTTTGTTGCGCAGAAGCATTCGCGCGTAAGGCGCGTACCGTTCTACGACCCGTTCTACGTACGGCACCAATTCCTCCATGGTCACTTCCCGCTCGAACCGCCGCTGCTCCTCCGTATCCACTTGAACGTAGGTCAACCGAACGCGCAAGCGCCGCGCCCCGCTCTCTAATGCATACATATAAGCGTAGACGTATGCCTGAGCCCAATGAACCGGATACGATTCCTCTTCCGTCATGGCACCGACATCCCTTGCCGTCGACTTGATCTCGTCGATCGTGATCCCGCCATCCTCGCCGATTAACAGCCCGTCGCATCTTCCGTCAACGACGAACAAGAGATCCTCGTGAGGAATCTCCGCGCTTAAATAAACTTCCTTCCGGTCCTGTTCGCCGTATTGCTTCTGTATTTTCTGATGGGCTTTCGTTCCCTCCGCCAGCGTGCTCATCGAACGAAACCCCGAATCGATGCTCCCGCTCAGGAACGCGTACTCGACAAGGCCTCTTACTGACAGAGCTACCGTATTCGGCATGGGCTCGAGTCTCCTAGAAGAACATTTGTTCTTCTATTGTAACGGTTAACTCGCCGAACTTTCAACCTCCCTGAATAGCGGAAGGCAAATCGTAAACCGGCTCCCCTTCCCGAACTCGCTCTCCACCCCTATCGAACCGCCATGTTGCTCCACGATTTCCTTCGCGATAGCAAGTCCCAACCCGCTCCCCGTCGCCGGATCGACGTGCGCTCCCCGATTAGTCCGATCGAATATTCCGCCCAAGTACTCCGATTCGATTCCTTGGCCTTCATCCTCGACGATAATCCGGGCTTCGCTTCCCTGAATCGAGGCTTCCAGCTTAATCAAGGAGTCGGCGGATGAAAACTTGCAAGCATTGTGCACGAGATTGGACAACGCTCTCCTGATCCCGTGCGAGTCGAAAATCACCGCGGGATTCGCGTCGGCTACTATCCTCGTTTCGCACCTTAAACCCGCGATCCGGATATTTTCCGCCAGAAATATAAATTCGCTCTCCAGCCATTCCTTCAGACTTAGCTCTTCTACCGACTCGTAAGGCAGCGTCTCTTGTTCCGCCAAGCTTAACTTGAACAGATCGTCGATGAATCTCGTGATATAGAGCATTTTCTCGTAAAGCTTCTCCAAGTACTTGTTTCGTTCGCCCGGCTCGACCTGAATGCCGAGCGCCATTGCCCGGATTCCGCCTTGAACGATAGCGAGCGGAGAACGAATGTCATGAGAAATATTCTGCAGCAGCTCGTTCCGTTTCCGTTGCGCTTGGACGAGCCTCTCGGTACGTTCCGCGACGGTATTCTCCAGTTCCTCGTTCCAATGCTCGAGCGTCCTGACCAGCTTCTCTTGGTTTACGATCATTTGCGCTTGGGCTTTCTCTTTGTCGACCTGGTTTTGCCTGGATTGATAAGATATAGCGAATGCCAATACAACGAACTCCGCCACCGAGCCCATCTGATAGCCGTAATGCGTTAATAAGCTGTATTCCATTAGGCTGAACGTATACAGAATGGACGGGATCGACAAGCCGATAATCGCGATCGATGCTAATACGACATATCTCGCTGCCAGGTTGCCCTTGTACACGCTCCGGAAGATGGCGAAGCCGAGAAGCACCACGACGATAAACTCGTACCAAATCGCGATCGCGGAAAATCCCGGCCAATGAAATAACAAAGCTACGATGACGAGGGGAGATAACCACTTTAGTCCGATAGCCGCGTAATGCAGCTTAGGCGCGTATTTATCGAGTTCGAGAACCGTACAAAGAAAGAATACCGCGAACCAGAGGCACAAAATGAAGAAAAACAGAAATATGCCCTCATAGTTGTCCAACGTCCTCAATAATGTCCTCGCTATCCAATGATGGTCTCCTAATATTTCTCGAAATAGTCCATTCCAGATCAACTGCGAAATAGAGAAACAGACGATGTATAAGGAGTAGAAAATATAAGCGATATTCCGCATGAAGATGTATAAAGAGAACATGTAGGCGGCCATCAACAGAACGAAACCGTAATACAAGCCGAAGAGAATGTATTCGTTCCTGATCTTGGCATGATAGGCCGTATCGCTCAATACCTCTATAGGCAGGATCATCGACCCGTCGGTCACCGCCCTTAAATACAAGGATACCGATTTACCCGCGGGAAGGCTAAGCTCGTAAGACCAATAATGATCCTCTAGCTTGTACCCCACATTGGAATCCCGTACGCCATTAAGAAGCGTTCCATCCGCATACACGTCCAACTCATCGACGATGGAATTGGATAACCGGATAGTCCACAATTCCGCTGCGGAACCGTTCACCAACGTCGTTCGAATCCAATAGGTGTTGGCGGTCAGGCCGAATGCCGATTGCCCGAATGCGGGCTTAAATCCATCGGAAATCGGAAAATTTCGCACTTGATCCAACGACCAATTCCCATCCGGATCCGGGAGGATATCCATCTTGCTATTCACATTGTAACGGTCGATCTCATCCGTCAGCCTGATCTCGTTCTTGGATGACGCGACTTCTTTCTCCGGGGCAAAATAATACCAGACGTAGGCGACGCCCGCGACGAAAAGGAGGATGGCAAGAAGAAACAGCCGATTATGGTCCGTCAAAGATTTTCTCATGGGAAATCCCTCTTAATCTTCGGGATTTTTTCAAAAATTGTTAAAAACGCTCGTTATTTGTCGTATAAGAAGTGATAAAATAGAGAGACTCGCATTCGGTGGCGCAAAATCGCAAAAAGGGAGTTATGGACATGAAGACCAATGTCATATTCGTCGTAGACGACGATCCCGATATCCAGAGTCTGGTTACCGCGTTCCTCGTTCATGAAGGCTATATCGTGCGCAACGCTCTTAGCGCCGCCCGCGCCCTCGAACTGTTGGCGGTAGAAGAGCCGGATTTGATCCTGTTGGATATCCAGATGCCCGACATGGACGGAATTACCCTCTGCAACAATATAAGGAAACAGTATCGCCGGCCGATCCTCTTCGTATCGGGTACCCAGCAGCAAGAGGACAAAGCCAAGTCCCTTCGATCCGGCGGGGACGATTACATAAGCAAGCCGTTCGATCCCGAAGAGCTCATGCTCCGGGTGAAAGCCAACCTTCGGTGGGGCAACCTCTTGGATCAACCCGCTTCCAAGAAGCAGACGCTGGAATTTCCCGGTCTCGCAATCGATCTGGAGCGAATGACCGTCTCGGTGAATCACCAGCCCGTCCAATTGCTGGCTAAGGATATCCAGCTGTTGATTACCCTTGCCAAACAGCCCAACCAAGTATTCCATCCCGAGCAGCTTTACCGGCAAGTCTGGAACAACGACGTCAATTATTCCAAGGACACGGTCAAAGTCCATATTTTCAATCTTCGCAGAAAAATTGAGCCTAACCCGGCACTCCCCCGTTATATCCTCACGGTCGGTAGATTAGGTTATAAATTCAACCCCTATGGCTCGGCGATAGCGAAATAGTCACTCTATGATCAAGGTATAGACGCCGAACTGCTTAAGCTTGTCCAGAATTTCTCTCGTCAGCGTAACTCCCGAAGGAAGAAGCACGATCCCGGCGGCCGTGATCACCTCTCTGGCGAGGACGTCTCCCGGATTGGCGGCTTTGGCCGATATCGCTTTGGCCATTTTGTTAATTCCCCCTTCTCAAATTCTCATTTGCTGCAAATTTAACGCAAAGTAGTGGGCATGCATTTTTAGCATCCTTTTTTGCTCCAACTGGTCGATAACGTCATGCAGCTCGTTCAGCCCCACTCCCGCCATCTGCGCCAATTCGTTTAATTCCAAAGGTAAATCCACCTCTACCGAATAATCCGTCCTTTTCCCGAAATGATTCGTTAGATTCACCAAGCACCGTACGACGCGGGAACGGGAGTCCAACCCGGACAGTTCCTCCAGGTGCTGCTTCGTCGAGTAGGTCAGGTTATTCATCTCTTTCATGATCCGCTTCGCGATCTCGAAATCGCTTTTCATAACCTTCAGAATATTTTCCCGTGACAGCACGAAGATTTCCGTCTCTTCCAGCGTCAGCGCGGAAACAGCCCTCGGCTTGGCATCCAGAATAGACAATTCTCCGAAGCTATCTCCTGCTTGCAAATACAAGGCTTCGCTCTCTATTCGACCGAATGGGCTTTGCGTGAACGTCCTAATCGAGCCGCTAAGAACAAGGAACAGATAGTTTCCGGGATCCCTTTCCCGGAATAAAGTCGTGTTCGCCGCATGCCGTTCCAAGCGAAAATTCGACGCGAGAGTTCCCAACTGTTTGTCCGATACGTTCGCGAACAGCGAAACGTTCTTAACAAGCGAATGATAGCGGCTGAGCGCCGTCTCTTCCCTCGCCCTGACGCTCGAAGGCATAGCGGGACTGTACAATTTTCTTTCCGGGAGCTGGCCGGAGCTTTCGTCCACTTCGATCCGCTTGACGTTATGCCTCTTAAGCATAAGAAGATTTTCCTTGGTCAAGACCGTCCCCGATGTGAACAGCTTAACTCCCGCGGCGGAATACACGTCTCTTCCCACCCTCATCTTCACGCGTACGCTCTCGATTGCCACGACTGCCATTTCTTGATTTCACCTCTACCTTTCTGGTTTCCAATACCCTCAGGATGACGGTCACCGCTTCTGTTCTCCATCGTAGCAACCGCCGGTAAAATAGCGGTAAAACGGAAAAAATCCATAAAAATAAGCGGAAACGCCACATTCGGCATCTCCGCTTTTTCTTCATTTCTTATAGGCAAAACTCGGCTTTTCTTAATGCTTTACTGAAAAAACGCGGGCAAGTAAGCTTTGTTCTTCTCCAGCATCTCGTCCAGCATCGCCTTGGCCACCGACACGGACGGCACCAGCGGGTGACTCGCCATAGCCTGAAGGGCTATGCCCCGATCGCCCGTAATCGCGGCTTCGATGGTCAACCGTTCATAGGTCTTAACGGCTGCGATCAAGCCTTTAGCCTGCTCGGGAACGACCGACACCGGGAGCACGATCGGCCCTTTGCCCGTCACGACGCAGTTGACCTCGATAGAGGCGTCCGCCGGCAGGAAATCCAGCGTTCTGCCGTTCGCGACGTTCAAGGCTTGGATATCCCTCTTGTCGTTGTACAGCGAGTCCATCAGGTTTACGGCCGCCTCGGAATAATACGCCCCTCCGCGTTTCTCCAACTGCTTCGGCTTTTCCCGAAGATCCGGATCCTTGTACAGCTCGAACAGCTCGTCTTCCACTCGCTTCACGACCTCGGCGCGCGTGCCGTTCGCCTTCAAGGACTCCAGTTGCTCCTCCAGCATGGCGTCGGTCATGTAGAAGTACTTCAAATAATAGGACGGAAATCCGCCGAGACCGCGCAAGAAATCGAGATCCCATTCCGACGCGGGAACGTTTTTCCCCGAATATTCTTCTCTCTTGTCCAGCAGCTCCGTCAGCTTGTCTTCGCCGTCGACTTCGATCCGGGTAACCCAGTGAAGATGGTTAAGCCCGACGAACTCGGTATATAAGCGCTCGGGCGTCGTCTCGTACTTCTTGCTCAGCCACTTATGAAGGCCGATCGGAGCGTTGCACAATCCGATGCTCTTCACCTTGGAATGACGGGTGATCGCCTCGGTGACCATGCCGGCCGGATTCGTGAAGTTCAGCAACCACGCTTCGGGAGCGAGCTCCTCGATATCCTTGCAAATGTCGAGCAATACCGGAATCGTCCGCAACGCTTTCATCATGCCGCCCGGCCCCGTCGTTTCTTGCCCGATAACCCCGTACTTATTAGGAATATGCTCATCCCATTTGCGAGCTTCGAGCAGCCCGACCCGCATCTGCGTTGATACGAAGTCCGCTCCTTCGATGGCCTTGCGACGGTCCAAAGTCAGATGTACTTCTATAGCAAGACCCGACTTAGCCACCATGCGTTTAGCCAACTCGCCGACGATATCCAGCTTATGCTTGCCCTCTTCGATATCGACTAGCCACAGCTCCCTAATCGGCAGCCGATCGTATCTCTGAATGAATCCTTCCACGATTTCCGGCGTGTACGACGAGCCTCCGCCTATGACCGCGATTTTCAAACCCTTTTCCTTTACCATTAGAATCCATCTCCTTAAAGAAACCTCTATGTCAAAGAAACCGCTTATATCGAATTTCCCGTCTTGTTTCTTGGCACCGACTAAACCAAGCTATAGTCCGAAACCGCTCGAAGCTTATTGAAAATAGTCTCGGGCAGGGGAATCCCGGTCGATTCTACGGCAAGCCATACCGCTCCGACGACGGGCTCCACCTGAAGCTTCACGATATTCGCTCCCGGAGCCGCTTGCTTGACCGCTTCCTCGATATAAGCCGTCACGAAGTCGCCTTCCCCCCGCGCGATTACGCTTCCGGCCAAGACGACATCGAAGCCCATGTTCCCCATGCCCAGCGTCCGAATCACCGCCCGTGCCGATTTCCCAAGCTCCACGCCTTGGCTTCGCAATATCCCCTTGGCTACTTCGTCCCCTTGTCCGGCTGCCAGGAACAATAGCTTCGTCAACCGCAACGGAGGCACTTTATTATGATCTAGATAGTCGTCATACATTTCCTGCACGCTAGCATATCCCAGATCATCCAATACGAGCTGAGTCAGCAGAGTCGGACTTTCCCGCCCGTCCCATGCCCGAATAACCGCCCGGAAAGCCTCGACGCATAGCGAACCGCCGCCGCCGTAATCCCCGTACGTATAAGAGAATCCGCCGCACTGATGAAACCTCCCCTCCGGATTCACGCCCGCGCTGTTCGTTCCCGTGCCGCAGATCAAGACGACTCCGTACGGACGATCCGTGCCCGCCCTGAGAGCGATCATCGTATCGCAATTGATATCGTGCCTAGGGAAACCCATCTCGGCGATCATCGGACGCAGAATTCGGTAGTCGATCTCTCTATCCGCACCGGCCAAGCCGAAATAGGCGAATTCGATCTCCTCGCGCGTAAGTCCTGCCTGCGCAAGGGCCATTTCGACCGATTCCCTTATGTTGGTTTTTGCTCTATCGTAGCCGACCTGGTGGTTCCCGTTCCCGCTGCTTCCTTTGCCTACGATCGTTCCCGATTCGTCGATAATGAGAGTGTAGGTTTTGCTGCCTCCGCCGTCCACGCCCAAATAATATTTCAAAGCACTCACTCCTGCCTGATACCGCTTATGTTTTACGTGCCGTAGTTTCTCTAATAATAAGTTCCGGTTCGATTTGAAACGTGACGTTCCGTTTGCCCGGATCGTTAATGGCCGCTAGGAGAAGCTCGACGCCGGCGGCGCCGATTTTGTCGGAGGGCTGCCGGATCGTCGTAAGCTTAGGGTGCATTTCCGTAGCGAGGTTCTGATCGTCGAAGCCGATAATCGACAAGTCGTCGGGAACCCGTACTCCTTCGATCATACAGGCGTTAATTACGCCGATTGCCATATAGTCATCGGAGGCGAAGATCGCCGACGGCAGATTTCCGGATTGGATCCACCTTTTGGCTATCGCATATCCCGAGGAGATTTCGAATGTGCCGCGTTCGATGCCGAATGGCTGCAGCCCCGCTTCCTCCAGCGCCAGGAGATAACCTCTTTCCCGTTCCCGGCTGCTTAGAAAAGGATCCGGACCGCCGATATGCGCGATCTCGGTATGCCCGAGCTCTATCAAGTGTTTCGTCGCGTCATAGCCGCCCTTGAAGTTATCCACGATAATAGAAGTAACGGATGAACTCCTCCGGGAATTATCGATCATGACGAAAGGGATCTTTTTCTTCTTCAACTCCATCACGTAATCGTCTTCGTCGACCGGGGAGAGCAGAATAACCCCGTCTACGCGGTCTTCCTGAAACAAGGAGCGATGAAACGTATCCTCGTAACCGGTAGAGATGGACAGCGCCAGGAAATACCCCTGCTCCGCGAGCCGATCGTTGATTTCTTTCACGACGGCATCCAAGAACGAGTCGTGGAGAGTCGTTAAGGTTAACCCGATGATCCCCGTTTTCCCCCGAGCCAGACTCCGCGCGGAAGCGTTCGGATGATAGTCGAGCTCCTTCATCGCTTTAAGCACTTTTTCCCGATTATGATGACGTACGGAGGAAGAATTATTGAGTACCCTCGATACGGTAACGACCGATAACCCCGATTTCTTGGCGACATCAAAGATACTGACCTTCATAGACTTGGCTCCTGTACGAATAATATTGATTTTGTAATTAACGTACCATAGTTGGAGCGAATATTCATGCAAGGGCTGTCGGTTAATAGCGGATAAACGGAGAAGAGACGGCTCTTCGCCTCCCTTCTCCGTATGGACTTCTACTTATTGACGCGTTCCAGCAAAGCTTTCAGTTTCTCCTGGATGCCCGGGAGCGCTTCTTCTACCTTTGCATCCCCGTTCTCGACGCTCGCCAACTCGTTGATGAACAATTCGTTGATCTGCGAATAATTAGAGATCAAATGATTGTAGGATTCGAAGCCGTACTTATAAGCTCCTTCGAACACCTGCTTGATCTGCTCCGGATCGATGCCTTCGAAGTTGGAGTAATACTTCTCCGCGGCTTTCTGGTTCACCGGCGGATTGCCACCGCTCAGCTCGATCGATTTCTCCTGTACTTCGGTCGTAATCAAGAATTTAATCCATTCCAATGCTTCCTTCGGATGTTTGGAATCCTTCAGGATGAACAGGGGATCGACGTACAATACGCTTCTGACCTTCTCGTTAGGACCTTGCGGAACGGCTGCTACGCCGATCTTGAAGTTAAAGTCGCTTGAAGCCGCAAGGCTCCACGAACCGACGACGGACATTCCGATCTTGCCGGAGAGGAACGGATCCCCGAACTGACCGGATACGGACTTGGAGAACGCCGGCGTCGGGGATACCTTCTGATCCCAGATCAGGCCGTATATTTTCTTGTACGCTTCGACGACTTCCGGTTTGGTCAGATTAATCTCGGAAGGCTTGCCCCCGTTCGTCCACGTATCGTCGGAGTATACGTTCGCTCCGAAGTATTGCGGCCGTTGGTCGCGCTCGCCGAATCCGAAATCGACGCCGTACTGCGCTTCCGCCAGATTCGGAGTATCCACGGTCATCTTTTTCGCGTAGTCGACCATCTTATCGAACGTCCAGCTCTTGTCTTCGTAGTCCGTCGGAGGATACTCGAGCCCCGCCTTGTCGAACAGATCCTTATTGTAGAGCATAACTGTTACGTAGCTATTAAGCGGGATGCCGTAAGTTTTATCATCGACCTTATAGATATTCATGACGTCTTCCGGGATGTTATAGTCGGCCGCGTTGAAATCCTCCAGATACGGAGTCATATCCATCAGCATGCCTTTGTTATAGTATTCCATGAATCCGCCGTAGCCCCAATGGGACGTGACGTCCGGGGCGTTCTTCGCCGCGATCGAGGATTGAAGCTTGGAGTCGAATTGCTCGTACGGCGCCTTGGTGACCTTGATTTTGATATTCGGATGACTCTCCTCGAATTCCGGAATCAGCTTCTCCACGAACGTGCGGTCCGGCGAATCGATCGTATAATGCGTAATCGTAACGGTATCTCCGTCCTTGCTGCCTCCGTTGGAACAGGCCGTCGCGACCAATCCGAAAACCAAAGCGGAGCTAAGAATCGTTTTCCCCATCTTCTTACTCATGTGTATCCCCCTTAATAATGGTTGTATATGAGAGCGACTACTTGATGCCGGTAAGTACGATCCCTTGGACGAACCGCCTCTGCGCAATCGCGAAAAGAACGACGATAGGCAGCACGGACAGCAGCGAAGCCGCCATCATCAAGTTCCACGGAGCAATACGGAACTTCGAGGAAAGCATGGCCGCCATCCCGATCGGAAGCGTGAAATTTTCCTGCGAATCCAAGTACAGCACGGGCGCGAGAAGATCGTTCCAGCTCCAGATGAAGGAGAAGATCGCCACCGTAGCCAGAACCGGACCCGACAAAGGAAGCGTTAGGCTCCAGTAAAGCCGAACCTCCCTGCAGCCGTCGATCCTTCCCGCGTCGTAGAGCTCGTTAGGGAGCGTCGAGAAAAACTGCTTCAGCAGGAAGATCATATAAGCCGATGCGAAGAACGAAGGCAGAATAAGCGGGAGCAAGGAATCGTGCAGCCCCAGCTTCGTGAATAACAGGAACTGGGGAATCATGATGGCGGGATACGGAAGCATCAGCGTGCTAAGCACGAGCACGAAGAGGAATTGGCTTCCCTTAGCCCGGTAACGCGCGAAACCGAACGCGACGAACGAAGACGAGAATACGGTTCCGATAACCGTCATAATAGCCACGATCAAACTATTCGCGTATTGGCGTCCGAATTTGATCTCTTCGTTAACGAACAGCTCCTTGAAATTCTCCCAAGCGAAATGCTCGGGAATGACCGTAGGCGGGAAGACCAGCATCTCCTTCGTCGTCTTGAGCGACGTCGATAACATGAAGCCTAAGGGCAAGATCATGGCAATCGTTACGATAAGAAGGATCGCGAATCCGATGATTCGCGCCAAGTCGACCTTGGTCTTGTTTCGCTTGTCGGGAAACGGTTTGGCCAGAGTGATATCGCTCATCGCTCTCTCCCCCCCTCGTAATAAACGTACCTATTCGATAGTTTCATGATAATGAACGTAATCGCCGTCACCGCGATCAATAAGATCCAGGACATCGCCGAGGCATACCCGTAACGGAAATTTTTGAAGGCATTGATGTAAATGTTGTATACATAGAACCACGTGGAATAGTTAGGTCCGCCCTGCGTAATCGTATAGGCTTGCGTGAACACCTGGAAGGAATCGATAAGGCCGATGATAAGCTGAAAAAGGAACACGGGGGACAGAAGCGGAAACGTGACGTTCCAGAAAGTCCGCAGGCGACCCGCGCCGTCCAGCTTCGCAGCCTCCAACAAATGAGCGGGAATCCCCTGCAAGCCGGCCAGGAAGATAAGCATTCCGCCGCCCAGCCCCCAGAAGGACATGATAATGAGCGCCCACATCGCGTACTTCTCGTCCAGGAACCAGTGGATCGGATCGATTCCGAAGATGGATAGTCCGTAATTGAAAAGCCCCGCTTGCGGATTAAACACCCAGAACCACAGCAAGGCCATCGACACACCCGAGATCATGCTGGGAAAATACATCGCCGTGCGGAACAAGCCGCGGAACGGTATCTTCTGATTGATGAGTATCGCGAAGATGAGCGACAGGAGCAAAGTTAGAGGAACGCTGATGAACGTGTACTTCAGCGTGACGTTGATCGAGTTCCAGAACTGCTCGTCGCGAAACAGCTCCGTGTAATTGCCGAATCCGATAAACTCGGGAGCGTGGATGATATCGTACTCCGTAAAGCTGTAGTACAACGAAGCAAGAACCGGAATGAGGGCGAAAACGATAAATCCGATCAACCACGGGGAAACAAAGAAGTAAAACAATCTGCCTTCGCGGCGGCTTTCTCTTGTCGACTTCACTCCATGAACCCCCCCTTTCGCTAGCTTCCGTTTTGTCGAATACCTCCAAAAGTTAAAGCGATTAAACTTTTATTTCAAAAAAATTTGTTTATCCTGCCGGTAAATTCGGAATTTTCTTGTGGTGCGTTTAATAGATCAAGTCGGGTTATAAAAGTTAAAGCGGTTAAACTTTATATGTATTATAATATGGACCTTCAACGATGACAAGAACATTTTTCCGCATGTGAATATGTGCTAAATCAGCGACCACGGAGCGCTAATCGCGCAAAAAAAGGGCCATTTCCTTATGGAAACTCCCCCATAGGAAACGGCCCTTTATTGAGTAAAGAGGTTTAAACGATTCTGGTTTAGCTAGCTTGCAAACGGCGGATACGCTCTTCGAGATCCGGATGCGTGGAGAACAGCTTGCTGCGTTTCTTTCCGCTGATTTGCAACGTCGAGATCGAATTTTGTTGGCTATCCCGCATGCGGCTCGTATACGCTTGAAGACCGCGTAACGCATGAATCATCTTGTCTTTGCCGGCCAGATGGGCGCCGCCCGCATCGGCATGGAATTCGCGGTATCTGGAGAACGCGAGTACGACCATGCTGCCGAGAATGGAGAAAACGATCTGGAATACGATAACCGCGATAATATGAACGATCGGCGCGATTTCTTCCTTAACGAAACGAGATACCGCCCAAGCTGCCAGACGGGACAGGAACACGACGAACGTGTTGACTACGCCCTGGAGCAGCGTCATCGTGACCATATCGCCATTCACGATATGGGCTACCTCGTGTCCGACGATTCCTTCTACCGCATCGGCGTCCATTTCCTGAAGCATAGCCGTGGATACGGCGACAAGCGATCTTTTCTTCGACGGCCCCGTCGCGAACGCATTCACTTCGTTCGATTCGTAGATGCCGACTTGCGGCATATGCATTAGCCCAGCCGAACGGGATAGTCGATGGACCATATCGACCAGTTGACGCTCGCCTTGCGACAAGTTCGCTTCCGGCTTCAGAACGCGAACCCTCATCATCCATTTGGCCATGATGCGGGACATCCCAAGCGAGATGAAAGCTCCGGTAAAACCTACGATAACGCTAAAGATCAACAGGGACATCATATCAACGCCGCCGGATTCGTTCAGGTAAGATCCGACTCCGAAGACGGACAGGATGATACCGATCGTCGCCATTACGAGTAAGTTAGTTAAAATAAACAACAATATGCGTTTCATGGTTTTCTTCCTCCCAAGATTGGATTGAAAACGGTTGGATTGTACTTTACCTATTAACTATATACGTAACGATTACTGCTTCAGATTCAAATATTCTTTTAAATCGTCTTCATCGGTATTTCGAACAACCGAAAAAAAAGAGCGCCCCCTCTTCATGGGCCGCCCCTCTAGATAAACCTATAACCGGTGAAAGCCTTCTTCTCTCAAGTACTCCCGGGCTTCCTCGTACGTCTCGAAAGCCATCTCGAGATTCAAGCCCGAGAATAAATACCACATGTCATCCTCGTATTTCAGTGCCAATTCGTTGCGGTCCGAATCGAACCATTTCTCCTCTTGGCCTTCTTCCCAATAAGCATCCCCGGTCAACGACTGGATGGATTGCTCGACGATCGAACGAAGCTCCTCCTCGGTATAGTCCCGAACGTTCACGAAGCCCTTCTCGTCCGTTTCGTAACCTTCTACTTCTCCGGCGAAAACGTAACCGTTGCCGTTGGGATGGAAGTGAAAGCCGACGTTTTTCTTCTCGATAACGCTTTTCTCGTAGTGGAAATTCACGCGTCCAAGGGATACGTCCCTGCGCTCTAACTGGGGAAACGACTCCATTATCGCCAGTTTTTCTTGAAAACTCAACATAGTTGCATCCGCCTCACGGTTTATTGTCGCTAGTGATTATAACATACTCGGGGATGGTTTGAAGGCCTTCGCCCGGGGTAATGACTAGTAGCGGTAAATCGAACAAAGGAGTGATTACGATGGATAGCAATATTTTCAAAGGAAAATGGAAGCAGCTCAAAGGCGAGACTCAGAAGCAATGGGGAAAGCTGACCAATGACGATCTGGACGTCATAGACGGCGAACGCGAGAAGCTCGTCGGCAAGCTCCAGGAACGTTACGGCTATGCGAAAGACAGAGCCGAGCAAGAGTATACCGACTGGTCCTCCAATATCCGCTAACCAAAGCGCTTCATTCTTGATTGCATATAAGGTAAGGAGAGGGACTGCCCGTTAGCGGGTGGTCTCTTCTGTTTGTATTAGACTCGGTTCCTCGGACTTGACTAGGGGAGTCTTCGATTCGCCCGTGAACCTCGATTCGATTTTCTTGCTGATCCACAGAGATGCCCCTACGAACAAAACCACGTACAGAAGCTCGAGCGGGCGCTCGATGAATCGACCGAAATCATGACCGATGATCGATACCGACATGACCATGATCGCCTTGCCGAATACGATCGCGATGAAGAACGATCTCAACCGCATCTGAGCGACGGCAGCCGCGATGTTAATGACCACGAACGGTCCGACCGGGAAAAGACTGAGGAGAAACACGTAACTAAACGCATTCCGGCGGACCCAGACCAAGCTCTTCTGCACCTTCGGCTTCTGCGCGTAACGAACGAAATACGGGTGCCCGGCAATTCTGCGAACGACTAAGAAGGTAACGAGACATCCGCTGACTATACCTAACCACGAATATAGAAATCCAAGCCACAATCCGTATACGGCTGCATTTACTCCGACGATTAGAATCGTAGGCAGAGGCGGGATAAAAGACTTCAGGAACGTCAAGGCGATGCCCGGCAGGGGGCCGAAAGCCCAGTATTGCTCCAATACACCCTTAAGGTTTTCCTCGGTCAAGCTCGCTATAATATCCGATATGCTCATTGTTCCGCATGCCCCTATTTCCGTTCCATTTTAAGTCGATGCGTGTATTATACCATTTGTTCAGGCTCACTATGGGCGCGGACGCGAATTACATGGGAAATAACCGGTTTCTCTTCGAGACCGGTTATGGGGGAGACTATGGCTAGCGGTCGCCTGAATTAGCCGGTTTGGACTGCTATCTTCGAGTGAAACGCCGGCTGTGGCGAAAATTAGTCGGTTGGGACGGGTTACTCCGAGTGAAAAGCCCATCGTGGCGAGAATTAGTCGGTTTGGACGGCTATTTCGGTGCGAAACAGACGCTGACGCTAGAGTTAGTCGGTTTGGACGGGTTACTCCGAGTGAAAAGCCCATCGTGGCGAGAATTAGCCGGTTTCAACGGCTATCTCCGTGCGAAACGGCTGCTGTGGCGAGAATTAGCCGGTTTAGACGGCTATCTCCGGGCGAAACGGCTGCTGTGGCGAGAATTAGTCGGGTTGGACGGGTTACTCCGAGTCCCCCCCCTCGGCCGGCGAAGGCTATTACCTTCGCCGGCCTACATAATTAGGCCCGCTTCCACAGATCTTCGACAATAAGATTGGAGACGTATTTCCGGGCATCGGCGGTCAACAGGAGAAGCTGGGCATAAACCGGCTCTTGGGTTTCCTCAGGCTCAGGCTCCTTACGAAGCTTCAGCTTCATTCCCTCCAACTCTTCCTCGGAGCCGACGATGACGTAACCTTCATGAAGCAGCGCATCCACGGCGCGTTTTTCCCTTACGTACTCTTCGTAAGCCGACATCAGTAAGCGCCTCCGATCGGAAGCTTCTTGACCGCTGGCTTATCAGAAGCTCCGAACCGGCCGCGATGCAAATATTGGCCGTAGCCAGGCTTGCCCACGAACTCGCGGTCGCGAATGACGAACTCCCCCCGGCTGAGCACGGATACCGGCTCGCCAGTCACCCGCATCCCCTCGAATGCGTTGTAATCCACCTTCATGTGGTGGGTTTCCGCCGATATCGTCCTTTCGACCGAAGGATCGAAAATGACGATGTCCGCGTCGCTGCCGATCGCGATCGTCCCTTTCCGCGGAAAGAGACCGAACAGCTTCGCGCTTGCGGTAGAGACGACGTCCACGAACTTGTTGATGGACAGCCTGCCCTTGTGAACGCCTTCCGAATAGAGAATGCTAAAGCGATCTTCGATCATCGGACCGCCGTTCGGAATTTTGGAGAAGTCGCCCAGACCCAATTCCTTCTGCCCTTTGAAATTGAAGGAGCATTGATCCGAACCGACCGTCTGAAGCTGCCCGTTGCGCAGGGAATCCCATAGCACGTCCTGATTCCATTGCTCCCTCAGAGGCGGAGACCATACGTACTTAGCCCCTTCGAAATCCGGTTTTTCCAACGAGGATTGGTCGAGCATAAGGTATTGCGGACACGTTTCGCCGAAAATGCGCAGCCCTTTGTTACGGGCCTCCGCGATTTTCCAAACCGCCTCCGCGCACGTCACATGAACGACGTACAGCTGGGAATCCGCCAATTCCGTTAAATCCGCGGCTCTTCCCGTCGCTTCTCCCTCCAGAATCGCCGGCCTCGTTAACGCGTGATAGATCGGTTCCGTGTTTCCTTCCTCCAACGCTTTGCGCACCAAGAAGTCGATAACGTCGCCATTCTCCGCATGAACCATAACGAGCGCGCCCTGCTCTTTAGCCATGAGCAGCGTTCTGTACAACGTGCCGTCGTCCGCTTGCAGCACGTTCTTATAAGCCATGAACACTTTAAGGGAAGTAATTCCCTCCTCCTCGATCATCCGAGGAAGCTCTGCCAATACCTCATCCGTCACTTCCGACACCATCAGATGGAAGCCGTAATCGATGACCGCCAGATCCCTGGATTTGTTATGCCAGGTTTCGACCGCTTGGGCGAGAGGAGCGCCTTTAGTCGTCAAGCAAAAATCGATGACCGTCGTCGTACCGCCGAACGCGGCCGCGATCGTACCGGATTCGAAATCGTCCACGGTCACCGTGCCTCCGAAAGGCATATCCAGATGGGTATGCGGATCGACGCCGCCCGGGAAAACGTAACAGCCCGAAGCGTCCACGATCTCCGCTCCGTCATCCTCCAAATCCACGCCTATCATGACGATAATGCCGTCGTCGATCAGAATATCGCCGAAATACGTGTCCGCCGCCGTTACGATCGTTCCGTTCTTAATGATTTTCCGCATCGTTAGACCGCCTCCGTCTCAGAGGATTCAGAATTCATTCGCGCCAGCGCCTTCTGCCTGTCGTTCCAAGTCATCGGGGCATGCCTGCTTTGAATTTCCACCATGTCGATAACGCCGTCCACCGGACAGACGATCGCGCATAGGTTACAGCCGACGCAATCTTCTTCGCGCACCTTCAAATACGCTTTGCCGTTCGCGTCCGTCAGGCGATCGATGCACTGATGAGAGGTATCCTCGCAGGCGATATGGCACTTATTGCAATTAATGCACGTCTCCGTGTCGATTCGGGCTACGACCTGGTAGTTCAAATCCAATTCGCCCCAAGTCGAATATTTCGGGACCGTCTGTCCGACGAGGTCGGACGCCGCCGCGATCCCCTTGTCGTCGAGGTAATTGTTGAGCCCGTCGATCATCTCCTCGACGATGCGGAAGCCATGGTGCATCGCGGCCGTGCAAATCTGGACGTTGGTCGCGCCCATGAGCATGAATTCCACGGTATCCTGCCACGAGGAGATACCTCCGATACCGGAGATCGGAACGCTTACCTTCGGGTCCTTCGCGCACTCCGCGACCATGCTTAAGGCGATAGGTTTGACCGCCGGCCCGCAGTACCCGCCGTGCGCTCCTTTGCCGCCCACGTGGGGAACCGTATTCCAAGTGTGGATGTCCACGCCCGCCAAGCTATTGATCGTATTGATAAGACTGATCGCATCGGCACCGCCCATGACGGCGTGACGGGCGACCACGGTGATGTCCGTAATATTCGGCGTCAGCTTCACGATGACCGGGGTTTGCGCCGCTTCCTTCGCCCACATCGTCTGCATCTCGACGAGATCAGGCTGCTGACCGGAAGCCGAGCCCATCCCGCGCTCGGCCATCCCGTGAGGGCACCCGAAGTTGAGCTCCAGACCGTCTACTCCGACCGCTTCGACCTTTTTCACGATTTCGTGCCACTTCTCCCGCTTCGGCTCGACCATTAAGGAAACGACGACGGCATGGTTAGGGAACCGTTTCTTCGTCTCGTAAATTTCCTTCAGGTTGACCTCGAGCGGCCGGTCCGTGATGAGCTCGATATTATTGAACCCCGCAACCCGCTGCCCGTTAAAATGAACGGCGGCGAAGCGCGACGAAGTGTTGATGATCGGATCGCCCAACGTTTTCCACACCGCGCCGCCCCAACCCGCTTCGAATGCCCTCTGCACCTGATAACCGGTGTTCGTCGGAGGCGCGGAAGCGAGCCAGAACGGATTCGGGGACGAGATGCCCGCCAGCTTCGTACGCAAGTCTGCCATGAGATCAGCCTCCCAGATGATTTAGATCGCGACGGAATCGTTCGCTTGAAACGAATTCGAAGAATAATGCCTGCTTACGGCGTACGCCGCTTGCTTCCCTTGCTCCGCCGCCGAGACGACCATCGCTTCCCCTTTGCCGTTGCCGAAGACGATATCTCCCGCGGCATAAATCCGCGGATTCGAGGTACGCCTCGTCTCTTCTTCGATGAGCACGACGCCGCGGTCGTGCTTCAAACCGAGATGGTCGATCAGACTCTGGTGCCGCTTCTGCCCGATCGCCAGAATGACCGCATCCACCGGCAGCAGAAATTCCGAGCTTTCCACCTGAGCGGGGATCCTTCGGCCGTCTTGGCCGACCGCGTCCGACAGTTCCATCCTCACGCACTCAAGATGCGTCACCCGCCCCGATTCATCGCCTATTATCCGCTTCGGAGCAGTGAGCCAGCTGAATTCAACGCCTTCTTGTTTAGCGAATTCGTATTCAAAGTCGTAAGCCGTCATTTCGTCCATCGTCCGCCTATAGATCATTTTCACGTTGCTTGCTCCGAGTCTTGCAGAGCAGGTAGCCGCATCGATAGCCGTATTCCCGGCTCCGATGACCGCCACCCGCGCTCCGACGATCGGATACGGGGGGACATCCGTTTTCGTCGCTTCCACGTACTCGATCGCGTCGTACACGCCCTCCAATTGCTCTCCCTCGATACCCAGATTCGATACGTTACCCATTCCCGCGGCTAGGATTACGGCGTCGTAGTCGGCTAGAAGTTCTTCGGTCGTCACGTCAACTCCGACTTTAACGCCGGTGCGAATCTCTACGCCGAGCTTCCTAACTTGATCGACTTCCCATAGGGAGATCGATTGCGGCAAGCGGAACGAGACGATGCCGTACGTATCGAGTCCTCCGGCCAATGACTTTGCTTCGTAGATGACGACGGCGAACCCGTCTCTCGCGAGCTCCCTAGCGGCGGAAAGCCCTGCCGGCCCGCCTCCTATAACCGCGACTTTGCGGCCGTTCGGAGAACCCGCTTTGAACAGCGTTTGCCCGCTTTCCACCGCCCAGTCCGTTGCGTACCGCTGAAGCAGCCCGATCTTGATCGGGTCGGATTCATCGTTAAGCACGCAAGCGCCCTCGCATAGCTCCTCCGTCGGGCATACGCGCGCGCAGCTTGCCCCGACGGGATTCGCGTCCATGATGGCGATGGCGGAGCCCTTCATATTATCCGTTGCGATCCGCTTGATGAAGGAGGGAATATTGATGCTGGTCGGGCATGCTTTAATGCACGGCGCGTCGTAGCAATACAGACATCGATTCGATTCTTCCATGGCCGCTTTGCGGGTCAGACCCGGTACGGTCTCCGCAAAACTTTTCGCGAAAGCTTCCGGAGCAAGCCTCGTCGGAACAGTTGGATCGTTCATCTCTCTCATCCCTTCTCGGTTAAAGGCCGCACATTCTCAGAGTCGTTCGGTACAGCAACTCCGTTCCTAAAGCGATATCTTCCAACGAAGAAAACTCCTTGGGATTATGGCTTATCCCATTCTCGCAGCGGACGAAAATCATGCCGTAATCGCAGTAATACGACATCGCCAACGAATCATGGAAAGGGCCGCTCATCAGCTCCGGCGGTCGCAATCCCATTTCCGTCGCGGAATCGCGAATCGTATCCATGATTCTCGGGGCGCAATAACGAGGCTCGCTGTTCGTGTCCTCGCGAATGTCTACCCGGAGACCGTGCGTCTCCGCTACTTCGCTAATCAACGAGCGCAATTGCCGCTCTATCCGGTCTCTGCGCGGAAGGTCGATATCCCGCAAATCGATCGTAAGGCGCACGTGCTCCGGAATGATGTTGCGGGAGTCTGGGAATACCTGCAGCGATCCGACCGTCCCTACCGTCGGCGCGCCGGGCTCGCTCGCGGCCAAAGCCTGGAGGCCAACGACGATGTTGGCGGCGCCGACAAGAGCGTCTTTACGGAGTCCCATGGGAACCGATCCGGCATGCCCGGCGAAGCCGTGCAAATCCACCGTCCACCACAGTGGACCCGATATTCCCGTCACGATTCCGATAGGATGACCGAGATTCTCGAGCACGGGCCCTTGCTCGATATGAAGCTCGAGGAACGCGCTAACTCGTCCCGGCTCGTAACGGGACTCCTCGAATTTCGCGGGATCTCCCCCGAATGCCAGCAAAGCCTCTCCGCGGGTCACCCCGTTCTTGTCCGTCCTCTCCAACTCTCCTTCTTCGAGCCGGCCAAGGATGCCCCTAACTCCGAATAAACCCTTGTTGAACCGGCAGCCCTCCTCGTCGCAAAATGACGCAACCTCGATAGGAACATCAAGCTCAATTGCGAAATCCTTCAACGTCTGAACGACCTCTATCGCCCCGACGACGCCGACAATCCCGTCGAATCTGCCCGCATAAGGCTGCGTATCGATATGGGAGCCGAGCATCAAGGCGGGCTTGCTCGGATTGCTCCCGGGCAATCTGCCGATCAGATTTCCGAAGCCGTCCAGCCGAACCGTCATACCCGCCTCTTCCATCCAGCCGCGCACGACCTCGACCGCTTCCCGGTCTTCGGGCGACATCGCCAACCGGCACACCCCCGTCTCGCCGATCTTCCCGATCTGCGCTAGCCTCTCGATTCTCCGTCCCACTCTATCCGCATTGATCGCCAACCCGCTCATCCTATCCTCACCTCTCTTAACTAACCGGCTTTTCCCTGCATCTATTACCTCGATGTTACTAAACGCTACATAATAAGCGGAATATTCTGATAAAGGTTTGTGCATCGTGCTGAAAATGACGCCGTAATCTTGTATATATTCAGGCACGGCCCATAATGGAGTTAATTCGATTGCCGGAAATAACCAGCCCGACCGGTTTCCCATTGAACCTAACTAGGAGGCGATGACCATCGATTCCGAATTGATCTTAACGGTTAGCGAAGCGCTTAGCCGCCCTCTATTCCGCAATGCGCAGCTAGCGGCGGGAGACAAAGGGCTCGGCCGTCAAATCCGCTGGGTGCACATCCTGGAAGTCACCCACTTCGAGAAACTTATCCACGGTCAAGAAATGATTCTGACGACGGGTCTCGGCTTCAATCTCGATGCCGTCTCCTCCGTGCACTTCATGGAGAAATTAATATCGCAGAACGCCTCTTGCCTATGCATCGAAATCGGCCCTTATTTCGAGCGGGTATCTCCCGAGCTTATCGAGCTTGCCAACGCAGCCGGTTTCCCGCTTATTTTATTTCCGAGTACCGTTCGATATGTCGATATTACGCAAGACCTTCACTCGCTCATCATCAACCGTCACCATAAAATGCTGCAGGAGCTCGAGAGCATCTCCAGGGAATTCAACCGCCTAACCCTGCAATCCCAAGGCACGGCCAACGTACTCAAGCTCCTGCACCGCAGCTCGCAGAACCAAATCCTCTACCTCCCGCTACAGGGCCAACCGCTTTTCTACCCCGCGTTACCCGCCGTTCAACAGGAAACCTTGCTGCGTCATCTTCGGGAGAGGCCACCCATGGACGATTCGCCTAACCTCAAACCTGGCAACGCTCCCGAACTTAGAGAGTATGAAAACCAGACGTTGGTATTGAAGCCGATCGGCGCATCGGAGCAAACATGGGCCTACTTGATCATGTCCTGTCCGAGAATACCCCAGGAGTACGAGTACCTCCTTATGGAATCCGCCTCGCTCTCCATCGCGCAAGAGCTTCTTCGTACCCGTTACTTCGAGGAGCGGAAGCTTTTCTCGGAAAACCTATGGGTCGACGAGCTCGTCAGCGGCAGGCAGTCCGAGGAGCAACAGATCAAGGATCTGATCGGTCCGGATTTCAAAGGTATGAACGAGCTTAGCTTCCGAGTCTGTCTCATCGAGATCGGGAACCTTTACAACGAGACTCCCTCGGAGAACGAGCGGGAATCCGCGCGTCTGCACTTGTCCTTAATCGTGCGCTCGACCTTCGAGAAGTTCGGATTTCGCCCGCTCATTACTTTGAAGAACAATCGCCTAGCCATCATCGCCCTCGATCTTAAATCCAAGATTCCTGCAAAAACTCGAATATCGCAAGCATTGGAGTCTCTTCGGGACATGAACGGCAACTCCGGCACCGCGGGCGACAATCGACTCCAAGACCTTCAACTTATAACCGGTGTCGGCAAGTGTTACGTGCAGTTAAAGAACGCGTATGCCAGCTATCAGGAAGCCCTCCAAGCGTTATCCCTCTTCTCCTGCTACGGGAAACCGGTTCTATTCTACGAAGAGCTCGGCGTGTTCCAATTGCTGCTCGGCTTAAACGACGGCACCACCCTGCAAACGTTCATCCGGCACTATCTTGGACCGTTGATCGACCACGACAAAACCAAAGGCAGCGAATTGTTGCTCACGCTCAAGGTATATCTCGATCACGAAGGCTCCAAGCAGATCGCGGCGCAGAAGTTATTCATCGTAAGGCAATCCCTCTATTACAGGCTGGAAAAAATGGCCGAGCTGCTCGGAGAGGACTTCCTGTCCGCGGAAAATCGGATTTCCATACAAGTCGCTTTGCGCGCCTACCAACTGTTGTATCCCGACTCGTTCGGCGATCCTCAATCCCTTAACCGCGCGTCGCAGAATATATACTCGCGCGAGCGCGACCTTCACCCTCACTCTGCTCTTCTGCAGTCGCCCGATAGGTAACCGAACCTTACGTCCGCTATATCCTCACCTCACCTATAGGTGCAGCTTCATGACTTCGCAAAAAGTAGATAGAATAAAATCCAAATCTTCATCCGTCGAAGATAACGGAGGCGAGAACGTCAGCACGTTATTAAATCCGGCGACCGTATCCCCGTTCTTCCCGATGATCAATCCTCGGGCTTTGCATTGCCCGATGATTGTTTTAACCGTATCCAAGGATGCCGGCTCTTTCGTTTCCTTGTCCGCCACGAGCTCTACTCCCAGCAGGAATCCGAAGCCCCGGATATCTCCTACTAGCGGATGCTCCGAAAGAGCCCTCATTCCCTCTTCCAGCCTTTCGCCCAGCACTCGCGCTCTATCTACAAGGGATTCCCGCTCCATGACTTCCAAGTTTCTCAGCGCGAGGGCGCACGAAGTGGGATTGCCTCCGAACGTATTCACGTGCCTGAGATGGCCGTACTCGTCGCTAACGTCCTTGAAGCTGTCGTAGATTTCCTTGCGAACCGCCGTTGCCGACAGCGGCAAATATCCGCTCGTTAAACCCTTGGCCATCGTGACGATATCCGGCTTCATGCCGAAGTTCTGGTGGCCGAACTTGCGACCGGAGCGTCCGAAGCCGCAGATCACCTCGTCGATGATCAGCAGCACTCCGTGTTTGTTGCATATTTCCTGAACCTTATCGAGGTACGCCCGATCGGGAACGATGATTCCGCCGCCCGTAATGACGGGCTCCATGATGACCCCCGCTACGGACTCCACGCCTTCCCAGACGATCGTATCCTCGATGGCTTGGGCGCATAGGAGGTTGAATTGCTCTACCGTTTGGCCGGCCGGCCGGCGGTAGCTATCGGGCGGGGCAACGTGCAGGAATCCGGCGCTCAGCGGCTCGTATTTGTATTTTCTTTGCGCTTGGCCCGTCGCCGATAAAGCCCCCATGGAATTACCGTGATACGCGCGGTATCTCGAAATGAATTTAAATCGGCCGCTCTGGCCGATTTGCTGTTGATATTGCCGCGCGATCTTGAATGCGACCTCGTTAGCCTCCGAACCGCTGTTGGAGAAGAAGATAACGTACTCCCCCTCCAACCACTCGTTAAGCTTCTCCGCTAGCCGGATGCCCGGCAGATGGCTCTGCGTTAACGGATAATAAGCCAGATTCATCATTTGCTCGTAGGCCGCATCGGCCAACTCTTTTCTCCCGTAGCCGACGTTGACGCACCACAATCCCGACATCGCGTCCAAGTACCGATTGCCTTCGGAATCGACGATCCAAGAGCCTTCGCCGCCCGTCACGATCATGGGCTGACTTACCGAACTATAAGAGGCCATGCTATGCCACACGTATTTCAAATCCTTTTCCACCAACCCAGCCGTAGCCGGAGTTCCTTCGGGCATAACTTACAGCTCCTTTCCTACAACCACAATCTATCGCAATCGTTAGCATTGGGCTGGCACCATTGTTACTACTTAGGTACCCGCTGTTCAGTACACTTCTGGATAAAAGCGTGCATGCGGTACTATTTGATCCCAAAATTTATAATCTGCTTTTTAAGTGGCGTAGCAAGTAGCACAGGTTGTGATTCTAGGTAAGTAGGATGGTAATCATCGTTATTCAAGCTAAAGAGCCATATTGGAAACAAAGTAGGTTGCAGAACATCGCTATTGATCGAATATTCGAAAGGAAGACAATAAATTTAGAACAATAGCGATAATAAACATCCTTATCCAACTTATATTTTGATCATGCATCGAAATTACATTGAATAACATCGTATTGGATTTCTACCCAAGAGCGCTCCCCTTTACGAGTAAAATTCGACTCCGAAGGGTCTCTATAGCCGAGTGAGCTCCTCGTAGGTTTCGGGTCTGCGGTCGCGATAAAACTGCCAGCTCTCCCGCACTTCGCGGATAAGGGATTTGTTCATTTGCCCGATGACGACCTCGTCCTTATCCCTGCTACCCATGGCCACGAAGCTTCCCCGCGGATCCACCAAGTAGGACTGACCGTAGAACTCGCCCATGTTCCAAGGCGCTTCGAAGCCGACCCGGTTGATCGCCGCCACGTAGTAGCCGTTCGCCACCGCATGGGCCGGTTGCTCTAGCTCCCACAAGTACTCCGAAGTTCCCGACACGGTCGCCGACGGGTTGAATACGATTTCCGCGCCGTTTAACCCGAGAGCCCGAGCTCCCTCCGGAAAATGGCGATCGTAGCAAATGTAAACTCCGACTTTCGCGAACGCGGTATCGAATACCGGATAACCCAAGTTGCCGGGCTTGAAGTAATACTTCTCCCAGAAACCGCAGCCGTTGTTCCCCGCGCCTACATGCGGAATATGGTGCTTGCGGTATTTGCCCAAATAAGCTCCGTCCGCATCGATTACGGCCGCCGTATTGTAGTATGCTGCAATGCCTTCGCGCTCGTAGACCGGAAGCACGATGACGATGCCGAGCTCCTTGGCCAGCTCTTGGAATAGACGGGTCGTAGGCCCGCCCGGCACCTCTTCGGCCGCATCGTACCACTTCGTCGTCTGTTCCGCGCAGAAGTACGGGCCGTAGAAGATTTCCTGAAGCGAGACGATCTGCGCGCCTTGTCCGCTCGCTTCGCGGACGAGCTTCACGTGCTTCTCGATGGCTTCCGATTTGTGAACCTCCACCGGCTCGTCGCCGTGCACGCCATGCATCGTTTGAATAAGGCCGATCGTTACGGTGTCCATGCGTTTCCCTCCCCGTTGTAGGAAAGGATGGCCTCCGCTTGCCCGAAGCCACCCCTCCGCGTTGTTCCCTCTTCTTATTTCATGGCCATTTCCACGATTTCATTCGTATAAGCTTGCGTAAGATCGGATTCTTTTTGGATGACGCCGAATTTGAACGCGATATCCGCGGTTTGCTTGAACATGGCATCGTCGATGTAACCCATCTTCGAAGCGTCGAAGCCTTCCGGCAAGATCAGCTTGGATACCTCTTCCATCATTTTCAACTGATGCTCCTTGGACGTGCTGCCTTCCTCCGTCTCCTTCATGACGCTATCCACGGCCGCGGCCGGGTCGGCGATCGCATCCTTCCACCCCTTCAAGGAAGCGCGAACGAACTTCGCCGCCGTTTCCTTATTGTCGGCAAGCCATTCCTTGTTGGCGAAAAGGTTATCCTCCAGCATCGCTACTCCCTCCGCGTTCATGTCGATTACGTTAAGATCCGTAGCCGGAATACCTTGCTCGAGAACGACCTGATACTCGTTATAGGTCATGGCGGAAGCGGCATCGATTTCACCCGTAAGGAATTGATCCATCGTGAAACCTTGCTTCGTGAAGTTCAAATCTTTGTTCGGATCGAGCTTGTATTTATCGAAAAGAGCAAGAACCTCGAACTCGTTGCCGCCCATCCAGTTGCCGATCTTCTTGCCCTTCATGTCCGCGGGCGTTGCGATCCCGGCAGACTTCTTGGAGACGAGCACGAGTCCGCTCCTTTGGTAGATCTGCGATATCTCGACCAGCGGCAACCCTTGCTCCTGATGGGCGAGCAAGCTGGCTACCCAATCGATCCCGATATCCGCGGCTCCGTTGGCCACTTGCTGCTCCGGCACGATATCCGGTCCGCCGGGCAGTATTTCGACGTCCAGACCTTCCGCGGCGTAGTACCCTTTGTCCATCGCGACGAAGTAACCCGCAAACTGGGCTTGCGGCACCCACTTCAGCTGTAGCTTCACCTTGATCGGATCCGCCGACGCCGATTCCGACGGCGAAGGGGATTCGCTGGCCGCAGCGCTTGAGGCCGGAGCCGCCGAGGACTCGCTCGGCGAAGGCGACGCCGATGCCGGCTCGTCGTTATTGTTTCCCCCGCAAGCCGCGAGCACGATCGCGAACAGCATTACGGCCACCGTCCCTAACGAAATGCGGTAAATCCTGCTTTGTACCTTCATTGATCTTCTCTCCCTTTGTTTAGTCTTTAAGAAGTGTTACGCAGTATGGCTACGATCAACGCGGGTCATATGCAATCGGCTTGGCGGCTCTCTTGTTTTATTGCCGCCGCGTCCGGATGTAACGGATATTACGAATTCGTTTACGGTAGCCGGTCAGGATCGTCTGGAAGGATGCCAACTCAGAAACGTCCTTTCCAATCCTTCCACGACGAGATAGAAGAGAATTCCCGCGATAGCGGCCACTACGATGCAAGACCAACCAAGCGGCATCTTGGCAACCTTGATGGAGTTGGAGAGCAAATAGCCCAAGCCTCGGGAAGAAAAGAAGAATTCTCCGACGATTGCCCCGATCATGCTTGCCGTCGTATTGATCTTGAGCGCAGCGAACACGTAGGGCAGACTATTGGGAATTCTTAAGTTCAGGAATAACCTGCGTTTGGAGGCAGCGTACGAATGCATGAGATCCAACGATAACGGACTCACCATACGCATGCCCTTATGCGCGTTGATCGCCATGGCCGCTATCGTCGTCGCCATCACGATTGCCGCTCTGGATAGCATTCCGTCGCCGAACCAAAGATTCATCGTCGGGGCCAGAGCTACGATCGGCACCGCGTTCAGGGATGCGACCAGCAGCAAGCTTCCGGCACCCCATCTCGGCCAGGCCGTGGCGATCAGCGCGATGACGAAACCGGCGAGAGAACCCGCAAGCATTCCCCCGATCGCCTCGGTAAGCGTGTAACGCGTGTAGGAGAGCAACAGTTCCCGGTTGTTCCAGATCGCTTCGGCGATAGCCGACGGGAGCGGCAGCTGATAGAGCTTCAGATCCAGCAGTCGATGGAATAGCTGTTTCTCCCAGGCAAAGAGGAATACGATGCCCGCTATCAAAGGAAGGATTATGCGGATGGTCGAGCTTGACCATTTACCCAGACTGCTCTTGCTCGGCAATCGGGCTGTTCGGTTCGCCGCAGGCAACGATAGGGGAGTTGGGCCCGATTCATTTCCATTCATAGACGGTCGCCTCCCTTGTCGCGGAATTCCGGCTGCCACGGGGCTATCAGCCTCTCGAGCCCGCCAATGAGCGCATAGCTAGCCACCCCGAGCAACGCCCCTACGATAACCGTCGACCAGAACATGTAAGTATGGGAAGGACCGTAGTATAGATTGCGAAGCATAATGACTCCGATTCCGTGCCGCGCTCCCATCAGCTCGACGAGAATCGCGCCGGTTACCGCGAGAGGCGCGGCAATCTTGAGTCCGCTGAACAACCCCGGCAACGATGCCGGCAATCGAAGCTTGAAGTAAATGTTCCAAGGTTTGGCCGCGTAGGAGTACAAGAGCTCCAATGCGGACGGTTCCACGCCGCGAAGTCCCCTAAGCATGTTAATGGAAACCGGGAAAAAGGTAATGTATCCGGCGATCAGAACCCGTGCTACCCGTTCGTCGTGCACAATACCGTATAGGATGGGCGCAAGGCCGAGAATTGGAATCATCTGCGAAGCTACCGCGTAAGGAAACGCGAGGTGCTCTATCCACTTGGACAAGCTCATCAAGATCGCCAGCAGCGCTCCGGCTGCCGCCCCGAGAAGAAAACCGAGACCGGCGTTGCCGAAGGTCACAGCTCCTTCTTGAACAAGCGTGTCGCCATACTCCGCGAAAGCGCTCAGCACTTCGTGAATATAGGGTAGCTTGGATTGAGCGAGCGGTACTTGCCGAACCTGCAGCAAATACCAGGATGCCGCTTCCCAAAGGATGAGCAATCCGAGTCCCCACGCCATCGCGGGCAATAATCGTCCATATCTCAGAAACCTGAGTCCCTTCATCGCTACACCCCTTCGAAGCTTCCGCGAATGCGCGCAATAAGGTTAAAGAACTCCGGGCTGTTCCTCGTTTCCCGGTTACGCGGCCTCGGAAGCGGAATATCCACGACGGAAGAAAGCCGACCCGGATGGGGCGACAGCACGTAAACCCTATCGGAGAGAAAAATGGATTCGGAAATGCTATGCGTGACGAAGACTACCGTATTATTGACTTGGCCCCATATGGATAACAATTCCTCGTTCAATCGCTCCCTCGTGAATTCGTCAAGAGCCGAGAAGGGCTCATCCATGAGCAGAATTTCCGGCTCCATCGACAGTGCGCGGGCAATAGCCACGCGCTGCTGCATTCCGCCGCTTAATTGCCAAGGATACTTATCCCCGAAGCCTTGCAGCCTCACTAACTCCAGAAGCTCCGCGACCTTCCTCTTTCGTTCCGACTTCTTGACTCCCATCATCTCCAGAGGCAGAGCGATGTTCTCTTCTACCCTTCTCCAGTCGTATAGGACGGGGTTCTGGAAGACGATGCCGTATTTTCGCGCCAGCCTCGCTTCTTTGGCCGACTTCCCGGACACCTTGATCGACCCGCTCGTCGGTTGGATCAGATCGGCCATCAACCGCAGCAGCGTCGTCTTGCCGCACCCGGAAGGTCCGAGCAGGGATACGAACTCTCCCTTGGCAATATCGAGGCTAATCTCCTGCAGGGCATTCACCTCGGAAGCATCCGACGAATAACGCATGCCCACGTTCGCAAGCTCGATTTCGGGATATCTCTTCGCCGTTTCCATTGTCGTCTCTCCTCCCCGCAAGCCGTTCAGTAAGAATATATGACGCGAATAGTCTAATAATTGAAAATTTTCAGTTAATGTTACTTTTCATCCCATGTTACACCTTGAATACATAGGTTTCATTAGACAATAAGTAAAACCGTACCCTCATTTATTGGCCAATATGTCTAGGCGATCACCATCTCTAAGTAAGGTTTCATGACAAAAGGTTGCCTCTCCAAGGATCCAATATCCCGGAGAGACAACCTCATATTGAGAATGGCGTACGAATATGTCTTGCGCTAACCGCTAGCAGCACGATTCCACTTCAACTCGGATTCGCATGCGCGTTGGCGAGTCCCATCCGAGCTTCCCGCCTGCGAAACACGCCCCGGGAAAGCCATACGCTTCCTTCATACAGAATGACCAGCGGAATCAACACGATGAAGGCCGACAGAAAATCGGGCGGCGTGATGGCGGTCGATACGATAACCAGGATCAAGTAAGCGACGCGACGCATCTTATGGAGCTTTTGCGGCGTCAGAATTCCGATGCCGGTCAGGAACATGACGACAATCGGAAGCTCGAACGCGACGGCTACCGGGATGACGATATTGAACATGAATCTAAAATAATGGCTCACTCCGTAGGTTTCGACCAGACTCATCCGCTCGGAGACGGACGTGACGAAGGAAAAGCTCAGCGGAAAAACGACATAGTAACCGAACGACAATCCCACGATCAAGCAGCCCAGGCTAAAAGGGATGTAGCGGAGAGTGGCCGCTTGCTCATGCGCGCTTAGTCCCTTTTTCACGAACGCCCATAACTGTTGCAACGCAAACGGAAGCGTGACGACCATGGCTAACACGACGGAAAGAGTCATGTACATCTGAATGCCATCCCAAGGAGAGAAAGCGTTCCATGTCATGCCGGAGGCCGGAGGGACGCTTTTCAAATAACCAAAAAGCCGTGGCGACACGATCATCCCTCCGATCATGCCGATCGCGAAGACGACCGCTACGGCAATCAGACGTTTGCGCAGTTCGCTTACGTGACTCATGACGGGCATCTTGAAAAATTGGCTCATCCTCCGTTAGCTCCTTCCGGAATCGAACTTCAGCAAGCTTGCGGCCGATCTGCGCAAATCGTAAGTACGGAATCCGTCCTTCATCTTCGTGTGGATCACTTTCAATCTTTCGACATCTTCGAACGAGAATTTCCTTGCGCCGCCCCTCGATCGGTACGGAAAGATCAATTGCTTCTCCTCGTAATACCGAATTTGTCGCTCGGTTAGTCCGGTCAATTCGCGTACGGTGCCAATGCTAATGACCTTCTCATTCATCATGACGCCTCCCTTTATCCAGTAGAATGGGAAATCCATCGAACCGTATATGTCACATTACGTAACACAAACAGGCTTTGGACGTGATTCTACCAAGTGCGCATATAAATGACAATGGTCGCCTAGAACCATCTAGTTAACAGGGATGTAAAGTTATTCCACTAAATGACCAGGTCTCAAGACATGTATTTCCATTTTTTATCGCAATAATGGTTTTGATAGAAAACGATGATGTGAGGATTTCTTACCCGATAATAGATGCATCGTATGCCCCCGTGCTACATTGTCGGTGCGAAGTCAACTTACCATTCGGATGGGAGTGAGGGGTATGGAAACGAAAGATGCACCGCCGAACGAAATCACGAGAAGGCAATTCCTGACCACGGTGGGCAAGATCGGCGGAGGCGCGGCCGTCTTCAGCGTAATGGGAACGCTGGGCCTGCTATCCCCGGAGACGATGAAAGCGGCCGAATACGAGCCGCCCGGGATGAACGACCTGAAGCAAACGAACCGCAACGGCAAGAAAGTCGTCATCCTGGGGGCGGGCATCGCCGGCATGACCGCGGCCTACGAGCTCGGTCTCGCCGGCTACGATTGCACCATCCTTGAAGCGAGGACGCGTTCGGGCGGGCGGGTCTGGTCGGTACGCAAAGGAACGTCGAATACGGAAGTCGGAGGAACGAAACAGACCGCGCGATTCGACAACGGCATGTATCTGAATGCCGGCCCCATGCGAATTCCCCAGTTCCACGTCACCATGGAATACATCAAGAAATTCGGCGTTCCCATCGAGCCGTTCAACAACGTGAACGATCACGCCTATTACTACAACGAGAACGTCGGCGAGCTGTCCGGCCAGAAAATCCGCAAGCGCGCGGCCAAAGCGGACGTCCGCGGCTACGTCAGCGAGTTGATGGCCAAAGCGGTCAACCAGCAGTCGCTCGATCTGCCGCTGTCGCCGGAGGAGAAGGAGAAGCTCGTTAACTACCTGCGCTCGGAAGGGGACCTCGACAAGGATCTGTTCTATAAGGGCTCTTCCAGAGGAGGATACAAGGACGAACCGGGTTCCGGGCTTGATGCCGGCGTCATCCGCGATCCGTTCAGCATGAACGCGATACTCAATTCCGGCTTCGGAAACTTCCTAAGCAGCGAATACGGCTACGACCAGCAGATGATGATGTTCCATCCGGTCGGGGGTATGGACGCCGTAACGAACGCGTTCGAGAGCCGGTTGAAGGGCAAAATCCAGTTTAACGCCGAAGTAACCGAGATCAAACAGTCTAACAACAGCGTCTCCATTGAGTATAAGGACCTCGCGTCGGGCAGGATGAAGCAGGCTAAAGGAGATTTCTGTATCTGCACCATTCCCCTGACCGTGCTGAAATCGATCAAAGCCGACTTCTCCCCGGAGATGAAGAGCGCCATCGACAGCATCGGCTATGCATCGGCGGGCAAAATCGGCTTGCAATTCAAGCGCCGGTTCTGGGAAGAGGACGAGCAAATCTATGGGGGCAACTCTCTAACGAACATGGATATCTCATCGATCTACTATCCCCCGACCCGGTACAACGATAAGAAGGGACTTCTGCTCGGCTACTACGCCTTCGGAGGGAACGCGGATGCGTTAGGGGCTATGACCTACCAGCAACGGGAAGCGCGTGCGCTGGCGCAAGGCGCCAAAATCCATCCGCAGTATCTCAAGGAATTCGAGGCTTCATTCTCCATCGATTGGAAGAAGATCAAGTACAATCTCGGGGGTTGGGTGTCTTATACGGGCGACCAGCGCAAAACGGTTTACCCGACGCTCTGCAAGCCGGATCGCAACGTGTACCTCGCCGGCGAGCACATGAGCTACATTACGGCTTGGCAGGCGGGAGCGATCGAATCCGCCCGAGAAGTCGTTACCGCCATTCACCAAAGAGTTATGCAATCCTAGATTTTTATAATCGCCGCTTAAACTATCCGTCTTTTATCCGTCGAGGGGGTTCCGTATGAAAATCGGCCATAAAGCTAAAGTGATGATCGCAGCATCGTTGTTGTCTTGCTTCGTGGGGGCAAGCGTATTCGCGGCCACCTACAAGCCCATTACCAAAGTCACTTACTTCGGCACGAAGACGTCCGCCATATCCAGCGCGGTAGCCATCCCTAAGGACGTAGCGTCGTTCTGGACGAGCGGCACCGTACCTCCGGTGCTGAACAAGGACGGTCAAACGGTCTACGAGAGATACGGGAATACGCAAGCGCAGGGGGAAGGCATACTGAAGGGTCTGGAAGCGCAGTTGAAGGAACAAGGACTGTCGCTGAAAGACGTCACGTACCTTCGCGTGTACGTCGCGCCGGATGCGGAGCTTGGCGGGAAGCCAGACTATCAAGGCTGGTTCGACGCGTACGCGAAATACTTCAACACGAAGGGCAACCCGACGAAGCCGGCCCGTTCCACCGTCGGCGTCCAGAGTCTCGTCAACGCCGATTGGTTAATCGAGATCGAAGCGTTCGCTACCTACCCTATGCCGAAAAAATAGCAAGATCCATCCTACACGAACGGAGCTGATCTTATGTTGCAAAGCATCGGTTTTCCCGGACTTCTCATGATTCTGATCGTCGTGCTCATTCTATTCGGACCGTCCAAGCTGCCCGAGTTAGGCAGAGCGGTCGGCCGCACCCTGCACGAATTCAAGTCCTCGGCCAAGGACCTCGTAGCCGACACGAAGGACGAGGTCGTAGAACCGAAGAGCTAAGGCAGAGCCGGCATTCCCACGTCGGAAAAAAGCCCCCTAAGCGTGCTTCCGCAGATGCTGCGGGGGCTATATTGCGATTTTAACCGACCGCCATACAAGAAAAACGGCTTCGCCGTCCATCACTTCGAGAGTAATGCATGCTTGATCAAAAGTAAAATGGTAATCATCGCTATTGGAGTTATCAAGCGCTTTTGCAATCAAAGTAGGATGAAGAACATCACTATAGATCGAATATATGAAAGAATTAAGACAAACGCAGACCAATAGGAATAAAAAGCATCTTTATCCAGCTTAATTCTTGAACAAGCTTCAAAAATACATTGAAAAGCATCGTATTTGATCGGGATGACTCACACCCCATCTCACTTCCAACTACCTACCAGAGGGAGTATTAACTTCTGATCACGGCAATTATATGGTCTCGTCGGCTTTTGGACGGTAAGCGGCATGTAAGTCTCATCGTTTACAAGTAAACCGGCTCCGCCGTCCTTGTTATATGTCAAAGAAAGCCCCCGGCACATTAAAGTGGCCGAGGGCTTCTATATCGAATGATTATTCCTTTTCCGCAGGCGCCTTATCCGGAAGCTGCTTCACGTAGCTATCCGACAGATTGAGCAATTCCAGCGCATTCTCGTATTTCGGCAAAGTCGCCCCGGTGCTGCCCGCCAAGATATCGAGCGGGTAATTCGTTCCGTCTTCGAATCCGATACCCGGAACGAACACCTCGGAATCCGTCACGATCGAACCCGAAGGGAGGAAATGCCTCATAGGCAAGACGTTGGAGCTTTGGTTAAGCAAATCCTGCCCGAAATGAATTTGGTTGGCGATCGATATGCCGGTTAAATTCGCAACCGTCGGCAGAATATCGATCTGTCCGCCGGTTTTCTTGATTAGAGCCGGGTAGGTAACGCCCGGAGCATGCATGATCAGAGGAATCTTGAACATATCGGTATAACCGTATTCGTGTCCAAGAAGATTTTTCATTTGTTCCTGTTCGTCGCTATCCAACGAATAGACGGGCAATCCTTGATGATCTCCATAGAAAAGAACGATGCTATTATCCCACAATCCGCTTTGTTTCAATCCGTCGATGAACGCTCCCAGAGCATAATCCGCATAGTTCTGCGCTTGGATGTAACGCCCGACCAACGTATCTTTCAGCTCTTCCGGAAGGTCCATCCGAATCTTCGATTCCGGAATGTTGTACGGATGATGCGAGCTCATGCTGATTATTTGCGAATAGAACGGCTTGCCGCGCTTGCTGATTTTCTTCAACTCATCAAGGGTTTTCGCGTAAAGGACCTCGTCGGAAGCCCCGAAAGCCACGTGGTCATCGTCTCCGTAGAAGCTCTTGTCGTAATACTTTTCCCAACCTATCGCGCTGTAGAGCTCCTTGCGATTCCAGAATTGGACCTCGTTCGTATGGAACGTTGCAGTCGTATATCCGTTCGCGGCCATTAATTTCGGTAAGCTCGGCAATGCTTTTTTCACGTTGTCCTGCGTCGCCGGTTGATGCTTCGGCACGTAAAGCGAAGTATTTACAACGTACTCGGCATCGGAAGTCGTTCCTTGCCCGACCATCGTGTAGAAATTATCGTAATGGAAATTTTCCTTGGCCAGCTTATTCATATTCGGCGTAACTTCCTTGCCGCCGACCTTCAGCCCGATCAGGAAGTTCTGGAACGATTCCATCTGAAGGATAATGACGTTCTTGCCTTTGTTCGCTCCGAAGTACTGAGGATTCGGAAGCGGCTTGATGCCTTTCAGCGTATCGATTACGGGCTGGGTGATATCCTCCATCTCCACCATCTCCGCGTCCTCCGTGCTGTCGGCGAATATGGTGAACACTTCGTAGTTCAGTATGCCCATTTCTTCCGCTTGCTTGTTCTCGTTCATGCTTGCCCGGTTCGGCCAGATGCTGAAGTAGCACAAGGTAACCGATATGATGAACATCACGGACAACGCGGTCCTGCTGATCGGCTTCAAGTTCAGTTGAATTCCCTTGTACTTCTTCCTTAAACTTAGAGGGATGACGATCAATACGATAATATCCACGAAAATGAGCAAATAATAAGGATCCATTAGCGAATACGTGCTGTTACCGACCGCCGCCACTTTATCGGCTTGACTGATCGCATGGTAAGTCACGATGATGCCGTAATATTTGTAGTACATCAATACCGTGAAATAGAGGAGCGTGAACAATAAATTCGCGATGGTATAGTAAAGCAACTTCCTCTTCGTTGCGAACCATTCTATTAAACAGAATACGAGCCAGAAGAACGGAATCTCCGTCAGCATCGTCATCCATGAAGGCCCATCTTCGAACACCACGAACCAAGCCAAGCAACATTTGAACAACAGGAGCAACGTAAACAGGAGAAAACGCCTATTCCCCATTTTAATCAATAAACCCACCCAGTCTCACCCTTTCCGATAACCCTACTACTCTCTATAATTTACTATTAAACCTCCAAAGAGTTTCTTAATTTTTTCATAAATATACTATAGTCTGCAAAAATTACCCGATTACTTCAACAGCGGAAGCTCGGGACGGCATAATTAGTTATATACTCATAATTATTATAAGTCAATATCAATTTGCGATTTCCCATGTTATAATGGCGATGAATTCCTAGTTTCTCCGATGAGGTGACCGAATGAACGCCGAGATAATGGATACGATTTCCGAATCTTTCGTAACGGTCGTGCCGTTGCTTAAGAAGAAGCTGTTTCGGACATTTCCAATAGACAACATGCCTTACCAATTATCTCGCTCCAATCTGGAGGTCCTGTTCGCGTTATACGAGTCCCGGACGTCTACCGTTTCCGAGCTTAGCAATCTCATGCACATCTCACGTCCGAATATGACTCCTCTCGTGGACAAGCTAGTTCAGCACGAGCTTGTAGACAGAAGGACCAGCAACGAGGACCGGAGGGTTATTCAGATCCGAATCACGGACGCGGGAGATAGACTATGCAAGGAGATGCACGAGCGCCTCATGAATCAAATCAAATCCAAGCTCGACTCCTTGGAGCACGACGATTTAATCGAATTGCAGAAGTGCATGGTTTCCTTGAAATCCATCGCCTTGAAAATAAACGCTTGATTATGTAAATAGAGGTTGCCCGCGTGTCGTAAACTCGGGCAACCTCTATTTCGATTGTAGCGAATCTCCGCGGCGATAACGCCGCCTCTTCAATCCCGTTTCGACAGCCGCTCCTGAGCGAGTCTTATCATTTCGCGGACCATCGTCCCGCCGATCTTGCCTCCGACCTGACCGGCTTCCTCTGTCGTTAGATTGCCGTTGTTTCCCGGGCTGAGAGGAACGCCCAACTCTTCCGCCACCTCGTACTTCACGTCGTCCGGTCTTGCAGGGTTAACCGCGTACCCTTCCCGGCTCATGACCTCCGCCTTGAAATTCGTTAAGCCCCGTTCCGCCCCCGGCACGAGAATTTTCCTTCTTCTTGCCATCCGATCATCCCCCGCTTCCGATCGATTCAGATTCGTTCGAACCTATCGTACCCGGATGACCCTTATTTATTCAGGAATATCGTTCCTTATCCACCGTTCGTAAAGCTCGTCGAGCTGACGCCGGACGTTTTCCCGTTCCTGCCATTTTCGCTCCATCTCCGAGTTGCCCCCGTTGTTCCCCAATTCGATAAGCTCTATATCGTACCGGCCCAATACCCGTTCCGTTTCGGCTATCTTTCGCTCCAACGATATCATGTCGGGTTCCGCGTTTTCCTCGGAGGTGCGCGGCGGTTTCCGCCTTTCGGAAGAAGCTCGCGGAGTAATCGCCTTCGCGTGCGATGTACCTTCCTCTTTCGTAGCCGCCACTCGTTTACTCTTAGCTTTATAAGCGTCGAAGTCTCCAAGGTAAACCTGAATACGCCCTTCGTCGAGCTCCCAGATCTTCTGCGACAGCCGGTTGATGAAGTACCGATCGTGGGTTACCGCAAGAATCGTTCCGGGAAAATCCTCGAGCGCTTCTTCCAACGCTTCCCGTGATGCGATGTCCATATGGTTCGTCGGTTCGTCGAGAACAAGCAGGTTCGGTTTGCGCAGCACCAACAACGCCAGCCTGAGCCGGGTCCACTCTCCTCCTGACAGCAAACTCACCGGCTTGAATACGTCCGCTCCGTAGAACAGGTACGCGGCCAAGCGAGACCTAGCTTCCCCCTCTTCCATATTCGCCTCTTCGCGAAAATACGCCAACACGCTCTTCTTGGGTTCCTCCGGGTATTTCTGCTGCGCCAAGTATCCGACGTCTACTCGCGAGCCCAGCGCAAGCTCTCCCGAGTCAGCGTCGTCCTCTCCGAGGATGAGCTTGAGCAGCGTCGTCTTGCCGGAGCCGTTGCGCCCGACGAGCATAACCTTCTCGCCGTATTCCAGCACCCCCGCCGCTTGGTTCAATATGACGGACTTCCCGAATCTCTTGCTTACTCCGGAAAATTCGATCACCCGTTTGCCCGAACGATCCGACGGCTTCAACTCGTACTCTGCTTCTCTTCGGTCGACGGCCGGTCTTTTCAGCTTCTCCATACGGTCGAGCGCCTTCTGCATGGACGCCGCTCTTCTGAAAAACTTCTCGTTGCTGCCGATCCTTCCCCATTCGAGCAATTGCTTGATCGTCTCTTTCATCTTCTTAATCCGTTTTTGTTGTTCCTGATAATGGGCGAATTCCTGAAGCAGCCGAACTTCCTTCTCCGCGACGTATTTCGAGTAATTTGCATGGTAGATCGAGGATTCTCCATCCTCGATTTCAATGATCTTGGTAACGACCCGGTCAAGAAAATACCGATCGTGAGATACGATCAGGCAGGCGCCCTCGAATTTCAGCAAATATTCCTCCAGCCACTCGACCCCGTCTAAGTCCAAATGGTTCGTAGGTTCGTCGAGCAGCAGGATGTCCGGCTTGCGGATAAGCTGGGACGCCAACCCGACCTTGGTCTTCTCTCCCCCAGAAAGCGAGAAATAAGCTCTTCCGTACCATTCCCGATCGATCCCTAGACCGGTAGCCACTTGGTCGATACGGGCGTCTATCTCGTAACCGCCTCCGTTTTCGAAGCGTTCCTGCAGCTCCGAATATCGTTTAATCAGCGTTTCGAGACTTTGCTGTTCCGGCTCCGACATCAGTCGCTCGATCTCCGTCATTTCCGTCCTGCAGGCGAACAACTCGCTGTAGCCTAACGCTAACGCGTCGTACACGGTTCGCTCGGGTCCTTCGGTCGGAATTTGCTCCAGATAGCCGATTCGCGCGTCCTTGCGGACGGTCAACAGCCCCTCGTCCGGTACGTCGAGCTTGGAAACCATTCGCAGCAAAGTCGACTTGCCGCTTCCGTTGCGGCCGACGAGTCCCGCTTTCTCTCCGTGATGAAGCTCGAAGGTTACGTTTTCCAGAACCAACTGCGCGCCGTTATATTTTTTTACGTTTTGGCAATTTATCGTTAACATGGGTGATTCCTCCTGTAATTAGAAGGCCCCTCTCCCTTTCCGAAAATACAAAAAGGACGTAGGGAAAATTCCCTACGTCCGTTCGGATCGATCCGCCGCGGTCAAGGTAGGAGCCTTTTCTCGAGTTGTGACATCGTATGGTTGCGTTTGGACAGACTTCTCCCGTCTACGCGCACGCCATGAACGATGCCAGCCATCGCGATGGGCAGCCGGCTAACTTGGTTGTTCACGAACTCTCGATTCATCCTACCTTCACCTCCTTTGCTTCAATGTCTATAACGATACCACAGGCCGGGATGGGCTGGCAACCGGGCAATGGCCCGGGTTTGCAACTTATTCCGCTAAAGCTAATATCCGCGCTTATTTCCCCACAACCATGCATGAAGCTGGGGGAGCACGCGCACGTTCGTCAGCTCTTCCGAAGCCATGACCGTTTCCACCAGCCAAACATACTTCCGCATGAGTCGGTGTAACAGCGTCGTCGTATCGGACTCCTTGACGTCATCGTTGCCTGCTTGCAGGAAGAACGCGACATTCCCGTAACGCCGATGGACCGAGATCGCGTAGCGTAAATCCGCCTCGTCGAATACGACGACCTTCAGGCTGAAGTCGCGTTCGCCGGCCGTCAGCTTACTTACGATTGCATCAAGCGCCACCCAATCGGTAGTCATCGTCGAGCTCGGCGGCTTAGGCGACAGGGTCAGCTCATCCACGAGCAAGAACCAGTCCTGCCATTTGCTACCCTGGGTTTCCAGCGCGACGCGGATGCCGTCGTCGTGCAACCGCTCGATCAATTGCTCCAATCGGGGCAACAGCGCCGGATTGCCGCCGGATATCGTGACGTGCGAATAGGCGTTACCCCCGACCGCGCGGAGTTCGTCCACGATTTCCTCCGCGGTGAGCATGCGTGTTTCCTTCTTGCCGGATCCATCCCAAGTAAAAGCGGAATCGCACCAGACGCAGCTATAGTCGCAACCGGCCGTCCGGATGAACATCGTTTTCTGGCCGATGACCATTCCTTCGCCTTGCACGGTCGGACCGAAGATTTCGATGACGGGAAACCGACTGACCACCGTCATATAACGGCTCCCGCGGCCGGGCGGTACACGACGTAGCTAGACGGCGTCTCTCTTAGAAACACTTGCGAGCATATCGGCTTATTCGCCATACCGTCTAAGTGGCTCTGCACGAGCTCGCATAACGTCCTGGCGACGTTTTCCGTCGTCGGATACCGTTCCGGTTGCTTATCTCCGGTAAAGTCCGCGTGTCCGTTCAGCAAAGAATGGTCGAATCGGTCGTGGATCAGCTTCTTGACCAGCGAGAAATTCACGAGGAAACCGCACTCGTCCAGCTCGTTGCCCACGATCGTCAAGTTCGCGAAATACGTATGGCCGTGGAGCTCGGAGCAATTTCCCGCGCGTTCATCCGGGATATAATGCGCAGCGGCGAAATGCATATCCTTGTTCAGCTCATACCGATAAGGATGGGGAACGGACGGATAGATTTGCTGAATCATAAGCGGCGCCCCTCCTTGCTGGCCGCTTCGAACTCGCGGAGACCGCGCGAACGAAGCAAACATGCCGGGCATTCCCCGCAGCCATCGGCCATGATTCCTTCGTAACACGTCAGCGTGTTGTCGCGAACGTATTCATAGGCTCCAAGATCGTCCGCCAGTTGCCAAGTTTGCGCTTTAGTTAGCCACATCAACGGAGTATCGATGACGAACTCATAGTCCATCGATAAGTTCAGCGTTACGTTCAGCGACTTGACGAAGATGTCGCGGCAGTCCGGATATCCGCTGAAATCGGTCTGGCAGACGCCGGTCACGATATTCCGTGCTCCGACTTGCTTCGCCAATACGCCCGCGAAGGACATGAACAACAAATTACGGCCATCGACGAAAGTCGAAGGCAGCTCTCCTTCGTTGTGCTCGATCGCCCTGTCGTGTCTCGTTAACGCATTCGGCGTTAATTGCCCCAGCAGCGACATATCGAGCACGTGATGTCTAACTTTTAATTCAGCGGCGATTCGCGCCGCGCACTCCAACTCCAGCTTGTGTCGCTGACCGTAATCGAACGTGACGGCTTCCACTTCTTCGAACCTCTGCAATGCCCAGAACAGGCAAGTCGTACTATCCTGTCCGCCGCTGAATACCACGACGGCTTTTCCTGATTTCGTTTGATTAATGATAATGCCTCCCGGGCAATAGAAAAAAGCGATATCGTCCTTCAAGTCACAAGGAGATACCGCTTCTTCCTTAGTTTTTTATAGAGGGTGTGTCTAGAACCTCTCCCGAGTCGCATACAGCCATAAGCCTCCGCGCTCCCGGATTTTGTATTCTATTGCTTACATTGTAACAACTCGCGCCCTTCCAATGCAAGGTTCGGTACCTTTTCCGTCCCGATTTAATCCTCCGACTCCACGTAACGCTTGAGTGCTTCCAGCTTGTTCTCCCAATAACGCTCGTAAAAGGCTAGCCAGCGTTTTAATTCCAGCAAGGGATCGGCGTCCAACCGATACCGCGTCTCCCTGCCGACTTTCCTTTCCTTGACGAGTCCGGCATCCGCTAATATGCGCAGATGCTTGGAGACGGCCGTGCGCGTCATCGGGAAGTGCCCGCTGATCGCGTTCACCGGCATCTCTTGATCGACCAGCAAGCGAAGCAGGCCGCGTCTGGTAGGATCCGCTATCGCTTGAAACACGTCGTGCTTGGGCAAGGAAGCCGCTTGATTACGCTTCGACATAAGTGCCCAGCTTCCGCACTAAGCCTACCCAACCGCCGTTCATCCGCTCGCGGACCAAGTCATGCGGCTCTCCGAATTCGGTCTGCATATCCGCATTCCATCCGCTATGAATCAAGGTAAACTCGGTTTGATCGCCTTTCTCCTCCAATTCGAAGGTAAGCGTCCAGTCTTTGCCCCACGTAAAAGAGAGCCGGTTGGGCGGATCGACTACGGTTACCTTGCAAGGCGATTTACCGTAAGGGCCGGCGTCGAGGTGAAATTCATTCCCGACTTCCGGAATGAAACCGATCGGCGGCATAAACCATGCGGCTATGCCTTCGGTCGTGGAAACGGCTGCCCATACCTTCTGCACCGGAGCATTAAATAGAGATGTCTGACGAATATCGGGTAAAGTATGGATTTGTGCTTGATCTGACATGCGAGAACTTCCTCCCTGATAGGAAACTTTTTGGTTTCCAATTCATTATAGGAAACCAAATAGTTTCATGTCAACGCCAATTTTTCTAATAAGGGAAACTGCGGATAGTTTGTCCAATCACCTCTCCTTGAATTTTCATAAAATAAACAAAACCATGAAGCGAGGTGAAAACCATGACCAAATCCGTTTTTTATAACGCAACCGTAGTCACTCCAATAACAGGCGGCGTACTCATACCGATTCCTCAGACCCCCACCGGACTCGGTGTTGCTACGGTTATCGTGGACGTTCCCAATATCGTGCCTAGATTCGTCGAAATCATTGCCACAGTCGGAATACAAGGCATCGCGGGCACCGGCAGTTACTTGTTCCGTATTTTCCGCGGCACGACGGAGATTTATTATTCGCGTGTAGGAATAGAAAGCGCAGTAGAAGAATTCGCACTCAACTCCATTCAGCATATAGATGCCAATGCGACTCCTGGATCTCACGCTTACACTTTATCCGTGGAGAAGATCACCGCTGCGCTATCCGCATCCGTCATCGGCCCTATCGAGATTAGGGCTAGCGTTTACGCTTAATTCGGACTAGCCTCTTCCGAACGAGAAAAAGCCAACCGAGAAGGAATAATTCCTTCTGCGGCTGGCTTTTCTATTGAACGAGCATTCGAATAGTCTGATCTTCACTTACCTAGGACGATCGATCTCGAAGATGTCGCCCAGCTTTGCATAAGCTTTACCCGCTAGTCGGCTGACCGGCTTCAAAGCTTGAACGTCGATGTGCAGCTTATCGTCGGACACCGCCTCATCCACGTGAAAGCATACGATTCGTCCGATAAGCAGATCGCATGCCGGGGAGCCTTCTACGCCACCGAGCGGAATGGAACGTTCCAGCACGCATTCCATTCGGATCTTCGCTTCCGCGATGCCTGGAATCGCGATCTTCTCGCTTGCGATCGGAGTAAGCCCGGCGAGGGCGACCTCGCTTTCCTCGGGCGGCAGATTAGCGGCCGTAGCGTTAATCTGTCCGATATAAGATTCGTCGGAAATATGGACGACGAAGGCTCCGTTCTGGATGGCGTTCCTCGCGGTGTCCTTCGGGGCACCGTTTCTCCTTTGCACGGAAACGGACACCATCGGCGGATTAGCCGCAACGATATTAAAGTAGCTGTAGGGCGCCGCGTTCAGAACGCCGTCGCTAGACAAAGTCGTAACGAAAGCGATTGGACGCGGCACGATGCTCCCGATTAGCAGCTTATAATTGTCCTGCTCGCTCTGACTATCCGGATCGATCATTCTCATAATTGCTCCTCGAATCGAGCCTTGAACCAAGCCGCGGCCGCCTCTACCTCGGAGCCGGTCAGACGATGGCCGAACCGTTCCCAATGCAGGGTTACCGATGCGCCTGCGTCTGTTAGTAGTCCGCTAAGCTCCTCCGTTTCCTGCGGAACGCAGATCGGATCGTTCTCTCCCGCGCCGATGAAGATCGGCACTCCCGTTAAGTCGGGCAAAGCCACGTTCCGGATCGGAACCATCGGGTGATGGAGTATCGCGCCTTTAAACGAACCCTCGTAGTGGAAAAGCAAGCTTCCGGCGATATTGGCTCCGTTCGAGTAACCGATAGCCACCAGGTTATGGCGGTCGAAGCCGTATTGAACGGCCACCTGATCCAGGAAGTCGCGAAGCTCGCGAGTCCGGAAGACGAGATCCTCCAAGTCGAATACTCCCTCGGCCAGCCTGCGGAAATAACGCGGCATGCCGTTCTCCAATACATTGCCTCGTATGCTGATTACCGAAGATTCCGGCGACACGGCATCGGCTAGCGGGAGCAAGTCGTTCTCGGTTCCGCCGGTCCCGTGCAAGAGAACGAGCACGGGAGCCTTTACGTCAGACCCTTGCTTGAAAATATGTTTCATCCTCGATCAGCCTCCAGCACTCTGACTTGAATAGGCGGCAACAGCCCTTCGATCTGCTCGCGGTGCTCTTCGAACCATTCCGGCAGCATCAGGCGTTCTCCGATCGAATCCGCCGGTTCATCGCGCGCGAAGCCCGGAGGATCAGTCGCGATTTCGAAAAGTATTCCGCCCTCTTCCCGAAAATATATCGCATTGAAATATTGGCGGTCAATGATCGGAGTAGGATGCAACTGGTTCTCCTCTACTAGGCTTCTCCATCTCGCATGGTCTTCGTCGTCTTTGGCGCGCCAAGCGATATGATGAACCGTACCCGCCCCGCCGATTCCGGGCTCCATAGCCTCCACGTTCACGTCGATCACGTTGCCTAGATCTCCGCTAGCCTTGAACCGTGCGAACTCACCATCATTGGCGATCGGTTCAAGACCCATTACCCGTTCAAGCACTTCGGCCGTCTTAGCGGGAGCCGAGCTGAACAATACGGCACCTCCGAAACCTTTGATCGCTTTATCCGCGGGTACTCCTCCGAAGGACCAGCGACTAAGAGATCCTTCCTCGCGCTCTACGATTTCCAGACGCAGGCCGTCAGGGTCGGAGGCTTGAAGAAAGGTTTCGCCGAATCTCGTCGCTACGGTCGCGGATACGTTCAGCTTCTCCAGTCTCTCTTGCCAGAAATCCATGGTGCCGACCGGGATGACGTAAGTGGTTATTCCCACTTGTCCGGCGCCGATGCGTCCTTGCCGGGAGGTCGGCCACGGGAAGAATGTAATGATCGTGCCGGGGCTTCCCCCTTCATTACCGAAATACAAGTGGTACACTTCCGGCGCGTCGAAATTGATCGTCTTTTTCACAAGTCTTAATCCCAATACGCCTGAATAAAAGTCGACCGTTGCCTGCGCGTCCCTTACGAAAGCCGTAACATGGTGAATACCCGTCGTTTGTTGTCTCATTTCTATCCATCTCCCTTGAATGCTGTTTTTATGTTAAATGAAATTAAAGAATCTTTAAGTTAAGATATCCATGCCGGAAAGAAGAAATTCTCTCGCAACCAGCTTACACTGTTACCGGGCTATTTAAAGCCCTTCTCGGCGTATTTGCCAAGCTTCTTCAAGAGTTGGCTTGCGATCTTCTTCTCTTCCTCGCTTAGCCCGCCCACGGCTTCTCGAATGATGTCCGCGTGCTTAGGGAACACTTCTTCGATCAGCCGATTGCCCTCGTCCGTGATTTCCGCATAGATGAGGCGCCGATCCTCTTGCGATGCCTTGCGCTTAACCAAGTTCTTCTGTTCCAGCTTATCCACGACGTACGTGATATTGCCGCTGCTCATCAACACTTTTCCGCCGATTTGCTGCAAGGGCTGCGAGCCTTTATGGTAAAGCATTTCAAGCACTCCGAACTCCGTTCTGTTCAACCCGTAACGGCGAATGTCCCGGTCCGCGTGGGCGTTGATCCATTGACTCGCCCTGTTCAAGGCGATGTAGAGGTCTAAGGAATCTTGGTTATAAGGTTTATCCGTCATCGTCAGCACCTCCTTCGGCGGCCTTTTTATCTTGAATTCGAATGTCTTGATATTAAGATAATATAAATCGAGACAATTGTCAACAGCTAAAAGAGAAGACACCTCGATAGTGAGGTGCCTTCTCTTTGCCGACCCGTCAGAAGCCGGGAAAATCGGATAACTCGGGCAATTCAATGATGAAGAGGATGACTAGCAGTAACAAAAAAACGATGGCGGCAAGCGTTTGTTTGAAGGTATCCCTTATCCGAACGTGCGTCAATACGCCTCCGAGCATCGTAACGCCTAACCATAAGGCACCAACTGCGGCCCAGCTTGGTTCCCAGAAGCCGATGACGAGCGCCGCGACGCCGACCCATTGCACAAGACCGGTAACTACCCGAAACCATTGCGGATATCCGTAGTGATTAAACGAATCGACTTGCATTTTCGTACCCGAGATTTTACTGAAACCAGCCATCACAAAAACTAGACCTAACAGCCCCTGCAAAACGATCGCTACGACATCCATTTCGGGATCTCCTCCATGTAACTGAGCTTGTTTAAGCACAGTATTAAGCCTTAATATGGCGCAGTTAACGATTCGGTTAACTGCGCCTGCTTAAAGCACATATTATAGTCTACCCTTATCGATGTCAATCCCTTATTTTCCAATGAAGGCATTCAGCATCCAAGCGTGTTTTTCCAAGCCCGTTTTGATGCCAAGAAGCAAATCCGCCGTATCCTCGTCATCGCACGAAATCGCGACCTTAATGCCTTCCCCTAGCTCCGAAGCCACTTGCTTGAAATCTCGGGCAACGGATTCCGCCATTTGCTCCGCGCCTTCATCGCCGACGGCTTCTTTGACGCTAGACAAGCGGAGAGTTTCCAAGTGCGTGGCGACCGGATTTCCCCCCACTGCCAGAAGCCTTTCCGCCAATATGTCGATATGCGAGGCTGCTTCCGTGTACAATTCCTCGAATTTCACGTGTAACGTGAAAAATTGAGGCCCTCTTACATACCAATGGAAGTTGTGCAGCTTCATATGAAGGATGTTCCAATTGGCGATCTGTTGATTGAGCACCGCGCTAATCTTCGCCGTGTTCTCGTTCGTAATTACGTTTGAGTTTGCGGTCATGGGTTGTTCCTCCTTATTAATTTATATTTAATCTAAATATAAATTAATATTAACACGAGGATCAGTTCCCATCATGAACATAACATGAAGGTTCGATGAAGATTGGATGAAGGGGACTTCTTTAGATCGGGAGCGCGGTATCTTGTAACGCCTCGCCGCCCGTTTTATGGTTCGCTCCCTTCTCCGCTTTAAGCAAATACTTCTTCCCCCGCCAACGTTGCAGAACCAGAATTCCTCGGATGAGCTCGTCCGCGATCATGCAGCAATAGATTCCGATCAACCCCCAACCCGCTTGCGTCCCGAACCAATAGGAACACCCTGTGGCAATGATCGACATCGACAGGATGGCTATGACCATCGGGTATCGGGTGTCGCCGACCGCATTGAGCGCGTTATTCATCGCCATATTCAGTTCCTTGGCCGGCTGCAGGATCAGATTCAAGGCTAGCAACGACTGTCCCATCGCCAGTATGGCCGGATCGGTCGTAAACATGCGGAGCATATGACTTCCAAGAAGGAAGAGCAGCAACGCGTTTGCCGTCACGACGGCGAGCCCGATGTAAAGCGCGCGGAAAGCTCCCGAATACGCCTCGTGCGTCTTGGATGCTCCATAGAGGTGAGCGACTTGGATTTGCGTGGCCAAAGCCAACGCGTATCCGAGCATGAAACAGAACGATTCCATCGTGTTCATGTACGTTCTTGCGGCCAATTCTTTGGCTCCGAGCATAGCCAGGAAGGAGTAAATAGCCAACTGCGAGAAAACCCAGCCCGACATGTTGACGCCGAGCGGCCATCCGATACGAATGATTTCATTGAACAGCTTCGGATCGAATATCCGCAGATCGCGGAATTGGATTTTACGTTCGAAAGAATAGGCGAATACGTAAAATAAAACTAGAGCGGCAAGGAACTTGGAAATGTTGCCCGACACCGTTACTCCGAACAGCCCCCATTCCGGGAATCCGAACGCTCCGAATATGAGTACGTAATTCAACGCGATATGCAGGATGTTCATGGCGATTCCCGTGTACATCGGCGCTGTCGTATTGCCTGTATTTCTTATGGCCGTGCTCATCGCGGCTATCATGGCCGTGAGGAACATCCCTCCGCCGATATGCGATACGTATACATCCCACAACGGCAGCAGCTCCTCGGACAAATTGAGCAGCCCGGCTATCGCATGGGATTGGACGATCAAAAGAATGCTAATCCCGATTCCAATGGCCGTGCTAACGGTTAAGCCCATAATGGCGATCGTTCGGGCATCCTCGCCTTTCTTGGCCCCTATCTTCTGGGCGATGAGAATACCCGCTCCGCCCGCGATCGTCATGAAGACGGTTGTTAGCGCGTTAAGCAGCTGTCCGGCCAATCCGACGACGGCGACCGCATCATCCGATATTCGGCTGACCATGATCGTATCGACGGTTCCTAGTAGAGTCTGGAGGAAAACTTCGATGAATATCGGCCACGCCAAAGCCCATAAACCGAATTTATTAATTTCGGATTTCATAATTCCAACTCCCGGTCGTTACAAGATGCGACTTCTATATTTTACATTAATGCTCAGGTTCGACTTCATATCCAAAACAAATTATAGTAGGAATATCGAAAATGATGTGTTAGTTTTCAAACCGAAACTTTCAATTTACAAACTTAATCGAGGAGTGCTGGCATTTGAATTTACTTGAATTCACCGTACCTCCGTTGCTCCATTTCATTGCCTGCGGACACAATGGGTTCAGTGCCGGCGAAAGGCATGTGAGCAGACGCAACATTCGGGTATTCGATCTTCTGGCGGTCACCCGGGGCTGTCTCTACATGGGAGAGGAAGAGCGGCGATACGAGGTGAAGGCAGGCTCCGCTCTCGTCCTTCGTCCCGATTGTTACCACTACTCGACGGAAGCTTGCAGAGAGCCGACCGAATACTACTGGCTCCATTTCCAGACGACCGGACATTGGAAGGTGACGGATACCGTGCCGCCTCGGCGAACGCCGGAGCCCTACGACGCTATCGTCGAATCGCAGCAGTTCGATGCAAGGACGTTCCCCCTGGGCTTGCCTCAATTCACGCAGGTTGCACAGCCGGGCAAGCTGGAGGAAACATTAATGCAGATTAAAGCTCTCGGCCCCGAGGGTCATTTGAGCGCTTCCCGGCTTAAACAGCAGATCCTCTTCCAAGAGACGATCGGGCAATTATCCTCCAGCATCGATTCCGGTCGCTCCACTCCCGCAACGATTTGCGCCGAACAAGCCGCAGCCTATTTACGTAGCCATTATCAGCAGAATATCACAGCCCACGCCCTTGGGGAAAATCTGAATTTCCATCCGGTCTACATCGCGCGATGCATGAACAAGGAGTACGGACTGTCGCCGATGGATTATTTGCTTCGCTATCGGATCGAGCAAAGCAAGCTGCTCCTCATGCAAACCGATTACACGATAGCGCGAATCGCCGAGGAGGTCGGCTTTAACCAAGCCGCCTATTTCAGTTCTTGCTTTCTCAGAACGGAAGGGATCTCGCCCCGGCAATACCGGCAGAGATTCGCATAAAGGTAAATCAGACATTAGCGCCGGATCTCGTTCATACCTTACTACAATGATGATGGAGATTTCTCTTCATCGATCTCGTTGAGAGGAGTATGGTGTTATGTCAAACGACCCTCGGATTCCCTTTTGGAACGGCGTCGTTCCGCAGCCCATCCGCAAAGACGGCGCGGGAGCGACGGACGAAGGTCCCCGCGACGTCATGCGGGATCTCGAGAACCCCGATTTGTTGGTTTCCCCGACGACCGATGCCGGATCCATGCCGAATATGAGATTTTCCTTCTCGGACACCCATATGCAATTAAATCACGGGGGCTGGTCGCGGGAGATCACGGAAAGGGAACTGCCTATCGCCACGACGTTAGCCGGGGTGAACATGAAGCTGACTCCCGGAGGAGTCCGCGAGATGCATTGGCATCAGCAAGCGGAGTGGGCATTCGTGATCTTGGGTCGGGCTCGCGTTACCGCGGTCGATCAGAACGGCAAAAACTTTATCGGGGATATCGGCGTGGGAGATCTTTGGTTTTTCCCGCCGGGAATTCCGCATTCCATTCAAGGCCTCGAGGAAGGTTGCGAATTCCTGCTCGTATTCGACGATGGCGCATTCTCCGATCTCAACACCCTCACTCTCTCCGACTGGTTCGCGCATACGCCGAAGGAAGTGCTTTCGGCCAATTTCGGAGTCCCAGAGAGCGCCTTTGCGAGAATTCCGAATCATCAGCGCTACATCTATCAGGATAGCGTTCCCGGTCCGATCGAGAGCCAGAAGGTCGAAGACCCGATGGGAACGGTTCCCCTGAGCTTGACCCATCGTTTGCTGGCTCAGGAACCGATCGTCACGCCCGGGGGAACCGTCCGGATCGTCGACTCGTCCAACTTCCCGGCGTCTACCTCGATAGCCGCCGCGCTCGTGGAGATTAAACCCGGCGGGATGAGGGAAATGCACTGGCATCCCAATAACGACGAATGGCAATATTACTTGTCCGGGACGGCGCGCATGACCGTATTCGGGGGCGAAGGCACCGCCCGCACCTTCGATTATCGGGCCGGAGACGTGGGTTACGTACCGTTCGCATTCGGTCACTACGTGCAGAACACGGGGAATACGAGCGTATGGTTTCTGGAGATGTTCAAGAGCAACCGCTTCGCGGACGTGTCGTTAAACCAATGGATGGCGTTAACTCCGTATCCGCTCGTGGCCAACAATCTGCACGTAGGTCCCGAGTTGATGGGAGCCCTTCGCAAGCAGAAGTGGCCGGTCGTCAAGTATCCGCTTCCCGCGCAGTTCCCATCGCCGTTACCTTCGCCTCTATAGTTGCCTAGACTGAATTAGAGCGGCCATGCCGCTTTAAATCGACGAACAAGCCGCTTCGGACCGGATTAGCGCGGCGATACCGCTTTAAATCGACGAACAAGCCGCTTCGGACCGGATTAGCGCGGCGATACCGCTTTAAATCGACGAACAAGCCGCTTTCAGCCGAATTAGCGCGGCCACGACGCATACGCTAACTCCACCGTTGCGAACAGAAGAGACTGCCCGCAAGCTCATCCGAGCTTAACGGGCAGTCTCTTCTTCAGCTTCATCCAAGCTTGTACATTCCAGACGCTCCGAACGCCTTATCGCGCTGCCAAGCTATACTCGAATTGCACGTTGCATTTGGAGCCCAGCGGAATAATCTCCGACAAGTACATGCGAATGAGCTCCTTCTCGATATCCATCAATACGGTCGTCATGTGAATGTTGAAATACAGCGTCCCCGAATTGAAATCGTACCTGCTGAACGCCATTCCTCCGCTATCCAGCATGGTGTTGATGCTGGCGACGATGCCGTATTGGTCCAATTCCCGCTTCATCGCCGTTCGAACGATCGATTCCGGCAGATCGTACTCCCTTGGCACACCGTCCATCTGAACCATCGAATACGCCTTGATTTGAAAACACACATGCGGCGGCAAATAACCGGACACGAACCTTTTCAAGGTATCGACGTCCCTCTCCGGCAACTGTAAATCGTCATTCCACGCATATAAAGTGGCCTGGTTCTTTCCACTTGTATGAACTCTTACGTATCTGAGCTGAGGATGATGCTTCTTGATTAAATATTCCGATAGTAAACGCGTTCCCATCGCTATCGCCCCCTATGTCATGGAATAGGCCTCAATATGATTGCGCTTACATTATATTCCGCTTCATACCAACCTATTCTCGCGAACTGCAATCAAGCGACGATTGACTGAGCGATCAACCCTGCTTGTGCTGAGGAATAAGCAAATTACGAATGAACCGCCAACTCAGCAGCGGAGCGCTGCCCGTCACGAGCAGCAGAATATGGATGGCCAGCGGGGCACGGCTGCAGGACAACGTCGCGATGAACAATACCATTCCGACGATTCGTCCGGCGTTGAGGGCCAGTTCCCTCATCACCACGTATTCAACCCGTTGACGAACGCTATCTTCGTTCGAGCCGATTAAATCGAACACCGCCGATGTCATAGGTATCGCGAACAACGGGAAGAACAACGAAGCACCGATGCCGAATATCAACAATGTCGTATAGGTCACGCCGGTAAAGAAAGGAACGATAACAGCCGTCATGACGATCGTGCCTATCAGCATCCCCTTGCTTCGCCATACCGGCTTCAACCATTTGCCGACCGCGTAGAAGCCGATGAACGCCACCGCGGATACGATCAACGTAAAGCTTCCTAGCCGCCGTTCGCTGCCCGTGCTGATATAGACCAACAAACCGATCATCAAGCCGAATACGCTCTCGCGAACCCCTTGTCCGGCAAGCGCGGCGAAGACGGGCAACCACGGGGTCTTAGGCTTGCGCAAGACGCGCGGGGTCAAGAACCAATCATAGCTGCCGTCGGTGCGGCGATTGCGAACAAGGAAGCTCAAGCCCATCCCCGCTATGAAAATAACGAACGAGATCAGGAAGATTAGGCGATATCCTTTCTCGCCGCCTATCGAAGAGATGAGGACGCCCGAGCACCACGGAACGACCATTCCGACAAGCGAACCGAATACGCCGATCAGACCGTTAAACCGATCCCGGTTATCCGCATTCGTCAATTCGAAATAAATCACGTTAAAAGCGATCCAAAATAAACCGTTCGCTATTCCTTGCACGACCCCCAGCAATTCTATGTAATGAAAAGCGTTCTTGCCAAGCAAGAGCACGATAGCGTAGAACAGCGCGGATACGCCTATTCCGATCCTTAGGCAAATCATCTTGTTCCCTTCCTTGACGCCGTTGCCGGCGATCCAGAAAGTCAATGCCGCGGAAAGATGGGTTAGCAACGTAAACCAACCGATCACGACGAAATCGTTCGTCGCTTTCCAAATATATACCCCGAGAAAGGTAGCCGATAATGCCGTTGCCGTTAAGAACAATACGTTAACCGCCAGCAAGAGCACGGTCTGTCGGTCTAGCTTGCGATTTTCTCCTATGCGAGCCGGTTTGTAATCGTTGCCCATGCGCTTCTCCTTTAGGTACGGCTTTGTTCGAAACACCGTATTAAACTACCCCAAAGGAATCAAGATCAATACAACGGAACCTCCCGCCCGCTATCCCGCCATTTTCCTGCTCTTCCTGCCGGCCAAGAACACGCCTCCCAGAATGATAAACAGACCTAACAGCATGTTCCATTTAATCTCTTCGTCAAGCAGCGTGAATCCCCAAATCAAAGCCGTTCCCGGGACCAAATACGTGACCATGGAGGCAAACTCGGCGCTCCCCTTCTGCACCATGTAATAGAACAAGATATAAGCGAATCCGGATCCGAAAGCCCCCAAACCGATAATCATCGGGAGGTTCGACGCGGATACGAGATCCGCCGCATCGATCGATTCGGTGGCAAAGGCGAAGCTACCGCTACCGACCATACTCGTGAGCAAGGTGCCGAAGCTAATCTGGTACATCGAATATCCCGTTAGAAGCTTCTTGGACAATTGGGAACCGATAGCATAACAGATCGTCGCGCCTATCATGCAGACCAGACCGACAGGATCTACGGAGATGAACGATCCCGGTTTGATCCCGAGCAAGACGAGCAGCCCTATGGTGGCCACTCCTACACCGATCCACTGATTGCGGGTAGACTTATGTCTGAACAAAGCGATTCCGACGACGATCGTCCATACCGGAGTCGCGGCATTCAGGATGGAAGCCAGACTGCTGCTCAAATGCGTTTCGCTGTAAGCGATCAGAGTCCACGGGATGGCGGTATTGATCGAAGCCATTACGATCACCGACAACCACGGAATCGTCCGGAATCCGAACGGCTTCCTGAACGCAAGCATGACGGCGGTAACGACGATCAACCCGCAGCCCGAGCGCAGGAAGGAGATCGTCCACGGTCCGAAGTCGTTCAGCAATATTTTCATAAAATAAAAAGATCCGCCCCAAATAAGGCTGAGCAGTATAAGTGCGATATAGGCGAGACGCGGCAATGGTGATCCTTCTTTCTAAGCGTGGATATGGAATAGTATACCCCCTCCCCGCTTCGGCCGCCATCCAACCCCGCTCCCAACCGCGGCAAACTTTCGAACATCATTTCAATCCCGACCGGATCTTTGGTAAAATAGCATCAAGGAGCTGACGATAATGACCGAAATGAAGAACGAGATTATAGAAAGATTCAAAACCTACGCGCAAGTCGATACGCAATCCAACGAAAGCAGCCAAACCTGTCCGACGACCGAAGGTCAGCTTGCCCTTGGACGGATGCTGGTTGACGAGCTGAAGCAAATCGGAATGCAGGAAGTTACCATGGATGCCAACGGATACGTCATGGCCACCCTTCCATCCAACACGAATAAATCCATCCCCACTATCGGGTTCCTGGCTCATATCGATACGGCTACCGAAATTTCGGGCAAAGACGTTAAACCCCGGGTTGTGGAAGACTACGACGGTCAGGATATCGTTCTTAACCGGGAGCAAGACGTCGTACTGTCTCCACGGGAGTTTCCCGAGCTGGCCGAATACAAGGGACAGACTCTCATCACGACGGACGGAACGACCTTGCTCGGAGCCGACGACAAAGCCGGAATAACGGAGATCATGACCGCCATGGCTTACTTGATCAAGCACCCGGAAATCAAGCACGGACGGGTCAGGGTCGCGTTCACTCCGGACGAAGAAATAGGAAGAGGGCCTCACCGTTTCGACGTGAAAGCCTTTGATGCCAGCTATGCTTATACGATGGATGGGGGACCTCTAGGCGAGCTTCAATACGAGAGCTTCAATGCGGCGGTGGCGCGAGTCACTTGCACGGGCAAAATCGTTCATCCGGGTACCGCCAAGGGAAAAATGATCAACTCCGCCAAGATCGCGATGGAAATCAGCAACCGGCTTCCGGCTGAAGAAGCTCCGGAATACACTGACGGTTACGAAGGCTTCTTCCACCTCATTTCCATTCAAGGGGACGTGGAAGAGACTAAACTGCACTTCATCATCCGGGACTTCGATCGGGAAAGATTCGAGGCGAGGAAAACCGAACTGACGGCTATCGTCGAGGAATTGCAGGAAACTTACGGGGAACAGCGAATCTTGCTCGAGATTAAGGACCAGTACTTCAATATGCGCGAGAAAATCGAGCCGGTGAAGGAAATCGTCGATATTGCCCATCAAGCGATGGTAAGTCTGGGGATCGAGCCGATCATTCGCCCGATTCGCGGGGGTACCGACGGCTCTCAGCTATCCTACATGGGATTGCCGACGCCGAACATCTTTACGGGCGGCGAGAATTACCACGGCCGATACGAATACATATCCGTAGATACCATGATCAAGGCTACGAACGTGATCATCGAGATCATTAAGCTTTTCGAGAGTCGGGCGGCGGAGTAAACCGATAGACGTCGAGGTCGATGCGTCCGCCTAATCCGATCTCGACGTTCTCGTTCTCCAGATACAGGGTTTGCATATACTTCCCCTCTCCCTCTTGAATCGCGATCTCTCCTCTAGCGTTAACGACTCTATGCCAAGGTAGCCCGTGCTTCGCGCTTAGCGAATGCAAGATTCTCACGACCTGCCTGGCCCCTCTCGGGCTTCCCGCGCATTCCGCGATTTGCCCGTACGTCATGACGAAGCCCTCCGGTATGCTCTTGATAATCTCGACGACTCGTTCCGTAAACGGGTTCATTCCTCTGCCCTGCTTTCTAAGATAAATATGCTCCCGTAGCCGAAGCATAGGCCGCGTTTGTTCCTTTGTGCCTGCTATGTCTCCGCCCCGGCGTATCGAACGCGAAGATTGCGGTCGCGCAAATCGTCGCCGTTAAGTAAACCCCCGCGATCGCATAGAAGACCGGCCGGAACCCGGTTTCCGCTTGAAACCAGAGATAGGTCATCGATCCGGCGTTAACGACCCACATCGCCCAGAGGAAGAAGGATCTCCGGGTTCCGGATCTTCCCCTTGCCGCATGGTGATAAGTTTCCCATTCCCGCGCAGGATCCAATCGGCACAATCTCGTTAATTCAGGTTCGACTACCTCTCGCATGTAACGGTTCAGCCAATCTTGCTTTCTGTAGCTGTGCAGAATCATCCACGTGTAGAACACGGAAGGGAACGGAGCGACGGCCAGCGCCAGAGCGCCGCTTCTTTCCGTGAACGAGAATGCGAATATCAGCGTTAGCAGCGCGACCATTTGCGCGGCGAACTTGTCCCTCTGGCGTATTCGCAGCTTTATCTCTTCTCTTATATCCTGCCTTATGCTTTCGTAATGGCTAATTCTCTTGTTGTCGTCGCTCTGCAAGGTCGCTTGAAGCCCATTTTCCGTGCTGGAAAAATCATTCATCGCGTACTCCTCCAATTGACAGACATGTAAGCTCATTCTAGCATATTTATGGGCGATATACCTCGGCTCCCCCTACTTCCACCAGGACAGCGTTGGGAAGGACGTCGCTCCAATGACGACGGTCTCCCCTATTCTCGGAGTGGCTATCGCCGCATTTCGATCCTTCGCGGCTTTAGTCGCGCGTTCGACCGGGTCCGTCCAATCATGCATCGCAAGCGTAAAAGCACCCCAGTGGACGGGAATCATCACGCGGCCGCCGACGTCCTGATTGGCTTGCACCGTTTCCTCGGGCAGCATGTGAATCGCCTGCCAGCGCTCGTCGTATTGCCCGCATTCCATGAGCGTGAGATCGAACGGGCCGTATTTATGGCCGATTTCCTTGAAGTGAGGTCCATAACCGCTATCGCCGCTGTAGAAAATCTTAGCCTTGCGACCTTGAATAATCCACGAGCACCATAACGTCGAGTTCCTATCCCCCATGCTTCTACCCGAGAAATGGCGCGCCGGAGCGGAAGTTAAATGAATCCCTTCGAACTCTACGTCATCCCACCAATCGTGCTCCGTGATGATGCCTGGATTAACTCCCCATCTAATCAAATGGGCCGCGACACCCAGCGGGACGATAAACCTTTTCACCTTCGGCATCAACGCTTTAATGGAACCGTAATCCAAATGATCGTAATGGTCGTGGGAGAGAATAACCGCGTCGATGGAAGGCAATTCGTTGATCTCGTCAGGCAAGCGATCGCTGTAACGACGGCCGCCGAAGATGGGAAAAGGAGACGGGGTACGGCCCAGCATCGGGTCGATGAATAGCGTTTTGCCGTCTAAGCGCATGAGAATCGCAGAATGGCCGAACCAGGTCACGGAATCTATATCCGCGGAAAGCAAGCTGTCGAGTTCTAACGGCACGGCCTGCAGAGGAGAGCTCGGCTTTCCTTTCGGGTTCCCTTTAATCATCTCGATCAGAACATTAACCGTCTGACTAACGCCCATGTTCATGCTCGTCGGAATTTGGTTCAAGAACTTTCCTTGCGAACGATTGGGCGAAGCTTCCATGCGGCGTACACTCGCTTCTGACTGCCTGCCCCCAAGGGCGGGATAATACTTCAGCACCAGATATCCGGTCAACAGGATGGCTGCTAAGATAATAATTGCGATTAACAAGGGCTCTCTTCCTCTTTTCACGGCCATCGTTCGGCAACATTCTTGTACGACTTAACACTATGAAATTTAACGCCAAATTGCAAATGGGAACATGCTCGATGGGGGCTCGGCGGGGCATTGTTCATCGATTTAAAGCGGCGGCGCCGCTCTATTTCCTCCAAAAGTGCCTCGTTCATCGATTTAAAGCGGCGGTGCCGCTCTATTTCCTCCAAAAGTGCCTCGTTCATCGATTTAAAGCGGCGGTGCCGCTCTATTTCCTCCAAAAGTGCCTTGTTCATCGATTTAAAGCGGCGGCGCCGCTCTATTTCCTCCAAAAGTGCCTCGTTCATCGATTTAAAGCGGCGGCGCTGCTCTATTTCCTCCAAAAGTGCCTCGTTCATCGATTTAAAGCGGCGGCGCTGCTCTATTTCCTCCAAAAGTGCCTCATTCACCAAACACGTCAAAAAACGCCCCGTCCCATAAAGAGACGAAGCGTTCTTTAATTTCTCGTTCGCGTTAGTCCGAATCTTTGCCTTTGCCGCCGCCAATATCGGACCCTTCGGATTTTTCCGGGGTCGATTGAGGCTGCAGATTGCCGCCGCCACCGCCGCCATTGCCTTTGTCTTCTTTGACCTTCTCCGGAGCTTCTTCTTTGATCTCGCCTTTTTCTTCCTCTTTAGCCTTGCCTTGATCTTCTTCTTTGGCTTTGCCTTGATCTTCTTCTCTGGCTTTGTCTTGACCTTCTTGATCTTCTTCCTCTATTCCTTGCCCTTGACCGCCACCATTACCCATTCCTCCGCCATTACCCATTCCCCCGCCGTTGCCCGCACCGTTGCCTTGACCGCCACCGTTACCCATTCCTCCGCCGTTGCCCATACCGCCGCCTTGACCGCCACCGTTACCCATTCCTCCGCCTTTGCCCATTCCTCCACCTTGACCGCCGCCTTGACCGCCGCCGCCGATGCCTTTTGCTCGTCCAATACTCTTAGCGCCGCTTCGTCCACCGCCGCTAACGCCTATTTTTTTGTTCGAATAGGCATATACGAGCGACGTGAAGGTTTTTTTGTCCACGTTGCCGGTAGCCTTCATGCCATGCTTCTTCTGAAAATATTTCACGCCTCGAACCGTTGCGGTGTCGTAATAACCGTTAATCGGACCGGAATAGCTTCCCAGCGATTTCAACATCCCTTGAATGACGTATACGTCCGGACCATGCGCGCCTTTACCTACCGCCAAGCTGACTTTCGGCAAGCTTACCATCAACGCGATAGCGAGTACGGCTACGCCGAACCATTTACCAGCCGTTAATAAGAACCGTGAACGATGCGAAGCGCCGCTTTTATTTCCTTTTTCCATATGCTCGAAAATCCTCCTCGTAGTCGTTTTGCTTTTTTCCACCGATCTTACTATCTCCATATTTTCATTTCTATCCGGACTTCCTTGCGACTTTCTCCATACTCGCTTCTGACTTGCAGAGAAGCTATGTATATCGACTCCTCTACGTTTTCCTATGCACGGAAAAGTTATGCGAACCGCAGCACCTCGCTCGAACACGCCAAAAAAACCCTCAAGAGACGCGTCCTGAACGCTTGGGCGGAATACTCCGAGGGTTGTTCGACCAACTCATTTTATCGTTAATTCTCGATCATACGACGACGATTTCTTGAATATGAATATGGCGTTCTTGGCTCAAGTCGAGAAACGTTTCATCGATTCTGACCAGAGGATGAACGTCGTCGTGCGGATTAATGTACACGACTTCTCCCCATCTGCCATCCGTAAGCTTTACCTTGCTCCCGATGAGGTGACGAATCATCATCTTAAGAAATACCGAGACGACTTCCGGGTCGAGCTCTCCGAAGGAGCCTTTGCGCATTTCATTGACAATCTCGTGAAACGGAAGGGGCTCATGATAGGGCCGTTTGGAGGACATGGCATGAAAAATGTCGGCCACGGCCACGATTCTGCTGAACGGATCCACCTCGTGGCCCAATAACTTAAAGGGATATCCTCGTCCGTCGATCCGTTCATGATGCTGCAGGGCGACCAAGGCAATCCTCGGGTCCAATCCCTCGGTTCCCTTCAAGATCTCATGACCATACGTCGTATGTCGCTTGATCTCCTCGTACTCGGCCTCCGAGAGCTTGCCTGGCTTAAGCAGGATATCGTCCGATATGTTGATTTTACCGACATCGTGAAGCGTTGCCGCCAAGGACAGTAGGGCTAGGTCCTCTTCGCCGAGCTTCATCCACCTGCCGATCAGCGTCGACAGCACGCCGACTCCTATATTATGCTGGTGCGTATATTCGTCCTTCGCCTTTACCGACTCGAACAACTGATAGATGTCCGGATGCGACGACACTTGCCGAACGATGGGAAGCAGCTCGTTCGTGATCTCGTTCAAAGGAAGTCTCTTCGTGATTCTCGCTTGGTCGAACAACTGCTTGGATTGGCTTGCGGCTTCGCGCACGATATCCGTCGGCGCTTCGACGGGAAAGCCGTCCGATCTTTCGTCCATAACCAGGATATCGGATTCATGGATGTGATGCTGTTCAAGAAGACGAATGAATCCCGCGTCAATGGTTACCCGCGCTGGTAGAAGTAGGAGTCCTACCGAATTCAGAACATCGTGCTTCGACTTTTTGCCAAGTAATCGATCAAGAGACAATTCCCCCGTCAGCTCCGCTCCGTTATCAACATCAATCTAGGTTCGTTTTACAGAATATACCTCAAACCGCGACAAATTTCCACAAAATTTTACAAAATTCGATATGCCTTTCTTGTGCTATTTTCTCAACAGCTCGCGAATCAAAATGAAAGCCGACCCGATTCTCGAAGCCCGGCCATACTTGCGAATATAGTCATAGTCGGTCAATACGATGCCAGCGTCTTTAACCGCGTAGGAAAAATCGTCGTCCAACATCAGTTTATGCTCCCATACCCTTTTCTCCCAATGAGGCACCCGTTCCAGCATGAAGCTGTCCTCGACGGCCGGATGGATATAGGTTTCGCTGATCCCCTCCGGAAGATCGTACATTTTCCCAATCATGGATTGTTTAAATAGTTCGTAGGTTTCGCCCTCCTCGATGTGAAAAGGATGGGACAAGAGATAGTCGGGAATGGCAACGCCCATCACTCCGGCCAGGGAAGAAGCTTTCGCGACGATTCTTTCGACTCCGGGAATGGATGACAACAGCGGATCCGCAGGGTGTACCTTCCGAAACAATCGGAAGGGCAGCTTCCACTTCGCGCATTGCCGCAATACTTGAGGAATATGGCTTCTCCCCGTAGCCATCCCATATAAGCTCCCCATGTGATTATCGGCATGAGTCGGTTGAATGCCGAATCGCCTAAGCGCCTCATATTGGGCGGCCAGCTCCTTCATGACGGCTCCCGTATCGGCATGTCTTTCGAACGCCTCGACCGTCTTGTGCATATGTCCGCTCTCGTCGTGAAGCGATGGATGCCCGGTCAGGCTCGCCCACCTTACGGCGTCGAACTCGCTAGTCAGCGTAAGGTGCAATCCGACATTCGTCTGCCCTTTTCTCTTGCACCAGTCCGCGGCTTCCTCGAAACCGGGAGCCGGGGCCATCAAAGTCGCCGACGAAACCCTTCGTTCCTCCAACAGCTGCATGATTGCTTCATTCATCGGCTTGCTTTGTCCGAAATCATCGCAGTTAATAATCAGATACCTAGGATTCATCGGCGGGTTTCCTTTCTATTTTGACGAAGAAGGATAGGAAGATAGAGACGACAAGCAGGCCGAACGGAACGACGCTTATTAAGTAGCGGAACGTGGATTCAGGATCAGGACCCGGGTTGTCCCCGTCCTCGTAACCGAATATGATGCCGACTATCAAGAAGGCCAAGGCGGAAATCAACCCGCTCGAACGCGTGATGAATCCGCTGACAGCAGTATATATCCCTTCCCTCCTGCTACCGGTCTTCGCGAAATCCTGATCGATGATGATACTATTCACGATCGGCGGCGTAACGAGGAAGCCGGCCAGTCCGAAGCCTACCAACACCCCCGCAATGATTCCGCTTACAAGACTTGTGCCGAACCATAAGGGAATAACCGATAATGCATACGCGACGAACGACAATCTCCAACCCTTTACCGGGTCCAATCTACGAATTAACCAGAACCAGACGGCGACGAGCGGAATGACCGAGACGAATATCGAGCCTAGAAGAATAGCATTCTGGGCTTCGGGAACTTTCAACACGTATTTCGCGTAAAAGGGAATCATCGAGCTCAGCAATCCATTGACGGTTTGGGCGAAAGAGTTGGCGATATTGACGAGCCAGAACGTCTTGTTCTTGAACGTTTCACGGAATGCCTCTTTGAATCCCAGCTGCGGGGATAACATGGCCTGCTCGTCTTCCTTCACGTTTCTCAGGAAGATCAGCATTAGAACGCCGAATACTAACGCGTAGATGATGGACATCTTGCCGAAGCCCATAGCATCGAACAAGATAGGCGTTAGCGCCGTACCTATCAGCAAGGCGACGATCTGATAGCCTTGCTGCACCGCCGAAGCTTTGGCTCGAAGTCGGTCCCCCTTGAACAGTTCCGGGAATAACGCTCCGTAATTAACCCAGATAACGGTCGCCACCGCCTCGTATATGACCAAGGCTATGAGAAACCAAGTGAACAAGCCCATTTCGGACAATCCTTGAGGCGGCGAGAATACGAGAATGAAAGACAGCATGAAGAATGGGATCGCACCGAAGATCCATGGACGACGTCGCCCATACTTCGTGTTGGTCCTATCCGACCAATAACCGAAGAGCGGTTGATTGACCGCATCCCAAATGAGGAAAATCGTGCGAGCCAGCGTGGCCAGGCCAATGCTCAGTCCCAGCTTGTCTACGTAATAATAACTATAGAAGGAGCTGAAAGCCTGGCTTGGAATCATCATCGCCAGCATCCCGAACGCGTACATCATCGGGGAATTGAGAAACCTTTGTCTCATGGAATAACCTCCGCATATCGTCTATTCGGAAGATCGATTGCCATCAATTTCGGTGAATTCAACGCTAGCAAATGCACGTTTTTTTCTTCTTGCCCGTTTTGCCCATCCGTTCGATTTTCTCGATATATTCGGTTGCGAGGGGTACTTTACAAGCGGTCTGCCCCATATGGACATCCACTTTACCGATTTTCCCGGCGACTTTATGAGCATTCTCGAATAGCGGAACCACATAAGCGCCGACGGCGATGACAAAAGCGTTCATCGTGTAACGCACCCGATTCCGTTCCTCGTGGATGCTTTCTTCTATGCGGAGCAACAGCGCGCGAATCTCATCCAAATCCAATTGACGGTCTTGGGTTATGGATACATAATTCGCGTACGCGCTCCACCCGCAAGTCGCGATTTGTTCTTCGGGAGACTCGATCCACTCCCTGGATAGTTCAACCGCGTATGGACTTTCCGCTGCGATCCAAGCGACGGTATATTCAGAGATCATATACCAGCATGCTTGGGTTACCCACTCCTGAAGCATTTCTTTCGTCGCCGTCTTCGGATTCACGGTCAAACCGGCTAAATACATCGCGTCGCTGTTTCCCGTAGCGTAAAGAGCTCGTGCCAGCTCCTGGTCTTTCTTCACGTCCTTGACCAACCTCTTCATATCCCCCACGCGTACGCCAAAAATAGGCTCCAAAGCTCCATGGCGAAGAAACGTATTCTTCGTCTGCTCGTTTCCCATCTCCTCCAGCTCGACCATGACTTCCTCTAGCGTTATCGTCATAAGCTCCTCCTTGAGGTTATGCCATTTATATTACGAATACGAATGATTTCATACTGCTTAATTCTCTCCCCGGCTCGCGGTTTCCTTTCTAACGACGATGATTCCGTACAGAACATGGGTATCGCCTCCTATTCTTATGAGCAAACAAAAAGTCCCGCCCGGATTCTTCGAGCGAATCCGAGCGGGACTTATTTAGTTGATGCCAGGTTATAGGCTGGCCGCGAGGATGCTAACGATGTCATCCTTCGCCAACTGCTTGAACGTACCGATCGACCCGAACTGAGTCGCCTCCTCGGCCATCCGTTCCAACTGCTCGCCGTTAATGCCGAGCTCTCCGAGCGTGGCGGGAGCGCCGATGCGCGTAAAATACTCGCGAGTCGCCTCGATGCCCGCCAGCGCGATTTCGTTATCGTTTTTGCCGGCAGGATCGATTTTCCACACCCGCACCGCGTATTGCACGAACTTGCCGACCCGTTCTTTGTAGACGTGTTTCATCCAGTTCGGGAAAATAATCGCCAATCCGGCTCCGTGCGCGATATCGTAGATGGCGCTAACTTCATGCTCGATTCCGTGCGTAGCCCAATCCGTCGTTACGCCGTTGGGCAACGTTCCGTTCAATGCGTACGTCCCCGCCAGAAGTAAGTTAGCCCTTGCGTCGTAATCGCTGCCGTCGGCAAGAGCCTTCTCGCCGTTCTCGATCACCGTAAGCAGGATCGACTCCGCGAACCGCTCCTGCAGCGGAATATCCGTCGTTAAGCTAAAATATTGTTCGAACACGTGCGACATAATATCGACAATGCCGTTAACCGTCTGGTCGACGGGCACCGAATATGTAAGTTTCGGATCGAGGATCGAAAACTTCGGATAGACGTGCTTGCTGCCCAAGGCACGCTTCTGCTTCGTTTCCCAATTGGAGATAACGGCGTTTCCGTTCATCTCGGATCCCGTTGCCGCAAGCGTCAGCACCGTTCCGATAGGCAACGCCTCTTGAATGATCGCCTTGTGAACCGTGAAATCCCAGACGTCTCCGTCGTATAGCGCTCCTGCCGCAATCGCCTTCGCCGCGTCTAGAACGCTGCCTCCCCCGACCGCGAGCACGAACTCGATTTTCTCGGTCCGACAGATATCGATCCCTTTGTTCACCGTCGTAAGCCTTGGATTCGGCTCGATGCCGGACAGCTCGCGCACGGTCGCTCCGATTCCGTTCAGTTGGAATAATACGTCGTCGTAAAGCCCCGACTTCTTGATGCTTCCTCCGCCATATACGAGCAAGATCCGCTTACCGTAAGGTTTGATCAGTTCTCCTAGCTGGTTAACCTTGTCCGCTCCGAACACAAGCTTGGTCGGGTTGTACAATTCAAAAGCGTTCATGCTCTTATTCCCTCCTAGGTATTTCATGATAAAGGCTCCCCCCTAGTGTACCACTCCGCGGGAAAACTAGCACATACCGAGACAAGTTCTTGCGCGCGAAGCCTCGGCCATTCTACAATAGCAGGTAATTGAAACCGGATTTGGAGCGTATGAGATGAGAGATCATGATTTTACTTGGGCTGAAAATATGCTTCTGCTGGACCGCGCGAACGAGGCTTCCGACCGGGATGTTAGCTATTCATTCGCGATAGACGAGTTGCTGTGCAAGCAGGTCGGCGAAGGCGGTCAGCCGATATGCCATATTTGGCGTCATCCGCGCGCCTTCGTAATGGGGACGAGGGATAGCCGGCTACCGGGAGCCGCGGACGCTTGTCGCTGGTTGGAATCCGAAGGCTACGAGGTGCTCGTTCGCCATTCAGGGGGAGCGGCCGTTCCGCTGGATTCGGGCGTGGTTAATCTTTCGTTGATTATGCCCGTGGCCGTCAAATCCGTTTACGGCGGGTTTCGCGACGACTTCGAGCGAATGTACGCATTGATTAGTCGGACGCTTGGCGGATTCGGCGCCACGGTTAATAGAGGAGAAGTAGAAGGCTCTTATTGCCCCGGCGATTATGATTTGCATATCGACGGCTTGAAGTTTTGCGGAATTGCCCAACGTAGGCAGGTCAAGGCCATGATTATTCAGGCTTTCGTTCTAGCGGGCGGATCGGGGATCGCCCGGGCCGAGCTGGTCAAAGCGTTCTATGACCGCGCGGGAATAGGCGCCAAGCCCGGCGCTTATCCGCTCGTCGTTCCCTCTACGATGTCCAGTTTGGAGGAACGGCGCATTTTCGAAGATCAGGATGGTGAAGCGACTGAGAGGTTTAAGCTAGCGTTGCACCGGACCTTCGCCGACATTTCGTCGATCGCGGCTAATTCCTCCAACGATGAACTTGTGAGAGTGCGGCTACCTCATCCCGATGTTATTCGGAATGCGGCCAATCTTCTAGGATCGAGGTATCCGTTACCTCGTTAATAGTGGAGCTGGGCGGAGTGGGTGGATAGAGGGAGATGGAGTTAGTCCGATTTCGTTACTTTCTCGGCTCCATTCGACCGCGGCGGGCGGAGATAGTCCTATTTCGTTACTATCTCGGCTCCATTCGACCGCGGCTGGTGGAGATAGTTCGATTTGGTTACTATCTCGGCTCCATTCGACCGCGGCGGGCGGAGTTAGTCCGATTTCGTTACTATCTCGGCTCGATTCGACTGCGGCGGGCGGAGATAGTCCGATTTCGTTACTATCTCGGCTCGATTCGACCGCGGCGGGCGGAGTTAGTCCGATTTCGTTACTATCTCGGCTCGATTCGACTGCGACGAGTGGCGCTCTCTCCACGCTGGGATCATAATTAGCTAACTTCCTTCGTTAATTCGCCGCTTCCTCCTCGCTGCGATCATAGTTAGCTAACTTCCTTCGCTAATTCGCCGCTTTCTCCTCGCCGCGATCATAATTAGCTAACTTCCTTCGTTAATTCGGCGTTGACGCGTCCCCTCAAAAAAGAAACGTCCGTCATCCATGGATTTCATGGATGACGGACGTTTCTTTTCTTATTCGACTTCCCTCAGGAGCTTCTCGACCGACGTTAGCCTTCCCCGTATCTCCTCTAACTCGCCTAACAATCTGTCTTGACCTTCCACGACCTGCCGCTGAAGATCCATGGAGGATTCCACCAGCTTGGCGTAATGCTCGTCGCTAGCAAATTGCATTTGCTTCGTCTTGTTGCGCTGCTGAATCGTAATGCTGTAGGCCGTTATGCCGCCCAGTAAAATCATAAACGTGAAGCCCATTCCCAAATACCCGTAAAAATGCTCATCCATTCAATTATCCTCCTTCGTATGGGGAGTCTCCGGAGCGGCTTTGTCCGTTAATGTCCGGACCGCCTCCGTGATCGACTCGGGTGTTACGACATACTCGAACTCCGTCAATTCGTAATACTTCATCGCTTTGCCGTCATCGGACAGCTCCAGATTTCCCGTTATCAATCCGGCGGCTTCCAGTCTCTGCAAATGCATGTACAGTAACGGCCTGCTCATCCTTACTTCTCTCGCCAGCTCGCTTACGTACATCCGGTTCACTCTCAAGCAAGCGACTATACGCAGACGGTGGGGATTGGCCAAGGCTTCGAACACCTGCAACCATTTGTTTCCGGGCGTTTCCATAAGCCATTGCTCCATGTTTTTATTTTCTATCACCTGTAATAATAATATTACATGTGTTAGTTATTGTAAAGTCTATATTTTTCTACACTTGACCCGAAGGCTTCCGTATTGTTTTATTGAACATAGGTGATGCAAATGATCGATCTTAACGAATTGGCCAAGCAGTTGAATAACGGTTCCCTTTCCGTGCGCGGAGTCTACAAGGCGCGATGGGAGCCGGGAGATTATATAGGGCATACCAAAGCCTACCCTACCGAGAATACCAGCTTCGTATTCGCCCTTCGGGGACAAGCCGTATTCGAGTTCGACGGAATTTCTTACGAGCTTTCGCCGGGACGAGTCGCGCATGGTGCCAAGAACATGACCTTGAATCTAAAGGTCGGTCCTCACGGATTCGAATATATTCTTATTCACTATGCGTTAATCCCCTCATCCGGCGCGAGCGCAGGGTATTCCATGCATCACTACGCGCTAGATACTGGCGAAAACCCGATCATCGTGGAGCTGCTGCACCGATTGAATCAGACGTCGGCCACTCCCGGCAATATCGAAGCTTTCGAAGCGAAGGGGCTGTTCTACTCCATCCTCCACGAGATGCTCTCTTCCGCCCGGAGCCAATCGAATAGGGACAGCAAGCATGCCATCGAACGCGTCATCGACTATATTCATAGCCACTACATGAATTCTTTTTCCTTGAACGAGCTTGCCGGCATAGCCGGAATGGAAATAAAGCCTTTCTCGTATCACTTCAGCAAGTATTGCGGGATATTCCCGATCGATTATCTCATCCAGCAGAGGATGAAGCACGCCAAGCAATTGCTAGCCATGAGCAGCTGCACCATTCGCGATATCTCCACCCGCGTCGGCTACTCCGATGCTCATTATTTCAGCAGATTGTTTAAGATACACGTCGGTTGCTCCCCGACCCTGTTCCGTCAAACGCAGGGTAATTATCCACCCTCTATTTAGGAATTGTCTATTTGCAAAAGGATACCTCTTGTTTATAATTTTTAATGACAATGAAAATCATTATCAATTATAACTTGTGGAGGAAAATAGAATGTTCGCTAGCAACCGCGTTTATCGAAGCCTTTCAGTAAGTATCATCGCTATATTGTTGATCGCCATCTTCTCCGCATGCGGGAACAACAACGCATCCGAGAACTCCGCTAGCTCTCCGGCTACGGAAACGGAACAAACTAGTCCGTCATCCGAGCAAGCATCCGCTTATCCCAAGACGATCGTGCACGATAAAGGCGAAACCGTGCTGGAGGCGAAGCCGAAGACTATCGCCATTACTTACTTCCCGTTCGCCGAGCATCTCTTCGCAATCGGCGAGCAAGCCGTTGTCGGCGGAGTCGTAGGCTTAAGCTCGTTGAAAAACTTCCCCGTGTATGACCCGTTCACGAAGGACGGAAGGATCGCCGATCTCGGCGATACGCCCAATTTAGAGAAAATTACGGCGCTTAATCCCGATGTGATCATCGCATGGCAGGATGACGAGAAAATCTACGACCAGCTGTCCAAAATCGCTCCGACAGTCCTCATCAATCAAACCGAGAATTGGCAGGACACGATCGCCAAAGTCGCCGCTCTGATTAACGAGGAAGACAAAGCGCAGCAATATATGGACGACTATAATAACAAGCTTGTAGAGCTTGCGAGTCAAATGGACCAAACCGGCGAAAAAGGCAAAACCGCCATTTTCATGATGACGTGGGGTAAAGGATTTAACTATTACGGCGGAGAACGGATGGCGCCATACTACGAGAAGCTAGGCTTCGGCAAATTCAAAGACATGGAGGATTGGGGCGAGCTTAGCTTGGAAAGCGTCAGCAGCGTGGATCCCGACTATATTTTCCTTGGAGAGGACTTTACGAACACCGCTGAAATGAAGGTCGAGGATCTCAAGACCAACCCCGTCTGGAACAATCTGAAGGCCGTGAAGAACGGTAAACTCTTCATCGTGGACACCGAGATCGTCGGCCCGCTGGCGATGGGCCAATTCAAAGGGTTGGAAACGATCGAAGGAATCATCAAGGACGCCAAATAACGGTTGCCGATAAAGAAAAGCATCTTCGCCTAAACAGGCAAAGATGCTTTTTCTCCTTTTTGCAGCTGATACATCTTGAAGTAGCGTCCCCCGAGCGCCATCAATTGATCGTGATTGCCACGTTCGACGATCTCTCCTCGATGGAGCACGAGAATCTGGTTCGCATCCCTGATCGTGGAGAGCCTATGCGCGATGATTAACGTCGTCCGGCCTTCGCTGACGACCTTGAGCGCCTGCTGGATTAAGCCTTCCGTCTCGCTGTCGATGCTGGCCGTCGCCTCGTCGAGAATGAGGATGGACGGATCGAACGCAAGAGCCCTTGCGAAGGAGATGAGTTGACGTTGACCGGAAGATAACGTGCTTCCCCTCTCCACCACCTGCTCGTCGTAACCATTCGGAAGCTGCTCGATGAAGGCTGAGGCTCCGACGTCGCTTAACGCTTTTTTCACCTGCTCCAGCGAAATGTCTTTGTTATACAAGCTTACGTTAAATTTGATATCGCCGGCGAAGAGATAAGGATCCTGAAGGACGATGCCCATATGCTTGCGCAGCGCCTGCTTGGATATTGTCCGAATGTCCGTTCCGTCCACGGTGATGCTGCCACTTCCAGGTTCGTAGAAGCCGAGCAGCAAGTTGATGATCGAGCTTTTGCCCGAGCCCGTATGGCCGACCAGCGCCACCGTCTCTCCCTTGCGCGCTTCGAAGTTGATGCCCTTCAAGACGTTGTCCCCATCATTGTAGGCGAACGTGACGTCGTCGAACTTCACGATACCTTCAGGACGCTTCACCTTATCCGCTTCTTCGACTTCCTTGCCTTCCAAATCAAGAATAACGAATACTTTCTCCGCGGACACGAAAGCTCTCTGCGCGTTCGTGAGCTGATCGAAGATCCCGATTATGGGATTGAAGATACGCCCTAAATAATCGATGAAGGCATAGAAAACTCCGAAAGAGATCGAAGCTTCGAGCAACGACTGGTTACCGAAGTACCAGATAACGTAAGCCGTGACCAGACTTCCTATCGTTCCTACGATATTGCGGGAAGACAAGGAGAATACGCGGAATTGCTTCACTTGGTTTACGTAGCGATCTTCATTGAGGACACCGAACTCCTCTAATGTCACCTTCTCCCGACGGAACGCCTGAATAATCGGCATAACCACAATGGATTCATTGATCATGGCGTTCATGTCGCTAAGCCGTGCGCGCATGACGGCGATGTACTTCTTCGAGTACTTCAGATGGACGTACATGATAATTGCGAACAATGGCGGCAGAACTAGCACATAAGAAGCCAAGCGCGCATCCAAAATGAACAAAGCGACGAATATGCCCGCCAACTGAATGAAGCTCACGATAAAGGTCGCCATGAAGCTCATGAACAAGTCTCGAATCGCCTCGGTGTCGTTCGCTATGCGCGAGACGACCTGACCGATCGGCGTATTGTCGAAGTAACGCAGCGGAATTCGCTGGATGTGCCGCATCAAGTCCATCCGCATGTTCTTGATGATCTGTAAAGCCGTCGATTGCAGCGTATACGATTGCGTGAAGTTACTCACTCCGGCTATCAGCAGCAGCCCGATATAGATCGCGAGCAATGTGAACACCGGCGCAAGGTTTCCCGTATCGGGCGTTAAATGCTTATCGATAATGGTCTTGATAATGAACGGACCGCCGAGCTCGGCTCCTACCGCGCAGCACAACACGAGCAACGAGCCGAGGATTCTGTATTTGTAGACGAGCGCGTAGGCGAGAAGCCTTCGCGCCGTGGTTGGTTGGGGCTTCATGTCGATCGATAGCCTCCTTCTATAGAGTGACATCCGCCCTAGTCACCTTCGGTGAAAGGGAACGGTTGCATCGTGGCGGGCAGCTTGCTCGCTAACCTTACTCATCCAAACTCGCTTCCATTTGCTGGCGTTCCCACTGCTCCTTGTACCAGCCGCCGAGAAGCATCAATTGCTCATGCGTTCCCTGCTCCCGTATTCGGCCTTCGTCCAGCACCAGAATCCAGTTGGCATGACTAACGGCGGAGAGGCGATGCGTCGTAATGAGCGTCGTCTTGCCTGCGCGTTCCTGACGGATCTGATGCACGATGCGGCTTTCCGTCCTGGCATCCACGGCCGACAACGAATCGTCGAGGAGCAGAATTTCCGAATCGATCAGCAGCGCCCGCGCTATCGCAAGCCGCTGCTTCTGCCCGCCCGATAGCATGACGCCGTTCTCGCCCACGATCGTCCCAAGCCCTTCCGGCATCTGGGCGATGTCTTGGGTGAAGGAAGCCATCTCCACCGCGCGGTCGATTTCCTCCGCCGTCGCGTCCGGCTTGCCGAGCGCGATGTTATCGCGAATGGATTTGGACAGCAGCAAATGCTCTTGCGGAACGTATGCCACCCAGCGCTTCACTTGTTCCTGGGCGATATTCTCGACGGAAATGTCGGAGATATAGAGCATTTCCGGATCGACCGGATATTGGCGCAAAAGCTGCTTAAGCAGCGTGCTCTTTCCGCTCCCCGTCCTGCCGACGATGCCAAGCGTCTCCCCGCGCTCCAGCCGAAAGGAAATCTCCTCTAGACTCGGGCGAGTAGCCGTCGGGTACGTGAAGGACAACCGCTTCAACTCGATAACCGTCGGCGCCTGGACCTGGATGGGACTCTCGATATCCCGCAGATCCGGCTGCTGGGTCAGCGCCGTCTCCAAGCGGTCCGCCGAGGCGCTTCCCCGCTGAAGCACGTTAATAAACTCTCCGAAGGAGATCATGGGCCAGATAAGCATGCCCAAATAAATGTTGAAGGAGATCAGCTGTCCAAGCGATATTTCGTTCTCGAACACGAGATACGAGCCGTACCCGATTCCGATGCAGTAGCTGACTCCGACGATGATCGAAATCAAAGGCTGGAAGAGCGCGTTCAGAATAGACACCCGCTTGTTCTTGTTCATGACTTCCGAAGTCATCTCGTCGAAAGCGCGAAGATCTTTATTCTCCTGTACGTAAGAACGAATGACGCGGATCCCGGAGATGGACTCCAGAACGTGATCGTTCATTTTGCCGAAGGATTCCTGAGCGGATATGAATCGGTTTCTCACCTGCTTGCCCAGTCTGCTTATGACGAGTACGAGAAGAGGTAAGGGAAGCAATGCCGCGATCATCAGCTTGGCGCTTATGTATGCGAGCATCATAGCAATGACGACGGAAGCGCCCACGAGCGTATTGACCAAAGTCATGACGCCGTACCCGGCCGTTTGCCCGATCGCCAGTATATCGTTGGTCGCAAGCGCCATCAACTGCCCCGTGCTGTTGCGTTGGAAGAATGACGGCTTCATCTTGGAGAGATGAGTCAGCAGGCGGCCTCTAAGTAATTTCTCGATGAGCGCGGAGTTGCCGAACAGGGTCGTTATCCATGTGTACACCATCACGTATAAGAACACGGAGAGGCAAACGAGCCAGAGAACGGTTTGACTGAGCCCCGATGCGGTTAGCGTGTCTGTTTTGATCGAATCGATAGTGTCCCCGATCAGCTTGGGCGGGATCATCGACAATAGGCTGACCGTAGCCATCAACGCGATCGCAACGGCGTAGCTCCAACCTCTATCCTTGAAAAACCATTTTAATCGAATGACGAAAGACAAGTGCTTTCCTCCTTTTTGCGAAAGACGAATCCGAAATTCGTCATAATAGATTCTTCCTGATTTTACAGTTCCTTGGGTAACCCGTATATATACTTACATCGTTCGGAACTCCTCTCTCGCCCGTTGGCGACTGATTCACCGCGACTGGCTCCGGGTAACAATAGTCAACGAAACTATTCCCTAATCTTGGGAGAGAGGGTGGTTCAGATGACGGTCCAGCACCGCAACATGGAAATCGAAGAGCGGCACGTGGAGAAAAGAATAGATTCCAGCCAAGTTGCTTCCACTTTCATTAAGTACGCCGCATACGTCGCGATTACTTTAGGTATTCTGTATTTCTTGGCTCAATACGTGCTTCCGAAATTTTAAGGACGGAATGACAGACCCTTCCACGATCGCTGTGCGCGATAATCGAAGGGTCCTGTTGTCGTTTCGTTGCTGTTGAGCGAATCGGGGGGTTATTCCGCGGACTATTCTTCCGCTTCGTTGTAATGCTCCTTGCAGAAAGCCGCCAGAGCTTCCTCTTCTTCGGCTTCCAAGTCGAGATCCAAGTAGCGCTCCGTCGATTTCTCGATCAAATCGTAATTCACGATGGCTCCTTCTTCTCCGTCCACTTTATACACCAGCTTAATCGTTATCCCCTGCACGGAGTACAACTCGTCGTCCTCGTCGAGCTCCAGGTCCAGCAGAAATTCGTACCGTTTGCCCGATAGAATTTGAAAAGGATCCTTCACCAGCTCCACGCTGTATTCCGCGATCGTAAGCATGCTCGTCATTCCTTCCTATGTCCGCTTGCGTCTATGAATGTTTATTATACACGGTTATGGGAACGGGGACGAGGTTGGGCGAGGCGATACTCTCTCCGCTTCTCCGAACAAACGAGATAACTGCTTCTCCGCGCGGTATCGAGAAGCGTTGAACGAAGGCCATCTCCGGTCCTCGCTAGATAGAGAAACCCGTTTTTTCTCCAGTAGCGGCTTCATAGCCGGATATTCCTTCTTGCTGAACTCGACCAGAAGCGGGAATGCGTCGACGGACAGCGTGCTCAAGTACGGAGCGTCGATATTCCCGCTGTCCCGGTAGCGTTCGATGTTCTTCTCGGCGATGATGCGATCCATCCCCGCATAGTTAACCATCACGTACGCAGCCAGGCTAATGACGATGTAACATTGAGCCAGCGGGATCTTGATGCTGCGTATCCGAAGAGCCGCGATGATAAGCAAAATGGCCAAATAGATCATGAACGCATGAACGAGGAAGCGAATATACGTATAGCCATAAACCTCCTCATACAGAATGAGCCTCATGTACGCGGAATAGAGCATGACCCCCGAACACCCTACCAATATATAGAGCAGGATCGCGTTCATCCGCCTCAATAACCCGTCCTCGCCCCCTCCATAGACCAACGTCGTCATGAGTATGGCAAAATTAATCATCGAAACGGTCACGAGCTCCAAGAACCCGCTTCTGGCATATTCCGCGTACGTTTTGCCATCGGGCAGCGCTCCATCCCATGCCCCGAAGAGGTACGTAAATTGAACGAGCACGAAAAGCACGTAAACGACGTTCACGGAAATCAATAGCGTGGCCATAATGATCGGATCGATCTTAAAGCCTTTATCCTCTTGAACCGCCTTCCCGACAATTCCGACTTCGGGACGACTGTTCTTCGGTTTCACGAAGCCCCAGAAGTAACCGAAGAACAGCACTCCGAAGATAACGATCCATATAAAACGGGCAAAGCTATTCCCGAGCGATAGATCGTTCCACCACTCCGGAAGTCCGGCCAGAAACCGATTAAACAGTCCGTCAGCCGAGGCCAATAGGTTCACGACGATGATCAGAAGCGGCAATGCGATCGCTAGGCCGATAAGCACTTTGCTCATGATGCTCTTCTGACGATCGCCCAACCTTCTTGCGGTTAGGACCTTTAAGATCCGAAATACCGTCGGCACATGCCGCAAGCTTTGGGGAATTAAGTGGTTCAGCGCGCTCCCCACGATTCGGATGTCCCACCAATCGAACTTCTTCGACCCTCGGACGAAAGCGAGATGAATGAAGACGAGAGGCGGAATAACCAGCATATTGAGCAGATAGAAAACCAAGTTGTCGTACAGCACGAAAGTCATCGAGAGCAGCATAACGACCGTGAACAAGAACCACCCGAACCAATGGATTTCCATTAATCGGTTTCTGATATCGTGGAACAGATAGACATATAACAGTAGCATGAATAGGGGATAAGATACCCCAGGCACGTTGCCGTAGAACAGATACTGGTGAACGATAGCCAGAACGAAGGCGCCGATCAGCGCGACCAACGAACGCCCTATAGTCCATTTTCTTGTTGGATCCACTTCCATAACCCCCGTTTCCCGTTATTCCTAAAGCCTATTGTAGATGTTAAAATAGGAAAATAAAGAGAAACAACCGTGCGATTAATTTCCTATTTTAATGAAGGCAGGTCCGGTGCGAAGTTTCGTGAATCGGATTACGCCAGGAGGCGCGTTTCCCATGAAGTTGAACCAACAATTCCTTAAGCTCCACTCCCTTTACGGGAGCTTGGAATCCGCCGTCGTCACTTTGGACGAGCTTGCCGGGCGACTGGAATGCACGCATCGCAACGCGACGAATATTATTCGGAAAATGTCGGACAACGGCTGGATCGCTTGGGATGCTTATCGCGGACGCGGACGACGCTCGACGTTGCGGTTTCTCGTGCAGCCCGAGGAAATCGCCGTGCAATCTATGATGCAGGCGATCAACCGAAAGGATATGTCGCAAGCGATCGAGCAGATTCGAGCCCATAGGCGGTCGTCTACGCTGCAAGAGCACCTTCAAGGCTGGCTACTCTCTTACTTCGGCCACCACTCCGAGATCAAGAGCGACAAGCAGATCGATACTTTACGAATTCCGATCCGTCAGAAGCTGCACACGTTCGATCCCCTATACATGAATTTGCTCGCCGAATCCTTCGTCTCCAGCCACGTGTTCGATGGTTTGGCGCGGAGAACCGATAAGCCGGACGAGATTCTCCCCGCCATCGCTCATGCTTGGGAAGCGGATGAAAGCCGGACCGTCTGGACTTTCCATCTTCGCAAGGAAGTTCTCTTCCACCATGGCAAAATCATGACGGCCGAAGATGTCGTCTACTCGTTCGAGCGCTTGATCCGCTCTTCTCGCAGAACGTTGTACAGCTTTATTTATAAACCTATCAAATCCGTGCGCGCCCTAACTCCGACCACCGTTCGTTTCGAGCTGGAGGAGCCCAACGAGCTATTCCTGCCCTTCCTATGCACCAGCCGCGCCGCTATCGTTCCCAAGGATCTCGGGCAAATGGGCACCGGCCGTTTCGGGTCGATGCCGATGGGCACCGGGCCATTCAAAGTGACGGAGATGAGCGAGAGCGTCTGCGTGCTGGAAGTGTTCGCTCCCTACTTCCAAGCCAGGGCGCACCTCGATCGGGTCGAGATTGTGCATGTACCGTGGGAGACGGAGAATTCGCACGGAGAGGTTCTTTCGCCTTTTCACGTCATCCACAGTCCCTCCGCCGCCGAAGTCAACTGGAGCCAGATCCACTCCGGCACGACCATACGGAAATTCGTCACCTGCAACACCAAAAAGGCCGGACCGTTAAACGATCCGACCGTTCGGGCTCACGTATTGGATTGCCTTCGGGGAAGCGATACGAACCAGCCTGCAGTCGTTCCCCCGAACAACGAAGGCGATCGCGTGCTTCAGATCGCGACCATCCCCCAATACCGGCAGGATGCGGAGGCTTTAGCTCAGTCGCTCGAGCATTCCGGTTATGCATGCAAGGTCGTCTCCCCCTCGCCCGAAGAATTCAAAGGGGATATCCGGCTGGAATCCGACCTGATCGTGTTCTCGCTCATTCGCGATCAGGACGAGCAGCTTCGCTTGTTCGACCTGTATCTCACGATCGCCGAGCACGTCGATGCCCACAATCGGATCGATATCGGGAATATTCTCGCCGCTGCGGTCAAAGAACCCGACGCGCGCGTCCGGGCTGCCCACCTTAAGCATGTCGAAGAGTCGCTTATCCGGGATCATCATCTGTGCATTTTATCGGAAAGACCGCTACCTACCGCTTATCTCCCGTCCGTGCGTGGAGTGACCTTCAACTCGCAGGGCTGGGTCAATCTTCGGACGATTTGGTTTCCTCCGGTTATGGAGTAATCGGGCGGTTCTCAGCGGAATTTCTGTATGTTGGTATTAATAATTTATTGGTATAGTTTGTCTTTTCGTAATCATTCGGTTAATACGAAAGGTGAAAGGTGATGAGTTCTGTGTCTTTAATTCATAGCAAAGATAAAGCTAAAAGTTACATTAGGTACATCCTATATTTCTCAATAGGGTCTGTACTTTTCTCTTTGGCGTACACTCTCTCCGTGATGCTAATATACTTCATGATTGGGATATTCCTTCTCCCCTTAGTAATACTTGCAGCAAAAGTGTCGATATATTTCTTATGGAGATGGTCACTTAAGTCCGTTGAAAGGTCGGGACTTAAGTATGTAGCGTTAGCATTTCCATATATTATTCTTGTTTATCTATTAATTATTTTTGACAACAGAGTATCTTGGTTTGAGGATGGAAACCTGCAACTGTACATTGATCTCCTCCATTCCGATTAATGACATCGCGTTGCAGTATGGAGGCTCCATCTTCGCGGTTCTTGGCGAGAGTATTCCTATGTTTCTTCTTGTCGTTCAATTACTATTACGACGTAACGAAAGAGACTATCTATTATAAGAAGGGGGTTACCGCAAAGGAGAAGTCCTAGCCGATCGAGGATGTATCCGCCGGGAGGCAACTACATATACGGATCATAGGTGGTAGAAGCCCGAACTTACAAAAAGGAGCGGGAAGACGCTTCCTGTGAGTGATTAGTCCCGGCCTGGCGGTTACTACTTAGGTCTGTAAAAGGCAGCTCTCTTGGGTAGATATCCAATAGTGATGCTATTCAATGTAATTTCAATACATGGTCCAAAAATAAGCTGGATAAGGATGTTTATTATCGCTATTGTTCTAAATTTAGTGTATTCCCTCCGAATATTCGATCAATAGCGATGTTCTTCAAACTACTTTGGTTTCAATATGGCTCATTAGCTTGAATAACGATGATTACCATCCTACTTACCTAGAATCACAACCGTTGCTACGCCAATTAATAGCAGATTTTAAATTTTGGGCAGGCATATTGCTCATCGTCGCGCGCTTTTACTTCATTAGGCTACTTTAAGTCAAATAGTACCGCCGAGAAGTGTACTGAATAGCGGGCACCTAAGTAGTAACCGCCTCGCGGCTTATTTGCTCGAACGTCGCTCCTGGATAAAAAAACGATCGCCTCCTCATCTTAGAAGGGCAATCGTCTTTTTAAACCTGCGTTTTCCCATGCTCGTGCTCGTATACGTCCGGCCGGCGGTCGTAGAAAGGCGCGACCGCGCCGCGCTCGCGATTCTCGCGGAGCCTGTGGAAGTCGATTACGGAAAGTACCGTCATATCCTCGTTCACTTCGCCGACGCGCAAGATGCCGTCCGCCTCGAAGGGAAGGTCGCATGGGGTGAACACGCCTGCTTGGCAATACCCCGTATCCACTTGCGGCCGATCCTCGGACAACGATCCGACCAGCCCGCTCAGCGCGACGAACAGCTGATTCTCGATCGCCCTCGCTTGGCAGCAATGACGTACGCGATAATATCCATATGCGCTATCGGTGTACGACGGGCAAAGGATCAGCTCTACGCCTCTAAGCGCCGCCGCCCTTGCCAGCTCCGGGAATTCGATATCGTAACAAGTGAGAATCGCCATCTTGCCCCACTCCGTATCGAACACGTTCAGCTCGTCGCCCGCGATCAGAGGCCAGCGAATCTGCTCCTCCGGCGTCAGATGCACCTTGCACTGCGTCTCGATTCGGCCGTCGGGGAAGAAGAGGAACGCCTTGTTCGCGTATTCGCCTTCCTCCTCGCCTTCTTTGCAAATGTGAGTTCCCGCGAGTATCGCGATATTCGACTCGCGGCTATGCTCCGTGAAGAACCGGACGTATTCGTCCGTCAGCTGGTCCAGGAAGTGGCAAGCGTCATCGTGAAGCATGGACGGCACGACGCTTAGAAGATGCGCGGTCATGTATTCGGGAAAAATAATCATGGCGGCGCCGCTCTCGGCGGCTTCCCGGATTTTCGCCGATATTCCCGTCCAGAATTGCTCCTGCGTGAGGATATCCGCTAATCCGTATTGGGCGGTTGCGATCGTTAGTTTTTTCATATGCACCTCTGTATGTTAGGAACGAATTTGCAAGGAATAAATATCCGTTCTCCGATCTTGGAACGACAAGGCATCCTTCGATTTACGATACCTCTCCAGAGTCTCCATGTCTACCTCCGCCATGATGACCGTTTCCGTATTTTCGCTGCACTCCCCGGCTATTCCATCGCGGGAGAACGCGAAATCCGCAGGCGTGTAAATTCCGGACTGGGCGTACTGAATATCCACGTTATCCACGTGCGTCAGGTTCCCGACCGTCCCGGCCGTCACGATGAACACTTGGTTCTCGATCGCCCGGGCCTGCGCGCAATATTTTACCCGCAAGAACGTCTGCCTATCTTCCGCGCAGAAGGGCACGAAAATGATCTGCGCCCCTTCCTCCGCGACGATCCGGGAAACCTCCGGATATTCGATATCGCTGCTGAGCTGGATCGATATTTTGCCGCAGTCCGTGTCGAACACTCCCAGCTCCGAGCCGCCGTTGATCCCCCACCATTTGCGCTCGTTCGGGGAGATATGAAGCTTGTATTGCTGCTCGATCGTGCCGTCTCTACGGAACAAATGGGCCACGTTGTAGATACGGTTATTGTTCTCCACGAAATGCGATCCGCCGATAATGTTTACGTTATACTTGACCGCAAGCTCGGTGAACAGCTCCACGTAATTGGTCGTGAACGTCGTCAGCTTCCGTACGGCCAAGCTCGGCGAGCGCTCGTCCAGGAAGGAGAGCAACTGCATCGTAATGTTCTCTGGAAAGACCGCGAAATCCGATTTGTAATCCGACGCTACATCCACGTAATGCTCGCACTGCGTGGCGAATTCCTCGAAGGAATCGATTTTCTTCATCATATACTGGATCACGCAAATCCGTACGGGGAACGACATTTTATAATGCGTCTTGTTGATGCTCGGCCTGTACTCGATGTTATTCCATTCTAGCAAAGCCGCGAAGTTCTTGGAATCCGCGTCGTCCGACAAATAATTGGTGATGATCCGTTTCAGCGTAAATCCGTTCATCATCTGGAAAGTGAGAACAGAATCGTAGATATTTTGCTGCAGCACTTCCTCCGCATAGGCTCTCGGCGACATCTTGTCGCTGTAATTATGGTAACCCGGGATGCGCCCGCCGACGATGATGCTCTTCAGGTTCAACTTCTCCGCTAGCCGCTTCCTGGCCTCGTACAGCCTGCGTCCGATCTTCATGCGCCGGTAATCCGGATGCACCATGACTTCCATTCCGTACAGATTCCCGCCCCGCGGGTTATGGTTGCGGATATAGCCCTTGTCCGTGATCTCCGAATAGGTATGCTGCTCCAAGTAATCGTCGAAGTTCACGATCAGGCTTGAACAGGATCCGATAATCTCACCGTCCAGCTCGACGCAGATTTGACCGTCTGGGAACGTGCGGATATGGCTCTCCAACTGGTCTATTTTCCATGGTCCCATGTTCGGAAAACAAATATTTTGCAGCTCGATGATGTTATTGAAGTCTTTGCGTTCAATGTTGCGGATGATGATCTTCTTCTCGAACTGAGAGATTTGATCGGTTGTCATAGAAAAATAGACCCCTTTATAAGATCGTTTATCTTTATTGTACCCAATAGTTTCATGCCGCTATTATCCGATGAGCGGTTATTTGTAATCTTTTTGCGCGGATCGCGCGGTTCCATCCCCGGTTTACCACTTTGTTTAGCGAATCGGCACTACCTTTGTCACCGTCGCAGGGAGCCGCGATTCCGTCTCGAATTACATTAATAATACTTGCGAATGGAGTGATTGCCGTGAACGCGAGACTTATCAAAACCAAGGAAGCTTCCGAACGGTTGGGCGTCAGCCAGACGACCGTCAAACGCTGGGCTTCCCAATACCCCTCTTCCTTCCCTAAGGATCGTCTGGGACATTACGTCTTCTCCGAACGGGAGATCAGCTTGCTTCTATATATCAAGGACGAGGTCGATCAAGGAAACGCTTTGGAGCAGATCGTGCTCCCCGTCCCCCTCTCCGCCAGCGAGCCGCGCAGATCAGAGGTCGACTTGTTCGAGCTCGAGGAGCCTGAAATCTTGTCCCGTATTCGCGAGGTCGAGCGCTCGCTGACCCAGAAAGCCGACGAGGTCGTCTCCGCGCAAGTATTGCAGCATCGCTCCGAGTTGGACGAACTGCGCCAGATGGTCGCCCAGCTCGCCGCATCCGTGGAGAATCTCCAAGGTACAAGCTCCAAGTCGGACATGCCGCGAGAAGAATTCCGTCTCCCCGCCCCCGGTCAACCCCTCGGACAAGCTTCGTCTCCAGCCAGAAAACGCGGCTTCTTTAAGTCTTTTTTCTGAATTCCGGGAGGAATGGATATTATCGCATAGTCTTGACGATATTCCCAGCGAAGCTCCGACATAAATGTTTAAAAACCGACGGAAACCATCAAACTTTATTCCTTCGTCTAACGTCTATTAGTTAACCAAAGAGAACAGACAGCGAAATCGGTCCAATCGGGCGGGGATGGGGATCCCTCCTGCTTGGACCATCCCCAAGCGCCTCTCGTTTCTGAATTGGAAAGCGGAGCTGTGGAGGAACTTGCAATGCGGGGAAAACCGAAAAGAAAGACTAAAAAACGTACCTTATCGGGTATGCTCTTCTTCATTGCGCTTGCATTGGGGTTATGGGGCTTGTCCGTACAGCAGGGATGGAACATCAACGGATTGATAGGCGGGGAGGTTTACGCCGATTCCGGCGCACCGACGGCGACATCCGAACCAACGGAGTCCAATCCGGCCACCGAATCGCCTTCGCCGAGCACGACTCCTGAGCCCGAGGTAACGGCTCCGACGCCTAAACCTAGTCCTAGCACGACGCCGAGCCCGAGCCCGCCACCAAGTCCAACACCTAAACCTGATCCTAGTCCAACGCCTAAGCCGAATTCCGGGAACACCGGCACGCACGGCGACAAGTACGAAGGCCGCAAGCTAATCGCGCTGACCTTCGATGACGGACCCGACGGGAAATACACGCCTCAAATTTTGGATATCTTGAAAGAATACAAAGCAAAAGCCACTTTCTTCGTCGTCGGTCCTCAGGTAAAGAAATTTCCGGACATCGCGAAACGCATCATCGAAGAAGGCCACACCATCGGCAATCATTCCTGGAGTCATAGCGATCTGACCAAGCTGTCGGATAAGAAGCTCGCGGTAGAAATAGACAAAACGCAACAAGCCGTCTTCGACGCCACCGGCGTTACCCCGGCGGTCGTTCGCGCTCCTTATGGCGCAATCTCCGATAAAGTGCTGAAAGCCATTCACTCGATGCATCTAAAGCATGTGTATTGGACCGTCGATACGCTGGATTGGGACGGAGCTTCCGTATCGAACATGCACGAGAACGTGATGTCCAATACCCACAAAGGCGGCGTGATCCTTATGCACTCCTTTGGCGGCCGCAAGCATGCGATCGAGCATACGGTTAAGCTGCTTCCGTCCATAATTAAAGATCTTACCGCCAAAGGGTATGAATTCGTCACGGTCGAGGAATTGATCGAGTCCGAGCAATTCCATCCTTCGGTCATTAAGTAATAACGTTACGGTAGAACTTTATTTGACTTCATGTGCGCACTCTCGAGATCTTAAGGTTACGGCATCACTCTATTGCCCCAATCGCACTCGCAAGCAACGGAGAATTGGCAAGATAACGTTACCCCATCACTCTAACGACCTCGTAGTCCTACTGTTTCGAAAAATAGAGTGATGGTGCAACGTTATGAATTCGGCAAACAGATGAACTGGCAGACCTCATTCCTTTAGGGTCTGCCAGTTCTTCTTTCTATGTCAATCCATTACGCTACTGCATACACGTAAACCTTAGTCCGATACAAATCCTTGCAGGTCACTACCCGCTCCGGCTCCCAGCCGGGCAAAGCAAAGCACACGCTGATCACGCGGGCGCCGGTCCTCATCCGATCCTCCAGGATGGGGCCAAACCTCTTCATTGCCCCCGGATAGAGATAGCAGACGACGATACTCGCATCCTCGTAAGAATACTTGTAAATGTCTCCTTTACGGAACTCTACCGTTGTCCGTGAATCCGACGTCCTGTCTGCCCCTCGCATCGAAACCCCGTAAGTCAGCCAGACCAGGATCTTCGACGCCTGCAGGGGGATTGCCGAATTCTCGAGGCCGACCAACCGCCAGCCTTTGCAATACCGTGCAATATGGATGCCTAGCGTTCCCCAACCCGAGCCCGCCTCTACGAGCAAGCCCGGTCCGGAGAACCGGTTCACCTCATCCGCGACGGCTCGACGAACCCGCCTCGACGTAGGCATCGGCGAGATGCCGTTCTTCCAACTATAGTACACGATGGACAAGGCTGCCCCTAACGCGAGCACTATCAGCAGAATGGACAATATCTGATACGGATTAGCCTGCAATGCCCATTCCCCCGCTCTTTCCAGGTAACTATCTATTTATCGTTCGATTATACGTCTACGGATACCCGCTCTCAATCCTCATAATAGCAGGTATCCTCAATTTTAAAAACTCAGACCAAGAAAACGCTTGCAATCATCTGCTCTTCCGAGATAAAATGGGAGTTACTTACATTGAAGGGAGTGAACGGCATGCAAAGCTTGTCTACGGTTTCGACTTTTACGATTAAGGTGATCGACAACTGAATGCTGCGGGCGGGTTGAATCCGTCTGCGACCCCTGAAGGATAAGCCGCTCACCGCAGGCATAGCCTGGCGGTTTTTTTGTGCGCAAATAAGGGGATTTTACCAGCAAACAACGAGGAGACGTGGTGCGTGCTACAATTGAAGTACCTATTCGACAATGCCGATCTAGCTAAAATGATTTTGAAGAACTGGGAGTTCGACGAGGCTTCGATCGATCTTCTCCGTTATTACAGAATCTCGTCCAACGCCGTATATCCCTTCCGGAGCAAGGGCAGCGCTCGGCTACTAAGATTTGCCCCGAAGTCGGAGAAGCGCAAGGATCAAATTCTGGCCGAGCTTGAATTCACCGCTTATCTGCGTTCGCGGAACTATGCTGCGCTTGAATCGGTTCCCTCCCTTGAAGGTATGGAGCTGATTGAGACAGGAACTCCGTGGGGTGAGTATTACGCCAGCGTTTTCCGGCGCGTATCGGGCGAGCAGCTCGACAAAACCGATCTTGGCGATGCCGTCATTCGCAGCTATGGGCAAGCATTAGGCCGACTCCATCGTCTATCAAGCGAGTACTCGCCTGCGCACCATGTAAGGTGGTCGTACAGCGATGCCCTTTGCTGGATGCAGGAAGTTTTGCTTGGCTTCCCCGAGGAAACGGTAGCGTTAGAGGAAATTCATCTGCTGAAGCAATACTTCTCCACCGTTCCGGTCACCCGCCATAATTTCGGTTTAATCCATTATGATTTCGAATTCGACAACGTCTTTTATGATCCGGAAAAAGGTGCCTGCAACGTGATCGATTTCGATGATTCCATGTATCATTGGTATGCGATGGATCTGGAGCAAGCTTTCGATTGCATCCGGGAGCATTTTTCAGACGAAAGATTCCCTAGCAAAAAACAATGCTTCATGGATGGCTATCTGGCGGAATATGAGGTTATGGATGATTATGAGACCATTCTTCCCGCATGCGGGAGGTTCGCGAACTTGTACGGTTACGTTCGTATTCTGAGATCGGCATCGGAAATATGGGCTAACGAGCCCGAATGGTTGCGAGAGCTAAGAGTGAAATTGGCAGTTGGTTTGCAGGTCCGATCATCCGGATTCGGCATGAAGCTTGCAGGAGAAACGAGGGATTGGACATGACGAATACATTAAGACCGCTACGGCTACCGGACGATTACTCGGCGTTGGCGAAATTATTGAACACCCATTGGTCCGAGCCTACTTCGGCGGAGAGGCTGGAAGAGGATGACGCCAAGCTGTACGAGGTTGGCGTTACTTACAAGGACGATAACGGACAACTCGCCGGATATGACCGTACCCGATACGTCGCGGTGACGGAACAGGACGAGATCGTAGGCTTCGTCTGGTCTTGGCGAGCTCCCTGGACGGAGCCCGGGGCTCTCAACAATACGCTTATTGTCGCCGAGTCTTACCGTAATCAAGGCGTCGGTCAGCTTCTGCTCCGGCATGCCGCGGAATGGGGAACCGGTCTTGGAGCGACGAAGCTCTATGCCGAGATTTGGGACGACAGTCCGGATTCTCTTGGATTCGTCAAGCGCAGAGGATTCACGGAGGAGCGGCAATCTTACCAATCGGTGCTGGATCTTGGGAAAATAGACTTCGAGAACATCGGCGACGATCAGCTCTTCGCTCGGCTGGCGAGCGACGGCGTGCGGTTCTCGACATTGGCCGATGAACCCGATGACGGCGAGCTGAAGCTATACGAGCTCTATAAGGGGACGCTTGTCGACATTCCCGGATTTACCGGCGAAGTACCGGTGATCGACGAATGGCGGAAATGGTATCTGCAGGCGGATGGTTATGCCCCCGAACAGGTGATCATCGCCGTGGCCGGAGACAAATACGCAGGGGTAACCAACGTCCTGCACAACAAGACGACGAACGGCATGTACCATGAGTATACCGGCGTCGGCAGGAATTACCGCGGACGCGGAATCGCCCGGGCATTAAAGCTGAAAGCCATCCGCCTTGCCCGGCAACGCGACGCGGCCTATATCCGCACGGACAACGACTCTACGAATGCTCCCATTCTGCGCATTAACCAGAGCTTAGGCTATGTTCCGCTGAGAGGGATGATTAGGATCGTGGCTAGTCTTGCCGATGTAATCCCGCATACCTTGAAGAATCGAGCACCTCGAATCGAGGGAGACGGCATTGTTTTGCGCTATGCGCGGGAGTCGGATCTGGAGTCTTACCTTGCTTTCCTGCGGGATCCCGAGATGAGTCGGTTAACGGGCTCGCAAGCGGAATTCACGACCGAGCAGATAACGGCATGGATTCGAAAAATTAGCGTGCCCAATGACGATCGGGCGGATTTCGTAATCGCGCTTGCGGATACGGATGAAGTGATCGGCGAAGTCGTGCTGAACGAGGTCGACTCCGACAACCGCAGCGCGAACATTCGCATTGCCATCCAAGGGAATTCCCATCGAGGCAAAGGATACGGGACCCAAGCGATGATTCATATGCTTCGGCACGGTTTCGAAACGCTACGGTTACACCGTATCCACTTGGGCGTGTATGCTTTCAATCCGCGCGCGATTCACGTGTACGAGAAGCTCGGCTTCCGCCGCGAAGGGGTCGAGCGCGACGCCCTGTATCAGAACGGGGAGTTTCACGACATGATTATGATGGCTATGCTGGAAGAGGAGTACCGCTCTTTGTACGGGGTTAGTTAGAGAGACGGCGGACGGCGGGCAACTGGCGGGTAGTGGGCTGGGTAGCTGCGGATGGCGGAGTTAACGAGCTTTCTTCGTTATTTCGGCGCATTGAGCCCGCGAGTGCCGGAGTTATCGAGCTTTCTTTGTTAATTCTGAGCATTGGGCCCGCGAGTGCCGGAGTTATCGAGCTTTCTTTGTTAATTCTGAGCATTGGGCCCGTGAGTGGCGAAGTTATCGAGCTTTCTTTGTTAATTCTGAGCATTGGGCCCGTGGGTGCCGGAGTTATCGAGCTTTCTTCGTTAATTCTGCGCATTGGGCCCATGGGTGACTATCTCCGGCGCAATTTGCAGGCTATATATTTGAATCGAAACGGCAGACCCGAGCGAAAACTCGAGCTGCCGTTTTTTTGATTGTGCGCCTAAGATTCAAAGGTTTTATCTTTTCCCCGCTTTACATTCACGTTGCGTGAAGGTTTACAATAAGCAAACGGAGGTGATGAACATGAAAATCAATGAGGTCGCGAAGAGGCTCAAAATCTCGCCGCGTTCGATACGCTTCTACGAGGAGAAAGGGTTGATCTCTCCTGCCAAAGAGCCGGGTAACCTCTACCGGTCATTCTCGGAGAAAGATATCTGGCGACTTCAGACCATTATTTCTCTTAGGGAGGCGGGAATGCCCGTCGCGGATATTCGACCGGCTCTGGAGCAGTCCGATGACGACAATACGGAGGAACTCCGTTATTACCTGGAGCTGCAGAGATCCGTCATGATGTCGGAGTGGTTGCAGATTAAGCAAGTTATCGAAACGACGGATCATATGATCGAATTGCTCGGAACGAAAAAAACGTTGCCGCTCGGGCACGTTTTTCGGTTGGCGGAGGAGTCGAAGCAACTGCGAGAACAGCGCGGCAATTGGAAGGACAAGTGGAATTACAATGAGCAAGCGCCTACGCACGATGAACGGGTAGCCGCAAACTCGGGGACGTATGCCGACTACGATCATGCGTTGGATCTGATCGTCCGGTCAGTATCTCCGCAAGCCGGAGAAAAGGGGCTCGATATCGGCACCGGAACCGGAAATTTGGCGGCCAAGTTTATGGAGCGGGGAGCCTCGATGTCGGGGATCGACCAATCCAAAGAAATGCTTCGGCAATGCCGACGGAAGCTTCCCGCGCTGGAAACGAGAATCGGCAATTTCCTGGCCTTGCCCTACCTCGAAGAGCAATTCGACTTCGTCGCGTCGAGCTTCGCCTTTCACCATCTGAACTCCGACCAACAGCTCCTTGCGTTAGAAGAAATTCGCAGGGTGTCCAAGCCTAACGGACGAATCAGCATAGCGGCTTTAATAAATTCGGATGCTCGAAGCGGAAGCGCTAGCGATAATCCCCACTACCCGGAACTCCGAACGTTGGTCCGCTGGTTCGAAGTTAACGGGTATCGGGTGGAAACCATTCAAATTAACGACTTGCTCCATATCGTCAACGCCAATAAGGAGGGTCGGCAGCATGCCTGATCACGAGAAAGTATATAGACAAGAAGCAGCCCAATATCATGAATTAATCGCTAAACAACCGGACTTAAAAACAGTCATCGAGGAAATCAGGCCAATAAAAGGACTGGATATCGTGGATTTGGGAGCTGGGACGGGTAGGCTAACGATGGTATTCGCCCCGGAATCCCTCTCCATTATCGCGCTCGATGCCTCCGCCGCCATGCTGGAAATCACGGCAGAACGGTTAAGCGTCGCCGGATTGCGCAATGGGTCCACTCAAGTGTCCGATCACCGCAAACTCCCTCTGCCGGACCGAAGCGCGGATGTCGTCGTCTCCGGCTGGAGTATCTGCTACTTAACAAACAAGAACATTCCCGAATGGGAGCACAACCTGGACGAGGTCATTCGAGAGATCAAACGCATTCTACGCCCCGGCGGAACGGTTGTCATACTCGAGACGATGGGCACCGGCTTCGAGACTCCTAACCCTCCGGATTTCTTGTTACCCTACTATGCTGCCTTAGTAGACAAGTATGGCTTCTCTTTTCGTTGGATCCGCGCCGACTACGAGTTCGAGAGCATCGGACAAGCCGAGCGGCTAACCCGCTTCTTCTTCGGAGACGAGCTCGCGGACCGGGTCGTCGAACAAAATCTCGTGCGCTTGCCCGAATGCGCCGGGATTTGGTGGTTACACATTTAGATCTTCTGAACACTTAACTCGAACAGCCGCGCCGTTCTGATCTTAGGCATTCGAACGGCGAGATAACCTTCCTCGGAATGCCAGCTAACCTCGCTATCGTTCTCGTGCGGGTAGGCGCGTTTAACGTCTAACTCTTGATTGACCAACCCCCCTAGCGGAAGCTTGATTTCCGACGTTTCGCCGGCGATTCTCCACACAGCCAAGTATATCCGGTTATCCCGGCGCAGCCCGAAGCTGATCCAGTCCGCTTGTTGCGTCGGCAACCCGATCGGCCAGAAAGGTACGGCTTCGGGAATATCAGTCCGAATCGTTTTATAATAATCCAGCGCTTCCTTGACCAATTCCCTGCGCCGCGGGCTCAATTCCGCTAGATGGCCGCTTTGGTGAACCCGAAGCAGAAGCGCGTTCACCATGTTGAACACGACCTCCTCGTCGTCCCCTTCCCTCAAGGGGTAAGACCAGATCGCGGATTGCTCCGGCGTTAGCGCAGCCGGAGAGCTCGCTGCGATGGCCGCGTAATTCACGTAGTCCTCTTGGTCGCTCGTAGATTGAATGCTGTGCCGGCTGAGCATCGCGTAATCCATCCGCATGCCCCCGCTCGAGCAATTCTCGATAACCAAATCCGGGTAACGCTCGAATATCGCGTCGAGCCAGCCCAGGTAGGCGCGATTATGCTGCAGCAGTCCGTCTCCGAAGCTGTCCGCTCCGGTCTCCGTGCCGATGCCGCCATTAATGTTGTAATCCATCTTAATGTAGCCTACGCCGTAATCCTCCACCAACCTTCGAATCACTTCGTTCGCGTGCGCGATAACGGCGGGATTGCGATAATCCAGCTGGTATCGGCTCCGATCCTTCACCCGTTCCCCATGTCGCATGAAGAACCAGCCGTTATCGGTATCCGCAAGCTTCTTGCTATTGATCCCCATGACTTCGAGCTCCAGCCATAGTCCAGGAATCATCCCTTTGCCGCGAATGTAATCGAGCACGTATTTGATTCCTTCCGGAAATCTTTCCGCCGAAGGCAACCATTCGCCGACGCCGTCCCACCATTCGCCCGGAGCGTACCAGCCCGCGTCTATGCAGAAATATTCGCAGCCCACATCCGCCGCGGCATCGATCAGAGGAAGAAGCTTCGCCGTCGTCGGATCTCCCCAGAGACAGTTCATATAATCGTTGAATATGACCCGCAGCTTGCTGTTGTCTTCATTTTCCCGGCGGATTCTTCTACGATATGCTGTTAGATCCGCGATCGCCTGTTCGAAGCCTCCTTGTACCGCTCCGACAGCGACCGGAACGGAGACGAACTCTTCTCCCGGCTGCAGCCTTTTCCACCAATGGTTGTCGTGCTCCGTCGGCCCGCTGATCAATACGGTCAATAAATCGACCTGCTCGATGATCTCCCAATGCCAGGAGCCGTTGTGCTCGATTTGCCAGAACAGGCTCGTTCCCGCTTCCTTATTCTCGAGCACCGCCATCGGAATATGCTCGGCGGCCGACCACGATCCCGTATTGCTGTAGGATACTCGCTTGGATCCCCGATCGATGACGTGGGACATGCCCAATTCGGGCAGCTTGTACGTTCTCCATTGCAGCTCGCTTTGCCAGCCGTTATGGGCGATCGACAGCTCCATTTTCACGTCGCGGTCTTGGTCGCCCTCCTTGTCCAATCCGGTTAACGCGAAAGATGATACATACTCCACTCCGACCGTCGAATCTCCCGCGTTCTTCAGAACGGACCAGCTGCGAACGGTTTGAATTCCGTTGTAAAACTGAAAATGCTGAACCGCCAGTAATCCCGTAACCGGATCTTTCAGTCCGATCTCAAGCTTTCGGCCTAAGTCGTTAACAAAATCGGTATGCCCTTCGTACGCCATTCGAAGACCCGGATAAGAGGCCCTATGCGTCCGCCCGTGATATTCGGCCCGATCCTCCCCCGTTAATTGAAGCTCCATCAGCCGAAAGCCCGGCAATTGTCCATCCTTGATCGTTTCGCCACGAAGAGGCCCCGTCCCGAAATGAAGCAGCCTTACGTCGCCGCCCTCCGTTACTTCGAAAACCAAATGAAGCCCGTTTTCTGCCACGTTAATACGTTTACTCATGTATGAATTCCGCCTTTCAGCTCGGTATTGGTAAATAACGAGAGCCTCCAACCCCACTAGTAAGGTGGTTTTGGAGGCTCTATCGTCCCTAAAGCATCTTCGAAGCGATGGCGTAGCTTATTGCGCGGAACCGAATTGAATCCAAGCTTTCTGAATTTCATCGACCGCTTGATCCTTCGATTTGCTGCCGCCGATATAGGACTGCATCAACTCGCCGAATTTCTGGTGGAAAGTGTCGAGGGAATAGTTAACCGAAAGATCTCCGGACTTTTCCGTTTTCAGAATTTCCTCCATTTGCTTCGGCATGTCAAGGTTCGGCATCGGAGCGTCTTTGATCGGAGGAATAACCTTAGCTACGTTGGAGAACCAAGATTTACCGTAGTCGGAAGTATACAACCAGTTGAAGAATTCAACCGTTTCCTTGGCAACCTTGGAATCCTTGTTAATGCGAAGCGCTTGATCCGCACCCGTAATGATGAGCGATTGATCGGCTTTGTCGCTAACCGGATAACCCATGATTCCCAATTGGAAATCGGGGTTGATTTTCTTAATCGCTTCTTCGTCCCAAGCGCCTTTACCCGTCATGAAAGCCGCTTTGCCGGAAGCGAAGTCGCTGACTTCCGCATTGCTGTCTCTTTCCAGAGGTTTGTCCGTACCGTGTTTAACGGTTAGATCGATAAAGTCGAAGAAGTTATTGTACAACACGGGATGATCTTTGAACGTCGTATCGCCCGCGATGAATTGATCGACCAATTCTTTAGGAGTAATGTTGGCGTCTTGAGCCGCCGCATCGACGAAATGCTGAGCGATATGCTTCCATACCCACCATTCTTTATAAGCATTGGCGAATGGAGTGATTCCTTTCGCTTCCAGCTTCGCTACCGCGTCCGCCATTTCCGCCGTCGTTTTCGGAGGAGTCGCGATGCCCGCATCCGCAAGCAATTTCTTGTTGTACATCATTACGAACAGGTTTCCTTTAACCGGTAGGCCAAGCACCTTGCCGTCGGTGGAGCTCATGTTCGAACGAACGGCATCGGTCATCGCTGCGGCAAGCGGTTCGCCTGTCAAATCCGCGCTGTATTCGGCGAATGTATCGATATCTCCGCCTGCCGTCGTTTGGAATACGTCAGGAGTGCTACCCGCAGCGATTTTGGATTTCAGAATCGTGTTGTAATCCGCCTGCATGATTTCCAGGTTGATCGTAACGTTCGGTTTAACCTTCTTGTATTCGGCGATGTATGCATTGAACGCTTCCGTGTATTCCGGCGAGGCGGTGAACATGTTGATCGTAACCGGCTTCGAGGAATCGCCTTCGCCCGATGCCGCGGACGTTCCGGACGGACTGGCATTTCCGTTGCCGGCGTTATCGCTGTTGCTACCGCATGCGGCAAGTATTCCAATCATCAGAACCAAGCTAATGGAAAGTGCCCCAAATCTTTTTAACATGGTATTGCCCCCGTTTCGTAAGTTGAATATTCGTCTACGATGATCATTCTAAAGAATCGACGGCAAGATAAGAATGTACATAAGTGAAATGTTAAGGGTAAAAAAGCGGCGGGATCCGTTTGTGCGCTTTTTAACCGTTCTTGGGATTTTCCCGGTACTCGGACGGTGAGACGGAGTAATAAGTCCGGAACGCCTTGCTGAAGTAATTTTTGTCCTTGAACCCGAGCATCGAAGAGATATCCTGAATCTTCAGGGCCGGGTCATCCAGAAGAACTTTAGCCTTGTCCATTCGGACCTTCTGCACGTATTCGTGAATTCCGAATCCGAATTGCTGCTTGAACAGCCTCATCAAGTATTCCCTGCTTAAGTAATACTTCTCCGTGAACATCGATATTTTGATGTCCTCGTAATAGTAATCGTCGATATACGCTTTAATATCTCCCACCTCGAACGGTCTATTCGCCGTTTGGGACCTGCGAATCTCTTCGCCGTAATAGTCGAGCAAGCGAAGAAACAGCTCCTCGTATTGCCCGAAGGTCGTGTAATCGGTAAGGATTCCGATCTCTCGAAGCGCGTTCTCGCCGGTCAAGGGCAATCGTTCGGGGTTTGCCTTTAAATCCATTGCCATATCGTTCATTAACGTAACGAAATCATGAAGGGTCCGGTCTGCTTCGCCGATACGGAAGCTCTCGGAAGAGCCCCACTTTTTCGAGTAGTCGGATATGATGCTTCTAGCATGTTGGAGATTTCCGCTTTCCAAAGCGCTTCGAATCATGGGAATTCGCCCCACCCATGAATGATTGTCCGCATTTAAGCTTTTCTCGGAGCCGTCGACCACGACCGAGCCGTGCAGCTTCAGCAGATCGATGCCTTTGATCGCGGCCTTGGCCGACTCGTAGGAACCCGATATTCCCATTACCTCGTTTCGTATGTCGCCGATTCCAACCAGAATTAAGGCCCCGAACAGCATGTTCAAGGTCGATGCGACCTTATTCATCTGATGAATCGATCGGTAAGCCATGTCCTCCTTGTATCCGCCTTTCATCGTGACGACGGTGATCAGCTCCCGCTCCCTTCTCGGATTCGGAAAGCTGAAGCAATGGAAATGGTCGCCGGCGATTTCATTGATGACGTTGGCCACCGCGAAATGAAGCAAGTCCACGTCGTCATGGAACCGACGCCTGCCGATCTCTTCGAGGTTAAGGATACGCAACACAATGACCGCGAACCGGTTCTCTTTGTCGTCCGCCCCGATTAACGGCATCATGGCTTCGCTTAGTTGATTTTTCGTGCTTCGCTCGATAATAGACAAATAGATCTTTTCCTTCAGCTTAGGCAAAGACATATTAAGCGTTATGTTTTTGTTGATGAAATCGTTATCCACCAGGCGTTTGGCAGCGATGAGATTAAACGCCTTATCCAGCGCCTGGTTCAGGTCGGCGCGGTTGACCGGCTTTAACAGATAATCCACGACCTTGGAGTGAATGGCTTGTCTCGTATATTCGAAATCGTTATACCCGCTTATGACGATCGTCAGTAAATCGGGATGATCCCGTTCAAGGATCCGCAGAAGCTCGACGCCGTTCAACACGGGCATCTTCATATCGACGATAACGACATCCACCTTGTTTTCCGCCAGAACGGTCAAGCACATTTGACCATCCGTCGCCTCCAGTACTTTCCCTACTCCCAATCCGGTCCAATCTCCCAAGATGCGTATGGCTTCGCGCAAGGGCTCTTCGTCGTCGACGATCAGAACGTTATACATAGCTGCCACTCCCCCGCGGTAACCGCATTTCCATTTCCGTTCCCTTGTCGTCCGTGCGGATGGCCAGCTCCGCCTCTTCCCCGTACAACAGCTTTAGTCGCGTATTCAAATTAACCAACCCTATGCTCTCGTTCTCGTGGTCGCGGTCTTCCCATTCGCTCTGAAAGGTGCGAACGATTTCCTCTAGCTTGCCGGTCTCGAAGCCTGGGCCGTCGTCTTGTACGGAAATGACGACATGGCTTGAAGTCAGATGCGCTTTGACGGAAATGGTCACGGTACTCGATACTTTCTCCAGTCCGTGCTCGATCGCATTCTCGACCAGAGTCTGAATGGATAGCTTCGGAATTTCCAGTTCCATTAGCGATTGCTCCCAATCGTATTTCACTTGAAGCCGATACCCGAAACGTGCCTTCTGCAGAGCCATGTACCGTTCGATGTGCTTCAGCTCTTCCTTAGCGAAAACGATGTCCTTGCCGCTTATGCAATATCTTAAAGTCATGGCTAAAGCATCGACCATATCCGCGATATCGAAGCGGTCGTTCTTCAGCGCTTTCGTCGAGATAGCCTGAAGCGCGTTATATAGAAAGTGCGGATTGATCTCGGCCTCCAAGGCCTTTAGGATCGCGTTTTTCTCCACCAGCTTCATTTTGTACCGCTCGTTGATCAATTCGTTCGTTCTCTTGACCATTTGGTTGAAGTGCCGGGATAAGTACGCCAGCTCGTCTCGTCCCTTCACGTCCGTTTCGGCATCGAAGTCTCCCGAGCTGAAACGTCCCATCTGATGGGCAAGATTCTTCAACGGCCTCGTAATCGCGTTAGAGGTGAGCGTCACGAGAATAACCGACAGCAGCAGAAAGAGAAACCCGATAAAGTAGCCCCAGTTCCGCGTCATCGTCGCTGTCTCGTTCAATTGCGAGTACGGAATGGGCTTGACGAGCTTCCACCCTGCTTTTTCCCCCACGTCGTACACGACGAGGTACTTCCGGTCGTCGACCGTCCAAGTTACTCGGCCTCCTGCGCTTCCGGGAAGTTCATCGATCAGTCCTAAACCTTCGGCTTCTTTAAGGAATGACGGGTCGTCCGAATAGAACGGCTCTTTGTCCGGGCTTAGGAACATAACGTGCTGTCCTTCGTTGAAAGGAATGTCTTTCATGATGGCATCCTTGGCGGACGAGTTGAAGTAAAAGGAAAGGACGGCCTCGGGCTTCCGGGAGGCGATCGTCCGAAGAACCCGATGATAAGCCATGAAGCTGTTCTCGGCAGCCTGACCGGGATAACCCGTCTCGATCGGAGAAGAAGCGAAAGATTGAAACACGCGATTAAGCGAATCGTCCACGGTTCGTTTGTACCAAGGCATCTCCTGAACTTGCTCGGCGATCCCCGTTCGAACCGTGATATTATAATTTTCCTTGGTAATGGAATAAAATTTTTGCTGATCGATCAGATAAAGATAAATGGTTTCCAAGTCATTACGGGAATAATACAGGCTACGCAAATAATCCTCCAGGTACAACCTCGAGGCATAGTCCTTCTCTTCGCGATGAATAGCATTCGTGAACTCGTCGTAACGAATCTGGGGAAGGGAAAGCTGCTCGATTCCGTCCAAATAATTCTCCAAATTCTTATTCACCAACAGGAGATTGTTCGTGGTGCTGGCAATGCTGTTGTTGACGGACTCCTTCTGCAGCATCTGGTATGAAATAACCGTCAAAGCCGTTACGACAAGAATAACGATCGACGTGAACAACAAGATCAGCTTGTTGACGAGCCTCCGGGATACCCGGTCGTACAGGGATACAATCGCTTTGGTTACTCGCTTGATCGGGTTCTCCATAGTCCTCCGCTGACATCCGTTTCCGTTCACCTTTTTACCCCTAAATGATTTCATAAATCCATTTTTGCGGGTATCGGGCTACTTTATAATACACATTATAGTCCAAACGAAATAGCTGTGTCATATCGCAGCTTCACGGCAAATACGCGAATTGCGGCAAGGAGAGGTGTTATCATGTTCAAGTCCTTAGGAAGAAAATGGAGCGAGAAGCTGGAGTTCGGCATCTTCACTTTACCGGTTCTCATCTGCATCGCGGTGGCTTTCTACATCCCGTTCGCCATGACGATCCGCTACTCGATGACCAAGTGGAACGGGATATCCAAGCACCCGAAATTTATCGGATTGGACAATTTCAAGGATATATTCTCGGGCGACTCAAACTTCGCCAATGCGTCCTGGTTTACGATCAAATACGCCGTTCTGTACATTGTCATCATCAACGTGCTGGCGATCGGGCTCGCCGTTATTCTGGACATGAAGCTCAAAAGCACGACTTGGCTCAGGACCGCGTTCTTTATTCCTTATATCCTAAGCCTCGTTATCGTCGGATTCATCTGGAAGTTCATCTTCATGCAAGGCTTCGAATCGCTGGGCGACTCGACCGGATGGTCTATATTCAAGCTAAGCTGGCTCGGAGAGCCCGGTTTGGCGTTTATCTCCATCGTCGCGGTCTCCATCTGGCAGTCCATCGGATTCTACATGGTCATTTACATCGCAGGCTTGCAATCGATTCCCGAGGACCTGAAGGAAGCGGCAACCGTCGACGGCGCCGGTCCGATGCGGAAATTCTTCAGCATAACGCTGCCGTTGCTAGCTCCATCGATTACGATATCCGTATTCATGGCTTTGACGAATTCCATTAAGGTGTTCGACGTTATCCTTTCCCTAACGGGAGGGGGGCCGGGCGGAACGACGTACAGTATCGCCTACGACATCTATAGGGATACTTTCCAGAACAACCTGTACGGATACGGTACGGCCAAGGCGCTTATTCTCTTCGTCGCCGTCTTGATTATTACTTTGCTGCAGCTCACGATCTTTAAGAGCAGGGAGGTTGATGCGTAATGAAGAACCGCAGCAGAGCGGGAAGAATCGTCCTCGAAGTGTTGATGGTCCTTCTTTCGTTACTCTTTCTCTACCCTCTCTTCCTGGCGATCATTAACTCGTTCAAAACCTTCGGAGAAGTGTTAAGCGACGTAGTTGCGTTACCGACGCACTTGGCCTTCGGGAACTATTCGTACGTGTGGTCGTTCATTAATTACCCGCGGCTATTTCTTAACAACTTCATCATTACCGTCGTGGGACTTGCCGGCATCGTGCTCGTGTCGTCCATTGCGGCCTACAAGCTGTCCAGAACGAAATCCCGCTTCAGCGGCTTGATCTATATTCTCTGTATCTTGCCGATGCTGATTCCGTTCCAGTCCATCATGCTGACCGTGCTTCAACTGGCTAAGGATATTCATCTCACGAATAGCACTTGGGGACTCGGCGTACTTTACTGGGGCTTCGGCGCTCCTTTGGCGGTGTTCATCTACCATGGCTTCGTGAAAGGAATTCCAAGGGAGATCGACGAAAGCGCGACGATCGACGGAGCCTCGGGATTCGGCCTGTTCTTCCGGGTCATCTTCCCGTTGCTTAAATCGGTTACCGCCACGATCGTCATCATCGACGTGATGTGGATCTGGAACGACTTCCTGCTTCCGCTCCTGATGGTTAACGGCTCTCCTTCCACGAAGACGCTGACCCTGGCCGCTTACACATTCGTCGGTCAATACACGTCGGATTGGCAGTATGCGATGACCGCGATGGTTATGGCCGTGTTGCCTTCCATCATCGTGTTTATCTTCCTGCAGAAGTTTATCGTCAAAGGCGTCGTCGCCGGTGCCGTCAAAGGCTGATTATTGAATGGTTCAGTCGACAAAAAGAGGCCGTCCATAAGTAACCTTATGGACGGCCTCTTTTTGTCGAATAGCATTATTGCGGGGAAGATCCCGCTATCTCAATATCCCTTCCATATGCACATCGTGCTCTTTGCTAAGATCGACGTAGCAACCATTAATCTCGATGAAGGGATGCACGGGATCTTGTTCGGTAACGAGTACGATCTTCCCTTCCCTGCCGTCCGACAAGATCACCGTATTGCCGATCAGCAAGTCCATGATCCTTTTCAGAAAACTGAGAGTAATAGCCGGGTCCAGCGCTCCGTAAGCATTGTTGGATAATTCCTGTAGCACCTTATAGAAAGGTACGGGATTCTTGTATACCCGTCGCGACACCATCGCGTGGAACACGTCGGCCACGGCTACGATCTTGCTGAATATATCAATGTCTCCTCCGTTTGATCCGAATGGATAACCGCTCCCGTCCTCGCGTTCATGATGCTGTAACGCCACGTATGCGTATCTCTCCGGAATGCCTAATGACTTCTTCAAGATCTCGTACCCAAGGACCGTGTGTTCCTTGACGAGCGCATATTCCTCTGCCGTTAGCTTCCCCGGCTTATTCAAAATCGCCTCCGGGAGCTTAGCTTTGCCAATGTCGTGCAAGAATCCGGCGGTAGTCAACTCCAGCAACCGATTCTCGTCGAACCCGCGGGCTTTGCCGATCAGCTTGGACAAAACCGCGACGCCGATGCTGTGCTTATATACGTACTCGTCGTGCATCTCCAAATAGTTGAGAATCTGATTCAGGTTCGGATGGTTACTAATGAGCATGATCATGGGAACGATCTTATCGCGAACGACGGCAAAAGGGATTTGATCCAGATTTCTGGCATGGTCGAATAATTCCTTGACCTCGCCGATCGCGGAGTCTACTACGCGATCGATCGAGAAGGGCTCGAAGTCTTCTTCCGAAAGAATAACTTGCTGCGATTTCATCAGGATGATATCTTTCTTCGTCAGCATTCTTGCTTTCGGAACGACCAACGTTCCCATTTTGTTATAAATGTTCTTGTTGAGTCTCTTTCCCATGAAGGAATCCAGCAACAGGTGCTGACCCTTATCCATCATTCATTCTCACCACTACTTCCCTTATCGACATCCCATGATCGCTTATGGGTTCTTCTTCAGAGATTGAATATCGAAAGTCGCGTTATGGACGGGCTCGAAAATATCCTTGCAATACTTTCCAATGCAGACTCTACCGGCGTACATCTTCACGACCCTTATTTTGCGCTTAGCCTTAAGAATGGAGTTGGCACCCGTTTGCCCGCCTATCGTCTTGGCGAAAATGCTGTCTCCCGCTTCCAGCTGCGAGCCTCTGCATACGGAATTGGCGGATTGGAAAATGATATTCCCGGCGGACAACAAATCGCAGAGCAGCACTCCGTCCCGATTTATCACGATGTCCCCGTTGGACTTCAACTCGCTGTTCTGGCATTGGTTGATGCTAATCTCGACCTTCTCCTCTTGCATCCTGGCCACTTCGTTATGCGTGTCCTGAAGAAGGGCGAGAAAGCTCTGCACGAAGCCGTAAGTTCCGGTTTCCAGAAGCTTCTGGGGATGCGCGAAGATCGCCGCCTTTTCCCTCAGCTTCTCGTACTCTTCTTGCTTGATGTGCTGGATATTCGAGATGACGTTCTGGAGCTCCTTGATGGTAGCCGGTATTTCCTTCATCTTGGTTTCTAGCAGCAGCATTACGATCTGTCCGTATTTTACGGGTTGCCTCTTTGCTTCCAGAGCTTCTACCAGCATCTTGGACGCTACCAGTAACTTCTCTATGTAATCGCACAATAATTTGGAAGTATGGTATAGCCGGTTAAACAACACGCCGAAATAGCCGGAGTAAAGCTTGCTTGCGATGACGTTGCCTCTGACGTTGATACTTCCGGTGGCCGTAATGGTTGAGTTAAAGGTATTCCCGTATACGTACACATTGCCTAAGGATTCAATGATCATGTTATCCGTTACGTCTCCATGGACGATGACGTCCCCCGAGAAAACGATGTTGCCCGTCTCGATATCGACGTTCCCCGTAACGATATACGCGGTCGAAACATCGAAGGTCTTAATTTTCCCCCCCGTTATTCTCGGCCTTCCCTGCACTTGCGAAATAATCGTCCCGTCCGGCGTCAGCTCGACGTTGGACTTCGCGACGATGAACATATCCTTGGGAGGAACCGGCAACGAAACGCTGCCAAGCACGTCGTATCCGACGACTCCGTCGATCGGCGGATATTTCCTCGCCATGACCTCACCCTTCTTAACCGTGGGTATGCGCAGGTGATTCCGAAAGTCGACCGCGCCGTCCACCTCGAAAAACTCGCTCTTCACTTGTTGGGAAAAGTAAACCTCTAAGCTCGCGTCCGTACCCGGTATCGGCTCTTTCCCCCTGGCGACTACGATCGGTTCATACGTAGGTGTTAGGAGCTCTTGCTGAATAGCCGCGAATTCGTACCGGGTCTTAATGGACATCTGCTCGAGCTTCGATACGACGTCTCCCAACTGAACGGTTTTCAGAACGATAGTCTTATCTTCCTCCGCCCTGACGATTAAGTGAGTGGCCGGTCCCGCGTCAATCAGCTTGAACGGATATCGTTCAAGCGCGTGAAGATGCATGTAAACGAACAGCTTGTCTTCGGAAATGGTGATCTCGAATAAGGGAAACTCCTCGACCTCCCAGGTTATACGATCCTCCGCGGTTATCTTCGACTCGTGGTGGACCAATCTGTCGTTCAAAAAGAGTCGCAAGGGACTCATCGGATAAATAACCGCATAATCCCCGCCGTTAACCGGATTCTGGACATGGATTTGCTGATTCCCTACCCGAATGGAGCCATCTCGCCGCTCAGCCCCGAGATCGAGGTCCTTGAGCACGGAATCCGCGCTGTCCCCGTTCGACAGATCGCCGTCCATATCGTCCATATTCAACTGGTCGATAAGCTTCTTGATTTCTGCCTCGGAAATATATTTTTTCAATTTCAAGCACCTCTCAACCACGACTCCTAGCCATTCGCCATGCGTGATGCCAGGACAGGAGAAGATGACGCCTGCCCTTCGAATAAGCCGAAAAAAAAAGACATCTCCTGAATGGAAGATGCTTTAATTCAAGCGCCCCATTCGGTAGCTTGGCAGTCATAGGATAGAAGTCCCTTAGACCCATAGCTTTGCGTCCCTTTTTTTCAAAAGGTTTGCCTTTTCGTGTGTGCGTTCTTAGTTGATTAAGACTTTTCGACTAAACGAATGTCATTGCGATCAACACATGTAGGTATTAGTACCTTTATTATATGTTTATAGTCTCTGATTTTTCAAGAGAAAGTCGAATACTTGTAAAAAAATGTAGATTAGACTCGTAATTCCTCGCAATTAGCGTTTTACGTTTAGGAAATAACCCTATTCTAGCCCTCCGGGGGAATAGATAAGAGCCTCCAGCCCACATCTTACGAGTAGGTTGGAGGCTCTTTCGTTTGCGCGGAATCGGTTATACTTTCTCTATCCAGCCGAAAGGATCTTCGACGGTTCCTCTTTGCACGCCGGTCATGAAGTCGTACACTTTGGACGCAATCGGTCCGGTTCTGCCCCCGTTAAGAGTCAGCTTGTCGCCTTGCCAGTTCAGTTCCCCGATAGGCGAGATCACCGCGGCCGTGCCCGTTCCGAATGCTTCCTCCAACGTGCCGACCCGATAAGCCTCTACCAGTTCATCGATGGAAATCATCTTCTCCTCGACCTCGATGTTCCAATGCTTTAGCACGCGAATGACGGAATCCCTGGTGACTCCATCCAATATGCTTCCGTTAAGCGCAGGCGTGATCACCTTGTTGCCGATCTTGAAGAATACGTTCATGCTGCCGACTTCCTCGATGTATTTTCGATGCACGCCATCGAGCCATAGCACTTGAGAGTAACCTTTCTCCGTAGCTTCCTGCTGCGCCTTGAGACCAGCCGCGTAATTGCCGCCGGTTTTCGCGTTCCCTACTCCGCCGGCGACGGCCCGGACGTACTCGGATTCCACGTAAATGCTGACCGGATTGATACCCTCCTCGTAATACGAGCCTACCGGCGACAGAATGATCATGAAATGATACTTCTCCGATGGAGACACGCCTAACGTAGGTTGCGTAGAGATCACGAACGGGCGAATATACAGCGAGGTTCCCAGTTCGTTCGGAATCCAATCCTCGTCAATCTTGATTAGCTGCTTCAATGCTTCCATAATCAGCCCTTCGTCCAACGAAGGAATGCTTAAGCGGGTATTGGAGCGGTTAAGCCTTTGCAGATTCTTATAGGGACGGAACATAAGCACTCTGCCGTCCGGAGTTTTGTATGCCTTCATTCCTTCGAAAACCGTCTGACCGTAGTGGAACACTTTGGCAGCGGGGTCCATCGGAATCGATTGGTAAGGAATGATTCTCGGATGGTGCCAGCCTTCTCCCGTATCGTAATCCATCATGAACATGTGATCCGTAAAATATTTGCCGAAGCCCAGCTGCGAGGTCGCCGGCTTCTGCTTGGGAGCGGACGTTCTCTCCACTTTAATCTTGAGGCTCATTCGAACATCTTCTCCTTACCCGTAACGGTTATAGTTGAATGATAGCAGAGCGTTAAGTATATTGATAATATCTGTTTTGTCGGTTATCCATACCTTATGAGTATGGAAGAGTAGGAGGAAGTCTCTATGGATATGCGGCAACTCCGTTATTTTATCGCTATCGCCAATGAAGGGCAAATTACTCGCGCGGCTAAGCAACTGAACATGGAGCAACCTCCGTTAAGCCGCCAATTAAAGCTCATGGAGCAAGAGCTGGGAGTCGTCCTGTTCGATCGAAACGGAAAGCGGCTGCAACTGACTCAAGCCGGGGAATGGCTTCGAGAACGCGCGATCGCTCTAACGAACCAATTCGACGAGACGCTCTCCTTCGTCCAGGAGCTTGGGGAGGGCGTGCAAGGCGTCTTGTCCGTCGGAGCCGTCGTTTCCTGTATTTCCTTATTGCCGCCGACCATACGCCGATTCTCGGAGAAATATCCTTTAGTCACATTCAAAATCCAAGAAGGCGACCATTTTCTGCTCGGCGAGCTGCTCGAGAGCCGGGACATCGAGCTCATCGTGTCGCGTCTTCCGTTCCAATCGGACTTCCAATCGCAGCATTATTCGGTTCTGCCTTTGCCCTCGGATCCTTTCGTCGCCGTAGTTCCCGCCGAATGGTGTCCGGATGACGATCGACAATCGATGTCCTTGCAGGAGCTCGTCCGCTTTCCCTTTCTTACGCTGAAGACGGATCGAACGACGGGCATGCATAACCAAATCTTCCAAGAGTTCAAGCAGCACGGCTTGGAGCCGCGTATTCTTAGCGAGTGCTCCAGCGTAGCCATAACCGTCTCGCTTGTGGCCAATGGATTAGGAGTCTCGATTCTTCCGAAGTCCGTCATGTCTTCTTTCGCGTCTCCGAACATTAGGCAAATGTCCATCTCCGGCGCCGAATTTCAAAGCGAGGTCGGCATCGTATGGCTCAAGGATCGTTATCTCTCCAAGAGCGCCCGGCATTTCATGGCCATCATCGGGGAGTGAAGGCCATGGGCTATGTTCCGGGCCGCATGTGGCTGTACCGCTGACTATGCCGTCTCATTAAAAAAAGTCTACGGGACCGCTGATTTCCGCGATCCCGCAGACCTTATTCGCCACCTTGGATCTACGATTTGCCTATAAACTGCTGCGTCCAGTAGGCTTTGCCGTCCTTGAGGACGTAGCCAACGCCGAGGTGCGTGAAAGCACCGTTCAAGATGTTCTTGCGATGACCTTCGGAATTCATCCATGCGGTCACGACCTCTTGCGGAGTAGGCTGACCCATAGCGATGTTCTCGCCCGCGGATTGATATTGCACGCCGAAATTCCGCATCATCGCGAACGGATCTCCATAAGTCGGGGAATCATGCGAGAAGTAATTATTGGCCGCCATATCCTCGGATTTGGCTCGCGCGGACCGGTTCAAGTTGGAATCGCTGCCCGCGCATGACGATAGCCCCGCTTTCTGTCTTTCTTTATTCGTCAACGCGAGCACTTGTTCCTCGTACCCCGTCAAGCTCTCGTTCTCTGGAATAGTAACCGTTTGACCTTGATTAATCGGAGACTCCAGCGACTCCTGCGGCACGTTCGTTTGCGTGTTCGGAGCCGCGCTTCCGCTTCCGTCTTGCGCGAGACCCGGATTCTGGGCCAGCAAATCATCCAAATTGACATGATATCGCTCGGCGATATCCTTTAAGGATTCTTGGTTTTGCACGACGTGTTTGTTGGATGGCAGTTCCGTGTCGACGGAGCTTACATTGAAGGGTTTCACTGCCTTTGCCTTCATTTGAGAAGCATCCCGGTCCCGATCGTCTTTCCCGCAACCCGACACCAGGAACAGCGCCCACATAATCGATATCCCTAACAATACTATACGTTTCATCGTTGTACCCCCTTTGCTTTTATGTGTTTTAACATCCCCCTTTTTCCGATAATTACCCATTGCCGCCACGAAAACGCAAACACCCCCGACGATGGTAGTCGGAGGTGCAATACATTTCAATTGATTTAGTTAGCTTCTTTGGCCTCGCGAACTTTCAGCTGCTTCCCTTTGACCGTAGTATTCGTCATGACTTCGATAATACGCGGTCCTTTGCCGTTCAAGATATCGATGAAGGTTACGTTGTCCTGTATCGTGATGATTCCGATATCCTCCGCCGATACCCCTTCGATCCGGGCAAGGGTTCCCACGAAATCCACCGCGCGGAGCTTCTTTTTCTTGCCTCCGTTGAAGCACAGCTTCATGATGCCCTTGTTCAATTGCTCGTTCTTATCTTTCTTAATCGTGGGCTGAACGCTCAGTTTCTTCTCGAACGCCGCTTGCCTAAGCGATACTTCATCCTTGGAAGGCATCTTCCTTCTGCGGATTTCGAACCCGATGTAGCCTTCGATATTCGCCAGGAACTTGTCTTCGTTCGGAGTCGCGAAGCTGATGGCTTTCCCGGCATTGCCAGCCCGTCCCGTTCTTCCCGTCCGGTGCACGTAACCTTCGGAATCTTGGGGAAGATCGTAGTTGATGACGTGCGAGATGCTATCGATATCGATCCCTCTGGCCGCCACGTCCGTCGCGACGAGGTAACGAAACGCCCCTTTGCGGAACTCGTTCATAACCTTGAAGCGATCCTCTTGCTCCATACCGCCGTGGATCTTGCCGCACCTGAAGCCGAGCTCGTCCAACTGCTTATACACCTTGTCCACCTGTTCTTGGGTTCTTCCGAAAATGATGCAGCTATCCGGATTCTCGACCACGAGGAGATCCTGAAGCAGCTTGGGTTTGTCTCCCTCCTTCACCTGAATCAAGGAGTGGTCGATAAGGGAGGTCGTCGTTCCGGGTGCCGCCATAATCTCGATGTTTACCGGATTTTTCATGATTTTGTGACACAGTTTCTCTATGTCTTTAGGTAACGTTGCCGAGAAAAGCAAAGTCACCCTGCTCTTGGGAAGCTTCTGGACGATCTTCTCCACTTGCTCTATGAATCCCATACTGAGCATTTCATCCGCCTCGTCGATGACGAGGTAACGAATGCGCTCGAGCTCCAGCGTCCCCCGCTCGATATGATCCATCACGCGCCCAGGAGTCCCTACTATGACATGAGTCTTCTGCTTTAATTGCGCGGTTTGCTTCGAGAAGGACTCTTTGCCGTACAACGGAGTCGCTTTAATGCGCTTGAATCTTCCGATGTTCGTAATGTCCTCGTTCACTTGCAGGGCAAGCTCGCGGGTCGGCGTCAAGATCAACGCTTGCGGCTTATTCTCTTCCCACTCGACCATCTCGCATAAAGGAATTCCGAAGGCGGCCGTTTTCCCGCTCCCGGTCTTGGATTTCACGGTAAGGTCTTTCTTCTCCAGCGCCGCCGGTATAACCTGATTCTGCACGTCCGTCGGTTGCGCATATCCAAGACCTTCAAGCGCTCGGATGATGTCTTCGCTTAATTTATAATCGTTGAACCTTTTCTCGCTCATGAATGTACCCCTTCGATCCTGTTTGTCCTCGTGATCATGAGTTCATCTTAGTCTATGGCGCGATGGGAATGCAATAAAGCTATGTAAACAGACTGTTTGAGTGCAGGGCGGTTTGCGCCGGAAAAGCCGGGGGGAGTCAGGGAAGCTACCGGTTGGCGGGGGCGGAGTTAACGAAGTTTCTTGGTCAATTCGGCTCGGGTTCGGCGACAGAGACGGAATTAACGAAGTTACTTGGCTAACTCGGCTCGGTTTGGGTGGCGGGGGCGGAATTAACGAAGTTACTTGGCTAACTCGTCCTGGGTTCGGCGACAGAGGTGGAGTTAACGAAGTTACTTGGCTAATTCGGCTCGAGTTAGGGGGCAGGGGCGGAATTAACGAAGTTACTTGGCTAACTCGACTCAGGTTCGGCGACAGAGGCGGAATTAACGAAGTTTCTTGGCTAACTCGGCTCGGGTTCGGCGACAGAGGCGGAGTTAACGAAGTTTCTTGGTCAATTCGGCTCGGGTTCGGCGACAGAGACGGAATTAACGAAGTTACTTGGCTAACTCGTCCTGGGTTCGGCGACAGAGGTGGAGTTAACGAAGTTACTTTGCTAACTCGGCCCGGATTCGGTGGCGGTGGCGGAATTAACGAAGTTATTTAGCTAACTCGGCTCAGGTTCGGCAACAGAGACGGAGTTAACGAAGTTTCTTTGCTAACTCGGCTCGGGTTCGGCGACAGAGGCGGAATTAACGAAGTTTCTTGGCTAACTCGGCTCGGGTTCGGCGACAGAGGCGGAGTTAACGAAGTTATTAAAGTTACTTAGCTAACTCGGGCTAGGTAAGGCAGCGCGGGCGGAGTTAGAGCCTTGCATTCTGCGGTAGCTCAGCAGCATGATCGCGGAACACAGGCACACGCCTAGCAGCAATTCGTACACGTGACGATACGCTTGAACCATCGGGAGATCGCTTTGGTATTCAAGAAGCAATCCGCAAACGGCAACGGATATCGATCCTCCGAAAAACTGAAACAGCTGCGATAAGCCCATCCCCGAACCGATTAAGGTTTTCGGAAGGCGTTGCGACGTCTCGTTGTTTAAGGAGGACATCGTGGCAGATAGCGCAGGAGAAAAGAAGAGGTACCCGATCAGGATGACCGCCGGGGAAGCTGCAAGATCCAGCGCATAATACGCCAGCACGACTGCGAGAATCGCATGCCCGATCAATAGGAACTTAAGATTGCCGTACCTGTCGATCCAACGTCCGACGAACCTTGTAAGAATGGCTGATAGAATAGCGCCCGGCGCTATGAATAAACCGATGCTCATCGCCGACTTGTCGAAGAGATGGGCAAGCACTAGAGGCATGAGGAACAGATTGCCAAGGTTCACGACCAACGCGCAAAAACCGATAAACAGAAGCTTTCGGTATCCCGGAACTTTCAGCAATGCGGGATTGATGAAGGTTTCTTTGGCTTTCCGCACATACCAGAAATGCGCAAGGAAGGATAAGATGCTTATCCCGAACCAAACAAGGGATTGTTGGGTTACGGCGAGGAGCAGCGACGCCGCGTTTACGATCGTGAGCAGGGCACCCGCGACATCGAATCGTCCGGCTCGCGGCTTCTCGCGAGGGAGCAGTCTCAGAAGCACCGGCAGAATCGCCAGCACCAGACAGGTAATCGCGAACAATCCGTTCCAGCCGAAGTATTCGCTGATCAAGCCGCCGATAATCGGCCCCAGCCCGAAAGCCATCGCGCTGCCCGCGGAGATCATGGCGATGGCCCTGCCCCGTCTTTCGGCGGGAACGTAACGGCTGGCCAGCACCAAGCCCAAGCCGGCCATCGCCCCGGCGCCTGCCGACTGCAGGATCCTCGCGGCCAGCAACGCCCGAAAGTCGTGGGCGAAGAAGCCGACGACCGAGGAAAGCCCCAGGACGAGCAGGCCGATCGCGAGCAATCTGCGAATGGATACGATATCGGAGAGCCTGCTATAGACGACCGTAGACAGGGCGTATCCGATTGAGTAACTGGAGATGATCCATGCGCCCAAATCCTCCGTAATTCTCAGATCATGAATAATGCTTGGAATCGATACGTTGAACATTGTCGTGTTCATGACGACGATGAACAAGCCGACCGCCCAAACGGGCATTACGATTTTGTCGTTCATAGGTGTCCCATCCCGTCTTTAGGCCTTCGTCGATGCAAAAAAGCTATCCTCCGCCCTATTATGGTCGGAGATAGCTTTTTCAATAATCACCTTGACTAGGTCGTTAGAATCTCGACCTGATAGTTAATAAACAGACCCGATTCGATGACTCCTGGGATGGATTTGACTTCCTTCTCGTATTCCGAGGTGATTTTATTGAAGCGCACGTCGAGAATCAAATTGCCCGCTTCCGTAATAACCGGACCGTCCTTGGACTTCGCCAATCTCAGGGTGATCTCGTTCGCTCCAAGCTTCAGCAATTCCGTCTCGACCAAGTTGACCGCTCTCGGGTCCACCTCAATCGGCGCCGCGAATTTCTCTCCGAGAAAGGATACGAACTTGGAGGAATCGACAAGGATGTAGTTCTCGGGGGAGCTCTTGATAACGAGCTTCTCGGCGAACATCGCGCCCCCTCTGCCTTTGATCAGGTTCTTCTGCGGATCTACTTCGTCCGCTCCGTCGAAGGACCAATCCGGCCGGGCATTCAATAATGAGGATGTATTTAAGCCCAAGATGGAGCAGGCCATCGAAACTTCGTGCGAGGTCGGAATAGCGAGTACGCTCAGGTTCTGTTCCTTCACCTTCTTGCTGATCGCCAGCAATGCAAGGTACGACGTGGACCCCGAGCCCACTCCGATCACGTCCCCGTTCTTGACGCGTTCCGCGATTTTCTCCGCTACTTTTTCCTTTTGCTCTCTATTGGAGATTTCATTCGACCACTGCAAAGTGGTCGCGATTTTATTATCCCAAATCATGAATGACCCTCGCTTTAACTAGAAGTGTGCAAGCCCTCAATCTTTCATTTATTATATCATAAGTTCCGTTAGCGTAAGCATAGCCGGCTATACGCGGAGTCGAGAGATTTCGTGTCTCTTGGAATCGACCCGAACTTACTATTGACCGACTTTACTGTCCGCGCCGGCCGTTTCTCCGCAGAAATTGTCCGCCATGTAAGTCACCAACGTCTCCAACGGATTACCCAGCTTCACTTTGGTGCCTCTCTGAACTTCCATGAGCGCTTCGACCATGGATAATTGAGCTACCGAAATCATCTTCCCTTGCTGCGACGCGAGCAAATCGCGAATGTATGCGGACAAAACGATATGGTACTGCTCCTTCTTCCCTTGCATGATCAACTCGAACGCGTGTCTTATGACATGCGCTTCGACCTGCGGGTGTTTTCCGCGAGCTTGCGCATACTCCCGTAGCCGATTCATCGTGCCCTCTACCGTAGCCGGATTCGTGAACAGCAGAATATGAGGTTGTTCCTCCCGGCACAAATAGTCGAAAAACGGCTCGTCCATTTTGATAATCGGAACGGATACCGATAACTGATCATCTTGAAGCACCGCAATGTAATTCGTGCATGTAATCAGAACCGCATCCACGTTGCAACTGGCAATCCACTCGATCTGCTCCTTCACCCGCCGTTCGGCTTCCGCCGATCCGAAGCTCTCGTCCGATGCGATCTTGTCCACTAAGCCGGGATCCACGAAATGAAGACATTCCACGTCGTAGCCTGACAACGCGTTCTCTATGTATTCTATATTCGAATAGTGCGCATGTAAGCAACCCAATCTTGTACCCATCGCGTATCCTCGCCTTCGTCTTGCGTGTTTAGTCATTCTAACACATTGTAAAAAATGTTACTTCGCGGCTTAGCCGACAAAATCCCGGGAGGTAAGATTAGAATGCCTCCGGGACATGCCGCTTATTACACGGTAACGGCATCGTGAGGCTTGCTGTAGCGCCAAGGGCAAAGAAGAACCCGGCCCCTTCCCGAGGACGGGTTCTTCGCTTGCTCTAGTAGCGTAATTCCCTCACTGCGCCTTGATCTCGAGCAGCTCGTACTTAACGACTCCCATTGGGGCGTCGATGCTTACGATGCTCCCGACCGTTTTGCCTACGAGCCCTTTGCCCAAAGGGCTTTCGTAAGAAATTTTATTCTCCAGCACGTCCGCTTCAGCGGGGCCGACGATCTGATATTCTATTTTCTCGGAGAACTCGATGTCGTTGAGGATCACTACGGAACCGATTTGAACGCTCGAATGATCAAGGTCGTCCGCATCGACTATCCGGGCTTTGTTCAGCATTTTCTCAAGTATGATGACCCTGGTTTCCATGAACGATTGATCGTTCTTGGCCGAGTGGTATTCGCTGTTTTCCTTCAAATCTCCATAGCTGATCGCCAGCTTGATACGGGCGGCCAATTCCTTGCGCTTCACGTACTTCAGATCGTCCAGCTCCGCTTGCAGCTTCGCCAATCCTTCTTTGGTCAAGATCACTTCGTCGTTTGCCATTCTTAGACAGCTCCCATTCGGCTTACTTCTTCCATTCTAACCTATATCCGCCTCGGCTTCACTGTAAACCGTAATCTAGCGGCCTCTTATTCACCGCTTTCCCGCAGAACCTTGCCTAGCGGGGTCGGCAATCCATCGAGACTTCGGGTATTTTTCTCCTGCCAATATTGCTTCAGCCCTTCTTCGCCTTTCTGAACGGACCAACGCTGCAGCGTTTCCCGTTCTCGGTCGTAAGACATGAACGGGACGGAGTAACCGCAGGAGGTTTGGACCTGGTCGAAGTCGACGACGATGATCTGCCTGACACCCGGTAAGGAAGAGAACAAGGAATATAGGCCTTCCCATTCCGCCGATTCAGGGAGGACAACCGTTCCCTTGCCGTACAACCTAATAATATTAGGCGGACCGTCGAACGCGCAGAACATGACCGTGACTCTCCCGTTCTCTTCGATGTGGGCGCTCGTTTCATTGCCGCTTCCCGTTAAATCCAGATAAGCGACTCGGTTGGCGGACAAGACGCGCAACGAATCGTAACCCTTCGGCGATATATTTACATGGCCGTTTTCCGATAACGGCGCCGATCCTACGAAATAAACGCGTTGCTTGGCGATAAATTCCTCATGCTCCGGCAACAGCGCGGCGAATAGTTTTCCCATTACAATCTCTCCTTCACCATTAGTTGTCGAACCAGGGCTGTCACTTTCGCACATGACGGATTTCAATTAAAATGATCTTACCACATGGTAGATAAAGGGAGCGAGAGCCATTGTATCCTATTCGAATGTATAAACGCGCATGCACCGATTCCGTCAAGATCGGGCATTTTCTCGATCAAGCCCGCACAGGGTTTCTAGGTCTCTCTTCGGATGACGTTCCCTATGTTATTCCTTTGAATTATGCTTGGTTAAACGGGAACATATACTTCCATGGCGCTTCCGAAGGAAGGAAAATAGACATCCTTCAGCGCAATGCGAAGGCATGTTTCAGCGTATGCGAGGATAACGGGACGATTACGGATATCGTACCCGCGAATACGGATACCGCCTATATGAGCGTCATCCTATTCGGATCCGTCGAGCTCGTCGACGACTTAGAGGAAGCAACGGGAGCCATGCAGGAGATGCTGCACAAGTACGTACCGGGCTATTATCAATCTCCCCTAGCCAAGAGCCACGTAGAGAAATACGTATCTTCGCTAGGCAGCAAGACAAGCGTGTTCAAGCTAATCCCTACGGAGATTACCGCCAAGGAGAACGAGGTTCAACCCTCGCATATGTATTACCCGGGCAGGACCCAGGCAAGCCCCCATTGACGCAAGAACGCCCTCCTATTGGCCTTAGTGGCCAATTGAGGGCGTCTTCGCGTCCGATTGATATATACGTGGAAGGTCCCTGTCATCCTTCGATGGCTGATTCAAGAACTGCGCAACGACCAACGACAGCAGCTCGCGCGTGGAACCGGCTCTTGTTTTCTCCTGAATCTTGGCCATATGGTTCTTTACCGTCTTCTCGGTTATAAACAGCTCGCTTGCCAAGTGCTTGTTGCTGTACCCGTATCTCGTCAGATAGAACACGATTTCCTTCTCGCGTTGCGTCAAACAATGTCGTTGGGCGAAAAAGGAAACGACATTACACAGGTGGGATGATTCGGATGGAATGTTCAAGAATAAGACTCCTCGATAATTAGCATATCCCTAGTGTACATTGAAATTGTTAAACGTTTATGAGTTTTGTAAGAATTTCATCTTTTTTGCGATGCGCTTTATAGCCGTTATCTGATTTCTTCAAGGTGGGTAAGCATAGATAAGAGGATTAAGTGGAAAAAGCGATACGCGGAAATAGCGATTGAGGACGATGGCGTGGGCATGGATCCGCTGGAGCTTCCGCGAAGACTAAATAATCTTCCCTTCGTCAACTATCGCTTAAATCGTTCAGGCCGTTATCTTCCAGCATGGACGCCTTATCGCCGTATTCCCTAACGATATGGGCATCTCCCCAGTTGCATAAGGAGTTCAGGATCGTCCTCAGGCTGTCGCCGTATTCGCTAAGCTCGTATTCCACTTTGGGAGGAGCTTGGTTATAGACGATCCGGTTTACGATGCCGTCCTGCTCTAACTCGCGAAGCTGTTGAATTAACATCTTCTGAGTGATTCCGGGCATAATACGCTTCAGGTCGCTCGTTCTTCTTTTGCAGTGCATGAGATGACACAGAATGACGCACTTCCATTTCCCGCCGATAACCTCCAAGGTCGCTTCCACGGAAATATTGTATTTCTTCTTGATCACGTTTTATCCCTCCGACTTCGCCCGAGAAGCCTAGAATATTACTTTTTAGTAACCCGAGCACTTGAAAGTACGTACTGTTCAGCGTTCCCCGAAGGCTTCATAATAACATTTGCCGGCCGGTGATTACTATACTGGAGAGTGGAACCTATGTTATTGAACGCGAAAAAAAGCACGTTCGCGCTGCTAGCGTTAGCGATCAGCGCTTTTGCCATCGGAACGACGGAGTTCATCAGCGTGGGATTACTCCCCTTGATATCCGACGATCTGCGAATATCCGTAACAACTGCGGGCCTAACCGTTTCCTTATACGCTCTCGGCGTCATGCTCGGGGCTCCGATATTGACTTCCTTGACTTCCAAGATGTCTCGTAAAACTTTGCTTCTATGGATCATGATCGTATTCATCGCGGGTAACGGCCTCGCCGCGGCCGCCAACGGAATCGCCTTGCTGCTGGCAGCTCGTATCCTGTCCGCTCTCGCGCACGGCGTATTTATGTCCATCGCGTCCACGATCGCGGCCGACCTGGTGCCCGCGAACCGCAGAGCAAGCGCCATAGCCATTATGTTCTCCGGACTTACGGTTGCCACCGTTACGGGCGTGCCTATCGGGACATGGCTCGGACAACAGTTAGGTTGGCGCGCGGCTTTCATCGCCATCGTCGCTATCGGTATCATTTCATTCCTCTCCAACTTGGTTCTTGTCCCTTCGAGCTTACGGAAAGCGGCTTCGACTCCGATCCGCGAACAGCTGAAGGTCGTCACGAACGGAAGGCTGCTTCTCGCATTCGCCGTTACGGCCTTGGGGTACGGAGGAACGTTCGTCGTCTTTACTTATTTATCCCCGCTCCTTCATGACGTAACCGGATTCGGCGAGAAAACGATCGTCGGAGTCTTGCTCGCTTACGGAATCGCCATAGCGATCGGAAACGTCATCGGCGGAAAGGTAGCGAACCGCAACCCGGTTAAAGCCTTATTCTACATGTTCGCCGCGCAAGCCGTCGTTCTGCTCGCGTTGTCGTTCACCGCTCCCTATCCGGCGGCAGGTTTGATCACCGTTCTATTGATGGGACTGCTGGCCTTCATGAACGTGCCGGGTTTGCAAGTGTATGTCGTGATGCTGGCGGAACGATATACGCCGCAATCGGTGGATGTAGCTTCCGCCTTCAATATCGCCGCCTTTAACGCGGGGATCGCGATCGGCGCTTATTTGGGCGGCTTGATTACGGATTCGATAGGCCTTATCCATACGGCTTGGATCGGATCGCTGATGGTTATGGCGGCCGTGGCCATTACCGGCCGAATCCGCGTTTTGGAGAAGAGGGATGCGGAACGTTATAATAAACTCAAGGCTACAGCGTAAATCATAAATAATCATATTAGGAGGTTTTATCATGACTCGCAACTTACAATCGACGGCTACGTTGCACAATGGAGTTCAAATGCCGTGGTTCGGCTTGGGAGTATTCAAGGCAGAAGAAGGCTCCGAGGTCGTGGACTCCGTCCGGACCGCGATCAAGCAAGGCTACCGGAGCATCGATACGGCGGCTATCTATCGGAACGAGAGCGGCGTCGGACGAGGCATTCGCGAAGGGCTTGCGGAGACGGGCCTGTCCAGGGAAGATCTGTTTATTACGTCCAAGGTGTGGAATGCGGACCTCGGCTACAAATCCACCCTAGCCGCATACGAAGCGAGCTTAGCTAAGCTCGGTCTGGACTACCTCGACCTCTATCTCATTCATTGGCCCGTAAAAGGCAAATACAAAGAAGCATGGAGAGCGCTGGAAGCCATATACGCGGATGGACGGGTTAAGGCGATCGGCGTGAGCAATTTCAACATTCACCACCTGGAAGACGTTATGAAAGACGCTAAGGTCTCGCCGATGGTAAACCAAGTCGAGTACCATCCCTATCTTTCGCAGCAAGAATTGCTTGCCTTCTGTCAGGCCCATAACATCCAGTTGGAGGCTTGGTCTCCTCTTATGCAAGGCGGACTGCTCGATCATCCCGTACTGCGGGAAATCGCCGGCAACCACGGCAAATCGGTCGCCCAAGTCATTCTGCGATGGGATCTGCAGCACGGAGTCGTCACGATTCCCAAGTCCACGAAGGAAAGTCGGATCATCGAGAATGCCAACATATTCGACTTCGAGCTGTCCTCGGAAGAAATAACCCGGATAGACGAATTGAATCGGAATCAACGCATTGGTCCGGACCCCGATAACTTTAACTTCTAATTCGCGTTCCATATTCCATAAAAGGGCTATCCCGCAGGTCAAGTCAGACCTGCAGGATAGCCCTTTTCACATGATCGAGAATACGAAATTTAGCTCAAATGCACAACTGTGTTTATGATATAAGAACAAATTTTCTTAGAAATTGTTCGGTAAACTCCAGAAAGCGGAAAGGAGACTGGCATAATTTGTCGAATTTTAACTTTAATTGTGCTTATTTAGTGTTCCCACCCACCAATATGAACGAGTAACAGCGAGGTGTCCGATGAAGTCGGTGCATGGGATAACGATACTGCGAATCTTTGTGCTGTTTATAATGATATTTACATATTCCACCCAGTTTACTAGCGCATCAGAGCCGGCCTCCAATATTAATGAATGGCAAATGAAGTGGATCGGCAAAGCCGACGACGAGCAGAGGATTCCTGCCTTAGACGAAACTTGGATACCAACAGGATCAGATAATCCCCTGACCAATGTTCCGCCGGGATTCCGTGGAATGTGGGTCCATTTCACGATTCCCTCTACCATGGGGCTACAGCGGCCAGGCTTGCTCGCAGAACGGATATACGGGCTCGATCTGTCCGTTTATCGGGAAAGTCATTTGCTGATCCAGACTCGTCGGGATTTTACTTTTGATCTTAACAAGCTGTTAATGCCGATCGAACAAACCTCCGAACCGAAGGATTATTATATCCGCATTCTCACGACAAGCGAACGGGCCGGACTTATCAGCGACATACGTATCGACGAAATCGATCTTCTATCCAAACGTTTCATCCGGCAAGACCTGCCCGATCTTTTACTGGGATCGTCTATTGTTTTTCTAGCTTTAATCATGCTGTTCTGCTCCAGTTACTTACACAGGAAACAGCGAAGCTCATGGGTCGCTTTATGCTTGTTCTCTTTATCCATCGGTATATTGATCATTACATACTCGCCGTTAACTTACATTTATTTCAAGGAATACGGGAAAATTCTGCTACTGCTGTTCGACGTGTCGTTATTTTTGCTAATCCCGTCGTTCAATTATTATATCGATCAAGTATTCAATGGCCAGTTCCGATTCTTCACGAAGTATCGACGATTGCAGGCGTATTATTCCGCGTTTTGTTTGGTTGCGCTGATCGTCTACACGATTTCCGGGCAACATTATGAAGTTTATTACGTCATCCTGAACATTATTTTAAGCGTACTTATCCTTCTGCAATTGCTGCTTATCATTGTCTTGTCCATTCTGAGGGCGATCAAAGGCAGTTGGAGTGCCATTTTGTTGTCTCTTGGAATCATCTTATTCGCTTCTTCCGCGACGGCTGACCTGATTTTCTATTACTTGAGCCATAGAACTTACGTGCTTTATCTATGGAAGTTCGGCGTAGTAATTCTAATTCTTACGTTGGTAATTATACTTGCAAGACGCATATCGGCCGATTACGGTAAGCTGCTCAATTATTCCAAGGAGTTGGAGATCTACAACCACAGTTTACAGCGTACCGAGAAAATGAAGATCATAAGCGATCTCGCGGCGTCCGTCGCGCACGAGGTACGCAATCCTCTTCAAGTAACGCGTGGATTTCTGCAATTGCTTTCCAGCAGAACTGACGAGAAGAACAAGACTTACTTCGATTTGGCTACGAACGAATTGGATCGGGCTTCCGATATCATTACCGATTTCCTTACCTTCGCCAAGCCGGACCTGGAAACGATCGTCGTTCTGGACATGTACGAGGAAATGAAAAAAATCGAAGCCATGATGACCCCGATGGCATCGATGTATGGCGGAGTTCTCCTGTTCAAGTCACAGGAGCAACTCTACTTCAGAGGGAACTCCTCGAAATTAAAGCAAGCTCTTATCAATATTATTAAGAACAGTATCGAGGCCATAGGCTCTGACGGATGGATCAAGATCAACGCGGATACGGAAGGAGAAGAGGTCATAGTTCGAATAGCGGACAACGGCGACGGAATGGATGATGAGGAAGTGGCGAAGCTCGGCATTCCTTTCTTCTCGACGAAAACTAAAGGAACCGGACTTGGCTTAATGGTGACCTTTCGCATCATCGAAGCGATGCGGGGGACGATCGTATTCCATAGCGTAAAAACAAAAGGAACCGAGGTAATTATTCGGTTCCCGCTCATAGTCAAGGATTCTGAATTACCAAACGAAATTGGGGCTTGATATGCCGCTTGCGACGTCTTCCGGCTTCGGTGGGATCGCCAGATAATAGAGCGTCGGGCTTTCTTCGACCACCTTCAGTTCGACTCCTGCCGGAATTTCAATTCCGAAAGCTTCTTTGATCGCGCCTATTGGATCTTTCGCGAGATTTGCCTTGAAAGCGGCGTCTTCCCAAGCTTTCTTGATAATTTGTACCTTCAACGATTCCAATGACATGCGGACACGACCTTCCAATAAGTGGGTTGAATGACTTCCTTATCATATCATGCAAATAGGATAAATTACTCAATTTTCTGTATGATTCGACAAAAAGTAGGACAAACCTCCCCCGGTTACCAATAGCCTTGTTGCGTCCTCCGCCCTATCGGCATCCCTAACTATTCCGTCGGCAATCGATGCTTGAAACGATAAAAGGTCTGCGGGCACGTTCTGAATGGCTCTTAACCGTTCTCCATGGCCCTTTACGATGTCGGCCAACATCCGCAGGCTATCCCCGCGATAGACGGATTGCTTCACCTTCCGCTCATCCAGAGGCTCTTCATCGGCGAGGGATAGTCGCTGTCTGACAAGCGTCAAGAACGCGTTATTACCCTCTTCCGCCAAATCCTCGAGCCAATCCATCCAATCGTCGGACAACTGCAATGTCGCGAGCACAAGATCGACGGCTTCCTCCGTAAGGACAATGGCTTCCGGTTGCCCGGATAACAACAGCAATCCGGTCGCGCATAATTTGACAGGCGCGGACTTGCGGGCAAGGCCCTTTGGATCGCGGGGATTGGCGAGAGTCCTTCCTTCTTGCGATACGGCGACGGCCCAATCCGATACATAATCGCGATAATGCTCCCACAACGGGGAGTCCGCAGGGAAATGAATGCTATACCGCCTAAAGAACAATGTCTGAAGGAGTTGTCCAAGCGCGAGCGCAAGGCGAGGTTCCGCTGTAACCGACGCCGTATCCGCATGATCCATCACGTCATCCATCAGGAAGTAATGAATCATCGCGAATAGGTTGCCAACAGCCAGATCCCGGCAGGTTTCAATCCGGCACTCCGTCACTTCTCTCATCCAATAAGGCAGGAGGAAGCTGATCTGATTCGTGCCCTTCCCGCCGCCAATCGGATTGCAACGGGCGAGGATCGCAAGCCCCGACTCGTCTAAAGGCGAAGGAAATCTAGCGATTTCTTCGGCCGCCTCGGAGAAAATCCGTTCGATTTCGAGCTCGTAACCGCCTAACCCGTTCATCCGTCTCCCACCTGTCTTTGCTACGCAATTGTTCGCGATCACCTAGTATTTTCCATCATTTTCTCATATGCCCGGCCGATTGCAACAGTTCTTCGTTATTTATGTATAATAATCTTTGAAGGCAACGAATACATAAGCTCGGCTTTCCCGTCGATTGGAGGAAGTCCCATGTTCCGGATCCTACTAGTAGAAGACGATGAAAAAATAAGAAAAATCGTGGCAGACACCTTGCGCAAATGGCAGTTCGAAGTCGTCGAGGCGGCGAATTTCGACCAAGTGCTCGCGGATTTCGAGAGAGCGCAGCCTCACTTGGTCCTCTTGGATATCAATCTGCCGGTATTCGACGGCTATTATTGGTGCGGGCAAATCCGGGCGGTCTCGAAGGTGCCGATCATCTTCTTGTCGTCCCGCAATCAGAATATGGACGTCATTATGGCCATTAATATGGGCGGCGACGACTTCGTTCAGAAGCCGTTCGATCTGGGAGTGCTCGTAGCCAAGGTTAGCGCCTTGCTCCGCCGTAATTATACGTACCAGGACGAGAACCTCCAAATGACCTATCGCGAGCTTCTCTTTAACTTATCAAGTTCCTCCATCCAATACGGAACGCAATCGGCGGAGCTCTCCCGCAACGAATTCATCATCCTGCAGATCATGCTGCGCAATGCGGGCAAGATCGTATCCCGCGACGATCTGATGCAGGTGTTATGGAACGAGGAACAATTCGTCGACGATAACACGCTGACGGTTAACGTCAACCGGCTGCGGCGCAAGATCGCGCAGCTCGGGCTGGAGGATTTTATCGCGACGCGCAAAGGAATGGGGTATATCGTCGAATGAGCTTCTGGCGATTCATGCGCTATGAGAAGCCCTACCTTTTTCTAAGCTTAAGCGGCTTCTTAGTCGTCGTGATAGTATGGTTAACCGACCCTAATCTTGGTTGGCAATGGGGCTCGTTCCTCTACGCCCTGACTCTCTTTCTTTTCTTGTCGACCGGTTTCTTCGTTTACCGCTATCTTCATAACCTTAAGGTCATCCGAAATATGCACGATGAGGAGACCGAAACTCTCTCCTTGGAAGCTCATCGATACCGTCTCGAGATGGAAGAGATGCAGAAGCAGCACATTCGCGCCCTGAACGAAGTTCAAGCCAAGCAGAACGAGTATTACAACTTCATCGTCACTTGGTTCCACGAGGTTAAGACTCCAATCTCCGTATTGCGGCTCATGCAGCAGACCGAGATCGATGCCGGAAGCTTGGACGAAGAGGTGTCCCGTATAGAGCATTACGTGGACCAGGCGCTATATTATGCCAAGCTCGACAGCTTCAATCAGGATTACGACCTACGAAATTGCAATCTCGAGGCGCTCGCGAAGGAGCTCGTGAAGAGCCACGCCAAGACGTTCATCTCCAAGAAGATCCGGATACAATTAAACGTACAGCCTACGATCGTTCAAAGCGATCCCAAATGGCTGCTCTATATCATGAATCAGCTTCTTACGAACAGCTTGAAATATACCGTCGAGGAAGCCGGCGAAGTATCCATCGATACGAGAATCACGCCGCAGGAGAAGCAGCTAGTCATTCGCGATAATGGAATCGGCATCGACCCTATGGATCTCCCGCGAATCTTCAATCGGGGATTCACCGGAGCCAACGGAAGATCGCATACCAAGTCTACGGGAATGGGTTTGTATCTGGCCCAAGAGTTATCGAGAAAATTGGGCCATTATATTTCCTGTACCTCGGAAGTCGGACGTTATACCGAGCTCATTGTACACTTCCCCAAGATCCACGATCCTTACATGCAAACGTTAAGGCAAAGTCCCGAATAGCGGCCTAACTGCGGCGGTGCCGTTTGCTCGAAAGTCGCTACGCGAGAATTACCCGGTTTGAGCGTGTTACTCCGGGCAGATTGCTGGCTGCGGCGAGAATTACCCGGTTTAGACGTGTAACTCTAGGCAGATTGCCGGCTGCGTCGAGAATTACCCGGTTTGGACGTGTAACTCCGAGCAGATTGCTGGCTGCGGCGAGAATTACCCGGTTTAGACGTGTAACTCTAGGCAGATTGCCGGCTGCGTCGAGAATTACCCGGTTTGGACGTGTAACTCCGGGCAGATTGCCGGCTGCGGTGGAGAATTAACCGGTTTGGACGTGTAACTCCGGGCAGATTGCCGGCTGCGTGAGAATTAACCGGTTTGAGCGTGTTACTCCGGGCAGATTGCCGTCTGCGCCAAGAATTACCCGGTTTGAGCGTGTTACTCCGGGCGGATTGCCGGCTGCGCCAAGAATTACCCGGTTTGAGCGTGTTACTCCGGGCCATTTGCGAGCGTTACAAACAGCGCCATGAAGAATCCGGCTTCGGAATCCTTCATGGCGCTGTTTGAGTTTCGCCCTACAACTAATACGCGTCGTCCTACCTCGCGCGGGGAATCGCACGAGGTACCAGAGGTAAACGTTAGGCCGTTTTCTGGGTAACGATCTTGTAGTACAGGCTCGTAGAAGAAAGATACAGCAGGAGGTAAATCAGGAAATACGCTCCTAAGATGCCGAAGACCACGTTGACCAAGCCCGGAAAGTCCTGCACCGAATCCAATATGCTGTACTTGATGATGAACCAGCTGTGCAGCACGCCAAGCAGCAACGGCGGCACGAACACGAACAAGAGCTGCTTGCGGATGACGCTGCTTATCTCCCGATTGTTCACGCCTAATTTACCCAGAATGGCATATTGGCGTTGCTCTTCGGTAGCTTCCCGAAGCTGTTTGAAGTAGATCACGCTCGCTAGCGCGAACGTTGCGATGAGCGCCAGGAACCCGCTTGCGAAGAGCAGCAAGGACGAGCTCTCGATTTGCACGGAATACACGTCCGCGAAGGATGAGTAGTAAGCTCCTTCCGTTTGGCTCACGATGGCATGCACTTCTTTCGAGAGGGCTTCCGCGTTCTTCGCGTCTTCGATCGCATAAATCTCGAAAGACTTCGCCGTCGCGTTTTCTCTCAGCTCTTGATAAGCTTCGTCCGAGATAACCAACACGGCGGGCTTCTTGTCCATAGAAGTTAGAGGATCCGTGCTCCAGCCTAGAAGCGCGTAATCCCTCCTCTCAACCAATTCGAATTCCGTCGCGGTCGCCGCCGTCGAATTCGTTTGAACCCCTACCTTCGGAAGATTGCCGGCGGAATATCGATTCTCCACATCCGTTCCCTGAGAGAGCGATACAGCTTCCCTCGCCTGCAAATCCACTCGCCGATCTCCATGGCCGCGATAATCGACCATATCGTTATAGTCCTTTTCCGCGACCAACAGCAGTCCCGGCAAGTAATAATCCGAATTGTCGAAGGTAACTTCCTTATCCGTCGTTTGCTCGGCGGTTAACGCGATTAACGTACGATGATCCTTCACCGCATGGGCTGAAGCGCCGATCAGGCTATCGAGCTTGCCGTTCGTCGCCGCGTCCAAGGACTCGAAGGCGATATCGTTAGGCAAGTTGCGTCCGGTCGCCTCGAATTGCACCTTATAGTTGATCGTAACGAAGCAAGTCAATAAAATAATCGCAGCGCTAAACAAGGATATGAACGTAAGGTTCAGCGTATTGCCTCTAACCTGGAAACGCAGCGAGGACGTCCATAATACCGTGTTGCCTTCGTGGTACTTTTTGCGGCGGGCAATGACCTGAAGGAGCCAACCCGCGAATTGGCGAAAAAACAAATACGTTCCCCCGATTATTCCTACCGCAACGACTATCATGCTTACCGTGGCATGATCTTGCCACATCGCCGATTCGATGCCTCTGCTAATGACGATGAACGCGGAAACGAGCAGGATGATTGCCAGAATCGCGAGCAGGCTAGAAGGCTTGATCGGCTTCTCCATCTTCTCTTTCGCATGAAAGAGCTCTACAAGCTGGACGCGACGGACCATAACCAGACTCTGTACGCTGATGATGAAGGCAAGCAGGAGAAATAGCCCGACCGTGGAGCCGATCGCCTGAATCGGGAATGACAGTGATATCACCTGATCGTACTGCATGAGATTCATCAGCAGCATACCGAAGAGTTTCGATAGCAAGCCTCCAAGCAGGATTCCCGTCACTAACGAGATCGCGCCGATGAACAGCGTTTCGTAGAACACCATTAACGTGATCTGCCGTTCGCTTAGACCTAGCAGCAAATACATTCCGAATTCTTTTTTGCGCTGGCGCATGAAGAACGAATTGGCATATAGGATGAAAAGAATGATGAAAAGGAAGATCACGACGGACGCGATCGTTACGCCGTTCTTGAAGTTTTGGCGATTCGAGAGCGTGTCCAGAACGTCGCCGTTAAACATAAGGGCCGAGAATGTGAAATGGATAATGACGCCGATGATCATCGAGAACAAATATATGGAGTACAGCCGGAAGTTACGCTTGACGTTCCTAACCGTCAGATCAAGAAGGCTCATCGCGCTTGGCCCCCCATTATGCTCTGGGTTTCCAGGATGCGGTCGTAGAACGCCTTCTGTCCTTGCTCCCCGGCGTAGAGCTCGTTCACGATTCCTCCGTCCCGCAGAAAAATAACCCTCCTGCAGTAACTCGCCGCATAAATATCGTGCGTCACCATGAGAATCGTCGTCTGTGTCAAGCCGTTCAGGTTCGCCAATTGTTCCAATAGCTGCGTGGCCGATCTGGAATCGAGCGCGCCTGTAGGCTCATCCGCGAACACGATGGCCGGCTTCGTGATCATCGCCCGGGCGGATGCGGTACGCTGCTTCTGTCCGCCGGAAATTTCGCTCGGGTATTTGCCGAGGATGTCCTCGATGTTCAGAGCATGGGTGATCGAAGCTAGCCGCTTCTCCATCTCTTCCGTCGCGAATTTGCGAAGGGAGAGCGGCAGCAGGATATTTTCCTTCACCGTTAGCGTATCCAGCAGATTGTAATCTTGGAAAATGAACCCCATCTGCTCCTGGCGGAATTGCCTGAGCGCTTTCTTCTTCAGGTCCAACAAGGACTGGCCGTCCAGCCATACCTCTCCGCCCGTAAATTGATCGATCGTGGATAAGACGTTCATCAAGGTGGATTTGCCGGAACCGGAAGGTCCCATGATCGCCGTAAATTCGCCGACTTCGACGGTCATATCGATGTTCTTGAGCACGGGGGTTTTGCCATAGCTTTTGGATAGATTCTTCGTGTGAATGACGTTGGGCATATCGGATTCCCTCCATTTGGAACTCTGAAACTTATATTCATGAGTTATTGAGCTTAATATAGACGGAATCGATATTCCTAACCATCGAAGTATCGTAAAGATAAGTGACGTTTCCGTCACTTTGGGAGGGAATTTTGATATGAAAAAACCGGCCATAACCCGCATCTTCTTGCGGTTCGGGCCGGTCCGGATGCGAGAAGTGTAGTACCGTCTGGCGGTACTACTCGACGTTCGAGTCCCCATCAATCAAGAACCGCGACGGCCTTCTTCATGTTATCGTAGCTGATCGCTCCGAGATATCGCTCCCGGATGACTCCGTCGGCATCGATGATGTAAGTGGTGGGATACGCCGTCACTTTATATTGATCCGCCACCGCGCCCGCTTCATCCAGTACGACCGGGAAACTGAGTCCGTGCTTGTCCACGTAATCGCCGACCTTTCCGGCGTTCCTCTCCTGGCTCGTCACGTTGACCGACAGCACGACGACGTCTTGATCCTTATATTTCCGATAGAGCTTCTCCACGTGCGGCATCTCCGCTTTGCAAACCTGGCACCAGGTTGCCCAGAAATTCATCAACACGGTTTGCCCCCGGTAATCCGAGAGATTCACCGGATTGCCGTCCAGGTCCGAAAGCCGGAAATCCGGGGCAAGCCGATCGTCGCCGATGGACTTCGCATCGCCGTCTCCTGGGTTCCACACGGCGGAAGCGATCATTGTCGCAACAAGCGCGACTCCGAGAACCTGCGCGGCAAACCTAGGCGATGGGCTCATTAGGAACGCAAGCATCGATGCGAAGAAAGCTAGACCAATATACGTGACAACTCCCGGAGAATCGCTAAACAGAACCGTTGCCAAATACGCGGTTGCAGCCCAGCCGCAAGCCATCGCGGCAACCGTCCTCGCTGCCGCATTCTTACCGAGCCTTTTCGTATAACGGAAACCCGCATACCCGATTGCGACGGCGGATGCTAACCAAAAGCCGGGCATCCCTCCGCTGAAGAACAGAAGAGTCATCGGATTGTCGATTACGCTTGCCGGATCGAAGAGCAGGAGGCTTATTTTCCATATTCCTATCCATAGGATGACCGAATCCCAAGCTACGGAGACGATCGGGTCCCGCTCCGGATGCGCCTTATGCTTCAAGCGAACCATGAGCACGCCGACTATGCCGGCCAGTAGATAGACCAATAGCTCCGCGTTCAGGACGAAGGTTCCGACCTGCAGATTCGGCATCTGACCGAGCTGACCCATCCGAATCTCCCCTTCCGAATCCCCGATAATCGTGACGGTGACGGTACTCCCTAAGGATTAAGACAATCGAAAATTAGCGAACGGTTCGCCGTGACGGAACGGATTGCTGATATCGTCCAGCTTCCGTTTCAGCTCCGAGTCCAGCGTAATCGATATGCTCCGTAAGTTGTCCTCCACTTGCTCGGTCCGCGTAGCTCCTACGATAACGGTCGCGACGGCTGGCCGATCCATGAGCCATGCTAGCGAAAGAGCGCTAGTGGAAAACCCGTGCTCCGATGCGAGCTCGCCCACTCCCTGTCCCAAAACAAGGTTCTTTTCTTCGAAATATTTGCGAAAGCCGGGATCCGTTTCCGCCCTGGACCCTTCCGGAGCAATGTCCTTAGACGTATATTTACCGCTTAAAATACCGCCGGCCAGAGGAAAATAAGGGATGATCCCCACTCCCTGGTCCAGACATAGCGGGACAAGCTCGTTTTCGGGCGTGCGGTCGGCCAGGGAATAGCTGTTCTGCGTCGCGACGAAACGGCTGAACCCTCTTTGCTCGCTTATTCCTATAGCCTTCATAAGCTCCCATGCCGCGTAATTGGAAGCGCCGATATATCGAACTTTACCGGAGCTTACCATATCGTCCAATGCGCGCAAGGTTTCTTCCAAAGGCGTGTTCGGATCGAAAGTATGGATCTGGTACAAATCGATGTAATCCGTATTCAGGCGCCGAAGGCTTCCTTCCAGCTCCCGTACCAGATGCCCTCGGGATGAGCCCCTCTCGTTCGGCCCCGTTCCCTTGACCAGCCCCGCTTTGGTCGCAAGCACCGCTTCTTGCCGTCTTCCTTCGAGCGCGAGTCCGATGATTCTTTCCGATTCGGTACCCGCATATATATTCGCCGTATCTATGAAATTAACGCCGCGATCCATAGCATAGTGAATGATTCGGACGGAAGCGTCTTGATCCGACCTTTTGCCGAACGCGTTCGTGCCTAATCCCAGTACGGATACTTCTAGTCCGCTGTTGCCAAGACGATGATACCTCATGACTATCTCGCTCCTTTATACTCCGACTTTAATCTGTTTGCTTCGCAATTGGCCGCATGCCGCATCGATGTCCGTCCCGTGCTCGAGGCGCACGCTGACGCTCACGCTTTGCTTCTTCAGCGTGTCGTAGAACGCGCTGATCGTCTCCCTGTCGGGTCTCTGATATTGACTATGCTCGTCGACCGGATTGTACGGAATCAAATTCACGTTGGCCAGCTGGCGCCGATCGCCGATCAGCCCGGCAAGCTCTATCGCATGCTCCCTCTGATCGTTGACGTCCTTCAGCATGATGTACTCCAGCGTAATTCTCCGGTTCGTTTTCTCCAGATAATAATCGACCGCTTGCATCAGCTTGGCGATCGGGATGGCTTTGTTGATCTTCATGATCCGCGTTCTGAGCTCGTCGTTCGGCGCATGCAAGGAGATCGCCAGATTGACTCTCAGGTCGGCATCGGTGAAATCGTAGATTTTGTCCGCGAGTCCGCTCGTCGATACGGTGATATGTCTAGCCGCAAGCGCAAGACCCTTCTGGTCCTTCACGACGTTCAGAAAATCGACCATGTTCTCGAAGTTGTCGAACGGTTCGCCGATGCCCATCACCACGATATGGCTCACGAGTTCGTCCTTCGCAGCTTGGTCGAGGTGGTGCTGCACGTTCATGACCTGCTCCACGATCTCACCGGCGGATAGATCGCGGCTCTTCTTCAGCAGTCCGCTCGCGCAGAAGCTGCAGCCGATATTGCACCCGACTTGAGTCGTGACGCACACGGACAAGCCGAACTTATGTCGCATGAGCACCGTTTCGATTAAATTGCCGTCATTCAGCTTGAACAGGAATTTAACCGTTCCGTCCACGGATTCTTGCCGGACGTGTTCGCTAAGCGTCTGAATAACGTAATGATCGGCCAGCGCCTGCACGCAATCTTTATTAACGTCGACCATCTCGGAGAAGTCCGTCGCCCTTTTCCGATAGAGCCAATCCCACACCTGGGAGGCGCGGGACTTCTTATGACCGCGTTCGCTCAACCAAGCCGTCAATTGCTCGAACGTCAAGCCGTATATGGAACCTTTATTCATTCGTAACCCTCATTTCGAAGCTTCATCTATCCGTCTATTATACCCTAGACCGATTCGGACACGAAATCCCTTATTATGGCGCGCAAGCTGTCGGGATCGCTCAGCATGGGCAAATGACCCGTATCCAATCGAACGGTTCTCTCCGTGGATAGGTTACGGATCATTTTCTCCTGCAAAGCTTGGCCGAACTCTCGGTCTCGGTTGAGTTTGACGTACAGCTTGGGCACCGATGGAAGCGCCGAAACTACCGAATCCGTATATACCTTAACCGATTCCGGAATGAATCCCTTAACGACTTCGTCCGCCTGCTCCTTCGAAAGATCGCCGCATAAACCCGCGCGGATAGCGGACTCCGGAGGCTTCGTTCCGACCGTTCGAAGAATGAGAGACATCAGAAGTCTCTTGGGCAACGGCAGAGTGGACAGAAACGAGCCGAACTTGTTCGGAATGGCCGCTCCCACCGCAACGAATCCCACGACTCTATCGGACATCCGATTGGCAACCTGCAAGCCGACGACTCCGCCCAGCGAATGGGCGACGATGACGAATCTGTCCACTCCCCAGTTCTCGATCTGTCTTTGGACGCCCGCGACGTAATCGTCCAAGCTTAATCCTCTCCTAGAGTCCATACCCTGCCGCCCCTTTGGAAATTCCACCTGCAAACACGGAATATCCAGGCCCTGCGCTACTTGATCCCATACCCGACCATCCAATCCCGCTCCATGGATAAAAACGATTCCGATATTGCGCTCCCCGTTGCTCACCCGAACCACTCTCCTTAACCGCTTAGCTTCCTATAAGGTCAACTATATCCGTCAAATACGACAATTTATGTCTTATTTAAGTGGTAGAATGAAACTAACAGTTCGAGAGTCCATCGTTCAGGAAGCGGGAAAAAGGAGTCGGTCGCATGTTGAAATCGCAAAGACTAATCCGGATGATCATGATCATCAATGCTCGAAAATCCTTTACCGTTCAAGAGATGGCGGATGAATTCGGCTTGTCTACGCGAACCGTAACGAGGGATTTGCTGGAGCTTAGCGAGCTAGGCGTGCCTATCTACTCCATTCAAGGGCGCGGAGGCGGTTATAGATTGCTTCAGGAGCGACTGCTTCCCCCGATCGCGTTCACGGAGAGCGAAGCCGTCGCCATGTTCATCGCCTGCCGATCATTGCGGCACCTGAGCGCGTTGCCCTTCGACGAAGGCGCAGAATCCGCCCTCCACAAGTTTTACCACTACCTTCCCGAGGATAGCAAAACGCGGATTGACCGGCTGAAGGACAAGGTTGCCATCTGGAGTCCTCATCGCCAAGTGCTCCCGGACTGTCTCCGAACGCTTATGCAGTCGATCATGGTCCGCAGCGTAGTCGCCATCGAATACCGTTCCACTCACGGCGTCGAGCTTCGGAATATTCAGCCCGTCGGACTTTACGAGAGCGACGGGTATTGGTATTGTCCGGCTTATTGTTTTCTGAGGGAGGATTACAGGGTATTTCGGGCAGATCGGATTCTCGCCGCTTCACTGAACGAGTCGATAGACTGCCGGGAAGACGTCGAGCAACGAACGCTGTGGGACCTGCCGCAAGAACGAGCTCCGCTCATCCCCATGAGCTTGGAACTCTCTCCAGGAGGGGTGCACGCGCTGCGCTCGGATCAATGGTTCGGGGAGTCGATACGCGTCCGGGACGACGGCGGCGGAACGGTCACCGTGGATATTCCTTCGGATAAAATACCCTTCTACTCGGACATGATCTGGCGATTGGGGGAGGATGCGAGGATCGTGGCGCCCGAAGAGGCGGTCGAATACGTCAGGCGGAAGATCGAGGCTATGCGATTACGATATTCATGAACTCGGATGAATCAAGGAATTAAAATGGTAATCATCGTTATTTGAGCTATTTAGAGCACTTTTGCGGTGATGTAAAGTAGTCTGTGTACCAAAATTTGGCGCCTTCTCAGGCAACAAAAAAGTAGGGTATTCTCGGGGTTACGAAGCCAACCAAGAAGGA
>NZ_QRDY01000010.1 GCF_003386205.1 Cohnella lupini
TGGTTTGCCTTCCGCAGACTCGAAAGTCCGCCTCAGACGTTTGTTGTTTCTTACGCTCAATGTTCAGTTTTCAAAGAACAATTCGTGTTTCGTTTTTCTCGTTTATCGCGTGCCCTCTTGAAGCGGCTTAAATAATATATCACAGCCTACTAGACGATTGCAACCCCTTTTTATACAGGTAATTTAATACAGTTAATGACTAGTCCATTTAATGAATAGGATCCTCACAACTATCCGTGAAGCGGCCACCCATTGCTATTTCACGTTTATCGGGTTACATTAAATACAAGTAAACATATCGATAATGAGGTGATTACGCATGCGTGAAGTCCCTATGCGTTATGTAAAAGCCAATCAGACTGGAATCGTCCTGACCGTTCTTCTCTCCTTTCTGTTCCATCAGCCTTGGATATTGGCCGCACTTTGGATCATTCAGTTAACTGGCGTACTAACGGAAGGGCGTCTGAATCTCTTCGTATATATCGCTAAGCGAGTCCTTAAAGATAAGGGACAAGAGACTCAAGCCGTCGAGCTCCAAAGATTCAATAACCTGCTGGCCGTTTTATTCCTAACCTTAGCTCTTATATCCTTCGGTTTCGGCTGGCAGATCGCCGGTTATGCCTTTGCGGCCATGATGTTCCTTGCCGCCAGCGCCGCTTTGCTCGGCTATTGCGTCGGTTGCACCGTTTACTTCTGGATCAAACAAATTCGCGCGGGACGATTCAGAAGAACGTAATCCATAAGAAAAGGGTAGCTTCCACGTGGAAGCTACCCTTTTCTTATGGAGCAACAATAGATCTCCTCTTAACGTCTTCTTCTATATAATGAGTACACGGGGAGGATCATGCATGACACTATTAAAAACACTGTTACTAACAGTCTCTTTCTCGCTCTGCCTTGTCGCATGTAACGGAGCAACGCCTTTCGGCAAGAAGGTAGCCGAGAACGACAAAATTTTGAATTTCATGAAGTCCGACACCTCAGACTCCACTTATCGTACTTACAAAACAATCAAAAATTCAAAAATCTTCGCGGAAGTCGCGCTCCTTCTAATGAAATCCGACGAAAGCAACGCAACGGTTTCTATGACCCGCGCTCCTGACCGCAAGATTTCTCTCGTCATTACAAGACCGACCGCTTCAGTCGAACCTCGCATATACGGAATCTGGTTTATGCAAAAGTCGACTCAAGTCGCGGTCGTAAGCGAATCCTCGGGCGGCGGTTATATTCAACTTAATAAAGAACAAAGCCATACAATACTCTCTTTACTTAACTAAATCACACCGCTTCAAATCCCCATGAACTCATCGTACAGATATGCGTATTCGCCCAACTCATCCCGGGTTATCGCCCTATTCGTTTTGTCCAATTCGTATTGATAGGCTTTGAAAATATGCTTCATGCCCACCCGTTCCTCTTGACCGCTAGCCAAGAAAGCCGAAGTCATCGCGATATTCTTAATGCTTCCCCCGGCCATCTGCAGCTTGCGCGCGAGGAAAGGGAAATCGATATCCGGATCCAACGGAGTCTGAACGGGGTAGACTTGCTTCCATATCGTCTCCCGCTGCTTCTCATCGGGAAAAGGGAAACGGATGACGTAGTTGATCCTTCTCAGGAAAGCTTCGTCCATATTCTGCAAGTAGTTGGTCGCGAGGATCGAGATCCCCCTGTATTCCTCCATCTTCTGCAAGAGGAAGGCAACTTCCGTATTCGCGTTCTTGTCGTGGGAATCCTTAACCTCGGAGCGCTTGCCGAACAGCGCATCGGCTTCGTCGAAGAACAGGACCGCATAACTTGCTTGGGCTTCGTCGAAAATCTCTCGCAAATTCTTCTCCGTCTCGCCGATGTACTTGCTGATGATCTGGGACAAATCGATTTTATAGATTTCCATATCCAGCTCTTTGGCCACGACTTCCGACGCCATCGTTTTCCCGGTTCCCGGAGGCCCCGAGAATAATAAGCTGATTCCGGTTCCGTAAGATAACTTCTTATTAAAACCCCAACGTCCGTACACGGTGTGCTTATATCGGATATGATTGCAAGCGTGCTGAAGCTTTTCCTTCTGCGCCGCAGGCAGTATCAGATCGTTCCACCTGCTCTTCGGCGTCAACCTCTTGGCCTTATTGGCCAAGCTATGGTTCAGTTGCTTGTAACTAGCTTGAATCATATCGCTCCACCCGATCGGAAGCGCTGTCCCGCCTTCTTGATTCCATTCCGAGATCACTTTAGCCGCGCTTAACGAATTAGCCATTTGACCCGGATTAAAAAGGAACCGAGCGGATATCGCCTCCCAATCCAGTAAAGAGTCCATCTCGTAACCCTTGGCTAATCTGCGCCAAGCCTCGGCCCTCTCTTCGTCCTGCAACGCCGCGATTTCCAACTCCAAGTCGATTCTGCGATATCGATCCAAGGGTTGGCAAGGCTCTTCCGATAAAAGAAATACGATGCCGGACATCTCAGATAGCCGTTCCAGAATTTCCGTTGCCCGATCATTGGACTCGTTCTTATGCGCGACGACGTGAAAATGCTCCAGTACCAAGATCGCCTGTTGAATCGTCGCCTCGCGGAACACCTTCCGTAGCGAAGCTTGGACGTTTGAATCCGCGCCGACAAGCTTTGCCATATCGGCGAAAAGTAACGGCTCTTCGAAATAATGACCGACATGCTCAATCTGCGTCTTCTTGCCGGCACCTTGCTTTCCCCATAAGGAAATGATTAAGGATGAGTCGGAGGAACGCGGCTGAGACATCCGATTCGCGATCCACTGCGTGAGTTTCCTCTGAGTATCGGGGCTTCCGAGCAAAGGCTCGAGAGTTCTGCCGGGGGGAACGATCCTCGCGTAGTCCTCCATCGATTTCGGAAGGCCGCCGGAATCGAGAACGAATCGCACGATCCGCTCGTCCAGAAGGAAAGGTTGCCCGAGCAACGTCCCTTGTTTGGACGGCAGGTCGTTTCTTATGAAATGCTCTCTTAGAATTCCATCATTACGAAGCGCACTTAGCACTTCGGTTCTTTCATCGGATGTACGGCTTACGATCGTCGCTATCAGATCCGGAGTCGGGCATTTAGCTCCCGGCGCTCCATGCTGCAATAATTCGTAAGCCGTCTCGTATTTACGTTCGATCTCCACGGCTAAGCACACTATGATGGCTTTCGATTCGATCGATGAAAGTCCGAAAACACCCGCCAAATAAGGAAGCGACAGAAAGACGCCCTCTTGCTGGCTCACCCGCAGCCTGGACTCCATATGACGTTCGAGGTTATTCAGACGATCATGATATTGCAGCGTTTGCTCGTCCTCGTTCGAAGCGGACCGTTTCCCGGTTGATCCCGTCCCCATGACCGACTCCTGCAAGCGCAGACGCAGAGCGATACGGAGATCCAACCACGTCAGATGTTCCCGGATATAATCCCAATCGCCTTCATACGCAAGCAATGCCGTCTCGGGAGACGGCATTGCGATAGGAACGTAGTTGTCCATTTTGATATTCCCCCTATTACCGTTAACCGGCAAAGCATATCTCATCCGCGTTTAAAGAAGTTTTTCATCCTGGAAAGCATGCCCGCGCCCTCTTCTTTAGGCTTGGCCGCTGCCGCTCTCTCTTTCTCTACTTCTTTAGCGCGTCGTTTGTAGTGTTCGTGGTGAAGAGTTTCTCCTCGCGCATGGGCGGTTAACCTCTTGACTTGTTCCGCGGATTCGATAGCAGGCGCGCCCGCGCCGGCTGCTTTGTCGCCCTTGCCGGCGGCTACCAGGGCATGTCTTTGTTTCTCCATGCCCATGAACTCGTCGATGTTCTCGTAAGCTCCGAATTCGGCTCCGCCCATTTCCCTGCGCGCCCTGCTCCTGTCCCTCGAGCTATTGACTTGATCGATTTCCTTCTTATTCACCCTGTCCCCGATCATACCCGCTACGGCGCCGACGGCGCTTGCGGCTTTACCGGCTCCCGAAAGAGGGACCACATCGCCGACGATCCCTGTTACCGTACCGACTCCGGCCTTAAATCGATCGTTGCTGATCTTAGCTGCCACCGCGCTGGATTGAGAAGCCGTGCTCTCCCGAATCGAATCGCTTGTCGTCGTGGCCGATATCCCCTTAAGAAGATCGCGCTCTTTAACGTCGTATTTCTCCGCCATCTTCTGCTTGATTCCTTTACCTAATAAAGGGATCATTCCGGCCGCGGTCTGTCCTGGATTGCTGACCGCGCCATCGATCGCGTTCTTCGCCTTTTGCTTGACGTCGAACATGCCGGGAGCTCTCTCATGGCCGATTTTGTTCGTGCGAACATCTTCTTCCATGTTGACGTCCCGCTCGCGGGCGCCGCTGCGTTCGCGGCTTTGGGATAAGTCCCATTCGCCGTGACGCGCATTCTCGATATGCTGGGGCAGATCGTACCACTTCGGATTGTTCGCGGCATCGGTCATCTTCTTCACTCGTTCGTGAAAAGCCGGATCCGTCGTTCCGGCTCCCGACGCTTCTGGCGCGCTTGCTCCAGCCTCCGCCGCCGGGGTGGTAGGCGCCTCGACCTTAGGCGCTTCTTCCTCTTCGCCTTCCGAAGATTCCTCTTCCTCCGCTTGTATGGGCGCAGGCGCCGCGGACGACGACTCCGGGTCGGATCCCGGGAACACTCGGACGGCTCCCTGGGCCTTTAATCTTTTCATGATCGCTTCTTTATCGGGTGCCTCCTCGGTTTCGGCCTCGATCTCCTCCAAGTCGCCGTCTCCGGCTGGCAGACCGCTCGCTTTCGATAAAGCTTCCGTCTCTTTATGCAGCTCGGCATGTGTCGGCATCTCGAAACCTCCGCAGGAATATAGTCCTAGTCGCTAATTACTATAATAAGTAAATTTTCTCCCTCCCACAAGAAGAATCATACAAGCTCTTTATAATTGAGAAGATTCCGCACTAGAGACACCGCATTCTACGAAAACCATTCAAGAATTCCCCTTGCAACTCATCGGCCGATTCAATAAAAATGCCGTAAACTCGCTCGCTCGGCGTGATTTTCAATAGCAATTTGTAGAGGTTATATTATTGTATAATTATATAAAGATAAATGGATATTTCCACAAAAAAAAGGCCGTCCAAAGAGGTCGATTGACCTTAAGGACAGCCTTTGAGAGATACCTACTCCGTACCGCCGAGAAGACGCAGCAATTCGGCTTCGTCCTCCAGTACCTCGACGCCTAGATCGCGAGCTTTGGTCAGCTTGCTTCCGGCGCTCTCGCCAGCGATAACAAGATCGGTTTTCTTCGACACGCTCCCGGATACTTTCGCCCCAAGAGCCTCTAGCTTCCGCGCGGCTTCATCTCGCGTCATTACGGTCAAAGTCCCGGTCAACACGACGGTCTTGCCGAACAGCGGATGACTCGCATCGGCGGAAGCCGCGGCCGGAGGAGTCCCCTCCGCCTTCACCCCGAGCGCGCGCATGCGGGCAATGCCGTCGATCACGAGCGGATCGCGGAAGAAGGTATTGATGCTCTCCGCGACGATACTTCCAACATCCGGTAAACCGACCAGTTCCTCCGCATCCGCGGCCATCAAGCGGTCCAAGTCTCCGAAGTGATCGGCCAACATTTTCGTCGTCGCTTTTCCCGTATTCGGAATGCCCAAGGCATTAAGGAAAGAAGCCAGACCTCTAGATTTGGATTTCTCCAGCGCCGCCAACAGGTTAGCGGCCTTCTTCTCGCCGAACCGCTGTAGCTTGACCAGATCATCGAACTCCAGACTATACAGACCAGCAGGCTCCCTCACGTTAAGCTCCTCGTAAAGCTGCTCGGCGGTCTTGCCGCTGAACGTCTCGATGTCCATGCAATCGCGCGAAGCGAAATGAGTAATCCTGCCGATGATCTGCGGCTTACATCCCAAGCGATTGTTGCAGAACAAGTGGGCACCCTTCATTTCAAGTGGGGAACCGCAACCCGGACAAACGACCGGAACTTCGATCGTTCCTCCTTCTTCGTCGTCCGCCTTGCCTAGAATTTCAGGAATGACGTCGTTGGAGCGGCGAATGAATACCCGCGTACCGAGAGCGTGGGACAAGTTCTTCCGTTCGATGTCCCCGATATTGTTAAGCGTACAATTCTGGACCGTAACTCCCGCAAGCTCCACGGCCTCAACGCGAGCCAACGGCGTAACCTTGCCCGTTCTCCCCAACTCCCAAGATACGGATTCCAGTACCGTCGTCGTTTCTTCGGCTTCGAACTTGAACGCGACCGCCCAACGGGGGAATTTGTCCGTGTAGCCGAGAATTTCCCTTGTCCTCATATCGGTCAGCTTAATGACCGCGCCGTCAATCAGATAATCCAGTCGATTGCGTCGTTCGACGATGGATTCCAATTCGGCGACGAGATCGTCCGCGGAAGAGAAATACGCGAGATAGGGATTAACGGGGAACTTATTATCGCGCAGGAATGCCATCATCTCGCGATGATTCGCGAAGGAGATTCCTTCCGCGTAACCGACATTGTAGAAAAAGGCATCTAACCTGCGGCCAGCCGTAATCTTAGGATCTTGGTTGCGGAGGGCTCCGGCAGCTCCGTTACGCGCGTTCTTCAACGGCTCTGCCGCCGTCTTGTTGTATTCTTCCAAAACGGACAAGCGCATGAAGCCCTCGCCTTGCACTTCAATCGTTCCGCCTGCGTAATCGATCGTTAACGGAACGGTACGAATCGTACGAGCTTGAGCCAGAATGCCTTCGCCGACTTCTCCGTTCCCCCTCGTTGCGGACTGGGCAAGCACGCCATCGCTGTAGGTCAAGTTAAGCGAAAGCCCGTCGAATTTCAGCTCCACCACATATTCAGGCGGCGGAAGCGGTTGCTCCGGATTCTTGGCGTTGTAGTCGGCGATCAACCGATTGGCGCGTGCCACCCACAATGTTAAGTCTTCGATATCCTGAGCCTTGTCCAAGCTCCACAAACGGGACAAGTGACGATGAGGCTCGAATCCCTTAAGGATATCGTCGCCGACCCTTCGGGTTGGAGAATTCGGAAGAATCGTTCCGCTCTCCGTTTCCAATGCCGACAACTCGTCGTATAACACGTCGTATTCTTTATCGCTGATCGTCGGATTATCTTCCGTATAGTAACGATGGCTATGCGCGTTAAGCTCAGCGACGAGCTCCCGCATACGCTCTTCAAAACCGTTGTCCGCCATGCTTGATTAACCTCGTTTCGATCGGAGAATTGAAGCCTTTTCCAATAGTCTATTTCAGCGCCGAAACGCTGTCAAATCAAGTCTTCGCCTTCCATCGGGAGGCCTTCGTTTGTTTCACTACCCGTCCGCGCGGTTTAATGATTGTTAGCCACATAACTTAGGAGGTGAGGGAGATGGATAAGCAACGCTATTACGTCTCCGTCTCTGCAAGCATGGTAGGCACGGAGCCTTCATTGACGGACCAGCTTACCATATTCGCAACGGAAGAGGAACGCAACCATTTACTCGCGCTATTGAACCGGGAGCAGAAAGCGACGGAAAAGACCTATATCCGCGCGCAAATTCCGTACAAATCCGCAGATCACGATAAAGCGACCAACCGATACAACGAGGGAATGGTAGATATTTATCGGTATATCTATCAAGTCGGCACCATCGAGACCAAACGGCATATCGAATACATGGATATCTTACAGGAACTGCGGACTCCGGACTACCATCATCAAGGGTATGGGCATTCGGAATCTAACAACCCGGGTCTGTGAGGAGATTCCGCAACATAAGAAAACGGGCTCCTTAGAGCCCGCCCGAAAAAGCAGATCGCCGGTATATGCCGGCGGTCTTTATTATATTTTGGTGACGGGGGCGAATGCCGCAAGTAATCTCTTCACGCCGGTCGGAGCCGGGAACGCGATCTGTAGCTCGGCGTCGTTGCCCGTTCCTTTAACGGCGACGACGGTTCCGACGCCCCACTTGGCGTGCTGGACTTTGTCGCCGGCGGCGATGGCCATACCGTCTCCGACAGGTTTGGCGGCGGACGGAGTCTGCGGACGAATGACCGACCCGCTGTTCGTCGGACTGACAGTGGGGCGTGCGCCGAAACCGGACGTCGCCCCGCCGGACCCGGAAGACGAAGCGGCCGGGCGAGCGCCGAATCCGTTGCCGCCGCCGCTAGAGTTGCCGCCGCCTAATCGGGAGCTATAACCTCCGTAAGATCCGTATCGGCTTCCACCGGCCGACTCGACCGCTTCTTTCAGTTCGTTAGGAATTTCCTCCAAGAATCGGGAAGGCGCATTCGTGCTTGTCCGTCCGTAGAGCAGTCTCATTCGAGCGCAGGTGAGGTACAGCTTCTTCTCCGCCCGCGTTATGCCGACGTAGGCAAGCCTGCGTTCTTCCTCCATCTCCGCGGTATCCATGAACGACCGGCTGCTCGGAAACAGCCCTTCTTCCATCCCGACGATGAACACGACCGGGAACTCCAACCCTTTGGCGCTATGCATCGTCATCAGAATGACGGCATCTCCGCCATCCTCGTCATCGTCATCCATCGAGTCGATATCCGCTACCAACGCCAATTCCGTCAGGAACGAGATCAGCGACTTATCCTCGTTGCGCTTCTCGAACTCCTGGGTAACCGACAGAAACTCCTCGATGTTCTCCAGACGGGACTTGGATTCGAGCGAATTTTCCCGCTGCAGCTCCAATCGGTATTCCGTCATCTCGAGCAGCTTCTCGGTCAATTCGGTTACGGACAAATATTCGACCATCGCGCTTAAATTATTAATGAGATCGCGGAACTGGGACAAGGCTATCTTGGCGCGAGATTGAATATCCAGGTGATACAACCCGTCTCCGAGCAATCCGTCTCCTTCGTTAAGCAGCTTGAGCGTGGATATTCCTTTACGAGTCGCCTCTTCGCGAACCTTGGTCATCGTCGTGTCGCCCAAGCCCCGCTTCGGCTCATTGACGACCCGATTTAAACTGTTATCGTCGTCCGGATTGGAAATCAATCTTAAATAGGAAAGGATATCCTTGATCTCTTTACGATCGTAGAACTTGATGCCGCCGACGATCTGATAAGGAATCTCCGACTTGATCAGAATTTCCTCCACGACCCGGGATTGCGCGTTCGTCCGATACAGGATCGCATGATCGCCGTATTTGCGCGCGTTCTGACGATTCTTGCGAATCTCGCCGGCAATGAAGTAACCTTCCTCATGCTCGGAATCGCCCTGATAAACCGTTATTTTGTCGCCGCCGTTCTGATCCGTCCATAGGTTTTTCGCTTTGCGGCCCATATTATTCTTGATAACCGCATTCGCCGCATCCAAAATATTCGAAGTGGAACGGTAATTCTGTTCGAGCAGGATGCTCTGAGCTTCCGGATAATCGGCCTCAAAGTTAAGAATATTCGTGATGTCCGCGCCGCGCCAACGGTAGATCGATTGATCGCTGTCGCCGACCACGCAGATGTTATGATGCTTCTCCGCCAGCATTTTGCACAACGTGTATTGCGCTTTATTCGTATCCTGGTATTCGTCGACGTGAATGTATTTGAATTTATTCTGATAAAATTCCAGCACTTCCGGAACGTCCTTGAACAATTGGATGGCCAGCAGCAGCAGATCGTCGAAATCCAAAGAGTTATTCGCTTTAAGCCTGCGCTGATATTGCGTGTATACCTTCGATACGATGGATTGAAAATAGTCCCCTTGGCGCTGCTCGTATTGTTGAGGATTAACGAGCTCGTTCTTCGCCGCGCCGATGGCCCCTTGAACCGCTTTCGGCTCGATTTGCTTCGTGTCGATGTTGTTGTCTTTCATCACGTTCCGGATAACGGACAGTTGGTCGGTAGAGTCGAGGATGCTGAAATTGGAGCCGAATCCGATCCGCTCAATATCTTTGCGAAGTATGCGTACGCACATCGAGTGGAAGGTGCTGACCCAAATGTCTTTACCGGATGGACCGATTAGCTTGGCTACCCGCTCTTGCATCTCGCGCGCGGCCTTGTTCGTAAACGTGATAGCCAGAATGCTCCATGGAGCGGCTAACCGCTTGGAGATCAGGTAAGCGATCCGGTGCGTCAGAACGCGCGTCTTGCCGCTTCCCGCTCCAGCCATGATGAGCAACGGGCCGTTGGTGGCGATCGCCGCTTCCTTCTGCTTAGGATTCAGTTTATTAATAGAAGCATCGATATCGACAGAGTTCGTATTATCCCGTTCAAAAAACATGTCCTTGCTCCTTTATCGAAGGATGAACCGCGCCTACCGTCGAGATCGCGGCATCCAGATTTTCATAGATAATGTTGCCTACGACGACCGTGTCCGCATAGAGCGCCGCTTGCCGAGCGCGTTCGGGTGAATCGATTCCACCGCCGTAAAATAAGTGCGCCTGCTTCATTGTGGACTTAATGCGCTTAAGCAGCTCCATATCGCCGAAAGTGCCGCTGTACTCTACGTAGAGTACGGGAATATTCCAGAGCCTGTCCGCTACCTGGACGTACGCTATCGCTTCCGAAGAGGGAATGTTCGCTTCCGCACCGGTGATTCGGGCGACCGTAGAATCCGGGTTTAGCACGAGGTACGCTTCGCCAACGATCGACTCCCACGGGAGTAAATGTCCGAAATCGCGCAGCGCCTCGACGTGGTGGCCGATCAGCCACTCGGAGCGCTTCGTATTAAGCACGCTAGGAATAAAATATCCGTCAAACCCCGGTACTCCGCAGGATGGATCGGATAGCTCGAAGGCACAAGAAACCTCGTAACGGCGGATGCGCGACATCAAATCCACCGTATTATCGAAGGTTACCCCGCTAGAGCCGCCGACAAGGATCGCGTCAGTCCCCGACATGCATAGCGCGTCCAGAGTTGCGTCGTCTATCTGACGCTCCGGGTCAAGCTTGAAAACGTGTCTCCAGTTGCCGTAAAAGGAAGGGAGCATCATAGCCTCCATTAGTGATCTTAGGTTGTTTTGGTGTACCCTTTAGTTTACAGGAATTCGAGACTTCTTCCAAGAAGGAATGAGAGGAAGTTGGTGGGGACATTCGACTCATCTCCTCCTAAAATGGGTTATGAACAGAAAAACGCCACCTGCTCCCAAAGGGGAACAAGCGGCGTGTGCTTCACGCTTAATCATTTAACTGGCAGCAGATCTAATTCTTCAATTTCTCCATCAAATACGCCCGAACGTCGTCCTTCAGATCCGGACGCTCCAAAGCGAAATCTATGATCGTTTTGAGGTAGCCGAGCTTTTCGCCGGTATCGTAACGAGTACCGTAGAAATTGTAAGCAAAAACCGATTCGTCCTGCATGAGCCTCGAAATCGCGTCGGTTAGTTGAATCTCTCCGCCCGCGCCGACATCTTGGTTTTCCAACAATTCGAAAATCGCCGGAGTTAAAATATAACGTCCAATAATGGCAACGTTAGACGGAGCATCTCCCGGAGCAGGCTTCTCGACGACCCCGCGTACCTTAAGGATTCGATCGCCGTATATTCTCGAAGCGTCCGGATCGACGATTCCGTAACGGGATACCTCTTCGTCGGACACCGTTTTCACGGCTAACACCGAACCTTGAACCTGATCGTAGACGTCCATCATTTGCTTTAAGCACGGCACGTCGTCGGATTGGACAATATCATCTCCGAGAAGAACCGCGAAAGGTTCGTTTCCGATGAACTTCCGGGCGCACCAAATTGCGTGGCCGAGTCCCCTCGGCTCTTTCTGGCGAATGTAATGAATATCTATGAGATCCGAAGGCTTCTGAACCTCGGATAGCAGATCCAGCTTCCCCTTGGAAAGCAAACTTTGCTCGAGCTCGTACGAGCTATCGAAGTGATCCTCGATCGCGCGCTTGCCTTTACCCGTTACGATGAGAATATCTTCTATGCCGGAAGCGACCGCTTCTTCGACAATATACTGAATTCCGGGCTTATCGATAATCGGAAGCATTTCCTTGGGCATCGCTTTCGTGGCCGGAAGAAATCTCGTTCCCATTCCCGCCGCGGGTATAATGGCCTTGCGAATTCTCATTACGGGCATCCTCTCTAGACTTTCGGTACAGCCTCGCTCGTCTTCCGCGCGGAATCCTTCGGAACGACGGGCAAACGTCCGACTCCAATGCATACGACGCCTTGCGCATTCAGTGCCGCAGCGTCCAGCGCATTTCTTCCATCCATAATTATAGGACGATTCATCCAATTTTTAAAGTCGTCTGCCTTAATCTGACGGAATTCACGCCATTCGGTTACGACGATTGCGGCATCCGCCCCATTCAGAGCTTCTTCCGCGGAGTCGCAGACCGTCACGGTGGACGGCAATAATTTGCGAGCGACGGCATTCGCTTCCGGATCGTATGCCGTAATCGTTATGCCCGGATGCCTGCGATTCAACTCTGCTATTAATCTCAAAGAAGGCGCCTCGCGCATATCGTCCGTTCCCGGCTTAAAGGCCAGCCCCAGCAAAGTTACCTTGCGACGTGCCGGATCGGAAAGCGCGGCCTCTAGCTTACGCACCATGCGAAGCGGCAGCATCGCATTGGCCCGAACCGCCGCCTCGACTAGCGTTTGCGGCGCTCCCGCTTCGTCCGCCATTCTTACCAACGCGCGCGCATCCTTCGGCAAGCAGGATCCGCCGAAGCCAAGTCCCGCCGAGAGAAAATGCGGACCTATCCGCGGATCCAAACCCATAGAGTGCGCGACGGATGGATAATCGGCCCCCGTCTGTTCCGCAAGCGCGGCAATCTCGTTAGCGAAGGAAATTTTCACGGCCAAGCACGCGTTCGCGGCCAGCTTGGCGAGCTCCGCGCTACGACGGTCGGTCGCCACGATCGGACCGGGCAATCTTTGATGCAGTTGAGTAAGCTTTTCCGTTGCCTCCGAGTTTGCGGATCCGATGACGATTCGCGTCGGCTCGAAGAAATCCCGCACGGCGCATCCCTCGCGCATAAACTCCGGGATCGACACAACGTCTACCAAGCAATGCTCAGGCAATCGGTTTCTGAGCCTAGCTTCCGCTCTTTCAGCCGTGCCTACGGGTACCGTGCTCTTAATTACGATGATCCGCCTTGTTTCGGAAGCCGACCAAGCCTCGAACCGATCGATAACCGACCAAAGAGCCGCCAACGACATCTCCCCCGTGTCTCCCGAAGGAGTACCTACGGTCAGGAAAACGAGTTCGGCTTCTTGCAGCACTCTGGATGGTTCATGACCGAACGTAAGCCGACCCGCCGACACGTTACGCACGACAACAGCTTCCAAGCCAGGTTCATGATAAGGAATGATTCCGCGGGAAAGCTGAGCGATCTTACCTGTATCGATATCCACGCATTGAACGGAATGCCCAAGATCCGCAAATCCGGCGCCCGTTGCCAGTCCGACTATCCCTGCTCCTACGACTGCCATCCTCATGGAACGCGCCTCCTCTATGTCGATCGCTCTATAAGAGCGAATTCGCTTTCATCCGATTGTAGCATCGAATTGAAAACGAACATCCATGATTGTGTTAGAGGAAGGTAAATTATGCGTCGGACAGACTAGAAAATGGAAAACCCGTCCTCCCTTGTTTACGGGGAGAGCGGGTTGGTCTAATTCGTGATTACAGCTTTGAAATGACTTGAGCGGCTTCCGCCCTGCTCGCTGTCCCTTGTGGATCGAAATTACCTTTTCCTCGACCTTTTACAAATCCTAATTCGCTTGCCGCGTTAACGGATGAGATCGCCCAGCTTCCGATTTCCGCTTTGTCGGTAAATCCTGCGCTTGGACCGCTCGGAATCGTCTTCCCGCTTAAGAGTTCATAAGCTTTCATTAGCATGACTGTCATTTCTTGCCGAGTTAGGGCATCATCCGGAGCGAAAGTCTTTGTCGTGCGCCCTTTGACGATTCCAGCTTCTACGGCTGCAGTAACGTCGTTCGCATACCACTTGCTCGCTTTTACGTCCGTAAACGAGTTTGGAATGCTCGCCTTTAATCCGAGCCTCCTTGCCAATAACGCCGCGAACTCGGCTCGGGTAACCTTCTTTTCAGGAGCAAACGAGGTTTCGCTCACACCATCGATTACATGCTTTGCAACTAGCGTCGAAATTGCCTGGAACGCCCAGTTCCCCTCCGCCACGTCATTGAATTTCTTGCTGAATTCCACTATGGCATACTTGCTGAAGTGCGTTACCTCGGCAACCATATATCCATCTTCCAATTCGCCTCCGACATACTCCAATCGACCGTCATCTCCAATATAATAGATGCCAATCAACTGAGTATTCGCGCCGTCGGCGATTTTCAACTTCAGCTTGATCGGAGCGTCGAAAGCGGTTAGCTTATGCTCCTTACCGTCCTTGGTCGTAATGGTTAACGAGAGTTCGTAAATATCGCCGCCGGCTTTTAACGTCGTGTTCTTCAAGTTGCTTTCCGCATTTTTCATTGTTTCTTGTGCGCTCTCTTGCGCGAGTTTATCGAATGATACTGAGATTTGAGCATCCTTTAATTCTTCAGCCGTTACAAGCTTTTGCAGTTGTCCGATTAGAGAACCTGGAATTTCTAGATTGAGATTGTCTTTACTTATCGCCAAAGCGTTATTAGGGGCGAGCGCTTCGGCATTAGCTGGAAACTTAAGCTTTCTCACATCCTCAGATAGCTTCACAGGGATTTTGCCGTTTTCCGGCTTTAAGTCTTCGGATTTAAGGGTTTTAACTCCCGGTTCTTCCGGAGCCAGGAAGAATCCACCGCCTCCACCAAGCCCCCCAGAGCTTCCGACAGGAGTCGGGAAGGCATACGCCTGTTTCGAGCGATTACCCGCATTGTCCACGGCGGCTACGTTAACGTGGTACGTTTTTCCGTTCTGTAACCCGCTTATGGAATAACTTGTCGCGGTGATCGGATTTGCGGTTAATAATTCGCCATCAAGGTATACAAGATATCCCGACAAATCGGATTCAGTATTTGCGCCCCACGCAGCTTCAATTCCACCGTCCTTCGCTGTAATCGCAAGACTTGTTGGTTTAGCTGGTGCAAAATAATCTCCTATTTGCATTTCTTTGGTTTTGAATATACTGGATAGGTAACCATTTGTAGAACTAATAGTAAAATTCGTGCTATTTGAAGCGGCATTCGGTAAACGAATTTCATTTCCGAAACTCGTTGATGACATTTCCAAAGTGTATTTTTTGTTATTCTCAAGTGACTGAGCCAAGTTAATGATAATAGTCTCATTGTAAGGACCAAATGTAGATAGGGTAGTTATAGGTACGAAGGAACCTTGTTCGTCTACCAAATTGAAATCGTCTTTACTAAGTTGGCTATCGTCCACCTGAAAAAATTCCAAATGTTGTTCTCCCTTGAAATTGGTTTTCACCGCGCTTCCAAAGTTCAGTATGATTTGCGTATTCGAAAATCCACCTGCCTGTTGAACAGGTGAAAAGCTTACGATAGGATCACCTTTTTGAAGAGAGTAACCTACGGGTTTATTGTTCATGCCAAGATCCGAAAGTTGTAATCTGCTTAATGTCCGAAGTGAGCGACTGTTTTTCGGAGCTTTCACTCCTAATCTATTTACTGCTTCGATGTCGAATTTCTCATGGCTTAAATATGGAAGGTCTTTCACCAGGAATGTTCCTTCCTTGGTACTCCCAATGAGAAGGTCATTTCGGTATATGTTGTATTTCTCCAAGCTAGGATCATTAGACTTAGTCCATCTGAGCTTCACGTTCACTGTTCCGTTGCTGTCATCAAACTTTTGAGTTGGCGTCCAGAATGAGGGTGACGAAACTGTATTGGCGTGCTCGAACGTATACACAGAATTCGCAACGGAGAAATTAGAGAAATCTTTGACTTGACCATCGTTTAACGTTATTTTCTTCAAAGCCAATCCGAGATCTATTTGGTTATCGATATTAAAGAAATAACCTCCGCCGTTTGCAATCTCATGTGCAGGCCCTATCGATCCTATATTCTTTGTCATACCATTACTATAAACATTCAGAGAGACAGTAGCTTGATCCGTATAAATAACCCCATGTATTCTCCCGCTACTCGAATCGTACTCCACTTTAATATAACTCGCTGCATAAATCAGAACTGGAAGACTGAGATTTAGTAACATGCATGCTAGTATGGCTACGCTAATCTTCGACCTTAACCGACTTTTCAACTGCTAATCCCCCTATTAAATGCTAATTTACTCACTCATCATAAGGGGATTTCGATATAATCGCAAGAAAAATTTGGAATATTTGAAGTGCGCATAGGAGATTATACGGATATATGCTGCACGCTTAAAATACTAAAAGCCACCGCCAACAAAATACCGCCAAAAATAACGCATAAGCGCATGAACCTATTAATCTGTAACCCGCTCCACGAAAGAGAATTCAAGCTCTCCGCACGTGCCAATAAGAGAACTAACAAGCCAAAGCAAAGAGGATACTCGAAATCGATGTCGACGGCGACATGAAGGAGTAAAAATCCGACTAACAACCATACGAATCCCGCATGGAGAACCGTTTCCCTTGATCGGTATGCCGGGGCAAAAACGACCAACAAGAAAGCTATCAGCCCAACAATCCCAACCTCCAAAGCCACTTGTAAATAAAATTGATGCAAGTATTTCACGTAATACCAGGAGGAATGCTCGACCGCCCAGCCCCCGCCACCTAACCCAGCGACCCAATGCTCCTTCAACAAGTTTAGTCCGTCCGACCAATACTGCCGCCTCAACTGCAACTCGGGAGCGTTCCAGCTAATCTCCGAAAATCGACGAAAAATCTCGGTCGAATAGCTGTTTGCTAGCCCAACTGCAATCGCTGCTCCTCCCGCAAGGATTCCAAGTAGCGCAAACAGAGCTTTTCCTCTAAGACGCACCAATTCCACGCAGCATATAACCGCAAACAAAACCAACACCGACCTCGATCCCGTTTGCACTAGCCCTACCAGTTGAAGAACAAGCAGCCCTATGTAGATTTTACCGTGATTTTCTCTAAATGCTTTCCAAGACAAATAAGCTCCGGCGGCAAGTAAAACGGCTAACGAATTCGCATAACCCAGAGTCGACTCTAATCTCCCGTTTCGAAATAGTTCAAACATCCAACCCCACACGGTTAGAAATGCGCCAACCCAAGCCCATTGCCTTAGCAAAGAGTCGAATTTCCCAATCGAGAGCGATGAGGCCAGAATAGCCAGAGGCAGCAAGTTGGAGAATTTCGATGCTTCTTGAATTGCGGCGCTCGCATCCGAAGCGTATAAACACGATATCCAGTAGATGCCTATAAACGCAGCAATATAACCATGCCAAATCGTTATTCGCAAACCTGTCCCACGACCGAGCCACAGCCAGATCGCCAATCCCAAGAACAGTCCCGCATCTAACAACAAAAAAGCTACTTCGAAAAAGTAGCCCGCGCAAACCGCTCCAATCCATAAAAACGCCGAAAGGATAACAAATGCGATTTTTTCATTCCTAGGAGAATGTTCTTGAGTTGAATTTTTCATATCGTATTCTTTCGACAAAAAAACCTTATTTCCTATTTGAATTCGGAAATAAGGTTTAATCTCATTTATTTCACCAGTTGCCCGCGAGTGACGCCGAGTTGGTTGGTCGCCTTCAGCTTGCGCCAAACTTCAGGACCGCCGATCTTGCCGTCGATCGCCGCACGGTAGAGCGCGAGCACTTCGCGAACTTTGTCCGCCGGCTCTTCCAGGAACTCAACTCGATAGGAACGAACGCCTAGTTCCATGAAAGTGCTCAAGTATTCCGCGCCTGATTGTTCGATCGCGTTGTATACCGTATTCCGGCAGCCTTCGTCGACGCGAACCGGATGGGACATGCCGATTCTATCCTGCAGCGATGCCCGTTTCTCCTCGCAAGGACGTCCGCAGTTCGTGAAATCCGTGCCTTCGCTCATGAACGTGCAGTAGACGCAATGTTCGGTATGGAACATCGGCATATGCTGGTGGATGACCAATTCCAGGCGAGAAGTATCGGCACGGCGAAGCATGTCCACCATCTGCTGAATGTTGAGATCGTACGAAGGAGTAACCCAGTCGCAGCCCGCTTCGCGGAAAAGATTCACCGTTTTATGATTTGCCACGTTCAACGAGAAGTCTCCGATTAGGATCGGATGCTCCGCATCCGGCTTCTCCATCCGTTCCTTCAAGTAGAAGTAGAGCGCCCCCGTATTGCGCACGAGCACTGCATCCGGCTTCAGCTTCAAGATGTTGCGGTGGTAGCCGTTCTCGCCCGGCATATGAATACGCGGCGTCGCGAGCGCGATTCGTTTGCCCGCTGCCCTGCAGACGGCAATTGCTTCGGGGAACTGCTTAATGAACTCGAAGTCCGCGTACACGAGAGAGACATCCGTCTCCACGACGGCCTTCACCTGTTCTAACGTCCGGCATAGCGCGGTCATCTCCACCTCTTGCGGCAGAACCGAAACGTCTTGATCAGCCGCGAAAGAATCCGCAAACTCATCCACTTGGCGCTTGATATATTTCGGCGGCTGCTCGCGAAGAATCTCCAATTGCTCCGCCGCTTCCCGGCGCATTCTATTTAATTCCCGCATCGGCACGATCACGTCGCCTTTAAGCGCAACTTCTAATTGATCAAGATAGTAAAGCGTTCCGCCTAAGCGGCCGAGTTGATCGTGTAATACGTCGTGTCCAAGCGGGCGCTTCTCGGCGCGTTCGAGCGGAATCTCCGATTCTACGGCAACGGTTGTTCCTTTGCCGATATCAGTCCAGATCGTACGCATCGGAATGCCCTCTTGTCCGAACACGGATACGGCTAGCGGGAAAGTCCTATATGGCTTCTCCGTCTCGAAGCTGCTACGCAGGCGCCTGTCCAACGCAGGGTCGCTCGTTTTCCAAATTCGATCTCCTTCGCGAACCCGGTTCAAATCTACGTCGTTCCGCCCGGGGACGATTTCGATACGCGCGCCTTCCGCCGCTTCGCCTTCCAGCTTGACGCCAGCGTTGCGAACATCGTATACGCGTCCGCCCTCTTCTTTCTTCGTTGGATCTCCGGCATCGAAGACGATCCCGTCTCCGCGCTTAAGCGGAGCTTCCAACCGACAAATCACCGCATCGCGGAGAATCTTCTCCACCGTGCCCAAGTAAACGCCGCGGCTTTTGGGGAAAGTCCCTTCGACGAGTTGCTTATTATTCGTGCCGTCGAGGAATCCGTGCGTGAACCCTCGGGAAAAGCTCTGCTGCAATTCTCGCACTTCTTCTTTAGAAGGCTCGGAATCGTCTCCGCCGAAGTATTTGTCGATTTCTTTGCCGTATTTGCTTACGACATTCGCTACGTATTCCGGGCTTTTCAAACGTCCTTCAATTTTGAAGGACGTTACTCCGGCATCGATTAATTCAGGCACGATATCGATCGCGGCCAGATCCTTGGGAGATAACAGGTAAGCAATGTCGCCCATTGGCTGGTGCACGCCGTCCACCATCAGGTCATAGGGCAATCGGCAAGCTTGCGCGCACTCCCCGCGATTGGCGGAACGTCCTCCCCATACTTCGGAGGTTAAACATTGCCCGGAGTAAGACACGCAAAGCGCGCCGTGCACGAACACTTCCATCGGCAGCTTCGCTTGATCTCCGATTTTCTGAATTTGCTTAAGGTTGTTTTCTCGACCCAGAACGACACGCTCCAAAGCGAACGGCTTTGTGAATTCGACCGCTTCCGGAGAAGTAATCGTCATCTGCGTCGAGCCATGGATCGGGAAGTCGGGGGAAATCTCGCGGATCATTTTCACAAGACCCAAGTCTTGCACGATAACCGCGTCTACTCCCGCGTCGATGCATGCCTCTATGAGCTTACGCGCTTCCGACAACTCGTCCTCGAATACGAGAATATTAAAGGTCAGGAATCCCTTTGCTCCGTATTTGTGCAGGAACGCCATGATCTCCGGTAATTCGTTCGTTTGAAAATTGCGCGCGCGTGCTCTCGCATTAAATTTCTCCACGCCGAAAAATACGGCATTCGCTCCGTTCGCGACCGCCGCGCGCATGCATTCCCAATCTCCAGCCGGTGCCAAAAGCTCTATGTCTTCACGCCGCAAGGCGCTCTTATCTACCATTAGTTTCGTTACCCTCCAAAGCGCGTTTACTTACGCGACAATCTTCTGCTCCCAGTATACCAAAGTCAGGGCGAAGGGGCCAAGAAAAGCGAAAAACCGCCCTGCGGAGGAAGTTTCCTCCATAGAGCGGCTATCGTTATTAAGCTTACTTGTCTGTGAATTGGAAGGAGTTAAATGCGTCCTGCACTTGTTTGTTAATTAATTCAGAAGCGCTAATAGTTGGAATAGCAGCTTGAACCGCAAAGATTTTTTCGTCTTTTTTGAAAATATAAGCTGTTACTGTCCCTGAATTCAATGCCAGCTCTGTACTGGATATCTCAAATTTCCGGGCGCTAACCCCCGCGAAATTAACCGCAGTATTGGAATCAATACGAAGTCCACCGTCTTCAAGTATTCCATCTTGATATGATTTCAAGAAAATATCGAGAGAGGATGCCAATCCGGTTGCTTCTATTATATTGATGTGTAGTTCCGTGCCATATCCTCGAAATACAAGATCATCACTGTCCATATCCATCACGCCTTTAGTCCAATACTTCGGAAGGGTGATACTGAATTTATTCTCCTTGCTCGTTTTTGTAATGACTTCCTTTATATCAATGTCATACGGGTCCGGCACTTCGCCGAACGACTTTTCGATCAATGAAAAATCGATTTTCATCTCTTTTAGCATTAGATCGTATACAGGCATGATGTCGTCTTTGCTTTCCTGACCGAAGGTAAGATCTGCATAGTACTTATGGGTGCCATTGATGGCATAAATTTCATACTCGTTCAACCAGTTTTTTGTGTCGGTGGAATAGGACAATTCCACTAAAATGGCAGGTACACCATTCCAGATGATTGAACTTTTCACTGGGGTTTTATGATATATGTCCTTCTTTATATCTTTGTATATCTGTAATTTACGATCAACCCACTGGTCAAGTGTGTCGCCTTCTCTGACTGAACTCACCTCTAGAAGTAAGTATGAATCATCTGGCCCCACATAATACGGTTTAACCGACTCCGTATCCCTTTCCCACTCTTTCGGCAGTTTGATACTTAAACCATATTCATCGTCCGTATAAGTAATCTTCCCATCTATGATCCGAGCCAAATCTTTCAGCGATTTATTGGACGCTTGAAACACAGGCTTAAAACTATCCAATAATGCCGTATTCGCGTTCAAGTCCGCCGCCGATTTCGCCTTTTTGCCGAAGATCAACGTGTAGAAATAGCCGTTTGCTTGAAACCCCCGATATTCGTAAAAGAATCCGTTTTCCTTCGTCACCATGCGCTCGATTTCCTCGCCGGATCGGGTAATCGTCTTGACGTCGACGATTGTTTCTTCTTCGCCCATGTTGTACTCCAAGAAGTCTCTTTTATCTTGCTTATCCAAGGTCTCCTCGGATTCATCAATGGATACCGCCATATAATAATCGCCTTTGACGTCGCTAAAGGAAATCCAATCCCCGTTCGACCACTGCTTGTCTTGGACGAGCCCCGTCGGATAATTCATGGACCACTTGTAGTAGCTATCGCCGATCATCGACTTCCCGGAGTCCGAATCGATTCCCGAGTTCGAGTTGCCGGTTGCGCCGGAAGCAGCGGTACCCGTTAGGATCAATTCCTTCGTTACCGCGTCTTTCGACAGCTTGACGCCGAGTGCTTTCGTTATAACCGCCAAAGGAATCATCGTAGTTCCTTGTTTGTTAACAGGCGCGACCGCCAATGTCGTCTTTTTGCCGTCGATAGTAGCAGATTTGCTACCGATCGTAAGCGTGATTACATGTTTAGGATAAGTCAAAGTAATGATTTTATTGTTCGTCAATTTCAAGCCTGCTCCGAAGCCTTTTTTGTTGGTAAACACGCTTAGAGGTACCATGACGTTTCCTGCGGATACATACGGAGCTTGAATTTTAACCGCGACTCCGTCGATTTTCATTTGAGCGCTTCCGACTTTAAGTCGAACTTCGACCTTGCCGTCGCTCTCGGCCGCGGATACCGGCAGTGCGATCAGAACGATCAAAACGGCGGCTAGCAGAATAGCCATAAGGCTCTTACTCTTGGAACGAACCATTGTAAACATGAATTTGTACTCCCCTCGGGTATGCGATCTAACTTACCGTTAATTCTTTATGCTTTCGGACAATACGAGCTTCTTGGTCACCAAGTCGCCGTCGGACAGCAAAGTCACGCTAATCGTTTGCCCCGGCAGGAACGCTTTAAGCAACTCGTTGAGCTCCACTAGGGAAGAAACCTGCTTGCCATTTACCGAATAAAGTTGATCCCCGACCTGCACCCCCGCTTTATCAGCATTTCCAGGAGTGACAGCGATGACGGTCATCGGCTCTTCCGTTGGCAGACCTACGACGGCCGACCAGCTTTCTTCGAGTTCCAAGCCGAGCGAAGGACGTTTAACTTGACCGTATTTGTAAAAATGATTAAGCACGTACTGAACGGTATCGGCGGGAATCGCGAAGCCCATGCTGTCTATATCGACATCTACGAATTTCATCGAGTTAATGCCCACGACCTCTCCCTTCATGTTAACGAGCGGCCCGCCGCTGTTTCCCGGATTTATCGCCGCATCCGTCTGCAGCAAGTTGTAATCTGAAGATACCGATCGATTCATCCCGCTGATCACGCCCACCGTAGCCGTATTTCGGAGGGAAAAGGAAACAGGCGTGCCTATCGCGATGACCGACTCGCCAACCTGTACCTTTAGCGGAGAGGGCGCCAACGCCGCGACTTTCAATTTCGCCGCATTAATTTTGACTAACGCGAGATCGCTCGTTACGTCGATTTGCTTGCGAGTGCCCGCGTATTCTTTACCATCCGCCGTCACGACGACGATTCGTTCCATATCCTTGACCACATGCGCGTTCGTAACGATCCAACCGTCGCTTTTCACGATGACCCCCGTGCCGTGAGCCAAGGAAAACCGATTGCTTGAATTCTCGTCCGCGGGTTTTCCGATTATGGCTACTACCGACGGAGATACTTTCTTAATGACTTCAGGAATGAGAGATTCGGATGCATATATATACTTCTTAGTAGAAGAGTTATAAGATCCCGTACCTCCGACCTCCGACACGAGAGCTGAAGCTTTCACGTATACTTCTCCGTTAATGACCTTGGCATCTAATGCCACGCCGCTACCGCTTCCGTTAGCGACCGATGAACCAGCTAGACCCGCAACCGCCATAAGCGCGGAGAGGATAATTACTAGCCCGATGTTACGCCGTCTTTTTAAATGCAATAACTCCGCCTCCAGATAATTCTATTAAACAGATTTACTCTATCACAAAGACCGTTTCCTGAGAATAAATAAACGAGGAGATTTTTTCCTTTTTACCAAAATAAAAAACGAGCCGGAGGATTATTCCCCGACTCGCTTAACGTATTACTCTAATTCGTTGGTCTTACCAAACCCAGCCGCTTACCATCTTATAGTCAGCTACTAAGAATACCAGAAGCGCTACAGTGGAAAATCCGATGGCGAGCACGTTTTTTCGAGGCCTCTGCATCAAAAGACGCAATAGCCCTACGGCAATCAGAATCGTAAAAATAACCATAAAGATATCGAAGTGCTCGTATGTACTTACCGCAGCATCCGATGCCGTTTCAACGAGAAACATATAGGGGGACCTCCTTTATTTGACCTAATGAACCCATCTTCATCTATGTTAGCTTCTGGACGCCCGGCTTGCAAGTCCGAAGTGAAGGACGTAACAACTTTGTCACACATTACTAGTAAGAAAGGATTACGATTAGTATCAGTAATTGTTTGGAATCGTATTCTGCCTCCCGCTTACCTCGGAAATATAAAATGTCCATTTCCACCACCATTTATAACAGTGCGATAGTCAGACGAATAATTCCAGACTTTGGGGATCTATTTTCTGCGATGTCGATGTGTTAACTTTGGAGGATTTTCTCATACTAATGAATATAAACTTACGGAGGTCTTGCCATGTATGAAGAAATGTACTCTCTTGCCTTATTGAAGCCTGAAGAAGTCGAAGAAATCAGGGAAATGGAGCAACGATTGTCCGAGAAGATCGGACAACCCATCAGCTTGATCGCTTATCGAACCGATATCGCAAGCGGTAAACCGGGCTGACACTGTTCTTAAATGTGTAATCCAAAGAATGGAAAAAAGTTTTTCGTCCATACTAGAGGGGAATCCATCAACCGGGAGGAACTCTAAATGATTAACAGAATCGTTACCATCCTTACGCTTGTTTTGTTGACGATATCGGCTCCACTGCTACTTGCCGCCACTCCGGGACAAGAACACCATCACCCCGAGCAAAAGGCACCTATAGACTGGAGCGCATATCCCGCCGACGTCCAAGCGCTTAAAGCCCAACTGGACCAAATTCGAATCGAACAGAAGGGTCTCTTCAGACAGATGAGATCGCAGAACGACCAAATAAAGCGAGCACGGGAATCACTGACGCCGGAACAGCGGAATTCGCTGAAAAAACCCGCGAAACAACTTATCCAACAGATGATCTCTTCACGCGATGCCATTCGCTCCCTGCGCGATAAAAAGCATGAGTCGTGGGATAAATTCCAAGAACATGCTGCGAGTAAGCAATGGGATCCCGCCAAAAACGATCTTCGGTCCATCATCGAACAGAAGAAACAAATCGTCGAGAAGCAGCAAGGGATACTGAAGCTGCAGAAACAACTGCTCACGATTATTAACCCTTCTTCCCAATCGCATGTTCATAGCGATTGATTGACGAAGATGATCAAAAAAGACGAGCCCCCTTCGTTAGCGAAGGCGGGGCTCGTCTTTATTCATATTCGGTAGAAAAGTAATTACACTTGGGCTAAAGCAGCTTCCGTCCGCGCGCGATCCCTTACGAGAACCGGAGCCAGATACTTGCCCGTATAGGAGCCCTTAACCTTGGATACTTCCTCGGGAGTACCGGTGGCCACGATCGTGCCGCCTCCGTTGCCCCCCTCCGGTCCAAGATCGACTAAATAATCCGCCGTCTTGATAACATCCAGATTATGCTCGATAACCAACACGCTTTCTCCGGAATCGACGAGCCGATGGAGAACTTGCAGCAGACGGTCTATGTCGTCTACGTGAAGACCGGTCGTCGGCTCATCGAGAATATAAAGCATCTTCCCCGTGCTGCGACGATATAATTCCGCCGCGAGCTTAACGCGTTGGGCTTCTCCCCCCGATAACGTCGTAGCCGGCTGTCCAAGATCCATGTAGCCAAGCCCAACGTCCATGAGCGTCTGCAACTTGCGATGGATACGCGGAATGTTAATAAAGAATTCCGTAGCATCCTCGATCGTCATGGCCAACACTTCCGCAATGCTCTTGCCTTTGTACTTCACTTCCAGCGTCTCGCGATTGTACCGTTTGCCTTTGCAAATCTCGCATGGCACATAAACGTCCGGCAAGAAATGCATCTCGATCTTGATGATGCCGTCGCCTTTGCAAGCTTCGCATCGTCCGCCCTTTACGTTAAAGCTGAATCGGCCCTTCTTGTAACCTCGAACCTTGGATTCATTAGTTAGAGCATATACGTCGCGAATATCGTCGAACACGCCCGTGTAAGTGGCCGGGTTGGATCGCGGCGTCCGTCCGATCGGAGACTGATCGATGTCGATGACCTTCTCCAAGTGCTCGAGCCCGTTGATTTCCTTGTAGGAGCCCGGACGAGTTTTCGCTTTGTTCAGATCCCGCGCCAACGTCTTGTACAAGATCTCGTTGACTAGCGTCGACTTGCCCGAACCGGATACGCCCGTTACGGCCGTAAACACGCCTAAAGGAAACTTGGCGCTCAGGTTCCTAAGGTTGTTTTCCTTAGCTCCCTTGATCTCGATCCATCTACCATCCGGCTTCCTGCGTTCTTGAGGAATGGGAATAAACTTGCGTCCGCTTAGATAAGCTCCCGTCAGGGATTTCTCGTTCGCCATCACTTCCGCGGGAGTCCCCTCCGCGATGACAGTCCCGCCATGTATTCCCGCACCTGGACCGATATCGATAATCCAATCCGCGGCCATCATCGTATCTTCGTCGTGCTCTACGACGATGAGCGTATTCCCGAGATCGCGCATATGGTTCAACGTCTGAATGAGCCGATCGTTATCTCGTTGATGCAACCCGATACTTGGCTCATCCAGAATGTAGAGCACGCCCATCAGACTTGACCCGATCTGCGTCGCGAGCCTGATCCGTTGCGCTTCTCCGCCGGAAAGCGTGCCAGCCGCGCGTGATAAGGACAAGTAATCCAATCCCACGTTCACCAGGAAGCCCAGACGATTATTGATCTCCTTCAAGATCAGATTGGCGATCGCCTGCTCCTTCTCGGTTAAAGCCAATCCGGTGAAAAATCTCTGAGCATCGCCGATGGACAGCGACGTCACGTAAGCTATGTTCTCCTTGCCGATCGTGACGGCAAGCGATTCCTTCTTCAGTCGTTGGCCTTTGCATTTGCCGCACGGCTTCGCGCTCATGTAAACTTCAATGAACTCGCGGATGCCTTCGGATCCCGTCTCCCGGTAGCGTCGTTCCAAATTGTGAACGACCCCTTCGAACGGAACTAACGCATCCCGCGTATGGCCGAATTCGTTCTCGTAACGGAAGCGGATTTTCTCTCCGCCAGTCCCGTAAAGGATAATTTGCATTTGCTTATCGTCCAATTGCTCTACGGGTACGTCCGTACGAATACCATAATGAGTGCAAACCGCGTTCAGGAATTGAGGATAGTAATTAGACGTGCTACCTGCCCAAGCCTCGAACGCTCCTTCTTCTATGCTCTTGTCGCGATCCGGAATAAGCAGATCCGGGTCGACGACCATCTTCACCCCTAAACCGTCGCATTCCGGACAAGCACCGTACGGGGAATTGAAAGAAAACATGCGCGGCGCAAGCTCGTCGATGGAGAAACCGCACTCCGGACACGCGAGATTGGAATTGAACATGAGTTCTTCTTTATCTATGATATCGACGATAATTTGCCCGCCCGACAGCTTTAATCCGGTCTCCAAAGAATCCGCGAGCCTCGAGGCCACGTCTTCTTTAACTACGATTCGGTCGACGACGACTTCTATCGAATGTTTCTTGTTCTTCTCCAGATCGATCTTCTCTGACAAATCCCGAAGCTCTCCGTTGACGCGCACTCGAACGAAGCCTTGCTTCTGAATATCCGTTAGAAGCTTAGAATGTTCGCCTTTGCGGCCGGATACGACGGGAGCCAAGATCTGTAGACGGGTCCTCTCCGGATATTCCATGATCCGGTCGACCATCTGTTCCACGGTCTGCGACGTAATCTCAAGTCCATGATCCGGACAATGAGGCTTGCCAACGCGAGCGAACATCAGGCGAAGATAGTCGTAGATTTCGGTAACCGTACCGACCGTCGAACGGGGATTGCGGCTTGTCGTCTTCTGGTCGATCGATATCGCCGGCGATAGACCTTCTATCGAATCTACATCCGGTTTGTCCATCTGTCCGAGAAATTGCCTTGCGTACGCGGATAAGGACTCCACGTAACGGCGTTGTCCCTCGGCGTAGATCGTGTCGAACGCTAGCGACGACTTACCCGAACCGGATAGCCCCGTCAATACGACGAACTTATCGCGAGGAATCGTCACGTCGATATTTTTCAAATTATGGGCACGCGCGCCCTTGATGATTATCTTCTCGTTAGCCAAAACGAAAAAGCCCCTTTCGCGACAGCACGGGGGCCTCAGAAAATGCATGCCGGCCGCAGTCGCACACGAATAGGAATGTGTGTTCCCGTTCATTATACAGAACTGCGGCTGGTCATGCAAATGATTTGTAACCATTTCAAATGATTGGCATTCTTAGAAACTCTACTCCGCTAGAAGTTATAGCAATTCCTTGCGGAGCTGCTCGGGAGATTTCGGCGACAACAGTCCGTACGGCACGTCGAAAACGGTTTTGGCTCCGGTTTGACCTGCTTGAGCCATCCGATACGCGGCGCGAGCGTAAGCTACGAGTACGCTAGCCGTGAATTCGGGGTTGCTGTCCAGCTTGAGCCCGAACTCGATCAATTGCGTGTTGCCATTGCCTTGTCCGGTTTGACCGCTGCGGATAACGTTGCCTCCGTGAGGCATCTTGGCATGCTCCGCTTGAAGCGTTGCCTCGGCGACGAAGTGAACGACCGTCTCGTAATCCGCGAAATAATTCGGCATGCTCTTGATTTCGTTCGCCACGGCTTCGGGATTCGCGCCATCCTTCAATACGACGAAACATTCCCGAAGGTGTTTTTCCCGCGTCGTGAGGACGGGGTTCGAACCGCTGCGCACCCTCTCGACAGCCTCTTCCCGCGGGATCGTATATTGAATTCCGTTACTGACGCCTTCGACCCTGCGTATCGCGTCGGAATGGCCTTGGCTTACGCCTTTGCCCCAGAAGGTGTACTCCTTGCCGTCCGGAAGTACGGCTTCCGCAAGCAAGCGGTTCAAGGAGAACAATCCGGGATCCCACCCCGTCGAGATCACGCTGACATTGCCGTTCGATACGGCCGCGTCGTTTACTTTATCGTAATACTCCGGAATGAGCGCGTGCGTATCGAAGCTGTCCACGGTGTGAAAATGTTTAGCCAGCGACGGACCTTGCTCGGGCAAGTCCTTGGCCGAGCCGCCGCACAGAATCATAACGTCGATTTTGCCCTTGTATTGTTCAATATCGGAGATCGATACCATCGGAGTACCGGATTCGATCGACCCCGGATTCCGGCGCGTAAAGATCGCTTCCAGCCTGAGATCGGAATTTTGGCGAATCGCCGCTTCTACTCCCCGGCCCAAATTTCCGTACCCTACGATTCCGATAGAAATGATTCTGCTCACAGTTATTTCCTCCCGAAGTTGTTTAGTTGTAATGAAGGATCGCTTCGGCACATTACGACCGATAGACTTGTACTAGCCATGCTTTTTACGACTATTGCGAAAGACACTTCACCCATTTTACATCAATCGCGAGACACGAAACAGCATATTTCATGAAAATACTACAAAAAATTATATGATTTATCCATTTTAATTAGATAAATAATACAAAACGATTTAGATAAGGATCGTTTATGTTTAACAAGGCATGACGTAGAGCCGCACCTTTTCGACCAAGTAAAAACCGCTTCGCCGTCCAATACTTCGAGATTAAAGCATGCTCTGCTGTATGACTTGATCAAAAGTAGAATGGTAATCATCGCTATTGGAGTTATCAAGCGCATTTGCAATCAAAGTAGGATGAAGAACATCACTATTGATCGAATTTATGAAAGGAATAGGTCAAATGGAGACCAATAGGAATAAAAAACATCTTTATCCGGCTTAATTTTTGAACGAGCATCAAAAATACATTGAAAAGCATCGTATTTGATAGGATGACTCACTCCCCCTCTCACACCCCAGCTGACTTCCTACTACCTACCTAAGTATTAACTTCTGATCACAACAGTTAAATGGTCTCGCCGTCTTTGACGACGGTAAGCGGCATGTAAGTCTGATATGTGAAGTAAAAATGACTTCGTCGTCCTTTAAGGACAGAGAATGTCAATTTATCGTGGACGATCCAGGACAAGTATAGAAATTTTATACTTTCTGAATCGCGTACAAAAAAGAGACGGCGAAACTTCTCGTCGTCTCTCTTCTCCACAAACGCGCCTTACAAACTCGCCTTACAAACGCGCCTTACAAGCTCGCCTTCAGTTCCAGCAAAGCATCGCGTAGCTCCGCGGCACGCTCGAACTGCAAGCTCTTCGCCGCATCCTTCATCTCGAACTCGAGGCGTTCGATGATCGAAGCGCGGTCCTTCTTCGACAGCTTACTGAGATCTTCCGCTCCCGTAAGGTACGTACTCTTCGATTCCGCGACCTTCGTCGCTTCGATAAGATCCCTTACCTTCTTAACGATCGTCTGCGGCGTAATGCCGTGCTTCTCGTTATAAGCAAGCTGGATCGTGCGGCGGCGATCCGTTTCGCTTATGGCCTTCGCCATGGAATCCGTGATCTTATCCCCGTACATAATGACGCGCCCGCTGGAGTTCCGCGCCGCTCTTCCGATCGTCTGGATGAGAGAACGTTCGGAGCGTAGGAAGCCTTCTTTGTCCGCATCCAATATCGCGACCAACGACACCTCCGGCAAGTCGAGCCCTTCCCGTAACAGGTTGATCCCGATGAGGACGTCGAACACGCCCAACCGCAAGTCCCGCAAGATCGCCATCCGCTCCAAGGTTTTGATATCGGAATGCAGATACCTAACCTTGATTCCGACTTCCTTCATATAGTCGGTCAGATCCTCGGACATCTTCTTCGTCAAGGTGGTGACGAGCACCCTCTCGTCCTTGGATATCCTGTCGCGGATCTCGCCGAGCAGGTCGTCGATTTGTCCCTTGGTCTGACGGATCTCGATAACGGGATCGATCAACCCCGTAGGGCGAATGATCTGCTCCACCACCGTAGGGCAAAGCTCGAGCTCGTATGGTCCCGGCGTCGCCGAGACGAAGACGAGCTGCGTGGCCTTCTCTTCGAATTCTTCGAATCGCAAAGGCCGATTGTCTTTGGCGGACGGCAGCCGGAAGCCGTGATCTACCAGCACCGATTTGCGCGCTTGGTCACCATTGTACATGGCTCTTAGTTGCGGTAGAGTCACATGAGACTCGTCGATGACGATCATGTAATCGTCCGGGAAGAAATCCATCAAAGTATATGGAGTCGCCCCGCGCTCGCGGAACGTCATCGGACCCGAGTAATTCTCGATGCCGGAGCAGAAGCCCATCTCGGCCATCATCTCCAGATCGTAGCGGGTTCTCTGCTCAAGCCTCTGCGCTTCGAGAAGCTTGCCCGCATCCCGAAGCTCGACGAGCCTTTCTTCCAATTCCCGCTCGATGTTCACGAGCGCCCGCTTCATCTTCTCCTCGCCCGTCACGAAGTGAGATCCCGGGAAAATAATAACGTGATCCCGTTGACCCTTTATCTCGCCGGTCAGTACGTCGATCTCTGTAATCCGTTCGATCTCGTCGCCGAACATCTCGACCCGGATCGCCGAATCTCCACGCGATACCGGGAAAATTTCGATCACGTCGCCTCTTACCCGGAACGTTCCCCGGACGAAGTTCAGATCGTTTCGTTCATACTGAATATCGATCAATCTATGCAGGATGGCATTTCGCGACTTCTCCATCCCGACGCGTAAGCTTAGTCGCAAATCCCGGTATTCTTCCGGCGAGCCGAGACCGTATATGCAAGAAACGCTGGCTACGATGATAACGTCCCGTCTCTCGAATAACGAGGCGGTAGAGGAATGCCGCATCTTATCGATCTCGTCGTTGATGCTGGAGTCCTTCTCGATATAAGTATCGGTAGATGGGATATATGCTTCCGGCTGGTAGTAGTCGTAATAGCTGACGAAGTATTCCACGGCGTTCTCCGGAAAGAATTCCTTGAATTCGCTGCATAATTGCATGGCCAACGTCTTGTTATGCGCGATAATGAGCGTCGGTTTATTTACCTTTGCTATCGTCTGCGCGATGGTAAAGGTTTTACCGGTTCCGGTCGCCCCAAGCAACGTTTGGTGCTTCTCCCCCGCTATTATCCCTTTCGCCAAGCTTGCGATCGCTCCCGGCTGATCTCCGTCCGGAGAATATTCCGACACCAGCTTGAACGGCTTCCGATCGATTTCCATTTCCGATGTTGACACTTCTCTACTCCCCCTCCCGTGTTCGCATGACTTAAGTCCTATGGGATTCGATCCCGATGCACCCGATATAAATAACAAAGCGCGTACGGTTAAACAGAATGTGTGTTCCCATCTATTATATCGTTTAACGTCTGCACCGTCAAAAGGAGCGAGTCTTAATATGAAACGTCTGGATAAAACTACGAACTTCGGCATCCTCGCCGGACTTGGCGCCCTGATCGGCGGATTTCTATGGGAAGGCGGACATTGGGAAGGGCTGTTCGAGAAAACGGCGTTGCTCATCGTCTTCGGCGGCACCTTCGCCGCAACTGCCGTGAGTTACCCCTGGTCAAGGCTTAAACGCATCCCCGATTCTATTAAGCTGGTGTTCCGCCCGCACGAAGAGGATCCTCATCAATTGATCGACGACATCGTCGAGTTCGCGACCATTGCGAGGCGCGAAGGGGTTCTTTCGCTGGAAAGCCAGGCGTCGGATCATACCAATAGGTTTCTGCGCGACGGCCTGCAAATGGTCGTGGACGGCACGGACGCCGATCTTAACCGCCAGATCTTAGAGGTGGAGATCGACGCCACCGAGCAGCGCCTCGAACAACAAGCAAGCATATTCGATTCCGCGGGCGGCTACGCGCCGACGATGGGCATCATCGGAACGGTTATGGGCCTCATCCACGTGTTAGGCAATCTCTCCGACCCTTCAACCCTTGGGCCGGCCATTGCCGTCGCCTTCACGGCAACGCTATACGGCGTAGCTTCGGCCAACGTCATCTACCTGCCGCTCGCTTCCAAGATCCGTTCCCGTTGCTCCGAGCAGGTTCACGTTCTGGAGCTCATGCTCGAGGGAATCCTTGCCATTCAAGCCGGCGAGAACCCGGTTTTGATCCGCAAGAAGTTGACCTCGTTCCTCCTGCTGGGCGATAGCCCGGCTTCTTCCGCGGATAAGAAGGTGACTCTCGATGCGCAAGAGTAGCAGACGAAGACGCGGCGGCAAAGCTCACGCCAATCAAGAACGCTGGCTCATTACTTACGCGGATTTAATTACCTTGCTTCTCATCTTCTTCGTCGTGTTATACGCCATGAGCCAAATCGACATCAAGAAATACGAAACCCTCTCCAAAGCTCTGCAAATGCAATTCAATGACGCGGACAGCTTGATCGAGAAGGGATCCGGCATTCTGGACGGCAACATGGACGATCCGGACAAATTCCCTACTCCGCCGCCTACCGCTTCGTCGGAACCTTCTCCATCTTCGGGTGAAGACAGGAATCAAGAGCAAGAGCTTCAGGATCTGCTTAAAATCATTAGGGAATACGTAAAGGATTATCACCTGGAGGACGAAGTTTTCGTCGTCGATACGCCGCAAGGAATATCGATCCGACTGTCCGACCGGTTTCTCTTCGATCTGGGCAGAGCGGACTTAAAGAAGCCGTCGCTTCCGATTCTGAACAGATTATCCAGCCTGTTCGACAAGCTCTCCACGACGATCTCGATCCAGGGCCATACCGACAATCTTCCCATTCAACCCGGAGGTCTTTTCCAAGACAATTGGGGGCTTTCAACGGGTCGCGCGCTCTCCGTGCTTCGGTATTTCGTCGACGTGAAGAAACTCGAAGAGAAGAAATTCGAGGTGGCCGGTTACGCCGATACGCGTCCGGTCGCCCCGAACGACAAGGAAGCGGATCGCCAGAAAAATCGCCGCGTGGAAATCCTCGTTTTGAGGCGGGAATAAACCGTTCTGTGATAGGATAGGGGAAAAGACTTCTCCGTCCTCGGGACGGCGCAGACTGGGAGAGTGAAGCATGGGATTGTTCGACTTCATTAAAGGTCAATTCATCGAAGTGATTGAATGGCTGGACGACAAAGGTGCACTGGTATATCGGTTTCCCGCTTACGACAACGCGATTAAGATGGGCGCAAAGCTCGTCGTACGAGAATCCCAGAACGCTATATTCGTGAACGAAGGCCGGATCGCCGACGTATTCGGTCCTGGCACGCATACGTTAAGCACTCAGAACCTTCCTGTACTAACCGCGTTGAATTCTTGGAAATATGCTTTTAATTCGCCATTCAAATCGGATGTCTATTTCCTCAATACGACTACTTTCACGGATTTGAAATGGGGAACGACGAATCCCGTCATCATGCGCGATCCGGAATTCGGAATTATCCGCATGCGCGGTTACGGTAACTACTCCGTCAAGATCAACGACCCAGTGATTTTCCTTAAAGAAATATTCGGCACCAAGCAGGAATTTACCACTTCCGGCATTACCGGATTTCTGAAGTCCATCGTGGTATCGGGGATAAGCGATCTAATCGGCGAAGCCAAAATCCCGGTAGCGGATCTCTCCAGTTCTTACGACGAGTTGGGGCAATTGTCCATCTCCAGGCTGCAGCCCCGGTTCTCGGCAATCGGCCTTCTGCTAGTCGGCGTGACGATCGAGAATATCTCGCTTCCCGAGGATGTCGAGAAAATGATCGACCGCAAGTCCTCGATGAATATCGCCGGCAATCTCGATCAATACATGAAATTCCAGACCGCCGAAGCCATTCGGGATGCCGCCAATAATGACGGCGGAATAGCCGGGGCCGGCGCGGGACTCGGAGCCGGGATGGCCATGGGGCAGATGATGAACCAAATGTTGGGCAGACCTGCCGAACAGCAACAAACCCCCGCCCCTCAATCGCAATCTCAGCAATCCCCAACCTCCAACGCTCCTTCGACAGGGAAGAAGTTCTGCTCGGAATGCGGCGGTAAGCTGGCGGAGAATGCCAAATTTTGCTCCGATTGCGGCAGCAAAACAAGCTGATCGGAGGAAACTATGAGCACGAGCACCTCTTCAACCGCGATTCGTTTTCCGTGCGCAGGATGCGCCGGACCCATGGTATTCGACTCGGAGAGCCAGAATCTAAAATGCCGGTATTGCGGCGCCGAGCGGTCGATCGACAACGTCATGGAACAACCGCAAGAGCATCCGTTCGACAATGAAGGCGACAATCTCGAAGCACTGCACGATTGGGGAACAGAGCAACAGCTCATCCATTGCGAAACCTGCGGCGGAGAAACGTTGATCCCCGCGGGCCAGACGACATCGCAATGCGTCTTCTGCGGTTCTCCCAAAGTACTTCCTCAAGCAGACTCCGGAAGTATTCGGCCTGAGTCCGTCATTCCGTTCCAGATCTCGCGGGACGAAGCGTTAAGTTCCTTCTCGGCCTGGAAAAAGAAGCGTTGGTTTCTTCCTGGCGCATTCAAGAAACAAAACGTAAACTCCGAATTGAACAGTATTTATATTCCTTACTGGACTTACGATACGGACACCTATTCCGTCTATACCGCCGAAGTCGGCATTTATCATTACCGGACGGTCACGCGAACTCGCGTCGTCAACGGCAAATCGGAAACCTATACCGCAACGGAAAGATACACGGTGTGGCACCCTACTCGCGGCGACTATGACAGGTCCTTCGACGACCTGCTTATCCCGGCCTCCGGGCATTACGACTCCGGCTTGCTGGGAAAGCTCGGAGATTTCGAGCTATCGGAGCTCCGCACTTACCAACCTGAATACTTAAGCGGATATATCTCCGAGCGATACTCCGTATCCCGAGAGCAGGGGTGGGAGGAAGCCCGAGAGATCGCGGACGACACTTTGAAGTCCGAGATCAAACAGGTCATCGGCGGCGACGAAATACGCAATCTGAACATAAGAACGTCCTACGATGACATCACTTACAAGCACTTGCTGCTGCCGGTATGGAACGCTAACTATACTTATAAGTCCAAGTCCTATTACTATATGGTCAACGGCCAGACAGGAACGGTATCCGGCCACGTTCCCAGAAGCGCGGTCAAGATCACGCTCTTCACCTTGCTTTGCATCGGAATCGCGGGTCTGGTCGTTCTATTCATCCTAAGCCAGCAGGATACTAGCGTCCAAGAATCTTTAATCCGATAACGGCTCCGACGACAAGGCTCAGGAAGAAAATCCGGCGAATTTGGCGGGACTCCCCGTAGAATGCCATTCCTACGAGAGTTCCGCCAACCGTTCCGATTGCCGTCCATATGGCGTAGGCCGTGCCCATTGATATGGATTTCATCGCGATCGATAGGAGCGCGAAGCTCGCAACGAATCCTACCGCCAGTATCGCAACGCTCGTTTTATCCTTTTTTTCCTTCAACCGATTCATTCCCAACACCCCGACCACCTCGAACAATCCCGCGAAAACGAGCATGATCCAAGCCATTATTCCTCCACCTCCCTAGCCGGTATCCGGGTCGTCATCTTAAGACCGGCGATTCCGATGATCATAACGACGACTAATGCCAGCTTCCCGGCCTCTAACGGGATGCCGAAGAAAATCGACTCCGCCAGCACCGTGCCTGCCGCGCCTATACCGGTAAACACCGCATATACCGTACCGACCGGAAGAAACCGCGATGCATACAGCAGCCCGGTGAAGCTCAACAGAATCCCGATCCCGGTCAATATCCATTCGCTCGGAGTAGTCGCGTGTTTCAACCCCGATACCCACCCGACCTCGCACACCCCCGCTACCCAAAGCAACAACCAATAACGATTCGAATTCTTGATAAGAATGCACCTCCGACTTGTATTTTGTCCCGGCGGTATTACGGAAAACAAAAAAACCCGAAAGTATCGCCGGCTTCGAGCAACGTTGGACGTCGCTACGAACCCTCATCGATACTCCCGGGTTTTTATCCCGCCGTGTCCATCCTCGCATATCGCCAAGATGCGCTTCCTCTCGGACCGAACCGGTACGCGAACGGCGTTACCGTGGAACCCTAGAAAGCCTAATTTACTGATGATGTCACTCCAAATTACTGTACGGTATCATTTAAGTCAAGAATTTTTTCTGCTCTGAGCGTTGCGCGGGGGAAGTCCCGCGTCTTCATCGGGTTCTTCCGGAACGGCGGCCAGCGCGGCTTGTTCTGCCGCTGCCAGCTCTACTTCCGCCTGCATGGCTTCCTTGCGAGCCGTCATTGTAGGCGAATTCCCAAGCCTGCGCGCGCCCGCTTCCCTCAAACCCTGCCAGATCGAAGCAGACCGCGGAGCCGCAACGAATTCCACATCCTCGTCGGGCGCTAAGATCAGGCCCAGTTGGTAATGCTCGCCTTCGTATCGTGCGCGCTGGAGGAACTTGACGTGACCATCCCGGTTGGCGACCTCTAGCTTGCAAAATGCGGATTGCCGTTGAAGAGCGGCATGAAGCTCTTCCTTGTTGCGGACGTTCACTCCGTTAACCTTCTTGATGACTTCCCCGGATTGAAAGCCCAACTCGTCCGCGGGCGTATTCGGCAATACCGCAAGCACCTTGACTCCCGTTCCGTCCTGCGAGAATCGTGGATTCCTGCCCATTTCCTTCATTCGGCTCATCAGCAGTAATCCCTCATGCAATGCGAATGCCGCCACCGCGGCAACGATAGTCAGCGGCGACCAGTACTCCGCCCCTACCGCGAGAATCGCAACAACTACTCCATAGATCATCAACCTATTACCCGATGAACGAGCTTTTTCTTCCGGCCAATGCGCCGTCGTTCGGTCGCTGAATCCGATCAGTACCGGGAAGGCTAGTAAGCTCCATGCCGCCCCCTCCGCTCCGCCGCCGAATATCGGCGCCCATGGGAGAGTGAATCCATCGCCGATCGCGGGAGTCAGCCATAGAAGGGGAATCGGCCATACGCCAGATAAGGCATACGCGCCCATCGTTTTCCCCCTCTTTCCCTGAAGGAACAACGGAATGGCCAGCTTCGGGCCTTGCAACCGCACCAGAAAGCCTTCAGCCACATGCAATAACCCCGCCATGAAGAGAAGCCCCGGAACGTCTATCGCGAAGAGAATTTGTACCGCCTCGGCGTACGTCCCCTCCGTTCCGTTCAGTCCGCTCCAGTCCGAGAGAACTTGAATGATGCCCAAAGCCCCAGCCGCATAGGCAAGACATACGTAACGCAGGCGGAATACGGCCAATATTCCCATGACGATCCATAAGAACATTAACGTTTCCGAACTGAGTCCCGCTCCCGCCCCTAGACTCGTTAGAGATAATACGAGTCCAACGGCGATACCCGCGAATACTCTCGTTAACGTTAAGTGCAAGGTGCCGTACAATCTAACATGGAACAGCTTGCGCTGTAATGTAGATCCTAGACGAGCATGCCACCATACTAATCCGATGGCGATATAGAAATACGGTAACGCGAACAATCCGATAACGGCTCGTCCGGCTTCCCGCAATACGTCCAGCAGAGGATCCAAGCGCCTCTCCCCCATTCGTAAAAAAGGAAGTTGACCTATGGTCAACCTCCTAAGTATTCGACAATAGCGAGAAAATTCCTTCACCTGGTGCTTTTCTAATTATTTACTAACGCGCTTGCATCATTTCCCGCGCTTTCGAAAGCGCGGCTTGCCATTGCGTATCGACTTCCGGTTTCTGCAAATTCTCTTGAAGAATATCTTCCAATCTCTGTGCCGTTTTCGGATCTACCTCGCCCGAAACCGGCAAAGCTTGCTGTTGCTGAAACCGCTCCAGCGCCTTTTTCGTCTCTTGGCTAAAATAACCGTCCGTACGATCCGCCGGAAAACCAACGCCCTCAAGGATATTTTGAAGATTCTCGACCGCTTCCCCGCTCGTATCGAATTTAAGAATGTAATCACGGGGTAATCGGTAAGCCTGGAAGTAATCCGGTTGAGCGACTTCGATATCGGGCTCGATCCCTTTTTGATCGATCCATGTCCCGTCCGGGAGCAACCATTTGTTAACCGTTAGCTTAATTAGGCTCTTGTCCCCGAGCTCCTCGTTGAAGGGAACCTGTACCGTGCCTTTGCCGTAAGTGGTAATGCCCACGAGCACGGCATCGGCGGACTGCTTCAGAGCCCCCGCCAAAATCTCGGCCGCGCTGGCGCTACCTTCGTTTATCAGCACAACGAGCGGAATCGCATTGTCCATAACCCCGTTTTTCGCGACATCGACGATACGCTCGCCATCCTTATACTCGGATTGCACGATCGGTTTGCCTTTCTCCACGAGCTGATCGGCCACGTCGATAACCGTCTTGAGCAGCCCTCCCGGATTGTCCCGGACGTCGATGACGAGCGCCTTCATACCGTTAGTCCTAAGTCTCTGAAGTTCGATCGCTACTTGTCCCGCAGTCTCGTCGTCGAATTGATTGATAATGAGATGCCCTATACCGTCCGGGCTGATTTCGGCGTCCACCGTTTTAAGCCCGATGCGATCCCGCACAAGCTCGAGATCAAGAGGCTCGGTCACTCCGCTCCTTCGCACCTTTAACTTGGCTTTAGTGCCCTTAGGTCCGCGTATTTTCGCAACGGCTTCGCTAAGGGTCACCCCCTTCAAGCTCTCTCCGTTAACGGATAGCAATACGTCTAGCGGCTGCAACCCCGCTCTCTCCGCCGGCGATCCGCGAATCGGAGCCTCGACGACGATCTCTCCATTGTCGACTCTGAGCTCCGCCCCAATTCCCGTAAACGCGCCATGGATGGCATCGTTGAACTCTTCGGCTTCCTCTTCGGACTTGTACACCGAATAAGGATCGCTCAACGATTCTACCATCCCTTGCAAGGCGCCATCCAATAGCTTGTTCCGATCCATCGGCACGATGAATCGCTGCTCGATGAGATTGAAAGCTTTATTCAATTTGTCCAGTTCATCCTGGTTAAGCCCTTCGTTCTCGGAAGACGCGTCCGATCCGGAAGGCTTCAGACTCCAGTCGGATAATTCGAAAAAAGAGTAAGTCGCCACGCTGGCAGCAATAGCCGTCAGCACCATCATGGCTACAACGGTGCGACCTCGAAACCACACGAAAATCCCACTCCTCGAACTACGGTTTATTATGATTAGATTATGACATGCTTCCGCGACTTAGCCTAGTGGTTGTTCAAAAAGCCGGCTTTTGATCACGAAGCGTAACAAGAAGCGGATTCGACATCGAATCTTGAATTCAGCCGGGCCTTCCGGTGCTCACGTAGGTTTTTCCTACGCTCCGCTCCTCACTCCCTAGCTTCATCCAATCTTCTCGGTGCTGAAAAGCCGGCCTTTTGAACTTGATCTTACTGTGGTTGTTCAAAAAGCCGGCTTTTCATCACGAAGCGCGGCAAGAATCGGATTCGATATCGAATCTTGACGGCTTTGATCACGAAGCGAAATGAAAAACAGTTGATCCGCGACGAAAAAACTCTCTGTCGGGGATCAACTGTTCCTTCAAGCCTTATTTCAGATAAGACACCGGATTCACCGGTTCGGAATTTTTGCGAACCTCGAAGTGCAGATGGTTACCCGTCGACTGACCGGTCGAGCCGACCATGCCGATTTTCTCCCCGCGTTTGACCGTTTGGCCTTTTTCCACGAGAATGCCTCCGTTCATCAAGTGACCGTATAACGTCCACAATCCGCTGCCATGGTCGATGATGATGCAGTTTCCGTAGCCGCTCCAAGACTGGGCGACGATAACGACGCCCGTCTCGGCGGCGTAAACCGATGTTCCCTTTGGCGCAGCCATGTCCATGCCCGCATGAAGCTTCTTAGCACCCGTAATCGGGTGGATTCGGTAACCGAAAGGCGATGACAGCCGGTATTCCACTTTCAACGGCATGCCTAGCTTGCCGCCCTTATAGTAGTTCTTGATCCTGTTTTTCTTAGCTTGAAGCGCGGAGGCCTGCTTCGCGAGCTCCGTGAGCTGCTTCTCGGATTCCTCGCTGATTTCTTCCAGGTTCTCGATCTGCTTCGTAATCTTGGAGATCAATACTTCCTTGTCGTTCTCGTCTTGGTGGAGCTGCGCTTGGTTCGTTTCCAGCTCCTTGTACAAATCCTTGACGCTTTGAAGCTCTTTTTCCCTTTGCGTCTTCATAGCCGCGACTTCGTCGGTATATTTCTTTTTCTCGTCGGCGATGTTCTTGTCCTGCGCGGTTATCGATTCTACCGCGTCGAACCGATCCAAGAAGTCGGAGAAGCTCGTCGCGCTAAGCAATACGTCCAAATACGAGACGGCTCCGGCCGTATAGGCCATACGAACGCGAGAATCCATCAACTCCATGCGATTGTCGCGTTGCTTGATCGCATTCTGCAACTCTTCTCCCGTCACGTATAGCTTCTCTTCCGCAGTGGCGATTTTCCCTTGCGTCGTTTCCAGCTTCTTCTGTACCAGGCCAATGCGATCCAACAACTTCTGCATATCATCCTTGGTTGCCTCTTGCTTGCCGGTAAGATCTTCAACGGTTTTCTCCGCGTATCTCTGATTGTGCGCAGCGCGATCCATGTCGTCCTTCAGCTTCTTCAAGTCCTGATCGATTTTCTCGACTTCGGAAAGAGCTTGTCCGTTGTACGGTTGCGCGATCAGTACGGTAACCAGCAGCATGGCTACCAAGAGCAATAATTTCCTTCTCACGAAAGTCCTCCTTCGGCACGGGTTTGCCGCATCCCAATATCGGTTAATGAGTAATATTAGACTTTAAGATACCTTCGCACGGATATCGTGCTTCCCCAAACTCCCAGCAACGTTCCTAGAACGATGATGGTTCCCCCGACGAGTACTCTGACTTCGTCCAATGTCGAGAACTGAATCATGTACAGGCCTACGGATGCGCTCGTCGATTCTACCAATTGGGAATATCCGAACAACAGCAGGGCCGTACTGAGGAAAGAACCGCCGAAACCGATGATGGCGCCTTCGATGAAGAACGGCCAGCGGATAAAGTTGTTCGTTGCGCCGACCAGCTTCATAATCGATATCTCTCGACGGCGAGCGATGATCGTCATCTTGATCGTCGTGGAAATCAGGAACATCGCCATGACGGCAAGACCCAATACGATCGCGATTCCGATATTGCGGACGGCGTTCGTAATGCTGAATAGCTTCTCGATCGTCTCTTTGCCGTATTTTACTTTGGAGATGGATTTGTCGGGATCGGTCAAATTGATCGCTTCGATCTGAGCGGCGACGAAGGCAATCTTCTGCGGATCGAACGCTTCGACTTCGAAGGCGTCCGGCAACGGGTTATTCTCGTTCTCGTAGCCGTCCAGCGCTTCTTTGCCTTCTTCCCCCATGCTCTCGCGGAAACGCTTCAAGCCTTCCGCCTTGGGAATGTATGTAACGGTTTTCACTTCGGGTATTCGCTTGATCGTTCGCTCGATTTCTTCCGCCTTGGTCTGCTCCGTGTCTACTTGGAGATACACGTTAATCTGAACTTGGCTATCCAATTGATCGGCCAGCTTGTTGACGTTAAGCGCGAGTAGCATAAAAATCCCGAGGATGAACAACGAAACGGCGATCGAACTCATCGAAGCGAAAGTCATCCAGCCGTTCCTTCCGACATTCTTGACCCCTTCGCGAATATGGCGGGAAACGGTACTAAATTTCATAACCGTATTCCCCTCTCTGCTGATCGCGAACGATGCTGCCCCGTTCGATAGCGATAACGCGTTTGCGCAGCGTGTTCACGATCTCTTTGTTGTGCGTTGCCATGACGATCGTCGTGCCTCTGAAGTTAATCTCTTCCAGCAAATTCATAATGCCCCACGAAGTCTCGGGGTCCAGGTTTCCCGTCGGTTCATCGGCAACGATAACCGCAGGACTATTGACGATGGCGCGCGCGATTGCTACCCGTTGCTGCTCTCCTCCGGACAATTGAGCCGGAAGGCTGCTCGCTTTGTGCTTCAGTCCTACTAGCTCTAACACTTCCATCGTGCGCCGGCGGATCATCCGCTTAGGCGTCTCGATAACTTCCATAGCGAAAGCCACGTTCTCGAAAGCGGATAACTTGGGCAACAGCTTGTAATCTTGGAAAATAACTCCGATATTCCGGCGTACGTAAGGAATTTTGCGATGCTTCAGCTTTCCTATATTGAATCCGTTGACGGAAATCTGTCCCTTGGTCGGAACCTCTTCCCTGTAGATCAGCTTCATGAATGTCGACTTCCCGGCACCGGAGGGGCCGACTATGTACACGAACTCGTTACGATCGATAACCACGTTAACCCCTTGAAGAGCCGTCGTGCCATCGGCGTAAGTCTTCCAGATGTCCTGCATTTCAATCACGGTATCACTTCCTGTTAAGATTCAGACCTTAGTTACTTCGACATCATGCCTGATATTCCTCTCTTTGTCGATGATCCGACAGGAGAAATATGTCGACCCATGGTACAAGATCCCATATAGGGCTTGGACTTTAGGTAAATTTTAAGAAATTTTTAATTTTTGGCGAAAACGAACTTCCACAATCGTTGTATATATATCTAGAAACTTTTGTAAATTAACATTCTAAGGAATTGGGAGGGGTCCGTTATGAAAAAAGGATGGTTAGTCGCGGTATTGTTGACGATTCTGATCATCGGCGCCGGGTTAGGCGGTGCGATTACTTACGGCGGCGATGACACGTTGCCGGAAGAATTTACCGTAGGCGGTCTGCTGGTCGGCGGACAATCTGCGGATGCGGCATTGGCGCGAATTCGCGAGCAAGCGGCTAAACTCGAATCGACCGTCGTAAGCGTACAGCCCGATCAACTCGGCTCCGTCGGAGCGGACCCCGAGATCCCCTCCTACACCTTCAAGCAATTAGGTATGAAAGTAGACGTGGACGAAGCCTTGAGCGCGATCGAGCGTTACCGGGATTATTCCTGGTGGGAAAGGGCGAAGATCCGATATCGGGGCACTCTCGACGCATCGCACGGCATGACGGTGACCTGGGATGAAAAGGCGTTCAGTCAAACGGCGGGATCGTCTTGGAGCGCATTAGTTACCGGTCAGTCCGAGAACGCGACGCGAACAATCAATGAACAGGATGTCGTCGTCTATACCGAAGAGAAGCTGGGACGCCGGTTGGATCTGGCCGCCATGCGGGATCAGGTGCGGAAGAACGAGCCCGTTACTTTGTCGTCTTTGCGGACGGAACCTCTCCTTCTGGAGTTAACTATTACCGAGACTCCTCCGGAAATCACTCTGGCCAAGCTGAAAAAAGAAGGCATCGACCGCAAAATCGTGGAATTCACGACTTCATTCACTTCGAGCGGCGAAGGGCGTTCCCATAACGTGACCGTAGCCGCCAAAGCCTTAAACGAAACGCTCCTCATGCCGGACGAAATCTTCGAATACGGGAAGATCGTGGCCAAAGCCGAAAAAGAATACGGCTATATGGAAGCACCGGTCATTGTGAAAGGCAAACTGACTCCGGGCATCGGCGGCGGTATATGCCAAGTATCCAGCACGCTGTATAACGCAGCGTTGCTCACGGGTCTGGACATCGTCGAGCGGCGCAACCATTCTCTCGTCGTTCACTACTTGCCTAAGGGCCTGGATGCCACTTTCGCCGACGGGTACGTCAACTTCAAGTTCCGAAATTCGACGGGCAAGCAATTATTGATCCGTACGGTCGTCGAGGACAAGACGCTTACGGTGAAACTTTTCGGAACGATGCCGGAAAATATCTCTTTCGAGACCGAAACCGAGCTCGTCAAAGAAAATGCTCCGAAAATCATATATGTGGCTAATGACAAGCTTGCCCTTGGTGCGCAAGATACTTTGCAAAACGGCGAAGCCGGCTATGTGGTCGAATCGTTCTTGGTCAAGTCGGTGAATGGCGAATTCGCCGAGCGCAAAAAGCTGTCCAAAGACACTTATCGTACTACGGACACTCTGATCGCGGTTAATCCCCAAGATGTACGATTGCATCCGGATGGCGAAACGCCGACTCCGAGCGTTCCCGCTCCCGGCGGAGACGAAGGACCGGTCGAACCGATTTAATCGGCTGAACTAACAAAGACGGGAAAGCAAAAGACGTAGCCCAATCGGCCACGTCTTTGTTTATTTATTGCTATATCCTTAAAGGCTCTTCGCTTCGTACTCCGAGACCCATTCCGAGGTGCGGGCCAGTTCGGCTTCGGCGCGAGAGATCGCGGCTTCCACTTGCGGGGTTGCGGTGCCACCGTAGACGTTCCGTGCGTTAACGACCGCTTCCGGCTGAAGCACCGCGTAAATTCGATCGTCGAACAGCTCGGAAAATTGCTTGAATTCCTCCAACGTCAGATCGAGCAGAAACTTATTGTGCTGAATGCAGTAAAGTACCGTTTTGCCGATGACTTCGTGCGCTTGACGGAACGGGAGGCCTTTGCCCACCAGGAAGTCGGCGATATCCGTCGCGTTCGAGAAGTCTTGGTCGACGGCGCGGCGCATCTTTTCCTTGCGAACCTTCATAGTCTCGATCATCGAGGCAAACAGCTGCAGCGCTCCCTGCAACGTTTTAACCGTATCGAACATGCCTTCCTTGTCTTCCTGCATGTCTTTATTGTAAGCCAGCGGAAGCGACTTGAGGACGGTTAGAAGGCCAACCAGGTTGCCATAGACGCGACCGGTCTTGCCGCGAACGAGCTCGGGCACGTCGGGGTTCTTCTTCTGCGGCATAATACTCGAGCCCGTGCAGAAAGCATCGTCCAGCTCGACGAACTGGAACTCGGTGCTGGACCAGAGAATAAGCTCTTCGCTCATGCGGGATAGATGCATCATGATCAGCGAAGCTCCGCTCAGGAACTCCACGATGAAGTCGCGGTCGCTGACCGCGTCCAAGCTATTCTCGTACACGCGGCCGAAATTGAGCTGCTGAGCCGTGAAGTGGCGATCGATGGCGAAGGTTGTTCCCGCGAGAGCTCCCGCTCCGAGCGGCAAAGCGTCGATTCGCTTGTAGCTGTCTTGAAGGCGCTCGATATCGCGGCCGAACATAGACACGTAAGCCATCAGATGATGGGCGAACAGGATCGGTTGCGCCCGTTGCAGATGCGTATAACCCGGAACGATGGTATCCAAGTTCTGCTTGGCTTGTCCGATGAGCGCTCCTTGCAGCTTCTGAAGCTGATCCACGAACTCGACGACGCGTTTGCGCAAATACAGATGCATGTCCGTCGCCACTTGGTCGTTGCGGCTGCGCCCCGTGTGAAGCTTGCCGCCGACGGGACCGATCTCGTCGATGAGCGCCTTCTCGATGTTCATGTGGATATCCTCGTCCGCGATGAGGAACTCCTGCTCGCCGTTCTGGATGCGCCGGCGGACTTTCAGCAATCCGTCTTTGATCTTCTCGACGTCCTCGGCCGGAAGAATGCCGCACTTGCCCAGCATCGTCACGTGCGCCAAGCTGCCTTGGATATCCTCCTCGGCTAGCTCCTTATCGAACGTAATCGAAGCCGTATATTCTTCCACCAGTTGGTCGGTTTTTTTCGTGAACCGGCCGCCCCATAATTTGCTCATGATCGGAATACCCCTCTCCTATGTATCGCGCTTTAACGACAAAAGGGGAGCTCCGGTTAGCGAAGGTGCCTCCCGCATTGCCCCGCGCTAGCAAAACCGTCTTCGGCAATACCGATTGCTGAAGAAGCTTTGCGGAGGTATCGGATGTGTATAGGAGGATTTCACCTATGCATTCCGATACGCTACGGGGGATGGTTCGGCAGGCTCGCGCCCGGTTCTCCCTTTTGTCTTTATCAGTTAATGCCGGATGCGCCGTTGACGCCCGAAGATACCTTCAGACGCAGCGCGTTCAGGCGGATGAAGCCGGTAGCGTCGCCTTGATCGTACGCTTTCGTAGGGTCCGCTTCCATCGTCGCGATGTGCGGATTGTAGAGACTGACGGGGCTCTTGAGGCCGGCCGCCATGATATTGCCTTTGTACAGCTTCAGACGGACCGTGCCCGTCACGTGCTTCTGGCTCTCGTTCACGAGCGCTTGAATGGCGATGCGCTCTGGCGCGAACCAGAAACCGTTGTATACCAAAGTGCTATATTTGGAGATCAGGGAGTCGCGAAGATGCATGACGTCGCGGTCCATGGTCAACGATTCCATTTTGCGATGAGCGGTGAACAAAATGCTTCCGCCCGGAGTTTCGTATACGCCGCGGCTCTTCATGCCGACGAACCGGTTCTCCACCATGTCGACGCGTCCTACGCCGTGTTTGCCGCCGATTTCGTTCAGCTTCTCCATGATCGCCAGCGGGCTCAAGCTTTCTCCGTTGATCGCGACGCAATTGCCGGCTTCGAAATCGAGCTCGATATACTCGGCTTCATTCGGCGCTTTCTCCGGGGAAACGCTCAGCACGTACATGTCTTCCACGTCCGACGCGCTGGAATCGAACCAAGGATCCTCGAGCATGCCGCTCTCGAAGCTGATATGCAGCAGATTGCGATCCGTCGAGTACGGCTTGGATGCGGATGCTTGAACCGGGATGCCGTGCTTCTCGGCGTAGGCGATCATTTCCGCGCGACCCGGGAAGGCTTCGCGGAACGCTTCGTCGCGCCATGGCGCGATGACTTCGATGTTAGGAGTGAGGGCCGCGGCCGTCAGCTCGAAGCGGACTTGATCGTTGCCTTTACCTGTCGCGCCGTGCGCGATGTACGTGGCGCCTTCGGCGAGGGCGATTTCCACCATGCGCTTAGCGATCAGAGGACGAGCGATACTCGTGCCAAGCAAATATTGGCCTTCGTAGAGCGCGCCTGCTTGAAACATCGGATAAATGAAGTCCTTGGCGAATTCCTCGCGGAGATCGTCGATATACACTTTGGAAGCGCCGGTTTTGAGCGCCTTTTCTTCTAAGCCGTCCAATTCGTCCTTCTGGCCGATATCGGCGGTGAAGGTAATAATCTCGGCATCGTACGTTTCTTTAAGCCACGTAAGAATGACCGATGTATCGAGTCCGCCGGAGTAGGCAAGGACGATTTTGTTTTTTGCCATTGGGAATGAAAGCTCCTTATCGGGAAAATGTTATGCATTAAATTGTTAGGTTAGGTATAGTCGCTATCCCATCCGCTCAGAGCTGCGAAGGTGCGAGCTATAGTGTCGAGCCAATTGGGTGCGAGTTAGCTCGATTTTGTTACTAATTCGACTTGGATTGGTTGGTTTGGTGCGATTTAGCTCGATTTCGTTACTAATTCGGCTCGGTTTCGCTGCTTTGGAGCGAGTTAGCTCGATTTCGTTACTAATTCGGCTCGGTTTCGCTGCTTTGGAGCGAGTTAGCTCGATTTCGTTACTAATTCGGCTCGGCTTGGCTGTTTTGGTGCGAGTTAGCTCGATTTCGTTACTAATTCGGCTCGGCTTGGCTGTTTTGGTGCGAGTTAGTTACCACGGTGAGTCGTGCAACTGACGAGAGAGACGCCAGCTTACATAATCGCGGCCATAACCGCTTTCTGAGCATGCAGGCGATTCTCGGCTTCGTCGAAAATGACGGAGTGCTTGCCGTCGATAACGCCTTCGCTGACTTCTTCCCCTCGGTGCGCGGGTAAGCAGTGCATGAACAGGTAGTCGTTCTTGGCGTATTTCGTCAATTCCTCGTTGACTTGATAGTTCTTGAACGCCTTTTCGCGATCCTTCTGCTCCTCCTCGAAGCCCATGCTCGCCCAAACGTCGGTATAGACGATATCGGCACCTTCGATAGCTTCCCGAGGATCGCGGACGATATCGATGCGGGAGCCGGTTTCTTGCGCCGCCTCTCTGGAAGATTTCACCGAGCTTTCGGCTGGGTCGTATCCTTCCGGAGATGCGCTGGCGAAGTGCATGCCGAGCTTGGCCGCGCCCATCATCAGCGAGTGCAGCACGTTGTTGCCGTCGCCGATATAGGCGACTTTAAGGCCTGCCAGCTTGCCCTTATGCTCAAGCGCGGTCTGATAATCCGCCAAAGCTTGGCATGGATGCGACTGATCGGATAGCGCGTTAATGACGGGAATCGTTGCTCCGCGCGCCAATTCGACGACGTTGCGATGACCGAAAGTACGCAGGATCATGCCGTCCAGGTAACGGGACATGACTTGCGCCGTATCGCGGATCGTCTCCCCGCGTCCCATCTGGATATCGTTCTTGCTCAAGAATAGCGCTTGGCCGCCCAATTGATACATGCCGACTTCAAAGGAAATCCGCGTACGGGTAGACGATTTCTCGAAAATCATTCCCAAGGATTTGCCCTTGAGAGGATGATAGATTTCGCCGGCTTTCTGCTTCCGCTTAAGCTCGATGGCAAGATCCAATAAGTAACGGATTTCTTCCGGCGTATAATCCACCAGCCCAAGAAAATCCCGGCCCTTCAAATTCAAAGCGATCTCTTCCAGGTTCGCCGTCGTTGTCATAGCAAAACCCCCTTCTTCCTTAAAGGCCGACGGATTTCGCCGCCGCCTGTTCCGTTAATACGGTTGCGATCAATTCGACCGCCGTATCGATATCTTCATGGGAGACCAGCAGGTTAGGGAGCAGCCGGATCACGTTAGGACCGGCCGGTACGACCAGCAACCCGCGGGAATGCAGCTCCGCTAGAGCCTCGGCGACCGGTCCGATGCAGACGATGCCGATCAGCAAGCCCTTGCCGCGGATTCCCTCTACGTTCGGAAGACCGGCAAGCTTCTCCTGCAGCTTCGACATCAAGTACTCGGATGCTTCGGCCGCGCGTTCTACCGCCTTCTCCTTCAGCATCGTCTCGATCGTGGCCGCAACCGCAGCCATCGCGATCGGCGTGCCGCCGAAGGTCGTCGCGTGCGCGCCCGGCACGAAAGCCGGTTTAACGTGCGCTTTGGCAAGCATGGCGCCTACCGGGAAGCCGCTTCCGATTCCTTTGGCCAACGTGAATACGTCCGGCTCGACGTCGTAGTGCTCGTAAGCGAACAGCTTGCCCGTGCGTCCCATCCCCGTCTGGATCTCGTCGATAATGAGCAGAATGCCGTGGCGATCGCAGAGCGCGCGCACTTCCCGCAAGAAGTCTCCGTCGACCGGAATAACGCCGCCTTCTGCCTGAACCAATTCGAGCATGATCGCGGCCGTCTTATCGTTCACCGCCGCTTCCAAAGCGGCGATATCGTGAAGAGGCACATGGCGGAAGCCCTCCGGCAACGGCAAGAAGCCTTCCTTTACTTTATCTTGACCGGTCGCCGTCAAAGTCGCCAGCGTGCGTCCATGGAAAGATTGATTAAACGTGATGATCTCGTAGCGGTCGTTTCCTTTCAGCTTCTGATGGTAGCGACGCGCGATCTTGATCGCGGCCTCGTTCGCCTCCGCCCCGCTGTTACAGAAGAACACCGCATCGGCGCAACTATTATCGACAAGCAGCCTCGCCGCGTTCTCTTGGTTCGGATTGCTGAACAGATTGGATATGTGCCATAGCTGGTCGAGTTGCTGTACGAGAGCGTTCTTGACGGCATCCGGTACGTGCCCTAAGTTCGTTACGGCCAAGCCGCTCATGAAATCAAGGTATTCCTTCCCTTGATCGTCCCATAGCCGGCTTCCTTTCCCCTTCACCAAAGTAATTGGAAACCTCGCATACGTCGAAAACAACGCGCTGTCGCTCATTCCGATCTCTCCTTTTTTCCCCAAATGGCCTTACGACCTTACGATTCGAGTCCCGATGTCGCCTTCCGTTACCGCGCGGCTAAGCACGCGCTCCGCCGACCCGTCGACGATCAAAACTTCCTTGACGTTGCCATGCAGGCAACTCATTGCCGCTCGCACCTTCGGGATCATGCCGCCGTATATTTCTTCGCTAACAATCATTTCCTCTAAGTCCTCGAACGTCACCTGAGGCAGAACGACCTTCTTCCCATCAACCGTCCGCATGATGCCGGGAACGTCCGTTACGACGATCATCGTATCCACGCCAAGCTCGGAAGCAACCGCTCCGGCCGCCGTGTCCGCGTTGATGTTGTACCGTTGGCCTGCTTCGTCGATGCCGATCGGCGCGATGACTGGAATAAACCCGAGCTGGATAATGCCTTCGACCAAAGTAGAGTTCACGCCGATTACGTCGCCGACAAGCCCGACTTCATGAGCGTTCTCTACCGGCTTCGCCACGATGAGCTTGCCGTCCGTACCGGACAACCCGATCGACTTGGCGCCGTTCTTCTGCAGCTTGCGAACGATCTCCTTGTTGATGCGTCCCGCGAGAACCATCTCGACCACGTCCAGGGTAGGTTCATCAGTTACGCGAAGTCCGCCTACGAATCTGCTCTCGATTCCCAGCTTGCCAAGCGTTTCGTTGATGGCCGGCCCCCCGCCATGCACGATGACCGGTTCGATGCCTTTAGCCTGCATGTCGCGCAAATCTTCGAAAAAGGCATCCGGCAACGCAGCCAGCGTGCTACCGCCGCATTTCATTACGAATCTTCGATTCCCCATAGCGATTATCCGTCTCCTTACGTCCGATAAGCGGCGTTGATGCGCACGTAATCGTACGTCAGATCGCAGCCCCATGCCGTCGCTTTGCCGCTGCCCATGTTCAGGTTGACGTTGATGCCGACGGTATCGCCTTTTAAGTATTCCAATGCTATCTCTTCGTCGAAAGGAATCGGTCTGGATTGCTCCAGCACGAGAATATCACCTAAACGGATGTCTACCGTTCCTACGTTAACCGGCTGTCCCGCCCGGCCTACGGCGGCGATAATCCGTCCCCAGTTGGCGTCCGCTCCGTAAACGGCGGACTTCACAAGGCTGGAACCGATAATCGTCTTCGCGATCGCTTGAGCCGCTTCGTCGCTTGCCGCGCCGATGACGGTCGTCTCGATCAGCTTGGTCGCGCCTTCGCCATCGCGGGCAATGGCTTTCGCCAGTTCCGCGCATACGTGGCGCAAGCCGTCCGCGAACGCTGCGAAATCAGGGTGATCGCGAGTAAGCTCCTCGTTGCCCGCCAATCCGCTTGCCATTGCCACCAGCATATCGTTCGTGCTCGTATCGCCGTCGACGGTTATCATATTAAAGCTGACATTCGTTACTTCGCGCAGCAATTGTTGCAGAAGATCCGATCCTATGCTAACATCCGTCGTGACGAAACCAAGCATCGTCGCCATGTTCGGATGAATCATTCCCGAGCCTTTGGCCGCGCCTGCGATGGTGACTTGGCGGCCGTCCACCTGGACGCTCACGCAGCTTACTTTCTTGACGAGATCCGTCGTCAGAATCGCCTGACAGAAGTCGTCGGAGCCTTGGATATCTTCTCGCAACCTACCGGGAAGCTTATCGATCCCGCTAGTGACGCGGTCCATCTTCAACAACTCACCGATGACGCCGGTTGAAGCGACTGCCACTTGGTCCTTGCTCACGCCGAGGGCTTCCGCCGTATTCGATTGCATCGTCCTGGCGTCCGCATCGCCTTGCTCTCCCGTACATGCGTTGGCATTGCCGCTGTTCACGATCACTGCCCTTAACGTACCGCCTTTACCTAGCGATTCGCGAGTCACCAATAAAGGTGCCGCTTGAAACAGGTTCGTCGTGTATACGGCAGCAGCGGCAGCCGGAACCTCGCATACGATAACTCCCAGGTCGTGCCGATCCGTTTTTTTCAACCCGCAATGTAGGCCGCCGGCCTTGAAACCTTTAGGCGTCGTAACTCCTCCGCCTTCTATGATTGTAAACCTCTTATTCCCCATGATAGTCGTCCAGTTCCTCTCTTCCATGAATTAAGGGTATACCGGCGAGAATTGCAGGCCGAGCGTCTCGTCCCAATTCATCAGCAGGTTCAAATTCTGAATCGCTTGGCCGGCAGCTCCCTTGACCAAGTTATCAATAACCGAAATAAAGGTGATTCTTCCCGTTCTCTCGTCCACGGAAAAGCCGATGTCGCAATAGTTCGTGCCGTATACTTCCTTCGTCGCCGGCCAGTTGCCGTCCGGACGAACGCGGACGAACTTGCGACCTTCGTAAAACTGCCGATACAACTCTACGAAGTCCGCGCTGGAACGCTTCTCGGTCAATTTAGCGTACATCGTACTCATAATGCCTCTCGTCATCGGAACGAGATGCGTCGTGAAAGTAGCGATGACGGGTCTTCCCGCCGCTTCTGTAAGTACTTGCTCAATCTCGGGCGTATGTTGGTGTTTGTTTATTTTGTAAGCTTTGAAATTCTCGTTGATCTCGGAGTAGTGGTTACCGAGGCTAAGGCCACGACCCGCTCCGGATACGCCCGACTTCGCGTCTATGATGATGCTGTCCGGATCGATCCAACCCGCTTTAACCGCCGGATACAATCCAAGCAAAGCAGATGTCGTGAAGCAACCGGGATTGGAAATAAAATCCGAGTTCGCTACTTGGTCGCCGTATACTTCTGCAAGGCCGTAAACCGCGCGAGCGACCAGCGCTTGGTCCGCTGGCTCGTGTTGGTACCATTGCTTATAAACTTCTCCGGACTTCAATCGGAAGTCCCCGGAGAGGTCGATCACTTTAAGCCCCGCTTCCAAAAACTCCGGTGCCAGCTTCATGCTGACTCCGTGAGGAGTGGCTAAAAACACGACATCCGCCTTGGCACGAATGTTATCTACGTCGATTCCGTCGAGAAGATCGGTGCGGATTTCCATGAGATGGGGAAAACCCTCCGCGATAGGAGCTCCCGCGCTGGAAGACGAGATGACGGACGTAACCTCGACGTGCGGATGGGATTGCAGCAAACGAATGAGTTCGACGCCGCTGTAGCCGGTTGAACCGACGATAGCCGCTTTGATCGTTGATATCATAAATAATTCCCCCAGATAAAGAGACCGAATATAGAATGAATGAATCAATCGTCCGCATTTAAGAATATGTATTATTATACATCGAAATTACTATTTATTCAATGGTTGGATTCACTTATCCGATCCCGGCAACTCCTTCACGGCTCTCCTCACTATAAAAGACGTTCATCGTGGAAGCCTTCCCCCAATACTTCCGCAGCGTTCGTGATGATCACGAATGCATCCGGATCCGCATCGCGCACGAGAATCTTGAGCCGCACCACTTCATTCTGACCCACGACCGCGAGCAGTACGGGCCTGTCGTCTCCGGTATAACCCCCGACACCTTGCAGCTTGGTCAGTCCCCTGTCCAAATCATGTAAAATCGCATCCGCTACGCGTGTCGGATGCTTCGAGATAATAAATGCGGCTTTAGAGGTTTGGAATCCCGTCTGAATAATATCGATCGTCTTGCTCGTAGCGAACAGGCCGATCAGGGCGTATAAAGCATTTTCCAGCGAGATGAACAAACCTGCCGAGAGAATGACGAGTCCGTCCAACGTCGCGACCGCCAGCCCCAACCGCATGCCGAAGACCCTGTGCAAGATTTGTGCCGCCACGTCAAGTCCGCCCGTCGATCCCCTTCCCCGGAAAACGAGCCCTAATCCGATCCCGACGCCGAGTCCCCCGTAGAGGGCAGCGAGAAGCGGATCGTTGGTCGGCGTGTGCCAATGAGCCGTCATCAAGACGAACAGCGGCAACACGACGGAGCCTACCGCCGTTTTGACGCCGAATTGCTTGCCGAGCACGAGAACTCCCGCCAAAAATAACGGAATGTTGAGCGCCCACTGCGTATAAGCGGGGGTAATGTGAGTCAACGTATTCAGGATAACCGAGATCCCCGATACTCCGCCCGACGCGATGCGGTTAGGCAGTAGAAATAGATTAAAGCTTATTGCTATAAAGAAAGATCCCAGCAGCATAGCCAGATAGCTGAACAAGGTTCTGATTCCTGGCGAGAACCGGGGCGTCGCTCTTTTGTTGAGGACGCCTGCAGGGACATAAGGAATTTTACTTTTCATTTCGTTTTCCGACATCGATAGTCCTTCTTCCCTCTGATCATACGCAGAAAAACTTCCTACACCTGATCAGTGTAAGAAGTTTCGCGACATGCTATACATTATTGTACTTCCTGCTTGATTTGGCTGCGCAGATAGCCGTCGATAAAGGAATCCAGATCGCCATCCATGACCGCTCCAATGTTCCCCGTCTCTACCGACGTCCGGTGATCCTTCACCATGCTGTAAGGATGGAACACGTACGAACGGATCTGGCTGCCCCACGCGATATCCAAATGTTCACCGCGAACTTCGGCCAATTCCTTCTGCTGCTCCTGAATCTTAAGCTCGTAAAGCTTGGATTGCAGCATCTTCATCGCTTTATCCCGGTTCTGCATTTGCGAACGTTGCGTCTGGCAAGCAACGACGACGCCCGTCGGGATATGAGTCAGCCGGACAGCCGAATCCGTCTTGTTGATGTGCTGACCTCCGGCTCCGCTTGCGCGATAAGTATCGACCCTCAGATCCTCTGGACGTATTTCGATATGGATCTCGTCGTTGATCTCCGGCACGACGTCGCAGGAAACGAAGGAAGTATGGCGTCGGCCCGAAGCATCGAAAGGAGAAATGCGCACGAGTCTGTGTACGCCTTTCTCTGCCTTAAGATATCCATATGCATTGTGACCCTTGACGCCGATCGTTACGCTCTTGATCCCAGCTTCATCGCCCGGCAGATAGTCGAGCAGTTCCACCTTGAAGCCGCTCTTCTCCGCCCAGCGCGTATACATCCGGTATAGCATCTGCGCCCAGTCCTGCGATTCGGTGCCGCCCGCTCCCGGGTGAAGCTCCAGGATGGCGTCGAGTTTGTCGTACGGCTGGTTGAGCAGCAATTGAAGCTCGAACGAATCCACTTTGCCCGTTAACGTTTTGACGCTTTGGGTCCACTCCGTCGCCATCGATTCATCCGACTCTTCTTCGAGAATCTCGAGCATGTCTAACAGATCTCGGCACTCGTTCTCCAAGCCTTCGAATTGGTCGACGACTCCCTTAATCGCGTTCATCTCTCCGATAACGGCTTGCGCCTTCTCGTTATCGTCCCAGAAATTCGGATCGCTCATTTTGACTTCGTAGTTCTCGATCTGTTCTTTCTTCAGATCTAAGTCAAAGTGACCCCCTGAGTTGCTGGAGTCGCTTCGCGTTTCCGCGAAGGTCTTGCTTAACCGATACGTCTAGCTCGAACATGTTGAAAACCACCTCTTAAGATCTAGTGCTTACCGCGTAAGCGTCGGAAGGAATCGAATCGCTCAGGCTATTCTATGCGACCATGGCACAATTTGTATTTCTTCCCGCTACCGCAAGGGCAAGGGTCGTTGCGTCCTACAATGCTCGCGCTACGAGCCTTCGGCTTCTTCGGACCTTCATCCGCCTTCACGTCGACGGCTTGGCCTTCCGCCACCGCTTCGCGCTTAGGAGCCGTTTGAACTTGCGCTCTCATGATATACATCGTGATTTCTTCTTCGATCCGCTCGATCATCGCAAGGAACATGTTATGTCCTTCGAATTGATATTCGCGAAGCGGATCGTTACCGCCGTAAGCCCGTAAGTGAATCCCTTGGCGCAGGTGATCCATGGAATCGATATGATCCATCCACTTGCTGTCTACCGCGCGAAGGACGACGACCTTCTCGAATTCGCGCATCGTCTCGAGCCCGATGGACTCTTCGCGTTCGTCGTATAGCTTCTCCACGCTCTCCACGAGGAATTCGATGATCTCTTCCTTCTCCTTGCCCCACAGATCGTCTTTGGTAAAACGGTCTTCAGGTAGGAAGTGGGTGTGAGCGTAAGTAAGCAGGCTATCCAAATCCCAGTCTTCCGGAACGTCGTTATCCGAGCAGTGGCTATTTACCGCGCGATTAATGACGGAACGAATCATCCCCGTAATAATCTCGCGAATATTGTCCGAGCTCAGAATCGCCCGGCGATCTCCGTAAATTTTCTCCCGCTGCAGGTTAATGACGTCATCGTATTGGAGGACGATGCGGCGAGTATCGAAGTTGCTGCCTTCTACCCGCTTCTGAGCGGATTCGATCGCTCGCGAGATCAGACGGCTCTCGATCGGAGAATCCTCGTCGAAGCCGAGTCGCTCCATCATGCCCATGATGTTGTCCGCGCCGAAACGGCGCATCAACTCATCCTGCATGGAGAGATAAAATTGAGAGGAGCCCGGATCGCCTTGACGTCCCGCACGGCCGCGCAATTGATTATCGATACGACGGGATTCATGACGCTCCGTACCCATGATATGAAGACCGCCGATTTCCACGACGCCAGCACCCAGCAGGATATCCGTTCCGCGTCCGGCCATGTTGGTAGCGATCGTAACCGTACCGTACTGTCCCGCGCTGGAGATAATCTCCGCTTCCTCGGCATGGTACTTCGCGTTCAGCACTTGGTGCTTGATGCCCTTCTTCTTGAGCATGTCGGAGATCCGCTCGGAATTCTCGATCGAGACCGTACCGACGAGCACGGGTTGTCCCGTGGCATGGCGACTCACGATCTCTTCTACGACCGCGCGGTACTTGCCGTTCTCGGATTTGTACACCACGTCCGGAATATCGGTACGGATCAATGGGCGGTTCGTCGGCACTTGCACGACGTCCAAGCCGTAAATCCGTTTGAATTCTTCTTCTTCCGTCTTGGCCGTACCAGTCATGCCGGCTAGCTTGCGGTACATCCGGAAGTAGTTCTGGAACGTAATCGTCGCCAGAGTCATGCTCTCGTTCTGGACCGTAAGCTGTTCCTTCGCTTCAATAGCTTGATGCAGGCCTTCGCTATAACGGCGACCGGCCATCAGGCGTCCCGTAAATTCGTCGACGATAACGACTTCGTCTTCTTGAACGACATAGTCGACATCGCGTTTCATAATGAACCGAGCGCGCAATGCTTGGTTAATATGGTGATTCAGCGTCACGTTATCGTGAGCGAACAAGTTCTCGATGTTAAACGCGCGCTCAACCTTCGTAACTCCAGCTTCGGTCAAAGCTATGCTGCGCATTTTGATATCCACCGTAAAATCTTCGACATCCGTCAGCTTGCTGACCAAACGATCGGCGGCATAATAGAGCTCGGTGGACTTCTGTGCTTGCCCGGATATGATCAAAGGCGTACGAGCTTCATCGACAAGGATGGAATCCACTTCGTCGATGATCGCATAATGAAGCGGACGCTGGACCATCTGTTCCTTATAAAGGACCATATTGTCGCGCAAATAGTCGAACCCGAATTCATTGTTCGTGCCGTATGTGATATCGCATGCGTAGGCTTCCTGCTTCTCCTCGTGAGTGAGGCCGTGCAGGTTGCATCCCACCGTCATGCCCAAGAATGAATAGATTTGTCCCATAAGCGCGCTATCGCGCTGTGCTAAATAGTCGTTAACGGTAATAACGTGAACGCCTTCGCCTTGCAACGCGTTCAAGTACACGGATAACGTACCGACTAGCGTCTTACCTTCTCCCGTTCTCATCTCGGCGATTTTGCCGTGATGAAGAACCATGCCTCCGACGAGCTGTACGTCGAAATGACGCATGTTCAGCACGCGTTTGGAAGCTTCCCTGACGACTGCGAACGCCTCTGGAAGAATGTCATCCAGGGACTCGCCTTTGGCGATGCGGCCGCGGAATTCATCCGTCTTGGCGCGAAGCTGATCGTCGCTCAGGGGAGCAACGGATGACTCCAGTCCGTTAATCTGGTCTACGGTTTTAAGGAGCCGCTTCACTTCACGTTCGTTGGCATCTCCGAATATTTTTTTGACAAGTCCCAACATTTAGGATGTACCCCTCTCTCTCGGGTCTAACTACATCTTCTCATTTTATCAGTTTGGAGAAAATGGGGCAAGGAAGCGACGATTAGCAATATTACCAAATAGGAAGGATGCCCGAGAGCACCGATAATGGTATGTAAATGGAGTTTGCCTACGCTTCCCGAACCGCGCAAAAAAAGCCCCGGCTTAGAGTGGCCGGGGCTTCCGTATTCATCTTATTCAGCGGATTCGATTAACCCGTATTTCCCGTCGTTCCGACGATATACGACACTGACTTCTTGACTGGATGTATTGGCGAATACGTAGAAATTGTGTCCGACCAAGTTCATCTGAAGAATCGCTTCTTCCACGTCCATCGGCTTCAGATTAAAGCGTTTCGTTCTTACGAGCTCCAGATCGTCCTCTTCGTCTCTCGCAAGCGTCGTAACGGATTGGCCGCTACTACCGAAATCCTCCTTAAAGAGTGCCCTAGCAGAACCTGCTTCCCTGAAGTTACGGTTGATTTTCGTTTTGTGTTTGCGAATCTGGCGTTCGAGTTTGTCCACTACAAAGTCAATCGATGCGTACATGTCCTCTCTCTTCTCCTCCGCGCGCAAGAGAGCGCCCGGGAGAGGAATCGTAACTTCAATGGCTTGCTGGCCTTTCGTTACGCTTAAGGTTACGGTTACATCGGATTGGGGAGGTGCTTCAAAGTAACGTTCGAGACGGCTTAACTTCTTCTCAACATACTCACGAAGAGCATCTGTCACTTCCATACGCTGACCACGAATGTTGTATTTCATGGGCAATCCTCCTTTGCATGACTCTATGATAACATACCCGCGGCAAGGGTTTCAAAACATTCCGTTAATAAAATTGAATTTTTAGATAATTTGGCCCATATGCTATAAATTTGAAAAATCATACTGAAATCAAATAAAAAAACCCCGGATTTCTCCAGGGTTGGCGTGACATAACCATCACTACATGAAAGCCACATCTTGTATGATTGTTCGACGACGATGCGTCGTTATGATTACACTCTTGTAACGTTAGCTGCTTGAGGACCTCTTGCGCCTTGAACGATGTCGAATTCGACCGTTTGGCCTTCTTCTAGTGCCTTATAGCCGTCCATTTGAATAGCGGAGAAGTGAACGAACACGTCGCCACCTTGCTCTGTTTCAATGAAGCCGTAACCTTTTTCCGCGTTAAACCATTTAACTTTTCCTTGCATGTGTTAAACATTCCCTTCATATTCAAATGACGTTAGACGTAAGCATTTATGCCTAGCCCACATCACGAATATAACATTTGTGAATATTTGGTGTCAACGGTTTTTTGTAAGCGGATACAGAGGGCTATTCATCCTTTATTATGTAACACGGTGTCATAGTAAACAGATATTTTCTAATTTTCTGAGAAAATGGGTAAGAAAAGCAGCCCGCTGAAAGAAAAATTTCCCCGTTTTTTGGGAGATCTAAGTAGTAACTGCAATTTCTCTCTATTCCTTAGAGAAATTATTAATAAATTCTCGATTATTCATGAATAGCTTAGCGTGTTCATTAATTTGCTCCTCAGGCCAATTCCACCACTGAATTCGATTCAGCTTCTCGATCTCTTCCGACGAAAAACGGTATCGTATAACACGAGCAGGCACACCAACCGCAACTGTATAATCTGGAATATCCTTTGTCACAACTGCGCCTGCTCCAATGATGGCTCCGTTACCGATCTTTACGCCAGGCAGGATAACGACATTCGTGCCGATCCACACATCGTGGCCGATACTCGACTTTTCATTGTCCGTCACTTCTTCTGCCGGAACTACGTGATCCCTCGATATAAACCCCAGCATATTTCCATAATTTGTGCTCTCATGAATCAATTCGCCAGAAGCAAAATGAAAAATGGGGCTTGTCGTGATATAGTCCATAATGTGGTTTACCCCACCGGTTGCAAATACATTTACTGATGAAAAAGAGCCTATACTTTTTATGCGGCCGTGAGTAATAAGTCTTTCAAAGCCATAGGTATACCGACCAATCTCGACTCCGTTAATAACACGCGCTTTTGTGAAGTCTTTCATTGGATCATACAAGGTTTCAATTGGACGGGATAATGACAAAGTTAAAAATTCATCTTCAACAGTAAATCCGTTATCAATCAATTGTTTTTCAATCTCTGCGTACGACATCGTCGCAATGAGGACAAGCACTCCGCAGCCGCGATTTTCAATTAACGATTGAAAACGGTAAACAGGAACTCCAAACAATTGCGTACCTTGTTTGTTAAGAGCATTATCGATAAAGTATTCAACGGAAATCCCTAACGTTTTCAAAGCAAAGAAGGCAAGTTGACCTGCTTTCCCCGCACCGAATAGGGCCACTTTTTTACCGGCAATTTTTGGGTATGTGCTAGCGATAGAATGAATGATATTTTCAAGCAGTGAGAACTCCTCCTTGAGATCACGACGTTATTATTGTGTACCTTCATCTGTTCGATTCCAGTATCGTTTATCAGAAATAAAATCGTCATTCGACAGGCTATAGGGCGGAATGACATGCAAATTCGTATGATCCCACACTATATTGAGCTAAATAACGCGAGCAGGCGAGCCTGCTGCGACGCAATTATTCGGAATAAGAGATTTAACGATGCTCCTGAAACCAATGATGCTGCCATCCCCGATTTGAGAACCGGACAAAACGGCAACTTCATAGCCAAACCAAACGTGATTGCCTATATCTACGGACTGGCTCGAATTTAACCTCGCTCCGCTCTCCACATCATAGAACGGGTGAAAATCATGCGTCCAGATTTTAATGTCCGTCGCAAACTGCAATCGTCGCCGACACGTACATGCATACTCTCCGAGGTATTGATCTCGCAATTCTTCGTCACCATAAGGGAAGCGCCGAGATTAACTTCACATCCCATGCCAATCACGATTGTTCCTCGGTACTTCACGCTGTTCCCATTAATGCAAATCCCATGATCATTCTGGAAAACGATCTGCGTATCTTCCAAAAAACCCCTTTTCCGATAATCAATTTATTGTTGCCGCCTTTAATAAGGATGCTGCTGTTGATGCCTTGCGCATTTCCCACGACTTCATTTCCGAGAGAATCGCGATATTCGAAGTTTATTATCGCCCCTGCTTGATAATCCGGGATTCCATGGAAGCCCACCATTTTCTTTTTCTCGCCGCTATCAACAAATCATTTAACCTTGCCGTTTTCTATAGTTCTCCAAATAATTTTTCTCTTCCTTGGAATTTGTAATATGGTCAGCAATCAGCTTTTTATTACCGTTCGTGAGCAAGTCGATACCTTCCCAAAAACTCTTCTATATTTAGTGGAGATAGGATAGACACCTTCTCGCAAATAGATTTAATCTGCGCAACGACTTCCTCGTGCCACCTACTTGCCATCGACACGAATATGAGATCAACGGGCTCTTCATTCAGTAGTTCCGGAGCTCCGATTGTAACCCCACAAATTGCTGAGCCATATTTATCTGCATTGGAATCGACGATGTAGCATACCTTAACGGAAGCTGAATTAAGTTGAGATAAGAAGTATTTCGCGGTTGCTCCTGCTCCCCACAGAGCAACTCGTTTTCCTGAGTCCAAATAGAACTTTAAAATACTTATGACTAATTCCGACGCCATTTCATATTGAACTGCATGATGCTTAACAAGCAAAGAAGCCTCATAATCTCTCACAATTTGATTGACAAATTTAGGCTGTTTGGCAAGTTCTTCATCAATTTGTTTGCGTTCAACTTCTGTATTTACGCCTAGAGCGTTCATTTCGAATATTTGTTTGACTGCTTCCCGATAAACATTCATTCTATTGCCTTCTAATTGATTTAAATGTCCCCCGAACACGCTCTTTATTCGGTAAAAATCGCCTAGAATCGAATTGAATTGAGTGTCAGAATTTACACTTGTCCCCTCATACAACCCTTCAATGGAACCGTTCAACGTTAGTTCTTTGAAATCTCTAACGACCGCACTGTCTTCGGTTTTATATCTAATCATTCTTCCGCTGCTAAATTCGTCATTAAAATGGACTAACGGCGTCTCGATACAAACCAACTCGTTGAAATAGGATAGTTGGGCATACATGGACGTGTAGTCCGGAGAGATCGGCTGGAATAAATCTTGATTGAGTTGATTGCAACGCACCAATATGGAGCGATGACAACAAGAGAAAATCATCTTGGGCAAAACCGGATTGATGACGCTATGCTCTTCATTCAGAAACAGTTGCAGCACTTCGCCCGAAGTAAACCGATAGGTGCGAATGTTTTCCTCTGGATAACGAGAAAATTGGGCTTCGTTAAAAATAAAGCCCCACACAAATAATCGGATATCCATGTGCTGTCTGATGTGCTTTTCAATGACCTCAAGCGCATAGGGGGCATATTGCGCTTTATCTTGAAGCACGGTGATGTACTCTCCAGTCGCTTGGTTAAGTCCGGTCTGCCAATTGGCATGCATAGCCATTTGGCCTGTTCGAATATACTTGACCTTCCCACCTATATACTTACGAACAACTTGATAGGTTCGATCATCAACATCGTTATCTACGATTATGAGTTCCCAGTTGACGTATGATTGGTTCATTACACTTTGTATCGCCGTTTCTACAACAAAACTTCGATTGCGAGTCGGAAGCAGTATAGAGAATTTAGGGGCAACCTCACTCATCGTTACACCTCCGCGGCAATCGATTATTCAGGCTGCGTGTTTTTAAAATCACCTTCAACGTATCGCAAACATACTTCACATCATCCCGAGTTAAATTTAGACCAGACGGTAAATTGACCGCTATCGGGGAAATCGAGTACGAAACTTCATTATATTCCCGGTAGTTAAACTTAGAGCTCTCAAACTCATAGGCTGGTAAAGAACTTAGTGGATAGAAGAATGGACGAGAACTGATGTTGTGCTGATCGAGCAGCCTCATCAATTGTTCTTTTTCCATCTCTAATTCTGGATTAACGACAGCTGTAACCATCCAATAAGTATTCTTTACTTCAAGAGATGACGAGTTTAAACAGATATATGGCGTATCTTTCAAATACGCTTGGTACCAGCTGAAAATTTCTCTCTTTTGTTGCACTAGTTCATCTATTCTCTCCAACTGCGCTAAACCAAGTGCAGCCTGGAGTGAACTCATTTTATACTTGTAGCCCACCTCTTGATTATAGAATAACTTGTCCCCCGGTTTTCTTGCATGATCTCGGTTGTACAGCACTTTTCTCCAAATATTCTCGTCATCGGTGACAAGCATTCCGCCTTCGCCTGTCGTCATCGTTTTCGAGCCATGAAAACTAAAGACGCCGACATCGCCGAACGCTCCCGCTTTTTTACCTTTGTATTCGCTGCCAATCGCTTCAGCCGCATCTTCGATCACGTATAGGTTATGTTTGCGAGCGATCTGGATAATGCTATCCATATCCGGGATGTTCCCGTACAAATCGACAGGTATAACAGCCTTTGTCTTTGATGTAATTCTACTTTCAAAGCTGTCCGCGGATAAGCACCAAGAATCTCTATCAATATCTGCAAATACCGGATCCGCTCCCACATACTTCAAAGGAGCGGATGTCGCAATCCATGTAATATCAGGCACAATGACTTCGTCCCCGGCACCGACCCCCATTGCCAGCAAAGATAAATGAATCGCAGAGGTGCAGGATGGCAGAGAAACGGCATATTTCACCCCAATATAATCTGCAAAAGCTCGTTCGAATCGATCATTATATATATTTGCGTCTTCGTACCATGCATTTTTCACAGCATCGCTAACGTATTCGATCTCTTTACTTGTGATAGAAGGACCGGACACGGCTATTTTCTTATTCACCATTCCCATTCTCCTACTTTTCTAATTATTCGTGCAGGGCTTCCAACTACAACTACGTTATCAGGTACATCTTTCGTTACAACCGCCCCCGCTCCAACTATCGAATATTTCCCAACCTTTACTCTTGGAATGATCGTTGCGCCAGTATAGATCGTTGCATAATCCTTAATTTCAACGCATCCTGCCATACGGACACCCGGAGCTATATGGACACCATTTCCTACGTTGCAATCATGCTCCACGATGCTACCGGAATTAATGATAGTGCACCTTCCAATATTGCAATCAACACCTACTGTAGCGTTGAATAAAATTTGCGCTCCATCCCCAATCACAGCAGACGAAGAAACATAAGCCGATGAATGTATTACTGTTATCGGCGATAATCCAAAATCTATCAAATATTCGAATATTTTAACTCTATCCTTCCCCTTATCGCCTCCAATTGCAACGATAAAGCCTAAACCATGATTGGAATCCTGTTTAGCGATCCATTCCTCAAACCCTTTTTTTCCGTAATAAATAGGAGCGTCAAGCGGGCTGGGTACATCTATGTTGTTATCAAAGAGCGCAACAATCTTGTGCTCTCCTTCTAAAAGACATTCATGTATGACCTTTGCTTGTCCTGTTGCTCCCCATATCACGATATTCAAAGTAATAGGCTCCATTCTAATAGTTTAGATAATTAATATTCACTATCCTTAAGTGAAATCGCGCTTATCTCGAGAGGCAACAGCGAATTCCAATGGTACTTTCAGGTTGACAAATCACGTCGGCATTGTCCACAAGCGTTCGAAACCCGCCGAGCAGCGTACTCCGATCAGTGCACCCTCAGCTGACATTGGACAAGATGATGATTCAGGCCATTTTGATAATATTCACTGATAGGAAGAGCAATAGAGATTTAAAGGGACTGATGACAACATTTATTTACTCCCTAGTGCAGCTCAAAACCGCCATAGGTCGCATCCTTATCTGACATATTCCAGCATTTCAAAGGCCACGTAATGTTAAAAGCAGGATCATCCCAACGAATACCCCTTGCAGCAGCTTGTTCGTAAAAACTTCCCATTTGATAGAAAACTTCCGTATCGTCTTGAAGCGTTTGAAATCCGTGTGCGACCCCCGTTGGTATATACAGCATTTTACGATTATCGCTTGTCAATTCGACTGCCGCCCATTGAAGATAACTCTCCGAGTCAGCACGCAGGTCGATAATGACATCATAAATGGCTCCTCTTATACAACGAACGAGTTTCGTTTCTTCATAAGGAGCCGACTGGTAGTGCATTCCTCTTATTGTTCCTCGATGAACGTTGTAAGAAACGTTGCACTGCACAAAGTGGGGGTTTAGTCCGTTCTCTCTGAATTCCTTATCACAATAAGTACGGGCAAAAAAACCCCTTTCATCTTGAATAGGCTGCAATCCTATGAGATAAGCACCTCGAATGGATAACTCCTCAAACTTCATTAGTCGATCACCTCAACTGCCGGTATCGGAACAATCCATTTCCCACCCCACTCACGGATAAATTCAGTCTGTTTAATAATTTCATTTTTTAGATTCCAGGGGAGTATAAGAACATAATCCGGATGAGCCTCTTTTAAATACTCAGGTGCGTAGACAGGAATTCTCGACCCTGGCAAAAACATGTTTTGTTTATGCGGACTGCGATCGACAGTATAATCCAAAAAATCTTTTTCTATTCCGCAGTAATTCAGCAATGTATTCCCTTTCGCAGGAGCACCATAGCCTGCGATCGTTTTTCCGTTTTCCTTTAAATTAATCAGGTATCGGACTAATTGTCTCCGCAACTTTTTGACGTCCTCTTTAAACCTCTGATAGGTGACCATATTGCTAATGCCGAACACGTCCTCTTCTTGCAAAAGCAATTGAACGTTCCTTGTTACGGGGTGGCCTGCATCGCTAATGTGCTTGGCGTAAATACGCAACGATCCTCCGTGGGTAGGAAGCTCCTCGACATCGAATAATTGAAGGCCATGCTTTTCAAATAGTTGATATACCGTAGTAAAGGAAAAATAAGAAAAGTGTTCGTGATAAATCGTATCGAATTGACATTGTTGAATCAGCTTCATCAGATGAGGGAATTCCATGGTGATAACCCCACCATCACGAAGCAACATCTTCATACCTTTAACAAAATCGTTCAATTTCGGCACATGGGCAAGCACATTGTTGCCGAGCAAAAGATCCGCCTGAATTCCTTCATCGATCAATTTCTGAGCTAGCTCGGTTCCAAAAAAATCAACGATGGTCGGAATTCCCTTTTCTTTTGCTTCCTTGGCTACATTCGCTGCAGGTTCGATGCCAAGTACGGGGATGTGTTGCTGCTGAAAGTATTGAAGCAAGTAACCGTCGTTACTCGCTATTTCAACGACTTTACTTGCTTCGTTTAGTTGGAATTGGCGAACAACTTTGTCGACGTAAATCTTGCAATGCTCTAACCAACTGTCCGAAAAACTGCTGAAATACGCATAATCTTCAAATATATGTTGCGGCGATTCGAAATCCTCTACCTGGACTAAGAAGCATCGTTCACATACAAAGGTTCTTAGAGGATACATTGGCTCCATTTGCTGAAGCTTTGAAGAACTTACATAAGAATTTGCAAGAGGAGATAAACCTAAATCCACAAATGTATACTCTAATGCATTTCCGCAGATCCGACAATCTTGGCTTCTCATCGGTTACACCCCCTCCATCTCATCGAATCTTTTTATTTGTTGTGCTGAAAAATCACCCATGTCTTTATGTTCTGCATACGCCTTATACCACTGGATAGTCCAAGCTACTGCCCCATCGACATTAAGTCTCGGTTTCCAGCCAAGCTCGCGGTTCGCCTTAGTGCTATTTAAAGTAAGTAATGCTGCCTCGTGAGCTTCGACTTGCCCCTCGGAGGAATATATGACTTCATTCGGCCATATTTTTTCGGTCATATTAATGAGCTTCTTGACTGTAACAACCGACTCAGAATTGGGCCCAAAATTCCACCCTTTGGAGTAATCATCGCCCTGTTCCCACATTCTTTGTGCTAATAATAAATAACCGGATAGCGGGTCTAATACATGCTGCCAAGGTCGAACAGCGTCCGGGTTGCGAATTAGCATTGGCTTTCCGTCTGTGAGAGAACGAATGTAGTCCGGAATGATTCGATCTTCCGACCAATCTCCGCCTCCAATTACATTTCCAGCCCTCACAGATGCTAAACACTTTCCTGATTTAGAGTAAAAGGAATTTCGATATGCGCTTGTCACCAATTCAGCACAGCCCTTGCTCGAACTGTAAGGATCGTGTCCTCCCATCGGATCACTCTCTATAAAACCTGATCTTTGGCTCCCTGGATTGTCGTAGCATTTGTCGCTAGTTACATTGACTACCACCTTAACACTTTCGCATTGTCTTGCCGCTTCAAGAAGATGTACGGTCCCCATCACATTCGTGTTGAACGTTTCAATCGGTTGGATATAAGAATAACGTACTAATGGTTGTGCAGCTAAATGAAAAACAATATCAGGTTGAAACCCGCTAAGAGAGGTGCTCAATTTATGACTATCAGTAATATCTCCAAAAATGGATGTCATATTGTGACCGACTCGAGCCAAATGGTATAAGTTAGGACCTTCCGTTGGGGGTAAGGCATACCCTCCCACCTCAGCTCCATGCATTTGGAGCCATAAAGATAACCATGATCCTTTAAAACCGGAATGCCCAGTAATGAAAACTCTTTTTCTATTCCAAAAACTAGATATGCTCATATCCATACCTTCCAAGGAGGGTGCTCTGACTGCCATATTTCTTCTAACTTCACTTTATCTCTTAGTGTATCCATAGGTTGCCAAAATCCCGAGTGGAAAAAAGCGGATAAATGTCCGTCTGAAGCTAACGCCTCCATCGGTTCCTGTTCCCATATGGATTCATCCCCTGAAATATAATTAAAGATCCCCGGTTCAAGCACAAAGAACCCCCCATTGACCCAGTTGCCGTCTCCCTGAGGCTTTTCTTTGAAGCCGACAATCCGATCTGCATTAAGGTCTATTGCGCCAAATCGCCCAGGCGGCTGTACTGTCGTTACAGTAGCAAGCCTATCTTTTTGCTTATGAAAACGAATTAATTGTTTAATATTTACATCACTTATCCCATCGCCATAGGTGAAACAAAATGTCTCATTACCCACATACTGCTGAACCCTCTTGAGACGACCGCCAGTCATCGTATTCTCGCCAGTGTCCACGAGAGTAATTTTCCATGGCTCCGACGTATTCCGATGAACCGACATCTCATTCGTTCTCAAATCAAACGTGACATCCGACGTATGAAGAAAATAATTCGAAAAGTATTCTTTGATCATATACCCCTTGTACCCAAGGCATATAATGAAATCATTCACGCCATAGTACGAATACATCTTCATGATGTGCCAGAGAATCGGCTTGCCGCCAATCTGAATCATCGGCTTGGGCATGAGATGCGTCTCCTCGCTAATACGAGTTCCAAATCCACCTGCTAGAATGACAGCTTTCATAAGCGCTCCTTCCTTAACATCCGCATCTTTATTATATATCGGTTTTTGCGCCCCTAAATATAGACCTAACATGTGCCCTCTTGCCATTTTTCTCTATGTACTTTCTCCCTCTGGAGAGAAGATATGGCAACAAAAACCGAGGTAGTCTCCATCTGATCAATAACGGGATGATTCGGCTGTCAGCCCTTCTCGGCCGCTTATATACTTTAGATGCTTCGATGACGCGTGGATGATGAACAATAAACGACAATTCCTTGACGATATCTCTTCCGGCGAAAAAATCTGCGTAACCGCCCATGTGAACCAAACTTAAAATCAAAACATTCATGAAAGCTTGATAAACATGGCGCAACTCTTCTTTACCCAATTCTGAATTTAAATTGGCGAACATCCGCTCAAGATGTAAGATGCGAAAACGATAGAGGTCCGGTGAAAAATAGGAGATCGCGCTGACTCTATCGTCGGGTTTGAAAATATAATATTTGTACAGAACACGATTCAGCGTATATATCATTTGACAATGCCTAACGTAAGAGAGCACAAAGAGAACATCCTCCCCCATTAAAAGGATGGTTTCAAAGCGTAATTTATGCTCCTCGATAATGGAACGTTTAAACAACATATTGCAAGAACTCCATGAGAGCGGGGCTAGCTTCGGATTGACGTAAGAATGGAATATCCATTGCTCTGCAGTAAAACTACGTTCTTCTGTTCTATTCTCAATAATTTTGTCCGAAACATTCGCATAGCCGCAAATGACAAGATCGCTCTTATTCTCGGCGATCGCTTGCACCAACCATTTTGTCATATCGTGATCGATTTCATCGTCGGAATCCATGAATTGAATGTAGCTCCCTGTCGCCTCATCCAACCCCTTGTTGCGTGCAGCGGATACACCTTGATTCTGCTGATGGATCACCTTGATTCGACTATCCTTAACTGCATATTCATCGCAAATATCGCCGGATCGGTCTGAAGAGCCATCATTGATAAGAATGATTTCTATAGCCAAGTACGATTGATTCATCGCGCTTGCAATCGCTCGCCCCACGAAAGCCTCGGTATTATACACCGGAATAATGATAGAGACTAGCAACTGGCTCAACCCCATTCTCAATCCAATACTTGTTGACGGCCTGGCGGAATCTCGATAAATTTCGTATCTAAATCTTGCTTCTTACGGACGTAAGGATACCCTGCGAATGTTAACTGCTTCACAATTTCCCCTGGCGTTCGAGCAGCAACCAACACAAGCATGTTCTCCTTATACGGCGACAATGCCGCAGGCTCGATACATTCAACCTGATTAAAATTAAGCCCCCATTTGCTCGGATCATTGTCAGAAAAGAAATCGACCTGTACCTGTCTATCCTTCAATTCTTGCAATAAACGCAAGCCGTAGTTGCCTGCACCGAAGATGCATACCTGCCGAGCTTTGCCGTCCGAAAATTGTTTAATTTGTTCATTGAACAGCCCCAGCTTCACATTCACGTCATTCGGAACGGTGGCCGTTAGAAATTTTTGTTTCGCATAGCGATAAGCCGTTTCTAACCCGGCATCCTTTAAAACACGACTCAACTGATAGTAACAATTGTAAGGGCTTCCGTACATAGAACCCATTTCATCTTCGGATAACTGGTTCATGAAGCCCAAATATAACTCTTCTCGTTCCAGACCATGTCGACTAATCGTCTTGCTTCCCTGTTCTTCATGCTGTCGAGAAATCAGCAATGGCTCGGGCACAAACACAAGCCGTTGATGTCGAAACATTCGGAACCATAAATCATAATCCTGCGTAGTGACTAATTTCTCGTCGAATATGCCGACTCTGTCGAAATGCATGCGATGAATAAGAAGGCTGCACCCATGAATTAAGTTGTGCACAGCAGGAAAAACAGAGTTGGTGAGTTGCTCGATTGAATAACTCTGACTATCTCGAATCGGAGTCGTCCGTCCAGAATGAACATCCAATTGGTCATACTCGCTATACACAATGCGCGTCAAGTCGTTCAGTCGGAATATGGCCCCGACTTCTTTATCGATCTTGTCCGGCTTATACATATCATCGTGGGACAGCCAAGAGAAATAGTCACCTTTCATTTCTTGAATTCCACGATTAAGTGCTGTTGCGACACCGCCGTTTTCTTTCGCATAATAACGAATTCGATCGCCATAGGATATCGCGATACGTTCTGTCGCTCCATCGTCGCAAGATCCATCATTAACGACTATCACTTCTACGTTCGGATAGGTCTGTACCAGAGCGCTGTCGATTGCATCTCGCAAATAATTGGAACCGTTATAGACTGGAATAACGATGGACACTAACGGATACTCTCGGCGCACCGCGCTCCCCCCTTACTTATTCCAAACTTTCTTGTTAATAATGCCCGTATAGCTTTGAATCAAGCGAATGACCGTTGAGGACACATTCAGCTCCGCATAATCGGGGACAATCGAACCGTAATCTCCGTCACGGGCCATTCCTACAGCCATGCCTACCGCTTGTAAAACCTGATTAGGTGCTATCCCCCCCAGGATTACACAGCCTTTGTCCAATGCTTCCGGGCGCTCCGTTGAAGTGCGGATACTCACGCCGGCGAAACGGCAAATCGCGCTCTCTTCCGGCAACGTTCCGCTATCGGAAATCACGCAATAGGCGTGTTGTTGGAGACAATTGTAGTCGGTAAAAGAAAAAGGCAAAAGCGAACGGACGAGCGGATGAAACTGATACTGCCGTTTTTCAATCATTTTGGCGCTGCGTGGATGCATGGAGTAAATGACCGGCATATGATACTGCTCTGCTAACATGTTTACCGAATCCATCAGACAGTAAAAGTTTTCCTCAATATCAATATTCTCTTCGCGGTGCGCGGAGAGAATCATATATTGTCCTTTATTTAAGCTAAGCGTATCGAGCACCCGACTGTTCAAGATCCCGTCACGGTGCGCATGCAGCACTTCGGCAATCGGTGAGCCGGTTACGTAAATATGCTCTTTGCGCACTCCCTCAGCAAGAAGATAGCGCCGAGCGTGTTCGGTGTAAGGGAGATTTACGTCCGCTATATGATCAACGATCCGCCTGTTCGTTTCTTCCGGAAGGTTTTCGTCGAAGCAACGGTTACCCGCTTCCATATGAAAGATTGGGATCTTTAATCTCTTGGCCGAAATCGCAGATAAAGCAGAGTTCGTATCGCCGAGAATCAAGAGCGCATCCGGTCTTGTTGCCGCCATCAGTTCGTAAGACTTGGCAATAACGTTCCCTATCGTTGCTCCTAGATGATCTCCAACAACGTTCAGAAAGTGATCCGGCTTGCGAAGGTTTAGGTCCTCATAAAATATTTCATTTAAGTTATAGTCGTAGTTTTGCCCTGTATGTACAAACAAATGGTCGAAATAGAGATCAGCCTTTTTGATGATCTCAGACAATCGAATGATTTCCGGTCGCGTTCCGACAATCGTCATCAACTTCAGCTTTCGCATTGGAATCATCCTTTTAATGGTAATGTGGATATAACTCGCGATGAGCCCTCATCCACTCTTTGGTGTCCATCATCATCTGCTCATATGTCGGGACTTGTAACCTGAAATCCGTGCGATTATTAACAAGCGATTTGTCTACTTGAACAGCATCGCTAGGAATGATCGTAATTGCTTCTTCCCGGATCATCCGATTGATCAGTTGCAAGAGATCATACTTAGAAATTCGGGTATTGTTCACAAGATGATACAGTCCGGTGAGTTTCTCTTTCAGAGCATGATCAATCGCCTGTGCCAATGTATACGTGGACACCCCCGTCCAGATCGCACCCGTGAAACCATTAACAGTCTCTTTCTGCTGGAGAAACCAGTTAAGCAGCCCCATGCCTTTCTTACGCATATCTGGACCGATAATCGACGCGCGAAAAGTTAAATTGCGACCATCGTCAATCTCGCCAAGCGACTTCGTGATATCATACAGCGTTTCGCCATCCTTAAAGCTATCCTCGCGATAGTTTCCTTGCCTGCCGGAGAAAACACAATCGGTGCTTAAGTGAATCACACGAGCAGCCGTCCCCTTCAAACAATTCACTAAATAGTGTGGCAGGTAGCTATTCAGATAAATACCATCTGCTACATTCTGATCCACTGCCTTATTAAGCACACCTATACAATTAATAACCGCATCGAACGGCTTCCTCGTGACAGCGCTCCATATCCTTTCTTGACTCGTGGCATCCCCAACGATCGTTTCGCAAAAGGATAACGGCGATCTTGCGAAGCCTGTCACTCGATAGCCCGCTTCTTGCAGATAAATAGCGATCATATGACCGGCCATGCCACCCGCTCCAAGCACTAATACTTCCATGATCTCAACTCGCTTTGAATATAATCTAGGCTTAGCAACTTGTCTTTCACTTCCTCTACATTCAAGTTCGTTGTGCTGTTAGAAGTAAATTCTTGAAGCGTTGGAGCCGTTCGCTTTCCTTCTTCAAAGTATTGTGCATAATTCAAATCCCGGTTGTCCGCAGACACTTGATAGTAATTTCCTAAATCGCGCGCATGGAGGCATTCTTCTTGCGTAAGCAGAGTTTCATATGACTTCTCGCCATGTCGAATACCGATATATTGAATCTCGCTACTTGATGGGAACAGTTCCATAACTGCCTGTGCTAGCACGTCTATCGTACAGGCAGGCGCCTTTTGCACCATAATATCGCCTGGTTGCGCATACTGGAATGCAAACAGTACAAGCTCCACAGCTTCATCCAAGCTCATAATGAACCTTGTCATGTTGGGATCGGTGATCGTAATGGGCTTGCCCGCTTTAATCTGATCAATGAACAGCGGAATGACGGACCCCCGCGAACACATAACGTTGCCATAGCGGGTTCCACTAATGATCGTTCTATCCGTCGTTCTCGATTTCGCTACGAGCACCCGCTCCATCATGGCCTTGCTGATGCCCATCGCATTGATTGGATACGCCGCTTTGTCAGTAGACAACCCAACCACTCGTTCCACGCCTTGTTCGATGGCTGCCGTCAGGATATTGTCCATCCCGATAACGTTGGTTTTGACCGCTTCCATCGGAAAAAACTCGCAAGACGGTACCTGCTTCAAAGCAGCGGCATGAAAAATATAATCCACTCCGAACATCGCATTACGTACACTATGCAGGTCACGAACGTCGCCGAGGTAAAATTTAATTTTGTTGTTTTTATAGTGACGACGCATGTCATCTTGTTTCTTCTCGTCGCGGGAGAAAATACGAATTTCTTTAATATCCGTGTGGATGAACCTATCCAACACCGCATTCCCGAACGAGCCGGTTCCCCCGGTAATCATCAACGTCTTATTCGCGAACAAAAATGCCCCCCCCTAAGTTGTCAAACGTCGGCTCTCATTCCAAACAACTGCAACGCCTGATAATTGATCGGCAAAATATGATGAAAACCTAACTGAGATAGTGCATTTTGAATTTCTTCATGAAGATAAGGATAGGTGGCGACTAGAATAAGTGCATTTTCTTTATAGCTTATAAGCTCATCAATCCATTTCACTTCCAGACCATTCACACGGCTTGGGTTGTTCGTGCCTTTCGTAACCGCAAAGCAGATGGCATGGACACTATTAAGCGTTTGAATGTACTCCGCAGTCGCTGTTCCCACTTTACCGGCGCCATAAATAATAATTTCTTTATATTTGACTAATTGCTCGACAAACTCCTTTTCCTTGGCACGCATTTGCCCGACGTACCTCGAAATATTGTCCCCTTCCAGTAAATATATAGTATCGCTTTCCAAATCCACCATATGTAATAGTGGCATGTCAATGGCGCGGTTGATTTGCGCAGCCAATTCTTGCGGTACCGCGTTCTGTTCTGCTGCGCGATAGATGGCAGGAGCGAGATCGTCATGCAAGGCTTCGATCAATTTATGATGTAGTTTGCCGAGCTTCTCCTCGCTTGAAAAACGCAACAAATCAAGAAGTCCGCTTGCATAATCCAATATCTTAGACCGCGATAAACGGAGCAATTTATGCCCGATCCGATAACAATACGTCACTTTTTTGATTGAGTAGAAGCTTTCAGCCCGATGCAAAGCCTTCGCGAGAAATGGCGGGTCCTCGAAATAACCATACGGCGGAAAGCACAAGTCGTTCTTTTTCAAAAAATCCAATCGATAAATAAATCGTGTAAACCCATAAGAAAATTGGTATTCTCGAAAACTCACGATCTGATCGGCATGGAAGGTATAATCGCGATCTCGTGGAGAAAAGGCTGTTATCACTTTACCGTCTACAAATCTGCTAAGAGAACCTCCGCATACTAGCACATTGTTCTCTTTGGCACTACGGTACAAGCATTCGAGTATATCGTTCTCAGGATAAAAATCATCCGAATCCATAAAAGCAATAAATTCGCCCCGCGCGATTGACAATCCGCGGTTTCGCGATGCCCCAACACCGCAATTATCTTGATCCAGCACAACTAGATTCGAATACATATTGCTATATCTCCGCAATATATTAAGAGAATGGTCCGTTGAGCCGTCATTTATACAAATGACCTCTATCTCCTTCAACGTTTGCGACATTACGCTTTCTAGACAGACTTCTATATATGCCCCCATATTGTAAACGGGAATAATGACACTTATCTTCATCATCGATCAGTACCCGCTCCCGTGTGAATATCTGTCGTCGTGCTTACGGTTCACGCAAGTCAAACTTTCGATTGCTGAACTCGTCAACCAACTTCTCGGAGTCAAAATAGTCTGTATGCATCGCGCTGTTCGAACCCTTCAGCATATGGAAGATCAAATCCGGAATCGCGAGGTCAATGTCATGACCATTGCTCACGTCCCAGTTCGCTTGGCTCATATAGTCCTTTATCGCTTGGTGCATCTCTTTCAGATTATCCAATTGCTTCTCCGTTCGATGCTCGGCTCCAAATACAGGAAGCCCTACTTCATCGAATGCGTCCAGAGTCGGTTCATCGGATGTCAGCACGTTCTCCATAAGAAAATAATTGTCCATGAAATGCCACTGTTTCTCAAACACATTCTGAACGGTGTACATCGCATCGATTGGAGTCTGCGGCCTATACGTTGTCTCATAGCCTACACGAGCGAAATAAATACCTATCAACTCAAAATCAACGAAATTGGACAATGCCCTCTGGCAGGTCCCGGAAGACACAAAGTCAAAAAAACCGACTCGGTCGCCTGGTTTGAGGGGCAACGTCTGCAAATATTTGCGATAATTTTCTCTTGCGATTTGCCCTTGCTTCAAGATCGCGTCTCTGTGCCCTAACAAATATACGGCGTCTTCTTCCTCGCCTCGCTCCTGAATATCCTCGTCCGCCAGACGAAATCTGTCCTTAAGCATTTCTTGTGAAGAACCCGAATAAGCCAGCCTTGAAGCAAATAAAATATCCTCGTCATCATGCAGTCCGGCCAACACCGCAGCAGCTCTTGAGGTATAGAAATAATAGGTTTGCGGGAACCCGGGAATCGCGCCACGCAAGCTTCTGCTAATTTCCTCTAACAGGTAGCCATCTCGTGCGCTAAACAGAATTCGGTCCAGTCGCAGCTCGTGCGCCCTCTTCAACATCCAACCAAAGAAGCAGTAAATAAGCGGGGAAAAGTATGAGAACGCCATATCATAATTTCGCGCGATCCGAAATTTCCCTTCCGTTTCGCTAAACAAGAAAGGATCATTCAATTGCTTCGCGATAAACTCGCCGATAACTAGCCGATCTATTAACGTACTCGTATGCTCCAGAAGCTGGCTTGCGTAGGAGTCCTCCAGCATCGCCAGTGCACTTTTAAGGGGGAAGGTGTCCTCGATTGCAAATTGTCGAGCAGCCAGTTCATCCGCTTCATAGTTATCACCAATGTGGACAGTTTTTTGACCTCTCGTCATCGATTGCAGAACTTCGAACAAGCCGTTCCCCTTTGAAACGCCATATTCGCAAGAAACTAGCAGATGCCCGGGCTTTACATGAATGCCCAACCCGTCTAATAGAGAGCGTAGGATAGCTTCTGGTAAGTACATGTCTGAAACCAGATAGACCTCTTTGCCAGATGACACCACGAAATCAAATATCTCGCACATTCTATGCCGCCGAATTAAAAATTTGCCTTCCGTTTTGACCTCAAGATCCAACATTTCGGACCTTATAGCATCAGACAAGCCTAGCATCGCCTGTATACGACCATAGATCACCTCTAGTTTCGGATTTTCCCCTTCAGCATACAACTCTCTTTCCGCATGGATTCGCGCCTTGGCAAAATCGTAATGGACCAATCCACTATTGTTGATTTTGCTTTCCATCACATGAAACACATCTTGCGGATAAAGCGCTCGGCGCATAATCAATGTATCGAACAAATCAAAACTAACGACTTCGGATCGTATTATCTTCTCTTTCAAAACTTCCTCGCTGATCGTGCGATAGGAATCAAAAGTCTTCATCTTCCGATGATCTATGTGAAGTTGGTTACCAAGAATGTCATATACACGGATTGAATGCATCGAACTTAGCGTAGAGATTCTTCGGTAGATGATGCGAACATTATTACTGCGCGCCACAATAACAACGAGATCGGCCTTCCGCTCCACAACCTCATCCGGTGTAAAAACTGGTTTCCCGTAGATGGTTTCGCCTGCGCGAGCTTCATCCATCAGCCCAATGATATTGAAATCGGTAAAATGCTCTAAAATATGCTTTGTGTTCTGACCTATGCCATATATAACTAACCGACTGTTCAGAAATGAACCGAAATAAGTCTGGAATGCGTCAATCACATACTGTTTCTCATTCACCATGTTTTCAGTCCATCTCACTTATATTCCAAGAATTTGTTGATTCTCTTTCGCCTCATACAACGCACGGAAAATATAGTAGTCGGCAGGCGAAGTAATCTTCATGTTGTTCGGCGGACTCTTAACCGTATGCATCTCTGCTTTATAGAGGCTCAGTAAATGAGCGGAGTCGATACACATAAGCCCTTCGCGATGTGACCTTTGGTAATATTCCCAAATCAACGAGAATTGGAACGTTTGCGGAGCCTTGGCTATGAACATGCTAGCTCTCGGAGGAACTGCATCAATATGATCTCCCGTGCTGCTCTGTATAACGCTTTCCGTGGCAGGCTCAACCGTGATCGCCGTTCCGAATCTTTTTGCTTTTGAAATGTTCTCCGAGATCAACTCTTCCGTGATCAATGGTCGCACACCGTCATGGATCAACACAATGTCGTCTGCTTGGCATACGCCGCTCAAAGCCCGCAAGCCGTTGTAAATAGACTCGTGACCCGTCTCGCCGCCAGGAATGATCTGGCTGACCTTTTCAATTTCATAGCGTCGCAGCAATAGCTTTAACTCATTAATCCAACTTTCTAAGCAGACAACAATGATGTTGTCGATCTCCGAATGGTATTCAAAATGCTCCAACGTATATAAAATAATCGGTTTGCCATGCAGTTCAAGAAACTGCTTCGGTTTGGCACGCGAATTCATCCGTTGTCCCGTACCACCCGCAAAAATGAGAGCTGTATTCATCGTTTACCTCCTCCGCCAGCCTGCGGGAGCTGTTTGCTTAGTTCGTAGATGGCTCTGCCGGATGTACCGTCCATATTGTTAGCAATTTGACTGCACATTTGAATCTGCTTGTCGGACTGGAGTAGGGCAAACGGAAGATGATTAAACTGTACGACGTAGTCCAAAAAAGTGTCCAGGCTTATGCGTGCTTCATTATGCAGCAACTCCATCAAATTCTTTGATTGCATCGGTTGTTTTCTGAGCGCCGCCATCCTCGCCCGCATAACCGAACGGGCGTTCTGGTTCGAAATCGAAAATTGATGAAGTTTATGCTGATGTTTCCTCGTGTCCCATTGTAAAACACGGTTTCTCGTCAGCGCATAAACCGTATCACCGAACTGCTTCACATTAAAATAAGCGATACTTTTTCCTGTTTCAGGAAGATCAAGTTCACTTGCTTTATGAAAGCTATTATTACTAATATCAATTTTCAACGCAGTACTTGCTTCATGCGGGATTAACCACACAAAGCCGCCGGCATATATAACCGCTTGATAATTGACAGCATTTCCATCTATCACATACTCAGGGAACTCTATTTTTGCATACGACTGCGTTTCTCGCTTCCATTTCACGATGTAGTTGCCTTTTCTTGCTGCTAACCAGTAGTGCTCTCCATCATAACAAACGCCGAAAAATCTTTCGTCTTGCTTGCCGACCTTATAGAACTGGTAGGTCAAGGTTTCCATATCAAAGAACATAAGTTCATTCGACATATATAAGCTTAAAACGATTTCAGAACCGACTACAAAGCCGCCGGGACAGAACAGACCGTCGAAATCATTCGTTTGGTCCCAATTCAGCCAATGAGGTGACCGCTTGGCTGCATGCTCCACATGACCAAGCCAATCTGAACAATAGGTCATCTCACCACTTGTCGTATCATAACAAATAATTGCAGGGTACATATGCGCTACAAAGAACAAATACCGCTTATATCGAATGACCCTGTTGAAATATTCATTCTCACCCGGTCGGAGCCAGTTCAATTTTTCTTTATTTTGAAATGACAGCTGCTCAAATATACTCTTTTCCTTGTCATAGATCGCAATGTGATCGGCGTTGAAGGGAGCAAAATAAAACTTTCTATCCTGTTCAACTGCATCAAGATAGAGAAACTGGGTATTCTCCTCCTCGAAGCTTCCCATGTACTCCGCAATCATCGTATGCTTGTCTACTCTGAACAATCCATTGAAGTCATAGACGGAAACCCACCAATACTGATCGTCGTCAAGTATAATGCTTGCACGAACGCTTTTATCCGTTAACGGTAAATGATCTATCCATTGCACCATAATCGGCTTACCGGTGCACGCATAGAGCGACACCAACGACCCCATATCACCGTAGTAAGCATCAGATATCGCAATGGCTCGATGCAAATCCGCCGTATCGTCATAAATGCCTATCTGCCGCTGCTTGTACTGTTGAACGAATCGCTCGTATTCTTCTCGCAGTTGCGGACGCATCGACTGATATGTCGACTGGCTAAGAGGATGCGGACGCCATAATAATACGACATCATCCCGTTGCTCGACGCGATCGAATACGTTACGAAGTTTATTTAGCACCTTCTCGCCCCCCTCAAGTAGTACAGCAAGGGAGGTGTTGTATAACACGACTTTTCTACTCGTACCATCCGTCCGTTCGATCAGCTTCCGCCATTCATCTGGAACAACACAATATTCGCGCTTCGTGTTCACCACCTTATCGAACTTCGGCGAACCGAGCGCAACGATCTTCTCCTCCACATTTCCGAAACGACCTATACAGCGATTTGCTTGTTCAAATTGCTTTAACACGCGAATATATGTATCTCTAATTTTGTCGGATTGAACAATCACACGATCCGCAAACAGCACTCCTGCACAAGTACAGAAGTGCTCCTCAACCTTGTCCATGCTCACAAAATACGGAATGTAAACAAGCTGTTCTGTCAAATCCTTGAGCCGCTTATTAAAGTAGTTCGGGTGCACCATTGTAACTAGATTATTATCATCGTAAGGATTGATCGTCACAATTACATCCGGGCGACGTTCCTCGATATTGTAGCTTTGCCAATTCACAATCGGTACGTAGTCCGGGAATTGATTACCCTCATAATGCATATGCCCGAGCGTGCCGCCCGGCATCCTGTCATAATAGGGAATCGGCACGACGTAAGCATCGCATTGCGGGTCATCCTTCGCTTCCAGCCACACGGATTCACAGCTGTCCCACATACTAGCTTTGTAAGGTAGAAAGGCGATCTCTATTTTATTCGGCATCAATTCACTCTTAACTTTATCTTCAATTTTGCCCAACTGCTCTCGTAACCGCTTAATAGCGCTCGCGTTATCACTACCGTCATGGGTCTCGATGCTCGTAAAATACAGAGTATCGCAGTATTCCTCAAGCAACGCTACTGTCGCCGTTCCTTCTCCTTCGATTCCCTCTACATAATTGCCGATTTGGACGGCGAACTCTTGACAATCAGCCAGAAGCCCTACAAATAGCTTATTATTACGCTCTACATGTAACCGCATAAGTTCACGATGCGCTTCATTTAAAGTCTTGACGAGTTCCAGTACTTTCTCATGCTGAAATTTTCTCAAGCTACTTCATCTCCCCAACTCGTCCTCAGAGCGGCCATTCAACTCTCCCGCCAATCGGCAATCATGCGTTTGTACATAGCCGTGAGTCCGTATCTAGGTGTCCATCCCAGCCCTACGATTTTCTTAGCGCACAACCTCATCGTTACATCAGGGGCATATCCACGCTTGTCGATATCAGCCGGTTTGTCTATATCGACTGAAATTCGCCCTCCATTAACTTCTTGCACGACCAAATCTGCCATTTCGCGAATGGTCACACTTGCATCGGGGTTCGCGATATTGTAAGTTTCGCCATTCACGCCTTTCAACAACAGCAGAAGCAACGCACGAATCGCATCGCTGATATAACAATAATTCCCTCGTGACCGACCATCAGTATGTAATACGATATTTTCCCCGGCAATTGAACTGCGAGCAAATTGCGCAAATATACGCGGATCATTGCTCGGGTAGCCCGCTCCGAAAGTCTGCGCCAAGCGAGCTACCTTTATAGGAGAGCCATACTGAGCAAAATAACCGTTGCATAAACATTCACTCATTCGCTTGCTCTCGGGATAACTGCTTCTTGGGTGTTGAAGATTGATGTAACCCAGATCGTTCTCCGTCACAAATTGCAGCGCGGGATCTGTTAATCCATAAACCTCCATCGAGGACAAATAAACCATACTCTTAACTTGCTTTTCTCGGGCAAGCGATAATAGATTCTCCGTACCTCTTAGCGCGGTGCCCATTACACCTACAGGGTTAGCCACCATCTCGGCAGACTGTGTAATCGCCGCCCCATGGATAATATAATCAATAGACTGATCTACTTCCAACGACTCGCGAATGTCATACCGAATGAATCGAACGCCATGAGCATCTCCGAACAAGGACTGTGCTCGTTCATAATTTCTGCCAATGGCGAGAATGTCGAGACTAAGCTCATGTCTAACATTTGCTGCTGAAAGCGCACGAACAAGCATACCACCAATAGCTCCAGTTGCTCCCGTAACCAGAATGGTACGGCCACGCAGCTCTTGCCACGGTACAGTTCTATCGGAGACGATCTCATCCATATCCTCCATTAAAATTTGCGACAACAAGCTCGCCCCCTGCGTCTTCTAAATCGAATTTACAAAATACGATCTTTATTTACACGTCCATTTGGACTTTAACTCAAAGTTCGCGACTGTCTAGATGACATCGTCATTGTCGATATCGGCTCCACCGATCGAACTCAAACCCACATTCACGACAAGGAATGAACGGACCATGTCGAACCTCGCCCAAAAGCGTTCCTTACGCAATGATGTAACTTAGCCCATACTTCCTGCATATGGCATCAAATTCCGCAAGCAACTCTATTTGAATCAATTGCATTTGTCGCAGCTCGGCTCGCGACAATTCCTTCTGACTATATTTCAGCATTTCGTAATGGATCATCGCCTTTCAGCGCTCTTGCTACCTTCTTTATCGACATTTTACGACTTGGACTTTACAGCTAAATGAGATTACGCTATTATTCTCGACAAATGACGACAAACGAAAAGAAATAAACATGGCACACACTTATTTGATTTCTTTAATACATGACAAGCAAAGATAAATGTCCCAAAGTAGTCGCTTCCTCAAGCTCGCACTTTTTCAAAAGGTCTTTTTTAAACGAAACAGAGTGATCGAAGTTCTTGGTGAACGATTGAATAAGCTTCACAGTATCTTCTTCGGAAATGCTGTCGCTATTTGCGAATATACCTACGAGTTGCATCCTAATCAATGAAAAGAGTATACCAAGATAGAATACTTGATCGAACATACTTCCTTTTGCCGATATGGGGAATAAAGTAGAGAAGATATAATTAACCAAATAATTCTCCAAGATATATTCTTTTTCTCTTAAAAATCCGCTGTAACATTTTTCATAACTAGTCTCAAAGAATATCAACAACTCATTAATTCCTTCATTTTCCGAACGTTGCATGCCGCTTATATACGAGTCGAGGCACTCTTTATAACGCGGATTGGTCCAAATCTTATTTTCCGTTATGCTTAGTAAAATATCGTTCAGAAACCGCAATTGAAACAAATGATTAATTGGAAACACATCCGGGTTCGTCAGCTCCGGATTCGTATCCATATTCTCTCTAAAGCGCTCAATCAAGAGGGGCAGACCGTCACTCGATTGGTTTTGGATGGTTTCGTCCACTTGATCGGCAAGAACGGCAAGTAACATAAAGCGATGGGATAACGAATACTTTCGATTCTGCATGATCTCGATCGATAATACTCTTAACTCCCAGAAGTATGTCATCGTTAGAGGCAAGTCCGGTGCACTTAAAGACAGCTGTACGTTGACCCGCGTATTCCTAGCGTCATTGCGTTGGACGTACTCGAATTCGATTCCATTCGGATTCAGCAAAGCCAATCTTGCCGCCGCCGGACAAGACAAAACAGCCGACATTTCTTGAGCACCGTCGATTTCATTGATTTTCCGGGGATAAGAGGCGCAAGTAGAGGATAAATATTCTTCTCCGAGCCTGCCATGTATCGCGCATAGACCCCCATCAAGGAACGAACATGAACCCGTCTTCTGATTCAATTTCATAGAGGCATAAGAATGATCCGTTCGCTCCGAATTCTTCCTAAGAACTACATCCTCCTTTAATCTTTTGGACATTTCCGAATCGGTGACTCCCTGGTACTTCTGGTAAGTTTCCCTGTCAACAGCCACATTCCAGACTGCGCAACACGTATCTTCACATTCTGAGCCAATACACCGAAACATACTCATATATTCAGGCTGAAGGGTTTGATTGTTCATAGTTCATCTCGTTTCCGTCGTCATTTCTCATGATGAATGGATATAAGTTGCAATACGTTAAGATTTCGGCGAATGTTCGACAAAATCCTTTATTTTTCAGCTTAAACCCTTATATTTCTTGGAGTTTTCTGCCATTATATATTAAGCTATTATCATCATTAATTAATGCATAATTTCACTGGAGGCACTATGACTAAGCTCATTAGCGTTTGCATGATAGTCAAAAACGAAGAGGCCGTTCTTAATCGATGCCTTCAAAGCATTTCCGCCCTCGTAGATGAAATTATAGTAGTTGACACCGGTTCTAGCGATGCAACTAAAGCGATCGCTCTAAAGTTTACAAATCATGTTTATGATTTCGTTTGGATTAACGATTTCTCCGCGGCAAGAAACGAAGCTCTTAAATATGCTACTGGGCGCTTCATACTCACTCTTGATGCGGACGAGTATATGGATGAAGCAAATCTCTCTTTACTAAGAGATTCGCTTTCTAAGGTGGAACCACGGACAGATACTCTTTATCAGTTAAAGGTCGTTAACTACAAGGGTAGAAATCAACCAACAACCGAGGAACCTATTTTTCGAGTCTTCGCCAATTATTCGAACATTAGTTACGTGCGGCCTATTCATGAGCAACCGAAAACCCATTCAAGCCCCACTACAAAAGTAGTACCTTTACCCGTGAAGATTTATCATTCCGGGTACACCGAGGATGTCATTAAGTCCAAAAACAAACATGAACGGAATATGAACATCTTTTCTGAGATGCAAAAGCATTCCCAGCTTGGTCCTTACGATCACTGCATGATAGGCCGACAGTTAATTATGATGGATTTACATGAAGAAGCATTGGAGCATCTCCAGAAAGCTTTAAAGCTGGGGAACAAAAAGGAAGTATGGTATAAACATAATCTCATATCAATGCTAGAGGTTTATCTCAGTACTAATAAAGCAATTGATGCTTTTATTTTTATGGAGAAACATTTTACGCAATATCTACATTATCCGGATATTCGGGGTTTATATGCAATGGTATTGGAAAGGCTCGGGTTTTGGTCCCTAGCTAAAAAAGAATACGAAGAAGCTTATAAAATTGCAGAAAACCAAATAAAGACGAAAAAGGAAGATGTATTTGTAAGCGGGGATTTGAGTTTTCGAATTCCTACCTGGAATCTTGCCATTATGAATGAGAATGAGCAGAACTATAATCCGACTATAGACTATTTAGCGAAACTTCTTATAGCTAACAAAAGCGATCTGGAGTCAATCGGGAAGTTTATTGAGATTGCATCTTTAAATGAAAAACCGGAAATAATCATTCAAATCTTGGAAAAACTCATTCAAGCTGATTCCGAGATTACTTCGAACGCAATCGTAGGTAAGCTATCCATCTCACTAAACAAACTGGAGCTTGCCCGGCACTATTGCGACGATAAATTATTAAGCGGATTATACAATCCTTCTGAACAATTGAGATATGCTCTTATCATTTCAAACGTAACTTTATTTCAATCTGTATTAAATAAGCTAACCTCTGAACTAATCCTTCAAGATCCAATGGTAAAAAGGTTAATAGCGTTAGGCATTCTCATATGGGAAGTTAAAGAATGGAGTTCCCTCATTGAAAGCGATGTTCTACTATCCCGATTCACAAGCCAATTATTAAACGAAGACGTGCCTGAGCATTCTGATGAAGCTGAGGAAATGGCATGCATGATCATCAGCGAGTTATACAGTCTACAACAATGGGATCCTTATGAGACTACACTCAGTCACTATGAGACCCCAAAAGTAATAAATTATTTGGCGAATTTTTTCTTAGCCTCGCATCAATCGAAAACAGCCCTTCAATATTATCAGCATTTGTTAGATCATGATGCTATGTACGCAAATAGTTATGCTAACTTGGCCTTCTATAAGTATTCTCAAAAGGAGACTTCTGAGGCTCTAGTTCTCTGGGAGAAAGCCATAAATCTCGATCCTTCTCGAAAGAAGCTTTATATTCAATATTACGAAGCCTGTCAGGATCCAATAAAGAAACAAATGATGAAGAAGCGATTGTTGGATATCGAACCGCAATACAGCGCAATAAGGCTTTTGAAATAATAAAACCTTGGCTGAATGCCAAGGTTTTATTTTCTCTTGTCTACCATAAAACTATCGTAAACTCCGCTATTATTATAAGCAGCATGCTGCTTTTTGGATGAACTCAATCGATTCATTCCATCCATCGCTTCATCACGTAAACGCTGCATTTCTTTTAATATCGCCGAATCGAACGAGCGCAATTCTTCTATCCGCGCTTTTTGATCATCCGTTAGATTTCCTGCTCGTTCTTGAACTGCATCCGTAAGAACTTGCCTCAACTCGATAAAATCTTCAAATTCTTCGTATTCGGTAATTTCCCCTATCGAGCTTAATCTTCTCGTCTCCGCTAATACCTTTAAGATTAATTCATCCATTCATTGATTCCTTCTGGGAATTATTAGGCTTAATAATTTGAACCCACGCTTCCTTTAAATCGCTCAGAAATGTAATGACTTCCATAGCCGCTTCTCTGCTTTTACGCACATTCGCTTCCATTAACTTCCGGTTCATATAATCATAAATTTCAAGGAGATTCGCTGAAATGGGATATTCATGGTTCAAAGAAGCAATTAGTTCGTTAATGACTTGTTGAGCACGAAAAAGGTTATCGTTCGCTTTTTGATAATCTTTATTATTAATACCGTGGATCCCTTGTTTGGTAAAACGTATTGCTCCGTCGTACAACATGAGAATCAACTGGGAAGGAGAAGCAGTTTGAACGGAAGATTGTTGGTACTTATTATGCGGCGTAGATATCAATCTCTTCACTCCTCATTCATTTTCAATAATCGTTGCTCAGCTTTGCGGTACCCTAAGTCTGCTGAATTGCGATAACAAATTACAGCACGTTCTAGGTCCCCTAATACTTCATAATAATTGCCTAGATTATAATAGGCAGCGAAGGAGCCCGTACCTTTAACGCTGTCATAATGTTCCGTTTCCCCGATCTCAAGACACCATTGATAAGATTGTTCGATGGAAGCCAGTTTGGATATATATTTGGAGGTATCGCTGAGAATTAGATCTAAGTAAAATACCCCGCATGCAAAGTGGAAATCCGGATACAGTCTCAGCCACTCATGGTTTCTTTCCAGAATTGCAAGCACCTCGGAGTATTTCTTTAACTTATTGAGCAAGTAGATATATTCAGTTACAACATTAGGAGCATATCGTTCTTTTCCATGTAGCAAGCTATATGCTCTTGCAAAGTAGCTCTCGCTTTCTATTGATCGTTCGAGCCCATTGTACTCCTTGGCTAATTGAAATAAATAGTAAGGATCCTCAGGATTATCTTCGATTTCTAAAAGTAAAAGCGGGATGTTTCGGTCTGACTTATTGCTTTCCAAATATCCATCATGTTGTATGACGATTGGAATATGGCAGCGAGATAAACTCGTATCTACCTGCTCATGAATTCTCCCCTTATATACCTCTCCCTGGGGGAAAAAACGAGTGATGTAGTCGTTAGTTTCAGTCACATCTCCATTGACCGTTGTTTGGCTAACCCTCTTAATTCTTCCAACGGTACTCGGTACATTAATAAATCTACGAATTGCCTGCTCATCAAACGACTCTATCCATTCGTCAGCATCAAGGACAAGAAACCAATCTGCAGTTGAACAGCTTAAGGAGAAATTCCGCGCCGCTGCAAAATCATTATTCCACTGATAATCGTATATTTTTGCGCCTATCTCGCGAGCAATTTCTTTGGTTCGATCGATCGAACCCGTATCCACTACTACCATTTCATCTACGAACGGGATAGCGCTCTCCAAACAACGCCGAATTTTCGTCTCTTCGTTCAAGGCAATGACAACCAAAGCAATCTTTTTCATTCAAAACCTCATTAGGAATTATTGCTAAACAAACTAGTCGATTGAGCATTATAACGGTTCATCGCCGTTTCCATCGCCGTAAACTTCTTATAATATTGGTCTTCAGCCAAGGTTAAGCGTCTATTCATGTCCGACATACGAATATCCAGTAGTCTTAGTTGTTCGCCTATCCGGCTATTCGCATTAAAAGCAGCATCGTTTGCTGTACTCACTCTAGATGTACCTGCTTTTGTTGCTAACTCTTGCACCGAGGTCAAAGTAATGTTTGCAATACGGCTAAATAGACCGTTATTGGCGTTTGTCGCGGATGCCGCTGGCGATACCGTGCCCTCGGTTGTTTTATTAGTGAAAAATCCAATGACCTGATCCGGATTCGCTTCGATTGCCTCGCGCAGCTTAGCCTCATCGATAACCAATTTCCCACGTTGGGTGTAGTCCCCCGTGTTGATCCCTAAACTAGTCAAATTCACATTCGTTCCGTTCACGTTAACATCCGTTATCGCGGCAAGCCTGAAACTGCTGATCATTGACGTGAACGTCGAGTCGTTGCGCAGCAACCCGCTTCTCGCCTTGGATTCCCATAAAGTAATCTCGTCATCCGACATTTCTTTCTTTTGCTCGCTGGATAATGGAGTATAGGTACGGAACTTCTCTTCTCCGAGCTTTTTATTAACTAATTCGAGGATTTCGTTATAATCTTTAACGAAGGACTTCACCGTTTCCATAATCTTGTCCGTATTCGAAGCAATCGTTAACTGCGTTGCCGAACCTGCCGAAGCGGAATTCAAAGTAATATCCAAGCCATTCTCAACGAACTTGTTGCTTGAACGAGTGGTCGCTATACCGTTAATCTTCAGTTCTGCATCGTTACCGGCCGTTCCAACCATTCCGAAGTTATTCAGAATATCCGACGATACGTTAATTGCGCTCGCAGTTCCGGTCGTCTTGGATGTTATCGACATTTCTCCCGTCTGACTATCAAGAAAAACGTTAACGTTAGCATCTTTGCTATTATTCAACTTTGATACCATGGTGGCTAATGTATCCGTATTCTCGTCCAATACAATTGAGCTACTGCCGGTCTGTATCGTGATCTTGCCGCCTACCGCTGTATAATTAAAGCTTCCGCCGATATCCTTGAGTTTGGTATTCAAATCGACCTTCCCAAGTCCAGTCCCGGGGGCGGACTTCCAAGTCGCACCTGCCGCGAGTTTTGTAACCTCGATAGACATGTTTCCCGCAACTGCATTCGCATTCGCCTTTACGCTCACGGCGGAGGTATTTCCGGCGACGCTGATTGACTTAGCGTTAATCGTCCCTTCCAAGCCATAACTGAATAGTTTGTTATTACGGAAATCAACGAGCTTAGCATTAATGTCACGATACTGTTCCCTTTGCCATTCTAACGTGGTTTTCTGCTGGGTAAGCTTATCTAGGGGCGCTCTCTTTGCCTTCATTAAATCCTTCACGAGCGAATCGATATCCATTCCAGAGACAAGTCCTGATATTCTGGTCACCATTGCTTATTATCTCCCCTTCCATTTATACCTTCTCATCTACTAATATTCCGGCAAACTCCATCATTTTCACGACAAGATCAAGTGTTTTCTCCGGAGGTATTTCACGGATCAGTTCACCCGTTTCTTTATTAAATACTTTAACCATTACCGCTTTCGTTTGTTCGTGTACTTTCACTTCAAAGGTTGTCGTAGGACCCTCCAGTGATTTGATGGCGCGATCTACGGCTTTGATCAACTGCTCTTCCCCGATGGAAATCTTCATTCCTTGCTTTTCCGCAGTATCTAGTTGTTTCCCCGTACGAAGCGACTGCGAGCTGGAGTTTTGTTGCAATTTCAAAGTTTCTACTTCCGCGCTTACTTTTACTGAAGGATTCTGAATGGGCGTCGAAGACGCGCTTGACACGTTCTGCAAGTTCATTCTCTCACTCCGTTCCATATATAACGCTCTAGTATATATATCGACTTCATCCGTCGCTTTATTTAGTTTTTTAAAAAAGAAAAAGGCCTCGGGAGAACCCGAAGCCTTTTTTCGTTAAAATTAACGAAGCAAGGAAAGTACGCCTTGCGGAGCGGAGTTTGCTTGCGCAAGCATCGCTTGGGAAGATTGAAGCAAGATTTGGTTCTTCGATAGAGCAACCATTTCACTAGCCATGTCCGTATCGCGAATACGGGATTCAGCAGCCGTAAGGTTCTCAACCGTAGTGCCCAAGTTGTTGGAAGTGTACTCCAAACGGTTTTGAAGAGCTCCGAGTTTAGCACGTTGCGTAGCAACGTTTTCGATAGCCGTTTCAACTGCTCCAAGAGAAGAAGTAGCTGTCAAACCAACGAAACCTGTTGTTGCAATCGAGCCGATTGAAATAACTTGCGCGCTGTCATTCGATTGAATGGATGCGCCTGCAGTGATGTTGATGCCGTTAAATGTAGTATCAGTCATGATCTTGTCGATCTGAGCGCCAAGAGCAGTCAACTCTTCGTTGATGTTAGCTTTGTCAGTAGAAGAATATGTGCCGTTCAACTCTTGAACGTTCAATTCTTTCATACGAGTCAACATGGAGCTAACTTCGTTCATTGCGCCCTCAGCTGTTTGAACGAAAGAGATACCGTCTTGAACGTTACGTTGAGCTTGCTCAAGACCGCGGATTTGACCGCGCATTTTTTCGGATACTGCCAAGCCTGCTGCATCGTCAGCTGCACGGTTGATACGGAGACCGGAAGCCAGTTTCTCCATGTTCTTACCAGTTGCAGAGTTGTTCAGCGTCATGTTGCGGTGAGTGTTCACCGCGATAATGTTGTGGTTAATACGCATAATAATATTCCTCCTTGAATGTTGGTGAGAATCGCATCCTTGCGAATCTCCATTACCCGTAATAATAGGTCGGCCGCCCTATATTCAGGTTCTAAAATATTTATCGGTAATCGGACCGAGAAGGTTTATAGGCTTTTATAAATTCTTTTTTATTTTTTTCAGTTGATCGGATAGAGTTTGAATATCCACCTTTTGGACGGCGGCGTCTCGGTTCGATTCTTGTACCGAGACAAGCAGTTCTTTTCGCAGGATCTGTAGTTCCTTGGGGGCGGCGATACCCAGCTTGATAACGTCTCCCTCAATCTCCAAAACAGTGATCTCGATATTATCCTGAATAATGACGGATTGTCCTTTCTTCCGCGATAGTACGAGCATAGGTATACCTCCTTCTACTTATCTGCGTTTGATTCGAATAATTGATGCCGCGTTGAAAACGGAGTATTGGAAAGGATGATTTGTTTACCTAGTTTATTCTCGATATTAATCGCTATGGGCGCGACTAAATTAATAGTTGCCGATTCTAGCTCTTCCCGCAATGTTACGATCGCTCTAATCAATAGGGGCTCGGCGGACTCTAAACGCAGTTCCCCGGTAGCCGTCTCCGGTAGATCGAATTCGTATTCCTCGTAAAATAAAAAGGGATCTACGACCAAGAAGCTTATTTCCTCGTCATCCAAAGAACGCAAAGTTCCGAAAGGAGCAGCCTCCTCAACTTCGCCGAACTCAAAACGTTTGCAATGCTCAAATCCGGGAATACCTTCTTCGAATACGATAACAACCGTCTCCGCTACTACATTATTTCCGATTTCATTCCCGCTAACCATTGTTAATTGCCCCCACCCTGTCGAAATTAGAAAAGCTATAAGCGCAAAGTACTCGCCTACAGCTCGATAGAAAACAAAAGCCGTTATGCAGTTATATCGATTTTCGGAGGCGTAATCGTTACTTTGGGATATTGTTGCATATAGATGTTTACGTTGCCGCGTTCGAAATTAATTTCCGGCCGGTGAACTTGAACGTCGATATTCAAACGCCCTCTATCGACTTGGAGATTGACGTCGTTCGGCGTATATTGGAACTCGATATTGGTAGGCGACGCGAATCCGAATACCTGAAGATCCGGTGCGCCTTCAACGAAATCATTCAGAGCAAGTTCCGGAATCGGATTATCGCGACGAGCGATATTTCCCATCCGATTCCCTTTCTCCACGATCTGTTGAATATTCTGCTGCGCGATCTGTTTGTACTGGGAGTAAATTCGGTTCCAGAACACTTCCGGTTTGCCGCCGGTTAACGCATTGTTGGTTAGCGTTTGGTCGATCTGGAGATTCCCCGGTCGATTGGTAGCCGTCACTACTGCCTTGATAGACTGCACCTGCAACTCGGGCTTGGGCCTCCGAATATCATATCGACCCCGTTCGGATTCGATTCCGATCAAGCCCCTTTGGGACTGTATGGATATGAACGGCACCATCTGCCCTGCACCTCGCTCTTGACTATACTACCTTAAGAAATCTACGAGCGTCGGAGAGATGACTTTTGCCCCGACGGAAAGCGAAGCTTGATAGACGCTCTCGTTTACTTTGGACTTAATAATTAAATCCTCGATATCCGCGTCTTCCGTCTTGGACTGAAGTGTTTCGAGATTTACGTTTAGATCCTTCAATCTTTGTTGCATCAATTCGACGCGGTTAACGCGCGCTCCGACTTCCGCTTGCTGCGTCAGAACTTTGTCCATTCTGGAGTCCAACGCGGAGATCTGATCAGAAACGCCGGAATAGTTACCAGACTCCAAACTGGCGACCATCTGGTCGATGACATGGAACAGATTATCGTCTTCATTCTTCGGAGCAGGGACTCCCGTAGGTGGAAACCCGAATACATTGTTACCCGTTAGATTTACCGTTAATTGTATCCCGGTATTAATCGCATAATCAAGATCGCCCGTATCGGTAATTACGTTCGCAGGGTTTACGCTAGGATCGTACGATATTTTATCCGTAAATTGACCATTAAAAACGTATTTCCCTTTGAATTGGCTATTCGAGATATCGACCAGTTGTTCCTTCAACTGCTTCATCTCGCCTGCGATATTGTCTAACGCAACCTGCGGGTTCGTTCCGTTAGAGCCATTAACAGCCAACTCCTTAATACGTTTGCCGATGTCGCTGACTTGGGAAAGCAGAGTATCGTTAAAATCCAACCAAGACGTCGCGGAATCCACGTTCGTTTGGTAGCGGTCGTTAAGAGAAAGATCGCTGCGGTAACGAAGCGAATAGGTGATTCCTACGGGATCGTCGGAAGGACGATTGATCTTCATCCCCGTCGAAAGCTGCTCTTGAAGGCCCTGCATCTGGCCTAGATTCTTATTGATATTGCGCAACAGTTGGTTTGTTATGCTCCCTTGCGTAACGCGTCCTACCAACTCGATCACCCTCTCATTCGAGAAATGCTATATTATCTGCCTACTAGTCCCATGCCGTTGATTACTTTATCTAAGGTTTCGTCGATCGTTGTCATGAATCTGGCAGCCGCGTTGTAAGCATGCTGGAATTTAATCATGTTGCTCATCTCTTCATCCAACGAAACGCCGCTTACGGATTGGCGACGAGCGTCTACCTGGTCGACTACGATTCTAGAGTTGCCCTCTTGCCTATTGGCTTCTTCCGCCTCGACCCCGAGTTGACCGACGACGGAACGGAAGAAATCGTTGACCGTTCCTTGCGCGGTTGCCGCCCCCGTGGAAACGGAAGAAAAATCGATTTTCATTTCGCTGAACTGGGCAATCAACATTGCCAAATCTTTATTTCCTTTGACGATGGTTTCCGGCGTCCCCGATGTACGCATGGAAGAAGCAATGTTGCCGGCATCCTCGATAATATCAGCGCTCAATTGAATGTTTCCCGCGGTTAAAGGTCCTCCGTCTTGGGATACGAAGAAAGCTCCACCTGCCTTCGGAGGATCCATCATCGTGTACCCCAATTGATGCAGTCCGTTAAGACCCTTCACGGTAACCGTCAGATCGGTAGCAAGCGTTCTTGCGGCACCGGAATACGTCACGTCATTCAACACGGTTCCATCCGGCAGAACGGATCCTGCGGGAATCGTAACCTGAATATCTCCGTTTGCCATCCCGTTTACTAACGTATTAAGCTGTTGCTGATAGTTGGCCACGTATTGATCGCGGGATACGATCATCCCGTAAGCTTCGCCGCCGTTCAGATCTCCCGAAGCGACTCCCGCTTGCAAGCTCTCCACGGTGACCGGAGTGAACGCATCGTCTGTGATCAGGTTTACTCCGCCCATGTTAACCTGGTATCCGCCGTCGGCCGTCTCCGTGCTGGTTACATTGATGACTTTCGATAAACCATCCATCAGAAGATCGCGTTGATCGCGCAGATCGTTCGCGTTATCGCCTAATGCTTCTATTCTTCGAATTTGAAGATTCAAGTTGGAGATGGTATCGAGAGAAGTATTGATCTGGCTTGCCTTAACTCCGATATTCTCGGTAATGTCGGCGCTCAGCTCGTCCAACTGCCGGCCAGTTTGGTTGAAGGCATCCGTAACCGCTTTGGCGGTCTCGCGAACCAATTTTCTAGCGGTGATATCTTCAGGATTCTCGCTTAGATCGTGCCATGACTTCCAGAAGTTATCCATGACGGCTCGAAGTCCCGTATTCGAAGGTTCATTCACGATCGTCTCCAGCTTCTGCAGGGTATCGGCTTGAACGGCCCAATTGCCATTCGTCTTGTTTTCATTGCGGAATTGCGTGTCCAGGAACTTCTCCCTAATACGCGTAATGGAGGTGAATTCGACGCCGGTTCCCAACTGGCCTTTATCCGTCGAGCGGTTCATTCCTATCGCTTCCATCGGCCTGGTTGCGACCATATTAACGGTCTGCCGGGAATATCCCGCCGTGTTCGCGTTCGCTACGTTGTGTCCCGTCGTCTGGAGGGCGGCCTGTTGCGTGAACAAACTGCGTTTAGCCGTCTCCAACCCGTGGAAGGTTGATCTCATAACTCTCTTCCCCATTTCGTCTTTTGAATGTACGTTCTATACTTTCGAATCGAAGAGTTTAAGCTTATGCTGCGCATTTGACGAATCCGATGGACGTTTATAAACGTAATCCTGATCGTCGTAAGCGCCGGCTAATAGATCCAAGGAGAAGTCATTGAATTCGATCGATTGCTGCGTTAATTTCATGTTCAGATCGTTAAGCGCTCTCAAGCGCTCCACCGCGGTACTTAATCTGTCAGCCAGCTCCGTCAATCTCAACTTGTCTTCCGCGATCGTGATCATACGGATCATCGTGACGACCTTGAAGGAAGGTGTAGGAGTCAGGTTCTGTTCCTTGAGGAAATCGTTAACAGCTCCGACGCGAGTATTCTCCGTCTCGACGATTAACTTCAACAACCTAGCTTCCTTGTTCACGATTTCGGTCAACAAATCGACTTCGTTCGCGACCAAGGCTTCTTTCTTCCGCAGCGCGAAAGCGATCATCTGCTCATGCTGCAGAAGCAAAGTCTCCAAGGCCTCGCATAATTTATGAAATCCCATGCAGTCACCTTCTGCCTGTAAAATAGCGATCGTCTATTCCCTAACGAAAGGCAGCAATCGTTCGGCCAGCTTGCCCGAATCGACTTCATACGTGCCCGAGCGAACTTCGTTCTTCAAGCTCTCGATGCGTTGAGCCCGATTCGGATCGTCCGCGCGTTGAGCGCCAAGCAGTTCCATCGCCTCTGCGGAAAATTGAACCTCGTCCAAGCGGCGTTTGCCGGTAGATTGGTTCGTGCGCGCTTCCGATTGCTGCTGATAAGTGCGGTAGGCACCGATGCGTTGAGTATCATTAATTTTCACGAGTATCACCCCAATCAAGTAAAACGGTTTCACCATCATAAAAAACGGCAGAACGCGTTTGTATCGAGCGATCAGACGAGAATAAGGGATTCAAAGACTTATGCCTTCTGATCGAAATAAAAAAACCGATAATGTCTACCCCTATTATCGGTCAATGTTTATGAAATGTTTAGAGTTGCGATTATTTCCTGTCATGAAGACGATCGCCGATCCGGTAAGCGCCTCTGTTCCGGTCATCCGGGTTATGTTGGAGCATCCCCGTGGAGCTGGCGTTCTTTACGTCGCGTTGCAAGCGCTTCTTGCAAGAATCGCAGATGTGGCCTTCCCGAATAAGCATCCCGCAGGATTCGCATGGATAGGACATATTCGGTGCGTTGACCAAAGATATCCGGCCTTCTCGAATCCATCTGGTAATCTGCTTAATGCTAATCTCCATATCTTCGGAGAGCTTTTGGATATCCAGCCCTTTGTTCGAACGCAAATGATCCACGGTTCTCTCGTAATCTTTTTCTAACAACTGATGACAATTATTGCAAACGTCGCGGAAGTTCTTGTCGAACAATTTCTCGCATCTCGGACAGTAGGTTAAATTCACTTAATCATCTCCTCGACTTCCGACATCAATCGACTAATATACATGCATTGTACTAAATATTTGAAATTATCGCCATCGATTTGTTTACGCCGATGCGGACGGAGATGAGACCGGAGCTTCCTTCGATGGTTTCCGCGGAACTGCCGCCTCTAGCTGTGCGGGTACGCTTCCGAACAATAGCCAGGACCAACCGGTCATTCTGCTTATCAACGTAACGACGACCCAAGATATGAGCAAAGCGCATAAGAATCCGCCCGCATACCAAGCATGGTAGACCATCGTGCCTCCGCCATCCAACGGAAATTTGCGGTAGACGAGCAAGATAAGGGGATGGAACAAGTAAACGCCGAACGATACGACACCTAAATGACGAAGCCTTCCGACCCAGAAGGAGCTATTCATGCGGCCGCCGATCAGGAAAGCAATCTGTATCAGAACCAGAGGCGTCAGCATCGTATAGATGTCCCATAAGCCGTCATATAGCGCATTGTGGTATACCGTCTGATACATTCTCTGATTGTAGAAAATCCTTACATAAGCGATGCCCGAAGCCAGCCACGCGGACCAAAGAGCGATCCAAAGCACGATTTTTGTTTTTGTGATCGTATCCTTGGCGATAATGAGCCAAGCTTTAATCTTGTCGAAATAAATACCGAGCCACGCCCCGAGAAAATATTGACCGAAGTAAGTCGGTGACCAACTTCCTCGATTTGTAACCTGCCAGTACTCTCTGTTGTACAAGAAAAATGCCCACTGTAAACCGACTCCGACGATAACGGCGGTAGCCGCCAACCAGCGGAAGCGCTTGAAGAGATAAAGTAAAATCGGAAACATCAAGTATAGCTGAATACTTATAAACACAAAATAGAGGTGAGTATACGCCTGACCGTGCAGAATTTTGTCCCAGTAACTCGGCCACATTCGGGATAGCTCCCACGCGAAGCCGTTCTGGTACCAACGCAACGCAAAATAAATCGTGGAAAAGATCATGTACGGCACTACGATGTACAACAACCGATTACGATAAAATTTCTTGAAGCGTTGTACCGTTAACGGCTGCGGATAATAGTTGTAGAACAGCACGAAGCTACTGAGAAGGATAAACGACGTCGTTCCTATTTTCGAGAATATATTCAGGAAATTATAGACGCCGTACAGGCTCGTTTCCTTCATGTCCACCGTTGCGAACGAGGTGGAGTGAACCATTAACACGCCTAGAATGGCGATGCCCCGTACTATGTCGATTTCCGTTAATTTCGCGCGACGTTCCATGAGGGCCTCCCACCGGTGCTTCACCGATTTCATTTTATAACTGCGAGCAGACAAGTCTCTTAATCATAGCACAGCGAGAATCTCGTCGAATAGTAGAATCGTTTGTCATCTGTTACTGATTTTTCTACGAACGCGCCCATAAAAGTCCATAAACATCGGGTCTGTTCTCCATATGGAACGACTCCCTCAAAACACGAGCACACTCGTCCAGCGTACTTCCGGTGGTATAGATGTCGTCGATAAGAAGAATCCCCGTAGAAGCGACGCTCGTCGAAAATAATCCCGAGGATTCGGCCGCGAAGTTGCCTCTCATGTCGACCACCCGGCTCCGGCGGCTTTTGAGGCTTTGTTTCTCGGTGTGACGTAAACGAAAGAGCAAAGTCTCATAGTCAAGGCCGTACCATTCGGCCAACCTTCGAGCAAGCCGTTCCGCTTGGTTAAATCCTCTGTCCCGCATTCTTTCCGGCGCTATCGGAACTGCGGTTATGATTTGGAAACCAGTTGTCACAGTTCCTGTAAGCCGTTCGTATGCGAAAGCGAGTACGGCAGCCAATACGGACTCCAGTTGTTCGTTTCCACGATATTTATAGAGGGCCAGCCAATCCTTCATCGTATTGTCGTAACGAACCGCGCAACGGCTAAGCGCGTAATTCCTCGCCTTCCTTCTGACGCAATCCTCGCATCGTTCCATTCTGCCGCATATCCGGCATAACGGATGAACGATCCAAGGGATCGATCTCAAACAAGAGGCGCAAAGGGAAGACAAGATTCGGCGCGGCGTCGGGTGTCGAACCGGAATGGCAGAGCTTGAATTCACGGCATTGCGTCCGCATACCGGACAAGCCGCCTCACTCGGCGCAAACCACGAACGGAAGTTGATGGGCATATTTAACTACCACCTATCATAAGACGAGGATGGATACTATTAAGTTTCGATTTCAGCAGAGAGAACGGTGGGATTTTCAACGTTGAATCAGTGATAGAGCATATTCAGAGAATAGGGATAAGTCGATGTTCCTACTCCATGCGCATAAAAAAATAAAAACTGAAGAGGATTAGGCATTGGCATGCAGGTAACCCTTACGTCTCGCTATCGAGTTCATTCTGCGAATCTGCCTTATAGAGTTTCTCTGAGCGTTCGTCCACGTCGGCGCGCCGTAAAATACGAACCCTGCAGGGTCGGCACCGGATCTTCCGGCTCTTCCGGCCATCTGAACTAGCGAAGCCTCGTCGAACAAGGGATTATTCGCGTCAAGAATATAAACGTCGCTCTTGGGAATCGTTACGCCGCGCTCCAATATGGTGGTCGTCACGAGCACTTGAGTGTTCTTCTGCCGGAAAGAAACCACTTTGTCGGATCTGTCCCCGTCCTTGGACGAAGTTCCCGCTATGATTTCTGGGGAGATGCCCAGATCCGCAGCTTTATCGCGAAGCAGGTTGACGAATGGATCAACTTGCCGAACATAAGGGACGAACAGAAAGATCTGCGCCCCCCTTCCGATCGAATGCTTAAGAGATATCGAAAACTTTGCCGGAAGGACTTGTTTGCGCAACAGACCCGATATTAACGGCAACTCAAGACGTCGGGGCTCCGGCAAAGGGTGACGGTGGAATCTCGCGGGAACTCGCGCGCAGGGTAATTTTCCTTTTGCGACAGCTTGTTGCATTTTTTTCGGTGGGGTCGCGCTCAGGAGGATCGTGGTTCCCGAAGTTTTTTGGCATTTCTCTGCCGCGTAATGGAGCATTGGATCGTTATGGAACGGAAAAGCATCCAACTCGTCTATGATGACAAGATCAAAAGCTTCTTGGAACCGAAGCAATTGATGGGTCGTTGCCAGAGTGAGTGGCCGGTTCTCCCACCGGTCGGAGCTTCCGCCGTATAAGACGGAGCTTCCGTAATCGGGAAATGCCTTTGCCAGCCTCGGCGCCAGCTCGAGCACCACGTCTTTGCGCGGAGTGGCCACGAGAGCCCGACCGCCGCGAGTTAACACCGCTTCGAGCAGCGGAAAAATCATTTCCGTTTTACCCGCTCCAGTTACGGCCCATAACAGGAAGGAGCGGCTCCGGGTGTGCACGGTATTGTCGTGCGGCGACAATATGAAGCTTAAAGCAGCCTCTGCCGCTTCGCTCTGGGCGGGGCTGAGTCCCCAGCGGTCTGCGAGGCTTGTGGGGCGCAGGTTAGTCAGCGTCGGAAACGGGCTTAAAGGGACAGGTAGGGATTGTTGATCAGGCGTCCCCGAAGACTTCGGGACGCCTACGATAAGCAGGCCGCACTCCCGGCTGCGGCCCATCGTCAGGCAAGCCTCGCAGTATGCGCAGGCTTGCCCGCAGGCGGCGCAATGCGTGCGCCGCAGCTTGTCCTTGCCGCCGCAACGCCGGCAAGCCAGTACCTCGGGGCCGCGCCGCGAAGCCGCGAGCCCCGGCAGGCAAGCGGCGCGCAGCCGCTCGGCCCAAGCGCGGAGTCCGCGCAGCGGCGGAGCGACTGGATTGGGGGCCACGGCAGCGGTCAGCTGCATGGCCCCCGTGAGCGCCGCGAGCTGCAGCGCGGCGCGGTGCATGGCGGCGGGATACTCCGCCGGCAGGAGGCCGTCCAGCAATTGGACGGCTTCCTCGAGGAGCAGCGAGCGCCCCTCCAACAGCGAAGCAACCATTCGTGCCAGTTGCGGCAACCTGTCCAAGGCTTGCACCTTTAAACTCCGCCCAACCTCTTTTACCATTTCAAAGGTCAAGCCATTCTCTCGCACTTCCGCCGCCCATACCTCGTGAACGATACTACGGAAATCATCTGCCCAATCCCTGCGTGGCGTGTCACCTTTAACCCCTAGATCCTCCCCACTCCAACGCTTCTCCAGCACTCGACACACTCTTTCCGCTACTCCCAGAGGAATTATTTCTCTGATACGTATCATATGAACCTCTCTATTACTCCAATAGAATTGGTCCGCTTCCCAAGCAATCGTGAACAAGGCCCGATAGCTCGTCCCCTCATTCACCGCATAAAGCACGACTTTCATCCTATCGCCCCCTTCTTCGAACAACAAAAAAACACACCCCGATCGCCATAACGGCGTCCGAAAGTGTGCTTCACCCGGATTCCCAACTCTTTTCTGATATCGCAAGTATATGACAAATGTTGAACGCCGGCAATGATTATTCCTTCCTCTCAATACGGCAGATCTTTTACAGCGGCAATCGCATGACGTCGTCCATCCGGTTCAATTCTACCCAGACGACCTTCCCGTTTCCATTGCGAACGCTTTCCGATCTCGGAGCAGAGTTCCCGACCTCCAAACCTTCGGCTGCATCCGATTCCGTCGGAGCTTCCGTCGCGCCTGTCCTTCTTACCCATTCGATTCCCGTATCCGTCCGTGCAAAGCGCTCCATGATTTTTCCCGTATCGTCCGTAGACTGGTCAAGCACGACCGTTATTCCAATTTCCGTACCGGTCCGTCTCGAAAATTGCTGAAGCGCTCTAATATACCCTTCGATCTGCATTTGGTGGTTACCAGCGACTAGCACGTAATGGTGGTGATCCTCTTTTGAACGGCGCCGGATGATCCAGTGCGCAAATACCGCGGCAACCGCGTAGAACGCGAGAATCCATAATAAATCCGGAATCAATACGGCCACCTCCTTTGTCGTGAAGGTAAGTACACGTCCGCCTAAGCGCCAAAATTCCCCTTAGCCTCAGTGGATCGTCTACTCGTTCAACAATATATGCCGCCTGAGAGAATGGAGTTCCGAACTCCAGTTTGTAACGCTATCAGATTCCCTCAAAGAAGAATTTTATCTATATATTGACAATTTTATTGCATTCATTTTACAATAAGCTTAATTTTCATCGTTAATATCGTATACGGTCGTGAAGCACACGCCGCTTTCTCGTCAGCTCTAGCTGAACGAGGAGCGGCTATTTTATTTTTTCGGGAGGAATGAATAATGGAATTCGAAACGGCTTATGCGCAGTTTATGGAGGACCACAAGAAAGCAAGGCGAGGAGAGAGATTTCGGAGGTTAACGGAAGGACACGGCCACGCGGAGAAAATGTTACTTGAAAATGTATGGTGGCCCGCATTCCGTAGTTTCGAGAACTTGCATCCGGAGTACGAGGTTAGCGACTTTAAGGATGGAGCGAGGTTTCTGGACTATGCTTTCTTGTTAGATTACATGCTGCTGAACGTTGAAATTGACGGTTACAAATCCCATGCGAAAGATATTGATCGCAACAAATTCTCAGACAACCTCATGAGACAAAATCACCTCATTCTTGATGGATGGAGAATCCTTCGTTTTTCGTATGACGACATAGTTGAACGTCCGCGCATGTGTCAACAAATCCTACAACAATTCATGGGCAGGTGGACAGATGGTAGACGGTTCAATCTCCTATCTACTCTGAAAGCCGAGGAACGCGATATCCTGCGCATGGCGTTAAGACGCAGGAGAATTATACGCCCTAAGGATGTCTGTCAGTTATTAGTCGTAGAGAGCCAGAAGGCTCGCAAGCTTCTACGCAATCTGTGTAATAAGAATTTATTGATCCCGCATGGTACGGGTAGCGCTCGTATTTTCAGCTATAAGTTGGCTGATTTCGTGACCGCTGATGATCTTGGACTGTAAATAACGATTACATTCATCATTATTCGGCGCCATTCAATAGTTTTGTAGTAGATAAAGATGCAGAACATTCTACTTTCCGCAAATTCTCGGAACTAACACCTCATGGCGATCAAAGTACGATGTATCACATTGCTATCTAGGTTCGTTTTCACTAATTTCGGGAAACAACGATATATATCATCGTACTTTAGGCCGAATAGGTAGTGGTTTGCTGGGTTTGCTGGGTTTGCTGGGTTTGCTGGGTTTGCCGGGTTTGCCGGGTTTGCCGGGTTTGCCGGGTTTGCCGGGTTTGCTGGGTTTGCGGGGTTTGCGGAATGCGGAGACTTACTGTTTCTGGTTCCGTCGCAACAAAAATTCGCGGCCGCCCTGGTCGGTGAGAGACCAGGGAAGCCGCGAACGATGTAAGCTGCGATTATGTAGTTTGTTGCTATTAAGAGGTTTATTCCTGTTGAGGCTTTATTCCTCTTAAAGCGTTACCCAGCCGTATTTGATCGAGTTGATAACCGCTTGCGTGCGATCGTCCACTTCCATCTTCTGCAGAATGCTGCTGACGTGGTTTTTGACCGTTTTCTCGCTGATAAACAGGTTCTCGCCGATCGTCTTGTTGCTCTTTCCTTCGGCCATCAGACGAAGCACTTCTGCTTCGCGACGGGTTAACGGATTGTTTCCGCGAGGAATGAACTTAGTTACGGTCTCGCGGCTGGCCGCCGCCCCCGAAGTCGCTCCGATCTCATCGAGATAGGTCATGCGCCTGAGTTGGTTAATCAGCTTACCCGTAACCTTGGGATGTATGTATGCGTGTCCTTCCGCCACAGTCCTTATGGCGTTAATAAGAGATTCCGCTTCCATGTCTTTCAACAGATAACCCGTCGCGCCCTTGCGAAGGGTTTCGAATACGTAGCTCTCATCATCGTGTATCGAGAGGATGATTACTTTGATTTCGGGGAAAATGTCGCGAAGACGCTCGGTCGCGATAACGCCGTTCTCCGTCGGCATGTTAATATCGAGCAGCACGACGTCCGGTTTCGAGTGATTGCAGAACTCGAGCACCTGAATGCCGTCACCGCACTCGCCGATGACTTCTAAATCGCTCTCCATGTTTAGAATTCTCTTCAATCCTTCACGGAAGAGTTGATGATCGTCGGCAAGAAGTACTTTAATCTTACGAGCTAATGCTTTATTCTCCATGTGCCATTAACTCCTTTCCCGGTTCCGCTTTTATGGGGACATTGATCTTGATCTGAGTGCCTTGCCCAACCGTGGATTCTATATCTATCTTTCCTTGTAGCAAATCTACTCGTTCCTTCATTCCGATCAATCCGAAATGGGAGTGGGATCTCGCCCGCGACTCGACGACATCCGTATGAAAACCGACTCCGTTATCCTCGATAAGCATCTGAACGATATCATCCTGATAAGTAATTTCGAGAGATACGAAAGTGGGTTGAGCATGCTTCAAAGCATTATTGAAAGCCTCTTGAACGAGTCTGAACATTGCCGCCTCCATCGCGCTAGGCAAGCGTTTGTCCTTGCCGGACGTCTCAAAAACGGCCCTGATCCTCGTCTTTTCCTCGAAATCCTGCACGAATTTGCGAAGAGTCGGCACTAACCCCAGATCATCCAATGCCATAGGGCGAAGGTTGAAAATAATTTTACGGATTTCTTCCAGTCCTATGCGGATTTGCGATTTCAGATCGATTAGCTCGTTGCGGACGACTACCAGGTCCTTCGTATCGAGCAGCCTCTCCGCGATCTCCGTCCTCAAAACCAGGTTGGCTAAGGATTGAGCCGGTCCGTCGTGAATTTCACGCGCGATCCGTTTACGCTCGTCTTCCTGAGCCAGAATAATCTTCAATCCGATCATTTGCCGGTTTTTCGCCGATTCCAGAATCCGCGTCACTTGGTTGAGATCACCGGATAGATAATCCAGAACAACGCTCATCTGCAGGTTGATCGTATCGGCACGCTCTATTGAAAGCTCTACGTTCTTGACCCGGATTTGCAACTCGTCCCGGCGAGCTTTCAAATAGTTTTCTTTCTCCCGATAGACCATGAGATCCAACTGAAACTGGGTTGCTTTCTCATAGGCCGACTTAATATCTTTCTCGGTATACCGGACGAAATCCCGACTGACCTCCGTCAGTCGAATTCTCGCGAGCCGATAATCCCGCTCCAACCGATCTACTTTGTCGATGGTTTCCGATGTGTCCCGCAGCACCTTCTCAAGCTCCTGCGTCAGGGAGTGCAGCTCGCGCCTTGCAACTTCGCAAATTTCGAACACTTGGACTTTGCTATCTTCCATAACGGAGATGGCGTTCTGGATTACACGATCTATTTGGTCCACATGATAATCCATGTTTACGACTCCCCTATATTCATTGACAGCCGATTTGCGTCGATGTACTTTCCCTTAACCAAAGGCCGCACAGCGTTTGCTAGCAATGCCTACATCATACCATATTAATAAGAGCGGTTGAGAGGGGAATAGGCCTTTTGATTCAAAATTAGTGAATTGTAATCGTTTTTGTCTTGCTGACCCAGTCTACTTTCTGCCCTAATTGCTCAGATATGACGCGAACCGGGACGTAGACACTGCCTTTTATGACGACCGGAGGGACGGTCACGGGCTGGCGAACGCCATTAACCGTCATATTCTCGTTTCCGACCCATAATTCCAGCATTCTGTCTCCTCGTAGTACTGTAACTCTTTTCTCCTTATTGTTCCATACGACCTGAGCCCCAAGCGAATCGGCCACGAATCTGAGCGGTAGGTAATTGGTACTTGTTCCCTTCTGGACGAACGGTGCTCCAGGGAGCTTAACTTTCTCTCCGTCGACGGTCGCCGCCGTTTTCCCGACGGTCATGACGACGGTCGGATGAGCGACCTGGGACAGATCGGATGGATATTGCAAGGCTAGATTGTCGAATGCCAATTCTCCCGAGCGCGCGCGTTCATCTTGGCCCGTTATATCGTCGACAAGGTAGAGTTTATTCAACTTGGCTGGAAGCTTAAGTCCCGCTGCCGTCAAGTCGATCCGGATATTCTTCCATCCCGACCAATTTACGTGATCGGCGATCGTCGCGAATGCGGCTTTGCCGTTAGCGTCTATGAACTCCGCGCGAAGCCAGTTCATGCTTTGGTCCCCCCATACGTCGAGGGTGAGCGCGTTCGGCGATCCGTTCATCGCTATGCCCTTGCCTTCATTGAGAAGCGCATTCGCATACTTCTTGCCGGTCGCCATCGTGAAATCGTAATCCAATAGAAGCACCTTGGATGTCTCTCTACCCGGAATTCCCGTAGCGATCGAAGCCGTTCCGACCGTCTCGGCCGGAGTTCCGCTGAATCCGACGTTATAGGTAACCTGCTCGAAGTTCTCGAGCGATTGCTCCGTACTCGAGGATAGCGTCGCTACCGCACCGAATCCGTCGTATCTCGCGATCGCATATCCCGTCTGGATATTGTTCTGAACCTTGTCCACGGTAATCCTGCCGTCGGCGTTAGTGGCGGTGAATCCGCGGTACTCCCAAACGATCGAAGAGGCAGGAACAGGTAATAGTCTGCCATCCGTCAATTGCGCTTTTACCGGGACGCTGATGACGGCGCCTGGCTTCAATACGGTCGAATTAGGCTCGACGGTCAACTTAGCGATCTGCGCCTCCCCGACGACTTCCAGAGGAATCTTGTCCGTTGCGCTTCCCGCATTGACGCTAAGCTCGGCCGTGCCCTGCTGGGCAACCAGTAACGTGCCATCCGTGAATGTCCCTAGCGGCTTATCCAGGTTCCAAGTGGGCTGGAGTCCGTTTGGATCCATCGGGTTAAAATAATTGTCGTAGGCTTTCAGAGAATATGTCGCGGTTTGCCCGATGAATAAAGTACGCGGTCCGCTTGCCGCGATCCCTTCCAAGCTCCCTTGCGGAGCCGTCGTATACACGCCGATTCCGTTCGTCACTTGACGTTGGGTCGTTCCGTAGATGGTCGGATGAGTCAACTGCGTCTGGAACTCGCCGAGCGGCCTGGTCACCATCGTCGTCGAGCTTCCGCCATCCAGATTGACGGCTTTCCAGACGTTCAACTCGACCATCATCTGCTGGAGCTCCTTCAGCGTAACGCCTTCGCGCCCGCCGTTTTCCTCGACCGTCAGAAGATAAGCGGTACCGCCGTCTTGCGAGTAACCGACTGCCGTGCGGCCGCGGGCATAAGCGCCATCGACTCCGCTGACGTCCCTAGTAAAAGGAACCGCAGCTCCATTGTCCAACAGTAACGTGTGCCCGCTCACCATCATCTGAAAATCTTCTTGATTATAGGATTTCCCGTCGGCCGTTTGAAGAGAGTATTGCGAAGTAATTCTATCTCCTACCGCCAGATGCGCGGTAATGAAATTAGATGCCGTCTTCTTCCCATGCCCCCGCAAAATATAACCGTTAGCCGGTATCGGAGTCGTAATCGGGCTGTCGACGGAAACTTCCGTGACTATGCCGTCAACGACCAATGCTTCGGTTGGAGTAGCGGCACTGTTTGTGGGCCTCTCGGGTGCCGTCCAAGCATTTGTATACATATACAGAGCATCGACATGACTATAGGCCTTGTCCGGCTCCGTGCGATAAGCCGATTTATTTAATCCCGCCAGAGGGAAAGTCGTCACGCCGTCGGCAGCCGTAACGGATCCGGAGAACGTAAAGCTGTCTATGATCGGTTTTTTGTCCTTAGTAACGCCGAACGCATACATGCCCTTCAGTTTTTCCGTACTGACCAGCAATTGACCGTTAGTTATCTGGGCTCCCATCGGAACGCCCTCGCTGCTGATATTCGTCCTGAACACGTCTCCATTAATTCCGGCGACGGCTCCGGTTTCCGTGGCCATTGCACCGACGGATTGTCTTGCGGTTACGCTACCTTTAGGTCCGCCCATCGCGTTTAATTGCACATAGGGGTTCTTAAGGTCTACTTGCAAGACATAAAGCATTTCGGTCGGCTTGGAAGCGTCGGAGGGTACCCATGCGTAGTTGATTTGACGTACGCCCGAAGTAACTGTAGTTTCGGATTGCTTGACTAGTTTATAAGTGAGCGCCGCCTTCTCGGAAACGGATGCGGCATGAGCAACGGGAGGGAATCCAGCGTTCAATGGTCCTGTGAATACGAGCACTCCTGCGAGGAACGGCAAAATAAAGCGCGAACGCTTATGTCGAGCTTGTGGGGTTAGTTGTGGCATGTAAGTCTCCTGTAAGTCTATTAGAATTTGAGCGAAAGCGTCGAAGCCTCCTGAACTCTCTATTCTATTAGACTCTTAAATAGCCGAAAAGTTACATGACATAGGTCCTCCGAAAAAAAATAATAGAAAAGAAGCGGCAACGGGCGCCGCTTCTTCTTTCCTTACTCTATAGCTTCGCGCTCCCGCTTGGTCAACTTGCTCCAGGAGAGTCGGTAAGATTGCTTAAGCATCGCAAGCAATTCGTCATCAGGCAGCTTGCCGTCGAGAACGACTGTATTCCAATGCCTCTTATTCATGTGGTAGCCCGGGAGAACCGTTTCCGGGTATTGCTGCCTAAGCAACCAAGACTCTTCCGGGTCCGCCTTTAAATTTACGCTCTCCCTGTCTCCCGTCCTACCGAACAACGCGAACATTTTACTGCCCACGAAGAGTACCGGAAGATCGGGATAGAAAGGGTATTTCAATTGAGTGCCCGACCACTGCAATCCATGCTTAATTAGCCGTTCATGGTTCATAGGAAATCCACGTACTCAAGGAATCGCTTGATCATAATGGCGGCTTCGGCTCTGGTAGCATTGCTTTGCGGGTTGATCGTTTTCGTCGTAGAGCCTTTAATGAAACCCGCTTTAACGCTGATGGAAACTCCATCCTTCGCCCATGAGCTTACTTTCGTCCGATCCTTGAACGCGTTAAGCTCCGTGCTGCTGGCCGTATCGCTTACCCCGGCATATTTCATCGCTCTCACGAGGATCGTTGCCATTTCTTCGCGCGTGATCGGCGAGTTCGGTCGGAATTTGCCATCGCTGCCCTCCACAATACCCGCGTCGCTTACTGCTCCAATGTATGAAGCTGTTCTGAATCCCGCTCCGACATCTTTGAACTTCGCAGCGGAAGCGCTGGCACCGCTCAACCCTAATCCTCGCGCGATGTATTCGGCAAATTCGGACCTGGTGATATTTTTACCCGGCGCGAAGGTAATTGCTGTAGGTCCGGTAACGACGAACTTCGCTGCGAGTTCGGATACATCTCCATTGGCCCAGTGACTCTTCATGTCCGAGAACGAAACCGAGTTACGGATAACCACGTACGAGCTGTTTCCTTTTCTCATGAAATTCACATTGATTCCCGAAGTAGAAGTCGCAACCGTCGTCGGAACGTACGACACATCTCCCGAATCGTTGTCCATGCGAACGACCGCGATATCGGACGTCGCCGCCCCGCCCGTCGAAGGGAGCACGAACGTTCTGGTGACATAGGTTTCATACGCGTCTATTTCCCGCTCCCTGCCGCCCGACAATATCGCCGCAGAGAAATTGGCCGGCGTCGTCAGCATTTGCGCGCCTTTACCGCTCAGCTTCGATAGAAGGGCCGAATTCGTCGCTTTCTCGATATTAAGCAACAGATAGGCGGACGACACATCCCCGCCGTTCTTCTGAAGCTGCACGCTATAATTAATCGCTTTGAGCGGAAGAGTGAATAACAGATCGCCGTAATCCAATCGGAACGATGCGTTTGTCGACCTCGAGGCGGCATCCATCAGCGATCTCAGAGGAATTCCGACCAGAGCGCCGGCTTCGGATGTCGGAATCTTAAACGTGACCATTGGTACGGTTACCCCTGCCGTAGACTTCGACGCGTCGAAAGCAGCGATGAACTTGTCGCCGTTAATCATGTACCGATTAGCCGATCTGCCCGAAGATGTCGCTGCGGAAACAGGCGTTGCCGCCTTGTCGTTAATAAACCTCAGAGCACCCGCTCCGTCCGATTCGAGATACTCGGGTAGAACGCCTATGCCTACATTCCCCCCGCCACCCTGATTGGTGACGGCGATTTCGCTGAACGAGGCGACTTGCTGACTCAAAGAATCCTTAAGCGGATTTCCTATGCTGCTCGTATAGGAGAGTGTAACTCGTTGGCCGGATCTAACCGCAGTCGATACCGTAAGTACGACTTGCGCGCCGGAGACGGATACGCTATTGACCGGAATGACAACTCCATCATATTTAAGTGAATATTGCGATGCGTTAGGCGTCGAATAAGCATTTAAAGTCGAAGAGTAGACTAAGGAAACCTGACTATTCGAAATGGTCGACGACGACAATTGTGCAAGAGCGCCCGCCGTACCCGATGTAAATGAGTACCCTGCGATCGCCGGAGCAGGGTTGCCCGAGAGATCCGTAATGGCCGGACTGCCCGGATAGTAGAAGAGCTGCACGGGCACGTTGCTGTTGACGCTCTGAGACAACGTCATCTCAAGCGTATTATTGACGACCGTGATTGCGGTTATCGTAGCCGCAGCTCCGCTAGTGACCACGGAGAAGCTCGCTTTGTCGGGAACCGTGGCCGTATTCAAGCCTTCGTTGTAGGAGAGTATCAGCTTGTTACCGGTCAACATGGCCGACGACATCTGCGGCGCAAGCGTATCGAGAACATTCCGGATGTAATAATCCGTAAACGTCAGGAGCAAGCTACCGTTTTGATCCTTAACCGGATTCGTGCCCGGGATATAGGATACGGATACCGGTAACGCGCTCGTAGAAGCAGAGCTTAAAGTCATGGTCACAAAAGTTCCCGTGACCGAAACAGAACTTATACTAACTGGAACTCCGCCCTGCTTCACGACGAATTGACTCTGAAGACCGATCGTACTGGCTGGCGTTGTCAAGGAACGATTAAATATTAGAATGATCGAGGAACCATTAAATATTCCACTTGTAGGCTTCACGATCGCAGTATCCGTCGAATTAGCGACAACCCGATTGCTGAACGCCGCTGCCTCGTTACCGGCTACGTTCTTCAATCTCCTGTCAGTGGAGTAGCTGTCGGGGAAATAAGACAGCTTTACGGCCTGCCCAGCTAAAGCAGCGCTCTGAAGCGTTAAGCGCACCTCGTTATTATTAATGGTTACGCCTGTCACCAATCTTGCTACATCGTTTACAGTCACATAAAAGTTATTGGTGTAAGGAACCTTAGTAGAATCCAGATTCTCGCTATAAGTAATCAGAATACCGGTCCCATCTATAGTAGCGTTATTAATTGTTGGCACGCTATTCGTTGCCGTTTGGAAGGTCCATTGATACGGGGTGGTAATCCCTGAAAAAGTGTTACCTGACGTATCTTTAACGATACCGTTAGGAATAAGCACGGAATAAGACGTCGTTGGGCTTAGCCTGTAGTTCCCCAAGTTTATAAGTAATCTTGTATTGTTGGTGGGATCAACCACCATGGGCAGGTTAGTTGCCGCCGCCGGACTGTTCTGCGGCAGAATTTGAGCTACGGAAGATGAAGCGAGCGCCACTAAGGGTTCGTTAAAAGTGACGATGAATTGCGTTGTCGACACACTAATCGTTGTTGAAGCTACAGCAGGCGAATAAGCGGTAATCGCCGGAGCAGTCGAATCGGCAAGCACTTTAAATCTCCAAGAGACGCCATCGAAATAATTACCGCTGGCATCGCGGAATATGTCAGAATCAATCGCAACGGTCAGATCCGTGTTATTAACGAGCTGCGGACAGGACGCGCCGCTTAGATTAATCGTAGCGGTGTCGCTCCCGGAGATGGGTACCGTATTTGCCGCCGAAACCGTACACATGACCGCATTGGCTCCATTGCGGATGATAAGGCTTTTATTAGAATTCGCGAACACGGTCTCGTCAAACTTCAAGGACAATACATTACTAGCAAGATTGGCCAGTACTCCATTGTTAGCCGGCGTAAATAGGATGGCCTTCGGCTTCGTCGTATCCAATGCCGGCTTAGTCTTGAATCCCCAGATTCCAGGACTCGATATTCCGGCATAAGGACCATTATTTATAACCTTTGAGGTAATCGCCCCTGGAGTAATGAGAACATAATAGGAAGTATTATAATCCAGCCCAGTTAAAGGGGCGCTAACCCTCCATATATTAGCGTTAATAGCAGTAACCGCCACTTCGGCGTTAGTTACATCGATTGTCTTAACCGTAACGTTATCGGATACGCGCTTCACTTGAATAAAACCGCTTCCCTTAATAACCTCCCGCGTAAAATCGAAAGAAAGACTGCCTGAATTAGCTGGATCAACTGCTAAATAATTATTGGGGGGACTAAAATTGTTTGCGTTGGGAGCGAGTAATTGCGCTGTGAATGCCCATTGCGTACTCGTCGTCCCCGTAAATTTCTCACCCGTTGCATAACTTAAGATAGCTCCGTTTGGAACTAGAACATAATAAGAACCGCCTGAATCAAGACTAGCTTGCGGTCTGATCACAATCGATCTATTCGCATCGTCTAACTGAACGACAGGAGAAGTCGTATTGGTGATATCGTATTGAGCTTTAAGAGTTGGAATTCCAGAAACGACTTGATAAAGTTCAATCGATCCCGTTCCCCGAGTAATCTCTTCGTCGAACGAAAGCTTCAAAACCGTGTCGGTCACGACCGATGTCGCTCCATTGCTCGGAATCATATTGGTTAGCGTTGGTCCGCTAGGTCCCGCCAAGGCATGAACTTCATTGCCTTTCGGAGCGGCAAACGTAACCATGGAAAATAGGGATTGGACAAGAAGTGCGAGAATCAAAGCAAGTGAAAGAGTACGTTTAAGCTGCAAAAGAAAATACCTCCCGGTGAACACACATAGTATTCTATATTTCGGCATCGAACGGCAATAAAATTAGGGACGAAGGACTTATTTCCTATTTTTCGCACGAAAAAAGACTTCCGCATTCGCGGAAGCCTTTCGATAACCGGTGAATTATGCCTGCGCGCCTTGTTTCAACGCTTCGACACGGTCTAGACGCTCCCAAGGAAGATCGACGTCCGTGCGGCCGAAGTGGCCGTAAGCAGCGGTTTGACGATAGATCGGACGACGAAGATCCAGCATTTTGATGATGCCAGCCGGACGAAGGTCGAAGTTGTTGACGATCAGCTCCACGAGCTTCTCTTCTTCCACTTTACCCGTACCGTAAGTATCCACGTTGATGGAAACCGGCTTGGCTACTCCGATCGCGTAAGCGAGTTGAATTTCGCATTTGTCGGCTAAGCCGGCAGCAACGATGTTCTTCGCTACGTAACGCGCCGCGTAAGCCGCGGAACGGTCAACCTTAGTCGGATCCTTACCGGAGAAAGCACCGCCGCCATGACGGGCGTATCCGCCGTAAGTATCAACGATAATTTTGCGGCCTGTCAATCCGGCATCTCCTTGAGGTCCACCGATGACGAAACGTCCTGTCGGGTTGATGAAGAATTTAGTGTCCGCATCCAACCACTCCGAAGGAACTTCAGGGTAGATAACATGCTCGCGAATATCGCTTTGGATTTGCTCCAAAGTCATATCTTCGGAATGCTGCGTCGATACGACGATCGCATCTACGCGAACAGGTTTACCGTCTTCGTATTGAACGGTAACTTGCGTTTTACCGTCCGGACGCAAGTAAGGCAGCGTACCGTTCTTGCGAACTTCGGATAAACGACGGGATAAACGATGCGCTAATGCAATCGGAAGAGGCATGAGTTCAGGAGTTTCGTTCGTCGCAAAACCGAACATAAGTCCTTGATCTCCAGCGCCGATATCTTCGTTTTCGAGCAAAATGTCTTTTCCGTCGCGAGTTTCCAACGCCGCGTTAACGCCTTGCGCGATATCAGCGGATTGTTCGTTCAGGGAAGTCAAAACTGCGCAAGTGCTGGAATCAAAACCGTATTTGGCGCGAGTATAACCGATTTCTTTAATCGTGCGACGCGCGATTGCGGAAATATCGATATAATCAGCTTTGCTGCTGATTTCGCCAATGACAAGAACCAGTCCTGTTGCAACGGATACTTCGCATGCTACGCGGGCGTAAGGGTCCGCTTCCAAGAACGCGTCCAGTACCGCGTCCGATATTTGATCACATATTTTATCCGGATGGCCTTCGGTGACCGATTCGGATGTGAAGAGATGCCGTCCTTTAATCGACAAAGTCTCCAACCTCCACATATAAAAATCAACCTTTTCCAATGGGAAAAGGTTGTTAAGAGAAACCTTCGATTAATAATAATACCGGAATTGTCGAGAGGTGTCAACGTACATCAGACTATGTTGAAGATTGTCAAGTTATACGATTGTTTGTTGCGCTTGCCTAATCAGCCTTTGGGTTATTCCCCCGCCTAAAGCTCCGGCTTCCCGCGACGTCAAATCTCCATAATATTGTTTCCCGTAGCTCGCCGAGGATATACCTCCGAGTTCCCCCGCGAATTCCGTATCCGCGGTTCCCCCGCCGAACCCACTAATCGGCACGCCAAGCTCCGCCGCAATCTCATACTTCATCTGCTTCAGCGCGTTCGCGCATTCCGGAACCACTAATTTGTTGCTTCTCGCCATGTGATTAGAACCTCCTTGAATGTGATGGACATAGTATGTGCCGGGGCATCCTATTCAAGGCGTATTAGATGTTGGGGGTTGGGGGAAAATTAGGATTGCGTAACAGTCGGACCTAAGAATTCAAATCTATTAAAAACGCCTTCAACCCTTCGCGCCAAGGTCTCAGTTGACTGAAGCCATTCTGGCGGATAGCCGAATGATCCATAACGGAATATGCCGGTCGAGGCGCCGGTCGAGGGAATTGATCGGTCGAGCAGGGTTCGACTTTAGTAGATAGTCCACTTTCTTCGAAAATAGCCTGCGCGAACTCATACCAAGTGCAGGTTTCCGTATTCGAGGCATGATAAATCCCATAAGCTTCAGTCTGTACCAACTCGATAAGAAATCGTCCCAAGTCGTAAGTATATGTCGGCGACCCGACCTGATCATGAACGACCGATAAGGAATCTCTTTCGGATGCAAGTTTCAGCATCGTTTTCACAAAATTGTTGCCATACTTGCCGTATACCCAAGACGTTCTTACGATAAAATAACGTTGGCTAAGCGATTGAAGAAGCACCTCTCCGGCACGTTTGGACTTTCCGTAGACGGATTGAGGATTCGTATTGTCGTATTCGTTGTAAGGCAGCGATCCCATTCCATCGAAGACATAATCCGTACTGACGTAACAGAGCTTTGCGCCAATCTCGTTAGCAGCAATCGTCAGGTTTCGAGTCCCGATGGCATTTACTCGATAAGCCTCATCAGCGTCGGTCTCCGCTTTGTCAACGGCAGTATAGGCTCCCGCATGGATTATCGCGTCCGGATGAACCTCGGCAACTACAGCTCGGCATTGAGCTAAGTTGGTCACATCAAGTTCTAGTCGACCGAACCCAATAATCCTGAATCGCTGATCGGAAAATCCGATTAATTCACGACCAAGTTGTCCGTTTGCCCCCGTAACCAGTATCGTAATTTTGTACTCGCCCATCATTACCCTCCCAAGCGTTCACCGTACTGCTTCTCATAATATTGTTGATAGGCGCCGGATCGGACTTGCTCCATCCATTCAAGATTGCTAAGGTACCACCGAATCGTTTCAAGAATACCCGATTCGTAATTATGTTTCGGCTTCCAGCCTAATTGTTCGCTAATCTTAGTGGCATCGATTGCGTAACGACGGTCATGTCCCAGCCGATCCTGAACGTATGTGATTAATGACTCCGGTTTATTTAACTCATGAAGAATCGTATTCACGACTTGAATATTATTCCGCTCGTTATTACCGCCGATGTTATATATTTCGCCGGTTCTGCCTTTTCGTATGACAAGGTCGATCGCGCTGCAATGATCCTCAACGTACAACCAATCGCGAATATTCAAACCATCTCCGTAAACCGGAAGCGATTTGTCAGCTAAAGCATTCTGAATCATAAGAGGGATCAGCTTCTCGGGGAACTGGTAAGGCCCATAGTTATTCGAACAACGAGTAATATTGACGTTCAAACCGAATGTCTCGTGATACGCTCGGACAAGAAGATCCGCACCCGCCTTACTTGCTGAGTAAGGACTATTCGCTTGAAGAGGCGTCTCTTCCGTAAACAATCCCGTCTCTCCCAAAGTCCCATACACTTCATCCGTAGATACCTGAACGAATTTAGCAATGCCATGCAGCTTGGCAAGGTCAAGTAATACTTGCGTTCCCATGATATTCGTCATAACAAAAATGCTTGGATCAAGGATGCTACGGTCCACGTGAGATTCCGCGGCGAAGTTCACGACTACGTCAATTCCAGCCTGAAATAATGGCTCCAAAGCTGCCCGATCCGTAATGTCGGCTTTGACGAACCGATAATTCGGATTGGAATCAATCAATCTTAGATTCTCCAGGTTCCCTGCATAGGTCAGAATGTCGACATTTATTATTTCGTCTTGGGGATGCTCCCGGAGACAGTAATGAACGAAGTTGCTGCCAATAAAACCAGCCCCCCCAGTTACCAGTAGCTTCATTGCATATTTCACCCTTCATATTTGAAATTAATTTCCGCATCGGCCAAAATCGGATGTTGAGAATCTTTGGCCGAAAGAATCGGATTACGGAGCGGCCAATCGATTCCGAGAGCCGGATCGTTCCAAGCGATCCCCCTGTCGTTCTCCGGAGAGTAGAACTCATTTACTTTATACGTCACTTCTGTTTGCGGCACCAAAGTACAGAATCCATGGGCGAATCCCTGCGGAACAAATAATTGACGTTTATTTGAAAATGATAAAATAAAACCCTCCCAATGCCCGAAAGTGGGCGATCCTTGTCTGAGGTCTACGACCACGTCATAAATAGCTCCGGACGTTACGCGTACAAGCTTTGATTGAGCCTTTGGATTCAACTGGTAATGAAGTCCTCTTAGTACTCCCGCTTGTTCTGATAATGAAATATTATCTTGAACGAATACACACTTGATTCCTACTGCGCTAAACGTAAGTAAACTATAAGATTCCATGAAATATCCCCGGGGATCTTCTTGAACGTTCGGATCTAATAATTTCACGTCAGTTAGCTTTGTCACTGCAACCCTCATTCAATTTGCTCCTCGCCATAAGATTATTGCCTCTGGACGGCTACAGCATCATATATATGACCATGTATATGAAATTCATTTTATATTGACTCTTCAGATGTCTATTACATTTCTAGACTATTCCGATATCAATCATTTCAATACAGCTCGAGCTTTACATATTTGTTTAAAAATAAAAAAACTGCCGAGCTAATGTCGGCAGTTTCTGCTATTTTAATTTATATGCACCACGAACAAGTACGATAAGTCCCTTAGTCTGCTTTGGATCAGCTTCTACTCCTCTTTCGCCCCTTGGGTTAAGAATGAGGTGATTATTTCCTATCGCTTTCCCCGGCTTAATATCCAAGCCATCCGTCATGTCAGAAAGTCCGTTTGCATCAGAACTGTAAGCTATCGCTTTCCCCGTGCGAATAATAATCTCTCCGCCGTCTTCAACGATCAACTTAGTTCCCAATGGTACCGTGACAGTCTCAAGTTTCGTAGAGCCACTGCTACTCGGACCTAACTTCTCCAGCTCTTCTTGAACGAGCTTACTAACCGTAGAATCCACATAACCTTTCGTCACCAGCGGATCATCAACGGAACCTGGATTGGAACTCACATCAGCGAACGCGGATTGATACCAGCCCGGGCCTCCGATAACTAACGTAAGGATCAGAATGATTGCAACTGATGTAGCCCATCTCTTTTTCTGCAAAGTAATCATCCTTCTGCAAGTAATATTTTACCTTTATAGAGTTGATACGAGCGCTAGAGTCCGAAAGTTGCGAAGATTATCGAAATTTGAGATTTCTGTCCACCAAAGCTTTAAACTCATTTCTAAATCTTTCTTCTGAAAACCTCAAGGCATTGTTCCGGCAGTTCGCCGCGTTAAAGCTCTTGTAGTTATTTTCAAATTGCTTGATAGCAGCCAACAACGAATTCGCTGTTTGTTCATAGAAGAATATGCCTGTCGGTAGATCCTCACCTAACGGTATGACAGTCTCTAATGCTCCGCCCTTCCCGAAAGCGATTACGGGGGTGCCGCAAGCTTGAGCTTCAACCGGGACGATTCCGAAATCCTCTTCTGCAGCAAAAACGAACGCTTTTGCTTTCTGCATATATTGCTGCAACACTTCTGTTGACTGATAGCCTAGGAACTCGATATTTGACGTCAGCTTGGATTTCAGTTTACCGGCTTCTGGCCCCTCTCCGATGATGATTAGTTTCTTGTCCGGCAATTGTCTGAAAGCTTCGACTATAAGATCAATTCTCTTATATGGCACCAACCTGGAAGCGGTAAAATAGTACTCTTCTTTAATTTCGTTATATTTAAATCCTTCTACATCCACAGGCGGATATATGATCTCTGAGTCTCTGCGATATGTTTTAGTAATTCGATTCCTAATAAATTTGGAGCTCGTAACAATAACATCTACTCCATTAGTAGAACGTACGTCCCAATTCCGAATATAATGAAGAACCATCCGTATGAAAATAGATGATAACCCTCTGGACTTACCAAAGTCCTTGAGATATTGATGCTGCATTTCCCATGCATAGCGGATTGGAGTATATACATAGGAAATATGCAACTGCGTTGGACCTGTGATCACACCTTTAGCAGCTATATAGGAACTCGAAATGACTAAGTCATACTTACTTAAATCGAATTGTTCGATTGCAATCGGCATAAACGGCAAATAACTAAGATGTTTCTTACGGGAAAAAGGAAGTCTCTGAATAAAAGATGTCTTTGATTTCTTCTGTTGAAGAAAATCTCTTTGATTATCAGGTAAGAAGTCGACTAATGAGAATAAGTCGGCTTCGGGGTACACTTTCAGTATTTGCTCGAGTACCTTCTCCGCACCAGCGTATACTACTAATCTATCGTGAATTACTGCGATTTTCATAATGATCCCTTTCAAGGTTGGGAATCCTCTTAATGATTAGCTTGAGGCTCCCGCATAGTTCTTCGAGTAATATTGCTGATAAGCACCAGAGTGAACACGTTTCATCCATTCCCTGTTATTTAGATACCAACGGATTGTTTCCCTGATACCCGATTCATAATCATATTTAGGATTCCATCCGAGTTCTTTCCTGATCTTACTAGCATCGATTGCGTACCTTCGATCATGTCCTAAGCGATCTTGAACAAACTCGATTAAAGTTTCGGGTTTATTTAATTCCTGAAGTATCGTACGTACTACTTGAATGTTCGTACGTTCATTATTGCCGCCTATATTATAAATATCTCCATTACGTCCTTGCCGAATGACCAAATCGATTGCACTGCAGTGGTCTTCTACATATAACCAATCACGTATGTTTAGCCCATCTCCGTAAACCGGTAAGTTCTTGTCTTGTAGTGCATTTTGAATCATAAGTGGGATCAGCTTTTCAGGAAATTGAAACGGGCCATAGTTATTCGAACAACGTGTAATGTTAATCGGCATCCCGAAAGTCTCATGGTATGCCCTTACTAATAAGTCGGCACCTGCCTTACTCGCTGAATAAGGACTATTCGGCGCAAGCGGCGAATCTTCTACAAATAAACCCGATTCCCCTAATGTTCCGTATACTTCATCCGTAGAGACTTGAACAAACTTTTGGACGTTATATTTTTTTGCCAATTCTAATATCGTTTGTGTTCCTAATATATTTGAACGTACGAACACATCGGGATCAAGTATGCTTCGATCCACATGGGATTCTGCCGCGAAATTTACAACGATATCAATACCTTCGCTAAATATGGGCTCTAAAGCGACTCGATCGTTAATATCAGTTTTAATCAATCTATATCTATCATTCTTTTCTACAGTGCTCAAATTCTCCAAGTTTCCAGCATACGTAAGACGGTCAATATTAATTATATCGACGTCATTATGTTCACGTAACATATATTGAATAAAATTACTTCCAATAAAGCCAGCCCCACCGGTCACAAGCAACTTCATAATAACTTCATCCCTCATCACTAAAATGACATTCTCTATCCACTATACGTTAACAAGTCATTCCTTCTCCCGTTTGCCTTCTAAACGACCGGTTAGTATATACTTGCTTATTATAAAAGTAATCGGAATAGTAACCGCGGAGATAACCAAAGGCGAAATTTCTTTATTTAGTCCGATCTTCTCCACAAACATATACATCAAAACCCAACCAATCAGGAGTTGAATAATGTAAACCAGTGGAAACTGAATCAACTTCTTAATGCTCATGTTAGAGTTAAAAACCAGAAGCGAATTCAAAACAAAGGAAATAAAAATGCCTAATATAAAAGAAAGAACATAAGAAATACTATAGGGACAAATCAATAATAATCCTAAATAGACGACATAGGTTATGCCTGTGTTTGCTAGTCCTATTAATAAAAACTTTACAACTTCTTTAACCTTATAAGTTTGAATTATCATTGAAGTTGCCGCCCGCTCATTTAAGCTTCTCCTTCAACCCGTCTTGAAGTATTTCAAACTGAAGTTCGCATTTTTCACAAACAAAATCATTTGTTAATTTTGAACCGCAATTACAAACATATCCTTTAAATTTTGCCGGGTTTCCGTACCATAATGTATGATCTGGTATATTCTTAGTAACTACGCTACCAGCTCCGATCATTGCATATTTTCCGATTGTATTTCCCGCTACGATCGTACTATTTGCACCGATCGAAGCAAACACTCCAACGGTTGTTTTAATAAATTCAGCGGGATATTGTTTGGAACGTGGATTCAAATCATTTGTAAATGTCACATTAGGACCAATAAAAGCATTGTCATGTATGCGAACTCCATCCCATATATAAACACCTGATTTTACTGTTACATTATTTCCAATGATTACATCGTTTTCAATAAAGGTATGATCATTAATATTGCAATTTTCTCCAACTTTCGCCCCGCTTAGAATATGAGCAAAAGCCCAAATCCTCGTTTGGTCACCTATATCTTCCGTTTCCACGATAGCATTTTCATGTTTAAAGTAGCTCACAATATCACCTCATGTTTTATACTTCCTAACTAATTATGAACCTCGTCCACAATATACGCTGGGCGTTTCCTGCTTTCATCAAGAATTCTCCATAGATATTCTCCGATAATACCAAGCATAACCATAATTACGCCCAATAAAAAGGAAATCAGTGCAATAATTGTTGTCCAACCTTGAAGTGGAGCATTACCAAAAATAGCGTTAAACACAACAAATAAACCATATATAAAACTAATAATAGCAGTAATCATTCCAATTGTGGACATCAGCCGAATTGGAGCATAAGAGAAGCTGACAAACGAATCCACGAATAATTTAATCTTCTTGCTGAATGTCCATCTTGATTTACCAAGTTTCCTCTCCAGTCTTACATAAGAAATTGTTGATTGTGGATATCCCAGCCAATAAATAAGACTCATTATATTAGTATTTTTCTCGCGAATTTGATTTAGTTCCTGCACGACTTGGCGATCAACTAACACAAAATCAAATCCACCTGTTGGATAGTCTTTAATAGCGAACCGTCTCATTAACAAATAATATGAATTCGAGAAAATCTTCTGACCAAGAGTCTCTTCCCGTTCTTCCCGAGTAGCCATAACGACTTTTTTTCCAGACTCCCAATGTCCGATCATCTGCTCAAATAACTCGGGCGGGTCTTGTAAATCTGCAGAAATAATGCCAACGCAATCTCCAGATGCATACTTTAAACCTGCTTGAATAGCAGACATTGAGCCGAAATTCTTACTTAGCTTAACAACCTTAATCCTTGGATCATCTTCTCTGGCTGATATAAGCAATTCAAATGACCGATCACCAGACCCATCATCTACAAAAATAAATTCCATCTCATATTCCGGCAAAATAGATTGTAAGTTCTTTAACCTAGGTAAGGTATGGGGGATGTTAAGTTCGTTATAGTAAATAGGAATAACGATGCTAAATAATTTCTTTGTATTCATTGAGAACCTCCGTTACTTTAACGGCATCTTCGATACTCATAACAGGGCTAATCGGAAGACTCAAAATCTCCGCGTGAATGCTTTCAGAGATTGGATATCCCCTATCGTTCCATTCCTTGTATGCTTCCTGTTTGTGTGGTGGAATGGGATAATGAATCAACGTTTGAATGTTATTATCATTCAGATAACGTTGGAGATGGTTCCTATTTCTTGTACGAATAACATATAGATGCCATACATGAGTTTCTGGATCTAACCCCTTGAATACAGGCTTGACTAAGCTTTCATTTTTTATTTTCTCATTGTACAACTCTGCAATATTTCTCCTAAGTTGATTATCTTCATCTAAATGCTTGAGTTTAAACCGCAATACAGCTGCCTGTAATTCATCAAGTCGGCTATTAATGCCCTTATATAGATTTTCATATTTTTTGTGCGAACCGTAATTGCGAATTGCCTTTAATTCTAAATACATACTTTCATCGTTAAGCGTTATAGCGCCGCCGTCTCCGAGGGCACCTAAATTTTTACCTGGATAAAAACTAAATGCGGCAGCATCGCTTAGATTACCAACCCGTTTACCTTTATACATTGCTCCATGTGCTTGAGCACAATCTTCAACAACCTTAAGGTTATACTTCTGAGCTATTTCTTGAATGGGAGACATATCGCAGGAAAGACCATAGAGATGAACAACCATAATTGCTTTCGTCTTGGTTGTGATATACTTCTCGATCAGCGCAGGGTCAATATTATAGGTCAACAAGTCAGGTTCAACCAGAATAGGTGTCGCCCCACTTGCAGTAATTGATAATATAGTCGCTATATAGGTGTTGGATGGTACGATAACCTCATCACCTTCACTAATGCCTAGCCCTTTTAAAATAAGAACTAAGGCGTCCAAACCATTCGCCACACCCAAGCAATATCGAGTCCCGCAATATTCAGCGAATTCCTGCTCAAATTGCTCGACTTCCTTTCCAAGGATATACCAACCTGACTGTAGAAATCGGTCTATACTACTTTTAATTTCCGACTCGTGCCTTAGATTAATTTGCTTTAAGTCTAAAAAGGGAATCATTATATACCTCCTAGGTTAGCTAATTCACTAATTAAACCAATCTATTATTCCCGTTTGCTTATCGATTAGATAACTGAAATAGAAAAATCCAATCATTACATTAGAAGGGTTAGAGACCATATCACTATATTCTTTCTATCTTTATATATCTGAATAAAGTATTCTACTCCATAACCTGAGAAGAACAGCATCATAAGATATAAGGGATAGCCAAATCTGGACTCCACGACCGTCGTTGACATAAGCAAACTATAACCTATAGTTGCCGTTAAAGTTCCCACCCAAATCAATCGTAGATTTTTTCGTATTCTTGAGTATACTAATCCGACAATTGATACAATCCATGCAAAATAAAGCATTATTGAAGGCGCAACTCTATATGAAACAGAGAAATCTTTAATGTATGTAGATACATATCCCCAATCTAATATTCCAAATATGTGGGCACCTATTAAAAACACAAAATTTAACGGATTGATAGTAATCATATCATATATATTCGTATCGCCGACCGCCTGAATTGGCGCATAAGAGAACAACCTGGGGTCTTCTTCTGAAATGACTACCGTTCCGTATTTCAAATAATGAGCTGCCCCTACAATTTGTCTCTCATATAAATTTGAGTGAATAAGCGGTGTGAGATGATTAAACTTTGTTATATTCATATATACTTGAGGCAGAAATAATATTAGACATATCAGTCCAATAGCAATAAATTTATATGGTTTATAATCTTTAACTTTAATAAATCGATAGATAGCAATTAGAGCAAAGAGAATCATAAATATCGCGTTTGAAGGTCGGATTAAAACGGAGCTGTATAGAAAAAAAGAAATAGCTGCACCATTTCTCCATGTGTTCAAATCCGAGGAAAGTAAATAAATCAATGAGATTACCAAGAAGCATGAAGCCAATAAATCTGTCAAAAATAAAGTCGTTGATTGGACCAAATATGGATTTAACAAACCGAGTATAATTACGGTAAAAAAACAACCTTGGACTTCGAATAATTAAATGCGGTCTTGGCAATTAACAATACAGTAAAAATCAATACTGCATACTGAAATATACTCACCAAGATTTTATGACTTGAAAGGCTACCATCAGTGAAAACATAAAAAAGAGATAGAATTAAGGGATATAAATAAGTTCGAAGTTCTTCCGTTAGATTAAACAAACCATTTTGAATAATTTGATTACTTATGAAATAATATCCTTCTTCATCATAATAATTCACATTATAATTCTGTACTAAGAAATACGTAAATTGAGCAATCGAGAAGGCACATATTAAAAGAAATAGCACATAGTTTGTTTTTGAAAATATCGACCTCATCGACCTCATCCTCTTCAAGTTCTCACTTTACGACTTATGTATGTAAACTTTTAAACAATTCATAGTCTCTAATATAATCTTCAGCATCATATAGGTGAGATGCCAATACCAATAATACACAGTCAACACTGAAATCATACATCTCATGCCAGTCATTTGGTTCTAATATTAGAATCTTCGTTGGGCAATCTAATTTTATTTCATCTTTCCTTTCCAAATTATCTAAGTGAATAGTACACGATCCTGACAGTGCAATTAATGCTTGCTTGGTCTTATAATGAGCATGAAATCCTCTTCTGATCCCCTCTTTTGTCCCATAGATATAAAAAACTCTTTTTATTTCAAATGGAATAGTTTTATTTCCTTCAATTACGGTTAAATATCCTCGCTCGTCCCCATGTTCGCTAATCATCATTAATTTACTTCGAGCTTTTAATAGCATCATTTTGCTCCAATCCTTAGCTATTCGCTAAATCTAATAAATACTGTCCGTACTCATTTTTAGAAAGTTCGTTACCCAGTCTAACTAGTTGATCTTTTGAAATATATCCCTTTAGATAAGCAATCTCTTCTATACAGGCCACCTTAAAGCCTTGACGCTTTTCTATTGTTTCAATATAGTGTGAAGCCTGCATAAGTGATTCGTGAGTCCCCGTATCCAACCAAGCAAATCCACGCCCTAGTAGCTCAACATTTAATTCCCCATTACTAAGGTAGATTTGGTTTATATCCGTTATCTCCAATTCACCTCTTGCAGATGGTTTAATATGTTTGGCATATTCAACCACTTTATTGTCATAAAAATATAATCCCGTAATTGCAAAGTGGGATTTGGGCTTTTGGGGTTTCTCTTCGATGGAAACTGCCTTGAGATGTTCATCGAACTCAACTACCCCAAATCTTTGAGGATCCTTTACTTTATAACCGAATACGGTTGCCCCGGATGATCGTTTCATGACATTTATCAGCATCTCCGTAAATCCTTGTCCATAAAATATATTATCACCTAGAATAAGCGCTACACTGTCTTTCTGTATGAAGTCCTCACCAATTATGAATGCTTGTGCTAATCCATCCGGAGAGGCTTGGGCTTTATACTCAATATTAATGCCGTAATTGCTTCCATCTCCAAGAAGGTGCTGAAACCTTCCCGAATCCTCAGGAGTGGATATAATTAAAATATGGTTTATTCCCGCTAACATAAGTACAGATAATGGATAATAAATCATGGGCTTGTCGTAAATCGGCAACAACTGCTTCGTAATTGCTTTCGTTAATGGATATAATCTAGTACCGTTACCCCCAGCTAATATAATTCCTTTCAAGCCATTCACCCTATCTTTCTTCTGACGAAAAGTTTTTTCCTATATACATAAACAAAAATATATAAAAGGGTAACTAACCAAATAATATATCCTAGTTTCAAGCTGCCTGGGTTGAACTTGAACTTTATTATATGTTGGCCGGAATCTACCTCAATACCCTGTAGCATACCATTTACTCTATATATCGGAACCTGACGTCCATCCACATAAGCATGCCATCCTGGGTAAAAACTTTCCGAAAACACGATGAAGCTTAATTTATCCGCAGAAATATTTGCTTGGATGTACCCGTCTCTTTCATCCGTAATATCTACTTTCGCTTCTGTAAAATGATAATCTTCGTAGCCATCGACAATAGCTTGTTCATGAAGATTCATTGAGGAAAGCTGAGAATAACTCCGATCTGATTTTATTGTTTGAGTAACGGAATACATTCTTTGCAATACTCTTTTGTTTTCATACAAGGCATACCGATCATTATTCATAATCTTAGTATAAACCTCTTCTTTCCCGCTATTATTGGCAGAACTTACTTTTTCAAGCTTGCAATACTCTATATTGCTAGGCATATTGGATTGAGAAAAGATTCTAAAATAAACATCTTCCGGCACAACTGAATCGGAATAAAAATACTTAGATTGCTCGAGTCCGGTTGGTTGTAAAATCATTTGTTGGGCATTGCTGTCATATTGGTCGCCAAATAGATCGATATAAAGTTCTTTTTCAGTGGCCTTTTCTAATTTTACCGAAAACTTATAAAATGTGTTAGGCTCGATCTTCACCTGAGATTGAACCAATGACATACTGGAATCAGCGGATGCTGGTAAGGTATATTTCCCGAAATCAGATATAATGGTCGTTTTTTGTAGATCTATTGTATTTATTTTATTTATAACATTAGAAATTTCGTTATTTAATATAATATATCTTGTATTTAGAGTAGAAATAATTTCATTATTTAATAACATCTGAAGATACTCCGGATTACTTCCTCTCTCGTCAAACCCTGTAATTGCTTTATAAGATTCAGGCAGAAATGTCGCGTAACCACTAATAATATCCTCTTTGTACAACGTGTTTTTATTGGGCGAAAGGTTCATCTCAAAGTCGCTATTGTTACTTACCAAAGGCCAAATGCGGTCGTTATTTGCGTTATTTCGTACAATGTATTGGGTAATCTCATCAGTATTATTGTAATCTGTAGTTACTTTTTCATGATAAAAAGAAAAACTATGTAAGTCCAACAAAATAATTAGAATTAATGGATACATCATGGTGCTTCTATTGTACTTATAAAAAATAAGAAGAAAAATAGTACTAATTCCCATAAGTATCAATGGGATGAATACGGCGGAATTATGAAGAGAGAAAATCGAAACATAATCGCTGACGGAATAACCCTTAACAGTAATTGTATTTAACGGACCAGAGGCTTTATTCAGAAGTGTTTTTAGTAGTTTATTGACTAAAAGAATTGCTGCTGTGCTTCCTACTAAGCAATAGAGTATCAATTTAATTTGTCTTATAATTTGACGATGATTTGATTCATTCCAATTCTCCTTAAAATACAGGTCCAATTGTTTAGAAAACAAAACTACGATTGCAAAATCTACAATGAATAGTATTCTTGCGGATACACGAAAACTATTGATAATTGGTATTTCAAACATTACTTTATTTATAAAGGGGATCGAGGATCCCAATGCAAAAATTAAGCAAAAAATCCCCAACAACGACCATACCCGCACAATGTTATTTTTCTTAAAGAGAGTTATGGCTGCTATCACTGCAAAAGTTACAGGAATAATGCCAGAATAAAAACCAAACTCAGTTAGATTACCTTCTCCAAAGTAAGAATATGTATAAACATTATAGGGTGTATTAGGAATGTGTACTCCAAATATATAAGGAAAAATAATCGTTACTAACGATTTTAAGGGCAACGAATAACTAGAGAAATATTCATACGAAATTTTTGTCCTCTCCGAAATACTTGCTAATTGCAACAACGGGAGTGTTTGAATAGCCGTTACTCCTATAACTATTGCCGAAAAATTAACCTTATCCATAATCCAGTTCTTGATCGAAGGATATCTTTTTATTGACAGTAAAAAATAAAATAACATAGCAATAGATGTATATACAGACACTTGAATGAAACCAGCAAAAATCTGCATTGAAAATGCCAAGCTCATTAAAACAATATAAACTTTTTTTTGAGATGCGATCAATTTTTCATAAAAAAATAAAATTAGCGGAAGCCAGATAATCGCATTATATATAGTCACATGACCCAATCTTACATTTAGCGCACCGCAGAACATAAAAGCAATTCCACCTACGAATGCAGCATATCGATTAATTCCGATTTGTTTTAAATAAAGAAACACAAAGGTACCAGCAAGACTAAGATGGAAAAGAAACATGTAGTTGTATGCAAATTTCAAAGGGAAAACAGCATAAAATAAAATGTTGGGTAAGTAGAAAATAGAATTTTGAACATCAGCGTAATAAGGTACTCCTAAATTTACATAACTGCTCCAAGTAGGTAAAGAAAAGTGAGACAATGCTTCTTTTAATATTGCTCTTGACGGCACATAAGATGAAACTCCATCTCCAGGTGCCCAGAAACCATCAGCGACAACTAAATTGTAATAAAAAATAATAGGTAGCACGAAATATATTAATATTAGCCCTGAATTCATGTGTACAAAGTAGTTCTTGAACTTTCGCACATTTCCATCTCCTTTCTTCCAAAAATATGCAAGCATTCATCAATATATCGAACTGAAACATCCCTGAGCTGCGTAGGCATTAATATAGAACTTATATTTTCAACAAAATCATCAAATGTTTCTTGAATTCCTAAGTTTATATTAATTTGTTCGCCTTTCATAACTTTATCAATGAAATCAATATATCCGTCAGCACAAGCATTCAAGCTATGATACCGTTGTGTAAACTCTAACAACTCCTTAGTCCGTTCATCATTCGGCTTACTATAAATTTCCACTAAGAGGTTGATTATTGATGACACTTCATCCAATTCATAACCAGCTTTATGTACAATGTGATCAGGAAACTCACTAAAAGAACCAATCCGGGTAGCGATAACAGGCTTACCATATCCCATAATCTTAAGTAAACTCGCCGAGCTTTCGCCTTGCGTTGGATACCTCAAGTTCAGGCAGATATCAGAAGCAGCGATGTATTTACCGAAATAATCTAAATCAACAAATCCTATACACCTCACCACTTTACTCAGCTTATGCCTTATTACAATCTCTTGAACTGGGTAATTCTCGGATATTTCACCAACAATATAGAACTTAAACCCATTCATAAGTTTATCGACTTGAATTTTAGCTAAGGCTTCAAGGATTTTATCTATTCTCTTTGTCGGATTCGCAAAGCCCAGTGAACAAATAACAAATTCAGACGGATCTATGTTCAACTCGCTTCTAGCTCTTTGCTTCTCTATCTGAACCTGTTCGTATTCACTTATATGGGGCGCTGGTATTGGCACTACACGGATAGGGACATAACTTGCTTGCTTCCGCAACAAATTCTTAGCAAACTCGGAATGAACGATGACCCCTGCCGACCGATCCAGAACTCTTAAGTTCATAGGATAATTCAAGGAATCGTTTTCCCATATAGGCGGAATTTTCCCTTTGATAAATTTGTCAGCAGCTTGAAGTCCCTGTTCACCATGACTATAGAACATCTCCTCCCGGTAACCTTCTTGATCGCCGAGTACTAACGTCTTAGCTGCGAAGAAATGATGCAGCGAGTAATCATGAAGGATGACAATACCAGGGTACTGAAGCATGAAATCATAGATTCCGTGATGCGCTTCATAGTTATTCCCCATATGATACAGAATCGAGTCATAACGTTTATCCTTATAATTCAATACGAATTCGCTATAGAACTTTATGTCGAAACGCTCGGCAATTGTTTTATTCTCGACAATAAATGCATTGGGAATATATATGTCTATATGATAAGCGTCTCCAAGAAGGGGAAGTAAGTCCTCGCTATAGTCGGAGATCCCTGATCGAATCGGGTTAAGCGGGGAGAAGTAAGCTATCCTTTTCAAGTTCTTGGCTCCTTATCTTATCGTATCCGTTAACCGGTCGATGACATGATCCCACGAGAAATCCTTTACTGCCTCATATCCATTTCGCCCTAACTCTTGAGCTAATTGACGATTATGATACAGACGACTTATCGCACCTGCGACTTCCGTTTCCGAAAGAAGGACCAGCCCGGAATAACCGTCTTTAACGAACTCAAGAACCCCGCCAGAGTCGCTCAAGGTTATAACAGGCTTTTTTGACAAGAAAGCCTCCAAAGTAACGTAACCGTAATCCTCATCATAAGGGGCAAAGTAAACGGCCATACACTTAGCATATAATTCCAACAACTGCTTGTCATCAACAAAGCCTAGAAACACTACTCTGTCTTGCAACCCCAGACTTACCGATAATCGCTCTAAGGTTTCTCTTTCCGGACCAGTGCCCGCAATTACGCATTTCACATTTTTATCAGCATGCCTCATTGCTTTAATCAAAATATCGATTCTCTTTAACTTATCTAATCTACCTACCGATAAAATGAAATTGTCGGATTCGTCGCAATAATAGGATCCGACATGTTTAGGGGGATGATAGAGTGCCTCCGATGAGATTCCATTAAACCTTTGAAGACGATCCGTTGTATTCTGGGCGATCGTGAAGATCTTCTTAGATTCCGATAACGAATTTGAATCGAATCTTGTAATCAACTCTTTGATAGAAAGGCTTTCAGGTGAAAAATCATAAGAACTGTACGGTGTTCCAAGTAGATCGTATACTTGTCTGAATTGGTGAACTAGCCAAGTTACTTTGTTCTTATGCTTGACTCCGTAGGAAGGAAATTTAGTCGCGATCACGAGGTCTATAACCTCGCCATTACTTTCGGACAGATCCGTGAATCTCCAATTCAACATGCTTTGAACAAGCTGTTGATTGGGATACCATTTGAAAGGGAGCGCGACAAGCTCCGCATGGTAATTCCGTTTGTTCAATTCCTCTAACAGAGATTGAACCAGAAGTTCAGCCCCGCCCTTAACGAAGGGCACTTGTGCATGACAGATAGCGATCTTTTTTTTCATCACAATTACCACCTATTTTTTAGAGAAGCAAACCACTCTGGATAATGGCAAGTAGTCGTTAACCATTGTTCCCGGCGTCATTAAGTATTCTCCTACCGGAATTTGTCCTAATATTTTGAATCCATTCTGATTTAATTCGTCGATAATCTCATAGTTATTCCAGAATACATCATAGACATGGAAAGATCCCCAGCCCATATGTGCTCGTAACTGCGTCTCCGCTCGTTTATCGGGGAAATCAACGACAATAATTCCATCATCCTTAACGAGACTATACAACTTACGATAGAGAATTCTTCGGTCATGATAATCAAAATGACGTATAAATCGAAAAGCCGTAATGATATCGTACCGTTCCTCTGTTGAAAATTCGAAAAAGTCGGTTTCTATAAAAGTAACTTTACTTGGGTCCTGAAGCTTCTTCGTAGAAACCGAGATCATGAAACGCGAATTTTCGACGGCAGTTACTCTACCGAAGTTTACTATTTCACGAAGTATTCGTCCGTCGCCGGAAGCAATATCCAAGGATTCGATTATTTTATTTTTATTTAGATTCTGTTCGATTAGCAAGGATATTGCTTTTCTCTCAAGACGGTCATAAGTCCGCATCGGATAATCCGTAAACCTGTTGTCATCATAATTGTCGGCAACGAACGCATCATTGTAATAAGCTGCCATTCCTTCCCGGCTCATTACAAGGAATTTTCCTCGATCTTGTAAATCGAGACTCCAGCGTTCCAGCGTAGGGCTCGGAATTTGATTGCTAATCATTCCATAAATCTGGAGATATGTTATTTGATCGTTATTAACGGTTCCGAATAAGGATAAGCCCTTGTTCAAAGCATTTTCCCGATACTTATGATAATTATCGCGTATTTCCTTCATTTTCACCGTCATATCGTCAACGTCGCTTGCCACGAGTCCAAGACCATGCTCCAAGACGAGATCTTGGATCCCCACATACTCCGTAACCAACACAGGAATTCCAAGTACAATAGCTTCTACGATGGACAATGGACAGGAATGATTATTAGCCCTACTCGCGAACGGTGCTACCATGACATTGATATCTTTGTAGTATTCCGACATATCTAAATGTCCGTTAAGAACCTCACAATTCGTTATTCCTTCTTTCTCCAATATAGCGAGAAGCTCCGAATACCCATTATTCCTCCATGCAATCTTAAAACTAATATCCGGCAGTCGTTTTATTAAGGACAACAGGATATAAATTCCGCGATCCTCCCAAACCTCCCTGGTCAGAGGCGCCGATGCGAATCCTACAGTGAATTTCGTACTACTCACATCGCTGACGGGTTTGCGTAATATCGCTACTCTGGGTAGCATCACTTTGGAATAGATCCCTGCAGCGGAGAATTGCTCTTGAACCCATTTAGACTCCACAAACAAAAACAGATTACCTACATCAATAGCATGTCTGACGTGTTTAAGATACTGTTCGTCGTATTCACGCAGGCCATTGATTCCGGTAACCGTATATAAAGTTATCACCGATCGGGGTTCATAACTTTTCTCAAGAATATAGTAACCATCTATGCTATCGGCAAAAAAATGGAAAATCATATTCACTTTGTCTGAAATCCGTTCAGAAAACCGATGAGACCAGTAATATACATCGTATTCCTCATCGTAAATTTCTTCATTATCGGATAGTTCTTCCTCTAACGATATGAACTTGATATCCATTTCCGGTCTCGTCTTTTTATATCGGATATAATATGATCGGGCTTCTTTTTTGACGGCCTCGATATCTTTATCCTTCTTGAACCCCATACAGACAATCGCTATTTGCGTTCTTGAGACGATATTCACGTTATTCCGCATATAATTTTACCCCTGCTCCGATGTTTTGGTTTACAAGCCCGATGCATGGAATGTCAGAGATAACCCTGATGAAAGTAACGTCAACCATTCGGTCTACGGTAATGGTCTCCCCGCCTATTTGATTGGAGACGCCAAAGCTCATAAAATAAGTTCCCTCGTTCAAGTGAATGGGAATTGTCATATCGCAAGTAAGTATGCGACCGCCTTTAAGATCTCTTGACTCTGAACCGAGTATCTTGGAATTCGTCCCGAATACTTCCACTCCATTTATAGTCTTGAAGATGACTCCAATAACAGGGTTCTCTAGATGCTCGATAATTTCAGCTCTAATCGTCACTTTTATCTTTTCTCCGGTCTTGTAAACGATCGAAGGATCGTCATTTTGATCCAAGAGTTTATATTCTATGATTTTAGCCTTTCCATTCCCGTAACGAAGCTCGTCTTCTTTTGTCTCATGTTGAACCGCTACCTGCATGTTAGCCGTTAGCGACATCTTTTGATAGTAATTTACGACATCATTTGATGTTCCTTCAAAGATTAGAGTTCCATCGTATATGATACCCACACGGTCGCATAATGCCCTAACCGCATTTAAATCGTGCGTAACAAGGATTATCGTCTTGCCTTTTGCCTTAAACTCTTCGAATTTTGCGTAACATTTTCTTTGAAAGACTTCATCTCCAACGGCTAGCGCTTCATCAATAATGAGCACATCCGGATCCACATGTATAGCGAGCGAAAAGGCTAACCTGACATACATTCCACTTGAATAGCTTTTAACGGCTTTGTCGAAGAACATTCCTATGCCCGAGAACTCCTGGATACTATCCAACTTTTCTTCAATTTCATGACCAGGTATGCCATACAGATAACTGTTATAGATAACATTTTGTCTTCCGGTAAGCTCGGGATGAAATCCTGCCCCCAACTCTAATAAGGCGGCGATTCTACCTTGAACGAGAAATTCGCCATTTGTAGGATGTTTGGTTTGCGCCAATATGCTGAGCAAGGTGCTCTTCCCGGAACCATTAAAGCCTATAATCCCATAAGTTTCGCCCTTTTTAACCGCAAATGATATATTCTTAAGAGCCCAATAATCTTGATGGTTTTTTTTCATGCCAAGAGAAAGATACTCTGCTAACTTAGAACTGTTGTGGGAGTATATTTTAAATTTTTTGGATATTCTACTGCAGGATATGGCGTAAATACTTTTATCCAACTCCGATGTTTCTCCGCTCTCATGATCCGAGAGAGACATAGACAAGGTCATTGATCCGCTTTCAGCAAACCAAGAAACTCCTTCCAGAACCAAATCCCATACCAACTCCGTAGAATTGGATTTGGATGGCACAATAAATGCTGCATTAATCGTTATGCTTTCGCCAGGCGAAATGTTATAAGGTAACTTGGTACGAATACCTTCCTTTAATTCGCCACTCGTCGTCCTGTAATGATAACCTACTAATACAGGCTGATTGTTATCGTACGCATACCAAACAAGATCCCCTATATTTGTAACTAACAATTTGGTTGAACACATTATCCCCTGAGAATACTTATGGGGTTGTTCTTGTTGAAGCAACTGGAGCTGTGCTTTATATCCTGTCATCATCTCTTATCAATCCCACTTTATTCAGTCTTTCGAATGAATCGATTACCTTTTGTTCTAACTCCAGATCGTCCGGTTTTGATCTCAGTGCCATTAATAACAATAAATATTTTCTTTGTTCGTTACCGCTCAAGTGCTCTATATCCGCCAGTTCACGCAATAACGAGACCTTAACGTCATTATAACGGCTTTCGTTCAGCTTTGTAATTGATAGTACATCGGATTCAAGCTGATCCTTCACAAGTCTTAATTCCTCTATAATTACATCCGATATATCATTCGCAATAGAATCCAATCGCTCTTGCTGCTCAACCTTATAACCCAGTCCGTTTTGTCTTAGCGCTTCCAATCTTTGGTCAACAGAAGACAAATAATCAATCGATCGTTGATTAAAATGAATCTGCTTCATTAAGATCGGAGCTAATAGCTTTCTTAAGAGCTTCTTGATTAACACAATCAACCTGCCGAAGCCTTTTCGATGAGAATAAAAATCTACATTCAAAATATTGTGCGCATCAATGAGCGGTTTTAAATCAGTAGGCGGAAGCTTGGACTGCACACCTTGAGGTTGCCTTTCCATTTTACGGAGTATTCTCTCTGTAATCCGTTTTTTCAGCACTTCCTCATCGAAATTCACCTGTTCCATGCGCTTCTTACCCTCATTCCATTAGATCAGATCGGAAACTTCATTTATCATTTTTTTATAGAAAATGGACCCCAAGAAATAAGTCGCGATTGCTATTATTGCAATTAGGTAGATATGTTCTATCTTCGAATAGAGAATTATTGACTGAAAAGCCTTTATCATGTAAGCAATAGGATTATACTCTACAATCTTAATCATATACTTGGGCAAAATGTCCTCGAAGTAAACGATGGGAGTCAACCAGAATAATATGGGCAAAGTAATTGATATAAATTGGCTTAGGTCCCGAAAGTGAACATTTAGAATCGATAATACTTTGCCGATTCCTAAACAAAATACCTGCATTAAAATGATCAATACCAACACGAATGCATAGCTTAAATGTAATGGATATCCGACAACGGCAAGAATTATTGCCAGAAGCATGTAATTGATAATTAATTCGATTATCGATGACAATGCAAGCGAATATAAAAGAATAGACTTGGGAAAGTAAATTTTCTTTACTATGTTGGAGTTCTCAATGAAAATGTTCTGAAATCGTATAATCGTGTTGCTAAATACGGTCCATGCCAAAATTCCCGAGCTAAGGAAAACGCTATAATCGTAACTGTTAGTCATATTGGGAATTTTGGCGGACATTAGCTTGGAGAATACCGTAGTGTAAATAATGATATAACCAATCGGCAGTAGTAAATTCCACAACAGTCCTAATACCGAGCCGGCATATTTGTTGCGAAAATCCCTCTTAACCATATCCCACATCATGTACAACATAGCAATTTTAATTCTCCTCTATTATACCAATTGCTCCCTTAATGTGTTCTTCAGCCTATTGAAATCACTATCGACCATCATGTTAATCATTTGTTCAAACCCAACCTTTAGTTCCCATCCCAGTTTTCTCTTTGCTTGCGTGCAATCTCCAAGCAACAAGTCAACCTCAGCTGGACGAACGAATTTCGGATCGATTACGACATGGTCTTGCCATCTCAAACCTAAGCGACCAAAAGCTACTTCCACAAGTTCTTGTACCGTATGAGTTTCGCCAGTTGAGATAACAAAGTCCTCCGGTTGATCTTGCTGAAGCATAAGCCACATGGCCTCAACGTAATCTCCTGCGAACCCCCAATCTCTCCTAGCGTCTAAATTGCCCATTCTCAGCTCTTTTTGCAATCCAAGTTTAATTCTAGCTGCCGCATCGGTAACTTTCCTAGTAACGAATTCTACACCTCTACGCGGAGATTCGTGATTGAATAGGATACCTGAACATGCAAACATGTTATAGCTTTCACGGTAATTCACTGTAATCCAGTGGCCATATACTTTTGCGACTCCATAAGGACTTCTGGGATAGAATGGCGTCGTTTCCGTCTGAGGTGTCTCCTGTACTTTGCCGAACATTTCACTGCTCGATGCCTGATAGAATTTAGCATCCGGTTTATTATACCGAACAGCCTCTAACATGTGTGTAACGCCAATGGCAGTGAATTGACCCGTTAGTGCAGGTTGATCCCAAGACGTACCGACAAAAGATTGAGCGGCTAAATTATATACTTCGTCCGGATTTGATACTTGAACCGCCTGATGCAACGAACCTTGATCGAGTAGATCACCCTCGATGAATTCAATTTCGTCCTGGATATGTTGAATATTATCCATAATAGGTGTACTAGTACGACGACGTAAACCATATACTTTATACCCTTTTGAAAGTAGCAACTCCGCTAAATAAGACCCATCTTGTCCTGTAATCCCCGTAATCAATGCATTCTTAGTCATATTAATTCTCCTTATTTCTATTATGTTTATAGATACTGTTCTCTCTTTTGCATACGTAATTCTTTTAACAGTTGTTTTACCTCTTGAGCTTTATCCTTGGAACAAATTAATGTCACGTCATCTGTATCCACTACTATTAAATCTTCAATCCCTAATGTCGCAATCAATTTACCATTGTTGCTTTCGATAATGCATCTTCTGGTATCCATGTTCAGAATATTCCCTCGAATTACGTTTCCGTTCTCATCTCGCTCATCTATACGATCAAGAGCCGTCCAACTGCCAACGTCATCCCATCCTAGCATACACGGAATGACGAATATATTTTCCGCTTTTTCCATGATTCCATAATCAATTGATTGATCCGGCATTTTCATGAATTCATTCTTTATTACTAGTTCTCGCTCCGGTGAATTCAATGCTAATTTCATCGTTGAAAGATTTTCATATAAATCAGGCATGTGCTTTGCAAAACAATTCATGATAGTCGAAGCCTTCCAGATAAACATCCCGCTGTTCCAATAATAGTTTCCGGCTTCTAAGTAATTTTCCGCCGTAACTTGATCTGGCTTTTCAATGAAGCATCGTACCCGATGTACCTCCATTTGATTAATAGTTGCAACCTGATCGGTACTTTCAATATAGCCGTATCCCGTCTCCGGATATGTGGGAGATATTCCTAAAGTAACAATATTTTCTCCCTGCTTTGCGACTTCCGTAGCCGTTCGCAGAATTTCTATGAACTCGATTTCATCCTTAATAATATGATCCGAAGGTAGGACGATTATCGTACTATCCGGATATTTTTCTTGAATATATATAGACGAAAGTGCTATACATGGAGCTGTGTTTCTCCCGATAGGTTCGATGATGATATTGTGACTTGGAAGGTGCGGGATCTGTGCACTAATTAATTCCGCATATAGTTCATTAGTAACAACAAAAATTTGCTGTATATCCATTAACCGCTCTAGCCGAGCAACAGCCTGCTGGATCATCGATTTATTCCCGGATATGTTCAAGAATTGTTTGGGTAAGTTCGTGCGACTCTTTGGCCAGAATCTTTCACCCTTTCCACCAGCCATAATCAAACTAGTTATCATTCGCTCTACCTCCGGAGTGCTTTTGTATGTATCTCAACCTCTTTTCGATCATCTTTCCTATTGCACTTGGAGAAAAATCTCGTTTTATTGTTTGTTCACCATTTAACGCTATTTCTTTATAATATACTTTATCATTAACTAGTCTCACCATATATTGACTTGCATGATTCAAATCGGGATCAGCCCAAGTTTGATATGCGTGGTAGGGTCCGTAATCGTTACCGACCTTAATTAAGTTATAATGCACTAAACAGGAATTCTGCATATTCATAAAATCCGTATTGGCTGACCAATTCGTACCGATTACCGGTTTGCTTAAGTACATAGCTTCCGCTAGTCCTAAACCGAACCCTTCGCTGCGATGTAACGAAATATAACTATCCGTACATTGTATCAATGCGTTAGTGTCGTTCCTATTTAATATTTCCTTAATTAGATAGATATTGTTATAGCCTTCGACGATTTGGGTAATAGTTTTAATATCTTCCCTATTTGAGTTGGCATTATTTACTTTTACAACTAAACCAACCGTGAGATCATTCGGATCAAACGCCGACTTAAACGCATCTATCGACGCAATTGGATTTTTTCTTTGTTGAAAGCTGTTCATATCGTACATTGTTAAGAACAAGAAGCTTCTCTCGGGCAGGTTATAATATGAACGTTCTCTAGGAGTGTCGATCTTCACTTCTATGCTGTGCGGTATCCTAACAACGGGTACCGGACTTTTCATTGAGACAGAATTTGCGACAAAAGACGAAGGGACCCACACTTCGTTCACGAACTTGAACCCTTCCAACCATTCCTCCGGAAAATCTTCAAGTTCCCAATGCCAAAACCCAATATTGTAGCGTTCTTCGAACAACTTATTACCGAATTGAGTATATGCTTCAAACATTTGCTCTGCATTTAAATGAAATATATTCACATTATACTCGGCTTCCTTCACTTCCTTATGCTTCCAAGTCGTATCAGACATTCTAGCTGAATTTGTTCCATAATAATTAATAATATTAAACGGAATCATCGTCGTTGCTATACTTTTGGCGGCAATTCTGCAAGATTCTCCAATTCCCATCTCCGCACGGGAATAACCGATTAGATTAATTCCCGTTGGATTCACTTCCATGCCACCATCTGCTTTCACATTCAAGTTAGTTAAATCCTCATTGTATGCTTTATTTACAATTGAATGTTTTAGCTTTCGACGAGTGGATTGTGGAATTAATAAAACAATTACCCTCTTCATTGGCAATGCCATTTTATATATCATTTTATATATCAAAGCTTTCATCTTCTTAACACCACCAACTGTTCAGAAAAAACATATTATAATATTCTTGTAATTATAACACACCATTATCGTAAATTAACCGAATAGTAATATATACATATTAGCTTCATTCGAGTGTTACTTGCTAAGTAGCGTCTGGATTTCTCCTTCTTCATTTGGATCCGTGGCACTCAACTTCTGATGCAATGCCTCATCGTCTTTTCCTTGCTGCAGAAGTGAGGCTAAATAATACCTCGCCACTATTCGATCTTCCTCTTTGCTAATATCATCCTTTATTCCAGTTTTCAGCAATTGTTCTACCTTTTCATAATCTTGTTCATCGTACCTTATTTTCCCGACAGCTAAGCGAACGGTATTACTTAAGACAATGGTTCTAAGCAATCCTATAGTATCCGGCAGATCTTGAATTATCTTTTCTCTTCGGATCATTTCGTTATATAATTTATCGATACTCCCGGAAACAATATCCGCCTCTGAATTATTTTCCTTACGCAAATCCTCCCATTTTTTTAGCAGTGTTGCAGCAGCCTGGTCATAAAGCGCTTGTTCATATGGATATCTACGTACACCATCCAATAATATCTCTGTGGCATTCTTTTTCCCCAAACTCTCGGAAATCATATATCCCAGTTCGACGGATTGACGATAATTAGGTTCCTTATCGTTAAGTTGCTTCATATAATCTTGAGCAATTTGAAGATAGTTAGTATCCTGAGTCTGCTCATAGGCGCTGTAATTTAAAAATGAATATTGATATAGCAATGCTGGATGCCCAGGTGCTTTGTTCAAACCATTCTCCAGCGGCTCAACAATCTCATTGAAGGGTTGCTTATTAATAATCGCCTTTTGTGATTCTTCGAATTTATTCACAGCGTATAGCTGATTCCCGGACGATACGGCAACTACGATAACCAAAATAGATGTTAAAACAAAACCCGCCCATTTCAACTTTAGATGCGTCGCCTTGTTTAATTTAAGCACAATTCTTTGACGCTGTGTTCCGGCAAGAACTCCAAGACATAGAAATACGAGAACGGAATATAAGATATAACTCATTTCAAAATCAATCAAGGAATGAATTAACACTGTAATGGGTACCATAAAGTAAAAAACCATCTTAATGCGTTCCGACTCGTTCGACTTGCGATAGAAATGAATAAAGCTGTAGAGGACGATACCTATCACGCTTAGGTACACGATTAGACCTAGTATGCCTACTTCTACTAGCAATTGCGTAAGGTATCCGTGTGTTTGACCACTAATATAGGAATACGATTGGTACCGTTCGTACAGGGCATCCCAGCCCCCTGCTCCAGCACCTATTATCGGATTCTGTTTCGACATCCTTATCGCATCTCCGTACATCGTTAATCTTTCATATACCGAGTGTGTCTGCAAATTAATGTTTTCAACCCTTGATCTTATAACGCTTGGTAGTAACTGGGTCATAAAATCACTTGTTATTGCGACTATGCCAATCAATACAATTACGAATAGTATGCACGGAACAATGATATTTGACCAAGAAATCGTTAATTTGTTTATTTTCTTTGTCAGATAGGGATCTACGTATTTTGTTATTACTATTACTATGAAGGTCATTATTATAGAAACAACAGCTATCAGTACCCAGGATCCAATAGACGGCGAAGAGAAAACGGACTTCGTGTCGAAAGGCAGTTGTTGGGCGTTAGCCTCTTGAATCTTGTGGTAGACCTCTGTCCCTACGTTTTCTAAATGTGTATAGAGAACTAGGGACAAGCCCAAGGCCAGTATGGAATAGAGCAGCATTAAAACCTGCTGTTTTAATTTGAACAGCAATAGAATTAGAATAGCTACAATAGGTAAAACAATCAAAGCGCCACGTGACAGCGTAAGCAGGAATGAAATACAAACAGGAACCAACATGATACCGTGAAGCATTCGTGCCCATTTATTAGTGGTTCGGATCAGCTCGATTAAGATCCCAATCCATAATGTTAATAATAAAACTGCATATGAGTTTGCATACTGAAATATGGATGTTATTCTTACGCCGTTAATGAAGCTTAGTGAGTCAAGTAAATAGATGTTCCCCAATAAATTAAGAAATCCATAAATAACGATTATATAACCAAAAATCAAGTATACTTTGGGGAATAGATTAATCACTTTATCGTACTGGATCAAGAATGTACCTGCAACGAAGAAAATATAAATAACTAAACTAATAAGAACGCCTATATGGGAAAGAAAGGGAGACTCTGCATTAAAACTGCTCACTATGTATACCAAGCATATGACTGATGCAATCGCTGCATAAATCATTCGTCGTTCGAATTGAAAGTTCTTCTGATAGAAGTGAGCCACTATCCATACCAGGACTATTAGTGATAGCATTACGCTATACATAACCGGCTTCTCATAATAGATGATCAGACTACCTTTATGCACTCCAATCCCTTGAAAGATACCATTAGTTGTTATCGCCAATAATAGAAGGATTCCCATCCACGTCCACGCATACCAATCCATCCCGCTAATTCCTGTCTTTTTCTTCAAGTTTGACACTCCTTATTAGTATGCCCCGTCACCTTTAATCACTGCGGGTATTGTTTTTAACAATATTTTCATTTCTAATGAAACGCTCCAGCGCTCAATGTAATAAATATCAAGGTCTAACCACTGCTCGAAATTCAGATCGCTTCTTCCGCTTACTTGCCAAAGGCCTGTCATACCTGGCAAGACATCCATTCTTCTCCAGTGATAGTCCGTATAACTTTGAACTTCTTCAGGTAAAGGTGGTCTTGGACCAATAAGACTCATTTCCCCTTTCAGTACATTCCACAATTGCGGAAGCTCGTCTAAAGAATATTTTCTTAGAATCCGTCCAATAGGAGTCACTCTAGGATCATTACGCATTTTAAATACTGGCCCTGTTGCTTCATTGTCATTAATAAGCTCTGATTTATTAAACTCAGATCCTTCACGCATTGATCTGAACTTAATCATGTAAAATCGCAATCCATTTTTCCCGATACGCTGTTGCTTAAAGAATACATGGCCTCTCGAGCCTATTTTTATTGCAATTGCAATTACAATTAGGAGCGGCGACAAAAGCAACAATAGAAAACTGCTTCCACAGATATCTGCCACTCTTTTGAGAAGCACGTTCAACCCTCTTAGTGGAGTCTTGACTATTTGCAAACATGGATACTCCAGATCGTTACGAAATGCAAATACCGTAGCCATCCTATCAAACATTTCAGGAATGATTCTAATATCCACATCGTATTTATATATCGTGTGAATCATTGATTCGATCACGTGTTTTTCAGAAGGAATTGTAATATAAATCGTATCTACTCTTATTTTTTTAAGTATTTTTTCTAAATCTTCTGTTCTACCGATAACTTCGTTTCCTACTTTATTGTCGTCCAGAAAACCTACTATGCAATTTTTATTCCCCTTGAATTCGCTAATTTTAGTCTGAACTTCCATACCGACTCTCCCAGCGCCTACAATAAGAATATTGCTCCGAAGGGATCCACGGCGATATAACGAGCTCATGATCAATCGTTTTGCACCTAGCCATATCAAAGTTTCCGACAACATGGCAATAACGAATAACACCAATGTTACCCTTGAATATAGGAATGTCGTTTTTAATAGAAAAGTAATTCCAATGGTAATGAGGAATGAAAAGACGATTGCGCGGAATTCAAACATATACTCTTCCAAAATTGATCGATCGGCTTTTCCTGAAAATAATTGATTCTGTATTAATGTAAATCCGTGTATCGCGAGTAGAATTACCAAAAAAACGACATACACATTAAAGACGGTTACTTCTTTTGACCATGCGATTGGATTATATCGAGTAACTTGATCATAGGTAGGGAGCACTCTAACTGTCATCAATATATAGAAAGTAAAAATAAACCCTAAGTATTTTCCTACTAGGATTATTCTGTTTACCATCTGTTTGATTCTGTCCGCTTTTACTCTGTGTTCCGCAATCGTTCCCACATGATATGCCGATTCTTTGTATGTGGTTTGTTGCTTTAATGAGTCGCTATAATGCATACCAGTTTTCCCCATTTTTATACTGTCTATATGATATAGTTTAACATAATTTCAAGCCTCACGTGTCTAATCCTGAATAATCTTATAACTTAATGTCGAAATGGGTTGAACAGAAATAACTCTGTCCAACCCATTTGGCGTTATTTGATGTAAATTGTATATACCATTCTTGTTCCTAATAGTTTTTTATACCCCTCGTATTGATCATAGATGTTAATCTTAAATCCATCCGTTTCAAGCATCTTAGTGTTGGGATTATCAATATTCATTTCTGCTACCAACGTTTGCTTTTGCGTGCCTAAGATCAAATCCGAATCAAATTTATATTCTTTCGAGTAGGTTGCATCTTTATCGACTAACTCCACTACAATACTATGCCCGTCGGGAACAACATCGTATTCATTTGATTTTGATAGGTCATATTGAATGTTGAGCGTCGCATTCCTATCTAGATCCACCGTCATTGCATTAATGCTGAGTTTGTATGGGTAGACGCTAAGATTCTTCAAGTTCCCATCATTATCAGGTTGGATTTCGGAAGGCAAGTCGAACTCCGATGCTGAAAGGTAAGTATTCTCGTCAATCAACTCGCCAAGCACCAATTTCATTGCATTGGTATTTGAATAAGACGGAATTTTTGTGGAAAGCGATATAAGAATCTTCCCGTTAGGATTGATTTTATCCTTAACTTCGGATATTTTCATCGGATAATAGCTCTCATTTTGCCCTTTGAAATATGCGACAAGTTTACTTAAGTCCGCAGCTCTACCATCCTTATTTTCTACTTCCAGCAATACATTGTAAAGGTATGAATTAATACCTTCATAGGTTTGAATGCTGTTGATTTTGTACCCTGAAGATTTGCCGTTAGTATTAAATACTGCACTATCATTAACGGCGACATTCGAGAAATTCGCAAACGAAGTTTTTGGCACTTCGTAAGTCGTAATTTTTTCTTTGAATGCCTCTTCGCTACCCGTCTTTAACTGATTGCTCAGTTCTAATTTAATTGAATTATATACTGTATTATATGCTGCTTTCGTGTGTATGGCTAATTCAACGGAACCATTAGCCGGTATTCCCACACCTGAAGTAATTTGGGTTTTCTTCACTTTGTCCGCAGCAATCGCGACTCCATCTAAATAATAAACGCCAATAATATCAGGTATCGTTAGAACCTCGGATGATTTGTTTAGTACGGTAACTTTTGAAGTTATAATATTCTCGTCTTCGAGAGGCAATTGTTGTACCGAATCTAATCGAATCGCATACTTATTATTGTCCATTACAAAGCCCTTCTCGGTTCCTAGCGTCTCGGCTTTGTCCGTGGTTACCGTCGTAGCCAGTTTGACTTGCGATGCCAGTAAAGGAACCTCAAGTTTGGACTGTTCATCATTATACACGATCGCTACACTGCCTGTCGTCACTTTGACGCTTGTTGGAATTACGAGCTTAAGCTTTATGTTCACCTTTGCTTTAGGTTGAATTTTAACGTCTTCCGTTTTAACAGGATTAACCTCATACACATATTTATCAGGAGTGATGAAATAATACTTATACTTGGGAATTGTTACCGTTCTATATCCTAAATTCGTATATTCAACATCGAATTCCGTACGCTTCTCGTCTTCTAGCTGGTAGGATTGAAAATTCTTATAACCAACCCATAACTTCGTTCCTTCGATGAATATATTTTTTGCGTTATTTAACGGCGTATATGTAGCCGGCATCTTAATAGTACCTAAAACACGTGTATAATTCGCTACGCTAAAATCCCATTTAATTAGTTGAATAAGTACATCCGTGTATTTAGTCGTCCTATTTACTGTACCCACATACGTATACTCTGCAGAAGTCTTAGGGGATATCTCGCTTTTATTTGCGTTATTGGTTGCTAGCTTAACTGGGATAGTGGCTCCGTTGGAAAGCTTCACCTTCGTCCAATAATCGTAGAACATGATCGGTTTATTTTCGTTATTCACGATCTGAATCGTGAATGCTAACGTTTGTTTATCATCGCTCGGAATCAATTGAACGTTCTTGACGACGATAGAGCTTTTCGTTCCAATCTTCACCTGACCAATCGTAGGTTTGTTAACCGGCGCGGCCTCAACTTTGTTTCCTATTGAGATGATGCTAGTTAACATGAAGACCAGCGTTAAACATATAAACAGCAGCTTACTCTTTCGTAGTAACAACATGCCTTTACCTCCTTGAAGATCTATAACATATATAACGCTTTTTAGAGGATAAAAGTTTCTATAAAAACAAAAGAAGCCGAACAAAGTTCGGCTTCTTTCGATTAATGCCTGATAATTATTAAGCTTTAACGATTACTTTGAAGCTGACTGCTACACCGTTTGGTGTAACTGCACTTACAGTAAATGTTTTTCCAATTTCGATGTTGCCAAGGTTTTGATTTGAAGGAAGGTTAGTCGCGTAGTTGCTATACGCAGGCTCAGTACCATCTTTCAACTCAACACCATATTGGTCAACAGCTTTAACAGCTTCATCAACTAGTTTAGCAAGACCGCCAGCAGCATGAATAGCCGTTGCGGATACTGCTACATAGTTAGTATCGATTTTTTCAGCAATTCCGTTATTAACAACTTCAAGAGTTGTTGGTACGGATGCTTTATTGGAAACCTTAACTGGGACAGTTATGATTTGAGTATTGGTATCACCAATTGCAGTGACAACAATCGCAGCATCGCCGTCTTTGTTCGTGTCAGCAGCAGGGAAGAATCCTACAGCGTACGCTTTAACAGCTCCATCAGCGTCAACATTATAAGTTACAGTATTAACAGATGGGTTAACTTTGTAGTTATCGCCGCCTGCATAAGGGATAGTAACTTTAGTGCCATCAGCTAGAACGCCTGTAACTTTCACTTCTTTGCCGTAGGTAGCAGGAGTGCCATTGTCAAGAAGAGTGCCGCCGATCGTTGCTTCGTAAGAAGTGATCTCGGATTTAGCAACAGCTTTCAAGTTGAAAGTAAGTGCGCTATTAGCAACTTCAACATCGTCTGTTGTTGCTGCCGTGTTCAGCTTAACCAAGGACAGTGTAACAGTAGTAGTGCCTTTGCTTGTGCCAGCCGTGAAAGTAGCAGGCAAGCTAGCATCAGTTGTTGTAACAGCATTACCGGATGTAGCTACTTTAATGGAGTAACCAGTAAGGTCAGTAACATCACGACCGTATTGATCTTTAACTACTACATTGTCAGCAGCAGTTACTTTTTTAGTAGCACCAACTAGAAGAGCATCAATTCCTTTAACGCTACCTACAGTTGTTGGTACTGCTTTATCAACAGTGTTGAAAGAAAGCTGTACGAATTTACCAGTAGAAGTAACGCCAGTGATAACGATCGTGCTACCAGCAGTTTCGCTGATTGCAACATTCAAAGCAGTTGTGTCTTTTGCTACGTTTTTGTCCCATGTTACTGGTACACCAACGCCGCCAGCGCCAGCGCCGTTAGCAGTCAATGTAAGACCGGATGGATGTTTAACCGCATTGCCGAATTGATCAAGAGCTGTGAACGGAATGGAAACCGTTTCGCCTTTAGGAGCAACCGATGGTGCAGTCAAAGATAGGGAATCAACTTTTACCGCTTCTTTAACAACGACATCAAAGCTGTCTTTGTTTCCGGAAGTGATCGAAAGAATGTTCAAAGTAGTTGTACCAGCAATTACATTGGAGATTGCAGTAATTGGCAAGTAAACTTTGCCGTCATTAGAATCTTTAGCAGGAGTACCGAAAGTTACCGATGTTCCTTGAACGCTTGTAGCAACGTCAGTAGCCCAGTAGGTTACATCAGTTACGGAGTTACCATATTGGTCTTGCAGATCAAGAAGCAATTTGAAATCAGTAACAGAGGAAGTTTGCTCAAGCACTTTACCTTCTGGTCCTACCAAGCTTACGATATCGATTTTGCTGATACGGCTTGGAAGAGCAACAGCGGCAGTAACGGAAGCGAATGTGCTAGTTCCGGAATGAAGAGCAGTTATTTGTACTTTTTCATCAAGAACTAATGCGCTAGCGCTTGTTACTTCGATTTTGCCATCGTTCTCAGTTACAGAACCAGTAGTTTTGCTGCTGGTAACTTGAACGGCATTACTCGAAGATACATCTTCACCGTATTGGTTCAATACTTTATAAGCGATAGAACCTTTCAGCGGGTTGTTTCTGTCAATAACCAATTTGTCGGACGGGAACTCGATTTTAACTACTTTGGAAGCTTCAACTTTCACTTTAGCTTCAAGAGCAGCAGTAGCTACGCCTTCAACTTTGACAGTGTACTCAGCTGCAAGCAAGTTGTTTGCGAACTCAACTACAGCGGATTTCTTGTCAGCGGAGAAAGTTACGGATTTGGAGTTAACTTCGTTAGCGCCATTCCAAACCGAGATTTTTACTTTTGCAGTATCAACAGTACCATTGAAAGCTACTGTCAATTTTTTAGCGCCAGTTGCAGTTACGGAAGAAATTGCAGTTGCAGCAGTTACTTCCCAGCCTTTAAGGCCAAGTTTGTTACCCAGTGTTACACCAGGGCTAACTTCTGCGTTCAGAGCAGCTACCAAAGCAACATAAGTTTCGCCGCGTTTAGCAGGCGCTGTCCATACTGTGCTTTCTGGAAGGATTCCAGCTTTTACAGCAAGTTCAGGAGTTTTGTCGTAGTTAGCGCCAGTTGTATCAACGCCAAGTGCGCGCAATACTACTGCAGCAAACGATTGGTTGTTCAGCAATTGGTCGAAACCAAAGCTAGTTGCGGAAGCACCTTCAAGGTACTTGTTAGTCAAAGCCCAAGAAAGGTAACCGTTGTAGAACGTTCCGCGAACGTCTTTGTAAGTGTGGGACTTAACAGTAGCAGCAGCTTCTTTTTCTACGCCAAGAAGGCGGGAAAGAAGAACTGCAAGGTCTTGACGTTTCCATGTAGCGTCTGGAAGAAGATCTCCGGACGGGCTACCTTTAATGACACCAGCGTCTTGCAGCAACTTGCCTGCGCTAGCTGGAGTTTCAGCAGCAGCCGCCATGTTGGCGAACAGGCCGAACACTAGAGCAAATGTGAGTAAAAGGGATAAACTTTTTTTCATAACCTTTTTTTCTCCTCCTCGAGAATGTATCTGTTTTGTTTGTGTGTAAGAATTATAGCTCGAATCTCTCATCGGTGTTTCACCCCCTTCCTTGAGTAGAGCATTGTCTATAATTGATGTCTGTCGTCATGTCTATTGTGGTAGATCATGTCGCAGAAACTTGTAATCGGTAGAATAGAATCGAATCCAAGCGCAAATTGGGCAGGGTAAAATATGCCACTTTCCCCATTATACATGAGGCGCTTGTATAGCGTAAAGAAGATTTTGATAGAGAAACTAGAAGTTCTGTTTCCGAGTCCCTCTTGCAAGACTCAACATGTTAAACGCACGGCGTTATGAAAAGTTGCGGTTATTGCTCATTTTACTCTAACTTTTTTTAACCTTTTACTCCACGACTGAACCTTTGCCTTGATGTAAAGGCATATGTAAGGGCATATCGCTACTTTAGTATAGCTTGGACTTGAGTGTTCGTCATTGGTAAAACATTTCCTATAGAACCAAGTTGAAGCATTAAATAGAACAAGCACCTTTCCCATGCAGATATGGGAGAAGATGCTTGTTCTTGGACTTAATTAGCTAATCTTGGGCAAGCGCTTCTGATCTGCAAGCAACCTAGCCGTGATAATAGCCGAATCGGAACGAAGCAAGCTGGATTTAGGTTCAAAAACTGAACCCTTCTTTGGATCCGTAGTATCTACTGGCGAGCCTAAGATAAATCCTTTCTTAGCCACCGCAAGCACGGATGCCCGAGCATAATAATCGATTTGCGCGTAATCTTTGAATTGTTTTTGCAAATCCTTGTCGATCTTGGTGACATCGGTATCAAGCTTCAAGTTTAATGTACGGGCGATGATGACTGCCGCTTGTTCTCTTGATAGAGAAGCATTCGGTTCGAACGACCGAGGCGTTGTTCCCTTGATTAGCCCTTGTCGAGCCGCAGTCTCTACATACCGGAAATCCCATAACCCATCCGGGTTAATGGTATACGGAACATCATCGAAATGCGATTTGCTCAATTCGTAGTTTAATGGAAGATTGATCGCTTTAACCATCATTCGAGCAAACTCACCGCGTGATGTGAAGATATCTGCTCCGAACTGATCAAAGCTTACTGGATTCATTATTCCTTTTGCGTAAATCGCTTCTAAAAAATTTTTCCCATATGGATGCTGCGTGATATCGAAGTACGAGTACACCATCTTACTTACGACGTAATAACCGAACTGCGAGAAAGGCACTTTAACTGTGTGCTTTTTCGTATCTACGACTCCGCCTATGTTCTCCCAGTACTTGCCCTTCACGTCGTAACGAAGCACTGTCATAATCGTACCGACCGTATCCCGCATATTGGGATCATACTTCAATTCAAGAGTACCAATCTTTGATGCGACAAGTTCGCGGTTGTCCGGACGATTGTCATAGGTAGGGATATCCGTTCCATCCGGACCCTTCGCGCCTGGGAATTGATATGGATCTACTCCCATTTTCAAAGGATCATAGGCCGTCGTTGACGGATCATCAGCAAGTCCTGCATCAATCCAGAATACCGGACTAGACTTAATGAAATGAGTCGGATATGATACGTTAAATCTCGTTCCGAAACTCTGTAAAATCAAATCGAAGTTCGCCGGAAGAGTTTCGTACTCATGACGGTCAACGACTCCATCTTCGGGATTCGCGATAGCGAACATTAGTTGATGCCCGTCGAAAATCTGATTTTTCAGGTTCTGCGGTACATTATAATCCGTTCTTAATAAAGTCGTTCCTTTAGGGAAAGTTAAAGTTAAACTGCTGTCAAATTGCTTGTGGCTAGATTTCATTGTCTCCAAGAAAGCAGCGCCTGGAATATTCGCAGGTACATATTTAATCTCTATACTGTCTTTTGTTACATCTGTACCGTTCGAGATTGTTAATTCAATCTCATTGACTTTACCCGGTTTAAGACCGGTGACGAATGTTCGGTATGCATTCGGATAATCGATTGTTCCATTATTATCGCTATCGAAATCGATTTTCTCCATTTCGGTCGATTTGATGTCCCCGCCTTTGATAAGGACTTTCTCAGCGCCCGGTGCTTCAATGACGACTTCGATAAAGTTCTGATTTACGGTATTCTTCTCCGGCAGAATAGGGCGAAGTACGCTGTAAGGTATAGCCGTCGGATCGACTTCTAACCTATAGCTTGCCCGAGGGCCTGTCTCGCCGCTGTTGTAGACGAAGAAATTATATATTTTGGAACTACCGTCGGCATTTAGCTTCTCACCTTGCATAATGAATGAGAAAGATTGCGAATCTAAGTTATATTGTACCGTTAAGTTAGTAGCGGCTGGTGTTGTTGGTGAGGATGAAGCAGGAATTGTTGCAATAACTTTTCCTTCTTTAATCAATTGAAAGGAATCATTTAGACTCCAACGCTGATCTGCGGCTCCAGGCGTAGTCACTTTCAATATATAATTAGCCGCCGTCCCTGCACGCATGGTATTTACCTTGGGAGTTACATTTACCATATCCGTTCCGAGATCCAAGAAGTCAAAAGTCCCGAAAATGTTCATCTCTGAAAGAGTCGTTGAGTAGATGCTGCCTCGAATCGGGAAGTTCGGATCATTCGCCAGAGGAACATCCTTGTATTGCGTTCCGTAAGGGAAAACGCCGGATGTACCTGGCGCAGGAATGACGGGTAGATTCGTAGGAACCAAACTTACTTTGATTACCTTCTCATAATAGTCCGTTTCCGTCTGATATACGATTCTGATCTGATTCTCTCCGGAATAGAACTTGTTGTAAATATCCGTCAAGCTCATAGTTCCCGGAGGAGTTCCTGTTGCACCTGTACTTAAATTTAACTTAAAGTCACTGACTGCCGTTCCTTGAATTAAAGGAACAAGCGAGTTATTGATGTACATAAACACAGTTTGATTCTGAGCAGGAACAGCTCCGGCTGCTGGAACAGGCGCATATCTAATTTTGCTCGTATTTGCGATGTTTTTGAATGAACCCGCTAAATCGCCTAATTTTGTCGTCATAACCTCTGTTGCCTGAAGGCCCGGGTCTATTGTCGTATCTACATTGATGACCATGCCATCTACAGCTTTATCATAATTAACGAATGGACCATACAACAAGTTTACCTTTATAGGTTTTATTGCGCTCGAAGCTGCAGCAGCCTTCATCTTAAAATTTAGAGTCTGCGTGCCCGTTACCGGCATCTTCGAAAGTTCATATACAACGCGGTAAAAGGATTTTGTTACTCCGTTTACCATCTTAGTAACGGTAGTTATATCAGTTGGCTTACTATTTACTCTTTTGTACACATATGGAACAGAAGTATCATCTTCCAAGTATGTTTTCCCTGCAATATCCTTAATGCTTGGGATGGATATGAGATTATCGGTATTAGAATACGTAGCGAGCGGATTGCCAATCAAAACTTCAACCGCGAATGGCATAGAGAAAATATTGGAACCTTCAAGGGCTCCGCCAGTGATGTTCTCATAGTTCGTGCCGTTGTAAGATTGGAGGTAATTGACCTCGTAAATAAAAGGCTTTGTTCCATTTTGCAAAGTAAATCCAAGACTGCTGGTTCCTTCTTGAACAGGCGTAACATTCAAGTGTTTATTCACTTCATTGTCCGACAACAATTGGAGATTGTATAGTTTATCCTCTTCAAACCCTCCAGTGGGAGTTATAGCAGTGTTATCTAAAGTAAAGGAATAGATAAAGAATTTATCCGTCTTTGATGTTGTAGAATCAACGGTTGCATATACGGAACCTGAAACGCTTGTTCCAGCCATCGAATAATTTACCTTAACGCGCTTAGAGCCCAACGTGTCGGGTGTCGCAGCGGGCCATGAGGGATCGGGATGGGGAAGGATCGGTCCGGCGATTACATCCGCGTACTCCGAATTCGGAACAATAACGCTTCCCGTAACCTTAACATTACCTATGGTAGAGAAATTATAGTTGGGGTAATATTCCAACGGAGAACCGACCGCCGTGCCTTCTGTAATGTTAACGTCGTAATACGTAACGCTGCCATTATAGAAAGCAATCTCGCGCGTGGTTTCGAGTGTCTGTGAATTATTCTTCACTCGGATCGTCACGAGGTTTTTCCCTTTCTTCAAGTTCACAGGGGATGCTACGAAGCTGTTATTGTTACTTGGATTAACGTTATAGGTCTTACTGTTGCCATTTACGATAATCGTTACGTTCTGGGCATTCGGGGCGTTACCGGTGAGGCTGATATCGTAAGTGCTCCGACCCTTGGAGGCATTGGAGTAAACAACAGTCGTTTTGCTTTCATTGACAGGGAATGCCTGTCCGTCGATCTGAGCCAGCAAGTTGTAGAACACGGGTCCGTTCCTATAATCGATATAGAAGGAATCAGAGACTTCGCCCCCCCCTTGGAGACCTTTAAACGTAATCTTGTTCTTACCTGGGAAAAGCTCGATATTAAATATGGTGATCGCATTGCCTTCATTATAGACATTGCTGGTTTGATCCAGCTTAGACGTTCCGATTATATCATTCGTCGGATCGGTATCTCCCTTATCATCGATGATCTGATGAATACTGTAAGAAATGGTTGATGCATTGACATTGTTAATGGATCCTTGAAGAGTCACCCGCGCATCCGTCGTAATGCGGTATGAGGTGGGGTCAGAGCTCTCGCTTGGGAAAATGAAGCTGCCATTACCGACGGCCGCGTTCGCTACTGGTGGTTGGGCTGGAAACAGTTGAAGCAACAGCGCGACCATGAGAAATACGGCACTGAGTTTTCTAAACACAATAATTTCCTCCTTACGTGTCTTCCCGGCATTAAGGGTGTACCTCTGTTATCGGACGGGAAGGGAGGATTATTTAGGCGAAATCAATAAAAAAATCCCCGATTCTCAAATGAGAACGGGGATTTATTATTGTCATTAGAATTTATTAATAATAAGTACCGTTATTTCCCCCGGGATTGAGTCTGAGGCTTCATGCGAATTCTCGCCAGAAGGTCGAGGACCGGACGACGGGTCTGGTCGACGATTCCGATCAATTCCGCGCCGATCTGTAACAAGAACACCAGTGCGCAGATAACGATAAAGGTTATCCAATTCCCTAATCCGGAGCTAGATACGGCAGACTGAACGATCGCGCACGTACCGAAGAATGTCGCGATTCCGTAGATGATCAGCACCGTTTTGCGATGGCTGAAACCCAGCTGTTGCAAGCAGTGATGCAGATGGCCTTTGTCAGGAGCGAAGATCGGTTTCTTCTGAACCCACCGGCGAACGATGGCGAAGAAAGTATCCGACAGTGGAACGCCGATGATGAGTAACGGCGTAACGAAGGAAACGATCGTAATTTGCTTAAACCCGAGCATGGACAGCATAGCCAAGGCGAAACCGAGGAATAGCGAGCCCGAGTCCCCCATGAATATTTTCGCGGGATGGAAATTGAAGAACAAGAATCCTATAATGCCGCCGAGCAATACCGCCGATAGCAAAATAACCGTCGTGTTGCCCATAATAATACCCATAACGAGAATGGTTGCGACCGCGATACCGGAAACCCCGGCTGCTAAACCATCCAAACCATCGATTAAGTTAATCGCGTTGGTCACGCCGACGATCCAGAAGATCGTGAGCGGAATGCTTAGCCATTCGCCAAGCGGTTGCATTGCGGAGCCGAATGGAATGTTCAGTAAGTTGATCTTAATATCAAAGCCGAAAACGACGATACACGCCGCGCCGATCTGTACCAGCAACTTCAGCTTCGCCGATAAATCGAACTTATCGTCAAGCGCTCCGAGCAATACGATTAAAGTACCGCCTACAAGCATCGCGCTGATAAGATTGCGGTCGTACGCGCTAAGCGTGCCTTCCGGCACGAAAGGCAATATAAGCAATAATCCCGCAGTGAACGCCGCATAGATCGCTACGCCGCCCAGACGGGGCATAATTCTCGTATGAACTTTACGTTGGTTAGGCACGTCGATCGCGCCGATGCGGATCGCGAGCTTCTTAACTAGCGGCGTAAGTACGAGCGCAAGACCCGTTGCCACGATAAAGGATATGATTAAAATTCCGATCATCCAACCCGACACCATTTACAACTCCCCTTTTTCTGTACCGGAATGAATTATACTCCCGTCACAAGGAATTCAACAAGGTGAACATTCAGTCGTTTTCCGCCGTTTTTCACGATTTAGATCATTTTCATGAAAGTTTTCACGTTTGTTTGTTGTGTTTCAGGACTTTATCTCCGTCTTTAATCACTTTGAGCGCAAATCGGGGCAATACCAGCATTCTTTTGAAACGGGTAGGCTCTTGCAGCAATCGGTAAAACCACTCCATCCCCATCTTCCGGAACAATGCCGGGGCGCGCTTCAGCTTGCCGGAAATGACGTCGAAGCTGCCTCCGACGCCCATGACGACCGGAACTCCGAGCACGGATTGGTATTTCTCGATCCAAGGCTCCTGATTCATCGTGGAACGGGCCACGAACAACAGATCCGGATTAGCCTCCCTGATGCCGGCAACGACCTCTCCATCGTCCCTATCGGTAAAATAACCATCCCGGTACCCGACGAAACGCACGCCAGGGTATTGTTTGCTCAATTTCTCATATGCTGTTTGTATGATATCCGCGGACGCACCAAGCAAATACGCGCTCCACTGATGCCGTTCGCCCTCTTCCAGCAGCTCGTGCATGAGATCGAAGCCCGCAACCCGCTCCTGAACCGGCTGCTTAAGCCGACGCGCCGCCCATACGACGCCCGCTCCGTCCGGAACGACGAGGTCCGCCGTCGACAACGTATGATGGAAGGAAGGGTTGTCCAATCCGACCATAAGCATGATGGGATTACCGGTAATGACGCGATGCGGACGGCGCGTTTCAATGACGTGCTTGAGATAGTTCACGGTTTCTTTCATATTCATTTTGGAAAAGGGTATTCCGTAAAGGGAAACCGTTGGATACGGCTTCGGCTTGGGATTCAATCGCGGTCACTCTCCAGATGTCGTTTAATTGCGAACATTCAGCGGAAGGCTTACTTCATAGCTTAGCTCAATAGCCTCCGCCTGTTTATTATAATGAGACGTTTTTCATCGTTTCTGCGGTTTTCTTAATGTACGAATGTGAAAATAGTGAGTTTATGGCGAATGTTGACAGCTTCCAATACTAATTACGTATGAAATCGATAATTTGTTGCGAAGGACGCGCGGCATCCTGTTTCAGGCGTCGAATCGCCTCGTCGCAGGACCGATGCCACTCGGATGGATCCCTTAGAATTTCCGCGGCACTCTCGGCGACGAAATCGGGATCCAAGGCTTCCGTCGTGCCGACGGCGCGCTGGCCGAGACGTTGCACGAATTGATCGATCTTGGGGTCGTACGACAGCCCAAGCAGAGGCACGTTCCGATTCGCTGCATAGATCAGCGAATGCAACCGCATCCCGATGAGCAGCGCGCATCGGCCGACCTCCCGCAGCATCAGCTGCGGGTCATCGTGCGCCGGGGCCAGCTCCGCTGCGACCCCGGAGCCCGCTAGCCGTTCCATCACGTAGCGCGACGCATCCTCGTCCGCACCGCGATGGAACGGCAGGAAGCGCAGCCGGACGGCATGGCGTCCGGCCAGCGCTTCAAGCGCCGCAGCCGCGCGGTCGAGATCCGCGCGGTCGCTGCGCCAGAACCTGACGGACACGCCAACCAAGGGGCGCGTGTCCTCCCCGTCGGCGGCGCTATCGCCGACACTCTCTACCGATGATTCATTTACACTCCCACTCTTCGTCTCGCTTATACTCGCTCCTGATTGGGCTCCCCCAAGCACTCCCTCAAGCTTCCCACTCTCTTCACCGACATCCAATCCCGCCGGCAACCCCATAACGGGATCCGGAACCACTTCGATCTTGACCGGCGGAACCCCGTAACGTCTCAACAGCGTTGCGGATTCCTCATCTCGCACAGACACGTAGGCGGATCGCTTAAAAGCGCGCGCGATGAAAGGCTGAAATACCTTCCGGTTAACCGGTCCGATTCCCTGGGCGTATACGAAGGTCGGTTTGCCGCACCAGCGCGCGATTGCCATGATCCCTAGATAATACGGAATGGAGCCCAGTCCCGTCGCATCCTGCAGCAAACTCCCCCCGCCACTGATCAATCCGTCGCTATTTTTCAGCGCGCGGCGTACTTCTCCCAGCTTCGTGCGATTTACGGCTTCAACGCCGTATTGCTTTGTCGTCCACTCCGGATCGCCGGAGAGCACGACCGGCTCGACGACGATTCCCGCATCGTTCGCCGCTTCCGCCAATGCCGTCAGTATGCTTTTAAGTACCGCTTCATCACCGCTATTGCGAAAGCCGTAATAACCCGATAGAACCAATCGGTACCTTTTCCGCCCGTTCGTCGCTAATTCTTCTCCACGCTGTCCGATGTCTCTCCGCCCCAATCGACTATATGTATATCGTAGGATGCTCAAACACGGCGTCTCCTACAAATTACCTTCAAATTCAATCTCGCAAAAGTTTCGCTTCATTATAAATCATTCGATAACAAGCGCAATAATCCCAAACACTATCAAAATAAAGTTGTCCCAACATCTTATTTAACGTTTCCGCACAAAATATTTCGCTATAACGCTACGTCATCGCTCTATTCGCTATACGAGTTCCATGAGCACAACCATTCAATCGTATTAACGTTACCGCATCATCTTATTCGCAATAATATTTCCGTACTATATAAAATAACGCTACGCCATCACTTAGTATTGATACTATTCACTCAGTCACTCAGTCACTCATTCCACCTTGCTGTCCCCATCAACACCTGCCCGCAACTTCCCTCAACCAAGCCTACCGCCAAACCAAATCCCCCTCGCCGCTTCCGGAATCCTGAGCGAAGGGGATAGATTTGTTTGTTTTAGACCGCCTGCCCCGAGCTCCGGAACCATTTCGTCCAGATTTTCTCGGCGATCTGCCAGGCGACGATGATGACGAGTCCGATCAGGACGCCGATGCCGAGTCCGAGGAAAATACGGATAATGGACAACAGAAGCGGCGTATGGATGTGAGCGAACGTGTCGACCATCGAGAGCTGCGCGATCGTTCCCGCGATAAGGAGCACCATCCCCCAACGATACCGAAGCGCCAAGAAAATTCCGGCGAAGAACAGCGGATGTCCCAACAAAAATTCCTTCGTGCGGGGACGAACGCCGAACGTATTTTCCAGAATCGAACGGAATTGCATCTCAATTCCCGACACTTGGCCGGAATTTCCCGTTCTCGTTAAATAGTACATACCGGCCGCACCGAGAATTCCGATGCCTACGATCCAGAGAACCGTCAGCGGCATGGATAGAATTCTGCGCGCGTTGCCCAGCACGGTATCGCCGGATCCGTATAAGAATACGTAGAGCGCCACCAAAGCGATCGGCAAGAGGTGAAGCAAGCTGACGCCGCGGAATTGTTGCAACACTAAGCTATACGAAACATGATTGAGAAGAGCCACGATGAAAGGAACAGCCGCAAGCGACAAAATCGTCGTCCTGACCAGGAGCAAGATTGCTCCACCTAATCTCCGTATACCCGAGATCGGGTGTCCTTCCGAGCTTTCCCTCAGTACTCTGATTCGTTTAATCAGCAGAACGACAGACGCGGTAGGAGCGGCGACGGCCGCGAACAGCACCAAAGCTTGTACCATTAAAGTAGAGCTAAGAACGTATAGTCCCGCTCCGCCGATCCCTCCAATGACAAGCGCTGGCAGCAGCAGCGACGGGATGAACAGTCCGAAGGTCAACGCGATCAACGCGATTGCCCCCAGTGCCGCTAACCCTCTCAATAACATTTCCTGCGGAGCCTTGTGTACCTCGAACGCTTTCGGTTCCCCGATCTCGAATCCGAAATCCTTCAGCTGCTTCACGACGCCTACGGAATCTTCGTCCCCTTGGAGCACGTCGATGATATTGTCGAACGGGTACGTGACTTGGCCTTTCGTCGAATCCCTAACCGCCGCCGCGTTCAGATAGAGCAAGCGGATGTTGCGGTCTTTGACGCCCAATACGAGACGATCCTCGAGTACCGGCTTCTTGATGACGGTCATTTCCGCTTCGCCTACGGAATGCGCGCGAATGGCATCGTACTTGAGAATATTGGCTAAGCTGGCCATCCCTTTTTGGGGGATTTTCAAATTCTCGAAAATACCGACGCCGATCCCGTACTTCTCGAGTTCGCTGGCGAACGTCCGCACTCCGCCGAACTTGAGCCCTTTGCCGAAGCCCGTGACGGCTTCTCCATCGAAGAGAACGCGCGTAACGCCCAGCTCTTGGAACGATTGCAGCCACTTGTCCACTTCTTTGGGATCGAACCGCTCGAAGCGGTCCGACAAGCGCGGAACGATCATAAACCCGGCATCCTTCAGCGCTTTCATCGCGATCGGATTCGGTTGCATCGCACGAATGTAGGCATCGTCATAACCCATGTTCAACCTCAGTCCTGAACGGTCATTAATCGACCAATTCGTTACCTCGGCGCCATGATGGCGGAAAGCCCATTCAATAATCGGACGAAGCGTCTGCTCGTGCTCCGGCTTATTGAAGATGACGTACGTGCCATTATCCTGCGGAGAGGATATTTTTCCTTCTAGCAGCGCAGCCTGAGACGCGTTGTAAACGTTAATCTCGCCTGCCCAGGACAATTCTTCGAGAGTGCTCTCGAATACGGCCATGCCGTTAACGCCCGCGTCTTTAAGCTGCTTTAACTTCTCCTGGACGAACGCCTCCGGATTCGCTTGCGTATTCCCGACCTGCAACAAATCGCGGTAATCCATCACGATGGCGACTTCGTCCGCCGAGGATTCCGTCTGCACTCTTGCGTACATCACGGGCAGAGCCGCCACGACGCCAAGAAGCACGACCCACCAAAGCCATTTTGCCAGTCTTGCGTTCCAAGTATTCAACCACTGGGGCACAACGGTCACTCCTTCATTTCTACTATGCCAGCGAATCCACACGTGCCATGACGGCTTGTACGAGCTGCTTCAAGGAAGCCGTTGCCTCATCCAAACCCGTGCCGCGTACCGCAAAATAAACCTTGATCTTCGGCTCGGTTCCCGACGGCCGCAAGCAGAACCAAGAACCGTCCGCAAGCATGAACTTCAGGACGTTCTCCGCCGGCAATCCATCCAGCCCCTGCGCGTAATCGAGCGACCGGGATACCGCGACGTTAGCGATTTCCTTAGGCGGGTTTGTCCGCCAATCGTTCATGATCGAACCGATTTGCTCGACTCCGTCCTTGCCTTTAAGTGTTCGAGACTCCAGCTTTTCCAAATAAGTACCGTGTTTAGCATACAATTCGAGCAGCACTTCGTAGAGAGTTTTGCCTTGCGATTTGTAGTAGGCGGCCGCCTCGCAGATCAGGAGGCTAGCGACGACCGCGTCCTTATCCCTGGCGTATGTACCCGTCAAATATCCGTAGCTCTCCTCGTATCCGAACAAGAACTCGTGCGAGCCGCTGGCTTCGAATTTGGTCATCAGCTCGCCGATATATTTGAAGCCCGTCAGCGTGCTGAAAACCTCGCAACCGAACGAAGAAGCGATATCCGCCCCCATCTCGCTCGTTACGATCGTCTTGATGACGGCTCCGTTAGAAGGTAGTTTACCCTGAGTTTGCAAATTCGATAGCAAATAATGGACCATGAGCGCTCCGGACTGATTGCCCGTCAAGACGACGAATTCCCCTTTGTCGTTCTTCACGACAGCGCCCATCCGATCGCAATCCGGATCCGTTCCGACGATGATGTCGGCATCGGTTTCGTTTGCCAGCTTAATGGCTAGAGTGAAGGCTTCTTGCTCCTCCGGGTTGGGCGATTTGACAGTCGGGAACATTCCGTTCGGTTGCTCTTGCTCCCATACGACTCGCACGTTCGAGAATCCGGCTTGCTCGAGCACCCGCTGAATCGGAATGTTGCCTGCTCCGTGAAGCGGCGTGAATACGACGCCTAGAGCGGCGCCAGCTCCGTTCTTCAGCATTTCGGGCTGTACGGTCTGGGCAACTACAGTATCGATGAAGCGAGCGTCGTCGTCATCGTTCAACCAGCAAAGGAGTCCTTGCGCTTCCGCTTCGGCTTGAGTCAATCTTTTCACCTGGTCGAATGATTCTACGAGACGAATTTGATTGATGACCTGTTCGGCTTGATGAGGCACCAATTGTCCGCCGTCCGCCCCATAGACTTTATAACCGTTGTATTCCGGAGGATTATGGCTTGCGGTTACGACAATACCGCCAGTCGCCTTCAAATCCCGAACGGCAAAAGACAATTGCGGGGTAGGACGCAGCGAGCGGAACAAGTAAGTACGGATTCCGTTCGCCGCAAGCACGCATGCCGCTTCAAGAGAGTAAACGTCGGAGTTGCTACGGGAATCATGAGCGATCACGACCGAAGGCGAAGAAGACTCGCCGAGCAGGAAATTCGCGAAGCCTTGCGTCGCCTTGCCGATGACGTAACGGTTCATTCGATTCGTACCCGCGCCCATGACGCCGCGAAGACCGCCTGTTCCGAATTCCAGGTCCCGATAGAATCGATCTTCGATTTCTCCTAGCTGTCCCTCGATTCCCCGTAATTCGTCTTTCGTTTGTACGTCAATGCTGGGATCGTTGAGCCAAGCCTCGTATAGATTTTGCGGATTCATAGCCATGGTTGATCTCTCCCTGTCTCTATGTTTTGTGCTTTATGCTTTAGACGGATCCGACAACGCAAACATAAGCTCGCCTTCGGCAACGACCGTGTCGCCGACTCGAGCCGTTCCGCGCCCTTTGCCGATAGGCCCTTTCAAACGCGTCACTTCGAGCTCCAGAATGAGCGTATCTCCCGGCTTCACTTGACCGCGGAACCTAAATTCGTCGATGCCCGCGAAGAAGCCCAGTTTGCCTCTGTTTTCTTCCAGTGCCAGCATGGCGACCGTTCCGACTTGAGCGAGAGCTTCAACGATCAGTACGCCGGGCATGACGGGATATCCCGGAAAATGTCCGACGAAAAAGGGTTCGTTCATCGTGACGTTCTTAAGCCCTACCGCCCGTTTTCCCGGTTCAAGCTCAAGTATTCGGTCTATAAGCAAGAAAGGGGGGCGGTGCGGAATCAGCTCCTGAATTTGTACGATGTCCAACATTATTAATTCCTCCATTGATAGGCAACGCATGTCGTTGCGATTTGGTACCGCGGCAGGTGCATAAGGCTTCAACCGGCGGCAAATAATACAATCACCCCCGATGCGAGCTGCAGTCGCTAAGGTTGATATAAGAGAGCTAACCGCCGCCCGCCGACTCTAGCCGGCGGCGGGCTCTTTTGTGGATACGCCTTGAATTGCGCGATATCTTTAGGATGCCCGGTTCAAACTTTTGAATTTCATGAAATATATAACCGAAGCAACGAAAGATAAAGCAATCCCGATCCATAACACGGTTACTCCGCCCGGCTGATCGAGAAATAGCAACGTTATCGCAACATAGTAAATAACCGTAGTCGCTTTTCCCAATAGGTTGGCCGGTACGGTTTTTAAACCTCTGAAGTGATAGATAGCCGACGCTATAATCATGACCGTCTCCCTGAAAGCCATTACGATGAATGCCAATAACGGGAGGGCGCTCTTGATCAGCAAAGCCAAAATAACGGATAACATCATCAGTTTGTCCGCTAGGGGATCGAGCATACTGCCGGTGACTGTCACCTGTCCGCTCCGACGGGCGATGAATCCGTCCAGAAAATCCGTAATTCCCGCAACAAGCAAAGTGCACAACGCGGCGATCGGTTTATCGTTTAAATACAAAACCAAAAACAGGGGGATTAACACGAATCGGGACGAGGTCAACATATTGGGTACGTTCATTCCCGGTCATCCCCCATTTCTCTAAAGTTCCCCATTATTATACCGCTCACCCCTACAAATGAAAACTCCCCGAGCGCGGAAGCCGGGGAGTTGCCGTCCCGGTTGCAAGGCGCAGGCCAGGCATCAGCCGCCCTCCGCGAACACGAGATCATACATATGCTTCCATGTGTTGAAATCGAACACGTCGGACAGCGGCTTGTCCCCGAGTACGACATATCCGATCGCCAAACCAACGATTAGCGCCGCCACGCACAATACAGGGATAATCAACAATTTAATGCTCATCCAAACGACTCGCGCGATCATTCTTCCGGAGGAGGAACGCTTGCCGGGTTCGTTCGAACGGGTGGTAGCTGTCATGAAGAATTCGTCTCCTTCATCGCGCAGCGCGGAGAATCATGGACTGACCGCTCCGCCGTCGCTTATCAACCGCGTAGGTTATTCGCCATTCCCATCATTTGCTCGCTTGAGGAAAGAGCCCTTGAGCTTAGTTGATACGCGCGTTGCACGATCATCAAATCGGTCATTTCGTCGGTCATATTCACGTTGGATTGCTCCACGTAACCTTGCCGAACGGCTATTCCGGTCTCTCCGTTAGGAAGAGGGGCAATCTCTCGAACGACGTCCTCCGGGTTAATGTCCGCGGGAATTCCGAACAAATTGTCCGCCAACGCTTGTAAGAACACGGGATTGGTTACTTCCACCAATTTCAGTTTACCCAGGTTGATCGAGTCGGTTCCCGCGCTATCGACGGCCGTCATCGTTCCATCCGTAGCTATCGTGAGGTTATATCCTTCGGGAACTCGGATGAAATCATCGCCCGCTCCCGTATCTCCCACGACTTGCTGGCCCGAATTAGTAACCAAGATGCGGTCTCCGTTCGCGTCGGGCATCAATTGAAAGGGGCCGTGACGGGTAAACGCCCTGGCTCCGTTAATGTCTCCGTCGGTGCGTACCTCGAACAGTGCGTTGCCTTCAATCGCAACGTCCGTCATATTGTCCGTCCGTTGCAGAACTCCTTGGGACATGTCCGTTTGCAAGGAGGTCATTCTCGCGCCCCATCCTTGCGTGAAACCGAGCGGAGTCCGTCTCCCGGGCTGATTAAAATCCTCCACGTGAGGGTTAAGACTAGTCATGATATCTTCAAACACTGCGGTTTTCCGTTTATAACCGACGGTATTGGAATTGGCGACATTATCGGCAAGCATGTCCAGCTTTTGTTGAAGGGCGCCCATGGAGACGGACGCAGTGATCATGGAGTTATTCACTTAGGCATTCCTCCTAATAAGGATGTTCAATAAGTCAACTTTTGATCACGGAGTGATACGGGAAGCTGAATCGACATCGAATCTTGCATTCAGCCGGGCCTTCTGGTGCTCTCTCGTCCGATTATACCCGACCTACATCGTTAACGGTTTTCTGCAAACTGCTGTCGTAAGCCTGAATCACTTTCTGATTCGCCTCGTAAGCGCGAAGCGCCGCCATCAAGTCTACCGATGCCTGGGCGGCATCCACATTGGAACGCTCCAGATATCCTTGCCGGACATCAACCCGTTCTTCGGCTGCGATCTGTCTGATCCCGGCAGGTTCGCCCGCATAGCTGAACCGTCCGTCGCCTTGACGAATCAAGAGATTGGGATTGTCCACTCGCATGATACGAAGTTGAGGCGCACCGTCTAGCGGTAATCCGTCAACTGCGCTCAACAATCTGCCATCGCCCGAAACGGCGACTTGTTCCCACGAAACGTTCACGAAGATAGGTTGTCCATCGGTGCCGACGACCTGAAGCCCGTCCGAAGTGAGCAACATCCCGTCCGGCGCCGTCTTGAAGCTTCCGTCCCTCGTGTATTCTTCTTCTCCTTGGGCCGACAATACGGAGAAAAAGGCTTGAGGCTTGTAGCTGACTTCGCCGTCCTCGTTCACATATTTGCCGGATGCGTCGAACGGAGTTCCGTCGACCAGAATATCGGATACAAGAGCCATATCTTGGGAGCGATACGTTTGCTGCAGATCGCCTTGGCTCATTTGCATCAGGTTCTCTTCCGCGAATACGCCTAAGCTTAGCTTGCCTAAGCTGCCTTGCGGCGGATTGGCTCCGCCCATGACGGAGATCAGCATCTCGGGAAAAGTACGCGTAACCGCATTACTGCTCTTAAAACCCGGTGTATTGAGGTTGGCGATATTATTCGTAATCGTATCGTGACGTCGCTGTTGAGCTAACATCCCCGATGCGGCCGTGTACAGACCTCTTAACATGGTGCAGCCTCCTCATATACGCTAAATCCGTGACATTTATCCTAATCTGCGAGTCATTTTATCTAAATGGTCGAGCATGATGCCCGTTCCCTTAACCACGCAATGCATCGGATCTTCGGCGATGAGGACGGGTACCTTGATCTCGTCCGCCAAGAGCGCGTCGAGCCCGTCGAGCAACGCGCCGCCGCCGGTAAGAATAACTCCGCGGTCGATAATATCCGCGGACAATTCCGGCGGCGTGCGTTCCAATACCGATTTGGCGGATGCAACGATTGACATGACCGGCTCCCATAGGGCTTCGCGAACTTCGTCGGAGTGAATCGTGACCGTGAGCGGCAATCCCGTTACCATGTCGCGTCCGCGAATATCCATCTCTTCGCGGCGGCCGCCCATGTATACGGTTCCGATCTTGATCTTGATGTCTTCGCTCGTGCGTTCGCCGATCAACAGCTTATATTTATTCTTTATGTATCTCATGATCGCGGCGTCGAACTTGTCCCCCGCGACTTTAAGAGAAGAGGCGGTTACGACGTCGCCCATGGATAGAACGGCAACATCCGTCGTACCTCCGCCTATATCGACTACCATATTTCCGTACGGCTGGAATATATCCATTCCCGCGCCGATTGCCGCGGCCTTGGCTTCTTCCTCAAGGAAGACTTCTTTGGCGCCGCTTCTCTCGGCCGCTTCGCGGATCGCTTTTTGTTCCACTGACGTTATGTTCGTCGGAGCGCAGATCAGAATGCGCGGACGGCTGTACCAATTCCGGCCGCCTACTCGTTGAATGAATGCCTTAAGCATCATATCCGTTACTTCGAAGTCGGCGATAACGCCGTCCCTGAGCGGACGAATCGCAATAATATTGCCAGGCGTCCGCCCCACCATCCGATGGGCTTCTTCCCCGACCGCAAGCACCTTGCGGGTATCGCTCTCAATAGCCACAACGGAGGGCTCGTCGAGCACGACTCCCTTGCCTTTAACGTGAATGGAAACGTTAGCCGTGCCCAAATCGATGCCGATGTCTTTGCTAAACATGCGTCTATTATCCCTCACCAAATATGATGTCTGATATCGTAATAGTATAATATTCGCTGCTTAAGCGGGAAATCCTTCTTTTCCCTTCGACATCATTCGCAAAATTATGCTTTTCCGACTGTCATAACTTCCCGTTTTTTGATTGTCGTCTTCTTATACTTGATTTTGGTCGCTTCCCCCCCTCTTAGGTGCCGGATAGACTTGTGATACTCAAGAATGTGCTTTACCTGGTCGGCCAAATCCGGATTGATCTCCGGCAACCGTTCAGTTAGGTCTTTATGCACCGTACTTTTGGAGACGCCGAATTCTTTGGCTATCGTACGCACCGTATTGCGCGTCTCCACAATGCTTCGGCCAATCTTGATCGTGCGTTCCTTGATGTAATCGTGCACGCTCCCGCCTCCCTGCTGAAATAGATTGGTACAGTATATGAGGGGCGCGGTCACTTATTCTAGGTTGCCAAGCCTGACAAGCTAGGAAAGTCCCTTTTATGACCTAATTTATAGTTCCAACTGCCTTCCGGGTGCATCTTTAGCCCTAATAAAAAAGACGGAAGGGGATTTCCCTTCCGTCTTTAGGACATGTCTGCCCTGCTATTTGTCGGCTTTACCGACGATTACGATATTCGTATGCCGCTGCAAATCCAGTAAATACGGAACGATCGCGACGCTGTCGTCCGCTTCCCGCAGTACTTGCACGATCGGGCGCTGAAGCGGTCGGCTCGCCGTTTCCATGACGGAAGCCGTCTGTCCGTTGCTTAACTTAACCAGCGTCGAAACCGGATAGATGACGACAAGATTCAAGAAAGACTTGATAAGATCCCATTCGAAATCGTAATTGCCCGAGGCGAATAAATATTCGATCGCTTCGGACGGACCGTACGCGTTCCGATGGTGGCGAGGGGATCCCAATGCGTTGTACACATCGGAAAGCCCGACGATCTGCGCGAATTCCGGGATGTTCGCGTTCGTCACGCCCATCGGATAACCCGAACCGCTATAACGCTCATGATGAAGCAAGGCGCATTGAGCGGAAGCGAGCGGGATCTCCTTCATCCCTTTCAGTACCCGATATCCTTCGTTCGTATGCTGGCGCAAGACGGTCAGCTCGTTCTCTTTCAGCTCGCGGTTAACCTTGGTGAAGTCCGTCGGCAAGCGGGTCATTCCGATATCGCAGAACATAGCCCCGACCGACAGCTCATACAGCTTCGCGCTATCGAACTTTTGCGCCGTTCCGATTACGCTCGAGCATAAGGTAACGTTGAGCGCGTGTTCGAACAACATCCGATCCGTGAGCATCAGAACTCCGAGCTCTTCGGCCAAAGCCGGCTGCGACGTGATTTCCAGCAGAATATCGCGGAACCGTTCGCGAAAGTTTCCTTCCGGGAACGGAAGCGCGATTCTCTCCAGCATCAGGCTTCTGTCCGCGAATTCGGCGACGAGCTTAACCGCTTCCCGACGGGCATACTCGTCGTTTTTCAATTTATCGATATCCGGGCGAATCCAAGTGTTCTCTTCCGAAGACCGCCCCTTCAATACTCGCTCTGAGCCTGCGGTTGCAGAGGGAACCGTCAAATGGACGAATTTGATCTTGAGCGCCCGCAATCTATGAATATATTGCTCTGTTAGTTTCGTTCCTGCCTCTAGCATCACGATGCCGTTATTTCCTTGCACCGGCCTGGCGAGCACGTCTCCGATCTCTAATTCCGATATTCCAACAATCCTCATCGTTCTCTACCTTTCCACGGAATCTGATGAGCTACTACCGATGGTAAGAATTATGACATATGAATATAGTGCTTGTCGAGAATGCGCGGCAAAAGAAATAGGGCGATTCTATCGCGGTATCCGCAATAGAATCGCCCTATATTTTCTCAAGTCTCTTACTTAGCTGTTTTAATCAAAGTACTCGGATTAACGGACAGCCCGTTGTTGCGTACTTCGAAGTGCACGTGAACGCCTTCTTGAGGTTCTACGGAGCTTTGGCCTGCCGAAGCGATCAAGTCTCCTTGCTCTACTTCGTCTCCCACTTGAACCTTCAGATCCGTCAAGCTTTGGTAGACGGTGACCAAACCGTTCGAATGCTCGATTTGAACCTCGTAACCGTTGGTCGGAGTTTGCCCCGCAACCGTTACTTTACCGCTTAGAGCCGCCAATACTTCGAACGATGCCGCGTCTTTGCGCGCCAAGTCCGTTGCCATGTGCGCCGTGAACGTGTCGTTGAATTCGACCATTGCAGCTTCGCGTTCTTCAGCCGGCGCCGTTGCGTCATAGAACGGAACGAGCGTCGTCATGTCTTCGATCTTCTCGACCGGCCAACGAAGGATTTCTCCGTTAACTCCAACCGCCGCGGCTTCAGGGTCCATATTCCCTTGTTCCGTGGCTTTGCTTTCTGTTCCTGTCGTAACGGTTGTTTGCGGATCTTTCGGATCCGTCCCCGAATTAAGCCAGAGAATCGTTACGATAATTGCTGCCGCGGCCATGTAAGCTGCAGGGAATACCCAGCGCTTGGAAAGGAATTTTTTCCATCCGGTAGGCCTGACAGCGGGAGACATTCCCGCAACCGTCTTGTGAGACTCTTCGATTTTTCTTGGTGTTTTGTTGTTTCCATCATTCATTATTATCATCACCTCAGTAAGCCATTCTTACCAGGTGACGGGGTTTTATACCTGTTTAGTCTGAAAGATTACAATTTTTATAGCGACACTCTACTTAAAGTCGATTTTCCGAGCGATCCGCAAGCTTTGAAACTTCCTCGATGCGAGTACCCGAATAGTAGTATGCAACGATTTGACTGGCCGTTTTGCCCGCCTTCGCCATTCCTTCCGCGCCCCACTGGCTCATGCCTACTCCGTGTCCGCTGCCATAGGTGACGAGCTTTATCTTATCGCCGCTAATCTTCCAATCGAACGATGCGGAACGTAGTCCCAGCTTATCTCGCACCTGCTCACCCGTGAATGTCTTACCGCCGGCTATCATTCGCTCGACCCGATGGCCGTCCGTCCACTCTATGACGCGCAACTGCTTGTTCGGTGTCAGAGTCTTGCCGATAGTCCGGAACTCCACTCCCAGCTTGTCGTAGAAATCGGTTAAGCTCATTTCTATCGTTTCCTTTGCCCTGGGAGAGTATTCCTTGTCCCAAGGACTGGGCACAGAGCGCAGGTAGGGAACTTTAGCCGGAAACACATTTTCGGAATTTTCGGTATAGCCGTTGCTCGTGGAGAAAAACAAAGCTTCGATCGGCTCTCCGCCGTAGACGATAATCTCTCCTACCGTCCCGTTCACGGCCGACTCTATCTTCTTCCAGCCGCTTTCGTCTTCTAGTCGAAGTTTTTGCATGTCCGCAATCGATCGGTATACTTGATGCTCCTGCGTATCCGTTACATCCGCGTTTGTAACCGTCATACCGGAATGGTCATTTAGCCACAGCCTTCGTACGATATAGGTACGAGCGGCCAACGCTTGGGCTTCCATAGCCTCCGTTTCGAAATCTAGCGGCATTTCCGCGGCTATCACCCCTTTGACGTAGGCTTCAAGAGGTACGCTCTCTACGGTATTGCTCTTCGTTAAAAACACTTTTATCATGGGCTGCTTATATCGCTCGCCATTCGTTTCCGATTTCCCCGTTGATCTGTTCCCTATCGCCGAACTCTCTCTTTCTCCGGAATGAACGTTTGATTTATCGGCTTCCACGGACTGTCGGCCATCCAGCTCGCCTTCTGCCCGCGTCTCTGATTGAGTAATAGATACGTAGTTCAGGGAATCCTCACCGATGCTAGTTCCCGCGCCTGCTTGATGTAACGATAGCCACGCCGCAGCCGATAATAGAACGCCGACGACGAAAGCCGCCCCGATATGAATCCCAAATGGACGTCGCACGGCCCACCTCCTCCGGTTGAATATCGGCCACGGAATCATGCTCGATAGAGCGAGGTAAACCGATGCTTTCAAAATATGCGAGAGTCGGAAAAGGTAGAACGCGCATCTTCCAATAAGAACATATGTTTGCTATAATGACTTTAAAATAGAAATGCAAGAAAAACGGCTTTGCCGCCCGTCACTTCGAGTTATAAAGCGTGTGCTCTGCGGAACGATTTGATCAAAAGTTAGCTATCAAAGGTGAACTCAAGGCAAGTAGAATGGTAATCATCGTTATTGGAGCTATTGAGTGCTTTTGCAGTCGAAGTAGCATTAAGAACATCGCTATTGATCGTATTTATTAAAAAAATAGAACAATCGGAGACCTATAGGAATAAAAAACATCTTTATCTACCTTAATTCTTAAATTCGTTTCAAAAATAGATTGAAATACATCGTATTGAAATGGATACCTCTCTTATGTTTGTCTCACTCTATCGGATAAGTATACGGAGCCCCTCATTTTTTTACTTTCCGACAGCAAAAAAAATCCCCAGCCCGAAGGCGAGGGACGTTAACGTTCATGAATGTCTAAGTATAAGAACTTGTTTCGCGATTACGCAAGCGTCGGTTGAATATTGCGAATGATGACTTCCGAGGTTGCCGCCGCGCGCTGTTCCATCTGTTGAAGAAGGACTTTCGGCTGAAGCGAAGCTTGCTCGGACTCCTCGAGGATATCTTCCGGAGACGGCGCGCGATAGATATCCGCGCCAAGCGCCGCCAATTTGTCCACGATATTCATGTATCCGCGTTCGATGTGATGAATACCGCCGACCTCGGTGTTGCCGTCCGCGATCAAAGCCGCGCATATAAGAGCCGCGCCAGCCCTTAGATCGGTAGCGCATACGCTGGCTCCCGACAGCTTGGTGCCGCCCGTTACGATCGCCGTGCGACCGTCCACCTTGATCTCCGCACCCATCTTAACCAACTCATCCACGTGCATGAACCGATTCTCGAATACGGTTTCCGTCACGATGCTGGTTCCGTCCGCGACAAGCAGCAGGGTCATCATCTGCGCTTGCATATCCGTCGGGAAACCCGGATAAGGCAATGTCTTAACGTCTACAGCGCGAAGCGGATTCAAAGCCTTGACCCGAATGCCGTTCTCGTCGCAATCGACGACAACGCCCATCTCCTCCAGCTTGGCGACGATCGGACCGAGATGGTCTCGAATCGCTCCCTCGACGTATACGTCACCGCCGGTAATGGCAGCCGCAATCATATAAGTACCCGCTTCGACACGATCGGGAATGACATGATGTTCCGTGCCGCGCAGCTTCTCTACGCCTTCGATTCGAATAACGCCAGTACCCGCACCGCGTACTTTAGCACCCATAGCGTTCAAGAAATTAGCTAAATCGACGATTTCAGGCTCTTTGGCCGCGTTCTCGATAACGGTAGTTCCGATTGCGGTCGTAGCCGCCATCATTATGTTCTCGGTAGCGCCTACGCTGGCAATGTCCAGATAAATTCTCGCGCCGCGCAATTTGCCGTTTACGCTGGCCTCAATGGAGCCTTGACCGAATCCGATCTCCGCGCCCATTGCCTCGAACCCTTTTAAATGCTGATCGATGGGACGCGTTCCAATGGCGCAACCGCCAGGCAACGAAATGACGACTTTGCCTAAACGAGCCAATAACGGTCCCATAACCAAGAACGAAGCCCGCATTTTTCTTACCAGCTCATACGGCGCTTCGCATGAGGACAGCGATTCGGCATGTAACCGGACCAATCCGTCGCCTTGCTGCGCGTCTACTCCCAAAGCCTCAAGTACTTGCAGGATGTTCTTAACATCGTCCAGGGCGGGAACGTCATGAATGACGCTGGATCCTTCTTCCGCTAATAAAGCGGCGGCCAGGATCGGAAGGACGGAATTTTTAGCGCCGTGCACGCGGACTGTTCCCGATAGGGTACGTCCGCCGCGGACGATGATTTTGCTCATGGGTGGTTCCCTCCGCGCATTATAGATTCATTCCGGAGTCGCAGGTGTACTACCCGCCCCCCGAAAAACCCAAATTTTATCATACCACTTCGCTCTTGATTGGCACAAGCGGCATTTTCTGGGGATATTCCCCTTTTTCCGACTTTATTCGACCTCTATACGATCTCAATCGATGTATGGAGTATTATTACCCATTCCGATCGTTCCGTCACATCGTTTTCGAAAAAAAATCATCCCGTGCGGAAGAGCCATTTTAACGTCCCGACCCAGGACCAATAATCGAGCACGAATCGGGCGACTAAATACCCCAGGGCAACAGCCACAAGCAACTGTAGTACTCTGGACCGCGGACTTCGCGGATTGCGCACGAACCTATCGAAATTCAATTCCTGCAGAACGATCCATGCCACGACTACGCACCCCAACGTGACGAATAGCGAGAACAATCCATTCCAGCCAGCCATGGCGAACAATTCGTTCTCGTCTCCCACTTGCCTATCTCCCCTCCCCGTTCAAGAAACTTTTCGCTCAAGAGGTAAACTTAACTCTCAGCCCGTATGTCTCGCTTTGATTGGAACGGTCCGACGTTATTTTCAGGTAATAAGTGCCTGGCGGCAATGATTTCTCCCCGAGCAAAGTCCTCTGCCCGTTGCCGTTGCTCCATTTCCCTAGGCTTTGCAGTTTCCTATTTCGCAATTCAACTTGAATGGCCATCGTATTCGGGATGTGACCTACGGACAATTTAACGAGTTGTTTATCGGATATCGTAAATCTGTACCAGTCTTGATCTTTGTTCGAATTCATTAACCCACTGTAAACTTTATCGGGCGAAAGCGGCGTAGACGTTAGCGCGTTTTCGTTAGGCTCATAAAAATCTTCTTTCCGGGTAATATATTCCAAAGAGGCGGTATACGTCCCGATTACCGGTTCGGGATTGGTCGATACCGCATTGGCTATGCGAAAATAATATTTGCCGGCTTTGGCGTTGTTCAGGCTCCACTGCTCGTTGCCGCCGTCGGCACGTTCGTCCACGATAATTTCCTCGCCTCCGGCAGGCTGAATTCGCACTTCGGGATCGATTCTGGTCGTATCGGTCGTTACCGACAATCTCAGAATTCCCGGCTTAGGCAATGTCACCACCGTCCAATCCGAGTCTCCCCGATCGTGAAAATTTCCAACCCACTCCTGATCCCTAGCGGGTAACGTATAAGCGGCAGCCGCACTATTGTTAGGCTCGCGAGCGTCCGGACTAATCGTAAACCGAGAAACCAACCTGTACCCGTCCGAAGTCGATCCGGAGTTGGTCGGTTTATTCGCTTGTAGCCAGTAACGACCTTTGCTTAACTGCCATTGTTTATTCATTCCCGAAGAAGGCTGCTCGGTAATCGCTAGCGGATTCAGTATACCGGAGTCTCCATATAGGGAAAGCTTCGATTCTTCGCCCGTAACGCTAAATACCCCGTCATAGGGTATTTCGAATGTAAACCAGTCGGAATCGGATGCGCTCCGCCAGGTTCCCGCCACTTCCTTGCCCAACGGAAATTCGCTCGCGTTCGTTCTCGTATCATTGGGCTCGCGCCAATCGATAATCGAATCCGCTTCAACCGCCTGCACGGCCGATACCAGCCCATACCCCATTCGATCGTTCCACTTTTGATTTCCGTCGAGCCGAGCGGTACGTCTCAAAGTTTCGCGAAGGCGCACGGGCTTCCAGTCGGGATGAACGGCTTTGAGCATCGCTGCGATTGCCGCAACCTGCGGAGCCCCCATGGAGGTTCCCTCCATCTCGATCGTTCCACTGCCACCAATAGCCAACGTCTGGACACTCCATGAAGCGCTGACGTCATTCTCCGGTCCCGTGGTTGATTGGAAAATCGGATCAACTCCGTCGGAGCCCGCTACCGCCACGACCGTCGGATAAGCCGCCGGATATTGCACGGCTGCCTTTTCTCCGAATAATGCCGCGTCATTGCCGCTCGCGGCTATAAGGAGCACTCCTTTGCCTTCGGCATATGCGACGGCTTCCCGCAACCCCGAAGCGTCTCTCCTCAAACCAAGCGATAAGACGATGATATCCGCGCCCTGATCCACGGCATATCGGATTCCTTGCGTCAGCTTCTCCTCATTGCCGGAGCCGAATTGATCTAGCGCTTTCACCGGTAACAGCTTCGCTTTCCAACGCCCTAGCCCCGGCGAGGATTCTCCGGCCTTCGCGACGGCGGCTATAATTCCCGCGACCGCGGTTCCATGTCCGTTGTCGTCCTGCGCCGGCTTCTTTTCGTTGATCAAATTCTTTCCCTCGAGCAAATAAGGCTTTAACTCGGGATGATTGATATCTACCCCCGTATCAACGATTGCAATGGTTGATGTGACATCGGCGTCCAAGGATGCCCATGCATCCGGTATTCCGATCATTCGCATGAACGCAGGAACGGGAGACGTTAAGCTGGGTGCCAAGCCAGTAGGCTGACTCTCGATCGCTTGAGCATACACTGCGGTCTTCACTTCGTTAGATGCATAAAAGGATCCGAAGTGATTAGACGGATGAGCGATTATAGGTGCGGACACCGTAGTCAGACAGGCAAACGCCGTTAGGATGACAATAGATGCTCGCAAACTTCGGAAACCCGGTTTGCGCGAGATTGGGCTTACTTTTGAATAATTAAGCACATAATCACGCCTTTTTCCGCAATATCAGATGTATGACTAGTTAAATTCTTTATACTCATCTGATAGCTCTATACATACGATTTACCTCCGTACAAGGACGGCGAAGCTATTTTACATGGTACTTATGTATGTATACTTTCGGTTTTCGACAGCATTTCCCTTCTTTCATCGGTAAAATCAGGTCTTTGGTCGCAATCCGTCGAAACTAGTCACTCTTACTCGGCATACTCCAAAACATACGGAAAGGGCAGCCTCAACCGCTAATCTGAGGGCTGCCCTTTCTAAATAATAATGGCTTTAACCTTGCAAGAACAACAAATCCGTCGGAATCGCGAAAATTTCCTTAATTCCCTCCAAGATCGGGACGGGGAAAAAGCCAAGCCCCAACGTTGCGATCGCGCATACCCATATCGTCACCGCGGCCGGTAACGTCAGTCGCAAGCTTGAATCTGTAGATCCGCTTCTCATGTACATCTGACGGATTAGCGAGAAGTATACGGCATAGGATACAACCGTCGTCGCGAGCAGGATTGCGCCCAACCAATAGACTTGGGACTGTATCGTTCCGAACAGGATAAACAGCTTTCCGAAGAATCCTCCGGTAACCGGGAGACCTGCCAACGAGCACAGCAGGATCGTCATCGCCACGGCCGTCCATGGAGCCCTGTGGTATAGACCGGCGAAGCCGGAGAGCGTTTCATTGCCCGCGTCTTTCGATACCATCGTAAGCACCGAGAAAGCTCCAATATTCATAAAGGCGTAAGCTATTAGGAAAAATAAAAACTCGGCGAACATGGAAGCATGCACTTGAGTTAAATTCAGCGTTAGCGGCGTTAGCAGAATACCCGCGTTCGCAACTCCCGACAAAGCCAACAGCCTTTTCACGTTGCGCTGTCTTAATGCTCCTGCGGTACCTACGATCATAGCCGCCGCGGCCAGGACGGATAATCCTAAGACGACGTCTTTGGAGATCAAGCTATCGGTACCCGGAATCAGGAATGCCGTATTTATCATGATGCGATACAGCATGGCGAACGCGGCGCCTTTGGCGACGACCGCCAAAAATGCCGTAACCGGAGCCGGCGCTCCTTGGTACACGTCCGCAGCCCAAGCGTGAAACGGAGCCAAGGCCAGCTTGACGGCAAACCCCGCGATCATGAGGAAGAAGCTGATATATACTAGAGCTTCCGCGCTTTCCACGGCCGTTCCGAGTCGTTGCGCGATTTCCCCGACGTTCGTACTACCCGTCAGTCCGTACAGAAAGGACATTCCATACAGGATGAAAGCCGATGCGACTCCGCCCGAAACGACGTATTTGAACGCGGCTTCGCTGGACAGTCGGCTTCTCTTGCGAGTAGCCACCAGTATATACGAAGTGATGCTCAGCAATTCGAGTCCGACGAACAGAGTGATCAAATCTCCCGAAGAGGACATGACCATGGCCCCGAGAACGGCGGGAAGAATAAGATAGTAGAGCTCGGCTTTGATCGGCACGTCTTCGTCCCGAACCGTTCCAAGGGAAAAGAAGACGATGAAAGCCGCCGATCCCAAAAATACCAGCTTCAATAAATTGCCGAAGTCGTCTATCCGATAGCTTCCAGCTAGCAGACTGTGCGTGCTCGGCGCGCTATCCGTATCGGTCAATCCGCCCAATGAAACCATTAGCGAGACCACGAACGCTGCGGCAACCAGTAATCCCGCTAGCGTTAACCAGCCGATGATATTGCGATTGACTCGCTTCGGAAGGATCAGATCCAATAACGCAAGCAGAATGGCGAACGCCGACAAAACGATTTCCGGGGCAAGGTACCACGCGTCGCTCCATGTTAAAGTCTGCACAGATACCATGTTATCCCCCCATCCTCGTCTGTATTTGTTCGAGCAACCCGTTGAAACCATGCTGCATGAGGTCCGTCAAAATGGATGGGTAAACGCCTAACAGTACGATAAACGCGGCCAGCGTAATCATCGGGAACGCTTCGACGAAACGCGCATCCTTCAGGTTCGCGAAGGTTTCCGGCATCGGACCGTACGTCATGTTAAGAATGCTTCGCAACACGTAGACGGCCGCGAAAAGTATGCCCAGAACTCCGATTGCGGTCAATATTTTCATCGAACCGAACAATCCCATGAAAGAGAGGAATTCCCCCACGAATCCCGACAATCCCGGGAGCCCTAACGAAGCAAGACCCGCGATGAGCAGGATGCCTGACATGAAAGGTAGCGTCTTGGCAAGTCCTCCCAGTTCGCTTAGCTGCGTCGTGTTCGTCCTTTCGTACAGACTTCCGACGATCAGGAACAGCAACGCGGAAATCAAGCCGTGGGAAACCGATTGAAAGATGGCGCCTTGCAAGCCGACTTCCTCGAAGGAAGCAATGCCCAGCAGAACGATTCCCATGTGGCTGATGCTCGAGTAAGCGAGTACGAGCTTGAAATCGCGTTGAACGCATGCAAGTATCGCGCCGTACAGAATATTGATTACCCCGAATACCGCAAGGGTTGTCGCCCATGAGTGCATTTGATCGGGAAATAGGAATAGCACGAATCTTATTAAACCGTAGACGCCCATTTTCAACAAAATACCGGAGTGAATCATGACAACCGCCGGCGGAGCTTCGGTATGCACCTTCAGCATCCATGTATGGAACGGGAAAATCGGAATCTTGATGCCGAAAGCGATCAGCAGCAACACGAATGCCGTCCATCTTGCGTTATCAGACAGAAAAATTCCTAAATACCTGGAATTCGCCGAGTCTACATTCGCGAACGCGTTCGGATCCGCTAAGTTGCTTAGAAGCACGTCGTAATTTCCGCTGAACGCCAAATTCATTCCGTCCGTCGTGCTGAACCCAAGCGTCGCGATTATGATGAGGAACGAGAGCAGCATGGCGGCGGAACCTAAACCGTTGTAAATCAGAAACCTAGTCGCGGCTTTCTCCCGATCGTAATACCCCCAGATGCCGATCAGGAAGAACATCGGAATTAGAGTCACTTCGAAGAATACGAAAAACAGGATCAGATCCCTCGCGAGAAAGACGCCGTATATCCCGGTAAGCAGTAGCAAGAAGAGGAAATAATAAGTTTTCCACCGTTTGCGAATATGCACGGAGGCCAATACCGACATCACGGAAATAATGCTAGTCAGCAGCACCATAGGCATCGATATACCATCGACCGCCAAGTTGTAGTCGAATTCCAGCCGTAGCGTGCTTACTTCGCCCGGATTGAAGAATTCGATATTCAACGGAATCTGCAGCCATGTCGAATGCTCCGCATATTCCCCTCCGCCTAGAGAAGGCTGATAAGAAGCAAATAACCACAGCGATAACAGAAGCGGGATTACGGTAAAAATGATAGCCGTTATCCGCAACCAATTGGTTCTAGCGCCGGGAAGCAACAAGACGAGGAGAGCTCCAGCAAGCGGCGTAAACGTAATGAGCGAAAGTACCGGCAGGTTATCCAGCATTACCAGAACCTCCTTCCGGCTATCGCGAGGATCAGAATCACGATTCCGATTAGCGCCGTAAGGGCGTAGGCTTGCACTTGGCCGTTCTGCAGCCGGGAGTTCAGCCTTCCGATGCCGGATACGGTATAACCGGATAAGCGCACGATGCCGTCGACGACATACTCGTCGAATAATTCAAGCGCTTTACCTAACCCATGAAGGGGTTTTACGAACAACCAATGGTACAGCTCGTCGATATAATATTTACGCTCTAGCAAAGTTACCAAGCCGGGAGCACGGGATGACACCGCGTCACGCCTTATCGAGCCCTTCACGTACATAAGCCATCCGATATATAACCCCAGCAATCCGACTGCCGCGGATACGACCATCACCAAGCCGCTCGCGCCGTGCTCCGTTTCGTCTCCGGTTAACCAATGTCCGAACCAGCCGTTAAACGGAGTTTCCACGAATCCCGATACCGTAGCCAATATCGCGAGCACGATTAGAGGTATCGTCATCACCGAAGGCGACTCCTTGGCATGCTGTCCCTCGCGGGGTTTGCCCATGAAGACGAGGAAATAAAGCCTTGCCATATACAAGGCGGTGAAGAAAGCCGCAATAGCGCCTACAATGAACAGAATCGGCTGGTCGTCGAGCGCGGCCGTCAGAATGGCGTCTTTGGACCAGAATCCGGAGAAAGGCGGAATACCCGATAGGGCCAAAGCTCCGAGACCGAAGGTCCAGGCCGTTATTTTCATTTTCTTGCCCAATCCGCCCATTTCGCGAATGTCCTGAGTATGTACGCTATGAATAACGCTACCCGCTCCAAGGAATAACAAGGCTTTGAAGAACGCATGGGTAAACAAGTGGAACATCGCCCCGGTTACCGATCCGACTCCAAGGGCCAGCATCATATAGCCGAGTTGGCTGACCGTCGAATAAGCGAGGATTCGCTTTATATCGTTCTGCGCCAATCCGATCGTAGCCGCGAAAATCGCGGTGAAAGCTCCAATAATAGCTACCGTGGTCATTGCAACCTGAGACGCTTCGAAAATATCGAACGTACGCGCCACGAGGAATACGCCCGCCGCAACCATCGTCGCCGCGTGGATGAGAGCGCTTATGGGAGTAGGACCTTCCATGGCATCGGGCAGCCATACGTGTAACGGAAACTGACCGGATTTACCGACTGCCCCAAGGAAGATCAACAAGGCGATAAGAGTGGTAATTCCCTCCGATATCGTGCCCGACTGCGTATCGAACACATTATGCAGAGCCGTGAAGTCTAGCGCGTGACCCGGCATGTACCAGAACAGGAGCAACAGGGCGATCAATAGCCCTAAGTCCCCGATCCGCGTCACGATAAATGCTTTCTTGGCGGCCGCCTTCGCTTCCGGCTTCTGATACCAGAATCCGACGAGAAGGAAGGAACACACACCTACCAGCTCCCAGAAAATATAGAAAGTTAGCAGATTGTCGGATAAAACCAAAGCCAGCATGGAACTTGTAAACAAAGCCACGTATGCGAAAAACGTCGATATTCTCTCGTCGTTTTTCATATATCCTTGCGAATATAAATTGACTAAGAATCCGACCAGAGTGACGACGACCAGCATTAGCGTGGAGAGATTCGTTACTTCGAATCCGGCGTGCAGCTGCAAGCTCCCGACCTGAATCCACTCGAATTGATTGCTGTAATCGGGTGAATTGCCGGCTAAGCGTTCCGCGGCGATGCAAAGCGACAGAACGAAGGATGCGAATGTCGCTATCGTGCCTATCCAGGCTCCCGTCCTCTTCAAGCCTTTGCCCATTGCCGTCAGGATCGCGAACGCGGCGAATGGAAATACCGGAACGAGCCAGGCATGTTCTGCAAAGAAGGTGCTCATGGAAGTTACCTCCTCAACTCGTCGAATTCGTCCACGTTCACCGTTGCGCGGCCGCGGTAGAGGACGATCAGTACCGCGATGCCGACCGCCGCTTCGGCTGCGGCGACCGTAATGGTGAACAAGGAGAAGATTTGCCCCGTTAACGAGGGGTTAATCCCGTACTTGGAGAAGGCGATCAAATTGAGATTAACCGCGTTGAGCATGAGCTCGATCGATAACAGTACGATGATGGCATTCCTTTTGGTCAATACTCCGTATAGGCCGATGCAGAACAAGACTGCCGCAAGCGTGAGATAGGAGGAAAGCATGCTCATTGCGGATCCTCCTCTCTCTTCGCCAGGGCGATCGCGCCTATAAACGCGACCGTCAGCAGCACGGAAACCAACTCGAACGGAATCGCGTACCGCGTAAAGAGCTGCAAACCGATTTCGCGGGTATTATCCTCCGAGAAGGCGATCGTCTCCGTTGGAAAATCGGCATTGCGGATTCCATAGAATAAAATTCCGAACAAACAGACGCATCCGATCGCGGCTAACGTCTCTAGCAGCGGACGCCCCGGTTCTTGTCCTTCCCCGTCGTGCTTGGTCATCATAATTCCGAAGATCATCAGGATCGTGATGGCGCCAACGTACAAGAGCACTTGCACGAACGCGAGGAATTCGGCCTCCAGGAGGACGTAAAGCCCGGCTAGAGCAATGAACGTAAAGGCGATCGACAAAGCCGTATGCACGACTTTCGTGAAATTGATCGCCATCACGGCCCCGATGATCGCGCACACCGATAAAATGAAGAAAGCGACGAACTCGCCGGTAAACTCAACGTTAAAGTTAAACACCGATTATTTGGCGCCTCCTTTCGGAGAGCCGATATTATTGTTATCCTCGCGAATGTTCAGGTTATTCTCGTATAGCCATTGTTTGTCCTTGTACAGATCGTCGCGGCTATAGGCGGCCAGCTCGAAATTATTCGTCATCACGATCGCTTCGGTCGGGCAAACTTCCGTGCACAGATCGCAGAGAATGCATATTTCGAAATTAATATCGAACGTGTCGATAACCTTCCCCTTTTTCTCCGGATCCGGATTCGCCTTTCCCGTTAGCGTGATGCAATCGGTCGGACAAATTCGCGCGCACTGGTTGCATACGATGCACTTATCCGGCTCGAAATATTGGATCCCGCGAAATCGATCCGGCATCTCGATCGGTACGTCGGGATAAGAGAGCGTCACTTTCTTGGCACCCAGCGTCTTCAGAGTTACTCCTAGACCTTTGAGCATTCCTTTCATGTCGTTAACCTCCCTACCCCATTATTTCTATACCTACCGCCGTCAAGAAAATATTGAGAATAGCAAGCGGCAGCAGTACCTTCCACGCCATCCCCATCAATTGGTCGACCCTTAATCTCGGGAAGGTCGCCCTTATCCAGAACAGCGAGAATACGATAACCGCGAATTTCAGGAAAAACCAAAGCAATCCCGGCACGAAGTCCAATTGCGGTATAGGAGAGTTCCAGCCGCCAAGGAACAGTATCGTCGTCAAGCACGCGATGGCGTAGACGTAGATGTATTCCGTGAGCATGAAGAAGGCAAACCGGAATCCGCTGTATTCGACATGATATCCGGCCACCAGCTCGGATTCCGCTTCCGGAAGGTCGAACGGGGTACGATTCAGCTCGGATACCGCCGCGATCAAGAATATGCCAAAGCCGAGTATTTGCGGAATGAAGTTCCAGTGCCAGAAGTAACCGCTTTGAGATATGACGATCTCCCGCAGGTTCAAGCTTCCGGACATCATCACGACGCCGACGACGGACATGACTAACGGCACTTCGTAACTGATCATCTGAGCCGCGGAACGCATGCCGCCGAGCAGTGAATATTTATTATTGGACGCCCAGCCGGCTACGACGATCGCGATGGTCGTTATGCCCGATAAAGCAACGTAATAGAGAAAACCGACGTTAAGATCGGCGAACTGCAGCTCCAGCGTGTAAGGGATGAAGGCCAGAACGGCGAAGGACGGTACGAACGCCAGCGCCGGCGCCAGGATGAACAATCCCCTGTCCGCCTTCTTCGGAATCGTATCCTCTTTAAGCAGGAGCTTGGATACGTCCGCGACCGTCTGCAGCAGCCCTAGGGGACCGGTTCGGTTCGGTCCCTTGCGGAATTGCATCCATCCGATGAATTTGCGTTCGAAATAGATAGCATAAGTAACGAAAATGATAACGACGGCTAGTATGCCGACCGCGGATGCGATGAATATTCCGGCATTTCCCCAGCTTAGCGGTTGATCCCAGAAATGCTGCATTAGCAGTCGACCTCCCCGAGCACGATATCGATGCCGCCGAGAATCGTGACCAGATTCGTCATGCTCTCGCCTACGAGAAGCTTAGGCAATATCTGAAGATTCACGAACGACGGCCGGCGGAATTTCAGCCGATAAGGCTCCGCCTTCCCTTTGGATACGATGTGGCACCCGATTTCTCCGCGCGGAGACTCGATACGCACGTAAATTTCCCCTGCCGGCGGCCGAATGACCCGGGGCACCTTGCCCATCGTCTCGCCGTCTCCCGGAAATTGCTCCAGGGCTTGCTCCAGAATGCGCAAGCTCTGCACGATCTCTTCCATCCTGAGTTCGTAGCGATCGAAGCAATCTCCGTTCTTCCCGACCGGAACGTCGAACTCGAACCTATCGTATAGGCTATAGGGTTCCGCTTTACGCAAATCCCATTGCACGCCAGTGCAGCGAAGATTCGCTCCGGATAATCCGTAATCGATCGCCGTCTTCGCATCGTATTTCCCGATTCCTTTGATCCGGGACAGGAAAATCTCGTTGCCGCTAACCAGATTATGATACTCGTCCAGCCGATAATGCATATCCTTGACGAATGTTTTTACTTTCTCGATCCAGCCTTCCGGAGCATCCCATTTCACTCCGCCGACTCTCATGTAATTATACGTCAGCCTCGCTCCGCATAGCTCGTTGAACATGCCGAGAATGCGTTCTCTGTCGCTGAAGGCATACAGAAAAGGGCTGATTGCTCCAATATCGAGCAGATACGTTCCCCACCACACCAAATGGCTGGCTACCCGTTGCATCTCCATGACAATGAGGCGCATGAATTCCGCGCGTTCGGGAATCTCAAGCCCCATCATTTTCTCCACCGCGTGGCAGAGCACGTAATTATTGGTCATTGCGGACACATAGTCCATGCGATCGGTATAAGGGATGATTTGAGTAAAGTTCAAGTTTTCCGCGAGCTTCTCCGTACCTCGGTGCAAATAACCCATAACGGGGGTTGCTTCCGTTATGACTTCCCCGTCCAATTTGACGACGATCCGAAACACTCCGTGCGTGCTTGGATGCTGTGGACCAACGTTGAGCAGCAGTTCTTCTGTACGAATCACGCGTGCTTACACCTCCGGGTCAAGCGGAACGTAGTCTTTGCGAAGCGGATGGCCGACCCAATCGTCCGGCATCATGATGCGTCTTAGATCCGGATGGCCGGGAAAATCGATGCCGAGCAAATCGTAGATTTCCCTCTCGTTCCAGTTAGCGGTTTCCCATATCGGAGTTACCGAAGAAACGGTTGGCTGATCTCGGCTTGTACGGACTTTCAAGCAATAACAATGGCGGGTGTCCATATTGAGCGGATAATAGACGACTTCCATATGCGTCTCATAATCTACGCCGGATACGTTGCGAAGATAACTGCAGCTTAACTCTTCATGATTCCGAAACAGCTCGGCGGACTTCAGCCAAAACTCGTTCTTGACGACGAGCGTAGGCAAGTGATCGTTGGGTTCGTTTATGTATGCTTCTTCCACCGCGTCCTCCGACACGAGCTCCCGAAGTATCGCCGCGACTCGATCTAATCTAGGTTGATTGGGGGAAGGCTCTCTCGGAGGAGCTTCTTCCCCCCCACCCTCACCGTCCGAATCTCCTGATGCTTTAGCGACGGCGCGCCCTTCCGTCCCCGCTTGCGCGGCTAGCCCGGCGGCTTGGGCCGCTGCGGCCTTAGCGGCCTCCCGTGCCTCCAGCGATGCCTTGCGTCGGGCAGCCTTCTCTTCGTCGGTCTCGACTCTGCGAGCGGGCGGCGGCGTTTCCGCTACCGGTTGCTCCGCCTGTTGTTGCTCGGCTGCAGGTATATTCGCTATCGGCGTTTCCGCTTGCGGTTGTTCGACTGCGGGCAGTTCTGCTTGCGGTTCCGCTACCGGCTCAGACTTTGGATCCGGCACCGGTGCGTCTCCCTGCTCCCGATTGTTCTCCTCGCTCACCGGCCCGTCACCTGCTTCCCGGTCTTGGCCTCGTATCGGATTTTCTCCTGCAGCTTGTTGATTCCGTATATAAGCGCCGCGGGATTGGGCGGGCAGCCCGGAATATAAACGTCAACCGGCACGATCTGGTCGACGCCTTTAATTACGGAATACGATTTCACGTATGGACCGCCCGCAGTCGCGCACGACCCCATGGCGATAACCCATTTAGGTTCGGGCATTTGATCGTACAGCCGTTTCAATAACGGCCCCATCTTCTTGGTGACCGTACCCGATACGATCATTACGTCCGCTTGGCGGGGAGAGGTTCTGAATATGACTCCAAATCGGTCAAGATCGTAGTGAGCTCCGCCGGCGGCCATCATCTCGATTGCACAGCAGGCTAAACCGAACGTCAGCGGCCATAAAGAGTTGCTGCGGGCCCAACCTTTCAACTGATCCACGGTGCCGAAGAAAACGTTGCGTTCTACTTCCTTCCGGTCTTCCGGCGATACGTTCGCTAAATCGAGTTCCATTTCAGCACCTTCTTTCTCCATGCGTACACAAGCCCTACAAGCAGCAGTCCGGCAAAAATCAGCATCTCGACTAAAGCAAATAGACCAAGCTGTTTATAAGCTACGGCCCAGGGGTAAAGGAAGACGGTTTCCACATCAAAGACGACGAACATAAGCGCATACAAATAGTATCGGACGTTAAAGCGGATCTGGCTATCTCCTACCGGTTCGTTACCGCTCTCGTAAGTGGTTTCCTTTTCTAGCGTCGGTTTATTGGGCCGCAGCTTAGAACCTAACCACAATACAAAGATCGGAAAGGCGATGCCTAGGATGAGGAAGACGGATACAATGACGTATGAATTGATGTACTTCTCCACTTCAACGCCTCCCCAAGTAAAACGGTTTTGCCGTCCTTGGGACGGCAGAAAACGTTTGTATCGAGCTATCGGATGAGTACAAATACTTAGAAATTCGTGCTCATCCGATAGTTGCAAACGAATATTTTTACCCCATGATTATAACAAATGCTCCCAATCAAGTCCACGAAAATAGCGTTTTCATTGGAAACTCGTCAGATTGGATTATAAGTCTTATGACATAGTCGACATTACGAAGTAAAACCACTGTGCAGGTCCGCACAGTGGTTTATATGCTTGCAGAATAAAAACATGCTTAACCTAATGTCGATTTCAACATCCAGATTTGTTTCTGAAGGTCTTCCACCTGTCCCGTAATAATATCCGCGGTCGCAGCATCGTCTGCTTGTTCTTCGGCCAAGGTTGCCGTTTCTTCCAAGCCTTTCACCAATAATTGCAAATCGGCGATGGTGGCGGAGAGCATGTCGTTCTCGCTCTTCGCCTTATCCGCTTCTTTAATCGTGGCCAGCGATAGAAACTCTTTCATCGTGGACACCGGCTTGCCTTCGATAGCAAGAATACGCTCCGCCAGTTCATCCAGCTTAAGCGCGGCCAGCTCGTATAACTCTTCGAATTTGACGTGAAGAACCGGGAAGTGAGGCCCTTTCACGTACCAATGGAAATGATGCAGCTTAAAGTACAATACGGACCAGTTCGCTAATTGAACGTTCAACGAATCGTTCAGTCGTGAATGTGTCTTCAATTCGGGTTTAGCTTCGAGTTGAGCTTTAGCCATGGGAATCCCTCCAACTTTGTTAAGTCTTTGTCCCTTATAACTTACCCCCAACTCGCCCCGGAGAATCATAGCCATGCATTGACTCGCAAAAAAATCGCCCGGCCAGGATCAAGAGATCCAGACGAGGGCGATTGTCGATGAGATATTGCTTATTGCTCTCCGGCAGTCTCGAGACGGCTAATGGCACGTTGAAGCGCCAATTCCGCGCGTTGAGCGTTAATGTCGGATTGCTTCTGCGCCAGACGGCGCTCCGCGCGTTCTTTCGCCATACGGGCACGGGACACATCGATGTCCGAGCCCATCTCGGCGGCTTCCGCGAGAATAACGACCTTGTCTTTGCGCACTTCCATGAAGCCGCCGTGAACGGCAATAAACTCGTTCGTATTGCCGATCTTGGCTTTAACCGGAGCGACCTTCAACGGAGTAACCAATGGGATGTGGTGAGGCAGAATACCTAGCTCGCCCGCTACGCCCTTGACGACTACCATGTTCACGTCTTTCTCGTAAACCTTGCGCTCCGGAGTTACGATCTCTAACCGTAAGGTACTCATATCGTTTCCTCCAAACCGGCGGCTGATTAAACCGCAGCAGCGAGTTTCTTCGCTTTCTCGACAGCTTCTTCGATTACGCCGACATTATGAAAAGCCGGTTCCGGAAGATCGTCATGCTTGCCTTCGAGAATCTCTTTGAAGCTGCGAATCGTTTCTTTGATCGGCGCGTATACTCCGGGAATCCCGTTGAACGCTTCCGCAACGTGCAGCGGCTGGGACAGGAACAGTTGAACGCGACGAGCACGGTGAACGACCTGCTTGTCTTCCTCGGACAACTCATCCATACCCAAGATAGCGATGATATCTTGAAGCTCTTTGTAGCGCTGAAGCAGTTTCTTAACGCCTTGAGCGACCGTGTAGTGCTCGTCGCCCACGATTTCCGGAGCTAGAATCCGGGAAGAGGAAGCAAGCGGATCTACAGCTGGGAAAATCCCCATCGCGGCGATGTTACGATCCAAGTTCGTCGTCGCGTCAAGATGCGCGAACGCCGTAGCAGGAGCCGGATCCGTATAGTCATCGGCAGGTACGTAGATCGCTTGGATCGACGTTACCGAACCTTTTTTCGTGGAAGTGATACGCTCTTGAAGCTGACCCATCTCGGTAGCCAGCGTAGGTTGGTAACCTACCGCGGAAGGCATACGTCCGAGCAATGCGGAAACCTCGGAGCCCGCTTGCGTGAAGCGGAAGATGTTATCTACGAAGAGAAGAACGTCGCGGCCTTCTTCGTCGCGGAAGTATTCCGCCATTGTCAGTCCCGTCAAAGCAACGCGCATACGAGCGCCCGGAGGCTCGTTCATCTGGCCGAATACCATGGCCAGCTTCGCGATAACGCCGGATTCCGTCATCTCGTGGTACAAGTCGTTTCCTTCGCGAGTACGCTCTCCTACGCCGGCGAATACCGAAATACCGCCATGCTCGGAAGCGATGTTGTGAATAAGCTCTTGCATCAGAACGGTTTTACCTACACCGGCACCGCCGAACAGTCCGATTTTACCGCCTTTGGTGTAAGGAGCAAGAAGGTCGACGACTTTAATGCCCGTTTCCAGCATTTCCGTCTGGGTAGTAAGATCTTCGAACAGAGGAGCCGCACGGTGAATCGGATTTACGTACGTCCGGTCTACAACGCCTTTGCCGTCGATCGAATCGCCCAATACGTTAAATACGCGACCTAGAGTCGCGGGTCCAACCGGAATCGTAATCGGGATACCAAGGTCAACCGCTTCCGTGCCTCTTACGAGACCGTCCGTGGAGGACATCGCTACCGCGCGTACCAGATTGTCGCCCAGATGCTGCGCGACTTCAACCGTAAGGCTGATGTCGTTTCCGCCTGCGCTTCCCGCTTTTGCTTCAATTTTAATCGCATTGAGTATGTCAGGCAGATGGCCGTGGTCGAATTCGATATCGACGACCGGTCCCAATACCTGAACAACGCGCCCTTTGCTCATGGTTTTACCTCCTGGAGTGCAATTAAACTCTCTCCCCGTCGGGGCTTGAGATCAACCGTCACAAATTTTATTGCTGTGCATTCGCTCCGCTGACGATTTCCGCGATTTCTTGGGTGATCGCCGCTTGCCGCGCACGGTTGTACGTGAGCGTCAGATCCGCAATCATCTTCGTCGCATTCTTCGTCGCGTTGCCCATAGCCGTCATTCTTGATCCGAACTCGCTGGCTTTGCCTTCAAGCACGGCGCTGAATACGAGCGTTTCCGCGTATTTCGGCAGCAGGACGTTGAGCACATCTTCCGGGGAAGGCTCGTACTCGTAGTCCGCTTTGTCTCCGCCCGCTTGCAGTTGGCCCAGCGGAAGAAGCCGTTTAAGCGTCGGCACTTGCGTAACCGCATTAATGAATTCGTTATAAGCCAGATAGATTTCATCGAAATTACCCGCTTCGAATCCTTGAACCGCTTTCGCCGCTATTTCTTTGATATCTGAGAACTTAGGTGAATCCGATAATCCGGTGATTTCGTCCACTAGCGCAATGTTGCGGCGCTTGAAGAAATCGCGGCCTTTCCGGCCGATGACGAATACCGCGTAATCGTCCGGTGACGGATGCTTTTCTTTAATCGTAAGCAACACCTTACGAAGGATGTTGGCGTTGTACCCGCCGGCTAGACCGCGGTCCGAAGTGATGACCAGGTAAGCCGTTCTCTTGATCGGGCGGCTCTGCAGCATCGGATGCTTGCTGCCGCCTGCGCCGGAAGCGATGCTCGATACGACTTCCTTCATCTTGTCCGTATAAGGGCGAGAAGCGATCGCGGCTTCCTGGGCTCTTCTGAGCTTAGCTGCCGCGACCATTTCCATCGCTTTCGTGATTTGCTTCGTATTCTGCTTACTCTTAATCGAGCGCTTGATTTCGCGCATACCTTTAGCCAATCGTGTCACCACCTTATTGCCGGGCCAGCCTTTAAGCAAACCCGGCTCAAGCTTATGTTACGTTCCGAGCCTTTATATGATAGCTTACGCCGTAACGGCAAAGCCCTTCTTGAACGCTGCGATCGCATCGACCAAAGCTTTGTCCGTTTCCGCGGTCAAATCTTTCGTGTCGCGAATCGAGTTGAAGATTTCCGGACGGTTCGCATCCACGTAAGACAAGAATTCCGCTTCGAAACGACGAACGTCTTGCACCGGAATCGTATCGACATGACCTTTGGTCACGATATACAAGGATACGACTTGGCGCTCGACCGACAACGGTTGGTTAACGCCTTGTTTAAGAATTTCAAGCGTACGGATACCGCGATCTAGACGCGATTTCGTAACTTTATCGAGGTCGGATCCGAATTGCGCGAAAGCCGCTAGCTCGCGGTATTGCGCAAGGTCGGTTTTCAAAGTACCGGCGACCTTCTTCATGGCCTTGATTTGCGCGGAGCTACCTACCCGGGATACGGAGATACCGACGTTAACCGCCGGACGTTGACCGGAGTAGAAGAGATCTGCCTCAAGGAAAATTTGACCGTCGGTAATGGAGATAACGTTGGTCGGAATATAAGCGGAAACGTCGCCCGCTTGCGTCTCGATGAACGGCAACGCGGTCATGGAACCGCCGCCCAACTCATCGTTCAGCTTTGCTGCGCGCTCGAGTAGACGGGAGTGGAGATAGAATACGTCGCCCGGATACGCTTCGCGGCCCGGAGGACGGCGTAGCAACAAGGAAAGCTCGCGGTATGCGGCTGCTTGCTTGGTCAAGTCATCGTAAATGATTAGAACGTGTTTGCCGTTGTACATAAAGTACTCGCCCATGGAGCAACCCGTGTAAGGCGCCAGGTACAGCAACGGAGCCGGTTCGGATGCGCTAGCGGTAACTACGATCGTGTAATCGAGAGCGCCGTGCTTGCGAAGGGTTTCAACAACGCCGCGAACGGTCGATTGCTTCTGCCCGATTGCAACGTAGATACAAATAACTCCGTTGCCTTTTTGGTTAACGATCGTATCGATCGCGATCGTCGTTTTACCGGTTTGACGGTCTCCGATGATCAATTCCCGTTGGCCGCGGCCTACCGGAATCATAGCATCGATGGCTTTAATACCCGTCTGCATCGGTTCATGTACGGATTTCCGAGCCATAACGCCCGGAGCCGGAGATTCGACCGGACGAGATTTCGTCGTGTTGATCGGACCGTTGCCGTCAACGGGTTGGCCGAGCGCGTTTACGACCCGTCCGAGCAATTCCTCGCCTACAGGCACTTCCATGATGCGTCCGGTTCTCTTCACTTGGTCTCCTTCGCGGATTCCGGTGAAAGGTCCCATGATGACGACACCCACGTTATCTTCCTCTAGGTTGAGGGCCATGCCCACTACGCCATTGGAAAATTCGAGCAATTCCCCCGCCATACATTTCTCCAAGCCATGAACGCGCGCGATTCCGTCCCCTACTTGGATGACGGTACCGACGTCAACGACTTGAATATCGGATTGATATTGCTCGATCTGTTGCTTGATCAATGTGCTGATTTCTTCGGGCCTAATGCTCAATTCGTTCACCCCTGTCTCCATTGCTAACAAATGGTATTGTTCGTGCGGCTTCGCCGCGCGTGCTATATCGTGACCGTAGTCTCTTATTTCGTTGATGCCTGAAGCGTCTTATCCAATCGGTCAAGCTTACCGCGAAGGCTTCCGTCGTAAAGCGTATCGCCGATGCGAACGGTAAGTCCTCCCAGCAGATTCGGGTTCACGCTATTGGATACCCGGACCGACTTGCCTAACAATGCTCCGAACTTATCCGCCAGCTTGGATTGTTCGCCGTCCGTCATCGGTTGGAACGAGACGACTTCAGCGTCCGCCCGACCTAGTTTTTCTCCCGCTACTTGAAGGTAAGCGGCAAGCACCGCGGCCAATTCGCCATCGCGCCCGCGTTCGATCAGTAAGCCGACCAAATTCAGGACGATCGGAGAGACTTGGGTTCCGAATGCTTGGAGGAGAGTTTGTTTCTTCGCCTCTAGAGTGATGTTGGGAGCCGTAAGGAACGCGCGAACGTCGGCGTTGCTCTCTACGACTTCAACGATCAGCTTCAATTGGGCTTCCGTTTCCACTACTAGGCCTTTTTCAAGAGCGAGTTGGAAAAGCGCCTTAGCGTAACGCTTGGCGACTACCGAACCGCGGCTCATGACTTATTCCCTACGTCTTGCAGATACTGATCGACAAGTTGCTTCTGGGATTGCTCGTCGACTTGTTTTTCGATGATTTTGGAAGCAATCAGGACGGACAAGCCGCTAACCTGCGCTTTTAATGCCGCAACCGCTTTGTTCTTCTCGGTTTCGATATCGCGAACCGCGTCTTCCTTGATGCGATTGGACTCGTTGCGAGCCGATTGAACGATTTCGTCCGCTTGCTTGGAACCCGTCGTTCTCGCTTGCTCGATGATATCGTGAGCTTCCTTGCGAGCCTGTTGAAGGGCTTGTTTCTGTTCTTCGATCAAACGTTCCGCGTCGGTACGATTATTCTGCGCGCTGTCCATTTGCTCCTGAACGAGTTGACGGCGCTTCTCCATTACGCTGAACAAAGGCTTGAACGCAAAGCGCGACAAGAGCCAGAACAGAATGGCAAAGGAAATTAGTTGGATAAAAAAATTGGACCAAGTGATTGTCACCGACCTACACTCCTTTCACACGGCTCTTCTCAAGCTACGTGCATTAACTGCAAAAGGAAGGCGTGGAGGGATTTCCGACTCCGCGCCTTACGTTTAGATAAAATTGATTATTTCGCCCACATGAATGCAAGAACGAGGGAGATGATCGGCATAGCCTCAACGAGACCTACCCCTACGAAAGCAGTTGCAGTAAGAGTACCGCGAAGCTCGGGCTGACGGGAAATACCTTCGACCGTTTTGCTGAAAATCAAACCGTTACCAATACCTGCGCCAAGCGCACCAAGACCAAACACGACACCAGCTGCTAAATATCCGTATTCCATTGTGTAAATCCTCCTCGAATAATTGGGTTTTGTTTATTAGTGATCCTCTTCATGAACGATGGACTGCGAGATATAAACCATAGTCAGCATCGTGAATACAAACGCTTGAATCGCACCTACGAAGATACTGAACCCCTGCCATACTAACATCGCCGGGATCCCGATCCACCCCATGCCCAGAATAACTCCGATCATAACCTCGCCGGCGAAAATGTTGCCGAAAAGCCGCAATCCGAGCGTCAAAGGCTTGGACACAATCTCGATCAAGTGAATCGGCAAGAAGACCAAATTCGGATTGTGCGTATAGTGCTTGAGATAATGCTTGGTATTGTGGCGCAAGCCTTGAATATGGGATAGCACGATGACGATTAACGCCAACGCCATTGTCATGGCTGCATCGGCCGTCGGCGATTTCCACCAAGACCACGCCAAATGCTCATGCTCGCCTTTCACGATAAGCTCTTGCCCGAACACCGTCGGAATATGAGAGCCATGCGCTTCCGTGATGATGCTGAACGGAAGGCCCAACATATTGGAAACAAAAATGTAGAGGATGAGCGTCAAGCCGAGCGCAAGATAAGGCTTGCCTTTCTTGAAGTCCATCGTTTGACCGATGATCCCTTGAACGAATTCGACGATCCACTCCATAAAGTTCTGAAGCTTGCCGGGATTCTCGACCGACAGATTGCGCACGGCTAGGCGAGCAAGGATGAATACGACAAGGCTCGAAAGGACGACCATCATAATGGCGGCTAAATCGAATTCAATTCCGCCGATCTCGATCAGTGGTACTAAATGTTCCATATTGTCATTTTTCACCCCTTTCGTCAGTGGAATGTCCATCTTTCGGACGGCGAATGGTGAATAATCCCAATAACAGTGTCACCAACGGTATAGCTAATATTCCTGCTGCCGTCGCCGCGAGATTGAACTGCAACATCTCCACGGACACAAGGGCGGCCAGCACTCCGATGGCTGCGCGGGATATAAACCCGAATCCCGATCTGCTCTTCCGGCCGATAACTGCGTTATCAGCAATGCGGCTTGTTTTCCAGGCCAGATGAAACGAACCCAGCAAACCGCCGATCACGCCAATCATAAAACCGCCGAGATAAGACTTGTAATCGGGCATAATCGCGAAGCCTATGCAGCCCAAGGACAAAAAAAAGAAAGTAATGCGAGTCGTACGTCTTAACAAAGCAGGCAAATCTTCCTTCACGGTCTTCCAGCCCCCGTAAACTTCCGGATCAGCGCCACGGCCGACCCAATACCGGCAACCAGTCCGACCACGACTCCGGTCAAATACCCGTAATCCGTGCCGTTCCGATCGTCGTACACCGTTCCCAGCCACCAGCCGAGACCGACGCAGACAGCCAACTCCACGCCTAAACCCGCAACGAGACCGGCGGTTCGCCAAGGGTTCTCATCTTGCGGTAAGTCGGGCTTGCGGGGAGAATCCGCCATGAATTCGTCGCTCCTTTGACGCTGCACGGGTAGTAAAAAGGGGTAAAGTAAGCCCTTTCTTCCCATGTTTCACGATTTATTGTATCGTTCGGCGACAACGTTTGTCAATTGATCGAAAATCAAACATTATGTGAACGCCATAAGTACAAAGCCCTTTAGATCAAGTGTTCCCGGGCTTTAAAACCGTACAGTTCCGCTGTATGCTGTACGTTTTTCGACATGATACGAATCGGCGCAACAATGATCCGCTGCCCGCGAGGAAATTCATTGAAATATTTGGCACCTTCCGACAGAGAAAAAAGGCCCCTCACGGAGCCTTTTTTCCTGCATTTGAGCTTATCGGGCGAACGGCTCGGGACGCTTGCCCTTACCGAAGTGATGAAGGATGGCATTCACGATGCGGCGGGAGGCTTGTCCGTCTCCATACGGATTAGCCGCTTGGCTCATGCGTTCGTACAATTCTCCGTCCGTTAGCAATGCTTTCGCTCGGCCGTAAACATTCTCCTCTTCCATTCCCACTAACTCCAACGTCCCCGCTTCGATGCCTTCCGGACGTTCCGTCGTTTCTCTAAGGACGAGTACGGGAACTCCGTAGGAAGGAGCTTCTTCTTGCAGGCCGCCGGAATCGGTCAGAATAAGATGAGTATGCGGATAGAAGTTATGCAACTCGACGACGTCGAGCGGATCGATCAGCTTGATCCGGGGATGATCGCCGAGAATTTCTTGCGCCGGTCCTTTTACGGCCGGGCTTAGATGAACGGGATAGACAATGGCGATATCCTCGAATTCGTCCGCGATGCGCTTCACCGCGCGGAAGATCTGGCGATGAGGTTCTCCCTGAGCTTCGCGGCGATGGGCCGTCATCAGGATCAGTCTCTTTCCCGCCGCCCAATCCAGAACCGGATGGGAGAAATCCTGCTTTACCGTGTATTGGAATACGTCCGTAACCGTATTGCCCGTCACGTAGATCTGGTCTTCGCTTTTGTTTTCCTTGCGCAAGTTCCCGGCGGACCAATCGGTCGGAGCGAAATGAAGATCGGCGATCACGCCGGTCAATTGACGGTTCATCTCTTCCGGATAAGGAGACAGCTTGTTCCAAGTCCGCAAGCCCGCCTCGACGTGACCGACTTTGATCTGCTGCATGAACGAAGCGTAGCTTGCCAGGAATGTCGTCAAGGTATCGCCATGCACAAGTACGATATCCGGCTTGGCCTCTCTCAGTACGGGCTCAAGTCCCTGCAACACCCGAATCGAGATTTCGTTAAGCGTTTGGTTAGCTTGCATGACGTCCAGATCGAAATCAGGTTTGATCTCGAACACCTCGAGAACCTGATCCAACATCTGCCGATGCTGCGCGGTGACGCACACTAAGGGCTCGATCGCGTCCGGGTATTTCTGAAGCTCCAATATTAAAGGCGCCATCTTGATCGCTTCAGGGCGCACTCCGAAAATAGTCATGACTTTGATTTTATCGCTCACTCGGTTTTTCCCCCTATAACATGCCGAACGGACGCAGTTCTATCGCCCGCTTATCCGCGGGTACGGAATACGGCATTAAATGTACTATTTCGTTCCGTACAAACGGTCCCCGGCATCGCCTAAACCGGGTACGATATAACCGTTATCGTTTAACTTCTCGTCCAGTGCAGCCAAGTAAATATCGATGTCGGGATGACGCTCTTGCACCGCTCTGACCCCTTCCGGCGCTGCGATTAGGCACATCAGCTTGGTCGGACGGCAACCTTTGTTCTTAAGCATGTCGAGCGCCGCGTTCGCCGAACCGCCCGTCGCGAGCATCGGATCGATGACGATCAGCTCCCGCTCGGCCACGTCGGAAGGAAGACTGCAATAATACTCCACGGGCTGCAAAGTTTCGTGATCTCTATAAAGCCCGATATGTCCGACCTTCGCGGATGGAATGATTTTCAGAACGCCGTCCACCATGCCAAGTCCCGCTCGCAAAATAGGGATAAGACCCATCATTCTGCCCGCGATCACTTTGCCTTCCGCGGTTTGAATCGGAGTTTCTACCTGGACCGTCGAGAGAGGAACGTCCCTCGTTATTTCGTAAGCCATCAGCATGGACACTTCATCGACCAGCTCGCGGAACTGCTTTGTATTTGTCATTTTGTCACGGATGAAAGTGACTTTGTGTTGGATCAACGGATGATCGCAAATGACGAGTCTTCCCATTATGTTCTTCCCTTTCCACTGCGAACCGACAACCCATTAAGCGAGCATCGGACGCTATCCTATGTATCTTGCCCGTACATTATATCATTGTCTCCGAACAGGTGCATAACATCCGCGAAATCGCCCGACAGGCTCGAAGGGCTTGCACCGCAAACTGGACCCCGACACCGATCCATAGGCATTTGCATAGCATGAATCAGAAAGCTACAGGAGGAATGCCCATGCAAGCGCGCAACGCGGATAATCCCGCCCAAGTGTACAAAGCGGATAACCAATGGTCGGAACAGGTAAGGAAAACCCGCCAGAAGCTCGCGGGCATTTGCGGTCAATGCATGAATCAAGCCGTGCGGATACAGACGCTGGACGGACATACCTACGAAGGCATCGTCGTCGGGTCGGATAACTCGTACCTTCACATCATGACCGGCGATACCCGATTTTTCGGTCCGTATGCCTCGAATGCCATTCTGACTCTCGTCTTGTACGAATTGTTGGTCATTACTTTGTTAATATAAGGTAACGAAAATGTGGCTGGCGACTGTTCCGATTTACGCAGAAAAACCCGAAAACCGACATCGTCGGCTGGTATTATCCCCTTCAGGTAGACACTCGAAAAAAACCTTATGTTATCATGAGGAACGAGTGAACTTGAAGGGGATATTTTTATGGCTAAAAAGG
>NZ_QRDY01000011.1:0-27523 GCF_003386205.1 Cohnella lupini
ACGTGGATTTGCAGACCCCGATACTAAAACCGTGTTTGAGAAGATGTACATTGAACGTTATGCCCGAGGGAATTCCCCCTCCACAAACTAACTAAGTTTCCCGCTGGATAATCCTACTACACATACTTCTTGACGCTACCGACTTTGTGGAAAATAGCACCGCCTCGCACGCTTATTTTCCTTTTACGAGTGTTATGACCGAACGCAAAAGAAAAAGCCTCTCCGAAGCTCCGGCAGAGCTTGCAGACGAGGCATTCCGATAAATCCATCCGTTCCATCGGGTCCATCCGATCCATCGGGTCCAGCCGTTCCATCCGTTCCATTCACTCCAATTCGGCCTCTCCATATCCGTTATCAAAGAACCTGCTTGAACAACGGAGGCGCGATAATGGGAAGACCCTGCGCCATCTCGTTCAACGCTTCCTGCGAAATCGACTTGGCCGGCTTCAAATGCAGGCTCCAAGCTTGCATGACGGCCGAGCTTATGATCCTTCGTACCTTGCCGCCTTCCGAATGAAAGGCACTTCCGTCGGGTAGCGATATAACCGCTGATTCCCCGCCTGCCTGATTGCCAAACCCATTCCATCGATGCTCCACTTCCTCCGCCGCGATCGGCTCGCCGATCGGCCATCGGCGCATATCGATTTGCGACAAACGAATGACGGGAATCCTCAATTCGCCCTCTACCAACCTTCGCATGCCCTGCTCTATCCAGTAATAATTCGCTCCGATCGCTTGAACGACCACATTCTCGGGGTAGAAGCCCGCCGAGTGCGCCAGAGAACCGGTCTGCAACTCCGGGTGCTCACGCACCATATGGATCCATTCGTACGGATTATGCCATTTGTCCATAAAATAAAACTGGTTCCGGTCGTTCACTTCTAGGAATCGGTCGCCGAGCGCTTTCATGCTTACGCTGCCGAAATGATGAATGAACGTATCCTGCGCCATAACGAGACTTTTGCCAAGTAAACGCACCCGGATATTGTAATCGTCGTCCTCGAAGTTGCCGATCTCGAACCCCTCGTCGAAATAACCGACTCCCTCGAACAGTTCCCTGCGGAACAGCAGGCAAAAGCCTGTAAGCCGGTCTACTCTTCGCCATCTCGAGGAATTCGATTGGTTATACTCCCGGGCGAATCTCGGCATATCCGCTACGTCTACGTATGGAACGTCAATCTTCTGATCTCCGCTGATATAATTGGTCATCGGACCGACCATGCCGATTCCTTCGTCGCTGTTCAAGCAGATAAGCAAGTTGTCGAGCCACTTCTCGGTAGCCAACGTATCGTTATTCAGCAGCATGATCGTGCGTCCTTTGGCCATCATCATGCCGACGTTAATCGCTCCGGCGAATCCTCGATTGCTGTCCAACACACGAAAGCGGACCTGCCCGCCCATTTTTTCCAAGTAAGCTGCCGTGCCATCCGTCGACGCGTTATCCACGACGATGATTTCATAGGGCAGATCCGTATTGTCCAAGATGCTCTCGATGCATTGCCTAAGCATCGCCAACTGATTGTAGGTCGGAATCACGATGCTTGTTCCCTCGAACAACGTAGGATAACTTTGGATCCCCGAATGCACGCCTTCGCGGTACCCTTCGCCGAAGCCTTCGCGACGGCGAGCTTCCCGGCCAGCTGCCAGGTTAGGGGCAACCGCGCGACGACGACGGCGAGTCGCCTTCTTGGGTGACGATGCTCTCGGGTTGGAAGCGGGAGGTTTCCGATGCCTAACGCGCTCGGCTTTCCTTGTCGTTACAGCCATTTCATTCCCCTCCCGTAAATTCTATTCGCGCCGGTCCGGCAGATCCAAGCCAGCCATTCGATTCGCGAGATGACCGAAATCAAAAGTAACCTTACCGCCGATTCCCGCCAGATGCACGCAAATCGGGATAGCCGCGACTCCAGCCGCGACAAGCGCGATATCGTAATCGTAACCGCTTGCCTCGGCCACGACGCGGGCAACGTCGGAATATCCACTGACGGGCGTTACGATTCCAGTTACCTCCATGCCCTTGTCTCTTAACGCCTGACCGAGCTGTTCGGCAACGTCTCCGATCACCAGTATCTTCCTGCCGTTCAACAGCTTCGACATTAAGCCTTGCTCATCGAGCAAATAATTCATCGTCGAGCTCGTATAACGAAGATTCCGGTATTCGATGCCATGGGCACGTAAAACGGCGAACAACAACGGCTGAAAATGCGGATGACGGGACAACGGCACCCCGACTAAAGAGGCTACCTGTATGCAAGAGGCCATCTCGTCGCGAGCTCTGAGGTCGGGAATCGTCACCCCCGCGTAAGGCAGGAAGGAACCGGCCTGCTTGATTTCATCGGACGTAAGCACCTTTTCCTGAGCCATAGTGAGCAGCTCGCCATCTCCCAGACGGATGAACGCATATGGTTTCTTGTCCTTGAGGGCGTTTTCCAGTTCTCGGTAAACGGCATGGCTATCCAACAGCGGAATCCCTCTTTTACGAAGCGCCTGCACGCCGACCGCGATCGCTTCTCGCGCCGTCAGATCGGGAATGATAAGGTCGGGAGGAAGGAATTCCTCCAAGAGCAGTTCTCCTCCCGCGATCCTGCCCTCTTGGTATCCATGCTCATATATCTCGCGGGTATCGGCGTTCGTCGTTTGCCGGTCCTGCTGCAACGGCTCAACCATTAAGGTCGTTCTCCGTCGCTTGGAATAAGATCGGCGCTTTAGCGAAGCTCCCCGCTTACGGGCGACCGTTGCCTTTTTTACGGCCTTATGTTTTATCGTCTTTGGAACGTTTGTACGAGATGTCCGCTGCTTTATCGCCTTCTGAGGAGAAGCCTGAACGGGAACCGGACTGGACTTGGCTGCCTTGCGCAAGCTTTGATTCATCATGAGATGGCCCCCTTCAATCTCCTTCCCGCTTCTTCCAACGACTCGAACGTTCCGGCGTCCGTCCACCAGCCTTTAAGCTCTTGATAACTCAGCAAGCCTTTCTGGGCGTAGGCGTTGTTCACGTCCGTAATTTCAAGCTCCCCCCGTCTGGAGGGCTTTACACCATCAATCATATCGAACACGTCCGTATCGTAAAAATAAAGTCCCGTAACGCAATAATCGGACAGCGGATGTTCGGGCTTTTCTTCGATCAGCTCGATTCGTCCGCTGACCTGATCAAGCTTGGGAACGCCGTACCTGCGAGGATCGTCGACTTTCTTCAACAGCACCATCGCCCCTGCTTTTTGTTTTATAAATTGCTCGCAGTAGGGCTTCAAGCTTTCCTCGAATAAATTGTCTCCAAGAAGCACGATGAATTTGTCTTTGGGCATCATGACGGGTCGAGCCAGTTCCAACGCTTGGGCGATTCCCCCGGCTTCCTCTTGTACCCGATACAGGATCGACACTCCCCAATCCTTGCCGCTCCCGAGTACGTCGGCGAAGCTTCCCAACGCGGCGCGACTCGTCACGATGACGATGTCTCTAATACCGGAATCCCTTAACTTCGTTATGCCGTAACAGATCATCGGATACGATCCGACTGGCAGCAAGTGTTTATTCGTCCAGTAGGTGAGCGGTTTAAGACGGGTTCCGGTTCCACCTGCCAGTATGACAGCCTTCAAAGCAATTCCTCCTCAAGGTTAGGAGCGATGTCGTTTCATCAGATGAACGCACGCGGATCCAAATGCCATTTGTCCATGAACAGCCGATAGTTGCGTTCGACAAGCTCTTGTTGCTGCTGTACTCCTTCGCGCTTGAAGCTTGCGCTGCCTTCATGATAGATGAGCGCGTCATGACAGACGAGAAGGCTGAAGCCGTGAAGCCTGGCGCGCAAGCAGAAATCATCGTCTTCGTAGTGACCGGGCGAGAATCGTTCGTCTAGAAGCCCTATCTTATCCATCAAGCCGCGGTGAAAGACGAAGCAGATCCCCACGATTCGTTCGACCCTTTTCCATTTCGCGGCATCCAAGACGTTCACTTCGGCCGCGATTCTCTGAAACTCGGCAAGATTCTCGAAAGGATAATGTACCTGCTGCGACCCGCTTGCGTAGTTCGTGACTGGCCCTACAATCCCAACGTCAGAAGCGCTAAGGAGTGCCGCCGACATATTCCGTAGCCAATTAGGCGTTACGATCGTATCGTTGTTCAGCAAGACGAGGATATCTCCCGAGGATAGACGCATCCCTTTGTTACAGGCGATCGGAAACCCTTCGTTTCGGGGAAGGGAAATACAACTCAACTTTTCGTGCATGCACCATTCCGAGGTTCCGTCCGTGGACGCGTTATCCACAACGATAATCTCGTATGGGGAATCCGTATGCTGCCGGATGGAGGAAATGCACCCTTGAAGCAGATCGAGCCGATTATAGGTCGGAATGATAATGGAAGCTTTAGTCACTCTCTTACTCCCCCAATACGCTGCGGTTGCGCGTGGAATCATTGAATAACAAGCGGCTTCCTCTGACGCTCATCGCTTCTCTCCATGCCTCCACGTGATCTCCGGCCGCTATTCTCCAATTGGCATCCCGTTCGATCCCGTTTCGCGGATTCCCGTTGACCGCCGAACCCCCGAAGCCTATTTTGAGCCCGTTGACGATGGCAAGAGCATGCGCCTTCGCCGGTACGGCCAGCGCCGCTGCACCGAGAGTATCGAGCGCATGCCGATTTACGGCATAGGGGAGTACGGACATCGAGTTGATTGTCAAATCCTCGCGATTCAGGCTCGCGTTCAGAAATTCATGGAAGCGATCTACTCTGTCGCGTTGGTGAAATAATCCCATCCGAGCAGACAGATCGTTCAATGCGATGTCGCAATTCGTCTCGCATTCCCATAGAAATCGCGCCAGAATATCCGCATGCACCGCATGCTCGCCATCGACGAACAAAACCGTGTCCACTCCGGTTAGTTTAGCGCCCAGAGCCCGTCCAACGTCGGAATCCACGGAATTAGACAAAGAGGCTATCACCGTATTCCGACGGGTTCTCCCCAGATTAAACATCCTTTCCGTCGGATCGCCAAGAACGATGACGATCTCCTGGAGCGGCAGAGTCTCAAGCTGCGCCAACACCTCTTGCAGCGCTGTCTCGCTTGCTCCCGCGCACAAGACCGCCGACGCCTTGCGGCGAATGGGAACCGGCGTAATCGCCGTCGGTTGGCCAGCGCCTTGTATGAAACCCGCCGCGTAGTTCTTGCCGCTCTGCAGGATGTTGCTCCAAGCCGCATTCTTGTGGCGCGCCGGCTCATGGAACCTACGACTCCATTGACGATGAATAGCTTCGCCAATTCCCAGCGGATCGTCGGAACTGGACGGGCTCTCCCTCCATGCCTTTCCGTCGCTCGCACCGACCGAATAATCCCGATGTTGAATTTTCAAAGTCGGAACTTTGCGCCGAACAATGTTCCTACTGCTTCCTCGGACTCTGCGCCCGAGCTTTGCCGATGCCGGCCGTTTCATTCTCGCTCGTCTCTTGTCGCGATGAACTCTCGCACGCGACTTCGAAGCGGTCGCGGAACGCGGGGAACGAATCGTCGAGCGTCGCTTTTTCATCATGTGCTTATCTCACCATCCATCTCTGACGGGCTCCGTCCTCGTATCCGCCGCGGAAATCCGTTTTTCTTAGCCACCATTGTATGGCTTCCAGATGATCTCCGACGATTAACGGCTCCAAGGAATTTTTGCGTTCGCGCTTGGCGCGTATGGGATTCAACATACCAACATTAATAGGAATAACCCGTTCGACTTTCAGCCCTTCTCGAATCGCCATCGCGTGCGCCAAAGGCGGTACGGTCAACGCCGAGGTTCCCATGACGGACAAAGCCCTTCGGCTGATGGCGTGAGGTATGGCCGTCATCGAGGTTCCCTCCAGATCGGAGCGCCCCAACAACGAATTCAAAGCATGTTTGGCGAGAACCACACCATGGACCACTGGCTTATTGACCGGGCCGGAATAATCATTCAGCGCGACGTCCGTCCCTTTAGCCACGGCATCGACGAACGCTCTAAGCTTGGCGGCAGGGATGACCATATCCGCGTCGATGAACATCAGAATATTACCCATCGCTTCCCTTGCCCCGATTGATCTTCCGACATCGTGACCGAGCGGACGATCGTATACGAGCACTTTAGCGCCGCTTTTCCTTGCTATTTCCAAGGAACCATCGGTAGAACCGTTGACGACCGCGATGACTTCCGTGTGCGGATGTACCCGGAAGGCTTCCCGAATAACCCTTCCCAGCGTTCTTCGTTCATTCATAACGGGCACGATAATGGATACGTGCGGAGCCGTCCATGGATCGATGGACGGACGCGGCACTCCCGCTTCCGCTCGGATTGCCGTAGTTCTTGTCGGGACTCTGCGTTTCCCTTTTTTAAGCCGCGGCTTAGGGGAACGGGAACCGTTCCTCCCGATTTTGTTCGCCAATCCATTCACCCCCCTCAGGCTCGGGCAACGGTATACAAGACATTGTATGTGTGACGTGTCCATTCGTAACGGCATATGTACGGTTAAGCGGCGCCGGATGTAGATTGGCGCCGCCTTGGTTAGTTCTTATGATTTATTTACTCCCTTGGTTGCCCAATGCGATCCATTGAATGAATCCTTCGGGCTCGGGTCCTAATCTCGTCCGGAAGATTACGACTTCCGCTTCATCCGCCTGTTTGCTACCCAGAATGCAATTGCAGCTCGGGTGATCCGACATCGCGACCAACGTATACGAATTATCGGCGAACGGCAACGCGAAGGAAATTTTCAAGCTCAGTGATTCCATTCCGCCTTGGAAAGCATAATGCACATTGCCGAATAATAATCCGGCCCCCGACGAAGGAGCGATTACCGGAGCGAAGGACAGTTTCTCGACGCCGATGCTGCCGTCCGCCAGGTGCTCTCCCTCAACGATTCCGGGAGTCAACTCCAAAGAAGCTTCAACCTGAGGAACGGCAACGGTAGCGATAACTGATTGCGGTTGTTGGACTTGGTCCAGCAATTGACGCACTTCCGGTGAAAGCTTCGAACTGCTCACGCTGCCGTCCGCAAGATGCGATTCCGTTACGGATTGAGGCTTCAGGTGCTGCGAAGTGATCGTCTGCTCTCCGAGATGGTAGCCGAGTATGGACCGAGGAATGATATGCGAGGAACTGACGCTGCGAACGGATATTTTCTCCGCGTTAACCGCTCCCGCTCCCAATTGTTCCGCTCCCACGCTCCCCGGGCTCAATTTCTCGGTCGTGATCGAACCGTCCGCCAACTGCCCGGTACCCACGGCTCCCGGTACTAGCTTCGCCGCGCTTACGGAATGATCCGATAACCTTTCTTCCGTAATGGCATTCCCCACGAAAGTCAGAAATTCGAATACCGGAGCGGATAGATTCTCTACCGTTACGGCACCCGGCGCCAGCTTTTCGGTCGTTACCGCACCATCCGCCAGTTGATTCGTGCCCACTCCCCTGTTAGAAATCTTCTCCGAGGTCACCGACTCGTCGTGCAGCTTCGAAGTCGTTACGCTCCCATCGGCTAGGACGTCCGAAGTCACGGAATAATCCGCCAACTGTTTCGTTCCTACAGTACCCTGAGCAAGCTTCTCCGAAGTTACGGATCCATCGCCAAGCTTGGAAGCAGTTACGCTTCCGTCCGCCAAAATTTCAGTTATCACCGAGCCTTCCGACATTTGGCTCGTTCCGACGCTGCCGCCTGCCAGCTTATCGGTCGTCACGACGCCGTCGATCAGCTTGGCAGTCGTTACGCTTCCGTCCGCCAAGATCGCTTCGGACACCGATCCATTGGCAAGCTGGCTCGCGCCTACATTTCCTTTGGCGATTTTCTCGGAGGTTACCGAACCGTCCTGAAGCTTCTCCGTCGCGACGCTGTTATCCGCCAAGATCTCTAACGTTACCGAATCTGCTGCAAGCTGCGCGGTATCCACGCTTGAGTACGCTAGCTTCTCCGTCGTGACGGAGCCGTCCTGAAGCTTAGGCGAGCTCACGCTTCCGTCTCCCAGAACGTCGGCGGTCACGGAGCCGGAAGCCAACTGTATCGTTCCGACGCTGCCTTCCTCAAGCTTATCGGATGTAACCGAACGTACGCCTAGTTTATCCGTCGTAACGCTTCCGTCCTCGAGAATATCCGCATTCACCGAATCTTTCGCCAAGTGGTTGTTCCCGACGCTTCTGAACGCCAACTTCTCCGAGGTTACCGAGCGACCTCTAAGCTTAACGGAAGTAACGCATCCGTCTCCCAGAATGTCCGCGGTCACCGAACCCTCGACCAATTGACTCGTTCCCACGCTGCCTCCCGACAGCTTATCGGTCGTAATCGCGCCGTCCTGAAGCTTCTCCGTCGATATGCTGTTTGCCGCAAGCGCAGCTTCAGTCACCGCTCCCGCGGTCAAGTGGCTTGCTTCCACGCTGCCTCCCGCAAGTTTCTCCGTCGTTATCGCTCCGTCCCGGAGCTTCTCCGACGATATGCTGAAGTTCGCAAGCGCATCTTCAGTCACCGCTCCCGCGGTCAAGTGGATCGCTCCCACGCTGCCTCCCGACAGTTTCACCGTCGTTATCGCTCCGTCCTGGAGCTTCTCCGACGATATGCTGAAGTCCGCAAGCGCTGCCTCCGTCACCGCTCCCGCCGCCAAATGGCTTGCTCCCACGCTGCCGAGCGCAAGTTTCTCCGTCGTTATCGCTCCAACCTGGAGCTTCTCCGACGATATGCTGAAGTCGGCAAGTGCTTCCTCCGTCACCGCCCCCGCAATCAAATGGCTTGCTCCCACGCTGCCGAGCGCAAGTTTATCCGCCGTTATCGCGTAATCGCCGATCTTCGGAGCGGAGATGCTGCCGTCCGCCACAATATCCGACGTAACCGATGCTTCCGCCAATTGGGTCGTTCCTACGCTGCCCGGTGCCAGTTTCTCCGACGATACGCTACCGTCAGCAAGCTTGGAGAGCGTAACCGCACCATCGGCTAGCTTATCCTCCGTTATCGTTTTTTCCCTCAGATGAATCGCGTTAACCGCGCCAGGTTCCAGCCGTTCGGCATCGATTCGCCGTTCTCCGTTCTTAGCTAGTTCAAGCAAGTCGGGAGCAAGATGGGAAATCGATACCGTTCCTTTGCGCAGATGGAAGCCGTGAACAGCCTCCGACTTCAGATGCTTGCCGCTGACGCTTTCTAATTGCAAATGCTCGGCGGAGACGCTTCCCAGAGCTAGCTTCTTGGAAGTTACGCTGTCTTCTGCCAGCTTCGCCTCCGTGACTGCAAGGTTCGCGATCGCTGATTCGTGAAGGCTTCCGGGAGCCAAGTGCGCCGCTTCAACGGAGCCTTCGCGCAAGTGAACGGAATATACGGAACCCGGCTGCAGATGGGATGCGGAAACGGATTGATCGGCAATGTGCCGTCCCTCTACCGAACCGTCTCTAAGCCTGCTCCCGTCGACGCTGTTTTCCGCTAATTTGCTTGCCGTCACGATTCCGTCGGTAAGATGATTTTCATGGATAATCTGCTCGGATAAGTGCGCTCCTACGATGGACTGTTCGGCCAGATGCCTGCTCTCCACCGAGTTGGATACCAAGTGGAGCGCCGTTACCGATGCCTCGGCCAACTTCACGGAAGTTACGGATCCAGGCTCCAAATTGTACGATCGGACCGAGTTTTCGCTTAAATGCGTGAATTGAACGGACCTAGGTTGCAAATGCTTGGAAGACACTCCGCCTTTGGCTAATGCGCGACCTGACACCGCTCCGTCTTGCAAGGCTTTCTCGTAAACCGAGTTCTCGCTCAGCTTATTGGAGGAAATGCTGTCATCCGCGATTTTGTTCGACGTAACGGCCATATCCGCGATTTTATCCGTCGATACGCATTCCGGCGACAGCTTCAAGGACGTGATCAAATGATCGGTCAAATGGTGCGAAAAGACGGAGCGGATGCCAAGTTGGCGTTCTCCGACTGCTCCGGGCGATATATTTTTCTCCGTAACCGCTTCGATCTGCAAGGCAGCCGTGCTAACGGAGGCATTGGTGAAATGCCCGGGCTCCAGCGAACCCTTGCGAAGATGACGACCGTCAACGGAATCCGGCGCCAACGCGGAGCCTTCGACCGAGCCCGCCCCGAAATGCCGGGGCTTAAGGGAACCCGTCGCAAGCTTCTCGGAAGAAACGCTTTCCTTGGATAAATGCTCCGTTCGTATTGATCCGGGCTGCAGATGCGGAATTCCTATCGACTTCTCTGCGAGCTTCTCGGAAGTGACCGAACCGTTCGCCAATTGAGGCGTTCCGATTGCGCCGCCGATAACGTGCGAGGTTTGCACGGCGTTAACGGAGAGCTGCTCCGGACCGATCAAACCGCTTTTCAGATGCTCTCTGCCTACAGCCTCGGCCTTTAGATGCCGGCTTTCCACCGATTTCTCCGACAGATGGCGCGACTCGACGATGCCGTCGGACAGTTTATCCGCAACGACGCTGCCTTTAGCCAAGTGTCTGGACTGCACGGCTTCGTCCGACAATTTCCCGGAAACGACGCTTTGATCCGCTATCTTCGTAGAAGTAACGGCATGATCCACGAGCTTGAGAGTTGTGACCGACTGATCGGCCAACTTCGATGCCGTTATCGCGCCGTCCGCAAGATGTCCCGATTCAACCGCTTCGTCGGCGAGATGAGCGCTTCTTACCGCTTCCGCCCGCAGATGTTCGGATTGAACGGAGTTGTATGCCAGCTTGCTTCCCGACACGGATCGTTCGGCCAGCTCGCGAACGCCGACTGCCCCGTCTACGAGATGCTCCGACGCGACCGCGTGCGGAGCCAAATGCTTTCCCTGCAAAATTCCAAGCGCGACGTGGTCAGCTAGAATGAGGCCTTCGGTCAGATGCTGGGTATCGATTGCTCCGCGCGCGACCTTCTCCTTCGAAACCGCTCCGTCCCGGATCTTGGAAGACGTAACCGAGCCGTCGGCCAGCTTCGAGGTATCGATGCTTTCATTCGCCAGATTCTCGCTGCGGATAGAGCCGCTGCGGATTTTCTCCGAGGTGATAATCTGGTCTTGAAGCAATTCCGACGTAATGATCGCGACGCTCAAATGTTTAGCCTGTATGGAGCCTTCGGCGATTTTATCCGAGCTGATCGTCCTGTCCGCCAGCTTCTCGGAAGAGACGCTCCCGTCGCGGAGCTTCTCTCCGGTGATGGAGCGATCGCGAATTTTTTGGCCGGAAATCGAATTTTTCGTGAGGTGGTCCCCGACGATCGACTCCGAAGCCAGCTTCGACGACGTAACGGATCCATCCGCTAGCTTGATCGCGGTCACCGAGAAATCCGCCAACGCGTTCGTGTATACCGAATCTGATGCCAGATTCTTCGGCCCGATCGCATAAGGAGCCAGCTTCTCGCCCGTGACCGCTTCGTTCGCGATATCGTCGGTATACACGATCGGAGCCGGTCTCGATGGCATTCTTTTCTCTTCCAGCCTCGAATGGCGCACGTTTCTTCCCAGTGATTCCTCTTCTTGAAGCTCGTAGGAAATATCAATTCCCGTTTCCCCCGGATCCCGGTTCAGCAACTCGACTAACGCATCCGTCGTTTGCGTGCTTTCGGACTGCAGGGATTCGACAACGGAGACGATATCCTCCCGCGACTCCGATCCGTTCGGACCGTCGGCTCGCGGTCGAGACGTGGCAATGGCGACGATTTCCTCCGCTTCTAATTGAGAGGATACGTATTCTCCCGCAACCGATGAATCCGGTCTTGAAGAGACTAGATTTACGATCGTCTCCGCTGGGGTCTCGACGGGATTCGCGTTGCCTCCGTTATGCGCGATAGCGATAGAGCGACCTTGCTTGACCGCCGCTTGCCCTTCCGCCGGTTTCTGGATCGATGCAGCCGCGCCGTGCACGGAAATGGGTTTGGTTACCTTTTGTTGTATGTCATCCAGCCATTTCAGCTCGAGCATGTTCGGATTATCGACGTAATAAAGCGGCCGGCGCGATTTGGGCGTCTTACCTGCCTGTTTCTTTTTCATGTCCCTCTCCTTCCTGATCATCGAAATCATCGAAATCTCCAGTATCATATGCATTCACCCATAGGCACGTCACGAGGATGGGCGAGTGTCCCTATCGGTTAAGAAAAATTTCGCTTTTATTTGCGACGTATGCTTCCGAATTATGGGAATGCGATTTTCTTCGTTTACTTTTCGAGAATACGGGCGTATATTTAAAATCATTCAAGTGTTGCCCGGAGGAAAAATAATGTCCTGCACGCTACACTTGTTTCCATACGCAAGATCAAGTCACCGAGGTGTATATCCATGCAAGATGAATCCGCTATTAAAAATAAACCGACGTCTTCCCAAACCGCTTCGACCGAATCCATTCCTGAAAACAAGGACGGTTGGAGACGAGCTAGAGTCCAGCATTCGCTTCCCGAGGTATTTCGCTCCGTCCGAATCCCTCAGAGCGGATCCGTCTTCCGCAAATTCCTGGCGTTCGCCGGCCCGGGATATATGGTCGCCGTCGGATACATGGACCCGGGCAATTGGGCAACCGATTTGGCCGGCGGTTCGCAGTTCGGTTATTCCTTGCTTTCAGTCATCTTATTATCCAATTTAATGGCGATCGTGCTTCAAGCCTTATCGGGCAAACTCGGCATCGTAACCGGCCGCGACTTGGCGCAGGCATGCCGCGACAACTATAGCAAGCCCGTTAATTTCGCTTTATGGATTCTATGCGAGTTGGCCATCGCGGCTTGCGATCTGGCCGAGGTCATCGGCGCCGCCATCGCGTTGAACCTGCTTTTCGGTATCCCCATCTTGTATGGCGTTATATTGACCGCTTTGGATGTTCTTATCATATTGCTTCTCCAAAAGAAGGGCTTCAGGTATCTCGAATCCCTCGTAATCGCGCTAATCGTTACGATCGGCTTATGTTTCGCATTCGAGCTATTCTGGTCCGCGCCGGAGCTGAGCGGCGTGATGAAAGGTTTCATCCCGACCGCCGAAATCGTCAAAAATCCCGAGATGCTCTACATCGCCATCGGTATACTGGGCGCGACGGTTATGCCGCATAATCTGTATCTTCATTCATCGATCGTACAGACGCGTCAATTCGAACAAACCGCGCTTGGCAAAAGGCAGGCTATCAAATATACGACTTGGGATTCTACGATCGCCTTGTTCTTCGCTTTATTCATTAACGCGGCCATTCTTATTATCGCCGCGGCCGTATTCCACACCGCGGGTCGTACCGACGTGGCCGAGATCGGGGAAGCGTACCACTTGCTGGCGCCGATGCTCGGAACATCTTTGGCGGCCGTTCTATTCGGAGTAGCGTTGCTTGCCTCCGGGCAGAATTCCACGTTAACCGGAACGTTGGCCGGTCAGATCGTAATGGAAGGCTTCTTGAATATTAGGCTTGCTCCTTGGCTTCGCAGGCTGATTACCCGTATGATCGCCATCATCCCCGCGGTCATCGTCACCGCGCTCTACGGGGAGAGCGGCACGATGGATCTGCTCATCTTGAGCCAAGTCATCCTTTCCTTGCAGCTTTCCTTTGCCGTTGTGCCGCTTGTCCAATTCACCGGCAGCAAGAAGAAGATGGGACAGTTCGCGAATCCGATGTGGCTTAACATCGTCGCTTGGTTGATCGCCGTCGTCATCATGAGCCTTAACATCTACTTGCTGTACCGAACTTTCTTCGGCTGAACTCAGGTAAATTCCCATCAGCTGAGCAAATTAAAATGGCGGAACAGGGTCACCTGTCCCGCCATTTTAATGATTGAATTGCGTCAGGAAACGCTCATTCGCGCTGAAAGCCAAGCCAACGTTCCGCCGTATGTCTCCATTGAAAGGAGTTCAGCACACGTTCGCGGCCTTTGCGCCCCATCTCTCTTCGTACCGGTTCATGAACAAGCAGATGGCCGATTCTAGCGGCTAATTCCGGGACGATAAGCGGTACTTCCGGATTTACCAGAAATCCCGTCTCCCCATCGGCCACGACTTCTTTCATGCCGCCGGCCCTCGTCGCTACAACGGGAAGCTCGGCGGCCATCGCTTCAAGATTAACCAATCCGAATGCTTCCTGGCCGATCGAAGGAACGACGGCGATATCGGCCATGACGAACCAGCGAGGAATTTCGTGGTGCGGCACGTAAGGTTGAAAATGTACGTGTTTCTTCCATCTTCTCGCCTGTCTATGCAGTCTCTTGACGTATCCCGTCTGCCGATGCGAACCATATAACGCGCTCCCTACGATCACGATCAATACGTCCGGAGCTCTGGCGATTAGGGCAGGGATCGCCGCCAAGAGATGATGCACTCCCTTTTGCGGAACAAGACGGCCCACGTAAAGCACGACCGGCCTGTTTCCCCATCCCATTTTGGAGCGCAGCTCATCTCGCATGACAAGCCCTTCCCCGGTCGATCTCCCCGGGAATCTAGCCACGTCCACGCCCAGATGGTTGACCCTGATTTTATGGGCTACTTGAGGAACCTTTCTCTGCACGTACGCACGGAGAAAATCGCTGTTCACCTGTATATAATCCGCTGCTTGCAAACATTTCGTCCTTTGCGAGCTAGTCGCATATGGCGCGTTAATAAAAGTCGTGGAATGTAAGTTTAACCAAATCCGGCTATGTGGAAATATCCGTTTCAGGCGGGGAACCCATAAGGGACGGTTCTCGACTTGAATGACGTTCGGACGAAGTTTCCCCAGTCTTCCGCATACCCGTTTCAAATAAACGGATTTATCCGCTCCGGAAAATCGTTCTACGGTAACGCCGTTCAAGCTTCCCCTCGCGGGCAGCCGATTACCGATTCGTCCGTATATGACGGCATTAACATGCGGTACAAGCCCGGGAACGACCTTCTCTACGACGCGCTCGACCGATCCGCCCATCGATGAAGGAACCGGATAGGCTCCCGGAGTTATGAAAGCCGCTTTTAGCATCGTTTTCGTCTCCTTGCCGGGCTTTGAATGGCTTGACGTGACAGCATATACAGGCACCGGATAAAAAGACACGGCTTCTACCCCGGAGACGGCGACTATTGCACTTTGGCGACCGATGTGTCACAATTCACGGGAATATATTATGACGATAAAGGAGTGCTCGGCCGCATGAAACGCTCGCTGCTGCGCATGATGACGGAGCTGTCCTCACGCAAATTCGTGTCCCGACTGACGGGACGTTTCGCTAAATCTTCCTTGAGCCGCCGATGGATTCCGCGTTTCGCCGCGATGTACAAGATTCCGGTGGAAGAGGCGGAGAAACGGCTGGACGAATACCGATCCCTTAACGATTTCTTTACCCGGAGACTAAAGCCCGGCAAACGCCCCATCGATGCTACGATAGGAGCCTTGGTGAGCCCCGTCGATGCCAAAATTACCGGCTGCGGCGTTATCGAAGACGGAATGCTGCTTCAGGTAAAGGGACAGGATTATACGATAGAGGAGCTTCTTAACGAATCTCCCCGGCTATCCCAATACCGGCACGGCTATTTTTGGGTACTTTATTTGAGCCCGACGGATTATCATCGCATCCATTCTCCCTGTGACGGCGAGATCGTGGAAACCGAGCACATTCCCGGCCGCGTCTACCCTGTCAACGAATTCGGCCTCACGTCGATGAAACGCGTCTTGTCCCGCAACGAACGCCTTGTCACTTATATTCGCAACGAAATCGGCGAAACCGCCGTCGTCAAGGTCGGAGCTTTGAACGTAAGCAGTATTAAATACGTTGAACCGATGCCTAAGGATCTGGAGCGCGGAGACGAGCTTGCTTACTTCGAATTCGGCTCGACGATCGTTCTTCTGACGCAGGATGGCACGCTTCTGCCTCGTCCGGATCTGAAAACCGGCGATAAAGTCCGCATGGGCGAGAAGCTGGGAATGTTGAAGAGTAGAGGGTAAGTTGTACTTACCCTTGCCGATAAAGGCAAAAATCCCGTCTCCATGGAGACGGGATTTTTTTGCCGTTGCTAACGGAAATAAGCGTAAGTGAACTCGTCCAACCTTCAACGAATTTCCGACGGGCTTTTGCCCGTATACTGCTTGAACTGCCGGCTGAAGAAGAAAATATCCCGGTAACCGAGGGCATCCGCCACCTCCGTCACGTTCATCCCCGCATGCATAAGCAGATGCTGCGCCCGTTCGATGCGCGTTCTGATCATGTAGGTTTGAACGGACACGCCGATAAGCTCTTTGAATTTGATGGAGAAATACCTCGACGATAATCCTGCGCGTTTGCCTAGATCGTCCACGCGATGAACGACCCCGGGATGCTGTTGGATATAATTCGCGACTTCGCGGATGCTCTCCGTCAGCTGGTTGCTTGCTTTACGCTCGACGGGTTCCTCGCGGTCATCGCGCAGCAGGTGGATAATCAGCTGCTTCAGGATTAACCGTGCTTCTTCCTCCGCGGCGAAGGTTCGGACGAGAAATAACCGAACGTACCTCGCGAGCATGTGCTCGAAGTCGAACGTATCGTCAAGGCAGCGATACGGCTCGGGAACGAGCGATGCTTCCTCCGACACGTCGAAATGAATGTATGTCAGCACGAGCGGCTTCTGGGGATTATGAGTCGCGCTCGTATGGTCTCCCGGACGGAATAAGAAGCAGCTTCCCTTGCCCAGAGTATACGGCTTCCCGTTCAGGAACAGCTCCCCTTCTCCGCTCCAAACGTAGAAAATATCGTAATTGGCCAGAGGCTTCTCTCTCTTTTGCCACTTCCAGCCCGGCTCGCACGATATTTTGGCGAAAGCCGGAAGCAGAATGAATGATGAAGGCTGCAAATCAAGCATGTACGTTTCCTCCTTGCCCCTCGTCGGAGCCGATTAATCCCAATTCGTTCGCCGCACGGCGGATTCTGTTGATCCCGATGTCGATTAAGCTTTCGTCCAGATGGGCGAAGCCGAACAGCGCCGTTCGGACGACAGGCTTATTCGCTTCTTCATCCGCGTCGCGAACGATATATCTGGCCCCGTCTTTCCATGTCACGCTCCGTAAGGCGCACTGCCGGACGAGAAGCTCGTACGCTTCCGCGGACTTCTTCCATTTCGCATATACATGCAGCCCCGCATCCGATGGAACAATATCGAACAGTTCGCTTAACTCACGCTCTAGTCCTAATCTCAGCTTGCTCTCGAGCCTTCCGAATATTCTGCGCACCCGGCGCATGTGTCGATCATAGCCGCCCTCCGACATCCATTTCGCCAACGATTGCTGCTCCGCGATGCCAGTCGGATAGGGATCGTACAGATTTTTCGCCGAAATGAACGGATGGATCAGCTCCTTGGGCAAGACCGCGTAGCCGATCCGGACGCCTTTGCCCATTGAACGCGAGAAGGTGCCGACGTAGATGACCCGACCTTCCTTGTCCAATGATTTCAACGGCTCGATCGGACGACCTCCCCAGCGAAAATCGCTGTCGTAATCATCTTCGACGATCCATGCATCGTGCCTCGATGCCCAAGCCAATAAGGCGCGCCGCCTCTCGTAGCTAAGCACGACTCCCGTCGGGAACTGCCGGGTCGGCGTCACGAATAGGAGATCCGCCTTCCAATCTTGCGGAACGATACCGTTTCGGTCAACGTCCTGCGCTAACATGCGGGCTCCAGTCGCGCTGACCGCGAGCTGTATCCCCGTGTAGCTCGGGTTCTCTACGACGGCGGTTTTGCCTTCCTCCAATAACAGTTGGGCAATCAGAGCTATCGCTTGCATGGAGCCGGCCGTAATAACGATATCGCAAGGCTCGCAGCCGATTCCCCGTTCCCTCCTCAATCTTCCGGCGATCGCCTGGCGTAGCTGCCAGCTGCCTTCCGTCGCAAGGGGATCGCCTTCTTGCGAGGCGCCGAGCTTCTTCCATTGCATCGCTACTTCGGCCTTCCATTCCGACCAGGGAAACCATGCTTTTCCGACGCCCTCCGGGACAAAAGATAGAAGTTCGGCCATTTCCGTTAATTGCACTGCCGGCTCAGGGGAATGCGGGATTTCAAACGGCCTCAGCTTCATTAGCCGCCTGCCCCATTTCGTTAATGAAGGCGCGACGGCGGATGCTTCCGTCGCGGTCGCTTCCGTCGCGGTCGCTTTGGTCGTTTCGGCTTCATGTTCCCATCCGGCAACGAACGTCCCTTGTCCGACGCCCGCTTGCACGAATCCCTCGGCCGTCAGCATCTCGTAAGCGACGCTAACGCTTCCGCGGGATAAATCGTACAAAGCGGCAAGCCGGCGCGTCGAGGGAAGCCGTTCGCCGGGGGAAAGCTTTCCTTCCGTGATCGCTTCCCGAATGGCCAAGTACAAGGCCAGATGTTTGCTTCCGCACTCGATAAGCTTTGCGGAATACGCAAAGGGGAATATCATCCGCTCACCCTTCCGAATGGACTAGTGAGTTTAATGTAATTCCTATTATTTATGTTGTCAATCTTCGGCAGGCAGGTTCACTCCCGCGAGCTACCGCACCTGCCCGCACAATATCGGGTATCCCATCGAGAGTCTCCTGGACCGGCTAAGACCAAATTACAAATGGACTGGTCAAATACATATAAATTGGACCTTTTCTCTTGCCATCTGCTGTCTTAAAATCTATCTCATCGACAACAGATGGAGGGGAAGCCCGATGAGAAGAAAAGAATTCGAAGTTTCGGAGCCGGAGCAATGCGAGGAATTCCTGAACGAGCTTCACGATGGAGTATTAACGTTCATTGGCGCGGACGGATGGCCCAAAGCGGTACCTCTCAATTACGTGTACCATAATCAGGCGATCTATTTCCATGGCAGCAAGCACGGGGAGAAGATGGCCGGATTGGCGGCGGATCCCAGAGTCGAATTCGTTGCCTACCAAGCGCATGCATTCATACCGTCCTATTTCTCGGACCCCTACTTAGCTTGCCCTGCGACCGTATACTTTCGCTCCGTCCGCATTCGCGGAATCGTCGCTCAAGTCGAGGAAGCCGACGAGAAGGCTCTTGCCTTAGCCGCCCTTCTGAAGAACATGCAACCCGAAGGAGGTCATGCTCCGATCGATGCTTCGAACGAACGCTATGTCGGCTCCTTGCGAGGAGTCGCCGTTCTCCGGTTAGACCCGTCGGAGATGACGGGAAAATTCAAATTCGGGCAAAATTTATCGGATAAACGCAGAGAGGAAGTCGTTCAAGGCTTGTGCCAAAGAGGTCTTCCCGATGATGCCGATACGATAAAGCGCATCCGCGACAGCGCATTAAAGCGTCCGAAGAAAAATAACTCGGCGAACGCCTGACTTTTTTCCGTAAATCGCGCTGAATTCAATGACGCTCCCCTTTCAATGGTGTATAATATCACCTAGTCATAAACCTTGGAAGGATGGAAGTTATGAACCCCCTTGCACAGCAATTGAACGAAACTTTAACCCGAGATAATCCACATGTCGCCGAGATGCTATCCGGCTTAGGGAAGGCTATCTATTTGCCGAAGGTAGGCATACTGAGCCAATCCGCGGAAGCAAAGCAGAAGGCGAACGTCTATAACGCTACGATCGGCATCGCGACCGAGAACGGCAAACCGATGCACCTTGATGTCATTCAAGAAACCTTGTCCGCTTACGAGCCTAAGGACATTTACGAATATGCCCCTCCCGGTGGCAAACCGGAGCTGCGCACCGTATGGCGCGATAAAATGATCGTCGAGAACCCATCCGTCGCCGGGAAGGCATTCAGCTTGCCGGTCGTTACGAACGCGCTCACGCACGGATTAAGCATCGTGTCCGATCTGTTCGCCGATGAGGGCGACGCCGTCGTCGTCCCCGACAAAAACTGGGAAAATTACGAGTTGACCTTTAGCGTTCGCAGAGGCGCGGAAATGGTGCAGTATCCTCTATACGATGCCGATAATCGCTTTAACTCGGCAGGCCTGCGCGATGCCCTTCTCGCGCAGAAGGACAGAGGCAAAGCGATCGTGCTGCTCAACTTTCCGATCAACCCGACCGGCTACACGCCAGGAGTCGAGGAAGGACGCGAGATCGTCGCGGCCATTCGCGAAGCGGCGGAAGCAGGCATTAACGTCGTAGCCGTTACCGACGACGCCTATTTCGGATTGTTCTTCGAGGATTCCCTCCAGGAATCGCTGTTCGGACAATTGTGCGGACTGCACGAACGCGTGCTTGCGATTAAAGTCGACGGAGCGACGAAAGAAGAATACGTATGGGGCTTCCGCGTCGGCTTCATCACATACGGGGGATTGACCGAAGCCAGCTTATCTGCGCTTGAACAGAAAACGACGGGAATTATCCGCGCGACGATCTCAAGCGGCCCCCATCCTTCCCAGACGTTCATCCTCCGCGCGCTGAAATCGGATAAGTTCCAAGCTCAGAAGGAACAGAAATTCGAAATCATGAAAGGCCGCGCCAACCGCGTGAAGCAATTGCTGGACAGCGGTAAATATGGCGCGGAGTGGACGTATTACCCGTTCAACTCCGGTTACTTCATGTGCCTAAAGCTGATCGCAGCGGATGCGGAAGCGGTTCGCCAACGTTTATTGAACGCCTACGGAGTCGGAACGATCGCGCTAGGTACGACCGATCTCCGGGTTGCGTTCTCTTGCATCGAAGAAGCGAATCTCGAGGATTTGTTCGACCGCATTCATAAAGCGGTGCTTGACGTCAAAGGCGGCAAGGAATAACCCGGCATAAATCAAAGGAGCAGTCCCCCGCTGAACGTGGGGACTGCTCCTTTTTACTCTCTATGATCAAATTTCATCTTCGTCGGAATGTTTGGCGATCTTCCTCGGCATCCACCAGCCGCACCATAACATGCCCCCGACCCATAATGGCAGCCATACCTCCAGTTGAAACGAGCACAGAATGCCTACTAGCCCGAGAATAAAGACCATCGATAAACCTGCCGTGCGCGCGATTGCCGCCGCGGCAACGAGTCTCGCCTCCGGAGCGATCGGTACGGTCGCGGCCGTTTCGACGAAGCGTACCCTTCTCAACTCGCTAAGCTGCAAGCCTCCGATAAGAATAGCCACTCCGTAGACGACTCCCGCCGCAGCAACGTTACTTGTTACGGCGATGATTATACCTGCAAGTACGGTCCACCGTAAGTAAGCTCCGAACGTTTCTCCCCGCAAGAACGACTTGGCGTATAAGAAATGCCATGTCCTGCCGCGTTTCCATAACATGAAATCCCCCGCCCAGGCGATCCAGCGACGGCGAGAAGGCTTGGAGGATTCCGTCGGGACGTCGACGAACCAGCCGAGGAAAGCCATCCAGCGGCGACGAATCGCCGCTTCTTCTTCGATTAGCCTGTCCCATGGCAATGCATGCTGCGACGGAATCTTCCATAACAGAATGACTATCAGCATGCATAGCAGCATCAACGGAATCGCTATCGATAAGGGCTTCAGCAACAGGACCGCGACAACCAAGACCGATAGCGTCCATCTCGCCAGCTTAAGAATAACGCGCCGCGATGCGGCAGCCGCTTTCCGTTCTCTCCAGCCCGCGTAAACGTTGCATCCCGCAACGATCGCGAACAGGATTCCCAGAAGCGCGGTCGGATGGCCGTCGGCAAGAACCGCGGTTTCCGGCGCCCGTTCGTAGACCGGCACGAATAAGCAAAATACGGCTAACGTCCGCAAGACGGCCGCAACGATAGCCGCTCGCAAAGCCGGCCGAATATAAGCTTGCGCTACGCTTACTTCCATTGCCAATAAGAATACCGAATCCGCAGGACGGAAATAAGTTCGAAGCGGAGCGCGCAGTGCCGCCAAGGATAGAACGGCGATTCCGACCCAGCGTGCCGGCCAGTCCTCCGGTACGTCCTTGATGAGATCCACATACCACACCAAAACGGCGAAAAATATCGCCGAAGCGAATAACCCGAATCCGCTCTGGAACACGTAGCGGAAATGGGGAACGATTTCATTGCGGAAAGCGGCGGCGCGACTTTGGCGAAGAGAGCGCAGAAAGCCGAGTTGCTTCTCCTGCCCCTGATCAAGCACGCTTATGGCCTCCTTCCGCTTCCGCTTTCACTTTCGCTTCGGCTGCCAGAACAAGCGCTTCGAACGCGTCGTCCAACGTCGACTCCGGATCGGTGCAGCCCGCCTGCGTCTTCACTTCCCGCGGCGTTCCCTCCGCGATCATCCTCCCCCGGTGCAGAACGACGAGCCGATTAGCTCTGCGTTCCAACGCCGGAAGAATATGCGAGCTTAGCAGAATCGCGCTACCGCCTTCTCGTACTTCCTCCAACGCTGTCAGTAGCCCGCGAATCGCCAGCGGATCGAGTCCGAGGAACGGTTCGTCTATAATAAGCAGCGGCGGGCGAACGAGCAGCGCGTTCATAAGCATAACCTTCTGCTTCATTCCCTTGGATAACGTATCGGGCAACGCGTTCATCGCTTCCGTCATCCGGAACGTAAGGGCTAACTCCTCCATGCGTTTCACGGCATCGGCTTCTTCCATTTTGTAAGCCATTGCCGTCCATTGCAGGTGCTCTTTCACCGTCAGATTGGGAAAAAGGGACGGCTGCTCCGGCACGTACGCGGTCGAGGATCTGTATTGTTCGCGATTTTCCTCCAGCTTAACGCCCGCCACCCTGACTTCTCCGCTTTGCGGAACCATCAACCCCAGAATATGTTTAATCGCCGTGCTCTTCCCGGCCCCGTTGAGACCGATCAATCCGACCATCTCGCCCGGATGAACGGTAATCGACACGCCGTGCAGCACCGGTCTCCGCTGGCTATATCCGCCTATCAGTTTCGTCATCTCTAATGCCGGAACGTTCTCTTTTCCGTGTTTCAAAGCCACCTTGATTCCTCCTCGGTCACGCCCGTACAACCTTTCTCCTATTATACCGACTGGAGGCGCTCCGCACAAAAACGAAGAGAGCCGCATAAGCGCGGCCCCCTCCGGATAACGATCGTATGAGGTATTTGAATATTACGAAAGAATCTCGATCGTTTGCACGATGTTGTTGTTCCCTTTGACGACTACGTTCAGATTCGGCGAAAGCACCCCGGAATTGCCCGTAATCGTTACGTTGGCATCGACGTTGTAGATGATCGTTTGCATCGTGCCGTTAACGTCCTTGCTTAAGGAGATCGTCGCGATTTTACCTTGCTGGTTCAAAGTGAAAAAGCTGACTTTGCCGGCGTCGACCAGTTGGGTGACAGGCACGGCTAATTTCGTTACTTCGATGAATACCGCTTTTCCTTGGAAGGTGCGCAATAGAATCTCGTCTCCGGTTTGCAGGGCGGACAACGGAGCTTTGACATCCTTCCGGAAAATAAACACGTTCGCGTCTACCGGAACGGTAACCGTCGTATTGTCGGTTCTTTTCACCGTAATGCTGCCGTTCGAGATCGTTTGAATTTTACCGGTAATCGCTTGGGCGTTCTGATCTCCCGGCAATTGTTGGTCGACGCGGTCAAGCAAAGCCGCCAATTCCGCGCGGGTTACCGGTCTGTTCGGCTGGAACGTGTTGTCGCCGTAGCCGGTGATCAGATTTTTCTCCAAAGCGACCGCGATGTAACCGACGGAACCAGCCGGAATGTCTTTGGTGTCGCGGAAAGGCAACACCGTGTCCATCTTCTTCTTGGCTTCGCCTTCGAGCTTCATGGCCTTGACAAGAAGAACGGAAGCCCACAGACGGTTAGCAGGCTTGTCGGCTTGAATGGAAACGTCGCTTTCGGAGAAAAGGTCGTTCTCCAGAGCTACGGTTACGTAACCTACGGCCCAGCCGTATTTGTTCTTCAATTGGTCGAAGTCTTTAAAGTTAAGCTTGGCGTTCATGTTCTCCGGCTTTTCGGCTTCTTCCTTCAAACCGAGCAAACGTACGGCCGCTACGAGCGCTTCGATGCGCGTGATATTGTTTTTGGGCTTGAAGCTTCCGTCCTCGTATCCGTTGAACACGCCTTGGGACGCCAACCGGATAATGTGATCGTAAGCCCATTTCCATTCCTTTTGATTCAAGTCGCCGAAATCCAAGTTGATGCCCTTGTTGCCCTTATTGGAATTCGAATTTGGGTTGCCTTTGTTTTTATCGTCGTTTTTATGATCGTTTTTATCGTCGTTTTTGCCGTTTCCGTGCGCGGAGCTATTCTTCCAATCGTCCGAACCGTGCTTAGGGGAAGCCATCGCGCCCGTCGCGCCTCCCATTATCATCGTTAGCGCCAATGTCGCCGCGGCCGTCTTCTTTAAGTTGTTCATTAGAATCAACACTCCTTCGGTAGTTAAGTGATTTCACGGTTATTACCGCGTATGCCTATACCATTCGGGAGAGGGCTCGATTTTGAGAGGGTCCTAGAGGTAAAATGAGGCTAAAGTACGAGAAAGGACCCACTTCCGGGAAGATCCGGAAGCGGGTCCTAATGTGCTATATTTTCTCGTTAATTCTCATCGTTGCGGCTCGTTCGCTCCGAATTAGCGACATTTGTTCGTTAATTCTCACCGCTGCGGCTTGTTCGACCCGAATTAGCGACGTTTGTTCGTTAATTCAAACCGCTGCGGCTTGCTAGCTCCGAGTTAGCGACGTTTGTTCGTTAATTCAAACCGCTGCGGCTTGTTAGCTCCGAGTTAGCGACGTTTGTTCGTTAATTCTGCCTTCAACGGCTTGTTCGCTCCGAATTAGCGACGTTTGTTCGTTAATTCTGCCTTCGCCCGGTAGAAACTCGTTTTACGGGTAAAAACCAGCTTATAGCTAGTCCTAAGTTAACCGTTTCAGGCGCTAGCTTATTCTTTCTTATCACCCGCGCCGGACTCCCGCTTTTCCTTCAGCCACTTCGGAGCGCCTTTGTTTTTCGAGTCGCGCGCGCGTTCCGATTTGGCTTTCGCTTTCGCCGTTTTGACGGGGGGCTTGGCGGCTTCCTTGCCCGGTTGTTTACCTGCCTGCTTGCCGGTCGGCTTATCCGAAGGCTTGGCCTGGCGTTTGTCAGAAGGGTTGGCTGCGCGAAGGTCCGACGGTTTAGCCGGACGCGTGTCGGACGGCTGAGCTTGGCGGCGGTCCGTCAGGTCGCTATTCCCGTTCGTTGTAGATGCAGGAATCGTAGCGGAAGCAATCTCGACTCTATCCGCTTTTCCGACGATGTGCGCCGGTTTACTCCGGGCCGGAAAAGCAGTTTGGACAGGTTGATTGTCTCGCGACACTACGCCAAGTCTAGGCGTCTCATCCGTAGTCGGTCGCTTGTTCGCGACTGGACGCCGAGCAGTCTCGCCCCCCGGACGCTTGTCCGCGATCGGTCTCTTAGGGTCGACAGTCTGCTTCTCGCCTTCGGACTTCGTTTCCAACGTTTTCAAGTACTCCGCCTTCGACTTCCAGACAAGTTTGCCGTCCTTCGTCTCGCCAGTCCCGGGCTTGCGATCCGGCAACGTCGGATTTTTCCGTTCCATGCCCTCCTCTACGGAGACGACTTTTCCCTCGTATAGCATTTTCGGCTGCACCTGGATCTTCAGTTGCTTCTCCAGCTTATCGATGATGAACCGTTCCTCGTGGGAGATCAAAGTGATCGACGTCCCGTCGCGTCCCATTCTGGCCGTTCTGCCGGAACGATGAACGTAGTGATCCGCATCAAGCGCGGGTTCGAATTGAATGACTAGGGGCATGCCGGGAAGATCCAATCCCCGTGCCGCAACGTCCGTTGCGATCAGCAGCTTCGTGCGGCCTTGGCGGAACCGTTGCATGACTTCTCCCCGCTCTTGTCCACGCGTATCTCCGTAGAGAGCATCCGCCGACACGCCTTCATATCGAAGTTTGGCCAGCAGCTCGCCGATCTTTTCCGTATCGTTAACGAACAAGAGCGCCGAAGATGGCTTCATATGCCTGACGATCCGGCGAATCATATCGATCTTTTCCCGGCGGTCGCTCAGGAAATACCAATGCTGAAGAGTTGAAGAGAGGCCGTTCTCGTTTTGAGATTCCGTGACGTCCGAGACCCACGGATCCTTCTGCCATCTTTTCTCCGCATCCCTCATCGCTTCCGAGCGGGTGGCCGATACGAATACGGTTTGACGGTCGCGCGAGCATTGGCGCATCAAATATTCCACGTCGCTTTTCCCGCCCAGCGAAAATACGCGGTCCGTTTCGTCAATCACGACGAAAGATACCGCGTGAAGCGATAACTTCCGTGTGTTCGATACTTCGCGTACCCGGCCCGGCGTTCCTACGATCAGCGCAGGCTTACCTTTCATCCGCTCCAACTGGCGAGCCAAAGAAGCTCCGCCGATCAGAGCGGTCGCTTTAATGCCCAGCGGCTGCCCGTAAACTTCGGCCTCGCGCATGATTTGCATCGCCAACTCTTGCGTCGGCGCAAGCACGAGCGCTTGCGTTTCCTTGCGGGTGCCGTCGATTTTCTGCAGCAGCGGCAATAAATACGCCAGCGTCTTCCCCGTTCCCGTGGGCGATACCAACACCCCGTCCTTGCCGCTTAACAACGGTGGCAAAGCTTGGCTCTGTACGTCCGAAGGCTCCGATATGCCGGCAGCCGCCAACTTCTCCGCGAGAAGCTCGTTTAATCCCAATTCGATAAAACCCATCATTCCAACTCCTTATTATAGAACGGCTATGCGTCCACCATCCTATTTCTTATTCATAAACCGTCCGAACAAAGCTTCGCTCGCGCGGGGAAACAACTGCATGATCTTAACGCCGGCTGAAGCTATCCAAGGTAAGTCAAGCTCCGGCTTGCGCTTTTCTATAACCGAGACGATAGCTCTAGCCACCTTGTCCGGCGACATCATAAACCAACGCACGTTGCGCACATAGTTTCCATCCGGATCGGCCCGATCGAAGAACGGCGTATCGATCGGACCCGGATTCACGGCCGATACCATTATACCCGTCCCCCGCATTTCTTGTCTCAGCGCGTTCGTAAGTCCAAGAACCGCGTGCTTACTAGCCGAGTATCCCGTCGATTTCGCAGTCGCCATTTTACCCGCTATCGAAGCCACGTTAACGATATGACCTCCACCCGATGCCATCATGGATGGAAGCACCGCGCGGGTGCAGCGAACCGTACCCAAATAATTCACGTCCATCATTTCTTCAAAATGAGCCAACGGAGCATTCGCGAACGGAATAAACTCGCCATACCCTGCATTATTCAGTAATACGTCAATTTTACCGTATCTGTCCAAGACTTGCGAGGTCACCCTATCAACCAGCTCCTCGGAGGTCACGTCCATCTCGTAAATCGCATGCTCTCCTTGAATCGCGGACGACAGCTTTTGCATCTTCTCTACCGATCTTGCCGTCAGAACGGGAATAGCCCCTTTATCAGCGAGCAGCTTCGCGACCAATGCCCCGATCCCGCTAGATGCGCCGGTAATCAACACGACTTTGCCGGTTAAATTTACTTTCATTATTTCCATCCTTAACAATCGAATGTGTGTTTCGAGCTCCGCACTGGCACTTAGGAGCGCCCAGCGAGCACTCGGAGAAAGTGGCGACAAGCGCAGCGAGGCTCCACGTCTCTCCGCACTTTGGAGCGCGCAGCAAGCTCTCGGAGAAAGTGGCGACAAGCGCAGCGAGGCTCCACGTCTCTCCGCACTTTGGAGCGCGCAGCAAGCTCTCGGAGAAAGTGGCGACAAGCGCAGCGAGGCTCCACGTCTCTCCGCACTTTGG
>NZ_QRDY01000011.1:27529-83248 GCF_003386205.1 Cohnella lupini
AGCGAGGCTCCACGTCTCTCCGCACTTTGGAGCGCGCAGCAAGCTCTCGGAGAAAGTGGCGACAAGCGCAGCGAGGCTCCACGTCTCTCCGCACTTAGGAGCGCGCAGCAAGCTCCGCAATCATCCTTTGGAGCGCAAATGCAAGCTCCAAAGCCAACGCACTACTCTCGCAGTAGTCCATCATTCGGAGAAAAGTGGCGACAAGCGCAGCGAGGCTCCACGTCTCTCCGAGAAAATGGACGTCTCCCCCGCACCAGCCCCGCTCAGACCGCTCGTCGGTTGCTCCGCGCGCAGGCGGGTGTCCAGAGGGCTGCAGCCCTTGGGATCCCCCTTGGAAAGGGGGACTTAGGGGGATCGACTCCCATTAAAAAAGCCCCTGCCGGGGCTGTGACGCTAATAACATTCGTATAAGTCCTTGAATTATGCGATCAGCACTTGAATTTCCATCTCGCCGATGCCATCCATAATGAGCGGAACTGCCAACGCGCGACTAGCGCCGGTTGCCGATGCAAAATGAGTTCCCATAATCTTCGGAGGCGTAATATCGACATGCACGCCCTGATTGTACAACATCGTGCTCGCGTTGCCGCTGATCATATTGCCCAGTTCGGATATCGCGCTCTTGCCCATATCGTCGATTTCCGTAATCGCGTATCCGCCCATCATCGCGGAAATAATTCTCAACGCGACCGATTCGCTTAATCCGAAAACGATATCTCCGGTCATATGTCCCGTTAGTCCGATTTGTATCCAAACGTGGTTTTCTGCGAATTTGATATCCCGGATAGAGAGCTGGCCGGTGCTGGGGCGGATTTGGACCATCTGTTCGATAACCATTCGCGCGGACTCCAAAAATGGGTTGATGTACTCAGCCTTCATGCCTGAACGCGCCCCTTTTCCTGCTTGGATTGAAACCGCTAGCCGTAACTGCTTTCCCCCATTATACTGAAATCATAGGTACAAGTACACTGATTTTTGTCAAAGGGGGTAGAACATTGCCGAATATTTGGGCCCATATTCAATTCGGGAAAGAAGTCTTAACGACTATGCGGGCAACCGGATACCTGGATGACCGAGCATGGAAAAACGCGTTTCAACTCGGCTGCCAAGGACCCGATTTTTTGTTTTACGATCATTTTTTGCCGTGGCAGAAACCGACTCCTCTCAACAAGCTGGGCTCGCAGATGCATAACGTCCGGTGCGGCCCTTTTCTCCTCTCCTTATTCCAAGAGGTTAAGAATCGCGATATGAAGGATCCTGCAGTCGCTTACACGATCGGATTTCTTCTTCACCATATCCTGGACAGACATCTCCATCCCTACGTATTCAGCCGTTCCGGCTTTAAGAAATGGCACCATCAGCGTTTCGAAACGGCGATGGATTCCGTCATTCTCCTGAAGCGGGCAGGAGTGAATACCGGACTGACGTCCGTCATTCCCGAAATCGATACGGCGGGCCGATTGCCCGGTGGCTTCGCCACCGATTTCCTGCGGGTCGTATCCCTTCATTATCCCGTGCTCGCCGGCTTAATCACCGCGGAGCAGCTTGATTATGCCGTTGCGCAATTGATGAAGGCCCAGCGCCTGTTCTTCGACCCGTCCGGTTGGAAAAGCAAGCTGCTCTTCGGCCAGATCGAACCGTTCTCTCCGCCTCGCCGTTTGCCCGAGTGGGACGTGCTGAACGAAGCCCGCCAGCCGTGGATCGATCCGACCGACCGTACGGTCCTTCACCGTGAAAGCGCGATGGACTTATGGGATCGCGCCCTCGAGGATGCCAACGCGACGACCGCAGCAGGTATTGCTTGGTTGAAAGCCGAGCCGGGAGAAGAAGCGGATCACACTAAGATCGAATTTATAAATCTGCTTCAAGACATTTCATATGAAACCGGACTCCCATGCGATCGGGGAAGAATTACGTACGCGGATTCCATCGTCCCGGCATAACGCTTGAACGCGTCTAGCCGATCGCGCGCTCTGCTTCCCGTTCCCCTTTGGCGGTATCGACGAAAGTCAGCAGGATCATGCCCATCACGAAGAAAAATGCGACGGCTAGAATCGCCAAGCGGCTGGAATCGCTGAATACTTTAACTAGCGCGAAGACGAGCGGTCCCCCGAACGAGAAAAATCGGCTCGTGAACGAGAGGAAACCGTTGTATTCGGCAGCTCTGTCTCCCGGGATCAAGCGGCTATAGATCGATCGCGCAGTCGCTTGAGAGCCTCCCTGCACGAGGCCGACGAGGCCGGCGAGGATATAGAAGTGCGTGGCATTTTCCATGAAAAACCCAAGAATGACGATGACGATGTAAATAGCCTGCGAAGCGTAAAGCATTCTCTTCGGTCCCCAGCGAACGGCTAAACTGCCGAATAAGTAAGAGGCCGGAAAACCGATGAATTGCGTTAACAGCAGTGCGGTGATCAGCGAGCTTGTCTCTATTCCGATCGTGGTCCCATAGCTCGTGGCCATAACGATTACGGTGTTCACGCCGTCGAAGAAAAACCAATATGCGATCATGAACTTCCACAATTCCGGATATTGCCGAATCTGGGAGAAGGTTGTCCGAAGCCGATGCATACCCTCGCGCACATGCTTCGCCGCGCTTAGCCGAACGGCGGGCTGCGGCACCTTCACGTTGCGGAAGATCGGGATGGAGAAGATCAGCCACCACAGGCCTACCGTCAGGAACGATAGCTGAGAGCCGCCCGTGCTATCCTTAAGTCCGAACAACTCCGGACTCTGTATGAACAATATATTCAGTGCCAGCAATACTCCTCCGCCCAGATATCCCATCGCAAACCCTCGGGCGCTTACTTTCTCCCTCATACCCGGCGAGGAAATGTCGTTAAGCAGCGCATCGTAGAAGGTATTCCCGGCACCAAAGCCGATCATTCCGAAGACGACTAGCGCCGAGGCGAACAAGACGTCTCCATTTCCCGGCAATACGAGCAACATGCTGGACAATGCGCCTATAATCGCGAACATCCCTAGAAACTTAAGCTTAAACCCCGAGTAATCCGCTATCGCCCCGAGAAGAGGCGACAGCAATGCCACCACGATCGCGGCAGCCGTCTGCGTGAAGCCCCAGTCGGAATCCGTGCCTCCGATCGCATCGATATAATAAATCGGCATGACCGCCGCCATGATCGTCGTGGCAAACGCGGAATTCGCCCAGTCGTACATGACCCATGATCTAATCGTCTTCCTATCGTCCCGCACTTCATCCGCTCCTTCGCCTATTTTTCGCTTATGCGGAAACATTCGACGGTTGTGGGCGAATTCCTGTGGGCGCAATTAACCAACAACCGCTATTACTTAAATTTAATATGAAATTTACATTGCGCTATGGCGCTGATAACTGCAAATCCGCTGAACGAAGAAAATCCCTCGGATAGTCGCGTAAATCGACTCTCCAAGGGATTTTCGTTTCGTTATTACGCCTCTTCGGATGGAGAAGCTTCGCGCTTCCCTTCGGCCAGCCGCCCGTTCTCGGCGTCCGTCAGCAGATCGCGGATCCAATCCCGCTCCGTTTCGCTGAAGCGCAGAATGCCGCGAATCATATGCACGGCACCGGGGGGAAGCCAGCTTCCCTTCAGCTCGAGCACGTACTGAATATGCGCGATTCTTGCTTCGCACGACTCCAGTTGTTTCCGCGCGAGTTCCGCCAAGCGATCCGAATCTCCATGCCGGGCGAACGGCAACGCGATGAATATCGGATGCGTCGGATACGCCGGCTGTTCCATTTGCTCGTAAAGCTCGTCGAGGAACGAGGCCTTTCCTTTTTCGGTAATCCGGTACACCGTCTTATCCGGTCTTTTGTCCCCGGGGGAGGGGATGACCTCGAAAGCCTCGATCAAGCCGCCTTCCCGCAATTGATCGACCGCGTAATACAGTGATCCATCCCGCAGTTTGAAGGTCAAATGCCAGTTCCGTTCCTTGATCGTTTGACGGATCTCGTACGGATGCCGATCGCTTTCCATCAACAATCCCAGAATGATCAGCTTCATCGACATGGGTTACTTAACCCCCGTGGTAAGACGGCTCCGGTTTGCCGACGCCTTCGGCCTTCGGACCTTGCGATCCCTGAGAACCGGGCGTGCCTTTCGGACCTTGCGGTCCGGACGACCCCTGTTGTCCCGGGTTCGTTTTCTCCATTCGGGCATTGCCCATGAGGATGACGAATACGAATGCGATTATCGGCAGAAGCACCGACCATTGGAAAATATAGATGATCGAATCCCCCAGCTTTCCTAGCAGTTCGTTTACGATAGTCGGTGACAAGCCCATCTGGGCTTGAATCGTAGGATCGAGCAGCGCTTGCCCTCCCTTGATCTGTTCGGCCATCTGCGGGCTGATATCGGGAAGCGCCTGAACGCCTTGCTGGAATTCATGCTTCTGAAGGGTACCGAACACCGTCACGCCCAATGCCGAACCGATGGTTCTGAAGAACGTAATGAGCGAAGATGCCGAGCCTTTGAACTGAGGAGGAACGGAATTAAGAGTCGAAATGTTAAGGAGCGAGAAGGAAACTCCCATTCCAAGTCCGACGATGACCATGAAAAAAGTAATCAACAGACGGCTAGTCGACTCATCCATAACGAATCCGAGCAGGAACGAACCGACGAGCAGCGTCAGCGCAGAGAGGATCATCACATCCCGGTATCTGAACCTGATCGCTATTCTTCCGCCGATCTGGGCGCTAATGACAACGCCGAGCATCATCGGGGTGAGCACGGTGCTCGTTTCCGTAGCCGTCTTATGGAAGACGCCTTGGATGAAAATCGGAATGTACGTTGCGCTTGCCATCATGACCGCCCCGTACAGCAAGCTGATACCCATGCTTCCGGTAAACAAGCGCCGTTGGAACAGGCTTAACTTGATAATCGGATCCTTGGCGACCCTTTCCACTAATAGGAAAGCGATCAACATAACGACGGATCCCGCGAATAACGAAATGGTCTTCGCCGAATCCCACGCCCATCCATCCGATCCGCCCAGCTCCAGACCGAACATCAAGCAGAGGATCGCTCCGGTCAGCAGTATGGCTCCCGCCCAATCGATGACTTGTTTTTTGGTCACCTTAGACTCGTGATAAGCACGCATGATGAATATGATCGCAAGAATTCCGATGGGCACGTTGATGTAGAAAATCCAGCGCCAGCTGAGATTATCGGTAATCGTCCCGCCTAAGATCGGTCCGAATACGCTCGATAGTCCGAACACGGCTCCGAATAACCCCATCATTTTGCCCCGCTTCTCGGCCGGGAACAGATCGAATATGATCGTGAACACGATCGGCATCAACGCGCCGCCGCCGATCCCTTGAATGGCGCGGTAAATAATGAGCTGATCCATGTTCTGCGCCGTCCCGCAGAGGATAGAGCCGATTAAGAACAGCGCCAAACCCATTAGGAAAAATCTTTTACGACCGTACATATCCGAAAGCTTGCCGAAAATCGGCGTAGAGACGACCATCGCGATCATGTAGGCGGAATAAACCCATATAAAGCTTTCGAAGCCGCCTAATTTCTTAATGATGGTAGTCATCGCGGTGGAAACGATCGTCTGGTCCAACGCGGCCATGAATAGGCCGAGTAACAGACCCGCTACCACCAGCTTGGTATTGCTTTTTTTCACGTCCATAATCTTACGACATCCTTTCTGAATAACGATCGAACCTTCTAAGTACTCAAATTTGATTACCCAATCGCTATTATACTCAAATTTGAGTATCTTTCAACCCTTTGCTCCGAAATAAATAATCCCCTATAATAAAACCAATGACAAATCCTTTTTATATCCTTTAGAATCCATGATAAATTTATTCAATCTACGGAGGCGATCAGGTGAACATTAGCCAATTGGAGACCTTAGTCACGATATCCAAGACGCTAAGCTTCCGCAAAGCCGGGGAAGTATTGAACTTAACTCAGCCCGCCGTTTCCGCGCAGATCAAAAGCTTGGAGGACGAATTCAAGGCCATTCTCGTCGATCGCAATCATCCCGTAACCTTGACCGACCGGGGCCAAGTATTCCTTGATCACGCCGAGCAAATATTGGCCGTCGTGGAGCAATTGAAGCAAAAGCTATCGGATCTGAACCAAATCCCCCAAGGCCATATCGTGCTTGGAACGACGACCTCAATCGCGATTCAAATTTTGCCGAGGGTGCTTTCCTATTTTCAGAATCAATTTCCGCTTATTAAAACAAGCATCTTATCGATGACCTCTACGCAAGTGCTCTCCAGCGTCGAGAACGGCACCGTCGACATCGGAATCTGTTACTTGACGGTTAGAAGCCCTCAAGTCGAAACGTCGATTCTCTATTACGATACGTTCGAATTCGTCGTAGCCCCGCAGCATCCTCTAGCTTCGTCGAAGCGGATTACGATTTCCATGCTAAAGGATGTTCCGCTCATTATGTTATCGCCGGACACGCTCGGTCGCCGTTTCGTCGACCGCATCTTCAGCGAGCATGGCCTGGAGCCGAATATCGCCATGGAGCTCGGAAGCAGCGAAGAAGTCAAGCGGATGGTGGAGCTCAACATGGGAGCCGCCGTCGTGTCGAAGCTATCGATCGCCAGCGAGCTGCGACGCGGTACGCTGAAGATGATTTCGGTTACGGAGCTCGAAGTCAGTCATCCCGTCGGAGTCATGACCAAATCCGGCCGATACGTGAACAGCGCGATGCGACAGTTCCTTAACGATTTGAAAGGCATGCCCGAGGATCAATTTATCGGCAGCGAATAACGATAGATCGAGGAGTGAAGACATGAAATTCGATTTGCATACGCACCATGACAGATGCGGGCATGCGTCCGGTAAGATCGACGATTACATCTCGGCCGCTATCCGGGCCGGCATGCAGGTTATCGGAATATCCGACCACTCGCCATATTTTGCTCATGAACACGATCAACCTCAACCCGGCATCGCCATGGCTAGAAGCGACTTCCCTAACTACGTAGCGGAAGTTCTGCGGCTTAAAGACAAATACAGGGACAAAATCGAAGTGCTGCTCGGAGTCGAGTCCGACTTCTATGTCGATCAAATCGATTTGTACCGTTCCTCCTACGAGCCTTATCCCTTCGATTACATCATCGGATCCGTTCACCAGACCCGGGGCGTCAGCATCTTCAATCGCAACAGATGGAACGGCAAAGAAACGGAAGAACAAATCGAAGAGAAAAAACATTATTACGAGCTAATCCGGCAATCCGCCCACAGCGGGCTGTTCCAGGTGCTTGGTCATATCGACGCGATGAAGGGCTACTTCCCTCTCTTCAGCAACATTACCGGCGCGGAAGAGGAAATCGACGAAGCGCTTAAAGCCGTCGCTGCCAACGACATCTCCATCGAAATCAATACGAGCGGGAAGACGAAATATTGCGGAGGCTGGTATCCATCCGACGTTATATTGGAGCGAGCCCATCACTTCGGCGTCGACGTCACTTTCGGATCGGACGCCCACGTGCCCGACCGCGTAGGCGAAGATTGGGAATTGGTGCAGAAGCGTTTGCGTGAAATCGGCTTTAGTCGCTGGGTGTTTTTCCGGCAGAAACAGAAGGTCGTCGTATCTTTGTAGGTTGCGCTACATATCTCGTAAAAAGAAAAACCTTCAAGTCCGTCAAAAGCGGTGAACTTGAAGGTTTTTTGCGGTTTTATCGAGCTATCAGAATGCTTTCCGATAGAAAAAAAAGGAAGCCCGCCATCGGTGGCAGGCTTCAATCATATGAAAAAAGGGGGTCTTGTTTATTATCTTATCCAACCACTGCAACAGGCGGATGACAGGAATGTTTCAATTGTGTAACAAAAGCTTTCATAACCTTTAAGGCAAGTCTATCAGTAAAATGCTGGCGCCTTCCGGACTTACGATCGTCAACTCGGAAACGTCCGTGATCCTCGCGGCATCTCGCCGTCCGAGCTCATGCATTCCGTTTAAGCTGATATCGCCTTCGAGCACGAAGAGAAACGCTTTCCTCCCTGATGGTTGCGAAAAGGTTAACGGTTTATTCACGGATAGCTCCGATAGATAAACGGTCATATCCTGATGTACTCGTGCGACTTTTCCTTCGACCCCGTTAACGGAGGCAACCGGAACAAGAACGTCCGCCAGCCTGTCTTTGTCGAACTCCGTCGTCTCATACGAAGGAGTCACGCCCTTCTCGTTCGGTACGAACCACATTTGCAATAAATCGAGCTGTTCCTCTTTGGAAATATTGAATTCCGAATGGAAAACCCCAGTCCCCGCGGACATCCGTTGAATGCCGCCCCAAGTCGTCTCCGCTATGTTGCCCAAGCTATCCCGATGCTCCAATCTACCTCTTAGGACGATCGTCACGATCTCCATCTCTCGGTGCGGATGCATGCCGAACCCTTGCGCCGCCGCTATGGAATCGTCGTTCATCACTCTCATAGGTCCGAATTGCATGTAATTAGGATCGTAGTAATCCGCGAACGAAAAGCTGAAATTCGATTTTAACCAGCCGTTGTCCGCGGAATAACGCTCGTCAGCTCGTTGAATGGCAATCATGGCTTCACGCCTCCTTGTTTCGTTCAGTTTACCCAAATTGCGTCGATAGAATAGTCACCAGGCCCGATAAGCGCCACGGCAATGGCGACTGCAATAAGCACGAGATTGTATTCGTATCCGTTCTGGGTAACCCATAATCCGTGCTTCCCATGTACTTTAATAATTGAAATCAGCATGATGAGGACTAGCAACGCGGCGGCTAATGGAGTCAACAATCCGACCGCGAACAGCAAGCCGCCTACGAGCTCCGAAAGTCCTGCCAGTATGGCCATCGTTCGGCCGGGCTTTAATCCGATCGATTCGAAGAATCCTCCCGTGCCCGCAATACCGTAACCGCCGAACCACCCTGCTAATTTCTGCATCGCATGTCCAGCGAATAATAAACCGACAATGACTCTGAGTATCAATAATCCCCATTCCATCATAACCCACGTCCTTTATTTTGTTTAGCAAGATGTTGTTCCCGCTTGAAAAATAATAATATTGTAACTTACTTTTGTCAAGTAACTATATTAAATTTTAGTCACACTTACTTTTCTGAAGTGAGTATGCTAATATAGGATCAAAGGGGGAATCGGTATGGACTATTCCAAAATGTGCCCCAAGTACGAGTCAGCAGCCGAACTGCTGGGCAAAAAATGGACGGGGCTCATCATCCGAGTACTGCTCGGAGGACCCAAACGGTTTAAGGATATTAAAGAGCAAATTCCCGATATGAGCGACAAAATGCTGACCGACCGCATGAAAGAGCTCGAAGCCAGCGGAATTCTTACTCGAACCGTGTATCCCGAAATGCCGGTGCGCATCGAATACGAGTTAACCGAAAAAGGCCAACATTTGGATGAAGTCATTCATTCCATTCAAAATTGGGGCGAAAATTGGATGTAATCAGCCATAGATCATCCATTAACGAAAGAGCTGCCCGTCAAGTCGCAATCGACCTGACGGGCAGCTCTTTCTCGTTCATGCGAAGTATTCTATTTGAACCGATTGACCGCCTGCTCCAGCTCCCGAATGCGGTCCGACAGCGATCCCATCGCGTCCGCGACCTTGCGAACGGAGATCATCTGGGACTCCGCAATGCCGGCGACGTCTTGCGAGCGTTCCGCGCTCGATTCGGAGATGGCATCCGATTGGCCGACCAACGTCGATAGCTCTTCGACTTGGGCGCCAACTTCTTGGCCTGCGGCGGCGATGTCCCGAAGCTCGCCTTCGATGGCCTCGATTCCCGAAGCGATGTCTTGGAATGCATTACCCGCCGCACGGACCCATTCCGTGCCGCTCTGCACTTCGCGATATCCGTCCTCGGTTCTTCTCAGTACGGATTGAATTCCCGTTTGAATGTCTGTTACCTCTTGCCTGATTTCGGATGCGGTCAAGTCAGCCTGCATGGCAAGCTTCCTTACTTCGTCCGCGACGACCGAAAATCCCTTTCCATGCTCGCCGGCTCTGCTGGCCTCGATGTTGGCGTTCAGCGCAAGCAAATTCGTACGGTAAGCTATTCCGGATATCGCTTCGACCATTTTGCCGATTTGTTCCGACTTCTCTTGAAGCTCGTGCGCATCGCGAACCGAGCTTTCGACGGATGACGCGATTTTCCCCATCTGTTCGACGGCGCGATGGACCGTATCGTTCCCATCTCCCGCTTGTTTGGTCGCTTGCTCGGCCACTGCGGCTACCGAGGTCGTACGATCGCTGATAATGTTCATGCTGCCGAGTATTTCCCGGGTAACTTCGGCTCCCCGCTTCATTCCTTGCGCCTGCGAATCGGCTCCGGCAGCCACTTCCCGCATCGATTCCGCGATTCTGTTCGCGCCCTCCGCCGCGAAATCCGCTTCGGCGGTCAAATGGCCTGCTGCCGTCGAAGAGTCGGCTGCCGTCGTGCGAATGCCCGAGACAAGATGCTTTAGCTGCCCTACCATATCTTGCAGGGATCGCGCGATCGACCCGATTTCATCCTCCCTGTTCTTCACTTTGTCCGGCAACAAAACCGATAGATGACCCAAGGATACTTCATGAAGAAAAGCATCGAATCTAACGAGCGGTACGATAATTCTTCTGCGCAGCACGACGGCGATCAAGAGTATCAGCACGACAGCCATCACCGCTGCGATTCCGCTTAGTCGGACCATCTCCGTCTGTACGGTGCCGCTCGCCTCCGCGGGTACGGAAACGATCATCTCCGCGACAGAGACACCCGACATGCCCGGATGACCCGATATCACCTCGCTAGATCTCGAACCTCCTTTACCGCCGGTCCGGAAATCCGGTTCACCGCCTACGGCCGGAAGCTCCCCGTTGCTCGCTTCTCCGATCAAGGCCAACGTTTCCTCATTGCTGGCGAGCTTCTGCCCTTCAAGCGAACGAATGGCAATTCCCGCGTTCAATATCGTACCGATCCCTTTCATCGCCTCGTCGCTTAATAGCTGTCCGAAAATCAAAATTCCCGAGGAAGCTTCCGTCTTCTTCTCGTCCGTGATTTGCGAAGCCGCAATGACCGCCAGCCCCTTGGAGGTCTGTATCATGCCATAGACGTCGGGTGTTTGCCTGACCTTCTCGACGATCGAGCCGTCCTTGAGCTTGCCCGTGAATTCCGGGATATCTCCCGCTTGCGACATCACGTTACCATCGTTATCCACGGTCGCCAGGAAACTGAGGCCCGGGATAATTTCCAGAGATATATTTACGTTTTCCTCGATCCATGCGATATCCTTCCTGTTCACCGCATCCAGATTGTCCTTCCACTTCGCGTTCGTGATAGCCGAGCCCGACAAATGCTCCCCAAGCTGCTCTAGCAGTCTATGGGCGGAATCGCTGACCTCCAAGGCATGCGCTTTCTCTATTTCGCGTAAATCCGAGCTTAACGTGTCGTAGTACAGCCATCCCACGCAACCTAGCGGAAGCATGAGCATGACGACCATTAATAACATGACTTGAACGCGCAAATACCCCCAAAAACGTCGGCCTTTAACCATACAAGAAACAACCCCTTTAAAACAGCTTCTATTTTCATTTGACAGTCACCCATCATTTTCCTCTTCTTATTCGACAATATCTAGCATTTTTCCACAATATTCGAAAAATAGATTGACGAATAAAGAAAAGTTTACAACTTTGATACATGTCGATATAACGGGGTTACATCATTCTCTTACTCTACTAATCAGAAGCTAAGTTCTGAAGGAGCGAGATGAATGAAGAAGAGTTTGGTTATTGTCGTCGTTATCGGAGTTATCGTCACAGCAGGCTTATGGTCCAAGGTGGATGCCTTGACTCACCCGAAGTCGGATGAACTTCCTATCTCTCAGCCTTCCGGCTCTCCATCGGATGAACCGTCGGAATCCCCGTCTTCGTCCGATACGCAAACGGACGAGCCATCAGTCGAGCCGTCTCCTTCGGGGACGAATCCGGTACAATCCGAGCCTCCGGAGTCAAGCAAACCACCCGTCGAGCAGGTAGATCCCCCGCTTGAAAATTCCGAATTGAACGCCCTGTTGGTGGCTAACTTACCCGATTCGAACGTCAAGACAGACAAGCAAGGGCTTGCCATCGTTACGAATACTTCAAGCCTTCTCGCCGTCGTTAACAAGAAGCGGAATTTGCCGTCGACTTATACGCCGAGCGACTTGGTCATTCCCGACGTCGAGTTCTCTTTCTCCGGCGACTCGCCGAAGAAACAAATGCGCAAAGAAGCGGCCGAAGCGTTGGAGTCGCTATTTAAAGCGGCGAAGGAAGACGGCTTCACTTTGAAAGCCGTGTCCGGTTACCGTTCATACGCTTCGCAGAAATCCATATTCGAGAACAATGCGGCAATTAAAGGCGAGGAAGTCGCAAACCGCACGAGCGCCCGCCCAGGCCAAAGCGAGCATCAAACCGGCTTGGCGATGGACGTGTCGAGCGCAAGCGCCGATTATGCTCTTGAAGAGAACTTCGGCGAAACGAAAGAAGGCAAATGGTTGGCCGAGCACGCTGCCGAGCACGGGTTTATCATTCGTTTCCTGAAGGGTAAAGAGTCCATAACGGGTTATTCTTACGAGCCTTGGCACGTACGTTACGTAGGTAAAGACGTCGCGAAGGAAATCGCCGATAAAAAATTAACGCTAGAGCAATATTTCGATGCCGTTGCTGCCGATAATATGTAGATGTCATAAACCACTGAATTAGGTGAATCGATGAACAAACGAATTCTGGTAGCCGACGACGAACCGGGGATCGCCAACCCGATCTCCTATGCGTTCCGCAGAGAAGGGTATGAGGTCGAAACCGTTTACGACGGCCAAGCCGCTCTGGATACAGCCCTCAGCTTTAAGCCCCATGTCATCGTGCTCGATGTCATGATGCCCAAGCTGACGGGCTACGAAGTATGCCGCAAGCTCGATAACCGCGCCAACATGGGAATCATTCTGCTTACGGTCAAGAACGATATCGTGGATAAGATCGTCGGCTTGGAGATGGGCGCGGACGATTACATGACCAAACCCTTCGACATGCGGGAATTGATTGCCAGGGTTAAAGCGCTGCTTCGCCGTCTGGAGCAAAAAACACCTGACGTCGAGACGCTCGCGTGGGGTTCGCTGGTCGTGCATCTCAAGCTGAGATCCGTGCTCGTAGATAGCTTACCGGTCGAGCTCACGCCCAAGGAGTTCGACCTGCTTGCGCTGCTGCTCTCCAATCCGGAACGCGTATATACGAGGGATGATCTGCTGGATGCCGTATGGGGGATGGAATACGCAGCGGGTACGAGAACGGTCGACATCCATATGCAGCGTTTGCGCAAAAAGCTGGGAGAAACGGGACAGCGTCTGTTGCAAACCGTTTTCGGAGTCGGATATAAAGCGGTCGGAGCCGGAACTTCTTCATGACCACCGTTAGCATCAAAATCAAATTCAGTTTTTTTCTCGCCGTCCTTTTGTTATTAACCGTGCTCGTTCTTAGCATCTTCGTACTAAGAGGGATACAGGATCAACAGAAGGTTCGAATGGAAAAGGAACTTCTGCAGCAAACGAGGATCGCCAATCTGAGTATTAAACAGGCTTATTTAACTTCCACTCCGATCGAAGCGCAAACCTTCCTTCGCACGCGCGGTCAGCAATTCGCTTTGGATTTGGCCGTTTACTCCGGGCTGCATGTCGTCCTTTACGACAATTCCGGCAACAAGGTCGGCGATTCCGTCCCTTTGAGCTCCCATTACGACGTCGAACAAACGTTAACCTACGCCATCGAAGGCAAGATCGCCTATCAGAGGGAAGGCGAGTCGCTGTTTTATTTGACCCCGCTGCAAGGCCCCAAGCAACAGATGGGCGTTATCCAATTCCAATATTCGTTAACCGAGGATAACAAATTTTACGATACGATCGCCAGGCTCTTCATTGTAACCGGAGCCGCCGTCCTGGCCGCGAGCTTCGTGCTCGGATACCTCTATTTCCGGCGGGCAACGTCGGCAATCATCGCGCTTAACCGATCTGCCGAACAGATTCGCAGGGGGCAATTTCTTTCTTCTTCTCCGTTGAAACGCAAAGACGAGCTAGGGCAGCTCAGCCAAGGTATTTACTACATGAGCTCCGAAATCCAATACAGCATGACCGCCATGCTCGAAGAAGAAACGAAGCTGCGGCAGGCGGTCGAGAAATTGCAGAAGCTCGAGCAACAACAGAAGCAATTCATCGGTAACATCAGCCATGAATTCAAGACGCCGCTCACTTCGATTAAAGCTTACGCGGAGCTCATGGATATCTATCGGGACGATTCCGCTTTGCAAGAAGACGCCGTCCAGCGCATTCGCTTAGAAACCGAAAGGCTGCACGAGATGGTCGAGATGATTTTACGGCTTGCCGCGCTCGAGAAGTACGAGTTCGAATATCAGGCGGAACGCGTGGAAGTTCAAGAGCTTCTCCTTGGTCTGATCGACAGGATGAAAGCCAAAGCCGAGAGATTCGACGTCGCGATCGAGTCCAAGCTCGAGAAAGTCGCCATATGGGCCGACCGCGAAAGCATGGTGCATATTCTGATCAATCTGTTGGATAACGCGATCAAGTATAACGTACCCGGCGGACGGATTATCGTGACGAACCGACTCGATAACAACCGGGTCGTTATCGATATCGCGGACACCGGCATCGGAATTCCCGAGGAAGCCCGCGATAAAATATTCGAGCCCTTCTACACGGTCAATAAGGATCGTTCCCGGGGGAGCAGCGGTACGGGACTTGGCTTGGCGCTGGTCAAGCAGTTGGTCGACAAACACCATGGAACGATCGAAATAGCGGACTCGGAAGAAGGAACTCTTTTCAGGCTAACGTTTCCTTGTCTCAATCATTCCTTATTGAAGGAGGGTCTCCAATGAAAGTAAGAACAACGCTTCGCTGGATAGTTCCCCTCGCTCTTCTTTTCTTATTCGGATGCCAACAGATGAACGTACCCGGCAGCTCTACCCTGGACACTACCGCCAAGAAGATTACCGTCATAGACAATCCCGAAGATTCTTCTTACGATGAGTCCCTCGTCAATACGCTCGTCAAGCTGGACGACGTAAGGGGAATGGATTGGCTCAGCGAGGAGGAAATTCTCGTAGACCGCGAGAATCGCGAGACCGGAACGCCGGAGAAAATCGAAGGCGGAGAGTGGTATCCTCACAACATCTACATCCAATCTCTGCAGACTGGCACTCAAACCCCTCTCTTGGCAGCGAACGAGCACCAAGGTTTTGCTCAGGTGAGTCCGGACAGAATGCGGGTCTTCTATAAAACGTTCTATTCGCAAAGTAATACCGGGAAAGGTTATTTTCTTGATCTTACTTCGATGAAGGAGAAAGCTTTTACGGAAGAGGATGCCATGGAAGTGCAGAGCGGCCGCTGGATCGACAACGATTCAGTCGTATATGCGACGATCGACGGCAAAATTTATATGGCAAGCGCGGATAGCCACGAGCAACCCCGATTGCTTCTGGACAGCGCGATCCCCTTCGTGAACAACGTTGCGTACATGGACGGCATGTTGTACTATTCAGCCTTGAAGGGAACGCTTTTCGCGAATACTCTAACGGGCAAGTCCGTAGCGTTGCCGATTAACAACGTCGTTTGGATGGTCCCGTCTCCGGACGAGCAACGCCTGGCAGTCGTTAATAGAACAAAAAGCGGGCGGATGGAGCTGCTTATAACCGATCTGCAGGGAAATGTCTTGAAGGCGATCGCGCAGGATAACCAAATCTACGGCACGGCTTGGTCTCCCGACGGCAACAGTATCGCTTACGCGGGCATAACGGACAACGGTACCGTAAGAGGCATTTACTTGGCCGACTTGGTTACCGGGCTCTCTATGCCTCTTACCGTCGACGTTAAGTTTATAGCCGACCCGTTGCATTGGAGCCCGACCGGAACGCGTCTCATGGTCTCGACGACCCAGCCGGATGAGAAAAACAAGCGTAACCGATTCGTCACCTTCTTGCTTAGGGTTAATAGCAACGTCAGCGCATCTAAGGAAGCGACTGACCAATAATCGGAACCGTAACCCTTTGGTCGGATCGATACGAAGAACGTCCATTCCCTTTTCAATGGGGAGGGCGTTTTTTTATTTGATCTGATCGAAGCGAACAGCTACTCCGCGTATATACGCGATCATGAAAGCTCGGGATCCGGCTAAGCAAGCACAAATAGCCGCGCGAGGCACGCTTGTTCCGGTCATGAGCGTCATTTTCGGTAAAATAGCCGCGCGAGGCACGCTTATTCCGGTCATGAGCGGCATGTTCGGTAAAATAGCCGCGCGAGGCACGCTTATTCCGGTCATGAGCGTCATTTTCGGTAAAATAGCCGTGCGAGGCACGCTTATTCCGGTCTTGAGGGTCACTTTCGGCACAATAGCCGTGCGAGGCACGCTTATTTCGATTTGCACGCTTCATAGCCGGAAAAGCCGTTAAAAAAAACCGCCAAGAGGGGAAATCCCCTGCTTAGCGGTTCTCGAAGTTACATGCCGAGCCATTGCTTGAACATATGCTTCGTCGTGTCTCTGTTCATCGCGGCGATGGATGTCGTTAGCGGAATGCCTTTCGGGCAAGAGCGCACGCAGTTCTGCGAGTTGCCGCAGCCTTCGATGCCGCCTTCTTCCATCAACGCTTCCAAGCGCTCGTGCGCGTTCATCTCGCCTGTCGGATGTACGTTGAACAAACGAACTTGCGAGATGGCGGCCGGACCGATAAAGCTGTTCCGGTCGTTAACGTTGGGACATGCCTCAAGGCAAACGCCGCAAGTCATGCACTTGGATAATTCGTAAGCCCATTGACGTTTCGATTCGGCCAATCTAGGCCCCGGTCCGAGGTCGTAGGTTCCATCGATCGGAATCCATGCTTTGACTTTCTTCAGCGCCTTGAACATCCGCTCGCGGTTAATGACCAAGTCGCGGACAACGGGAAAAGTCGACATCGGCTCCAAACGAATCGGTTGCTCCAGCTTGTCGATAAGCGTGCTGCAAGCTTGACGCGGCTTGCCGTTGACGACCATGGAGCATGCGCCGCACACTTCCTCCAAACAGTTGGATTCCCAGCAGACCGGCGCCGTTTTCTCGCCGTTCGTCTTGACGGGATTCCGCTGAATTTCCATCAATGCGCTAATTACGTTCATATTCGGACGATACGGAACTTCGAATTCCTCCGTGAAAGGGGAGGCATCCGGACGTTCCCGGCGCGTAATAACAAATTTAACTTTGCGTGCCGCAGTCGTCGTGGTAGTCGTTCCCGCCATGGCTTAGCCCTCCTTCTTCTTGTTCGTGGAGTAATCGCGTTTCCGCGGAGCGATCAAGGATACGTCGATGTCCTCGTAAGTGATCTGAGGACCTTCGGCCGTCCATTTCGCTTTCGTGGTTTTCATGAAATTATCGTCATCGCGTTCCGTGAATTCCGGTTTGTAATGCGCGCCGCGGCTTTCGTTCCGCATCAACGCGCCCACCGTCATCGCCTCGGCAAGCTCCATCATGTTCCACAGTTGGCGGGTAAACGCCACACCTGTGTTGTTCCAACGGGCCGTATCGTTGATATTGATTTTCTGGTAACGCTGTTTAAGCTCTTTGATCTTGCCGATCGTTTCTTCGAGCTTCTTGTTGTAACGGACGACGGTCATGTTGTTCGTCATCCACTCGCCAAGCTCTTTGTGAAGCACATAAGCGTTTTCCGTACCGTCCATCTTCAAGATCGACTCGTATTTATCCGCCTGCTTGTTGCGTTCGCGCTCGAACACGCTCTCCGCAACGTCTTCCGCGGACTTCTTCAAGCCGCGAATGTATTCGATCGCTTTCGGTCCGGTGACCATGCCGCCGTAAATCGCGGACAGTAGCGAGTTCGCGCCAAGGCGGTTCGCGCCGTGATATTGGTACTCGCATTCCCCGCAAGCGAACAAGCCGGGAATGTTCGTCATCTGATTGTAATCGACCCACATTCCGCCCATCGAATAATGAACCGCCGGGAAAATCTGCATCGGTATCTTGCGAGGATCGTCGCCCATGAACTTCTCGTATATTTCGATGATTCCGCCGAGCTTAACGTCTAGCTCCTTCGGATCCTTATGCGACAAATCCAGGTAAACCTTATTCTCTCCGTCGATTCCGAGCTTCTGCTCTACGCAGACGTCGAAGATTTCGCGAGTCGCGATATCGCGCGGAACGAGATTCCCGTATGCCGGATATTTTTCCTCGAGGAAGTACCAAGGCTTTCCGTCCTTGTACGTCCAAATCCGTCCGCCTTCGCCCCGAGCGGATTCGCTCATGAGACGCAGCTTATCGTCGCCCGGAATAGCCGTCGGATGAATTTGGATAAATTCTCCGTTCGCGTAATAAACGCCCTGTTGGTATACCGCGCTCGCCGCCGTACCCGTATTGATGACGGAGTTCGTCGTTTTCCCGAAAATAATGCCGGGACCGCCAGTAGCTAAGATGACCGCATCCCCGCGGAACGTAACCGACTCCATCGAGCGAAGATCTTGCGCCGCGATTCCGCGGCACACGCCGTCGTCGTCGATGACGACGGACGTAAATTCCCAGTGCTCGAACTTCTGCACGAGTCCGGCCGCTTCCCAGCGTCGAACTTGCTCGTCCAACGCGTACAACAATTGTTGTCCGGTCGTCGCACCCGCGAAAGCTGTGCGGTGATACTGCGTGCCGCCGAACCTGCGGAAGTCGAGCAAGCCTTCCGGCGTACGGCTGAACATAACGCCCATCCGGTCCATCAGATGGATAATGCCCGGCGCCGCTTCGCACATCGCTTTAACCGGCGGTTGATTGGCCAGGAAATCCCCGCCGTATACCGTATCGTCGAAGTGCTCCCAAGGGGAGTCGCCTTCGCCCTTCGTATTTACCGCTCCGTTAATGCCGCCTTGCGCGCACACGGAGTGAGATCTTTTAACCGGGACTAGCGAGAACAGATCGACCCGCGCTCCCGCTTCCGCCGCTTTAATCGTCGCCATCAAGCCGGCAAGCCCGCCGCCGACGACGATCACTTTTTGAGTAGCCATTGTGTATGTTTTCTCCTCCCAAGTAAAACGGTTCCGCCGTCCTTGGACGGCAGTAAACGTTTGTATCGAGCTATCAGATGAGTATAAAGAATTCAAAATTTTATACTTTCTGATATTGCAAGTAAAACGGTTCCGCCGTCCTTGGACGGCAGTAAACGTTTGTATCGAGCGATCGGATGGGTATATAAACTAGATTCCATATTTCCGATCGTTATGTTAGTAAAGCGATAACGTCGCAAGCGTCATCTTAACCTACCGATAACGAGGTCAACGCCGACGCCGCGGCCGAAGCGAATTCATCGCCGCGGAACGCAAAAATGGAAAGCAAGAACAGCGCGGAGACGATCACGAAAATAACCATGCAGATGTTCGAAGAAACCTTCTGCGCGCGCGGTCCAATGGTAATGCCCCAGCTCACAAGGAATGCCCAGAGACCGTTGGAGAAATGGAACGTTGCCGCGATTACTCCAATGACGTAGGCCGTAACCGTAAGAGGATCGCTAAGAATATTATTCATGTGCTGTCCTAATTCCTCATGCGTAACATTGCCCAGCATAATCTGGACTCGCGTTTCGTAGAAATGCCAAGCCACGAAAATAAACGTGATTACACCCGTAATCCGTTGCGCGGTGAAGGCCCAGTTCCGACCGTAGCTGAATCTTCCGGTGTTCACGTTGGATTGGTAAGCGATGTACAGTCCGTAAACTCCGTGGAACAAAATCGGAAGCCATATCACGAACAATTCCACCCAGAAAACCAGAGGAATGCTATTCAGAAAGTTGATGCTTTTCGAAAAGCCCTCCTGTCCTCCTTCAAAGGCGGTATAGTTCGCCACCGCATGCTCGATTATGAACAATCCGAGCGGGATTACTCCGAGCAACGAGTGAAGCTTTCTCGGTAAGTAGGAATTACCTTTACTTGCCATGTCTGTGTTGATCTCCTTTCGCATCCGTGCTTAGACTCAGATAACGATTATGCAATATCTTGCCATTCGTCACCATTTGTCACCGCTTTTAAGATTACTCTATTTTCGCTTATAATGGAACTGCTTATTTAATATTAAAACTTATACCAAATACGCATAAGGGAGCGGGCTAAAGTGCTTGAAGATATGAGGTTATTCGCAACGATCGTGGAACAAACGAGCCTTAACAAAGCCGCGGAGAGATTGAATCTGTCCCAACCCGCACTCTCCCGTCGCCTTGCCAGGCTTGAATCCGAGCTTGAGGTCGACTTGTTCCGGAGAGTCGGCAAGAGACTGGAATTGACCGCCGCCGGTCAAGTGACCTATGAATTCGCATTGGAACTGCGCCGCTTTCATGGCACTTACCTTCAGAAGCTGAACGCTTTCAAGTCTTCGGAAGCGCCGCTTGCCACGATAGGCGCGAGCTTGACGACTCTTCAGACCACATTGCCCGAATTGATTACCGCGATGACCGAGAATCACCCGAATTTGGAGATTAAGGCGATTACGGGCAAATCCCATGAAATTGCCACGCTGGTCAAGGAGCGCAAGGTCGATTTCGGAATCGTCGCTTCCTCCGTTATCGACGACCCTGCCATTACCAGTTTACCCTTATTCGACGATCATCTCATCCTCGTCCTTCCGCGTACGCACTTTATATTGGAAAGAACCCATCTCGAGATGGCGGATTTAGACGGCTTGCCGATGATTCTGTTCGCTCCCGGCACCTGGTACAGGACGATGACCGACGAGTTATTCCGTAAATACAATCTTAAGCCGGACGTAAGAATGGAGATCGATTCCTTCGAAGCGATCATTCGCTTATTATCCGCGTGTCGCGCCGGAACATTGCTTCCGAAATCGTATCTTCGCGATCAAGTTCTGCAGGACAACGACCTGTATCTCGTGCGTATCCGCGAGCTTGAGGAAACGAAGAGAACGACTTCCTTAATTCATGGGGATCCTGCCTGGCTTCCCCCTTCCACCCGCTACCTAATCGAGGAAACCACTGCCTATTTCGCTCGCCGCGACAATCATCATTAATCTTAAGCGCCACACGGGTTTAAGCCTTGTTTCCTTTACTTACCGGTTTTAAAGACAGAGCTCGTGTGGTAACCTCTTACAGAATCAAAATCCGGCCAAAACCGTTAGGTGCGGGGGAAAATATCGAAAGTGCATGTCCGGTTGTTTAACCGTAAAAAGCACTAGGGGTGAATCGCGTTAAGCGTAGGGCTGATCTCCCAGTCCGAATCCGACAGCTAACCTCGCCGGCCCAACCAGGAGGACACTATTTAAATGATATACAATTGGAAAAAGCTTACCTCTCGATCCGCGGCGCTTGTACTGGGCGCGACTTTGCTCGTTCCCGCATTGACCGCGAATGCGGCAACGCCTTATTCGGCAAAGGACGGAGATACGTTTTGGAAGCTATCCAAGCAGTTAAACGTCCCGATGCAGCAACTCGTTGCGGCGAATCCGAAAGTCGATCCGCAAAATATTTACGCGGGACTGAAGATCGTCATTCCAAGCAATTCTTCGACCGTTTCCAAAATGGAAACGAAAGAAGCAGCGACGGTCGAGCCGGCAAATCCGGCGCAGTCCGTGACTACCGTAACCGGGCAATCCCTCTCCTTCTCCAAAGTGATCGACATTAAAGCGACCGCATACTCGGCTTCCGCCGAAGAGAACGGTAAATGGGGCTCCGTCGACTACTTCGGCAACGCGCTCAAGCTCGGAACGATCGCGGTCGATCCCACTGTCATTCCTTTCGGAACGAAAGTTTATATTACCGGCTACAACTTCGCCGGCTTGCCTGCGGGTGGACTAGTCGCCACCGCAACCGACAAAGGCGGCGCGATTAAAGGCAATCGCATCGACATTTTCGTCCCTGGCACAAGAGATTTCGTCATGGGCTTCGGCAACCAAAGCGTTAAGGTTTATATTTTGAAATAACAAGGCAATAACCAAAGGCTATCCAGGCGCGATCCACCTCGCCTGGATAGCCTTTGCCCATTCACCCCTTTCTCTTCTCGGGAATGGCCAGCAATTCCGTCAGCGTAACGGGCTCGTAATCGTGTTCTCGGAGCCAATCGATTATTCTCGGCAGAGCTTTCACGGTACCGGATAAATTCTGCCCCTCTCCTCCCCCGGCGTGCAGCAAGACGACGGAACCGGGCTTAACGGAACGGGTCACGTTTTTGAACACCTGATCCGAACTCAACTGGCGCCAATCCGACGAATCGACATCCCAATTGACAACCGTATACCCCGTCATTTTCGCCCACTCCAAGTGCTTCGGCAATATTTCTCCGTATGGTGGACGAACGAGTCGCGGTTTAAACCCGACGATTCCATCGATTGTTTTCTCCGCCCGATAAATTTGCTCTTGCACTTTGTCGAAAGGCAGTCTGGAGAAATCCGGATGGCTGTAGCTGTGATTCCCGATGTTATGGCCCTCTCGGTGGATACGCCTTACAATATCGGGATGTTTCATGCTGCGCGTACCGACGACGAAGAACGTCGCCTGAACCTTCTTGGCTTTAAGCACGTCCAACACCTTCGGCGTATATCTCGGATCGGGTACGTCGTCGAAAGTCAACGCGACTTTACGCGAGCCCCGCGAAGCGGACAACACGAAGACGCCATCGTATTTACGCTGCAATTCGGACCAGGAGCCCCCCGTGGTCTTCGGCTTAACGTGCGCTCCCGCTTCCGAATAATTCCCCCCCGACGACAAAAGGGTGACGGCGCCCACCAGCACCATCACCGCTTTTTTGCAACGCGACATCGTCATCTTGCCATCCTCCCCATTCTATCTCTCGTCTTATCTATATCCTGAGCGAATGGGATGGTTTTCATTCAATGGGAGTTGAATCCTTTTCCTCCAGCCCCAACTTTCGGGCCAACCAAGCGGAAGTGCTTGCTTGAACGAGAATCGTGAATACGACCGCCATTAGCACGACCGCGGCAATTCGGTCCGCGTATGGAATACCGCTTGCAACGATGATACCGGACAGCGCGGCGGGTATAACCCCGGTCTCCCTAACCCAACACATGAACAACATTTCCTTCCAAGTCCATCGCGAACGCAGATCCGGCAAGACGGAAGCGAATACCGTAAGCGGTCTAGCGATGAACACGAGAATAGCCACGACCGCGAGCGAAGGCCATAAGTATTCGCCCAGAAGGGAAAAGTCGACTTGGCTTCCCAATAAAATGAAGATAAACATCCGCATCATGACGGAGGCGTTGTCCGCGACATGTCCCATTTCCTTCTGTTTGTCCGGAACGGACAAACCAAGAAGATGCGCGTTCCCCCATACGAGCCCAGCAGTAAAAGTAGCCATCAATCCGCTAACGTGAAGCATGTCTCCAGCCAAATAAGCTGCAAGCGACACGGATATCATCGATATCGCCGCGTATTCGCGAAACCAGCCCCAGCTAGCGTGGGCAACCAAGAAAACAACGATGAAGGATATAACCAATCCGACCGCAATTCCGCCAAGCGCCGTTCTTAGAAAATCATAAGAGATTTCTCCGATGTTCAAGGATTGTCCTCCGACAATGGCAGCAAGCAAAGCGAACGTCAGAATCGATCCCGTCGCGTCGTTAAAAGCGGATTCGCTTTCCACCGTTTCCCTTAAGCGCTCCCTAACCTTCACCTGTCGAAATACCGGGATAATCGTTGCCGGATCCGTGGAAGAAATGACGGCTCCGATCAGCAGCGAGGTCATCCAATCCAGACCGAATGCTTCATGCGCGACGTAGCCGCAAAGCCCTGCCGTAATTACGACTCCGACCGTACTCAGCAAAGTAACGGATACGGCAACCTTTTTCAAACCATGCCACCGAATGTTGCGTCCGCCATCGAATAGGATCAACGCGGATCCGACCGCCAAAATAAGCTGATTCGTAAGCGAGCTGCTTTGCTCCGCTATCAGGTGCATCCCTTGTCCTAGCAGCATTCCCGCTCCAATAAATAACACGACGTCGGGCAGCCTCAACCACTTAGCCACTCTGCCCGAGATGATTCCGATACCGAAGACGATTAAGACCAGAAGCAAGACGTGGCGTACCGTTTGCATAACCTCGTTATCCATCTATTCTTCTCCGCTCCGTTCACATGGCTAACAAAACGACCGGGCTATTGTCCGATCGATTCTTGGAATTGTTCGATTTGCTGGTTCGTGCCGATAACGACCATGACGTCGTCCGTAGACAAAACGTCCTTCGCTACCGGGGCGATAATGATTCCTTTAGGCTTATTGATCGCCACGATGCTGCAGCCGAACCTTCCCCTTGGATTCACGTCGTCAAGAGACTTGCCCGACAGGCATTGCGGTACCGCAAGCTCCGCAATCGTGTACTTCTTCGAAAGCTCGATATAATCGAGTAAATTCGGCGATACAAGCTGATGAGCGACCCGGATACCCATATCCCGTTCGGGATAGATGATCCTATCCACTCCGACCCGTTCCAGAACCCGCCCATGCAAGTCGGATACCGCTTTGGCGACGACTTTCTTCACCCCAAGATCCTTCAATAAAATCGTAGCCAGTATGCTCGCCTGAATATCGTCGCCTATCGCAACGACGCCGCAGTCGAAGTTGCGGGCGCCGATGGAACGCAGTACCTCTTCTTCTGTCGCGTCGGCGACGACGGCATGCGTGAGAATATGGGAAAGCTCTTGGACCTTCTCCTCGTCGCGATCCACGCCGAGAACCTCGTAGCCCAGCTTGACGAGCTCCTCTCCTAAGCTCGAGCCGAAACGACCTAGCCCTATGATGACGAACTGATTCATTTTCATTTGTTTATAATGTCTCCTACCCGATTATGATTTTGCCTTCCGCATTGCGGTATAATGCGCGCCCCTGCTTCGGACCAAGCGCGTAAGTCAAGGTTAAAGGCCCTAATCGGCCGATGAACATCATGAGGATAATAATAATTTTGCCGGCCACTGTCAGTTGTGCCGTTAGCCCCATCGACAATCCGACTGTTCCGAACGCCGAGGTGACTTCGAATAGGATCATCAGAAACCCGTGATCCTCCGTTGTCGATAAGATCATCGTCACGAGAATAACGAGTCCGAATGCGAATAGCGTAACGGTTAACGCCTTGTATACCCGCTCTTGCGCCAGTCTGTACCTGAACAGCACCACGTCCTCTTTGCCCCTTATCATGGCCGAGACGGCTCCGACCAAGGCCGTGAACGTCGTCGTTTTGATTCCTCCCCCCGTTGAACCCGGAGACGCCCCTATGAACATGAGAATTACGATGATGAATTGGGTCGCCTGCCTTAATGCGCCGACGTCGACGGAATTGACCCCGGCCGTTCGGGGAGATACGGACTGCATGAACGCGGCAAATATCTTCTCGCCGAATCCTAGCGGCCCCATCGTGCGCGCATTCGTAAACTCGAACAATAGAATAACCGCCGCTCCCGCCACGATCAAAAACCCGCTCATGCTTAGCACGACTTTCGAATGTAGGGATAATTTCCGCTTGGGATTACGAATTTCAACCAAGTCCGCCAGCACGACGAATCCCAAACCGCCGAGAATGATAAGCAGCATCGTTACGACGTTGACCAATGGGTCGCCCACGTAATCGACAAGGCTGCGATAGTCGCCCATAATATCGAATCCGGCGTTGTTAAAGAAGGATACGGCATGAAATACGCCCTTGTAGATCGCTTCGCCGACGGGCATATCGAACATGAACCTTATCGCGAACAGGATCGCGCCCGTGAGTTCGATCGTGAGGGAGTAAACGACGACTTTGCGCACAAGTCGGATAATCCCTTCGACGCTTGACTGGTTTAAGGCTTCTTGAAGCACGAGCCTTTCTTTCAGCGAGATTCGCCGTTTAAGCATGATGGCGAATAAAGTAGACATGGTCATGAAGCCTAGCCCGCCGATTTGAATCATCGCCAGTATGATGATTTGCCCCGCCGTCGTCCAATAAGTTCCCGTATCGACCACCACAAGCCCCGTTACGCAGGTTGCCGAAGTCGCGGTGAACAAGGCGTCGATAAATCTCGGAGCAGCTCCCTGCAAGTGAGAGAAGGGTAACATGAGCAAACCGGCTCCCAGAAAAATAATGGCGGCGAATCCCAGAACGAGAATTCTCGGCGGGGAAGCTACGATGGAACGAAGCAACTTGCGCAATGACGTTACCTCCTCGGTTATCCAATAATGATCTTGCCCTCCGCATGGCGATAGAGCAATCGGCCCGGCTTAGGCCCGAGCGCATAGGTTAACGTCAGCGGACCAAGCCTTCCAATGAACATGAGGAAAATGATCGTGAACTTCCCGGATGTGCTTAAATCGCCCGTTAATCCCATCGATAAACCTACCGTTCCGAACGCTGACGTGGCTTCGAACAATATTCTCAAGAACGCCGCATCCTCCGTCGTCGCCAAGATCATCGTCCCTAGCATGACGATACCGATACAAAACAAGGTGACCGTAACCGCCTTATAAACCCTCTCCTGAGCCAGCCTCAGTCGGAACAGCACGACATCCTCTTTGCCGCGAATCATAGCCAGCACCGCTCCGACCAGAACGGCGAACGTCGTCGTCTTGATCCCGCCGCCCGTCGAGCCCGGAGATGCGCCTATGAACATTAAGATGATAATAAAAAACTGCGTGGCTTGTCTGAAAGTGGAGATATCCACGGTCGTTACTCCGCCCGAACGAGTGGTAACGGACTGGAAAAAGGAGACGAGCATCTTTTCGCCGAAGCCGGAGCTTCCGATCGATTGACTGTTCGTATACTCGAAGATGAAAATAATGGCGGCCCCGATCACGATCAATCCCGCAGACATGCTAAGAACGACTTTCGTATGTAAGGAAAATCTCGATTTTTTGCGAAATTCGAACAAGTCGGCCAGCACGATAAACCCGAACCCTCCGAGAATGATCAGAACCATCGAAACCACGTTCATATACAGATCGGTGGAATAATCGGAGAAGCTGCTAAAATCGCCCGATAGATCGAAGCCCGCATTATTGAAAATGGATATGGAATGGAAAACGCCATGGTAAATCGCTTTGCCCAACGGCATGTCGAACGCGAAACGAAAAGTATACAAAATCGCTCCGACCGTTTCCAAAGCTAAGGCGTAAATGATGACTTTTCTGACTAATCGGACAAGCCCTTCGATGCTGCCTTGATTCAAGGACTCCTGCAGGATGAGTCGTTCCTTAAGCGAAATTTTTCTTCTTAGAATCAAAGCGAATAACGTCGCCATAGTCATGAAACCGATTCCGCCGATTTGAATAAGAAATAGGATAACCCAGTGCCCGAACGTGGAAAAATAAGTGCCGGTATCGAACAATACTAGCCCGGTTACGCACGTCGCCGATGTCGAAGTAAACAATGCGTCGATAAAGGACATGCTTTCGCCCTCCACGGACGATATCGGCGATCTCAATAATAGAGCCCCGATGAAGATTATGAAGGAGAATCCCAACAACAAAGTTCTTGGAGGGGATACGCCGAACCACCGAACCGTTTGTCTAATCAAGTCAGTCACCTCTACTGCTTATTCACGTCGTTTTGCGGATTTCAAGCAACAAAAAAAACACTGGAACCCCAGTGCTTCGATTTCGCACGCGAGTCCTGTTCGTAATAGCCTACGAGGTTAGCTGTCGGGTTCGGGCTCGAACAGGCCGCCCTATCCATCGCGCATATCGCGCGCTTTGGAATTCACCCCGGAATCTCCGAATACATTAGACTTGTACGCGCGAGATCGGTTGGTTCCCCCGTTTTCTTCTTAAAGAAATTCGGCTGGTTATTGAATTGTTTTACGGTTTCAAGACGTACTTAGGAATTATATTCTTTCCATCAAAGGGGGACAACACCAAAAAGGGGGCAAACCGACTCGTTTGAACGATTTTAGCATGAACATGCTCAAGGATATGCCCTCGGACAGTGATTATCGTTCCTTTTCCTTTCATTTTCGGCGAAAATGAGAGATACTTGATGGAAATTAAGGCAGTCATTAGATTAAGCACACTGTATGCGTTTACTTGAGCTTCTATTGCATAAGGAGAGATGCTTTTTGAATCGTTTGGGATCCTCCCAGTTGGATAAACGGTGGATTTGGGCGTCGGCCGTAGGTTTTGTACTCTTTCTATTCATCCAAGTATTCCCCGTGACCGGGCAATTGTTCAACATGGATGTTCAGCACGTAATGACGCGATCGGAAGCCGAAAATAAAGCTATTGAATGGGCAGGCGACCGGTTCGGAATCGAGCCCGCGAGAATTGATGAAACCACGGTTACGCACCTGTCGGATGGCGATACGACGGGATATTTGTCCAAATACGAATTGTTCGGGCAATACGACAAGCAATGGTCCGCGAGCACTCCGACCGACATTTACGTTGTCGAACTGCGATCAAGCGATTTCGACGGCAGCTTGCTCTTATCGATGAATATGGAGACCGGGGCTTTGGTCGCTTGGCAGCAGCTCGGCGTTTCTTCCTCAACGACGACCGGAGCGGCCGAAGCGAGTCTTAGCAATGAACAATTCGCCGCCCGCGCGATTCAATATGCCGCATTCTGGGGCGTTAATCCAAGCGATTGGAAATGGGCGGGCGTTCCGGACGAAGAAGGCTCCGTTACTTACTCCTCGCGGAAAGCCGACATCGGGGAAGCTAAGCTATGGCTTAAAGTGTCGATGCCGAAGGGATTCGAATCGACGGCTTCCTCCTTTCCGCCATGGCAAGGCGGGTCCGTCGTTTACGGCGTGGATTTACCCGAAGCGTTCACAGGCTACATTAATGTTCAGGAAAGTTGGGCAGCCAAATTATCCGTGCTCGGATTCATTCTTCCTCAGATCGTGTTGTTTATCATCGCCATCATCTATACCGGAACGCATGGAGGACATACCTCTTATCGCAGAGGCATTTTCTTGTCGGTGCTGTTCTTCGCGCTATACGCAGGTCTTACGTTCAACATGCTTCCGGGACTCCGCGCCGGAACATGGGAAGAAGGAATCAGTCTAGGCAATAACCTGAATATCGTCTTCAGCTTGATCACCTACGGGGCGATGGCCGTGCTCACTTATTTCTCCGCCGTCGGAGGGGACGGGTTATGGAAGTCGATGGGGCGCTCATTATGGCCGAGATGGAAAGAGTCCGGATACGGCGAAGCCGTGTTAAGAAGCATGCGCGAAGGATACTTCCTCGCCTTCATTCTGCTTGGTGCCCAATCCTTCATCTTGCTGGTGCTCGAGAAATCGTTAGGCTCGTTCGCCTCGTCGGACGCCACGCAATCCATGTACAATATGAGCATTCCGTTATTGTTGCCATTGTTGGCTTGGTGCGCGGGAATATCGGAGGAGTTGCAGAGCAGGTTGTTCGGTATCGGCGTATTCCGAAGTTGGTTCGTGGGAGGCGCGCGCAAGCTACTCCGTCGCGAGCCGTCGCGCAGAACGACGATCATCCTGACGACGATCGCGATCGTTCCTCCCGGATTGCTATGGGCTCTTGGCCACGTCGGCTACGCCATCTATCCGGTGTATACGCGGGTTATCGAGCTTGTTCTCATGTCGTTCCTGTTCGGTTGGTTCATGCTCCGATTCGGCATTATCACCGTTATCTTTGCCCATGTCACCTTGGACGCGATCCTTATGGGCATGCAGATGATGTTCGACGGCCTTCCCGGAGACTTCCTCGGCGGCGTCTTCAGCATGCTCATGCCGGGTCTCGTAGGTATCGTCATTTGGTGGCTGCATCGAACGCTGCGGGGCAAGGCAGCTCTATCCCGAACTTGAAATGCCCGGCATCGTGAATCAAATACGCTTTACCGCCGTGCAGCTCCGCTATGCCTCGCGTGATCGACAGCCCTAAGCCCGCTCCGGCCCTTAGATTGTCGATCGAGCGCGAACCATCGATTTTATAGAATCGATCGAACAGCAACGTTTCCTGTTCCTTGCTTATCGATTGCCCGTCATTTTCGACCGTAATCATAACGCTTTGATCGCTTATGATCAGCGAAACCCTCATTACCCCTGGCTTGATCGAAAATTTCAAAGCGTTCATCAGCAAATTATCGATCGCTCTCCTCATCTGCTCGGGATCCATCCTCATGAATAACGGGCGATCGGGCAACTCCAAGTTCAGGAAAATTCGTTCTTCTTCAGCAAGAGGTTGAATTTCCGCGACCATTTGGATCAACATCTGCTTGAGGTCGATCGTTTCGAGCTCCAGCTTCGCCCCGCTATGGTACAGACGCGTATATTCGAACAATTCGTCGATAAGGTTTTTCAACTGCCTCGCTTTATTATGGGTATTTCCGATAAAACGCTCGAATTCGGCTTCATCGCGATACCCTTTCTCTTTTAACAACTCCAAGTAACCGATAATGCTCGTCAACGGCGTCCTTAGATCATGGGACACTCCGGTGATCAGCTCCATTTTCGATTTCTCCGCGTCTCTCTCCTTCTCCATCAGGCTTTCGAGCTTTTCGGCCATCGCGTTGATATGCTCGGCTACCTTGCCCAGCTCGTCTTTCCGAACGGTAGGTATCCGATGATGGAGATTCCCTGCCGAGATGACGGTTAAGCCATCGGATAACGTCCGCATGAACTTAATCGTATGGCGGGTAAACAACATGAACGAGACGGCGAATGTCCCTATGAACACGATTACGGATACGGGTACGTCGAACACCAAGCCAATTGGGATCGAGATAGATACCACGGAGCTCGTCGCTATGCTGGCAATGAACGCCCATATCATTTGAACCCGAATGCTTTTTCGTCCGGACAGAATCGACCAGAAGTTATTTTTCAATTTTGTACCCTACTCCCCATACCGTCTTTATATACCGGGGCTCCCGTGGATTATCCTCGATCTTCTCGCGGATATTGCGAATATGGACCATGACCGTGTTTTCCGAATACCCCGACGGTTCATCCCACACCTTCTCGTAGATTTTATCGGCATGGAAGACTTGGCCTCTGTGGCTGGCCAACAGCTCCAGGATGGAAAATTCAAGCGGAGTCAAGGAAACGGCCTTATTGTTCACCGTCACCTGATGCTGGGCGATATCGATGACCAAATCGTTGACGTGAATAACGGAACCGCCTGCTTCGTTCTTGGAGACGATGCCCTGTCGGCGAAGCTGTGCTTTTACTCTTGCCATTAATTCGAGCGGACTGAAGGGCTTGGCGACATAGTCGTCCGCGCCGGTCGATAACCCCGTGATTTTATCTATATCTTCTTGCTTCGCGGATAACATGATGATGGGAATGTTCATCGTCTCCCGGATCTTAAGACATACCTTGATTCCATCCATATCCGGCATCATGACATCCAGAATAACGAGTTGAACGGGCTCGTTCGAGATGACCTCTAACGCATCGATGCCATTCCCCGCTTCCAGAACTCGATATCCTTCATTCCTCAAATACACATGAATGACGTCCCGGATTTCGGAATCGTCGTCCACGACCAGGACGGTTTGTTTGCTCATGGGAGACTTTCCTTCCTTTCTCGCGATCTCGTCGATCGAACGATAACGAATACGCTCCCCAGCACTGCGATGAGCCAGAGAAGGGTGGAGCCGTGACGAATTAGCGCTTCTTCGATATCCCGAATATGATTGCCCGCATAATAGCCCAACAAGAAATAGATCAACGTCCAGACAAACCCCGAACCATAAGCGTATACCGCGAGTTTACCGTAGGGCATCTTGTTCATACCTGTCAGGTAGGGCATCAGATGCCTAATCAAAGGAATAAAATAACTCAGGCTTAATCCGATCCCATCGTATCTTTTCGACCACTTACCCGATAATCCCTTTCCGATCCTCCGATTGCCTAAGCTCATAAGCCGTTTGACGATGGACGGACCAAATAGCCTGCCCATCGCGTACCCGAAGGATATGCCGGATACGACGCCGGCGTAAGTAGCCGCGAACGCCGGAAGCGGCAAGAAATACCCAGTACCGGCGGCAACACCGGCCGTCATGACCACGATTTCGTTCGGCACTGGAATTCCAATGATCCCTAAGCATAATGCCAAGAACATGGCGGCATATCCGAATTGCCCTATCCACTGGTCCAACAGGCTACTTTCCATCGCGTTCGTTCCCTTTCCTGCAAATATATACGAAAGCGGGAGGGAAATTCAACGGCACGAGCTTGATTCGCTCGATAACGAAATGCTTCGATAGTTGTTTCTTCATTTGAAGCGAATATTGAAACGCCACGAATAGCCCTCCCGGCTTTAATCCGTTCACGATTTGCTCAAGCAAACTATCTCTGAACGCTTGCGGGAAATTATAAAACGGAAGCCCGCTGAGAATGCAATCCAATTGGCCCTGAGACTGACCGTCGCTGCCCAGAACCCGATCCAAATGAACGGCGTTCGCGGCATGAACGAAATCGGGATAATCCATCCTTAGCTTTCTTCGCATGCCCGAGTCCTTCTCGAAAACGTACACTCTGGCATCTGGCGATACGTTGCGCGCGATCGCTTCCGTAATGACTCCTGTTCCCGCTCCCAATTCGGCTACCTTTCGCACATTATGCCAAGGTACGGCCCGTACCATGCTTCCCGTTAAATGCCGCGAGCTAGGAATGACGCTACCGATTTCCTTGGGACTGCCCATGAATTTCCGCAGAAACAACCGGGCTTCTTTGCTTACGATACGCATATCAATCAGCCTCCTCGTCAGCCGCTTATTGATACCCATGCGATCCGACGAGCTAATCTTATCTAATAAAAATAAGGAACGACCCGAGGAATTTCTGAAGATTTAATAAAGAAAAGAAAGCCATTGGTCCAAGAACGCGCAAAAAAACCGCAACCTCGTGCGGTTGCGGTTTACACGTTATTAAGGCGTTTCGACTTATTGTTTAATCTGATTGGGACTTGTATTCACGACCGCGGCAACCATTCTCTCGTTTTTGAACATTTGGGATTGACATTGGGCGCACACGGGAGCAATCGAAAACGAAAAATTGTCCCTCATCCATCCTTTGCAGTTCTCATCCGCGCAAGACCATATTTCCGTTAATACCTGAGGTATATCTTCTATCGGTCTTTTCCGTGAATAATACATTTGCATCCCTCTTTCTAAAGTCGATCTAATGATGATGCGATAGAAAATGCCCCAAACGAGAAGTTCGGGGCATGAGACTTAAATTTACAGTTTTACGACATTTTCGGCTTGCGGTCCGCGGTTGCCTTGAACGATGTTGAATTCAACGCGTTGACCTTCATCCAACGATTTGTAGCCGTCGCCGACGATTGCGCTGAAATGTACGAATACGTCGTTTCCGCCTTCAACTTCGATAAATCCGAATCCTTTGTCGCCGTTAAACCATTTCACTGTACCTTGTTCCATACTGATTACCACCTTATTGTTCTTAATTACATGACCTTTTATTTACCTGTGGAAATAAAAAATTCACATATCGTACAAGGTTATTAATAGCACTAAAAGAATAACCCTCTACGCTATGTGAATTAAGTTGTCGCTTCAATATATTGATTGTACCACACTCGGCCGCCGAAAGCAATTTTACGTTTCGGAAATCCGCGCATTGAGCAGCTGTCGCTTATAAACCGTTGCTACAGCTGCTTTTCTCGAAAATTTATCGCATGCTTTATTCCGCGTTTAAGGTCTCGAGTATTCGTTGCGCAAGCGCCTCCCCGATGGATACCGCCTTGAAATCATCGATGGAAGCTTCTTTGATGGCCTTCAACGAGCCGAAATGGCTAAGCAATTGTTTGCGGCGCTTCTCGCCGATGCCGGGAATAGCGTCCAGGCGCGAAGCGATCATCGATTTGGCCCGCTTCTCCCTATGGAACGTAATCGCGAAGCGGTGAACTTCGTCTTGAATGCGCTGGAGCAAATAAAACTCCTGACTGTCGCGAGGCAACGGTATGACCTCCGGCGGATCTCCTATGAGCAGCTGCGCCGTGCGATGCTTGGCATCCTTAGCCAACCCGCACACGGGAACGTCCATGCCGAGCTCGTTGATCAGCACGTCCATGACCGAAGCGATATGTCCTTTACCGCCATCCACGACGATCAGATCTGGCAACGGCAAGCCCTCCTTCAGTACTCGCTCGTAGCGGCGGCGGACGACTTCCCTCATCGTTTCATAATCGTCCGGACCTTGGACGGTCTTTACGTTGTATTTACGATATTCCTTCTTGTCGGGCTTTCCGTTCGTGAACACGACCATGGCGGAAACGGGTGACGCCCCCTGCATGTTCGAGTTATCGAACGCCTCGATCCGATTAGCGCTCGGAATGCCGATCCATCCGGCCAAGCCTTCCACGGCCTTCACGCTACGCGATTCGTCGCGCTCGATCAGCCGGAATTTCTCTTCCAACGCGACGCGGGAATTGTCGCAAGCCATCGCGACTAGCTGGCGTTTCGAGCCTCTCCTCGGCACGGCTACTTTGATTTTCAGCCACCGGCGCAGAGATTCCCCCACTTCAGCCGCCTCTCCCTCTTCAGCGATCTCTTCTCCGAAGTCTTCCTTTGTTTCGGAAATCAAATTCGGCTGTGCATCCGATTCCTCGACGGGAGAAGATGCATCCGCAGTAACGGTATCAGCTGCCGTTTGACTTCCTTCCGCTTCCGAAGCTCCCGGAGGAGCAGGCAATAGCATCTCGCGGGGAAGAGCCGGATTGTCGCTGTAATATTGGGTCACGTAGCTCAGGAAATCCTCGTACGCCTCGCCGTAATAAGGAAATACGGACACGTGGCGTTGGATCATTTTGCCTTGGCGCATATAGAGAATTTGCACGCACATCCAGCCCTTGTCGGTCGAATAGCCGAAGACGTCCCGGTCCATGGCATCCGCCATATTGATCGTCTGCTTCTCCATCAGAGCTTCGATCGCTATGATCTGGTCGCGATACTCCCTTGCCCGTTCGAATTCCAAGTCCTCGGCGGCGACTTCCATTTTACGCTTCAGTTCCTTCTTGATATCCGTGTGACCGCCGTTCAGAAACCGAGAGATCTCGCCGATCATGTCGTCGTAAACCTTCTGCTCCACCGGATACTCGCAAGGCGCCACGCATTGCCCCAAGTGGTAATACAAGCAAACTTTGTCCGGTAGCGTATTGCACTTACGCAACGGGTACAACCTATCCAGAAGCTTCTTCGTTTCCTGCGCGGCATACGCGTTGGGGTATGGGCCGAAATACTTGCCCTTGTCCTTCACGACTCTCCGCGTTACCTCTAAGCGAGGGTGAGCCTCGTGCGTGATTTTCAGATAGGGGAACGATTTGTCATCCTTCAACAGCACGTTGTAGCGAGGAAAATGCTCCTTGATCAAATTGCATTCCAAGATAAGCGACTCCGTGTTACTTGCCGTGACGATATATTCGAAATCGCGGATTTCCGAAACCAACTTTTGCGTTTTGCCATCGTGGCTTCCAGAGAAGTAAGAGCGCACGCGATTTTTCAGTACCTTGGCTTTCCCTACGTATATGATCTTGCCTTCGTCGTTTTTCATTAAGTAGCAGCCCGGCTGGTCGGGAAGCAGCGCCAGCTTGTGGCGAATATTGACCATCGCCTTCTCTTGGCTGACGGAAGGATTCAGGATGTCCATGAACGGCACCTCCTCTAAGCGGAATGAATATCGGGCAGAACACCCGTTCTTCTCATTGTAGCACAGCTTGGGGTTTCATGACTTCACCGGATTTCGGATGCGGCAAACTTCGCAAACTTGTCACCGGCGTCATGCAGGAATACTTTACAACAAAAAGCGATGTTGGGTATACTATACTTATCGAATGTGTCAGGAGGCTTCCCATGGAAAACGTTAGAGATCCCCGCCAGCACATCAACGAAGAGCCGCGCGACGATTTTATGGATACGGCTATCGGCTTCGGGGCCATGTTCGGCTTCATGCTCGTTGTGTTCGCTGCAGCGGTAATCGTTAAATTTGTTATTTCTTAATCAATGGCATTCAACCAGTAAAGCCGCCAGGAGCATTGCTCCTATGGCGGCTTTTGCTTTAGTTTAGTTCTTCTCTTTATTCATCCTAACAGAAAAGCAGCCCTTCTCTCGAAGGACCGCGCGATTAAATTCTTCTTATATATCGTCGGAAAACAGCGACCTTCGTTCTATTGGGCTTCGTTCCGCTCCTGCTTGACGACGCGAATGGACGAATCGTCGTAGCGTTTGCGTTCCTTGCGCTCGATCTGCACGATTCTGCCGTCATGCACGACGATGTTTACCTCTCCGTATTCCAAACCGTTTACCTGCTCGGCAATACGACCCAACCAACGTTCGTCTACTTCTACCGGTTTCGCCATCTCGTTTCCCTCCTGAATGGAATGATCCCATCGTTAGTTTAAGTATTAGGTTTATTGCTCCTGATGCATGCGACTCTCCAAAATGGATTTAGCGACGAGAGTTATGATCGCGAGCAACATCAGCAGAGAAGCAACGGCGAAAGCAGCGCTGAATTGGTACTCGTTGTACACGATTTCGATGTGCAGAGGCAGCGTGTTCGTCTCTCCCCGGATATGCCCGGATACGACGGATACCGCTCCGAATTCCCCCATCGCTCTCGCGTTACAGAGGATCATGCCATACAGGAGCCCCCATTTGATATTAGGCAACGTGACTTTGAAGAATACTCTCCATCCGCGCGCGCCAAGACTGACGGCCGCTTCTTCGTCTTGCACGCCTTGTGCCTCCATGAGAGGAATGAGCTCTCTGGCTACGAAGGGAAACGTAACGAACATAGTAGCAAGAACGATACCCGGCGTTGCAAAAATAATATCGATATCATGTTTATCCAGCCAAGGCCCCAAGAAACCTTGGGCGCCGAACAAAAGCACATAGATGAGCCCACTCACGACAGGGGATACCGCGAAGGGTAGGTCGATTAAGGTGACTAGCAGGTTTTTGCCGCGAAACTTGAACTTCGTGATCGCCCAAGCCGCGGCAACGCCGAATATCGTATTTAGCGGAACTGCTATCAATGCGGTGATTAACGTCAATTTAAGCGCCGACATCGCGTCCGGATCGGTTAGCGCGGATAAGTATGCTTCCCAGCCTTTACGAAACGACTCCGCGATAACGGAGACCATGGGAAGAATGACGATAAGCCCTATAAAAAGAAGCGAGATGCCGATTAAAACAAAGCGCACGGCCTTTGATTCCGTCAAGTGAGGCTTAGCCGGCTGGCTTTTCCCCGATCGGGGATTCGTAACGATTCCCGCCATTTCCGGTTACCCTCCTTTTACGGTGCGAAGGCGGCGATTGCTCCACCTTTGCAAGATGTTGATCATGAGAAGCAATACGAACGAGATGAGGAGCAGCACGACCGCTACCGCCGCCGCTTGCGCGTATTCGTATTGCTCGAGCTTCGTGATAATAAGCAGCGGCGCGATCTCGGTTTTCATCGGCATGTTGCCGGAGATGAATACGACTGATCCGTATTCGCCGATTCCGCGAGCGAACGCTAGCGCGAAACCCGTTAATAGCGGCGGGATCAGATCCGGCAATATGATCTTGAAGAAGGTTCTCGCCCGGTAGGCTCCGAGAAGCACCGCGGCTTCTTCCATGTCGGACTCCATATCCTGCAGGATCGGTTGAACCGTCCGGACGACGAACGGAATCCCGATGAAGATGAGCGCCAGCGTAATACCGATCGGCGTGTAAGCTACCTTTATGCCTAAAGGCTCAAGCAGGGAGCCTACCCAGCCTTTAGGCGCGTAGATCGTCGTTAGCGCAATGCCGGCGACGGCCGTAGGCAACGCGAACGGCAAATCGATCAAGCCGTCCACGATTTTCTTGCCGGGAAACTTGTAGCGCACGAGCACCCAAGCCAACAACAAACCGAATACCAAATTTACCAGCGCCGCGAAGAAGGCGGTCAACAAGCTTAACCGATAGGAGGCCACGACCCGGGGATCGGATACCGTATCCCACCATTCGGCGGGAGAAAGTTCGGCCGACTTGATGACAAGCGCGGCCAACGGAATAAGAACGATCAGGCTCAAGTACAGGACGGAAAATCCCAATGTAATCGATAATCCCGGCAATACCCGGTCTTTCTTGCGAATTAATGTCATGTGCCCGCCCTAACTCCTCTTCCGGCCCTTTGTTAGGAACCCGGCGTGTATATTTGGTCAAACGTTCCGCCGTCGGCAAAGTGCTTCGCTTGCGCTTCCGCCCAACCGCCGAAGTCTTGATCGATCGTCAATAAGTTTAATTGTCCGTATTGATCCTTGTATTTATCGGCGACCGATTGAAGGCGAGGACGATAAAAGTTCTTGGCAGCGATTTCCTGACCTTGTTCGGTGTACAAATATTTCAGGTACTCTTCCGCTGCCGCGCGGGAACCTTTCTTGTCGACGTTCTTGTCTACGACGGCAACCGACGGCTCAGCCAGGATGCTGATCGAAGGCGTTACGATTTCATAGTCGTCTCCGAACTCTTTCAACGCGAGATAAGCTTCGTTCTCCCATGCCAGCAACACGTCGCCGATTCCTTTTTCAACGAAAGTCGTCGTCGAACCGCGCGCTCCGGTGTCTAAGACGGGAACGTTCTTGAATAACTGCTTGAGGAAGTCCAGCGTTTGCGCTTCGTCGTATCCAAGCGTTTTCGTAGCGTACCCCCATGCTGCTAGGTAATTCCAACGCGCTCCTCCGGAGGTTTTCGGATTCGGAGTGATAACTTCGATGTCCTCTTTAATCAGATCTCCCCAGTCCTTGATTCCCTTCGGGTTGCCTTTGCGTACGAGGAATACGATGGTCGATGTGTAAGGCGTGCTGTTCTGCTCAAAGGATTGCTGCCAATCGGGCTTGATTAAATCGTTGGCTGCGATCTCGTCGATGTCGTATCCGAGCGCCAACGTTACGACGTCCGCTTCCAATCCGTCGATAACCGCCCTGGCTTGCTTACCCGATCCACCATGCGATTGTTTGATCGTTACCGTGCCGCCTGTTTTGCCTTTCCAGTATTCTGCGAAGCTTTTGTTGAATTCTTCGTAAAGCTCGCGAGTCGGATCGTACGACACGTTCAGCAGTTCGATATCTTTGGGAGCTTCGCTAGCGGGACTAGATTCGCCTGCCGGAGTCGATGCGCCTGATTCGGAAGCCGGTTGATTGTTGCCGTTATTCGATCCGCATGCTGACAATACCGAGATAATCAATGTCGCGATAAGGACGAGACGGAGGGTTTTAAATGTTGTCATTCTCATACACCCCTAGAATTAATTTAGTTTTGAATTCGTGCATTTAGACCCGGATGGCCGATCCGTAGGTCCATGATACCACCTGTATTCCTACTCTTTTTATAATTACTACCCGTTTAGTTGGTATTGGAGCAATAATAACAGTTGATCTTGCCTACTGTCAATAAATACTATAAAAAATAACGATAAATAATTTCGAATATTTGGTACAAATGTTAAGCTTGCGGCAAACGACTGTAGTGAATGATTGAACAAGAGCTTGAGCATGCTCCATGAGTCCAAGTTATTCACTCGGAATTAGCAGGGTTAGGTAGGATTAGAGGGGCCTTGCCGCTTTAATTCATCGAATTTGGTACTGTAGGTGGATTTAGCGCGGTTCTGCCGCTTTAATTCATCGGATTTGGTACTGTAGGTGGATTTAGCGCGGCCTTGCCGCTTTAATTCATCGGATTTGGTACCGAAGACGGGTTTAGAGCGACCTTGCCGCTTTAATTCATCGGATTTGGCACTGTAGACGGGTTTAGAGGGTCCATGCCGCTTCAATTCATCGGATTTGGTACTGTAGACGGGTTTAGAACGACCTTGCGCTATAAATGAGCGAGTACCCACGAGTAAACGGCAAAAGTCAGGTTAATTGCGAGGAATGAATGGTTTCAAGCGGTTTAGCCCGGCGGAGTCGGGTTACTTGCGAGGAACAAGCACGCTCAGGCGGTTTAGCCCGGCGCAGTCGGGTTAATTGAGTGGAATGATCAGGCTTAAGCGAATTAGCCCGGAGAAACCGGGCTAATTCTGTCACGTTCCGCGACTTACGGGAATCAACTTCCCCGGTGATTGCGGCCGCGAACGTGAATGACGTCGACGAACGGACGAACCCGGTCCATTAGACGCTGTCCTTTGTGCATTTCCTCGCCTTCCTTATGGGTAAAGCTGAAATGCCGTTCCAAGTCCTCCAAATCATGATTGGAAGTATAGAAGGTCGGCTTGCGGTTCATCCGGTGATTGAGAATAGCTCCGAGCACATGATCCCTGACCCACGGGCTCAAATTCTCCGCTCCGATATCGTCGAAAATAAGTAAATCGGCTTCTTTCATCAAAGAAAGAGTTTCTTTCAGCTTCTGAGGCTCGAACATAAGAGCTTTCGCATCCTCGACGAACTCCGGCATGTACACGATTACACCGGAGAAACCTTCCCTGGCCAGCTTTTGCAGTAGATAACCGGCCATATAGGTTTTACCCGTTCCGAAGCTACCTTGCAAATATAAGCCTTTCTTCTGCAAACCTTGGCTCTTCGTTGTCCGGACATAGTTCAATAATTCGTGAATGGCTGGTTCCCGATTGGCATCCTGCAGCATTTCCGTTTCATCGTAATTTTCCCTATAGACAGCCTCGTCCACGTAAAAGCTTGAAATTCTGCGGCGGATTTGTTGTTGCTGCTCGTTGGCTGTCCACTTGGAACACGCAGTTTTGTAATCATTTAATTGCCACCGTCCTCCCACTTCCGTGCATTGGATTCCAGTGGAATGTCCTTGCATATCATTGGGGCATTTATCTAAGCCCGGGCATTCCTTACATGCCCGAGCTTCCGATGTCATCTGGTAAAGCCTATTCAGATTAATCTTCAGCACATGATCGTCCACCTCGGGGTAACGGGAACGCAATTTCAGTACCAACGGATCGTTCAGCACTTGGTTGGCTATCTTCTCCGTTTTCTCCAATCCTTCGATGACCGGCATTCTTCGAAACGCTTCACCTATTGATTCCATTCCCGTTCCCCCTAGATTGAATGATATCTTAACCTTGACCTCAATCAAAGCCCGCTAATTACGTAGACTAACTCCGCCCACCACTCGCCAACCGAGCGAGATAGCTAAGTAACTTCGTTAACTCCGCCCACCACTCGCCAACCGAGCGAGATAGCTAAGTAACTTCGTTAACTCCGCCCACCACTCGCCAACCGAGCGAGATAGCTAAGTAACTTCGTTAACTCCGCCCATCACTCACCATCCGAGCAGAGATAGCTAAGTAACTTCGTTAACTCCGCCCATCACTCACCATCCGAGCCGAGATAGCTAAGTAACTTCGTTAACTCCGCCCACCACTCGCCATCCGAGCCGAGATAGCTAAGTAACTTCGTTAACTCCGCCCACCACTCGCCATCCGGGCCGAGAATTTCAAAAGCATTTCTTCATAAACCTACAAGTACAATCACTAATAGTCGGTTAACACGCCGCTAACTCTCTTCTTTCATTTTGCGAGCTAATTCTCTCATCCTCTCCAGCTCTTCCGGAGACATTTCCTTGACCGGCCCGTTATCCTTAACGACGGACATAGCCGGCTTGCGGCGCCCGCTTCTTGCCTGACCTTGCGATCCGAAGGAACTTCCGCCGTCTCTCGCCGTCTCTTCCCCGCGACGCTTGCGTTCCAGCGATACGTTCAGCTTCTCCTGCTCTCGTATGTACATCGCCGCCTTATCAAGCGTGTCGATACCCTTCGCCAGCATATTCGACGCAATGGAATCGACGAAGGATTTGGTTAATCGCTGCGCGTGGCCCAAGGAGAAAACGTAATGGATAAGAACGTTGATGACCGGTTCCGGTAACTTGTAATTCAGATCGATTCGTTCGAAAATACGGACGAAAGGATCCGGCACCGCTCCGGGAAAATAACGCTCGAGCATCCGGGTATAAGGCTCCCGGCGCAACATCTCGTTATACCGGGCAACCGTCACTTCTTCTTGGAACCGCTCCGGTATGTCAAGTTGCATGGAGGAACTCGTTGCCGCCGGTTCCTCGTTCACCGGTATCTGCCGTTCTTCGCCGCGCGCGAGAAATCTCTCCCGTTCCTCGTCCCGCTTGCGATCCTGACGGTACATCAGGTTGGCCCGGTTCTGAAGCTCGTCCCAAGTCAGCGTGCCGTCGGAGTGGAATATTCCGTCTTCGTCGAGAAGACGGCAAATTTCCGGTACTTCCAGGTTGAATTTATAAGCCAAGTAATTCAGCTGCGCCATCGACTCCGGCGCCCGGTTAAGCCGCTCGACGAACGACCGGTTAGCGGATCCGCGCGGGAAACGCAGCATCATCTCGCCGTGGCGTATCTTTTCCTGCGTCTTGAACGCCGGCGTCCGTTCTTTGGCCGTTGCGCTCTCCTGCCAGCCCATCTCGAGCTCAGGATCCAGCGTTGCCGAGCCGATGCGGAACATTTCGTAGAACGGCATCGTCGCCTCTTCCCTGTTGACGAACCGGGCCAGCTCGGGGGGCTGGGCAACTTCAAAGCCGTCCTTCAGCTCCAATAGCGCGGACTTGCCGATTCTATCCCTTAACAAGAGAGTAAGATGATAGTTCGAGAAAAATTCCGTATAACTAAGAGGACGTTGCAGCACGTATTCGTATATGGACTCTTCCGTCAAAGGATTATGATTGCGAAACACTTGAAGCAAGCCAACCGCTTCCAGTCTGGATGCGGCATCGATCGCCGTTTGCCGACCCGTGGCGTTAAGCTCCAATCCGAGTCCCAAGAACAGCTTGCGCTGCGGCTCCGGAACGGAATAACCCGCGCTCTCTTCCGGAAACTGATGATAGAGTAATTGATAGAAAGCAGCCGAAACCGCCCCTACCATCGGCTGATAGAGAGTAATGAACACCTTGCGGTCCAAACCGCTCAAGGCAAAATCTCGATTCGTAAAATAACGGTGATTTTCCGTAAACTCCATGATATTCGATACGCGCATCGCGGGATCGACAACTCTTTTCGCTTGAATAATGGTTGTTCTATTGTAGCACAAATCCAACCTCCCGAAGACATGTAAAAAAAGACTCCGCCGCGTTCGGGGTAACGAAGCCTTTCGTCACCTTCGATATGCGCTAGCTGGAGTCCATATCTAGGACCTCTATTAATGATAAAAAGGTTCTTGAGCCTCGGGTTCTGCCTCGTCGAACGTAAACGGTTTGCGCTCCCCTAGCCGTTCTTCTTCTTCTATGGCATACGAGCGCCTTGCTTTCGCTAGCCCACTTCGCTCGAGCTCGTTCTCCCGATCGAGCTCCTGAGCGCTTACCCAACCCCGGACGAGCTCCCCGATCGGTTCGGCGCCGTATATCGGTATCGTATGCTTCAATCCCGGGATATAAGCGGCGCTATAATTCGTTAACCCCTTCTGCAGCGTCTTCATATATCCCTTGAATTCTTTATCCTTCTGCCCGCAAAGGAGCATCATAGGCTGACGGATTTCCCCCAATCGTGCGTTGAACGACTGTTTTAACCCGCTTGCCATATATTCGCGCCACTTGACGATATCTCCCGCCATCGTCTCTCCCCGGATTCGATAGAAGGTTTCCCGATTGTCCGCATGAGCCCAAGCCAGCGGAATCGAGATCAAGTCGCGCGCCTTCATTTTGCCCGCCCATAGTCCCGCTTTCAGCTTGGCGCGAGTTTTCCATCCGGTTACCTCCGATACCCCGCCGAGCAAGATCCCCCCAAGAAACCTATCCGGGTAAGTTAACAGAGCATCTAATGCCACCATCGTCCCCAATGAATATCCGCATAAATAAGCTTGCGAAATGTTAAGCCTATCCAGCAGCTGGCGTAAATCCTCTGCCAATAACGGAATCGTGATAGGCGATCGGGAACCGCCGCTGCGGCCGTGACCCCGGAAATCGAACAATAACGTCTTATGATCTTCCGCAAGGTCGTTCCGTAAATACGTGAATACCCGGCTGCCGATGCATGGCGGATGGAGAAATACGATAGGCGTGCCTTTACCTTGCAAATGATAATGGAGCTCTACTCCGTTAGCGTGAATCAAGGGCACGGTCAGCACCTCGCGATGTCTTTTTCGTTAGTTTGCCCTTTTTCCTTGTAATTCCATCCCTCGAAAAACCCATAACCGATATCCGACGTAATTGACCGCCAGAGAACAGACGACCGATGCGATCTTGGCGATCGCCGATTCCGTTCCCCAGTGCTCCAGCCCAAGCAAGAGCGCCGTGGCGGCCGCGAAAGACAAAACGTTGATCAACAGGAACCGGACGATTTCGGCCATCCCGCGTTTACCTTTGACTTGGAAAGTCCAGTAACGGTTCAACAAATAGCTATTCGCGACTCCCGCGATGTACGATATCGTCTGAGCTCCGAACGAACCCATACCCATGCCGTAAATCAATATACAAAAAACGACGAAGTCTACCCCCGTATTCAAACCGCCTACGAGTGCGTACTTCGCCATTTTGATTCGTTCCGACAATCGGAGCATAATTCTCCCCCTGACGCTTGCATTCACTTTTCACGCTAGAACATCTTGTACCCGCCGCGCCGTAACGCGCGAATCGCCCATCCGCTCATATAAGCTCCTACGGCGCCCGCGGCAATCAGTATCATGTCCGAGACGAGCAGGGACTGAATGTTTTCCGTTACGGTAAGATCGCCTTGCCACAATTGCCAAATCCCGAGCGGCACTACGATAATAACGAATAGCCACAGGGGAAACCACGTTGTTTTAATAAGCATGTTCAATATGAAACCGATGCCGAAGAAAAGCACCAGGCAAAGTAATGAGCCCAAGACTCCGAACAGTATTCCTCCGAGTACTCCGCCGACCATGTCCTTAACCACTTCCCGCTTATGCAAAATAGCGTACTCTACCAGTTTACAAGTTGGCTTCCTCTCAGTCAACGAGCAGGGTGTGAATGGGATGTGAACAAATTAGCGGCCGGGCGACGATTTCTTGAGAACGGACCAAGCGAATCGTTTGCCCGCCACTCTCCATTGGGCTACAATGGGAAAAGCATATTGGACAAGGAGTGATTACGCATGAGCGAAGCCGCACAAACATTGGACGGATGGTATGTCCTGCACGACTTGCGCAGCATCGATTGGCAGGCATGGAATGCCGCTCTGCCCTCGGAGAAAGATCAAGCCTTAAGCGAGTTAACCTCGTTAGTATCGGATTGGCGGGCAGTAGAGGAACGCAAGGAAGGAAGCCTGGCCTTGTACTCCGTCGTAGGACAGAAAGCCGACCTTATCTTCATGCACCTTCGCGAAACCCTTGAGGAATTGAACGCGATCGAGAACGCGTTCAATCGTTCCGGCTTTGCCCGCTTCACGCGCAAAGAGTATTCTTACGTCAGCGTCGTCGAGCTCAGCAATTACATGAGCCCTCCGGGAGTAGATCCGTTGCAGGTGCCGGAGATCGTCGCCCGCTTGAAGCCGACATTGCCTAGAAGCAACCATATTTGCTTCTACCCGATGAACAAGAAGCGCGACCTGCAAGATAACTGGTACATGCTTCCGATGGAAGAACGCAAAACCCTTATGAGAAGCCACGGCATGATCGGCCGGGGATACGCGGGCAAAGTGAAACAAATCATTTCCGGCTCGGTCGGTTTCGACGATTGGGAATGGGGCGTTACCCTCTTCGCGGACGACGCTTTGCAATTCAAGAAACTCGTATACGAAATGCGGTTCGACGAAGTAAGCGCCCGCTACGGCGAGTTCGGCGCCTTCTACGTCGGCAACCTGCTGACCGAGCAATCGCTGTCGGAATTGTTCAAGTAAAGCGGAATATCCATAACAAAGAAATAGACCCGACAGCCAGGACACTACGATTAACGTCCTGGCTGTCGGGTCTATTTACGACATTTTCCCATTGAAAATGACGGCTGCGGAGTTCATTTCGTTAATCGTTGGGAGTAAGATACAATACGAACTAATATTTCTCCGACACGAGCTTGGCTTGCAGGAACAAGAGCAAATAGTCCCGTCCGCCGGCTTTCGAATCCGTACCGGACATATTAAATCCTCCAAAAGGATGGACGCCGACCAACGCTCCCGTGCACTTGCGGTTGAAGTAAAGGTTGCCAACGTGGAACGTTTCCCTTGCTTTCGCGAGCCGTTCGCGGTTGCGCGAGATTACCGCTCCCGTTAGTCCGTATTCCGTATTGTTGGCGATATCGAGCGCTTCGTCGAAATCCCTTGCGCGAATCAACGCGACGACGGGCCCGAATATTTCTTCTTGGGCGATTCTCGCCGTCGGCGTGACGTCGCCGAATACCGTCGGTTCGATGAAGTAGCCTGCCTGGCTTCCCGCCCCCCCTCCTTGAAGCAATTTTCCTTCTTCATTGCCGATCGCGATATATTCAGTAATTTTCCGGTAAGCTTTCTCGTCGATAACCGGCCCCATGTAGTTGGAATAATCCGTCGGATCTCCCATCGTTAACGACGCCGCGCGCGCCCTCACTTTCTCGGCAACGGTTTCGTACGCTTCTTCCACGATAACCGCGCGCGAGCATGCCGAGCATTTCTGCCCCGAGAAACCGAATGCGGATAAGACGATCGATTCGGCGGCTAAGTCCAAGTCGCAATCTGCGTCGACGACGATCGTATCCTTGCCGCCCATTTCGGCGACGACGCGTTTGATCCACTTCTGGCCCGGTTGGGTTTTGGCCGCGCGCTCGTTAATGCGCAATCCCACATCGCGGGAACCCGTAAAGCTCACGAACCGGGTAAGCGGATGATCGACCAAGTAATCGCCTACCTCGCCGCCCGCTCCCGGCAAATACTGAACGACGCCGTCCGGTACTCCCGCTTCCGCCAGAATTTCGATGAACTTAGCCGCAATGACGGGGGTCGGGCTTGCGGGCTTCAGTACGACCGTATTGCCGGTAACGATGGCGGACGTCGTCATCCCCGCCATGATCGCAAGCGGGAAATTCCATGGCGGAATGATGACGCCGACCCCTAGGGGAATGTAAGCGAGCTCGTTGTCCTCGCCCTGGATGCGCTCAAGTGGCTGACGTTCGGCGAGACGCTCCATCTCCCTACCGTAGAACTCAAGGAAGTCGATCCCTTCCGCCGTGTCGATATCGGCTTCTTGCCAGCTTTTGCCCGCCTCGTAAACCATCCAAGCCGAGAACTCGTGCTTTCGTCTGCGTAGAATCGCCGCCGTCTTGTAAATGTACCTTGCCCGTTCGCTTGCGGGTACCGTCTTCCAACTTTCGAAAGCTTCTGCCGCCGTTGCCATCGCCTTCTCGGCGAGTCCGATATCGGCTTGCGATACGAAACCCAGCACTTCGTCCTTCTTCGCGGGATTTATCGAGCTTATCGTTTTAGCCGTATGAATGGTTTCCCCGCCGATAAGAATGCCGTAGCTTTTGCCGAACTGCGACTTTACCAAATCTAAAGCCTGCTGGAACGCGAGCCGGTTATGCTCCCGTCCGAAATCCGTAAACGGTTCGTTGCGATAAGCTTGCTGCATGCTTAGTCCGCCTCCTTGTATTTCGCTATGCGCTTCGTACAATAAATGCGGAGATAGAGAGGATGATTCCATTGGAGTTCGCCGATAAGCTATTTCGTTCGGCTTTGCTCTCGTTGGCAGGCAATCGCGCCGCGGAAGCATTTGCCTTAAAGTACGGCTTGAGACTCGGGGCGCACAAGTTCGTAGCCGGAGAAACGCTAACGGAAGCGTTGGAAAAAATTCAACGGCTAAACGATAAAGGCATCGCCGCGACACTGGATCATTTGGGTGAAGGAGTTACGCGTATTTCGGAGGCTGACTCGTTCAGAGAGGAATACTCGAGGCTGCTTATCGGTATTCGCGAATCCAAGGCCGACTGCAACGTTTCCCTGAAACCTACGCAAATGGGACTCGCGATCGACCCGGGGCGGGCTTACGATAACATCAAGCAAATCGTAAAGGAAGCCCGGAGCATGCGAAATTTCGTGCGGATCGATATGGAGGATTCGGCTTACACCGACGATACGATAAACATCGTAAGGCGGTTGCACGCCGAAGGTTACCTGAACGTGGGCACCGTTATTCAGGCTTATTTATTTCGGACGGAAAAGGATATCCGCAGGCTTAGCTTGGAGAAAGTCAATCTGAGGCTGGTAAAAGGAGCTTATAAGGAACCGAAGACCCTTGCCTTCGCGCGCATGGAAGACGTTAACGCCAACTTTCGCGAAATTATAGCGGCGCGACTGCGAAGCGGAATCTATACGGGCGTCGCCACTCATGACGAAGCGATTATCGATTGGGTGAAGTCCTTCGTCAAGGAGCAGACGACCCCCTACTCCTCGTTCGAGTTTCAGATGCTCTACGGAATCCGAACCCAACTGCAAGAAACGTTAGCCAAGGAAGGCTACCGGGTACGTTGCTACGTTCCGTACGGTCGAATGTGGTATCCTTATTTCGTTCGCAGGCTCGCCGAACGTCCGGCTAACGTTCTATTCATACTTAAAAACATGATCAAGCATTGAAAACTGAACCAAGGAACGCGATTTAATCGCTACTTCGGATCCTGAAGAAGCCGCTCGCCCGCGATTCCCGGCGTGGTCATCTGTACCGGGTCGAGAATCTCGTCCATTTCCTCTTTCGTCAGAAGATTTCGTTCGAGTATGATCTCTTTGATCGTCAACCCGGTCGCCATCGCTTCCTTAACCAATTGGGCGGCAACATCGTAGCCCAGATGCGGATTGAGGGCGGTCACGACTCCGAAGCTGCGATCCACGTATGAGCGGCAGCGTTCCCGATTCGCTTCCAAGCCTTCAAGCAGGTAACGATTGAATACGTCCAAAGCGTTGCGCATGATTTTCAACGACTGCAACAGATTGAAAATGATAACAGGCCCCATGACGTTAAGCTCGAATTGACCGGCTTCCGAAGCCATGCAGATCGTGTGGTCGTTGCCCATGACTTGGAACGCGACTTGGTTAACGACCTCCGCCATGACGGGATTCACTTTACCCGGCATGATAGAGGAACCGGGTTGGCGCGACGGCAACGAAATTTCGCCCAGTCCGACCATCGGTCCCGAAGCCATTAGCCTGATGTCGTTGCAGATTTTGGACATATTCATCGCGCAAACTTTAAGCGAACCTGACAACTCTGTGTAGGCATCCGTATTTTGCGTCGCGTCTACCAAGTCCGAAGCCGAACGAATTGGGATCTTCAGCTCTTCGGCCATTAAGGCTACCACTTTCTCGATGTAATCCTCGGAAGCGTTAAGTCCCGTTCCTACGGCCGTCGCTCCCATATTAACGGATAGCAGTCCCTCCGCCGCGCGGCTAATTCGCCCGATGTCCCGCGCCAATACTTTGGCATACGCGCCGAATTCCTGCCCCATTCTAATCGGAACCGCATCCTGCAGGTGGGTTCGTCCCATCTTGATGACATCGTCGAGCTCGCGCGATTTCCGCTCGAACCCGTCAAGCAGCTCGCGCATCGTCGCGGTCAGCTTCTCCGCCAGCGTATACGAGGCTATGCGTAGTGCCGTCGGGATCGCATCGTTCGTCGACTGGGACATATTGACGTGATTGTTCGGATTGCAATAAAAATAATCGCCTTTGACATGTCCCATTATCTCGAGCGCCCGGTTGGCGAGTACTTCGTTCATGTTCATGTTAATGGAAGTTCCGGCTCCGCCTTGTATGGAATCGACAACGAACTGGTCGGCCCACATCCCCTGCGCGACTTCTTCCGCTGCTTGAACGATCGCATTGGCGATCGGTTCCGGCAACCTTTTCATCTCCGCGTTAGCCAAGGCTGCCGCCTTCTTCACGTGAGCGAGAGCGACGACCAACTCCGCATGAATAGGCGTACCGGTTATCGGAAAGTTCTCGAGCGCGCGCAACGTCTGAATGCCGTAATAAACCGTCCCCGGCACCGTGTGGCTGCCAAGCGAATCCTTCTCGATACGTTCGGTCATATGGATCTCTCCTTCTTTACTCTATGTATGTATGCCAATCTTTTCGACGCGGAATATCCTTTCTCCTTCGCCGATCGAAGCTATACATCATTGAATCTTGTTATCTATTCCCCATAAGATGGAGCCTCAATCAGATTCCCGTGGTCGGTCGGCGCCAATGACAAAAAAGGCCGGATGGGCTGACGCCCATCCGACCATATATCCAATTCGTTTAATCTTCGTCTTCGTCCACGGCTTTCATTTGTGCTTCCCATTCCGCGCGACGCTTCTCTTCCAGGTATTCCTGCGTCATCCGATCCCTCGCTCGTCCCTTCTCCTTCAACCTCTCGATTCCCGGTTGAATGAGCAAGTCCACTTCCGCTTGAACCGTCGCCACTAGATCGTACCTGGATTGCGATTCCAAATAGGAGCCCACTTCCATCAGCGCGTTGTACCGGTCCAGTTCATCTCTTGTCAACAGGCCCCGCACTTGCACGCTGCAGTGTCTCATTACAGGAACTTGCCTTTACGAAGCACGAGTGGAATACCGCCGATGATGAACAAATAACGGATATCGATTGCTTTTTTCAACCATGCGGCTACGCGGCCTTTGTATTTCTTGCCGAAAGCGATCCCGATCGCTTCGCCTTTGCCCAGCGATGCCACCGTACCCTTATTAACGAAGGTATAAGTTTTCAGCGGTTGGTTGCGGATCGACGCTACCAAGTTGTGCGCGCAGTTAACGCCTTGTTGCATGGCCATTTGCGCCGTCGGGGGATATGGACGTCCTTCCGGATTGAACACAAGGGAGTTGTCTCCCAAGATATACACGTTCTCGTGACCGGGAGCGCGCAAGAATTCGTCGACTTTCACGCGGCCTCTCATCGTTTCGAAGCCCGCTTCCTCGATCAAACGGTTACCGCGCACGCCGCCTGTCCAGATAACGGTTTGCGATTTGATCTCTTCGCCTTCGCCGACGATAACGCCGTCAGGAGTACATTCTTTGATCGCTGTGCCGATGCGGAAAGTAACGCCTTTCTTTTGCAGCACTTGCATCGCGTATTCAACGAGTTCGGGATCGAATCCTGGCAACGCCGTCGGAGCCGCTTCGATGTTAACGATTTTCACCAATGACTGATCCACGTCGAATTGTTTGCACAATTCCGGGATGCGGTCGGCAAGCTCGCCGATGAATTCGATGCCGGTGAAGCCTGCGCCGCCGACTACGAACGTCAGGTAGTCCGTACGATGCGGCTCGCGCTTGAAGCGCGCGAATTGGTATTCGATATGTTCGCGGATCAACCGAACGGAGTTAATGCTCCGAATGTTCATCGCATGCTCGCCCAATCCGGGGATTCCGAAAGTTTCGGACTCTCCGCCAAGTCCGATAATAAGGTAGTCGTAGGATAGCGTGCCGTCCTCCAAGATGACTTTACGGTCTTGCGGGCGGATTTGGACAACCGTCGATTTCACGAAATCGATTTTGAATTCATCGATCAGCTTGGAGATGTTGACTCGAGCATTCTCCGGATTATCCGTACCCGCCGCAGGCATATGCAGGTGAGTCGTAATGTAATGGTAGTCGTGCTTGTTGACTAACGTTACGTCCGCTTCATTATAATTTAATTCCTTTTGCAGCCGAAGCGAGGTTAGAACACCGCCGTAGCCTGCTCCAAGGATAACAATCTTCGGTATACTGCTCATTGATGATCCCATCCAATCCCTATGTGTGTTTAGTTTGTGAAAAATTACACAATGTTCTTCGTTAAGTCGCTTTAACGGAGATCTACAAGTAAATCATATCGGCTTTTCCAACATTTTTCAAGGTTCATTTTCACGAATTAATTTGGACATCCTTACAAAGTCCTTTTCATGTTTGCCCTTGCAAGTTTATAATTAAATACGTTTAGATCAAGTTAGTCCATCTTATCTTCCCGCAAGATTAACGGAGGTGTCACGCTTTTGAATCAGAGCAATGAACTTGTCGCAGACGTAGCCATCATCGGAGGAGGACCTGCCGGGATGTTCGCGGCCTTCTATGGCGGAATGCGGCAAATGTCGGTCAGCCTTATCGAAAGCATGCCGCAACTCGGCGGTCAGCTTGCCGCTCTCTACCCCGAGAAATATATTTACGACGTAGCCGGTTTTCCTAAAATCACCGCTCAGGAGCTCGTCGATAACTTAAAAAGTCAGATGGAGCACTTCCAGTCCGACTTATATTTAGAAGAAAAAGTCGTCAAGGTGAGCAAGCTCGAAGAACGCCTCTTTGAAATTGTTACCGATAAGCGAGTTCATCATGCACGCGCCGTCATTATTACGGCAGGCGTCGGAGCATTCGAGCCCCGCAGACTCGAACTACCGGAAGCATCTCAATACGAGAAAACCAATCTCGATTATTTCGTTAACGACTTGGAAAGGTATCGCAATCAAAAAGTGATGATCAGCGGCGGCGGCGATTCGGCACTCGACTGGGCGCTCATGCTAGAGCCGATCGCTGAACGGGTCATGCTCGTTCATCGTCGCGATAAGTTTCGCGCTCACGAGCACAGCGTGGAGTTGCTCATGAAATCCAAGGTCGAAGTGATCACGCCGACCGAAATCACGGCTTTGCACGGCGACGGTTTGATTAAGCAGGTTACGCTCACCGACGTGAAGTCGGGCGAAACCACCGATTACGAAGTCGATTCGGTTATCGTTAACTTCGGTTTCGTCAGTTCTCTGGGTCCGATTACAGAATGGGGAATAAAGATCGAAGGCGGTTCGATTATCGTAGACTCCAGGATGGAAACGAACATTCCCGGAATTTTCGCGGCTGGGGACATCACGACGTATCCCGGCAAGCTTAAGCTTATCGCCGTTGGATTCGGAGAAGCGCCTACCGCGATTAATAACGCTAAAGTTTACGTCGATCCGGCAGCCAAACTATCTCCGGGCCATAGCAGCAACATGAAATTATAATGCAAAAGGGCATCCTACCATGGGCATACCGGATCGAACCGGTGCCTGAGGAGGATGCCCTTTTGATTTGTCCGATCTGCAATGCGCTGAGCCCCCTAGAGATTTCTTGTCCGGATTGCGGTTCCGCGGCCGAAGACGAAGGTCGTTGGAGCGATTGGAGCGGTCCTTATGCCCCCTATGAACCCGCACAGCTCTCCGCCCAGGGAACCCTCGAAATCGCAATCGAGGTCATATGCCAACACGCCGTTCGCTGCATCGACTGTCATCGTCCTTTTACCGCAGACATTACCGCGTGGCATGTTTAGAATCCCCGTTCTTCCGGAACGGATAGCTTTCTGCGCCTGATTTCGGATTTAAGCATACGTACGAATTCCCTTTCCAACTGCAAACGAAGAGCGCTACGGTAAGCATCCAACAATAGATCATCGGTCAATAGAGGCAACATCGCCCACACCCTTTCCTTCTTTTAGGAAGATCGTGAAGGCATCATAGCATGTCCTCAAGTTCGTGGACAACCTTAAGGTTATCCACAACAGGGTGTGCGCAACTTGTGAGCAATTTGTTGAAAAATGCTTGTAGACCAATGTCGGCAAGGCGAGAATTGTGGATGAAGTTATACACAGTTTTTTCATGGATGCTTTCATAAAGAACTTTCATAACCGCAAAATATTCAATTAGAGGATTCTATAGAAAAAGTTGTCGGAATGGGCGAGTTACTGCGGTCGAGTATTGACCTCTAACATCCAGATATGTCCGTTTCGGTCGATTCCGTAGTCATAACCCAGTTGTCCGATCCCGGGATAACGGCTCTCCAATAGCGCGGTTGAGGCATTCGTCAAATGTCGCATTTCCCTTTTTTTCGCGCCTACGACCCGGGAAGACAAAGAACGCCGAATTCCTTGGGCTGCCGACATCTTCGTCCCGCCCCGGCAAAGGTTCGTGACGAACAATCCGGGCCTCGCTAATCTCCCCACCATCGATCGATAAGTCCAATTCCCGTTTTCTTTGACGAATTTAACGCGATAATCGATCGGCCTTCCGCCGATCGTGGCCAAATGAATACCTCGTTGGATCAAATAAGCCCTTTTTCTCCGCGCTCCGTTCAAACCTCTCACCAGTGCTCCGAAACTGGAATACTTGCGCTTGGTCGATTTATGCGTAAGCCTGTAGGCATTCCCTATTCTTTCAACCTTGATGACTCCGATACCCCCTGCGCCGCAAACCGGTTTCACGACCACCATGCCGTATCTGGAAATCATTTTGCGCAAGTTCTCCGAATTATATAGTCTGGAAGACGGAATATGCCGAGCGATATAAGGATTGGATAGCAATGCGTTCGTCTTCACCCATTTGCTTGCCAATTGCCGACTGATCGTAACTTCCATCCATCGGGCTCCTTCCCTGAGGGTATATATATACATACTCCGGTAGAAGGACATGATCTTGGATAAATGACGCCCGAAATTCGCCTTATTTTCCGCTTATTCTCCATGAACGACAAAAAACGGCTCCATCGACAAGCCCATGCTCCGCTGGCATGATGTCGTTATAGCCGTTTATGGATTGTCCGATTCCTTTCAGGCATCGCGTCGGTAATCCAACCGCGCAAACCCGCTAGTCTTCATTGCTTGCCCAGGCGTCCTGAATCTGACGCATCGTTCATAACGGTTAAGTTGGTCGTCGAGTAATTGAGACAACCGTAGAACCTGAGGATCGTTCATGCGCGCCCCGTTCTGAATGAACATTAAGACCATTTCGTTGCGCAGGTTCTCGATTCTTTGCTTGATCGTTCTAAGCGCTCTTCCCATTGATTTCCCTCCCGTCCGAGGTGAATCCCATCCATTCTGCTTCATTAGCATAACTAAAAAGTATATGGAAAGTTCATGGTAAATTATTAGGTAAATGTTAGCAACATTCGCCGATGCGAATAATCATGATCGTCTTAACCCATTCTAATATGGACGGTGCAAGAGAGGTGTGGTTCCATTGGACCAATCGGTGCAAGGACTGCAAGAGGGACTTATCTAATCACTTAGCCTTAGGAAGCGAGGGGTTGTGCTGCAGAGCATATCTGAACACACTCGCTTTATGTTTCTCCGTTAAACCGGAAAAGCATAAGAGCGGTGCCCGAAAAGTTCCATTGTCGCGAAGTGTGATGTTTTGAGACTCGTTCAATCAACCACCGTCAAGAGGAGCCTGTAATGGGCTCCTTCTTCTTATTGTCGCGAATGGAGTAGATGGCAAATGAACGGTAGCCAAGAAAGATGGATTAGCAAAGCCTACGGCAATCCCCTGCTAAGGGACAAAATCGTCAATGCGGGCATGATTACCCTCTACTGCGATTATTCCGGTTTCGTTGATCGAAGCAGATATAGTGTTGCTTGCTGTTACGTTCACGACCGATTCATAGGCATATCCGCCAAGCGGTTGCGTATGGATGTTGATGCCGATTCGAATTACGGGGAATTGTTAGCAGTTTTATATAGCTTGGAAATCCTCGATAAATGGCTTTCCGATATCGACAACAAACCGAAAATCGCCGTCGTCTATACCGACTGCAGTCGAATCGAGCGGATTTTGGGGAAGAGCGAATCTCCGCGCCCGCATTACGCAAGGTCCAGGAACGAAATAATAATTGCTTTGAATCGATTGAGGGATAATTATCCAGGGGTAAGCGTGAGGGTAAGATACATAAGCAAACATAAGTCGAATAACGAACTCCATAGACTAGCCCATAACGCCGCCAGGGAAGCCGCGATGGAATAAAAAAACCTCCGATTTTATATATCGGAGGTTTCGTAACTCTTAGCCCAACGGTCTTAGCAAGGCTCCGCTGCCGGATTACCCGCTTCGGTCGCCGTGCGGAACGATGATCCGCAGCCGCAAGTCGCCGTGGCGTTCGGATTGTTG
>NZ_QRDY01000011.1:83343-176319 GCF_003386205.1 Cohnella lupini
CCAACGGTCTTAGCAAGGCTCCGCTGCCGGATTACCCGCTTCGGTCGCCGTGCGGAACGATGATCCGCAGCCGCAAGTCGCCGTGGCGTTCGGATTGTTGATCGTGAAGCCTCCGGTAAGCTAGCGGTCGGCTAAAACCCCGTTAAATCAACGTTTGCGGACGTTTATCGTGATTGCGGATTGTATACGTGGATTGCGGTGTGTGGGCCTCTATGACGGATAACCGCGCTAACCCAATTATACCCAAGCGGGCAAGTTTACGCAATGAATTCGCGGTTGTTATAAGCTACGAATAATTAACGGAGTACCCCCGCATAAAAATGTGATAATTACTTTCAGCGAAGAGGTAACGCCGGGCCTGCGTACCCCCGTCTTGGGGGTCTGAGCCCGTATGCATCCGTTATACATACGCACAATTGTTAATCATCAATCCGCAATCCACCGGTGGTCCCCACAAATCCCGTAACCGCGCGGTTTTCCGCCACTCTTCGCGATCGCTCCGTTTATGCATTGCGTTTCCGACCGTCCGTATACGTATCGACCGCATAACTATACGCCGAACCCCCGAGATTTCACCGCCTCCCCCGCCGGAGACACGCTGCAACTGTGTTCGGAATTGTATCCCGGAATCAAACGGTCGTTCCCCCGGTCAAGCCGCGCGGTCAATGCGTTAATGGTCCGCTTGATCGATCCGGTTAGTGGTCGTACATAAACGAAAAAAGGGGACGCAATCAGACGTAGTCTTTCACGTCATCATGCGTCCCCAATTCGTTACCCTTCCGCGAGTATAGCGTCGACTTCCGCTATTCCCTTTTCAATGTCCTCGTCGGATTCATATGCGCCGCCGTCCGTTACCGTTTCGACGACTTGACGGTCGGTCAGTAGGCCGTGGCGCTTATAGAACATCTCCAGCGCCTTGACGGATGCGATGCCGTTCGTCTTGTCCCCTTTGATCAACGACATAAGCTGCGCGTTAGCTACCGTCCGCATCGCGTTAAGGTCGCGGTCGGTGAGTAGGTTAACGTACGCGATGAAGTCGTCGTCCTGGCGCCAGGTGTATAACGTCCCGCGTGTGACTCCGACTACCTCCGCGAGTTCCGCCTGCGTCTTCTTCTTACCGTCTTCCGTTAGTTCGCCCCATTCGTTCGCGACGAGGAGTGCGGCCGCCTTCCGTTGCTGAACCGTTAGCTTCGATTCTAAGCGTTCCTTGATTCTCGACATATATGATTCCTCCTATTTTATAACCATAACGGCTTATCGCGGAGAGTCCTCTTCGGCTTCGACACGTTCTCGACCGCCATTTGGAGCGCATCTGCCGCGTCAATTAACACGCCGTCCGGGTATTCTTCGAGTTGGCCGATGAGTGTCGTATGGCTCCGGCTGAAGATTAGCGTCTTGTTGTGGACCAACGGCTCAAGCGATTCGATACGCTGGCTCTTCGACGTCTTATGCGATTTAACCGGATGTAACCGCGTCTTATACATGCGTTCGATGCGGAGCCTTTCCGCGAGCTGCCGATAGAACTCGTGATATGCGTTAATCGATTCAATAGAGAACGCGTTATGTCTGAATGTGCGAATCTTATCGATGACGATGTTCATAAAGACATGCGGCGCCTCTTTCGAAGAATACTCGTCCAACACGAAAATGCGGCCGGTCCGCTCGTGTCGACCTACGGTAACGACGGAGTTCAAGCATGAGCGCGAGTTATGGCCCATCGCAAGATCCCACGCGCCACTAACCGTTAAGCTATCGACGGGAATCCGTTCCCCTTCGTAGACGATAACCTTACGGCCGTGTTCGTTCTCGTAATGGTAGTAACCGAACCTATCCGGGAAGAACAAGCGGTCTTCTTCCGAGTACGCCACGTTTCGATATTCCGAGTTGAAGGCGCGGGCGCCCATATTTACGCGTTCATGCATTAGCTCGCGGTAGCTCCAACGCCACGGCCACGCCACCTCCGAACCGCACTCCAATTCGGCTTTATTCTCCTCGTAGAAGGCGTCCGCTTCGGTCATGTCGTCACCCTTCGCGTAAACCTCGCAGTAGCGGTCCCATAAGCCGGCGTTATCCGGATCCGACGTGATGGCGCCGTATAGCGAACGCTGAAAGTCTTTCCGGTCAAGTACGTGCTTTAATAGACCGTCCGGCGTTACAAGCGTGCCTACAACGATAAACGCGGTATTAACTTGTCCGATCGGCATGACAACGGAGTTAAACCAGTGGATTAACTTCTCCCGCGCTTCCCGAGTCCCCTCGTTGTTCAACGAAGACGGATCGTCAATGATACATAAGTCAACGCGGTTGGCGCCGTTACGTTTTCCCCGTAACTGTTTTCCGGACGATGACGCCTCGACGAGTGTTCCCGTCGTAGTTAGGAACGCCTCTTCGTTGTCCTTCTCGTTCTTTGTGCTGACCGGATGAAGCAGCGGACCGAAGTCGTTCCGGAGCATCTCGTTAAACTTTAATTGGCCGTTAACCCATCCCGTCAGCTTTTTCGAAATGGCGTCCGTCTCCGAAATTACGAGGATGTATTTCCGCTTACGGAACGCGATTTGATGGAGCGGAAGGATATTCGAAAACGTACCGGATTTGTTGTGGCCGCGCGGACTTGCGATCGCTATGCGTGCGTCTTGCGTCACATTTACGTTATCGCATAGGTCGAAAAACTCGCGATGAAGCTGCGCCATGTCATCTATACCGTCATGTAGCTTGCCGGGCGCGTGGCGGATGATATTCGCATCATTGTCCGCGTTATGGCTATCGGAAAGATATATATACGCGAAGTAGGCTACGTCGTTCTCCGCACGGTTTATCCGCTGAAGGCGCGTAACCTCATCCCGATGGCTAAATAGCGTCCGTACGTGTTCCGCCGTTGCCTTACCGGTATCGTATAGTGCGCGCAACCTCGTCATATGCTGCGTTAACCGGTCGATCCGGGCCTCGCGCTCGGGCCGGCTTAACCACTTGTTGTCTGACCACGCCAAATCGTAACCCCCTTTTTAAAAATAAAAAGAGCCCGCCGAAGCAGGCCCCGCACTTACTTATTTAGAATCTATCGATAATTGCGAACATTTGATCACCGCTAAACGCCGCGACGAGCACTCGGTCACCAATTGCTAGCGGCCTTTCGTGCTCCGTCAGCCTTTCGCAGATAAAGAAATCATCTTTGTCCAAGTCAATGGGCATATTATTTACCCTAATTCGTATATCCGGGTATCCTGCCGTTACACGTGCGAATTCTAAATCAACATCCTTGTTGTAGCCGACCTTCTTAATTGCTTGATAAAGTTTGGAGACTCCCGAACTATGTCGATCAAACACAAACATTCGTTTAACCCCTCCCTTGTGTGATAGCGTACGCCAACTTCGCAGCAAGCGCGTCTATATCCGATTCATTACGGATATGGAATGTGTTTCCGGTGATGTTGACCGTTGGCGCACCGCCGTTACCGACTTTTCCGCCACCTTCGCGCACAGCAGACGCCTCCGTCCGAGTTAAAACCATCTCTCCTCTGTGTAAGCTTGCGGGATATTGGTCATAAGGGACGTTGTCGAGTCCGGCCGCGTGGGGAAATGGATTAAAACTACTGATTGGCACTCCCGTTTGATCGCCCCATATAAAGTCAGTTGCGGGCTTAATGAACTTTGCAAAAGGGTCCATGACATTTTCAGTCATCCAGTTTCCCGTCGGCTTAACGAGAGTATCAACCGCTTTGTTTGTATAGTGCTGCGCTGTTCCTGCCCCGGCTCCAATTACAACCCCCGGTAATCCTGCAAAAGCGCCACCCGTAGCTCCCCCAATTATCGCGGCGAGTTTAGGGTCTTTCTTTATTAACTCCCAAAACCCTGTTGCTACTCCTTCGGCGACTGCTGCTCCGAGTTTAGTCGCTGCCTCTAATAAAGGAGCAGAGGCACTAAGCGCGGTCGCCATTGTATTGACTAAGTTCTCAGATAGCGCGTTTACCTTATCTCGCCCGCCGGCATTCATCCATTCGTTAAAGGACTTCATAATATCCTCGTACACGAACGTAATTTTTCCCTGAAGCGACGTGATCCGCTGAAATTCCGGATTGTTGGTAAAATGCGTGAGAAGATAATTCTTAACTTTATCCGTCATCCGTTGCATAGCCGCTGTTATAGCCGGTGTGTTCGCGTCAACGTAGCCGGCCAACCTACCGAACGCGTCTTGAATCAGCGGCATTGTCGGAAGCAGCGCGGATATCTGCAACGTTTCGAGCGCGCCCTTAAACTGTTCGACCGCGCCGGCCGCCGTGTTCATCTTTTCCTTTGCGACGTCGAGCGCGCTGACCTTCTTCATAGCCGTTTGGAATTTTTTAACGCCGTCCGCACCCTCGTTATATAGGATGTTTCCGGCCCTGACCGCATCCGTTCCGAACATCGTCTCTAACGCGAGAGCACGTTGTTGATTCGTAAGCCTACCGAGCGATTTACGCAAGGAACCGGATATAGACTGCAACGACTTGATGTTTCCGCGTGAATCGTAGAAGGCGTTTGCGCCGTCTTCGGTTACGAGTCCTAGCGCCTCGAACAACGCAATTTGATCCTTCGTTGTTGGTTGGAGGTTTTGGAGCATCGTTTTTAGCGACGTACCCGCATCCGAGCTCTTTATCCCGTTGTTGGCAAATAATCCGAGCGCGATATTCGTATCCTCGAACGTCAATCCTACTCCGGATGCTACGGAAGCCACCGCCGCAAGCGATTGGCGCAGCTCGTCGACACCGGTCGCGGACGCATTAGCGGTTCCAGCGAGTATGTTCGAAGCTTCTGCCGCGGTCAGCCCATCCCTCTTAAACGAATTGAGTGCCGTAGACATAATCTCGGCCGCATTGGCTAACTCAAGACCACCGGCAGTTGCAAGATTAAGCGCGGCTTCCAAACCTCCCGCTTGAACGGCTGCCGGGGTTAAGCCCGCTTTAAGAAGCTCCTCGATTCCGGATGCCGCATCCAGCGCTCCGAATTGTGTTTTTGCGCCCATCTCTAGCGCGAGCGCGGACATTTGCTTGTAACCCTCAGTACCTTTTTTTAGCGACTTATCAAGAGAGCTTACGGACGCCATCTGCGCCTCGAAGTTCATCGCTTTCTTTACGGAGGAAGCGGCGACGGCGGTCGCGGCGATAGCTGCGCTTAGTCCGCCAACTACGATCGACGTTTTCAATACGCCCGTACTAAATCGCGTTAAGCTATTTGATGCATTACGTAGTTGGCCGGACATGCCGTCTATTAAACGTAGGCGGGCCGTTAAGTCGAAGCTCATTTACCCGACCACCTTTTCGGTACGGGACCGGTATACTCGCGAAAAATACGCGTCAGCCCCGCGACTCGCCGCGTCAATGTGGCCGTCAGCCCTACGTAATAGCGCCGGATTATCCGTCTCCACCGCTTGTACCATTAGCGGAATCGCGCGTCCATAGTGTTGAAGCGCCGACGCTAATCCTGCGTGTGCGACTCGTTCCCGGAACTTCGGAAATCTAATCGCGTTCAATTCCGCATGGGCTTCGCTGAGCCGCGTTGATGCAATGCGCATGTCGAGTTTGAACTGTACGATTCCGATTTCGTTTCGTTCGAACGCCTCGAGCCGCGACTTCAAATAACTACCGGCAAATGGCGCCACGTTTCCGCATATTTCCGATACCCTCGCGTATAAACGATCAGCTATGTTCATCGTTTTCCTCCATATTAAAAAGCGCCCCATATCGGAGCGCCTCTTCGTGTATTTTCGTTTAGTTAAGCAGCGCCAACACTCGCGCTTTGTGCCGAACATACCCGGCTGCATCTTCTGACCGCCCACTCGCGTATGCCTTCTGATAAAGCCGGGATAGCACGTCCATATTCGTCCGGTGAGCGGAAACGTCTACCCGGACCAGTTCCCCGTCCGATCCTACGTACTCCCAATATGGCGCGTTCATATCGATACTGGCTGCGCGCGCTACAACTACCTCGTCACCGTCGATTACCGTTGTTTTTCCGTTATTTGAAACCCTCATTGATTAGCGCTCCCTTCTTGTTCCGCAAATTGGTCTTTAATCCTTACATAAGCTACACGGTCCTCGATACGTCCCGTCTTCTTCGCCTTTTGCCCGGCCGCGGCAACGTCATCCGCCGTTATTGTCCGCTCATCATCCGGGACGTCCGGGAGTAGCGCACGCACAGCCGCGTAAAGAGCCCGGTGTTCCAGATTACCGGAGGCACGGGCGGCGGCGGCCATACGTTCAACGTCCTCGCGTGTAGTTGGCGCACCTTCGGTCACCTTCTGCGTCATATCGCGAACAATCGTTGATATCTGAGCCTGGTTCATTAGCGCTTACCTCCCGTCGGCGTGACCGTCGAACGCTCTACACCTTCAGGCAATTTGTGGTAGTGCTCGATATACGATAGGTCGTCGTCTGTTATCTGCGGCAGGTCCGCGGGAGTTGCGATCTTATGAACCGCCAAACCATCGCCAGGACGAATATCAATGCGTTCTAAATCACACATCTCCACCCATACTGGTGAATACATCCTGTCGAATTCATAATAATCGAGAACTGCATTTAAGTAGGCGTTCCGGGCACCTGACATTCGCTCAATAATCGGGTCTAATTCAATATCACGTATTTTGTTGCGGTGCTTTCCGTTCCACTCAATGACTAGATTACGTACGGTAATTCGACCTTCGGCGGCGGAATCGCGTGCGTAATCGTTGGCTTTTCGTGACTCAGTCTCGGCGGCGGTTAATTGGCGCTCTGCCTCTTCAATCTTTACGCGCACTCCTGCCTTTTCTTTGCTGAGGTCCGCCCCGGTCGAAAATTCCTGACGAAGCAGTTCCTCCTGCTCGGATTTCAAGTCGGCTAATCGCGTTCCAGCATCTATGACCGCCTGTTGATACCGGGCTTTAATCTCCGCAAACCTGGCGTCTTGCTTTTCGTACGCCTCTTTCAGTTCGAATTTAATCACGTGCGAAACACTCCTTCATAAATTGGATTAAACGCCGCCACTTGGACGGTCGCTCCGTAATCGCTTCGTTTTGTGGTGCCGGATCCGCCGCAGGCTTGTCCGCTTCTGGCGCGAAGAATAACTCGCGGATTGCCGGGAATATTGGAGAATCCGCCGCCAAGTTAGCGTACACATCCCGCAATGCCGCCTTCGATTCGTAATGCACGTTGATACCCGCGGCCGGAAGAAACGTCTTGTATACGTCGTCGTTATCCGTATATAAATCCGCCGTCTGTACTTCGTGAACACGCATTAGCTCCGCGATGGATTGGCGTACGGCGAAGTTGCTTACTGCGGGCTTCAGTATTACGTCCGCATGTTGCCCGGCTTGATCGTAGTAGTTAGCGACCATGAACGGAACAGCGTCGATCTCCGCGATGACTAATCGTATGACCGGGCGCATTATTGCTCACCCTCGTAAATGACCACTACGTTCACCGCCTTGGTCCGGGAATCCCCTTCCGACTCAACGTCGAACGCAACGCGCTGCCCTTGCTCCAAGTTCCGGTATCCTTCGCCGGCGATTCCGCTCCAATGAACGAAAGAATCTCCCCCGTTATCCCGTTCAATAAACCCGTATCCTTTTTCTGCGTTGAACCATTTCACTTTTCCGTATTCCATTTTTTATTCCTCCTCGAATTTTTCAATGATTGTTGTTTTCCGGATAGCTGCGTCACGTGCATATCTCTGGCTGTCCTTTTTCCGCGGTGGATTGTATGAAAATTGCATCCTTGCTCTAACGCTTACAACTGATTTCTCAAACCGCGCCCGGCTCGCCGGATGCTTAAACGGTTTCTCGCTTCCGATGACTAGCACGTCGCACGTATTATCCCGCGAGATTATAGCGGCAGTAGCCATCGCATCCCGCACGGCATCGTTAACGCCTAGCGGTTCGTCCAAAAATACCGAAGCAATCGCGTATGTCTTACGCATGTCGCGGTGAAGCGAGATTCCATACGCGTCAATGTGGCGATCGCTATTTCGGTGAAACGTGACGGTTGCCGTTATCAACCCGCCTCACCTCCGCTTTGTTATCACTTCGATGCCGGCATTAGCGCATTCATCCGGATATCCCGTAATCGCAGCCAACTTCGCAGTATTGTACGAACGTCGTCTGCGTCATCATATACGTTTCCGGCCACGCGCCCGCCCGCACACCCTCGTTCATGACGAAATAAACGACACCACGTATTTCCGGTTTGGTGACGCCCCAATTTGCAGTTGGTGAGAACTCGCGGCAAACAAGTGTAGATAACCGCTCAACTAATGACCACCACTTTTCCGGTTCCATTCTCGCGAGGTGTGCCGGCGCGTTCGATTTACATTCGATGAATTTGAGAATACGTGAGAAGATAATTTCGCGATCGATACCGTCGATAAAGAACGGGACGAGCTTAAGCGGCCGCTTGTCGTCGTGGTATGTGACGTAAGTGAAGCCGTCTTCCTGTGATACTTTCATCTCAACCGTTCCCTATGCGAATCGCTGACCGTCTGCGTCCGTCTTTGGATTTTCACCGGTCGATTTCCCGTTTCAGTTTCGCGTCATGAACGTTCGGACATATAAAAAGCGCTTCGGGCGGTATTTGCCGTCTGCGCTTAGTTGAATAACACGGATATTGCTCGAAGTTGCGTCAGCCCGTCCGCATTACCTGCGAATACGACACGCGGATTGACCACGATACGACGTTTACGCTTATCATGAACGTCCTCTACGAATACGAAGACCGGTCGTCCGCCTAGTTTAACGTTGTTCATGGCGGCCTTTAACTTTGACGTCTGCGCGTAATTTAACATCGCAGCGAGTTTATCGACCGTCATCGGCTGTATCTGATCAATGTTATATTCCTGCGGATTAAAGCAAACCACGTTCGTACTGAAATGTAGAAACGGAATGATCGTAAACACTATAGCGAGTTGTTTAACATCGCGTCCCTTACCGTATTGTTCGTATAACTCTCTGATAGATTGGCGGTAAAGACGGATACGCTGAAGATCGTTGGTTCCATCCACGGATTCGCCGCGCTGGAACACCGTAGGATTAACGATAATCGTATTACCTGCCTCGCGTATAACGTCTTCCACTAGTAGCCGACCATAAAACTCGGAATAGCGAGCACGGCTCATCCCGGTCAACTTTAGAAGTGCGACGCGATCGATCGTTGTTCCGTTGTCGTGGCGGAGGCGGCCATCGCTATATCCGGTGTATGTTCCAATAAACATTAGTCGAGCAATATCCGATTGCGAAAGCGACGGGAACCGTTGGGCCATCGTTATACACGATTCAAATAACGCCGATACGTAACCACCGTTTTCCTCCGCAAATAATCCCATTATCGAACGATTGCGTGCGTATCTCTGTTGCGCCATCGTCTTTCGCGGAACTATCATGAGCCGATGGGAAACGTCTACTCCGTCCGTTGCCAATATGGCGCCGTCAACTATGCTGCCGTTTTTCTGTGTCTCAAGCATGCGAATCTTTTGACGTGGTTGCATACCTTTCCATTCCCTCGTTGCTTCAATGCCCATTCTCCGCCTCCTTAAAATTAGGTGTCTTTTCGGGAACAAAACGGGTATATTAGGTGTCTTTTCGGGAACACCCCTAAAATGCCGAGACGCTTAGAGCCGCGGTAGATTTCGGCGTTTTCGGGTCCGTCTGTCCCTCTTCTCTTATATATTCTCTAAGAACCTCCGCGTTAGAATATATAGGTGATTCCGTTTTCTCCTGATATACGTATGTTCTCGTTGGCTTTTAAAAGCCGGCGCGTACCGTCGTACCGCTCGCGTGGAATGTTGACATTCCCTTTGAGCCTAAGTGCCTACCGCGTCATATCGGTAACTGCGTTCCCTTCCTTGCTAGTGACCGGCTAAGAGCACGCCGCTCACGACAGTTTTTAAAGATGCTTTTCTACTACGTTAACTCTATCGCGATAAGGGTTATTGATAATCCCTGACGCGTACGCTTTTAACGCGGAAGGTAATGAATGAGGCGGTCTTCCTCGCTAATGGACGCACTAGTAACCTACGTTAAATTAAACCGGCAAATAACGCAGCCGGCCGCTCACTACTCCGCGCCATTTCGTAAATCTCGGTTAATCGCGTTACCTTTTCGTGTGTGAGCGCTAATTCCTTCGCTAACAAATCCGCACGGTAAGTCGGTAAGTTTCGAGCGCCTTGTTCTACGTATGAAACAAAGCGGCCGGATACGCCCATTAGTGCGCCTACATCCTCGCAAGACAATCGATATACCTCGCGGATAGTTGCGAGATTCCTTTCGTTAACAACGGACATCATATACGCCTCCTATTCGTTCTAATTTCCGGAACTAGTCGAGCAAATAAAAGAACGCCTACATACCGCCAGGCATCCGGTACGAGACGAGGGTTAACGTTCCTATAACGTATAGCCGTGAAATCGGGAGAAATACAAGCACCCGCAAATATTATTTATCCTGGGTGATCCCCTCATAAGATATAGCCGTGAAACTGCGAGAAATATAAGTAACTCGTGCGGAGAAATATAAAAAACTTCCTCAATACGTATTGCCGTGAAATGAAACGGAATATACGGTAAGTTTTGAATTTTATTCTTCCATAACGTAAGGGTAACTAACGGGATAAAATACAAGGTACAAGACGCATTGTTTTAATAAAAACGGTCGTTTCCGCCAATTGTTCACAACTTCGCCATATTTAACGCGGTTTTTAAGCCGTCAAACCGGAAATGCCCGGTATAGACGCCAACGCCTCCGCAGATACCAAACGATAAAACTCATATAATCGCGCCTCCTATACGTAGTTAACCGTACCCCGCGGCCTCTTTCGCACACTTTCGCGGAATATATAACGTATGACGACGGCCGACCTCATTTCGCACACTATCGCGAACGACTTCGCGCAGCTCGCGGACGGTCATTTCATCTAGACGCTTCGCTTGACCGGATGACGGTACCATGTGCGGACGGTCGCGCTCATCAGACGGGAGAGTGGCGATTTCGTAAAGTGCGCGAAGCCCCATTTCGGTGTACGTACACCGATTTGCGTCACCCAAATGCGAGGACGTCCTCGCGTCTTGAATAGAGGGCGCGGAGTCCCGATTTGTAACTCCGAGATTACGTCGTCACCAAATCGTTCGACGTCGAACGGTCTGTATACGTGAATGCCCGCAGACTCCCCACGTTATTACCGCGAAATAGGCGCGTTAGCTTTCCGGTAGGGTTATCGTAGTCTAGCGAATTACAGACGATAATTTGACGGAGAAAATACGAGAATAAAAATGGAACGTATGTTCCTGTCATTACGTATAAAATAAAAACGACTCATTCCCCCGCCTGTTGGGAACGAATCGTCTACATAATCTTAACGCGTGTACCATAGTTAGCGCTATGGATGCGATCGCGTCGGTTGCCGCCGACGAACCGCCCGTAATTTCAAATGTAAGCATACCGCCCAAAACGTACCGGCGGCACCTCGCGTAAGTTTAGCGCCCTCACAGCGCCACTCTTTGCTCGAGATACCGGTACGGATAACGCCACATCATCCGATGTTTTCCCGAATTGGAGCCGTCCGAACGCCGGGTCATACCAGGTTACCGCGTCAATGTTAGCGAGATAGCCGCGCTCCGTTCGAACGAATCCTTGGTCACGCAAGTAACGCTCCTGCTCGTCCAACGTCGTAATCTGCGTGTAGGTCCGATCAGCCGTCTGATAGCGAAGGGATCCGCCCTCTACATAAATGTACAGGATATCGCGTGGGTCAACGTGAACAATCTCGAAATCACTATTTTTCTCGCGCCAAATTAGTGGCAAATGCATAAACGCACGCCCTTCCTCTTCAAATTGACTTCATATATAAAGGCTCGGATTCCTGCGTGCTTTACCGCCGTCCTCCTTCCGCTCGTATCATTCTAAAAGTTCGAGCTCGACCGCGTTATCACTCGGTAAAAGCACATTCGTGAGGAACGCCCACCCGGTCATACCCACCAATCGCGCATGTACTTCGCTAATGACGATGTCCCCGCGCTCGACGCCCGTTGCAAGCTTCACGCCGGACCCGACATCGGACGGAATGTACAACGTCTTGCGCCCGTCAACGCGGCGGACCGGTTCGACCCATAGGTCGCCTTCTGCGTCGATATACATGACATGGCGGTCATCAACGAGGTAGCCGGTTTCCATTACGTAACTGTGGCCGGAACCGTCGCCGGAATCATCGTACGGGCCGAGAATCAACGCAACTTTTTTCATATCGGAATACTCCTCCCCCGCGGTAGCAGGCATATGAAATCATCAAGGTCGAGTGCGTCCTTTGATTGGTTACAACGTAGGCACGCGGCAACAACGTTAAGCGGCGTAGACTTTCCCCCCTTGGATCGCGGTACAACGTGGTCGAGCGTTAAATTACCTCCTACTTCTCCGCAATAAACACACGTATAGCCATCGCGCTCGAGTACGAATTGGCGGAAGGTTCGTGCATCATAAAGCCTAACAATTACGGTCGGACTCTTAACCACCGCAGCCTGCTCGCGTACAAGTAATGAAGCCAGGGCGACATCGATCTGCGCGAACCATTTGGTACTTGACTTGGTCGGCGACCTAACGTAGACAATACCGTCAATCGGAGCTAATTCAATCATACTGGCGTGCCCCTCTCTAGACGCTCGTTAAGCGCAATCTTCAACGCAAACAGGCGGCCTGGTCGTGAGATCGGCGGAGCCTTAACGGATCTCCCACGTAGGATATCGAATCGAGCAGCGTTGTAACGATTGACGGCGCGAAGATAGAACGCCATATGACGATAGCAACTCTCTTCCGGCTTGAAGTCTCCCGTTGAACAATCAAACTCGCGGATACGGTATCGTTTCATCGCGCCAACCCTCCAATCATTCCGCGAAGGAGCTCTGATAATAAAACACCGACTAAACGAACAACCATACGTTTACGCGATGACAAGGTCACGTTCACTCACCTCCAATCGCGTATGATGTCCAGAGGGTAAAAATCCTAAAGTGGCGGCTTCATCTAGGCTTACCGGGGCAGAGCCTAGGACAGCGCGCGGAGAAAGCCCGACGATGACACGCGACATGACGGCTGGACTTACGGAAATGCGTTGATTCATACCAATGAGATTTACAATAAAATTACCGGTGACGTGACGATAATAGCGAATTGTCATGAGTGAAACCTCCTTGTATTGTTTAACGTATTATGATTAACGTCTATTGATTAACGTCAGTATATAACGCCTATCGATAAACGTCAACCGATAATTTTCAGAAGATTATTAATACGTTATAATTGGAGGTATGAGGTGATGGCGTTGACGATCCGGATTAAATTAGAAGAAACGTTGGAGCGCGTAGGAATTACGAAAAATGCACTGGCGCGCGAGGCAAAAGTTCGCCCGAATCTTATATACGAGATGTGTGAAGGTAAAACGAGGCGTATCGATTTAGATACATTGAGCAATATCATCGACACGATAAACGCAATGACGGGTAAGAAGCATACGATCGCGGATTTACTCGAGCACAACGGAACTTCTTGACTAGTTGGTTACAGCGTGGAAAATCACCATCAAATTAGCGCCCCACTCCGCCCCGCACCGTTACCCCGATATAGCCTAGCGCGGCAACATCACGGTTATATAACGGAGGTATTCACGATGGCAAACGACCATTATCGTAAATTAGGAGCGGCTTTCCTCATCGCCGCCGGCATCATCTACGCGATCGAACGCGTGGGATCGATTATCGCGCAAAGTAACGAGAGAGCAGCAATGTACGCGGCTAATATTAACGCGAGTCCGGAGATTCACGTAGCGAGCTTCTTCGATAATGTATTCGTGCCGGCGCTTACGTTTATTGGCGTGCTACTACTCGTCTACGGGTTTCCGCGCAAATAAGAAGGGATTTTCTTCCACTTTGTCGAATTAGAGAGTAAAGGACAGCTAGGAGGCGAAATATGCCAATTGAAAACGAAGTAAAGGACTCAGACCGACTAGCGGAATGGCGGAAACGCAACGAAGAGGAAATCGCGCAGATTAACGAAAAGTCCGCGATAAATTTTTATGGAATATCCGGAATGATTATCGCGATACTCGGCGCTATACTTGGGTTTACGATGGATATGTCTTATCTAGTCATCGCGGTTCCTCTCGGCATTATTACGATGGGAATAGGCGAGATCCTACGTCACCTTCACAAAATAAGCAACAAGTAAACGCAGAAAGAGCCCACCAGATATGACTACGGATTGATTACGTAGTGTGTCTAGTGGGCTTATTTGTTTGCAGGAAAATTCTGTTATTGTGTCGAATTGAATAAGTAGTTGTGAAAAATTATCAAACTGTGAGGTAACATATGCAGAACTCAATTATTACAGCCTCCTTTACGATTCTAGGAGGGATTATCATCTTTATTGTTAGTCAATTATTCCTAAAAATAGTTCTCGAGCCTTTAGCAGAGTTCAAAAAACTTAAGGGTAAAATTACATTCGCGCTTATCTACCACGCTAATGTATATTCGAGCCCCAGACCATTAACCGAAATGACGAGGCAGGATGAGCCGATAACTAATGCAAGTAAAGACTTTCGGACTTTAGCTAGTGAACTTCTCGGATATTATCAGCAATTATCCTGCAAACGAATAGTTATTAGATTCAAAGCAATACCGAATCGGGAGAACATCAATGATGCTAGCCGATGTTTAATAGGCTTGGCAAATGGCCTTAATTGTGATCCAGAATCGTCCGGAGAGCTTAGAAAATCAAACCTTAAACATAGGGATGATCTCGGGCGAATCCTCGGTCTGTACTTGGGGAGGGATTAAATCTTGTTTATTTGGAGCTCCCCGTAATGCCGCCGCTAACTTCCACGCGCGCCAACTGTACGTTTTATAGCGAGTGAGAGAGGAGGGAGAATATGGCTGTGAACTACAATCTTCCACTATCAAAAATAATAATTGATAAGTTTAATCTATCCGAAGAAGAAGTGGCATTCATCAAATACTTAGATGGAGAAGCATTTATTTACGATCGCGTAACTAATACATATGAACTCCTTACGCAGATTTATATTGCAAAAATCACAGAACAGACTGCAAATAGAACCGAAAAGTCTACGCGGACTATTGCGATTTTAACTTGGGTGCTGGCGCTATCCGCGGTCGCACAAGTCGGAGTTACATTGTTCGCAGCGTTCGATTAAATCGTATATGTAAACGCAAAATAGGCGGCCCACCAAGCGGAGTCATTAGCGGTATAAAACCGCCGTAACTTCGCTAGTGAGCCGCATCTATTAATCTACTTAATCGCTATCCCCGCCACTTTTCGCACCTCATCCGCCAGGCGATGTATCTCCGGTCGATCCGTCTTACTCGCCGCTGACCATGCCGCGACTCACGTGCGCTTCTTCATAAACCGGGCCGCCGGCGTGTGAGTATCGTGACTTCTCCGCATGTCCCCCGTATCCATCTGAATATATCGCCTCATCGTGCGTATATCACTCCAACCGCCCATTTTCTGAACCGTGAACGCGTCAGCTCCATTAAGTACCATCGATTTTGCCCACGAGTGTCTGTAAACGTGAGCTGTCATTTTCTTGGCAGTGACGCCGGCCTTCTCACCGTAATACTTTAGGCGTTTATTAAAGTGATTTGCGGAAACGGGGTCCCCGTAACACGAAAGAAACAACCGATCGGTCGTGAAGTGTTTGCGGTTCTCCTCGATTAGCTGCAACAGTAACTTCGCGGTATATCCAGATATCGGTACAAGCCGCGGGCGTCGATTTTTTGTTGAGTCTCCAGGCATCGTAATAAACCGCGTCTGAAAGTCAATATCCGGAACGCGACGGCTTAGCATTTCCGAAATTCTCATCCCGCTGTCCAACATCAACATTATCCCTACGAAATCCCGAAAGCCGACGAAGTCCCTTTGATTTGGCTGTGCGAGAATCGCTTTTACTTCGTCATCAGTAAAGCAGTTCGTTAAGTCAACGTCTTGCCGGATTAACTTAACTTTCGCAACCGGATTATCTTCGATTAGCTCATCGCGTTCCATCTGATTGAAAATCGCTTTCAACGTCCGCAGCCGGATATTAATCGTAGTATCCGTTAGTCCGACCCGTTGTCCCTCCGATGGGATATTCGTGTGACCGTCGTAACGTGTGTGGTCGTATTTCATATACGAAATGTGATCGCGCAGCATCGCAACGGTAATGTCTCCGACATAAACTGCCTCCGGATGCTTCTCGCGTATCCACTTCGTAAAATATCCGTAATGCTTCCGGTAATCCACTAACGTACGGTCGCGCAGCCCCTCCGACCTCTTAGCGCTTATTACGAGGTCAAGCCCTTGGTCTAGTGGTATATCCGGGAAAAGCTTTTCCGTGCGTCCTCCGGCCTGTACGCGCCTCTCACGCTTCTTTAACGACATAAAAAGACCTCCATAACGATTAGTCGCGGACTAATATCGTCATAGAGGCCGTAATCCACAACCCACAAACGTACATTTAAGGGTTGTTAACGTACACAATTCGGGATTGTTAACGTACACTTCCCGTCCAACAATCCGCAATCATCGCGTTAGCTACCGTAACGGCTACCGACTAAATCACCGGAAAGCCTACGAAGCTAAAAACGTTGATGTGGCACGGTCTTAGCAAGGCTCCGCTGCCGGATTACCCGCTTCGGTCGCCGTGCGGAACGATGATCCGCAGCCGCAAGTCGCCGTGGCGTTCGGATTGTTGATCGTGAAGCCCCCGCCCATGGCGGATTCTTTCCAATCAATCTCGAGACCGTTCAAATATTTCATGCTATCCCCATCGACGACAACCTTGACTCCGCCGACTTCCATCTGTTTGTCGTTATCGTGGAACTCGTCGTCGAATCCCATGCCGTAAGAAAATCCGCTGCATCCGCCTTCTTGAACACCAATGCGCAGAAACAAATTCGGAGCTTCTTCCGCCGCCAGCATTTCTTGAATCTTGTCGGTGGCCGACTCGCTTATGTTAACCATTTCGGTTCCCTCCCCGTGCCTGTTCTCTCTCTAGTATACCTTAGAGAGCCTCAAGCCTCAAGAGAAGTATCGCCCGCAATTTGCTGCGCGATCGCTTTAAGCTCGATCCTGCAGCGGAACTGCCCCTTCTCGTTCTGCAGGAAATCCGCCAGCCGCCTAAAAACTAGCGCCAGCTCGGGTCCCGTCGAGTCGGTATCCAGCATGTAGCGGAATTGATCCGCGGACAATCCGCGAACGCGTTCCCGATCCGCTTCGCGAACCCCCGAGTCCTGTATTCTCTTCCATTCCTTCGAAGGTTCGAATTTATCCGCGCGACGCACGATCTGCTCGTATATGCGCTGTTTCTTCAGCCACATATAATATTGAATCGGGTTAGACAAGCTCCATGCCTGTCCTAAGTCCTTAATGGTATAGGCCGCCCTATACTGTTGCAATGTTTGTATCTTCTCCGCCTCGTCCATCTTCTCAAGCTCACTGAGTGGTAAAATCTCAGGTTTCAGTGGAATGCACCGCCTCGTTCGTATTTTTATTAATAACATAACCATAATTTGTTTATTATTCAAGTTCATTCCCCATTTTGCCAACGTTTATACGTTTTCTATTTCCAGTTGCCGAGGATTATGATGAGGTTTATAATATTTACAGTTGTTCACCCAAGGACTCGCATGCAGACTTGGTAAGTTCTTTTTTTCACAAACTCAAATGCTTCATCATTCGTACTTCATCTTTTAGAAAACTGGGTTACAGGAGGCGCATGTCATGACGCTCGTTACGACGGACCCCGATCGACAAATGGCGGAAATCGCCGACAAGGTCAGAAATGGCGAAAGGCTGTCTTTGGAAGATGGCGTCTTTCTTTACCGTTCTGATGATTTGCTTACGATCGGTCAATTAGCCAATGAGGTTAATTTAAGGAAAAATGGAAAAAAAGTGTATTTCATCGAGAACATGAGCCTTTATTTCACTAACGTATGCGAAGCGCACTGCGCTTTCTGCAACTTCCGCAAGGATGAGGGGCAAGAAGGCTCTTATACGTTATCGCCTCAAGAAATGATCGATTACGTCGAGGAGCATATACACCCAGGCGTTCGCGAATTTCATATCGTGGGGGGACACAATCCGAACGTGCCGTTCGAATATTACGTGGAATCGATCCGCGCGTTGAAATCGAAGTATCCGAACGTAACGATGAAAGCTTACACCGCTGCCGAAATCGATTTCTTCTCCAGAATTTCCGGCTTGACTTACAAGGAAGTATTGGAGCGTCTTATCGAGGCCGGCTTAGAAACCTTAACCGGCGGAGGCGCGGAAATCCTGTCCGATCAGTACCGCAAAAAAATGCGGGTGGACAAAGCGAATATTCAGCAATACTTGGACGTTCACCGCACGGCCCACCAGCTTGGGTTAAAGACGCACACGACGATGCTGTACGGATCGGTCGAATCCCTCGAAGAGCGTGTACAGCATATGCTCCACATTCGGGATTTACAAGACGAGACGAACGGATTCCAAGTGTTCATTCCGCTCTCCATGCAACCGATCAGTCCGAAAGCGAGCATCCGTCGCCGGAACTCCGCTTTCGACGACTTGAAGGCAATTGCCATCAGCCGTCTCATGCTTGATAATATCCAGCATATTAAGGCTTATTTCATCAACATCGGCACGCAGTTGACGCAAGTCGCGCTAACGATGGGCGCTTCCGACGCGCACGGCACGATCGTCCGCGAGAAAATCAGCCATGCGGCGGGAGCCCTTACTCCGGCCGGCATTACGCGCGAAGACCTTGTGTGGTTGATTAAAGGCGCGGGCCGGATTCCCGTGGAACGGGACACATTCTATAACGAGATGAAAATATACGAATAACACCGGGTTCCCCGTCGTGTAGACGGGGGCTCTTCTGTGTCATACTAAGGCAAGCCAACAACTGCAAAAGGAGATCATTCGCATGAGCAAAGTCGTTATTTTAGGAGGCGGTTACGGAGGACTCACGGTCGTCCAGGAACTGCTTGAGCATCTGCCGAAGGATGCCGAATTAATACTCGTGGATCGCATGCCTTACCAAGGACTGAAAACGGAATATTACGCTTTGGCCGCGGGAACCGTATCCGATCTGGACATACGCGTGAACTACCCCGTTCATCCCCAACTGAAAATGGTTTACGGAAACATAACCGATCTAAACTTGGACAACCGTCTCGTACATGTCGAGAACGAAGAACCGATCTCCTACGATTCATTGGTCATAGCGCTTGGTTGTACCGATAATTACCACGGTATAGACGGTGCATCCAAATATTCCTGCAGTATCCAATCGCTCTCCTCTACCCGACGCACTTATCAACAAATCAATGATATTCGTCCCTATGGACAATTAACGATCGTAGGCGGCGGACTGAGCGGCGTGGAAATCGCCGCCGAATTAAGGGAAGCCCGCTCGGACGTCAATATACGCATTCTCGATCGAGGCAACAGCGTCATGTCCGCATTCCCTAGCAAATTGCAGGAGTACGTCGCCTCTTGGTTCCGCCTGCACGACGTGGAGATGAGGTCTCATATTTGCATTACTTCGTTAGAGCAAGGCACCATCCTGCACAGCGGAGGCGAGCCGATCTTCAGCGACGTGACCGTCTGGACGGCGGGAATCCAGCCAGTGGAGCTGGTTCAGCGCATGACGCAAGCCAAGGATAACCAAGGTCGATTAATCGTGAACGAATGGCATGAGCTTCCGGACGCCCCTAACGTATACGTCATCGGCGATTGCTCCAGCCAACCCTACTCTCCGAGCGCCCAGCTTGCCGGGGCTCAAGGTAAGCAAGTAGCGGAAGTCATTCGCGCCCGTTGGGAAAATAAAGAACCGAAGCTCTCCCGCATTAAGCTTAAGGGAGTGCTCGGTTCCTTAGGTAAGAAAGCCGGATTCGGATTAATGGGTTCGACGCCGTTGCTCGGTCGTATCCCGCGTATGCTTAAAAGCGGAGTGCTCTGGAAAAGCAAACGCCACTTCGGTTAAAGGTCGTCCAATAGCTTATCTAGCGCGGCCAGATCGTCTTGCTGCTTATCGATAGCGGCCAGCACCAGGTCGTATAGCTGATCGGCCGTCTCGGCGACGATGCTTTCGCCGTTAACGAGCGCATAGGGAGATAGGTAACATTCTCCGCAATTTCCCAAGCAACCGTATTCGATCACTTCGATATGCGGAAGGATTTCGAGCTTCTCTAATACCCGATCTGTTCCGTGGTGCATGTTGCTTACGCAAAATTCCACGATATTCATAAGACGAATTCCTTTCTTTAAGCGAATTACTAACAACAGTCTGTTTGAAAACCTGACTTTTTGTACTATAATAGAAGTTGAAAGGAGTGGATGATTATGAGTACCAATGCTCCAAGCACGCAGTATGACGAAGTCATCGACGTTCTCGACAAGTTGCGTCCTTTCTTGCAACGCGACGGAGGAGACGTTGAATTGGTCGACATTGAAGACGGTATCGTAAAGTTGCGCCTAATGGGTGCTTGCGGTAGCTGTCCGAGTTCCACGATCACGCTCAAAGCAGGTATCGAGCGCGCATTGCTGGAAGAAGTCGAAGGCATTCAAGAAGTCGTTCAAGTGTTCTGATTTTTCTTCATATCAGAAAGTCGAGAAGGTCCTGCCATCGCGGCAGGGCCTTTTGTCTGTCATTTCGATCCTATCTTTTCAAATGAGTGCGAATCGGATCCAATCCGCCGGATACGTCGATCGTATTGCCGGTAATGAAGTCCGATTCCGGCAGACAGAGGAAAGCGATCATTCTCGCTACGTCCTCGCCCGTCCCCGGACGGCCACGGGGAGATTCGTCGTCGATTATGCCGGCCACGTCGACTATGCTCTTCTCCTTGTTGCCGCCGCGTATGTCTCCGGGGCATATCATGTTGACGGTTATGCCGCTAGAGGCTTCTTCGACCGCCAACGTTTTCGTAAAGGAGACGAGACCGACCTTCGCGGCGGCGTATACCGCGCGATGAGGCCAAGACCTCGCTTCGGATGCGTGGCCGAAACCGAAATGAATGATTCTCCCCCATTGCCTACTCCTCATGCCCGGCAGAACGCGATGGTCCATGAGCATCGTCCCTACGAGATTTCCGTTCATCAAATAATGGATATCCTCCGGTTGATAGTCCGCGAATAAGCGTCGTTCACGGATGAAAGGCCCTGCGTTATTCACGAGGATATCGACGCCGCCCAACGTTTTCTCCACTTCGGTAACCAGCCGTTCGGCATCGTCGGATTTCGCTACGTCCGCTTGAATGGCGCATGAGCGGCGCCCCATAGAAGCGATATCCCCGGCGAGCTGCTCTGCCTCCTGCCGGCTCGACACGTAATTGATGGCTACATCGCACCCGTACGACGCGAGCTCCAGCGCCGTCCGGCGTCCCAGTCCCTTTGCGCTTCCCGTAATCAATGCCGTCCTACCCAATAGCTTCACATAGCTCCCCCATTCCCCATCCTAACGTTTATTCGAGTCTGCGAAGCCATTTGCACGCAAACCGGAATGCGTGGTTGAGCGAGCCCTGAACCATCTCCCAGCTTTGGTCCAAATCCGCCATGTTGGCAGCGATATCTTCCAGCTTCCTGCGCTCCCCGTTATTCGCGAGGCTCTGGCTAAGATCGTCTTCCAGCTCCGCGTTCATCTGATGGATTTCCAGATTCCTTCGGCTGCGCAGCCTGTTGAAAGCGCCTTGGTGACGCTCTTTCAATTCGTTAAGCGGCTTCATCAGCTCCGCGTGAAGATGGTTTTCGCGTAGATTGCGAAGCACCGTAAAATAGGAGAAACGCGCTTTAATCCGCTCGGTACGCAAGTCGAGCAGCCGGTTAAGCAACGTCCCCAGCTTATCGAGCAAGGCGAACGCGCGAATATATGCGTTCTTGTCGTAATAGACGTGCCGATTATAATTAAGCCTCTCTTTGTAAGACAGCTCATCTATATGAACGTGTCTAACCAGGCTTGCGTACTTCTTAGCCGCATAACCGCTTTGTTCGAGCTCGTCCATGGAGCGAAGCAAACCTTCGGCCCATATCGCGTACGTCCGATAGGTCGAGAATTTGTCCGGCTGCCGCTCGGCCAGCCCCGAAGCAAGCAGAGCAAATTGCTCAATCGATTGCACCGTATCGAGCGACGTCCCCGTCCACTCTCTCGGCTCTTCCCCGAACAGCATTCTTAGCAAATCTCTTCCTCCTCGACTACGTTCAAGACGACTTCATTCTCCATTGTAACGCATAAAGGACGGCGCGCTCAACCGATGACGATTGAACGCGGCCGTCCCTTGATTAAATCATAAGAACCTTAACCATTCCATGTCGATGCTTGAAAATATTCCTTCCAACGGCGATCCACGAGCTCGACGATATCCTTCCGCGCGAACAGCTCGTCCGGATAGCCGGGCTTCATCCTCGCGTCGATCACGATCGGCAGCCGATATCCGATATGATGACGGCCCGCATCGCTTGCCGCGTATAAGTCTGCGGCCGGATTGAAGCGAGTGAACGTCGTCCACAGAAACGATGTTTGCCCGTCGGCGATATCGACGTCGTCCGCAAGCACGATGAGCGGCCATTCGCAACCCTCCGCCGAGAGCTTTTCCGCCAAACGCGCGCCCAATTCGGGATCCGCGGCATATTCCGCGCCTTCCACGACCAAGCAGCCTCTGCAATAGGGCTTAACGCGCCGTATGCCCGCTATGTCTCCGCCCGCGTATTCGCCCGGCAGCTTGCGAATCGGGTCGCCTACGCCCATCAGGACGGCTTTACTGCCGTGATTAAGCCGCGGTCCCGTGTAATCCAGCGTATCGTGCGACGTATTATCGAATACGAATAAATCCTTGTGCGGATCGAAGCGTTCAAGCACGGTTTCAAGCAATAACGGGAAATTCGCCAAATCCATCGGCTTGTCCGTCAATATCAGAAATTTCGTTAAAGTAAGTTGGCCTTCTCCGAGAATTCGGAACGCGGAAGTCAGCGCTTCGCGGGAATAACTTTCCCTGACGACCGCCGCGGCCAAAGGATGAAAGCCCGTCTCCGCGTAAGTCCACAAGCTCTTGACGCCCGACATGACGATTGGGAAAGCCGGTGATAGCAGCCTCTGAAGAAATTCTCCGAGGTAATAGTCCTCTTGCCGCGGTTTACCTACAATCGTTGCCGGATAAATCGCATCCTTGCGGTGCCACATATGATTGACCTTAAGGACGGGGAAATCATGAGTCAGCGAATAATAGCCGAAATGATCGCCGAACGGCCCTTCCGGTCTCCGCTCGTGCGGAGGAACGTGGCCGACGATCGCGAATTCCGCTTCCGCGGGAATTCGGTGCCCGCCGTAAGGATTGTCCACCATCGAGAGCTTGCCGCCCACGATGAACGATGCCAGCAGCAGCTCCGGCACGTTCTCCGGTACCGGAGCGATAGCCGATGCGATGAGCGCCGGAGGTCCGCCCAAGAACACGGATACGGGCAAGGCTTCGTTGCGAAGCTCGGCTTCGTGATAGTGGAAGCCTCCGCCTTTGTGAATCTGCCAATGGATGCCGGTCGTCGAATCGTCGTAGACCTGCATCCGGTACATGCCCAAATTGTGCTGCTTCGCGTTGCGAGGATCCTCGGTATACACCAACGGCAGCGTCACGAATGGCCCTCCGTCTTCTTGCCAGCACGTAAGAGCAGGCAGCCCGGCGAGCGGCCTTTCCGTTCTCGCGGCTTGCAAGATCGGCGCGCGTTCCTTCGGCACGTTCTTTAACCCTACCTTGACGAGATCGAAGAGCATATCTTTCTCCCGCCATAACGCCGGCAAGCTTGGAGGAAGCAACGTATCCATCGCGCCGATGAGCCTTTTCACCAAGAGCTCGGGTCTCGGTCCGAAAGCCATGTCAACCCTGCGGCTAGTCCCGAATAAGTTGGTCACGACGGGAAACGGGCTCCCCTTCACGTTCGTGAACAGAAGCGCCGGGCCTTCCCTATCGATGACGCGACGATGAATTTCAGCGATCTCGAGGACGGGGTCGACGGGGGCGTCTATGATGGCGAGTTCTTTATTTTGCCTCAATGCTTCTATGAAAGGCCTTAACGATTCAAAAATCATGTCCTAACCTCCGAATGGCTACTATCGAGACAATTGCCTCGCGCGAATCGTCAATAAGACCAGCATGCTGAAGAGAGCCGAGATGATGATCGTATGAAGCAATCCGGTGAAAATATAGACGTCTTCGTTGCTGAGCGTCAAGGATAACAATCCGCCGCTAAAGACTTGAAGAATAACGAGCGTTAACGCCTTGTTGGCGATAGAAGCTAATTCCGACGGCTTTCCTGCCGTTTTACGGACGTAGCCGACCAGAATAGCGACAAGCACTAGCAGCAGCAATGCCGCGATCCGGTGGGCAAAAGCGACAGCCGTCGAGCCTGTCAGCTCGGGGACGACATCGCCGTTGCACAACGGCCATCCATCGCATGCGCCGCCTGAGCTCGTGTGTCGAATATAAGCGCCCAAGTATACGACGCCGTAACAATAGACGAGAACGGCCAAGACGCTGCGGAATAGCGCCTTAGGCAGCGAGGACAAGGGTTTGTCCAATCCGGCATTCCCGGTGACCGAGCCCGAATTCTCTCCGGCTTGCCGTTTAGCTAAAGTATACAACAACCATGTGCACGTGAAGGCGAATAATGATATTCCGAAGTGGAGCGCCAGGACGAGAGAGGATTGCTCCCATACGACGGCCATCGCGCCAAGAATTGCCTGCATCACGGTAAACAGCAGCGCGCCTCCGGCGTACAGCATGTTTTCCTTGCGATGGGCAGGCTTCCAGAAACGCGTAACGAGGAAAGTCGCCCCTACCAGCAAGCCGACCAGGCCGCTGATCATCCGGTGACTGTATTCGACCAGGGACTCAACCGTATGCGCCGGCACGAAACGACCATGGCATAATGGCCAGTCCGAACCGCACCCTCGTCCGGAATCCGTGTTCGTAACGAGAACTCCGGCTATAAGCACCAAGAACATGCCGATGCATGTAAGCAAGGTTAATAATCGATATCTTTGCGAGGTCATTTGTGAGGTCATGCGCATCCCCGATTTCTTGTGAAAGTAGGCGCTAGGAGCCATTTCTCATTATACCGAACGCCAACTTTCAAAGCCATGTTCATAATGTGAACATTGGGTTCCGGACGAGAGAGGTCTTATTATTGCCTTATTTATCGCGCGGGCTTCTTTATAATCAAAAAACCTCTTCACCCGCTCGAACGGATAAAGAGGCTCTTCGTTTCTATTGCGGTTTACTTAGCCAAAGCACCCGACACTTCGACCGCCCGATCGAGGAATTGCTCGATTTCCTCGCGGGTTTTGCGAAGCTTGCTTACGAACCTGACCAGCTCTTGTCCTTGCCTGAAAGCAATGAAGCTCGGAATGCCAAGAATATTGAGCTCGCTGCATAGATCGGGCATTTCGTCGCGATCGATCTCGATCATCGTTAACCGATCGGCGTAGTTTGCTTCCACGTCGGCGATGAAGGGCTCAATGAAATGACAATCCTTGCACCATGTGGCCTTGAATATAGCGACCGTCAATCCTTCGCCCCCTACTTGCTCGCGAAAGGCCGACTCTTCCGAAATTTTGCGCATCGTTTGTACCTCCATCTCTTTTTCTAATTCCATTATAAACGACGATCGAGAGCATAATAAAGCTTTGCACAGTCGTTGCGTCGAAAGGAGTCTCGATCCGGTGAAAAAACAGCCCGAAGGAAAAAATACAATATCCTCGCTTATGCGCGTATCCGGGCAATTATTGTCGGGATTCGCGAGTAAAGCGACCGGCTTATGGTATTCATATCGGCTCACTCGCAGGAGGCTTAAGCTCGAGGTTGATTCCGAACTGGCAGGCCGATTAGTCGGCTCGATCAAGCCTCCCGAGCTGCCTAACTCCCCCACTAACGGAGGATATGAAGAGGATGACGATCGGATATGCCGCCGCATCCTGGAGGAAACCGCTGCGCTCAATTTGAACAACGTCACCCGAACGGCAGCTTACTGGCGAATATTCGCCAGTCATCCCGAGCTTCACTGGGCATTGCTGGCCCATATGGTGTCGCGAAACGGAGGTTGGAGCATGACGGACCTGAGAGGCCAGTGGCTTCCCCAGTTGCTTGATGAACGGATGGCAAACTCGATATTCAAGCTGCTGGAAGCTTGCAACTCCCTCATCTTCGGTGATGCCTACCCCCAATTGAGACTCTACTCCGAGAGCAAGCGCGCCGGACGCGGTTTATCCCATCTGCTTAGCCGGTTCGGAGTATCGGCCTTCATGCGACCATTCTGGGATCGATTCCGTCTGGACGGCAATTCCGTTCTCCTGACCGAAGCCCTTATCGTTAACGAACAGCATTATATTCAGTCTCGAGTGGTCGAAGACGATTTTTATAAGCATTCAGTCTTCGATACGTTGACCTTTCGCAGCCAGCCTTTGCTGCAATTGAATCAGATCGTATTTCCTCTCCGGAGCGCAAAACGATGGGAAGCCGATCCGGGAATTCCGCCGAGATTGGTCGGAAGGGTGCTGGAGCATTTCGAGGACTTGCGGGAGAGAATCGAATTCGGCAAATGCCTGTACGGCATTTTATTCGGTTATCCGGAGGTTCTGCGCGGAGTGACGGCCTTCGCAGCCGAAGTCGCGCATACGGGCTCGCGCCAAGATTATTGGCCCGGAAGATTCACGCCCGATAGAAAAGGGAAAGCCGACGCCTCGCCCGCGTTAACGGACAAATGCGTCGGCTCTCTGCAGCCATCAATGTGGTTTAGCCCCGCATTAAGCGATGCTTGGACCGATCAACCGTTCGTAACCGCTTCGAAGCACGATTGGCTCGACGGGTCGGATCCGCTTCGTTACTTGAAATCGATCAAGCTCCCGCGCGTCGTGGATATGACTCATGAGCATGTTTTCGGGCAGAACAAGCTTCAAGCGGCCGTTCTTCTCGAGCGAAGCTTAATGAACGGCGCCAGCAGCTTGCGGACAGGACGCGGATAAGTGGCGATCTCCTCCGCGGTGATGACGCGCAAGTACACGAGCAGCAACGGATACAGGACGATGAGTACTCCTCCCATTACGCAACACGAGAGAAAATACGCCAGCTTGTCCGGCAACCCGGAGCAAATCGTCAATACCAACCACTCGGAGAACGCGATTCCGACCGCGACGGTCACCGTCGTCATAACGAATCCGGACCAACGGTTGCCGAGCAACTTGAACTTCGATCTCTTGCGCAAGCTCAAAATATTAAAGGTTACGGCCCATATGAAGCAGACCGTAGTCGCCGCGATGATTCCGTATACTCCGAAAAACGGCGCCAAGGCAAAGCTAAGCACGATTTTGATCAACACGCCGCTAACGGCATGCATCGTCGCTTTCTTCGGTTCGCCGATTCCGAGCAGGATGGAATTCGTGACCATCATGCCGACTTGAAACAGCGTTCCAAGCGTCAGCATGGCAACGATCCCGCTCCCGTCCGCGCTCTCGAATAGGAATCCGTTAACGCTGTGGGCGCCTACGCCGAGGATTAGCACGACCGGCATTCCGCTGTAAAGCGCGATCCTTACCGCCAACGATGCCTGATGCCCTACGCGATCCCGGTCTCCGGTCGCATGCGCGGAGGAAATGATCGGAATAATGGACTGGCTTAACGCAACTGCGATAATAACCGGAATACCCGCGATCGATTGCGCCTTCATGCCGAGCGCCGACCACCAATGGTTGATGACGTCGGGATCGAAATATCCCCGGGTCAAAGATTTGACCATCATATTATCCAGCGTGTAGAGAAGTTGGACCGTCACGGCCGTCATGACGATAGGAACGGATAGTCGAAACAGCTCGCGGTAGATCGCTCGCAATCTCAGGCGTCTCGAAGCATCGTTGTTCTTCTGTTTCTCCGCGCGGTCGCTGGCCTTCAGCTTCCGAGCATAGTAGAGCATCGCTATGAATGCTCCTATGCTGCCGAGGACGCTCCCCAGAGACGCTCCGGCCGCAATACCTTTATCGTTGAGCGGATTCGCCGAGTATACCGCATAGGCGATCACAACGGCGGCCAGGACTCTTAAGATCTGTTCGATGATCTGGGAGATGCCGCCGGCGGCCATGAAGTGGCGGCCTTGGAAATAACCTCTCATCATGGCGATAACCGGGAATAAGAGCAAGGACGGGGCTATCGCCTTGATGGCCAATTCCGCGTCAGGTTCATGCAGAATAGGTCCGGCAATAACGGGCGCAAGCAGGAACATGCCGAGCGTGATCACGACGCCGGCAATCGCTCCGAACAAAAGCGCGGCTCGGTACACTTGCTGCGCCTCATTGATTTTTCCGAGCGCGTAGCGCTCGGACACCATCTTGCTGACGGCGCTTGGAATACCGGCGGTCGCAACGACAAGCAAAAGTAAATACACTCCGTTAGCTACGGTAAAATAGCCGTTTCCAACTTCGTTCATGAAGTAATCCAGCGGAACCCGCTGAAAAATTCCGAGCGCCCTCGCGATCAGCGCGGCTGCCGCCAGAATGAGCGTTCCTTTAAGTAACGTGTCTTTTTTCAAGGGAAAACCTCGTTAGGTATGATTGTATTAGCCTATCGTTTCAAGCGGTTGATGATTGCCTCTTACGGGACGCGCCGCGCCGGACGGAGCCGCCCATTTCGCGCCATTCGCAATAACGCGTCGTACGAGCGGATGGTAGTAAGTCGGATATGTCTCGTGTCCTGGTCGGAAGTAGAAAATTTTGCCTTGGCCGCGACGGAACGTGCAGCCGCTTCGGAACACTTCTCCGCCTTCGAACCAGCTTACGAAGATGAGCTCGTCCGGCGCGGGAATATCGAAGTGCTCACCGTACATTTCTTCCGGCTTCAATTCGAAATGCTCCGGAATGCCCCGCGCGATCGGATGGGAAGGATCCACGGTCCAGATGCGCTCTTTCTCGTTCGCTTCGCGCCATTTCAAGTCGCAGCCCGTGCCCATCAGCTTCTTGAATATTTTCGAGAAGTGACCGGAATGCAAGACGACTAAACCCATGCCGTTCAGAACGCGCTCGTGAACGCGATTAACGATGTTGTCGTCCACCTCGTCATGGGCCATATGCCCCCACCAGATCAGCACGTCGGTGGAATCCAGAACTTCCTGCGTCAGTCCGTGCTCCGGTTCCGGTTGCGTGGCCGTGCGAACGATAAAATCCTCTTCCGCGGCCTCCAAGCCTTCCGCTATCGCGGCATGTATACCTTTCGGATATACGTTGCGCACCTCGTCGTGAATTTGCTCGTGCTTATACTCGTTCCATACGGTTACGCGTACCATTGCCATCTCTCCTTCGCTTTAATGGGCGACAAGCCATATGACGAAAATGCCGATCATGGCCGCCTGCAGGAAGATCTTGACGACCATACTGCTGAATAATCCGACGAGCGAGCCCCAGCCTACTTTGACGGCTCGACCCATATCGGAGCCATGGATCAGCTCTCCTATGATAGCTCCTGCCAGAGGCCCGATGATTAACCCGAACGCGGGAATGACGAACGGACCGATGAGAATTCCGATCGTGCTTCCGATGACCGACGCCCTGGATCCTCCGAATTTCTTGACCCCCCAGGCGTTCACCATATAATCCGCGACGAATAGCACGACGACGATAATCGTCTGGATGCTCCAGAACCAAAAGCCGAACGGCTCGAACGAGAAAAACCAACCGTACACGAAAAAAGCGGCGTAAATGGCTAGCGCTCCCGGCAATATCGGATAGATCGCCCCCGCCATTCCGACCGCGAACAATACGGATATGAGGATCCAGCCCAGTATGTCCACCGAAATCACGTCCTAAGTACGTATTTTTGTATCGCCGCGGCGACCCCGTTCTCTTGATTGCTTCCGGTGACGACGTCGGCAGCCGCTTTGACTTCCTCTTGCGCGTTACCCATCGCTACGCCTAATCCGACTGCCCGGATTGCCGCGATATCGTTCAAGCTGTCCCCTATTGCGACGACTTCGGACATGTCGTATCCCAGCATTCGACACACTTCCTCCAGCGCCGAAGCTTTGGAAACGCCTATCGGGTTAATCTCTATGTTGAAGGGGGACGAATTGGTAAGCTCTAGACCGTCCCATGTTTGAATCTCTTGAAGAATTTCGTTAAGTACCGTCAAATTCTCGGTATAGTAGCCGAATTTAAGCCAATGAGTCGTTATCGTGTCGCCGATCCAACGTTCTTTGTTGTAAATATCCTGGGTACTGTAAGCCCAGAACCAAACATCGTGTTTCTCCGCCAAGGCGTGGAGTCTCATGACTATGCCCGAATCAAGCAAAGTACGCCGATGTATGGAATGCGGCTTCGTCCAAATTTCGCCCCCGTTGACCGTGATCATGGGAGTGTCCAAGTTCATCTGCTCGGCAATAGGAAGCGCGCTCTGAAATCCGCGCCCCGTGGATACGCAAACCGTAACGCCGGCATCGACGGCGCGTTTAACCCATTCTAGATTGGTAGCGCTAATTTCGCTGCGGTCGTTCAACAGCGTTCCGTCCAAATCAAGAGCCAATAGTCGATATTTCCCCATCTGGTAATCCACTTGTTCATTCCACTCCCTGCTGCGGTGTTCCGTTCCTCAATCCAACGTCATTCTATCACATTTTGACGCCCGAATTAAATTTTAGTTAAGCTCGCTTTCTTGCACGTAAACAAAAAAGAAACTTTGCCCCCTCACTCTAAGGGGGCAAAGTCTCTATCGTTAATCATTTAATAAGCTTCCCGAGCGGTTGATGCCCGTTGACGAAGCTTGCGGACGACAAGGCCATGCGACGGCGAGAAGAGGAACGCAAGCAAGAACAGCACGCCCGCCACGCAAACCATGCACCCCGCGATCGATGCGTCCAATACCGCCGCCGTATAATATCCGGCAATCGAGCTAATCACGCCGATGACGAGACTTAAACCGATCATCGTCCCCAAGCGATCCGTTAGCAGGTAAGCGGTCGCCGGCGGTACGATGAGCAGTCCGACGACCAGAATCGCGCCGACGCTCTCGAAAGAGCTTACGGTTGCCATCGATACCAAGCCCATCAAAACGTAATGGAATAAAGCAACGGGAATTCCGATGGCCGCGGCCAATGCCGGATCGAAAGCACATAGCTTAAATTGCTTGTAGAATAAGCCGATAACGGCGACGATCAGAAATAAAGTTATTCCGAGCAGCCACACCGCTTTAGGTCCGACTTCTACCCCGTTAATCATCAGTTGATTCCAATGGACATAGGCGATTTCCCCATATAACACGCAGTCCAAGTCCAAGTCGACCTGACTTGCGTTTAAGCTTATCAGCAGAACGCCGGCGGCGAATAACGAGGTGAACACGACCCCGATCGAAGCGTCTCCTTGGACGCCGCTGTTCTGAAACAGCTGGATCAAGAACACCGTTACGAAGCCGATGATGGCCGCTCCGAACAGCATGAATACGGAATCGCGGGATCCGCTGACCAAGAACGCGATTACGATACCGGGCAGCACGGAATGACTAATGGCATCCCCGACGAGCGCCATGCGGCGCAAAATAAGAAAGCAGCCCAATATGCCGCAGCAAGAGGCGACAAGCGCCCCGGTAACCATAATCCAGAAGCCGCTCATGCCGACACCTCCCTATCCTTTACGGAAGAGCCGGTCTTTGATTCCGGTAGGCTCTCGGCTCCGTTCTCGGCTGCCCATTCCTTCTTCGCGGAGTATCGACGTACGATCTTAGCCACGATGCCCCTGCGCGGCCCGAACAGCACCGAAGCCACGAATAACGCGGAGGCGGTCAATACGCTAAGCGGCCCTGTCGGCAATTGATCCGTTCCGGCACTGATCCATGTTCCGATCGCCCCGCTTAGAGCCCCGAACAAGCCGGAGAGAACGGTCATGACGCCCAAGCGATCGGTCCAATATCGGGCCGATACTGCGGGAGTGATAAGCAAAGCCGCTACTAGGACTACGCCTACCGCTTGGATGCCTACGACCACGGCTACCGTGACGAGCCATAACAACAGCTGCTCGAGCGCGGTCACCGAAAATCCAAGTCCTCTCGCGTAACCCGAATCGAAGCTGATCAGCTTGAATTCCTTGAACAACAACGCGCAAGCGACGATGAGCAGCACCGCGACGCCGGTCATCGTATAGACGTCGCTTGCCGTCATCGATGCCGCCTGACCGAACAGAAACTTATCGAGTCCGCTTTGGTTCCCATAGGAGCTATGCTGGATTTGCGTTAGAAGCACGATGCCTAATCCGAAGAAAACGGAAAGAACGATGCCCATTGCGGCATCCTGTTTAATTCGCGAATGTCGGGTGATCCAACTGATTCCCACCGTCGCGATCATGCCCGCGACGATCGCTCCGATCATGAAGTATCCGACCGACTTGACTCCGGTCAGCATAAAGGCGATGCAAATGCCGGGCAACGCCGCATGGGCTAGCGTATCCCCGATCAAGCTTTGCTTCCTTAAGTATGCGAAGGTACCGATGACTCCGGTACTTAAACCAAGCAGCATACTTCCAATCAATATCCATTGCAGGTTCGGATCCGTGAATAAATTCAGCATTCCGCTCACCGTCCCGCTCTCGCGGTCGCCGCTGGCTCTTCCGCTTGATGGCTCTTGATGAAGGTCAACCGCCCGCCGTAAGCTTCCTGCAAGCGTTGCTCGGTAAATGTCGTGGCCGTAGGCCCGTAAGCGATCATTTCTCCGTTGATCAGCATCACGGAATCGAAATACTGATCCACCGTAGCTAGATCGTGGTGAACGACGAGCACGGTCTTCCCCTGCTTCTTCAGCTCGTTTAACAACGTGATGATCGCCTTCTCCGTCGCCGCGTCGACGCCTGCGAACGGTTCATCCATGAAGTACAGCGTGGCGTCCTGAGCCAATGCTCTAGCGAGGAACACCCTCTGCTGCTGTCCTCCCGACAACTGGCTGATTTGCCGTCCGGCGAAGTCGGCCATCCCGACCTTGGACAAGCATTCCATTCCGATCGCTCTTTCTTTGGCCCCGGGTCGTCTAAGCAAACCCAAATGGCCGTATCTTCCCATCATAACGACGTCCAAGGCGTTCGTTGGGAAATCCCAGTCGACCGACTCCCGTTGCGGGACATATCCAACCAATTTGCGTTGCGACTTATACGGTTTACCATAGACGAGCGTTTCCCCGGTTAACACGGGTTGTAAACCCAATATGGCTTTGATTAAAGTCGATTTACCCGCGCCGTTGGGACCGATGATTCCAATGAGTTCCCCTTCGGCCACTTCGAAAGTCACGTTCCTGACGACCGGCTTCTTCTGATACGCAACGGTAAGATTCGTAACGGATAATGGCGATAATCGAGAATTCGTAGTCATGTTTATTCGCTCCTTCCTATTTCAAAGCGCCGACGATCGTGTCGACGTTATGTTTAACCATCCCAATATATGTTCCTTCGGCCGTTCCGGCCTTGCCCATCGCGTCGGAAAATAACTCCCCGCCGATTTTCACGTCATGACCCTGCTTCTTGGCGCCTTCGATAACGGCTTCGATAGACTTCTTAGGTACGCTGGATTCCACGAATACGGCTTTTACTCCGCGCTCCACCAACATATCCCTCAAGCCGGTCACATCCTTGGAGCCGTATTCCGCCGCCGTGCTAATGCCTTGCAAGCCGACGACTTCGATATCGTAAGCATCTCCGAAATAACCGAAGGCGTCATGCGCCGTGACCATGACCCGTCCTTGTTTCGGTATCGTCGCGATTTGATCCTTGGCGTATTGATCAAGCTCCTCCAGCTTGCCCAGATAAGCCTCCGCGCGCGCCTCGTATTCGGCTCCGTTGTCCGGATCCTTCTCGACGAGAGCGTCTCTGATCGTCTCCGTGGCGCTCATCCATAGCCTGACGTTAAACCACACATGCGGATCGTGCGTTCCCGCCGCTACTTCCCTCAATTGCCGTTCCGGGATATTCTTCGTGACTGCGACCACCGTTTTCTTCTTGGCCATTTTCTCGAATATTTCCGTCATCTTGCCTTCCAGATGCAGTCCGCCGTAGAGAATCATTGCAGCGTCTTCAAGCTTGGCGATATCCCCTTGGGATGCCTTGTATAAGTGTGGATCCACGCCCGGCCCCATCAGTCCGACGACCTCTACCCGGTCTCCGCCTACTTCTTGAGCCACGTCCGCGATCATTCCGATCGTCGCGGTCACATGCAATTTCCCTTCTTCCTTGAATGCGTCACGGCTCGCCCCGCACCCTGCCAATATCGTCGTTGTACCCGTTAGAAATATAAGGACCCATAATAATCGTTTAAGGGACGATGCTTTACCTCTCTTCATAGAAATGTTCCTCTCCCTTTGCTTGTAATTGCCTATGAACAAATGTGTTGTCGTGAAGACGAATACTTTCCCTTATGCTTATTTTTTTATAATATACAAAAATGTTTACTTGATGCAACATATTTCACAAAAAATAACCGCCCATTTTAAGGGGCGGCAAGTTTACGATATCTCTTCGGGCAAATGTTTACTCCTCGTTGACCGTTTGACCGCCGACGTCCCCATTAACGGGAACATTGGCGTTAGCTTGGTCGTTAACCGCGCCATTGGTTGCGTTCTGGTTATTCGCAGGAGCGTGGGGAGTGCCGTCCAGTCCGAACTTGGCATCGTACGCATCGAATATTTTGCGGGCGATCGGAGCTGCTCCCCAACCGCCGTACCCGCCTTCCGGCACGACGACGGCGACGGCTAGCGTTGGATTCTTCGCCGGGGCATAAGCGATAAATACCGCATTCTCGACTCGCCCGCCTCCGACGTCTTGCTCCGACGTTCCCGTTTTCCGGCGGAAATCATATCCGAACCCCTCGAAGCCTTGCACGCTAACCTGCGCCATTCCGGACTCGATCGTCTCCCAGTAAGCTTTAGGGAAGCTGACCGTGTTCAGAATCTCCGATTGGAAAGGCTGAACGAGCTTGCCGTCGGTATCCTCGATTCTATCGACGAACTGCGGCTTCATCCGCTTGCCGCGATTCGCTAAGGTAGAAGCGTACTGCGCGAGCTGCAAGGCGGAATACCTAGCCTGCTGGCCGAAAGAAGCGTACACGAGCGCGGATTGCGAGCTTCCGTTCTTGATTTCCTTGTAATAGTTGATACTCCCGCTCGACTCATGCGGCAACCCGCTTCCAGTCGTTACTCCTAAACCGAACTGCTTCATGTAGCTGTCCCAAATGTCTACGCCCTTATCTCCATCGCGCAAGTACAATTTGTTCCCGACCATTCCGGCCATGAACGCATTGGATGACTTGGCGATCGCCGTAGTCGGTGTTAACGTTCCGTTCGCCTTGCTGCCCGCATTGCGAACGCGAGTCTCGTGACCCTTGCCCCCGAAAGCGAAATAGCCGGGATCATCGAACGTCGAGTTTGTCGTAATGAGCTTCTCGTTCAGTCCGAGCAGGATGGTCAGAGGCTTCTGCGTCGATCCAAGGTTCACTAGCGAGGAAGGATGCTTCATCCGTTCCTTGTCGTCCTTGTAAGGGGGCTGAACGTCCCTAATGGCGCCATTGCTCATGTAGTAATTAATGTTTTCCAATTCCTCGGGACTGATACCGCCTTGCCATACGTCCGGATCGTAGTCGGGCATGCTTGCCATGGCGACGATTTTGCCCGTCTTCACTTCCATCGCGACCGCGTATCCGGTTTTCGCGTTCGGCGCGCGCTCTTGTTCGTTCGAAGAGCTGCGGATTTTCGCCAAATGCTCCGTTATCGCTCTTTGCGTCGCCAACTGGACGTCTTTGTTGATCGTGAGGATAATATTATCGCCTTTGACGGGCTTAGTCAGCTTCATGGGACCGATAATCTCGCTTTGGTTATTGACCGGGTATTCCTTGACTCCGTTCCGCCCCCGCAGCTCGTCTTGGAACATATATTCAAGCCCGTCGAACCCAACTTCCTCCGACTTCAAATATTCAAGCGTTTTATCGGGTTGGTCCGCGTTGATATCCTTATATTTATCGAGCGATGTCGCCCCGCTCATTTTCTTCATGTAACCGACCAATTGCACGGCCACCTTTTCCGGATTGTATTGCCGAATGCTTTCCTCGACGACGTCTAATCCGGGAAACTGCTGGCGATGCTCCGAGAAATACGCGATTTCCTCTTTGGTTAAACCCGACTTGATCCGGCGCGGCTGGTAGGAGAAATTGACCTTCCCCTTGAAATCCATGTATGTGAACACTTCTTTCGCCGTGAGCGGCTTTTCGGTTTTCTCTCCAAGCTCGTTAAATACGTCGACAAGCCTCTGGGCGAGCGCTTTACCTTCATCTTCGGACATTTTGTTATCGAAAGTATAGTACAACGATTGAGTCGACATGGAATATGCCAATGCGACATGCTCGGAATCGTAAATATTGCCCCGAATCGGCGGCACGGAAACCGGTCTGGTCCCGTTCGCATGTTCCTTGGCTCTTAGGGAATCTCCCTCCACGAATTGCAAATACGCCAAGCGCACGATTAACGTGGAAAATACGAAAAACGTAATAAAGAAAAAGACGTTAAGGCGGAAGCTGAAATGCCTCCGATTTCTAATTTCTCTTTTCTGGGCTTCTTCCGTTAAGTTACCGCTCATCCGGTTATTCCCCCTTGCTGTATATGCGTGTCGGTAAAGCCCGGAGAATCGAACCAATTGCCAGTCTTTGCCCATGTCGGATCCAATGGAACCCATCTTTGATGCTCGCCCAAATATACTTCGTTCCATGCATGAGGCCCGTAACCTCCGCGTCCGTCATAGCCGAGTCCCGTAACGACTCGCGCTTCCAACCCCGCCGCTCTTGCCATCGAAGCGAATAGTCGGGCGTAATCGATGCATACGCCCTTGCGGGTTGCGAAAGTATGGGCGGGATTCTGCTCTCGCCAATCCCCTTCGTCCTCGTAAGCCCGAACCTTATCATTGTCGTAAGTAATCCTGCTTCCGACCCAATCGTACAGTGCCCGCGCCTTCTCCTCGTCTCCGGTTTTGCCTTCGGTGACGGTTAAGGCGGCGTTCACGATGTCGTCCGGTAATTCCGCGTCGATGACGTCATAACGCTTCAACCATAGCTGGTCAAGCTCGCTCGACATCGCCTCCGCGAAGACGGGAAGCTTATCCTCGATAAGGTTGCCCGTTGCCGGGCGGATGACTTGCGCGGCCACTTCCTTGTAAAGGCCCGAGCTTTCGATATAACTCTTCATCGGGCCTTGCGGGAACAACGCGCAATAGGCGAATAGCAAGGCCGTCAACAATAAAGCCCTGCCTGTCCCGAGCGCGGTGCCGATGAACCCGCCGACCGATCGGCTTACGGTTCCTCCCGAAGGCAGAACGCTAAAAGGAATGGATACGACGGATGCAAGCATTCTCGCCGCGAATCCGATCAATAGTCGAATGATCGTATGAAACACAAGAAACAATATGGAAAAGCGCAGCAAAGGCAAATCCCTGATACCCGAAAGAGCCGTGTAGCCGAACTGAGCGAAAAAGGAAGCATCGGGCTCCGGACGAGCCATATTGCGCCCGATTAGCCATTCCTGTAACCGAGGCGAGAACTCCGAAGCCGCCAGCGCCGATAAAACGACGGATATGACGACCGCCAAAGCGCCTGCAAGAAAATATAGCAATTGCTTGACGGAGCCGGAAGCCCCGCGCCTAATTCCCTGGAACAAGGAAAACGCGACCACCGCGAGCAGCAACCAAGTCACGAGATTGGCATCGAAACCTATCCACCCGCCGCTCATGCGCCTTACTTAGCCGAAGCTCGCGCTTGAGCGACGAATTCTCGGACCGCGCCTTCCATTTTCCACGTACCTAATGGCGCGTCGTGAAATTTTACCGTGACTTCTCCGGAATTCGGAACTCCGGTCAGCTCTAAGTTCGTGGATTTAATCGAATAGGAGCCGTCCGCGTTGTCCACGTAAGTTGCCTCGCTCGCTTCGCCTGCCATCGCTTTGATGGCTTGGTCCTTCGCTTCGGCCGAGACCATGTCCCCTATCGCTCCGATTTCCTCGGAAACCCTGCTCTTGATATCTTCAACGCTGTACCCGCCATACGTAGCGATACCTAAGATGATAGCTGCTACCAATACCCATTTCAGCACGGTTTTGACCACTTTCATGATCAAGAAAATCGCCACGATGGCGATGACCACCACCAGCCAATGATCCTTCAAGAACTGAATCCAGGCATCCGTATCGAGACTCATTTAATCTCCCCCATAACCATTATCGCTCAGAGCTCGCAATATTCCTATTATACCGTAATGATAATACCCCCGTAAACGACGGTCATAACCGCGGCGGTCGGCACGTAAAAGTAGGATAAGCCGCTAAAGCGGACGAGGGGTGCTCGGATCCCCTACATGAGGAGGTAGCGGACCATGAAAACCGCCGTCTGGCTTTATTTGTTTTTGTTCGTCGCGTTCTTCGATTTGCATGCCCAATACCCCATGCTCACTCCGTTCGCCGTCTCTTTGGGGGCTGCCCCCTCGTTTATCGGACTAGTCATGGGGATGTATTCCTTAACTCATCTGCCCGGTAATTTGATCGCGGGGATCGCCGTGGATCGTTTCGGAAGCCGGTTCTTCATTGCCGTCAGCTTAGTGGGGGCGGGTATCCTCCTGCTTTTTCAAGCGAGGGTAACGGACCCTTGGCAGCTGCTGTATATTCGCTCCATCAGCGGGTTCGTGCTGGCGTTCCTATCCCCGGCTTGCATGTCCATGCTTGCAAGACTAGCCAAAGATCACATCCACCAGGGCAAGCTCATGGCTGGCAACGGGCTCGTTCACACGATCGCTTCCGTCGTCTCGCCGGCGGCGGGAGCCTATCTTGCGGCCTCGATCGGGTTTAAGCAATCTTTTTCCGTACTTGGGTGGGTGCTGCTCCTCACCGGTTTTCTATCCCTGTGGTTCGTGAAGGAACCTGCGCGTACGCCCGAAGAAATAGCGGAGTTTAAAAAGAAACCCGCTCCCAAGCTCAAGCCCACGGAAACGACCGAAGCGAACGTCCCTAAGGGTTTTCCATGGGCTATTTTCTCGCTTCCCGTCGGCATGGCTTGCGCTCAAGGCATTCTTGCGTTCGAGCTCCCCCTTCGAGGCAACGACGCAGCTACGATCATGAGCACCGGGATATTATTTTCGGTTGTCAGCTTAGGCGCGCTCGTCACTTTGGGCCTATTGTTCCTTAACCGTTACTTACCCTATAACCGAACGATAATCGGAGTATCGTTGTTGGCGGTTTGTTATTACGGACTAGCTTCCGGATGGCCTATTCCGCTACTTGGCCTGCTATTCGTCATTGGGATGGCGAAAGGAGTTATTTTTCCCGCGATGACCTCCTTCCTTCTCCAGTTGAGCGGGCCAACGCGTTACGGAAGGACCTTCTCGATTTTGTCGATCTCTCTGTCGATCGGATCGTTCCTGGGTCCCGTGGCGGCAGGCGCCGTACGAGATCACTTTTCTCCCTATTTCCTTTCGTTTCTCGCGCTTATGATCTCCTTGGCTCTGCTATTTCCCCGAGCGTCCTATCGGGCGAATTGGAACCCGCGCGCGTCCATCCCCCCCGCTTCGGGACATTAAGCGGGTTTTCCTTCCGCCGATTATTTATTTAGGAACTGGGTATCCGCACACTTCAAGCCGCCGTTATGGGCATATCCTGCCATGTAGCCTATGCCAGGTAGCCGGCGCAACCGGCAATCGGCCCAATCTAAGGCAACAGTAGCGGGGTGACGTACATGTCCCAAATCGCAGGCGGGTACGGACCGAACACGACAATCGTTATCGTCCTGTTCATTCTGCTCGTCATCGTACTTCGAGCTTGTTAAGCATTATTTGCTGGCCCTCAGCCGAGGGCCGCTTCTTCTTGCGGTCCTTGGCAGTCGTCCGTCCGGTTTCCTAAGAACGGGACAAGCTTATCTCAACGAAAATGATTGGACAAAGCGGTACCGGTGGTACAATAGCGAGTAGATGAATCGTTAACCACGAAACGATATTTCCCTTGCTCCGGAGGATTAGCCATGAACGTAGCCATAATCGTAGAAGGCAAGAACGACAAGAGCCGCCTCGCGCGCGTGCTTTCTCCCGAGGTTCCCATCCATTGCACGTTCGGTACATTGAATGCGAATCGCATGGAGTCGCTTCGCAAAGCGGTAGGTAACCGGCACGTCTATCTGTTCACCGATCACGATGCATCCGGTCGCCGCATACGAGGAATGCTCCGCGATGTATTTCCGGATGCCGACCATATCTATACCCGTCGGGGTTACATGGGCGTCGAGGGCACACCGGAGGAATACCTCATCCAGCAGCTCGAGAAAGCGGGCCTCGACGAATACATCCTTTATCCCGACCCGGCAACGGCTTGGCCGCCTAAGGAATGATTTTAGACGGCTATGCCCACGAGACGGTTACTACTCAAGTAGATAACGTTCTTCATCCCTACTTTGACTCTAAAAAAAGGCTGATTAGCTTAAATAATAATGAGGTCTCCGGCCTCTACCGTCGAACCCAACCGAAATAGTAACGAAATCGAACTATCTCCGGCCTCTACGGCCAATAAAATTCGCCCCTGTTACTCGAATATTTCATGCACCTCCGTAACCCAGGGTACTATTCCGCTCGAGAAGCGACTGTCGAACTTATAGCACCCTCAAGGTGGCTACTGCTTAGGTCTCCGCTGTCGAGTAATCGCTCGAAGAAAAATACGTCTCGGCATTACATTTACCGGAAACAAGCTAAGGAAATAGAATGGTAATCATCTTTATTCAAGCCTTTGAGGCGTTTTGGAACCAAAGAAGGATCGAGAAAATCGCTATTCATCAAAATTTTGTACCGAATTGAACAAACTTAGAACAATAGCAATGAAAACCATCGTTATCCGGCTTACATCTTGAACAAACTTCAAAAATACATTGAATAACATCGCTATGATAACGAATGCTCATCATCACCCAAACTCACTTCCCGTTACCTACCGAAGTAGTAACCGCCTGACGGTACTATTCCGCTCGAGAAGAAACTGACTGACTGCGAAGCAGCTTTAGGGCTTTATGTACAGCCTCGCGATACTAATTTTCCTGCGAAACAAAAAAAACACCCCGGCGCGGGGTGTTTTTCTCATTCTATAATAGACTTTTGATTTTCTTCGCCATATCCGCAGGCTTCAGGTTATCCTCGCCTTGTTCCGTGTAAGGACCGATATTAATCCAATCGCGGATTTGCCCTTTCTTGTCGAGCAGCACGATCAAGTTCATATGATAGAAATTGCCGTCATTGTCCTTGCCTGCATCGATCTGATACTTCCTAGCCAGATCCGCCGTACCCTGCTGGCTGTCGCCGCGCAGGAACTTCCATCCGCTCGGATCCGCGTCGAACCTATCCGCGTATTCCTTCAGAATCTCCGGCGTATCGTTGTCGGGATCGATCGTGACCGACAAGAACTCGACTTCCTTTCCGAACACGCCGTCCGCTTTCAATTCGTCCTGCACTTGCGACATTAGCGCCGTCGTCGGGGGGCAGACGTCCGGGCAGCTAGCGAAGAAGAAGTAGAGCAAGCGCGCTTTGCCATTCGTATCGCTCAGCGTTACCTTATTCCCGTCCGAATCGGCGTAAGTAAAATCGGTCCCTTGCCCTTGCGCCGGCATCGTCGCGTCGGCTTCCGACTTATTCTGCTGCAAAATAATGTAATATCCCATTACGATACATAGTCCGAGTACGATTAAAGAAAAACCGTATCTTCTCAGCCACGATTTAGGCGGTTGCGGTCTATTATCCGCTGAATACGGCATATCGACGCCTTCCACGCTCGATTGCGGTTGCTCGTCCTTGCGCTCGCTCATTCGAATCTACACCCCGTTCGTATCCAATATCATCGTTAAGAACATGATCATCAAGTAGTTGATGGAAATCATGAAGTCGGCCTTCGCCCATTTCTCGTCATCCTTGGCGCGCAGTCCGGATAATGCGTGGATAAACCAAACTATCGCGATACCGACGGAAAAAATAAGGAAGTAAATACCGACGTAATCGTAATTGTACATTAGGACGCTAGCCGGAATCAGCAACAGGATATAAGGAAGCATCTGCCACTTCGTGCGGGTCACGCCTTTAACGACCGGCAATAACGGGAAGCCGGCCGCCCTGTACTCTTCCTTCCTCCTGATCGCAAGCGACCAGAAGTGGGCCGGCTGCCATAAGAACAGCAAAGCGAACAAGATCCAAGCCCCCGCGTCGATTTCGTTGCTGACGGCGCAATATCCGATGACGGGAGGCATCGCGCCCGAAATTCCGCCGATCGACGTGCTCCAAGTCGAACTTCGTTTAAGCCACATCGTATAGACGACGACATAAACGAACATACCGAGCAGGCCTAGCCAGCCGGACAAGACGTTTACCAAAGCAAACAGGACGATCTGTCCCACGATTCCGAGAATGACGGCATAACCGAGAACGAAACCCGGGGTCATTCTGTTCTGCGGAAGAGCCCGGTCGCGCGTTCTCTCCATCTTCATGTCGAGCTCGCGGTCTAAGTAATTATTGAAAACGCATGCGGATGCCATGGTTAACGCAGAGCCGATAAGCATCCATAGCAATTCCCAGCTGAGTATATTGTCCCATTTGGAAGCGACCCAATAACCGCCGAAAGCCGCGATCAAGTTCAAGCGAATAATACGCGGCTTGGTTAAAGCCACAAGATCTTTAAGCACGGAGTTCCTCCTTTATGCAAGTAAAGCGGCATAACCTGACGTTTGTTCAATGATACCGCATATCTTCAATCATTGACAATGTTCGCTCTTTCGAATTCATCAAATCGCCACCGCCTGTGAACAAGGTGCGAACGACGGGACAAAACGGTACTTCGCATTGTCACATAAATCGGGCTTTCAAAATACACTGTATTGCGACAATTGCCTAATGCCAAAGCAAAAGGCGTAGGCGGTTTACAAGAAAGGTGGCATGCGAATTGGCCGTTATCAAGACAAACAGCGACGATGTCAGAATGCTAGCTCGCCTCATGCGCGCCGAAGCCGAGGGCGATGGCGAGCTTGGCATGCTCATGGTTGGCAACGTCGGCGTTAACCGCGTTCTCGGCAATTGTCTGGATTTCAGGAACATTAGGTCCATTCCAAACATGGTATACCAATCTCCCGGCGGCTTCGAAGCGGTACAGAAGCCCTACTTTTATCAGAAAGCAAGGGAAAAAGACGTTCGATTGGCGCAGCGCGTGGTCAACGGCGAGAGACAAAGTCCTGCTTCAAACGCTCTGTGGTTTTTCCGTCCCGCGGGAGGCTGCCCGGCCACTTGGTACGATCAAGCCAACACGGGAAGATTCAAAGCGCACTGCTTCTTCGCGCCGACCGCAGAGGATTGTCCGACAGTTTATTAGTTCAAAGGAGGATTTACGATGTTAAACAACAAGTGGCCGCCTTACCCGCAGAACCAAGTAATGCCCATGACTGCCCAATCAGGAGGAATGATGCCGATGGCTATGCAACCTATGATGCCCATGAGTACCCAAGGGGGCATGATGCCCATGCCCGGTATGATGATGCAGGGCTCGATGCCTCCGTCGGTTCCGAGCGGCGCTGCGATTACTCAAGGCGGAATGACTTTCCCAGGAGGTCCAGGCAACGAGGAATCCTATGTAGAGAACATCCTCAGGATGAATCTTGGCAAAGTAGCTACATTATACATGACCTATGAGAATAACTCCGAATGGAACGCCAAAATATTCAAAGGCGTACTGGAAGCGGCCGGACGCGACCATATCATCATCAGCGACCCGGCTACGGGCAAGCGCTACTTATTGCTCACGCTTAACTTGGACTACATCACGTTCGACGAGCCGATCAACTACAATCTTCCGTTCGGCTCCACTCCTACTCGCTAATTTCCAGCGGACGGAAAGTCCAAATTCTCAATCCGTCCTTTCCTCCCTTGATCCACTGCTCCATTTCCACCCAAGAACGTCCCTCGCGACGTTCTTTTTCCTTTTCCGCGGCTTCGGCCGCCGAACCGCAGCGCCGAATTTCGACGAATACTCCGGGTTGACCCGTATTTTCGAGAATTTCGACCCCGTTCCATCGTATCGCATCGGTTCGAAACCACTTGTCAAACTCGTCGCGATGCGTTTCGGGTATGACGTATTCACAGAAGAGAATCACACCTTGATCCCCCCTTTCCTTCATATTTTCAAGCTAAGACGACCATACTGAAAGCAATAAGGGGGCTAAGCTTATGGATACAGGAACGCACTTCATATTCGGGCTCGGCCTTGGCGGACTCGCCATGGTAGATCCAGCCGTGACATCTCATGCCTACGGTCCCGTTGCCGTTCTGATCGGCACGATCGCCGGCTCCAACGCGCCGGACTTGGACGGACTGCTTCGATTCAAGAGCAATGCCGATTATATCAAAAATCATCGCGGGCTGTCCCATTCTTTTCCGGCCATCATCGGCTGGGCTGCGTTGATCACTACCGTCGTATCGTTGCTCTTCCGGGAAATCCCTTGGTGGCATATCGGTTTCTGGGTGCTGCTCGCCGTCGTCGTTCACGTTTTCTCTGATCTATTCAATTCTTACGGAACGCAAGCCTTTCGCCCCGTAAGCAGGCAATGGGTCGCCTGGAATATCATCCACATATTCGACCCGTTTATTTTCTCCACGCATCTCCTCGCTATTCTGTTATGGATATCGGGAGCCGCGACGCCGCAAGTCGTATTCCCCGTTCTTTATATTATGTTGGGCATCTATTACGGCTGGAGAACTTTAGTTCACCGAAGGCTGTCCCGCAAAATCCCGAAACAAGATACGGAATACCAAGCCGGGGACAGATACAGTCTGCTGCCTACCGTATCGCTGTACCGTTGGAATCTGGTCAGAATTTCAAAGGACTGCACGTACGGCATCGGAGAATGGGATCACGGCAGACTCAAATGGATCGACGTGCTGAAATGCGATGAGCATCCGGCGATAGAGGCATCCAAACAGCACCTGGATGTACAAGCATTTCTATCCGTCACGCCTTTCCCCTGCGGGCACGTGAAGCCCCAAACTTGGGGATACGAGGTTAGGTGGGTGGATATACGTTACAGGTACCGCAGGCAATTTCCGTTCGTAGCCGTCGTTCTCATGGACTTGTCCTTTAATCCCTTGCAATCATACGTGGGATGGTTAAGCGACGATCGATTGGAAAAAAGACTAAAGATGAATACGTATTGACGAAAAGCGGGAAAGCCCTGATCGCAAGGCTTTCCCGCTTGACGTTTGTCGCCTGTGAGCGCACAATATGAAAAGCCCGAGGGCTAGCCTCGGGCTTTCGGTGCCGGACTATGAGTCCTTAGCGACCGGATAGTTGTTGCTCGGCCATTTGTACGAGCTTCTTGGTGATATAACCACCGAGGGAACCTGCATCGCGGGATGTTACGTTACCGTAATATCCATCTGCCGGGATTTGCACCCCTAGAGATTGAGCTGCTTCCATCTTCATGCTTTGCAATGCTGCTCTTGCTTGTGGTACTACTAGTTGGTTACTTGACGCCATGAGTAAATTCTCCCTTCGCCTAGATGATTGGTTTGCAAGCTTGCCAACTTAGTATGCTAGAAACGAAGAAAAATATGCGAGGTGAAATCATGAGTAAAACTTTATCTCTTTTTTTCGCGATCGTCTCCATCGCGCTTATGCTCGCGATGACTTTCTCGCTCAGCCATAACGGCTGGTTGGCGCTTCTTTTCGGCGTTTTGACGGTGGCCGTGATCGGCACCGGCTTCGTCGTTAAAGCGCGATTAAGAAAAAAAAATTCTTAATCAGCGATCGACCCTCGGCAGGAATCCCATTGCTTCCTTCACGGAGCGCAACGTAACCTCCGCAACGGCGGAAGCCCTCTCCGCCCCGTCCCGTAAAATCTTATGAATTTCCCCGGATGCCCGAATATCCTCGTATTTGCTTTGCAAAGGCTCTATAGCTTGAACGACGACCTCGGCCAAATCCTTCTTGAAAGCGCCATATCCTTGACCTTCGTAGGCGGCTTGGACCTGCTCGAGCGTCTGCCCGGAGCATTGCGCGAAGATCGTCATCAGATTGCTGACTTCCGGTTTGTTCTGCACGTCGAAAATAATTTCCCGGCCGAGATCCGTTTTGGCACGGGATATTTTTTTGCGAATTTCGTCCGGAGTGTCTAACAGCGCGATGAAGCTGCCGACGTTCGGGCTGCTTTTGCTCATTTTCTTAGTACCGTCGTCCAAGGACATAATCCGCGCTCCGACTTTCGGTATGAACGGCTCGGGGATGACGAATGTGTCTCCGTATCTATAGTTAAATCGGCCTGCCAAATCGCGAGTAAGCTCCAAGTGCTGCTTTTGGTCGTCTCCCACTGGCACAAGATTCGAATTGTAGAGCAGAATATCGGCTGCCATAAGAGACGGATAGACGAACAAACCGGCTCCGACGGCTTCTTTGCCTTCCGATTTGTCTTTGAATTGAGTCATCCGTTCCAATTCGCCCATATAGGTCATCGTCGTCAGCAACCATCCGAGCTCAGCATGAGCAGGTACATGCGACTGCATATAGATCGAAGCTTGCGCCGGGTCAAGACCCGCGGCAACGAACAATGCGGCAACGGCTTCGCTTTGCTCGCGAAGCGCGGCCGGCTCCTGCGGCACCGTTACGGCATGGAGATCGACGACCATGAAGAAGCAGTCATGCTCGTGCTGGAGCGCCACGAAATTTTTCATCGCTCCGATGTAATTCCCCAGAGTCAGCTTACCGCTTGGTTGAATGCCGGATAGAACGCGTTGTTTGGTCAAAGTCAACGAACCCCTTTTTATTAAAGTTTTTGGAAAACAAAAAAAGCCTTCCTCCGCAAGGGACGAGAAAGCCGTGGTACCACCCTTATTCGTATCGCGAGTCTTACGATTCGCAATACCTTAAGCTCCGATAACGGGGAACAGTCGGAGAGCATAGGACATGGCGGGAAGGATATACGATACTTCATCCGGCGCGTCGTTTCGCTCTCGGCTCCAAGATCCATTCCGCAAGGCAAGCGTACCGGCTTCCAGCAATCACCGGCTCTCTGGGAGCGCTCCATCCAAGCGTACTTGTTCTCTTCATCGCCGAATATACTTGATTTGTTTCTCATTATACCCCTCGCGAATGGATTGTCAATCCATGCTTTTTTACGATCGGAATGATTTTTTTCCATGTTCTTATACTCTATCGGTCAAGCATACGTTATAATAATCGTAACAATTACTATTATAGACTAGGAAGTGAAATGGTGCCCAACGTGATCATGCGTCTGGCGACGGGAGCCGCGACGGTCGTTTGCGCGGCGATGCTTGCCCTTATTTTTTTCGGAAGGGATCTGTCGCGCTGGAACTTAGATACGGCCAAACTCCAAAATTTCAAAATCGTATTTCTTAGCATTATCCTGGAAGCCTTGCCCTTCTTGCTTATCGGGGTCTTGGTTTCAGCGCTTCTTCAAGCCTTCGTTTCGGACAGGCTCATCCGGAAGCTTACCCCGAAAAATCCCGTCGCGGGAGTGTTGTTCGGCAGCTTGCTCGGCATTATCTTACCCCTATGCGAATGCGGAATGATCCCCATCGTCCGCAGGCTGATCCGCAAGGGGCTTCCCGCTTACATAGGCATTATCTATATCGTTGCCGGACCGATCATCAATCCGGTCGTATTCGGGGCGACCTTCGCCGCCTTCCGCACGAATAAGGAGCTCGCTTACTCGCGTTTTTATTTGGCATTCGTAGTATCGGTAACCATTGGTTTGATTCTATATTACTTCATGAAACGCTCTCCCCTTAAGCCTGAAACGTTAAACCAACAAGAAGCCGCTATCGTCCTCAGGTCTACGGACATGCACAACCACGCACACGATCATTCGCATGAACTCAATCACGCGCACAACCACGGGCACGTTCATTCTCACGGAGGCAGCGTCGTGCAGAAATTGGCAGATACTCCCGGTCATGCCGCCGAGGAATTTTTCGATATGGGCAAATATTTAATTCTTGGCTCGTTCATCACCGCATTGCTGCAAACCTTGGTCACCCGCGCTTCCTTCGCGTCCGTCGCTGATCATGAATTGCCTTCCCATCTCTTCATGATGGGCTTCGCCTATGCGTTATCGCTCTGTTCAACGTCGGACGCGTTCGTTGCGGCCTCCTTCAACAATATGTTTCCGCCTGCCGCATTGCTTTCTTTCCTCGTATTCGGGCCGATGCTCGATTTGAAGAACACTCTCATGATGCTCGCGGTTTTTCGCAAGAAATTCGTTTTGAAATTCGGCATTCTCATAGCCCTGCTAGTCCTGTTCGGTTCCATTTTATTCGATCATCTGGGATTTGTATAAAAAGGAGACATAAACCCTATGCATAGACATCCGTCCGTCACCGCCATGCATTATTTAGCCAGAGCCCTATTGCTCGCCGGATTCGCATTCTTCATCGTCCATCTCGTACGAGCCGGCGATCTCGATCTTTATATTGCCAGCCGGATGCAATTCATCGTCAAATGCTCTGCTCTCGGTCTATATGCCGTAGCTGCCCAGCAGTTTTATTCCGCCATCCGCTCTTGGTTGGACGGAAAAAACCACGATCCGTCCTGCGATTGCCAGCACGAGATGCCGGCTACGTGGGGCAGGAGCCTGCTTCTGTACGGTTGGTTCGCCCTGCCTCTGATCATTGGCTTCGCGGTACCTGACGGTTTGCTCGGCAGCAGTATGGCTTCCGCCAAAGGCGTGCAATTCACGCCTCAGCAGATCGTCAAACCTTATGCCGAAATTCCGCCAGCTGCGCCCGACCCGACCGTTATCGATCCCGCGGTGATCGAGCTTCCGATAGAGAAGGACGATGAAGACGAAATTCCCGTAGCGGAGCTATCGGACGATGCTCTCGATCTCCTTTTCCCGACTGACGCATTTACGGAAAGCTATGCCCGGTTCGGCAGACAGCTCGTCGATCAGGATCTGATTCAAGTGACAGATAAACAGTTCATCGAAACCTTGACGACTCTCGATCTTTACCGAACCGCTTTTATCGGCAAAAATATACAACTCAGCGGTTTCGTGTATCGGGAAGGCTCCATGGGTCAGCAGCAGTTCGGGGTTAGTCGCTTTGCGATATCCTGTTGCTCCGCGGATGCTTCTCCCTACGGCGTCATGGCGAAGTTCGGTAAAGCGAGCGAGTTTGCAACGGATGAATGGGTGACCGTCACAGGCAAGCTTAGCACCGCTTTGTACAACGACATCGAGATCATTCAGATCGATGTAACCAAGATTACCAAGATCTCTCCTCCGGAAGACCCCTACGTCACGCAGGATTTGGATTTCGGCTTGGAATAACGCTCGGATTCAAAAAAGTATTTATTGGAATTACTTCCGACAAATGCATAGCCCTCCCAATAACGTCCATACTACGTTCAAAGGAGGTGAGCGTTAGTGTCATCGCGTTCACGTAATTCTCTCGTCGTCCCTCAAGCCGCCCAAGCGTTGGAGCAATTGAAGTTCGAAGTCGCGCAGGAGCTTGGCATCCAGATTCCAAGTGACGGCTACTACGGCAACATGTTAACCCGTGAGACGGGCTCCATCGGAGGTCAAATTACCCGCCGTTTGGTTCAAATGGGCGAACAGCAATTGGCCGGACGTTAAATATCTTTGCTTGAAAATAGCCGCAAAACCCGAAAATCCGGCATGCTCCAAAGAGCATGCCGGATTTTCGTTACGGATATGTAGTGCTTTATTCGTTAGAAGCTTCCCTGCGATCCCGCTTTTTCGGAGAAAACCGAAACATCAAGTTTGCCATGTTGTAATTGGATTCGAATTGAACGCTCACGTAGACTTGGCCTTGCTTCAGCAAGAAATCGTAAGAGATTTCTCCATGCGTCCATCCGTTCTTATGCCTTAGCGCCTCAACTGCCAGCTTCCTAAGTAGCATAACCTCCGAAGGCGTCATGCCGACGACTTCTCGCCCCTGTTCGCCGCAATCCACGGGTAAGTGCCGAATGCCGAATCTGCCGACCGCGTCGTCGCGAATTTGCAATACGATCGTACCCGCGACCAACCCTTTCAATTCTCCTCCCAATTTCTCCAAAGCTACATCCACCTGACGAGCTAAAGGAATTTGCTCTAACGACATTATTATCCTCCTTTGTTCTTATTGCTCATAATTCCTAGGTATTACCTATTACGACTTAGGACTCAGTATAATTGAATAATTAGAATATTTCAATCATTTTGTCTTATTTTGGTTTAATTTGTAACTCTATAGCTAATTAACGCGGATTTTAGCTTTAAAAACCATGGTTTTCAGTTGGTTCGCCCTCTCGATTAGGAAAAAAACAAAAGCCGCTCACCCAGATTGGTTCCAGGTTGAGCGGCGTGTGCTTCACGACCGAAATTCATTATTTTTTTACAGGGTGAATATAACGGGCTATTCCTTGCACAATTCCGCGAAAACTTCTACATCCGCGACGACTCTCGCTACCGCATCTTCCCAAAATTTCGGTTGATCCAATGCGACGTCGAGATGATGTTTAGCCAATTGCTCCACGGTCATGATTCCCGTATCTTTCAGCAATTGGTCGTATCGCTTACTGAACCCGGCGCCTTCCCTCTCGGCTACGGCAACCAGTCCCGCGCTGAATAAGTACCCGAAGGTGTAAGGGAAGTTGTAAAAAGGCACGTCGGTAATATAAAAGTGGAGCTTCGCGGCCCAGAAATGCGGATGCCAGCTATCGAGAGCGTCCCCGAATGCTTCTTTCTGCGCGGCTACCATGAGCTCGTTCAATTCCGATACTTCAAGCATTCCGGAAGCGCGGCGCTCGTAGAAACGAGTCTCGAATAAAAACCTCGCGCGGATATTCATGAAGAAAGCTACGGCGCGTTGCAAGCGATCATCTAGCAAGGACAGCTTCTCCTCGTCGTTCTGCGCAACTCGGAGCAGGGCATCGCCGACTAGCGCTTCCGCGAACGTCGACGCCGTCTCCGCGACGTTCATCGCGTAATCCTGCGCTAACGGGGGAAGGTCTTCAACCAATTCGCCATGATAAGCATGGCCAAGCTCGTGGGCCAAAGTCGACACGTTACCCGGCGTACCCGAATAAGTCATGAAGATCCTGCCCTGACGATTAATCGGGAAGCTTGTGCAGAAGCCTCCCGGCCTTTTACCCGGACGGTCCTCAGCTTCGATCCACCGATCGGCGAAAGCCGTCTCGGCGAGTTTGACCATTTCGGGTGAAAACTGCGCGAAAGCATCCGTTATAAGGACAGCCGCCTCGTCATAAGGAATCTTGGCTTGACTAGTCGCAATCGGTGCATCGACGTCATGCCAAGTTAACTTTTCTTTGCCAAGACGCTTCGCTTTGAGCGCCAAGTAACGCTTAAGCGGTTCGATGCCGCCTTCGACCGCTGTCCACATCGCATCGAGAGTCTCGCGGCTCATCCTATTCATGCGAAGCGGCTCTCTAAGCGGATCGTGCCAACCGCGCATCTCGTATAGCTTCAACCTGAATCCGGATAACCGATTTAGCGTATCAGCTGCTAAATCCGCTTGCTCCGACCAAGCTTCTTCCCATTTCGAAGCCATTAAATCCCGTACGGACGGATCGGGATCGTCTAATTTGTTGGCGGCTTGCCCCACGGATAGCTGAACCGTTTCTCCGTTCTCATCCCACGGAATGGAAATTCTGCCTACGATCGTATTGTAATGCTCTCCCCAACCGTGATATCCGTTAATGGCTAGCTCGCTCGCCACCGCTTCCAATGCCGGCGGCAGCTTATCCTTGGCGGAATCCCGACGTTCGTTAAGAGGAAATGCTATGAGAGCTCTTTCTTGAATTCCGCTCCATTGTTGCCATTGCGAATCCGGAACGGAAGCGATCTGCGAATCGTACAAATCCGTAGCTTGCCTGAAACGCGCCGATAACGTTTGAATTCGCTCGGTCCAAGCTATCGCGCGTTTATCGCCCATATCTTGCGCCGTAATGCAGGAAACGAAAGCATCCGCCTCGCGAAGACTCGCTAATACGTCTTGAAGCTTATCGGTCCATTCCGTTAACCGTTCAGGATCGGGCAATTTGTCACCGGTAGCCTGAAGCTCTTGCAACAAGGATGAGCAAAGAGCCTCCGTCTTCTCAATGAACGACGCATACTCCGACGAAGACGAGCCCCCGGGAAATAAAGTCTCCAAGTCCCACTTTAAAGAATACGATGGTTTCATTTCCTCACGCTCCGTTTCCATTGCGTTCTTCGGACCCCCTGATGTATTGTTAGGATACGTTGAAAGGGGGCTTGACCTTGATTCCTCTAAGGAATAGTTTACCATACGATATTATAATGAACGACGTCGTTATACAAGAGTGCCCCTTCTGCGGGAGCTCTCCTACCCTTCTTCCTCTGAGACCGGACGATGTCAAAAGCTTATACGGCGGGCACCGCAAAATATTGCTCGTATTCCCATGCTGTCACGGAAGCGTTCGAATAATCGACGCGGACGATGATTACATGCTTGCTAACCGAGCTATTCGTGGAAAATAGAACTTCCAAATGCCGGTTTATGCTCCGCTTTGCTGCATTTCCTCCGGAAGATCCAATCCTTGCCCCGTCATGATCTCGCGAATGTTCTGCCATTGCTCCCGCGAGGCGCGAATCATGGCGGCATCCACGATCTTCTTGTCGTGAATGACTCGTCCGAACCATCTCACCGCTTCATGGAATAATCCCAAACGTTTATGTAGCTCGCCGATCAAATACATGAGGCGGGCATTGCTTATGGAATCCCTTTCCGTTTCATATACCCGAACATAAGAATCCATCGCGAATTTGAGGAATCGCTCTTCTTGGTCCTGCTTCCCCTCGTATCGGTAAAGCCATGCGATATGATGAAGCAGCGCCGCCACGACCCGATCTTTTTCCCCGATCGCTTGAGCCGTAACCAAGGATAACTTATAGCATTCCATGGCTAACACCGCCGAACGTTCTCCTCCGTAATCCCGAAACTGCCACTGATTGCCGAGTTTTTCGTAATACGCGCTTTTTTGCTTTTCGCTGAGCTTGGTCACGAAATTTTCCGTCGACGCAAACCCGCAAAATGGACATACCCTTACCACGTAATAATCCGGGTTGACGGTCTTGAAATAGGAACAGAAATCGGAATCCGTCCTTACCGCTTTTTTCAAGCTTGGCCTTACCCGGGATGTTTGATAGCTTTCCGTGCAACAAATACATTCGATTTTGATCTGAAAAAGCGGCTCCACTATGTTTCCTCCTTATTGATCTTGAGACTCCGTGTTAACGAAATGATTAGCGGGACCCGACAATCGTTCTATCGTGATTTTCCGCAGTTCTTCGGGAATTGAAGCCTCGGACAACGCTTCGGCCATGCATGCCAGCCATGCCGCCGCTCTTTCCGGAGTAATCGGGAAAGGCAGATGGCGGGCCCGCATCATCGGGTGTCCGTATTCATCGGAATACAAAGAAGGACCGCCTAGAAACTGAGTTAAAAATAAATATTGTTTCTCCATGACAGGGTCGATGTCATCGGGAAACAATGGAGCCAACAACGGATGTGCTTGCACCTTGGGGTAGAATCTGGTTACGACGTCGCGAATGACGTCGGCTCCTCCCAGCGCTTCGTAGAGCGAGTTATAACTAGCCAATTTGTGCCTCCTATTATGAGATTCATGGGAATCTTGTCTCCCCATGAATCATTGCAGTAATGAGTAGAAAGTCCTTGCAATTCACTTGAAGCATGCCTATTATACCACAAGAACCGGACTGCCTTAGGTCTAAAAAGCAAAAATCGCCCGGATGGGCGATCAGATTCGGCTATCCGCCGAGGGAGTTTATTATGATTTACACTTCTTCTTCGGTTCTTACCAAAGACTCGCGAATGACGTAAACGAAAGCGCATACAATTAATCCTGCAATGACTCCTGCCATTCTCATCACTCCAGCTCGATGAATTTGACTTTCGAAATCCCATCGCATTTCCTAGTACCATTGTAGCATAGCTTAAGTCCTTTTTCACCTCATTTTTGTAACCGGTTGCATAGAAAAAATGTCCGCTTTATCAACACGGGAGAAAGATTGCCCAGCCCTTCACATATAGTGGGACAAGAGGGTTTCGATTGGAGGAATTAAGCAGTGGGTATAATGAGGAATATCGAGGAGATCTCGTCCCGTAGGCTATCGCTGGCAAGCGCGGTAACCATTGGCGGGACTTCATTATTGCTGGGATGCTTGGCGTTAACGGATGCTCAAACCGCTTTGAGCGCAGCCTTGCGAGGAGTTTCGGTTTGGTGGGAGGTTTTATTTCCCGCTCTGTTCCCCTTCTTCGTCTTATCCGAGCTGTTGCTTGGTTTCGGAATCGTTCATCTTGCGGGCACCTTGCTCGACCCGTTCATGCGGCCATTGTTTCGATTGCCGGGCGTAGGAGGGTTCATCGTTGCCATTGGATTCGCCTCGGGCTATCCGGTGGGAGCCCGGTTGACATCCCGATTAATGGAACAACGGCTAGTCACCCGTAATCAAGGAGAACGCCTCGTATCCATGACTACGACTTCAGACCCTATCTTCTTGATAGGCGCCGTCTGCATCGGATTCTTCGGCAGCTTGGAAGCCGCTCCGGTACTTGCCGTCGCCCATTACAGCGGCGCGCTGATGCTCGGGTTGGCTTCTAGATTTCGCGGACGCGAGCCGGATAGCGACGGAAATACGGCCGAACCGACCAAAGGGAACAGGATACGTGCCGCTCTATCCGCCATGCACAAAGCTCGTATGTCCGACGGTCGCCCATTCGGCATCTTGCTCCAACAATCGTTGCAGTCGTCCCTTACCTTAATGATGATCGTCGGAGGTTTGGTCGTTTTCTTCTCCGCGACGTTAGATCTCTTGGTGAACAGCGGACTACTAGCCTATTTTCGAGACATGATTGCCGGTTTGCTGCACCTGCTCGGAGCATCCCCCAATCTTGCGCCCGCGTTCGTGAATGGCACTTTCGAAGTGACTCTAGGAGCGAAAGCAGCCGCGGCGAATGCCGAATTGCCCTTGGTCGATCGGGTTGCCGTTGCTGCCTTTGTCCTGTCTTGGGCAGGCTTATCCGTTCATGCGCAAGTGGCAGGCTTGATGAGCCGCACCGATTGGAGATACCTCCCCTTTGCCCGTGCTCGTCTCTATCATGGTCTCCTCGCCATGCTGATCGTTTATTTAATATGGCCGTTGTTTCATTCCGACCTCTCCGCTCAATTATCCGTCGATGCCTGGTTGAGCGAATCCAGTTGGTCTCCTTGGTCTCATTTGGCTTCTCCCGGATTATATCCTTTGCTTAGATCCGCGATCTGGATGCCCGTCGTATTCGCGTTTGTTCTTGCCGTCATCGTCATTGTCGGCGCGGCTGCGATCGGAATTCGCAAGCTGGATCGGAAAGCGAAGGATTGAATTCACTTCCGTTATTGTTTATGATCAGGAGAAAGAAAGTTCGGAAGGGGCAGCCTCGCTTTGAATTATGCATTGTTAGACCGGGGAGACCGGCTATCCCGGGCTTTATCGGAGGAATTCCATTCCCTGGCCAAAGCCAAAGGGTTCTCGGTAAATGAAATCGCGCCGGATATCGTCGTTTCGATCGGCGGGGACGGGACGCTGCTTCAAGCGTTCCACAGGTTCAAGAATCAGCTTGAACAGGTTTCTTTTATCGGCATACACACCGGCCATCTCGGCTTCTACGCCGACTGGAAGAAGGACGAGTTATCCGAGCTGCTGAATTTGATGGGATCTTCGGAGCCTCGTAAAGTCGTGTACCCTTTATTGCACATCGAAATTACGACTCCCACCGGGAAAACCGAATTTCTGGCCCTCAACGAGTTCACTCTAAAAAGCGTAGACGGCACTTTAGTAGCCGCGCTTCATATTAACGACGAGCCGTTCGAGATGTTTCGCGGAGACGGGATCGTTATCTCCACTCCTTCAGGGAGTACGGGCTACAACAAAAGTCTCGGAGGCGCCGTCATACATCCGTCGTTGGAAGCCTTGCAAATCGCGGAAATCGCCTCCATTAACAATCGCGTTTACCGTACATTGGGCTCTTCCGTAATCCTGCCTAAACATCATCATTGCGATATCATCCCCGATCCCGAAGAGGAGCTCTTCATCGGGATCGATCATCTCGTGATGCAAATGTCCGGCGTCAGCTCCATCACTTGCCGGGTTGCCGACAGTAAAATCACGTTCGCAAGGTATCGCCCTTTCCCGTTCTGGAATCGCGTTAGAGAAGCTTTCATCGGCTCGGTTTAGTCCCGTGGGAAATACCGGATATCAAACAAAAGGCCATCCCCGTTTGAAGGGGATGGCCTTTTTGTTGACGCAGCGCGCTATTCGCTTGACCTTGGAGTACCCGCATCCGGTCGCGGCGTGCCCTCGGAGCGATGATTCGGTTTGCCGCCGAAGCTCTTCCGGCGCCGATTCTTGCTCTGCCAGCGATTGTCGTTGCGCGAGGACTCGTTCCGCGGATTTGCATCGTTCCTGGCGTTGCCTGCATCTAAATTCTTCGATTCATCGGTTGACCGATTCGGCGACTCCGCCCCGCCTTGCGGACGCGGTCCTCTCGGTGGATAAGGCGGCTTGTTGGGAGCCTGGCCATTTTGCCCTTGTCCCTGTTGCGGCCTTCGTTCTCCGCCAGGCGAGCCGTTGTTGAACGACGACCGCCCTTGACGATTGTTGCCGCCGTTATCGTTGCCTTGCCTGGAATGCCCTCCTCTGGATTGCGAAGAGGCGCCGGAAGATGAATTCGAATTCGCGTTGTTGCCCGCATTGCGGCGTTCGGCATCGGCCGCGGCCCTGGCAACCGCGGATACGGTTACGTTCGGGACGCGGACGGGACCGCCCAAACGCTCCTTGAGGGGCCAACGCAAGATCGGACCGCTTGAAGCGGCAGCCGTTTCGGCTACCTGCTCTCCGGATTCATTCAAGGCGATGATCGCCTCGGGCGATTCTTCTTTCACGATTTCCGCGTCAGGAGGCAATGCATTGCTGTCCAGCTTGGTCAGAACGAAATGAGCGCAACCGAAATTGCAATATTCATTGATGTAATCAACGAAGCTGGAAATCGAGCTTTCCTTAGTCGCGCGAGGATGCCCATCGCGGTAGAAGCCCCGAAGGCGGAGCTGGTTATAGCCCCAATCCCCGACAATATAGTCGAAACGCTCTAATACATCGCTGAATCTTTCGCGGAAAGCTTCCGGATTCCATCCGCTCTTATGCTCGTGCATAAGCGAGTACGCGTTGCCTCCTGCCATGAAAATCATGATAGGCTCTCCTCCCGAAGACTGGTCGTCCTAGCTTCCGCCGATTTGACTTGCTCATGCGCGTGATAAGAACTACGTACGAACGGCGCCGACTCTACATGGGAGAAGCCGCGGTTCAGTCCTTCGATCTTCAATGCGGCGAATTCGTCCGGGTGAACGTAACGAACGACGTTCAAGTGGGAATCCGATGGCTGCAAATATTGACCAAGCGTAAGGATATTGCAATCGACCGCCCGAAGATCGTCCATCGCTTGCAAAATTTCTTCGAAGGTTTCCCCCAAGCCGAGCATGATGCTTGACTTGGTCGGGATATCGGGCTTCATTTCCTTGGCGCGCTTGATAAGCTCAAGCGAACGTCTGTACTTGGCTTTAGCCCGAACGCGATCCGAGAGCCGCTCAACGGTTTCGATATTATGGTTCAGAATATCCGGATTAACGTCCATAACGATCTGCAAGGAATCCTTGTTGCCCAAGAAATCCGGGATAAGGACCTCCACGCTGCAGAACGGAAGCTTCTTGCGAATCGCCTTGACGGTCGCGGCGAAAATCGAGGCGCCTCCGTCTTTCAGATCATCTCTTGCTACCGACGTCACGACGCAGTGCTTCAAGCCCATTTGCTCGGCGGCTTCCGCTACCCGCTCAGGCTCTTCCAAGTCGAGCTCAGTCGGCAGGCCCGTCTTGACCGCGCAGAAGCGGCACGCGCGCGTGCAAATGTCTCCTAGAATCATGAAGGTTGCCGTGCGATTAGCCCAGCATTCATATATATTCGGGCAACGTGCTTCTTCGCACACGGTATGAAGCGTTTTGCTCCGCATCACTTGCTTGAGCTCTTGATAAGGCTCGCCAGTGGTTAATTTAATCTTCAGCCAGTCGGGTTTGCGCGGTTTGGCGCTTGTCGTCATTGTTGTTCCCCTCTTTCTGTCCTCCTTATTATAATGTAGTTTAGCCGTTTATGCCAAATGAGTTATGAAGTCATATAAAGACGCCGACCCCTCGGATAAAAACCAATGATCTGTAAACCCTAATTCTACATGTTGACGACGAGGGAGGAGTAACTTTGCAAGTTTTAAGGACTACGGCCATCGTCTTCCTAATCGCGATTTGCACCGGCGGATATGGCCTTCATGCCTATGGGTCCGGGAAAGAAAAAATCGCCGAGCCGGATATATTCAAACAACGTCGGCAGCTCTATGAATCCATTAGCCTGAAGACGGGAATGGAATGGCCTTACGTCGCTGCCGTCGATCAATACGAACGCACGATGTCCCAAGCTCACCCCAAATCAAGGCCAATCCCTAAAGACGCGATAACCGGAGTATTCGTGTCAGAACAGCGGTGGTCCGGAGAGCTGAATCCCGAGGGAGGAGATAGCAATCCCGCATCCATCCGCTTTTTCCACGGGATCGGCCGGGACGGTTCGGGAGATGGCATCGCGGATCGGGGCCAAGACGAGGACCTGCTGTATTCGGTCGTGGCGCAAGCGCTATTAGGAGGGAGTAGCGAGGACGATTTCAGCATCGGTTTGTGGGAATATTACCACAATACCCGCGCGGTACAGCGAATCATGCAATTCGCTAAGTTATACAAGAGTTTTGATCGCTTGGAGCTGTCGGGCCATACGTTCCCACTTCCGCTGAAGAGTAATTATTCCTTTAGAAGCACATGGGGCAATAGCCGCGGATGGGGCGGCAAACGAATTCACGAAGGGACGGATATTTTCGCCGGACACGGGGTCCCTGTACGCAGCACTAGTTACGGAGTAATCGAAATGAAGGGGTGGAACGCATATGGCGGGTGGCGAATCGGAATCAGGGACCTGAACAACCTGTATCATTATTACGCCCACTTGTCCGGCTTCGACAAAAAATTAAAGGCCGGAGACATAGTCCGGCCCGGTCAAGTTGTCGGTTGGGTAGGCAGTTCCGGTTACGGAAGGCCAGGTACGCAGGGTAAATTCCCCCCGCATTTGCATTACGGCATTTACCGGGACAGAGGTCTTGTCGAGTGGGCTTTCGACCCCTACCCGCTGCTTCGTCGATGGGAACGGGACGAAAGCAAGGCGTTGCGCTCTAAACGCTGACCTTTGGAACCTTAACGGTTCATCCAACCGCCGTCCACGCAAAGTACATGCCCGTTCATGTAATCCGATGCTTCCGAAGCAAGGAATACGGCAGGTCCTATCATGTCCTCGTCGGTTCCCCATCGACCCGCGGGAATTCGATCGAGAATTTGGCGGCTTCTCGCCGGATCGTTGCGCAGCGCTTCGGTATTATCCGTCGTCATGTATCCGGGAGCGATCGCATTGACTTGAACACCCTTAGAAGCCCATTCGTTGGCCAGCGCCTTGGTCAGTCCCGCGACCGCATGTTTGCTCGCCGTATATCCGGGCACGTTGATCCCGCCCTGGAAGGAGAGCATCGAGGCGATATTGATAATCTTGCCCTGCCCTTGCTCGATCATCAGATTTCCGGCCAGCTGACATAGGACGAAAACAGAATTCAAGTTTACGTCCAACACTTCCTGCCAATCCGAATATCCATGTTCCGCCGCGGGCGTACGACGGATGATCCCGGCGTTGTTGACGAGTATGTCCAGACCGCCGAAGGCTTCGACGGCTTCGTCGATTATGGACGGAAGCTTGCTTCTGTCCGCAACGTCGGCTTGAACGATGCGGGCTTGACTACCGCAGGCTTCGATCTTGGCTTTGGTTTCTTCCGCGGACGTTCGGTTCGTCACCAGCACGATGTTCGCCCCCGCTTCCGCCAAGCCCGCGGCGATCGCTTGACCCAAGCCGCGGCCGGCGCCTGTAACGATGGCCGTCTTGCCCGACAAACTAAACCGATTGCGTTGCTGCTCTTTCAATTTTCACCGAACCTCCTTCGTACCTGCGTAAAGTCTCTTCTGTAAGACCGTCGTCCGTGATGAGAATATCCAGATCTTCCAAAGCGGCGAATGTCTGGAGGGCGGCACGGTCGAACTTGCTATGGTCGACCACCCCGTAAATTTCCTTGGCGCCGGATAAGTAAGCCTTCTTCAACTCGAGCAATTCGCTCGTGAAGACGGATAATCCGAACTTGTCGTGTACCCCCGTAGCCGATAAAAACAGCTTCTGCACGTTGAGCCGCTGCAGCCACTCCAATGCTTCGTTGCCGATGAGCACGTTGCGATGCCGATAACCTCCCGGCACGACAAGGCGAATAAGCTCCTTAGTCATCAATTCTCGAATAATCAGCAAATCGTTCGTAAGCACGGTTAAGGGCATATTGGGAAGCTTCTTCGCGATCTCGAGCGTCGTGCTCCCCGCGTCCAGAGCGATGACATCGTCCTGCTTCACGTATCTAAGCGCGTGAATCGCTATCGCTTCCTTCTCGCGGGAATGCTTCAGGTTCGGAATTTGCAACGGCAGCATCGGATCGGTTTGATCGCCGGGGTTGACGGCTCCGCCATGGATCCTCTTCAGCAGTCCCTTTTCCTCTAACTTCTCCAAGTCCTCGCGTATCGTCTTCGGCGTGACCGCCAACCGTTCGCTCAGTTCGGAAACCTGAACGGTTCCCTGGGCTTGAATGAGATCCAATATCGATCTATGGCGCGTTATGGCAAGCATGATGGACTTTTCCTCCCGAATTCGGTTGCTTCATGAGACGACTAACAGCGACCAACGTCGTCGGGTAGCAGTCGTACCCTCGAGACGACTGACCGCGACTAACGTCGCTGGGTAGCAGTCGCTCTTACTTTAACGCATCCATAGGGACGACATCCATATCCTTGAACGTATAATTTTCTCCGGCCATAGCCCAGATAAACGCATAACTGCTCGTGCCCGCGCCCGAATGGATCGACCAGCTCGGAGAAATGACCGCCTGCTCGTTTGCCACGACCAGATGCCTGGTTTCGTTCGGTTCGCCCATGAAATGAAACACTCTGGCATCCGCGTTCATATCGAAATAAAGATAAGCTTCCATTCTGCGGTCGTGGAGATGGGACGGCATCGTATTCCACACGCTTCCCGGCTTGAATAGCGTTACGCCGAGCATCAACTGGCAACTGTTTATTCCGTTTTCATGAATGATTTGATGGATCGTGCGCTCGTTCGACGATTCCAGCGAGCCAAGATTCAGCGTATTGGCTTCTTGAACGGATACTTTGCGCGTCGGGTAAGTGGCGTGCGCCAAGGCGGAGGTGAAATAAATTTTGGCTGGCTCGGAAGCGTTGCCACTGGATAACTTCAGCTCTTTGGCGCCTTTACCTACGAATAGCGTATCCAGCTTGCCCAGCTCGTAACGTTCTCCGTCCACGTCTATAATCGCGTTGCCGCCGATATTGATAAAACCGATTTCCCTGCGCTCCAGGAAAAATTCGGTTTTCAGCACGTCCGCCGCTTCGATCGTCAAAGCTTCCTTGATCGGCTGAGCTCCGCCGATGATCAAGCGATCGTCGTGCGCGTACACCATTTTGATTTGATCGGCCACGAATAAGCTCTCGATCAAGTATTGCTGACGTAGCCTAGCGGTGTCGTAATGCTTGGCGTCAGCCGGATTCGTAGAATGTCTGATATCCATATGAATTCCCTCCCGGTTCGTTTAAGTTCGAATTTAGTATATCATACTTTTTCAAACATTAACGAACCTATTATGCAAAAAAATTCCGCCGCCTCTTTCTTAAAGGCGACGGAAAACTCTTTACTGGTGACTTTCCACTATCGGTTGTACCGTCTCCGATTTACCCGGAAGCGCGATCGACGGAGCTTGCGAAGCGCCGTTGCCGACGGGATTGCCGGCATTGTCGTAGTAATAGGTAGGTACGTCTCCTACGACAAGCGCGTAGGAAAGCGGAATTTTCGTTTCCAACACTTCCGGCTCCTTATCGAATGGAATCACAACGGAAATTTCGGTGCGAATTCGAACGAATACTTCCACAAGCAGCATGTTGATGCCCGCTTCGCTCTGCTCCGTCTCCACGTCGACTTTAACGACGCTGGCGGGATGGAATCTTACCGATACGCTCGGACCGAGCGAGGAAATGAACGGGCTGTTCAGCGCGTGCCCGATCGGGATATGCTCCGATGCGCCTTCGTGCGCTTTCAAGGTACGGGTAACGACGTCGATCGTCTTGGCCGTTACCGCCATTTGCTCCTTATAGTCGATCTCGAATCCGGTGATTTTCCCGTCTTCCTTCGTTTTCCAGCGAATCATCTTATCCGAGTCCGCCGTTTGCGCGATCTCTTCCGTGATGGCGGTATTGATGGCATCCGTAGCCATTTGGTTCACTCGGATTTTCGCAAGGAACATGAGGGGCTGGCGAAGCTCCCTATCCAAGAAGAGAGTGCCTTGAATTACGATGAACACGACCAGAAAAAGCATGATTAGCCAGAAATGTTTCCGCTTCAGCTTCCGCCGCTGGCGTTTCGCGGTATACCTCTTCACCGTCGAGTACCCGGATCCGATTCCTGATCCGGACGGCGGGGAAAATCTCCTGCGCGTTCCCCACTTGCGGGGAACAGGCCGCGAATTCGTTCCGTTCCCCCGGAACAGGACGAATCCTCTGCCCCATTTGCGCGGAACCGACTTCGGAAGCGAACCGTTCTTCAAGAAGTCGAAATGAAAGCCCCTGCCCCATTTTCTGCGCATTGCTCACCCTCCCCACGTAAGGCCCCGGCGGGGTCGTCCTCGGGAATCCATGGTTCAAGCTTATGCTTGGGCATATCAAAAAAGCACCGTCCGTTCCGGCGAAACGATCCAATGATCCGTCACCGCGGCCTTTGCCAATGCTTTCTTGTCCCGGTAATGCTTCTCCATCTCGCGAATGGCAACGCGCACGCTCTCTGGCGCATTGGCGATCGGGCTGCCTAGCTCCGGGGCGGCGAGCAGCAATTCCGACAGTAGATTTACCAGCAAACCATTGCCAAGCAATTCGCCACGATGGCCCGTTTCATATCGCTATCTCCGAAGGCAAACCGATCCTCCGCGGCTTGGGGCTGTATCACGGCAAACAGGGAACCGGCGTGTCCGTCGAAGCGAAGGTTCGCACCGGCGCGATTACGACCTTGAACGTCACCGATGGTTCGCCGAAGCTCCGACCCATCACTGCGCCATGTCCATCGGAAACAACGCATCCCTGTTCCGTAAAGTCGGGGAGTTAATGAAGATCAAGACCGTTTCCCTTTAAAGCGGGGCGATTATGATTACAACAAAAGCTATCCAGAGGTAGCGAAACCTCCGGATAGCCTTTTTCGCCCATTCAAGAAGGCATCTTTAAGTTGCCTTCGTTCTGAATGATCGTCCGTACCTCGAAATTCATCTTTAACCGGGGGAGATATTCAGTTCTCCAATGCTGCAGCTCGTTTCTTGGAAGTTTGTTTCTGAAAAACTGTCCCAACCCCAGAACGTCCGCCTCATTTGCTTTCATTTTTTCTATTACGGCATCGCATCGAAGCGTTAAGACCTTTTCCAATTCCTCTCTGATTAAATCGGCATTCGTATTCTCCCTAGTCTCCAATAAAGATACCTTTAATATAATCTTGCTATTCATGTAAGGGGTTCGATCCACGACCTTGCTCGAATTTCGAAACGTGTTGCTAACGATAAGAACGCTTGCGTGATTCATGACTTCGACCTTCCCGTAAGAACTTTCGCCGCTGAAGGCATTCATGAGAAGCGTTTCCTCCGAACTAATTCTCCCGACCATGCGTCCGTTCTTGATAATAGCCGATCCATTATGTTCGATCATCGTTTTAGTACCGGCTTGGATAATGGGAATCGCGACGTCCCTCGTATAGGAATGAATGCTTCGATAGACCTCCCATACTCTAGTCAAAGCGATTTCCGGATTCCATCCTGCGTCTTTCTCGAAGCAATCGTACAAGGTAGTTCCCTCCGGAGCCATCGTTTTCTGAGAACGCTTAAAGAACTGATTGATTTCATCATCGGTGATTACGACTATAACCTTGGGCGAAATATCGCGCGCCCGCATAAAACCGGAAATGCTATCCATTAATCCTCTTTCCGCCAGAGCTTTATCGAAGACGACTACCTTCATATGGAGCATGTCGACGAAAGATTCCATATCCCGGCTAATGGTGTCGATGGCTTCCGTCACCGTTTTCCCCTCACCCTTAACGAGCCGTATTCGCGTCGTATTCTCGACGGGCTCAGGAATCAGAAGAAGAACGTTGTAGTTGTCTCCCTTCATGCTGACGCCCATAGTAACGGGTAGCGCACGGTGATTGATATCCCTGTTGTCCCAGCAGCCGCTTAACATTCCGGCGAATAAGGAAATTAAAATCAGGCTTGCAGCCTTTTTAAGCACTTTTGCGAATCCCCTTCCCCTTCGAACGTAACCCGAGCAATAAAATCGATATCGGAACTGTGAGAAAGACGTAAATTCTCAAGACGGCTATCCACCAGAAAAGCTTCTCTACGACTTCCCATTCGGGAATCATCAAGCAAACGCAAAAGATGATAATTGAAATCGCGCCTAAATGATAGCTTTTGAACAGTGGAAGATATCGTTTCGATATGCATATCGCCATCCACAGCATTAATCCCAGAAACAGCATCAAGAACGCATCCAAGCTGAGCAGGAAGAACATCGTCAGGCGGTCGAACATGAGCCAGTTCACATGAACGGAATCCATGGTCACGATATACGGATAATGAAGCGTGTTTGCCGTTGCATGACCGAAGGTGAGAAGAGGAACATAGGCCGCGAGGAAAAAAAACGGGATCACGCATAACACGCTAATGAGCACCCGTTTGGAGGAGTAGCTGAAATGGGGCTGGGCAAAGCCAAGAAATAGAAACCCGCCGCCGAAAGCGAAAAAGCTCTCGTAGAAAGAACGCCGAGTCAGGAAGGAGAAATCCTTCGTTAACAGCGGAAAAAGGTATCGCCAGTCCACGTTTTGAAAAGAACTAAAGAACATTATCATAACGACGGGCAGGAACAGCAACGCGATCAATATTCCGATTCGAAAAATCGCTTCGCCGCCCTTGGAAGCAATATAAATCATTATCCCGATCTTAACGGCCATAATTGCCCAAAGAGGTGTATTCGATAAGAATACGATAGTCATAATCTCCGAAAACGCTCTGATCATTACGATTATCATTCCGACAATGTACAAAGCCGCCGGACCCAAAAACAAAAGGGAAGCTATTCTCCCCGCCTTGGAGTAGATCTCTATGATATTTTTCCCAGGAAAGTAGCTTAGTCCTTTCATGTATGTCCAAATCACCAATAGATGGACGATACAGCCTACTAGAATGGGAACCCAGTGACCTTCTTCTGTCGAGGATATGACATTGTCCGGATACACGAAAAACATGAATCCAAGATGCGAGAGAATATACATCGTTATGACATGCATGCTTTTATTCATGATTTCCCCCAACCTTCTCCGTCCGGGGAATGTATAGGTAGGAAATCCCGAACGTGTTCACTCCGGCTAAATATGCGCATACGAATACAACTGCGCTAACAATGCCAAAGACCCCGAATATAGAAGCAAGCACGACGATTACATACTTGAAAAACCGGATGGCAAGCGAGTTCTGAACTCCGACAACGGTTGAATTCGCAATCGTAGTGACCGCAAGGATGATAATTAACAGATTGCTGACCAATTGGGCCGTCACTACCGCTTGTCCAAGAATGATTCCGCCGACCATGGTGACCGTAGGACCAATGCTTGCAGGGAGCCTGACGCTAGCCTCAAGAGTCATCTCCAATACGATCAGCATCAAGACGATCTCGATAAAAGCGGGATAAGGCACGCCTTCCCTACTCTGGGCAATGGATAACGCGAGCTCGATCCTCAATACTTCCGGATTAACCGAGACGAGCGCGACGTATAACCCCGGCATGATTAAGGTCACAAGCACTCCGAGTAATCGGAGCATACGTAACGCGACCGTGATCGGCGGAGGTAAATTCTTATCGTTATCATGGATGAACATATCCCACAATAGGCTTGGAAGGACTAATGCAAAGGGGAGTCTGTCGAGAAATAGAACGATTCTTCCCTTTCTTAAAGCATTCACGGCTTCCTGCGGCAACTCCGTCGTATTGAATTTGGGTATGAGCTCTTTCGAATAGAAACCCATCATTTTACTTACGTCCTGAGTGTGGTTGAGCTCCTTGTCCAGATTGCTTTCTATTTTGCTGACGACCTGTTTAACGAGCTTCATATCTATCTGGTCTTTGATATACAGCACGGCTAGTCTGCTCTTCTGCATGCTGCCGCAGGAATATAATTTGGTTTCTAAATGAGAGGAATTAAATTGCTTCCTCATCATGCCGATATTCGTATCGATGTCCTCGTTAAAAGAACTTATTCCGCCGTGGAGAATGTTTTCGGTTGTGGGCGACTCGATGCTGCGGGTAAGTAATCTCGAGACCGGGTTCACGATGGCGCGTTGCTTCGTCTTCTCGTCGTAAATCAGCAGATTTCCGGCGGTAATCGCCGAAATGGCCTCCTCGATGCCAATAGTCCCGGAATTGCTCAATTGTTTTATGACTTCGTCGATCGTTTTCCCTTCGGGAAAAGATTGCTCTATATACTCCAATAGATTCGATTTCGTTTGAACGAAATCCAACATCGATTTAAATCCCATGAGGATGACCGGACTATCGAGCAAGAAAACTCTTTGGACGATGAAATCGTCGTTGTCGCCTAGTCGCGTCTTCATCTCCTGCAAGAATGGAACCACGATTCTTGTCCCCTCGCCTGAAGGTTATGTTGGTTTCATTTTTGCCATGCGACGGTTTAATATACTCGGCGATGAATTTGAATTTGCAGGCTCCATGAAAAAAAGAACGAAATGGGAGGAAATCCATTTCGTTCTCAAGCGTTTATCGGTTTATGTTTTTTTACGTCTAAGCCAATATAACGGAAGTATCTGCAGCTTGGCAGGCCATGTCCAAGCTTTCATCCGGGACTTGATCGGTGATGATCGCATGAATATCGCTTAAAGTCGCGAACGAGAATAGCATGCTGGCTCCGAACTTGGAGTGATCCATTACGACGTAAGCTTCTTTGGCTTTCCGGATGGCCAGTCGCTTGATTTCGGCTTCGTGCATATTCGAATTACTGAGCCCGTGGATCGGGTCGACTCCCGTTCCTCCCAAGAACGCTTTGTCGAAAGCCATACGCGATAAGGACTCTATAGCCACTTGTCCCACCATCGAATTGGTCGTTTCAATTAACACTCCTCCGATTACGATGGTCGGTATTTTCCTCTCCGACAGCTCGGCCGCGACGTTAATTGCGTTCGTGACTACGGTAATCTTGGAATGCTCGGGCAAATTCCGGGCCACCTGCAACGTCGTAGAGCCGCCGTCAATGAAGATGGAATCCCCCGGTGCAACTAACAGGGCCGCCTTGCGACCGATTCTTTCCTTCTCCGCCATTCTAACGACGGACCGTTCCCGAAGAGCAACGTCCTTCGAGGTTAATATGGCGCCGCCGAAAGTTCTCTTGAGCTCGCCGATTTTCTCAAGCTTCTCCAGGTCTCTTCTCACCGTCATATCCGTCACTTCGAATCGCTCTTTCAAATCCGATATTTTCACTTCGCCCTTATATTTGAGTTCATCGACGATACGTTGCTGCCTCTCGTTTAATCCGGACGACATCGCTATGCCCCCTAACCTCTATAACTCACTATTCTATTGCAATGACAGCTTGAATTCAATCGATTCCTTCCAAGGCCGTATATAGGAAAAGAAGAGAAACGTCAACGGTCTTATCCGGCTTGATGCCGGCTTGGAGCGCTGGTTTCTCTTCGCTTGTCCTGTTGCGGGAGCCTTTCTCGGCCACTATCTTCAAGCTTTACGACCAATTCATGGATACGGTCATGCCGCTTGCCGCCGATTCCAGTGCCGCTGTGAAGAGCTTGTGACTCATCGCGGCTTCTTCCGGCCTGGCGCATTGGAAGGAAGCTTGATTATCCCTTCCATGCGCGATTTCATCGCAGAAAGCCGCCCACATCTGGAGAATCGAATCCGAGAATCCGAACTCGAAGATGCCTCCGGTAATGGTGCCGTATGCGGATTTGTAAGGAACGTCCGTCATATGCCAAGCTTGCTCGGCTCCGGGTTCGTACGGAAGAAATGCGACTTGTTTGGGATTCTTGGTCGAATACTCCGCCGAGCCCTTCGTTCCGCTAATTCGAATGAACCAAGTATTGGCATGTCCCGGCGCGATTCGTTTCGTAGACAGAACCATTGGAAACGCTTGAGTATCCGTCTTCACCTCGCAAGCCAATATGGCGTTGTCCCACGTCTCGCAATCAGCCATACCGCCTTTGCCGTCGGGACGCCGTTCTACGATTTTACTTAACAATGCCCGAACGTTCGCCGGCATCCATCCGAAGCGGAACGGCAAATGAGCGACATGCATGCCCAAATCGCCCATGCACCCGTATTCGCCGTTCGTCGCTATCCGACGTTTCCAATTGATCGTTTTGTTGGGATCAAGATCGCTGCTGTGCCAGAACCCGGCTTCGACTTCGATGATGCGGCCGAACTTCTCTTGGGCGACCCATTCCGCGATGCGTTGCGCGCCGGGAAAGAACGGAAATTCCGACGAGCAGCGTACGATGACTTCCGGATGGTCGGCAATCGCCCGCATGATGGCTTCGTTCGCAGCCAGATCGATTCCGAACGGTTTTTCTCCAAGCAGATGTTTACCCGACTTGATAATATCGATATACAATTGCTGATGAAGGTTATGAGGAACGGCGCAATATACCGCGTCCACCTCGGGATCGGCAAGAAGCTCGCGGTAATCCGCCGTTGCGCGGGTTACGCTGGCGACATTCTGTCTGAACCACTCGGTTGCCGGAAGATGCGCATCGCATACGTGCGTAATTCTCGGGATGAAATCGACGTCAGTCAGATGAAGCCAGCGCGCCGCCGCGCTAGCGAATTCCTTCCCCATCAATCCGCAGCCGATAACGCCAAATCGTATTTCCTTCTTCGACATGTCGGTTACTCCCCTCTCAGCAACGCCAACGCTTGATCGGGAGTGGCTCCCCGATGGACGACGGCCATGAATGCGCGCGTCATCGCTTCCGGGTTGTCATGCTGGATGACGTTACGTCCGTATACGATACCGGAAGCTCCCTGTTGCATTAGCGCGTAGGTTCTTATCAATATCTCCTCGTCGGAAGCTCGGCCGCCCCCGCGAGGCAACACCGGCTTACCGGACGCCGCTTCAACGACCTTGTGATATTCCTCGACGTGATCGCATGGATCCGCTTTAATAATATCGGCTCCTAGTTCCACGCCTTGACGGACTAGCGGAACGATCTTCGTAATATCGCCGTCCACCATGTATCCGCCCTTCTGCTCGTTAGGCAGCATGACCAGCGGCTCGACCATGAGCGGCATGCCGTAGCGCTCGCATTCCACTTTCAATTTCGAGATGTTCTGGACGCATTGACGATGCAGCTCGGGTTGACCGGGCAGCAGCAACAGATTCACGACTACGCAAGCAGCGTCCAAGCGTACCGCTTGCTCGACGGGATTCACGATGAGCTCGCTGAACAAATGGTTGGGAAGCTTCGTCCCGTAAACATTGGCAACGTCCGTGCGAAGCACGAGCGACGGTTTGTTCTTGCCCGGCATGCTCTGAAGATGGCTCGCCTGGCCGATGCTGAGCTGTATGGCATCCGGGTTGGCGCGGACGATCGTCTCCACCGCGACTTTCATATTCTCGATCCCCGATAAGAATGAATACTCGTTAAAAAAACCATGATCGATAGCGACGTCGAAGCATTTGCCTTGCTCGCTGAAAAGCCGATTGAATCTTGCCGTTACGGACACCTGTGCCACGCTCCTTGTAAGTTAAAAATTTCGTTTCGTTTACATCATAATGATTGTTCGTTTTTAACATTATTCTAGCTTCATTATTGATAATAATCAATAGAGTTTAGAAAATTATATTTACTCGTCAGGCAAGAGGAATAAAATGTTTATAATGAACATAAAAAAACCGGATATTCGCACGGGTGAGTAATCTCCCGTTCAAAATCCAGTCTTCACACGAACAAATACGAATTATTTAATCAACCGCTGACGCTGGGCCTCGAACAATAGGACAGTAGCAGCCATCGCGACGTTAAGGGATTCGGACCGCCCCGTCATCGGGATAATGACATTCGCATCCACTAATGAGGATACTTGCTCCGACAACCCGCTTCCCTCGTTGCCGAATACCAGCCATGCGTTCCCTATGCTAAGGTCGTAGTCATAGCATGATTGGGCAGATTGAAGGCTTGTCCCGATCAAGGTGATGCCATGGCTTCCGGCTTCGGGCAACAGCGACGACAGGTCCGCCTCGAGTACGGGTACATGGAATAAAGCACCCATCGTTGAACGGATCGTCTTCGGGTTATAGAGATCCGCCGTTCCCTTCCCGAGCACGACTGCCGAAGCCCCGCTTGCCGCCGCGCTTCGAAGGATCGTACCCACGTTGCCGGGATCCTGAACTCCGTCCAACACCGCGACTAAACCGCCAAGCTCTCCCGAGAATAGCGACTCCTTCATCGGAGGACGCTTCAGCGCAACCGCGAAGATCGGCTGCGGCGTTCCGGTTTCGCTGCATTTCGCGATGATCTCCGGCGAAACCGGAATCCAAGCCGGTCCGTCCCGTTGTTCTCCGTCCAAATATTCTTCGAACGCGTCCAGAACGCCGGAGCCCTCATCGAACGCAACGATTTCAAGAGGCCATTCCGCATCCAGCGCTTCCTTGACGAGGTGGATCCCCTCAAGCAGAAACTTGCCTTCGCGCTCTCTGTATTTGCGTTCCAGCAGCTTGGCCCACTCTTTCGCTCGCGGATTCGCCGCCGAGCTTATGTATCCCTCAAAGTTCCGCATAGGCTTGCTCCAACTTCGTCAATTGATCGTTCTTGCCCACTATGACCAGAACGTCTTCTTTCATCAATGGTTCGTCCGCTCTCGGAGTGATATTCATTTCGCCGTCCCTCTTTACCGCAAGAACGTTACAGTTGTATTTCAAGCGAATATCCAACTGCTTCAAATTTTTGCCGATCATCGAAGCAGGAATCTTCATTTCGACGATGCTGTAATCCGCGGATAACTCGATGTGCTCCAGAATATTCGGAGAGATGAGGTGATGCGCGACCCGCAATCCCATATCCCGCTCGGGGAAAACCACCTTGTCCGCACCGATCTTGTTTAACACTTTGCCATGCAGCTCATTCTGGGCTTTCACGATAATATAGGGCACTCCAAGATCTTTAAGGATCAAAGTCGTCAAAATGCTGGATTGAATATCCTGTCCAATGGCGACGACAACCACGTCGAAGTTACGAATGCCCAACGCCTGCATCGCTTCCTCGTCCGTAGAATCCGCCGTCACCGCATGCGTCACGGCGTGGGCAACATCCTGCACGCGCTGGGCGTTATCGTCGACCGCCAACACCTCGTAGCCTAATTGCGCTAAATACGTGGCTACGCTCGAACCGAACCGCCCCAATCCGATGATCGCGAATTGCTTTCTGGCATTCGTTTTCTTAGCCATATGTACTTCCTCCTCGCGTACGGTAACCCAATGGGCTCATTATATCATATCCGGAGTTCGGCATAACCGCCGTCCCGTCGGGGAAATCTACACGGGAAGATCCCCTTTAAGGAGGCATATTCGTGGACTTAGACTTGAGACAGGCGATAACCCAGCGAGTGCAAGGCAAAAACGTCGATGAACTTACGGAAATCGTTCAAGGCTCGATCGGCGGCGAAGAGATGGCGTTGCCGGGCTTAGGCGTATTATTCGAAATGATCTGGAAAGACAGCACGGAAGCAGCGAGGAAAAAACAGGTGGCTACTCTTTATAAACACTTGAATCCCTAAGCCGATTACATGAAGTCCCGAGTCGCGTGAACGACCTTTCCATCTACTAGCGCATATTGGACAAGCGGAATATCCCGCACTTTACGCACGACGATGACGTCGGCTTTTTTGCCAAGCTCGATTGAACCGATCGAACCGTCGCGTCCCATAATCTTTGCCGGATTGATCGACGCCATGGCCACGGCTTTCTCTAACGGAATCCCTTCCGCTTCCAGTCGAAATAAAGAGTGAAGCAAGGAAGCCGGATGATAATCGGAGCATAGAATATCCGCTACTCCGTCTCGGATCGCATCGACCGCTTTCAGATTTCCGTCATGCGAGCCGCCGCGAACGATATTGGGTGCTCCCACGCAAACTCCCATTCCTTGGCCGTGAGCATAGGTCGCCGTTTCCAAGCTAAGCGGAAATTCGGATACGGTCGCGCCGAAACCGATGGAGCGTTCAACTGCCGCAGAGCTATCGTCGTCGTGGGATGCGACGGCGATACCGTGGCTGCGGGCTTCAGCGGTCAATGCTTTCAGCTTAACCCAATCGATCTGGCTTCGCCTCTCCTCCAACTCCTTCACGATCGCGGATACTTCGTCCGGACCGACCCCTTGATTTTTCATGACATACCGTTGGAAAGCGCCCTCTCGATGATATTGCCCTTGTCCGGGCGCGTGGTCCATCAAGGAAATGTAGTCGATCAAACCATCCGATATCAACTGTCGAGCTATTTCGAAACCGGTCAGATGCGATACTTCATAGCGGAGATGAATGCCATGACGAATCATTGCCCGCTCTTGTCTCAAAGCAGCAATCATCCGGATTAATTCCGACACCAAGTGCTCTCCGCGCAAGCTCAACCCCACACCGAGCGACAAGGAATGCAGCATCGTCGTTATTCCATGCCCGGCAAGCTTGCGTTCGAATTGAAGAAACGCCATCTCCAGCGGAAAAAGAGTATTGGGACGCGGCTCGACTTCCTTCTCGATCGCATCGCAGTGAATATCGATCAAGCCGGGGAGAACCCAAGCTCCGTCCGCGTTTAGAATCTGTTCGTCCCTAACGTTTGCTTCATTTGAAACGATGAATCCGTTCTCGATCGTCAAGTCTCCTTGACTAACTCCGTCCGGTCTTACGATGAATCCGCCTTGTATCTTAATACGGTTGCTCATGAGAATCCGTCCTTGTCTTCTTGTTAAGGTTTTATTCCATTTTACAGCATACTCAGCCCATCGCCAATGTCGCGACAACTGACCTAAACCTTGAAAAAACCCGTCGCCGATTTTCCGGCAACGGGCTCTTACGCTTTTTCTCTAAGCTGGATTAAGGAGCGACTTCGAGGAACTTCAAGTCCGGCATCCGTTCCATCGCGGTTCTCATGGCGTATTCGTTCTCGAATAAAGCGACGTCGACGTTATTCTTGTCCTTAACGAGAATCGAGTTGATTCTGAACTTAGTGGGATCGATCTTGTCCCCGACGATCCAGCGGGCGAATTGGAATTGGGTTCTGAACAGTTGAATATCGACCCCGTATTCGTTCTTCATTCGGTATTCGAACACCTCGAATTGCAACTGTCCGACAACGCCGAGGTAAGTATCCTCGAACGCTCCGACCGAACGGAACACCTGCACCATTCCTTCTTCCGTAAGCTGATCGAGCCCCTTCAGGTACTGCTTCTGCTTAAGGGCGTTCTTGATCGACACTTTGGCGAAAATCTCGGGCGAGAAGGTCGGCAGCTCGTCGAACACGATATCTCGACCTTCGCTCAGGCTATCCCCGATCCGGAAAATCCCCGGATCGAACAAACCGATGATATCGCCGGGATACGCCGTCTCCACGATATCCCGATCTTGCGCCAAAAATTGCTGCGGCTGGGATAGCTTGATTTCCTTTCCCGCGCGGACGTGGCGCACGCTCATTCCGCGTTGGAATTTGCCGGAGCAAATCCGCAGGAAAGCGATGCGGTCGCGGTGAGCCGGGTTCATGTTCGCTTGTATCTTGAACACGTATCCGGAAAACTTCTCTTCCTCCGGGCTTACCGTGCCGTCCGTGATTTTGCGCTCGGTTGGCTGCGGAGCTAACTCGAGGAAATTTTCCAGGAACGTTTGCACGCCGAAGTTGTTTACCGCGCTTCCGAAGAATACGGGCGTCAGCTGTCCTGTGCGTACTTTCTCGTAATCGAAAGAATCGCCCGCCACGTCCAGCAGCTCCAGATCTTGGGCCAATTGGTCGGCTAGATAATCTCCCGCCATCTCGCGAATGATCGGATCGTTGTAATTCTCCGTTTTGCGAACCTCGATGCTGGAGTGGTCTTTGCCTTGAAACAGCTCCACTTGGTTTTTCATCCGGTCGTACACGCCGCACAATTCGCGGCCCATGCCGATCGGCCAGTTCATCGGTACCGAACGGATACCGAGCACGCGCTCGATTTCTTCCAACAGCTCGAACGGATTCTGCCCTTCGCGGTCCAGCTTGTTGATGAACGTGAAGATCGGAATGCCCCTCTTGCTGCATACTTGGAACAGCTTGATCGTCTGCGCTTCGACGCCTTTAGCGACGTCTATGAGCATGACCGCGCTATCAGCGGCGGTCAGCGTTCTGTACGTGTCTTCGCTGAAGTCTTGGTGACCAGGGGTATCCAGAATATTAACCTGCTTACCCTCGTATTGAAATTGCATGACGGAAGAAGTAACCGAGATTCCCCGTTGCTTCTCGATTTCCATCCAGTCGCTCGTGGCATGACGGGCGGCTTTGCGCGCTTTAACCGATCCCGCGATATGAATGGCTCCCCCGTATAGGAGCAGCTTCTCAGTCAGTGTCGTTTTCCCCGCATCGGGGTGAGAGATTATAGCGAAAGTACGGCGTTTCTTAACCTCTTGCCGTAATTCATCGGACGTCTTTTGGCTCATTCATCGATATTCCCTTCACGATAAAATAACAGCCTTCATTATACCACAATTACGGAAAAAAGCTCCGCGCATTCCTGTGGAAGGCGGAGCTTCGGGTTTAAGGGCGTCGAAACCCCCTTTAGTCTATTCTATGCGCCGAATGCCGCCGCGGTTTCGATCTTAATGCCCTCCCGCGTATTCCTCGACTTCCGCCGTTGCGTCAAGCTTCTTACGGCCCATGAAAAATGCGGCCAGCAATGCTAATATCGCAGGAATGATCGCCCATGCGAACGTATATACAATGGACGACGACAGCATTCTCGTGATCGGATCCAAGATTTCATGCGGAATGTTCGCGCGCAGCTCGGGCGATAACAAGGAATGCGGATCCTTCATGTCCAGACCTTCCGGCATTTGGCCGCTTCCTTCGCCTCCACCGGAAGCGAAGAAGTCCGACAGCTTGCCCATGAAGACGTGGCTTTGGATAATTCCGAACGTAGTGATGCCGATCGTCATGCCTAGCGAACGCACGAAATTCAAAGTCGAGCTCGCCGTCCCCCGCTGTCTTGAGGTCAAGCCGTGAATCGCGGCATTGCTTAACACCGAGAACGAAGCCCCGATTCCTAATCCGATAAGTACCATATACAAGGTGACGATCAACCTCGTCGACTCCGAGTTCAGCGTCGCCACTAGAGCCGTGCCAGCAACCAGAATCGCAAGGGTGGGTATCATGAGATTCCGATACGGAAGCTTCGTCATCAAGAAACCGCCGGCGGATGCGGTAACGACGGACCCCACCATCATCGGCAGCAGCACGAGACCCGAGTTGGTTGCCGTCCCTCCTAGCACGCCTTGAATGAAGATCGGAATGTACACGGACGCCACGATGAAGGCCGCTCCGCTGAATAACGCGATCAGAATGCTCGTAGCGTACAATCTGTTTTTGAACAGGTTATACGAGATGATCGGCTCCTTGACCTTCGTTTCCGTAACGAGGAACGTAATCGTTAATATCGCGAATCCGACGAACAAGCCGATGATCATCGAAGAATCCCATGCGTATTTCTTGCCCCCGAGCTCCAGGGCGAACATCAAGCACACGACCGCACCCACGAGCGTGAAAGCCCCTACCCAGTCGATCGGCTGTTTCGAATGCTCGTGCGACTCCTTGTAGAAGAAGGCGATCATTGCGAATGCTAGCAGGCCTAACGGCAGATTGATGTAGAAAATCCATTGCCATGCGATATGGTCGGTAATATACGCGCCTAACAACGGGCCGAAAATACTCGACAATCCGAACACCGCGCCGAACAACCCACCCAGCTTACCGCGGTCCTTCAACGGAACCGCGTCGAACATGATCGTGAAAGCGATCGGCACGAGCGCTCCGCCCCCAATGCCTTGAATAGCCCTATATAGCGCCAGCTCTGTGATTGAGTTCGCCGTCCCGCATAAAGCTGAGCCGATCATGAAGACAATAATACCGAACACGAAAAATTTCTTGCGTCCGTACATATCCGACAGCTTTCCGAAGATCGGCATCCCGGCCATTTCCGCAACCATGTACGCCGAGGTTACCCATACGAATTGATCCAATCCTCCAAGCTCGCCAACGATGTTTCCCATCGCGGTAGCGACGATCGTATTGTCCATCGCGGCCATCAGAATTCCGAGCAGCAGACCCGCGATCACGATCCCTAGGTTTCCGCCGCCCGCTTGTTTCGATTTTGCCGACATGTATTCCCGCTCCCTAGTCTTTTATTTGTTTACCGTTGGACTTTCTCCTTGACGGTCGAACCCTTATGAACCTCCAACTTATCGCGGTATTCGACGCGTCCGATTTCGCATCCGGGTCCGATCTTCACGTGATTCCCGCGAACGACTCCCGCTTCCGTATGCTCCAGCTCCACCTTGTCACCCTCGATCTGTTCCGCGTATAACACGGCATGATCGCTGGATTTCAGCAAGTTAATGATCCTCGTAGCTTTGCTTCGCTTCACTCGGAGAATCGAACCGCCGATTTCCGTAGCCTTGCACGGTCCGTACATCTTAAGGTCCAACCGATCGGCGCTCAGTAATCCCGCTACGTTTATCGCCCCGTCGACCTCGAGCGAGCCCGCTTCGCAATCCCCGCCGACATCGATGCTTCCCGTAAATTTAATGTTCTCCCCGCGCAATCCGTTAGATACCTTTATTTCCCCTCTGCCCCGAGCCTTCGACGTTTGCAGGCTTCCTTGTATCTCGCATTCTCCAGTCAACCCCAGTTCTTCCGATCGCAAGCTGCCGTTAATGGTCAAATCGCCCGTGTTGGACAGCTTGTAACAATCGACGTCTCCCGATAATCGGCTTTCACCGGTTAACTTAATGTTCCGGAATACGCCGCCGGCGGACGTCGTCGTGCCTACCATCCTCAAATCGCGTCTTGTTTCGTTAGTCACCGGTCTTCACCTCTTTGCCTATTTTAGCGCCCGAAACGGCATTTAGCTCCGTGCGATATTCCACCAACCCGATCTTGCAACCTTTGCCTATGCGTATGCGGTTTCCCCTAACGATATCCGCCTCCGTATATTCCAGATCGATATCGTCGCCCTCTATAACGCTTGCCTTAAGCCCCGGAACCGCCTTCGGCATAATCCATCTCCACAGTTTGTTCCACGAAGCTTTCGACGTTCGGCGAACTTTAATGAATTCCACGCCTATCTCCCGTGCTTCTCCTTTCCATTGAAGAACGGCATTCAGCCTTCCCGCGTTTAGTAATCCTTGCACTTCGAAGGATCCCTCCAAGTCCAATACTTCGCTCTCGCAATCCCCATCGATCCGCAGAAAGCCGTTAACGGCCAGACTTTCCGCTTTTAACGATCCCTTTACTTTCAACGTGCCGTCCACGACCGATTTCCCCGCCGTTAAATGACCGTCGACCTTGATCATTCCGTCGCAATCCATTATGTTCGCCCGCAGATCGCCGAGCACCTTCGTCATCCCGTTCGTATCGAAGTTAACGGCTGCGATAGAACCTTTAATCGTGCCGACGCCGTCGATTTTTACTTTCTCGTAATCTCCGCCGCCCGCGTCGCTAACGCCGCTAATCAACAAGTTAGGCTTCACCGTGCTTTCCATTGCATACTCCCCCTACTCCAATTTTCCTTTTAAGTGTTCGATGCTCTCCGCCATGGACAGCCGGGCGATCAGCTTCACTCCGGTTTCGAAATAAATCTCTGCCGGGACCGATAATAACGCGAAAGACGATACGCCCATCTTACGCATAAACAGCAGCTCGCAAGGCTTGCCTTCGAATTTCGGATAATGGTCCTTCATCGTCTGCAGCAGTTTGTCGCCTTCCTCCAGGCTCATCTCTCCGGCTTGCAGCAGTTTATCGACGATATAAAAGTAGAGCAGCTTTTCGTACGTATAGACGACCGATTCCTTATCCTCCGATGCGAAGCGCTCTAGCACGACATGCGAAACAATGTTTCGTTTAAACAAATCCGCTTTTCTTAATTCAAAAGCCGGCAATAACGGAGAAAGCTTATCGGCAAGCTCGTCAAGCGACAAATCATCCTTCATGTTCATGATTTTATCGATACGCGTTAATATTAAATCTTTCGGAAAAAACGTCTCTTGCCCCGTAAACGTGGACTTTCTGATGAACCATTCCTCCGGAATCAACTGCTTTCGCTTCCATCGGTACAGTTGGCCGTACGAAATGCCTTTCTCGTCCAGCAGTTCCTTCTTGGAAATCAATTCCTGTTCCATGATCATCCCTCCATGGATAATGTAACATAACACTGTTACGTTGTAAATATTAAATAACGAATTTGTATGCTTCACTCTCTCTTCTGCCTGTTAGTTGTACTCACTCACGCTAACGTCAAAGAGGCTGCCCCCGTCGGAGCAACCTCTTCATTCCATGCTTGAATCGAAATATCGTAATGAGGGATCTCAATCCGGCGTCTTTCCTAAATCAGTCCGAATGCTTTTCCTACCTTTTCCAAACGGTCCAACGCGAATTTCAAATCCTCATCCGTATGAGCCGCGGTAATGATAAGACGTACGCGCCCTTTATCGTTGGCAACCGTCGGGTAGACGATGCCCTGCGCGAAAATACCCTCTGCCAGCAAGGCATCGGAGAACTGCATCGTTTTAGCGGGTTGCCCGACGATGATCGGAATGATAGGCGTCTCGCTAACCCCTGTGTCGAAGCCCATTTTTTTCAATTCGCCGCGAAAAAAAGCCGTGTTATTCCATAAACGTTCGATCCGGTCCGAACTGGCTTGCAACACGTGAATAGCGGAGATACACGTGGCTGCAACCGCTGGCGGCAATGCCGTGCTAAATAAAAACGAACGTGCTTTATGAACGAGAAATTGCTTGAGTACCTGCTCGCAAGCCACGTATCCGCCGACCGCCCCGACCGCCTTCGACAGAGTGCCGATTTGAATATGAACGCGGCCGTTCAAGCCAAAATGATCGGTAGAACCTTTGCCGTTCTTGCCAAGAACGCCGCTGGCATGCGCGTCGTCTACGTATACGATGGCGTCGTATTTCTCGCAAAGCTCCACGATTTGAGGCAAAGGCGCAATGTCGCCATCCATGCTGAACACCCCGTCCGTGACGATGACCCGGGTCCGGTAGTTCGCGCTTTCTTTCAGCCGCTGTTCAAGCTGATCCAAATCCTTATGCGCGTATATTTTTCGGTTCGTTTTCGATAATCGAATACCATCGATAATGCTCGCATGGTTAAGCTCATCGCTTATGACCACATCGTCCGACGTCAGAATCGAAGAAAGCACGCCTAGATTCGCCGCATAGCCCGACTGGAACACGAGCGCCGCTTCCGTCCCTTTGAAAGCGGCAAGCTCCCGCTCCAGTCGGTCGTGAACGTTCAACGTGCCGGTAATCGTCCGCACGGATCCGCTTCCGACTCCGTATTTATCGATGGCGTCGATCGCGGCCCGCTTCATATCGGGGTGACTTGTCAGACCTAAATAGTTATTGGACGATAACTGGAGCACTTTGCGGCCTCCGAGCTCCATCCATGTCCCGCAACCGCTGCCCCATACGCTAAGCTCCCGATACCTACCGTCCTGCTTCAACTGATTCAATTCCTCAGCCAAATATTCGAAGTTTGCCATATCCCTTCTCCTGTCCGTTCTTCGATTTTCATTCCTCATGCAAGAACACGATTTTTCCGCATTGCCCCGAGGCCATTAGAGCGAACGCCTCCTCGAAACGTTCCAGCGTGAACCGATGCGTAATAATGGAATTCAGATCTATTCTGCCAAGCTCGAGAAGATTCTTCAATTGGTACCACGTATCATACATTCTCCTACCGGTAATTCCCTCGATGCGCAGTCCTTTAAAGATGATATATCGGGCTAGGTCGAGCGATACTTCTTTCGTAGGAATTCCGAGCAGCGAGACGCGTCCTGCGCTTGCCGCGGCCGCGAAGCATTCGCGAATCGCATGCGGATTTCCCGACATCTCCAGCATCACTTCAACGCCGTCGCCGCCCGTTACCTCGTGCAGCGCATCCGCCATGGATACGTCCGAGCTATTAATGACGGCATCCGCGCCCATTCTTATAGCCAGCTCCAGCCGATATGGATTAATATCGACCGCGAACACGGTTCCGGCGCCGCAAGCTTTGGCCACGGCAATCGCCATCAAGCCGATCGGGCCAGCGCCGATTACGGCCGTAGATTTACCGACGATATCGCCGGCTAACACCGCCTGTACGGCATTTCCTAGCGGATCCTGCAGGCAGGCGATTTCGAATGGCATTTGCTTCGGGTTTTGAATGACATTCGTCCCTTTAACGATCGCATACTTCGCGAAACAACCCGGCACCGTAATTCCGAAGCTTCTTACATTCGGACATACGTGCGCATTGCCTGTCCGGCATGCTTTGCAATGGCCGCAGACGATATGTCCTTCTCCGGACACGTGATCCCCGACCTTCACGTTAACAACGTTAACCCCGACAGCTTCGACGATACCCGCGAATTCATGACCGAATACATTCGGCGTAACGACATTTTCCTCGGCCCATTCATCCCAACGGTAAATATGTAAATCGGTTCCGCATATCGAAGTCGCTTTGACGCGGACAAGCACTTCATCCGGGCGGCATTCCGGCACGGGAACTTCCATTAGCACGGCTCCTGGCCCTCTCCTGTCTTTCACAAGCGCTTGCATCGTTCCTCGCACACCGGTGTCCTCCCAATGACGTAAATGAATATACACTATATTATACATACGTATGTTATAACGTACAATATAATAAATCGTAGGAATCTTTGAGTCGATTCTCCGCGGACATGAATAGGGCGTTTTCCCTAGCATGATATTCATGGAACGATCGGGAGGAAATCACGGAACCCTATATTCATATTAAAATAGGCTACGGCGTATGCGCGATCCAGGGCGGCTCGAACCCGACCCATAAAAAAAGAAAAGGACCCGAAGGTCCTTCACGATAGCTTGCATAAATTCATTAATCCATTAGAAAAGCGCGAGCCGGCGAAGCATCGATGCCGGTCAGCTTAAGAGGAGCAATGATAAGCGTGTAATTACCGGCCTCCACGTCCTTCAAGCGAACGCCTTCGACGATGATGACGTCGTTGCGCATCAGCGTACGATGAGTCGGGTATTCCGGTTGCGCCCGTTCAATCCCCAGTGCATCCGTAGCAACCAATCCGACGCCGATCTCCGCCAAGTACCGAGCTCCGTCTTCTCGCAAAAACACGAAGTCCAGGATGAATTCCTCTGTGAAAGAGCTAGCGGTTTTGAAAAGCAACCTCTCTCCGCGTTGGATGGCGAAGGGAACCAAATCTTCTTTGGCGATGTGGCCTTGCAGATGGGTGAGATCGAGTACTCGGGCGGGACCGCATAGCCTATCAAGGGAAATCGTCTCGATGGTTTCGCCGCCGGCGATCATGTGCAGAGGAGCATCGACGTGCGTTCCGGTATGAACGTTCATGGACAGCAAGCTCTCGTGCGGCTTGCCTTCGTCGTGATTCTGCACGTTCGTAATATGAGGCTTTTTCTGTTCGTAGCTTTTCCACACTTGCATGCTTTCTTCTATCGTCATGCTTATATCATGAATCTTAGGCATCTTTATTACCTCCGATTACTTTATTTACTCGTATTGGACACCCAAATAACGTTATCTTCGTCCTGTCCGTTCACCGGCCACCAGTGAAAGCCTTCGTCGGTCAGCAACTTGTCTGCCTTCTCCGGTCCCCACGAGCCCGCGGGATAGAACTGAAGATCCTTGGAATCTTCCCGCCACGCCGAGGCGATCGGATCGATAAGCTTCCAAGCGACGGCAACCTCGTCCCATCTCGTGAAATAAGTGTGATCGCCGCGCGCGGCGTCGAAAATAAGACGCTCGTAAGCTTCGGGAGTATTCAATCCCACTTGGCAGCTTTGGCAGAATTCCATGGCCACCGGCTGAACGGTCATATCGTTGCCCGGCTTCTTGGCATTAAACTTAATATAGATGCCTTCCATCGGATTCACGCGAATGACGAGCAGGTTCGGAAGCAGCTCTTGGCGCTTGGCGAACAGGACGTTGTTCGGCACATTCTTGAATTCGATGACGATTTCCGTTGATTTGACCGGCAGGCGTTTACCCGTGCGGACGTAGAACGGAACTCCGGCCCAGCGGAAATTATCTACGAAAAGGCGTGCGGAGAAGAACGTTTCCGTCGTGGAATCCGGATCAACGGAATCCTCTTGACGGTACCCCTTCAACTCCTTGCCCCTCGAAGATCCTTGAGAATATTGGCCTCTCACGATGCTGGAACGGATTTCTTCTCCCGATTCAAGCTTGCGAATGGAACGAAGCACCTTGACCTTCTCGTCCCGGATATCCTCCGGATCGAGTCTGCTAGGAGGCTCCATGGCGATCATCGTCAGCATCTGCAGCATGTGGTTCTGAACCATATCGCGCAGCGCTCCCGATTTGTTATAATAGGCACCGCGTTCTTCGACGCCGACCGTCTCCGCTAACGTGATTTGAACGTTGGCGATATGGTTATTGTTCCATAGCGGCTCGAAGAAAGCATTAGAAAGACGGATAACCTCGATATTCTGAACCATCTCTTTCCCGAGATAGTGGTCAATACGGAATACCGATTCTTCGCGGAACGCATGCCGAATCTCTTCGTTCAGACGTTCGGCGGACGGATAGTCGTAACCGAAGGGCTTCTCGATGACGAGGCGGTGCCAGCCGGTCGTTTCCAGCATGCCTCCGTCGCGCAGATTGCGCGATACGTTGCCGAAGAGTTCGGGAGCAAGCGCCAGATAGAACAGGCGATTACCGGGAATGTCATACTGCGCCTCTAGCTGCTCCGTGTGGGTTTTCAATTGTTTGAACGCTTCCACGTTGCCGGTATCGAGGGACTGGTATGTAAAGTGTTCCGCGAAAGCGTTCCAAGCTTCTTGTTCGCTCGGCTTGTAACGACAGAATTCCAAAATGGACTCGTGCACGTCATCGCGGAACTGCTCTTGCGTTCGCGGTCGTCTCGCTAACCCGACGATGGCGAACCGTTCCCCTAATTTACCTTCCCGGTATAAGCTATACAGTGCCGGGAATAGCTTGCGGCGAGCTAAATCGCCCGTAGCGCCGAAAATGAAATAGACCGCTTCATGAGCGGAAATAGATTCGTTTTTGTTGTCCGTCATGTTCCTCATCTTTCTTGATTGCGGGATTTGGAATAGCTGATTTTGTCAGTTCTCATGAACTGTAGTGTAGCACAATTGCAAAGACAACGCTATGTTTTTAGCAGCCGTCCAGCGGCGCTGGGCAACCGCCCGTACGCGCTTGCCCCTGTGCGAATACACTGCATATCATTCCCACAAAGGAGGAGTATAACATGCCGAATTCCGTATTTTATTTTAACGAGGACTCGCTTCGCCCGCTATTCGGAAGAGCGGTATGCGTCGTCCTGAACGACGAAACGCGCCACACCGGAATTCTGACCTCATGCGGACCTTCATCGATCGTCCTGAACGGCGATCGACTGGAACGCGCGGAGATTGCCGAGCGTTCCTTGCGACCTGTCAAGAGAAGTCGCAAATCCAAGCTTCACGCGGACGTCAGCGCCATCAAGCTTGAAGAGCAAACACCCACCGCTTATTGGGGAACGCTCAGCATAGGTCCCGCAATCGATGTATGCAAGGATAAAGCCGTCATTCCGCTGTCTCCCGTCAGAGCCGTGTTTCCTCTTTAATCCGCAAGTCCGTTGCGATGGGCATAGATGGCTGCCTGCGTCCGGTCCTCTACTCCTAACTTGCCGAATAAATTAGTCAGGTGGTATTTGACCGTTTTGATTCCGATGAACAAGTCGTCGGCGATTTCCTGATTGGATTTCCCCAACGCGATCAATTTCAGCACTTCCATCTCCCGATCGGTCAAATCCTCGTGCGGCTGCGCGGCAACCTGCGGAGGACGACGGAAGCGATTCATCATCTTCGAGGCGACTTGGGATTCCAGAACGGATTGGCCTCTGGATGCGGCGCGAATCGCATCCGCTATCTCGGAGGCCCGCGAAGTTTTCAGCAGATAGCTGAATGCGCCGGCCTCGATGACCGGATACATCTTCTCGTCATCCAAGAAACTCGTAAGCACGATTACTCGGCATTCCGGCATCTCCTCCATCAGCCGACGGGTCGTTTCGATCCCGTCCATGCCATCCATCACCAAATCCATCAATACTACGTCAGGGGAATATTCGCGAGCTAGACGAAGACCTTCGTTCCCGTTGCCCGCTTCGCCTACGACTTCGATTCCGGCTTCCGTGCCGAGCACCGCTGCCAAACCTATTCTGACCATCTCGTGGTCATCCACCAACAACACCCGGATCATCGCCTGCTCCATCATACCGTCTGACCGCCTTCCGCCATCAAGGGCACCCTGATTTCGATTCTCGTTCCTTTGCCCGGAGCACTGGCAATGTTAAGCGAGCCTCCAAGCTCGTTCACCCGCTCTTCCATGTTCGTCATACCGTAAGAGGCCTGTTTCTTGATTTGAGTCTGAGTATCGAATCCGATGCCGTTATCTCTGATCCCGAGCCTAACCGTGTCTCCGCGGCGCTGCAGGACGATGTCCATCTTAGTCGCTTTGGCATGACGAAGCGTATTGGAAATAGCTTCTTGAACTATGCGGAAGAGATGGTTCTCCACGCCCATGTTAAGCGGTAAATCCTCTTCCAGGTCGATAGCGATTTCCACCGGCACCTTAGCTTTCATTTCTTCGACTAATTCCGGGATGGCTTGCGCCAATCTCTTGCCTTCGAGATGGACGGGACGAAGATGCAACAGTAAAGCCCTCATCTCCGATTGCGCGGCGGAAGCCATTTCTTCGATCAATTCCACTTGTCGCCTGGCGCGTTCGAAGTCGTGATCCATCGTACGTCCAACTGCCGTCGCGGTCATCGATATCGCGAACAATTGCTGGCTGACCGCGTCGTGAAGTTCCCTGGCCAGCCGTTGCCGTTCTTCCACGACCGCGCTCATGCGCGCTTTGGCCGTAAGCTCGGCGTTGTTCGTGGACAAGCGTTGCAGGGAGGTTACTTGGTCCTCCCATTTGCGGCTAAGTTTGCCTAACTGCTCGCCAATACGCCCGATCTCGTCTTTGCCCAGATCGGGCAAAGGTAAGCTTGGACTTCCCTTTTCAAGCATGACCATTCGGTCCCTAAGCAGCTCGAGCCGGTGACGGATCGGGTAACTTCTCCAGAAACCGTACGCGGCTCCGGTGACTGTCAACACGCCGATCGCGGTAACCGAATATGTAAGAACGGTGCCTACCGAAAAGGAAGGCACCTTCATTCCGTACCGAATAAGAAGATAGACGACTAACGCGCCGATCCCGAGGGAATACAGCACGGCTTCGCCCATGTGACGCCAAACCATATTGGTGACTTTTCTGGATTCCATGCGATTCCCCCTTTTCGGCTTCGGCGGCTACACCGTACGTATTTTGATATCTCCTACGAGATAGAATAATTGAAGTTTCAGCTTTTGCTCGCACTCTTCGTAATTCGGCGTTCTCCATGATAATCGGTGAAACATGCCGCCTTCTTTAACTTGCCTGAAAGAGATCTGCCCGAGAAGCACCGATGCGTCTACCTGAATTCCATAATCGTCCGGGACGATCAAGTCGAGGTCGCCGACTAAACCCTGCAAGACGATCGTCGTCTCCTTATCTTCCGGGACAGCCAAGGACATATCCATCCTAATTTCCCCGACCGCATGCCAGAAGCTCATCGATTGAAGCACCCAAGACTGTTCGTCCAGCCGCATGTTCAAGAATAACCTATGCTTGTTTGCATGCGTCCCGAAAGCCGAAGGACGCGCCCGGAAATAATAAGCTCCGAGCGAAATCAACACGACGATGGTGAACAAAGCGAATTGATTAATGATGAGTACTAACGTGCTTACCGCAATGACGAGGATCGATAATTTGGAACGATCGTTCCGGTAACGTTCAATGCCTAATAACAGGAGAACGGCCGCGTTTACGGTCGCGTAACCCGCCACTGCTCCAAGCGCGAGGTAAATTCCTGCTGCGATGAAGAGAATCGCGTTCGATTTTCTCATGTCGGGTTACACCTCCTGTTGTTCTCGGCTTTATTCGCAGTTAAAGCCATAACGGATCGGAATCCGTTATGGCTTAGACGTATTGTCGAACTTCACATTATGACATCATAGCATATCTTGGGACAAGCGAGAACGGTTGTCGTTATTCTTTGAGTAAATTCGGTTGTACGCGATTTCTTAACGCTTCCAGTTCTTGCTCGACGCGGTACGATTTTTCCGGATCGATGCGGCTGGCAGCTCCGCCGAATGGCGTACTCGGCAAACGCGCTACGTCCGCTTCAGCTTCCAATTGCAAAATCTTCTCTTCCATTCGATGGAACCCGCGGGAAGCCGTTCCGCTCTCGATCGTATGCAGAGTGCTGATCTGCGACATTTGCTTGCGGGCTTTCGCCATTTGCGTGCGCGCCGCCAATTCGTTGCGCTTATTCCGCAGCTTGTAGTATTCCTCTTTCATCTCGTGCAGTTGGGTCGTCAGATCTTGAACCTGCGCGTTCGCTTGAGCGTGCAGTCCTACCAGATCGGCCGCCTGTTGATCGTATTGGACCTTTTCCTCGAGAAGCTTGCGGGCAAGCTCTTCGTTGCCGTTGCGCAAGGAATGCTCCGCCTGTCCCTCGCGGTCGACGCCAAGCCTTACCAGTTCGTCCAAGCGCTGCTTCATCCGGCGTTCAGTAGCCATTTGCTTAGCGACCGTAACTTCGGCGTCGTGAATTTCCGTCTCCATGTCGCGGAGATATTGGTTAAGCATGACGATCGGATCCTCTAATTTATCAAGCAAATCATGTACGGACGCCTTTGTCAGATCTTTCATTCTTTGGAATACACCCATTGTGTTATTCTCCTTTCGATTGGTTCTCGAATTTTGATATTCTTGCCTTAAGCTCTTCGATCTCTCTTTGCAAAGACTTCTTCTCTATATCTTCCATCATCGCATCGATCCCTTGCGAAGGACGGGCAGATGCCGGGGCTGACGTAACGGTTGGACCCGGACGCGGCGCGCTCGAGGCGGAATACCCCGCTCCGGCATTAGGTCCCGGATAGTTGGCATTGGTATTGGCGTTCCAGCCTTGGCCGCCGAATCCGTATTGCTGAGTATGTTCTTGCCCTTTCCAACCCGGGTCGAACGGATTCGCGCCGTAACCCCCTCCGTAATGGGGTTCTCGGGGAATGACGAAACCGGCGATAATGTACACGATGATTACGGAGCCGGCCGAGAACACGGCGACGACGATCAGCAGTATGCGTAGCAAGGTCGCATCCACGCCTAGATAATCCGCCAATCCACCGCATACTCCGAACAACTTGCGATCCCGCGTGGAACGATATAATTTGCGCATCCCTTTAACCTCCTTGTTGCAGCTTGCGTTTTAACTGCTCTAATTCTCTTTCGATCGTGTTCTTGACGACTTCTCCCGCCTGCATCAGCGTCTCTTGCCCCATCCGACGCAAATCGCGAAGGCTGCGGGTTTCCAGTTCGATATCCGTCAGGCGGTCATCGATCTTGCGGAACATCTGCGACGTATCCGCATTGCCCGGAGTGTATCGGGCGTTTAGCCGTTGCTGCAAGCGAAGCGATTCCATCCTGGCTACGTAAAATTGGCGACGGTCGTACACGGTGCGATATTCGTTGCGAAGCTCCTGCAGCAGCTGTTCAAGATCGGTCAACTCGCTGCGGCTTTGTTCGTATAGCTGCCGATAGCGCTCCGAACGCTCCTCGTGAATGACCTTATCCTGCAGCGCCAGCTTCGCGACGTTCTCTTCTCCGGCCTTTAACGCCGTTAAAGCTTGCTGTTCGCGTTTGACCATCCATTGCTCGGCATCTTTCCATTGGCGTTGCAGGCTATCCGTGTGAGTCGCGTATTGGCGTTGCAGACCTTCGCTCTGCGTAATCTCTTGGTGCGTCGACCAGAGGAACTGATCGATGACGCGTACGGGATCTTCCGATTTCTCCAATCGGTCGTTCAACGAAGCCACCGTCATGTCCCGCACTCTTTTAATGACACTCATTCCTGTATACCTCCCTCATCCGCTGCTTCTAAAGTGACCGTTCTGCTACATCCTAGTCGTGCGATTTTTGCGGCCCAGCATCGAAACTCCGAATACGATCAATGCGATCGCGGCCGCCCATACGAACAAGAAGGAAAGCTTGCCCAGTAGAATAAATCCGCCGACGGCCGCTATGATTCCTCCAAGCAGACGGTTACCGTTTTTCCACGCTACGATTCCGAGCAGGATAATCAGAATCGGAATCAGCAGTCCGAACAGGAACCCAAGTCCGAAGCCCAATTTACCGAGAATGATCAATCCGCCGAAGCCGATCAGCAGCAGTGCCAAACCGTTTCCGCTTTTCATTTGCTTCACCTCTTTTCTGTAACTCGTATAACTTATGTCCTTATTGTAAACCTCGCGAGCCTCTCGCATAACGGACTCGCGGATGTTTTTGTTCCTAGACTGTAGTCGAGGATGCCTACGGCCTTCCGACCTTTTCCTATCGGACCAACGGTTCCGCGCCGATGGCAACAATTGTGGGTTTAACCCTCCCGCCTCCTATGTTAGCGTATTAATAGAAGTTAAACGGAGGTGTTGAAGCATGAGAAAACAAGTGATGGGATTATGTGCCGCGACGTTGTTGATCGTCGGTTTCGGTTCCGTACAGGCGGTTTCGGCAGCTTCATCCGCCGATCCCGCAAACGTTATTAATGAAGAAACGAATCAAGCTGACACCGTAACGACCGAAATCGGTCAAGCTGACGATGCGATCGAGAAAGTCATCGCGGACGGTATGAAATATGTCGGCACGCCTTATGAATTCGGCTCCAACCGTAGCACTGTCGCGACTTTCGATTGCTCTGACTTCGTGCAGTGGATTTTCAAGGAGTCGTTGGGAATTTCCCTTCCCGCGGATTCCCGTCAGCAGGGACAGTACGTGAAGGATGCCGGAGCGGCCGAGTCCGATTGGCATAACCTGAAGCGCGGCGATCTGATGTTCTTTATGAGCTACAAAGGATCGGGCGAGGAAAATTACAAAACCGCCGACAAGTCGACGGAAAAAATAACCCATGTCGGCATCTATTTGGGCAATGGGCAAATTCTTCACACTTATTCCACCGAAAGCGGCGGCGTTCACGTCGACGAAATGGCGGATACGGCGTGGGAGCAACGGTTTCTCTTCGGGGGTAGCGCGCTCTCCAGATAGATCCCACCCACTAAAAAAGCTTTCCGAACCTCCGCGACGATGGGGGGTTCGGAAAGCTTTTTTCATCTCTTCAGCACGCCACGCTCGGATCAGCGCTTCTTCCGCGGTCTCTTTATTCGAGTCATATTTAATCAGGGTTCTGCTTTCGATTAACTTTCATCTAGAAGTCGTTTTGTCAGCCTGCTGGTTGGCTAATAATTATTATAGATTTTTAAGGAGGAGATAATAATGCCTTGGGACAAAGACAGCTACCCGGAATCCTTAAAGAACTTTACTGCCCCCGTAAGGGAAAAAGCCGTCGATATCGCAAATGCTTTGCTTGAGGATGGGTACGAAGAAGGACGGGCTATCGCCATCGCAACCGCTCAGGCTAAGGATTGGGCGGAAAACCGGCATAAACAGCTTCGCAAGAAAGGACATTGACCTTCACCGGATCAATTAATTCCCCTTACAGACGGCTGAAGCGCAAAGTTCCGAACAAACTCGATACGTGAAAATTGATCGCGCCTGACGGCGACCATGCTTGAAAATGACGTTTTCCGTTCTGTTCCTCGTCTATTCGGTAAAAGTTGATTTTCCATTCGGTTCCATCGGTAGGTTGCTTATTGAAATTCGTAAGCGGAATGATCATCGTGTAAATACGTAAATCTTCTTGTATATCCACGGACGTAACGAGTCCTTTCGTCACCCAATCCCTGTCTATCGAGAACTTAAGCTCATCGTTCTCGTCGTTATGATCGATCATGACCTCATATACGATATTATTCGGGCTAACGACAATTTCAACGTACCTTTTGCCATTCCCTGCTTCATCAATGAACACTTCTACTACGTCTTGTTCGTAGAGCGGGTCGTTGCGATTCTTAAAATCGGAAACGGCATACGAATCCGCGCATTCAAATCTAACGTATAGCGCCTGATTGTCCCAACATGCCTTCACTAACGTTTCCTCTTTAACGGCTTCCCCCGTAACGACATCGGTTAAAGCGATCGGCGAGACGTCGTGCCATATTCCGTCCGAATAATCTACGTGCTTGCATATGTACGTTCTATTGACTGCCTGCTCCATCATCATAGCCCCCATCGGATTCGATTGATATTCCATTCCGATTGTACCATTAATACACAAAAAAAGTGCTTAAGATCATAATGACCTTAAGCACTTTTGGCATGTTTAACTTGGTGCCGGTGAAGGGACTCGAACCCCCACTCCCTCTCAAGAAACGGATTTTGAGTCCGTCGCGTCTGCCATTCCGCCACACCGGCATATTCAGTTTTCTTACTTACTTGGCGCGCCCTAAGAGATTCGAACTCCTGGCCTTTTGATTCGTAGTCAAACGCTCTATCCAGCTGAGCTAAGGGCGCATACTTTAAGAATTTTGGAGGCGCCACCCAGACTCGAACTGGGGGTAGAGCTTTTGCAGAGCTCTGCCTTACCACTTGGCTATGGCGCCAAAGTCTTAAAGATGGTTTGGAGCGGAAAACGGGGCTCGAACCCGCGACCTTCTCGTTGGCAACGAGATGCTCTACCACTGAGCTATTTCCGCGTATAAATGGCAGGGGATCTAGGATTCGAACCTAGGATGACGGAGTCAAAGTCCGTTGCCTTACCGCTTGGCTAAACCCCTATACTGAATTAAAAATGGGGCGGACGAGGGGAATTGAACCCCCGAATGTCGGATCCACAAACCGATGCGTTAACCACTTCGCCACGACCGCCACGATCGTAAATTTCGTAAAACTTTTTGGCAGGGGCAGCAGGAATTGAACCCACACTAACGGTTTTGGAGACCGCTGTTCTACCCTTAAACTATGCCCCTATGTAGAGAAGAAAACTGGTGGAGGATGATGGATTCGAACCACCGAACCGTGAGGAAGAGATTTACAGTCTCCCGCGTTTGGCCACTTCGCTAATCCTCCACGATCAGGGATAAGAAATGGTGCCGACTAGAGGACTTGAACCCCCAACCTACTGATTACAAGTCAGTTGCTCTACCAGTTGAGCTAAGTCGGCATACTGTTTGAAATTTGTCTTAATGGTGGCTCGAGACGGAATCGAACCGCCGACACGAGGATTTTCAGTCCTCTGCTCTACCAGCTGAGCTATCGAGCCTAAGTACCTTATTAGAGAAAAGTGGCGGAGCTGACGGGATTCGAACCCGCGGTCTCCTGCGTGACAGGCAGGCATGTTAGGCCACTACACCACAGCTCCATAATAGTAGCTCGGTTATATCCGAGAGTAAAACAATTGGTTGCGGGGGCAGGATTTGAACCTGCGGCCTTCGGGTTATGAGCCCGACGAGCTACCGGGCTGCTCCACCCCGCGTCGTTGATACATCCCATTGCTTAGTTAAGCGACATTTCTTATCATACCTCATATCGCACAGCAATTGCAAGACGTAATTTCTGGTAATTCTTTAGAGAAAATGGTGACCCCTAGGGGATTCGAACCCCTGTTACCTCCGTGAAAGGGAGGTGTCTTAACCGCTTGACCAAGGGGCCTTGCTTACAGGTGTAATATGGCGGAGAGAGAGGGATTCGAACCCTCGAGACGCTTTAGGCGCCTACACGATTTCCAATCGTGCTCCTTCGACCAAACTCGGACACCTCTCCAAAATGGCTCCCCGAACAGGACTCGAACCTGTGACAACTCGATTAACAGTCGAGTGCTCTACCAACTGAGCTATCAGGGAATGTAAGCAAATCGTAAATTCGAAATCCGGCCTGGCAACGTCCTACTCTCCCAGGACCCTGCGGTCCAAGTACCATTGGCGCTGGAGGGCTTAACGGTCGTGTTCGGGATGGGTACGCGTGGAACCCCTCCGCCATTATTACCAGACCAGATATCGTGCGACGAAGTCGTCGCGAAGCGCATGTCTGCAGGCAACGTTGTGAAACAACGTGTTGCAGATGTGCGTTATACAAGGCTCATGCCTTGAAAACTGGATGCGAAGCAAGCAAGGGTGAAGAGATGCTGAGGTTCAATTACCTTACCATGTCCATTCGTTAGGATAAGCCCTCGACCGATTAGTACTCGTCAGCTGCACACGTTACCGCGCTTCCACCCCGAGCCTATCAACCTGGTGTTCTT
>NZ_QRDY01000012.1 GCF_003386205.1 Cohnella lupini
AATCTGTAGTGCTGGTTTGCCTTCCGCAGACTCGAAAGTCCGCCTCAGACGTTTGTTGTTTCTTACGCTCAATGTTCAGTTTTCAAAGAACAATTTGTGTTTCGTTTTTCGTCGGCCGCGCTAACGGCGACTTTTATAATATACCACAGTTCGTACCTTCGATGCAAGCTTTATTTTCATTTTCTTTTGCGTCGATCGTTTTTCTCTGCGTCCGCATCTTATAGCATTTTCAGCGGCGAGATATAATTTATCACAGAAAGAAGCACCAAGTCAACGGATTTTTCGACATTTTTTTAATTGATTTATTTACTGCTAGCGGAGGTGTATCTGAGCTCTAACAATCCTTGTATGGATTGCTTGGCAGCTTTCGCAGTTTCGCGTATACACCCTCGTTGAACAAGCTTCTGGAGAAGAACCGATAACTCCAGCGAGAGTCCGGCTAAGTCGGGATGTTGAAGCAGTTCGGCGGGCGACCAAGATTCGCTACGGCTTTCTATTAAACGAATGAGAAGCGCGCAGGAGGATTCCATTTTATTAAGAATAGAAAATTCGCAAGCGAGCAGAACGAGCTGAACCCTCTGCTCGAGCGTTTCCCCGCTCGTTGTTAATTCCTCGAACAGCTTATATATTCCGGGATTCACTCGATGCATCTGCTCCCACACCGTCAGCTCGGGGTGCATTCCCTCCTCCACTAACGCGATATGAGCCCAATAATGTAAGGAAGCCAATATATTAGAATAGGCATCCAACACCCGACCGTCCCTAAGATCCTGCTTAGCTTGCAAGTACGATCGTACGAACTGAGAGAACTCGCTAAGAATCTTCTGTTCGCGTATGAGCGGCGACCAATCCATCAACCTGTCTCGTAAGCTCGTTAAATATCCGTCCCTGTCGACCAATACCTCGCCTTGAAGAAGCCAATAGATAACGTTTCTATTGGGACTGCTCACGATCCACCTTTCCAATATATCCGGAGTTACTCTTCTCACCAAAATTCTAGTGTCGTTCCATATCCAATGCTCCGTCCCTTTCTCGGGAGTCGGGGTTTTCGTTACGATGAGAACAAGGCGGTCCATACCGTCGATCAATGGTTGATACGAGAAGGGATTGGCTACTAGAAGAAGGCTAATAACCCCCTCTTCCTTACCTAGATACTCCAAATACAACGTCTTTTTGTCTGACTGCGCCACTCATTGTCACATCCTTATGAGTATTTCAGGACCGCTCGAACACACACTAGGTGGTCTGTCCGCAAAATGTGAGCTATAATTAATTTTACGAGTATGGTCTAGTTCTACAACATACGTCCCGTTTCCTGCTTATCCAAGGCTGCGAAACGGTGATGAACCGAAAATGGCGAAACGTTGTTATAAGATGGGAGACTAAGGCAATGAAATGGAAAGCTAGCAAAATATCGACGATGCGTACATGGGGGCTGCTGCTTGTCATCGTCGGCATGGGAATTATGGTATTCGGAACAGGCGGGATTCTCGTATTCGGAGAAGTCGGTAAAATCATCGCCGCTATATTCATGGTATTCGGGATCATAAGCTGCTTCGTAAGCATGGGAATTTATTTCTGGGTCGGCATGTTATCCACTAGCGCGCCGGTCATCGATTGTCCCGAATGCGGCAAACGTACCAAGATGTTGGGCTCGACCGACCGTTGCATGTATTGCCATACGATTCTAACTTCGGATCCCGCGAAAGCGACAGGCAATCCGCAACCGGAAAAAGCGAACGAAACTCCATTGCATACCCAACCTTAACACCCTTAATCCAACAACCTCATAATCCATAAAACAAAACCTCCGACATCAGGGACTAGCGTCCACGATATCGGAGGTTTTGTACGTCTTCGTTATAAATAGGAGTTATGGCCGGCTTTGCAGTTCTTTATCAAGCACGCCCCATATATCGCTAGATTCGAATCCGCGCCGCCACGAAGCGACTCCGGCTAAATTGTACTTTTTGGCCAATAAGGCCCTAGCTTGTATAGAGGTCGCGTCCTCGATCCAAATCTTCTTGATCGTAGTTCCTTCTTTGAACTCCACGTAGTTCTGTCCCGTCTCCTCCGAATAAACCGGCTTAAGCTTCTTTTCCTTGATCAGCTCGTTCACCGCGTCCATATCCATCGTTTTGGACGACATTCTATCTTCTTCTTTGTCGGCCGTAGGGTTGTCGGTCCACATCCGCGTATATAAAGGCATTCCGAGAATGAGCTTGTCTGATGGAACACCGTCTTCCTCCAAGATGCGTTTAATTGAAGTCTCTACCCACGGAAGAGAAGAAACAGAACCTGCCACGGGGCTAGCCGCCCAGTGTTCATCGTACGCCATGACCATCATGAAATCGACAATCGATCCCAACCGCTCCCTATCCAAGAAGGCGGACCACATCTCGCTATTCGATATAGGCGTTACGTCTATCGACACGACAAGATTCTGTTCATGCATGATCGGCGTCATTTCCCTCATGAATTGTACCAGGTTATCTTTATCCTTCGTATATACGTTCTCGAAGTCTATATTGATACCTTGGAGCTTAAACGTCTTCGCATAGGCTAACATTTGCTGAATCATGGCAAATCGCGATTCATAGGAAGCAAGTGCGGTATGCGTCCGATCCGGTTCGAATCCGTTGCTGAACAGTCCCCATACTTGGATGCCTTTGGAACGCGCCCACGTGGAGTAAGAGGAATCGGCTATGCTACGTATTTTACCTTTTCCATCCACGAGCTCGAACCACGTCGGACTTACCACGTTTACGCCAGCGAGCGCTCCGATCTTGCTAGTATCGGGATTAGCGGAGTACACGGCCTCCCAAGTCAGATTAATTCGTTTGCCGGTTCCCTTCCAGGCGACAAAAGGCTCATCCGTACTCGTAACCGGATCTATCGTCTCGATAGCGAGCAGCGAAACTCCTGCCTTGGCAACGTATCCGATATTTCCGGATTTAGATTGGGCCATATACCATCCGTCCGACTCGCCCCACAACCGCAGATCCGATCCCCCCGGAATATCTTCGACAATAGCAAACGATTTGCCAGGGCCTTCCCGCAATTTGATTCCTTTAACTGTTTTCTCGGGTACGGCTGCATGCTGAACCGCTTGCTCCGGCATGAAGAAGGAAACTATGCCGCTGGATTCTCCAATCTCCATCTTTACTCCGAACAATTCCGTTAAGGGAGCAAGGGGCAAGTAGAGTTCTCCATCTACCTTTTTCGCGGCAAAAGTCAACGCAAAGGGTTTTCGATTCAAAGTGGCATCCAGCTCGCCGGTCTTAAAATGCAGCACTTTCGTGTTCGTAGTCAAAATAATGGATTCCGTCTTTTCCTCGTAATGTACTCCGTCTCCAAGCAAGCTCTGGGCTACCGGCAGAGGAACGAGCAACCCCTTCTCGGTGCCTTGCGCATATGCTTCCGTCCATTTGCCTTGGATCATGATAGGAAACGGCTTGGAAGTATATTGAGGCTTCACGTAGGAAGAATTGGCGGAATGCGATGCTTGCCACCACATGACGGATGCTGCCGCCACTACGAAAACGAGCATTAAGAATATCCAGCGACCGGTTCTTCTGCGCGAACGGCGAGGACCGGCCATTAAATCCGTATTCAAGTTCATTCACTCTCCGTTTCCGCGTTTCTCGATGCTTGGCTTGTCCTCATAGGAAGGAACGATCCGATTGACCGGAAGGTTGCTAGCCCTCGAGTTAGATGATTATCAAATAAAAAACACGCCAAGGCTTTGGTCCCCCGCGTGCGTTAAAATGAAATCGTTGCGATTAAGAATGCATGCCCTTGCACGTCGGACAAAGTCCGTAAATCTCCAAACGATGACCAAAGACGCTGAAACCGGTCGATGCGGTAGCCGCTTGCTCCACTTCTTTGACCGGAGGGTGGTCGAAATCGACTATCGTGCCGCATTGGGTACAGGTCACATGATAATGATCGGACATATCGGCATCAAAACGACTGGAATCGTCGCCGTAAGTCAGCTCGCGAACGAGCCCTGCTTCCACGAAAACCTTCAAATTATTATAAACGGTAGCGACGCTTAAGCTCTGATAATGCGGAGAAAGCGCGCGAAAGATATCATCTGCTGTCGGATGGGTGAATGATTCCATAAGATATTGCAATATAGCGTACCGTTGCGGCGTCATCCGGACACCTCCGGATTTGAGCTGGTCCACGGCATGCTCGACCTTGGAGTCCATGCTCTCACAGCCTTTCGTATATCGTCAGCGTATAGAATACAAGTACATTTATATTCTACGTTTCGTATCCGAAGATTGTCAATGGAAGATCCAACCCGAACGCATGCGGATTTTTCCAAGCGATAAGCTTATTCTCCCTTGCGCGGGTGTCCTCGCGACTCCCATAACCATAGGCCGATCCCAGCCCCGATCAGAACGATCGCTCCCAACATGGAACCGAAAGAATTGAATAGCCAATTCGTCCAATTGCTGCCTGCCATGACAAGAATAGCGATACCGGCTCCCGCGAGCACGAGAATGCCCATCGGAGGCGCCCCTCTGGAAAAGCTCTCCTGGATGCTCGGCACATTCGGAAACCCTCCCCTGCCCGGGGGATTCACGTTGGGAGCAGCATTGCGTTCATTCACTACGTCCGTGTTTTGGATGGCATCGAACAAATTGTAGAAGTAAATGATCGGCAGCAACAAGCTAAGCAACACGATAGACAAAATATTTTCCGCTTCGATGGAAGCGAATACGATTGCCGTAATATCCAGAGCAACGAGCAGCATAAGCACGATGCCTTTAATCATCAACCCTAAATACATATGCCCGATTCCGGGAATTAGGAACGCCAATATTCCCGCCGTCCATTTGCTTCTCCTGACATAACTGCGTCGCCTCTCCTCATGCCTTTGCTGAGTGTCATGGCCGGACCATGGATCCTGGCTGAACTTCTCGCTAGCATTTGGATTTGGAGGCAACGGATATTCCTTTGCGTTTTCCCAATTTTCCGGCTCCTTCATGCCATTCCCTCCGACTCGATTATTCCGCCGTAACGGACCTAACGCCATTCATCTGTTTAAAATCGTCAGCTATCGCTATGAGCAAATCTCTATGGGGAAGGATGACGGTGATTGCGATCCGTTGAATGCCGGATTTGGCTTCTTGACCGGTATCTTCCTCGTCCACGAACCGAACCTTCACCAATTTAGCTCCGCGCTCGTTCAAGACGCTTTGGAAGCTTTCTATCCTTACCGTTTCGTTGTCGGCCTTAAGCGTGAACGTGCACTCGCGTCGATGGTTTACGTATCGTTTTTCGACGATATTTAATCCCCATAGAATCAGAAGCACCATCACGGCCGACAGGACGGCCGGTAAATAAAAGCCCGCGCCAACTGTAAGACCTACCGCCATAACGACCCAGATCGATGCGGCGGTCGTCAATCCGGTAATCGATTTACCCGTAAACAGGATCGTTCCGGCCCCTAGGAAACCGACCCCCGTGATGACTTGGGCGGCAAGGCGGGCAGGATCCAATCTGACGTTGGGCTCATCCGCGAAGTCCGCGAAACCGTACATGGACAAAATCATAAGCAAGCAAGAACCAAGACAAACCAACGTATGCGTTCGCAAGCCGGCCGCGTGGTTTTTGCGTTCTCTTTCAAAACCGACAAGCCCTCCCAAGAACACGGATAAGAGCAGTCGGATGACAAGATGCACGTTGTCGATCACCCATGGATTGTGCATGCGCATCCCTCTCATCGTATTATTTTTTTATTGTATCACGCTGGATTTTTGCCCTACAATGGTTTTTGGACGGGGTCATACCTAGGCTGAAGTCGGAGTTATTAATTATGCTATTCGCGCGGGTAACGAACAAGACGAAGCAATTCGATGCCTTGCATCGGACTGAAAGTATCTTGGCCGACAAACCCGAAGCGTTCGTACAGCCCGATAGCCGGGATGTTGCGGACTTCGGCCGTCACGGACCATAACGCTCCCGGAGATTGTTCCGCTAGCAATCGCTGCAACAGTTGCTTACCTATGCCCTGCCTATGATAGCCTGGGTCCACCATAACCCTGCATATCGTGAACCTCCCGTCCTTCTCCTTCTCGTACGAAATCGCTCCTACGAGATCGCCTTGAGCATCGCGACACCCTAAGAAGGTTTCGCCGCAAGCTTGGATCGATGCTACCGTATCGCTTAGAGGAGGCAGTTCGGAAACCCCGATGAGCTCCGCCTCGACCCGATAAGCCGGATGCTGCAGAGCCCAGATTTCCTCCGCGATCTCCTTGTCGCGGATATCCAGCATACGGACTTCCATCACAATACCCCCTTAGCATAATGATGTAACAAAACGGCAAACCCGCCTTTCGGCGAGTTTACCGTTCGATTGGATCACCTATGCGTTCAATCGGTCGACCAACAGCTTGTTGACCATTCCCGGATTCGCTTTGCCTTTCGTTTCCTTCATGATCTGGCCTACGAGAAAACCTATCGCTTTCTCTTTGCCGTTACGGAAATCTTCTACGGATTGCGGATTAGCTGCAATGACGGCATCGACGATGGCCACGATCGCGCCTTCGTCACTTATTTGTACCAGCCCTTGCTCCTCCACGATCTGCTGCGGAGATTTGCCGGTTTCGACTAATCCCTTAAACACCGTTTTGGCGATTTTGGAGCTTATCGTGCCTTTCTCGATGAGTTGAATCATCTCGCCCAAGCCCTGACCCGTAATCTTGACGTCGCCTAGCTCGAGATTATTGGCGTTTAGATATCCGAGAAGGTCGCCCATGATCCAATTCGCGGATGCTTTCGCATCGCTAGTATGCTTCAAGCTTTCCTCGAAGAAATCCGCTAGCTTCATCGAAGCGGTTAGCACCCCTGCGTCGTATGCGGAAAGTCCATAACCCTCGACGTATCGCGATTGACGAGCATCCGGCAATTCCGGGATGGACGCGAGGACGCGAGCTTTCCACTCCTCGTCGATATGCAATCTAACCAGATCGGGATCCGGGAAATAACGATAGTCGTGCGCTTCTTCCTTGCCGCGCATACTGATCGTTTTCCCTTGCCCCTCGTCCCAGCGGCGAGTTTCTTGAACGACCGTGCCTCCGCCGTCCAATACTTCCGCTTGGCGGATTTCTTCGTATTCGAGACCTCTTTGGACTCCACGGAAGGAGTTCATGTTCTTCAGTTCCGCGCGCGTCCCGAATTTCTCTTGCCCATAAGGTCGAATACTGATGTTGGCGTCGCAGCGAAGGCTGCCTTCCTCCATTTTGACGTCGGAAACGTCGCAATAGAGCATAATAGCGCGAAGCTTCTCCAAATAGGCCTTTGCCTCTTCCGGAGAACGGATATCCGGCTCCGAAACGATCTCCACAAGCGGAGTTCCGACGCGGTTCAAATCGACTAACGAACCGAAACCGCCGTCCATATGGGTAAGCTTGCCGGCATCCTCTTCCAGATGAAGGCGAGTGATCCCGATTCGTTTCGTCTTGCCGTTCACTTCGATGTCGATCCAGCCATTCTGACCGATCGGCTGATCGAACTGGGAAATTTGATAAGCTTTCGGCGAGTCCGGGTAAAAATAGTTTTTGCGGTCGAATTTACACCAATCCGCGACTTCGCAATTAATCGCCAACGCGGCTTTCATCGCGTATTCCACTGCTTGACGATTCAAGACCGGCAATACGCCGGGATGCCCCAAGCAGACCGGGCAAGTGTGAGTATTAGGCGGGGCCCCGAAGGAAGTGGAGCAACCGCAGAAAATTTTCGTTTTCGTATGCAGCTCGACGTGTACCTCGAGGCCGACGACCGTTTCATATTTGGACATGTTGTGCTCCTCCTAAGACAGTGCCGGACGCAGGTCGTGGAACCCGGTTTGGCTTTCGAATGCGTGCGCCGCTCTCAATACCGTCCGCTCGTCGAACGGCTTGCCGATGATTTGCAAGCCGACGGGCAAACCATCGGCCATCCCGCACGGTACGCTGATGGCAGGCACTCCCGCCAAGCTGACGGGAATCGTGCATATATCGTTTAAGTACATCGTCAGAGGATCTCCGACTTGCTCGCCTAATTTAAACGCGGCCGTCGGTGCCGTCGGTCCGATAATCAAGTCGAATTTCTCGAATACTTGGTCGAAATCTTGCTTAATCAAAGTCCGAACCTGCTGAGCCTTCTTATAATAAGCGTCATAATAGCCCGAGCTTAACGCATAAGTACCTAACATGATCCGTCTTTTCACTTCGGCTCCGAACCCTTCGCTGCGGGAGCGACGGTACAGGTCGATCAGGTTGGCAGGGTTGTCCGCGCGAACGCCGTATCGAACGCCGTCGAAACGAGCCAAGTTCGAGGATGCCTCGGACGATGCCAACAAATAATAAGTCGCGACGGCATACTCCGTGTGCGGAAGGGAAACTTCTTCCCAAACGGCTCCCATCGACTCGAACACTTTCAATGCTTCCAGAACGCGCTCTTTCACTTGAGGATCGATGCCTTGACCCAAATATTCCTTGGGAACGCCTATCCGCAAGCCTTTGACTTCGCCGGTCAGTGCCGACACGTAATCGGGTATCTCTACGTTGGCGGAGGTCGTATCCCTCTCGTCATGACCCGCGATCGCCTGCAGGACATAGGCGGAATCTTCTACGTTCTTCGTTATCGGGCCGATTTGGTCAAGAGAAGATGCGAACGCGACAAGGCCGTAACGGGAAACAAGACCGTATGTCGGCTTTAATCCGACGACGCCGCAATAGGCTGCCGGCTGCCGAATGGATCCGCCCGTATCGGAACCTAACGCGAAGTAAACTTGGCCTGCCGCGACCGAAGCCGCAGAACCGCCGCTGGATCCGCCCGGAACCCGCTCCAAATCCCAAGGGTTGCGAACGACTCGGTAAGCGGAATTCTCGTTGGATCCGCCCATCGCGAATTCATCCATGTTGAGCTTGCCCATGGTAACCGACTGTGCGGCACGCAGCTTCGTGACGACCGCCGCATCGTAAATCGGATCGTGATTTTCCAGGAACTTGCTTCCGCAAGTCGTGCGAAGACCTTCGGTGACGATGTTATCCTTGATTCCGGTCGGGATTCCGAAGAGCAATCCACGTTCTCCTTCGGACGCCAACCGCGCATCAAGAGCTTGAGCATCCTTGCGCGCTCCCTCTTCGTTCAACGTCAGGAACGCTCCGATCTTGTCGTCCGTATCGGAAATCCGTTTAATGGAATGCTCCACCAGTTCGGCAACGGATAATTGTTTATTGTGAAGACGATTATGTATTTCGGATAATCTCAAATCGAAAACGGACATTCTATGCTCCTCCTAATTTCTATTCCAGAACTGCCGGCACTTTAAATTGCCCGTCCTCTTCTTCCGGAGCATTGAGGAGAACTTTCTCAATGGGCCATGAAGGTTTAACTGTATCTTCCCTCATCACGTTGGAAAGGGGGAGTACATGGCTGGTCGGCTCGATTCCGTCCGTGTCCAGTTGGTTTAGTTTTTCGGCATATTTAAGAATAGCGTTCAGTTGTCCGGCGAATTGTTCCTTTTCCGTATCGGACAGCTCAAGCCGCGCCAGATTAGCTACGTGCTCGACTTCCTTGATCGTAATGCTCATGCTTGTATAACCCTCCTTATTTCCGCATATCCGCTCATTCTTTTCATTATATCGGACAAACTAAGGGAACTCAATCATTCGAAGGTGCTTCAATTTACCCGTTATTGGGTAATATATTTTTACCGTCGATCACGGATAGGAGGGATTTCGATGTCCCATTACCATAAAATTTCAACTTCGCTCCCTTTAAGGGATGCGGGCTTGGTAGAGTTTGCAGCTGAAAGTTCGGAAACGCGAAGCTTGTTAAGAGAAGCCATATACGATTTCGAGGACGGCGAGGATGCGCCGATAACGTTTCGCTACGATAGCCAAGAACAATTACTTAGGTTCCTGAGCAAATTGCAGCTTCGATTAAAATCGAAGGAAGACGACATCCCTGTTCAATGCCGTATTTGCTACGACCACGAACAAGAGCCCGGTTTGTTCTCTGAAGAAGAACCGTCAAGCAAAGATGGTTGGTTTGCTCTCACCGAGTTATTCGGCGAAGTAAGCGGTAGAAGCATATCGGAATACATTTTGCATCGGATGTTCACGACGCATTTGCAGCCCGTCGTACAGCCCAACGGCAATATCGTCGGTTATGAATTTCTATTGCGGCCGTTACCCGAACAAATGCCTTTCCGTCCTGCAGAGCTATTCGAAACGGCCAGAAAAACCGGACAGCATTCTTTCTTGGACCGTGAAGCGAGACATTCCGCTATCCGTCTTAGCGCGTCCCATCTCCAAACCGGGACGAAGCGATTTATCAACTTTTTGCCTTCGTCCTTGCATAAGCCCGACACTTGTTTAAAGGGAACTTTCGAACTGATGAAGGAAACGGGCACGGATCCTCGCGATTACGTCTTCGAAGTGATGGAGACGGAGTCTCTGGATGATCCGCGATTAGCCAAAGTATTCGACGTATACCGCCAAGAAGGCGTAAGTCTGGCTCTTGACGACGTAGGTAGCGGATCCGCGACTTTGGATACCGTCGATCGTTTGCAACCGGATTACGTTAAAATGGATCGTAGGTGGGTCAGCCATTGCGACAGCGACAACGGTAAACAGAAATATATCGAGAAATTGCTCGAACGCGTTTCCCGTTTCCACGGCGTCGTATTGGCGGAAGGCGTGGAACGAGCCGAGGAATGGGAATACCTGAGAAAAGCGGGCGTACCTTTATTTCAAGGCTTCTTGTTCGGTCGGGCCTCTCCCGTACCTTCAGCCATTCCCGTTGCCGCATTGTAATCGGCAATCAAACGAGAACGCACCCGACAAATCTGGGTTTATCCAGATTTGTCGGGTGCGTTTTCCGGTTCATGCGCCTTTATGCCGTACGTAAACCATGAGCTTGAGTTGAAACTCGGTTAGATCCAAGCCTTTAAGTTTACTTGACGAATGAATTCGTCGCGGGTCAGCACATCCTTGCTTGGTTCCTCGACGGGCTGTTCTTCTTGCCCGCCGTTCATAATGTGCTTAAAAAGCTCTTCGTTTCGCGTAACCAGGGCAAAATCTATCAGGGCTTCCCTCTCGATGCGGTCGACTTCGAGCTCTAGCAAAATCTCTTCCAATTCAATATCTTCGCAAGGCACGTAAAACTGCCTATTCGCTTTCGGTACTCGAATAATATAGTCGAACGCGCTGTCGTTATTGCGGTCGTAAGCTATTACGTAGCCGTATTCGCCCAGAGGCAAATTTTGCTCAAACCGGTCATCCACGATGACGATTTTCTCCCCCAGCTTCAGCATACCGATTCTCCCCTTCCGATGCGTGCGGTAATATTACTATCCTACTAGAAAAGGGTCACCATATGCAAATGTTGTCGGATACGAGTCGGAAAATGATTCTCTCGGCATTGGAAAATCGGCATCGAATCACTTGATTACATAGATGCTTTCAGGTGAAAGAGTCAACGCCTTGCATCCCGTTTCCGTAATGAGATAAGTGTTTTCCAACCCGACGACTCCTAAACCAGGGAAAGTAAACTTCGGTTCGATAGCTAGAGTCATCCCTTCCTCCAGCGGCTCGTTGAACCCTCTGGCGAGAACCGGCCATTCGTCTATTTCCAAACCGATGCCGTGTCCTAAAAACTTTACTTGATCCCGTCCGAAGCCCATGAAGTGATCGGACAACCCGGCAACTTTAGCCATCTCCAAGGCATGGGCGTACAATTGCTCGGGCGTGGCGCCGGGACGGAGATACATCTCGATACTTCTGACAATCGATTCCGCGCAATCATAGGCGGCCTGAAGCTCGGAGGTAAGTTCGCCGATAACGGCGGTGCGAGTCTGATCGATCGTATAGCCGTCGACGCAACAGCCTATGTCGATAAGAATGGGCTCATTTCTACCTATTGGCCTAGTGCTTACGCTTTGCGGAGCGGCGGGCGATAGTCCCCGCCCTCCGGCCGGACCATCGAAATACGTCGGTTCAGCCGCGGCATCACCCGCAGAGATTACGCCCGTCATGATCTCTTGGTTATACCCGCGCATCCGCATTAAACCGATATGTCCTTGCGAGCGCATCGATTTTTCGATAACCGAGATGAGCTCTAGCTCCGTCATCCCTTCCTTTAAGCTGGCCAATCCGGCTTCCAACGCCTCGGCAGCCACTTCGGCGGATCTACTTATTCTCTCTATTTCATAAGCGGATTTCACGCTTCGGACTTCTCTAAGCAAGGCAGAAGCATCCTTCCATTGCGCTAGGGGTATCGACTCCGTTAAACGCAAATAGAGCTGGGCCGGCATGACGTCAAGATCGGCACCAATAATAGGAGCACGGTCCGATGAATCGAATAGGATCGAATAATCACTTGAAAGCTGCTCGCCGAAGTTCCGGAAGGAACCTAACTCCTCCGTTCGAACTTTCGACTCGCTTTTTGCGCGAATTATACTTCTTCTCACGTAATAAACGGGCTCTCCGACCGCCGGCATAAACAAATAACCGGTTTGCATGGAACCGGTGAAATAATAGAGTCCGACATTCTGCGAAATCAAACAGGCGTCAAAGCCGCCTTCGGCTAACTTTCTTTGCATCCTCAGCCTGCGGTTCAACCACTCTTCTTGCGGCGGGGATATATGCATTTTATCGCCACTCCTTAGTTGTCCATCCATTCGCTATCCATTAGAGCAAAGATAGGACACGGAGTCAACTTGGAGATCGATTCAGGGGGAACCGAGCGCTACGATCTGCTTCGACCGTTAGGGGGACAAGTCTAATCCATCAATAAACCAACTCCGCCGTACCTTTCAAATCCCACTCGACCGGACCGAGCACCCCGAAAAGCCTTGGATACTTTACATGAATAATTAAGACCACTCCGGGGCGAAAGAGCGTCACTTCGTAGTCATATAGGTCATTCCGATAAACGAAAGGAAACTCAGAATCATCGTTTATGACTTCGAATAATCGGATTTCGACCGCATCCCTCAGAAAACTGCCCTGGACCGGATTCATCCCGTCATCAAGCGACAGGTTCGCTTGCAAATAATACAGCGTCGCCTCTTCGGCCAACGAGGCATCTATCGAGAGCACGCCCATTTCAAGCTTATCGCGATCCAATTGCTGCGCCGAGGCATGAGCGGCACGATCCACGGCGCGCTTAGCCTCGTGTACCGTGCCCATCGCGATCTCTTCGTCCACTTGCAATACATGAAGCATCCACCATAGGACGATCATCAGGACGCTAAACACTAATTTGGCCATAAAGGCTATGACTCCTTATCCGGTTGGAACATATTCGCTCATTTTCATTCCGCCTCCCGAAATACGGGCATCGTCCGAGTTAGGAGCCAAGCCGATTAGACGATCGATATTGAGCAGGTTCTCGTAAGGGTACGCGATGCGAAGTTTAATTCCGGTTCCTCTTGGCAAAGGGACGGCGGAATTATCCCCTTCCGCTCCGGAAGTGGAGGTCACTTCATATTGGAGCAAGGAGGCCTCGAATCCGAATTCCGAAAGCCGTCCTCTCGATTCCGCGAGCATATCTCCGTCGATATATCCGTACCGGCCGCTAGCTCCTATTTCAAGCAGATAGTCTGCTTCTTGTTGAAGCAACGCTTGGCGGATGACGAGCACGTGTTTATATATAGGCGAAAACATCAACCAACAAAACAAGGAAGCGAATAACACGAACACAAGAAGCTGCTTCACGGACTAATCCTTGAAATCCGTTCCGCCATGTTTCCGCCCGAATTCGTAATCTTGGCTTTCGTACCTTCGTCGCCTAAGCTAATCGTCGAATATAACAAAACTACGGTTACTATCAGCAGCATAGTCATCAACAGTTGTCGCATCTTCCGGAATCTCCTTTCCTATATCCTCCTCTTTAGGGTTGGAGGCTTCCTAGCGTAGTGTTGGCTGTCGTGCCATGAGTTTCGATTCGTGCGCGAGTACCCGTATTATCTTGAGCAACGATGGCATTAAACATCAGCGCAACGACGATCAGCATCATAACGGTTATTAATATATTTCTCATTCGAACGCCTCCCTTCTATGGATTGAGAGCGTCAAAAAGCTTAGAAGCCTCTTGCACCCAGGGGTAAAGAAAGATTTGAAAAGTATATAAAATAGGGATTCCAGCCAGCACGAACAACAGATAGGACGTCGTTTCCTTACGACTGTCCTTGGCTAAGTCGATCTGAGATTTATAGTCTCTGACGACCTCCCTGAGCATGTCGTATATTTCATCGCTTTCGTTAAGCCTGAGCGATCGCATGCTTTCGGCAAATCCGTACGCCTCGTCCGTTCCCAGCCTCTCTTTGAACAACTTCAAGGCCGCGTCGGCGTCATGGTACCATTCATTCAGCAACAATCCCATTTCGCTTCGAATGTGCCGCGTCAAGGAAAGACATTTCATAAGCTTGCCGTGGAGATTCATTCTTGAACCCGTATAGTAGAGCAATTGACTGCTAACCGCAACGATCTCTCGCCTGATTCTGTCTTTCCGATAGCGGCGAATAGACTGCAGCCACATACGGTCGCATGCCGTTATCCCGATTGCGGCCGCGAGTCCAAGGAGCAAATTAATTCGCAACAAGGATGAAATCAAACCGTTTTCTCCCAATAAATAAACGCCAGCCCCTATCAACGGAAGCAAAAATAACAAACACCGAACGTAAGACAAGTAAGCCTCGGGAGGGAATCGGATTCCGCACCCGGCAAGCAGCATTCTCCTTTCCTGGAGACTAATGCTCTCCCTGTCCGTATGCCATAGCTTAAGCCACCAAATCGGCGCCTGACGATGCTTCCATCCTCGCAAATGAATCCGCCAACGGTTATTGGGAACGAAAGAGACCCTCAATATCAGCATGAAGCCGAGAAATAAGAGCGCAAACTGGACTAGCCAGCCTATCCCGACAACCATCGTCCGAGTGAATTCCATCTTGTTCGCCCTCCTATCCCCCTCTTAAATTCTTCTTCTAGATAAGTAGAGTCCCATCATTAGGGAGCCGAAAAGCAGCACGACGGCATTCAGCAGCATGCCTCTCCCTCCGGAGTCCACAATATAGTATTCATAGCTGCCTTCGGGATTCAGACGGAAGTTAACGCCCATGAACAAAACCAAAAACAAGATCGGAGCAAAATTGGCCATTCTGATCTCGAGAAGCCTATGCCGTTCCTGTTGGTTGGCGATCTGTGCTTTGCGCATATCGAAAATGAGCTCCCTCAAGTTGTCCGATACATTGTTTCCTTCCTCCAGCGCTACTCTCAGAATGCTCCCGAAGTAATCCGACCACACGCTTCCAAAAGATAGAGAAAACCTGCGCAGACTTCCCTCGTCATCCCCTTTAACCGATAAGTTTCGGTAAAGCTGATCGAATACCGCCTGCACTTCTCCCGGAAGTCGACGTTCTTCGACAGTTCTCTGCAAGGCAATTCGGATATGACGGCAGCCGGTAACGAGATAACACTGATAAAACAGCTCCACTGCAGGTAGGAATTCTAATCGGGTCGCCATCTGCCGATTTACGAGCGACATGCGCAGAAACAAATACGGTAAACACCCCAATATAATCAGCAACATCGCCACCGACCGGATAGACTGAAACACCATCACGCCCGCTGAGATGCCCGTCAATGAGAGAGTTGCGGAACAGTAGACGAATCCTTTCGGACTCAATCGCCATCCTAATGCCGATAACAGATCTGATATATGCCGCATCGGCTTGTTTAATCGCCCCCAATATACGGATATTTCCGTATTCCAGCGAGTTTCCTTTGCAGTATGCAGCCTGCGTTTAAGAGAATGAACATCTATCCAAATCGACAAGCTTTGCCGAATGCAAAAGTACAGAAGAATGAAGAGAACAATGATAAGTGATACGATCGCCGCTTTCATCATTTGTCACTTGCCTCCCCTAGTACGGAAACAGACCCCGACTCCAAACTTCGAAAACCCTCTGGATCGTTTCTTGAAATTTTCTTCAATGACTTAGCGGAGAACGTCTCTTCGAATATCCAATTTCCCGAGGATTCATCGAATCGAACCAAGTCTCTAATTCGAATAGCCCCGTCTAGCCACTCGAATTCCCCAACCCGGGTCAGCTTCCGAACGCCGTTGATCATTCTCATCTCAAATCCGATATGAGTCACGTGCTCGGTAATCCGTCTGATCATCGTAACCGGATTCATCCCCCTACCATCTAACATGCACATGTCGGTAATCGTATCCGGGACGTCTTCCAAACCGTTGGCATGCACGGAAGTGATACTCCCTTCATGCCCCCTCGTGCAGGCTCTCACGTAAATATTGGCATCTTCATCCCGAATTTCCGCATGGCATATTCTTTGCGGGGATTGCCTAAGCGCCAGCTTAAAAGCCTGACGCGGACCATGGACCGGATCATCCTCGTCCGCCTCGTACTCCACGACGTTTTTGTCCGGAAAGTCTCTGGCGAGCATCAGCTCGTAACGGCTTTCTATCGTTATGATTCTCTCTTCATTCGGCATGGCGGAGATTAGAGCCTTGATTAAATGCGTTTTTCCGGTGTTCGTCGCACCGATCACTACCATATTGAACCGGCTGCGGACGATAATCATGAGCAGTTCGCGGACACGATCGTCCATCGTTCCGTATTCCGGTTTACATAACGTCTCCAGATTAAACCTCTTTACCGTGTATAGTCGTATGGTCAGAGTCGGCTGCGCCGTAAATCCGAAGCCGGTTAACGTCACTCGCGAGCCGTCGAGCAGAAGGACCTCCGCCCATCTCTTGCGAGGATTGATTCTGTCGTTGTTAAATAGAACAAGGTTTTGTTGAATTCTCTCCACGTGGCTCAACTCTTGAAACCGATAGGGGGAGGCTGTCGCCCTGCCATCCCGCACCTCGAAAATCCGCGTGCCTACGACTTGAACCTCCTCCAATCCCTCGCGGTTTCGAAGAACAAGCTCCAATACATTCATCCCGATAACTTCGGCGAACAATGCTTCAGCCAGCGTCGCGTAAGGTAGGCTGCCGAAGGACAGATGTTGCAGCCTTTTCTTGATGATCCAATCCGAAATAACCGCTAGCATCTCTGCCCTTTCCTGGGGAAATCCGATTACCGCGCGATTCAGCTTCTCGGCATAAAGTCTTCGCTCTTCTTCGCTCCATCCTCTCGGAGTCGCTAACATGTGACGCACTTCTTCCGTATACGCCCGTAAGCCCATCAATCCATCCTGCCTTTCGCCGGAGGACGTCGTCGATTGAATCGAGCTTTGCAAGTCGGCAGCATATGCCGAAGGAGAGAACCTTTTGGCGGCTACCTCGCTCATACGTCTCTCCGCCTATGCACCATCAGCCTGCGCATCCATGGCCGTTCCGTCTTCTGAAGTCTTTGCGCCCAATTCATACGCTTAAGCATTGGTGTAGCTAACGCATCGAATGCCGCCGCGTTTTTCTCCTCTGAGGCCAGCCACTCATCCAATCTGCCGCTGTCCAATTGCAAGTGGACGCTTTCGAGCAGCTTCAGCTCCGTGAAATCGTTACAGCCGGTCTCTTTGCGTATTTCCTTCATCCTAAATCCCCCCGACGTTCGATGATTGCGATGCAACAACACCAACCGGAACTGTTCCGGCAATATTCCGAATTGCGATCCTACTTGCCCCGTCCAGCGGTGGATATCCTCTTGGAAGTGGCTGAGGCTGTCCGTAGTGACCAGGAACCTTTCATCGGCTTCCCGCATTGCGCATACGGTCGCCGCATTATCCCAATACGCGCTTACGTCCGCGATCGTTAAATCGAACGCTTCTCGGGAAGCCGCCAACAACCGTTGCACGTCTTCCGGCTCGTAATATTCGGCCTGTTCTCTCGCCATATTGCCGAATAATACGTGAAGCCCTCCAAGCTTCGGAGAACGGAAAGCATACTGCCGTAGCTTATCGCCGGTCAACGTACCTGCCCTGATCTCGGGCTTGACCCCATCCAAGGTCACGTCCGGCTTGTCTATCCCCAAATATAAATGGGTCTTGGCGCTCTTGAGATTCAGACAGAGGTACCCAACCTTACGCCCCGTCAATGACGCTATGCGATAGGCCGTTCCGAAAGCGGTAAGGGACGTTCCGATATTCGGCGTCGATCCTCCGAAAGCAGCTAAGATTCCGGACATTATCGCTCCCCCTCCTTAATGGACGAAGCTTGGAAAGCAATCACCAGCTTAGCGCTTCCCCCTTTACAAGCAGAATCGAGCATCAGCCACTGTTCCTCCGTTAAATTCAAGTTAATAGAATCGATCGTCCCGTTCGCATCTCTTCTGGAAGCGTACATTCCTTCCTTGTCACCGCTCGCCATGGAAAGCAGATTCGGATTTTTCGGATTGTCGATTTCCAGGTTCGCGGCCGTCTTAACCCCCGCCACCCGGATCGAATCCGTATAAAGCTTGCGGGAAGCCGTCGAATCATCCGACAAATAAACGACAACCTCATCTCCGGCGCGTATGCCGTTCGATACCGATTTGACGTATTCTCTCGGGATCTGGAACGTAGATTGACCAGCCCCTGGCAACAACCGATATTTATCCACCTTCCAGCGCAGCAACGGTTCGTCTCCTCCGAGCGGTACCGAGGTTTCCAATCCGATCGCCTCCTCTAAATCGGTGATCATCTCGGACGTTATGGCCGACCGGGGCAGCGTGACGATCTTCAGATGATCCGACGTCAGCTTAGTACCCACGGAGACGAAGAGCTTGGGAACGACGACCTCCGTCGTCTCTTGCAGTTGGATCTGCCTTAATTGAAGCAAGTACACACCGTAAACGAGCAAACCCGACAGAACCGCGGCCGACAAACTGATCGTCGCCTGTCTTCGTCTATTCATCCCATTCCCTCTCCCTCTTCGGAAAATAAAAAAGAACGCAAGCGTTGGAGGATTCCCTCCATCGCCTGCGTTCTTCGCAGCGAACATTGCCTATATCGGCTTGATAAGGCTCACTATATCAAATGGCCGATCGCATGTAAAGCCTTTTTTTGACAAATTACAACACCGCTTGCCTTTTTATCTAACAAAAGGGTTCTCGCGTCTTTCATCGCCGATCGTCGTCTCCTGCCCGTGTCCGGGCAATACGAGAACGTCCTCCGGCAACGTGTATAGCTTCTCGCGAATCGATCGATAGAGCTGCTCCTGGTTGCCCCCGGGCAAATCCGTCCGTCCGACCGAGCGATGAAACAGGGCGTCTCCGGCGAAAAGCAGATCTCCAACATAGAAGCTTACGCTACCCGGAGAGTGCCCCGGCGTATGCTTCACAAGAAACGTTTCGCCGATCAACTCCAACGATTGACCGTCGGTAAGTAAATTCTCCGGCGCATCCGTCGTGATCTGCGGAGTAACGTCCGCCCAGCGATTGGAGCCGTTTTTCCCCGCGTCTGTTAGCCAATCCTTCTCGGCAGAATGGATATAGACGGGACAGCCATATCGTTTACGCAATGCATCCACACCGCCGATATGGTCGAAATGGGCATGCGTCAACAGGATCGCTTCCACCTTCAATCCGTCTAACTTGCGCATAAGCGCTCCGTCCGCCGTCCCCGGATCGATAACGACGGCATTCGTCCTTTCGGAGTTCACGACGACATATGCATTCGTCTGCAGAGCTCCCAAGGAGTAACTTTGAAATGTCAGCATCGGCGTTTTCCTCAAACCCCAGACAGAATTTCGCGAATTTCCTGCAAAATAATGGTCTGATAGCCGGTATCCTCTCCGTAACGTCGTCCCATTTCTTCTCTGGCAACCTTGATATTTTCTTGGTAATCGGGCGCTTCCCTATCCGGGTTGGCAGCTTTAAAAGCGATCATAACTTCCTGAACATGCTTAGGACGCGCTCCCCATTTGCCCAGAAGATGTCCTCCCGTATCTATGAACAACACGACCGGTATCGCGCGGCCGCCCATTGTCAGGTGCTCATCCATAAGATCTAAATTCTCTTCCATGATCAACACTTCCGTCGGAATTCCCGCTTTCTCCATCGCATGGAATACGACCGGAATATTACGCACCACGTCTCCGCACCAATCCGCCATCAGGATCATGCAACGAAGATCGTCGCGGTTGTTCAAGGATTCGTAGAACTCTTCCAATTCGGGATCGTTCCATTGAAAACGGTCTTGCCATGACTTGAAAGTGTCTTGGTTCTTCGTCATGCCGTCTACGAATTGACGCGGAGTAATGCCCTTATTTAACTTTGTCGCGATTAATTGGCTCATCGTTCTTATAACCCCTCTCATAATCGGATCTACTGTTTATTTTAGTTGGTTTTGCGTCTTCTTCGCAAATATTGATTTATGAAAAAAACGATTAACAAAGCGATTGCTGCCCAAAGAATCCATTTGATAAGAGGAGCGGCTTCTTCGCCAACTGTATCCCAATTATCGCCCAAAGACGAGCCCAGCCATACGAATAGAATAGACCATGGAATCGAAGCCAGAATCGTTAGCCAAGTAAACTTCCACAAATTCATCCTCGCCATTCCAGCGGGAATGGATACCACTTGCCTCATGACCGGTACGAAACGTCCGGTGAAAACGATCATGGGTCCGTATTTCTCGAACCATCTTTCCGCGATGTCGATATGTTTGGACTTCAGGTGTAAGTACTTGCCGAACCGATCCAGGAACGGCCTGCCTCCATAGCGACCGATCGCGTACAAAAGCCACTGTTGCAAGATCGCTCCGATGACTCCGCAAATGACGGCCACCGGAAAAGAAATGATGTCTTGATGGACGAGATAGCCTGCATAGCCAAGCACGATTTCGCTCGGAATGACTTCGATGGCAAGACCGATAATAATGCCCCAATAACCTAAACTCTCTATCCATACTAGAATTTGAGCCAACCATTCGTGCAGCGTATCCATCATAAATAAACCTACTTTCTTTCCCGAGTAAAGCTGCTTCGATGTGTTCGATAACCGTCTCTATTCTAGCACAACGCGGCCTCTTTCTTCCAGTAATACGGTACTCTTACAAAATCGTCGCAGGCTTGTCATGACCGGACGGGCCCATGCATACACTGCGATAGGTGGACAAAGTTGAAGAGGAGAGAGCGGAATGAGCAAAATCGTAATTCTTAACCGGAAAAAGATCCAGTTGTACACGGTTATCGCGGCTGTCGTCATCTTGGCCGGCGCTTATATCGGCTGGCAACAGTCCAAGCCCGCGTTGGCGCCCGCAGGAGACAGTCCAAGGGTTCTCCAAATGGTTACGGGGGAATTCAAGTCAATTTCGGACAGCGGCAAAGAGCTTGAATCGTACGTCTTTAACCCGGGTACGGTCATTGCCAAGAAAGGCGAGCTCGTCGAGCTTCGCATCTCCGGCATTAACGGCCAGTCCCATCCCTTCGTCATCGAAGGCCTGAACATCTCCGGCAACATCAACAAGGGCAAAACAACGGTTGTCCGCTTCACGCCTAAAGAAGCCGGAATTTATCCGATCATTTGTCAAACTCACGGAGATGCGAACAGCGGCGGACCCATGGTCGGATATCTCTACGTGCAGTGACCTCTTCTCTCTTCCATGCATAGGGTATGGGAGAGAGGTTTGGTGAAGCCAGATGAAGATGTTTCAAGAGAAACATTCGTCTCCGCTTCCATCCCCGCGAAGCATTCGCAGGGCTTGCGGCAACGAACTGTATCGAACCGTAAAAAGACTTAAGCAGCACGTCCCCGCCCCATTGGTCCAACAAGCCGAAGATCTTTACGTGAAACGGGTCATCGGAAATCTCATGTGGATCGTGGAAAACCGGAGTAACCGCAAGTTGTTGGCCGACTGGTGGGACGAAGAAATCAGCGAGGAAATCGCTTTGTTGTGGAATGTGGATCGAATCAAACTTATGCATGCCTTCCGCGATGCTTTCGGCGGGTAGACGGCAATGCTCCATCGCAACGGATGCCAAAAAGGAGACGACGCCCGTAGGCGGTCTCCTTTTTTGGCATCCGTTGTCTGATAACGACTTGCACGGGTCTGCTACGCTTTACCCTATGATCGCGAAGGTTTCCACTCCTGCCGGGATGAAACGCGTACGGAATAAGATCCCGTTGGCAGTGAACACGCGTAAATTGTACGATACGTTAGTCAACGTCCGGACGTTATTGAAACGGACGACTCCGAAGCGATCGAAGCTTGCCGTCGAGACGATAGTAGTACCTCTCGTAAGGCGGGCGAAAAACCCGGTCGTATCGAACGGCACTCCGTTATTCTGAACCCATATGACGGTAAGACGGGGGAAAGTTGGATTATTGACGCCGACTTTGCAGGCGCGGGCGGATATTTTCTCCCGGATAATTCGGGATTTGTTAGTGTCGCCTAGCAATGGTTTTGGACGATGAACAGCCATGAAATCACTCCTTTGTCGCTTTTGCTTCAATGTATGTGATCGCAGAGATTGTCATCACGTACAAGCTCCCATCGCCTCGTCCATTTTACTGATTCAAACAAAAAAACAGGCCTCATCGTGCCGGCCTGTCCGATTAACCGCCTATTTCTTTGTTCTATTTTCCGTTAAAGCTTTTCTTAGCTCCTATATCACGTCTTGCTTGCGCATTCATCTCTACTTGCTGCCTCAATATCAATGCCCTAAGCGGTCTGAGCATTTCCGGCTCCAGCACCTGCATCTTGGCCCCGAAATAGGCCATATTCTCCTGAAGTTCGCGTCTGACGATTTCGATTTCGCAACTAAAGCCTACTCCTATATTTACCGTTACCTTCAGCTTCGAATTCGCCGCGAAATACGGAGCGTCCTTCCCGGAGAAACTGATGCCCGATAAACTGATATCGTGAACCGTTAATTCCGCTCCTTCTTCGTAAGGCAAATCTTCTCCGTTATCGTTCAGTACGCGTACAATCCGGGCATTGCCGCTGATTTCCACCCTGGGATGCTCGCGCCGTTCCTTGAATCGCTTTTGCAAATCGGGCGGCTGCAGCAACGCGATGGCGCCTTCGTATTTCGCGAATACGATAGACGGCATGGATTGTATGCCCGCGGGCGAATAAATCGTGAGTTTGACCGTCTCGCCGAGCTCGAACTGCTCGTACTCATGAATCTCGACTTCGAATAGTTCTCCTTCAAGATGGGTCAAGACGCCTGTCGTTAATACGTTCTTGCCTTCGACGACGGTTCGGCAGTGCAGCAACACATTTAACGGAAGCAATTCCTTCTCCAACTCTGACATCTGCGATTTATTATCTCCGGCTTGTGCCATGCCCGCCAAACCACCCTTCCGCTACTTCTAAAATGACTATAAAAAAAAGGCGCCTCCGACTATAGGAAGCAGCCTGTTTCGCCTTATTCATCCCGTTGGGGACTAGTGGCAGCCAGGCTGTCATCGTTCTTGCGAACATTAGACCCTATGGCTTTGCGTCCTTGCTTTTCAGCAAGTTTGCCCTGATCGGATAACATAAATCTTTGCATCGATTGTACCATATAATGCTATGAAGCGTAACTTGTTTTCTCTTAACGCGCCATGACGACTCGATTCCGTCCCTCGTTCTTGGCTCTATATAGCGCGGAATCGGCACCCGAGAATACCTCGCGCAAATATTCCTTCGGATCCTCGAAGCTCAGCTCTTCGCTCGATTCCGAGAGAACGCCCATGCTGATCGTCACATGTACCTTCTCCGAGCCCGTATCCACCCAATTGTCTCCGACGGCAAGCATAATTCTCTCTGCTAACAGTTCCGCTTGCTCCCGGTTCGTATGCGGCAAGTAGATCGTGAATTCTTCTCCGCCGTATCTTGCCAGGATGTCCGTCCTCCGCAGCTTCGTGCGGACGATGTCCGCCGTGCTTCTGATAACTTCATCTCCGACCAGATGTCCGTATTGATCATTAATTTGCTTGAAATGATCGATATCGAACAAGAAAATGGCGAACGGAATCTGGTATCGCATATTCAACAGGACTTCATGCTCCAGTTGTTGCATCAAGTACCTTCTGTTAAAGCAACCTGTCAACCCGTCCGTAATAGCCATTTGCTCAAGCTTCTGATTCACTCTGAACAGTTCTTCCTGAATCGTGATCAATTCCAAATTCCGCTCGTGCAGCGCTTCGTTCTTCCGGTTCATTTCCATGACCAGCTTGCGAAGCTCCGATACGTCATGGAACGTAATGATGCGACCTAACAAGGTTTTCCGGTCGTCGAGAACCGGGGAAATTTGAATGGATACGTGACGCCCCGCGGTCTCCTGCAGGGAAAACTCCATTTGTATTCTCTCGTAGGGATGATGAATATACCGGTAGAGAAACTCGTACGTCTCTCCTTGAGCCTGCAACGGAGCCAAGAACTTCTCCATTTCGAAGTTATCGCCTTTGGCGGACTGTATGAAGGGCGATGCTCCCCTGTTTACCTCGAGTACTTTGCCGTTCTCGTCCACTACGATAATGCCGGTAGTCATATGTTCGAAAATATCCCTCTGCGCCATGCTCAATATATCGAACATTCCGAATCGATAGATAGCTATGACAAAGCAAAGGTCGGAAAGCAATATGCCCAAGGCAAGTAAACCGGGTATAACGGGAAGCCATTGCTCCAATAACACATTAACGAGTATGTCCATAAGCCCAAACCCCGTCAAAACGAACATTCCGATTAAAGCGGTTGCAAGCTGCTTCCTTTGATTGACTGAGCTTACCGTCTTTAGGGCATGGAACATGTTCATCAACGCGGTAAAAAAGTAGGCAAATTGGATGAGGACGAGCAACCAAAACAACGGTCCGTAAACTCGATCTAGATAGCTTCCGTTAATCGGAGACATGAATAGATGATTCGGATTCCATAAGGCTCCGCCTACGCACAAAGCCGCCGGTAAAATATATACCAATAACCGCCCTACCTTTAACTGCTCCGCTCTTCCCGTCAAGAAAAAAACGAATACCAGCCATCCTGGCCCCAACATTCCCATTGCCAAGAACGACATGTTGATGAAGAGCAATTGAATATCGGGCAAGTCCGTCATCTTGACGGAGAATTGGCCAAGCGGCCACATCATCATGATAAAATGAAAGGCCAAATACACTTTATGCGTTTGGGTTATTCTATTAAAAGCGATTACACTGACGAACAGGACAAAAAGCACCACGAAAAGAATAAAGTCCGTCCATTGAAATCCCAACACATTCACCTTTTCACTAAAGGGCTATATTCTTATAAATTGGAGAAGCATGTTTTATTTTACCATATCGCTTCTTTTTCCGACAACAGTATTACCGATAATAAACCAATTTATATGCGTTTTTTAGGAAAAAACAAGGACTTTTAACCTTCTTTTTTGTGACTTTAGACATACTCACTCCCATTTTATTTCCATAAAAGGGGATACTGACAGAAAGTCCCTAAACTGTTCGTATTCACGTTTTATGTCTTCCAAATCCGATTTCGTTCCTTTTACGGCCCGTATGAGAATATTTTTGGGAGTATGCTCCAAATCTATGAATTCGAGCAATTGCGTCCGATATCCGGCAAGCTCCAATAGATTCGCCCGAATGGCATCCGTAACCAACGCCGTAAATCGCTCCTTAAGAATGCCGTGCTTAAGCAAAGGCTTGAGTACAGGCTGGGAGATTTGTTTGAACAACTCGTGCTGGCAGCAGGGAACCGACAAAATAACGCTCGCATTCCAACCGATCGCTTTCAGCAGAGCCGCATCCGTTGCCGTATCGCAAGCGTGCAGAGTGACGACCATGTCGACCGAGTCATGCCCCTCGTAGTTCGAAATATCCCCCACGGAGAAGGTAAGGTCGTTCCATTTCAGCTGGGCGGCGAGTCTTGAACACGTTTCTATGACATCCTGCTTGAGATCCAACCCGATAATTCGAACGGGAAGCTGCTCTTTGATCGCGAGCAGGTGATATAAGGCAAAGGTAAGGTAAGACTTTCCGCATCCGAAATCGACGATGGTTAATTTCCTGCCGCGCGGTAGATCTGCGATCACGTCGGATACCATTTCGAGAAACCGGTTGATCTGCCGGAACTTGTCGTACTTCGCTTTCATGACGCGGCCCTCGGGCGTCATGACCCCGAGTTCGATTAAAAAAGGTACGGGTTCCCCATCGGGCAGTACGTACGTCTTGCTGCGATTATGCGCTTGCGGGACGGCTTCCCTCTTCGTTTCTTTCGTTCGAGAAATAAGGGATAGAGCCCCCTTCTTGTTCGCCAGAATTTGCACGTCGGCATCCGGAGTCTTGAACAAGGCTTGCTTATATTGTTCCATCGTTTCTTGCAGTTGTTGCTTCAGCTTGTCCGGAGCAACGTTATCGTGAAAAACTTTATTATTAATCTGACGTTCGAATTGATAGAATATCCCTGTCTTAAGCTTGATCGGACGTACGGTCAGTTTGCGGGAAGTCTCCTCGTCTTTACGTCTCGGAGAACTGAACGAAGCTTGCAGAAGCCGGCCTTCCATTTCGATTTCGCTCAAAAACGCTAGCCATTCCTCGGGTTGCGCCTTGCCGTTCATTTCGCACTCTCCTTCATTAACGCAGCCCATTGCCTGCGTCCTTCTTCTAGCTCGTCGCGCGGCAATCCGCCCGCCTCCAGGTCAGAATCGGCATGCGCGGACAATCTTTCATAGAAAGCGCCGCCTTCCTCTGCCGATACGTTATCTTCTTCCACTAGCTCATATAACATATTTTCCGCATCGGCCAGTTGGCCGTTAAATTCGTACCACGGCCACAAGGCTTGTTTCGTTTGGGCATCCATCTCGTATACGGATAACGCCGTTATGAGCTCGCCGACGCGGCCTCTGATGTCCCAGCCCTCTACTTCCATATCGTTTCTAATCAGATAAAGATTTAACCTCAGCGCCTTGGCGAATCTCGGAAAGCTTTCATCTTCCTCCCCCAAGTCCGCGAGCAGTTCGGCCTCCTGTTGCAGCACTGCCGCCACAACGGCGACCGATTCCGCGTTCGGGCTGCCCGTGACCTTCAGCATGGCCAACAAATCTTCATCCGATAAACCCATCGCGAGGCGCGAGCGCAAGCGCAGCTCCTTACCTAGAAATTCATCGATCAAACCCAACGCTTCCTTCTGCTTCTGCTGCTGGCGAAGCTGCATGGCTTTGCCGATCATGAGTCCCGCTTGCGTCAGCAGGCGGACTAGATAATCGCGTTCAAACATGAATTCACCCCCGACTGTCGTCCAGAAATAAATGGATGGCGTCGGCGAATGCTTTGGGATCTTCTACCATTCCCATATGCGCGACGTTTGGAAGCAGAATTTGGGTTACGTTGTCTTTGGTAACCGGGAACCTTTTCTCCGGCGGGATCACTTCGTCAAGCTCCCCGGCTAGAAGCAGCACGGGAACCTTCAAGCTTTCGAGAACCGCAGTCCGGTCCGGTCGTTCTCTCATTCCGAGAGCGCATCCGATGGCACCATCCGGCGATGTTTCGTACCCTATTTCTATGGCTTTCTTCAATTTCTCGGGCATGCTCGCTCTGTGATCCGGAGCGAATAGCTTGGGGATCAAACCTTCCACGAAGGCCGCGACTCCTTCCGCCCGGATCGTCTCGGCCGCTTTAAGCCGATTAGCTTGCGCGGGCTCGCTGTCCGGATAAGTGGTCGAATGCACCAATCCGAACGCCGCTAGCCGCTCTTCGTACTTTTCCGCGAACGCTAAAGCCGCATATCCTCCCAACGAATGTCCGAAGAGATTCGCTTTAGGAATCTCGAGCTCGTCTAGAAGCGCCGCTATATCATCCGCTAACGCTTCCATGGAATAGATGCCTTCGCCCGTCGATGATTCGCCATGTCCTCTTAAGTCCGGAGCAATTACGCGTCCTCGGGAAGCAAGCAAGGGGACGACTTCGTCCCAATAGCGATGGCTTCCGCAATATCCGTGAAGGACGACAATAGGTTGGCCGCTGCCAGCCTCCGAATAAGCGATTGTTCTTCCGTTAGATAGCTTGATGCTTTTCATCCGCTTTACACTCCTTTAATTGGTTGGAATTATGCCTGCCACTGGACTACGATTGCATCCGCTATTTCTTTAGCCATTGCCATTACGCTATATAGAGAAGTAGACTGCAGCGTCCAATAAGGCTTCAAGCTGGTCGCGTTCACGACGGCCGCGATGCTGTAAGCGCCTATGGCGCCGAATCCTCCGTTCACCGATTGCGCGGGAACGAGGGGACCTTGCCTGACGAGGTACGCTCCTACATTCTCGGGCCGGCCCAAGCAGGCATCTACTGCTATAATTGTACCCATGTCCGCCAATTTTGGCACGATTCCGGGCAGTTTATCCGCGTCGCAAGGCTCCCGCAACGTTCCGATAACCCTGCTAAACCCTCGTTCCTCTAGGAGAGTTCCCACCCATGGTCCGAGACAGTCTCCCGTCGACCGGTCCGTGCCTATGCAGAGGAAGGTCAAATCCTCCTTGGCGTGAGCGGAAGCTATATCCCTCATAAAGCTTATTAATCCGTTCGCGTCCACCCGAACGGCTGCTTGTACGTTGCGGTCGAACATATTGCCCTCCCCGTCGCTTCCGAATAACGCTTGCTTATTTCTTCAGGTTACCACTCCCGCTTGAGGAATGCCACAGATGGACCCGATGGGCGGACATCGTTAGGCGGCTAAGTCTGTCTCCCGTCAATTGTTTCCGAGCGGCATGTCTTTCGCATATGTTACAATAACAGCATCCCTAATCCGTAATGAGAGGAAGTTGAAGAATGGACTTAAACCAACCTACACAAGAAAACGTTGAATATATGATCGAGGCCATCAAAACCAAACTTCGCATGGCAACAGGCGCGGCGATGCAAGCATCGAGCTTCACGAACGAGAAATACGAAGATTTGAAAGACATTTACGACATGGTGGCATCCAAGGACAGATTCAGCATCAGCGAAGTCGAAGCGCTCGTCTCCGAGCTTGGCAAATTGCGTAGTTAAGCTATTGCAAGATAATAAATCATGTAAAAGAAACGGCGGTGCAAGGGTTATCCTTGCATCGCCATCTTTGATTTTGGTCTAATGCTGCTTTTTGAGCAGGTTGCGGACAATCTAGAGCCATCCAACCTCCAAGCTCACCTTTCGGCAAGACTCGAAGCAGAAAACGCCGCAATCCCCCGCTGTTCTTCAATTGTCCGATTACTCTCTCCGGTTCATTCATCCGCCCAAAGATCATGTATCATGCATAGCCTTCTAGGAACATAGGAGCCGCCTTTCCGTAGTCGATTTTTTCGACTATGACGAGCGCCCATTTCTGTGACACCTTACCACGAGACAGACACCACCAATTTATATAGCGACAAGCAACATGCTTCTGCCCATTTCTTCCCGTAATTACCGGAGCAGCTAGAATGATTGCGTTTCCATCGAAAATATTGATACCTAACATGAAAAAGGCTCAATAACTGGTTTTGTCTCCCAACTGTTATGCTATTCTCACAAAGAAGCGCAGGAGGCGAAAAACATGTTGATTCATGAATACTCTACCTATAAAATATGGGAAAGCGATCAGCAGGAACGCGGTATACGTTTATCAAGGTTAGTGGACGCAAGGGACGTCAGGGCTACTCCCTCACGCCATACTTGGTTGGGCTTGCTCTTGTCTAAGCTCTCGGGTCTGCACTAATACCGCTGCTGTTCGTATCATGAAGGGGCGATGATACGGCATGGATTTAATTTACTTGAGATCGTTCCTGGAAGTCGCTCGCTGTCAAAGTTTCACAAAAGCGGCAGAAAACCTCGGTTACGTGCAATCCAGCGTCACCGCGCAAATTCAGAAATTGGAAAACGAATACGGCGTTGTACTATTCGAACGTTATGGACGCACTATGCGGCTTACATCTGCCGGCGAGCAATTACGTGGCATGTTCGAGAAGATTCTCGAAATATACGACGACTCCAAACGGCTGATCTCCAGACAAGCCAAAGGAAACCTTGAAATCGGAACGATCGAATCGCTGATGGGATTTTACTTGCCGCCGCTACTCCACCGTTTCTTGCAAAGCTTCCCCGACTTCAACCTTCAGGTAAAAGAGCTTGACCGATCGGATATGCTGCAGTCTATTAGATCGGGCATACTGGACATGGGCATCCTAATCGATCACCCCATCGTCGACGACGATATCGAAACTACCATCATACGCCAGGAGCCGCTCGTGCTTGTCGCTAACCCATTCCATCCGCTCTGCTCGGCGGACGCGATCGGCGTACAAGAATTAGGCAGCCATAATCTAATCGTGACTCAACTAGGCTGTCCTTATCGCGCAGCGCTCGAACGTCTTCTAGAACAGAATGGCATCGCCTATCATATTCATAGCGAATTCGGCACTCTTGAAGCGATTAAGCAATGCGTCGGCTTCGGCCTTGGAATCGCTCTTCTCCCTCATATTTCCGTCAAACGGGAACTCACCGAACAAAGATTGGTCACCCTTCCGTTTAATCATTCAGACATCACTTTCTTTACCCAAATCGTACATCACAAGAAAAAATGGCTAAGTCCCGCATTCCGGCATCTGATCGAGCTGCTGGCGGAACCCGGCGATGTCTCCGACTCTCTGCATTAAGCTCTAGATAACGCCAACAACCCGCCTCGGGAATTCCGTAGGCGGGTTGTTTTCAGTCCGGATCTTACTGAACGAGAGGTCGCAATAGAGCTACCGCTTCCTCCGCTTCTATTTCCGCAAATCCAATCCTTTAATGAATTGCCAAGTCTCCTCGTGCTCTAAGGTCGAGCCCTCTCAAGGTTGTATGAACAGTCTTCCGGCGCCTACACCAGTCCCGTATCGGTCAGGAAACGACGGAATGCCGCGCGTCCGGGTTCTGTTCCTTTGTATACGCCCGCATCCTGCAGAACGGCGTAGAACTTGTCCCCGACGTCGGCTTGGAGCAATAAGCGCACGGCATCGTCCGATCCATCCGTGCCGTAGAGGTCGACCAGCGTCCAGATCCAATCCGCGTGTTTGTTAAGCGGATGCTCCGGCGAAGCGATCTCCGCTTCGTCATAAGGAGCTCGTCCGGTCAGTATGTCCGAGATCAGCCCCAGTTCGGCTTGCAATCTTCCCGGCAATACGGCGAGTCCCATCACTTCGATCAGACCGATATTTTCCTTCTTAATATGGTGGAGCTCCTGGTGAGGGTGGAAAATACCATCCGGATGCTCCGCGCTCGTACGATTGTTGCGAAGCACCAAATCGAGTTCGTATATCCCGTTATCCTTGAATCTGGCGATCGGCGTAATCGTATTGTGTTCGACGCGGCCGTCTTCCCTCTCGCTGAAGGCGAGGATCTCGGCGGACTCGTCGCTGTATCCGCGCCACTTGGCAAGCACTTCGGCAGCCGTCTCCAGAATCACATGACGATTGCCGGAACGAAGGCGCAGCACGGACATCGGCCACTGAACCAACCCGATCTTCACGTCGGGCTGGTTGGCGCCGGTCAGCCATTCCGGCACGGGAGCCGTCTCCATCGGGAACACGTGGCGTCCCGCTTGGAAATGGTCGTGGTTCAGGATCGATCCTCCGACGATCGGAAGGTCCGCGTTCGAGCCGATGAAATAGTGCGGAAATTGCTCGACGAAATCGAGTAGCCTCGAGAAGGTCGTCGGCGATATTTTCATCGGAACATGCTCGCCGCGGAAGACAATGCTATGCTCGTTGTAGTAGACGTAAGGCGAATATTGGAAGAACCAATCCTCTTGGTTCAGACTCAAGGGTAAAATACGTAGATTCTGACGAGCGGGATGATCCGGACGTCCGGCATATCCGACGTTCTCCCTGCATAACAAACATTTCGGATAACTGGATTGCGGCAGCTTCTTGAGCAATGCGATTTCCCGCGGATCCTTCTCCGGCTTGGAGAGATTCACCGTAATCTCGATCTCTCCGTCCGGTGTACGGTGTTTCCAATATCCGTTCTTCTTAATACGATCCATCCGAATATAGTTGGAATCGATATTCAGCTTGTAGAACCAATCCGTCGCATAGGCAACACCTTGCCGCTGCGAGATCGATTGGAACTGTCGCGCCGTCTCCGAGGGTCTCGCCAAGAGCAAGCCCATGATCCTCGCATCGAACAAGTCGCGGTACGTCAGCGTATCGTCGGGCATTAAATCCCTGAAGAACGCCGCGTCCAACAGCGGCTCAAGCAGAGGCACCGGGCTATCGGGAAGCGTATCCGCCTCAATTCGCACGCCCTCCGCAGGTTCCTTCACGCCGAATAAATCCAGAAGGGAATTGCGCGCCGAATCTACATCGAGGGTTTCGATAAGTCCATTGCGATGAGCGAACGCGATCAGTCTCTCGATCAGGATCGCCAGCATGTGATCTGTCGGGGCCGATGGGATCGATGATGTCGTTTCTTGCATGCCGTCTCCTCCCATTACTTCGCGTAACCCGTCGGGTTCTCGCGATGCCAGTTCCACGCGCTCGTTACGATATCCTCCAACTTGTCGCGGCGCGGAGTCCATCCCAGCTCTTTGCGGGCACGATCCGAAGAAGCGATCAATACGGCAGGGTCCCCCGCCCGGCGCGGCTCGATGGCGGCCGGAATCGAATGGCCCGTAACTTTACGCGATACGTCGATGACTTGCTTAACGGAATAACCGTTGCCGCTGCCCAAGTTGTAGATCGCGCTGTCCTCGCCTTTGCGCAGCCTTCCCAGAGCAAGGATGTGGGCGTCCGCCAAGTCGCTGACGTGAACGTAATCGCGAATGCAGGTTCCGTCTTCCGTGTCGTAATCGTCGCCGAATACCGAGATGTGCTCGCGCTGGCCAAGAGCGACTTGCAGCACTAGCGGAACGAGGTGGGTTTCCGGACTATGGTCCTCTCCGATCTTCCCGGACTCGTGCGCTCCCGCCGCGTTAAAGTACCGCAGGGAGACGAACTTGATTCCGTGGGCGACGTCGAACCAGCGAATCATTTTCTCCATCGCCAGCTTCGTTTCCCCGTAGGTATTGGTAGGCAAAGTGCGGTCGAATTCGTCGATCGGCACTCGTTCCGGTTCGCCGTACGTCGCAGCCGTCGAAGAGAACACGATGCGGGATACTCCGGCCTTCTGCATTTGCTCGAGTAGGCATAACGTGCCGTAAACGTTGTTGTGATAATATTTGCCCGGATCCTTCATGCTTTCGCCGACCAAGGAATTCGCCGCAAAATGAATGACTCCGTCTATGTCGTTCTCCTGAAATACCTTCGCGAGGAAATCAGCGTCCCTCAGATCGCCTTCATACAGCTTTCCTCCGAGAATGGCATTCCGGTGACCTTGATATAAATTATCGACGATGACGACCTGCTCGCCTTGCTCCAATAAAGCCGCTACCGCATGAGACCCGATATACCCCGCTCCGCCTGTTACAAGTACCGCCATGATTTATGCCTCCCCTTTCAGTTGGTGTACTCCGTCCCCGATATCGCATACGTAGAATGCCGGCGTCAATCCCGTTGCCGTTTCGTACTTGCTTCCGACTTCCTCGATGAATCGTTCCACGGAATCTTGATGAACGAGGGATACCGTGCAACCTCCGAAGCCCGCCCCCGTCATACGGGAACCTAGTACGCCCGGAACGGCGCGAGCGGCGTCGACCATCGTATCCAATTCGATTCCCGTAACTTCGTACAGATCCCTGAGGGAATCATGAGAAGCGTTCATCAATTGGCCGAAAGCGGCTAGATCGTTGTCCCTCAGCACTCCCATTGAGCGCGAGACGCGATGGATTTCTTCCACGACGTGGCGCGCGCGACGGCGAACGGTTTCATCCTTAATAAGGTGCTCGTTCGCTTGATATTGCTCCAGCGTCAATTGTCCGAGCAACGTCAGCTCCGGGAAAGCCTGCTTCAAGTCCCGCACCGCTTGTTCGCATTGGGAGCGGCGTTCGTTGTATTTGGAATCCACGAGTCCGCGCCGTTTGTTCGTGTTGCCGATGACTAGCTTGTACTCTCCGGATCTGAAGGGCACCAGCTCGTATTTCAAGGTATCGCAATCTAGTAAAATAGCGTGGTCTTTCCGGCCGTTCGCCACGGCGAATTGGTCCATGATGCCGCATTTGACGCCGATGTATTCGTTTTCCGCATGCTGGGACCACAGAGCGATCTGCACGGTGTCCGTCGGCTTGCCTTCCAAGGTCAGGAAGGCGTAAGCCGTGACGACTTCGATTGAAGCAGAAGAGGAAAGACCCGCTCCGTTCGGAATTTCGCCGTGAAAGAGAAGATTATAACCGCGACTTAGAGAAATGTTTCTTTGGGCAAGCTCCCAGACGACGCCTTTCGGGTAGTTGGCCCAGTCATCCTCTTCCGCGAAAGCGATGTTATCTAAGGATACTTCTTTGGAAGCCTCCGGAAAATTAGTAGAGGCCAAGCCGAGCTTGCGATCGTTTCTCGGAGCGATCAGCAGCGTCGTCCCGAACGTTAACGCCGCGGGGAACACGGAACCGCCGTTGTAATCCGTATGTTCGCCGATCAGATTGACGCGGCCCGGCGCCAGAAACGCTTGAACGTCGGCTTCGTTGCCGCCGAATTGCAGGATGAACTTCTGTTTCAACTCTGTTAGCTGTGCCATCTAGAATATCATCTCTCCTTGAAGGTTCGTCGTTTGATCCTAGTATACCGAATAGGAGAGCGAATGAGAAATGGCGTGATATGCTTTCAATATGGAGAAATGTGACTTTCCTCCAAGAACTGCATTAGACTTTCGTGATAAGATAAGAGGAATCAGCTTCCTGCAGGAGGAAACCCAGTCATGAACAGAACGCCCACGTACCGTGTCGCGTCCAATCCCGTCAGCTTTCAGGCGCGCGAGTTAACTGTTCTATTCGCGGGGGAAAGCCAAACAAGGCCCCAGCATCGCATAGGGCCTAAAGTGGTCGATTATTATTTGCTGCATCATGTCATTTCCGGAAGCGGAACCTTTCGCACGGGGGAATTCGAAGCGAAGCTTACCGCGGGAGACAGCTTTCTCATCCAGCCGGGGCAGCTCTTTCATTACCTGTCCGACGAAGAGGATCCCTGGAGGTACCGATGGGTCGCCTTCGCCGGCACCCAATCCGAATCGCTTCTTGCCGAAGCGGGACTGGGTACGGAGAGGCCTATCGTCCATTCGGGAGGAAACCGGAGTCCGGGAGACCGTTGCCGCTCGATCTTCGAAGCTTTCCGCGAGCGAGGCAGCTCCGCCTCCTTAACGGCCTCCGGTCATTTGCACCTGTTGTTCGCCAGCCTGCACGAGGCCGCTTCGGATGGGATCGCCTCCCCGATCCGGCCGGATTCCCATAGCGACGAGCTTGTCCGGCAAGCGGTCGGTTACTTGTCCACCCAATACGCCGAACCGATCACTATCGAAGGAATGGCGGAAGCGCTCGGGTATAACCGTGCTTATCTGTCTCGTCTGTTCAAGCATCGCACGAGCCTATCCCCGGTCACCTTCCTTACGAAGCTGAGGGTGGACCACGGACGCCGGCTGCTTCGCGAGCGTCCGGAGTTAACGATAGAACAAATCGCCTCGTCCGTCGGCATTCAAGACTCGCTTTATTTCTCCAAGCAATTCCGCCGCTGGTACAACCAGTCGCCCACCGACTACCGGGTCGCCGTCGGGAGATCGTTGAAAGATTGACGTTACAGCTTGAAAACCGGATCCCAACGCCCCGCGATTTCATTGGCGTCGTTGAGAAATTCCGTCGGAAACGTCTTCTCGAGAAGCCGTTCCGTTTCTTCGGAAATGCCTCCGATCTGCTTCAATATCTCTTTGACGATATGCGGCCATGCGATCTCGGTTCCGTCCGTTACCGCGATGGATACCCCTAACCGCTCCTTCTTCAATCCGAAAGCGAATACGCCGTGAGCTCCGCTCTTGGCGACGATGTTGGGATCGGACAGCAAGAGGCTAGCCAGGCGATTGCGTCCCTCTACCAAGAGCGGGTTTGCGTTCATCGCTTCGGCTACCCGCCGTGCAGCCGCGCCGGCTTCGGCGTCCTCTGCCAATTCCGGACTCGCCAGTCTCCCGTAAATGAAGGCTAATCGCCACAAAGGCATCGCGGCTACCGGGAATCCGCAACCGTCTCTCCCGATCGTGACCTGCTCTCCTTCCGCGTTCGCCCAAAGCTTAATCCTCCGAACGATCTCTTGCTGCGCAGGGTGATCCGGTTGAATATATCCCTCTAGCGGCCACCCCTTCAGCTTGCTCCACGCCAGTACGCCCAGATGCTTGCCCGCGCAAGTGTGGTATAACTTCCTTGGCTTGCCGCCCGATGTTACGTACTCGTCTCTCGATTGACGTCCAACTGGCAGCGTCGGTTGAATCGCCAGCGATTGCTCGCCGATTCCGGTCAATCTCAGGATTTCTTCCAAAGCGGCGATCTGCTCCCTGCTCCCTCTGTGAGAGGCTGCCAGCAAAGCCAAATGCCGAGCTTCGTAACCGTAAGCTTCCGCTGCGCCGTCGAGCAGCGACGCGATCGCTTGAATGGGCTTAGCAGTCGATCGTACGTAAGCGGGTTCCATGGCATCTCCGCACGAATGCATGATCTCTCCGTCTAGGGATGAAACGACGCTTATCCGTCCTCGGTGTACGTTTTCCGTTCGTCCGCCTCTGTTCATAACGACTAAAGGTATATCTGCAGGTAAATTCGTGAATGTCATATCGTTGCGACTCCTTCGTTCTTATCGTGTAAATAATTATAATTTTGAAATCCACTCATTGGCTGCGGTTGCCCCGACAGCCGCAAAAATCCAGACGTCGCCGTCTGGATTATCGCCTAATACGAACACAGCCTTCTGACTTCATGCCTATTATATCAGAGTACCTACGCCAATCTTCTCCGCATCCCGATGTCCCGGTAACCGGGAAGCTTCCGCTTCTTCCGAGAAATTGATCGCTTCGGCGACCAGATACAACGGCCGTCCTTTCGCCTCTTCGTACGTCCGTCCGATATATTCCCCCAATACGCCTAGCAACGACAAAGTAATGCCGTGGAAAAGCAGGCTGATCGCGATCAACGAAGTCCAGCCTTGGGTTGTCGATTCGGTGAAGAAATGCTGATACAGAACGACGAATAAGTAAACGAATCCTACAGCCGACAAAACGAATCCGAGCACGCTGGCGATTTTGAGCGGCTTCGTCGAGAAGGAGGTCATCGCATCAAGCGATAACCGGATCATTTTGCGAAGCGGATACTTCGTCTCTCCCGCGAACCGCTCTTCCCTCACGTAATCCACCGACGTTTGCTTAAACCCCGCCCAACTGACCATGCCCCGAATGAAGCGGCTGCGTTCCCTCATAGAAGTGAGCGCGTCGCATACCTTTCGGTCCATCAAGCGGAAATCTCCGGTATCCACCGGAATGTTAACGGACGTCATCGACCTTAACAGCCGATAGAACATCGAAGCCGTCAGCTTCTTGAACCACGACTCGCCTTTGCGTTCGATTCTCTTGCCGTATACGACGTCATAGCCCTCTCTCCAGCGAGCGACCATATCGGCGATGAGCTCGGGAGGATCCTGTAAATCCGCGTCGATCAGCACTACGGTTCTGCCGCCCGAATGATCCATCCCCGCGGTTACCGCGATCTGATGGCCGAAATTGCGAGAAAACTCGACGAGCTTAACGGAACGGTCAGCGGCGCACAGCCTCCGCACGATATCCGCGGTTCTGTCCCGGCTGCCGTCGTTGACGAATACGATCTCGTACGTTTCCCCCAACTGATCCAACACCGCCTTCAAGCGGCGATAGGTCACTTCGATAACCTCTTCCTCGTTGTACATCGGAACGACCACCGATAGAAAACACGACTTCTGCACGAATAAACCTCCTTTCTTTAGAAGCCCCAGCTAGGCAACCAACGGATCGCAACGTTCATCCATACCCGACTGATGGTCATCCCCGTATAGATCGGATAAAACCAGATGAACAGTCCCGCGGCTACCGCTACGAACGCGTACGTTATCCTGCGGTTATAGTAACCGCGTTCTTCGAACCAGCGGAGCATCCACACGATGGACAGAATGAGCAGCGGTACCATCGGAAAATAATGATATAAGAACGTTATGCTCCGCGGAGCTACCATCCACGGTACGTAGAAGGACAAATAAGCGACGGCTAAAGTCAGAACGATTCGATCCCGTCTCCGCCATCCGAGCCACCAGGACGCCAACAAGGCGAGCAATCCCCCCCACCAGATCAGGGGATTCCCGATTGCGGCGATGCTCTGGGCGTCGCCCTTCTCCAAGTCTTTGCCGCCGTAATACCAGACCGGCCGTTTCATTATCGGCCATGTATACCATTTCGAAGCGTAAGGATGTTTTTCCTTCACGCCCTTATGGTAATGGTACATATTTTTCTGATACTGCCACAGGTCTTTGTAGCTGTCGTCCGTTTTAGTCGCTTTAAGATAAGGCACGTAAGATGCGGTGTATACGCCTACCGGTACGGCCACGAACAGGATTACGCATGCCATTAACGTTAGTATGGTACGCCGGACATAATCGAAGTCACCGCTCCAACGTCCTTCTCTCCAGCGGCGCGCAAGCGCGAAGGCAAGCAGGATCGCGAGTCCGGCTCCCCCGTACAAATAATTCCATTTGACGGCGGCCGCGCAACCGAAGAAAAAGCCGCTGAGAGCCAAATAGCCGAAGCTTCGCCGGAACCCTCCGTTGCGCCATGCCGTCTCGCCGTACCGATACATCGCGTAAAACATAAGAATCGTGAAGGTCACGCCGATTATGTCTACGTTTGATGAACGCGAATGTACGAGATGGAAGCCTTCGAGAACGAGCAGCAGCGCGGCCAAGAATGCATACCTCGTCCGCTGGAACATGCCTTTGGCCGCGGCATAGAAGATCGGTACCATCAACGTACCGAATACCGCCGCCATGAAGCGCCAACCGTACGGAGTCATATCGAACATTTTCACGCCGATGGCAAGAATCACTTTGCCTAGCGGAGGATGCGTATTCTCGTAAGGCTCCATCAACTCGACGAATTCATAAGCGGTGCGTCCATGATAGATCTCGTCGAAATACATGCCGTTGCGGTAATCCGGTCGGTATGGCGCGAGATCTTGCTCGTCGAACACTTCATAGCCGCTTCCTTCGGACGTCGGGGAATTGTCTTCTTCCCCCTCGATCTTCACGACCGGAATAGCTCTAGTTACCCCATTAGTGAAAAATCCCGCCTCGTACAACCGATAACCGGTCCGTACCGTCGTAAATTTCATATACCGAGCTTCTACTTTTTTCTCGTCCAGCTTCCAAGTAAACACCCGGTTCGTCTTGTGCTCGACCTCTAGATAGGTTTCCCACGTTTGACCATCCTTCGACCATTCGATCTTGGTGTCCCCTTTGGCTCCGGGACCTTCGTACAGGTTTATCCGGTCGACGGTCCTTAGCTGCCCGAAGTCGACGGTGAAGTGATCCCCCGCCTTATCCGGCTTCCAGAAAGTTTGCGGAGCCGAACGGTTTCCCAAGTCGGTGAAAGACATCAACGCCGAGATTAAAGTTAGGAGAAGTACTAATACGATATCGATCGGTCTCCACCGGCGATCCTCCCGGTTACGATCGGAGCTCGTTCCCCATTGCACCGGGCCAGATCCGGCAGTCTGTCTCAAATCCATGTCCGTCCTCGCTTTCGCCTTGTTGTCCGCCATTTTTTCCTGTCCCTATTGTAGTCGAAAGCGCTGCCCTCTGGAAAGGGTGCGTTTCATTTTGCCCCATACGGGTAATTCAGATCATGGACGTATCGAACCTATATAGGAGGAATGACAAATGGCTGAATCACGCGGAACATTAAAAGGTGCACTAATCGGTGGGGTCATCGGCGCTACGGCGGCCCTTCTTCTCGCTCCTAAATCGGGACGCGAATTACGCGGCGACATTCGCGACCGTTACGCTACCGTACAAGATCGCACCAAACAAATGGTAGCGGACGCTGGCAACAAAACCCAGGAGATCGCCAAGCAGGTGAGCCAACACGCTTCGGGTATCATGGATAAGACGCGTTCGGCCCTATCCACCGCCAAGGACGAGGTACAGTCTTGGAAAGACGAGAACAAGGCGGAGGCCAAGGACGAACCGAAGCAAGAGCAAAAATTCAACTAACTATCCATTCCTCTTTCCAGCAAGCGACAACGATGAGCCGCCGCCGGCGAACGATAGCCGGTGGTTGGCTTATGTTGATTATGAAAGGAGAATGCAGAATGAAATCCAAACAATTGATGATCATTGCCGGCCCCGCCTTGAAGATTAAGGAATCCTTATCCCAAGCGGGGTTCGTTCGCGACTTCGTCCACCAATCCACCTACCGGACGGAGCTGGATTCATCCGATGGAGTTTATGTTTTCCAAATTCCGTACGAAGAATCGGACGGATCAATGACTTTATTCGGAGAGACCTCGTTCTTCGAAGGGGTATCCGACAGCGAAGTGCCGGAGGAAGTCCAAGCGGCCGCCCTGGACCGGTGGTATGCGCTGAAAACCCGGGTAGGGAACGCCGACCCGCAAATCTATTCTCCCGATCGCGGGGATCGCAGGCCCTCGTCGCCCATCCCTTCCAGGTCGGTCGAAACCGCCAAGAACGGTTCGATGGTTCAGGACTTCTCCGACATGAAGCGGTTAGGCCAAGACATGGACCGAATGAAAACCGAGCAACAGCTCAACGACGAAGGGCTTGTGAACGATCCGATTCAATATTAGTGTTCTTATCGCCGTGTCGTTAATCGCTGACCGACTAGTAACTTGCCGTATGGAAACCCCAATCCTTCATCTAGGATTGGGGTTTTTTTCTTCGTAATGAGGCATCAAAAAGCCGGTGCCCGACCGCTCGGACACCGGCTAAACGTTCTTATCGTCTTGTCTTCAAATCAGGCTTCGTGCAGCAAGGCGTTCTTGTCGAGCATGTCTCTCATGTCTTCCACGCTTATATCCTTGTCTAGAAGCTCCGGCACGGGGATCGACTGCATTCCGTCCTTCTGAAAGTTCGAGCTCTCCAAGTGATAACCGTATTCCTTGATTAACGTATACACCTTGCAGAACTTTTCGGCCGCATCGACTGCTCTACCCAACGAAACGTATTCGGCAAGCTTGTTTCCGAAGCTGAGCGGATTTACCCGGGAACCGATCGTGAGATGGAACCCGTCTTCCTTCTCCAATACGAAAATGTCGCTTTCCGAGCATGGGATCCGATATTTGACCGTCATGATCTCCAACTCCTTTGCGGATATATACAACGTCCGGTAAGAGTTATTACACACACTGGGTAGGGATGAAACGGTCGAAGCGGCCTATTTTCAAATCTCCTCGGCATCCTGGATGAAGCCCTTCAGCTTATCGATCGCGCGCTTCTGAATGCGGGATATGCTCATCTGCGACACGCCGAGCTCGTCGGCGATCGAACGTTGCGACAGCCCGCTCTCGAAAACCAGCATCAGCACTTGGCGCTCTTCCGGCTTCAACTGCTCCATCGCTTCTTGCAGGTCCAGCTTTCTTTCCAATACCGCGAAATCGTCGGCCGGCGAACCGATCAATTCGCCAAGAACGGCCGTATTATCGTCATCGGAGATCGGCGTGTCTAACGAGACGTAGTGGTATAGGTCGCGACCGGCCAGTATTTCGAGCGTCTCTTCCGTCTCTAATCCTAGATACGCGGCGATTTCATCGATATTCGGAGACCGCTCCAGCTTGCTCATCAGTTCGTCGATAGCCTGCTGGACTACAAGTCCCTTTTCCTTGATTCTCCGGGGAACTTGAATGTACCACGACTTATCCCTTAGATAGTTCTTCATGTGCCCGATAATGCTCTTCATCGCATAAGGCTCGAAAGGCATTCCGAGCGTCGGATCGAACTGCTTGAGCAACCGGAAAAGGGACATCTGACCCACTTGGAATAAATCGTCGTACAGATCCGGACGGTTACGCGACATCTTGTTGGCGGCCATCTTCACCATCGGCTCGTAATTCCGAATGAGCTGGTCCGCTAATTCGTTGCTTAGTGATTTCTGATATTCAAGCAATATCGCAATCGCGTCGTCGGGCAAACGCGCGGAGTGGGATACGCTCATGCCGTCTCTTCGGATTTCATCCGTTTCTTCGTTAATACGACCTTCGTTCCGCCCTCATGTTGGACTTCCACCCGGTCCATAAGCGCCTGCATCAAGTATAGACCTAATCCGCCCGACTGGATCTCTTCAATGGACTTCCCGTGCAGCGAAGGCGATTCCTTGTTGTCCGCCAGCGTAAAGCTTCGGCCGAAATCCCGAACCGTAATGGACAGCTCGTCGGCTTCGGACAAAAACTGAACTTCGATTTTGCCGTCTTCCCCGCCGTAAGCATGAAGCACCGCATTATTGCAAGCCTCGGAAACCGCCACCTTCATATCCTCGATATCCTCGAACGAAAACTTCATTTTGCTTGCTATTCCATACAATGCAAGACGAACCAGATCCACGTATTCCGGTAATGCGGGCACGGTTAGCGATACGTTTCTTTCTTTTGTCATGGGAGTCTCTCCTCATTCCTCTCTACGTGTAATTATTCCGCCTTAGCCAGAAAAGGGGTGATCCCCGTCATATCGAACAGCTTGCGTATATGGGTCGGAACGTGCTCTACGTCGAAAGGGGCGTTTCGCGCATGTCGCGCTTTAACGACGGATATGAGAATTCCGATACCCGTGCTATCGATGTACTTCAGATCCTGCAGGTTCAAGGTCAATCTGCGATCGGCCAACTCGATAAGCGGTTCCATCGCCGCCCGCATCTGCGTAGCGACCTCCAGATCGAACTCTCCTCCAACGAACACGATCGTTTGACCTTCCCGATTTTCCGTGCGGAGCGTAAATTTATTTGTAACCATGAACAATCTCCCTTCTTCCTATTCCATGGACGTTCTCTTGAGTCTGTTAGAAACTACTCTAATTTTGTTATAACCCGTTTATCGGATCTTTGAAACAGAAAAAGAGGAGGTCGACGAAAAGTTTCAAGGTTTAGGGGTCGTGGTAAGACCGTAATAACCCGATCCGACGAATAATTCCCGGAAATGGGTAAATCGTAATCATTAGCGCTTTCAGCTCTTTGGAAGCTCTCATTTCCCAAGAAGAGGTGCCCCGCGCATGAGTCTACATTTCGGATCTCTATTCTGGCCTAGCACTTATCCCGATCCGACCCGTTTTCCCGCGTTGAAAGCCCGTGGGAAAACGCGTGCCGTTATCGTCGGCGGAGGCATGTCGGGCGTCATGTGCGGCTATGTGCTGGCGCGCAGCGGCATTGACGCCGTCTTGATCGAACAAAATACGATCGCGTCCGGAAGCACCTCGGCGAATACGGGATTATTGCAATATTCCAATGACAAAATGTTAAGCGAATTCGTCGATCAGATCGGCGAAGACGACGCCATACGGTTCTATAAAGCCTGTAAACAGGCGGCCGAGCAGCTAAACAACATCGCCGAGGGATTGCGGAGGGAAGTCGACTTCAAGCGTCGAAGCAGTCTCTATTACGCCTCGACGCCTAAGGATGTACCCTCTTTACGAAAAGAATTCGATATGCTTCATGGAAATGGTTTCAGCGCGGAATGGTGGGACGAAGAACAAATCGCAGCTCATTTCCCTTTTCGCAAAGCAGCCGCCATAGTAACGCGAGGAGACGCCGAGGTAAATCCCTTTCTGTTCGTTCATGCTTTGGCGGAAGAAGCCGCTCTTAGCGGCTTGGCCATTCACGAGAAAACCGCGTTGTTATCCGTCGACAAATCCGCGAGCGGATATGTCGTTAAGACGACCGAGGGAGAGATCGAGACGGAACATGTCATATACGCGGTCGGGTACGTACCGGAGCAAGCCGGCGGACGATGGATCAAAGCGCAGATCAATCGTTCTTACGCCATCGTCACGGATCCTGTTGCCTCCTTGTCGGAATGGCATCAACGTTTTCTGCTGTGGGAAACGGAAAGACCTTACCTCTACATAAGAACGACGACGGACAATCGCATCATCGTCGGCGGCTTGGACGAGAATATCCGTCAGCCCGTGTTATCCGAATCGGAGCTTCATAGCCGGTCGATGAGGTTGATGTCCGAGCTCCATCTCATGTTCCCGGACTTAACCCCCGAAATCCGTTACGAATGGTGCGCAACCTTCGGAGAATCCGAAGACGGGCTTCCGTGGATCGGCGAAGATCCGGATCGTCCCGGTCAACACTACTGTTTGGGTTATGGAGGCAATGGCACCATATACAGCATGCTTGGTGCAGAGATCATCCGCGACCGCCTTCTAGGCGTGGATAATCCCGTTGCGCCGATCGTTCGTCCCGACAGGACAGTTACCGTTTCAAGCCAGACTTGATGGAACAAAACGAAGCCCGCTCATTCCCACAACCAATGGTGGAAACGAACGGGCTTTGTTCATTCAATCTCGTTACTAAATCCGGATTCTTCGACCGCGAATGGAGAAATAACCTATTCTTACTCGTCAACCCAAGACATCAGCCCCGGCATGCTTAAGCAGACTTTGAGAACTAATATCCGAGTCCGCATCAGACACGAGAACGTATTTCCCATTCTCGATCGCATGGCCGCACCGTTCCGCGGATTGGCTTGGAATTCCGATAGCCCGAAGGATTCTTTCGCTATCCGGAACATCGTCCGAACCGAGTCCGGCGAGAATGACGCCGGACGGTCCCGAGCTGCTTACGGAAGTACTGCCCACCGGATAACCCGCCGCGATAGGCGCGACGCCGAGCGGGAAGCTCCCGTCATCGTCGTGACTGCGAGCCGATTCGATTCTGTATAACTCCTCTATGTTAACATTGCCGTCTGAAGCCAGCATCGGAGCGCCTTCCCTGTTATTCACGACCACCCGGATCTCGTCTTGATCGACCCCCGCTTCGCGAAGCAGCCGAATAGCGTCCAATACATCCTCTTCCTTCTCGAAAATACCGATAGATATCGCCATGTTATACCCTCCATTCACGTATTGCCCTCTGCGAGCTTATATACATAGGTATACCCTGAACGAAGCGCTTTGAATCGATTATCCTGCATTTACGAAATCGCCGTTAAGCGGGCAATGTAGGCGACCAATCGAAAGGAGCTACCGAAATGGCGCAGACAAAATGAGCCCCCGGTCCTTCCTGCTTCTCCAACCGGATTTCTCCGCCCATCGCTTTGGCAAGGGCATGGCTTACCGCAAGACCCATGCCCATCCCGCCGAATTTGCGAGTGAGGGACGAATCGAGCTGGGAGAACGGCAAGAACAACAATTCTCTTTTCTCCTCGGGAATTCCTATGCCCGTGTCTTTGATCGACGTTTCCAGTTCTATTTTGTCGGTGTCCCCAACCTCCGGCTTCTTCGCACGCACCGAGATTTCGACGCCTCCTCGCGAGGTGAACTTCACCGCGTTTCCGATAAGCCGCGACAGAATTTGCCTGTATCGCAGGGGATCCCCAACGATATATTCCGGAACGCTCGAATCGAATTCGCATTTCCACTCGAGCGATTTTTGTCCGGCTTCCTCTTCGAAGGATGCCATCGCGTATTCGATCGTCTCCCGTACGGAGAAGGGCTGCACGTCAAGCTCCAGCTTGCCTGACTCCAGTTGGGTAAACTCCAAAATATCGTTCATTATCGTTAACAACCGACCGGCATTCTCCCTAATCGCTTGCGGGAAGGCTCTTTGCTCTTCCGAAACGGAAGACTCTAGGAGCAACTCGCTCATTCCGATCAATCCGTTCATCGGCGTGCGGATTTCATGACTGATGACGGCCAAGAACTCGCTCTTGGCTCTAGACGCCCTTTCGGCTGCGTTCTTCGCCTCCGTTAACTGGCGAAGAGTGCCTTTGCGCTCCGTAATGTCCCGTACGGTGCAAGCGAACAAACGTTGTTGGTTGATCACGGAATCTCCCAATTGGATCTCCGCTTCGAAAGCAACCCCGTTTCTCCTAACCGCGACCATCTCGCTTACGAGTCCGGTCAAATACCGTGCGTCGCTTGCCGAACCTTGTAGAGCGGCAAGGTTAGGCCTTCGCATTTCGGCTAGATTGGGAAGCACCAGTTCCGCATTGACCCCGATCATATCCGCGGCGGGGTAACCGAAAAGTCTCTCCATAGCAGGATTAACCGACAAAATGATTCCTGCTCCATCGAAGGTAAACATACCGTCGATCGAGGTGTCGAATATCATTCTGGATATGGCTTCCTCGGTAGATAGATCGTAGGTTACCCTTAAGAGCTCCATATTTACCGCTTCAAGCTCCGCTTTCTGTTCATGCAGCTCGTTACGTTTCGCTTCCAGCTCGCGTTTATTCTGATACAGCCTTACGAAAGCCGCTATCTTGGCCTTCACGATCGACGGAGTAATCGGTTTGACTAAATAATCGATCGCCCCCGCGGAGTAGCCTTCGAATTGATCAACCGTATCCCTGCTTGTCGCCGATATAAAAAGAATCGGAGTGTCCCTCGTCTTCTCCCTGGCTTTGATCAACCGAGCGGTTTCGAACCCATCCAACCCTGGCATTTGGACGTCCATGACGATGACCGCGAAATCTTCCCGTAGCAAATACCGCAGCGCGGCTTCTCCGGAGTCTGCCCGAACCAAGCGATAGCCTTCCCCCGCCAATGTCGCTTCCATTACGAGCAAATTTTCAACGTGGTCGTCCACTAAGAGCAGCGACACGGGTGTGACGTCAGGCAACTCGCCCCCTCCTTTCTTACGATTAACGAATTTTCCTGAATATCCTTTGCTGATCGTTCCAGGTTTCGTATCGTTCGGCCACCGGCGTGAAAGAGATGGATTCTTTGCCCCCGACGATCAAAAAACCTTGCTTCGCCAGGCTTTCGTAGAACAGCCGATGGACTTGGTCTCTAAGCTGAGCGTTAAAATAAATCATGACGTTGCGACACATGATGACGTGAAATTCATTGAAAGATTGGTCGGTTACCAGGTTATGCCGAGCAAATACGATATTGTTTCGAAGATAAGGCTTCAGCATCACGATTCCATGATCGGAAGCATAATAATCCGAAAATGATTGCGCTCCTCCGGATGCTTGATAGTTCTTCGTATACAGCTTCATATTGTTAATCGGAATGATCCCGTCTTTGGCTCTTTGCAAGGCATTCTCGTTGATGTCTGTCGCATAGATGCGAGTTTTGTCCAGCAGGCCCTCTTCATGGAGCATAATGGCCATTGAATGAACTTCTTCGCCCGTCGAGCAGCCTGCATGCCATATCCGAATATAGGGAAGATTCCGCAATAACGGAACGACTTCCTTCCTGAACGCTTGGAACATGTCGGGATCCCGAAACATTTCCGTTACGGGAATGACGAGATCTCCTAGCAGACGGAGAAAAGTATCCGAATCATGCATTACCCGTTCCTGCAGGAATGAAACATTAGCCAGTCCTTCCAGATTGATCCGGTGCCAAATGCGCCGGCGGATCGAAGCATAGGAATAGTTGCGAAAGTCGTACCCGTATCTGCGATAAATCCCTTCCAGCAACAAGGTGATTTCGATTTTCTCCAGTTCGCCTTCCGAGGATTCATGCTTACTCATCGATGTAACCACACTCTCATAAGGGATAGAAGTTGATCCGTATTCACCGGCTTCGTAATATAGTCCGAAGCGCCGGCTTCGATGCATTTATTGCGATCGTCCTTCATGGCTTTGGCAGTCAACGCGATAATCGGGATTTTGTTCCATGCTGAATTTTCCCTTATCCGCTTCATCGCTTCGTACCCATCCATTTCGGGCATCATGATATCCATCAAGATCAGGTCGATATCGGTCTCCGTCTCTAGCTTGCTTAAAGCTTCCAGGCCGTTCTCCGCATAGACGACTTTCATGTTTTTATGTTCCAGCACGCTCGATAAGGCGAATACGTTACGGACATCATCGTCGACGAGTAATATTCGTTTGCTGTCGAACGTGGCTTCATGTCGATGCAGCTTGCTCAGCAGACTTCTCTTGTCTTCCGGAAGCTCGGATTCCACCCGATGCAGGAATAACGCGGTTTCTTCCAGCAGACGTTCCGGCGACTTAACGTCCTTAAGAATAATGGAATCCGAGAAGTGCCGCATTTTCGTGACGATTTCGTCGTTCTCCTCGTTGCCTCCATGCACGATAATCGGAATTTTCCTTAGCTCATCCGAGCGTTGGATGCGATCCAGAAAATCGATTCCGGATCCGTCCGGCAAGCTGGAGTCCAATACGATGCAATCGTAGGACAGTTTTTGCAATTCGTTCCATGCGCTTTCCGCATCCGGAACGGCTATTACGTTAACGTCATCGTAGACGATCAGCTTAGTCAGGCTATCGCGCATATCCTCCTGCTGCTCAACAAGCAACAGATGTTTAGGCTTACGCTCCAGCACCTTCGCGAGTTTGAGGAACACCTTGTCCAGTTGTTCACCGGTTGCCGGCTTCTGAAGATGGTCGATCGCTCCCATTCGCAGCCCTTGCGAGGATTGTTCGACGACGGAAATCACGTGCACGGGGATATGGCGAGTCTGCGGATCGCCTTTCAGTTCGATAAGAACCGACCATCCGTCCGTCACGGGTAATTGGATATCGAGGATGACCGCATCCGGTTTCAAGGATTTGGCTAATTCGAGCCCCTCGTCGCCTTGAATGGCGATTACCCCTTTAAAGCCTCGCGAATGAGCCATCTCAAGAAGTACCTTGGCGAAATTGACGTCGTCCTCGACGATAAGCAATACCTTGTCTTCCTTGGCCAGAGTTGCGCGGTCATCGTCAGGCTTGACTTCCGGTTGAACCGCTACCGTCGTTTCCGAGGAAATGGCCGTAAGCTTGGAGGTGTAGTTCCCCTGTAGCTCCTCCATAATTGGAGCGTTATCTTGGATTCGTTCGGGAACGACAAGAGTGAACGTACTCCCTTCGTCAACCTTCGTCTCCAAGTGAATCCAACCGCCGAGCAGATGGGCAAGCTCCCTGCTGATCGTAAGCCCAAGGCCCGTACCTCCGTATTTCCGGCTGGTCGTACCGTCCGCTTGCTGGAAGGCTTCGAAAATAAGCTCGCTTTTGTCGCTGGCGATGCCTATACCCGTATCGGTAACGGCTATCGCGACATAATCAACATCTCGCTTCCAGTTGCTCGAACGTAGCTCGTTCTCGTTAGGTTTGCGAATTTCGACGGAGACGGAACCTTGATCGGTAAATTTAATCGCATTGGATAGCAGGTTTCGGACGATCTGCTTGAGCCTATGTCCATCCGTCCAAATCGCTCCCGGAGTATCTTCGGAACGCTCCAGAACAAGCTTCAGATTTTTCGAATCGGCCATCGGCGTATAGAGATGGTCTAGGAACGTAGCGATATCGTCCAAAACCGTCCATTCCGGATGGATATCCATCTTCCCCGCATCCACTTTGGATAAATCCAATATTTCATCGATCATCTTTAGAAGATCGTTGCCCGAGTAATGTATCGTGCGCATATACTCGCGCTGCTTGTCCGTTAAGTTCCCTTCTTTGTTTTCGGCAAGAAACTCGGAAAGAATAAGCAGGCTGTTCAACGGAGTTCTCAGCTCATGGGACATATTCGCCAGAAACTCCGACTTGTATTTGCTGGTCAACGCCAATTGAATAGCTTGGCGCTCTAGCTCGGAATTGGCTTGCGCGATCTGGCTGTTCTGCTTCTCGACCTGTTGGACGTGTTGCTCCAATGCCTGAGTCTTGACCGTCAGCTCTTGATTCGCGTGCTCAAGCTCTTCCTGTTGCTGCTGCAATCGATTCTCCGACTTCTTCAACTCGTTCCGCTGGCTCTCCAGCATATCGTTCGTCTCCCGCAGCTCTTCCTGCTGGCTGACGAGTTCTTCCGACTGGGCTTGAAGCTCTTCCGTCATCGCCTGCGATTCCCTTAGCAATTCTTCTACCCGCTGGCGAGACCGCATATTGTTGATAATCGTTCCAAGCCTATCGCTTAGTGCCTCGAGCAATTCGCGGTTTTCCGGGCTGAAGCCCGTTAATGAAGCTAGCTCGATGACTCCGATAACCGTGTTTCCGTACTGTATCGGTTGAATCATAAGCGCCTTAGGCTCAGCATCCCCGAGACCCGAGCTCACCTTCATGTATCCTTGCGGCATTTCATCGACCACTATTGGTTTCGCATCCCTATAGCTCTGTCCCGTCAGTCCTTCTCCGGAATGAATGAAATGCGGTGCCGTCGAAAGCATCCCGCTCCCGTCATCTCCCGACTTCGCGTACGAGCCGTTCAATTCCAATCTCTTCGTTCCCGGGGCTGGATCGTTTAGATAGAGAAGCCCGTATGAAGCGCCGAGCACCGGCGCGAATTCGGAAATAAAGGACTGCGAGACTACCTTTACGTCGGAGTCCTCCTGCAATAATTCCGTCACGCGGGCAATTTGTTCGTTCAATCGCCCTTGCCTTCTCTGAACCTCGGACAACATGGCTTCCCGCTCATTCTTGAGCTGCAGGTCGAGGGCGATTTGCTTGAACACCTGCGCCAATTGCCCGAGCTCATCCTGCGACTTGATATCGAATCGCGCGAACCCCTTAAGCCGGCCTTTGCCGAACCGATCCGCCATCCGACCCAACAAATGAAGCCCTTTCGTAATGCTCGGGAAAACCCAAACTACGATTCCCAGCCCGAGCAGCAAACCTACGATCGTAAAGATCGCCACCATTCGGACGGACCGATCATACAAGCTTTGCGATTGCTCCATTTCCTCTTTCAAGGCGATTTCCTGGGTTTTCACCAGCCCGTCCATCGAATCGATGACTTGCCTTTGCTCGTTTCGGAGCTTGTCCGCATATAATTTCTTAGCCTCTTCCACTTTGCCTGTTTGAAGAAGCTCGATAAATTGTTTCAATGATGCCGTGTAACCCTCGGCCGTTTTCATGATACCGTTCATTTGTTCCTGTTCGGAGCTGTTGAGCTCCAAATTCTGCAAATTCTTGAATTGCTCCGCCGCAGTCGTTAATCTTGTCGTAATTTCCTGGACGCCTTCGTTTGGATCCTGATCGCCGATCATGATATCGTTCATCACGCGACCGGAGGAATTAATCTCCCCTCTTACCGCTAGGGCCGCGGTGACCTTCTCGAAGCGGTTGTCGTAGAAATGATTGATGGAATGATGCATTTGGCTTAAACGTTCGTAACCGAACGAAGTCACGCCTAACAAGAGCAAAAGCAATAAAGTAAATCCGATCGTCAATTTCGACTTGATTTTCACGGCTTCGCTCCTCTCGGTATGACTTCGACTTTAACCAAGCACCGATCGTCCGATCGTCCGTCTAAAGGCTTGATAACGATTAATTGTTCGATGCTGGCTTCGTCTTCTCTGGCTTGATGCAGGAAGGATGCCAGCTGTTCCAGCTGTGTTTCGTCATCCCCTTGGAACGGACTTAAGATGCCGTCCGTAAACAGATACAAAGAATCGCCGGGCGACAGCGAAATGCTTCTGGAAACGATCTCCATAGAATCGAACATGCCAAGAGGCGCGGAGCTAACCGAAAGCCTCTCCGGAAGCGACGCTTCGGCATTGTATAGCAATCCCGCCGGATGCCCTGCATTGGCATATTCCAGCGTGCGACGTTCCAAATCCAGCGTGACGTAAATACCCGTACAATAATAATGGACCAATTCGTTCTCCCACTGAAGCCCCATTAGCCTACGATTGATCTCCGCGAAAACCTTGTCAGGGGACCAGAGCGTTCTCATGGACTCCTTCAAGATAGAAGCGATGAACATACTGACGAGAGACGATGATATTCCGTGTCCCATGGCATCGATAACGGCGATCGCCCAACGATTGTCGTCGATTTTATGCCATGCATACAAATCCCCGGCTAATTCCTCCGAGGCTTGAAAATAAGCTTTAATGCGTAAATTCGATTCCTCGATTTTGTCCGGCAATACGGATTCCTGCACTTGGCGGGCGAGCAGAAGCTCCTGCCGCATCCGGGAATCCCGCTCTTTGTGCCAATCCAGCTCGCGTTTAAGCTTGAGTGCCGAACGAATTCTCGCGAGCAGTTCCGTCTTGTTGATCGGTTTCGTCACGAAATCTATTGCCCCCGCGTCGAGCGCTTCAGCTAACTTCCGCGAATCCCCGATCGCGGTCACCATGATCACGGGAATATCCTTGAATCGAATATTTGCTTGCAGCCTGCGGCAGGCTTCGATCCCGTCCATTGCAGGCATCATTAGATCTAGCAAGATAAGATCGATATTCGGAGTCGCGATGGCGTTGCCTTCTCCATGATTATTGAGCAACTCGAACATTTCTTCCGCGGAATAAGCCACGCGAAAGTCATCGTATCCCGCCCTTTTCAGCATTTCTTGAATTACCATGACGTTCATAGCGTTGTCGTCCACGATCAATACGGTCATCTTTATCTAATCTCCTCGTGAAATCGTGTTTACGCGCGTTAAGCCCAAGCAACAAACGCGAATAAGGAATGAGCGACGTATTTACGTCCTCATTCCTTATTCCCATATGCTCCCGAGCTTAGTGGCGAGCCATTACCAGCACTTTGCCGTTATCCAATTCCGCCTCGTACATGCTCGCTTCGTAAGAATCGAAACCCATCGATTCGATTTTGTTTCGCAACACGTCTCCGCGATTTCGAAACAAATTCGCAATCGTTTCGAACATGCCCTCTTCCGATAAGCCGACCTTGTTCGTATCCGCTACCTCGGCTATCCGGCTCGTTTGATCGCTTTCGTGCGCCAGAACGTATATTTCTTTTTCCGTAAAGCCTTGTCGATGCAGGTCGTTAACGACATCGAACGCTTCCAGACCGTTATTTACTAGTTTAGCATAAGCTTTCATGTTTTCTCTCCTCCTCTTTCGCCTTCTCTGTATGCTTATTATTAAACCTAATACTATTTACTGAAACATGCGCATCATCGTCATTTTTATTACAAATTGCAAGGATCGGAGAACAAATCCAAGGAAACGGGATCTCCGTTCTCGTTGACGAATACTTTAAGAGCTTCGGCGCCATGCACGATCCCCCAACCGTCATCCGCCTCGAACTCCGGCCGGCCGAGCGCTTGCCGTAAATCTTTGTTTCCCATCGGAATCACTTGGCCATCCAGGTTGGCTTTTTTGGCGTTTACCGTCACTTGAACGAAGGAGACGATCCCGTCGCACATTCCGACGTTTTTTTCTTTGTCGTATATCCACGTATCGCACTCGTTCAACCAATCGCCGGGCGTTATTTCAGTCGGTCTGCCCCATGCCTCCTTAACCTCCCGCGCGGTTGCTCCCAGCTGAATTCCGTCCAATTGCCATTGCTTCGGGGGACTCGTCGGTTGGATCACGGCCGCAGGAACCGCCGCAGCCGGCGCCGTTCCGCCGTTCACGATCGAAGAAAGCAGAATGAGCCATGAAATCAACATGTTAGAGGTCCTCCTTCGCGTACGATTGAGCTTGCTCCTTTTGCTGGTGCAGCTTCCAACCCTTCTGTATGCTCATGGCTACCCGCGAACCCATCGCCGCCCACTGCAGCCAAGAAGGAGTCATATCCTTTTTCTCCATGGAGGCGGCTTGCTTGCGTATCGAATGCGTAAAGCTGTGAGCGGCTTCCCTTGCCGTACCGGTCACTTCGCTTAACATGATGCCCACGTCCTGCACGGCGCTGAACAAGGGATCCGTCGATTGCAGCTTACCTCTGATGTCGCCCGCGACGTCATTAACGTTCTCGGCCAATTTCTTGACTTCGCCTTGCAGTCCTTCGACGGTTTCCTTCACTTCCTGCAACGCGGATTGAGCGGTCACCAGCGATCGCTGCGCCGTCTTCATTAAAGAAATCAAAAACCCGCATAATACGACGAACGCGACGACGGCAATCGCTATGCACCATGTCATGATATCGTTGTTTTCCACAAGCAGCCCTCCACTATTCTTAAATCGTTGTAAACTAACCTTACCCATGGCGAAGACGTCCCGAAACAAACGCGGCGAAAAGATTCATTGGCCGACGAGCGGGGTAACCAAGGACTAACACGGGATTCGGTCGAAGCGAAAGCGAAAGCCGGGTCTTCATCTAAGGAGGAATTGCTATGTTGCATTGGGCATTGATATTTCTGGTCGTCGCCATCGTCGCAGCGATATTCGGATTCGGAGGACTTGTCAGCGCCGCCGCCGGAATCGCGAAAATCCTGTTCTTCGTCTTCTTGGTTCTATTCATCGTTTCTCTTTTCACGGGTCGTCGCGGCAGGGCTTAATGCTAAAATTTATGAGCTAAAGTTAGGGACAAGTCATATGGATATTAGTTGCAGTAAATTCCTTTTTAAGGTAAAGTAGGCTTTAGCATAAGCCATCTGTCCTCCCTTCCGCTTCATATCCGGGGCAAGCCGATCTGCCGATCGCAACAGAACATTGCAGCCTACTTTTCCGAAAAAGAAACTCTAACCGATACAGACGCTTCCCTACGCTTTCGCGGTCCGGGAGGCGTCGTTTTTTTCATGGAGGTGATTGAAAACTAGACGAATACGTTTAATGGTAGTCAGTTGACCCTGAGGGGAACACATCAATTAAACGGAGGTTGATCCTATCATGAAAGCATTATTTCTCGCCGGCGGTTTAGGAACCAGGTTACGCCCCTTAACGGAACATCTTCCGAAGCCGATGGCCCTGGTGGGTAATCGTCCTTGGTTAGAGCACTTGCTTCTACACTACAAGGAACAAGGCGTTAACGAATTCGTCGTTGCCGTGAAACATTACCGCGAGCTGATCGAAAGCCATCTCGGCGACGGTTCCAAATACGGAGTGCGCATCGATTACGCTGTAGAAAAAGAATTGTTGGGCACGGCGGGCGCCATCAAGAACGCCGAGCATCTGTTAAGCGATCGCTTCATCGTCGTAAACGCGGATATCATCCATCAAGTCGATCTCGCTTCCGCCATGAAATTTCACGAAGCCCACGGCGGGGCGGTGACCATATGTTTGACGGAGGTAGAGGACCCTTCTCACTACGGAGTCGTCGAACAATCCGATAACGGCCAGATTACCAGATTCGTTGAAAAACCTAAAAAAGAAGAAGCACCGTCAAATCGGATCAATGCCGGCATATACATTATGGAGCGCAGCGCGCTCGATTACGTGCCGTCCGGAAGATCGGTCTCCATCGAGAAGGAAACCTTCCCTTCCCTGATCGAGAACGGCAAGGGCGTCTACGGACATCCGATCGGCGGTTATTGGATGGATATGGGAACGAAGGAACGTTATCGCCAGCTCCATTGGGATTTGCTCGATCGTCGCTTTCCCGTTGCGATCGACGGCAAAGAAATGGAGGACAAAAGCATTTGGATGGGCAACAACGTACGCGTCGGTCAAGGCGTTCTGTTCGTTCCTCCCGTTATGATCGGAGATGACGTTACGATCGGCGACCGCGCGATTATCGGGCCTTACGCGGTCATCGGCAAAGGAAGCCGAATCGGCAATCAGGTTCGCCTGGCCAACTCCATTCTATGGGATCGTTGCAAGATCAGGGCGGGAGCCCAACTGAACGAATGTATTTTCGGATCGGGCATGCAGGTCGGTCCCCACATTCTTCACGAAGCGGTATGCAATCGGATTATGGAGGTGCAAAGCAGATGAACAACCGTCTACCCCAGATCGCTTACGTAAGTACTTATATTCCCAAGAAATGCGGACTTGCTACCTATACCCATCACTTGCGAGAAGCGATCACTCATGCCAAGGGCAATCGTTCGATCGACCCCGTTATCACGTTGTGCAATCCGGAAGAACGCGCGGATTACCGGGAGCCTTGGATGCTTCCGCTTATTAAATCCGATCAGGACGATTACAGGAAAGTAGCCGATGCGATTAACCAAAGCTCGGTAGACATCGTATCGTTGCAGCACGAATTCGGGATTTTCGGCGGAGAAGCCGGTTCCCATATTATCGATTTCCTGCGCCGCGTGAAAAAACCGGTCGTGACGACCTTCCATACCGTTTTCGAGCATCCGGTAGCCCCTTATTCGGACGTGCAAAAGGAAATCTCCCGATGGAGCGACCACCTGCTCGTCATGAACCGCAAAGGAATCGGTTATCTGCACGATAACTTTGAGTTGCCTCTGGAGAAAATCACGTTTATCCCGCACGGAACGCCCGTGACTAACCGCGCCGATCGGATAAAAGTTCGTCGGGAAGCCGGCTGGGAAAACCGCAAGGTGCTATTCACGTTCGGCTTGCTCGGCCGAAGCAAAGGAATCGAGCTCATCCTGCAAGCTATGGCGTCCGCCGTGCATGCCGTGCCGGAGTTACTCTACGTAATTGCGGGCCAAACGCATCCCGAGGTACGCAAGCATGAAGGCGAGGCTTATCGCGAGGAATTAATGGCGATGATCAAGGAGCTCGGGTTGGAGCATCACGTGCAGTGGGTTAATTCCTACGTCCCTGAAGAGCAATTGGTATCGTTGATCTCCGCTTGCGACCTCTACGTCACCCCTTATCCGGGAATGAGTCAGATCACTAGCGGTACGTTGGCTTATGCGGCGGGATTGGGACGTCCTATCCTTTCTACCCCGTACGTCTATGCCAAGGATCTCGTCCAGGGATACGACGAGATGTTGTTGCCGTTCGGAGACGCGGACGCATGGAGCTCGAAAATAATCGAACTGTTTACCTATCCCGGAATGTTAACCGAATGGGAAAGAGTGATTTCGGAGATCGGGCGAAGCATGCATTGGCCGCACGTGGGGGCGCAACACCTGCGGTTATTCCAACAAATCATCTTGGAACAGAGAGACAAAATCGCCGATGTCGGTTAATGGCGAGATTAGCCGTCGGACGGCGCATCCTTCCTTCGCCCATTTGCGCCGCCTGACGGACGACACGGGTTTACTCGAACACGCTCTCGGAAGAATACCGCGCCGACGGGAAGGGTATACGACCGACGATAACGCGCGCGCGTTATGGACCGTAACCGAGTGGTTGTCCTTCCCTACCGGAACTTTGGATTCGGAAGAACGAAGCGAGCTTAATAGACTTGCCGATATTTACTTGGCCTTCATGTTATGGGCTCAAGAAAACGACGGTTGGTTTCTGAATAATTTCGCTTATGACCGGACGCTCGAGCCCGAGGAAGTATCCCACGATTGCCAAGGCCGCTCGTTATGGGCCTGCGCCGACGCATGGATCCGATTGGAAGGACCTCATCGCGAAACTGCCCGAGTCATCTTCGAGCGTTCTTTACCGACGCTGGCGCGAATCGATTCCCTCCGGGGTCAAGCCTTCGCGATGGCTGCATGCGCCCATCTGCTCGGAGCCGCGAAGAACGGACAAATCGATCTTCCGCACGACATGGAAGGCGATATCAGGCATCACCTGAATCGACTGGAGCAGTTATTGAACGGCGCCTTTCGTCATTTCACGGACGGCAACTGGCGGTGGTTCGAACCCGCGATGACTTATAGCAACGGAATACTGCCATGGGCAATGCTTAGGACTTATCGTTATACGCAGAAGCCGGAAACGTTGCGAACCGGCTTGGAGAGCCTATCCTATTTGCTCGAAGTCATGTCCACCGATGAAGGTTGGTTACGTCCTATAGGCAACGATGGCTGGTGCACTTCGGATTCTACCAACGTGAGCTTATGGGATCAGCAGCCGCTAGAGATGTTCAAGCTGGCGTTGGCGCTCGAAGAAGCGGCGCTGGCTACCGAGCTGGCCGATCGGGATCAGAGCGCTCGGCTCGTCGGCAGCGCAAGGAGCAAAAGCTCGGCCGACTCTTATTCCGAGCGAGGTACCTTCGAACGGCCGGCCGTCTTAGGCCGATCGGGGTTAAGCTCGGGGAATCCCGCGCACTATCGGGCTCTTCGCGATCAATGCAGGGATTGGTATTACGGCGAGAACGACCATCGGGTGCCGGTCGTCGATCCGGCGGACGGCAGCTGTTGCGACGGGCTTACCCCGTTCGGTCCGAATATTAACTGCGGCGCGGAAGCGACGATCTCTTACTTGATGACGGAAGCCTTATGCAGGCGCGTCTAGCATAATTCAATAGAAATAAGGCCGCGCGGGAGCGAATCGCTCTTGCGCGGCCTTATTTGTTCGCAACCCGGAATGCCGAAATACGGAATAGCGGAATTGCGGAAAGCGGAAAAGCAGAACTGCGGAATTGCGGAACTGCGGAACTGCGGAACTGCGGAACTGCGAAGCTTAAACGTTAGCATTGCGTTGCTCGTTATATTTCTTTAACAGGGTTTGTCTATTGGGACGAATCCGATCGGCCTCGCGCAGGCTTCTGGTTAACAGCTCCGCGTCGATTCCCAATCGTTCCGGAGTATCCGGCCCGCCGAGCTTGCGAATCAACGACCTGATCGTTTGCTCGTCCGGAATGCGGCGGATTTCCTCCAGCAACGTCTGACGATGCTCTTCCGGGAACAAAGCGGGAGATTCGATTGCCAATTCATGATACAACCGGGAGATTTCCGCGCAAGCTACGCCGACTTTGGCTCCGTGCAGGATTTGTCTACGGCCTAACTTCATGAATTCCATCTCCCAATAATGGGACAAGTGGTGCTCGGAGCCTGATGCGGAATGGGACTGTCCGAACTGAAGCATGGCGAATCCCGACTCGATGAGCGCGCGCGTCAGAATTTCGATGCCCTTGGCGCTTCTTCGCGCGATTTCATCGCTGTTGTTCACGCATTGCTCCAAAGCTTTGCGAGTCCGTTCGGCTACGGCTTCCGAATAAGGCTCCCCGCCAGCGAGGCTTCCGTATTTCCAATCGAACAAGGACGTATATTTCCCGAGCATATCTCCGAATCCGGCGGCGATCATGGCGTCCGGCGCTTTCGTTAAAATATCTAAATCCGCGAAGATAGCGGAAGGGCCGATCGCGGTAATGGTCTTCTTCTCTCCTCGTAGGATCAACGGAGCTCCGATGGAATTAAATCCGTCCACCGACGGTGCGGTCGGAACCGACACGAACGGTATCCCTGCGGCATAAGCCGTGAAACGGGCGATATCGTGCAACGTTCCGGATCCTGCCGCTATGACGACTTCCGAGGAATGACTTTTGACGTCAAGCAGCAATTGGACGATCGATGCCTCGTCGGCGATGACGTCTCCTTGCTTGTCCGGGTTGATTACCGTAACGAGGATCTGAATGCCCGATGCTTCGATCGACTTTCCAAGGGAACGTCCGATTATATCGTATGTAATGATATCCGCGACGATCGATACTCGATGGACGTTCCTCCCCGATAAATAGGGAGCGACTTGCCGTATAGCTCCTGCTTCGATTACGACGGGCTCGATAACTGACAATCCATTTCCTCCTCTGCAAGAATGCTTCTGAGATCCAACAGCGATTCCCATATGAAATCCGGACGCTCGGTTGCAGCTTCGGCTTGTTCCCTAGACGTAGAACCGCTCAGCACTAAAGCGGTTCGGATACCGGAACGTTTGCCAAGAGCGATGTCCGAAGCCAAGCTGTCGCCGATGATGAGACATCTCTCGGCCGACAGGTCCATTGCCGCTAAGGCGGCGTCCGACATGAAAGTCGAGGGTTTCCCGATTACGACGGATACGCTCTCCCCGGTAGCATGCACGATAGCTCCAATCATTCCGGCAACGTCGATGAAATCGCCATCGTCTCCCGGAAAGGTTTTGTCTTCGTTCGTAGCTATGATTTTAGCTCCATGGCGAACGGCGCGGAAAGCCGAATTCAGATCCGCGTAAGTAAGCTTCTCGAATAACGTAATGACTAACCAATTCGCTTCTTCCGGCCGATCGGCAAGCCCGACGCCATGCGAAAGAAATTCTTCGCGAAGACCTTCGTCTCCGAGCAGCCAAGCTTTGCATAAAGGATCCGTTCTTTTCAAGTATTCCGCGGTGACGGTAGAAGTGAGCACGATCTCCCGCTCGGAAGCTTCTATCCCCATCGCTTTGAGCTTCATTTGGCACATTTTTCTTGAATAATTTCCTCGATTGCTCAAGAAAACCACTTTTTTCTTCTTCAATCTTATCGCTTCGATCGCCTCCGCGGCGCCGTCGATCGCTTGCCGTCCCCGATATACGGTACCGTCCAAATCTATGATGTAGCCATCCGCGTTCTCTAGCATCGCAGTATCGGGCCTCCCTATTCTTTCGCTCCTCCTTCATTTTCCTATCGAACGTTACCGTTTGTCAATGATTGTATGCTTTTATTAGCGTTCACATTCGTTTACATGCGAATGAACGTTTATCGTTAATTGTTGTCGGCTATGACAACCTCTGATCCTTTGATCTGCCTAAGAAAATCGCCGTTCGCCTTCGAATCAGTTATTAAAGTATGGATATCCGAGAAAGGAACGGAAGTCGCGATCGACCTCCTGCCTAGCTTGGTGTAATCCGCTAGAGCGATCGTTTGGCGGGCATTCAACGCCATCAATTTCTTGAGCTCCGCCTCGTACAGGCTGAAGTCGGTCATCCCTTCTTCCATGCTCACGCCCTCCGCCGACGTAAAGAACAAATCCGCGTGGATGCCCTCCAGGATGTTCCTGCCCAGAACTCCCTCGATCGTCTTCGAACCGACCCTCAGAACGCCTCCGATCAGAATCACGTTGATCCGGGGATTCTGGTTAAGCGTCATCGCCGCTTCCAATCCATTCGTGACGACCGTCAGATAATCATAATCCGCCAACTCTTTGGCCAATTCCAGTACCGTGGAGCTGGCATCCAGAATGACGCATTGGCCCCGGGAAACGAGCTTGGCCGCTTGACGTCCGATGGCCCGCTTCTCCTCGTAGTTCAATTCGCTCCGGGAAGATTGTCTTCGGTCTCGATCGGATATTTTCCCTCTGACGGGAATCGCTCCGCCATGAGTCCTCTCGAGTAAACCCTCTTCTTCGAGTATTCTTAAATCCGTCCGGAGCGTTCCCTCGGATACGTTGAAATCGATGGCCAATTCCTTCACTAAAACCTGTTTATGGAGAACAAGAAGCTCCAATATCCGATCTCTCCGATGTGAAGCGAACATGATCGCATCTCCTTTCGTTTGCTTATGATTATAGATAAAAGAAAAGCATTCAACAACATACGACTACAACGAAAAAAGGGCTAGCTCGGCTAGCCCTTTGATTATCGTTTGTTTGTTCCAAATGCCGCTCCGCAATTTTTGTTCTGTCAGTCCTACTTGCGTCGGAGCTTGTTCAGCGCTTGCGCGATATCGTCCGGCAACGGCGCGTTCGCTTGCTGCTTCTCGCCGGTCCAAGGGTGGTTCCAGATGAGGCGCTCTCCGTGCAACGCTTGCCTGGAAATAACTGCGCGCTTGCCCCCGTACAGACCGTCCCCTGCGATAGGGTGATTAATCGAAGACAGATGAACCCGTATTTGATGCGTGCGTCCCGTCTCCAAGCGAAGCCTTACAAGCGTATGATTAGACAATCTTTCGATGACTTCGAAGTGCGTCACGGCCGGGTCCCCCGTGTCGCTTACGCGCCTACGGGTGGAATGATGGCGATCTTGCCCGATCGGCTTGTCGATTCGGCCCTTATTTCCTTCCACGTAACCTTCCGCCAGTGCGACGTAAATCCGCTCGATCGACTTCTCCCGCATCGCTTTATCGTATTGATAATGCGCGAATTCGTTCTTCGCGTACAATACGGGTCCGGTCGTATCCTTGTCGATTCGATGCACGTGACGAATACGGATATCTTGGCCCGACATCTCGTAATAGGCGGCAACTCCGTGCGCCAAGGTTTTGCGTTGGCCCTTTTCGCTCGGATGTACCTCGATGCCGGCAGGTTTGTTCACGATTAAAGTGAATTCGTCCTCGTATAAGATGTTCAGTTCCATCCAATCGGAAGGAAAATCGCGTCCTTCTTTAGGAAATAAGTGCAGACGAAGACTCGATCCATGATACACGCAGCCTTTGGACTGCATCAGCTTTGAAATGAACTTAGGCGGCAATGGCAAATGCCTGCTGATAATGGACATCGGCGCGCCAGCCAGATTGTCGGGCAATCGGAACTCCATCCATTCGCCTTTGATCTTCCCCATGCTCAGGAGAGAATGATGGCCTCCGCTTACGCTTGCGGCCTTAACGTTTCCGCCCCGATTGTTCGGCGATGGCTGCGCTATGCCCGCACTCCCGCTCCGCTTGGAGACTGGTCCCCGCTCGGTTGCCGTTCTGAACGATTCCGGCCTTTCTCGTCCCGATTTGCGTTCGCCTTGCGGTCCGCCGCGATCGTTATATTTCTTGGGCGCTCCCCCGGCGGATCCCGTTCCTCTTCCCGGACCGGCTGCTCTTTCTCTTCGTCCGCTTCTGTCGTTGCCGCCGGCCTGTTTAGGGCCGGACTGTTTAGGGGCGCCGCCGCGCTGTCGATTCCGTCCTGCTCCGCTCATGCCTTATAATTCCTCCGATTCCATTCCGCACCCGCTGCCGATGAGCAAGGCTTTGCCGACCAATATACGGGAACGCCCGCGCAAAGTCAACCCTATGAATCTACTAGAACGTGACAAGACGGGTTTCTCCCGGCGCCAATTCAACGACCGGACAACCGTACAAGCTCATTTGCCCCAGAGATTCGGCAGCTTCTTCCGACGTTTCAACCAACACTTTCACTTTCGCCGCATACCGCGTTGGATTTCGCATCTCGATTTCGATGCTGCTTGCCTCAAGCGACGTTACCTTCGCTTCGATATGGTCGATCGCGCACAGGAAGCCGGTATTCTTAAGCACGTACAGCCCAGGGATCTCCACGTAAGTCAACATGTTCGACACTTCCGACCAGCAGGTTCCGTTAAAGACGCCACCGACCTTGTCCTTCCCCTCCCAGTCGCTCATGTTCACCCTTTCGCACATGACTCCCGGATTTAAGATCTGGTCGTCCCAACTGACGATCGGCCGATCGTCGCGAGACAAGTACTGAGGCAAGTTATGAGCGATCTCCCTAATCAACTCCAAGTAAAACTCGTCTCCGGTAGCGCGATATAACTTAAACAAGCTGTCTCCCGACAAGGTGCATATCCCCGGCGCGCTATGCTTGTTCTGAACGTTGGCGATGACCGAGCCTGCCGAGCGCATGTCCAGTCTTCCGAATTCGGAGCCCTCAGGCCAGTCGAAGTCGTAGGAAACGCACCATGAAGCGCACTGCTTCGCCATATCTCGTGCGTAGTCCAACCACTGCCGTTCCTCCGTCGTTTCGTACAATACCACGAACGATTCCAGCAATCCGAAAGCAGATTCGCTGTCCGGGCATTGCAAGATCTCTCCCGGTCCGCCGGTCGTGATTCCCGACAGCACGTCTCTCTCGTAATAATGTTCGGCCGACTTCTTAGCCGTATCCAGATAAGCGGCATGATCGAAATACTTGCCCGCCAATGCCAAGCCTGCCGGAGCGGTCGACGCCGAAGTAGATCCTCCGACCACGATGGCTCCCGAATGAACGTCGACGAACTGGCCGAATTGGCCGTATTCGTTCCACAACGCGACAAAACGATCAGCCAGCTTTCGAGTTCCCGATAGCCATTCCGTTTTTATTTTCGAAGCGAGGCCTTTCTTTTCCAGCAAAATAAAGTGCTTCATCAGATAGTACAAGACGTCTGCGGTCTTCCGAATGAGATGCCAATGCTCCGTGTTCGGATTGCCGAATCCGTCTCCGTATGCTTTCCCTTGATGCATGACCCCGTAGAACAACCCGGAAGACGTCTGCGTGGAGAACAAGAAGTCCAGAGTTCTCAGCGCGCGCTCTTGGGACAATTCTCCTCCCTCGAACAGTAGCGGCAACGTGGACATCGCCCCTCCGACCCATCCGGGCTGCCAATCTTGATGCGGATTCTCCCTCATGCCGACGGAATAATAGCCTCGCTCGGACTCCCATTGCAGCGCGTTATATTTGCTTTCCTGGATAGACCACGTTTCGGAGAACGGAATGCTATTCACGAGAGGAACAAGGCCCGTCATCGTCTTGCGCAGCTCTGCAAAATGCTCGAATAGCTCCCTTATCGAAGAGCAAGGGAGCTCGAAGCAACGAAGCTTCAACGAAACCTCGTCGCCGGCTTGCCAGTCTTTGCCTACGTCCAGCAGGTTTTCCGGCAGCGGAAGCTCTGGAACCATCGCATGGTAAGTCAGACGAACGGCCGGAACGGTAAACCGAATATCCGCCTCCGAACGGGAGTCGTTCTCTTCTATCGTCAACCCCGTCGGTCCGGCGATCGTCTTCTGTTCCGTGAACAGAAGCACCGCGCGCTGCCTGGAAGGAGAATAATAAGCCACGGCAGGTGTCGAAGGGTCCTGCGTCGTTTGCTCCAGCTTGGATGATCCTTCGGCTATGTTTAATCGCTGAACGTCGGAGATGATCGTCGGAACGTCTACTCCGATATCCTTAGCATCCTTAAGCAATGGCGCATATGGCATGGATCTGGCCGAGAAACGATTTCCGTTATACGCGGCACCCGGAATCAGCACATAGTTATCTTCCGACCAACTCTCCTGAGACAAGCTTACGGTGAAAGAGCAATTTATCGCGGTTCCTGCAAGAAGTCGGCAAACATAAGTCGTCTCCTTTCCGAAGAAAGGCCCTTCGCTTCCTTCGTGCGTTACGGTATTCTCCGTGAGCGCTACCTTCCACTCCGCTCCCTCGAATGAAATCGATTTTCCCGGTTGTATTTCTTCCGTCCGTCGCGGAATATTTCCATTGTAGCTCGTCAATTGAATTTTCATAGCCGATTCGAACCTCCGTATGACCATTTCTATTGTTTACGGGTCATTTTCTCAAAGTTCGCCGGGTTCCGATACTGTTCAATTGGCTAATTCCTGTCATTTAAAGCTTTAAGGCAAAGGATTCTAGGAATCGATCTTCATCATCATCTCTTCCAATAAACGAATTCGCGCCAACGATGCTCTTAACAAGCCGATTCCGATCTCGGGATACAGCCTTACGAGACGGGTGACGTCGTCCCGCTGCAGCGCGAGTACCCGAACGTCGCCGAAGAACGCCTGCGCGGTTACCGAAGAAGGAGATTCGTCCAAAGCCGACGTGGCACCGCAAACGTCTCCCCCTCCGAGTACTCCCAATGTCCCTTCCCAGCCCGCCGCGGAAATGCTCGTCAACTCCACGTTTCCTTCAATGACGACATACATGGCCGGATTTCCCTCGCCGCGCTTCAACAAATAACTGCCGTCCGCGAATTTCTGCTCCGTCGCCGCTCCCGCGATCAATCCAAGCTCCTCAAGCGACAGATCGGCGAAAAACGGTACTTTTTTGAGGAATACGACCTTATTCAGCCTACCCAGCATTCCTTGTTCTTCTTGCATACCCGTTCTCCCTTCGCCGCGCCTTAATTCCATGGCCATCTCCCGCCACCAGTCATCCGTCGTTTCGGCAGCCTTCGCAACGAAATCGCGGGCGGTTTCGAGCGTTAATCCCTCTAATTTCTCGATTTCCGCTTGCCAAGTCATGGCCAGACGTTGCGACAATCTCCGTTCGCCGACGCCTTCCGCCAACACTTCCAAGCCGCCGCTGCGCGTTTCCTCGTCTTTGTCAGCCAACGCCCTGCGTATGGCCGTTACGACTTGCTCATCCGTCAGCCTCTCCAGAATCGCCCAAACGCCCGCATAGATCGTCAGCTGCAAATCGCGCTGTCTCATCTCCGCAAGCTCCGCCAGATCTGGCCTCTCCAACTTGCGGAAGGATTCCGGCAGCTTGGCGGTTATGGCATTGTCCGCCAGCTTGGCTGTTCCATGCTCGGCGAGCCAACCCCGAACCTCGTCGTCCTCTAGCAATTGGGCCAACGCCGTAACCGACGCTTGCCATACTTTCGGTGATGCGTCCGGCAATCCGTTTTTAAGAGTTTCGACGACTCCCTTGCCCATATCGATCAAGGCTTGAGTCGTGGCTTTGAACAATTCTTGGTCCGCGGTCGGCAATCGCTCGATCAGAACGGGAACGACCTTCATTCTTCCGAGAACCCCTAAGCAGCTCGTTGCTGCGACTTTAACGGCAGGATGCGGATCCATCAGCAGCTTCTCGACCTGCACAGCGAATCGGTCCAGGTTAAGCTCCGCGATAACTCGGCAAACGTAGATGGCCGGCTCTCCGCCTTCCTTTAAGATCTGCTCGATGACTTCATAACAGGCCTCATAGCTTTGCGCGCTCTCCAGTAAATACATCGCTTTGACCGCTTCGGCCACGACCATGGGGGAACGGTCAAGCAGCTTCATACGCAGAAAGAAAAATGCCTGGGAAGACATATGCTTCATCTGGGCTAGCTTATGGACGACTTCTTTGCGAACGTCCTGGTCCGGATCCTCCAGCAAGGAAGCGACTTTAACCATCGCGGAGAGATCTGCGGCAGACAGGTCGATTGCTTTCAATGCCGCGATCCTGACCCGTACGCTTTCATCGTCGATCATAGCCAGCATTTCCGGCATAAACCGGGCTTCCTTGCTTCTTCCCAGAATATTAAGGGCGATCTCCCTGGCTTCTTCGCTTTCGTGACGAAGCATCGCTTGAACGGAGCCCATCGTTCTCGTATTACGGTAAAATTCCTTGTAGGATTCGGCCAATTCCTTGTCCGCCGCCAATCCCAACGTCTGCACGCTTTGAACCAATTCCTTCATATATAGCTGGCGTACCAGCCAGGAGAGCAGGAATAACAAGATAGCCCCGACCGTTCCGATCGCCGCCAACGCGGGAAATCCCCAGCCAAGTCCCGTGTGCAGGAACTGAAGCCCCGCCCCGAGCAGGATTCCCATGAACGTCGCGATGCCTTGAGCTACGAAACGAAAACCGTCTCGCTGCTGAAGGGGAAGCATTTTATAGAACAACTGATACGAGGGCTCCGCGGAATAATAAATGAGTAAATAAGTAAGCATGTATCCGCTAGAAACGGCAACCATGACGATCGGAGATCCGATTAACGCCCATGCCAACGCGAAGGATGCCACATATACGGCCGAGATGGCGGTTAACATGCTGCTTGCCCCAAGCCAAGCCATCAGCCTACCCGATATTAGTTGCAACAGGAAAGCCATCGTAAACAGCAAGGTAGTTACGATCCCGAATATGCGACCGAATTCAGCCTCGTCGGGATAAGAAGTATGTGCCGTATTGAGGAAAATGAATTCCATGAGAAAGTAGAGCGCAGGCATAATCGTCATCATGCCCAGCACTCCGAGAAGAAACGGCGATTTCAGCGTGCGCCGGAAATAATCCATCGAGGACAACGTTTCCGTTTCCTCGGCGGAGGTTCCCGACCATTTCAGAGTCAGCGGAACCAAGTATACCGCGATCGCTTTACGATAATTCACGGACGCGATCAAGAGAAACACCGGACCTAACACGTAGACGATATCCGGGCCGAACCAAGGACTGACGATCTGCGTTATCAATCCGGCTACGATGCCGCCAAGAGTGGCAGCCGCCACGAAAAGCGGCATCAACCTTTTCGCTTGCTGGGTCGGACACAGATCTACCGCCAAGCTCCATAGCAAGATCGTTTGTTGCCGAACGACGAAGCTCGAAGATAAGAAAAGAAAAGGATAATAAAATCGGAAATCTTCCCCGGTCACTCTCATACCGATCAGTATGATTGCGTTCAGAAGGACGATTCCCGTCATGATGGCATACATTGCTCGCATTAATCCAGGCTTCGACAGCCTGCCTGCAAGCCAAGTCATGAACCAAGCTTCTATCGGCAGAATAACGGCTTCGGCCATGTATACGTATGGTAAGTTCGAGCTGCCGAACCTTTGGTTGAATAGCGTCATGAATCCGTTGTAGTTAAGAGCCTCGGCAATGCCGCATAAGAGGAATACCGGCACCATAAGCCACAGCTTGCGCCGGTCCTCCGCTTTGATTCCCAGCCGGCGCGACCATCGTTGTAAGTCCATGGATTCTCTCTTTCTTTGATCCGTATTGATTAGGAGATGCGACGCCAATAGATAAGCCTGTCTTCCCCTTCGAAATAATAATCCGGACACCGGCCTATTAATTGAAATTCATTGCGTTCGAATAGATTGCGGATTGCCTTATATTCCGGGAGACTGCACGTATACGTCATTAGATAACGGGCGGATGACTCGCGCAAATAGCCGAGCATATGATCTAATAAAGTAGCCGCGATGCCCCATCTACGATAGTCGCGGTGCACGACGACGTAGTCCCAGCTATAACCGCCGGTTTTCTGATCGTTCTCGGCCATACAACTCGCCCCGATGATTTCATCGTCTTCGTTCTTCGCATACCAGAAAATTACTTGCCCGCTCAGGGCCCGATAAGGAAGACTCCGCAATTGTTCTTCTTCTCCGGGCGTATATCTCGTATCGTCGAAGGAGTGAGGGGAGAAGAAAAATTCCACGATCCTTTCCGCTTCTTCTTCCGTCTTGATCCGATGAATAGCGTATGTACCGGTAATCATTGGTTTTCCTCCCCCTACTCTCCTAATTAAACGGCCAACGTTCCGTTCCAGCCGGTAGATGTGCCTTTCTGATAATACTCGTCGCATAGATAGAAATAGAGTTTAGCCGCTTTGTCCAAGCGATTCTGCTTGATGACCTCGACGAAGGTTTCCCTTGCATCGTAGAATCGGCCCTCCTGGCAAAGCATTAATCCTCGCTGGAACAAAACCTTCGTGCGATCCTTAGCCAATCGGAGCTGCTCAGAATCCCCGTCGTACACGTCGATAAGCTCGATAGCTTCCCCTTGCCCTTCCGGGGTAATGCGGCCGAGCGAACGATGGCGGAAGCGCTCCGGCTCTCTCAATTGCTCGAAGAAATCCCTAGTGACGAGCACGGAGGCTCCGAGCTCCTCGGACAGCTTCTCCAAAGTCGCCGTCAGATGCACGTCGTCGGATATAACGTTTCCTTCCCAGCGTCTCTCTTCCCCGATAATTCCCATCATTAACGGGCCGTTATGAATCGCGATTCCGATATCGACCGGCACGTAACCGGCGCGGCGTCGGCCCGCGTTATATTCCGTAAGCTCCTGACGGATGGCGATCGCCGCTCTTAACGCTTCTTCCGCGTATCCCGGGAACAGCGCCATGAAGCCGGCACCCAAATATTTGCTGATCAACCCGTCCTCCTTGCGAACGAGCGGACCGAATCTGCGCAGGAACGAATTCATGAAGTTGAAGTTTTCCATCGGACTCAACGTTTGGGACAGCTTGCGGAAGTCCCTGAGATTGGCGATCATGACCGACATGTTTTGTTGCACCTGATCTCCCAAGCGGATGTCGAGTATGCCCTTCTTGCCTAGAGACTTGAAGAACTGCTGCGGAACGAACCGATAAGAAGCTTCCGAGAATTGCGTAATATCCGCGATGTATTGCCGTATGTAACGAGCCATCCGGTTGAATTGTTCTCCGAGGTCGCCCACTTCGTCCCGGCTCTTAATCCGCACCTCGACGTCCCAATTCCCGTCGGCCATGTCCATCACGCTTCGGCGCAGCTTGCGAACCGTCGATAACATCAGGAACGTCCCGGCAAGAATGACCACCAGCAGCACGGATGTAATGATCACGATATTTTCGAGAATGCTTTGATAGATTTTCCGATTCGCTTGATAGAGGACGCTTAAATCCCTTCCGGTCTCGTAGATGCCCACTACCTCTTGCTTGCTGTTGTACACGGGGCCGATCGCGTACATCCACTTGCCGTTCGCGTCTTCCCACTGCCCGGTAATGACGACTCCGTCCGATCGAACCGATTCGTTCTCTTCGTTCATCTCGAACGGCTTGAACATATTCACTCCGTCGTCGTCGTCCATCAGAATATACAGCTTGCCTTCGTCGTATTTGTATAGCGTGCTGTACAAGCCTTGACGGTCCGCGGACTGCTCTCCCTCGAAGAGAAAGTTCATCTTGCCGCGAATATACTGGTAGTCCTCGTTGCCGTAGTCTTCCGGGGAGTGCAGCCTGTCCAATCGGTCTCCGTCGATAATCTGTTGACCGTTGCGGGCTAGCAAGGAAAGCTCCCTCTGCATCTCGTCTTCCATTCTCGAGGAAAAGCTATTGTAGATAAAGTTCGATAACAGCAGCATGGAGATGACGATGACTGGAACCGTGATGATCAGCTGCTTGAAGAAGAGAGAAAACTTGCGATTCATTATGTGTATGTATACAAGTCTAATGGCGGCGATAAGCAAAATGATTCCCACAAGTGCCGCTCCCCAGGTCAACCAAGCGTTAAGCAGGAAGTCGTTTTGGTAATTGACATTGGTTAACACGCCCGACAGCTTGTTCAGATTATCGTAGACGAGCACGCGGTCGGTCAGCAATGCCGCATAGCCTCCGTCTCCCGTCGGGAGCACGTCCATGATCTCGTAGCTCTCCGCATCCGGTACCGACTTAGCGATGGAAGCCTCTCCTAGCTTGACGTTCAAGTACTTCTGTCCGGGCTCCATCATCGTAACGGAGTTAAGCAATCGGTCTATGAAAAATAAGCTGCCTTTCGCATCGACCGACAATCTTTCCGGAAAGTTTTTGCGGGTGCGGTCCATGGAAGCCAAAGGATATACGATCTGGCTAGTGCCGTCCTCCGTAACCTGGAAAACTCCTCCGCGTTTGGTCGTGTAGAAGATGAGCCCCGGCTCGGTCCCTTCCACTTCGGACAGAAAACGGTCCTGCGGCAAAGCGAACGAGAAGGCTTCCTCAGGCTGTCCGCCGGCTAACGGAAGCTGCATGAGCGTGACCTTGTCGGGCGTCGTAATGAAGAAGAACAACGTGTCGCCCTTTACTTGCAGACCTTTGATTTGCCCTATGCGTTTGCTTAAACCGTTTCCTTGCCAATCGTACAGAACCTCGGGAGAATTCCCGTTCTCGTCGTACCGGATAATCTGTTCGCTCTTCACGATCAAGCCGTACGAATCCAGAACCGTATCGAGCACGATCGTACGATTGGTCCCGTCCACGACCGCTTCCGTGAAGTCTCTTCGGGAATCCGTGTTCCTGGCGTCGTGCTTGATCTCCGCTTCGATCGCGCCCTCGGGGGATAAACGCAAGATTTGCTGCTTGGATTGACCGATGACGACAAGCGAAGAGTCCTTAGCTTCGGCAATGCGGGACAGATTTTGCAAGGATACGCTCTTATTCCATGGACCGGTCGAGAACCCGCCCTTATCCTGAATCCGGTAGGCGAATAAACCCGTAATCGCAATCGCGACCAGAAGCAAAAACAACGAAAGCTTCTTCATATTTTTTCGACCGTCTCTTTCTTTTTTGGCGTGTCTGACATGCCTGCGTCCGTCTCTTAACCTGTTATTTCCATCGTACTATAATCTTCGACATTTTACATCCTCTTTCCTATATAAAATGACATTTTTCGGGTTATGTTGTAGTATGGAAATAAGAGATTTGAAACGGTATAGTTATCCAAAAATCAAGGGCGCGAGTCGCCCGCTGGAGGAAGGTTTACATGGGGCAACTCGTATGCGGCGGCGCCTCGCTGCAGTGCTCGTTCGGGCTTGCTCCCGGCATGCTCAACGTACTTCCGGCGAATCGGGTTCTGACGGCCATGCCCATCGCCAACATCATGGACAACAAGCCGTTCGTGAACATCATGCCTTTCGGGATGTGCAATTCCATGGCTAATCCCGCGGTCGCTTCGGCGACGGCGGCGGCTTTAGGAGCGCTCACCCCAATGCCCTGCACGCCCGTTATCGCCGCGCCTTGGGTTCCCGGCTCGCCTACGGTGCTCGTATCCAACATGCCCGCCTTGAACAATTCTTCCAAGTGCATGTGCAACTTCGGCGGCGTCATTCAGATCGCTAATCCTGGACAGATGACCATACAGGTGCCATAAGATGATCGAATCCATATTAAAGCCGTTTATCAAGCCCGTTCAGAGAATGGTCATCATGCCTCTCAAGAGGGCGAAAACACTTCCCAAAATCCTTCTGAAGGCGTTAGTCAGATGGATGAAAAGCATCATGGGCGGCAAGCTACGCTCGTTGGACAACTATTGGAAGCTCGGTTCCTTTTACATCGCGAAGAAGCTGTTCGTCATCATCCTCCTGCTGACGTTGGTCATTATTTTCTTCGGCTTCATTCGCCCCCCCAAGTTCGTCGACAAGTGGTTCGCGCGCACGCCTAAGATTGAAGCCTCGGCCGCTATGGCAAAAGGGTTTACCGGCCAGGCCAAGATCGTCGACGAAGCGGGTAACCTCGTTTATCAGGGGCCTTTGGAAAACGGTCAATTTTCCGGCGCGGGCAAGCAGTTCGCGGCCGACGGCACTCTGCTCTACATAGGCGATTTCAGCCAAGGCTTAAAGGCCGGCAAAGGCGAGCTGTACAACGCGGAGGGCGTATTGCTCTATCGCGGTGAATTCGCGGCCGACCAATATGCAGGCGCCGGCGTATTATACAAACCGGACGGATCGATTCTCTACGAGGGCGATTTTGCCGGAGGCAAGTACGAAGGCAATGGCACGCTGTACGTCTCGGAGGGAATCCCGCAATATACCGGCGCTTTCGTAGCCGGCGTGTATCAAGGGGAAGGAAAGCTGAACAATAATGCCGGCAAGCTCGTCTACGAGGGCGGGTTTAACGGGGGCAAATACGAGGGTACGGGTAAGCTTTACGGAGAAGACGGCACTTTGCAGTTCGAGGGTCAATTTCTCGGAGGCGCCTTATCCGGCGAAGGTACGGAATACTATCCGTCAGGCGTCGCTAAATATAAAGGCGCGTTTCTGTTAGGCGGTTATCACGGCATCGGTTCGTTATTGAACGAACAAGGCGTCGTTCTGTATGCCGGCAATTTCGTCGGCGGCATTAAGGACGGCGACGGTCAGACTTTCAGCCCGGAAGGCATCGCCTTGTACGCCGGTAAGTTTAAGTCCGATAAGTACGAAGGCGTCGGCACTTTGTTGGATGCGGACGGCGGCACGGTATATAAAGGTTATTTCCGTAACGGCGATATCTACGTTCAAGGGTTCCTAGGGCTCGCTATGCCTAAGCTGCAGGAGCTGCTCGGACCTCCCGACGCATTACCGGCGGTGGAGGAAGAACCGGTTCTCCCCGAAGAAGAGGGAACCGTCGAGTTGCCGGTGGATCCGGTAGCGGAAGGTGCGGAAGGCGGCGGCGAAACGGCAACGGAAACCGACTCGGAAACTGCAACGCCTCCCGAATCGGAGGCACCGACTGGCGAGACTGCGGACGGCGGTAATACCGATGCCGTTGATCCCGGTGCGGGGACGACTCCGGAAACAGGCTCCGAGCCCGACCCGGCTGCGAACGAGACGGCGGAATCGGCGACTGAGACAACGGAAACGGAAACGAAGACTCCTCCGCCTGCCGCCGAGACGACCGTTGTCTCGCGCGACCCCGTCGAGAAACGGATCAAAGTATTGGCCCCGTTGCCAGGCGAAAGCGATCCGATGCTTGAAGGTTTACAAGAAGAACCTATCGATCTTCCTGTGGAATTCACTTATGCCGCACATCAAATCTCCTTCAAGCTGAAAGCGGACGAAGATAATCCCGAAGCGTTCGCCGTCACCGAGATCAACACTTGGAACAAAGCGGTATTAACGCAACTTGCTGAATTGATCAAGAAGAACAATCTTCAAGGAATCAAGGAAACACTCGAAGGCAACAAATACGAGATGACCTACGGTTGGAACGGCGCCTTGTTCGTCTTTACTTACAACAAAGACGTCCCCGTCCGTTTATCAGTGAGTCCGTTAGTTACGGAGTAACTTAACCTCCAGGCTCAATATCGATAACTTCTACGCGCGTGAAGAACACCGCCTCGATTCCTCTTAGGAATTCGGGCGGTTATTTTTTATAGGTGGAGATTCGGTCGAATAAAACCTTCAAGTCTTAGTACGATTTGGTTACTATCTTGGCTCGATTCGACCGTCAGCGGTTGGAGATAGTCCACTTTCGTTACTATCTCGGTTTAATTCGATCGCGGCGGGTGGAGATAGTACGATTTGGTTACTATCTTGGCTCGATTCGACCGTCAGCGGTTGGAGATAGTCCACTTTCGTTACTATCTCGGTTCGATTCGACTGCGGCGGGTGGAGATAGTACGATTTGGTTACTATCTTGCTTCGATTCGACTGCGGCGGGCAGTTAGCTAACTTTCTTAGTTAATTCGCCTCCTGTTCTCACCTCGATCATATTTGCTTCCGCGAGGCCTCGCGGCACTAATCGTAGCTGCGAGGTCCCCTACTCGAATCGCTCGAATTCTCCGCAATCTTCCTGACGTCGAACAGCTCGCTTCTGAGACTCCTGATCTCTTCGGCCATAGTCGATATAACCGTAAGTAAACCGATTCCCATTATCAAAGTAACAAGCCCTATGATCGAGAACGAGAATGAATGCAGGAGCTCGAAAACGATCAGCATGCTCCGATAACAATCAGAATAATCGCGTAAAACTTTGGCTTTGAATCATTTAAGTACACGGATTTCATCCCCCCACTATAAAAAGGCCTTTTCCTTTATATGTATTCAAGCCTAACAAAATATACATTCGAGCCGGACGCACCCGTTTCCTGTAATAAATCCCCTTATTTTTCCGTCGCGTATTGGCGTGTCGAGAAATCGACGGCATCCTAGCCCTGAATATCCGCTACTTTTCCCATTCGACCTTCATAGGAACATGTGACGTTATTACACGGATTTACTCGACTGCCCCCGCTTTCGAGTAAACAAGCCATTATACAACAAAATAACACCGTTGCCACATTTTGACTTTAGATATAACGTTGAATCTAGGGGATTGTCCCCTTAACATGACCCCGGGAGGTTTTATCGAGATGGATCAAGATGCCGAAGAAGTAGTAGTGTTAGACGAATTGGAAGCGGATGCAGAAGTAGAAGCGGTTGCCGAAGAAGTGGTCATCGTTGCGGATGAAGTCGAGATCGTGGCAGAAGAAGTTGAAGTCGTAGAAGCAAGCGCGGATGAGGAAGTAGTCGTCGAAGAAGCTTCCGAAGAAGTAACGGCCGAAGCGGCTGAAGAAGTTGCGGAAGCGGAAGCAGAGGAAGTGACTGCTGAAGCCGAAGCGGATGAGCCGGCGTTGGCGGAAGTTGCCGCCCATGAATCCGAATCTTCCGACTCGGAGTCGGTCGCTGACTAATTATTCATTCATCCGATAATTTAAGGGGCTTTCCGCTAGGTCGTTAAGACCGTTGGGAAAGCCCCTTGCCATGGATGATGGGTGCGGTGCCTATCTTTTTACGAGCGGCTGCGAACAAAGCTTCGCAGCGCCCATTTGCGCTCATGCCGCTTCATATATTTGGGCAACGATCGGTATAGCTGACGGCATTCTTTGAAAGCTAACGCAGCGTCTTCCGATTTACCCAACCCGGCGTACACCAAGCCTAACCTGTAATAAGCCTCGCAGGAAGACGAATTTACTTCCTTGAATTGTTGAAGGTAAGCGATGGCTTTAACGGGATCCGACTTCGAATAGGATTCGGCAAGCCTCAAGTACGGTTGGCCGTATTTGACTCTCGGGCTGATGGCTAACGCCAGCTTCATTTCCCTCTCGCCGTTCTCCAGATGTCCGAGCGCCAGATCGCACGTTCCCAGGTCGCTCCAATACTCGGCGGAATGCTCCATCTGAGTCTCGATTCCAAGCAGAATCTCGCGTGCCTGAGCGTACTTCCCGTTCTCGATAAGCAATCTGGCGAGTTCGGATTTAGCCGATACGTCATGAGGGCTCAAATGCAGATGACGTTTCCACTTCGAAATCGAATTACGTCTGCGCAGCGGTTTCACGAGACTGGGAGATAACCCGATAAACCGGCGCTCCAGCACGTAAATGATGACAAGAAGGACTATTATCGCTACTAAGGGACTTCCGAATAACCACGTCAGGCCGATGAACAGCAATATTTTACTCACTTGGGCACCATGCCTCCATTCCCCTCTATATTTCCGACGGTCACGATAGCCATGGTGCCTGTATCTCTAATCGGGTGCCGACATCTGCGGCACCTCTCGGCTTCAGACCTATTCGGCTGTTGCGGCTGCTTCGTTCAGAGCTTCGCTTATCCCCGACACGACGATATTCGAGCCGTCCTCAAGCTTTTTGAATGCCCACCAACGCACTCTTAGCAAGATCGCTTCGGTTCCGCCGGACAGCTTCATACCGATGCGAAAACACCCCTTTTCGGGATAGATCAACGTACCGAAAGTAATATTCGGAAGTACGGCCTCGTATTCCGTATCCTTGAATACGTCCGAAGCTCCGAAATAAACCTTGGCCCCTCCGGAACCGACCGGAGCGTTAGGATCGGGAATTTCCTCCAAGCCGACCACGACGGTAACTTGCCCCTCTCCGAGACCATGCATTATTTCTTCGGTAACGTAGTTCCTTTTTCCTCTCGAGAAAAATCTTAATCCCGATTTATCTTGCTTTTCCAGAGGAATGTCGACGGTTCCGGTAGAAATTTCGTCTTTAATCGTCTGCGGCTTAGGAATTCCAAGCTTGAAATCGAACGCGTTTCGTTCCGGATGGTATACGACGTCAAGCTCCGGCTTGCTGCCGAAATCCAAATCGTACGCTTGCGACTCGGCGTAAAATCGATTCGATGCCGCTGTACGTCCGTTTCGGGAAACCCGATGCATCAGTGACGCATTCGGAATATATTCGTCGAACGGTACCCGCTCCACCTGCTCGATCATATAAGTCGGTCCTAACTGCAGCAAACCGATCTTCGCCAAGCACACGTTCTGGTCCCCGTAACCTTCTGCGGCTTGGTCAAGGGAACGCTCGTACCAATCCTTCAGTATCCGCTCCGCAACCGGCTGGGTGATGATATCGACGGAATGGCTTACCGTCTGATCCAACGGAATCCGGTTATCTCCGACGTACAACTCCGTCGCTCCCGGATTCAGCGTCAGCCTGCCGATCGTCCCCGGACGATCCTGAACCTTGACGCTATAAGACAGACGGTATTCCGTATCTTGCTTGTCGCCCGGCTCCAGGAAACGAACGGAATTCCCCTCTTTGCCCAAAGCATCGAAGCCGTCGGCCGCATATTCGAATGCAAGAGATACTCGAGGCGTTTGCAACGTTTTCTCGACGATAAGTGTTACGTCGACGACATCGCCAGGATTCGCGTATTTAGGCATCCTCTGCGTGACGCGGACATCGTTATCCTGATAAAGGGTTACGATATCCTCCATTAAACCGCCATGCTCGAAAGACAACGGCGAAGGAGCTTCTTCCTTAACGTATAAGCGGTAACTTTCCAAGAAACGGTTGTACTCGCTCGTCTCTTCGCCGCGAACCGAGGAGTTTCCGACCGAATGTACGGGCTCGCGCCCCTTTTCGTCATAAGCGACGTAAAGGTATACGTTCTTCTTGTACTCGTTGTTCGTGAATCCGTCTATCATCGATAGCTTCAGCGTCACCGGAGCCGATACGACGATTTCCCGACCAAGGTAATCGATGGCGACTCCCATTTCCACCGTAACCGTTTTGTCGTCCACCGCGACGACTTGCATTCCGGCCACGACTCCGCTGCCGAATAGAAGACGATTAAGCAGCCTGCGCTTGTCGTTAAAATACTTTTGCTCCGATTCGAAGTCCCGCACCGTCAGCAATTTTCCGTAAAAATACCTGTTTCTCTCGAATGGAAACATCCTCGCCTTTTTCACCGGAAACCCTCCTTTAATGATCGAACATGCGGTACTCGCATATGCGGCTTGTCATCCCGTCTTCCTGCCATTCCCGTCATTCCAACTCGGAATCCATTCCTAACCGCGTATGCGCGTCCATTCTTCCGTCCATGTCCAGATCCACGATTAACGTGTCGTTAGGCATGTTCCTATCCGCGTGAAGCGTGAACAGGGATGGCTCGGCAAGCACGGTATTGATGCCTAGATAAGTATGTAAATCGAGATACATCCAAGGCTGCAGCCATACGATTCTCGCTTCCGTGAAAGCGGGCTTATGCTCCTCGATAAGTCCCCGAAGCAGCACTCTTTCTTTGTCCGACTGCGCTTGGCCCTGATCGAGCAACACGGTAAACGTGTGCGGACTCTCGCTATATAGCCGGTCCGTCAACCATCGTAATTCCGCGTTATCCCTCATCGCCTTGAACTGGAACGATTCCACGATAATCGGCGGCTTGCCGGTGTACGTCTCGACGAGCTTCTCGATGCCCCTTCTCGTCCCCCTATAGCGATACAGCTCCGGCGCCGAACGGATCAGCCTGCGAACCGTCTCGTCTCGCCAGTGCTCGTCGCTATCGAGACCAAGCCAAGAGCCTAGCCATCGAAGCTGCTTGCCATGAATGCGCTCGCGATCGAACTGCATGGACATTCCGTCGATTTGCTCCTCCAAGCTATCGAACAGCGTCCCGAAGAGGGATAGATATCTCGCCAGGAAATCCCGGCTGCTCTCTTCTTCCTGATAAACGGCCGGCAAATAAGAAAGCAATGTTTCCCGGGGGAAATAGACGCGTAGCCTTCGTAGCTGAGGCGTTTGCCTTTCGCTTCCGATCCATTCCACTTTCAGCCACATGTATCTGCCTTGCGCGCCGAAGAACAAGGCATCCAGGGGGTTAACGACCGGCGACGACCAGTAAGGCGCCAAACCCGCCAGCTTGTCCCTGAACGAATGATTATCCTCCGCGATCCAATCATCCACCTTCCACAAGCTTCCCTGCAGAGGGAGCAGCTCGGAATCCGAGCTAAAATAGGAAATCCGGATTTGCGTTCCGTCGGGAATGTCGGCATCCAAAGTAAACTTGTGCCACACCGTCTCCGCCTCGGCGCTATCGAATGCCTTGGATAACCATACCCCTTCCGGCGCCGCGCTGCCTTCCCACCCCATTGTCTGAGGCTGCAATTCGAGCACGGTGATCGTATGGGCTTCGCCGTTCCAAATGTACATCCGATCCTTGCCGTCGATAAGGATAGCGCTCGCTTTGCCCCTGAATCCGGCTACTCTGTCAAGCAGTTCGCCGTTCTCTCCGAAATGGACGATGAATCGATCATCCTCGTCTTCTTCGCCGATCGCGCGCGAATCCCCGATATAGATTTGCTTGCGGGAATCGACCCCCAGTCCGGCAAAATATAGCGGCGGCATGAGATAGCGATCCAGCTTCCGATTGGATTCACTAACGATGTACAACGCGCAAGTCAACGTTTCGAGTACGTAGAGATCGCCTTGAGGCGATAAGGACAGGAACTGGGTTCCCCTCCACAGATCCGGATTTATCGGAAGCTTCGCGGTGAAGCGTTCGTCCGTATACACGTCCGCAAGCGTTCCCGAGAGAGTGAGCCGGAGAAGCGCCAACTTCCGGAAACCCAACGAATCGATCGCCGTCGGTTCGTCCGTCGGCTGGCTCGGAGACACGATATACAATCCATCCTGATCCGATGCGATAGCCAACGGATGAAACGGAGCTTGATCCAGGAAGTGCCCTGCTCTTCGGAATCGAAGCTGTCCGTTGGCCATATCGAATGCGGATATGGACGGTTCCCCCGACGAATCCGCCACGAACAGAATGTCGCCGGATATCGCCAGCATCGCCGACGCCGTGAACAGATTGTGCCCGGGAACGAATAACCGCTCGTGATGCTTGCTCCCCCGGTCGTACGTCCACAGATCGCCTTCCGCGTTAAGCAACACCAGATGCCCTTGAGAGCTGACGGCGAAGGAGGTAACTTCGCCCACGCCCTCCAGGCTTTCCAAATTCATCGTCTCGAGCACTCCGTACTTCTCTCCGCGCCGAATGGAGACGCCGTCCTCCGTCTCGAGATTACGGCTTACTCCCCGGCGCGACCAATGCTCCGGTTGATTCAACGAAAAATAAGTCGTTCCGCCTTCCACCTTCATCCCTCCTCCCGGACTCTATCGCGCGGCTATCATCCTATAATTGCGTTCTGCTGATCAACTCGATCCGATGTTCGCCGGAATAGACGATTCCGCTCTCCGGCAACAGGATATCGCCGCCCGCGCTCTTGCGGATGGATTTCCCTTCCGCGTCGAGCCATAGATCCTGAACGTAAGCGATTCCCTTCATCCGGCTTATGGCGCTATAGATATCGCCTTTGTGAACCGTTCTGCCGAAAGGCCAGCCTTGAATGCCGCCCGGTTTGTCTTGCGGCGTTAGAAGTCGGTTCAACTCCGCAACGATGCGGTGCCCCTCTTCCATGAAATGAGGCTCGACGACGACCACCGCGTGAACCGTCACTTGGATGTACTCCGGAGCGATTACGTGAATCTCCGTCGTAATCAGCCTTCTGTCCTCGAGATGCTTCGCCACGGTAGCTAGGAAGCCTTTGCTTGGCACGGGCGTATCGTTCAAACCGTAAGGAACGACAACGACGGTAACCGCTCCGGAAGCAGATTTTCCGCGTCCAGGCGCGTAATTGGGAATAACGTGAACCCGGGAAACCTTCAAGCCGGGCGTACTCTTCGCAATACGGATATAGTCTTCGTTCGTTACGGCGCAATAAGGGGATTGCCACTCTTGCTGCGCCCGTTCCAAACAATCCTCCAGCGATTCCCCTTCCGCCCCGCCGAAGCCGTAGCCCGCATTATCCGAGGTCAGTCCAAGCTCGTCCAACTCGGGTTGAACCCACTGGTTAAGCAAGTGCGGCTTAATATTGCCGCGTTCCCCGCCTCCGAGCACGCAGACCATGACTCGCAGATTCGGCTCGTCGTACGAGGTTGGAATCGCGCCGTTCTCGTCGTTGCCGAACATCAGCTGAGCCGTTTCAGGATTATAGACATAGTGCCGGTCCAACGGACCGGAGCGATCGAAATTCTCGACCGGCTGCCAGTCCTCCCACAGCAAAGTTCCGCTCGAGCCTTCCTGGATGCCGACTTGCAGCAACAAGCCGCTTCTCCATTTGCAAGGCAGATCGTAAAGTTGAAATTTCTGGTGCGGCAATCCGTTGCTTCTGCCGATGAGGCTTTGCTCCAAGAAGTCGTTCGCATGATGAATGCGACGAACGTTGCCGACTCCCCGCGGCGGAATCGTCCCCCGCGCTCCGTCTCCGAAGCGGACCGTTACAGGCCCGTTAACGCCTGAGCGTCTTTCTACTACGTACGCGTAACTACCTTCTTCCGCCATGCCCAGATCGGGAAGCTCGCGCCATTCCCGCCATAATCCTCCGGCTTCGCGAACTTGAACCCTGAGCATGCCGTATCTCGCGAGAAAGCTATCGTGAACGATCGTAAGACCAGGTTGCCCGTCGCCATCGAATAAGACTTGCTCGCTCTTCGTATCTTGTTGTCTGGCTCTAACCGTATTGAGCAGCAGTCGATCTATTCGCGGAGGCAGCTCATAACCGGACTCTTCGAGCGTGCAGCTAATCCAATAACGGGGACGATCTCCCGCCGGATGAACGATGACCGGCCTGACCGGAGCCGCGATGCGGAAGGTAATTCTTCCGCTATAAGTCAAATGCATCGTATCGTCTTCAATGAGGTCTAGAGGGAGCCAAGCCGCTCCGTGTTCTTCTTCCCAGCCGTATATTTTCCAAGCTACGCGGGCCGAAGGAACGACCTCGTTCCGCTTGTTGCCGGAATATTCGGCGCCATTCGAATCGTCCGCTAAGCGAATGTGCATGGCGACCGTTTCTCCGATGACGGGTTCCCGGTCGAAGGCGATATATAATCGGCTATCCGCGGCGGCTTCCCGTCCGAACGCGTAGAATGCCACGTTGCCGCCCGTATTCGAAGCCGACCTGTCGCTTGCTTCCAACAGCGTACGGGTGACGATTCGATCGATGGCAAGCGGCAGCAACTTGACGGGATCCAACGTTTCGAAGAGTTGATCCTCCGCCTGCAGCTTCGTTCCTTGCGGCAGCATGACGGGCTCGCGAACGTTCCCGAAGGATACCTCGGCCTCGGCGGAGGATGCTTCTCGCGGAACGACTCCGAGCAGATCGAGAAATTTGCGCATATTGCGTTCCGGAACCCGGCTTAAATAAAATTGCTGCATCTCGCTCAGCCATGAGAACAGCTCCAGAAACGTTACGCCCGGATCATGCGTATTCTCGTCCGTCCATTCCGGAAGCCGCTGCGGAATTCCCCGCCTTGCTTCCTGCAAAATGCTTTCGAAAGTGCGATCGTCTAACGGGATGCGCGGTAGCATAAGGATCAACCCTCCTCTCTGTATGAATAAATTTGCAGTTTAAGCAATCGTTACGTTAAGGCGATGACTCAGTCCATTCGACACGATACCGTTCAGGACTAGGCGGATATCCTCCGGCAGCATTTCCGCGGTTTCCCCGTTCTCGGAACGCATGACGCTAATATGGAGCTGCTCTACCCGCTGAACGCCTCTTACGGACTGCAACAATCCGTAAAACGCCGATGCGTGAACGGGCTCCCCGATCTCCCATCCTTGTCCGTCCATTTGTCCGCTGACCGGGTTCAAGAACCTCTTTAGTACGTCGAGGCAGGCAATCTCCGCAGGGATGATCATAGCCGAAGAATCCACGATGATCGTAGCGATGACCGAGATTTCGATGAACGCGGGAGCCATGACGCACAGCTTTCCTCCGGCAACGACCATATTCGAAGCTTTGCTTCGCAAAGCTTTTTCCAGCTTCCGTTTCGTCTCCGGGAAGTGCTCTTTGCCCGCTCCCCCTCCGGACGGAAGGGCGACTACGACCATCGAACCCGGACTATAGGCAAGCCGCGCGTTGCGGTTCGGCAAGCATTTCACTTTAAGAATGCCGGGATCTATTTCTTTGACGAGCCATTCAACATCCGATGCGGAAATCGCGCGACCGCGATGCTTCAATTGCTGCGGGCCTCTTCTTAAAGCTCCTTCGAGAGACTCCGGGTCGCCGCCGCCGATGGCCGAAGCGGGGTTCGAAACTCCGTTAACGAAAGCAAGAGACTGCATGATGCCCGCGAGTTGACCCGCTCCCACGTTCCCGCGGGCGCCATTCGTTACCCGGTAAGTGACGCGTACTTTATCTCCGCCTTCATGCGGAGGAGCCATGCCTCTGACGCCGTTGCCGAATTGCATGAATCCCGTAGTCGGCTGAATCGTATAATGCCTCTCGTCTCCCGAAGATCCCGCCAAAGAACGGACTTCATCCCAACGAACCCACAAACGTTGAACCGCACCTTCGCTGTCCCTATAGATTTCATATCGTTCGGGGTCGTTGTCCGCTAGTCTGCCAAGCTCGTGCTCGGCAATATGACCTGTCTCGTCGACCCACACCTCTTGGCCTACGATCGGCGTTTGCGACAGAACGCGTCCGCCCTTGCTGGATTCGGGATATTCGTTCAAGATGGTTCGCTGCTGAATGGCCAGGACGGAGTTGCGATGTATTCCTGTCACGCTTGGAAGCGCGACTTCCGCGGCTCCGTATTTTCCGTCGCGATTGACGGCCCGAAGCCATACTCTTTCCCGGCCGAACAATGTCGCTAAGGCGAGCCCTGAGGGACCGACGAATTGGAGCGCTCCCGATTGGGTGAAGCCTTGGGTATCGTCTACGATTTTCAGAGCTTCCCAAGACCACTCCACGCCGTTTCGAACATACGCTTCCCATTCGATCCACGGTGCTTGCTCTTCCTCCGCCGGTTTGCGTCCTAGCGTGAACTGCAAACGGATGGGACCTTTGACGGGCGGCACGTCGAATGCCATATAAACCGATGGTGCAGGGCAAGGAATCGGCAGAAACGGTTTGAAAGTGTCTCCGCCTTGCCTTGCGGTTGCCGTAACGTCTTTCAACACGGCATTGTTCAACGTCAGGGCGGAATCCGGTCTTAGGTTAGCGGTACGGGCGTATTCGTAGGAAAAAGCTAGCTGCTCGATCCTTGGGCTCATATACTCGACGACCGGTGCCGTCGGGGTATCCGTGGCCGTAACGCGTGCCCTTAACCAGCAATCTTCCCTTCCGTTAACGAACGTCGGCGCCATGTCCTCCGGACACGGAAACTCCATGACGACATCCTTTTGCTCTTCCCCGAAGCCGGCGAACATTTCTTCGAAGGAGCCGCTTTCCGGCAGCTTCATCCAGTTGTCGCCGTTCCAATATTCCCACTGGACTCTTCTGATGTATAGGCGAGGCAATGGTTTTTTCTCGAAATCGGCCGTTCTCATGACCATTTTCCAACGAATTTCCGGATCCGGCCCCATTCTTAAAGCGTTAGGAACGTTACGGGCCTTGAAGCTCATGCGCAGCCGGCTTCCCCGCTTGCTGAAAGCCTCCGGGCAAGAAGCATAGAACACCGAATAAGGAACCGAGTATTCCCCGAACGGGTAGAAGCCGGACCGATCCAATTGCAAGTCGTTAAAATACAGCTCGTTCGGCATGATACCTTCCGGATCTAACTCCCTATCGTGAGTCGCGCGCATCGTTACCCGATCCATATCCTGAATCGCCTTCAGCACGGGAGGTCCGTTCTCTCCGGCAGCGGTAGGCTTAACCCGGCAACGAATCCATCGGCCGGCCAGTCCGTTAATCTCGGTTTCTTCAACCGCACCAGACGATTTTTTCCACAGCGTGATCTCTTGTCCAAGGGCGGTCGCTTTCTCGAACGGAATCCATTCGTTGCCCTTCGAATAAGACCATTCCAGCCAGTCCTCGCGGGACAGAACCGTTGCCAATTCTCCCTCGACGTACCTGCGTTCCGAGTTATGCCACTTCAGCGTAAGCTTGGCCGGATGATCCAGATGAAACAGATCGTCGTTGCGGATGTATAACGCGTGATCCTGCAGATTGTCTCCTTCGACCGAGAACAACGGCACCTCCGGCGCGGAACCGGCCAGAAGCGACTCGTCGTATTGCTCCGCGGTCAGCACGATCCGATCGCGATCCGGGTGAACGTTGTAGAGCTCCGTCAGCTTGGCCGGGGTAATGAGCAACGCCCCTTCCGTCTCGTACGGCAGCTCTTCCCCCTCGTCGTTGGGCCTAGCCGTAAGCAACGTACCGCTCGGAACGTACACTGGCTCCCGTACCCCCTCGTTCAACGCGAAAACGACATGCGCTCGCGCGGCTCTGGCAGGCTGGATATTCACCTGAAGCAAGTCCAAAAAGGCTATGAAGTTGTTGAGCGGAACGCGATTAAGCCGCTTGATGTTCTCCCCCAGCATTTCCGCCGCGAGATAGAACAACGCAGTACCCGCATCGGGATCTTCCGGCGAGAATCGCCATTCCGGCGTGTAATGGGGAACCATCGCCTTCATCTGGTCGATGAGGGCGTCAAGGTCCCTTCCATCGATCGCAGGCGAACGGGATATCCCGTCTTGCCATAGCTCTGAATTCATCCGTTTTGTCGCTCCCGTTTATTTCGTGCCTTCTTCCAAGTAGAAGGGGTATACCTGATTAAATAAGTTGTTAGTGGATCTAACGGTGTAGGTGATGCTTAAGAGCAGTCGTCCGGATTGCGATTGGTCGAGCTTAGCTTCCACTTCGACGTCGGTTACTCGCGGCTCCCATACCGTGATTGCTTGGGTGATATCGCTCTCGAGAAGCCTCATCGTCGTTTCGTCGGTCGTGCCGAACACGAAGTCCCTCAGTCCGCAGCCGAAGTCGGGACGCATGACTCGCTCCCCCTTGGAAGTCATCAGGATAATGCGAACGGCTTCCGCGATGTCGTCTTCGCCTTCCGAGAGCAGGAATCGCCCGGTCGTGGCATCCACCGTTACCGGGAACTTCCAGCCTCTGCCCAAGAATGCTGCGCTCATCGATTACTCCCCCCTCCGCTGCTTAGTTGATTTTGACCATCGCGCCTTTGATCGTAACGATACCGTCCGACATGAGATCCAGCTTGGCTCCCGCTTTTATTTTCAAGGCCGCGGTTGCCTCTATATTGACTTGAGTACTCTTGACTGAAATCTCTTTGGTAGATTCGATCTTAATATCGCCCTTGTTGTCAATCGTGATCTTGTTCGAACCCGACTTAATCGTAATCGTGCCCGCGCTGCTGCCCGCCAACACGACCGATTGCGCGTCGCTCTTCGTTCCGAGCGTGATTTTCTCGTTCGCGTCGTCGATCTCGAGCTTGATTCCTTGTTTCGTTTGCAGCGTCACTTTGCCCTTCGAATCCGTATCGTCGAAAATGAGCTCGTGCCCCGCGCGGGAATAGATTTTACGAAGATTGTTTTTCTCGTCCTTCGCCGGCGGTTTTTTCGTTTTGTTCCATAAGGAACCGATCACGAACGGCTGATTCAAGTTTCCCAGGAGAAAAGCCACGAGCACCTCGTCTCCGACCTCAGGAACGAACAAGGTCCCCATGCTGCTTCCGGACATGAGCGACGTAATCGGCGCCCAGTCGGTTTCGTGGGCATTTTCCCGCAAGGGGAACTTAAGCTTCACGCGATTTAAGCCTTCGGGGTCTTGATTGTTCGTTACCGTGGCGACCATGACGCCGCTCACCGTGCTTTGCCCTCCGCCGGAGCCCCTATCGGATTGAGATGGAAAGAAATCGCTCATAGAAGGCATTAGATCGCATTCCCTTCCACTTCGAATTTAGTCGTATAACCTTGGCTGTTGATCGTATGAGTAACCGCGCATAGAACGTAGGGCTGATTGAATTGAGCGCCTAATCCTTCGACTTTAATGTGTCTTCCGGCACGAATTTCCGGTATTCCGATACATTCGCCTTCGCCGCTGACCAACTCCATCGCGCGTTCATTGAGCATCGAGTTAGCTAGCTCCTGCGCTTCGGCTTGCGATGACGCGTTACTGTAAACCGTTTCTATGGTATTGCTGGACAAAGCCGCCATGATGTCCTGACCCGTCCTGCCGTTATTGCCGATTTTGTTTACCCCCTGGGCCGTCGCCTCGAAAGATTCCCATGACTGGGGATCGGTACCGCGGTAAATGAGCTTGCTCACTTGTTTGGAAATATCCACGGACACGGAATAGCTCTTGAGGTTTTTACCGTACATAAGCGTAATGACGGGACTTGCGGAAGGATTGATTTTGCGAAAATAAAGCTTCTGTCCGAGGACGAAAAAGTCATGGTTGGTTTCCTCGGCCAAATCCCTCAAGAAGTGAAAATCGCTCTTGCGCATTTGCTCGATTGACGGCTTTGGCGTTAAAGTGTCGTCCACGTTTAACTGCAGGCTATATTTGCCGCCGATTTCCTTGACGACGTCGCTGACTTTCTTGTTCAACCAAAGGTTAGACGTAACGGTCCGCATCATGAGACATGACCGGTCCATCCCTTGAACCGAGATGGTTGGTTGTCCTTCGGAAGGATAGTCGACCGTAAATCCGGTGATGATGCCGTCGAACACCAACTCTAGCTTGTCCGTGTAGCCCATCTTGATCGAGATCGTTTTTCCGACATCGATGAGCGATCCTAGCCACTTGAACTGGCGTGCCACGGCATCATAAGCGTTTTCGACCCGAAATTGAAAGGAATCCGACTTCTGATCCGTTGTGCTGCTTACGGTAACAGTCGATACCGCGATCTTCTGCAGCGTGAAGCTCTGCCCATCCACGCTGATATCGAACGCGGGAGCGAAGAAATGGCGGTATTTCTGCTCCAGGTCGGCGAATACGTATGTGGTGCTGTCGAATTTAATGGTCGCCACGATACTCTCACTCCAGCCTTGGTATGATTAGCTTGCGTCCGACCGGCAGCTTGCGCGGATTGTCAATTCCGTTCGCTTCCGCGATGGATCGCCACTGTCCCGCGTCTTCGTATTCCTCGGCCGCCAGCATCCACAATTGCTCGTCTTGCTTCAGCATCTTCTGCTTCGTTCTGTCCGCGCTCTGGCGCGGGACGTTCTGGTATTGCTCGGTCATCGATTGGACCGCCCGGAAAGTGACGTTTAACGTCGCCCGTACCGGCAATCCCGAATCGAGGAACATCGTGAAGCGCTGCTGCACCTTCTCGGCAACGCCTTTGAAGTCTAGCGAACCCCAGACGAACCGACACATCGGAGGAGCGTGCAAATCGCGGTCGACGTTCAATAGTCCCGATACTTTGGCGGTGTGCGTCCTCACGTCGGTGCCCTTCTCGTAAGTATCGAAGAAGAGATCCATCGTTAACGTCGTCGCTTCGCCGCTCACGAATTGCGCGATCGGGGACTGGAGACCGGGAATCGTCTGCCATGAAAATTGGTTCCCCGACTGCAGCACGTACTCGTTCGGATTAAACAAGACGTCAACCGTTTCCTGCGAGCTGCTTTTAATGATAATGATCTTCGCTTTGCTTAATGCCAACTCCGCTCCCCCTCTCCTTTAATTTCGCTTATCCTGATAGCCGTGCCGCCTCGCGGTACATTCCCCTTGGCGTTCATTCAAGTTAGTTTCAGAGTTAACGAAGTAACTTCGTTATCTCGAGGCGATTTTCGCTTGGTTGACGGAATTATCGAAGTAGCTTCGTTATTTCTGCTCCATTCTCGCTTGGTCGGCTGAATTAACGATGTAGCTTCGTTATTTCTGCTCCATTCTCGCTTGGTCGGCTGAATTAACGATGTAGCTTCGTTATCTCTACTCGATTTGTGTTGCTGCGAACGATTTCGGTTGATTAACTCGTTCCTGCGTAAGCTACTTAACCTAGAACTAGAACCCGCGAAGTCGTTGCTCGAACTTCATTCGTTTCATCAACGATTTGTACACCTGATCCGCCAGTTGATCCGGATCAAGCTGCGGCAAGGCGCTGATTGCCCTCTGCAACTGCTCCTGATTGATTTCCTGAACGGGCGTCTCCGCCGTGGCCATGCTAGATGGAGCCTGTTCAGCCGGTGCGGCTTCGCGTGCATTGCGGCGCAGATCCATCGACGGAGTCTGGGAATGCTCACCCGCTGTTCCCTCGCTAGCGGTCACGATTGGGGCTTCGCTACCTCGAGCGCCTTTCGCCGCCGTCAAGGCATATGAAAACTTAACGCTGGGCTGGAGTATAACCGGTGTTCCTTGCAGCGGTTCATCATGGCTCGGAGTACCCGGAATCGTCGTCCTCGTCGGCGAAATCGGCCGGTGCTGCCCGATTGGCATCACGTTCCGGCGAACCAACTGCCGCGTATTCGAGGCCGACATCGAAGCTCCCGGTGCCGAAGGTCGATCATCCGTCCGTACTCTTCTTGACGATTGAACAAGGGGTACGACGACACCACTACGAACGGCTGGTGATTGCGATTCCGCCGAACGAGTCTCGTTATTCGCCATGGAAGAATCGGTAGATTGAATCCGACCCCGTTCAAAAGATCCGTTCGCGGGACGAGGGCTTCTTCGCACCAGTTGAGCTCTGGCGGACGGAGCGCTCCACACCGCCGCCTCTTCGCCGTCCGAAGATATGCGCCCGAGGCTCCGGGTTGAAGTTGCGCCTGACCTGATCGTCGCCGGGTACCGGGCTTCCGTTTGTGCTAATGAACCCTGGCTAGATTGTCTTGAGTTCTTCGGGTTATTTTCATTCCTGCGTATAGTCGTACGTATAGTCGCACTCATAGGCAAAATCGATGAGGGCATTCGTCTAATGAGCCTCGATGGAGTCCGAACTCCCTGACTCCGCCAAACACCTGGTACCGCCGCCGCTTCCGAAGACGATTCCGGAGAAGATTCCGTACCGATTGTCTCGTCCCTTAAAGGCGAAGACGGTTCAGCGTTCAGGACGTTGCCATTATGAGACGTTGGTTTCGTCGAGAGTTGAACCTCTTCCGTAATTTGCGGCGATGCCTCGCTACGATGGATCATTCCTGACTTACCATCGTCGATCCCTGGCCTCTTGCTTACATCTAGAACCGTTTCCTTCACCGCTCCCGATAGCATTGAAGTCGGCGTTCCTGATAATGTTGGAGTCGGCTTTCCAGATAGCATTGAAGATGGAGTCGGATAAGTGAACTTCGTACGCTGGTCGATTCCATTGCCTAGAATCGAGGCCGAAGAATGAATATTCCTCTCTCGTGCATTCGACGTGGCAGTGGGAGAAGATTGCAAGTCCGGTTTTAACGGCAAGTTCGTTCCAATGGATCTGTTCCTCTTATTCATGCGATGCAGTTTAATAGAGTCCGGCACCGACTTAGCCGCCATGCGTTGCAGCAGGACTGGCGTACGATTCGAGGCTGCCGTGTTGCCGATCGATCTAGCTCTTGCGGTTATATTCGATGGCGTCGCTTTGATCAAACCTGCAATCCTCGAAGCCATTTCTCCGATGATTCCCGGCGCGGCGAGTACATTCCCTTCCGCTGGACTTCGGGGGTCGGTCCCGTTATTATCGGGAACCTTGCGCGAACGTTGAGCTAGTTCCGCGGACTTTCTCAATAGAAATGCCTTCTTAGGTTGGTCGCGAAGTTCGATCGCTCTCTGTGCCAGTCGATACTGGATAGACGATATTGGCAACGACGATTCCGGCTTCTGCTTACTATCCATACTTTTAAGCAAAGTTCTCATGTCCTTGCGTTGGACAAAAGGAATAGCTTCGCGATTCGTCTGTCTAACGTACCGCGCCATGACCGGGCCGGTTGGCTCGAATGTCCGGGGAATCTCGGACGCCGAGACCTCGTTCCGTCGCGTTCGTTCGCCATTAAGGTAACCGATTTCCGAATGCCTCTCGGTGTTCTCTCTGTTATGCCGAGCTTGATTCGCAACGCTCTCGGTTTGCTCCGCCCCCAAGCTTATCTTTATCATTCGCGGAGATAGCTTCAGAGAGCCCGGTCTTAAGCGCAATTCGCTTTCCGTCCGTTGGAGATAGGGATTGATCTCGGAGAGAATATCGCCTGTTAGTAGGCTTTGAGTATTCCCCTCGCGGACAATCCCCCGGTTATTGCCTTCCCTCTTAGCCATGCTGGCCTTTTCTTGATCCGCGATCCGCCGAAGAATCAAGCGCAGAGGCGCGGACTCTTTCAGGCTAACCGTGTCGCCGCTAAGCTTGTCGCCCGTTTCGATCAGAGGCTTGTACAGCTTCCACTCGACTTGCTTCCGATCCGAAGAGGCTAGGATCGAAAAGGTTCCAGAGGCAACGGTCGCAGTGTATGCTTCTAGGATTTCCGGTTCCATGACCGGAGGAACGGATAAGGACCGCACCTCGTGATTGATAGCCGGATACTTTTGAGAAATTTCCCCCTCAGCCAACATTCGACCGGGATTTCCTGCTTGCGATAACCTGTATGATCTTGCACCCGCTCCGGCTTCCATAGCCTTAGTTGCATTCTCTGCTTGGATTCTCCGCAGATTAAGCTTTCGATTGATCAAAATAACGTTAGCGGAGTCGGCTACTCCCTTATTCCGCGGTGCCAATCCGGTCGCTTGTTCCAAAATCGGAAGCGGCGATAGCTTCGGTTTCTTCACGACGTCGCGTTGAGGCAACGATTTTGACGTTCGAATATCCGTCTTGCGAGCGTTGCCGATACGACGAAATACGATGTTCGCGGTCGCGATGATCGGCCATGCAACATTGCTTGCGATTCTTTTCGCGAGAGCGTTCTTGCCATTATTTCGTCGGGAGGATAAACCGGCAGTTTCTACCGATTGCGAGTCGGTCGACTCCGGCGCTTGTGCTTGCCTTAACCTGGTTTCATCGCCAACTCCCGTGATTGCCATATCGAAGCCCTCATTCGCCTGAGGTTCCTTTAGCGGGTTCATCGGCGAGTTGACGTTGTCGGAGTTTTGCCTATTTGGTCCAGCATTAGTATTCGTATTAGCTACAGATTTCCTTATACTCTTCGAACTAGCATCCACTTGACCGGAACTCCGAGGATGCGATGCCCGTTCGGCTTGTACCGGCGAAGGTCCGTTTATAGCTTGCTCTCTTAAACGACGCTGTTCGAGGATAATCCGGTCTACTTCCCGAAGCTCGACGATTCGCCTTTCGACGATTCTATCTCGATCGACGGGTTTATCGCGTTCTACTATTCTCTCCCGATCGACGGGTTTATCGCGTTCTACTATTCTCTCCCGATCGACGGGTTTATCGCGTTCGACGATCCTGTTCCGTTCGACGATTCTATCGCGATCGACAGCCTTGTCTCTGTCGACAACCTTTTCTCGTTCCACGATTTTCTCGCGTTCTACGACAATTCTTTTTTCGACGACTATCTCTCGTTCAACGATACGTTCCTTCTCGACAACGCGTTCCCGATCGACCGTCCGGGTTTCCTTTACGGTTACGATAGGAGCAACCGCCGGCTTATGAATCGGAGCCTGAGTAGCATTATATAAAGAGCGGGGGAAGGGATTGCGGACGGCCTTACGGCCTTCTTTGGACGCTACCCTGAAAATCAAGGGCGAACCGCTTTTGACGCCGCGGCGGATGGGTCCGTACTTGCCGGATATGGTGTTCGCGAACCATTCATGGGTTACCTTCAAATTAGCTGCGGGTTTATTCCACTCAATGATACGTCGCATCCTTCATCCTCCCTCCTTCCCGTTTTCCGCAATGAGCTCAAAGCTAGCTAATTTCCTGCTTGTTATTACCTAGGGACGGAATATCGTCTTGATGCCGTTGTGCACGAGCTCGACCGTCTCGATGGCCACTTCGCTTGTCGCGGCATTCAGGCTTGGACCCGTCCATTTCGTGGGATAGGCATCAAAAAAATTCCAACGGCAAAGCTCTGCCCCGTCTTGCTTATACAAAATGATGGAACCGCTCTTGCGAGACACGGTACCTAAGGAAGATTGCGAGTACCAATTCCAAAGTTCCTGAGAGGAGGATAATCCCCTTCGCAATACGATCGGAGAGTTCCTGACGCCTTTGGGTAGCCGATGAACGTAGCCGTTCACTCCACCCTCGCGTATTTCCTCGTATTCGATCTGCGATTCCAGTCCCTGAACCTCCGAGAAGCCGGCTACCAACATGCCGTCCAGCTCGACAACGAAGCGAAACGCTCCGTTCACTTTGTGATTGCTTGCGGCTACCGTCACGTTCCGTCGTCACCTCTTTCCGAACACGTCGAATACGTTCTGCTTATCCGGCTCGTCGTTTAGCTTCCGATTGATCTTCGATATTTCGTCGCACCATCGCCGGCGTTCGCGATGATCCATGTTCATGACGTCATCATGGGCCCAATGGAAATAATAGGCGATAAAGCCGACTTCCTCGTAGAGCCGCTCAGGCGAATTCCCTACGAGAGGCCCTCCGTTACGGATAAAAAATCGACTTCCACCTCGAACTCGTGATCGCATTTCGGACAAGCGGTATGCAGCTTAGGCGCTTCCATGTCGTTGATCTGACGGTACAGATTTTGCAAGTACGCCAGATCGGCAGTGAATAGCTTCTCTATCGTTTTCGTATCTACGTGCTTCACGTCCCCAAGTCGGGTAATGACGCGAGCTAAAAGAATAATAGAAAGGTAACCCGGATTTTGCTGTACCCGCGGATCGCGCATCGGCAATATCTCATCCGCCGCCGTAGCCAGTCTCATAACGCCGCGCTTGTGCAGCGTGCCGCTATCGTCGACATATCCTCTAGGCAATTCGAAGTCGTATTCCGTTTGAAAAGCCATGACAAGTTTCACTCCTAACTCGTTATATAAAAAAGGAAAACAAGAGAGAGGGCCTCCCTTGTCGGTAAATCGCTATTCTATTGGCGCAATTGCAACCGCGATATAGCTTATTGCAATAGCGTTACGGCATAACGCTATGTCGGTACTTGCTTAAAGTACCGCGTGAATAACGTTATCTCCTAACGTTATTGCCGGGTTGAGCCTCGAAATTCGGCTCTTTATCGCGCAATAGCGTTATCTAGCAACGCTATTGCGACGAAAGGAGTCGGAACGATACGAATACCGCTACCGTTAAACTTTATTGTTACCCCGTTTCAAGAAGTCCGAAGTGGGGTATTAAACATTATGCCGTGCGGGTCATGCCCTCATGAGCAAGCTCGAGCAGCTCGATGGCCACTTCCGCGCCCGATCCGTTAAAGCCCGGAGCGGTATAACGGGTAGGCCATGCTTCGATAACCTGCCAAGTAGCCACGTCTCCGCCTTCGTCATCGATGGCGATAATCGTAACCGTTTTGCGTTCGATCGTGCCTTCCAGACACTCTTGAACCCACTCGTATAATTCCATGGATTCCGTAGAGCCCCACTTAAGCGTGATATTGCCGTAACGCGCTAAGCCCGGAAGCTTGCGGGGGGTAATGACTTCATTGCCTTCCCGATATTGCACGACGTCGAATGAAGCGTCGAACCCGGCTACTTCGCTGAAGCCGGCTTGTTCCAATCCTTCAATCTCCACACGGAATCTAAAATTGCGATACGGATCATTACGTTCTCCTGGCATGGGTATCCCCTTCCGTTCAATTTATATTCGGCTTATTCGGATCCTGTTTTCTGAGTGATGCGGAAGACGACGAACTCGGCCGGTTTAACCGGCGCTACGCCGATTACGCAGATAAGGCGACCGTTGTCGATATCGTCTTGCGTCATCGTGCTGCGTCCGATATCGATGTAGAACGCTTCGCCGGCGCTGCTGCCCATCAATGCGCCATCGCGCCAGATCCGGGTAAGGAAAGCGTCGATCGTCCGTTGAACGCGAGCCCATAGCTGTTCGTTATTCGGCTCGAACACGACCCAGTTGGTGCCGCCTTTGATCGATTCTTCCAAGAAGATGAACAAACGGCGTACGTTGACGTACTTCCACAGCGTATTGGAGGAAGCCGTTCTAGCGCCCCATACGCGAATGCCTTGTCCCGTGAAAGAACGGATCAAGTTTACGCCCGCAGGATTCAGGATGTCTTGTTCGCCTTTGTTGTATTGAACGTCCAGGCCGACTACGCCGCGCAACACTTCGTTGGCAGGCGCTTTTTGCACGCCGCGTGAATTGTCGGAACGGGAATAGATCCCCGCGATCGTTCCTGAAGGAGGAACGAAAATGTTTCTCTTGTCGAGCGGGTCGAACACGGATAACCAAGGATTATAAAGAGCGCAATAGCTGGAATCGAACAGGTTGCGATGAGTCATGACGTCCGCGACTTTCGTCTTCTCGCGCGGAATATCCAAGATCGCGAACCGGCTTCCCAAGTTCTCGCAATGCGCGACTAGAGACAATTGCACGTTGGCATCCGTAACTCCCGGAATCGCCATGATGCTTACTACGTCGTTATCGATGAACGCTTGAATTCCCGTACGGCGACCCGGACCGCGATCTTCTCCCATGAAATCGGAAGCCGCGATACCCGAAACGGAACCGTCCGTTCCTCCCGCGAGCACGAACTCGACTTTGCCTTCGGTACCGATACCGGCTACCGAATCGAAAGGATGAGTCGCATCCGTCGAAGTGACTAATGCCCGAACGTTGACCAAGTTGGAACGTCCCGCCACTTTCTCCACGTATGTCGGCGCTTCAGGGTTAAGGGATACCTTCTCGAAGCTTTCCACTTCGTCGCTATAGATCACGTGAAGGGAAAACTCGCAAGTGGACAATACTTTTGTCGGTAACAGCGCCTCGTCAACCACATTGCCGGACAATTCGTCCGCAAGCTCGATTACGTTACCTTGCACGCTGACGATGCGATTGTATTGCGTTTCTCCGCCCGCATTGAATGCAACGACGTCGCCCGCATAGAATCCGCCCGCGTTTTTCACGCGATAGCGCTTATCCGTAACTTCATAGATTTGAGTCTTTGCTTTGCTTGCATCCGTAATAACGACCTTTACCAAGTTGCCCCATGCTCCGGGATTCTTGGTCGTGATGCTCAACTTCTCGGAAACCGAACCCACGTTGGTTGCCAATTGCGCATCCGACGGTGCGACGCGCATGACGTAACAACGGGAACCGCCGTTCGTGAAGAATTGATCTACCGCGTACGCTAGGTAGCGATAACTTCCGAACGCGCTTTCGGACAAGTAAGAACCGAAATTACGTTGAAAATCGGCAGGACTAGTAATGAGCAACGGCAATCCTTCAACCGCACCCCGTTGCGCCAGCCCGATGAAACCGGCCGTGCTCGTGCTTACGCCGTCGAGCGGCTTAGAACCGCTCTCGAATTCCTCTACGTACACCCCAGGCGACAAATACTCTGCCATGTTACCCGGTTTCTCCACTCATACGACGCGATGCATGTTTCTTCTAGTTGTTCGTATGGGGAAAACCAGTTCCTCCTCTCTATTAATAGGTTTATCAAATCGTCAACCGGAAACGCTTTGCCCTAGAGCATTCCGCCCAATCAACGTCACGCACGACTTCATCTTTCCTACAGACGGACGGGCTCCATCCGTACCACCCGGCCGCCCTCCGCCGTCCAAACAGCGTTCCAAGTCCGGTCTCCGGCCACGATTTCCACGTGAACCGGACATACGGCGGGCAATAGCCCTCTGAAAGGGATGACGGCCATTCCGTTCTTGTCGCTTAAGGTCCGGACGGCAGGCAACAATCTCGTTCCGCGGTTCCATATCCGGGTAAACGGCCGTTCAAGCACGAGAACGGAAGCGTCGCCTTGCAGATCGGTCATGTAACCCCAATCCATAGCCGTTCCTTCTTTGTCGCGCAATACGAACGAGTCTCCCGGCATCAGCTTGCCATTACCCGGAGAAATCCGGATACGCAAGCTTTCTCCGTCGGTTTTCTCCTCGGCCAATCTCCCTCTAACGGCGGCTTCGTCGTCTATGTAAGCCGACAATTGCGCTCCCTGTAGAGGCACGCCTAATCCGTCGCATACTTTGACGGCGAGTCCCGTTGCGGCCATGGGCGGAACATAAACGCCGTTAGGCATCAAGCTTACGGTGAATATCGGAAGTTCGAGACCCGACTCCGGCAATTCGATTTCTTTGCGGTATTCCAAATATGTAGATGATGCGATAACCAAAGTGCAGGTTTTCCCGGGATAGTCCAGGAATGCATAGCTGCCATCCGAAGTCCGAATGGGCTTGCGGTCCGTTTCCGCGAGCGATACTCGTATGGAGGAAACGCCCGGCGTATAACCCGTCCAAGCATCGACGGGCTTTACGACTAAGGAACAACGGGTAACGAACGTTCTTTCCGCCCGGATCAAGAACCTCCGCCTCCCTTGTCGCGCAACGTGATATTGCGCTCCAGGACGCGCGGTCCAGGCTTCACGCGGTTGGATTCCAGCAAAACCGGTCCTACGCGGTAAGCGAGCGACAGCTTGTACGGATTATCCCCGAACTGCCATTGCTGCATAAGCTGCTCCGTGCTGAAGTTCTCCGCGGTAACGCGCAATTCCTCGTTGTTCTCCGCGAGCGTCCCTTCCAAATACGGGCTGCGCAACACGGAGTTGTCGTACAATACTTGCATCGCCTTGCCTAAGACGCGATGCTCGTCCAAGGTTCGGGTATGCAGATCGGCAGTCGAATGCGCAGTCAGGATAAAATGAAGATCGATCGCAAGCGGGGGATATCTAAGTACGCCGCCTTGAGGCTGCATTTCGTTCCGTCTTGCTTCTCCGTTCTCCCGAATGCTACCCAGGTAGAGAGAGAGAACAAAGTCGCCCTTGTCGACTGGAGAGGCCATGCCGATCAAGTCCGGTCGAGGCACGGGATCCGGAGACAGCTGCTCCCGAAGCAGCTTCAACAGGCTGGAGCCGACATCCGCGATAACGGTATATCCTCCGATGAGAGCTCCTCCTTCCACGATCCAACAAAAACCGATAGGTTCTTGAAAAATTCGCCAAGATAAACCTATTATAACTGTAAAAAATCTGGCTGACTATCCAAATGTTTCGTTGAATTCGTCAAAATACGGGGCGAATGTTTCTTTAACGAGAATTTTCCCCATTTTTCTTAATTCCTGCCTTGCGGCCCGCACGAAATGTTCCATTCCGATCGGCTTGCCGTCCGTCGCCGCCAGGAATGCGGCAGCTAGAACTATGTTCTTGATATACCCGCCGGAAACGTCCAACCGGGCTGCCAAGAACGCCAGATCCAAGCCTTCCGACAGCGGAGCCTTGGAAGGAAGGTGAGCGCGGAAGATGAGCTCTCTCTCCGCGGGTCCGGGAAACGGAAATTTGACGACGAAGCTCATTCTTCGGATCAATGCCTCGTCCATGTTCTGAAGCAGGTTGGTAGCTAGAATGGTCACGCCATCATAGGCTTCGATCCGCTGGAGCAAATAGGCCGCTTCTATGTTGGCGTATTTGTCGTGCGCGTCCTTCACTTCCGTGCGTTTGCCGAAGAGCGCGTCTCCCTCGTCGAAAAATAGAATCGCGCCGCTGTTCTCCGCTTCCGAGAACAGCTCGCTTAGCCTTTGTTCCGTTTCGCCGATATATTTGCTCACGATCCGGGATAGATCTATCCGATACAGCTCCAAGCCGAGTTCTCCGGCAATGACTTCCGCCGCCATCGTCTTTCCCGTACCGGGCGGACCCGAGAAAAGCATGCTCAATCCCTTACCGTAAGGCAGCTTCTGGCCGAAGCCCCACCGTTCGTACACCGTCTCGCGATGCTGAAACCTATTGCACGCTTCTTTAATGAGAGAATAAGGTTCTTCCGCAAGGACCAGGTCTTCCCATGACCTCGCGGGAACGATGCGGTCCGCCAATTGAGCTAGACGGTGCCTGAATTGTCCCCGGCTCGCTGTTTCCAAGTCTTCCTTTGTTGGATAGCGGTCTCCGCGGCTTGTCGCCAATGCCATCGCCTGTCTCCATGCGCTCTCGATCTGCCCCGGCGTAAACCGGTACTTGTCCGCGAGCTGCTGTCTCGTCGATTCCTGAACATCCCCTTCCGATTCCAGCGCTTCCGCCGTCCAGAAAGCCGCCCGTATCGACGCGTCGGGTATGCCGACCTCTCCGTAGATCCACCCCGCGCGCGCGGGCAACGGCAATTCGGACGATTGCCGCTTGACGTTGGAAGTCCAGCAGACGATCGGCCTGCGGGAAAATCGGACATACTCGTTCAACGCTTCATGCCATAACTCGAGATGGGGCACGGCGGAGCCGGCGACGGCGTGTTCCTCGGTCAAGCAGATGACGGCGTCCGTGAGAACGGCTTCCCTTACGATCCGGGACATCGCGATTACGGCGCGCTCCGAATCCGACGGCAGCCCTCTAAGAAGCACGTTCAGAAGCCGCTGTTCTCTAGAACTGGCTAGATGTCTAAGACGCAATCGCTTCCCGCCGCCGACCGGACCGGATAAATGAACGAAGGGGACGCTTGCCGATTCGACGGAAGGGTAATCCGCCAAGCCTTGGAGCGACCGATAGACCGGGTCGTCCCATACGAGGACGGGAAGATCCGAAAGCTCCTGCGGCTCGCACGCGGTCACGATTCCTTGCAGCCGGGCATCCAACTCTTCCGTCTGCATGAGGAAACTAACGGACCTCTCATCCAATCTCAATGCCGTCTTTAACTTGGGCCGAACCGAAGCGCCTGCCGGAACGTTATCGTAGGGATCTGGCGACTCCAACAAAATGCTGCGAAGAGATCCGCCTCCGCTCAATAACCGTCTTGCCTTAGACCGCTCCCCGGCCGCATCGCAAAGAAGCCGATACGCCAAATCCGGCGTCGGCGCCCTGCACGTCACGTCATCGTTGAAATACGCTAGCCATTTCTCGTATTTCCGGCTGTGTTCCGCCGCCAGGCAGAGAACAATGAATCGGCGTTCCCAAACCGTCAACCGAAGCCGGGAACAGAGCTGGGACAACGGCAAACCGATGCCTGCTTCGAACGAGGCTTCCGCGGAAGCGGCAATGTCCTTCTCGTAAGCCCGTCTTTCGTCAATATACCGTTGCCAGACTTCAATCGTTCCCGTATTCTCCCCGTCGGGATCCGGATCCGATTCCCTAAGTTCGTCTGCCGTCACGACTAGCCCTCTGGAACCTAACAGAGGATTGGCATGCGGATTTCCGCCGCCGATATCAAGCAGTGCGCGAAACCCTGCTTCCAACCACCCGAGCTCGTCCTCCAGATGCTCTTGTCCATTTCGATAGGGCTCTGGATGCACCAACACAACACATCTCCTCTTCCTATGATTTCAGCTACTTCGCACAACGGAAAACGTTCCTTGTACTCACGACGCCCCACCACATTAAGGCGGCACCGAAGGTACTAGCCGTGATGCGGTTAGGTGGTGCGGGTGTGTCCGGCTGAATCTGCTTCCTTGCTACTGCCAATTACTCCCCTAATCTTCTTCTAACTCCGTCCGGACCGAAGGGCGAATGCCCCGAAACGTGAATATGGTTTATACGCTGTAAATGTCTTATTCACTTTTTGTTATTTGATTCAACGTAATTCCCAATTCTCTTAAAAATCCCTCTGCTCTTGTCAAAAACTCTCTAACAATTGGGCTTATTTCAAATTTTGAATAGAGTACTATTTCAATTTTTTTATCACAAGCATCTGGATAATCTTCATAGATTTGTCCACTTTTAACGAATTCAATATAAGTATTTAATTTTTCTTGAAGTAGAAGTAAATGATTATATTCTTCAGCTTCTGTCCAACCTAGATGGTCAGAGATACTAAGATAAACTTTATTTTCATTCCGGTCAGTTCCAATAAAATCAACTACATTACTTTCACTAATAGACAATTTATTCGTTCCCCAATCTATTATCCCGCACCCACGACCACATTAACGGAACCTGGTTCCACTATTTCGCCGATTCTCGCTTTCAAGGTCCTATTAAAGGACCCGGTTGTTACTACTCGGGTCTATAAAAAGAAGCTCTCTTGGGTACATATCCAATAGCGATGTTAATCCATGTAATTTCAATGCATGATCAAAATATAAGCTGGATAAGGATGTTTAATATCGCTATTATTCTAAAATTATGGTATTCCTTCCGAAAATTCGATCAATAGCGATGTTCTTCATCCTACTTTGTATTCAATATGGCTTCTTGGCTTGAATAATGATGATTACCATCGTACTGGATAGCGGGTACCTAAGTAGTAACAACCCGGTTCCGCTATCCCGCCAGCTAGAAAACCACCATTCTTACTACGCCAGCCCTACCGCCGTAATAACGTCAATACCGCGATATCATCGGACTGCGGAGCTCCATCGGCGAACATGAATACGTGCATCAGCAAGGCGTCGATGATCTCGGCGCTCGACATCCCGGGAGTCATCTCGAGAAACTGGTGCAAGCGCGCCGGGGAATACTGCTCCTGTGCCGCGTTCTCGGCTTCCGTAATTCCGTCCGTATAGAGCAGCAACCGGTCTCCGTGCTCCAGCGTCAAATATCCGTCGTGGTACACGGCGTCTTCCATCGCTGCAAGCGGCAAGCTTTTTTTCAACTTCACCGCTTCGATATTCCCGCCGGCCCGAACGACGTAAGGCGTGCAATGCCCGCCTTCGCTCATAACGACCTCGCCCGTCGAGCATGTGAATACTCCGCAGACGATCGTCGCGAAAACCAGTGGATTATCGCGGGCCAGTTCCCCGTTAACCATCGTCAATAACTCGCCCGGAGATAAGCCGGGATTCATCTTGCCCTTGAGAAGCGTTAGCGTCACCGCCATGAACAACGCGGCCGGAATTCCCTTGTCTGACACGTCACCCAAAGCGAAGAACAGATGATCGTCGTCGATCTTGAAGAAGTTGTAGAAATCTCCGCCGACTTCCTTGGCGGATTTGAGCAAGGCGCATACGTCGTACGGCTCTTGCGAGGACGGCATCGTCCTCGGCAAGAAGCTCATCTGGATCGTACCGGCGATCTGCAGTTCGCTCTCCAATCGCTCCTTGATAGCCGTCGTCGTCTTAAGCGCTTCCAGCGATTGCTCCACCTGCTCGTAGAGCCGCGCGTTCTCCAACGCCACTGCCATCGGCTGAGCTACGTGCTCCAGCAACACGCGATCCCGCTTCGTGAACGGCCGCGAACCGTTCTTATTGATGACTTGAAGTACTCCTTCGACGCGATCCCTGTTCGTGATGGGCACGGTCAACAGGTTTCGGGTCACGAACCCGGTACGTTCGGCTACCCGGTTCGACCATCTCGGATCGCCCTTCGTATCGTTCACGATAACGCTTTGTCCGCTTTGCGCTACGTAGCCGGCGATTCCTTCACCCGCCTTCAGCCTGATTTCCCGAACTTCCTCTCCTTTGTCACCCTGGGCAAGCTCGAAGAAGAGCTCGTCCGTTACCGGATCGACTAGCAGAACGGAAGCCGCTTCGACCGGAAGCACTCGCTTGGCGGTATTCATTATAAGCTCCATCTGTTCCCGGCGCTTCAAAGTCGAATTCAGCTGCATGCTGATGTCGAACAATACTTTAGAGCGACGCGCACGACCGCGCAAAATCAAACCCATCGCTCCCAATCCGAGAATTCCCCCAACCGCCAAGCCTATAGACAAGTCGATCCACTGCCCGTTCACGGGCCATCACCTACCTTTGCACTCGGGCCTAAAGCTGTCTTTATGAACCTTTGTATTACGAGACTACTAGCGTCAAGGCTTCTTCAGTGGAAGCCGCCGTTTCCAAAATGCTCAAGAATCCCGACATTTCGAACACGTCGCGCACTTGATCGCTCATATTCGCGCATATCAAACGTCCTTGCAGGCTTCTGATTTTTTTCGCCGCCACCAACACGACCCGCAAGCCCGCGCTGCTTATGTATTGCATATTCTCGAAATCGAAGACGAACCGGGTATGGCCTTCTCCGGCCAACGCGATGAAAGCCGCCTCTGCCGCTTGCGCATGATGCCCGTCCAAGCGTCCCTCTATGCTCATTACCGTAGCGCCGTCGCGCTGCGTGGTTACGATGTTCATCTTTTGTTTCCTCCTAATGCGTCACAGAAATTTACGTAAAACGATTCGATTGCCGGCGTCGGTTCTCTCGTAGACGACTTCGCTCATTAATTTCCTGACGAAAAAAATGCCGAGCCCCCCGATATCCCGCTCCTCGATTCCTAAATGGATGTCCGGTTGTTCCTGTTCAAGAGGATTAAAGGCGATTCCCTCGTCTTCCAACGTAATTTCAATCCGTCCCGGTTCCACGTTCACGGCTACCGTAATCAGATAATTCCCGTCGTCCCGAGGAAATCCGTAATTAATCGTATTGGTCAGCAATTCCTCGCACGATAACGTCAAGTCCCATTTCAACTTGTCCGGCCAATCGGATCGACCGCCGAGTTCGTCGAAAAAGGCATGCAAACGATCCAGTTCGCTTAAGCGATTGGCTAGTCGGATTACGGTATCGCGTCCGCTTCCATTCCCCTGATCCGTCACACTCGCACCCCGCTTCTCTTTCGTCAGCGTTCGCTAGCTTTCAGCTTTTTTCATCATATCACATCGCGTTTTCTTTGAAATGAAGTTTTATCCATTTTGGACGCATTGCGATCGCCCCTTCGAACTACTTTATTTATGTTTTAGAAGGGCGCGCTCGCCGCGTAGCCTCGGCCTCCAGCGGATTGTCCGGCCAATAGTGCTTCGGATAACGGCCTTTCAGATCTTTACGCACCTCGAAATAGGCATTGCTCCAGAAGCTGGCTAAATCCCTCGTCACCTGAACCGGACGTTGCGCGGGGGACAGCAATCTCAGCGTTAGCGGCACTCGACCGCCGGCAATTCGGGGCGTCTCGGGTAAACCGAAAAGCTCTTGAAGACGGACGGACACCGCCGGCGCGTCCATATCCGCGTAATCGACGGGCACCCGCGATCCGCTGGGAACGGCCCAATGGGTCGGAGCGGCGTTCTCGAGCTCCCGTCTTTGCTCCCAAGATAACATCGATTCCAGAATGTCCTTCAGATTCAGCCGCTGCAGATCGGACTTCCCCTTCAATCCATCAATGTAGCCTGCCAACCAATTCTCAAGCGAACCTAGCAGCGCTTCGTCCGACAGATCCGGCCAAGAGCTATCGTGATGGCGAACGAAAACGGTTCTCTCCTGCAATTGGCGCGCCGCCTTGGTCCATGGAAGCAAATCCAAGCCTTCCGTTCGAATGCCTTCAAGCAATACTTGAGCCACGCGCTCCGCGGGAGGTTTGCTTAGCGGTATCTCTTCCAGCAGCAACGCACCTAGCTTCTTGCGGGAACGGCCTCGAACAGCCTTTGCTTCGGAGTCCCAATAAATATGCGTTTCCACGTTGATTTCCTTATGCAGATGCAAGGATAATTGTTCAAACGTGATGGAGGCGGCCAATCGAACCCGGCTGTCCGTTCCCGTATCATCGACGTCGGCCACGACGATCCATGGCTGGTGCGCAAGCGTCTGACCGCCCGCGAACGTCGCTCCTCTTCCCCCGCTCAACAAATATTTGCCGTTATCCCGTTGCCTGCCGATTCTGTCCGGATAAGCGAAGGCGAGTAGTAGCCCTATCTCTTGAAGAAGATTCGACTCCAAACCGGATTCCGAGCGAATGCCAAGCTCGCGCTGTAGCCTTTTGACCTCTTCCAGCAGCCTGCGCCTAGCCCCTTCGTCCACGGCGTACGCTCCGCCGCCCCGAAGAGCTTCCACTCGCACCCGGATGTCCGCGCTCTGCGCCCTGCCTTCGTAACGGATAAAATCCCGGTTTCCCAGCAATACGGCCAGTTCGCAGCCTAAGCCGCCGAGCCCAAGAGATTCGGCGCGGATCAGCATGTGCGCTAGCCTTGGGTGATGTCCGAATTCGGCTATTTTCTTCCCATGCGCCGTAACGGACTTTCCGCTCTTATCCATGGCCCCGATCTGAACCAGCAATTCGCGGGCTTGTTGTAACGCCGGAAGCGGCGGTGCATCCAACCAATTCAATTCCATGACATCCCGCGCTCCCCACACGGACAGCTCCAATAAGAGGGGAGCCAAATCCGCCTCCAATATTTCAGGTACGCTGCGGGCTGCTAAGCCTTGCTGCTCCTCTTGACTCCACAAACGGTAACAGGTACCCGCCATCAATCTTCCGGCCCGGCCGCGGCGCTGATCCGCGGAAGCCGCGGACACCGCAACGGTTTCCAGGCGGGACATCCCCGTTCGGGGAGAAAAGCGGGATACGCGGCTAAGACCGCTATCGATAACGACGGTTATACCTTCCACGGTGAGGCTCGTCTCCGCAACCGAGGTTGCCAGCACAACCTTGCGCTGACCCGAAGGCAACGGTGCTAACGCCTGATCTTGCGCATCGGCGGTCATGCTGCCGTGCAAGGGAAACACCCGTACGCCAGCTTCCGCAGAGATTCTCCCTCTCAGCTTAGCCTCCACGGAACGGATTTCCCCCGCCCCCGGCAGGAAGACGAGGATATCTCCGGCGTGCATCCGCAAAGCATCCATAATCGCTTGCGTAACGGAATCTTCCATATATACGCCGCTCGGCTTGGGACGATATATCGTCTCTACCGGGTAGCTGCGCCCCTCGCTGCTAATGACTGGCGCTCCGCCAAGTAGCTCTGCAACAGGCTCCGCCTCCAGCGTCGCGCTCATGACGAGCAGCTTCAGATCTTCCCGCAGCAAAGCTTGAGATTGCAAGCACAACGCTAGTCCCAAATCGGCTTGCAAGCTTCTCTCATGGTACTCGTCGAAGATGACGAGACCGATCCCTTCCAGAGCGGGATCGGCTTGCAGCATTCTCGTCAGCACGCCTTCCGTAACGACCTCGATCCGGGTTCGCGGGCCGACCTTCGTATCCATTTTCACTCTATAACCGACCGTTGCTCCGACTGGTTCTCCCAGCCTGTCGGCCATATATTTAGCGGAGCTTCTCGCGGCTAGTCTCCGCGGCTCCAGCATAATAATCTTTTGCCCTTCAAGCCAAGCTTCGCCTAACAAGGCGAGCGGAACCCGGGTCGTTTTCCCCGCCCCCGGCGCCGCAATAAGAATGGCGTTGCCGGAAGATCTCAACGAAAGAAGCAGTTCAGGAAGCACAGAGTCTATCGGTAAAGCACCATTCGTCACTTCGTGTTCTTCCTTTCCTCGCAATCGGCGCACTAGTTCGTGGTCAAATTAGCTTAACACGCAAATAAAGCCGTCCTCAACCCCCCGCGATAACGCGGACGAGTCGGGAACGGCTTTTGGAGGCTGATGATGGTTTAACTTCTCTTTTTACGTGTCATGACATCGAAGATTACGGCAGCGGCCAACACTGCCCCGCGAATCATGTATTGGTAGGAAACCCCGACTCCCAGCAAGTTCATCCCGCTGGAAAGCGACGCCATGACGATCGCGCCGATAATGGAACCCGTCACCTTGCCCACGCCTCCGGCAGCCGAAACGCCGCCGACGTAAGCGGCCGCGATCGCATCCAGCTCGAACAAAGTACCCGCGGTCGTCGTTGCCGATTGCAAGCGGGAAGTAAACAGGATGCCGGAAAGCGCGGATAACATCCCCATGGAACCGAATACGATGTAGGTAATTTTTTTAACGTTAATACCGCTTAGATGTGCGGCTTCCGGGTTGCTACCCACGGCGTAAATATGTCTGCCGAGCACCGTTTTCGTCGTCAGGAAGTGATAGATCACAACAACGATTAGCATAATGATTACCGTCCAGGAAAACCCGTTGTAGCCGGATATGATCCATGTAATATAAGCGATGATGGCGGACACGAAAACGACTTTAACCGTGAAAATGCTTTTCGATACGACTTCGAAATTGTATTTGACCTTGCTCTTGCGCTGCGAGAATTCACTGTAAATATACAAAATAATGACGACAACGCCTAAAATCAAGGAAAGCAGGTTCAATCCGTTGATTTTGGCTATCGAAGGAATAAACCCGTTGCCGATCGCGTTAAAGTGATCGTCCTTGATGCTGATCGTTCCGGTTTTCTCCGTCACTTGCAGCAGCGCTCCCCTAAAGATAAGCATGCCTGCCAATGAGGCAACGAATGAGGGAATACCGATCGAGGCGACCAACACGCCGTTGAACATCCCTATGACGACGCCAAGCACAAGGATAATCGGAATCGTAAGGTAGAACGGAATTCCCGCCTGCGTCAGGAGGATCGCGGCGATCGCTCCCATGAATCCGGCCGCGAATCCGACGGACAAGTCGATATGCCGAATGACGATTACGAGAGTCATGCCGACGGCCAATACGGCTATATACCCCGTGGCATCAAGCAGATTGCTGATATTCCGGGAAGACATGAACAATCCGTCCGTCATGATCGAGAAGGTCAGCATGATTACGAACAAGGCGATATACATGCCGTATTCGCGAATGTTTACTTTGACTAACGACTTGGCTTCATTAACAAAATTCATAGGTGTTCCTCCTATTGCGTTGCGTATTGCATGATTTTCTCCTGATCGGCCTCGTCTATCGACAATTCGCCTTTGATTCTGCCCTCTGCCATGACATAGATGCGATCACTCATCCCCAGCACTTCCCCAAGCTCGGAAGAAATCATGATAATGCTCATGCCTTCATCGATCAGCTTGTTCATAATCGTGTAGATTTCGAACTTAGCTCCGACGTCGATACCGCGCGTCGGTTCATCCAAGATCAATAGCTTAGGACCGACGAAAAGCCACTTGCCCAACGACACTTTTTGCTGGTTGCCACCGCTCAGATTGCCGACGATCTGTTCTACGGACGGCGCCTTCACGTTTAAATTATTTTTGTATTGGTTAGCGACTTTGACTTCTTCGTTAACGTTGATTACCCCGCTTGAGGAAATCGCGCGAAGATTCGCGGCGGTAACGTTGCTCTTAATGTCTTGAATCAGGAATAATCCGTCGCCCTTCCGGTCTTCGGTTACGTAAGCAATACCTGCCTTGATCGCTTCGCTCGGATGCTTAATCGTTCTCGGGATACCGTCCAGCAATAATTCGCCCTGCAGTTTATAAGACTTCGGATTGCCGAAGATGCTTAACGCCAGCTCCGTGCGTCCGGAGCCCATTAAGCCGGCTATTCCGACGATTTCGCCTTTTTTAACGTGCAGATTAACTTCCTTCACGACTTGCCTGCCCAATTGGGGATCATGCGCGCTCCATTTTTTAACCTCGAGAATCGTTTTACCGATAGCTTTGTTAGCTCTCTTCGGATAAATATCGTCGATCTCCCGACCGACCATGTTCTTAATGATGATGCTTTCGGAAATTTCTCCTTTGGAAGCATCGAGCGTGCAGATGGTACGGCCGTCGCGGAGCACGGTGGCCTTATCGGCGATCGCGATGACTTCTTTCAGCTTGTGCGAAATCATAATGCAGGTGATGCCTTGATTTTTCAGCTCGCGGAGGAGCTCCAGCAGGTTCTCGCTATCGTTCTCGTTCAGCGCGGCCGTCGGCTCATCCAAAATAAGCAGCTTGACGTTCTTGCTTAACGCTTTGGCGATTTCGACGAGCTGCTGCTTGCCTACGCCCAATTCTTTAATCAACGTCTCGGGATTCACGTTCAGCTTTACCTTCTGCAGCATTTGCTTAGCTTGCACGATCGTCTGATTCCAATCGACTAACGCGCCGCGCTTCACTTCGTTACCCGCGAAAATATTTTCGTAGACCGTAAGATCGGGGAACAAAGCCAGCTCTTGGTAGATGATTGCGATTCCCGTTTTCACGCTGTCGCTGATCTTGCCGAAGTTCTGCACGCTTCCTTCGAAAACGATATCCCCCGAATAGGTGCCGTGCGGATAAACGCCGCTAAGCACCTTCATCAGCGTGGATTTACCTGCCCCGTTTTCGCCGATCAAGCAGTGAATCTCGCCTCGTTCTACCTTAAAAGTGACGTCGGATAGCGCTTTAACGCCCGTGAATTCTTTGGAAATTCGGTTCATCTCTAAAATATAATCGCTCATCGTCATGCACTCCTTAACCGAACAACTCGAGTAAAACGGTTGCGCCGCCTTTAGTCCGGCATCAAACATTTGTCGTGCTACCGGATGAGTAAATGGTTGAAAACTTCTTATACCCGATAGCTCTTGCGAATCAAGGAATAGTGATAGACGTATCTATCACTATTCCTTGGCTCATTGGGTTAATTGACCTCTTGTTCTTAGAGGCCCGTGAAATCGCTTGCCGCATAATAAGCGGAGTCTACCATCTCTTTTTTCACGTTTGCTTTGTCCACGACGATAACGTCCGTTTGTTTTGCTTTGACTTTGATCTCGCCATTGTCGTATTCGCCGGTCGTTTCCGGCGTATTGCCATCGAGAATAGTGACCGCCATGCCCATCGCGTCTTTGACGAGTGTACGCACGTCTTTGAACACCGTCATCGATTGTTTGCCGTCGATGATGTATTGAATGGAAGATTTATCCGCGTCTTGGCCCGTAACCGCGAAGCTAGTTACTGCTGTGTCGGTTGCGAATACGTCGGCGATCGAACGTGCGGTTCCGTCATTCGGCGCCAAGACTGCAACGTCGCCTTTCATGTCCGCCGCTGCCGCGGTCAAATGCGTTTGAGCTTTGTTTTTCGCTTCGTTGGGATCCCAGTTCGTGGTGACTTGACCGATGATTTTACTCATTTGGTCGCGGGACAACTCTTTCGAGTCTTTCACGGCTTCGGCTTCGCTGGAATTAGCGATTTTGAACGAGCCGTCGAGGATTTTAGGCTGAAGCACGCTCCAAGCGCCTTGGAAGAACAAGAATGCGTTATTATCGGTAGCTGCGCCGGCATAGAGGTACAACGGTTCGCCGGATCCTTTTGCATTGTCGACCAAGTATTGCGCTTGCGCTGCGCCTACGGCAACGCTATCGAACGTGACGTAATAATCGACGGCTTTGGTATTCGTAATCAGACGGTCGTAGGAAATGACTGTAATCCCTTCATCTTTCGCTTTCTCTACCGCTGCTCCGGCAGCACTGCCGTCAAAAGGACAGATGATAAGGACGTCAATGCCTTTGTTGATCAACGTTTCTACGTTTTCTTTTTCTTTGGCGGAAGAGCCTTGGCTGAACAAAATCTCGGTCGTATATTTCGAGCCGTCCAATACGTCTTTGAATCTTTGCTCGTCCTGTACCCATCTCTCCTCGTCCTTGGTCGGCAATACGATACCGATGCTGACTTCGCTGCTGCTGCCGCCGTCTTTGCTGCATGCCGCCGCGAACATCGCGAACATCATGATAACGAGTAGTAGCGACATTGATTTAAGGCCTTTTTTCATTTTTTATTTACCCCTCTCAAATATGTTTCGGGTGATGACAAATCCAACTATATCACCGGACATGCGTTATGAAAGCGCTATATTGTAGCACTCTTTTACGAGCGTCTAGACTTTTTTACACTTGGGGAGTTATTGGTTCGAAAATATCGAGTACGTAGCTCCGTGTCTTGCTTGCTTAAACCGGGTAATTCCCGCTACAGTTGGCGATTTACGGTTACTCGTTCAAACCGGGTAATTCTCCCCAAAGTTGGCGATTTGCTCGGAGTTACTCGTTCAAACCGGGTAATTCCCGCTACAGTTGGCGATTTGCTCGAAGTTACTCATCCAAACCGGGTAATTCCCTCCTCAGCTGACGATTTGCTCGGAGTTACTCGTCCAAACCGGGTAATTCCCTCCTCAGCTGACGATTTGCTCGGAGTTACTCGTTCAAACCGGGTAATTCTCCAAAGTTGGCGATTTACTCGGAGTTACTCGTTCAAATCGGGTAATTCTCCCCAAAGCTGGCGATTTGCTCGGAGTTACTCGTTCAAACCGGGTAATTCTCGTCGCTGCTGGCGAATTTGCGCTTCTCACCGTAGTCCGTAGCCCTATCGCTGTGGGTTCTCGATATTTGCAGTCGCAAACAAACAGGCCAACCGGGTTGAGCCCGGTTGGCCTGTTCCTCATCACCTTATTTATTCAGGACATTCTTATATACGTCCGCCCTGGAGTGAAAGCCGTCGGCGATGATCGTCTCGGCGATGTTGTGCTTGTCGACGGCGATCGGCGAGAGCAGGACCGAAGGAACCTCGATTTTCCCGTTGTTCACCTTCCGTACCGCCCCCGGACTCTCGCCCTTCGCAAGCTTCACCGCAAGCTCCGCCGCTTTCTCGGCCAACGCCTTGATCGGTTTATAGACGGTCATCGTCTGCGTGCCTTCGACGATCCGTTGCGCCGCCGCAAGCTCCGCGTCCTGCCCGGCGACCGGTATCCGGCCCGCGAGTCCCTGCGCCGACAAGGCTTGGATAACGCCGCCCGCCGTTCCGTCGTTCGCGGCTACGACCGCATCGATCCGGTTGTCGTTGGCTTCGAGCGCCGCTTCCATGTTAGCCAGCGCGTTGGCGGGGACCCAGTCTTTGGTCCATTGGTCGTATACGACCGTGATATCCCCCCTGTCGATCAACGGCTGAAGCACATTGAATACGCCTTTTTTGAATAGATGGGCGTTATTATCCGTATCCGCTCCTCCGATATACACAAACTTGCCAACCGGCACCAAGCTCGTGATCGCTTTCGCTTGCAGCTCCCCTACCTTCTCGTTGTCGAAGGAAACGTACAAATCGATATCGGCGTTCTTGATCAAGCGATCGTATGCGAGAACCTTAATGCCTGCCGAGTGTGCCTTCTTGACGATCGCCGCGATCGCCTCGGCGTTATGGGGAACGATGACGAGGATGTCGACGCCTTGGCTGATCAATGTTTCGACTTGCGAAATTTGCTTCGCGTCGTCTCCGTTTGCCTCCATGACTTCCACTTCCGCGCCCAACGCTTCCGCCGCCGCTCTGAATAGGTCTCTGTCTTTCTGCCACCGCTCCTCCTGAAGCGTATCCATGGAGAAACCGATCTTGATCTTGCCCCCGAGGGATGCGCTGCCGCCGCCGGCCTTCTCCCCGGACGAAGTCTTCGAAGGCATCGGCGGTTCCGAGGCATTTCCGCCGTTACGGGCTCCTTTTCCGTCGCAAGCCGAGACAACGCATATCAACGCTAGCGCGAGCACGGTCAACCTGGCCAACACAAAGCCCTGTTTCATTCGATTCGCTCCCTTTTCCCGAGCAGCGTTTTTCGGTACTCCGTCGGCGAGACATCGCACGTTTTTTTGAATACTTTGCTGAAATAATTCGGATCGCGATAGCCGACCTCGAACGTAATTTCCTTCAGGCTTTTGTCCGGATCCGCCATCAGCTTCTTCGCCTTCTCGATGCGGCATTCTGTCAGAAAATCGATATAGTTGACGCCAAGCTGCTCCTTGAACATTTTGCTGATATAGAACGGACTTAAGCCGACCCGCTTCCCGATCGCGTCAAGCGAAATATCCTCCTGGGAGTGCTCGACGATATATTGCTTGATCCGGTGAATCGTATCCGGCGCAAGCCGGTCGTAATACTCCGAGTACGACTGTTGCATCTTGTCGAGCAAATAACCCGATTCGGCGCGTAATTGCCGGTAATCCTGCGCTTGGAACGAATACAAGGGAGTATCCCTCTCGACGCCCATCTCGATCAATACGCGCGAAGCGATCCACAGCAGTTCCAGCATCCGTTGCTGCGCTTGCATAAGATCGGCGCCTTCGTTCTCGTAACGCCGAATGAAATCCATGATATTCGTACGTACCTGCTCCCACTGCCCCAGTCGGATTTGATCGAAAAACTGTTTTTCCAGCTGTTTGATCGGATATCCGTCCCTAGCGACGCCGAGCACGGGCGTATCCTCGTAAAATCGGTATTTAACCGGAAGCGACGGATCCATGGACGCGATGAGCGCCTCCTGGTAAGACTGTCGGATTTGATCCAGAGAACCGTAAGGCTTCCCGATTCCGACGAACCAACCCGAACCTGGAACAGATCCGGGAACGGATAATAACTCGCGGGCGATGGAAGTGGCTTGGGACCGGTAGGATTTGTCCGGCTCGCGGAACGCGATCACCGGAATTTGACGGCCGTATAGCGCGCCTACCCAGCCGCTTCCCGTTCGTCTGAACTTTTCCGTAACCGCCGAATACAAGCTTTCCGAGCCGGGAGGCATCAACACGATCATCGCGAACGTCTCGTTCGTCTTCCTTACTCCGAGCAAACCGACCAGTTCGTCCAGGTGAACTTCGTGCACGTGATCGAACAGCAGCTGCGTGACGACGTCCGTCTCGACGACCGGCAATACTTTCTGCAGCGCGTCCTGCTGAAGCCTCATCGCCTCGAGCGCCTTGCGCTCTTCCTCGATTTGATTCAATACTTTGCCGACCGTCGCTACGATCTCGCTTGCTTTGCTCGGCTTAAGCAAGTAGTCCTTCACGCCAAGCTTGATCGCCTTGCGCGCGTAATCGAACGTATCGTATGCCGTGACCATGACGAATTTAATGTCGGGATAGTCCGCGCCGATACGCTCGACGGCTTCCAATCCCGTCATCCCGGGCATCTTGATATCCATCAAAATCAGATCCGGAAGGAATTCTCCGGCCATCTGTACGGCGATTTTCCCGTTCTTCGCCTGTTCGACGACAAGCTCGGGAAAGCCCTTCAGCAATATGGCTTTCAAGCCTTCCCGCTCGATCTGTTCGTCATCCACGATCAGGAGCTTTATCATACTTCTCGTTTCCCCTTGTTTTCGGTATTTTCAGAATAACCTTCGTGCCGCGTCCTGACCCGCTCTCGATCTCGATCACGTCTTCCCGTCCGTAGAAAAGGCGAAGCCGCCTGACGACGTTGCTGAACCCGATCCCGGTCGAATGGCCTTCCGTTTCCACGACGTGCTCCTCCAAGATTTGCTTGATCTTGAGCTCGGTCATGCCCGGGCCATCGTCTTCGATCTCGATCGTCACTCGATCGTCGCCGTCACGAATGGAGAACCAGATCGCTCCGCCGTCCTCCTCGGGCTCGACCGCATGGATGACAGCGTTCTCAACGATCGGCTGCAGCGTTAGGCCCGGAATCTGGACATATAAACAAGTCTCGTCTATATTCGCGTGAAATTCCAAGCGGTCGGTGAATCGCGCTTTTTGGATTTCCATGTATTGCTTCAACACCTTGACTTCATCGTACAAGGTAACGGACCTATCCAATCGCTTCAAGCTGTACCGGAGCAAGCCCGCGACGCTCGCGAGCAGATCGCTCGTCTCCTCCGAGCCTTCCAAGTATGCCTTCTTGGACAGCGTATCGAGCGTATTGAACAGAAAGTGCGGATTGATCTGGCTTTGCAGGCTGCGAAGCTGGCTTTCCTGCAGCAAGAGCTTGTTCTGTTGAAGCTCGTTCTCGAGCTGCGCCTTCTGTTGGATTTCCGATATCAAGTTATTGATATTGATGCGCATGCGATCGAACATCTTGGCGAGAAAAGAAATTTCGTCGTTAGAAGCCACCTCGATTTGCAAGTCGAACCTGCCTCGGGATAATTCCTTGGCCGCCTGCGTCAGCTTAAGCACGGGTCTCGTAATGCTTAGAGAGAACCAATAAGTAAATAACAGCAATAATAACGTGATCAGCAGCAGCATCCACACCCCTAGCTTATTCAGCTCGGAGGACTGCTCGATGATGCCGCGATAGAAGCGGTCGTAAGTTTTCAGCTCCGTATCGAGCAAAGTGAGCGTCATGTCGGATATGTACTTGGAGATCCGGGTTGCCTCCGAGAAAGCTTTCGCCGAATCCTCGGTTTCTTTCTCCGATTGGAACATCAGCGACCGATCCGTCGTTTCGACGAGGCTGTCGATCAAGTTCATGTAATTCGTCAAAGCGAAATCGTTATCCGAGTTTCTCAGGACCAGTACTTCGACTCTCGCCTTCCTGATTTGTTGTTTGCTTCGGTCCAGCAAATCCAAATTCGCTTGCGATGGAGATTGCAAATAATTGTTCAACGCCGTGATCGTCTGCTGGCTCGCGTTCGTCACTTCGTTCATGCGCAAGTAACGCTGCAAAATATCGTTGTACTGGGTTTGCGTTTTCTGATTGTAATACGTAAGCGTAGTCCAAATCGCTACCATGATGAACAAGACGACTGCGGCCAACGTCCATATTTTCCGCTGAATGCTACTCATGTCGCGTCCGTCGCCTTCAGCATCCGGATATCCGTGAGATAACCTTCCGTATCAAGGGGAACCGTCTTGCCGCTTAACCATTCGATCATAAGACTCACGCTGATCCTTCCCATCGTCTCGGGGGATTGCTCTATCATCCCATCGAGCTTGCCTTGCTTCAGCAGCTCCAACGTTTCGTGGCTGTCATCGAACGAATAAATATCGTAAGGCTCGACGCGGGATCGCCTGCCGATTTCCTGGATCATTGCCTCGGCATTATTGGCGTTGACGGCGATAAAAGCATCTACGTCCGGCATCCGGTTCATCAGATTCTGAGTCGTCGCGACGACATCTTCCCGCGTGTCGGGAGTTTCCGAGTATTCCGTCCGAACGTTCGGATAATTTTTCAGAACGTCCTGGATCCCGTTTAACCGTTGCTGCTGATAGTATTCCCGTCGACTGTCCGCCAAAAGGATAACGGTTCCTTCCCGTCCCATATCGGTCAGCAATTGATTGGCGATCATCCGACCCGCCAAGAACTGATCGGAGCCTACGTAAGTTCTTCTTAAGCTATCCGCCATGGGCACGTCGTTGGCCACCGTTATGATGGGAATGCCGTAGAACGCGGCTTTGATTTTCGTCAAGCTTTTGAATTCTTCCGTGTCCAGCCCCTGAACGATGATACCGTCGACTTTGGAATCGATGGCGATTTCGATTTTTTTCAAGAAATCTTCTTGGTTTTTGTCGTAGCTGCCCCAGACTTCGAGGCTTGCCCCGTCCTTCTCCGCCTGACCGCGAGCGCCGCTTCCGACCTTGTTCCAGAACGGCGTTTCCAGCTCCTGCGTGATTAGAACAAGCCGATATTGTTTCGCCTGCGCCTGGGTCGATGTCCTAGGAATTTCCCAGTCGGAACGAAACACTTTGTCGGCTGACGCGAACGTAAAATAAAAAAGGACCGCGCATAGGAAGCCAAGCAAAAGGATGACCGTTTTTCGCAAAATAATGATCTCCGTTTCTCATTTAAGCTAAGTCCATCATTAAGTTCATCATATCATCCGGTTGGGGATGTTCAAATACATACGGATTATAGCAGGAAATCCAATATCAAGATACGAAAAGGGCCGCGCGGCTCGATGTCCGGGCGACCCTTGCTTCTTATGAGGCCTCCTCCGGGGAAACCTCGGCTTCCGGAGAGGTCAAGACGATCTTGCCCTCGACAAGCTCGAGCTTTACCTTGTTCGAGTCCTTCACGCCGATGGATTCCAAATACGACGCCGGCACCTGCAGCCGTCCCGCTTTGTCGAGAATCGCGTACTCGACGTGGGAGTCTTCCTCCGACTGCGCGATTCCTCGCTCTAACTCGGCTAGCTCTTCCGCGTAAGACTTGCGGCGCAGCATTTCCGAAGAAATCTTGCCGTCGCGTATGGCGACGACGCGATCCACCTTCTTGGCGAGCAACGGGTCGTGCGTAACGATAACGATGGTGATTCCGATCGTCCGGTTAAGCTCGCGGAACAGATCCAGAATCTGATCGGCCATCCGGGAATCGACCGAGCCGGTTGGTTCATCCGCTAATAGCAGCTTCGGATGGTTGGCTAGGGCGATCGCGATCGCGACCCGCTGCTGCTCTCCCCCGGATAGCTGATGAAGCTTGTTGTTCTTCCTATGCGTGAGGCCTACCGACTCAAGCAGCTCCAACGCGCGAAGCCTTTTGCGTTTGCCCTTGAGCAATATCGGAAGCTCCACGTTCTCGAGTGCGGTTAGATAAGGGATCAGGTTCCGCGCGTTGTTCTGCCAGACGAATCCGACGCTTTCCCTCTTGTACCGGACGAGATCGCGCTCGTTCATCTTCAGCATGTTCTTGCCGTCGATCTCGAGCGTGCCCGCCGACGGCCGATCCAAGCCTCCGAGCATATTGAGCAACGTCGACTTGCCGCTTCCGCTATTGCCGATGATAGCCATCAGTTCTCCGGATTCGATCGTCAGATCCAATCCCTGCAAAGCGAAAACTTCCAAATCGGCAGCCTTGTAGATTTTGACCAAACCTTCGCAATGGATCATCGTTTAGTCCTCCCCTAGCTTCAGCGCTTGGTGAACGCGGATACGGGAGAGCATGTAAGACAGTATGCCGAGCCCGAGTAACAGCATGATGCAGACGATTGAATAGAGACGGATAAAATCCGACATCTCGAACATGACCTTAAACGGAGGAACGAGGCTGCTAGGGTTGAAGGCGATCTGGAAGTTGGGAACGAACAGCCTGCTCGCAATATTGCCGACCATGACGCCGATCAGAATCGCGACGCCGGAAGTGAGTAGCTGTTCTAGCGCGAGCATTCCTATCAGTTGTCTTAGCGACAAGCCGATCGCTCGCATGATGCCGTTCTGCAGCGTCCGTCCTTTCAGCGACAATATCCAGTAGAGCAAAAACCCGACGAAGCTGACCACGATGGAAATGATGAACCCTAGCGTCAATATCCCGTTCAATGCCAGCAGGAACGGATCGTTCTTCGCCCTCGTAAGCTCTTCCTTCGTATTCACGACGTTGGTCAGAGGAAGCTCCAACTTCTCGATGCTTTCGTAGAATGCCGGCGTGGAGGCTCCGGGTTTCATTTTCACCCACACCTCGTAAGGCTCGAGCGCTAGCTGGAACTGTATGCGGCTCAAATTGCCTACGATCAGCATCGGCGCGTTGGCTTTGGCGTCTTCTTCGGACGCGTCGATCGAGCCTACCGGCGGATTCGGATTAAAGGTCGGAAAGTAATCGATGATGCCGAAAATGACGAATGCTTGGGCGCTAATGTTTTCCCAGCCTACGTTAAGGGTATCCCCGGTCTTCAATCCCCGTTGCTCCGCCAGCGTTCGTGAGATCAGCACGGCACGGGAATCCGCCGCGAGAAGATTCAAATAATCGTAGAACGGATAATCGAGCAGCTGATCCGGAAACCAAGAGGTTCTTCCGAACTCGTCGCTGTCGATTCCGATTAGCGTAGCGGTGCCTTGGCTTTCTCCAGACTGGAACGTGGCCTTCTCTTTAGTAAATACTTTCGCCGCCGATTCCACTCCTGCGAGTTCTAAATACGGATCGAACGAAGGCTCCAAATAGTGGATGACCTTAGGTACGGGCGTAGCCGATGCCGCGGGCGGCGCTCCCGGTGCAGGCGGAGGAGGCGCGTCGTTCTGCCACTGAGCCTGGAGCACGAAGTCGGCTCCGTTCCCGTACCGGATCCGGTCTTCGGTATTGGTGTTGATCGTCCGCGCGGCACCCGCGCTGAACACTCCGATCGCGATGGTCATGATCAGGAACACCATCAGGAACTGATACTGACTGTTCGAGCGTCCGACTTGGATCAGCGTCGCGTATAAGGACGGCGGCCACCATCTTCGTCCGATCCAATAGACGAGCTTAAGCACGTATGGATACAGCCTTAGCAGCAACAAACCCGCTCCTACCACGAACAATGCCGGCATAACGAACTGCAAGGGGTCGATATTCAGATCGTCCGTGTTCAAACCCAGGCTCTTCAAATCCTTCAACCGGTTCTGAAACGTATACAACCCGTATATGGATACGGCCAATGCCGCCACGTCCAGAAAAGCCTTGTGCCAGAACGGCATCTTCTGCATCCGCGCAAGCTGCTGCTTGTGACCGACGATCGATACCCGAGTCGCCATAACGACCGGAATAAGCATCATTACGAACGATACGACGGCCGCTATTCCTCCGTAGAGGAATGCCTTGTCGTTCAGATGCACGACCATGCGGGTTCTTTGCACGAATTCCAGAAATCCGTTGGAAGCCCCCAACAGCTTCGTAAGTCCCATCCCGATGAACGGACCGACGATCCAAGCGATTCCGCAGAGCAGCAAGCCTTCCAGCGCGAAGGAAAGGACGATCTGCCACCTTGAAGCGCCCCTGCTTCGCAAAATGGCGATCTCGTTTTTCTGCCGGTCGACGATCAGGTTGGATACCATGAACATATAGAAGCCAAGCATGATCAATACGGGAACGTTCAACGACCACATTAGCTTGTTCAGTTGCTTGGAGCGTTCGAAATACTTCGTGATCGTCGCCAGCGCCGGCGTATTGAATTCGCTCTGGAAAGTCACGACCTTCTTCTTGACTTCAGCTCTTATCGCCAAATCTGTCGTCAGGAATTGATTCACGTTCGATAGCTCCATCTTGGTATAGTCCAAGACGAAAAACCAACCTCCCGCCGTAACCGGTACCTTGTTCCCCTTGATGAATTCTTGCGTGAACATCCCTTCGTCCATGACGAAGACGGAATTCATGTCGCTTAAGCTGGCATTGCGAAAATACGGATCGTCATCCTGCTTCTTCGAGAATATGCCGACCGGCTTTATTTTCACGGTTCCCAGTATCTTGTCGTCCTTTAGCGTAACGACCTTATCCAGCACGAGCTTGAAATTGCCCAACGCTTGTTCCGTTAAAATGACTTCATAGATGCCGTCGACGGGTTGCTTAGCCGCCATTCTTCCGTCTTCCAGAACGATATGTCGCTCGAAATCATTGTACGAACGAATCGTGGCGGAGAGTCTGCTTTTCTTCGAATCCTCTTCGCCTTCGGGGATGAGCAGAACGGACTTCGTCCGACGTTCCCGCACGAGCTCCGTCACCGGTATGCCAAAGCCCGGACCGGCCTTATTGGCCATGTAATCGTCCATTTCGGCTATGAGCTTCGCTTTCCGATCGCTCGTTTCGTTATAGAAGCCCATCAACGACCAATGAGAACCCGGGTATACTCCCTTATCGGTTTGGAAGGTTTCCAAATCCTTGACCAGCATGCGGGTCAATATCGCCTCGGAATAAATAGGCATCGTCCCAACGAGCGCAACGGTCATCAATATACCGAAAAACATGCTGGAAACGAGCCATTTATTTTGAACCATTTTACGAATAATCATGACGAATAAGGCCACGACGAAGCCTCCCTAACTCCAGGAATGCGAATGATGGTTACTATTGTTGAACGATGATCTGGCCTTCCGTCAGCCCTGTAACGATCTCGACCTCCGTGGATCCCGTTAGCCCCGGCTCTACGTCGATCTCCCGCAAACGCTTGCCTTCTTCCAGAACCCGCACGAAATTCCGGCCTAAATAGGAACGCAACCCGCTCCGCGGTATCTTCAACACGTCGTCCCGTTGCTGCGTTATGATCTTGACGTCGGCTACCGTACCGATCTCCGCCCCTTTGGGGATGCTCGGAAGCTGAATGTACAATGTCTTCGCGTATTTCTCCGCCAAATCTTCGTTCAACGTATCCGGAGAAGAGGACGGCGTCTGCACGACCTTCCCGACGACCTTCTCGTCCTTCACGGAAATATCCGCGTTCGCGCCCACGTCCACTTCCCGAATCTCGGTCGGGTTTTCCACGCGTAAAGCGATTCTTAGCTGAGTCGGATCGGCTACGATAACCAGCGTCTGATAAGCCTCCACGAAGTCGCCCTCCTCCAGCGATTCCGCGAACACCACCTGTCCATCGATGCCGGCGACCAACTGCTTGCTATCGAACTGCTTGGAAAGCCTATCGTATTTGATCTGTTCGATCTCGAGCTGCAGCCCCGCGATATTCAGCGCTTGTTCGTCCCCGTCGCGGGCTTGGCGGAAAGCGTACTTCGCCTTCTCTAGCGCCAGCTGCTGTTCCTTTAATTGGAGATCGAGACCGTCCAGAATTAACTGCACGAGCACGTCTCCTTTCTTGACCTGATCGCCGGATTGAACTAGAATCTTGTCGATGCGTCCGCCTTGCCCCGTGAATTGGGAAATATCCGTATGGATGGATTCGAAGCTGCCGCTTCCCGATATGGCTTTGACTATGGAGCCTTTCACCACTTCTACGGTCGAATAATTTTCTTCCGCCGGCTTCACGAGCGGCGGCTTCAGCGCTTCTTCTTCTCTAGGAAGCAGCGAACACCCCGCCAACGCGCTACCGAGCGCAATCGCGATCCCAAGAGCTACGACTTTGTTAATTGTGCGAGACAATTTGTCCATCCTCCAGTTCGTAAACTTCGTCGACGATTTCCATTATGGCCGGATCGTGCGTGGTAAGCGCGATCGTGATGCCGCTCTGCTCTACCAAATCTCTGAATACCTTAATGATGTGCAAGCCGGTCCTGCTATCCAATTCCGCGGTCGGTTCGTCCGCCAAGATGAGTTTAGGCTTATGGGCGATCGCTCGGGCGATGGCCGTGCGCTGCTGCTCCCCTCCCGACATCTCGAAAGGACGGTGATGCATTCGCGGCTTCAGCCCGACGTGATCGAGCGCTTGAATGGCGGCGGCTTTCCGTTCGTGGGAAGGAACTCCGGCGATTCTAAGCACGAACTCGACGTTCTCGTAAGCGGACATCAGAGGAATAAGGGCAAACGACTGAAAAATAAGTCCCATCTCCTTGCGACGAACCGCATCCCTGTCCTTATTGGACATCGTCGTCAGATTACGCCCATCGAAGGTGATCGTGCCTTCCGTCGGTCTATCCAATGCGCTTAATAAATTGATCAGCGTCGTTTTCCCCGAGCCCGATCTGCCTTTGAAGGCAACCAGCTTGCCCGCGGGGAGGTGAATATCCACCCCTTTCAGTACGGTAACCGCACCCGAGCCTCTGCCGAAAACCCGTTTAATGCCATTCGCGCGGATGATCTCTTTCGTCTCAGCCCCCGCATCCGTGCTAATCGAGTAATTGCCCGATACCGTCATCTCGCTCGTAATCTCCTTTCTTCTAAACGACCAGCCTAGCAATCGATTGACGTTCGACAAGCTCCGGCGAGATCGCTTCCCTTCTTCCCGCATTGCCTTCTAGTAACTCTATGAGCAACTGAACCGCCCGGGAGCTGGTCGCTTCGCGCGAATGCCTGACGGTTGTTAACGGAGGCGAAGTGTACGCGGTGAAAATATCTCCGTCATATCCCACGATAGAGAGCTGCCCCGGTACGGAAATGCCATGCTTGGTCAACGCCATGATCGCTCCCATTGCCATCAAGTCGTTCGCGCAGAATAGCGCCGTCATATCCGGATTGGAATTAACCAACTCTATCGCCGATCTCGAACCGCTAGAACCCGAAAAGTCTCCCGGCGCCACCAACGATGGCTTGTGCTCAATACCGGAATCCCTTAGCGCTTCGCAAAACCCGGCATAACGTTCCTTACAGATCCGGAGATGGGCGGGCCCGTTCAAATAGCCGATGACGCGATGGCCCTCGCTCAACAGCTTTGCTCCCGCCATCCTGCCGCCTTCGCGGTCATCCGAGATGACCGAGGAGCAATGATGCCCGACGACGTCCTCGAAATTCACGCAGGGAACTTGGAGATCCAACGCTTCCCGCATGATCGGATGCGACTCCGAGAACGCCGGAAACACGATGCATCCTTCCAAGCTGCGGGAACTCATGCATTCGGTTAATCGGTTGCTCGGATAATTCAAGAAGGGGACGGAAAAAAAGAGCGCATCCTTGCCGTACCGTTGCAATTCCATCTGCAAAGGCGAAAACATGTCCACGAACCCCGAGCTAGCCTCGAATTCGAATTGAGGGATGAACACCCCTATCATATTGCTGCCTTTGCCTACTAGCTGTTTAGCCCCGAGATGCGGGACGTACCCCATCGCCTTGGCTGTTTCCTGAACCCGTTGTCGAGTTGCAGGATTCACGCCGTATACCCCGTTCAATGCCCGCGATACCGTGCTGACCGATAAATTAAGCGTCTTGGCGACAGCCTTGATACCGCCCTCAGCTACGGAGATTTTGATGTCGTTCATAACCGATCACAACGGAAGATAGCGGGCATCGCAACCGTTCTCCTCTCCTTTTTGCAAACGTTTGCAATAACTTATTTCAATATAGTCCGGGAGTAAATATCTGTCAATTGAATAATAAACTCCCCATAAAATTGCACATACTTTCCGTAGGAACCCTAGGGTTCCCCCGTATTTTGCACCGATTAGAAGCTTCCGTAGCGACTTCGGGCGACGCCAAACTATTATCGCAGACAGGTTGTTTATATCCGTTGCAAGTTAAAAATCGATGCTGTAGAATGAAGGTATATCGTGAAAATAATTTTCTTTATATCTATAATAATAAGAAAATAATTTTCTAAACAAAGGATGTCAGCTAGCTATGAGCATTCTGAACGCGATCCAAGAAAAAATGGACAATCTGCATCTAAAGGAACGGGCGCTGGCCGAGTTTTTACTCCAGCATCCCCAGCAAGCCGTGCAGATGACGATTACCGAGCTTGCCGCCCGATCGGGTAGCAGCACGGCGACGATATCCCGCTTCTGCAAATCGTTTCATTCGCAGAATTTTCCGGACTTCAAACAGAAGCTAGCTACCGAGCTCGTCCAGCAAACGAATGCTCCCAACCGATATCAAGACATCGTTGCCGGCTACCCGCTGCACGATATCGTATCCGCCATCACCGTGAACCATCTGCGTTCGTTGACGGACACGACCCAAGTGCTGGACTTGAATCAGCTTCGGCTTGCGATCGACGCGTTGCATCATGCTTCCCGCATCGATCTGTACGGATCCGCGACGTCCGGCATCGTAGCCCAGGATTTCTTTCATAAGCTAATCCGCATCGGCAAAGCGGCGGCAGCGTTCTCCGATCCCCATCTCCAGCTGACCTCGGCCGCTTCGTTAACACCTAAAGACGTTGCCGTCGGCATCTCCTATTCGGGAGAAACCCCGGAAACGATAAACGCCCTTCGCAGCGCGGCGGAGCAAGGAGCCACGACGCTTTCCATCAGCCGTTTCGGTGCTAACTCCCTTGCGGAGACAGCATCCATCCGACTCTTCACTTCTTCCTCGGAGGTCGGCATGAGGCGAGGCGACATGGCTTCTCGAATGGCGCAGCTGCATGTTGTCGACATTCTGTTCATCGGGCTTGTCAGCGAGCATTTCGAGCTCTACGTTCCGCGTCTGGAAAGATCCTATCAAACGGTCAGACAACATACATCGCGCATGGAGGAGAGTAAAACAAAATGAATATTCTTACATTCGATAGCGACGACAAATTAAACGAAGCGGCGGCCAACATCATCATCGGCCAGATTCAGACTACGCCGCGAGCAGTGCTAGGCTTAGCGACGGGAGGTACTCCGGTCGGCATCTACAAGGAAATCGTGCGCGAATTCGACCGCGGCATGTTCAGCTTCCGCAACGTGACGACCTTTAACCTCGACGAATACGTAAATCTTCCGATCGATCATCCGGAAAGCTATCACTCCTATATGAACGGTCATTTGTTCGCCCATATCGACCTGCCCTCTTCGCAATGCCATATCCCGGATGGGAATGCCGCTGACGTTGCCGCCGAGTGCCAAAGATATGACGAATCCATAGAACTCTCCGGTCAAATCGACCTGCAGCTTCTCGGGCTGGGACATAACGGTCATATCGGCTTTAACGAGCCTGCCCATGCCTTGATCAAGGGCACCCACGTCGTAGATCTGGCGGAAGAAACACTTGAAGCGAACGCGAGATTCTTCGACTCGGTCGACGATGTGCCCAAGCAAGCTTTGACGATGGGCGTAGGTACGATTCTCAAAGCCAAAAAAATTCTCCTCGTGGTGAAAGGCGCGGACAAAGCCGCCATCGTGAAGCGTGCGCTGCAAGGCCCGATTACGACGGATTGCCCCGCTTCCCTGCTGCAGACGCATCCGAACCTGATCGTCTTACTGGATCTGGCGGCCGCGGGTGAACTCGCATGAGCAATGGGTCGAACGGATCGTATCGTATCGTCAACGCGAAAATCGTCACTCCTACCGGCACCATCGATAAGGGCTCGCTAAGCGTTACAGATGGAATCATTACCTCGATAGGCACCGAGGATAACCCCATCTCTTCGCCTGCCGAAACGATCGACGCGCATGGCAATTGGGTCATCCCCGGGTTCGTCGACGTCCATGTCCACGGCGGAGCCGGCCATGACTTCATGGATGCCGACGAAGACGGCATCGCAGCCATCGCCAAGTTCCATGCGGTGCACGGCACGACGAGTTTGCTGGCGACGACGTTAACAGCATCGCGCGAGGATCTAACGGGCATACTGGAACTCGTCAGCATCTACAAGTCCAAACCGATGCCCTATGCCCGCATCGTCGGCGTCCACTTGGAAGGCCCTTTCGTTAACGTCAAGTGGAAGGGCGCCCAGAATCCGGAATACATCGTTCCGCCGCGCGTCGAATGGTTGGACGAGTGGGTAGCCCGCTTTCCGGGTCTCATTAAGATCCAGACGCTAGCGCCGGAGTCCGAAGGCGCGCTTGAATATATCGACAAGCTAGCTCTTAACGGTATCGTTCCGAGCTGCGGTCATACCGATGCGACTTACGATCAAATCATCGCGGCCGCGGATCACGGATTGCGCCATGCCGTCCATACCTTTAACGCGATGAAGCCTCTGCATCACCGCGAGCCGGGCACGGTCGGAGCCGTCTTGACGGACGATCGCATTATGGCGGAAGTAATCGCGGACGGCCATCATGTCCATCCTGCCGCCATTAAGCTAATCACGCGGGCCAAAGGAACGAGTAACGTCATTCTCGTCACCGACGCGATGTCCGCGGCGGGAATGCCCGACGGAGACTATGAACTGGGAGGACTCCCCGTTCGCATGTCTTGCGGCGTAGCCCGGTTGAAAGAAGCGGACAGCCTTGCGGGAAGCACGCTTACGATGATCAGCGCCGTCCGCTACTTAGTCCGCGAAGTCGGCGTCTCCTTGGAAGACGCGAGCCGCATGGCCAGCGGGAATCCGGCGCGACAGCTCGGAATGGATGGCGTTACGGGATCGCTCGAGGTCGGCAAAGCGGCCGATTTCCTGCTCCTGGATTCTTCCCTCGAAATTTCGGGTACCTGGATCGGCGGAACGAAGCTACTCGCTTGAATCTGGGCTATCGTTAGCTTTATTGTTCTTTAACTCGATGAGAATAATGTATTTTTGATTCCCCTGCATAACTAAATAAGGCTGGATTCCAGGTCGCGACCTGGAATCCAGCCTTATTTCGTTGCTTGTATTACTGCATCATACCGCTTCGGATTGCGACGTTTTATTTTTAGCCAGCTTGAGGTAGCCGTACACGTTCTGCAGCTCGCTGTCCTCGACGAAACGAAGTCTCATGTTTTCCGCCGCGTCCAAGATGTAAGGCTTCAACGCCGCCGCTCCGCCGCCAAGCACGTAGAAGCATTGAATATCCGGGTACTTCTTCCAACGCTTGCGAATCAGATCGACGATCTTCTGCGCGGCGCGGTTGAAGTAATTTTCCACGATCGGCCGAATATCGGCTTGTCCTTCGCCAACCCGTTGAATGATGAACTCGTGCTTGCGAATACGTTGAACGAGCTTCGTCCGGCTCGGGAATCGATAACCGTACTGGTCTTCGACTTCGCGAATGATCGAATCCAGATACGATGCGAGACCTAATTGCTCGCCCGTGCTGAACTGGTTGTCGATGCTCATCCGCTTGACGACGGGGAAGTCCGTCGTTAAGGCGCCCATCTCGCAAATGCCGATGCATCCGTAATACAGCTCTTCGTCCCTAACCTGCAAATTCTCGTGGGTCGCCATATGAAACAACGCGGCTGCGCCCTCGATGGAGACGATCGCCCTCCGAACGTTAACGCGGACCGTGCGGCCGCGAAGCTTCGGCGTGGATAAGAAAGTCACTTCGTGCTCGCCGACTAGACGCTCCTCGAATGATTGATGAAACCGCGAGTAGGTGCGTACCGGCAAGCCCGTCCCGATCACGTATTCGACTTGATCGATCGTTTGACCGGGCTGGAGTGAATGCGCCACGCTCGTCACGCTTGCATATGCGAGCGCCGTCAATGCCACGATCAGCGATTGATCGCTTGTCGCCTTGTTGTCGGTTTCCTCGAGCTCCGCGTTGTCCGGATCTTCCGAAGCGAGCAAGCCTACGAAATAGCGTTGGCTCTTCTTCTTCAGCTTAGGGCTGTAGACCATAACGTCGAGCGCCTTCAGAGGGGAGTCTTCTTCTTGAAGAACGTGTCTCTCATAACCCGGCGATACGATGTTTGGTATAATAACGGGTTCGTTCGAACCGCTCACCACTAGTTTTACGCTATCGTTTCCGATATCTATTCCTGCTAATTTAATCATTATGAACCTCCCGGGCTCCAAGCTCATCCGTTTACTTTTATATTGGATTCGCCCTATTGCGACAAAATCCTCCTTTTCCACTATTGATTCTTTCTATTTTTTTAAGTAAAAAAGGAATATACGACAAATAGGTCGAAGTAATTTGGGATGACGATGTAGAAAAAGCAGGAGGAAAGTCATGAAATGGCGACATAAGAAATTTACCTTCATGGTGATCCCGGATGCGAACAACTCGGTGATGCGTTTTCAACTATCAGCGGTCATTCTCGTAATCGGATTGATCATGACCGTAGCTATCCTTGCGGCAAGCATTACGGCATTCTTGTTGTACCGCGGGAACTCCGGCGAGATCGGGGAGCTCAAGCAGCAATTATCGTCCGCTACGGGCGATTATGAAGAGATCATCGATCATAAAGACGAGCATATCGATGAGCTTCAAACCGACCTGACCGACCTCTCCGAGCAAGCCAAGAAAATCAATATACGGATGCAGGACATCAAGGGCTTGGAATCGCAACTCAAGGAAATGGTAGGCATCGAAACCGGAGATTCCGTTAAAACCAAAGCGGACGGCGAAACGACTTCCGCGGATACCCCGAACGAGGACGAGCAGTTCTCCATGGACGGCGGAACGGGAGGCGAAGAACTTCCGGTAACTCCCGAGGAAATGGGCTTGCTCATCGAGCGAACCCGCAACGACTTCCTCTCCCTTACGGAGCAAATCGAGCACATGAAGCCCGAGCTTGAGCAAACCAAAGTGGCCGTAGTCAAACAGCAGAAGCTGCTTGCGGTAACCCCTACGATATGGCCGACGGATTCCAGGAGAATAACCTCCACTTTCGGGATTCGCAAGGACCCGTTCACTCACAGGGCAACCTATCATGCCGGCCTTGATATCGGCGGCGTTACGGGAGATCCGATTTACGCGGCGGCGGACGGAACCGTCATCGATGCGGGACGCAGCGATTCCCATGGCAACAACGTGCTTATCTCGCACGCCAACGGATTGAGAACTCACTACTCTCATATGAGCAAAATTCTAACCCGGATAGGAACGAAAGTAAGGAAAGGCGATATTATAGGCGAGCTCGGCTCTACCGGTAGAAGCACCGGTCCTCACCTCCACTATGAAGTCATGATTAACGGCGAGCATGTAGACCCAAGACCTTATCTTAAAGCAACCAGAAGGAGCAATTAATCATGTTCAAAAATAAAAAGGCAAAGATCGACCTCAATATGACCGATACGTTAATCGGCGAGGGGACCTCCTTCGAAGGTAAAATAAAATCGGAAGCCGGCATTCGAGTCGAAGGACAGATGGTAGGCGATATCGAATGCGCAGGCGACATTACGGTCGGCGAGAACGGAATCGCGCGTTCCCATATTAAAGCGCGCAACGTTGTCGTCGCCGGCCAAGTCGTGGGTGACGTGGCCGCTTCGGGAAAATTGACGATCAAGTCGACCGGACAGTTGCGCGGCAACCTCTCCGCGCTCGAGCTCTCTATTGAATCCGGCGGCATATTCCAAGGATCGAGCCGTATGGACTTTAAGGATTCTCCAGTGGAGCTCGAAGAAAAACCTCAGGTGAAAGAGCCTGAAATCAGCATTCCGATCGTTTCCGAGGGCGATGCGGTATCCGTTCTCAAAACCTGGTAGTTTGCGTGCTCTTCCGTACTTCGTGTATGATTCATATGTAGGCTGACGAACGGAAGATTGACTGGAGTGAGCGAATTGGAAGAGTTGAAGAAGGCATACGAAACTTTAGGCTTGCCGGAAGACGCGACCCGGGAGCAAGTTGAAAACCGCTACTTCATTTTGATGAAAAGAGCGCGTTCCGAACAATCGCGCACCGACGCCGTCAATGAGGGAAGCGATACGACCGATCTTACCGAAATCAATCGCGCGTACAATCTCGTGCTCGGCATCGAGTCGGAGAAAACGGGAACGATCGAGAAGCAAACGAAGTTCGCCCACTTCGCGTATTATTATAAGTTTCACGTCATCATAGGAATTATCGTCGTCCTGATCGCGGGTTATATGATCAAAGAAGGAATCGACAAGAGACGGGAAGCCGCCAATACCCCTCCCGCGAACTTATCCGTGAGCGTATTCGGCAATTTTTATTTCGTGGAAGAAGAACCGATGAGCCAGAACATGTTAAAGCTGATGCCGGAATGGCAACGTATCGTCACGAAGCTCGTGTTCGTTCCGCCGGAGATCAAAAGCCAACAAGATATGGCCATGCAGCAGAAAAGCGTCCTTATGCTTATGACCGAGAAGACCGAGCTTTACATTACGGACGAGAAAAACTTCGAGAGCCTTGCTTTCCAAGGCGCGTTCGTCGACTTGGACGAATTCATCCAAAAGACGGGATTGCAAATCCCCGAAGACAAGATCCGCATGATGAAGTCCCAGGACGATACGGAAGAACGCCCATACGGAATCGACATTGCGGGCAATCCGATCTTCGATGGGATCGAATTATCAGGCGAGCATCCGATCATCGCCATTCGCGCCGAAGAAGAAAAATGGAACGATACGCGCCTATTCCTGGAGAAGCTCATTCAAACGACTCCTTAAACACATTTAAACGGCAAACGGATGCTTCGAGGTTAACTCCCTCTAGCATCCGTTTTTTCTATATCCCGACTAACTTTTCTTAGGTCAACAGCCAGATCGCGAGCGCCGTCTGAACGATTAGAATCGCCGGCATTCCGATCGAGAACGAGGCATGCTTCGTCTTATGCCGCCAAACCCTCATCGCGACGATTCCGCCGATCGAACCTCCGATTGCCGCCAAGAGCAACAAATTTTTCTCCGGCACCCTTCTGCCGCGTTTCTTGGCTTGCGATTTATCATGCGCCATCGTAAACAAAGCGAGCAGATTAACGATGATTAGGTATGCGATGATCAACTTCAACTCATGATTCCCCTTTGCTGACTTCCCCTGCGACATCCACCCCATACATTGTACAATGCTCGCCATCCGGATGGGAATAGCACCGGATGGCGAGAATGCATTGAGCTAATTCCTATTGAAGTAGACGATGAAAGGATTCGAGCCGTCCGTTGTTTTCAATCCGTTCCACTTCGGCGCATCGGTGATGATATTCGGCACGAAGGACATTTCATAGCTACGATCGGATCTTAATTCGTCGCGCAGCCTGAGTACGACTTCGGTGACGATTTTCCCCTTATCGTTAAGCTCGTCGTAATCGATGGCCACGTTATTTCCGTCGCGGTCGCGAATACGGAAAGCCGTCTCGTCGACGTTCGTGACCGGTTCGCTGAAGACGACCCTGACCGACTTGTCGCCCGTTGCCACGACCTGGGTTACGTAAGGGACCTGGTTCTCGACGTGAGTTCCGGCGAATGTTCTCGTGGAATGGTCACCGGAAGTATCCAAGCCCGATACTCCCGTCACCTTACCGACGTATACATGACCGGCAAGGAACAACTTTTGATTATTGTCCTTCGCTCGATATTGGAACGTATAAGCCTTATCGTTTCCGGCTTTCGGACGGACAAAGGGTACCCATTCGTTCGTCGGCAGATTTGCCCCGTTGTCCGTCAGAATGGTCAGCTTCAGATTACTGACGTCGTTAGCCGTAATGGTTCGGTCAAACACGACTTCCACCATGCTTTCATTGATCGCCGTCACGCTTGCCAATTGAACGGACACATCGGGATTGGCAATGCCTCCGAACATCCAATTGGATGACGTATCCATCACGTTGCCGGCGAGATCCGGGATATTGGCGATCGTCAGCTTATAGATCGTTGCATCCTTCTGCGCGGAAGTCTTCAAGGTAACGGTAGTTCCATCGCTACCCAATGCGGCTTGAATGACGGACAATCCTTGGTCGATTTTGTAACGTTCGGTTTGATTGGCGTATTCCGGTTTGACTTTCTCGCTGAATTTTACGGTAATCGTTGCGTTGGCGTTCACTTGGACGGAGTTGACCTTCGGCTTCGTATTGTCGTTATTTCCGACGAGATACAAGTCGCTTCGTGCGTCCATCACGTTTCCTGCCAAGTCCTTTACGTTGCGGATGGTCAATTGATAGGTTTTGCCGTCCGATTGATCCTTCGTCGTAAATATGACTTTCTTAGGATCAGCCGAAAGCTGCAAAGTCGATAACTTTAAGCCGTTATTGAACTGGTAATTATCGATACGGGTTGCCGAAGCAGCCTCCACGGGCTCCGAGAACGTCACCTCGTAAGAGTTGCTACCAAGTCTCGCTAGCTGCGTCACCTGCGGTTTGGTTATATCGTCCTGAGCGGACAAGTAACCCCACGTACCGTCGTCTACGTAAAGAGTGTGCAAGACCCCTCCGAGCTGCTTATCCGTCCACAGCTGAACCGACATGCCGTCTTGGTTTAAAGTGGCTTGCTGAATGCTGCGGGTATTGCCGTAAACATCTTTAATCGAGAATCTGCTTTTGTCGACCTGATTGATCTTTTGAAGTAGATTCACTCTTATCGATTGATTAGAGATCACGTCGACGGAGCGGATATGAAGAGGCTCCACGTTAGTCTCCTCGTAAATGGCATAAGCGGCTTCTACGAGCAATCCTCTTGTCGCATCGACCGTATAGTCGCTGAGCTGAGGGATCAGCTTACGGTCTAACGCCAGACTGACGGCTCCTCTGGCCCATTTGGATACTTTGCCGGTTACCGGAGTGGAACCGCTGCCGGATAATCCGTAGCTGCGGATGAACACGGCCGCGAGCTGCTCTACCGTAACGTTCAGCACCGGAGAGAACACTTTGGTCTGCGTTCCGCTCATTAACTTCGCGCGGGTAACGGATTCGATTTCCTGAAAGGACCAGCGCGACTTCAGAACGTCGCTATAGCTTGGCGAGGTCGCCCTCACCGGTAATTCGAGCAAACGGAATAAGACGGTCGCCATTTGTTCGCGGGTCATCGGGTCGAATAAACGCGAGCTCCCATCGGCAAAACCGGTAAAAATGTTTTTCTGTTTCAATACTTCGAACTTCTGCTCGGTCGATAAATTCGATGCGCCTTCGACCGTGAGCGGCACGCTGAACAGCATCAGCAAAGCCAGAAGTCCAATGAACGTTCTCCTCATCCCGCTTCCTCCTCTTATCCGCCCCGGGTCGAAACTTTTTACGGTTGCGGCGGCCCTACATGTTTGACGCGAGGTCGATACGATATGTTTCTTTAATGAGAAAATTCTCAGATTATAGATACGATTCGGATCAATTCACTGGAGTTTAACAACATGCATGCGACACCCCGTAACTAATCCCATAGAACAGATTGTCCTACCCACGGATTACAAGTGTCACAATACTGAGGTTCGATAGTGTTTTCTGAGGTTGGGTCTATTCGCGTTGAGGTGTGACTGAGGTTGGGAGATTGATCTTAACGGCGTGTCATGCCGCTGTTGAACAGCTAGCCATCGCCGCCGGCGACGGCTATGCTCTTGAGTACCAAACCGGGGAATGTTGGCGGGGGGACGTTACTTTCTTGCCGTTGGCCAGATGCAACCAGGTGGTAAAGTCGTTCTCTCCTTGACTAATCCGGATGACGCGGGCTCCCCTTTGGAAGAATGATCTTCCGTAAGTGTTATATCCCGTTGCCCGCCCGTAACAAAGTCGAATGCCGTGCAGCCTGCCCTCGTAATCGTTGATATGATCGTGGCCGCAAAACGTCCCCATCATTCCTCCGGCACGCACCATCTCCGCGAAGAAGCCCGAGTTGATCGTCGGGGATTGCACCTTCTCGTAACGATGCCCGTAACAGATTTCGCGATCCCAAGCTTCCCGATATTCCGGAAGGGGGATATGGAAGAATGCTAGAGAAGGAAGAGGAACGCCCTCGTTCTGCTCTTGAATCCGACTCGCCTGCGATTGGTACCAATCGATCTGGCTCTGATGTATCCAATCATACCCCGGAACGGTAGGCAGCTCCGAATAAGCGCCGCTATCGAGGAAAAACAACGCGAGCGCCGGAGCTTCCCCATTCGAATCCGCCACGCGAACGACGAAATTCCCTAGCCCGTCCACCTCTTCGGGACCGGGCTCAATAATCGTCCCGCTATGCTCCAATTGAACGCCAAGCAGTTGCTCTTTGGTCACGTTACGCTCCGCGTCGTGATTGCCGAACAAGGTAACCCAAGGTATCCCGCTCGCCTCAACGACGGATACCGCATCCCTATAGGCTTGCAAAGGATCTTTGCAGCGCAGACTCTCGATGACATCGCCCGTTAATACGATGAGATCCGGACGTTCCTCCTTTAAGACGCGCTCCATGAGAGCCTTCGTTTTTCTATCCTCCGGTTCCCCGTTATGCCAATGAAGATCGGTGAACTGCACGATCGTAAACGTTCCATCGGGCCGAAACATAAGATTATCGTTCATGGAATGACCTCGCATTCAACTTTCCGCCGATCCATCGTAGCAACGTCTACTACTCTCTCAACGCATCGTACAGCCGGCTGGACATTTGGTTCGCGGAGTTCGTTTGCTGAGCTTGCATCGTTTTCCTGACTTTGGCCAGCTCGTCCTTGAGCCGTTGATTTTCCGCCCGGAGCGCTTTCGTCGTTTCGTCTTCCTCGGTCGCGGCTAACTTTGTCCCGTTCGCATAGTAGCTAGTCTCTTCGTAGATTCTGAACGCGATCTCAACCTCGAGGATGCCGCGCGATCGGATATGCCGATCTATGCATTCCGCGGCGAGATCGCGCACGGCCTGTCCGCGGTCGAACCAGTTCACTTCCACGAAGGGAGAGGAGGGCACGATTTCCCCATCGAAGAGCGAAGTCGTGTGCAAGCATTCCAGCACAAAATAATCTAAAGGGCATTGGCATACGTTAGCGAGTTCTTCCGTCAACGGCTTGCTGATCGTACGAATGGTTTCGGGGGCAATTCCCCGGATTATCAGGTGAGGCATCAGACGTACACTCCTTCATTCTATAAAACTACAAAGCGAAGATTCTTTTTAAATACGGACTTAGGAATAGCCCGTCCGGGTCCATCTTCTCTCTTATCTCCAGAAAGCTATCCCACTTAGGATAAGCAATCCGCAATTGCTGCGCCGTGAGCGTATGCAATTTCCCCCAATGCGGGCGTCCGCCATGGCGAAGGAAAATCCGTTCCATATCGGCGAAATATTTCTCGTACGGCATTCCGCGATACATATGAACGGCGATATACGCGGAGTCCCTCCCGTAAGCCGGACTTATCCAGATATCGTCCGCTTTGGCGAAGCGGCATTCAATCGGGAAGTGAACGCTGTAGCGCTCTCGCGCCATCGTCTCGCGCATTTCCCTAATGACGGCTTCCATTGCCTCGACCGGAAGATTGTACTCCATTTCATTGAAGCGAACAAGCCTCTTAGTCGCATAGACTCTGTGGCTATGCTCGATCTTGCGGATAGTGGGAACCGTCGCGGCGCATAAACGGCTAATCGGTGCGCTTATCCCCGGTACCCACTTGCACAGCGAGGACAAGGCTCCGAAAGCGACGTTCTCCAGGATGACATCGCTGAGATAACTTGTTATTCTATGCGGAGTCGGTGTCTCCTCGGTCTCGTTCATGACTTTGAGCTGACAAGGCTCCGCGTACGGAAACCAATAAAACTCGAAATTGCGGTGGCTCGCGGCATAGGAGTTTAAGTTCTCCAAGCAGGTATCCAATGGTACTCTAGAGCTCTCGTAGCTCAATCTGTAAGAAGGGCGAAGCTTAAGCTTGACCTGCACGATGATTCCCATAGCGCCTAAAGAGATTTGCAGCGCCTTGAATAACTCGGGATGGGATTGCTCGGTGCAATCCCGCACTTCCCCCGTTCCGGTGACGATCGTGATTCCGATAACCTGCGTCGAGATATTGCCGAACCGGAGACCGGTTCCGTGCGTACCCGTGCTTATCGCTCCGGCGATGGACTGAACGTCGATATCGCCTAAGTTCTCCTGCGCCAATCCCTCCGAATGCAGAAGCTCACCGAGCGCCTTAAGCTTCGTACCCGCCCATACGGTCGCCGTGCGCGTTTCCGCGTTCACCTGCAATATCCCCTGCATCCGGTCAAGGGACAGAAGCATATCGTCGGACGCCACGAGAGCCGTGAACGAATGGCCCGAGCCGATGACGCGAAGTTTCCTCCCTTCCCTGCGGCATTGATTCACCGCTTCGACGACTTCGTCGATGTGGCTGGGATAGAGAACCGAACGCGGCTTTGCCCTGACGATTCCCGACCAGTTCCGCCAAACTCGTCCGCTCTTGATCATAGGAAGGTTTCCCCCATGCCTCTGTAGGTTGAATATCCTCCGACGATAACTCCATTCGAGACAACGTGCAGGGTATCGAACCGTTCGCACAGCTCTCCGGCTTTCGCATGACGGAAGAACACGGGATCTCCTAATCCGATCGGCGACTTTCCTCTATTCAGAAGCGGAGTCTGAACTTCTCCGGCGCCTTCCATAGGGAATAACTCCAATCCCGCCGGCAAATACGGTTTAGGCAGCTTGATTCGATCCGCCGCTCCCGATGCCGTATAGCCGCCCCCTAAGCAAGTGACGATATCCTTCCTGGGTTGTCTCACGACTTCCACCGCGAATCCGGCAGCGGGCTCGAAGCGGAAGGAACGATAATGGTCGAATAACGTTGGACTATAGAAGCCCGAGCCTGCCGTAAGCTCCGTAACCCACTCCTCTTGCCGGGAACTGGACAGGCTTCCCGTTCCTCCGGCATTGACGAAACGCAGCGTCAATCCGAGCTCTTGGATCCGCTGAACGATTCGTTGCCTCCGCAAAGCTACCTCGCGAATAGAACGGCTTTTCAAATATCGCACCACGTTATTTTTCAGGGCTGCGCCCGGAACAAGGTCCCCTACGCCGGCGATCTGCGCTTCGTAACCCATGATGCCGTCTAGCCATACCCACTTAGAGTTCATGATCTTCTCCACGACGGGACGCACATGATCCCAATCGCGTAAGGGAGAACGCCACACTCCGAATCGCAGCCCGGGATAATTGGCCGACATGTCGATATCCAAGCACAACGGCAAACGAACTCCTCGTTCTTGCGCTATTTTCTCAAGATGGTCCACATGCTCCAAGCAATCCGCCATGAACGTGATCCCATGACCCTCGCCGATCAGATCGGCCAATAGCCTTATCCCTCCGGGCTCCCAAACGGGGTAACCCAGCAATAAATCCTGTAAGCCCTGCTTAGCCAAGAAAGCCGCTTCCGTTGCCGTATAACACATGATTCCTTGGAAGGTGTCGTCCGATCGCATAATACGACGCAGCACTTCCACGGAGCGAATCGACTTGCTGGCCACGCGAATCTTCTTGTTCCCCGCCGCGCGGGCAATTTCGCGAATGTTGCGATCGAGTAGATCAATATCCACGTAAGCGAAGGGCATCGGGATGCTCGCGAAAGCTTTCTTGTAGGTTTCGTAGTCGGGAGTCAGGATGATCGCCCTTTCTTCGTCGCGATTAGCGTAACAGCTTGCGTATGATGGTCATTCCCCACTTGGAAGTAGGGTAACGAAAAGGAAAATCGATTCTGTTCGACTGTTTAAGCATCCCTTTGTAATGAGAGAACGCGCGAAAGCCATGCTCGCCATGGTAGCTACCGATCCCGCTTGATCCGATGCCGCCGAACGGCAAATACGGAGTTCCGAGATGAATGATCGTATCGTTAATGCAGCCTCCCCCGAAAGGGATCCGTCCAACGATCTCGTTCCGGAAGCCGGAACTACCTGAAAACACGTATAGAGCAAGCGGCTTCGGGTTCGCTTCGACGATAGCTATGGCTTCTTCCGTTTCCTCGTATTCCAATACGGGCAATATCGGTCCGAATATCTCTTCCTTCATTACCTTCGACTCTAGCGATACTCCTTCCAGAAGGGTCGGCGCGATCTGACGGGCCTCGACGTCAAACTGTCCGCCGTAAGCGATACGCCCATCCTCCAAATAACCGATAAGCCTTCGGAAGTGCCGTTCGTTCACGATTTTACCGTATGCCGGATGTTGAATCGGCTCGGTCCCGTAGAAAGCTTCAACGACTTTGGCGATACCGGCAACAAGCTCTTGCTTAACGTCCTTATGAACGAGCAGATAGTCTGGAGCGACGCAGGTTTGTCCGACGTTCGTTAATTTCCCGTAGACGATCCGCTTGGCGGCAAGCTCGAGATTAGCGTCCTTATGCACGATGCACGGACTCTTCCCTCCGAGTTCGAGCGTCACCGGAATGAGCTTCTCCGCTGCCGCCTTCATGACGACCTTCCCTACGGTCGGACTGCCGGTGAAGAAGAAGTGATCGAACGGCTGCTTCAGCAGTTCCGCGCTTGTCTCAGCCCCGCCTTCGACCACGGCGATGTATTCCGGCGGGAACGTACGTCCGATAAGCCCCGCAAGCGCCCGGGAAGTCGCAGGCGCCATTTCCGAGGGCTTCATGACCAACGTATTCCCCGCGGCTATGGCTGCCACGACCGGAACAAGCATCAAGTTGACCGGGTAATTCCAAGGTCCGATTATTAACGAAGTGCCGAGAGGCTCGGGTACGATCCGGCTGCTCGCGCCGATGTGACTCAAGGGGGTGCGGATTCTCCTCGCCTTGGACCAACGGCGAACATGTCGCAGCGCCACGCGAATTTCCTTTAGTACGATGCCAATCTCGGTGGAATACGCTTCCAGCGGGGATTTGTTCAAATCCTGTTTCAGCGCGTTCAATAATTCAGGTTCGAAGGAATGAACGGCGTTCCTAAGCTTATGGAGTTGCTCCTTGCGGAACGCGACCGACCTCGTAGCCCCGCTTCGGTAATAGTTTTGTTGCCGGCTTACAAGGGCCTCTAACTGCACGGATTCGGTCGCATGGAACAAGTTATCGTTCAAAGGTTCGCTCCTTCGCGGCGTCGGTCGATAAGCCGGATATGAATTTTGCTTTACTCAGATTATCTAGGTAAATAGACCCTATTGTAAAGAGTTTTCTGACAATTTGAGGTTGCAGGTATACATACCCGTAAGGTATGATCGATTTAAATACGGAGGTGTTTCAGTAATGGCAAGTTCGAAATCGAAGCAATACCGAAGAAAGACGGAGAAGGCTGGCCTTAACAACCCTGAAATCGGCCGAAATCATTGGCATCGAAAGCCGCAAACGCAAGTCGTGGGCAACAAGAAAGCAGAACAGCGCCGAACGCAATGCCGCAACAAGGGCAGGAGCGACGGCGCTTATTTTTTGTCCGCGGGGTAACCGAATCTCGTTCTCCGATCCTATTCTTCGACAATTAATGCGGAAAATATCGGATACTTATGATAGGATCTCTGTATATCCACTTTCTCCCAGGACGGAGGCTTGCTCCGATGAGCAGCGGTCAATCGCGTTCTCGATGGTTCGTCATTGTCTCTTATGCTTTGTTGGCTGCTGTAACGCAATTACTATGGGTCACCTATACTCCCATCACGAAAGCTTCGGCCGAATATTGGAGCGTCTCCGTCGACGCCGTCGGCTGGTTATCGCAGGTATTCCCTCTAGCGTACGTCGTCCTGGCATTGCCCTTCGGATACTGGGCGGATCGTTCCTTCAAAGGAACATTAGCCATCGGGGCTCTGCTCACCGGAGTCGGAGCGTTGATTCGCGTACTTCCCGGTTACGAATATTCTCTGATCGGTCAAATCGTCATATCGGTCGGTCAACCGCTCGTCCTCAACGGAATCAACAAATTAGCCGCCCAATACGCGGCTCCCGAACGCAGGCCACTTGCCATCGCAATCGGCTCTGCCAGCCTCTTCGTCGGCATTCTGGTCTCTACCGTCAGCGTGCCTTTACTCTTGGAAAGCAAGGGCATGCCGGTGGTCGTTCAATCTCAAGCAATACTTAGCGCCGTCGTCGTTACCCTCTTCCTGTTCGCCTTGAGAATACGTCCCGCCTTTGCCGACGACACGAACGCTACGGTACCCATCGGATCCATATGGTCTAATAAATGGGTTCGGCAATACAGTTTCCTGTTATTTCTCGGCTTCGGATTGTTCGTGACGTTGACCACATGGCTTGAGGTACTGTCCACGGACAGCGGATTTAACGCGGAGCAGGTCGGTTTGGCGCTAGGAGCAATGACGCTTGCCGGCATAGCCGGCGCGGCATTCATTCCGGATTGGGCCATGCTCGGATTGCGGGGACGCGGAGTGCTGTGCGCCTCCTTAGCAGCGAGCGTCGCGATGCTGATCGCCTTAGCGGCCAACTCGCCCTTCTGGCTGTTCACTGCTCTGCTGGCCTTGTCCGGCTGCTTGTTACTCGCCAATCTGCCGATCATCCTATCGTCCGCAGAAGCCAAAGCACCATCGGGGGCAGCGGGAACGGTGACGGCCGTGCTTCTCCTATCCGGAAACCTAGGCGGGATCGTCCTCGCTCTGTGCGTGCAATTCATGCTGGACAGCCGAACGTTAGCCATCTTTTTCCTCGTTGCGGTAGTGGCCGTCACCGTACCTGTCGCGTTGAAATTCCCTTCCTTGACGGCGGCGGCCGGTTCCAAAAGTTCGAATGCCGCCGATCAGGCTTCGTAATTGTATTTTTTCCTGGCAAACCGCTCTAACAAATGAACGAACCCATATAAGATGACGGAAAGCAGGGCAAGCATTGTAATGCTGACCATTACCAAATTCATCTGGAACACTTGACCTCCATAGATGATCAAATACCCGAGCCCCGCCTTAGACGATAGAAACTCTCCCATGACGACCCCTACCAGAGTCAAGCCTACGTTCACTTTCAGAGTGGCGATAAAATGCGGGACGCTCGCGGGCAGCAGCACCATTCGAAGCATCTGCGGCTTCGTAGCCCCGAAGGACTCCATCAGCTTGAGCTTCGTCTTGCTGATTTCCCGAAAACCGCTTTCCACCATAATGATGGTCACGATAATCGAGATCGCGACGGCCATGCCGTAGATAGAGTAGCTATCTCCCAGCCAAATATAGAAAATCGGTCCCAGCGCCACCTTAGGCAGCGCGTTAAGCACGACCATATAAGGCTCTAATACTTTAGAAGCGAACGACGACCACCAGAAGAGAACGGCGATCGCCGTTCCGAGCAGCATGGAAACCGCGATTCCGACGACCGTTTCCAATCCGGAAATCCAAGTATGCTTCAACAAGCTTCCTTCGAAAGCAAGCTCCCGGAAGGAGGACAGCAGCAGGGACGGCTTGCTCGTCAGCATCGGATCGACCCAACCCCACCCGGCGGCAAGCTCCCACAACGCCAGGAATACCGCAAGCACCGATAATCGGGACAAGCCGATAAGCCACAGCTTGCGCTTCTGGATCCTGAGGTATTTCTCATAGAGAGGCGACGACATGCTCCTCCAGCTCCTTCCAGATCGCGTTGAAGGTTTGATGGTATCCTCCGGCTTCCCGCTTCTTCCAAGGGGACAGCCCCTCCCCTTCATCGAACCGGATCTCGTGAATATTCGAAATCGTGCTCGGACGCTTCGACATCACCATTACCCGGTCGGCCATGCTAATCGCTTCCGACAGGTCGTGGGTAACGAGAACCGCCGTTTTTCCCTGGTCCTTGATGATATGGAATACTTCTTCCGATAACGTCAGTCTCGTCTGATAGTCCAAAGCGGAGAACGGTTCGTCCAGCAGCAAAATATCCGGCTCGGCGACAAGCGTTCGTATTAAGGCAACCCGTTGGCGCATCCCTCCCGATAGCTGGGATGGACCGTGATGGGCAAAATCTCCAAGTCCGTACCTTTCGAGCAACTCCAAGGCTTTCCTTTTCGCTATACCGCGATCCATCTTGCGTATTTCCGCTCCGACCGTCAGATTGTTGAGCACGTTTCTCCACTCGAACAGGTGATCGTGCTGTAGCATATAACCGACCTTAGGAGACACTCCCGACACCGCGGCCCCGTCGATCTCGATCTTCCCGGAGGTCGGCTTCAGCATCCCGGAAATCAGGGAGAGCAGCGTGCTTTTGCCGCAGCCGCTCGGTCCCACTATGCTAATGAACTCTCCATGCTTAATGGAGAGGTTAATGTCTCGTAAAGCCTCGGTCTCCTGCTTCAAGGTAAAATAGCTCAGTCCAACATCCGTAAGTTCGATTTGCGCCATGGCCCGTCAATCCGTTTTCCCGATATTTTTCACGAAGCTCATATCGACGATCTCTTCCATGTTCGCGATTTTCTCTTCGGATTTGAGTACCCCGTTCTCAATGAGCACGTTCTGCAGCGTATCGAATTGCGCTTGGGTCATTTCAGGATTCGTCGGCCACGTGTCTTGGCTCTTGTAACGCTCGATCGATTGAATGATCAGATCCTCCGGAGTACCCTCGAAGAACGGCGTCAGAGCCTCGGCGATCTCATCGTTGGATGCGGTCGTCAACCATTGCGCTCCTTCGGCTACCGCATTGGAGAATTTCTGAATGATTTCCGGATGGTCTTCAATGAAATCCGAGGTTGCCACGTAAGACGTTTCAGGGAACGGGCCGAAGGCTTCCCCCAGCGATGCCGCGTAAAACGCTTTGCCTTCCTTCACCAACGTGGACGCAACCGGCTCGAACAATTGGATAAAGTCGCCCTGTCCGCTAGTGAATGCGCCCGCCATGGCCGGCGATGCAATGTTAGTGATGACTTCCGCGTCCTTCACCTGTTCCTTGATCAGCGTCGAGTTCATGACCATCTGAGGAGCGCTGCCCGGTCTCCAGCCGATGATCGTTTTTCCTTGTACGTCGCTCCATTTGAAGTCGTCGAGCTTCTCGCGGGACAATAGGAACGAGCCGTCCTTGGACGTGAGCTGGTGGAAAACCTTGAGTATTTTGTCGCCTTTCTGGTTGTAGATGTAGATGCTCGTTTCCGGCCCGACCATCGAGATGTCCGCCGTTCCGGCAATCAAGGCCGCCGCTCCTTTATCCGAGCCTTGCGCGGTGTTCATGTCTACGTTAAGCCCCTGCTCTTCGAAAAACCCCTTGGACATGGCCACGTAATGTGGCGCGTAGAAAATCGAACGGATGACCTCCGAGAATTTGACCGTCGTTAATTTCTCCGTATCTTTGCCTTTATTGCCGCAGGCCGCGGTTAGCAATGTTAACATGGCGACGAGTAGCACTAGCGCGGACTTCCTCCGAACACTCATGATGTTTTCTCTCCCTCGTTCATAGCTTTGAATAGGTATTATCCTATTCAAGGCTCCTGCCGCGCGTTCATTGGGTTTTGATCCTTTCGGGATCTTTCGGTACAATAAGTGACATATAGAGTTAAGATCGTGTCGATTGGAGACGAAATTCCATGAACAAACCGGGACGCAACGATCCCTGCTATTGCAATAGCGGCAAGAAGTACAAAAAGTGCTGCATGGATAAGGATAACGGGGATAACCATGCCGAAGTATCGGTTACTCCCGAAGCTTACCTCGAACAGCAAGATTGGGGCTTCTACGCTTATCGTACGGTTGCCTCTTTATTCCTCAAGAAGGTTAAGGGAGAGTACGATAACAAGCCGATCATGGAGGCCCTTGCTCTATGGAGGAGATTTTCGGCCGATACCGAACCCGTCATCCGAAAATACGGAAGTTACGCCGCGGCGCTGGAGTACATGATCGTCACCATGTACGGGCATGAGGCGACTCAAGCTCATGTTGCGAAAAAGTATGACGTCTCCACGGCGACGTTATCTAGAACTTATCAGGTTCTCTACGATTTCGCGTTGAACTTCGAAGAGGGATCTCCCCGCGCTCCTCTTGCAGTCGATCCTCGTATCGGCATGGAACAGGATATGCGGAATTTAGAGCGACTGCTCGGCGAGCAGCAGTTCGATTCGTTCGAGGAGGCACAGGCTTTTCTTGATAAGCAGATCAATCAGCCTGGAGGATTCCGTCCTCCCGCTGCGACAAAAGTATCCGTCAAGGATCAAGCACAAGATTTGGTGTATAAGGCGTACGAGGAAACGACGGCGAAGAACAGAGTCAAGTTGGCCAAACAAGCGTTAAGCCTGTATCCGAATAGCGCGGAAGCCTATCTCATTCTCGCGGACGAGGAACGAATGTTGGAGCAGTCCTTGGACTATTTGCGACGCGGGGTCGATGCCGGGGAGAAAGATCTGGGAGCGGCTTTCTTCAAGCAGAACAAGGGTCACTTCTGGGGGTTGATCGAAACCAGACCGTATATGCGGGTAAAATACCGTCTAGCCGAAATTCTATGGTACAGCGGCGAGGCGGAAGAGGCTTCCAAGCATCTGGAACAAATGATGGAATTGAGCACCGGGGATAACCTGGGTGCGCGTTACTTGCTGCTACCCGCCCTGTTATCGCTTAAGAAAATACGCGAAGCGAGCAAGCTTCTACTTAAATACGGAGACGACTCCGCGGCCAACATCGCTTACGACCGATTCGTGATGGAATACGTGAATAACGGGTTTACGCGGCGATTGGACGAGCTTTACCGCGCCGCACTGCAAATCAATAAGTTTGTCCCCGAATACCTGACCGGCAAGAAGAAGCTGCCCCAACAGTTACCTGATTACGTAGGACATGGGGATCGCAACGAAGCTATCGATTACGCGTTCACTCACTCGCCGCTGTGGTCCCGAATGCCGGAGTTGGTCGAATGGATCGCAAAGCGGGAAAGGTAAGGAAGTATTTGTTAGTATCTGAGTTTTGCCCGACGGACCCAATACCGGCACCTCGTGCCGGTTTGTGGTATGAGAGTATGCGAAGACCTGACAACAGAATAGACTTTTTCGGTGGGGGAACAATCGGCAGATTAGCCGTTTTCGGCGCGGGTATTTGGTTGGTCGGGGGAACAATCGGCAGAATAGCCGTTTTTGGCGCGGGTATTTGGTTGGTCGGGGGAACAATCGGCAGAATAGCCGTTTTTGGCGCGGGTATTTGGTTGGTCGGGGGAACAATCGGCAGATTAGCCGTTTTTGGCGCGGGTATTTGGTTGGTCGGGGGAACAATCGACAGATTAGCCGTTTTCGGCGCGGGTATTTGGTTGGTCGGGGGAACAATCGTGCACCCATAACGGCACCATGTGGCACCGCGTGCCGTTAAGCTTCTTTAATGACGACGCCGATCAGGCGCGCGAAGCCTCGAACTTGGTCCTCGCGGACGATGCAGCCTTGGATACCTTCCAAGGTAGCGCCGATGCTGTAAAATTCGCAGCTGCTCAGATCAATTCCCGCTAGCTTGGCGCCGGCGAATTGCGCCTGGTCGATGCTCGATTCCGCGAACTCCGTTTTCGAGAAGCTTGCTTCGTAAAAGTCCGCCTTATCCAAGTTGCTTCGGAGGTAAGATACGAACTTCATATCGGCGAACCGATAAACGGAGTACTGTCCGTTACATTGGTCGAATTTCACATTGCGCATCGTCGTATTCGACAGATCGAATCCGAGCAGCTTGCAGTTAATGAATTGCACCCTATGGAGGATGGAATCGCGAAAATTAACGTTCGAAAGATCGCAACGGTTGAATACGACGTCCGTCAGCTCGGCTCGCTCTAACGCAATCTGATCGAAGTGGACGTTCTCGAATACTACTCTATCGAAAACGACCTTATCCGCCGTTTGGTTCGCGATCGTCCCCTGCCCGAACCTGCCGTTCTCGAATGATTGCTTATCTTGAATTTCATAATCTTCGATTGCAAGCTCGATTAAGCGCTCCGGAATTCTCGGCGCTTCCGGCGCGTTTGAAGATTTGTCTTTTTTCAATGCCATGATTAACCCTCCGATTCTATTAGAACACGCTCGAATAATATCCTCAGAAATAATCTAACCCTAAAATAAAGGACCGCCTCTTCCAGCCGAAAACCGACCGGAGGGCAGTCCTCTTATTATGGACGAATCGCATAGCGATGTGAAGCGGATTCGATCTCCGACTACGCCCGATGCATAGCGGGAACGCCTACCCGCGATAACGCTTCGATACAATACGATTAACCAAAGATAGCTGTTTCTGTCGATTTGCGTCGCTTTCGGAGGTTATAATATAGGAATTACGAGAATCCTGCGCATGTGGGGAGAACCTATGAAACCGATCTTGGAACCGACTCTGCTCCATACTAAAACAAGCCTCCCGGTCGCCCGGAACGATTGGGTCGTCCGAGATAGGCTTATTCAACATATCGAACGAAGCGCTCAAGGTAAGGTTACCCTCTTAAGCGCGCCTGCGGGTTTCGGCAAAACGACTTTGCTTAGCCAATGGATCCGCCAAACCGAACGTACCGCGGCATGGGTTTCCTTGGACGACATGGATAACGATCCCGTCCGCTTCTGGAGATACGTCGCCGAGGCGCTATTTTCCTCATACTCGGGGAAAAACGGGAAAGCCTTCGATCAGCTCGTGCGAACGCTGCCCGGCTTGTCCTCCAGCACGTTTCTGGATGCGTTGATCAATCGGCTCGAAGAGGCGTCCCATCCCGTAACCCTCATTCTGGAGGATTATCACCTCATCGCCGAATCGCGAATTCATGAAGGGTTAACTTACTTCATCGAACATCTTCCGCGGCATATCCATATTATCGTTTCCAGCCGGAGCGATTTGCCTTTTCCCACGGCCAAGTGGAAAGTCCGGGAAGAGCTTGCCGTTATCGATGCGTTGCAGTTGAAATTCACGTTGGAAGAAACGGGTGCTTTCTGCCGGGGAATTCCGAATATTCCGTTCGTCCTCCCTCATATCGAGAAGCTGTACGATCAGACGGAAGGCTGGATCACGGGACTCCAATTGGCGTCTATCTCTCTTCGGGAATCTACCGATTTCGAACGCTTCATCGGGGAGTTCAAGGGCTATCATCGCAATGTCGCGGAATATTTATTCCAAGAGGTCGTCGCCAAGCTTCCAGAAGACGTTCGGAAATTTCTATTAAGCACCTCCGCTTTAGGGCGCTTCGACGCGAAAGCTTGCAATGCCGTCACGCGAGGAAGCAACGGTGCCGTTATGCTGGATAAGCTCAAAACCTGGAATTTATTTCTCGTTCCGTTAGACGGCTACGATACCTGGTTCCGATATCACCATCTATTCTCCGAATTTTTGCGTAATCGGGTTAGGAAGAACGATCACGCGATGTGGGTTTCCGCGAACTTGGCGGCGAGTAAAAGCTTGGCTGCCAGAGGATTGATGGATGAAGCGATCGATCACGCCATCGCGGCGGAAGAGTTCTCCCTTACGGAGAGCCTGCTTACCCGGCATGCGACCCACGTTCTGAAGAGGGGAGAATTCCCCACCTTGATTCGCTGGTTCGACAGCTTCCCGCCGGAGGCGGAGCTTTCGCCGGAAATGTCCCTTCTATATGCTTTCCTTCTCGTCGTTACGGGGCAGCCCGCGCGCGCCGACAAGCTGCTAGCCGGACTTGAGAAGCACTTCCTCGAAATGGAACCCGGCGAAGCTCGCCAACAATTGCAAAGCGGCTTGCTGTTCGTGAAGTCGAACCTCTTATTCACGGGCGGGGATTTCGAGCAATGGTTTTCGTTTATCGGCGGGATTCTGGACGATATTCTGCCGCATAACCCCGTATTCTATAATTTTAATTACAATATGACGGACCCTCTGGTCCGCAGGACCGCTTTCGGATTAAAAGGGGTGCTTAACGGCAATACGGAGACGATAGGCAGGCTGTTCGCGGACGTGCTGGAGAAGCATGGTTGGGGAGATTCGTTAATCAATCTGTACGTCGTTCAATCGCTTGCGGAAGGCTTCTACGAATGGAACCGCTTGGAAGAGTGCCAGGATTTGCTTCATAAAGTCGAGCGGGCCGCCAGATTGAAGCTCGTACCCGGATTATACGTTCCGAATCGGATTACGCAGGCTAAGCTGCATAGACTGCGCAAGCAACTCGATCTCGCGCACGAGGCATTGGACGAGGCGCTGCAATTCGTATCCATGTTGGACGTCGCGCATTGGACCGACCATCTCGTCGCGGAGAAAGTGATGCTTTATTTGTCCGCCGGCCAGCTATCCGCGGCTAAGAAGGAAGCGGCTAAACTCCGCATGAGCGTTAAAGACAGACCTACGTATCATAGGGAGTTCGAGTATATCGCGTTCTCCCGGCTTCTTGGCGCTCAGCGCAAAGAGACCGAAGCGCTTCGCTTGCTGGAAGCTCTTAAGCCGCAAGCGGTGAGGGAGGGCAGCCTTATGAGCATCGCCGAAATCGCCATCGGACAAGCGATTATGCTGGATCGACTGGGACAGCGAACGAATTCGATGCGAATGCTTCAAGAAGCATTAACCGTCGGAGAAGCCAACGGTTATACTCGCAGCTTCGTCGACGTCGGGGAACCGATGGAGAAGCTTCTGCATCGGTTGATTTCGCATGAGTACGCCGATGAAGACGGACAATCCTCAGCTTCCTCAACGGTGTCGGAAAGCTATATCCGAATGTTGCTTAGCCTGTTCCCGCAACGGCAAGAACGGGAAGCCTCTTCCTCGCTTCCCGTTCTCGTCGAACCGTTGACCCCCGCGGAGATCAACCTGCTATATTTAATTAGCCAGGGCTTTTCCAATAAACTGATCGCGGGGAAGCTTTCCCTCTCCGAGGGATCGGTTAAGGTGTATACCTCGCGCATATACGGAAAGCTTGGCGTCTCATCGCGGACTCAAGCCGTCGTCGCCGCCCAACGTCTGCAGTTGCTTCCGGAAAGCTGATGCCGTAGTATCGTTGGCTCCGCCATCCTTCCTTTTGTCGTTCACAGTACGTACAGAAGGATGGCGAAGAAATGCATAACCGAGCCCCCGACGACGAAAAGGTGCCACAGTGCATGGTGATAGGGAAACCCGCGCCAGATGTAAAATACGGAGCCGACCGTATAGAGGAGTCCGCCGATGATCAGCAACCGTATCCCTTCGGGCTGGAGCAAATCGTTCAACGGTTTCCACGCGAACACGATCAACCATCCCATCATGACGTAGAACAGCGTGGACAGGACCAGAAATTTTTTCGTAAAAAACGCTTTGAATACGACTCCGCCTATCGCTAGACCCCAGACGATGCCGAACAACGTCCATCCGAGCGGGCTCCGTAAAGTCACGAGCAACAACGGCGTGTAGGTTCCGGCGATAAAGAGGTAGATGCAGGAATGGTCGAACGTCTCGAACAGATCCTTAACCTTGCCTTCGGGAAAAGAATGGACAAGCGTGGATGCGGTATAGAGCATAAGCATCGTAACGCCGAAAATCGTGAAGCTCACGACATGCCAAGCGGTCCCCTGGAGACTAGCGAATACGATCAATATAACGAGGCCGGCAATGCTCAGCAACGTCCCCAGGCCATGCGTAATGGCGTTCGCTATCTCTTCTTTCTTCGTATACACATGAGTATCCGCCATTATTTCACCCCTTTCCCTAGTATAACCGGGAACAAATCATCATTTACTTAGCGGTACCCCGTAAAAGGATAACATCGGCATATAAGTTAAGCTATCGAGCGGAAAATACGCAGACGGATTTCTTTCCGAGCCCCCGTGGACGTATGCTTGTCCATGAATCGGACGTCCTGCGGTTAGCTGGATCGTATTGCGTCCGGTAATATTCCAGTCCTTCACTTCCACTCCGCCCTTCTCGTCCTCCAATGCGAAGACGGGACCGGCTGGTGCTATGCTGACCAAGTACCCGCCTACGTGATCGAATTCGAGCTCCACCGTCGCATGCCCCGAGGTCGGCTCCGCAATCCATCGCGCCCGGCTGATCTCCGGTGCCCGGTAATGGATTTCTTTGCCGTACTCGGTCGCCAAGGCGGCGCGTGCCATGCGTTCCCCGATCAGCAAGTTACCCGCGGGACTGTTGTGAATCTCGTCCGACAAGGGAGAATCATTCGCGGGAATGACGGTAACGCGAGGAATCTCATGCGCCGCCATCCGTTGTCGCTCTCTCACGACTCCCCATGAGCGATCATCCTCCACCGTCGTCCCTTTCCCCGTGAAGCGATTCAATTGAACCGTTACGAACGGCAGATCGGCATGTTTCAGATCTTTCCTCCACTGGCTAACCATCGCGCTGAACCGAGCCCCGTAGGTATCGCTATTCTCCGGATCGCAGTCGCTGCAGCCTTGGTACCAACCGACTCCCCTTACTCTACCGCCTACCGCTTTCACGATATTCAGCATATTGCGGTACAGCGTGCCCTCCTCATTCGGATTCCAAGCCCGCAAGGCCGAGCCGCCCAACGAGGTTTGAACGAGCCCGATCGGATATCCCGTTTCCCTCTTCAGGATTCTCGCGAAAGCCATGAACGGAGAATGGCCCGGATTAGCCGTTTCCCGGTTCTCGATATGCTGCGTGTCGGTCGATTCGTTGAAAGGATGGGTCGCCAAGTCCCACTGTCCGTTATTCCGGAAAAGATGGATCCCGAATTCGGGGGCGTCGTTTACCGGACCTTTGCCGTAACCCGCCGCGTTGCTCTGACCGGCGATTATCCATAAGTCCCCGATGCCGACGTGGTGGATCATGTCACCGCGTATCGCCCATTCCAAATCGATCTTGCCGTTAACCTGCAAGCAAGACTCAACTCTGTATAGACCGCCTGCCGGAACTCCATCCAAGCGAACGGACCAGCTTTGTTCGTCGCCCATGGATGCCTTCGTCCAATCGACGACCGTCTCGGCCGACTCCTCCCGAACGATACGGATATGAGCTTGCGCGGTTTCCGCCTCTTCCCGAAGGAACCATGTTCCCGACAACTCGATAGAAGCCGACCCATTGCGTTGCTGAATGATTTCCCAAGGCTTCGGTCCTTGCTTAATGATGACTCCGACTTGTACGTTTTCCATTCCTCGCACCTCATCCTATGATTTGAGTATCGGTTTTCTCGCCATATAGATACCAAGCAGAAATCCAAGCATGGCTACGAACGCCATGCCCTTGTACAAGAACGAGCCTCCTCGTTCGTCGATAATCCAACCCCCCAGCGTCGATCCGATAATTCCGGATACCCCGAAGAAGGTTGCGGTCAACACGGTTTGGCCCGTCGACCTCCACTCTTCCGGAACGATCTTGTATAAGTATTGCAAGGCGCCCACGTAGAAAATGACGAACGTGAAGCCTTGGAAAATCTGCAGCGCAACGAGCCCGTAAGGCGTGCCGATCATGGAACTCAGCAGGAATCTAACGGCGTAGAGGCCTGCCGCGACCGTCATCCACAACGCTTCTTTGCCGGGTTTGATGATCCTCGAGCTTAAAGCAAACATCACCGTTTCGGTAATCGTCATGACGAACCAGGATAATCCGGTCAGATTCACGCCTCCGCCCAGTTGCTCCATGTAGAGTCCGATGAACGTATCGTTCATTTTGTGGGGGACGGCCACGATGAGCACGACGAGCAGAAAGATCAGCGTACGCGATTGTCCGAAAAAAGGCTTGAGCGCCTTCAAAGAAGGCGGAGACGAGGAGGCTTGGACATCCTTCAAGCCCGCGGCCAGCCCTATCGCGACGATTCCCGCGCAGAGAAATATCCACGACAGACTGTCGAGCCCCCAGAGCTTCAACGCGTAGCCGGCTAGGAGAGATGCGCACGCATAACCAAGCGCGCCATACATTCGCACGGAGCCGTATCCGACTTTCTCGCGTTGCGACTTCTGGAAGTTCATGCTCTCGACGAGCGGATCGGTCGGCAGAAAGAATACGTTCATCAACGCGACCAAGACGATCAAGCTCCACATTTGGTCAGCCTGAAAGAGCAGCGTTCCGACGAGCAAAGAAATCGTCAATAGTAATAAGAGCACTTTCTTGATCGTCCTCGATCGGTCGCTGACCATCCCCCATAGCGGTTGGGCGACTATGCTGATCAGGCTTCCCATGCCGAGTATCCAACCGATATGCGTGCCGGATACGCCAGCGAACTTCGCATACACCGGCAAGAAAGAGAGGAATAGAGCGAAAGTCGAGAAATAAAAAAAGTTAAAACCTTTCAATTTCGTTATAGTAGACAAATCGATATCTCCTTGAGTACGAATGAAACGATTAGAGAGAATTGAGTCGCGTCGCGGTGCTAATTAGTTGCCCGCCCTCTGTTAAGTAGATTTTAGTCGCGTAGCAACGGTTGTGATTCTAGGTAAGTAGGATGGTAATCATCGTTATTCAAGCTAATGAGCCCTCTTAGAGGCAAAGTAGGTTGAAGAACATCGCTATTGACCGAATTTTCGGAAGAAATACGGTGAATTAAGAACAATAGCGATAATATACATCCTTATCAAGCTTATATTTTGATCATTCATTGAAATTACATTGATTAACATCGCTATTGGATCTCTACCAAGGTGATGTAAAGTAGTCTGTGTACCAAAATTTGGCGCCTTCTCAGACAACAAAAAAGTAGGGTATTCTCGGGGTTACGAAGCCAACCAAGAAGGAGCCCTACTCGATGACTAATATACCCGAAAATGCGTTCGACAATCTACTTGAAAATGCTGTAACTAAGTTGGTACAAGAGAAGGTGGAGTTGCTTCTCCGCGAAGAAATCAAGAATTATATGCGCTTTGAGCAACCCGATCAACATAACAGTCTAAACGGTTACTATAAGCGAACGTACCAAACG
>NZ_QRDY01000013.1 GCF_003386205.1 Cohnella lupini
AGACGACTTATATCCCAATTTTAGGGAGTAGAAGTCGTCTTTTTCTTCGCTCATCTTAAGGCTTAAATTAAAACAGTTAGTTCTTCAGTGGCCTCAAAAAATCGTGGCCTATTCTCAATGTTAATTTGCGTACAATGATCGGAATCACATACGTTAAACCTGCTTTACAATTGTATAATTCTTAAGTTTCTTATTTCCCCAACAAACTGTACAGCACTTGAGCCATTTCCGCCCTGCTGGTCGAACTGGCCGGAGTGAGCTTTCCGTTGCTGCCGCCGATAATTCCGGTTTTGACCAGCAACGTCATGGCATCCTTCGCCCATGCGTTTACCTGTCCAGCGTCGGTAAAGTCGGAGATCGTCTTGCCGGAATCACTCTGCGGGAGCTGACCGATAGTCTTCAGCGCGTTGTATAGCAGGGTGAACAACTCTTGACGGGTGATCTCCTTGCCAGGTGCATACAAATCGTTGCCTACCCCAGTGGTTATGCCGAGGCGTTTTGCCGCCGCCAGGTATCCAGTGTAATAGGTATTGCCCGCGTCTGCAAAGTTAACTGTTGGGCTTGTATCCGGGGCTATACCGTAGGCTTTCATCAACAGAACGATGAATTCGCCGCGTGTAAGCTTGGCTGCCGGGCTGAAAATGCCGTTGTCGGTACCATCTGTTATTCCTCTTGCTGCGATGAAGCCTACGGCTTTGCTGAACCATGCACTCGCCGCCACGTCGTTGAAGCTCACCTTATTATAAGCTACTGCATAATGGCTGAAATGGATGGTTTCAAACGTGACATTGCCGGCAGCAAGATCATAATGCCCGTTAGGAACGCTGACAACATTGCCGCTGCCGTCGATGTACCACACGACGATACTCTCCGGATTAACAAGTTCCGCCTCTGTCGGGGTATACGGTATGGTGACCGTCACTGGTGCGTTAGAGTTGCTCCAGTTAGTCTGTTTGCCGTCTATAGTTAGCGTGAGCTCTACCATCGGCCTGTCACCTATAGCTGCTTTGACATCCCCCGGCAAACCGGATTTATCTGCCTGGCCGATAGAGATTTCGGCCTTGCTTCCGCTTATTCCTGAAACGCCTAACAGCATATTCGAAGGAACGGTCACGCTGCCTTTATCGGTATTGAAAGCCAGGGTGCCCTGTCCCTCAGGCTTTGACAGACTTGGAACAGCAATACCCAAGATATAAGTATCGACATCAGGAACTGACGGAACAGTGATAACGGTGGTTTTCCCAGCAGACATAAGGCTGTTGTCTGCTCCGATGTCCACGGTCGCGCTTTTGCTATTCTTGTTCACTGTCAGCGGCAACGTGATTTCCGAACCGTTGCCTACATTGACCTTCACGACGTTGGTCGGCGTTGTGCTGCCACCCATTCCGCCACCAGTATTGCCTGTACCCGTGTTCGGGATATTCACGATTTCAGAGCGGTCTCTGACTCTGATTCTCGGGTGCATATCCGAATCGTTGGAAACCTCGCCGATAGAAGCCAAACCGGCTACGGAAACAATGGCTCCGTCCGTAACGAACGGTAGCGCCGTTCCCTTCGTAATGTATCCGTTAATGACTACGATTGCCGGGGCGGACCCATCATTAATCGTAAATTGGTTAATCGTTCCGTCAGGGTCTTTGAAAACATTCGACACGGTGCCCTGCGTTTTCACCAATAGCCCGGTATTCGCGGATGACATTGAAGCAGCTGTCGTAAGAGTAGTCGGCGCGAGTTTTTGGATACTTGGATCCAAAACCGTCATTTTGCTGACCGTCAACTCGACTTCGCCTTGATAATGCGTGATCGTACCTTCAAACCTTGCTTTTTGTCCTTCCTGGATGCCCGAGGCAACCGGGAATAGATTGATACCGCCCGTCGCGTCCTGCGCATAAATAGCGTCGAAGAACCCTTTGTTTGTATCCGGGTTGGTGCTTTGAGTATTTACTTCGCTCGTCGATGTTCCTTCAATGATCACATCAGTACCATCCGGCAATTTCTTGGCATCGGCAATACTTGTAATCGTTACAGGATTGACGACTTTATAAAGATTATCCATTAAATTGTAGTTGGCATAAGGCAATGTCCCCGCATTGTCTTGAGTCACTTGTATTTCGAAGTTACTCATGAACGATCCGCCGGCCACGACGACAAGAGACGTTTTACCGTTCGAATGCGTGACCGTTTCGGAAGCCGCCAGTAGTTTTTCTTCCGGGTTGGTATCAACCTTGCTATTCGGGTTGACATATTTCGGGATGTAAAGCTGTGAACTGCTGACTCCCTTATCCGTTTTATACGATCCAACGGTGACGAAAGGAAAAGTCGGCTTGGTCGTTCCATATCCAAAGTTGTCATTGTCGTTTTCGGACGAATACGTGGTTGGGAAGCCAAAGACAAGCGGGCTGACCGTTGCCGGCAGCGTTGAGGTTCTCTCTCCGGTCGTCGGGTCTACGGCGTAAATGGTCGAGCCGGAGTATTGGCTGTAGGTCTGTCCGTCAACGACGCCTTGCAGCAACGGATTCGCCATATTGAACTCTGTCGGATACAGTCTGTAGGCTTGTCCTCCGTTTTTATCATCGTCCATCACCTCGTCGTCGCCTTCGCGCAGCGTGGAACCGATGGCTGCCAGGACGTCGTTCTGCAGCTCGGCCATATGCTTCTTCGGCGAAGCCGGATCCGCGTTGTTGGATTCCCCGTAGTCCGCGACAACTCCGAAGACGAGCGTATTCCCGTTTTCCGAGAATGCTTGCAACGCCGCGACTTCCGCCGCCGTGTAGTTGGCCGGAGTCGGCCATGCGCTAACGTTTTTTCTTGACGGAGCGTTCAAAATGATCATTTTGTATTTCGGATTGCTAGTAGCGGCGAGTAATTCCGCCGACGTATTCAACTGTACGACTCTCACGCTGTTTTGCCCCGCGAGAGTCATCATATTGGCCATCGAATTCGGATAGCTTCCTCCGCTGACATACTCGTTGCCGTGCGAGGCGTCAAGCCCGACATACAATACGGAATCGATACCTACAACCTTCATCGTGCTGGTCGTCGTATAAGTTTTATCTTCGCCGTTAACCGTCATTACGGCGCTGATCGTTACTATTTTGGTTCCGGGAGTCGTCGGCGTATAGCTGAATTCATGCTTAGCGACACCGGAGGACGCGATGCTCGTGCCGGGATTAAACGTTTGGTTGGCCCCGGAATCTCCGTCTACGGTATAAGAGATAGACTTAAGCGTGACGGGCGTGCTTTCATTATTGAAGAAATTCGTTGTTAATTTCAACGCCTCTGTTGTAACGGGCATGACAGCGCTGTTGCTTACCGAGTTAATTCCGACCTTCGGAGCTGAACCGAGCCAGATCGGCGCGGTGACGGCTACAAAGCCCTGATTGTCCGTGATGATTGCAAAGTAATAACCGGCGGAAGGCGCCGTCATCGAGTAGGTGTATTCGACATTGCTGGTTCCGACAGGGTAAGTCTTCTTATCTACGATTTTCCCGCCGGTGGTTATCAGTTGGACAGATGCAATATTACTGGTCGTCTTGCCAGGGTTTTTATTGGTCGCCGTTACCGTAATGTTTGCAGTCGCGGGGGGAGCATTCAAAATAGCGCCCATGCTGTACGTATCCGTCCCGTCGGTCAGGTGATAGGTGACATCCAAATCCCTGTTCTCCGTCTCCCATACCGAACGGTCGTGCAACGCCGTATAAATTCCGCTCAACGTAAAATCGTTCGTGTAAACGACCGTCGCGGCGGTATTCGATGTTCCCCAACCTTTTTTATGATTATCGCCGTTATTTGTCGGGGCTACGTGCCAGCCTTTATCTAAAGCCAAAATAAATTGGTCGACGGACCGAAAGTATCCGCCGGAGCCGATGGCGCCTTCGCCGTTGCCTGCTTCAACAAGCGTAACTTTGTCGTCAATCGCATTGTCATGATATCCGAAATCCGCAAAGTTGCCGAATGTAGCTCCGGGATGATTCAACTGCGAAAGGGAACCCGGCGTATTCTCAAGCATTTGATAATAGGTTTGTAGGCCGGCATCATTTGTTTTGCTATTTAACGCCGTGTTGTTGCGGCTGACGAAACCTGTCGTGTTATACGTATTCATGTGTCCGGGGCCGCCGGACCATGTCATCTCGTAACCGTAGTCGGTTATGTATGCATCGGTGGCTGCGTCCGTCGCCGCCTTTTTACCGGCAAGCCAAGGACCGTTGGTTTTGTTGTAATTATTTATATTTTTATCCGTGGTGACGTCGTACTTTGCTGAATCGTAAGAGTTTGAGTGGTCGGTTACGATAAAGAAATCAAACTTGCCCTGTTCTCTTGCATAAGCGTACGCCTCTGCTAAAGTTCCTTGACCGTCCGAGTTCGTCGTATGCGCGTGAAGCGATCCGTAATAGTTCTTTTCCCCGCCGGCTGGGTTCTTGGTAGTATACGTGAAGGTTGAAGGATCACTATCCAAATAATTTTGAAGCGTAGCCTTTGCAACTATTCTTACCGGTAAATCAGCGGCATTCAATTGGAAAGGAGCCGTATAGGTTTGATTGGCTGTCCCCACCAGAGTACCGTCTGTGGAAGATAAGGAATTTTTATATACAGAATAAGTTACCGTTGAACCCGTCGTAGCTGATGATAATGCGATAGGTGTTTCGGCATTAATTGCAGAACTCCCTGGGCTTGCGGATACGTTAGCGACCTGGCTTTGTGTATAGGTAAAAGTTTGAGGCGCCGTTGTATAGGTGCCGTCTGACGCTGTCGCGACGATGGTCGCCGTTCCGCTAGGGAAATCGTTAATGGTAACGTCAATTGACGGTGCAGAAACTGATGAATAAACTGAGCTTGTCACGGAGCCGCCATTTAAGCTATATGATATAGTCGCACCTACTGTTTCAGATGCAAGCGTCACCTTGGAATTAAGCGGCACTGCTGTTCCGGTAGGTACACTAGTGTTAATGAACTGAACCGGGGGCGTTGGCGCTCCAATAGCCGGTTCTTCAGCCGTAGCTGAATTGCGAATAGATCCATACTGGGCAGTAATAACAACAAAATCATTCGCATTATCGTTAGTATCACTTCCATTACCATTGCCTGTTTCAGTTACTGGACTATTTCCATTGTTGTTTTTACGAACAATAGCTGTGGTCGCGGAAGGTGCGGGAGCAAACGAAGAACCCTCATAAGCAACGGCAGTTGTTCCAAATCCAACATAATCGACGATCTTTGTATTCGAGTCGAGACTTGTTTTAGAAGTGTTGGCAATCGGCGTTGCGTCGTTTACCAAGAAAACTTTTCCTGCAGCTGCACCCATAGCTAGTGAAGGAGCTACTATATCCGGTGTTACAGTAAAAGAAGATGATATCGTTCCTGCACCTAGCAAAAAGTATTTATGCGCCCCAATTTTCTTCCCTGTTAAGGCAAGCATTGTAGTTGCAGCGGCAGTCGAACCGGCCGACCCATATTGAATAGACCAATTGGACATATCTACTTCACTATCTGTAGGGTTATATAATTCGATATAGTCATTGCTTACAGGCGCTCCACTATTTCCACCTGCGCCATAAATAGCGCTGATTACTACGTGACTTGCCGGTGCAGCATTTACTTTTGACATCCAACTATTTGGCAAGATCATCGTTACTATCATAATTGCAACCATCATAAGGCTAAACCATTTTTTATTCTTGCTAACGAATCTTAACATTTGGTGTGCCTCCGTATATTATAGTAATTTCTAATTTTTTATTAATAAATGGTAAATTCTAATCAGCCCAACTTTTCCTGTAGTTACCAGAGTGTTATTTTAAATAATTGCAATGTTGAATTGGTTGTATCCGGTGCTTTCTTGTAATAACCGCTTGTTGCTGCAACGGTTCCTGCCGCAGCAGTTACTTCTCCGGTACTTCCATAGCTCCAGGATGCAATATCCGTTTTCCCCGCAATACTTTGCGGAGGATTTTCACTAGAATTGCTGCCGTTAAATGCCGCGGATACTGTTGTTGTCGGTAGTATTGGCAATATACTGCTCACTACTAATAAACAAGACAGTCCTATACTTAACAGTGTTTTTTCAAGTTTTCATGTCCTCACTCCTCGTATAATCTATTTATTGCAAAATCTTCGCTTGAAATGAACGTATCTGAAGACCCAGCATGTTGGCGAAATGACCTCCTCTTTGTCTAGCTGCCTCCCCGACTGTTTCATTCGTGCTAATATTTTCACAAACGTGAAGTACGGATAAAGCATCTATACCAATATAGATTTCGTTCAACCTATATATTGGAGCTGTCGTAAAATCTAAACGTAGAAAAATACCCGTTCGACAAGCCACAGTCCGCCTAGCATCAGGGCCACGGCGGAGCAGGCAATAACCACGCGTCTCGAGTGCTTCCAGCGATAAAGAAGAGCTAACACGGGTAACAACAGGGCAACGATGATCACCTGAACGGTTTCAATGCCGACATTAAAACTGATCAGATCCACCGCCAATTCGCTCTTCGGAATGTTCATTCCCGCCAAGACTTCCGCAAAACCCATCCCATGGATCAACCCGAAGAAGAAGGTCAATACCCACCGGTAGCTGACTTTCTTGCGAATCAAATTGTCCAAAGCGACGTAACAAATGCTCAGCGCAATGGCCGGCTCCACAAAACGGGAGGAGATATGGATCACACCCGTGACTGTTAAGGCCAAGGTAATACTATGGGCAATCGTGAACGCTGTGATCGTCCCCGCATACTGCTTGAAGGTTTGCCTTGCGATGAGCAGGGAGAATAAGAACAAAAGGTGGTCGTATCCCGATAAAATATGATTCATCCCCAACACGAAAAAAGACAGCCAACCGTCCGTCGAGCTTGTTGTAGCTGCCTCCTCGGGCTGTTGCTGTTGTTGCTCAGGCAACGCATCGCCCGGCTGCAATCCGGCGAAGTCATTTTCCGTCATTTGCAGCTCCCAGGTCCGGTTGTTGCCCGCGATTGCCGCCGTGCTTCTCTGTGATCCGGAATAAATCGTCATCAGATTTACGTAATTGGTCGCTTTGTCATTCAAATACATTTGATCGGTCAGAAGGATCGACTGGGATGCCGCTACCGCCGGGAATGAGGCCTTCAGAATCGCCCTTTTGCCGTGCATACTGAGACTCTCATTTGGGGGCCACGCCGTGCTTTCTCCGTTCATTTTCAAAACAAGGTTGCTCTGCAGAATCGCCAGCAGCTTCTGCTCCACTGCAGCGAATTCCTCTGAATCGAGCGTTCCGTCATCATTAATATCGCCCCCCACAAGCTCTATGACCGATAAGTCATCGAGTGTATAGGTAAGCTCCGTCTTGGTTTTATAAAATTCCAATGTCGAATAGATCGCGCTGTAGGCATGAGCATCCGCTCGGTGTTGAAATGACAGCAGAATTAACAGCATCATGAAAATCGAAAAAAAGAAACGCCATCGAAAACCCGCCATAATTCCCATCCTTTTCTGTTTCTGTTTCTGCTTCTAGTTCTGCAGAAATAAATTTTCTATGAGAATTTTTTAATGTCCAGTTATTTACGAAGGTCCCAGATATATTTTCCGGTTCTATCGATATATCCGATCCTTCCATCGGACAAGCTTACTTTTGCAATTCCATCTCTAAATTCTCCGGCCATATTGTGTATTAAATAATTGTCCTCATCTTTCGCAACAACCGGAGCAATACTGAGTTTCCCTTCCGTATTCATATACCCGCCTGCCCCATCAGCAATTGGAACTAAGCCTTCTGAAATCAGCGTCTCCTCATAGCCGTCATCCAAAGTAGGGCCAATTTTATAGGCGCCGGATTCATCTATGTAACCGATCGAATATTCGTTGATGCTTTCGCCTGTCGCTACCTTTGCAAGCCCTTCTGAAAAACGATAGGCCCTCGTATATTTAGGTTCTATCTTCATATTGCCTTTTGTATCGATATATCCGTATGCAACCGTGGACCGCTCCTTATCCTGCACGGCTACGGCTGCTAATCCTTCCGAGAAGCTACTGCCGGAAATATATGGACTAGCGTCAATCTGCACTTTTCCTGTTTTGTCGATATACTGGTAGTGCTTGTCATTCTTTACTAAAGCTAAGCCATCCGAAAAGCTACTAGCTTCATAATATTGATATGGAATAATCATTTTTCCAAACCGATCCATATACCCATACATTTCGGATTTATCATCTTGTACTAAGATCAGTCCTTCACTTTGCGTCTGCAAACCCGTTCCATTGAACAGCATAGAAACGATCTGCTTCTCGGAAGGTAACGTGTATAAAATCTTGCCCTTTCTATCCAAGATGAAATAGGTAAGATCATACGTCATCTCATCTACTTGAATCGCTCCGGATACACCTTCGTTATACTTGGTTATATATGAATAATCCGGACTGACGACCATTTTCCCGGTACGATCGATAGCACCGTACCTTACACTGGCTGCGCTCTCCCTATCATTGCCTCCATCCGAGCTATCCATCATTTCAACTATGGCAACACCATCATGAAATTCATCTGCCCAAGCGTAGGACGGGTCAATGACGACCTTCCCCGTTTTATCGATATAGCCCCATTCCCCATCTACTTCGACCGGATATAATAGGGTTTCGGCGTTGTTATTCTTATTTGTAGTCGTTAGAAAGCCTACAATTATCGCTGCCGCAATAAATAAAATGATATATAGTGCCCAAAACTTATACTTTTTCATTCACTCAGGTATCCTCTCTTCATGTGAACGCACCTTGGATTGATTCATTATCAAATGAAAATAATGGCTCATTTAATTATTTTACAAGTTAATAGTTAAATGCCTTACAATGCTAGGTAAACTATATGTGAAATTGTACATATCGTACGCAAATTGACTCGACCACATTCTAAACGTATAACGTACGCAGACGATGAGCTTGCACCCTTGGATTTCCGCCATACGAAAAACGAAAAACCACGCCGGATTGGCGTGGTTGGCATGTATCGTATCGTAGAGTACTTCCAGTGTAAGTTACATCTCTGCCAGCAGCGTTGACCTGGCAGATTGCTCGCCTTGTCTCTGAGAAGTACTTTTGTCGATACGCTTTTACGCACAGATTTCGCCACACGTAAGTACCCTAGCTACGCGGGGGCTTGGCCCCTCCCGCGACCAGACTTTCACCGACTAGAAGATGCGTCCTTCTGGGCACGCCAAAAATAAAAAAAAACCTCCAAGCGGAGGGTATTCTTGATAAGTTATGGTGGACACTAGCGGGATATTGAAATTCTGATTAAACTTGCTACCGAAGAAATTTCGACGATGACGATCTTAGCGGTGAATTTCAATGCCGTACTCCTCCGCTTCGCTTCGTCCGTGCGGAACGCCCCAGTTTGGTTCGATCTCCGTAAAGGTCCCCAATAAATTAAAAAACGCAGTCCAGTTGGACTGCGTACATATTATTTATTGGTGGACCCTAGCGGGATCGAACCGCTGACCTCTTCGCTGCCAGCGAAGCGCTCTCCCAGCTGAGCTAAGGGCCCGTGATTTGGCGACAAAAATGAGTTTATCACAGGTGGCAAAGGGATGTCAACGGGTTATGGCAAGTTTTTATTCTGCCGAACCCCTCTAATGAATAAGGTTACGGGATCATCTTATTTCCCATTATAATTGCATGTCCATCGCTTTAACGTTGCCCCATCACCTTATTAACTTACTCGAAGTGGTTTTTGGCCGACATTCCAATGAATAGCGCTATCGCATCACCTTATTCACGTCCACTAACCGCGTAAACGCCAAATAACGATCACGCATCACCTTATCGCGAAAAACGACCTACAATCTCCGTTCGTAGACCACTCCCGGTTATATCCCGTGCTTGCTCATCAAAGTATTCAGTTCTTTGAGGAACATATTGATGTCCTTGAACTGGCGATATACCGAAGCGAAGCGAACATAAGCGACTTCGTCTACCGAATAGATGTGTTCCATCAATAATTCGCCGATGATCCGGCTCTCGACTTCCGCATGCGCGGTATTGCGAATTTCCCTCTCGACGTCCGAGACGATGACTTCAAGCTGCCCGACGGATACGGGGCGCTTCTCGCACGCTCTCAGCAATCCTCTCAACACCTTGTCCCGACTGAACTCCTCGCGGCTTCCATCCTTTTTGACGACGATTAACGGCGTTTCCTCGACCGTCTCGAACGTGGTAAACCGACGGCTACACTTCTCGCACTCTCTGCGGCGGCGGATCGATTTATTGTCGTTGGCAGGCCGAGAATCCAATACTTTAGTTCCGCTATAGTCGCAATATGGGCACTTCATGGCGTCGATTTCGCTCCCTTGTCCAATTTATTTCGATTTCCAGACCTTCCCTTACATGAACAGAAAAATAAAGCACATAATACAGTTACCAACCGCAAGGAGGTGAACATACATGGCACAAAGCAACAGCGGCAGCAGCAATACATTGCTCGTTCCCCAAGCAACTGCGGGATTGAATCAACTGAAGTACGAAGTAGCACAAGAGCTTGGTATCGCCATTCCACAAGATGGATACCAAGGCAACATGACTACTAAAGACAACGGTTCTATCGGTGGATACATCACTCGCCACCTGGTACAAATCGCCGAGCAACAACTTGCCGGCAAATAATGAATAACTACTGAAGGCACTTAATACCGAGGAAGCTTTGAAGCGAGTTATAGGCTTCAGGGCTTCCTCTTCCCCGTTCAGCCGATTCTTTGCCTGCGATTCAACTTAATATTACAACGTTTCGTATATTTTCTGATACTTCTTATAATAATACATCACACGTTGCACGTAATGTCTAGTCTCTCCGTAAGGAATATCCCGAATCGTCGATTCTTCGCCATCCCAGACCCCTGTATCCAACCACTGCCGTACTTTTCCCGGTCCCGCGTTGTATGCCGCCAAGGATAAGATTAAATTTCCATCGAACTGCCGGTTAAGCTCTTTCACGTACCAAGACCCGAGCGTGATTCCCGCATAGGCTTCGTTCCCCGCTTTTTTAACCGACAAACTCCCGAACTCGTCCTGCTTCAGAATCCATGAAGCCGTTTCCGGCATAATCTGCATGATTCCAACGGCACCTTTAGGCGATACCGCATTCAGCTTGTAATTCGATTCCACTCGGATAATCGCCGCTATCAGCAAAGGATCCAATTGATACTCGGTAGCGCTTTGCTTGATTTCATCCGTGAACGAGATCGGATATATCCATCGTCCGAGCCAATCCGATTGCACGAATAAAGCCCCCAGAATGATAAGAACGATGGGAAGGATCACTCTTTTTCGTTTTAACCGTTTTCTCATCCCAACCCCTTTTCCCGCCAGAAGCGTTCGATCTGTTCTTCCGTCCGCGCAAGGCTACCGCCGTTGTCGATAAGAATATCGGCCTTCCGTTTCTTATCTTCGATGTCCATCTGGGCTTCAAGCCGCTTCAGCGCTTCCGGTGCGGTCATCTTGTCCCGTTCAATCAAACGATTCAGTTGTTCCTCGCGAGAAACGTATACGACCATGATTCGTTGAAAATAAGACTCCAGCCCCGACTCGAAGAGAAGAGGAACGTCCACGACGACGAGCCGATCCGGAGAGTTCTTCTCATGATAAGCCATTCTTTCCTTCATAACCGCGCGGATGGCCGGATGAAGGATCGCTTCCAATGCTTTGCGTTCGGCCGGATCCGCGAACACGAGCGAGCCCAGCTTCTTACGATCGAGCCTTCCGTCCTCTTGGATGACGGCTTGTCCGAAGCGTTCGGAGACCGCAACTAAAGAAGGTTGCCCGGGTTCGACGATTTCCCGGGCAATTCCGTCCAGATCGATCAATATCGCGCCGCGTTCCGTGAGCAGCTTGGCGACCGTGCTTTTGCCTGTGGCGATGCCACCCGTTAAACCGATGTTCATTATTACCTCTTCCTTAACATTAAAAGTTCAATATTCCGTCCGGCTGAATTCAAGATTCGATGCCGAATCCGCTTCCCGCTTCTGCTTCGTGATCAAAAGTCGACTTTTGAACTACCTCATCAAAATCAAGTTCAAAAGTCGGCTTTTCAGCACCGAGAAGGTTGGATGAAGCTAGGGACAGAGGAGCGGAGCGTAGGCAAAACCTACGTGGGCACCGGAAGGCCCGGCTGAATTCAAGATTCGACGTCGAATCCGCTTCCCGCTTCTGCTTCGTGATCAAAAGTCGACTTTTGATCTACCTTACAGGAACAGCTTGAATATTCCCATTGCTATGAGTATGATCCCCGGCAGCATGGATAGCTGCCTAACCCATCGCCAGCCCGATGCCCAGAAGCCGACCCTCGTGCCTGACCAGAGAAACAGTCCGCTAGCCGCTGCAATGAGAACAGCAGTGAGCAATGGCGGGAAACCGACCAAAGCGGCTCCGATGCCCGCGCCGAACGCGTCCAAAGACAATGCCGTCCCTAGAAGAAACGCTTCTCCCGGGCTGATCGATCCCGAACGGTCCATATCGGCCGCCGAAGGGGTGCGAAGAATTTGAATAATAAAGCCGAACACCTTGAGTTCCATCTTAAGGACAGGCGCGTCGAGGAACGCTTGCCCGTTCCCTTCTAGTGTCCCGCTTCCGTCTTCGTTTACTCGCCGCCCGGCCTCGGCTTCCCGTTCCCCGCTTCTAACGAATTGAAGAAGAGCCATCAAGCCGATTCCGATAAGAATAATTGCCCCTACCGTGGACGCGCCGCGAGGCGACATCCAATTCGTCAAGGTAACGCCGACCATCATCGATAACAGGATAATGAGTCCCGAACAAGCCGAAATAATGAGAATCGAGGATACCGGAATTTTTATTTTCCTGACTCCGTAAGTAATGCCGACTCCAAACCCATCGAGGCTAACGGCGAAAGACAACAAAACGAGCGATGCGACAGGTGCCATCATAGCGTATTTCCCCCTGCATGGATGCTTACCCGATTTTCCGTTGCCGGACGTCGGGTTCTGTTCATCCTATGCAGTTAAGGCTTTGAATGCCCCGTTCAGCCGAACTTTTATACGCGAATGCCTAGTCGGACGATCCGTCCAACCTTCTTTTGACGGCATTGCGGTTTTGCTTGACGGTCGTTGAACCTTGAGCGGATCGCCGGCTTCGAGGCAACCTCTGGCATTTGGGACAAATGTGGGTACCCCGTCCTCCGACAACCGATTTCTCGATTAGTGTCGCGCAATTAAGGCACGGTTCTCCCGTTCTTCCGTAAGCCTTCAAGCTATGCTGGAACAATCCCATCTCGCCTTGCCCGTTCACGTAGGATTTGATGGAGGAGCCTCCGGCTTCCACAGCAGCCGACAACGTCTCTACGATCGCGGAATGAAGAAGCTCCTGCTCCTTCGGCTTCAGCTCGTTGGCCGGCGTCTCCGGGTGAATGCCCGCGGTATGCAAAGCTTCGTCCACGTAGATGTTGCCCAATCCGACGATCACTTCCTGATTGAGCAACAAGGGCTTGATCTTCGTCGGCCGTTTGCCGAGCGCACGCCGGAAAGTTTCCAACGTGAACCCCTCTTCCAAAGGCTCCAACCCCAGTTTATTCAGGGGAGGGGCTTGTAATTCTTCTCCGGGGAAAAACAAATGCATCGTCCCGAATTGACGCACATCCTTATACCGCAATTCCGTTCCATCCGTAAAATGAAAGATGACGTGAGTGTGAATCTCGGTCGGATCGTCCTCGTTATATAAGCCGTAACGTCCCTCCATCCTTAGATGGGAAACCAGCACTAATTCGTCCAATACTAATCTTAGAAATTTGCCGCGCCGTTCAACGGATCTGAAAGTTCTGCCTTCCAGCATGGCTGCGAACAAAGGCGGATCATCCGGCTTCTGCAGGATTCGCGGCAAATTGACCGATACGCGGCTTATCGTCTTGCCCGTTATCAGTTGATTCAAGGTCCGGCGGACCGTTTCCACTTCCGGTAATTCCGGCATGCCGATCCTCCTTTCTCATGATGCCTTACTTCGCCTCGTACCAGTTGTTCCCGTCGCTAACCTCGGCCAGCAACGGCACGTCTAGCTTCAGTGCGTTGCTCATGACTTCCGGGACGAGTTTCCTCATCAGTTCCAATTCCTCTTCCGGCACTTCGAATACGAGCTCATCGTGTACTTGAAGCAGCATTCTGCTCCGCAGACCGCGTTCGAGAAGCGCTTCGTTCATCCGCATCATCGCAAGCTTGATAATGTCCGCGGCAGTCCCTTGTATCGGCGTATTCATGGCCGTCCGTTCCGCGAACGAGCGCAGATTGAAGTTGGAGTGGCGGATTTCCGGCAGGTAGCGGCGACGTTCCAGCAACGTGGTCACGTAACCGTCCCTTTTCGCTTGCTCTACGATAGTGTCCATATAGCGACGAACGCCGGGGAACGCTTGAAAATATTGCTCAATGAACGCGGTAGCCTGATCCCGAGAGATATCCAAGTTCTGCGATAAACCGTAGCTGCTGATGCCGTAGACGATTCCGAAGTTGACCGCCTTCGCTTGACGGCGCATATTGCCGTCCACTTGATCGGCTTGCACGCCGAATACGTCCATCGCCGTTTTCGTATGAATGTCCATATCGTTAAGGAACGCTTCCTTAAGCCCTTCGTCGCCGGAAATATGAGCTAGCACGCGCAATTCGATCTGGGAATAATCGGCAGCGAGAATCGTCCAGCCCGGCTCCGAAGGCACGAAAGCTTTGCGGATTTGACGGCCCTCTTCCATACGGATAGGGATATTCTGAAGGTTCGGAAATTGGCTCGACAACCTGCCTGTTGCCGCGATCGTCTGGCGATAGAACGTATGGATTTTGCCGGAATCGGACCGTATTTCCTTAAGCAAGCCTTCGATATAGGTCGATTGCAGCTTCGTAAGCTGGCGATAATGCAAGATTAATCGGACGATCTCGTGATGAGGCTCCAGTCTTTCCAGCACTTCCGCGTCGGTCGAATATCCGGTCTTCGTTTTTTTGTACACGGGAAGTCCAAGTCGATCGAACAGCACTTCGCCTAATTGCTTGGGCGAACCGATATTGAATTCAAACCCCGCGGACTCGTAGATGCCTTTCGTAATCTCCTCGATGCGACGCTGGAATTCCGTCCCGAGATCCTTCAAAGCATCCCCGTTTACCGCGATCCCTTGCTTTTCCATGCCTGCGAGAACGCTCGACAGCGGCTGTTCCAGCTCATAGTAGAGCCGATTCATCCCGAGCTGCTCGACTTGTTCGGCAAGAAGCGGCTTCATCCTGCGAACGGCGTCCGCTTTCGCCGCGAGATGCTTGGCCAATTGTTCGCCCTCGGGAACGAGATATTTCGCCCCTTTGCCGTATACGGCTTCATCCGGGAGTATCGACGATAGCTTGTACCGCTGAAGCAATCCGTTAAGCGACGGGTCCGCTTCCGTAGGATCTAGCAAATACGCGGCTAATTGCACGTCGAAAGCTTGACCTTTCAAGTTGATGCCGGAGCGCGCAAGCACGAGCTCTACGCGATGCAGATCGTAGCTCACCTTCGGCTTATCCCCGTTTTCCAACCATTCGCGAAGCACGGAGGCTTCGGGCGACGACAATAGCTTATACTCAACGACATGGCACTTGTCGCCGGATACGACGGCAATGCCTATTCCTTGCGCTTGATGCGGATTGTCTCCGTACGATTCGACCAATACCGCCTCCGCTTCGGCAAGCACTTCGTTCAGTCCCGCCCATCCCGACGTTTCGACTCTGACGACCTCGTATCGGGTGGCAGATTCCGCGCTTTCCGCCTTCGTCGCTTCGTCGGCAGCCCCCAAATTCAAGCGTTCCGCGAGAGTCTTGAACTCTAGCTTCCGCATAGCGACTCCGAGAGCGGCGGAATCGTACCCCTTCCATACGACGTCCTCTAGGGAATAATCGAGCGGCACTTCGCGGAAGATTGTCGCGAGCTTCTTGCTCATTCTGGCATCGTCCATATGGGACTCAATATTTTCGCGTAGCTTGCCTTTGATCTCTTCGATTTTCTCCAGTACGTTCTCTACCGTTCCGAATTCCTGCAACAGCTTTAACGCAGTCTTCTCGCCGACTCCCGGAACGCCGGGAATATTATCGCTCGCATCTCCCATAAGACCTTTCAAATCTATGATCTGAGCGGGAGTGATGCCATACTTCTCGCCTATGGCTTCGGGCGTATAGCGCTCGACCTCGCTTACCCCTTTGCGGGTAATTAGAACGCTTACGCGATCGGTCGCCAACTGCAGCATATCTTTGTCTCCGGAAACGACGATCGCTGACTTCCCTTGCTCTTCCGCAAGCTTCGCCATCGTTCCGATAATATCGTCCGCTTCGTAACCCGGTAATTCGAATTGCGGAATCGAAAATGCCTTGAGCAGTTCCTTCAGCAGCGGAAATTGTTCCGACAGCTCGGGAGGCGTTTTCTGGCGTCCGCCTTTGTATTCGGCATATCCTTCATGGCGGAAGGTCATTTTGCCTGCATCGAAAGCGACGAGTATATGGGTGGGCTTCTCTTCCTCCAGCACCCTTAGCAGCATCGTCGTAAAACCAAGCACGGCATTCGTATGCAAGCCGCTGCTGCTCGTCAAAGGCGGTATCGCGTAAAATGCCCGAAAAATAATGCTATTGCCGTCGATTAAGACCAACTTGTCCATTTGATTGCTCATCGCCCGCGTCCACCTCGTCGCTTCATCGTCTTACCCTGATTTCTTCTTCTCCCAATCATAACATAGAGGCGTCATCGCCGCACCCCGTGCAAGCGCTCGCATGATACCGACGGATCGATAAAAAACCGCAAAGAAGCTAGGAAATACTTTCCTTCGCTTCTTTGCGGTTATTCGCAACAAATGAAAAGTTCTTTAAGATGGTAACCCGCTCTTCGATGCCGTTGCGACCTCTAGAGGCACGTATTCTTGCGGTCTGCCCAACAAATAGCCTTGCGCGAAATCGAATCCCATAGACCTGAGCAGACGAAGCTCCTCCGGTCTCTCTATTCCCTCCGCGACGGTGCGGATATTCATCTTTTTGGCGAATCTGACGAACGTGCGAAGCATGTGTTTTTTCATCTCGTCCTTATCCGCCATACGCACGAGCGAACGATCTACTTTAATGTAATCCGGACTTAATTCAACGATCGACTGCAAGGAAGAATATCCCGCGCCAGCATCGTCGATGGCGATCTCGTAACCCTGGCTTCGGTAATGCGCCAGTATTTTCTTCGCGGCGTCGAAGTCGTCGATCGAGCTTCGCTCCGTCAGCTCGAATACGACCTGTCCGGGAAATAATCCCTGCTCCGACAACCAATGGACGGTCTGACCCGATACGAAATGGGGGTCGTTAATGATTCCCATCGTGACGTTAATGAATATTTTCTGCATTTCGCCCAGCGGAGGACAATGGCGTATCGCCTTCTCCCTTGCCATTCTGTCCAAAGCGAAAGCATGGTTATGTTTCTCCGCGAATTGGAAAAGGGACAAAGGACCGTCGAACAAACTCCCTTCGGGGCACCTAGTGAGCGCTTCGTAGCCGAATACTCTTCCGTCCCCGAGCCGCATGATCGGTTGATATACGCTTTTGATGCTGCACTCGGAGAGCAATCTCTCCAACTCGTGGCGCAGCTCCCAGTCGTTCTGTTCGACCATCGACTCGCGGATTTGTCCGGTCGCCTTCAATACGCCTTCATAGACGATATCCCGTGCCGTTCCTTCGCTGCAACTATGCAATCTGGCGTATCCGATCCCTTTTTCCCGAAAGCGGGAAGAATGATGACTCTCGTTGGAGGTCATCCCGGCTTCGGCGATCATCGCTTCCCTCAGGCGTTTCGCCAATCCGCGCAGGAAATGCTCGCTTTCTTCTTCCCCCAGGTCATCCGGCATCGCCGCGTATACCCAGAGATGGTTGGAAACGACGTCTCCGAACCAAATATCGCCTCTTCCCATGGAAAGCATCAACCATTCCGTCCAATTGAAGCTTTCTTCACGGAGTTCCGACAATAGGCCGCTTTTCCATTCCGATAGGTCGATCCCGATCAAGCCGATATGGTTATGATGTTCGATCCGCTCGAGCATTCGCTCCACGCCAAACCAAGACGTCATCATTCGATTGAACACCATCTTCCAAAGATTCTTCGATGACTCTAAATTTACCAGTACAATGTAAACCCAATGCCTGAATTTTGTTAATTAGCCGTTAAATCCGCCGTCAGAGCGCTTTTTTCGACATTTTCCGCTATGGATTCCCAGACCAAAGAGTTCCCGCTCACCTGCTTAGCTTGCTTCTTCAGACGCGCGGCTCTTTCCGATATCGTCTCCGGAGACCACCCCGCCGTAGCTTGAAAACTCAACAAGGACAAGGATATCGCTATGCCCGTCGCTTCGACGGGGCTGCCCGAGCGGTCTATTATCGGTCCTTCGAACTTGCCCGCGTACGCTCCGATTCCCAGTTCGAACCTTGCGATGATATCCTGGGCTAGCTCAACCGGATCCGATCCCGAAGATATCGCAATAAAGTCGTCGCCGCCGATGTGTCCTACGAAGCAATCGCACTTCGACTGGGCTCTCACCGCGGCGAGAAGCGTCTCGCCGGTATATCGGATGACGTCGTCTCCCTTATGGAAGCCGTATTGATCGTTGAACCATTTGAAATGATCCAAGTCCGCGTACAGAACCGCGAACGGATGTCCTTCCGCAAGCCTTCGCACGAGTTCGCGGCGGATCGGCTCGTTGCCTGGCAATCCCGACAACGGATTTGCCCACTGGGCATCGTTCATCCGGGATTGGGTTACCCATTCGAGCATCGAACGTACGAAAGTGATTCCCGTTACCGTCCCTCCGCGAGTTACGATAACCGCATCGTACAGCTTGTCCGGCTCGCGTGCCATAGCCATCTGCGAAGCCTGATCTACCGTTACGGACTCCTCGACTATCATGGGGTGAGTATCCATGATCTTGCCTACGGCCCGATTCCAATAGAGCGGCAACCCGAATTGTCCGGAAAGCATCTGGTGAAGCTTCTCTTTCATAAGTAAACCGATCGGCCTGTTGTCTGAGTCCGCAATGACGATTCCCTGGCTTTCCCGGTGAAGCTCGAAGTGACGGGATATTTCCGATACGAACGTATCTCGGTTGAACATCTTCACGGGAACGACCAATTCGGATAACGTTCCGGTCGCGCCCATATAGCGTTTGTTTACTTCTGCTCGAATCGTGGCCGAGATGCTCGGCACCAAGACATTGGAATCGTTCACTCCGCTATCCAACCATTCGCCTTGAGCATAGTTCATTCCGCTGGCGACCAGAGCGGGGAGCAGTCCTTCCTGGTCTAGTCCGTTGGCTATCAACACGATTTGTTCCTTGCGGGTCAGGGAGATCAATCCCTGCAGGAAGCTCTCCTCAACCGGATCCATCACTTTGCCGTTCACCCAGCCCACGTTCATCTGCGCGTAATCGGGGTGCATGTCCACCATCCGCCGCAAAGAGGTGAAGCTGGGCAATATGCCGTTCAGAGCGATTCGGAATCCTTGATTCCGATAATGGCTAAGCGCGGCTTTGATCGTGGTAGCCGGCTCTTCCTCGCCCCCTATAATGACGAGCACGACATGCTCCGCCCTTAAGTTAGCCGCTTCTATTCGGCGCAATGTGCTGCCCGGGTATAATCTCGGGTCGAAAATGATTTTCGCCGGCACGGGAAGGAACAGCTTCACGTCCCCGTTGCGGGATGGAAATCCCCGTATGGCCGCTTCGCGAAACCGACGGTCGGCTTCGAACAACGAACCTGCTTGATCCGCGTTATGATAGAAATCGGTAAGATTGATTCTGGAGTTGTTGTGCTCTTTGACGGGAATCGCTTCGAACCCGTACAGCGAACCATCCAATAGGGATACGATCGGTAAATATTTGACTTTGAAATCGAACTCGCTCGGGATGACCGGATAGTCGGGCAACGGGAATCGGATAATCGGACTTGTGGAGAAAAACATTCGCTGCCACGCAGTATCGTAGGCTAGCAGAAGAGCATTCTCCCAATCGGAGGGGGAGTTCACCGAACCTGTTAGGTCATCATTGACGTTAATCCAACTAAAGCCGTAACGTATACTGCTCCCGTGCTCCAAATGATGATCGTATCGGAACTCCGTAAACGCCCGAATGGCCAGGTCTCGTAACATAAATGCCAGCCTGCCCGCCTCGATCTCTCCATTCGCGCCGTCTTCGTTATCTTCCGGCCCGAAGAACGCGGTCACAATAAGACCTGTGCCGGTCAACGACCAGCCTCTCACGGAATCCGACAGCTTCGCGAAACGCAAAGCGATCACCCGCAGCAGTCTCCGAATGCGAATTGGCGCCATGTCGAAACCTTGCTGCTGTGCCGGTTGCCCGCCTTCCCATCGAATCATTAACAACCCGCTCTTGTGACAAGTGGCAGTCTTGCCTACTTCCCTTTCGCCGATCCATTGGGAGATGAGGTTAGGATTCAACCATCCGTTGGCCTTCGTCATATATCGTTGCCCCCGACCGCTGATTCCGGATCGATATCCGGATAAGTATATACCGCTTTCTACACTGTATCGCTGTTGAGTCATCGCTATTGACGCATTTGGTTAACGCATTGTAAAAATGCGCCTCTTCGAACGCCGCACGTTATCTTCTCATCTTCACAAAATTCCGAATAGCGTTTCATAACGTCGGAATAACGTTATCGAATCACCTTGGGCACCTCGCCATAGTCGGTTTTTCCGACCATTACAGGCACAAACTTCCGCGGCACCTCGCCATAGTCGGTTTTTCCGACCATATCGAACACAAACTTCCGCGGCACCTCGCCATAGTCGGCTTTCCCGACCATATCGAGCACAAACTTCCGCGGCACCTCGCCATAGTCGGTTTTTCCGACCATTACAGGCACAAACTTCCGCGGCACCTCGCCATAGTCGGTTCTTCCGACTTCACGCTACCGAACCCTATATCTACCGATAAAGTCCCGGAAACTCTCGTAGGTGGTACAAATAGCGTTGTGAATGCTCCATACCGCCGCGGAAAACAAAACACCGCGCTCTCCCCTCTCGGGAAAAACGCGGTGTGCTTCACTCGCTGAACGTTATGCTATTTGAAAATATTGTAATAGATAAATCAATACTTCTCAACCACTAGTTACTGATTCAAATCGGGGCGTTTGCCCGTCATCAAGTAAACGACGCTTTCCGCGATGTTGGTCGCGTGATCGGCGATCCGCTCGATGTAGCGGCCGACGAAGCTGAGCAGCATCGCTTGCCCGACCGTCTTCGGATTCTCGACCATGAGAGCGAACAGCTCGCGAATGATCTGCGAATACAGCGCATCGACCTGATCGTCGTCCTTCGCGCTCTTATAGGCAAGATCGACGTTCTCGTCCACGTAGGATTGCAAGGATTCTTGAATCATGATAGCGACAAGCTCGGCCATTCTAGGAAGGTCGATCAACGGTTTGATCAAGGTTTGTCCGTCGAGACGAATGACGACCTTGGCAACGTCCACGGATAGATCCCCCATCCGTTCCAAGTCGGAGGAAATTTTGAATGCGATCAGAATGCGGCGAAGGTCCTTGGCGACCGGTTGCTGCGTCGCGATCAATTTCGCGCCGATTTCGCTGATCTTCTCTTCGATCTGGTTCAACTCGGAATCGGATTTCACGATTCTTTTGCTCGTTTCGACATCGCCGTTCTTCAATGCTTCCATGGATTCGACTAACGCTTTCTCCACGCGATTTCCCATATCGATCAACAATTGCGTCATTTCCTGCAATCCATGATCCAATTCCATCCGTTTAACCATCGTCCTTAACCATCCTCTCTCGTGATCAACCGAACCGTCCGCTAATATAATCTTCCGTGCGCTGGTCAGTCGGATTGGAGAACAATTGCTCCGTCTCCGAATATTCTACGACTTCCCCGTTAAGGAAGAAGACGGTTTGTTGCGATACGCGAGCGGCTTGGTGCATGTTATGCGTGACCATGACGATTGTATAGCGATCCTTAAGCTCCTGCGCCAATTCCTCGATCTTAAGCGTGGAGATCGGATCCAAAGCCGATGTGGCCTCGTCCATAAGTAAAATATCCGGCTCGACGGCCAAAGCGCGGGCGATGCACAGACGTTGCTGCTGACCTCCGGAAATACTGTACGCGGAGCGCTTCAGGTGGTCTTTCACTTCATTCCATAAGGCGGCCGAGCGCAAGCTCGTTTCCACGATTTCGTCCAACTTCTTGCGATCGGAGATTCCGTGCAATCGAGGGCCGTAAGCGACATTATCGTAGATCGACTTCGGAAAAGGATTCGGCTGTTGAAACACCATACCGACGCGCTTGCGAAGCGTCTCCACGTCGACCTCGTTGGAGTAGATGTCAGTCCCCGCGATTTCGACCTTACCCTCGATCCGCGTACCGGCGATCATGTCGTTCATCCGGTTGAACGTCCTCAGCAACGTGGACTTTCCGCAACCGGAAGGTCCGATGAACGCGGTAATGGCCTTCTCCGGAATTTCCATGTTGACATGCTTCAAAGCGTGAAAATCTCCATAAAACAAGTCCAAATCGTTGATTTCGATAATGGAGTTCATAGCCAATCTCCTTTTTCAGATGGAATGCTTGTGTTATTTATCCGAACCGCCCCGTGATGTAATCGCTGGTCTCTTGTCGCTGCGGATTGGTAAATATGTTTTGGGTCAAGTCGTACTCCATCACTTCTCCGGTTAAGAAAAACGCCGTTTTGTCGGATACGCGGGCGGCTTGTTGCATGTTATGAGTAACGATAACGATGCAATAATCGCGCTTCAGATCCGCGATGAGCTCCTCGATCTTAGAGGTCGAGACGGGATCCAAAGCCGATGCTGGCTCATCCATCAGAATGATGTCCGGCTTGACCGCTATCGAGCGTGCAATACACAACCGTTGCTGTTGACCGCCTGACAACGCAAGCGCCGAGTTGTTGAGCCTGTCTTTGGTCTCTTCCCATAGAGCGGCTTTCTTCAGCGATTGCTCGACGATTTCATCCAACGCTTTCTTGTTCTTAATGCCGTGATAGCGCGGACCGAAAGCGATGTTCTCGTAGATCGATTTATGAAAAGGGTTCGGGCGCTGCCAGACCATGCCGATTTTCTGCCGCAAAGAAACGACGTCCGTCGACGGGCTGTTGATATTCTTGTCCCGTATCCATATTTCTCCCGTGACCTTACAGTTAGGAATTAAGTCGTTCATCCGGTTCAAGCTTCTCAGGAACGTCGATTTCCCGCAACCGGAAGGTCCGATAAGCGCCGTGACCTGCTTGGCGGCGAAATCGAGCGAGACTTTCTTGACTGCCGGCCTATCCCCGTAATGAACGCTTAAGTCTTTAGCGGTCAATCCGATATGTTCCACGCTGGTACCCCCTTATTTGATCGCGGTAAATTTGCGGTACATATAGCGCCCAAGCCAACGTGCGCCGAAATTGAACAACAGGACGGTAATGACTAGAACGGCGGAAGCTCCTGCCGCAATTTGGGACGCGTCCGGCGCCAAGCCCTCGGAATTGATTTTCCAAATATGAACCGCCAACGTTTCGGCCGGTCTAAAAGGATTAAGCGGCGAGAACGGACTCAGCGGATTCCAATTCGTGAAGTCCAAGCGCGGCGAGCTCATGCCCGCAGTGAATAGCAACGCCGCCGCTTCTCCGAACACCCGGCCTGCCGCCAGAATCGTACCCGTAAGAACAACGGGCATCGAGATCGGAAGCATAACGGAGGTAATCGTTTTCCACTTGGTCAATCCCAGCGCAAGACTTGCTTCCTTCTGTTCGCGAGGAACGCCCTTGAGTCCTTGCTCCGTAATCCGGACCATCAGAGGAAGATTAAAGACGGTCAACGCTAACGCGCCGGAAAACAAGGAAAACCCGAAATTAAACATATTGACCAAAACCAGAAGCCCGAACAGACCGACGATAATGGAAGGCACGGATGAAAGTACTTCTACGATTAATCGAATAAAGTTGGTAATCCGATTAGCCGGAGCATACTCGCTCATGTAGATTCCCGCGCCTAAACCGATCGGTATCGTTATGATCATAGTCAGGACAAGCAGGAAGATCGAGTTGAACAATTGAGGTCCGATACCTCCGCCTATGCGAATCGTTTCGGGCGGCGAAGTCAGGAAATCGAAGCTGATATGCCCGACGCCCCGGATGAGAATGTAACCGAGCAAGCCGGCCAACACTAGGACGATCAATCCCGAGACGGCTATAATAACTGCGGTCGCGATTTTATCTGCTGTTTTTGCTTTCATAATTTCGATCTCCCTTCCAGGAAGCGGACGATGAAGACGAAGACGAACGTCATGAGCATCAAGATGAGAGCTAATGACCATAGAGCATTATTGGCTAGCGATCCCATTGCCGTATTGCCCATGCTAAGCGTAATCGCGCTTGTTAATGTAGAAGCGGACTCGAACAAGGAACGTGGAATATGCGGCGCGTTCCCGATAACCATCTGCACGGCGAGCGCTTCACCGAAGGCTCTGGCGATGCCGAGAACGATACCCGTCATCAAAGACGGAAGCGTAGTAGGAAGAACGATTCTATATATGGTTTGCCAACGCGTCGAGCCAAGCGCATAGGAGCCTTCTTTCAGCCCTTTGGGCAGCGCGGCCAACGCGTCGGTTGCTATCGTTGTTATTGTAGGAAGAATCATTATCGAAAGTACGAGGGCTCCTGCCGCGATCCCGATCCCTTGTCCGGGAAATACGTCGCGGAAAAACGGAACGATGACGCTTAATCCGACAAAACCATAGACGACCGAGGGAATACCCGCGAGCAATTCTATGACCGGTTGTAAGTAACGTCGTCCGAATTTGGGAGAAATTTCAACCATGAATACCGAAGCGCAAAAACCAAGCGGGGCTGCGATTAACGCTGCAAGAATTGATGTACTGAATGAACCGAAAATAAAAGGTAGAGCTCCAAAAAATGGCGGTTCTCCTTCGGGAGACCACTTAAGTCCGGTAAGTAAGTCGATCGGATTGACATTATTTTTGAAGAACGTGCTTAATCCTTTTGAAGCGACAAAATAGACAATGGAAAAGATTGTGATAATAAGTAACGCAATGCAAAGTAGGGTAACTATTTTTCCAACCCATTCCTCTGCGATATGCGGCTTCGCTTTTTGTCGATCGAACGACTGAGCCATAAATCTCTCCCTTTACATAGAACAATCAAGAGGCAAATAATATTCGCCTCTTGATTGGCTCATGATATGGAACTTCGATTACTTCGTGATGTTACCCGCTGCATCGCGTTTAACTTGCATTTTGCTTGCAGGAATGTAGCCAAGTTCTACTACGTCGGCGTTTTGAACTTCGTCGCTCACCATGTAATCAAGGAAAGCTTTAACTGCCGCATCAGGCTCGCCTTTTGTATACATGTGCTCGTAAGCCCATACTGGATACGTACCGTTAGCAATGTTATCGACTGTTGCTTCAATACCTTCGTATTTCACTGTTTTAATGGAATCATCCAGGTAGGAAAGCGCCAAGTAGCCGATTGCGCCCGGCGTTTCGCCGACTAACTTCTTAACTGTACCCGAAGCGTCTTCTTGGATCGAACCTTGAAGATCTTCCGATTTTTGACCCAATGCGTATTTTTCGAATGTTGCACGAGTACCGGAGCTCGATGGACGGTTAACGATTTGAATTTTTTGATCGTTGCCGCCTACGTCTTTCCAGTTCGTTACTTTACCCGTGAAAATATCGATTAGTTGTTGTTTAGTCAAGTTGTCAACCGTAACTTCCGGATTTACAACCGCAGCCATACCTACGATCGCGACTTGGTGATCCACCAATTCTGCCGCTTTGTCCGCATCAAGCTTCTCTTCCGCGAATACGTCGGAGTTACCGATTTGGGATTGGCCTTCGGACACTTGAGTTAAACCCGTGCCGCTTCCGCCGGCTTGTACTTGAATGGAAACCCCTTTGTTAGCATCCATGAACTTCTTAGAAACTTGATCGACCAGAGGTTGCAAAGCAGAAGATCCTGATGCTAGAAAGGATCCGGATAGATCGCTTGTTGCTGGCTCGCTGCTTGCGGGTTCGCTGCTAGCAGGCTCGCTGCTGCCTGCATTGCTGCTTGCTGCATTGTTCCCATTATTATTTTGGCCGCAAGCAGCCAGGGCTACCATCACTGTCAACAACATCAATAACATTACCGTTTTCTTCATTTACTTGTAGTTCCCCTTCCAACTCATATGTTTTTGCTTACAGTTCATATTGTAGAAGGTAGGCATTAGTCTAATGTTTTCGTTTTGTTAACGCAGTGAAAAAAATGTATATATTTTTTCTATGATGGTGGTAATATTATAGACAAAGTGTATATCGATTCTCCGAAATGAGGTTTTTATCATCAGTTTATTAAAAATGAAGCTGTTAGTCCTAATCGATCGGCACAAACAAGTGACCGCTGTAGCTAACGCGCTCCATATGAAACAGCCAACGATAAGCTTTCATATGAAAAAGATGGAGGCCGAATGGGGCGTTAAGTTGTTTGAAGCCAAAGTAGGGAAAATATTTCTGACGTCGGCGGGTAAAATGCTCTTGCCCTACGCTTCGCGTATCAGCTCGCTTTATGCGGAAGCCGAATCGACGATAACGGAATTACGGGAGAACGAACGAGCTCTTCTTCGGATCGGATGCACCGACTGCGCCATGACGGCGCTTGTTCGATCTAATTGGTTAAGGAACTTGGGACTCCAACATGAAATTCGAGTTTCCATTGAATCTGGGAGCGAACAATCGCTCTTTGAACGCTTGCAAGCCGGAATGCTCGATCTGATTCTCTGCGGACAACCGCCTGCAGATTCTTCCGAGTTCTTCCACGAGAAGATTGCGACATCTCCTCTTCAATTAATTGTTCCCGTCGACGACGATCTTACCCGCAAGATGGATCTTGCTCCGCACGATCTCTATAAATACGTCTTCGTCGATCATACGGAGCACTCGATTCACCAACTGGTCTCTTTCTGGAGGACTCAGTTGCATTGGACGATGAAAGTCGATGCGATATTCGATTCCGTGGAAATGATATTCGGCGCCGTTCACGCCGGACTTGGACTCGCTATTTTGCCGAAAAGCGTTCTTCCTGACCCTGCCAACCGAGTAGCATCCTTGGACCTACCCGGTCAATCCTCGGAATGGAGCATACATGCAAGCTGGAAGGGCAACTACTGGAATCCCGCCCTTCTGAGACGGATCGTGGAAACGGCATTTCAATAATCTTGAGGCGATCGCCGATTAATGCTTGTTTCTACGATCTTTGATCCACAGCGGAATCCGGAACAAGATATTGAACATAAGAATGACGAACACGAGAACCGCCGCCGCTTTGTCCGAGATCGAAACCGCATCGGGGACGATCGCCTCCGACTGGACGTACCACAAGTGAACCGCGAGTGTCTCGCCCGGTGACAGAAGATTGAAATCCCACATCTCGCCGGAGGTCGTTACGCCGGCCGTCAGAATGATAACCGCGCTTTCCCCGAACGCTCGTCCGGCAACTAAGCATATTCCGGTTACGATGCCGCTAATCGCAGTCGGAACCAATACGCGGCGAATCGTTTGCAGATGCGTCGCACCCAAGGCAAAGGATGCTTGCTTTAATTCCTTCGGAACGGATCTGATCGCTTCTTCCGTTACCCGGGTCATCACGGGCAGGTTAAGGAACGCCAGACTGATCGCTCCCCCGATAATGGTAAGACCGATTTGGAACATCTCCACGAACAGGGCGATTCCGAACAATCCGAAGATGATCGATGGCACGGACGCCAAACCTTCGACGCAAATTCTCACGAAGCCGATCCACTTATTGTTAGGGGCGAATTCCGCCAAGTAAATACCAGCAGACATGCCTAGAGGAACGGCAATGAGCAATGAAATGAACAGCATGTAGAAAGAATTGAACAAAGCCGGTCCGATTCCCCCACCCTCCTCCATTTCGCTTGGCAAGCCCATAATGAACCCCCAAGTCAAATTAGGAAGGCCTTTTTGCAAGATCAAATACAACAAAGCCAAGATGAACAAAACGATGCAGGCTGATATTCCCCATACGAATACGGTAAACATGCGATTTTTGAAATCGTTGATCCCTCTGTTGGAACTGAACGCTCCGCGCGTTCCCGAAGTTGCCGTTTTCATTGGTGCGCCCCTTTCCTCTGCAGCAAACGAACCAGTACGATCATCAGAAGGGAAATGACGAGCAATAGGAAGCCCATCATATACAGCGCGTTATTCCAAGTGGAATCGAACGGCACGTTGGCGATTTGCATGACGATATTGCTTGTTAAGACCGAAGTCGGCTTGAATAAAGCATCCGCCAATTGCGGCGTATTTCCGATGACCATGACGACTGCCATCGTTTCCCCGATTGCTCGAGCCATTCCTAGGATGACACCGTACATGATTCCGCTTCTAGCCGCGGGAATCGTCACTTTGAATATCGTCTGGAACCTTGTCGCTCCCAGCGCATACGAAGCGTCTCTGTATTTCTTTGGAACAACGCTAATCGCATCGTCGCTTATCCGGCTGATGGTCGGAAGCACCATTATCGTTAACACGATAGCCGCCGCCAAGATTCCGTCACCCATGTTCGTACCCGTGATATCCCTTAACAATGGAATCAAGATCGTTAATCCGAGGAAACCGTACACGACCGATGGAATTCCGACAAGCAAGTCCAGAATCGGACGAAGAAAATTTCTCATCCATCCCGGTGCGACCTCCGCTAAAAATACCGCGATAACGATGGACAACGGAACCGAGATCAGCAACGTAAGAATCGTAAGCGCGAACGTGCCGAAAATAAAGATGAACGCCCCGTAACTTTCGTTTTCCGGCGACCAATCGGAGGAGAAAAAGAAGGTCATCGGGGAAACGTCCCGGAAGGTTAATACCCCTGTGCGGAACATGAAGAACAGGATGCTGAACAAAATCAAACAAACGAAAGCCGCGCTTGCGATGCAGGCGATCTTGAATGCGCGGTTGTAGAACAAAAGCCTGTTTTTCCGATCAAATAATTTACCGGAACCGGTTTTGATGCTGCCTCCGAGCTCGCTTGAGTTCGTGCTTATGACCGGATTTGGAGCCGAAGTATCCAGTTGCATGACGAATGATATCCTCCTCTGAAATGGGAAGAAACCAGCGTCGCGTGAAGTCCGCTATGCTGGCCTCTTCCATTTGTATCGCTATGGAGTGCTTAATTATTTAATCGCGGAGATCGGGATGAATTTAAGCTTTTTCAGGGAACCGTTTTGGAACTTAACGCTTTGAATGTATTCGATGAATGCTTTAACCGCACCCTCCGGCTTGCCTTTAGTCATGAAGTATCCGAAGCCCCATACTTTATAGGTTCCGTTGATGACATTTGCTTCGGATGGAGCAACTCCGTTGATTTGCAGAGCTTTCATGTTGCTCGTTACGTATACGAGATCGATATAACCGATCGCGTTCGGCGTCGTTTCGATAGCCGTTTTCATGTCTCCGCTTGATTTTACTTCTTTATAGTTACTGCCCTTACTCAGGAACTCGGAGCCTGCCAAAGCTTTCATTTGGAAGTTAACGCGAGTACCGGAACCGAAAGCGCGGTTTACGACGATGATGCTGGCGTCAGAACCGCCGACGTCTTTCCAGTTCGTGACTTTACCGGAGAAAATGTCTTGCAATTGTTTCGTAGTCAGGTTGCTGACTCCGACATTCTTGTTCGCTACCGCCGCGAAAGGGATAACGGCTACTTTGTTCGCGACTTGTCCATCGAACTTCTTGAAGCCGGGAACGTCGGTGGAAGCGTCCCAATCTACCGCGCCGATGTCCGCGATGCCTTTACGTACGGATTGCGGACCCGTGATGGAGCCGGCAGCGGAAGCCGAGATTTTGACCTTCGGGTTCAGCTTCTTGAACTCGTTAGCTGCTTGCAGCGTTAGCGGCAGAAGAGCGGAAGAGCCGTTGATTACGATTTTGCCTTTCAGGGAGCTTGCTGCGCCTACAGAAGAGATGGAAGAAGCGACAAGCGCGATCGCCATAGCGGCGACGGATAAGGATTTGAACAATTTCATTGATAATTTCTCCTTTGATTAACTCATAGATTATTTAGTTGTTGGTTTCCATTGTCCGTTGATATCCAGGAATACGCGTCCTTCATTCACTACGGCGAACGGCGATCCGGATTTAACGATGATCTCGCTTACTGTATCGGACAGGGTGTACAGTTGCTTCGCTGCGCCGGTAGCAGGGTCGACTTCGTAAACGAATTGATTCGATCCGTTACCTTCTGTCAACAAGTACCATTTACCGCCGGATACGACCGCTTGGTACACGTCTTTTTCGGTAAACAACGTTTTTGACGTTTTATCATTGCTAACGATTACGAGCGTCGATTTAACTTCATCTTCGCTGCTTACGCTTACGTAACCTACGCTTGAACCGTCTGCGGCAGCATGGATGAACACTTTGTCATCGGCCGTTGTCGACAATTGCGCGGGTTTGTTGTCCTTGATGGACGGGTCGACCGTGTATGCGAAGATTTGCGGCTCCGTGCCTTTCATGTCGATCGCGACATCGTCGCTCTCTACGGGCAGATTGGCGTCAGCGACTACGGCACCCGGCTTCGTTACCGTATAAGTTACCGTTTTGCCGTCTGCGGATACGTCCAGGTTCGCTTTATAATCCACTTTGTCTTCGAGAACTTTAGAAATCGTGCCCGTCGCCGGATCCAGCTTCGCGACTACGCTTCCTTTGTCCCCTTGCAGGAAGTAGATGATCGAGCTGTCGGAGGACCAGACCAATTCCGGTTTAATGGAAGTGTCTTCGCTCACTTTGGTCGACAACTTCGTCGCGAAATCGATAACGAATACTTCGCCCGCGTTGTTCGTGTAAGCCGCTTTCGCTCCGTTCGGCGCGATGACGAAATCCGAAATTTCTTCCAGGATGCGAAGCTGTTCGTAACTAGCCGTTTGCGCGTCGACCAAGTAATCGAGGCGACCTGTTTCCGTTTCTTGCGTAGCGATGAATTTAGCGGAATCTACCCATTGGATACGATCGACGTTTCCGAGCAAATCGGCATCGATCCAGATCGTACCGGAAGCATCCTTCGCGAATTGTCCGCCCAATGCTTGAACGAATGTTTTCAATTCTACGTATGTAACGCCTTTAACGCTTTTTACGGGTACAGTCAGCTTTTGCTCCGCTCCATCTACTTTGATCAGGGTGCTGTTTGCCGTCAGTTCCACCGTATGTCCTTTAAGCGTAGCCGTAATGACGCCTTTGGTCGCTTGAAGCTTAACTCCGAGTTTCGTGCTCAGATCCCGAAGGGATACCAAAGTCCTACCTTTTTCGAAGAAAGTAGCAAGGTTAACCGCAATTCCGTTTACGGTGTAAGTCGAATTCGTAACCTGCACTGCGCTCGCTTTCGTTACGGTTGCCGCTGAAGCCGCCCCCACTGCGGATACTCCTACAGCTAACGCTAACACAGAAACAATTGACGCTTTTTTTAGCAACATCGACTCTGATCACCCTTCTGATTATGGTAGATTTTACTTACTAGTGTGAGTATAGTCCCGAATTGTAAAGCGTCTGTTCGGGATTCGTATTCGAATTGTTAAATTTATGAATTCATTTGCTCGACGAGCTTGTGGAACTCCTTGCTAACCTCGTTAGATATTTCTTTCGCTTCGCGGGAGGCTACCATAAGCTTGGAAGCTGCCTCGTGATTGAGCTCTGACGAGCTCCATAACTGGGCGAAAGTATCCTCCGTCTTCTTCACTTGGACAAATCCGTTATCCGCCCCTTTCTTGCCTTCTCCTACCAAATTAGCCGCTCCTTGAACCGCTTCGGACATGGATTTGATCAAAGTCGTGATCTGACCCGCCGACCGTTTGGTTTGATCCGCCAAGGTGCGGATTTCATTCGCCACCACTCCGAATCCTTTGCCATGCTCGCCCGCTCTCGCCGCTTCGATCGTCGCGTTCACGGCAAGCAAATTGCATTGATCCGCCAGGTCCGCGATAAGCCGGATGATTCCGTCCGCTGCGTTCGTTCTTTCGGTTAATAGATTTACCGCCTTTTCCTGCTTGGCGGCATTGCTCGACCACAGCTTGAACAGCTGAAGCATTCCGTGCAGCTCGTCTCTGCCTTGATCGGTGATTTCCGCGATCCGATCGCTGCACGCCTGGGTATCGTTCGCAGCTTCCGTCACGTTCTCGACCGAATCGTAAATGTTCGCGATCATGGACTCCGAATCCCGAATCGTTCGGATCTGCCTGCTGACCGCTTCTCGTTGAAGCAGGCGCGACAGATTGAGCAAATCGTTCACCGTTAGGATGCCGACGAATTTACCTTTGTCCGTTAATAACACCGCGTCATAGAAGGTGACCTCGTCCCGGGATAATGCCTGATCGATTAGCGCCTGCGGCTCTATGGTCAATTCGGCGACTAGCGGCAACGGATCCATCAGCTCCGAGATCGGCCTATTCCCGAACAACGACATTCCATATAAAGAACCGAGCAGCCGAAAAAACCGATCCCTCATGATCAAGCCTATCGGGTGATGACTTTCGTCGCATACGACTACGCAATCGAGTTGCTTTTTCCTGCGGAACATATTGACTAGCGCATCGCTCTGTTGGCTTGGCGATATGACCGGACATCCCTTCATCCAGTCTCGTACGATGATCGGTTGGAAGATTTCCGTAAGGCGATCGTCGTTTCGCATAAAATCGGAAACGGTTGCTTTCGACTCCTGCTGCGGTTCGGCGCCTGTTCTGGCCATCATTGGGGCACTAATCAAGTGAACGAGCACCTCGTTTCTTCAATTGAGAATCCGGCTTCCTTCCATATTGCCTTGAATTAAAATTATCAAATTTATGTCATGCGTTTGTTCGAACTTTGTTAACAGAAGGTAAAGTTTTCCAATGTACGCGGAATGAAGAAACCCCCTCCGGTAGGAAGGGGGCAAGATTACATAACGCTATCCTTGAATCGTTTACGGAAAACCCACTTGGAGAGAGTCACGCTGATCTCGTAAAGCAACAACAGCGGAGCAACGACAAGTAAGTCGGATACGATATCCGGAGGCGTAATCATAACGGCGGTGATCGTAAGCAGGAAATAGGAAAGCTTCCTCGCTTTCGCTAGCCGCTTCGGACTCAGAATCCCGATTGAAGTAAGGAACATGACGACCGCCGGCATTTCGAATATAAAACCGAACGGTACCGTCATGTTTAGCATAAACGCGAAATACTTCTGGGCCGTATATACCGTTTCGAAATCATCCGCCATCTTCTCTAAGAATCCGATCACCATGGGGTAAATAATAAAGTAACCGAACGATAGGCCGAGGATGAACAGCATTGCAAGAGCCGGGATATAGGCAAGCGTCGTCTTCTGTTCCTTCGCCGACAATGCCGGTTTAACGAAACGCCATACCTGCATTCCGGCGACTGGTATCGTCACCGCGATCGCGACGACGCCCGCAAGCATGAAGTAAACCCATATCACGTCCGAAGGAGCAAGTATCGCAAGCTTCTGCTCGAGATCCCTCACAAGCCATCTATACATGTCTTTGACATACACGAACGCGCCGCTTAAGGAAACGATGAAAGCGATAAGAGTAAAGATAATCCTGCTTCGCAATTCGTCCAAATGGCCTACGAAGCTTTTGCCGAGCTTATCTTGCGGCAGAGACGTGGAGGTTTCCATACGTACCCCGCCTTACCCGTTCGACTTCTCGACGATGGATAACTTGGCTGGGGCTTCTCCGTTTGCCGGAAGAACGCCCTTGTCCGAATCTTTCGCGTCCTTATCCTTGTCGTCGGAACCGTTGACCATCTCGCGCGTCGCCGTCTTGAATTCGCTTAGCGTTCGGCCGAAGGCACGGCCAAGCTCGGGAAGCTTGGATGGACCGAATATGATGAGCGCGATAATCAGAATTAGAATAAGGCCGCCGATACCGATATTTCCGAATGGCATAGGTTCATCTCCTTAAGTATAGTGGTCATGCATGTCAGATACGCTTGCGCGAGCTTGAATCAACCTAATTGGAAGCCGCTGATGGCAACGACGCCGCAACGGGCAATTTTATCGCCCGACCGATGCGGCCATAAGCTAGTGGGTTTACTCAGATCCGTCGTATTCTCTCCCGGATGTTGAACGGAAAGGAACAACGTTTTCTCATCTGGCGTAAAGTATGGCCCCGTCATCTCGGATTCATTCGGCCCCGAAGCGAATTGGAAGGCGTCTCCCTGGCTCGGACCGGATGTCGGAATGACGAACAGGCCATTGTTCATGAATGTAGAATAGATCCCTTTGTTCAAGCTGCTCGAGGAGATATCCGTCACGACCCACAGATTGCCGTTTCCGTCGAACGACAGGTTATCCGGGGAACTAAAGCCGGATTGGCGGCCGCCCGCCGCGAAAATTTCGAAATCGAACGAAGCCGCTCCCAGGTCATCGTCTTGTTCGAAAATACGGGTGATGTGACCATGAATATTGCCGTGCAGATCGTTATTCGTATGGCAGATAAAGACGGTGTTGTCGAACGGCGAAATTTCGATATCCTCCGGACGGTCCGTCGGCATGCCTCCGAGAAGAATAGCCGCCTCGTGGCAGTTCGTCACGACATCCGCTTGGTTCTGGAACAGCTTAAGGAAGTCCTCCTTCGTTCCTTTAAGTCCCGCCGGCGTCTTGAAGCTTGGATTGTCCAACGTTTTCTTCACCGCATCGTACGTAAGGGCGATCCATGATCCGTTCTTTAAACTTGCCACATAAAGCGTTCCATCCGCCAACAGCTCGGAATTGTTACGGCCCTTCGCTTTGTCGAACTTGCCGTTGCTTACGAACTTATAAATGCAAGCATCCTTCTTATCATCTCCCATGTACACGACGACGCGTCCATCCTTGGCAAGTCCCATTGCCGTGTTCTCATGGTTGAATCTGCCTAACGCCGTATGCTTGCGCAAGAACGAACCGTCGAACGGATCGATCTCCACGACCCAACCGTAATGGGTTAATGGCAGGCTTGCCGCCGCAGCCAAATCCGTGAAATTTTCTTCGCAGGAGAGAACGGTATTCCACAACGTCACCCCACCCGAACAATTGGCGAACGTACCGGTTACGGAAGTATTTCCGCCTAGTGCCGCGGAGCCTTTCCCAGGACCCGTCAATTCGAACTTCGTGAACCCGTTAATGCGACGGGCGTTCGCGGAGGACTTGTCCATTTTCCAAGAGCCGTCGGTGTCGCGGAATACTTCGATGACGGACATGCCTTGATAATATAGGGCTTGCTTGATTTGATCCGCATTCATCTTGCCGTCCTTCAACGGACCATGGAGAAAAATATTCGTATACTCGTGATTGGTCGCTAGAAGTCCCCGATGGTTTGCGCCATTGATGGGAAGGAACGCGTTGTAATCGCATCCTTGGCCGAATTTGTCGCCCGCTTGGTTGATGACGTCGTCGAAAGCGGCCACTACGTCATACCTGTAGCCTTTAGGAAGAACGAGCTTGTCTTCGTTCGAGGGAGCGATGGGATCGAAGTGACCGCTGACCCTATTGGAATTGAATCCGAATAGGTGATCGGCCGTCTTGGAAGCCGCAGATGCTTTGCCTTCAAGCAAACCTAATCCAGCCGTTGCAGCCGCAAGCGCCGTTGCGCCAGTGCCCAGGTACGATAAAAACGTGCGACGATCCATTTGCTTGTCCATAAACTCGCTCCTCAATAGAAAATAGATTATCCATAAATTAGCATAAAGGGAAAATGTAATTGGAGATCGAGAACAAATGTATATTTATGTAAAATAAGTTTTGCGGATGTAAACCGCATATGAAATAATCGCGAAAAAAACCGCCTCTGCGTCTAAGACGAGAAAGGCGGTTCTAAATTCGTTATCGATGATGCGACTAGTCGATTACACCTCGTCGACGCTTACCCAAGCGCCGCGCTCGATCGACAAATCTACCGCTTCCAGTACCTCTTGGCATTTGACGCCGTCGAGGAACGTAGGAGTGAACGGAGAATCCGTCGTCATATGCTGGATGAACTCATAGACGATATGCACGAATGCATGCTCGTATCCGATAATGTGACCGGTCGGCCACCAGTTGCCGGCGTATTTGTGCGAAGGCTCCGTCGCCAGAATGCGGCGGAAACCGGCCAGGTTAGGCTCGTCTTCGCGGAAGTACACTTCCAGCTCGTTCAGCTTCTCGAGATCCCAACGGATCGTTCCTTTGCTTCCGTGGATTTCGAACGTATTATGATTTTTGCGGCCCGCCGCGAAGCGGGAAGCGACGAACATGCCCATCGCGCCGTTCTTGAAGTCCGCAAGGAAACCGGTAGCGTCGTCCACCGTGACTTCGCCCTTCTCCGTAGAAGCGCCGCCTCCGGACAAACCGCCGGCGGAACCCGTCAAGAGCGGACGCTCTTTCACGAAAGTACGGTTATGTCCGACCACGCGGTCGAATTCGCCGATCAAGAAGCGAGCAAGATCGATGCTGTGCGCGTTGATGTCGCCATGAGCTCCGGAGCCGGCGACTTCCTTCTTCAAGCGCCACGCCAACGGCGTATTAGGATCGACGAGCCAATCCTGTAGATAAGTCGCGCGATAGTGATGAATTTCGCCTAAGCGACCTTCGTCGATAATTTGTTTCGCCAGTTGAACCGCGGGCAGAAAACGGTAGTTGAAGCAGATTGCGTGCTTCACGCCCGCTTTCTCCGCCGCCGCCAGCATTTCGCGGCCGTCGGCCAAGTTAAGCGCAAGCGGCTTTTCGCAGAATACGTGCTTGCCGGCGGCGATGGCCGCAAGCGTGATTTCCTTGTGAGCGTCGCTTGGGGCGTTAATGTCCACGAAATCGATGTCCTCGCGGGCAATCATTTTCCGCCAGTCCGTCTCGTAGGATTCCCAGCCGAATTTGTCGGCCGCTTCCTTAACCCCGTTCTCGTCGCGTCCGCAGATCGCTTTCATGACGACGTCGGCCGCCGTATCGAAGAACATGCCTACGTCTTTGTAAGCGTGGCTGTGGGCTTTGCCCATGAACTTGTAGCCCACCATGCCTACGTTGATTTTCTTTTTGTTTACGCCCACCACATTTCACCCGCGCTTTCTTTCAGAATAAGCGAGTTGAGGAAGCTAGCGGCTTTGTTGAAGCCTTCGTTCACGCTCATGATGCCGTCTTCGTGCTCGATGCTGATCGTGCCTTCGTAGCCGACGAGGCGCAGCACGCTGACAAGGTCTTTCCAGAACTCGTCGTCGTGTCCGTACCCGACCGTGCGGAACACGAAGGAACGATTCAGGATGTCGCCGTAATGCTTAGTATCGAGAACGCCGTTAAGCGCGACGTTGCGTTTGTCGATTTTCGTGTCTTTGGCATGAACGTGGTAAATGGAATCGCCGAGAGCCTTGACGCACTCGATCGGATCCATGCCTTGCCAGAACAAGTGCGACGGATCGAAGTTAACTCCGATATTATCGCCTGCTTCGCGGCGAAGGCGAAGAGCCGTCTCCGTGTTGTACACGAGGAAGCCCGGATGCGCTTCGATCGCGACTTTGACGCCGTGCTTGCGGCACAACTCCGATTGTTCTTTCCAATAAGGAATGGCGACCTCTTTCCATTGCCATTCAAGGATAGTCAAGAAATCTTCCGGCCAAGGGCACGTAACCCAGTTCGGGTACTTGGAGCCTTCGGAATCGCCCGGGCAGCCCGAGAACGTGATTACGGTATCGACGCCAAGCTTCTCCGCCAATTGGACGGTAGCTACGAAATCTTCGTGATGCGGTTTGGCGATGGCGGCATCCGGGTGCAGCGGATTGCCATGGCAGCTAAGAGCGCTGATCGTCAGGCCGCGGGAATCGACCGCATCGCGGATGGCGCGAACGGCTGCTTCGTCGTTCAATACAGCTTTCGCGTTAACGTGAGAGGTGCCGGGATAAGCTCCCGTTCCGATTTCCACGGATTGAAGCCCCGCGGCTTTAGCGGTATCCAACGCCTGTTCGAAGGATTGTTGGCCGAAAAGTACGATAAATACTCCTGATTTCACTGGTTATCCACCAAACCTTTCTTGTTCGTATCGTCATTCTTCGCACATTCTATGTACGCGTGTTCATTCTAAGCCTAGCTATATTTTACCTGAAAACGCTTGCCGTTCGCTACCCTTAATTTGCAAAAGCAAAGCGAGCCGCCGGCAAAAAGCGACTCGCCGCGTGAAGCTCCACTTCCGGCGTATACAGTTTACTTTAGTTCAACCTTTATTACACTTCCCGATTTTGTTCTTTTTATATTAATATTTGGAATCGGGATCAAGGAAATTATCTACGTTGTCGGGAGTTACCGGCGTGGCCTCGAGCACGATGTGATGCGGGACGCTCTTCTCCCATAAGCCTTGGATCCCTTTGCCTTCGAGGATCAACGTTGCCAGGCTTACGGCCGAGCCGCCCATCGTCGGCGAATAGGTCAAGGAAACGACGACCTCAGGCTTTGCTTTCTCCTTCATCATCTTGAAGATTTCCTGCATGCCGCCGGAGCTGACGATGAACATTTCGTCTTCCCGCTTCGCGTCCTTGATCGCTTGCACGATCCCGACGGTCATATCGTCGTCTTGGGAATACACGGCATCGATTTCTTTGTTCGCTTGCAAAATGTTCTCCATCGCTTTTAACGCTTTCTCGCGGGTAAAATCTCCCGGCTGGGACGCGATAATCTGAACGTCCGGATAATCCTTGATGTAATCGCGGAATCCTTTGGACCGCAGATCCGTAACGGACGAAGGCACGCCGCTAATTTCCACGACCTTACCCTCCGCCTTGCCGTTGCGCTTGATCAGATCTTCGACCAGGTACTTGGCGTCGCCGTATCCGATGCCGTAGTTATCCCCGCCGATGTAAAGGCGATAGCTCTCCGAGTTGACGGCGCGATCGATAACGATAAGAGGAATGCCGGCCTTTGCCACCTTCTCGGCCGCCGGCGTCAAAGCCGCGGATTCGATCGGCAGCATCACTATGGCGTCTACCTTCTTCGTAATCAGGTCCTCGATATCCGAAGTTTGCTTGGCCGGATCCTTGGCCGTATAGACGATAGATTCGATGTTCTTATGCTTCTCGGCTTCCGTCTTTGTATTGCTGATCAAAGCCCCCATCCAGCCATGATCCGCCGCGGGAAGCGAGATGCCGATGGTGTAGTTGCCGCCGGCGGCATTCGCTTGTTCCCCCGAAGCGGTAGCGGGCTCGCTCGAGCTCGGACTCGATTGTTCGTTCTTGCTGTTACAAGCTGCCAATGCGACGGACAATATCATTATGATTGCTAACATCGTAAACGACTTTCTCTTCATATCGGAATGACCCTCCCAAATTTGTTGGTTTCATTGCGTTTGCTTACGACGGCTTTTGTCTCGTTAATCGCGCTTCTGAAGCAATACCGCCGCGATAATGATTAAGCCTTTGACCACCCCCTGCAAGTATGGTGAAATGTTCAACAGGTTCATGATATTGCTCAGTACTCCGAGGATCAGTACCCCGAACAAGGTGCCGACGATGCGACCCCGCCCTCCGGAAAGGCTGGTCCCACCTATGATTACAGCGGCGATCGCGTCCAATTCGTACATATGGCCCGAGCTGGACGTACTGATGGAATTCAGTCGCGACGTTTCGATGACGGCGCCGATCGCTGCGGTTATCCCGCAAATGACGTAAGACAAAATCGTTACTTTGAACACGGAGATCGCAGACAATCTCGCCGCCTGCGTATTTCCTCCAACCGCGTAAATATGACGGCCGAACACCGTTTTCTCGAGCACGACGTAGCTCAGGATGAATATGCCCCCGAAAATAAGCACCGGTATCGGAATGCCAGCCATGTATTCGTTGCCTATCTTGCTATAGGAAGAGTCGAAGCCGGAAATGGCTCCTGCGTCCGCGTAATAAAGCGCCAACGACCTTGCAATCGTCATCATCGCAAGCGTTGCGATGAATGCCGTGATTTTGCCGTAAGTTATGACGAAGCCATTGATGATTCCGAGCAATGCGCCCGCAACTAGACCTAGAACGATAGATAACCAGATCGGAAGCTCGTATGTCACTTGCGCCGCCATGATCACGGTGCCCGAGAAAGCGAGCACGGAGCCGACCGATAGATCGATCCCCCCGAGAATGATGACGAAGGTCATTCCCAGAGACAAGATGCCCACGATGGACACTTGGCGAAGCACGTTGGTGATATTGCCGATATCGAGAAAATGTTCGTTTAATACGGCGGCTAGCGCCACTAATACGACGAAAGCGAAGATGACGCTATACTGATCCCATAGAACCTTGCCTAGACGCATCCCGGTTGACGGGCTCTTCGATTCGGTTTCCGTTGCCGCGGACATCGGGTATTTCCCCCTTTTGTTTTTAAAGGCCGGTTGCCATGGCCATGATATTCTGTTCGTTCGCTTCCTCGCCGCTGAGCTCGCCCTTTAACCGGCCGCGGTGCATGACGTAGATCCGATCGCAGAGTCCCAACAGCTCCGGCAGCTCGGAGGAAACGACGATAACCGCTTTTCCTTCCGCCGCGAACCGAACGATCAAATTGTAAATCTCGCTTCTCGCGCCGACGTCGATTCCCCGGGTAGGCTCATCCATAATGAAGAGTTCCGTTTCCGAAACGAGCCATTTGGCGATGACGACCTTCTGCTGATTGCCCCCGCTCAGATTTTTGATCGGAGCGGCCGGAGAACTCGCCTTGATGTTCATTTCTTGAATTTTCTCCATCACGACTCGCGATTCGTGACGGCTTCTAATTAAGTTCCAACGGCTGATCTTGGCCGGATTGGCAAGCGTCATGTTGCGGGTCAAATTCATTTCCATAACCAATCCCGTGCCTTTGCGGTCTTCCGTCGCGAAGCCCAACCCGAGCTTCACCGCTTCCTCGGGATTACGAATGCGAACGGTTTCCCCTTTCCAGTACACGGATCCTCTCTCCGCCTTCCAGTCCCCGAATAAAGTTCGCATGAGCTCCGTTCTCCCCGCTCCGATCAGCCCGGCGAAACCGACGATCTCTCCCCGTCTCACGTGAAAATCGACATCCTCGAAATGGGGAGAACGGGTAAGCCCTTCTACTTTAAGCAGTTCCTCCCCGATCTCTCCGCTATGTACCGGGTACATTTCTTTCAATTCCCTGCCCACCATCAAGTTCGCGATTTCCCTTTCCGACAGTCCGTCCAATTCCGTCGTCGTTACGTGACGGCCATCCCGCAGGATCGTGATCCGATCGCATATTCCCTTCAGTTCATGCAGCCTGTGGGAGATATATACGATAGATACGCCTTGCCGCTTGAAGCGCCGGATCAGCTCGAAGAGCTGATTGGCCTCGCGTTCCTCCAGTACCGCCGTCGGCTCATCCATGATCAGAATTTCGGCATCCATGGAAAGCGCTTTCGCAATTTCGACGATTTGCCTCTCTCCGATGCTCAGCCTAGCTATCAATTCGTTGGGATTCAGCTTTAAGCCGAATTGGTCCAACAGATGCTTCGTTTGGCTGACCATTCCCTTCTTGTTCGAGAATAGTCCCGCGATCGTTTGCTCCCGCCCCAGAAATAAATTCTCGGCGACCGACATATGGGGAATCAGATTCAGTTCCTGATGGATAATCGAAATTCCGAGCTTTTGGGATTGGTGCGGCGATCCGATCGCGACCGGTTTCCCTCCGAGGACGATTTCCCCCTCATCCGGAGCGTGTATGCCCGCCAATATTTTCATGAGCGTAGACTTGCCCGCTCCGTTCTCGCCGACAAGCGCGTGAACTTCGCCTTTGCGCAAATCGAACGCCACGTCCTGAAGCGCTTTCACTCCGTAAAAGGCTTTCGAGATTCCCTTCATCTCCAGTATCATTCGCTACCTCCATTCCAATCGGCTCTACAATTCCATCCTAGAAAAATTTAGAAATTTCCACAATCAACTAACTTGCGCATGTAAACTACACTTTCTTGCTAAAGGTAATGTCGGGAGTGTCCGAACAGAACACCTGTTAAGCTACAAAAAAGCCTTCGGGAGATCAATCCTCCCGAAGGCGATTCTGGCGATACAGCACCAAGAAAATAAGCAAACCCTTGAGTACGCCCTGCAAATAGGTCGACACGTTCTGCAAGTTCATGTAGTTGTTCAGAATGGAAAACATGAGTACCCCCGACACCGTGCCGAGAATCGTTCCTTTGCCTCCCCTTAGAGAAGCTCCCCCTAAGACGACTGCGGCTATCGCGTCCAACTCGTAATAAACCCCCGAATTCGCCGTCGATATCGAATTGAGCCTGGACGTCTCCAGCACGGCGCCGAGGCCTGCAGCCATCCCGCTAATCGCGAACGCGGCAATCGTAACGGCGCGGACGTTGGCGCCGGAGCTGAACGCGGCACGCGAATTCTGGCCGACCGCGTATAAGTATCTCCCCAGCAAGGTCCGGGAGAGCACGACGTGGGCGGCAACCGCGGCAAGGATGAGCGGGAATACGACTACCGGAATGCCCAGCCAATACCCGTGTCCGAGAAACGTGTGGCTGATGCGATTCCCCGACACCGCGCCCGCGTCGGCGACCCACATCATGAAGTAGCGGTAGATGAACATCGTGCCGAGCGTCGTAATGAACGATGGAACTCTTCCGTACGTGACGATCAACCCGTTCAGACTGCCCAGCACGACGCCCGATGCCGCTCCCAGGAAAAAGGAACCCGGAATATCCAGATCGAATAAGTTCTGTCCCCATAAGATGACCGCTCCCGAGAAGACGAGAATGGAGCCCACGGACAGATCGAGCATTCCGATCAACACCACGAAATGAACGCCCAACGCGATCATGCCGATAACGGATGCTTGGCGGAACACGTTCATGATGTTATTCCAAGTCCAGAAATACTCGCTCGTGACGGAAGCAAGGAAAACGAGGACGATCAACGTCATGAATATTTTGTTGCCGGCAATCCACCTTTGAAACCTTTCGGTCCTTATATTCGATAACTGCATAGGTTCCCCCCGATTATCCCCTGATTCCGGAAGCGGATTGCAATATCCTTTCCTGCGATGCCTCCCCGTGCGTCATCTCGTCGACGATACGACCCTCGTGCATGACCAATATCCGGTTGCACAGCCCGATAAGCTCCGACATATCCGAGGAAATGACGATCATCCCTTTTCCCTCGTTGACCAATTCGTGCAATAGGACGTACAGCTCGCTCTTGGAGGCGACGTCGATTCCCCGCGTCGGCTCGTCCAAAATATATAAGTCGCTTTCCGCCACCAGCCATTTTCCCAGCATGACCTTCTGCTGATTGCCTCCGCTGAGAAACTTGATTTCCTGTTCGGGATCACGGGTCTTGATGTCCAATTGAATAATCGCGTCCAAAGCTTTGTCGTGCTCCTGAGATTCTTGAACCATATGGAAACGGTGGATTTTCTTCAGGCTGGCTATCGTAAGGTTGCGATAAACGTTCATGTCCATGAATAACCCGGATTCGATGCGATCCCTGTTGACGTAACCGAAACCAAGGTCTATCGCTTGCCGCGGCGTCTTGAACTGGATCGGCTCCTTATGCCAGAACACTTTGCCGGATTCCGGCTTCATCTCGCCGAAGATCACCTTGGCCAGCCCTTCCGTTCCGGAGCCCACCAAACCGGTTATACCGAGAATCTCCCCTTCGTGCAGCCGAAAATCGATTTTCTCGAACCATGGCTTGCGCGTCATGTTCTCTACTCTCAGAAGCTCGTTGCCGGTCGGCGATGATAGCGGCGGAAAAATCTGCGTCAGCTCCCTGCCGACCATCTGCCTGACCAGTTCCCTTTCGGTAAGCTCGTTTGCTTTGCAGGTAACTACCCGCTTGCCGTCCCGAAGTACTGTCACCCTGTCGCATATTTCAAAAATTTCGTTCAGCCGATGTGTAATGTAAACGATTCCAAACCCTTCCGCTTTGAATCCCCGGATCATCGCGAACAATCTGATACGCTCCGCATCCGACAAGGAAGCGGTCGGTTCGTCCATGACGAAAATGTTCGCTTTCTGGGACAAAGCCTTAGCGATCGCGACGACGTGACGTTCGCTCATCGAAAGATCCTTGACTTTCGTATTCGGATGAAGCGGCATCCCCAGCGACCGGAGTATTCTCTTCGTTTCGCGCTTCATCTTGACCGTATTCGTGAACATGCGTAGCCATCTGGGCTCCGTACCGAGGAAGACGTTCTCCGCGATACTCATTTCGGGAACGAGGCAGGATTCCTGGTAAATCATCGAAATGCCCATGCGTTGCGACTCTATCGGCGAATACAAGGACACGGGTTTCCCGTTCACGACGAGATATCCGTCATCCGGACGATGCGCGCCGGAAATCAGCTTCGCAAGCGTCGATTTTCCGGCGCCGTTCTCTCCTACCAACGCGTGAACCTCTCCCGGACGCAATTCGAAATCGATGTTATCCAACACTTGAACGCCGTAGAAAGATTTAGAAATGCCTCGCATGTGCAGCAGCACGGAGTCACGCTCCTTCGGGTAAGCCCCTACTCTTAGTGTAGAAGATAGGTGTTCGCTGGAAAATGAACGATCTTGCGGTAATCGGAAGGATTGATTCACTTTCTTGCGGTGTATGATGTACCGTATTGTTTTTTATTACCTAATCATACATAATTCGTTTCAAAGGGGGGAAGGTTTTTTTGCGATGAACAAGCCCTCGTTACTTCTGGAAATACCGCAACTCGCAAGCTGGTACGATTGGACCGGAATCGATCCGTTGCCGTTGATCGCGGGAGATCGGTCTTGCGTGCTATGGCTAAGATCCGGAAGCGGAGACGCGTGCGACATTCATGTCCGGCTACCGGTAACGGAAGGAACGTGCCTGTTCGTCCCCCCTCGATCCGAGGTGACGCTTCGGCCGCACGCCGATTTCCCGTTACGCGCCGTCGTGTACTACGTTAATAACCTCCAAGTACAAGGTTACGCCAGAGGTTTTCTTTCCCATCACGAACACCCCTTCATCATTCCGATCGGCTCGGACAACCATCGCATCAGCCGGATGCTGGAAGATTTGCTGCTCGAAGCGCGCAATCCTCAGCTCGGGAGCCAGGAAGTCATCTCTTCCCTGCTTCAATCGCTGCTCATTCACTTCCTGAGGGAAATGGAATCCGTCGAACAGCGTAAGCCCGATACCGCTTTTACGCCTCTCGCTTCTTCCGAACCGGTTCGCTTCGCGCCAAATGAGCCCATGATTAGCCTTGCGCAAAATGTAAGGGGTTACATCGAACAAAATTATCACCTTGAGCTATCCTTAAGCGACTTGGCCCAGCGCGTGTACGTAAGTCCTTATCATCTGGCCCATGTGTTCAAAGAAGAAGTCGGCATGTCCCCCATCCAATATTTGATCAAGTGCAGGATCGACGAAGCAAAGCGCTTGCTCGTGGAAACGGATCATTCGGTGCGGGATATCGCCATGCGAGTCGGATATCCGAACGCCAACTATTTCAACTTGCTGTTCAGCAAGCTTGCCGGCAATTCTCCGGGTAAATTCCGCAAACGCAATTAAAAACGTCACGAAGCTTATTATGGCATCGTGACGTTTTTGGGTTTGAATGGGATCCTTATACGAAGCTGACGGCTTGCCCTTTGTTCGCGGATTCGTATACGGCTTCAAGAATTTCTTGAACGACCAGCGCTTGCTTGGCCGTAACCACGGGTTCCCTGTCATGAATGATGGCATCGATCCATGCGCGCGCTTCCTGTTCCGCCGCATCGTCGGGAAGCGGATTCCCGCCGAAATCTCCGGACATTTGAATTTCCTGCGTGAATAGCCGCCCGTGTTGTTCCCCGTTAATGCGCAAGCCCTTCTTCATATCCGCTCCGGCTTTCGTACCGTGGAGCGACACCTTCGCTTCGTCCACGTCGAGCGTGTTCAGCGCCCAGCTGGACTCCAGCCATACCGTAGCGCCGCTCTTCATCGTAATCATCGCGAACGCGGAATCTTCGACCGTAAACTTGGACGGATCCCAATTGCCCCACATATTCGCTTGGCTTCCTTGCTCGGCAAGCTTGCGGTACGAGGAGCCTAACACCGTCCTCGGCTCGTAGTTGTCCATCATCCAGAGCGCCAAATCGAGAGCATGCGTTCCGATATCGATCAACGGGCCTCCGCCCTGCTTCTCCAAATCAAGGAACACGCCCCATGTCGGAACCGCGCGCCGACGCACCGCATGGGCTTTGGCAACGTAAATCTCGCCCAAGTCTCCCGAACGGCAAGCTTGATGCAACCAGCGGCTATCCGCGCGGAACCGGTTCTGATAAGCGATGCTTAGCTTTCGTCCCGTACGCTCCGACGTTTCCAGCATCCGCCTCGCATCGTCCGCCGTCTTGGCCATCGGTTTCTCGCATAAGACGTGTTTACCCGCTTCGAGCGCCGCAATCGAAATTTCGGCATGCGTGTCGTTCGGCGTACATACGTGCACGACGTGAACATCGTTGTCTCTCAGTAGCTCGTACACGTCGTTATACACCCGCGCGTCGTGAGTACCGAATTTGTTCTTGGCTTCGTTCGCCCTGTCCCATGCGACATCGAAGAACGCAACCACTTGCGCTTCCGGGATTTTGGCGAGCGATGGTAAATGTTTCCCCATAGCGATTCCGCCGCATCCGATCATCCCAACGTTAACTTTTGACAAAACGCTTGTCCTCCTTGCGAGTTTGCAGTATTCATTCTACAATTAGTGTAACATAAATGCTTAGAAATCCTATCCGGTCAGATGCGAGGATTTTATGTGATTTTGTCGTATAAGGGGATGAACCCGTGCAAGCGTACCGAGAAAACATTGAATACGAGAACCCGTTGCTTTCCTTGAAAATCTGGCAAGCATCCCGCAATGACGTCGGATCCGTCGCTTGGCATTTTCACCCCGAATGCGAGCTGTTTCTCATCCAAAGCGGAAGTCTCGAGGTCGATCTGAGCGACGAAACATGCTCGTTACTAGCGGGAGACGTCATGATCCTTGGCAAATCGCAGCTCCATCGCGATCGCAATCTCGGCGATGTCGTCGAATATATCGTACTTCAATTCGATCTTCATTCCTATTTCGATCAGAGTACGATTCCCTATTTGCAGTACTTTAATGAAACTAAAGTTCCGCTCAGCTCCATGAATTATATTTTCCGCGAGAATTCGGAAGCCCGCAACGCCGCGGCGGAATGCATCCGACAAATTCATCAAGAGGCCATCCGGAAAGAAAGCGGTTACGAGCTAGCCGTCAATATGCTGATCAAGAAGCTGCTCCTCATCCTCATCCGCAACGACAGCCGGGGGCTGTTAGCAGATCAAGACCGCGTCGAGCGCATTCGGCTTAAACCGGTTCTGGATTTCGTCGAAGCGAACATCGACAATCGCATTTCCGTCGAAGACGCTTGCGGATTGGCTAATATGAGTTATTATTACTTCGTGAAATTTTTCAAGAAGAACATGGGCCTCTCCTTCACCGAATACGTCAACTTCCGCAAGATTAAACGGGCCGAACAGCTGTTGCTCACCCGAGACATGAGCGTCAGCGAGGTCGGGGACCAGATCGGCATGGCGAACATGGCCCATTTCTACAAAATGTTCAAGCGGTTCAACGGCTGCTCGCCCAAGGAGTTCCAACGTAAGATGCTTGCTTGGGGTCGAAACTCTTGAGGTAGACTGCCATCACCGGCCGTCACGCCTCGACTCGCACGGGGAACCACGCGACGAATATCGGAGTTTGAAATTCGCTTCACGTCATATTTTACAATTACACACAACGTATCGGCATTGACGAAATATACGTTGAAATTTGATATTAATCATGTTATTTTAATCGCTGTAGGCACTACAAATATCGGTCGTGAAGCACACGCCGCTCAATCCGGAGAACTCCGGAGTGGGCGGTTTTTTTATTAAACGAATGGGATGAACGATTGAACGATGCGATTCAAATGTCGGAAGAACTAGAGCATGCTTATGAAAAATGGATGGGGAGACTTCGGTCCGCAAGCAAAGGAGAGCGCAAGAGAAAGTTATCAAGCGAGGATAATTACGCGGAGAGGTTGTTTATCTCGCAAGTTTGGTGGCCTGCATTCGGTCACTTCACATGCTTACATGCGGAGCATGAAGTCAAAGATTTCAAAGACGGTCGAAGATACCTGGACTTTACTTACGTGACTCAAGGTTTCAAGATATGTATAGAGATTGATGGTTTTGGTCCTCATTGGCGTGATATTAATAACGATAAGTTTTCAGACAACTTAATGCGACAAAACCATCTGGTTATCGACGGTTGGTTCGTTATCCGATTTTCATATCGCGATATCTTAGAGAAGCCTCGCGTATGCCAGCAAATCATTCACCAGCTACTTGGAGTGCTTGGCATTCAACAAGCTATTAATCAAATCAACCTTACTCTGACTGAACAAGCTATCATCAATTTAGCATCAACGACGCCAGACCCCATCACGCCTATTTTCATTACACGAACATTAAATTTACATCGAACTACGGTATTTAAACACATCAAATCCCTTGTGGAAAAAGAACTGCTACTCCCCATGAGAAGTAACGTCAAGCGCGTCTGCAGCTACAGGTTAAACAAAGCATTGTTATTAGATTTTAGGATAACCCGTTAAATTAACTAAAGTCGGTTTCTCAGACTATGGCGGGGTGGTCTTCAATCGCGGTTCTGATCATCGTCGGTTTTTCCGACTATGGCGGGGTAGTGATCATACGCGGTTCCGTTTATCGTCGGTTTTTCCGACTATGGCGGGGTGGTGATCATGCGCGGCTCCGTTTATCGTCGGTTTCTCCGACTATGGCGGGGTGGTGATCATGCGCGTCTCCGTTTATCGTCGGTTTTTCCGACGATGGCGGTGTGGTGTTCACCGCGGTTCTGATCATCGTCGGTTCCTCCGACTATGGCGGTGTGGTGATCATACGCGGTTCCGTTTATCGTCGGTTTCTCCGACTATGGCGGTGTGGTGTTCACAGCGGTTCTGATCATCGTCGGTTCCTCCGACTATGGCGGTGTGGTGTTCACAGCGGTTCTGATCATCGTCGGTTCCTCCGACTATGGCGGTGTGGTGATCATGCTGGCTCCGTTTATCGTCGGTTTCTCCGACTATGGCGGGGGTGCCTTGGCAAGGTTTGCGCTCAAGTCCTACAAAAGTCGGTTTTTCCGACTATGGCGTGCCAACGACCGCGCTCGACTACACTCTTTGTCGGCTTTCCCGACAAAAAAAATCCTCGCCCTCAGCCTTAACGGCTGGACGAGGAAGCTTTGCGGTTGATGAATAGTTTGTAGCCAACGCCGCGGATCGAGTCGATCTGGACGGTTTGCTGATTTAACTCCAGCTTCTTGCGAAGCGAGCTGACGTGTACGTCGACCGTACGCTGCCCGCCGATGTAGTCGAAGCCCCAAACGACGTTCATGAGGTCGTCGCGCGTGATGACGATGCCCGGACGCTCGGCTAGGTAAAGCAAGACCTCGAATTCCTTAGGACGCAACGTGATCCACTGACCGTTGGAGAATACTTCGTACTTGTCCGGGAAAATTTGCAGATCTCCTAAGGCGATCACCTTGTCCCCGCCGGTCGCTTGAGATGGCTTGCTCTCCTCGTTACGGGAGCGCCTAAGCACCGCCGATGTTCGAGCCAGCAGCTCTGCCACTCCGAACGGCTTAGTGATGTAATCGTCGGCGCCCAACTTTAATCCCTGCACGACTTCTTCTTCCGCATTCCTCGCGGTCAGAATAATGACCGGCGTCTTCACGCCGTTCTGACGCAGCTTCTGAAGCACTTCGAATCCGTTCATGCCCGGAAGCATCAAATCGAGAAAAATAATCGCGTATTGATCGTGGATCGCTTTATGAAGACCTTCTGCACCGTTGCCGACGACTTCCGTTTCGTAACCCTCTTGAGAGAGGTTATAAGTCACTAGACGGGCAAGCGTCGGTTCATCTTCGATAATCAGCACTTTGTCCGACATGCGTTCCTCCGGTCCAGCAGGCAATCCTGCCTATTTGGCTCTACATGTTAGTTTTATCATACCACTGTAAACGCAAGATCATGCAAATGTTATCGCAAAGTAAAATAGGTAAAACGAAGATCAGGGCTGTAACAGCGGCAGCTCCAAAATAAACTTCGAACCCACGCCCACCGTGCTTTCCACCCTTATCGACCCATGATGCAGCTCGGCTAAATGTTTTACGATGGACAATCCTAATCCGGTGCCGCCCGAACTGCGCGAACGGGCTTTATCCACTCGGTAGAACCTTTCGAATATGCGCGGAATGTCTTTCTTCGGAATTCCGATCCCCGTATCCGAGACGGTAATCCGTACGCGCTCCTCTTCGCCGTCCTCGGCGGCTACGATCTCCGCCCTGACCTTTACTTTGCCGCCTTCCGGGGTGTAGTTGATCCCGTTCTGCATGAGATTCATTATGATTTGGCCTAATCTGTCTTCGTCCGCCTCCAAGAACAGTTCTTCCTCTGCTTGCACGTCCAGAACGATATTCTTTTTGGCGGCTTCCGCGGTTAGGATTTCGTTCATTCTCGACAGGAAGACCGGCAATTCGATCGGCGAGAACTGGAGAGGAGCGCGCCGCGACTCGATCTTCGATAATTCCAGGATGTCGCCGATTAATCGGTTCAGCCTGTCGCTCTCATCCTGAATGATCGTAAGGAACGACCTCGCCGTCTCCGGATCGTTCATCGCGCCGGCAAGCAACGTCTCCGCGAATCCCTTCACCGCGGCAACCGGCGTCTTCAGCTCGTGGGAGACGTTGGCGACGAATTCGCTGCGCATGCTCTCCAAGCGACGAATCGCCGAAACGTCTTGTAGCACAAGCAGCAGTCCCGGGTCCTCTTCGCCGCTTATCGTCATCGGAGCCAGATTTATTGCCAACAAACGCTCTTCCGGATAATAAACAGTCAACTCTTCATGTAAAGGCATCGGATTGTTAAGACTCTCGCGAATAAGACCCACCAGCTCAAAATGTTGCCGGATCTCCGTATAACTGCGACCTACCCGCTCCCGTACGTTACTTCCGAGGAGCGCCTCGGCTTCGCGGTTATATAGCGTAATTCGCCCGTCATGGGCGACTATAACGACGCCGCTAGTCATATTGTCCAGCACGCTCTGAAGTCTCGAGCCGTTCTGGCGGATTTCGTCCAATTGACCCTGAAGGCTTCCCGCCATCGCGTTAAGCGCTCGAGCAAGCTCTCCGACCTCGTCCCGGCCGCCTTCGGGCACGCGTATCGCATAGTCCATATTAGCCATTCGTTGCGCCGCGGCCGTCATTCGTTCAATCGGACGCGTAACGCTCAACGCAACGCGGTAGCTCACGATTCCGGCGACGACGAACAGCAGCAGCAACCCGAATATAAGCGCGAGCCACATATTGTTGAGACTTTTCTCCACGTCTCCTAAACTCATCGCAAGACGTATAATGCCCTGAGGTATGCCGTTCTTCTCGTCTTTAACCTGAATCGCCACGTAGAGCATATTCTGCTTCAGCGTGTCGCTGTAACGAACGCTGCTCCCGGTACCTCCCGCCAGCGCTTGCCGGACTTCTTTGCGTCCGAGATGGTTGTCCATCGTGGCCGGGTCTGAGTCGGAGTCGCCCATGACCTTCCCGTCCAGGCGGATGTAGGATACCCGCATTCCCGCGATTTCCTTGAAACGCGCAGCTTGCTCCTGCAAATAGGAGCTGCGTTCCGCTTCGCTGCCCGTGACCGGCCATTGCACCGCTGCGTTCAGAACGTGCAATTCCCGAATCATATGATCGCGCAAAGCCGATTGATGATTTTTCTGATAGGAATTTCCCATCAATAAACCGGCAGCCAAAACCGAGACGCCGATCATGATCACGAATAAGCCGGTCAATTTGAAACGGAATTTAGTCATGTTCGGGTTAAGGCTCCTTTGATGTTAGACGAATACGGGATCTTTGAACTGGCTGAGCTTGGCTTTGGAATCCTTGTCCACGTCGGCGTGCAAGCTATTCCCGTTCGAATCCATCGTGACGATCGCCGCGAAGCCTTCGACCTGCAGGTGCCACATCGCTTCGGGTATGCCGAATTCCATGAAGTCTACTCCATTTACTTGCTTAATGCACTCGGCATAGTATTGAGCGGCTCCGCCAACGGCATTCAAATAAACGCCTCCGTGCTCTTGAAGGGCAGCCAGCGTTTTCGGTCCCATGCCGCCCTTCCCGATAACGGCCCGCAAGCCGAATTTTTTCATGATATCGCCTTGATACGGCTCCTCGCGGATGCTCGTCGTCGGTCCGGCGCCTTTCACGTGCCATCCTTCGTCGTCTTTAAGCATAACCGGTCCGCAATGATAGATCACCCCGCCGTTTAAATCGATCGGCGCGTCGTGGTCCATTAAATATTTGTGCAAGGCGTCTCTACCCGTATGCATTTCACCGTTCAGAATGACGACGTCCCCTACTTTCAAACCGCGAACGTCTTCCTCCGACAAGGGCATTTGCAGCACGATTTCTTTAGGTTTGGAAGCTTCCGCCGCTGCCGCTGCCTCGTCAGTCGCAGCGTTATCCTGTTCGGTCATCGATACCGATGAGCCGCCTTCGTAAATCCAGCTCTTGATCTCGTGAGTGGATCCGTCGAGCAGCACGCCTTGACGTCTGTAAGCCCAGCAATTGTATGCGACGGAAACGAAGAAACTCGCCGGCAACCGATTGTTGACGCCGACTTTGCAGCCGAGAAGCGTTACGTTGCCGCCAAAGCCCATCGTTCCGATTCCCAGTTGGTTCGACTTGTCCAGAATATACTCTTCGAGCCGCGCAAGCTCGGGAATCGGGTTCACGTCATCCACCGTACGGAACAATTGCTGCTTCGCAAGCTCGTACCCCGTCGTCCTGTCGCCGCCGATGCCCACGCCGATGAAGCCGGCGCTGCAGCCTTGCCCTTGCGCTTGATACACCGCGTGAAGCACGCATTTGCGAATGCCGTCGAGGTCGCGTCCCGCTTTGCCTAACCCTTCGACTTCGCATGGCAGGCTATACTGGATATTCTTATTCTCGCAGCCGCCGCCCTTCAGAATAAGGCGGACGTCGACCTCGTCGCGCTCCCATTGCTCGAAGTGGATGACCGGGGTGCCAGGACCGAGATTGTCTCCCGTATTCGAACCGGTCAGCGAATCTACCGAATTCGTGCGAAGCTTGCCTTCCTTGGTCGCTCTGGCGATCGCGTTCTTGATTTCTCGCTTCATGACGATTTGATTGGCGCCTATGGGAGTATGTACGACGAATGTCGGCATACCGGTATCTTGGCAGATGGGGGAAACGTTGCTTTCCGCCATCTCGATATTCTGGGCAATGGTAGATAGAGACAAGCCTGCGCGCGTCGCGCGGTCTTCCGCCTCGCGGGCAGCGGATATCGCACGGCGTACGTCGGCCGGAAGGTTAGTGGACGTTTCCACGATAAGTTGGTACATGCTTTGTTCGAAGATAGAAATAGACATATTATCGCAAAATCCCCTCTCTGTTCGTCGTTCCTTAATCATTATATAATAGCACATAGATAATAGGTGGGAAAAAGGAGTCAAGTTCATGGCGAATCATTATTTGGCTTATTTATACCGATTGCAAAACATCGAACGCTGGAGTCTGATGAGAAGCACGACGCCGGAAAACGTAGCGGAACATTCCTATCACGTAGCCTTGATCGCCCATTCGCTCGGCAGTATTGCGCGGGAAATATTCAAGCGCGACGTCAATCCCGACGAAGCGGTCACATACGCGCTGTTCCATGATGCCACCGAGGTTTTCACCGGCGATATTCCTACTCCCGTCAAGCATCATAACCCGCAAATTCTGGCGAATTTCCGCGAGATCGAATCGCTTGCCGCCGATCGATTGTTAGCTAGCGTGCCGGAAGAGCTGAAGGAAAGCTATCGGCCACTCTTAGGACGCAAGCCGTCCAATCCCGAGCTCGACAAATTAGTGAAGGCTGCCGATTTGCTGGACGCCTACTTGAAATGCATTACCGAAATGTCGGCAGGCAATCGCGAGTTCGCCACCGCTCGCCGCCAAAGCGAAGAAAAGCTGAGAAAGCTAGATATGCCCGAGGTGGAATGGTTTCTTGAGCATCTGGCGCCCGGCTTCGAAAGAACGATCGACGAGTTATCCGAAGAGGAATAATCAACTTCAAAACAAAGAGGAGAATGGCCGACTTGAAGCTAAAAATATTCAAAGCCCTTTGGGGAATGGAACATCTTCCGCTCGAGCAGCAATTCAAAATGATTTCCGATGCGGGATATTCGGGAATCGAATCCGGCATGCCCGACCAAGCCAGCGAGCAATTATTCCGCCAACTGCTTGCCAAGCACGGTTTAGAGTTCTCGGCCATGGTGTTCACCGACGGCGACCACAAGGAATCGTTCAAGCGGCAGGTCGAACGCGCCGTTACCTTCTCCCCCGTGCTTATCAACGCCCATAGCGCGCGAGACGATATGTCTTACGAGGACCAATTGGACTTTTACCGTTTCTCCATGGATATCGAACAGGCATCGGGTATTCCCATCGCTCATGAAACCCACCGCGGGCGTGCTATGTACACGCCTTGGACGACTGAACGGCTTCTTAAAGATATTCCGGGCTTAAGCCTTTGCGCGGATTTCAGCCATTGGTGCGTCGTCTGCGAATCCTTGCTGGAAAACCAAGGAGAGAGAATGAAGCTGGCTATCGACAGAACCATCCACGTACATACTCGCGTCGGTTACCAGGAAGGCCCGCAAGTCAATCATCCCGCCGCTCCCGAGCATGCCGCCGCTCTTGCCGCGCACTCCGCGTGGTGGCGCGACATTGTCCGCAGCCGGCGCGATCAAGGCGCTAAATCTCTTATCATCGTTCCGGAATTCGGTCCTCCGGGCTACCTTCAAACTCTTCCGTTCACGAACCAGCCCGTTTCCGATCTTTGGGAGGTTTGTCTGTGGATGAAAGGATACGTCGAAAGCCAATCGAAGGAATGGTTAGCCTAAAATAAGGGGTAGAAGATCAGTAACGCTTCTGATCTTCTACCCCTTATTTTCTTAAAAAACGATATCGTTCGTTGCCGTCAGACGGGCGAATGCCCCGCCCAGGACATAGTTATGATGCTCGACGATTTGAGCCGCGGTAAGATTCGCGCTATCGAAGGTGCTATGGGCGTCTTTGACCAAGGTAACCCCATACCCCATGCTGAACGCCCGTCTGCTTGTCGTATCGATGCAGAACTCCGTCTGCATCCCGGCAATGATAAGATTCTCGATGTTTCTCTTGCGTAGCTCTTCCTCAAGTCCCGTCTTATGAAAAGAATCGCAAGTCGTCTTCATAATGACAGATTCCGTTACCAACGGTTGGATTCGCGGATCGATTTGCCAAGTGTGGCTGCCTTCCAGAAACTCGTCGCCGTCGTCGTAACCGGTATGCTGAATATAGATGACCGGAACTTCAGAAGCCCTCGCTTTGCTCACTAAACCCACAATGTTATCCATTACTTCATCCTCGCGATATAAGCTGCTTTCATATGAGAACATCGCGTTCTGGACATCCACGAGCAGCAGCGCCGCGTTTCCCTTTTCCATCGGAAAATGCTCCTTTTCGCTTCAATAGGATTTCATGGCCATTCTCGTTTCCAGGCATATTTCCGCAGCCTGTCGCCAACATGACCATACCGACGATCATGATCATCATGATATAGCGCATATCGAACCTCCCATTATTTCTCTTCTTAACCAAATAGAAGGGAGTATTCCATTCAATGTTGCGCCATGCTTGCTGAGCCAGTATTCCCCGTAGACTTACTCGGATTCTAGGATGCGGTCCGCTTAAACCTCGCTTTGACTATCTTTAGTTCCGAATCTCTTGATCGATCTTGCGCGGGCTCTGGCAATCTCGACTTCGCGATTGCGCGAATCGGCGTTAGTCACAAGAGATTCCAGTAAAACGCGAGCAGCTTCCGTTACCTCTTGAATCGCGCGGTTAAACGCGGCTTCGTTCGCTTTCGAAGGCTCGTTGAAGCCGGAAAGCTTCCTTACGAATTGCAACGAGGCGGCTTGTATTTCTTCCGCGGTAGCTGGGGGCTCGAAATTAAAGAGGGTTTTGATATTCCGGCACATGGCTATCTCCTTTGAATATTCGTTTTTATCCCATCATACTACACTCCGACGCGCTCGTCCCGAGCGTATTTCTTGATTACTCGGTATTGCGCGTAGCCCGCAACGACAAGCAATACGGCTATCGCTGCGAACAACGCTTGTCCGTTCGCCCAACTGAGCATCAGCCCGCCTAAGATCGGACCCAGTCCTCTCGATAACAGTTGGCTAGTTCCGTACACTGAAAAATAAAAACCTCGCTGGTCTTCCGGAGCCATGACGGAAACGGCCTTCTGAATATGCGGACCGAAGATCATCTCTCCAATGGTGAATACGAACTCGGCAACGAATAACCATATCACGATGCTGGAAAAGCCGTAACCTAGCGAAACGCTTGCAAACAGAACATACGAGACGCCGATCACGATATGCGAGGGCATCGGCTCCGTGCGCTTGGCTATCCATATCTGCAAGGTGATGACCATTATTCCGTTGAAAGTAAGGATCGCCGCAAGCACCGTTCGGAAGTTGTCGAAGTTCGTTTGGAGATGCAGCGGAAAAGTCGATTCGACCTGCGCATAGAGCAATCCGACGGGTAAGCTAAGCAACGTCATCCACAACAAAGTCCGATGCTGGGTCCATGAAAACTTCGGTTTCTTGCTTGCCGGGTTATCAGTAGACGCGGCTATTCCCTTATTCAAGATCAACGGAGCCGTCTCCGGCAACTTAAACCAGACGATCAAACCGTATAACACGAACGACACGGCTGATATCATGAAAACGGCAGAAGGATTCCAACTGAACATCAGTAGACCAAGTACGGGTCCAACCGCCGCTCCGACGTTAAACGCCGTATGCATAAGGGCGAACACTTCCGCTCTTTTCTCCGGAGCTACCATATCGGTAATTTGGGCATTCGCCGCCGGCATATACAAGGCGAACCCAATTCCGTTAACGATCGAGATCAGGGCATATTGCCAGACATGGTCCGCGAAGACGTACCCGACCATGCACAGCATTTGAAGAATCAAAGCCATTATGATTAAAGGTTTGCGGCCGTACCTGTCGCTCCATCCGCCTCCGTACCAGCTTACGAACAGTCCGCACAAGGGCTGAAGGCCGACGATGATCATCGGCAGGATGACCGAGCCTTCCATCTGATCGTACAGGTAAAGGACGAGAAACGGTCGTATCATGAAACCCGTAATCGTCGTTAACGCAGCGCCCAGCACCCGAATCCAAATCCCGCTGTCATAGCGGCCAAGCAAATTCGCGATTAACGCTTGAATTTTGTTCATATCCATCATGTCCAATCCGGAAAAAAGAATAGTAAAGAACAAATTATAGCACACCATTTTGTAACAAAACTAAGCAAAAACCCTCGATCACGTTATCCGTGAGCGAGGGTTCCTTTAGTTTGTTGTTGGGTTGATTATACCTTCGTCCATGGATCTTGCATGATCCAAATAATGACGATGAATATAATGAAAGTAATGACGCTAAGCGTTTGCACTCTCGAAATCGACGAGCTGGCATTTTGTCCCTTAGCCGCGTCGGCCGCTATTCTCTTCAACGGAGCTTGCACAATTCCGGTTAAAGCACCGGTTGCAACGAATAATACGATTACCGTAACCATCCAAGCAACGGTGTAATCAGGCATTTCCGAGTTGGAGATCAAATATCCACCCGTTAGCAATTGCAACACGAGCGAGTATTGTCCGAACCGTCCAGCCGCTACGAGCCCGCTAGCCAGTCCTTCTTGGGCTGTACCCGACAGCTGTTTGAATTTCCCCACCACAAACGGCATGATCGCGTAAATTCCCATTCCTACTGCACCTACTATGTGCAAAAACAACATCACCTTTAACATTCGCCGTTCCCTCCAATAGTTATCGAACTAAGACAACCTCAGTATACACAAATAATGGAACGAACAAAACCTTAGATCGTGAAACAATACGAAACCTACATGATTTTATGAAAAAAGAGAGCCCGAAGGCCCCCTTTACGTGGCAAAAAATCGAATATTACGCGTTATCGACGATCTGAATGACGTTACGAACCGATTGGGCGGATTTCTCGAGCGCCGCCTTCTCGTCGTCGGTCAGATCGATTTCGATAATCTTCTCGATTCCGTTGCCGCCCAAGATCGCGAGCACGCCCATGAACAGATTGTCGTATCCGTATTCGCCTTGCAGAAGCGCTATGACGGGAAGGATACGCTTCTTGTCCTTCAGAATCGCTTCCGTCATTTGTACAAGCGAAGCCGCTGGCGCATAATACGCGCTTCCGTTACCAAGCAGGTTCACGATTTCGCCGCCGCCGACGCGCGTACGTTGCACGATCGCGTCGATGCGCTCCTTCGGCAGAAGGTTCTCGACCGGAATGCCTCCGACCGACGTATAACGCACGAGAGGAACCATATCGTCGCCGTGGCCGCCCATTACGACGCCGCGAACGTCTTCGACGGATACGTTAAGCTCTTGCGCGAGGAACGTATTGTAACGGGCCGTATCCAGAACTCCCGATTGACCTATTACGCGGTTTTTCGGAAAGCCCAGCGCTTTATTAGCCACGTAAGTCATTGCGTCGACCGGGTTGGACAAGATGATCACGTAAGCGTTCGGGCTAGTCGCTTTAATGTTCTCGCAAACGGATTTCACGATGCCAGCGTTCGTGTTCACCAGATCGTCCCGGCTCATTCCCGGCTTGCGCGCGATACCCGCCGTAATGATAACGACGTCGGAATCAGCGGAATCCGCATAGTCGGAAGTTCCTACGATCTTCGAATCGATGCCCTGTACCGGCGTGGATTCCATCATATCCAATGCTTTGCCTTTAGTCGGATTCTCAAGCTGAGGGATATCAAGAAGAACGACGTCGCCTAGTTCCTTCTGAGCTAACATAAGCGCAGTAGTCGCGCCGGTGAAACCGGCGCCCACAACCGTAATTTTCGCACGTTTGATTGCCACTTATATTTCCTCCTTAATCTAAGCCCCTTGCTTTCCGCAAGTAGACTAAACAACGAAGTTAATTCCATCGAAAATCTCGTTTAATTACAAAAATACATTTAATTCAGCCCAAGTTCCCGCTTACGCACGATACCAGACAAATTAAATGTACTTTTGCACCTATTCTCTTATGCCCCGTTCTTTGCCCTAATATAACTACCGTGATCTTTGGAGCGCGAAGCAGCTCCGTCACCCTTAGATGCGCGAAGCAGCATCAACCTAGAGAGCGAGCGAAGCAAGCTCCATCACCACCAACCTCGCAGTAGTCCATCATTCGGAGAAAGTGACGACAAGCGAAGCGAGTCGCCACGCCTCTCCGAGAAGATGGACGCCTCCGTAGCACCAGCCCCGCTCCGACCGCTCGTTGGTGACTCATCGCGCGAAGGCGGGTGTCCAGAGGGCTGCAAGCCCTTGGAATCCCCCTTGGAAAGGGGGACTTAGGGGGATCGATCCCTCCCCGAGAAGGGGACGAGGCGGTAAAAAGCCTCCCCGGCGAGGGGAATAATAATGGCCCCCCGCAGGGGATAAAGAATTTCTAGAAGTTCTTAATAATTTCGTCCGCAAACGCCGAGCACTTAACCTCGGTTGCACCCTCCATCAAACGAGCGAAATCGTAAGTTACGACTTTGCTGTTGATCGAAGTTTCCAAGCCTTTGTAGATCAATTCGGCAGCTTCCAACCAGCCCAGATGCTCAAGCATCATAACGCCGGACAAGATGACCGAACCCGGATTTACGACGTCTTTGTCCGCGTATTTCGGCGCTGTGCCGTGAGTCGCTTCGAAGATGGCATGTCCGGTCAAGTAGTTGATGTTGGCTCCCGGTGCGATACCGATGCCGCCGACTTGGGCAGCCAACGCGTCGGACAGGTAATCGCCGTTCAGGTTCAATGTAGCGATAACGTCGAAATCGGTTGGACGAGTCAGAACTTGTTGGAGGGCGATATCGGCGATCGCATCCTTGATCAGGATTTTGCCGGAATCTAGAGCGGCTTTCTGAGCTGCGTTAGCTGCTTCTTCGCCTTTATCCGCTTTGATGTTATCGTATTCGGACCATGTGAATACTTTGTCTCCGAATTCCGCTTCGGCCACTTCGTAACCCCAGTTTTTGAACGCGCCTTCGGTGTATTTCATGATATTGCCTTTATGAACGAGCGTTACGGATTTGCGGCCGTGTTTGATCGCGTATTCGATAGCTGCGCGCACTAGGCGCTTGGAGCCGTCTTCGGATACGGGCTTGATGCCGATACCGGAAGTTTCCGGGAAACGAATTTTGTTAACGCCCATTTCCTTTTGCAGGAACTCAAGCACTTTCTTAACTTGCTCCGTGCCGGCTTGGTACTCGATGCCCGCGTAGATATCTTCAGTGTTCTCGCGGAAAATAACCATGTCCACAAGCTCCGGACGTTTAACGGGAGAAGGAACTCCGTCGAAATAACGAACCGGGCGCAAGCAAACGTAAAGGTCAAGCTCTTGGCGAAGCGCGACGTTCAAAGAACGAATACCGCCGCCGATCGGTGTCGTCAGAGGACCTTTGATCGCGATGATCATCTCGCGAATCGCGGTCAAAGTGTCGGCCGGCAACCATTCGCCATATGCGTTGAATGCTTTCTCGCCTGCGAATACTTCGTACCATGCGATTTCCTTCTCGCCGTTGTAGGCTTTCGCTACTGCTGCGTCAAGCACGCGTTTGGAAGCTTTCCAGATGTCGCGGCCGGTGCCGTCGCCCTCGATGAACGGGATGATCGGGTTGTTTGGAACTTTCAGTACGCCGTTGTCTACAGTGATTTTTTGACCGGAAGTCGGTGCTGCGAATTTTTCGAGTTTCATAAATGATTTCTCCTCCTGAGGTTCACGTTGATTGTCGCAAAGAACCGGCGGCTTGTATCCACGCACGATGGCAATGGAGGCAACCCGCCGGCAATATCATTCAATTTAGCCACGCTTGGCGATAGGCACGTAATGCTGGTCCACAGGACCGACATAGTCCGCGCGCGGACGAATTAACCGGTTGTCTTGATATTGCTCCAAAATGTGCGCGGTCCATCCGGATACGCGGCTGATCGCGAAGATCGGGGTGAACAGGTCGCGCGGAATTCCGAGCATCGTATAACATGAAGCGGAATAGAAATCGACGTTCGGCTTCAAGCCCTTCTGCCCGGTTACGAGATCTTCGATCTTGATCGACATCTCGTACAGCGTCATGTCGCCGTTCAGCTCGCCGAGCTGACGAGACATCTGCATCAAGTGCTTGGCGCGAGGATCGCCGTTCTTGTAGACGCGGTGACCGAAGCCCATCACTTTCTCTTTGTTGTTCAGCTTGTTCTGAATGAACGGCTCTACGTTCTCCAGGGAGCCGATCTCGTCCAGCATGACCATTACCGCTTCGTTAGCTCCTCCATGCAGAGGACCCTTCAGTGCGCCAATAGCAGACGTTACGCCGGAATAGATATCGGACAGAGTGGCGACCGTAACGCGCGCAGCGAACGTGGATGCGTTAAGCTCGTGGTCCGCGTGAAGCACGAGCGCCTTGTCCATGGCTTCGATCGCGACTTGCGCCGGCTCTTCACCGGTCAGCATGTACAAGAAATTATGGGCGATGCCTACGCCTTTCTTGGGAGCGATCGGTTCTTTGCCGTCGCGTATGCGAGCGTATGCCGCGACTACCGTCGGCAGTTGAGCTTGCAGCTTAACTGCTTTGCGGTAGTTCGACTCGCCGCTCATGTCGTTGGCTTCGCCGTCGAATAGAGCCAAGCTCGATACGACCGTACGCAAAGCAGCCATGGAGTTGCTGCCTTTAGGATACAGGCGCAAGCCCGCGATCACGTCGGCGGGAACGGCGGCGTATTCGCCGAACTGCGCGATAAGCCCGTCCAATTCCGATTGAGTCGGCAGCTTGCCATGCCATAGTAAGTAAGCGACTTCTTCGAATGTCGCTTGTTCCGCTAATTCGTCGATGTTAATGCCTTGGTACGTCAAGACGCCGTCAATGATGGAGCTGATCGACGATTTCGCCGCGACGATACCTTCAAGGCCTTTAGTTGCTGTCATATTTTCTCTCTCCTTTGTCCGGAAATTCAGATCAATCGGCTTGTCTTACCCGGTTGCCGAATTGAAGTCAAGATAAGTCTGCGCGAGAGCATGACGCGCTCCCGGCTCAATAACAAACGCAAACCGCGAATAACTTAACATTTTTGACCTTTTTTAATGATAATCGATTTTACCGGGGAATGGAACCGATATGGGCATCAAATTGTTTTATCGGCATCATAACTAATCGTTCTTGAATTCCTGGCAACATTAGTCATTCGCTTAAAACCTCTAATTATTCCCGCCTATTCTTTGTGATACAATGATACGAAGCGTTCGTAAGGCAGGAGGTCGATGACATGAATACAAACACTAATCAGATAACCGGAATTATAGATATCGGATCGAATACCGTTCGCTTGTCCGTATACCAACTAACCGATAACGGAGCCTACAGAGTCGTGGATCAGGGGCGCTGGCCCGCCCGTCTTAGCCAACGGATGGATAAGGACGGCTCATTGTTGACCGAAGCCATCGAAGAGCTCGCGGAGGTGCTCAGGCACTTCAGGAGAATCTGCGAGAAACACGGGGCGGAGAATATCCGCGCGGTGGCGACGGCGGCGATTCGGCAAGCCGTGAATAGAAATGCCATTATCCGGCACCTATTCGAAGCAACCGGCATAGAGGTGGAAATATTGTCCGGCGAGGACGAAGCCCGAATCGGAAGCAGGGCCATGCTGAACAGTCTCAGCCTAACAGAATGCTTCGTCGTCGATATCGGCGGAGGAAGCACCGAAATCAGCTTGATCCGCGATAGAAAGGTTGTCCGGGCGGTTTCTTTTCCGATCGGATGCGTGAATACGACCGCTAAATACGCTATCGGGGACGGTCACGTTCCGCCAGCCTTGCTAGCGGACATCCAATCGGATGTTCGAAGGCTGCTCGGACGGGAGAAATGGATCTCGAAGCACCCGGGTCTCCCCCTCATTGGCCTGGGAGGCACCGTTCGCGCGTTAGCCAAGCTGCATCAGCGCGAATCCAATTATCCGTTTCCCCACCTGCACGGCTACCAATTGAGCATTCTCGACATCTCCTCGACGCTGGATCAACTGGCGGCGATCAACGTCGATCAACGGCGGAAGCTTCCGGGACTGTCCAAAGACCGGGGGGACGTTATCGTTCCCGGCCTCGCCATTCTATTAGGCGTGTTGCAGCAAACCCAAACTTCTCGGCTCGTCGTATGCGGCGCCGGATTGCGGGACGGATTGTTTTTCGAAACCTGCCTCCCTCATCATCGTCCGGACTCGGATGACTACGTGTTGGAAGAAAGCATTCGCAATCTTAGCGCATTATATCCGGTTGCTCCGGAAGAGCATCTTCAGCAGGTGCGGAGATTAGCATTGGCCCTGTTCGATCAATTAACGTCCGTCAAGCCGATGCCGATCGCCGATCGCCGTTTGCTCGAAACGGCCGCAAGATTGTTCCGGATCGGCGCCGTCATCGACTTCAACGACAGCGCGGACCATACTTTCTACATGCTTCTGCATACGCACTGGAACGGGTTAACCCATCGGGAAATGATCATGACCGCAGCCATTGCCTCGTATCGCGGAGCCAATCCTCTGAGAAGGAAGCTCGCTCCATACAGACTTATGTTCGAGGAAGGGGATATCGAGGCCATCTCCAAGCTCGGCTCGTTGCTGCAGCTTGCCGCCGCGCTGGATCGAAGCGAATCCCAGGCGATCACTTCCCTAGAGCTTTCGTTCAAAGGTAACCAACTGCGATTGATCGCCGACGCCGGGCACCCGCTCCCGGTGGAGCAGATGGAAGTGGAAAATTGCGTTAAGGAAATCAAAAAAAATTGGGGAATTACCCCCGAACTCATCGTCCGAATCAGGTAATCCCCCGCATGTCCTCGCTATTCGATTACGGCCGCGATCGACTTCCAGAGCGGAATGTCCGCGGCCTCGAATTGGCTTCGCAACGGCGCGCCCGTTATCGCAACGCGTTCATAAGAGCCCGTCGATTGAAGCTCCCTCGCCTTGACGTTATCGTTCAAATTCATCCTTAACACATTCATAAGAATAGACCGAAGACTCGGATCGTACACCGGGCACATTAGCTCTACCCTGCGGCTTAAATTCCGGGTCATCCAGTCCGCGCTCGACAGATACACCTCGTCCTGCCCGCCTCCCGCGACCGAGAGTATTCTTGCATGCTCGAGATACCTGTCCACGATGCTAATCACTCTGATATTGTCGCTTAAACCTTGCACGCCCGGCCGCAAGCAGCATACGCCCCGCACTATCAGCTCGATCTTCACTCCGGCTTGGGAAGCTTCATATAACTTATCGATCATCGATTGGTTCGATAAGGAGTTCATCTTCGCGATGATATGAGCGGGACGACCGCCTCGCGCATGTCCGATTTCCCGGTCTATCAGCTCGAATAGCTTCGGTTTCAAGCCGATCGGAGCCACGGCGAAGGAAGACCATAAATGCGGCGTAGAATATCCCGTCATTTCGTTAAACAGCGCGGTGGCATCCGCGCCGATATCGGGATGGCTGGTAAATAGGCCCACGTCCGTGTACAGGCGGGCCGTGTTCTCATTGTAATTACCCGTGCCGACGTGCACGTATCTCCGCAAGGAGTCCGCTTCCTTGCGGACGACCAGCGTGATTTTGGCATGGGTTTTCAAGCCGACGAGGCCATAGACGACATGGCAGCCCGCCTTCTCCAACTGACGAGCCCACGCGATATTGCGCGCCTCGTCGAATCGCGCCTTGATTTCGACGACAACGGTTACTTGTTTCCCCGATTCCGCCGCGCTGGCCAACGCTTGGACGAGTATCGAATTCACGCTGACGCGGTATAGGGTCATTTTGATCGCGAGAACGTTCGGATCGTTAGCCGCTTCCAGAATAAAATCGTTGACGACCTCGAACGACTCGTACGGATGATAGAGCAGCACGTCTTTTTCCCTCAGCACCGGCAATATATCCTCTTCGTCATCGAACTCGGCTGGATAGACGGGCTCGTGCTTGGCATATCTGAGATGATCGTAATTCGGCAACGTGCTGACGAATTTAGATAGAAATCCGAGATCGAGCGGTCCGTCTATTTCGTCGAACGCGTCTCCTTCGATTTCCAATTCGTCCTGCAGCAGCTCGAGAGCATCCGTATGTATTCCTTTTTCCACTTCGAGCCTTACGGGTAAACCGCGCCGGCGTCGACGGAGCTCCTTCTCTATTTCCTGCAACAGATCCTCGGCGCCTTCTTCGTTAAGCGTGAGATCCGAATTTCTAGTGACCCGGAAAGCATGCACTGCTTCGGTTCTGTACCCGCTGAACAGCAATCCGATATGCTCCCTGATTAAATCCTCCAGCAGCATGTAGGAGAGCTTCCTGCTGTTCCTGCGTCCGGGGACGAGCACCGTGCGGGCGAGAATAGAAGGGACTTGAACGATGGCGCAAAACGTTTTCTCTTCGTCTTCTTGGGAAAGCTGTCCTTCTTGCTTCAGAACGACGGTCAAATAAAGCTCCTTGCTGTGCAAGAGCGGAAACGGACGGCTTTGGTCGACCGCCATCGGAGTCAAGACGGGATAGATGATTTGCTTGAAATATTCCGTAAGCGCTTCTTTCTGCTCCTCGTTCAATTCCCGGAAAGTCGTGAGCGCAACGCCTTCCTTAGCCAGCAAACGCAAGAGCTCCCGGTAAGTCTTATACTGCTCGCGAACCATTCGGGTCGTCCGTTTCATGAGTCGCTGAATCAAGCCATGGGGCGTATAACCCGTGAAATCGGTCTTCGTATAACCCGCTTTGCTTTGGGCTTGTAATCCCGCGACCCGGACGCTCATAAACTCATCTAGGTTGCTCTGCACGATCGATAAAAATTGAAATCGTTCCAAAAGCGGGGTTCCCGCATCCTCCGCTTCCTCTAGCACGCGCCGATTGAACTCCAGCCAGCTGAGATCCCGGTTGATGTATTTTTTCGCGCTTGTCACACAACTTCCCCCTGTTCGTCATGCTTGCGACTGACTGACCTGGAATCGGCAAAATTTCCCGTCTTCTTCATTATGTTGGTCATTTGTAAACTAGACGTCAACGAAACGTTAACGGAAAGTTAAATGAAGCCAAGCATTTGGCGAATGCGGATCGTTCTGGGCTATAATGGAAATAGAATCCAAACGTTAATATTTCGGAGGAGGGACTTAGTCCTGGATCGGAAAATCGGAAATCAATTGTTGCGACTACTCTTCGTTGTCTCGATGACCGTATTGGGCGGATTGCTGCTGTGGTTGTCTTTTCCGTTCATATACCCTTTTCTTCTTGGCTGGCTCCTCGCCTATGCCTTGAATCCTTTAGTCCGATTCCTTCATAACAGAGCTCGATTTCCGCGCTGGCTTGCCGTTACAGTCACGCTATTACTATTCGCATCCGCTATGATTACAATCCTTTCCGCCGTGGTCGTGCGACTAGTCGAAGAAATCAGCAATCTATCCGTCTCGCTTCAGGATATCGTGACTTGGGTGGAGAAATCTTTCGACGACTTGCTCTCCAGGCCGGATATTCAAAACCTTATGACCCGGATTAACGACTTCTATCAGCAGAATCCCGATTATAAGGAGACGATCGACACCAGCATCTCGGATACGGCTCAGGCCGTAACTCAAGCCGGCACGGGATTCGTCAGCCTATTCTTCAGCGGAATCGTTCATATTCTGTATTCGTTGCCCGCCGTCGCGACGATCGCGATCGTCGTACTGCTCGCTTCTTTCTTCATCAGCAAGGATTGGAACCGCTACATGCTTCGCATGAAGGAATGGTTCCCCAAGACGATGATGCGAAGGATCGGATCGGTGTGGAAAGATTTGCAGCATGCCCTATTCGGCTATCTGCGCGCGCAATTAATCATGATCTCCATCACGGCGATCGTCGTCATCATCGGATTGCTCATATTAGGCGTGAAAAATCCTCTGTCGATCGGACTGCTCATCGGATTCGTCGACCTGCTCCCGTATTTAGGCGTAGGCGCGGCAATGGTTCCTTGGCTGGCTTACGAGTTCCTGATCGGCGAATGGCAGCTTGGAACAGGGCTGTCCATCCTTTACGGCGTTATCCTGATCGCCCGTCAATTCATCGAACCGAAAGTACTCGCTTCTAGCGTGGGCTTGGATCCCCTACCGACTTTGATCGCGATGTTCATCGGCTTAAAGCTATTCGGAATATTCGGATTGATTATCGGTCCCATCATTGTGGTCGTGCTCATGGCTTGCCACCGCGCCAACCTTTTTCGCGATCTCGCGAAGTACATCCAATATGGCAGCCGATAATTACGGGCGAACTCGCCGACTGACACTTATCGGCGGTTCGGCCCCCGATAGATCGATAAATTACCGCTTCGAACCTTCCTTTCGAGCCAACGGTACAGGAGTATCCGGTACAGGGGGCGGGTGAAGGGCAGTAACAGCGTAATGCCGACGATATCGGAAAGGAATCCCGGAGCCATAAGCATAATGCCGCCGGCCAATATGCATAATCCTTCGAGCAGAGTATGGCCCGGAACTTGCCCGGCTTGCATCTGGCGCTGGGCCTGCTGCCATACTTTGCGGCCCTCCGTCTTGATGAGCCAAGCGCCCAATATACCCGTCAACAGGAGCAATCCGATAGTCTCCCAGCCGCCGATCCACTGGCCCACCCGAATAATGCCCCATAATTCTATAGCCGGAATGACGATTAGAAGCACGATTAAACCTTTTTGCATCGCATATCCCTCCTTGTCCGAATCAGATTGGTTAGGATAGATCGGCCAGTCGTATCATCCTATCATACCAATCCTGCGCCTCGCGCGCGAACCGAACGGGCTTCCAATCCTTGTTGACCCATACATGACGGGTTCCTCCGCGGACAAGCAGCAACCCCGGAGGCTCGTCTCCCTCGTATCGTTCGCCTAATCCGCCCGTTATATCTCCGCTTACCACCCTGGATTCAAACCGGACTCGAACGCTCGACATCTCGGCCATCCGCGTGCATACCGTCACCCAATCGTCGTAGACGGCCGGTTGTTTGAACGACGCTTCCACGTCCGTGACCGGCAATAATAATCCACTGTTTTCCATTTCCTTATACGCGATGCCCGCTTGTCTTACCCACTCCGTCCGCCCGATCTCGAACCAGTTCAAATAATTGGCGTGATAGACGACTCCCATCTGATCCGTCTCCTGATACCTCACCCGCAAAGGGTGCAACATCCATATGCCCATTCCGTCCCTCCTCTTTGCTTATGATCGGCCGGATACAGAAATTCCCCACAGCAGCGCTGCGGGGAATTTCTGTTATCGAGCGAATACAAGTCTTACATGACTTTAGCTTGTCCGGAATAAATCACGCCATGCTCGGCGTACAACGTTACTTCCATGCCGTCGCTCAGAAGCTTGATCGCGTCGTCGACGCCGACGATAACCGGAATGCCGAGGTTAAGTCCGACTACCGCAGCGTGGCAAGTAATGCCGCCGCACTCCGTAATGACAGCCGCCGCTTTCTCGAACGCGGGCATATATTCTTTGTCGGTCGAAGGGGCGACCAGAACCGCTCCCTTAGTCATCTTGCGAATCGCTTCTTCCGGCGTATTCGCGATGACGACTTTGCCGGTTGCGCTTTGCGAGCCGATGCCTTGACCTTTGGCGATCAATTCGCCGACGTTATGGATTTTGATCAGGTTCGTCGTGCCGGAACGGCCGACCGGAACGCCCGCGGTTATGATGATCGTATCTCCCAAACGAACGAGCCCCGTATCCAAAGCGCCTTTAACCGCGATTTCGAACATTTCGTCCGTCGTTGTCGCCGTAATTCCTTTAACCGGATTTACGCCCCATACGAGCTGCAAGCGGCGAAGCACTTGATCGTTCGGCGTAACCGCGACGATCTGGGATTTCGGCTTGTATTTGGAAATCATGCGAGCGGTATAACCGCTCTCCGTGGAAGTCACGATTGCTTTCGCGTCCAAATCCAGTGCGGAATTCGCTACCGCTTGGCTGATCGCTTCTGTGACCGACGTTTGTTGCGCGTTCGCTTGCTTCGTGAAGATCTCGCGATAATGCAAAGCGGATTCCGCGCGTTCCGCGATACGGGACATCGTCAGCACGGATTCTACCGGATATTTGCCGGCAGCCGTTTCACCGGAAAGCATAATCGCATCGGTTCCGTCGAAGATCGCGTTCGCGACGTCGGAAGCTTCAGCGCGCGTCGGACGAGGATTACGTTGCATGGAATCGAGCATTTGAGTAGCCGTGATAACCGGTTTACCAACGCGATTACATTTCTCGATCATCCGCTTTTGAACGAGCGGCACTTCTTCGGCGGGAATTTCTACGCCCAAGTCTCCGCGGGCAACCATGAGTCCGTCCGAGACCTCGAGAATTTCGTCCAGGTTATCCACGCCTTGTTGATTTTCGATCTTGGAGATGATCTGGATGTGACGAGCGTCATGGCGCTCCAACAGCTCGCGGATTTCAAGCACGTCGCTTGCGCGGCGCACGAAGGAAGCCGCGATGAAATCGACGCCGACTTCGATCCCGAATTTGATGTCGCTGATATCTTTTTCCGTCAAACCCGGCATGGAGATCGCGACGCCCGGTACGTTAACGCCTTTTTTGCTTTTGATTTGTCCGCTGTTCACGATCTGGCACTTGATTTCCGTGCCTTGAATGTCGACGACCGTCATTCCGATCAAACCGTCGTCGATCAGGATCGTCGAGCCAACGTGAACGTCGCTTGGCAAATCCTTGTACGTTACGGGCACGCGATTGATGTCGCCAAGTATTTCTTCGGTAGTCAAGGTGATATATTCGCCTTGCACAAGCTCGATCGGCTCTTCCTTCAATTTGCCCAAGCGAATTTCGGGACCTTTGGTATCGAGCAGGATCGCTACCGTCTTATTCAATTCTTGGCAAGCTTGGCGAATGGCTTTAATACGGTTACCGTGCTCTTCGAAGTCGCCGTGGGAGAAGTTCAAACGAGCTACGTTCATTCCTGCCATGATCAATTTCTTCGTATTATCCAACGACTCGCTGGAAGGTCCGATTGTACAGACGATTTTTGTTTTACGCATGATTTCTTTTTCCTCCGTTTATCTATCCATGGTTGCATTTATATAGAGCTATTCAAGCTCTGCGGTACCGAAACGTCCGATTTTACGGAACTTCTGGTACCGGTCTTCCCTTAATTGATCCGGCGTCATCTGCAGCAATTGCTGCAAGTGGCGCCATAACGCTTCCTTGATCGCATCGGCTTGCATGATCTTATCGCGATGAGCTCCGCCTTGGGGCTCAGGAATAATATCTTCAATAACGCCGAATTCAAGTAAATCTTTGGCGGTAATTTTCATCGCTTCCGCGGCTTGGTCCGCTTTGGATGCGTCTTTCCACAGGATGGAAGCCGCACCGTTAGGCGAAATGACCGAATAGATCGCGTTCTCCAGCATTAACACGCGATTTCCGACGCCGAGCGCCAAAGCGCCCCCGCTCCCGCCTTCTCCGATCACGACGCAAATAATCGGAACGCCGAAGAGTGCCATCTCGCGAAGATTCCGCGCGATCGCTTCGGATTGTCCGCGTTCTTCGGCCGTATCTCCGGGATAAGCGCCTTTGGTATCGATTAACGTAATGATAGGACGTCCGAATTTGTTCGCTTGCTGCATGAAGCGAAGCGCCTTGCGAAATCCTTCCGGATGGGGACTACCGAAGAAACGCTGAATGTTGTCCTTGGTGTCCTTTCCCCGCTGGTGACCTACGACGGTGACCGGAATCCCGTTCAACTTCGCGAGTCCTCCGACGATAGCCATGTCATCCGCGAACACCCGATCGCCGTGAAGCTCGATAAAGTCGGTGAACACCGAATTTATATAATCCAGCGAGGTCGGACGTTGATGGTGGCGGGCCATGTGCATGATCTGCGCCGCGCTCATATTGCTGTATATTTCGCTCTCGAGCTGCTTGTAACGCTCTTCCAGCCGTCCGATCTCATCGGTGAAGTCGATTTCCTTCTCGGCACCGAAATGCTTGAGTTCGTCTATCTTCTTGCGCAATTCGGCAAGCGGCTTCTCAAAGGGTAGATCGCTAGACATCGACAAGTTCCCCTTTCCCCGCATGCATGTCGAGCAACTTGGCGATGAACGACTTCATATCCTTGCGGTTAACGACTTTATCCAGTTGTCCGTGCTTCAAGTTGAACTCGGCCGTCTGGAAGTTTTCCGGAAGCTTCTGGCGAATCGTCTGCTCGATTACGATCCGGCCGGCAAATCCGACGATAGCTCCGGGCTCCGCCAAATTATAATCACCTAAGCTGGCGAAGCTTGCGGACACGCCGCCTAGCGTCGGGTCGGTGAAGATCGAGATAAACAGCCCGCCTTGTTCCTGGAATCGGGCAAGAGCCGCGCTCGTCTTCGCCATCTGCATCAGGCTTAGGATGCTCTCTTGCATCCGGGCGCCTCCGGACGTCGAGAAAAATACAAGCGGTAGTCTCTTTTCCGTAGCCTTCTCGATCGCGCGCGTCACTTTCTCGCCGACGACCGAGCCCATGCTCCCGCTAAAGAAGTCGAAGCTCATAACTCCGATGACGACGGCGAAACCGCCGATCTCGCCTTCTCCCGTGATAACGGCATCCTTTAAACCCGAGCTCAGCTTCTGCTGCTCGAGCTTCGCTTCGTATCCCGGAAATTTCAGCGGATCTTCGGATATCAAATCTTCGTCAATCTCAAAAAGACGCCCATCATCGAGCGTCATGGCTATGCGCTCCCAGGCGTTCAGACGAAAATGGTGCCCGCAAGTAGAACAAATTTTAAGGTTCTTCTCCAGTTCCTTGCTGAACTGGATCGTTCCGCATTTCGGACAGCGGTTCATCAAACCTTCGGGTATGTCCCTTTTCGTGCGTTCCGAAGGAACGACGGCATATTTTTTCTTCTGAAAAAGATCCTTGAACACAGCGACACCTCACAAGCGATAAATGGCGACCCTTAGCCTTACGGATTCGCCGACTCAAGAAGAAAGACGGGTATCGTAATTCACTAGAGATGCAATATACTGCCTAATACTTCCTGCACTTCCGATACTTCGCCGGATGGAACCAATATTTCATACTGTGGTTTCGTAAGATTGATGGGGCGCACCTGAACGAGGAATCCTTCGTCGGTCAGACGCTTACGAATTCGTTCGGCAATCTTCGAGGTCGGCGCGATGTAAATGACCGTCCACATGAAGCGTTACCCCCAATATTTTAGCGATTCTTAAGGAAAGATAGATTGACGCAATAAAGAAATCATAGCACAGATGCCGCAAGACTAGCAACCAAACAACATCAGTATCCTAGCGGCGCGAGGTATCCCGGGCATGCTAAGATAAATTGCCTGCCAGAGGGAGCCAATCTAGGACGCGACGGATTTTACGATCCCAATAACCCCATTCGTGCGTCCCCGGTTCTTCTTCGTATGTCAACGGCAGCTCGAGGCTTCGGCAATAGTCGCGGAAGCGGATATTATCTTCGTACAGGAAGTCTTCCGTGCCGCAAGCTTGGTATAGCTTTGGAATCGCGGAAGCTCCCTTCACGGATTCGGCTAGACCGAACAAATCCGCGGCCGAGCCCGGAATTTCCGACGGATCGCTAAACACGTTGACCATGTCCCCAGCAAACTTGTCCACGGCTAGACGGTGTACGTCCATGGCACCGGATAAGCTCGCGACGGCAGCATATCGATCGGGAAAAGACAACCCTAGCTTCATTGCCCCGTAACCGCCCATGGATAATCCTGCCGCGAAATTATGCTCCCTTAATGGAGATAACGGAAAGAAGGAACGGGCCAGCTCCGGCAATTCCTCGCTTACGAACGACCAATACCTCGCGCCATGGCGCATATCCGCATAGAAACTGCGATTAACCGCGGGCATTACGACCGCTATGCCTTTCTCCGATGCGTACCTTTCGATCGAGGTTTGCCTGCACCAGGCCGTATGATCGTCCGATAGACCGTGCAACAAATACAAAGTCGGTAACGGCCCCGCCTTGCCTTGCGGAAGAATGACGTTCATGGAAGCTTGAATTTCCAACGTCGCCGAGGAGAACTGACACTGCAATAAAGCCATCGTTTTCACTCCATTAACGAAAATTGAACTTTGTCTATTAATTTATCAGTTTGGCTCCCGGAAGGATAGCAGGAATATAGCAAGCGAGTGGATTGGACGGAGGAATGCTCACAAAAAGAAAACGGAACCCGGATACGATAAATATCCCAGGTTCCTCAAGCCAACGATTACTCTCTTATTCCTTCACGCTTCCCATCACGATGCCTGTCATGAAGTATCTTTGCAGGAACGGGTAGACAATCAGCACGGGCAACGCCCCTAGGAAGATCTGCGCCGCCTTAACCGTCCGGTCCGATAGATTCTGAAGGATCTGCAGCTCCTGAGTCAGATTCAAGCTGTTTAAATCGCGATTCACGACGACGGTCTGCAAATAGCTCGACAACGGATAATGATTCGGCGTGTTCATATAGATTAGCCCGTTGAACCATTCGTTCCAGTGTCCGACGATCGAGAAGAGAGTAATCGTCGCCAGCGCAGGAGCCGACAGCGGAATATAAACCTTCCATAACGTCTGCCAATGGCCGGCTCCGTCGATGTACGCCGCTTCGCTCATTTCCTTCGGAAGCGAACGGAAGAAGTTAAGCAACAGGATGACGTTGAATACGGGAACGGCGCCCGGTAGCACGAGGGCCGCCAGGTTATCGATCAAATGCAGCTTCAGCACGAGAATATAGCTCGGGATCAACCCGCCCGCGAACAATGTCGTGAATACGAAAAACCAGGCGTAAGCCGTGCGCATGCGAAATTGCGAAGCTTCCTTGGCGAGAGGGTATGCGATCAACACGGTAAGCAGCATGTTCAAGCTGACCCCATACAGCACCCTTTGCAAGGAGACGCCCATCGACCTTAGGAATTCCGGCTTGTTCAGCACGAATTCATAGGGACCGAGCGTAAACCCTCGCGGCCATAGCTTCACTAGCCCCGCCGTCGCATAGCCGTTCGAGCTGAAGGAAACGGCTAGCACGTTAATTAAAGGAAGCAAGCAAGCCAAAGAAATAATCGCTAGTATCGCGTATATGAGTACGGTCGTTAGCGTGCGCGACAATCCCTTATGCTGGACCAAAACGTGACCTCCCTTCGACGAACATAACTAGAATATTCGGTAGTTGGCCAATCGATATGCCAACAGGTATGAGCAAGAGATAAGAACCAGCGAGACGGCCGACTTGAACAGCCCGATAGCCGTCGCGACTCCGAATTGGAAGTCTACGAGTCCAAGCCTGTAAACGTACGTATCCAGAATGTCTCCGGTGGAGTAAACGACTGGACCGTAAAGGTTAAACACTTGCTCGAATCCGGCGTTCAGAACGTTGCCCAAGCTCAGCGTAGTCAGCAGAATGATGATGGGCGCCAGACCGGGAAGCGTGATTTTCCATGTTTGTTGCCAACGGCTTGCGCCGTCGATGACCGCCGCTTCGTACAGGGCGGGATTAATTCCTGTCAGCGCCGCCAAATACACGATCGTACCGAAGCCGAATTCCTTCCAAATATCCGTACCGGTCAGCACGAACGGAAACCAATTCTCGTTGCCTAGAAAGTTGATTTTCTCGAAACCTAACCAACCGACCATATCGTTCACGATTCCGCTCGACGGGGAAAGGACGTCCCATAAAATGCCGGAAAGGATAACCCATGACAGAAAATGAGGCAAATAGATGATCGTCTGAACGAACCTCTTATAGAACCTGGCTCTGATTTCATTAAGCAGCAGTGCCATCATTACCGGGAATACGATGCCGCCGACCATTTTCATGACCGCGATCACGATCGTGTTTCGAATGACGTTTAACGTATTCGGCAAGCCGAAAACGTACGTAAAGTTATCGAAGCCGATCCATTCCGAACCGAATAACCCTTTCGTGGGAGAAAATTTCTGGAAAGCGATGACGATCCCAACCATCGGTCCGTATGCGAAAAGCAGCACGAACAGCACGCCGGGCAGCAGCATGACGTGCAGCGGCATTTCTTTTAATCTAAACAGTCGGTTCATGCCCGATCCCTCCATTCGCGAAGCCGTCTGACCTTGACCGATAAGGCGAAGAGGAAGCGAAGACGCCGCTCCCCCTTCGTTGCTTACGCGTTCGATTTATCGTTTGGAATACCAGTCGTTCACTTCCTGCGTGATGGCGTCTCCGCCTTGCGACTTCCAATCGGCTACGAATTTATCAAACTCGTCGATCGAAGCCGCGCCCATAATGATCTTCGTGAATACCGTCGCTTCCATGTCCTTAAGCGTGCTGCCCCTCTCGGACATGGTCGCCGTCGGCGATCCGTAGAATTCGTTATAGACGTAATTGTTCGGATCGCTCTTATATTTGGCTAACGCTTCGTATGTCGATTGATTGCCGAATACTTTCTCTACCCACCATTGGCCGAGGTCTCCGCCGCGATAAGCCAGAATGTTATCGTAGTAGCCTTTGGCCGTCGGATTCAGGGTCGAAGGGTCGTTCGTCTTCAAGGCTTCTTGTACCAACGCGTAATCGTTCTGGTTCGTATCCGCATAGCTTCCGCCGATAGCGGCGTAAGGGAACGTATTTACCTGTTCTTCGCCTTGCGTCACGATATGGTAGTCTTCGTTCCGGGTTTCCCCGTAGTTCTTCTCCATGAAGTAGTTTAACAATTTGATGATCGCTTCCGGATTGCCGACGCTTTTGTTCACGACGATGAATCTGTTCGGACGATACCCGAGCGATTGGACTTTAGCCGCCGAACCATCCGCGGATACGAGCGGGAAAATGGACCATTCGGATTTCGGATTAACTTTCTTCATGTCCGCGAGCGGCCAGTTCGCGTTCCAGAATTGTCCGAAGTGCATGCCGACCTTGCCGCTGGTCTCGAATTCGGAAGCTTTCGTTCCGTCCATCGTCGCCCATTCCGGGCTGATGGCTTTCGCTTTGAACAATTCCTGCAGCTTTCCGAGCGCTACTTTCACTTCCGGTTGAATGTCCGCGAACACAAGCTTGCCGGATGCGTCCTTGATCCAGAACGTCGAGGTTCCCGATTGGTTCGTCGGGTTATAAGCGTAAGCTCCATAACCGTTCAAGAAGCCGGTGATGCCGGAATAGCCATCCCAAATGTTCTTGTTCATGTTAAGTCCGAACGTATCGTTCTTATTGTTCTTATCGGGATCTTGCGTAGCGAAGGCTTTAGCGATATTCAGAACGTCGTCCATCGTCTTCGGTCCTTGAAGGCCCAGATTATCCAACCAATCCTGGCGAATCCATATAAAGTCCGGATCGTCCGTCTGACCGCCGTTAATCGGAAGAGCAACCAGCTTGCCCTTGCTTAATGCGGTATCCAGCTTGCCGTCATTGATGCCGCCCCATATTTTCTTGGTTAGCTCCGAAGCGTACTTCTCGTAAGCTTCCATCAAGTCCGCCAACTGGTCTCCGTCTATCAACGTTTGCAGTTGCTTGGGATCGACTTCGAAGAAATCGGGCAGATCGCCGGATACGATCGAAACGTTGAGCTTCTGCGCGTATTGCGTATCGTCGACGACCCATTTGTTCGTCACTTTAATGCCTAATTCGCTCTCGTACGACTTCGTATAGATGTTGCTGTCGATCGTATCGCCGTTAAGGAACTTCATGCCGCTGTTCGTGTGCCTGATCGTCGATAGCCCGATTCCCGGCTCGTATTTCCCGAGCGGATCGAGATTCTCGGCCGGCGAAGGACTCGCGGCTTCCGATTCCGCAGCCGATGTCGATGCTGCGGGCGTCTCCGGCGCCGAAGCGGAAGGAGAAGCGTTATTACCTTCATTCTTGGAGCATGCCGACAGCACGAGAACCGCCGTCACGATCACAGCCAAAACCAAACTACCCCACTTTGTACGAATCACGGGTTTCGCCTCCAAATTGAATATCGATGACTACTCTTTTATTATCCGGCGAAACGGAAACGAAAAATATACGACTGTCATGCCCTTCGTTGTCTTCTCATGTCCTATTTGACTACCTTGCCGAATCCCGATATTCCTGCGGGGTCATGCCGGTAAGCTTCTTGAAGAAACGGGTGAAATAGGACGGGGATTCGAAACCGATCCGTTCCCCTACTTCATGGATTTTCAAAGCTTTGCCCGAGAGCAACTCCTTCGCGGTTTGAAGGCGGCAGCCAGTGATGTAATCGCTTATGCTCCTGCCGGTCGTTTGCTTGTACAGCCTCGATAAATAGAAAGGGGTCAGATACACCAGGTCCGCGAGATGAACGAGAGACAGATCCTTCGACATGTTCTTGTCCACGTAATCGTGAATCGTTATGACGACTTCGCTTGTCCTGCTGTCTGCCGTAGAATTCCTCCATTCGAAGAGCATCCGAAACAAGTCCGCAAAATAACGAGTGATCTCGTCCCAAGAGGCGAATTCTTGGATCGTGAACAGCTTTCGAACGCCTAGCGCGTCCGTTACCTTCTGTAAGAGTCCCCACCTGTTAAGATAGGAGAAAACGGCGGATGCCAACGAATAGTAAATTTCCAGCGCCTGGCTCGTACGGACTTCCCCCTGTTCTTGAACGGTTGCCATGATTTCCGCGTACAATCCGAAAAACTTCTCTTCGTTCTTCTGGTCCAGATACTGCTCCAGCAACGGAAACCGCTTGAGAGCTCCTCTATCCGCAGGAGCTTCTTCGATCTGAGCCAGATTCATGTCCGAGAGCAATATTTCTTTCGCGGAGCCAAGTCCGTGCACGAATAATCCCGTCAGACGCTCGAACGCCGAAGAAAGTCGCTCCCATTCGTGCGGGCGTCCGCTTACGACGAAGGAGCAAGCCAATCTCAGGAATTGGCTGCAGGAGGATTGCACCGTTTCGAATAGCCCTAGCAAATATCGATTCCAATCTTTGATTTCAGCGGCTTCCGCGCCAAGCTCTTCCTTCGGTTGCAGAAGCCACAAGAGCCTATCCTGCGCATAAAAAACAGTCTCCACGCGGATATTGGACGTGAGAATTTCCTCTACGATGTTATTCACGGAATATAGGAAGAGGGATTTATCCCCCGGTCCGATATCCTCGCGCCATTCGTCGATCCTTCCGATGCCCATGAAATAAGGTTTATCCGAATCTAGCGTAATACCGAGCTTATCGAATTGCCTGCGCCGTTCGGCCGGCCCGGAGATCTCTCCCGTAAGGAGCTCCAGCCAATACTCCTTGCGAATTAGCGGAGTCGCGACGACAAGCTGATCTTCCGCGTTCTTGATGATCTGCTCGTAGGAGAACGTTTCTTCTATTTGCCGGACGGCCCGATCCACGGCCGCGAGAATCGGATCGTCGCCTTCCGTCTTCAGAACGTAATCGAATGCGCCCTGACGTATGGAGGAATGGATGAAGGAGAAATCGCTATAGCCGGTCAGGAAAATGAATTTACAGCGCGGCCACTGGTTCTGGACATGCTTCTGAAGCTCCAAACCATTCATTTCCGGCATCTCGATATCCGCCAGTACGATGTCCATATAGGTTTTGCGAACGATATCGAGCGCCTCCAGAGCATCGTACGCGCGATGCACCTCCAACCCAACATGCTGAGCGAACAACTCGAACAAGCCGTCCACGATAATCGGTTCGTCATCCACGATCAATAATCGAAACATTCCGCATCCCCCTCTATTCTCGTTGTTCCGTCGCGGAGTCGATATCGATGCGAAGCACGACGCTCAATCCGCCCCATTCGCTTCTGTCCACGGTAATGCCGCTACCGTCGCCGTACTTCAACTGCAATCTGCGATGCACGTTCATCATGCCGGTATACTCGATTTCTCCGCCCGCTTGACGAAGCTTCATCTGGAGCTCGCTTAATTTTTCCTCGCTTAGCCGGTCGCCGTTATCCTCCACTCGTACGAATAAGGCGCGATCGTTCAATTGGAACGATACCGCGATTTTGCCGTCCTTCCTCTTGCCCTCCATGCCGTAGTGATACGCGTTCTCCAGAATAGGCTGCAGAATCAGCCTAGGTACCGATAATGCGTTGCACGTTGCCGGCAATTCATCGAATCGTACCTCTATCCTTCTAGCGAAACGGATGTTCTGAATTTCCACGTACGTCCGGGAATGACGAACCTCGTCCTCTAAGCGCACCTCCGAATCGGAATTCCGGGTAATATATTGAAAATATTCTCCTAAATGCTGGCTCAGCAGCGTCACGTTCTCGATATCGTTCATCTTGGCCAACCGGTACAGGATGAAGTAAGTATTGTAAAGAAAATGCGGATTGATCTGCGATTGCAGCTGCTTCAGCTCGGAGCTCTGGGCTCGAATTTTCTGTTCGAGAACTTGATGGATAAGAACGCGTAAGCGGTCCACCATTTTATTGAAATGCATGTACAGGTTAAAAAACTCGTCCTTGCGCCGAGGGAGCACGACTAGATCCAGCTGCCCTTCCTCCATCCTGCGGAACGTTCGGATCAGCAGCGTCATCGGCTTGTGCAGAAGCCGATAGAGCCAATAGGAGTATACGATGATTATGAGGGAAGATACGCCGGAAAGGAGCCAGTATAGCCACCTGTATTTGTCCAATTGGCCGAGCACCTCTTGTTGCGGCACGTACACGCTTAAATACGCTTGGAAAGAATGCGAATATTTGAAAGCGATCAAATACGAGGTATCTCCCATGTTCATCGGGGCGACGCCTTCCCACATTTGCTTGTCGTATCTCTCTTCGAGAAACCGTTGCAGGCTGTCGCGATTCTCGTTGTCGTTCACGCCGGTCACCATCCAGCCCTCCGTCGGCTGAAAGAGCAGCGCGCCGGAAACGCCGCTATCCGCGAATTGCTGCAACGCAAGCCTCAGCTTGGATACCGACCATTCCACGCCCATGACGTACGACGGGGGACGATCAGCCACGGGAGGCTCCGGATATTGCATCACTTGAAACAATCTCCCCTCCCTATACTTTATCGTTCCGTTCTGCGAGCTTCCGTCCGATCGGATGACGGGCTCCTTGACCGCCGCGTAATCCGGGGATAACTCGTCGGTAATCGGCCTGTTGCTGGATAACGTTCGGCCGATCGTCAGCATGTGTACGCTTACATTTTGAATGTACTCGCTGGAGCCTTTAACGAATTGCAGCTTATTCTCGACCCGTTGGATCGTCTGCGTCCATTCGAACGGCGACATGATCGCGCTAATGAAATTAATGTGCTGCAAATCGGAGTCGATCAGCATCTCCTGCTGGAGATTGGTGATATGGTCCTTCTCCGATTCCAGAGAGTTCATATAGAAGGTAACTTTCGATTGCAACGAACGGGATAACTCCTCCCGGATGCTTGTGGAGCCTTGTTTATTCACGTACAAACCTAATATGTAGAGAGGCGCGATAAGCACCAACAATGCGATAACGAGCTTCGGAAATAGAGTCATGGTTTTGAGTTTGTCGAATGAAGTCATGATTCATGCCCTTCTTCCTCGATAATTGGTTGCTTTCTATTCATATTGAACGGTCGCGAGCCGGATGGGAATGGTCTTCTCATATCTTAATTGGTATTCCGATATCTTTTTTATGAGGACGCGCGGTTTGTCCTATCCTAATTCGACGCGATTCATGGCCATCCTCCAATGTTACCGGCTGAGTTCGATACTATGGTAGAAAATAAAGAGGATTAGGCTGAGTTTCTAGCAGATCATGCCTCGGGGAGCGGAGTTAGCTCTCGATTGGTCTCCGATCTCTCGGTACGAACCGATTGCCGGAGCGGCGATTCCTGCCAAAGTCGCGAAAAAAAGAACCGCCGGAGCTTCCCGGCGGTTCTCCTTCCCATACCGGCGAAGGATTTTACTGAATATCGTTACTGAATATCGTTACTGAATGTCGTTACTGAATGTCGTTGACCATGACGAACGACGGTCTCTCGCTCACGTTAACGGATACGGCTCCTCCGGAAATCGTCAAGGAGGAAGGTACGCCGTCCGTATCCCCGTTAGCCATCGTGACCAGCGTCGCGGAATTCGGAGTCCCTTGCAACGACAACGAGTAATTGCTTACCGTCGTATTGTTGCTTGTCGGGCTCCATACGACGTAGGCTCCCTGATTCGTCGTCGCGCTTTTGAATTTGTAGATTTTCACGTTCGCGTTGCCGGAGGTTTGTTCTCCGAGGTAGCGCATACCCGTCAAACGATTTTTCAACGTATACGTGTAATACCAGGAGATCTTCGGCGCCCATCCCGTCGACATGCTGCCCGTAAGACCGCTGGAATCGAATTGCGTCGGGCTCGAGGCATCCACGTCGCGCAGCATGTACATCGCCGCCTTGTCGATGCCCGCCGCCGCGGCCGCCAGATAGGAGCGAACGATCCAATCCGCCTGCACCTCCTGAACGGAAGTTGCCCCGATAGCTTGCACCTTCTGAGGCGAGCTCTGGTTCGTGTCGTAGCCGAATTCCGTGATCCATACTTCTTTGCCGGGCAAGTACGCGTTTCTGTAGTCGGTAAACTTCTGCAGGCGCTCCTTCAATCCGTCCGCTTCCGGACTGATTCCCGCCGTACCCGATGTCTGATTCGTCCCGTTATTGCTGTAGTGATGGATATTAACGACGTCGAAGGGAAAGCTGCCTCCCCGATTGAAATCCGACCAGAACTTGAGCGCGCGGATATATTCCAGCTTCGGATCGGCCAAACCGCCCATGACCATCTTGGCATTCGGATCGGCATTCTTAACGCCGACCGTATTGCCCATCGTTCCGAGATGCCCATCGTAGTCCGCGCTCGACATGGCCGCGTACTCGTAAGGGTTGAAGTATCCTTCGCGCTGTTTCCACCATTTGTCCTGTTCGTTCCAGTTCTCGAAATAGGACAACGTGTTCAGTCCCGTGCTGCGCGGTTGCCCGGCCGCAAGCTTCAGCTTGGCGTCCGCGACGGCCGCGTTTCCGTAACGGGCCGCGAATTGATACATATGATCCGCGTGCTCCGCGTAGGAGGACGGCGACAGAGCGCTTTCTCCCGCGGAAATCGGCTTGTAGTTCGAATCCGTCGATAGCCAGCTTACGCTGCCTTGAATGGCGGGCGACACCGTAATGCCAAGCGCCTTAAGCCCGCTGTAATACGCGTCGAAATTCCAACCTCCGCCCGCGTAGCTCGGATTGAATTTGTTGGCGTTGTTCGGGTAATTGCTGTAACCCGTCTGAATCGTTCCGAAGTTCCACAGATCCCCCTCGTCCCAGTTCCAGTTGTGGTATTCGCGAACGAAACCGGCAACTTGGATCTTGGCGAACGGATCGTCGATAAAGGCGTTGATTCCGATCAACTGATCCATTGTCGGTTTGACGTGAGCCGTCGGGTTAGGAGGGCTGACCGGAGTGCCGACCTGAGTTCCGTAAATGACCAATTCGTTAACCGCCACGCTGGTGTTCGGGATGACGATCTGAATGTATCTCGTCGTCGTCGATACCGGATGTGCCTTCCACGAATTGAAGCCGGACATATTGTCCGTGAATTGTTGCGTCCAACTGAAAGGCGTACCGGTCGAAACGACCACGTTGCCCGAACCGCCGGAGTCGTACAAATAGAAATCCGTCAGGGCATAATCCGCTCCCAAGTCGATGACTACGCTTGCGGGAACATAGATGGCGTTATAGCCGATATCCCACGCGGTTGACGGAGTTCCGCCCGCTCCCGCCTTCGGATCGCCTGCCGCCGACTGCTCGTCGATCAGCTTCGAAGGATCGCCCGACTGCGTTTCATTTAAGAGCATCGAAGCGGTCAAGACGATTTTACCGCCCGAGCCGCCTGTCGCTGCCGTCGTTTTGCTCGCGACGTTGGACAAGCCGGATTCGTTGGCCGCTTCGTCTCTAGCCCGAATGGCGACATAGTATGTCGTATTCGCGGACAGACCCGTCAGCGTGAAGCTCTGAGACGTTCCCGCCGCGGCCGGAGTCGGCTCTCCGCTTGCTTGCACGGCGCTGCTCCAATTCCCGGAAGTAATCGTCGAAGTGCTATAACGAATATCGTAGACCGCTGCAGTTCCCGTATTGCCATCGTCTCCGGGAGCCGTCCAGCTCAGCGGTACGGACGTCGAGGTCGCGGTTCCCGCCGATAGATTCGTTATCGCGGACGGAGCCGTCGTATCTCCTCCGCCCGAGCCCGTCGGCGAGCCATACAGAACGATCTCCGATACGTTAGAGCCTTGCGTCGCGCGGGTGACCCGAACGTATCTCGTCGTTACGCTGACGGGATGGGCATTCCAAGAGTTGTAACCCGTTAACCCGTCCGTGAACCTCGTCGTCCAGCTTCCGGGGCTTCCCGTTGCGACTACGAAATCGCCTGAAGCGTTGATATCGCGCAAATAAATATCCGTCAGGTCGAAATTTTGCCCAAGATCGACGTAAACGCTAGACGGGTGATCGGCTCCGGCATAGCCCGGAAACCAATGGGAAGTCGGAGAGCCTCCGGTTCCCGCTCTCGGATCTCCCGCGGTCGCTTGCTCGTCGACGAGGAGGGAAGCATCGCCTTTGCCCGATTCGTTCACCAGCATCGAGGACGTTAACGCGATCTTGACGCTTCCTCCGCCCGCGGCTGCGGTCGTCGCGGTCGCGACATTGGACAGGGCCGAAACGTTCGGAACTTCGTCCTGAGTCTTCACGGCGAAATAATAAGCCGTATTCGCGCTTAACCCGGTCACGACGAAAGATTGGCTTCCGCCCGCCGCGACCGGCGTCGGCTCTCCCGTCGCGGGCGTTGCGGATGCCCAGTTGCCCGCGTTGATGGCGGACAAGCTGTATCGAACATCGTAGGAAGTCGCAGTTCCGGTGCTGCCATCGTCTCCGGGCGCCGTCCAGTTTAGCGATACGGAAGCTGCGGTTACGGTGCCCGACGACAAATTGCCTATTGCCGCGGGAGCCGTCGCATCCCCTCCGCCGGAGCCCGTCGGAGAGCCATACAGAACGATCTCCGACATGTTCGCGTTCTGACTCGTGCGCGTTACGCGTACGTATCTCGTCGTTACGGTGACCGCGTGGGCGTTCCAAGCGTTATAGTTACCTAAGCCGTCAGTGAATTGAACGGTCCAGCTTCCCGGCGTACCGGTCGACACGACGAAATTATCCGACGCGTTAACGTCTCGCAAGTAAACGTCCGTCAAATCGTACGACTGTCCCAGATCGATATAAGCGCTGGACGGATGATCCGAGCCTCCCCAGCCGGGGAACCATTGATTGGTCGGAGAACCTCCGGTTCCGTTCTTCGGGTCCCCCGCCGCCGATTGCTCGTCGACGAGCATCGTCGCATCGCCTTTACCCGACTCGTTGGTGACCATCGACGAGGTTAAAGCCAACTTCGCCGATACCGCCGCGGCCTTGGGTACGTAAGCAGTAGTTAGAACAAAAACGGCAACGAGAACCCAGAGCGCCGCTTTTCTGGCAGGACGAATGATCATTCTTCATTAACTCCTCTCTCGAATGAAAAAATAAATACCGTGAACCCCGAAAGTTACGCGTCCCCGATCCCTGCCTCCTTTCCCGGACGACTGGCGTACCGTACGTTATCAGTATGATGCGGATCCGATCGCCCGGAATATAGCAATCTCCTACCTTACATTGTCTTTTCATACGCAAAACCCCCGAATCGTCGTTTGATACGACGTCTCGGGGATTTTATGACCGCGGTTATACGGTTATCTTGCAACTGCTCTCGTAAATTCCCCCGCGCTCCAGCAATTGCCTTTGCCCGTCCGGGAGAACGATTAACGCGCGCGCGTCGTCCGGAATCTCCGCGCGCAGATGGAAATTGCCGTCATCGTTGAGACTCCAATCAACCTTGACCATTCCTCTAGGCGTGGCGACCTCTCCCTTCGCCCACTTCAATCCGCTTAAGCGAGGACGGATTCGTATCGTGCCATAGCCCGGTTCCTCCGGCTGAACGCCTAGCGTTTCCGCGGTGTATTCATACAGCGGAAGCGCCCCCCACCCATGGCAATCGCTGCGTTGCTGAACGGGATCCTCCACCCATGCCGTCAGATGGAGGTCGATTTGTTTCTTCCACGGCTCCCATAATTCCGCGGTTCGATCGTATAATCCGGTTACGGATAAAGCTCTGAACAGAAAATGGGTCATAGAGAACGAAGTTCTGGCGATTGATCCGTGCGAAAGCGCTCGTTCCATCAGTCGTCTCGCTTCCTCTCCTTCGACCGCACCGCCGAGGACCGCCCAGATTTGGGCATGCTGGCTGAACTCGCGCGATTGCGGGCCGTCGCGGAACAGGCCGTCCTCCTCGTCGTAGCATTGTTGCTTCGCGGCTATCCTTATGGAGTCGGCTCGGCTCCGGTACTCTCTTGCCGTATCCGTCCTTCCCGTGATCTCGTTCAATTCCGCGGCGCTATCCAATGCCGTAACGTACATCAGATTGTAAATGGTCATTGGACCTTCCCACTTGGCAGATGGAACGCCCGCCCGTTCGCGCCATTCCTCAACCCAGTCCACGAAGGACCAATAGGCTTCGGGCATGATGCCGACCAGACCGTTGTCCACTCTGCGCTCGAACCATTCCAGAATGGCGTCCATCGTCGGTCGATACTGCCGAACGAGCTCCGCATCCCCGTAATAACGGTAATGATCCTGCACCATCATGATCCAGTATAGAGAGAATCCGGGAATGATCTGGGCGTTGACGGACGGATACCGGCTCTGAAGCATTCCCGTCGGAAGCAAGGAGCCGTGGTAGTCGTGGATCGTCTTCCTCGCCAGCCTGTCGTCCGCGCTCACTTGGAAAGTAAACAACGCCTGCAATCGGGCATCCATGACGTATTGCATTTGCTCGTAATAGGGAGTGTCCTCGTAAGTATCGTGCATGCAACGCATGAGCGTGTTCAAGCTAATGTCCCACATCGGCTGCCATAACGGATCGGAGCTTTGAACGCTGGCTCGAACGTCGAGCGGATATCCGACCTCCCTCCAGATCAGGTTGCCTATCTCGAGCGGCTCATCGGCAACCGACCAGGAAAGCCTGACGAACCTGCCCGCGCGAACGGCTAGCGGCTCGTACTCTTCCGGCTTCGACCTCGTTCCGTATCCGCCCACCGAGTATTCGTCTTCGTTGCCCAGTAGTACCTTGCCTTCCGGATCATCCCTGACTTGCCTTCTTTGCCAGTTCCTTTTCCCATCGTTCTGCTCGTATTCATACGCTTCCGAATAGAGCAGCTTGAGGCGGGCGCCCTTCCCTTCGCTCAGCGATACGATCGGATAACCGACCGTCATGCGGCCCAGGTCTAGCTCCGCCCATCCCGACGAGTTCGCCGGGAGGACCAGCGGAAACAAACCTTCCGCGGATAACCCGATCTGCTTCGAATATTCTCGGTTACCCGGCAAATTCGAACGAATGACCCGTTGGACGAACTTGTCCGTTTCGCTCAACGGGGGCAACGTCCGCGGCGTCAATTGCCAAGGGGTAAGCCCCCCGTATAAGAGATCGTGGGTATCCATGATCCGATCCGGACGACTCCAGCCCGAATCGTTGTAACCGGGTAGACGCCAGCCATGCGGAAGCCGCCCTCCGTCCACCTCTTCCGTGCCTCCAACGAACAAAGTTCCCGTTTCTTTACGTATGCTCACGGCATCGTCCGTCTTCATTTTCCAAGCTTGATTCGTATGAAGCTCTTCGACGATTCGGCCGTCTTTGCCGATTAACGCCCCTTCCACTAACAGGCCGCCTCGGTCGGAGCGCCAGACGGATGCCGGTCCCACCTCTCCCGAATTCCCGTTGACCACGATCGGAAAGTGCAGGACGACCGCAGCTATAACGTTAATGCCGGGCACCAAATATGGCGTTAAATCGATTTTCTCGTAATAGTGGTTCCATCCGTTCCCTTTGCAAGGACCGCTCGAAACCCAACTGCCGTTCAAGTAAAGCCTGTACCGGCTATCCGCGGAAACGTCGATCGTCAAGTCGACTTCGGCCGGGTCGGTTACTTGGAAAGTTCTGCGAGCGTACACCCTCTCCTGCTTCGTTCCGGTCGCATGCTCATTATCCAGCCATATCCACTTGGCTAGCCACTTCCTGTTTTCTTCCACTGCGATACCCCTTTCACGAGGGAGAATACGTTCCGTCAACCTAATTCTTCCTCATTATAATTCGATAGACGCGAGCGAACGAGAGAGGAATATCGCCATTTTCACTTCCCGTCGCCGATAGCCTTCGTTTCCCCGGCCATACTGCTCTACTTTATAATGTTGCAAACGGCGGCGATAGCGGAATCTTATGTCTTTGCTGGTCTTTTCATATCCGTTAACGTATTCTCCAACTCGGAAAAACAGAAAAAAACCGCAAGGAGTCGTTACGCTCGCATGCGGGACTTGAATTCGATTCCTTATTTCATTGCGGACGGGTCCAGTATCAGCTTTATTCCTTCTACCTTAAGCTTATCCAGGCGGATGACCCAATTTTTGAATGTCATATACGTTTCCTCCGAGAAGCCGAACAACTCTTTCATGTCCTTCACGATCTGCTTTTCATCGTCGCTGTAATCTCCGTCCGCGAATACCAACAAAAGAATTTCGGCGAAAAAGATGTTCTTGACCTGTTCGTCTTTAATCCCGCCGATAATTTCGGAAAGCTCCTTTTTCGCGGAAACCGGCTTTACTCCGTTTTCTATGCCCATTTCGGTCATAAAGGATCTTAAATATCTCATCTCGTTCCCGTTAACGAACCCGTCCGCGTTCGCGACGATATGCGCCAAATCCAGAAAAGCTTCTTTATGTTCCTTCGATTGTAGAAAGTGCAAAAACAATTCGGTCAGCTCCTCTGCTGGATACAAGTCTGCAATTATATCGCTTCGACGTTAAAAGTTATTTTCCTTCCGGCTAGAGTCAAAATTTACTTCACCCGAATGCTTCCCTCGCCGAGCAGCTTCTCCATCTCCGAGATGAGCTCGACTGTAGGGCTCACTTTGTAATCATCGCTCAACGCGACGGTTCGACGTTCCCGTTCATACCGGAGCACGGTCGGGAAATCGCCCGGGTGCGCCTTCAGAAGCAGCTTAAGCCGAATTAGAGTAGCCGGCTGTTCATGCGGAGCGTCGATGCGAACGTAAACCCGTTCAACCTGGGCATCGGTTGATTTAATCGATTCGGCCGACAACCTCGATCGCGATCCGGCGGTTGATCCGGTCGAGGCCGACGCCGTAACCGTAGCCGTTCCAAATCCGTTTAACGCGGTGACCGCCGCAGCTCCAGGCCCGGATCGATTGCCGCCGTAGCCGCCACCGGAACGCCCTGCCTGGCCGATTCTCCGCAAGCGTTCGACCTGTTGCTTCAAGTCCGGAGAATCCAACGGAACGATGTCGTCCGCGAGCAGCTTGTAATCCTCGTCCCCCTGCTGCACCTTGGCTCTAACGAGAATAAGCGAGCCCTTCTTGGAGATCGCCGCCGCTTTGGCCCACACGGTAGGGAATGCGACAAGCTCCGCTCCCATGATGCGGTCCTCCATTTCCAAGAAAGCCATCGTCTGGCCTTTCTTCGTAACGAAGGGCTTCAGGGATACGATCATTCCCGAAGTAAATACCGTCGCCCCATCCGGCATATCCGTGATGTCCACGAGTCGTTCTATCCTCAATTCCTCCATCAATCCATCGAACGCGTCAAGCGGATGGCCCGATAGGTAAAATCCCATCAGCTCTCTCTCTAGCTCCAGCATCTGAGTCTGGGTGTAAGGAGGAACGGCGGGCAAGTCCACGTTCCAATTCGGCGACTCCGCGAAGTCGAACAGCTCGATCTGGAGCTCCTCCCGTTCCTTGCGCCAGCTGGCAGCCGCCGCAAGCGTCGGTTCCAAAGCGGCAAGCTGCTGCGAGCGATGCCCCGGCAACGATTCCAAAGCGCCAGCCTGCACGAGCGATTCGATCACCCGCTTGTTGCACACGCGCGGATCGATCCGCCTGCAGAAATCGCTCAAGCTCTCGAACGGGCTTTCCTGCCGTTCCCGCAGCATACTCTCGATCGCCTGCGTGCCGACGTTCTTAACGCCCGCCAATCCGAAGCGGATCGCGCCCTTCGTGTCCTCCATCCCTCCCGTTACAGCCGCAATCGGCGTGAACAGAACGCCGCTCTCGTTGACGTCGGGCGGTAATACCGCGATTCCCATCCGACGGCATTCATCCACGTACTCCGCCGTCTTCCGTTGATTACCGACGACCGCCGTCAGCATCGATGCCATAAAAGCGATCGGATAATGCGCCTTCAGATAGGCGGTTTGAAACGCAAGCACGGCATACGCGGCGGCATGAGCCCTCGGAAAACCGTAATCGGCGAACCGGACGATAAGATCGTAGACGTTATTGGCTTCTTCTTCGCTATAGCCGAGCTTCAAGCTGCCGGCGACGAAAAACTTCCTTTGCTCGTCCAGCACCTCCCGCTTCTTTTTACTAACGGCACGTCTTAATAAATCTGCTTCGCCAAGCGAGAATCCAGCCATCGTGGACGCGATCTGCATGATCTGCTCTTGATAGACGATAATGCCGTACGTGTCGGATAAAATCTCCTTCAGCTTGGGATGCGGATATTCGACCTCCACCAAACCATGCTTGGCCTTGATGAATTGGGGAATGAATTCCATCGGGCCGGGGCGGAATAACGCAAGCACGGAAATGACGTCCTCGAACGACGTCGGCTTCATGTCCTTAAGAACTCGGCGCATTCCCGTAGACTCCAACTGGAAAACCCCGGTCGTGTCTCCGCGTCCCATCAGGTCGTAAGTCGGCCCGTCCTCGTAGGAAACTTCCTCCCAACGAAACTCCCGTCCGGTTTGCTCCCGGATCGTGGCTAACGACCGCTCGATAATGGACAAGGTCCGCAAACCAAGAAAGTCCATCTTAAGCAGTCCGACGGCTTCCAAGTTTTCCATCGAATATTGCGTTAGCGGAACTCCGTCCGTGCCTTCCTGCAACGGGACGTAATCGGTTAGCGGATTCGATGAAATGACGACGCCGGCCGCATGCGTCGACGCATGGCGCGGCATCCCCTCCACGCGTCTGGCCATCGCGATAAGCTCCGCCGTCGGCGTGCTTCCTTCCGCCAAAGCGCGGAATTCGGAGCTCTCTTTCACCGCCCGCTCAATGGACATTCCGGGAGCCGCGGGAATCAGCTTCGCCGCCTTGTCGACCTCTCCGTATGGCAGGTTAAGCACTCTGCCGACGTCCCTTACCGCGGCTCTCGCGGCCAACGTTCCGAACGTGATGATCTGGGCGACGTGCTCGGTCCCGTATTTCCCCACGACGTAGCGGATGACCTCTTCGCGACGTTCGTCGCTGAAGTCGATATCGATATCGGGCATGCTGATCCGTTCGGGGTTCAGGAACCGCTCGAATAGCAGCTTGTGCTTTAGCGGATCCACGTCGGTTATTTTCAGCACGTACGCAACCAAGCTTCCCGCGGACGAGCCCCGGCCGGGCCCGGTCACGATTCCTTGCTCATGCGCGAAGCGAATAAAATCCCAGACGATCAGGAAGTAATCGTCGAAGCCCATCTCCCCGATGACGCGCAGCTCGTACCGAAGCCGATCCTCCGCGATCTTGCGGAAAGTCTCGTCCTGCCATTCCGGCAAGATTTGATATCGATCCAGCAGCCCTTTCCCGCAAAGCTCATGGAGGTGAGCGGCGGCTGAGCTTCCAAGAGGTAAAGGGGAGAACTCGGGTAATATATGCTTTCCGAACTCTAGCTCCAACGAGATGCCGTCCGCTATTTTCACCGTATTGGCTATTGCTTCGGGGACGTGCCGGAACAGGGCGGCCATGTCGTCGCCGCTCTTCAGGAAAAGCTGGTTCGTCGAAATCTTGAAACGTTCCGGATCGTCGATCGTCTTGCCGGTTCCGATGCATAGCAGCACGTCCTGCAAGGAATGGTCGTCCTCGCCGATGTAGTGCGAATCGTTGGTCGCGGCTAACGGGATGCCCAGCTCCTCGGATAGCTTGATGACGCCGGCCGTCACCTTCTTCTGCTCCAGAATGCCGTGATCCTGAATTTCCAGATAGTAGTCTTCTCCGAACAATTCGCGATATTTAACGGCCGTCGCTTTCGCTTCTTCGTATTGATCGTCCATCAACTGGCGGGATAGCTCGCTGCTCAAGCAACCGCTCAGGCAGACGATCCCTTCCGCGAGCTCCGTCAGCGCCTCGAAATCTATTCTTGGCCTGTAGTAGAAGCCTTCCAGGTGACCGATCGAAGTAAGCTTCATTAAATTGCGGTAACCCGTCTCGTTCTTCGCGAGCAGCGTTAAGTGATAAGTAGGCTGTTCCTTGCGGGATTGCTTATCGTGCCGCGATCCGGCCGTGATGTATGCTTCCATGCCGATGATCGGCTTAATGCCTTGCTCGAGGCATGCTTTATAGAAAGGAATGGCGCCGTACATGACGCCGTGATCCGTAAGGGCAAGCGACTTCATGCCGAGCTCCGCCGCCTTGGCTACCATCTCCTTAATTCGAGCCGCGCCGTCGAGCAGGCTATATTCGCTATGAACGTGAAGATGAACGAAATCGCACATGAGTATCCCTTCTTTTCCGTTAAAACTCTCTTTTATCAATTGTATCATAAGGGGGTAGACCCGTCCCATACATATGTAAGGTAGATGATGTAGCGCTGCTGGATTGATCGCGTCGATGCCGATGTGACGATAATCGGAGACATCGCGTTCGTTGACTGTTGGATAGCACGAGGGAGGGAACGGAATGGACGATTTCTTTACTAAAGCGGCATTCAGCTTCTTCATCGCTTTTGGAGTCGTGTTGGGCGGGGCTTTGCTCGCGGGCATGGGATCCGTGTTCTTGATGATGCCGCCTAAGGTTAAGATGCTGCAAGTCGCGGGCAATTTGAAAATATGGGCGCTCGTCGCGGCGGTAGGCGGCACGATCGATCCCATTCGGGTGATAGAATCGCACATGATAGAAGGTTATCTATCGCCGGCCTTGCATCAGATCGGTTATATTCTGTTTGCCTTTCTAGGCGCGCATCTGGGTACGGAACTCGTTCAATGGATGTGTCGAAACGGAGGGTGAGACGAAATGAGAATACCCTCCTTCCACAGATTCGGGAAGTTCATGCAAGTCGCGGCTTTCTTCGTATGCGGCATGGTCGTAGGCAGCGCGGTTTACAGCGCTTTGAGCAATCTGGTCGTCGAGAACGTTATTCAGGAAAACTACCAATTGAAAGATCAGCTTGAGACGATGAGGACGGAATTGCAGCTGGCTCAGCAGATACGAAAGGAGAACGTCCTCCACAATATCAAGATTATTTTCCAGCAAGGGAAGGAAGAGAATAAGCTCGACATCCTCACGGAGACGGAGCTTAAGAAGAAGGTAAGGGGTGATTTGGATATTTTCCTCGGCAGGAGCATCTACGTTATTAACTCGGATGCGGTGATTGCCCGGAGGCTGCTTGGCAGCAAGATCTATGACGATATCCAAAGCAAGGATTACGAGGTAAATATCAAAACGATACTCGTGGTGGACGGCGTGCTGCAAGTGTGGGCGGAAGCGAAGGTCCATTTGCGGAAATGAGGCCGGTTCTCGCTAGCTGGCCATGGCCCTCGCCGGCGGCGGCAGGCGGAATTAACGAGCTTTCTTCGTTATTTCAGCTCGGTCCGTCTGCCGCGGGCGGAATTAACGAGCTTTCTTCGTTATTTCAGCTCGGTCCGTCTGCCGCGAGCGGAATTAACAAGCTTTCTTCGTTAATTCAGCTCGGGTTGCCGGCCGCGGGCGGAATTAAACGCCGGCCAACGCGAGCGCGTCACGTCCCCTTTGTGTTACAATATATGGCGTTAACTACCCCTATAAGGAGTGCTTCCCGTCATGGTCAACGCGTTGCAATGGGTGTTCGGCGCCCTGATTATCGTAACTTGCGTATTCTCCGCCCTCTATAGCTTCCGATCCCGCAGGTCCGCGGACGGCCGACTGCGCGGATTGTACGCTTCCCGCATGAATATCAGCATGGGACTCATGCTCGTGTTCATCGCCATCATCCAGATGTTCCTATTTAGCGGCTCATCCATTCGCGTCGTTATCGGAGCTCTATTCTTCCTGCTCGGCTTGTTTAACCTGTTCGCCGGCATGCGTAACCACTCGCACTTCAGTCGCTTGCAGCGCTAAACGACGCACATCGAAGCCTCGGAGCTTAGGCCGGATCGATCGTCTGCGCGGTAAGCATCGCCTTCGCTACGACTTCTCCGTCCTGGACGGCCTGCACCTCCACTTTCACGTACCTACGGCTAGCTTCGATAATATTAGGAACGAGAGAGATCGTTGCGTCGACCGGAACGGTACGTAGAAAATAGGTCGTCATGTTGTCCAGAACATGCTCCCTCTTCCGCAAATCTTCGACCGCCCGGCTAGCCGCTTGCTGCATCAGCGAGGTGAGCACCCCTTCCGAAACCGTCCCCAGAGGACCCGACATCTGCGGCGTGGCCAGTCCCGTAAAGAACAGTCTGCTCTCCGAGTCGCGTTGCTCCGCGAACGCGCCCCACATCAGGGCATCGAACGTTTCGCCCAAATGGGCGGGACGATTCGCGAATTGCATTGCCCGCAGCACTTCCCCTCTGCTGATCGCGCCTACCAGCTTCCGTTGCCTATCGACGACGGGCAACAATTCGATTCCTTCCGATACCATGCGGTGCGCCGCCGAAGCGACGGGCGTATTCAGCGTCACCGTCATCGGCCTACGAGTCATCAGCTTGTCCAACGCTTGACCCGACGGCGAACCGACAACGTCTTTCGACGTAATCATCCCTACGACCCGGTTCCATTCGTCGGTAATCGGAAAGCGGCTGCTTCCCGTCTCAGCGCTTAATTTCAGGAAATCGGCAACTTCCGAAGATTGCTTAAGCAGCCCCGTACGCGACGACGGCTCCATCAAATCGGCGATGATCATAATCTTTCTTTTGATCAGCCGATCGTACATGGCTCTGTTGATCATCGAAGCCACGGTAAACGTGTCATGCTTGCAGTTCAATATCGGAAGCTTCCGCTCGTTCGCGAGCTCCTTCACTTCCTCGCTCGTGCCGAATCCCCCGGTTACCAGAACGCCCGCGCCTTGCTCCAACGCGATACGATGGGCATTTTCCCGGTTACCTACGATTAATAAGCTCCCTGCGTCGATATAACCGATCATCTCGCCCAGCTCCATCGCTCCGATAACGAACTTATGCAGCGTTTTCTCCAAGCCTTCTTCTCCGCCCAACAAGCTTCCCTGAACGATATCCAGTACTTCGGCGAAAGTCAGCTGCTCCGGATTCGTTCTCCTTTTCTTGTCCACCCGTACGGTTCCGATTCTCTCCTTCGTGCTGACCAAGCCCAATTGCTCGGCCTCCTTAAGCGCGCGATATGCCGTTCCGTCCGACACTCCGCGCTCCTTGGCCATCTGACGTACGGGAATTTTCGTGCCGATCGGGAGCTCTCGGATATATTGAAGCAGTTGTTCGTGTTTCGTCAATTCGTTCGGACTATTTTCGTTTCCCGTCGGCATGCGCCTACCTCTTTCCTGTTGGCTTTATCCAATCTTTAAATATTAAGCAAATCGCGCTATTCCAAAGTTTCAAAAAAAACAGTAAAGTAGAGGATGAATGCTACGACATATTATTCCATATTTTCGACTATATTCGACATATTGGGAGTGCTGCTCTTGGATCTTATCATCGGCTATTTTCAAATACTCCTGCTGCTGTCCATCCCTCAAGCCTACGTACACTTGCGGTTTACTTTAGCTATATGGAGATTCAAACCCAGTTTGTTCGAAAGAAAAATCGTTCTCTTCGGCGTCTTGAGTTCGATTCTCGTCGATTTGGATATTTTGCACATTCAGCCGCTAATCCACTTGGTGAGCTACTTCATTTTGACCTTGATCATCTTCTACTGGTTATTTCGGTCGTTCGGATATAAGAAAATAATCATCCTATATTTCAGCTTTTCTATCTTAGTCATGCTCGTAGAGTTGACTTGCGCCATGCTGATCGAGGTGATCTACGGACTGGATCCCCATAAGGATATGTTCCTGAATCATCTTCCGCGGTTGCTATCCGTTTTCATGCCAGTTTTCTTGTTGCTTTATTTCCTATCTCGTTACATGGAGAAAAGACGCTTTAGGTTTTTTCGTCAATTATATCAATATTTATTGAATCTGAATCAAACCAGAATGAAAGTAATATTAATTCTGACGTTCTTCCAAACTTTCCTGCTTGGCGTTCTATTTGTCATCCGAAATGAAAATAAGAATGGATATACGGATACGACCTTCAAATTTCTCATTTATTTCTTAGTTTGCCTAACCTTCTGCGCATTCTTTTTTACTCTTCGGCTTCTCGTGCGAACTCAGAAGGAAGCCGTTCGCCAGACGCAAGACGTGTACGTAAGCGAGCTAGGAAAGATGCTTACCTCCATTCGCGGGCAGAGGCACGACTTTCTAAATCATGTGCAGGTTATGAGCTCGATGCTAAAAATGAATAAGCTGGATCGATTAAAAGTTTACATGGATGAAATCGTCACCGAAGCCCATACTTTCAGCGAGATCCTATTCCATTCTTCTCCAGCGCTCGCCGCTTTCATTCAGGCGAAGATGGAAATCGCCATTACTCGCAATATTTCCTTTACTTACGATATCCCGCAAGGCTTGGACATCGAAGCATCGATCAAGTCTATCGATATGGTAAAAATCATGGGGAATCTCGTCGACAACGCTTTCGATGAAAGCGACACTCTTCCGTCCGAACGTCGATTTGTCCATCTCTCCATTCAAGTCGTGGCGGGGCAAATGCAAATCGGAGTCCGTAATCAAGGAAGGCTTTTATCGGAAACGGAAATACGAAAGCTCACGCTGCCCGGCTATACGACCAAGAAATCCGGTCATTCCGGGCTTGGGCTCGCCATCGTGCAGGAAAGAGTTCAGCACTATAAAGGATTTATGGTTATCGACTCCTGCAAGGAAAACGGCACGACGATTCAAGTCACGTTGCCGCACCGTAACAGCGTCGCCTAGAAAACGTAAAGGCCCATACCTGCACCATCGCCGGTATCGGCCTTTACGTTATGAGTGGGTAGACTTCTCCTAGTTGCGCCGTTACCAAGGTAGTGGATTGCCGAGTAAATCCACTTAGGTCGGCTGATCGTTCATTTCTAGAAGTCCCGCCGCAAGCTCGAACTCCAGCCCGTAATCCGCTCCCGTAACGCAAGCTATTTTACTCATCTAGATGCCCCCCGGAAGAAGTATGATGATTCGTTGTCTGTAACAACGTCTAAAGATTGAACTTCATTATGTATTCTGGATCGTTATTTGTTGCACCTTATCTGCGGGGCAAACGCGCATCAAAAAGCCTTCTCCCCCGCTACCTTATAGGAAGCGAAAAAGAAGGCCCGCGCCACATCGTTCTTTCGGCGACGACGATGATCATGCGACTTGCTGCTTTAGATCTTTAGCTCCCCGAGCTTAATCAGCTCGACAACCGCTTGCGAACGACCTTTGACATTCAGCTTTTGCATCACATTCGAGATGTGGTTGCGGACCGTCTTCTCGCTGATAAACAACTGCTGCGCAATGTCGCGGGTCGTCTTATCCTGCACTAGCAGTTCGAAGACTTCGCGCTCCCGATTGGTGAGTAGGAATTTGCTTTTATGGTCGCTGCCTTTCAACGTTTGTCACCCCTCCTTGCCCGGGAATGTGTGATTACAAGGTATAGGGATACAGTCAACTTTATCATATGAAAGGGTTTTTCTTGTGGTGCGGAGGTCCGCGAAAATAGGCGCTTTTATTATCCGAACATAGAAAAAGCCGAACGCGAAGAATTTCCTTCGGGATCGGCTTTGGTCGTTTTCAATGGAATCACGCGGGAGAAATCAGCGACTTCTAGTGCCTGATGGAGCCGGGAAAACCCGCTCGACTAAGGCGTTGAACTCGGCAAGAAAGCCTTGGATCGGATGACCGGCCTTCACTTCCTTCGCATAGCCTTCCATGCGGCTTAAGAAGTCGGCATTTGCCGAGACGTAAACGTTCTCGACCGACGGTGACATCGATTTGACCTGATCCGCGATTTTATCCTTCTGTGCGTTAGTAAGCGCCGCGCTGGCTCCCGGCTTGCTTGCGTTTTCTTCCTTCACCGCGACGTAGGCATTATGATCTGTCATCATGACGAACGCTGAATCGATGCCCGGAATGGCGGCTATCTTATCTGCAACCTCGCCGTTCGCTTGGAGATGCGAGTTGCCGTGCATTCCTATAACGTTGTTGTTAATCTTCTGGTCGCCGTACATTCGATTCTGCTCATTATCCTGATCGTTAGCGAACCTTGTCTTCATATCGTTCCCCCGAACCGAATTCGGACGAATATTTTTGTTTCCAACATCTCCCGTCTTCTCCATGCATCCGGACAATGCGATTGCGGATGATAGTAGAACGGCGGAAAGGATCAAAGCTTTTTTCATCTGGTGGTACCCCCTATATCCATTTGGCTTGTCTTAGATAGGCGACACATTGCGCCAATGCTTAGATTGCTCTTAAGGGTACTGAATTATTCCCTACGATGTTGCGATCGACCGGCCTCTAATAAGACTGACTAGTAGAAAAACAACCGGAAAGCCGATGATGAAAATAGGGAAAATAAATTTAATCCAGACAAAGTTCGCGTAATCCAGTATCCCAAAGAAGTTAGCAGGTATTAATGAAAAAGCGAAAATGACGGGCGCAGTCCATAAAATCAATCTCTGCCATTTCTTGATACCGAATAATTGCGCTGTTCCATAGCTGTTTATGAACAAGTAAATGGACAACTTGACTAATACGCTGAAAATCCAGATGAACACGATCCAAACATCCATATTTTGAACAAAATTTAAGTAATTAATAAATCGAACCATACCGAAATACGGGAAATACATGCTCGATCCAATAGTTGAACCGAACGTTGAAATGACCATCATTGCTGCAATAATTCCTAGCAACGACGGGATGCAAATAGCCAACAGTAGCGGTTTAAGCAGCTTTTCCGGCTTTGCGATAAAAGGCGTTAACATCATCAACATCATGGATTCCCCCAGGAAGGACGCATTTACGAATGATCCCTTCAAAATGGGCATGACTCCCGAATCCGCATATACCGGTAAAAGAAGCGATGGATGCAAGTTGGGTATATTTAACGCAAACGTAATGACAATTCCGATCAGAAGCATAGGTCCGGCTATTTCGCTGAAACGGGCAATCGCTTCGACGCTGCCCGCGAAGTTTATGTAAACCATTGCCGCCATCATCAGACCCGAGATTATCCACACCGGCGTATCGTGGAATAGAATTTGCTTAATGAATAACGAAAATATTCGTAATATATCGGCACATACGGAATACCATACCACGATATACATCAGACTAATTATCTTTCCGATCCACTTTCCAAATAGCTTTTGAGCAAACTCTACCAGCGTATGGGAAGAGTGTCGTTGACTTACTCGAACAAAAATATACGTTACGACCAGACCAATAAAACCAGCTACCGCGAAGGAGATCCAAGCGTCTTGCTGCGCGATTTCAATCGTTGGCGATATCGTTAGCCATATCGACATCGAAATCTCTAACGTTGTAAATATCCAAAACAACTGCCACGTTGTAATTTTCATTCTGTTCCTCCTTTTCTTATAATTCGCTTGCGAATATCTCCCGTACTCTGAATATTCAATTTGACATCGACCGTCACTTCAACCGTCGGGAATAATTGATCCCAATTTTTCCGAAGTTCTTTCCAGCGATAAGGATGTTCTCTGTGAAATTCTTCGCCGATTCCGAACACGTCCTGACCATATTGAAGCTGCAGCTTCTTTATTGTTTCTTCTACTCTTTTTGCTTTTATTTCATTTAGCTTTTTTTCTACCCGAATACGTTCGGTCGTGACGGAAAGATCAATGTCCGAATTATTTTCAAGCACCCGCCCGGTTCCCGCTAGTTTCACATTAGCTTTCAGCTTATTACCATCGAATTTAGTTCGAATGGTTTTTTTTAAGTTGGCTTCGTATAACGCTATGGTGCCTTCCTCCATCTTTTCCGTCACGAATTGATTTTTCAATACTCCTTTGACCCAAAATAAATCCAGAGATTCTCTCCCGCTCACTTCCCCGACCATCTCTAATTCTTTGTTAAAAATGGCGACGGATCTGACATCGAATATTTTTTCTTTCTCTTGCTTATTCTTAGGCGAAATCTCGACCATCGGCATGGAAGGGCGAATGCCGTCCCGCGCTGCATCGATTAAGACATCTCGTAAGGCCGTGTCTCCTAAGCGACAAAATCGGTCTTGATCAACAGCTACGATCGCTGAAAACTGATTGAACGGACTGTTAATATTCAATAAATCTTTTCCTTCTCCGTTATTCACGACGAATATATCCGTCCGCAATCGAGTATCGGTATTTCGCGTAAATTGATCCATAACATCGACTAGCCCTTTTCGTGCCAATTTTTCTCCGATAAAAATAGACCTGCGATGTCCAAGGAAAACTCTACGGGGCAGCTTATCTTGAATTTGCTGAGTCAAATCAACGATTGACGATCCAGTCGCCGTTAGTACAATGTTTGCCCTCTGATTGTTTCCCCCGCTTCCCTTGATACTCTTGAAATCTGCGGGAACCGCGATTTGCGCGCTTTTTTGAAGTTTCCCGCCTTCCGTTATATCTAAGGCGGTTCCTATCCAGAATGCGTAGTCGTTGATTTCATTTCTATCCCAGCATCCGGTGAGCATCATGGACTGAATCAGAAGAATGACGATGTACCTGATTTTCTTCATTGTTTTCGTTGTGCCGATACGTACCGTTTATTCATTCGTATTAGCGTATCCTTCCAAAATTTTGGCCCAATAGGCGCAATCGGTTTTAAATAAGGAGTGCCGAATGACTTAAGCGTCACAAGATGAATTAAGATGAACATAATCCCGATCGCGACACCGTACAGGCCCAGGCATCCTCCTGAAATCAGCAGCGGAAATCGCAGAATGCGAAAAGGTAATGCCAAACTATAGCTAGGAAAAGCGAACGAAGCAATCCCGGTACCCGCTACGATCATCACGATGGGAGCGGATATAAATCCTGCTTGAACGGCCGCTTCCCCAATAACCAGCGCACCTACGATGCTTACGGCTGATCCGATGGCTTTGGGCAACCGAAGACCGGCTTCCCGTAATCCTTCGAACATAAGCTCCATTATCAAAGTTTCGATGACCGTCGGAAACGGAATTCCTTCTCTAGACGCCGAAATGCTAAGCATCAGCGCAAGCGGGATCATCTGAGGATGGAAGGTCGTAAGCGCAACATAAATGGATGGAAGCAGGCACGACAAAACGGCCAATAGTAATCGTAAAAGTCTGACTGCGGATACGTATATGAAACGTTCATAATGGTCTTCCGCTGCTTGAAAACCTGCCCAGAATGTCATTGGCAACACCAGCGCGTTCGGGGAACCGTCAACGATAATGGCCACTTTCCCTTCCAATAAGCCGGAGGACACTGTGTCCGGACGTTCCGTATTTTGGATTTGCGGGAATAAGGATAAGGACTTGTCCTCAATAAATTCTTCGATATAACCCGAATCCAGCAGTTGATTCGTTTGGAAGGATTGAAGTCTTGACCTGACTTCCTGAAGCAATTCCGGTTTAACCCTATCTTCGATGTATGCAACGACAAACGATGTATGGGTCAATTCTCCCGCTTGATGATTTTCGAACTTAAGATTGGAATTGCTTATTTTTCTTCGAATCATGCTTAAATTCGTTTTTAAATCTTCGGTGAAACCCTCGCGCGGGCCTCGAATGGATGCTTCGTTTGAAGGTTCATCGATTGCGCGTTGTTTGAAGGCCGTTAGATCCGCTAAATAAGCAAAGGGTTTACCGTCTATAAAGATGGCAGTACTTCCTTTTAGGACTTTTGCTGCGATTTCCGCAAAGATAATTACGCTTTTATATTGTGTCAGTCGGTTGAAATCGCGATTGATCATACATGCCGTAATAATCTGTTCCAATTTGTCAGAATCCGTTAATTCTTCAATATAAACGAGAAGAATATTCGATTGATCAGAAAGTTTAAGCGGTCGAAATACGACATCGGCGCAATTATGGAAAATGTAACGCATCGCATCATGATTGATATCAATGCTCTCGCTCACATCCACAGGAATGCTTGGCTCCACGTCGTTTTCCACCCCATTCCATAAATTCACTGCATATTTTGCGCTGATATTTGTTGCTTTATTCTAGTAAATAGGAAAAAGAATCACTGCCGGCAGCAGTGATTCTCGACGATCTGACCACACTATATGGGTTCGCCTTTACAAGGATCTTTGAAGAATACTTTTTACATCTTCCTTATTCAAGGGGACGTAACTTCCGATCGTCGGAGCAACCATGGCTCGATCAGCCATCAGCTCGATTTCTTTGTGGTCTATTTCATAGTAAGAAAGAGATGTCGGAGCTCCGATCGACGACCAGAATTGCTTTAACGAGGTAATCGTTTCCATAGCCAGCAGCGAGTCGGATTTGCCTGTCGGATCGAGCTTGAACACTCGCACGCCGAGCTGCGCAATCTTGTACGGCTTGCTTCCCGCAACATGCTCCATCCAACGCGGGAACAGAATAGCCAGTCCGCCGCCGTGCGGAATATCATGAACGGCCGAGACGGCGTGTTCAATGTCATGCGTAGCCCAGTCTGCTTGCACGCCCATTGCCGTGATGCCGTTCAAGGCGAGCGTGCCATTCAGCATCATGGTTTCTCGATTCTCGTAATTGTGCAAGTCCTTAACTAGCTTAGGCGCCGTTACGATAACGGACTGCAAGATGGCTTCGCCTATCCGCTCCTGTAGCGGCGCGTTCGAGGATGCATGGAAATATTGCTCGAAGACATGCGACATAATATCGACGATTCCGTAAATCGTTTGATCAAGGGGAACGGTATACGTGAGTTCGGGATCCAAAATGCTGAACCTCGGATACACGTGAATGGAATTGAACGCGCGTTTGCTATTCGTTTCCCAATTCGTAATGACTGAATTCCCGTTCATTTCAGAGCCGGTCGCCGCCAAGGTCAGTACCGTTCCAATCGGCATGGCTGAAGATGCCGACGCCTTACCCGTGACGATATCCCACACGTCGCCGTCGTAGCGCGAACCGGCCGCGATCGCTTTGGCGCAATCGATGACGCTACCTCCGCCGACCGCGAGAATGAAGTCGAGGTTGTTTTCTTTGATCAGGGCGATGCCTTTATTAACGGTCGTTAATCGCGGGTTCGGCTCGACGCCGCTCAGCTCGGCGACGAAAGCGCCGATTTCCTTCAAATGAACCATGACTTGATCATACAGCCCGCTGCGTTTGATGCTACCCCCGCCGTAGACAACAAGCACCCGTTTCCCATATGCAGGAATTTCCTCTTTTATCTTACTAAGCATGCCTTTGCCGAACAATAGTTTCGTCGGATTATGAAATTGGAATGTCTTCATGCAGCTCTTCCCCTCTTGCTTATTAAATGTATTAGCGATTCAAGTCTTTGAAGCCGATGCCGTACACGCCAGGAATAGTCGTCTCTTTGCCGAGCCTCGTTGCCGCTTCGAGGGACCAATACGGGTTGCGCAGCATCCCGCGACCGACCGCCACGAGATCCGCATCTTCGTTGCCGATAACGGCATTCGCGAGCGAAGGCTCGTCCAGTCTGCCGACAGATATGACGGGTACGTCCAGCGCTTGCTTGATGGCTCTTGCCATCGGCACTTGATACGCGACGTGCGTGCCGGGCCTACCGTGAGCGAGAATTGGGCCTTCGCCGCCGGAGCTTACATGGAACATGTCTACGCCGGCATCGCGGTAAGCCTTCGAGAAAGCAATGCTTTCTTCGATTCCATAGCCGCCCTCGACATATTCTTTAGCAGTGATCCGCATAATAAGCGGCATGTTTTCTGGCATTACGCTTTTTACGGCATGGATAACCTCGCGACCGAACAAGGTCAAGTCTTTGCCGTATTCGTCTTGTCGTTTATTCGTATACGCCGATTGGAACTGATGAATCAAATACCCGTGAGCTCCGTGAAGCTCGATCGTATCGAAGCCGGCTTTAATGGCGCGTTCAGCTGCGAGCTGGAACTTCTCCACCATGGCCTTCGTTTCATCGGTCGACAGTTCTCTCGGGTTTTTGGACTTCTCGTCGTACGGAATCGCCGAGGGGGCGACGGGCACTTCGGCGTCCTCTGCTTTGCGTCCCGCATGGGCGATCTGAATTCCCACTTTGGCGCCGTGCTGATGGCAAGCATCAACGATGCGTTTAAGCGGCGCAATATGTTCGTCCGACCACAAGCCCAAATCGAAATCAGAAATGCGGCCATCCGGCTCGACATCCGTCATCTCGATGATGATCAGCCCAGCGCCGCCAATGGCGCGGCTTACATAGTGCATATAATGCCACTCCGTTGCGATTCCATCTTTGCCCTTGACGGCATATTGGCACATCGGCGGCATGACGATGCGGTTTCTCAGTTGCAGGCTTTTTAATTGAAAGTCGTTAAATAAATGTTTCATCATTCATCTATCCCCTTATGATTAGAATTCACTATGAAATCTGAGCTTTATTAGTTTAAGGCCTCCTCGCATTTACAACAAATTACGAAATGAAGAACTAGATATAAATTTGTTTATTACAACAAAAGAATTCATTTGCTGTAGACATACTCTAGCATCGCGAAATCTCGATTTGTACTACCGTTATGTTAGGAGGGTCATAACTAAAGGGTATGAACTGAAAAACATCAGTAGGGAGTTCTTCGTTAAAGTGACTTTCGCAATATGGCACGAACATCGTCGGCCATTAAGGGCACATAACTGCCGATCGTCGGAGCGGCCATGGCGCTTTCTACCATTAAATCGATTTCCTTGTCGTCGATGTCATAATCGGAAAGCGATGCCGGGGCGCCGATTGAAGTCCAAAATGTTCTCAGTCTTGCGATTGTTTCCCCGGCTAGCTGCGTATCGGACTTGCCTTCTTTCGCAAGATTGAATACCCTTACGCCTAATTGCGCAATTTTCTCTGGCTTGGTCGTTGCAACATGCTCCATCCAGTTCGGGAATAGGATCGCCAATCCGCCGCCATGCGGAATATCGTAAATGGCCGAGACGGCTTGTTCGATTTCGTGCGTCGCCCAATCGGTACGTTCACCCATCGCCAATAACCCGTTTAGTGCATGCGTGCCGTTTAGCAACATGGTTGCACGGTAATCATAATTGTTCAGATCGTTAACAAGCATCGGCGCAGTCTCCATAACCGTTCGCAGGATGGCTTCGCCAATCCGTTCTTGCAAAGGCGCACTTTCGGCGGCGTGGAAATATTGTTCAAAAACATGAGACATAATGTCCACGATACCGTACACCGTTTGATCGCGAGGAACGGAAAACGTCCATTCAGGATCCAGAATGCTGAATTTCGGATAAACATGGATTGAACTAAAGTAACGCTTGCAATTTTTTTCCCAATTCGTAATAACCGAGTTACCGTTCATTTCGGAACCGGTCGCCGCTAATGTCAACACGGTCCCGATCGGCAAAGCCGTTACCGGCGTTACTTTACCTATAACGATATCCCAAACATCGCCTTCATATAGTGATCCGGCCGCTATAGCTTTCGCGCAGTCGATAACGCTGCCTCCCCCGACGGCCAGAATGATATCCAGCTTGTATTCTTTAATCAGTTGTATACCTCTATAAACCGTAGTAAGCCGCGGATTAGGTTCGACACCTCCGAACTCTACTATGGATGCGTTAAGTTCTTTTAGTTGATCAATGACTTGATAGTATAAGCCATTTCGTATGATGCTCCCTCCGCCGTATAGAAGAAGTACTCGCGTGCCATAAGCCGAAAGTTCGGACGGTATGCTGCTCAAGCAACCTTTTCCAAAAATGAGTTTAGTCGGATTGTGAATTTGAAATGAATTCATGTCCTTTATCCCCCCCTGCTGCCTATTTAGTTCTCCATCTAAATAAGAAAATAAGCACTGCTGGCAGCAGTGCCAATTTGGAGCCATATCGTAAATTAAATAAAGTCTAACAACAGCCTATTGACGGATTCTTCGCGTGAAACGGCGGAGATTTGACGGGACAGGCGGAAATCCGAAATGGGAATCGCTTTTATTGTGTTTTTCATCTGGGTGATAAAGATTTCCGGCAGAATGGATATCCCCAAACTGGCATGTATGAAACCAAGAATGCTTTGTCCCAATTCAATCTCTAACGCCACGTTCATTACTTCGCCTCTGGAGGAAAATTCCTTGTCGATCAACATCCGTATGTCGCAACCTTCAGGCAACATCACAAAGGTTTCATTCTTGATTTCATCGAACGATACTTCTTCTATTTGACCGAATATAGGATGGTTAACGTTAACAAACAGGAAGAATGCCTCCGTAAAAACAGGGGTCGTGTATAACGAGTGCTGCACGCAACTGTCATCGAATAAAGCGGCGTCAAGCACGCCGCTTTCAATATTAGTCAGCAAGTCGAAAAAACAATAGAATACGCGAACTTTAATCTCCAATTTGGTTTTGGACTGCTGATTGCCTGCAATTCGACCGGGCAGATAGATCGTTGCGATGCTTGGCCAAGAACCTATCGTCAGATCGACCTTGCCCTCGTCTTGAATAAGCGCAATTTCGCGTCGCATCGTGTTCACTTCGTTCGTAATAATTTTGCTTTTTTCGAGCAAGATAAGGCCAGCGGGCGTCAGCGTCACGCCTGTGGACGAACGCTTCAATAATTGCGCTCCCAATTCGACTTCCAAATTGCGGATTTGCTTGCTTAACGCAGGCTGACTAATATGCAAGGATTCGCTGGCTTTCGTTAAACTCTTAGTTTCCGCTGTTTGCCGAAAGGCCTCCAACCAATCTATCCTCATATCCAATCCTCCTATCTTTGGGTATAACATGCAACTAGCGAAGTCATTCGCCAATGATGGAAACAGTCATTAGATTTCCCCTTAATTTTCGGCCTATTCACTTCGCATAGATATCGATTTTCAATTCTTCCTGAAAACCGACGGCCGGATAAACGCTTTTTGCCATCGGAGTAGCAATAATGACCGCTTGTTTCGCTCCTTGAGTCTGTATGTCGCGCAACACGTGAGCAAGAGCCGTTCTAGCATAGCCTTTCTTACGATAGGCTTCTGGGGTTGCGACATTATAGATGCCTACAACCCCTTCCTCCTTGAACGTCGTGACCGTAGTTACCGGTTCTCCTTCCATATAAGCTACATAATGCTGAATAGAAACCTTGTCCCGATAGGGACCGTCAACGAATATTTTGCTAAAAATCTCCGCCGAGTCATGAGGAATACCGAAACCGGACAGAACAATCTTTCTGTATGTTTCTAATTCCGCCTCTGTACGGACCGCCCGGACTTCAAATCCGCTAATATGCAGTTCCGAGGACCAATTCTCCAACGACAATCCGAAACCCGTCATCTCCTCGATGGATTGAAATTGGTTAGCGAGCAAAGCTTCTTCAACGATTTCATCAGGTTCATGGGAATAGGTTAACCAATATAATTTCTGACCTTTTTCGGTGTAAGAAGCTTCGATTTCTTTGATCTCGTCAATAGGGTCCTTGGTTTCCGAACGTTTGTAGGTTAATACGCTGTTCACTAGACCGAACGAAATATCGGACTCGCAACGCTGAATACGTTCAGTCTGAACGAATGAGAACATTCCGCTCCACATGCTCATTCTCTCATAAGCGCGAAAGTAATTTTCTACTATCAGGTTTTTCATGTTACTCGTCATAAGGCATTCTCCTTTTTTATCAAATAAGCTTTATATCTTCTTCAAAAACGAAACCATCGTCCGGAGCCCTTTATCGAAATTCTCGAGGTTGAAATGCTCATTCGGAGCATGTAATTTCTCGTCCGGAAGTCCGAAGCCCATCATGACGACAGGTGCCTGCAATATACGGGAGAACGCCTCAACGATCGGTATTCCGCCGCCTTCCTTCGTGAAAAGGGCACGAACCCCGTAAACGTCTTCGTATGCGTCCGCAGCCAACTGGAGTATTCGATGAGAAGGATCTATATTGAAGGCGCGGATTTTAACGCCTGTTATAATGGACAGTTTCGCGCCGGACTGAAGATGTCTCTCCAGGTGGTTCTTCATTTTGTCCAGGATATCCTCGGGGTCTTGATCGGCGACAAGACGGCAAGTTATTTTTGCGTGCGCTTCCTTGGGGATGACCGTCTTCAAGCCCTCGCCCTGGAAGCCGCCATGGACGCCGTGGAGCTCCAGGGTCGGTCTAGCTCCGACGCGCTCGATAAACGAAAAACCTTCTTCGCCGTACAATGCGCCTAGCTCCAGATTTATTCGTAGCTGTTCCTCGTCGTAGTTCAGCTTCGCAAACTCTGTCTTCATCAGCGGCGAAATGTCGGGCACATCGCTATAGAATCCTTCGACAGCCACTCTGCCCTGCTTGTCGTGAAGGGAAGCCAACAGCGACACCAGCGCGTGCAGCGCATTGGGGACTCCGCCGCCATAAGTGCCGGAATGTAAATCGGAATTTGCCGTATTGACGATCACGTCCAGCGAACAAATGCCCCGAAGGCCGGTAGGAATGGCCGGTCTGCCCGTTTCCAAAAAAGCCGTATCCGAAATCACTACGAAGTCGGCCGACAGTTTCTCTTTGTTTGCCTCGAGAAAAGAAGGAAGATTCGGACTTGTCATTTCCTCTTCGCCTTCGATACATAGCTTGATGTTGACCGGCAATTCGCCTTCTTGCTTCAAAATCGCTTCGATAGCCTTGATATGGAGGAACATCTGGCCTTTATCGTCAGTCGCCCCGCGCGCGTATATTTTTCCGTCGCGGATGTCGGGCTCGAATGGAGGAGTAATCCAAAGATGAAGCGGATCGACGGGTTGAACGTCGTAGTGGCCGTATACGAGAACAGTGGGTTTCCCGGGCGCGTGCAGGTAATCCGCCGTAATAATCGGATGCCCGTTAGTCTGATGAATATGGGCGTTTTCGAATCCTGATTCGATGAGATTATTCAAGAGCCATTCGGCTGCCCGCGCCATGTCGGGCTTATGTTCGGATAGGCAAGAAATGCTCGGGAAAGCGAGTAGTTCCTTCAATTCGCCAAGATGCTTCTCCCTGTTCTCCTGGAAATAACGTTCGTAATTCATGGAATCCATATCTCCTTGAGTGAATTGGCTTCTTCCTTTGGTCGTAATATGGGTTTGATGAGATCGACGTTCGACTGAACGAAGCTATCCGTCAACATATCTTGATGGATGCCTGCGCCAGCGTATTTATTAAACTGTCCGTTCGTCATGGTCTTCCAATAATTACTTTTCTCATTTCTTGTTTGCTTCATATAAGCTTCGTTCTTGTCTATTTCTGCCTGAATCAAATGAATGTCCGCAGAGATTGGGCCATCCAACTTCAAATTGTCGCAGTACTTCCTGTACGATTTGAGCTTGTTAACGAGCTCTCCACGATACGACTGCAAATAGGCATGTACGTTTAGAAAATCATTTAGATATTCAGCGGCCCACTCTTCTATCTCCCGATTGGTGGGTGCGCTTCTTTCCGGAGGAAAGGAATCCAGCAATATAAGATCGGATACTTCTCGTCCTTGAAGTTCTAACGCCTTCACCAATTCTAAGCCTAGGATGCCGCCTGCCGAGTAGCCCACAATTCGGATGGGTCCTTCCGGTTGGACGCTGGCGATCTTCTGAACATACTGCTCGATTCTGTCCTGCTCCTCTATAAAATCGAAGGCAATAACACCAGCTTCGTCTTGGAGCGCATTAGCGAATTGACTGTACGCTATCCCATAACCATGTACGGGCGGAAGACAGAAGAGCTTGTCCGGAAGATGAAGATTCCATTCGTTTGCTTTACTTTGCGAAGACAAAATCAGCAACTGCCCAGCCAACTGGTCGATGGTTGAATGGGTAAATACGGTACTTAAAGCAAGTTCGCGATTCAATCGAAGATGAATCTGCTGGACCATTTGCATCATTTTCAAGGAGTTGCCGCCTAATTCAAAGAAATTGTCGTAAACCCCTATTGGATTGACCCCCAATACGTTCTGCCAAATGGTTGCTAGCGTCTGCTCCGCTTCGTTTCTTGGCGCTACGTATTCGGTTTCTCTATAAAGGTGTCCGTCCGCTGCGGGCAGTGCTTTCCGATCTAATTTCCCATTCGGCGTCAATGGCAGCTTCTCGAGCAACACGATGTACGTCGGAATCATATATCTGGGTAACGTTTGCGAAAGCGCCTTACGTATTTGTACTACCGTCAATTCATTCTCCGTAACTACGTACGCGCAAAGCTCTTGTTCGCCTCGTTTGTTATCCTGGGTGACGACGGCGGCTTCCTTCATGCCCCCAATACGAAGCAACTGCGCTTCGACCTCATTTAGTTCGATCCGATACCCTCGGATCTTAACTTGATGATCGATCCGCCCCAAATAGTCGATGTTGCCATCAGGTAACCAACGCGCCAAGTCCCCTGTCCTATACATGCGCTCTCCGGGAATAAACGGATTCGGTACGAATTTTTCCTCTGTCAGATCCGGACGGTTTAAATACCCACGTGCCAACCCGATGCCTCCAACGCACAGTTCCCCGGCTACACCTATAGGTACGGGTTGCAGATACGCATTTACAATGTACGCTTGAACCCCGCTGACCGGCTTTCCGATGGTCACCTCATCGTCCTTGTTCAGACGCAATGCGGCTGTGGAGACGACGCTGTTTTCCGTTGGTCCGTATTCATTAGCTAACTCTGCCTGCGGATACTTCTCCATACTCTCTTCTATCAACCGGCGCGGGATTGCTTCTCCGCCCAGCGTGACGTGACGCAAGGATTGAGCATCGCTTGCAGGTAATTGCTCCTTTATCACTTGATAGAGCGAAGGCACGCAAATTAGATGCGTCACTGCTTGCTCCTTTATCGCCTTGCAAATGGCTCCTGCGTCTTTGGCATCGGTTTCGCCAAGAAGAATAACGCGAGCTCCCGATAGAAGAGGAGCGAAGAAGCTTGTCAAAAACGCGTCGAATGCATACGAGAACAATTGCAGCACAACATCCCGTTCTTTCAAGCCATAAGCTTCTCGCCTCCACTGGAGAGAATTTGCGATCGAGCGATGTTCGATCAATACCCCTTTCGGAGTACCCGTCGTTCCCGATGTGTAGATGACATATGCCAGATTGAGGGGCAGTCTCCGAGGTTCTAGCTGTCTATCGACCTCGTTCTCATGCCGCAGTACGTCTTCAATACGGATCTCCTGTATTCCAAAGTTAAAAGTTCCGGCTAGATGCTCCTGCGTGACGATCCATCTTGCTCTGCTGTCCTCTAACATGTAACGGATTCGCTCTTCCGGCAAGCTTAGATCTAGCGGCAGATATGTTCCTCCTGCCTTTAGAATGCCGAGTAGCCCGACCGCCATCTCAAGCGACCTTTCCATGCAGATTGCAACGACTTGTTCTGCCCCTACTCCCTGGGCATGCAGCTCTAACGCAAGAAGGTTTGCCTGTGAATCCAGTTCGCGATAGGTGAGTTGCCTATCTCCATGAATCACGGCTACGCCATCCGGCGTCTTCAGCACCTGCTCCTCGAATAGACCGTGAAGCGTCTTGTCCTGCGGGTATTGCGCTTCCGCTCCATTAAATCCGATCTCAATTTGCTCTTTCTCCCGTTTGCTAAGCATCGCAATGTCCTTCAACGGAATATGCGGATTAGATGCAATTTCTTGCAGCAACTGACTGAAATGATTGCCCATACGTACAATCGTCTCCGGCTTGAACAATGCGGTGCTATATTCAAGATGGAGTACGACCTCTTTTCCCTCATCCGCCATTTCCATTGCCAGATCGAATTTGGCGACAGGATGGGCCGTCTCGAACGATGAAATATGCAAGTCCGGCAGAGCCAGCGTCGCCCGCTCCGTATTTTGCAGCACGAACATCGTGTCGAACAGCGGATTGCGGCTCATATCCCGCGTCAGATCGAGTTTCTCCACCAGTTCTTCGAACGGATATTCTTGATGCTCGAACGCCTCCAACGCCATTCCCTTTACTTCCCGCAAGAACGCCGCAAACGTTTTATCACCCGACGGGTAGCTGCGCATCGCCAGCGTGTTTACGAACATTCCCAGCACCCGTTCGACGTCCGCATGCGTTCTACCCGCGATCGGCGAGCCGATTACGACATCTTCCTGCCCGCTGTATTTGGATAAAAGGACAGAGTAAGCCGCTAGCAGAACCATATACAATGTCGAGCCTGTTTCCAGAGCTAGACGCTTCAGTTTCTCGGTAAGCGTTTGGTTTAGCGCGAATCTAATCCGCGAACCTTCAAACCGCCTTATTGCCGGCCTCGGATAATCCGTCGGCAACTGCAGCGTCGGCACATCGGCCGCGAACGTCTTCAGCCAGTAGGCCTCTTGCTTTCGCATCGATTCGCTTTTCGCGAGCTCACGTTGCCACGCCGCGTAATCCTTGTACTGGATCCGCAGTTCCGGAAGTTCTTCTCCGGCGTACAGCGCCTTGAACTGTTCCATCAAGACGCCCATCGATACGCCGTCGGAGACGATATGGTGCATGTCGAACAAGAGCAGATGCTTCTCCGTTGCCAGCTCCACGAGTTCCGTACGCAGCAGCGGCGCCGCGCTTAGGTCAAACGGTTGGATGAAAGCTTCTACGATCCGCTCTGGTTCTTCCTTCGTTGCCTGTTTCACGCTCATTGCAAATGCGATCTTCCGATGAACGATCTGTACGATCGTTCCTTCAATCATCTCAAACGATGTCCTCAGCGATTCATGGTGCGCGATCAGCAACTTCATGGCAAGCTCGATGCGTCGGCGATCCACCTTGCCTTCCAGCAGCAGGGCTGCCGGCATGTTGTAGCTAGTGCCCGCCTCTTCCAATTGGCTTACCAAGTACATTCGTTTCTGCGCCGACGAGATCGGATAATGCGGTTGCTCCGGCACGGCTTGAATGGCTTCATGTACCGACTCCTCGCCCGATACCGCTGCTTCGGCAAGCCCTTCGATCGTCGGATGCTTGAAAATCGTTTGCAAGGAAATCTCGACGCCGAGCCTTCGATGTAGTCGAGACAACAGCGTTAAAGCTCGCAACGAATGTCCGCCTAAGTCGAAGAAATTGTCATGTATGCCCACCCGCTCGACACCGAGCACGTCCTGCCAAATCTCGGCGAGCGCTTGTTCCGTTACGGTGCGCGGTGCCACGTAGGCGATTCCCGTTGTAAGCTTGCCGTCGGGCTCCGGCAACGCCTTGCGGTCGATCTTCCCGTTCGGCAACAACGGCAGCTTGTCTAGTTGCATAAAGTGCGTCGGAATCATATAACTCGGCAACTTCTCGCCGAGCGCTCCGCGCAGTCGTGCCACCGAGAGCCGATTCTCCGCTACCACGTAAGCACACAGCTCGTTTTGACCTAGCGCATTCTCGCGCGCGATGACGATCGCTTCCCGCGCAAGCCCCGATTGCAGCAGTTGCGCTTCGATTTCTCCAAGCTCGATCCGATAGCCGCGAATTTTCACCTGATGGTCGATACGGCCCAAGTACTCGATGTTCCCATCCGGCTGCCATCTTGCGAGGTCCCCGGTTTTGTACATCCGCTCGCCCGATACGAAAGGGTTCGGTACGAATCTTTCCGCCGTCAGCTCCGGGCGGTTCAAGTAGCCTCGCGACAATCCCGTTCCCCCGATACATAGCTCTCCCGGTACGCCGATCGGCTGAACGTCGCCGCTTTCGCCTACAATATAAGTTTGCGTGTTCTGCAGCGGTTTGCCGATCGGTACGTTGGTTTCGAGCGTATTCGGATGCAACGTTATTCCCGTCGCATAAACGGTCGCTTCCGTCGGTCCGTACAAGTTAGCGAGTAGCGCTTGCGGCATTCTTTCATGGAATAACTGCACCGTATCCGCCGCGACCGCTTCGCCTGCCGTGAATACATATTGGAGCGTAGGAATGTTGCTTAATTCTTCTTCGTTCACGAACGTTAAGAACGCCCGTAGCATCGTCGGCACGAAGTTTATGTGCGTAACGCCATGGCGGCGAATCGCGTTCGCCATTTGCTTTGGTTCTTTTTCGTCTCCTTCCGGCAGAACGACCAGCGTCCCGCCCTCGAAGAACCACCCGAACAACTCGGCCGCCGAAACGTCGAACGTATTCGTCGTTTTCAGCAAGTATCGGCCTTCTGCCTTCAGCGGATATTGCGTTTGCAGCCCCGTTAACAGATTGACGACGGAAGCATGCTCGACCATGACCCCTTTCGGGAGACCGGTCGATCCGGAAGTGTAAATGACATAAGCGAGTGACTCCGGTCCGTTCGTGGCCGCAAGATTCGTATCGGCCTCCCGCGCCCAAGTCTCTTCGCTTAGCAAAGCGAATTCTGCCACGCCTGCCGCGGTCGCCATCTCGACCCATTTCGGCTGCGTCAACAGTAGCTTCGCGCCCGAGTCCTGAAGCATGTAGCGAACCCGTTCCTCCGGGAACGCCGGATCGACCGGCACGTAGGCACCGCCTGCCTTCAGGATCGCTAGAATTCCGACGATCATCTCCGGCGAACGCTCTGCCATCAGTCCTACCAAGTTATCCTGCTGAACGCCTTTCTCTCGCAATACTCGCGCGAGCTGATTCGCTCGGGCGTTCAGCTCCCGATACGTAAGTTGCTGGCGTTCGAAGATGACCGCCGCATTGTCCGGAGTCTTCTCTACTTGCGCTTCGAACAATTCATGAATCGTCTTGTCTCGCGGGTACTCCGCTTCCGTCGCGTTGAAATCGCGAAGAATCCGCTGCTTATCCGCTTCGGATAATAGATCGATTGCAGAGACGATAGAATCCGGGTTTCCCAGTGCTTCCAGCATAAATGCAATCAAATGTTTAACCAGTCGCTCAATGGATTCCATTCTAATAAAACTCGCGTTGAATCGGACGCTCAAGTCGACCAGTCGATCGGTCGCTTTAAAGGAAAAGACGGTATCGCGTCCTTGATATTCATCCTGTATATTTTCCAAGAGAACGACCGTATTTAACTCTTTTGAACCGTGGTCATTTTCCGATAAATGAATCGTTTTAGCGATTTCTTCATACGAAACGTTCGGATGTTTATCCGCCTCGACGACCGTTTGTTTGACTTGATTCAGCAATTGTCGATAAGAGCCTTGACGGTCTACGATTGTTCTTAACGCGAGCAGATGATTGTTATTTGACTTTTGCGTTTTGAATAAAGGCGTTCCAACCAGAATGTCCTCATTATCGGAATAAATCGATAGTAAACCTGTGACACCGCTCAACAGTAAAATATAGGTTGATAATAAAGAGCCGTTGGAAACGAGCATTATTTTTTCGGAAAGCTCTTTAGGAAAGCGAATGCTATATAAACCGTATTCGACGGATTGATTAGCTTTTGCTCTATTTTCAAAAAAATGACTGGGAGCATGATTTCCAGCTAATTGTTCAAGCCAAAAATTTTTTTCCGACAAATATTCAGAGCTCGTCATCGCTTCTGGAAAGATTCGTTCATCTGTCATGCTGTACCTCCGATTGTTAGTCCCTTACAAGCTCGATCAAAAGCGGAACGATATTTCCTCTTGGATGGCTTGTTCATTTTTATGCAGTTTCAATGGGAAATCCTTAATGGCCATCTGTCTATTTCGAAGAATGGATTCGATAACATAACGGTAATCATTTGCCATTTTCTCGATAGTGTCGGACGCGAATAGATCCGTGTTGTATTCCAAATGGCATAGACATTCCGTTTCGGATTCCGACACTTCCAACGTTAAATCGAATTTGGCGACGCGATTCGGGTTCTCGAACGGTGCTACGCGTAATCCCGGCAAATCAAGGCTTTGCATTTCCGCGTTTTGCAACGCGAACATCGTGTCGAACAACGGATTGCGACTCGGATCTCTTCTAAGGTTCAGCCGCTCCACCAATGCTTCGAACGGAAACGCCTGATAGCCGAAGGCTTCAAGCGTATGTTTCTTCACTTCATCTAAGAAACCCGCAAACGTCTTCTCCCGCGTCGGATAGCTCCGAATCGCCAGCGTGTTCACGAACATCCCCATGATCCGATCCAAATCCGCATGAGTTCTCCCCGCGGTCGGCGTTCCTACGATGATCTCATCCTGACCGGTGTATTGGAGCAGCATGACGATATAGGCTGCCAACAACACCATGTACAGCGTCGTACCGGTTTCTTCGGCCAAGCTTTTGATCCCTTGAGTCTTCGTAGCATCTAACGTAAACGTTATCCGGTCGCCGTCGAATCTCCGTACGGACGGTCTTGGGTAATCCGTCGGCAGCTGCAATACGGGCAGTTCGCCGGCAAAGGTATTCAACCAGTACGCCTCATGTTTCGCCATCGTTTCACTGCCTTGCCGTTCTTGTACCCATACGGTGTAATCCTTGTACTGAATCCGCAGCGGAGACAACGATTCTCCGGCATACAGCTTCGTAAAATCTTCCACCAAGAAGCCTAAAGAGACACCATCGGAAATGATATGCGGCATGTCCAGCAGCAGCACATGATACTCCTCGGCCAGTTCGATCAGCTCTACCCGCAACAACGGAGCCTGGCTCAAATCAAACGGGCGGATGAATGCTTTCACCAACGCGTCCACTTCGGTTTCCGCTGCCTTCTTCTCGTTAATCGCAAAAGGCACGAACGGATGAACGACCTGCACCACTTCTCCCTCGGTCAGCTCAAACGAAGTTCGCAGAGATTCATGCTGCGCAATCATCCGAATTATGGCTAAAGACAGCCGCATGCGATCCAGCTTTCCTTCGAGGCGAAGCAAGACCGGCATGTTGTAGCTCGTGCCGGCTCCTTCCATTTGGCTGAGAACGTACATCCGTTTTTGCGCCGACGATAACGGGTAGTACGGCCGCTCCGCTGCCGGATGAATCGCAGTAAACGTGCTTGTCGCTTGCCTTGCGATCATCGCCGCCAACGATTCCAGCGTCGGATATTGGAAGACGTCCCTAAGATTCGCTTCCACCTCGAACTGCTTGTGAATACGGGAGACGAGTGTCATCGCCCGGAGCGAATGTCCGCCTAAGTCGAAGAAATTGTCGTGAACGCCAGCCTGCGAGACGTGGAGAATCTCTTCCCAGATCGTCGCAAGCTGACGTTCCGTTTGGGTACGCGGCGCCACGTAGGCCATATTCGTAGTAACCTTGCCGTCGTGCTCCGGTAACGCCTTTCGGTCGATCTTCCCGTTAGGCGTCAGCGGGAACTTGTCTAGTTGCATAAAGCGCGATGGAATCATATAACTTGGCAGCAAGTCGGCTAATGCTCCGCGCAATTGTTGGACCGTCAATTTCTGTTCCGCCACGACATACGCGCACAACTCGTTATAACCTTGCGCATTCTCGCGCGCGACGACGATCGCTTCCTGCGCAAGCCCCGCCCGCAGCAGTTGAGCTTCGATTTCTCCAAGCTCGATCCGGTAACCCCGGATTTTCACTTGATGGTCGATACGATCCAAGAATTCGATGTTCCCGTCCGGCAGCCATCTTGCGAGATCCCCGGTTCTGTACATCCGCTCGCCCGGTGCAAACGGGTTCGGCACGAACTTCTCCGCAGTCAACTCCGGACGGTTTAAATAACCCCGGCCCACTCCGGCTCCGCCGATAACCAATTCCCCAGGCACTCCGATCGGCTGCAAATGTCCGCTTTTGTCCATCACGAACATTTGCACGTTCAAGAACGGCCTTCCGATTGGAGCGTTGCCCGCTAAAGACAGGGTATCGTTGTTCGCCTCATAATAGCTGGCATCTACGGAAGCTTCCGTCACTCCGTAACAGTTCCTAATTCGCATGCGGGAACCGAATTTCAGCTGCAGGTTCCTGAAATCCGTTGCCGAACAGCGGTCCGATCCAAGGATCAGCCACTGCATCTTGCGGATGTCCAATCGGTTCTCTTCGATGTAATTCATCAATGGCAACGCAATCGCCGGAGTCAAGTCCAACATCGTAATGTTGTATTTGCGGATAAGTTTGTATATGGATGGAGGATCTAGGCGATCTTCGCTTTGGCAAATGACCATTTTTCCGCCGTGCAGCAAGGATCTAGCCAGATCTCCGAAGAAAACGTCAAAAGAAAAGCTCGCCATCTGCAACAGATTCACCGGTGCGATATCCAACTGGTAGGCTTTCTCCCACGCCTGAACCATGCTCTGTAAATTTCGTTGTTCGATCATAACCCCTTTCGGATTTCCCGTCGTGCCCGACGTATACATGACATAAGCCAAATCGTGGGGTTTCGTGTCGGATTGCGGATTAGCCGTGTTTTCCGACGACAGCGTTTCGTCGTCGAAATAGAGCGCGTCTCCGCTAAACGAAACCTTTTCCATAGGCTTCCGATGGCCAATTACGAGCTTCGAACCGCTATCATCCAACAAATATCGAATGCGGTCGGCGGGGTAATCCGGGTCGATCGGAACGTAAGCCGCGCCTGCTTTCCATACGCCAAGCACCCCAACTACCATATCGATCGAACGCTCCGCCAAGATCGCAACAAGGTCGTTAGCCTGTACGTTCATGCTCCGCAATCTCCACGCCAATCGATTAGCGCGTCGGTTTATCTCGCCGTAAGTCAGCTTCCGATCTTTAAACACGACGGCGATTTTCCTCGGCGTCATATGGGCATGGGCTTCGAACAGCTTATGGATCGGTTTGGCAGGCACGAAAGACGGCTGAAGCTGATTAAAACGGGTTAAAATTCGTGCTTTATCCTCCGAGGGCAAAATCTCCAGCTCGTCGATCCGATTATTGGGGTGTGCCAATAAACCCTTTAGAAGGGTAAGCAGGTAGTTCAATATCTTTCTAACCTCTTCTTCGGAAAACAATTCCTGCAAATAATCCAAGTGGATTGCGAACGTCCCCGCGTTGAGGTTATGTTCGATATGGAACGAAAGCTCATTGATTTCTTCGCCGTTGAACAGCCACTCGCTCTTAATGGCACCCCAATCGATAGGGCGATATTCGATGGCTATGCCGAAAAGATTATCGAAATCGAAATGCCTTTCCCGAAGATTATTTATTATTAAATTGTATGGATATTTCTGATGGCGAAGCGTAGCGGCCTGTTGTTTGACGACTTGAGACAAGAATTCCAGCACGCTAAGTCTCGGATCGATATTCATCCGAATCGGACTTGTGCTTACCGTCATGCCGAGCATTTCTTTTTCGGCTTTACGCGTACGGTTCGCGTACGCATTGCCGAGGACAATATCCTCGTGAGCGGTCATTTTGTGCAACGTTAAGAACAGCGCCGTCAAAAATAAGGAAAACGGATTAACGGAATGATTCTTGCAAAAACCATGAATCGTTTCCTGCAAGGAATGATCGACGAGAATCGACGTACGGATTGCCCGCGTACTGGTTTCATACGAGTGGGAAGGTTTCAAGCCCACCCATTCCGGCAACGTGTCAAATTGCATATTCCAGAAAGCTTTATCCTTCTCGAAGCGTGGAGAGGTCTCATAAAGCGACTCCTCTCTGAGATAATCCTTATAGGAATACCGATTCTCGTCTTGAGGATCAGAATGATCTAATAATTGTCGATAATATTCAGTTATTTGCAAACCGATGAAATTCATGGAAATGCCATCCATCATGACATGATGAACCTTAACGAATAACTTGCCCTTATCCCTTCCCTCTTTGAGGTAACTAAAGTAAAACAAAGGGGTGTTATAGAGCTTAAACGGTTTACGGGTTTGCTCTTCCACCCAAATTTGCAGACTTTCCGGAGAATCGCTAAAATCTAAAAACTCGACGACTTTCTCCGCAGGAGGAACAAAGTATTGCAACGGCTCTTTCTCACGTTGCGGAAGCAGTCGAATTTGAAGAGTATCGTTCTGCCTAATCACGTGACGAACGGCTGCGTTTAATACGTCTTCTTGTACTTCATCCTCGAATTCAATGGTCCCGACTAGATTAGAAATGCTCATATCCGGGTACTGGGATTCCGTATACATAATCCTTCGTTGCGCGTGCGAGAGTGTATATCGCGGGTTATCATTCATGTTGAACTCTCCAATCATACTTCAAGCTATCCTATATAAAGCGGTACTCCCGGAATGTAGCGGCTTGTCCGTGGTTATGGCCACTCTCGTCGATGAGATTCCACACCGTCGTGTTCACAATATAAAATCTCCGACCGGTGCTCGAAATCCGAATACCCGTGTAATCGTCGATGAAGCCATGTTCGCCGACGGTTTTCAGGAAGCGGTCTCGCTCGTCCCTTTCCATCGGCTCGGCCGTTAATCTTGACGGGGTTTCCGTGAACGTATTCCAATCCATTTCCCATAGCTTCTGAGCCATCAGGTTGCCGAAATTGAGTACCGGATCCGGCTCCCGCCCATGGGATAGGACGATGATCGGAAGATGATACAGCCGTTTGAATTCCTCGCCCGGCATCAGTTCCTCATCTTCCACGAGTTTCTTCCCCGTTAGTCGTTGATAACTATTTAGAATTAATCTGGCATGCTCGTTTTTTGCCCTGATTCCGGTAAGTTTCATGTTATTTTTCACGACTCCATTCTTTGTAGCGTATCCTTATCCTGCTTATGAATTTCTTGAAATAAAAAGGAGAAATCAAGATATTGAATTCGGCTTGGAAATTCCGGCGTGCTTCCGCATGCCGACATTCTATAATCCTCGTCAATCAAATACCTTTTAAAAAAGTATTTATTATTGTCCTCCTTAGCATTCGAATGCTTTACCGTTATCCGGTCATTTCGTATCTTAATCGTAAAGCTATTTAACGGTATAAAGAGCCCTTTACCTTCGGCTTTAACGAAGCTCTCCTTTAAAGTCCACAAATCATAGAACGATTCAAGTCGTTGTTCCAACGGCTTATCGACGATAGCTTGATACTCTTCATTTGAAAAAAACCTCATTGCAAGCTCTTCCGTTTCAAGAGGACGAACTTGTTCTACATCGATTCCTACCGCTTGATTGTCTATGGCGCAAACGACCCAGTTCCCCGAATGCGAAACATTAAAGTGTAGCTGCTCTTTGTTCCGAATAAAGGGTTTGCCGTAACCATCTCTCTCGATCACAATGTCGTTGATATTGCTCCCGGTCTTCCGCGAAAATAAAAATCGCACCAAAAAGTCCGCAACGATAACCCGTTCTGCATCCTCCCATTCGCGAAACCTTATGACTCGTTTTTGGATCTCTTCCGTTAATAAACGCATCATTGCTTCTCTTGAGGGGACGAGAGCATGGTTTTCGCGCTTTACAGCAAATATCTCCATCGACGAGAAGCTCCTTGTTCGTTTTCGTTGCTTATTGCATAAATGCGGGATCCAAGTATAACTAACCTGGATTCCGCATTTATGGCTAGCTATGATCCGTCGAATTGATACGCAGCTCGGAGATAGACCACCAATGCGAGTCCGTTCCGGTTTGTATAATCTTCATATAACGAGCCGTCCGCAGCGGGAACGTTGCGGTTACCATCGCTTCTATTCCTTCGCCGGAAGCAACGGGGTTACCCCAATTCGTGCCGTCGTTCGAAACGAACAATTGGTAACCTTTCGCGTAGTCGTTTTGGCTACGACCGCTGTCCATCACGACTTGATCGAAAGTTTGTTCGGCACCCAAGTCAAGCACGATATAATCACCGTTCTTCTGCTCGCTGCCCGTTGACCATCGAGTTTCCCGGTTTCCGTCCAGCATGGCCTGAGCGCTCTCTCCGTCTGCCGTGGAAGATGCCGTCACGGTCCAGCCGGCGGTCTCAAGCGGTTTTTGTTTGCCGATGCCATAATTGATGACGTTCAACTCGGCAATGGACCACCACTTATCGGCCTCGCCGGTTTGGACGATTCGAATATAGCGGGCATGCTGAACAGGGAAAGTAATGACCATCTTTCCGATCTCGCCTTCATCTTCTGCGACTGCCGCTCCCCAGTGCTCGCCGTCTTCGGAAACAAACAGCCGGTAACCGCGCGTATAGTCATTCGAAGAGTTTCCGGGATCTAAAGTAACGGTATCGAAGCCTTGCTTTGCTCCCAAATCCAATTGCAGCCATTGGCCGTTCGATTGGGTTTGGCCGTTTGTCCAGAGCGTGTTGCTGTCTCCATCCAGCATTTTCGCCGTAACGTCATTGCCTTGCGTGGAGGAAGCCGTCACGTTCCAGGCCGAGCGGTCCAACGGTCCCGTTACTTCGGTTGGTGCGTCCGCTGCCGGTTTGCCGAATTGGGCGATTTTGACTTCGGAGATAGACCACCAGCTGTCATTGGCTTCGGTTAGGACGATTCTCACGAACCGGGCCGTTTGTTCAGGCATCGATACCGCGATGCTCGGTGAAGTGCCGTTATCGGAGGCGACCGGTTCTCCCCAATCTTCTCCGTCCTTGGAAACGTACACCTCATACCCGTGGGCGTAATCGTTCCAGTTCATACCGGAGTTCATGAACAGCATGTCGAAGCTCTGTTCGGCGCCCAAGTCGAGTTGCAGCCAGTCGCCGACGGCTTGCGTTTGGCCGGATGACCACCGCGTCGACAGATCGCCGTCGGTCAGATGCTCTCGAGGCTCGCCTGATTTGGAAGCCGTTGCGGTCCATGTTGAACGATCAAGGTACTTGATCGCTTGGGATGGATCCGGGCCATCCAGAACGGTATGCTTCAACGGATTAACCGATACCAGCGCGTTGGCGTACACGGTTGCGGAGCCTAAAGCCCCGGCTTCATTGAAGAAATGGATGGTTTTGGCGCTTTCCGAAGGATTCCAGATTTGCGCCGTATACACGCCGTCTTTCTCATACACGGTTACAGCCGGGTCATCGGCCCAAATCTCGGGGCTTCGATGTCCAAGCGATGCCATGCCGTGTACGAACCAGTAAGCGTTAAACGCTTCATTTTGCTGCATGTTCGCGGTATCCCATTTGTTCAAGACCGCTTCAGGATCGCTGATCGATTCAAACGGCCAAATGATGTGATACCAGGCTCGCTCCTGCCCGCCTTCGATTTCACTGGTCAATCCTTGATACAAAGCGGCGGCTTTCTCGGGTTGGCGGCCATAGTACGTCATCCATTCCGCAGGCGGCAGCCAGTGAATACCGTAGACATATTCAGGATCCCCGTTGAAGAACGTCGTAAAGGCGGTCGCGCTACCGTAAACCTGACCTGCGGTGGCGTGGTTGTAGCCCTCCGCCCAGATGTCGTGGTCGTAGTTAAACCAGTACTGCTCAACCGCTTTTTCTTCGGTCGTGAAGCCCCAAATTCCCGCATCGCGGTACGTATCGTTTTGGGTTACCAGCCCCCACATATATTCGCCGACCCAACCAAACAGCGATTCGCCGGCAGCCTCTTGGTTGTTGCCGCTGCGATTGTCGGCATATCCGCCTGCCCAGGAATGGCCTTCATACGGGTCGAAGTTCCGGAACCAAGGGTACTGGCTGTCGGTTTTGGAAGGATTCGCATAATCGCGGATCAGCGTCTCGACCATCTCGCCGTAGTCGCGCTGAAACTCCTTATCGTAAGTAGCCACAACGGCCGAGGCAAAAATGTAATAACCATACGTGAAATGATGGTCGGTCAACCCGGTGTTAAGGCCAAATCCGCTATGGTAGGCCATCAACGAACCCCAATAATCGGAGTAATGAAAATAAGTAGAGTGCAGCTTCTCTTCCGGGGAGTAAGTATACCAGTCGGTCAGAATCGTTCTAAGCGCGGCTAGGTAATGGTCTCTCCGTTCGATATCTCCAAGCTGATCGCTGATCAGCACCGCCAAAGCGAGCGGATGAAGCTTTTTACCCTGCCAGTATGGATCATCGACCATGATGCCATTAGCGACGTCGGCATCCAATTGATCCAGATAAGCGACGAGCTGAGCGCGGGAATAAGTCGGATCATTCGGTTCGACGAACTGCGGAATAAGGCCGTTAAAGCGGTCCGACGTGGTAAACGTATTGCCTACCGTTGCTTTCATCGTTCCGCGAATCGACGGATAGCTGAAATCCGATAGCGGCGTGTCCGAAATTTTCCATTGATGCGGAAGCAGCGTCATGATCGTATCCGATGAAAACCCCGGACGTTTCGCTTCGGTAGAAGTCGTAAAGGTTGTCGTCACCATGGATGCCGTTTCATCGAACCTATAATCGACATCGGTATCGGAAACGAAAGCATACGCGTGCTGATAGAACAATCCAAGCTCCGCCGCGGAAGGAAGCGCCGCAAGAGATAAGTAATTTTCTCCGGAGCCAAGCTTAATCTTGATCGTGTTGCCAAGCTTGAGGAAAGTAGTTCCTTCGGGAGCAAAGATTCCGTAATGGCGAACGAAGGTTTGCGGCGTAGGAGCTTTATCCTTGTTCGTCACTTCAAGGCCGATATGGTCGGCCGTATAGATGTCACCGTCATTCAACAGTACCGGATTATTATTATCATCGAACAAGCGGGTCATCGCCGGCGATTGAAGGATAACGGCATCCGGATTTTCATAAATGTTGTACAGGAATGGGGACCCTTTAACGAAGGTCGTGCGCATTTTGGCCGTATCGTCGTCGCTCAAGATCACGCTGGCGGAGTAATCTCCGTAGCCTGAAATTTTCGTTTCGATGTTCGCCGGATTTAGATTGTTGCTAGTCAGGTATAAGTCCGGATCGCCGTCGGCATCGATGGAATCGCCATGCGCGAAACCGGCGCCAGGGTTCAGAACAGCGAGACCCTGCTTTGTATACCAATTCTTCAAAGGTAAGGTAATGAGACTATTGCCATCGCCGAGATTGGAGACGAGAATCGACTGCCACCAATCGTTTGAAGGAATCGGTGTTTCAATGTTGGAGGTGCGATAAGTAGGGTTCTTCGGTTCTAGCTGGGTAATGTCATTCTTCTCGTAGCTTCCTGCCCCGACTTGTACCGCAGTGGCCGTCGGAATAGCCGGAATCTCGTAAGTCGGCTTTGGATCGCCTACTCGATAAGCATGCACCTCGAACTCGAACAACGAATAACCGCTGGAACCCCCGCGTGCGATGCCGCCTATTTTTACATAACGGGTTTTAGCGTAAATCGGAACGGTTTCTTTGCCGCCGTTGCCGTTAAGCTGACGATATATCGTTGTCCAATGTTGGGCATCGTCCGAAACCTGGATGTCGTAAGCCCGTCCAAAAGCGGCTTCCCAGTTAAAACCCACGCTGCCGATTTCGCTTTCTTGTCCCAAATCCACATAGATCCATTCGGTGTCCTTGTAGATGGAAGACCAGCGCGTGTTTTGATTTCCGTCGGTTGCATTTTTAGCCAAATAATTTTTTTCTTCCATTTTCGCCTTGTCTTCGGCTGACTTGCTCGGCTCATCGATTTCCAAGGAAGAGACGGTTACCGGTCGATTAAGCGCCAGATTCGGAGCCGCGGGTTTTGGAGGACCGCCTAAACCGCCGGTTCCGTAAACGCTGAATTCCCGAATGGAAATCCCGTAAGGCTGCTGGGCACGTTTCGAACTGGATAGACGGACATAACGTCCCGTACCGGATACCTCGGTAACCACTTCACCCGGTTTCCCCTGAATGACCGGAGTTATATCCTGCCAATGCAACTCGTCATCGGAAACTTGAATGATATAAGCGCTGGAATAAGCATTTTCCCAATTTATAACGACTTTAGTGAGGTTAGCGGTGGCACCAAGATCCATATAAATCCACTGAGAATCCTTCTGCCACACGCTCTCCCATCGGCTATTCTCGTCGCCGTCCACGGCCAAATCCGGCGTATTGCCTCCAAGCGAGGACGAAGCGTAAATCGACCGGTTCATGGACAACAAATAGCTTTCCGCGTCGGCAGCCTGTACCGTGAACGCACTTCCAATCAACATCAGAATAGCCGTTAAAGCATGTACCCAGCTAAGGCGTTTTTTTTTATTTTTTGGAAAAAGAAAATTCATATCTACACTCCTAGTTTTTAATCACATAGTTTGGACGAATGTACAAGCGTTTAAAATCCGATCGAAGGTAGTTACAATAAGACTTATTCTTATCCTCTTCTCCTTCGGGCGGTTGTCCGGTTTCCGCAGTGAATCCGATAACGCCTGCAGCAATTCCATCTGTTATCCGTTGCTTAATTAACGCATTCTGAGCTCCTCTGCCGCGATACTCGGGCAGTGTTGCATCTATTCCAAGCCAAGCCCAGTTATTATCAAGAAACATAGCTCCGCAAGCTACCGGAGTATGACTATCGTATGCCACATAAACTTTCCATTTTGGTCGTCCAACCAATGCCGAAAACCAAGAGATAACCGACACCGGTAATCCGAAGCCGCCCTGCACGACATGACCGAAGTCTACGGCGTGATGCGGAATCATCAGCTTTACTTCAAGCGTCGTAGGTAGCGGATGATTTTCCGCAGGCAATGCGTTCCGGTAATGTTTCGCCAAACCGTTTCCAACTCGCTCAAGATCGTTTGCTTGGATCCATTTATCTATGGTATTAGGACGCGCAGTCGGTGCGATTTGCAAGGCATACGATGGAGAAGCATGCTCATTCATCCATGCAATTGCTTGCTCCAGCTCCGCTTCGCTTGCGGGCTCTTCCATCCCTAAACCGAGAACCCGGTTGAATTCCGCAATTGGGGTCCCATGATTCGCAAGGGCAATGTTCGTTCCTAAACGCGTATACGAAACTTTTGAACTTTGGACATAATCGTCAGGCGCAGCTGCGAATAAATCAAACCATGCCTCGCGTTCAACCTTTTCAATGGCGCAATCAAGAGCAGTATTCATCTGTTTCTCTCCTTTTTTCTATTATCCTAACTTCCGCAATCAGGAATTAACTTCATGATCACCGTTCTTTATCTGGCCGACGAAGTGCTTTAACACGTTCCCCGTCTTCCCACGGATCGACGCCTAAGCTCGGCGATGAAACGCCGATTTGCCGTAGGAATTTATCCACGATTGCTTTAATTTCTTCCAATGTCGGCTCTTTCGGCGTTTTGGATTTCTCGTCACTGGGAATTGCAGATGGTACATGTTCCATGGTTACTCGAGCTCCTTTAATACAATTAGCGCCCTTTGGCAGTCGAAATAGGTTTGCGTCATATAATGCCTTCTATTGATGCTAATGGCATTATGCGTGCTTATAACAGGTATAGCATTCGTCAAGTCTCGCTCCTCCTCTTTGATCATATTTAGTGGGTAATTAGGTAAAATTTTCTTTTTTTTGAATGAATCACCCCGCTTTCCCGCTCACAGAACTGATAAATTTCCACTCTATAAGCGTAAGGTATTCTCACATATACAACAAATTATGAAATAACGAGTTTTGTATAAATTAATTTATCAAGCAATTGTTCGTTCAGTAATGTCTCCGCTTTTGTTTCCTTGGACGCTTGATCCCATAAATCATAAAAAATACGGAATCCCATTAAACTGGGGTTCCGTAGGCATGGTTTCCGGCTATTCTATTGCGGATTGCCTTAAAGCATTGTGACTTTGAATGAATATTAAATCACGGTTCATCTCATTTTTTTCACAAACGCTCTTTATAAATTCATTGATAACAAGTAAGTGCTTATGCTTGGACTTAAACCCGATCAATATTTCTTTATGAACAATCATATGTTCATAAAGCATTTTCCATCTAGGCTTCATTACATTCTGATGTTTTAGAATATAGGTCGGAAGTAGACTCATCCCCGCGTCTGCCTCGATTGCTTTTAAAATTAAATGAAAGCTAGGGATGACATGAACTGGATTAATTATTGGCCCCCTTTTGAAAAACTCTTTCCAGTACGTTCTAATAATAGGAAGCTCAAGACCGTAACTTATCCATTTTTGCTTCGAAAGCCATAGTTCGATATCCTTTAAGTGCTTGAAATCCGGCACGATTGTTTCAAACGGAGCCACAACGACAAAGCTTTCTTCCATAAGGCGCACGTATTCGATGCCGGGCGTCGAAAACTTTTTGGTGGTTATAATGATATCTAAGCAATCCTCTTTCAGAAGCTCCAGCAATCTATCGGCATCGCCAAAGTAGGTAATCGTATTTAAGTCCAATCGCGACAAATGCGGCATGACCTTCTCTTTGAACAACTCTTGCGTGGACCCAATTTTGATCATCTTCATCGTTGGAGACAGATGCAGATTCAAGTCCATCGTCTTTTCCTCTAACGATTCTATATGCGGCGCAAGATGAGAATAAAGCTGCTTGCCGCGTTCTGTCGGAACCAGCTTACGTGCGGTTCGAGTGAACAATTGTTCGCCAACCCGCGCTTCCAGAGAAGCGAGGTGCTGGCTCATCGCCGGCTGAGTCATAATCCGGGTCTTGGCAGCTTCAGTAACCGAATTGTGTTTATAAATGGCGATAAAGCTTCTGTACCATTCAAAATCTACCATAGACACTCCTTCCTTAAAAATTGGAGGTTTAATACGAAGCTTCTAATTCTTATTTCAATTGCGCAACTCGGTATCCCGTTCAAATAACTGAGGATCCCCACTTTATGAGTGTAAGGTATTCTCACATTTACAACAAATTACAAAAAGAAGAGTTGAATATAAAATTATTTATTTAATAGTTGAAGAATGAGTTATGATTGTGGCTGCCAACTCTTTGTTGCTATAGCAATACTCTAGCACTACGAGGCCTTGGGTTGTACTACCATTATATTGGGTGGGCAATAACAAAAAGTTATGGGGGATGAGTTCGAAGTTAGAATGAATGAAATGCCCGCAGTGCAAAGTTTGAGTAACCTTGCGCTGCGGGCTGTTTTCTTAGATAAATTACAAACAAGGCGAAATTCGTATTTACTCCAAAATAAGGATAGCGGGACGACGATTCATAAACGGAATAAAATTCGCGACATCTTCAGAAACCGCTTGTCCTTCCGGGCTTGCCATCGCTGCTTGAAGGTCCTCACCGTTCTTAAATTCAACCTCCACGACCAGGTACGGTTCATTGTCCGTATGCTGGGCGCCAACGACGCGATGCACGGATGCGCCGGTCAACTTCGGGAGTTTTTTAGCAAGCGGAATATGAACATCAAAATAATGTTTCTCGAACCTTTCGATATCTTTAGGTTTTTCGTGGATAATAATTATTTTGCTCATGAAATCTTACTCCTTCTCGTCGTGTAATAGTCTATGTTGCGGAAGCCTTTCCTAGTAAGCAATTGCCGCATGAATATAGTTTATAAGTTAGCTAAATGAAAAACCAATTACAAAATAGTAAACCGTACATAAATGAATTTATGTTTGAATGATTAATTCGAAATGAAAATTCAAAACAGGCTGCCGATCGGCAGCCTGTTTACGTTATTATTGTGTCGGTTTTTATAAATCGCCGTGGATCAAAAGAACTTCGTTACGCCTAGAATCAAGTTGACGATTACTCCAAGGTGAGCTATGTCCAGTAAGACCCCGATTCGGCGGACCGCTGCGCGCGTCTCATCCGTTACTATTTGATCATTGTCGATGTCCAATTTGATATGCGCGGCTACTTTGTTTAGAGGCGGATTAATAAAGGCGTACCCAAACACCATGAGCGCAATCATGATATACACTTTAAGAGATAGCCAGCTCCAATGAACGATCCAACTGAATGATCCTTGAGCGTTTATTAATGTCATCGCAAGGCCGGACAAGATCAGCAAGGCGGTTACAACTTTAAAATAAGGCACGGCTTTGAGCATGATTTGTACCATACGGGCTTCATAATTCGTTCCCTTAGCATGATCGACTGCTTTCAAGACGAAGAAACGCTCGTATATGCCACCGCCCACCCAGGCGCATACCGCAATTAAGTGTACTAGCAACAACATGTTCATCATTTATTTCCTCCATGCATTTCATAAAAGTGCCGGCAAGCGGATACGGAAGCAGCTTCACTTTAATTACTATTTACTATTGTCCTGGTTGCCTCCAATCCGATCTAAGATGTCATAATTAGCGAAAGCCCTTCCTAGTAAGCAATTACCGCATGAATGTAGTTTATAAATTTATTAAATAAAACACCAATAACAAAATAGTAAAATTAACATAAACGAATTTATGTATTTTTTGTTGCGTTAGCTATGCCCACTTTTTACGAAAGTATAAATCAATTTATGCTTCCCCGATGATTTCGTGATTTGTAAGAGAATATAACAAAAATATAGACTGAGATAAAAAGAATTCAATGTTGAAACTGTTGTAATCCGTAAAGACATGCATCACAGCACATCCGAACGACTGAAGAATACTAGAAAACTTTTCTATCACTTGGAAATTTACGGAGGACATCATGCCAGAACAGCAAGTACTCACAAAAACTCCCCCCTCGCTAATCGAAGGGCCCATCGCGAAGACGATGATCTTATTTTCGTTACCTATTTTACTAGGAAACATGCTTCAATCTTTGAATGGATCGATTAATACCATTTGGATTGGGAATTATTTGGGTGAAGTGGCACTTGCCGCGACATCCAATGCGCACACTATTATGTTTTTTCTAATTAACTCCATCTTCGGGGTAGCCATGGCTGCCGTCACTCTGATCGGCCAAAACCTCGGAGCGCATAAAGTTCAAGAAGCCAAAAAAGTGGTCGGAACCAGTACCGTTTTTTTTCTTACTCTTTCGATTGTTGTCGCTTTATTAGGATGGATCTTCTCTTCCACGATTCTAGATTGGATGAACACCCCTGCTGATGTAAAGGAGCAAGCGGTTTCGTACACTCGAATCATTTTTGCAGGCGTTCCTTTTATTTTTGGCTATAATTTGATCATGGCCATATTGCGCGGCTCAGGGGATGCAAAGACCCCGTTCTACTTTTTGCTTTTATCCGCAGTCCTCGATGTGGCGCTTAATCCTTTGCTCATTCAAGGGATGGGGCCTTTTCCAAAAATGGGGATCGCCGGTTCAGCCGTTGCGACTTTTATTTCGCAGTTAGTGAGTTTTGTTTCGCTAATTGTTTACTTGTATAAAAGGAAGTATATTTTGCGTATCACCAAAGAAGATATCCCTTTGCTGCGTATTAATTGGACGATAATCCGTACCCTGACTCAAAAAGGGCTCCCGATGGGCATAAACCTGGTCGTGGTTTCACTTAGCAATCTCATGTTGATTCACCTCGTGAATTCCTATGGTTCCGAGTCAACCGCGGCGTTCGGAGTTGCAATGCAAATATGCAGCTACGTCCAGATGCCAGCCATTGCCATAGCGGCAGCAGTCTCTTCGATGGCTGCGCAAAATATTGGCGCTGGTAAATGGGATCGCGTTTACCGTATTACGTGGACGGGCATTAGCGTGAATATTTTGATGACAGGATTAATCGTCGCTGCGCTTCATCTATATAATCGTGAAGTTCTTTCCATCTTCCTTCCTCCAGAAGGCAAAGCCATTGATATTGGTGTTCATATTAACAACATCACGCTGTCCTCTTTCATTATCTTCGGCATCTTCAATGTCGTCACAGGGGTTGTGCGTTCAGCTGGAGCTGTACTTTTCCCGCTAGGTGCTGCCTTTATTGCATTGGTGCTCGTACGGATAACACTTGCCACTGTGCTTTCTCATAGTTACGGCTTCGATATGATTTGGTGGAGCTTTCCCATAAGCTTCGCTATCTCCGCAACCTTGAATCTGCTTTATTATCGCTTCGGGAAATGGAAGCAAGCACGAATGATGACAAGTAAATCCTAAATAAAAATAGACTGACAAGGCTATGTATGCGAAACCAGTTCTTCAATCCACTCGTCCAATTGGCTTTCCGCTTCATATACTCTTCGTGGTAAAATAACCGGCGTTTCCTGACTTCTTATAATGCTTAATTTAACCGTCTAACAGCACGATGAACAAAAACATCGAGCTTCAGTTATCACTGACCCTCGATGTTCGATGTTAACGCGTCCTGCAAAGCAGCTCCTCAATTTCTTCAAGCGTCCCAAGCGAATGAATCGCGCCTTTGCGGGTGGTCGCCAAGGCTCCTCCTGCGTTAGCGAAGGCGACAGCGCTGCGCAGCTCCAATTCGCTCCAGTCCGCCGGCTTTGTCTCGCTACCGAGCACGCGGTGCAGGAACGCACCCATGAAGGCATCGCCCGCACCTGTCGCATCGACGGTAACGACGCGGCTGGCTGCCACTTCGCCGGCGTAGCGCGCCGTCCGATAATACGTACCCGCTGCTCCTCGCGTCACCAACAGAACGTCCAGCCCATAGCGCAGGACAAGCTCTTCGGCTCCGGCAGCGAGATCCGGTGTGTCGGCGTCAGGCCGGCCCGTCAGTAGCGCCAGTTCCTCATCCGACACCTTTACGATGTGAGCCTGTTCAAGCCCGCTCTTCATCCAGATAAGCCCCAGTTCATTAGTCTCCCACAGAGTTGGACGCCAGTTCGGATCGTAGGAGATGATCGCCCCTGCTTGCCGCGCCTCCTCAACTGCATGAAGCGTTGCTTGGCGCGAAGATTCCGAAGTTAGCGAGATGGAGCCGAAGTGGAACAGGCGCGTTCCTCTCGTAAGCTCCGGCCGTACTTCGACCTTCGTAAGCAGCGCGTCCGCTCCCGGCTGACGGACGAAGTGGAACGAACGCTCTCCCCGCTCGTCCAAATGCACGAATGCCATCGTAGTATGCGCGTCCCGGCTTAACACAAGCCCCTCATCTGCGATTCCTTGCCGGATCAGCACATCCCGCAAATACTTACCGAAAGGATCCTGACCGACCTTGCCGATAAAGGCCGTCTTGTTGCCCAACTTTGCGAGCGCCGCTAGCACATTGACCGGAGCGCCGCCGGGGTTGCGTTCCAACAAAGGCTCCCCGGATGCCGAAACGCCATCCGGCACGAAATCGATTAAATACTCGCCGAGTGCTACCGCATCGTAAATTTTGTGCCCCATTACCCTTTGACCCCCGACATCGTGATGCCCTGAATGTAGTAACGCTGCAGGAACAAGAACAGAATCAGGATCGGAGCCGTTGCTATCGTACTAGCCGCTAAAATTTTTGACCAATCGGTACCCGCTAGCGAAGAGAACGATGCAATCGCGACTTGGAGCATCTGCTTCTTGTCGTCGTTGATGACGATAAGGGGCCAGAGATACGAGTCCCAGTTGCCGAGAAACGTCATTAGGCCGAGTGTTATTAGCGCCGGAACGGCGGCCGGAACGATGATACGGAGGAACACGCGCATAATCGAAGCGCCGTCTATCTTCGCCGCCTCCAAAATCTCGTTCGGAATGTCAGCGAAAAACTGCCGCAGCAGGAAGATGCCGAATACCGACAGCGCTGAAGGCACGATGAGACTTGCGTACGAGTTGACCCACCCGAAATTGTTCATCAGCAAGTAGTTTGGTACGAGCGTTACTTCACCCGGGATAATCATCGCCGACATGAACAAGGCAAAGAAGATCGACTTGCCTCGAAATCGCAGCTTCGCGAAAGCGAAGGCGGCCAAAGCGCTTACGACGAGCACGATGCCGGTTACGGAGCCGGCGACGATCGCTGTGTTCCAAATGTAGCGTAGGAATGGATTCGTATCGTTGAAAATAACGTTTTTGTAGTTTACCCAGGTAAACTTGACGGGCACGAACAAATGCCAATTCAAGCTCGATGAATATTGGAACAGTTCCTCATAAGGTCGCAGAGATCCAGTGACCATCCATACGATCGGAATGATGCAGATAATGGCTATGAGCGTCATTATGATGTACTTAAGCGCAAGCCTCATTTGCCACATAATGAATCCCCCTAGTAGTCAGCTTTCTTGTTAAAGTAGGTCATTTGCGCAAGCGAGATGATTAGCACGATAGCGAACAGAACAAAAGCCGCCGCTGTGCCGTAGCCCATTTGCATTTGTTGGAATGCCATTTTCCAAATGTAATACACGACGGTCTGGGTAGAGCCGTTCGGTCCGCCATTCGTGAGAACGAAGACGAGACCGGCCAGCTTGATTGCATCGATCGTCGTCATGATGACAACGAAAGCCATCGTCCGGTTTAGCATAGGCAGCGTAATGCGGAAGAACTGCTGCGCTCGGCCTGCTCCGTCAACCCGAGCCGCTTCATATAAGTCTTGGGAGATGTTGTTCAGTCCCGCGAGAAAAATAATCATGAAAAACCCAGCTGCTTTCCAGATGCCGAGAATGATGATTCCGTACATCGCGGTATCCGGATTGGATAAAAAGTTCGTGATCGGCAGTCCTATTGACTTGAGAACCTGATTCAGAATGCCGAAATCCTTGCTGTAGATGAGCTTGAACACCGTGGCTGCGACCGAAGTCGAGATAACGACGGGGATGAAATAAGCGGTGCGAAACAGGCCTGTAAAACGCCTGGCTCGCTGAATCAGCATCGCGAGGCCAAGAGAAACCGCTGTCTGTACCGGGATGACAATGACCGCGAAGAACAGCGAGTGCCGAAGGCTTGCCAGAAACTCAGAGTCATTCATCAGCGTCCGGTAATTATCGATGCCGTTAAAAGACCGGGTTCCGCCTACCATGTTGTAGTTCTGGAAGCTGATGAGGAATGCTTTGACCATCGGGTAGAAGACAAAGAGCAGAAGCGCTGCCAGCGCAGGCAAGATGAACAGCCATGCCGTTCTCTCTTCCTGGCGCAGTGCCCGGCCGAAGGGATTTCCCTTTCGGCGCTTGGATATCGTTGGAGCCAGCTCGGTGCGCGCCATGGTTTCCCCTCCCTTTCAGTTTGGTGGATTGGGTGAATATACTGCGAGCGCCCCTTACGGCTCGAAAACAAACACGTCTATCATCGCCGTTACTTTGCCGCCAGGCGTCTTGGCGATCAAGTCGGCCTGTCCCGCACCTATGCCGGAGATGTCAACGCCGCTGCCGTCCGCTGCAAGCGTCACTTTGGCGACTGACACGTCGCTGGACGCCCATTCGAGCTGTTGGGGTGCGGCCAGCGGCAGCACGGACGACTTCACGGTTGCGTGCGCGCCAACCGCAACGTCCACGCTTTCCCTGCCGATGAGGATGCGGCTCGGTACGCTGGAATCAGGATTCTCGTCACGCCACACCGAGCGCATCGGATAGAATGAGGCTTCATCCAGCTTGACGCTCCCCCGCTCAAGTTCTAGCGACAAGCCCTTGCTTGTCGCCTCGGGGAACATGATAGCGGATAGCACCTTCGCGCCGTTTTCCGCGAACACTTCGAGGGTGTCTTCGTCTACATAGATCCGAAGAGGCAACCTTCCGTCTGCAGACGGCTTCACTGGAGCCGCGAAGCTCTCCGCGAAGCCCGGCTCGAAGGAAACAGCGCCAGATTTCGAACGGTCGACTGTAAGTGTTCCTGCTACGGCATCGTAACGGATGCTGGTTTCCTCCGCCCCCGTACCATCAGTCCTTAGCTTGAGCGCAAACGCAGCATCAGCCGATACGATGAAGGTCGTATCCAGCTCATAAGAGGTTCCGTGCCACTTCCCGAACGCGTTCGAGTTGGCCGCGAGCTTCTGCGCTTCGAGCTTAAGAGCGGTGCCGCGAAGCAAATCGAGTTCTTTGACCGGTTGTTGAATGAGACGGATGCCTTCACCCGGAATATCGCGAAGTGTAAGCTCGCGGGGAATGGACATGTTGCCTTTCCAAGGATCGGTCGGCATCGTGAACGGGTAGCGCCAGTTGGACATCCAGCCGAGCCAGATGCGCCGTCCGTCCTTCTCCGGGATGTCCGAATACGAGACCGCCGCATAGAAGTCCTTACCGAAATCCGTCCACAACACCGTATCGGCGGGATTATCATTATGGAAGGTTTTTCCATCAAACTCTCCGATGAAATATTGCGCTGTCGAGCCTTTGGTCTCCTCGTTGTTGCCCATGCTCAACGTCAACACCCACTTGCGATTACCACTTCCATCTACTGGAATCTCGAACAGATCCGGACATTCCCATACGGCGGCATGCGAACCTTGATTAATGCCGAATTCGCCTGTTTCGGTCCAGTTTCGAAGATCGGGCGATGAGTAGAATCTTACATGATTGTCGACTGATACGACCATGACCCAACGCTTGCTCGCTTCGTGCCAAATCACCTTCGGATCGCGAAAATCCTTGAGTCCGGGATTCGGAATGACCGGATTACCCTCATACTTGGTCCAGGTACGCCCGCGGTCGCTGCTATACGCGATGCTCTGCGACTGCACGCCTCCTTGGAAATGCGTAAAGATTGCAACCAGCCCGGATTTCCCTTGGAAAAAACCGCTCGTATCGTTCCAGTCCACAACCGCGCTGCCCGACCATATTTCGCCGAGCTCGTCACGCATCAAGGCGACCGGAAGATGCTCCCAATGAACGAGATCCTGACTGACCGCATGCCCCCACTGGCCGCTGTTCTGGTAAAACTGGTGGTACTCGCCCTCGTAATAGACCATGCCGTTCGGATCACTCATGTTGCCGGACTCGACACTTAAGTGGTACTGCGGTCGAAAGCGTTCCGTGTAATAATTCGCAATCGGGTTGAATCGGAAAGGGGCGGGCGGCTCGTAATTCCCCCCCGACTTGTTGGCTTTCCCAGCGGAACCTTTAGATGAATCAAAGTGGAAATTCATCCAGATCGCTCCTCCCAGCGCGAGCACAACCGTCGCGCCGATAACAGTCTTGGCCAGGGGCGACATGGACTTTCGCGGAATCCCGTTCATTGCTTGACCTCCAGTCCATCCATATTCCAGAGCCGTATGGCTTCGAATACGATGGTTCCTCCCACCGCCTCAAGCTCCAGTCTGCGACCTGATGCCAGCGGATAAATGCGACTGGTCAACACTCGATCGCCATCGTTGACAAACAACTCTACGGACGAGTTATCTGAGAATATACGAAGGCTCAGGCGAGCGGCAGAAGATGCCGGAAGGTCGGATACGTACACGCCGGGATCGCCAATTCCGGCCTCATTGCGGTCCAATTCAATGCGGCGTTGCGCAGCCAGCCAGCGGATCTTAGTACGTTGGTCGGTGACGGACCGCGAAGTCTTTACGGATTCAGCGTAGGATAAATCCTCGCACGCTCCGCCAATTACGATCCGAAGCTCCTGCGCCTCTGTTGCGGACAGATCAATATCGGCTTGCCATTCAAAGGCCGGCGGCAGCAACCAGACCTGCTCTTCACCAGGCTGCAGACGGAGTCCGTTATCTAATTTCGAGATCTCTTGTCCTCGAAGAGAAGCTAGTTCCTTTACTGGTCTCGAGGCCAGACGCCCATCCTCGGTCAACTGAAGCTCTCGGGCAAGCGTCATAGCCCCATACCAAGCACGTCCCGTATTGATGAGTCGGGATCCCCACATGTCCATCCAGGCGATCAGGATGCGGCGTCCGTTACCGTCCCGCATCGTCTGCGCGGCATAGAAGTCCGGTCCGTCATCGATAATGCCGCTGCTCTCGGGGATAAAACGACCCGCCGCAAAGTCCATCTCGCCGATCATGTAGAGATTTTTGACGCCGTCCATGTTCATCGGTGAAACGATTAGGACGTACTTGCCGCCTAGCGGGAATAAATCCGGGCATTCCCACATATCGCCCTGCGTCCCGTCACTCTCCGCCGCGACACCCCTGTACGACCAATCCACAAGGTTGGCCGACTCATATAGGAGGGCACGGCCGCGGCTGTTTTTACCCGAGCCAATGACCATATACCAGCGCCCTTCATGCTCCCACACCTTCGGGTCGCGAAAGCCGAAGCATTCACCATCCGGATTGCCTTGAATGACCGGCACGGGATGCTTAACGAAGCGGATTCCATCCTCGCTCGTCGCCATAGCCTGCACTTCCTCAGGGGTACGCCCGTCGACGTGTGCGGTATAGAAAAGCACCAATTTCCCCTCATGCTCCACCGCGCTGCCTGACCAACAGCCGCAGCCGCCTTCGGGCGAACCGAACTCGTAAGGCTCCGTCGGCGCAAGGGCAACAGGGCGATGCTCCCACCGCACCAAGTCACGGCTGACCGCATGCCCCCAATACATCGGACCTTGATAATCACCAAACGGGAAATGTTGGTAGAAGGCATGGTACTCGCCTTTAAAATGAATAAGTCCGTTCGGATCGTTCATCCAGCCCGACGGCGCCATCAGGTGATAGCGCAGGCGGAACGGATCTTGCGCCGCCCGAGCGGCTCCGGCCTGTACCGCTTCCTCCGCCCGCTTAAGCGCCTCCTCATAATCGGATTCGCGACTGTTTTGCCTCGTGTTCGTGCTTTTCATGTTGAATCCTTCCTTCCCGCAGCTTTCCATGGTTGTTTCGATTGCCTCCATTGTAATGCTGCGGGAAGCGCAAAGACTTTCACTATGCTCGGGGAGCAACTTTTAAAATGCTGGCTGGGGGGGGAGGAAGCATCGGAGTGGGGTGTGAGGGGACTTCGTCTACACGTTCCGTTTAGCCCCGTTTGATTAGGCTCGTTCGGGCCAGCTTCGGATGAACGCGCAGACAAGTAAAATAGACGCTAGATCTCATTCGTTTTCTGCCGTACCTCCCGGTATTCCTTAGGACTACAGCCGTAATACTTTTTAAAAGAGGTGCTGAAATAGCTGGAGCTGGAGTAGCCGACCAGCATCGCGATATCCGTCAGCTTCAGATCGGTCCCGCTCAGCAGTTCGGCGGCGCGCGTCATCCGGAGCCGCGTCAAATAGTCGCTAAACGTAAGGCCCGCATTCTGCTTAAATAAGCCTGACAGGTAAGTCTCGTTCATGTGAAACATACCGGCCAACTGGGACAGCGTTAACTCGTAAGGATAATTCTCGTCCACGTACTTGCGGACCGCCTCCGCCTGCAGCTGGCCGCTGGATGTCCGGCTGCTTCGCACCGCACCCATGACCAGATCGGCGAGCCGTTCAATTTGCGCGAGTACCTCTCCCCGACTCCGATAGGTCGCAATCGAAGCTTGGCAATTCCATAGCACCTGTTGAAGCGAGCTGTCGCCCAGTTCGAACTTTTTCGCAAGAGACCCGAAGGTTAGGATGACCCGCAGCGCCAGGAAGGTGAAGGCGAACATAGGCATGTCTCGATCCGGCGGGAACAGCTCGAGCAGTTGAGCCGATAAAGCTTGTCGATCCAGTGTCTCGATCGCATGAATCAGTTTTCGCTCCGTCTCAGCCGTGAATGACTGCGCCCAATCAAGTGCTTCTCTTTGGGTCGAAGCGGCGGCCGATCCCTCGACCGTTCCGCGGCTCCATGCCAGCATGCAGCTGGCATAGCCGTTCTTCGCTTCGCGCCACCCGCGCACGGGCTCGCCTATGCCGCCGACGCTTTCAAGCCGCAGGTACGTCGCCGCATTACGCCTCAGCTCGCGAACGAACTGCTCCGCGGCTGCGTCCCCAGACTCCTTACTTCCCGTCTCCACCAGCAGGAAAAACATCATCGACGGGTGCCCCACGTCATAGAACGGGTACACGTCCTCCCGCTTATCGGCCGTCTCCCGACAGAGCATGCGGAATGCCAGTTGCAACAGATCGCGGCGGCCCTCCCAGCTTCGCAGCCGTCCCGGTGGCAAGCGCATCTCCAGTGTCGCGAAGCGTAGGCTTAGCGATTCGCCGTCCAGGTTGGCGAGCTGCAAATGGTGCAGTCGATCCCGCACCGCAGACTCGCTGACGCCTTCCTCCTTCACCAATTGAAGGAGGAAATGCTCCTGCATAAGCCGCAGTTGCTGGTTAAGCTGAACCTTCTCCCGCTGGCGCTCGCCTTCCAGCAGTCGTTCCTCCTTCAATTCGCCCTCCAGCTTCCCGAGCAGCGATAAGAGTTCCGCCCGCACGACAGGCTTCAGCAGATAATCCTTGACGCCGAGCTGGATGGCCGACTTCATATAATCGAATTCCGAATAGCCGGACAAGACGATGACCCGCAGTTCCGGATAGGCAGCCTTGCAAGCTCGTATGAAGGCGATCCCGTCCATTTTCGGCATTCGAATGTCCGAGATGACGATATCCGGACGTACCACCGCCTCGGCAAGCATATGAAGTGCTTCCTCTCCGCCGGACGCTTCGTAAGCGATAACGAATCCGGCACTCTCCCAATCGATCTTCGCCCGGATGCTATTGCGAACACCGGCTTCATCATCTACAAGCATGACATGATACATGATGGTCAACTCCTGCTTGCGGGCAACCGCATCGTTATCGTCGTGCCGGAATCCGGTGATGAAGCAATGTGGACTTCAAAGGCATCGCCGTATTGCACCCGGCAGCGCGCCAGCACGTTTCTCAGTCCGATGCTGTCCCCCTTCGTGTTGAGGATCGCCGTAGTATCAACCCCGGACAGCCCCCTCTGCAATTCGGCTGCCAGTTCCCCATTCATCCCGATTCCGTTGTCGGTGATGGTCAAGTACAGCCAACCGTCGCGGGTCTCGGCCCCCAGTTCAACATGCGCCTTTTCCCCGTTTTCCAAGCTGTATTTAACCGCATTCTCAACCAACGGCTGCAGAATAAACTTAGGCATCTTAAGTTCGCGGGCCCCCGGGGCCTCTTCGATCCGGACCTGTAGTCGATCGTCGTACCTTAGCTTTAGGATGAACAAATAATCGCGGATATAAGCGAGTTCTTCCGATACCCATACCTGATCGGAGCTCAAATCCAGCGAATACCGCATCATCTGCCCCAACGCTTCGGTTGCATCCATAACGAGGTCATTGCGCTTCATCGCGGCCAGACCGCTAATGATTTCGAGCGTATTGTTGTAAAAATGCGGGTTGATCTGCAGCAGCAACGCTTTATATTCGGCATTTTTACGCCTCAGGTTCGTCTCGTATTCCGTTTCGATCAGGTACTTCAGCCGGTGCGTCATCTGTCCGAAGGCGCCGGTCACATAACCGATCTCACTGTGCCCCCGTTGGGTGCTCGGCATCTGCTTAATCGCTTCGTCGAACTCGCCTCGCTTCACAAGCTTCATGGATCGGGCCATTCGCGTAAGGGGATTCGTGACGCTTTTGGACAGGCTGAATGCCACGACAAGCACGATCACCAGCAGAATTCCGCTTACGAGTAGCATCGTCTCCTTAATTCGGTTCAGCTTCGCATACAATTCCCGTTCCGGCACGACGCCCATGATTGTCCAGTTCTGATCCGGCAGTTCCCGGTAGAAGACCAGGTATGGCTTGCCCTGATTTCGAACGGCGAACACGCCGCTCTCCCTCTCTGGCTTCCCTACCTGATTGGTCTGCAGGGCATTCCGCAAGATGGCCTCTTCTCCTGTAAGCCGCTGGCCGAGCACGCTCCGCCCATCAACGTCCAGCAGGAAGACTCGGCCCGTCTCGCCGAAATGAATCCGGTCGAGTGGATCCTTCAGCACGCTCGTCGGATAGTTGACCTTAATGATACCTACGCCGGTCAATGTCTGAAGCTCAACAAGGGGCAGCAAGTAGCCGTTCACGCTGCGGCTTCTCATGCGCTCGTCCGGCTGGTCCTCGTCCAGGTGAGACCCCGTCCATTTCACATCCCGCTCCTTAAAATCCAGAAACCAAGGCTGCTGTTCAAATGTGCGGTCCTGCGTCCACAGTCCGCCTTTCGCTGCCGTAAAAAGACTGATCGAGATTCCGTTTGAATTATTCACTGCATAGGAGGACAGAAAATCCCGCACCCTGCGCTTTGACAGCAGTTCTTCTCTATCCTGGGCTTCGCTATTGCGCAGATCGGCCAGCCACGTCTGGGTAGTCGAGCTTCCGAGAACCTGATTGCCGATATCCTCCAACTGCTTCATCAAGGTCGTTACGTGGGAAGCGTACTGCTCGATCGTCTGCCAAGCGGACACTTCAAGGGAATTCTTAATAAGCTTCGCCGACTCGGAAGTCAGAATATAGACCAACGAAACGAACGGCAAAATAAGTAGGATGGAGAAAGCAACCATAAGCCGGCTTCGAAGCGAGTAGAGCATGTCGTCAGGCCTCCGGTGAATGTATGATGAGAGCAGATTGAACACAAAAGCCTGAAAAAGACGTCCGCTATTTGCGAGGCCACTGAAAAAGTGTACTCAAGAAAAAAGGTACAGCAATCCTCAATTTATTGGGGAAGGCTGTACCTTTTCCTTGTATAATTAGGATATCAACCTGAAGTGGGTGGTCACCTAATGATT
>NZ_QRDY01000014.1 GCF_003386205.1 Cohnella lupini
AAAGTCTAATTCGGCGTAAAACGGTGAAAATCATAGGAATACTAAGTGCACAATCGAATAAGAGGTGCGCTGTCCATAATACGGGGGTTTACCCGCAAGGAGTAGCGGATACTATCGATCAAAGCCTCCCAGCTGGCTTCAATGACGTTCGAGGAAACTCCGACGGTACTCCAAGTATCCTTGAAGTCCGTCGACTCGATCAACACGCGCACTTTCGCCGCGGTCGCATCCTTCTCGTCCAACACCCGTACCTTATAATCCGATAAGTGCACGTCTCGGATTCCCGGATAGAATTGTACGAGCGCTTTGCGAAGGGCGTTATCGAGAGCGTTTACTGGACCGTTGCCTTCAGCTACCGTATACACTTGCTCGCCGGCTACGGATATTTTCACGATGGCTTCCGTAACCATCTGGCCAGCCGTTTTCTCGACCATGATCTTAAAGGAATCAACGGTGAATTCTTGCACGGAACCGCCATAAGCGTCCCTGAGAAGCAGCTCAAGCGAAGCGTCCGCGCCTTCGAATTGGTATCCTTGATGCTCGAGCTCTTTGATTCGGTCGATCACCTGGCGGGATTTCATGCTTTCCGGATTTACATCGAGGCCCATTTCCTGAGCTTTGGACAAAATATTGCTTTGACCGGCAAGCTCGGAGACGAGCACGCGCTGCTTGTTGCCGACGAGATGGGGCTCGATGTGCTCGTACGTTTTCGAATCCTTCATGATCGCGGAGACGTGGATCCCGCCTTTATGCGCGAATGCGGCATTGCCGACGTACGGCTGGTTAACCGGCATATGTACATTGGCGATTTCGCTGACATATCTGGCGACGCTGGTCAGCATTTTCAATTGGTCGTCGCTTACGCAACTGTAGCCCATTTTCAATTGCAACGTCGGCAAAATTGAGCAGAGATTCGCGTTGCCGCAACGTTCGCCGTATCCATTGATCGTACCTTGAATGTGACGGGCGCCTGCGGTAATCGCGGCAAGGGTATTGGCAACGGCTAACTCGCTATCGTTATGCGTATGAATGCCGATTGGCGCATCGATTACCTTAACGACGCGGGAAACGATCTCGCTGATTTCTCCGGGAAGCGTGCCGCCGTTCGTGTCGCAGAGGACGATCCATGCGGCGCCTGCGTCTTTGGCTTTCTTCAGAGCGGCAAGCGCATATTCCGGATTGGCTTTATAGCCGTCGAAGAAGTGCTCCGCGTCGAACAAGGCTTCCATTCCGCTATTCTTCACGTAAGCTAACGATTCGTAGATCATGGCCAGGTTTTCATCCAATGTCGTCTGTAAAGCCGTGTGGACGTGGAAATCCCACGATTTGCCGACGAGCGTAGCCGCCTGCGCTCCCGATTCCGTTAAATGCTTCAAGTTGACGTCATGCTCGCAAATGCTGTTTTTCCGGCGGGTGCTCCCGAAAGCCGTAAGCTTCGCCTGAAGCTTCAATTCGCGGACGCGGCGAAAAAACTCGATGTCTTTGCTATTGCTGCCGGGATTGCCGCCTTCGATATAATGAACGCCTAGAGCATCTAGCTTAAGGGCGATTTTGACTTTGTCCTCGGCGGTTAAGCTGATGCCCTCGCCTTGCGTGCCGTCGCGCAAAGTGGTATCGAAAATACAGAGAGGAGTTGACATACGTAAGCTGAATGCCTCCTTAGGTAAAAACAGGTGAAACTATTATAGCATGCCTCGCATTAAATGTAGAGAGTGACGATCCGTTGCCGATGCGATCCTATCCTCTGTATAATAAGAAAGAACGGAGGGATGACGTGAGCGAAGGCGCAAGCAAGGGAAGAGTCATACTTCATATCGATATGAACGCGTTCTATTGCTCCGTTCATGCCGCCGAAGAACCGGGAATTTACAAAGGGAAACCGACGGCCGTAGCGGGAAGCGTGGAGCTGCGCAAAGGGATCGTGGTGACGAGCTCCTACGAGGCGAGAGCGATGGGCGTGCGTACGGGAGTTACCGTCCGGCAAGCGCTAAGCGTCTGTCCGAATTTAATATTGATCTCTCCCGACTTCGATTTGTATCGCAAGTACAGCCGCGGATTTCTTCGGATCGCGGGTAACTATACGCCGCTCGTCGAAGCGGTCTCGATTGACGAATGCTTTCTCGATATTACGGGGAGTTCGCAATTCGGAACTCCGGTTCAGATCGCGGAGACGATCTCGAGAAGAGTCAAGGAAGAGCTTGGTTTGCCTTGCTCGATTGGAATCGCGCCGAACAAATTGCTGGCCAAGATGGCATCCGATATGCGCAAACCGGATGCGATCACGATTCTGCGGAGACGGGAAATGCCGGAATTGCTGTGGAGTAAACCTTGCCAAACCCTGTACGGAATTGGTTCGCGAACGGCGGACAAACTATTGCGGTTGAATATTCGAACGATCGGCGAGCTAGCCGCCGCGGAAGAGAAGATACTCATTGAACGATTCGGCGTATATGGCGCTTGGATGAAGCAGGCCGCTAACGGCTTGGACGACTCTCCGGTCGAGCCGCTTCACGAAGCTCCCAAGTCGATCGGACATACGACGACGCTGCCCGCGGATTTGACGGAGCGGGAACAGTATCGGAGAGTCATGCTTAATTTGGCCGATCAGACGACCCGAAGGTTACGTCATCAACATATGGTAAGCACGACCGTTCAGATTACGATTAGAGATCCGGACATGAGGACCATTACGAGATCTTCGACATTACCTATCCCCACCGATACGATTGAAGACATTTATCAGGTTGCTTGCCGGCTAATGGACGCGCACTGGAAAGAAGGGAATCCGGTCAGACTGCTGGGAATTACTTTGCAAGGATTAACGGTCAAAAAAGAGACGCCGTTGCAGCTGGATTTATTCTCCTACGAGGAGCAACCCAAGAAGGAACGACTCGTAACGGCGATGGATATATTAAGGGATAAGTACGGAGAAGGAGCGATCTTGACGGCAGGGATGTTGGGAGACGATCCATCGACTTTGATTCGCAATAAAAAGGTTAGGGGAACCTCGCTGCAGAAAGATTTTTTACGCGAAAAATCAAATGACGGTGATAACGATTATTAACTGCCGAATACTATGGTTATGAACGTGAATGAACAATGATTTCGTTTGATCTTGGCAACGATTTGTATTATATTGAACAGTAGTGGACTACTATTGTACTCGACTCGGAATTTAGGAGGGTAACTCATGGCAAAGTATACTTACGTAGATAAAGACACATGCATTGCTTGTGGGGCATGCGGCGCGACAGCTCCTGACATTTATGACTACGACGATGAAGGCCTCGCGGAAACAATATATGGTAGCGATGCTAATCACGGCAACGTTGAAATTCCCGAGGATCTGTACGACGATTTGCAAGACGCAGCGGACGGATGTCCTACAGACTCCATCAAGGTGGCCGACTCTAAGTTTAATATGTAACAGATAGCGGGAGAAAAAAGCTCTTATCTAGGTTTCAAGACCTAGGTAAGGGCTTTTTTTGTTGCGATATTTGTGACTTACGTCATGAAAGTCATTTTTTAGACAAAATCCAACAAAAAACCTATTGCCTAATATATAATAAAGTGTAACTGGAATCATTTACATAGAGCGGGCGGGATATCCATTGAAAGAGCGGATCAAAAGAATAGCCATCGTGTTGAATGCTTTACTGCTGGCAGCTGTTTATTTCATTTATCAATCTCATGCTTTGCAGAGGATAGATAACCAACTGTTCGATACTAGCATGAAGCGGGCTGCGGACCATTTGGCCGATCACAGGATCGTAGTCGTCGCAATCGACGATAATTCATTGGAGCAAATCGGCCGGTTTCCGTGGAGCCGCGATATTTACGCGCCATTTCTTGAAAACCTCAATCAAGAAGGCAACATGCCGAAAGCGATCGCGTTCGATATTATATTCGGCGAAGAGAGCGACAATCCGGATGCCGATATGGTTTTCGCGGAAGCATTGGCCGCTTATCCGAATGTCATCCTTCCGGTCACGGGCATGATGGGCGACGTCTTCAGCACTTCGATCGCCAAACGGGACGAGTTGATCAAAGCTCAAGCCGTCGACAAGCCTTACGACCTGTACTCCGATCTTGTCCAGCTTGCCCATATCAATCGGGTAATCAGCAAAGATAGCGTCATTCGCCAGACTTGGTTGAAGATGCAAGGACCGGACGGCGAAGTCATTCCTTCCTTAGCATGGAAGGCGGCGGAGATGGCCGGGGCGGATCTAAGCAAATACGAGAATCTTACGGATCCGAAGAAAACGGAAGAGCCGGTCGCGAAAAACACGATAACGATCGATTATCAGCTGGAAACGGATGATTTTACGACGGTATCGTTCGTAGACGTATTAAACGGGAGCTTGCCGCCCGATCTGTTCAAGGACTCCATCGTGTTCGTCGGGTTCACGGCCGTCGGTTTGGCAAGCGACGGAGGACAGGATACCGGCGCATCCCCGATCGAGAAGAACTTCAAGCTCATGTACGCGCATGCGAATATAACGAATCAATTATTAAAGGGTACGGTTGTCTCGTATGCTCCCAATTGGTCTGAATTAGCAATAGCCGTACTTCTGTTCGCGCTTTTCGTTTTCCTCCCATGGAGATTGAAAAATATTTATTCGATTCTTATCTTCTTAGGAATATTCGCAGGCGTATTGTATGGACAATTCGCTATTTACGAAGCTTCTACGTTACATATCAACATCGTTTATGCGTTGTTGGCGATGACGTTAGCCTATCTTGCCAACGTCTCGCTTAAATCGTATATGGACAGCGTTCAGAAAAGCTTCGTCACGCGGCAGTTCGGTCGCTACATCTCTCCCGATCTCGTTAAACAGATCGTAGCGCAAGACATCGAGATCAAGTTGGGCGGAGACTTGAAGCTGATCACTATACTTTTCCTGGATATCCGCGGGTTTACACCCCTTTCCGAGAAGCTTACGCCGCCGGAACTCGTAGACACCTTGAACACGATGTTCAATATGATTACGGAGACGACTCTTCGCAATGAAGGAACCATAGACAAGTTTATCGGAGATGCTGCTATGATTTTGTTCAATGCCCCGCTGGAAGTGGTCGAGCATGAACGGATGGCGGTAAAAACCGCATACGAAATTCAGCAAGGAATGAACAAAATCCGCGACGAGATCATGGAGAGATATCAATGCGAAGTTAACGTAGGTATCGGAATTCACACGGGTAACGTCGTCGTCGGTAATATCGGTTCCTATCTCAGGGTGGATTATACGGCCATCGGCGATAACGTGAACATTGCCGCCCGGATCGAATCCCAAACCAAGAAGGGACAAGTCCACGTCTCGGAGCAGGTGTACGAGAAAACGAAAGAAAGCTTCCGTTTCGACGAAGGCGAGGATCGCATGTTCAAAGGGAAGTCTCATCCGATTAGGGTTTACGAGGTTCTTGGACCGATTGAGCGATAGGAAGGTAGTTCCTCGGAGGGGAATAAGCGAAACCCCTGGTATTAGTGGGTCCCCCCCGGAGAGTGAATCAAGGTAAGTAGAATGGTAATCATCATTATTCAAGCGAATGAGCCAATTTGAAAGCAAAGTAGGATGAAGAATATTGCTATGAATCGCATTTTTGAAAGGAGTAGAACAAAATTAGACCAATAGTAATGAAATACATCCTTATGCCTCTGATTATTTGAATTTGATTCATAAGTACATTGAAACACATCGCTATTGCATAGGTATGAAGCTCATCCAAGATTACTCCTGTTAGCTACATAAGTAGTAACCACACCATTCTATTAAAGTTCTGAACAAGGGAGATTACCAAAATGATAAGAAGATTTACGTTAAATTTGATCGTTGCATTACTAGTGGTCTTGCCTTTGCTTGGCGTGCTTGCACATGAAACATCCGCCGCATCGTCGCGCGTGGCCGTTATCAAGGAATTGAAGGGGACCGTCAAGGTAAAGAAATCCGGAGGCTCCAAAGAATTCACGGCCTTCACGAAAATGAGCCTGAACGAAGGGGATATTCTAGCTGTCGGTGCCGGCGGATCGGCTGTCCTTCAGTTCGCGAACGGAGAATCGGAAGACGACACGATGGCCGTGTCGGCGAATACGACATTGACGTTCTCCAAGTTGTCGGACAGCAAGGGTACGACAACCAAAGTCAGCATGCTTAACGGTTCCGTTTGGTCGAGCGTGAAGTCGATCAAGAACGCGGAAGACGAGTTTACGCTCGAGACTCCGACGGCGATCATGGGCGTTCGCGGAACGAATCTAGCGGTAACCGTCGATCCGGCTACGGGCAATACGAAGATGGGGATCGCATCGGGGGTCGGCAAAGTCCTTCCTAAGAACGATAATTGCGTAACGGACAAAGAAGTCACCTTGTACCCAAGTCAACAAATATCGCTAGCCGATTCGGTGGAAGGCTGCGGGAGCAAGGACGAAGCTCAGGATGACGTCACGGTTATCGACATCGAAGAGCTTTTCAAAAACGCATCACAGAGCGTAATCGAGCAAATTATTAAATCGAAAGAATCGATAGACAAAGAGAACGAAGAATACCTTAAGAAACAAAAGGAGCTTATCGACCAAGAGGACGATGAAGGGGTACTCAAAACGCAAGATGAATTGGATAGAGTTAGAGAAAACCTAGAAAATCTGGTCGGAAACATCGTTAACAAAGCGATCGAGCAGAACAAAGTAGAAAAAGACAAGCTGCAAAAGCTCATAGATGAAGAGAACAAAACGCTGACCAAAAAGCTAGAGCTGGACAAAGTGAAAGAGCAACAATTAACCGAAACGGAAAAACAGAAACTAGAAACGATTAAGAAGCTCGAGAAAGAAAAAGCCGATAAATTAGCGAAGGAAAAGGCGCAAGAAGAGTTACTACGAAAGCAACAGGAGTTAATGCTGAAATTAATCGAAGAAAAGAAGAAAATATTAGAAGCAAATAAAAAAGCACTTGAAGAAGCTGCCAAGAAATCGATGGAAGAGTATGAAAAGCAGCTTTCGGAAGTAGAAAAAACAAAGTTCAAGGAAGATAAGAAAAATCGGGACGAGGAAATCAAACAGCAAACGGCAACTCCTAGCGCTAGCGTGGGGACGGGGGGGGCGAATCCTGGTTCTAGTCCTAGCGAAACAGTGAGTCCTAGCCCTTCCGAGACGGTAAGTCCGGACCCTAGCGAAACGGTGAGTCCTAGCCCTTCCGAGACGGTAAGTCCGGACCCTAGCGAAACGGTGAGCCCTAGCCCTTCCGAGACGGTAAGTCCGAACCCTAGCGAAACGGTAAGTCCGGATCCAAGCGAGACGGAGAGTCCGGATCCAAGTGAAAGTGAAGATCCAACTTCGACTGAGGCTGAGCTGTCTTACGTGGGCTTTTTTTACTATGATATTGAATACTGGGCGCAATTGGAAATGCCATTTACTTTTATAAGTTCTAAAACATTTTACACAGGAAGCGCACCAGCTGAACTCGATTCTATAGGGTTAAAATTATTAACTGTAAATGAAGATTCAGTAGTTTCTGTATCGGTAAATGACCAAGAGTCTGAATATAGTGAATCGGATGATATATATTATATTCCTCTAAGAAGCGAACATAATACTATTAAAATTCATGTATCGGCACCGGATGAAAGTGAGAAGGTTTACGAATTCAACATTAATTTGGAAATTCCGGATTTTGGATTAATTGAGCCGTTTCAGCTTCTAAGCAATTCAAATCTTAATAGCCTTCCGTTAAAACTAAGCCATAGAGAAGATGGGACATATCTTGCGCAATCATCTGTGTCGGAAACCGTGGAACTAATAATCGGTTATCAATTAGATGATTTATTTGAGAATATTGAAGTGATTATCGACGAACAGCCACTATCGCAATATCCATATTATTTACCTTCGACTGAAGGAACACATGAAATTTCGATCAATGTTATTGATAATAGATTCGAAAATTCGGTGCTCTATACGTATCGTTTAGAATACTTACGTTCAAATTTACCTTACGGGTTTCTTAGTTGGGATATTGATGGCTCTCAGACTCCTAATGCTGTAGAAGGTACGAATCGATACTACGTTATTAACCATAACAGTACTTCCGAGTTAAATCTCGAAGTTGATCAAGGTAAGGTTACTGGCGGTTCGTATAGAGTAGGCTCGGGATCTTATTTACCTTTATCTGGTGATATTAGTTTATCGACTTCTTCTATATACAATGATGTTTATATTAAGTTGACGTTAATGGATGGAACGGAGATCGACTACCAACTGATTCTCGAAGGGGAAAGTCCGGTCCCGTCGACTGCTCCATTAAGCGCAGCAGAAATATATGTTAACGACGAATCATTAAGTGCGATTGACGCGGGCAACGATACGTTTGTTATATATTCTCCTGATTCTGAAAGCTCCGTGTACGTACATTCTGATTATGGTTATGGCGGTGATTTCATTATCGAATCAGATGCTGCTAATTCTAATGTGTACTATGACTATGATTCCGTGGATTCATATCATCTCTCAGGTAATACTTACGACAGTGTATTAAAATATAAAATAATGGTATTCAATCCAGTTCATGATGTTAATGTTGCTAGGGAATATTCATTACTAGTTTACAGGGGAGACATCCCAAACACATTGAAGGTTTCGGATTTTCAAGCTCATGATTATGAAGGAGTACCGATTACCGTTAATCCGGATGATCCATCCAATCCGTTATCGTTTAACGCTGTTGTTTACGACAGCCCATCCATAAGGATTGAACCTATATTGAATGAAGTTTCTTCTGTAATTCAAGTTTTTTATGTTGTTGAAGGGGTGGAAATTCCAATAGAGGATATCGAAGGACTTGGACTTTATGAATTAAATCTAGACTCAGAAGATTTAAATCTATTCAGAGTTCACGTAAGGGATGAGAACGGATTGGTAATAAAATACGAGTTACTTGTAACTAAAGAAACGACATCAGCTTAAAATTCAAAGGGAGTTAACCAAGATGATAACAATATCTCGAAAGTTAGTTTTAGGTTTATTGACGGGAATTCTAACAACGGCAGTTCCCACAGCTACACTAGCAGCATCCACAGATTGGACAACCTCCACCAAGCTCTATGAAGTCCGCACGTGGGCTGGAAAGTCCGAGATCGGCCACGGAAACGGTTCGCTTAACGAAGCGACGTTTTTCCATCCGAAATCCGCGGTTGCGACCGCCGACGGTAATCTGATCGTTACCGATTCTTCGAATCATTTGATTCGCAAGGTATTAGTGGATAAAGTGGAGACTTTCTCCGGACTTAATTTGGGAGAAGATGAGGCAAATCTCCCATTGGGCGGGTTCAATGACGATGTAGTCGCTTCCGCGGCTTTCGATCAGCCATCCGGGCTTGCTATCGATGGGCAAGGCAACGTCTATATCGCCGATGCGAATAATAATTCGATTCGTAAGATCTCCAAGGATAATAAAGTCACGACCCTGGCCGGTAATGGAAATCTGGGATCAGCGGACGGAGTAGGCGGTAAAGCAACGTTCTACAGCCCTTCGGACGTTGCGGTAGACGCGCAAGGAAATGTCTACGTTGCGGATACGCTGAACAATGTCATTCGCAAGATCACGGCCGACGGAACGGTTACTACTTTAACGGCGCCGTCCACAAGAGTCATCGAGTATTTCCCAGGCGCGGTTGAGTCGACGGGAGATTATTTAGATGGTGCGATAGCATCAGCGAAATTCAATGAACCTAGCGGACTTGCTCTCGATAGCAAAGGCAATCTTTACGTCAGCGACCGCGGCAACCAGAGAATTCGTTATCTCGATTTCGCCGCAGGTACCGTATCTACGGTAGCGGGCGGAGGCGAACTTGCTAAGCAAACTCCGTATGTACAAGGCGTATATGTAGACGGAACTGCCGCACAATCCCGATTGAATGCTCCCGAAGGATTGACGGTTACGGCGGACGGTTCTCTTATCGTTGCGGATAGCTTAAATCATGCGATTCGCGTCGTGAAGAACGGAGTCGTATCCACGCTCGCGGGCGCTGCCACCGAGTTCGGCAAAACGGACGGATTAGTGGGTTCGGCGCAATTTAACCACCCGACAGACGTTACGATTCTCGCGGATGGGCGGCTAGTCATCGTAGACGAGTTCGGCAATAAGGTGCGGGTATTGCAGAAATACGCCAAGCCTGCGACATTGCCAACCTCCGTTATTTCCGTCGTGTATGACGGGAATCTCGTTCCATCGGACGTGCCGGCTCAAGCGAAGTCCAATGCGGTAATGCTTCCGGTTCGCAGCGTCGGGGATGCGTTAGGCTATGAGGTCGACTTCGACAATAAGACGGGTAACGCGATTCTTACTAAGGGCGAAACCGTCTACACGATCGGAAAAGACGTAACAACGGTCACGAAAACGGTAGCGGGCAAGAGCGAAACGCTCACCTTAAATGCGGCAACGACCGTCGTTAACAAACGCTTCTTCATTCCGGTTCGCTTCTTCGCTACCGAAAGCAATCTAGATATTCAGTGGGATAGCGAAGCTCAAATCGTAGTCATCCGCCATTTAACTTTCTAAGTCAGGATAATCCAATAATGGTTATCGAAGGCTCCTTCTATCGGACTATTCCGAAGGAAGGGGCCTTCAGACTCTTAATATAGATACCCGGTTCACCGATAATAAGAAGAATGCATTTTTGGGTTAACGAGGTGAATCATGAGCAAGGAGTCGCGCATTGACGAACAGATCCAACACTTTTATGATAACGTTCCCAATGTGGGAGACGCTTTGCCGCTTAAGGATTACCTTCTGAAGCACGAAGATAGCCGAATGGCTTGGTATTTGCTTGGCAAGGAATACGAGGGACGCGGAGATGCGGCTAAGGCAACCTATTGTTTCGCCCAGGCGGGGGAAATCTACGAGGCATTCGAGTCGAAGCCCGCGCCGAGTTTACCCGATAATTCCTCCCCAAAAAGCGGGAACCGTTGGAAGTGGGTGCTCGGCATCCTGATCCCGCTTATCTTGGTCGGCGGCGCGATAGTCGCCATAAAACAATTCGCTCCGGGGATGAAAGAGCCGATAGCAACCCCGAAGCCGACTATTGAAGGCGCGGTGTCATCAGCGGCAGCAAGCGAACCTCCCGGAGAGATCAAACAACCTGCGACCTCGATAGTGCCTGCTAACATCGTGCCGCCAGATCAGATCGCCGGAGCTGCCGAACCGAACGAATCGGGGCATGACGTGTTAGGCGCGCTTCTTACCGCGAATCCATCTAAACAACCAAGATTGCTCATAGCAACGCCGATGCTCGGCAAGTGGCACGATTGGGTGAAGTCCGGCAAGCCGATTGCTTCGGTCGAATCGGATCAGGAGTCGGGATCCGCGGCGTTACAGTGGTTCGATCCGAAGTGGTGCGACTGCAAGCCGGATGATTCCTCGTCGATACAGAAGCTGGTACAGGGCTGGAAACCGGTTCAAGAGGAGAAAATGGCGCTTCGTTCCGCGATGATCCGTTACAAGGAGAGCAAGGGGGAGTGGCCGGCAACTCCAGAGTCGTTGGCAGGAGATTATCCGAACAATACGATAGCAGGTTGGTCGGAAAGCATGAGCCCTTGGTTTGAAGAATTAAAAGATTCGTTAGAGGATAAGACGGACGGAAAAATACCCCAAACCGCAGGTTGGCCGGACAGTTCGGGACCCGAGACGAGTCACGGAGTACCCGCCGGACAATTGAAGCCAATGGCGGAGCAGCCGATGGCTATCGTTATCGATAAAGAAAATCACAGGCTGGCGGTCGTCAGCGGCAATGTGATAATACGGAATTACGCAGTCGGACTTGGAGGCGAGAAAACGCCCGAGGGGAAATTCGTCATTTCGGAGAAGGTAAAGGATCCGAACGGGAGCAGCAACGGAGTATTCGGCAGTAGAGGGATGACCTTATCAGATACCCGATACGGAATACACGGAACCGATGAACCGGCAAGCATCGGTAAAGACGAATCCCACGGCTGCGTTAGAATGAAGAAGGAAGACATCGAAGAATTGTTCGATCTCGTGCCCATGGGTACTCCGGTGTCAATCGCAAAAGGAGGTTTGCCCGACGAGCTGCGCGCTCCGCCGGAACGTTTCCGGTTAAAGAGCTCGCAGAATCAGACAAACCCCCGCAAAGTATATGACTGGTTAAATTAAGTCAAGAGTTAGCTTCGGTTATACATCCAACGAAAGCAGCAAAGCCATGACCACTACGATGATGCCGAAAGCCACCCCGATCCAAATAAGCGCCTTCTTATTAATGGTCTCCTTCTGTTTAGGGCGTGACGTGACGGGTGGTTTTTTTCTGGCTGTGCTCATGAATATCAACCTCTCTATCATATGATTCGCGATCTCCTCCCATTGTAATCGTTTTCTCGGGTAAATGCCAGATGGGCTATTTTCCAGGAGGCGACCGCGGGTTTTCATTGAATGCATGGCAGAGGTAGCGAAGCAAGCCGGTTGATTCCGTTCACCGTAGGCGAAATAAGCGGTCTCTTTATGTTTTCATAAACGTTAACCTATCATCGGGCACAATACCCTTTTCTTTTCCATTGGAAAAGGCTAAACTGTTACCCGAAAGGTTTTCTTTAGGTCGTTAAGAAACACTCTATCGTATTGGTTCCTTGAAAGGATGTCGAACTCATTGTTGTATCAAATAGCTAAACCCTTCTTATTCAAAATGGACCCGGAGGCCGCGCATCATTTGATCGTCGACGGAATGGGCGCTGCCGCGAAAATTCCGGGAATGTCTTCCGTTCTGTCCGCTGCTTGGGGAACGAAAGCGTCGCCCGAGCTAGCGGTTGATCTGTTCGGACTGCATTTCAATCATCCGGTCGGCCTGGCCGCGGGCTTAGATAAGAACGCCAAAGCGGTCGCCGGCTTATCCAGGGTCGGATTGTCCTTCATGGAGGTAGGAACGGTAACGCCCAAGGCGCAAGCCGGCAACGAACAGCCAAGGCTGTTCAGGCTTCCGCCCGACGAAGCTTTGATCAACCGAATGGGCTTTAACAATGACGGAGCGGATACGATGGCGGAGCGGCTTTCCAAGCTTCCGAAGCGTAGAATCCCGCTCGCCGTGAATATAGGAAAGAATAAGATGACGCCCAACGAGAACGCCGCCGATGATTACCGGGCTTGCGTCCGGAAGCTGTTCCCTTACGGCGATTTCTTCGTAGTCAACATCAGCTCTCCGAATACGCCGGATTTACGGGCTTTGCAGCACGGAGATGAGTTACGTCATTTATTGGATGCGGTTAAGGACGAGATGGAGAAGCAAGCCGAGCTGCATGGGGAATTGTCCAAGCCGATTCTCGTGAAGATTGCCCCGGATAACACGGAGGAGCAGCTCTTCTATATGGCAGAGGCGATTCAACTTAGCGGTATGTCGGGTATTATCGCAACGAATACGACGATCAGCCGAGACGGGTTGACTCATAAGAGCGCCGGTGAAACGGGCGGATTAAGCGGGCGGCCGCTTACGCAACGTTCGACGGAAATTATTCGCAACCTCTATCGGATTACGCAAGGAAAGCTTCCGATAATCGGATCTGGCGGTATCTTCACGGCAGACGACGCTTATGATAAAATCCGAGCCGGAGCAAGCCTCGTCGAAGTCTATACGGCTATGATCTACAAAGGACCGGGGCTTCTCAAGGAAATCCACGGCGGGCTCATCAAAAGACTAAAAAAAGACGGGTTTACCCGAATAACGCAAGCGGTAGGCGCGGATCATCGTTAGGAGGAATTTCGATGGACGGAAGGGACTGGGGGAAGTTCCTGCTTCCCTATGAGCAAGCTGCAGAGGAACTAAAAGTAAAATTGAAGTCGCTACGGGCCGAGTTGAAGGCGCGCGACGAATACGCGCCGATCGAATTCGTGACCGGGCGAGTGAAGCGGGTATCGAGCATTCTGGAGAAAGCCCGAAGACTGTCCGTTCCCTTAGACCGAATCGAGCTCGGCATAGAAGACATCGCGGGAATCCGCATCATGTGCCAGTTCGTGGACGATATTCACCGGGTGGCGGAGCTCATTCGCCAACGCAAGGATTTGACGCTCGTTTACGAGAAGGATTACATTACGAATTATAAAGATAGCGGGTATCGAAGCTATCATCTGATCGTGGAATATCCGGTCCAAACTTCTCTAGGCTCTAAACCCGTCCTCGCGGAAATTCAAATCCGTACGTTGGCGATGAATTTCTGGGCCACGATCGAGCATTCCCTGAATTATAAATACCGGGATCAATTGCCGGAGCATGTAAGGGAAAGATTGCGCAACGCGGCTGAAGCCGCGTTTCAACTAGATAACGAGATGTCGAGCATTCGGCAGGAAATCGTCGACGCGCAACAGGACTTCGAGGAAAGCTCCGTCATCGTCCGCAGGGTACTCAATCAGATTCAGGAGCTTTATTTTTTCCGCAGGGTAAGAGAAGCTGCACAGTTTCAGCTCAGGGTGAACGAGCTGTGGGAGCAGGACGACCTGTGGGGACTGAAGGAGCTGTCGCACGAAATACAAGCGGCGCTGGATCGAGCGGGCAAAGGCGGAACACCGTGATATGCCGGGCCAATGGAAGAAGACGGATAGATTAATCGGCATCATGAGCGATCAGCGTTTCGTTGCTTTTATCCTTTATTTCAATCGGGATAGGGATTATTACGAATGCCATGAGGTGATGGAGGAGCTGTGGCTGGAAGAGGGCCGCAGCTCTTTGCTTCAAGGTCTCCTTCAAGCGGCGGTCGGTTTGCATCATTGGGACAACGGGAACCGTTCGGGAGCCGTGATGCTAATGAATGCTGCCCAAGATAAGCTCCAAGGATATGAGGACGTCGTCCTAGGGCTCGATTTAGTTGATTTAAAGAAAAATTTGAGCGAAAGCTTGAAAGCGATCGCGCGCTCCCCCGATACCGCTCCGTTCCGTTCCTTCAAGCTAATTATCCTCGATGAAGCCTTGCTCCAGACTGTTGAGAATGCGGGAGACTCCCCGGCAAGTCCAGAATAAATCCGTCTTGATCGGGAATTTTATTCCAATAGGCACGCGTTTGCAATTGCTGCCGACCGATCGAGAGGAGAAAGACGATATGGACGAGCATAACGGTACCGCCGTAACCGGAGCGGGAGGATCATCGGATCATCGATTGTCGGCGCAAGAGAGCGGACAAACTTTAACCGATAGGCAAGGGCATCCGATCGCGGATAACCAGAACGTAAGAACCGTTGGCTCCAGAGGTCCTACTACGCTTGAAAATTATCATTTTCTCGAGAAGATCACCCATTTCGACAGGGAGCGAATCCCGGAGCGCGTCGTACATGCGCGCGGGGCAGGAGCGCACGGCGTCTTCGAAGCCTACGGGAAGGTCGGGGACGAACCGATCGCCAAGCTGACCCGGGCTAAGCTATTTCAAGAGCAAGGCAAGCAAACGCCCGTGTTCGTTCGGTTCTCGTCGGTCATCCATGGAGGACATTCTCCCGAGACGCTAAGGGATCCGCGAGGCTTCGCGGTCAAGTTTTACACGGAGGACGGGAATTGGGACTTGGTGGGCAACAATTTGAAGGTGTTTTTTATCCGGGACCCCTTGAAATTCCCCGATCTGGTTCACGCATTCAAACCCGACCCGGTAACGAATCGCCAAGATACCGTGCGCATATTCGATTTCATTAGCAATACGCCGGAAGCCTTACATATGATCACCTTCCTTTTCTCGCCGTGGGGAATTCCGTCCAACTATCGATATATGCAAGGCTCCGGCGTTAATACGTATAAGTGGGTCAATACCGAGGGAGATGCGGTGCTCGTAAAATATCACTGGGAGCCGAAGCAAGGGATCAAGAACCTGAAGCAGGAAGAAGCGGACGCGATTCAAGGAAAGAACTTCAACCATGCTACGCAGGATCTCTACGAGGCTATCGATAACGGACAATATCCGGAATGGGAGCTTTGCGTCCAGTGGATGGCCGACGATTACCACCCCGAGCTGGATTTCGATCCGCTCGATCCGACCAAGCTATGGCCGCCGGAACAGTTCCCGTTCCTCCCGGTCGGCAAAATGGTTCTGAATCGGAATCCGCAAAACTATTTCGCCGAAGTGGAGCAGGTCGCGTTCGGTACGGGCGTTCTCGTGGACGGGTTGGATTTCTCGGACGACAAGCTGCTGCAGGGGCGAACTTTCTCTTACTCCGATACCCAGAGACACAGGGTGGGGACGAATTATTTGCAGCTTCCGATCAACGCGCCCAAGAAGAGGGTCGCGACCAATCAGCGTGACGGACAAATGGCCTATGCCGTCGACTCCCCTCCAGGCAGGAACCCGCATGTCAATTACGAGCCCTCCTCTTTAGGAGGAATCGAGGAAGCGCGCACGGCGGGGAAAGAGCATTCGCCGCTCATCGAAGGTCAGCTCGTTAGAGAGAAAATCGATCGGCCAAACGACTATCAACAGGCAGGGGAGCGTTACCGCTCCTTCGAAAAGTGGGAGCAGGATGAGCTGATCGCTAATCTTGTAGACGCTTTGGAGCCGTGCCCGGAAATCGTACGTAGGAAAATGCTGGAGCATTTCACCCAATGCGATGAGGAGTACGGTCGCAAGGTAAAAGCGGGGCTGGACGCGCGGGGACCGGGAGACGGTTCGGGAGAACCGATGGGTGCCGCCAAAGCGGCTTCGGCCGTTCGGGAAGCCGATAGGAAAGGACATGAAGCCTCACCGTATTAAGGCTTTAGTCAGGGGGTGCCGCTTAAGTGTAAGCTTAGCGGCACCCCCTTAATTATGCGAAGAAGCTTCGGTCTTGAAGTTTTTTGTAGTAAACTAATGTAGGGTCAAGCCCGAAGAAATGAAACCGTAGTTATAAGAAAGTAGGATTTCAGATGAAAGCAACGATACGTCTCGATAAAATGCTCGGAAATTTAGGTTACGGCACGAGAAGCGGAATTAAGATACTCGTTAAACAAGGCGCCGTGACCGTAAACGGCAAAACGGCCAAGGATCATGGCATGCAAATTAATCCGAATTTAGATATCGTCGTTCTGGATGGAGAAACGATTCGTTACCGCGACACCGTCTACGTATTGCTGCACAAGCCCGCCGGAGTCGTGTCCGCGACGGAAGACAGCCGGGATAGGACGGTCATCGACCTCCTGGACGAGGATTTGGCGGTATTGTCTCCTTTTCCCGTGGGACGCTTGGACAAGGATACGGAAGGGTTGCTCTTGATTACGAACGACGGCAAGCTGTCGCACGAATTATTGTCTCCCCGCAAGCACGTCCCCAAGACGTACCGCGCGCTCGTCTCCGGAGAAGTTGGAGCGGAAGACGCGGAGGCGTTCCGACTAGGCGTCGCGTTGGATGACGGATACGTTACGATGCCCGCAGAGCTTAGCGTACTTGCCAGATCCAAAGGTGACGAGCTGCCTTCGGCGGCCGTTGAGAAACATGCCGAAGAGATGGCGAAAGCCATCGAGCTTGCGCCTCGGGAAGAAGAGCCCGTTCAGCATGCGGCTCTTAGCTGGATCGAGCTTACGATCCATGAAGGAAAATTCCATCAAGTCAAACGGATGTTCGAGGCCGTCGGCAAGAAAGTGCTTTACCTGCGCCGAGTCTCCATGGGGCCGCTTCAATTGGACCCGGCTCTAGCTCCGGGAGAATGGCGAGAATTGACGGAAGAAGAATTGGATAGCCTGCGGAACTATCGGAAGGAAGGTCTTGCATGAATGTAAGCATGATTGCTCTGGATGTTGACGGAACGCTGTTAAATGATCATCACGAGGTAACTCCGCGAGTTCGTCAAGCCGTGCGGGCGGCGGCAGAACAAGGAGCGGAGATCGTGTTGTGCACGGGAAGGGGCTCCACGAGCGCTCTGCCCGTGCTTAAGGAGTTAGGTCTGGAAGGGACGATGATAACCCATAACGGGGCATCGGTCGTTGACAGCGCCACTCGGGAGGTTCTGTACGATACGACGATATCCCATGACTTGGCGCTTCGATACGTGACTTTCTGCAGGGAGCGGGGAATTCATTTCGATATGAATACCGCATTCGATCTGTACGTCGAAGGAATGAAGAAGGATGCCGAGGAGATGTACCGTAACTTATTGGCTCGGCCAATCATGCGCGGAGCAAGCGAAGCTTTCCCCGAGCGGTTGGTCAAGATGTCCATCTACGCGCCCAAGGAAGTTCTAGACGAGGTGGAGCTCGAGTGGGCGAGCTGGCGCCATGAGCTGCAAGCCGTGCGCAGCGGCGATAATTTCATCGACGTGCAGCACTTGCATGCGACTAAGGGCAAAGCGCTCGAACGTTTGGCCTCGATTAGAGGGATTGAGCGAGAGAACCTATTGGCGATTGGCAATTATTATAACGATATCGGAATGTTAACTTATGCAGGCTGGGGAGTGGCCATGGACAATTCCCCTGCTGAGGTTAAAGCGGAAGCGGACGAAGTAACCGTATCCAACAATGAAGATGGCGTGGCGATCGTGATCGAACAACGCGTGCTAGGAATCTTCTAAGCCTTGTATGGGGCAAAAAAAAGCAAGCCAGGAATTTCCTGACTTGCTTTACGCACCGTTAGCGGGATATTCGCCCAATCCCTGACTCAGTAACCAGCGCGCAAGATGATGACTAGCAGAATGAACAAGACCAGCACGAAGGCTGCCGATGCATAGTATCCGCCGACTGCACCAGACATGCAAATTCCTCCTTCATGAACAATGTTTTGGTGGGATGCCGAAGCGGGTCACACCTTGCGTGTTATCCCTATCCTCGGTCTACACTTATTGTATGAAGAAGGAGATTTGCGGATTGGACATTTACCCCGTGGCACATGATTTTGGGTAAATGCGGAGGTAGGCAATCTGTCGGGAATGACGGCCGCGGAGCACGTCCCGGACCCTTGATCGTTAATACATCCGATCGTAATCGACAAGGTTGCGAGAGGGCTTGCCGGTAGCCGTATAAGCATGCAGGTTATGAAGTAAAATGTCCGCCACCCTTTTCTTGTAGTGATCCGTCCAACCCCCGATGTGCGGAGTTATAATGACGTTATCCATCGTCCATAAGGGATGATCGGCCGGTAACGGCTCAACCTCGAATACATCAAGCCCCGCCGCTCCCACCGTACCTACCCGCAAGGCTTGAACCAAGGCATCCGTATCGACCGATGCTCCTCGCCCCATATTAAAGAACCAAGCATCTTTGCGCATTTGAGCGAATCGTTCGGCGTTGAATAAGTAGCGGGTTTCGTCCGTAAACGGCAGTACGTTCACGACTACGTCGCTGAGCGACAGCACTTCGTCCAACTGCTCCATCGCGTACATCCGATCGATTCCTTCAAGCGGAGCGGAGCTTCGTCTGATGCCGAGAGTACGCATGCCGAACGCGCCGGCGAGTCGTGCAATCTCCCCGCCTATAACTCCCGCGCCAATAATTCCCATGGTTTTGCCGCTTAACTGATAATAGCGATCCGAAGCTTTCCATTCCCGTCGGCTTTGATTCTGAACCGCGTGATGCAGATTACGGCTGAAAGCAAGCAGCATCGCGAATAACGTCTCCGCCATCGACACCGGATGAATGCCGCTGGCGCTCGTTAAATGAACGCCGTGTTGCTTAAGCTTGACCAATGGAAGCCTCTCGACGCCGGCGGAGCTCGTTTGAACCCATTTCAGCTTGCTTCCGGAATCTAGCGCCTTCTCCATGTCGGCATTCCATCCAAGTACGATTTCGGCGTTCCGGTAATGCTCTTCGGTTAGGGGACCGTTCCGTCCGGATACGATCGTCCATTCCGGAACGACATCTTGTATTTGCTTTTCTTGCTCGGGTTTTAATTCATAAAGTAACAGCATCGTAGTCATAGAGTTTTAGTCTCCTTTGCTTGTTGGTTAAGCGGTTTTGAATGAAAAAGCTAACTTCCGCGCCGCTGAAGCTTGCCGACGGAGGGGATTGCGGGTTCGGCTTCCCCACCGATCGTCGCGTAATCGGTAACGCGGTTTTTTCCGGTCGTCTTGCTATTATACATCGCTTGATCGGCTTGCTTCATAAGGGATTCCGCCGTCTCTCCAGGTGCGGCTATACTGAAGCCCACGCTGACCGTCACGAGCGTTTCTTTCTCCGTGCGCGAACGTATGGATTCGGCGGTTTGCAGCGAGGTAAGCGTCGGTCCCATAACGAAAGCCACGAGCTCTTCTCCGCCATAACGTCCGGATAGACCAATTCCTTCGGTTTCCTCCATCAATAGCGCCGAAACCTGCTTCAGAACGCCGTCCGCCTTATGATGCCCATGGGTGTCGTTCAGCTTCTTGAAATTATCGATATCGCAGAAAATCACGCCGAGCGGCCGGCCAGTAAGCAATGCGGACTCCAGTCTTCCCATGAAATATCGGCGGTTATAGAGATTGGTCAAGCCGTCGGTGATGGAAGAGCGGTATACCGATTGCAGAATCTCGACGACCCGTTCGAACAATAAGGCGAATAATAGGATATAGTAGAAAACGGGCAATAATCCGGCTATCATCTTGAAGATCTGAACATCCGGGGCCCAATATGTTCCCGATATTTCGGCAAGCTGCATCGTGAAGGCAATCATGATGCTGGTCATGTATTTACGCGGCTGTCCGATGTGCGGAGCGAACATGAGCACGAACAAGGGGCTGAGCAAAAGCATGAATCCGTCCAAGGCCGGCGTGGACTGCATTCCCTTCAGCCATGCGTCGTCCGCGGCCGAGATGCCGGGCAATATATCTCCGGCGGCAATCAGCAAGCCGATTACGAGCAAGACGAAAAACCATAAACGGGTTCTGGGACGCCGGCGGTGATAAAGTTCGAAAACGGCGAAATTGATGACGATGAATGCATATACTTGTAGAAGCTTCCCGATAAACACGAGCGTAGGCGTCGCCGGCGTTAGCTCGAGCGACATCGCTAGCTGTAGCAGATGGTGGATAAGAATAAAAACAAGGGATGTAAGCAATGACCTGTAAGCTTGCTTCCGATTGCGACCATACAGCCGATGGGACATGAAAAGCATTAAGGAGACGATAATAACGGCCATCGAAGACGAGAAAAGAAGTCCAAATTCGTTGGGCGTAAGCGTAATAAGAGTCATGTCGGGCTCCTTTAGGAAGACTATGTAACTTGCAGAACATATGTTTCTAATATATCATAATTTCTGAGAGACTTAGAGCAGAAATTTGTTCAATACGATCGCTATAGATTGACGGAAGTGAGGAGGAGTCGCCCTTGAACATCTTACAGGCGCTATTTTTCCCCCCGGAGCAGCCGGGAGGCGTCTCGTCCATGGTTCCCTATATCGGGGAGCGGTTCCGCAAAATCGGCTGGGAGATGGAAATGTTCTCTTTGCCGAAACGAATCCGCAATAAAGGACATGACGATATCGAATTCGCAACGTTCGACTGGCGCGCATACGAAGGCAATGCCATCGTCGACAGATATATACAAACCTACAAGGATTACATTTGGTGGGTTAAGCTTCGCCTTGCTGCGAATCGTTACGACCTCATTCATGCTCACCATCCGATCGCGGCACTTGCGATGAAACACGTTTTTCCCGACACGCCGGTATTAATGACGATCCACTCCAGCTATGAACGGGAGCTGATTCTTAACGGCCGTATTTCCGAAGGCGGAGACGAGCATCGATTCTTAACTTCCATTTACGGCGAATTGGAGCATCAGACCGATCGGTTGATGACCGTCTCGAACTCTTTTGCTCAATATATCGGCATGTACATTCAAAAACCTAATGAGACGGAAGTCATACCCAACGGATACGACGAGAAAAGGTTCAAGCCGATCCCTCACGAGAACGAGGTCACGCAGTTGGTCACCATCTGCAGGCTCGTACCGGCCAAGGGACTAGACATCCTGCTGCAGGCTTGCGCCGAGCTGCGCAAGAGAGACAGCAAATTCGTCCTTCATATTATCGGAGACGGACCGATCCGGGAAGAGCTAGAAGGCCTATCGCAACGGCTGGGCATCTATGACGACACGATATTCTACGGATACATGCTTCACCCGGAAGAATTGCTTCCTTTCTTCGACGTGTTCGTGCTGCCTTCCCGAGCGGAAGCCTTCGGATCGGTGTTCGCCGAAGCCGCGCTTTGTCTGCTTGCGCTTGTCGGAACCGACGTAGGCGGAATCGCCGAGCAAATCGAGAACGGAACGAACGGTTTGCTCGTTCCCTCCGAGGATCCTTCGGCACTCGCGGATGCGCTCGAAACGGTGATCAACGACCCGCATTTCCGCTATGAAATGGCGCGGGCCGGTTGGAATAAAGCGAAGAAAACCTACTCGCTCAACAGGGTCATCAGCGAACTGAAAATCATTTATACGTCATTCCGCCTTCCAAAATCCGAACAAGAGTCAGACATACGGGAGACGTGATCGAGTGGGCGTTCCTTTTACCTTCGTGCATGCGGCGGATCTGCATCTAGATAGTCCGTTCAAGGGATTAACCAAGGTTCCCGCGGCCGTTCGCGAACGCTTGCGCGAGTCGACGTTCGTCGCTCTTGGGAAGCTAAGCGAAGTCGTGGAAAAAGAAAAGGCGGATTTCGTCGTTCTGGCCGGCGACCTATTCGACGTAGCGGATCGTTCCTTGCGCGCGCAGCTTCGATTGCAAAGGGCTTTGGGAACAATGACCGCACATGGAGCCCGGGTGTTCATCGTGCACGGCAATCACGATCCCGAGAGCGGCAGACAGGCCCGGTTAGATTGGCCGGAAGGCGTATTCGCGTTCGGTTCGGCGACAGTGGGTTGTATCCCCGCTTACTCTCGCAAAGGCGATTTAGTCGCGCATGTGTACGGTATCTCCTATCCTACTCCGTCCGTAACGGACAATCTGGCGCTCCGCTTCAAGAAAAGGGAGGGGGCGCCTTTTCACTTGGCTTTATTGCATGCCAATGTCGACGGCGATCCTTCCCACGATAATTACGCGCCTTGCAAGCTTGAGGAGCTGATAACGTCAGGCTTCGATTATTGGGCACTCGGGCACGTTCACGATCGACGGGTTCTAAGCGAGTACCCTCACGTCGTCTATGCAGGCAATATGCAAGGCCGAAGTATTCGAGAAACGGGAGGCAAGGGCGCATACGTCGTCTCCGTTAACGAAGCGGGATCCATCGAGATGAAATTCAAGGATCTCGCCGATGTGTTATGGCGGGAAATCCCAGTGTCCATCGAAGGCATGGAAAGCGAACAGCAGCTTAAGAATCGGCTTCTTAGCGCGCTTGAAGCCGTTCGCGGAGAAGCCGGCGGGCGCCCTTCCGTAGTGAGGATCAAACTGGAAGGACGAGGCATGCTGCATGAACGGCTCCTGCAACCGAACGTCGCGGAAGAGTGGATCGAGGAATTAAGAGAATGGTTAGGAGAGCCGGAAGAGACGGATGCATGGATATGGCCGGAATCGATCGCCGTGAGGACGGGGGGGATCGTCCGGCTTGAATCGGTAGCCGAAGAGGAAGGATTCGTCGGCGAGCTTATTCGCGGCGGATTAGCCGCGACGGAGCATTCGGACGCTTCGCGCGAACTGTTGGACGAAGCGATGGAAACGTTGCGCAAACAACCGAAAATCCGGGAATGGCTGGAGTCGAGAAGCCACGAGGAGCGATCCCAATGGATCGTTCAAGCGCTTGAGCTTTCCGTCTCGCTATTGCGGGAAGATCGCGACGGCGCGGATAACCGGTCGTAGGGCGGGGGATTACTGGATGTACATACGAGAACTGAAAGTAGACGGATACGGCGCTCTTCATGGCTTGAATCTAGAATTGGATGCGGCGGTAAACGTCATATACGGACCGAACGAAGCGGGCAAGAGCACGCTTCTTCGTTTTGTCCGCAGCATGCTGTACGGGTTTCCGAACCGCAAGGATATGGTGGAGCGGGGTGAACCGATGTCCGGAGGCCGTCATGGCGGACGCATCGTTATATCCGACGAAGCGGGCGAGAGTTGGTTGCTTGAACGATATGCGGAACGGGGCGGCGAAATCACGCTTCGAGATGGCGTTGGGGCGGTGCGGGTCCTCGGACAAGCGGAGTGGGAACGATGGATGCTCGGCGGAATATCCGAAAGGTTATTTCGCCAGCTCTTCTCGGTGTCGTTGAACGAGCTGCATGAATTACGCACGCTGCAGGGTGAGGAAATCGGCAATTACTTGTACAACGCAGGATTGGCGGGCGGTTCATCCTTATCGGCAGCAAGGCGTCAGGTCGGCTCGGAGATGGATAGATTGTTCCGTCCGAAAGGGACGACTCAGGAGATGAACCGGTTGTTGATCTCGATGAAGGAAATCGAGACGGAAATTCGCTCAAGCCGGGATGCGGTTCGACAGTACGGGGAAGCAAGAGAGGGCTTGGAGCAAGTAGAGCTTGAGTTATCGTCGTTGGAATCAGGCTTCCCGGAGCTTAGATTGCAGGCAGCCAAGCTGCAGAGCGCATACGACTTGCGGGAATGGTGGCTCAAACGGGAAGCTCTGCTGGAAGCGGACGCGGGATTACGCCGAAGTCTGCCAGATCCATCCGCGCAGCTACTAGCGGAAGGAACAGCGCAAATATGGTCGGAAATGAAAAGCAAACGAGACGAAGCCAAGACGAAGCTATCGGTAGAGCAGAGTGCGCTCCAAGATTTGCGTTCAAGACGCGAGCTGTTGGATTGGGATGAGCGACGGGTTATTGCCCTGCCGGAAGCAGAGAGACTGGAGGCCTTGCGGGAAGTCGTAACCGCCAAGCGCGAGGAGAGATCGGAGCTTGAAGCGGAACGGCGAACGTTGGATGAAACCGTTCAGGCGACGTTGTCCCGGATATCGGCGGAGTGGGGGGAAGCCGAGCTGCAGGCTTTCGGCGGACTTGCCGCGGAACGGGAGCAAGTCCGGAAGCTGCAGCAAGCTTGGGAGGAAACCGAGCGGGGGACTATGTCCTACCACGCGGAACTGCGCAAGCTTGAAAGGCAGAAGGAAGTACTTCGATCTGAAGAGAGCTATTCGATTTCCGGTAATCTGAATGAGGGAGATCAAGCGGGATCTGTTACAAGCAGGGAAGCACTCTCGGCGGACGACTATTTCGTTCCGCGCACGAAGCCCGCGTTGCTGCAAGCATGGCATCGGGCCGAGGACGCCCGTCGGAATTACGATCGGGCAAGGACAAGCGTTCGGCCTTCCCGAACGACAGCGAACTCGCGCGGAACCTCCGACGATAAGGCGCGAGGGTCGGCCCTCCTGTTCTTGATCGCGGGGTTGTTAGGGGCTGCAGCTATTGCGATTTTCTTCTTTTTATCGGGAAGCAACGGCGTAGAGACTTCGATGGCTTATGGGGTGTTCGGCGGATTGTTATTGTTGTCGGCGCTTGTGGTGTTTCTGGCATTCTCATCCTCGAGTAGTAGTTCCCGATCGGGTTCGCGGACGCGATCGCGAGCGACTTCATCTGCCGAGGAGGGTCAATCGAACCCGAGCGCCGATTACAACGTGAATTTGCAATTGTACCGCAAGCAATTCAACGAAAGCCTACGTCAATTGATGAACGATCCGCAATCGGCGGCGACTTCGTTGATCCAGGAAAATTCCGATTATGCCCCGCTGGACATTCAGGAACATTCGGAGATGGAGGATACGGTTTGGCAGAAGCTCCGCGAAGCCGTTCATGAGCGGTTAGAGCAGCTGGAGGAGGTTGAGCGGGGAGAATCCAAGCGGCAAGAGCTGAGAAATCGCATGCACGAGCTGCAGGTGGAGAAGGACCTCGTCGAACGCGATTCGGAGGAGCTTGGCAGACAAGCGGACGCCTTGCATGCGAGCTGGCGCAACTGGCTCGAAGTCCGCAAGTTGCCTCTACACCTTGCTCCGGATAACCTTCCGGAGCTGCTGGGGATGGCTGAGCAAGGACAAGCCGCGCTTCGCCAGCGGCAACGCGTAACGGAACGTTCCGATACGCTGAGCCATGCGATCAAGGAATTCGAGCAGGCGGCTTCCCGGTTAATGGAAACGTGCCCGCCTCCCGTCGGCCTCGGATCGGAGATCGGACGAGCGGTGCAATGGATTTACGGAGATTCGGTCAAACATCTCGCTCGGAAAGAAGAAGCGGGGCATCTCGAACGCGAGTTAGCCGGTGCCGATGCTGCCGTGAGGTCTGCCGGCGCCGAGCTTGAGACCGCGGCATATCGGATTGAGCGGTTGTTGCAGGAAGCGGGAGGCGCAACGGAAGCCGAATTGGAGCATAGGCTTCGAATCGATCAGCGAAGCGCGGAGATTCGCCTTGAGGCTCGGGAAATACAATTGCGGCTGGAGTCCGGCCGCGATAGCGAGTCGCGTGATCAACTGTACGCCTTGCTTCAGCAACATGACGAAGCTTCTCTCTTTACTCTTCTGAGCGACCGGAAGGCGGTATTAGCTCAAGAAGAGGAGCGGCGTTCCGGGCTGCTCGATAGGCGCGGGCGTCTAACGCAAGAGCTGGAACGTTTACGCGTTGAATCCGAACTCGAAGATAAGAGGCAACGGCTTCTGGAGCTGCAAAGCAAGCTCGAGCTGCTGTCTGAGCGATACGCGATTCTAGCGATAAGCGATAAGCTGATCGCCCGGACGAAAGCCGTCTACGAGGAAGAGCGTCAGCCGGAAGTACTTCGGCGCGCTTCCCGGTATTTCAAACAGATGACGAACGGTGCTTATTGTCGGATTATTGCCCCCGGCGATACGAAAGCGCTACTGGCGGAGACGGAGGATCGTCGCGTTCTGGACAGCATCTTCCTTAGCAGGGGGACGCAAGAACAGCTCTATTTATCCATGCGATTTGCTTTATGCGCTGCCGCTTCTCCGGATCATCCGCTTCCGTTGTTGCTGGATGATTTGTTCGTTCATTTCGATGAAAGCAGATTAATTCAATCTCTTCCGATATTGCAAGATCTCGCTAAGGAAAGGCAGGTTATCCTTTTCACTTGCCATCGGCATGTCGCCCGGACGATAGCTGAGGGGATTCCAACAGCCCGGGCGGTGACGCTGGGGGAGTAGGGAACCCCGGATTTAGCGGCGGGCGCCCGGAACGGTCCCGGCTTATGAGGAACAGCCAGCCTAAGCTAAGCAGGCCGAACATCGGATACAGCGTGGAGAGCAACGGACCGAATCCGAATTGACCCGCAAGGAAACAGAGCAGCAACAACATGAGGGTTAACATCCACTGGGAAGCGTTCGTTCTATCGTGCAACTGCAAGGTCAGCCCGTAAATATCGGCAACGAGCGTCGTGAAGATCTCCATGAAGATGAGGAAAATATAGATCCAATGAATCCAAGCTCCTAGTTCGCGGGCGATGCCGCCCATCGGAATATCGAATTGCAGGATGCCCGGCATTCGGGCGGACAACGCGAGGTGGCCCGCGAGCAGGAGCAAGCCGATGCCGATTCCTCCCATCCAAGCGCCCCTTCGCAAGATTTTGGCATTTCCTATCGAAGCGCCAAGAGGTACGAGCACGGCTTGGGACATGGATAAGTTAAACGCGGCGTACAGGAATGGGGACAGCCACGCCGCCCAAGGAGAAAGCTCGCTTTTGCTCGTGATCCAGTGGGCGGAGAGCGGGCTTTTTAGCGTCTCGTATACCAAGAATGCCGTGAAACCGATCATAAGTGGAACGACGAAGGTGTTGATAGTGAGTATCGCGTTCATGCCCTTGCGAAGCAGCATGAAACAAGCGAACATCGTCACGAGGAGGCCGGTTTGATAGCTTAAATTGAGATGCTCCGAGAATAGGGTTCCCGCCCCCGCGAGCATAACGGCATTGACTCCCAGCAGCACGATGAGCATGAGGTTGCTCACCCACCGTCCCGTTTTTTCCCCGAATAAATATTTGTTGAGATCCTCGTAGGACCTAGCCTTTAATTCGGATGCGAGAAGCATGACCCTGGCGCCGATCCATACGAAGAAGAGCGTGGATACGATGATCAAATAAGGACCCCAATAGCCGAAACGGGTAAAAAACTGCATCACTTCCCGTCCGGAAGCGAACCCCGCGCCGACGACGGTTCCGATAAATACGAGTGCTACTTGTACGCTTACGGCCCACTGTTTCATGACGCGGAACCTCCCGATCCAATCTTGTCCGACCTTTCTTACTACTCTATGTGGGCAAGCGGACGAGCATGACATGAGAGCGATTCGAGGCGATCATGACGGCGGAAAGAAATGGTATGCGGGGAGGATAGAGGAGAAAGTTAAGGTATTAACGAACAAACATTGGGAACATTTACGTAAGAAACCATACCTCCTGGATGCGATAGCGGGAAACTCGGCGGTGTTGGTATCCTCGAAGTAAGCGTGCCTCACACGGCTATCCTGCCGAAAATGCCGCAGCGGTTGAAATAAGCGTGTGTCGCGCGGCTATATTACCGAAGTTGCCGCCAGCGGTTGAAATAAGCGTGCCTCACACGGCTATCCTGCCGAAGTTGTCACTAACGGCCGAAATAAGCGTGCCTCACACGGCTATCCTGCCGAAAATGCCGCAGCGGTTGAAATAAGCGTGTGTCGCGCGGCTATATTGCCGAAGTTGCAGCCAACGGCCGAAATAAGAGTGCCCCGCACCGTTATTTAGAGGCATTCGGCTAACGGCTGCCCTATTCGATAAGTTTTTCGTAGAGAACGCAAACACAAAAACGCCTTCTTCAATGCGGACTTAGACATCCGCTTGGAAGAAGGCGCTTTAGATTTCTCTGCTAAGAAGCTTGAGAGACAACACTTGCCGGTTATCGGGGTCCAGATCTAACTTGAACCATCCCCCGGATACTTCCAACGTTAACACGTTCGTTTGATCGTCAGACGGAATCCCCAGAAGCTCGCCGGCTGCCGAACCGTCCATTCCGCTCTTAAGTCCTTGGATGCCGGTTAGAACATTCGGAGAGGTAATTTCCACGTATACGACTTTGTCTTGTTCGTCTAACCCGATGGAGAGACCGTTATATTCCCAAATATTCACCGATTGATCGTCGCCGGGAAGCAGGTACGTTTCCTCCGGCAAGCCATGCTTCTTGACGACTTCTTTATCTGAAACGCCTAGCTTAATTCCTGCCAAAGAAGGTGATTTCGGCTGGAATGCCAGGTCGGAGGGCTGATCGTTCGCCGTCGATTCAGGTTGGATATTGGATACTTCGACCGCCGGAATCGGATCATCCGAAGGTTTAACATCTATTATGGTAGTTGTAGGTAAAGGAGAATCGGATGGTATGTCCTTAGCTTGTTCCGTGGATTCCTCGTAAGGTTTGGAAATAGGCGACGGAGTTGGCGAGAAAATCACCGGAAGCCCCTCGGAAGAAATCGGAATCGGCTCGGTTGCAGGGGAGGAACTGCAGGACACCAAGCTTGCGGACAACAAAAGAGCACTCCAAATTTTCAGTCTTGCTGCGGAGTATCTCGGCATGTTAATCCCCCCCTCATAAAACCTTTTACACTATATAAGACATTACAAATCATGGAAAAGTTTCGTGCTCGTCAACTTTATTTGAGAATTCATCCTTTTGTCGCATCGGGTCGCAGTTTGTCGGGACTTTAGTCTTGTTGTTTCGCCATAAAAATGGCTTGCGGTAATAGGTACGAATCTGAAACTCCATGTTGCGCGCGGGAAAGGGATATGGTACGTTAAACGGAAAAGACAACGGGTGGTGGGGAAGACGATGGATATTCTCAAGGAGCGAATTCTGAAAGAAGCAAGCGTCATTAACTCAGGGGTGTTGAAATTGGATTCTCTGCTCAACCATGGCGTCGATCCGCAATTGACGATGGAGATGGGCAAAGAGTTCGCTGCTAAGTTCGCGGGCGAGACGATTACGAAGGTCATTACCGTAGAATCCTCGGGTATTCCCGTTGCTTTCGCTACCGCTTTGGTGCTTGGCGTACCGCTAGTCTTCGCTCGAAGGAAGAAAACATTGCTCGGCGAGCCGGATGCTTACTGCGAAAGAGTTCCGTCCTTCACCAAAGGCATCGTTACCGACCTGATCGTTTCCAGACATTTGATCAGCTCCGAGGATTCCTTGCTCTTCATAGATGATATTATCGCGAACGGGGATGCCGCACGCGGACTCATTAAAATCATCGAACAATCGGGAGCTACGCTTAAAGGAATAGGGATCGTCCTTGAGAAATCTTTCCAAGCGGGCGGCCGAACATTGCGCGAGCTTGGGTATCGGGTGGAGACGCTCGTTAAGATCCAATCCTTGGATGACAACACCATAACTTTTGCCGATTAAATAATAGGGCTATGAACATCCTTTCCCAATCGGATTTCAATGTCGTATAATAGGGATAACCTGCAGATGGGGAGGCGAACAGCAAATGGATAACGTAAATAACGTGAATTTGTCGGTCGACTTTTTCCTGAATAAGCTGGAAGAGTCCAAAGTTCATTTCGAAAGAGCGCTCGATTGCAAACACACGGAGTTCGACGACCTGTATCCATACATGATCGAACACCCGCAATTTTTCTGGTACAAACGTTATGTCGCATGGTCTGAGTTACTCACGATCGTCAAGCTCTGCGAGGAGCTCGATATTGCTTGGACGGAAAGATTCGAGACGCATCAAGCCGAATATGTTAGCAACCGGGTCATGTCAAGCAAGGTACTGGATTGCTGGTATGAAACGAACGATACGAGAGAGCACGTCGGGTAAGGATTCGGTGCTGCTTGGGAACAAACCCGGAGAACCCGCCTGGACTTAGGTCCTTGCGGGTTTTTCGGCACAATCGAGGAGGAAGAACGATGTTGAACGATGAGCAGTTGAACCATTTTCGGGTAGAAGGAACGAAAGTACGGGTAGTTAGAGATGCGCTCGAGTTGAATGACGTCGTCGGCATCGTGGTGGCGTGGGATGAAGAGCAGTTGCTCATCAGACGTCCGAACAGGCGCGTAGTGAAGGTGAAGCGCGGATACGACATTCAGTTGGCAAGCGAGCCTAGGCAATGGTCGAATGAATAAATATGCCGCTCTCGAGGGAGTTTAGATAAGATTCCCAGCGCTTGAGCGCTTGGATGACAAATTCCCTAGTTTGCGGAGGAATGCCGAATGGCCATCATGGAACAGAAGGTACGACAGTATAAGAACGACGCGGCGGGTTTATCGGAGCAGCTGCCGGATATCGCGAATACTTACGATCGATTCACGGGGCAATGCTTCGAGGCGGGGGAACTGGATGCGAAGACTAAGCAGCTCGTCGCCCTCGGCGTTGCGTTATTCGCCAATAACGAGGTATGTACGTATTATCACGTGCAGGCGGCGCGCGAGCTCGGAGCAAGCGATCGTCAGATCATGGAGGCGACGGCCGTAGCGTCCGCGGCGGCAAGCGGGCACATTTTGTCTCAGAGCGTTATTCGGGTTCAAGGTGCTTTAGGTGGAGAAAGACAGCAGAATTCAGCGATGGATAGCCTGCAGTATAACGCCTTTCATGACACGGAATTCGGTCAGGACGAGGATGAGCCGGGGATGAGCGTTCCGGGGAGCGATGCGGTATCTCCGTCCTATTAAAAAGCCCCATTAACTGAATATTTGAACATCCGCGATCGGCTTGACTTCGCTTTAAAGCCCGTGCTATTATAAGTAACGTGATTGCGACAAGGTTACCTTTCAACGCGGCAACGTGGTGCAGGAAATCCCAATATCACTATGATATGCGGCCATGGCGGAATTGGCAGACGCGCTAGATTCAGGTTCTAGTGGTGTAACAGCCGTGGAGGTTCGAGTCCTCTTGGCCGCACCATCCTAATTAACAATAGGTTTCTGATCCTTCTCTTTCTGAGGATCAGGAGCCTTTTTAAGTTTTCAGCGTGCCCAGAGGCACGCATCTTCTAGCCTGTGAAAGCCCGTTTGCGGGAAGAGCCAAGACTCCGAGTAGCTAGGATATTTGCGTATGGCGAAATCAGTGCGTAAAAGCGTATCGACGAAAGTACCTGTCGGAGACAGAGCGTGCGGCGTCGTCAAAATGGCCTCGCAAGAGGATAGAGAGGAAGCCGAGTCCCGCACACTTGGACGAAGGCCATGGAAGTTATCTAGAACTTGGAGCGACCTTGAAGAATCCTTCGGCGTAATTTGTTCAAGTTTTTCAAGGAGGTACAGGAAGCATGGCGAAGAGTGCAGGCAAACAAGGGAGCAAGCTAGACTTGTACATCCGACAACGGCTAAATGTTCGGATTGTTAGAAATCTTCGATTCGACGTATTGTCTAAATTGGCGTGGATATTGTTTATTGTAAAATAGTGGATTTAATCAAGTGATTCCTGGATGTCCTTCATACCAACGCCGATGTTTCGCTAGCACCAACGGGAAGTGTTACGGAATATAACCCTCTAACTATGTCCAGGGAAAAAAAGTCCAAATAAATGCACAAGTATCTGCATGGAAGCTATGGAAGCGCTTAATCTATAATAAAAAATAGCAAATGAATGCGTTTTCAAATGAAGATCAATATTATGTTGAAAGGAGCTATAAAATGAAAAAGCGATCGTAGACGATGGTAACGGAACGAGTGAAATGGAAATTTGTAACAAAATATAGGCGCACATTCTTATGAAAGATACTACCTATTTGAGGGTGAGTAATTGCTTATGTGAAATATTGTTCTTTAATTTTCCCTTTAATGAATACGGGCACCATTTATATTTTAGGTGACCTTGCATTGAAATAATAGACCCATAGAAACCTTCATAGCTACGTTTTTACTCATCTTCCGCTTTTAGTTGACCGCTGCCGGGTAAGGCACGGTCGCCATCGCCGTTTATTGAATCTAACTCAATCCCGGACAGTCGTTTAGTTTGTTCATGGTAAGAAGAATATTCTTAAAAAATGAAAGCGTTTTGCAATTCTTAAAAATGCATCGACGGGCTATTTTTATTGTTGACAACTATAGCTGAGAAACCGGCACTAATACCGCTTTGACGGTAATGTATATAAAATTTTACTTATATTGAAGGAGGTTTTACGTAGTGAGAAAAAGAGCATTAATTTGGATTATGACTTTTGTAATGGTATTTACCATGTTACCATTTTCAGGGGCGGTAATCGCGGCTGAAAGTACGCCAGGTGCCACGATCTATGTTGCTACAACAGGCAATGATAACACGGGTGACGGAACACAATTAAATCCGTACCAAACGATTGCCAAGGCAAAAGCAGTAGTAAGGACTTTGCCTAAAACCGGTGGCGATATCGTCGTGCAAATTGCGGATGGCTATTATCCGCTTGATGAAACGCTGGTATTTGACAAGGATGATTCCGGAAGTGCAAGCAGCACGATTCGCTATGAGGCGGCGCCTGGCGCAAAGCCGGTCATCAGCGCCGGTACAATGCTGGAAAAAGGCATATGGACAGAAGCGGTCGGCCTTACCCAGACGGGTGGCTTAACGGCGTATAAAACAACACTTAACCGGAGCGATAAGTTGCGCGCGATCTATGTCAACGATAAGCGCGCCAACATGACGCTGAGTTCGCAAATAGCTTCGGCCAACAGAACCGTCACTGGCACCCCCACAGTCAGCTTTACAGCTACCGATAACCCTTGGGCGTGGCGGGACGGCAGCAACATCCGAGCGGCTATCGTATTTGATGCCAGCGTAGGTCTGACGACGGCAACGAAAAACCCCCAAAACATTGAAGCCGAAAGCATGGGCGGCTCCACCGCCAGATGGGCAAGGCCTTTTGTCACCTTCGCTTCGATCGAACAGGCGCCGGTAGCCAGCAACAAGCCCGGCGGTGTCATGCTCCGATTCCAGATGCCGTATGCGGCGATTTCACAGTCTTTGAGTAATAACACGCAATACAATCCAGGTAACAATCAAGTGATCCGCAACGCTTTCGAGTTCTTCAACAAACGCGGAGATTTCTATTTCGACCAGGCGGAAAGCACGCTTTATTACATCCCGCTTGAAGGTGAGGATGTCAATACTGCCGACGTGATTATTCCAAGGCTTGAGACGGTCCTCGACATAAGAGGGATCCCTGTAGGAGATCGATTGAACCCTGTTGCAGGCTCGGATGATGGACGTGTCAAGAACATCACCTTTAACGGGCTGACGTTTGCCCATACCGACTACAAACTGACTGAAGTGACGGGCACCTATACATTTAGCGACGGATCCGGTCCGGTAACGACTAGTTCCCGCGGCTTCGCGTCCGTTCAGGGCGCTATCGTGAACAAAGCTTACTTCCCTAGCAGCATTAACTGGCATGAGACTTTCTACCGAAGTTATGACATACCGCCTGCAGCGGTCATGATTAACGCGGCGAGGAATATTAAAGTGCTGAACGGAGAGATCGGGCTTGCCGGATTTATTGGCATCCATGTGGAAAATGATGCCAAGAATATCGAAATCACGGGCAACTATATCGTAGATACGCTCGCTTCCGGCATTGTAATCGGACATCCGCAACATATCTATGAAAACGATGTGCCGATTACGCATGAATCTAGTGTTTCAGTCTCCGGCACGCCAATAAGAAACTGGGCCGGTGTTGATAAGGAAAAATATACGGCGGGTACGGAAGCCGTGCCGGAAAATATTTATATTACAAATAACTTTTTGTACAGGAACTGCTACGGATTCCCAGGCGCCAACTCACTAACCTCTTTCTACACTACTAACATGCAGGTACTGCACAACTACATTTATGACTCCACTTACGGCGCAATGAGCATCGGATGGGGCTGGGACGAGTACGATGGGTTCGGCTTTACCGCCCAAGGTACCAACAAGACCGGCGGCCCTTACCATGGTACGCATGAAACGAGCCTTGGAAGGTCTCCAGCAATCTCTACGACCTCGAGGAATAACAAAATAAACTCTAACCGCGTAGAGGAAATTTGCACGGTAGTTAACGACTCCGGAGCCATTTATTCCCTGGGACGGCAGGGCGATCCGGGTAATTTGCCGGACGGAGGGACATGGGACACCATCAACACCGTCTACCCTTTGACAAACGACCCCGTCAGCAACAAGAATAGTAACTGGAATTCTGACAACTGGACGAATTTCACCGAGATGAACTACAACTTTCTTGACCCGAATCCAACTAACAAACCCACGACCTCCAATAATTGGACGAACGGGTTCCATCCCGACGAAGGCAGCACATTCATTAAGATGATAGGCAACGTCGTGCAGTCAAAGCTCTCCCATTCCCCCGGAAAGAGCCGTCTTATTGAGTTTAACAACTGGAAGCGCAAAAGCGATATGATTATGGTCCAAGGCTACGTGGACGGGGATAACGACCAGAATGGCGCCCCGAGGACTACTTTTGACAATTTCAAAAGCACAAGCCGCATTTGGCCACTTAAGGGCAACGAAATCGTATTAAATTCGGGCCTTACCAACGAATACGCTCATATGATTCCGAGAAGCCTCATTGCCGATACCGAGTTCGAACTGGCTTCCAACGTCATCATGGGTAGAGGAGAGACGCTGAACCGCAGGGGTCTGCTGCAAGCTCAAGACACGGTTTGGCTCGCGCCGGCGGACGCAACCGTCTTTACGGAAGGCAGCAAGATGACCAAAGCGGCCGGCGACGCAAAGTCGATCAAAGCTCCGTCCGCCGCAGGAGAATACAAGCTCTTTATCGATTATGCAGACGCCAGAGAGACGGCCACTTCCAAGTTTACGGTATACGTCGACCAGAACGCGTCAGCGATCAACGTGGAAGACGGAGAAAGCTACGAAGTTTCAGCGGTCCGGCCTCTTGAACTGACTTTGAGCGGAGACTACACCTATACGCTCAATAGTAATCCCGTGGTGAGCGGGCATCAAATCGCTACCGAAGGAAACTGGACTTTGGTCGTCAGCACACCGACGGATCCGAATGCCATGATCATTAACTTCACCACCACGATATCGGTGGCCAATAAGTTGCTCCCGGCTGACGTGACCGTAGCCCCCGGAGGAAGAGTCAATTTTGCGCACGATTTGGACGACGCGACAAAGAAAATATGGATTTCCTCGTCGAGCGGCGGACATTTTGACGGAGGCGACGACGAATCGATGGCCCCCGGCGACAGGGTGGGGATGACCGCGCCGATGGTGCCAGGTCCCTACATTATTTATGTACTGGCGCAAGAAGGCGATGTACTTAGCCAGTCGCACGCTCGTATTGTGGTGCGCGATATGACGCCTGCCGACATTCCTCGAAATGGTCTTGACTTGTGGCTCAAGGCCGATGAGGGCGTGGAAAAAGACGGCAGCGGCAACGTGACGGGATGGACAAATATGGGAAGCGTCCCGGCGAAGCTTGTCCCGGCGAACGTCCCCGGTAGCGGCGGCGATGGTCTTGGAACACCAACCGGCAACCCCATGCTTAAGAACAATGTATACGACTATGTAGACTTCGCGGCGATGTCAAGGCCGCTAAAAGCCGCAGGCTTTAAAAATTATAACGGCAGTACGCAGATGACGATATACACGCTGGTTAGTCCGACAGCCACAGCCAACAACTCCAGCGACCAAAATGGCCTTGTTTATTTCGGATTAAACGAAGCTTACCAAACTTGGACTGCCAACAGCGGTTGGAGCGGTATTAATCTGGGCGTAGGAACAGATAGAATTAACATTCGCTTTGGTAACACGGATAGCGGCGTATCGGGCGGCGGGCAACAAATTGCAACAACCGCCACTAACGGTCTGGTCAGCGTTCGGGCGCAGCTAAACGGAACCAATAGATCCGTTTTTGTTAATAACAACGTCATAGGCACCCCTGGAACCAACGCTAAGGCCCTTCTAGGGAACAGTTCGGATCTGGGCGTAGGTTACACGATGGCGGCAGCAACCCCCTACCGCTTTCTAGGCAAAGTCTTGCAAGTTCTCATCTACGACAGGGTGTTGACAGCTGACGAAATTACGAAAGTAGAAACCTATTTTAACGAGGTCAAAGCCGGCCGTGGTGGGCCAGCGAACACAATTGTCCCAGTGGTCGACAAAACCCTGCTGACCGGCTTGATAGGGACTGTCAATAGCCTGAACGAAACGGAATATACAATCGATTCATGGAATGCTTTTGCAAGCGCCTTAAGTGAGGCCCAAACTGCCGCCGCAAATGATGGGATCGGGCAGGAAGCAACGGACAATTCATATTACGCGCTGCGTAACGCGTTCAAAGCGCTTGTGATGAGCGGCACGATTGAGCCTACAACGGCAAGCTTTGACAAGAATGTCGCCAATCAGGCGGACGTGACCACCGTTCTGACACTGAACGGGAATAGTCTGAGCAGCATCGCCAACGGCGACACGACATTACAGCTAGGCATCGACTACGTGGTTTCCGGCAATACGGTTACGATAAACAAGTCGTATCTGAGTACGCTCGCGGTCGGAAACGTTACTCTGCAGTTTACTTTCAGCTCTGGGGCAACGAATGAACTCGTCATCACGATCTCCGATACGACGGTTATTGTGCCGACGACTCCGAAGGCTGTCCTGACGGGACCGTCGTCCGTGGTGGTAAACCATTCCTTTGAAGCGAAAGTAGCACTTGAAGGGGTCCAGGAGAACTACAATGCCGCGAGCCTGGTCGTTCATTACGATCCAGCGAAGCTGGAAATTGCGACAGTCCTCGATTCGGATAACCAACTCATACTCGACGAGGGCGTAGCGGAATCTCTCGCACCGGGAGTTTCCATTATCGGAACCGGCGTTATCCCAGAACAAGGTTTGATCTTGATTATGCTGACGAGTACTTCGGGACATGTGCCGCTAGGCACGGCCGACTTGCTGAAATTGAATGCCAAAGCGAGCGCATCCTTAGGCTCGACCACCGTTACGTTATCGGAATTTGTCATTGCAAATGCCGATAGTTCCACCGATGTAGACGTTTCAGATGCGACTCTGGCGATCCAGGTTAATCTGGCCGATCCGACCGCGCTCCTGGCAGCGATCCAATCGGCTCAAAGTCTGCACGATTCGGCCGTCGAAGGCGAAATCCAAGGACAATATCCTGCAGGCTCGAAAGCAGTTCTCAACACGGCGATCAATGCGGCGAGAGCTATTGCGAACGAAGAGGCTTCGACGCAAACGGATGTCGATACCGCGCTGGCCGGCTTGAATGCTGCCGTTCAGACCTTCATTCAAAGTGTTATCGGCATTAACAAAATGGCGCTCAATACCGCCATTACGAACGCAGAGCAACTGTACGGCGGAGCCTCGATCGGTACGTCTCCGGGACAATATCCGAGCGATGCGGCGTCGGCGTTCAACAGCGCGATCGAAGCGGCTATCGAAGTCCGCAACAGTACGTCCGTGACGCAAAATCAAATAAACGCGGCGGTTACGGCGTTGAATATGGCAGTCAGCACATTCCAAAGCAGCGTCATTACGCAGACTCCGTCGGTTAACAAGTCGGCGCTGAACGAAGCGATCACTGCAGCGGAAAGCAAGCTTAGCCACGCGGTGGAAGGTCAAAAAATCGGTCAATATCCGGGTAGCGCGATCAGCGCGTTCAATGCGGCCGTACAAACGGCCAAGACGGTATTCGGCCAAACAGTGGCGACTCAATCCGAGGTAGATGCTGCAGTAACGGCTCTCGCGATCGCTCAGACGACATTCGCAGGGCAGGTGGTTACGCTCGTCTCCGGACAATCCGCAGTTTCCATTCGCGACTTGTCGATTATCGCCAAATACTTCAATATAGATCAATCGGATCCGAACTGGAGTAAGGTCGAAAAAGCCGACTTGTTTAACAATGGCAAAATCACCATCGTAGAGCTGGCAGCTGTAGCTCGAATGATTGTAGGCAATTGGCTGGAGGAACATCACTAATCAAATATAGTCCGCATGCCCAATCCAGCAATTGGGCATGCGGACTTGATAAAGAAAGGCAGGCCATCCTGTGATGATGCGGAAATGGTGTTTAAGCGCGCTGATCTTGACAATCCTATTTGTCACCTGGAGCATACCTGCTTCGGCAGAAAGCAACCCGACTTTCGAAATGAAATGGAGCGATACAAACGGAATTGTTAAAGTAACCGTTCAAGCCGATGGCCTCAAGGACATGTATGCTTTTGACTTGATTGTGACATTTGATTCGGGCCGATTGTCCTTCGTTTCCGGAGTAACGCAGTTGGAAGGCTTCGCCGTTCAACCGATCGTCAAAGGGAGTACAATTGAATTCGCACACACTAAGGTAGGCAGCGTGCCGGGTTATAATGGCAAGGCGGATCTGGTCACGCTGCAATTCAAGCGAGTGAAAAGCGGCGCTGCTACAATCTCGCTAAGCGAGTTCAAGCTCGTGGATTCCGAGTTGGCGCTTCACGAATTGCAAGCTGTAACAAGCGTCAACCTTCCGGCCGGAAAGGAGTATTTTACGGATATCAAAGGCCACTGGGCCGAAGCGACTATTATTCAGGCTGCGGAGCTTGGTATTGTAAGCGGTTATGACGACGGTACGTTCAGACCGAACCGTACCGTAACCAGAGAAGAATTTGCTGTTCTGCTTGTCAAAGCGCTTAAGCTTACGGGCGAAGGCGAAGATTTTGTTTTCACCGACTTAAATGTATTGAGTCTATGGGCCAAACAGTCGGTCGCGCTCGCTGTAAAAGCGGGGATTATCAACGGCTACTCGGATGGCACATTCCGTCCTAGAGGCGAAATTACACGCCTCGAAATGGCTTCCATGATTGCGAGGGCTTTGGATCTGTCTGTGAAGTCGAGCGGCGATACCGGATTTGCGGACGATTCCAGCATCCCGGCATGGGGGAAAGAAGCAGTCAAAAGCCTTGTACATTTAGGGATTATTAACGGCAAAAGTGCCAATCGGTTCGATCCGAACGGGAAAACGACCCGGGCGGAAGCGGTTACGATCTTACTTAGGATGCTGGAAAAGCAAGAGAAGTAACATTCGGTGACGCTTAGTGACCGGACTCAATCGCTTTTGATAAATTGAAGCAGTATAGGATAATAAGAGGCCCTAGTCCGACAGAACATCGGACCAGGGCCTCTTATCTGCGTTTCCGATACAATGGTGGCCGTCGTTTGTTTCTGAATGTGCGATAGAACACATAACGATCGCAAGAGTCCCACTCCAACAAAGGCATTACCCGCATTCGAAATCTGTGATAGAATCATGTGAATATTTTAAAACGCTTACATAGAGGGGATTACGGATGAACGACACGGGGGTTTTCTGGAAGCACTCGATCTTTACAAGGCTAATCGTTACGTTTCTCGTCAGCATGGTGCCGATATTCGTGCTCGGGATTTGGATGTATAAGTGGAGCAGCCAGCAAATGTCCGAGGAAATCTTCAAGTCGATGAAGCTGCAGGTCGAGTACTATATGGACAGCCTCGATCACGATATCCAGCGGATCCAGAAGCTGCAGTTCGATATGACGCAAGACGAGGATTTGAATCAGATCGCCAACGCCTCGCAGTATTTGGATAATTTCGAGAAAACGAAAGCGATTCTGCGAATTCATCAGAGGTTGTCCTCTATCAAGAATAGCAGCGGTTATATACAAGATGCCAGGGTGCTCATCCCCTCCTTAAATTGGTCCATCAACGCGGACGGACATTCAAGGGGCGTATACAGCGACATCTTGGGGGATGAGTTCGATGAGTTAAGGGTGTTGAAAAGCGATTCCGCCTCGCAGCTCGTGCAGTGGAAAGATCGGCTGCTGTTGTTGGCGGGTTTCCCGAATTATGCGCAAGGAGGCAAACCGCCTCTGTTCATCATCGAGATCGAGCTGTCCAAAACGGCCTTGAAATCGGCGCTGCTCCAATTGGACGGGTATAAGGACAGCGGATTCATGATGCGGCAGCCTTCGCAGCGGTTCGTGTTGGAAAACGTGAACGACGAGGTTTTGCGGGATCGATTAGTCGAACGGTTAAACGTTGCCGCGCAAGAAAGCAGGAACGGTTCGATCAAGCTCGAGCTCCACGGCCAACCCTATTTGATCGTATACACGAAGTCCGATTATACGGGAATTACGCTTTCCTATTTTTTGCCGCAGGAGGGTATTTTGAAATCGTTGAAAAGCTTGGTTACTTGGAACTGGATTTTCCTTTTTATAGCTATTATGATCACGGCGGTCTATTCCTTCTCCCTCTATCGGTTAATTAAGAGGCCGCTCGTCAAGCTGATCGGGTCGTTCAGAATGGTGGAGAGCGGGAATCTTCAGATTCGAATCGATTATGCCCACCGCGACGAGTTCGGCTACTTGTATAGACGTTATAACGCGATGGTCGAAAAATTGCAGAATCTGATCGAGCAAGTATACGAGCAGAAAATACTGAGCCAGAAAGCCGAATTAAAGCAACTGCAAACGCAAATCAATCCGCACTTTTTATATAACAGCTATTTTCTGTTGCACCGGATCATTAAGAAGGAAGACTACGCGAACGCACTGCGATTTTCAAAGGAAATCGGCCGGTATTTCCAGTTCGTGACGAGGAATGCGGCGGATACGGTAACGTTGGACAAGGAAGTCGAGCATGCCCGGATCTATGCGGAGATTCAAGCGATGCGATTTGCGGGAAGAATCGCGGTCGAATTCGCCGATTTTCCGGGGGGACTCGCGCACCTGGAGGTTCCGCGGCTTATTCTTCAACCGATTATCGAGAACGCATTCGAGCACGGACTTGAGAACAAGCAGGAAAATGGCTTGCTTGCCGTACGGTTCGAGCCGATTGCCGGAGGCATCGTCGTTACGGTCGAGGATAACGGGGAAGAGTTGTCGGAATCGGACTTGGACAATTTGTTGCCGAGCATACAGAGAGACAACGACTATTCCGAAGTTACCGGCCTATCGAATATTCATAGACGGGTTAGGCTGTTCTGCGGAGAAGGAAGCGGTCTGGCGGTTTCCCGTGCGGAAATCGGAGGGTTGAAGGTACGTCTTACGATTATTGCGGCGGAAGCGGGGGCTAGCGAACATGTATAGATTGATGATCGTGGATGACGAGAGACATATCGTAGATTGGCTGTACGAGTTGTTCATGGATACGCCGAATTTGGAATTGGACATCGTCAAAGCATACTCGGGCAACGAAGCCTTGCTTAAGTTGGAAGCATCCAAATTCGATGTCGTCTTGTCGGACATTCGTATGCCGGGAATGAGCGGATTGGAATTAATGGAGCAAATCAAGATGAGCTGGCCGGGATGCAAAATCGTTTTCCTTACAGGATACAACGATTTCGATTACATCTATAACGCGGTGAAGCAGAACGGCGTGAGTTATCTGTTGAAGACGGAAGACGACGAAGAGATCGTCGATGCCGTCAGGCAGGCGATCGCCGCGTTAGAGCAAGAGCTAGGCAATCGCTTATTGCGAAGTCGCGCTCTGGAACGAGAGGAACTTGTCGCCCACCTGATGCGCAAGGAGCTGCTGCTCGACGTCATCGATGGCAAGGTGCGATTGGCGGACGCGGATCGGGGTTGGCTGGACAAGCTTGCGATTCCTTTCGACGAGGAACGGCCGGTATTGCTGCTATTCGGCCGGGTACATGGCGGAATAGCCGGCGAAGATTACTCGGAGAAATTTCTAAGCATCCGGGGGCTCTCCTCGCTGACCGGACAATATATATCGTCGATTGCCACCCATGTGCTAGTCGATATCGACAAATTTGATTTTCTGTGGCTCCTGCAACCGACCGCGGAACTTATCTCGAATAACTCCGCATCCGATAGCGACGATAAGCCGTGGAGGAAAACGGCGCAATTCGTCAAAGGGATGTTGGAGACGCTGCAGATCGCGAGCGAAGAAGCGCTGGAGACGAAGATCTCGCTCGTGTTGTACGATCAACCGGTTCCATGGCCTTCGATACAAGAAAAATGCGACTTATTGAAATCCGTGGCCGACATCCGAATTCATTCTCCTAAGGGCATGCCGATCGTTTGCACGATTAGCGCAGACGAAGCATCGGAGTTGGATGCGGCCAATAAACTGGCCGTGGACGGCAGCCTGTATGCCAGGAAAACGGCAGTTTTGCAGGATTATCTGGAACAAGGGCTTCGGAAGGAGTTTTTCGAAAAGCTGGACGAAGTGGACGAAGGCTTGAAGCACGTTTCCCGCATGCGCGATCTGTCCGCTACCCAAGTGTACTATACGATATCGCTGTTATTTCTGACCTATATCAACAGAAACCGCATAGCCGACAAGCTTGCCGAACGCATATCGTTAAACAAGCTAATCCCGTCCAACGGGTTCGATTCCTGGCGGGAATCGTTCGATTATTTGCGCGAGCTGGGCAGCGCCGTCTTCGCTTTGAAGGAAGACGAGCTGACCATTCGCGAGGACGAGTTGATCGAGCGCATTAAAGCTTTCGTACGAGGCAACCTTCACGGAGAACTGACGCTTGTTCGCATCTCGGAAAAAGTGAATTATAATCCTTCCTACGTTTCGAGATTTTTCAAGCAAGCCACGGGAATGAATCTGTTCGAATTTATTAATAAAGCCCGAATCGGCAAAGCCAAAGAGCTGCTCGAAGAGGGATCGCGTCCGATTCAGGAGATCGCAAGAGCCGCCGGGTTCGATTCCCCTCAATATTTCGCGACGGCGTTCAAGAAAACGACGGGCATGACTCCGAACGAGTATCGGAACCAGCTTTCCTGAATCGATCGCCGAAGCCGGTCAACGGATCAAACAAATGTAAACCGTTTGAACTATAAATCGTTGTTGGTGACGCTTACAATAATTCGTAGGGGCCCCTCCCGAGAGAAGAGATCGTAACGAACCGCATTTATTCAAGGAGGGTTTATGTTGAGACAAACGAAAAAAGCTCGCGTATCCGCAATCGTCGTGTGTTTACTGGTTGCGGCGCTGATCGTATCGGCGTGCAGCAAAAAAGAAAACGCAAGCTCTTCAAGCGCAAGTTCGGCCGCGCCGGCGACAGAGACATCCGCCGCTTCGCCGTCGGCGAGCGCAGCGAACGAAGACGGGCCGTGGACGAAATACGAGAAGCCGCTAGAAGTGACGACGGCGCTATCGACCAATACCGGCATTACGCAGCTCGGCAACGATTCTTACGACGACAACCTTTGGACTCGGGAAATCGAAAGCACTTTCAATATTAAAATGAAAAATCTTTGGACGGCGGACGCCACGCAGTTCAAGACGAAGCTGAACGTCAGCATCGCTTCCGGCTCATTGCCCGACGTCTACACGGTCGACAACGTCCAATTCGCTCAGGTCAACGCTTCGGGGCTCGTCACCGATATGACGGAAGCTTACGAGAAGTATGCTTCTCCGGAGCTGAAAAGGATTATGGATTCCGATAAAGCCGGCTTCGAATCGGGCATGGTCGACGGGAAGCTGATGGGCATCTCCGCCCAGCATTTCGGGATGATCAGCATTCCGAGCGTCGTCTGGATTCGCGACGACTGGATGAAAAAGTACAACCTCGCTCCTCCGCAGTCGATGGACGAACTTCTCCATATCGCGGAAGTGTTCACCACGCAGGATCCGGACGGCAACGGCAAGGACGATTCCTACGGCCTCGCGATCAACAAAAACCTCTACGACACGACGATTTCCGGAACGGGAATCGCGCTCGCCGACGGCATCCTCAACGCGTATCATGCTTTTCCTGCCGCATGGATCAAGGACGCGTCCGGCAAAATCGTTTACGGCTCGGTGCAGCCGGAGATGAAAGCGGGCTTGGCGGTTCTTCAGAACATGTACAAAAAAGGCTTGATCAGCAAGGAGTTCGGCTTGAAGGATACGGCTAAAATCGCCGAGGATCTCACCAACGGCAAAGTCGGCATGGAGATCGGCTCGAACTGGAACGGCTTCTATCCGGGACCGGACATCATTAAGAAAAACGGTGCCGAAGCGGTTCTGATGCCTTACGCGATTCCTTCCGCCGACGGCAAGCCCGTCCTGCAGCCGGGCAACTGGCCGGTAGGCTCGTACGTCGTCGCGAACAAAGATTTCGCGAACCCGGAAGCGGTTATCAAGCTCATTAACCTGTACGTCAAGCTCAACCTTACCAACGACGGCGAACAATATACTAACTTTAACGCGGGCGGCAGAGCTTGGCTCAGTCCGGTCAGCGTTAACGATCCGGAGCAGAGCACGCGGGAATACACTCAAATTTCGGAAGCATTGAAGACGAAGGACGTTTCGAAGCTGACCGCTTCTTCCGTTGGCAAATACGAGCAAGCGCTCAAGTGGGAAGAGTCGAAAGATCCGGACGGCATCGGCGGTTGGCTGCAAAACTCTTCGGTCGGCTCGTTCTCGATCCTTCAAAAGCTGTTCGACGAAGGCAGAGTGCTGCCTACGGAATATCGCGGCGTAGATACGCCGACCATGGCCGAGAAAAAGGCGACTTTGGAGAAATTGGAGAAGGAAGCGATTACGAAAATCATTATGGGCGCTTCGTTGGACGAATTCGACAAAATGGTCGATAGCTGGAACAAGCTCGGCGGCGAAGCCATTACGAAAGAAATGAACGATAAGTACAACAAATAAAGAAAAGGAGGCGAACGGGGAAATCTTCGGGATTTCTTCGTTTGCCTTCGCTTTTCGGAAGGAGCCGGAGATGCTGAAAATCGGAAATAGCCGGGAAACCCCGTTGCACCTTATGCTGCTGCCTTCGGTCGTGCTCGTGTTGATCTATAGTTACTTGCCGATGGTCGGATTGTTAATCGCTTTTCAAAAATTCAATCCCGCGCATTTGTTCGACTCTCCCTGGGTCGGCTGGGAAAATTTCAAATACGTGTACGACATGCCGGGTTCGATGCAAGTCTTGTGGAACACGCTGACGATCTCTTTGTTCAAGATTATCGGCCTGATCGTCGTGCCGGTCACGTTCGCGTTGTTATTGAACGAAGTCGGAAAATCCCTATTCAAGCGAACGTTCCAGACGCTCATCTATTTGCCAAACTTTCTGTCGTGGATCATCATGGCGGGCGTGCTGATCGATATTTTGTCTCCTTCGGAAGGCATAGTCAATAAGTCGCTAGGTTTGATCGGCATCGATCCGATCTATTTCCTAGGCGATGCTACCTGGTTTCCGATAACGATGATCGTTTCCGACGTATGGAAGGGCTTCGGGTTCGGTACGGTCGTTTACTTGGCCGCGCTGACGAGCATCGATCCCGCGTTATACGAATCGGCGCGCGTCGACGGAGCCGGCCGATGGAAGCAGACGCTGTATATTACGTTGCCGGGTATTACGCCGATCATCGTGCTCATGTCGGTCTTGAGCCTCGGCAACGTGCTGAACGCGGGCTTCGACCAGATTTTCAATCTATACAGCGCTCAAGTATACGAAACCGGCGATATCATCGACACTTTCGTCTACCGGCTCGGCATCGAACAGACGCAGTTCTCGCCGGCCACCGCGATCGGATTGTTTAAATCGGTCATTTCTTTCACTCTTATCGCGCTTTCCTATTATTTAGCCTCCAAGTTCGCGGACTATCGCATTTTCTAAGAAAGGATAGGATGGATGATGACACGCGATGACACTTTAGGAACCCGGCTGTTCGTTATTTTTAATTATTCGTTTCTGTCCTTGGTCGGGCTTATCTGTCTCTTGCCTTTTATAAATTTGCTCGCGACTTCCTTTAGCGGTAGTACCGCCGTTGCGTCCGGGGAAGTGAAGTTTTGGCCGGTCGATTTCACGTTGGCGTCGTACGAATTCGCCATGAGATCCAAACAGTTTTCCCAGTCGATGCTTGTGGCCGTAGAAAGGGTCGCGCTCGGCGTCGTCGTCAACATGCTGCTGACGATTCTCGCCGGCTATGCTCTTTCCAAGGAAAAGGGGAACTTTAAGTGGCGCAATTTCTATGCCTGGTTTTTCGTCGTGACGATCTTGTTCAGCGGCGGCTTGATTCCGTGGTACGTCGTCATTAGCAAAACCGGCTTGATTGACTCCATTTGGGCGTTGATTCTGCCAAACGCCCTTCCCGTGTTTAACGTCATCGTTCTGCTTAACTTTTTCCGCGGGCTGCCCAAAGAGCTGGAGGAAGCGGCTTTTATGGACGGGGCCAGCCATTGGACGGTGTTATGGAAGATCATTACGCCGTTATCGAAGCCCGCGTTGGCCACTTTGACTTTGTTCTGCATCGTTAACCATTGGAATTCGTGGTTCGACGGACTCATCCTGATGAACCGCACGGAAAATTATCCGCTGCAAAGCTATTTGCAAACGGTCATTATTAATCCGGAAAACATCATCAACCTGTCAAGAGGCGATTATGCCGATTTGCTCAATCTCGTTAACGCGAGAACGTCCCGCGCGGCTCAGTTGTTCATGGGAACGCTGCCGATTCTTCTCGTTTATCCGTTCTTGCAGAAGTATTTCACGTCGGGACTTGTTCTAGGAAGCGTCAAAGGTTGATTTACGTAACGGAGTGAAGCCGGACTTTATGGCTTCTCTTCTTATGATCACAGTGTTGGAGTTGTTCTTGGATTATCGGGGAGGCCATTAAAGGGTTGACTAGAAGGAAATGGAATTAGATAAGCGGGTAGAGACATATCAATAACGGAGGTTATGTTTCCCGAAGGAGGAAGAGGGAATGAAGCGTAGACAAAAGATGATACAAGTCTTTTTCCGACATCAGGAAGACGAATTGGAGAAAGAATGGACGATACACGTACCTGCTAAGAGCGAAATGCTTGCAATTGTCGTAGCTTGTAAGTGCTTTGTATCCGATGGGTTCGACCTTGATGACGTAATTGACGTGAGTACGATGCGATCGTATAGCTATTTATAAAGAAAAATAGGCTCCTGATGGATAACCTCAGAAGCCTGTTTTCTCGTTTTTGCTTAGTTCAATTGCTCACTTCCCTTTCCTAGTGAGAGCCGCCAACTCATCCCATTGCTGTTCGGTCACATCGATAAGGTCATTGAATTGACCCGCGCCTTGTAGCCACTCTCCGCCGTCGATCGTAACGACTTCGCCGTTCATATATCCCGCGTAGTCGGAGACTAAGAAGGCTGCCAGATTCGCCAGTTCTTCTTTGTCGCCGACGCGCTTCAGGGGGATGCGGTTGATCATCTTGTCCTGAATCTCGGGCGTCGGGGAAAGCCTGGACCAAGCTCCTTCCGTCGGGAAGGGTCCCGGCGCGATGGCGATTTGGCGGATTCCGTATCTAGCCCATTCCACCGCGAGAGATCGGGTTAAGGCCATTACCCCAGCCTTGGCCGCGGCGGATGGAACGACAAACCCGGAACCGGAAGAAGCATAGGTGGTCACTATATTAAGCATCGTTCCGCTCTGCCCTTGCTCGATCCAACGCTTCCCGACTTCCAAGGTCGTATAGAAGGTGCCATGAAGAACGATATTTAATACGGCATCTACCGCTCGGGGCGAGAGGCGCTCCGTAGGGCTGATGAAGTTGCCGGCCGCATTGTTAACGAGAATATCGATCCGGCCGAATCGCTGGCAGACCGCATCTACAAACTCATGGATTTGTACGGGATCCCGAACGTCGCAGCTCTTATAGAAGATGGCGCTTCCAGTAGAATCCATTTCGTGCGATGCCTGTTTGAGTACTTCCTCGCGTCTGCCGGCTATGGCTAGCTTAGCCCCTAGCTCGAGAAATTTTTCCCCCATGGCACGGCCCAAACCGGTAGCTCCGCCGGTTATGAGAACGACTTTGTCCTTTAATAGATCGTTCGCGAAGGGTCCCATCCTCTAGACCAACGCTTTCCGAAATTCTTGAGTAAGAAGAGGAACGACCTCGAACAGATCGCCGACGATTCCGTAGTCGGCAACCTTGAAGATAGGCGCTTCCGGATCTTTATTGATGGCGATAATGATGCGCGATTGGCTCATGCCGGCCAGATGCTGGATGGCGCCGCTTATGCCGCATGCGATATAGATTTCGGGGGTGACGACCTTACCGGTCTGCCCGATCTGCAGCGCATAGTTGCAATAACCCGAATCGCAGGCTCCCCGGGAAGCGCCAACCGCGCCTCCAAGCACGTTCGCCAGCTCTTCCAATGGCTTGAAGCCATCCTCGCTTTTGACGCCTCGCCCCCCTGAAACGATGATTTTAGCTTCCGTAAGATCCACTTTTCCCGTTGTTTTCCGAACGACTTCTTTCACTAGAGTATGAAGAGATGTAGGCGGAGTATATTCCACCTTAATGATTTGATCGTTCTGTAGTCCGGAGGAGGAGGGCTCGATGGCAGGAAAATTGTTAGGCCTAACGGTAACGACCCATGGGAAGCTCTGAAATTGCTTTTTCTCGAAGGCTTTTCCCGCGTAGATAGCTCTATTGAAAATAGCCCCTTCGCCGTTACCCTCTAAGGAGATGACATCGGACAACTGGCCGGCCCGAAGCTGCGCCGCGATTGCAGGCGCGAGGTCGCGACCCAAAGCGGTATGTCCGGTAAAAATCGCATCCGGTCGTAAAGAGTCGAGAAGGGGAATCAACGCTCCAACGTAAGCTTCCGGATTATAGTGCCGCAAGCCGTCGTGGTCGATCAGATGGATTTCGGATAGAGGATAGCCCGAAAGCTGGCTTGCCAAGGAATCGAGTTCGCTCCCTAGGAGGACGGCCGAAATTCGGTCGCCATCATGAGAAATCGTACGAGCTGCTTGAAGCGCTTCCAAAGTAACTTGACGAATTTTCCCGTCGCGGTGCTCCGCTATAATCAGATACGTATGGCTCATAAGTAGAATCCTCCTTAGATATCCATGTCGTCCGGAATTAAATGACTTTAGAGTTCGTGCGAAGCAATTGTACGATTTCGGCGGCTTGCGACGGTAGATCTCCTTGGAGAATTTGCCCGGCTATCCTTGCCGGAGGAAGGTTAATCTCGGTTTGTTTGGTTCTTGCCGTCAACCGTTCGGGATCAATGGCGAGTTCATCCAACGCGATATGGCGGAAAGGCTTTTTCTTCGCTTTCATGATACCGGGGAGCGAGGGATAACGCGGCTCGTTTAACCCTTGCTGGGCAGTGAACAGGGCAGGAAGAGAGACTTCCAATACCTCCAAGTCGCCCTCCGCGTCTCTCTCTACGTTTGCTTTTCCATTGAACAATTCAAGCTTCGTGACCGAAGAGACATGAGGAATTCCGAGAAGTCCGGCTAAGCGGATAGCGACTTGACCTGCCCCGTTATCAACCGAGAAGTTGCCTCCGAGGATTAGGTCGTAAGATTGATCCGCGAAGAAGGCCGCAAGCGCGACGGAAACGGAATATTCATCGGCGGGAATGCCGTCTCCCGAGAGAAGTACCGCTTCGTCGGCACCCATGGCGAGCGCGGTTCTTAGAGCTTCGGCGCTTCGTTCGGGACCAACGGAGACGACTATGACCTGGCCTCCGCTCGCTTCTTTGATCCGTATCGCTTCTTCTACCGCATATTCGTCGTAAGGGTTAATGACGAATTTGACTCCATCTTCGGAGACTCGACCATTCCGAATCGCGATCTTCTCCTCGGTATCGAAGGTTTGCTTGAGAATCACGTACACATTCATGGATATTGCTCCTCTCTATGATTACGAGCCGGTATGCGAATCAAGGCTTGAGAGCCTTTAGGAAAAACGCCGCGGTGCTATTAATCTGCGCGCTGAGAGAGTATTTGCGACCGGAAATGAGCCACGAAGTCACCGCCTCGTCGATTCCTCCGAAAATAAGAAGACGGGTTAATTTGACATCCAGCCCTTGGCGGAAGGTTCCTTCCTCCATCCCTTGAACCAATACGTCCTCGATTAATTGAATATATGGCTTGAGGGCTTGACCTATAGCTTTACGAAGCTCGAGCGAGCTTTGACGGAGTTCGATCTGGGTGACGTATGCGAAGTCCGGATTGTTCTCGAGCTCGCTATAATGGAGCTCGCATATTTTGCGAATCGCTTCATCCGCGGCGGTCGAAGCCTCCACGCTTTCTTTGAATTTGCCGACGAGCTCCCCAAGCCGCAAGCGGAAGAGGGAGACGAGAATATCTTCTTTGCTCTTGAAGTATAGATATATGGTTCCGTCGGCTACTCCGGCTTCGCGGGCGATCTTCGAAACCTGCGAGCCATGATAGCCGGTCTCGGCGAACACCTTAACGGCGGCGTCGATGATCCGATCGAATTTTTCCGTTTTTTTACTTGCCATTCGCTCACCTCGACGTAAGAATCAAACCAAAAACTGAATGAAGTGCCATTCATTTTCGAATCCGATCTAATGCAATCTACAATTCGACTTTCCGAAGGGACGGTTGCTCATGTTCTGGACGTGGACGCATTACATCCTATTTTTGCTGGCGGTTGGATATGCTCTTTCTTTATTTTACAGGGCCGTTTATCATCGGTACCTCTACATGAAGCTAGGGCAGCCCGAAGAGAGGTTCCTCGATTGGAAAAAGAGAGTAAGAGAGCTTGTCTCGCAAGGTTTAGGTCATCGGAAATTGCTGAAAGATCGCAAGAGCGGATTCATGCACCTCGTCATCTTCTACGGCTTCATCATCTTACAGTTCGGCGCTCTGGATCTTATTTATACCGGGCTATCCGGCGGTGACCCGCTCCCGATTCCCGGATACGCGGCCTTCGGTCTCTCGCAGGAGATTACGGTGCTGCTTATCGTGCTAGCAACCGGATACGCGGCTTACCGCAGATACGGAGAGAAGCTGAAACGGTTGAAGAAAGATTGGAAGCCGAGCATCGTATTGTTCCTGATTTTCTTCCTCATGCTATCGGTTCTTCTCTCGCTTGGTTTTCACCGAATATGGCTCGGGCATGAAGCTTCGGCTTACGCGCCGATATCCTCGATTATCGCTTCATTGTTCGATTTTCTATCAACAGGAGGCGCGAAAGCCTCGTTTTTCGCCTTCTGGTGGGCGCATTTGATTATCCTGCTTACTTTCCTCGTGTATATCCCGCAATCCAAGCATTTTCATATTATTACTGCGCCTATCAATATTTTTCTGGGACGAAGCGATCCGGTCGGAAGGCTTCGCAAGCTTGATCTGGATAACGAGGAGGCCGAATCGTTCGGCGTAGGCAAGATCGAAGATTTTACCCGGAAGCAAATGCTGGATTTCTACGCTTGCGTCGAGTGCGGGAGATGTACGAACGTATGCCCGGCGTCGAATACGGGCAAGGCGCTGTCGCCGATGCATCTCATCGTGAAGCTCCGCGATCATCTGACGGAGAAAGGCGCCTCGATCACCGCGAAGTCGCCTTGGATGCCGGCTTTGGCTTTCCCGACGGGAAATACGCAGCACCGCGGAAACATGGTTAGCGCTCATCCAGAGTGGTTCGCTCAACCGACCGAGAAAGCTTCTATAACGGACATCGCCCCAACGATGGCATGGCAGAAAGAAACCTGGCAGCCGTCGGATATACAAGCGGGGGAGATGAACTTAATCGGCGACGTCATGACGGAGGAAGAGATTTGGGCATGCACGACCTGCCGGAACTGCGAAGATCAATGTCCGGTAGCCAACGAGCACGTCGATAAAATTATCGATCTCCGCCGTCATCTCGTCCTGATGGAGGGCAGCATCCCGCAAGAGGGACAACGGGCGATGCAGAACATCGAAAGGCAAGGCAATCCATGGGGCATCAGCCGTAACGACCGCAGCAAGTGGGTGGAGGAGATAGGCGGCATTCCCGTTCCGACCGTTAAGGATAAGCCTGATTTCGATATCCTGTTTTTCGTCGGATCGATGGGCTCCTACGATAACCGTTCCCGTAAGGTATCCAGAGCTCTTGTGCGATTGCTGAACGAGGCCGGAATCGATTTCGCCATTCTCGGGAACGAGGAGAAAAATTCGGGAGATACCCCTCGCAGGATGGGAAACGAGCTGCTATTTCAGCAATTATGCCAAGAGAATATCGCGACCTTCCGGAAATACGGCGTGAAGCGGATCGTGACCGCATGTCCGCATACCTTCAATACGTTAAAGAACGAATATCCTGACTTTGGACTGGAGGGGGTCGAGATACTGCACCATACCCAGCTCCTCGAAGAGTTAATACGCTCGGGTAAGCTCAAACCGAAGCATGAAGTGAACGAAAGGATTACCTATCACGATTCCTGTTACCTGGGGCGTTACAACAATGTCTATGATCAGCCGCGGAACGTTCTGAGGGCGATTCCGGGCGTAGTACTGCTCGAAATGGAACGATCGCGGGAAAACGGAATGTGCTGCGGTGCGGGGGGCGGCATGATGTGGATGGAGGAAACCTCCGGCAAGCGCGTCAACGTGGCACGAACGGAGCAAGCGCTGTTAACGAACCCGACGATGATCAGCAGCGCCTGTCCGTTTTGTCTCACGATGCTCGAAGACGGCACTAAGCAGAAGGAGGTGGAAGATAGCGTTAAGGCACGCGATATCGCGGAGATTTTGGAGCAAGCCGTATTCGGTAAATCTATCATTAATTAGGAGGTAGAATCGTATGGCAGCCAATATTAGGAAAGCCGCCGTTATCGGCTCGGGCGTTATGGGGGCTAGCATTGCGGCGCAGCTTGCGAATGTCGGCATTTCAAGCTTGTTGCTTGATATCGTGCCTACAACGCTCACCCCGGATGAAGAAGCCAAAGGAGTATCGCTTGAGCACCCCGCAGTGCGGAATCGTTTGGCCGCGAATGCAATAGCTAAGCTCCCGTCGCTCAAGCCGTCGCCGCTATACGATGATTCCTTCGCAAGTCGAATAACGCCCGGTAATATCGAAGATCACCTTAGCCAAATCCGGAACGTGGATTGGGTCATCGAGGTTGTCGTCGAGAATCTAGCCGTTAAACGGGAGCTGCTTCGCAAAATCGAAGAGCACTGGAAGCCGGGTATTGTCGTCAGCTCCAACACGTCGGGGATCTCCATTAATGAAATGGCGGAAGGCTGCGGCGAGCTTTTTAAGACTCATTTTCTCGGTACGCATTTCTTTAACCCCCCGCGTTATATGAAGCTAATGGAAGTAATTCCCGGCGAGAACACGGATTCGGACATTGTGGCGCGGATCGTGGAAGCGAGCGAGAGAAGGCTTGGAAAAGGCGTCGTAATCGCCAAGGATACGCCGAACTTCATAGCGAATCGCATCGGGACTTACGGACTGCTCGTTACCCTTCAGGCCATGGTAGACAAAGGATTTACGGTGGAAGAGGTGGATGCCGTTACCGGCCCGGCTATGGGCAGGCCGAAGAGCGCGACGTTCCGAACGCTGGATCTTGTCGGGCTGGACACCTTCGTGCATGTGGCGAACAACGTATTCGACAAGGTCGACGGCGGCGACGAGAAGCTGATTTTCGAGCCTCCTCAAGTATTAAAGGATATGGTCTCGCGCGGGTGGATCGGAGAAAAGGCCGGTCAGGGCTTCTATAAGAAGATCAAGGGCGAACAAGGAAGCGAGATTCTGTCGCTCGATCTATCGACCATGGAGTATTCCGGAAGCAAGAAGCCCGCATCCGCCGCTCTGGAAGCCGCGAAAACCGCCAAAGGCGCCATCAATAAAACGAAAGCGTTGCTGGGCGCTAAAGATCGGTATTCGGAGCTAGCCTGGGAGATTCTGAAGAAGACGCTTGTCTATTCCGCTTCCAAGGTGGGAGAGATCGCCGGTTCGATAGCCGATATCGACAAGGCGATGAGGTGGGGTTTCAACTGGGAGCTCGGCCCGTTCGAGCTCTGGGACGCGATCGGACTCGCGAAATCCGTTGAACGCATGGAAGCCGAAGGAACCGTCGTTCCAAGCTGGGTCAAGGAATGGGTGGCCGCGGGAAACAGCTCGTTCTTCCTGAAGGAAAACGCAAAGCTTCTATACTTCAACGATGGGAAATATCGCGAGATGGATCAGTCTCCGGAAATTATCTCGCTTGCAACCTTAAAGGAACAAAACAAGGTCATTCGCGGAAACGGCGGCGCGAGCTTGATCGATATCGGCAACGGCGTGGCCTGTCTGGAATTTCATTCGCCGAACAACGCGATCGGCTCCGATATTCTGACGATGATTCAACAGAGCGTAGACGAGGTGCGTCTGAACTACGACGCGCTGATTATCGCTAACGAGGGACGCCACTTCTGCGTCGGCGCAAACATCATGCTGCTGCTCATGGAGGCGCAGGATGAGGAGTGGGACGAAGTCGACCGGATCATTCGGCAGTTTCAGAACACGATGATGAAGCTTAAGCACTTCGAGAAGCCGGTAATTGCCGCGCCGCATCTTATGACGCTCGGGGGCGGAGTGGAGGTTTGTCTTCCGGCCGACGAAGTATGCGCCTACGCGGAAACGTATTACGGCTTAGTCGAAGTCGGGGTGGGACTTATTCCTGCCGGCGGCGGCTGCAAGGAAATGGCTCTTCGTATTAGCAGAGCGAACCCGAAGCCGGAAATCGATTTGCAGCCCTTCATTAACGATATGTTCATGACCATAGGAACGGCCAAGGTTTCCACGAGCGCGAATGATGCCAAGCAGCTGGGGTATTTCCGTCCTTCGGATCGGGTAATCGCGAATCGGGATTATTTGATATACGAGGCTAAGCAGTCGGCATTGCGATTCGTTCAAGCCGGCTATGATGTCGCTCCAGCAGAGAAAATCAGGGTGGTAGGCGCCGACGGAAAGGCCGTTCTTAAGCTTGGCGCGTTAGCCATGAAACAAAGCGGCTACATTAGCGACCACGATTTGTTGATTGCGGGCAAGCTCGCGCACGTCATTGCGGGCGGCGACGTTCCATCGGGGACGTTGGTGACCGAGCAATACATGCTGGATCTGGAGCGGGAGGCGTTCCTTAGCCTGTGCGGCGAGCCGAAGACTCAGCAACGGATGCAGCATATGCTCGCCAAAGGGAAAGCTCTTCGCAATTAATTCATAGGAGGAGAGGTGACTAGCAATGAGAGAAGCCGTTATCGTTGCCGCCGTTAGAACTCCGGTAGGAAGGGCCAAGAAAGGAAGCCTTATTCATACTCGGGCCGAGGATCTCGGGAAAATCGTTTTGCAGGCCGTGATCGATCGTGCTCCGGGCGTAAAGAAGGAGGACGTGGAGGATATCATCATCGGATGCGCGATGCCTGAAGGGGAGCAAGGCTTGAACTTCGCCCGGATCATGTCGTTATACGCCGGATTTCCTACGTCCGTTCCGGCGTTAACCATCAACCGGTTCTGCTCCTCCGGACTGCAATCGATCGCCTTCGCTGCGGAACGAATCTTAGCTGGAAGCGCGGACATCATCATTGCCGGCGGAGTGGAAAGCATGAGCCATGTCCCCATGACGGGGTTCAAGCCCTCGCCGCATCCGTCCATCGTAGAGGAGATGCCCCAAGTCTATATCGGGATGGGTCATACGGCAGAGAATGTCGCCGATCGGCATGGGATATCGAGAGAGGACCAAGACAAGTTCGCGGCTTCGAGTCACTGGAAAGCGGCGGCAGCGTTGGATTCAGACGTGTTTCGCGACGAAATCATAGCGGTTAGCACAGTGTTGAGAGGCTTCGGCGACGATGGAAAGCTTTGGGTGAAGCCGATCGTTCTAGAGAAGGACGAAGGGGTACGAGCGGATACTACGCCCGAGGTTCTAGCAAAGCTGAAGCCTGCGTTTAAGGCTGGCGGGAGCGTTACGGCAGGCAATACCTCGCAAGTGAGCGACGGAGCGGCAGCGGTACTGGTCATGAGCAGGGAAAAGGCGGAAGAGCTTGGACTAAAGCCGCTCGCGAGCTTCAAATCCTTCGCGTTAGCCGGCGTGGACCCCGAACTCATGGGGGTCGGCCCGGTAAAGGCGATTCCTAAAGCGCTGCAACGGGCGGGTCTTACTCTCGCGGACATCGGATTGTTCGAGATTAACGAAGCCTTCGCCTCGCAATGCTTGCATATCATTCGGCAATTGGAGCTGGACGAGAGCAAGGTCAACGTTAACGGCGGAGCGATCGCGTTGGGTCATCCGCTCGGCTGCACGGGCACGAAGCTTACGACGAGCTTGATCCATGAGCTGCGTCGACGCGGCGGAGGTTATGGCGTGGTGTCGATGTGCATCGGCGGCGGAATGGGCGCGGCCGGCGTGTTCGAAGTATATCCTGAATAGAGGAAGAGGAGATGCGCAGGATGGCAAAATCAGCGGATAAAGGAATCGGCGGAAGCTTCATTATCGACGATATCGATTTTCTCTCGATCGTTACTCCCGATGAATGGACGGAAGAGCAGCGCATGATCGCGGAGATGACGTCGGACTTCGTGGAGGGAGAAATCGTTCCGGTCGACGAAGAGCTCGAAAAGCTGGACTACGAGCTTACGGTTAAGCTAATGAGAAAAGCCGGCGAGGTCGGACTGCTCGGAGCGGATGTACCGGAAGCTTACGAGGGTCTCGGATTAGATAAGGTGAGCTCGACGCTGATCAGCGAAAGATTATCCAAAGCCTCCTCGTTCGCGCTTACCATCGGCGCGCACGTAGGCATCGGGACCTTACCTATCGTATACTTCGGGACAACGGACCAGAAGACGAAGTATTTGCCGGATCTAGCGGCTGGCAGGAAGATTGCGGCTTACTGCTTGACGGAGCCCTCATCGGGCTCGGACGCGCTTGGGGCGAAGACGACCGCCGTCCTATCGGAAGACGGCAAGCACTACGTACTTAACGGAGCGAAGCAATTCATCACGAATGCCGGCTTCGCGGATATCTTCATCGTCTATGCGAAGGTAAACGGCAATGAGTTCAGCACCTTTATCGTAGAGAGAACGATGGGCGGCGTAAGCTTCGGACCCGAAGAGAAGAAGATGGGGATTAAAGGCTCCTCAACGCGCCCGCTTATTCTCGAGGACGTCAAGGTTCCGGCGGAGAACTTGCTCTGGGAAGTCGGCAAAGGACACTTGATCGCGTTCAATATATTGAACATCGGCCGTTTCAAGCTGGCTTCCGGCTGCTTGGGAGCTTCCAAGCAAGCGATAGAGCTGAGCGCCAAGTATGCCAATCAGCGCACGCAATTCGGCAAGCCCATCTCCTCATTCCCGCTGGTCGGCAAGAAGCTCGCCGAAATGAATATTCGGGCTTACGTGCTGGAAAGCATGGTTTACCGTACCGCCGGCTTAATGGACGCAAGGCTCGGCCAAATCGATCACGACAGTCCGGAAGCCGGCGTCCAGTCGGCCAAAGCGATCGCGGAGTATGCGATCGAATGCTCCATCAACAAGGTATTCGGTTCGGAAGCGTTGGATTTCGTTGCGGACGAAGGGGTACAAATACACGGCGGCTATGGCTTTATTCAGGAATACAAGATCGAACGGATTTATCGGGACTCGCGCATCAACCGGATTTTCGAAGGGACGAACGAAATCAATCGGCTGCTCATTCCCGGAACGCTGATCAAACGCGCCATGAAAGGCGAGCTTCCGCTGCTTCAGAAAGCGAAAGCGCTCCAGTCCGAGCTGTTGCAATACGTGCCGGGTCAAACATTCGAAGGCGTTCTAGAGGAAGAGGAGCATCTCGTAGCGACGGCGAAGAAGATTTTCCTCATGGCGGGAGGAGCAGCCGTTCAGAAATATCAATTGAAGCTGGAGCAGGAGCAAGAAGTGCTTAGCCTGCTGGCGGATATGATGATTCAGATCTTCGCCATGGAAAGCGCCTTGCTGCGCACGCAGAAACGGATCAGCAAGCAGGGAGAGCAGAAAGCGGCCACGGCTTCCCTGATGACCCGTATTTTCGTCCACGAAGCTTTCGAGAATATCGAAGCGTTCGCCAAAGAAGCATTATCGGCCATTGATGACGGAGACGCATTGCGTACGCAGCTCTCGGTGCTTAAGAAGTTAACCCGTCGCACGGCATGGAATACGATACAAGCCAAACGCCAGATCGCAGCTCAGGTTATTCAATCGGAGAAATTCGCGTACTAGCCAGAGGGGAAGGAGGAACGGAAATGGATTCGACGAACGGACGGAGCAGAATGGAACAGCTGGCGGAAATCGCGCGGAATACGTTCTGGGGTCATGTCGGATGCGAGCTGGAATATATGGACGAGACGAAAGTGATCGTATCGCTCGATGTACGGGAGCATCATCTTAATCTGATCGGAATTCTGCACGGAGGAGTTCACGCGACTTTGCTGGATTCGGCTATGGGGATAATAGCAATGGCGGCAAGGCCGGGGGAAGACGTGGTGACTTCGAGCATGAACGTTCATTTCACCTCTCCGGTTAGGGTAGGGAAAGTGACGGCGATCGCCGAAATCGTGCACGTCTCCGGTAAAACGGTTACGACGCAGGCAACGCTCAGAAGCGAGAAGGATACGCTTTGTTCATTGGCTACCGCCTCGTTTAGAATCATCGAGAAGAAAATTTAACCATTTAGTATGACCTTCAACCCGTATCTTTTAACCTAAGTAATTGACAGTTTCTTCAATGAGTAGTATTGTCGAACTATAAGTCTATTTGTCGGATTACCTATTTTTTCAATAAATAGAAAAGGCACACCCGTTGAAAAACGGGGTCGCAAAGCTATAGGGGCTACAGCGCATCGAAATGCGTCAAGCCAGCCAGTTGCCGAAATAAGAAGGTGCTCAAAACCTCCTATTCGGGAGGTTTTTTATGTCTATACAAGAAAGAGTGAAAACCATTGAAAGCAGTATACATTAATTCGTTCGTTAAAGCGGCTACCCATGTATTCGAACAGTTCCAATTGCCATGTCGTGTCGGGAGCCCTTCCATCAAGAGCTCTCCATTTTCGGGACTTGAGGTATTAACTCTCGTAGGAATTACAGGCGATATACGAGGTCAAATGTATTTAGGGGGGTCAATTACGAGTCTATTGCAAATCGTTTCTTCCATGATGGGAGGGGCAACGGTCACCTCCTTGGGCGCATTGGAGCAAAGCGCGATCTCCGAATTGGCCAATATGATTTGCGGCAATGCGATGAGTCATTTCTCGCAGGAAGGCATTACATTGGATATCACTCCGCCAACCGTCATAGTAGGAACTCAAATGGAAATATCCGCGGTTAAAATGACCGTATTATCGATACCGATAACGCTGAATACAAGCGACGTTCTCGAGATGAATATCGTGTTTGAGGGCTAAATGGCATAAGATGGCTCCACAAAAAAGTCGACATCGGTAAATTACCGTTGTCGACTTTATTTCGTTTAGAATCAAACCGCGGGCAGCTTAAAGTAGAAGCGGCTGCCCTCACCAAGCTTACTCTCTATCCAGATAAGCCCATTGTGAAGGTCGACGATTTCTTTCGCAATCGCAAGCCCCAGCCCGCTTCCGCTCATCGGACTAGCCGGATCGACCTTATAGGTCCGGTTAAAGACGTTATCCGAATGTTCCGGAGAAATGCCCATTCCCTCGTCTTCTATGCATACGAGAACTTCGCCGTCGCCGGAGTTGGCTTGAAGATGAACAGTTCCTCCCTTTGGAGAAAATTTGCAAGCATTGTGCACGAGATTGGCAATTACGCGCCGTATTTCGTGAGAATGGATCGTAATCACGAGCTGAGGATCCACGGCAACCGTAGATTTATATTGTAATCCGTCGCTATGAATCTGAGAGGAGAACGAATCGAATTCTTGCGCAATCCAATCGGCGAAGCGGATCGATTTGGCGGATGATCTTTCCTTAGCTTGCTCGAGGCGACTTAATTCGAATAGATTATCAATGAACGTATTAATGTAGAGAACCTTGGTATACATGGTTTTGAGAAATCTGTCGTTCCCTTCGGGGGCGATTTCCACGCCGCGGATCATCGCTTGGATTCCGCCTTGCACGATCGTAAGCGGCGTTCGAATATCATGGGAGATGTTCTGAAGCAGCTCGTTGCGGGCTTGTTGAATTCGTTCGTTAACCTTGATCTGCTGAAGAGCGTTTTCTTTATCTATGCGGTTCTGCCTTACTTGATAGGATAGAGCAATCGAGAACATGATGAATTCGGCAATGGAGCCTAATTGAAATCCATAGTGGGTTAAGAAGCTTTCTTGCATCAAGCTAAACGTATTCAAGATCGTAGGCATGGCTAGTCCAAGGAAAGGAATCGCCGCCAGAACGACGTAGCGAGCCGCTAGATTTCCTCTGTACATACTCCATGCCGTACTGATGATAAGGAGTATGGCAAACGCCGATTCGTATAAGATGGCTAAGGTTTCATATCCGGGAAAGTGAAACAAGGAAGCGATCAAAATTAGAGGTGACGCGATATTGAGTATCCGGTATATGATGAGCATGCGCGGAGCATATACTTCCAATTGCAGTATTTTGCCAAGAAACAAGAGTCCGAACCAGAGGCAGGCAATGAAGAAAAAGTAGTCAATGCCTTCGTAATTACCGAATACGCTTAGCAGGAAGGCCAATAATCGACTTTCCTTTCCAAGCAATTCCTGAAGTAATCCGTTCCATACGAGCTGTGAAACGCTGAAACACAATATGTAAAGGGAGTAATATAAATAGGCTTTGATTCTATTGAAAATAAATAGCGATAGCATGTATGCCGCCATCATCAGCACGAATCCGTAATACAGACCGAAAAACAAATAATCGTTTTTAAGATTAACTAGAAAGGAATGGTTATCCATTAATTCGATCGGGATAATCATCGAACCGTTAATGACGATTTTCATATAGATGACGACCGGGTCGTTCGCGGGCAAATGGAGATAAGAAGAGGGGAAATGCTCGTCCGCTTTCTCGATGATCCTAGGCGGGGCGGCTCCGGCGGATTTTCCGTCCAATATGTACAATTCAAACTGCTCGATAACCGAATTGTTCAGGCGAATGACCCATTGCTCAAGCGGAGATTGATTAATGACCGTCGTCCTGATCCAATAGGTACCTGCAGTCAATCCGAATGCGGACTTGCCAAATGCGGGTTGAAATCGCGTAGCCACTTCGGGTGTTTGAATATCCGCAAGCTTCCTCTTGCCATCCTCGTCTACGAAAACATCCATCCGATCATTCACGGAATAGATGCCTTCATTTTCATGCAATACGATTTCATTGGCGGTTGTCGGAGCATACGGCGTTGGCGCGAATAACATCCAAACGATCGATACCCCGCAAATAAGCATGAAAATGGATAGGACAAAAAACCAATTATGCCCAATAATCGTTTTATTGCTCACCATCCCGCATTGTTCCTCCCGGTATGTCTCTTGTCCCTATCTTTTACGACAAAAAACGACGATATTTTGCTAATTGTAACATTATTACCGAAAAAAATGCCATCTCTATCCAACAACACCAACATTTTTGTAGAGCCGATACTCGTCTTGGATAAATCGCCATATCCGCACAGATATTAGGAGGATGATTTTCACGCGTGCAAAGAGAAAACTAGGAGGGAGTGCATTCGTCTTGCCCGTATATATCGAAGTGGGGATTAGAACGATAATCGCGATTGTATTGGTCATCGTTATCGCCCGGTTGCTGGGCAAACAAGCGATATCTCAGATGGGTTACTTCGATTTCGCGTTCGTCATCCTATTGGGAACGATTGCGGGTAATCTTTCTTTCAACATCAAAATACATACAGGCATATTTATCGCTTCGATACTCACGTTCACCTTGTGCGTATTCCTGTTGTCCTTGCTTGCCCTTAAATTCAGAAGTTCAAGAAAGTGGATCTCGGGGAAACCGACGATTGTGATCGAAAAAGGGAAAATTCTCGAAGAGAACCTGAAGCGGATTTATTTTACGTTGGATACGTTAAACCAAGAGTTAAGGCTGAAAGACTGCTTTAATATCGAGGAAGTAGAATACGCCGTGCTGGAGTTAAACGGTAAGCTGTCAATTCTGAAAAAGCCCGAGTTTCAACAGCTTGTAAAAAAAGACTTTTCGATCGCGACTCAACCGACGTCTTTTCCCGTCGAGCTAATCATGGAGGGGGAAACGGTGAAGGCGAATCTGAAGGACAACGCTTTGAATGAATGGCTCGACTCGGAGCTTAAGAAGCATGGCCTCGCCATACCGGATATCTTCTATGCCGTTAGGAGCTCTAACGGAAATTTCTATTGGGATGTATATAAGGACCGTATCCCGAATCCCGTCGACGAGGAGTAGTTCGTAGAAAGTGGGTTCGTTGCATGAATTTGCGTTAAATCGATGCATAACGTGGAGTTTGAAGAAGCATAATACGCGGTAAATACTGGAGGTGATAATGAATGGCAAACAGAAACAGCAACCAAAACGTTGTTCCGCAAGCTCAAAAAGGCTTGGCTCAATTGAAATACGAAGCCTGTCAAGAGCTCGGAATTTCAATGCCTCAGGATGGCTATTACGGAAGCATGCTGACTAAGGATACGGGGCGCATCGGAGGCAACATTACCCGTCGTCTCGTACAAATCGCCGAGCAACAATTAGCGGGACAAACAAGTCAATTCAGATAACGGACGGAGCGGGAGGCTTAAAGCCTTCTGCTCTTTTTTTCTGATAACGATGTTATTATAAAAAAAAAACAACTTGTAACTGGTGATTTGTTCATTATTGCAGACTAGGGCAACTGTCGCGTGGCGGACTATTTCCTCTTATCAATATAAGTTAACAATGTGAGTATAAACACCCCAAAAGCAAACATTATCGTAAGAGATTGAAAAATATCCATAACAGCTTCCTCCTTTTTTTTGAAAGCTGAGTCACCACTTACAAGTTGTAAATCTATTATATGACATTTGGTTAATAATGGAAGTGAGAACAGAACTATTTTTATTGCGCTATTTTTCAACATCGTTCGAGATTGATGAAGCGCTTCCAAACGAATATTTCGAGCAAGAGTCGCAGAAAATCAAAGTTATTAGGATGTTAGTGATAAAATAGGAAAATAATAGGGAAATCGATTTGTTGATAGAAATGTCCAACTGATCCCGAACATTGGGAAGAACTGTGGCTTAGCAATAGCGGAATATTAAAGAAATAGACATGGACTTGGTTAATATGGACAAACCCTATCGCATCCGCTTCCATAGATTGAATTATTACAATCTAAAGGAGGAGTTATGTTGATTAGGAAAAAACCAGTAGCGAAAAGAGTGGGGACGAAAGCGGTAAACCCCTTTCTGGAACTGTTTGCGGGAACGAATTTTACCGGTACGTCCAGAAGATTACGGGGTAGTCTTGGAATTCGGAATTTGACCTCCGTCGGCTTGAACAACACGATAGAGAGTCTTAGGTTTACCACGGCCGCGGGATTGACGGGAACAGTCGTATTATTCGAGGGAACCGGCTATTCGGGCGATTTCGTTAAATTCAATCCAACCGCGAGCATACCGGATCTCTCCGTACTGAATTTCGACAACCAAGCATCGTCTCTCGTGGTTTCCTCGCTGGCACTGTCGGATGCCGAGATTGCTACGATTCAAGAAAGCGGAACGGATCTGGCGGAGGTTCTTCGGAAGATCCGCGCGGCTAGAGCGCGCCGCGGCGGGCGCAGAGGCAGGTAAGCGGGAATCGAATTTCGTTAGAATGAAAATGGGACTTGCCTTCGACGGCAAGTCCCATTTTGCTTCAGAAATCAGGAAATCTTGAGAAATGCAAAGAAATGTCCCGCCGACCGCTAAGGTCCGGCGAGACATAAGCTTAGCTATTATGAATTAATAACCTGCGCGCAAGATGATTACCAAGAGGACGAAAAGTACAAGTGCGAATGCAGCGGCACCCATTCCGCCACCACCAACGCCGCAACCTTCACCTGCAACAGGGTATCCCATGTCTATCACCACCGTGCGTTTATTGTGACGATAGGTCACGTAAGTAGCTTATGTCGAGATCAATATATGGACAGTACAAATACCCAGATGAGCCGAAAATCAGGCTAATACATAGAAGAAAAGCCTCGACTGGCACGAATGATCGCGTCCTGCCGAGGCTTAATGCATATCCAGCCGCAACCTAAACCGGTTAAGGTTGTTTTTTCTGCTTTAATTGGGCTTTCAGCAATTTATAGCGTTGCAAGCCGCTTATTCCCAAGACGAGACCGGCGGCCAGAAGTACCGTGCCGAGCAATTTATTAACGGTGATGATATCGACGATTCCGAAGACCACAAGTATGAGGCCGAGCATGGAGATGACAAGCGGATTCGTTTGTTTCGGTTTGGGCTGTTGGCTCAATTGGGCACCTCATTGAAATTGTGACGTAGTATTCTCCTCAAAGTATACCTGAAATGGGTAACCTCTGCAGAATATTTTGATTTCGCGGGGACACCTTATGGGGGTAAACAAATCAAACGAGGAGGGTTTCAATTTGAGAAAGCTTCTGGCTGGCTTGACGGTGTTCGCGAGTTTGTCGTTGGTACTGATGGTTCCTGCATATGCGCAGAATACCAACAGTACGCCCTACAGTAATCATCCTTATACGACATTGACCGACGGCGGGCCGGTAACGGGTACCAGTAACGGAATCGGCTCCACTTACGGTACGAACGGCATGAACGGAACGACCGACGGCAGAATCAACAAAAACAGTACGACGTACGGTAAGACGGGAACCTACGGCTCGAACAGGATGTACGGCACGAACGGGACCTACGGCGCCTACGATACGACGAGGGCGAGAATGAACAGCGTTGGCACGGATATGACCAAGCGTACGAACAACACTGTCAGGGCTTTGGAAACGACGACCAAGAGAGACTTCGACTGGGGTTGGTTAGGCTTGCTCGGCTTAATCGGATTAGCCGGCATGCGCAGCAGAAACCGCGACGAAGCTCGTTAAGTAAGCAATGCGTAGGTACGGGAATCGATCCCGCACCTACGCATTTTCGTTTATTCGGCGAACTCGACCGTGCCGTTCGCAAGCGATGACACGCGAGCTAAGGATTCGACCCGGTAGCCTAGCTCCTTGAGCTTGCCCGAACCGTTCTGGAACGCTTTTTCGATGACGATACCGATACCGGTGACGCTCGCACCGGCCTGTTCGACTATTCTGGCCATGGCTAACGCGGCTTCGCCGTTCGCGAGGAAATCGTCGATGATTAGCACGCGATCGTTCGGAGACAGGAATTTCTTAGAGATGGACACTTCGCTTTCTTCCATCTTCGTGAAGGAGTAGACCTTCTCCGTATATAAGCCGTCTTGAAGCGTTAATGATTTTCTTTTTCTGGCAAAAATAACCGGAACGCCAAGCTCGAGACCCGCCATCACCGCGGGAGCGATGCCCGACGATTCAATGGTCACGATCTTCGTGACTTCGTCCTCCCCGAACCGGTTTGCGAACGTCCTTCCGATTTCCTGCATGAGCAAGGGATCGATCTGATGGTTAAGGAAAGAATCGACCTTCAACACTTGCTCGCTAAGAACGATTCCTTCATCTATGATTATCCTCTTCAGCATTTCCATACCCGCGCCCCCTTTTCTAACATTTTAACACTAGCGAGGACGTTCCGGGACTGCTATTTCGGCATAACATTGAACGATTCGAACAATTAATAAGCGGCTACGCCAAGCTTATCTATCGTTGCCTGGATGAACGCCGGCTCGTCGCCCGGATCTCGGGACGTGATCAGATGCTCGTCCACGACGACTTCACGGTTAACGAAATGACCTCCCGCTTGCTCGATTTCCTCCGCAATCCCCGCATAACCGGTCAGCGTTCTGCCTTCCAGCACTCCTGCGGTAATGAGCAATTGCGGTCCGTGGCAGATCGCGGATATGGTAATGCCTTTCTTGTCGGCTTCTTGCACGAACTTAACCATATCCTTGCTTCGGCGAAGGACGGCGGGCGAACCGCCTCCCGGTATAATTACGGCATCGTAATCGGATGCCTCTGCTTGTCTCGCCGAGAGGTGGGACGTATAACGGACGCTGCCTTTCTTGTCGGCTATTTCAATACCTTTCCGCAAACCGATTATGACGGCTTCGTGGCCGTTCTTCGTAATCGCGTCGTAGGGATTCGTCATCTCGGACTCCTCGTAACCGTTTGCAAGCAGGAACGCGACTTTCTTGACGGGAAGTTTCATGCGAACTTCACTCCTTTCGAAGTCGAACTAAAGGTTTATAGTTATTACCCGAAACCGGACAGAAGTAACCGTTAGCATTTGTTAGCATAAAATTATGATAAGCTGGATATCGAATACCTAAGGTGGCTTGCTTTCGCGGCGAGTTCACCGTTTGTTGCCTATGGACGGAGGACTGATGGCATGAGAAGGTTGCTGCGAAAGTGCCGCTAACGAAATGGTTGTGTTATGATAACAAAAGATTTTGTTATTATGCTATCGTCAGCTGTTCTAATGAGCGGAGTGGAACCATACATGTCGAAAACAGTAACGATGCAGCAAATCGCCGATCACGTGAACGTTTCCAAATTCGCCGTATCCAAAGCCCTTTCCGGTAAATCCGGGGTGAGCCCGGACACGCGAGAGAAAATCATTCGCGCGGCTACCCAACTCGGCTATTTCGTTCAGAAGCGCAATAAGCCGGTTGTAATCAGGAGCGTGCCCAGTCGGCCTCCGTCCGGGGATCGCAATACGATTATCGTGCTCATTCCGAACGTTCGGGAACAAACCAGGCAATCCGCGTTCTGGGGACGGATCATAGATGGCATTACGACCGGGCTGGAAGAGAATCACCTGGGCATGATGATCGTAACGGAGCATATTACCGACAACTTCACGAAGCTGGTCAATCCGGACGCGGTGCTGGGGCTGGTTGGCGTAGGACTGATATCCAATCAACTGCTGCTAGATGTTCGCAATCTTGGCATCCCGTTCGTGCTCGTCGATCATGAGGATTCGTTGATTCCGTCCGATGTATTGTTCATGAACAATTACGAGCGTTCGCAGAGCGACGAATTATTTGCTCGGCAGCGGACATCGCAAGCTGCAATTCGTGGGAGATATTCGGTATTCGCGTAGCTTCCACGATCGTTGGCTCGGCTTCCGGTCCATGCTGGAGGAACAGGACGTGGAGCTGGAGCAAAACAGGGAATTGCTCGAGCTTAAAGGCATTAACCGATCGGAGATGACCGAGGAGCTCGATCGCATTCTGAAGGACATGCAGCAATCGGAACGGATGCCGACGTCGTTCGTGTGCGCCAACGATTCGATCGCGATATGCGTCATGACTGTACTCATGCGCCTCGGAATCGACGTGCCGAGCCAATGCTCGGTGTTCGGATTCGATAATATCGAGGACGCAGGTTTATCTTCGCCGACTTTGAGCACGGTGCACGTGAACAAGGAAGCGCTCGGACAACGTTCGGTAGAGACGCTCCTATGGCGAATCGCCCATCCCGACGGTCCGAAGGAGAAAATTCTGCTCGCGGGGGATTTTGTCCTGCGGGAATCGACGACCGCGGCCCCTCAGTAATTATTTGATGCGATAATTAAACCCGTTGCCGTTCAACGGGTTTTTTGCGTTGCTCGAAGTGTCTTAACTTATCGGCCGAAATAAGGAGGCGTAGCCGCTTTAAACCGACTTGAAGTGCCTCGACGGCCGAAATAAGGCGGCGTAGCCGCTTTAAACCGACTCGATATGCCTCGACGGCCGAAATAAGGAGGCGTAGCCGCTTTAAACTGACTTGAAGTGCCTCGACGGCCGAAATAAGGAGGCGTAGCTGCTTTAAACCGACTTGAAATGCTCGACGGCCGAAATAAGGCGGAATGGTCGATTTACGCTCCGCTCGGTTCTTATGTGAATTCCCGGGACTTCATGCCGGCGACAAATCTTAAAGTTCCGCAATTGGCCGAATTCCAATCGTTTCAATCATACGCTTCTCGAATTCGTGGGTCCGGCGAGATAACGCTTTCATGGAGAAGTCATATCGTGCGAGAGTCACGTCGAGTACATAAATTTTACCAAATAGGAGGATACTTATAGGAAGCGGGAAAGACTCAGAGGAGGACAAGAACGTGAAAATAATCGCCATGAAAACAAGTCCATGGAGGCGAGGGGCTCTTCTAAGCGTCGGGCTGGCGCTGATCGGGGTTTTAACTGCTCAGGCTACGGTTGCCAAGGAGCCTGTCGCAACCCAAACAACCCCACGGCAAATCGCGGTCGTCATCGACGATTTCGGCAACGGAATGAAGGGAACGAATCAGATGCTCGAGCTCCCGATCAAGCTAACCGTCGCGGTAATGCCGTTCTTGCCTACGACGAAGCAGGATGCGGAAGCCGCGTTTCTCAAAGGCCACGACGTTATCGTGCATCTCCCGATGGAGCCGATAAGAGGGCTTCGCAGCTGGCTCGGGCCGGGTTCGATTACGACGGACTTGACGGACGAAGAGATCCGCAAGCGCGTCGAAGCGGCGATCGCCGACGTTCCGCATGCGATCGGCATGAATAATCATATGGGCTCCAAAGCGACGGCGGACAAGCGAGTCATGCGGGTTGTGCTTCAAGTGTGCAAGGAGAAAGGACTGTTCTTCCTCGATAGCCGTACCTCCTACAGAACCGTCGTACCCAAAATCGCCAAGGAAGTTGGGGTCGTCACGTTGCATAACGACGTATTTCTGGATGACGTCTATACCCAGAACCATGTGTTGCGGCAAATCGGAGTCATGAAGAAATTTCTAACGCAGAACGAGCGTTGCATCGTCATCGGCCATGTCGGTCCTCCGGGATTACATACTTCAGGCGTTCTCAAGAGCGTAATACCCGAGCTTAGTCAGAAAGCGACCTTCGTTCCCTTAACGCAACTTCTCCCATTGCCTGAACCGTTCGTGCAAGGACAACCTTTCGTTCAAGGGCAGAAATAGAGATACGCCATGATTCCGTTGGCGATGGCTGACGCTAACCGATTCTGTCCGGGAACGGATGTCAGCATCGCCCGATCGCCCGGATCGTTAAGGAAAGCCATCTCCACGATTACGCTGGGAATTTGAACCCGATTAAGCAAATAGTACTGATCGGCGATTTGGGGGAGGCGATCCCTTCCCTGTTGCTGATTCAAGCTGTCTTGAATGAATTTCGCCAATAAGGCGCTTCGTCCTTCGGCTTTATGAATGACGAGAGGTCCCCTTTTTCTTTCTTTGGGAGACCAATTCACGTGTATACTCACGAACAAAGACGTCCCGATTTCATCTGACAAGCCTCTTCTTTGAGACAGATCCCGTCGATGCCTCGATCGCGTCAGGTGCCAGCGGTTGTCGTCGCTTAGCGCGTAGTCTCCCGTACGATTCAGGACGACTTTAAGTCCTTTGCTTCGTAGGAGGATGTATAGCTTACGCGAAACCGCAAGATTGATGTCCTTCTCCAATACGTCTTTCCAGAGCGTACCGCTATCGATTCCGCCGTGTCCCGCGTCGATCAACACATCGGCTGACGGCAATGCCCGCTTGACGTTAGGCGGCTCCATTTTCCATCCGGTCATCAGCAACAACGAGAATATTAGCAACACCAAACGAGTCAATGGCGCTTCGCCTCCACGTGAATTTATTATCGCCGTTCCATCTTCCGTTATCGTGGCACATTTTAACCATCCTCATGCAAACGAATGCACCGAAATCCTGCATCTTCATAAGAAGGGTTGCAATCGGGTTCAACCGGGCATGCTATAGCCAAGGAGGCGATGAGAATGGATGGCTCTGAATATTTGAAGTACGTAACGGAACAGGTCGTTAGCTACATGGACACGCCGGCGGACGAGAACGAGAAAAAGCATAAGAAAGTAAGCCGCGAGCCGTGGTTGACGAAGTGGTTCGGAGTCGCTCCGATGGGGCTTATGATGTGGTGGAACAACAGGGTGGACAAAAAGAATAAAACGCACCCGGAGGTGCGCTCATTAGATCAGAAACGTACTTTGTGATAGTCCGTCAAAGTCCGTCAATCAAACCTTTATCGATAAAATAGTCCTTTGCCCAGCAGCGACCCGAAAGGAACGTAACGCGTTCCCGCCATATCGATCGCCAAATCCAAACGGCCGTTCGACCAGCTTTGGTATCCGATTACGGGTACGGCATAGAGCATGGCTTCTCCGAACGGTTCCGTTACATAACGTAAATGGTACTCCTTGCCGTCAAGACGGCGCTGGAGGCTAGAGGCTTCTTTCGTTGAGAAAGGAGCCTCTTTGGTGAGCCAAGGCAGCCTCTCGTATGCGTCGAAAGGCTCGTTCAGCTTGCCGGATACGATGCGGGAGCCTGATTGAGGTCCCGAATATGCTGCCGCGTCCGCGGGAAACAGCTTGTGCCAAGCCGCTTCGTCGACCGGAAGCTGCTCGGCGGTTTTGGCATCGAACCAGTACGTTTCTTCGCCGATCGAGACTTCCCAGGCAGCGGCGAAAGGATGGACGTAATGCCTGGAAGTCTTGATCGATTTCAATCCCTCTGCGGGCATGAGCCCGCTTTCGATAAGGGAGTGCTTCAGCAAGGTCTCGGAGAAGAGGGGATAGGGTCCGACACCGTATTCGCCAAGCTTGAAAGTACCGTCCGTAACCGCATGAACGACCATATATCCGATATTCTTGCCGTCTTTGGTGAACAGAACCAACCAACCGTGAGTGCCGGGACCGAGCGCTTCTATTTGCGGGTCGGCGGTTTGCCATGCTTTGAACGGTTGGTGCGTCGCCAGCCGGACGACCCATTCTTCGACTTGCTTCTCGAGCTTCGAGGGAAGGCCGTTCTGCCGGGCTGGCGCCGATAAGGCCGATGTAGAGGCTGGGAACGCCGAGACGACCGATAGGGCGACTAAACACGACGCAAGCGCAACGAGTATTCGCGGTTTACGCATGCGACTCTTGCTTGGACTGAACAACATGAGGGAACCTCACCTGCAATTTGTTGGGATGGTATTCGGGAATTGCGAGCCTGCCAAGTCTTATTCCTTCTTATTGTAATGGACAAGCCTATGCCGAGACTGTTACAACGTGTCACGCCGCCGAAGGAAACCACGTTCTATTTTTGCCGAAATTCGGGATATAAGCGCTTAGTGACGCACAACGACGCCTAATCGATGCCGGGAAGGTGAAAAATACCGCAGTTCATGACGGTAACGTGGATTCGAGGCCGATATTGCCAATCGATCTCCTGCTCTCTCTGATGGAAACGAACGGTTACAGCTTCCTTCTGCTCAAGCTGGTCGGGGTGATTCATGTGCTCCAGCATCGGCTCGTAATAAAGCCGGATTCGATTCATCTCGTCCTGACGTCGACTCTCGGCCTCCTCGGCCCAGGCGAAATCGGTATTCCGCAGCTTTCTCTCCATCGTCGTCTCGAGATGGGACATTCCTTTGCGCAGCGACAGGCCGTTCTTCAAGAGATGAATGTTCGACGGCAGACGGGGAGTAAGCCGTTTATCCATCAGCGTGTCCATAAACTTCTCGTTGATAACGCCCGTGGCGAGAGAAATCCCCCAAGAGTAGATTTCTTCCCTCTTCATATCGCATTCGAACCCGACTTTGAAATTAACTCCCAGCCACGCCGTATAGGGGAGCGAGCTAAGCGGATCGACTTTGCCGCGCGGCGGCTCCTCGAACAAAGTGACGCATTTGCCTCCTTGCTGCGAGGCATCGAATAGCTGGTGCAATCTTCTTGAGCCGAAGTAGACGTCTTCCTGCACGATTCTGCCGGACTCCGTCATGACGTAAGAGACGGGGGAAGCGGAAGCTCTGTCGGCCATCGACGGATTCTCGAACGACCAGCGGAAAGTCATCGTTTCCGGATCGGCACCCGTTCGGTCGACGAAGCCCCAGTAGTACGGGCGGTTCGTCAAGGCTCGATCGGCGTTGGGCGATAGCTTCACCGTGACGTGGCTGGGGCTCTTCTCGATGAGATGGCTACCCGTTGAATCTAAAAAGGAGACGACGAATTTCTGGACTTGTTTGGTATTCATGTCGGTGTCTCCCCGTGAAGTTGATTTTTCGCCGCGAGTAGCGAGTCCGCGAGTCCGTCTATGCGTTTGCGCAATTCCTCGCCATCCGTGGATTCCAGAACCATCTGGGCCAATCGGTTCTCCAGGGAATCTTCCTTCTCAAGCTGGTGGATGATCTCGTCAAGCTCGCCGATAACCAATTCGAACATATTGATCTTCTCGTGGAGCAGGTGTACGATATGTTCTTCGATCGTTCCCAGAGTGCAAAGATTATAGATTTGCACGTCTTCCGTCTGACCCAAGCGATGCACTCTGCCGATCCTCTGTTCGACCCTCATCGGGTTCCAAGGAAGATCGAAATTGATGACGTTGTGGCAGAATTGAAGGTTAATGCCCTCGCCCCCGGCTTCGGTCGCGACCATGACTTGCGCGCGCCTTCGGAACAGGTCCATCATCCAGTCCTTCTTGCCGCGGTTCATTCCGCCGCGATAAGGGATGGCCGACAAGTCGTGTTCCTTGAAATACTTGATAAGGTAATCTTGCGTGGCGCGGTATTCCGTGAAGACGATGACCTTGTCGTTGATTCCCTGGATGAGCTCCATCGTTTTCTCGGCTTTCGTATTCGCCTTGATGCTTCGAATGAGATCTACGAGCTCCAGAATTTTGGGTCTCAGTGGAGAGTCGGGGTCCATTTTTTTGTCGAGATTGATGAGCGTGAGGAATACGGCATCGCGGCTGGAGCAGACTTCCCGCTGCAAGGTTACGAGCGAGAGCATGCTCGTCAGATCGATTCCGCTCTCGGACGTGGCGTGATTGCGGACGTAATTGGTCACTCCTTCGTAGAGGGCCATCTCGTCCGGCGAGAGACGAAGGGGAACGTTCGTCACGAACCGCTTCGTAAATTCGACGCCGCCGTCGCTGCGGCGATTGCGAATCATCACCTGGCCCAGCGCTTCGTGGAGCTTGGCTTCGTTCTTGGGAATTCTGCGGTCGGCCACGAAATTCGCGGCGAAATCGCCTTCTCCCCCTAACTGGCCGGGCTTGAGTAGCGTGATAAGGTTATAGAGCTCCGACATGTCGTTCTGCACCGGAGTCGCGGTCAGCAGGAGACAATATTTTTTGCGAAGCTCGTTGATGAATTGGTAATTGCCGGTGCGCTTGTTCTTCAGCTTATGAGCTTCGTCCACGATAATAAGATCGAATTCGCTGTCCAGCAGCATCGCGCGGTGAGGATCGCGTTTGGCCGTATCCATGGAAGCGACGACGATATCGTTGTCCCATGTATAAGCCTTTCTTTGCGCGATGGCGGGAATGTCGAATTTACTGTTTAGTTCCCGGACCCATTGCAATACTAACGAAGCGGGAACGAGAATCAGCACCTTCTTCACGAGCCCGCGAATGAGATATTCCTTCAGAATAAGACCGGCTTCGATCGTCTTGCCCAAGCCGACCTCGTCGGCTAAGATCGCGCGGCCCCGCATTTCGTGAAGGACTTTGCGAGCGGTATCGATTTGATGGGGCAACGGTTCGAAATGAGGCAGCAATGCCAAGCAACGCAGCGCGTGAAAATCCGATACGAGAGATGCTTCCTCCGCCTCCAACGCAAGCTGATACATCGACCAATCATCCCAAGGACCGTTGCGTTCCGCTCGCCGTTCCAACTCATCGAAGGCGGAGCGGTCGACGTGCATCTCTACCAAAGGATGAAGCTTGCGCGGAGCAGGATCGGAAGAGAAGCTTGCCGGAGATTTGAATGGGGAATATACGTATGCACCATCCTCGGTTTCGGGTGCCGCGGGCAGCTCGGACAACGGTTGATCGATAGGTGAGGCCGCGCCGAACGGAGCACCGGCGGAAGAAGGGAATGGGGTTTGCAACTGTGAGTCCTCCTGGTCGACGACCGGACAATCGGCTGCCTTAACGCTCAGCCAAGAGAGTATCGCCGGATCATGTCTTTATTCGAAATTGCGTCCATTTCCTAGTATGAGCAATTGAGGAGGATTCAAAACAAAACTAAGTACAATATCCTATAGAAGCACCAGATATGGTGCGGTATAATGGTATTCGCACACAATATATTGTATAATATACATACACTAAATCGTGTTGCGAGCCGTGTGAAACGCGAAATGACTATGAGTTCGGGAGGGTACCGGATTGAAAACAATGCAGTCGAAACGGTTGGAAGGTTTGAGCGAGAAAATATTTTTGGATCGTTACGCGCGAAAGAATGCCGATACCAACGAAACGAAAGTCGGCGACATCGTACTTGCTCTTACGAAGGACGATCCTAAGTTTCCGGCAAAAGAAGTCGGGGAAGTCGTCAAGCGGGAAGGCCAAAACGTAACCGTTAAGCTTCGTAACGGAGAGTTGGTTCAATCGTCCGTAGAGAAGCTAACTTTAACTATCGAGAAGACACCGGATGAAATGTGGTCGCGACTCGCGAATGCCATGGCATCCGTAGAAGATACAGCAGAGAAGCAGAAGGAATGGTCCGAGAAGTTCCGTTGGTTGCTCGACGATTGGAAGCTCGTTCCGGGCGGACGGATCGCCGCGGGCGCGGGCGCCAGCGACGAGCTGACGTTGTTCAATTGTTACGTTATCCCTTCGCCTCATGATAGCCGGGGCGGAATCATGCAGACCTTGTCCGAGATGACCGAGATCATGGCTCGCGGAGGCGGAGTCGGCATTAATCTATCGTCTTTGCGTCCGCGTCGCGCGATCGTCAAAGGCGTAAACGGATCGTCCAGCGGCGCGGTGTCGTGGGGCGGATTGTTCAGCTACACGACCGGTTTGATCGAGCAGGGCGGAAGCCGTCGCGGGGCTTTGATGCTTATGATCAACGATTGGCATCCGGACGTTCAGGATTTCATCACGGTTAAGCAGACGATGGGTCAAGTGACGAACGCTAACCTGTCGGTGTGCGTAAGCAACGCCTTCATGCAAGCGGTCAAAGAGGATGCGAACTGGGATTTGGTATTCCCCGACGCGAAGGATCCGGATTACGATACCTTGTGGGACGGCGACTTGGAGAAGTGGAAGAAGCTGGGCAAGAACGTGACTCACTACCGTACCGTTCGGGCTCGCGAAGTGTGGAACAGTATTATCGAAGGCGCATGGAAATCGGCCGAACCTGGCGTCGTATTCATGGAATACTATAACCAGATGTCCAACAGCTGGTACTTCAATCCGATTATTTGCACGAATCCATGCGGCGAGCAAGGGCTGCCGGCATGGGGAGTATGCAACTTATCCGCCATCAATCTATCCAAATTCTACGATGAGGAAACTCATGACGTCGCATGGGATGAGCTATCGCGCGTCGTCCGTTACTCCACCCGATTCCTAGACAACGTCATCGACACGACGCCTTACCACTTCCCGGAGAACGAGAAGAACCAGAAGAACGAGCGTCGCGTAGGTCTCGGCACAATGGGATTGGCGGAGCTGATGATTCGTCTGGAAGTGCGTTACGGAAGTCCGGAGAGCTTGGAGTTCCTAGACAAGCTATACGGCTTCATGGCTCGCGAGGCCTATCTTGCGTCCACGGAGATCGCGGCGGAGAAAGGTTCTTTCCCGGCGTTCGATCTGGAGCCCTTCATGCAAAGCGGCTTCATGAAAAACATGGTCGAAACGTATCCGGAAGTCGGGGAAGCGATCGAGAAGCGCGGCATGCGCAACGTTACCGTCATTACTCAAGCCCCTACCGGCTCTACGGGAACGATGGTCGGAACATCTACGGGCATTGAGCCGTATTTCGCTTTCGAATTTTTCCGTCAAAGCCGACTCGGCTACGACAAGCAATTCGTTCCGATCGCGCAGGAATGGCAGGACGCGAACCCGGGCGAATCGCTTCCGGAATGGTTCGTCACTTCGATGGACTTGTCCGCCAAGGATCATATCCGCGCGCAAGCCGCCATTCAGCGCTGGGTGGATAGCTCCATCTCCAAGACGGCGAACTGTCCGGCCGACTTCACGGTCGAAGAGACCGCGGAGCTATACGAGCTGGCGTTCGAGCTCGGCTGCAAAGGCGTAACGATCTACCGCGACGGAAGCCGGGACGTTCAAGTGCTTAGCACGACGTCGAAGGACGAGAAGAAGGAAGAAGCGGAAGCTCCCGCAGCCGTAGCGGTTGCCGCTCCGGAAGAAAGCCCGGTGGAAACGCTGAACGCGGTGCTTAACGTAAGCGTGTCGCCGGAGCAGAAGCAAGTGTTCGATAAGCAATACAAGAGCCGTCCGAAGGTGCTTCGCGGCGCGACTTACAAATACAATACGCCGTTCGGAATGGCGTACATTACCGTGAACGACATCGACGGCACGCCAGGCGAAATTTTCTTAAACGTCGGCAAAGCCGGATCCGACGTGTTCGCGATGGCGGAAGCACTAGGACGCGTCTGCTCGCTCTTCCTTCGGTATGGAGATCACGGAAACAAAGTTCAGTTGCTCGTGAAGCATCTGAAGGGTATCGGCGGTTCCGGCGCGGTCGGCTTCGGTCCGAATCGCGTCGAATCCATCGCGGACGCGGTAGCGCAGGCATTGGAAACCCATGCCGGCATCGACGATCACGAACACGCAACGGCTACCGAGATTCCGATCGCGGCAACCAGCTACCCGATCGTTACGGAGAAGAATAAAATCACTTACACCTCGAAGGATCTGTGTCCATCCTGCGGTTCGGCCTCTCTGCTTAACGTTGAGGGATGTAAAACGTGCGGGAATTGCGGGTATAGCAAGTGTAATTGAGATGAATTAACGGCAAAAAACCCGAAATAAATAATGTGTGATATTCCATATTTAATTAGATTTGTTCCAAAATTGATTATATGAAAAACTCCACATTTCATTAGAATGTATATTTATGCATTTGACTTAACAAAAAGCGATCATTCAGGTAGTTGCTACCATGAATGATCGCTTTTTTAGAACCAAACTTTTCGTATCATTTTTCGCGGATCTTGATGGTAAATGAATCAACTATAGAGTTGATAGCTATCAACGCATGGGTGGAGGCAGGCTTGAGTGATTTTGTCTCCCTTGTGATTTAATCTTCGTAGCAGAGCGACCCACTGGTGTGGTATTATTCTTATTCGTAAGAGGGACTGAATTAATTAATTCAAAAATGAATGAGGATGCTTATTCTTTTTTGTTGCCCAGCATCAGCAAGAAATCGGCAGGACAAATACCTATTACATCCATGAATTCCTTTATTCACGACAAATACTCAACAAGAGGTGAATTTTGTGTGGCAAACTATTCAAAGTTAGAGAAGCTGAATAACCCGTCAAGTTATTTGCTTTTATCTATTCTTCGCTTGAGCTTTTTTATCATACTTAGCTGTATGTACTTATTTATTAACGATAATACTGTAGGTTGGGTAAAAGCTTTTGTTATTGTCAGTATGTTGATATTATTTATCAATCACTTTCTCTATTATTTTGCAAGCCGTACCGCGCAGGTACTCACATTAGCAGTCGTTGATACCGCGATCACAGCCCCCTATGGGTACGTATATTTGGGTGGGGATTATCCGGATCTGCTTTTTTTAGGTTTAGTAGGCTTGTTTCTTTTCATGTACATAGAAATACGTGCGGTTACCATAGTTTGGTTTATTTTCGTTCCACTCAATATCGGGATACAGATTATACTTGAACAACATGAATTCGGAAAATTTCAAATCGTTATGTACTTTGTAAGTGGAACCTTTGTCGTATTCGCCAGTTTGGTAGGCTCATTAATCCGCTATTACCGGCATGCCCGCAGCCAAACTGCTTTGTTGAATGCCGAATTAAAAAAGTCTAACCAGCAGTTGATCGAATATTCGCATAAAGTGGAGTCTTTATCAGCCAGCCGCGAGCGGATAAGGATAGCCAGAGAAATTCACGATACCGTAGGTCACAAATTGACAGCTTTACTTATGCAACTGCAGGTTGCTCGCAAGCTGCAAGAGAGTCATTCGGATCAGAGCAAGATGAGCTTCATGCATTGTGAAGAATTAGCACGTTCCGCCTTGCAAGAAATTCGGCTTTCCGTTCGCGATATGCGAGAAGACGATAATCAACGAACGATCAAGGAAATGCTCGATAGGTTAGCGGGGCAATTTGCTGAAATGACAGACATGAGAATAACGGTACAAGTCGATCAAGAATTTCCCGTTATACCGGATGCGTTACGTTTGAACTTATCGCGAATTGTACAAGAATCTTTAACCAACGCAAAAAAGCATGGAGACGCTACTGAAGCATGGGTAACTCTTCAATGCTCAGAGCAGCAAATCGAATTGAGGATTAAGGATAATGGAACGGGTAAAGCTGAGTTCGCACCAGAATTTGGATTGCTTAATATGAAAGAGCGAGTTCAAGAACATGGGGGAACCTTGCAAATTGACTCTTTTCAAGAGAAAGGTTTTAAGATTCATGTTCTTATTCCCTTTAAGAGGAAACCCCAATGATCAGAGTGATGGTTGTAGACGATCAGCGTCTCTTTCGTGAAGGATTATCGACGATTATCAGTCAAGAAACAGATATAGAAGTTATCGATACTGCGTCGAATGGAAGAGAAGCGTATGAAATAGCAATTGTCCAAAAACCAGATGTCGTTCTAATGGATATACGGATGCCTATACTGGATGGCATAGAAGGGACACGCTTAATCCGCAGTCATCTTATAGATGTAAAGGTGTTAATACTGACTACTTTCGATGATAGTGAATTGATTTTCACGGCATTGGACCAAGGCGCTCATGGCTACTTATTAAAGGATATTCCCTCGGAAGCGATCGTAAATGCGATTCACACAGTCTATTTAGGCGGAATGGTCTTCCAACCAGATATCACAAACCATTTGCTCAGCGAAAGGAAAAAGCATCAAAGCGACCATTCAATTGAAGGTGCTATTTCTCCAAGCAAGGACCCAAGAGTGGCGCTGCTCAATCTGTTATCTGACCGTGAAATACAGGTGTTGAAACTGTTAGGCCAAGGCTTGAACAATAAAGAAATAGCAGATGAGTTGATTATTACCGAGGGAACCGTAAAGAATCATGTGTCGAATGTTATTGCCAAACTGGAATTTCGTGATCGGACGCAGGTAGCGATTTTTGCAGTTAAAGAGGGTATCGTCCAACTCTGAGCATGACTAATTACATGTTACCTATGTAAATAGTATGGAAACACGTACAAGTGTACGTGTTTTTTTTGTTATAAAATCTATCGTATTGCAGATTTCGTTTCTTTTAATAGTTGATATGCTGAAGCAGAAGCAATTGATAAAAGGAGCAGATAGAAATGATCATACATGAGACCGGAATTGGTTTATTACAGAAAACGTTATTGATTAGAAAAGAAAAAGGATTGTTTTTAACAGGAGTCTTCGGGATATTATTAGCGCTATTATGTTTGGTTTTTATGCTAGTTCATGGTAACAATGCTCCGCCTTACGGTGATTGGATCAAGCCGATAACTTTTAATTTTGCCTTGGGAGTCTTTTTAATAACTACATTCTTTATGATGCCGTTAGCTAAGTTTAGTGTAACAGGGCAAAAAAGATTTAGTTGGCTGTTAATCATAACTGTACTATATGCCTATATGGTAGAAGTGATTCAGACCTATCGCGGTGTGGATCCACGATTTGGCCAAGGTGATTTTTTGACAAATAAATTACCTGGTATATTGTTTGGTGTTATATCGCTTACGATTGTAGGTTTGTATGTAATCATTCTGATCAAATTTCTTGCCAAAAAACCAATGCAAGAACGTCCTTTGTTAGTCCTAGGCATACGGTATGGTTTTATTGCAACTATGCTAGGGTTTTCTTCAGGCATCTGGATGATTATTCTATCAAGCAGAATAACAGGATCAGGCGGTAATGTGATGACGATTCACTTTCTTGGCTTCCACGGGCTCCAGGCAATTCCCTTGATTGCATGGTTTCTGGAACGATCAAGACTCGACTTTTCCCGTTCTGTCCGCATAGTCCATACGTCGGCTTGGTTATGGCTATCAGCAATATGTTGTATGTTTGTACAGACCTATCAAGGATATTCCATTACCGCGATTACTCCAGCAATGATAGTAAGTAGTTTACTCCTTATTGTGTGGTTTTCTATTTTGGTGCATTCTTTTTTACTTTATGTAAGGGAGAAAAGATAATGAGAAAATGGATTATAGTCGCTTTCATTTTGCTGGTGATCGGATTGATTGGAATAGGAGGGACATTTAGTATTGGTAACATGTTCGATCCTGGAGGCGTGAAGGTTGAGCAGAATCAGACGGTAGAAGGTGAAGGGGTAAGAAATATTAAGGTACAATCCGGAAGCACTGATTTCCAGGTTGTGAAGGGTTCAACCAGCAAAATTAAAGCCTATTTAACTGGTCAAGCAAGCGAGAAATATGTGGACAAAATTAAATTGAATTTGAATCGGAACGGTGACGCAGTCAACGTTTCCGTGGAAAGCGATATCCGAGCCTCTATCGGCAACACCTTTCGCAATCTTAACCTCAAGTTAGAATTGCCTGAGCAGGAGTATAGTTCGTTCGTTCTTGAGTCGAACAACGGCGACTCGAACATATCGGAATTGTCGGCTGATACAATAAATCTAATTGGACATTCGGGCAAAATGGATATGAGAGATTTGACAACCGGCACGCTCACGTCTCATGTCGACAGCGGCGATTCTGACATCACGGAAGTATACGCTAAGAAGATCGATCTCAATGCCAGCTCGGGCAATATTACTATTGAGAAGCTAGAGGCAAGTAAGCTTACCATCAATGTGTCCAGCGGGGACATTAAAATATATGATGTAGATGCTGAACTCAATGTTAATGGTCACAGAAGTAACATTCGAGTGGAACTAGACGAATTGAAACATCCGATGGATATAAATTTAAGCAATGGTGAGGTCGTTATTGAGACGGATATCAAGCCGGCTTCCGCCCAATTTAAGTTGTATTCAGGTTCAGGCGATCTCAGCAACGAATGGGATGGGGCAAAGCAGTCGACGGACGGAGAGGACATTAAGAATGTCGTTTTCGGAGAAGGCTTCACGCTGGTTCAAGTTGTAATCGGTTCGGGCAATTTATCTATCGGGCCGCGTTGATTTAGAAGGACAAGAACATACATCGATTCTCGTGAAGACAAGAACTTGCATAGTTTGTCACGCGGCTTCGAATTTGGAGCCGAGGGGATCTGAAGAAGAAGAGTTTCATTAAGCCTCCCTCAGAGAATAAGGATTTTCTCACGAATGCTCGCTCATTGGCAGGATTTCAAATTTATGTTTAATAAGAGTTTATATGAGTGGATAATGTCGGCTAAGAAGTTCCGTTTGAGCGCATGCGGGAACAGAAGGTGTTTGCGACGCGGATCAAGTGCTGGTTCACAATCAACCGCAAACACCATATCTATCAGAGGAGCTTGCCGCTTCGGAACCAAGGGGTGAGAAAGATCATAGGGTTAACCCGTAGCATATGATTATTTTCATGTTCAAAGGATGAACTTATGTACTAACATAGGCTCATCCTTTTTCTTATACTGAAAGCATCCCAGTAAGGGATTCACTATTAAATCGCTAACTACAACATGAATTGAAGGGAGATTTTCATTTATGACTCATACACCAAACATTATTCCAAGAGCCGCGGTTGTTGGAACGGCATCCGGCGTATTTTTTATGGCACTTTTCGGAACTCTGTGGGCTTACACTGGAATTATGGGACTGCAAGGCCGGGGGCTTCCATTGTTGTTAGTCATTGCTGGAATCATAGGCGCGTCACTGTTCATCGGAGGATTTTCACTCATAAGCGCATCTCGAAAATTAACGAATCAGGCATCTTCAACAGACGTACGGTTAGAAAAGCATACAAGACTATGGTTCAACCTTATTTTCGCTGCGGAAGGAATTGCTGTCGCAATTACGATTGCTGTTTGCAACGCTACCGGGCACACTGAACTAATCCCTCTTGTCATAGCTATTATTGTCGGCGTTCATTTTTTCCCTTTGGCTCCTCTATTCCAAGTCAGACTTTATTATTGGACAGGCGCGCTCCTATGTTTGCTCGCTATCGTTACATGGCTGTTCGTGCCTTCGGAGTTCATGATAGGGGATCATCAAGTCAATGCATTTATGTCAATAACGGGCCTTGGTTCCGCTTTGATCCTGTGGGCAACCGGTCTGGCTATTTTGCGGATAGGCAGAGGATTGGTTAGATGATGTAAGGCCGATTGACCGAACGCGAGGGTGAGCAATTTTTTATTATTGTTGTTGTTGTTGTTGTTGTTGTTGTGACAATAATTTTGGGCGTCAGATATCAAGCCTACGGGTCCCGAGGGAAAGGATGTTACCGGTATGTCAAGTATTCGATTAGTAGCTGAAAATACAGAGGGCGAAGCTTTGTATTCCAATCAAGTCTTGAGGAGTATCGTCCAAGAGGTACTAGTCGAAGGGGAGTGAATGACGAATGCGGAATACGATCCAACGGGCGAAGAGTGGCACCGAAAGTCGGCGGAAGCGGATGAAAGAACGATCGCTAGGCAGATATGATGCATAACGTGTAATTCGGTCACTAATCGCAAGGGTAAGGGATAACAAGGACGAAGCTGCGCGTTACGGCTGCTTCGTCCTTTTTACCGTGTTCGGGGCTGGTTTTCGACAAAATGCAAGCCATTTTACCGGTATTTTACCGGAGGCTTGTATGCTTGAGAAAAAAGCGTCGTTTTTAGGCGGATTTCGAAAGGTGGAGTTGTAGTGGTAAGTAAAATGCAAGGATGGGGAATTCGGTTCGTTGCGTGTTTGCTTGTCTTAACGTTGCTTGCGCAATTCGTTCCGGCTCCGGAACGGGCTAACGCGGAAGCTCCGGCATCCGAGGCTTTGGAAGAACTCATCGCGGCGGTAGGGGCCGAGTCGGCAAACCCGAAATCCGAACCGTCCGATATTGCCGGCCATTGGGCGAAGACCGCCATTCAGGCTTGGTTGAATAACGGGTTGATTAACGGCTTTCCGGACGGTAGCTTTCGTCCGGACGCCGACGTAAGCCGAGCGGAGCTGGCGGCGATCGTCAACAGGGCTTATGGGTATACGAAGGCGGCGGCCGGTTCCTTCGCGGACGTGCCGGACGGGAAGTGGTACGCTTCGGACGCGGCGCGCGCCAAAGAAGCCGGATACATGCAGGGAGACGCCAAAGGCTTGTTCCGGCCGGAAGCATCAATAACGAGGGAAGAGGCGGCGGTCATTCTTGCGCGCCTGTTGAAGCTGGATACGTCGGCAAAGGCGAACGAAGCGCAAGCCTCCAAGTTCGCGGACGCGAAGCAAATCGCGGTATGGGGACGCGAGGCCGTCGGCGCCGTCGTCTCGGCGGGGATCATGAAAGGAGCCGAGGGCAACCGGTTCAAGCCCGGCAAGTCGCTGACGCGCGCCGAGACGGTCGTTATTCTCGATCGGGCCCGCGCGTCGGAGAATGTCGCCGTGCCGGAGAACGCTACCGTGCCGGCCTCCATCGATAAAGCCGGAACGTACGGCCCGGCTTCCGGGACGGCGACGATCGAGGGCGACGTGGCGATCAACGTACCGAACGTCGTTCTTAGAAACGTCTCGATCAAAGGGGATTTGCTGCTCGGAGAGGGAATCGGCGAAGGCGACGTTACGCTCGACCGCGTCGTCGTCGAAGGGACGACGACCGTCAAAGGCGGCGGCCATAACAGCGTGCACATTCTGGATTCGACGCTGACCCGCGTATTCGTGACGAAAGTGAACGGACATGTCCGGGTCGTCATCGAGGGCTCGACGGCCGTCGATCAGGTGACGGTCGAATCGGGAGCGACGCTGCAGGTAGCGGGCGGAAGCGGGGCGAGCTACGGCACCGTAACGGTATCGACGACCGGGGAAGTGACGCTGGACGGCGACTTCCCGAACGTCGTGCTCGTGGCGGCCGCGCAAGTGACCGTTACGAGCGGCAAGGTCGACAGTCTGACCTTGACGGACAAAGCCGCCGGCGCGAACGTGACGTTGAACGCGAACGTTCAAGTCGGCGTCGTGAACGCGGACGCGGCGGCAACGATCAAAGGAGACGGCAAAATCGGCACCGCGTCCGTTACGGTTGCCGGCGTGACGATCGAGCAAAAGCCGGATCAGATGATCGTGGCGGACGGCATTTCCGCCCAAATCGGCGGATCGGCCGTGGAGGGTTCCGACTCGAGCTCGAGCTCGGGTGGCTCCGGCTCGGGTTCGAATTCGGGCTCCGGCTCGGGTTCGAACCCAGGTTCGGGTCCGGGCTCGGGTCCGGGCTCGGGTACAGGTCCGGGTTCGGGCGGCGGGCCGGTCGTGACGCCGGTGTCGGTAACGGTAAGCAGTCCGTCGGCAGCCGGTTTCGATCTGAAGTTTACGCCGGCGGTTCCGAACATGACGATCGCGAACGTCGTCATGGTGAATGAAGACGGCATGCCCGCGCTCGTATCCAAGCTCCGCAGCGCGGATGAAGGAGCGAATTATCGGGCGGACGGCTTCTTGACGGGCGGCGCCACGTATTCCTTATCGCTCGTCATGCCGGGATATACGTTCGGAGGAAGCAAGACGGTCTTTGTTCCCGATCTGCCCGCCGTCACCGGTGCCTTAGTGACGCCGGATTTGACGAAACTGATTATATCGTTCAGCAAACCGCTTGCCGATTTGCCTGAATCGCCCTCGGGCTTCTCGCTTGCGGATTCCGGCGCGCCAGTCTCGATAGAGGGAGTATCGCTGTCGGAAACGAAGACCCGGATCGAGCTGACGCTCGGCACGGCGGTACATCCGAATGCGCTGGAGCTTGGCTACATGCCGGGAGCGATCCGATCGGCCGATGGCAAGGTGCTGCCAGCGTTAACCCACCGAATCTTTACCGACGGCAGCGCGCCTAGCGGTAGAGCGGCTTACGATCGGATGCTCGGCATGACGGCCGTCGACGCCGCAACCGATCTGAAAGACAACGCGGGAGTGGACGCAAGTACCGCCGCCAAGGCGCTGATCGAAGGCGGCTACAACACGAACGGACTTATTAAAGCACTGAATACCGTGTACGGGATCAGCAACGAGAACATGCCAGGGATGCTTTTGCCGAGCGGCATCAGCGTCTATCATCTGTTGCTTGGCATGAAGGAAGCCGGCATCCTGAACGTCAACAACTTGGGCAAAAACTTCGCATACTTAAACGGCGAATCCGACGATTGGGTAAGGGCGCTGCATCAGGCGGGCTACACCGACGAGCAAGTCTCGGATATCAGTTGGTTCTTCCCGAACGCCAAGCTGACGGAATCGTTGCGGAAATATTACGACACGACGAATGTACGCGCCGTGGAAATATTGAATACGATAACAAGCTTCTCCAACGACGTGGGACAGGTGCTTAAAGAGGTATACGGAAACGACGACAGTCAAGCCGCCACGACAATGAAAGCGGCGGGCATCGACGCCAGCCGCGCGGGCCTAACGCTGAAGAACGTCTATGGCGACGATCCGGACAGAATCGCGGCGCTTCTCAAGGATAACGGGTACGCCGCCGTTGACGTGGGCGACATGCTGTACCTCGATTACGGCGCGACGCCTAAGGAAATGGCTCTTGCGCTCCGGGGAGCAGGCTATTCGACCGGCGATGTATTTAGCGGTTTGCGTTACGTGGTGCCTATCGAATCGGCGATGAAGTTCGCGTATAACGCCAAGGAGTTTTACGAGTTTTTCTTCTCGGCCTCCGGCGGTCGCGTCAACTACACCGCCCAGCATATGATCCGCGGCGGCTTTTCGGCGGTCGAAATCGCCGGCCAATTGAAAGCGCACGGCGACGTTCAGTCGAGGAACGACCTAATGTCGCAATTGCTCGTAACGGACCCGCCGATTTATAATGATCTTCCTCGTGTCGAGATCGGCGAAGCCGCGGACGCGGTTCGACGGACGTACGGCGGGACGCTCCTGCAAAACGCCGAAATGCTTGCGCAATTCGGTATTCCGACGGCTCTCACGAAGCAAGACGGGCAAAAGACGATCGCCTACGCGCTCGGCCAGGCGGGCTTCAATCTGAGCGAGCTCCTGCAGTTCCTTGCGCCATCGAGCACGCTGACCGAGCAACAAGCGAGCAACGCGATCATCGAATTGCGAGAGGTGGGCTTCCAGCTTGCCAGCTTGAGGTCCGTGCTTAATTCCCTTTCCTACAAGGTTTACCGGAGCTCTACCAATGCGAACTTTGTCAAGCTGCTCGCCCTGGGAGGTACCAATACGGAGACGAACCAGCCGATTCCGGGTTATTCCGTTGCGGAAATCGCCGGGTTTCTGATCGGAGCGGGACTCGCCAACAATTACAACCTCGCCACTGACTTGCAAGCGGCCTTCACCAAGCTGGACACGGTTCGCGCGATGAAAGAAACGAGCGGGGCGACGATGGCCGACATGCTCAGAGTGCTGAACGACACGAGGCTCTATCAAGGTAGCCAGTCGGACATATTGTTCGTGGGCGAAGTGCTGAAGGACCTTTACGGGGCAACTCCGATCGAGGCGATTCGCGCTTTACGGGGCTCCTACATCCCCGATTTATATCGAATTTACACGGTAAAAACCATTTTGTCCGAGTTATACGGCCATACGGACACGACGATTTTGATCCATGATCTTGCCGCAGCGGGATATACGACGTACCAGATCGCCGACGGTTTGCAACTGAACGCCGTTAGCTTTAAGAACGCAGGCTATAACCCGGTCGAGGTCGCAAGATTTATGATGTATAAGAGCGGCGTTCAATTAAGCGAGATCGCGTTCGGCTTGAAAAACCTCGGCTACAGCCTGAACGAAGTGACAATGGCGTTGCGCAATTTGTTCGGCGGAGGCACGACCGATGCGATTATCAGGCAGGTAACGGAGTTGCTGACCGCTACCGTCAACGGATATGACGGTGCGGATATCCAGGCAGCGGTCGGGGAGGTATTCGGCGTCGATCCTTTCGCCGCGCTGGCCAAAGAGATGCACGATCGCAACACCGCTACGGCGACGCAAGCAGCCACGAATCTCAAGAGCTCTTTGGGCGTCGAGGATCCCGTCGCGATGGCCAGAGGGCTTGCCGCCGCCGGCTATTCGCGGGAAGACGTGATCGCCGCAATTTTCCAAGCGTATTGCGAAGGGTATATTTACTCGGCCAACGCCGTATCGACGATGGACAACGTCATAGCGACCGTCTTTCCGGAGGTAACGGACAGATTGGACGCGACGTTGCGCGCATCCGACGTCCGTACGCCGAAGTATGCCATTCACGTACTGCAAACGCTGAGCGTTTCGCTAAGCGACACGATTGGCATTCTCTCCCGCGTCTACGGGTTAAACGCCGTCGATACGCTGGATGAATTGCTGCAAGTTCGCTCGTTCTCCAACGATAAGGAAGTCATCAACGCCGTCGGCGCGTATTTCGCCCGATCGGGTATCGAGGTTTACGTCGCCATGCTGCAAACGAAAAGAAATATGCCCTCTTCCGACGTGGTCATTCACTTACAGCAGAGCTTCGACATCGACGACGGCATGGAGCTCGCGCGGCTGATGATTCAAGCCGGTTATTCGCAAACGGGCGTTCTCTACGCGATCGGCCACGATTTCCACGGCGAGACCGCCGAACAATACGCGCTCGTCCTGGTGCAACTGTACGGCAACGGCGACTTGTCGAAGGTCGCGACTGAGCTGTCCAAGTTAAACCAAACGCCGTTGCAGACGTATTTGGCGCTCAAGCGCGCGTTGCCGAGCAAATCGCAGGGCGACATTCTCGTCGCGATGAAGGAAGCCGGCTACTTCTACACGATTCTGTACGATGTCATGCTGGACTCGGAATTCGGCAAGGGAGACGCTACAGCCATCGCGCAGCTTCGCAGCCTGGGGTTGCGGCCGGAGAACGCCTACCATCTCCTTCGACTTCAGTGGGGCTACGACTGGAAAAGCGTCATACAAAATCTAATGTCGCTCGGCTATTCGCTCGAGGACATCGGACGCGCGGTCGACAGCGAAGCCGAGAACGCGCAGATTTACACGGCTATGCGCTCGTTGAACCTTCCGATCGAGAAAGCAGCCGTCATCGGGTACGCGATGGACGAAAGCCGTGCGTGGATGATCACTCATCTCTATCAGGCAGGCTGGACGGAGCTCGGCGATTCGGTCGAAGCGCTCAAGGCAACGAAGGAAGATCCGAAGTATTACGTGGAAGATCTCTGGGGAGCCAAGCCTTCTCAAAGTTGGACGCTTGAGAAGATTGCCTCCGAGATATCCAGGCATTCGGAACTGACGCTCGTCGAGCTCGGTTATTCGATGAAGATCGCGAAAACGACCAGCGGCACCAAATACTTTTCCGATTGGCAGGTTTACCTCGCTCTCAAAGAGGTGGCGGATATCGGGGTAAGCTTCATCAACGACGAGCTCGACAGCGCGATCAGCGCGATGCTGACCGACCTCAAGGAAGGCATCCCGTTCGCGATTATGCGGGAAGCGGGATGGGAGGCCGACGATCTCGCGAAGATCATGCAACGGCTCGGCTGGAACTGGATCCCGGCGTGCATCCAGTTGGTGCAAGCGGGCTACGACGCCGGAGATACTTGGGATGCCTTATGGGACGTCTACCGAAACGAACTCGGATTCCAAATTCTTAACATCATGTCAGCCGTCGCTCCGCTCGCTTCGCTCGGCTTGGCCGATAACTTGACGCTCTTCCAGTCTGCCGTGCGATTCGCCATGAACAAAGCCATGATGTCCTACTTCACGCAACGATAATTAGAGAAGGGGCTGTCCCAAAAGGTCAAAAATTTGACCTAAGGGGCAAGCCCTTTTGTCTTTAGTTAGACAAACAAAAAGAAACCGTTCTTTAGTAAAATGGAAGTGTCGAGCAACCATTACTAAAGGAGAGGTTTCTTTGTACATTCAATATACCATGGACCAACTTACCCTGCCAATGGATCTCGAGGAAGATATCCCTTCAAAACACCTCGTTCGTGTCGTCAACGAAGCTGTTAATCGAATCGACGACAGCCTCTTCGCTGCTGCCTATCCCGGTGGCGGACGAGACAGCTATCACCCCAAGATGCTTACCAAAGTTATCATCTACGCCTATACACAGCGGATCTACTCTTCCCGTCAGATCATGGCAGAAAAATATCAGCAAACTCGACAATTGGCAGTACGACGAAACGGAAGATACATGGACATGCGCGGCTGGCCGCAAGCTAAACTCTCGCTATGAAAGTAAGGAAACGACGGAAAGCGGATATGAAATTCGAAAGAGGCACTATCGAAGCGAGAACTGCGAAGACTGCCCACTCAAGATAGCATGCAAGAAGGCGCAAGGGAATCGGGAAATTAGCGTTAGCTTGAGGTATCAGCAATTCAAACAGCAAGCAAGAGAGAAGCTGAGGTCGGATGGCTTTCGCTTGCCCACAATTTGCTAAAGAAGGCAGCAGTCAATCAAAAATACGAAATGACGGCGCAGGGATAGGCTTCCTACGCCGTCATTTTTCAATTCACACGTTTTTTCCTCGAGAGAGCTGAACTCTCAAAGTGAGCTAATTCTTACTTTTGAGACAGCCTCTTATTTTGTCTCAAAGCTAATCTCGTTTACTATGTCATTTCAACCGAATATCCCAAATAATTAGTCATTGTTGTCTCACAAACCTTGCCATTTTTCTTGCAAACAGGCCGTTTTTGTCCCATTTTCTATTAATGCTTCATATCTTGGAGTTAACGTACCTGTCAAGTTGAATCAAGAGGTTTCCGTAATTTTAACCAGTTTGCTGGCCAAATCTGACCGCAGGTCGAGATCAATCCCCCGATTCATCAGCGCGCTTCCGCTTAACGGCTGCTCGAAGCCGGAGACTTGGTAGAGAGCATCGCGTTTCAGACCGCGTAAATAGACACGAGGGAACGGGTTTTGAAATTTTTGCGAATGCATCAGTGCGAAGAGCACGGATTCGCGCCGATCGGCTGTTACGTACTGCACAGCGGTCGCATTGCCCGCTCTTGGCGAGATCAAGCGATATTGGTCGCCCTTCTGAACGATGTGGCGGATCGCCTTGTATTCCTTCACCCAGAGGCGTGATTCCTCTAGCTCCTCCTCGGACCAGTTCAGCAAGTTGCCGCCGATGCCCAGTGAGCCCATCATGGCGGAATGGAACCGGTAAGAGACGGAAGCCGCACGGTTTCTCACCCACTTGCCTGCATCGGCAACCCAGCACATCATCGCTTGGGCAGAATACGCGAACGAATATCCCTCTTGGATGAAGAGGCGCTCATAGGGATCGGTATTGTCGCTTGTCCACACTTGGTCGGTTAGTTGCATGATGCCCAGATCGATCCGTCCGCCCCCGCCGGAGCATGCCTCAAAGGCGACCTCCGGATGTTTGGCGCGCAGATTATGGAGAATGTTGTACAGCCCTTGTACGTGACGTACCCATATTTCCTTTTGGATTTCCGTCGGTGCTTCCAGCCAGCCGACTTCGCTGAGGGAGCGATTCATATCCCATTTCACAAACGAGATATTGTTCTCGCTCAGTAATTTATCCATCATTTCGCCAATAAAGGCCTGCACCTCTAATTTGGCGACATTGAGTACCAATTGGTTTCTGCTCTCTGTACGCGGACGGTTAGGGAAATGATAAACCCAATCCGGATAGGCTCTGTACAGGTTACTATCCGGATTCACCATCTCGGGTTCAACCCAGATGCCAAACTTCATGCCAAGCGCTTCTACTTTGTCGATGAGCGGCTTTAGTCCGTTCGGAAATTTCGCCGGGTTGACCGTCCAGTCGCCGAGTCCGGCGCGGTCATGATTGCGCTCGCCAAACCAGCCGTCGTCAATAACGAACAACTCCACACCCATATCTGCCGCTTTCTCAGCCAATTTCGTCTGTCCTTCTTCGTTGACATCGAAGTAGGTTGCTTCCCATGAATTGTACAATACGGGACGCAAACCTTCGGAGTTCGGCTTAGGCAGTACGTGTTCGCGTTGGTAACGATGGAAATTGCGGCTCGCTTCACCGAAGCCCCCTCTAGTAAAACCGCCTACGAAAGCAGGCGTCTGGAACGTGGTCCCACCGGCCAGATGCCAAGAGAAGTCAAAGTCATGTACCCCGCCGCTTACCTGCAGCAGCTTGAACGGGCTGTACTCGACCGCAATTTTCCAGTTGCCGCTCCACGCGAGCGCTCCAAACCATACTTCGCCGTAATCCTCTGTTGCAGTTCCCCGATCGATGGCAAACCACGGGTTAGCCTGACAACCGGTATTCCCGCGTCTGCTCTCCATTATCTTTTTCCCTGGGGTGATCTCGTCCTGATAAATTTGGGTTTCTTCGATCCATTTGCCCGCTAGATGAGTCAGTCTGTAATGATCGCCTCTGGGCACATGCCATGTCGCCGAAAGTGATTGATCCAATTTAATCGGCTGTTCGCCTGTATTTTCGATTACGGCAAATCGCTCCATGATGTCGTGCTTAGGAAAGAGACGGTAATGCAGATGCACGAGCAGCGGATAGACAGTGTCCTTCAATACAATGATCAGTTCTTCGCATTCGTCGCCTTCGACCATCCGATGTTCGCTGTACACTAACCTGGTGTCCCGAACTTGATCCGGGAAGGTTGCTTTCAGACAAGGCTCGTAGTAGTACATCCCACCCCATGCCGGAAATTCCTGCTGAATGATGCCCCCCGAGGGCTCGAAGGATGAATGGTGGATCGCTGCTTTATTCGGAGCAGGCAGGTCTGTTATAAAAGGAATTTTGGAACCATAGTAAAGATGCTGCAAAGTGCCGTTCTCATGAATGCCCAAGCCATACGATAAGGTTGTCCCTTGAAGAAGCCAGCGAGATGTTTCTTTGTCATACAACAATGCCAATTCTATTCGCCTCACTTTAGTGAATATTTACTTAATGAATATAAAATAATTGAGTGAAAAAAGAAATATTATTTTGATTTTAGACTAAAACTAATGATAAAATCAAGAAGAAAGCGCTTTTCAGCATGAAAATGTAAAAATGGTTGCGTATAAAGCAAGGTGCTGATATGATTGTAACACTGAAATAAATATTATTTCACTGAATATTGTACAGGATGTACTTTAATAGATAACTTTCGTGATATCATTTACAATAAAAAATTAATTTCCTTTATAGGGAGGGTGAAATCATGGCAACTATTCGCGATATAGCAAAATTAGCAAGTGTGTCGAGCGTGACCGTCTCCCGGGTACTCAACAGGGACAACACGCTGTCGGTATCCGCTGAAACCAGACAACGTATACTTGCGATTGCTGAGGAACTGAACTACAGGACACCGCGTAATCGCAAAACGTCGAGCAACAAGGATACGACTGAATTGAACGATAATTCGAATATCAAAATCGGTACCGTGATGTTTTTGACAGAAGATCAGGAAGAAGTCGATCATTATTTTCATGCGATTAGACAGGGGATTGAGAAGGAATGCGTGGCATCTGGTATCCGGACGGCCGACAAATTCAGGATGTCGATGTACGAAACACCGGATATGAATTTCGGGGATGTGGACGGCGTCATTTTCATCGATAGACCTTACGACTTTAATCTGCAGCAGGTCAAGCAAATTAACAATGTCGTGTTTATTGATTCGTCACCGGATGTGGAAAGCTTTGATTCGGTCGTCATAGATTTCGAGCGGGTAACGAAGCTTGCGTTGGATCATCTTTCCGCTTTGGGGCACACGAAGATCGGCTATATCGGGGGCAGTCGTACCTATGGCAAAGATCAACGGCAATTCCACTATGAACGCTACATGAAGGAACAGGAGTTGTTCAATCCCGAGTATGTTTATGTCGGGGGGTGGTGGACAACCGAGGGCATCAGAATGATGAACGAAGCCATTCAGAAGGGTGATTTGCCAACGGCGTTCTTCGTGGCCAACGATGCGCTGGCGATTGGTGCGATGCACGCAGTCAAGGAGGTGGGATTGCGCGTACCGGAAGATGTAGCAGTCGTCGGTTTCAACGATATCGACATGGCCGAGTATGTGAGTCCTCCACTGACAACGATCCGAATTCAGCCTGAATTCATGGGGAGAATGGCGGTAAAGCTGCTGCTCGATCAGATCAAGGGCAGAGATACCCCGGTACAGGTGGTTGTGCCTTCCAAATTAATTGTACGGGGCAGCAGCGGTTAATAAATGCGGGGAATTAGAGGGGGTGAGTGAGATGTAACTTTAGGTGAATTGCCTTAATAGACATAGTGGTCTTAGGAGAGGTCATACTTTGCGTTTTTAATTACATTATTTAACTAAAACACAAAAGTATTCCATTAATGTCTCATCACAAAAAAAGTGACGCGGGGTGCATATCAAATGAGTAAATCGAAATCGCTTTCATTACTTACCTTCTTCCTTGTTTTGGTATTTTCTTTGGCTGCTTGCAGCAGCGGAAACAATAACAACGGCGCCGCGGAAACGACTCCAGCCTCCCAAAGCGCGACCGCTGAAGCTCCGGTTAGCAGCGAACCTTCCGCATCCGAAGTAGCTCCCGCAGAAGAAACCTACGACTTGGGCGGGCGGGAAATCGTTATCTCACACTGGTGGGACGATACGCCGAATGCGGATACGCCTGCTGGCGAAGAAAGATTGAAGCGGATAAGTGAAGTCGAGAAAAAATATAACGTCAAGATTAAGTACGTCAATACGGATTGGGACACTTATGCCGAGAAGATCACTACCTCCGTTATGGCTGGGGCGCCACTTGCAGATATCGTGTACATACCCTCGAATACTCCACAGACTCTGATTAAGGGAGGATACATTGTACCACTGGATGATTATATGAATGTCCAGGAAGAGACCAAACTCTCCGATGAGATAATCAAGGCAGCCAGCTATGGGACAGGCAAAACGTATGGCTTCCTGACTGCTCCGCCACTCTTCGATAATAAAGGCTTGCTCTATAACAAGCGGATTTTTGAAGAATCCGGTCTTCCGACGCCGGAGGAAGACATTAAAAATGGTACGTGGAATTGGGACACCTTCGTTGATGTGCTCAAAAAGCTGACGATAAGCAAAAGCGGCAGCGGCGAGATTGATCAGTGGGGGCTTACCGGTTCTGCCCATTCAGTAGGTACTCCTTTGATTTATGCTAACGGCGGTTCCCTTTACGACGAGACAACACAGAAGGTTGTTGCCGATTCTCCTGAAGTCATAGAAGCTCTTGAGTTCCAGAACAAACTGTACAATGAATACAAAGTATTCAAACGCGATGAAGGTAACGATTGGGAGGATCCTGCGAGATATTTCACAGAAGGAAAAGTTGCGTTCTATCCAACAGGGATTTTTGAAATTGAGCCTCGTTTCCTGGCTAACATGAAAGATGGATACGGCTTCGTTCCATGGCCGAATGGGCCAAAAGCCAAAAGCGCCGATTTCGTTATGGGACTGAACCAAATGCACGTATATGCGATTCCTCGCGGGGTTGAAGATCCGAAGACCGTCTACAAGATTTGGGAAGACCTGCAAAATTTCGATACCATCGACGAGGACAATCGCACGCTCGCTGAATCCTATTTCAGCGATGAAGATTCCGTCAACGAAGCTATGAATACGTTTAAGATTGCGAAGTACGAACTGATTAGCGGGTTCGGAATCGAAGAAGCAATGGGGCAGCTGTACAGAGATGTCGTAGATGGAAAAGTAACGCCGGCAGCAGGGATCGCACAAGTGCTTCCGACGATGCAGGCTAGTACGGACAAAATAGTGAAGGGCAACTAGAAACCGGGAACAAATGGGAGCAGAATGCCCGGGCAATCTGTCCGGGCATTCTGCTTCTAGAGTCGTACATGCCAAGGCGATAAATATTTCTGCAGGCAGGGGATGCGTTGATCATGACTAAAACGTTTCGCATTGCCGTCGCGCTGACAATCCTGTGCACGATTGTGTTTCCCATTAAAGGAGGGAAAAACAGCTGGCGGCAGGTTCATGCGGCGGGTGAGAACAAGTCCATTCAACTGGAGAGCATAGAAGCTTTGCAAGCGGACAGCTATGACCATTATTTGCGGCAGCATCAGGATGCGCGCAGACCAGACCATCAAATCGTGATTCACGGCAGCGATTACAGCCGGTTCGACGGCGCGGAGCCGAGGGAAATAAGCACGGCAGGAGACAGACAGGGGAGCTTTGTCGAGACCTACGACACGGGTTCCATCTCGTGGGAGGTATCGGTTCCCGAAGACGGCCTGTACAATATGACGCTTCGCTATTACACGATTGAAGGCAAATCGTCATCCGTGGAGAGGCAACTGCTCATTGACGGCGCTCTGCCGTTCGCAGGCGCAAGAAGCTTCCTTTTTCCGCGAATTTGGACGAACGAGAAGACGCAAGTCGAACAGGATAACCAAGGGAATGATATCCGCCCCCGCCAAATCGAAACCTCCGGCTGGCAGGAACTTCCTTTCCGGGATGCGGAAGGCTATCACGCGGAGCCATATGCCTTTTATCTATCATCCGGCAAGCATACCCTTACGCTGGTTTCCATGAAGGAGCCGGTCATTGTCGACACGATTGAAATCGGCCAAATCGACGAGCCGCCCACTTACGAAGAGATAAAGCAACGCTATCGGGAGCAGGGCCTTCAAGAGGCGGATGGCCGGCTGATTAAAGTGCAGGGTGAGGACGCGATCTACAAATCTTCGCCGATCCTGTATCCGACCACGGACCGTTCCAGTCCGAGCACCCAGCCGAAGTCGGTTTCGCAGATTCGTATCAATACAATAGGCGGTAATAACTGGCGTTTGCCGGGCGATACGATAACGTGGAAGATCGATGTGCCTGCGGATGGTCTTTACAAACTGGGTTTGAAGAGCAGGCAGGAATTGTTGCGCGGGGTGTACTCGACTAGAACCTTGTACATTGATAATGAAATCCCCTTTCAGGAAATGAAGGAAATCTCTTTCAACTATTCGAGCGATTGGAAGATGATTACGCTGGGCAACGTGCAGGAGCCGTATCTGTTCTATCTGACGGCAGGGAGTCATGAATTGAAGCTGGAGGTCAGCCTCGGTTCGATTGCGCCGCTTATTCTTCAGGTGCAAGCCAGCATTCTGGAGCTCAATGACATGTACCGCAAAATTCGTATGATTACCGGCAGCGTTCCGGATCCGTTCCGGGACTACAATCTGGTCCAAAGAATTCCCGAGATGACCGAAGTTTTTCAAAAGCACAGCGAAATTCTGTATAGCGTTTCCAATCAACTGATCGAGATCACGGGCGAGAAAAGCGATAAGGTTGCGATTCTGACCAAAATGGCTTACCAGTTAGAGGATTTGGCCAAAAAGCCCGAGTCGGTGCAAACTCGCATGGAATCCTTTAAAACCAATGTCGGCGGCCTGGGAACCTGGATTATGCAGGTTAGAGAGCAGCCTTTGGAAATCGACTATATCGTTCTCGCTTCCCCTGAGCAGAAGATGCCGAAAGCGGCAGCGTCCTTTGCAAGCAAAGTCAAACACGAACTAACTACCTTGTTCAGTTCATTCTCCACAGACTATAACAGCATCGGGAATACGAGTGAAAATGAAAGGGTTGTTACGGTGTGGGTCGGTACGGCCGGACGTGATCAGGCTCAGGTGTTGAAAGCGATGACTGACGATACATTTACAACGCAGACAGGAATTAGCGTTGATTTGAAGCTGGTCAATCCGAATGTGCTTATGCCCGCCACATTGTCAGGGCAAGGACCCGATGTTGCCATGCAAATCGCCAATGACATTCCGGTAAACTACGGGATGCGCAATGCGATTGTCGATTTGACACAATTCAGTGATTACGAACAGGTGGCTAGCCGGTTTCTCGATAGTGCGATTACCCCCTACAAGTTCCGGGGTGCCGTCTATGGATTGCCGGAGCAGCAATTGTTCCCGATGCTATTTTACCGTAAGGATATTCTGGAAGATCTCAAGTTGAATGTTCCGCAAACATGGGAAGACGTTTACAACATCATCCCGGTGTTGAAAAAGCAGCAAATGGAATTTGCTCTCCCCGTTCCGGCAACAACGGGCGTCTCCGTACTTGAACCAAGCAAGGCATTCGCTATGTTGCTGTACCAGTTGGATGGGCAATTTTACAACAAGGACGGAGAATCGAGCGCATTGGATTCGGAAGTTTCCATGCAGGCCTTCAAGAAATGGACGGATATTTACGTCAACTATAAATTACCGCTCGTGTTTGATTTGCCGACACGGTTTAGAACAGGTGAAATTCCGATGGCCATAACCGATTATAATTTCTACAATACGTTGTCTGTTTCTGCACCTGAAATAAGAGGTCTATGGGGATTTGTCCCTGTTCCGGGGATTATGCAGTCCGACGGAACGATTAGACGTGACGTCTCGGGTAGCGGATCGGCCGTGATTATGCTGAATCAGGCCAAGGATAAGGATGCCGCTTGGGAGTTTATGAAGTGGTGGACGAGCAAAGATACGCAGGTTCGCTTTGGAAGAGAGATGGAAGCGTTGCTGGGTGCATCCGCACGTTATCCGACCGCGAATATCGAAGCGCTGGAGGAACTGCCTTGGCCGACCGAAGATATTCGGAACTTGAAACAGCAATGGCAGTGGGTGAAGGGAATACCGGAAGTGCCAGGTGGCTACTATACCGGGCGCAGTCTCGACAATGCCTTCAGGGAAGTGACCAATAACAAGACGAATACGAGGGATGCCTTGTACGATTATGTAGAAGAGATCAATCGAGAGCTTGAATTCAAGCAACAAGAAATCAATCTGAATCAGAGTCGGAGGTGAACAGATTGCGGCATTCTGATGCATTGCCGACAATGGTCAACGAGCCTTCGCGTCAGAGAGGTATTGGCGCCAAGTCCAAACCTGGCAAGCTCAAGTCTACAATGATCCGATTAAAGAACGACAAACATCTTTATGTGCTAATGGCGCCATATATGGTTCTATTCTTTCTATTCACCGTGCTTCCGGTTGTGCTGTCAGTGCTCATCAGTTTTACGTATTTCAACATGCTGGAGTTTCCGCGCTGGGCGGGATGGAGCAACTATACCCGGTTGTTGCTTGACGACGATGTCTTTCTCATTGCTTTGAAAAATACGATTATATTCGCCGTCATTACCGGTCCGATCAGTTACATTGCCTGCTTTGTGTTCGCTTGGCTGATCAACGAGCTGCGCCCGAAAGCTCGGGCCCTTATGACGCTCGTATTTTATGGACCGTCGATTTCCGGGAATATCTATTTCATCTGGCAAATCATGTTCTCCGGCGATTCTTACGGTATTGTGAACGGCTTCCTGATGAGATTCGGGTTTATCAACGAACCGATCCTCTGGTTTCAAAATCCGCAATATACGCTCGGAATTATTATTGTTGTGCAGCTGTGGCTCAGCCTGGGGACCAGTTTCCTGGCTTTCATAGCCGGTTTGCAAACGGTGGACAAGACGCTGTTCGAGGCCGGGGCGATGGACGGCATCCGCAACCGCTGGCAAGAACTGTGGTATATCACGCTGCCTTCCATGCGGCCGCAGCTGATGTTCGGGGCAGTTATTCAAATTACATCTTCGTTGGCGGTAGCGGAAGTAGCAATGAATTTGGCAGGCTTTCCGAGCGTACAGTATTCGGCGCATACAGTCGTCACACACCTGATCGATTACGGTACGCTCCGCTTCGAGATGGGCTACGCCTCCGCGATCGCCACCGTTCTGTTCATCATTATGCTTGGCACCAACTTAATTGTTCAGAAGCTGCTCAGCAAGGTGGGTGAATAGGATCAGTGAAAATGACGCTTAATTTCAGATGGGGCGGGGAAAGAAGGATCAACCGCTCGTGGCAGGTAGACGTTTTACTGTTTCTCTTACTAGGCTTGTTTGGAGCTTTCATGGTGATTCCATTGATCTATGTTATCAACAACGCCTTCAAGCCGCTCGATGAATTGTTCCTGTTTCCTCCTACCCTATTTGTTCGAAACCCAACGTTCAACAATTTTCCCGATCTGTTTCATCTGATGGCCAAATCGTGGGTACCCTTCTCGCGGTACATTTTCAATACCGTATTTATTACGTTGGCTGGAACCGTAGGGCACGTGTTGCTCGCCTCGGCAGCCGCCTACCCGTTGGCGAAATACAAATTCATTGGATCCGGCACCTTGTTCTCCATCGTCGTTCTGTCGCTCATGTTCTCGCCGCAGGTGACTGCGATTCCGAACTATATGACGATGTCCTGGCTTGGGTGGATAGACACCTATTGGGCTGTCATTGTTCCGGCGTTTGCGTTCCCGCTTGGGCTCTATCTGATGAAGCAATTTATTGAACAGATTCCGATAGCCTTGATCGAATCGGCCAAAATCGACGGAGCCAGCGAGTACCGCGTGTTCTGGAAGATCGTTATGCCGCTGGTCAAGCCGGCGTGGTTTACGCTCATTATTCTATTGTTCCAGATGTTATGGGCGACAGACGGCGGTAACTTTATCTACAGCGAGGAGCTTAAGACAATGCACTATGCGATGGGGCAAATTATTCTTGGAGGAATTGCCCGGGCAGGTGTGGCGGCGGCGGTGGCGCTGCTCTTGATGATCGTTCCAATGGTGCTGTTCATCATCACCCAGAGCCAAATCATTCAGACGATGGCAACTTCCGGAATGAAGGAATAGGGCGGAGGGATAGCAATGAAGTTCATTCAGTCAATGGGTATAACGGCGATTGTGCTTGCTTCATTAAGCTTATTCGCTTCGCCGCTTCAAGCCGAAGCCGCTCCTTACGAGGGATACAATTACTCGTATTGGGGAGCAGCGGTTAACGTTCCGAATGCTTATGTCCCGGCGGGGATTGTTGACGGCAGCATGCTTGCAATCGGCAAGTTCAAGGACCCAACGGACATGTATGTCGCAGCGGACGGCTTGCTCTATGTGCTCGATGCTGGCAATCGGCGCATTGTCGTCTTCGATGAACAATGGGAGGTTGTACGGGAAATCCGGGGATTTGTCCGAGATGGCAAGCAGGAACAGTTCACCAGTCCGCAAGGCCTATTCGTGACGAAGAACAATCATATTTATGTCGCCGATACGGAAAATCGGCGTGTGGTGGAACTGACGGGCGAAGGAGCGTTTGTCCGTGAGATCGGTGCTCCTCGTTCGGAGGTCATCGGTCCAAACTTTCAATATTACCCGCTTAAAGTCGCGGTAGACAATGCGGGCCGGATTTTTGTTATCGGCAGAGGTGTCTTCGACGGCATTATCGAGATGGATGCGGATGGATCGTTCACCGGTTTTATGGGGACGAACCGGGTGAAATTTAATGCGTGGGACTATTTCTGGAAGCGGCTATCAACGAAAGAGCAGCGAAGCAAGCTGGCCCAGTTCATCCCGCTCGAATTCAACAACCTGGATATGGACAGTGAAGGGTTTATCTATTCGACGACAGCCGAACTCACCTCCAAGGATCCCATTAAGCGACTGAACCCAAGCGGGGAAGATGTGATGCGGCGCAAAGGCTATTTCAATCCGATGGGGGACATTTATTCGGGTGCCGCAAGCCAAAGCTCGCTGCTGATCGATGTCAAGGTTGGGGAGAACGGCGTATACAGCGCGCTCGATTCAAGAAAAGGCCGTATATTCACCTATGATCAGGACGGCAATCTGATGTATATATTCGGTCGCATGGGCGAGCAGGAGGGGACGTTTAGGACACCTGTCGCAGTAGAGCGCAGAGGCGACCAATTCCTAGTCTTGGATAGAGATATGGATCAGATAACACGGTTTAAACCGACCCGCTACGGCACCTTGGTCAATGAAGCGAATGACTTGCTGGTCTCAGGCAAGTACGACGAAGCGGAGGGTCTGTGGAGAGAACTGCTCCGTCTTGATGCTAACAATGAGATCGCATATGCCGGCATCGGCAAAGGGCTGCTTCGTCAGGGAGAGTACAAGCAGGCGCTGGAATATTTGAAGTTCGGTTACGACAGGGAGTATTATTCCAAGGCGTTCGGCAAATACCGCAAAGAGTTTGTGCGTGAAAACTTCGGCCTAGGGATGACAACCGTTATCGTCTTCGGCGTAGGGTTGTGGTCGTTCAAGATCCTCAGAAGACGGACGAGAGGGAAGGTGAAGTCAAATGTTACGTGAGATGACCAAAACCCCATTTTATGTGCTGCTTCACCCTTTTCAAGGGTTCTGGGATTTGAAGTATGAGAATAAAGGCAAGCTGCGCGTTGCGCTCGGTATTTTGCTGTTACTGACAATTGCGACGATATTGCTGCGGCAGTACGCGGGATTTGTCGTGAATTTCAACTATCCATATGACTTAAATAGTATATATGAGCTGCAGGTTATTGTGCTGCCCTTCTTCCTATGGTGTGTGGCGAACTGGTCCCTTACGACCTTGATGGACGGGGAGGGGAAGTTCAGGGAGATTGTCATGACGACCGGTTATGCGCTGCTGCCGTTGGTTCTGATGCGGTTCGGCAATATCCTTATCAGCAATGTCATTACTTTGCGGGAATCGGCCTTCTATTACATGATAGATTCTCTCTCTGTGTTATGGTTCGTCTGGTTGCTGTTTATCGGAACGATGACCGTGCATCAGTATACCGTTCTTAAGACTCTGGTTACGATGCTGCTTACGTTATTTGTTATGGGAATCATCATATTCCTTGTCTTGCTGTTCTTCAGCCTACTTCAGCAAATGATCGGTTTCGTTCTTTCAATCTATACGGAGATTTCATTCCGTACGTAGGAAGGAGGTTGGCAAGGTGAGAAGCAAATGGAGAGTGGCGGTCGTATCAGCGGTCGTTGTCGGTATGCTGGCTACGACGAGCAACGCGGGAAGCACCGGGGGAAACGCGGCTGCTGCGACTGATTCCACGGCTGCGCTGTCCGTCGAGACGGCGCGGGTGGCGGAATCTGATTCGGAAAGTGCGACATCTCAGGGAATGATCGGGAAGTCGATGGAACTGACGGCAGAGAATGAAGCGATGGCACTCTATTACAACCCGCAGACGACCGAGATCGCGGTCAAAAACAAGAAGGACGGCACGATCTGGTTCTCGAATCCACAGGATCGCGAGGAGGACAGCAAGGCATCGGGTGTAAATAAGTCGATGCTATCCAGTCAATTGCTGGTTAACTTCTCGGATAAGGAGAAGACGGGCCAACCACAGCAATATAACAGCTTCGATCAGAGCGTCAAGTACGGGCAATTTACACAGGAGAAGCTTGAAGACGGCATCCGGATTATCTATACGATCGGCGAGAAGCTGAGCGGCGTGGAGCAAATTCCCCCATCCATTGGAGAGGAACGGTTTCAATCGTTGATTTTGGACAAAATCACGGATGAAAAACGCAAGAAAGATATCCTGACGCGCTTTGTTTTCGATCCTGAGAAAAAGATCTACATGCGGCGCGATAAAGCTTTGACCGGATTTGCCTTGACCAGGACACTCGAAACGCTTGAGGAGGCTGGGTACGGCGAAGAGGAAATGAACGTCGACCGCGAGGCTTATGGGGATGGCGGGGCCAGCCGAGCGCTGTTCGTGATTCCGGTTACGTACCGTTTGGAAGGCGATCAGTTTATCGTTAACGTGTCGACCGAGAACATGGAAGGCAATGATTATATTTTGCAGTCGATTTCTGTCCTGCCCTATTTCGGAGCCGCGGGAATGAATCGGCAAGGCTATATGTTCGTTCCGGACGGCTCCGGTTCCCTCATTAACCTCAATAACGGCAAGCTTGATGCCTATCCCTATAATGAGACCTTATATGGCACCGATGCGACTCGCTTGAAGGAGCTCGAGAAGCCAAGCGGATCGCCAACCCGCTTGCCTGTGTTCGGCATGAAGCAGAACGATGTTGCATTCATAGCCATCATAGAAAACGGAGACGGGATCGGGCGCATTGAGGCAGATGTGAGCGGCCGTACCAATTCGTACAATTATGTGTACAGTACCTATGAGATCACCGGCTGGGAGCCGCTTGAGCTGACGGCCAATTGGATGACGCGAACCGTTCCGAAATTTCAGGCGAAGCCTTACCTGGGAGATCTATCGGTTCGCTACGGATTTCTGCAGGGCGAGGATGCGAACTACAGCGGCATGGCCTCTTATTACCGTTCGTATCTGATCCATAAGTATGGGCTGGAAAAGCTGGAGCAGAAGGAGCAAATCCCGTTTGATCTCGAACTGATCGGAGGAATTCCGACACGGAAGTTCTTTTTGGGCATACCTTACAACTCCTACAAGACGCTGACGACCTTCGATCAGGCGCAGGAAATTCTTGAGCAACTGCAGGCAGGCGGCATCAACGATATCCAGTTACGTTATACCGGGTGGTTCAATGGCGGCGTGAAGCACGAAATCCCGACTTCCGTTTCGGTTGATAGCAAGCTTGGCGGCAAACGCGGGTTGGCAGAGCTGCAGGAGTATGCGGACGGCAAGGAGATCGAGCTATTTCCGGATGTCTCTTTCCTGAGAGTGCTGCAAGATGGAGGAGGCTTTAGCCGAACGAAGATGGCTTCGCGGACAATGCTCGACGATGTGGCAGCTATCTACCGGTACCATCTCGCGGGATATGGCAGGAGATCGGGCGTGAAGCCGTCCTACGCGCTTTCGCCGGTGAAGCTGCCTTCGGTGATGGATAAATTTTTGGCTAAATACGGCAAGCTTGAACTTAAGGGGTTGTCCCTGCGTGATCTAGGCGATGAGTTGAACTCCGATTTCAATAAGCGGCAATTCATGAACCGGGAAGAGGCGAAGCGGACGGTGGAGGAACAACTGGCGAAGCTGGGTTCCGATTCGCACGTAATGGTTGCGGGCGGCAACGCTTATACACTGCCTTACGTCGATAGTGTCGTCAACGCCCCGCTTGAGAACAGCGGCTACAACATTACGGACAGGAGCGTGCCATTCTACGAGATGGTCCTGCACGGGTATATCGATTACGCTGGTTCGGCAGTCAACCTCTCTGATGAGCAAACGATGCGCTACCACGTGTTGAAGGCGATTGAGACAGGGGCTAATCTGAACTTCACATGGTTTTATGCCAAATCGTCAGCTGTCAAGGAAACGGAGTTCGATTTCTTGTATTCGGCTGACTATCGGAATTGGATAGATGAGGCAAAGACTGCATATGACGAACTGAACACCATGCAGAGCAAATTACGAACCCAAGTCATAAAGGATCATCAAATGCTAGAGACGGGTGTTTATCAAACTACCTATGAAGATGGAACAGCAGTATTCGTCAACTATAACGATTATACGGTCGACGTAGGAGGGATTGCTGTTGAGCCTATGGGATACCTTACTGGAGGCGAGAGCAATTGAAGCTATCCAAAATCAGGCTGACGCTGCATCAGAAGCAAAAGTATAGAGGAATATGGTTCATTCTCCCCTGGTTTGTCGGATTTCTGTTTTTGTTTTTTGTGCCTCTAATCAACTCGCTCCGCTACAGCTTTAGTACGTTGAAGGTGAACGATTCTGGATTTTCGCTAGAGTCGGCAGGGTGGGCCAACTTTAAAAATGCTCTATTTCAAGATGAGACTTATGTGCGGACTTTAATCGAGTCGATGCTTACCATGGTCATTAATGTGCCGCTGATCGTCATCTTTAGCTTGTTCGCATCGGTGCTGCTAAATCAGAGATTTAAGGGAAGAGCGCTGACCCGGGCGATCTTCTTCCTACCAGTCATTCTGGCTTCCGGCGTAATCGCCGCTGCCGAAAGCGGCGATTACGCACAGGCAATAGTTGGGAGTGCGTCACAGCAGTCGAACGAAGAATTCACCATGTTCCAAAATTTAGAGTTTGCCAAGCTGTTGCTGCGTTCGGGCGTCAACTTTCAAATTGTTGAATACTTTCTCGGGGCGGTCGATCGGATCTATCAGATCATTACCGCCTCAGGCGTGCAAATTCTAATTTTTCTGGCTGGCTTGCAATCGATATCCGGCTCGCTCTATGAAGCTTCTAAAATTGAAGGAGCGACAGGTTATGAATCGTTCTGGAAGATTACATTTCCAATGATCAGCCCGCTGATTTTGACGAATGTTATTTATTCCATCATCGATAACTTGCTCAACAGCCCTACGACCACACAAATTCGGGATACGGCCTTTAAGTCGTTCCAGTTCGGGCTCAGCGCATCGATGGCCTGGATCTATTTCGTCGTCATCTCGATTTTCCTGTGGATATTCACACTGCTCATTTCCAAGAGAGTATTCTACTATGATTAACCGAAAAGGAGGGGAGCCTGTCATGAAAACCGAAACTGCAAGCGAAACGCGCAGGGTTCTGCATCAGTTGCGGGAACGCATGTCCGGGACAAGCTTTTGGGCCAGCAAGCTGAAAGAATGGCTTTGGATTTGTATTCGTACGGTGCTGATTGCGGGAATTTCTTTCATTGTCCTCTATCCCATTATCTTAAAGATCTTGATTGCGATTAAGGATCCCATCGACATATATGATGGCAGCGTCGTGTTGATACCGAAGCACTTCACCTTAGACAATTTCAAACTCGTCATCCAAGTGCTGAATTATAAGGATGTACTGCTCAATACGGTGGTGCTGTCCGGACTGGTCATGCTATTGCAAACCTTTACCTGCGTGCTTGCTGGATATGGCTTCTCTCGGATGAAATTTCGCGGCAGCGGACTGTTGTTCGGCTGCGTCGTCTTCACCATTCTCGTACCGCCGCAAACGATAATGATTCCGACCTACCTGCAGTACAAAAACTTTGATATTTTGGGCCTTATTTCCCTTATTCAGGGTCATCCGCTGAATCTGATCAATACCAAGTGGCCCTTTCTGATTTCATCCATATTGGGTATGGGTCTGAAAACGGGATTATTTGTATATATTTTCCGCCAATTCTTCAGAGGAATTCCGAACGATTTGGAAGAGGCGGCTTGGGTAGATGGGTCAGGTACATTCGGCACCTTCACCAGAATTATTCTGCCTAATGCTATTCCGGCTGTAGTTACCGTCATGCTGTTCTCATTCGTATGGCAGTGGAACGATTCCTTTTTCACCGGAATGATACTGAATGATAACCCTATCATGTCCTCTATGGTTTCCGGAGCATGGGGGCAAATCATCTTTTACTTAAGAAGCTTAGACCCGACGCAAAGCGAAGACCCGTTGTATGCGTCCATGATTCAGAATACGGCTATTCTGCTGGCGATTTTGCCACTGATCATTATGTATCTGTTCGTTCAGCGCAACTTTGTTGAGAGTATGGAGCGCAGCGGTGTGGTTGGTTAAAATATGGAACGTCCATTTCGGACGAACGATTTGTAAATGATGTTAATGGAAAGAAGGTGCTCCCGAAGCCATGGGCTTTTGGAGCACCAAATGGAGAAGGAGGTGAGACGAATGTAGTCCCATGAAATTTGCAGAAATATGTAAGCGCTTTTTTAGGAAAATCAATTAAAAAGGGTGATAATGATGAAGAGGACGAAGCGATTAACGACTGTTTTGTTGGTGTTATTTATGTTTATTGTGATCGCATGCTCTGGCAACCTTCCTACACTTTCAGCAAACAGTGAAATGACGAATCCTGCTGTAAATAGTTCCGAGGTTTTGAGTTCATATGAAGCGGAATCACCGGATAATACATTAACGGGCACTGCTGCTGTTCGTGATTGCAAACCCGAGACCGGATGTTCCGGCGGCAAAAAGATAGGAGATTTCGGGCAAGGCGCATCGGTGCAGTTTAACAACGTTAACGTACCTTCCTCTGGCGCTTATTCTGTAAAACTTTATTATATTACACAGAACACCGATCCCATCCGAGTGACTGTGAACGATGGAGCACCTTATACTTTTACGATGCCGACGACGGCGGATTGGGACACGCTTGGCAGCTTCTCCATAGAGGAATCGCTGAATGCTGGAAACAACACCATTAAATTCGATGTCGGAGGATGGGGGCCAGATATCGATAGGATTGAGATTTCTGTCTCAGACATTCCAGATGAAGAGGATCCAGGTGAAGTGGATTTGAATTCCTATGAAGCGGAATCACCGGATAATACATTAACGGGCACTACTGCAGTTCGTGATTGCCATCGCGCGACCGGCTGTTCTGGTGGCAAAAAGATAGGTGATTTCGGGAAAGGTGCATCGCTGCAATTTAACAACGTTAACGTACCTTCCCCTGGCATCTATACGTTAAGACTTGATTATCTTACACAAAACTCCGATCCCATCCGAGTGACTGTGAACGGTGGAGCACCGGATACCTTAACGTTGCCGAAGACGGCGAATTGGGACACACTTGGCAGCTTCAATATGGAGGTATCGCTGAATGCTGGGAGCAACACAATCTTAATCGATGATAACGGGGGATGGGGGCCGGATATCGATAGGATTAAGATTTCTGTCTCAGAAAATCCCCCTGAGAACCCAGGAAATGATGGACAGATCGGTGATATTGGTTCACCTGTCGATTCGAAGAAATTCGGTCACATCCGTGTAACGGAACACGAAAAAGGGGTGACGCTTTCTACCGATGCTTACAAAGTTACCTATAATACGGAGTCTGGCCTTGCAGCCTACGAATGGAACGGAAAAGTAATGGCTACAGGCATCTACAGCACGGTGGAACTGGATCAGTCTTTATCAAGCAAGGATTACGCCGAGCATCTCTTCTCGCTGGGTAGTGTCAAGAAAATAAAAGATAGTCATGGCAAAGGAATTCAGGTCACGTTTGAAAATAACCAGGCCGGCCTTCCAACGATGAAGCAAATCTATCAAATCTATGAGGATTTGCCGTATTTCGTGACAAGTGAGGAAGTGCATAGCGAGACCCCTATTCATACGAATAATATTGCTCCGATCGTTATGAACGCGCAGGGCGGGATCGACATCGGCAGCTATACGGATAACCGGGTACTCGTTGTTCCTTACGATAATGATATGTGGTCGAGGTACAATGCGCGGACGATCAATACTCCCTTAAACACGGACTGGTATGTCAGTTCGGAATTAACAGCCATCTACAATAACGATAACAGGAACGGCTTGATTATCGGATCGATTACGCACGACACCTGGAAAACGGGCATTTCTTGGAGCGGCAGCAACGATCGATTGAACAAGTTAAAGGTGTATGGCGGTTTTTCATCGATCGCGACGACGCATGATACGATCCCGCATGGCACGATATCGGGTACGACGTTAAAGTCGCCGCAGATTTTGGTCGGCTATTATGAAGATTACCGTGACGGCCTGGAAAGCTTTGGACAGGCCAATGCAGACGTAGCTCCGCCGCTGGCTTTTGGAAAGGATGTCCCGAAAGGGGTGCCGGTCGGATGGAACAGTTGGGGCGCTTACGGCGGTACCTTAAGTTATGATAAGGTGATTGCTGTGTCCAATTACTTCAAGGAGAATATACAAAACAAATCCTTCAATAATAAGGGAAATATCTACATCAACATGGATTCCTACTGGAATTCGCTGACGCAGCAACAGTTGAAGGATGCGGTGAAAGTCATTCGTCAGAATGGGCAAAAACCCGGTATTTATGATGGAGTTTTCGTCTATTGGGGCGACAATATGAATCAGGTGGTTGAAGGTACGAATGGGCAATACACGTATGGCGAAATTATAATGAAGGATTACAATGGCCAGATCCTGCCCAAGCTGGATGGGGGATACGCGCTTGACCCGACACATCCGGGTACGAAGCAGCGGATTGAATATTATTACAAGAATTTTTTTGAGCTTGGTTTCGAATACATCAAGATCGACTTTTTGACCCACGCTTCGCTTGAAGGACAACACTATGATCCGAACGTGAAGACGGGAACTCAAGCCTATAATGAGGGATTGGCGTACGTTAATAAAGTGTTGGGCGGAAAAATGTTTATCAGCGCGTCCATAGCGCCGCTTTTTCCAAGCCAATATGCGCACTCGAGACGGATTTCAACCGATATTGACGGCACGCTCAGTTCAACCGAATACCAATTGAATAATCTGACCTATGGCTGGTGGCAGAACGGAACGATCTATACGTACACGGATCCTGACTATATGACCCTTTTGAAAGGGGGGTCGCTTGCCGCAGCGCAGACGCGGGTGAATTCGGCCGTGATCTCGGGAACGGTATTCCTGAATTCCGACGATGTGAATGACCCTACGGCTCAGCAATATATGGAGGAGCTGTTGACGAATCCGAAAGTGAACGCGGTAGCCATCAAGGGCGAAGCATTCCGGCCGGTCGAGGGGAATACGGGGATTAACGCAGCGGACACGTTTGTACTGAAGGACAAGCGAGACTATTATTTAGCTGTGTTCAATTATACACAGACCCCCGTAACCAAAACCGTTGATTTGGCCCGGGCAGGCATTTCAGGCGCAACAAATTATACGGTAACCGACCTGTGGACGGATGACTCGTACAATACGAACGGGGCCGGGCAAATAAACATAAGCTTGGCTGGAGCGCAATCCGTCCTGTATAAAATTACTCTGAAATCGAATGGCCCCAAAGGAAAGGAATAAATCGACTAGATTATGAAAAAAGCGATACCGACTCCGGATTTTCGGGTAGGTATCGCTTTTTAAGTACGGCTTTACCCTAAATTGATCGAACCAATTTGGGGTGTTCCGCGCGCAGGGGAGCGAAGCAGAAGCTGTGGTCCCCGCAAAGTAATCGGAATAAGTATCGAAGTACTAAGTCACTTTGCGGGCTAAGAAAAACGGCATCGATATTTACCGCTCCCGTTGGTAGACCGGAAGCGGATCGGTCTGCTTGAGTTGCATGATACGTTCTATTCTTGCGCTGCGGTGTTTCTTGCCCAAATGCCGATACGGCTCTTCGGTACCATTAGGCCATAGGCCGCTACTACTCCGGAGATACGTGGGACGCCCTTTGTAACATCTGTCGGTACGAATATGTCAACCGCTTGACCTAAATAAGCGCTAAACTTATACTTGGGCTATTAGAGGTTTGAGCTGGATCACGCTTGGAGGACAATTTAATGGCTACGATAAAGGACATCGCAGATAAAGTCGGCGTGACCGTCACATCCGTATCGAGGGTTCTGAACAACAGAGGATATATCAGCGAGATGCTTAAGAAGAGAGTGCAAGAAGCAATGGAAGAGTTGAATTATCAACCCAATGAAGTTGCCCGTTCCTTAATTCGTAAAAAATCGAACATTATCGGTCTTATCATACCGGACGTCTCCCATCCGTTCTTCGGCGAAGTGACGAAATATATCGAATATTATGCGGACAAGAACGGGTACAAATTATTGCTTTGTAATTCGAAGTTAAACAAACTGAAGGAAAAAGAGTACATCAACATGCTAAAGGGAAGTCAAGTGGATGGCATTATTATGGGCAGCCATACGATGGACACCAAAGATTATACTTCCATTAAGTTGCCGATGGTGACCCTTGATCGTCAGATAACGGATACGATTCCGTATATCTCATCGGACAATTATAAAGGGGGGGAGCTAGCGACTAACTTACTAATAAAGAAGGGTTGCAAGAAAATCGCTCATATCAGCGGTAATCTCCACCTTAATCTATTGGCAAAATTAAGGCACGATGCTTTTAAGAAAGTCATAACTAACAAAGGCATCGAGCATATCGTATTGCAGACGGAAATTAACGGATTCAATTATGATGAATACGAACAACTCGTCTCCTCCATGTTCCGGGAGCATCCGGATATCGATGGAGTCTTCGCTAGCAGCGACATCATCGCGGCTCAGGTCCTTAAAGAATGTTATCGAATCGGAAAGTCGGTTCCCGAAGATATGAAGATTGTCGGGTATGACGGGATACAGCTAGGACAACTCATCACGCCAGGCATTACTACAATTAAGCAACCAACCAAGGAAATCGGTAAAATGGCCGTGAGGCTCATAATCGAGCAGATAGAAGGACAAGACGTATCGAAGGAAAATATTTTGCCGGTTAAATTGATAGAGAGGCAATCGACTTAGTTAAATCCGTATGGTTAACCATACTCTCGGGAGAAGCGGTTGCTTATGCAGCCGCTTTTTTGATATGAACAAGCAAGGAGAACTACAGCCAGTAAGGTGTCCGATTTTTACTACATAAACATTTTGTTCCTGATATAATTTAACATGCGTTGATTCGACGTTAAAGTATTTAAATCGTTGGTGCGCTTACATTATATGCATGACTTATATACAACAAAGGAGGAAATCCGATGCCGTCAATCGATGACGTGGCCAAGAAAGCGGGAGTATCGGTCACGACCGTGTCCCGCGTGCTTAATAATCGGGGATACATAAGCAGCGCCACGCGAGAAAAAGTATATCAGGTTATGAAAGAGATCAATTATCAGCCCAATGAGCTTGCTCGATCCTTGTTTAGGAAAAAGTCGAATTTGATCGGCCTCATTATTCCTGAAATTGCGCATCCGTTCTTTAGCGAACTTACGCAATTTATAGAACACTACGCATTCCAAAACGGATATAAGCTGTTATTGTGCAATTCCGAACATGATCGGGCAAAAGAAAAAGAATACATAGATATGCTGAAAAAGAATCAAGTGGATGGAATCATTATGGGAAGTATGTTGCAGGAGACCGATGATTATCTGGAACTGAATTTACCGTTAGTTTCCTTTGACAGAAGTATTGCAGATCACATTCCGCTAGTATCCTCCGATAATTATAACGGGGGAGAACTGGCGGCTAAGATATTGATCGAAAAGGGCTGCCGACGACTCGCATTTGTGTATGGAGGAATCAAGGGATATTCCGGAGATTTACTGAATAACAAAAGCATGTTAGCGGGACTAAGGTATGACGGATATTCCAAGGAATGCAAGAAGAGAGATATACAGAGCACGGATTTTCACCTGGAAATCAATCGTTTTGCGAATCAACAGAGCACAGTGGAGCAACTCATGCGTTTTTTTCAAGAAAACGATAGCATTGACGGAATTTTTGCAACGAGCGATATTATCGCCGCCTGCGCCATTCAAGCGTGTTCAAAAATGAATTTAAAAATTCCCGACGATGTCAAGATCGTTGGGTATGACGACGTGTTGTTGGCTTCTCTGATTGCGCCGGCCGGACTTACGAGTATTAGGCAACCGATTGAGGCAATGGCCAAGCAATCGATAGACTTAATCATTAAACAGATTCAAGGCGAGCAGGTGGAAAAGAAATACACTTTAGAAGTCACGTTAGCGGAAAGAGGGACTACGTAGAGAAATACGAATCGGCGATAGGCATTCATCTACTTCAACTTACAATTGTCGCTCGGCACTTCGTCCGTTTTCCGGTCGAAAGCCTGGGCGACTTGTGATATACAGGAGGAAAAATAAATGTATGTCAACCGCTTGACACATTATATGTCAAGCGGTTAATATAAATTTGAAAGTGAGCTGATTACGCTTTCAATACAATCATGGGGGAGTACAAATGAAACGATCCAAGTTACTAATTTTAGGGGTATGTATGGTATTCGTTCTTTCGTTGTTAGCGGCTTGCTCTCAAGATAATACAAAAAATAATGCATCGGGAGCTTCAAGCGAGCCGAGCGAAACGCAACAAGCTACGGGTACGGAGTCGCAGTCGGCAAAAGAAGTGAAAATTACTTTTTTTAACACGTCGGCAGAAATAAACACGGTATTCGAGAACCTATTCAAAGTGTATAAGGAAGAGCATCCGAACGTGACCGTGGAATTGATTCCGACGCCTATCGGAGGTGCGCAGATCGAGAAGTTCCAGTCTTTATTGGCCTCCGGCAATCCGGCAACCGTAGTGAATCTAGATGCGGGAACGATTTTTCAGTATAAAGACAAATTTCTCGACCTGGAACCCGAGAAAGCCAAATACGAAGACCTTGCCTTAACAGGCGCGATAGACGGTGCATTGCTTGACGGGAAATTTATCGGCGTACCCTATTCCGCGCAAGGATACGGACTGTTATATAACAAACGCGTAGTGGAGGAAGCTATTGGCGGGGCTTTCGATCCAGCGACTATCCAAACACGCAGCGATCTTGAAGCTTTGTTTAAGAAAATCGAGGCAACCGGCAAAGCTCCGATCATGATTCATGGTGCGGACTGGTCACTAGGCTCCCACTATCAAGGCTTGGCGTACTCCTTGCAGTCAAATGACGTAGAGACAAATCGTCAATTCGTGGAAGATGTGAAAAACGGCACTGCCGATTTGTCGACGAACCAAGCTTTCAACGGCTTGATGGATACGCTCGATATGCTAAAAAAATACAATGCGCGTAAAAGCGATCCGCTAGTTGCCGATTATAATAAAGATAGCGCAGATTTTGCAAAAGGTGAGGCTGCTTTCTTCTTTATGGGGGATTGGTCATGGGCTGTCATCGGGCCGCTTGAAGGTCGGGACAACGAATTCGGAATACTCCCGGTTCCGATTAGCGATAACGCTGCGGATTATGGGAATACGCAAGTGGCGTATACGGAGCCTAAATTGTTTGCCATCGATAATTCGGGATCCACGCCCGAACAACAAGAAGCGGCTAAGACGTTTATTGAATGGTTGATTACAAGCGAAGCCAGCCAAAAAGCCATTATCGGCGAAAGCGGTCTTGCAATGCCTTATAAAAACTTGAAGGTCGAAAGTTCAAATCCAATGTCTAGTGCCATCGCCAAATATGTCGCGGAAGGAAAGACAGTAAACATCGGAGTTACCAACTACTTCCCGGCGGATTGGTGGGCGAAGACCGGTGCTTCCATGCAGAAGTATTTAGTCGATAAGTTAGATCGCGCGGGACTAACCAAAGAAATTCAAGATTACTGGAAATCAACTGCGGGAAAATAATAATTCAACAAGTATGATAATAAAAGAGGGGTATTCGGTGATAACCGATACCCTTCGATTATTTACTAATCATAACAAGAGGATGTAATGCTATGACAAACAAGAAGACGATAAGGAATGCGGGAACTTTTCTACTCTTTGGCGGCCCCTCCGTATTTGCGTTTTTTGCCGTTGTTTTGATCCCGTTTCTATTCGGGCTATACCTAACGCTTACGAGTTGGGATGTACGCGTAGGAGACCATACATTCCTAGGATTCGCTAATTACGTGGAAGTTTTTAAGGATAAGGTATTCTTTACCCAGTTATGGTTCACGTTGAAATACGTATTCTTTACGGTTGCCATTGCCAATATTGCGGCATTCTTTCTTGCGTTTGCGTTAACTAGCGGTTTTAAAGGACAGCAATTTCTCAGGACGGGATTTTTTACTCCGAATCTCATCGGGGGGCTTGTGCTAGGCTATTTATGGCAACTTCTGTTTTCTCAGGTCCTTCCTTATGTAGGCGAAAAGTATGGGTGGTCCTTATTCGAAACTTCTTGGCTGACAGATACGGACAAGGGATTCTGGGCACTGGTTATCGTATCGGCCTGGCAATTTATCGGTTATTTAATGATTATTTATATTGCCGGATTCATGAGCGTTCGAGTTGATGTATTAGAAGCAGCAAGCATTGATGGAGCTAACGGATTAACTAAAATCAGAAAAATCATCCTTCCGCTGTCCGCGCCGGCGATCGTGATTTGTATTTTCATTTCGATTTCCCGTTCCTTTTTGACCTATGATCTTAATTTGGCGCTAACCAAGGGAGGGCCATTCAATTCTACCGAATTGTCGTCCTATCATGTCGTCCAAAAAGCTTTTCTTTCAAATGAATATGGAATAGGGCAGTCCGAAGCCGTTGTATTATTTGCCGTCGTGGCCATTATCGCGTTGACTCAGGCATACTTTTTGAAAAAATTGGAGGTCGAAGAGTAGTGCGCGTTCTTAAAACGACGATCTATTTGAAAACAATTTCCCTTTATATATTGCTGCTAGTATTTCTATTTCCTTTCTTAGTTATCATTCTGAATACCTTTAAGACGACTCAACAATTCGTCGAAAGTCCGCTATCGTTGCCCACTCGATTCAGCTTCGACAATTACGGCAAAGCGTTTAAGGATATGGATTTTATTACGGGATTTTTGAATTCGAGCATGATTACGATTATTAGCGTGCTTCTTATCGTTTTGTTCTCGTCAATGACCGGCTATTTATTCGTCCGTTTCAATTGGAAAGCGAACAGCGTATTATTCTATGCGATGCTGGCATCGATGACGCTGCCTTTCCAAGCGTTGATGATTCCGTTGGTCGTTATTTACGGAGATCTTGGCTTGCTTAATTCAAAAGGAACTTTGCTCTTCATGTATTTGGGCTTTGGCGTACCGTTTGCCGTGTTTACGTTTCATGGCTTTATCAAGGGAGTGCCCCTCGAGCTGGAGGAGTCCGCTTCCATTGATGGAAGCTCTAGGGCGCGAACCTTCTTTCAAATCGTAGTTCCGTTGTTAAAGCCGGTGATGGTAACCCTTATCGTTCTGGATACGCTGTGGATCTGGAACGACTATCTCTTACCTAGCTTGCTATTGCAATCCCCTTCCATGAGGACGCTTCCGCTTTCCAATTATGGATTCTTCTCTACCTATTCGGTCGACTTCTCCCCATTGATGGCCGGGTTAATTATGACGATTATTCCGGTTCTCATCCTTTACCTGATTCTTCAGAAGCATATTATTAAGGGAATTACGGAGGGTGCGTTAAAATAGGTATTCATTATTTTATTTAGGAGGACTTTGAGTGTTTGGGTTCGACGATCGAATACAGTTTCGGAACACAAAAAATGATATTTTAACCGTCGGAGAACTCTTAATAGATATGATTTCTACTGAATATGGCGATCATTCCGAAGGGAATACGTACACTAAGCTGTTCGGGGGATCGCCGTCTAATATAGCATTGAACGTAAAGAAGCTAGGCATAAACTCACTGGTGGCTTCTGCGGTTGGAGAAGATGGCTTAGGATCGTTCTTAATCGATCAACTCCGAAATGCGGACATTGATACGAACGGCGTTCAAAGGACTGATTATTCGACGAGTATGGTCGTTATAACGAAGAGTAAATCGTCGCCTGTTCCTATATTTTATAGAGGGGCAGACTATCAATTAGCTTTTACTCCAGTCCTTGAAGAATACTTGATCCGTTCAAAGATCGTCCACTTTTCAAGTTGGCCGATATCGATGATGCCGGTACGACATACAATTGAAAAAGTGATTGAAAAGGCAAGGGAGAACGAAGTGCTGATAGGTTTCGACCCCAATTATCACCCGATGATATGGCAAAAGGGCGAAGATGGGATCGAATACGTTAAATCCATCATAGGAAAGGTCGATATTATAAAGCCTTCCGAGGATGATGCGGAGAGATTGTTCGGCAAAGATACGAATGAGAATCAAGTGAAAAAGTTTCTGGAATACGGCGCAAAGCTTGTCATTCTGACTTTGGGTAAGGATGGCGCTATCGTATCTAATGGAGTAGAGACGATTAAATACAGTACCTTAGCTACGGATGTCGTAGATACGACCGGAGCAGGCGACGCGTTCTGGTCTGGATTTTATACGGCTATCATTAAGGGATATACCATTAGAGAAGCGCTTGCCCTAGGTTTTGCCGTCAGCGCTTACCAGCTGAAATTTACGGGCGCGATCGTGGATTTGCCGAAGCTTGAGATCTTGCAAGAACGATATGGATTATAGGAGACTCCCGAAATGACAGTTAATAATCAGGTTCAGTTGATCACTTATCCCGATTCCTTGGGAGGTAACTTGAAGGCTCTAAACCAGGTCCTAATCGAGCATTTTTCGGAATTGTTTAAGGGTGGCGTCCATATCCTGCCTCCGTTTCCATCGTCGGGAGATAGAGGATTCGCTCCGTTGACTTACCTGGAGATCGAGCCTAGCTTCGGTGGATGGGACGATATAAGAGCCATAGGAGAACGCTTCGATGTAATGGTCGATATAATGGTTAACCATATCTCAAGGCAATCCGATTATTTTCAGGACTTTCTTAAACGAGGACGAAAATCCGAATTCGCCGATTTATTTCTAACTTTGGATAAGCTCTGGGACGATGGCGAGCCCGTGCAAGAAGATATCGCAAAGATGTTCTTACGCAGACCGGTACCGTATTCCGCTTTTACCATTGAGGAAACAAACGAGGTAGAGAAGGTATGGACAACGTTCGGTAAGACGGATCCGTCGGAACAAATCGACTTGGATATTAAATCTAGCCTCTTCAAACAACTGATTACGGAATTTTTTATGAACTTCAAGAAGCAAAACATTAAGATGGTAAGATTGGATGCGGTAGGGTATGTGATTAAGAAGCTTGGAACGAGTTGTTTTTTCGTTGAACCGGACATATACGAATTCCTTGATTGGATCATGGAGCTGGCGGATTCCCTAGAGATAACTCTGCTTCCCGAAGTTCACGCCCATTATTCAACGCAGTACAAGCTGGCGGAGCACGGTTGCTGGATCTACGATTTCATACTTCCATACAGAGTGCTGGATACCTTGATTAATAAGTCTAGCGAAGAGCTCTGTCATTATCTCAGAACTCGTCCTCATAAGCAGTTCACTATGCTGGACTGTCATGACGGAATTCCCGTTAAACCGGATATGGATGACCTAATTGACACGGCGGATGCAAGAGAACTAGTAAATCTCTGTCTGGAAAGAGGTTCGAATCTTAGTCTGATCGTGTCCGATGAGCATAAGGCCGATGACGGATTCGATGTTCATCAGATCCGATGCTCGTACTACTCCGTATTGAATGGCGATGACGACGCTTATTTAGCGGCGAGAGCCATACAGTTTTTTACGCCGGGCATACCGCAAGTCTATTATGTTGGACTACTCGCTGGAGAGAACGATCTGGAATCCGTTAAAGCGAGCGGAGAAGGTCGCGAAATCAACCGCCACAACTATAGCATGGAGGAAATTATACAATCTCTTGATAAAGAAGCAGTAAAGAGGCTCATGAAGTTGATAAGGTTCAGAAACGAATATGATGCTTTTAACGGGAAGTTTACGGTTCAATATTCGCCAAAGCATGAAGTTCGTCTGGCATGGGATAAAGAGGAGCTGTTCTGCAGCCTGTTCATAGATCTTCAAACGAACAAGTCCGTCATCGAGTACAGGAATGAAGTCGGTAATATAGTCGAATATTTGATTTAAGTAGTACACCCGCGCAAATTCGCGGGTTATTTTTTTTATCCATGCAAGTCCGGTACTTGGATCGATCTTCAAAAATGACAACGCTTTCTTAAGAATCTTGGCTTTCGACTGCTACCTCCTGCAGGCTACACTTATAGCGAAGGAGGAGCAGATATGGAGCTGGATACACGATTGACTGAGGTTACAAGGAAAAACATAGAACCTCCGCAATATTGGAAGCGGTTTAAAAAACAAAAAACGTTGCACCTGTTTGTCGGGCTAGGGATGATTTTCTTGTTGGTCTTCGCCTATACTCCGATGTTCGGCATTATTATGGCCTTCAAACAGTATTCCATCTCTACTGGGATCAAGGGCATTTTTACGAGCGAGTGGGTCGGAATGAAGCATTTCGAGGAGTTCGTCAACGACTACCAGTTCGGAACGATCGTTCGTAACACGCTGGTGCTGAGCTTTCTGAAAATCATTTTTGCTTTCCCGGCACCAATACTGCTGGCCATTTTATTAAATGAAGTCAAAAATATGCGATTCAAGCGATTCGTTCAAACAATCAGCTACTTGCCGCATTTCATTTCGTGGGTCGTCGTCGTCGGTATCGCGTTCACCTTCCTGTCGGCCGATGTCGGGATGGTCAACAAGGCGCTTCTGGGGCTCGGCTTGATCGACAATCCGCTGGACATTCTGACGAACCCCAACTACTTCTGGGGACTGGCGGTGGGAAGCGCCGTCTGGAAGGAAATGGGCTGGTGGACGATTATTTTCTTGGCCGCGATTGCAGGGATTAACCCGGTGCTTTATGAGGCTGCGCAGATCGATGGAGCCGGCCGCCTGTCTCGCATAAGGCATATCACTTTTCCCGGAATGAAAGGAACGATCGTAGTCGTTCTGATACTTACGATCGGAAGCATTCTGGGCGGAGGACTGGTCGGCTCGAACTTCGAACAGGCTTTCCTGTTCGGGAACAGCATCAACAATCCGACTTCGCAGATCGTACAAACCTACGCGTTTAACGTCGGATTGCGAGACGGTAGATTTTCCTACGCGGCAGCGATCGATCTGATCCAGTCCGTCATTTCCGTCTTCCTGATCTTCTCCAGTAACTACATCGCCAAGCGTACGTCGGGATCAAGTCTATTCTAGGAAGGAGATTGGGAATGCCGCTCAGCCAAAACCAAAAAGATCGCATCATGGATACCTTCGTATATGCCCTTCTATCCATTCTGACGCTATCGATGCTTTATCCATTCTATTACGTACTGATTCTTTCCTTCAATAAAGGAACGGATTCGCTTCTCGGGGGTGTCTACCTGTGGCCGAGAACGTTAACCTTCGAGAATTACGCGCGATTCCTGGAAGATCCCCACTGGTATCGCGCTTTTTTGGTCACGGTTATGAGAACGCTTTCCGGAACAGCCTTAGGTGTCCTTTTCACCTGTTTAGTCGCGTACGGGCTTTCGCATCGGGATCTCTTATTTCGTAAAGGTTATTTCACGGTCATTATTTTCGCGATGTATTTCTCAGGCGGCTTGATTCCGTATTACGTCGTGCTGCGTTCCGTCGGACTCCTGAACACGTTCGGCGTGTATATCATTCCTTCCATGCTGAGCACGTTTTTTCTGCTTATCGCCATATCGTTTTTCCGGGAAATTCCGAGCGAACTGAAGGAATCGGCGCATATGGACGGGGCTAGCGAGCTGGTTATTTTTTACCGAATCATCCTTCCCGTCTCGACGCCGCTGATCGCAACGATGTCGCTGTTCATGGGGGTCGGCCAATGGAACTCTTGGCTGGACTCCGCTTACTTCGTGCAATCGGAGGGATTGCGGACGCTCGCTTTCCGCATGATGGAGGTCATTAACAAGAGCAATGCGCCGGCGGACGCCATAGCCGTTGCGAATAGCGCCTCCGCAGGAGTTACCAGCTATTCGCTTCAGGTAGCGGCCATGGTCGTATCCATTGCTCCCATCGTATGCGTCTATCCGTTCCTCCAAAGGTTTTTTATTCAAGGCATCATGCTGGGTTCGGTAAAAGGCTGACTCTTGTCATGGTATTGAAGCGTTTGCTTTAATATAAACATCACTTGTTGGAGGGGTTAAATTGAACAAAAGCAAAAGCAAGACGGCTCTGCTCTTATCGCTGATCGTAATCTTGACGGTAGCTCTGATGTCCGCGTGCAGCAAAAACAAGGACGGCCAACAGGAAAACGCAGGCGTCGAACCCTCGTCCGGGACTGCCTCCGAAACGCCCGCGAAAAGCAATGAGGTGAAGGAGCTGTCGTTGTTTATCGATGCATCCTGGTACCCGGTGAAGGAATGGAAGGGACCGGTTGCCGAGAAGATAACGGAAAAGACGGGCATTAAGCTTAATGTGACTGTCGCTACCGATGACAAGCAGCTTCCGCTGATGATCGCGTCGGGAGACCTGCCGGATCTGGTCTTTACGAATGCCAACATCGACCGTCTGTCCGATTCGAAGCTATCTTATCCCTGGAATGAATTAATCGAGAAGTATGCGCCGGACTTTCAGATCGACAAGACGAGAATCGCGATACACACGATGGATGACGGTAATTTCTACACGGTACGCAATGCTTTCGCGACGCAAGAAGAAATGGCGCAGAGCAAATACTCGGTCGGCAGCGACGGCAATCCCGGCATCGCGGTGCGCGAGGATATTCTGAAGGAGCTCGGAAATCCGCCGATCGATACCATCGACAATTTCGTGAAGGTTCTGGGCATGGTCAAAGAAAAGTACCCGGATATGATCCCCCTGATTATGGATAAGGATTGGATCGAGCAATACTTCCTGCAACAGTTCGGCGTCGAGGGTCTTCTGGACGGCTGGTACGAGCGGGACGGAAAAGTGGATTACGCAATAAGGCAACCGGAAATGCTTGAGTTTTTCAAGTTTATGAACCGTCTTTATCGCGAAGGGTACATTCTGGCGGAGAACTTCGCTTACACGAACGATCAGATCGACGATCAGTACGCAACCAGCGGCAAAGCGTTCGCCCATAGTCACACGGTCAGCATTGCGGACATGGACAATATCAAGGTCAAAAACGCGGGCGGTTCGTATACGTACCAAATGCTGCCTAGTGCCATTTCGGAAAATACGAAAGCGGTCAGCTCGGGTCTTGGCTTTGCGGGCACATTCATCACAAAGAATAACAAGGATCCAGAGGCATCGATCAAATTTCTTGAATACCTGGCGAGCGACGAAGGCAAGAAATTGACGATGTTCGGCGTCGAGGGCGAGCATTGGACCTGGAATGAGGAAGGCTATCCCAATTTGAAATACGATCCATCCGATGCCGACTTCGTTAACAGTAACGGCATCAAATGGTGGTACCTGTACAACGACGGCGTCATGGAAGGGATGCTAAGCTATGTGCCGGGGGCGCAGAAGACGAAAGCGCTGATGGAGAGAAAAGCGTTCACGGTCTACAAGCCGGAGCTTGGACTCATTCAGTTGCAGCCGGATTCGGACGAAAAGACGACCAAGACGAAGATCGACGAGATGATTAAAAACGAGAAGGTCAAAATTTATTTGGCGAAGTCGGAGGAAGAAGCCGTGGCAAGCTACGAGAGCATGGTGAGCAACGCCGAGAAGATCGGTTTGGAGCGGCTGGTAGATTGGGCTAATCAAACGTATCAGAATAAGAAAGATCTGTTTAAGAAATAAAGCAAAGTCCGGCAGGCGCTCCGTGCGTTCCTGCCGGACTTTGCACGCTGCGTAGCGGCGGAAGTCTATGCTTTCCGAAAGGAAGATGCATGTCATGTTCACCTCGTTTCGCCTGGACGAAGTCAGGCTGACCGACAGAGATTTTGCCTCCCGCAGAGAGCTAGTCAAGAAGTACATTCGCGATTTTGATCTTGAACGTCTTATGCATACGTTTAAGATCAACGCGGGAATTCCGTCGAACGCGGAGCCACTTGGCGGCTGGGAGGCTCCCGACTGCGGCCTTAGAGGCCATTTCGCCGGACACTTTCTGTCCGCGTGCGCCAAATTCGCTTTCGGCGATCACGACGAGATGCTGAAGAACAAGGCCGACGAGATTGTAGACGTCATGGAACGCTGCGCGCAGCCAAACGGCTATCTGAGCGCCTTCGAAGAGGATAAGCTCGACGTTCTGGAATTCGAGGAAAACCGTAATGTGTGGGCGCCTTATTATACTTTACACAAAATCATGCAGGGCTTGATCGATTGTCATACGTATTTGCTCAATGCCAAAGCGCTAGTCCTTGCCGTCAATCTGGCCCTTTACATTCGTGAAAGATTCGGTAAGCTCTCCCATTGGAAAATCGACGGGATACTTCGCTGCACGAAAGTGAATCCCGTTAACGAGTTTGGCGGCTTGGGAGATTCTCTTTATGCGCTGTACGGCCTTACCGGCGATGCACGTTTGCTCGAGTTGGCGCGGGTCTTCGACCGAGACTACTGGATCGAACCGCTTTCAGCCGGCCAAGACGTGCTAGAAGATTTGCATGCCAACGCTCATCTTCCGATGATTCTCTCCGCCATGCATCGCTACAAGTTTGAAAGCGAAGGCAAATACAAGAGAGCTGCTCTCCATTTTTACGATTTCGTCAAAGGGAGAACCTTCGCGAATGGAAGCAACAGCTCCAAGGCTACGGCTTGTATTCGGGGCGGCGTGTCGGAAAAAGCGGAGCATTGGGGCGGTTACGGGCAACTGGCGGATGCGCTGACCGGAGGCGAAAGCGAAAGCTGCTGCGCGCACAATACGGAGAAAATTCTGGAGCGCTTGCTGGAATGGTCGTCGGAAATCGGGTATTTGGAGCATTTGGAATCTCTCAAGTATAACGCCGTTTTGAACTCCGCCAGCGCAAGGACGGGGCTTTCCCAGTACCACCAGCCAATGGGAAGGCATGCGACCAAAAAATTCAGTACTCCGCACGATTCCTTCTGGTGCTGTACCGCATCGGGAATCGAGGCGATGAGCGAGCTGCAAAAAAACATCTGGTTCAGAGACGGGAATACCGTATTGCTTAACGCTTTTATTTCCTCGACGGCCGTATGGAAGGATCGGAGGATCGCCATCGATCAACGTACGGAATTCCCGAACAGCCTCGCATCATCGTTGTTCATCGAAGCCGACGAGCCCTCGGAAATTCGAATTCTGTTCAGGGAAAAGGCCGTCAAGGCGATCAAGATTAATTCGGAACGAATTGAACTCCGGAGGAAAGAGGGGTACATCGCGGTCGAGCGCTTATTCCGTAACGGCGATCGGATCGACATCGAAATCGAGGCTTCCCTTCAACTGGTTCCGCTTCCGGGTTCGGAAGCATTGGCGGCTCTTATGTATGGCAACGTGCTGCTCGCCAAGGTCGGAGACGACCCGCATTTAAAGGGAATAACGGTTCGGAAACTCCAGGAAAAATTCGCGAGCACGATTCAAGAGGGGGATTTGGAAGTCCTCGTTGAGGACGATGATGGCCGGCAAGCTCGATTCGTCCCTTTGTACAAAGTCGAGGAGGAGCCCTATTCGGTGTATTTGGATTGGTCAGGCCAAGAGGAGTACTATTTTGGTTTTTCCTTCGCCGCTGACGGAAGCGCGGCTTATGAGGAAGTCGAAAGGTAACACGCTCGGGCGCGCTGGAAGCTGTTTCTCTATCGAAATTTAAGGGGACGTGGTACGTTTACGGTATACTGTTTCCGAGTCGGGGGGAAATGCCGCGATGAGCATAATGCGTAAAATCGTACTTGGTTACGTGATTCTGATCTTTATTCCTGTAATCGCTTTCGGCTATCGCTATTACACGCAGATCTACAGCAACTTGACCCAGCAGTTCGTGGAAAGCAGGCAGAAGATTTTAGAGCAGGCGTATGCCAACCTGCAGACGGATTTTGCCCGAATTCAGTCGGTTCATCGGGTGCTGCAATACAATCCCTACCTAACGGATTATCTGGATGGCGTATATGAGTCCGACGCGGACAGCGTGTACGCGTTGACTCGATACATACTCCCTTTGTACACCCAGTCTCTGTTCGCCAATCCGGAGATCGAATCTCTCGTGATCTACAAGATGAAGGACCGGGTGCTGCCCATTACCAACTTATTCCGCGATGAGTCCATGTTGGAGGCGCGAATCGAGGAAACCGTCTCTTCCCTGAAGGCCGGGCAGGGCATATGGCTGCGTGCCGATCCGAGCGTATCGGATCCGGATCTGATTTATTACCAGTACATTTACAATACCCAAATTACGGAGCGGATCGGATTGCTTGAAATTCGGGTTCGCAATAGTTTAATCCGCAATTTCTATGTGGCAGCGGGCGTGGAAGCGAACTGGAGAGCTTTTCTGCTGTCCGAACAAGGCGAGCCTTTGACGAACGAAGCGGCGGGATTGGACGAGAAAACGTTAAGTTTATTGCAATCGGAAGAGCGTTCTTATTTTATCAATCGTAAAACGATCATCAACCAACTCAAACTCGAACCGCTGGGCGTTCGCGCGATCGTAACCGGGCAGGTGGACGACGTATTCCGATCCGTCAAGAAGAAAGAAACCGTTCTGGTCACGATGATCGTACTGCTTCTGCTTGCCTTATCTATCGCCTATTACGTGTTGGCTTCTACGGTAACGAAGCGAATCCTCAGGCTGGCTCGGCACATGCGCATTTTGAACGACGATAACTTAAGGCAGCTCACCATCAAGAGCGGTAAGTTCGAAAAGGATGAAATCGGGTTCCTGATTACCACCTATAACTCCATGGTTCGTAGAATGGACGAACTAATCAACAACGTCCATCGCGCGGAGCTGCGTAACAAAGAAGCGGCTTACCAGGTGCTGCAGGCTCAGATCAAGCCTCATTTTCTCTACAATACGCTCGAGACGATCCGAATGGTCGCCGAAGCCAACAACGACAAGGAGGTCGCGGATATTTCCTTCTGGTTCGGGAAGTTGATGCGCTACAGCTTGTCTTCCGAGCGGGAGGAGACGGTTCTTGCGAAGGAAATCGAAATGGTTTCCTTTTATATGAAAATTCACAAAATGCGTCTGCAAAGCAGATTGACCTATGAGATCAACGTTGATCTCGATGCCGAGCGCCTGGCCTGCCCTAGGTTCCTATTGCAGCCTCTACTGGAAAACGGAATCGTACATGGCGCCTCCGCCGTCCTTCGCCCCGTTCATATTCGGCTGCAGGCCACGGAATCGGCAAGGGAGGTTACGATCGACATATCCGACAACGGCAACGGGATTCCGCCGGAGAAACTTATCGAGCTGCGCGAACGGCTATCCAAGCAAGATGAGCATAGGAAGTCGGAAGAGCCAGCAGGCGTTGGGTTGAGAAACGTGAATGAAAGAGTCAAAGCTTTTTTCGGGGGACAATCCCGACTGGAAGTCTTCAGCGAGCCGGGCAAGGGAACCTGCTTGCGGATCATCATCACGAAAAGGGCGGTGGCGGACGTTGAAGATATTAATCGTGGACGACGAGCCTTTGATTCTGAACGGATTGGTTAAAGTCGTCGAAGAGGTTTCTCCCGCCGGTACGGACATACGCGCGGCCTTTAATGCCCCCGAGGCATTGGAGACGATGAAGCGCTTTATGCCCGACATAACGATAACGGATATTAATATGCCGGAGAAGAACGGCTTTGAATTAATAGAAGAGGCTAGAGTGGAAGATTTATGCGATCGTTTTATCATTCTTACCGGTTACGACGAGTTCGAATATGTCCGAAGAGCACTCCGATCTGGCGTGGTGGATTATTTGCTGAAGCCCGTGGACAAGAAGGAGATAGCAGCCTTGCTGTCTCGCGTGCAGGCAGAGCTGCCCGCCGTATCGGATTCCGAATATAGCCGGCACGCCGAACGGATTCTGGCGTACCTGCAGAAGAATTACATGAACGATCTGTCCCTCGATCATCTCGCGAACCGAATGAATCTCCATCCGAATTATATCAGCAGCTTGTTCAAGAAGGAGACGGGAGACACCTTCGTCAATTACTTGAACTCGTTGCGGATCCGCGAGGCGCAAAAGCTGCTAATAGCGCAGCCTCATCTGACCGTATGCGCGATTAGCCGGCAGGTCGGCTTTGACACCAAGCACTATTTCGCGAAGGTGTTCAAAAAATACGCGGGTACTACTCCGGGCTCTTACCGGGATGGCGGTCAGTAATTATCATGAACGAAGGGATTGAGCGTATGAAGGAGCACATCCGCGAGTACGAAGACAGGTTGATTTATCGCTCTCCCGCACGACAATGGGAAGAAGCGTTGCCGATAGGGAACGGGCGCCTTGGTGCGATGATATTCGGCGATCCCTGCGCGGAACGCATACAATTGAATGAGGATTCCTTATGGCACGGGGGGCCAAGGGATCGACATAACCCGGACGCTCTGTCGAATTTGCCGGAAATTCGCAGGCTTATATTCGAGGGAAAGCTGCAGGAGGCCGAGCGTCTTGCTTCGGTGGCCCTGACCGCTATTCCCGAATCCCAGCGTCATTATGTTCCGCTGGGCGACCTGCTGGTAAACTTCGATCACGTGAAGGAGATTACGGATTATGAGCGACGACTGGACTTGTCGGAGGCTGTCGTTCATATTTCCTACACCGCGGGCGAAGTAAAGTTCAGCCGCGAAATCTTCGCTAGCTATCCGGATAATGCGATCGTGATCAGACTGACCGCGGATGCCCCAAGCCAAATTTCGTTTACCGCCAGAATGGGACGCGGGGGGTTCCGCTACGTTGACCGTATTCGAACGGAAGGCGGAAACTCCATCGTGATGAGCGGCGATAGCGGCGGGGGCGTCCGGTATTGCGGAGTGCTCGCTTGCAAGCCGGAAGGGGGACTCATGCGCACGATCGGTGAGCACCTCGTCGTCTCGAATGCCGACGCCGTTATGCTGGTCGTGGCCGCGGCGACTGATTTTCGCGAACCGGATCCCGATTCGGCGGCTCTCGGCAACGCCAAGCGCGTCGCCGAAGCGTCCTATCCGGAATTGATAGCTTCGCATACGGAAGATTATCGTAATCTGTTCGACCGAACCACGCTGCGATTCGGCGGCGAGTCAAGCCTGAAGAACGAAGAAACCTCGAAACGACTCGATAACGTGAAAGCGGGACGCGATGATCCCGGACTTGCGGCATTGTATTTTCATTACGGCAGGTATTTGCTGATCGCCTCGAGCCGGCCAGGATCGCTGCCCGCGAATTTACAGGGCATATGGAACAAGGATATGCTTCCGGCTTGGGATAGCAAATTCACTATCAATATCAATGCTCAAATGAATTACTGGCCAGCCGAGAGCTGCCACTTGTCCGAATGTCACCTACCTCTCTTCGAGCTAGTCGAGCGCATGATTCCGAACGGACGCCGAACCGCTCGGGCGATGTACGACTGCCGGGGGAGCGCCGCTCACCACAATACGGATATTTGGGCGGACACCGCGCCGCAGGATCTTTGGATGTCGTCGACCTATTGGCCGCTCGGCCTTGCCTGGCTGTCCCTTCACCTCTGGGAGCACTATCGATTCGGAGAGGACACGGCTTTCCTGCAGAACGCTTACCCGATGATGAAGGAGGCGGCCGTCTTCCTGCTCGATTATCTGGTGGAGCTTCCGGGAGGAGAACTCGTCACTTGCCCTTCCGTCTCGCCCGAGAATACGTATCGCCTGCCGAACGGAGAAACGGGCGTGCTGTGCTACGGGCCGTCCATGGACAGCCAGATCGCGCGCGAGCTGTTTCAGGCTTGTCTTGCCGCTGGAGAAAAGCTGCAAGCCGACGATGATTTTCTGGCCGAGCTGCGGAAAGCGATCGGCAAGCTCCCGCGTCCCCGTATCGGGCGTCACGGCCAACTGCAGGAGTGGTTCGAGGATTACGAGGAGATCGAGCTGGGGCATCGCCACATCTCGCATCTGTTCGCCTTGCATCCGGGATCCCAGATTACCCCCGATGAGACGCCGGAGCTAAGCGCTGCCGCGCGCCGAACGCTGGAGCGCCGCCTCGAGCACGGGGGAGGACATACCGGCTGGAGCCGGGCATGGATCATCAACTTCTGGGCTAGATTGCAAGACGCGGAAGAGGCTCATACCAACTTGACGGCGCTCTTGGCCCACTCGACGTTGTCGAATCTGCTGGATAACCATCCGCCGTTCCAGATTGACGGCAACTTCGGAGGAACGGCCGGGATCGCCGAGATGCTTCTGCAGAGTCATCGGGAGACGATTCACTTGCTTCCCTCCCTTCCGAAAGCTTGGCCGAACGGCGAAGTCCGAGGACTTCGGGCGCGCGGCGGCGTCACGGTGGATATCGCGTGGGAGGACGGGCGAATCCGACAGGCCGTACTGAGGCCGGATCGCAATGGGACGTACCATATTCGATGCGATCATTCTGTTAGCTGGATGATAAAGGGCATCATTGGCGAGCCGCGAATAACCGGGAACCTCCTGTCCATCGACGGGGAGGCCGGAGTCGACATGGTCATCCGTGCGACGGGGTGCCAGAAGTAAGCTCGGGTAATCAGGCAGGGGCTTGAAGCTTCGACTAGAAGGCGGAATGTTGAAAGCGGTACGTTGTCGGTCGAGGCTTCATCGCACGCGATGAAGCCTCTTTATGTGCGCCCAGCATGGGCGCTATCTTTAGGGTTCAAGTCCCGAATGGCGAAGGCAGTAGTAGTCATTAGCTTAAGACAAGGGTGTCGATCGTGA
>NZ_QRDY01000015.1 GCF_003386205.1 Cohnella lupini
GCAAGCGGAATAGCCTATACGGCTTATCGCCTGTTTATGGATAAGCAGAGGGGCATATTCGAGCGGTTTCACACCATGCCGATTTCACGTTCCGCCTTGCTTTGGGGGCATGTGCTGACTTCTCTTGTATCCAACGCCATATCGGTAATCGTCATCATTCTCGTTGCGTTGGTTATGGGGTTCCGTTCGTCCGCCGGAATACTGCCATGGCTTGCCGTAGCCGGCATACTCGCGTTGTTCACGCTGGCCTTAACTTGGGTCGCGGCAATTGCCGGACTATCTGCCAAAACCGTGGAAGGTGCAAGCGCGTTTTCCTATCCGCTTATCTTCCTGCCGTTTATCAGCTCGGCGTTCGTGCCGACCGATTCGATGCCGAAGGTCGTTCGCGCCTTCGCCGAGAACCAGCCGGTGACCTCGATCGTGAACGCCATCCGTGCGTTATTGTCAGGTCAGCCGGTAGGCAATGAAATATGGACCGCGCTTGCGTGGTGCGTCGGGATTTTGCTCGTATCCTATTTCTTTGCAATGAGGGCGTATAAAAGGCGGGTGTGAGAGGGCGACAGCGTCAGAATAATAGCAACCATAAGGGAGCTGCCTAGGCAGCTCCCTTGCCTTTTTCGCCGTTATGACCGCTAAGGTGAACCGTACCATAAATAGAACGAAATTCGGGGCGTACGGTATGAGACGATGTATTTCACAATATACCGAGACAGATGTTTGCCCAACGAAGCATAGGAATTTATGTCTTGAATGTCGAAGTTATTCCTAATTACTCATTTTCTGTCTTATTTTTGGAGGGCTATCGATGATTGCCGAAACAAAGCTGCACATCCCTTATGAACGGCATACCTTGGTTACACGTACGGATCTGCTTCGGCTGCTTCATGAGGGCATGGACGCGAAGCTGACGCTCTTATTCGCTCCATCCGGTTATGGGAAAACATCGGCGTTAAGTAAATGGGCCAAACAAAGCGGTAAGCCTGTCGCATGGGTGTCACTGGACAAGCAGGACGATGATTGGATTAATTTCTGGAACATAGTGATCGCTTCGATCCAGAATCGTGTTGACGGCTTTGGCTTGACCGTTTGGCCGCTGCTGGTGCAAGGGCACTCTGCATCTTCCGTATCGATGGAGCCGGCAATGACTGCGCTGCTGAACGAGTTGAATCAACTGTCGGGCGAGCTGGCTATCATGTTTGACGATTATCATCTGGTGACGATGCCGGCAATTCAGAAATCGATGAACTACTTGCTCGAATACCTCCCTGCCCATATTCATTTATATATCGCAAGCCGCAACGACCTCCCTTTCCCGACGGCAAGATTGCTTGCGAAAGGTGAGATGCAGCGGATTACGATTGAGCAATTGCGGTTCCGGCCGGAGGAAGTATCCGATTTCTTCCGAGAGACGACTGAATTGAAACTGTCGGCGAAGCAGATCAATATGCTGTACGACCAAACTGAAGGTTGGATTAGCGGCTTACGGCTAGCGGCTATCTCGCTGAAACGGAGCGGCAATATAGCCGAATCGATCAGTCAATTCAGCGGCTATCAGCAGCACATATCCGATTACTTACTGGAGGAAGTCATTCGCGATCTGCCGGAGGCAGTGCGCGATTTTTTGCTGCAAACTTCCGTGTTAAGTCAGATGAATTATGCACTATGCGAGGCGGTTACCGGTATAGCGGGAGGTCAGCAACAGCTGGAACAACTGGAGCGGCTTCAGCTATTCATCATTCCGCTGGACGATCATCGCAACTGGTATCGCTATCACCATCTGCTGTCTGATTTCCTGCAGTCGATGCTCGCTCGAACAGCGCCTGAGCTGTGGGATCAGGCCAACGTGCGTGCCGCGCGGTGGTTTGAAAATAATGGCTTTGACGAAGAAGCGGTGGAGCATTTTTTGACAGGACGGCAATATGATGACGTCGTTCGCCTGATCGAGGGTAATTTGCATGAATTTCTAATTAGTCGCAAAAATGTCGTAGTTGCTCGCTGGGTGACGCAAGTGCCGGAGCAATATGTGTCGAATCGACCGTTCGTTGAGCTTTTTTGTTTGTATGGGATGATCGGGGTTCGGCAGTTCCGCGATATCCCGGATCGAGCCGAACGGCTTCGTATCCGTTTCGAAGCGATGAAGGAACATATAGCCGTTGATATATGGCGTGAGACATTGGGAGAAATCTATTATATTTGCGCTTCTGCTGCCTATATTACCAAAGACCTTGTCGGTACGGCTGAATATTTTATCCTCGGGGATGAGTTTGCAGCGGAGCATAACTTGTTTATGCAAGGCGGCAATAATAGACATTATTACGGGGATGAGTTTGATGACCATCTAAGCTATATTAACGACTGTCAGGGTACAGCGCAATTTTTGATGAGAATGATGGACCATTGGCGGGATCGCGTTAACCATCCGTATGCGACGCCGATGTATGCTTCATATGCCAAGCTATTATATGAGTGGAATCGGTTAGAGGAAGCGGAAGATTGGATGAACCGCATTAAGCGCGCCGACGGACTTGCGCCGGTTCCTCGCAATTTGTATCAACTGGATGTGGCTGCCTCGAGAATTCAGCAAGCGAAAGGCAATTCTCTGGAAGCCGCGACGCTGCTAGAACAACTTAAGCTGAAGATCGATTCGCCCGACTATAATATTTTTATTTGCAAAATCGAAGCGGAACAGGCAAGCCTCATGGTGCGCCAAGGTGATATGGATTCTGCTCGGATGTGGTTGAAGCAATGCGGAATGTCGCATTCGGACGAAGTAACGCTGGACAAAGTATCCGAGCAGCTGGCCTATGTTCGCGTGCTGGCCGCATGCGGACAATTCGAACAGGCGCTATCGCTCGCGGAGCGACTGTACCATCTGTTGACGAAGGAAGACCGCTTGCGGGACCGTATTCGCATCCTAATATTACTAAGCTTGACGTTATATCGCGACGGTCGGATCGAGCCGGCACTCGCGAAGCTGGCTACCGCGCTGCATCTCGCCGAACCTCAAGGGTTCATTCGCAGCTTTGTGGATGAAGGCTCGGCGATGGCGGAGCTGTTGTCTATATATGTTCAGTCGTATGGAGACAAAAATGCGGGATCGACGGATGTGTCAAGTTATGCGCGTCGCGTCCTGCAAGAGTTCCCTGTGTATGACTCGCATCCATTCATTAGGATTCGATGTTTTGGGCGGTTGCGCGTGGAGATAGAGAACGGCGCTGCGGTCAAGTGGCGGACATCCAAAACCGAGGAGTTGATGGCCTTTCTCCTTCACCATTGCGGCGAAGCGGTGAGCAGGGATCGGATCCTCGAAGCTTTGTGGGGAGAGGTAGAGGTAGACCGGGCAGGGGCGCAGTTTAATACAACGACTCACTATTTGCGAAAAGCTTTCAATCAAATCGGAATTGAAGGCATCGTCCAGCACGTAGAAGGCGGTTACCGTATCGATATGAGCCGATTAGACTGCGATCTAGATAATTGGAATCGTTTGCTGGCCGCCGGGACGCAGGTAACTGACATGATGTTGCGTGACTATGCAGGTGAGCTTGTTCAATTATATGGCGAGGGCTATATGGCGGGCACTTCGTACGAATGGGCACAGCCGACGCGAATTCGTCTGGAAAGAGATTTCGTCGCGATGTTGCTTCACCTCCATGAATGTGAGAAGGAGAAGGGGCAATATGATGCCGCTGCGGAACTGTTGCGAAAGGCGCTTATGCACGATCCGCTGAATGAGTACATTCATGAACGGCTGATTCACGTACTGGTTTCGGGAAAAGACCGCATCTCGGCGATCAAGCAATATGAGGCGTTGAGGACGATGCTGCTGACCGAGTTCGGAATGGAGCCGAAGGACACAGCCAGGAGATTGCTGAATATAAATTAACCGTTGTCTTCCAAGAGGAGCATCCTTTAGTCATCTTCAATGACTGAGGGATGCTCTTATTCATTTCTATGGACATAGATTGACAAAATCCTACGCAGAACGCGAGTTGTTTAGACTTTGTTTAGACCAGTCGTGCTACGTTGAAGCCAATTGTTCCTGAATTGATCGAGAGAGGAAAGATATGGATGAAAGATAGGGAGAGGGAACACGCTTTGTATAAACGTATATTAAGTCTATTGCTAACGTTCACGATTCTCGTAACGCTAATTCCGTCTCAGATTTTCGCTGCGGAGACCGATGCTGTCGGCACGCCGTCGACTATTAATTGGAATGACATGTCACCGAATACAAGGGTAGCCGCTGCGAACGGATCCGACACGCAACAATCCGTTTCCAATTCCTTCAAGGATGTTGAACCTACGGACTGGTTCTATAACGCGGCCACGTATGTTCAAATGAATGGAATATTCAGCGGTACAGGTAACGATAGCTTCTCGCCCGATGGGACAATGAATCGTGCCATGTATGTGACTGTACTCGGGCGTATGGCGGGAGTCGATGTAAGCCAATACAACAATGTTGCATTCACAGATGTGAAGCCGAACGGTTGGTACGCGCCTTATGTGCAATGGGCCGTTGAGAAAGGCATAACAAGCGGCACGGGTAACCATAGATTCATGCCGGGCACGGCGATAACAAGAGAACAAATGGCAGCGCTGACTTTGCGGTTTTTCGAGGTCTATAATATCCCTTATCAGACGAACGCCAGCGTAACGACGAAACCGAAAGACCTATCCAACTTTTCTCCATGGGCGGTTGATGCTATCGTCAAGCTCTGGAAGGCCGGCTTGCTTTCGGGAGATGCTAACGGCAATTACAACCCACAATCCAAGGCGAATCGTGCGGTGGCAGCTACGCTCGCCATGCGCAGCAACGAGGTTGTGAAGACAGCTGCCGCTACGGAACCAACCGAACCGGCAGAACCGACACCAACGCCAACTCCAACGCCAACGAATGGAGGATCGAACCCTGGAAGCGGCAGCGGACCGGGCACTGTTAACTATACCATTACGTTCGAGACCAATGGTGGCTCCGCTGTTCATAACCTTACGCTGTCTCAAGGTGCACCGCTGAATAATCTCCCGGCGCCTCTTAAGGTAGGATCTATCTTCCAAGGTTGGTTTACAGATAGAGGCCTTACTCAAGTGTTGAAGAGCGATGCTGTCGCGAGCGGCAATATGACGCTGTATGCCAAGTATATTGAAAGCATCGAAGATGCAGTTCAGAGCATTCCAAGCGTAACCGTACTAGATCAAGCACCTAGCTTCACCGTCGGGGTGAGAGATGCGACAAGCAGCATGACGGCAGCTCAAGTCAAAGCGGGACTGACGTTCGAATCACTGGCCGATCCTGAATTTGCGGGTATTGAAGTAACCGGCGAAGGCGGTCAATTCACTGTTGCTGCCCAAGATGGCCAATTCAAAGAAGGACACACGTACCGCATCACGTTGACGGATACGAATCTTTCCTACACGGGACAAGACGACACGACCACGATCTATATTTTTAGCATCGCTAAGCAAGAGATCGTGAATGTAGCTCTGAATGCCGACATGATCTATCTATCTTTCTCGGACATCTCGAACATGGCACACATTGGCACGCTGGTTGCTTCCGCTTCGATTCCAGTACTCTTCGCGAGCGTTGGCGAAAGCGAGACAGATTTGGAATCCACGATCGATACGAACGGGACGTTCACTTATAGCGGGAGTACGGACATTCAAGTTGGCGACACCGTCACCATCTACGAGGGTGTTCGACCTGATGAGCGTGATACAAGCGATGCCGATAATGGCGATATTGCCTATGTACAGATCACAGAGATCAACGGCAACACATACACCTACACAAGCGCCGATGCCGAGAATGTGTTAGCGAAACCGAATGTACTACCCGTCAGCTCTGCAGCGGATACGGACGGAGACTCGGCTAACCACTCCATCATGGTAGATCAATCAACGACGAATTACAGTGATAGCAAGTATGAGCCATTGGGTCTGAGTGAACTTACGGTTGCAAAGGTCGGCGACTATATCGCTTTCTACAATGGTGACTTCGGTACCGGAACTTCTGCAGGCTACGGACGCATTATATCGATTAGTCAAGATGCAGGAATGCAGGTCATTGCCTATACAGATGCAATGCTGGAGCAGATTACCGGCGCCATGGATTTCTACCAGCAGGAAAGGCTCGAAGGAGATACATTATTATCGGATGCGGATGTCGCGACACTGGAAGGGCAGATCAAGCAAGAAGCGGTATCCAGCGGGTTCGTGACGGAAGCGGCTGATTACTTGTCGGCTGTGGCGCTGCAGACCGACACGTTCAAGCAACGTTACGAAGTGAATGCGTTATCGGCATCAGTCCCAATCGTAAGCGTGCACAATCTGACGGTCGTACCTTCAATAAGCAATAGGCTGCAGCATTTTCCTGGCTATACGGGGGTAAGTGTTTCCCTACAAGTTCAGGCCGATATTGTCATCAATACAGACGATAGAGATCCGAATAATATCGTGATCCATCTGACGAGTACATTCGTGGAAGAGTTACGCTTCGAACTCGGGATTAACGGGGATACGAATATCGAGTGGTATTGGTTCATCCCGATTATCAGGGACTACACCATAACCGCCAACCTGGATGCTTATACGTATACAGGAATCAAGGTAACGGCCGAGATCGGCACGATGCCCAAGTATGAGACGCTGGACTGGGGCTCAGCCCAGAACGTAGTCAACATCGCCAGGGAAATCGAAGCGCTGCTGGACGGCGTAGGCGATTCAGGAGCAATAACCGCGGATACATTGCGGAGCAAGTATCAAGACATCCTGGAGCAAGAGACGGAATGGGTTACGCTATTCAGCAAAGAACTCGTCAAGAGAAGCCAGCGAGTATGCCTAGGCGTCATCGAGATCGAATTCGCAGTGAATCTAGTCATCAGTATGAATCCGAATCTTACGGTGGGCATCGACTTCAATTATAAGAGCGCCAAGCGATATTCTGTCTCTGTACGCGTACTGGGCGGAACAGGCAGCAGCGATACCGTAAGCCTAACAGGTGATGGCGAATATCAGTTCAGGTTCTATGTGTTGGGTACGTTAGGGTTGCGTGCAGGCATACAGGTCGTGTTGAGGGCCGGTGTCTTCAGTGTCGATCTGAACAGCATCGGGTTCGAGGTTGAGGCGGGCCCTTACTTGAAGCTGTGGGGATACTTCTACTACGAGCTGACGAATTCGGCTGCAGGCAGGACATCCAATTCTCTTGGAGCTCTATATATGGAGATGGGGATCTATCTAGATTCCGCATTCGTCGCACAGTTGGGTGACGGTATGCTCTCTGCCATAGTCCCAATCTATGAGAATGAATGGCCGCTATATTCGGTGGGAGCGCAAAACAATGTCTATGACTTTGTGTACCCGCAGGATGATACGCTTGAGTTTAATTTCATAGGTAGGGCAACATCGATCATATTGCCAGACAAGCTGTTCACGATGAATGTCATGGATATGACAACAGGTGAGACGAGCCAGAAGTTATATGATCCATCTCATTTCTCAGTCGAGGTTGATAGTCCCGATTTCAGCTATAATCCTAGCACAAGGACATTAAAAGTGATAAACGGAAACACCTTAGGAAGCACTGGAACCCTGACAATTACATGGAAGAATTCACCTCTAGCGTTCACTTCTGCCCCAGTAAAGCGCGAGTTTGTAACGTATTTTTCAGCATCCTCGTCGAATTGGGGTTTCCAGTTCTACTATAATAACGGGGACTTGCCTCTCGCGATTTCTGCGCCATATAACGCACAAATCACGGTTCCGGCCGATCCTGTACGCCCAGGGTATAGCTTTGTCGGTTGGTATGACAGTTATGAAGGCGGCTCAAGGTATACGATTCCTGACCGAATGCCCGCGGCTTTCAAAACGCTTTATGCGCGCTGGACGCCGAACACGAATACGCCGTATCGAGTGGAACACTACCTGTTCAATCCGAACGTCGGATATACGAGTACTCCGCATGCAGGCGATGTGACACTCGCGGCAACGGATCAATTAACGGGCACAACGGATGCGAATATTGTGATTACCAATACCAGCCAGTTCACGTCTCAGGGATATCGCCTCATCCTCACTAAGAACGGAGCCAATGTCGGTGCAGGGACCATTCACCCGGCTGGCACGACCGTGGTGAAGGTCTATTACTATCCGGCAGATAGACGATTGACCTTCCGATCGGGCTATGGGGATAATGCGGTTGTCAGAACGCTAGATAAGGCAATAGGGTCCGACATCACTTGGACGCCTACCGTGTCCAGACCTGGCTATACGTTCGTGGGGTGGTCGCCATCCGTTCCAAGCACGATGCCGAGCCAAGACACCACATACATCGCGATGTGGAGGGCTAGAGAGGATATCTCGTACAGAGTCGTTCACTTGCTACAGGATATTGCAATCGATAAGTATGGATTCCCATCGATAGGTAGCACATACTCAATCATTGATGAGGAGCCTTATCTAGGTGCAACAGATGCCGCGACGATCACGGCAATTCCTAAGCAGTATGAAGGCTTCACCTATGACAGCAGCGCTCCTGGCACACTTCTGTCGAGTACAATCGGAGGGGACGGTAATACCGTTCTACGACTGTATTACAAGCGCCACACGTATCCCGTAACCTATGACTTGAATGGAGGTGAAGTCTTAGGTAGTACCGAACCTTATACATTAACGCTTCCTTATGGCGCTAGAGTCATGCAACCGTATGTGACCAAAGGAACGGAAGTACTCTCTGGATGGTCTCCTTCCAAGCCGTTAAATATGACGATGCCGGCGCATGCTCTCCAATTCACCGCTCAGTGGAGCGAGAGGACGGCTTCATATACGGTGACCCATTACAGGGCAGATACAACGGGGCAATACACCATAACCGAACAGGAAACGTTAAACGGCCCTGTGAGCGGAACGGTCACAGCAACACCGAAGAGTTATGAAGGCTTCACCTATGACAGCAGCGTGTCGAGTACGGTTGCTTCCGGAACGGTCCCGACGACCGGTACGCTCCAATTGAAGCTATACTACAAGCGTAACCTTTATAAGATGACGTTCAATCCCAATGGCGGAATTGTCAATGGCGGGACGACTGGAAATTATGCGGTAAATATGCGGTATGAGGATTCCTTGTCTGCGATATCAGGGATATCTATTACGAGGGCAGGCTATGTATTCACGGGTTGGTCCCCTGCTCTACCTGCGACAATGCCTGCCGGGGATATCACGACTGTTGCTCAGTGGACGCCTAACTACACGATAACATCGGTAAGTATCGGCAATACGACCCCCGAGGTAGGGGACACCCTGAATGCAGCTGTAACGATGGGTGATGGCAATGCCGCAGACAGTCGTGTGACGTATCAGTGGAAAGTCGAGACGACAGCTGGAAGCGAAACGTACACGCCTGCCACAGGAGCGGGCAATGCATCCGCGAGTTACACGGTTGCTAGCGCGGACATGGGCAAGAAGCTGCAGGTGGTGGTGACGGGGGTAAGCCCGATTACCGGCTCGCGAACCGCAACAACTGACGCGGTGTCCATACCGATCACTAGCGTCACGATCAACAATTCGTCCCCTGCCCTGGGAGACACGCTTACCGCTAATGTAACCATGGGTGATAGCGATGCCGCAGGCAGCCGCGTGACGTATCAATGGCAAGTCGAAACGGCGGCGACTAGCGGAACGTATGCGAATGCCACCGGTGCGGGCAGTACAGACGCGAATTACACGATCGCGTCGGCAGATGTGGGCAAGCAACTGCAAGTTGTCGTGAAGTATATGGGTCGAGCGGGAAGTGCCGTAACGAGCGCACCCACAAGTGCGGTAGTCAAGCCTCTTCCTGCATGGATCTCCAGCGCGACAGCATTGGATCTGGAAGATGCGACGATCACCGTCGTATCCCCAACGGAAGTATCCATCAGCGGTGCTTCGCTGACGGATAATTGGACCATTCCGGAAGGCATGACGCTGAATTTGAGCGATTTCACGCTGAATGGCTTCACATTGACCCTTGCGGACGGCGCGACGCTGAATGTAAGCGACTCTATGGTGGAAGGCTATATCGAAGTCCAATCTGGTGCTACGTTGAATGCTAGCGATACGACATTGGATGGTACCAGCTATTCTTGGAACATCGCAGAAGGCGCCACGCTGAATGTGAGCGGTACATTGACGCTGGCTAATGCGACAGCACAGTTGACAGTTAGTGGTACATTCCATATTTCAAGCTTAGCGACTGTGATCAATAACGGCACAATCACAGAGGAAGTCACTGGCGCCATCACGAACGACGGCACTATCACGAACAACAACAGTATCTCGATCTGGGGCACGATGACGAACAACGGCACGTTCACGATCTCCGACGTCGGCACTATCGCGAACTTCGGTACGATCACGAACAACGGCACGATCACGAACAATGGCATGATCGCGAATGATGGCACGATTTCCGGTCCGATCAACGGTAACGCGCCGATTACACCGTAACGAGATCGTCGGACGACGCGGCGGAGGGGCTGATCCAAAAAGTGAACAAGATTCACTGGTAGAGACGGCTCCACCCGAAACATCAACGCAATAAACTAAAAATGAGGATGGAGCAGAGGTTATTTCTGCGCCATCCTCATTTTGTTGTGGTCTATTGCCGCCTTCTTCAGCAGAATGTGGGTAACCAAGTACGAATGGCACCCCATTCGGGTACCATTTAATATTTGCCGTTAGAGTGGTACGGTGAACCGTATCATAAGTAGGGTGAATTCATAGGGAAGACGGTTTGTCAGAGCCATCAGCCGAAACAACGGCTGTTCGGAGTTTCTTCGACTCCTCAGAGATATAGTCTGATAACTGATCTGCCGGATTGAACACGGAATGACCATGGCATACTTCCAATTGTTTAGGGCGCAGTTTGCCTACGACTAAACTGCTGTTCAGTACTTCCTTCATGTTCGGTGTGAAGAGGGGTTTGCGTAGCTTGCCATGCTTAGACGAGAAAAGATCGCCTGCGAGCATAACCTTGTCTTGTTCGTGGTAGAAGATGACGTGTCCCGGCGAATGACCTGGTGTAAAGTAAGGTTTTAAGCTGCCAATAGCGTGTAATTCTCCGTCATTGTCGTGGGCGAACGTTTTAACCCCTCCATGAATTAAAGTGGCGACCGGCTTTTTACCTTCTCGATAAGAGCATTCGCCTAGCAGATAGGGGATTTCTTTATTGTGGGCGAAGACAGTAACCGGGTGATGATGCAATATGGATTTGAGTGCTCCGACATGATCGGGATGCCCATGGGTCAGCACGATTTGTTTTAACGGGCCGGCGTTTAGCCTGTTGATGAATTTCAGAATTCCTTTGGCCATCGTGGACATTCCTGTATCGACCAGAGTGACCCCATCTTCTTCAACGACCACCCACACGGTAATCGGGATTATCATCCATGTCCGTAAGCTCCAAATGTGTTCTGATATTTGTGTAGTCTTCATTTCATCATCCCTCGCTCGTCATTTCTAATTTAAAGCCGGTGAGAAGAGTATCGAGAGCTTCCTCGAAAGTTGGGCCCAAGCGGTTCATTATGTCCGGAAGGGATTCGTCGGTTAGCAAATAGGTGTTAATGATCCCGTTCAACATGAAGAAATAGATTCGATTGAACTTCAGCAAGCGATCCGGGTTTGGCTGTACTGGAAACACACCTTGGAGGGCCTGCCCAATCGACTTGAATAGGTTGATGCGAATTCGATTGATCTCCAGTACCGGGTCCTCTTCGTCCACGCGCACCCCCTTGACCATAAAAATAACTTGATAAACGGATTTATGCTGCAAGCAGAAACGGAGGAACTCCATGCTGATTGCCCTGAGCTTAGCTTCTGGTGAAAGGCTGGTCTGATTCGTAATAACATTAATATTCCCTTGCGCCTCGAGCAGGGGGGGCATGGACATCGCGTGCAAAAGTTCCTCTTTGTCCTTGAAATAAATGTAGATCGTCGTGTGCGAGCAATTGGCCTCTTTCGCGATTTCTCTCATCGACACGCGATTATAACCTCGATTCGCGAATAACATTCCTGCGGCAGTCAAAATCGCTTGTTTGGTCTCTTCGGAGCGGAGCTTCTGACGAGGTGCCATTCCTGTAACCTCCATAATAAAAGAATAACTAACCATTGGTTATAATATAACCAATGGTTAGTTATTCGGCAACCCTTTTAAGGTAATCAAGGGCAGCGTGGTTTAAAGGGTACTCCAATTGCGAATTTCGCCAATTAACTGTTACGCTGAACCCTACCATAAGTGACGGTAAAGGAAAGGTTTGAAATAACCATCCATAAAAATAGGGCTGTTCATAAATCATAAAGAGTATCATTTTTTGATACATTTAATAAATAGAATCAATCTTGTAAGAAATAAATGCTCAAAGGAGAGAATAAAATGTCTAACTACTCTATCAAAATCTCAGAAAACTATAAATTGACGGGAACGGAACAAACCGTGAAAGTAGAAACGCTCCCTCGGGGAAAAGGGATTGCTTATTGGGTTGCGACGGCGCTGCTTGCCTTTGTGGTGGGGAGCGGAGGAATCGGGGATATCACCTATCAATGGGGGACGCTCGAGACGGAGGAGATATTGGGGTATCCGTCGTACTTTATGACCGTGATCGGGATTTGGAAGGTACTAGGGGCGATCGCCATTCTCGTACCGGGTTTTCCGCGGATTAAAGAATGGGCATACGCCGGTATTTTCTTTGAAATGACTGGCGCTGCCGCATCGCATGCATTCGCGGAGGACTATGGGGCGTATGCGTACCATATACTCACCACCATTGGTTTTGCAGCCCTGACGATCGTCTCGTGGGCATCGCGTCCGAAGAACCGCAAACTTTAACTGACAAGAGGAGAGATGGAAATGTCCTATACTGTTGATTTCAAAAATGTGTCTACGGTTGGTTTACAGTCTTCCCCTGTAGCAGATGCGCTTGCAGGTTTACGTGCGAACGAAGCTCGTTACTTCATGAACAAATACAAGCATGAATTTACGGTTGTACCGGCTAGCGATAGTAAGGAGACTCTGGATTACGTGAATCGCATTCTGAAAGAAGAACGTGGTATTGAGTTTGCAGCCAAGCCGTTGCAAACGGCGCGTCTTCAAGTGGAGAATATAGACTGGACCTTTGTCTTTTATGAGGATGGTCTAGGGGTCAACGTCCTATATACGGTTGATGACCCTAAGAAGCGGGCCGTAGGTTTTAAGCTTTCTCAAGGGATGGAAGTACCAAAGGAGCTAGAGGAGAAGAAGTTTAAGTTTGCTAGACAGAAGTCTAGCCTAGCCGGGACAATTCGAGGCACGTTTTTTGTCATTAAAGGCGAATATTAATGTAATAAGCAAAATCAAAAGGAGCTGCCGCGGCAAGCTCCCTTTCGTCATTTCATCGTTATGATCGTTAAGCTGAACCTTATCATAAGTAACGGCAAGTTTTCTTCGTAAATGCCAATTGCTATCGCAAATATGGAGCGATCTCACGGTGGCAGCAATTGGTGTAGAATTGCTCTTTGTTAAACCTTAGACTGAATGCCGTCAAGTCCCAAAGACGTTACCACGCTGTTCGCTCCGTTATAAAAGGAACTGCCGCTCTCTAGCGCTTCCCGCCAAAGCCGAAGTACCAGTTCTTTGTCGTACTTCATCGATTGGTACCACACATCGGGAGCTTCAGAATCCACTTGGTTAATTGAGCCCCACACTGCCACTTCATAGACGATCGGAATTAGATTCATCCCTTTCTCGGTCAAAGAATAGATGAATTTTCGCTTATCCTGTTCGCTCGGCCTTTTCTCAATGATCCCCTTCCTCTCCAAATGATTGAGCCGATCGGTTAGTACACTAGGGCCGATTCGTTCTTCCGCATCGAGAAACTCGCCGAAGGTCCGCTTTCCAAGTGCTGCCATGTCTCGAATAATAAGCAGTGACCAAGTGTCGCCTATAATTTCCATCGTTAAGTTGATCGGGCAGCTCGATTTATGATCTGATCTTTTCATAATTTGAGAGTACCACGTTTCAGTTTGATTATCAAAGTAAAGTATGTTACGCTTAATTCGCTTTGATAATCATAGTGAAATAGGGAGTGATTAGTGTGTCACCGACGCTCACATCTCGCATTACACCTTGTCTATGGCTGGAGTCGCAGGCGGAAGAGGCGGCAAGATTCTATACGTCGATATTTATGAATTCCAAGATCAGCAGAATCGTTCGTTACGGAAAGGAACGGCATCCCGCTGATGGGATAGAAGAAGGAATGGCCATGACCGTGACCTTCGAATTGGAGGGACAGGAATTTGTTGCTCTAAACGGCGGACCGCAGTTCAAGTTCAATGAAGCCGTATCTATGATCGTGAACTGTGATTCTCAGGAGGAGATTGATTATTATTGGGCGAAGCTCTCGGAAGGAGGAGACGAGCGAGCACAAGTGTGCGGGTGGCTCAAGGATCAATATGGTCTCTCTTGGCAAATCGTTCCTGTACAGCTCTCTGATATGCTGGGTGATCCTGACACCAGTAAGTCTGAAAGAGTCACAAGAGCCATGCTGCAGATGAAGAAGCTTGATCTCCCGAAGCTGCAACAAGCATACGAGGGTAATGAGACATATGATCTCTCCGTATCTCGAGTTCTTGAAGCACCTGTTCAGAAAGTGTGGAATGCTTTGACGAACTCGGAGCTGGTCCGCCAGTGGTGGGGCCCAACGGGATTTACGTGTCCTGTCGCGGAGATGGACGTTAGGGTAGGCGGGAATTCTCTCGTCTGTATGCAGGCGCCCGAGTCATTCGGAGGCCATAAAATGTACAACACTTGGACTTATACGAATATCATGCCCTTGGATAAGATGGAGTACATATTGCGATTCACGGATCAACAAGGGACCCCTCTTGTTCCCCAACAAATCGGTCTGCCTGCCGGCATCCCGATGGAAGTTCCGCATGTCGTCATCCTGAAGAGACTGGAAGGTGACCGGACAGAGTTGATTATTGAAGAATACGGCTATACAACGGAGCAAGCCAGGGACATGTCCAAGCTAGGGCTTGAGCCATGTCTGGATAAGATGGCTGCAATTTTCCGTGTAGCTGAACTAGGATGATGAACTAGCTCCTGGAGCCTTCCTCCATTCCACATAGATAATAAAGCGAGATCAAGAAAGGGTCATCCGCAAAGGATGGCCCTTAAGCTTGCCGTTACAGACAGTACGGGGCCTCCACCTTTATGCGAGTTTGGTTGCAAATTCAATATAATCCTTAAACAAGACAAATCATGGCTTGTTATCTGATAATATTGAAGACAAAGGGAGGAGACGCGGGATCGATCGCTAGGTATTGTCCGGCCTATTGCTTCATGCGGCAAGGCTATCGTCTGTTCCGGGCGGATCGCATTCAATCGGCTCGTCGGGAAGACAAAAATATCAATTGTATTATATTACTTTTTCGGTTGGTGACTATTATGATGATAGAAACAAGAGATACATATATATCTAACTCACACCAAAAATGTTTGGATCATAAATTGGATCCCAATGATCTGCCAGTTCCTAAAGAAAAATTGCCGAAAAGTGTGTTGGAGCAAAGGAAAAGTAAACTTGATGTTACCATATCCGTAGCAAGACAATTTATGACGAGGTTAATATCCGATTTAGACGGGACGGCTGTTGTGATCAGTATCACTGATCATGAAGGGTACATTTTAGAAATGTACGGTGATGAAATGATTAAGTGGCAAATTGAATCATTAGGTTTATCCACCGGAATCAGATTAGAGGAAGAGAAAGTTGGAACGAATAGTATTGAAATGGCATTAAGAATGGGACAATCCGCAAAGCTCATTGGATCAGACCATTTTTTCCGTTGTTTACATGAAACTGCTTGTTTCTCTGTACCATTTCGTTCTTCGGGTAAAATAAGCGGAACGATTTCGATGATGATGGCCGCTCATCATGTAAGCCCATACCATTTAGGATTGCTCCAGTCTGCTGTAGATTCTATAGAACGAGAGGTAATTGCAAAGAAGCAGAATAAGAAATTATCAGTTTTGAATCAAGTGCTAATGGAAAACAGTCGAACCGGGGTCATTTTGACCGATGAGAATGGAAAAATAGTCGAAATAAATCCTTATGCCGAGAAAGTTTTATCTAGTAAAAAAGGTGAAATACGCAATCGTCCAATTACGGAAGCAGCAGTTATCGGAGAATACATGGGAAGGGTTTTGGGAGGTAGTAAAAAGTATGAAGATATAGAGATATCTATATCAAATAAAACTTTTTTATTTGACTCATTTCCAATCTATGATGAATCCAACCAAATCATCGGTGTATTCGGCCAGTTTAGAGATATTACAGAAAGACTAGTTTTAGAAAGACAACTCATGCTAAGCGAGAAATTGTCGGCTATAGGTAAAATTAGTGCCGGGCTTGCTCATGAGATTAGAAATCCGCTTACGTCAATCATAGGATTATTAGCGCTCCTTAAAGAAAATTTTAAAACGGCCGACCATAAGCAAAAAGACTATTTTAGAATCATCTTCAATGAGTTAGAAAGAATAAAAAATCTTGTACAGCAATTTGTGATGATGGCTAAGCCTGATCAAAAAGAAATCATAAAAACTAGAGTAGGCCTGCATGCGCTTATTGAAGATATTTTGGCGTTAATGGAAAGTGACTTTCATAGTAAAAACATAAAAGTACATTATCAACCTTTTTATAAAGATAAGATTTACATAGATAAGGATAAAATAAAACAGGTCATTCTAAATATTCTACAAAATTCCTTTGATGCAATCGACTTAGATGGGAACATATCAGTTGTTATCCAGCAGAGCCGACTGGATAATGGGATTGAAATTATCATTAGAGATGATGGATTTGGAATGGATAAAGATACTTTAGAAAAGCTATCTACTCCTTTTCATTCAACGAAAAAATACGGATTAGGTCTAGGATTATCGATGAGCTATAGCATTATTGAATTGCATAAAGGAAGAATAAAAGTAGAAAGCGAGAATGGAAAAGGGACAACCTTTATAATATGGTTGCCACAAACTTGAAAATTCAATAAAAGGATATTTCAGGAAAAATTTTATTATCTTCGGAGCAAGTAATGAATTGGGCGAGGCAAGAGGAAGTTTGGAACGATAGCTGAACAAAAGAAAAAGAAATCAATGTAAGGGTCATCCCGCAAAGGATGGCCCTAAAAGCGTCTCCGCTTATTTTTCACCGTTAAGCTGAACCCTTGTATAACATCAAGAAACCGCGGTCAAGGCGGTGGGGTCTCACTAGATGCTGAGTTCCCTGTTTTTGTTCTTTCCGCCAACTTAGTGATCGACTCCATGTCTTGATCGGTTAATTGATCAAGGAAATATTTGCGTATTGCCTTAGCCGCGATAGGATGGGCTTCATCCAATGCGGATTTCCCAGCAGAAGTGATGATGACCTGAACACCGCGATCTGTGTCTAATGGTTTTCTCGTTACAAGCCCGCGTTTCTCCATCCGCGTCAAATGATGTGACAATCGGCTCTTATCCCAGTCCATCGAGTCAGCTAACTCCTGTTGACGAAGGCTGCCGTTCCCAAAAAGGACTAACCGATCCAATACTGCATAATCACCTTCGGATAGTCCTGTGTGCTCGGACATCTCTTTAACTACGCGACCGAAGATGCTCTGAAAGGAGCCTTTCCACAAGTGCCATATACGCATTTCCTCTTCGTTTAACTCGTTCTTGTCCATAGGAACATAATAGCATGGTTGACGTGTCAACCACAATATGTTACAGTTATTTTAAGTTGACATGTCAACCAAGATATATAGCAAATGCCGTACATCGATGCAAAAAGGAGAGTATCACTATGCATGACAAACCAGTCGCCTTGGTCACCGGGGCCAACAAAGGAATCGGTCTTCAAATCGCGAAGGATCTCGCGGCTAATGGCCTTACCGTACTAGTCGGGTCACGCAACCTCGAGCAAGGGGAGACGGCTGCGAAGAGCATCGGAGCGAACGCCCGAGCCCTCCAGCTTGACGTTACGAATCAGGTCTCCATCGAAGCCGCGGCAGAACTCATCCGGAACGAGCTTGGCCGTCTCGACGTGCTCGTAAACAACGCGGGCATCTCGCATGCCGGAAAGACGGGCAGACCACTCGAGGAGATCGCGAATTCTGGCCGCCCGAGCGTTGCATCTCTCGACGAAGTGCGTGCTGTGTTCGAGACGAACGTGTTCGGCGTTATCGCCGTCACGCAAGCAATGCTGCCGCTCCTTCGTGAAGCGCCGGCGGGACGCATCGTCAACTTATCGAGCTCTTCCGGATCGCTGACGATCAACTCGGACCCGAACTTTCCGCATCGGTCGGTTTTCGGCGCCGTTTACAGCCCGTCGAAGACCGCCCTTAACGCGATCACGCTTGCCTTAGCCATCGAGCTCGAGTCGACAGGCATCAAGGTTAACGCTGCGTGCCCGGGTTTCACAGGTACGGACCTCAACAACTTCGCGGGGACTCGAACCGTCCAACAGGCTGCACGCGAGCCTGTGCGCCTCGCGCTCCTTGACAATAACGGCCCGACGGGCACGTTCTCGGACGAAGATGGGCCGCTCCCGTGGTGATGAATCTGGAGCGCGTGATCGAAAGGAATTGTCGGCAGGAAGCTGAGGAGCGAATGCTTGCCGGACACTCTGAGGTCATGTAAGATACACAACAGCTCATCTGTCGGGTGCTCCAACAGAGCAGTAGCGGATGAGTAATTCCCATATTCAGAACGAAAAAGCCTTCAAAACCACCACCATAGTGGGTCTGAAGGCTTTTTTGCCGTTTCAAGCAGCGCGGTGAACCGTATCATAAATAAGGGCAAGTTTTTACTGGAAGGTGCTTAAGCGGATTAGGCTTTCTAAGTGTGACTCCGCAGATAGCAGGAGATTGCGGCCATATTCACGATCATGCTCATCCGGTTGCTTGCTCCCAATAAGCGCCTAAATTAACCGTTACAACCTCGACAACCTCTTCCACCATCGATTCCAGCGTGCGGGCCTGAACCTCCCTGCTCCACTGCAGGGCCGACCCGAATATGCCCCAACTGACCACAAGAGCCGTAGCTTCCAGCTTTTCTGGCGGGCCGCTCTGTTTAGGCCCCGATTTTAGCCATTGGAGTAGGAGACGATACAATTCCTTTTGCATGGCGTTCTCCAGCAACGGCTCAAATTGCTTGTCTCCCGGCGTGAGGTACTGTCGAAATCGTACTAGAAAATGAAAGACGGTCTGAACAAGGACATACAGATTGTCCGGACTGAAGGCAGCATCATCCGGCAGTTTATTTCTAAGAATAAGTTGATACTTCTCCGTCATCCAATAAGCGAGAAAAGCGAATTTGTCTTCAAAATGGGCATAGAAGGTTGCGCGGTTAACGGCCGCTCGATTCGTTATGTCGTGAACGGAAATGGAATAGATGTTTCTCTTTTCGCCGAGCAGATCGTTAAAGGCTTGAATAAACAATTGTCGGGTTCTCTTTACACGGGGATCGCTTGGATTTACCGGCATGCTACACCACGCTTTCTTCGGATCTCAAAAACCAACAAAACGGCGATTGTGTCGGGAACGCAACGAAACCGGCCTTTTGCTGATTGTTGACCGGGCTCCAACCCCTTATCTTTTACTTATGCGATATATGGTTACACAAATCCGTATAGTTAGCAAACTTATTACAGAGAAGAAAGGGTGAGAGTAACATGATTATCGTTACTGGAGCGAATGGGAATTTAGGCAGGGGCGTGGTCGAGCAGTTGCTTAAGCGCATCCCGGCTGAGCAGATTGGTGTCAGTGTTCGGGATGTGGGCCAGGCGCAGGATCTAGAGGAGCGCGGCGTACGTGTTCGTCATGGCGATTTCGCTGAGGCGGAGAGCTTGCTGAATGCTTTTGAAGGCGCGTCGCAGGTTCTCCTGGTTTCAACCGGTATTTTGGGAGATGCGGGGATCAGTCAGCACCAAACCGCGATTGACACAGCAAAGAAATCCGGTGCCGGACGGGTTCTTTACACGAGTCACATGGGCTCTTCTTCGACGTCGTATTTTCCGCCTATGGTTCACCATGCAGCGACAGAAGATTTGCTTGAACAGTCGGGTATGCGCCACACGTCTCTTCGCAACGGTTTTTACGCCTCCTCGTTGGTTAGATTAATAGGCGATGCCGTCACAACAGGCGAGTTGATTGTTCCCGAGGACGGTCCGATTGCCTGGACAACGCACTCGGATTTGGCCCAAGCTACTGAAGTGATCTTAACCGGGAAGAACTGGGATGGTCCATCTCCGAATCTAACGGCCTCTGAAGCGATTGACATGGAGGGGGTTGCGGCGATGGTATCGGATATCGTCGGCCGGCCTATCTATCGAAAGGTCTTAACGGACGAAGCGTATCGGGCATATCTGACTGCCCAAGGTTTTCCGGAAGCGCGCATTGCAATCACCTTGGGTTTATTCCTTGCCAGCCGTAACGGGGACTTCGCGCAAACGAGTGACGCTTTAGCTGACCTGATCGGGCGACCTCCGGTGACGCTAAGAGACTTTCTAAAAGAGTCTTTACCTCTATAGACGCGCTGTGAATGCTGTTTCCGGTTTATTCGTGTAATGAAAGGGCCATCCCGCATAGGATGGCCCTTTAACTTGCCGTTACAGACAGCGCGGAGAACCTTATCATAAGTAACGGCAAGTACAAAAATCGCCAATAATATGATCATTGTAGTTGTTTGTAAACAGTGTTAGTCTAACAACGGCAAACTTATAATCTATGCTCTTCAATACATTCGAAAATAGTCACCATTTTAGCTATCAAGAAAGGTAACACTATGATAAAAGTCGATAACTTATCCTTCTCGTTTCCGCAAAAAGAACTCTATACCAACATTTCGTTTACGCTTGAAAAAGGTCAACATTGCGCTTTTATCGGAACAAACGGCAGTGGGAAAAGTACGCTGATCGAGATCCTGACGGATCCGGAAAGATATTTGTTTGATGGCAAGTTAGAGATCGACCCGGATTGCAGAATCGGGCATGTGAGTCAGTTCTCGCAAGTGGACAAAACCAAAGAAATGACCGTTTTCGAATATATCGGAGAAGAATTTATTAAGATACAAGATGAAATCACATCGATTTATGCTGAAATGGCAACCACGTCGGATATGGATTCGCTGCTGGAAAAGTATCAATCGGCTTTGGATGCCTTCGAGTCGATGGACGGGGATAATTTTGAAAACACCATTAATAAGCAACTGAACCTGGCAAACCTCATGAAGATAAAAGATCTTAACGTATCCGACCTGAGCGGCGGGGAATTCAAACTCATTCAAGTAATGAAGGAAATGCTTAGCCGTCCGGACTTGCTGATTATGGACGAACCCGATGTATTTTTGGACTTTGATAACCTAAATGCACTTAAAAAATTGATCAATTCCCACAAAGGCATGCTGCTGGTTGTTACGCACAACAGATATCTGTTGAATCATTGTTTCAACAAAATCTTACACCTTGAGAACACCGAGATCCAAGAGTTTGATGGGCGATACATCGATTATAATTTTTCATTACTTCAGACAAAAATCGAGTTACAAGAACTCGCGATCGCTGATGATGAAGAAATCGAGAGAAACGAGAACATCGTCAATAATCTTAGGGCTATGGCAACTATTTATTCGGATGCATCTAGAGGAAGAGCGTTAAAAGCTAGAGTTAGTTTTCAAGAAAGATTGGAAGCGCGTAGAATTAAAGCGCCATTCGTTAATATTAAGCAGCCGAATATCCGTTTCGGTATTGCTAATGAAATTCAAGACAGCACGGTTATAAATGTCAGTAATTATGGTGTTGCCTTTGATGAGTTGCTTCTGGAAAATGTTAACTTTGAGATAAAATCTACGGATAAGGTAGCCATTATCGGTTCGAACGGTACCGGGAAAACAACCTTCCTCCGAGATATCTACAAAAATAATCTTGATTCAATTGAATTTAATGCCGATGTTAAAGTGGCTTATTTATCTCAGATTCAAAGTGAAATGCTCAAGGATTCCAATACGATAATGGAAGAATTCATCGATGCTGGGTTTAAAACCTATGACGAGATCAGATCGTATCTTTTAAACTATGGCTTTGAAGGGGAAATCCTTAATCAAAAGATTGAATCTTTATCCGGCGGAGAAAAAAACATCCTTCAACTGGCTAAAGTTTCTGCAAGTAAAGCAAACGTATTGCTTCTTGATGAACCGACAAGCCATTTAGACACCTATACGCAAATAGCGTTGGAGAAAGCCATTGAAGACTATAAAGGCGCGATTCTCATGATTTCGCATGATTTCTATTCTGTTGTGAATGGTATGGATTATGTTTTGATCATTGAAGATAAGACGATTAGAAAAATGAGCATACGAAAATTTAGACAGATGATTTACGAAAGTCATTTTGATAGAGATTATTTAGCAACGGAGCAAAATAAAAAAGCAGTTGAAATGAAAATAGAATTGGCTTTAAAAGAGAAAAATTTCGAACTTGCAAAAGGATTGGTCGATGAGCTGGAAGAGCTGATTAAGTTGCTCTAAGAATGAGTTAGCCCGAGTTCGACGATGAAGCATACGAGCAAACACGTTAAAAGCCATCCAACGGGATGGCTTTTAACTAATCATTCGGAATGATTATTCCAATCCTAATAGTTAAATCAAGTTTTTCGTTGACTGATAAATCTTTTCGGTATATACGTCGATTTCGTCTCGCGACATACGCAAGCGGGCTACGGAAGTACCATACCCGATTTCTTTGCTGTCCCCGGCCAATTCGTTGAAGACGGCATCCGCGAAGGCATCCAACGGTTCTCCTTGATGATGCAATCCTGTCCCGCCTAAATCCGTGGCCACCGCTGGAGGAGCGACTTCAACGACCTCGACAGACGTTTCGGATAGCTGGTGTCTTATGCTTACGGTGAAAGAATGAAGCGCCGCCTTGGTCGCCGAATACATTGGGGCAATCGCAAACGGCGTAAAAGCCAGTCCGGATGTGACGTTAATGATTGCCGCCGATTCCTTGGACGCGAAATAAGGAGCGAAAAGCATGGTCAAGTGAAAAGGGGCTTCAAGATTGGTCGCGATTTCTTTGTTGAAATAACCCCAATCGTCTCTGGCATCCGACTGAAGCACATTAAAACGCTGCTGAATGCCAGCGTTATTGACCAGCACATTCACTTCCGGATAGTTCGCCATGACCCAGTCCACCAGTGCTAGACGATCTGAGGCCTCTTCCAAATTACATACGCGTGCGATAAGACCGGGAACCTTGTCTCTCGCATCCTGAAGAACACTTTCACGCCGGCCGCATACAATCACTGTATTGCCGTTATTAATAAATCGTTCTGCGAGAGCTAGTCCTATTCCAGTGCCTCCACCTGTAATCAATAGGGTATTTCCGGAAAGCTTCATGGTCGTTCCTCCTCAATCTGCTTGATATAGCGTTCGATTTTCTCATCGATTGTCGGTAAATAGTCGTTCAACAACGCAATCTCATCTAGCATCCGTTGTTTGTGTTCCCTCATCATGTCAAGCCGACGTTCAAGGGTGGGAGCTCCTTCTACAATCATTTCCATATACTTCCTAATGCTATTTATGGGCATATGCGTGTTTTTAAAGCAAACGACGGCTTGAAGAAGAGCCATTTGACGTTCAGAAAATAAGCGTCTACCTGCATCATCACGTTCGATGAGCGGCAGCAGTCCTTTCTTATCGTAATAACGTAATGCTGATTCGGGAATATTGAATAGGGCTGACACTTCGCCGATGGAATTATACTTCACTTGGAGGCCTCCGAATCCTGCATTTGTTAATGTCGACTTGTATAGGATACGACTTAAACCATGGTTTAAGTCAAGCCATTTTCATTCAATGCCGAATTGGCGGAGGATTCACGAGGGTCGCATCGGAAATGTAAATGTTACCTTTGTCATCGACGGAGGCGTAGAAGATATCGTCTTGGCGAACACCTTTCGCTTGCAGTTGCGAATTCAGCCAGGTAGTATCTTTCTTGATATAAGAAAGCGTATTTTTGTAAACTGTCCCTTCTACGATTAGAGGGTAGGACAAGTCGCTTTGCATTCTGATCAGACCTAGCTCTTCTAGGGTCGGAGCCGATTTGGGGCTCTTCTTGTATACGGTCAATTTTCCGTTAGCCTCCAGTACGGCAAATTCAACGTCCGTCAGATGGAAAATGTCCTTCTCGCGCAGCATCTGTAGAATGTTATCGATGGAATAACGCGCTTTCTTGAGGTTATGAACCAATAGGTTTCCTTGATGGATGACGACGGTCGGCTCGAACGAAATGAGCTTCCCGAATTTTCTCCATTTGATCGATAGCGAGGAAACAATCCGCTGCAGAAGACCGATCAATATGATTGCTATTGCTATGTGGATGTGGTTAACGCTCGGCTCGGCAATATCGGCTCCGATGACGGACCCCAAAGAGAGAATGACCAGAAAATCGAATACTGGCAATTCACCCAGAGAGCGTTTCCCCATAACTAGCCCTATAATTAGCATAAGAGGGTAGATCGTCGCGATCCTTCCTGCTATCAGCAATGAATCTTTCGCGTAGTCTATCCACATGTACGAGCGACCTCCCTTTAACAGTAGGGTTTCACCGGAGATCCGGGACTTGTACTTTTTAATATATCCAAGTTGTTATGCACCTACCCTCTTGCTTCGCCATCCTTTGCGAGATGGCAGCCGGTGAAGGTTATCCTGCACAATATTTTTTTTACTGTGTTAATATCAGGATAACAAAACTGCGGTAAGCTTGTTCTAGGTGAATATTTACTTGTTTCAAATCCACAATGACACCGGTGTCGTAGTGGAGGAGGAAGGACTCTATTTCATATAAGGAGACCAAGATGGATCGGAAATATACAATTCGAGATATTGCTAAGATTTCCGGATTTTCATTTAAAACCGTGTCGCGCGTAATCAATGAAGCCGAGAACGTAAAGCCGAGCACTCGGGAGAAGATTCTGCAGGTTATTGCGGCAACAAACTTCAAACCGAATAGTTATGCTCAAAATTTAAATACAAAGATGAATAAAAACATTTTGGTTTCTATCCGCAAGACACGTGGGCAAAATACGACGCAGTGGTTCGATTACCTCATGTCCTTCATGATCGAAAAAGCCTATGCCCGGCAATTCACGATCATTCAGGAAGTTATCTACGACGATATGGATCTGCAAAATTCGATGCTGGAGAAATCCGGTGGTTATATTGATGCTCTCGTCCTGTTTTATTTGAAAGATAACGATAAACGAATAGAACTAGCCAACAGAAGCCGTATTCCGTTTATTTCTTTTGAGAAAAATTCAAACGCGCAAATCTCCATATCCAACAATAACCGACTAGGAATGATGGAAGCAGCTGAATTCCTTTTTAGTAGAGGATTGATCTCGATATGCCTGCTTCTAGGCGCAGAAATCGATGTGAATATAGAGAGGGCCAAAGCAATCAAAGAAAGCTACACCAACAGTAACATTCCTCTGGAGCAATTGGAGGTTGTATATGACATGAATAATCTTGAGGCGATAAAACAATACGTAGACCGCCGGATAGAGGAAAATCGTCTACCCCAGGTGTTTTTTGTATCCGGGGATGAGAAGGCGATGGCGGTCTATCATTCGGTTTACGAACACGAGCTCTCCATTCCTAAGGATGTTTCCGTAATCGGTTTCGATAATATTCAGATATCGAAATACTATTCCCCCCCGTTAACGACGATGGGGCAGGATTTCGAGCAGCTTGCCGAAGAAATGTTCGGACTGCTTGGGAAGTTATTTGCTGGAGAAGAAAATATTCAGTCCGTACAGGTTGATCCCAAGTTAATTGTGCGTCAAAGCGTAAAATGACGCCAGACACCGTCCTATAAAGGCGGTTAGCACATTAAATGACACCGGTGTCAATTAGGTGGACTTCAATATAAGCGACAGGAAAGCGAGGAACAATACGTCAAAGCAAGTTCGAAACGCCTTAAGCTTAATAAAACAGACTATTAAAAAGGATGGTAGCCACCATGAACAAGAAAAAATGGTTTCCTTTGTTTGTACTTCTACTCCTAACTTTTACGACGATTGTTTCTGCTTGCTCCAATCATTCGACCCAAAGCGAGTCCGATAACAGTTCCAACGCCGGAACCGAACAGTCTAGCCCAAGTTCATCGCCAACTGATTCACCGGCGAAGGAGCTTGTAAAGCTGAATTTTTCAACGAATGCATCGGGCGGTACGTTGGATGCTTATCAAGTCATCGTTGACCAATTCAACAAGGACAACCCGGAAATTAATGTAGAAATGTCTGCGTTAGGTAAAGATTTCAACACGTTGATGACGGCGAAGATGGCCAATAACGATTTGCCGGATCTCTTCTCAACGGCTGGTTGGTCTGTTCGTCGATTTGGAGAATACCTGCTTCCTTTGAACGATCGTTCTTGGGCTATGCAAGTCAATGAGCAAATTAAACCGACCGTGACGGACGGCAATGGAAATCTTGTCGTGCTTCCACTGGATATTGATATTAGCGGCGTGGTATACAATCCGGAAATTCTGAAACAATTGAACCTGAAAGCGCCAGAAACTTGGGATCAATTTTTGACAGCATGCGAAACGATTAAAAAAGCAGGGTATACGCCGATCTCCGTTGCCGGAAAGGATTCGGGCGATATTGCCGGACTGATGAGCCGTCTGTCGCTCTCGCTGCTTGTACAGAGTAATCCTAGCTATAAAGACGATTTTGATAAAGACTCGTTCGACTGGACGCATTTTGCTTCTGTAACGGACTTTGTCTCGAACCTAAAAAAGAAAGGCTATCTCAATGTCGACGTTTTGACGGCAGACAAACCTACTGTCTATGCCGAACTTGCCAAAGGTAAAGTCGCTTTTGCTTTCCAATCGAATCAAACGATTGCTGAAGTCAAGAAACTGAATCCCGATGCTCTCATTTCCATGATGCCTCTCCCTGTAAGTGACGCAAACACTCAACCATTTTTAATTAGCGGAGAACGGGATTCTGTCGGTATATGGAAAGAATCCAAGCATCCTAAGGAAGCTTTGATATTCTTGGATTACTTGGCCAAATCGGAAAACGTGCAAAAAGTCGCGGAATCATACTCTTTACAGGCGGGTCTGAAAGGTGTTCAAACAAATCTCGGAGCACTTCAAGAAACATTTGATCAATATAGTCAAGCCGTTGTATCGAATCACTTTGACAGGCAGTATTTGCCTAACGGGATGTTTACAACTCTAGGTACTGTCGGTTCTGGTCTGTTGTCAGGCACAATGGATTCCAAACAAGTGGAAGCTACTATGAAAGACGATTATGACCGGTTGAAGAAAGCCGGTAACTAAAGGATGAAACCATGACCAGGAATAAATATACAGCACGCTTGCAACTATACTCGATGTGTATTCCCGCATTTATTCTTTTCGGCACGTTCGTATTTTATCCTTTGCTGCGCGGGGTGCGGATTTCGTTTACGGATTGGAACGGATTTTCGCAGCATTACTCCTTCATTGGGCTTGATAATTACCGAAAATTAATCATCGATCCGAACATCCGCACCGCATTTATCAATACGCTGATTTACGGCATTGGATCTACTATCGTGCAGAACGTATGGGGGCTATTATACGCCTTATTGTTCAATCGAAAATTCGCCGGAAGAAATCTGGTAAGGGCTGCTGTCTATTTGCCTGTCCTAATTTCGGGCTTGATCATGGGTTACATCTGGTACTTTCTATTGCAATATAGTGGAGGAGCATTGAATGATTTGCTGACCGTCTTCGGAGTAGGCCCCATTGATTGGCTTGCAGAACACAGGAGGGCGGTCGGCCTTATCTTATTCATTACCTCGTTACAGTTCGTCGGTCAATCTATGGTCATTTATCTAGCAGGATTGCAAACTATTTCAAAATCCTATTACGAGGCAGCTGAACTCGATGGAGCGCGTAGATGGAGCAGGTTTATCCATATTACCCTACCGTTACTGTCGCCGGCTATTATAACGAACGTAACGTTGAAGCTGATTGGAGGACTCCAGCTTTTCGATCTGATCGTGGCGTTAACCAATGGAGGACCGGGCTTTAGCACGCATTCTTTCTCAACTTTAATCAATTACCTTTATTTCGTGAATCAGAATGCCGGCTATTCTTCGACACTCGGACTTGTACTATTTCTCTTTATTATGGCGATTACGATTTCCGTAAATAAAGTTTTATATAAAAGAGAAGTGGAGTATTAACATGAAACGGAAACCTAAACTGAAACTGATATGGACGCTAATCGGCCTTGCTCTTGCGCTATTGCACTTAATGCCGCTTTATATTGCGGTTACCGTTGCTTTCAAGAAGACGACGGATTTATCCTCTCGCTGGCAATTTCCAAGCTACCTCTATTGGGATCATTTTAAAGACGCTATAGCAACCGGACATTTATTGCGGGCGTTCGGCAATTCTTTGATTCTTACAGTGGCGACCGCAACTCTTCTAGTGCTGGTAGGCTCTGTGACCGCGTATCCGTTAGCCAGAATCAAAACAAGGTTAAGTCGTAGTCTAATGAATGTGATCCTTGGGGTTATGATGATTCCTACACTTAGCATCATTGTGCCGCTCTACTCCATGATGCAACAGTTTCAGGCTATTAACACCTATTGGGGGATCATCCTTGTTTTAACCACCTTTAACTTGCCGCTATGTATTTTTCTGTACGCCAATTTTATCAATACAATCCCGAAGGAACTTGACGAAGCGGCGAAGGTGGACGGTTGCGGTTCTTATCGGCTGTTTTATCAAATCATACTGCCTCAATTGAAACCCGTAACGGCAGCGGTCATTATTCTGAAAGGCCTTAAAGTGTGGAACGATTATGAGTTCCCTCTCTATTTCATGCAGAAGCCACAAAATCAGACGATAACCTTGGCTATTTCACATTTTTTCTCCGATACTTCGTCCTATTTCGGTTCGGCTTCCGCAGCTGCTCTGATGGCTGTCGTTCCTGTAGTTATCATCTTTTTGGCACTCCAAAAGAATTTCATATCGGGATTGTCGGAGGGTGCCGTCAAGTAGTCAAATAAACTCAAAAGCTTGGAAGGAAGGCTCACAATGACTTTTGAAGAATATTCGGAACACCTGACCACATTATTTACTACAAACATGAACAAGGTTCCGATTCCATGGGTTATTTCGAATAAGCTAAGCGAGAAAATTACGTTAAGTGGTGAAATGAAGCCTTTCTATGGAGCCACAACCGTAATAAAGCTTTCGGAACAGGATAAGTCGGCTTGTATCGCTATTCGTAATCGGTTGTTCGCAAAGCACGGCAATTGTTTTGCCAAGCTAGAAACGGACACATATCATTTAACGATTCATGCATTAAGCAACGTATATAACGTCGCTAAAGACGATGAGTTAATCCGTCAAAGAATCCGAGACATAGAGCCAATGGTTGAAGCTGCATTCCGTTTATTCGCGAAGCAATATGGTCGTGATAAAATCCGAATGAAAGCCCTTGGCGTAGGTACAAGCGGAAAAGACATTATTGGGTTAAAATACGTTCCGTGTGAAGAGTCGGATTATGCGATTCTGATCGATCTGTTCAACATACTGGAGAAAGTATACCCATTGGGAGAATTTTTCGTTCCTCATGTCTCTTTCGGATACTTTCAAATCAGAGACTACCGAGACGGGGAAATTACGGCTCTATACGAAACACTTAATCAGTTGAACAGTGAAATGGATTTGACCATAGAGTTGGATGTTTCAGAACTTGTTTATCAGCATCATTATCATATGAACGATTTTCGCGACATATTTCGTGTGAAGGATTATTGAAGAGTACATTGCAGAGTGGAGCGAGAAGTAGGGCAACCACCCTGCGACATCCCTTTAAAGCGCCTACTCTCCTGCAATTCTCCCGCAAGCAGAGGCGAACAGGCATTCAACCGCTTTTCTCTGAATACCATTATGAATGGTGCAACAATTGCGTATTCTTCCGATGCGCTCCGGCTTTCGCATGCCAGTCGATGCGACTATATATTGTTGTTCGAAATCATTAGGGTAGTAGGAAGGGGCACGGATGATGAAAGGGTTTGGACTTCTTGAGGGAAAGAAAAGAATTACAGCGAAGATAAGAGGTTACTTGATGGGGGTAGCTATCATCTTTTCGTTAATGACAATCGGGTCTCCCGCATTCGCCGGTAGCGATCAAGCGAATCCTATCCAACTGGTCGTGTCTTATGACTCGAACGGCGGTTCAACGATCGCTCCTCAATTCGTGTCGTCCGGAGGGACGGTGGTTTTTCAGAATACTCCAATGAAGGAGTGCTACAACTTCGAGGGTTGGTACTACGACAGCGCGCTGACGCAGGCTTATAAGGGGTCGGATCCAATCGCTAGCAGCCTGACTCTGTATGCGAAATGGGCTGCGTCGGGAGCGAACGCGCTGTGCGGCGCCGCTACGCTGACCTCGGCGATCGGCACGGTGAGTGCCGGAGGGACGGCGAGTGAGACGATCACTGTCGGGAGCGGCACCACGTTAGCCGCGTTGAGAGCCGCCATTACACCGACAGCCAATGCAACCTTCGAGATCTACAATGCGGACGGAATCACGAAAGCGACCACGCTAGAGACGGGAATGAAGATCATCGTAACCCCGCAAGGCGGAACGTATAAGGTTACTTACACGATAACGGTAAGTAGTCCGAATCTAGCATTAAATAAACCCGCAACGGTCGACAGTACGTGCAATGCCTCCCAGAAAGCAACCAATGCCGTGGACGGCAGCATCTCCAATGATAGCAAATGGTGCTCTAAATCCGGCAATCGATGGCTGCAGATCGATCTTGGCTCCGTGAAGCAAGTCAACCAATTTATTATCAAGCACGCTTCGGAAGGCGGAGAGTCCGCTTCTTATAACACGAAGGCTTATAATATCCAAGTTAGTAAGGATGGCACGAATTGGAGCACGGTAGTCAAAGTAACCAATAATACGAAAAGCGTGACGGTAGACAATATCGCTTCAGCATCGGGAAGATATATTAAATTGATCGTCACGACTCCTACGCAAACCACGAACCTTGCCGCAAGAATCTACGAGTTTCAGGTATTTGGCCTAACGAATTTGGCATTAAATAAACCTGCGACGGTTGACAGTACATGCAATGCCACGCAAACGGCAACCAAAGCCGTTGACGGTAACGTCAACAATGATAGCAAATGGTGCTCCAAGTCCAGTAACCGTTGGTTGCAGATCGATCTCGGTTCAGTGAAGCAAGTGAATCAATTCGTCATCAAGCACGCATCGGAAGGCGGAGAGACTGCCTCGTACAACACGAAAGCTTATCATATCCTGGTCAGCACCGATGGTACGAATTGGAGCAAGGTAGTGAACGTAAGCAACAATACGAGCGGTATTACGGTAGACAAGATGACTGCAGTACCGGCTCGATATATCAAGTTGAACGTTACGACTCCCACGCAAACCACAAACGCTGCGGCAAGAATTTATGAGCTTGAGGTCTACGGCCCGCCCAATTGACGTCGCCTATAAGGATATGAAAGGAAGGGGCTCTCCAAATGAATGGAGAGCCCCTTCTTTACTTCGTGGATGTAAAATAGGATTCCCCAAGAAGCTCATTCACTTGATAACGGCTTGGCGTAAGTTCTTTCTCAACAAAAGCGTTGATTTCCGACTTTTCAATATCGTACATCACTTCAATTTCTTTAGAGAATAATAGCTTTTCTTTATCAAGCAAGTTAGAAAGAGAAGGTTGTTGTTTGGGTTGTATTTCTTCCGTATTCAGAATTTGCCGAAGGCCCTCGACATAGGACTCTAACGGACGGCTACCTACGACCTTTACCCCTTTGTTTTCCTTATTCATGATAATAATCGTCGGAAAACCTCTAACTCCAAGGCTTCTAGCGAGGCTAAAATCTTCTTCTAACAGTTGTCGGGCGGGTGGTTGTCCGGCTTCTTTTACGATAGCTTCTCCATCAAGTCCAAGGTGATCGACGATGTCTATCATGATGGATTCCTCGGCGATATTCCGATTAAACGCGAACAGAGCTTCTCGAGATCGTCTTAAGTAATCATAGGCTAATTCATTGTTGTTATTTTTCTGAATCACCTTAAATACGCGAGAAGGCGGATAGGAGGATTGGACGGGATTGTCGAGCATCAGCGAACCGTCGATCGGCATGCGCGAATGTGCCCCGACCTCTCTCCAGTGGCCGAAGACGTCGGCAGGTCCCGATATTCCGTTACGCGGGTCGACAGGCGTATCGCTCCATTTTTCCAGCAATCCGCCCATTACCGTATGAAAGTTGAACTCGTGCCCATACTGCTCTTTGAAACGGCGAAGAACAGGATCAAGCGCCCAGCAGTGAGAGCAAATCGGATCCGTTACATAATACACTTCAATCGACTTTTGGGCTTGATTAAAGTCGATAATCTCCATTTCTTCTTCCCCGGCTACTCCGCATACGCCCGTTTCCAAATCGCAAATCATATCGTTGTCGTTCGTCATGATTGTTACCTCCATCGCTTGTTGTATAATTCTATTCTAGCCACAGGAAATCTATCGGAACACCAATAGATCGTTCCATTTGTCGGATAGACAACACATTGATACAATTGTTTAAAAAGTCGGAGGGCATGATATGACTCAACCCAAGGCGGATCCCCGAGTTTTAAGAACTCGTAAGTTAATCATGGACTCTTTTATAGAATTGTCAGGTAAACAAGAATTCAAGGATATTACCGTTAAGGATATTACGACAGAGGCTAATATCAATCGCGCGACGTTCTATTATCACTTCGAAGATATATACGACTTGTTGGACAAAGCATTATCGGAAGTTTTATCGGTTAATTTGAATGCCATAGACTTCGAGAAAAGCGAGCTCAACGAAACGTCGATTACTCATATCTTCGTGGCCGTAACGGATTTCCAAAGAGCTTTATCCAGTCGGTGCCATAGAGGATACGACGAGACCATAGCCCGTATTATCAGGGAACAGCTTGAAATCATTTTCTATAGAATGTTGCGGCAACAACATGCAACGGAAGAGTATGAACCCCATAAAATGACAGCTGTCATTTTAAGCTGGGGCATTTATGGAGCTTCCGTGGAGTGGAGGAGAGATCGCATGGAATCATTGCCGGAACAATATATCAAGTCGGCTATTCCTTTTCTGATGTCCGGGATTGAACCTCTCGCCCAGGGTCGAATTTCCTAGTAAGGGCTACCCAATCCAAATTTAACATGCTATAATGGTCTCAATTTAATAGTAGGTTGGAGACCGGGAGACACCACAACACCTGACTACGCATATTGCGTGGTTATATGTTGTGGTTTTTTCATATAGCTAGGAAATGACAGCGTTGTCAACACAATATGACACAGAGGAGTTTGCACATGGCAAAATCGCTTTGGAAAAAGCCGCAGGGATTACTGATTGTTTCGCTTGCACTAATGATTATCGGAAGTTTTCTAGCAGGGATGTTCCACACTTCGTTTTATTCGGTAAAGGTAAAGGAAATCTCGTTCGATGCCGATCACGGCCAGCTACACGGGCTGCTGTATATGCCCGACGGAGCGGGACCGGACAATCCGCGACCGGTTATCGTTACGACGCACGGCTACTTGAATAGCAAGGAGATGCAGGACGCACCGGCAATCGAAATGTCCAGACGGGGCTACATCGTGTTGGCGCTCGATATGTACGACCACGGCGACTCTCGTTGGACCGCCGACATTCCGGCGGCTCAGATGTTCTCCACCTTCTGGATTTACTCCCAGTTTGACGCTGCAAAATATATTTACGACCAGCCGTATACTTTGAAGGATGAGACAGGCAACGCCTACGTTGCCGTCAGCGGCCACTCTATGGGCGGATTCTCGTCGCTGCTCGCCATGTACTTTGATGAGATGAATGCCCTGCAGTCCGGCCATCGCATGATTTATGCGGGCATTGCCGCTGGCGCGGATTTCTCTTATGCCGGCGCAATCGCGCCGCAGGACCAACTCCAGGCCGCCTACGGCAGCCGGACCGTCGGAATACTCGGCGGGAAATATGATGAATTCTTCTTCAACAAATCCGATGCGGAGAAAACGCCTTCGGAACTAGAAGTGAAGGGAACCGTCAGGAGCAAGGATTTCACGGCGACCTTGTCGGGCAAATCGTTTCTCGGCGTGCCGGCTGATCAACAGGCAGAGGCCGGCAAGTTTTATACCGTCCAGTCCGGCGATGTATTGGTGGAGGAGAAAGCGGTTCGGCCATCGGAGACGGGCGAGCGGGTCATCTACACGCCGAATCAGACCCATCCTTGGAACCACTTCTCTCCGACAGCCACGGCTGATCTGATCAAGTTTTACAACCATGCGTTCACGGGCGTCGCTACGTCGGACATTCGTTCGGACATAGGCACGGGCAATCAGATTTGGTGGCTCAAAGAAGCCTTCAACGGAGTCGCTCTCGTCGGATTCTTCCTGATGTTCGTTCCGCTGATCAGCTTGCTGCTCAAAGCGCCGTTCCTGCGCAAGTCCGTGACGGAATCGGTAGCTGCCGTATCGGCGCCGGCAACCGGTCTGCCAAAGGCGTTATATTGGATCGCGTTTGCCTTCAGCGTGCTCTTCCCGGCTATTCTATTCCCGACGCTGATGGACAAATCAGAGGGCGGAATGAATACCCTTATCGTCATTTCCCTCGTGTTGCTTGGTCTTGGCGTTGTCGGGGCGATTGCCGGCTTCGCGACGAAGAAGAGAAACATCGGCACGGGCAGCGCGTTGCTGGCGGTCGTGTCTCTCGTCTTGTGGCTAGTCTTTGACAACGCGTCTTCGATTCTGAAGCTCGGATCGGCGTTCAACGAACCGACGACGAACCAGGTCGGTTATTGGGCAATTTCGGTGGCGTTGATCGTGGTCTTGTTAATGGTGGCTTTCCACTACTTCTTGAATAAAAAAGCGGGAACCTCTTTCAGCCACTACGGCATCAGCCTGAAACCCGTCGCCATTGTCGCTAGTTTGTGCACGGCGATCATCGCGGTAGTCATCGGCTATGCGCTGCTGTTCGCGCTGCAAGGCGTCTTCGGAACGGACTTCAGATTGTGGGTTCTCGCGGTTAGAACGTTCGAAATGGAGCATGTCGTTACCGCGTTGCGTTACTTGCCTTTCTTCTTATTCTATTATTTCGTCAGCGTAGTGGCGCTCAACACGAACACGCGGGGACGCAAGGGCGGCTACCTGCTGTCCATTATCCTGAACGTAGGCGGGCTTGTGCTGTGGCTGATCGCTCAATACGGCAAGGACTTCTTGACCGGTGTTTCGTTGTACCCGGGTCAAGCGTTGAACGGCATCCTGCTCTTCGCTCTTGTTCCTTGCCTGGTCGTCGCGGCGATCTACGCTCGTAAGCTATTCGAGAAAACGAACAACGTCTGGCTCGCCTCCTTCGTGAACACGATTCTTTTCACTATGATTACGGTTGCGAATACGGCTCTGTTCTGGAATTTGGTCTAACGAAAATCAAAAGCCCTTCGGCTTGGCGGCTGCGCCGTCTACCGAAGGGCTTTTTTTATTTGCCTTGGGGGCTCTTTTTCTTGAAGGCCATCGTAGCATGAACGGCTTGTACCCATCCTTCGTACCGCTCTTGCCTGATCTCTTCGGGCAGGTCCGGTTTGTAATTCTGATCCCTACTGATTCGAATTTGAAATGAAATCTCGTCCTGATTCTTCCATAGCCCAACGGCAAGTCCAGCCAAGTACGCGGCTCCGAGCGCGGTCGTTTCCAGTACCTTCGGCCGTTCGATCGGTACGTTCAGCAGATCCGCCTGCCATTGCATCAGGAACTGGTTCGCCGTAGCTCCACCGTCAACCGTAAGCTTGACCAGCTTGATGCCGGAGTCCGCCTCCATAGACGTCAGTACGTCCTTCGTCTGGTACGCAATCGACTCTACCGCTGCCCGGATAATATGATCCTCCGTCGTTCCTGCGGTCAGCCCGAAGATGGCTCCTCTCGCATCCATATCCCAGTAAGGGGCGCCGAGGCCGACGAACGCCGGCACGAAATAGACCCCGTCGGCCGAGGGGACGACGGCAGCGTGCTCGTCCGAGTCGGATACTTTCCAGATCGTCTTCAGCCCGTCCCGCAGCCATTTGACAACCGCGCCAGCAATGAAGATACTCCCCTCTAAGGCGTAAACGATCTTGCCGTCAATTCCCCAAGCTATCGTCGTGAGTAGCCCGTTGTTGGAAGTAACGGGCTCAGATCCGGTATTCATCAGCAGAAAACAGCCCGTCCCGTAAGTGTTCTTAGCCATTCCCTTCTCGAAGCAGGCATGACCGAACAGGGAAGCGTGCTGGTCGCCCGCGATTCCGGCGATCGGAATGGGAACGGGGAAAAGGGACTCGGAAACGTAGCCGTAAATATGGCTGGAAGGCTTGACTTCCGGCAGCATGGAAGCCGGAATATCCAGCATGCTCAGAAGTTCTGGATCCCACTTAAGCTCATGGATGTTGTACATCAAGGTTCGGGAGGCGTTGGAGTAATCGGTGGCATGAACTTTGCCGTCCGTCAGTTTCCACAGCAACCAGGTATCGATCGTGCCGAAAAGCAATTCCCCTTGCTCGGCCATCTCGCGCGCTTGATGGACATGGTCCAGAATCCATCTGACTTTCGTTCCGCAGAAATAGGGGTCGATAATCAAACCCGTTTTTTCCCGTACCATCGGTTCGAAGCCTTCCCCTTTCAAGCGGGTGCAGATATCAGCCGATTGCTTGCTCTGCCAGACGATCGCGCGATAGATCGGCTTGCCCGTTAATCGGTTCCAAATGACGGTCGTCTCTCTCTGATTCGTAATGCTGATCGCGGCGATCTCCTCTGCGGAGACGCCCGCTCGATTAAGAGCTTCGTACATGACGGAAGATTGGCTCTCCCATATTTCCTCGGCGTCGTGCTCAACCCAACCGGGCTTGGGATAATATTGCTTGAATTCTTTTTTGGCAACGGCCATGGTGCTTCCCGAACGGTCGAATATAATGGCGCGGGAACTGGTCGTGCCTTGATCCAGAGTGAGGATGTACTTGGCGTTCTGATGGATGATGGTAACCTCCTTCTGCGGAGCACGTAAAAAAAAGCCGGCAGCTAGTCCTGTGCGAGTACGCAAGGACTAGCTGCCGACTCTGCTTCTCCGTGGCAGCCTATAAATTAATTTAATTTCATCATACTTTACAGATTCAGGATGTCAATGCTTGACAAACTTTCGTATAGACACATTTTTCCTTTTCGTTTATAATGTGCTCAAGTTGATATCTGTGACGGAGAAAAGGAGAACACGCGAATTGGGTCCACATCGGACCAGTTCGTCATTCTCCTTTTTTGTCGTTTAAGCTTCTCGATCAGTGGAGCAAGGGGGGGAGGCCAACATGAATTTTCATAAACAGAGCTTATTGCCTGCTGCCCGGAAAGTGAAGGATTTGGAGAAGCTGTTAAAGATGTCGTATGAGTATATCGTGATTCTCGACACCCACATCAGCCAAATCCGGTCGATCGTCGACCTGGCGAAATCGCATGGCATGAAACCGATTTTGCACGCGGATTTAATCGAAGGGCTGAAAAACGACGAATACGCGGCAGAGTACCTGAGCCAGGTCATAAAGCCGGCGGGCATCGTATCCACCCGGGCAGGGGTTATCGCGAAAACGAAGCAGAACGGATTGCTGGCGATCCAGAGACTATTCTTGCTTGATACGAATGCTCTAGAAAAGAGTTACGTCATGTTCGAGAGGACAAAGCCGGACTTTATCGAAGTCCTTCCCGGCGTCATTCCGCACATCATCACGGAAGTGTCGGAGCGGACGGGGATTCCGATTTTCGCGGGCGGACTGATCCGGACGGTGAACGACGTCGATCAAGCGCTCCGCGCCGGGGCGTCGGCGGTGACGACGTCGAACTTCGAGCTGTGGAAGCATTTTGAGCCCGCGGGGCGGGAAGGGGAGCATTGAGTGTCGCAAACATATATTCTGGCTATCGATCAGGGGACGACGAGCTCTCGGGCGATCGTCTTCGATCGGCAGGGCCGCATTGTCGGTACGGCGCAGCAAGAGATCAAGCAATATTTTCCGAAGCCGGGCTGGGTGGAGCATGATGCAAACGAAATTTGGGAAACGGTGTCCGGCGTAATCGCCGATTCGCTGTCCCAAGCGAGAATTCTACCTGAACAGATCGAGGCAATCGGCATAACGAACCAGCGAGAGACGGCGGTCGTATGGGATCGTCATACGAGCCAACCGATTCATAACGCAATCGTGTGGCAATCCAGACAGACACAGGACATTTGCGAGGAGCTGAAGCGGCAAGGGCATGAGGAGCGCTTCCGCGAGAAAACAGGCCTGCTAATCGACCCTTATTTTTCCGGAACGAAAATCAAATGGCTGCTCGCTCATGTCGAGGGAGCCCGCGAGAAGGCTGAGAACGGCGATGTGCTGTTCGGCACGATCGATTCTTGGCTGGTCTGGAAGTTGACCGGGGGGAAGGTTCACGTAACCGATTATTCCAACGCGTCAAGGACGCTCATGTACAACATTCACGAGCTTGCTTGGGATGAGGAATTGCTCGGCATTCTGGACATCCCGGCTTCCATGCTACCCGAGGTGCGTTCTTCGTCGGAGGTGTACGGACGAACCGACAAGCACCAATTTTTCGGGATCGAGGTGCCGATCGCCGGTATCGCAGGCGACCAGCAAGCAGCGTTGTTCGGGCAGGCATGCTTCGACAAGGGGATGGCTAAAAACACGTACGGAACCGGTTGCTTCATGCTCATGAACACGGGCGACGAACTCGTCCGCTCCGAGCATGGGTTGCTTACGACGATCGCCTGGGGAATCGGAGGCCGGGTAGAATACGCGCTCGAGGGAAGCGTGTTCGTAGCCGGATCGGCGATGCAATGGCTGCGAGACGGCCTTCGGATGCTGAAACAAACGGCGGATAGCGAGATGTACGCGACTCGGGTGTCTTCTTCGGACGGGGTGTACGTCGTACCGGCTTTCGTCGGTATGGGAACCCCTTATTGGGACAGTGAAATGCGGGGCGCCGTTTTCGGACTTACGCGGGGAACGACGAAGGAACACTTCATCCGTGCAACGCTCGAATCGCTGGCCTATCAGAGCAAAGACGTGCTAGACGTGATGGCACTCGATTCGGGCTTGCCGATCAAAGGATTACGCGTTGACGGCGGCGCGGTGAGCAACGATTTTCTGATGCAATTCCAGAGTGACCTGCTAGGGGCGGAGGTCGAGCGCCCAGTCGTCAATGAAACGACAGCGCTGGGAGCGGCTTATTTGGCCGGACTTGCGGTCGGCTATTGGGCGGATAAGCAGGAGATCGCCGATGGCTGGGAGCTGGAGCGGACGTTTCGGCCGATGATGCCGGAAGAAGAGCGGGATCGCAAGTACGCGGGGTGGAAGAAGGCGGTTAAAGCCGCCATGGCGTTCAAGCTGTAATCGGCTGTCGGTTGCTTTTGTTTCTTCGGTTAAGATGCTATAATCACTTTAACAAGTTCATACATGGTAGGAGATTGGGAGAACCACGGACGTTCCCGCCGCGCTTGCGCGGTGGGATGGATGTGGTTCTTTTCTTTTACATGAATATGAACGTGAACATGGGGGATGACGAATGAACGGAAATTTCGGTGCGGATCGTCGGGGACGGCTGTCGGAATTGGAGGAAGGCGTGTTCGACGTACTTGTTATCGGCGGCGGAATTACCGGCGCAGGCATAGCACTGGACGCCCGGAAGCGGGGGATGTCGACGGCGTTGATCGAAATGCAGGATTTTGCTGCCGGGACTTCGAGCCGTTCGACGAAGCTAGTGCACGGGGGATTGCGGTATTTGAAGCAGTTCGAGGTGAAAATGGTCGCCGAGGTCGGGAAGGAACGAGCGGTCGTCTACGAGAACGGACCCCACGTAACGACGCCGGAATGGATGCTGCTGCCGTTTTATCAGGGCGGGACGTTCGGAGCGTTCACGGCATCGATCGGTCTGCGTCTATACGATTTTCTGGCAGGGGTCAAGCGCGAGGAGCGCCGCAAAATGCTCAGCAAGGAAGAGACGCTGGCGAAGGAGCCGCTGTTACGGCGGGAGGGAGTGAAGGGCGGCGGGTATTATGTGGAATACCGAACGGACGATGCCCGCCTGACGATCGAGGTCATGAAAAAAGCGGTCGAAGCCGGGGCGCGCGTTGCGAACTACGTCAAAGCGGAGGAGCTTCTGTATGAAGGAGGCAAGCTTGTCGGAGTCGTCGCCCGGGACGTTATCGGAGGCGGGACGTACCGGATCAAGGCGCGAGCGGTGGTAAATGCCACCGGTCCCTGGGTAGATACGCTACGCGAGCTGGACCATTCCAAGGAAGGGAAGACGCTGCGGCTCACGAAAGGCGTCCACCTCGTGTTCGACGGACGGCGGTTTCCCCTTCGCCAGGCGATATATTTCGATACGACGGACGGCCGGATGGTGTTCGCGGTGCCCCGCGAGGGTAAAACGTATGTCGGCACGACCGATACCGACTACGATGAAGATACGGCCCATCCCCGCATGAGCAAAGAGGATCGGGACTATATACTGGCTGCAGCCAACTACATGTTCCCGGATTTAAAGCTGACCGGAGGGGACGTCGAATCCAGTTGGGCGGGATTGCGTCCGTTGATCTACGAAGCGGGCAAATCGCCGTCTGAAGTGTCCAGGCGCGACGAGATTTTCGTCTCGCCTTCCGGTCTGATCACGATCGCCGGCGGTAAGCTGACCGGTTATCGCAAAATGGCGGAAACGGTGACCGATATTCTTGCGACTAAGCTACGGGAAGCCGGGCGTGGGCCGTTCCAGCCGTGCGGCACGAAGACGCTGCCGATATCCGGGGGCGACGTAGGCGGATCTCGACAGTTCCCGTCGTTCGTGAACAAGATGACGGAGGCCGGCGTGAGTCTCGGTTTGTCGAAGGAGGCAGCGGAGCGGCTTGTTCGCCGTTACGGGTCGAACGTGACGGCCATTCACGATCGGATCCGGAACGTCACGACTAGTTCGCACACTCTTCCGCCCGAGATTCAAGCCGAGATCCTGTACGCAATCGAGGAGGAGATGGCTGTCAAACCCGTCGACTTCTTCATGCGGAGAACGGGCGCCGTTCTTTTCCACATTGACTGGGCAAGGTACTGGAGGAAAGCCGTGATCAATTTCATGGCGGACTGCCTGGATTATTCGGACGAGCAGAAGCGCGAGTATTCACAAGAGCTGGAGCGGGAACTGGCCGCGGCGTCGATGCCGAGCGATTCGCTCGCTGGCCGCTAAGTGGCATTACTGCTTTGAGCTCGGGATTAAATCATAAAACGCGACAATGAAGAAAGGCACTCGACATGAGTGTCTTTCTTCGTTATATTTCGCCTAAGGCTCCGTTAAGCCGAACCGTACCATAAGCCTGGATTCCTCTAGTATAACCTTACAGCCGGATCATCCGGTCTTGCGGATCCAGTATGGGCGCCTCGACCTGGACGGTTTCCGGATATTTGATGCCGCTGCCGGTGTTGAGAGCGACAACCGTCTCTCCGTCCTTGATCCAGCCGTTTTCTCTAAGCTTGCGCGCTGCGGAGAACGTGGCCGCACCTTCGGGACACACGAAGGCTCCTTCCAAGCGGGCGACGTTTCGCTGCTCCCGAAGCAATTCCGTATCCGTTATCGAGACGGCGCAGCCGTTCGTCTTGTACACGGCCTCCAGCACCAGGAAATCGCCAAGCGCCTTCGGCACATTGATGCCAAATGCCGCCGTTGACGAATCCGGCCAGAACTGCGATTCCTGCTTTCCTTCCTCCCAAGCCTTTACGATCGGAGCGCAGCCTTCGGCTTGCACGGCAACGAGACGCGGCAGCTTGTCCTGAATCCAGCCCAACTCCACTAGCTCCCGCAGCGCTTTGTAAATTCCAATCAAGCCAACGCCTCCGCCCGTCGGGTACAATATCACATCGGGAAGCTCCCAGCCCATCTGCTCCGCGATCTCAAGACCCATCGTCTTCTTGCCTTCGATCCGATAAGGCTCCTTGAGCGTCGAGGCGTCAAACAATTGATGTTCTTTCACGGCTTGACCGACAATTTTCCCGGCATCGCTGATGAGCCCGTTCACCAAATTCAGGTTAGCGCCGGAAATGGCACATTCGCTTCTCGTAATAAGCGGCGCGCCGACCGGCATTACAATGGATGCGCGTATTCCTGCTCGCGCGGCATACAGAGACCAGGCCGCTCCGGCGTTGCCGTTCGTAGGCATAGCCAGCTCCCGAACGCCGAGCTCTTTAGCCTTCGAGACGCCGACCGCCGCGCCGCGAGCTTTGAAGCTGCCGGTCGGAATAATCCCTTCGTCTTTCATCCACAAGCGCTCGATTCCCATATCGGAGCCGACTCTGCTCATAGGTAGCAGCGGCGTCATTCCTTCTCCCAACGTAACGATATGCTCCGGCGAAGATACGGGGAGCAACTCGTGATAGCGCCACAAGCTAGTCGGCCTCCCGGCCAAATCGGAAGGTTTCCATTTCCGCTTCAAGCTTTGCAAATCGTAATTCGCAAGTAAAGGAGATCCGCACTCGCATAGCTGCTGTATTTTATCCGATGGATACGTTTTATGGCATTTAGGACAATGCAAATGAGATAAATAGCTGAACGACATCCTTACCATTCCTTTGCGCTAGTTTTGAACGCACGTTTGTTTTAACCGGCATCCTATTGTAACACGTTCGACCCCGCTCTTTTAAACGTCAAGCCGAACTCATACTTAGAGAGAAAAGCCATTGTCGCGCGCTGACGTTCGATAATGATTTTAAGAAATCCTTTATAAGGGAAGACAGTAGGTATCGTCTTTACCTAATCCGAACAGGACTTCGGTAGTAGATAAACGAATAACCATACATATGAGAGGAGGGATCTAGTGAAGAAGATTCTCGTGATCGATGATGAAGAGGCCATTAGAGACTTAATCGAGGTTGTGCTCAGAAGGGAAAACTTTATGGTGCGGACGGCGGAGAACGGCGATAAAGGACTCAAGGAATTGGATGCCTTTAAGCCGGACTTGGTCTTGCTGGATTTAATGCTGCCGGATTATTCCGGCTATGACCTGTGCAAGGAAATAATCAAGAAACAAGCGATTCCCGTTATTATGTTATCGGCGAAAAGCGAAATTATAGATAAAGTGTTAGGACTTGAGCTTGGGGCGGAAGATTATCTGACCAAGCCTTTCGATAACCGGGAGCTCATTGCCAGAATCAAAGTCGTGCTTAGAAGATACGAGAATAACGATCAGAATAGATTCAACGAAGGCTCACTGATAAATTATGGAGAACTGGCATTCGATCTGGAAACGAAAGTGGTGTCGAAGAACGGAACTCCGGTTTCCCTGACAGCCAAGGAATTTAAAATTCTGGAAACGCTGCTCAAAAGGCCCGGTAAAATATATACAAGGGATGAACTTCTGGAGATCGTGTGGGGATTTGATTATTTGGGCGACAGCCGCAGCGTGGATATGACCGTCATGCGGTTAAGAAAGAAGCTGGAGGATGACGCCGAGAACCCTAAGTTCGTTAAGACTATTTACGGATTCGGCTATCAGCTTGGAGGTGAATCCACCTGAAATATGCCACTCGGCTTTTGTTGAGTTATCTATTTTTCTCCGTATTGTCCTTTGCCATCATTATTATTTCCGTGAATAAAGCGATCGACTACTTTAGTTTCGTGACCATAGAAAAGAAAATGATGGAGAAGGCCGACTTATATGAGCTGTCCTTCAGGGAAATCCTCTCCAAGCATGAAAGTTCAACAGGCGAAGACCAAGACTCGGACGTGGCGAGAAACGCTCTGGAGAGGTTGAAAACATCGGGCCAGGAAGTGCGGATCTACGATAGCCATCTAAGGCTACTGGGATTGGCGGTGGATGGAATTGTCATTAACGACGGCACTCCTTCGATTTTTAAGGGGAATATCGAGAATGCCCTCAAGGGGAATTATGCTTACACGGTCACCGATGCTAAATTGCTCTATTTTGCGGTACCCATTCAAGACATGTATTATCAAAATGTTTACGTGTTCGAGTTTGTCGAAGACCTTTCTTACTTTTACGACATCATGGATCAAATCCGATATATATTGTTTGCCGGCGCGGTAGGATTTATTGTTCTGATCACGTTCTCAAGCGTATTCATTGCCCGCAATACGACTAAGCCGATCAAATATTTGCTCGGCGCTACGGAGAAATTTTCTAAACAGCAGTTCCAGCAGGTTCAATTGAACCGGAAAGACGAGCTAGGGATGCTCGCCGCAGGATTAAACCGAATGGGCATTCAATTGAGCGACTATATACAGCACCAGAAGCAGTTCGTTTCCAACGTTTCTCATGAACTGAAAACGCCGCTTGCCGCCATCCGGGGGTTTTCCCAATACTTATACGAGGGAGAAAACGAGGATAAGAATTTACGGAAGATCTATTATCATCTTGTAAATGAATCGGACAGGCTTACCCTGCTCATCAATGAGTTGTTAATGTTATCTCGGTTCGACAAGGCAGGCTCGGAAGAGATAGGCAAGGAAAAGACGGATTTATCCGAGTTAACCGATCACGTGGTTGAAGAGATGCGATCCAAAGCCGAGAATAAAGGCCTAACGCTGGAAGTAAAGCTGGGAAAAACGGTTTTCGCAAACGTCAATCAAATCTTGATGTCGCACGCCATCGCGAATATTTTAGATAACGCGATTAAGTATTCCAAGGCCGACACGCGAATTGGAATCGAAACGTTTATCAGGCAGAAGGAAGCGGTCATCCGAATAAGCGATCAGGGAATCGGAATCAACGAGAACGAAATTGCCCGGGTTCAGGAAAGATTCTATCGAGCGAAGAATGCATCCGTTGCCAAGGGTTCGGGACTGGGCTTGCCCATGTGCAAAGAAATCGTCGAGAAATTTAACGGATACTTGGAGATTGAAAGCAAAATCGACGCGGGAACCACGGTTTCCATCATTCTTCCCTTATCATGAAGCTAGTTACAAGAATGATACGAGTTTGTTATTACACTAATAAATTGTTTTCATATAATCACCTCATAAGGTTATACAAATTCTTTTTTGAAGGGGTAATGATTATGAAAACATTAAGAAAATCGGCAACTCTGGTGTTGCTTACGGGACTTGTAATGGCACTGTTGGCGGGATGTCAGGAAAAACGGGAGGATTCGCCGTCGGCTACATCGTCGGCTACATCATCGGCTACGTCAACGGTTAGTAAACCGACTGAAGCTCCAACTACGGATTCCGGGGTGATCAAGGAGGGCACGATTCCTAAGGACGGGAACGTGATCCTGAAAGAGCTTGCTTTTGTCCATAAAGACCATACCATAGCGCTTGCCGACATTGTCGACGATGCAAAGCTTGAAAGTATGCTGGGAAAGGCGGAAGAGATAGAATCCCACACTTATTCGGCGGACGATGGGTTAAACATGGATCATTGGCTTGGCCGAACGAGGAACTTATACAAATATCCGGGGCTTGAAATAGAAACATTCGATGCGGGCGAAGGAAGTGAATTCCGTATTAGCACAATTGAAATTAAAGATTCCAAATATCCTACGATCCGAAATATCAAAGTCGGCGACAGCGTCGAAGAGCTGAAAAAGGCTTATCCCGAAGGGAAGCTGATGGGGGATGGAGCCACCGACGGAGAGGATAATTTCCGATTTGAACCGGTAAATTACGTGGATGTCATGACCTTTCACATTACAGATGCGAAGATCGAGAGTATTCGCATAAGCCAGCTTCAGGATTGAACGACTCCACAAGAGCGCATATTAAAGGCAAAGTAACCTAAAGGTTCAACCTCGCCGAGAAGCGGGTTGAACCTTTTTGGCATTTTAATAATAAACAAGGGAGGATAATCCGTTAATGTGCGAGAGATAACGGATGTCGCTAGCTTTCTTCATCAAGGTAGCCGGCAAACCTTTCAGTTCGATGCCCGTCTCGCCGATGAAGCCGACCGCGTCCTTCCGTCCAAGGCTGGCCAACGTTCCGGAGAATACGAAATGGAAGGCTTCCATGGGGATGCCTTTCAAATAAGCCGCGATATTCTCGCCGACTTGCTCGCCCATCTGCCACGCGAGCTGCGCGCTCTCCGGGATCGGACTGCCTTCCGGGCCGATCACGATCCCGCAATCCCCCGCAACGAATACATCGGGATGAGAGGTCGATTGCAAGAACGGATTTAAAGTCGCGCGTCCGCGATTCACTTCCACGCCGCAATCGGCGACAAGCGCGCTGCCCTTAACGCCGCCGGTCCAAATCAAGGTGTTAGCGTCGATCCTTCTTCCGTCCTTCAAGCTAACGGTCACCCCGTTAACTTCGGTGACCGGGAGCCCGGTAAGCAGCTGTACCCCTCGCTTCTCTAGGCTTTCCGTTCCTCGCCGAACCAATTCGGACGGAAAACCTTTTAGAATCGTCGGGCTGGCTTCCACCAGAAGGAGGGATACATCCGCATAATCGACGTTGTATCTGCGGCAAATGCCGGGCAGTTCGTCCACAAGCTCGCCGATAAGCTCTACGCCGGTAAGGCCGCCGCCACCGATGATGAAGGTCGCGTCCGCCTTGTTCTTCGTCTTGGCGTATTCGCTAATACGCTCGTTAACATGCTTGAAGATCCTGTGCGCGTCCGCCACCGATTTCAAGGTCAAGCTGTTTTCCTGAAGCCCAGGAATGCCGAAATAGTTGCTTTCGCTGCCCGGAGCCAGGACTAACGCGTCATAGCTATACGATGTGCCGTCCTCCAGTACGACTTTACGGCCCTCCAGGTCGATCTTGTGTACCGAGCCGATTTGTAAATCGACTTCTTTATTTTTCATAAGCTTATTTAAAGGCATAGCAACGGCCTGTTCAGGGACGTTACCGGCGGCAAGACGATGCAGCTCGGTAATGATTTGGTGAGTCGCCACGCGATTAATAACGGTTATTGAAGCCTCCTCGGCCGTTAAACGCGCTCGCGCCGAAATGGCGCTTAACAGTCCCCCGTAACCGGCTCCGACAATGACTATTTTTTTGCGCATATGAATCCTCCTCCACTTTATTGTTTTCTTTCGCCCATAATATCCAGATAAGCTTGGCCGAATCGAAGCATCCTTTGAAGTTCGGGATTTTTCAGCAATTTCAGCATGCCGAACAGGCCGATCGTTTCGTTGCTTTGCTCAGCGCGGTCGTTGGCTTCTATGGCCGCGGACGCGAACTCTTTCGCCTTCTTTTCGATCGGAATCGCCAATTCTTTGATGCTTTTCGCCGTATCCGCGATAAGCACGCGATCCGAGAGCACCTTTTGCGCTAAATCGTAGGTCTTAGTAATCTGAGCGGAAATCTCGGCAAGCTTAGGCAATTGAGTGATCAGTAAGGATAAGGCTTCTTGGACTTCCGGCTTCGATAACTGATTCAACAAATCCGCAGTACCTTTAGCCTCAGCCGCCAAAGCTCCTTGCTCCGACTCGAGTATAGGCGTATTCGACATTTTTGGTTCCTCCTTATGTGATTAATTTCACATGATAACACCTGAGTTGAGATGGTTATTATTTTCTATTGTATATAAAACGATTAATGGTCGTTTTATGTGACCATTATAGCGATGTAAATCTTCCCATTTTTATCGGACCGCGGAATGGAGTGGAAGTAAGAATTTTCCGTTGCTACGTTTTTGGGTATAATAATGGGTAGTTGCTATATTAGTCTCGTCAATGGATAGAGAAGAGGGATGGAAATGTCGTATATCGTTGATTTTAAGAATGTGTCCACGGTAGGATTAGAGTCTTCGCCCGTAGTAGAAGCGCTCGCCGGTTTACGTGCGAATGAAGCCCGTTATTTTATGAATAAATACGAGCATGAATTTACGGTTGTACCGGCTAACGAAAGTCAGGAGAATCTTGATTACGTGAACCGGATTTTGCAAGAACGAGATATTTCGTTTGCGGCCAAACCTTTGGAAACGTCCCGTTTTCAAGTAGCAAACATCCAGTTTACCTACGTCTTCTATGAAGACGGTCTTTCGGTGAATGTCATGTATACGGTGGATGACGCTAAGAAACGGGCCGTTGGATTTAAGCTGTCCGAGGGGATGGAGATACCCAAGGAGCTAGAAACGAAGTTTAAGTTTGCTAGACAGAAATCCAAACTGGCCGGAACGATTCGGGGCTCCTTTTTCGTCATTAAAGGACAATATTAAGAAGCAAAGGCGCTTATGGAGAAATCCAGCCAATAAAGCCAATACTTAAGAGCCAACTTCATGCGAAGTTGGCTTTTCTCTGCTTATGCAGGAATGAAGGAGAAGGCTATGGAACTATTTAAGAGAAAGCAGTTCATAGCGGGTGGAGGCTTGCGGCATGGAATTCGATGCAATCGTAGTGGGAGCCGGACTTGCCGGGCTGGTCGCGACAGTAGAGATTGCGGATGCCGGTAAGAGGGTGCTGCTTGTCGATCAAGAGCCGGAGACTTCGTTCGGGGGGCAAGCTTGGTGGTCGTTCGGAGGCTTGTTCCTCGTTAATTCTCCCGAGCAACGGCGGTTGGGCATCAAGGATTCGAAAGCGCTTGCCTGGCAGGACTGGATGGGAGCGGCGGGCTTCGATCGGGAGGATGACCAAGATTATTGGGGACGGCAATGGGCTGAAGCCTACGTGGAATTCGCTTCCGGAGAAAAACGGGCTTGGCTGCACAAGATGGGCGTGCGATTCTTCCCGATCGTAGGCTGGGCGGAACGAGGCGGCTATCTTGCCGAGGGGCATGGCAATTCAGTGCCTAGGTTTCACATTGTTTGGGGCACGGGTCCCGGCATAGTCGCGCCATTCGAACGGCGCGTTCGCGAGCATATGAAGAGCGGAGCCGTCACGTATCGGCCGCGTCATCGCGTGGATCGTCTGTTGAGTAGCAATGGCGCTATTAATGGAATAACGGGATCTATCCTTGCGCCAAGCACTGCCGCTCGCGGAGAAGCAAGCTCCCGGGAGGTAGCGGGGGAGTTCGAGTATCGTGCGCGATCGGTGCTTGTCAGCAGCGGCGGCCTTGGCGGTAACCATGAAATGATCAGACGGAATTGGCCGAGTAGACTCGGCGAGCCTCCTGCCGAGATGCTCTCCGGCGTGCCTGCGCATGTTGACGGGCGGATGCTGGATATTACGGAGCAAGCCGGCGGACGAATCGTCAACCGCGACCGAATGTGGCACTATACCGAAGGCATTAAGAACTGGAATCCGGTTTGGGATAAGCACGGCATCCGAATTCTCCCGGGTCCGTCCTCGATCTGGTTGGATGCGCGCGGGCAACGTCTTCCGGCCCCCAATTTTCCGGGCTTCGATACTTTGGGAACGCTCGAGACGATCGTGAAGACAGGCTATGGTTATTCCTGGTTTATTCTGACGCAGAAAATGATCGAGCGCGAATTCGCGTTGTCGGGTTCCGAGCAGAATCCGGATTTGACGGGGAAGAGCATTAAACAAGTGCTGTCGCGGGTACTGCCGGGAGCAACGGCTCCCGTGAAGGCTTTCATGGAACAAGGCGAAGATTTCGTGATTGCGAAGTCGTTGGCGGAGCTAGTCGCCGGCATGAACAAGCTGACGGAGGAGCCGCTGCTTAATTTAGCGGACATTGAACGGCAGCTGATTGCGCGGGATCGCCAGATCGACAATAAATTTACCAAGGATCTTCAAATTACGGCGATCCGAGGCGCCAGGAATTATCTCGGCGACAAATTAATACGGGTCGCTTCGCCGCACAAGATGCTAGATCCTCGGAACGGTCCGCTCATTGCGGTCCGGCTCCGCATCGTAAGTCGCAAAACATTAGGCGGGTTGCAGACCGATTTGTCCGGACGTGTGCTGAACGGCGATGGGGAAGCGATCAAGGGGCTATACGCGGCCGGGGAAGCATCGGGTTTTGGCGGCGGAGGCTTTCACGGATATCGCGCTCTCGAAGGTACGTTTCTTGGCGGTTGTCTGTTCACCGGAAGAACGGCAGGGCGCGCGATTGCAGGGGAATAAGAATGTATTATCTGCTGGGAAGAGAATAGTGGGTTTTGAGCGCATAGAGAAGGGCACCCTCTCGGGTGCCCGATGAACCTATGATCACGAGCTGCGCAGGCGATTACTCTTGTTGGGAATCGTTCGCGGATTCGGCGTTCTCGAAAGCTTCGGCGACTTCTTCCGCGGAAATTTCGACGTCGTCCGCGCCGGGTACCGGCAGCTTATTAAGCGGCGTCGTTTGCACCTCGGCTTTGGATGCTTGATTGGATGATTCGGACATGTGGGCACCTCCTTCGCGCACGAATACGTTTTAGAATGCACAGGAAAACGATGGAATATGCGGACAATTTTACTCGAGAGGGGAAAGACGAATGAATACCCGAAAAGAACCGCGCAAGGCCGAAGATAGGGGTGTCGTCAGCATCTTGGAAATCGTGAACGCCGCGACGGGCGAACGTCGGAAGTTGGCGGAATTTCAAGAACTGATAGAGGCGCCGAACTGGACGCGGGACGGTAAGAGGCTCATCTATAATAGCGGAGGGCTGCTTCATTCCTTCGACTTGGAATCGCGAACGAGCGTAGCGATCGATTCCGCCTACGCGGATCGTTGCAACAACGACCATGTGCTGTCGCCCGATAATGCTCGGGTGGCGGTGAGCCATCATACGTCGGAGGACGGCCAGTCACGCATTTACATTTTGCCGCTGGAAGGCGGTCGTCCGACATTGATCACCCCGATGGCGCCAAGCTATCTTCATGGCTGGTCTCCGGACGGAAACACGCTGGCGTATTGCGCGGAACGGGACGGCTCTTACGATGTTTACGCCATTCCGGCGGACGGCGGAGAGGAAATCAGGCTGACCGATACTCCGGGCTTGGACGACGGCCCCGAATATTCGCCGGACGGAGCGCATATTTGGTTTAATTCGACCCGCTCGGGGTTGATGCAAGTTTGGAGCATGAACGCGGATGGCAGCGAGCAGACCCAGATGACGTTCGAGGAGAGCAACAATTGGTTTCCCCATGTTTCGCCCGATGGACGGTCGGTAGCCTATATCGCCTATAGGGTTGGAGACGTGGCGCCCGCGGATCATCCGGCGAACAAGAATGTGGAGATTCGCGTGATGCCGGTCGGCGGCGGGCAATCTCGCTTGCTTGCGGAGCTGTTCGGAGGGCAGGGTACGATCAACGTGAACTCGTGGTCTCCGGATAGCCGGGAGTTGGCTTTCGTAAGCTATCGAATGAGAGAATAGAGTCGCGTCCATCATTCTATATTGGTCTCGCAAATAGAGACGGTTGCTGATTTCCATTAGGGAATCGGCAACCGTCTTTGCGTATTCGGGAATATATGGAACAATTGACTGTAACATTCCCTCGTGATATATTGTGCATATACAACATACACAATTTGATGAGGAGGTAACGTATGCTGGCATTAGACATCCGAAATTTAAATAAGAAATACCCGGGTTTTCAGTTAACAGAGGTATCGTTTCAACTGGAAAAGGGTTATATCATGGGTTTTATCGGTGCCAACGGCGCGGGAAAAACAACCACCATAAAGTCGATCTTGAAAATGGTTCAAATCGATAGCGGCGAAATCAGCATTTTGGGCAAGAACATCGCCGAACACGAAATCGAATTGAAGCAAGAAATCGGATATGCATTCGGCGGCATCGATTTCTATACGCGCAGCAAGCTGAAAACGTTGACCGAGGTCATTAAGAAATTCTATAAGAATTGGAATGACGAAACTTATTACAACTATCTGAGAAGATTCAAATTGGACGAAAACAAAAAAATCGCCGAATTGTCGACGGGAATGAAAGTGAAGTACAGCTTGGCCCTTGCTTTATCTCATGGCGCGAAGCTTCTTGTCCTTGACGAACCGACAAGCGGACTCGATCCGGTCGCTAGAGACGATCTGCTGGATATTTTTCAAGAGCTCGTACTCGACGGCGAAATCAGCATTCTCTTCTCTACACACATTACTTCCGATTTGGAAAAATGCGCGGATTTTATTACCCTGATCGAGAAGGGGCAAATCGTCGCCAGTTCCGAGAAAAACGAATTTATGGAATCTTATCGTTTACTTAGCGGTAGCGAGAGTCAATTGCACCAAGTAAAGGAACGGCTGATTTCCTACAAGATCAATTCATTCGGCTTTACGGGACTGATTCATTCCAGAGACTTCGACCCCTCTTCCGATATTAAAGCAACCACGCCGAGTCTCGAGGAAATCATGATTTATTTTGCGAAAAAGGAGGATACCTATGTATAACTTAGTGATGAAGGACTTGAAACTGGGAGTAAATCCCATGTTTTTCGCATTTCCTTTCTTAATAGGCGCCTTAATGTTTGTTCCCGGGTGGCTCTACTTTCTCGTCCCGCTTTATTTTTGTTGGATAACGATTCCGAACATGTTCGCCGGATTTAGAAGTCAGAACGATTTGATGTTTACCGCGATATTGCCCGTAATCAAACAAGACATCGTGAAAGCAAGGGTAACCGTTATCGTCATCCTGGAATTATTGCATGTTGGAGTTGCAATGATCTATGGCATGATCACGTTTCGCCTATACCCGCATCTAACCTACTATTTCTTTGCGCCGCACATGGGCTTCTGGGGACTCTGCTTTGTCATGCTCGGGATATTCAATATCATATTTATATCCGTGTACTATAAGACAGCGTATAAATACGGCGGAGCGACGACCGCATCCATTACAGGCGCGATGCTTTTTGCCGGAGTCGCGCAATGGCTCGGAGTCGATAATTCTTTTGTTTCCGACACTTTCAACGGGACCGGCGCTGACGATATTGGGCTTCAAACATCCATCCTGTTTGCAGGAATCGTGATATTCATTGCACTCACCCTAATGGCTTATCGAATTGCCGTTAAACGATTCCTTAAAGTAGAAATCCAATGAACATAGCTATTTCGAGCACCTCCGAGAAACCGATTTATCAGCAGCTTTTCGAACAAATCAGTGCCCAAATACTGAAAGGCGAGTTAGAAAGCGGCTATGGTTTACCGCCGATTCGACAAGCGGCCCTGGAGCTTCGCGTTAGTGTCATCACCGTAAAGAAAGCTTGGGAGGAACTTGAACGAAGCGGATTGATAAATACAGTAACGGGCAAAGGATGTTTTGTAGCTGAATTCTCGCCCGATGAGATGCTGAGAATACGTAATGACATGATCCTGAAGCAAATGAAAGTCGATACATCGTACTACAAATCCTTTGGCCTCACGCTAGAAGAAACGATGGAGCTGTTGAAAAAAATTTATTAATAGAGCCTCTCTCGCTATACCGATGATTCTATGACGTCTGAATCGTCTATGTTTATGAATCGCAAATCGATTTCATCCAAACTCGAGGAGGAAAAATCTATGTCGGTAAAGCTAACCCCTTATATTACCTTGGAGGGACGCGCAAGAGAGGCCATTCGGTTTTATGAACAAGCCATAGGCGCGGAAGTCCTCTCCATGGTGACTTACGGAGAAATGCCGGACATGCCCAGTACGTTTACTGACGATATGAAGAGTCTTGTGGCGCATGCCAAGCTAAAAGTCGGCGAAACGGAGCTCATGTTTTCGGATTCTCCGGGAGGTGCGCCTATTCAAAATGGTAAACGGGTTACTATTTGCATCACAACGAACGAAGTAGAAAAATCAAAACGAATATATGATGCCTTGCGGCAAGGGGGGCAAGTCAATATGCCGTTTAAGGAAGAACCGTTCAGCCCCGGATTCGGCGACGTAACGGACAAATTCGGCGTAACCTTTCAAATCTATACCGAGATGGATAGCTAAATGATGGATAAGCGCTTGATCGATCGGAAAGGGCGGTGCAAGGTTAACCTTGCACCGCCCTTTCTTGCTTTTGGTCTAGCACAATACAGACACGCGAGTGGTACGGGTTGACTCTTAATTCATCTGTGTCTCGATGTTCTTAATCCTACACAACCTTTACCTTTGCGATTTACGAATCGCTTCAGTCATTCGCCTCCCGCAGAACTTGGCTCCCGCCGGCGTCCATGAACTCTTTGACGAAATCGTCGAAGTAATTCAACGGTTTTTCGCCTGTTATGATGGAGATATAAGCTTTGTCTTTCATTTGTATTAAATCGGGACCCTTGCTGATTAAGGAAGGAGTCGCGACTTTCAAAGCATTGTAGATGCCGTCCTTGTCCAGACTCAAGCTCGAGGCCCATTGCTCCCTCCGTTGCGTAGGTTTCGAGGGCACGGTCATGCCCAGACTCGAGCCGATTACGTTTTGATAATTGAACATTTTGTCATAGGGAGGCATCACAATGACGTCCTCCTTCGCGGACCCAGCCCATTTCCAATGCTTTCCCTGGACTCCGTAGATCATGGAATTGTACTCGTCCGGATCGGGATTGGCGCTAACGTAGTCCAATATTTGAAGGATTTTCTCCATTTTACCCGGCTCCTTGGCGGCGTCGGCTCCGATTGCCGTGAAATTCATCAGCATATCGTAAGCTTGGGAGCCTCGTTTGCCGTCCGGTCCGCTAAATGGCCGTCCGAATACGATCCGGGCTTGCGGATACTTGGCGGTCAACTCCTTCACATTGAATGTGGCCTCTACGGGCGTTTCTTCGCCATCCGCATTCAACGCTGAATAATCCCCTTTTTGAATCCAATGATAGTAATTGCCCATGGAGGTCATCCCGATTTTTCCCTCTATGAAGGCGTGGGACAGATGCTTGTAGCCCCCTTTATTCTCGCCGGTAATAAACTCCGGATCGATAACGCCGTCGCGGTACCACTTGCGAAGATATTGCAGAGCCTCCTTCATCTCCGGCTCCAATGCGCCAATAACCAGATTGTTATCCTTCTCCCCGAAGTAGAGCTGGTCCGCGAAAACAATCTGCCCGAATGCGCCGAAGACAACGTTCATTCCTTGGAGCGACAAGCCGTAAGTATCCTTCTTTCCGTTGCCGTCAGGATCCTCGTTTGCGAATGCATAGATCACCTTTTCGAAATCGGATAGTGTATTAGGCACCGGAAGCCCCAGCTTATCCAGCCAATCCTTGCGATAAACGACAGGCATGCGATAAATGTTGGTGGGATTGATGACGGGAATTCCATAATACTTCTCGTCAATGACGCCATCGTACTGATAAGCCGGGGCGTTGTTCCTGATGGCCTTCATAATGTTCGGGGCGTATCTGTCCAGCATGTCGGCGGGAATTTCGGCAAGCAAACCTTGCTGCTGATACTTGAGAAGATCCTGCGGCTGTCTGATTCTAAACAAATCGGGAATATCGCCCTGAGCCAGCTTCATATCCAGAAGCGATTCGTATTGATTGTTCTCCAGATTCCATACGTCAAGATCCACGTTGAATTTATCTTCCACGTACTTTAGCATCTCGGCATCCTCGGGAACCGGCACATTCAGATGCATCGTCCAAGAGATGTTATATCTCGGGCTGTCGGAGGGAACGGAGGACTGTCGATGTTCCGAGTTAGATAAGCTCCCCGGCCTCGCTTCGCAACCGCAGATCGCAACAAAAACGACAAATAGAATCGCGAAACGCCATAGTACTCTCGTAGCCAATACGATTATCCTCTCTGAAACGCAAGATTTCTTCCAAAGGCGAATGAAAGCTTTAAGCATGCTTAGCCGCGTTGCGCAAATAAGTACCCGGCGTGCAGCCGTGAATATCCTTGAATTTTTTAATGAAATAAGCGACGGTCCCATAGCCGACGGCATTCGATATTTGTTCGATCGTCATTTTATTGCCTTCGATTAACGTTCTTGCTTTTTCCATACGCCGTGTCGTGACGTAATCCGTATAAGTAACGCCAAGCACTTCCTTAAAGAGTCTGCTCAAATACTTAGGACTAATAAACACTTTAGCCGCCACCGCATCGAGAGACAGATCCTCCGACAGATGGTCATGTATATATTGCTTGGCAAACTCGATGCTCGAGGTAGCTCTTTCGCTGGTTCGCTTCTCCATTTGGTCGACGAATGAGGCGATGGACTCCATGAGCCATGTACGATATTCATGAATGTCGCGGATCTGGAGAAGTTGATTGTGCAAGTCCGGATGCTCGTTAACGTCATGCTTATACCGGACGCTCTTTAGGTAGTCGGAATAGATGAAAACGGTGTTGGCGAGCACGAACCGGCAGTAATCAGCCGCATATGTTCCCTCTCTTAGGGCGCCGATTAAATGGTCGACAGCGATCTCGATCTCGTTCATATCGCGCAATTGCAACTTTTCTCTGAAGCGGTTGAGGAAGGACTGAGGGATTTCGTCCAGGCTGCTCTCCCGTTCAAGGAGATTCAGATCCTTCAGAACGGACAGCTCCGGCTGGAAATACCCGTATTTCATCATAGATTCCGCTTCATTAAAGCTAATGTGTATTTCGCCAAGGTCCTTTACCCAGGACCCCCAGGAAATCTGACCGTTCAGATCGAACCGGGTTTTGCCCATCGACAACACCCTGTCGGAGAACTGCTCTAATAGCGTATCGCTCGCAGATAGAGAGCAAATCATTACGACGATTTTCTTGTCCGGAAGCTCTTCGGCAATCATACGGCTTTCCGGAAAGGACTGGATTTCCAACTGATTGATCAGCCAGTTCGCGAACGGGACGTCCTTCTTGTCCGAATTCAGGAGCAGGCAACAATAATGGGTGTATCCCTGAGGAATTCCAAGGTAGGGCAGCTCCTCGGCTAATTCTTCACGGGTATAACCATTGCGCAACATGTTGAGTACGATATTATGCTTGATAACCGAGTTGTTAGCCTGCAGCGTCTCTTCCAGGCTGCTGACTTTGTCGTTGAGCTTAACGAAGGCGGAGTCGATAAGTCCGTACTCATTCATTACATGATCGGGTGACTGATCGGTTAAAGACTTGATTTTGTTAACCAATCGTTTGATCGGACTGTAATTCGCCAAGGCAAAGACTCCGGATAACGCGATGCCCAACAAAAGCGCGAACATGCAAATGCCCAGAATCGACTTTTGTATCAAATGGGATTTTTCGTAGAAGGTGTCGGCGGGAACGGCGCTATAGATTTTCCAACCGCTGGTCGGTATCGATTGGAAGGATATTGCATAGGCGGTATGGCCGATGGTCTCATTAAAACTCCCAAACGCGGTCCCGGACAATAATGCCTTGGTTATTCCGGAATCAGATTCGTGCTGCAGCCCTAATTTGTTGATATCCGAATCGCTTATCGTGTTTCCGGACTGATCCAGAATAAAGGTGTTTGTATATCGGCTTGGCATCATGTTCCGGATAATGCCGCTAATTACATCCTCTTTCACGTCTACGGCGATGATCAAATCGCTATTTGCCCGCGAGGATTGGATGGAATAGCTATGCGCATAAGTAAATAAGGCATTATCGTTACTGCCGGGCAAGCTGGAAAATATGTCATTCGGGACTAGCCGGGTCGACGTCCAAATCTCGCTTTTGTTATGGCTTCGAAATTCGTTGATCCAATCCGAGAAATAAACGGCGGAGTTTCCTTGATCCGCGTTTAGTTCCAGACCATAGGTTGAGGAAAGCATGACGCGTTGCCTTGGATAATACAAGTGAATGGCACTTACGAGCTCCGAGTTATTTGCCACTTTAGACTTAAGCAACGCCTGTAGGCTGATTACTTTGCTGGGAATGACGGAATCGGAAGAGTCGTTAAATAAACGGAGATCTATGTTTGTGTTCAAAGAAATATCCAAATAGAGCTGCTGAACTCTCTGAAAAACGGTAGATTCAATCGTTTGGGCCGTATTCTCCAGCGTGAGTTGATTTTGGTTTCGCAGTTCTTCCTTATAATGTTTCGAGAAATAGAGATATAAAGTAGAGCAAAGCAACAGAACGATAACGAGCACAATCGTTACATACGATAAGGTCAGGTTTGCCAGTACGGAATTCCGCTTTTTCAAGAATGATTCACCGTCCGTTACGAATGTATACTTTACGATAACTGGACTTCTGTAAACTTATCCGCGACTTTTGTTATGGCAATGTTAAAACTGACGCCTAGCGGTATAAAAAAATATGGAAAGACCGAAAAGCTCCCATTTTGATATTAAGGAGAAATTGTTGTATTGAGGAGAGAGCAGCCCGGATGATAGATTGGGAAAGTCGTCTCCGGCACATGCGGAGCGGCAATAACAACTAGGAGTGGACAACGCCTTGAATAAGAACGCAATGAAAAAAAGAGTATCCGTCGCCTTGGGTATGCTCCTCATTACGAATACGGTCGCTGGAAGTTTTGCGGCTCCGGCATCGGCAGCGTCGACCGATCTGCCCCCGGCTCCGGCATGGGGTTATTTTGTAGACAACTATAAAAATAATACTTCCGTTAATATGACGGTGTATTCCAATCCGGCCATCGGCACTCTTTCTAAATATTTGGATTTGTGGACTCCGGGGACATCCTGGAATAACGGCACCAAGCTGAACGCCGCCGTTCTGGACGCTAACATTCAATATGTGGCGGATCTAGCCGCTACCCGCACCCCGGCACAAGGGGATGCCGCGTATTACGATGATCGGAGAAACCAAACGTATTCCGTAATAGACGGCCTCGGATCTTTGGCCGACGTGTACCGAAGCACTACGAATACGTTCACGTCGATCAAGAGCATTCCGGAAGACGCCACAACCGTAAAATACGATGACCTCAACGGTGCCAACAAAGGCGGGGATTCGAGTTCCGAGCTGGGCAAGATGGTAGATTTGATCGGCACGCTGCGAGGCAACTATGCTTCGACAACGCCTTCGAAAAATTTCTATAACTACATGCGCCCCTATCGCTGGGCCGATAATACTTCCATGATCGTGCCTACCCTGAGACCCGCGATCAGCCCGACGCCGGCCACAGATGGCGGCTTCCCGAGCGGACATACGAACGCTTCGTATTTGGCGGCCTTAGCATTGGCTTATTCGGTGCCTGAACGCTTCCAGGAGCTGCTGACCCGGGCCTCGGAAATCGGCAACAACCGGATTGTAGCGGGGATGCACTCGCCGTTAGACGTTATGGGCGGTCGGGTCCTGGCTACGGCGCTGGCGGCGGCTGCACTTGCAGATCCGGATAACGCCGCGATCAAACAGGAAGCCTATGCCCAAGCGCATGAAATTTTACTCGCTAAGACCGGTACGGCGGAAGATCGCTTCACCGATTATCGCAAGAACAAGGCGCAATATTCCGAGCGGTTGACGTATGGATTTAAGCCGATCGGCTCCGTGACGGAGCCCGTGGCTGTTCCGAAGCGCGCCGAGGTGCTTCTCGAAACGCGCTTGCCGTATCTGAGCGACGAGCAACGCCGCGAGGTGTTGGCAACGACGGGTTTGCCATCCGGTTATCCGGTACTGGATGATCCCGAAGGATGGGGAAGATTGGATTTATTTGCTGCCGCGGACGGATACGGTGCGTTCGAGCGTGCCGTTACGGTAACGATGGATGCCGATAAGGGCGGATTCTATGCCATGGATCAGTGGCGGAACAACATCTCGGGCAGCGGCAAGCTGACGAAGGACGGAAGCGGTACGTTGAAGCTGATGGGCGGTAACACGTATACCGGCGGAACCGAGCTGAGCGCGGGCACGCTGGAAGGCGATTCGGAGACGGCGTTCGGTAAAGGCGACGTAGCGGTGAATGGCGGAACGCTTGCGGAACGCGTTAACGGCAAAATGACGATCGGCGGGGATTTGACCCTAACCGCGAGCGGTACGCTGGAGCTGGGCATGGCTAGCGCGAGCGACGTGCTCGATGTAAAAGGCGCGGTAGCCGCGAACGGGAAGCTTCGAGTGAAATTCGATGCCGGTTATGTGCCCGGCGCGGGCTCCGTGGCGCTGATAAATCATAGCGAGAACCAACGGACCGGACAGTTCAGCTCGGTCGAGATCGAAGGATTGCCTAGCAAATACAGCACTCGGGTAGTGTATGAATCCAACCGGATCGCGTTGGCCATTACGGATACAACGGGCACGGGCACATATACTCCGCCAAGCTCCGGGACGGTACCTCATGACACGAACAACGGAGGTTCAACAGGCGGGAATGCAGAGCTGCCGCCCGTTAAAGCGAGTCCGTTCGTATCTAACGTGGTGAACCAAGAGTCTCTTCTGAAAGTAATCGGCGAAGCGGCCGCAGCAACCAAGAACGAGAACAAAACGTTCAGCGACACCTCCGGCCATTGGGCAACGGACGACATTGCCATCGCGGTGAGATTGCTTATCGTCGACGGATATAAGGATAATACTTTCCGTCCGAATGCACCTGTAACAAGAGCTGAAATCTCGGCGATGATCGTCCGCGCCTTGGGACTGACGCCGAATCCTTCATCTAGTGTCTTCAAGGACACGGGCTCGAATTGGGCAGCCGGCTATATCGGCTCGCTGGCTGAGAAAGGGGTCGTAACCGGCTATAAGGATGGCAGCTTTAAACCGGATGCGGCCATCACTCGCGCCGAGTTGGTGGCGATCATTGGACGCGTGTTAAACCTTAGCGCATTGGCAACCGATGCGCGGGCGGATTTCACGGACGTAAGCGACGACTATTGGGCCGCAAGCACGATCGAGCAAGCCTACTCGGCCAAGCTGGTGAAAGGAACTTCTTCTTCCACCTTTGCGCCTAACGGCAAGACGACTCGCGCCGAAGCGGTGACGCTCATCGTTCGCGCACTGGAAAGCGATAGCGCGGTCAAGGCAATCATTGAAGGAATGTAACCTGCTCATTCAGCAGATACATCCATAGACCGGCAATAGCGATAGAACGAATCGTATCCTACAATAAGACCGTCAGGGAGATTATCCCTGACGGTTTTTCTTATGCTGTCAGGTAGGTAGAAGTAAGCTAGGGTGAGAGTCATCCATTTCAAATACGATGTTTTTCAATGTACTTTTGGAATAAGTTCAAGAATTAAGCTGGATAAAGATGTTTTTTATTCCTATTGGTCTCCGGTTGCCTTATTCCTTTCCTAAATATGATCAAAAGTGATGTTCTTCATTCTACTTTGATTACAAAAGTGCTCAATAGCTCCAATAACGATGATTACCATTCTACTTATAGGGGTTTCGTACCTCGACTGAGGCGAATGGTTGTTACGATCATAGCAACGCCGCACCCTCTCTCGCCGAAATCTAACGTTTGTTGACTGCGGTCTCATGTTTTTAGTCTGGAATGAGGCTATCGACTTTCTATACAATGACATCAGCCAGATCATATTGTTTCCGCTTTACATGTAAATTCGACCATCTAATGGATAAATCTCGAGCGATGAATTGAAGGCGCATACATTCCAAAACACGAACAAGCAGAAGGGGTGGCTAACATGGACATGAAAAGCGGGCGAAGACGTTTGCGAACGCGCTGGCGCACGCAGGATACCGAACTGACGCTTCTGGCTCTACCTACGACCGTCTGGTATATCCTGTTTTGTTTCTTGCCGATGTTCGGTCTGATTATTGCCTTTAAGGATTTCAAGATCCACGGCGGTTTTCTCAGCAACGTCATTCATAGCGAATGGTCCGGCTTCAAAAACTTCGAATTTCTGTTCAAGTCTAACGATGCTTGGATCGTCATCCGCAATACGTTGGGCTACAACTTGGTGTTCATTATCCTGGGCATCGCCGTGCCCGTCACCTTAGCGCTGATGATCGGTCAACTGCACAACCGCAAAGCGGGGAAAATCTATCAAACGATGATGTTCCTGCCGTACTTCCTCTCCTGGGTCGTCGTATCCGCGGTTGCTTGGGCGTTCCTAAGCTTCGATAAGGGGATCGCCAATCAATACCTCGCCGAGCTCGGCAAGGATCCCGTGAACTGGTATATGGAAGCGAAATACTGGCCGTACTTTCTCATCTTTATGAATATGTGGAAGGGCTTGGGCTATGGCATGGTCGTCTATTTGGCTACGATAGCCGGAATCGACTCCACGTATTACGAGGCGGCCGTGATCGACGGCGCTTCGAAGTGGCAGCAAGCGCGATATATTACGTTGCCCCTTATGAAGCTCGTCATCGTAATGATGTTCATATTGGCGATCGGTCGCATCTTCTACACGGACTTCGGTTTGTTCTTCCAAGTTCCGCGGGATTCAAACTCGTTGTTCAACGTGGCGACGACCATAGACGTACTTGTGTACAAGCAACTCAAGACGGCTACCGTAGGCATGGCTTCCGCTTCCGCATTCGTACAATCCGTACTCGGATGCGCGACCATTCTGATAGCCAACTGGATCGTTCGCCGGGTAGATCCGGACAGCGCCATGATGTAAGGGGGAGGCTTGAAAATGACAACGAGAGCTAACTATCGGACGGGTCTCGACAAATTCAACCGAATCGGCACCGCCGCGAACGTGTTTTTCCATGCGGTATTCATCTTATTGACGGTGGTCTGCCTGGTGCCCATCCTTGTGGTGCTGTCCGTATCGCTATCCAGCGAAGATTCCATTCGTCATAGCGGCTACCATCTTTTCCCGAAAGTTCTTTCGGGAGAGGCTTACTACTATATTGCCCAGCAAGGAACGATGATTTCCCGGGCGCTCGGCGTATCCGTGCTCGTTACCGCAGTCGGTACCGTACTGGGCGTGCTGCTCACCACTTCGATGGGTTATGTAATCTCCCGACCGAATTACAAGCTCAAAGGGCTGCTGACCTGGGTAGTGTTCATCCCGATGGTGTTCAACGGAGGCTTGGTGTCCAGCTACTATATCAACTCGAACTTGCTGGGCCTGAAGGATACGGTCTGGGCGCTAATCCTGCCACTGGCCGTCTCCTCCTTCAACGTCATTATTTGCAAAACCTTTTTCCGAAGCACCATTCCGGACGGTCTGATCGAATCCGCCGAAATCGACGGCGCGAGCCAGTTGAGAATCTTCTTTTCCATCGTGATCCCTATTTCGTTACCGGTACTGGCAACCATCGGGCTGTTTCTATGCTTTTCTTACTGGAACGATTGGTTCCAATCCATGCTGTACATCAACGATCAGAACCTGTTCTCGCTTCAGGCTTTGCTGAACAGCTTGATGAGCAACGTGGACGCGTTGGCGAAGAACGCCTCCAGCATGGGCATTAGCTATGCGGAGCTCGTCGCCACCATGCCTAAGGAATCCGCCCGCATGGCCGTAGCTATCGTCATAGTAGCGCCCGTGGCCGCCGCCTATCCGTTCTTCCAGAAGTACTTTATATCGGGTCTGACTGTGGGCGCGGTTAAAGGATGAACTCGAAAATAGACCCGGTTGTTGGGTTTATTATAATCACCGGGGAATTCGGACGGTGGATGACAATATGGAAGCCATTAAAGGGAGGAAACGTTCATGAAAAAGACAAAGAAAAATCTGCTCGCCATCGGTGTAGCGGCACTCCTGACAACCGGCCTGGTGGGCTGCAATTCCTCGAATAACGCTTCGACGAACACGCCGGCCGACAATCAGACCGAAACGAATTCGCCGGTTCAATCCGAAGCAAGCAAGCCGGCCGATTCGGGCGATGCGCCTACGCTGGTTTGGTGGACGATCGGCGGTCAAGTGCCCGCCAACTTCGACAAAGCCCTCGCTGCGATGAACGAGTACACGGCCGAGAAAATCGGCGTGAAAATCGACATCAAGGTAGCCGGCTGGGGTGACTGGGACACGAAGATCAACACGATCGTGAACACCGGCGAACCGTTCGACATCATGTTTACGAACAACAGCAAGTACAGCCAGCAAGTCAATATGGGAGCATTCGCGGACCTTACCGCCGACGTGCAGAGCGAAACACCCGATCTCTACAAGCTCATCCCCGAGAAGGTTTGGGACGGAACGAAGGTCGGCGGCAAAATCTACTCCGTTCCGACGTACAAGGACTCTTCTTTGACCCAATACTGGGTGTTCGATGACACCTACGTGCAGAAATACGGCATCGATACCGCCGGCATCAAGTCTCTGAAAGACCTCGACAAACCTTTCCACGATATGAAAGCCGGCGAGGGTAAAAGCTTCTACCCGTTGTCGCTCACCCAAGGCGATGGATTTAACGGATTCTTCAACGGCTACGACGATATGACGCTCGGTCTGGCGCCGCTCGGCGTCAAGGTGGACGACGCTTCCCGTAAAGTGGTATCCGTGCTGGAGCAACCCGACGTCAAAGACGGATTGAAGCTGTTGCACCAATGGTACAATGACGGCATCATCAATCCCGATGCGCCGACTAAGACCGAAGCGGACAAGGCGCGCCCGTTCTTCGCAGCTCAGGCATTCCCTGGCGCGGAAGCGAACTGGCAGATCACGGAAGGCGTTGCGAAGTACGACATGTTCCAAATTTTCGGCCCGATTTACACGACAAGCACGATCCAAGGCTCCTTGAACGCGATCTCCGCCAATTCGAAATATAAGAAGGAAGCCTTGAAATACTTGCAGTTGGTCAATACCGATCCGAAGCTGCGCAATATGCTGGCCTTCGGCGAGCTGGGCGTAGACTACGACAGCGTAGACGGCGAGAAGGTTATCGAGCGCAAAACCGATACGTGGCCGTTGGCCGCTTATACGCAAGGCACGTTCTTCGACCTGGCCGTTACGAAGGGCGCTCCGGTAGACCAATGGGATCAAGTACGCAAGCTTAATGATCAAGCGACTTCTTCCACGAACTTGGGCTTTGCCCTGGACATTAGCGAGCTGAGCACCGAAGTGTCCAATACGAAGGCCGTATGGGACAAATACCGGTATGAACTGATGACGGGCGCCTCCGATCCGGAGAAAATGGTACCGAAGATCGTCGAGGAAATGAAAGCCGCGGGCATGGATACGATTATGAAGGCCGCGCAAGAGCAGATCGATGCTTATTTCAAATAAGCCTTACTGGTGAGCGGCTTCAGGAAAACCCGAACGGAGATTGCCGTTCGGGTTTTCTGGTACCCATATATAAGGATTGATTTTATCGGCGACTACGTTATATGGTTGAGCTGCGGGGTGCGACACAAGCTTATTGCAAAGGAGACGCCGCATGCGTTCATTTATGCAAATCAAGATCTATCGCGGCAAATTCATTGCTTATGCGATATTCGTGGTATTCATCGGCTTGGCGCTCGGCGCGCTCACCTGCGCGGTACTGCTGGATCAATGGTTGGGCAATGCTCGGAACGATGCCGACGGAGCGTTCTCCCGGGTGGAAAACAGCCTTCAATACGATGCCGACCGTATTGAAGCTTTCATGCAGCGGGTGTACTCCAATGACGGGCTGGTATCGGACATACGCAGCTTCTTGGGAAATAACGCGGAAGGCTATCTGACGAGCAGGCTGCAGTTAAGCCAATTCAACCGACCGCTCGTTTCCTTTCCCGACGATATGAAATCTTTTCTAAGCAACGGGGGTAAGGGAGATATCACCCAAATTAGCTTGCATACCGAACGGGAAGGCAACGTGGTGAGCTTCGACGACAGCGGTAAAACGAGTTTTCTGTTCCGGGTACCCAATTCGGACGAGACATTCCGCGAGACGATCGGCAAAGGTTTCGTCTTCCACAAGAAGCTTTCGGATCCAAACCAAATCTCTCGCCAGCTGGGAGAGTTCCGATTCTTGGTGAGCAGCGACCGGATTTTCCAAACGGTGCAAAATGACCATCTGAAAGAAGCGGCGGCAGTCAGCGCTAGCGGTGACGTGTACTTGATCGCCGGCAGCGGCCCTAACACGGAGAAGTTGGTTTGCCGGGCAGTGGCGGATGGACGGACGCACGGCTTTCTATCGACCGGATTCGCGGAACGTGCGTACTTCGTCACGTTTAAGTCCGCCGGCTTCGATTATCGGTTCGTCAGCATCGTGGAGTTGACGCCGTTGATCCGTCAACAAGCGAGCGTACTGCTTATCGTGTTTCTTATCGTGCTAGCCGCGATGATCTGCGTCTTGCTGCTCATCGTGTACAATCTGCGCGAGGACGCGAACTTCCTGCGACGGATCATCAATTCCATAGGACGCGTGAAAACGGCGGATTTCACGCCGGTTAACCGGGCTCGCTATCGGAAAAACGAATACGGCATGATCGCACGCGAGCTGGACGATATGATTCATCAGCTCGATCGGCATATCCGAACCAATTATCTACTTAAACTCAAACAGCAAGAAACCGAAATGAAAGCGCTTCAGAATCAAATTAATCCTCACTTTTTGTACAATACGCTAGAGGTTATTCGATCTTCCGCGCTGATGAACAGCGCCGACTATACCTCCGACGCGATCGCCACGTTGGGGGCGCTTTACCGCGATATCGTGAAGAACGAGAATATCATTCCGCTGGGCAGCGAACTGGATTTGCTCCAAAAATATTTGAAAATCATGGAATTCAAATACCCAGATCGGTTTTACTATCAGTTTAACGTGGAGACGGCGTTACTATCCGTAACTACGGTGAAATTCTGGCTGCAGCCGCTGGCGGAAAATTTCTTCGTACACGGCTTTAACCCGGAGAGCGAGTTCAATCTGCTCATCGTTAACGGCTGGGAGGAAGAAGATCGCTTCGTGCTGGAAATCGTGGACAACGGCAATAGGATCTCCGAAGATCGCTTGACCGAAATCAGGAGCAAGCTTTCCAGGTTCGACGACGCGCCGGCGGATAATATCGGTCTGCGCAACGTGTACACCCGGCTGCACTTTTTCTATGGGGCGGGCTTCTTCATGAAGATCGACAACAACGAGGAAGCGGGCGTCAAAATTACCGTAATCCTATCCAAGGAGGCTACTTTCGATGTACAAGCTGCTAATCGTGGATGACGAGCCGCAAATTCTGGAGGGAATGAAACGGACGCTGGACTGGGAAAGTTACGGCTTTGGCCGCATAGAGACGAGCGAAACGTACGAGGGCGCAATTTCGAAGTCGGTGGATTTTATGCCGGACCTGGCTATCTTCGATGTATGTATCGGCAAGAAACGCGGTTATGATGCCATCCACATGCTCAATGAACTGCGTCTTCCCGCGAAATACATCATCATGAGCGGCTATGGAGAATTCCAGTATGCGCTGGAGGCCATTCGCTGCGGCGCCAAGGACTATCTGCTCAAACCCGTCGACCGTTCGAAGCTGCAGCATCTCGTCGAGAAGATTATCGTGGAAGATTTGCATGGTACGCTGGAAGGGAAGGATCGCGAGGACTTGGACATGGACCCGGTGCTCGGAGTGCGCTACGACAGCTTGTCCAAGTTGGCCAACCGCATACTGTTGATCGTCAAGGCGGAGTATGCCCAGAACTTGAATTTGAAGTCGGTTGCCGAACGTTTTCGCATGAACGGCACCTACCTCGGGCAGCTATTCCTCAAGGAGACGCAGATGAAGTTTTCGGAATATTTGATGGCCTACCGGATGCTCCGCGCCCAGGAACGCATTCAGTCCACGGACGAGAAGATCATCAGCATCGCGCTTTCGGTCGGCTATCCCAACCTGAACTATTTTTACTCTCATTTCCACGCTTATTTCGACAAATCGCCCTCGGATTTGCGAAGAAAGGAATAGCGCCGCGATGAGACAACAACGGAATTGGATTCGTCTCGCCGCTTTCTTCATACCCGTCATGATATTGACGCTGGCACTGGCCGGCTGCTTCTCCGCATCCGGCAAGGACGGTAATGACGCATTGCCCGGCGATACGGTGAATTTGATCTATTACACGATCGGGGATCCGGACCCGGACCTTCCGATGGTCAACGACAAGATCAACGAGATCCTGGCCAAGAAAATCGGCGTTACCGTAACGTATATTAAAGTAGGCTGGCAGGAGTACGAAGACCGGTTGAACACTCTTGTGTCGGCAGGCACTCCCTTTGACATCGCCTTTGCGCCGGAGTATACCACTTACGCGCAAAGAGGAGCATGGTTAAGGCTGAACGATTATTTGGCCACCGTGGGAGAGGACATGTACGACGCAATCGATCCTATTTTCTGGGAAGGCGTGCGGATGGATGACGGAGGCATCTATGGGGTGCCGACCAATAAGGAATTAGCGGTACGCGACCAATGGATGTATCCGGACGCGCTAGTTAAGAAGTATGGCATAGACATCTCGAAGTATACTTCGTTAGCGTCCCTTGAACCGCTGCTCCGGATGATCAAGCAGAAGGAGCCCTCGTACCAGCCGATGGATCTGGACAAGGACTCTCAAAATTTCTTTGCCTTGGACGGTTACGAATACGTATCGGAGAAGACGCTTCCGCTCATGGTGCGGTTGCTCGATCCCGGCTCCCCGGTCGTAAATATTTTCGAAACCGAGGAAGCCCGGAACGTACTGGATATTCTTCGGCACTACTATGTGGAGGGCTATATTAACGAGGATGCGGCCTTGCGGGAAAGCCAAGGGCTGGAGCGGGGAGAGCTCGTTTTCTGGAAAGCCGCCGGCGGCGGCCCGTTATCGGAAAACAGCTGGAGCAAGGATCGCGGTTACAAGCTGGTGGCTTACCCCGTAACCCCCGCGTTAATCACGACAGAATCTACCAGGGGAGGAATCATGGCCGTCAGCATGGATACGAAACATCCCGTCGAGGCCGTAAAGTTCCTCAATCTGCTTAACACGGATCCCGAGGTACGCAACCTGTTCAATTTCGGAATCGAAGGCGTGCACTACTCGCTGGATAGCAACGGCCAAGTGGTGCCGATCCCTCCCAAGGATAATAACGGGAATCCGATCCCGGACGCTCGGCCAAGCTATGGAGGCGTGCAGTACACGCAAGGCAATTGGTTCATCTTGAAGACCATGGGCGGAGAATTCCCCGATCCATTGGACAAATGGGATCAGTTCCGCGCAAGTAACAGGGAAGCCGTCGATTCGAGCACGCTGGGCTTTACTCCGGACTTGTCCCGGATGCCGATCCAGGTGCAGAATATCCAGATGGTATGGGAGAAATACTTTCCCAGCCTGATGACCGGCAGCGTCAACGTGAACGAGGTGCTTCCGAAGTTCAATCAGGAGCTGCGGCAGGCGGGAATCGACGAGGTGCGACTCGAAGTTCAAAGGCAGCTTGACGCCTGGCGAGCCGCTCATTCGTAGCGTGGAAGGCGAATTCAGCGTTACTATCTCATGGTTTTATCATTTCATGGATGAGTGTGTTAAATTTAGGATCGCGAGCAATCAAACTTAAGGGGATTTACATAATAGCCCGTGATTGATACCGGTTACTCTTCTAACAAGCTTTCGAAGCATATAAGCATTTAGCTAGCGGTGCGTTTGGGAAAATCGTCATCCGAGTGGAAGAAAACTAAACCGTTCTAAAAAAAAGACCATCCTGATTTGCGTAGGATGGTCTTCTTTCACTTGCCGATATGGACGACGAGAGGAAGCGGGGTCGTTCGCGTCGCTTACGCTAATTTCGAAAGCGCGTTAAAATCCTCGTCGCTAAGCGTGATACCTGAAGCGGCTATGTTCTCTTCAACATGCGAAACGGAGGAGGTTCCGGGAATCGGCAGCATAACCTTTGAACGTTTCAGCAACCAAGCGAGCGCAAGTTGAGCCGGTTTCACGTTTAAGCGGTTGGCCATTTCGCCGAGTATGCTGCCTTCGCGAGCCAACTCTCCCGTCGCCAGCGGAAACCATGGAATGAACGCGATGCCGTTAGCTTCGGCATATTCGAGTACCGGCTCCGAATCTCTCTTCGCTAGGTTGTATAGATTTTGTACGGAAGCGATCTTCGTTATTTCGGAAGCCGCCTTCAGAACCTCGACGGACACTTCGCTGAGTCCGATATGACGGATTTTTCCCTCTTTTTGCATAAGAGCGAGTTCTCCTATTTGTTCTTCCAGGGGCACCTTAGGATCGACGCGGTGTAATTGAAAGAGGTCAATCCGTTCGAGACCAAGATAACGCAGGCTCAGCTCGGCTTGTTGCCGCAGATACTCGGGACGTCCTATCGGAACCCACACGTTAGGTCCGGTACGCGCAAGGCCTGATTTTGTTGCGATTACGAGATCGTCATTATAAGGATGAAGCGCCTTTTTTATTAGCATATCGGATATAAAAGGGCCGTAGGAGTCGGCGGTATCGATTAACGTTACGCCAAGCTCGACAGCACGACGGAGTACGCGCACCGCCTCATCCGGATTGTTCGGTTCTCCCCATACGCCGTTGCCTGTAAGTTGCATGGCGCCGTATCCCAATCGATTGACTTGAAGATCCCCTCCGATCTTGAATGTACCCGAGGCTGCTGCCGTAATTTGTTCTGACATTGAAATTCCTCCTCTATAATATAGCCGTGGTTTATTATTACAGAATTGTGCCCCACGATCTTATTGTAACCTTTGGAACCTCCATACTGCGAGGAGGCGGAGTGCGTAAGGCATATTAGGGCTTGTTCGTATGTAGGTCGTAGATTAGCATTACCATCGTGTTGAGGCGTGATGCAAATTTATTCGATGGTTGAGTCAAGAAGGCAACATGGTGCTTAATATAAGTAAATCCGGGCTTTCGAGCGAGCGTTGACTAACCAAAAGCACATCCGTATAGTTGTAGATGGAGGGGTTAAGGGGTGACGGAAAAGGAAACTAGTCGGCACCTGAAGGGGAAAGCCACGAAGAAGAAGATATTCGCCGTAGCGAAGAAATACATCCTGGCCAAGCGCGCAAATCACCGGAAGAGCCTTCGTTACCTGGTGTCTTTCGGACTCCGCGTACGACATAACGAACGGGAGATTTTTGGATTTTCTAATCAAGGGTCTACAATGACCCTCTTGCGATACTAATCCACTGTTGAGGTGAGAATAAATTGTTTCAAAAAGAGAGCTTTACAGGAACCAAACAAGAAAACTATCGGTTGGTTACGAAGCAGCTTGCATCGTTGCTTGAAGACGAAAGCGATACAATCGCCAACTTATCCAATGCCTCTGCATTACTGAATCAATTCTTAACCGACGTAAACTGGGTCGGGTTTTATTTGCTGAAGTCCGACGAACTTGTGCTTGGACCGTTCCAAGGCCTGCCTGCTTGCGTCAGGATACCTATCGGTAAAGGAGTATGCGGAACAGCCGCCCAGAAGAGGGAAACGATCAGAGTAGACGACGTCCATTTGTTTCCGGGCCATATCGCATGCGACGCGGCTTCGCAATCGGAAATCGTGATTCCCGTCATTAAGAATGATCAGTTGATCGGCGTACTGGATATCGATAGTCCTATCAAAAGCAGATTCGATGAAGCCGATCAAGAATCTCTCGAGCAATTCGTCCAAACCTTGGTGAACCACATCTAAGGAGGAAAAGGAACACGCAAAACAAGGGCTTTCCCTAGGGGGAGGCCCTTGTTTTGCGTGCATGTAAGATTAGTGCCGCCCGAACGATTATTTTACCGAATTAGCCGCATGCTAAAAAAAATATGGATCGCAATGAAAAATATCGCTTCTCTCAGTTGTATTAAAAGTGAAAGGAGGTGCTGAGGTGTACAATTCATTAGAGCTCAATGAATCTGTGCGGCAGGCATTGGATCTACATTCGCAAAGCTTGATCAAGATCGCGTTCGCATACCTGAAAAATATAGCCGACGCGGAAGAGGTTACGCAGGAAGTATTTCTTGCTTATTTGCAGAAGCGTCCCGTATTCGCAAGTAGCGAGCATGAAAAAGCGTGGCTGATTCGAACAACGATCAATAAAAGCAAAAATATGCTAAAAACCGGATGGTTCAAAAGTAGAAACCCTGTTCCTGAAGACCTGAGCTACCTCCCGAAGGAAGAAAGCGAGGTCCTGCAAGCCGTACTGGCTTTGGACAAGAAGTATCGAATTCCGATTCATCTGCACTATTACGAGGGATATTCTATCCAGGAAATTGCAGCTATTATGCAGTCGAAACCCGCAACGGTCGGCACATGGCTTGCAAGAGGACGTTTTATCTTAAAAGAGAAGATCGGAGGCCTGGAGGATGAAGAAATCTGTATATAAATCCGCGATGTCCCGCGTGAAAACCAGTGAGAATTTTAAAGAAGAAACCTATCGGAAGTTGATGTCGGAGACGGAAAAGACGAAGCAAACTAACATAAATAAACCCAATCAAAAGGAGAGTATAAAAATGGAAAACGTTATGAAAAGAAAGATAACAGGTTGGACAGTCGGAATTGCGGCGTGCGCGGTACTATCGATAAGTATCTTCACCATGAGCCAGAATGGTTCGTCTCCTTCACCCCAGGCTTCGGCGATCGCATCTAAGCCTCCGATTCTGGGTAAAGTTGCAGTCAACATTGACGGTGTCATCTCCGAGGTGAGCGCGGACGGCAAAAGCTTCAAGGTAGGCGACCTCTGGGTGACGGTAACGGATCAAACCGCGCTAGGCAGTAAAGAGCCGACGGCATCGGCGCCATCCGAAGAGCTGCTTCAGAAAGAATTCAAAGTCGGCAATATCGTGTCCGGCTACACTTCTCAGGATGTCGCTACCGGGAAGGTGACTGCGGATGTTATCTACAACAACATGGCTCCACAGAAGGACGTTGCCGCGAAACCGCCAATTAAGGGGAAAGCCGCGGTTAATATCGAGGGCGTGATTACGGAGGTAAGCGCGGATGGAGCAGCGTTCAAGGTAGGCGACCTGTGGGTAACGGTTACTCCGGAAACCGAACTGGGCATCGGCGGCCCAACGGCTGCTGAGCCATCCGAAGAGCTGCTGCAAAAGGAATTTAAAGTCGGCAACATCGTATCCGGCTTTACGACGGAGGATGTAAGCACTGGAAAAGTGACTGCGGATGTTATTTACAACAATATGGTTCCGCAAAAATAAGAGATATACCGGGGTAACGTAGAGTCTCATTTCAAGGGGCACCTTCATTAGAAGGTGTCCCTTGGCTTATTCAATGACATAGACGAGGTCTATGTCTTCCCTTAAATATATTAATTACTTATATAGTCGGTAATCGTACTATAATCAAAGCACGAAATAGAAACCAGAGATTGCTGACTTGGAATCCGTTTCTGCTCGAAAATACATTACCGATTGGAGATACGCGCTATGACGATTTCTTTTAATTATTCCAATGCATTACCGTTCATGCAACAACATGAAGTCGACTATCTCGGCGATTTCGTAAAAGCTGCTCATCATATGCTTCATAACCAAGCAGGACCAGGTTCCGATTATCACGGGTGGGTGAATTTGCCGCTCCAATATGATCAAGAAGAATTCGCAAGAATTAAACATGCGGCCCAAAGAATCCGCAGTCATTCCGATGCATTGATCGTGATCGGCATCGGCGGATCGTATTTAGGCGCAAGATCGGCTATAGATGCACTATCGCATACATTTCATAACCAGATGATCGGGAATACCCAAGTTTATTTTGCCGGACAAAATATCAGCTCCACGTATATCACTCATCTATTGGAGCTTCTAGAGGGTAAGGATATTTCGGTCAATGTCATTTCGAAGTCGGGTACAACAACGGAGCCTGCGATTGCATTTCGTATTTTGCGGGAGTATATGGAGAAGAAATACGGAAAAGCGGGAGCGAAAAGACGTATATTCGCTACGACGGATCAATCCAAAGGCGCCTTAAAATCACTTGCGGATAATGAAGGCTATGAAACCTTCGTCATTCCCGATGATGTAGGCGGACGATATTCCGTGCTTACGGCCGTTGGTCTACTGCCTATTGCCGTTGCCGGAATCGACATCGATCAAATGATGGCGGGAGCCGCCGCTGCCGCACGGAAATATAACAATGCCGATCTTGCCACTAATGAGAGCTATCAATATGCGGCCGTTCGCAATGCGCTTTACCGTAAGGGCAAATCCATTGAATTGCTGGTTAATTACGAGCCCTCTCTGCACTATGTTTCCGAATGGTGGAAGCAACTATTCGGCGAAAGCGAAGGAAAAGACCAAAAAGGGCTGTTTCCTGCAGCCGTCGATTTTACGACCGATTTGCATTCGATGGGGCAATATGTGCAAGAAGGTCGCAGAGATCTCATTGAAACCGTACTGGCAGTGAAGAAACCGCGAGTAGAAGTGACTATCCAAGAAGACGAGGCCAATCTGGATGGATTGAATTTCGTGGCAGGCATGACTATGGATGAAGTGAACCAAAAGGCGGCACAAGGCACGCGGCTTGCCCATGTGGATGGCGGCGTTCCTAACTTAATCGTTGAGATGGATGAGTTGAATGCTTATACGTACGGAGAAATGGTTTACTTTTTCGAGAAGGCATGCGGAATTAGCGGTTTGTTGCTGGGAGTAAATCCGTTCGATCAACCGGGCGTGGAAGCCTATAAGGTCAATATGTTTGCCCTGCTAGGAAAACCCGGCTACGAAGCGCAAAAAGCGGAGCTCAACAAGCGTTTAGCTTCGGATACTTCCTCCAATCGCTAAAAATACGGCTCGTTGAAGGAGTTGGAGACTGTGGAACGCGAATTAGCATTGGAATTTGTTCGAGTAACGGAGCTTGCCGCATTGGCATCGGCACCATGGATGGGCAGAGGAGATAAGGTCAACGCGGACGATGCAGCTACTTCGGCGATGCGGGCGATGTTCGACTCCGTCTCCATAACGGGAACGGTCGTCATCGGCGAAGGCGAAATGGACGAGGCTCCGATGTTATATATTGGCGAGAAGCTGGGAAATCAACATGGTCCGGAAGTGGATATCGCGGTTGATCCTTTGGAAGGTACTACTTTGGTCGCTAGCGGATTGAACAATGCGCTCTCCGTCATTGCGATTGCAAACAAAGGGAACCTACTCCATGCGCCGGATATGTATATGGAGAAGCTTGCCGTAGGGCCGGCATTAGCAGGTAAGCTGGATCTTCTTGATCCCGTGGAGGTAACTTTAACTAAAGCAGCGGAAGCCCTGAACAAAAGAGTTTCCGATCTATGCGTGATGGTGCTCGACCGGGAAAGACATCAACCCTTAATTCAAGCCTTACGGGATGCGAACGTGCGGATTAAATTTCTCTCGGATGGCGATGTGGCAGGCGCCATTGCGCCCGCTTTCCCGGAAACGGGAATCGATATCTATTTAGGCTCCGGCGGCGCTCCCGAGGGCGTGCTGGCTGCGGCGGCTTTGAAATGTTTAGGCGGAGAATTTCAAGGTAGATTACTTCCGGAGGATCAAACCCAATTCGATCGTTGCTTGGCCATGGGGCTTCAAGATCCGCATAAGGTACTGAATATGGAAGATTTGGTCGGTAGCGACGATGTGATCTTTGCGGCAACCGGAGTGACCGACGGAGAGTTCTTGGGCGGAGTGAGATACCTTTCCAGTAATCAAGCAGAGACGCACTCCATCGTCATGCGAGCTCAAACGAAAACAATTCGTTCGATTAAGACGATTCATTATTTACCTAACAAAAGCGTGCAGCACAAGGTGGCAAACTGATAACTCGGATTGTCCTTGGCTTTGAAATAAAACGAAATGGCTGTCTCGGAAGCGAAAACTTCCGAGCGGCTTTTTTCTTATACGTGGCTGAGCGAGTGCCATTTAGAACCGTCTAACTTCCCATCAAGGAATCGGTAGCGTATTACTGCTCGATGCTCTAAACTATAAACACAATACTACTGCTTTTACAGGAATCAATAAAAGTTGGAACAGCCCGTGCGGAGGTCATGCTGTTGACTGAAATTCGTCTAGTTAAACAAGAGGAGATGCAAGCTGCCATCGCCTCCTCGGATCGTATATTCGCAAGAGATTCCGACATGTCTTCTATGGGCGAGGCGTTCCCGTTCTTATTCTCGGCGACGACCTCGCACTCGCTCGGACTGTTCGAGGACGGCAGCCTGCTTGTGTTCATGGGCCTTGTTCCTGCGCTTATTCGCATAGGCGGCTCCCGGGTAACCGTCTTCTCGCTCGGTTCGGTCTTTACGTTGCCGGAAGCGCGCAACAGGGGGTTGGCGAGCCAGCTGCTGGAGGAGATCAAAGTCTACAGTCGGCAAGCTGGCGTATCGATTTTACTGGTGTCGGGGGAGGGACCGTTGTACGCTCGCTCCGGCTGCCGCAAGTTCGGAGAAGCTTATCGATTGGCTTGGAGCCGCGAGCTGTCCCTAGCTTCGGAAGCTACAGATGGCTACCGAACCTATCAAATGAACGAATCGCGTCATCAGGATGTGCTGCACCTTCAACGAATCGCGGCTAAGCGTTACGCCGCCTATGAACAGAGCGTTTGGGATTTCCCGTTGCTGCTGAACACGGAAGCGGAAGTCAGCAACAAGAAGATGAAGCAGCATGTCTATGTTGCCCGTCACGAGAAGAAGATTGTCGCGTTTGTCGTCGTGGCGCTGCCCACCTCCGTCTCGAAAGGGGAGCCTTACGTCGTGGAATGGGCGGGTAGATCGACGGCTGTCGCCGCATTGCTCTCTCATGTGGTAATAGATAATAATCTGGATAGGCTAAACATTGTCGTTGAAACGCATGAGCGGGAGATGCTTGCTACGTTGTGCTCGGCAAAGTCGGAGAAAATAAGAAATCAGGGAACCGTTTTTCTCGTTGATCCGGAACAACTTTTCAGGCAATTGCGGCCCTATTTAGAGGCGAAAGATCCGGTAGCCGGCAAAAATCTTATCGTCTCTAACACCCCGGATGGAGGAGCGACATTCACGATTTCCGGACTGCCGATTGTAGCTTTGAGCAGCGACGAGCTGGTTTCTTTGCTGTTTGATTCGCAGCCTGAGCCGGATCTGCCTGCGGAATGGAACACGGTGGCGGCCCTATGGTTTCCGATCCCGTTCCCGTACACGGGCGGACTGAATTATGTATAGAAGGAAAAGCCCATCCGCCATATCGGCGGATGGGCTTTCTTTATTGCTTAGCAGGAACGGGAGGAGGTTATTCGCGATGTCCTGCACAAATCCTTATGCTTGAGGATTCGAATACACTTTCACGACTTCAATTGCGCGATTCACCATGGCCGTTGCGTCCGCAAGGGTTAATCCGCCCTTAGGGTTAAACTTGCCTTCAGAGTCCAGTTGCGCGATCTTCAAGGCTAGCGCCGTCTGAATGGCGCCTTCGTTAAGAATATCGACGTTGTAGTCGTCCGTGATCTCCGTCGGAATCAAGTTGAACTTCGGCAGTTGGCCGCTCGATTGGAGCGTGTGCACCAGCAAGTAAGTGAACGACTCGCGGGTCACGACTGCGTTCGGATCGATCTTGATCTGCAGGTCCGAGCCTGCGGCTGTCTTGATCAATTGAACGGCTTGTTCCGCCGTGATCGTCGCGTTGTCGACGGCCGGTGCCGGGTGAGCTTTCAAGTAGGCTGTCGCTTTAGCTGCGATATCGGAAGCTTCGGCAAGCGTCAATTGTGCTTTAGGATTATAGTTGCCTGATTGATCCAGACCGACGAAGCCAAGAGCGAGAGCCGTTTGAACGGCGCCGGAATTGGAGACGTCCATTCCGTATTCATCCTTCACTTCGACCGGAACGACATGGATCATCGGCAGTTGTCCGCTCTGTTGGAGCGTGTGGACCAGCAAGGACGTGAAAGACTCGCGAGTCACGACTGCGTTAGGATCTATCTTGATTTGCAGGGCCGCTTGCGGGCCGACGACTTGTTTGATCAATTGAACGGCTTGTTCAGCAGTCAGCGTCGCGCCGTGATCGATCGGCGACGAATGAGCATTCAAGTAGGCTGTCGCTTTGGCTGCGATTTCGGTGGCTTGCGCAAGAGTCATTTGAGCTTTAGGATTAAAGTTTCCGGCTTGATCCAAGCCGACGAAGCCAAGAGCCAAGGCTGTTTGAACGGCGCCCGATTTCGAGACGTCCATCCCGTATTCATCCTTTACTTCGACCGGGACGACATGGATCAACGGGAGTTGTCCGCTCTGTTGAAGCGTATGAACGAGCAAGTAAATGAACGACTCCCGAGTTACGACTGCGTTCGGATCGATCTTGATTTGCAGTGCTGCTTGCGGACCAACGACCTGCTTAATCAATTGAACGGCTTGTTCAGCAGTCAGCGTCGACCCTTGATTGATCGGCGACGAATGAGACTTCAGGTAACTCTGCGCGTTGCGAATCTCTGCGGCTGCATCGGCTCTTGTAATGATGGCTTTAGGATTAAACTTCCCGTTGGCATCCAATTTTACGATGCCGTAGGACAAGGCGCGTTGGATCGAAGCTGCATATTCGGGCGAGACATTGCCTAAGTCCTTAAATTCCACGACGACGGGCTTGACCATCGGTAGCTTGCCGCGTGCTTCCATCTCGCGAACGAGTCGGTAAGTGAATTGTTCGCGCGTCATCTTGTGATGCGGATTGTTGAACCCGGCCAAAAGGAACGCATTCGCATACCAAGAGAAATTTTGAGTATACGAGGATGGGTTGAGGAACGAATTCAGATTCAATCCCAGCGCATTAAGCAAGGGGGCAAGCTGCTGCAAGGAGCCGTTCCCTGAGATCAGGTTGCCCTGAAGAAGAGCAGCGATCTGGTCCTTGCTTTGAACTTTATTGTAATCCTTAACGGATGCGGCTGACGTGATTTGTTGTCCGGCAAATCCGAACATCAGGGCGGCGGCGGTGGACATGGCAATCATCTTGAATGGTTTCTTCATTTTTTTTCACCTCTTGGAGTATTTTCTTGCTGTTGTGTACTCATAGACGAGCACACTTCCAAAAAGGTTCCTTGAAATGGCGATTCGCCAGCATTTGGCAAATCGGGGGCTCAACCGGGACGACAAAAAAAGAACCGACGGAATGCCGGTTCTTTTCTATATAAATCGATTGAATGCAAAGCATCATTGTGGTAATATAGGAGAGCTATCGTCCAATTTCATGTTATCGGACATAGTTAATGCATTTTATCTACATCTTTATTGTAGCACTTGGGTTCGCGGTTTGTCAACCGTAATGATGCTTCTTTATACAAATCCGAAAAGGGGCGTGTTCGAAGAGATGGTAAACGAGCAGGATTGGCAACAAGAACAGGATCGGCTGGATCTGGTTTCGGTAACACTGCGGGCGGCAATTGCAGAACTGGAACCGGAGGTAGCCGGATTGAGGGACCAGGTGGCGGAAATCCGCAAGCGATTCTGGGAAGAGGTTACGATCAACACGAGCACCCATGAAGATTTCGAAGAGTCATTCTATAGTATGAAGCAGCAAGAAGCGGTGTTGTCCGAACGAGAGCGCAGTCACCAGAATCGGGTACAACGCTGGAAAAGCATGAAACGGCTGCTGCCGTCTCCCTATTTCGGTCGCGTCGATTTTCAAGAGGACGGCTTAAGCTCCAACGAGCAGATCTACATCGGCGTATCGTCCTTCGTCGATGTAGATGGTCTAAGCTTTCTGGTATATGACTGGCGAACGCCGATTGCAAGTATGTATTATGACTACTCGCCGGGGGCGTCCGCCTATGAGACGCCGGGTGGACGAGTCGCGGGGACGATGATGCTGAAGCGGCAGTATCAGATCCGGGAACGCGAACTGCAGAACGTGTTCGACACGAGCTTAACGATAGGCGACGAATTGCTGCAACAGGTCCTCGGCCAAGGCGCGGATACCCAAATGAAGACCATCGTGGCGACGATCCAGAAGGAGCAAAACGCCATCATCCGCGACGATAAGAGCCGGATGCTCATCGTGCAAGGGGCGGCCGGCAGCGGAAAGACTTCCGCGGCATTGCAACGGGTAGCCTACTTGTTGTATAAGCACCGAAATAAGCTCAAAGCGGATCAAATGATTCTTTTCTCGCCTAATCCGATGTTTAACAGCTACGTATCCACGGTCCTCCCGGAGCTCGGCGAGGAGAACATGCAGCAGACGACCCTTCAGGAGTATCTGGAGTATTGGCTTGGATCTTCGTTTCGCCTAGAGGACCCATTCGAACAGATCGAATACGTACTGACTTCTATTCAATCTCAAGGGTATGAGGCAAGGCTGAGCGGGATTCGATATAAGGCTTCCGAGGCTTTCCTGCGTGCTCTCCAGAGCTATGCGCTGTGGTTGGGGAAGGAAGGCATGATGTTCCGAGGTATCCGGTTCCAAGATCGCGAGCTGATTACCGAGGAGCAATTGAAATCGCGATTTTACGGCTACGACAGTTCCATCCGCCTCGCTAATCGCGTTGCTCTGTTGCGGGAATGGATCCTGCGGGAGCTAACTTCCCTGGAGCGTAAGGAGCAGGAAGCCCGCTGGGTTCAAGATGAGCTTAATTACCTCGACAACGATCAGTATGCCGAAGCCCACGGCGCGCTTCGCAAGAAGTATCGGCAAGAAAAGGCAGTGTTTGATTTAAACGAGCAGTTTGCCGAGATGTATGGCGAGTTGGAGCAGGATGAAGCAAACGACTTCGACTTTTCCACGCAGGAAGAAGAGGAGCTGCTGCGCCGGATGATTGTGAAGGAGCACTTCAAACCGCTTAGACAAGACGCGAAGAGGTTGAAGTTCATAAACGTAAACGGTCTGTACGATCAGTTATTCGTTGATGATGACGCTTATCGGCTAATGACGAACGAGACTGAAGTGCCCGAACATTGGCAGGAGATGTGCAAGCAAACGAAAGAGAAGCTGAGCCGTCAAGAACTGTTTTATGAGGATGCTGCCCCATTCTTGTATTTAAAAGAACTCGTCGAGGGCGCTCGGACGAATACGGAGGTGCGGCATTTATTCATTGACGAAGGTCAGGATTACTCGCCTTTCCAATTCTTGTTCCTTAAACAATTGTTTCCGCGCGCCCGTATGACGGTGCTCGGCGATTTCGGCCAAGCGATCTTCCCGCAGGCAACGAATCTGCACGCAGCGGATTCGCCGTTGATCCGGCTATACGGCGAGGGCGATACGAGTCTGATTCGCCTTGTCCGGAGTTATCGTTCAACCCGCGAGATCGTGGAGTTTACGAAGGCGCTGCTGCCGAACGGAGAAGAGATCGTGCCTTTCGAGAGGAACGGCAGGAAGCCCGTTCTCTCGAAGATGGGCGGCGATAAGATGAAGGTAGCTCGATTAATCGAGGACCTAGCGGAGCTACGGGATGAAGGCTTCGACTCGATTGCCGTCATTACGAAGACGATGGCGGAAAGCCTTGAGGCCTACGAGGCATTGAAGGCTGGTGGGTGCGAGGCGCTTCGGCTCATTACGAAAGAGACGCTCACCTTCGAGAGGGGGACGATGGTTATTCCCGCGTATCTCGCTAAGGGAGTTGAATTCGACGCCGTGTTGATCTACGACGCTTCTCCGCGAACGTATCATCGGGAAAGCGAGCGTAAGCTCTTCTATACGGCATGCACCCGTGCTATGCATCGGCTTTTGCTTTACGCGACTGGGGAATGGGCACCATTCGTCCAGGCATTGGATACGTCTTTATATGAGGAGATGAGATAAAAGGGATTGCGCATGATGTAAACAAAAGCAGTTTTTGACAACAGTCCCATTAAAATGGGGCTGTTGTTTTTCGTTATGAATAGCCCTCCCGACGGTTTAAGGGAAATTTAAATCCTACTCTACCTTTTTCTTTATAAGTATTCCCTATTCTGACGTAGGAAGGACAGGAGGAAACAAACAAGAAGAAGACGGACTTGAGAGTGTGCAGCAAGAAAATCTAAAACGAAAGAAGGTTAAAAATGATGGGATATGAACAAGTTGAACCGTCTATCAAACCGCAAAATCGATATATGCCCGGCCTTGACGGTCTAAGAGCATTGGCCCTATTCGCTGTTATGGGATATCATCTTCATCTTGACTGGGCTTCGGGAGGCTTTTTGGGAGTCGGAGTGTTCTTCGTGTTGTCCGGATATTTGATTACCGACATCCTTCTCAACCAATATAGAAACGAGAGAAAGCTGGATCTTAAGACATTTTGGCTAAGGAGAATAAAGAGACTTGTGCCCGCGATGCTATTCGTACTCGTCGTTGTTACGGTCTTCTTACTCCTTTTTGACGGTTCTAGATTGCTCTCTCTGCGGGGGGAGGTGTTTTCAACTGTATTTTTTATGAACAACTGGGTTATGATCTTTCATCAGGTCTCTTACTTTGAAAGTTTCGGTCCCCCTTCACCGATCGCCCATCTGTGGTCGCTTGCGGTAGAAGAGCAATTTTATTTGATCTGGCCGATGCTACTCCTTCTAGGCATCCGACTTGCTCCCAGACGCGGATCCCTAGCTCTGCTTATTGCGTGCGGGGCGGCGGTGTCCGCCATTGCCATGGCGGTGCTTTATAACCCTGATGGCGATCCCAGTCGCGTCTATTACGGTACGGATACGCGTGCTTTCGCGCTGTTGATCGGCGCGTTGCTTGCCGTTATTTGGCCAAGCCGGCAACTGGGTTCTCTTATGTCCGTCAAAGGAAAGATAATGCTCGAACTCATCGGAGCGGCAGGATTGACGGTTATTATATGGATGATTTGGCGAACGGGCGAATATGACGCTTTCCTGTACCAAGGCGGTTTCGTGCTCCTGTCTCTGGCCACGGCGTTTTTATTAGCTTCGCTGGCTCATCCATCCAGCCGCCTAGGTGCGGCGTTCGGCTGCAAACCATTACGCTGGCTGGGAAAAAGGTCTTACAGCATTTATATATGGCACTACCCGGTCATTATTCTGACCACGCCTGCCGTCGATACGGGAGATACCGGATTGATCCGCCCGATTGTTCAGGCAGGAGCTAGCATACTATTAGCAGCGTTCACCTGGAAGTATGTCGAGTCCCCCGTTCGACGCGAGGCGCTTGGCGCAATATGGGCTAACTGGAAAAGGAAACAGAAAGTTCAAATCAATCGTAAATGGCCCGTCATTATTTCATTAGGACTTATTATCGCGATTTGTGCGTCCTGTTCGGGTCAAGGCAGCAGCAATGCACCCCTCTTGTCTCCAGTACCTTCTACGACCGAGGAAAGCGCGAAGCCGGATGCTGGCAATGGCAACGACACCGGAAGGCAGGAAGACGGTACCGGAATAGGGATAACCGCGATCGGAGATTCGGTCATGCTGGATATTAAGCCTTATTTGGAGGAGCAGTTGCCCGGCATCGTTGTCGATGGAAAAGTCGGTCGGCAGTTTGGGGAAGGCATGGAACTCATCGACCAACTTAAATCGACCGGCAAGCTTGGGGATATTGTCATTATCGAGCTTGGAACCAATGGAATATTTACCGAGAATAAGCTTAGAAGCCTGCTCGATTCAATTGCGGATTTGCGTCGCGTCATACTGGTCAACACTCGCGTCCCCAGGAATTGGCAAGATGACGTGAACGAAACGCTAGCTTCAGCCGCCAAAGATTATGAGAACGTCACTCTGGTCGACTGGTACTCATTCAGTGCTAATCATGACGAATATTTCGCCAAAGATGGCGTCCATATTCAACCGATCGGCTCCAAAGCTTATGCCATGCTTATCGCGGAGAATATATCTTGAATACGGCAAATCACTTTTCGATCCCCCGGCTACCGCGATCGTTGTCCGGGACAATGAACGATACCGTTGTCCCTTCATTGGGTTTGCTTGATATAGACAAACCTTGACCGTACATCTGAATCAACCGCCGATTCGTGTTGGTAATTCCAACGCCGCTTTCGCCCTTAAGGGAGGGATCCATCAGCTGCGTAACCTTCCTCTGATCCATGCCTATGCCGTTGTCTATCACTTCGATAAGCGTATACCCATCCGCTCGGGTCACGCTAAGTCTTACCATGCCGCCAATCTGCCGGCTCATAAGACCGTGTTTGACGGCATTTTCAATCAACGGCTGAATCGAGAGCGGCGGGAGAAGCAGTTCGATGTTCGGGTCAACCTCCCATTCGATAGTCAGCCGATCCTCGAACCTCTCTTTCTCGATATGCAAGTAGGATTTAACAAGCTCGATTTCATGGGAGAGGGTTACTAATTCTCCCGTATTCAGGTAGTCGAAGCTGATTCGTAAAAAAGATGCAAAAGCATTGCCCAGATTTCTCATTCTTTCCGTATCTATGTCGCTAAGCGCTAAAAGCGAATTAAGAGTGTTGAACAGAAAATGGGGTTGGATCTGCGCTTGCAGATAGGCGGCTTCCATACGTAATCGTTCATTTACCGATTGCTTCAGAGCGACTAACGCCTTGATTCTGTACTTTAGTTCCAGAGTGTCTATAGGCTTGGAAACGTAGTCGTTGGCTCCCGATGAGAATCCGGCATAGATGTCCTCCGACTGGCTGCGTGCCGTAAGAAGCAATATCGGGAGCTCGGAAACGGAAAATTGTTTGCGAATTTCGTTTGTCAGCTCGTATCCCGACATATGGGGCATCATAACGTCGATAATCGCGAGATCCCAGGAGGCTTTTCCTAGCTTAACTATCGCCTCTTTGCCCGACAAAGCCGGCGTGACGCGATACTGTTCGGCTTGCAGGATGCTCGTCAGCACTTTTAGATTCACGGGATCGTCGTCGACGATTAGGATGTTCGGTTCCTTCCCTCCAGGCGGATGAGGCGTTAATGGCCAGGACCAAGAGGAGGATGTTTCTCGTAATAAACTTGAAATCGGCGACTCTTCGGTAGCCGCTGTCTCCTCTCGAATAGCTCTGATCTCCCGCAGCGCCGAGTTGGCTTCTTGAGAATCCAATGGAATCGTGAAAGTAAACACGGAACCTAAGCCCGGCTCGGATCGCAGGCTCAGATGGCCGCCGTGTAATTCCGTAAGCTGCTTGCAAATCGAGAGCCCGAGGCCCATTCCTCCGAACTCGTGAGGCCCCTGTTCGTAGGAATGGAAGATGCGAGCTTGCAGCTCCTCGTCTATACCGATCCCGGTATCGGCCACTTGAATAGATGCCATGACGTTATCCGATTCGGCCGACAACGTTATCGTACCGGACTCGGTGTACTTGATCGCATTGTGAAGCAAGTTGTACAAAATTTGCACGAGTCTTTTCTCGTCCGCGTATATAGACGGGAACGTATCCGAAACCTCCATCTCCATCCTCAGCCCCTTGGCCTCGGACAAGTGGGCAAGCATCGAGAAGACGCCGGGCGCAAGGGACTGTAGCGTGAGTCTCTCGGGCTTAAGTATGATGCGCTTTTCTTGGAGTCTGGACATATCCAGCAAATCGTTAACCAATTGGGACATGCGGCGACCAACCGTTAACAGAAGTTCCATGTTGGCGGTATTCCTAGGCCGAATCGTCGGACGCTCTTCGCTCAGCACTGTTTGGGCGAGACTGACCATTCCGTGAAGAGGCGTCCGCAGTTCATGCGCGGTGTAAGCCAGAAATTCGTCTTTGAGTTTATCGTTTCGCTGTAATCGCTCGGTTAGCTTATTGTTCTCTTCCGCGTTCCGGTAGTAGTTCTTAAACCAGTAGGCGGAGAAGCCGATCAATGCGGCGATCATGTCGAGAGGGTAAAACTCAATCGGCAACACTCCATGCAAAAAACCGAATGCTCCCGCAACGCTGAACACGATGCTAACTGCGGCCATCAGCAGCAGAACGTCGCGTCCGTCCTTGCGGACTTTCTTAATAAACAAGACCAGAACCGCCGCGAAAGGAAGCAGGTAAAGAATTGCGAATACAAGATACCAAGTATAGACGTAGTGCGCTGGCGCTCCTATCATGAAGAGGGTATAGAGACCTAGCGCGGCTACGTACAGGCGAAACAGCATGGATTTCCGAGTGAAGCCGAGCAGGATTAAGGTCATCGCCAGGATAAAAAATGATTCGTAGTCGTAGGAGAGCAGGGCAACCTTGATCCGTGCAGTATACGTAAGCGGCAACCATTGCAACAGAAGACGATCCGAAGCCGACACGACCGTCATTCCGGCGAAGACGAACAGAAGAACCGCGATAAGCAGCATCTTCTGCCTAGGGTTAATCGCGAACATGATTAGAGCATATAAAGCATGCAACAGAAAGATAACGAAAGTCACAAGCTGGAACCCGATCGAATACCAGCGTTCTTGGTCGATTACGGCTTGCGAACCGAATTTGACGGCTGACGTAATCCCGCCGGTTCTAGGGTTGTCGAAGTTGGCGACTTGCACAAGCAAGTCAATCTCATTCTCGGCCTCTAATGAATAGGAAACCGTATATGAACGAACATTCGGCGTATAATCTTGTCGCCGGTCGCCGGGCATACCAATTTGAGCCAATTCTTCCCCGTTGATCTCGACTTTGGATGAGGCTTGAACGTTATCGAACCAGAATCCATAGGGCTGCGTCAAAGCCCCGTCGACCAGAATCCGCAAACGGTAAGTTCCATACCCGTATGAATCGTTCCCTGCCGGCCATGCGTCCCGCCAATCTCCCGGAGTGTGAATATAGAGGGGCGAAGACGGATCGCCGTCCTTCAGATCCGCTTCCGTCAGGAGTTGATTAGGATAGAAGGTCCATTCCCCGTTTAACGGAATCATCCGAGAATGTTCGAAATCCCAGCCTCGCATATCGAGTACGCCCTGCACCGCTTGCGGATGCTCGGGAGGCGTATAGTGCAAATACCACATGGTACGGCCGACAAGCAACAGCAAAATGAAGAGGCTGATCTGTACGAACGGTTTGCGCAAAATATTTGTCGTTTGATGTCTCATAATTTAATACTTCGTCGTAAGGAACCCATATCCTCTTAAATGTACGTAGATTAGGAACCGGCCAAATCGCACGCTCCATTCTGGAGAGGGAGAAGAAAGCGTGCAACGTAAGGTTGCGGGGGGAATGCAACTACAACTAGCTTTACTTTTTTCGGAGGTCACCACAATAATGGGATTACCAAATGCAGAAAAGGTGATGGCCGAAATGGAATTTGGCGAGAAGTTGAAAAGCGAGCGAACGAAGCGAGGCTGGTCGCAAGAAGAATTGGCGGAGAAGCTATTCGTCAGCCGGCAATCCGTTTCGAAATGGGAAAATAGCCAGAATTATCCGAGTATCGAAATCATCATCAAGATAAGCGATCTCTTCGGCGTCACGATCGACGAATTGTTAAGGAGCGACGAGGGGCTAACCAAGAAAGTCATCCAGGACGGCAAGCAACTGGCATACCCCAGATTAAAGTTCGCGTTGGACGTTCTGTTTTTATTAGGCGTGGCTTTGTTGGTCATTAAATTAGGCATACTTTTATTAAATAAAGCGTTCTCTTTCGATTTGACGTTGGTCGGCGGAGCGTGGATATGGAATTTCGGACCGCTTGTATTGATGGTCGGCGCGGGGATTTGCTCAGGCGTCGTGAAGGAAAAATATAAAGAAGATTGAAGCCTGCCGCCGAGTGCCGTACTTCGAGATGAAATTTCAATAGAGGGCATAGAAAAGAGACTATCCAAGGGCATGAACGATTGCCGGAGGATAGTCTCTTTTTTTTGACTCCTATTCTTGCGGGTTCGAGAATTTTACCAATATTTCTTTCACGTGGTTGACCATAGCAGTCGCATCCGTAAGGGTAACTCCACCTTTAGGATTAAACTTGCCTTCCGAATCCAACTCCACGATCTTCAAGGCAATCGCCGTTTGAATGGCGCCGGAGTTCGAGACATCCATTTGATCCTCATCCTTCACTTCGACCGGAACGACGTTGAGCATCGGTAGTTGGCCGCTCGTTTGGAGAGTATGGACCAGCAGGTACGTGAACGACTCGCGAGTCACGCTAGCGCTTGGATCGATCTTGATCTGTAGAGCGGCCTCAGGTCCGGCAGCATCCTTGATCAATTGAACGGCCTGCTCCGACGTGAGGAACGCGCCTTCGGCGACCGGCGCCGGATGAGCTTTCAAGTATTCCGTCGCTTTGCTGGCGATCGCGGTAGCATCGGTGCGGGTCAACTCGGCTTTCGGATTAAAGTTGCCGGCTTGATCCAGGCTGACGAAGCCAAGAGCGATCGCCGTTTGAATGGCGCCGGAGTTCGAGATGTCCATCTGAGCTTCATCCTTCACTTCGACCGGAACGACATTAAGCATAGGTAGTTGGCCGCTTGTTTGAAGAGTATGGACCAACAAGTACGTGAATGATTCACGGCTTATGCTGGCGGTTGGATCGATCTTGATCTGAAGGGCGGCTTCGGGGCCGACGACGTCCTTGATCAATTGAACGGCTTGCTCGGATGTAAGGGCTTCGCCCTCGACGACCGGTGCCGGATGAGCCTTCAGGTACGCCAGCGCATTGCTTATCTCGATGGCTGCTTCGGCTCTAGTAATTTCTTTCTTCGGATTCAGTTTCCCGTTGGCATCCAGCTTCACGACGCCGTAGTTCAAGGCGCGTTGGATCGAGGCGGAGTAATCCAGCTTGACTTGATCCTGGTCCTTAAATTCCACGACAACCGGCTTCACCATGGGTAGCTTGCCGCTTGCTTCGATCGTATGAATGAGCTGGTGCGTGAATTCTTCGCGCGTTAGCTTCTTGTTCGGCTTTAGATCGGCCGGGAGGTCCATTCCGTTGACTGCTGCGATAATGAAAGCTTTTGCGTACCAAGCGGAATCGCTGGCGTTTTTGAAATAGTCGGAAGCCTTAGGCTCTTTGACGAATCTAACGAGATCTAGATTCAAGTCAAACGCATTGACGATCAGTTGAACGCCTTCAGCCTCCGAGATGGTCAATAGAGGAGCAAACAGGTCGGCGCTGATTCCTTTGATCAGGCCGCTATTTTGAAGGGCAATGATCTTTTCCTTGCCTTGAACGCTATTAATATCCTTAAAGGAAGCGGCAGAAGCAAGTTCATGTCCGGCAAAACTAAGAGCTAGAGCAGCTGCGGTCGACATCGTAATCATCTTGAATGGTACTTTCATTTAAGTCACCTCTGGGCGTATTGTTGTTTTGCCTCCTCATAGACGCAACGTCGGACAAAAAGGTTCCACTTATTTCGTATAACCATGAAATGGAAAAGCCGAGCCCCCTCTCAAAAGGGTAGCTCGGCTTGTTTGAGAATCGGCAAAGTTAGTATCCTATCAGGCGACCGTCATCATTCCATTGTCCGTAAATCCTATTCATGCGAGTATGTTCAATAAACTTGGCCAACCGTTCATGATACAGATTTTCGTCCTTCCTAACGGACTGAATATTGTCGATCTTGATTCGCGTATATAGTTCGGGCAAAGCTTGAAAATTGCGGTAGAGCTCTTCATCCCGAAGCAATTCCGCTAAGATAGCTTCATGAATCGTAAAAGATTCGATACTCATATCAGGCAACGCTTTTCTTCCTGCTTCCGTCATTAACCCTAATTTCTCTAATCTTCTGGCACGCTCTTTATTGAGCTCCGTCCAGTTACTTTGTTTTTTCCTTGGAGAAAATCGTTGTCCCGTTCGATCGTCATCCGTTCTTTTGCGCGTGCTGTCGATCCAGCCGAAACAGAGGGCTTCTTCGACGCAATCTAAATAACTTAAAGATGGATTGTATAGCAACCAACAGTAATCTTCGGTAGCGTGATGATCGCTTAGCCACTGTCGCCATTCTGTACGATTGCGCGCTTGAGCTATTTTATCTATAACCAATATCCCGGCCGCCCTTTCAGCTATTCAACTAATTAAAACAGGATTCTATCGTTATTATAAACCATCTATACTGACACCATTATGTCAGTGTTCTCGACTTTAACCAAAAGACTAACCGCTTCACCCGCCGGTTTCCTTCGACCGCGATCCGATCAAGTAACCGATGATCGTCATTTCGACGGGAAGCACCAGCGACCACAATTCTTTCAAGCCGAAGTCGGCCGAACGGAACTTCTCGGGCGTCAAAGTATAGACCAGCGCGATAAGGAGAATTCCGAGCGCGATCGTACCTACGATATACAAGCGGACGTTGTCCCCCGACCCGAAAAACCTTCCAAGGAAACCGAGCTCGGCCTTGCGCTTCTCGTTCTCCGCGTTAGCGGCTATGATCTTGCCTGCGACCTTGGGATCTTGGATTTCGATTTTATTCATGATCCGGGACTCCCTCCCCCGCGTAAAAAGTAAACGTCAGCACCCAAGCCGTCATATCGAAGTTAATGGTCACCTCGTAACGAAGGGAAAGCTTGCGATTGTTCAGCACTCCGAGATGGATCATGTCGTGATTGCCGGTAGGCTTGCCTCTTGGGAAGTTAACGCAGGCAATGCGCACTTCGTTGTAACGGGTAAGCCGAATGTCGGTCATGAAGTCGTCGCGTTCCGCTTCATGCTCGATGCAAAACACGAACTTTAGAGGATCGTTTTCTTCGGACAACGTGATTTCGATCGGACTCATTTCGTAGGCGAATACTCTTCCGTGATATACGACTTCGAATCCTCCGGACGTTATTTTCATGTTCATCCCCCCGAGGCATACTGTCATTCGTACGAGCGTTATCTATTAGTGTACGAAAACGGCGAACGGTACATGACAACGCGCATCGGGAAAATATAGCTTCGGAAATAGCGGGAGAGGTACTAATCTGTTATAATTCGCTTAACTTTGGGCTGAATAACGGGTTGGAAAGAGGCAACGAGCGATGGAACAGATACACAAGAAGGTCGGAAAAAATCTGCTGGCCATTCGGAAATCGCGCGGCTTAAGCTTGGATAACATGGCTGAAATGACCGGCGTAAGCAAGGCAATGCTCGGGCAGATCGAACGCGGGGATTCGAATCCGACGATCTCGGTGTTGTGGCGCATAGTCAACGGGCTGGGAATCTCGTTTACGACGCTTATCGAAGACGTGGAATCGGAGGTTACGGTGGCTACTCCGGAGAATCTGGAGCCTTTCTCGGAGGAGGACGGCGCTTACCGCGCGTACCCTATGTTTCCCTATCGGTTGCGAACGAAGCTGGAGTCTTACATGGTTACGATCGAGCCGGGCTGCGAACACGGTTCCGAGCCTCATAACGATGGGGTAGAGGAGTATATTTTCGTTCACAAGGGCGTCTTGGAGCTAACTTACGACGAAGAATCCTATGTAGTACCGGCGGGCAGCGCCGTTCATTTCCCTGCCAATCGTCCGCATTGGTATCGCAATACGGGCTCCGAGGCGTTACATTTCTTCACGGTGATCTTCTATGCGGACGCAGCCGCTCGGGGTTGATAGTGTTACTTAACTGACTCTCTCTTAGTTTACAGACATTGGCCCAATTCCTTTTTCAAGTATTGACATCGTAGGTTATCTGCATATATAGTTAGTTACATAACTAACTAACCGAATAACCAACGATGCCTTTCAAAAAAAGGAGAGCGGGAAATGGCGACGAACTCGAATGCGACTAAAGAGCATGCACTCGAATTGACCGGCCTGTATAAAGCCTTCGGCACCAAAGTAGCGGTTGACCATATCGATCTGATTGTGCAGGCTGGATCGTTCTACGGACTGGTCGGTCCGAACGGGGCCGGCAAAACCACTTCGCTGTCGATGGCAACCGGAATGCTGCGCCCGGATGGGGGAACGGCTCGGATATTCGGTGTGGACGTATGGCAGAATCCGGCTGCAGCCAAAGAATTGATTGGCGTGCTTCCCGATGGACTCGCGATGCCGGAGCGGCTAACCGGCCGCGAAGTGCTGACGTACATGGGTTTGCTCCGCAAGCTGGATGAACGAACGGTAGCAACGCGAGCCCAAGAGCTGCTCGACGTGCTCGATCTGCAGGAAGCCGCCGGGAAATTCGTGAGCGAATACTCCACTGGGATGCGCAAAAAAATCGCCCTCGCCACCGCCCTTCTCCACGGACCTAAGCTGCTCGTGCTCGACGAGCCATTCGAGGCGGTAGACCCGGTCTCGGCGTCTACGATCAAGAACATTCTCCGCCGGTTCGTAGACCAGGGAGGATCGGTCGTCTTCTCCAGCCATGTTATGGCTACCGTCGAGCAGCTGTGCGACTCGCTCGCCGTCGTTAGCGAAGGCAAAGTGCGGGCTGCCGGGACGATGGAGTCCGTTCGTGCCGGACGTGATCTGGAGGACCGTTTCGTCGAGCTCGTAGGCGCACGGTCGGGCGGCAAGGAGGGGTTGAAATGGTTGCTGTCTTGATCCGGATGAAGCTCGCCGTATTGCGCAACAGTCTAACCGATAAAGATTGGGTTAGGCTAGGTTGGGGCGTTCTGTTCGGCTTGGCTGCCGTCGCCGTTACGTATACGATAGGTCTGGCTGACGCCTCCCCCCGCGTGGCGCAAGACAAACTCGCTCTCCTATTCGGCATCTGGACGCTGGGCTGGGTGCTCGGTCCGATTCTGTTCAGCGGGGAAGACCGGACGCTGCTTCCCGAGAACTTCAGATCGCTTTCCCTATCCTCCAAACAGCTCGCAACGGGATTGCTGGGAGCATCCTTCGTCGGATTACCAGCTGTTATTAGCTTGCTAGCCTTCATTCTTCTCCTCATTCATTCGTTTCAGCTTGGCGTAATGCCGGTCATCATTGCCATCCCCGCGGTTGTTCTGCAGCTGATATTCACTGTAGTCCTGTCCCGCGTCTCGACCAGTCTGTTGCGCAAGCTAACCCGCTCTCAACTTAGTTCGGCGCTTAGCTCGATGGTTACCGGCGCGATCATGGCTTTCTTCATCACCGGCTGGCTGCTGCTGGATACGGAGCAACCTATCTTAACTCTGGGGTTCCTCCCGCAACTCTCCACTATTCTGTACGCCCTCCCCTCCGGTTGGGGGATCGCAGCGGTCTACGCCGCGCATAACGGACAATGGGCACTTGCATCCGTATGCTTGGCGGGGCTCGGGCTTCTGATCTTGCTGCTTCGTTCCTTATGGACGATCTTGCTAGTGAGTCGGCTGACCGTTAAATCCAAGCGTGGCCGTACGTTCGGCCGTCGCGAGATCCGCTTAGGTCGTTTTGCCGGCCAAACCGGAGCCGTCGCGCGCAAAGAGTTCGTGGCGTGGAGTCGTGATTTTACACGGAGCGGATTTGTGTATTTCGCCTTCTTCTATAGCTTCTTCTTATGCGTGTATCCGTTTTTTGTCGGGAATGCAGCTTTGCTCCCATGGTGCGGAGGGATATTCGTTATTACGGCGATCGGTTCCACTTCTAACTTATATGGATCGGACGGGAGCGCCTTGTGGATGACGCTCGTGACGCCGGATGCCGAGCGGCCTGATGTCCGGGGGCGTCAACTGGCATGGATCTTAGTGGTAGCCCCGATCGCGTTGGTCACCACCTTAGCCATGATTAGTATTAGCGGCTCTTACTGGGCGATGCCGTGGGCGCTCACGTTCGTCCTTGCCGCTCTCGGCGCAGGTGCAGGACTTGTCGTGCTGAATTCCGTCTTTCGCCTCGATCCGATGACCGACGCCAACAAGCGCAGCGAAGATATGTTCGACAATCCTATCGGTTGGTGGCAGTTCATGTCGCTCATGATCGCTGCCCTGCTCTTGGTCGCTCCTTCCGCGGGAGTTCTCGTTCTAGGCGCCTCCCTTCAGATGGACGGGGTAGTATGGGCCGGGATCCCGACCGCGATCCTCACAGGCAGCTTTTATTGGTGGTGGTTCGGACGACTGGCGTATAAGTCGCTGGAGGCGCGCGGTCCCGAGCTGTTGAACCTCATGCTCCGCGGGCGGGCGGCGCTGCATCCAGTTTCCGATGCCGGCTCGATGAAGCTGGATTTTGACAAGGTGACGGGTAGCATGTCCGGCAAACGGAAAACGGTCTTTTTCACCAGCACGATTGTCGGCTTGCTCGCGTTGTTCCCGCAAGGTATCGCACCGCTCGGAATCAAACTGTCCGGCGGCGGCGGCGATCCCGTCTGGTTCCTCGCTCTATATCTCCCTGAAGCTTGGCAATGGCCGTGTATTTCATTGATGGCAAGCGGGGGGTTACTGATCTTCGGCCATGCGGTCTTTATGTATTTGTCTCAGAAACGGACGCCGGTTCCTCGCTAATGCGCGCCGGCTTTCTCTCGAGGACGCCACCGAACAGGAACGTACCGAGAGAAAACGCAAGACAGATCGCAGAGAAAATACCGATCGATGAATATCCGCCAAGCTGAACGTAGAGCACGCCGGCTATCCATGCGCCGAGCGTGTTCGCGCCGTTCATCGTCGAGTTGGCCAGGCTGGAAATCGTTCCTCGAATGGAGGCGTTCAGCGAGGTGAGCGCACCCATGACGATGGGGAAGATGATTCCAAGCGTCACGAAAATAATGAAGTAGACGATTGTCACGAACGGTAGACTCGCCAGTCGGGGCATAACAACGTATAGCGCCATGAGCAGGAGCATCCCTACGACAACAGCATTCGTAATACCTAGCTTGCGGGTCGCATAGGTGCTCACTATGCTTCCCAGAAGAGTACCGAATCCGAGGAACATCATCACGGTACCGATCTGCCCGATCGGAAGCTCGAAGCGATCCGCCATCCACTTGCCCACGAACGCGAAAGCGGTACCGCTCCCTAAGTGCAATAGAAGATAGGCAAGGAAGCCGCTCCTTGCTTTGCCGCTTATGATTAGCGGGATATAACGTCGAAGGACAGATGTCTTCTCGCGCGTATTCGGCTTTATGTCGGGCAGCGCGTAATAAGCGTAAACGATGAGCAGCGACGAAGCGGCTCCGATCGTCCAGAACGGAACGGACCAGCGAGCGACCGCCAGCCAGCTTCCGATCGGTACGCCGAGCGCCTGAGCCGCGGCTAGTCCCGCGAAGGCGATGCCCATCGTCTTCGCTATTTTGGATGCGGGCATGACGGCGGGAATGGATGCCCACACTTGCGGTGCCGTGAATGCCGCGCTGACGCCGGCAAGGAAACGGAACAGGCACATCGTCCAGAAGCCGTCCGCGAAGCCGCATAGAACCGTCGAGACGGAGAAGCCGAGCAGCCCGTACAGCATAACGGTTCTACGGTTCCATCCATCGGATAGAGGGCCGGCAATCAATGCGAATAGAGCCGAGCCTAACGTGTAGGATCCGATCATCCATCCGGCGATGCCGGTGGACACGCCGTATTGCGCCTGCAAAGTCGGGAGCAAGGGCGAGATGAGGAAGGTGTCGGTTCCGATCATGAACATGACGAGAAAGAACAGCGCGGTATATTTACGCATGGCCAATCACTCCTAGGGTGTAGTGTTGCTTGCGTTTTCTATCGTAAAGTATAATGGTGACAGATTCTGTCATGAACTCGAATGTTTACTCAAATAGGGGTGATACCAATGCCCAAATCCAAAAGACTCATGGAACTGATGATGACCGTCAACCGGAAAAGGAGATTCAAGGTTCAGGAGCTCGCCGACGAGTTCGGCGTCTCGACGCGCACGATTCTAAGGGATTTGCAGGAGTTGAGCGAATTAGGAGTGCCTCTTTACTCCGAAGTGGGTCCGCACGGGGGCTATCAGGTAGTCAGGGAGAGGGTGTTGCCGCCGATTGCTTTCACGGAGGAAGAGGCGGTGGCGATGTTTTTTGCCGTACATGCCCTTCGCCACTACTCCTCGCTACCGTTCGAAGCGGAATCCGCTTCGGCGCTGAACAAGTTCTACCTCCATATGCCGGGGGATGTCAGGGACCGGATAGACGGGATGAAGAATCGGGTCGACTTCATTACGCCGACAAGGCGGGGAGATGCTCCTTGCTTGGCTATCCTTCTCGACGCGGCCGTCCATCGGAAGGTGCTCTCCGTCGAATACGAGTCGACGGAGGAAGGGACGAGTAGCCGCCGGATTCAGCCGGTTTGCATTTACGCGAACAACGGCTTGTGGTATTGCACGGCTTATTGCTTTCTTCGCGAAGGCTACCGCGTGTTCCGCTGCGATCGGATCCGCGAGGCGGAGTTCGACGTATCCGGAACGGAGCCGCTCGATCTTGGCGACGTCAATCTCAGTCGGCGGGAAGTCGCGGAGCCGAGGGAGCCCGTCCGCCTTCGCGCGGAGCTCAGTCCGTCCGGCGTCCAACGCTGCGAAGTCGAGCTGTGGCTTGCTCGCATGCTTCAAGTGCGCGAAGACGGGAGCGGTGCGATCGATACGGACGTTTCGCGCGCGGACATCCCTTTTTACGCGGAGTTCTTCATCGGGCTGGGGAACGAGGCAGTGTTGGAGGAACCGGAGGAGTTGAAGGATTCGATCCGAAGGAGGCTCTCCGAGTTGTTGGCGCGATATCAGTGAAAGCCCCCTCGCAACCTCGGAGGCCACTGAAAAAGTGCCCTTAAGAGAAAAGGTACAGCAAACCTCAATTTACTGAGGGAGGCTTTACCTTTTTCTTGTATAATTAGGTTATTAACCTAAGCAGGTGAGAACCTTGATCCAACAACAACAAACCTTGAAGTTAAGTCCCTATATAGATCTCTACAACATCATCATTCCAAAAGACAACACGCTACGCCAAATCAACGATTTGGTCGACTTCTCGTTCATCTATGAGGAGCTAAAAGCGCGTTACTGCCTGGATAACGGTCGTAACGCGATTGACCCTATTCGCATGTTTAAGTACTTGCTTCTAAAAGCAATCTTTGAGCTGTCGGATGTAGATATTGTCGAGCGCTCCCGGTATGACATGTCGTTTAAGTATTTTCTTGATATGGCGCCGGAAGACGATGTAATCGACGCGAGTTCTTTAACGAAATTCCGGAAGTTACGTCTTAAGGATATGAACCTGCTTGATATGTTAATTGGCAAAACCGTAGAAATTGCGCTTGAGAAAGGCATTATTACGAGCAAATCAATCATCGTCGACGCCACACATACTAAAGCTCGCTATAACCAGAAAACACCTCGCGAGGTGTTGCTGGAACGCTCGCTTAAGCTAAGAAAAGCCGTGTATATGGCTGACGAATCCTTAAAGGCCAAGATGCCTGCCAAAAATACAAACGACGTGCTCGAGGATGAAATCGTCTACTGCGAGAAGCTCATCGCCGTACTCGAGGCCCAAAGCGGCGTTTGCCAACTCCCGAAAATTGAAGAGCCGCTCAACTTCTTGAAAGAAGCCGTCGAAGACGACCTGGAGCAGCTAAAAATCTCGAAAGATCCGGATGCTCGGGTAGGCCACAAGAGCGCGGATTCTTCATTTTTCGGGTACAAAACCCACATTGCCATGACCGAAGAACGGATTATTACTGCAGCGGTAGTGACGACCGGAGAAAAGAACGACGGTAAGCAACTACAGACGCTAATTGAGAAAAGCAAAGCGACTGGACTTGAAGTGACTACGGTAATTGGAGATACCGCGTATTCGGAAAAAGATAATATCATATACACCAATAGCAAAGAAATTGAACTCATTTCTAAACTCAACCCCCTTATTACTCAAGGCGGACGAAGGAAAGAAGACGAATTCCAATTTAATAAAGACGCAGGAATGTACGTGTGTAAGGCTGGCCATATGGCCATTCGAAAAGCAAAGCAAGGAAGAAAAAACGAAGGTGGAAAAAACAAACGAACGATCTATTACTTTGATACAGAAAAATGCAAGGTATGCCCGATCAAGGCGGGATGCTATAACGACGGCGCCAGTAAAACTTACTCTGTGACAATAAAGTCGAACGAGCACTCGGGACAGGCTGAGTTTCAAGAAAGCGAGTACTTCAAAGTAAAGGCAAAGGAACGCTATAAAATCGAAGCGAAGAACAGTGAATTAAAACACCGACACGGGTATGATGTAGCGTCATCCTCGGGTTTATTAGGGATGCAATTACAAGGTGCAATGGCAATATTCGCTGTAAATCTAAAAAGGATCTTGAAGTTGGCGGACTAAGCAAATAAGCAATTCCACCATAAAAAGGCGACACCAGTCCGGAAATTCGGAGTAGGTGTCGCTTTTCTTTAGCTAATCGCTCATTTTCAAATGAAAAAGCTAAGTTCTTCAGTGGCCCCCAACCTCGCAAGGGGGTTTTCGCCGTACGCGGAATCATAACATCGCCAATGACTCGGTCGCATTATCGTTATATACTGGAAGGACTACCATAACGATTAGGGGGAGAGACTTTGTCGGTCGGAATATTAGCGCACTTGCTTGGCGGGCTGCCTTACAGGCAATTGGCGGAGAAGGTTGCCGCATGCGATTTTCCCTATGTGCAGCTTGCTCTGTCCAAGGCGATCGCGGACGTCGATTTCTCGTTGGGTAAAATGAGTCCGGGATTGGCCAACGAAGTGGGCGGAGCATTCGCGGACAATCGCGTCAAGATCGCCGTACTTGGCTGTTACGCAAGCTTGATCGAGCTGGACGACGAGAGCTACCGTTACAATGTGAATCGGTTCAAAGAGCATCTGCGTCACGCGCGGCATTTCGGCGCGCCGATTGTCGCTACCGAGGTTGGCGTGCCTACGGATCTAGCTCGACTCCCGCAGCATTGGGAACGGCTGAATCAAGCGCTTGAAGAATTGGTTGAAGAAGCGGAACGATGGGGAGTCACGATCGGACTGGAAGCGGCGCAAGGACATTTGATCGAATCGACTGACGCGTTGGCGGCGACGCTGGATCGTTTTCCGTCCTCCTGCATGGGCGTCGTGCTCGATCCGTGCAACCTAATGAATTCGAACAACTTCGATCATCAGGACGAAATCATGGAGACGGCTTTCCGATTGCTCGGACCGCGCATCGTAAGCGCGCATGCCAAGGACATGAAGCGAGGGGAGAACGGAGAGGTTACGGGTACGGCGGCCGGGCTCGGCGAACTCCATTATTCGCTATTCTGGAAACGGCTGGAGCTGTACAAGCCTCGCGGATTCGTAACGCTTGAAGACGTAAGCGAGACGCAGTTGGCTTCGGCGTCCCGTTTTGTTCGCGAAGGAAGAGAAGCCGCACGTTGAGGGAAGGAAGCATAAAGAGAGCGTTGACCATCGGGTTAGCGCTCTTTCATTTTGAATAAAGTTATTCAAAATGAATAACTTTTGCAAATAATCAAGAATAATCTCTGCTATAGTATTCATTAAGCACACTATTCGGGAGGAGAAGATGTTGATATGGGTTATAAGGGAGTATTGTACAAGCTTAGAGGGCTCTATAAATTCGGGGATATGTCTTCGAAGTTAAGAGGTAAAGTGTTCGTCAATAAGCTGGGACGAATTCGAGTCGGAAAGAATTTATCCATTGTCGGCCACCCTTGGGCGGTTCAAATTACGAGTACCAAGGGCGCGAATTTGATTTTCGGAGACCACGTGTACATTAATGCGGGAGTGGGAATCGCGGCGAGCAAAGAAATCGTTATCGGCGACAACGTGAAGATCGGTCCGAGAACGAGTATTTTCGATAGTAACTATCACCGAATGGATTCCGCGGATAAGGGCGAGCTCAGCAAAAAAGTGACCATCGGAAACAACGTGTGGATCGGAGCGGATTGCACCATTCTTCCGGGCGTGACCATCGGCGATAATTCCGTTATCGCGGCCAAGAGCACCGTGAACAAGGATATCCCCGGCAACGTATTGGCCGGGGGAACTCCCGCTAAGCCGATTCGGGAACTGACTATCGAGAATGGATGGGTTAGAGAATAATAGAAACGATTGCTGCTAAAATTTCAGGGCATCCTCGCGAGCGAGGATGCCCTGTTTGCTTAGAAATCATATTCGGCGTCTTTTGCCGCCCGAATGCCGGCAAAGGCATCGACATAGCGCACCGTATCTTCAACCAAACGCTCTAAGCGGAATAGAACGTCGTCGTTTACGATTTCTTTCCGATGGAAATCCTTTTCCTCTATGAAGACGTAGAGGGGTACGATATGCGCCTTCATATAAGCCAAAATCGGTTTTAACTGCTGTTCCGCCATTAGATAATGCTTCGGCGTGCCCGCCGTTACCAGAATGCTCACCACTTTGTCCCGGAATGCGTCGACCGGCAATAAATCGAATATGTTCTTGAGCGTTGCCGGAATGGACGCTTGGAACGTCGGCGTTCCGATAATGATGGCATCCGCTGCCATAATCGCTTCGGTTACCGTCTTAGTGTCGCCTTCATAGTCCGAATAGTTGCGACCGTCGCTGAAAACCAACTCGTAGTCCGCTAGATCGAGCAATTCAATCTCCGCGTCCGGATATTTTTTACGTGCCAGTTCAAGAGTATAAGTCATTGCCGTTCTTGTTTTGGAACCTACGATAGAGCCGGATATTCCTATGATTTTCATCTCGATCACTCCTTATGGTTTGCCGTATGTTTCTTGACGGCCGGCATAATTTCCGTGGCGATCAGCTCGATGTTTCTCGCGATCTTATCGAACGGTACGCCGCCGAAATCGAGCTGCGCGAAGAAGCGCTGATGGCCGAACAATTCGTGCTGGTAAAGAATTTTCTCGATAATTTGCTGCGGGCTGCCGACCATTAACGCATCGCGTGGATCCGGGGATTGCGCGAATTGCTGCTTGGGATAACCTGTCCCCCGTATCGCCTGGAAACCGGAGTTCAGATGCGGATAGAGCTCGCGCTGCGCATCCTGAGAGTTGGTAGCCGTATAAAATAGACCCGTCGTCGTTACCGGTAAGGTTGCCGGATCGAAACCGTTTCTGGCGGCAGTCTCGCGATACGAATCGATCGTGGCCTTAAAGTTGATCGAAGGACCGCCAAGCATCGCCACCATGATCGGTACGCCGGCATATCCGGACTTGATCGCGCTAGCGGGCGTGCCGCCGACCGCGCGCCAAATCGGAAGGCGACCGTGTATGGGCTGAGGCAAAATAGACGCGCGGTTCAACGGTGCGCGAAACTGGCCTTTCCAGGTTATCGTAGCCTCGTTATTCAGCTTGAGGAGAAGCTCCATTTTCTCTTCGAATAATTCCTCGTAATCATTCACATCATAGCCAAGCAAGTTATACGCCCCTACTCGTGAGCCTCGCCCGGCGACGATTTCCGCGCGGCCTTTCGAGATTAAATCGAGCGTAACGAAATCCTCGAATACGCGAACGGGATCGGACGTGCTCAGCACCGTTGAGGAGCTGGCGACTTTAATGTTCTTCGTGGCTTGGGCAATCGCGCCAAGAAGGACCGTATGAGCTTGCGTCGTAAAATGAGGTTGGTGACTTTCTCCGACGGCGAATACGTCGAGCCCGCCTTCGTCTGCCAGCTTGCTTGCCTCGATAAATTCCTGAATGCGTTGCTCGGCGTTAATCATCGAGCCGGTATGCGGATTCGGCATATGATCCCCGATTGAATATAAGCCGAATTCGATTCCTTTGTCGGTATCCATACGATACTGCTTCATGATGTAATCACTCCTTATTTTGTATAACTTGATTAGTCAACTGATGGATAAAAAAATTTACTCGAGCGGTATTTCTTTCTTCAGGCTGTGCCTATGAACGCGCGACAACAAATCGTGCAGCGTTTTCTGTTCTTCCTCATTTAAAGCCTCTTCGAAAAACGAAGATTGAAATGCTTCTTGCGCAGGGTACGCGCGCTCTAATATGGACTCGGCTTTCGCCGTAAGGCTAATCGTTTTCGTTTTCCAGTCTTGTTTGCGGACAATGTAGCCTTCCTTCTCGAGACGTACGAGCATTCGCGAAATACCGCCTTGCGTCACCGTGACCTTATCGGCTAACTCCATTTGGGAAAGAGGCCCGTATATGCGAATTTGCATGAGTACGTCGAACTGCGCGGACGTGAGGTCGAAGCGCTTCAGAAAAACGTTCGAGAGTTGGTTACTTTGGCTCGTAAAACGCGATAAACGTACCCAAATCATTGATCCTAATCGATTATTTGCACGCATCCATGTTGCCCTCCTTTCGCTAACCTTGTCATCACTTTACTACTCAAATGATAAAAAAGCAAGAGTTTTCGGAAAGACATATTCTATGAGCATAATATCGGGTTAGCAGGACATCAGACGATCAATGTCCTGCTTTTTCATGCTCTAATAACCAGTTTTTGCGCGTTATGCCGCCGCCGTATCCACCTAAATCTCCGTTCGAATTAATCACGCGGTGGCAGGGGATAACGATAGCTAATTGATTAGCTCCGTTGGCTTGGGCTACAGCTCGGAAAGCGGTCGGTCTTCCTAGCGAGTTGGCGACATCGAGGTAAGAGCGGGTTTCTCCGGGCGGAATTTTCATTAATTGCTCCCACACGCTTCTCTGAAAAGGAGACCCCAGCAACGAAAGAGGGGTGCGGAATACGGTCAGCGAACCTACGAAGTATTGAGTTAACTCCTGCTCGATCGATCTTATCGGTTCCGTGGTCCCGGGAATAATCGCCGATTTCGTCCTCAGGCGAAGACGTTCCACTTCGCGTTCCAGTCCCCGGCGATCCACGAATTCCAGAAGATGAATGGACTGTTCGTCACCGATGGCAATCATTGGACCGAGTCGCGTATCGATCCATGACGCTTTAAGAATGTTCCCTGCCGTCAATAACGTAGGAGCTGCCCCCAATATTCGCGAGAAGGCATCCCTGAACCCGCTGCTCGATTCATATCCGGCTGATAATTGGCTATCGATGACCGTATGACCCGCTCTTATATTCTTCAATGCGAGTCCCATGCGGCGTGCGCGCGCATATTCGACGAACGTCATGCCGAAACGCTTCTTGAATTGACGGCGCGCCGTCGATTCATCGACCGAGAGGTTTTTGAAATCTTGTCCCTTCCATCGTTTCTCGGGATTGTTCTCGACGGCTTCGACGAGAAGACGCACGATGTCGGACACCTGATTCGGATGGGATAAGGGCCGGCACCGTTGGCATGGCCGATAGGAGGCGAGAAGCGCCTGTTGCGCCGTCCCGAAAAATTCGCAATTGATGTATTTCGGCTTCCGAGCCGGACAAGTAGGGCGGCAGAATACGCCGGTCGTCTTGACGCCTACGTAAAATATTCCTTCATATTCCGTGTTTTTCTCCAATAGAGCTTCGTAATACTTTTCGTTGAGTTTATTCATTTCCATCGGCTCACGTCCTTGCATTGAATATGACCTTATTATAGAATCTTTCGGCCATCATCGTCGCCGAAAATCAGGCATCGATATCAACGAAGAGAGAAGCACCTCCATAGTCGTTGGAGGTGCTTCTCTGTATTTACTCAGGTTAGGTTTACGATTAAGGAAGCACGTTGCCTGCCGCGAGCAAGATCGCATAATATTCTTCGCGCGTCAGTTGAATGTCGCCTGCTTTGATGCAATCCTTCAAGCGTTCGATGTTCATCGTACCGATAACCGGTTGCATGCCCGCCGGATGGCGCAACAGCCATGCAGTGGCGATGGTGGTGTTGCTGACTCCGTATTTCTCCGCGACTTGATCGATCGTTTTGTTCAATGCCGGGTATTTGTCGCTTCCAAGGAACACGCCTTCGAAGAATCCGTATTGGAATGGAGACCATGGTTGGATGGTAATATCGTTCAGTCTGCAAAAATCAAGAATGCTGCCGTCGCGGTTCACGGCGGACTCATTCTCCATATTTACGTTGAATCCGTTCGTAACCATAGTGGCGTTCGTGATGCTCAATTGCAGTTGGTTGGCAACGATAGGCTGTTTCACGAATTTCTTCAGCAGCTGAATTTGCATCGGATTCTGATTGGACACTCCGAAATGGCGCACTTTCCCCGAGCTTTCCAGGATGTCGAACGCTTCGGCGACCTCTTCCGGTTCTACGAGCGCATCGGGACGGTGCAAGAGCAAGATGTCCAAATAATCGGTTCTCAACCGCTTCAAGATTCCGTCCACCGACTCCAGGATATGTTCTTTGGAGAAATCGAACATTCCTTTGCGAATGCCGCATTTGGATTGCAGGATGATCTTCTCGCGAACATCGTCGTTCATATGGATGGCGTCCGCGAATATCGATTCGCATTCTCCGGCGCCGTAGATATCCGCGTGATCGAAGAAGTTCGCTTCTTCGTCCATTGCCGTTTGCACGAATCGCTCGGCTTGAGTCGAGCTCAACGAGTTAATACGCATGCAGCCGACGGCGATGACGGGCACGTCTAGCGAAGTGGTACCAAGCTTGATTGTTCTCACCGTTGTAAATCCTCCTTCGAATAAGAAAAGCGTTTTAAGAAAGTATAGCTTAATAACCAGTCCGGCGTAAGAACTGAAATTTTATATAGTAACTAAATTTGCAACGTAACTCCAAGACTAATTCGTTATATCGAATTCGGGTGTCGGGACCGTTAAGGCAAACGCTTGTGCCTATTACAGCTTGCGAAATTGTTCGTTAATTCATGCATGAATGCATTGATCTTACGGGACGCGCGAAGGGGGCTCCATCAGGAAATCCTCTGATTTTGTCGAAAACGACCCGCTTACGGATCGAAGTAAGATAGAATATAGCATAGAACGTTGCGGCAAGGATGCCGGCTTGGAACAACTCGCGGAAGAGACGTGATCGCCTTGAACACATCGGAAGTTTGGACCTATTCATTGGCTTATTTGCTCCCGATTTTATTTTTCGTTTACATGGGCACGGACGTGATCGTGCGTAATTCGAAGAAAGTCGAGCACCGGCTGCTCAGCCTCACCGCGATCGTGTACATTCTATTATTTTCGGAAGAATACATCCGGCATCAGCTCCCCATTTCCTATAGCCCCGAGCTCGTCGCGTTCTGGTTCTCCAATGTGGGCATCGTCATGCCGGGACTGGGCTTTCATTTTCTGTCCAAGTTCGCCGGTATGGAAAAAATCATGCCAAAGTACCTCTATCCCGGCATCTTCTATTTGCCGCTTGCGGTTATTATCGTCAATACCCTAAGTAGCCAGGAAGTGATCTCCTCCAGCCGGTTTTTCCAGGAGGGAGTATGGAAATATCCCGTATATAACCTGCAATATTATATTGCTCTTAGCGTGAGTATTTTCATTAGCTGTTTTTATTTGCTCGTGCTATACGTCGGCAAGGCGAGAGCGAGCACCCGGGAACATAAAGCGATCTTTAATTTGTTGATTACCGGAGTTGTTCTGTGCACGTTCTGGCATGTGGCTTTCGGGTACTTTCAATTCGCGGGGACGCTCCCTCCGTACTCTTACATTTACGGCGGCGTGTTATGGTGTTCATTCCTTCGGTTAGCGATGATAAGGTTCGACTTCCTTAACTTCGTGACCAAAAGATACGAGAAGCTGTTCAATCTGAATCCCGCCGCTATTCTATTGGTCGAGCTATCGGGGAAGATCAAGGAAGCGAATCCAAGCGCCCGACATCTATTCGATCATATCGATCTGGACAGAGAACCGTTTCATAAGCTAGTAAACGACGAATTGCAAGATCGCATAAGGGACGAGAAGGAAATCAAGGACTATGAAGCGTCGATCTATAACGGCAGCGCGCGCTTGGAGGCGCTGATAGACGGAGACTATGTGTCCGTCGATAACGAGCCGCATATGATTATGATCGTTCGCGACGTGACGGCGCAGAAGGAAAGCCAGGAAGAAATTCGTTTCTTGGCTTATCATGACCCGTTGACTCGGCTTCCCAATAGAAGATATTTCTACGAAAGATTAAACGAAGCTATCCGCAAGGCGGACGAAAATCGCCTCGGATTGGCGGTTATTCTGATAGATCTGGACCGGTTCAAGGAAACGAATGACAGATACGGGCATGAAGCGGGGGACGAGGTACTGCGTCACGCCGCGCGCATCATCGCGGAAACGGCGGAAACGCTCGGCATGGCCGCGAGGCTGGGCGGAGACGAATTCGTATTGTTCATTCGACATGCCCCATCGAATGCTTTCGTCGAGGAGACGATTCGGCGGATTCAAAGCAGATTAACGGAGGAAGAGCTGCAATACCGCGGGCAGTCGCTCACGGTACATATGAGCGTAGGTGCGAGCTTCTTTCCCCAGGACGGAACGGATGGCGACACCTTGCTGATGAATGCGGACAAAGCTATGTACCGGGTGAAGCGAGCGGGGAAAGCCGGCTAGAAACAAACGAGGAGGAAGCATATGCTGGTACCGGTCGAGCAAAACGATGAAGTGCTTAATCGGAGTGAATTCATCGAGGATGAAGTCCCCTACAATTTGATATACCGAATTAGCGGCTCAACGGGCTCGAAATGTCTCAAATCCACGGACAGCTCGATGATATATGCCCAATCCCAAGGTCATAATGCTTGGTTATGGATGCTCAAGGGCATGGCGGACGAGCCTAAGAACGCTCTTGTAAACGAGATGATAGAAAATCTCGAGGGGGCACTGTTACCGGGGATAACCGGTGAGCCGAGGACGGCGGAACGATTCGCCAGAGCCTTTGCGGTAGCAACGAATCGCTCCTTTCATACTCATATGACGATGGAGGCTTATGCTTGTTACGAGTTGAAGAAGCCGCTCAACGTAACGGGAATATTACGAAGATCCGAAATGGGCGATTTGGAAATCATAGCGGAGTTTTTCGCGGGATTCTCCGATGGGGCGTACGGCGTTTCCGTCCATCCCGCCAGCCAGATTCCGGCAGCCAAGAGGGCAATCGAGAGCGGCAACTTATATACTTGGATCGTGGACGGGACTCCGGTGTCCATGGCGAATATCGCGCATCGCTCCCCTAGAAATGCTAGAATTAACGCCGTATATACGCCTGCGAGTTTCCGTAAGCGAGGTTACGCAAGCGCGATCGTTGCGGAGCTATGCGCGATACTCGAGTCGGAACGGTTGATTCCGATGCTGTATGCGGATTCGAGCAATCCGGATTCGAACAAGGTTTATCAGAGCATCGGTTTCGTGAAATGCGGCTCGATCGTGGATATCAAATTCGGCGGCGAAGAGATTTCCGCAGAATAAGGAACGCGAGCGGTATTCTAAGGAGCCAACGAATGATGTGGGCAGATTGAGCGGGGACAGATCCTTCACCTCGGTTTAGGAATCGTCACTTATGCATTGGTACAATTAGATGTTAATAAACTCGCTTAAGTCACTGCACCCAAAGAGGCACCCCAGGTTACTATGGGGTGCCTCGCTTGGCATAACCGGGTTATTGTATCTCAAATTATGGTTGCCGTTGACGGGTTTGGGCATTCCTTGCCCGCTTCGCGAGCTTACCGGATTCTATTGTCCGGTATAGCCCTTGCGGTTTTTCACTTCACGTAGTGTCCGATGAATAGAGAGATTTCCCGGTCGTAACCTGCCGGGTCGGTCGTCCTGGCAAGGCCGTGACCCGCGCCGGGTACGATGTACAGACTCTTGTCCGCAGAAGCGCTCGCGTACAGCTCGCGCACCATGCGCGTCGGCACGAAGATGTCGGCATCTCCGTGAATGAAGAGCGTCGGCGTCTTGGATTTCTTGACTTGGGCAAGAGCGGAAGCCTCTCCGAAGAAGTAGCCTGCCAATAGCTTAGTCACCAGGCTAGTCGCCGGGATCATCGGGAACCAAGGCATGCGGTACATTCGTTTCAATTGATAAGAGAGCTGCTCCTTGACCGAGGTATATCCGCAATCCTCCACGATCGCCTTGACGTTCGGCGGAAGCGGCTCGCCGCCGGTCATCATGACCGTAGCCCCGCCCATGGAAATGCCATGCAGGACGATTTGCGCCTTTTTGCCCGAATGCTTGAGGACTTCGCCGATCCAATCGACGATGTCCTTGCGCTCGGGCCAACCGAAACCGATATATTTCCCTTCGCTTCGCCCGTGTCCGCGGGCATCGGGAATCAGAACGTTAAAGCCTAGAGTATCTTTGAACAGCCGGGCGAATTCGCCCATCTGGTCGGCTTGTCCGGAATAACCGTGCGCGAGTATCGCGGTTTTGTCCGTCGGCCGATTCGCCGCCAAGTAGTAGGCTTCCAGCCTGAGGCCGTCGTCGGACGTCAGGCTCCAATCGACGAAAGCCTGCCGATTCCACCATTCCTTGTTGAATGTAAAGGGGCTCTCGCCGTTTTTTTCGGCGCTTGCGCCGAGCTCCGCCAGATCGGGATGGCGTCTTAAGAAGCTCTTATCGGCCCGCGCGACCGCGACGCGGTAGAAGTAGAAGCTGGATCCAGCGAGCGCAGCGGCAATGATGAGTAGTAAGATGAGAACCGTAATGAACATTTGCACCGCCAATAATCCTCCCTGCTCGAATCCCGTCATCTTAACCGTTTTCGGTATTATCCTACCTACCGTACGTTCCTTATGCATGCCTTGGCCGAATTACTGCGGTAACCCGCACCTTGCAAAGTGTGATTCGGATTTCTCGCTCTTAGGTAAAGTATTAATAACCCCCTTAACGAAAGGAGAGATCATGATGAAGGAAGACAAATTGGATTCAGGTCGGTCGGAAACGCGTAAGGAGGTACGGGAGTATTTCACCAATTACGAGCAGTGGATGCTCGCCGCGTTGGAGGATTCTCCGGATGTGGATGTAAAAGCAATGACGGAAGCCTATGCCGATTCCATCATGGAGGCTAACCCGCAGGGCGTGACCGTATATCGGAACGACGAAGCCTATGCGCGCCAGATTCCCGGAATGTTCGAGCATATGCGTAAAATCGGGACCCGGGCGATGAAGGTAGCCGCTATGGAAGAGTATCGGATTGACGAATACCATAGCGCGGTGAAAATCAATTGGGCTGCCGATTATCGCCGGCCTAAGGACGGCAAGGATATCTCGATCGAATTTGCCGAGACGTACTTGCTGCAGTTTGTGGACGGTCAAGCTCAGGTATTTGCTTACGTGGCCGGCGATCAACAGAAAGTACTGAAGGAAAATGGCCTCGCTGGGTGACATGGAGTCGAAAGACAGTCGGAACGCCGGACGGAAGCGAGCGCGCAAAAAGAAGGGAGGCATCGGCCATCCCTTCTTTTTTACGGTTTTCGGAAGTCTTAAGACGTTAAGTGCGATTATTGCCCTGACTCGATCCGCGCGAGCTCTTTATGAACGATAGGCGCTACTTTGGTGCCGAGCAGTTCGATGGCGCGCAGCACCTCGAGATGCGGCATCGTTCCGACGTTCACGTGGAGGAAGAAGCGGTTGATTCCCAAGTTTTTGCGCAGCAAGACGATCTTCTCCGCGACGTATTCGGGATCTCCGACGTATAAGGCTCCGCGGAGACTGCGCGCGGCATCGAACGCATCCCGGCTATAGGGCGGCCATCCCCGTTCGCGTCCAATGACGTTCATCTGGGCTTGCGTAGGAGGAAAGAAGAGGTCTGCTGCTTGCTCGGTCGTCTCTCCTACGAAGCCGTGCGAGTGCGTCGCGATCTGCAGGGTAGCGGGGTCGTGCCCGGCTCGGGCCGCGGCTTGCTTATAAAGATCGACCAGCGGAGCGAACCGCTCCGGCATGCCGCCGATAATGGCGAATGCGATCGGAAGGCCTAACGTTCCCGCGCGAACGGCCGATTCGGGATTGCCTCCGCTTGCGATCCATACCGGAAGCGGGTCTTGAACGGATCGCGGATAGACGCCGCGATTATCGATCGCGGGACGGTGGCCGCCGCGCCAGGTGACTTTCTCGGAAGCTCTGATCGCGAGAAGCAGCTCCAGATTCTCCTCGAACAACTCATCATAGTCATCCAGACTGTATCCGAAGAGCGGGAAGGATTCGATAAAGGAACCTCTTCCCGCCATAATCTCGGCGCGGCCGTTGGAGATGCCGTCCAAGGTAGAGAAGGATTGATATACGCGAACCGGATCGTCCGAGGATAAGACGGTAACGGCGCTCGTTAACCTAATTCGTTTGGTCAATCCCGCAGCGGCTGCCAATACGACGGCTGGCGCGGTTCCGGCATAGTCGGACCGATGGTGTTCCCCGATTCCGTATACGTCCAAGCCGGACTGGTCGGCCATTACGATCTCCTCGACCGCGTTGCGCAACCGTTCGGCGTGGCTGATCGTCTTTCCTGTCGACGGATCGGGCGTAGCCTCCAAGAAGGTACTGATTCCTATTTCCATTTTAGCGTAATCTGCCATTCTGAGATCCCTCCTTCATTGTTCTTTAGTTTACTATATAATTTATGGTTTCTCAACAAAAGTAAGTAATCTGTTAGCTATCAAATGACAAAATATCAATATTGTCCTTTGGATACAGTCTTCGACATGCTATGATGAAGGAAACGGAGGGGGAAACGACGCGTGAACAATGATTTGCCCTTAACGAGAGAAGCGATTCTTGACGCGGCGGAGCAGGTGCTGAGGCGGTTCGGGCCGGACAAGACTTCCGTCGTGGATATAGCCAAGGTGCTCCGGGTTAGCCACGGAACGGTGTATAGACATTTTGCAAGCAAAGCTTCCTTGCGGGAGGCCGTCACGGAGAGATGGTTGCATAAGAGTATTGCCGAACCGTTAGAGGCCATAGCGGGCAATGTGAATGGAAGCGCGGTCGAACGGTTGAAGCTGTGGCTGGAGGCGCTTATTCATGCTAAGCAATCCTTTTCCTTGCAGGACTCGGAGATGTTCGCGATGTACGCGGCAGTCACGCTGGATACGATCGAGATGATCGCGACGCATGTGGACTGCCTGATCGAACAGATCGCTCGAATTATCCGACAAGGGATGGATTCCGCGGAATTCAAGCCCGGGCAGCCGGAAGTTCTTGCCCGGTCTATATTCATAGCAACCTCGAGATTTCATCATCCGGCGCATGCTCGGGAATGGTTGGCGGAGACGATCGATGCCGACTTCGATGCGGTATGGAATTTGATCTTGCTAGGTATCGAGTGATTGTCGAGTATTACGAGTATGCCCGGAAACCCTTCTGACGACGAAGATGATCAAGCCGCCGTTTTCGTCGGGTTTGTTTTCATCGTGAACGCGTGTTATCGTAAGAATTAGCACGAAAATACTAGAGTTGGATGTTCGAATCTTACCGGAGGTGGATTTATGAAAGCGCTATTTATCGGAGGCACGGGAACGATTAGTTCCGCGATTACGAGGCAGTTGCTGGAACAAGGCTGCGAGCTGTACCTTCTGAACCGGGGCAACCGGAACGGGGCCTTGCCGGCCGGCGTTAAGATTATTCAAGCGGATATCAACGACGAAGCCCGGGTTGCGGAGCTAGTCGATCAACACCAGTTCGATGTCGTAGCCGATTTTATCGCATTCGAGCCCGCCCAATTGGAACGGGATTATCGCCTGTTCAACGGGAGAACCAAACAATTTATTTTCATCAGCTCCGCCTCGGCTTATCAAACGCCTCTGTCCGATTATAGAATTACGGAGGGCACGCCATTATCCAATCCTTATTGGGAATACTCCAGGAATAAAATCGCATGCGAGGACTACTTGATCAAGCAGTACCGGGAGAACGGTTTTCCGATTACAATCGTTCGGCCTAGCCATACATACGATGAGCGGTCCGTGCCGCTCGGCGTACATGGAAGGAAAGGGAGCTGGCAGGTTGTCAAGCGCATGCTGGAGAACAAACCCGTAATCATTCACGGAGACGGGACTTCCTTGTGGACGATGACGCACAATAGTGATTTTGCCAAAGGGTTCATCGGTCTTATGGGCAACATTCACGCAATCGGGGAGTCCGTGCACATCACTTCCGATGAGACCGTTACCTGGAATCAGATCTACGAATCGATCGCCGGCGCTCTTGGAGTTCCGTTGCAAGCGGTTCATGTTTCTTCGGAATTTCTGGCAGGCTGCAGCAAAGAGGATTACAGGGGAGGCTTGCTCGGGGATAAGGCGAATTCCGTCGTATTCGATAATTCGAAGCTGAAACGGCTCGTTCCCGAATTCGTAGCTACGACGCGCTTGGACCAAGGAATCAAGCAGACGATTCAGCACATTCTTGCCCATCCCGAGCTTCAACGGGAGGACGAGGAGTTCGATATTTGGTGCGATAAAGTGATCGGTGCTTTGAACGTTGCCTTGGCGACGGTTAACGAGTAAGCGGCGAACCACTAACTTTGAAAAAACGACGGAACGGGACATGACGTCCTGTTTCGTCGTTTTGCGTTCATGGATTACAGAGATTGAAAGTACTCTTGCAGGACGTCGACGATTAATTGGTGATCCTGATCCCCTGGAAGGCCGGATGCCGCGATCGTGCCTATGATGCCGGTATTCTTGAGAATTAGCGGGAAGGCGCCGCCTTCGGCGGCATAATCCTTAGGATCCAATGACGAAGATTCGATGGAGCCTCCGTTGGATTTGAACAGTACGTGCATGTAGTAGGAGCTGTGACCGAAATGATGAACGACGTTGCTCTTGCGCGCTATCCAGGAATCGTTGCCTTCGTTCGTTTCGTTCATTTTGCTGTGGTATAGCAACTCTCCGTTTCTCGTGATCGTGACGGCGACGAATTTGTTTTCCTCCGCCGCTTTTTCTATGAGTTTAGTGCCGATACGATAAGCCGTTTCGTTGGAGAATTCCGAAAATTGCAGGTCGGTCTCCTGCTGCAGCAAACGTTCTAGTTCTACTTGGTAATCGCTCATCGCGTATGCACATCCAATCGTGGGGATTTGTTCTAATACTATGCCTCGGCCCGCTCGCCGTCAAGAAATGGAGGCTCGACGCATCGCGTCTGCTCCCGATGGGGCGTTCTTTACTTTGGTCTAAAGTTGATTCAAACTGGAATAATATCGCAAAGGAGGTTCGATTATGTTAGCAACCGTACGGAAATCGGATGAAGGGTATATTGCCCGATTCGAGAGAACGCTCCGCCATTCCCCGGAAGAGGTATGGTCGTATCTCACGGACAACGACAAGCTGGACCGATGGTTCTCGGAGCTTTCGGTCGACGAGCTCCGCGAAGGCGGCTTCATTAAATTCGACATGCGGGACGGCACGTTCGAGAAGTTCGAGATTCTCGAGCTTAGCATGAATTCCGTACTGGAATACACCTGGGGCGAAGATCGCGTCAGATTCGAGATTCATAAGGAGCAAGAAGGCTGTCGCCTGATCCTGATCGAGAAGATTGCCCGTATCACGAGTCATACTCCCAAGGACCTTGCCGGTTGGCATGTGTGCTTAATGGTTATCGAGGCTCTGTTGGACGGCAAGGCGATCGATCGAGACGAGGAATGGCCGCTTTGGCACGAGAGGTATATACGTCTAATCGAGTCGGAAGCTTCGGTGTGATATAATCGGAGGATGAGAATTCAATCCGGACGAGGTGAACGGAAGGACGAGACGGCTCGTCCTTCCATCGAGATGACAACTACCGATACTCCAAGACAGGAGACGGAAGCTTCGACTAAAGTGTGCGCGCGGTGCATGGAAGCGAGGCCGCTGTCGGAGTTTCTTAGGAGAAGCGGAACGTCGGGGGGACGCAAGCGACGTCGCGGGACGTGCCGGGCATGCCGGCAGATCCCGGGCGAGCCTCGGTCGATCCGGCAAGAAGCGGTCGAACCCGAAGTTACCGTCTCCGGGATAACGGCAAAGCCGATGACGGGGATTAAGCCGAAGAGGCGGCGGCGTAAACGCGGAGCCGGGGCTAAGTTGCCAACTCCAAAGGTAACGGCGGCAACGAAGATGTTAGCGGCACCGAAGTCGACGGCCGCTCCGCAACCGACCAAGCGGATAACCATGGCGGAACCGGGCTTGCTGGACGCGTCCAGCCTGAGGCCGACGCGGCAAGGCTTCATTCGCATGAGAGGCAAGACGGACAACGGACGGCGCTGGTACCAAGAGGTCGATCCGGAGCTGGCGATTACTCTCGTGCGGGAACGCGCGGCCGTCGTCGTTAATCGGAATACGATCCGCCGAATCTATGCCAATAAGGAATTTCGCCTCTTCATTCTGAAGAGGGATCATTATATATGCCACTTCTGCGGGCAATACGGCGATACGATCGACCACATGCTGCCTCGCGCCAAGGGCGGCCATACGACGCCGGACAACTGCGTTTGCGCGTGTAACGAATGCAACCAGTCCAAAGCGGATCGCGATCTGGAAGAATTCATAGGCGCTCTTCAATAACAAGGAAAGGGTGAACGACGACATGACCTACGCTAGACCTCCCTGCTAATCGTTAAGGGATTACCGCCCGCGAGCGCCTCCTCCTTAGATTGAGCAAGTCTCGATCACAAGGAGAGGAGCCCTGCAATGGGTATAACGTCGAACGTATGGAAGCTGTTCGTTATCCGGTTTTTCTCTAGCTTGATACCCGCTTACGTTATCGAGCGGTTGTATTGGGAAGAAAGAGGCATGACCATTCAGATGGTCGTGTACGCGGAGATTATTTTTGCGATTACGATCGTAGTATTGGAAGTTCCCACGGGCATCATGGCCGATAAATGGGGAAGAAAGCCTATGTTGACCGTCTCCGCGATCATGGGCTGCTGCGAGTTTCTGATTCTGATATACGCGACGGAATTCTGGCACTTCGCTATCGTCGTATGGTTGGCGGCCATCGGAAATTCCGCGAGCAGCGGGGCGGAGGACGCTTTGCTCTACGAGTCCTTGTCTTCGCGAGGCAAGGAGAGCTCCTTCGAGAAGGTACTGGGGCGTCTGAACGCGCTAGATATCGTCTCCATTATGATTGCGGCCTTGTGCGGCAGCTTGCTGGCCAGCCGATACGGCTTCGAGTTTAATTATTGGATTTCCTTGGCGAGCGCGTCTATCGCCCTGTTCCTCACGCTAACGCTTGTCGAGCCCGTATCGGATCGCGGCCTGGACAATGGCCGGCCGATCCCGATTCTCGCGTACGTATCGGCTTCGCTACGATTCTTTCGGAATCATCCGGGCATACGAATCGTGGTTTTGTCGGGTATGGTGGCGGGGGCCGCGATTAATTTCATCGACGAGTTCTGGCAGACTTACCTGGATAGGCTCGGTATTCCGGTTATTTACTTCGGGATGTTCTCGGCGACTATTTTCCTGCTTAGATTACCCGGCAATCTGCTGGTGTCCTTCCTGTTGGGCTTATTCAGCTACAGAAGCCTGCTAACGGGTGCAATTGCCGTATTCGCCGCGTGTTTCTTGTATATTTCCCTGATAAAAGACTATAGCAGTCTGCTCGCGATCGGCATGATTTGTTTGTTCGCAGGTATGAACGAACCGCTGACCGCCGGGTATCTGCACCATCGAGCGGATTCGTCGATGAGGGCGACCATCGGCTCCTTTCAATCGCTCGGGGAGAACGCGGCGCTGACTCTTACGGGTATCGGCTTTGGATACTTCTCAGCGCGGTTGGACATTTTCGGAGGATTCGGGTTCATTGCGGCGGTGTGTTGCGGCTTCTTTATCTACTTCGCGTTCGCGTTGAATAAGGTCGATCGCACGAGCGAGGGAATCGCAAGCAAAGATGAACGATGAAAACGATGACCGATGGAACGAAAAAGCGGTTCATGAATCGGCGAGGTTACCGGCAGAGCGAACGGAACCGATGCAAAGGTTGCAATAGAAAACGGCAAAACAAAACGGCAAAACAAAACCACTGGACTCTCCGTCAGTGGTTTTTGCATGGAATGTTACTGAATTCGGCCGTCGCGAAGGGTCGTAATGGCTTTATCGATGCGACGCAGTCTGGTTTCGGCCGTCTTGGCTTCCTCGATCGAAAGCACGAATCGTCTTTTGTTGCTGTAAGACAGCCCGGCGAAGAAGCTTTCCGCCATGGAATCGCGTTCTAGAGCCTCCGAGAAATCGGCAGGTACGGCAAGCTCGCGAGGCTCGTTATCGAGTTCGACTTGAACGTCTACCTCTTCGCCTCCGGCTACGTTGGCATTCTTGCGAATTTCCGCGCTTACGGGAATCATGAACTTCCCGCCCATGGTGCCGATAGTCGTTCGATAAGCGTAGCCGCCGATCGTCACTTTGACCGCGGGCTTCTTACTCGAACCAAGGCCGGCAACGACTTCGTCCGGAACTTGAATGCCCGTGGCCGTTTTGCCGCTTTGCTGAATGATAGCTCGAAATTTCATAGGAAAACCTCCTCCGTTTCAATGTTTTATCCAAATATGTCCATATTCTTAAATATACTATTCAAAGATCGAAATTTCGATAGGAAACTAGAATCCGAAAGCTTATTGTCATTCCTTCCGTCCTCTTCTATGCTTTGTGTAAGAAACAAATTATGAATAGCCAGTCGACAGGCACCGTAAAAGGATGAGAGGGTGGGAGTCAATGGCAAGAGCATATTCGGGCAATAAAACAAGGGAAATTTCGTTTCCCTTGGGCGGAATCGGTACCGGAAGCATCGGATTGGCCGGAAACGGTCGGCTGATCGATTGGGAAATCTTCAATTCGCCCAATAAGCGGAGCTTTAACGGGTACAGCCATTTCGCCGTCAAGGCGGAAGCGGACGGAAATTTACTCGACGCGCGCGTACTGAACGGGGATTATCCGTCGCCGTATATGGGGCAACCGGTAAGGGGCGGCTCTCTGCACAGCGGTTATGGCTACGGTCCCGAGAACAACACGATGGCGGGCATGCCTCACTTTCGCGACCATTCGTTCGAAGGCGAATTCCCGCTTGCGGGCATGGCGTTCGTCGACGAGCATTTTCCCGGAACGGTGAAGCTGAAGGCTTTGAATCCCTTCATTCCCCTGAACGACGGGGATTCCAGCCTGCCGTGCGCGATGTTCGAGATCGAATTCGAGAACCCGCTTGGCCATGACGTCACGTACACCGCCGCTTTGACGACGTCTAATCCGAATGCGGGTAATCGCATCGTTAATCGTTATTCCGCGGCGGGGACAGGGTTACATATGCTGAAATTCGGCACGGATTCTTATGAGGATCAGGCGGATCCTTCGTTCGGCGATATTGCGATCGCGACGGACGCGGAGTACGCGAGTTACCAGGAATACTGGTATCGCGGAGGCTGGTGCGACAATCTGGAGATGTATTGGCGGGATTTCGCGAAGGCGGGCGAGCTCTCCAACCGTCGCTATTCACCGGAGCAGCCGCCGCATTCTAGGCACAAGGACAACGGCACTCTGGCCGCGAGATTGACGATCCCCTCCGGTGGCAAGGGCAAGCTTCGATTCGCGTTGGCTTGGCATTTTCCTAACGTGTATAATTCATGGAACCCCGAGCCCGAGGGTAGCCGAACCGTCTGGAAAAATTACTACGCGACGCAGTATTCGGACTCGGCTGCCGTAGCGTCTTACGCGCTGACCGAATGGGATCGGCTGTGCGGAGAGACGGAGAAATTTCGAGACGCGCTATTCTCTTCCACGTTGCCGGAGGAAGCGGTCGAGGCGATCTCGGCGAATCTATCGGTCCTGAAGTCGGCTACATGCCTAAGGCTGACGGACGGATCGTTCTACGCTTTCGAAGGCTGCATCGAGGACGCCGGTTCGTGCGAAGGCTCCTGCACGCACGTCTGGAATTACGCGTATGCGCTGCCGTTCTTGTTTCCTTCCTTGGAACGCTCCATGCGAGAGTTGGATTTTCGGTATAACCGCAGGGCGGACGGAGGAATGGCGTTCAGGCTCATGCTTCCGCCCGGTCGGGATCCGGAACTTTTTCGCGCTTGCGTGGACGGACAGATGGGCGGCGTAGTAAAGGCATACCGCGATTGGAAAATTTCCGGAAACGACGAGTGGCTGCGAAGCCATTGGGAGACGATTCGAAGCTCCTTGGAATTCGCGTGGAGCCCGGATAACCCGGACCGATGGGACGCAGATCGAGACGGCGTGATCAACGGGCGCCAGCATCATACGCTGGACATGGAGCTATTCGGTCCGAACGCTTGGTTGAACGGATTTTATCTGGCCGCTCTGAAGGCCGCGTCGGAGATGGCCGCTTATCTCGGCTATGAGGATTTATCAGCCGATTATAGCGAATTGTTCCGCAAGGGCAAGGCTTGGACCGATGAACACCTCTTCAACGGCCGTTATTACGGGCAGAAGATCGATCTTACCGATCGAGGTTGGCTGGAACGGTTCGACGAAGGCGGGTCGTTGTTCGGCGAGGACGCGATCGCGGCTTATTGGAACGAAGAAGCGGGCGAGATCAAGTATCAGATCGGCGAAGGTTGCGGCATCGACCAAGTCGTCGCGCAGTGGCATGCGAATCTGTGCGGATTGGGCGATATTTTCGATAGGGAGCAGACGAGAAGCGCTTTAGGGGAGCTTTATCGCAACAACTTCAAAGAGAACATGCGCGAAGAAGCGAATGCTTGGAGGTTGTTCTCGCTTAACGACGAAGGAGGACTAGTTATCTGTTCGTGGCCGGATGGCAGCGATCGCCCGGCAGTTCCGCTCACTTACGCGCCTGAGACGATGACGGGTTTCGAGTATCAAGCGGCCAGCCATATGATCCAGGAAGGCATGCTGGACGAGGGGCTTCGGATCGTGCGGGCCGTTCGCGACCGCTATGATGGCGAGAAGCGTAACCCGTGGAACGAGATGGAATGCGGCAGCAACTATGCGCGTGCTATGGCCAGCTATTCGCTGCTGCTTGCTTACGGCGGATTTTCGTTCGACATGACGAAGGGAGAGATCGGGTTTAATCCGGTCGTGCTTCCCGAAGGCGGGTTCCGGACGTTCTGGTCGATCGAAGGCGCTTGGGGAACGTTCGAGTTGTCGGACGAGGGCGGCACGTTGCAGGTGACTGCGGGCAGCATTACGCTGCACAAGCTGGGATTGCCGGACGGCTGGAGCGGACAGTCTATACAAGTTTCCGTCAGCGACGGACGCCGGCTTGAACTGGCTGGCGGCAAGGAAACCGGCGGTGGTCTGCGGTTCGCTTCGCCGCTGACGTTATCTAAGGATCAAGCTATCGAGTGGAAGCGTGGTCTTCCTATCTAATGACGCAAAGAAACCTATCCGGCTTGAGTCTGGATAGGTTTCTTTTTTACGGCGTGATGGTCCATCGTTGGTTGGTGCTCGATTTTTTTCAGTAGCCTCTCAACACTGACATAATGCTGTCAGTATTGGGTTGATACAATGAAATCAGATAAGGGCATTCAACGCGAAAGGATGAAATTAATGGCTATCAAAGGAAGTAAAACGGGATGGGTAATGGCAGGTTTGCTGCTCTCGATCCTGATGGCGTCCATGGATAATACGATCGTGGCGACGGCGATGGGTACGATCGTAGGAGAACTTGGAGGATTGGACAAATTCGTATGGGTAACGTCTGCGTATATGGTCGCGGAGATGGCGGGAATGCCGATCTTCGGCAAGCTGTCCGATATGTACGGACGCAAGCGGTTTTTCGTCTTCGGCATCCTCTTGTTCATGATCGGCTCGATCTTGTGCGGAACGGCTAGCTCCATCGTCGAGCTTAGCATCTATCGCGCGATTCAAGGAATCGGCGGCGGAGCGCTTATCCCCATCTCGTTCACGATTCTAATGGACGCGGTCTCTCCCGACAAAAGGGGCAAGCTCATGGGAATGTTCGGGGCCGTGTTCGGTCTGTCGAGTATTTTCGGTCCGTTGCTCGGGGCGTACATCGCGGAGTATTTGCACTGGGGCTGGATTTTCTACATCAACTTGCCTATCGGCGTGCTTGCTTTGTTCTTCGTCGCCAAGTTCTATAAGGAATCGCTTGCCCATGTCAAACAGCGCATAGATTGGTTGGGTGCGGTTACGTTGGTCGGGGCGGTCGTCTGCTTGATCTTCGCTTTAGAGTTGGGCGGCAAGATGTACGATTGGAACTCCGCGCAGATCGTCGGCTTGTTCGTAGGCTTCGCCTTGTTCGCGGTAATGTTCCTGATCGCGGAGCTTCGAGCGGAAGAGCCTATTATCTCGTTCAAGATGTTCAAGGATCGATTGTTCGCGACCAGCAATACGATTGCTCTGTTCAGCGGAGCGGGCTTCATCGTTGCGTCGGTCTACATTCCGATCTTCATACAAGGCGTGTTGGGCGGAAGCGCAACGAACTCGGGGTATGTATTGTTGCCAATGATGCTTGGAACCGTGGTGACGGCGACCTTGGGAGGAGTGTTCATGGCAAAAGTGTCCTACCGGACGATTATGATTTCCACTTTGGTGTTGCTTGCAGCCGGGTTGGGATTGTTGTCTACGATTACGCCTGATACCTCCCGGTTGGTGATTACCCTATACATGATTCTCGTCGGACTCGGAATCGGAGCTTCGTTCTCCGTGCTTACCAACGCCGCGATCCATTCACTGCCGATCAGGCAAAGAGGCTCGGCCACCGCGACGCTCAACTTCCTTCGTTCGCTCGGGATGATGCTCGGAATTACGATATTCGGCATCTTTCAGAGCCATTCCTTGACGTCGAAGCTGTCGGGTATCTTCGCCGGTTCGGGAGCGGAAGCCCTTCCGAGCGACGTTGATCTCAGCGACCCATACTTCCTGCTGTCGCCGGTCGCCCGTGCCTCGATTCCCGGGCAATCGCTGGATTCTCTATTGAACGGCCTATCCGCTTCCATATCGGAAGTGTTCGCTTGGGGGCTCATCCCCGCGGTGTTGGCCGTTATCGCCGCCTGTATGATGCGCCGCGAGAAGCATGACCCCAAGGCGGAGATGGATGCCATTGCGGCAGCTGCTCATTAAATTCGGGTACCACGGTAAAGGAAAACGAAAGAGCGCCTCTCGGGGCGCTCTTTCGTTTGACTAGTGCCAGTACCGACAATTAATTCCCGAAAAACTCCACGCGTTCCATAACATCCGCAATCGTATATCGTCGAAGGTAGTCGATCGTTCTAAGGTCGGCTTCCAGGAGAATTTTTTCCAGCTCTACATCCAATAGTTCGCCGGCTTCTCCGCAATTCACGTCGTCATCCTGCTCGGCGGAAACCGTACCGACGGCAGAGTAGATCTCGCCTAAAGTGATCTGATTCGCGGCCTTCCTTAAAGCATATCCGCCTTCCCGTCCGCCTTTCGACTCGACGATACCCGAGATCGATAACGATTGCATGACCCTACGCATGAAAGTGGCGTGCGAATTGACTTGATTCGCAATCATGGCGCTCGATAGAATGCTGCCGCTCTTGGCTAACCAGACGATCGCATGCACGGCGATTTTGAAACGAGGAGGTCCTATGTTAATTCCACGGCTTGCCGAACTCATGGATAATCACCCCTTGGGCTTAATGCAACTGTGTTCCGCACATTATAGACCAACGGATTTTGATGTTCAAGCCAGGTTTCAGGGAGATAGCGTTACGACATAGCTCTATGGTACCGAATGTGAAGCTTCAGCATTATATAGAGTGATGCCGTAACGTTATTTCCGTCGTTTTATCCCATTTTCCTATTCAGATTGGATAATAGAGTGATGCCGTAACGTTATGGGAGAGCTACAGCCCTATCTCCGAACAATAAGACTTTGGCATAACGCTAAGATTGTGATACCGCGCACAGAAATGTGACATAGCACCGACCGATCACATCACGCACCGATCACATCACGCACCTATTCTTACTTTTTCACGATAGGAATCCATACCTCGCAGCGGTAATCTTCGGAAGTCGTGTCGCCCGGAGGATAGGCTTCGATCTCCGGAGCGCCGGAGTGCTCGTATCCCGTCGCGGGAAACCACTCTTGGTAAATTCGGGCGAACACGCCTTGAATGGATCCGGGCAAAGCGCCCTCGCAAGGAAAGATCGCCCAAGTGGCGACGGGCACCGTACTAGCGGAGAAACCTTCCCCCAGCGCATCGAGCTTTGCCGAATCGGCCGCGCAGCCTATCATGTAGTTGAATGCTTCCATGTTCGGTTTGGTGTCCAGGATCACCGCGAGCAACCGATCGTCGTCGCCGATGGCGCTTAGCTTGGGGATCGTCCCGTCCGCATGGCTTTGCGCCCAAAACTTCGGAATTTCGCGCATGTGCTCATTGTCGACGCAGCTGACCGGGAACGACTTGCCGACAACCTCGAAAGCTTCTTTTTCCTCGATTCGATAGTCCATATCCTTCTCTCCCTTCAGCGATAGGTGGAAACTGATGCGGGGAAAGGCCTTCAGGCTCGCGCCCGACAATTTCGCCTCGGATGGGGCGATCCCGTGGATCTTGCGGAAAGCCTTAGAGAACGACTCGGGGGAATCGTAGCCGTATTTCAGCGCCACGTCCAACACCCTGGCATTCGACATCGCCAATTCCTGCGCGCTAACGTGAGCTTGCGCTTGCGCATATACTCGGCCACCGTCATTCCGGTCAACATCTGGAACATCCGTTGAAAATGAAACGGGGACGAATAAGCCGCTTTGGCGAGTTCTTCGATATCCAGACGTTCTTCCATTTTCCTCTCCATCAGATCCAGCGCTTCTTTCATCCGAGTGAACCCATCCAACCGCATCTCCGCCCTTCGTATACGATCGTATCATCTATCACCCGTGCCGACCTGTCATTGCGTGCTTATCTCGAACAGGTCGGGGGGAGGAATAAGTTGGATAAACTTGTCTTCTTTGTCCGGCATTTGTGCATAATATATGATAATATCAATATCAAATCTTAGATGAGGTGATCTCCCCTTGATAGGTCGTAGCGGCAACCCGACATTGAACGAAAAATCATTCGAAAGAACAGGGCATCATTCCGGACGCGATGTCATGACGATCGAAGGAACGGTTAACAAATCTTTCATTATGCTTGCCTTGCTCTTGGGGGGCGCGTTCGTGACCTGGTCGCAATTCTTCGACGAGCGTAACGTAATGCCCTATGCCATAGGCGGGGCGATAGGCGGATTCATCCTGGCGTTGATTATCAGCTTCAAGCCTAAGGCTGCTCCCTATTTGGTGCCGATATACGCGGTTCTCGAAGGCGTATTCCTCGGTGCGATCTCCGCGAATTACGAATCTCTATATCAGGGTATCACGATGCAGGCTACATTGCTTACGATAGGCGTGTTCATTGCGCTGTTGCTTGCCTACAAGACAAGGATAATCAAGGCGACGGAGAACTTCAAGCTAGGAGTAATCGCCGCGACTGGCGGCGTTATGCTTGTCTACCTGCTCAGTTTCATTCTTGGAATGTTCGGCGTCACGGTGCCCTATCTTCATGACAATAGCTTGATCGGCATCGGCATATCGCTCGTGATCGTTATCATCGCCGCGCTTAACCTCGTATTGGATTTTGATTTCATCGAGCGCGGTTCGCAGCAAGGCGCCCCGAAATATATGGAGTGGTACGGCGCTTTCGGATTGATGGTCACTTTGATCTGGTTGTACTTGGAGATGCTGCGCCTGCTTTCGAAGCTGGCGAGCAGGGATTAAATTTATCGCGTTTTTGGTGACTGCAAGTCAAAAAAGGACCCGGACGATCCCGGGTCCTTTTTTGTTACTTTTAGATAGTAAATTAATGGACTCTTTATACTCATCTGATAGCTTTTGGTGGGTGGCATCGATTTATAATACGATGTTTTTCAAGGTATTTTCGGAATAAGTTCAAGAATTGAGTTGGATAAAGATGTTTTTCATTACTATTGGTGTCCTTTTGTTCTATTCCTTACCTAAATACGACCTATAGTGATGTTCTGCATCCTACTTTGATTGCAAAAGTGGTAGCGTCAAGAAGTATGTGTAGTAGGATTATCCAGCGGGAAACTTAGTTAGTTTGTGGAGGGGGAATTCCCTCGGGCATAACGTTCAATGTACATCTTCTCAAACACGGTTTTAGTATCGGGGTCTGCAAATCCACGT
>NZ_QRDY01000016.1 GCF_003386205.1 Cohnella lupini
ATCTCTCCACCAGTTGCCCGTCAGCTACGAGGCGACTTGGCTCTTACCTCGACCGGACTTCCACCGGCTAGTTGTGCCTAGCTTGGCTAGGCGCGATATGTTTCAAAAAAGGCCGTCCGAAAAATCGGACGACCCTTCCCTCAAAAAGCCATTTATTATCTAACCCGTCTCACACCTTCGTGCACATGATCCGCATCCTTCAGATACTTATCGAACGCTTGCGATTATGGCCATTTCGATGGCTTTCACCATAACGTCCAAGCTCATGCTTGGCATCGCCGGCCATCGTCCGACGGTTTGTATCGGCAGATAGGGGATATGAATGAAGCCGCCTTTTACATTCGGAAACTCCGTGGCAATCATATGCTGAAGTCCATAAAAAAGATGATTGCATACGAACGTACCCGCGGAGAGCGATATTGAGGCAGGTATTCCAGACTTGCATATATCCGCCGTAATCGCCTTGATCGGCAATGAAGACCAATAGGCCGATGGACCGTCCGCGACAATGATCTCATCGATCGGTTTATTGCCCTCGTTATCCGGGATCATGGCATCGTCTACATTGATCGCCACGCGTTCAACCGAGATATCGCTTCGGCCTCCCGCTTGTCCGAGACTAATGACAACATCCGGCTGAACATCCCGTATCGCCCGCGTTAGTACTTCAATCGACTTGCGGAATACCGTCGGGATCTGCTTGACCTCCACCTCGAATTCATCATACGGCTTACTTTGAAAATGGCTAACCACTTCCCAAGCAGGGTTAATCACTTCCCCTCCGAACGGATCAAAACCCGTCAGCAGTACTTTTTTCATCCTATTCCCTCCCCGTACCTGCTATAGGCTCTGCTCGGTTACTCCCGAAATAGGGTCGAACGTGAGCATCTTAGTCCCAATCTTATCTATGAAGAACCGATCATGGCTGACCGTGATAACGGCACCGGGAAAATGGATCAGCGCCTGCTCCATGACCTGAATGCTCGTCAGATCCAGATGGTTGGTCGGTTCGTCCAGGATGATGACGGCGGCGCCGGACAACAGACACTTCGCCAGAGCCACGCGGGCTTTCTGTCCGCCGGACAGGTTTCCAATGACTTTGCTCAGATCCATCTCGGAGAACTGCAGCATGGATAGGAACTTATTCACCTTCTTGCGCGGCGCATCGAGACCCAGACCATAGGTATTCACGGCGTGACTCACCGTGTCCTTAGGGTCCAATTCCTCCCACACCCGGTTGAAATACGCATAGCTAACACCCTTCTCCCAAGCGACTTCTCCGGTCTCAGGCTTCTCTTGTCCCGTAAGCACCTTGATCAACGTGGATTTTCCGCTCCCGTTAGGGCCGACGATCACCAGTCGGTCCTCCTTCTGTATGTCGAAGCTCACGTTCTGGAAAATCGTTCTGCCGTCGTACGTTTGTCCTATGTTTTTCGCTTCGCAGAGCTTGTCCGGAAACCGCAGTCTTTCGTATATATCCGTTATCAGCACGTTTACCGGATGCGGCTCGACTCGCTTCTTACTATCCGCCAATTGGCGTGCGAAGCGGTCCTTGGACGACTTCTTGCTCGCGCGGCTATCTATAGCCTCGGATTCCATGAGCAGAAGCTCTTCCTCCCACTCGAACTGGCGGTCCAATTCCTTCTTCCGCAGCTTCTTCTTGCGAATATAGTCGGTGTAATTCCCTTCGTACTCCTGAAAATGATAATTCTCGATCTCGATCGTCCGAGTGACTACCCTGTCTATGAATTGCCGGTCATGCGATACGAGAATCATCGCTCCGTTGAACCGATGCAGCCATTGCTCCAACCACACGATCCCTTCCATGTCCAAGTAGTTCGTCGGCTCGTCGAGCAATACGACATCGGGCAGTTGGATTAACATCTTGGCGAGAGCCGCTCGGTTTCTCCAGCCTCCGGACAGCTCGTCGACCGGCTGGTTGCGCGATCTATCGTTGAACCCGAGCTTCGTGAGAACCGTATCGATCTCGACGGACACGTTCCAGCCGTCCAGATGCTCCATTTGCTCGAATAGCTCGGCTTGCCTCGTTAGCAAGCGATCCATCTCTTCGTTATCCGAGACTTGTCCCAGCTTCTCGCCTACTTCTTGCAGCTCCCGCTCGATAAGCGCGACTTGCTCGAAGCACATCTCCAACTCCTGCTGAACCGACAGGCTTCCGCGCAATTCCGAGAATTGCGAGAAGTACCCCACCTTGGCTTGCGGATCGACCTCCACTTTCCCCGAAGTCGGCTCCTCCCTTGCCATGATCAGCTTGAACACGGTCGATTTGCCGGCGCCGTTCCGACCGATTAAGCCGATCCGCTCTCCTTTGCTCACCTTAAAATAAATATCGCGGAAGATCATCGTATCTTCGTATTTCTTCGTCACGTTTTCCAAACGTATTAAGCTCATTCCATCACCCTTCTCGTCCCGTCGGTCTAGCGTGATTATAACATTTTAAAGGCCAACCCTTCCGTCATTCATACAATTCATGCAATTGGTAAACACTTTCATCAAGTTTGAAGTTTTTATGGCGATTTTATTTAATCCTACTGTTTTTGTCGGATAAATATTGACGTCGACATCAAGACCGTGTACTATTCAATTTACTGACTTAGTCAGACAGTTGAGAGGGGAACTACCTATGAAAAGAACTAGCCTATTAACATTATCACTCGTACTAACCGTGGCTTTATTGGCCGCTTGCGGTAAAAACTCGAACTCCGGAGCGCCTTCCAACTCCGCCTCGCCTTCCGCATCGCCCGCCGAATCGGCTGCAAATACTGAATCGTCAAGCCCGTCTTCTCAAGGTGCTCTTGAAGCGATAAAAGCTAGCGGAAAACTCGTCATCGGAACGGAAGGAACGTATGCTCCATTTACCTTCCATGACAAGGATGGAAAGCTAACCGGATTCGATGTCGAAATCGCGCAAGAAGTCAGCAAACGTCTGGGAGTCGAAGCCGAATTCGTCGAAACGCCATGGGATGGTATTTTTGCCGGACTAGATGCGAAGAGATTCGACGCCGTGTTTAATGAAGTTACTATTCGGGATGATCGTAAAGAAAAGTACGACTTCTCCGACTCCTATATCGTCTCCAAAGCCGTACTGCTCGTTCATGAAGATAACAACGAGATCAAGACGTTGGCCGACCTTAAAGGCAAGAAATCCGCTCAAGCGTTAACGAGCAACCTGGCGGATATCGCCAAAGAAAACGGAGCCGAGATCGTAGATACGGAAGGCTTTAACCAAGCGATCGATTTGTTGCTATCGAAACGCGTGGACGCGACCATTAACGACAGCTTGTCTTTCCTTGACCTGAAGAAGCAAAAACCGGACGTGAAAATCAAATCCGTTGCCGAAACGGAAGATGCTTCCTCTAGCGCCGCGCTGTTCCGTAAAGGAAGCGACGACTTGATCGCAGCCGTAAACGAAGCGCTAGCCGCCATGAAAAGCGACGGAACTTACTTAACCATTTCCGAGAAATATTTCGGAGCCGACGTTTCCAAATAAAAGAACCGCATAAAGGATGTCTGAACGATGGATGATCGTCAAATACAAATTGTTATGGATACCTTTTGGCCCCTGCTTAAAGCAGGGGTTCTTTATACGATTCCGCTCACTTTGATTACATTCGCATTGGGCTTAATCATCGCCGTAATTACCGCGCTCATCCGGTTGTCCTCCTGGAGGATCCCTAAACTTATCGCGGGCTTCTACGTGTGGATTATCCGAGGAACTCCACTCTTGGTTCAGCTATTTATTATTTTCTACGGATTACCTAGCGCCGGCATTATATTAAGTCCTTATATATCGGCGATAATCGGGCTTTCGCTAAGCGTAGGAGCCTACGGATCGGAAATCGTGCGAGCCGCGATCTTGTCGATTCAGAAAGGCCAATGGGAAGCTTCCTATTCGCTTGGAATGACGCGCTTGCAGGCTTTAAGGCGCATTATTCTTCCTCAAGCCGCGCGGGTATCCATTCCGCCTCTGGGTAATTCCTTCATCAGTCTGGTTAAGGATACATCGCTTGTGTCCGTCATCACCTTCGTCGAGATGTTCAAGAAATCAACACAGTATGTCGCTTATTATTATGAACCTTTGCTTATCTATTGCGAAGTGGGAGTCATTTACTTGTTATTCTGTTCCGTCTTGTCGGTTCTGCAAAATAAAGTAGAGAAACGTCTCGAACGTTTCTCCGCCAGCTAAAGGAGGCCGTGAGTATGATCGAAATTCGTGGCTTGCATAAATCTTACGGTTCTCTGGAAGTGCTTAAAGGCGTAGATGTCACCTTGCCCAAAGGGAAAGTGCTTGTCATCATCGGTCCGTCCGGGTCGGGTAAAACCACTTTATTGCGATGCTTCAACCTGCTGGAAGTGCCCGATCGGGGCTCGATTAAGCTGGGGGACAACTCCTTCGAGTTTCATGCAGGCGCGAAAATCCCTCAAAAAGACATTCTAGCCTTGCGCAAAAGTACGGGAATGGTGTTTCAATCGTTTAATTTATTTCCGCACATGACCGCAATCGAAAATATAATGGAAGCGCAAGTGACGGTACAGAAGAAAAACAAAGGCGAGGCTCGAAAACGCGCGGAGGTTCTGCTGGAGAAAGTAGGCCTTGCCGATAAAGCCGACTCCTATCCTCATAAGCTATCGGGAGGACAGCAGCAGAGGGTCGCTATCGCCCGAGCGATGGCCATAGACCCGGAAGTGCTGCTCTTCGATGAGCCGACGTCCGCGCTTGATCCCGAATTAGTCGGGGATGTGCTGAAGGTCATGAAGCAGCTGGCAGCCGAAGGCATGACGATGGCGATCGTCACTCACGAAATGAAATTCGCGGCGGACGTAGCCGACCATATTATTCTCATGGACGATGGTCTTATCATCGAGCAAGGCTCTCCTCAAGAGGTGCTGAATAACCCGAAATCTTCGAGGGCTATCCAATTTCTAAATCACCTGAACGGCAAGTCCGAAGAATAGCAAAAAGCGCTGTCCCTATAAAGACTAAGGGATGGCGCTTTTTTACGTTACGACTTACATTCCATAATAATTCCGCTTTATAACTCAAGTGGATATAAGTTACAATGTAATTGCTTTAGAACTTATCCGGAAAATTAGGGGTGCACATTCATTCTATGTTTCATTATCGAACGCGCAAGTTAACGGCATTATTAATTGTAATTCTATGTATTTTCTCCTTATTTCCGATTGGAAGTTTTACTCCGGCTGCATCTGCATACACGCCTACACAAACGAATCAAAATCTTAGTATAGGTTCTACTATACGAAGTATGTGGATCGACGATCAACGTGGCTATATGTATGCTACCTCGTTCGACACCAATGAATTATTATTTATTCGACTGGATACCTTTCAGATCGAAAAGCGCCTCCCCATCGGTTCCTCTCCCGACGGCATGGACGTGGATGGAGACAAGCTATACATTGCTTTAAGCGGCGCGACGTTGATCGCCGTCGTGAACCTGGCCACCCAAAGCTTGGAAAGTACGATAGCTACAACGGAAAAACCATCTCAAGTAGCTGTAGACGGAACACATCTTTATTACGCGGGTAGCAATCAGTGGGTTTCCATTCGCCATAAGGATTTGACGACCGGTTCGGAATCCGTTATTCAAAATACGATCTATCAACCGAAGTTGGCGATCGACCGTGCGACACATAGACTTTACGCTGGAGAAACCGGAATATCCCGATATGAGCTTTTCGCTTTTAATTCGTCGAACGGATCCCCATTATGGACTATGAGCCCTGAAGAAGGCGGTTACAGTTCATCCCTTTTAGTTGCGGATGATTCGGTTTACTATGGAAACTTCCAAGTGGACCCGAACACCCAACGAATCGTCTCCACTACGTATTCAGGTCATATTTTAGCCGCGCGAAACGATTATCTTTATACGAATTCGGGAGTCGTTTTAAAAGAAAACGGTACAACGGTTGCAACCTATGATTCCTTAGACGGCGGTTCGCTGTTAGCTGTCGATAGCAACGGAAGCGTTTATTCTTATCAGTCCAGATCGACATCGATCAATAAACGGACATTTGATCTTCCTTTTGATCATACGGCAATTCATTATACTAACGACAATAATCAGGTCACGTTTAATCGGGAATTGACGGCTTTCGTTTATGGCGATAATGAACGCTACTTATACGCGGTCTCGCGTGAAGCCAATCGTTTACTGCAGTTGGATACGGAAACATTCGAGGTTCTGAATGATCGATACATAGGCTCTCAGCCCACCGATGTTGACATTCGCGACGGTGTTCTATACGTATCGTTAGGCGGTAGCACTCATATTGCAAAGATAGATACGAACAACGAAACAGACTTCATGGCGCCTATAACCGAACTTGAAGTCGGTGAAGTAACGAACGATATCGCTGCTGGGATCGGGCAGGCGTATTACGTAACTCCGGGCGGATTCAGCAATATCAGCGTATTCGACACGGTTTATACCACTTTCCCAATGAGTTACAGTACTCCACGGCTCACTCTATCATCCGATGCTTCGACTTTGTATATCGGCGAGACGGGTTCTTCCGGCGGAAAACTATTTAAGATGAACACCGCGTCCAAGCAAATCGTACAACAAACCGCGGAGGGCAGCTCTTATGGAACTCGAAATATTATTCTAGATGATAATTATACTTACTATGCGTCGACTAGATTTGCTTCCAATGACTTAAATCTAATTTACGGCACGTATAAGAACGAATACTATAACGCTAATTTGCTTTCTGCTCGCGGTAACCTCGTACTCGCTACCAACGGATTCTACAATAGGGATACCTTTAACCTAATCTATTCGTTGCCATTTCCGATATCGTACGGCCATATTAAAGAGGATGGCTCCATCATCCTGTATACCGGTAACGGAGATTCCGATAACCCAGAATATTCGTTATTGAAATTCGAAAGCTATGAAAGCTTGAACCAACAAATGAACGAAGGGTTCAAACCAATCGCTCCATTTTTCCTTGACGACAATCCCCAGTCGACGTTGATCGATGGACAACTAGTGTTCATTCCCGGGTCAATGGCCCAAAGCGTAGTCAAATATCGTCTGAGATACTATGACGCTAATAACCGACCTGTTGACGGAACGTACGATGAGTTCGTTTACTCCTATTCACGGCAGCAGGATGGCAGTTTTTCGTATAGGATTAATAAGACAATTCCTAATTTGGTCAAAAAAATCGGTATAACTCCTATCGTTAGCGGAACCTACAGTCAAGATCGCCCTATGGAAGAAGCTGAAACAATCATCCGCTTATGGGATGCGGATACGTATTACGTCGAAGATGCTATTCTAATCGATACCGATGCTTCTAGTGAAACCATCGGAGGAAAAGTCACATTCGGCAAAGCAGAGGGCGAATTGCCGGGTGACCGATATGCTATTTATTTCGGCGATGAAGAGGATATTCTCGGACAGCCCCTCGGGTTCGTAACGGCTTCCGGCCAAGCCAACTATGAATTGCCTATCGCGCAAGGTACCACGATACCGGATGGAGCAATTGTAATTGCTGTTCAATTGATCGATGAGAACGATAACGAATCTCCCGGATATTATCTTACCGAAATTCCCGATAGGATGACGATTGCTCCTAAGCCCGAGCAGATTACGGTCACCAATGCATATGGTCCGACAGACAGCGTAACCGTTATCGGCCTCCAATCAGGAGACCAGGTTAAAGTTTACGCCCTTGATGGGTCTTTATACGGACAAAAAACCGTAGCATCCGGACAAACTTCGCTAACAATTAGCAATTTGCTATTCAACGATATTTACCCGGCGTTATTCGTTAGCGTCACATCCCCAGGCAAACGGGAAAGCTTCTATGTCCTAAAGGACTATAGCGGTGGTAGCGGTGGTGGTACCCCCCCTGTTCCTGGTGGTGGCGGTGGTGGAGTTATTCTTCCTCCCGACGGTGGTGGTGGCGGTGGTGGTGGTGGTGGTGGCGCTGGCGGCGGTGGCGGTGGTGGTGGCGGCGGTGGTGGCGGTGGTGGCGGCGGTGGTGGCGGCGGTGGTGGCGTGCCAAACCAACCGGGAACAAGCTTTTTCCAATCTGAGTTGATCAAGAAGCCAGACGGTACAACTCAGATCCAAGTGAAGTTGAACGATGAATTGTTAAACGACGAGTTATCCAAATGGAGCGGCGAATCTAATAAATTAACCATCCAGGTCGAGGATTCCGCAGACGAGATCTCCTTCTCTCTTGATAGCAGTCAATTGGGTAAAATCAACGACCAAGACAAAAACGCATTTATCGAGATCCAAGGAACGAAGTCGGGCTTCCTAATTCCCGTCGGTGCATTATACACCTCCGGGAAAGATAACGAGATCGTTAAGTTCACTCTTTCCGTATTCCAGTTAAAAGGAACGGCATCCGATTCGGCTACAAAACTTCTAAGCGAACTGAAATTGGACCCGGTTGGTCAGCCTTATGAATTTACGATTCGCGGAGAAACCACCAAAGGCTCCACGATTCAATTCGATGATACGGATCAATACATCGGTCATGTCATTGCCCTTGAGCTCTCGAACAAATCTATTGAGACTTTATCTGCCGTGATGCTAGATCCCGTTTCCGGGAAAGCGATTCCCGTTCCAGCTACATTCAAGAAGGATGGCGGACGAGTAATCGCGACCATCTATCGAAAAGGAAATTCAATCTATTCCGTTATCTCTCAAGAAAACAAATTCAATGATATTCCTACAACGCTCTTCGCTGCCAACGCGATAGATCGATTGGCATCGCGCATGGTCATTAAGGGATACAACGACAACTCCTTTAAGCCGGAGGGACTTGTAACCCGAGCGGAGGCCGCTTCCCTGCTAGTCAGGGCATTAGGAATAATCCCATCGACGGGAATATCCAAATTCAAGGATGTAAGCAAGAACGCATGGTATTCCGACTCCGTATCGGCTGCCGTTACGGCAGGGTTGTTCAAAGGATACACGGACGGTTCGTTCCGTCCGGATCAAATGATCACGCAGCAAGAGATGGTGGCCATCATCTACCAAGCACTAATTTATGGAGGCTACAAATCGGCTGATACCGCTTCGTTAAAGCATTTTAACAGTTCCGCCGGGTATAGCACCTGGTCTGCACAGGCGGTTGATGCCTTATTGCAACAAGAAATTATAAAGCAATCGGAACAGTTTACGATTAAAGCGGATAAGAAAACAACTCGTGCCGAGTGCTCCGAGTTGCTCTACCGAATGCTGGTATCGTTAAAATTAATCTAATAGCCACACGATCGAGAAAACCCACCGAAAGGTGGGTTTTTTTTGTAAATTGGGAATGATATACCGGTTATTTTGCTGTCAACTTCTCCAGAAGCTCGGTCAGACGTTCGAACGAATCCTTGATTCCGTTCTGCATGCCGGACTTCAAGGCCATGTCCCTAGCGGCGACAGTCCGGAAAACGGACTCCATGATCAACCTCGTTTTCCCGCCGGGAACCTCTTCGAATGTCGCGATCTCCAGGTTGACGTGCCCCTTCTCCGGTAAGCCCTCGAACTCGAAGGTTTGGATAATTCTTTCGGGTACCGTCACCTCATGATACACGCCTTGAAAAGCATACTCATTGCCCTTATCGTCCTTGTGAATGTACCTGTAAGCTCCACCGCTTCTCGGCTCGAATACCTCCAGCGTCATCGTGAGCCTTCTTGGCCCAAGCCATTCCACGTAAAGCTCCGGATCGGTAAAAGCTTGAAATACGAGCTCCGGAGGCGCGTCGAATTCCCTCGTAATCTTAATCGCTTGAGTTCCCGGTTCCGCCGTAAGATTGATTTCCGCGTTAATCGTCATTTTTTCCATCGTTCCCTTCTTTTCGATTTGTCAGAGCTTTCCCTTTCTGCGCTTTCAGTACTTTGTCCAGCGCCTCGAAACGACGGCTCCAGATTTCCCTGTATTGCCTGGCCCACTGTTCCACTTCGACCATCGCGTCCGGATTCATCGAGTAAAGTCGTTGCTGCGCCCTCTTCTCCACCAGAACGAAATTCGCCTCGCGGAGAACCTTCAAGTGCTGCGAAATCGCTTGAGGGCTGATCTGAAAATGATCGTATATTTCCGAAGCGGTCAATTGGCCTTGGTCGGCCAGCATTTCGATAATGCTGCGTCTTGTCGGGTCTGCGATAGCGGTGAATTTATCCATAAACCAATAATAAACCATTTACTTAATTAAGTAAATACTTAATTAATGATCAAGAAAGGTTAACTTTTTTGTTATCAGTTAGAAAAGCAAACAACATACGGTACATTTCGGCTCTACCCGCTCCAAGCCAAATTAAATGTCCCCAAGAATCAAGCTCGCAAAGCCGAGCGTTCGGTATATTCAGTCGGGCATGACGAGCATGCTCCAGCGGTACGGATGAGTCGTGGATGCTATGCATAATCAAGGCAGGACAATGAACGGCCGACAGCAGGGAAGTCATATCGCTACCTGTTTGCGCCAGATCGATCAAAAATCCGTATCCCGACCTCTGAAGGTCGATCATCTTCCCGAAACGGCGCCTGTCTTCGACATCGATCTGCGGTAATACTTTCTCCTTCGGCAAGCTGCTAAAAGAGGGGATCATGCTATTGAAGAGCAGAGCCGGAGAAATCTTGTTCATAAGACGCATAAGCGCCCAAACGAATTTCTCGATAATCGGATGGAACATAATCCGAGCAGACTTATATAACTTATCGTCGGAAGTTAACCAGCGTTTCGTTACAGCCGATTGCAAGACTAAGCTTTTCACCCGATCGGGGTATCGCGAAACCAAATGAATGCCGCTAGGTCCGGCTGCGGAAATCGCAATGACGTGTACCTGATGAATCCGCAGCTCATCCAGAAGCTCGATATATACATCGCATGCGGTATTCAACGAATCGCCAAGCTCCCTCGACGTTCTCCCGTAACCCGGCCTTGATGGAGTAATGACCGAATAGCCTTGCTCGACGAGCTCGGAATTACCCAGTTCTTCGAAACAATTCGAATGGCCCCCATGTAAAACCAAGACGGGTTCTCCGCTTCCAACGAGAGAGTATTCTACCTTATATCCCTTTCCGTTTATGAACTGACGACTATCTTTTCTCATATGCATCCTCCAAAAGTGAATTATAATTCATTATTAAGGCAAAAAAGAATGCGGAGCGTTCATACAAACACCCGCAAGCCTTGATACCAGAACGAAACGTATTGCCTAACCATTCTTCTGCAATCCTCCGGGTCTTCGTTACGCCGAATAATCTCGAAGTACCCTTGCATGAACGCCACGGATATCGGCCACGCGGCTTCCTCCTCGAATTCCTCCCGTCCCTGTTTACGGTTGTATTCAGACAAGTGGCTGGCGATATTATTCGCCATCGCTTGATGAATCTTCCGAACGGCGTCCTCGTAACGCGTTCCTATGGCTCCGTCGATTAAAATTAAGAGCGGTATGCGAAATTCCTCAACGATCGCCGTCAATGCATGAACGACCCCATCGAAAATACTGCTGCCATTGTCTTGAGATCGGTTTTCATGTGCGTTTATTAGCCCCTCTAGCTCATGTACAAGCGGAGCCGCGATGGAGTCGAACAAGGCTTCCTTGCCCTTATAATACCTATACAAGTTTCCAACCGAAATCCCGACTTTGTCCGCGATTCTTTTTACGGATGCACCCCTATAACCGTATTGCGCGAATTCGTCGCGGGAAGCCCGCAGAATCGTTTGCCGTATGTCGTCTTTCAACACTTGCACCTTTAGCGAGCCCCCATTCATTTTTGATTATAGAGAAAGGTTTCGCGATTGACAAGACCATAGTCGGTGAATGAGAGAGCAACATCACGAATGCGACCCCATGTTATAACTGAACATGTAAAAAAGAAGAGGAGCTGAAAGCATGAGCGGATTACAAGGTAAAGTGGCTTTAGTGACGGGCGCAAGCCGGGGAATCGGTCGCGGCATCGCGTTGAGGTTGGCGCAGGACGGCGCGATCGTGGCGGTTCATTATGCGAATAATAAGGAGGCGGCAGAAGAAGTCGTTCGAGAAATACAGTCTAATGGCGGAATAGCGTTCGCGATCGGCGCCGACCTGAGGGATAGCGATGGAGTCGATGCGATGTTCGCGGAATTCGATGCGGCGATGAAGGTTCTGATCGGCATTAACCCGCTCGATATACTCGTTAACAATGCCGGAGTCGGACAAGCGTTATCGATCGAGGAGACGACGGAGCAATCGTTGAACGAGGTCATGAGCATACACGTCAACGCTCCTATTCTAATCGTTCAACAAGCCTTATCGAGACTGAGGAATAACGGCAGGATCATTAATATCTCTTCTTCCGCTACGCGGATAGCCATGCCTAGCCTGTTAGGGTATAGCGTATCCAAGGGAGCCGTGAATACTTTAACCCACGTCTTGGCGCAGCATCTTGGAGATCGGAAAATCACCGTGAATGCCATCCTCCCCGGAATCATCGATACCGATATGAACGTCGCCACGCTGCAAAGCCAGGAAGGGCGGGAATTCGCGGCCGGCCTTTCCGCGTTCGGCAGATGGGGACAGCCCGACGACGTCGCGGATATCGCCTCCTTTCTCTCCTCCTCCGACAGCCGGTGGGTTACCGGGCAACTGATCGACGCGAGCGGCGGCTCTCGGCTGTAAATCAAACAAGGTTTGCGAGATTTAAGGCGACGCAGGATGCCCATCGGCACCCGCGTCGCCTTTTTCGCGTGATCGCGGAGCATGATTCGATTTTGCGATATCACCCCGGTCGTCGACGCGACGGAATAAGAAGTGCAAGCCAAATATGAGCGTTATTTGGGACGTTGGTTCAGGTTTAACCATCACGACCTCAGCCAATATCCGCTGGACGAACCCGTTCCCCGAGCTTGGGGATACGGGCAGCGAGAACTATAAGAGCGTCACGGACCGGGTGAAAAAGTTGACCAATGAACAAAACTAACGCTTCTCCGAGAGTGCCGCTTGTCCCGTGAAGCTGGCGGATGAGCTAGAGAAGTACTTCCGCGCCGAAGCGGTCAACGAATTCATCTTGCTCGACCATGTTACCCGAAGGCGTAGACGATTTCGTCGACCACGTCGTGCCGATTCTCCAGGAGCGCGAAAGACGAATAGCAGTACTTTCTTGATGAACACATCGCATGCGGCTTGTACGCCCCGGCGATGTATTTTTTATGTCTCGAAGTCAACACAGAGTCAACGCGATTCCTGAAAATAATTTCAGCATGGTCAGACCAATTATACGCTCGTAATCCTGACATTAACTTTTACAGAAAAACAAGGGCTGGAAATACCCCGCCATAGAAGTGTTGTGAGCCTACGAAAAAAAGAACCCAACAATAAATCAACATAGTTAAACATAGTTGATTAAAGTAAGGTGGTGCCTTAGCCTAGTTGTAAAACTCGAGATATAAGAATCAAGTGTGGAAAATTACATCTTTCCCTCACTTTATCAATCATATATTTAACTTTTGGATATTATTATTATCAAGCTGCTTACATTAATTAATGCAGTTTACGAGAAAAAAACAATAATTAATCGAGCAGCTAAAATTGTTTGACAATTATAGCTGCTGGAGTTATATTTGGATTAATAAAATAATTATATGGGGGAGATCAGATGAGCAGCATTCAATTAACTTTAAAAAAACTCTCAGAAAGCGCATTATTTGATGCAAGTAAAGAAAGGCTAGATTTAAGCATTAGAAGGCTCTGTGAAGAGATTCAAGAAAAGAGAATAGTGCTACCTGTCTTCCAGACGTATATTCGATGGACAGAAGAAAAAGTGGCTGCGCTATTTAATTATCAACTTAATGGGAAAGCGCCCATGGCACCAATATCTGTTAATGTTATCAACAAACCCGAAAAAGTTGTCGAACAAATTAATTTCATGACAAGGGAAGTTTTAGAAGGGGATGAAATAAAAGGAAAAATTTCGGTTGCAGATGGGCAACAACGTTTATCCGCCAACTATAACGCCTATATTAACAATCCTGATTATGCACACATAGTTCTCGATATTCGGAAAGGTAAGTTTATTGTAAATGAACCTGACAGCAAACCGGACTCTTATCAAATTCCGGCTGGTATTTTGTACAATAAGGATCAAGATGTATTTAGAAATTATATTTCGAAAGTGGCATTCTTAAATAAGGAAGAAATTAGGGATGTATTATCAGAAGTAAGAAGAAAACATTTTGCATACACTTATGTTGTCAATCAAGCTACAGATTTGTCTAGAAAAGCACAAATGGAATGGTTTGAAGTGTTAAATTTAGCAGGCAGCCAAGTCACAGAAACCATGGTATATCTATCTGATATGTTAACAAAAGGTGTCGACTTTTATACTTATTACGTCTATCCATTTACGGAGAAACTGGAGGCAAATGATTTAGGAAGTCTGTTTCCCAGAAAATCTGCCGAAGTGTCTATCCCATTAGCGGCATTAAACTCTGCTTATTTTAAGTATACAGGTTTGCCTAAAACGAGTAATTCCAGCCCCATTCCCTCGGATGCTAAGCCAATAGCCATTGGTAAATTAAATGTTGAAGAGACCCGTAAACTACTCGATGTAACATTAGATGCACTAGATAGTGTCTTGGCATTTATCAAACAACAAGCTGCTGTAATAAAAACTCCAGATAGGATAGATGTCATTACCTACCTAGTTGGTTTATTTGTAGAAGGTGAAATTAACATAGATTCTTTAAGTCACGTTCAAATGGAATTCCTGATAAAATGGAGTAATAATATTAGTTTTGTGAATAATTCGAATTCAGCGCGTAGGGAAAAATTTGAACAACTTATTGCGGATTATAAAAGTCTGTAGATTACACCATAGTCTTAGATTGACGAGAACCCCCGAACATACATAATGACAGGGAGGGTCTCGTCAATCTAAGATCGGTAGAGTAACCGATCCTTTTCTATTATTTGAATTCTCTAAGATATTAACTGTAGTTGGAGCGATTGGATTACGTATGAGGGGAATCCGATTGTGACCGGTGAGGAATAAAGTCGGGAAAGAGTATAGTAGTATGTTAAGCTAAATACAGAGCACGGCGAGAGAGTTGCCGTTGCTCTGTATTTTTTTACGCTAAAGTCAACCCGGGGTCAACATTCGATTTTTGAAAATACTTTACTATGCCGTGTAATAAACTTTGGCGGTGTTATGTGCTCCGAATACAAATACTCCAATTCTCGATTCTTGTAGGAATATAGATAATGCTTGAATGTATTTATCAAAATATTACTTAACCCCCTCCGAAGGATGTCGTAGTTGTCACTGAGTAATAGTTCATTATATCTATACTCTAGGTCAATCTGCATGATATATTAATTTTGGAATAATTTCTCACATTTTAATTAAATGTTATTTATAAGCGAGGGTAACATATGGATAAGAGCAAATATAATTTTCAGAAACTAACACCAGTAAGTGACGTTGACTTAAAAGTATATGAAGAAGGTTTAGATTTTGTTTTTGATAACTCTGATGTCAGAAACGTGGCTATCTCAGGATCGTACGGTGCTGGTAAAAGTAGCGTATTAGAATCATATAAAAAGAAGCACCCTAATAAACGCTTTTTACATATTTCACTAGCACATTTCAAATCATTAGATCAAAGCGATGAAACTCAAACAAAAGAAACAATATTGGAAGGTAAAATTCTTAATCAATTAATGCATCAAATTTCTGCTGATAAAATCCCTCAAACCAAATTCAAGGTTAAGAAAAAAATCCAAACGAAAAATATAGTGAACAATACAATATTTCTTGTTATGTTGTTTTTGGCTTCTTTACATTTGTTCATGTTTGAAAAATGGAGCCAATATGTTGAGTCCTTAACTTCAAATTGGTTAAAATCGCGCTTAGATTTTTCAACACAAAGTAGTTCACTATTGGTCAGCGGATTAGTGAGTGCAATATTATTAACTTTATATATATATATATTGGTTAAGACACAGAAAAATAGAAATATATTTAGAAAAATAAACTTACAAGGCAATGAAATAGAAATTTTCGAAGAGCACGAAGAGTCATATTTTGATAAATATCTCAATGAAGTACTATATCTATTTGAAAACGCCAATGCAGATGTAATTGTATTTGAAGATATGGATCGTTTTAATGCTAGTCAAATTTTTGAACGACTTCGAGAAGTAAATACTTTAGTAAATTTACAGCTAAAGAACGCAAAAAAAACTCAATTGCGGTTTATTTATCTTCTTCGTGACGATATTTTTATATCAAAAGATCGTACAAAGTTTTTTGATTATATCTTACCGGTAGTTCCGGTTGTGAGCAGTTCAAACTCCTATGACCAGTTTATCTCACATTTTAAAGAAGATGGTACTATTGAACTGTTAGACGAGAGTTTCTTACAAGGATTAGCATTATATACAGATGATATGAGACTGCTTAAAAACTTGTATAATGAATTTATTGTTTACTTTAATAGGCTTAATACGACAGAACTTGATTGCAATAAAATGTTAGCAATTGTAGCGTTTAAAAATCTGTTCCCAAGGGATTTTAGCAATCTACAACTTAACAAAGGAATGGTATTTACTCTTTTTGATAAGAAAGAAGAATTTATTAACAAAGAGATAGAAAAACTTAAAGAACAAGCAACGAAAAAAAGAGAGTCAATTGATTTAGCAAAAGAAGAACATTTAGTTTCTCTACAAGAGTTGGATGCTGCTTATAACGACAAGAGAGTAAGAAGTCAAAATATGTATAATTGGCAGGAACAACAAAGACTATCACTAATATATACTACTGAGCTTGCAGAAAGAAAAGAGGCTATTGAAAATGTATTAAATGGTCGACTTCCTTCTTTGGAAGAAGAACTATTAAAAATAGAAAATGAAATAGTTCGTACACGATCTAAACAACTAAAAGATATTATTACAAGAGAGAATATTGATACGATATTTAAAGTGACAAGTAAAAACGAAATAGGTGAAGAAACAGATTTTAGTGAAATCAAAGGAAGCGATTATTTTGATCTGCTCAAGTATCTAATACGTAATGGCTATATTGATGAAACCTACGCAGACTATATGACCTACTTTTATGAAAACAGTCTTAGTAGGGTTGATAAGACTTATTTACGAAGTATAACAGATAAAAAGGCCAAAGAATTTACATTTCAACTTAGAGACCCCAAAAAGGTTGTTGAAAGACTTAAGGCGGTGGATTTCGAACAAGAAGAAATCCTTAATTTCGATTTGTTGAATTATCTATTACAAACACCCGATAAAGAACAATTGCTGTATAGATTTATTGACCAACTGGAAGAAACTAGGAACTATAAATTTATAAGCGGATATTTTGAAACTGCAAGAGAGATGCCCAGCTTCGTAGCTAATCTTAACTCTAGATGGCCAGAAATGTTCTCATCTTTGATAAAAGAACGTGCAATATCGGACAAGAATATAAGGCTTTTCTCGATATACACTCTTTACTATTCAAGCAAAGAGAATATTCTTACCGCCAATGAAGATAATTGTTTGACTAAATATATTTCTGAAAGTGGTAACTACCTTTCAATAAGTGACCCGAAAATTGATAAACTGATTGATGGGTTCGGTTTGCTTGAAGTATCCTTTATAAATATTGATTATAATAGTGCTGTGCAAGAGTTGTTTGACGCTGTGTATAAGAACTCACTATACGAATTAAATTTTGATAATCTTTCACTAATAATTAATAAAATATATTTGATAGAAAATAAGTTAGAGATTCGGCATAAGAACTATACAATAGTTATGTCTCAGTTCGAATCACCCTTGGCTCTATATGTAAATAAAAACCTTAAAAAGTATATGGGAATTATTTTAGCCAATTGTGAAGGGATGATTGAGGACTCAGAGGAAACCGTAATACTTGTTCTTAATTATGATGACATTGAAGTGACTAATGAACAAAAAAATGAATACATTTGTGTACTTAAGACACGAATAACTTCTTTAAATGATATAAAGAATAGTTCATTATGGGAGCTTTTATTTGAGAATCGAGTCATTTTGTATTCTGAGGATAATATTATTACCTATTTTAGTGAGAAGAAAAGATTAGATTCTACGCTTATTAAATATATAAATAGCGGAGAAGGAATATTAGAATTTTCAAGTTATAGAACTTCAAATATAGATGAGGCGGAGGAATTATTTGACGCAACCATTGTTTGTAATGAATTATCAAACAATAGGTACAGAGAGATTCTATCTTCGCTGGAGTTTAATTACAACTCATTTAATGTTCTAGGGATTTCAGATGAAAAGTTTCAAGTGGTTATTGAAGAAGAAATCATTAAAATGAATTTGGAGTCACTCAAATTTATCCGAGAAAATTATCCTACCCAAATTCCGAGTTACATTGCTAAGAATCTGAATGACTATGTAAATGAGATAACTACTGCTTCTGAATACTTTAACTTTGATGAGATGATCTTTATTCTTTCATGGGATGTTGATGCTGAAATTCAAATTCCGTTACTTAAATTAACGAATCAACCAGTGTCTATTCTGCATAAGATGTATTCAATTGCCGTGAATCAGTATATTTTGAAGAATAATCTGAACCGAAATGATCTAATCAATCTCTTTGCTTCTTATGAAAACTGGGATCCCTCAATTCAAGGGATAATATACGATTTGGCAATTAAAAACATAGCCCATATGATTGAACAGAATTCGTTGACCCCGAGTGATAAGCTAATTAGAAAAATATTTGATGAGAATAATGTTGTTGAAAATGAGAAAGAAGGTTTGTTTATATCTCTAATTCCAAAAATGAATGAGATTACATGTAAAGAATATTTGAACATACTTGGGTTTAATGAATTGATTAAAGTTTTTGGTGGCGGGCGACCAAAATTTGAGGTTAATAGTAGAAATGAAAGAATATTAGCGGCGTTCAAAGATACTGGATGGATTTATGATTTCCACAATGATGAAGTAGATTCTGAGAAATATAGAATTATAAAGCGAGCACCCGCAACAATACCAGATTAATTTGTTAGATTCACCCGCGGAAGCAGTTGCCACAACACAAAACGCACTCTTTATTGTTAGCGCAATAACTACTGCAAGTGGGACAGACATTATGTATTCAATCTCTTTTATCAATGGCGCTAATATTTCGTACCCAACAAGCACAACCCTTTATTCTGCAATAGCCAATTTGACTAATGGTTCGGTTTCGAATATTCGCCGGGAACTCCCCTCGGGCTAAAATCCTTAACCTCACCGGAACACCCGCACCTTCAATCCCATACAAATTCCAAGTACAGAGCCCAGGGAGCTAACTCCCTGCTGCTCTGTACTTTTTTTGTATATCCACTAGAACATCCGGAAGCCCCCTCAAACACCCTTCCACCCTAACAACAAATACACATCAATTCTCACCACAAAATTATTGTAAAACGATAAATTTGTGTTAAAATCGAATTAATTCATTATAAGTGAGGGGCTTTCTTATGAAACGAGGAACGACATTCTTTTTGAGGTTAGCTATTGTTCTGATTGGAATTGCGGTACTTGCTTTGTGCGTCTTTTTGGTGCCGGAGATCGCGAATTACGCTGTGGAATTGTATCCGGATAGGACGTATATGAGATCTCTCTGGTACATCGATATGTATGCGTCGGCGATTCCTTTTTACGTCGCTCTGTATCAAGCGCTTCAACTACTAAGCTACATCGACAAGAACACGGCGTTCTCGGATTTATCCGTGCGGGCTCTAAAGAATATCAAGAACTGCGGGATCGCCATCAGCGTTCTGTATGCGTTAGGCTTGCCTCTCTTCTATTTCGTGGCGGACAGAGACGATGCCCCGGGGATTATCGTAATCGGAATGGTTATCGTTTTCGCCTCCTTGGTCATTGCCGTATTCGCCGCCGTTCTTCAGAAGCTTCTTAAAGAGGCTATTGATATCAAATCAGAAAACGACTTAACGGTCTGAGGTGAATATAATGGCGATCATAATCAATATCGACGTGATGTTGGCGAAGCGGAAAATGAGCGTAACGGAGCTTTCGGAGAGGGTCGGAATTACGATGGCTAACCTTTCCATATTGAAGAACGGCAAAGCAAAAGCGGTTCGATTGTCAACTCTAGAGGCGATATGCAAGCATTTAGATTGTCAGCCGGGAGATATTCTAGAATACAGAAGCGACGAAACCCAGGCATAGGGGAGGTTTACCGATGAACAATATCAACTTCATTACCGAGAACATGGACAATCCCCGCGAGCTGGAGAGATTGTTTAGAACAGAACCCGAAGCCTTCAAGAAGTCGTTCTCCTCTGCCTGGGAACAAAACCCCGATTCGCAGGTTCTTGCCGTTTGGCAGGAACGACTGCACTTCAAGGTGACGGAAAACGCGGACAAGACTACTTTTCTTCGGAGAAACTTCTTCTTCATGGGCATTTTAGCAGTCCTGGCCGGGATAACCACGAGACTCCTTTTTTATTTTACCGAACAAGAAGTCATAGCCCCGATTAACCTTGTTTTCGGCGTCCTTCCCTTTATCGCTATCTACTTCGTATTCCACAACCCTTCCAAGAGAAACGTCGTCTACGCCCTTGCGTCGTTATTCTTGATCTCCGGAATTTATATGAACGTGCTCCCGCTCGAGGATAAAGACAGCACGATCATGGCTTATCTCCACCTCCCCATTTTCTTATGGGTAGTCATGGGGCTAGCCTTTACTGGAAACGAACATGCCAAAGGCAGCGCAAGATTAGCCTATCTGAAATTTAACGGAGAATTCGGCATCTTATATGCCTGCATGGCCATAAGCGGAATGGCGCTAACCGCAATTTCCATGCAGCTATTTAAATTCGTAGGTACGGATTTCACAGAATTCTATATGAGTAACGTCGTTGTATTCGGTGCTGCCGCACTGGCAGTCGTAGCTGCCTACTTGGTAACGATGGACATTAAGCTGGCCAAAAATATAGCGCCCTACATCGCCAGGATTTTCAGTCCGCTTGTACTGGCAACCTTGTTAGCCTACCTCATTGCGGTGATTGCAATCGGAAAAAGTCCATTCTTGGACCGCGATTTCCTGTTGGTTTTCAACGGAGTGCTCCTATGCGTATTGGCCGTCACCATCTTCTCCATTACTGAACGAGGCACCGACGAGAAAATGAACGTTTTCGATTATATCAACTTCACCCTCATCGCCTTTGCTCTTCTCATTGACGCCGTAGCTTTGTCGGCCATCGTGTTCAGGCTATCTTCTTACGGGATTACGCCCAACAGAATTGCCGTCTTAGGAGTAAATCTGCTGATCTTTGCCCATCTCCTTTGGATTATCCTTGCTTACGTGCGTTTCCAAGGAGACAAAACCGGACCGCTAGCCATTCAAGACGCCGTTACGAAGTATTTGCCGGTCTACGGACTGTGGGCTGCTTTCGTCACCTTTTCTTTTCCTTTGATTTTTTAATCCCGGATTTACGACTCCGGTTAGCACCCATCGATCGAAAGGCGGATGCATCCCCCTGTCCGGCAACCTTGAGGACACAGTTGACTTGCATGGGGTTATCCCGAATAATCGAAGTTGTAAATGTCCACTTCGAACATCTCAATTACGACACAAGGGGAATACTGATGGAACTCCGCGATAGGATAATGGAAGCAGCCGAGCAGGCTATACGAACGAACGGACTGTCTAAGACGACCACCAAGGAAATCGCGCGCATAGCGAATTGTTCGGAAGGCTCCTTGTACAATCATTTTCATAGCAAAGAGGATTTGTGCATTCAGGTCATGAAGAGACATCTACAAGGGTTCCTGGATGTATTATTTAAGCTTCCCGGTCGAAAAGGAACCCGAACCGTGAAGGAGAATTTGGCGGAGGTTGCCCTAGCCGCCTTGGATTATTTCCATTTGTCGATCGTTATGACCGCCTCGATGTTCACGGAGCCCGATTTTCTCGTTCGCCATCGGGAAAGCTTCGAGCAGAGGAACGAAGGACCACACCGGGCCAACGAGATCGTCGCGACTTACGTTCGCGCGGAGCAGAAGCTGGAGCGGGTGAATTTGGACGTAAATGCTCGCAGTATTGCGGATTTGTTGCTCGGAGCTTGTTTTCAGCATGCGTTCCATCTGCAATTCCTAGGAGAAGAGGAACCGCAAGAGACGCGGGCCAAATACGTCGAAGAGGTATTGTTGACGATGACGCGTCAGCTTTTCTCATGAACAAGGGAATAAAGTTTCTCTTGACAGTGTCAAGAGGAGCTTCTATATTAATGTTGAGTGAGCGCGCACTCACCAACTGAGGCGACGTCTACCTCCACTCCTATTCTTCGTCAGATTATGAGTGAGTGCACACTCACTATACAAACAATCTACTAACAGAGAAGAGGTATTAAGATGAATATTGCCGTGTTCGGAGCGAACGGTCCTACGGGAAGGTTATTAACGAAACAAGCAATCGAGGGGGGACATAGGGTCACGGCGGTTACCCGTAATCCGGAAGCGTTCCCGCTACGGAACGCAAGATTGAACGTGTTCCGTGGAGACGTGTACGATCTTGCGTCGGTCGAACAAGCGATCGAGGGACAGGACGCCGTGCTATCTACGTTAGGTGTTCCCTTCAGTCGGCAACCGATTTCCGTGTATTCGCAAGGAATGGATCATATCGCGAAGGCGATGAACAAGCACGGCGTACGCCGCCTCGTCTGCGTGAGCTCGAGCGCTACCGATCCCCACATTGATCCCGATGGCGGCTTTATTTTCGAAAAAATCGTCCAACCAGCTATCATTAAAACAATTGGTCGAACTTTGTACGAGGATATGAGGAGAATGGAGCAACAAGTAAAAGCAAGTAATCTGGATTGGACGATTGTACGACCTTCCGGACTGTTCGAGACGCTGGAAGTAACCCCATACCAGATGGCGGAAACCTATATCAAAGGGAGATTCACGTCGAGGAACGATCTCGCGGCCTGCCTACTTGAGCAAGCATCCAGCGAGGAATACGTTCGCAAAGTCGTGGCGGTAGCGACTACGGCGGTCAAGCCGAGCATGCTTAAGCTCATAATGAAGGAAGCGTTTCAGAAAAAACATAAATAGTCACGGAATGCGACTGATTGTCCGTATTTCTGCTGGCGTGATTAATAGCCCTCTTCAACCGGAGAGGGTCTCCATTACCGAACGCGGCACGGACGAGAAAATGAACGCTTTTGATGATATCAACTTCACCCTCATCGCCCTTGCCCTTCTCATTGAAGGCGTAGCTTTGTCGGCCATCGGTTCAAGATGCCGTTACGAAGTATTTGCCGGTCTCCCTCAACAAACACTTACAATATGTTACAATCAACGGAGTGTTTTAGTAGATACGACGATCATGAGAGGTTGATAGGCAGATGATTCGATTATCGCAATTCCGTTTCAAGATTGTATTGGCTTTCCTTATGCTTGGACTCCTTCTGGTTTCCGCGCGCGGTGCCCCCTCTTCCGTATTGGCCGCGGATGCAGACTCGGACAGCATTAGTAGAGGCGACTTCATTCAACAATTAGTCTCATCCGCAGAGCTGCTTCCGCCGCAATCGAGCGAGCTTGGCAATGAACCTTATATTCAAGCAGCTATCGGCGCCGGATGGATTAAGCCCCAAGATTTCGCGAAGGGCGATTGGACAACGCCGATTACCCGCACCGAGGTCGCTAAGCTCACTGTAATCGCATCCAAGAAACATATGATCGGTAGCAAGGAGAAGCCGGATGATCTCAAGTGGTTCTATCTAGCGATGTCTAATGGGATAATGACGAGTTTCTCCGAGGTTGATCGCCTTGGCAAATATGAGAAGGTGACGATCCAGGAAGCACAAGCGATTTGTACCCGATTCTCGCAAGTGCTAGACGGGAATACATTGCCAATCGATAAACGTGCCACTTCCGTGGCGGAGATCATGTGGCATCGAACCAATATGATGACAATGTTTAATCATTATTTGTACAACCTTTACGATGAGAAAGGTCAGGTCATCGGGACGAAGAAGAAAGGTACTCATGAAGATCCATATCGTCAGCAGACCACGCGCGCCTCTTGGGACTATCTTCTGACTTCGGCCGACAAGCAGTACCAGACCGAAATGACCGGCCTCTACGTTATAGATTTGGATGATCCGAAAGATCCGTACCTGAATAAAATTCCCGGCCGCCTTAATGAATTTTACTGGGAACCGAGGGATTTTGAAACCAGCTATATTACGGTGGATGGTAAGAAAGTCGAGACAAGAACGAAGCATTCTTTGGCTAAAGTGAAGGATGCGTATCTCGTTGTTCTTAATCAGAAGGTATTAATAAACAAAATCTCATTCAGAGAGAAGCAATGGGCATTGGCTGGTTTATATAAAGAAGGCGCGATGGATTTATCCTTACGAGGCGTCGCGGTGTATCCGGAGAACACGAAGGAGCACAATGCATTCCTGGAACAAGAGCGTACCGGAAAACTTTTGACATGGAATTACGTATTTAAGCCGACCCTCTTCAAGCATCCCTCTCAAAACCATTACACGGAGATCCGCGATAAAAAATATAAAATGTACGTTATTCCCAAAAAAGCGTTGAGTACAAGCAGAATGTCGGTGACTCTTAATTTCGGTATCAGCTCTACCGTCAGCGCCACGCATAACTTATTTACATTCAATATAGGCGGGTACGCTCTTCAATCTAGCAAAGCGACTTTTCCGGTGGAATTGACTTAATCTAGCCTCGCCCTTAGAAGACCGTCCTTCATCCCTTTTTACGGGTGGCTAATTCGAGCTTGTCCTTCAGGGGTATCGAACTTCGGCCACCTTAGCGGCCTTTCATAAACGACCGGACCTCTTCAACGGAGGGGGCCGCGCTTGCTCCTCCGATTCGAAGAGTCGCCAGCGCTCCGCAAGCGCAGGCAAAATCGAGCATCTCGCGGCTATCCCCGCCAGTTAGATAACGATAGATGAGCCCCGCGTTAAAAGAATCCCCGGCGCCGGTCGTGTCGATCGGCGTTACCGGGAACGGTTCTCCCCATGTACGGTTCCCTTGCCGATCCAGCATGACCGCGCCTTTCGAGCCGCGCTTTACGGCGACGATATTACGCTTAACAGGCAATTGTACAAGAGCCTCGTCCAATTGTTCTGCCGGGTAAATTCGCATCAACTCATCCTCGCTAGGAATGAAGAACGTCGTATACTCCAATAATTCGGAAATGAGGTCCGGGTACCATTGTTCGTGAATATCCCAACCCGTATCGAACGAAGTGCCGATATTCGCGGCGGACGCTTCTTTGAACACTTGCAACCAGTGCGTTCTCATATCCTCCTGCAAAAAATAAGAGCCAAAATGAATGTGATCCGCTGCCGTAAACAGCTCCTTCGGCAGATGCTCCGGCCTTAAATGCGGAATTGCGCCCATATATGTGAGCAATGCGCGATCCTTCTCCGTGGAGAGGGAGACGGTCACGCCGGTTTTTAGCGTCTTATCTATAGTGACGTACCGCGTATCAACGCCTCTTTCCCTCAACTGATCGATGCAGAAATGCCCCAATTGATCGTCCCCAACGACGCTTACCATATATACATTTAGTCCGAGCCCGGATAGTCCGGAAGCCGTAATGGCGGATGAAGATCCGAGAACGATATCGAAAGAATCGAGAAGCTTCTCCTTGTTCCATTCCGGTACGACGTCGCGGCCTTTCAGAATCATGTCCACATTCAATTCACCGAGAATATACACGTTTTTGTTCATGTCTAAGCACCGCCTATTTAAATTCTCTTTTCTAAATATCGGATGACTTGTCATTTATGTGTATACCGGTAGGCTTGCCCAAGAAAAACCGAGCACTTCTGAATATCCTATGGGGATTCCCATGAATGCTCAGAAGAGGTGACTTTAGCTTGAAATTAAAGAAACTATCTCGACCCTATCGAAAAATCGGCACAATTCCCCAGTCCAAAAGGGTGTTCCGCACCGCTACTCAGATTGTCAACTTTGCGATCATTGGCGATAGCCATGTCGGATATCAGAATGGCTTGAGTATTTTTAGAAACTTGCTTCCCCAAGCGGTGAAATCCGGCAATAAGAAGTTCGTTATTTTCGGAGGGGATAATAAGCACGGGTCAACGGGGACTCAAGCAGACGTGGATTATAAAGCATTCAAGGACACGGCTACGGCAATCTTAAAGCCCAAAGGGATCCCCTTTAAGGCATCGATAGGAAATTGGGAGGATAACACGAGGGCGCAATTCAAGAAATACTTAGGCAATGTCTTAGGTCAGATGAATTTCCCAGGTACGCAGGGGAAGGTGAAATATGTCTGGCTGGACAATGCGTCCGGCAAATTCAGCTACGCTAGTATCAGCTTGCTTAAGACGCTGGACCCCAATTACTACTATATTATAGATTGCCATTGGCCCCTAAGAGTGAGCGGAATTACGATAGACCCCACCCATATCGTGAGCCAACAGGAGACGGATAATTTCTTTAGAGCTATCCCTTCTGCAGTGAGAAATAAGGTGTTAGGAATTTTCACTCACCACGCTCATGCATTCTACGAGAAACTATCCAATGTGTATCCAGGATTTACGAAAACGAAATTCTATGTATGCGGATGTTCAGGTGCTTACCAATGTAAATGCGGCGCGTCTAGCTGCGTCCGTGGATACTATGAGGCAAGCTTGGCTATCCAAAACAATCGGGTCGATCTTACCGTTAGTACTCATCGATCATGAGCCTTTTCTAAATATTTGCGCACTTGGAAGGGATTTCTATCGTTGCGAAGAACTCTTATAACGACCGGACTTAATCTTCATTCTATCGTTTTACAGTTTTCAAGAGTGGAGGGTGAGACAATGGCCGTTAAAGAGCAGACGATATTTAATACGATCGGGAACAAAATCAAAACAACGGATAAAGAGATTCTTATTGTCGGTAGAATTCACGAACCGCTGATTATGATATTGGAAAACGTATTAAGCCACGCGGAATGCGATGCACTGATTGATTTAGCTAAGAACAGATTGCAGCGAGCGAAAATCGGCAAATCTCACTTAGAAAGCGATATTAGGACGAACAGCAGCATGTTCTTCGAAGAAAGCGAGAACGAATGCATCCGAACCGTCGAAACCAGAATTTCCGAATTGATGAATATCCCGGTTTCACATGCGGAACCTCTGCAAATTTTACATTATAAACCCGGTGAACGGTATCAGCCTCATTTTGACTATTTTACGTCCGGAAATGTTGCCAATAATCGCATTAGCACGCTGGTGATGTACTTAAATGACGTGGACGAGGGCGGCGAAACGGAATTTCCCGCGCTTCGGTTTTCAGTAACGCCTAAAAAAGGCAGCGCCGTCTATTTTGAATATTTTTATAACGATATCCGCTTAAACGAGCTAACGCTACATGGGGGAAATCCCGTTGAGGCCGGCGAAAAATGGGTAGCGTCCCAATGGATGAGAAGACAAATACACCGCTACGATTAAAGAGTTCCCCGCACAGATTGCGCGAGCAACATTAACGAGAGACCTTGACCATACAACGTCGAGTATTGCGGGATTTGGTTATATGCCTCTATGCTATCCATGACAGGAGTGCCTCCGGATACGCCCGCAACGATTCCATTCTCCATCACGTGGGAGATGACCGCTTGCAATACACGATCGGCGGCTTCTTCATATCGCGCTTCCTCCGGAAGCCACCCTCCCTCCATCGCCCTTAGCAGTCCGTAGCCGATTCCCGCGCTACCGGACACTTCGGGGTAATACTCCGCTTGGTCCATCACCGTGCTCCATAACCCATCCTCCCGCTGGAAGCTTAGCAATCCATCCATCAATCGAATGTATCGGTCTGCGACTTCAGAGTCCACCGGGACGAGCTTCGCCGTCTCTTCGAGAATCATCGGCACGCCCGCCGCGATCCAGCCGTTCGCTCTCGTCCAGCGAGCCGCGGACATATGGTCGCGAGTTACGCAATTCCAGCCGTGGAACAAGACGCCGCTCGCAGGATCCTCCAATAATCGAAGGTGAATCAACACTTGTCTCTGAGCTTCCTCGGCAAATACCACATGGCCTGTAATCGTAGCCGTTCGCGCCAGGAATAGCACCGCCATGAAGATCGTATCCGCCCATACCTGCTCGGCGAACGCTACTTGCTCGGTGACGGTGTGCTCGAACGCTTGCTCGCGGGTTCGAGGAGCCTCGGCGACGAGCCATTCCGCGATTCGAACGGCTTCGTCCCGGTAAGCTTCTTCGCCTGTCACCCTATAGAGCGCCGGGAAGATCGCGTAAGGAGCGATTCCGTTAATGACCCTTGAGCCGGCGGCTTTGGATTGGTTGCGGGCAACCCATTGCCGCAAGTATTCTAGCACCTCCGGCCGGTCCGTCGCCTCGTAATACTCAAGCATGGCGATGACGCCGACGCCGGGCACCCAGTCCCAATGATCGATGTCCATCCCCCAGCTTCCCGCGTGGTTTTCTTTCATCTGAAGCCATATTTTCTCGGCTATGCGTTTCTTTGGCATGAATTCCCCACTCCTTCAAGAAAGTAATCTTCTTTGACTAGTGTAGCAATCGAACGTCTCCGACTCTTGGGAAAACGTACCGAAAAAGTGGGGAATCGTCCACGGATGATGTTATGATGAAGGAGCCATTTCAGAATGTTATGGAGGCGTTGACATGTCTCTTGCGACACCGAACAGCCAAACTTCCCCTTCCTATGTATGGGATGACGTCACCGACCGTTTCCTCGCCGATTATCCGGTTCATTGCGCCAAGCGCACGAATTCGATTCAACAGCGAGTCATGCACGCTCATCGCGGTTTCGAATTTTATTTGTGCACGAAGGGCTCGGGCACTCTGTTTTGCGGGAATCGCATGTATCCTTTGCACGAAGGAACGCTGACGGTGATTCCTCCGCACGTCGTTCACCGCCCTTATACCGATCGGAATGCCGCGTTTCACCGTTACGTGCTGTCCGTGGACGTACCGTATATGGAAAGCTTGGATGCCGTTTGCGCATCCCCCGGTGCCGGAATAACGCAGCTTCTAGCCGGGCCGGATGGCGACGGCGGTCACTTCTACTTGAATCATGCGCAGTTCGATCGGGCGACGACTTTGTTGGCGACGTTGGTTGAAGCGCTGGCTCACGATGGTCCGCTCAAACAGTGGATTCAGCTCAGTACGCTTTCCGAGCTATTCGTATTGATCATGGGCTTACATCATGCGCCGCAAAGCACGGAGAGGGACAAGTCTGCGGAGGATTCTCTATTGGGAGACGTGCTGGAATACCTCGTCGCGAATTATCGGGAGAACATTCAGATCGAGGACGTGACGAAGCGGTTTCCGGTATCCCGTTCTTATTTGCTTAGGCTATTTAAGGAGAAAACCGGGGACACGATCATGCGTTTCGTCGCCGAGTATCGGCTGAATGAAGCGCGGAGGCTGCTTGCCGCGGGGACCCTGTCCGTCACCGAAGTCGCGAGCCGTGTCGGATTCGGCGACTTATCCCACTTCTTCGGACTATTCAAGAAGGCGACGGGGCTTACCCCCAAGCAATATCGCGATCGCGCTTCGGGGCGATTAAGCAAGTGACCACTGAGCGCAATCGACAGGAACCCTTATGTTCGGCTAGACTAGACTTGTCGCAAGCTCGGACATTATACTTTAGTAAGCTTGAGAAGTAGATACGGAGGGAAAGATCTCGATGAGCGATAAAATAAAAAAGGTAGTCGTAACAGGTGGAAGCGGCATGTTGGGCCGATGGATCGTTAAGCATTTCGTCGAGCATGGCTATGAGGTGTTAAACGTCGATACGCGACAACCGGATGAGGCATTGTGCCCCACGCTGATCGTGGATCTTGAAGATTTGGGCCAGACGTACGGCGCGCTGGCCGGCGCGGATGCGGTCGTTCATATGGCGGCCATTCCGCGGGCAGGGATGGTTCCGCCCGAAGTGACGTTCCGCAACAACGTGATGTCGACTTACAACGTCTTGGAGGCTGCCTCCGGTCTTGGCATCAAGAAAGCGGTCATCGCCTCTAGCGAATCTTCGTACGGTATTTGCTTCGCCGTTCATCCGTTCGGCCCGCAATACGTGCCAATGGATGAAGCGCATCCGCAGCTGCCGCAAGACAGCTACGGCTTGTCCAAGATCGTCAACGAGCAAACCGCGGACATGTTCTACCGCAGATCCGGCATTCAGGTCGTATCGCTGCGCCTCGGCAACGTCATTCCGCCGGAATGGTACGAGCGGTTCCCATCTTGGATCAACAACCCGGAGGAGCGCGAACGGATTCTGTGGAGCTACATCGATACTCGCGACGCGGCTGAAGCCTGCCGTCTAGCGATCGAAACCGACGGGCTTGGCTCCGTCGCGCTTAATCTCGCTTCGGACGAGACGAGCATGGCCGTTCCTAGCCGCGAGCTGATGACCGCCCGCTATCCGGAAGTGATCGACTTCCGCGCTCCGCTTGAAGCACACGAATCGCTGCTCAATAGCGACAAAGCCACGAAGCTGCTTGGCTGGAAGCCACAATACAAATGGCGCGAACAGCTCGACAAGTAATTTATTCGCTAGAGGTTGCCCCGATCTCTCCACTTGACGGGGACAACCTCTTTTTTGCTTGAATCATTCATCATCGAAGAAGGTGCACCCTCTTGAGTTATGTTCTGCTCCTACTGGCGACGTTAGCCTGGAGCTTCGTAGGGGTTCTAGTCAAAACGGCGTCGACTATGGTGGACAGCTCCATTATTTCGTTCGCGCGCTTCTTCTTCGGCGTGATCTGTCTGATCGTCTTTCTGTACATTCGGGACGGCAAGCTTCAGCTCCGTCTGGGGATGAAATGGATCTGGATAGGCGCGATCGGCAAAGCCGCCAATTACACGTTCGAGAATATCGCTTTGCATATCGGCTATTCCTACGGCAATATTCTCGTTCAGCCCGTTCAGACCGTCGTTCTCTTGTTCGCTGCAGGATGGTTGTTCAGGGAGAAAATATCGCTCCGCGGCTGGATTGCCGCGGCGTTCTGCGTCGTCGGCGTTATCGTGATCGGTTGGAACGGAACCGCGCTTGACGAGCTGGCGAGCGGCAGCGGCCTGACGACGCTTCTGTTCACGCTGGCCGGCATCGGCGCCGCCGTGCACGTATTAAGCCAGCGGATGCTCTTGAAGACGATGGACAACGGCAACATGAATTTATCCGTTTTCCTATTGAGCACGATCATCGTCGCCGCTCCGATTCCGATCCAATCGCAAGGTTTTATCGGCCCGATTACGGTATGGGCTTGGGGAGCTTTGGTCCTGCTTGGCGTTATTACGGGCCTCAGCTTTTTCTGGTTCGCGGAGGCCATCAAGCGCGGCGTGCCGTTCGGGGTCGTTGCGATTGTCGGGAACAGTACCGTCCTATTTACGATATTGTGGTCTTATCTGTTTTTCAACGACCCGATCACGATCTACATTATTAGCGGAACTCTAGTATTCGTAGCCGGACTCCTCTTGTTGAGTTTTCCGATGCCGCGCCGAAGCATTCGCCAAGTAGACGATTCGTTGGCGGCACCGTAAGTTTGGCGGAACTTAAGCACAGCAATCCGGGAAAAGCGCGACGGATGAAGTTTAAAGCGAGTCGGCCGAGGCACGTTTAAATTTGCCGTTTTGGCATGCTTATGCTTCCAATTTACCGCGGCAAACTTATGCTTCCAAAATGAAAAAGCCCTTGATTATCAAGGACTTTTCTGGACTAGCCAATGGGATTTCAAAACGCATCATTCATCAAACGTAATCCTTTAGTTCAAAAAATCAAATGACTACTCGAGTTCAATTTTGTTAAAGTGCACCTGCATCTCTTGCCGAATAGTACGACGGGTAAATCGGTCGATAATGTAATTCGTCTCTTATACGCGTTGTATCGACGATCATATTCCATGGATCAAAATCTTGCTGCAGCGCTTCTGACGAAACTTCGCTATTATGAAGCTGCAACAACTCCGCAACGGAGATCGGTGCATCGTCGGCAACATTGTAGATTCGGCCATCAATACCTGGTGTGGAAGCTGCGAGCATCAGGGCTTGACTTACATCCGCATGGTGAGCCATATGCATTCGTTTGGCTGGATTCCAATTACGCAATAACGGCAGAACTTCCTTGATATGGGGATCGTGCTCACCATAGACAAATGGAAGCCGTAATATGCGCAGTCCTAATTCCTGTTCGCGATGAAGCAGTAGCAGCGCCACTTCGGCATCAGCTTTGGTTTGAGGATAAGGAAAGGCGGGCTTCAACTCGTCATCTTCACGGCTCGGTCTCGAATGATCCCCGGAACCGTATACATGATTGGTGCTGGAAAAAATAAACCTTGGCACATCCGCCTTCAACGTAGCTTGAGCTAAAGCTATGCTGCCATCGATGTTTGCTATACTGGTGGTGTTCTCGTCTGCACCACGGAACTGTGCTGCCAAGTGAACCACAACATCAGTGCCCCGGAGAGCGTCAACATAATTGTCCGGCTGCAGAAGATCGCCTTCTAAAACTTCAGCCCCTTGCTGGTGAAGCCAGTCCGCCTTTGCAGCGTCCCTAACCAACAGTTTAACGTGATGACCGCGCTGTAACATACGCGGAACAAAACGGCTTCCTACTTTACCTGTGGCTCCAGTTACAAAAATGTTCATTTTTCAAGTCCTTTCCTTCGTTTTATTTGATGCTATACGGGCAGTATAATAGAAAGTGCAAATAGCATCCTTCCTGCGTCTATCGTATGACTGGAAGTGTCAGGATAAGGAGGAGTCATAAATGAAAGAGATTTCTTCCAGAATGTCGTTAGGCGATTTTTTGCGTTCGCGTAGAGAACGCCTTACTCCAGGAGATGTAGGGTTAGTATCCTATGGACGACGACGGACAGCGGGGCTTCGAAGGGAAGAAGTAGCCCAGCTTGCCCATATTGGAGCATCATGGTATACCTCTTTAGAACAAGGCAGAAATGTCAATCCCTCAGAGGATGTACTAAATAACATAGCAAAAGCGCTGCGATTGACTGAGGATGAACGTCACCATCTCCATATTCTTGCAAGACCGGTACAACAGGAAGAGGTAGAAGACCAGCAATTGAATGTAGGTTTGGAACGGACGATAAGGGCTCTTGATCCGAATCCAGCATTCGTGATTGGAAGGTACTGGGACTTGTTGTTATGGAACAAAGCAGCCGAATTAGTTTTCCGTTTACCGTCATTTTCTATGCACCAGAGACCCAATTGGATGAGACGTCTTTTGACGGACGCTAAGCTAGGATCGAACATAGAGGATTGGGAAGCCAGAGCACAAGTCTTGATTGCTCACTTTCGTGCGGATTACGCACACTTCCCTTCTGATACGAGGTTTAAGGAACTTATTGAAGAATTCATGCAGACCAGCCAGCTGTTTCGCGAGATATGGCCGTTACATGACGTTCAGGCCATAACAGACCGCCACAAACGGAGATACGATCCTCGTATCGGAGAGATGGAGTTTGAACATGTGACCTTGCAACTTCCGACCAATCCGAATCTGAAGATCATGATTTATACAGCTTCAACGGATACGGCTGCGCGTTTGCGAAGTTTAATGAGCACTCGGGAGCATTGATAAGTCACTCGTGACTTGCGGTTAGAGACATCACTCAAGAACTGTGATGGCGCTATTCTGCACGTTCGCTTAATGAAATTACCGAAGCACTGGCCCGCCCCGTTAGGTAAAGATTATTGAACGATTTAACCGGTGCCCTCGCTTACCATAAGTTTTTCAAAAATGTGTTCTGGAACAATAAGCTTGCCAAAGGTGCAAATACTTTATTGTTTCAAAAACAAAAAACATAATAAATGGCTTTGATAATGCGCCCGACCCTTTACCTCCTCAAAAATGGGACAGTGTGTAAATTCAGTAAAATATAGACATTTTCTTATTTGGCAAACTTAGATTCTGATAATGGCAAACATATGAGTTAAATCACAACCCATTCTAGGCGGATGAGCAAATCCGAAGGAATGGGGTTTTTGAATGTGGAGAATTCGATGAATGGAGCATACTCAAGTCGTCGTTTCCTCGATGCCTTTTTTAAGCCCCATATGCTCCAGATGAGCTCTGCCCCACTGATGTATCGTCTGTAACACGGGCTTCACGGAATGGCCGTATTCGGTAAGCGAATATTCCACCTTCGGTGGGACGACCGCATAGACGACGCGCCGTATGATGTCTTGCTCTTCCAGCTCCCGCAATTGCGAAGCGAGCACCTTTTTCGTGATGTCGGGAATATCTCTCTGCAGCTCGCTAAACCGCTTGGTCCCTTGAAACAGTAAGAATAAGATGGAAATTTTCCACTTCCCGACGATCACGTCAAGCGCCGGCTCGACCGTACAGTATTGCATATCGTTATCCATACCGGGGCTCCCGTTCACATGGTTACTTTGATGTTACCCTGACACCTTAATGTGCCTACTTCGCAAAAAGCAATCTCGGGCGCATAATGACATTGCGGCCGATGCAAGAAACGGCGGCAACATTCTAATAATAACAAACAGGAAAGCCGGTGCACTAATGGATAACATAAAGGGCAATCAAATAGATAACGGATCGACCACTGACGCGCAAAGGAAACCGACGGATTTCGAGATCGGCCTCTATACCTTCGGGGACCTGGTTCCCGGACAAGACGGCAGCACGATAAGCGCGAAGCAGCGCCTACGTGAAATCATCGACGCAGCCAAACTGGCCGACGATGCCGGTCTTGACGTCTTCGGCGTCGGCGAGCATCACACGCTGGAATTCGCCGCGACCTCCACTCCCGTCGTACTTGCCGCTATCGCCCAGGCGACCGAACGGATCAGGCTAACCAGCGCGACGACGGTACTGAGTACCGTTGATCCCGTTCGGCTGTTCGAGGATTTCGCGACCGTCGATTTACTGTCGGACGGCCGCGCGGAAATCATAGCCGGACGGGGAGCATTCGTGGATTCCTTCCCGCTGTTCGGTTACAATCTCGACGATTATAGCAACCTGTTCTCCGAGAAAATCGACCTGCTCTTGAAGCTTGGCGAGAATGATCGCACGACTTGGAACGGCCGATTCCGCAGCGCTTTGAACGATCTGGAGATCGCGCCACGTCCCGCTCAATCGGAGTTGCCCGTATGGATCGGCGTCGGCGGAACTCCGCAGAGCGCCGTGAATGCCGGCCGGCTCGGCCTTGGAATGGCACTGGCGTTACTCGGCGGAGCACCGGAAGGCGCGAAACACCTCGTCGAGCTGTACCGGGAAGCCGGCCTCAAAGCAGGCCATCATCCCTCGCGGTTGAAAGTCGCCGTTAGCAGCCATGGCTACGTTGCGGAGACTTCTCAACAGGCGCGGGATGAGTTTTATCCTTATTACAGCAGCTATTTCGAACAATTCCTGGGTCGGCGAACAGGGCGAGGACGGATATCCCGCCCCGAATTCGAGCAGATGGCCAGACCCGAAACCGCGCTTGCGGTCGGCAGTCCCGAGCAGGTAATCGAGAAAATAATGCATCAGCACGAGCTGTTCGGCCATAGCCGCTTCATGGCCCAGATCGATATCGGCGGAATGCCATATTCCCAGGTTGCGAAGGCGATTGAATTGCTGGCCGTCAAAGTGGCCCCCGTCGTGCGGCGCGAGCTCGCCCTCTGATCGTCGTTTTACTACAACATTCTCCTAAAGACGTCTTTCCATTCAACGATTCGTCCGAACAAAGAACAACCCGCCTTAGGCCAAGCGCCTAGGCGGGTTGTTCCATTAGTCAGTTCGGCTCGATCATTACTTGATAGGCAATTTAACCAAGGTCGTTATCGCTTCGGCTCTCGATGCGGTACCTTCCGGCGCGAATATTCCTCCGCTTCGACCTTTGATAATTCCGGCATCCTTCACGGCTTTCGCCGCGCCTTTAGCCCAAGTCGGGATAGCCTCGTCATCCGCAAAGCCGGTATTAACCGTACCCGCCGTGTCGTATTTCAATGCCTTAGCCAGCATCAAGATCATTTCCGAACGGGTGATCAGAGTGGACGGCTTGAATGTACCGTCCGAATAACCGCTAACGATTCCTCCGTAAACCGCTTGTGCAATCGACGGCTCGGCCCATTGGCCGATTTCGTCCGCATCCTTGAATTTAAGCTCCGGCACGGGTCCCGCAGGCTTCAATGCGTTCATCAGCATGACGACGAATTCCGCGCGCGTCAGATCCTGATTCGGCTTGAACGTACTGTCCGAATACCCGGTTACGATACCGCCGGTGACTCCTTTTGCAATCGCGGCCGTAGCCCAATGACCCGCGATATCCGTCAGTTTCGTCGGATCTCCGTCCGCGATTTCATCTTGACTGATATCCTGTCTTCCGAAATCCTCGAACCATTGCTTGATCGTCGGGAAATCGCTCGAGAAGGCCAGCGAGAGAAGCAACAGCATGCGGGCATGTTGGGCGTTTAAGCTATCGCCCGCCAAGATCCCGTCCGTGCTGCCCGGATACATCGTACCCGAACCGGTTCTCGTCGTCGTGACGAAGGTAACGCCTTGCTTGATCGCTTCCGCCCGGGCCGCGCTCATCTTGGAGGAAATTCCTCCCGCGCCGGTTCCGGCCGTTACGATTCCTTTTGCTCCGTCCGCTACGAATCCTTTGATCGCTCCGTCATCCGCTTCCTGGTAGGCGTAAGCAATCTCTACAACCGGCAGATCGTTCTTCGAAATCTTGCTTAAATCGAAAGGAGTCGCCCACTGAGGGGTGCCTGCCTTCAAAGCTCTTGCGTTCATCCGGTAGAGCGAAATGTTGTCCTGGTCGATGTAACCAAGCGATCCCAGAATCGGAGTCTCGAACGTATCCATTCGGTGAGCGTTAGACTTAGTTACATCTCTAGCCGCATCGATCATATCGTTCAGCATGAGCACCGTTCCGTAACTCTTCGTTTTACCGCTGCCCGCGAGCTTGATCGCGTTGTACAAGTTCGCCGGCGCATCGGTTCCGATGGCATCCCACGGACGCATAGCTCCCGTGATGACGACCGGCTTCTCGCTTCTGACCGTCAGATCCAAGAAGTAACCGATATCCTCCATCGTATCCGTACCCGTCGTGACGACTACGCCGTCGTATGTCTTCAAGGCTTGGTCTACGGCAAGGGACAGATCGTACAGCTCGGTGATGAGATATCCGCCGGAGCCTTTATTGCCGAATTGATAAGTCGACACGTCCGCGATCTTATCCTTCCGCGGCAATTGCGCGACCATATCCTCCATCTTATAAGTACCCGCGCGGTAGTTCTGCAGGTTCGTGGCATCTCCGTCGGCGACTTGACCCGCTATCGTTCCGCCTGTTGCAATGACGATGACGTTAGGAAGCGGCGAAGTCTTGAACGTATCGCTGAGCGCCGGAATCGGAAATTCCGGAACGGGGTCCGCAGCCAATGCTTTCGTGGCGCCTAAACCCGAGATCGATAAACCCAGCACTGCCGTTGCAAGAGGAATTAAGAGCCTTTTGGGCATGAAACCCGTTCGTATCGATGACATATGGCCTTACCTCCTGAGGGTTTATGATCCTGTAGCGCTAGTCTCGACGTTCTGTGCTCCAAAGGTTGCGAACCAGTCTTTGATCGTTTTTTGGTCCTTCGTGAAAGCCAACGAGAGAAGCAGCAGCATACGGGCATGTTGAGCATTCAAGCTATCGCCGGCGATAATGCCGTCCGAGCTGCTCGGATACATCGTACCTGAACCCGTTCTTGTCGTCGTTACGAAAAGGACGCCTTGCTTGATCGCTTCCGTACGGGCCGCGCTCATCTTGGCGGAAATTCCGCCTGCGCCGGTTCCGGCCGTTACGATTCCTTTTGCTCCGTCCGCTACGAAACCTTTAATCGCGCCGCCGCCCGCTTCTTGATACGCATATGCGATTTCGACCATCGGCAGATCCGCTTTGGTGATTTTGCTAAGATCGAACGGAGTCGACCATGTCGGTTTGCCCGCTTTGCTTACTCTTCCCGGAGCGCGATAGATCGAGATGCTGTCTTGGTCGATATAACCCAAAGCTCCCAGAATCGGAGTCTCGAACGTATCCAGGCGGTGAGCGTTCGACTTCGTTACGTCTCTTGCCGCTTGGATAACATCGTTCAGCATTAGGACAGTACCGAACCATTTCGTCTTACCGCTGCCCGCAAGCTTGATCGCGTTGTACAAGTTCGCCGGCGCGTCGGTTCCGATAGCATCCCACGGACGCATAGCTCCCGTGATGACAACCGGCTTCTCGCTTCTAACCGTCAGATCTAGGAAGTAAGCAATATCCTCCATCGTATCCGTACCCGTCGTGACGACTACGCCGTCGTATGTCTTCAGGGCTTGGTCTACGGCAAGGGACAGATCGTACAGCTCGGTGATGAGATATCCCCCGGAGCCTTTATTGCCGAATTGATAAGTCGACACGTCCGCGATCTTATCTTTCCGCGGCAATTGCGCGACCATATCTTCCATCGTATAAGTACCTGCGCGGTAGTTCTGTAGATTCGTAGGGTCTCCGTCGGCGACTTGACCCGCGATCGTTCCGCCCGTCGCGATGACGATGACGTTAGGTTTGGCAGTTAAGTCTTTCAATTTAACATCAGGAATAGCGGCAACCGTAGGTGCAGTCGGAGGAACGGGATCAGCGGCATAAACGCTAGTTGCCATTGTCGTAATCATTGCTAAGACTAGGAAAGTATTTAAAAGCCGTTTGAATCCTTTTCCGTTAACTGTGAATGTCATAATATTTGCCTCCTGGTGTTATAAATTTATTTATGTAACTGAGGTAATTATATATATGTGTAAGATAATATAACATAAGAATTAAGTCCTATATTTACCAGTGTTTTTTCGTCATTTTTGCCCATTATTTGTTATTATATATGCCATGGATATTACGCAATATCAGTATAAAAATAATCCACCTCTTTGCGGAGGTGGATTATTGTCTGATTAAAGTCTCGATGTTTAATTTAAGTGTGGCTAGCGGCAAAGTCTCTCAAGGCCAATGTTCCGCTGCTGACATCGCCGCCGGATATCGCCAGCTCGAGATAGTAATTTGCATTATAGTAGTTATCGTGGAGCAAGTACCATTGGGCGATTCCTACGTTCACGGACGGAGCCTGGCTGCTCGCCGAATCTTCTTGAATGACCGTCGGCACCCCGGAAGTTACCGCCAGCAAGGCATATTTGCTATACCCTCGTTGCCATTCGCCCGATTGAATGTCGGCGATCGCCGATTGATGAAGCCGAGTCGCCGCAGCTTCAATTAGAGCCTTTACGCCGCTGCTATCTTTATGCGGCGAGCCTAGCTGTCCCAAGTAGCTGATGACGTTGTAGTCGTTGCCTGAATCCCAGTACCAGAGCGCCAGGCTCAGGTTCTCTCCGGCATTCAAGACGTTCAGCGCGTCTTGTCGAATAGCCTCCGGAGCCCCCTCCGATTCGCCGAGAAGTTCATAATCCGCGAATCCATCGGATAGTTGACCGGCCGATAGCTTGGCGACGGCTTGAGCTTGAAGATTGGCCGAGGCTTCGTCGTAAGCGGCCTGATCATCCGGCACGAGGCCTTCAGCCGCGTAAGCCTTCGAGAAATAATAGACGGCGTTATAGGCATTGCCGGCATTCAAGTAGAAGTAGGCATTTCCTAAGTCTACTTCGTAAGGATCTCCCGGACCACCCGAAGAGGCATCGATCAGGAAAGCGGCAGAGACGGCTTCGGCGGTGTTACCCGCCATGTCGGAGCCCTTGACGCGCAAGTACCAATCGCCGTCCGCCGCGCCGTCGGGGAGCTTGACGTTCGCCCCGTTCGCGAAGGAATTCCAGTCTTCCGCGGGCGAGTCGGGGCTCGGCGTCCATACGTACTCCAGGGTGGACGGATCCGCGCCGCTTTCGGAATCGGAAACCGCTACCGTGGATGCCGCCCAACTGGCTGCTTCCGGATTGCCGTTCGTTCCGAACTCGATAGTCGGAGGCGTCGAATCCTTCACGATATCCAGCGTAAAGTCCGCAACGTTAGGCAGCAGATAGGGTTCGACCTTCCACGCAACGGAAGTCGAAGAGCCCGCCAAGGGAACGTTCAACGATTGTCCGCTCGTATGAATCTGATCTCCGACGATCAGGTTGGAGCTTTCGGGAGTCTTCAATCCCACGGTCACCTCGACGTCCGTCACGGCCGGATTGACGTAGGCGGTATAAGCGGTAGCGTCGTCGTTAACCTGCGGCGAGAGCACCGCACCGCTCACGTTTAAGGACTCGAGCTTGGTGCTGCCGGGAATATCTATCTTATGCTGCGGATTCAAGCCTCCCCATTGAACCAGCGTCCCGTCGTTTTTCAGCGCCCACGAGGTGTAATCGCCCGCGGCGATTGCCACGACTCCGGACAGTTCCTCCGGAACATCGGACTCTCCCGTATCGTTCCTCCCCCAAGCGACGACCGTCCCGTCGGATTTAAGCGCAAGCGAATGGCCGCCGCCCGCGGCGATCTTGACGACATTAGATAAATCGGCCGGCACCTCGGTCTGCGACCCCCACGATACGACCGTTCCATTCGATTTCAATGCGAGGGAGAAGCCGCTTCCCGCCGCTATCGCGGTAACTTGGGACAAATTGGCCGGTACGTCCGCGCCCGAGAAGCTGCCGCTATAAGCCCAACCGACGACCGTACCGTTCGACTTTAGAGCCAAATGATGAAAAGTCCCTTGGGCTATGGCTACCACGTTCGATAACCCTTCCGGAACGTATGCGTACGTTCTGCCCCATTGCACGACCGTCCTGTCCGATTTCAAAGCCATAATCGAATCGTAAGCTGCCGAGATTGCAGTAACTCCGGACAAATCTTCTGGGTAATTAAGATCCATGTCTAAGTTGGATCCCCACTGAGTGACGGTTCCATCAGACTTCAGAGCGACATATCCTTGTTCTAGTCCCGCTACGGAGATTACGTCCGTCAATCCTGCGGGTACCTGAATAGGGTTATTGCCGATACCGACCTGCAATACCTTGCCGTTCGTCAGAAGAACAATTCCTTGATCGATGCCCGCCGCCGCTACCGCACTGCCTTTGACGACCTCCGTTGCCTCCGCGCTCGCCGTCGAAGTCAGGGCGAAAGCGAACGCCAGCATGCTCGCCAACGCCAATCCGACCCGTTTCTTCCGCCAACCGCGAACTACCTTGTGCTCAATCATTACTTCATGCCTCCTCCTAATTTTTTTGTTGAGGATTGCCGTAAAGATCCGCCATCCCCATATTCCTCGTATGCTCCGTCTTGACCCAATCGTTCTGCCGCCTGACCAAGAAGACAGCCTTGAACATCACCGGAATCCAAGTCAAACCGAACCAAAGATACAGAAACAAGAGCGGAACATACTTAAGGGTAAGCTTGCCGAAATGCAGGCTTGGTCCGGCAATCGTCAATACCGCCGCTTGCAGGATCAGGAACAGCATCCAAGTGGCCGTGATCGTTTGTTGGAATTGCCATTCCGGTTGAAGCGCGAACTGCACGATCGGGATAATCAATCCGACCAGCATGATGAAATAGACGACGACCGTCCGAACAGGGGAAGCCAAGTACAAGAAGAGATCAAGATGACGGAGGGATCGGGTTCGGAGGAAAAGCAGGAGATTCTTAGGTCCATACTTGAGGAGCACCCAGTAGTGACCTTGGATCCAACGCGTTCGCTGGCGAAAAGAAGCCCTATGCTTAAGAGGCTTCTCGTCGTAGACGATCGCGTGATGGTTCCAATGAACGCGGCTCCCCTCGGTAACGAGACTGGCCGTGAATTCCAGGTCCTCCGTCAAGCTTTCCAGGTTCCACCCGATGCGCTTGATGCACGAGCATCGGATGGCAAGCCCGGTTCCGCCGAGAGCGGCGGACAAACCCCACCGAAATCTGGCGAGCTGCCACAATCGGTTCATTTGCCAATAGCTAAGCGCGGACACCTGAGTAATCCACGAATCTTGAACGTTCTTGGTATCGATATACCCTTGAACCGCATCGGCTTCGGGGTACGCTTCGAGAAAATCGTTCATCCGGTCGAGGAAATCCTCCTTCACCAGATTGTCGGCGTCCACCATGACGAGCGCCTCGTAATCTTCCATGTCGATTTGCTCCATGGCCCATCGCATGTTGTACGTCTTTCCTTTCAGAACCTTGTTATGCCGAATAAGCGCTCTATAGCCGAAACTCCTTGTAATATCCGCCGTTCGATCCGTGCAATTATCGCAGGAGACGACGACGTCGAATTTATCGGATGGATATTGTTGCTGCTTCAAGCTCGATAGCAGCGAGGCAATGACTTTCTCCTCGTTGCAAGCGGGGACGAGAATGACGAATTTTCGTTGATGGACGGCCTTGGCGAGCTGCGCAGGCGGGGCGAAACCTCGAATGGAAATCACGAAATTATAGAGCCATAAGGAATACACGGCGCCGATCAGAAAGAGCATCAGTTGCCAATAGGGCGAAAGCTGGCTGACGTAATACAGCATCGATCCCATGTGAAAAACTCCCTAATACCGCTATATTTGATACATATCGTATCATTTAAAACCGTACAAGTAAACATTATCTGGAATTTTTCCCTCGTTTAGATACGTGTTGTATTCCTCTCGCTTTACAGCTTCTTATCTATGAAATAGCCGTGCCTCGAACGGTTATTTCGGCCGTGGACGACGATTTCCTCAAATTAGCCGTGCCTCGAACGGTTATTTCGGCCGTGAGGAGCCTTTCCTGCAAATTAGCCGTGCCTCGAACGGTTATTTCGGCCGTGAGGAGCCTTTCCTCAAATTAGCCGTGTCTCGAACGGTTATTTCGGCCGCGGACGACGATTCCCTCAAATTAGCCGTGCCTCGAACGGTTATTTCGGCCGTGGACGACGATTCCCTCAAATTAGCCGTGCCTCGAACGGTTATTTCGGCCGTGGACGACGATTTCCTCAAATTAGTCGTGCCTCAAACGGTTATTTCGGCCGCGGACGACGATTCCCTCAAATTAGCCGTGCCTCGAACGATTATTTCGGCCGTGGACGACGATTTCCTCAAATTAGCCGTGCCTCGAACGGTTATTTCGGCCGTGGACGACGATTTCCTCAAATTAGCCGTGCCTCGAACGGTTATTTCGGCCGTGGACGACGATTTCCTCAAATTAGCCGTGCCTCGAACGGTTATTTCGGCCGTGGACGACGATTTCCTCAAATTAGCCGTGCCTCGAACGGTTATTTCGGCCGTGAGGAGTCTTTCCTGCAAATTAGCCGTGCCTCGAACGGTTATTTCGGCCGTGAGGAGTCTTTCCTGCAAAATAGCCGTGTCTCGAACGGTTATTTCGGCCGTGGACGACGATTCCCTCAAATTAGCCGTGCCTCGAACGGTTATTTCGGCCGTGGACGATGATTTCCTCAAATTAGCCGTGTCTCGAACGGTTATTTCGGCGAACCGAAATAAACTTACTTGGTGGTGCTTTTTCTCAGTAGTATCGGAAGCTACCCGGTTTGGACGTGTTACTCTGCGCAAAACGCCAACTGCGTCGAAAGTTACCCGGTTTGGACATGTTACTCTGCGCAAAACGCCGGCCGCGTCGGAAGCTACCCGGTTTGGACGTGTTAATACGTGCAGAATGCCAACTGCGATGCGAATTACCAGATTTGGACGTGGAAGTCCGCGCACAGCGCCGCCTCCACATAAAAAAAGAGCTCCAGCCAAATGGCTAAAGCTCTCCAATCAAGCTAATCTTCCCGGAATGCGAATCGTCACCGTCGTGCCGATGCCAAGCCTGCTGAATATCGAGATTCCGTAAGAATCGCCGTACAGCAGCTTAATCCGGTTGTCCACGTTGCGGATGCCGTAGCCGGACAACAAGGTGTCGCCGCTGGCCGGAAGCTCCCGCCCGCCTCCGTCCTGCCTTCGCATGCCCATGCCGTCGTCGATAACCTTCAGTACGATGTCCGTCCCTTCGAAATAAGCTTTGATCATGATGTTGATCCCCAGCTTATCGTCCCATATAGCGTGGTTCATCGCGTTCTCGACGAAGGGCTGCAGCGTCAGCTTCACGATGGGGCAAGGCATTACCGCGTCCTCGATCTCGTAATGCACGCGGATTAGATCGGCGAATCTGACTTCCTGAATAGCCACGTAGTAACGGGTAAGCTGGATTTCCTCGTGGATGGAGATTTGGTTTTTCCCTTTGTTAAGCGATATTCTGTAAAACTTGGCAAGGTCGGTCACCATCTTGTTCATCCGCGGATCGGAATTCCGGATGGCGAGCGACGAAATGGAAGCGAGCGTGTTGTAAAGAAAATGCGGGTTAATCTGGGCTTGCAGCACGTTCATCTCGACTTCCTTCTTGTCGATCTCCTTCTTGTACACGTCGGAAATCAAGCTGCTGAGCCTCTGCGACATTTTGCGAAGCACGTTGCCCAACTGACCGATCTCATCCCGGCCTAACGGCCGAATGTCGACAAGCTCGAAATCCTCCCGTTCGATGCGCCGGATTATGCCGACCAAATAATCGACGCGTTTGGTGAACAGCCGCGCCGTGATGTAGATAAGCAACGCCATGACGAAGAAGCTGACGAGCGCATAGATTAGGATACGCTTCGCCGCGTTATTGGCTTTGGCCAAGAAGCTGTTGTACGGGACAAGCGAGACGCTTCTCCACCCGTGCTTGGTCGTATTGTAAACCGCCAGCATCTTCTGTCCGCGATAAGAGCTATCGAATCGCCCTTCCCTGTCGCTCGGGAATTCCTCTCGCACGTACTCGGATAACGGACGGTTCAGCATGCTTTTGTCCTTGGCGGACATGATCACGCCTTGTTCGTTCACGATCAATACGGTCTTGTCCGAGGCTTCCTTCTCCATCAAGCGATAGATGTCCGTTTCCAGAATGTCGACGGTCAGAATACCGTACGCGTTATCGAGATTACCGATGTTCAGCATGCGCGTCAACGTGAACATGGGAGGCTCCGCCCCCGAGGCCGATTTCGAAATAAAGCGGACGTTCCCGTAAGTATTCCGCAGTGAACGATAGATCGATGATTGAATAAAGGCCGAGTCCATTCTTTTAATATACACGTTGTCCGCCGGCATCGACTCGTTGTCGATATAGATGGAAATGGAGTGGATATCGGGATTCGTCGTCAGAACGTTGGAGAAGGTGCTGTTGATATATTGATAGGCATCGACGTATAGAGTAGGGTCCAGCTTGTAATCGTTCGTCAAATAAGCGCGCAGCGTATTATTCAAGTAGAGCGTAGCAGACAGCTGCGTATAGTTCTCCAGCTTGTTTTCCAAGTTCGTATTGATCTGGGCGACCGAGGATACGGAGTTCGCGTACATCTGGTCGGACAGCTCGCTCTTTATCGTTTGATAAGAATACAGAACGAAGAACAACAACGGAAGGATGCCGCCGAGCAGAAACATAACGAACAGCTTCTCTCGCAGCCGCAAGTTGTTGAAGGGTCTGGTCAGCCCTGCCGTTAGCCTCTTCAATCTCTCTTCCTCCGTCTATAAGAAAATTTTCCGAAATTCGTTAGGGGTGCTGCCGCGATGCTTCTGGAATATTGAACAGAAATAAGAGACGTTTTCGTAACCGACCGCATGCGCCACTTCCCGAACCTTAAGCGACTTGTCCTTCAAGAGATCGGCCGCCCTGTTGATCCGTATTTTCGTCAAGTGATCGAGAATCGTCTCGCCCGTCTTTTCCTTGAAAATCGTTCTAATATAGTTGGGAGAAAGGTAGACTTCCTTGGCGATCTCTTCTACCGTCAGCGGGAGATGATACCTCTCTGCAATAATTCTTCCGATTCTGTCGGTCACGTTCTGGTTGCGATCGACGTCGCGTTCGCCTGCCGCCGTCCTCAATTCCTCGCAGAAATATTCGACGTAAGCCAGAATATGGGCGCAGGAGCTCATGGCCGATATTTCTCTCCAATCGTCGACGAGCAACCGCTCCTTCAAAGATCCCGCCAGCAATGCGGAGAAATGCTGTTCGATCGCGGACAGGAGCCGAATCACCGCCCGCAAAGCATAATTCCGGTTGATTCTCTCTTCTCTGAACGTCGCGAACAACGACCCGATCTGCCGGTTAACCTCCTCGGCATCTCCCGATTGAATGGCGGAGACCAGCTTAACCGCCGTCTGCTCGCGGTCTTCGTCCGTTTGCTTGGTCGGCTTCAGATCTGCCGGAGTAATAACCGCCCCGCCCAGCCGATAGAATTTCTCGTCATTGCAAGCCCGTGCTTGTCTGCAAGCCTCCCATATCCGGTCAAAGCCAACATGAGAATCGGACAAACCTATCGTAATCACCGTATCGAAGGAGCCTTCGGCCCTCTCCAACAATCGCTCCCAGAAGCTCGATTCCGCAACGGCCGCCCCGCTACCATTCTTCCGCGGATACCATACGTACTGAGCATTCTGCTCCACTTCCGCGATAACGAAGTTGGCTAACGTCTCCTTGGCGATTGAACGAAACCACTCGGTTCTATCCGCGAAGGCTAACCCCGAATCCTGCGCGGCCGAGGCGGGATAAGCAGCCGGCGCGTCGAAGGTCACGCATGCGACGGCAAATTCCCTGCTCGCGCCGATATCGGACAAGCTTTGCTCCCATTTGCCGACCCACTCGCCGCGTTTCTCCGGATCCGGCTCGCGTATAATGCGCACCAATAGCTTTTCACGCACCCAGTCCTCTCCTTGGCCCGCCAGCTGCTCCTCCTCGCATTTCTTCTTCACCTTCTCCATCAAGGCGAAGAGCTCTTCCATATCGATCGGCTTCAACAAGTAGCCGGCAGCTTCGATGTTGAGCGCGGCTTTAATATATTGAAACTCGTTATGTCCGCTCAAATATATGATTTTCACGTTTTTATCGATCTGCTTCGCTCTTCTTCCGAACTCCAGCCCGTCCATGATCGGCATTCGCACGTCCGTCAGTATAATGTCGGGCTTCAATTCGGCAAGCTTGCCGAGCGCTTCTTTCCCGTTGCGGGCCGTTCCAGCGACCGTGATTCCGAGCTTCTCCCACGGAACGTAATGCTCGATCGTCTCCAGCTCGATCGCTTCGTCTTCGACGATTAGAATGCTATGCATGCTTCTCCCCACCTTCCTAACAAGCTAAAGCTTCGAGATTTTTCTAGTGTATCTGTTATAACGCATTTCAACAATGGAGCGGCGGCAAGTGCGGCGATTTCGGTTACGAATCGGTAGATGCTTGTATGGAATGGATGTGCGGGCCGACTCTATAATGAAGTCACTAAACCGCGCAAGTCAGGCAGGAGGCTTCACGATGGAATCGTTAATGAAAGCGGAAACAAATACGCAAGTCCCTCCGAAGGGCCGACGAGGGCGCACGGGATCCAGCTTAGGGAACAGGCTGAAAGAGCAGAAATTGCTATTCCTGCTCATGCTGCCGGCATTCGTCGTCACCTTGTTGTTCTCTTATGTCCCGATGTTCGGCCTCTATATGGCGTTCACGAATTACTCTCCGGGCGGAGGCCCGTTCTTCTCTCAGTTCTTCACGACGGAGTTCGTCGGCTTCGAATGGTTCCATTACTTCTTCACGAGCGGCGACTTCTATCGGGTCATGCGCAATACGCTGGCGCAGAGCTTCCTCTCGCTCCTATTCGGATTCCCGATGCCGATCTTGCTCGCTCTAATGATCAACGAGGTGCGCAACGGCTGGTTTAAACGGACTTTTCAAACGGTATCTTACATGCCCCATTTCATCTCATGGGTAATCGCGGCCAACATCATTATTACGGTGCTTTCCTCCGGCGGGGTATTGAACGGTATTCTGACCGGACTCGGAATCGTCGACGAGCCGGTTCAGTTCATGCAGAAAGGGCCGCTATTCTGGTGGATTATCGCCATCGCGAATACGTGGAAGGATATGGGCTTCAACGCGATCATGTACTTGGCCGCCATTTCGGCGATCAATCCCGAGCTGTACGAGGTAGCGAAGGTGGACGGCGCAAGCCGACTGAAGCAGATGCTTCACATTACGCTTCCTTCAATCAGGCCTACGGTTATTATTCTGGCGATTCTAGCGATCGGCGGCATTCTGAATGCGGGCTTCGATCAGCAATACCTGCTGCAAAATAACACGGTGCTCGAATATTCCGAGGTTATCGACACTTACACGTACAAATACGGGCTGCAGAACGGGATGTTCTCTTATGGAGCCGCGGTTGGACTATTCAAATCGGCAGTCGCTTTCATCCTGGTGTTAAGCGTCAATACTTTGGCCAAAAAAATGAAAGAACAGTCGCTGTTTTAGCTTAAGCGAAGAGGAGAACGCATCATGGTCAAATCGAGAAACGATTTATTCTTCATGTCCTTCGTTTACTTGTTCATCGCTGCCGTATTCGTCGTGACCTTCTATCCTTTCTGGAATATTCTCATCATCTCGCTCAATAGCGCCGAGGATACGCTGCGAGGAAATCTATATTTCTGGCCGCGGGACTTCAGCTTGGCCAGCTACGAGCAAATCCTGTCCGACGGCGAGATCTGGACCGCGATCAAGGTCACGACGCTCCGGACGATCATCGGAACGCCGCTCGCCGTAGTCGTCATCAGCATGCTCTCCTATACGCTAAGCAAGCGAGAGCTCGTCGGCAGCCGCTTCTGGACGCTCTACTTTATTTTCACGATGTACTTCGGCGGCGGGCTTATCCCTTACTATATGGTGCTAAAAAGCCTGCATCTCATCGACAACTTCATGGTGTATATACTGCCGAGCATGATGAACGTGTTCTATATGATCATTGTTCGAACCTTCATGCAGCAGCTACCGCAGGAGCTGGACGAGTCCGCGAAGATAGACGGAGCCAACTATTTGCAAATTTTCTTTCGCATCATCCTGCCCCTCACGACGCCGGTGCTGGCAACCATCGGAATGTTCACGGCGATCATGCATTGGAATTCTTGGTTCGACTCTTACGTGTTTACCTATGATTCGGATTTGAAGACGCTGCAGGCGGTTCTGGTCAAAATCCTCAATCAATATCAAACCGGGTCGATGGTTAACGACGCGCAACAGGCTGCCGATGCTTCCAAAAGGATGGCTGTGTCACCGGACACGATCCGGATGGCCGCCACGATGGTCGCCACGCTACCCATTCTCATGGTCTATCCGTTCCTGCAAAAGTATTTCGTCAAAGGCATGACGTTAGGCGCAGTCAAAAGCTAGTCCTAAAGAAGTTATTCCGGGAGGTGATGTCCCTATTCGGTTAAACGTTATTGCATTGGCAAGATAACGAACTATAATGAAGTCAATTATAAGGGGGATCACTATGCGATTGAAAAAATGGCTCATCCTATTCGTCGGAGTTATCATCGTTGTATCCGCATTATCCGCTTGCAGCTCTAATTCGTCTAATTCTTCCAATTCGTCCAACTCCAACGCCTCGACGGCTACCGGTGAGAGCGCTTCCGGGGAAGCTCCTGCCGACGAGCCGCTTACTCTTACCTTTTTCGACAAAAATACGGGCGACAAATTCACCAATGCCGTCGCCGCGGAAATAACGAAAAGAACGGGAATTACGGTCGATATTCAGCAACCGACGGGAAATCCCGCAGAGAAGCTAAATCTGATGCTGGCGAGCGACGATCTACCCGATATTATTTTGTTCGACCGCAGAAGCGACTTGGTCAATAAATATATCGAGTCGGGAGCCGTCGTTCCGTTGGACGATCTGATCGAACAGTACGGTCCGGACGTGAAGGAAATGTACGGCGACGTTCTGAACAAGACGCGCTACAAGGACGGCAAAAACTACTACCTCTCCAACTGGTACGGCTTCGAGAACGAGCCCGTATACGGCTTTAACATCCGCAAGGATATTCTGAAGGAGCTTATGCCGGACAAAGCGGAAGGCGGCGTTCCTTTTACCGCGGCCGAATTCAAGCAGTTGCTCCAGGATTTCAAAGCGAAGTATCCAACCATCAACGGCAAAGAAACGATCGCTCTTACGATGGACGGCGAGAATTTCGGAGGCTCGATGAACACCTTCAAGGGGATGTTCGGCCTCATGCCTTTCTTCGAGGATGGCGGACAGATTAAATTCGACGTCAAGAATCCGAAATACCGCGAAATGATTCTGTATATGAACGACCTCTACAATTCCGGGTTGATGGATAAAGAGTGGGCGATCAACAAGAAGCAAGTGTGGGAGCAGAAGCTGGCTACGGGAACCGTGCTAGCGTCGACGGGCTCATACTGGGATCCCGCGGCTCCGAACAGCATTCTGATGAAGGATCTCGGCGAAGAGTCGCAGTTGTTCCCTTACAAGGTCGTAGCCGACGGCGTAGATCCGGGCAAGACGACTTACGGCGGACGCAGCTCGCTCGGCTGGGATGCCATCACGATCACGAAGAAAAACAAAGATCCGGAACGCACGATGAAGTTCATGAACTATCTGGCTAGCGAGGAAGGCCAATATTTGCTGATGTGGGGAATCGAAGGCCAGCACTGGGATATGAAGGACGGCAAACGTACTCCACGTCCGGAAGTATTGGAAGGCTTCAAGAAGGATACGAATACGTATTCCAAGGAAACGGGCATTCGGAAATGGACTTGGTTCATCAAGAACGGCAAAGGAACCGACGGCACGCCTTACGATCTGGCAGGCCGTTATCAACGCAACGCCGTCGACCAAATGGCGCTCAAGAACCTTTCCGACTCCTTATTCGACTCCGTGCCTTACGACAATCTAGGGCCTGAAGGCGGAACGCCAGAAGCTCTTAGCGAACAGAAGGTAAACGATATCGTGAAGCAGGCTTTGACGAAAGCGGTTCTCGCCAAAACTCCGGAAGACGCGAACGGCATCTTCGACAAAATGCTGAACGACATGAAAGCGGCCGGAGACGAGAAGGTCGAAGCGATATACACGAAAAACTTCAACGATCGCGCTGCTCTTTCGCAGTAATATAGAAGTTACTATACAGGTAGGAAAAAGGGTGTCGGACGAAATACGTCCGGCACCCTTCTTTGACATGAGAAAATATACACACTATTAACCACAAACTCCGCCTCCCCGAATAACCCGTCCAGACCGGGTTATTTATCCCCAGCAGCCCCAACTTCCCCGAATAACCCGTCCAGACCGCGTTATTTATCCCCAGCAGCCCCATTTTCGCCGAATAACCCGTCCAGACCGGGTTATTTGTCCCTCGCGGCCCCAATTCCGCCGAATAACCCGTCCAGACCGGGTTATTTATCCCCAGCAGCCCCAAGGACGACTAAGTCGTTTTTCTTGCGTCAGTTCCGCTCTATATTCGCCCTTCCCATTCCTCGTAAAACCGCTCTACGTATTGCTCCATATAACGATGCCGCTCCTCTGCTATTCTTCTGGCGGAGGGCGTATTTACGCGGTCCTTAAGCTTCAGCAGCTTTTCATGAAAATGATTGATGGCCGTACTCTTATCGTGACGATACTCGCCGGGCGTCATGGACTCGCGAGGCGGTAAATTCGGATCGTGAATGGGATGGCCCTTCCACCCGGCATACACGAACGTTCTCGCAATGGCTATCGCTCCGATTGCGTCAAGACGGTCCGCGTCCTGCACCACTTTGCCTTCTATCGTGCGCATTGGAGGATTTGCTCCCGCATTGTAAGACATGGTTGAGATAATCTCCAACACGTGACTGCGTTCTTCTTCCGCCATCGCTTGCCCCTCGAGCCAATCCTGTACTTTACGAAGGCCGCTCTCCTTCGATTCGTTGAGTTTCTCGTCCGCGACGTCATGCAGCAGCGCGGCAAGAGCGCAAATAAACGAATCCGCGTTTTCTTCACGTGCCATGCGATCTGCCATTTGCACTACGCGATGAATATGCCACCAATCATGCCCGCTCGGATCATGCTCCAATTCCGATTTGCAGAACCGTTCGGCCGCTTTCAATATTTCATCTCGTTCATTTCGTAAAATATCCATAGCCAACTACACATCCTTTTGATAGAAAAATCTGTCTCGCGCGCGGACCTTAGAAACCATCCAGACCAATGTAGTACGCGGGTTGCTCCGGTTCGGACTCCAACAGCAGAACGTTTCCTTCATTCGTCCATTTGAGCAGCATGCCGTTGCCGAGCTTTACGACTTGACCAGGCGTCTTATTCAGCAGCCAAATATCCCCGTTTGCCATCTCCACCGCATAATTATCCGTCTCCTTACCGGGCTCCGGCAGGATGCGCAGTTCATTCGGAAATTCGGGTTTTCCTGCAAATGGCTCCAGAAGCCGCAATTCCTCCTCCGAAAGAGTCCTTTTCTCCAGGAAGACCGCCTCTTCCGCGTCAATATCGATCATGTCGACTCCGCCGTTTCCGTATTTCTCGTTCCCGATCAGCGGAACGGCGATGTTATGCTCATCGGTCCAAACCATGGGATAAACGACCAAAAACCCGTCGCTATGCGAAATATAGCTCGCCTTAGGCTTGCCGTATACTTCCCGGCCATTGCGATCCAGCACGATCAGATCCGCAAACGGAGTCAGGCCGGGTTCCGACGCCGTTAGCAGGGCAACCCGGCTATTATCCGGCGAAGCCGCAACTCCGTAAACGGGCAGTTTCGACGTATACAGCTTACGGGTCTTTCCGGATTTATTATTGACTAAGTACAGGACTCGATTACCTCTAACCGCGAATATCTCGTCGTCCAGCAGCCGATCCGAATACAGAACTTCGAAACCGTAATCGTTGCCGAAGCTTGACTCTTCGTCCGTCCATTCCGGGACAGTCAGTGCCTCGCGGCTCCCGTCCTCCCGCAGAACTTCAGGGGTACTGCTACTCGCACCGTATACTAGCATTTGCTCCCCTTCGGTTTGATCCACGCGAATCGGCTGAACCATGGCAAAGCCATCCGAAGCCCACTCCCGTAAGGAGTTTCCGGACTTATCGACCAATCGGACGCCGTAAAAAATAGGTGCCTCCGATTCGACGGCTTCCGAACTTGTTGCCGGATTCGACGGCGGCGTTGATGAAGGCGTGGTTGGGGCGATCGACTCTATGGAGTTTGTAGTTATAGGCGTAGTCGAGGCGTTCGTCGAGGAATCATTCCGCGTTACGCAACCGGTCAAGGTCGCCGATGTCAGAAGAAACGCTAGAAGAATGAAGAAACCTTTTCTCATTTCAACACGTCCCATCGATCGCATAAGATCCTTTCATACTATTACAGGCTACTAGAACTATGCAATCCAATTGATTCTATAGTCCGCGAGACTTGCTCTATTGCCTACGCTGAGCTACGATATTTCCAAGGGACCGCGCGTTTCCTCTGCAACTAGACCTATATTTCATCCAAGAAAAAACGGAAGCTAGCGCCCATTCATTCCATGGGGGAATCTATCATGAGCAAGATCGCCATCATTATCGGAAGCACGCGACCGGGTCGCAAAGCCGCGGACGTCGCCCATTGGGTCTATCAAATTGCCGCCAAGCGCAGCGATGCCGAGTTCGAGCTGGTCGATATCGCGGATTACAATCTGCCTCTGTACGACGAGCCGATTCCGCCGGCCATGGGGACTTACAAGCACGAGCATACGATTGTATGGTCCGAAAAAATTCAGAGCTTCGACGGATACGTATTCGTAACTCCGGAATATAATCACTCCACTTCTGCCGTGCTCAAGAACGCCATCGATTTCTTATATCGCGAGTGGAACGACAAAGCGGTCGGATTCGTCAGTTACGGCAGCGCGGGCGGTACGCGGGCGGTCGAGCATCTTCGCCAGATCGCCGGAGAACTCAAGCTAGCGGACGTCCAAGCCCAAGTCTCCTTATCGTTGTTCAACGATTTCGAGAACTTCTCCGTCCTGAAGCCCGACCCTAAACAAGAAGCCTCGGTCGGCAATATGCTGAACCAAGTCGTCGCGTGGAGCGGAGCTTTGAAATCCCTGCGGAAATAAGTCAATTCGGTCCACGCAAAGAGCCGGGTCTCCCCCTTAGAGAGAACCCGGCATTTTTTATGCGCTCGCTTCGTTCGATATCCGTCACCCGGTGAAGCTTAAACATTCTTCGCGAACAATTTCACTTTTTCATCGGTATCCGCATAAGGAATTACGCCTTCGAATGTCAATCCGAGCTTGCCCAGCAGCTTGGCGGATGCATGATTATCTTCGGACGTAATCGCCGCAATGCGCTTGAACCCCAGCACGGATTCCGCATAATCCATCACGGCCGAAGCCGCCTCGTACGCGTACCCTTTTCCCCAGAACCTAGGAAGAAATGCAAATCCGACATCCACGTCCTCCAAGAAATCCCGTTTGATCAGCCCGCAAATACCGATCGGAACGGCGCCGTCCTTCAACTCCGTCAAATAAAAACCGAACCCTAATCGGGAATACATACTTACCGGTCCATTCAAAATGTACTTCCCCGCGTCTTCGAGCGTTCTTACGCCTCTATCGCCGATGTTCTGAATCCACGACGGGTCGTTTAAGAGCTCCAGAATAAATTCCGCATCTTCGACCTGTTGGTAACGAAGAATTAATCTCTCTGTTTCTATTACTTTCATGGTTTTACCTCGTTTCGACACTAATGAATATATTCGATGAATCTTAGTTTCTTGTATAATTAAAACAATGAAGTAATTACTACAGTTCCAATCATCATTAAACTAATTATAGCAATCGTACCACCAAGCAATATGATTCTTCTTTTTTCGGGTTCAACTTTTGTCCTCAAAATTCCACCAACAAAGATTAAAGGCAAACCGATAAGCCCGAACAAAGGCAAAGATTCAATTAGCTTTATGTGCCAAGTTAAGTCTAATAAATAAAGAATTCTAACAATACCTGCGAAAATGGAAGAACACGACATTAAAATTACGCCAATGCAAAGTGGAATTGTATATTCTGTCATTTTCCTTGAAAAATATTGTACTAAGAATGCACCCAATCCTATTGTTATTAAAAGATATAGCGGCCAAGGTAAAGTATTATAAAAACTCGTCATAAACTATATCCAATCTCATTTTAGTATTAAGCTTTTTAATTGATCGGCACCGTAAGAAAGACCAGCACCTATACCACGCCCACAACAATTGGCACCCGAATATCTGAAGTTAAGGTTCCAACTCAGTAATAATATTACCACGGACAGCTTAGTTAGTGGTTTAATATAATTGTGTCAGGTACACAGATAGACTTATTGTACGAGGAGGAAAGCAAATGCCGACGGTTCAAGTAGAAGGAAGAGACGCCATTCAGGCGATCGAAGGTACGAAGCTGGTCCTGGCGCTGGAGGATAACGGAATCGACATCCTTCACCGCTGCGGCGGAAACGCCAGATGTACGACTTGCGCTGTAGAGGTACTCTCCGGGGATGCCGGCACGATGGAAGAAGCGGAAGAGACGGTTCTTCGGAACAAGGGAATCGAGGATGCCTCGGTCAGACTATCCTGCCAAATTCGGATGCATAACGACTTAACGGTTCGGCTTATTAAAACGGCGACTTCAACGGGTTTGGAGCCGGGTACTCGCCCTCAGGAATAATCAAATCCATACACGGCAAAGGCCAAGACACCCGCAATGTAAGAAGGCGGTCCTTGGCCTTTTTTTCATCTTATATGTAAAATACTATTTACTTAATGTATGTTATAAGTTACATTATGTACATCATACATTACTCTAACGTTTAATCTAAATGGAGGAATACAGAATGTCCTATCAAGAAAAGAAGAATATCGTATCTTTAACCGGCACCCTACTAATCTTTGGACTTTATTGTTTGTACGTCTTTCGGAAGTACTCTTTGGACGGTCTGGATTCGACGGATACCCTCAGCTTCTGGGGGGCGTTCATTTTAATCTTGATCCCGGTGTCGATCGTGGCGAAAATCGTCATTACGATCGTATTCAACATCGTCTATAGAATAACTACGAAAGAGGCAGAGCCTGCTTTCTCCGATGAGAGAGACAAATTAATCGAATTAAAATCCACCAAGAACTCCCATTACGCGTTCACTCTCGGCTTTCTTCTGGCTATGGGATCTTTGGTGCTGGAGATGCCGCATTCCGCGATGTTCATCATTCTTATTTCAGCGGGACTCCTGTCTGAGATGGTCGGAGTGTTCACGCAGCTCTTCCTTTATCGGAGAGGAGTCTAAGATGGGCAAGCTTCCGATCGGCAACCACATCCGGAAATTACGATTTAACCATGATGAAATGACGCAACAACAATTGGCTGAGAAAGCGGGCGTGACGCGGCAAACCATCGTAGCCCTCGAACAAGGCAAATACTCTCCTTCTTTGGAATTGGCATTCCGTATTGCTCTCGTCTTCGCCTCTCCGTTGGAAGAAGTTTTCTTTATTGAAAATAAGGAGGAGTTTATATAAAAGCGATAGCGCGCGTGCAATACGGAACGCCGGACGTTCTCCAATTCGAAGAGGTAGCAATGCCCGCTCCCAAGGACAACGAAGTGCGGATCAAAATATACGCAGGAGTCGTAACTCCATCGGACTGCGCCTTTCGCAAAGCAGATCCTTTTATGATCAGGCTAATCTACGGTCTAACGAAGCCTAAGAACGTCAAGCAAGGCGTGGAGTTTGCCGGGGAGATCGACGAGATCGGCCACGACGTCACGCTATTTAAGAAGGGTGATCAGGTCTACGGAATGAGTCCGAATAGCTTTGGCGCTCATGCCGAATATCTATGTCTGCCGGAACATAAAGTCTTATTCTTAAAGCCGACTAACGCGTCTTACGAAGAAGCCGCCGCCGTCTGCGATGGAGCAACGACAGCTTTAACGTTCTTGAGGGATAAAGCGAATATCCGGAGCGGACAAAAGGTTCTTATTAATGGCGCCTCGGGGTCGGTCGGCGCTTACGCGGTACAGCTTGCCAAATATTACGGAGCGGAAGTTACCGGAGTATGCAGTTCGGTGAACGTAGAATTGGTAAAGTCGCTGGGTGCCGATCACATCATCGACTATACGCATCAGGATTTTACCAAGAGCGATCTAACCTATGATGTTATCTTCGACGCGATAGGCAAAAGTTCGTTTTCGCGGTGTAAGAGCTCGTTAAAACAAACAGGGATCTATCTGTCGACCGTTCCTAAATTGGGAACCCTGCTGCGCATGGCATGGTCTTCGAAGTTCGGCGGACGAAAAGCCATCTTCACGGCCGCGGGCTTGCAGCAGAGCAAAGAGAACTTGGCTTTCTTGAAAGAACTCTTCGAGGCGGGAAAGCTTAAGGCAATCATCGATAGGCGCTATCCTTTGGAACAGACCGCCGAAGCTCATAGGTACGTGGAAACGGGGCGGAAAAAGGGGAACGTGGTTATAACTGTGGGACATCGATCTTGAGCGAAAAAACCCGACCCTAGAATCGGCACTCTTTAGAGTACACGATCCTAGGGTCTTTTTGATGGATTATGGAAGTATTGGGTCAGTGACTGCGATCTAGTGGGGTACCAATGGTAATGAATCAAGGTAAGTAAGATGCTAATCATCCTTATTCCAGCTAATGCGTCAAAATGGATTGAAAGTAGGATGGAGAACATCACTATAGATCGAATTTCTGAAAAGAATAGTACAAAAGTAGAACCATAATAATGATTAACATCTTTATTCGTCATACATTTGGTAACGCGTCTCAAAATACATTGAAAGTCATCGCTATTGGAAATGAAAGACCTAAACTAAGACCATTTTCCTCTTACCCATCATCGAAATAGCGATTCCCCTGTAACGCCAACCTAGGCGTTCGCATACAATACCCCATCTTCGAACGTTACGGGGGGTCTTCTAACATGAGCTCGTCAATTACGGCAAACGAACAGCTGACGCCGATCTACAAGTGCGATAACCAACACCATGAGACGTTGAAGTCCATCAAAGACCATGTTCATCACTTATGCTCTCACCATGCTAATCGATGGGTCAAAGTAGAGACGATGGACGGCGACGTCTTCGAGGGACACATCGTTCACTGCGACAGAGGAATCGTATACTTGTCCCTGTCGAACGAGGGTTATGCTCGCGGTTTCTTCCCAGGCCCGTATCCGGGTCCCGTTAACCCTTATAACAACTTCGTGCTTCCGCTCGTTCTTTTTAACCTACTGGCTATTTCCTTGATCTGATCTAAGAACAAGATCGTAACAACACGACTACCTAAGGAGTGATCCTATTGGCCTTTACGCCTCCTTTCGGACAGCAAGGCGGGCTTGAGCCCCCTACTTCGCCGCCGCCTCAATTCGTTCCCCAACAACCGCTAGCTTCGGCGCAGGCGCTTGCCATCGATCCGGGAGCCATCTCCCGCTGCCTGTTCCGCAATACGTACATTTGGCCGCAAAACGGCGCCGGCTTCTGGTTCTACCCCGTTTTCGTCGGTCGTACGTCCATATCCGGCTTTCGGTGGAACGGCTTCTTCTGGATGTTCTCCGGCTTCGATCTTCAACGTATCGATTCGTTCACTTGCTTCTAATGCCTCTAATTCCGTTATAGACCAAAAGAACCGTTGAGCTCCTGCCGATTACGGCGGGGGCTCAACGGTTCTTCGGTTTAACTTAACAATCACCAATTACATATTTACATCGTCCGCGACTACTTCGCGAAACGATGAGAGCCTATCGTGCCGACCGTCGAAAGGCCGGACCAGAAGTCGCCTTTGGTCACTCTCGGATTGTAGAAGTAGACGGCGCCTTCCACGTTGTTCTTGCCGTTCAAGGCGTCCTTGGCGGCGCGAAGCGCGGTTGCCTTCGGTACGCTTCTATCCAACAACCCGTTATGGGCCGGCGGAAATTGCTTTCCGGAGTAGATTACGTCACGGATCGTCTTCGGAAACCGCGAGTCCTTCACCCGGTTTAGAATGACGTTCGCCACCGCTAACTGGCTTTCATAGGACTCATCCCCGACCTCGACTTGCGTAATCTTGGCCAGCAATAGCCGATCTTCTTCCGTGAAGGGCTTCGCCTCGCGGTCGAATAGGGTAGGAATCACTACGCGAAGCTTCGTTCCCACTTCGATGCTGTCCTTAGCCTTCAGGCCATTACGCTTTAACAGCTCGTCGTTGCTGCTACCCATCTGCTTGACGATCTCGGTCAAGCCGAATTGCTCCGTCACGACGGCGCGAGGCACCGATTCAAGCCCGGCAACCCGCTCCTCCTCGTTCCAGTTCACCCTCGCATGCAACAACTCCGCGGCATCGCGCAACGGAATATACATCCGGCCTTCCTCCACGAATGGAGCATCGTCCATAACATAGCGCGTACCGTTAAAGTAGACGACCGGTACCCCGTTGCCTAATATAATTCGATCTCCATATGCGGTATTAATCGTCGTTTCTTCGCTATTGTTATTCCAATCGACTTGCGCCCCGAACATCCTGGATAACAGCGCGACGGGCAAATACAGCCTTCCCGACGTTACTATCACCGGATCCTTTAACTTTACGTCTTTCCCGTCCAACGTGACGGTAATAGGCTTCGTTGCAGCCGGCTTTTCCTGGGCGGTTATTGCGCTAAGCGGCATCGTTGCCAATAAGAGCAGAGCCAAGATCGCAACGAGAATTGGCTTGCTAATCTGCTTGTTCTTCTTCTTTTCCAGAGTCAATCGGACTCCCTTCGATAACCTTCTCTTTTTTTAAGTTATCAAGAAACGGTCCCGGCTGTAAAGTTTATGAGATATATTTCATTTTCCGCAGACGATATCCGGATCTCAATCGGTGCCGACTTCTTATGTTCACGAGGCTTTCCGACGATATAAATAGAGGACAGAAACAGAATTCGTTTTATTAGGAAAGGAATTGAATAGATGAACAACAATGTCAAATCGCTGGAAAGTCTCGTGACGCTCCTGCCTATTATACAAGCTGCCGTTCCGGCAGATATGTCTATCGCCGTGTGCGATCGTACCCAATTCATTGCCTATTATCCCGGGGAAAATATCAATCTCGGAATCGGCGTCGGGCATAAATTGAATCCCGAGGAACCTCTCGTTATAGCCATGACGGAAAATACATTCTTCCGGGGAGATGTTCCGGCCGAGTTCTACGGCTTCGAATTCACCGGCACGGCTCTTCCGGTTCACGATGATCAGGGCATCGTCATAGGCGGAGTCGCCGTTCAAATTCGACGGCACAGCGAGCTGATCGAGCTCGCGAACCAGATCGTCGTCGCCCTGTCCCAAGCGAACGATAAAATCGTTCAAGCCGTCAGCGGATCCAACGCCATAGCCGATCTTAACCGCCGACTGCTCGTCCTCTCGCAAGAGGGGGGTCAAAGCGTGGAGAAGACGAATCAAGTGGTGTCGGTTATCAAGAACGTTGCCGATCAATCGAATTTGCTCGGCTTGAACGCTTCGATCGAAGCGGCGCACGCCGGGGATAAAGGCAGGGGCTTCGGCATCGTAGCCGGAGAGATTCGCAAGCTGTCCCTGGAAACGATCGCATCTACGAAGGATATCCGCCAAACGCTGCAGGAACTTAAAGAGGTGACGCATCAGATCGGGGAAGCTATTAACCAAGTGGCTTCGATCAGCAAGGAGCAGGCGGTGTCGACGGAGCAAATATCGGCCTTTATCAAAGAGATTCAGGAAATGACCGGTCACTTGAATGACTTTGCCCGTAAGCTGTAGACACGGAAGCGATGACGAACGCTAAGCTGTCGGAGGAATACAAAGAGCTGTCGAGACTATCTCGACAGCTCTTATCCGTTATGCTCTTATTACTCCTTGACGAACGGTTTGTCTTGGGAAACGGCGATCTGATAAGGATATAGATTCGTTCCGTCTCCGATCGCATAGTTCAATATCCGCTTGTTGACCGGAGCGAGCACGGCGCGGTACAGCGTCGGGAAGACCGGAATCTCGTCTACCATGAGCTTCTGCCACTGCTTGTAAATGTCTTGACGTACTTTCACGTCGAACGCTTTTTCCGATATGCCTTCCGCTAGCAGCCGATCATTCTCCGCGCTTTCATACCTTGGGAAGTTGTAAATCGCATCTTTCCCGTATAGACCCGAAGGGTCAACGTCAATACCCACGCTCCACGCGCCCTGGTAAACATCCACCTTAGGGTCATCCTCGCCATTGGCGCCGACGCGGTCATAGAAGGAGTTAAACTCCACCATTTCCAACTGCACGTTCAGTCCGATGGCCTGCCAGGACTGCACGTAATATTGGGCAAGCGGCTGTGCAATGTCGCCTCCGGTCATGGAAATGAAGTTAATGACTAATTCGCTTCCATCCGGATTGGTTCTAAATTTGCCATCCATCTTGTACCCTGCATCATCCAAAATTTTATTAGCCATTTCCGGGTCGTAAGCAACCCCCGGATTCGTAGAATCATGGTACTCCGGATGGGACGGAGGGATTAAGGTCGTAGCATTCCAGCGCAAGCCGTGATAGAACTTTTTGCCGACCTGATCGTTATCGACCGCAAGCCACATCGCTTTCCTCAAATTCACGTCGCCCATCTTAGCCTTTGCATCCGGAACGACCTTTCCGGCCTCTGCATCCCATTTTCCTAGCTTGAAGCCCATGTAAGTGTACGCCCGGTCAATCGTACCCAGGAACTCCACGTTGGAGAGAGTCGCGTTGTCCGGATATTGATCAACGGGGAATGAATCGACGAGGTCGACTCCGCCGGTTTCCAGCTGCTGAACGATAGTCGTTGGATTAATGACCTTCAGAACAACCTCGTCCAAGGCAGGCTCGCCCCGCCAGTAATCCGGGTTTTTCTCGAAGACCACCGATTCCCCGGGAACGATGCTTTTTACTTTGAACGGCCCGAAGCCGATCGGCTTCTCGCGTACTTCCGGAGATGCCGATATTTTAGCCACGTCCATGACGCCGAAGATATGCTTAGCTAGCGGATAGCTCCACACGCCGCCGGTCAATAAGGACGGCGTCGATTGAATATACGTTATCTTCAGCTTTTTCTCGGAAAGCACCTCTATCCCGGAGATGGTTTTCGCTTTGCCGTCATGGTATTCCGCCATCCCTACGATATTCGTGAAATTGGAATCGTACCGAGGACCGTCATACTTCGGGTTACCGATGACTTCATGGGCGAACAGCCAATCTTCGGCAGTTACCGGTTTGCCGTCTTGCCAGTTTACGTTGTCCCGAATCGTGAACGTAAACGTTTTGCCGTCCTCCGATACCTCATAGGTTGCAGCGCCGTCATTGGTGTATACGTAGCTCTTATCCCAAGTCAGCAGCCCTTCATCGAACCAGCTTAATACTTGAGAATCCGGGTCGCCGGAATAGAAGTTAAAGTTCAACGTTCCTTCGAACGGCGTATCCGAAACGAGTCCGAATGTAATCGATCCCCCTTTTATCGCTTCGCCTTCGTTTTTCTTTACATTGCTGAAATCATTGATGGAATAAAGTCCGTCCTCCGCGGCAGGCGTCTCGCTTGCACTTGGACTTGCGCTTGCACTAGACGTAGGAGTTGCCGTCTCCGTCGTAGCGGAAGGACTGCTTTCCTCGTTCCCATTGCCTGATGAACACGCCGCTAGCAACACGGTCAGCGCCATCATAATCGGAAAAAACAACGACCTTGCATTCACCGGCTTCTTCTTCGTCATCCGTTTCTCTCCTCCATTATCCTTTTCTTTGTCTCGCATCCGTCGCACGCTTTAATGCTTGACCGACGTTATTTATACTCAACATCAATACTAGAATCAGTAGCGATGCGGGTAACCATATCCACCATCTGGACTCTAGCGTTTGCGGGTCCGTAGCATAGCTGACTAAGGTGCCCAAGCTTGGCGTGCTCTCCGGAAAGCCGAATCCGAGAAAGGATAGACCGGACTCCAATCCGATATTGGCCGCCAAATTCAAAGTCATTGTTACGATAATAATGGAGCTTAAATTCGGCAGAACCTGTACTAGCATGATTTTCAAGTTGGAAGATCCCAACGTTCTCGAGGCCTGAACGTAATCCATCTCCTTCTCCTGCAACGCTTTGGATCGAATAAGCCTTGCAATCCCCATCCACAGAAAAGCTGTCATAATGAGAGAAAAGGATACGATGCTATACTTAGGCACTGCCGTGACGAACGCGATAACGATCATCAAAGTCGGTAAAATCATAAAGAAATCGACGAAACGCATAAAGATATTGTCGACCGTCCCCCCGAAATAGCCGGAGACGAGTCCCACCAAGACGCCTATCAGACCCGTAAGCACGGTAACGATAATGCCAATGGACAATGAATTCCGGGTTCCGATGATTAATTGTCCGAATACGTCGCGTCCGCCATAATCCGTGCCCAGCCAGAACTGCTCGGAAGGAGGTTGCTTAAGCGAGAATAAATCTACCGAGACGATTTGTTCTTGATCAAGAACAAGCGATATTCCGAAGACGCTCAAGATGACCAGGCATAAGAAGATCAAGGATATGAAAGCCACCTTGTCCCGCACGATTTCCCGCCATATGATTTTCCAGCCCGACGGACTCTTATTGGGTTGCTTGGCCGTGGGTTGCTTCGCCGAAGATATCGGGATCGGTGCCTTGTCCATTTCATTCCACCTCAACGTTTCCGGTTCTTATTTAATTCGAATACGGGGGTCAACTATGCTTAAGGTAATATCCGAAATCAAAGCCCCGATTATGGAAGCCGCTCCGTACAATAAAACCAGGGAAGTTACGACGCTGAAATCTCGCAAAGAGATCGAGCTAAGGAACAACTGGCCCATTCCCGGATAGCTGAAAATATTCTCGATAAATATCGTCCCGCCGATCAGTCCGGTAATCTCGTAACCGAAAAATGCGGCGATAGGCAATAACGAATTTCGCAAAATGTGCCGATTATACACGCGTGCCTCCGAGGCGCCCTTTGCTCTTGCGGTAATAATGAAATCCTTCTGCTTCGTGTCGATAATCTCGCTGCGCAGATATTGAACCGTTGTCACCGTCGTAATTAAAGCCATGGATATAGCCGGCAACAACAAGTGGTATATTTTGCTCGCTACGTATTGAACGGTTCCGGGCTCCGTCCCCGGTTCAACGCTGCCTCCGGTCGGAAACCAGCCGAAGTGAAAGCCGAACACCCATAACATCAGTAGGGCAAATATAAACAACGGAGCCGCAAAGCCTATGTAGGTATAGCCCGTTATTAGCCGATCCGCCCACGTGTCGTTGAATCGTCCGCTAGTGATGCCGAGCGGAATTGCGATCAGATAGGTAAGGATTAGAGTAGCTAGCGATAACCAAACGGTGTTCATCATCCGCTGACCGATCAGATCGGACACCGGCATTTTGAAACGGAACGACTGCCCGAAATCTCCTTGCACCGCCTGCGTAATCCAATCCCAATATTGCACGTGCCACGGATTGTTAAGACCAAGCCTCACGCGTTGCGCATCCATTGCGGCCGGATCGATGCTCGGATCGAGAAGACCCGTCAACGCATCGCCTGGCATGGCCTTAGCCATAAGGAAGACGAGAATGCTCAATAATAAAATTTGCGGGATCATAATGACCAATCTTCTTGCTACCGTCCTCCACATCGTCCTCAACCTCTCCCAGGCAAAGCCACGAAATGCGTCTCTGAAATTGGTTTTAACGGATACGCCAAGCCGTCTTCGCCGAAATAGTTTCCATAAGCTAGCTCGTATTCGGTTCTAACCTCTTCGCGGAACTTGTATTTTTCTTCCCTCTTGGTAGGATCGATATCGGGTATGGCCGAAATCAGACGCTTCGTATAGATGTGTTGCGGGTTATCGAAAATATCGTCGGTCGTACCCTGTTCCACGTAGCGTCCCTTGTACATAATGCCGATCTGGTCGCACATATGGCGAACGATTCCGAGATCATGGCTGATCAATAAGTAAGTGAGGTTAAATTCCTTCTGAATATCCCGCATAAAATTCAACACCTGCGCCTGTACGGATACGTCTAAAGCGGATACAGGCTCATCCGCGATAATCAGCTTCGGCTTCAGCGCGATAGCTCTGGCAATGCCGATCCGCTGACGTTGCCCGCCGGAGAATTCATGCGGGTATTTCAGAATCGATTCCGGCGACAGACCTACCTGCTCCAGCAGCTGCTGAACGCGAGCCTTCTCTTCGCTTGCGGACAACCTCTCGAAATTACGCAAAGGCTCGGAGATAATGTCCAGCACCCTTTTCTTCGGATTCAGCGAGGAATAAGGATCTTGGAAAATCATTTGAATGTCCCTGCGAAATGCCCCCTGCCTCTGCAAGTCGCCTGAAGTCAGTTGTCGCCCTTCAAACGTCACGCTGCCCGACGTAATCGAATTCAGTCCGATAATCGCCCGACCCGTAGTGGTTTTGCCTGAGCCGGACTCGCCTACAAGTCCGTAGGTTTGACCTTGCTCTATATCGAAATGAATGCCGTCTACGGCTTTGATCGGCTGGGTCTTCCTGCTGAACAAGCCGCCGCGGTTTGGAAAATGCACCTTCAAATCACGAACCTCAAGGAAGGACATGGCGAAGTTCCTCCTCTTTCGAGTCCGGGAAACGGAAGTGTTTATAGCAGCTGCAACGAACCCAATGCCCCGGCGCAATCTCATGCATGATCGGCTGCTCCTCATGCGCGGATTCGTCGATCCAAGGAATTCTTGATCGGAAACGGCAGCCCTGACGCGGAAGATTCTGCAGGGAAGGAACGATGCCTTGAATGACGTGAAGTCGAGACTTCGTTTCGCCGGCAGTCGGAATAGATTGGAGCAATGATCTCGTATAGGGATGCCTAGCCTTCGAGATCAAGGTATAAATATCGGCAATCTCCACGATTTGTCCGGCATACATAACGGCAACCCGATCCGCCATTTCGGAAACGACTCCTAAATCGTGAGTGATTAGGACTATTCCGGCTTTGCTGTCGGCCTTCAGCTTCCTCAGCAGCTCGAGAATCTGCAATTGTATCGTGACATCGAGCGCGGTGGTCGGTTCATCGGCGATAAGCAGCTTAGGCCCATTCGCGATGGCGATCGCGATAATCACTCTCTGGCGCATCCCTCCGGACAACTCATGCGGGTATCGGCCATATGTATGCTCGGGACGGGGAATTCCCACTTTTGCTAATAGCTCGACCGCCTTATCGGCTCTATCTTTCCTCGATAGCTTAGGCTGATGAAGAAGAATGACCTCTTCAATCTGGGCGCCGACGATCATCAGCGGATTTAATGCCGATAGCGGGTCTTGGAAGATCATGCTCATGTCCTTTCCCCTTAGCTTATTGAGCTTAGAGGGAGACAAACGCGCAATATTGTGACCGTTGAAATAAATATCTCCTTCCGTCTTCGCCCTCGTGTGGAGGCCCATGATCGAATAAGCTAGCGCGCTCTTACCTGAACCGGATTCGCCTACTATGGCAAGAACCTCGTTTTCCCTGACGGATAACGTCACATCGTCTACTGCCGCATAATATTGATCTGCAATTCGGAACGAGGTCGTTAAGTGTTCGATTTGTAGTAGAGCTTCATTCAAGGGAATCCTCCTATCGACCTCTAGTACTATAGTCTTAGTTTTCTCAATATTCTGAATATTAAAGTCGGAATAGTCCCAGATTTTAGAGCGAAATGAATGCGGAAAATGTCACTTTATGTGGGATTATATCTCCTTAATTTTGGATTCAACCCTTATTTTATCCATATGCTAATGTCAAACTTACATGTTGTCAAGCTAAATGTTACTAATCCATATAATATACTTCGTAATTTTTGTAATTATTTCCCTAAGAATAATTGGTGATATTTATAGCTCCGTTGCTCGAAATATTCGAGCATCTCTCTCCGTTCTCACCTCCACGGGGGTCCTTTGAAAGCTCAAAACAATACAAAAACAGAGCAAGGCGGATTTCTCCGCCTTGCTCTGCTTTGTTTTATTTACAGCTTCGCTTTAATATCCATTACATACTTCACGACTACGGCGAACGCTCCCACGTAATAAGCGATCAAAACAATCCAGCCCGTCGAATCCATAATGGAGATCCCTGCTAGTACAAACAGCGGCAGCACGTAGTAGACGATATCTTTCAAATAGCCCAGCACGGGTTCATGCGACAGCTTGCCACCGGTGAGCGATTTGAATAAACCGATCAGAAAATCGACGGCCATTGAGCCCAATACAACCCACATTGCGATTTCCATCCAATGAGTAAGCGTACCTATCACTTTGCATCACCTCCTCGCAGGAGGATTACTGCTCGATGTTAGTATATGCCGCTTGACCTATGGTTGTACCTCGCAGCCGCTGATCGGGCAACCTTACCTCGCCGCGAAGAACGCCCAATCACCGACTCTACTTTTCGATTTTACCCGTATCCACGACTTCGAAGTCGCTTCCCTTAATCTTGCCGAGATCGTGCAGATCATCGTCGTCCCAGCGAGGGTTCGGCACGCCGCTAAGATAGAGATTGCTGCCGTTATCGGCCACGATCATTCCGTACTTCTTCAACGCTCGAAGGATCGCTTGGTTCGTATCCGAGAACCCGGAAATATCGTAATCCGAGCGTAGCCGCAATCTCAGTCCCATCGGCGGAAGATTCGGATCGGCGCTATTCGAGGCGTAATGGCTGGCAGGCGCGATAAACCCCTTCTGCGTCTTGCTGACCGTAAACCGCAGCGCATGGTTGATCTCTCCGGCCGATGCTTCCTCGTAACGGACGAGCCCGGGGAAAATCGGCAGTCCCGCTGCATCCGCCGACGTCCAATTTTTCGGTCGCTGCGCGTTGGACTTCAAGTCCCACTTGGCTCCGTTCGAAGCCGTCCAGCCATTGTCCGACGGACGCGCATTGTATAGCTCGTATAGCAACTGATTGTCCTTATCGATAACGATGACGTGACGATCGCCATCGCTATTCGGACCGCCCTCGATCGGCGCATTCAATGGGATCGGATAAGGGCCCGGATCGCTTTCATCCGCGTAATCCGTGAACGTAACCTTCATTTTAGCTTGGTCCTTACCGACGATCGTATATGGAATTCCGATAGGCGCACCGTTCCATTCCGTTCCGAAATCCGCGTGAACGCCAATATTCGCGCCGATCGAGGCAATGAATTTCTTCGAATCCCCGTGTACGGGATAACCCGAAATATCCGTATTCCAAGGATTATTCTTCGGGAAAACTTGCAGCGCCGTCGGAGTTGCCGGAGTATTCTCCGAAGGCTTCGGCTCGCTTCCGATATAGACGGAGTTCGTCGAATTTACCCATTCTACCGGCTTTCCCAACGAATCGGCTACGAACCTAAGCGGGACGTAAGTCGTATTTTTATAGATAAAACCCCGGGTATCCTTGGAGGGCTGCTTGTTTACTCCGTCGAAATAATAGCGAATATCGCGGAAATCGACTTTAATCGACCCGGTTGCCGCATACGCGATTCCCGAGAAAAACACGCCGCCGCACAGAAAACCGATCGTTCCCGCTTTCCAGCTTTTCCATCCTCTCATCGTACTCCTCCTCCTCCTCATCATCATCTCATTCCTAAAGATAACGAATGGCCGTGCCGTAGGCTTGAACGAGTTGCGCCGCGATGTGCGAGACAATAATACCGATGACCGCGTCGCACTCGGGGATCGCCCCTCCGGCTTGTCCCAGCCGTTGCAGCACGATTCCGGGAGAGTCGCTATTGATCTTGCCTGTATAAACGGTACAAATAATTTCGTATGGTCTGGGCAAAGAATGCACGGTATAGACCGGTACTTCCCGTTTTGATTCCGGTACGGACGATTGTTCTTTTTTGCCGAACATGGTGGGTTCCCTCCGATTCTTAAGCGGATAATTGATCTAGCATAATGGCTCAATTGTACGTTGGGATACTATGAGATGGCAAACAATACCCATCGCGCTAAGCCAATCTATCGCGAGGTCATCATCTCCAATAGCGATGTTATTTAATGTACTTTTGATGCACATTCAAGATGTATGCTGGATAAAGATGCTTTTCATTCCTATTGGTCTATTCTTGTTCTCATTTGTTTAAGAATTCGAGCAATAATGATGTTCTTCATCCTACTTTGGTTCTAAAATAACTTATTAGCTTGAATAACGATGATTACCATTCTACTTACCTTGAAAATCAGCCTTTGGCACCGAATAACGGAGACCTAAGCAGTAACCTTTCCTTTCTCAATAAAATTACACACGATAAGCGTAGGAATACATCTTCAGGAAGAAATGGAAGTGTTTTATGCTAGGTTAACATCACGATATTTCCAACATCCATGAGCGCGGCAATACACGGCAAAGGAGGTTATAGGCAACGGCATACAACCTTGCGGAGAAATGAAAGCGCATTAATGAGTACAAATATCATACGTGGAGGTTATTTATGTTATCCATGAACGAATCGCTGAAAAGGAACCCCATCGTCATTATGTTCTTGGCATTCGTTGTGCTGCTATCGCAGCTTACTCTTTACCCTTCCTCATCTTCCGCTGCAGGCGGTCCTAACCTCACTCTTGGCAAAACCATCACGGCAAGCGGCCAATCCGACGTATATACGCCGAATAACGTGAAAGACGGCAATCAGGCCACGTATTGGGAAAGCACGAACAACGCGTTTCCTCAATGGATCCAAGTCGATCTCGGCGCGAATACGACTATCGACCAGGTCGTGCTGAAAATCCCCGCCGGATGGGAAACTCGAACGCAAACGCTGGCCGTCCAAGGCAGTACGAACAACACGACGTTCTCGGACATTGTAAGCTCGGCCGCTTATGTATTCAACCCTGCGGTTGCGAATAACTCCGTCACGATCAATTTTACCGCGACGAGCACGCGTTACGTTCGCCTGAATATTACGGCGAATACGGGCTGGCCAGCCGGGCAAATCTCCGAGTTCGAAATTTATGGCACAGCTTCGCCGACGCCTACTCCAACGCCGACGCCTTCGAATGTTTACCAAGCCGAATCCGCAGCATTGACTGGCGGGGCGAAAGTAAACACCGATCATACCGGCTACTCGGGGACGGGATTCATCGATGGATACTGGACGCAAGGCGCAACGACGACGTTCACGGTGAACGTAGCGGCAGCAGGAAACTACAATGCAACGCTGAAATATGGTAATGCGAACGGTAACGCAAGGACGGTAAGCCTCTACGTCAACGGAACGAAAACCCGTCAATCCTCGTTGCCTAGCTTGGCGAACTGGGATACATGGGGCAATAAGGTAGAGAACATTACCTTGAATGCCGGTAACAACACGATCGCGTACAAATATGACTCCGGTGACACAGCCAACGTCAATCTTGACCAAATCGTTTTAGACCCAACGTCTCCAACGCCTACACCTACACCAACGCCTACACCAACACCTACACCTACACCAACGCCTACACCTACACCAACGCCTACACCTACACCAACGCCTACACCAACGCCTACACCAACACCAACACCTACACCAACACCAACACCTACACCAACACCAACGCCACCACCGGGCGGCAACATTGCACCGGGCAAGCCGATAACCGCATCTTCCTCAACTTTCACGTTCGTGGCTACGAACGCCAACGATAACGATACCAACACCTATTGGGAAGGCGGCGGCAATCCGAGCCAACTAACGATCGACCTGTTAGCTAATCAGAACATCACTTCCATCGTGCTGAAATTGAACCCCGCTGCGGCTTGGGCAACAAGGACCCAAACGATCCAAGTGCTCGGCCACAACCAGGATACGACGACATTCGGCAACCTGGTCTCGGCGCAAACGTATACGTTCAATCCATCCAACGGCAACACTGTCACGATTCCGGTTACGGCAACGGTAAAACGTCTGCAATTGAACATCACGACCAACTCCGGTGCCCCGGCAGGTCAGATCGCCGAGTTCCAAGTTTTCGGCACGGCTGCGCCAAACCCGGACTTGACGATTACGGGCATGTCTTGGACGCCGGCTTCTCCGCTCGAGACGAACGCGATTACTCTTAGCGCGAACGTAACGAACATCGGCAACGCCGGATCGCCCGCCTCTACCGTCAACTTCTACTTGAACAACCAGCTGGCAGGCTCTGCACCGGTTAGCGCCCTTACAGCCGGCCAGTCGGCAACGGTATCTTTCAATGCCGGGTCTAAAAATGCGGCAACTTACGCCGTCAGCTCCAAGGTTGACGAGAGCAACACCGTCGTCGAGCAGACTGACGCGAACAACGCCTTCGCGAGTCCGTCGTCGCTCGTCGTCGCTCCCGTGCCTAGTTCCGATTTAGTCGCGACGACGACGTGGAACCCAAGCAATCCAAGCGCGGGCAACACCGTCACCTTCACGGCTACTCTGAGCAACCAAGGCAACATCGCTTCGGCGGGCGGCGCTCACGCTATTACCTTAGTGCTTAAGAACGCAGCCGGCGCAACCATCCAAACCTTGAGCGGTTCCTACAGCGGCGCATTAGCCGCCGGGCAATCCGTCAATGTCGGTATGGGAACGTGGACGGCGGTCAACGGCAGCTACACGATAACCTCCACGGTTGCGGTCGATGCGAACGAAGTCAGCATCAAGCAAGCAAACAACGTAAGCACGACTAGCCTCTATTCCGGACGGGGCGCTAACATGCCTTTCACCGTAATTGAAGCCGAGCTGCCTTCCAACGGCACGAACGGAACGAGATTGGCTCCGAACTTCGCTCCCGGCGACTATGCCGGCGAAGCCTCCGGACGCTCGGCGGTATATTTGGACGCGAACGGAGAATACGTCGAGTTTACGCTGACTTCTCCGGCCAATGCGCTCGTCCTGCGTAACGCCGTGGCGGATAATACGACGGGAACGGTCGGTATCTATGCCGATGGAGTAAGCAAAGGCAAATTCAATGTAACCTCCAAGTTCTCTTACTTGTATGCATCGCCAACTACGCTTGGTCGGCTCGGTTACGACAATTCGGGCACGAAAGCTTACTGGCTCTATGAAGATTCCCAGCTGATGCTCGATCAAGTGTATCCGGCGGGTACGAAGATCAAAATCCAAAAAGACGCCGGCGACGTCTCTTGGATCTACGTCGACATGATCGAAACGGAAAACGTCGCTCCGGCGGCTTCCAACCCCGATCCGAGCAAATACGTTCAGGTTTCGGCTACGAAATCCATTGAGACGGCGCTGAACGAATTCAGGCAGGATCCCGCCAAGAAAGGGATCTTCATTCCTGAGGGAACGTGGACCATCACCAATAAAATCTTCATCTATGGACGCGCTACCGAAATCATCGGCGCAGGTCCATGGCATACCAAGCTGACGGCTCCGCAAGACCAATCCAACTCGGACGTCGGATTTAACATCGCTTCGAGCGCGAACGGTTCGACCGTCAAAAACCTGTCCGCTTGGGGCAACTATATTAATCGAGTAGACGGACCGGGTAAATTCATCGACGGCAACGGCATGCAGAACGTTACGATCCAGAATGTATGGGCCGAACACTTCGTCTGCTTGTATTGGGGAGTCAACTCTTCCTACAATACTTTCCGCGACAACCGCATCAAAAATATGTATGCGGACGGAATCAACATGACGAACGGTTCGTCTTACAACATTATCGACAACAACTATGCTAGAGGGACAGGGGACGATTCCTTCGCCTTGTTCAGCGCGGTCGATGCCGGCGGCTCTTACAACGTAGGAAACGAGTACACCAACCTTACGGCTGTTGCCGTAAGACGCGCCGCTGCTTTCGCGGCCTATGGCGGCTCGGATAACTTGTTCCAGAACCTCTACGGCGCCGACACCCTGACTTACCCCGGAATCACGATCAGCAGCTACAGCTTCGGATACAACACCTTGGGCTTCGGTGACGTGGATACGGTATTCGACGGAATTACGTTAGACCGGACCGGCGGAGATTTCTGGACCAGCGTCGCGGCGGACGACAAGATCAACGATTACCAGAACTTCGGAGCGATCTGGTTCTACGTCGGCGACCGGGCATTCAAAAATATCCTGGTCAAAAATATCGATATCAACAATTCGGTTTATTTCGGATTGATGTTCCAGACGATGCATCCGAATGCCCTTACGATGCAAAACATTCGCGTAGAGAACGTCAACATCAATAATCCGGTCCGCTACGGCATCAAGCTTGTCGCTAGAGCGGAGCAAGGCCAAGGACCGGTTATCGGCTCGGCAAGCTTCACGAACGTTAAAGTGAACAATCCGGGAATTACGTCCATTTACGGCGAAGCTCTTAGCCCGAACTTTACGGTCAACAGAGTCTCGGGCAACAACTGGTGATGCGGCGTTAAAATGAAAAACAGCTCACTCGGATACCCGAGTGAGCTGTTTTTATGTTCTGCAATGGCAGCTTAACTTATGAACCGATTAATCTATGAGCCAATCTCAATGCCGTACTCCCGCCGAGTAGCGAATTGAGTATATCCTGCGCGTCGAAACGCATTGGCCATCGGAATGTTATTCACGTCCGTATCCGCTCGAATGACTGCGGCCCCGGCCTCTTCGAGGATTAACGTTCCTCTGCGCAACAGAACATCGATATAACCGTGCCCTCTTTGCTCCGGGACAACGCCAATGTATCCGATCGTGGAAAAAGTAGGACTTGAAGCCGGCATCACCAAGCCAACGAGATCACCGCTCGCCGTATAAGCCAATTGCCACCACTCAGGTTCATATTCCATCTGCTGAAGATCTTGAAAATAGTCCCTAGCATGATTCCCCGACCCTTTAAGGACTAATTCCCGTTGCTCTCGACGGTCCAATATGGCACTGCTTACCCGCTCGATAGCGTTGATATAGGCCGCCTCGCCGACTTCGGCAAGCGTTCTGAATACCAGGCCTTTGCTATCCGGTTCGTTCTGCGCAATATCAGGGGGCTTCCGCTCGAATCGATAGGTTTCGCGATTAAGCCGAAATCCGACATGCTCCAATAAGTTCGCTCGTTCTTCCGGATTCCCTTGCCATTGAGGGGCCACGACCGGAGCGTCTAACACATAATCTATTATCGTCGCTCCTAATTCCTGCATATCCGCAAACGTCTTCTGCAGCAATAACCGACCGATATCCATATAATCGCTATTGTTCCAAGACATATCCAATAGGACCATCGCAAGCGGCTTGCCGACTTTGGGAAGCGTCCAGAAGGCTACCCTTCCGAGCGGTCGTTCCTCATCTTTCACGATATAACACCATTCCGCGCGGATAGATCCGATTGCTATCATTTGCTCCAGGTATTGCTTAACTTCGGCTTCATGACCGGAGGCGCTGCCGATTTCAATAAAAGAGTCGATCTCCTCGGGCAGAATCCGATGAACGTTCAATATCCGCATTCATCCCCATCCTTATGTAACCACCTATATAATTATTAATGGTTACACATCCAATATAGCACGCCAAAATATGCCTGTAAATCAAATTTTTCCGCTAAGCGACTGCCATAGACCGAAGGCTCGGTTAAAGGATAACGTATGAGCCGAAGTACCACTATATAACAAAAGAGCCTCCCGCTTGTTTCTTGAGAGGCCCTTTTGTTGTATATTCATGCCCTACTTAATCTTTGTTCAGGAATCGGTTCACTTCTCCGGCAAATTCGTGCGGGTACTGGAACAAGAAGCCGTGGTTCGCATCCGGGTAGATGATCAACTCCGCATTCGGAATATGGCCGGCTAACAGATAGGAATTCACGGTCGGAACCATGATATCGTTATTGCCGTTGGCGACGAGGGTCGGTTGACCGATTCCCGCTAGGCGTGCCAGCTTGCTCATATCCGGAATGGCCCAGTTGATGATCGCTTCGGCTTGAGCATCGCGCACCTCTAATGTTGGCCACTCATCGCGATCCTCCGTCCGGGTGAAGATACGTCCAACAAACTCCTGACCCTTGGCTTGACTGGTCGGCGTTGGTGCGAAGAAGAGGAAGAACACGTCTTCGGCGCCTTGGACATCCTTGTATGCATGACCGCGAATCTCTTCGTTCCATCCGTGCATACCACGGCCGCCCTGCGGCCCGGTTCCGGCAAGAATCAACCGGCGAACAAGGTGCGGACGAAGGAGCACGACTTCTTGGGCGACAAAGCCGCCAAGCGAGAAGCCGAACAGATCGACCTGGGTCAACTCCAGCGCATCGATGAATGCTAATGCGCCTTGGGCCATTTCGGTAACCGTACGCGGAGTCGTTCCCGTCGAGCGTCCAACGCCGCTATTGTCGAAGAGAATAACCTCGCGTTCGGCTGCGATGTTATCGACGAGCGCCGGATCCCAGTTGTCGATATTGCCTCTGAAGTGCTGGAGGAACACAACCGGCGTGGAACCGGTCTTACCGAAGCGCCGATAGGCGAAGGTTGTATTATTTTTTGAATTAACGGTTAAGATAGGTGCAGTGTACTGGGACATTTTTGATTTCTCCTTTTTTGAGTAGACCGGTCGTCTACTGATCATGATCGATTACTGACTTTTTACGGTCAGTATCATTGGGCACTGTGACTTTTAGTTCAATAAATCGGTGAAGATTGTGGTAGCGCACTGATCTAGAGGTAAGCGAGAGCGCGTAACCTTAGCCTGAGCGAGTGAACCCTCGATGCTGGCGACGATATGGTTGGCCAATCTCAAGGGATCCGAATTCGTAGTGATTTCACCCGCCTCCCTTGCCGAGGTAATCGCCGCTGCTAGTTGGGTCACCCATTCGCCAATGGATTCTGCGACGACACTTGATACGAGCTCGCTTTGCGATGGCATTTCAGTCGAGAAATTCCCCAACAAACATCCTCTCCCGAAGCCGTCTTGCTCGGCCGTATCGATTATTCCGTCGATATGGTTGTGAATACGACGCAAGGGGGATTGTTCCGTGGTGGCTAATAGCTCCACATGAGTCCCGCGAGCGTACCTCTGTACCGTCGCTTCGGCGAGCGCTTCTTTACTTGCAAAGAAGTGGTAGAACGACCCTTTCGGTACGCCTGCAGCTTTCGTAATATCAAGCACGCCGGTCGCTGTATAACCACGCGAATGGAACAACTCGAGCGCGGCATCGATAATCAATTCCCGGGTATTGGGACTCATATACAATTCCCCTTTCTCTTATCCTTCATCCATAATAGACCGGTCGTCTCAAAATTGCAAGACCTTTTCGCAATGCTATGTTAATGAAAACCTATGAAGTAATTAGCATTATGTTGGATAAAGAAGGAAACGCAAAGATGAACGCGCTTTAGCATACGGTTTTTCTCGTTTTAGTCACCAATAGTCGCCTCATTTGAATTTTACTTTGTTAACGATGCTGTCGTAGTATGAAGCCCGGGAGTGGTCTTTCACTAGCTCCGGGACTTCTTTTTTATGGCTCAAGCAAGGAGGAGCGAAATGGTTATTGTTTGCGTGTTTGCGGTGGCCTTCTTCATCTATCTCGTATATGCGCTGCTGCATATCGAAAAATTCTGAAATCGGTTTGATTATGGAGGGGCTTGTAAGATGTCGAATTATAGCCATTATCGGATGAACGGTAGCTTATTTCTCAAAGCGTTGAGGGATAGCGTATGGAAGCTTAACCCGATCGTGTTGCTTAAAAATCCGGTAATGTTCGTCGTAGAAGGAGGGGCCGTTCTTGTCCTTCTCATGATTTTATTTCCTGATACGTTCCATACGGCGGGTAGGCAGAGCTACAATTTTATAGTCTTCCTCATTCTTCTGTTCACTATCCTATTCGCCAACTTTGCGGAGTCATTAGCGGAAGGAAGAGGAAAGGCGCAAGCCAACTCGTTGAAAAAAACGCAAAAGGCTTCAAATGCGAAACGTCTGCGGAAGGATGGCACTCAACAAATCGTCCCTTCCTCGGAGCTCCGCCGAGGGGATCTGATCTTAATCGAGATTGGCGACTTCGTCCCCGGAGATGGGGAAGTCGTGGAAGGAATCGCGGCAGTCGACGAATCCGCGGTTACGGGAGAATCTGCTCCCGTGCTGAAGCGGGCGAAAAGCGATTTCAGCTCGGTAACAGGCGGTACGCAAGTAATCAGCGACTGGATCAAGGTCAGAATTACGGCAGATCCAGGAGCTACCTTCCTCGACCGGATGATCACGCTCGTCGAGGGAGCCAAACGGCAGAAATCCCCGAACGAGGCAGCCTTGAATATATTGCTCGTTATTATGACGATTATTTTCATGATTGTCGTCATTACGCTTGTGCCGATTGCAAGCTACATAGGAATCACGATAGAAACATCCACGCTGATCGCGCTCCTTGTCTGCCTGATCCCGACCACGATCGGTAGCCTGCTATCCGCGATCGGCATTGCCGGAATGGACCGCGTAACGCGATTTAACGTGTTAGCCATGTCGGGGAAAGCGGTCGAGACGGCGGGAGACATCAGCACGATCATCTTGGATAAGACCGGTACGATTACCTATGGCAACCGCAAGGCGTTCCGCTTCATCCCGCTCTCCGGAGTGACCGAGAGCGAGCTTGTCGAAGCAGCCGTTGGCACGTCGCTTTACGACGAGACGCCCGAAGGTCAATCCGTTCTGGAATACGCCAGAAATCTTGAATATACGTGGAACGATGAAAAATACGGCGGTGGCGCTATCGTGCCCTTCTCGGCGGAAAGCCGGATGAGCGGACTAATTCTTCAGAATACCGATTATTATAAGGGCGCAGTCGAAGAAATCAAGGCTCATATCGAGAGAATTGGCGGAAAGTCTCCGGATCTGGCGGATAGTTTAAGCGAGGAAATCGCCAGGGAGGGCGGCACGCCTCTAGCCGTGTGCAAGGGTAACCGTATGCTTGGTTTCATTTATTTGAAGGATACGATCAAACCCGGGCTGAAGGAAAAGTTCGACGAACTGCGGCAAATGGGCATTAAGACAATCATGTGCACGGGAGACAACCGCGTCACCGCAGAGACGATCGCCAGAGAGGCGGGCGTGGACGAGTTCATCGCCGAATGTAAACCGGAGGGGAAAATCCGAGTTGTCATAGAAGAACAAGCGAAAGGTAAAATGGTGGCTATGACGGGTGACGGCACGAACGACGCTCCGGCATTGGCTCAAGCGGATGTCGGCATCGCGATGAACAGCGGTACGATCGCGGCCAAAGAAGCAGCCAATATGATCAATCTGGACTCCGATCCGGCTAAGATCATTCAGGTTATCTTCATTGGCAAGCAGTTGCTTATCACGCGGGGGGCGCTAACGACATTCAGCCTCGCGAACGATTTCTCCAAATACTTTGCCATCCTGCCCGCTATTCTCATGGGAGTCATTCCGCAAATAGAAGTGCTGAACATCATGCATCTATACTCGCCGGAGACGGCGGTCTTGTCCGCTCTTATTTTTAACGCCTTAATAATCCCGGCTCTTATTCCGATTGCCATGCGAGGCGTGCGGTTTAAACCGATGATTGCGGAAAAACTGCTGCTGAGGAACATCCTGATCTATGGAATCGGCGGAATCATTATTCCCTTCCTGGGAATCAAAGCGATAGACATGGTATTGCAGATGTTCTACTAGAGAGAGGCGTACCCTATGAAGTATACGATCCAAATCAAGCTGATGATCTCATTCACGTTGGCGGCTTTATTGCTGGGGCTTAACGGGCAAATGTGGTACAGCTTCGCCCAGAGACTTCATTCGCAAAGACTTAGCGATGCGAGCTTCGAGTCCGAGCTGCTTCAATCGCTCGGAGTTACGGTCGGTTTGTTTGCTCTTGTCATTATTATCGGATTGCGGGCATCTCGTGCCATCTCCAAGCCCGCGGCTAAAATCGTGGAGAGCTTGGAGATCTTGTCATTAGGCAACCTCCAAGAAGCCGAGCTTCGGCTTCTTCAACGGGATGAGCTGGGCGATGCAGCCAAGGCTTTGAACCTGCTCAGACGTAACTTGCGCAGTCTGATTCGAAGAGTGGCAGACTCCTCCTCCGAGTTAACGATCGGAGTCGATACGCTGAACGAATCCGCGGACCAGACGGTCCGAACGGCCAAGCAGATCGGGGATGCTACTCAGACTATCTCCTTAGGCTCGGAAAGGCAGGTCGATCGCGTAGCCGTGACGGTGAATTCTTTTATGCAAATCAATAACGGACTTCAAAAAATTGCCGAATTCTCCGAGACAGTCGATAACTCCGCGTGGAGCGCGGTGAAGGAGGCGGAGGCGGGAAACGAAGTCATCCGCAGCAATGTCGAGCAGATGAAGTCGATTCAGACGGCATTCGGACGCTCCGCCGACATCGTCCGTAATTTGGGCGAGCGATCGGAGGAAATCGCCCGTTTCGTCAGCACGATCCAGGACATCTCGGATACGACCAACCTGCTGGCCCTTAACGCTTCCATCGAGGCGGCCCGCGCCGGCGAACACGGAAGAGGCTTCTCCGTCGTAGCGGATCGAGTGAAACAACTTGCCTATGAGTCCAAGCAAGCCACCAGGCAGATCTCCCAACTCATCGCTTCCATTCAGAACGAGATTCGATTGGCGTTCGAGACGATGCAAACAAGCCGAACCGAGGTTCAGACGGGAATGAATATGATGACGGAAGCCGGCCAGTCGTTCCAACAGATCCTTCACGCTATTCACGATGTCAGAGAGCGAAGCTTACAAGTTCGGGATATTACCGAGGAAGCTTCCTCGCAATCGACTAACATTGCATTGACCTTTACCGAGCTGGAATCCATCGCCAGGACAGCCTGGGAAAGCTCGGTTGGAGTCGCTAACTTCTCTCTTAATCAAGCAACTTCCATGGAAGGGTTGTTCCAAGCGACCGAATCCTTGCAGAAGATGGCCTCCGAATTAGACGATTTAGTCCATAGGTTCAGAACTTAATAAGAGGAAATGGAGAAAAATATAATCGCACGCCTCCCTAGCTTCCGCTCCCGATGATTCTTGTTATCTTATCGAAGGATTTCCGACATCTTTCGTAGAATATACAAATAAAGTAAAGATTGCTGATCATCTAGCGCAAGTAGCGGAGGCCCCACGGTGATTGTAAAAACGAAACTCTCTATTCCCCATATACACGGTACACTTGTTCCTCGTCCAAGGTTGACGCTTAGGCTCAACGAGGGTCTAGAGACCAAGCTAACGCTTGTTTCCGCTCAAGCCGGTTACGGCAAATCGACGGCGTTAAGCCAGTGGGCTCAATCGTGTAGCCTTCCCGTAGCATGGATTTCTCTGGATACGCAAGACAATGATTGGATCCAGTTCTGGAGTTACGTGACGGCTTCCGTCGAAGCCCTTATTCCCGGCTTCGGACATTCGGTATTGCCGTTATTGAAGGAAGGCCCCTCTTCCCCATCAGTCTCATCCCCGTCTTCGGAGCCCGCGATCAAGACGCTTCTGAACGAATTAAATCGGATTACGCAAGATATCGCGCTTGTTATCGACGATTATCAGTTCATTAACCTTCCCTCCATTCACCAATCCATGGCTTACTTTATTGAACATTTGCCCCCTCTATTTCACCTCTATATCGCAAGCCGAACAGAATTGACTATTCCGACCGCAAGACTTCTGGCTAAGGGACAACTTCAACGCGTCACGACGGATGATTTAAGATTTCAGTTGGATGAAAGTTTCGTCTATTTCGAGAATAGGGCGGACTTGTCCCTCACGAGGAAACAGACGGCGGAGCTGCTACACCAGACGGAGGGGTGGATCAGCGGATTACAGCTTGCTGCGATCTCGTTGGGGAGAAGCTCAAATCGGGAGGAGTCTCTTCGGCGATTCAGCGGAAGGACGCGGCATATCTCGGATTATTTGCTTGAGGAAGTGTTCGAGAATCTGGCGGAGCCGTTGCGCTTCTTGCTCGAGACGTCTATTCTGACGCGAATGAACCATTCCTTGTGCGAAGCCGTAACGGGTCGGAACGATTGTCAGGCTCAGCTCGCAAGGCTGGAGCAGCTCAACCTGTTCATTATTCCGCTTGACGAGGAGCGATATTGGTATCGTTACCACCACTTACTGTCAGACTTTCTGCGGCACGCCTTCTCGATCCGCGATCCGGACAAGCGGGCTCAAGCGCATGCTAGAGCCGCGCATTGGCTGGAGAGCCAAGGCTTCGTCGAAGATGCGGCTGAACATTACTTAGCGGGACGACGGTATGAAGATATCGTTCGGTTGATGGAGCATCGTCTTCTCGAGTTGATTCACAAAAAAATGATCGCGTTAAGCGGTTGGGTTCTGCAAGTACCGGAAAGCTTCATCATGCAGCGTCCTATGGTCGAAATGTTCTATCTACTCTTATTGATTGCAATAGGACAATGGGAAGCAGCCTCCGCTAAGATAGACTTGGCCAAAGCCCGCTATGAAGCGCTTAAGGAGACTCTGAACGAGACCGTTTGGCAAGAACTCATGGGCAACGTTTACTTTCTATGCGGGGTCTCATCCTACTTGCGCAAGGACTTGGCCGACACTCAAGAATACTTTTACTTGGCCGATCGCCATTTGCCGAATGGTGGCCTGTTTACGGCGATCGGGAACAACAATCATCACAGCTTCGAAGAGTTCGATGATCACTTGGCCTTCATTAACGATCATCACGGGTCTGCCTCCTTCCTGACGGCCATGTTCCGTATTTGGCGGCTCGGAGACGGGCATCCGTTAGCAGGACCGCTCTATGCTACATATAGTAAGCTACTCTATGAGTGGAATCGGCTGGACGAAGCTGCCGCTTGCATCGGTCAGGTGCTCAGACAAAACGATACGCCTCTTATCGGGCGAACCATGCTCCACATTTACATAAGCGCTTCGCGAATCGAACAGACGTTAGGAAATCAGACCCGAGCCGCGAATCTGTTGGAGCAAGTAAAATCAAGGATCGATTCTCCGGATTATGACTTATACGTGCGCAAGATCGAAGCGGAGCAAGCCTGTCTAGCCATACGACAAGGAGATATTCCATCCGCGACCGCCTGGCTGGATCGGTGCGGTATGACGTATTCGGACGAAATCTCGCTTGGTGCGGTAGCCGAGCATCTGGCTCTGTCCAAGGTGCTGGCGGCATGCGGACGCGCCGAAGAAGCCTTAACTTTGTCTGAACGTCTGGATGCCTTGTTATTCAAAGAAGATCGACTCCGTGACCGGATCAAAGCCATAATCATGCAAAGCATGTCGCTGCATGCCATCGGACGATTGGAAGAGGGGCTCGTTCGACTGGAAACGGCTTTGGTATTGGCAGAATCGCAAGGCTTCATCCGCAGCTTCGTTGACGAAGGTCCGGGTATCGCCGAGTTGTTAGCCATGCGCCTTAACAAGCATCCGAGCGACCGGTATGCGCAACGGTTGCTGGCAGCGATCGATGTTGTACCCGATTCCCGACCTCGGATTCGTGCCAAAGTGACCTGTTTTAACCGGTTTAAGGTGGAAGCAGGAACACCGGGCGGAGAGGAAATAAAATGGCGTACATCCAAGGCGGAGGAGCTATTCGCTTATCTTGTCCATCATCGGGGAGAAGCCGTAGACAGGTATCGGATAATGGATGCGTTATGGGGAAGCGAATCGGAGAAGACCACCGCCTACTTAAATACATCGGTTTACTACTTACGCAAAAATTTAGCCAGCATCGGAATTGAAGGCATCCTTCAGCACAATAGAGGTTATTACCGCATCGACGTCGGAGATTTGGATTGCGATTACTTGCGATTTCATAGCTTCGTCTCCTCGGGCGAGTCTATCGACCATAGTAATATTCGCGACTTCGAGGACATCGCCAAATTATACGCGGGACATTACCTGGAGAAGAACCATTACGCTTGGGCCGAAGAGGCAAGAAGAACCGTCGAGAACGATTACGTGGTTCTCCTGCTTAGGATAAACGACTATTATACGGGTGAAAACGATTGGTCGTCAGGGATCAAAATGTTGAAAACGGTGCTTAAGCTCGTGCCCTGGAACGAGGAGATTCATGCGAAGCTCATTCGTGCGCATCTGGCGAATAACGATCGATTATCTGCCATGAAACAATACGATGCGCTAAGAAGAACACTTCAAACTGAATTCAAGTTGGAGCCGGGAACCGAAGTAAAGAAGATGCTGAATATCAAATAGCGCGGATGACAAATTTCGATAGAATCAGAGTTTTGATTTGTCATTTACATATGGTGGAAATCCATAGAAAAAACCCGGAGTTCCCTTTCTTGTACAGGGTTTTTCGGACTTTTCGCGTCATTTCGTGTTTATATTTTGTTGAGATCGAATTAGTACTATGGATCTAAGTTATCGATTTTTATATCATTTTAGGGGAGGATCTTTATTAGATGAAAAGAAAATGGTTAAGTCTTTTGATGGCGTCGCTTCTATGTTTGCCTAGTTCCATCGCGTTCGCGAAAACGACGGCCGATTTTTCCGATTTGAAGGATTTGGACGCAGCGACGAAAGCCAAGTTCGATGCCCTAATCTCGAAAGGAATTTTCGAAGGCGTCGGGAACGATACTTTTGGGTTGAAGGAAGAGATGAACCGCGCCCAGTTCGCCAAGGTTGCCGCTCTAATCTTCGGTCTGAATGTCGATACAAGCCTACAAACCTCCAGCTTTACGGACGTGGATTCGAATAGCTTCGCTTTGCCCTATATCGAAGCGCTCAAAAAAGCCGGCATCACCGACGGGACAGGGGCGGGCAAGTTTAGCCCGGATGCCGACGTAACCAAGGAGCAGCTTGCTGCGCTCTGGATCAAGGGATTGGGGAAAAAGGACGAAGCGATTTCTACCGCTGGCTTCAACGACGATACGGTATCCGATTGGGCTAAAGGTTACGTCGCCGCCGCTATAAACCTCAAATTGTTGTCCAATGGCCCGGACGGAAAGTTCGGCGGCAACACCAACGCAACTAGGGATCTTCTCGTCTTAAGCTCCTTCGAAGCCAAGCAAACGTTTGAGGAAATCAAGCCAACACCGACACCAACGCCAACACCAACGCCAACACCAACACCAACACCAACACCAACGCCTACACCAACACCAACACCGACACCAACGCCTACGCCAACACCAACACCAACACCAACGCCTACGCCAACACCGGTGCCGATTACTGTCGAAACTCCAACGGCTAACCCAATGAGCGGTCCGGTAGCTTACGGTACGGCAATCTCCCTGAGCACGACGACGGACGGCGCGGAAATTCTCTACACCATTGACGGCAGTACGCCTTCCGTTAACAGTCTTGTCTACGGCTCGCCGATCATCATCGACAATGCGATAACGATTAAAGCAATAGCGGTTAAAGCCGGTGCAATCACTAGCGATGTCATGACTGCGAGCTATACCCTTCTGGGTCCGCCACAACTGACCGTTACCGGGCTCAGTTACCAATCCCTCAATATACTGAGAGCGACTTTTAACATGCCAGTTGATGAGGTTACAGCAGAAACAGTAGGGAACTACTTATTTAGTAGTATGATAAATATGATGTCACCACCTATAAACCCGGATTCCGCTACTCTGCTTCAAAGCGGCACCGAAGTGGACCTTGACGTGGGTTCATGGTATGACGGCTTGCCGGCCGGGGATATTATCACTCTTTCGATTTCGAATGTAGAAGACACGAATGGCGCTGTCATTGAATTCGGATATAACAATGCTCCCCAGCTTGAAAAAGAGTAACCGACCAAACAGAGATCTTCTCGAAAGAGAAGCCTCTGTTTTTTATCGTGCTTATCTAATTTGTTTCGCACTTCGCCAGATCTGCCGCGTGATAGTTCTGTTTATGAGACTAGGTTATAAATTAATGACTACTGTTAAAAATCCGACTAAACACATAATATAAGAAATATGCTTAGGCTTGTAACGACTTATCTATAAACGGAGGGATAATCATGAAAATCGGAATCATCGGCGCCACTGGCAAAGCCGGAAGCTTGATCATGAAAGAAGCTTTGGACCGAGGGCATGAAGTGACGGCTATCGTGAGAAACGCTTCGAAAATCGCCGACTCGAACGTTAACGTTCTCGAAAAGGATATATTTAACCTGACTTCGTCCGATCTGGGAGCCTTCGACGTCGTCGTTAACACGTTCAAAGCGCCGGATGGCGAAGAACATCTGTATGTCGACTCGGGCAGAGCTTTGGTTCAAGCGCTCAAGAACGCTCCGAATACGAAACTAATCGTCGTCGGAGGCGCGGGAAGCCTATTCGTCGATGAACAAAATACGTTGAAGCTTATGGACACTCCGGAGTTTCCGGACTTCGTATATCCAACCGCATCGAATGCGGGCAAACAGTTGGAGGAGTTACAAAATACCGATTCCATCACCTGGACTTATATTAGTCCTGCCGGATTTTTCGACCCGAACGGGAAACGAACCGGCGAGTACAAGCTCGGCAAAGACCATGTTATCTTGAACGGCCAAGGTCAAAGCTACTTGAGCTATGCCGACTACGCGATCGCCTTGTTGGACGAGATCGAACATCCGCAGCACGTAAACCAAAGGTTTACGCTTGTGGGCGAAGCGGAGTAACCGATCGTGGGGAATAGAGAGAATAAAATGAAAGTGGAAATTTGGTCGGACTTTGCTTGTCCGTTCTGTTATATCGGCAAACGCCGCTTTGAGAACGCGCTTGCGAAATTCCCTCATCGGGATCGCGTTCAGGTCGTCTACCGAAGCTTCGAGTTGGATCCTCAGATGCCCGAGCAACTGCCTTATGACGTATATGATATGTTATCCAAAAAATACGGCATGAGCCGCGAGCAAGCCATTGCGGGTAACGTGAGCCTGAAAAACCAAGCGGCGGCGGACGGGCTTGACTTTCAATTCGATGGCTTAGTGCTGGCCAACACGTTCGATGCGCACCGTTTATGCCATTTTGCCGAACGGCACGGAAAGGGCTTGGAGATTTCGGAGCTGCTATACCGCGCTTACTTTAGCGAAAACAAAACCTTAAGCGACCACGATACGCTTGCGGATATAGCTGCCGAGGCAGGGTTGAACCGCGAGGAAGCGATCGCGATGCTGGCCGGAGATCAGTTCTCCGATCTGGTGCGCAACGAGGAAGCAGCTAGCCAGGATTTAGGCATACGGGGTGTTCCGTTCTACGCCATCGACCGTAAGTTCTCCTTGTCGGGCGCCCAATCGGAAGAAGTGTTCTCGCAAGCCTTGCAGCAGGCTTGGGACGACCGGTCAACGCTCGATGACGCAATTGTATAGGAATGAAATAGAGCATCCCCCGACCGCAAATCGGAGGATGCTCTATTTTTCATGAAGCTTCTTTACTCACATGCGACCGATCGCTACGAATACGGCTAACGCCAAGAACACGATATTTACGCCGATTTCCTTATATTCCTTACGCTTAACATGTACCACGGCTCCAAGTAGAACAATTACGGCAAGCCCGATTGCGCGATGACATACCATGGCTGCTTATTGTAAATTCGAAACGGCGTTAGACATCCTTGTCGGGAAATGGAAGCCCGTCATTCAAGCGATGAATGACTGGGGAGTCGGTCATATCGCTCATTTGAACGAGCTGTACGGGGATGATCGCTCGGAGAACGATTGACGTCTTCGACTATTCCCGATAGTAAGAAAGAACCCAGCAAACGCCGTTTCGATCCGTGACGACGGCCAGCAATCCGTTGAAGGGAGCCTCGTACGTTTCCGTATTAATATGTCCGCCCGCCGCGAATTGCCCGTATATGCGACGAAACGATTCTTCCGTCTCGATCTTCAAGAAGACCCTGACATAGTCGCCCTTCAACGATGGTCTCGCTGCCTGCGTATCGGCAAATTTAATCGTAACGCCGCCCGACAGAATATCCGCGTTGTAAACCTCTTCCCCCTGTTTTCTCAATATCTTAATCTCTCCGCCAAGCACGTCCCGATAGAACTTGATCTCTTCTTTGCAATTATCGATTACGATAAACGGACAAGCCATAATCATGTTTCCATCCTCCTTCGTATTCTTCTTTCGTTACTCGCTCACATTGCGGAGTACCTTTTTCAATAGAACCAGCATGAACGCATATTCCTCGTCGCTGATGCCCCTTCGGGCTATGCTCTTGACGCGGTTCAACCCTTCTTGAACCTTCGGAACGACCGCTCTGCCCGCTTCCGTCAGATAGAGCAACTGGTAGCGATTATCCGCCGGATCGGCCTCTCTTCGAACGTAACCCTCGGCTTCCAGCTTGGCGATCGCCTTCGCGGTCGTAGTCTTATCGATGAGCAAATCCTCGCTCAGCGCCTTCTGCGTGATCTTCTCTTGGCCCGCGATCGCCATCAGAAAAATATACTGCCCGCTCCCGATCCGATAAGGCGCCAGCTCGGCTGCGATCAGAATCTGCATGTGTCGATAAATAGCCGAAATGTACTTCCCGTGCGATTCTACGGCGCCTTTGGTTTCATCGGTCCAATCTGCTTCCACTTGCTCCACCTCCTTATATAGAATGCTATTGCAACTAATGATTGCAGTATACGCTGAATAGCATGCTATTGCAACTATATAGAAACCCGCTAAGCACCACGAATAGAAAGAAGACAGGCGCACGAATTCCTCGCCTGTCTTCCTTATGCCTATCCTCACAAAACCATGTAACGAAAACTACAGAAGAGCCTTGTTCTCGGCAACGAGATCGGCTAGCACGCCATCGATGCCCATGTGCTTCCACTGTACGATTTTTTCAGCCGAAGTATTGCCGATAATGCCTCCGTAAGCCGCCATGATCCAGACCTGCTTACCCGCCTGTTGAACAAGCGACACGGATGGTTCATCGACCCATGGCTCCCACAACCGGATAATATCCGCACCTTGCTCAATGAACTCCATGATCGCTTCCTTCGAAGGAATGAAGGCCAATACCTTGATCTCGTGATTGAAAGCCTTCACAAGACGAACATCACCGACAGTCACGACCCCCATAATCACCTTGTCCTCGTACCCATGCGCACGAATGTATTCCAATATCCGAGTAAGAGCCGAGCCTCCTTCTTTAATGTGAAAGAGAATAGGAGCTACGCCGCTCTTAAGTACTTCCTCCAGCGTATGGGGATGGCAACTGTCATTAAGAAGGTACTTCAACGATTTAAATTGCTCCTCGGTCAAATCGCTGATCTTCGAAGAATTGCCGAATAGCCTTAAAGCATCGGAATCGTGGGCGATGACGGGCACATTATCTTTGGTAAAGCGGATGTCGAGCTCTACATAATCCGCTCCTAGCTCTAACGAACATTGCGAAGCCTCTAACGTCAATTCGGGGTAGCGGTCCGTGCCGCCTCTGTGCGCGATGAGTAACATATATAGGTTAAAGCCCCTTTTAAATTTATGAATTTTTGAGTTTTGGATCCATCTGATCCCGTAGCCAGTCGCCGATCATCGACACCTGTACCACAATCAGAACAATAACTACGCTAGGAATAATACTTAGCCACCACGAGCTGATCAAATAGTCACGTCCGGCACTGACCATTAAGCCAAGCGAAACGTCGGGTGGCTGGATACCTAATCCGAGAAATGACAACGAGCTTTCCAGAAGGATGAAAGAACTGATTTTCATGGTCGCATGTACGATCATGGGTGAAGAGATGTTGCTAAGTACATGTTCAAACACGATTCGCAGCTTAGAGGCGCCGAGCGCCCGACTGCTTTCCATGAAGTTGGCTTCTTTCAATTGGATAGTCTGGCCACGCGCCAGCCTGGTGAAGCTTGGATACCCCGTCAGTCCAATAATCAGAATCATAATGAGTTTACTGGAGCCGAAGACGGAAGCGCAGACAATCGAAATAATCAGCGAAGGAATTGAAAGCTTTACGTCTACTAGAAATGACACAATCGAATCCAACAGACCTTTATATAGACCCGTTAGAACACCTAGTAACGTACCTAGTACCGCGGATATAACCAAGCCGGCAAAAGCGATAAACAGCGAATTCCTCGTTCCGTAGAACAACCGGATCATAAAATCCCTGCCTAGATTGTCGGTTCCCAAGAAGAATTCGGCCTTGCCGCCTTCCATGAAGGAAGGAGGAAGCAGCCGCGCGGTCAATTTAGTGGCTCCCAGATCAATAGGAAAAAAAACGGGGGCCAGAATAGAGAGTACTACAATCAATAAGAAAGAAATGATTAACACCAGTATGAAGGTTGGAATGCTGTAGCTCTTAATTCTCATCGGTGTCCCACCTCAAAAATTGTCGCGTATGCGCGGATCTAGTAAGCCATAGCTTAAGTCCACTAGAAGATTTACAAGAATGACGGTAGTGGCAACAATCATCACGCCGTACTGAATAACGGGAAAATCCCGGTATTGCGCGGCTGTCACGAGGAGCGAGCCGATGCCGGGAAAAGCAAACACCGTTTCCACGACGACCGTACCGCCGATCATCGTGCCCAGATGTAGACCGATGACGGTAACGACCGGAATGAGCGCATTGCGCAAGGCGTGCTTGTAGATGACGACTCGTTCTCCGGCTCCCTTAGCGCGAGCGCTGTCCAAGTATTCCTGCCGCAAGACATCTAGCATCGAGCTTCTCGTTAGACGAGCAATATTGGCTACGGAATCCACGGTCAACGTCAGCAACGGCATAATATAGTGCAGAGGAGTGCTCATTCCGCCGCTGGGCAATAATCGTAGCTGAAGGCTAAATAGAAAGATCATTAAGATACCGAACACAAAGCTAGGAATCGTATAGCCTGCAATAGAGATACCCATCGTGAACCGGTCCAATAAGGAGTTGCGATTAACCGCGGCGATAATCCCGATAGGCACTCCGAACAGAATGGCAAGAGCAAAGGAAATCGCCGCCAAAGTAAGCGTCGGACCTGCACGTTCGGCGAATAGCTCGCCGACAGGTCTCAGATAGTGATAGCTTTTCCCCATATCTCCGGTAAACAACGCGCTTACATAATCCGTATATTGTTCGACGATCGGCCTGTCCAAGCCCAAAGAAACGCGAAGCTCGGCTCTTACCGTTGCCGAAGCGTCGTCGGGCAGAAGCCAAGTGGTCGGATCGCCGGTTAATCTCGTTAACAAGAATACTAAAGTAAGAACGAACCATATGGTGAACAGCGCCTTCGCAAGCCGTTTGACAATAAATGCGCTCACTGTATCCCCTCCTCGCCGAATAGATGGCAGGCGACGAAGTGGTCGGGCTCCACCTCTCTCAACGGTGGCATTCGGACGCGGCATGCCTGACTGACGTGAGGACAGCGAGTTTGAAAGGGACATCCCGCAGGAGGATTAATCGGACTAGGCAGATCCCCCTCCAATGGCGTTCTTACTTTGACGGCGTTCGGCTCGGAAACGGGAATAGCGTCCATTAAAGCTATGGAGTAAGGATGAAGCGTACGGTTAAAAAACTTGTTTTTCGAAGCAAGCTCGACTACTTTCCCGAGATACATGACCATAACCCGATCGCTGACATGCCGGACCACGCTCATGTCATGAGAAATGAATAGATAAGTCAGATTGAATTCGTGCTGCATCTTCTTGAACAGATTCAGAATTTGCGCTTGCACGGACATATCGAGCGCCGATACGGGCTCGTCGCATATGATGAACTCCGGCTCCGTAACCAAAGCCCGGGCAATGCCGATTCTTTGTCTCTGGCCGCCGCTGAACTCATGGGGATGCTTGCTCAGCGCGCTTTCGGGAATACTGACCTTCTCCAGTAACGGCAGAACGATCTCCAGCTTTTGCTTAGCGTTCAGCTTCGAGTGAATTCGAAGCGGCTCTTCAATAATGCGCCGGATGGACATACGAGGGTCTAAGGACGAGTAGGGGTCTTGAAAGATCATCTGTGTTTGCCTCCGAAAGTCTTTCGATGCCTTAGTCCCCACACGCTGTCCCTTGAATAGAATTTGGCCATCGGTAACATCCATCAGACCCATCAATAAGCGGGAAAGAGTGGATTTGCCGCAGCCGGATTCCCCTATCAATCCTAGCGTTTCTCCTTTGTAGATCTTGAAGCTCACGTTGTCCACGGCCTTGACCGTACCGACGGTTCTTTGGCCGAGCATGCCTTTGTTGACGGGAAAATATTTCTTCGCGTTGTTGACCTCTACGATCACGTTGTTATTATCCATTATGAGTTCTCCCGGCTGTATCCTCGAGGAGCCAGCACTTGGCTTGATGGCCGTTCTCCACTTCGAAGAACGGCGGTTCGCTTTCGTGACATTTGCCGAACGCATGAGGGCAGCGATCCGCGAAGCGGCAATGGTTCACGGGAACCGTTAATTTCGGCACTGCACCCGGAATGGAATACAGCTCCTCTTTGTCCTCTTTAATGCTCGGAATAGAGGCTAGCAGTCCCTTAGTATAAGGATGAGAAGGAGAGGCGAATATACTCGCCGTCTCCCCCTGTTCCACCACGACTCCGCCGTACATGACCATGACTCTGTCGCACATCTCCGCGACTACGCCCATATTGTGCGTGATCAGGAGCATACCCATCCGAAGCTTCGTCTTGATTTGGTTCATCAAGGCTAGGATTTGAGATTGAATGGTTACGTCAAGAGCCGTTGTCGGTTCGTCGGCAATCACGACTTCCGGGTTGCAAGCTAGGGCTATAGCAATCATGATCCGTTGCTGCATGCCCCCGGACAGCTGGTGCGGGTAACTCGTCAGTCTTGTCTCGGGAGCGGGTATACCGACCAACCGCAGCAGTTCGATGACTCTCGCTTTCGTTTCCTGCTTAGTCATTCTTTCATGAATGTTCAGAATCTCCGCAATCTGGTTGCCGACCGTAAATACAGGATTCAGCGAGGACTGCGGGTTCTGGAAGATCATCGAAATTTTCTTGCCTCTTATCCGATTTAAGTCCTTCTTTTTAAGCTTTAAGAGGTCATGCTCATGGAACAGAATCTCGCCGCCTTGAATTTTGGCATAGGATCGATCCAGCAGATCCAGGATGGAACGGGCAACGGTACTTTTACCGCAGCCCGATTCGCCGACAATCCCAAGCACCTCGCCCCTGAGTAAACGGAAGCTTACGCCATCCACTGCGGGAGTTACATTATTTTTGGAAAAATAATAGGTTTTCAGGTTGTTTACAGTTAAGACATTCTCCATGGTCATCCCTTCCCCTCAGTACCCGAACCCTTATTGCACCTTGAAGTTATCCGCTCTGAAATCCATCGCTTGGGAGGAATACGGCGTCCAATCCAGTCCCTTACGGACTCCCCAGCTCTCATAAGGGTAGTAGAGGACGGTTCCCGGCGCTTCTTCGTCCCAGATCGTCATGAGCTTTCTAGCCAGATCTTTCCTCTTGGCAGGATCCAAGATAGAGGACAACTCCGTACCCGTTTGAATATAGTCTTGGCTCATGTCCGGCCAAGTGCTATCCTTGGCATCCGGGCCCCACAACAGCCACAATCCGCCGCTCGGATCAGGGAAACGCATCGTGTTGGACCAATTGGAGACGGATTGGCGTTCAACCTTCTCCGTAAATTTAACCTTGGCGTTAATGCCGATTTGCTTCCACATATCTACGATGGCTTCCGCGGCCTCGCTGCCGAAGGTGTAATAGTTCGGTTTAAGCTCGTATTCGATGAGCTCCCCTTTATAGGAGGATTCCGCAAGCAATTGCTTGGCTTTCTCAAGATTGTATTCCGCAGTCGGATAATCATCGATATAATTATCGCCGAATTCCATGAATTGGTGACCCTTCGGTACGATAGCTTTGCCCTGCCACAGCGTATCGGCAAGCATTTGACGGTCGATGGACAAGCTTAGCGCTTGACGTAACTTCTTATCCGCTAGCGGACCGGACTTCGTGTTGTACACGAGTACATGCATATTGCTGAGAGTAAGCCCTTTTACGCTGAGATCGTTGTTGGCTTCCACGGTAGGAACTTGATCAAGCGGTAATTGCGTAATCATGTCTACCTCTCCGGTGACGAGCGCCGTCATCCGAGCCGAGGTTTCCGGGTAGTAGTCGTACTCGATCGTTTTGGCGGCCGGCTTCTCGCCCCAATAATCATCGAAGCGTTCTAATACGACTTTCTCCGGAGAATAGGAAACGACTTTATATGGACCTGTACCGATCGGCTTCGCCGCGAAGGCTTCATTGCCAACCTCGGTGATATAATCGGCCGGAACGATCCAAGAGCCCCAACTGGAAGCAATGCGCTGTTCCAGAATAGGATCGATTGCGTTCGTAATGATCCGAACCTTGTAATCGTCGACTTGTTGCACTTCTTTAACAACGGATAATAGCGAAGCCGCCAACTCGAGTCCTTGCAGATCCTCATGCAAGCGTTTAAAGCTGAAGACAACATCCTTGGCCGTCATCTCGTCTCCGTTGTGGAATTTGACTCCCTTTCTAAGCGTGACCTCCAACGTGAAGTCATCGATCCTCTTCCATTCCGTCGCCAGCATCGGCTTTAACGAGAAATTATCCTTCTGATCTGCGAGAAGCAGCGTCTCGAAGATGTTATATTGAATACGAATGCTCGCATTTCCGACATCGCGGGAAGGATCCATATGCTTAGGAAGCTCGGCCACGCCGATTTTTAGAATATCCAGCTCTTTCGAACCTGCCGTTTCGCTCGTATCCGAAGCTTCGTTCGTACTAGACTCCGAGCTCGCGTTCGTTGCATTGCTCGTTGTCGATGGATTGCTGCACGCAGAGACGACGAAGCAAAGAATTAAGGATAAGAGGAGTAACCTTGATGATTTTTTCATTTGAATTAACCCTTCTTTCATGTTTGTTATATAAAATAATTATAGCCCATGAGTAATATGCGTTGAGTAAACGCATTGTAAAATCTGTTGTGTGACATTATTAATTCTTTTTTGCTTGATTAATTCCTATTAATTACAATATTTATGTAAAATTAATCAAAAAAAGCCGACGCATCAATACACATTGAAAATTGTCGGATAATTATATACTATACAGTTATAAAATAAACTTATAAGGAAGATGAAGATGCAATTACGCGACATTCAGTACGCCCTTACTGTTGCCAAGGAATTGAGCTTCTCCAAAGCGGCCCAGAAGCTCTCGATCAGCCAGCCGGCCCTAAGCCAGTGCATCAAGAAGCTCGAGATCGAGCTTCAGGCGCCCTTATTCTTTCGCGAGAACAATACGGTTAAGCTGACAAGCGCAGGCGAGCTATTCGTGAGAGAGGGAAAGGAGATCATCAACAAGAGCTCGCGCTTAACGCAAGAAATCTCTTCTCTCGCTAACAGGAGGGAGGAGAATCTTCGCTTCGGAATTTCACCATTTTACAGCAACCACTATCTGCCCCGAATTATTCCTGCTTTTAGCAAGCAGTACCCCTCCGTCAAGCTGGACATTCTTGAGAAGCATTCCGCCGTGCTGGAGGAACTGATTCTACAGGATGAGGTGGATTTCTGCTTGATCCCGCTTCCCATAGCCCACAAGGAAATCGAGTATCAGCATGTTTATCTGGAGCAAATTCTGCTTGCCATACCTAAGAGTCATGAGTTGAATGGAAATTTGACCCCTGCCATGTCTGTTGGTTTGCCCTTTATAGACCTGAGAATGGTTAGGAACGAACCGTTTATCTTTCTGAAAATGGAGCAAAAATTCACGCCCATGGGGCATCGACTATGCAACGAGGCGGGCTTTACGCCTCATATTGTATTCGAGACTATGAACTGGGACACGGTTAACGCTTTGGTCGCCACCGGGATGGGAGTAGGATTCGTGCCGGAGATTCTCATTGGTTCAACCACCGAACGCCAGCAACCGACCTATTGCCGCATTATGGCCGAGAACACGACCCGCAGCTACGTTGCGGCATACAAAAAAGGACGGAGTCTCTCGATAGCCGCCCAAAATTTTATCCGCATCGCCAAAAATTCTCTCCCCATTGGCCGTGATGAAACTGCACAAAAACACTCGGTAATAATTTAATAGCCCGCCCACTCCCTAGACTGATGTCCTTCATACGATATAGGGTTCCTTTGTAGAACCATAGCGTATAAATTTGCTCTCAGGGAGTTGGGATTACTGAAAACGAAAACGAAGCTTACCGGGCGAGTTATCTTCAAAGGCGACCCGGGTTATGAAACCGCACGTAAAAATTGGGATCCCCACACTAACAAGTTCCCCAAAGTGTTCGTCTTCGCTCAGAAAACGCAAGATGTGGCAAACGCCATCAGGTGGGGGCGCGAGAATAACGTCCCCATTCGGCCAAGAAGCGGAAGGCATTCACTGGAAGTCAACCTGTCGCAGGTCAACGGGGGACTTGTCATCGATGTAAGCGACTTGAAGACGCTCAAGCTGGATAAGAAAAAAGGAACAGTCGCCGTAGGAACGGGCAATACAGTGGGAAGAATCGCGAAAACGCTCGCGCGGCAAGGATTCATTGGCGGCTTCGGCGATAGCCCATCCGTTGGCATCGGCGGTATCACGCTCGGCGGGGGAATCGGGCCTCTCCAACGGACGATCGGCCTCATCAGCGATAATCTGCTCGAGCTCAAGATGGTAGACGCGAAGGGAAGAATCATTCGGGCCAACAAAAAGTGTAACTCCGATCTCTACTGGGCTTCCCGCGGGGGCGGCGGCGGAAACTTCGGCGTGTATACCCAGTACAAATTCAGAACGATTCGAGCACCGGAGAAGGCGACCGTATACACCATCACTTGGCCTTGGGATCAATTCGAAGAAGTGCTCAAGGCCTGGCAAAGATGGGCGCCTTCCGTCGATACCAGACTTGGCAGCGAACTATCGATCGGCCCGAAAAAGGGTGGCAATGTATCGATGATCGGTCTGTTCCTCGGATCGAAAACGGAGGCGATCCGCCTATTGAAGCCCGTTACGAGCGTTGGAACGCCCACGAAAGTGATTAAGCTGCTACCTTACCCGGAAGCCGTGAACTTCTTATTGCCTCCCGATCCGGTGCTGACTCAAAAGTTCAGTAACCAGTTCTCTTCCGGCTTCGGCAGGCGTCCGTTCCCGAAAGCGGCCATTAAGTCCATGCGCGAATTTTTAGAGAAGGCAGAGGGAGGTACTCCCGCCGGATTCTTCTTCCTCAACTGGGGCGGAGCCGTAAGCCGCGTAGCGCCAAGAGCAACGGCATTCTACTGGCGTAAAGCGAAATATTACGTGGAGTGGAATAGCTCATGGGTCAACAAATCCAATGCCGCGAGAAATATCGCCCTAGTTCGCAATACGCGCCGGAAGTTACAGCCTTATATCGTGGGATCCTATATCAACGTTCCGGACCAAGGAATTAAAAACTCCGGGCCGGTGTATTACGGAGCGAACTTCCCAAGATTACGGAGAGTAAAAGCGAAATACGACCCGGAAAACGTGTTTAACAACCCGCAAAGTATTCCACCGGCTCGTTGAGCAATGGAATCCGTTGTATAACTCGCTATTCGGTATTCATCGCTGTTCATGCGGGATCGCCTATAACCGAAGTCGTCTGCTGAAATGATCTGTCCGGAAAAGCAAGGGCCGGGAGTCTCTCCAATGGGGAGATTCCCGGCCCTTCCAATCTTTGCTGTCTACGCCACCCCGTCGCGCTTAACGATACCGCGAGAGATTCGGATTCCCGGAAGCTGCGGAACAATCATTCCCACCAGCATTAGCACACAGCCGATGACGCCCCGTGTTCCCAACAGCTCATTAAGAATGAAATACCCGCCAATAACCGCAAAAACCGTTTCCATGCTCATAATGATAGCAGCCTGCGTTGGTTGTGCATTCTTCTGCCCGATAACCTGCAGAGTGTATGCAATCCCGACTGAGCATATCCCGCCATACAGAATGGGAATAAGAGCTTGCGACAAGCCTGTCAAATCGATCTTCTCCGTAGCTGCGGCTACGACAAAACTAAGAATCGAACAGGTCAGCACCTGAAAGAACGAAAGCTTGATCACGTCCGTTTTACGAGATAACTTGTCTATAATCAGAATATGCGCGGACCAGAAGAACGCTCCGACGAGCTCGTATAAGTCTCCCTTGCCAAGCGTCAAATCATTTCTCACGCACAACAAATATAAACCGATAACCGCTACGATCGCGCCTAGCGTACTGTTTAAGTTAAGGCGTTGCTTCAGGAACAAGCCAAGAAAAGGCACAATGACAATATATAAACCCGTAATGAAAGCAGCTTTTCCCGCCGTGGTATGGACGAGTCCGATTTGCTGCAAGGACGACCCGCAGAAGAGGATAATACCCGCCCAGAACCCCGCGACTGCCGAATGTTGCACCGAGGCTTTGATCTCTTTCGACGATTGTCCGGATTTCCTGTCCAACAGGAGAATGAGCGGAATCAACGACAGCGCTCCTATGGCGAATCTAACCGCATTAAAGGTAAAAGGACCCGTGTGCAACATCCCCTGACGCTGCGCCACAAAAGCGAACCCCCAGATGCATGCGGTAATCAAAAGCAAAAAACTGGATCTCAGTTGTTTTTGTTTATTCATTAAATGTCGTCTCTCCCAGCCGATCTTTTTAAAGCACCGATTAAACATAACAAAAAAACCGGCTCCTTTATACAAGGAGTTCCGGTTTAGGGGCATCATCGTTGGTTATTTCATACTTGCAACCGCCGTACCTCGATGCTATTCCAGAGGATAACATACATTTGATTGCTTCGTTGAACATATAGCTTCGTGTCCAAAGTAGCTCGTACATTCTTTTTCTCGGTAACGATAGAAGAAACCGGCTCTATAGATAATTCCTTTAGAGTCGATGGATCCAGCAATGCTTCCTGCGACCCTTTCCCTCCATATCCCGAGTATTGGGTAATTTGAAGAATGGCATCGTCTTGATAGTCGCGGTTTTGATTTGCAAAATGATTATTTTCAACGGCTAGATATTTCTTGGGCTCGTAACTAGCTGTCTCTTTACCCGTAGAAGGGTCGATTTTTATTAATCGGGTTATCCCGTTTTCACGATCCGTGACGGTGTAGATGAAATTATTCTTCAGGTTGTACAGGCTGCTCCCTTTTGTTAATCCAAGAGACCAATTTACTTTTCCCGACCTATTAATGCTAACTAAGCGGCTGCTTTCCGTCGTATTTCCCCCGCTTCGATTATACGTTCGACCAATTCCGATCAATTGCTTGTCTTTCGTCATTTCAAATTGAAACCATTCATTGCTTTGTTTGACGAAGCGAAACTCTCTTTGGCCTTTTTCATCATAAACGTCGATATATTCGCTTTGATGAACGACGAGATAATCGCCTACGAATGTCATATCGCTCGAGATATCCGCCCCGCCGTTTTCCTTGTAATTTTGATTGATCTTCTTGTATCCCGTTACTTTCCCTTGAGAAGTTAACTGGTACACTAGGACATCTCCGCTTTCGAGCGCAAGAGCCATTCGAATCGTACCATCCGCTTTATAATCGATTCTCTCTTGCAGTTTTTTCTCGTTCGCCCCAGGTAGAGTAAATTGGGCTTGAAGCTTCCCGTCCGTTCCGATTTTATGAACGATTAACGATTGGCCGGATGAATAATTTAAATACAAGTTCCCCTTCGCGTCTATTTCATAATCCCGAAGATTTAGATTCACCATGTTTCGGAGAGGGGAGCGATATTTCCACTTCACTGCGCCATCGGCAGCAATGGCAACATAATCCGCATAGTCCGCTTCGGATCTTGGAGACAGCCTCACGTAAACCGTTCCATCCGAGCTAATACGCGGAAAGGAAGGCGAGTATATCCGATGACCCGCCATTTCTTCAATGTCGACCTTCCAACTTTCCTTCCAAGCAGACGGGACCTCCTCGCCGTAAACCGTCGCTCCATTCACGAACAACAATATAATTGCAGCCATAAGCCAGAGGTACCTGTTAGTCTTACTGAGCTTCATCTGAAGTTTCTCCTTTTGCAGTTATGTAGCACCCTACATAATACCATACGGACGATACCTTTTAAGGTTATCATAAAAAATACAGAGCACGGCGGTCATCTCGCCGGACTCTGTATTCGAGGTCAGTATTCAGTTCGTTCTTCAAAGTTCCCCCTCGTTGTCGATCCGTTAAAAGGCTGGCAGGATGTTGCCCGTTTCCAGTAAGCTTTTTAAATTGCTGAGAATGACGGGCCATCCGTTATTGAACCCTTCGATCTTACCTTCATCCTTGCGAATATCCTTCTCTAATAGATCCTCGTGTCTGAGAGTAAGCTTAACCGTAGCGTTCATCGGAGTTAGTTCATAGGTAACTTTAGAGAATCGATCTCCTTCAACGTCTTTAACGCTCCATGTAATCGTCAGTAAGCGATAGGGCTCACTGACTAGAACTTCCCCGTAATGATCGACCTTAACCTTATCTTTGTTGATCAGCTTAAATCCGGAGCCTACTTGCCAATCCGAAATGATCTCGCTTCCGAAAAAATACTGCTTGGTGAATTCGCCGTTAGTAAGGGCTACCCATAGCTTCTCAGGCGTAGTCGCGATGTAAGTCGTGTACACGAATGACGTTTTATTCATGATTAGAATCCTCCTCCAAGGCTTGCTTTAGTGTGTTTAATGCGTCAATCCGATGTTGCTCGAACTTGCCGATCCAACGCTCGTAAATCTCCCCGATGGGTACCGGATTAAGATAATGGAGCTTCTCGCGTCCTTGCCACACGACGGTTACCAGATTGGCTTCTTCCAGAAGCATCAAGTGCTTCGTGACCGCTTGACGAGTCATCGTCATTTGTTTGCAGAGCTCGCCCAAGGATTGCCCGTTATGGACGAACAAGAGGTCGAGCAGTTGTCTTCGCGTCCCATCCGCTAGTGCCTTAAATAATTTGTCCATGTTCGTATTATATGCAACCATTTGATTGCATGTCAAGCGCGGCTGTAATAACTTGTAGTCGCCCATATGGATTTGCCGTCCGGATCGACAACAAAGCGCACTCAGTCGGACGATCAACCTTATAATTTTTCATTAAAGAAAATGACGGGATTTCACCTATCTATCGCTTTAATAAATCGATAAACTTCAACAAACCTTATCATTTGCATGAATGTGATACGCTTGATGTATCCGTTAATTTCATGAAAGAAGAGGTGGAAAGTAATGATCAACATCAAACCGATTTTGCCGTGCCCCTCGATAAAGGAGCAGGTTTCCTTGTATGAGAGCCTGGGATTCGAAACCGTTCAAATATACACCCGACCACATCCCTACGCGGTTGTACGTTACGGTTCGCTTGAGCTGCATTTTTATGTAACCAAGAGAATATTGCCTCATGAAAACCCCCAAATGTGCTATATCGAAGTGGACGACGTAAATCGGGTATATGAAGATTTCACTGCCGGATTGAAACAACGCTTAGGAAAAATCCCCCGTTCCGGCATACCGCGAATATCGAAATTGAAAAATCTTGCGGAAGATCGAAGATTCATGCTGACGGATGTCGGCGGGAATACATTTTACATTGGAACGCCGAATGCGGATCTTTCCGATCCAGTTTTCTTTAGAACCATCGAGAGCGGGGATTATGCACAAGATTTCGAGATCCTCTACGATTTGTTATATTCAAAGGAAGATAGCAAATCGGCATTTCATATGTTGGAAAAATTCTTTCCTGCGGACGATTTAAGTTCCATTAACGTAGAAGATTTGGATCTAGCGAAAATTTTGCTGGTTGCTTTAGACATTCATTTGCAGCGAGATAAAGTAGTGAACCCCAGCATCAACGATACCATACAAAAGTTATTAATCGTTTACGGTTCCGAGAATCCGGACTGGAATAAAATCTCGCAACAGTATAACGAGATTATTGGCGGTGAGTAATTCAAGAAAAAAGCCAAAGCCGACCCCGCAAGGTCGGTCTTTGGCTTTAGCGGGTTTGAAGTTGTTCGGAGTAACGTTTATGGGACAGCCCCTTAGGAAGCCTAAGTTGGAAGACGGTTTCCGTCCTACCTACGTTATCAAGCAGCCGGACGCTGCCGCCATGCGATTCCGCGATTTCCTTGACGATGGAGAGCCCAATGCCGAGTCCTTCGCCTTTTCTTCCACCATCAACCCGGTAAAATCGCTCGAAGATGCGCTCGCGGTACTCCGTGGCGACACCTTTGCCGCGATTTATGACCGACAGGATAACGTTCCCTTCTTCCTCCGCCAATCCAATTCCTAGATAATGCCCCTCTTCACCGTAACGGACGGCGTTGTCCATCAAATTGCGCAAAGCTCGTTCGATCAGCGGCGCGTCGATCATGACCTCGATATCCGCATCTGGAATGTCCGCCTCCACAACGACGTTCTTACCGTCCAGGAACAACAGATAATCCGCGGCGACCTTTCGCATAAGTTCCGACAGATTATGCGAGGCGCGCTCCAACTGGGGCACATGCTGCTCATACCGGGCAATGTCCAGAAGCTGGTCAAGAAGCTTGTCCATATAGCGGGAGCGCTGCAGGATGATTTTGGTCCCGGACTGCAGCTCGTTCTCGTCCTTGTAAGCGCCGGTCCGGATCGTCTCGGCGTATCCCAAAATCATGGTTAACGGCGTACGCAAATCATGAGATAGGTTAGACAACAGTACCTTTCGGCGATTTTCAAACTGTTCGATTTCGGCCGCCTGGCTTTGGATGCGTTTGGCCATCGAGTTGTAGTGACGGGTCAGTTGGCCGACTTCGTCTCTCGACTCGTCCTTCAGGACGATAAGGTCGCTTCGGATGCCGATCTTGTTCACGGCTACGTTCAGCTTGCGAATGCGCCGGTTGGTCGATGAGAAGAACCATAGGGAAAGAAGATAGGGAAACAGCATTGCCAGCAGCAAAGGCAGGATAAATGCCATCAAAGCTTTGTTTGTTCGCAGGAAAAAATACATTTGTCCCGACTTCATATCTTCGCCGGATAAACTCAGGAGCAAGTAATAGGGCCGGTTGTCATGGACGACGGAATAAGCGAGCGTGATCGGCTCGTTCTTGCTCCATAGATGATCCGGCATATGGACAACACGATCGGCCAATTGGCGGAAATCGTAGGTATTTGTCTCGCCGGAGGTATCAAATAGCGTCGATCCGTCTTCATCCAGCCATTCCAGGCGTATCTCGGGGTACGGGCGCAACACATCTTCCAGAATCGGCTGAACTTCCGGCCACGAGTAGGCCTGTTGCCGCTCAATGGCCGTAAGCGCTTCTTGGGAGATGGAAGTAAACGTTTGTAGATCATAACCCGGGTTCCAAATTCTCCCCGTCAACGGGGATATCGTAAAGAATAAGACGATGCTTCCAACTGCGCCGAACAACATCATCAGCCATAGCTTGGTGCGACTCTTCATCGTCCGTCTCCCGAGAAGCGATAGCCGATGCCGCGAACGGTATGAAGATGGGCCTGGGAGCCCGGTGCGCTTTCAAGCATTTTACGAATACGGCTGATGAAGACGCTAAGGTTATTGTCGTCGTAGTTTTCATGCTGCCAGATCTGCTTGTAGATTTCACTCTTCGTCAGCACGCGATCGGGATTGCGCATGAACACTTGAAGCAGCTCGCATTCGACCTGAGTCAGTTCATGCCTCTCCCCGTCATTGATAAGAACGTAATTATCGATATCCAGAATAAGATTATTCATTTGAATAACGTCAGGCCCGCTAGACGTTTCGGGATGACGCCTGCGAAGGTGAGCCTGAATCCTCGCCACCAGTTCCATCGGACTGAACGGCTTAGTCATGTAATCATCGGCCCCGAGTCCAAGCGCATCGATCTTATCCTCTACTTCTTTCCTCGCGCTAAGCGCAATGACCAGCGTCTCCGGTTGATGCTCCTGCAAGTAGCGAAGCACCTCGAAGCCGTTGCCGTCGTCCATCATAATATCCAGTACGATCAATGAGACAGGCTGCTCACGCACACTGAAGATCGCTTGCCGTCCGGACTCCGCTTCTGCAATGTCCCATCCCGCACGTTCCAGGTGTAAACGAATCAGGTCACGAATGTCGGGCTCGTCATCGACGATCAGAATTTGATCCATGTTTTACTCACACTCCATCTATCGGTTGAGTCGATTTCATTATAGCATCAATGAAAAATAGAATACGGCCATGGCTTTTCATTAAGACTACATTAAGAAATGAACAGTCAGCCCCGCTTAAAATGAAAGAGTTGAACCATTTAACAACTATAATGCGAGAAAGGTAGGTAGAATCTCAACGGCAGATAAATAAATCGATTCGAATTCTAGTAAAGGTGAGTGAAAGAATCAATGGTAAGACGTTGTATTTCTTTATTAACGGTATTATTTCTATTAGCAGGAATGATCCCTGCTGTTGCTTCTGCCGATTCTCTTGACGAGTGGAATGTCATTAGTCCGTTGCCCACGGGCGAGACTTTGAGTAGCGTGAGCTACGGCAATGGCATGTATGTGGCAGTGGGGGGTACTGGGACGATAATATCGTCCAGTGATGGCGTAACCTGGACGAGCCGTACGTCAGGCACTGCAAATTATCTTTATGGTGTCACATACAACGACGGCATGTTTGTGGCGGTGGGGGTAGATGGAACGATACTGACCTCTAATGACGGAGTGAACTGGACGAGCCGCACTTCAGGCACCGCACAGCACCTTCTTGACGTTATCTATGGCAGTAGCCTGTATGTAGCAGTCGGTATGGCTGGAACGATATTGACCTCCAGCGACGGGGTGAGTTGGGCGAGTCATGCGCCGATTACCGCGGAACCTCTTCAAGACGTGACCTACGGTAACGGCTTGTTCGTGACGGTAGGTATATCAGGAACGATATTGACCTCAGTTGACGGGGTGAATTGGACGAGCCGCACTTCGGGTACTGTGGATCATCTCAACAGAATCAGCTACGGCAACGGCATTTATGTGGCAGTGGGGGACATGGGAACGATATTGACCTCCAGTGACGGAGCGAGTTGGATGAGCCGCGCGTCGGGTACAACGAATCATCTATTGAGTATCGTCTACGAAGACGGTACATATGTTGCAGCGGGGATACGCGGAACGATATTGACCTCGGGCGACGGGGTGAGCTGGACAAGCCTTCCGCCAGTCGTCATGAACAGTTTTATAGACGTCACCTATGGCAATGGTATATATGTGGCGGTGGGGGACTTCGGAATGATTGAGACGTCAAGTGACGGGGCGAGCTGGACGACCCGCACGATAGGTAACATGATGCCTCTTTTAGATGTTACCTTCGACAATGATATATACGTTGCAGTTGGGCTATTCGGAACGATATTGACCTCCAGTGACGGTGCGAGCTGGACGAGCCGTACGTCGGGTACCGCGGAGGATTTTTCTGGCGTCAGCTATGGCAACGGCATGTATGTGGCGGTGGGGGCAAACGGGACGATCGTAACCTCCAGTGACGGTATGACCTGGATAAACCGTGCGTCGGGCATAACGGATAATCTTATGGGTATCAGCTACGCCAACGACACATTTGTTGCGGTGGCATTTAGCGGGACAATCATAAGCTCCAGCGACGGCGTGACTTGGATTAACCGTGCGTCGGGCACATCGAATAATCTTGCGGGCATCGGCTTCGGCAACGACACATTTGTTGCGGTGGGGGATAGAGGGACGATCATAACCTCCAGTGACGGCGAGACCTGGACGAGTTACCCGTCAGGAACTCTGGAGATCCTTGCTGAAGTCAGCTACGGCAATGGCAGGTTTGTAGCGGTGGGCATAAACGGAACGATACTGACCTCCAGTGATGGAGAGAGCTGGGTGAGCCAAACTTTAGGCACCCCATATCCTCTATTGGGAATCGGCTACAGCGATGGAACGTTTGTGGCAGTAGGATTTTACGGAACGATACTGACCTCCAGTGACGGAGTGAGCTGGGCAAGTCACGCTTCTGGAGTGGCAAACCCTCTTTATGGCGTCAGCTCCGGCAACGGAACAACAGTGGTAGTGGGGGATGCGGGAACGATATTACAAAATAGCCATGCCAGTAGTAACGCCGACTTGAGCGGACTGAGCCTGTCCGGCACTACACTGAGTCCGTCGTTCACGCCCGGCACGACAAGTTATACGGCCGATGTGGCCAATAGCTTGGGCAGCATCACGGTAACACCGATGGTTTCGGATATTAGCGCCACGGTGAAGGTAAACGGAACGGCGGTGACAAGCGGAACGGCGTCGGGAACGATTGACTTGAACGTAGGAAGCAACACGGTCACGGTGGCAGTTACCGCTGAGGACGGCACGACGACGAAGGCGTATACGGTGACCGTGACTCGAGCGGCAGCTGCGCCGATAACTGCGCCGACAACTGCACCGACAACAGTGCCGACATTGAGCAGTAACGCCGACTTGAGCGGACTGATGCTGACCGGCGCTACGCTGAGTTCGCCTTTCACGCCCGACGCGACAAGCTACTTGGCCATTGTGTCTAATAGCGTGAGCAGCATCGCGGTAACACCTGCCCTATCGGATAGCAATGCGACGGTGAAGGTGAACGGATCGGCGGTGGCAAGCGGAACGGCATCGGGAGCCATCCATTTAAACCTGGGAAGCAACGCGCTCGAGGTGGTGGTGACGGCACAGGACGGATCGACAATGCAGACCTATTCCGTTACGGTAATTCGAGTTTCAACGGACAGCAATTTAATTACGCGCGCGGATTTTGCGGTTATGCTGATGAATGTGTTGAAGCCGACAGGGGAAGGATCGACGCTTACTTTCACGGATGCGGCGAAGATCGGTATATGGGCGCAGAAGGAAGTCGGGGAAGCGGTAAATGCAAACATTATTGTAGGTTATACGGACGGTTCATTTCGTCCGGATGCCGAAATCACGCGCTCCGAGATGGCGTTGATGATCGCTAAATCGCTCAATCTAACCGTTGAGCCGAATAGCGCGACAGGTTTTGCAGACAACAAGGATATTCCAGCATGGGCGATAAATTACGTTGCGACACTGAAGAAACTGGGCGTTGTACGAGGTAAGAGCGCGAACAAATTCGATGCTAACGGTAAAACAACATTAGCAGAGGCTGTAACGGTTTTGCTGAGAATGCAGGCACAATTGAACAAGTAAATTATAATCGTCACATCAACCGAGTTTAGATTTAATATCCAGGGTAGTCCTTATGAGTATCATAAACTCTTAAAGGACTACCCTTTTTTACTCTGTAAGCGGTAAAAAAGGGTCTCGATTCGTTCAGGCCGATCATCGTATCGCAACCGGTTCATCTGCCGCCTTTCTTCTAATTACAGTAGAGGCTGTCATAACTTTCGTGTAAACGCTCACGGCTATCGGTACGCAATCTAGATATACTTAGGTAAAGAGGCCTTATTAAGTGAGGTCACGCATATTGTTGACTTCCAGCAGTCTCTCCATTTCGTTTATAACCATTAAATACTAAATATAGATATTTATTCAAAACTATGATATGCTCTCTGCAAGCGCTTTCTACAACGTTTAAATACCTATTTCGGCCGGAATAGGTACGATTAACCAAATCAAAGGAGGAATAATTAATGAAAAAGGTTTTATCGCTTGTGATGGCCGTTGCTTTGCTGCTCGGGATAGCCTCCCAAGCAAGCGCAAGCGGAGGGGTCAATTTCTTTAACCCGTATCCGAACAGCACCAACGCTACGGTTCCTAACTATATCGGCTTTACGAAGGCTGCAGGTACCTACCAATATCAACTCTTCATTCAGGAGACCAACGCAGGAAACCGAACTTACAATTCCGGTAAGCTTTACGCTCCTTCAGGCGGCTACGAAATACGCCATACCTTGTCGTCAATGACTAAGAATATGCTGCCGGGCGGGACTTATCTTATTCGAGCAGAATGTTTCAACATTTCCGGTACCTTGATCGGCAGCGATTCCACCACCGTAACGTTCCTATAATTAATTTCATGATTGCGAAAACCGGTCGTTCAGGCAAATGCCCGAACGACCGGTTTTATTAGGACTTCGAATTATTTATAAACTATTGCGACCTTATTACGATCGGTTCATTAAGAAGTCACGTCTCTTCGCGTGAACATTAGCCATGAAATCAGATTAAAGGCTACGAAATAAATCGCAAGCACGCCGATGGAGAAAGAAAGCGTCATGCCGCTTTGATAAGGTTGCCCGCTCAGATACTGGGTGAGATCGGTGTTCGCGAACAATAAGTACTTGCTCCAATCGAACCTCTGCAAGGCCTCCAGAAGGATATTTCCCGCGAACAGGGCAGCTATGGAGAATCCGATCGCCATGGTGCTACTGCGGAAAGCGGACGAGATCATAAAGGCCATCGTCACGTACAGAATCGTCGAGACCCCGTTGAGCATATACGTTTGCAAGAGGTTGAGGAACATATTATTTTCCACGATTACACCTTCCTTCACCTCGATCAGCGGTAAATCCAGATGTCCGAAGCCGAATAATACCCCGTTCGCCAGAAAGGATACGACGAATAACGCGAACAGCAGCAGGATTCCGAACATTAAGGAAGCAACGTATTTGGAAATAAGGATTTTCAGACGATTGGCAGGTCGGATGAGGAGCTGTTTGATCGTTCCGGACGCGAATTCGCCCGCTACGATATCTCCCGCGATAATAATGGTGAACACCGAGATCAAGATCGCCAGCTGCGCGGAACCGTTCACGCCGTCCCAGATCGAGCCATCCTCCGTTCGTATATCCCGCTCCAAATGATAGTCGATGACGGCGATCCGCTGCAGATTGAATGTGCGGTCCTCCGCCTCCAATCCGGGCTTCTTCAGAACCTCGTTCCGATGCTCCTTCTCCTGTTGCAGCACCGTACGCCAGCCGTCGCCTTGCGACTCTTTGCCGTCGAATTGCCATGACATGATATTGATGAAAAGCACGAAGGCGACCAACAATCCGACCAAGATCCACGTCCGCACCCGCCGGTATATCTTCATGTTTTCATTGCGCACCAAATTAAACAATCTGCTTGCCCCCCGTCAATTCCAAGAACCCGTCTTCCAACGACCGGCGAACCGTCTCGACGCCGTAGATCCGAACGCTATGCTGCATTAACTCCGCCAATATCTCCGGTATGCGTTCCCGTTCGGTCGTCAGCTCAACGATCCCCTCCACGCCCAGCTTGACCTCTTCTATACCGTCCATTCGGCTCAGTGCCGCCATTACGAGCTCAGGCTGCTGCGTTTCGATCCGATAGGTTTGAGCCTGCCCGCTCCCTTGGGTGAAGTACTGAATCGGCTTCACGTCGACAAGCTTTCCTCCCTGGAGGATGGCGACCCGATCGCACATCAGCTCCATCTCGGACAACAGATGACTGGATACAATAACCGTGATGCCGCCGAAACGGGTCAACTGCCGCAAATAATCTCGCAGCTCGCGAATTCCCGCCGGGTCAAGGCCGTTCGTCGGTTCATCGAGAATCAGCAATGAGGGCTGGTGCAGCAGCGCTTGCGCGACTCCGAGACGCTGACGCATGCCGAGCGAGTACTTCTTCACTTTATCGTGAATGCGGCTCTCCAGCTTGACCAGCTTAACCACTTCGTCGATCCTCTCCTTCGTCACGCCCGGCACCATGCGCGCATAATGAACGAGATTCAGGTATCCGGTCAGATACTTGTACATTTCCGGATTTTCGACGATGGCGCCAACATGCTGAATCGCTTGCTCGAATTCGGTTTTAATATTTTTGCCTTTGATCAGAATCTGGCCATTAGTCGTCGTCATCAACCCGACGATCATTCGGATGGTCGTCGTTTTCCCTGCCCCGTTCGGGCCAAGAAAGCCGAAAATCTCCCCTTGCGGAACGTCGAACGTCAGATCGTCGATGATCGTGGAACGGCCGATTCTTTTCGTTACGTTTCGCAGACTGATTATGGGTTCGCTGGTGCTCATCATATAGTGCCTCCCTGTAATACGGATTCTATTGCGCTCGTTAAATTTATATTGAATTTAGCATATAATTTATTGTTAAACAATATATTTTTGTTGTTAAATTTTTCGTATACAAAAAAGAAACTGATGCTTTGAGCATCAGCTTCTTGTTTATTATAGGCAATTGCTATTTATAAATCGTAAAAATGAGATCGGTATCCTGCTGTTGCTGCCAGGTAGCTCCGCCATCGTTGGAATACTGGGCGATGCCCCCGGCATAGATGTCTTGATTGATGTAGCCGAACCCGTATTTATTGTCCGTCGATCCGTCGTCCAGCGCGTTCGGCGACCGATAGACCAGCCCGTATTTCTTATTGACGTCGAGTCCGGTCAGTCTCGGGTAGATCGAATATGGCTGCGGAGATCCCATGATATTGTGGGGAGGGATAGCCGCGGTGAACAACTTCTTGACCGGCTTAAGATTAGCGTCCAACTCCACGACGTCCAGATACAGGTTATCTTCAGGCAGCTTGTTAACATAGCTTTCGTAATAATAGACGTCCAATTTCGGCAAATTGCCGCTTGTCAGCGAGAACGTCTGCATTCTTTGAACTTGCGCGCGAATGTCCGAATAACCCCAATACGAGACATTGCTGGTGTCCTGCGCGATGACGTAGCCCGTGTTGCCAGGGATGTTATACGCCTCGATTTCGGTCACCGAATTAAGCCAGTGGGCCGTTTTGATGTATAGCCTGACTTTAGAAGTCGTTACGGTCGGAAAGTCCAGCAATCTGCGGTCGCCGAGCACCAACCCTTTCGTCAGGTCGACGTATTGGGACGTAGCATCATCCCAGTATTGAAGCGAGTATTGCCAGGCTTGGTACTCTTGCTTGTCGTAGCCGTATTCGTTAACGACGACGCGATTTAAGGCAGTCGGCGAGCCGAAGTCGATCTCCAACCATTCGTCGTTGGTTCCTGGCCAAGCGGCGCTCCAACGTGTCGAGAGATCGCCGTCGATCACTTTGGAACCTTCATTCCCTTCGCCGTAGTAGGTAGAAGCCGTTACGGAGACGCCGGCGCCTCGCGCCAGATTGACGGGAACGTCTACGCCTTCTCCGTGGCCGTTGTTGGTTATACGAAGGATGATGGACTCGCCGGGCTTGAGCACGCGCGAGAAGCTGCCCGTGAACGTCCCGAGTTTCGTCCCGCTGTAGAGCTCTGAAATCGCGTACGGAACGTTGCCTTTTAATTCGAGATCTTCGAAATTCACGACCACGGGCTTCGCGTTGTACATATCCCAGTTGGAAATCCCGACGATCGTGCCTTTACTCTTGTCCTTTTTGTCCATATCTCCTTTTTGGTCTCTATCGTCTTTCATATACACGACGGACGGAGATCGCTCGCCTTTGTGGTAGAAATTCGTCATGCTTACCGGTTTGGCTGCTTTGCCCATACTCGATACGTCCATCAAGCTGGGGTTCATCGCGATCGTTTTCATTCGGTCTTCCGTGACCATCGTTATATTATCGCCGATCAGCCAATGTCCTCCGCCCATTAAAATGGCCGTAGAGAGGAGTGTCGCTTGATTTAGCGTCGTTTTGCCGTAAACGCCTTGAATGACGTTTTCCAATATCGCCATGTCGCCGTCGTTGTACTTGTATAACGTTCCGTTCGTCCACCAAGAGGCAGCCGCATTCAAGGCTTGGCGTTCCATGCCCGAATATTGAATGCCGGCGTTATCGTTCAGGCCTATCGTCGTATCGCAACCGGTTCTTCTGCTGTGGGCATAACCCGAAGGCAGCAACGGCGCGATCGATTCGTGAATGAATATTTTCTGAGGGGCGGCAAGCAGCGTATCGCGCATGGCTTCCATACCGAGTCGGTATGCCTGCATCCCGTTCTTGGTGGCGTCGTGGAAGCTGCCTTCGAACATGCCGAAATCAAGGAAATCCAGCTTGACGTAATCGAACCCGGGCTCCACGAAGTAATAGTTCGTCAGCCATATTAAGTAGGCTTGTCCCCCCGGATGGGTCGCGTCGACGATCGGCGTATTGAGATAGGACATGATGTTATTGCCGTTCGCGTCTTTAAGCGCGATTTCATCGAAAGTATAAGACGTCGTAGGCACGATATCGGTCAGCTTGTCCCAAATCGCGAAAGGAGCGGCATAGGACCCGGCCTTCATACCTTTGCCATGCACGTAATTCACGTAATCGTGCAGGTTCTCGACGACCGACTTGTCTTTGACGCCTTGGTAGCAGCAATCCAGATTCATATAGTTATAGCCGAGCGATTTGAGGTTCGCCGCGAAGTAATCCGTCGTGCTGAATAGCGCGTCGGCCGTTCCGTAGTCGTTAACATAATTATTGTAATACGTGTTATATCCTTTCGGAACCGGCTCGCTCCACGGCAGCATCGGCTCTCCGACGGAATAGGCTTCCCCGAATGTCTCAAGTCCGGTCCGGTAGTCGTCGAAATAGCCGAGGAAAAACAAGTCCGAAGACACCGAAGTCCCGCTCTGCTGACCGCCGGCATTATAGACGGAAAATCCGGTCAGAGGCCCGTTGGCGACGGTTGCTTGACCGAGATGCTGCATGCTTTTCCAATTCTTCGTCGTGGCCGCGCCGGCTACGAATCCGTTCTTACCGGCATCGTCGAACATGGCCGCGACCCAATAGCTCGTTCCGTTAAAAGCGCTCCAGACGTCGTCGACTCCGTAAGGCTTGTCGTATCCGTTCTGGCTTTTGCCGAAATCTTGGACGGGAGCGACGCCGAAATCGTAGTTGTTGGTGTAAGGCGTCGTATAGATCCGCTTATCGTTGCCCGAACCGATATCCAGATTGTCCGCCGCGATCGGTTCGAGCACGTCGATCGATTGGCTCGTCGCGTTGTTCACCGTCATGTCGGCTAGCACGTACGACTGGTTATCGTACATCGTCAGGCGCAGAACGATCGTCGAGCCGGTGTCCAAGACGTTCGTAATCGTCAGCCGTTTGCCTTTCTTGCCGTATTGGTCGTTGCCGATCGACGTCCATGATGCCGTTCTCGTTCCCGGATCATAGGAATGGACGCGCGCCGTAGAGCCGGCGACTTGATAGTCCGAATAGAAGTTGGACAAGAGCGTCGTTGCGCCTTTCTTAAAAGCGCCGCGTCCGGTAGATAAATCGTAAGTAACGGCGATGGAGCGATTGACAGCGGTTACAATAGTGCCCGTTTGCGAAATCTTAAAGCTCTCGGCATCTGCGGACGCGATGCCGACGGGGAGAATCATCGAAAGCAAGAAAACCAAAACGAACAATCCTTTAACGTGTCGTCTCATTAAAAGCTTCCCTCCAATAATGATAGTTATCTCTTGAATGCTCCAGCCGAACCAATTCATTAGTTCCTCCTTCCCAAAGCATTATCGTGCGATACGAAAAGCTCGCGCTTGCCCCTATATCTTACTGTTCGTCCCGCCTTATCGTAAGGTAGAAATATGTGCTTGCGATGTTCAATATTTTGTACTCGACACAGGCCAGTCCCCTATTCGATCGGGGACCGGCCTGTTTGTCGTCTCAAACTTCCTGGTTTGTAATTTTTTAACTGAATTAGTAGACTAGAGTTATCAATAGGAGGGTTAGAATAGATGGGGAAATTTCAGGCGGATACATTCTCGAAGGAAGATATGTGCATTACTAGAGTTGATGATAATAAGTCGCTATGTTACGGTGACGCGAGATCGGACATAGAAAAGGCGCTCGGTAGCGGAAGTCAGGCACAAACGAATTCCATTAACTATAAATCGGGCGTGACTGTGTTTTATCGAGACAACAAGGTAGTAGGATTCGCACTTTCGGAAGGCTCTCAAGACATTTACAAGACGGCTCGCGGGGCTCAGATCGGCATGACCAAAGAGGAAGTGAAGAGCCTCTACGGCCAACGTTTTGCTTATGAACCCATGGAGTTTAACTTGGATTATGCATATGATACGATGACCGGCACGTTGGTAGAGAAGGAGGAAGTCTATTCTTCGAAACTGCAGCAACTAAGGGAGCAAATCTTCCTCACATCCGTCATGTTCGATGGCAACAACAACGGAGCGGCATCGTTCATCGGATTGATTGATCAGAAGATGGCGCTTTTCTTGGAATAGATGAATTGGAAGCTTAGCGCGGAGCACGGCCAATATTTCACTCCATCAGATAGGTAACTCAATCACTCCGGACCTCATGTCTCTGAATATATTGTGTCTATTCCAATACTATCAGGGTACTGAGGGAGTGAAGTTATGCCTGGACTGCTTCGCACGATCAATGGAACGGCCACCCTTAACGCAACGGCAAGCTTGAAGACCAAACACGAGGGCATCTTAAGCGCGAATATCGAATTCGTTACCAATCCAAACCGCGGCATCTCCGACTTCTTCCTGAACGTAACGCAGAACGCATGCAACCTGGCCACGGTCAAGCTGCAATCGCTGACCCGCTCGAGCAGCAGACTTACCGCTTTCTTCGGCAAGCAGGTGAAAGGCATTACCAGCGCCAACATCGTGTTCGCGGAGAAGAACGACGATATAATCGCAAGAGGATTCATTAACAAGAAAGCAATCATTCCGTTCAAAGCCAGTTGCGGATGTAATAGAGGCTGCCATTGCACAGGTGCTAAAAAAGTGAAGTTTAAAGATGGCACGACACTGAAGATCTGCATCGATAAGTCTCTAGAGCTCGCTCTTGAGCGACTATTCGCGAAGCTAGAACGCGTGATCAAAAGGCTGATTAAGCGTCAGAACCCCGGGAAAGGAACCGATCCCGCGTGCATCGCCAGATGCCTTAGAGCGGGCACGATTTGCCAAGCCGCATGCAGCATTTTCGCTTTCATATGCGCTCCTGCATGCTTGGCCGTTCAAGCTATCTGTGTGGCAACTTGCTGACCCTTCAATAGGCAGGGGCCATCCTTTACGGGATGGCCCCTTTCTCTGTTCTCGCTTTGTTATACTTCTTGCGTATGTCTTTCGCGAATGGCTTCTTCGGTTGGAGGGACAAGAAAATCTACGAACATTTCCGCGGTGGTTTGCACTTCCTCTAGGAAAGGACGGAAACTCTTATTGTATTCTTGGAACGCACGTTCATAATCTCCATGGCACTTCCGGAAAGCATCGGCTAAGGCGGACGCCCCATCTATCGCAAGTGACCCGCCCATGCCGGCAGCCGGAGAAGCGCAGTATCCAGCGTCACCAACTAGCGCTACCCTGCCCTTTGTCCACGACGGCATTTTCACTTGGCAAAGCTTGTCGAAGTAAAAGGTTTTCGAGTTCTCCACTTCTTCCAGCAATTCCGGTGTTCTCCAGCCTAGTCCTGAAAACCGATTCAGAATGATATTCCGCTGCTGTTCTTCGTTTCGGTAGTCGTAAGGAATTTCCTTATCCGAAGAAAAGCAAAGGACGATATCTGTTTTATTATTGTAGGCGTTCAGCATGATCGCCTTGCCCGGCTCGTTGTACATCTGCGTAGTATTTTCCTTAATCAACAACTTATTCACGATCGTAATAGAGAAATAAGTTTTAAGAAAATGCGTAAATTCCGCCTCTTCGCCGAAGCACGCTTTTCTGACGACCGAATGAATACCGTCGCAGCCGAATACCAGGTCATAAGAGCGCTTTGGGCCCCCTTTGAAAGCTACTTCGACGCCGTTACTTTCTTCCTTCAACGATGCTATGCTATCGCCGAAAATAAAATCGACATCGTCTTTGACGGCCCCGAACATCATATTCAGCAATACATCTCGCTCGATTTCATATTCATCATCCGCGAGATCCTCGCGTAATTCCGTTCTTTCTGTAACATCATTCGAATTTTTGTACTCCGTCAATTCCATCTTTAAGTGGTTCGACTGGATTTGGTCGAGCAGCCCCATACGTTTCACGATGTCGACGGTATTTCCGCGGATATTTACCGGCGTGCCGCCTCGTTTGAGACCTTTAGCAATCTCAACAACTGTGACGTTGTAGCCCAACTTACTCATCCAGTAGGCTGTTGAGAGCCCGGCAAAACTCGCCCCGCTAACTAGGACATTTTGTTTCATGCTTGTTCCCCCCGTGATAGTTGTATTCGTGTTCCATGGAGCACATGTGATTATGCTAACCGACTCGTATATAAGGTAAATTAATTTTATGAACTCAATATTAACAGCTCGCGCGGCAAAATTAAGAGGCACCCAATAATGGATGCCCCGCAATCTCTGACTTTTATCCACCTTGAGCTCCTAACAGCTTAATTCGCCGCTGGATTTGGTTTCTTGGATTGGCGGCACCAATCGGTGTGACCTAATAAACCCCTCATCGTTGCCATATATTTTTCTTCCGACTGAGACCATCTTAATTTAGCCAGCTCCTCTGCGTCGGGACCAGCAACATAGCGCAGTCTATTCGTCGCATCGGAAGCGGCAACATTACTTAGAACGGTTCACCCCCGAATAGAAATTTTTATTTTTACCTTATTCAAACCAGTTGGTGGGGCACATATAGCTCTTCTAAGCTCGTGATTTCTTCAGCTGTCAATTTAACCGACAAAGCCGAAACCGCATCTTCGAGATGGCTGATCTTGGTCGACCCGATAATAGGTGCTGTGATCTCTTCCTTTTGCAACAACCACGCAAGTGCTATTTGTGCGCGTGGAAGGCCTCGGTTAGAAGCAACCTCCGCAGCTCTTTCCGCAACTTTGCGATCAGCTTCTTCCGTTCTTGAGAATAATGCCTTTGCTACTTGATCATTATCGGATCGCGAGGTCTGCTCATTCCAATCTCTGGTTAACCGGCCTGCTGCCAAAGGCAAGTACGGAGTGACTCCAACTCCTTGATCTTTGCAAAGGGGAAGCATTTCCCTCTCCTCTTCGCGATAGAGTAAGTTGAGTCTGTTTTCCATGGAAACGAACCGTGTCCAACCATTGCGCTCCGCGACGTGCTGAGCTTTCGAGAACTGCCATGCCAACATGGAGGATGCTCCGACGTATCTTACCTTGCCCGCCTTAACTACGTCGTGAAGGGCCTCCATCGTCTCTTCAATCGGCGTATTATTATCCCAACGATGAATTTGGTACAAATCGACGTAGTCTGTTCCGAGCCGTCTTAGACTGTTATCCATTTCGGTCATGATGGCCTTACGGGAAAGTCCCATGGCATTCGGACCTTTGCGCATCGGAACGAACACCTTTGTGGAAATAACGATTTCGTCACGACGAGCGAAGTCCTTTAATGCACGTCCTACAATTTCTTCGCTTGTTCCATCGGAATACATATTGGCGGTACTGAAAAAATTGATGCCCATTTCCAGTGCTTTCCTAATGATCGGTCTGCTTTGCTCTTCATTCAGCGACCATGGAGCATTGCCACGCTCTGGTACTCCAAAGCTCATACTTCCAAGGCTAAGCCTCGAAACATCCAAACCCGAATGCCCAAGTTTTACATAATCCATATCATTACACGCTCCTCAAAAATATTGGTAAGACTTCCACGCCTTCAGGTTACCCGTGGTTGACATGTCAACCCAACAACACTTTAGCACCTTGTGGTTGACACGTCAACCGTGCTATTATGTGGCTATGGATAAAAACGAGCTAAGCGATAATGAAATGCGAATATGGAATATGTGGAAGGGTTCCTTTAAGAGAATCTTCGGCCGTGTCGTAAAGGACATGTCCGAACACACAGGACTATCTGAGGGTGATTTCGGAGTATTGGATCGGTTAGCCCAATTTGGGGACGGTAAGCTTCGCCAGCAGGAATTAGCCGACTCGATGGACTGGGACAAGAGCCGACTGTCACATCATCTAACGCGCATGGAAAAGCGCGGACTTGTGCTGAGGAAAACATTAGACAAAGATCGTAGTGTTCAAGTCATCATTACATCCACCGGAAAATCGGCCTTGGATGGGGCCCTACCCATAGTCTCAAAGGCCATACGTACGCATTTTCTAGATCAGTTAACCGATCAGGACATTGAGTCGATTACCAAGCTGGCTGATCGAACTAAATCGAGGTCTTCAGCGGCTGGCAAAGACTCGACACCTTGATCGCCGTTTTTAATGTGCTCATGAATTATTCCAACAAATCGGCGTGAATTTCATACAATCTTATCATCATCTCGCTTGCTCCTCCTCCTTCTTCGTGTGCCCCTAGAGACGATGTAAGGACAGAGATAGCGCCTGTTTCGTTGATCCTACAGCTAACGATGTCACCTTTTAACCGATGGCGCGAAATATCGTTTAACTCCGTGTCCATGATCACGATGCTGCTAAACCCTACTCGAATCACGACTCTCCCTAATGAATCCACGGTTAAGAAATCCAGTTCTGCCTCCTGCTTTTTTCGAGAGACGATGTGAAAGGACTCGGTATCCACTACGACAAGTTCTCTTTCATTGAGATGCAGAAATAACTTTTGATTTTTAGTATCTACTGCCGAAGAAGTAATCGAGCCTTCCAACTCGAATTCCGCTATCCGCTCAAAATGTTCGTTCAAATATATAACTCTAGTACGAAAGACTCCAGAGGACAAAGCTCTAGCAAAATAAAAGAGCCTTCCGTCATCATCAAATAAGAATGTTCCGTAAGGATCATTATTTTCCGACTTAAAGGTTGCCTCGACCTCTCCTCGACCATTTAATTTTACAAGTTCTGGCGACTGTTCTTCAGTGCTTATACACACATGAATGAATTGATTTCGACAACAGAGAAAACCCGTACAAGGAAATTCCCACCTCACGTTTAAGCTCGGTTCATATGCCCTAAGCGTATCCCACGCGCTGTTGAAAGCAAGAAAAGCTCCATTATCTAGTAGATAAATCGGATGATACGATCCACCTTTCAAGGAAGTCTCGGAAATCTTGTTCCCTTCATAATCGAACAGATAATATTGGGACCGGATAAAACAAAAAAATGAAAGATAGCCGTTGGATGCGCTTAAATGGCCGGTTCCACTGCGATATCGGAATGAGCTAATGTCTAAACTTGACTCTAGCGTACCGTTCGGGAAATAGGTATAGATGCTTTCTTCTTTGTAGGACCCGCTGCTCCGATCGTAGGGAGGTGTGCCAATTACATACTTATTGTCACCTAAGGATCCAATTAATGCTCCCTCAAATTCCATTAGCAGAGTAACTTTCATTTGATTCTTGATGCGGTTTTTCTTGTTGTTCTCGGCGATATATTCATCAATTAGGGAGAGATTTCGTTCGCATCGAAAATCGGCTTCCTTACCTTCGGAAAGCATCCGATGATCGATCCAAAGCGCAACCCCCAAGAAATACTGAAATAACTGCAATTTCTTACCCAAATCCTCGCAAGCGAGGATTTCTTTAACATACTTAACTTCGACCGATTCGAATTCAAGTTCTTTGATAAACAGTTTAGGCTTGCCGGGTTTCTTAGGTAAACCATATCCGTTCTCATTAATATGGCTGTCGATGACTTTCCCGTTTCTGTAGACCGCAATCCTAAGCACATCATCGTCGAAATATTCGATGGACAGTACGCTTTGGTCAATGGCTTTCGATAGTTTCCTCGCCGATTTCTCAAGGTTGCCGACCTGAAATTGCTCGCATACGACGGTAGTCCAACCCTTCGATAACTGAATTGCCCTACTGCCGGGTAATGCTTTCTCGATTTCATCCGTTGAACATGCTCTTACCTGCAAATTAGCAAAGCTAGTGCCCATTATATCTCCCCTAATCATTGGCTAACCTTACTTGGCTCCGTCCCCTAAGTGTTGCCGTAGCTTCTCAACTAGTCCCCTTTTAAGTACTCTAGTTTGTCGGGGTTCTTTACAAAAATACATCGCAAAGGTAAGTTACCACCAGTGCGATGTATTCTAATCCACATACTACTATTTAACTTTCTGCTCCTATCCATAACCTCTAGCTCTGCATGGACCAGGCTTCTACATCCCACGTTTTGGTTACCCAATCCTCATAGAATTCAGGCTCATGAGAGACGAGAACGACCGTACCCTTGTAGGCGGTTAACGCTCGCTTCAGCTCGGCTTTGGCAACGATGTCCAAGTGGTTCGTCGGCTCATCAAGCAGAATCCAGTTGCTTTCATGCATCATCAGCTTGCAAAGACGAACCTTTGCCTGTTCTCCGCCGCTGAGTTGATTAAGAGGGCGAGTAATATGCTCGTTCTTGAGACCGCAGCGGGCAAGCGCCGCCCTCACTTCTTGCTGGGTCATAAAGGAAAACTCATCCCATACGTCCTCCAGCGGAGTCATCATTGGCGCCTTAGCCTCCTGCTCGAAATAAGCGGGAGACAAGTAATCGCCCCGATACGTCTTGCCTTCCAGCGGAGGAATAACGCCGAGAATCGTCTTCAGGAGCGTTGATTTGCCGACGCCGTTACAGCCTGCGATAGCAATCTTATCGCCTCGCTCAACGACCATGTTCATCTTAGGCAGAAGCGGCTTATTGTAGCCGATCAGCATTCCCTCCGTTTCGAATACGGTCTTGCCGCTCGGTCTGGTTTCTTTGAAATTAAAGGTCGGCTTGGCCGCTTCCTCCGGCTTATCGATGCGGTCGATCTTGTCGAGTTGTTTCTCGCGGCTCTTCGCGCGTCCGGTGGTAGAAGCTCGCGCCTTGTTTTTATTAATGAATTCCTCTTGCTTCTTAATATATTCCTTCTGCTTCTCGTAGGCGTCGATGTGCTGCGTTTTGTTCAGATCGGCCATCTCCAGAAACTTCTCGTAATTGGCCGAGTAACGCGTCATTTTCGTAAATTCAAGATGATAGATAACGTCGACGATCTGGTTCATGAAGCCCGTATCATGAGAAATAAGAACGAATGCATAGGGATATCTTTTCAAATAATTCGTCAGCCAATTAATATGCTCTTCGTCCAAGTAGTTCGTCGGCTCATCCAGCAATAAGACGCCCGGCTTCTCAAGCAGCAACTTGGCGAGCAGAACCTTCGTCCGCTGTCCGCCGCTAAGCGCCGTAACGTCGCGGTCAAGCCCGATCGCATTAAGGCCTAAACCATAAGCCATTTCATCGACCTTCACGTCGATTAAGTAGAAGTCTCCGATTTCAAGCGCCTCTTGAATCTCTCCCATACGCTCCAATAGTTGATCCAACAGTTCCGGATCAGCATCGCCCATCTGCGCGGTAACACCGTTAAGCTCCTCTTCTAATACGAGTAACGGCAGGAACGCATCCTTCAGAACGTCTCGAATGGTTTTACCAGCTTCAAGCTTCGTATGCTGGTCCAAGTAACCGTAACTAACATGAGGCGTCCATTCCACCTTACCCTCGTCCTTCAACAACTTGCCCGTCAAAATATTCATAAGCGTAGATTTCCCCGTACCGTTCGCGCCAACCAGCCCGACACGTTCGCCGTCAAGCAGACGGAAAGACACATTCTTAAACAATACCCGGTCGCCGAACGAGTGCGATAAGTTCTCAACTGTCAACAAACTCATTTTCTATATCTCCATTCATTTATGCGCCTTGATTAAATCTTGCAAAATCTTTTGATTTATCCGACTCATTGTATCACAGAAACGTTTGATCCATGTTAACTGATGAGGTTATGAATAGTTACAGCAATCATTGCTAGTATCCGTCAGGCATGTCGCGGCGGAAATCTCTTGCCGAATGTTGGAGTGTGACAAAGTTACGGTTACGCGTAATTTGATTTTGATATTATCGTTCTCAGGAGCTCAATAAAAATCAAACTAATCAGGAGGTTTTAATCATGAACTTGAAAAACAAAATGGTCGTTGCATCTTTAGTTGCCTCGTTGGCGTTACTCAGCTTGAATATCAGCAATCCGGTTCACGCCGCTCAAAAAGCGGAAAAGGGTTCTTCTCTCGTTTCGGTACGTGATACCCTCGTCAATCAGTATCAAATCGTTTCCAGCCGCATTACGCTCAACAAGGCTAACGGTTATGTACAAGTGGACGGTTTGGATATCATTAAGCCCAAATCAATCGTCAATGGCATTTCCTATGCTACCTCGGACACGCTTAAAGCAGTTGGAGAAAAAGAATCCATACGGCATCCGCTGACCTTCGTACTCGTTCACGGCGCTTGGGCTGACAGCAGCTACTTTGATGGTGTGGCCGTGGAGCTCCGCAAAATGGGATACACAGTCTACACGCCGGAATATGCAGGGCATGGCGCGAATGCGGCCCAAAATGTGACTCACGAACAAATCACAACCTCGGTCGTCGATTATATCAAAGAGAAAAACCTTCACGATATTGTCCTACTCGGGCATAGCTTCGGCGGTACCGTCGTGGAGAAGGCCGCTGAACAAATTCCCGATCGCATCAAACGCTTGGTATTCTTCGATGCTTTCGTCCCGCAAAACGGCGAAAGCGTGGTGGATCAGTTCCCCGCTCCCATTCAAGAGCTTTTCAAGCAGCTTAGAAGCACGTCGACAGACGATACGATCGCTCTTCCCTTTCCGATCTTTCGCGATACGTTAGCCAA
>NZ_QRDY01000017.1 GCF_003386205.1 Cohnella lupini
TAGATTGTCGAACGCATTTTCGGGTATATTAGTCATCGAGTAGGGCTCCTTCTTGGTTGGCTTCGTAACCCCGAGAATACCCTACTTTTTTGTTGCTTGAGAAGGCGCCAAATTTTGGTACACAGACTACTTTACATCACCTACTTTCGGCATAATAGCCGTGCGGGGCACGCTTATTTCCGTCGCGGGCGGTACTTTCGGCATAATAGCCGTGCGGGGCACGCTTATTTCGGCCGTGGACGGTACTTTCGGCGTAATAGCCGTGCGGGGCACGCTTATTTCCGTCGCGGGCGGTACTTTCGGCCAAATAGCCGTGCGGGGTACGCTTATTTCCGTCGCGGGGGGTCTTCGGCATAATAGCCATGCCCGGCACGGTTAATCATCATGCGATTTATTCTGCCGGGTTCGCGGTGCCGATGTGATTTTATGCTTTCTTAAATGACGAAAAAACCGCGAGCGTCTTATCGCTCGCGGTTTCCCGCCTTGTCGATGCATGCTTGGCATATGCATGCCTTGTTACGTTGTTCCGCCGGAATAAGTTCCAATATTTCTCGCGGAAACTCGACAACTTTACTGCACCAGCATTCCCCATGCGGCAAGCCCGCTTCGTTCCCGCAATGGTTGTCTTCTCCGCATAGAGGGCAAATCTTCGCGTTGCTCGCTTCCCCGCTCAAATGGCGACACCTCGATCATTTCCCCTTAAGGAATTGAACCGCGGCGGTTATATCCGCTTCCGGATTCGTCCCGACCTCGCGTTCAATCGTTAGATACCCATTATAGCCAATATCCCTAAGCGCCTTCAAATAAGAATTCCAATCGACGCCGCCTTGTCCGAGCGGAACTTCCCTGAAGGAATCTCCCGACTCCGCCTGCTCCGCCATCTTCTCATGATCCAGCGGCACGAAGCCTAATGCCCCGTAAACTTCCCGAGGATCGACTTCGCGCAATCGAATGCCGTCCTTCGCATGCGTATGAACGATGTAATCCCGCAGCGTGTATACGCCTTGTACGGGATCGTCGCCCGTTACCATGACCATGTTGGCCGGATCGAAATTCACCGAAACTCCCTTGGAGCCGAGGCCGTCCAAAAATTGCTTCAGATGAGCCGAAGTTTCCGGGCCGGTCTCGATGGCGAAATAGGCGTTCATCCCGGTGGCATACCGGCTTAGCTCATCGCATGCCAGATGCATCGACTCGTACACCTCGCCGTTTCGATCTTCCGGAACGATTCCGATATGCGTCGTCACGATGTTCGTTCCGAGCTCGACGGCCAGGTCGAGAATTCGCTTCGACTTCTCGATTTTCTCGGCATTTGCCCGTTTATCCTGAAAGCCATGGCCGCCAAGATCTCCTACCAATGCCGAGATTTGCAATCCTAGAGATTGGATATAGTCCTTCCATTCCTTGCGCGCCGCCGCGGAGAGATTCGCGGGATCCATCTCTCCCGTAACGGCATAGATTTGCACGCCGTCGGCTCCAACAGCTCTCGCTTTCAATAAACCCTCGCGAACGCCTACCCGAAAGCTGTCCACGATGACTCCGATTTTCCAAGGTTGGATAATTTCCGTCATGATTAACGCGCTCCTTCCGCTTGTTTGGTTTCTTCCCACAACCGACGCGCGTTGCTCAGCGCCAGCTTCGTTGCGTCGACGCAAGATTCCATTCCTTCGAACTCGATCGAGACGTAACCGTCGTAACCCGACTCTCTAACGATGCGGACCGCGGAACGGATGTCCAAATCTCCGTGCCCTACGATAGCCCCGCGCAAGTAAGCGCCTCCGCTAGAACGGAACCAGCCCTCTCCCGGATCGAGCGCCGCCGGTCTGATATAGAAATCCTTGAAATGCACGATGGAAGCAAAGGGAATATTATTGCGAACGGCTACGGTCGGATTCTCGTCGACGCATACGAAATTTCCGATATCCAGAGTCGTACGGAAATTATCGCGGCCGACTTCGTTGACTAACGCCTGAACTCTATCGCTGGCCTGGATATAATAGCCGTGGTTTTCCACGCTTGTCGTGATTCCGAGCGGCGCGGCATAATCGGCGATCCTCCTGCAAGCTTCCGCGAGTTTAGGCAGATCCTCCATGAATCGACCAATGGAGGTATCCCGGGATGAAGCTACGTCATGACGCATGAGCTTCGCTCCCAGCGCGGCCGCTATGTCGACCTCCCGCTTCACCCTGTCTATTTCCCGTTCGTAAGCTTCCGCGTCCAAGCCCGCGAAGTTGGCTCCGATCGCGTAATTGGATATCGCGATGCCGACCTCCGTCGCCTTGGCTTTAATGGCGTCTATCAGCTCCGGATTGGCGGTCAGATCGAACCCCATCGGAACGATCTCGACGTGTTCGCCGCCCATGTCCCCGATGTGGCCGATCGCTTGGATGACGTCCATCTCGCCGGTTTGCATCGCCTGCCAGAAGGAATAAGTACTTACTCCCCATTTCATAGCCGGATCTCCTCGCCTTTCGCCGCTGATTCGTATATTCCGCATAGGATCTTCATGATTTCTACACCGTCTTCTACCGGGCTGATCTGCTTGGTACCGTTAACGATACAATCGATGAAATGATTGATTTCCTCGACGAATGCCGGGTCTCCCGTAAATCCGGCCTCGCTGTCGGTTTGAGGCTGGATGTTCAGGATCGTATCGTACTTCTCCGTCACGATGGAAATCTTCGGATCGATTTCGAATCCGCCCTTGTCCCCGTATAGCTTAACCGAGCCCTCGTCCTGCTTGGCATGCAGCGAAAAGCTGACATCGACCATCAATGAAGCGCCGTTCTCGAAGCGGATGATTGCATTGGCCAAATCTTCGACCGTATTCTTGGAAGCATCGTAATCGGCCGCTTTGTAGAAGGATAGGTGCTTGACGTTCGACCGGTTTCCAAGCTTATGGTAAGTATTCGCGCTGATCGTCGTCGCCTTCGGGCGTCCCATCAAGTACCAGCATAGATCGATGACATGTACTCCGATATCGATCAGCGGTCCGCCGCCGGAGCGCTCTATGTCCGCGAACCAGCCCCCCGGATTGCCGAGACGGCGGATCGTCGACGCTTTGGCATAATACAGCTCTCCGAACTCTCCGTTATCGGCGAACCGGCGCAGCATCTGAACGTTGGGGTCGTACCTGCGGACGAACCCTACTTGAAGCAGCTTGCCGGAAGCGCGTACGGCCTTCTCGATAAGAAGAGCTTCCTCGACCGTGCGCGCAAGCGGCTTCTCCACGAGTACGTGCTTGCCTGCTTCCAAAGCGGCTATGCTGATCGGCGCGTGCGTATTGTTCCAAGTACAGATGCTCACGGCGTCGATATCGGGGTCGGCCAACAGCTCGCGATAGTCGGAATACGTCTTATCCGCTCCGTATTTCTTCGCGACTTGCCGAGCCCTCTCTTCGTTGACGTCGCAGATTGCCGTGATGACGGATTTGGGATTGCGGGAATAGGCGTTCAAATGCGATTCCGAGATCGAACCGGTGCCGATGACACCTATGCGGATGGGTTTCATTACTCTCAACGCTCCCTTTCAGTGGTTGTTAATTCGTATTATAATGGGATGAGCTTCGCAAACCATGAAGAAGCATGCTCTTTATTTGTACAATCGTGCGATTCAGGGAGTGAACCCATTGAACAGACTTGACTTGGATTCCTTGCGCGAATCCATGCCGATGCCGGATCCGTCCTTTCCGATCAAGATCCACCCTCGCCAGACGCACAAAATGGTCGTAGGCTCTACTTTGTTCCCCCATCATTGGCACGAGCATTTGGAGTTTCTGTATTTCGTGTCGGGAACGGCCACCATCGAGTGCGGCTCCGTTCCGATTTCTCTTCAATCCGGAGACCTGTGCGTCGTAAATAGCAATGAGCTTCATTATGGAATTAGCACCTCCGAGGATTTATCCTTTTATGCGATGATCGTGGATATCTCGTTGCTTCACAGTCACTCCGCGGACGCCATAGAAACGAAGTTCATTACTCCGATTATCCAGAACCGGATTTTGTTCCAGAACCGGATAACGGAAGACGCGGAGATCACTCGTTGCATGGTCTCGATAATCGGGGAGCTGGAGCGGAAGGAATTGGGGTACGAGCTATCCATTAAATCGCATCTTTACGGTCTGCTGTCGCTCCTCGTGCGCAATTACGTCGCCACGCTGAAGGAGTTGGACGTGTATCGGCACAAGTTAAAGGACTTGGAACGCCTTGCGCCCGTCTTTACTTATATCGACGAATATTATCGGGATAAAATTACCGTGGAGCAGCTTGCGAATATCGCCGGTCTAAGCAGATTCCATTTCAGCCGACTATTCAAGCAAGTAACGGACAAATCTTTGGTCGAATATATCAATTTGGTCCGAATCAATAAATCGGAAAGCATGCTCCGCGGTACGGGCATGACCATCTCGGAAATCGCTCTCGCTTCCGGATTCAGCGACATCTATTATTTCAGCCGCACGTTCAAGAAATTAAAAAAAACGCCCCCTACGGAATGGAGAAAAACCGAGCATAACGGAGTCGATAAATGAAGCGCGCAAGCCTCTCGGCCGGCGCGCTTCGTCTTTTACAGCACCATACGATGCTTAGTGAACCGATTGGCGTACGAAGACGCGACGCAGGCTTCCGGCTTAACTCTCGGCGCGTACATTCCCATCGCCTCAACCCGGTCGACCATCTCCTGGACGTATAGCGCCGTCTTATTAACGACCGGCTCCGTCCCCGCATCGATGTCGATGAACGTTTCGAGCATAGCTCCTTGATAGATGTAGGGGAGCAGCAAATCTTCCATCCGGTTAACCGCGCATGCGTCGAAGTAACCCGCCACTCTCTGCGAGAACGAGGTTTCTAGCGTCAGCTTCTCCCTAATAGACGTTAATTGCCTCGGGACGGCCAATTGTCGATAACAAGCCCAAGCTCCCCTCCCGATCCGATGGATCACGATACCCGTCACGAATTTGGTATGGCCGCGATGGACCTGGCTATCCGTGCCGATCACGAAATGATAGGAACCCTTGGGATCCATGCTAATAAAGCGAAGAATCCGCTCGTATACGTCATCAAGACTCAGGTTGTTTTCCGACAAATTCTGAAAGCTCAGCTCGTCGCATCCGGAAATCGTGCTCATCATGGTCATGCCATCACCTCTGCTATGCATGCTGTGTTTATAGATTATTGTATGGCGAGGTCGACCGGACTCGAACCTTTACCTTTTCTGAAACCGACACCAGTTGCGTTGGCTTGTTCGCCGGCTATTTTACTCCTCATCCGCAGGGGTCTATAATAAGTAAAGTCGTTTTCGATTCCGAACTGAATAAAGGGGATTCATCTTCTTATGAAAATACTTATCATGACCGCCGTGGAGGCGGAAAAGGATGCCGTGTGCAGAGGACTTCGAGGTGATAGCCGATTCGAGGTTCTGACCGCGGGCGTCGGCCCGGTCGCCGCCGCGGTGAGCACGGCGACTGCTCTAACCACGGCACCGCAAGGCGTACGCTACGACCTCGTCGTAAGCGCCGGGATAGCCGGAGGCTTCGCGGATCAAGCCGCGATAGGCACGATCGTCGTCGCCAGCGATGTCGTCGCCGCGGATCTGGGCGCGGAAACTCCGGACGGATTCGCCGGAGTGGACAAGCTCGGCTTCGGCTCGAATCGTATTCCCGTGGAGCGCCTTCTATCCTCCAAGCTGGCCGATGCTCTGAACCTGGCGGGAATAACGGTTCGATTCGGTCCGGTTCTCACGCTCTCGACCGTCACGGGCACGGCTGCAAGCGCCGTCGAGCTGGCGGAACGAGTCCCGGGAGCCGCCGCGGAAGCGATGGAAGGTTTCGGAGTGGCCGCGGCCGCGCAAAGCCGAGGTATTCCGTTCATGGAAATTCGCGCCATCTCGAATGCGGTCGGACCGCGCGACCGATCGGCGTGGCGCATCGGAGATGCTCTTGACGCTTTGGAAGCCGCATGTACACACTTACCGGAGGTACTCTCATGAAAATCGCCTATTCTCCATGTCCCAACGACACTTTCGTATTTCATGCACTTGTCCACGGACTCATTCCGGACGCGCCTTCGTTTGAAGTCGCCTATGCGGATATCGATATCACGAACCGGTTAGCCGCGACTACGAACGATCTCGATATCATGAAAATTTCATATGCCGCGTTACCGTGGATTCTCCCCGAATACAAGCTCATTCCATGCGGCGGAGCGCTCGGTCGGGGATGCGGGCCGTTGGTGCTAACCGCCGGCGGCGAGAATATCGACGCAACCGCCCTCTCGGGCAAAAGAGTCGCCGTACCGAGCGAACGCTCGACCGCTTATCTTCTATTCCGGCTATGGGCTACTCGGAACGTACCGGGCGGCGTCGGCGAAATCGTCGTCATGCCGTTCCATGAGATTATGCCCGCCGTGCGCGACGGTCTCATCGACGCGGGTCTCGTCATTCACGAAGCCCGTTTCACCTATCAGAATTACGGACTCTCCCAGGTCGTCGACTTGGGAAGTTGGTGGGAGTCCGATACGGGCCTGCCTATTCCTCTAGGCGCGATCATTGCCCGCCGGACGCTTGATCTTCCCTCGATTACGAAATGGATTCAGGCCTCCGTCGCCTACGCATGGGAGCATCCGGACGCTTCGAGAGAATACGTACTGGCTCATTCTCAGGAGATGGAGCCGAGCGTAGCCCAGTCGCACATCGATCTCTACGTGAACGAGTTTACGGCGAGCTTGGGAGAAGACGGTTTTGCCGCCGTATCCAGCTTGCTACAGCGCGCCATGGACGAACAACTCGTTCCGCGAATGGACTTGTCGACCCTGTTAGGGTAATGTCGAGCCGACGCGAAGAAGACCCCCGACCGCCATAGAGGCGATACGGGGGTCTTCTTTTTGTTTTGTTGGCGGTTTTACGGAAGCCCGGTGTTAGGTGGATTCGCCGTTCAAGTATCTAAAGAACGGTGCATCTACCCAGAAGTCGTAGTTGATGACCGTAATCGAAGGATCGAGCTTTTTGAATCCTTCTGTGACGGCTGCCGATTTTTCTTTCAAGGAGAACGACTGAGCGTAATAATGGCCTTTTTCGATTTTGTTGTTGGAGATTTTCTCATAGCCGGTTAGTTCAGTCAAAGAGAAGTAAAGCGGCTGCCACCAAGATCCGTAGATGAGACCAGGTTGCTTGTCTTCGTTCTTCTTCGCGTAGTAGAGAATGACTTTGTCGAACCGGGCTTTGTCTGCCGCGGTGGAAAATTCGAAAGCAATATCGTATTCTTTGGCATATTCGATATAATTGCCGTTCTCGATTTGGACGACCTCGTACAAGTCGGAGACACCCGGCTCGCCCCATTCCTTCAAGTAAATGAAGGCGGAGGTTTTAGGCTCGAACTGTACCTTGGCGTTTATTTTCTCGCTGCGCAGAAGACCGATCAATTGAAGCGCATGCTGGAAATCCGAATGGCCGTAAACCAGAGAAAGCGAATCTATGAAGCCTGCGTCGTAACGGGCGTCTTTCAGGTTGTAGCCCGTTACCAAATCCTGCTTCAGCGCTTCGTCGACGATTTTCTGCAGCTCGGGGGATTTAATGATGTCCGAAGTGGCGTATGCATCGTTCAGCTTGGCGTAGATGTCGGAATCGGACGAGTAGCCGAGGTAGTGCTTGTATTGGCCTTTGATCTCCAAAACCTTGCCTATCAGATAGGTGGAAAGAGACGCGGAAGCGGCTGCTCCGCTTGTAACGTCCTTATAGAATTCCGCGGGAATCAAGCCGGTATCTACTGCGGCAGCCAACTCTTGGGCGCCTTTAGTTCCATAGACATCCGGCTTCCAAGTCAATTTCAGCTTGGTTAGCGATGCTTTTACTTTAGCTGCAGGATAAGTGTAAGCAAGCTCTTCTAAGTCCGCTGCTCTCAAGGCGAACTGCACCGCATTCAAGGAAGTCAAACGCGCGGAGGCTTTCACGGTCGTCGAGGACAAGATTCCTTTCTCGTAAGCTGCGGCGGCATCCTCGTAATAAGGAGAGCTAGCCGCGACGTCCGTGAAGGAAACGGCTTCTGCAGGTGCTTCGTAACCGAGGGAATCGGCGATCGCGGAAATGAACTGGCCTCTCGTCAATTGATCTTGAAGAACGACGTCGTGCTTCTCCTTCAAGAACGTCGCGTATTCCTTAACGACGGGCGAAGCAGCGGGTGCTACTGGCGGTTTAGCCGCGACGGCGGCTTGGGCGGAACCGGACCAAGCGATGGCACCGACGGATGAAGACGTTAGCAGGACCGAAGCGGCTAGCGCAAGCTTGGTTCCTACTTTGTAAGTATGACTTTTCATTACTAAAACCTCCATAACCTATATGTATAATAAGAATTATTGAGGATGATCATATCATCCTCTCTTAAATTCTGTCAAACCAAAAAAACAAAATCTCTCAAGCCTGCGATATCGCAGCTCCGGCGCCGGTCGTTACGATTCGGACCAGGGTTGCCGAACCGACTTTACCGTCTCTCCGCTCGCAACGGCTTGTTCGATCAGCATTCCGATATAGTGATCTTGAGACGCATCCGGAAGACCGTAAAATTCGGGGCCACCCGCGGCATAAATCGCCATCTTGCTCAAGCAGGAGGCAATCGCTATTTCATCGTCGTAGAGCCTTGCCGGCATGAACGGGTTTTCGTACACCCATCGTTCTCCCGCCGTAATACCCTTTAGGAAGTAACCTTCCGCGTTCTCGTATTCGCCTTTGTTCATTCGCTTCAATTCCATGCTTATTTGTGTGCAGGAAGGATCCTGAATGCTAATCCGGTTGTCGAATATTTCCCCCCGCTCTCCCCTAACGCTTAAATGATTAGAACGGATCCATGAACGGTGTTGGTCCTTGGTGAAATCATAAATGCCCAGCTTACCGCCGAAATCCAACCATGCCAAGTCCCGCTCCGACTTGACGATCCGGTCATCCGTAGGCGGTCCCCCGCGGTTGGGTCCGGCTACCCAATCGGATTCGAACCTCATTCCTTTAACGGCCACATCCTCGAATCGGATTCCAAGAATCTTCCTTATGAGACTTACGGCATGATACATATGGGATATGGACACGGACACCTGATTTACTTTGCCTAGCCGCCCGGACTCGATGATCGATTGACGGGCTTCTTGAACGGGGTGGAACTGATATTGTTCGGCGATTTGGATCTTCGCTCCTTGAAGCGTGAGCTTATCATGTAGCTGCAGCAAACCCTCCAAAGTAGGCGCGGGGGGCGTTTCCGCAAGAACGGGAATCCCTCGTTCCGCAAGCTGCAGCATATACTCCATGGCGGCCGACGGGGCAACCGAGAGAACGACGAAATCCGGTTTTTCGTTATCAAGTAGTTCATCTAAAGTTCTGTATGTACCTACTTTCCATTGTTCTTCTAATACCTTGCCTTTGTGCTCCTCACGGACTACCATGCCGCTTACTCGGAATCGTTCCGGAAGCGCTTTCGATATTCTCAGAAAATACTGCGCTCGAAACGATCCGCCGCCAACGATACTGAAGCTAACCGATTTGTGCATACATGTCTCCGCCTTCGAAGTTTTCATAAAAACCGTGAAAGCCCCTCCGGATTGCGGCGTCAAACGCATCGGAAGGGGCTTCCACGGTTAGGGTATCAGAGTTCCTTTAAACTATAATGCTTTTCCTGCCGCAACAGGAACACGTAGTAACCCAAGTAATAGGCTACCAGAATGAAAAATATCGCTGCCGTCCACGGATCGGAGGAAAATTGCTGCGTAAATTCCTGACCCGAGCCAGTCGGCGTCGATCCGTCGTACATGAAGATTAGTCGGTAAGCCAGCCTGCCGACGAACAGAATGACAACGGCCGCTTGAATGCCCGTGTGCGTGTTATAGTACAGATTGCCATCGCCACTCCGCTCGAATTCGGAATAACGAATGGCCAAGTAAGCAAGCACGGCTCCGATCGCGATGCCTGCCGCGTCCGCGATGTACCGGATCGGGTGGGAAAACCCTGTAGCTATCAGCAGCACGCCGATCACCGCGAATATCCCGATGCGAAATTTCATTCTTCTCGCGCTGTATTTCTGAAACCCGATCGATCTTCGGATTCGGCGATACATAATTAATCCGATAAGCAACACGGGAATCGCGACCGAGCCGAAATGGTTCATACGATTGTGCCTCCTGCAGCGGTTATTGGCTGTTCTCTCGCCGCTATTGTAACATACGTAACGCCTAGCGAAAAAGCCGCTTACGTCCTAAGAAGCAACGTAAACGGCTAGCGTTATTCCATGAGATGGCGCATGAATCCGAATCTGCTACGGGTGGGATTTGAGTAGCTTAAGCATACTCTCCAGAGTCTCCACTCCCTGCCTCTCGGCTTCCCGCGCTCGTTCCAGATAATCGATCGAATAGGCCGCGTTCGCTTCCACGTTAGGATTGCCTCCCTGCGGGAATGGATACAACGACGGCAATCGGACCAGAGCGTTGAATACGTCCCGATAATGATTCTCCGCCAGCGCGGCTAGCCTCGATACTTCTTGCTCTTCCCGCGAGTCGCCGTCCCATCTCTGTTGAAGTTCCTGCAAGAACCGAACCGCGTAAGCGCGCGAATCGCAGACGACCGCGACGTTATAGGCATTGCCGAAGGGATCGACCGTACCTTTGCGGAAGGCTTCGATCCAAGCATCGTATGCGTCAAGTCCGTTCTGGAACGGAGGTTCGGAATGAAGATGATAGCGGACGCGGGCATGTTCGACTATCGATTCGAGCGTTTCGACTAAAACCGTTCTCTTATCCGTTTCGAAGAATCCGTCAAACGTCAGCACGAACAGTTCGCCGACCTGACCGCGTCCGAGCTTGGCGTACGGTAAAACACCTTCGCCGCTGACGTCCTTTACGTGGAGCTCCTGTTTGTCGTCGTCATATCCGTAGATAACGCCGAATTCCGGGATCAACAAGTCCCAGGCCACGGCAGGAATACCGCGGTCCAGGCTCGATTGAACTTTCTCGATGGCTTGGCCGAGAAGCTCCGGCGTCGGTGGCGTATAATTCGGCTCGCCCACGTATGAGCAACGGATGCCCAACCGGAGCAAATCTTTTTCGAGCACGGGTCCCCAATCCCATGCGGTCGGACCCGCAGGATCCACGTTGTTTCCGTTAATGTTGATCCGGAAGGCGTGTCCCGTATAGCCCATGACGTCGACCAACGACAGCTCCTTCTTCGGAGTAAACTTAATCGCTTCCCTCAGCGCCTGCGCGATCGTCGTCCAACTATTCTGATAGCTTCCGCAATGGGCAGGTTTCGTATAATCGACTGGAATCCATACCTCGTCCGCGGATTGTTCATCTGGCCCCTTTTCGCCACGCGCTTCTACATAATAGGGGCCCGGAACGTACATCGTCTTGGTGAACCATTCTTCGTATATTCGCTTGATAAACGACTCGAAAGCTTCACTAGGATCTTCATGTTTAAACACCGCGTAAGTTCCCGCTTCCGCGACATGCGGATCAACCGTCGTTTGACCGTCTCGAACGCGTAAACGTTTCTTTACTCCGTCGATGGCCACTCGTTCCTGCCAAATCATCATCGCTTCCATTGCCTTGATCTCCTCCGTCGCTAATTAAAATGGATAATGGAAACATCGAGGATTTTTTTGACCGGCAGCCCGCGAGTCCGACGCTGCCGCACGTAACCGTTAACGTAGACCCGTAGCCGCTCGTTCTGAAGCTTCGCTTTAGCCCGGGAAATGTTGTTGTACACGTTCGCCGGCGTTATCCGGAAAAGCTCGGCGATTTCCTTGGGCGACAATTCTCCGAAAAAATGCGCCTCGAAAATCTCGCGTTCTTTGCCGCTCAGACAAACCAACAAGCCGCCGATCGTATCCAACATCTCCTTGCGAAGAAGTTCCTCGGACGGATCTCCCGAGATCCGGATTCGTTCCTCCGAACGCCGACGCATATGGAACAAGACGCGGTCTAAACTCTCCCAATGCCCCCTATCGGAATCGACCCCCGTAGCAGTAGGAGCGATCAGCCCGGAAAACGGCATTTCCCGGCGGTACCGCCCTCCTCTTCGCAGCTTCATCCACGCTTGCGTTCTCACGATGCGATGAAACCACGGAAGAAACCGATTGCCGTCGACGAGGGTTCCCAGCCTAAGAAAAGCTCTCACCAAGGCTTCCTGGACGATATCCTCGGCCAAATGTTCGTCCTGCATCATAGAACGCGCAATGCCGCATGCTTTGGCCCGGTGGCGCCTGACCAGATCATAGAACGCGGCATGATCTCCCTCGCGGGCTCTTGCGACGAGTTGTCGATCATCCGGCTCTTCGGTATTTTCGTCGACTTCCGGGAACGTTATCGATAACGGCTTCATGGCGTCCTCCCTCCGATTCCATTACCCTAGATGCCATAACTTCGGAAAATCTATCAGAACGAAAACGCCTCTTTCCATATTCATCGGATTTCGCCTTAGGCGTGATTACCAATGTTTACTGAAAGAGGCGCGTTTCTTCGCGCGGAACGCCTAATCGGCGGTTATCCGCTATCGGATTCGTTTCCATATTCCAATTAGATGATGCCGTTCAACAATAAGCCCTTGGCCGGAATCTGCAAAACTTGCTGCATGGATGCTTGATAAGACGCGAATTGCTGCATATCGCGCATTTGCTTATTAAGAAGACTGCTCGCCGGAATGTCGTTGAACCGGGCCGTCGCCTTTTCCAGGCTTTGGGCCAATCCGTTAAAGCCGGCCAATGCTTTGCTCGTTCGCTCGAAGTTAAGCTCCAAGCTAGCCGAGAGCTTCGTCGCGTCGAACCTGAGAGATCCGTCGGAATTTCGTCCGACGATGCCGATCTGCTCGAACGAGTTGGAATCGATCGAATGATCGAAGCTTCTCTTCACCGCCGGGCTCAGATATCCCCCGGCTTCGCTCAGCCGTTCCTGCATGGCGTTGTAGTCGGACACGAGCTTTCCGATCTGCTTCGTCACTTGACCTTCGTCCGGACGGATTCGAACCTCGACCGCATCGGTAGTCGGTTTGAGCAATGTAGCGCTAGCTTTTCCCTTCTCCAGCTCGATCATATTGGAACCCGAGGTTTGCGTCGCGCCTCCGTTAACCGAATATTCGGCGTCCGACGCCGTCGTCGTTGCCGAAACGATCCCGCTTTTCGCCGCAGCATCGCCGACCTCGTCCGCGATCTCGAACCGACTGCCCGCCCCCGTCGCGTCGCTTCTAAGCTCAAGTCTACGGGTTCCGGCATTCGAATCGGATACGATAACGGCGGTTACTCCCGTCTTCGCATCGTTAATAGCGTTCCTCAGCTTGGTTAACGCCTGTTCGTTCGTATCCGTCGAGGAAATATTACTCGTTATCGTTGAGGATTTGCCGCCGATCGTCAGCTTGAACCGATTTGTCCCGCTCTGAATCGACGTGAGATCTTCCTTGTCCAGATCCGAACCGATATTCGTTTGCGCCCGGGCAAGAGACTGTACCTTCACTTGATAAGACTTTACGGTTGCCCCGCTCTGAGCCGCTCCCCATATCGAAGATCGATCGGACGAGTCGGCCTCTCTCGATTGCAGGGCCGAGGTGTTTTTCTGCAAAATATCTTTCGCCGAGGCTTGTACGGTCTGTACGGATTTAAGAAAATTAGCGATCACAGACGCCGCCGTTTTCGCGATTTGTTCGAAAGGTTGAGAATAAGACTTAGAAGGAGGCTTTAGCCAAGCTCCCGAAGCCATAGGCTGCCAGAACGCCGTTTGGTTAAACGGAGTCGGCATGTAAGGAGTTACCGGCGGTACGGCGTTATTGACCGTTCTTGCCGAATAATACCCGACGGGATACAAACCTGCGGAATAAATCATCCTGTCACCACCCTTAATCGATAAGAGCATCTGTATACCAACTATATCACCCTGTATTTTTTTACACAATCATCCAGTTATCGAAACAAAAGCCGTTCGCCGGATCTAAAAATCGGGAGAGTCAAATCCGTCCGAATGGCGCAATCTATCTTTATTGAGGGAATTTACGGATCGATCTACTTATTAGATCATTCTAATGCATAATAATGTCTATTTCCGAACATAAAAATGCTTTAGAATGGAATCAGGTGCGCAAGGCTTCATAGTTGGCACCCGAGTATGACTAACATGAATGCAGAGGGATGCACAATGTCTGACGACAATGAAAAGATGCAAGGACTATGGCAGCAATTTTTCGGCCCTAATCTAGGCTACATCCAAGAGCAATACGATATTTACTTACAGAATGCGGACTCGGTAAGCCCGCAGTATCGCGATTTATTCGCGCAATACGGTGCTCCGCCACGGACCGAATCGGGAATCGCTGCATCGGAACCTGCGCAGCAGCAAGGCGGATCAGCTTCCGCACCGACGGATACCCAGTTACTTAAGAAAGCAATAGCTGCCGGCCAGTTGGCCTGGAATATACGCGCCTTCGGCCATCTTGCCGCCGATATCGATCCGCTCGGCCTTAGCATTAAAGCAAGCTCCGAGATGATCGAGCCCGGCACGTACGGTTTAACCGAAGCGGATCTAACGAAGCTTCCGCCCGAATGCGTTTGGGAGGATGCTCCTTATGCGTTCAAGAACGCTTGGGAAGCCGTCGGAAAGTTGCGGGAGATTTACACGGGACCGATCGCTTTCGAATTCGGCCACGTACACTCCGAAGCGGAACGCAAATGGTTGAACCATCGCGCGGAAACCGTTATCCCATCCAATAAACTGCTCGCCTCCGAACGCGAAGCGTTGCTCCGGAAGTTGCTCGAAGCGGAACAATTCGAGGATTTCCTTCAACGCACGTTCGTCGGACAGAAGCGTTTCTCCGCCGAAGGGATCGAAGCGCTTATTCCGCTTGCGGACGAAATCGTGCACGAGCTTACGAACGACGGCGCTCGCCACATCGTCATGGGCATGGCGCATCGCGGTCGTCTGAACGTGCTTGCCCATGTGTTGGGCAAGCCATACGGCAATATATTCTCGGAGTTCCATCATTCTCCGAACAAGAATCTCATTCCGTCCGAAGGTTCGATCGGCATCAACTACGGCTGGACCGGAGACGTGAAATACCATCTGGGAGCTAACCGTTCCATCCAAACCGGCGAAACGGCGGAAACTCGCCTGACCTTAGCCAACAATCCAAGCCATCTCGAGTACGTAAACCCGGTCGTCGGCGGATTCGCCCGCGCGGCGCAAGAAGACCGGAGCAAACCCGGATATCCGGTGCAAAACCTTGATCTTGCTGCTTCCATCGTCATGCATGGCGATGCGGCATTCTCCGGCGAAGGCATCGTTGCCGAGACGCTTAACTTCAATAACCTTAGAGGATATACGAGCGGCGGAACGATCCACATCATCGCGAACAACCGGATCGGCTTCACGACGGAGAGCCACGACTCGCGTTCGACTCATTACGCCAGCGACTTGGCCAAGGGCTTCGAAATTCCGATTATCCACGTCAACGCCGACGATCCGGAAGCTTGCATCGCCGCGGCGCGTATGGCCAGCGAATATCGGACCCTGTTCAAGAAGGATTTCCTGATCGACTTGATCGGTTATCGCCGATATGGTCATAATGAAACTGACGATCCGGAAACGACGCAGCCGTTGATTTACAAAAAAGTCAAAGCGCACCTGCCTGTAAGCCGCCTGTATGCGGACAAACTCGTTCGCGACGGCTCTCTTTCGGCGGAAGGCGCGGAGCAAATCAAACGCGACGTACAGAACAAGCTGAAAACCGCTTACGAGCAAGTTAAAGGGCAAGAGCACAAGGATCCCGTCCATCAGTCTCATCCGACGGTGTACAATCCCGGCGAAGCCAAGCCTGCGACCGCCGTCTCCATGGAGAAGCTCCGCCAAATCAACAAAGGCTTGCTGACATGGCCCGAAACTTTCAAGGTTTACGGAAAATTGCAACGTATTCTCGAACGGCGCGCAGATGCGCTGAACGATGGCGAGAAGGTCGATTGGGGCCATGCCGAAACGCTCGCGTTCGCATCCATCTTGGCGGACGGTACTCCGATTCGCTTGAGCGGGCAGGACGTGGAGAGGGCAACTTTCGCGCACCGGAATCTCGTCCTTCACGATTCCGAGACGGGCGATACATTCTCCCCGTTACATGAATTGCCGGAAGCTCGAGCGTCCTTCGCCATTCATAACAGCCCGTTGTCCGAGGCCGGCGTGCTTGGCTTGGAATACGGATACAACGTGTACGCTCCCGAAACGATGGTCATCTGGGAAGCGCAGTACGGAGACTTCACGAATGCGGCTCAAGTCCTGATCGACCAATTCATTTCCGCCGGACAGTCCAAGTGGACGCAACGCTCCGGCTTGATCATGCTGTTGCCGCACGGATACGAAGGTCAAGGGCCGGAGCACTCCAGCGCGCGGATGGAACGATTCCTCCAATTGTCCGGCGAGGAGAACTGGACTGTCGCTTATTTGTCCAGCGCTGCCCAATATTTCCACTTGCTTCGCAGGCAGGCTTCCATCATGAATACGGAGTCGGCACGTCCGCTAGTCGTTATGGCTCCCAAGAGCATGATTCGCAACCCGTACGTTGCTTCCCCCGCTTCTCTGTTAAGCGAAGGTTCATTCCAAACCGTCGTCGAGCAGCCGGGGCTCGGAGAAAATCCGCAACGCGTGGAAAGACTGGTTCTTTGCACGGGTAAAGTCGCCATTGATTTGGCGGAAGAGCTCGACAAGTCGGCCGACGTCAACCGCGATTGGCTGCACATCGTCCGTATCGAGCAGTTGTATCCATTCCCGCAGCAAGAGGTTCAAGCGATCATCGATCGCTTCCCGAACTTGATTGACGTCCAATGGGTTCAAGAAGAACCGAAGAACATGGGCGCATGGAGCTACATGGAACCTCGCATCCGCGAGTTGCTCGAGTCCAAGAAAGACGCCACGGTAGGCTACAACGGACGTCCTAAACGTTCGAGCCCTGCGAGCGGATATCAGCAAATCCATAGCTTCGAGCAACAATTCATTATCAATCAAGCATTGGTCCAGAAGAAGAAAGCGGCCATTAAAACCGGGAGGTAAACAGCAATGCATGACATTATAGTACCAGCGATGGGCGAATCCATTACCGAAGGAACGATTTCGAAATGGATCGTCAAGGTAGGAGACTCCGTCAGTCAAGGCGACCTTCTGCTGGAGCTGGAAACCGACAAAGTAAACTTGGAGATCAGCGCCGAGCAAGACGGCGTTATTACTGAAATCCTGATGAACGAGGGCGACAACGTGAAAATCGGCGAAGCCGTCGGCAGAATCGGCGAAGCCGGCCAAGCCGCAGCTCCTAAAGCGAATGCACCGGCTGCAGCTCCGCAAAAAGAAAGCGTTCCGGCACCGGCTCAAGTCGCCGCTCCGGTCGCGACGCCAGCCGCACCTGCTGCCGCAGTGAACAGCGTCGACGCTAACTCTACGCTCGCGACTCCCGCGGCTAGGAAGCTCGCTCGGGAAAAAGGCATCGATCTGAACGCTGTCTCTGCTCGCGATCCGATCGGACGCATTCATTCCAGCGACGTGCAATCCGCTGGATCCGCGCCTGCTGCTGCGCAACCTGCCGCTGCCGCCGCTAAACCGGCCGTGGACAAACCGACTTCGAATTCGAATAAGCCGGAAGAGCGCAAACGCATGTCGCGCCGCCGCCTGACGATAGCTAAGCGCTTGGTCGAAGCCCAGCAAACCGCGGCGATGCTTACGACTTTTAACGAAGTCGATATGACCGCCATTCTCGAAGTTCGCAAACGCCGCAAGGATTCGTTCAAAGAGAAGCATGACGTCGGCTTAGGCTTCATGTCCTTCTTCACGAAAGCGGTCGTCGGCGCGTTGAAAGCATTCCCGCATCTGAACGCGGAAATCAACGGCGAAGATATCATCGTCAAGAAGTACTACGACATCGGAATTGCCGTATCCGCCAAAGAAGGACTCGTCGTTCCGGTACTTCGCGAAGCGGATCGCCTCGGATTCGCCGAGATCGAGCGTACGATCGTTGAATTGGCCGGCAAAGCCCGTAACAATACCCTGGAATTGTCCGAGCTTCAAGGCGGAACGTTCACGATCACGAATGGCGGCGTATTCGGTTCCCTGCTGTCCACTCCGATCCTTAACGCACCGCAAGTCGGAATTCTCGGCATGCACAAAATCCAGCTTCGTCCTGTTGCGCTCGACGCGACTCGCATGGAGAACCGCCCGATGATGTACATCGCGCTTTCCTACGACCACAGAATCGTCGACGGCGCCGAAGCCGTGCAATTCCTCGTGAAGATCAAGGAAATGCTCGAAGATCCGGAAACCCTTCTTCTTGAAGGTTAATTCTTAAGAGAACAAACCCACATCCTCGTTGCCTTATCGGCGCGCGGATGTGGGTTTTTTGTTGGGTCCTTGCAGTGTTACCGTGAGTGAGGTTTCGCCGAACTGCGGAATCATTTTGGTTTTTTCGATCGCTCCAGCTATAAAATTTATGGTTGCGGTACGTTTGTTAGGTGCACGTCCGCTCCAGCTATAAAATTTATGGTTGCGATACGTTTGGTCGGGTGCATGTGCGCTCTAGCTATAGATTTTATGGTTGCGGTACGCTTGGTGGAATGTTCGTCTGCTATAGCTATAGATTTTATGGTTGCGGCACTTTAGGCGGCATTGGCCTTAACCAATTATGTCTTTCGGATGCTTGTCCTTTATCGAGTATAATCGGTTCCCATTGGTTACGCGCGCATCATCGCAACGATCTGCCCTACATGGAAGGCTTCATGAACAATGACAAATCCTGCGATCTCGCCGTAATTAGAAAAGCCGTAGTAAGGGGCATCCAAGATGCTGTCAAATTCCTCTGGGGCAATGTCAAGAATACGCTTTTGCTGACTTCTCAACATCGTAATCAACTCCGTTAGAGAAGGAGGCTGTTCTACCCAATCGCTCGGCCTCGATCCCGAATCGAACCACTTTGTGAATGCGGAAGGCAGCATTCCCGTCGATGGAGGGACATGGAACAACATCCGTTCAGCTACCGAAAGGATATGCCCCGTCTGCCAGCGAATCGTATTGTTGAAGGCTTTCAACTGAACGTCGACACTCTCTGCTGGACATATCTCCAAGATTTCGATACACCAATCCCGTGCCATCTTCAACTGATAACTGATTGGATGCAGTATAGCCCCTCCTGTTTCCATTGGCATTTGCACTTCCTTAGCGTTGTGAACAGGTTACCCGCTGATAATCCTTCGGTGCCTGCTCCTGACATAGATATCTGCAATTAAACGCCGTAAAAAAAGGAGGACCGCCGAACCTGGCAAGTCCTCCGCTATAGAGAATATTCCGAGAAGCTTATATGATTAAGAATTATTTCAGTGAAACGTTGTATGCCGATCCCGCTTCTCCCGCGAAAATAAGGACGCCTTTTTGAGGCAGAACGACTTTATTGTTGCCGCTGATTACGCTGAAGTTGACTAATGCGCCGTTCGCGTCGTACACGGTAAACGAGCCTTTTGCCGGCAGCTTCACCGTCATCGTCTTGCCCGCCGCCTTTTCGGGAATCGTATACCATTTGGCCAAGCCGCTCCGCGGAATCGTTGCCAACGATTTTTTGCCGGCATAGATGGGCTTTAACGCGTCCTCGCTTACATACAGACTGCCGGCGGCTTCGAGATATTCCACGCCGTCCTGCATCAAGAATCGATACTCCATCGTATCTCTTCCGCCGACCATCGGAATTTGCAGGTCACTCGCCGCCGTGTCTGGTCCCGTTATTTTTTTGTCCTTGACGTAACCGGGAGCTTCTTCGAGCAAATCGATTTGTAGGGCCGGCAACAGCAGATACGCCAGCGACGTATATTTCTCGTTTACGAGATAATATTTGTTGCCGTCGCGCTTCTCCCAAGCCGCCGCCGTCGCGTCCGTGATTTCATTGGCCGAGAGTTTCTCCGCGGAATAATGCGACAGCGCCGTTTGGCCCAGATTCGGCAACGAAGCATACATTCTTACCCAAATGTAGGTACGACCGTTCTCTTCCGTCACGAAGCTGACCTTGGCCGTACCATCCTCGCTCATGAACGAGCCGTCCGTCGTATAGACGTACTTTTCCGCCGGCAGGTTTGGCATGAGAGGCAGGGATACCGACAATTCGCCGGTCTTGGCAATGTCGACCTGAATCAACTGATTCGTCGAGCCGTACATGCCCGCATAGTTCGGCACATCCTCCGGCATAACCGCTTTCGCCGCTTCGCCGAACGACTTTTCGTGCTTGAACTCCGCGATCTCGCCTTTTTCCTTAAGTGCGTGCAGCAGCATTTCGTTCGCCAGCAGCTGATTGGTCGAGCTGGATCCTCCGGAGGATAGAACGGCTGCCGCCATATTTTCCTCGGGAAGTACGACTAGCGCTGCATGATAGAGAATCGTGTCTCCGCCTTTGGCTACCGCCTGAATGCCGTATTCGTCGAACGGGTACAGGTCGACGCTGTCCCAGCCTAGCCCGAAGCCGAAAGAGTTGTCTGCTTCGTCCGGCCACATGCCGTTGTTATACTCGGCTTGTTCCATGGCCTCCACCGACTCGTCGGAGAGGATACCCTCTTTTTGCCCGCTGAAGATTTGCGAGAACCGGACCAGGTCCTCCGCCGTCGAATAGATACCGCCCGCGCCGATCGCATTAATCGTCTCGGTTGGCAGCTGCCCTTGATAAACCGGGAAATAAGTGGCTGCCATGCCGAATCCGTCCGTATTATCCAGGGGCGTCTTCGTATCGGCCATGCCGAGCGATTCAGTGAAATTTGTATGGATATAGGCCGAAAAGCCCGTGCCGCTGACTCTTTCCACTATAATTTCGGCTAACGTAAAACCGTCGTTGCAGTAAACCGAGTACGCTCCCGGGTCCGCCTTCAACGTTTGGTCGGCCAATTGCTCCAGTAGGCGATCATGGACGTAAGTATCGTTGTCTTCGAATAAGAAAGAGTTGGCGAACGAAGAACCTTGAAGACCGGAAGAGTGATTCAGCAGCATGCGAGTCGTGATTTCCTTGTAACGTTCGTCCTTCATCTTAAACTCGGGGACGTATGCCGTAACCGGGTTATCCAAGTCGATTTTGCCATCGTCCACCAGTTTCATCACGGCAGCCGTCGTGAACATCTTGCTTGTCGAACCTGTACCGTACGTCGTTTTTGCCGTCAGCGGCACCTTTCCTTCTTCGTCGTTCTTTCCGGATTGGCCAGATACGAGGATCCTTCCTTGATCGATCAAGGCGTATTGTACGCTTGTCGTTCCGTAGGTTCCCGTAAGCAGAGCAGCTTTCTCCGCCACCGCCTTTTGCGTTTCCACGTAGGCTTGTCCCTGGCTTGGTTCGGCCGCGATCGCCTCCGTCGGAACGAGCAAGGCTGCTACAAGTGCGGCAGTCAGCATCCCATTTTGTTTCATTCTCATTATTAACCTCCTTAGGCAAGTTTATAGTAATACGGGAAAAGAGCGGTAAGATTTCATTTTATTCCATATTATACGAGATCTTTATAAAGAAAATAAGGCTGCCCCCTCATTAAGAGGGGACAGCCTTATTTTCTTTAACGAATCGACAGCGTTACATTATCCACATTGAAGGCTCGGCGTCCAGAACCTGACCCGCTTCCAGCAGCTTGGCTCGAAGCACTTCGTACGGCAGGTCTTGAACCGTTACGCCAAGCTCCAAGCATAGCGAGGCTGCGATCGCCGCGGATTGCCCCAGCACCATATAGACAGGCTCCATCCGGATGGAACCGTAGGCCGCATGCGAGGATGACAGCGTCACGGGCAGGAGCAGATTCGTGCATTCCTCCCGCTTCGGACGGATCGACTGATAGCTGATCGGATAGAGAAGCTCATCATCCTCCCAGAAGGTACCCTCGAGATGAACCAGTCCGTCTCTAGCATAATGAGATACGTAGTGAGAGTCGAAATAATAAGTGCCGAGCCCGACCGATTCCGGCGCGGTTCGTTGCTTCACAGACATCTCCGTCATGACATAGTCGCTTACCATCCGGCGCCCTTCCCGCACATAGATCTGCACGGGAAACCCGCCGTTGTCCGTAAACTCATCGGCTGCGAGTCCCCATCCGCGCATATCGGCGCGGACAAGCTCAGGTACCCGTTCGTCATTAGCCAGGAACCATAGCGTTCCGAGCGTGAATGCCCTATGCTCCGCTTCGATCCGCTCTCTGTCCGCGTAATGGCCATTCGCGTAAGCATAGTTAGCCCCGACGAAATCGACATGATTCGTATCCGTCTTCCGGTTCGGAATCGGCGTAAGCGTCAGAATATCGTCCAGCGTCAGCTTCGGGTTCACGGCGAACCGACGGGCTAACAGCTCGTGATGCTTCGGATCATATCCTTCCGGCTTCTCGATCGGCAGCCGATTGTCCGGATCGGAGCTTAACGTGAATCGATAGCAATACGCTTGTACGCGATGATCCGCTTCTCCCTTCTCGCCCGGACTATTCGGCAGGACGTAAGGAAGCAGGCCGCTATCCGGATCCCCGCTTACATGATACGCGCTGACTCCTCCGCCTTCCAGCGGGCCGTTGTCGAAGACGCCGTTCGTCTTCTCGCCATACTGCGAGTTAGCTTCGCGGCCTGTCGTATACGAGACTCCTGCCAGCGCCATCAGGTCCCCTTCATAACCGGCATCTATATAGAGATCGGCAGCGTAGACCTTACCGCTCTCCATCCGGATACCGACAATCCGCCCGTCCTTCTTCTCGACGGCGTCCTCCGCGCCAAGCGCAAGCCGCTCATTCCGGATGACCTCCACGCCAGCCTCGGTCAACATGTTCAGATAGATTGCGGTAGCCACCTTCGGCTCGAACATCCAGCGTATCTTAAGCTCTTCATCGCGTCCGAACCAGAATCGGGTTCCCAACAGCCGATCGTAAGTCTCGGGCGTCTGACTAACCCAACTCTTCGCAGACTCATAGTGACGGTACACCTGTCCGTAAAATTCCCGGGCAATCCCGCCGATCCCCCGGCGGTTATTGATGTCGGTTGCGCCAAGCCCCGAACTGGTCATTCCTCCGATATGTTCGGTATTCGCGATCAGGAGGACCTTCCGGCCAAGGCGGGCAGCTTGAACGGCTGCCGCAACGCCTGCGCTTGTAGCGCCATAAACGATGATGTTATACATGAGCGAGACTGCCTCCTTGCGCGTCGAAGCGTTTGACGTAAGCAATCAGCGACTCGAAGTTAACCCATGAGATGCCTACCTTCTGATCGGCGGCGCCATAAGCCATGATCAGCTCGTCGCCCACCACGATTCCCCCCGTCGTGAACAGGCATGGCGTCGGATAATCCGTAGGAAGCTCCCACTCCTGCTGAGCATACATAAGGCGATCCGGGCAGCGGTGAATAATCTCGGGAAACGAACCCGGAACGTTCCGGGCAATCATGAACGACTGCGTATACCCGAATTCGGCATCCTTCTTGCCATGATAGGAGATCAACCACTCCTCGTCCTTGATCGCAATAGGAGGCCAGCTGGCCCCGATCCGGTTCTCCTCCCAATCCAGAATGCTGGAAGCCAGCAACTGATGGACGGCTTGATCCGTTGCCAAGTCTTCCAGCCGCTCCGCAGCGGCTATATAGATCGAGGGCGTCGATACAGCGTCTCCACCCGGGAAAGCGCTTGGCGTCATCGGACGATGCAGCGTTACGTATTGCGGTCTCCCATCTATCTGCATTCGCTGTGGGAATAGGAACACATCGCGATTATCGCTTCGGCTACCGTCCGTCAAAGGGCAAACGTAGGTGAACGCATCTTCATATTGCCCCGCCGTCAGCTTAGCCAGATCCAGCTTGAACAACACCGTAACCGTGTTGTTCGTGCGGGCCGCTTGGTGGAACGGCGTGTCCTGTTCATGCACCCAGGACGGAATATAGTCATATCGGGTTTCGATCGGCGGATCCTGATCCAACATCCAGTAAGGTCCCGGCGGAAACATCCGGCAGGCTACCGAGACGTACAGTTCGTCCTCGACGGGGAATATGCGAGGATCCTCAATACAACCGTTCGCGTAATTACGGACGCGTTCGCCTCTAATATCGGTAATATAAATTTCTTCTTTCGCTTGCTTCAATGCCGGAGCCAACGCCGGGCGGCTAAAGTCCGCCGACCAGTTCTCGCCCCGGTCATCGCTATATGCATAACCGAGAAAGATCGGATACGGATCATAAGAGCCTTCCTTGCGCGCCTCGGGCCACGGGCCGGTCGCGCGGAAGAGCATGTGCAGACGGCTGCTGTCCGGATCTTGGATAATGGCAGGGTTCAGCACCATTTTGCTTGCCCAATCGCAACCGGGCTGAGGCACGAGTACGGGACCGGGAGAATATTTGAATTGCGGGATCATAGATGAACCTCACCTTCCTAATCATTGTTGTGTAATGCTATTAACCTAGCCTTTCAACGCGCCGCTGCTAACCCCGCTTATAATATATTTCTGCAGGAACAGGTAGACGAGCACGAGCGGAGTGACCACGATAACGATACCTGCCGCAAGAACGGTCCAATCGGTCGAGAACTCCCCGACGAACAAATACAAGCCCGAAGTGAGCGGACGCTTCTCTTTATCCGTCAGATATAGGTACGGATTAATGAAGTCATTCCAGACATTAATAATCTTAAGCATGGCCACGGTCGTAAGGGCCGGCTTCAACAATGGCATGATAATCGTCAGAATGTAACGGAAATAGCCGCATCCGTCGAGTGCTGCCGCTTCGTCGAGCTCTGCCGGAATGTTTTTGACGAAACCAACCAGAATGAACACCATCAACGCCATATTAATGCCGGAGCTGAGCAGGATATACCCTGTGTACGTATTCAGCAAAGCCGTATATTTCATGAAGAAGAGCATGGGGACTATCCCATCCGGAAGAAACAGCGTGATGCCGATCAACCCGAGCAGGAATCCCGTGCCTCGAATATGCTTACGTGAGATCGGATAAGCCGCGAGTGCCGCTACCAGGCAAGTCAGCACCGTAGAGAATCCGGTATAGAGCAGGCTGTTCTTGAAGTTCGTGACCATATCGCCTTGCTTCCACGCTTCGGCGAAGTTATCGAAGTTCAAAGACGAGGCGATGGATAACGGCGAATTCAGGAATTCGGTATTGGTCTTCAGCGCGATATTTACGATCATTAGAATCGGAAGCAGCATGCACAAGCTGAACAAGACCAAGATGACATGAACAAAGGTATAAGGGAGCTTTGCCGTTAATCTCAAGAGAGCTTCTCCTCCCGTCTGCGCATGTACGTCTGTACAATGACGACGACAATGGATATAACCAGGAAATGAATGATGCCAAGAGCAGATGCGTAACCTTGCGTTCCGTTCGAATCGAAGATGGTCTTGAAGACGAACATGCCTAGCGTCATCGTGGAATCATTCGGTCCGCCGTTCGTCAGGATGAGAATGAGGTCGAACACGCGCAAGCTTCCGATAATGCTCAGCAGAATGTTAACGCCGATAATCGGCTGTAGCAGCGGAAGGGTCAAGTACCGGAAAGCTCTCCAGCCTACCGCTCCGTCCATACTTCCCGCTTCATAAATATCCTGGGAGATGCCTTGAAGCCCGGCGAGGTACAGGACCATCGCATATCCTACCGACGTCCATACCTGAACGAGGATAACGAGCGACAGCGACAGTTGCGAATCCCCAAGCATGCTGGAGCTAGTGCCGAACAGACCTAGGATCTGATTGACCGGTCCGGAATACGGGTCGAAGATAAGCGTCCATATGAGACCGATGATGACGACCCCTAGGACGTTGGGCATAAACAAGATCGAGCGGTACACGTTCCTGCCGCGGATCTTCATATTGACCAATACGGCCAGAGCCACGCCTAGGATGTTCTGAATAACCGTTGTGAAAAAAGCAAACGTAAACGAGATGCCGATCGCATTCGTCAAGTCATCGAAGTTAATCGTAAGAGCGTTCTTATAATTTCTCAGACCGATCCAGCTGAAATGATCAATGTTGCCGTTAAAGTCCGTCATCGAGAAAAAGAGCGTGCCGAGCGCTGGATAAATCTTAAAGACGGAAAACAGCAGCAGCGCCGGCAATATGGCCATCCAAGGTGCCCATGAACGGTAAGTCTTGACCATCATTCCACTCCTTCCTTATGTGTAGTTACAAAATGTGTAATTACAAGTCCCGCGAAGTCCGCGGGACTTGTATGCCGAATCATTTCCAGTTAGCCTTACTGTCTTCATAATTCTTCTGCCATTGTTGCGCTGCCTCTTCCGGCTTCAGATCGCTGGTTGCGAGCTGATTGAGAAGATCCAGATCATAAGTGGAGCCCGAGTTCTGAATGTTGGTGAACTGGTCCACTGCATCCTTCGCGGATAGCTGATCATTGATTTGTTGAGCAAGCGGATCCTTCATCGTGATGCCGTCCATAACCGGGAATTGGTTGACCGTATCGATGTAGAGCTGGTAATTGTCTTTCTGGCTGAACGCTTCGAGATACTTCATAGCCGCCTCTTTGTTCGGCGAATTATTCGCGATGAACCAGGCTCCGCCGATCTTGGCATAACCGATCTTATTCTTGGCCTCATCGTCCGTAGCCGGAATCATGAAAGTACCCACTTCGAAATTCGGCTTCGCATCGTTAATCTGAGTGAGGCTGAACGTGCCGTCGATCATCATAGCCGCTTTGCCTTGCGCGAACAGTCCCGGCGCTTGTCCATAAGCGAGGCCGAGGGCGTTCTTCTGGAAGTTCTGGCTGAGCGTCTTGAACTTCGTGAACACTTCTACCCATTCCGGATCGGTGAACTTGCTCGTGAGCGCCATCACATTCGCATTGTCTTTGCCGTAGAAGTCCGGCTTCGCCCCGCGCACGATGGAAGGCTCCAGCGTATGGACGATTTGCTGCATTGGCCAGCCGTCCTTGCCTCCTACGAGAATCGGATCAATGCCACCGGCCTTGATCTTATCCAGCAACGCCGTGAACTCCGTCCATGTCTTGGGCTCTTGTTGCCCCAGATCGCTGAACATCTTCTTATTGTAGAAAGCAACCAGGCTTACCTTGTTCCAAGGCAGGCCGTATTGCTTGCCGTCATAGCTCAGGTTCTCCAAGGCATCCTTCTTATAACTGCTAAGGAAGCTTTGTCCCGATAGGTCCATCCACAGCTCGCGCTGGTCGGCGGAGTTCATCGTCTTGTAATCGCCGGCTACGATGTCTACTTCGTTAGCGGCAATGCGCGAGTTTTTGAGTTGCGCGTAACTTTGGGTAGGCGTCGCGTCGTATCGAATTTTAATATTTGGATTTTCCTTTTCGAACTTGGCATTGAATTGGTCGAAGAAGGCTTTATCCTCTACGCGCCAGTTAATGATCCGAAGCTCGACCTGCTTACCGGAGTCATTGGAGTTCGAGGCTGATGCTCCTGCCGTCGCTACCGAATTCCCCGCATCGTTTCCGTTATTGGTGCCGCAGGCGGACAATAAGGCCGTGGAGATAACCGTTGTTAATGCCACAGAAGCTAATTTTTTTCTATTCATTCTCTTTCCCCTTTTCGAAAGTCTTTGTTTACTACCTCTACATCTTATCCGAAGCAGACTCCGGCCTGAATTCTCAATCCTCTGCATTTCGATTCTATTTTCTTCACTTTGGCTATAAAAATAGCGGCGCAGGAAACCTCCCGCACCGCTCGCCGAACTATTGAATAAATGGAACCGTAATCGTTACGACCGTCCCTCTGCCTTCAAACGCATGCAGCCCCAGACCGTAACCCTCCCCGTATTGCAAGTAGAGACGGGAATGCACGTTGACCAAACCATACGAATCCTCGCCCTTGTAGCTGTCGGGATCAGATACGACTCTCGTTAACCGTTCCTGCAGCGTCCGCAGCAGCGGATCCGGTATGCCGGGTCCATTGTCCATGACTTCGATAATCAGCTTGGAATTCTCGCTGTATGCGCTGATTCGGATGACGCCCTTCCCGCCTCGCGGCTCGATCGCGTATTTAACTGCGTTCTCCACAATCGGCTGCAAAGTAAGCTTAACCATCCGGCAGCCATGGTATTTCTCGTTCACTAGCACTTCGCTGGAGAACTCCTCGGGAAATCGGATATGGATAATATGGAGATACTGATCCAGCGCCTTAATCTCCTCTGCCAGCGTTACTTCCTTCTCGCGCACATTCGCCGTATAACGGTAGAAATCCGCGAGGTTATGCGTCATGTCAACGACGCGCCGATTGCCTTCGAGGTACGCGATACTTTTAATGATATCGAGCGTGTTATACAGAAAGTGAGGGTTGATCTGATTTTGCAATGCCTGTATGGCCGCCTCATTCTGCCTGATTTGCAGATGCATCTCTTTCTTGGATAGTTCCATGACCTCATCGATAAGGGTAACGAGCCGATCCGTCATGCGATTGAATTTCATGCTTAGAATTTGGATCTCATCCGGTCCGGGCCTGAATTCCGTCCTAACGGTCAGATCGCCATGCTCCATCCGGTTAACCGCCGTCATCAATCGGCCGATGGGCGATACGAACCGTCTGGCCAAGACGGGCACCAGCAGCAGCACAAGCAAAAGAATGACCGCCATCATGAGGATCGTGGTCCGATCGGCTGCTCTAAGTCCGGAAGCCATCTCGCCTAGCGGCACTACCGAGACAATGGTCCAGCCTTGGCTTGGCATCTCTCTCGTGCCAATCAACATTCGGGTATGGTCGACGGATTGCATCGTAGCATTCCCCTTGATGCTTAGATCAATGCCGGACAGATTGGTCTCCGTGATCTTCCTGCCGATGAGCGCCGAATTCGGATGGAACACCATTCGGTTCTGTTGCTTGTCCAGCACATAGAATTTTCCCGTTTGCCCCAGTTTCGTCTGCGTGAACAACCGCTCCAGCTCGATAAACTGCAGATTCAGAACCAAATGCCCTACCAGTCGTCCATTGTTAACGCTATATATGGGGATCGAGATCGAGATAAACGGGAATTCCTCATTGCGGTAAAATCCGGTCTGGCGAACAATCGAAATTTGAGGTGTCGTATTGGCGTATTGCGCCTGCGGAATTTCGATATCCGTTACACTGGATTCCATTCTTCCGTCCCCGGCTACAACCCAAAGTCCGGCAATATCCCAGGAGTTAAAAATCCGGTATTTCTCTAGCGTATTCTGGACTTCGGCAATGCTCGCCTGGTTGGACTCGCCGGTCTTTTCCAACCACTGCTGAATCTTCAAATCGCCGATCATGTTCCAGGTGGAATGCTCGACTTGCTCCAGATAATAGTCCAACTGATAGCCAAGCCGGCTTGTCGCTTCATCAGAAGTGGCTTGATAATCGCGAAGCACGGCCGTGCTGTAGTTATGGTTAATCAGGTATCCCGTGACGAACGTACATAGAATACAACTGACGAGCATCATGAAAGTCAGCTTGAACTTGATCGAGTAGTTATACCATGAGAAGCGGCTCCCGAGGCTCATACTCCTCTCGCCTTACGGTACTCGTTTGGCGATACGCCTTCCGATTCCTTAAAGATGCGGTTGAAATACGACATCGTCGTATATCCGACCAGATCCGCGATATCGTATATTTTGAGATCCGGCTCCAGAAGCAGCTGCTTCACCTTCTCCACCCGGATCTTGTTAACGTAATTAATAAGTGTCATCCCCGTCTGGCGCTTGAACACGTTGCAGAAATGCGAGACGCTCATATGGCATCTCTCGGCCATCTCGGTTAGCGAGACGTTCTTACGGTATTGCTGCTCCAGATAGGCGCATACTTCCCGAATAACCTTCTTATCCAGCTGATAGCTCTCCGAAGACGGGAACTGCATTGACCGGCTTAGCAGATCGTCGAAGTGAGTCCGGATCTGCTCGATCGTCAAGGCATCATCGACATGAAAATGTTGGCTCGTCCCGCTCGAAGGATGACCGATTCGCTCCATCCAATTGTTATGCAATAGCCGCAGCAATGCCGCGTAATAAGCCGGGTAGGCATCGCGAATCGACCATACGGACTCCAGAAGCTTATGGAGCGAATCATGAAGGTGAGCAGGCATTTCTCTCGTTGCAAGTTCTTCCAAGAAAGATTGGACCTTCACTAAGTACATATGCCATTTGTCGTTATCCTCAAGCCGGGTGTAAAGACGCTGCATTGCTTCTCTTAATTCATTCTCCTTAACCGGCTTAAGCAAATATTCGGAAACTTGATACTTCATCGCCTGCTGAGCATACTGGAATTTATCGTAACCGCTAATAATAATCGTTTCCATCGGGAGTTTCTTCTCCGCAATCTGCTCAACCAGCCATAATCCATCACGCTGAGGCATCATAATGTCAGTCACAATTAAGGTTGGCCATAGCTCCTGAAGCATATCCCATGCCTCTTGGCCATTCCGGGCTTCCCCCACGACCTGGAATCCTTCTGTAGTCTCGATAATGTCTACTATCATCTTCCGAATCCAAATCTCATCTTCCGCTACCAATACTTGGAACACCCGTCATCCTCCCCCCGGATATGGCTGTTGTCCTAGTATAGCACCAACTAAATGATTCTATTTTACGGAAAGCTCCTCAATATTGGGGTATGCCGTGGTGCAATCAAGACTAAACCGGATCGGTAGGCGCAAAACGGTATTTGCTCGCTTGTTCGTAGGCATAAGCAAGTCGGAATAGCATAGGTTCGCTGTAGGCGGTTCCAACGAAAGTGATTCCCTGCGGGCCTTTGGTCGTATAGCCGCCTTCAGCAATGATGCCTGTTTCTGCATACCCGCCAGGCACGGTAATAGCAGGATAACCCGCACGGGCGGACAAATCGAGGCCCTCCTCGTTCCCTAAGAACAGCAATGCGTCCAGCCGGTATTCTCGGATCGCGTGGTCGATGCCTTGGTCCCGGGATACCTTAAGGTTAAGGCGCAAACTCTCGGCGTACTCCGTTTCAGTCAATGTTCCGCTTGTTTCATTGGAAGAGATCAATGTGTCTTGCCCGTATTTCATCGCGACGTCGCGATTCGCTTCGTTATAGGCGATGAGTTCATCTAACGAACGAACGGAAGCGCCGGGACCTGCTTTGTCCAGATAGTCGTTCAGCCCTTTTTTGAACTCGAACCGCATGACGTCCCAATCCCACTTCGCACTCTCGCAAGGCATTGATATCGGGTCGACAACGATCGCCCCGCGTTCCTTCATCAAGATAATCGCCCTCTCGATAATCTCCGCGCGAGCTCCGTCCAATCCGCTATAATAATGGCGAGGAACTCCGATCCTTGCTCCTTGCAATCCATTCGCGTCCAAGAAATTCGTATAATTCGAATACGCCAATCGCCCATTCTCTTGCATGGCCGTATCTTCTGCATCTGCTGCCGTCATGGCGCCGAGCAAGGTCGCGGCATCCCTGACCGTACGCGTCATCGGACCGGCCGAATCTTGACTATGCGTTATCGGGATGATGCCTGTTCGACTTACGAGCCCGATAGTCGGCTTTAGACCGACTAGTCCGTTTTGCGAGGATGGGCTTATGATCGATCCCGAAGTTTCTGTGCCAATGGCGGCGGTACAAAGATTCGCGGCAACAGCCGCCCCGGATCCCGAACTCGAGCCTCCCACGAATAACTCGCCGGGGCCGTAGGGATTAAGCGTCAGGCCGCCCCTGGAGCTATACCCCGCCCACATCGTGCTCGACATAAAATTCGCCCATTCCGTCATGTTCGCCTTGCCGAGGAATACAGTTCCCGCAGTTCTTAATTGCGCGGCCAAGACCGAATCCGTCTTTGCAAAATGTTCCGCAAGAGCGACCGAACCGGCACTCGTATGCATACGGTCGCCTGTATCGATATTATCCTTTAGCAAGATCGGGATGCCGTGAAGGGGTCCGCGAGAACCGCGTTCCCGACGCTCCTCGTCAAGCTCCACCGCGATAGCGATAGCGTCCGGATTGACTTCCAGTACCGCTCTCAACTCCGGGTTGAGCCGTTCAATCCTCTCCAAGTACCAGCGAACGCAAGCTTCCGACGTTAACGAACCCGATTCCATCGCCAGTCGCAACGAATCGATGTCTGCCTCTATTAATCTTTCATTTATTGTTCCATCCATTTAGAATCTCTCCCTTTTTGGTAGCACCGCTGTCGTCATGAGCGTTCCGGTAATAAAGTAAAGTTCCTTGCCCTCCAGCGTAGGCGATTAGCTGACCGCAACGTCCCCTGAATATCCATATCGTAGCACGTTGACGAAGCTTCCAAAAGTATCTAATTAATATTGGTGGGCACACCCTATTCAGCAATATCAAAGCGGGCGCCGGATACCGGCGCCCGCTACTTTCTAATCGATGTGCGTCCTTACAGCGCTACTAAAGGAGCGCCAATCCTTCCTTGCCCAGAAAGCTCTCGACGATAAACGCCAATTGCGCATCGAGCGAGATCGGGTCGTTCTTGTTAACTTCTATTTAATTTCTAAGGACAAGCCGCCCATACTTCTGTTGACCGAACCTCATATACTATCTTAGTTGAATCGCGAAGGAGGTTTGGCATTGCATAAATATAAGAAACAGGAAATTGCGAAAAAGTATTTGAATCGCTACGTGAAGATCAAAACCGTTCACGGGACGTATAAGGGTAAAATCGTCAACGTCGATAACGGCAAAGTTTATCTGTCTAATGTCGTCTCCGCTCGCAGGAACGGCAAAGACGGGAAAGCCCATATTTCCTTCTTTCCCTTTATTCTCCCGCTCGTCTTATTTGAATTGTTGGTTATCGTTCTGATTCCGACACCGGGAAGAGGCTGTTGTTGCTGACTTAATAAAAGAAAAAAGCATGTGCGCCGAGGCTCCATGCTTTTTTTGTCAGTCACCGCTTGCGGTTCGCCCCCGGCATGCAATCTCCTCCTCGATCATTCCGCGAACGATGACATCGATTGCTAGAGGGCAATTCCACCACTTATCCTTCTAACGATTCAGCGATCTTCAACGCAGCATCGGCCGAAACGTTCCCCGTAACGGAGTATTGAATGTCGCTTTGTACCCAGAATAATTCGGTAAGATTTGTCTGTTCGAACACTAATCCATCCACACCGTTCACTTGAGTAGGAGAAAACAGATCTTCCGGGAATGCAGCCGGCATTCGGCTAGCAACGAAGGTGATCGTTTTCTCACCCGAAACATAAGTGAAGTTCACGTCCCTCGCCGGTTCCCCCTTCATCCCCACCGCCGTGATATCCGAAAGCTTGTATCCCTCCGGTAAATAGGTGGGAGCATTCAAGCCCGGTCCAAAAGCCGCTTTCGCTTCTTCCGCTGTGTTCAACCGGGTTGTGATCAATTGAGACAGTTCCGATCCGGTAGTTCCTGCATTTCCAGCGTTCGACGGGACAGAGCTTTCGATCGGACTCGCAGCGGGAGCCTGAACCGTCGGCTGCTGCAACATAGGGAGCCATGCGATGATCATGAACGCAGCTGCCAGCCCCGCCGCACCCATGATCCAAGTTTTTTTCCGGAAGACGAATCGACGACCTACCTTTTCCGTAACCGCTAGTTGCCGTATTTTCCTCTTCGCTTGATCGCTTAATTCCATAGGGGAGAACAAAATCTCATCCGACTCCTTTCGAAGTTGCTGACGCAAATTACGATCCGTGTCGTTCATGGGTCGGTTCCTCCTTTTTCATCTGCCGAGCCAACGCCTCGCGCGCCCGGTGAAGTCTGTTTCGCACGGTTCCTTCGGGAGACGATATCGCTTCCGCGATCTCTCGCGTTCCAAGGTCCAAATAATAATACAAATACAACACTTCTTGGTATGGTAAGGGCAAGATTAGCAAATGCTGTAGCACTTCACTCTTCTCTAATCTGATTAGAGCCTCATCCTCAACGCTGATCGTTCGCCCTTGTTCCATATGAATTGGGTCGGTTGGTTGCTCCGTAAACATCCGAACGCCCATCTTGTCTCTGCATAAGTTGACGGTGATCGTCGTTAACCAGGTTGTTACGGTGCTGTCTCCCCGGAACGAGTTCCACTTTCGATAGGCGCGCAGGAATACTTCCTGGCTTATATCCTCCGCAAGATGCCGATCGCCGATATAGAAATAAGCGGTTCGCATGACAATTGAGCCATAACTATCCATGAGTTGCTCAAGCGCTTGATCGGGATCTTTCGAGAAATCTTCCTTGGGTTTAAAGCCGGCCGGCTTCATGGGATAACCACCTCCTATCTATTAGACGGTCTTAGTCTGCGATCCGCTTCATTTTAAAATAAGTCTGCTCCAAGAAAAGCAAAAAGCCCGAACCGAGATTCGGGTTTCTTCGATTTTCTCTTTAACGAAATGGTCGGAACGCCATGCGAAGCTCTTCGGAGAAAAGCATCGGCACCTGCCACGCGGCGTAGTGTCCTCCCCTGGCAACACGGTTGTAATAAAACAGCTTCGGGTAGGCTTCCTTCGCCCAACTAAGAGGAGCCTGATAGAGTTCGTCGGGAAAGACGCTTATGGCGACCGGGATATGATTGACGCCTTTGACCGAGAAGAACGGGAGCTTATTTTCCCAATAGAGGCGTGCGGCAGAGACGGGCGTGTTCGTCAGCCAATAGAGCGTGATGTTATCGAGGAAATCGTCTCGCGATATACCCCCGGGGTGACCATAGAACGCTCCCGATATGAGCTCTAGGCTTTTCGCGTCATGGTCGAGATTAAATGCCGCGAGACCTGCCGGCGAATCCGCCAGCCCAGTCAGCGTTTGCGGGCGCCTACTCATGATCTGGGCGTAACCGACATGCTGATAGAAGAAATCCAGCTGCATCCAAGCGTTTTTCTGTTCTTGCGTTAAATCGGGGGGCATCGGATTCCCGTTAATAATCGCTGTTTCGTAGGCGGGAGGTACCGTACCGGGCATGTTGCTATGAATGGCGAACAACCCCGGAACCTGTTGCACCCCCATCATGTCCGCGACGAGCGCGCCCCAATCGCCACCTTGGGCCGCGTAATTCTTATAGCCTAACCGGTTCATTAACACTGCCCAAGCCCTGGCGATTTGAGGAATGTCCCAACCGGGCTTGGTCGGCTTGCCGGAGAATCCGTAACCCGGCAGCGAAGGAATTACGACGTGGAACGCGTCCGATGCCGGAGCTCCGTACGCCGTCGGCCGGGTCAACGGATCGATGACTTTCAGCAGTTCGACGATCGAGCCCGCCCATCCGTGCGTCAGAATCATTGGGATCGCTCCCTCGTGACTCGATCGAACGTGAATGAATTGAATATCCAAGCCGTCGATTTCCGTCACGAACTGCGGGAGGGAGTTAAGCCCTGCTTCGAATTTGCGCCAATCGTATTTAGTTGCCCAATAGCGCGCGATCGTTTGAATAGTCTCAAGCGGCACGCCTTGCGACTGACCCGGAGAGGTTTCCTTGTCGGGCCATCTGGTCGCGGCGACACGCCGACGCAGATCCATTAGAAGCGACTCCGGTGCGAATCCGGGTCGAAACGGTCTAACAGCGGTATTGTCTCTCATCGGAAATCTCCCTTTTACAAACGGCAGCTTTTCCCTATTGATACTATGTTCAAATCCGAATTATTCACAATCCGTTATAAATGGTCGGCTTCGATGGGCGTCAATACGACGATCTTGCCAAAGTCAGGTCCATTCATTTGCTGAATGAAGGCTGATTTCGCTTATCACGCCTTGAAAGCGCGGTAAAAAGGCCTTGTTTCTAATCAACATCTCGTCTAGCATCTTCTCCGCGTCGTTTACGGAAGCAACTAGCGGATGGTGCGCCAACGCCAGCAACGCCTTATCCCTGCTTCCGGTAACGGCCGCCTCGATCGTGAGCTGCTCATACGTTTTCACGGCTTGAACGAGACCTTTCACCGAGGCGGGAACTTCGCTAAGCGGTTGAGGAATCGGCCCTTGTTTCGTTATGATGCAGTTGACTTCGATACAGGCATCGTCGGAAAGGAAGTCGAGAATACCCCTGTTGGACACATTCAAGGTTTGAATATCGCGCGTATCGTTATGAAGGGAATTCATTAGCCGAACCGCGGCTTCCGAATAGTAAGCGCCTCCGCGTTGCTCAAGCTGCTTAGGCTTCTCGGACAAATCCGGATTCCGATAGATTTCGAATAATTCGTCCTCGAGACGTTTAACCGTCTCGGCGCGAGTCTCGCCTTTAAGCGCGGCAGCCTGCTGCTCCGCAAGGATTTCCCTGTGAAGGTAAAAGTACTTCAAGTAATAAGAAGGCACCGCTCCAAGAGAGCGCAGAAGGGTGGGGTTCCAGTCGTATTGAGGTACGTTCTTGGCCGAGTAGCCATCGCGATTGCTTAGCAATTCGGGAAGCTTCTGTTCGCCGTCGACCGTAATCCGATTGATCCAGTGCAAATGGTTAAGTCCGACGAACTCGCAGCGAATTCGATCGACCGGCACGGAATACAACGACGAGAGCCACTTGTAAGCCGCGATCGGAGAATTGCAGAGTCCGATCGAACGAATACTAGAGTACTTATGGATCGCTTCGGTAACCATCCCTGCGGGATTCGTAAAATTAAGCAACCAGGCGTTCGGGCATAGCTCCTCCATATCCTTGCAAATATCAAGTAGGACGGGAATCGTGCGGAGACCTTTCATCATGCCTCCCGGTCCCGTCGTTTCCTGCCCGATCATGCCGTACTTCAACGGGATCGTTTCATCCCAAGCTCTGGCTTCGAGCAATCCGACCCGCATTTGCGTCGACACGTAGTCGGCTCCCTCCAGCGCGGATCTCCGATCCAGCGTTAATCTGACCTGAATCGGCAAGCCCGACTTGGCGATCATCCGTTGCGCCAATTGACCCACGATGGTTAGCTTCCGCTGTCCTTCCGGAATATCCAGCAGTACGATTTCGGTAACGGGGAACGTCTCGTAGCTATCGATAAAACCTTCGATCAACTCCGGAGTATAGGATGAACCTCCGCCGATTACCGCTACTTTCAACGAGTTTCTCATGCCGTTCTGATCCCCTTCACCGATAATCTCTCTTCCAGATGCTCGTAAACGGCGCTCCCGACGGTATCGCCCGAGTGCTCCATAGCTAATAAAATCGCTCCCGCAACTGGCTCCATCGTCAACAAGCGCAATGTGCACCCGCCGGTTACCGATTGAATCTCTTTCTCGATATACGGTGTTACGTATTCGCTATCTCCTCTGGTCAACACGCTACCAACAAGAACCAAATCGAACTTGTCATGTTCCATGCCTAGCTTCCGTATGACCGCGCTTGCCGCCAATCCGAGCTCCGTACCCTGGCGTTGCAGAATCCCCCGGGCAACCTCGTCGTCATTCGCTACTTGGAACAAAAGCTTGGCCAGATGATGAGAGATTCCCTTGCCTTCATCCAAATAATCGTTGAACATCTCCTCGACGGAAGTATAGCCGAGCGTTGCGAGTACCGCTTCGGTCAGCAACGTCGGTCTCTCTCTTCCTTCCCATGAGCGGATGACGGATCGGAACGCTTCTATGGCCAAGTCCGAACCTCCGCCGAAATCGCCGAAGGCGTATCCGAAGCCGCCGCATTGAAGCGAATCGCCTCGCTTGTTAACCCCGAAGCAATTCGTGCCGCTGCCGCAGATGACGACGACCCCGTCCGGCTGTTTCGTCCCCGCCCTTAATCCGATCACGGTATCGCATACGATTCCGTGCTTGCTAAAGCCTAACTCGGCAATCATCGGGCGGAGGATTCGGAAATCCGGCTCCCTGTCCGCGCCGGCCAAGCCGAACATCGCATACTCGATGTCGGCATGCTCCACGTTGGCCTGCTTCATGGCCGCGACTGCCGCTTCCCTTATGTTGCGGATTGCTAGCTCGACTCCAAGCTGGTGATTGCCGCACCCGCTTTCGCCTCTTCCTAAGATGCGCCCTGCCGAATCCGATACGACGGCCAACGTCTTGCTACCTCCGCCGTCAACGCCCAAGTAATAGTTCAAATATGCTCTCTCCCATATCAAATACCGGGCTTCGGAAGCCGGGAACCCCATGCGCGGATGCTTGGCGCTAAGCGCATGCTGGCATGTCGTTCCGGCTTCCAAACCCGTTACGTCGATTTGTTTTCTGTTTTCTTCACCTAATGCGATCGTTGCAAGGAAATGCCGACGATTGCTTTATCTTTATTGTTTAAGCTTGCTCACGTTTTCCTGCCACTTCTCGGTTTTGAACTTGAGCAGTTGATCATAACCCAGCTTCTGGGCATCCTTCTCCGCTTGGTCGAGAATCGATAATACTTCGTCTTCGGACTTGGCCCCGATAACAGCTTGAGCTCTTGCCTTTTCGTAGATTTCGGTAACTCCTTGAGAGATGATTCCCTCATCCGAGTCGCCGGCAGGCTCTAAATTCACGTATTCCGTCGCATTGAACTGCGTCTTCCAAGTGATCTCCGACTGCCAGAACGTTTCCCAGCTGCGCTTCTCCGGCGGAAGCGTCGATTCGAATTTCGATTTGGATTTATCCACGTACACCGTATTGCCGTTCCACTGAAAATTGACCGTGGAATTCATGAGCGCGTCGCGTCCTTCGATATCGCTCGTGAACTTATCCGTGAACAGCGGCGCTTCTTCGGCGTCCGTTCCTTCCCAATACAGGCCTTCGGGTCCCCACATGATCGTTCTTTGTCCTTCCGGACCCGTGAACCAATCCAGGAAGGCGAAGATCGCTTCCGGGTCCTTCGCGTTCTTAGTGATGACGTTAACGTTCCATCCCAGTTGCTTGAAATCTCCCGGGAAGATCTTCGTCTTATCCAGCCCGGCCTTATGAATAGGCCAGACCATGATGTACCCGGCGTTAGGATCTTGCGCCTTCAGGGCCGAGTTCCCCTTCGCTCCGAATTCCGTCGGACTGGACGCCGCATACACGGCGATTTGGCCCGTAACGATCTTCTGTTCGACCTGCTCAAGCTTTTGCGTAAACGCATCTTGGGAAATCAGCTTTTCCCGATAGAGCTTGTTGGCGAATTGAAGCGACTCGCGGAAAGAAGGATCCTTGAATACGGATGTCAGTTCGTTGCCGACCGGCACCGCCATCATGCTCTGCGCGCTGAACAGGTATGGACGGTTTTCCGCGTAGGCGGAAGACAGGATGTCGACGCCTTCGGCTCCTTGGCCGACTTCGAACGGCACGACGTCCGGATATTTGGCTTTTACCTGCTGCAGATAGGCATAGAAATCGTCCGTCGTTTCCAGACTCGGAGATCCCAGCTCCTCGTAAATCTTCTTATTGACCAAGTAACCCGCGTTTCCGTTAGGCTGGGAAGTATACCAGTTCGGGAATTGATACAGCTTGCCGTCCGGCGAACGGAGCATGTTCAAGGTGGATTCGCCCGCCCACTTCTTCAGGTTCGGATATTTGTTCAAATAATCGTCGAAGGGAACGAGCATGCCTTCCGAACGAAGCTTCTCCACGTCCGCTCCTCGTTCCATCCAGATCACGTCCGGCAGCTCGTCGGAGACGATCATCGTGCTCAGCTTTTGTTTGGCGTTACCGCCCGAGCTTACGGGCAGAACGTTGACCTTCTTATTTTCCTTGATCCATTTCGTTGCCAGATCCTCGCCCCAATTAGGCATCGTATACCAATCGTAATGGCCATAGAACGAGAATTCCAACGGCTGATCCCCGAGTACGTAGGTAGCCGGCTGTTCTCCCGAGCTTTCCCCCGTGCTTTCCGACGTGCCCGACCCTGCAGGCGATTCGTTGTTCTTCGAGCAACCCGTTATTACCATGATGGCGATAAGCGTACAAATCAGAACGTAATTCAGGCTCTTCTTTTCGGATATCATTGATTAGACTCCTTTCTGAATGTTCATCTATGGTTAAAGCAAAGTCGACTGCTTTAAGCCCTCCGTTTATTCCTTCAGTGAACCAATCAATACGCCTTTAACGAAGTACTTCTGAACGAAAGGATAGACGCAGAGAATCGGCACGGTCGCGACCATCATCGTAGCCATGGACAACGATTTCGAAGTGACGGATCTCATTTGATTCAGATGGCTGCTCGCGCTCGAGTCCATCTTGGACATTTGCTCGTTCATGATATTGGAGTTAAGAATTTGCTGCAGCTTGGTCTGAATAGGCAGCAGATCGACATTGGAAATATAGATGCCCGGTGCGAACCAATCGTTCCAGTGATAGACTGCCGTGAACAGCGATAATGTCGCGAGTACCGGACCCGATAAAGGAAAAATGATACGGAAGAATACTCCCCAATTGGAACTACCGTCGATTTTCGCCGATTCTTCCAGCCCGGCCGGCATTCCCATGAAGAAGGCGCGGAAGATGATCATGTTCCATACGCTGATTAATCCCGGAATAACCATCACCCAGAATGAATTCATCAATCCGAGCTCCCGGATAAGCAAGTAACTCGGAATAAGTCCACCGCTGAAATACATGGTGAATATGCACGCGATCATGTAGAACTTACGGCCGATTAATTCCCGTTTGGTCATGCCGTAAGCGAAGATCGAAGTGGCCAATATGGTTAATACCGTACCGATAACCGTTCGAAGTATGGAAATGACGAATCCGTCGATCAATCGTTTGTCCTTGAACACGACCTCGTAATTTTCCAACGAGAACGCGCGCGGCCAGAACGTGATCCCGCCCTTCATCGTGTCCGTCCCCAAGTTGAAGGAGACGACGCCCGCATTCCAGAACGGATAGAACGCGGTGAAGCCCAGAATGCAGAGCAGGACGTAAATCGTGACCGATAAGACTTTATCTCCGCCAGAAAGTTTCATAGAGTCGTCCCCTCTTTCTCCGTTACCACAGGCTGTTACCCGATCGGCGCGCTACATAATTGGCCCCCGCAAGCAATCCGACGCTGATTACCGCTTTGAAGATACCTGCCGCCGTAGCGTAAGAGTAACGGGAGTTCTCGATGCCGATTCGATACACGTAGGTATCCAACACGTCGCTTACGTCCCGGAGGATCGGATTAGAGCCTAGCAAGAGAATGTCCTCGAAACCAGCGTTTAATAAATTCCCGATCGCGAGAATGGAGAACACGATAACTACCGGCAAAATAGAAGGAAGGGTGATAGTGAACATTTGTCTGAATCTGCTCGCCCCGTCCATGGACGCGGCTTCGTAGAGATGAGGATCGACGCCGGCGATAGCCGCCAGATAGACGATGGAAGCGAATCCGATTTCCTTCCAAACTCCCGTCGTAACGAGAATCCCCCAGAAATATTCCGGCATGGAGAGAAAGTTGATCGGTTCTTCGATGAGGTTGAGTTTCTGAAGCAGGATGTTCAAGCTTCCGTTGTCCGTAGATAACAAGGAGAGTACGAATCCGGACACGATAACCCATGATAGAAAGTGAGGGAGGTAACTAATCGTTTGAATGGTTCTCTTGAAGGTTCTGTTACCGATTTCGTTCAGCATTAACGCCAATAGGATCGGCGCGGGGAACCCCACGATTAATTTCAGCAAACTGATGACCAAAGTGTTCCGCATGATATCCCAGAACACGGGTGCATTGAAGAACATCTCGAAATGCTTGAACCCGACCCAAGGACTGCCCAGAAATCCTTTGAACAGGCTATAGTCCTGAAAGGCGGTCAGCACGCCGTACATGGGGACGTAACTGAAGAGGAAGATGAATAGCAATGCCGGCAAAACCATGAGTTGAATATCCCATTGACGCAGCAATCTTACGATTCCATTAGGCTTCGAATAAGTTTCCCTCGCGGTTCGGATACTCGTCTGCGACATTCATAACCTCCGTCCGTGAAGTTTCCACAATATTAACTGCAGATTAACTCTGTGTTAAATATGCTCTTTCTTCTTGTATTTTACGGACTTGCTTAGGTCATTTCTCCGCTTAAACGCTTGTTTTATGACACTATCTTACTGTTATCTGATAATTCTTTTTTTTGGAGATACGTGGCGATACTCCGTACTGTTGCTTAAATAACCGATTGAAATTGGACAACGTACGAAACCCGCATTCGTAAGCGACCTCCATAATTTTCATATTCGTAGTTTCCAGAAGGATCATCGCGCGCTCTAGACGGATATGAATCAAGTACACCAAAGGCGCCGATCCGACCACCCTTCGGAAAATATCGCTGAATCGCGACGGACTTAAATAGACAAGAGCGGCCAGTTCCTCCAGCGTCCATGGATGCCCGAATTTCTCCTCCATCGCATAGATGACTTGCCTCACTTTCTCTAACTGCGCGGAATTCACCTTTTCCTTGGGCTTCCCCACGCCTTCCATACGAAATTCCCGGTTAACGAGGGCAAGGAAGCGCAGCAACTGGGAATACACCATGGAAGCAAACGATTGCCGTTCATTCTCGTGCTCTACTTGCAATTCGAGCAAGATATCGCGAAGAAGTCCGATGCTTGGATGGTCGCGATCGAGCAGGTTCGTGAAGTGAGCTCCCATCTCCTTGAATGGCGACAAAATTTCGGAATCGTAACGCAGGTTGCCAAGCAGCCAAAAAGGAGCGAAGGAAATGACCAGCATGACCAGATTGTCCTTTTCGTACGCGCAATGTAGATCATTGGAGTTGATCATAAGAATATCGCCTTCCCGAAATTCAAATCTCTGACCGTTGATCATATAATAGCCGCTACCCGATTTGATAAGATTAATCTCCAGCACGTCATGCCAATGCAGCTTCTGGTAATACGTTGTGACCCCGATAGTGTCCCCGACGTAAATCGGATACTGCTTGGGCCATATGACTTTCTCTTTGGGAATAGCTTCATTCCTGGTAAAGGTCAATAAGATCATTCCTTCCTCGGCGATTGTTATAAAAAAGCCCGCGCCGCGTAAACGCGGAACGGGACGATATCCATTGACTATTCGCTAGGCGCGGCAACCAGCAAAGCCGCGCCGATAGCTCCGGCTTCCTTGCCAAGCAACGGACCGACGATCTTGACGCCGGCCTTCATGGAGGCGATTCCGAGATCGGAAATCGCTTGATTCATCGGCTCCAGCAATGGGGCGCCGATGTTAGCCGCGCCGCCGCCAAGCACGATGACCTCGGGATTCACCATATGAATGATGCTGACGAGGCCCGTGCCGAGCGCGCGTCCTGCTTCCCGAAGAACGCCCGCGGACAATTCGTCCCCCGCGGAAGCAGCCTCGGCCACGTGGCGGGACGTAATAGGGCTTCCCTTTGCGGCTTTCATTAACGTAGCGGCTTGATCGGGCGATTCCGTCGCGAGTTGTTGGGCTCGTCTCGCGATCGCCGTCCCGGACGCGTACAGCTCCATGCATCCGACATTCCCGCATGGACAGCGCGGCCCGTTCCAATCGATCGTAATATGGCCTAACTCGCTAGCGCTCGAATCCCGGCCCCGAATCAATCTGCCCGAGCTGATGACGCCGGCTCCGATTCCGGTCGAAACGGTAATATATACGCAGTTCTTCGTCCCTTTCCCTGCACCGACGGCCCACTCTCCGTAAGCGGCCGCGTTAGCGTCGTTCTCCAGGTTGACTGGCACGCCGAATTCTTGTTGCAGCCTTATGCCGAGCGGAACCTGGTTCCAACCTAAGTTGGCTGCATAAGCCACGATTCCCTCTTTTGCGTTTAACGTCCCGGCGGTCGCTACTCCGATGCTCGCCAGTTCATGCTCGGGAGCTAAGCACCTTTGGATCAGATCGAACATCCTTAGGATCACGGATTCGGGTCCTTCATGGGCGTTCGTGCTTGCCTCCGATTTATTCAAGATGGTACCCTGCTCGTCCAGAACGACGGCGAGTATTTTCGTGCCGCCGAGATCTATACCCGCGTATACTTTTTTCCTGTTCATATATGATTAACCTCCAAATTAATCCAATACGGATGCGCTAAAGATTTTTTGCAGCATTAACGTAGCCGAGCCGTATAGGGCGCCCTTCTCGCCGAAAGAGGCCGGCAAAACTCTGTCCCGCGTGAATTCGAACGGAAACGGAAAGTTCTCCAGCGCGTCCTTGATTTTATCCAAAAGCCTAGAAGATCGGTTCATCCAACCTTCGATAATGACGACTTCGGGACTGATAAAATTAATCGCGCTTGCGATCATGAGCATCGTCGCGTTAATAATCCGGTTAAATAAGGGTTCTAACCAAGGCTCTCCGGCATCGTATCTGGCGATGATCTCGTCGATCGTCCGAGGGATGGCTACACCGTGCTCCCGAGCTAACGCTTGGCATTTGATGAGAATATAGGGATTGGTCAATACTGTCTCCACGCATCCTCGTTGACCGCAGTTGCAAATCTCTCCGTTCGGCTCTACGGGGATATGGCCGATTTCTCCCGCTCCTCCCATATACCCGGAATGAATCTGCGAATGGAGAACGATCCCGGCTCCGATTCCTTCGTTAATCGTCAAATAGACGAGGCTGGTCTTATCTTTCCCCGCGCCGGAATAATGCTCGGCAAAAGCGGCTGCGTTGGAGTCGTTGACGATTTTCACGGGAACATTGGGAAATACAGCGGATATCTGTTTCCTCAGATTGAAATTAGTAAGTTTCAGCAAGCTGGAATACAGAACGGTCTCTTCCAATTCGTCGATAATGCCCGGGGTTGAAATGCCGATACCCATAATGAGCTCCGCGTTCAACGACTCGACTTGGTTCAGGCAAGCGTACAATGCGGTATTGATCTGTTCCCCCAACGAATCGTTGCCTATGGCGATCTTCGTCTTAAACTCCGTTATGCATTGGCCATGGAGATTCATTACCGCGCATATCAAGTAGTTATTGCCGATGGATATTCCGATCACGTAACCGCCGTCTTTATTGATTTGCAACGATATCGCTCTTCGGCCGGCTCCCGAGGATGGCTTCTCCCCGACTTCCTCCACGAACCTTTTTGCAATGAGCTCCTCGATCAATACCGAAACCGTCGTCGCGCTTAACTTGGTAATCTTGGTGAGCTCGGCGCGAGTGAGTCTACCTTCTTTATGAAGTAAATTCATGATCATAGCCGTATTAATTTCTTTCATCAGCTGCAAATTACCTTTAATGGGCACCTCAGCCTATCCTCCCGACGTAATTCTATAAACGTCCGCAGTCTCTTGAGTAGGATTATTTCATTCACTGGACTTAATATATTATAAACGAAGATTCGTAAGCAGTAAAACAGATTACTGACTAATCGAGCCGGGTAAACTCGCCGTTCTGACCCAGTCTCTCGCCAACGTCGCGGGTAAGGGTTTGCTGAATAAATAACCTTGAATGCAATCGCAGTCGTATTTCTTTAAGTAATCCAATTGGCTGTACGTTTCCACGCCTTCCGCGATTACCTTCAACCCTATGCCTTGGGCTAGGCGGATGATAAGGCCCGTTAACGGTTGATCTTCAGCGCTTTCCGGTATTTGCTCGATGAAGCTTTTGTCGATCTTCAGCGTCGTGATCGGCAGCCTCATAAGGTGGCTTAACGAAGAGAAACCTCTCCCGAAGTCGTCCAGCGCGATGTTCACGCCATGCTCTCTTAGTCGGCTTAATTTATCCGCGATCAAGTCCAACGATTCGATAACCATCGATTCCGTAATCTCCAGCTCCAGATATCGCGGTTCCAAGCCCGTTTCCCTTAAAATATCCAAAACCCGTTCGACGTAGCGTTGCCCGATCAATTGGACGACGGAAACGTTCACCGAAATAATAGGCCTGTCGGTTCCGTTCTCGTGCAGCGAGCGAATAAACTGACAGGCCGTGCGGAGCACCCATTCCCCGATTGGAATAATCAATTGTGTCTCTTCCGCGATTCGAATGAATTGATCGGGCGCGACCCTTCCCAGCACCGGGCTGTTCCACCGAATTAAAGCTTCCAGCCCATCGATTCGCGGACTACCTAGACTGATTTGCGGCTGATAATGCAGCTCGAACTCCATGTTCTCCAACGCATGCCGAAGAAGACGCTCCATATCGGCCCGATGCTGAAGCGGAACGCTCAATGCTCCGTCATAGAAGGCATACCCGTTCTTGCCTCTATTCTTTACATAGTACAGGGCGATATCGGCATTCTGCAGCAACTGGTCCAGCGTTCTGCCATGAGAAGGAAAGTGGGAAATCCCGATGCTTCCGGTCGTATGCATTCGATGCTCGCCTACGGCGACCGCACGTTCGAATAGGCCGATAAGTCTTTCGGCTCTCTCCTGAAGGCGATCTTTGGCCAGTCTCGTCACTAATACCCATTCGTCCCCTCCTAGGCGATAAAGCTGCTCCGAAGGAGATAAGTCTTCGGCTAGCCGCGTGGAGATTTCCCGGATTAATCGATCGCCGAACGCATGTCCTAAAGTATCGTTCGTATATTTGAAATCATCCAAATCCACGTAGAATAGCGATGCATCCTTTAATAATGTCATATTCTCGTACAACGCCAGCCGGTTAGGCAGACCGGTTAGCTGATCTTTGAATGCCACCTGGCGGAGCTCTTCGCGGCTGCTCAATAGCTCCGTGTATTGATTATGCAGCTTCCTTTCCGTAAAGCTCATGCGGAGAGTAGTCCTATATATCAAATAGAACAAGAAAATTGCGGTAATCGCAATGAATAACCAGCCTTTAATCAAGCTGAATCTGGTGAACAGCTGCTTGTTAGTCACGAATGCGTTTAACGCCTGATCGGAGAATAGGATCCATAACGCGCCGGAAATTAAATAAATCGATGAAATTTTAAGCGACGCCACGACCGGTAAGCGAGTAATGTTGGATTTAGAACTTTCCCTTTGAGAGTCTTCGTTTGCTTCGTAGTTCGACATCGTTCGACCTCCATGCCTGCCAGTTCGCTCTTAATTATTTGTCCTTATGTCGAATTATGTCGGTTTTCTATCATTCGACATCTGCAGGTTACATTCCTACTTTATGGAAATAAAATTCGAAAAATATTTCGGCACGATTTCCCCGGCGACTGTGGCCAACGAATACGCAAAATCGAATAAAAAAGAGCCGTCCTTGGTCGGCGCGGCGACCTTCGGAACGGCTCGTATTTTATTGACGATTATCGTCGACGTTGCCGCGAGGTATCGAATAAGGCTTGAGCTCCGTCGCTGCTTCCGTATTCGGAAACGCGCTTCTCGCTTCCGATTCCAATTCAGCTAAATCCTCCTGCTTATATCGCGAGCTGAAATGGGTAATCAACAGTCGTTTTGCCCCTGCTTTTCGTGCGGTCTCGGCCGCTTGAATGGAGGTGGAGTGTCCGTACTCTCCAGCTTTTTCGGCAAGATCGGCCAGAAAAGTCGCCTCGTGAACAAGCATATCCGCATCCTTGGCGAGCGCTACGGCATTCCCGCACGGCTTGGTATCCCCCAACACCGTGATGACGCGCCCATGCAACGAGCTTCCGACCGCCTCTTCCGAGCGAATGATTCGACCGTCCTCCAACGCGACGTCTTGCCCCGACTTTAGGAGACCGAATAGCGGCCCGGCCGGGACGCCAATCTCAAGAAGCCAATCCGTTCGGAGCGCTCCGGTCCGCGGACGCTCGGTAATTCGATATCCGAAGCATTCGATACGATGATCCAACGCGGCCGCTTCCACGATGAAGTCTTCGTCGCGATACGCTTCCCCTTCTCCGATCTCGTATATCCGTAACGGATACCCCAAGTGCGAATCCGAGATTCGGAAAGCATTTTCCACGAAATCTCGGATACCCGGAGGTCCGTATAACTCCATCTCGGCGGTTACGCCTAGCGAAGAACGGCTGCTTAGCAAGCCGGGAAGCCCGAAAATATGATCCCCGTGCAGATGGGTGACGAACAGCTTCTCTAGCTTGCTAAGCTTGAAGGGCGTCCGCAGCAGTTGATGCTGGGTCCCCTCTCCGCAATCGAACAACCAGAACGTTCCCCTGTTCTGAGGCATTCGCAGGACGATGGAGGTTACGTTCCTCTCCGCGATAGGCATTCCCGCATTCGTTCCCATAAACCACAGCTCCATCCGATACGCCTCCATTAAGACTAGGTTGTGCCTGCCTCGTTTTACCTTTAATGCTTATGTTTATCGAAAAAGGAAGCATTCCTTCAAGCCGTTATCGGCTTTCCGGATGCTTCCGCGTTATAGGAACGATATGGACCCTCCGGTATTAAACGCCGGTGCGCCTCTTTTGATTATTTTGTACCTTATGGATCTGCGTCTTCATCTTCTTCGGACCGGAATCCATATTCCCTTGCTGGCCGTTAGCCTGAAGCTGGGCTTGTTTCTTCTTCTCGAGAATGCGTTTGATCGCGTCCGCTTGGCTTTGTTTCTTCGGTTGTTCTCCGGCTTCTTTATCCGCCGGATTCGTATTGTTGTCGCTCATCTAATCACCCCATGTAATATGCCTGTACTTCTCTATTCTACAACATCGGAATGTTTATTTAATGTTTTTACCGTAAAAAATTTCATCCATCTCTTCTTTCAATTGCTCGGCGATGTCAGCTTGCTCCTGAGTGCCGAGCTTTTCCTTCGTGTATCCGAATAAATAATTGTTCAGATCGAATTCGCGAAGCTTGCATTTCGTATGAAAAATATTTTCCTGATATACGTTTACGTCGATCATGTCGTACTGTTGGATGATTTCCTGAGGGATGTAATTCTGGATCGAATTAATGTCGTGGTCGATAAATAGCTTCTGCCCTTCGATATCCCGGGTAAAACCCCTGACGCGATAATCGATCGTCATGATGTCCGTGTCGAATGAACGAATCAAATAATTCAGCGCCTTAAGCGGAGAAATCTCCCCGCAAGTGGATACGTCGATATCCGCCCGGAAGGTGCTGATCCCCTCGCTGGGATGGAATTCCGGATAGGTATGTACCGTGATGTGGCTCTTATCCAGCTGCAGCACGACATTTCCCGGCAACGGACCCGGAGATTCATCGTAGGACTCATTCGGAACTTCTACCACGGGACCTTCGGATACGAGTATCGTAACGCTTGCCCCTTGAGGGACGTAATCCTGCTTGGCCGTGTTCAGCACATGCGCTCCGATAATATCGGCTACGTTGTTAAGTATTTTCGTTAGTCTCTCCGAGTTGTATTGCTCGTCTATGTAAGCAATGTAAGCCTCGCGTTCTTCTCTCGTTTTCGTATAGCATACGTCGTACATATTGAAGCTCAAAGATTTCGTTAAGTTGTTAAACCCGTGCAAGGTGACTCGTTGTTCCGGCGTTAGCTTCATGTTGTCCCCCCGTTCTTAACACATATTACCCTTCTTTTCCTTTTCTGATTCCGTATGGCCGACTTCTAAGCAAATAGCCGCGCGAGGAACCAAACAGAATAAAACAAACACCTCAAACACGGAAACAAATTCCAACAAATTTACACAAAAAACCTTATAATAGAGTCGATAGAATATATAGACGGGGTGTATATATGAGATTTCTCAGTGTTATGCTCGTTTGTTGTCTGATCTTGGCGGGATGCGGCGATAGCTCCCCATCGAGCAACGCAAACGAACATGCCGGGCACAAGCCCACGATGGACGTTAAGCTCGATGTCGTCGGCGATCAGGTTACGGTAACCGTGACTACCGACATGACGATATCCCCCGAGCATTACGGAATGGCGCGCAATGCCGGAGAAGGTCACATCCATATGTATTTGGACAACGATCCTAAGGTAGCCGTCAAGGAAGACCATATGGTCTTCAAGGATCTGCCGATAGGCAAACACACATTAAAGGTCTCGCTTCATAATAATGACCATACTCCATATGACGTCACGCAAACGTTTGATTTCGAGATTGTATAATCTTCTAATAACAGGAGAACTGCCGTGCCCAGAAAACTAAGTCTACAGAACCGAATATTGATACTCGTAACGACGGTAACGATTCTCTTGATGTCCGTCATCGTTTGGTTCGACTCGTACAGCCTGCAGAAGTCCGTCGAAGAAACCTACGTTAGCCAGTTGGACGGAATGACGATCGCGATTAACGGAAGATACGAAGAATCCCATTCCATGCAAGACGTTCAGCAAATCTTCGACTATATCCAGTATAAGAACGCTAACGTCCTGAAGCTTACTTTATACGGGCAAGAAGAGATCTACGCTTCGACGGACAGAGAAATAGTCGGGCAGGCATCCCCGCCTGATTTGCTGACCCGGATACATAACGCGGATAACGAGACATTGATCTCCCATATTCGCAACGATGCCGACGGAATCCCCAAAGACCTGCTCACCGCGCCATTGAAGGAAGACGGTGTTACGATCGGCGCGATTGAACTGCTCGTGAACACTTCTGAGAGCGCGGATCTTATCCGCGACCGAGTTCGGTTCATCATCGGAGTAGGACTGGCGATTGCCGTGCTTCTCTTGATCACGCTGGCTTATATCATTCGCAGGCTGCTCATACGTCCGTTGCTGAAAATCCGCGAAGCTGCGATCACGGTAAAAAAAGGTTCTACTTATAAGGAAATCCCCCTCGATTCTAGCCATGAGATTAACGAAGTCGCATCGGCATTCAACGAAATGGTATACAACCTGGAAGGGCGTATCAAAGAACTGCAGCTTGCCCAGAAGCAACTGGTGGAATCGGAGAAAATGGTTGCACTGGGCAATCTCGTCGCAGGCGTTTCACACGAGATCAATACCCCGATCGGAATTGGCGTAACCGCCGCTTCGTACATGGACGAGAAATCCCGGGCTTTCCAAACCTTGTTCCAGGATAGCAAGATGAAACGTACGGACTTGGAGGATTATCTTCGCACCGTTCGCGAAACCACTGGAATGATTCAGACGAATCTTTTTCGAGCCTCGGAGCTCATTCGAAGCTTTAAGCAAGTCGCGGTAGACAGATCCATCGAGACGAAGAGAAGCTTCGGGATCAAGGAATACATCCAGGAAGTCCTAATCAGCTTAAAGCCGAACTTGAAGAAAACGAAGCATGAAGTAACCGTTAGCGGCGATGACGGGATTATTTTATTCAGCGATCCGGGTGCCATCTCGCAGATTATTACCAATCTAATCATGAATTCCATCATCCATGCTTTCGGACCTGAAGAGGAAGGCCGGATTTCCATCCATATTTTCGCCCAATATACCGACCTCGTCCTGCATTATTCCGATAACGGCAAAGGCATGTCCGAATCCGTAGTCGAGCAAATCTTCAATCCTTTCTTCACCACCAATCGCGGCGGAGGCGGAACCGGACTCGGTATGCATATCGTCTATAACTTGGCAACGCAATCGCTGAACGGAACGATCAGATGCGAGAGTACATTAGGTTCGGGAACCCACTTCATAATTCAATTTCCAATGATGAGCGAGGGATGACGCAATGGAACGCGAAAGCGAACAACAAGAGGACTATCTAATCTTCGCGGATGACGATCAAACACCAATTCCCGAGCCGGAATCCTCCAAGGAAAAATGGAAGGTCATCGTCGTCGACGATGAAATCGAAATTCATAACGTTACCCGGATGGTGCTGAGCGATTTCGAATTCGACGGCAAACGACTTGAGCTGATTAGCGCCCATACCGAGAAGGAAGCCCTTCAGGTCATTCTGGATCACCCGGACGCCGCGATCATTCTGCTGGACGTCGTAATGGACCAGGACGACTCCGGGCTGAAAATCGTCAAATACATACGCGAGCAGTTGAAACGGCAGTCGGTTCGGATCATCCTGCGCACGGGTCAGCCCGGACAAGCGCCCGAGAAGATCGTGATCACGAACTACGACATCAACGACTACAAGGAAAAAACCGAACTGACTTCCCAAAAGCTTTTTACGACCGTGATGTCGGCGCTGCGCTCCTATCGGGATATTATGGTGATCGAGAATAATAAAATCGGATTAGAGAAAATCATTAATTCATCGGCGGATTTGTTCGAGCTGAAGTCTATGAGGAAATTCGCTTCCGGCGTTCTGACACAGCTCACCTCCATCATGAATCTGAATAAGAACGCTCTCCATTGCAACAGCTACGCCGTATCGAAAGGGCAGGAAACGATCTACATTCTAGCGGCATCCGGCGATTATTCCCCGAACGAGAACGAGAAGATCGAAGACGTCGTCCCCTCTCATGTTCTTAGGAGCATCGAGAATACGTTCCGGAATCAGAAGGGAGATTTCTTCGACGACCACTTCACTTGTTATTTCCAGAGCAAGACGGGAAGCGAGAACGTCATCTACTTCGAAGGCTCCACCAAGCTGAACGAATGGAATCGGTACCTTATCGAAATATACAGCTCCAACGTATCCGTCGCCTTCGAGAACATTTACTTGAACGAGGAAGTCGAGAATACGCAAAAGGAAATTATTTTCACGTTGGGCGAGATCGCGGAAACCCGTTCCAAGGAAACCGGCAATCACGTCAAACGGGTTGCGGAATATTCCAAGCTCTTGGCCCTTAAGTACGGCATACCCGAAGACGAGGCCGAGATCGTCAGGCTGGCATCATCGATGCACGATGTAGGCAAGGTCGCCGTTCCGGACGCGATATTGAACAAGCCGGGCAAGCTTACACCGGAGGAGTTCGACACGATCAAGAATCACACTAACCACGGTTACGCTATGTTGAACCACTCGAACAGGGATATCATCAAGACTGCCGCCATTATCGCATATCAGCATCACGAGAAGTATAACGGACAAGGGTATCCGAACGGTCTTGCCGGCGAAGAGATCCATATCTATGGCAGGATTGCGGCGATTGCCGACGTATTCGACGCTCTCGGAAGCGAAAGAGTGTACAAAAGGGCTTGGCCCCTCGAGGACATTCTGGACTATTTCCGCAAGGAAAGCGGACAGCATTTCGACCCCTCGCTCGTGACTCTTTTCTTCGATAATCTAGAGGGAATATTGAAGATACGGGATCAATACGCGGATTCTATGAATAGCTCGTTATAGCGGAGAAATAAGGATGGGCTGCGGTGGATACCGCAGCCCATTCGAGTTGTATGGAGGAGCATCGAATGGAAGAACTCTCCGTGCTGTAGCCATACTTTCTATGCTTGGAGCTTCGGAAGAACGACCACTCCGTGCTGTAGCCATACTTTCTATGCTTAATATTCGTGCGTGCGCCTCCATCTCTTCTCCTTTTCCTCCCCGAAAAATTTTTCTGATCCTAACCGGATTTTCCGCCGTTCTCTCATCATCATCAATAATCGCTAGCATAAATTCAATCAATTTAGAATAATTCTAATTTAGCGTTGAAAAATCATTGATAGAGAGTATCATTAGATTCGTGGTTCAAATCATTTAAGGAGTGATTCTGTCATGACTACCGATCGCAACCATTTGACGACCAGCTGGGGGGCTCCCGTGGGAGACAACCAAAACTCGATGACGGCAGGTTCTCGAGGTCCGACCTTGATTCAAGATGTCCATCTTCTAGAGAAACTAGCTCATTTTAATAGAGAACGCGTTCCCGAACGGGTCGTTCATGCCAAAGGTGCCGGAGCGCATGGGTACTTCGAGGTGACGAACGATCTATCGGAATACACGAAAGCTAGCTTTCTATCCGAGATTGGCAAGAAAACACCTATGTTCATCCGTTTCTCCACGGTTGCGGGAGAGTTGGGCTCGGCGGATACGGTCCGCGACCCGCGCGGCTTCGCCGTAAAGTTCTACACGGACGAAGGAAACTACGATCTGGTAGGCAATAATACTCCCGTCTTCTTCATTCGCGATGCGATCAAATTTCCCGACTTCATCCATACGCAGAAACGCCATCCGCAGACCCATCTGAAAAACCCGAATGCGGTATGGGATTTTTGGTCCCTCTCCCCCGAATCGCTGCATCAAGTCACGATTCTTATGTCCGACCGCGGTATTCCGGCGACTCTCAGGCACATGCACGGCTTCGGCAGCCATACCTTTAAGTGGGTCAACGCCCAAGGCGAAGCCGTGTGGGTCAAATATCATTTCAAGACGGAACAAGGCGTCAAAAACCTGGACGTGAACCTAGCCGCCAAGCTGGCCGGCGAGAATCCCGATTACCATACGGAGGATCTGTTCAACGCGATTGCGAACGGGGACTTCCCGGCATGGAAGCTGCATGTGCAAATCATGCCGATCGAGGACGCGAATACTTACCGGTTCGATCCGTTCGACGTCACGAAAGTATGGTCGCAGAAGGATTACCCGCTGATCGAAGTCGGTCGCATGGTGCTCGACAGAAACCCCGAGAACTATTTCGCCGAAGTCGAACAGGCGACCTTCTCTCCGGGCTCCTTCGTTCCGGGCATCGAGGCATCTCCCGATAAAATGCTGCAAGGACGACTCTTCGCCTATTCCGACGCGCATCGTTACCGGGTCGGCGCGAACCATAACGCGTTACCGATCAACCGTCCGCAGACCGAAGTGAACACGTATCAACGTGACGGCCAAATGCGTTCCGACGGCAACGGCGGAAGCTCCGTCTATTACGAGCCCAACAGCTATGGCGGGCCGAAAGAAACGCCGCAAAACAAGCCGGCTGCTTACGAGGTGACGGGCGAAGCCGACAGCGTCGGTTACGATCATCACGACCATTACACGCAGCCCGGTGACCTCTACAGGTTGCTCAGTACGGAAGAACGCGCCCGTCTCGTCCAGAATATCGTCGGCGCCATGCTTCCGGTCGAGAAGGACGAGATCAAGCTTCGCCAGATCGGGCACTTCTACAAAGCCGACCCCGAGTTCGGCCAAGGAATCGCCGACGGTCTCGGGTTATCGGTTACCCGCGAAGCTTAAGAACGATAGTTAACGACAATCAGCCAGCCCCTCCTGCAAATAGGAGGGGCTGGCTGATTTCGTTTATTGCTCTTCGCGGAACGATTGCTCGCAGTTAACCGTCTAGTGGTTACTATTGAAGTGAGAGGTATTTTCGGCGGGTTTAGAGCGGCTACACCGCTTTAAATCGACAGCTGAGGCTCTTCGGCGGAATTAGTGCGGCTACGCCGCTTTAAATCGACAGTTGAGGCACTTTCGATGGAATTAGAGTGGCTACACCGCATTAAATTGACAGCCGAGGCACTCTCGATCGAATTAGAGCGGCTACACCGCTTTAAATCGACAGCCGAGGGCACTTTCAGCTAGTCGCTCTAACTCCTTAGATCTCCTTAACCTAAGGATACCTATTTTCACCAAGCGACTTCGGTTCCCCAACGGCTGCAAGGGTGGAGTTAGCTCGATTTCGTTACTAATTCGGTTCCCCAACGGCTGCGAGGGTAGAGTTAGCTCGATTTCGTTACTAATTCGGTTCCCCAACGGCTGCGAGGGCGGAGTTAGCTCGATTTCGTTACTATTTCGGTTCCCCAACGGCTGCGAGGGCAGAGTTAGCTCGATTTCGTTACTAATTCGGTTCCCAAACTGCTGCGAGGGCGGAGTTAGCTCGATTTCGTTACTATTTCGGTTCCCCAACGGCTGCGAGGGCAGAGTTAGCTCGATTTCGTTACTAATTCGGTTCCCAAACGGCTGCGAGGGCGGAGTTAGCTCGATTTCGTTACTAATTCGGTTCCCCAATGGCTGAGAGGGCGGAGTTAGGTCCATGACAGGCACCTACCCTTTAACCGCGCCAACGCTCAATCCGCCGATTATAAACCGCTGGAAAAATAAAAAGAGGACGACAGGCGGAATCAGAGTCATGGTCAGAATAGCAAAACGTATGTTCCAATTAATCGTCGAACCCGGATAGATGATCTTAGAATATATCGCGGCGGCCAGAGGCAACTTATCTTCCTTCATAACCAAGTAAGACCAGTAGAAATCGTTCCATGTTGTCGAGAATCCCAGCAACACGAGGGTAACTAGTATAGGCGCGGATAAAGGAATAGCTATGCCCAAGAAGCACCTTAGCTCCGAAGCGCCATCGATTCTGGCCGATTCGAACAGCTCCTTATGGATGCCGTCGAAGAAGTTCTTCAAAAGCAACAAGAAAAACGCGTTAGCGCCGGCGGGCAGCCAAAAAGCCCAATAAGTATTCAACAAGCCGAAGCCCTTCAGGTTAAGGTAGTTCGGAATCAAGTAGGATGCGGCCGGAATCAATAGGGTTGAGAGGAAATACAAGGTGATCCACTTCTTCATGGGCACTCTCAAGTGAGACAAGCTGTAAGCCGCTAATCCTATGAAAGTCAGAGAGAACACCGTGTTTCCGAAAAATATAAAAAGAGTGTTCTTAAAATACTTGGTTATGTTGAACAAGGTTAACGATTCTTTATAATTCTCCCATAACCAGTTACTCGGAAAAAATGGCGTAGGAAACGTGAAAAATTCCTTCGTCGTTTTAAGGGAACCCAAAAAGGTGTTCACGAACGGATATAACATCGATAGAGAGATAAGCGCAATGCATATAACCATCAAGCCATATACAAGTTTCACGCTGGTTTTTCTGAAGTCGTATCGGGACATGATCGCGCGTTCCCGCGTGTTCTTCATCCTCCATCGCCTCCGCGTCTCAGCTTAATCGTAACCACGGAGCAGACGACCAAAACTACGAACATGATGCTTCCCATGGCGCTTGCATTCCCGAAGTTAAAGTTGTTGAACGCTTCTCTTGTCGTCAACAGGAGGTAAGTCAGCGTCGCATTGTCGGGTCCGCCGTTAGTCATCGTCAATTGGGATTGGAAGGACTGCGATGTGGCGATCAACTGTAGCCCGAGGAGTACCAGAATCAAGCCTTTAATGCTTGGAAGCGTAATGTAACGGATACGTGCCCATACGCCCGCGCCGTCCAATTCCGACGCCTCGTATAAATCCTTGGGAACAGCGGTTAAAGCGGCAATATAGATCAAGGTAGCGCTTCCGAAGTTTTGCCAAGTTTCCAGAATAATTAAAGACAATACGGCATGCTCTCTGCTATAGAAATCAAAGCTCGGCAAACCCAAGAAATTCAAGAACGAGTTGATCGGACCTATCGGGTCATAGAACCACTTCCACATCGCGTACAGCACGATCGCCGGAATGATACTCGGCAAGTAGCCGATGACTCGGGCGGATCCCTGAAACCACTTCAATTCCGACACCGCTATCGCCATCGCGATCGGCATCCAAAATCCGATCAACACGGCCAGTCCCATGTATACTAACGTGTTTTTTACTGCCGTGTAATAATCAGGATTGCTCAGAACGTCCGCGAAATTTTTCCAGCCGACAAACACGTTGCCGCTGACGAAATCCACGCTATAGAAGCTATAAACAATCCCTTTGAATATCGGAACCCATAAAAACAGAAAAAAGATGAGGATTTCCGGAATTAAAAAAAGCAGCCCCCAAAAATACCACCGTGTCTTCCTGCGTAATCCCGGCTTCGCGATCGGAGTTCCCAGTTGCAGTTCCATCTCTTTCACTCCCAATTTGGTTGTAAAAAAGAGGTCTAGTACTGTATCAGCCTAGACCCCTCTCCTGGATTAAGACACGGACTACTCTGGGATTACGACTTTATCGAAGATATTTTTCTGCACCTTCGCGGCCGCATCGTCGAGAAGCTGCTGCAAATCGATATCGCCTTTGCTCGTGAATACTTTCTGGATGACGTTGGCCATTTCGCCATAGTAGGCTTGCACCTCATAAGTCGCTTCCAGCTTGGATTCAAGCAAACCGTTTAAGGCAGGATCGAATTTGTACACGTTGTCGTGTTTGGCTAGTACCTCTTCGTATTTCTTGCCGAACTCCGAGCTATCGTTCCAATAGTTGATCATCTGCGGAACGAAAATTTCGTTTTTCGCTTTTTTCGCCGCGATCTGAGCATCGATCGATTCCAGGTAAGCATCCGTAAAGTATTCGTTTACGACGAAATCGAAAGCGGCTTTCTGCTGTTCTTTCGTGGCTAAACCGTTGATAACCTTATAGTTACCGCCGGCAATGCCGAGATGCTTGCCGCCCTTGGTCACGGACGGAATAGGATACAGTGCGATGTCGTCTTTATTTAATCCGCCTTGGTTAATCGCCTGGTCGGCAGCATTACCGTTTCCGACCAAAATCATCCCGCCTCGGCCTTGTTGAAATAGCGTCATCGCATCTCCGTAACCTATCGCCCAAGTTTTCGGAATGACGTTGGCATCCTTCAAATCTTTGTAGAGTTGCAGCGCCTTAAGTCCCGCTTCCGAATTAAAAGCAGCCGTAACCTTGCCGTCCGCTACGGTCTGAACGTCTCCGCCCGCCGAGTACAAGAAATTCGTCCAGTTCCATCCCGATTCCGTACCCGTGCCCATCGGAATGATCCCTGCGATCCCTTTGGCGGGATCATTGATCGCTTTAGCCGCCTCGATAAGTTCATCCCAAGTCCAATCTAGCGGCGGTAGCGGAACCCCTTTGTCGGCGAACAGCTTCTTGTTGATCGTGACCGTCACGCCGTAGGCATCGATTGGAACTCCGTATGTTTTGCCATCGATAACGTATGGCTCCATGGCCTTTTCGTTCAAATCTTTGCCGAACTCCCAATTTGCCATGTAGTCGGTTAAATCCGCGATCCACTTTTTCCCGGTTAGCAATCTTGCTTCGGTCGCCCAAGTGGTAAATTCGGTTTGAGCGCTATTGGAAGCCATTTTGATTGCGATCTGCGTGTTCTCGTACTTCCAATATTCCGGCGTTATCGTGACATGGGGTTGCTTCTCTTGGAATCTCTTGATTTGAGCATCCAAAGAGATATTCTCTTGCGTCTTATCGGGCGGAAAAGCGTAAGCTATAATGCTTACCGGCTCCGCGTTCGCGGATTCCGACGGCGTTGCCTCCTCCGTCGCGGACGATGACGCCGAAGGCGTCTCGCTTGATGCCGCAGGACTACTCCTATTCCCCTTGTTATCGCCGTTTCCGCATCCTGCGATAATCAGGATGAGCACCAGAGCGCTAATCAGCAAGCTTTTCTTCATTTTTGTTCTATCCCCTCTCGAATGGCTAAATAATTTACATTTTTATTATAAAACGCCATTATGTTCCACTGCGAGGTGTGATATATCGTTTACGAAGGGATAAATTATGATCAGACGCGCGACCATTCCTCAACTTTTGATTTCAGACGGGTTGACGCCGAAATGCTTCTTGAATATTTTGCTGAAGTGCTCCGGCGATTCATATCCGATCTCGTCGGAAATCTCGTATCTCCTCATATCCGTCGTCAGAATCAGCCTCTTGGCCTCTTCCATCCGCAGCTTGGTTACGTAATCCCATAAGTTAATGCCGACGATTTTCTTGAATAGATAGCTTAAATAGTTTGGACTCAAGCAAATCGCCTCCGCGATTTCTTGCAGCTTCAAGCTCTTCTGCCGGTAGTTCTCGTCGATGTACTGAATCGCGCTCTGAATAAAAGAATTGTTGTCGTCCAAGATTTGTTTCGTCACGGGAATGCCTCCGGCGGACGGCGGATTCTCGTATTTGTCGAAGTCCTCGATGTAGAACACATTATGGTCCTTATGCACGTCGCTCCATCGAACGGCTTCCTTGGCTTCCTTGGCAATATCCACCCAGCTTTGCATGCCTTCCCGAATGCGGCTGATGCCGATTACGCTTTCCATGTTAAGAAATTTCCGAAGATGGTTATGCAGCAGTTGCGCGGTCATCGTCTGCTCGTTCAATCGAGTGATAGAATTGTTCATTTCCTCCATCGTGAATTGCAGGATGACGGAAATCGAATGGCTGCCGCTATGGAAAACGATTCTCTCCCATCCGTTAAGCGTCTCTTCGATAACGTTAAGCGCAGCGTACCTGAGCAGGTTCCTATCGCGGAACGAACGAATGTCGGCCCCGTGAAGGCCCGCCTTCGCGAGGTTGAGCTTGATGGAGAGCAAGCAATAGAACGGTCCGTCGAACCGACGGCCGAGATATTGAAATACTTCCTCCGCCTCCGAATCGCTGAATCCTTCGGAGACGAGCTCGTTCAAGATATGATTACGATTCGAACTCATTTCCTCGAAGGAAAATTTCTGATTGAAGGTCGAATCGGTCAGCGACCGAAGCTGCGAATCCCTTTCCGCCAGCAGATTGCGAACGACCCGGACCAGCTCCGCGGGAATGACCGGTTTGACGATATACTCCTTCACGCCGAATTTCAACGCTTTCTGCGCGTATTCGAACTCGCCGTGCGCGGACAGAACGACGGTCGGAATCATCGGATTCTCGGCGAATATCGTTTCGATCAGTTCGATGCCGTTCATTAAATCCATCTGGATATCGGTAATAATAAGATCGATTTTCTCGAGCCGAATGTAATCCAAAGCTTCGAAGCCGTTATTGGCCGCGAATACCTCCGCGATATCGATACCGGCATTCATGAGCACCGTCGCCACTCCCATGCAGATCATCGGCTCGTCATCCACGACCAGAACGTTGTACATGTCGATTATCGCTCCCTTCCTATGCATTAAGCGGTTAAATTTCCTCTGCCCTCGCCGGAATGACCATATACACGCAAGTCCCGCCCCCCGGACGGAATTCGTAGCTTAAGCCGTATGTCTCCCCGAAGTGGAGCTTGATCCTCTTGTTCACGTTCTGAATGCCGAAGCCTTCCTGCTCGCGTTCCCCGTTCACGATTTCGTTCAACTTGCCGATATCCGCCGTCTTGTACCCATTGTCCTCTATAGCTATTTTGATCAGATCATCGCACTTGCTGATAGATATCCAAAGCTTGCCTTCGTTGTCCATTTTACGGATGCCATGCATGATCGCGTTCTCCACGAGCGGCTGCAAGACAACCTTCGGAATCAAATACGGTTTCGCTTCTTCTTGGATATCCCAATGGATCTCGAATTCATAGTTGTTGCGCTTTAATTGCAATCTGAGATAAGCCTCGATATGATTCAATTCTTCGGAGATCGGAATCAGGGTTTTACCGCGGCTCAAGCCGATGCGCATTAATAGCGAGAGATCGCGGATCATCTCGGCGGACTCGGCGTTCCCTTCGATCGTCGTTCTCCAGAATATCGATTCCAGCGTGTTGTATAGCAAATGAGGATTTATCTGCGAGTGAAGAATAGTCAGTTCAGCTTCCTTGTGCTTGAGCTCCAGATCGTATTTATCGTGTATCGTCTGGTTGAGCCGTTTGGTCATGTCTATGAACGCGTTATTCAAGAGACCGATTTCGTCCCGACGATTATCCTTGTATTCGTTCGTTAACGGCCTTCCCGGTTCGAACGACCGGCTTAACCTCGCTAACCGCGACAAGGGACTCAGAATATGCCTGAAAAAGTAAACGCTCGCAATCAGCAGCACGCAGAAGTAAACGATCATCAGATAATTAACCAGCTGCCTCATCGCCTCATGTTCGCCTATGATCGAGCTGATCGGAATTTTGAACAGAAGCTTCGTATCGCTGTTCCTGCTCGTATGAACGGCGTACAACGAGGAAGCTCCGCTTTTACGATCGATGTACACGCCTTCAGACGAACGGAATATTTCCTGCGGCAGCGAGAACGTCGAGCCGATCTCCAGTCCGGATGAATTCGCGAGCACGATGTTCCCTTTGTTCAACAGCACGATCTGACCGTCTTTCGGAATTTTGAGCGATTCCAAATCCCTCTGCAGCAGCACATCCAACCCGGTCATCACGAATACGCCCGCCGGCGAGCGATCGTCCAAATAATTGTTCATGCTCCTGATATAGGCAGCGGTCTTGATGCCGCTTTGATTATCGCCCAATTGGTTCATGATCCGAATAATACCGGTTCCCCTGGCATTGACCGCATCTTGGAACCAACTGGACGCCGAAGTATCGCATGCGAAAAATACCCCGTTCGACTTCACGTCCGAGTGGAGAGCGAAGGGGTAATCGTCGGCAACTTCAGGGATGAACATCGAGAAGTTCATTGCATTCTTGGAATAACCGGTCAACAGCTTATCCAGTACGAGATATTTCTGCAATCGTTCGAACTCGTTTAACGGAGTCGTATCGAACATTCGCTGCGTCTCGGGCGTAAACATCAACTTCTCCGTCGTACCGTCGACGGATGTGATATCGCGATCCAAGGTCAAATGGCTTGTTTTGACCAGTTGAAACAGCGTATCGCCCATCTGATCCTCCGTGATTTCCGCGACCTTGACCGATACGATCCAATAAGCCGCCAAAATCGGGATAACGATAAGAAAGACGATGAACACGATCAGTTTCTGAATTAAGTTCATTCGCGAAAACCACTTGAACATCGACACCTCATCCGCTCCCGAAACCATCATGTGACTCTATCATATGATTGTACTCGACCTAGTACGATGTTAGATATTATGAATATTCGGTGCGATATTACGGATTCGCAAGAAATTTCCTCAGGAAAGTTCCTCCCAGCGTGCCCACATCTCCCGTGGATTCAGTTCGTAGATTTGCTCTTCCCTGTACATATACTGGTGCATAATGAATTCTCGGCGAATCGTGGCGAAATCCTCGTGGAAAGCTTTAATGAATTCGTTAATTTCCTTCTCCCCGTATTTCCTGCCCAAGTCCAGCTTCGACACGAGATGCTCCAATACGATCAGTTTTTTCTTCAGTTGTGCCGGTAAATGCTTCAGCTTGCCTTCCATCGTGAAGAAGTTCTTCAAGACGGCTTCCCTCGTTCTTGCTTGGTCGTTTATGCTCATATCCGCTTCTCCTTGGGAACCCGCCCGACGGTATATCAAATTTTCCGTTGCGGTCGAGCTGTTCTTAATAAAATAATCGTTCAACGAAAAATAAATCGCGTTTTTCTCCCTGCGTTCGTTAATCAAACTGGCTTCCCTCAGCTTGGCTGCGTGGTGGGTGATCGTCGCCGGGGTAACGGATAACTTCTCCGCGAGAGTCAGCCCATTTCGTTCTCCGTCGGCAAGCAGAATTAGAATCTTGATTCTCGTCGGATCGGCGAGAGCTTTATGGTAACCGACTATTTTGTCTAATTGCATGCTCGAGTCATCTCCTCAAAGCTATTTAATAACCTTCTAATTAGATATTTGTTAAATTACATAATAAGGGAGATACAAAGGGCTGTCAATAAAATTCCCCTCACAGCCAGTTTGCGGTTAAAGACCATTAACAAATATCAAAGAAGGTTTGCTCGAAGTCGTACTAGCGGAACGGTTCCGAGTATCTCTCATTTCAAAAACCCTTGATGAAACCGTAACCTCCGGCCTCATCAAGGGTTTTGGCGTTATCTCGCTAGCTTCAATGCTCTGTCCAACAGAGCTTACGTTAAGAACCGAACCCTAACCCCGTTTTACGAAAGGAAAAATTGCACGATACCGACCGTGACGAGGAAGATGAGCAAGTACACCGCCAGTAACTTCGGCAACTTCGATTTTCCCCTTGTACGGCTTTTAGGCGTAGTATATTGTAGGACCATCGTCCGGATTCGATCCTTCCCCTCCAGAAATCTCCGCGGAAAAAGATGCCCGGCATTACTCGCGATAAATAGGTAAATTCCCTTCTTGCTTACGATCACTCTCTGCACGTCCGGCCACAGCACCTTTGAAGTAGTGGACTCGGAATCCATTCTAAAGCCTTCTGAAGTAAAATCGTAACTCTTCTTCTCCTGCAGGAACTTGTTCTGAGAGCTGCGAACCGCTCCGCGATAGAGCATTACGGGGTACAATGCGCTGATCAACACAAAGAAAATGCTGAACGCATACGATTCGAACGGTCTCCCGAGTGACAACTGGATGATGAAATTGGCGAAGAAACCGATCCCCAGAAAGGCGATGACCCACAGTCCGCCGTTTCTCTTCACATACGTAAAATTAAAATCTACCACATCGCGGCTTGTAAGCTCGACTTCGATTTTCTCTTGTTCTCCCATTTGAATTCTCCTCGATTTTTATATTTACATTTCAATCTCCCGGTCGGGACACTTCAGACACCACCATTTGTTATTTTTCTACAGAAATGTCGGAATATCCTGCCAATGTGGTTGCTTACCTGATCGAGCAGATTGAATTCACTTCCGAGAGGACAATGGCTAATTTCCGCATTGAACCCGATGTCCATGCTGATGGAACTTCCTGAGGACATCGACGAGCAGCAAGTCGTGCTGGTAGATCTCAGAAACTACTACAATGCGTACAACGAGAAAACCACGAGGTAATGGTGAAGTCATTAATGGGAACTATTACGACGAGCTTGACATTGATCAGGATTACGATGAAAGCGAACGATAAAAAGCCCCGAAGGCCGTTTAACCGGCTTTTGGGGCTTTGCTCTCTTACAGATCTATTCAAATTAACCTCTTATTAATCGAATCTTCCGTACTCCTCTTCGTTCGCGATGCTCTGAATATCCTCGGCGCTAATATTGAAATACCGATAGCCGTCGCTCGCATTCTTCTTAAGCGCTCTATCCTTCGTGAATTTAGGACTGCCTTCGCCCGCGTCGTCGTCGTATACGAGAAGAATGCCGTCCGTCTTGCGGAATAGCAGCTCGTCCCTCGCGGTAAATTGCCACACTCCGCTATAGGGCTGTTTGCTGACCGAACCGTGGAAATCCACGCCCTTCAGAATATCTTGATAGTACTGCTTCTTGTCGTCCTTCCACTTCTCTTCTTGGTTCAGGAAAGCCGTTAAGATCGATAGCTTCAGTTCGGGATACGTCTTCTTCAACTCTATTACCACTTCGCACGCCCACAAATCCACGCCGTATTGACCCGGAGTGATGACCCATTCCAAGCCTTCTTCGACAAGGGGAACTAGCTTGGCTTCGATGGCTTTTTTAATATAGATAATCCCTTTATGCTTCTGATCGAAAATACTCAGCTCATGGGCGCGATAACCGGTGACCAGCAGATTTTTCATTTGGGGCTCCTTAAGATTCGTAAACGATCGGTATATCCCTTTTTCTCATAGTAACAGAAGAGACTCCTAAAATCCCGCAGTCTCTTGCTTAAAGTAAACATCTGCCTTTTGACCTTCTTCTACTTTACTCGCATCAAATGCGAGCGTAATTCTTACCGGTTCCATAAAGTTAAAATCACTCTGTTATTATTTTAGGAGTTATTTTACATATCAGATTCGTCCAGTTGATCTGTTGCTTTCTCCATTGAGGTATACGCTGAATTGAGCAATAATGAGAGCAAGCAATGCTATCTATGGAAGAGAGGGATCACCTATGCGCAAGGTAAAAGTCGGAGTCGTCGGCACGGGGCAAATCAGCGGAATCTACTTGAAGAACGCCACGGAATCGTTCGACGGCATTTTGGAAGTGAAAGCGGTTGCGGACGTCGTTCCCGAGCTTGCCCGCAAACGCGCCGAGCAGTTCGGAATCGCGAATGCGATAACGGTCGACGAATTGCTGGACGATCCCGAAATCGAGATCGTCCTGAATCTGACCGCACCTGCCGTGCATGCGGCCATCAACATAAGAGCCTTGCAAGCCGGCAAACACGTGTATACGGAGAAGCCTTTCGCTTTAACAAGGGAAGACGCCGACGAGGTCATTAATCTCGCGGATGCAAAGGGGTTGCTCGTCGGTTGCGCACCCGACACGTTCTTGGGTGCCGGTCTGCAAACTTGCCGCAAGCTGATCGACGAAGGCTGGATCGGAACGCCATACTCCGCTAACGGAACGATTATCATGGGTAACTCTTCTAACGGCATGCATCCGAATTTTCAGAACTTCCTTAAGCTCGGCGGAGATCCGATCATGGACATGGCTCCTTATTACTTGACCGCTCTGGTCTTCCTGCTCGGACCCGTTCGGCGCGTTACCGGCACGGCCCAGCAACTGCACCAAGAAATAACGGTCATCAATCCCAAATCGCCCCGATACGGCGACAAGGTGGCGATCGAAGCGCCGACCAACGTATCCGCCGTACTGGATTTCCACAGCGGAGCCGTCGCCAGCCTGCAAGCGGCGAAGGAAAGCTTCGGCTACTTCCCCCGGCTGGAAATCTTCGGTACGGAAGGCAACCTGACCGTGCCCGATCCGAACTTCTTCGGAGGTCGGATCATGATCCAATTCCCTAACGGAGAGACCAAAGAAATCCCATACTCCCACGGCTTCACGGAAGATAGCAGAGCCATCGGACTGGCGGATATGGCCTATGCCATTCGCGCCGGACGTCCTCATCGCGCGAGCGGACAGCTTGCCCGTCACGTGCTCGATATTTCCTTGAGCATTTTCGAAGCTTCGCAAGAAGGTCGGCACGTCTCGGTGGAATCCCATGTCGATCGTCCCGCTCCGCTCCCTATCGGATTGAAATACAATCGTCTTGACGCTGCGGATATCGTGTAATCTCAATCGCATTTCGAGAAAAGGATGTGTTCCCAAATGAGTCAATTTCCCATCGCCATCCAGCCCTACACCGTTCGCGACGCCATAAGCCAAGATTACGTTGGCACGCTTGAGAAACTAGCTGCCATCGGTTTCCAAGGAATCGAGCTCGGATTGCCTCCCGAAGGAATGACGATCGCCCGTCAGAAGGAGATTCTGGATCGGCTTAACCTGCAAGTGATCGGAACGCATGCCTCGTTCGACAATCTTGACGTCGATTATAATCGTCTTACTGACTATCTGCACCAAGTCGGAGGCAAGTACATCACGATCTCGATGCGTTTCGATTCGAAGGAAGACGTGCTTCGCAAATCGGAGCAATTCAATCGGATCGGAGAAATATGCCGAGCCGCGAACACTACGTTCCTCTATCACAATCACGATTGGGAATTCGAACGTTTCGACGAGGAATACGTGCTGGATATTATCCTTCGCGAAACCGACTCTCGGTTGGTAAAGCTGGAGTTGGATACTTATTGGGTGCGCAAAGGCGGACTGGACCCTTCCGAATATTTAAGCAAGCTGAAAGACCGCTGTCCCTTGCTGCACATTAAGGACGTGGAGGCCGGCGAGGAGCAGTTTTTCGCGGAGATCGGCGAAGGGATTCTAGATTTCAAGGCGATCGCTGACACCGCGGCCTCGGTCGGAACGGAATGGCTCATCGTGGAACAGGATCTATGCCGTCGCGACCCGTTCGAGAGCTTGGCGATCAGCTACCGAAATTTGGCTGCCATGGACTTGATCAAGAAACCCGCCAACCGGATTTAAGAGGAGCATAACCATGCCGGATAACATGCGGGACGACAGCTTCGAAGACGGCAAAACATCCATTCGTTCGGCGATTCACCTCCCATCCATCCGCCTTCTCGGCGACTTCGTAATGAAGGCGGGAACGGCCCTCGGAGAGCGGGATATTCCGGACTACGAGCTACTTTATTTCCCTGAAGGGAACGGAACGATCTATCGGGTTGGCGAGCGCGAAATCGCGCTTAGCCAGCCTAGTTTCATTATTACGCGCCCCGGAGAGCTCCACAGATATCGTTACGATCCGTTGCATTCGACTCGGCACCTGTTCATCCATTTCTGGCTACTGGCATTTCCCGCCTCATCGCTTCCGGTCTTGCTTCCGAACGGGCCATCCGTCATTCCGTACGAAGGGGAGTTTCTTGTCGCGATGATGAAACAGATCATGGCCATCGCCCACATGAATCCGGATCGGCTGCAAGAGCGAGGTAGCTTGCTGCTTCTCGCTCTTCTATCGGAGATCCATTCCCTTTCCGTCGAGGAGCCGTTAGCCGGAGAAACCAAGCGATTGCCTCCGCAGGTGCTGCAAGCGCTGGACGCTATCGATATGTCCCTTGCGTTTCCGTTAACCGTCGAAGGTCTAGCTAAGCAGGTCGGATGGACGCCGGAGCATCTTTCCCGATCATTCGCCCGCCATCTCGGTCTTTCCCCGAAGGAGACGATAGTGAGAAGGCGCATCGATCGAGCCTGTCAGCTTCTGCTCTACGGGCACAAAAGCATCAAGGAAATCGCCTACGAGGTAGGCTACACGGATGAAAACTACTTCTGTCGCGTCTTCAAGACGACGAAAGCCGTAACGGCGACGGAATATCGAGCCAAGCACTACAACCCCAGATACGGGGATCTGGCTCCCTTCATCGACGGGGATTCGCTCTATCCGGCCAATCAATTATTTTACGGAGATCAATAACGAAAAGGAGATTACGCTCATGTTTCCATTCCGCGCATCGCTTAATGCTTCTACTTTATTTCCGTTCGAATTGGATATCCTCCAACAAATGAGTATCGCCGCCGAGGCCGGCTATGAAGGAATAGAGATATGGATGAAGGATCTCCAAGCTTACGTGGAGACTGGCGGATCGACGGCAAACGTCAAGAGTCGGGCCGCCGATCTTGGCATCGAGATCGTCAACGCCATCTCCTTCATCCCTTGGGCGGATTCAGACGAAAAGGTTCGCTCGCAAGCCTTAATACAGGCTGACCAGGAGCTTACGCTTCTCTCAGAGATCGGCTGCCCATCGTTCGCCGCTCCTCCCTTCGGAGATGTAGAGAACTCGACTCTTAGCGAACTTGCGAATAGGTTCGCAACGTTGCACGAGCATATCCGGGACTACAACGTAGCTCCGATCCTCGAATTCTGGGGCAGAGCCAAGAGGCTCTCCCGTTTAAGCGAAGCAGTCTATGTCGCCATGCAGAGTCGGGTTCCTGACGTCAAATTGTTGCTCGATCCGTTCCATATGTACACGGGAGGGAGTTCGCTCGGCGATCTCGCCTTTGTACCCGGGCATCGAATAGGCATCGTTCACGCGAACGATTATCCGACTAGTCCGGCGCAGGATTCGATTGGCGACGCGGAGCGCGTGTTTCCCGGAGACGGCATTGCTCCTTCCGCCGAATTCGCGAATTTGTTGGCCTCCAGCGGTTATGAAGGATACTTGTCTCTTGAACTGTTCGTACCCGACTTCGGAGGAAAATCGGCCCTGGAGGTCGCCAGCCACGGTCTAGCGAAAATCAAAAGCGCGTACGCCATTTAACTGACGACCGAGAAGGAGCACAACTTGAACAACGGCAAGATTCGCAACATCTCGTTATTCGCCATCACATGGCCGATCTTCATCGAATCCGGCCTGCAGATGTTCATGCGCATCGCGGATACGTTCATGCTGAGCCGTGTTTCGGACGAAGCGGTCGCCGCGGTCGGCGTCGCCAACCAAATCATCCAATTCGCTATGCTTATTTTCAATTTCGTGGCGATCGGCTCGGCCGTCGTTGTCTCTCAATATTTAGGCGCGAGAAAAGAAAGAGATCTCGGGCAGTTGGCGGCTTCTTCGATCAGCGTCAATTTTCTGTTCGGGGTCGTGATCAGCGTTCTGGTCGTCTCGTTGAGCGGACCATTATTGAATGTATTCGGGCTCGACGATTCCCTCTTCCGTCTCGCCCGCAGTTACTTGTACATCGCCGGCGGAGCCTTGTTCATCCAAGCCGTGCTTACCGCGCTAGTGGCAATCATCCAATCTTACGGCTACACGCGTCAGACGATGATGGTCACTATAGGCATGAACGTCATAAACATCGTCGGCAATTGTTTGTTTATTTACGGATTGTTCGGCGTGCCAAAGCTTGGTGTGACGGGAGTCGCTATCTCCACCGCGGTCAGTCAGTGCATCGGACTTACCGTCAACTTCTTCCTGTTGCGCAAAGTGGCCGGCGTGCCGATCTTATGGCGTTATTTCGTCCATTGTTGCTCGAGCTCTTTACGGATGATCGGGCAATCATTAAGCTCGGAGCAACCCTTTTGCTGCTCAGCTTCTTGCTCGAACCGGGACGCAATTTTAACATTATCATTGAAAAATCACTGCAAGCGGCCGGCGACGCGCGTTTCCCGATGATCGTCTCGATTTCCGTCACTTGGCTGTTCAGCCTTCCGCTTACTTATTTCCTTGGCATCCGCATGGGGTACGGGCTAGTCGGAATCTGGACGGCATTCATCGTCGACGAATGGTTAAGAGGAATCATCCTGTTCGTACGCTGGCGAAGCAGGGCATGGGAAAGCAAATCTCTCGTCCAGCGAAGCGACAGGAAGGAAGCCGCCATGTAGTTTATTCTCCTCGGGTGCTAACCTGAGGAGAATGACGTCGGTTGCGCGAGTTGACGGTGAGTGGCGATGGCGACGAGTTGGCGACGAGATAGCTAACTTTCTTCGCCGACTCGTCGCACTCTGGCTTCTTTGCACGGACTTAGCTAACTTGCATCGCTAACTCCTCCCACTCTGGCTCCTTAGCTCGGACTTAGCTAACTTGCTTCGCTAACTCTTCGATCCTCAGCCTCTTTGCACGGACTTAGCTAACTTTCTTCGCTAATTACTCTCATTCCGCTATCCTCGCACGGGGAGATAGTCCGCTTTCGTTACTATCTCGGTTCGATTCGACCGCAGAGATCGGAAATAGTCCGATTTCGTTACTATCTCGTTTCGATTCGACCGCAGAGATCGGAAATAGTCCGCTTTCGTTACTAACTCGGCTCGTTCTGCTTCGGTGAACCGGAGTTAGTATGATTTCGTTGCTACCTTGGAATGATGAGCTTATGTGCGATAGAGTTACTCTAGGGTTACTACGGGGTTACTATTTGGTTGGTGCAGCGTTGTTAATGGGTTGGTACAGCGTTGTAACTGGGTTGCTACATGGTACCCTTCTGAGTCGATTTGAGGAGTTCGTGCGGAGAATACGCGTGTGGTATAATGTTTCATCAATTCACCTCACATACCGGAGGAGTGCAGCCCATGCGTTTCATAAGCAACCGCAACATCACCGATCCCACCCTTAACCTAGCGTTAGAGGAGTACGCATTGCGGAATCTTCCCGACGACGAGGACTACTTGTTATTTTATATCAACGAGCCCTCCATCATTATCGGGAAAAACCAGAATACCGTCGAAGAAATCAATGCGGAGTACGTCGAGGAAAAAGGCATTCACGTCGTGCGCAGGCTTTCGGGCGGAGGAGCCGTCTACCACGACCTCGGCAACTTGAACTTCAGCTTCATCATGAAGGACGACGGCCGATCGTTCCACAACTTCAAGAAATTTACCGAGCCGGTAGTTCGCGCCTTGCGAAATTTAGGCGTCGAGGCGGAATTGACCGGACGCAACGACCTTCAAGTCGGTGAACGCAAAATATCCGGAAACGCTCAATTCTCCACCAAAGGTAAAATGTTCAGCCATGGTACGCTTCTATTCGACTCGGAGATCGATCACGTCGTCTCCGCTCTAAAGGCGAACGCCGAGAAGTTCGTCTCCAAATCGACTAAATCAATCCGCAGCAGGGTCGCCAATATCACGGAGTTCTTACCCGAGCCGATGACTATAGAACAATTCAGGCAGAGCCTGCTCTCCTCTTTATTCGAAGGCGAAGCCCAAATTCCGTATTACGAGCTATCCGAGCAGGATTGGGATAACGTTCGCAAATTGGCGGACGAGCGTTACAGAAGCTGGGATTGGAACTATGGCCGTTCTCCCGCGTTTAACGTACGTCAGACGAAACGAATCGAAGGCGCGGGAACCTTCGACGTTAGACTGCAGGTCGAAGAAGGCGTCATCGCCAACGCTATGATATATGGCGATTTCTTCGGAAGAGGCGACAGCGACGAATTAGCCGAAAAGTTCATAGGCGTCCGTTATGATGCTGCCTCGCTGAATCGTCTCCTCGACGGAATCGACTTGGCTTACTATTGCGGTCCGGTCACGAAGGAGCAATGGCTGGAGCTTATGCTCTGACTAACCGCCGAATCAATGCTTATTACGACCGGCAGTTTCCTCTTCACGGTATTGCTGCGGGGGAGACTCAGGTCTTTTTCTTGCCACTCCATCCGATCCTTCGAGAACGCATACTCGGCGCCTACATCGGCTAGAAACGCTTTATCGGCGCTCGATCCTGCCGGTACGTTCGGTATAATTTTCTGCCGGTACTTAATTTTCCATCATTCTATAACAAAATCGCCGCTAGTTTTCAAAATTTCTCGTGTTATAATTTCCGTAGTTTGCAAACTCGGAATTCATAAACTCGCAGAAGTCGGTGATCGAATGTTTCAGCTCAAATGGTTATGGCACAATTTAATAGGAGACCGGATTCGGTATATTATCGCGTTATTGCTCTCGGTCGTCGGCTCCTCGCTTACGATCGTTAACCCGTACATCGGCCAGCGCATCGTCGATACGTTCATCGCGGGCGAAAACGCGTCGAGCAATCTGGCGAGCGAAAGGGCGCTCTTGATCGGCCTTTGTTTGGGCATGATCGGCTTTTCCTTGCTGCGGACGGGATTGGCCTATTTTACGACCATTCTCTACGAACGCGCGTCGCAGAACATGCTGTTCCGCGTCCGCGTTTATCTGTACAACAAAATCCAAGGCCAGGACATGAAATATTACGACCATAACCGCACCGGAGACCTCATGACCAAGATGACGGGCGACCTCGAAATGGTGCGTCACTCCATCGCGTGGATTATCAAGACGATTATCGAATCGCTCACGGTTTTCGCGGCGGCGGTCGTCTATTTTTTCTTCATCGACGTCGGGCTGACTTTGTGGTTGCTCCTTCTTTCTCCTCCGATCTTTATCGTGGCGTTTATTTTCGCAAGGCGCGTCCGTCCGATGTATATGGACCTTCGGGAGCGTCTGTCCCAACTCAACACCACTACCCAAGAAAACATCGCGGGCAATCGCGTCGTTAAGGCTTTCGCGCGCGAGGAGTACGAGGTCAAGAAGTTCACCGACAAGAACGTCAATTACTCCGAGGCCAACAAAGCCGCGGCTATGGTGTGGCTGGATTACTTTCCTTATCTCGAAACGTTGGCCCAAGCGTTCAACGTCATCCTCATGCTTGCGGGCGGCGTGCTCGTCATGAACGGCCGGCTCACCTTCGGTGAGTTCTCCGCGTTCTCCGCTTTGATATGGGGCTTGTCCAACCCGATGCGCAACATCGGTATCATTATTAACGATATCCAACGTTTTTTCGCGAGCCTTAGCAAGGTCATCGAAGTGTATTACGCTCATCCCGATATCGTCAACGAGCACAAGGCCGCCGTGAAGAAGCGATATCGCGGCCGCATCCAATTCGATCAAGTCAGCTTCAAATACGATAACGCCATGGTTCTTCAGGACATCAGCTTCTCGGTCGAGCCCGGCGAAACTCTCGCCATCATGGGGGCCACGGGGGCGGGCAAAACGACGCTCATCAATCTGATTCCGCGATTCTACGACGTGGCCAAAGGCCGGGTGCTGGTGGACGGTACCGATGTACGCAAGCTGGAGTTGGACGAGCTGCGCGGGAATATCGGCGTCGCGACGCAGGACGTCCTGCTGTTCTCCGATACGATCGACGGCAACATTGCGTACGGCAATCCGGAAATGCCGGAGGAGGACGTCGTTAAATTCGCCGGGCTCGCCGCGGCCCACGGCTTCATCCGCAAAATCCCCGACGGCTACGACACCATCGTCGGAGAACGCGGCGTCGGCTTGTCCGGCGGGCAGAAGCAACGCATCGCCCTAGCCAGAGCGATGGCCGTGCAGCCTCCTATCCTTATCCTTGACGACACCACCTCCGCCGTCGATCTCGAGACCGAGGAGCATATCCAGAAAAGCCTGCGGGAGCTTGAGTTCGATTGTACGAAAATCATTATCGCGCAGCGGGTGTCCACGACCTCGCAAGCCGACCGTATCCTTATTCTGGAGAACGGCCGCGTGATCGAAACGGGCAGCCACGCCGAGCTCTTGGCGAAGCGCGGTTATTATTACGACGTATTCATGCTGCAGACAGAAGGCATCGGAAGGCAGGCGAACGCAATTGGCTAGGAATAAATTCGACATCGACGAAAATCTGGAGTCGCCGTTCAACATCCGGCACTTCCGGCGCGCGATCGTCTACATTAAAAAGCAGAAAACGCCGATGATCGTCGCGTTCGTGCTGAGCGCCCTCTCGGCAGGCATCGCGCTCTCCGCGCCACTCATTATGCAGCACGTCGTCGACGTGACCATTCCGGAGAAGGATACGTTATCGCTGGTCGGCTGGTCCGCGGTCACGCTAGCTACCATCGTCATCAGCGTCATACTGGCGACGATCCGTTCGCGCATCATGACCCGCGTCGGCCAGGATATCATCTTCGAAATCCGCACCGATCTATTCAAGCACCTGCAAGAGCTGCCGTTCCAATACTACGACGATCGTCCGCAGGGCAAAATTCTCATCCGCGTCGTCAATTACGTCAACTCCGTATCCGACGTTCTATCTAACGGCATCATTAACTTTATCCTTGAGATTCTGAACTTACTGTTCATCGCCGCTTTTATGTTCGCCGTCGACGTCAAGCTGTCTCTTGTCATTCTAGCGGGGCTGCCCGTCTTCATCGCCGTTATCCTGCTTATCAAGACCAGGCAACGCCGGGCGTGGCAAGCGGTATCCAATAAGAGCTCCAACCTGAACGCTTACTTGCAGGAGAGTATCAGCGGCATTCGCGTCACTCAGATTTTCACGAGGGAAAAACGCAACGAAGGAATCTTCACCCGCCTGTCCGTCAACTACCGCTCGGCTTGGATGAAGACGATGTATCTCAACTTCCTCGTCCCGTTCTCGGTCGATAACCTGACGACGATGGTCACCACGGCCATCTTCTTCGTGGGATTGCTTGCCATGGGTCCGGAAGAAGCGACCTTCGGCGTCATTCTCGCCATGAGCAGCTACGCGAGCCGTTTCTGGCAGCCGATTCTCAACCTCTCGAACATCTATAATAGCTTCGTCAACTCCGTCGCCTATTTGGAACGTATCTTTGAAACGCTCGATGAGCCGGTAACAGTCAGCGACGTTCCCAAGGCGCGGGAGCTTCCGCCTATTCAAGGCAGCGTCTCCTTCGACGACGTGACCTTCGCCTACGATCCGGGTCTCAACATCCTGGAGAACTTGTCCTTCAACGTCAAGGCGGGCGAGAGCATCGCCCTCGTCGGACCGACGGGCGCGGGCAAGACGACCGTCGTTAACTTGCTCTCGCGTTTCTACAACGTTACGGGCGGTAAAATACTCATCGATGGCCACGACATCTCGGAAGTAAAGCTTAAGTCCTTGCGCAGTCAAATGGGCATCATGCTTCAGGATAGCTTCATCTTCTCCGGCACTATCCTGGATAATATCCGCTACGGCAAGCTCGACGCCACCGAGGAAGAAGTTATCGCCGCCGCCAAAACCGTGTGCGCCGACGACTTCATCCGCGAGTTCGAGAAAGGTTACTTAACGGAGGTCAACGAACGAGGCTCGAAGCTCTCCCAAGGACAGCGGCAACTGATCTCTTTCGCCCGCACGCTCCTCGCCGACCCGCGCATCCTCATTCTGGACGAAGCCACTTCGTCCATCGACGCGCAGACCGAGCGCCTGCTTCAGAAGGGTCTCAACGAGTTGCTCAAGGGAAGAACCTCGTTCATTATCGCTCACCGCCTGTCTACGGTTAGAAACTGCGACCGGATTCTGTACGTGGCGGACCGGGGCGTCGCCGAGAGCGGGTCGCATGACCAACTGATTGCGAAGCAAGGCCGATATTACAAGCTGCACACGGCTCAGAAGATGGAAGCTTGACCAGCCAGCTTATCGCTCTCCCGAGACCCACGAACGAGTATTTAAAGGCTAAATAAAGCAAAAAGCGCATTCTCCGGAGTGCGCTTTTTGCTTGTTCTTTATTTGAAAATTTGATTCGGTCCGTCTTCGCGATCCGACTTTCTTTTAAAAGCAAATAACCTTGATTGACCAAGGTGGTAACCGGTCATCAAGGTTCAAAATTTGTCTCGCGATCGAGCAAACATTACCGTTCGAGCTTAAACACGTTATCCAGCGCAACGCCAAGCCGTTTCTTCAACGGAACCTTGATATCTCTTCCCAGTTCCCGGAAGAAAACGTCGATATCGCATTCCACGTTGGACAGAACAAGCTTGATGACGCCGTCGCTTACAATATTCTCATTCATCGTCACCGGTATGGAAATATCGACGGCATACTTCTTCGTTAACGTGTTCGAGTACCTGGTAAACAATTCGATTAATTCTTCGTTCGAAAAATTCGCGATGGCGATTTTCCCTTTGGCGGTAAAATTCAATTTAATGTTCACTTTCGTAATTTCCCCTTTTCTTCTTAACCTTAATTATCCCCGTGTGTGTTCAATCTTGCTGTATAAGGGTCTTAAAATGAAAAGGTTCGTTAACCGGACTTACTCATCTTACTTATCATACTAATCTTTCGCCAATTAGTACACCTTTGCTTCTGCTCCAATTGCTGGACGAGGCCGAAAGTGGGTACATCTATTTATAGAATACCCAATAATCGACATTAAGCTTGTCCGGTTAAACCCTCTCCGATGAAGAAACTTATCTCCATTATACACCTCCCGTCGATCAAGGCTACCGGCACATGGCAAATAAGCTGCAAAAAGCCGTCCGTCAGGGTCGTAAACAACCTTGACGGACGGCTTCTTCGGATGCCGAAATTGCCGTTTTTTGATTCCGCAGCTTGCCGATTCCCATCCCCGCGTCAATGTCCGATGCCCGGCATCGCTGCCGAATTGCTCGAGTTATCCTTCACCGGCGACGATGGAACGTCCGTCTCGAAGCGAGCCGTTCCCGTCCACAATGCGGCGATGATTCCCAAACCGGCGACGACGACCAAGAACCAAAATCCCAACTGCACCGAGTCTCCCAACGCTTGCCGGAACAAGCCTGTGGCTGCAGCGGACAACGTGGAATCCGCGCTTAACAGCAGCTGCGGATCGGTCAGCCCGGCCAACTCGTCGCCTTGGACGTTGAACTCCGCCGCGTGCTCTTGAACGGCCGCGGACAACCGGTTATTCACGATAGCCGCCAATACCGCGGATCCGAACACCCCTCCGACCGCGCGGCTGAAGCCGACCGTCGAAGTCGCAATGCCCTTGATGCGATCCGCCGCGCTGTATGTGACGGCCATTTGGGCTAACGGCATTAAAATGCCTATCCCGATGCCCATCAGAAGCATTACGAACGCCACTATCCAGAAGCTAACGTCGAGAGGCATATAAGACATGCCCAGCATACCTAATCCGGCCATCGTCATAGAAGCGATAATACCCGCTCGGTAGGTCCATCTCTTCAGAAGCACGTTGCTTAACGTCGCGCCGATCATCATGGAGAACATCATCGGAGTTAGAGTATTGCCGGCATCGCCGACATCGCCCCCCATGCTTCCCTGCACGAACAACGGAATATAGAGCAAGGCCCCGTACATGATCATTCCTTGCAGGAACGTCGCCGTTAACGTACCCGATATAACTTTGCTGCGGAATAATTCGGGAGGCAATATCGGCTCCGCGACCCTCTTCTCCACGAAAAGGAACAACGCCAGGCCAACCGCTCCAAGCGCGATCAGACCGATAATCGGCACGGAAAGCCAAGCGAACTGCTCCCCGCCCATTTTCAAAGCCAGCAATATCGACAACGTGGTCAAGGAAAGCAACAAAGCTCCTTTGACGTCCACGGACGGCCGAGTCGCCTTATCCCGGTTGTCATGCAATCGTCTGCTCAATATCGCGAAAATATAGAGCCCGATCGGAATGTTGATATAGAAATTCCAGCGCCAGTCGAGATGCTCCGTAATCAGCGCGCCCAAGGAGGGTCCGACGATCGAAGACAACGCGAATACGCTCATATAAAAAGCTTGGTATCTACCCGCTTTTTCTTTCGGCATGATGGTGAATACGAGAGTGAACGTAATCGGAATAATAAATCCTGCCCCTAGCCCTTGAATGCCCCGAAAAAGAATCAATTGCGTCATGTTGTCGGCCAATCCGCATAATATCGAACCCGCCATGAACAAGAACAATCCGAGCATGTAGAAGCTTTTTCTTCCGAAAATATCCGATAGCTTGCCCGCGATGGGCATAACCACGGTCGAAGCGAGCATGTAGACGGTAAATACCCAAGACATTTGGTTCAGGCCGTCCAGCTCGGAAACGATGGTCGGCAACGCCGTCGACACGATCGTCTGATCCACTTGCGTCAAAAAAATACTGATAAGCAGCGCCGACATCATCCAGTTCAATTGCGATTTCGTACGACGATCATCATCCGGATTCAAATCGACCACCTAGATTTCTGCTAGTTTAGCGCAGCGGCTCGCGTAATCGCGGCCCGATTGGCCCGGTACCCGCGCTACCGCGTAAGCGCCGATTCGGTTAAGCGCTTCCTCTAATGTCCGTTGAAGAGATTCTCCGGCCGGCTTGTCCCGAACGGTCCATATTCCGACGAACCGGCTGTCCATCCAAGCCGGATTTTGCTCGAGCCTCACGAGCAATTCATGCGTCGAAGCCGGAATCTCCCCGAAATTCGTTGCCGTGCATACGACGACGAGACGAGGGTTGTCCTGGCCCGATTGGTCCAGAAAATCATCCTCCCGCTCGAAGACGCGAAGCTCCATGCCGTGCTGAATGCGAAAGCCGTCGAGCAGCTCTTCGATTTCGCCTTTTCCCTGCGACGATCTAACCTCCGCCGGCAGAAGAACGTACACCCTTTTCGCCGAGCCGTCGTTCGCCCGGGCTTCCGAGGTTCCCTTTTTACCCGTTTCGTCTCGCGGAAGCACCCCGTAAAGCGTCAATCGGATCATTTGATCGGCAAGGATGTCTTTTAGTTCCTCGTACGTGCCTTGAAGCTTAAGCTCGTCCCGCATATCTTCCGCGCTTCGATAGTAGAATTGATTCATCATTCCCCATATCAAATGCAGGAGCACTTGCTCGTGCATCTGTTCTTGAATGATGCCTTCTTTTTTCCAAGCAGCCAGAATTTGCGACTTCTCTTCCGTGTCCATGGTCCATTTGGTCGAGGCGTACTTAGAGAAGAGACTACCGCCTTCCAAGGACTCCCGATGATAGATTTTATACAGGTTAGGCAGCTTGCATTTCAGCTCGAAATGCTCCTTGATGTACTTGCGAAGCAATACCTGCGGCGCTTCTTGCTCGAGCAGAATGTCGTTGACGTGAAACTCCCATTGCTTGAAAAGCCTCGTTACCACTTCCATGTACAGCTTTTCCTTGGAGTCGAAATAATAGTGTATAAGCGCCTGGTTGACGCCCGCTTTAATCGCGATCTCGCTCATTCGGCTTCCCGCGAATCCGATCTTGGCGAAAATCTGCTCCGCCGCGTTCAGAATTCGTAGCTGAACCGATGTTTTGACTTCGTCTATGCTTTCGGTTTCCAACGGTTTTGCTCCTCTCATGCCCCCTTGCCGTGAACGACGTTGCGAAGAGCCAACGCCGACGTTTCGTACCAGTCGCCTATTACGGCCGGCAGAACGTCGATCTGGGAGTCTAATACGTACAATCCGCGAGTCGGGCAGACCGCGCCCGTTTCGACGAGCAGAGGGCGTAAGTAAGCCTCTACTGCCAGACTATGGTGAGGCGAGCCGCCGACCATGACGGGTATGGCGGCGATATTGGCAAGCGCTTGTTGGGGAAGCTGATCGATGAATAGCTTCAGCAGCCCCGTGTAAGTCGCTTTGTAAGTCGGACTTGCGAATATAACTACGTCGGAGCTGGTTACCCGCTCCAATTGGCGAATGACCTCCGCGTTCCCCCACTCCAGCAACGAAGGGGCGAAATCCGCGAGATCGACGATCGCTTCGTCCGCCGTCTCGCCTTCCGACGTTAAGCCTTCGCTAATTCGTTTGAGAACCTCGCCCGCTATGGCGTAAGTTTTGGAGCGGCTTTTCGGATTGCCTACGATGGCCGTGATTTTCATTAGGCGCTCGCCCCCTGCGGGAGGTTGTCCGTCAAATAGCCGTACTTGCCGCCGTAGAATACGAGAGGGGTTGCATCCGCTTGCTGCACGTTCAAATGCAAAGCGTCTCCCAGCAGAATCTGATGATCGCCGCCTTCAACGGCCTTGTGCAGTCCGCACACCACGTAAGCCAAGCAAGCGTCCAGAACGGGAACTCCGGCTACGCCTTCCAGGTAAGGAATGCCTTCGAACTTGTCCACGTCTCCCCTGCGCGCGAAGGAACGGGAAACGTTTTCTTGATCTGCCGATAAAATATTAACGCAAAACGACTTCGATTCCAAGATATGCTTAAGCGTTGCGCTCTTGTTATCCAAGCAAACCAGCAGCATCGGAGGGTCCAGGGAAAGCGAGGTAAAAGCGTTAACGGTCATCCCTTGCGGCTTCCCCTCGGCATCCCTGGTCGTAATGACGGTAATTCCCGTCGCGAACTTGCCCATTGCGCTTCTCCATGTCTTTGAATCCAATTTTAATTCCTCCTTGTCTAAAAAGAAAGAAGCTTTCTTCCATTCCCTGCTTAGCCTTCCAATCCGTTGCAAATCAACCAAGCGGTAGTCGCGTACACGACGGCGGCGTCTATCATATCGTCCACCGTCGGACCGAACCTGCTAGGACCGTAAGTAACGGCGGGGATATGGTACATATTGAACACGTTATGGTCTCGCCACATGCTCGAATAAATCGGATGGCCTTGCTTCGTCTCCCCTTTGCCGATCGAGACGCTGGATTGGCTTAACGCGCGATGCAGTCCGCCGACCTGCTCTTCGTCGGCTTCGAAGCCTTGACGGTAAACGATTGGCTCTACCTTGCTGTCGAAGCCTTCGGCGGCCATCAGCGCTTCAAGCTGGCGTTGGACGTCCGCGATGTTCTGCACGGGAGTGAGAGTCAGCCCCAGATAGACCGAGCAAACTTCGCTGCCGCTTCCCATCACGTGCGGGTCTCCGCCGCGAATCGCGCCGATTTGAACTTTAGGCACCGCGGTTCCGCCGGGAGAATGATAGGTGTTATCCTTCTCGAAGTCGATGCACCATTGTTGCAGGACTTCTATTAACGGGGCCACCTGCACAAGTGGACTCGGATGCTTGCGCAGCTCCGCCGGATGCTCGAGCAGAGGCGTAAATACGTCTTCTCCGTAAATGTCGATCCGGAAATTGGCATGTCCGCACGATACCCACGAAATTCCGAAATCCGTACCTTCTGCGGCAATCGCGAAATCCGGGGCAACGCCGCCGTGAGTCATCATGAACTGAGCTCCGATTTCCTTGCCCAAATATTGCGGCCCTTGGAATTGCTCCACGTGCTCCGGGCCGATCTCGGCCGGACATGCGGTCAAGTACAAGGTTCCCGCCAGCGGGAGTCCCGTTTTCTTCAATGCTTTGGCACCGATCAGGAAGCAAGCCATCGGTCCTCTATCGTTCTCGACCGGTCTCCCGGAAAATACGCCGTTCTCGAGCTTCGCTTCCAGCCACTCGGGACGTTCGACCGAGCCCGGACGATATTTCCAGCTATCGAGATAATTGTATTGCGGCGACTCGGTGTCCAGATGACTCGTGAACAGTAGATTTTTCCCTTGCGTCGGATTTTGTCCGCCGTAACGCCCGATGACGTTGAAGCGGTCAGGAACCATTCCGATCTTCTTCGGCGTAAATTGCTCCCGCTTCATCCATTCGTATACGTATTCTCCCGCTTCCTTCTCGTATCCGGCGACGGAGCGGATATTGCCTAGCTCTAGAATCAAATCGATCAATTCCTGCTTATCGATAGCTTGACGGATCGTATCGGCAACCTCTTGAATTTCAAGACTCGTAATCGGACTATTCGGCTTCAAAGCGATCATCTATTAACCTCCAATTACGGTGTCCCAGCTTCGGACGACCTGATCTGTCGTTACGTTAGTGGAAAAGTTCAGTTCCATAGCCCTGAGTGAAGCCTCGTGTATGTCCGGCGAATAAGCCGCGCAGGCATCCGAGACGACGAAGCACTCGTAATCTCGCATGAAACCGTCCCTCACGGTCGATTCCACGCAGCATTCCGTCGTAAATCCCGTGACCGTGATTTTCTTGATTCCGTTGCTCTTCAAGATCAATTCCAGATTCGTCTCGACGAATCCGCTGTAGCGTTGCTTGTGAACGACGCTATCCCCGGGAAGGGGGGCAATCCGGTAGAAATCCGACCCCCGCTCCCCCTTCCTGCATATCGCGACTCCCGAGAGATCTTGCCCCTGACGCGCATACCAGTCCAACATCGCCGGCGAATCCGTCTCGGGAGCGGTCATCAGCGCGATGAATATGATCGGAATGCGATGAGACCGAGCCGCCGCGATCAATCGTTCGATTCTGTCCACGGCGGGATCTACCGCGGAAAGGTCGGCATTCCATTCCCCGACCTTCCCGTCGGCCGAGCAGAAATCGATCTGCACGTCCACCAGCACTAAAGCATTGCCTTCTATGGGAATATCAACGATATTCATCCTTCACCCGCCATCCGATGAACGATCCATCTGAATATATTCGGTTACCCGCGCAATTGCGTAAGTACCTTCTCTCCGAAAAAGCGCATGTCCGCGTCGTAGTCCGGGAACGTCAGCATCATGCCGTCCAAATTAGCCGTTTCCACGATGTACCTGATTTTCCGGGTGATCTGATCCGCGGTTCCGGATATCGGCTCCGACATGAACGCCGTCTTCGCCCTGGCAGCGATTGAGGTCTCCGTTCCGTCGACGGCCATGCCGTAGCTTTCCAGCAAGCCCATGATCGCTTCGCGATCCACGCCTTCTTGGTAGAGCTTCATCTTGTCGTTGGCTTCTTCTTCGGTTTCGCCCGGATAGATACCGAACATAGCGTATGTCTTGATCGGTTTGTTACGCTCGCGGGCTAGCTCCTTCGCTCTCGCGCTAACCTTGGCCAAATCCGCGATATCCTTGCCGCCGATGAAGCAGGCGTCTCCTTCGTCGATCGTAAAGCCCATGCCCTTATCCGATTGCCCCGCGCAAATAATGGTCGGGCGAGGCTTCTGAACCGGCTTCGGATATGACATGCAATCCGTCAGTTGAAAGAATTCCCCTTGATGATCGACGCGATCTTCGCTCCATAGGCGTTTGACTAACTGCATCCATTCCTTGGCCAGCTCGTAACGCCCATCGTGATCGAGGTGCTCGGGCCACATGCCCATCTGCCGAAATTCCTTGGAGAACGAACCGGATACGACGTTCATTCCGATTCTGCCGTTGCTGATCTGATCCAGCGTCGCGAACATTTTCGCCGCGACGGCGGGATGATAGAGCAACGTATGCACGGTTGCGTACACCTTCACCCGGGAAGTAGCTTCGGCCAATCCCGCCATCATCGTCATCGATTCCAGCGATGTCCCCCAATGGTTCGTCCTTCCGCCGTAGCCCCTCCACTTAGCCATCGACATGATGAAATCCATGCCGATCTCTTCCGCCAACATAGCCGCGCTCCGGTTCTGCGCATAGCTGCCATCTACTTTCGGAGTCGTATCCGATATGATCCATCCGCCGTTCGAAATGGGAAGAAACACTCCGAAATCGATTTTGTTGTAATCCACGTTGCTGCTCATGTTTCATCCACTCCAAATGATTTTTTTAATGATAGATGATCTTTATTCGGGCCATATCAAGTTCGTGCCCTCGTAAATGGAATCGATATAAGAGTTATCCATAACTTTATCGAGAGCGATCGGCGCCTTAATGACTTCCGCCTTGACCAGCATGTCTACCTCGCGCTGCCATTGCTCGTCCGTCTGCCACGCCACGCCGTGACCTTCCGGCAAGTTATCCTGCACCAGCTTGCTTTCCACTGCCCAACGGTTCGTTTCCGCTTCCAGATCGTATCCGGACTGCGAACGCGATTCCATGACTTTCAACGCTTCCTCCGGATGCTGCAGCACGTATTCGTGCGCCTTGGACAACGCCCTCAGGAAGTCCTCAACCGCCGTCGGATTGTCCGTCGCGAACTTGGAATTTACCGCCACGACTCCGAAAGAAGTCTCTCCGTCGAATTCGCCGGGATCGATCAAACGCACTTTGACTCCTGCTTTTTCCATAATGTACGGCTCGTTCGTCTTGTAAACCGTTAGAGCATCGAGCTGCTTCCCGTCCAAGATGCGAGGATCGTAACCGACGGATACCGCTTTGATCTGATCGCGGGTAACTCCTTCGGAGTTCAGCATCGAAATGACGTAAGAAGGAATCGCGCCTTTGTAGCCCAATGTCTTGCCGACTAAATCCTTAGGGCTGTGAATATCGGAATCATCAAGAACCATAAGAGCGTTAACGCCTACCGAACCGAATGAAGCTACGCCTTTGATCTCCGCGCCGCTTTCCACGGAAGTGATAACCAGGCTCGGGTTACCCGCGCTGGAGAACTGCGCTTGTCCGGCAGCCAGAAATTTCATGCCCTGGGAATCGAGTCCGGGCTGAATGTCTACGTCCAGTCCGAGCTGTTCGAAGTAGCCAAGCTCGTCCGCCATAACGGTCTGCACGTCCGGCGAGGACGCCGCGAAATAGTAACCCGTCGTGTATCGGATAGTACCCGCCGCTTGGTTCGCGGCTTTGCGAGCTGCCCAGTCGATACCCGCGGGAGGAGCCTCGGAAGCACCGCCGCTTGAAGCAGCTGCCGGGCTTTCCGACGCGGAAGCGCTCGGCGTCGACGAAGGAGAGGAATTCGAGTTATTGTTGCCGCAAGCCGTTACCAAGATCAAAACCAAAGTCAGCATGGAAGCCAGTACCGCGTGTTTTCTTCTTCTCTTTGTCAGCATGGTTACATTCTCCTATCCTCTGATGGACATATTGGGCGATGGTAAAGATGATCGTTAAATTCCAAGCTTCGTTGAAAGCGATCGTTACTCATAACGCTTGTCCTACGGCGTAACGCCGAACGACACCACCACCTTAAAAGAGGAGTCTCGCAAGCTGCTGACTGACAGGGGAGAGTTGTTATCCGTTGCGTTTATTCGTGGAGCTATGCCAATAGAGGGCCCGTTGCTCGATAAAACGAACAAGCGTCGTTAGAACGATGCCCATGACCGCGAGCATCAGAATCGCCGCGAACATTTTCTCCATCTGCATATAGTTGCTGAACATCTGAATGAGGTTGCCCAGCCCCTTGTCGGAGCCGCTCCATTCCGCCACTACCGCGCCGATGACGCTTAGGCTGATGCAAGTCTTGGAAGCGGAGAATAAGTAAGGGAGACTGTTGGGAAGTCTGAGCTTCAAGAAAATCTCCAGCTTGTTCGCATGAAGGGAGCGCAAGTATTCGTAGTTGTTCTGATCGATCGAACGGAATCCCGTGATGGAGTTGACCAGCATCGGGAAGAAGGTGATGATCGCCGCGATGATGATTTTCGGCAACGCCCCGAAACCGAACCAGATGATAAGTAGCGGAGCGATGGCGACGATAGGCGTGACGCTAGCCAGCACGGCGATCGGTAGCAGCGTTCGCTCCAGAAACCTGGAATGGGACATCAGCACGCCGCCGATCAACGCCACGAACGTCCCGACGGAAAATCCGATAACCGCTTCTTTCAACGTCACGCCCGCATGCTCCAAGTAAAATCCAAAATCCGAGAATAATACTTTCAGAACCCCCGACGGCGCGGGTAGCGTGAGCGGATTGACGTTGAATATCCGTACGACAAGCTCCCATGTACCGAACAAGACGATAAAGGCGAGCGCGGGCTGAATGTAATGGCTCCAATTCCCTTCGCTTCCGAACAGCTTTCCGAGCTTCACCCTCGGCACCGCCTTACCGCGAGGAGACGCGGACACTCTGTTTTCCATTGCGTTCTCAGTAGAAGACATTTCATTGCTCCCACCTTTCTCTCAACAATCCTTTGATATGGTGAACGTAACGTTGATATTCGCTCGTTTCCTCTAATTCGTGCGACCTTGGTCTTGGCAGATCGACGTCGACGATTTCGGAAATTCTGCCCGGCCGATTCGACATCACCACGATCTTATCCGAGAGGAATACGGCCTCCCGAATGCTATGGGTTACGAACACGACGGTTTTCTTGTGCTTCTCCCATATCTCCACTAGCTGGTAGCGAATCATTTCCCGCGTTATTTCGTCCAATGCCGAGAACGGCTCGTCCATGAGCAGTATCGGAGCTCCGGAAGCGAATGCCCGGACAATGCCTACCCGCTGCTGCATTCCTCCCGACAACTCCTTCGGGTAAGCGTCCAGGAACTCTCCCAGCCCGACGGATCTGAGCAGCTCCTTCGCCTCTTCGCTCTGTTCCGGGGTCTGACGCCCGCCTTTACGATTGACCTCGAACGGCAGCCGCATATTCTCGATGACCGTCCGCCAAGGAAACAATGCCGGGGCTTGCGGCACGAATCCGAATTGCTTATCGGATTGCGCCTCGATCGGCGTGACCCCTCCGACCCTTATATCGCCGTCATCCGCCGTTTCCAAGCCTCCGATAATTCGGAGCAACGTCGATTTGCCGCAACCGCTCGGTCCGATCAAGCTGACGAACGTTCCTTGCTCGATTTCGATGCCCACGTCTCTCAACGCTTCCGTGATTTGATCCCGTCGCTTAAACTTCTTGGAAATTCGATTAACCGTGATGTAGGTCATGTGAGATCACCACTCTGATTGTATTTTTGTTATGGGCCCGCCTACGTTTTAACCAGATAATTAATTGTTTTATCGTTTAGTTAAACTTCTTGGTTAAAAATTTAACACACACCTAATTATGTGTCAACATAGCTAACATTTAAATAAAATTTATGTCGTTTTATACTTATTTACAGTGGATTGCGTCAGGAAAAGTGCATAAAACTAACTAAATCATTAGTGTCTTTTAATTAAATGTTATGTACACGCACGGATATATTACATTAATGTTACATTAATTTAACGCAAAAAAGCCGCTCTCAAGGTCAGAAACAACCCTAAGAACGGCTTTCCGGATCTATTTAATTGTCGGATTAAACCATAACCTTGCAGATGTCGTTCGTGAATTCGACCGGATCCTGGATCGGCAGACCTTCGATAAGAAGCGCTTGGTTATAGAGCAAGCTCGTATACAGGTTCAGCTTCTCTTTATCCTTCTCGTGCGCATCCTTAAGCGATTGGAACACCGCGTGGTTCACGTTGATTTCCAATACCTTATCGGCCTTCACGTTCGGATTGTTCGGCATCGCGTTTAGAATTTTCTCCATCTCGATCGTCACGTCGCCTTCGGTGGTGAGACATACCGGATGGCTTCTCAGCCTCTTGGAAGCTCTGACGTTCTTTACTTTGCCGGACAGGAACTCCGTCATCGAGTCGAATAATTCCTTGCTGTCGTTCGACTCGGATTCCGCTTCCTTGTCCTTCTCGTCGGCTTCGATGCCCAGATCGCCGCTCGATACGGATTTGAATTCCTTTTCCTTGTAGGTCATCAGCATCTTGATCGCGAATTCATCGATATCGTCGGTGAAGTACAGAATCTCGTAGCCCTTATCGGACACCATCTCCGTCTGAGGCAACTTCTCGATACGCTCGTTCGACTCCCCGGACGCGTAGTAAATATACTTCTGATCTTCCGGCATTCTCAAGACGTATTCGTCCAGCGTGACCAGCTTTTTCTCCTTGGAAGAGTAGAACAGGAGCAAGTCTTGAAGAACGTCCTTATGCGTGCCGTAATCGTTGTAGATGCCGAATTTCAGCTGTCTGCCGAACGCTTTGTAGAACGTTTCGTATTTCTCGCGCTCGTCCTTCAGCAAGCTCTGAAGCTGGCCTTTGATCTTGCTTTGGATGTTCTTCGCGATGAGCTTCAGCTGGCGATCATGCTGCAGCATTTCCCGCGAGATATTCAGGGACAGGTCCTCGGAATCGACCATCCCCTTCACGAAGCTGAAGTAATCGGGAAGCAGATCCGCGCACTTGTTCATGATGAGAACGCCGTTAGAGTAAAGCTCCAATCCCTTCTCGAATTCCTTGGAGTAATAATCGAAAGGCATGCTCTCCGGAATGAATAGAATGGAATGGTATCTTACCGCGCCGTCGACGCTAATGTGAATATGCTTAAGCGGCTTGTCGAAGCCGTAGTGCTTCTCGGAGTAAAATTTCTCGTAATCGTCCGCCGTCAGCTCGCTCTTGTTCTTTTTCCAGATCGGCACGAGGCTGTTGACCGTTTGCTCTTCCTCGTATTCTTCGAACTCGGTGTCGCTGCCTTCCTTGCGACGAGAGCTCTTCATATCCATCTTGATCGGATAACGGATAAAATCGGAGTACTTCTTGATGATCGACTTCAGACGATACTCCTCGAGGAATTCGTCGTAGCTATCGTCCTCCGTGTTGTCTTTGATCTTCAGGATGACTTCCGTGCCTACCGAATCCTTCTCGACAGGTTCGATGGTGTATCCGTCAGCGCCGGTGGATTCCCACTTGTACGCGCCGTCTCCGTCCAAAGCTTTACTGATGACGGTAACAACGTCCGCGACCATGAATGCCGAATAGAAACCGACTCCGAATTGGCCGATGATATCATGTCCGTCTTTGGATTCGTTCTCTTTCTTGAACGCCAGCGAGCCGCTCTTGGCGATGATTCCGAGGTTGTTCTCCAGATCTTCCTTCGTCATTCCGATTCCGGTATCGCGGATCGTTAGCGTTCTATTCTCTTTGTCCGCGGTCACTTTAATAAAATAGCTGTCTTTGTCGAAAACCAGGCGATCGTCCGTAAGAGCTTTGTAGTATATCTTATCGATCGCGTCGCTGGCATTGGATACGAGTTCCCGAAGAAAAATTTCCCGTTGCGTGTAAATGGAATTAATCATCATTTCCAATAATCTCTTGGATTCCGCTTTGAACTGCTGCTTAGCCATGGTAAATCTCCTTTCGATGTATGGAGCCTTAATGATTATGGAGACGACTGACCGCGATCGAGTCGCTTGGCAGAAGTCGCACAATAAGTAGTTATCGCTAAGTTTAGCACTCTTAGCCCGCGAGTGCCAACACTTATTATTTATCATTTATAGTAGGACGATGTCAATATGGAAAAACAAAAACTGGCGTAAGAGTGTTATCAGCGCCATTAACGGAGTGAATACGGAGTCCTACTGAGATTAGTCGGCATTAAGTTAAGACTCGTTGCCTGTACTCTCTCGGAGTCGCATCCGTCCATTTTCGAAATGCGGTCTGAAAAGCGCTCGGTTCGGAGAAATGCAATAAATAGGCAATCTCTCCCACCGAATATTCGGGTTGCGCCAAGTAACGAATGGCTAGCTCCTTCCTCACTTCGTTGGCGAGCCGGTTGTAGGACGTATTCTCCGTCTTCAGTCGGGACTGCAGCGTCCTTGCGCTCATCAGCAATTCCCGGGCAGCTTCTCGCAAGGTCGGAAAACGGGACGGCATGCTTTCGAGAATCCACCGGCTCAGCTTGTTAGCCAAGTCGGAGCCCCGAGTCAGCCGCCCCCTTACTTCCTCCGCCAAAGCCTTGAAAACGCCGAAAAGCCGCTCATCCGAACCGACGACCGCATAATCGAGCGCTTCTTTACGGAAAACCAACGCGTTCGACTCTTGATTGAAGGTCGGAGCAACCCCGAATATGTCCGAATATTCCTCCACGCGAGCCGAAGGAGGAGCATGCATGAAATGTACGGCTTGAATGGGGAGCGGCCTGCAGCATAATCCCAACATGATTTGATAGAAGGAAACGGTCATGTCCTCGATGCAATGTCGGTTAGGCAAGCCCTCCGAATTGCCGATGAACAAGGAAATGACGGCGTCTTTCCCTTGAATTTTGAGGTCGGCATTGAAGCCGCTGCAGACGATGAAGTTATATTTCCGGTAGGCGGCCAGCGCGTTTGCCAGCTTCTCGGAATGCAGCATTACGTACCCGAGCACTCCGAGATCGGAGATGCTCATGCTCAAGCCCTGGTGCAGCCCGAACAGTTCATTTCCCGTATATCCGGCGGCAGCTTTGATGACCTTCTCGAACTCCCCTTGCCCGATGCGAGCTTCCGCGTTGCGGAACAAACTCGCGTCGATATTCGCGTAAGCGCAGAATTCCGCCCAATCGCGGCCGGCCTTGGCCATTGTCTTCATTACGGGAAACAACATAGACACGGAAACGCCGTTGTCGTCCACTCTGCCCCTCCTTCCTTGCGCGAATGATCAATTCTCTCGCGTTTTTAATCATTTGTTCGCGTCGCCAGCAGGCTTATGATTGCTTTATTGAGATCATATCACGGACCTCACCCAAAGTGGAGTCGTCCTACGGTGTTCCATGCAGCGCGTCAAATAACGAAGGAGGAACAATATATGACAACCAGTAAAATAGCCCTCATCATAGGCCACCCTTATCCGGAAAGCTACTGCAACTCCCTGGCCCAAGCTTACGCGAGAGGGGCAGCCGGCAACGGCGCGGAGGTGCGCGTACTTGATCTCGGGCGAATCGGTTTCGATCCCAACTTGAAATACGGCTACCATAAACGCACCGATCTGGAGCCCGATTTGATCTCCGCGCAAGAGACGATTCGTTGGGCGGATCATCTCGTCTTCGTCTATCCCAACTGGTGGGGGACGATGCCGGCCCTTCTTAAAGGATTCATCGACCGTGTTTTCTTGCCCGGCTTCGCGTTCCAATCCCGACCGGATTCCCTCCTCGTCAAGAAACTTCTGAAAGGCAAGACGGCACGTTTGATCGTGACGATGGATTCGCCGCCTTGGTATTATCGCCTCGTCCTAAGAAGATCCGGTCATCACGTCATGAGGCGCGGGGTTCTGCAATTTTGCGGAATCACGCCGGTTAAAATCACCGAGATTGGAACCGTTAAAACGAAGTCGGCAGAGTCAAGAACCAAGTGGCTACGGAAGATAGAAAGTCTGGGTTTCAAAGAAGGTACACCGACAAAATAACCGGAATTGATTCGCGTTCGGAAATCCGTCATTATTAGAGGAGAAATACGAAATAGGAGGAGAGATTCCACGATGAAAATCACTTATCACGGCCATTCCTGCATTCAACTCCATACAGGCGGCAAATCTCTTATTATCGACCCGTTCCTCAGCGGCAACGCTCTGGCCGTAGTCAAGCCCGAAGACGTTAAGGTGGATGCCGTATTATTGACTCACGCCCATATGGATCACATTCTGGACGCAGCGCCAATCGCCAAAGCCAACGGCGTTCCCGTCGTGTCCATCGTGGAGCTCGCTGCCTACATGAGCTGGCAAGGCGTCGAAACGGTTGGAATGAACATGGGGGGAACCTATGATCTCGGCTTCGCTAAGGCGAAGATGGTCCAAGCCTTCCATAGCTCTGGAATCGTGGACGAGGCTACCAAACAAATTTTGTACGCGGGAATGCCCGCCGGCTACCTCATATTCGCCGAAGGCTTGACGATCCTGCACGCGGGCGACACTTCCTTGTTCAGCGATATGAAGCTGATCGGCGAACGCCATCCGATCGACGTCGTATTCCTTCCTATCGGGGACCATTACACGATGGGTCCCGAGGACGCGCTTCAAGCCGCGGAATGGTATAACGCGAAGCTCGTGATTCCGGTGCACCATAATACTTTCCCGTTGATTAAACAGGATGCCGATCTATTCGTGAAGCAACTGGAAGAACGGGGTCTGAAAGGCAAAGTCATGGCGCCAGGAGACTCTCTGGAAATAGAATCGAAGTAATTACATCGCGGATTCCCCAATAAAACCCAACAAAGAACCTTAGGGCTCTTTGTTGGGTTTTATTTCATTTATGGTAGTAAAATCGAGCTGATTTAGCATACCGCAGCTACTGGCTAGGAACCGAGCTAGTAACGATATCGGACTATCTCTGGTCTCTGCAGTCGAATCTAGCCGAGATGGTAACGATATCGGACTATCTCTGGTCTCTGCCGTCGAATCGAGCCGAGATGGTAACGATATCGGACTATCTCTGTCTCTACGGTGGTGCTCGGCGGGGGCGGAGTTAGCTAACTTGCTTCGTTAATTCGGCGCATGGTGCTCGGCGGGGGCGGAGTTAGCTAACTTGCTTCGTTAATTCGGCGCATGGTGCTCGGCGGGGGCGGAGTTAACGAACTTGCTTCCCGTAGTGCAGTTTGAGCTTTATGTGTTAGGATGGAGTTAATCGACATTTATCGCGTTTTTGGACAAATGGAAAGCGGCGACAAACAATCATATTACATAATAATGGGGAACGAACATTATGGGATCCCAGCTTACGATGTATATTTCGTTGATTGCGACATCCGGAGTGCTCTGCTCTTTTCTGGCTTTTTACGCTTATTTCAAGAGAAAAGAAATTCCGGGATCGCGTACTTTCATCGTCTATTTGGCCGTACAAACTATTTATATTTTTGCATACGCCTTCCAGCTATCCAGCGATACGATCGTAGAGATCAAACGATGGACTATCGTGGAATACGTGGGCATTTCTTTCGCGCCGGTACTCGGCATTATCGTTATCCTGCGATACATCGACCGGCCGATCTCGCGCTCGTTGGCCGCCTCCCTGTTCGTCATTCCCGTTATAACGATGATTATGGTGTCTACGAACGACTACCATCATTTGTTCTATAAGACGATTGAGTTCAGAGACGGAATTCCCGGCCCCTTTACCGAAGTGACCATCGGAGAATGGTATATCGTGCACGGGGCGTTCACTTTCGGCAGCTTGCTGGCGGGAGTGGTGTTGCTTGCCAGCCAGTGGAGGAAAACAAAGAGAGCCTACCGCAAGCAGCTAGCGACGCTAATCTGCGGACAATTCCTTCCGATGATAGCCGCCTTCGTCTACTTGATGGGAATAACGCCAAGCGGAACGGACCCGGTGCCGTTCGTCATGTGCATCACGTCCGGGATGTACATATGGGCCATCGCTACGACGCGAATGCTAACGATCGTTCCGATCGCCAAGGAGAGCATATTCGAGAGCATGAGAGAAGGCGTAATCGTGCTGGACTACGCGGGGCGTCTTATCGATTTCAACGGCGCCGTGGGCAGAATGCTACCCGGGCTTAACGCCGGGTTGATCGGAACCAAGCTGGAGGAAAGCTGGCCCGGCTTGACCGGATCGCCTTATCCCGACGTATATAGCCCGGATCAAGCGCAGGAAGCAGTCGTCGAGAAGGAAGACGGGTCGCCGGCTTACTACCAGATCCGCTCCTCCGTCGTTCGTAGCCGCGGCGGCGAACAGGCGGGAAGTCTGCTTATGCTGATCGACGTAACGGAACAGAAGTTGCTTCAGGAGCAACTGACCATGCTCGCTTATTACGACGGCATGACCAAAATCTACAATCGAACGCAATTCCTTAAGCGCAGTAAAGAGATTCTGAGGGAAGGCAGCGATCGAAAAGAGCCTACGTCGTTCATTCTGTTCGACATCGATTCCTTTAAGCAGGTCAACGACACGTACGGGCACGATACGGGTGACCAAGTCATCGTGCACGTCGTAACCGTCTGCCAGCAGATCATTAACGCGGACATGCTGTTCGCCCGCTATGGCGGCGAGGAATTCGTTCTGGCTTTGCCCAATTCCACCCTTCAGGAAGCCGGAGCGATTGCTGAATCGATTAGAGCTAAGCTGGAAGGCACGCCTTTGGTTACGAGTCACGGGCAGATCGTCGTAACCTCCAGCTTCGGCGTCTCGCAGTCCTCGGAGGACGGTCAATCGCTCCAGCACCTGCTCCGCGACGCGGATGCCGCTCTATACGAAGCCAAGAGAAGCGGTCGTAATCGCGTCGGATTGGCGCAACATCCCCTTTCGCGGCACGCATTACGCTAACCCTATCTCGAGAATATAAATACCGCCGGATGACCAGGAACGTCCTGGGTCATCCGGCGGTATTTTCGTTAGGTTAGGATCGAAAACCAACTCCCGCGATAATGCGCCTAATCTAGGTAGGTACGCACATGGTAAACCGATCCGCGCATCGCTACAATGAAAGCTGAATTCCACGGTTAACCCACTCAAGGAGGAGTCGGCAATGTTCTCTGAACCGTTAAATCGATTACGGGCTATCGTCGCTTTGGTTACGATGCTTATGTTCGTTGGGGTGGCTTGCAGCAACAACGGGAATGCCGGCAATGGAAGCATGGAAACCAACCCAACGAAGCAAGCTTTGGCGAGCGAAGAACGGAGCTCTCCTGCAGAAGAAGTAGTCTCGGTTATCGAAGGAGATCGGGAAGGCTTGCCCTACGTACTCACGATTCCTATAGGTTATGAATCCGAACAGGACAAAAAGTGGCCGCTGATCGTCATGCTGAACGGTTACGGGAGCGCTTATTCCAGCCTCAAAAACGGCCTTGTCGCGAAAGCGGCGGTCACGCAACGACTGCCTATGCTTACGCTATCGCCGCATAGGGAAAGGGGCTGGGACTCTCCGGGAACCGAAGTCATAAAATTAATCAATGAAGTATCCGACCAGTATAGGGTCGACCCTTCTCGCGTCTACTTGACCGGTTTCAGTTACGGCGGCGTAGGCACATGGGCTTTGGCCGGATTATATCCGGAGAAATTCGCCGCTATCGCACCCATTGCCGCAGGCAAAATCTCTTCATCCTACGTTTTGAAGTTAGTCCATACTCCCATTTGGGCATTCCATAACGAAGGCGACGACTCCATGCCGTTAGCCGATCATCAAGCCGCCGTAGACGCCGTTCGCAAGGCGGGCAATACGGAAGTAAACTTCACCGTCTACCCTCGGCGAGGTCACGATTCTTGGACCGATACTTACTCGAATTCCGATCTTTACGATTGGTTGTTGACGCACTCCTTGTAATTCCGGACAATTTATTATGAAAAAAATGGCAACCGACAGCCCCTCCTAGACGTCTAACTATCCGAGGTGGTCTTGATGGGCAACTGGATGAATAAAATCTTCGCGTGTCTTCTCGGTATGGCAATCTTATTCGGGGCCGACCTTCTGCTAGAGCCCCAATCCGCCTACGCTTGCTCCTGCGCGGCTCCGGAGTCCCCCGAGAAGCAGGTGAAAGCAGAGCTCGATTATAGATCCGCGATCTTCGCCGGCACGGTACAGAAGATCACGCCTCCGTCTTGGTTTAGAATCATCCGGCCAACAGCCGATCCGGTTAAAGTGACCTTCAAGGTATCCGAAGTATGGAAGGGCAATATTGGGCGTCAAACGATCGTGTACACCGCATTGGGTTCAGACAGCTGCGGCGTGGAATATCTCAAAGGCACGGAATATATCGTTTCCGCTTCCTTGAATTCCAAATCCATGGAAACGAATCTATGCAGCATGACGAAGCCTCTTGCAGATGCCTCTAACGAGTTGGCCGTTCTCGGCGAGGGATATCCTCCGGCCGACAACGATTCCGGCAAGGTCGTCTTCTCGATCATTGCGATTACGGCGACAATCATCGTAGGCGGCGCAGTCGTCATCAGAATTATCCGCCATCGCCGGAAATTCAGTCCTTAACGGACAATTTTTCGTCGAGTAAGGCAAATGCCTCCCTCAGCTTCTCCTGAGGGAGAGACGCATAACGATCTCCGATATTGACCTCGAATACGCAGCCCTTATCGTCTTTCTCCGTAATATATCCCGCAAATCCAATGTCCGTTAATTCGCTTACGTCGATAAGAATCCGTTCTAACTCCTCCTTCGGCAAGTCCACGTGTACATGGAACATATTCGATACCGGCACCTCCGGAATCGTATAGACCGCATGGCATTGATTGTACATCGCCGCCATTTCGATCGCTTCCTTGTAATACCGCTCCATCTTCGGAAGTCTCAGCTTCATATAATAATCCGCGCTCAGGATATAGGGATACAAGCTGATCAAATCTCCGCCATGGCGTCTTTTCCAGGTTTTCGATTGCTCCGTGAAATCGCTCTCCCCCGCCAGAATCGCTCCGGCGACTCCTCCGAGTCCTTTGTAGAACGAAATATATACGCTGTCGAAGAGCCGGCAGATCTCTTCCGCCGATTTGCCGTAGTACGGGAGAATCTCGAACAGCCTTGCTCCATCCAGATGAAGCTTGATGCCCTTCTCCCGGCATAACGCGGATATCGCTTCCAACTCCTCATACTCCGGCAGCTGTCCGCCGATCTCTCGTTGAGGCAGCTCCAGCAGCAAGCAGGCGATGTCTTCCTTCAGGCTCAGCACGTCCGATAAAAGCACCGGCCGGGTCTTATCCGCCAGAAGAACGGGCTCCAGATGGTGGAGCTCCTTCATCCCGTCCTTCTCGTGAATCTCCAAATGCGACAACGGGTGATACGCCACTTTCCGCGATCCCGCCTCATCGCACCAAATACGGAGAGCGATCTGTTGCGCCATCGTTCCGGACGGGAAGAACACCGCCGCAGGTTTGCCGAGCAATTGCGCCATCCGTTCTTGGAATTGCTCGATGACCGCTCCCGAACCGTACATATCGCTGTCGAGATCTCCTTCGAATTGTTCCAATGCTTCTTTCAATACTTGAACGTTCCGTTTGCCGTGTCCGATCGTCGGATAGGCGACGCTTTTATACGCCTCGGATAATGATATGTATTTTTGCATGATGTTTCTCCCATCGAGACCTAGCGACCTCTTTACTACCCATCATTTTACCATGACGAGGAATCCGATGCCCGTCGCACCTGTATCGCCGATAAAATCAAGGTCAAACTCCTGTAGCACGGTTCTACAAGGTCTGACCTCCTCGAAGTATAATGAAATGTAAGCGCTTTTCTCTTCTGTGAGCAACTCAACACCACTAAAAAAGGAGGTGGATAACCGATGCCGTTGAACGGAAAAAGGGTCAATACTCTCTCCGCGCTCTTGATTCTTATCCTCCTAGCCCTCGTTGCTTGGGCTATTCCGAACAAGAACTTCCGGGGGGAGATGAAGAACGCATACGCCAACCCGGTTTTCGAGCCCGTCTTGGCCGATCCTTCCATCGTTAGAGGCGAAGATGGTTTCTTCTATGCTTACGGAACGGAAGACGAGTGGAATGCGGGGGAGAAAAGCAAGCTCGTACCCATCGTGAAATCCGCCGATCTCGTAAAGTGGGATTACGTCGGAGATGCTTTCGCGACGAGGCCCGATTGGAAGAAGGACGGCGGAATTTGGGCACCCGATATCAGCTTCTTCAACGGAAAATATTATTTGTATTATTCGATATCCGATTGGGGAGATCAGAATCCGGGGATCGGGGTAGCCGTTTCCGATGCTCCAACGGGCCCGTTCGAAGATAAGGGTAAATTGCTCGAAAGCGATGAAATCGGAGTGGAAAATTCCATCGACCCGATGCTGTACGTCGAAGAGGACGGAACGCCGTATTTATTCTGGGGCAGCTTCAACGGTATATTCGGAATCCGTTTAAGCGCCGACGGACTCTCCTACCAAGGAGAGAAGTTCCAAATCGCGGGGAAGGATTTCGAAGGGCCCTATATCGTAAAACGCGGAACTTATTATTACTTCTTCGGTTCCATCGGCTCCTGTTGCGCGGGAAAAGACAGCATGTACCTAGTCAGCGTAGGGAGATCCGAATCGCTCGCCGGTCCTTATCTCGATGCCGAGGACAGAGATATCAAGGAGGCCTCTGGAACGGTGATCTTGCATGGTGAGAGTGCGAACGAGGAAGACGGCAATGCCGGACGATTCGTCGGGCCGGGCCATAACTCCATCATTCGCGACGATTCGGGAACCGATTGGATCGTCTACCACGCCATCGACACCTCCGATCCGTTGCTGACCAACGAAGCGACTCGCCGTCCTCTCATGATCGATCCGATCCGCTGGGTCGACGGTTGGCCGACGATCAAGGATCAAGTTCCGAGCAAGGAGCGACAAGCCGGTCCGGTTTGGACGGATTAATATGAAGATCGGAAACATGAAATAACCCCTGCATCGGCTTCCGCCGTCGCAGGGGTTGAGTTTAACGATACCAGTACTTGCGTCCGCCAAGTTACGAAGAAACCTCGACGTCGTATTTCTCTGCCACCTTAAGCAAGTAATCCTCTACCCGGTCGAAATCTCCGACCTTGCTGCTGATGATAACGATCGGCTCCTCCAGCCCGCGGGCGTGGACTTCGATTCCTTTAACCTCGATCGTCCGAAGCAGCTTTCGAACGGGCTCCTTCACCATCACCAACCGGTCCAGCTTGTTGTACCCGATGTGCGTCGGCTCGGTTTCCTTCTCGATCTTAAGCACCATCTCGTCCGCGTCCAAGTTGACATCCACTGCCTTCAGCATTTCCCATCGCCTCCTGTGCAGATAGAATCTAAAACCTATTGGACGTATTTTCGGTTTTTCAATCAGTGCGACAAGCTGTCGAGGGCGGTTTCCTGAATTTCGATGGCGCGTTCGATTCTAAGCTCCCGAATCCGGGCGACGTAATCCTCGAAGCTATCCAGCGGCTCGATGCCGAAAATAATCTTCAGCGACATCTCGTCCACGAGCGTTCCGACATCCTGCATGATGGCCGAAAACTCCGCGCTGTCTTGTTCCGTCTTGGGAACCTGGGACAGCATATGCAGATCGGCATCCGTATCGGACCACACGCGGATCGCATCCTTCTGCTCCGGCAGTACGTAGTACTGCTCCAAGTAACGAATGTCCTGAACGAAAGGACCGAAATAACTCGCCCGCGTATACATCGCGAGCGCTTGCGAAGGCGCCAGCTTATCCGGATTTCGCAGGATCAGGTCGGTGTATGCGGGATAACCGTCCTTCATCTCGTAGCTTAATCCCTCGATGCCGAAGTTGAACAGCAAGTGCCCTTCCGGGCCGTAGCCGTAATCCAGCATTCTGGCAGCCGCTTCGACGTTAGGGCTCTTGGCGGATATCGCAACGCCGCCCGTTCCGACGTATTCGTAGCTTCTCTGCCCGAATTTCGGTCTCTCGCCTCTGTTCAGGACGGGGTACGGCGCGGGAACGAATTGCGCGTCGGGCTCCTCCTCGCGCACGAACGGCTGCCACGTTCCGATTCCCGCTCCGGCGTTCCACACGCTTGCTCCGCTTCTTCCCGAGATCATGTTTGCATCCAGCGTTTTCGTATCGACCGTCGCGATATTTCTGTCGAGCAGCCCTTCGGCATACCACTTCCGGAACAAGGCCAGGAAAGACTTGTATTCCGGCTCCATTGGCCCGAATTCGACTTGTCCCTCATCCAAATAGAATCCTTTCTTGATGCCGAATGCACCTACGAAGGCGCCTCCTTCCACTCCGAATAACGGACTGGGCATACCGAGAAAGGTAAGCGGCGCTTCGGCGCCCTTGCGTTCTTTGAACGCCTTCAGAACCGCATACCAATCGTCGATCGTCTCGGGTATCCGCAATCCCAGCTCGTCAAGCCAATCCTTGCGGATAATAGGCCCCTGATACGTACGCAGCAGATCGTCCCCGCGAATGAACGGAAACACATAGTAGCTGCCGGCGCCGGTTTTGACCTGCTTGTCGATCTCGGGATGCTCGTCCAAGTATTTTCTCAAATTAGGAGCATAGCGCTCGATGACATCGTTCAGTCGCAAAATATAGCCGTCGGCGATGGCCTTTTCCGGACCTCCCGGAAACTTGTCCCACTCGAACTCCATCATATCGGGCAAATCTCCTGAAGCGAGCATGACGTTCATAGCTTCTTTAGCTTGATTAGCAGGCGGCTGAATGAAGCTCAGACTGCCTCCCGTACGACTTTGCCACTCCTGAAAGAAGGGAACCTCTTTGAAGCTGGGCTTAATGCTGGCCGCGTTGCCGTTCAATTCGCTCCAATACGTCAGTTTCCCGGCAACGGGATCGGCTGACGTCCGATCCGAAGACTCCGCGGAGCTCCCGCTTCCGGCTTGCTCGGATAGATGGTCATTCGAATTCGATTTCGAGCAGGATAATAACAGAGCGACAATGAGAAGAAGCGGAACGATGGCCGACCGATTCGTTTTCGTTCTCATCCAATCCCCCCAAGTCGATTGTCGTTCCGATCGGATCAAATCATTTCCTTGAATTTGCCGGGCGTAATCCCCTCGTATTTCTTGAAAACGCGGATGAAGGTCGCAACTTCGTTGTACCCGACATGCTTAGCCACTTCGGCAATGGAATCCTGCCTGCATTTGATCATTCGCTTCGCCTGATCGATACGGAACTTATTGATGTAATCGAGCAAGCCTTCGCCTTTCTGCGTTTTGAACAATTTCGATAAGTAGCTGCCTTTCAAGTCGAAGCGCTCCCCGATCGTATTCACGTTTAAGCTCGAATCGTCGTAATGCTCCTCGATATGGCGAGACACCTTCTCCACCAGGTCGCGCAGAGATTCCGCTCGCTCATAGGAAACGTTCTTCTCTACCATCGCAGCCGCGAATGCGCATACTTCCTCGAGTAAGCCGAACAGTTCAAGCTGCATCTCCTGTATCGTATCGCACGCGAGGATCTTATCCATCCATAGCGGATTGTCCCCCAGAACGCCGCCCTCCCCTTCCCCAAGCTCGTTAATGGCTTTCACCATCGTTCCGACGAGATTAAAGATCAAGCATCTGGCCAGCGTAAGCGACACGATCGGCTTATCGAAGTTGCGTCGCGTGATATCGCTCATGGATTGGGAAGCCTGGCCGAAGTCGCCGATTTTGATCCAATTGATAATCTGCTGCTCCAGTTGGAGCGGATAATAATAACCGAACCGCGGGTTGTCCGCCGGATCGATTCGAATTTCGTCATAGGTTATGATCTCCCGCTTGCCGAGCACCATCTTGTATTCCATCGCGTCGACCGCTTCTTGATAAGCCTGGGCAATTCCTACTAATGAAAAGTGAATGCCGCCTATCGATATGGTCAGATCCATCTGAAATCGGAGCAGAAACGACTGCGCTTCCATGGCGATGTCGCGTATATCTTCTTTGAAGCTCCGCGTTTCCTCTTCCGAGAAATTGACCAAGCAGACCATCATATCGTCAATCTCCGCTACGTAGCCCGCATGCTGATATCGGCCGGTCAGCTCCTCCACGACGTTCGTAATGATAAACTGTACCAGCTTGCGCCGTTCGTTTCCATCGATGCCGGACAGCTTGGAGGATAGGCTCTCGTCGTTCTCCACCATGAACAAAATGACCGCGAATCGATCCGAAAGCAGCTTCATGTCGAATGATTTGAACGCTTCCTCGTAAGGAACGGGCGAGTCGGGCTTTCCCTTCAGCAATCGATTGAGCATATTGGAACGCAAGGCATGCTGATGCAATTGCAGCTGCAGCGCGATGTGCTCCTTCTCGTTGCGAGTCTGGGATATCGCTTTTTGGATGAAGCTCAGCTCGTTGATTTCCGAACGCTCCCCGTTCTTGTCCGACAAAGACCGTACGAGCTGCTGAATCGGAGAATAGTTGCGGCGCATGAAAAACCAAGTCAGCACGCCTGCGCCGATCAGGCTGATCATAATGCTGATATAGGTGAACTTCCGAACATACTCGGCTTTCTCCCAATAAACGTTGCTGGGAATAACAAGCGCGTACTTCAAATCGGAGACGGACGACGATATGGCGAACAGCTCCGAGCCGCCTTCCCCGGCGGATGAGAGCATCGACCCATCGCCGGCCGAGAGCTGCTCGACAATGCGATCCTGGTCGACCGATACCGGCAGATTGGACAGCAGTACCTCGTTGTCCTTATTCAGAATAAGCACCTGACCCCCGCTGAAATCCGAGATGCTCTCGACCGCCTCCTGAAACCGAACCATATCGGTCATCACGACGACCGTCCCCGTTCGATTACCGTTCAAATCTTTGGGCAAATGCGTTAAATAGGCGATCGAAGTTCGGGAAGCCGTCGAATCCAGGCGGGGGAGCAACAGAAACCGATTGCTCTCCGATTCGTTAATCGTCCGCATCCATTGCTCGTAGCCGATCTCGCCCGTATTATGAATCGTGTTGAAAGCGGTTTCCAAATCGCGTACGTTGCCGGGTCTCAACAGGGAATCTTCCTGCTCCCATGTCACGTAGAACTCGTCGATCGTGGCATACGAGGTCTGATAGGTCAATAGATCCTTCACCAATTGATAGGCGGAATATTGCGCGTCTCCGGAAGACAGGGTCGAATACATCAAGCTTTGCAGCTTCGCGTTCCAAGTGATTTCCATATTCAGACGCTTCATTAAATCGATCTGCGTATCGATCGTATACCGGGCCTGCTTCAGCAACGAATCGTTTGCCCGGTGAATTTCGCTCTTGAGCGCTTTGCTCGACTGCGCATAGACGATCAAGCTGATCATCGTCATCACCAGCAGAACGACGCTATAGGAAATAAGCCAAGCAAAGACGATGCTTTTCCGTTTCTGCCACAACAATCGAATCTTCAAATCGAGCGCTCCTCGCATTTCGTAGATTCCGGGAAACGGACGGCCAGCCCTCTATCCTGTCCTCATTTTACAGGAGCGACCCGATATGCGAAATGACGAAATCGTTCAATTCGATTGATAATTTATCCAATCGCGCTTGCGATTAGAAAATACGATGCTTCCATCCCTTCAGCTTGGCGATGGCTTCCACGAAGAAATAATCCCCGTAAATCAGCGAAACGTCGACGTTCTGCCCGGCCGGCTTATGCCCCGTGCCGTGCCGCAATATCGCTTCGTGGCCGGCATCGTCCCATGTGCCGTAATCGCGGTAAAGCGACTGCAGAATACGCTCCGCGGCGTCACGGTATACCCGCCCCGTCTTCTCGGTCAGCAGCATCGACAGCTCGATCAACCCCGACGCCGCGCAGGCTCCCGCCGAGCTGTCGCGCGGCTCGTCGTCAAGCCGGCCATCCGCTCTGAAGTCCCAATGGGGCACATGATCCTCCGGCAAGTGGGCGATGAAATAATGGGCGACGCGCTGAGCCGCATGCAAGTAGGCGGTTTTCCCCGTATAGCGGTACGCGATCGTCATGCCGTACAGAGCCCATGCCGTTCCCCTGCTCCAGCCGGAGTCGGGCGCGGCACCCTGGCCGCCGAGAGACTCCAGTACTTCGCCTGTCTCCGGGTCGAAGCTGACGATATGGTTAACCGAACCGTCGTCGCGAATAAAAGCCCGAACTACCGTGTCAGCATGCGCCTCCGCGATCTGACCGAATCTAGGATCCCCGCTTTCCTTCGTAGCCCAGAATAGCAGCGCCAAATTCATGGCCGTGTCGACGATGGACCAGCCCGACTGATGATCGCCGTTCCAGGCGCGTATGAAGCCGCCGTTCAGATTAAAGCGGCCCGCCATGAAATTGGCGGCGAACAGTCCGCGACGAACGGCATCCTCGTCCCGGGTAACCTTATGCTTGATGACCGCCGTCGGCAGAAAATGAAAACCGACGTCGTGATCGAAATGATTCGGCTCCAGCATAAATCGCTCCAGGCGCTCGTCCCAATGCCAAGCAACCTCCTTATAGCGATCGTCTCCCGTCATATCGTGCATAATCCAGAGAATACCCGGCCAGAAGCCGGACGTCCACCAGTCGATTCGTTTGTCGTCGTATTTGCCGTCCGCGCCGGCGACATGCGGAGATTTATCCCCGATCTGCGCGATCATTCGGTCTACCTTAGGCATGATTTGCTCCCATATCGCACTGAAGTCGAGTAATTCCGTCTTGTCTCCCATGATTTTGTTTCCTCCCTATTTCGCTTGAAAGTTACCTTCTTACCCCTTCAACGAACCGATCATGACGCCCTTCACGAAATAGCGCTGCACGAACGGATATACGCAAAGAATCGGAACGGTGGCGACCATGATCGTCGCGTATTTAATCGTTTCCCCGATCTGGAAACGATCCCCCGCATCGGCTCCGGCGGACATGCCGTCCGTGGCGTTCGCGATCAGGATTTCCCTGAGCACGAGTTGCAGCGGAAACAGCTCCCTGCTCTGGATGAACACCGAGGCGTAAAACCACCCGTTCCATTTGTCTACCGCGTAATATAAAATCATGACGGCTATTACCGGCATGGAGAGCGGGATGACGATACGAAACAGAATCGTAAAATGGTTCGCTCCGTCTATCTTCGCGGACTCCTCGAGACTATCGGGAACGCCCATGAAAGCCGTTCGCATAATGATGAGGTTAAAGGTTCCGACCGCGAACGGAATGATGGTCGACCATAACGAATCTAGCAGGCCGACACCCTTCACGACCAGATAAAGAGGAATTAACCCCCCGCCGAAAAACATCGTGAACACGATGAAGATCATAAAGGCATTGTTCCACAGCACGTTTTTCCTGGAAAGCACGTAAGCGCCAAGCGCCGTCATCGTCAGATTAACGGCCAATCCGGCCACGACTATGAATAACGTATTGCGGTATCCGTTCAGAATGCCGGGGTTCCGCATGACACTCTTGTAAGCTTCGAGACTGAAGCCGAGAGGTTTCCATAGAATGCCTTTGTTGACGATTAACTGATTGGCTTCGCTGAAAGACGCGAACAGCACGTATAGCAACGGATACAAGGTCGCGGCTATAAGAACGATTAACACCGAATACACTCCGATATCGAATACTCGTTCTCCGAATCCTATTTTATTCCTCACCGATCTCACCTCACCATAAACTGCTGTTGTTTATTCTCCGGCTAATATAGTTGGCCATTACCAGTAAAAATAGATTAATGACGGAGTTGAATAGACCTACCGCCGAGCTGTAGCTCCAGCCGAACTCCAGAAGCCCCTTCCGATAGACGAAGGAAGAGATTACGTCCGCGGTCTCGTAAGTCGCCGGGTTGTACAGCAGAATGATCTTCTCGAAGCCTACGTTCAGGAGATTGCCCATTCGCAGTATAAGCATGATCGCGATCGTAGGCATAATACCCGGTATCGTAATGTAAAAGAGCTGCTTCAGCCGGCTCGCGCCGTCTATCCTCGACGCCTCGTATTGCTCCATATCGACGCTCATCAACGCCGCGATATAGATGATGGACTCCCACCCGATGCGTTGCCAAATTTCCGATAAAATATAGATCGGACGGAACAGATGCGCTTTCTGCAGCATCGCCTGTCCGTCGTAACCTAGCGACACGAACAATCGATTAATGATTCCGTCCGCGTTCGTAAAGTCGGTAACGATACCGCAAATGACGACTAGCGATATGAAGTAAGGCATATAAGTGATCGTCTGCGCCGCGCGCTTGAAAGCCTTGTTGCGAACCTCATTGATAAGCAGAGCCAATATAATGGGTGCGGGAAATTCGAATATGAGCGAATAAAAGCTAATGACGATCGTATTTTTCAAGATGCGCCAGAAGTAGTAGCTGTTAAAAAAATCGTAAAAATGCTTGAGGCCGACCCAGTCGCTGCCCCATATCCCCTTCATGGGGGAGTAATCCTTGAAGGCGATCAGCGCCCCGTACATCGGAGCGTAATGAAATACGGCATAGTAAGCGATAACCGGAATCATCATGACGTACAAATATTTGTTCATCGCGAAATCGCGTACGAATCTGTTCATGCGACGTCTCTCACCTCAGTTCGAATAAAGGAGGGCGGAAGCTCGCTCGCCCTCCTTCGTCTCATTTCCTACCTAGCGTTATAACGTTGCAACGCGGCGCTCTGGATTTCGATTGCCCGATCCAGCTTCAACGATTTCATTTTGTCCACGTAGCTTTCGAATTTGTCTATCGGCTCCGAACCCAAGATGATCTTCAGCGTCATCTCGTCGACCAGCGTGTTGATATCGTTCATGATCGTGGCATACTCCGAGCTTTCTTCCGGAGTCGGCGTCAGAGGAGGCAACGCGTACTTGGCGACGTCCGTATTCTGCCAGATGCCGATGGCATCCCGCTGCGTCTGCAAGGCGAAAAATTGCTCGGCGTAACGCTTGTCTTGAATGAACGGACCGTTGTAGCTGCCGCGTACGTACAGCGACATCGCTTGCGCCGGAGCCAGCTTATCCGGATTCTTCATCAGCAGATCGGTATATTTCGGATATCCGTCCACCATGTTGTAGCTGACGCCTTCCGTTCCGAAATTGAAGAACATTCTGCCTTCCTCGCTATAGCCGTAGTCCAGCAGCTTGACCGCAAGCTCCGGATCCTTCGCCGAAGCCGTAACGGCGACGATTCCGCCGGAGGAATACGCGTTATCCTTCTGGCCGAACTTAGGCGTATCCCCCTTGTTTAACACCGGATAAGGAGCCGCGACTAATACGGCTTTCGGGTCGTTGCTTGCGACGAGAGGCTGCCACTTTCCAATGCCTCCGCCGGCGTTGCCGATCGATGCGCCGGTTGCTCCGGAAGCCATGTTGCCGTCCACCGCTTTGCCGTCCGCGGTCGCGATGTTTTTATCTATCAATCCCTCTTTGTACCACGACTGGAACAAGCGCAAGTATTCCTTGAAGCCGCTCTCGGAAGGGCCGAACTTAATGGCTCCGTCCTCCGTATAGAAGCCTCGGTTAACGCCGAATGCACCCATGAAGGCTCCGTTGCCGGAGTCGTTGAAGAATCGAGGCTTGCTATTGACCGAGAAGGGAGCGGCCGCTCCTTTCTTCTCTTTGAACGCCCGCAGCATAGCCGTCCAATCTTCAATCGTCTCGGGGACGGGCAAGCCTAGATCGTCCAGCCAATCCTTGCGGACGATCGGCCCTTGGAACACGCGTAAGTATTCGTCGTAACGAATGAACGGGAAGGCGTAGTAGCTGCCGTTGTCCGTTTTGACCATCTTGTCTATGTCCGGATTTTCCTGCAGGAACTTCTTCAAATTAGGCGCGTGCTGGTCGATCAAGTCGTTCAGCTTCAGGATATAGCCGTCTCCGATCGCCTTCTCGGGTCCGCCCGGGAAATCGTTAAGGAAATTGTACTCGATCATGTCCGGCAGGTTACCGGAAGCCAGCATGACGTTCAGCGCTTCCTTCGTCTGACCGGCGGGCGGCGCCGTGAATTTAAGCTTCACGCCCGTCTTTTTCTGCCAATCCTGAAAGAACGGCACCTCGGCGTGAGTTGCTTTTACGCCTACCAGATTCCCCGTGATTTCTCCCCAATAAACGAGAGTTTTGTCCGTCTTGATCGGGTATGCGGTTGCCTCCGTTCCTTCTTCAGCTTCCGTCGAAGTTGCCGGACTACTTGCGCTGCCCGTATTCTCTGCCGCGGATTCGTTATCCCCTTTCGAAGAACAAGCGATTAACAATGTGCCCAGCATCATGACGATCAAAGTACCCGTTATCAATCTCTTCATCCATCCAACCTCCGCCATTTGAATATGAGATGCATCTCTCCCACAGACTAACGGAAACTTCTTGAACGGCGATATGAGCAAAATCGATAAACGGATGACGAAATGCTGCCGGCGAGATGACGATTTCTCCAAAACGATTCGCAAAATCGGAAATCGGGCGTAGCAAAAAAGCGCAAGCTCGAAAGCCTGCGCCTTATTCGGTTTCGGTTATTTCCTGATCTACGATTCTATTAGTCTTCATTCCATAAAGAAACATTGACGTTTGCTTGCTTTCGTCTGAGAGAAAGCCATTCTTCGAACAGGATTCCTTCGATTCTCGCTCGAGTCGCTTCATTTAGTTCGGCAGGATACACTTCTTCTATCTTGACCACGTAAAATTTCTTGTCAATCTCGAAAGGTCCGGCGATCGTTCCCGGAATCACTCCGAAAGCATGCGCGGCAATCGCTTGGGGAAGTTGCGTCCTTTCGATCCTCCCGACGAACCCTCCGGCAAGCCGGGTGGATTCGTCGATGGAGTACTGACGCGCAAGCGAGAAGAACTCTGCACCCTCCATCGTCCTGAATCTAAGCTCGCGCGCAAGCACCCTGTCGTTTACGACGATTTGCGAGAATGCCACCGCGTCGAATAGGGATCGCCGATCCGCGAAATATGGCTCTACCTTGCCGGAAACCACGTGTTTCCGAACTCGATCGTTCAATATTTTCCTTCGGGCAAAATCAACCAAATCGGATGTAGACAGCAAACGTTCCGCCAGCCATTTTTCCGTATCCAAGCTTTGATACATCCCTTTTTCCATCTTCCAGTCCGTGACGGCCGCCCGGATTTCCTCCTGACTTGCCGTAATGCTATGCTCGTCCGCATAAGTAGCAATGAGCGAAATCGTAATATAATCGTCAATCAAGTCAAACTTGCCTTGCAGATTGGCAAATCGCAGAACAGTTCCCAGAGAATAATTTTCCCCTTCGATTTGAAGCGCAATAACTTGATCAATCTTCATGATGTCAGACCCCTCTACTCGGTAATTTCTATAGACATGAATGGATTGTATAGAGAGTTTACCAGAACGCAATGAAAGAATAATGAAAAATTTCGCTAAAAAAAGCAAAAAACCACGTAGCCTCGAGCTTTACGCGGTTTTTGTACGAAAATATTTTATTTTTCGGAATTTTCTCATTCATATCGTTTCTTCTTCCGTCTCAGCCCTGGTATCCGGCAGCCTAGGAAAGAGACCCTCCTCGACTGCCGCTTTTTATTATCAATCTACGTTAGCAAGCTTCCCTAATCCTTTGAATGCCTCGAATATTTTAGTATCGATTCTAGGAACCGGATTTTTTCCATAATTGATTTTGTACGTATCGATTCCACTTCTTTTAAGCCACAAAGAAGAGATAATTGGAATATCGACACGATAAGATTGAGAAGAATAAGTAGCCCAAAAACTCCCTAGATATATTCTTTCATTACCCGCGACCACAACGAAAGGTTTACCATTTGAAGATATCTTTCCTTCCAACCTTTCCTCTAAACTAATGCCTTCCTTCATCATAAATTCATGATTCGTCCAATTGTATGATTTCATTTCCTTGTCGTTAAGCACTGGTATAGTTTCTAAGGGAAGATCATTAAGCTTTTTACTCATAGCTTCGGCTGCAGAAAGGTCTTTAACCAAATAAATTGAGAATTTATTTGCAACGCTCTCCTTTTTACCGATATTACAGCCAACAATTAGGAATAGCATTACATTCAGAATTACAAATAATTTTATTTTGTTGGATGATATCATAAGAATCCCTCTCTTTAATTTAGACGCTCATGATAGTTTAGACGTTAGATATTTATAAAGGTTTTATTTTATGGAATTTCATCCAGTATTAACATTACCGTTACGAAGTTCCCCCGCTTTAAAAGAAAAAGACACCTCTTTGTATTAAGGGGTGTCAACTCGGTATACCTGTGGTAAGGAGGTGTAGACCCACGCGAAGCCGCACTATAGTCGGGTTTTCCGACCATAACAAACGCCAATCCTAAACGAAGCCCCGCCATGGTCGGGTTTTCCGACCATAACAAACCCAACCCCATGCGATGCCGCACTATAGTCGGGTTTTCCGACCATAAAAAGCCCAATCCCACGCGAAGCCCCGCCATGGTCGGGTTTTCCGACCATAACAAACCCAACCCCACGCGATGCCGCGCCATAGTCGGATTTTCCGACCATCACAAACGCAAACCCTCGCGATGCCCCGCCATGGTCGGGTTTTCCGACCATCACAAACGCAAACCCTCGCGATGCCGCGCCATAGTCGGATTTTCCGACCAGAACAAACCCAAATCGGGGATAGTCTATCCTACTTGTTCAACGCTTTGCGTAACGGATTTTTTGGCAATGATTCTTGCGGGAATGCCTACTGCGACGGTATTCGGAGGCACGTCTTGAAGAACGACTGCGTTCGCTCCAATAATGGCGTTATCACCGACAACAATGCCTCCAATTAGTTTAGCACCTGCGCTAATGGTCACCCCATTACCTACAATTGGATTCGAATGATTGTGATCTGACCCATCACCGTCACGTTCACCAAGTGTAACTTGCTGAAGAAGAGTGCAATTTTCTCCTATAACCGAAAGTCCTCCAACCACTATTCCATTAGAGTGTCGAATTATAAGACCTTTACCGATAACGCAGCCTAAACAAAAATCAGCGCCTGTTAACGAAATGTTTAGCATTCTTATTAGTTTTGCCGGTAGATATAATTTGCGATTGTACAGCTTTGATTGTAACCTCAACAACGCGATTGATAGAACGCCCGAATCAGTAACGATATGTTTCAAAATGGTTAGTGTTCTTGGACGACGACCAATCAGCCTCTTGACGTCATCACGCAACAAATCCTTCACCTCTTCGTAGTGTGATACATGGACACTCTTTGTGTTTCATATCGTATCATACTATAAGATCCTTTTATACCATTTTTAAACATTTCAGAGTCCCACTCTCTAAGTTGCTAAGTTTACATTTATGGCATTACAGCTATAGGCGCTTTGGGTCAATAAAAGATTCTGAAAAAAAAAGAGATGGCTACCAAATGGCAACCATCTCTTCTATCTATATTCCAACAACAATTATGCAGACAGAAATTAACGCAGGGTTTTCAACGCGCCGCTCCATGCCAACACTTGATCAAGCATTCCGTTAACGTTCGTAAGGTGGTAATCCGCAGGTTTCAGCACGGAACCGTTCTCGAAATCGGTGTATAAGGATAAAGCTACTTGCACGCGAACGTCCGCAACGGACAATTCTCCCAAGATACCTCTTAGATGTTCAGCGGCGCGAGCTCCGCCAACAGATCCGTAACTTACGATACCAGCCGCTTTATTGTACCAAGCGTCCCGTGCATAATCCAATGCATTCTTCAAGGCTCCAGAAATGCTATGATTGTATTCTTGAGCGATGAATACGAAACCGTCCAAGCTTGCGAGCTTAGTATTCCAAGCCGTCGCTTGTTCCGTTGCATCGGCTTCGCCTAGAAGGGGAAGTTTATAATCTGCAATATCAACGATCTCATAGTTCGCATCTCCGCGTTTGTCGGCAAGGCCTTTCAGCCAATTTCCTACTTGCGGACTTAAGCGACCTTGACGAGTGCTTCCTAGAATAATACCGATATTAAGCTTTGACATTTGATATTCCTCCTTAAAATTTATATATGTTTTGCCTTCAACTTAAAAGACAGACCATTCATTTTTATTATAGAAGTTACCCTATCAATAGTCAAGTTAACAGCTACTATAGACGAAATTACAGCTGGTAGTGCGATCACAAACTATTAAATCTGATATAGTAATCATAATAGAATACTGATTCCTAAACGCAAATCCACAATTGAGAAGGAAGTGCTAATAATGAATTTAGAACTGGTAATGCAGGAGCTTGAAGCTCTCGGAAAGCAACGAACCAAGAAAATTTACGAATCCAATGGCGCTCTCGAACCGCTTTTTGGAGTAGCTACAGGCGAAATGAAGCCCATCTTCAAAAAAACAAAAATAAATCAAGCTTTGGCCGAACAGCTTTACGCAACAGGGAACTACGATGCCATGTATTTTGCCGGAATAATCGCAGATCCCAAAGCGATGACTGAAGCGGATTTCGAACGTTGGATCGATGCCGCTTATTTCTATATGCTGTCCGATTTTGTAGTAGCGGTAACTTTGGCGGAAACGGACATTGCGCAAAATGTGGCCGATAAATGGATTGCAAGCGGCGATGAGCTAAGAATGTCGGCTGGCTGGAGCTGTTACTGTTGGCTAATGGGAAATCGTCCGGATGGTGAATTTGCCGTAAGCAAGATTGCCGATTTGCTTGAACTTGCGAAAAATACGATTCACGAATCTCCCGAACGCGCTAAATTCGCTATGAATAATTTTATATTCACGGTGGCGACATCCTATTTGCCGCTCCATGATGAGGCAGTCGAAACCGCTAAAGCAGTCGGCCCAGTAGAAGTCATACGTGACAAGAAAAAAAGCAGCTTCCTGCTCGCTTCCGAACGTATTCAAAAGGAAGTAGAAAAGGGGAGAATTGGATTCAAACGCAAACATGTAAGATGTTAGACTGTATCAAACTTAGTTAAAACCTCGCCTATATTACTCCACTCATATGTAAGCATCATCAAATCAGCGCCTGCGATTTTTATCTTCTCTGATTTGATTAAACTAGCACCGTAATATTCATAAAAAAAGCGGGTTTTATTATTTTCCAATACCTCGACGAAAATTCTAGTAAAGTCGAGTTCTTCAAATTGGAGAAAAAGTTGTTTCAGCAGTTGCTTTCCAATGCCTCTTCCTTGATATTCTTCAAGCAAGTAAATGGAAGTTATATCGCCGGAATTATCGGCATTATTGCTCTCCCTTTTTCCGCAATCCGCAAATCCTACGATTTCCCCCGCATTGTTTAATGCAACATATACATGGGTTCCTTCTTTAGAGATATTACGATTCCACAAGTCAGTTCGTTCGGCATAGGACAGCTTCCTTAAAAATTCATCGGGAATAATGTTTTTATAAGTTGATCTCCAACTATCGACGTGTACCTTCGCTATTCCCCTTGCGTCCATTAAATTAGCTTTTCTTATGCACATTGAATCCGCCTCCCTGCATTAACAAGATCATATTTTAAACATCTATTACAAAATAATCCATCTACTTATATTCAATACCCAAATTCTTAATCCTGCCCTGCAGAATTGGACTATTAATAAATTAGGAAATTGGCACTTTTCAAGTGTCAGTCTTCCTTGTATCTTAATTAACTATGATCATTAAAAATGGACTACAAAAGGGGACAAGCCTATGAAGGTTGAACCGATTATTTTGCAAGGAGTACGAGTAACCCTCGTTCCCATGGAAGCTTCTCATATAGCTGCGCTTTACGATGCGTTGAACGATCCGGAAATATGGACGTTTTCCCCTCCCGGTATGCGAAATGTAGCTGATATGAAAACTTATGTGGAGACAGCTTTGGAGGAACGAGCTAGAGGAGTCTGCATGCCCTTCGTCATTTATGACATGGAGGCAGATCGTCTAGTGGGTACAACCAGGTTTGCTGACATTTCCGCCCCCCATCGACATCTGGAAATTGGTTGGACGGCTCTTGCCCGAGAAGTATGGAGAACTCGAGTCAATACCGAGTGCAAATATTTGCTATTGAAACATTGCTTCGAGACATTGGGTACGGTTCGCGTGCAGCTTAAGGCCGATTCCCGAAACACCCGATCATTAAGGGCGATGGAGCGTATTGGGGCTACTCCGGAAGGAATCCACCGCAGCAATCGGATTTTAGGCGATGGCTACATCAGAGACACTGCCTACTATAGCTTCATAGCTTCAGAATGGGCGAACGTAAAAAAAAATCTGGAAAGCATGCTTGGCGGTCAGACAACCATAGGAACAAAATAAAGCCCGCGGTTTCCGCGGACTTCATTCGGACATGATGTCCTTCTTTACACTTTCTTCTTATACACCCTCATTGCGAAGAAATAGGCTACTAGCAAAATCCCGACGCACCACGCAAGAGCGACCCAAATCTCATTGCCTACCGGCTGACCTGACAGCAGCGCACGGATGGCGTTCACGATTGATGTCACCGGCTGGTTTTCGGCGAAGGCGCGAACGACCTTCGGCATCGACTCGGTCGGCACGAACGCCGAGCTGATAAACGGTAGGAAGATAAGCGGATAGGAAAACGCGCTTGCACCTTCTACCGTTTTCGCGGATAGTCCGGCAATCGCCGCGACCCAAGTTAAGGCCAGCGTGAACAACGCGAGTATGCCGGCTACTGCAAGCCATGGCAGTATTCCCGCGGAAGAACGAAAACCCATAACTAGCGCTACAAGAATGATGACGATTACCGATATGGCGTTGGACACAAGAGAGGTCAGCACATGCCCCCAAAGCAAAGCGGAACGTGAAATCGGCATGGTGTGAAACCGCTCGAATATGCCCCTCTGCTTATCCATAAACAGGCGATAAGCCGTATAGGCTATTCCGCTTGC
>NZ_QRDY01000018.1 GCF_003386205.1 Cohnella lupini
ATCTCTCCACCAGTTGCCCGTCAGCTACGAGGCGACTTGGCTCTTACCTCGACCGGACTTCCACCGGCTAGTTGTGCCTAGCTTGGCTAGGCGCGCTATGTCCAAAAAACCCGACCGCTTACGGCCGAGTTTTTCGATAGAACAGCCCATCATCTATTTTCCATTAAATAGACTATCCCATGGCAAGCTTGCAGCAAAGTCAGCGTATTGCTTATTGCTCTCTTCTTTCCAAACCAAACCGATGCCAGTTCCATCGAATACTCCTTTTACTAACCGAGCGTAATACGTTACCCCATTATTAATAAATAATACGTTAACCATTTTATTCTCGCCATCGATTTCAAAGACTTTATATTCTTTATCGTCGATTGAAAAAGCCTCTCCAGCTACCTTATTTCCGTTTATATCACGCGTTTCGTAGTCATCCTTGCTAACAGTAATGCCTATGCAATCTTGATCGGACTCCATGCAGTAGGACAAATTAATGTCTATAATATCATCTAAATTTAATTCCTTGTTCCATTTCATAACCTTATTGGATTCCGCTGTAGCTGCTACTTCTTTATTTATCGAGTTCATATCAACATTAATATTACCGTTAATGAAAGAATAGCCATTAATTGAACTTAGCAAGTTGAAGTTTGCAAATTCTTAGCCTGCTGCTTCAACCGTCTCGAACTTAAAATGATCTTGATATACGAACAGGTTACGATTGGATTTCCACTCGTACATTCCATATTCTTTAAAGTTCAGCCTTGCTTTTATTTCTTCGGTAAGCTTATGCATTTCTGTTATTTCATCTTCAGCCATTTGTGGTGCGGTTTCAGGAATTGCATTCTCGCTAATGCTTTGTTCATTGCTAAGAGCATCAATTCCACCACTGTTTTGGCTAATCACAAAATTAAAAATGGCATCAGTAATATTAGCCAATTGTTTATAATCCACATAATCCGGCCTATCCATAATTGAATGAATGTTTGACACTTCCGACTTGCCAATCGTAACTCCAGGAATACTCTTCTCGTTATAAGAGATATGATCACTACCAAATCCATCCATGAGACTCGCTTTTATTCCATGATCGTTAAAGAAACCTTCTAGACTTTTTGACAGACTCTCACTCGTTGCATCCCCTACAATTAAATAATCTCCTTCCCTTACCCCAATCGTATCTAGATTTATGTTAAGGGAATGGCGCCCTCCTTCTAGGCTTTGAACAAAAGCTTTACTTCCCTGCCTATTCGATTCTTCACCATTAAAAGCACAAAATACAATGTCAGCTGCCAACTCATTATTTTCCGAGAATTCCTTCAAACTATTGGCCAAGTGAATCAGTGAACTTATACCTGATGCATTATCACCTGATCCATTAAAGACTTGTTTATTTACTTTCCCTAATGAATCCAAATGTGCAGACAAATAAATCACGTGCTTGTCTGCTTCTTCCGTTGAGGAATTCCCTTTAATTACACCGATTACATTTTGGGCTTCGGTAGATTTTTCTTTATATTTCATTTGAAGCTCAATCTTCTCAATATCGGATCTATGTGTAATCAAATAATCGTATGTGTCGGCGCTTATTTGCAGGATTGGTTTTTTACTATTCATTGTTGGAGATAGCGCTTGAAGTTATCGCTCTTTAGTAATATGAACTTCCCCTCGCTTTGCACCCCTTTTGGCAAATCCCCCATTTGTTCAGTAACGAACACGCTATCTGGCGTTAATTGATCTATTGCCGTTTCTATTAATCCTTGACCTTCGAAGTCGAAGCTAACCTGCTGCTCCAGATAATCCTCTCCATACTCAAACGATTTGGTCTTACCATCGTTAAGAATAACCTGCAATAACATATTTTCGTTATCTAGCACGGTTTGAGAGTAGGGACTCTTAAAGCTATCATTCTCATAATATTCAAGACCGATTTCCTTGAATTCATTTGCAATCATTTCTACAGCCAAATCGTTTCCTTGCGTCCCCGTTAATCGTCCCTCCATTTTTGCGGAAGAGAGTTCCTCCACTATTTCCTTATAGCCTGAGTCCCCCGGACCGCTTTCATTGCTTTCATTAGTACAGCCGTTCATAAGAACAATTAATAATCCAATAATTAATAAATTAAGTAGAGTTTTCATTTGAATTACCCCTCATCCCGCCAGTAAACGACCATTAATTTCATCATATCATCAAAAATATCACAACCTCCTATATATTTACAATCATATTTTATTTTGTAAAACAATAGCTTGAGGAGGAGAAAATACGAATAAAATTCAGCGGTGTTCGAGTATGACATTAATTGTCGTGATTTATTCCTCAATATTTAATAAGTACAATATGTTCTTTAGTTCTTCCAGTAAAAGGTTTTTTTGATCTGCGTTATACTTAAGCCGGAAAAGGAGGACCTGCTCGATAAGTTTGTAAGCGCTTAACTTATTTAATCCTATTAATTCAGGGGGAATGTAACGAATGAGTAGAAAGCTAAGAAGAATCGTCTCGACCTTCCTTGCAGCCGCTTTACTGATCCAGACAGTTTGGCTCGCGCCGGCTGCCGAAGCGGCAGAACCGAATATTCCAGTTCTCTTGTACCATAAGGTAGTAACTAACCCGACAGATGATTGGACTCATACGAGCGTAGATAATTTCAAGAAGCATATGCAATACCTGGACGACAATGGCTACACTACGTTAACTGCCGAACAATATGTTAGTATCCTGAAAGGTGAAGCAGCACCGGAAGATATTCCGGCAAAGCCGATTCTGCTAACGTTCGACGACGCTACGTCTGATTTCGTGGAGAACACGGTGCCGATATTAAACGAGCATGATATGAATGCCGTTCAATTCGTGGTCAGCGGTTGGATCGGCGGCGGCTTCAGTATGTCTCTTGCTCAATTGGAATCGATTGTCGATAACAACCCCAATATCAGCATTCAGAATCATTCTGTGAACCATGATGAGAATATTTGGAATTCTATATCCGAGTCAGATGCTTCAGCAGAAATAGCTACGGCTAATGAATTCATTAAAGGGATTACGGGCAAAGATTCTATTCTATTTGCTTACCCTTACGGCCAGTTTAATGCTAATGCTCAAGCCGCGGCCGCAGATAATGGCATTAAGTATTCCTTTAAAGTAGGGTACCCGAATGAAGGCGATCACGCGATGGGTCGTCACTATATCAAGATGAGTACTACCCTTAGCGAAATCGCCGGTTGGATTGGCGGACCGGCACCGGCAGAAGAGCCGGATACGGTAACGATATATCACGAAGACTTCGATGCGGCTAGCGGCGATGAAACGCAATCGGGAGGCGCCAGTCTGACGCGGGTCTCCGATAAAGTGTTCGCAGGCAATGCTGACGGAAAAGCATTATATGTAAGCAACAGAACGAACGACTATGATGCGGCGGATTTCGAATTCAGCGAATTAGGCATGGAAAACGGCAAAACATACTCGGTAACGGCATCCGTTTATGTTGATGCCGATACGTCTGTGCCGACCGGCGCTCAAGCCGCTCTTCAAACCATTAATAATTTCGGTTGGTTGGCAGGTGTAAACTTTGTAGCCGGAGAAGCTTTAACTTTGACTGCCAAGTATACCGTTAATACCAGCCTTGCGACGAGCCTGCGTTTCCAAACGAATCCCGAAGGGAAAACCGTTCCGTTCTACATTGGAGACATCCTCGTCACGGCCGATATTCCACCGGATACCGGTAATGAGCCAGGAGATTATCACGAAGCTTTCGACACCGCTACCGGAGTTGAGACGCCATCGGGCGGCGCTACCCTGACGCGGGTTGTTGACAAAGTTTTTGACGGCAATGCCGACGGAAAAGCTTTATATATAAGCAACAGAGTTAACAACTATGATGCGGCGGATTTCAAATTCAGCGATTTAGGCATGGAAAACGGCAAAACCTATTTGATAACCGCTAAAGGTTATGTTGACGCTAATGCTACTGTGCCTGCAGGTGCTCAAGCTTGGCTACAAACGATAAACGATTACGGTTTATTGACCGGCGCCAGCTTTGTAGCCGGAGAAGCTTTCACTTTGACTAGTAAGTTTACCGTCGATACCAGTAAGGCAACAAGTCTGCGTTTCCAATCAAACGAGGAAGGGAAGAGCGTTCCGTTCTTCATCGGAGATCTCCTCATTACGGCGGACAGACCGCCGGCATTGAACTTCTCCACGATCGACTTCGAGGATCAAACGGCAGGCGGCTTCCTAGGCAGGGCAGGCACCGAAACTCTGACCGTTACGGATGAAGCCAATCACACCAATAATGGCTCGTACGCTTTGAAAGTAGAGGGCAGATCCAATACTTGGCATGGACCGGCACTACGCGTGGAGAAATATGTGGACCAGGGCTTCGAATATAAGATTTCCTTCTGGGTCAAACTGGTCGAACCCGCGAGCTCACAGCTTCAATTGTCTACGCAGGTCGGTCAAACAACTCCCAGCTTTAATAACCTTACACAAAAAACAATCAGTACCAACGATGGCTGGGTTCAGTTCGAAGGAACCTACCGTTACACCAATGCAAGCAGCGAATATTTAACGATCTATGTGGAGAGTTCGAATAACGCAACGGCATCTTTCTATATCGATGATATTAGCTTTGAGAACACGGGCTCTGGCCCGATCGGCATACAGAAAGATTTAACTCCGATTAAAGAAGCTTATGAGAACGATTTCCTGATCGGAAACGCAGTCTCTTCAGCGGATATGGCTGGCACTAGACTTGAGCTTCTCAAGATGCATCACAATGTCGTCACGGCGGAAAACGCGATGAAACCGGATCAATTGTACGCTACGGATAAAACATTTTCCCCTGGCAATGCGGATGCTCTAGTCGATAAAGCTCTGGCTGAGGGATTACAGGTGCACGGGCATGTACTGGTATGGCATCAGCAGTCGCCGACTTGGTTGAATACGATAACGGATTCGGAAAACAATACGATTCCTCTGGGACGAGACGATGCTCTCGCTAATCTGAAAACCCATATCGAAACGGTCATGGAGCATTTCGGCGACAAGGTCATTTCCTGGGATGTAGTCAACGAAGCGATGAACGATAACCCGTCTAATCCGACCGATTGGAAAGCGGCGCTGCGACAGTCTCCTTGGTATACCGCCATCGGATCCGACTACGTAGAGCAGTCTTTCCTGGCGGCAAGAGAAGTGTTGGATGCGAATCCCGGTTGGGATATCAAGCTTTATTACAATGATTATAACGATGATAATCAGAATAAAGCGCAGGCCATTTACAGCATGGTCAAAGAAATCAACGATAAGTACGCGCTGACGCATCCTGGCAAACTCCTCATCGACGGCGTCGGCATGCAAGGGCACTACAACGTCAACACGAATCCCGAAAACGTAAAATTGTCCTTGGAGAAGTTTATTTCCTTAGGCGTAGAAGTCAGCATTACCGAGCTTGATATCACAGCCGGAAGCAACTCTCAACTTTCCGAGAAGCTTGCGAATGCTCAAGGCTATTTATACGCAGAGTTGTTTAAGATTTATAAGGCTCACGCCGCGAATATCAAACGGGTGACGTTCTGGGGATTGAATGACTCCTCGAGCTGGAGAGCCGCCCAAAATCCGTTGCTGTTCGATAAGGACCTGCAGGCCAAACCGGCCTACTACGGCGTCACCGACCCGGACAAATTTATGGAAGAGCATATTCCTGAATCAACGACCGCTAATCAATCTACCGCTAAATTTGCTACCCCTGCAGTAGATGGAACTGTTGATAGCGCTTGGAGCGAGGCGGCCGAGATACCGATTAATCGGTATCAGATGGCATGGCAAGGCGCAACAGGTGTAGCAAAAGCTCTATGGGATGATCAGAACCTGTATGTATTGATCCAAGTGAGCGACGCGCAGCTCGACAAAACCAGCGCAGCCGCGTACGAACAGGATTCCGTCGAAATTTTCTTAGATCAAAACAACGAAAAAACATCCTCCTATCAAGCTGACGATGGACAATACAGAGTTAACTTTGACAACGAGACTTCCTTCAATCCGACTGGTATCGAAACCGGTTTCGCATCCGCAACCAAGGTTTCCGGAACAAACTACACAGTTGAGGTGAAGATTCCGTTAACGTCAGTTACGCCGGGCAACGACAAGAAGCTGGGCTTTGACGTTCAGATCAATGACGCGAAAGACGGCGCCCGTCAAAGCGTTGCCGCGTGGAACGATACCACCGGCACCGGCTATATGGACACATCCAATTACGGAGAGTTAACCCTCGTCGGCAAAGTCGTAAATTCTGGCGGCGGCAGCGTATATATCCCGTCGACAGGAAGCGTCGTAGATCAAGACGGCGTAGTTACGATCAAGCCTGAAGTGAAGAACGATGGCGGCCGCGTAACGGGCAAAGTGTCCGACGATAATCTGAAGAGAGCGCTGGAGCTTGCCGATCCGGCAGCAAACGGCAAGAAACAAATCGTTATCGACGTTCCGAAGCAATCAGACGTGAAATCGTATGAAGTGCAATTGCCGACTTCGAGCTTGAAAGGCACAGAAAATTTCGTACTCTTACTCTCGACCGAAAATGCAACGATCGAAATTCCAAGCAACATGCTGTCCAATGTGACGGAGACCGCAGAACAAGTATCCATCCGCGTGACCAAAGCTTCTACGGACGGCTTGGATGCAGCTACTCGCGAACGAATCGGAAATCGTCCGGTGCTGGATCTAAATTTGGTAGTCGGTGACAAAGTCGTAGCCTGGAACAACCCGGATGCACCTGTAAAGGTCTCTGTCCCTTACACTCCAACGGCAGAAGAGCTTAGCAACCCGGATTCGATCGTGGTTTGGTACATCGATGGCAAAGGCAATGCGACATCCATCCCGAACGGCCGTTATGATGCGGCAACCGGAACCGTCGTGTTCCAAACGACGCACTTCAGCACCTATGCCGTGACCTCCGTCGTCAAAACCTTCGGAGACCTGAAGAACGTGCCATGGGCGAAGCAAGCGATTGACGCCATGGCAGCTCGCGATGTTATCAAGGGAACTTCTGAGAATAGCTTCGCTCCCTCGGCTTTCATCAAGAGAGCGGACTTCATTGCCCTACTTGTAAGAGCGCTTGAATTGCAAGGAAACGGCAAAGAGGAAGTTATGTTCAGCGACGTCGATGAAACCGCTTATTATTACAATGAGCTGGCTATCGCGAAGGCATTAGGAATCGCCACTGGCATTGGAGACAATACGTTCAATCCGAACGGCAATATCTCTCGTCAAGATATGATGGTGCTTACGGCACGCGCGCTAGCTGAAGCCGGCAAGCACGTCGAAGCCAACGGAGCTTTAGACGCTTATCCCGATGCAGCGAGTATATCCGCTTACGCGAAAAACAGCGTTGCCGGTCTCGTGAAATCCGGGATTGTAAACGGCAAGAACGGCAAGCTTGCGCCTTCAGATACGCTTACCCGCGCTGAAGCCGCAGTCATCCTCTACCGTATCTGGAATTTGTAATCTGTAATCGGTAGGCACAGTCTCTAGAGCCAACTATAAAGAAGAGCCAACCTAATTCGTTAAGGTTGGCTCTTCTTTTCTTCTATTAAGCCCAGTTCCCTTGCCGAAATACAGGCTCGATGGTACCGTCGGGCAGTTCTCCGTCTATATCGAGATCGGCGCAACCGATCATAAAATCGACATGCGTCAGACTTACATTGGCCCCCCGCTCCAGAAGCTCCTCGCTGGTTAGATTCGTCCCGCCTTCCAGATTAACTGGATACGCGCTTCCAAGCGCGAAATGACAGGAAGCGTTCTCGTCGATTCCCGTATTATAAAACACTATGTTCAGGTTCGATATCGGGGAATCGTGCGGCACTAATGCCATCTCTCCAAGGTAAGAGGCACCTTCGTCCGTCTCTAGTAATGAAGTTAAATGCTCGCGACCCGACTCGGCATCGTAAGCAACCACTTTACCGTCCTTGAACGTAAAAGTGATTCCTTCGACGAGCCTTCCGTTCAAATTGAGCGGCAGCGTGCTCTTGACCGTCCCGTTCACGCCGGTACGATGCGGCATAGTGTACACTTCTTCCGTCGGCATATTCGCGACAAAATAGACGCCCTTCTCATTCTCTCCGCCTCCGCCGCGCCAAATATGGCCTTCGGGAAGCGCTACGCGTAAATCCGTTCCCGGCGCGCGATAATGGAGACTCTTGTATCGTTTTGCGTTTAGTAAATTCTGACTCGTCTTCAACCGATCGATATGCTCCCGCCAAGCGGCTATCGGATCTTCGGTATTCACGCGTACCATTCGGAAAATCGCCTCCCACATGGCATCCACTCGTTGCTCTTCCGGAAGGTCGGCGAATACTTTGTTTGCCCATGCGCGAGTTGGGGCTTTGATCAGCGACCAGCTGATTTTGCTACTCCGCGTATAGTTTGAATATTCCTTTCGTGCTATCGCCGCAGACTTTACAGCCGTTGCTACTTTTGAAGAATCGATACCCTGGAAAAGATCCGGATTGGGTACCTTGATATGCAGGATCGCCCCGCCTTCTTCGGCAAACCGCACCATACCATCAGCTAACCACTGCGGATAATACTCGAAGGAATCATCGGACGCATTCTCGTATCGGGCACGGGTAATCGCATCGTCATCCCATTCGACTATGACGAATTTGGCTCCCGCCTCATAAGCTTTCGCTACGATTAATCGCGTTAACTCTGCCGTTTCAATTGGAGAATGTACGATAAGCACTTGCCCCGCTTGAACGTTCACTCCGACCCTAACGACTAATTCGGCATATTTGTTCAACATTTCATCAAAGGCTTCCATTCGTCGAACTCCTCTCTACCCTTCCTTAACACGGCTAACTATTGCCGACAACAAATGAAGCTTATTGACTACAATACCAAATCGCTAAAGGCTTTGCACACTCGGTGAAAGCTCGCCGACCCTTGCTGTCGGTTTTTCTACGCTTCGGCGATCATCTTGTTTACACTTTGATTTCATTCTTGTCAAACTTTGGAGACATCTTTCCCTTATCGTATTTAGAGTAGATACATGCCAAGAAATGAGGGAATCAACTTGAAGAAGATCGCGTGGGCCCTGACAAGTCTAGTATTCCTGCTCGCCGCATGCAGCAACTCTGATAACGACGCGAAACCCTTTACGGAATTATCGCCTGCGAAGCAGCCAACCGACTCTTTGCCGGGAGGACAACTCATTGAAACGAAGAGCTCCGACGGTCCCGTGAAGCTTACGTTCGCCACCTATTTTCTGAGCGACAAGATGAAGTCGGCCGTGAAGAAATACGAAGAGCTGCATCCTAACGTCGAGATCGAGCAGCAAGCTACGCCGTCCTACGGAAAGGATCTAAAAGAAGCGCAGAACCTTAGGGATAAATACGTCACCGTCTCGAATACGGCCATTCTGGCGGGCAAAGGCCCGGATCTGATCGAGTTGGATATTTTGCCGATGGAGACATATGCGAATCGTGATCTTCTCGTCGATCTAAACGAGATGATTAAGGAAAGTTCCTCGTTCCGCCCGCAAGATTATTTCGCCAACGTCCTGGACAACGCGAAGAACGGGGGAAGCCTGTACGGAATGCCGCTGTACTTTTCCCTCGAAGGATTTATAGGCGATGCCGCGGCAATTAGCAAGGCCGGAGTGCCGATCAACGACAGCAATTGGACATGGAATGATTTTGTGGAGGTAGCTCGGCAATTGCAGCAAGAAGGCGAGCACCAACACGCATTGATTAGCGAACCATCCTTTATGCTGACCGAGATGGCCACCGAAAACTTCAGCCATCTCGTTAAGGAGAATAACGGAAAGCAAACATTCGATTCTGATTTATTCGCCAGCCTCATGAATCAAGTTAAAGGGATGTTCGACGACGGCTTGTTGTTCGACATGCTCAAGGACGGAGGCGGCAGAGGAAGCACGGCTACTAGCAACACGAAGGCATATTTCAACGAATTTCCGATAGACTCCTTTGAAATTTATTTGTCGGACGGTTTTGCCGAACACACGAAGCTGTACACGAAGCCTCATCCGCAAGATATCGGCGCCGGGGGCTATTTCAACACGTTCGGCACGGTAGGCATAAACGCTAACTCTCCCCATAAGCAGGAGGCATGGGAGTTTATCCAATATCTCATAAGCGACGAAGCACAGTCGTCTGCCGCTGCGTCTACAGACACCCGGGGGTTCCCGATTAACAAGATAGCTTACGATTCGTTGGTCGACAAGTTGAAACAAGCGGGCACTATTCAAGGGATCGCCGTCGACAACGAAAAGCTGGATCTGCTAAAAGATCATTTAACGAAAGCCGTTCACTGGGTGCGTACGCCCTCGAAAATAGACGAGACGATCATGAAGGAAGCCCAAGCCTTCTTCAGCGGGCAGAAACCGGCGACGGAAGTCGCGAAGCTCGTTCAGAGCAAAGTCAACCTCATCCTTAACGAATAAACGGCGACAAGGACTCTCCTCTTCGTCTGACAACTCGGATAGAGCAAAAATCGCTATTGAATCTTCATAATAGCCGTGCGTGGCACGGTTATTTCGGATGTGGAGGTTCTTTCTTCATAATAGCCGTGCGTGGCACGGTTATATCGGCTGTGGAGGGTACTTTCTTCATAATAGCCGTGCGTGGCACGGTTATTATGGCTGTGGGAGGTTCTTTCTGCATAATAGCCGTGCGTGGCACGGTTATTTCGGCTGTGGGAGGTTCTTTCTGCAAAATAGCCGTGCGTGGCACGGTTATTTCGGCTGTGGAGGGTACTTTCTTCATAATAGCCGTGCGTGGCACGGTTATTTCGGCTGTGGGAGGTTCTTTTCGCAAAATAGCCGTGCGTGGCACGGTTATTTCGGCTGTGGGAGGTTCTTTCTGCATAATAGCCGTGCGTGCCACGGTTATTTCGGCCGTGGGATTTAGGAGGCCTAACGTAGACAACTTGTTTACAAGCCCATGATATCGCGGCGATATCTCTGCTATATATTTGGTAGATTCCAGTATTTTAATTAAGGAGAAAGAAGATGATAGCGATGAAAAAAACGAGTTGGATCAGCGTTTGCCTGCTGCTGTTTCTTTCCGCTTGTAGTCCCTCGAATAGTGACCAAGGCGATTCAAAGCCTTCGCAGGAATCGACGATAGACGAAACGGGATCTAACAGCGCGGGACCGAACAGCGAGGAATCGAACGGCACGGAAGCGCCAGACGAAAGCGAACCCGCGAAGCTTGTGTTTTCCACTTATTATTTAACCGATCAACTAAAGACGGCAGTAACGAAATACGAACAGCTCCATCCCAATATCGAAATCGAGCTTCAGTCCGGAACGGCTTCTGGTAAAGACCTGAACGATATGCTCTTGAATCAGGAGAAATACATCACGACTACCAATACGTCCCTATTAGCCGGCAAAGGCCCGGATCTGATCGAAATGGATCTGTTTCCCGCAGAAAAGTACATGAAGCGCGGCCTGCTTGTCAATCTGGACGACCAGATGAAGCAAGATTCCTCGTTCACGAAAGAGAATTATTTCTCCAATATTCTGGATTATTCGAAGATCGACGGAGGGCTTTATGGAGCGCCGCTTTATTTCTCCCTTGAAGGGCTGTTCGGCGATTCGGAGGCGATCTCGAAAACAGGCGTCGAATTCGACGACAAAAACTGGACGATGGATGAATTCGTTAAAGTAATGAAACAGTTGAAGCAAACAGGCGACCGGGATTATGCTTTTAACGGCATCCCCGACGATTTGCTGCTGTCCATGGCAAAGGAAAATTACTCCACGCTCGTCACCGTATCCAATAAGAACTCAAATTTCAATCAAACGGAGTTTGCCAACATGATGAAGCAGGTGAGGTCGTTATTCGTTGATGGCGTCGTGTACGATATTTATAAGGAAAAAGGCCTTCCCACCGCTCCCGGCGTTGCCGGTTCCGGCGGCACTTACATGGATTCCTATTTCTACGAAGCGAGTATCTCCTCGCCAGGCGACTATCTCACGAACACCTCGGCTAGCTATTCAAACCCTTTTATGGGCAAAAAGTTTACGAAACCGAAATTGTATACGAAACCGCACCCGAAAAACGCAGAATCCGGTAGCTATTTCTCCACCTTCGGAACCGTCGGTATCACCTCTTCCTCGCCGCATAAGAAAGAAGCATGGGAATTCCTTAAATTTCTGATGACGGATGAATCCATGCAATCTTATACCGACAACGAAGGTCGCGGCTTCGGACTTCCGATCAATCAAACGGCTTATAACAAGCTAGTGCAACAGTTAGAAGCTGCCGGAACGATTCAAACAGCCAATTCCACCTCCGTGAAGGTTGACAGCGCTTCGCTTGCCGCATTGCGCGACTATATTCTAGGGGCTACGCATCACGTCAATACGCAGTCGAAATTCAACGAGATTATCACCAAAGAAACCAAGGCTTTCTTTGCCGGTCAGAAATCCGCGGACAATGTAGCCAAACTAGTTCAAAGCAAAATGAATCTTTATCTGAACGAATAAGAAGGAAGGCTACTGGAGAATATCCGGTAGCCTTCCTTCTTATTCCACTAAACTGAAGACATATTCAATAGGTTCTAATAATGTCCTCGATGCAGTTCATTAGCTTGTCGAATTCCGACAGCGCAAGCTCCGGATCGCGAGCCGCAATCCCCGCGAACATCGTGTGATGATACTCGTACGTTTCGTCGAAGAGCCTCGTATCGCCAAGCGGTTCATTGAAAAACTTTTCGTATAAGACGGAGAACGACTCGAGCACGCCGTACAAAATCGTATTCCCCGCCGCCTTCATAATTCCGCGGTGAAAAGCCAAGTCGATTTGGGCGGTATGCTCCCCTGCCTCTTTCAGTTTAGCGTATTCGTTCAAGCATTCCGTCAATTCTTCGATCTGCGCTTGAGTAATCCGCTTAGCCGCCAATTCGACCGCCTTGCCTTCCAGCGCCCGACGAACCTCTAAGATCGAGAGCAAAAATTGCTTCTCTTTTTCTATTTTGATTTTGCCGGCAAATCGATAAGTTCCTACATCGCGGACGTAAATCCCTTTTCCGTTGACGACGGTGATGGCATCGATCGCTTCAAGATAACGGAGCGCTTCGCGAAGCGAAGAGCGGCCTACGCCGAACATATTCGTCATCGCCTCGACCGACGGAAGCTTGTCCCCTTCTCGCAGCTCCTTTTCTTCGATATAATTTTGAATTTCCTGCGACACCAATTCGGGCATCGTTTGTTTTTGGATTTTTGCCACTGCGGGTCACTCCTTGTTACTTTAATTAATCGGCGCTAACGCCTTCGTCGGTCAATGACATGGCCGCCCAGGTCCGATCCATATCTAGGATCAGATCGTCGACGCTCTCCAGCCCGATATGCAGACGAACCAAGCTGCGGGCTTCCGTCACGCAACCCGCATTGGCCGGATTGACCGTGACGAGCGATTCGAATCCGCCCCAGCTAACGCCGATTTTGAATAGTCTAAGCCGGCTCGCCCATTGTCGCATGATTTCATGCGGCACATCGGATTCAAATGAGAAGAGTCCGCTAGAACCGCTCATTTGTTGTTGTCCAAGCGCATACTGCGGATGTGATGAGAGCGCGGGATGATTGACTCGCAGCACGTACGACTGGCTAACCATATGAGCCGCGACCGCCAGCGCGCTGCGCTCATGCCGTTCCATCCGCAGGGGCAGCGTACGCAAGCAACGGGTGACCTGCGCTGCGGTATACGCCGTCATAATTCCCCCGAACAGCATATATTCATCCTCGGCAATCCGGCTAATGAGTCGCTCGGAGCCTAGCACGACACCGGCGACGCTGTCGCTTTGCCCGGAAATGTATTTCGTGATGGAGTGAACGACGAGATCGATGCCCAGCTCTAGGGGGCGCTGGAATACCGGCGTCGCCCAGGAGTTGTCGATTATGGTGACGATTCCGCGGCTGCGGGCGAGCTCCGCGCAAGCAGCCAAGTCCTGCAGTTGGAACAGCATCGACGTCGGGCTTTCCAAATAGATCAGCTTGGTTTCCGGACGAATGGCTGAACGAATGTTGTCCAGCGAACGTCCATCCACCAACGACGATTCGATGCCGAAGCGCTTTAGGTAACCGGTCACGAACTCTCTTGTCGGACCGTATGCCTGATCCACGCAGACGATATGGTCGCCCGTCTTGACATTGGATAGGATCGCCGCCGTAATGGCGGCCATTCCCGAAGCAAAACACTTCGCCGTCTCCGCGCGTTCCAGTTCAGCCAGCTTATCCTCTAAATACCGCACGGTCGGGTTATTTCCCCGAGAATAGACATGAGAGATCCGCGAATTCCGCGTAGCCTCCTCGAACTTGTCGTACGACTCGAAAGCGAACAAGCTGGATTGATAGATCGGAATATTAATGGACCCGTGATGCCTATCATCGACGGCATCGTGAGATGTCGACGTATACTGCCATTCTCGCTCGTTCTTATCTGTCATCTTCTATGTTCCTTTCCATATATCGTTACCTTATCCCTTGACGGCGCCCTGCGTCAAACCTTCAACGATGAAGCGTTGCGCGATGGCAAACAATGCGATTGTCGGGATAACGGACAAGACGGTACCGGCAGACATAGCGCCCCAATCGACGTCGAATTTCATCACGAATGAATTCATCGCCACGGGTAGCGTCTTCAGCGATTCGTTGTCTATAAACAGGACGGCCATGAACAACTCGTTCCAGTTCTGCACGAACGCGAAAATAAAAGTGGCCGCGATCCCATTCATCATAACGGGCATAATGACGCGAATAAGCGCCGACAAACGGGAGCAGCCGTCGATCATCGCCGCCTCTTCAAGGCTGGACGGAATCCGTTCGAAGAACCCTTTGAGCAATATCGTCGAGAACGGGATCAAGCCCACGGTATACATCAAAATGAGGGAATACCGCGTATTAATCAAATCCAGTCTACTCATAAGCAAATATAGAGGAGCGAGCGCCACGAAGCCCGGTAGCATCTGGGTCAGGAAGAAGCCCAGCATCACCTGACGATGGCTGCGGAATTTGTACCGGGCCAGTACGTAGGCGCTAAGAACCGCGATGCAGCAAACAATCAAGGCAGCGCTTAGGGAAATCAGCAAGCTGTTTGCTATATAGACGTGGAATTTGGAAATTTTAATGATGTTAATATAATTTTCAAAGGTCAGCTCGCTTGGCCAATATTTCAGCGGGAACGAGAAAATTTCTTTTTGCGGCTTCAGCGACGTAATGACGATCCAATAGAGCGGAAACACCATAAAAATGAGATAGAGAGCCAAGAAGACGACCTTCGAACCTTTCATCAGGTGTCTCTTCATATTAAAAGTCCCCCATTTTCGCTGATCTCGTTACCGACAAATAAAAGATCGTGTAGAGCAGAAGGATGCCGATCATCACGATTCCGATGGCGGAAGCCGCTCCGTAATCGCCGCCGTACATAATCTTGTCGAGCATTAACGAAGACAGAATATGAGTCGAGCCCGCAGGTCCTCCGTTCGTCAACCCGTATATTATCGATGGATCGTTGAATATCCAGATCGCGCGCAACAGCGTTGTCGTAATTACCGTCGGCATAATGTAAGGCATCGTGATGTTAAACAGCTTACGCGCGCCGCTCGCACCGTCCATGCTTCCCGCTTCGTACAGCTCCGACGGCACCGATTGCAGCGCGGCCAGCAGCATGATCGCGAAAAAAGCGATGCCATACCAGACGTTCGCGATAATGACCGATGTCATCGCCCAATTCGGATCCGACAAGAAACCGATTCGCTCCTGAATAATGCCGGTGCGCAGCAGCAAATCGTTGATGACCCCGATCTGCGAGTTGAACATCCACTTCCAGATCAACCCGATCAGAAATCCGGACAACGCCCATGAATAAAAAACAAAGCCCTGAAAAATTCCCCGCCCGCGGAATCGCTTGCTTAACATAAGCGCGACCGTCAATCCGATCGTAAATTGCAAAATGAGAGAGATGAACACCCAATAGGCGCTATTGACCGCTGCATGTTTGAATTTCGGATCGTTAAATATGTTCTTGAAGTTGTCCAAGCCGATGAAACGGACGTTGGTCAGGTCGAAGAGTTGATAGTTTTGAAACGCCATCACAATGCCGCGCAAGAACGGATAGTACGTAAATGCCAGCACCAGTATCAGCGTCGGCAACAAGCTGAAGAAGATGAATCCGCGCGGCGAATTACGGAAACCTGCCTGAAATCGTCCGATAATAGAAGGATGATCGTCTTTCATGAATCGCACCGCCTTTACTCATAAAATGGTAAACGATGGGGGCTGCCCGCCACCCATCGTCCTTTAACATCCCATTTATTTTATTTTAAATTCGCTCTCTGATCCGCCCAGAACTGATCCCATTTTTTCAAAGTATCTTCTACCGACACCTGCCCTAGCAGCATCGACTGACCGGTTTCCATCGCCACTTGACCCCATTGGCCCGTGCCCGGGTACTTCGTGTTTGCTTTCAGGTTAACGAATTCGTCCGGCTTGCTAGACATTTCAAGCAACGATTTATACAAATCCGTTTGGAAGAACGGATCGTTGCTTGCCGTAGAGTGGATTGGAATGAGTGCGGTCTTCTGAGCGAAATAAGTATTTTGTTCCGGACTCGACAGGAACGAGATAAGCTTGAACGCCTCGTCCTTATGCTTCGAATATTTGGTAATCCCCCATCCGCCGCCGCCGGTTGCCGTAAACGCCTTGCCGCTTGGTCCTTTCGGCATTGGGGCCGTGCCGATTGTGCTGACATCCATCTTTTCCATCAGCGCCGGGATAGCGTCCGGGTCTTGCAGCAGGATGCCGGTGACTCCCGACGTGAACGCTTGAACCTGCTCTTGGTAGCCCCAGTTGATCGAATCCTTCGGAGAACCTTCTTTGTACAGTTTTACATACAGATCAACGGCTTTCTTCGCCTCCGGCGTCGAATACATCGTCTTGCCATCCGTCAAGAACATCGAATCCTCATGATCGATACGATCGAAGTTGGCGTTAAGAATGATCGTATCCGGAACGCTGTTAGCTCCTGCTCCCCCGCGGAATGAGAAGCCGAAACGGTTCTTGCTTGGATCCGTCAGCTTGACCGCGGCCGCCACCATTTCTTCGTAGTTCTTCGGCGGCTCAATGCCTAGCTCCTGGAACCAGTCTTTGCGATAGAACATTTGACGCTGGTACATGCCGTTCGTAATAAAGTACAGCTTATCGTTAAGCGTTGCGACCGATTTGGCCACGTCGACCTCGGTTGCGTAATCCGGCCAGTCCTTTACGTAATCATTAAGAGGCTCGAGATAGTCGTTATTAGCAAATTCAGAAACGGTAAGGTCGCGTACTTCCAATACGTCGAGATCCTGCTTAGCTCCGAGAATCGTCTTGATTTTGTTGTCGGCTTGGTCGAAAGGGGGGGAAATCAACTCGACAGTAATATTCGGATTCGCCGTTTCGAATTTGGAAATCATCTCTTTCAAAACGGTTGTGCGACCGGGACTAGTCAAGCTTTCGATCATCCGCAACGTGACTTTCTTTCCGCTCCCGCCGTTGCTGCTGCAACCTGCCATAACGCTCAAGAGCAGAACGCCTGCAATTGCAACGAGCAACATCCTTTTCCCTTTTTTTGCCGCCATTGAAATAACCTCCTTTTAATAACAAGCCTCCAACTCATCCGGCATTCTCGTATGTATCACCCAAGCATGCATCTTAGCATTCAGCCTGTATGATAGGTACAATTGTAAATGGCAACGCTTTAATTTTCAATAATTTTCTTTTAATTCGCAATATTATTTTATTTCTGAATATTCGGATGATATTAGAAGTCGCTAAATACCGGAAAACGCTCACGAAGGGAATATTTCGTGCATCTCCCAACTATTCACCCGAAGTCACTATCGTTACTCGATTATTCATGCCTCTCCCCACTACTCTTTCCTGCATGTCCTTACTGGGCAATACCCTCGGCACGTTCTTGAGCTCAATTCTTTTCTTTCGGAAGTTTCAAGCCAGCCTCCTCAACCCGGACAATGGTATCCCTGAGGGGACTATGGCGATGCAGCCAAGGTGGTTCGCTCTCCTCTTAGTCAGGAAAACCGACTTTGGCGTTGTAGCCCGGTGGCTCTCTCTCCCCATGGTCGGAAATTCCGACTATGGCGTTGTAGCCCGGTAGTTTGCTCTTCTCATGGTCGGAAAATCCGACTATGGCGGTGTAGCCCAGTGGTTTGCTCTCCTCATGGTCGGAAAATCCGACTATGGCGGTGTAGCCCGGTGGTTTGCTCTCCTCATGGTCGGAAAATCCGACTATGGCGTTGTAGCACGGTGGCTCTCTCTCCCCATGGTCGGAAAATCCGACTATGGCGATGTAGCCCGGTGGTTTGCTCTCCTCATGGTCGGGAAAACCGACTTTGGCGATGAAGCCTCGAGGATTGTTCTCCTCATGGTCGGAAAATCCGACTATGGCGGTGCATCCCGGTGGCTCGCTCTCCCCATGGTCGGGAAAACCGACTTTGGCGATGAAGCCTCGAGGATTGCTCTCCTCAAGGTCGTAAATTCCGACTATGGCGGTGCACCCCCGGTGGGGGCTGATGGAACAATAATTTTTCAGCATCCTCTCGAATGCTTTGCGAACCTGCTCCTTGTCCTCGCCCGACTACCGCAAGATAAGAACGCCGTCCACGTTGTCCGCGAACGACAGCCAGCTGTAGAAGTTCTGCCTCGACGTGAAATGGCACCACATCTTTTCCCAGACGCTCTCCTCGGCGGTGTAGAACTCTTGCCTAGTTCCCGAAGCGATCAGAACCAGGTCTCCGCTGTTGCATTCGAACGTTTGCGGCACTTTCTCGATGATTCCGATGCCGGAGACGATATACATCATCAGCCAATCGCGCGTTCCCTTGGGACGATGGCAGAAGTAGCCGAATTCCTTCCGGTACAATTTCGCGCCGACAACCGCGAATCCGCCGGAAATAGCGGGTATTCCTTTGGGGAAGATTATTGATAGCCGTCCTTTTCTGATATCCTATACTTCAAGAGGACTACGAACTCCGCGACTTCCGAATTTCCAATTCGACAACACGAAGGAATGAAATAGATGAATTTCACTGCATGGTCACATGAGGTCGAAGCCTATGATTTAAGCAGTTGTATCATTCATTACCAAGGAGAGCCCATCTATCATTATGAAAAGTCGGAGCAAGCTTCTTCCCGGCTAATGCCCATTAACTCCTGCACCAAAAGCGTACTATCGGCGCTTATCTGCATAGCTATGGAACAAGGACTTGTTGCTTCAACGGATACGTTAATATCGCGCTATTTTCCTCAACTGCTCAACGATAAAGACGCGCGCAAGAAAAGCATTACGCTCGAGCATCTGCTGACGCTGACGGCCGGGTTCCGGTGGAATGAATTCGGGGGATTAAACTCCTTTCCCCAAATGTCCCGATCGCCGGATTGGATAAGTTATGTTCTAGAGCAACCCCTGTCCGACGAACCCGGTACCAGGATGGTTTACAATTCCGGCGTCTCGCAATTATTGGCCGCTATATTAGCGCAAGCAACGGGTATGGACATCGCCCGATATGCCGAGCTTAATCTCTTCTCCCCGCTTGGCATCGAACAATATGATTGGAAACGCGATCCTCAGGGGATTCATACCGGGGGATTCGGATTGCAGCTTACCGCGCACGATATGCTGAAATTCGGACTTCTTTATTTGCATCAAGGGGTCTGGAATCATCGACAGCTCATTTCCCGCTCTCTTGTAGAGCGTTCAACGAAGCCTGCCATTGCCGTTAAGGCACCCGAACGGGGCTTCTATGGCTGGCATTGGTGGAGCGAATCCGTTAGCGAACTCGACTTCTATTACGCTCGGGGATTCGGAGGACAATTCATTATTATCGTGCCGACTCTTGATGCCGTCGTCGTCCTGACTCGCAAGCAACGCAAGAAGGGGCTGATGCCGCTGGATCTCTTCCGACAACGAATTGCTCCGTTCTTGATCGAAGTTCACGCTGCCGGCTTGAGTTAATCAATTTGTAAAAAAAACATCTCCATACGTTATACTCATAGTGAAAGCAAGAAAAAATCATTGGAGGTCGTTCATGATGGAATACTCGTATTTGGGAAGAACGGGCTTACAGGTTTCTCGTCTATGCTTGGGAACGATGACTTACGGGAATTGGGATTTGGACGAAAAAACCTCTCTATCCGTCATTGACCGCGTGTTGGATTCCGGTATCAATTTCTTGGATACGGCGGACACGTACGGAAAAGGAACCAGCGAGGAAATTATCGGCAAAGCGATCAAGGGCCGAAGAGATCAAGTCATCGTGGCGACGAAATTCAAAGTCCGGACCGCCGAGGGGCCGAACGGGGAAGGCGCAAGCCGTTACCGCATCATGCGCCAGGTCGAGGCCAGCTTGAAGCGGCTTAATACCGACTACATAGATCTGTATCAAGTTCACCGGCCGGATCCGCACACTCCGTTGGACGAGACTTTGCGGGCGTTGGATGACCTCGTTAAACAAGGTAAGGTCCGTTATATCGGTTGTTCGAATTTCGAAGCCTGGAGGATCGTAGAATCTCTATGGGTCAGCGACAAAATGAACCTTGAACGCTTCGTTACGAATCAACCTTCCTATCATATCTTCAACCGTTATATCGAGCAGGAAATTTTGCCTGCCTCCGAACGTCACGGACTCTCCACTCTATGCTACTCTCCGCTGGACGGGGGCTGGTTATCGGGCAAGTATCGGTTGGGGCAGCCGCTTCCGGACAACTCCCGCGGAGAGCGAATGGATCCGGATTCCCCTAAAAATCGGGAGAAGTTGGTCCGAGTAGAGCAACTCGCGCAATGGGCCGAGTCCAAAGGGATGACGCTCGGGCAATTCGCCTTGGCTTGGTTGCTGCATCGTCCGGGCATCATTCCGGTCGTCGGCATTCGGAACGAGAAGCAATTGAGCGACAATCTGAAAGCGCTCGAGACTCGATTAACGGAAGAAGATTTAAATCAGATTAATCTTGTGTCTCCAAGCCCTTATGTAGACTTTTCCCAAGACGGAAGCTTCTGGTTCGAGGAACCGCGCTTTTACCGGTTTAAATAAAGAAAGGGAGTCGTCGCGGCTGAATGAACCGCACCGACTCCCTTTCGTTTCGCCTGACTTTCCGTTATTCTTCGTAGATCATTCGGCGCGTCATTCCGCCGTCTATGATCATCTGCGTCCCGGTAATGAAATCGTTGCGAGGATCCGTCAGATAGAGACATGCGCGCGCGATATCCATTGGGGTTCCGACTCTTCCGGAAGGATGCTGAGCATGGTCCTCCGTTCGAAGCTTGTCGTAGTCTCCCGTCTCGATCCAACCGGGACAAATCGCGTTCACCGTAATCTTATCCGGTCCCAAGGAGACGGCCATCGCGTGCGTGAGCGACAATATTCCGCCCTTGGATGCCGCATAAGCCTCCGAATTCGCTTCGGACATGAGTGCCCGCGTGGAGGAAATGTTGACGATAGAGCCGCCACCGTTGTCTCGCATGAGCTTGGCCGCTTCCCGCGAACAGAGGAACGTCCCCCGCAAGTTCGTATTCAATACGCTGTCCCACTCCGACAACTCCAGGTCATAGGGAGATTTCCGCACCCCGAAGCCGGCATTGTTGACTAGAACGTCTAATCGCCCTTGCCGTTGCTTCAAGCTCTGAAACAACTGCTCAATCTCCTCCGGCTTCGATATATCCATCACTAAGGCGCCGACCTGAAACCCTTCCGCCTTTATTAACTCCTCTGTTCGCCGTAGCTCTTCGGCATTTCGGTCAACTGCGACCACAAAAGCCCCTTCGCGCGCGTAGCTCTGAGCCAATACCCTGCCGATACCCGCTCCCGCTCCGGTGATCAGAGCGATTCGACCATTCAATCGCGCTTCGTTCATTGTTCGCCACAACACTTCTTATATTTCTTCCCGCTTCCGCACGGACAAGGGTCGTTTCTCCCAACCTTGGCGGCCACGACGCGTTGTCCCGGAATTGCACGGATAGCCGAGCCTCCCGTTAGAGCGCCCAATTCGGCAGGCGTATGCCCGCAGTTGGACCAAAGCCGGGTGTGGTTATATACTTCCGTCACCAGAGAGCTGAACCTTTTTACTTGATTGATATTGTCAAAAGTGATCCCTCTTCTATCCAACTCGTTCACGATCGACTGCAAAGGCTCTTCCATAGAGCAGGCAATCTGAATATCGTCAATGGCCGAATCCACAAGCTCGGCATCCTCGCACAACTGATTGAGAATAAAGAGTCTCAGCTGCAATAACTGCGGCGTCATCTCGGAATAGTGATCGTCCGAGTACATTAGGAACTTCTCTTTACTTGGAATATATCGAGGCTTGTTCTGAATTCGCTTCAGGAGAGCTTGCATTTCCTGAACGGTACTCTCGTCAAAGTACTGACTCACATAATAACCATCCATCCGCTCATAAAACTGCACTCTTTTCAAATGAAAATCGGTGATCTCCTCGAGGTCTTGCAGTCTTAAGCTTTGATCGTTCTGATCGTTATAGATCTCGAGAATCAGTTCCGGCGTGCAAACCCCGTAGAGATTAACCGCGGCGTTTACATATTGAAGCACGACTTGCTCCCTTGCACGGGTCAATAGCAACGCATCCCAATCCAACTGTCGCAGAGCCTCTTTCACTTCTTCGGGGATAACGAAATACAGCTTGTCCTTTTGCCAAAACGTAAATAAAACCCCGTAATCCACGAAGTGCAAATAAGTGCCGGGCGTGATATCGTCAGCTTGTAAGCAGGGCTGACTCCGTACATTCTGAAAGAACTGAAACTCCTCTTCCCGGGCCAATAGCAACGTAGCATCCAGTCTATATTCCTTTAATAGAACTTCGGGCAACCGAGCGGCAAGTTCTGCCTTTTTCATTGAAGACCGCCCAGGCAAACCGATTGAAGTAGCTATATCCGTTAAACGATTCTTGCCAAGCAACGATAGAATTTCTTCCAGACGATATTTTACCGCACCCTGGATGGCGAGTTCTTGATTCCTCCGATTGTACATCTCCATGAGATCGATCATTCGTATCACAACCCTCTGTTCTGTTCTTTTTAATCATTATACATGATTTGAGGGAATTCGATTCTGTGCCTACGCTATGAGGAAAAGAAACAACACGCTAAGGATAAGAAATGAGACAAGAAAAATGGCTTCGCCATCCGTCACTTCGAGATAAAAGCTTGCTCTGCGGTTAGACTTGACCAAATACGAGCTATCAAAAGTGGTAAGTCAAGGGAAGTAGAATGATAATCATCGTTATTGTCGCTGTTTGGCGCTTATGCAATCAAAGTACGATGAGGAACATCACTATAGATTGTATTTCTGAATGGAATAGAACAATCGGAGGCCAATAGTCATAAAAAACATCTTTATCCAGCATAATTCTTGAACATGCTTCAAAAATACAATGAAACACATCGTATTTAAAAATGTATCGTGCGATCAGCTCGAAATAGTCCTGAAACGAATGAACTGCTGTGTCGATATTTAAGGGTTGCGGCTTCCGCCTCCCGGCGGACAAAACACGCTAACAGAACACAATCCAGATTCAAGGTTTCCAATACTAATGTCGATTCGTTACCTCTAGTATTAATACTATGTCTAGTTAAAAAAACAACACATGAAAGGGGCCATATCCAGATGACGAATCGATATTTCACCACAAGCCGCAAAGAGGACGGAAGCTGGTCGCTGCTTGATCCGAACGGCAAGCCCTTCTTCTCACTCGGAGTGAATTGCGTGTTCCTTCCGGACAGTCTCAGCAGCGCCAAAATGCAGGAATACGGAGACGACGGCTCATGGTTCCCCAAATTTGCCGACCGGAAGCTGGAGCAAATTCGCGAGTACGGATTCAACACGCTGGCGGCCTGGCACGAGAAATACTATTGGGGCAATTCGTTTCCGAAAACGATCGAGCTCCGAATGTCCCAGCATGCCAATAAAGTCAATGTGGATTGGGGCTTCGGTTTTCCCGACGTGTTCTGCAGCAGCTTCGTCTATTCGGTCCAACGCGTGCTAAGCGAGCACTTCTACGGCGAGGGACGCATGCTGAAGGACGACCCTTCTCTGATCGGCTACTACACGGATAACGAACTGCATTGGTGGGGCAAGGGCGGCCAGTGGGGCATGGACGATATGAAGCTAGGCGCGGATCCGGCGAATCTCGTTCAGGATTATTTCGAGCTGCCCTCTCATGCGCCCGGCAAACAGAGATGGGTCCGCTTCCTCAAGGAGCGTTACGGAGACATCGACCGGCTCAACGAGGCTTGGAGCGGCGAATATTGGGAGTTCGACGATCTGCTTACCATCTTCAGCTACACGGCCGAAACCGAGGCTTTCGAGCAGGACAAATTGGACTTCCTGAAGCTAATAGCGGAGACCTATTACGGCACCACTACCTCCTTGCTGAAGACGTACGACTCGGACCACCTGGTTCTGGGTTGCCGATTGGTCGGAGCCAGCACTCCGGAAGTCGTATTGGAAGTCATGGGACAATATTTGGACGTCGTGTCCCTGAACTTCTACACCCGCCATTTTCCGGAAAAGTGGTTGACTCGCGTAGCCAATCTGACGGGTAAACCGGTAATGGTCACCGAATTCAGCTTCTGCGCGGGACGTCAGGCCGGTTACTTGAGCAGCACGAACGGCGCGCAGCATGCCACGGTAAAAGATCAGAAACGCCGGGGACAAATATATGATATGTTTATTAAAAAGGCTGCGGCGTTTCCTTCGTGCGTAGGAGCCCATTGGTTCGCCTTGTACGACTTCAACTCCAATCGACACCCGCTGAACGGCAATTATGGGCTGCTAACCGCCGATGATAAGCCTTGGGAGGAGTTCACGGCTTCCGTGACGGCGACGCACCGCGAAGTGTTAAGCGCAGACCTTATCGAATCGTAGCAAAGGGGATATGCTATGTTGCTAGGCCGTCTGACCATCTTCCACAAGGTGATTTTGTTTATCGTCTTCCTTCTTATTCCGATCTTCGGCTTGTATGTCTATTCGAACCGGGTATCGGTCGGGGTCGTGCAGAACGAGATCAAAAACGCGATCGACAGCAGGCTCGCCTTTGCGCAGAATCGGCTTAATCTGCAGCTCGATCATCTGGCCAAATCGGCTATTCAGCTAGGGAGCGATCCGATCGTCATATCGTTCGAGACGATCGAAGGCTTCGAAAGCTTTTTCGATGTCGTCGATACGAAAAGGAAAGCGGAAGATCGAATCACCATTCAGAACATCCAGTCGGACTGGCCCTCGCGGAGCACCATCTACTTTCCCAAAAAACAAGAAGCCATTAATCCTGCCGCTTTGATTAACTACGATGACGATATGCTTACCGGACGCGCGGCCAGCGAATGGATTTCCGAGAAGAGCGGCGACGCCTCGAAGCCTAATTACCAGTTTTTATTCTATTCCATCCGTTCATCGTCAGGCTACAGCGACCCGCTTAAAGCCGATAACGTCGTCGAGCTGAGGCTCGACGACGATAACCTGATTCAGTTGCTCAACGATTATAAGGCTACGGGCCAAGGGGATCCGTTCATGTATCACGCGGAGCTTGGCATCATAGCGAATCGGACGCAAAACGAGAATCTGACCGAACAAGTGGCTCAGTTGCTTAGGCAACGGCCGCTTGATTGGTCGGATTCTTTCCGCGCCAAGCTGTCCGGTCAAACCTATCTGGTGAACTATATCCAGACCAACCTCAAGGGTTGGGCGATCGTCGATTACGTTCCGATGCAGCAGGTGCTGTCTCCGATCGTTAACAGTACCCGGCTTTTCTATGCTTCTCTCGTCTTACAGCTGTTGCTAGGCTTATTCGCCGCTTTCATGCTGTACCGACAAGTCCAACGCCCCATCCTGACGTTGATGCGAAGCCTCCGCCAGGTGAAGAACGGCGATTTCAGCACCCGCATCCAATCCGTGAAGAATACGGAATTCAGCTTCGTATTTCAGCGTTTCAACGATATGACCGAACAAATTCAACGATTAATAGAGAACGTGTATACCGAGCAGCTTCGCTCCCGGGATGCGCAGCTGAAGCAGCTTCAATCCCAGATTAATCCGCATTTTCTGTATAACTGCCTGTATTTCATCGTCAATATGGCCCGATTGGAACGGTTGGAGCCGATTGAACGGATGGCGATCAACTTGGGCAATTTCTTTAAATACACGACCCGTCTGGAGAAACCGGATACGACCGTTGCCGACGAGTTGACCCTCGTTCGGAATTACTTGGAAATTCAAAAGCTGCGTTTAAACCGGATCGACTACGCGATCGAAGTGCCGGAGAAGCTTCAGCAATTGCAAATTCCGCGCCTGTTGCTGCAGCCGATCGTCGAGAATGCGGTTATTCATGGGATCGAGCCGAAGCCTGGAGGCGGAACCATCAGGATCACCGGAGGTGCGAATCGAGAAGGCGTATGGCTGGAGATCGAGGATACCGGCGTCGGGATGGCCGCGGAACGGCTTCAGGAATTGAACCGGCGATTGAAGCAGCCGGTCAGCGATGAAACCGGATACGGCGTCTGGAACGTGAATCAGCGACTGGCCTTGCGTTTCGGAGATCAGGCCGGCGTTCACTACCTGCACTCGGAGCAGGCGGGCTTAGTCGTAAAGCTGTCGTGGACGCCTAGCGACTATATCTTTCCGGAAGGAGTGGATTCGGATGTTTCGAGTGATGATCGTCGATGACGAGTATTCCGTGATTGAAGGACTGAAGTATACGATTGCCTGGGAGAAACTCGAGATCGATCACGTCTATACGGCTTCCTCCGCTTACGAAGCCCTACAACAGCTTAACCAGCATCATGTCGATATCGTCATCACGGATATCCGCATGCCGGGCATGAACGGCCTTGAGCTTATCCGCGAAATCCGCGAACGCTGGTCCGGGACCCGTTGCATCATTCTGTCCGGACACGGGGAGTTCGATTATGCGCGCGAAGCGATTCGGGCCGAGACGACGGATTACTTGCTGAAGCCGATTCATGAGGACGAATTGGCGGAAACGATACGGAAGGTGCAAGCGAAGCTCAGGGCGGAATGGGAGCAGATAAGCGAATACAAGGCATCCGTTGTCGCGTTGCGGGAGCATATGCCGCTGCTCAAGCACAACCTGCTCGGGGATTTGCTGCAAGGGCTCGTGCCCGAACGAAAGGCGTTAATGCTTAAGTTGGAGCTGCTCAAGCTTCCATTCGCCCCAGGGGATACCGTTTCCCTGCTTCTCGTCCGGCTGGAGGATGAATTCTACGGCTACGATGCCCGTAGGCTCCAATTGCTCGAATACGCCGTATGCAATATTACGGAGGAGATATTCGGGAAGCGATTCGATACCTGGTATCATTCGGATACCCATGCTTATTTGGTATTCGTTCTTCGGCTCCGGGATCGCGAGCCCCTCTCCGATGCGGAACAACCGGAGCCGGTCGAGGAAGATACCCTGCGACTTGTAGAACGATTAGCCGCGCAGGTGCAAATGAGCGTTCATACGTATCTGAAAGGCAATCTATCGATTATGGTGAGTAATTGGGGAGAGTTTCCGGGCAATATCCGGGGATTATATGAAACGGCAATGACCTCGTTTCGGAATCGAATCGGCAGCAGCAGCGGGTTATTCTATTCCATGGGCGACGAGGATCAGGAGACCGCGAAGACTACCGCGCTAGATGAGCTGTACCGGCTGCCGACGTTGCTGAATTTGCTGGATACGGGGAAATGGGACGAAGCGGCCAATAAAGTGAATGCCATCTATAACGATTTGCGTAACCGTTTCCCTTCTTCGAGGGAGCATCTCATGGAAGCTTATTTCTCCATGGCTTCCAGCTTCTCACACTTCGCACATAAGAACGGACAACCGTTATCCGATCTTATGATGGATAGCGCGACGTCCGACGATGACCGTTTACGTTCGGCCGTCCGGCTCAAGGAATGGTCGCTCGCCGTACTGGAGCGGCTGCGGACAAGCGTAGACAATTACGTAAGCGATTCTCGGAAGGAATTGTTATCGAAAGTACAGTCTTACGTCGTCGATCGTCTGCAGGAAGACGTGTCCTTGCAGGCGATCGCGGACCACGTCCACTTCCACCCCGTCTACTTGTCCAAAATTTTCAAACAGGAAACCGGCGAAAATCTGCGCGAATATATCCATCAGATCCGAATGGAAAAAGCGGTGTATTTGCTGAAGCACTCCGAACTCAAAATCTATGAAATCGCCCAGCAGGTCGGCCTTGATCAAGCATACTTCAACAAAGTATTCAAAAAGCAATTCGAGCGCACGCCTCAAGAGTACAGAGAAAGGTAATTACCCGTATATTCAGAATAGTTAATAAATTACACGCGATGTTGAAATCTTCCCATATCCCCTTATGGAAGCGCTATTTATACTGAAATTGCAAAGGATCAATATAAGGAATGAGGAAGGGGATAGCTTGTATGCAAAGACGAATATCGATGGCCATCGCCGTTATGTTCATCGCGGCAACGCTGCTCGCGGCGTGCAGCGGCAAGAACGATGGGAATGAATCCAGCTCGCCTTCGGCAACGACTGAAGCAACGACGACCGAAGCATCCTCAAGCACGGAAAGCTCGCCGGAATCGGACGCTCTCGTCATGAAGGACGGAAAATACGATCCGCCGATCGAGATCACGACCGTTAAACAAATCGGTCCTGAACTGAAGTTCAAGAACGGCGAGACGCTCGACGACAACGTATTCACCCGCTGGCTGGAAGATCGGATGGGAATCAAGCAAAAGATTCTATGGACGACTCCAACGACCAACGACGCGTTCAAGACGAAGCTGATGCTGACTTTGACCGCGAACGAACCCATGCCGGACTATCTCTACGTCCCCGTGGACGTCGCGCACACGTTGATCGATTCCGGCAAATTCCAACCCGTTGGCGAACTGTTCGATAAATACGCTTCGGACGAGTGGAAAGCCGCGATGGACGAAACGAAAGACGTATGGCTACCTTATAAGCGCGATGGCCAAACATACGGCATTCCGATGATCGAGTCGTCTCTTCTGCACGACGACGTCATGTGGATCCGCCAAGACTGGCTGGATAACCTGGGCATGAAGGCGCCGACCACGACCGAAGAGTTGGAAGTCGTGATGGATGCGTTCGTGAACAAGGATCCGGATAAAGACGGGAAAAAGAACACGATCGCCGTAGCCGCCGCCTTAAAGACGGTCAAATACAACTTGGCGACGTGGCTCGGGCTTAACCCCATCATGGGCTCCTACGGTTCGTTCATGAGCATTTGGCATAAAAACGCTCAAGGGGAAATCGTATACGGTACGACGACGCCGGAAACGAAGACGGCGATCGGCAAAATCAAAGAATGGATCGACAAAGGCTATTTGCACAAAGAAGTCGGCATTCAAGATGAGGTCAAGGCGATGGAATTGTACACATCCGGCCAGGCGGGCATCGCATTTTCGACGCAATGGGCGTACAACTGGCCGTTCAACGCGACGGAGACGAACGTCAAGGGCGCGAACGTACAGCCTTATCCGCTTCCCGCAGGACCGGACGGCCAAATCGGACAGATCGGCAACGGTCTCAACCACTGGCTGGTGCTCCTCATTAACAAAGACATGAAGCATCCGGAAGTGTTGTTCGAATATCAGAATTATCTTTACGAACATTACGAGGATCCGCCGAAAGGCGGGGAGTTCGAATTCGGCTTCGCCAGAGGCTACGATTACGACTTCGTCGGAGGCAAACGGGTTACGACGGAGAACGAAATCCCGGGCGGTAGGCACGCCCCTCAGTTCCTGTTCATGGCTCCGGTCGTACCGTCCAAGCAGATCAAGGCGTTGGCGGAACTGGCGGACGGCAGAGCGCCGGCGACTCCTTACGAGGAAACATTGGCCACGTCCCCGATGCAGGCGAAGCTGTCGGCCAAGTATATTTACGAGCAGCGCGAGCACACCGTGAACAACCTATACAACGGTCCGCAAACGCAGACGATGAAGGATAAGCAGGAGAATCTAGACAAGATGGAAGCGGAAATGTTCAGCAAAATCATTTACGGCAAAGAACCGCTCGATTACTACGACAAGTGGGTTCAAAACTGGAAAAGCGCCGGCGGAGACCAAATCCAGAAGGAAGTTACCGACTGGTATAATGCCGCGAACGGCGGATAATCAATCTCGGGTTTAATCGAATCCAGGCCGCAGATTAGCCCGCTCTCGCCGGGCGGGCTGATCTGCGGCCCACTAGTTCTATAGAGAATAAGGAGTGGAGGATAATGGGCAATACACTGGCTCGGAGAAGCCGCAAGTGGAATCTCAAGCGCAATTGGCCGCTTCATATGATGCTCATTCCCGCCGTTCTGCTTACTCTTCTATTCGCTTACGTGCCGATGGGCGGCATCGTTATGGCGTTTCAGGATTTCAAGCCTTGGACGGGAATCATGGATTCGCCTTGGGTAGGTTGGAAAAATTTCGAGAAGCTGTTCGGACAACCCGATAGCATCCAAGTCATGTGGAACACGCTTATTCTCGCTTTGTCCAAGATTATCGCCGGCTTGATCGCCCCGTTCTTGTTTTCGCTGCTACTGAACGAAGTGCGAGTCTCCTCGTTCAAACGATCCGTGCAGACGCTCGTCTACTTGCCGCACTTCTTGTCGTGGGTCATTCTCGGGGGGATCCTTCTCGAAATACTGTCGACCGAAGGAGGAATGATCAACAAGCTGCTTGGTAATTTGTTCGGCATCCAGCCGATCTTCTTCCTGGGCGATGGAGATTGGTTTCGATTTACGGTAGTCATCAGCCATGTCTGGAAGGAATTCGGATTCGGAACGATCGTGTTCCTCGCCGCGCTTGCGGGCGTCAGCCCGTCGTTGTACGAAGCAGCCGTCGTAGACGGCGCGAACCGCTGGAAACAAACCTTGCATATTACGATTCCAGCCATGATGCCGATTACGATCGTGCTTGCTACGCTGTCGCTCGGCAACGTTCTCAACGCGGGATTCGATCAAATATTCAATTTGTACAACGCGCTCGTTTACGACAAAGGCGACATTATCGATACGTACGTCTATCGGACGGCAATCATTAGCGGCAACATGGGCTTCGGCACAGCGGTCGGCCTGTTCAAATCCGCGATCGGATTCGTTCTGATCGTCGTTGCTTACCGGCTTGCCTACAAATTCGCCGGATACCGCATATTCTGACGGAAGGGGGAAACGGCGTGATCTATCGCACGAATGGCTATCGCCTCTTTACCTGGTTCAATACGATCTTTCTGGCTTGCATCAGCCTGTGCTGCGTGCTGCCGATGATTCATATTCTCGCCATTTCTTTAAGCGGAAGGGATGCGGCGACGGCGAATCTGGTTTACTTATGGCCGGTGGACTTTACGTTCGACTCGTTCATCGACACGTTGTCCAACCGCAACTTCAGCCGCTCGCTCATCGTTTCATTGCAAAGAACGCTTCTTGGCACCGCTATTTTTCTCATTATCGCCGCGATAACCGCTTACCCGTTGTCCAAAGAATCTTACAGCTTTAGAGGCCGCTCCCTATACGCATGGTTCTTCGTATTCACGATGCTGTTCACGGGCGGCCTCGTGCCGAACTATATCCTGATTATGAAGCTTGGCTTGAACAACTCCTTGTGGGCGCTCGTCCTCCCCACGGCCGTTGAAGTATGGTCGATCATCCTGCTGCTCAACTTCTTCCGCAACATTCCGAAGGAGATGGAAGAGGCGGCGCTCATCGACGGAGCAGGCCACTTCAAGACGATGTGGAACATCTACTTGCCCCTGTCGCTGCCGGCTCTCGCCACATTGGCCTTGTTCACGATGGTCTTTCATTGGAACGAATGGTTCCATGGCATGCTCTATAATACGGACGCATCCAATTACCCGTTGGCAACGTTGCTGCAGACCATCATCGTTCAGCAGGATTTCACCAAAATGGCCATTAATCCGGAGGATATGGAGAATATATCGAATAAATCCGTCAAATCGGCGCAAATCTTCATCGGTGCGCTTCCTATTCTGCTCGTATACCCATTTCTCCAGCGCTTTTTCGTGAAAGGCATCGTTCTCGGAGCGGTTAAGGAATAACCTCCCCACTCTCGAACGCGACACAAGAAATCGGCCATTCATGTCGATTTCTTGTGTCGCGTTTTTCAGCCTTCGGGAGCCCAGTCATATGCAGGCAAACTTAAACTAAAAACCGCCCCGCTACCGACGTCACTTTGAATCTCCAAGTTTCCGCCGTGATCCTGCGCGATTTTTTGGCATATCGATAGCCCAAGTCCGGTACCTTCCTCTTTCGTCGTATAGAAGGGTTGAAATATTTTAGCTTGCTCCGATACTGGAATTCCAGGACCGGTATCCTCAATTTCAACGACGGCATTCCCCTCTTCCCGTTTAGCCCGTATGGATAGAACCCCCGGTTCGCTCATGGCTTCCAGACCGTTCCTTACGAGATTCACCAACACTTGGACCATTTTATCCCGATCAATATAGACATATAGCGAGTCGTCGGCAATATCCAGCATGATTTTATGACCGCGATAAGCGGCATCCGATTCGGTCAAGAATAGTAATCTGTCTAAACACCCGGTTACAGATTCCGCTTTCATCTTACTGATATTCGGCTTGGAAAATTGCAGGAATTCTGCCGTCAGCTCGTTCATTCTTGTGATTTCGCTCATGATGGTTTCAAACCAAGGACCGATATTGTATCCGCTTTTTTGCGACAACTGCATAAACCCTTTTATTGTCGTGAGAGGGTTGCGTATTTCATGCGCCATTCCTGCCGCCAATTCGCCAACGGCTCTCATTTTCTCGGATCGGAATAAATCCTCTTCGCGTTTCAACCATATCATCCGCTTGTTTTGAAACAATTTCTCTTCGGCGATAGAGATTAGCTCTTCCTTCGACGCCGACTCCTGAGGGAATTGAGTCATGCTGTAAGTAACCTGAAATCCTAACACATTCGAACTCAGTAATTCGCTAATCTCGTGTAACGCGTTTTCTTTTGACGGAATCGTTACGGCAAACCGATCTCCTGCGTAACGGGAGATTGTATGGGCATTTGCGAATAAACGCTTCAGAAGTAACGATATATTTACCAAAGCTTCGTTTCCGTTGCTTATGCTTTGATTATTAATGGACTTAAAGTCTTGAAAATCGATTAGGATCAGAACAAAATGATTTTGTTTGTTAATTAAATCTTGAAGCGCGTTGACGTAACCCTCGTAGTTTAAAAGCTTGGTAAGGGAATCGTGGGTGACCAAGAAATTATTATTCTCTTTCAACTTTTTCTTTTCGGCTTCCAAGCTAAAAAAATAACGATAAAGAGACCCGACGATTGCCGCGCCTATAAAATCATAAATGGAGACCAGCATGTTGTAGGTATTTAAGGGTTGGTAAGATAATCGGATGGTAGAGTACAGAAGGATATACAATAAAAAGATCGGTATGGTTTGTTTGTACGTTTGCTTGGTGTGAGCGGCCATCAGAATTAAGATGTAGTATAAGCCCAAGCACCAGTTCATATGGCTGTACCAATGGAATAGGACAAGAAAAATAATCTGTATTTTGGGTACGATAGGGTGCTTCTTCTGAAACACGACGCTAAGCGCGAAAAGCGAACCGAACAAGATTAGCATCCAGATATTCGTCGTTTTATTCAAAAGCAATGAGGCCATTATGGTTAAGCCACAAATGATGGGCACGAGAACCTTGAAAAACAAATAAGAGCCCTCCAACAACAGCAAGTTAAAGTCCCATATAGAAACGAAAATGCGGCTTGGCTTAGCCAAGCCTCACTACTTATACTACAGATTAATGGAGTAAATGAGAAGGATTTTCATTCTTGAAATTTGATTCTTTCCTCGACAGAATCCGACCTTGCAGAACATTCAAATTCATCCAATCCGGTATTTCACGATTCGAGGACGACGAACTTAGCAACTCCAAGAACGCGATTTATTCGGTTTTTGCGCGCGCGAATAAGCCCGCCCGACATATCGTCGGAACGGGCTCCTCGGCCATTTAACGCTCTATAGCGATCATTTGATGCCCGCGGATTTCAGGCACCGAGAACACCGTTCTACCGTCCCTCTCCTCGAACGCAATCTCGGGGCCGTCGGGAACGCAGGCGACGCGCTTAACTCCCGGCTCGCCCGCCAGTGAGATCCGAACGTCGTACAGGGGAATAACGTCTTCGATAATATCGATATCCACGCTTCTTCTCTCCGGGATATAGTGAAGTAGGTGAACGACCGTGCGGCTATCGGACGGTTGCTCGTTGACGGAAGCGAACACCGAGCTCGGGCCGTCGTGCATCAACAACGGCTTGCCGATCAGCATTTCGATGGCGTTCAGCACGAACTGCTTGCACCAACGCGGCGCGTTGCGGTTATATTGCGAGAATAGAGGATGGGCGAAATAGATCGTCCTGCCGTTGCCGCCGCGCACGATGGCATCCGTACCTTCGATCCCGGAAGAAGGCGTCTGACGGTGCGAACAGAAATGCCGGTAAGTCCGGTCGAAATAAGGACGAACAGTCTTGGCTAGCACGGTCGAGCCGGCGCCTGCCGTCAGCTCCACTCCTTTGGCGTACATCACGTGCTCCGTCGGCGGAAGCCCCCGCCCGATCTCCCCAACCGGAACGACGTATTCCGCATAATCGAATCGATAATACTGCTTGCCCCTTACCGGATTGCCGTGAATGTCCAAGGTCGGCTCCGCTTCAAGGCTTAGTTCCATGCCGGGCAGAAGGAAGCGGTTCTTGTCCAGACCCATCCCCGATTCAAAGGTGGCGATCAGCGAGCCTCCGCTTCGGACGTAATGCTCCAATTTGCCCGCGAACGTTTCGTCGACGAGAATCGTATCTGGCAGAATGATCACCTTGTATGGACTCAAATCGCTGTAGAAGTCGATCACGTCGAACTGATGCGCCCCTTCCTGAAGCATGCGGATCGCCCCGCGCAGCGCAGGATGCAGCTCGCCGAGCCCATCTCCGGCGTAGACCTCCGGCGTGACGACCCCGATTTCCGCGACCGGTACCGCGTCGACGCACCAAGGCTCCTTCCGTTCGATCTCCCGAAAGACGGAGCCGATCAAATCATAGACCGGAGCGGACAGTTTGCCGCCGGGCTCAAGCTGGTCCCCGATCATGCACTTGGCCCCGAGAGCAAGCATGCGGAACGTCTCGAACTCCAGCGCCGCCTTGTTTTTAAAGGAGTGGAAATCGCCCCACATCGTATGGAACTTGCCGGTTACGCCTACGCAATCGAGGCCCAGCTTCCGGGCATACCGGATCGTAGCCGGAAAATGAAGATAGCCCCACAAACCGCTCGGAAGCGACTCTAGCTCGAAGTGGCTAAACTCGGCAGCCACCTCGCGATGCTCCGTACCAATGTGGCCGCGGTTGTAAAATATCGTCGCAGTTGGATTGCGCGAGCGGATGAACGCGCTCATCTCGCGTTTGAACCCGTTGATCGATCGCAGCGAATAGGCCATCCGGTCGGCGTCGGAATGCGGCCGAAGCCCTTCCTCCAGCATTCCTTCCCGGCAATACCGGCAGGCGCAACTGACCGGGAACAGGATATCGAAGAACAGACCGTCCGCCGGATCGAACTTCTCCAATACTTCTCCGGTATGGGCGAACAGAAAGTCGCGATAAGGCGAGTTCACGCACAGGATATGGTAAAATCCGGGCTCGAACGGCTTCTGCGTTAGCTCCTCCGGACCGGCCAATATGTCGCCGTTCTCGGAGACGGACAACCACTCCGGATGCGCCATCGCGGTGTAATAATCCCACTGCACCGTAATGTAGATCGGCACCCGGATATCCCGGCGATGGCAAGCATCGATTTGCTCCTTAAGCAGGTCACGGCGTTTAAGGTGAGGATGAACGCGTTCGGGAAACAGCTCGGATTCGTAATAGAGCATGCCGTGGTGGCATCTTGCGAAGCAGGTGACAGAATCGACTCTTGCTTCCTCGAGCATGCCGGCGAATTCCTCGGGGTCGAAGTGCTCCCCCACTCCCGGAATGTCGGGACTAGTGTGGAAATCCATATGGACTTGCCTGAATCTTAATCGGGTCTGAGGGTTCATAAGTATCGATTTCTCCTTCTCCATTGTTTATTTCTACTTATTTCACGGCGCCGGCGGTCAAGCCGGAGACGATATACCGTTGGCAGAACAAATATAGCACGATGATCGGCAACGCCGTAAGCACCAGATTGGCGAAGACGAGATTCCAGCTGCTTCCGCTGAACATGCCGAAAAATTGATAGACGGATAGCGGCAAAGTCCATTTGTCCGGATCGCTCAAGAAGAACAGCGGGATGTTAATGTCGTTCCATATATTCATGAACACGATGATCAGAATCGTAAGATTGATCGGCTTGAGCAGAGGGAACACGACGCCGAAAAACAATCGGACAAGCGACGCGCCTTCCAGTACCGCGGCCTCGTCCAGCGCCTGCGGGATCGTCGTCCGAATGAATCCTGTATACAAGAAAATGCTGAACGCCATGTTGATGGAGCAATAGATCAGTATTACGCTCAAATACGTTCCATACAGCTCGATCGATTGAAACAGCCGGATCGTAGGAATAAGCTGCATCGGCGCTATCATGCCGATGAAGAAAAAGTAATAGAGGAACCCGGAGAGCCGGGTGTTCTTCCTAGCGATAATGAAGGCGGCCATCGAAGTCGTCACGATATTCAAGGCGACGGCGGCGCAAGTGATCACCGCGCCGTTCACGAACGACCGGACCATATCGCCCTCCACGATTGCCTGTTTGTAGTTTTGCCACATCCACTTTACTGGCAAGGTCAAGTCGAAGGCGGTCGCTTCCAGACCGGTCTTCAGCGAGCCGAATATCATAATCAAGAACGGTACGATCACCGTTAGCGAAAGCAGAAGCATCACCGCCTCGAGCAGCAGGAGCGGAGCGCGTTTGCGAATAAGACTCATGCCTCCACCTCCTGTTTCCTCATCTTGCGCAGCAACGGAATCGCCGCGACGGAAACAATCAGGAACAGTAAGGTGTTCAGGGCAGTTCCCAATCCCCAGCGGCCTTCCCCGAACAAGACGAACACGGAAGTGGACAGCACCTGCGAGGCATTGCCTGGCCCGCCGTTCGTCAAGGAATACACTTCTCCGAAGACTCGCAATCCGCCGACCAGGCTAAGCATAACGTTAATGTTGATAGAGGCCGACAGCAGAGGAATCGTCATAAAACGAAATCGTTGCCAAGCATTGGCGCCGTCGATCGTAGACGCCTCGTAGAAATCGTTCGATATCGACTGCAAGCCCGCCAGATATATCGCCATATGATAGCCGGTCCACTGCCAAATCGATACCGCCGCGATCGTGAAGATTACGATGCTCGTATCCGACAGCCAATATTGCCGAAGCGCCCCCAAGCCGATAAACGAAGCGAACTCGTTCAGCAAGCCTTCGGGCTGCAATATCGGGATGAAGACGAGGCCGATCACGATCGAAGAAACGATCGACGGCGCAAAGAACACGGCGCGAAGCCAGTTTCTGCTCCGAATCGCCGTATTAAGCGCGACTGCGAGAAGCAGACCGAATACGTTCTTGAGCACGATGCATATCGCCGCGTAGACTATCGTGTTGCGGATGGCGAGCAGCAGGGCATCGTTGTTGAAAATATATTTGAAGTTATCCAACCCGCTGAACTTCAGAATGCCGTTTATCGGTGACCAATCCGTGAACGAGTAATAGAAGCCGGTAATCGTCGGGTAGATGAAGACCAGGCCGTACATCACCAGCGCCGGAATGACAAGCCGATAGGAATACAAGCTGGCGCTCTTTCTCAATGGACGTTCCCCTTTCCGTTTGATCTACCCGCCCGGGACGACGAGATCCGCCGGCCCCCGTGTTCGGCACTTGGCGGATCCCGCTCGGGCGATCGCCCTGCTTAAAATCCAGGTTGATTGGCGGCGCTCATCAATTCGGCGAATTTCTCGTCCCAAGCTTCCAGAACCTGCTTCGGCGTTTTGCCTCCGGCGATCATGTCCTGGTAATATTTCCATAGCTCGGTTAGATCGACTTTCATGAAAGCGTTCATTTCGACGACTGCTTTATTCGTTTTAATATACGTATCGTAAATCTCCTGCTGAAGCGGAGTGAGCGACGGCGCGGAAGCATCGTTCACCGAAGGCATGAACGGTTGATCCGACTGCGCGCGGTCCATCTGTTCTTTCTGCGACAGGAAATCGAGGAACATCTTCGCTTCCTCCGGATACTTGGCCGCCTTGGGGATATGGAGCATTCCGGTGATCTGCGATTGAGAGATCATCAGGTCCTTGCCGTTGAACGCGGGGACCGGGAACAAGCCGAGCTCGATCGACGGATCCTTTACCTTCATATCGGAGACGAACCAGTCGCCCATGATCATCATCGCCGCCTTCTTCTTCATGAACGCGTCCGGTGCCATGTTATAATCATCGGACAACGCGGATGGGCTGATATAGCCGCGTTCGACCAGTTGCAAGCCCTTGGTCAGAATTTCCTCGAATTCCGGAACTTCGGAGAATTTTGTCGTCCCTGCGTTGATATCCGCCCAAAGCGAAGGCTTCTCCTTGGTTGCGACGTAACCGAATGGACCCGCCGTCCAAATCTGGAACGTCCAACGGTCTTTGAACGGAGCGAAAATCGGCGCGATTCCGGCTTGCTTGATCTTCTCGCATACGGCGAGGAACTCGTCGTAGCTGGTCGGAACGGACAGGCCGAGCTCCTGGAATATCGCTTTGTTATACACGATCGCTTGCGCGTCAAGCGGGCTTTGCATGACGAAGCCGTAGATGTTGCCATCCGGAGCTTTCAGCGCATCCGGATTGGTTAGTCGCCGAACCCAAGGTTCCCCGCTCAAGTCCAGCATGTAATTCGCGGTGTTCAGCTCGTTCTCGCCCGACACCTTGTTGAATACGACGATGTCCGGCGTCTCGCTCGTCGAAAGCTTGGTCTGCAACACGTTCTTCACCTGATTATCCGGATCGATGATGACTTTGACTTTGACGTTCGTCTGCTTCTCGAACTCGTCGATATTCGCCTGGCTGAAAGCATGCGGCGCTACTTCCTTAAGCGCTTGGCCGACCTCCATCGTAATTGTCACGCTTTCCTTCGCAGGAGCGACGGAGCCGGAGCTCTGCTCCTGTTGCCCCTTCAATTCGCTGCCATTACCCGCGTTGCCTCCGCCGCATCCCGCCATAACGGCGACGAACGCGACCGTAGCCGCGAGCAGAATGCTTTTTTGCCTCAAGTATCCCATACGTAATCCCCTTCGCATGTTTTTGTAAGCGCAATCACTGACAGGGTTTATCTTAACGCATCCCTGCTTTTCTGTGCCATGTAAGCAATTGCACACTTCATGTGTAATATTTTGAACCGCCCAATTGTCCGCTATCTGCCCAGGTTAACAAGCATATTGATGGAATGGGGAATGTAAGCTATGCTGTATGCACGGCAGAGGGGGGAGTTGCGACAACCATGTTTAACCGTATCAAGGTTCATATCGGTTTCATGCTTGTGTTCTCCTTCGTTATAGCCCTGATCATCCTCGGAGTCTACTGGTTTATCAATTCCTACGTGCTCCGCGCTTACGAGAAAGCGATGATCGCCAATTCCGAGCAGCTTAACGCCAAAATCGCCCAGCAGGTCGATCTTTACTTCAACGACTTGAGCCAATTGTCCCGCAACTCGGTCGCTAACCGTAATCTGATGGACGACATGCGGCAGTTGGACAAGCTTACCCACGAGCTTACTCAATACGAAACATTGTTTTTCGATCGCAGCTTCGAAAGCTACTCCTCCTATTTAATCAATTCTTCGGATTTCAATACGTCTAAGGTTTATATCTTCGGACGCAAGAACCGTTTCAAGTTTTCATACGGACCCTTGCTGCTCGAATCTAATTTCGAGAAGGTATACAACAGTCCGGCATACAGGAAAAAGCTGGAATCGTCCAGCGTCCTCTATATCCGCAACGAGAACCGAACTGATGGGAACGCTCCGCCGTCGATCAGCAGCATTCGTCCCTTCGCCGAAATTTCGGGCGATGTGCTCGGATATATCGAGGTGCAGCAGGATTACTCGCGCATTGCCCAGATCGCCAATCTTGGCAAAGACGGGGAAGCATTCATCTTCGATTCCGACCGTCGGGTCATCTATCCGCCTCTGCGAATTGAACCAAGCGTGATGAATCTTCTCGAGAGGGCGATCGCGGCGGACGGCAATGGATTCGTTCACGGCAATTACTACTATACGGCTCGCTATTCCGAGACTTCAGGATTAACGACCGTTATCAAACATTCCGATGAATCCGTTTTCAAGTCTTTGTATACGCTTCAAAATACAACGTTACTGCTCGTATTAACCATATTGTCTTTATCGGTTAGCGCGATCTATACGATCAGCCTGCGCATGACGGCGCCGATTCGCAAACTCCGCTCCGGCATTCTTAAAGTGGATTTCGACAATTTCCAGCTTTTCATGAACCGCAAATCGCCGAGCAACGAAATGAACATGCTGAACGATGCCTTCCAGCAGATGATGGAACGTCTCAAGCAGTCCATGAAGCTGGAGCTTCAGTCGCGCGAGAAAGAATCCAAGGCCCGTTTCTCCGCGTTGCAATCGCAGATGGCTCCGCATTTTATCCACAACATTCTATACTTAATCAGTATTTCGGCGCAAGAACGGCGGCACGAGGACGTCATCGCAATGTGCAAAAAGCTGTCCGACATGCTGCGCTACTTGGCGGATTCGCCTTGGCGGCCGGTGAAGCTGGAAGAGGAAATTCAATATACGATGAATTATTTATCGCTGATCCAGTGCAAATACGAGGATTTCGTGGATTTCGCCATAGACGTCCGGGACACGGCGTATATCGTCGAATTGCCTAGGCTCACCATTCAGCCCTTCGTCGAAAACGCGATTCAGCATGCGTTCGGGAATATAAATCCGCCATGGAAGGTATCGATAGATTGTTCTGGGGACCGGTTCGGTTGGGAAATCGTCATCCGGGACAACGGAGCCGGAATCGCCGAGGAACGCAAACTTCTATTGGAGCGGCAAATCGCCGAAATCCTATTGTCCGGAACGTTCGAGCAGCCGTCCGGCATCGGGGGAATGGGCATATTGAACACGGTAATGCGTCTCAGGATGTTGTATCCGAATACTCTTCGCATCGCGCTGGACAACGGGAAGGAAGGCTTAAGCGTATCGATACGAGGGGCTGACGAGAGCATGACTTGAACGCGAAGGGGGCACGAACGGTGTATAAAGTGATGATCGTCGAAGACAGTAAGCCGATTCTTCGCAATATTAAGGTTCAGATCGAGTCCGCGGACAATCGACTGCTCGTGACTCATACCGCCTTTAACGGCGCCGAGGCGCTAGAGATGCTGAAGAGCAATCCCGTCGATATCGTGTTCACCGACATCCGGATGCCCAGAATGGACGGACTGACGTTTATCCGGCTGGCCAAGGAAATCCGACCGGAAGTCCGTTACTTTCTGCTGAGCGGCTTCGACGACTTCGAATACGCCCGCCAAGCGATCAAGCTTAGCGTATGCGAGTATCTGCTCAAGCCCCTCGACTCCAAAGAATTGAACGCGACATTGCAAAAAACGATTTTCGAATTGGAAGGCGAGCGGGAAAACGATGAACAGGAAGCATTCACCAGGTTAATTAATCCCTACATGGCTTCGGACGAGAATAAGCATCCGCTTCCCGGCCCTTATTACGTTCTGTTGGTTCTTCGCAGCGGTTATCTGAGAACCGGCGGATATTCATGGGACAAAAACCAACTGCTAGGCGTTTGCCGGCGAATCTTTCCGGAGGCGGCATGCCGCGTCGCAGACACGCCGGCCGATTCCGAGAAGGCCATCATTATAGGCTGGAGCGATGCCCGGGATGCGATAGAGCCGGATATCCGGTTCGATCGTTTGATCCGGGCTTTAAGAAGCGAGAATTCCCGCGCGAACGGAATCTTTACTGCCCTGCAGAGCGATCCTTCCAAAATAAAAGCACTCTATGGCGCTTTAAGCGCGATTCTTGACGAGAATGTATCCCTTTCCGGGTCGGGGGTATTCTCTGCCGAGGAGACGCCGGTGCTCGGACGGCGGCTTCGCGAAACGGACGAAAACTACAGACTTAGGCTGACTTCCCTTATCAAACAAGGGCAAAAGGACAATTTCAGCTCCGAGCTTGCGGCATGGATGAACGAATGCGAACGGCATGCCATCGCGGTCCCGCAAATCAGAACGACGCTTAGAGATCTTGTCGAAGCGTTAAGATCAGCCCTTCATCGGGAATCGCATGACCTGCTCCCCTCGGACGGACTGCTCGATGAAGCCGTGTACAAAAGCAGTACGCACGCCGAATTGAATCAGCGGCTGTCCGATATTTTCATCCCGATATTCGATGACGGTTTACACGGCCGCCTCTCCTCCAAAGAGACGTTTGACGCGATCGAAGCTTACTGCAGAGCCAATCTCGCCAAGCCGGTCGGCCTGCAGGATTTATGCCGCGAGTTGGCCTATTCTCCTTCGTACATCATCCGGATCGTCAAGAAATTCACTGGATTGACGCCAGTCGAATACTACAGGCAATTGCAAATGAAACATGCCCAAAAGCTGCTCGCGAACAACGAAAGACTATTAATCAAAGACATCGCCGACGCGCTCGGGTTCGGCGATCAGCATTATTTCTGCAAGGTGTTCAAACAATACAGCGGGTGCAGTCCCAGCGAATACAAAAAAAAGATTAAAGCCCCGGACGAACCGCTTTAAACCAGGTCTATAATGTAACTCCTACAGTCTATTGGGATCCAGTAACACGGAAGCGTTTTTCATCCCTTCTTCGAGAAAATAAAGGCATAAATGGTGATTATTAAAATGGCTGCAGCTGCCGAGCCTCCTAATAAGATCATATTTAAGCTACTTAATGGATCCATATTTACATTCATTGAAATTCCATCCTTATCGTTGAAAGAAAATCAACATCGGTGTGTACACGGTCAAGTAATAGGTCATGAAACTGGCGGCAGCCATATGAATTAAACTTATTGAAATATAAGCCGTTCTGCCTACTCTTAGTGATAGAGGCGCAAGAAGCTTAATGATTACCAGCGAAAGAACCGACAAGCCCCACAGGTATAGAAAAAACGTAAGTTTAATCTCCTGCCCTCCAATACGATTCAGGAACAAAACGGGGCCTAGTAATAATAGGGCGAGGAGCAGGATAGGTTTTACGAGTTGTTTAAATTCATGCCATGCGAAATGCCGCCAAAACTTGATGGGAATTAACAATATCATTACCGCTATGAAATAGAAGAAGGAAAGCCTAAATCCGTTCCACATGGTCCGTTGCTCTTTAATCGATATTTTTTTCGTTTCAATAGGCCCGTTCTCTTCCTGATTTCCAAGCCTTTTGATTTGATCTTGAGCCTTTAACGCCATGTCGAAACGATGCACCCTAATCAGGATATCGGAATACAAATCGAGGGTTAGAGCTTTGTCGGCATTGGATATGCCGGTTTTGTCAAAACTCTTCACGTACTCCTCCATATGTTTTCTTGCCTTTTGATATTGTTTGGTTTCAAAATAAGAATTAGCCAAATAACGGTGCATTTCTGGAGCAATTAATGCATTCTCGTTCGTTGTAAGAATGACTTCGACTTCCTTTAAACTTTCAAGGATTCGATCTTTATCTACTTCTAACATGATTTTTCTAAAATCGCGTAAAGCTTGCCATTCAGAGCGCCGATCTTTTAAATACGCAACTCTTTCGCGAAAGCTATCTACGAATTTTCCTTTAGGAAATCGAACAAGATATTTTTCATATAGAGACAATGCCTCTTCAAAGTTAAACAAGTAATCATCATAAATATAGGTCAGCTGCTTATAGATCGTTTCATTATTCAAGTCCGGTTGTTTGGCCAATAATTCCTCTAATACCCTTGCAGCCTGTTCATAGTTTTTATCGACAAGAAGATCGCTTGCTCTTTTGATGTAATCCTGTTCGAGATCTCGGGGATCATCTTGTGCCATACAACTATTCGAACTAACAAACAAAAGAAGGAAAGCAATCGCAATGGAAACAAACAAAGGTGCCGAATGATTTTTTTTCATAGTTTCCCCTTCTAGAACGGAAGCAATTGCATGTCGAATACTCTTCCGATCAGCCAGCCCAAGCCAAGAATAAAGATGACCGCGGATACCCCGATCGTGACTTGCCTGGCGGGTATTTTCTTCTTCAGCAAATAGAGGACGGGCAGCAGAACCAAGAAGATCATCAGTTGTCCCACTTCTACGCCTACGTTAAAGGATACGACCGAGAGGACAAGATCTGATTTCCCCTTCACGTAATCTTGAAGAACGCTGGCGAATCCGAATCCGTGCATCAACCCGAAGGCGAAGGTGACGATCCAGCGATATTTGGCTTGTTTTTTCCATATATTCTCTATAGCGACGTAACAGATAGATAAGGCAATCATGCTCTCGACAAATCTGGAGTTCAGAGTGACTACCTGCAAAGCCGATAAAAGCAAAGTAATGCTATGCGCTACGGTAAATGCCGTGATAATTTTTAAAGCTTCTCTTGTCGTTAATCCTATTACGATGAGGGCGACCAAGAACGCGATATGATCGAATCCGCTCAAGATGTGTTCGATTCCAAGAACGATAAAGTCGTATATTTTAGACCATACGCTTGGAGGCTTGGATTTCATCGAGAATTCCCACGTGGTGTTACTAGGTGTGAATGTATTATATAGATTCGGTTGGGTATAGTTGAAGGTCTCCTGCAACGACTCGTCATCGGCATTCGTGAAATAGATAGTGCCGACATTGATGTGGTCGTTCTTAGTTTCATTAAATAAGAGATGGTAATCAATCTTAACCTTGTTGTCTTGCTGGTCAAAGCTAATATCGTTGATTTCCAACCAAATGTTCCATATTTCCCTGTCGCGCTCTATTCTATCAACCTTGACCGGGTATAGACTTTCATTGACGGACACCGACAGCTTCTCGTTAATGTAAGGTTGAATAACGTCCGTTATTATAGTGCCGAGCTGTTCATCGGAAAGATGTTCAAGATCGTAACCGAGATCCTTTATTCCTTCGATTTGCGGGAACAGTTGGTATCCGAGATCAATCGTGAATACGATGCGATCCTTTTCAATGGCCCATTTGGATCCCCCTAAATTCATTTCGTGAGCGGAAACAGGGCTAGCTTTTAATAAAAATACGGCAATTAGGAACATGGATGCTAATCTTATGAACCATTGTTTAGACATGATGCTGTCCTCTATTCTTCCGTTAGTAATTAAGCGGTCGCATGATAATAAATCTCATGCGACCGCCTATTTGTCATGCTTTGTACGAGCCTTTCCTAAACTAAGCTTTTACCGTTCTACAGCATCAAGTATAGACGATAAATCATTACCGCGGTTTCCGCTCTTGTCACCTGGCCCGTTGGGTTCAGCGCCGAACCGCTGCCTTGAACAATTCCCGCTTTCACCATTTTAGCCGCGGCGTCGTTCGCGTAAGGCGCTAGTTTCGCCTTGTCCTTGAACCCGCTCAAGTCGGACGGCGTGCCGCTAAGGTCCAGCTTGCCGGTCACGTCCATCGCCCGGCTCATGAGCACCATCATATCCTGACGAGAAATGAACTCGCCCGGATTGAATTTGTTACCGCCTGCGCCGTTTGCGATGCCAAGCGTTTTGACGATGCCAAGCGCTTTATAGTAGTACGCGTTAGCGCTCACGTCGCTGAAGTTGGATGTGACGTCTGCATTTAGATCCAGCATGCGAACGAGCATCATCATAAAGTCGGCGCGCGTAATGCGATTGCTCGGCTCAAAGCTAGTGGCCGAAGTTCCGTTGATGATGCCTTGATCGGCCAGAACCGCGATCGCGTCCTTCGCCCAATCGTAATGCGAGTCGACGTCCTTGAACGGAATTGCCGGGATGACCGGATTGCCGCCGTTGCCCGGATTCGTTGTTCCGCTTCCGTTACCTGGGTTCGTCGTTCCGCTTCCGTTACTTGGATTCGTATTTCCGCCTCCGTTGTCCGGATTCGTATTTCCGCCTCCGTTGTCCGGATTCGTATTTCCGCCTCCGTTGTCCGGATTCGTATTTCCGCCTCCGTTATCCGGATTCGTATTTCCGCCTCCGTTATCCGGGTTCGTATTTCCGCCTCCGTTGTCCGGATTCGTATTTCCGCCTCCGTTATCTGGATTCGTCGGTGTTCCGCCGCCGTTACCTGGATTCGCTGGAACGGTATAAGTGACATGGAGTTGTGGAATTTGGTCTGCGTGAGAACCTGCGCCTTCAAAGGCCTCAGCGGTTCTAGTGCCTTGCCCGTTTAGAATGAAGGTCATGGCATTCCCTTCATTCCATTCACCCTTATTAATGATTCCCTGTACCAATGATGCAAGATTCGGCGTTTGCTGGTTTGGACCTGCTTCATGTTCTACTGTCCACAAAGGTACATCTTTCCAGTTAATAGAACTAGCCGTTTTCACACGGGATGAGATATTGTAAGTAACATTTGCAACCGATGCCGAATTAGATACATCTTCCGCATAAATATTCACATCAAACGGATCCAAGTTCTTGTCGGGTTCGTCGACGGAAAACTGAATATAGGCATCTTGAACTGTGGCCCCTTTAGGAATGGCCAGATCAGCGAATCTGAGTCCGATCTGCTGTGTGTTGTCTTCCATTACGATTTCCAGGTCGGAACTACCAGAATCCATCGACCCGTCTTCAAGCTCTTCCATATCGTCCATAGCGTTCTTGATAGGCGCTACGATCTCATTTGTTCCTTCGCCATCGCCCGGATCAGTCGGAACTGATTCCGGATTTGAGTAAATGACATGAAGTTGTGGAATCTGGTCTGCGTGGGAGCCTGCACCATAGAAGGACTCGGCGGATCTGGAGCCCTGACCGGTTAGAATGAAGCTCAAAGCATTCCCTTCCTTCCACCCCTCCATATTTACAATTTCTTGGACCAAAGATGCAACGTTAGGCGTTTGCTGAGCTGGACCGGCTTCATGTTCTACTGTCCACGCCGGCGCATCCTTCCAGTTTACAAAATCATTCGTCTTAACACGTGATGAAACATCACCCGGATCTTCCAGAAGTGAATTTGCAATTGCTTCCGCATAAATATTCACATCAAACGGGTCAACGTTTGCAGTGGGATCGGCAGCGGAAAACTGAACATAGGCATCAAGAATCTTAGCTCCTTTAGGAAGGGCCAGTTTATCAAATCTGAGTATGATCTGCTGGTTATTTACAATTTCCAGGTGGGGACTACCAAGATCCAATGTCCCGTCTGCATGTTCTTCGGTAGTGTCGTATACGCCTTTGATTGGCGCTATGATCTCATGAGAAGCCCCGCCTGATGTAACGCCGACAATGATGGATACCTTATTGCTTTCGACCGTTCTTCCTTGAACGGTAGCTTCCGCCCAAATGCTTACGTTCGTAACGCGAGGCGTTTGATTCCGCACGGTTACAATCCCGTCAGCAGAAATAGCCAATACGTCATCATTGCTCGTCCTATATACGACATCGGCTCCGGTCGGGTCGATGTCCGCTTGCAAATTGTCTTTCAACGATAAACTTAGCTTAGCTTGAGAGCCAGCGTTAAGCGAATCGCTATCCGACGTTAATTTTGCTTCCGCCAGCCCATCCGGATTTTGGACTTTTAAAGTCAATTCATTACTCTTAACGTTAAGGAACTGCGCCCAAACCTTGACGGATTCATTGAATACAGGTTTGTTCTTGATGGTCACCGTGCCGTCTTCCGCAATGGAAAGAATGTCCGGCTTATCCGTTTTATATTTCACGTTAACATCCGTGAGATCCACAGGGGCATCTTGGCTGTCGACAGCCGTCAATCCGAGCTTCACGCTGCTTTGAGGAGAATCCGTTTGTAAAGTATCTCCATCTGCAGCTAGTGTTAACTTGGATATATCGGGTAGCTTCTGGTTAATATTTATTGTCTCAATGACCGTGCCGTCTGCTCTACGGGCGGTCATAGTGAGCGTTTCGCCCTCAATATCAAACTCGGCAAGGTGGTAAGACATGTCCGTCGTAACGATATTCTCGGCATTAGGATTCGGGGTATACAAGGGAGCGCCGCCGCCGCCGGCAGTTACGTATTCGATACCATCGACTTCTGCACGCGCGTAGTTATGGTTGTGTCCGTTTAAGTACATCTGTACCCCGTACTTCTGCAGGAGCGGGTGGATGCTGCTTTGGACATCGGTGTTGTTCGCATGAGTACCGGCGCCCCATCCCGGTTGATGGCCCTGAACGATCTTCCACGGTTTGGTGGAGGTTGCCAGGTCGTTTTCCAACCATTTGTACTGAGCGGTATCCTTGGCAAAAGGTGCGTACTCGTCAACGATTGCAATGTGGACCGGACCGTAATCGAAGGACCAGTAGTTGTCGGCCACGTAAGGGTAAGGATAGTACTTATTGTAGACCGAACCTGTATTCTCATGGTTGCCCCTTGCGCCAACCATGGGAACCTCAGCCTGGAAAGCATGCATCTCGGGATAGGTAGTCCCGTCGACGAAGTATTGCGAAGTCCAGTCGCTCTCGGTATCCTGCGCGGCAAAATCCCCGCTGTTCAAAAGAATAGTCTGGTAGTCCGGGTCGGCTTGATAATCCAAGCGCGCTCTGGTTGCTACCTTGTCCTGATTGGACGGGTTCGTCCGGCTATCTCCATAAGAGAGAAACTTTACGGATGTAGCGTTATCGGCCGGCGCGGTACGGAAAGAACCGCTTTGATCGTCTACTTGATAGTAGTATAAGGTTCCCGGCTGCAACCCTGTGATGTCGAACCGGTGCTGCCTGTCATCGCGGTTCACGGGAACGGTCTCTTCTCCCATCCCATACGATTTATCGGTACCCCAGCGAATTACGTTCGAGTCGTTCGCGCTTGTCTGCCAAAGAACGGACATGGAAGTATTCCCGCCATTAAACAACAAGTACGGACCTTTCAGAATGTTGCTGGCAGCCGACGTACGGAACACGGCTACGTTGAAGAGAGCAACAAGAATACTTAGAACCAGCAAGCTTTTCCACCATTTACTTATATTTTTCATGTTTTCCCTCTTGTCTTATTGGATTAGTAGTTAGAATCTCAGAAAACCGTTCCTTTGCAACACTCAGACGATACTATGAAATTTTTCTTGTCTTTGCCCCCCTTCATCGCATTGACCAAGGCGGGCGGCATATTTCTTTTGCCTCGGCTGATTTGCTCCTATTCTTTCTTTCCTCTCGTAACATGGAATAGATTCGGTCAGAAGACATTCCCTGACTAAATTGATCCAAAGGAAACTATACATCTTACTTTCAAAAGAAGTGTATTTTATATGTAAAAACTTTTATATTACTATGTAAAAATTTATATATTACATTTTTTACAACATAGAATCGCAAATCCTGATGAACTGAAATCTATTAGTCAATAGCGAAAGTTAAGAAAAAGTAAAAAAACGCAATAAGGAAATCATTCTGAGTAAATTCACATTCCAAATTAACAATGCCATGATTTCTCGATGACATTCTCGATACATTTCCTTTTAGAATTAGTGTGATGCGACAAATACCAACAAGTATTCCCGAGAGAGAGTGATAGATCAGCCGATGAAAACCTTCTTTACTGCAAAAGAGTTTGCGATCACGCAAGCGAGCGTAGCCGCCCTCTTATTTTTGTCCATCCCCTTGTTTAATGCCCTAGGAGTCAGCAACCATAAGCTGATGGCTATTCTACACGGGTTGGGCGCAACCATCACCGTCATCTTAAGCTGTCAAACGATCCATCTGGTTTATCCCATGCTTCGCGGCAAGAAGGGAGCCGCTACCAAACTCGAATTGATGCTATGGCTCACAAATCTCTTGGTGCTACTCACGATCATATTCGGAAACTGGCTATACATCGCTTACCGGGCCCCGGACGGTCCCCAGGAATGGCTGATGTACTATAACCCTCCGTTGCATTCGATCATGATGGAATTTAAAGAATTCGTCGCGCTTTATCCGCTCCCTTTGGGAATCGGAGCAGCATTCCTATTGCGCCGATTTCGACATAATCTTGTTCCAGGATCTGCAGCTAGCTCGATCGTTGCATTATTGGTTACGTTATTCTGGATCTGCTTGCTGATCGGATTCGTGTTAGGGTTCGGGTTAGCGAAACTAAAAATGGTCTGATTTTAAACACGGTTTAGTAAGGGGAGAACATCATGCAAGCACATAAACAGCCAAAATCAGGCGAAATCGTAGCCGTACTGCTTTCGGTATGGCTCGGTATTGTAACGACGACATTCTGTCATTTATGGAGCGTATACAATCCGGTCAGAGCCAACCCTTTATTGCTAAAGATGGGTTCCGTGATTCCCGGCTGGTGGGGGATCGGTCCGTATGCCGGCAAAGAAGTGGCGGGATTGGTAGTCTGGTTGGCCACATGGATTATACTCCATTGGACGATCGGACGAATCGAGGTTGCTCTGAAACCATGGACGATCGGCTTTATCGTTGCCTTTCTTGCCAATTTGATTATCGTCTTTCCACCCGTTTATCACGCCTTAATGTGGTGGCCCGCCTTGCCTAATACTTCGCCGGCAGGAGGGGGATGAATGATGTCAACTCTATATAAATATAAACTTCCGCTAGTTGTACTCGCGACTTTTTGCATTCTTGTTGCTTCTTTTTATTGGTCGAATATTCCAATGAAGGGAAACAAGTCGCCCACCCCGCCAAAGTCGGTTCAATTGGGTTACTTTAGCCAAGTTCAAGGGGAACTTGGGGATTGGACGAAGCAATTCGGGGACATTTCTTATTTTGCCGCTTCCGATCAATTGCTGCAAAATCAACTCGAAGCGCAAAAGTCTCAATTCTATCCCGTCTATGATGGCTCTACAACGGATAGCCTTTTTAATCAAGAATATCCTCATGTGCCGTCCGCGACGCTTCCGGGTTACGGAAAAACCGTATATTCGATCAGTAACGATAACGCCAAGCTATTCTTCCTTAACGCGCGTCGATTATCGGATGCAGAAGATGTTCAGTTAGAATGGCTCAAAGAGACCGTCGATCGTTCGAATCAAGCGTTCGCCTTTGCCTGGCTTAGCGAAGATCCGAAGCGTCCCGAAATATGGAGTGCCTTCCGGTCGGCCGGCATATCCGCGGTTTTCATCGGAAATTCCGTCTTCACTCTCGAAAAGTCCGTTGAAGTAGAGCCCTCTAACTATACGCCTACCGAATATGATGGCTGGAGAGTATGGGACTTGTCCGCGGTGAAGGAAGCATCCTTCCTTACGATCATCGACGTAAGCAAGAATAAGCTGTCCATTAAAGTCGAGAATCAACAGGGAGATGTGCTTGATCGCCTGGAACAGAATACGATTAACCTTGACTCATTCGAACACAAACAGGAAATTCCGCTAGTAGGCATCCAATCCGTATGGAGCTATCATCCGGGCAGCAAGGAGATTATAACGACCATTCCCGAAGGGTACGATGTAACGGGAGAAGGTCCGATTATCGAGACTTTTCCCAGTGAAATTGTTAAACTCCCTTCAGACGATTGGCGAAGTCCGGAATACGACGATTCAGACTGGAAAATCGGCAGAGCTCCTTTCGGATATACGAATGTCGGCGAGCGGAAATCTTATATTGAAACGAACGTGGAGGCCGGGAAGTCCCCTACTTATTATTTTCGCAAGTCGTTTGAATTGAATGGCAATCCGGAGGATTGGTCAGGATTATCGCTGAATATCGCTTATGAGGATGGATATGTCGTTTACTTAAATGGTCAGGCCGTATCCCGAGACGCCATTGAAACCGGACTCTTATCCGATTCGTCGTTAGCCTTCGCGAACGATTTTAATTTCTATCGGAGAATCGATCTGAAAGCGCACTTGAACAAGCTTGTGCAGGGGACTAATGTTGTTGCCGTTGAAGTGCATCGCAGCCATCCCTCCGCTCCCAATCTATTTTTCGACCTTGGCCTATCTATTGAATCAAATCGAGAGGAACGTTGACGATGCGGACAAACCTGAGAAAATACACATTATCATTGTTGCTCATCGTTTGCCTTGCCGTCTTCACGACCGGATGCATCCCCGTTCCATCCGGCACGGTTCCTTTTACGGATATCGGCGTTACGAAAACGAATTTGATCGTACAGAACCGGAGCGGAGATGTTCGATACGATGTAAAAATTACTGTTGATGACAAATACAACTATGTGGTGGATGTGTTGTCCCTCGGCAGATCCAGCTTCCCTTTATCCGAATTCGTTGATGACCAAGGAAATCGTTACGCACCCGGTTTCTTGAAGGTTCGCAATGTAACTGTCTATATAGCGGACGAGAATGAAGGCACAGAGTACTATCGTTGGTAAATAACGAGATATGACTTTCAATGGTTTTATCGAATAACGTGAATGCAATACTTTCAGCCCTTTCGCTTCCCAATAGGAAGTCGGAAGGGCATTTGTTTGTGTTTCAAGACATTTCCCATTCTCCACGCCGCGAATCAGCCATCCTGCAATGTCCTCCTTCGGACCGGAGCGACTTATTTTAGCCCCATCCCTCGCTATCGACCAGCCTCGAATTGCTTTTCGATAGAGGTGAAATCCGAGCCTAAAGCGGAGTTTCGGCGTCCGGGCCAGAATGCCCACTTGCCCAGAAGAAGCGTAATGGCCGGTACGAGGAATGGACGCACAACGAACGTATCGAGCAGAATTCCGAGCGCGACGATGACTCCCATTTGCAACATCAACTGAACCGGCATCATGATCAAAACGGCGAACGTACCCGCAAGAATGAGGCCTGCCGATGCAATGACGGATCCCGTCTCGCCAACGCCTTCCAAGACCGCCTGTTTCAACGGCATACGTTTACTTTTTTTCCATATGGAAGATATCACGAAAATGTTGTAATCCTCGCCCAGAGCAATTAAAAACACGAACGAATATAGCGGTATCGTCCCTTGAATCGCATCCATGCCCAGGATATGGTGCAAGACGAGCCACCCTATTCCCAAAGCCGACAAATACGAGAGTAATACGGTTAAAATAAGGTAAGTCGCAGCGATCAAAGAACGTAGATACATAACTAGGAGCGTTGCGATCATGACAATGATCAGCGGCAAGATGATGCGCATATCCCGTATGTTTGTTTCTTTCGTGTCATATTGCTCAGCTGTCTCTCCGGAAATCCATACATGTTTCGCAGCGTTCGCGTCACCTGACAGAAGTAACGTTGCTTCGATCGATTGGCGGAGCTCCGGAATCAAATTCATCGCATCCATCGAATATGGATTCAGGTTGAGCCGTACGTCATACGCCATAATTGAAGGGTTCGTCTTCCCTGCCTGCGGCTCGGATACTTGCGTCACGTAAGGAAGCGAGGCCAAAGTCTGCGCAACGTCCAGATCCTTGCCGTCGGTATCCACGATTACTTTAACGGGAGCAAGATCGCCGGGCGAGAACTGCTCGCCAATGACCGAGAATCCTTCGAGGGATGCCATCGTTTCTGGGAACATGGCCAGCTTATCGAACGTGAATTTAACCTGAGTCGAGAATACGGCAAATCCGCCAAGTATCAAGCAGGTCAGGACCATTATGAGCCAAGGCCGACGTACAATAAGAGAACCGCTCGAGTTACGCGACGGCTTGCTCGCAGTAGGGGCCGATTGACCTTTGCTCTTGGCTAGTTCGGCCAGCATCTCCGGCGTCCTCGGAATGAACGGCCAGAACGAAGCTCGCCCCATAATGGCGAGCAAAGCAGGTACAAGCGTCAAGCTGGCCAGTCCTATAATGAAGATGGCAATCGCGAACGGTGCGGCGAGTAGTCGGAATGAACCGTACTCCGCTGCGATCATCGCAAGGAGCGAGAGAATGACGGTTAACCCGCTCATCGCGATTGCGCCTGAAGATCCGGAAATAGCGCCGCGAAGTGCCTTGCCCTTGTCCGGTTCGGTCTTGAGCAATTGGCGGAACCGGTAAATGAGGAACAGGCAATAATCCGTACCGGCGCCGAACAATAATACCGTCATGATATTGATTCCTTGCTTTTCCACCGTTATCATGCCGCCGTGCACCATCCAACCCAAAATCGGACTGATGACGAGGTAAGCGATGCCTACGGCAACCAGTGGCAGTATAGCAAGAATCGGCGAGCGGTAAATGAGTAGCAGCAGTACGAGCACAAGAAGTACGGTACCGAAGAGCAACGTTTTGTCGGCCTGAGCGAATACTCCGGTTGCGTCGATCTGTATGCCGACAGGGCCGGTAACTCTTGCGTTCAGATCGGTCGAGGAATCGATGGCGACGGTGAACGGATCTGAACCGAAAAGGACGGTTGCTTCTTCCCTCGCTTGATCTACCCCTTCCTTCCACTCATTCGATTGCGCGCTTTTATTGAAGAAGACTTGCGAGACGATGGTGCTGCCGTCCTCCGACAGCTTCGTTTTCAAAGCTTGAAGCGACATTTGATGCAAGGGCGCTACGGATGTCTGATAGGGTACGGGATGTGTCGATAACCTTTCGGTAAATTGTTGGATTCGCTGCAGGTCGGTATCGGTCAGTCCTCCTTGGCGGTGCCACACGATTAAGGCAATAGCATCTTCCGCGTTCGGATATTCTCTCACAACCATTTCGCGTGCTTGCACGGATGGCCTGGTGTCCGGCAACGGGGGAGCATTATTCACGACTTCTTTGCTAATCGGCGGTGCCAACGCGTTCAGCAGCCAAGCAGCGACTAACCAAATAAGCAAAGTAACCCATCTGGTTGTTGGACTCGCCACCCATTTATGGATCCCTAATCGATCTTTCATTCCGGATTCTCCTTTTAAACAAATCTCGTACTCCATCCATGGCTCGGAGGCTCGAACGTTTCTAGAATTACTTGCCTGTCTTTCAGTCATAGTCTTGGAAAAATAATAAAGAGAACAAGGATACCGGACATTCCATATAGAACAAATACAATGTTTCGAAACCAATGAGTTCTATTCTCATAATCATGCGCAACCAGATGCAGCGATACTCCAGACGTGATAAGGAATAGAAAGGCCAGTAGATAATCGGATAGATTAGGGTGGCATCTTTCCTCTCCATCCATGTTGAAGATTGTGATCGAAACTCCATTTAACCGCTTTTCTCCGCAGATTCTTTCTTTTTTTCTTTATTGAGGGCATCGGTCTTCCTTATGAGGGACACAGTCCCAAGAAACAACAGCAGAGCGAGTACCGGATGAAGAGCAGATAAATATCCAATTCCAGACGGTAATTCGGCGCTGACCGCTATCAATATGATGATGCCGAACAAACCCGCACTGCGCAGTCGAAGAGAGAGCGGCAGCCGCGCAATGAAAGAAATCCCGAGTATCAGGATCGAAACAATGATCAGCAATCTGGCAAAGCCTGTATGGCTGGCCCATTGTGCCGAATCCCAAAACAGTGCTAGACCGGCAAGAAACACCTGAATCAAAATGCAAATCGCAAATATCCTTACCATTGCCTTAAACACCAAACGCGCTCTAACTGCGAGCGGTGAAAGATTGGTTATTTCCACCGCACGATCCCCGACTTCAGGTTCACTTCGGTTTAGGGATAGGTTGCTCATCATTGAAACCTCGCTTTCGTTAAATTATGATCGATCGGGTTTTTCTCTCGTTTCCCAGTCAGTATAAACAATAAATGTCGAGAACTTATGCAGATCCTCCCCCTTTTGTGTGGATTTCTCCAAGAACATGTTCAATTACGGTATAATTTTCGGTAAGGTGTATTTTCCCAATTTAAGCAGACTAAACTGGAAAGATGTGATTGGAATGGAACCGAAATTGTTGCTTGTAGAGGACGAACAGGGCATGCTTGAAGAGATGCACACCTATCTGCAACGTGAAGGGTTTCGGGTATTGACGGCCTGCACCGGCAAGGATGCGCTTACAATTGCGCGCTCTGAACGGCCTGATATCGTCGTGCTTGATTGGATGCTCCCCGAGAAAAGCGGCATCGAGGTATGCCGTGAATTAAGGCAAACCTCGCATTGCGGTATTATAATGGTCACGGCCCGATCGGATGAATCGGATAAAATCGTCGGTCTGGAAATCGGTGCGGACGATTATTTGACGAAGCCGTTCAGCTTGCGCGAGCTTGCTTCGCGCATCCGAGCTTTACTTCGCCGCTTGCACGGACCTGAAGACAGGTCGATTTCCTTGGAAAGAGACAACCTGATCATTTCCGAGGTCAAGTGTAAGGTATTCAAGGACGGTCAGGAGATCCAACTGACACCGACGGAATTCAAAATTTTGTACACGTTGGCTGCGCGTCCCGGTATTGTTTTCAGCCGCCTGCAATTATTAAAATCCGCACTCGAGGATGAATATATGGGATACGAAAGAACGATGGATTCCCATATCCGGAATCTTCGCCGCAAGTTGGGAGACGATCCGACCAATCCCCGATATATACAGACGGTATACGGTTTCGGTTACCGATTCGGTGAACAATCATGAAGCTGACGGTACGCATGAAAATATTTGCCTGTATGGGTCTTCTCGTGCTCATCGTTAGTTTCACTTTCTCCCTTACGACGCAAGTTTACACAAGCGGCTTGATCGATCAATTTCAAAGGGTACAAAACGATGCCGACTATTTGAGCGCCTCCCCCGATGAGCGAATCGAAATGTTCCAATCTTATATCCTTGAACATACGCGGCTGAACGCGCTGCTCAAAGTCACGAACGGCATGCGCTTGTTCTTTTTTGTTGCGATCGGGTTGTTTTTCAGTTTTTGGATATCGGGGGTGCTTACCCTTCCGCTCAAAAAGCTTATTGCCGCCATAGAGCGCGTGACGCAGGGCGACCTGAACGTCAAAGTGCCTGTAGACTCGAAAGATGAGTATGGAAAAGTCGCCAAAACGTTCAATGATATGACATTTCGCCTGCGTGAAGCCGAGGATGCCCGCAGACGTTTGGTAGCTGATGTCGCTCACGAGCTTCGAACACCGCTGTCTATCATGCAGCTAAAATTAGAAAACGCTCAACAGACCGGTCAATCCGTCCCTCCTGAAATGCTGCTTAGACTCCATGATGAAGTGATTCGCTTAGGCCTGCTTGTGGAAGATCTTCATGTATTGTCGCTGGCTGAGGCGGGTCGGTTGACATTGGATTGCAAACCGCTCGATCTGTCCGCAAGACTCGAACAAATCGTTGATGACGTGAAAATGGAGGCTGACGATAACGGATTGGAAATAAGCTTCTATTCGAACACGAGGCCAATAACGGTGATGGCCGACGCGAGACGGATCACGCAGGTGTTCATTAATATATTGACTAATGCAATCCGCTACACGCCGGAAGGCGGAAAGATTTCGGTTGTCATTGAAGACAAGGTCCTGGATCTGAATGCAGTCTATACATGTGTCTCCATGATAGACACCGGCATCGGTATTCCAGCCGATGAGCTGACCCATCTATTCGATCGTTTTTATCGCGTGGAAAAGGCCCGTTCGCGGCATACTGGGGGAACAGGGCTCGGATTATCGATCGCTCATCATTTGGTCAGGGCCCACGGCGGTTTCATCCGCGTCGAGAGCGAGCCTGATCAAGGTACGACATTTACCGTTTATTTGCCTTCGGGTAAATATAATAATAATTAATAATTCCTTGCTTGAATTGATCGAATTCACTCCAGCCGAAGTTCATTACCAAGGCTACGCTAAACATGGCTTCTTCGATGTTTTTTCTCTCGAATATTGTTCTTGTCTTTCGACAATCGGCTCCCCAAACGAAACCGACTACTTCGTGTCGATTGCTTGGGGAGTTATTTGTATGGTGGCGGCTTAAGGGGAGTATCCAATTCCGAATTGAATGGCTCACGAAGAAAACTCGATGATGACGTTCTTAGCGGTAAAATTGAATTGCGTGCTCAGTCCACTCCGCTCCCTTCCGCGTGATCGAACCCCCATGTCCTCCTTCGGACTGGGTCGACTCCCCTATTTTCTCCACAAAAAAACACTGACCTCATGCGGTCAGTGTTCTTATGGTGGAGGCGAGGGGAGTCGAACCCCTGTCCGAAGACAACGCCACATGTGCTTCTACGGGTGTAGTGACAGATTTGATGTCACCCTAGAGACTCCCTGTCACAGGATTCCCTTCAGGTCAGCCTGATTATCTTCCTCTAGTCAGCCCCAGGCGGAGACTAGCTAGCGTATCCCACTAAAGTTGGCCCCTATCCCGCCACATGGGCGATGGAGAGTAGAAGCTTAACAGTCAGTTTCTTAGGCTGCTGCTAAAGTTGGTTGTTGTTTGCCATTTAATAGGCTTTCCGCGTTGTTGAAGCAGACGCAGCCCTACTACCCGCTACCCACGCTCGTTCTATCCCCGTCGAATCCATAAACGCCCCCGAGAAACTGGTCGCCACCGCATTCGCGGTTGGACATCCAGGCACTCTCCGAAAAAGAGAAGAGAGTGAAGATCAAGCATCGTTACTTCATATATTATAACACGTGCGGCTTACAGATACTAAAGTTGTTGATGGCAAAGATGGCACTTCATTCCCATGCCCTAAGACTCCGCTTATGCATCAAATCATTATCTGCTGACTTTCTGCTTTTCGCGAAGAATCCGCTGAATATCGCGCTGCGAATCCCGCTTGGCATCCGATTCACGCTTGTCGTACTGCTTCTTCCCTTTACCTAAACCGATCAAGCATTTGGCGAAGCCGTTCTTGATGTAAACTCGGAGAGGAACCAACGTGTATCCGTCCCGCTTTACCGAACCAAGCATCTTAGTAATCTGAGCTTTATGCAGCAAAAGCTTGCGGGCCCGAGTCGGATCATCCGGATTACTGCGATTACCTTGCGCAAAAGGACTGATGTGCATGTTGTGCAGGAACATCTCGCCATTACGTATCGTTGCGAAAGCATCGCCTAATGTCGCGCGGCCCGTTCGTAGAGACTTGATCTCCGTACCCGTTAGCACCATTCCTGCTTCGATGGCTTCCTCGATGAAGTAATCATGGGACGCCTTCTTATTCTGAGCCAACGGCTTGTCGAACTGATCTTTCTTGCCCATTTTCCTTCACCTCTCCGCTATCCGTGCCGTTCATTGTACCGGCATGACAACGCTTGCCGGACATTCATTATAGCATGCGCCGACCCGCGCCATCAACCGAACGAAATCCAACCGGAATAAACGAACAAACTTCGTTAACTCCACCAGCCTAGCGCCATTCCCGCCGAATTAACAAACTAACTTCGCTAACTCCACCAGCCTAGCGCCATTCCCGCCGAATTAACAAACTATCTTCACTAACTCCACCAGCCTAGCGCCATTCCCGCCGAATTAACAAACTAGCTTCGCTAACTCCGCCCGCCCAGCGCCATTCCCGCCGAATTAACGAACCATCTTTGCTTACTCCGTCTCCACCCCAACCTACTTGCCCTGAGACTCCGTAATGCACTTGTCTATCAGCGCCATCCGAATGTACAAGCCGTTCACGGCTTGGCGGAAGTACGCCGCGCGAGGGTCGGAATCGACCTCCTCCGTAATCTCGCCCAGGCGCGGAAGCGGATGAAGCACGACCGAGTCCTTGCGCATCCGGTCCATGAGCTCGGCGTCGACGATGAATTGTCCGGCAGCCTTCTCGTACTCGTCGAGAGACGGGAACCGCTCCTTCTGAATCCGCGTCTGGTACAGTACGTCTATCGAGCCCGCGACGGAGTCGAGGTCGTTCGACTCGGCGTAACGAATGCCCTTCTCGTCCATGTACTGCTTAACATTCTCCGGAATCCGCACGTTATCCGGCGAAATATAATGAACCACGACATCCTGGTAGTTGGCCAAAATATAACTGAGAGAGTGAACCGTCCGTCCATACGCGAGATCCCCGACCATAGCGATATGCAATCCGTCGATTCTGCCAAGCTCCTTGCGAATCGTGTAAGCATCCAGCAGCGCCTGCGTCGGATGCTCTCCCGCTCCGTCTCCCGCGTTGATGACCGGAATGCTCGACACCTTCGCTGCGCGTTTCGCCGCCCCGATATCGGTATGCCGCATCACGATGACGTCGCTGTAGCCGCTAATGATCCGAATCGTGTCCTCGAGCGTCTCGCCCTTGATCGCCGACGAGAATTGCGCCGCATTCTCGGTCCCGATAACGCCGCCGCCCAACCGGTGCATCGCCGATTCGAACGACAGCCTCGTCCGCGTGCTGGCTTCGAAGAACAGCGAAGTCATGATCCTGCCCTCGTGCCGTCTGTCCCCGCCCCGCTTGACGACGCCTTCCATCGCCTTAGCCGCATCGAATAATTCCTCTAGCTGTTCCCTCTCGAATTGCTTCGCCCCAAGCACGTGATAGTTCTGTTTCATCCTGTCAGCCTCCCCGACGTCTCCGTACACACTAAGTACTATCCTATAAGATACGGCGAATTTTGTAAAATGGAATTCGAGCTTTTTTCGACGATATCCGCACGCGGAAAAAGAACCCTCCGGTCAATGGCTCCGGAAGGTTCCTTATGTTATTCTTTCGGTTTTCTCTGCCTTCTTGCCTTCTCGCCGCTCGGCTTAGGAACGGAGGCTTCCGCCTTCGTGAACGGCTTCGGCGCCCGATTCTGACGTCCGCCGTTATTCCCGCCTCCGCCTTTGCGAGGCTTGGAGGACATGCCACCATCCGTGCCGTCATCGGCGTTCTTAGGGTAGTTGCCGGAGCGAGGAAGTCCCCACATATCCAGCTTGCCGCGCCTAGCCGGGAAAGAAGTCTCCGAAACGCCGGAGCTTCTCGAGCCTTGGCTGGACGAGCCATTCCCCCTGCTTCTCGATTCGGAATGGCCGCTGCCGTTTCCGTTCCCCGAGCCGTTGCTTCTCGATTCGGATGGGCCTGCGCCGTTACCATTCCCATTACCCGAGCCGTTGCTTCTCGATTCGGAAGCGACGTTGCCACTTCCATTTCCGTTGACCGGAACGGAACGCTCCCGATCGCCGCCTTTGCGTTTCGAACGTTCGCCCACGTTGGCAGCTGGCGCATGAACCAGCGGTGCCTGAATGCCTACCGACTCCACCGGCGCTTGAACCTCTAACGCTGCGCCTTTGTTCTTCGGCTTCCGCTTGCGCTTACTGCTTCCGACCGCGACGCTTGCGTCCGTCCCTGCATTCGCCGCAGCACCGCCGCCATTAGCCCCCGGCCTGTTATCGGAGGAAGCCCGTCCGCCGCGATCCTGCTGGCCGCCGCCAGGGCCTCCGCGTCCGCCGCCGCCTCTTCCGCCCCGTTCGCCGCGACCATTGCCGCCGATGCCGACGAACTTGCCGGCCGCGTTCTGCTTCTTGCGCTTCCGGTCGAAGCCGCCCGGTCCGCGCGCATCCACGAAGTTAACGCGGTTGCCGCTGCGAGACTTCATATCCACCATCTCGAAATCGATCGTGTGGTCGCTCATGTTCACGCGGCCGACGCGAATCTTCACCTCGTCGCCGATCCGGTAAATCTTCGAAGTGCGCTCGCCGATCAAGGCCATATGCAGCTCATGGAAGTGATAGTAGTCGTCGGTCATATCGCTAAGACGAATGAGGCCTTCCACCGTGTTCTCCAGCTCGATGAACATTCCGAAGCTCGTCACGCCGCTAATCATGCCCGTGAATTCCTCGCCGATCTTGTCCAGCATGAACTCGGCTTTCTTCAGCTTCTCGGTATCCCGCTCCGCGTCGACCGCCACTCGCTCTCGTTCCGAAGATTGCGTTGCGATGTCAGGCATGCGCGCGTTAAGCGCGTCGAATCTATTTTCCGGTAAAGTACCGCCGTTTTCCAGCACCTCGCGCATAACCCGATGGATAGCGAGATCCGGGTAACGACGAATCGGAGAAGTGAAGTGGGAGTAATACTCCGCGGCCAATCCGAAATGCCCCAAGCTCTCGGCATCGTACTTCGCCTGCTTCATCGACCGGAGCATCATCGTGCTCAAGACCGTCTCTTCCTTCGTACCTTGGATCTCTTCCAATAAAGTCTGCAACGCGCGCGGGTGAACGGTGTTTCCTTTGCCCCGTACCGCATAGCCGAAGTTGCTGGCGAACTGCATGAACGTCATCAGCTTCTCGTTGGTCGGCTCTTCATGGATCCGGTAGATGAAAGGAACCTTCAACCAGTGGAAATGCTCCGCCACCGTCTCGTTCGCCACGAGCATGAATTCCTCGATAATTTGTTCGGCGATCGAACGCTCCCGCTTCACGATCTCGACCGGTTTGCCTTGCTCGTCCACGATAACCTTCGATTCCTGGAATTCGAAATCGATCGCCCCGCGGCGCATCCTCATCGAACGCAAGCCCATAGCCAATTCGCGCATCGTCTTGAAGGTGTCTACCAATCCGGAATACCGCTCGGTCACTTCCGGATCTTCTTCGTTCAATATTTTACGAACGTTCGTGTACGTCATTCTCTCCGTCGTCCGAATGACGCTCGTGAAAATATCGTGGCGAACCTGCTTCATCGTATCCGGCTCGAATTCCATCTCGCACGACATCGTAAGCCGATCGACCTGCGGATTCAAGGAACAGATCCCGTTGGACAACCGATGCGGAAGCATCGGAATGACGCGATCGACCAAGTAAACGCTGCAACCCCTGTTATACGCCTCTTCGTCCAGCTTCGATTTCTCGCGCACGTAATAGCTTACGTCGGCGATATGTACGCCTAACACGAAGTTGCCGTTCGGCAATCGTTCTACGTTGACGGCGTCATCCAGATCCTTGGCATCTTCTCCGTCGATCGTTACGATGACTTTGTCGCGCAAATCCCGACGTCCCTGCTGAACGATCTCGTCCTCCGTGATCGTATCGGGAGCGTCTTCGGCTTCCTCGATGACGTCTCCTGGGAAACTCTCCGGCAAGCCATGCTTGCGGATGATACTCAGAATATCGACGCCCGGATCGTCCTTATGTCCGAGAATCTCGATAATCTCGCCTTCCGCGGCGGCGCGGCCTTCCGGGTAAGTCAAGATATTCACGACGACCTTCTGTCCGGTCACCGCGCCCTTGAAGCCTTCTCCCCGAATGAAAATATCCTTGTTGATCCGCTTATCGTCCGGCACCACGAATCCGTAGCTCTCATGATTATGGAACAAGCCGACTACCTGCGTGATCGACCGCTTAACGATGCGAACGATCTCGCCTTCCAGCTTGCCGTTCTCGTTCTTGGCGGAGACGCGAGCGAGTACGATATCCCCGTTCATCGTACCTTTCATGTCGTTGGCATGAATGTACAGATCCGGGTGCTCCTTGTCGTCGGGAATCAAGAAGGCGAATCCCTTCGGATGGGACTGTATGCGTCCGCGCAACAAATTCATCCGTTCCGGGACGCCATAGCGCTCCGTACGGGTGAGCAGAATTTTACCGTCCTGCTCCATTTCGGTCAGCAATCGCAGGAATGCCTTGAATTCGGCGGCATCCTCTATGCCGAAATGCTTCTCTAATTCTTTGTAAGTCATAGGTTTATAAGCGGTTTCCCGCATGAAATCGAGCAACTCCTGCTCTGTGCACATCGGCATCCGTATCACCTCGTCCAAGTATAGTATACACATTTTGCGTCCTCGGCAACCGGATGAACCTTCTCACCTCATGCGCAATCGCACAAAAAAAGGCAGGGAAGCTCGCGCTCCCTGCCTGATCTCTGTTGGTTAGTTTTTCACGAAATAAGCGACCACCAAAGAAAGGATAAAGAAACCTACAGCTAATCCGATCGTTAGACGCTGCAAGAACAAATCGATACCGCGCGCCTTCTGTTTACCGAACAAATGCTCGGCGCCGCCGGAGATCGCGCCCGACAAGCCCGCGCTCTTACCGCGCTGCAGAAGAACTACCGCTATCAACCCTAACGAGAAAATAACCAGAATTATTTTAAGAACGACGTCCATCCCTTACACCCCCTAATTACCCATACAAAAACAGTATTCTTATTTTATCACACAGCGAGTCCCGTTGACAACCGTCTCTATTTTCTGCGAGAAAATGTCACTCGGAACTCTCCGCCATCCAAGATCAGAAGAAATCCATTAAGTACGACGTCCGTTCCGGGATACGGATCTCGAGCTTGCTAACTTCGTCCGCCGAGCCGCGAATCCTTCCCGCTTCCACCAGCAACGACGGCTTCCGATTTCCGAGCAGCATCGCCGTCAACGATTGAATATCGCAGACGATCGCTCCGTCCCCCACGTCCGAAGAACCCGAACCCTCGCCCTTCCGTACTAAGCGTCCCGAGCCCTCTGCACTCCAATCCAGCCGATACACTCCATTGTTCCACGGAGCATGCGCATCGCTAAGTTCAAGCGTTACGGATTCCGCCCGCTCGCTCGCCGCCCAAGCATATCCTTCGATGAAAGCCTCCGCATCCACGATTCGCGACATGAAGTACGGAATGACCTCCTGCTTAATACGTGGGTCCGGCAACAAATACGGTAGAGGATCGTCCGCCGGCACGATAATATTCACTTCCGTAATCATCGAATCGTGATTGCCGATGAAGGTCCACAACGCTACGCGGGAATTTTCCGTCGTGCTCGCCCAATCGTGAACCGTCAGCTTGCCGTTCTCGATCTGATAGAACAAGTAACCCGCGGCTGTTTCGTTCTCGTTATAATAGACGGCGACATTGCCGGTCTTCGTCAGAATCCGATTTTCCCACCAGTCCCAAGTCCGAACGAGCGTACCGCTGAACCTGGAGGCATATGCCGTATAAACTCCGTTTAACACCTCGATATCCGGCTTCGGCATGCGCTTTACCTGTCCCGGCGTCTCTCTCCGCGGAGGAAGCAGTCGCGTCTCGATCGTATATTTCTTGCGCTCGACCGTTAGCTCGTAACCGTATTTGCGATAAAAGGGGAATGAGAACGGATGCAGCATGCTGATCGTTTGACCGTTGTTCTTCATCGTCTCCAACGTTTGAACGAGCAGTTTGTTGACGCAGCCTTGCCTTCTCGCATCCGGCCAAGTCGCGACGCCCGCGATTCCGCCCATCGAGAACAGCTTTCCTTGAACCCATGCTTCCAACGGGATCAGCAAGAGAGCCGACAGCAATGCGCCCTGTTCGTCGAAAGCGCCCCAATCCTGCTCCGGAAGGTACTTGCTTCGCCGTTTCTCCATATCCTCTGGCGTCAGCTGATATTGAAATGCATATTGCGATAGCGCCATTCTTTCCTCGTAATCGCTCGCGCGCAGTTGCCTGATTTCCATTATCCGCACCGTCCAATCCCTGTTCTCGTAGCTTCCTCACTATACTATCAAAATAAATACGCCTAAGTAAGGTGCAGAACAATCGTATAATACGACTTCGCCCTTATAGCCAAAGAAAGCCCGGCATTCGCCGGGCTTCCCATTAATCGAAGATATGATTTACAGCCAGCCGAGCGCCTTAAACCAAGCAAAGTTCAGCTTCGCGCTCTCGAGAGACGAAACGTCGTAACGCTCTTGTTCGATGATGACGTATTCCACGCCCGCTTCTTCGCATGCCGCAAGCGCCGAATCCCAATCAACGGAGCCTTTGCCGATTTCCGTATCCGTGCCGTCTTCTTTGAAATCCTTCGCGTGAACGACGGGTAGGCGTCCCGCGTATTTTTTCACGTATGCCGCAGGGTCTTGACCCGCTACTTTCACCCAACCCAGGTCGAATTCCGCGAACAGCAAGTCTGCCGGAACTCTTTCCAGAATATGATCGATAACGAGCTTGCCTTCTACCGGCTTGAATTCGAACGCATGGTTATGGTAACCGAATTGCAAGCCGTTGTCTTGCACGATTTTCGCGGCTTGCGCCAAAGTGTCCGCCATTTTATGAACATCCGCCAACGTCGGGTTGTCGCCCAACGGATACCACGGAACGATAAAACGTTTCAACCCAAGCTCCAAGCCGTAATCGACTTGAGTCTTCAGTTTATCCCAAATCGCGTCGTCGCCTACGGATAAGCCAACGTGCGCGGATGGAGCATTAAGGCCCGCGTCTTCCAACGCTTTGCGAACTTCCTTAGCGGAATGTCCGTAATACCCAGCCAACTCGACGTTACGGTAACCGATTTCGCCGATCTCCTTGATCGTACCCAGGAAATCCTTCTCGCTGCGATCGCGAACGGAATATAATTGAATGCCTACTTGCGGTTTACTCATATCGTTCCCACCCATCCCTATGATTGAATCCTCGTCCGAACGGTAAGTCCGCGCGGCTAATGCTTCTTCTTAACTCCTTTATTATAGGCTTAAGTATGCGTTCTCACGATAAGGGTTTTTGTCCTCTTTATATGGCATTTTGTAAAATGGAACAACTTTCCTGCTCTATCTCTCGTATTATGGTTGACGATGATTCGGAAAGGAAAGGATGTCGGGCGCATGGACGAACCAACCGCTCAACCGGCTCTCCCACCTAAGAAATCCTCATCTACGAACAGAAGCAGGAAGTTTAGAATCTGGCTTTATAGCCTTGGCGGCGTCGCGCTGATCGTCGCCTCCGTTATCGCTTATTACATGTACTCCATTTACTCCTTCGCGGACAAAATCTACGTAGCCCCGCAAGTTGTCCAACCGCCGAGCATGCATATTCCTACGGACGGCAGCACCCCGATTCCCGTTCCCGTCGTCGAGCCTCCCGAATGGAGCGGAAGCGAACGCATCAATATCCTACTTCTCGGCGGCGATTCCCGAGGGGTCAAGAGCAACGCCAAGCCCCGCTCCGATACGATGATGGTCGCGTCCATCGATCCCGTCGATAAGAGCACTCATTTGTTCTCTCTTCTACGCGACACCTACGTCGATATTCCCCGGCATGGCTCGAACCGGCTCAACGCCGCGATTACGATGGGCGGCCCGCTCCTCTCCATGGAGACCGTCGGCAACCTTCTCGACCTGCCCATCCATTATTACGTCTACACCGATTTCGAAGGATTCATCTCGTTGATCGACGAGCTTGGTGGAATCGACTATGAAGTCGACAAGAACATGACCCATATCGATAAGAGAGACGACCCCAGATACAGCATTAAGCTGGAAAAAGGGATGCAACATCTCGACGGCATCACCGCATTGCAATACGTCCGTTTCCGGAGCGACGCCATGTCCGACTTCTCTCGTTCCGACCGGCAGCGACAATTCCTCTCCGCCATCGCGGGCAAGCTGCAGAAAACGACGTCCCTGCTTAAGCTTCCCCAATTGCTCAACGGCATAGCGCCTTATATCGAGACTAGCATCCCGCCCGGCGATCTCGTTAAGCTAGCCCGGCTTGGCATGAAGCTCGACACTAGCCGCTTAGCGGGCATTCAAATCCCGAAGATGGGCGCTTTCAAGAACCAGATCATCAGCGACATGGATGTTCTCGTGGCCGATCCCGATCAGATCAGGAGCTATGTTCGGGAGCAATTGGCCGGTTGAATTCTATACATGCGATAATCCGTCGGTTGCACGCTATGCAACCGGCTTTTTTTCTTGTTTAAAAATGGATAAATAGATTCACATTTATGCAAATTGTGGTAAAGTTATTATACGAACTTACGTTCTAATACATGTAGAGAAGGTGGACCTCCCGTGACGGAACGCTATTCGGAAATCGATGCGGCGATTGCCTATATCCATAAGCATATTTACGATCCGATTCCTCTCTCGAGGTTAGCCAAACACGTCTCGTACAGTCCTTTTCATTTCACTCGGATTTTCAAGGAACGAATCGGTCTCTCGCCCCTCTATTATATTTCTTCCCTTCGGCTGCAGAAGGCGAAGGATCTGTTGCTTCGCACGAATCTAAGCGTTCGGGATATCGGAATGGAGATCGGACAACAAAGTCTGGGAACGTTCACTACCCGCTTCGCCGACAAAGTAGGTCTTACTCCGGCCAACTTCCGCAACTCCGTCCAGCACGCGAACGATCCGTTTCAATCGTTGCGAGAGCTTGACGATTGGTCGACCTGGATTCCCACCTTCAGCAATTTAGCGCGAATAGAGGGGACGATCGAGGCCTCGGTTCCGTTCCACGGCGTCATCCTCATCGGCTTATTCGCCAAGCCTATTCCCGAAGGTTACCCCCTCTACGGCACCCTTCTCTCTTCTCTCGGCCATTTTCGCTTCACGGACGTCCAGCCGGGCACCTACTATCTCATGGCCACTTCCGTCCCTTGGGGCATGCAAAGCATGGACATCTTACTCCCGCACCATACTCTGCGCACCCGCACCAAGACTCCTATCGTCGTCGGGATGAATTCGCTCGTCCCCCATCAGAGGGTTATGCTGCATGTTCCGCGTCCGGACGATCCGCCCATTCTGATTTCTCTTCCTTTGTTAATGAATCATTTTCTCGAGAGAGTCAAGCGATCGCGCAATCGATAAGAAATCGGGCTCCGTTCCTCGTGCTAGAATACGAAGGAATAGGGATGCGACGCTTGATCGTCGGAAAAATTTCCAACGAAGGATGTTGATGATGGGAAAAGTAATTCTGGACATTACGATGTCGCTTGACGGGTTTATCGCCGGACCGAACATGGGAGAAGGCGGACTGCGGCTGCACGATTGGATATTCGGAGCCAAAACCTCCGTCGACGAAGAGATCATGGAAGAAACCGTAGAAAACTCCGGTGCCGTTATCGTTGGCGGCCGAACGTACGACATCGCCATAGAGGAGGCTTGGGGCGGAGTTTCCCCCTTCTTGGTTCCCGCGTTCGTCGTTTGTTCGGAGATCCCGAAGCCGGCTAAGAAAGTTCCGGGATTCACCTTCGTCACCTGGGGAATAGACAGCGCGATCGCGCATGCTCGGGAAGTCGCCCGCGGCAAAGACGTATGGGTGATGGGCGGCGCGAATATCGCCCAGCAATTCCTTCGGGCAGGATTATTCGACGAATTGCAGATTCACGTCGCTCCGGTTCTGTTCGGACGGGGAATCCGATTGTTCGAGCAGTTCGGCAATGACCGAATCGAACTGAAGAGCACGCGGGTCATCGAGAGCCCCGGTGCTGTCCATCTAAGATATAGCGTCGTTAATTAAAAAAGACCGGACCGCGCTTAAGCGCAAGGGTCCGGCCTTTTTGTGATATTGCGTTCCGACTGACTAAGAGGTATGAGATCTAGCTGACGCTAGAGAATTACTTGAAGTTTTTAAGGTTGTAGAACGCTTTTTTGCCGCCGTAGATAGCGGTAGCACCCAAGTTGTCTTCGATGCGAAGCAATTGGTTGTATTTCGCGACGCGGTCGGAACGGGAAGGAGCACCCGTCTTGATCTGGCCGGCGTTCGTAGCGACCGCGATGTCCGCGATCGTGCTGTCTTCGGATTCGCCGGAACGGTGGGAAATGATCGCCGTATAACCCGCGCGTTTCGCCATTTCGATGGCGTCGAAAGTTTCCGTCAACGTACCGATTTGGTTAACTTTAACCAGAATGGAGTTACCCACTCCTTTTTCGATACCGTCGGCCAGACGCTCGGTGTTCGTTACGAACAAATCGTCTCCAACGAGTTGTACTTTGCCGCCCAATTTCTCTGTAAGCAATTTCCAACCTTCCCAATCGTCTTCGGAGCAACCGTCTTCGATCGTGATGATCGGATATTTGTCGGCCCAGCTAGCAAGCAGGTCAACGAATTCCGCAGGCGTGTAGGATTTTCCTTCGCCTTCGAGGTGGTATTTGCCGTCTTTGAAGAATTCGGTGGACGCAACGTCCATACCGAGGAATACGTCAACGCCCGGTTTGAATCCGGCTTTCTCGATCGCTTCGAGAACGGTAACGATCGCTTCTTCGTTGGAAGCGAAGTTAGGAGCGAATCCGCCTTCGTCGCCGACAGCCGTGTTAAGGCCTTTAGCTTTCAATACGCTCTTCAAGGAGTGGAAAATTTCCGCGCCCGTGCGAAGTGCTTCCGCGAATGTTGGAGCGCCGACAGGCAGAACCATGAATTCTTGAACGTCGACGTTATTGTCGGCATGCGCTCCGCCGTTGATGATGTTAAGCATAGGAACCGGCAACGTTTTCGCGTTGAATCCGCCAAGGTACGTGTACAATGGCACGTCCAAAGCTTCCGCAGCGGCGCGAGCCGTTGCGATGGATACCGCTAGGATTGCGTTAGCTCCGAGCTTAGCTTTGTTAGGCGTACCGTCGATTTCGATCAGCTTCTGATCGATAACGACTTGCTCGAGAGCATCGTAGCCGATGATTTCGGGAGCGATGATCATGTTTACGTTCTCGACCGCTTTCAGAACGCCTTTACCTAGGTAACGGCTTTTGTCGCCGTCGCGAAGCTCGACCGCTTCGTGAGCGCCGGTGGATGCGCCGGATGGTACGATAGCGCGTCCAAGAGCTCCGGATTCCAAACGAACTTCTACTTCTACCGTCGGGTTACCGCGGGAATCCAGTACTTCGCGTGCATATACGTCGGAAATAATCGTCATGAGTAACGCTCCTTTAATGGGGTTTAGATTTAAGATGGTTTAATTAAAACAAAGCTTTGCCCGTCATTTGCTCGGGTTGAGGAAGCTGCATAAGCGCCAGGATCGTCGGCGCGACATCCGCCAATATTCCGCCCTCGCGAAGCACGTGTCCGGCTTCCGTCACGATGCAAGGCACCGGATTCGTCGTGTGCGCCGTGAACGGACGCTCGTTGTCGTCGATGACCATGTCCGCATTGCCGTGATCCGCGATGATAACGCAGACGCCGCCTTTGGCCGTTACCGCGTCAACCACTCTGCCGAGGCATTCGTCCGTCGCTTCCACGGCTTTGATCGTCGGTGCCAGCATTCCGGAATGACCGACCATATCCGCGTTCGCGAAGTTGAGGATGATCGCGTCATGGTGCTCCGCTTCGATTTCCTTCACGAGAGCATCCGTCACTTCGTAGATGCTCATCTCCGGCTGCAAGTCGTAAGTCGCGACCTTCGGCGAGTTGATGAGAATTCGCGTCTCGCCTTCCAGCACATGATCCCGACCGCCGCTGAAGAAGAACGTTACGTGCGGATATTTCTCGGTTTCGGCGATACGAAGCTGCTTTTTCCCATGCTGCACAAGTACTTCGCCGAGAGTGTTATCCAACTCCTTAGGCTTATACGCAACGAACCCGCCTACGGTTTCCGCGAAAAGAGTCATGCAGACGAAATACAGATTTTTCGGGAAGTTCAATCCGCGATCGAAGCCGCGGAAATCCTCGTTCGTGAATACGTTCGACAGCTGAATCGCGCGATCGGGACGGAAGTTGAAGAAGATGACCGCATCTTCGGATTCCACGAGCCCTACCGGCTTGCCGTCCGCACCTACGATTACCGTCGGCATGACGAACTCGTCGTATACCGATCTCTCGTAGGATTCCTTGACCGCTCCGATCGGATCCGTCGCCGTCGGGCCGTCTCCGTATACCATGGCGCGGTAGGATTTCTCCGTCCGCTCCCAACGCTTATCCCGGTCCATGGCGTAATAGCGACCTTGGATCGTCGCGACCTGTCCAACGCCGAGCTCTTCGATCTTGCCTTGCAATTGGGTCAGGTAACCGACCGCGCTGTCCGGGGACACGTCGCGTCCGTCTAGGAAGGCATGGATGTATACATGATCCAAGCCTTCCTTCTTCGCCAATTCCAGCAGCGCGAACAAATGCGCGATATGGCTATGCACGCCGCCGTCGGATAGCAAGCCGTACAGATGCAGCTTCTTGTTGTTCGTCTTCGCATGCCGAACAGCGCCCAGCAACGTGGAGTTATCGTAAAATTCCTGATCGCGAATCGATTTGGAAATACGGGTTAAATCCTGGTACACGATGCGCCCCGCCCCGATGTTCAGATGACCCACCTCGGAGTTGCCCATTTGACCTTCCGGCAATCCTACGGCTTCTCCGCTTGCCGTTAAGGTCGTATGGGGGAAGGTTTTCCACAGCAAGTCGAAATTCGGTTTGTTGGCGAGCGCGACGGCGTTGCCGTGCGTGCTTTCGCGCAATCCGAAGCCGTCAAGAATAATGAGAGCTACCGGTCTCGGTGCTGCCATCTTACTTCGCCCCTTCTACTAACGCCACGTAGGAAGCCGGCTCCAAGCTAGCTCCGCCTACCAAAGCGCCATCGATATCGGATTGGCCCATGTACTCGGCTACCGTGTTCGGCTTAACGCTACCGCCGTATTGAATGCGAACTTGCTCAGCCACTTCCGCGCTGTATAGTCCTGCAACGACGCCGCGAATGTAGCTGGTCACTTCGTTCGCGTCTTCGGAAGTCGAAGATTTTCCAGTTCCGATCGCCCAGATCGGCTCGTATGCGATAACGGACGTAGCTACTTGCTCGGCGGACAATCCCGCAAGCGCGCCTTCCGTTTGTACGCGTACGACTTCTTTGGTCTGTCCGGCTTCGCGCTCTTCGAGCTTCTCGCCTACGCAGATGATCGGTGTCAAGCCGTGACGATATGCCGCGTGGGCTTTCTTGTTCACGATCTCGTCCGTCTCGGCAAAATATTGACGACGCTCCGAGTGACCGATAATGACGTATTGAACGCCAAGATCCTTCAAGAATACGCCGCTAATCTCGCCCGTGAAGGCACCGTTGTCCTCGAAGTGAAGATTTTGCGCGCCTACCTTGATCGTCGTGCCTTTAACCGCTTCGACCAATGCGGGAAGAGCGGTGAAAGGAGCGCAGATAACGCTCTCCACGCCGGAGACTTCCGCTTTGCCTTTCACTTCGGACACGAAAGCCGTAGCTTCTCCTACCGTTTTGAACATTTTCCAGTTACCCGCGATAATCGGTGTTCTGCTCATTTTCGTTCACCTCTATTTGTCGTTTAGCGCTACTACGCCAGGAAGAACTTTGCCTTCCATGAATTCCAGCGACGCTCCGCCGCCCGTGGAAATATGGTTCATCTTGTCGGCCAGCTTAAACTTCTCGGCCGCAGCCGCGGAATCTCCGCCGCCGATTACGGTGTAAGCATCCGTCGTCGCGCAAGCTTGCGCGACCGCGCGCGTGCCGTGGGAGAACGGCTCGATTTCGAATACGCCCATCGGTCCGTTCCAGACGACAAGCTTGGAGTTCTTGATGACATCCGCGTAGATTTCGCGCGTCTTAGGTCCGATGTCGATGCCTTCCCAATCCGCAGGGATGGAGTCCGTGTCTACGATTTGCGTATTAGCGGATGCACTGAAGCCGTCGGCGACAACGATGTCGACCGGGAGGTAAAAGTTCTTGCCGAGTTGTTTCGCCTTCTCGATGAATCCAAGGGATTGCTCCAGCTTGGTGTTGTCGAGCAGGGATTTGCCGATTTCTTTGCCTTGCGCTTTGAGGAACGTATAGGAAAGACCGCCGCCGATGATGATGTTGTCCGCGATCTCGATCATCTTGCTGATGACGTCGATTTTGTCTTTAACCTTGGATCCGCCAACGATCGCAGTGAATGGGCGCTCTGGGTTATGAAGCGCTTTGCCGAGCACGTCAAGCTCTTTCTCCATAAGCAGACCGGACACGGCCGGGATATGGTGAGCGATGCCTTCCGTGGAAGCATGCGCGCGGTGCGCCGCTCCGAAAGCGTCGTTCACGAACAAATCGGCCAATGCGGCGAAAGCTTTGGACAATTCCGCATCGTTGCTCTCTTCGCCCGGATGAAACCGCACGTTCTCGAGCAGAAGGACGTCTCCGTCTTTTAACGCGTCAACCTTTGCTTGTACGCTTGCGCCCACGACTTCGTCGGCTTTGTTCACTTGCTTGCCCAGAAGGTCGGACAACCGTGCAGCAACCGGCGTCAAACGTAATTCTTCAACGACTTCGCCCTTAGGACGGCCTAAATGGCTAGCGAGGATGACCTTAGCGCCTTTTTCGATCAGAAACTTAATCGTCGGCAACGTTTCGCGTATCCGCGTATCGTCCGTAATGGCTCCGTTCTCGAGCGGTACGTTGAAATCTACCCGGACGAATACTTTTTTCCCTGCAACATCGACGTCTCTAACGCTTTTTTTGTTCAAGAGTCAAACCTCCTAGGGTGGCTGTAAATCCCCGGGCGCAAAGCTAGGCTCCGCTTAAGAGAGCCCTGCCTCGTGTCCGTCACGCATAACTTGCTCGTTGCAAAAGCGTGTCCCGGTTCGCTGTGCAACCCGGGACGTTAGCTTGTTATGAAATTGAATCTTACAAACCTTTGCTTGCGATGAAAGCAGCCAAATCTACAACGCGGTTGGAATAGCCCCACTCGTTATCGTACCAAGAGATAACTTTAACCATGTTGCCTTCGACAACCATAGTCGACAACGAATCGATCGTGGAAGAAGCAGGATCGCCGTTGTAGTCGCTGGATACGAGCGGCTCTTCCGAGTAGTTCAAGATGCCTTTCAGAGGACCGTCCGCAGCAGCTTTCAGAGCCGCGTTAACTTCTTCTACCGTAACGTTAACTTTCAATTCCGCTACAAGATCCGTAACGGATACGTTAGGCGTAGGTACGCGCATGGACATACCGTTCAATTTGCCTTTCAATTCCGGCAATACGAGGGATACGGCTTTCGCTGCGCCCGTGGAAGAAGGAATGATGTTTTCCGCTGCAGCGCGAGCGCGACGCAGGTCTTTATGAGGAAGATCCAATACGCTTTGATCGTTCGTGTACGAGTGAATCGTGTTCATCATGCCTTTAACGATTCCGAACTGGTCGTTCAACACTTTGGCGAAAGGAGCCAAGCAGTTCGTCGTACAAGATGCGTTGGAGATGATTGTATGAGCGGAAGGATCGTATTTGTCGTTGTTAACGCCCATAACGATCGTGATGTCTTCGTTCGTAGCAGGTGCGGAGATGATGACTTTCTTCGCGCCGCCTTTCAAGTGAAGCTCGGCTTTTTCTTTCGCCGTGAAAATACCCGTGGATTCAACGACGATTTCAGCGCCTACGGAAGACCAAGGCAAGTTGCCAGGATCGCGCTCCGCGAATACTTTAACCGTTCTGCCGTTTACGATAAGCGCGCCTTCGCCCACTTCAACCGTTCCGTCCAATTTGCCGTGCGTCGTGTCATATTTAAGAAGGTGAGCAAGCGTGCTAACGTCCGTAAGGTCGTTGATCGCCACGATTTCTACGTTCGGGTTGTTCAGGGAAGCGCGGAATACGTTACGTCCAATACGACCAAATCCGTTGATACCAACTTTTACTACTGCCATGATTGGTTCCTCCTTGGAATAACTATGATTTTTTTGATCTATATGTCAGGCGCCGTTAGCGCCGAGACCACTATGCTCGCTATAAATAGGATTACCCTTTTCTCGGGCTTGTAACTTATCCTTCTAACTTAAACATGCTTCAGAGCTTCTATGGCAGCCGCTTCATCCGTAACCAGGACGTCGTCGTGACCGAATCTCATTACCGACGCGATCGCCTCGCCTTTGCTGCTTCCGCCCGCGATACCGATAACCACTCCCGCGGCTTCGATGTCTTCTAGGCGCAAGCCCGCCGTCGCCATCCGATGAACGACTTTGCCCGATCGGTCGAAGTAGTAGCCGAAGGCTTCCGCCAACGCTCCGTCCTTGACCAACTCTTCCTTCGTCTCGTCCTTAAGCTTCCTTCTCCGGGCCATGGTCACGGCATCTCCGATTCCGTGTACCACTATGCGCGCGCTTCGTATCATGTCGACGACTTCGCGTACGTTAGGTTCTTGCATGATCGTTTGGTACGCTTCCTCGCTCAGGTGATCCGGAACGTGTAGCATCCGGTATCTTGCTCCCGTGCGCTTGGCTAGCTCCGAAGCAATCGTGTTCGCTTGGAAGTCCACGCTCTCGCCTAAGCCTCCGCGAGCCGGAACGAACCAATTGTCCTTCAGTTGCGTCGGCGTCGCGAATTGAGTGGCCATGCGAGCCATCGTCGATCCGCCCATAACCGCTACGACATCGCCGGATGAAAGGCTCTCTCTCAGCACTCGGCTTCCCGCCCTGCCCATCTCGATCTTAATATGGTCCGAGTCGTCGGAGTCGCCGGGTACGATTATGACCCGTTTCAATCCGAATGCGGTACGAACCGCTTCTTCCAGATCCGATAGTCCGAATATTTCCTTGACGATCGGTTCCATCTCTTCAACTAACTGCCTTCCGCTCTCGCTTAGCCTCATTCCTGAAGCGGCTGTATCCAGCAACCCCTGCGCCCTTAACACCTCTAGCTCCGATCGCAGTACTCTCTCGGTTAAATCGACGCTAGTGGCTAGCGTTCGCCGTCCGATCGTGCCGGCCAGGTAAATTCGATGAAGAATATCGTACCTCTTCTCCATCACCTGCATGAGGTCGGGTAGCAGCTTCTTCTGAATGTCTACGATTTTTCGCATTCTGTCCGCTTATCCTCCTGAGACCGGATGACTACCGTGGGCAACGATGCGATATAATTGTTGGACGTAAAACGTCCCGCCATATCATTTTAAGTCCCACCTTTATTTTATCTAAAATCTCAGTCGGATGCAAGACTTACCGTCCACGAAAATAACAAATTTAGCCCCGCTCATTCTCTTGCTTTTTGCGGTTGTATCGCCTATAATAACTCTTGCTGCATTTAATGAGCGCCCGTGGTCCAACGGATATGACGCAGCCCTCCGAAGGCTGAGATTGAGGTTCGATTCCTCACGGGCGCGCCAATCTTCAATTTCAACAAACAATAGCATTCAGCACAACCGACCGTTCCATACGGTCGGTTTTTTGATTTATTCAATAATTTCGCCAGTGCCGAGCCTCTGCGCAATTCCTTCTCTAGCCCTCGACATTCAACTATTTAAACCTTCAACACCGCCAATTCGCTAGTTAAGCTGCACATACCAGCTTTTTCCCTTCAAAGTTCTTCTTACGGCGATATAACCTGGGGGATATGCGAAATAGCCGCTTCTGGCACGGGTATTGGGTGGTTCGGGGCTACTTCAGGCGAAATAGCCGTTTCTGGCGCGGGTATTCGGTGGTTCGTAGCTACTTTGGGCGAAATAGCCGTTCCTCACGTGGGTATTTGGTGGTTCGGGGCTACTTCAGGCGAAATAGCCGTTTCTGGCGCGGGTATTCAGTGGTTCGGAGCTACTTCGGGCGAAATAGCCGTTCCTCACGTGGGTATTTGGTGGTTCGGAGCTACTTCGGGCAAAATAGCCGTTCCTCGCGCGGGTATTCGTTGGTTCGTAGCTACCTTGGGCAAAATAGCCGTTCCTCGCGCGGGTATTCGGTGGTTCGTAGCTACTTTGGGCGAAATAACCGTTCCTCGCGCGGGTATTCGGTGGTTCGTAGCTACCTTGGGCAAAATAGCCGTTCCTCGCGCGGGTATTCGGTGGTTCGTAGCTACTTTGGGCGAAATAGCCGTCCTCGCGTGGGTATTCGGTGGTTCGTAGCTACTTTTGGCATGCAGTTAACTTCCCTTTTTCCCACCTCCGCAAGGTTGGCATTTTTTTGCCGGAAAAGCTCCTTTGACTTTCTTTGACTTTTACATCCGGATTCGCTATGATAAAAAAATCAAAATCATGAGGAGGGACGTCAAACATGAGTTTCGTACCTATGGTTGTCGAGCAAACTAATCGAGGAGAACGGGCCTACGACATTTATTCCCGCTTACTCAAGGACAGAATCGTATTTCTAGGCACTCAGGTCAATGACGTGGTTGCCAACTCCATCATCGCGCAGTTGCTGTTCCTGGCAGCCGAAGATCCGGAAAAAGACATCCACTTATACATCAACAGCCCCGGCGGCTCCATCACTTCCGGAATGGCCATTTACGATACGATGCAGTTCATCAAGCCTGATGTATCTACGATCTGCGTCGGCATGGCCGCATCCATGGGAGCGTTCCTGCTAGCCGCAGGCGCCAAAGGCAAACGTTTCGCTCTTCCGAACAGCGAAGTCATGATTCACCAACCGCTCGGCGGAGCGGAAGGACAAGCGAGCGATATCGAAATTCGCGCTCGCCGCATCCTTAAATTGCGCGATAAGTTAAACGGCATTCTTTCGGAGCGTACGGGCCAACCGCTTGAGCGCATCGAGAAAGATACGGACCGCGATAACTTCATGGAAGCCGAAGTCGCTAGAGAATACGGACTAATCGACAAAGTCATCGATAAAGTCACCTAAGGCAACAACAGAAGAGTGCCTCCGTTCCCAAGAACGACGGCACTCTTCTTTTTATTCCAAAAGACCACATACCACACTACGTAACTTTCGTCAACATAAATTCAAAACTTTGAATGCCCTCTCTGCTACGCGGACAATCCATGATATGCTGTTTTATGAGGTAATACCATTTACCTCCAATTCTAGTCATCTCTTAGGAACTCTGGAAGAGAGGGATTTTTATGCCGGGACGGACCTATCCATATCTCGTGAACAAGCAGACCGAAGATTTAATGCCTTTCCGAAGCCCCAACGAAAGTCACATCGACATGGTGGCCGCTCGTCGGTTGAGCGATAAAGCATCTCTTCTTCGCCCGCTCAAGGACGAACATTTACTGGAAGTTTACAGGGAAGCTAAGAAAATGAACTTATCAGCTGAATTCATCGAGTTGCTTGAAGAAGCGCTCTCTATTCGACAAATAAGTCACTACAGAGAAGCTTAATTATAGCGTTGCAATCCCTGCCTCAAACCGCCTCCTTCACAGGACGGCGGTTTATTTATTTCTATCCGAAACAACGCGCAAAAAGGCGAATCAGAGGATATCCTCCGATCCGCCGCCGCGTACCTCGTACGCCCTCCGCACAAGCGGGTTTACTGCATTTCGTATTGCACCGTCACCTGCGCGCTTATTTCGATCTGGCCGGATTGAACCGACGTCGGAGCCGCTCCATCCGCCGCTTTCGCCATGCTCATCGACTCTGCCCTTGCGTATAGGATCGGATTGTCGGATACGTCTCCTTGCACGATGTTAACGACGCCTTTCAACTGACGTTTGGCCGAAGTTGCCAACACGCCTGCCTTCGCCGCCGCATTGTCCATCGCTTTCTTCATGGCGTCGAGCTCGTATTGGTCCTTTTTCTCCGTCGAGAATTGAACGCCATCCAAACGGTTCGCGCCGGAAGCAGTCAATGCATCGAACAGCTTTCCGATCTCGGGAAGCTTGCGATAGGTTACCTGAATGGAATGTACCGCGACGTAACCTTTAAGCACGCGACCATCCTTCTCCGTATAGTTGTATTCCGGCTGTACGTCTAGTCCGGTCGTCTTCACGTCTTTTTTATCGATCGCGAACTTCTCGTACAATGTCTTCTCCACTCCGGCGAACGTGTCCGCATTCGCTTGCTGGGCTTCCGAAGCCTTCGCTCCGCGCGTTTCGACGGCCAAGTTCAAGTACGCGACGTCCGGCTCCACCATGATCGAACCGGTCGCTCCCACCGTAACCGTGTACGCTGGCGTTGCAGCCGTGACGGCTGGCATAGATTCCGCTGACACCTCGCCGACCTCCCCTCGTCCAAATCCGAACCAACCGATTACCGCTGCAGCCAAAACCACCGACAGCACTTGCAACGTTCGCTTGCGATTGTCCATAACCCAAACCCCTTTCGAGTATATGACCTGCCCCCTTATGACGTAATTATTATCCCAAAGGTTTCATTTTCTCCCACATAAATGCAAAAAGCTCCCCTTAGGGAGCCCCATGCGAAGGTAACTATTGGTTCTCAAGCTCTTCTTTGCTTACAAGCTGCACTAAAGCGGTTACAGCTTGCTCTGCGTAGGAACCTTCCGCGCTGATCGCGACTTCCGTACCGGAGCTGATCGCCAAGCTCATGATACCCATGATGCTTTTCGCGTTAACTTTCTTGTCATCCTTCTCCACGAAGACGTCGGAGGAGAATTTATTGGCTTCTTGCACGAATAGTGCCGCCGGTCTGGCGTGAAGACCCGTTTTAAGCCGAACTACCACCGGCTGTCTCGTCATGGACCGGATACCCCCTATCTTTGTTCGTCCCGCTACCCGGGACCCCCGTGCTACAGTTTCTTAACTATTATACCATTGATGTCAACAAATACGCTATACGGTTATGCTCCGCCATTCCGGATTTTTTCAGCCCATTCGTCAAGCTTCCTCAGCCGGTGATTTACCCCCGATTTACTGACTTGACCCTTGAGCAAATCCCCGACTTCCTTTAGGTTGATATCCGGATGCTGAAGCCTTACTTCCGCGACCTCGCGCAGTTTATCGGGAAGATTGTTCAGGCCGACTTCTCTAACGAGCAGCTTGATATTATCGATTTGCCTTACTGCCGCCCCGATCGTTTTGTTCAGATTCGCCGTCTCGCAATTCACGATCCGGTTAACGGAATTGCGCATGTCCCGCATAATGCGAACGTCCTCGAACTTGAACAAAGCCTGATGGGCGCCTATAATGCTCAGAAATTCGATGATTTTCTCGCCCTCTTTAATATAGAGGATAAATCCCTTCTTGCGTTCGATAAATCTCGCGTTCAAATGAAATTTATTCGCAAGATCCACCAGCGCCTGACAATGCTCCTCGTACATCGACGCGATCTCCAGATGGTAAGATGAGCCTTCCGGATTGTTGACGGAGCCTCCTGCCAGAAAAGCGCCGCGTAGATAAGCTTTCTTGCAGCACGGCTTGCGCACTAGCTCCTTGTCGATGCTCGGATGGAACAAGAACCCTTCCGAGACGATGGACAGATCGTTCAGGATAGCTTCCGCGCCGGCAGGCACGCGGACGACGTACACGTTGTTTTTCTTAAGACGCATTTTTTTGCGAACGAGAAGTTCGGTCACTACGGTAAAATGTCGCTTGAGAAGGGTGTACATCCGGCGCGAAATCGCGGCATTCTCGGTAGCGATATCCAATACGACCCGCTTATTGGTCAGGGAGATCGTACCGTTCATCCGGATCAACGCCGACAATTCCGCTTTCTCGCAGCAATGGTCGGATTCGAGCATTGTCAGTTCTTTTTTCGTAAGTGCCGCGAACGACATGCTTATTCACCCTTTCCGCAACATCCAATCTTCGACCAGATGATAAATATGATCGCTAAGCTTGGCAGCGTCGTGCCGTAAATAGGTTCTAAAAAGCACAAGCGTATCCGCTATTACCTTATATCCGCGTTTGGTTACCTCGTCTAGATCCAAATGCACCGCCGTCGAACCTTGTTCGGCATAGAGGCTCTGCACCTGAGGAGGAATTTCTCCGTCGTTCACGATCACGTAATCGAATAGATGATGGCCGATATGAGCGTGAACCGCCGCCAAATGGTCGCTCACGGAATAATTATCGGTTTCGCCGGGCTGCGTCATCACGTTGCAGACGAACAGCTTCACCGCATCCGACTGGATGATGGCTTCCGCAAGCTTCGGTACGATCAAATTAGGAATAATACTCGTATACAAGCTTCCCGGCCCTATGAGTATCGCGTCCGCCTCGCGTAGAGCTTGAACGGCTTCCGGCAACGCCTCGACGTCGGCGGGCTCTAGGAACACCTTGCGGATAGCCAAGCCCGATTTCGGAATCGTGGATTCCCCCACGACGATCGAGCCGTCTTCCATCTCGGCCTTCAGCACGATGGCTTGATTAGCAGCCGGCAGAACCCTGCCCCGCACCGCGAATATGCGACTCAACTCCGTAACGCCGGTAACGAAATCTCCGGTAATATCGGTCATCGCAGCGAGAATAAGATTCCCGAGACTATGCCCCGCTAATCCGGTACCGTTGCTGAATCTATACTTCAGAACCTCGGCGAGCAACGGCTCGGTGTCCGCAAGAGCGGATAACACGTTGCGGATATCCCCCGGAGGGGGGATCTGCAACTCTTCGCGTAGAATGCCGGAGCTTCCTCCATCATCGGCGACCGTAACGATGGCCGTAATGTCCAGAGGCTTCTGCTTCAGACCGCGAAGCATGACGGACAGCCCCGTACCTCCGCCGATGACGACGATCCGCGGTTTGCGGGCGAGATTAGGTTGTATCATCGTCTCCACCTCAGCTTTGCCGATCGCGATCGGAATCGCGATGGCTCACTCGCACCGATTCGGTGTCGCTCGAGCCTAACCTTCGTCCTAAATATTCGGCCAAAGCGACGGAACGGTGCTTTCCTCCGGTGCACCCGATTCCGATCACGACCTGGCTCTTGCCTTCTTTATGATATAACGGTATTAAATATTGTAACATATCCAGCAACTTGGTCAGGAAGGTTTGCGTTTCCGGCCACTTCATGACATAGTCATACACTTCGGGATCAACTCCGGTCTTAGGCCGAAGACTGTCCACGTAATGCGGATTCGGTAGAAAACGCACGTCGAAGATTAAATCCGCATCGATCGGAACCCCGTACTTAAATCCGAACGAAGTCACGTTAATCGAGATATTATTGCGATCAAGGTTCGTGAACCGCCCGATAATCTTCTCCTTCAGGGCAGCCGGCTTAAGACTGCTTGTGTCGATAACCTGAGTAGCCCAGCCCTTCAAGTCCTCCAGCAGCTTCCGCTCCAAGTGAATCCCGTCCAGCGGCAAGCCGTCCGGAGCAAGAGGGTGCCTGCGCCGGCTCTCCTTGTACCGTTGCACAAGAATGGAATCCGTCGCATCCAAGAAAAGAATTTCGTAATGAATCGTGTAATGCTCGCGAATGTGATTAAGAGATTCCGATAGCGCGGTAAAAAACTCGCGCCCGCGCAAATCGATAACCAATGCCACTTTAGCGATCCGGCCTTGCGACTGTTCAATCAACTCAGCGAACTTAGGAATGAGTACGGGCGGTAGATTATCGACGCAGAAAAAACCCAAATCCTCTAAGCTCTGCACCGCGATCGTCTTTCCCGCGCCCGACATCCCCGTAATGATGACTAGCGTCGGCTGTGTCGTAATCGTATCCATGCTTTCCCCCCTCCCAGTGACCATCAAGCAATAAAGACTAAGTCGTCACTCTGAACAACCGATGTCGATATTTCGTAGTTGAAACGAAAGAACGCCCGACCCGCGTCGATTAGCTGCGGAGCCGAGCGTTTGCTTCAATTATGCTCGAAGGAACAAGCCCGCTGCTCCGACGACGCCCGCGTTATTGCCCAACTCCGCAGCTACGATCTCAACGCCTTCCCGTGCATTGCCCGGCGTTAACTTATGGAATACTTCCCGGATTTGTTCGAACAGGAACTCTCCGGCCTTGCTGACTCCGCCGCCGACGATGAACCGTTGCGGATTCACGACCACCGCTACCGCCGCCATCGATTTACCTAAATAGAAGGCTGCCCTGGTGACGATCCGCTGCGATACTTCGTCACCGCTCTTCGCTGCATCGAATACGTCCTTAGCGGTAATCTCTTCCTCGATCATAGCAAGCGAAGTCTTATCCCCGCGAGCTACCGCGTCGTTAGCCATGCGGATGATTCCCGTCCCGGACGATACTGTCTCCAAGCAGCCCATTTTACCGCAGCCGCATTGAATGGCTTCCAGATCGGGCACGATCGACATATGACCCAGCTCTCCCGCCATACCCGAGAACCCTTCGATCAACCGGTTGTGCAGGATGATCCCCCCGCCGACTCCGGTGCCTAGCGTATAGCATACGCAATGGGGAATGCCTTTGCCCGCGCCGCCCCACGCTTCGCCTAGAGCAGCCACGTTGGCATCGTTATTAATCTTGACCGGTTTGCCGATCTTCTCTTCCATGATTGCCTTCACGGGAACATTCTTGAAAGGAAGATTAGGCGAGAAGTTAATCACTCCCGCGGGAATATCCAGAAAACCGGCGATTCCGATTCCGACGCCGGCTAAGGCATTCCACTCGGGAGTTCCCGGAGGTACGAGCTCCTTGACATAGGCCGCAATGTTGGATAACACGGCGTCCGCTCCATCGGCGGCTTGCGTTGGCCCTTCATACGTACGGAGCAATTCCCCATCCGCGTTGCACAAGCCGACTTTAATGGCGGTTCCACCTAAATCAACGCCTACGAACAACGATTCTGACATGATAGTCGACACCTCATAAGGAATAATATTGGTTGCTGATATTAAGAAAGTGATTGGCTCCAATCGTGTACCATCGAGCCTTCCAGGAACTTCTCGCAATCAAGCGCGGCCATGCAGCCGCTGCCGGCAGCCGTAATCGCTTGGCGATATTTGTGGTCCTGTACGTCTCCGCACGCGAAGATTCCCGGCACGTTCGTCTCCGTCGTTCCCGGAGTCACCTTAATGTAGCCGAGTTCGTCCATCTCGATCTGATTGTCCAAGAACTTCGTGTTAGGCGTGTGCCCGATCGCAACGAACAAGCCTTGCGTATCGATGATCTCTTCTTTTCCGGTCGCGTTGTCGAGGACTTTAAGCCCAGTAACGCCCATAGGGCCGGCAACGACTTCGATCGGAGTTTTATTCAAGCCCCACAAAATTTTATTGTTTTCGCGGGCGCGATCCTGCATGATTTTGGAAGCTCTCATCTCGTCGCGGCGATGAACCAGAGTGACCTCGGATGCGAAACGAGTCAGGAAGCTCGCTTCCTCCATGGCCGAGTCTCCGCCACCTACGACGATGATTTTCTTGCCGCGGAAGAAAAATCCGTCGCACGTCGCGCAAGTACTGACGCCGCGTCCCACGTTATCCCTTTCGCCCGGGATGCCCATGTATTTCGCGGATGCTCCCGTAGAGATGATCAAGGTTTCGGCTTGCAACGTTTCTCCGCCCTCCAACGAGAGAGTGAACGGACGTTTGGACGTATCGACCGTGTTGATCCAACCCGTACGGAACTCCGCGCCGAAGCGTTCCGCTTGCTTGCGCATGTTCGCCATAAGGTCCGGTCCCATGATGCCTTCCGGGAAACCCGGGAAATTCTCGACTTCCGTGGTGGTCGTCAATTGGCCGCCCGGCTCAGGGCCTTCAATGACGAGCGGGGACAAGTTCGCCCGCGCTAAATAAATGGCCGCCGTTAATCCGGCAGGGCCTGTTCCGATAACAATCGTTTTATGCATTTACATTTCCTCCTATTGTGCAATCGACTGCGGATTTTTACGATCAATTAGTGAAAAGACGGCGTCGTTAAGTCTAGTTTCTCCCGAATGCCGCAAGCTTCGTCAATGCGGTTCGCATAACGGCTGATGCTGGCTTGGGAGACCCCGTAGCGATTGACCAGATCCGCGTACGTAACGGTTCTGCGATGCATCTTAGCCGTCCAATATTCCAAGGCTGCCGCCCATCCTAGAGACTTATGAAGCTTGGGGACTTCCGGGTAGACCCGGGATAGATAGTCGACCCACAACGTCATCATATCATGCTGCTGAACGACGTCGTATCGGCCCGACATGCCCTCGAGAGCATGCTCGAGCACAGCCTGCCAAGCGCTATCCCATACCGGAAGCTTCGCCGACTTTCGTCTCGCTTCCAAAGTCAGCGTTCGCCCGCTGAACGTCACGTTCAAGGAATCCTGCACCCCTATGGAACGCAGGACGAGAACGGCAACTCTTTTCAACTCGTCTTCCTCGTCCGCATCGATCAGGAAAGCCTTCAACGCATCGATCACTTCTTCGTCGGCTACGAGACCGAGCGCTTGTATAACCTGCACCTTCGTGCGGCGGTCTCCATGGCGAAGCGCCCAGAAGAAGGACGAACGGATCAGCGGATCGCGCTTCAAGGCTTCCGTGACTTGACCCGGACTATTCTCCCACTGCTTGAATTGCTCTTCGAAGGGAAGATGGTAATGGTAATGAGTAGGCGGACTTTCCTCGCCCGTCCGTACCTTCTCCAGTCTCCGGAGGTAGAACGAAGGAACCGGCGATTCCGCATCCAGCTTCTCAGCCTGCTTCCAATGCTTCTCCGCGTCGTCGTATCTTTGCAGATTAACTGCGGCTACAGCCGCAAAATGGTGAAGGCTAGGCTCCCCGGACAGTTCGCCCGTCTTGAGTAACCGGCGGAAGTGGATATAAGCCTCGCGGTGCTCCCCGACGATTCCGAGCGTCGTTGCCATCTTGAACACGTGCTCCGGATGGAACGGCACCGTCTTGTTGAGCTTCTCGATCAACGAATGCAATGGACCTTCCTGATTGGAATGCTGATAGAAGATCGCGAGATTGCACAGGGCGTGCAAATTGCCGGGTTCCGCCTCGAGCACTTCGGTAATGGTGGTCACCGATTTCTCGAATTGGCCCATATAATAGTATGCCAGCCCCAGGTTATTTCTCGCCGCCAAGAAATCCGGCTCGCGTCCGATAATTTCTTCCAGCATGCTGACCGCTTCCGCGAATCTGCCCGCTTCCAGCAGTTCGCGGGCTTTGTCGTGCGCGTATATGTTTTCTTTCGCCTTTATGGTGACAAGCTTCGTCGGCCGGTTCAGCTCGTAATTAAGCAGATCGAGCAATTCATCCGACTCGTCAAGGAATTGCCCTTCCAGGTCGTTCTCGAGGTATCGGACAAGCGCCTCCTCGGCAGCTTCGTACAGCTCCATATTGGCGTAATTATTGGCTAAATAATAGTAGCATTCGGTCATAGCCGGATCGATCTGATCCAATACCGAGCGCAGAATGACGTTCGACTCCTCGTACCTTCCCATTTCGGACAGAATCCCCGCCATATTGCAGTGATTAACCGGGTTCTCCGGCTCGTACTCCACCGCTCGGCGAAAATATTTAAGTGCCTTGTCGTAGTGGTAACGATCCAGCGACTGCACGGCACGTTCGAAGAAAAAGGTCGCGTCCAGACGCATCGGGATCACTTTGGGACGTCGGGGATTGGCCGCACGTTTCCGCTGACTCATCGGCAAGGCACCTCCTAGTTGTTCTGGAACTCCATCAACCACGATTATAACACAGCATACGCCATCCATAAAATAAGACTCTGCTGGAAGTCGGGAACGACCGCGTCCTTAAATAAATAAAGGGGTGTCCGCCAGGGCCTTATCGGCCTTCGGGACACCCCTCTAAGTTACCGGAATTTAATTAAACGCCGGCGTTCTTGAACAACGTGCTTATCGAGCCGCCCTCCATGATGATGCGCGTGGCTTCCGCCAGCATCGGCGCTACAGTGATGACCTTGAAGCGCGAGGAACGTTCTTCGGGCAACAGGATGGAGTCCGTAACGACGACCTCCTTGATATTCGGATGATCGAGCCGCTGCAGGGCAGGCCCCGAGAACAACGGATGCGTCGCGCATACGAATACGTCTTCCGCGCCGCGTTCCTTCAGTCCTTCCACGACGTTCACGATCGTCGTTCCGGTATCGATCATGTCTTCGATAATGATAGGCGTGTATCCTTCCACGTCTCCGATGACGTGAGTAATAACGGATTCGTTATGCGCCGGACGTTTCTTGATCATGATGGCGAAGGCGCAATCCAACTGGTTCGCGAGCTTCTCGGCCGTCGACGCGCGTCCCGCATCCGGAGAAACGACGACCGGGTTGCGAATGTCTTTGGCCTTCAAGTAATCGCTGATTAAGTCCAGTGCGGTCAAGTGATCTACCGGGATATTAAAGAAGCCTTGTATAGCCGGAGCATGCAGGTCAATCGTTACGATCCGGTGCGCGCCCACCGTCGTCAAGACATCGGCAACCATCTTCGCGGAGATCGGCTCGCGCGGAGCGGCTTTGCGTTCTTGCCGGGCATAGCCGTAATAAGGCAGTACGACATTGATGGTGCGGGCGGATGCCCTTTTCGCTGCATCGATCATGACCAGCAACTCAACGAAATAGTCATTGATCGGATGCGATAACGATTGGACTAGGAAAACGTCGCAATTGCGAATCGTCTCCTCGAAGTGAACGTACACTTCGCCGCTCTTGAACCGGGAAAGTTTGATTTTCCCGAGCGGTAATCCGAGATTCTCGGCGATCTTGCTGGCCAATAACGGATTGGATGATCCCGAAAAGATACGAAGCTTGCTGCTGCTATACATGTGCCCCTCCAAATTTAGCTCTTCAACACATTCACGTGTCGAAAACCGTCATTCATGCTACTTAGTCAAGCATCATTATACAGGAGTACGGATATAATTCAATAAGGTTTCATAACCCGTTTACGCCGCTCAAACGTAGCTATTTGCGCGTATCCGGCGTTTTTCAGCATCGTTCGGGCATCTGTCCCTTTTTGTCCGACTTTGTCGGGATGATGGGCGTCCGAACCGAAGGTTACCGGGATGTCGTAAGCCTTCGCGCGTTCCAGCATTCTTAAGGACGGATACATCTCTTTGCAAGGCGCGTGAATGCCCGCGGCATTCAGCTCGAAAGCCACGTCATGTTGCTTAATCGCTTGCAGGGCGGCGTTTTCCAAGGGGGTCGCGTCTTCTTCCGGACGGAATCCGAAACGCTTGATCGCATCGACGTGACCGATGTAATCGTACAACCCGGTGGCGGCCGCTTTCTGTATCGCATCGAAATATTGCTCGTATGCGCCTATGACGCTCCGGCCTTCCCACTGATGAACTTGTCGGAAATCCGTCACATCCCACGTTCCCAGAAAATGGACGGAGCCGATCACGTAATCCCAAGGATAACCATTCACGATGGCTTCGATCTTCTCTTCGTAGCCTTCTATGAAGTCCCCCTCGAGGCCGACTCTAACGGCTATCCGGTCCTTATATTTCTCCTGCAAGCGCAAGCATTCCTCCACATAACGCGGGAGCTCCTCCATCGACATCGCGATGTCGGGATGCTCCTCGGGGCTAACGTGGATGAGCGGCATATGATCGGATAGCCCGATTTGCTCCAGTCCTTGGTCTATGGCGCTCAGGACGTACTCTTCCAACGTTCCGACCGCGTGGCCGCAACGATAATTGTGCGTATGGTAGTCGATAGGCATGCCTTTCGAGGTCATCGTCTTCACCTAGTCTTTCTTAACCGGCTTCCTATGCCGGAATTCGAGCTCCTGCAGGACGCCGTCGAACGGGATGCCTTGCTCGCGCAGAAGAACCATCAGGTGGAAGATCAGGTCGGCCGCTTCGCAACGAAGCTCGTCTTGGTCGCGGTTCTTCGCCGCGATGATGACTTCCGCCGTTTCCTCTCCGACCTTCTTCAGGATTTTGTCGACGCCCTTCTCGAACAGATAGGTCGTATAAGCGCCTTCCGGACGCTCCGCGTCCCTCTGCGCGATCGTCGCTTCGAGGCGGCTCAACGGGCCGAACCGGTCTTCTACCGGAGCCGGAGACGCTTGCGCTTCGCCGGTCAACGATCCGTCGCGGTAGAAGCAGCTATAAGCTCCCGTATGACACGCCGGGCCTTTCTGGTTGACTTTCACGAGCAGCGTATCGCCGTCGCAGTCGTAGTGCAAGGAAACGATTTGCTGCGTATTGCCGCTAGTCGCCCCTTTATTCCATAGCTCGCCGCGTGATCGGCTCCAGAACCAAGTTTGCCCGCTCTCCAGAGATAACCGAAGGGACTCTTCGTTCATATATGCCAGCATCAACACTTCTTTGCTCAAGGCGTCCTGAACGACGGCTGGAACCAGCCCATCCGCGCTCCACTTGATTTGCTCCCATAAATGCTGCGATTGCGTCATCGAACGTTCACTCCTTTACCGTGCAAGGCGGTCTTCACTTCTTGCACCGATACTTCCTTGTAGTGGAAAATACTCGCGGCCAGCGCGGCGTCGGCAAGCCCCTCCGCGAACACGTCCGCGAAGTGCCCGGCATTCCCAGCTCCCCCGGAGGCGATTACCGGAATACCGACGCTGCCGGAAACCGCGCTCGTCAGCTTGATATCGAAACCGTCCTTCGTTCCGTCCGCGTCCATGCTGGTGAGAAGTAGCTCACCCGCACCTCGGCGTTCTGCCTCGCGCGCCCATTCGATCGCGCGAATGCCCGTCGCGTTGCGGCCGCCGTGGGTGAATACTTCCCACTCGCCCCATTCCGCGTTATACTTCGCGTCGATCGCGACGACGATACACTGCGTCCCGAAGGTTCTCGAGCCGTCCGTAATCAGATCCGGATTGCGGATCGCCGCCGTGTTAATGCCGATTTTGTCCGCTCCGGCTCTCAACAGCCGCTTCATGTCTTCGACCGCTGATATGCCGCCGCCGACCGTGAACGGAATCGTGATTTCGCCGGCGGTCCGGCGAACGACATCCACCATCGTCGCCCGGCCCTCTACGGAAGCCGAGATATCCAGGAACACAAGCTCATCCGCGCCTTCGCGATCGTAGATGGCCGCGAGCTCCACCGGGTCTCCGGCATCCCGCAGGTTCACGAAATTAACGCCTTTCACGACCCGTCCGTCCTTTACGTCCAAGCACGGGATGATTCTTTTCGCTAACATGCGGCGTTCCCCCCTTTTAGTACGTTATCGCGATTGCGACGGATCGCAATAAGCAACGACTTCGCTGTAAGGCAACGCCCCTCCGAAAATATCGAGAGCGCTGCCGATCGTAATGTCCAGCTTGCCGTCCGTCAACTCGCGGAATCGTTCCAAGTCCGCGATCGAGCGCGCTCCGCCCGCGTACGTGGCCGGAATTGTCGCCCATTCGGCAAGCTTCTCCGCCAGCTTCTCCTGGACGCCTTCCCGCTTCCCCTCGACGTCGACGGCATGGATCAGAAACTCGTCGCAGTAGCTTTCCAGCTCCCGAACGTTCTCTTCGTTCACTTCCAGGTCGCTGAACTTTGTCCATTGGTTCGTCACCACGTACCATTTGCCATCGCGTTCCTTGCAGCTAAGGTCGAGCACGAGACGTTCCCGGCCGACCTCCGAAACGATCCGCCGCAGGTTATCCATCTGCAGCCGACCGTCCCGAAATACGTACGAAGTAACGATGACGTGCGAAGCCCCTTCGCTTAAGTAAGCTGCCGCGTTGTCCGCCGTTATCCCGCCGCCGATCTGCAAACCGCCGGGATAAGCCCGCAGCGCGGACAAAGCCGCCTCTCTGTTGCCTTCGCCGAGCATGATGATATGCCCGCCGGTTAATCCGTCTTGCTTATACAACGAAGCAAAGTAGTCCGCCCCCCGTTCGGAGACGAAGTTCTCCACGACCTTCGAGGCGTCCGCTTGCAGCGTTTCCCCGACGATCTGCTTCACTTTTCCTTGATGAATATCGATGCAAGGTCTGAACCTCAAAGCCCTCAGTCCTTTATTGTCATTTTCGCTTCGCGCCTGTCAGATCAGTGAAGTTGCGGAGCAGAGCCATGCCGAGATCGCCGCTCTTCTCCGGATGGAATTGCATCCCGAACAGATTGCCTCTTCCCACGATGGCCGTCACCGGCTGGTGATAATCCGCAACCGCCAGTAAATCCGAGCTTTGCTCGGGCAACGCATGGTAGGAATGCACGAAGTAGACGTGTCCAGGATCCACTCCCTCGAGCAACGGGCTCGTCTGCTTGAACGTCAGCTCGTTCCATCCCATATGCGGCACCTTATAGTCGCCTTGGAAACGGACGACGCGGCCCGGAAGCAAATCCAAGCCTCGGTGAACTCCGTGCTCTTCGCCTTCCGTGAACAGCAACTGCATGCCGAGACAAATACCGAGCAACGGCTTCCCGGATGCCGCATAAGCCTGCACCACATCCGCCAGTCCCGTGCCGCGCAGGTTGGCCATCGCGTCGCCGAACGCTCCGACGCCGGGAAGAATCGCTCCGTCGGCGGCGAGAATCGCCTCCGGGTCGGAGGTCACGACCATGTCGCGGCCCAGCCTTTCTACGGCTTTGCTGACGCTATGCAGGTTCCCCATGCCGTAGTCGATAATGGCGATCACTTACAACACTCCTTTGGTGGAAGGTACGCCTTTCACGCGCGGGTCGATCGAGGTCGCCTCGTCGAGGGCGCGCCCGAGCGCCTTGAATACCGCCTCGATCATGTGATGCGTATTGCGTCCATAGTGGACGATAACGTGCAAGGTGATACGCGCTTCTAAAGCTAGCTTCCACAGAAACTCGTGAACGAGCTCCGACGAGAAGCTTCCAACCGTTGCGGCAGGGAAATCGGCCCGTAATTCGAAATGAGGACGGTTGCTAATGTCGATAACGACTTGCGCAAGCGCTTCGTCCATCGGCACGAACACGCTGGCGTAACGTTTAATGCCGGCTTTGTCTCCAAGCGCTTCGCGAAGCACCTGACCTAGGCAGATTCCGATATCCTCGACGGTGTGATGATCGTCGATGTCTACGTCGCCGCGAGCCTCGACCTTCAGATCGAATTGTCCATGCTTGGCAAACAAATCAAGCATATGGTTCAAGAACGGGACGTCGGTTTCGATGGAAACCGCACCGGTTCCGTCAACGCCCAAGGATAGCTGAATGTCCGTTTCGTTCGTCTTGCGGGATACCGCCGCGCTGCGGCCTGCTTTTGCTTGATCTTCGCTCACTTTGCGTCCCTGCCTTCCAATCTGATTTCCACCGCGCGGGCATGGCCTTCCAGTCCCTCGTGGCGGGCGAGCGTGGCAATTCCTGCCGCGTCTCTGAACAACGCCTTCTTACTATATCGGATCAAGCTGGATTTCTTCAGAAAATCGTCCACGTTCAGCGGCGAGGAGAACCGTGCGGTTCCGTTCGTCGGCAGAATGTGGTTCGGACCGGCGAAATAATCTCCTACCGGCTCGGAGCTGTACGGCCCCAGGAATATCGCTCCCGCCGTCTCGATTCTTCCGAGCAGATCGAGCGGATCCTCCGTCATCACTTCCAGATGTTCCGGCGCCAGCTTGTTCACGACGTCCAGTCCTTCGTCCAGGCTGTCGACGACCAAGATCGCGCCGTATTGCTCGAGCGAGCGCCGAGCAATCTCGACCCGCGGCAGCGTAGCCACCTGCCGCTCCAGCTCCGACGCGACCGCGTCGGCTAGCCCCTGCGACGGCGTGACGAGCACCGCCGACGCCATCTCATCGTGCTCCGCTTGCGACAGCATATCCGCGGCGATATACCGCGGATCCGCGCTGTCATCCGCCAGCACGACGATCTCGCTCGGGCCGGCGATGCTGTCGATGTCGACCGCGCCGTACACGGCGCGTTTCGCCAGCGCCACGTAGATGTTGCCGGGCCCGCAGACCTTGTCGACGGCGGGAATGCTCGCCGTCCCGTAAGCCAGCGCAGCTACCGCCTGCGCCCCTCCGACCCGGTACATCTCCGTCACGCCCGCTTCCGCGGCCGCCACCAGAATGTACGGGTCGATGCCTTCCTTGCCGCCGGTCGACGGCGGCGTCACCATCACGATCTCCGGCACGCCGGCCACCCTCGCCGGAAGCACGTTCATCAGCACGGACGACGGATACGCCGCCTTGCCTCCGGGCACGTAGAGCCCTACCCGCCTCAGCGGCCGGAGCACCATGCCCAGCATCGTGCCGTCTTCGGCAACGTCGATCCATGTTCCGCGCTTCTGCTTCTCATGGAACGCCGTTATGTTCGCGGCCGCTTGCCGCAGCGCGCTCAAAAACTCCGGCTCCACAAGCGCGTATGCTCCTTGGATCTCTTCGTCCGTAACCCTTAACTGCCCCGGCTTCAGCGCGACTTTATCGAATTCCTCCGTAAATCTAAGAAGGGCTTCATCGCCCTCGAGCCGAACCGCGTTCACGATTTCCTTGACCGCCGCGTTCTGCTCCGGAGAGCCGTATTCGCTTTCCCGCTCCAGCCGGAAATCGGAAGCTTTCCCTACATACATCGCCAACTCTCCAATCCTCTATCCTTGTTCTATCCTTGCTCATCCCTAAACCCTCTCCGATATCGCCACGCCTAACCGATCGCACAGCTCTTGGATCGCCGTATTCTTAAGCCTATAGCTCACGCGGTTCGCGATCAATCTGCTCGTCACTTGGAACAGCGTCTCCATCTCCACGAGTCCGTTCTCCCTCAGCGTCTGCCCCGTTTCCACCATATCCACGATGCGATCGGCCAATCCGATCAGCGGCGCAAGCTCGATCGAGCCGTTCAGCTTGATCACTTCGACCTGCTGCCCCTGCTCGCGGAAATATTGGGAAGCCACGCTCGGATATTTCGTCGCGACTCGCGGATGGATTACCGGCTTCCAATCCGGCATTCCGATAACCGACATCCGGCATTTGGCGATGCCGAGATCGAGCAGCTCGTAGACGTCCTTGTTTTCTTCCATGAGCACGTCTTTGCCCACGATCCCGATATCCGCGACCCCGTACTCCACGTAAGTCGGCACATCGACCGGCTTGGCCATGATGAATTCCATGTTCGCTTCCGGCACCTGGATGATTAATCTGCGCGAATCGTCGAAATCTTCCGGAATCGGAAGTCCCGCTTGCCGGAACAGCTTACTGGCCTGCTTATAGATACGTCCCTTCGGCATGGCGACCTTCAGAATGCCGCTATTCGCCACGCTCATTCCTCCGTTTACAGTCATGCCAACCCCTCCGATTTCTTGCCTATAAGCACCAATTGGTTGTACGAAGTTCCATGATATAAGAACGCTCCGCTCCGGTTCCACGCTTTAGCCGCGATCAACTCCGAATCTTCTTCCGATGTTTCAAGAACGGCCAGAACTGACTCACCTGCAACGCGCCGACGAGCGGCATCCTGCAGCGCTTCACGCCGAAACTCTTGCTCGTACACGATCAAGGTCCGTTCCCCCTCGTCGGCCGTATCTTCCACGACTTCGAGGATACGGGTCGTTTTCAGGGCGAAGCCCGTCGCCTGCGCCGGCCTCCCGAATTGCGCCAGCAAATTATCGTATCGACCGCCGCTGCATACTGGGAATCCCAAATGAGAAGCATAACCTTCGAAAGTCATTCCCGTATAATAGGAAAAATCTCCAATCATCGTCAAATCGATCAGAACGTGCTCCTGTATGCCGTATGCTTCAAGAACGTCCCACACTTCGCAAAGATGCTTGATCGCTGCCTGCGCGCTCTCGTTCGCGCTCAGCTCCAGCGCTTGCGCGCATACTTCCTGCCCGCCGCGAAGGCGAAGGATATCTTCGAGCTCGCGCTGCCAAGCGGCATCCAGCGACAGCTTGCGGATGACGTCCCGATAGCCGACATGGTCCCGTTGCAGCAAACACGCCTTCAGCGCTTCCTGCTCGCTTTCCCGGCCGGGTAGCGTTTCTTGGAACAATCCGTTAAGGAAACCGACATGGCCCATCGCGATCTTGAAGGAAGGCACTCCCGCCGCCTGCAGCGATGCGATCGCCAAGGCAATCACCTCGGCATCCGCTTCCGGTGAAGAATCGCCGACCAATTCGACGCCTGTCTGGAGGAACTCGGCTTCGCGACCGCCTTCTTCTTCGAATGCCCGAAATACGTTGCCATGGTAGCTCAAGCGAATCGGAAAAGGTTTATCCTTCAGCAGAGATCCGACTACCCGGGCAATCGGAGCCGTCATGTCCGATCGTAGAACGATCGTCGTCCCGCGTTGGTTAAGCAGCTTAAACAGCTTCTGATCCGAAGTCGCGCTGGCCACTCCTACCGTATCGTAATATTCCATCGTCGGCGTCATGATCTGATCGTATCCCCATAGGCGCATGCACTCCAGAACGCTGCGCTCGATTCGGCGCATCTTGGCGACCGCGTGCGGCAAATAGTCTTTCACGCCCGTCGGTTTCTCGAATACTTTCGGTTTCGTCATGCTGCTTTTCCTCGTTTCTATCCCGTAAAGTCGTTATCGCTTTCTTCAAGGCTTTTCTTTATCAATCACATCTATTATAGTTTAATGCGTTAAAGTGCTACCAAGTTACCATGCTGCCAAAATAAAGAGGTTAGTCGTATATTACCATGTCGGTTTCGCTCAGTCAATCCCATCGTTCGGAGCGTTAGACAAGGATAGCGATCAGCCGAAAGGACAGTCCGCATGACCTCTGATTCGTCGGGAATTTGCATCGTTATCCCCGCCTTCAACGAAGAAATCAGCATCCCGTACGTCATCCATGCCTTGCTTCGCCGTTATCCGGACTTCACGGTACTCGTCGTCAACGATGGCTCCTCCGATCTTACGGCGGAAGTCGCCGCCGCGGCCGGGGCACGCGTCGTAACGCTTCCGCACAATCTTGGTATTGGCGGCGCCGTACAGACGGGCTACTTATATTGCGCCAGAAAAGGTTTCAAGATCGCCGTGCAAGTCGATGCGGACGGGCAACACAAGCCGGAGGAACTAGCCAAAATCATTCAACCGATCGTGGATGGCCGAGCCGATATGGTGCTGGGATCCCGATTCTTGGAGAAGACGAGCTATCGTTCGACGTTGGGGCGCCGCGTAGGAATCTTCATCCTGTCCAAGCTCGTCAGCCTGTTCGTCCGCCAGTCCGTCACCGACCCTACCTCCGGCTTCCGAGCGGTCAACCGCCGGGGAATCGAGCTGTTCGCGCGCGACTATTCCACCGACTATCCGGAAGTGGATTCGCTCGTTCTTCTTAAGAAGCATCGACTCCGCATCCTCGAGGTTCCGGTCGAGATGGATCGAAGGCAAGCCGGCCGCTCTTCCATTACGCCAATACGGTCTATGTACTACATGTTGAAGGTCACGTTATCCATTATGATAAAAAGCTTTCGTTAACGAGGAGGAACGTCCATGGAGAGAATCCAAATTCTATCGATGATGCTCAGCTTATCGCTTATTCTCTTCGTCATGCACCTCGGCCGAAGAAGGGTGATCAAAGAACAATACTGCTTGTTATGGCTGCTATTCGGCGTAGTCATGCTTGTCCTATCCATGAACACCGGCTGGCTGGAGCAACTTGCATCCTATGCTCGAATCGTCTATGCGCCATCTCTTCTTTTTCTGGTCGGGATTACGCTCAGCTTTGTCTTGATCTTGCATTTGACCGTAGTCGTGTCCAAGTTAACGGAACGCATCGTACTTCTTACTCAGGAATTGGGCCTCATGAAGCACGAGCACGAGCTCTATGAGAAAGCGAACACCCGCTAAATGATGGTCTACCTCATCTTGTTCGCGAACATAGTGCTTCTGGTCGTCGGTCAGACGGTTTGGAAAATAGGACTGGAAAAAGCCGGCGGCCTTCGCCTTGGCAACGGGTTCGAGGTGATGACGTCCCCCTTTATCCTTCTGGGTATCGTCCTCTACGGTTTGGCCACCGTTCTTTGGCTCTACGTCTTATCGCGGCTGCCGTTGAGCATCGCCTATCCCATGCAAAGCTGCGCCTACGTGTTCGCTCTTTTCATCGCCTTCTATTTATTCAAAGAGAGTGTTCCTCTTAACCGTTGGATCGGCGCAGGTATCGTATTGGCCGGCATTACCGTTCTCAGTTGGAAATAATTCCGGTACGCGGCAGGAGAGATTATCGATGGCTTCTAACTACAAGATCGGGATCGCGTTTGCCGGCATTTTTCTGTTAGCCGCATGGCTGCGCTTCGACTTCTTGGTATCCGTCTATCATTTGGTCACCCATGATTCCAAATACTACGATATCATGGTTCGCCAGCTTTTGGAGCATGGAATCTACGCTTACAAGAGCCTCGAGCCGAACGCCAAGGTAACTCCGGGCCTTCCTTTGATCATGGCCGCCGTATATCGAATAGTCGATTATAAGGTCCGCGAACCGTTTCCATACCTTAGGTATCTGAACGTTCTTCTTAGTTTGGCTACCTTATGTCTTGTCTTCCTAATCGCTCGTAGAGTAGCCGGGGCGTTCGTAGCGCTGGCTGCCTCGTTCTTGGTCGCGATCTACCCGGCCTTCGTCTGGACGAACGGCGCGATCTTAACCGAAGTACCCGCGGCCTTTCTGCTTATGCTATATCTCTACGTGCAATTGATAGCCTTCGAGTCTCGACGCCTCTTGCATGCAGGATTAGCCGGGGCGCTGCTTGGCCTAACCTCGCTCGTTCGCCCCGAGTTCATGCCTCTTTGCGTTCCGATTTATTTATTTTACGGATTGTGGACTCGCGATCGCCAGTTTTGGAAACCTTTGCTCATCGCCCTAATCGGTCTATGCATCGTCATGTCGCCTTGGTGGATACGCAATATCGCCACTCTTCATCGCGTTGTCTTGACGGCAACGCAGACCAATCCTTTCGCGGCGGGGACCTTTCCCGGTAAAAACTATAACGACAACATGGTGGATCGAGCGGGGATGACCCAACGTCAGTACGCTTTAGAGCGTTTGAAATTCGGGTTCACCGAGCATACCTGGACGTTCGTCAAATGGTACACGGTCGGCAAGCTCTATTACATCTATTCCAATATGTTCGTCGGAAGCGGCCATACGCCTCGTTATCGCCCGATCCCTTTCGGCGGAGCCTTCCATGTCGGCTTGGTTATATCGTCTTTGCTATCTATGCTAGCTTGCCTCCGCCATTGGCGACGTCCCTTAACCGCTCTTACCGTAGTCGTTGTCGTAATGTCGGCTCTTCGGCTTCTGTTCGTGCCTGAATACCGGTATAATTTCACCGTCATGCCTCTACTCGCCATATTCTCGGCCGTGCTCATCGTACGAGTCCTGAACTGGTTCTATGTCCGATACGTCAAAGCCGCCTAATGCCGTTTCCGGCACCAAGCGGCTCTCTGAAAGCTTCTACACCGTCACTCGAACGTTATTCCTAATCCGTATTCCATCAAATCGCGAATGATCGTGAACGTATCCCCGTTCGTAAGCTTACTAGGATCGACGATAAGCTTGCGAACGGTATCCTCGCGAATCCATCCCCGCTCGGTAATGGTTTGAATAGCTTCTCCGGATCCGGCGGAAAGACCCGCGGCTGCGACGATCATGCGCGCGGCGCTCTCCAGATCGAGCGGATCCTCCCGCGATTGTCCTGATATTATCGACGCCTTCAACGGCTCCGGGAAAAATTCCGGGTATCTCTTCTGGACGATACGGACTACATTTGCAAATCTCCTCGGGCTCGATGCCTTATCAAGCTCCCAGCCATCGTTGGAGTAACCCCCGATGGTCAGTGATAGGCTTGTCGCCGCCAGTAACCCTTTATAATCCTTGTGTTTGGCGTATGCAGGAGTCGGGAAACTTCTCATCCGCAGATCCATGCCATTGGATTCCAGCCGATGCCGAAGCTCCGAGATCCCCGTCTTTGAACGCGATAACTCTCTCAAGCTGAGATCGAGATCGAGCGCAAGCTTTACCGCCGCTCCAGCCGCTTCTCCCGTTGCCATGCCGAGAGGCATGACCCGTGCGCTTCCATGTGGAAGCGTATCGAAGCTAGCGGATCTTCCGACGACGAGCAGTCCGTCTACCTTAAGCGGTACCAAGCAACGGAACGGAACTCCGTATTGTTCGGGCACCATAAGAATCGAGCCTTTACTGCTCGCGTTTAAGCTCTGGATGTCCACTTCGTACGCGCCGTAAGCAATCGCGTCCCACTGATCCCGGTTTTCCATCAAATCAGCCATGCTCAACCGGTATTCTCCGCGAATATGCCGGGTTTCCCTAACGTATAGCTCGGGAGCCGTTCCCGCATATTCCAGCTTGCGGAATTCCTTGAATTTCTTCTTCAGAAAATCAACGATAAGCGGCGCTTCTGTCTCTCCCAATCTTAGGCCGTCCTTCACCGAAGCCGGATCGAGCGGATTGACGCCGTAGATTTGCATAGAATTGATGAGCAAGGTATCTCCATCCTGCCGCCCCATATTCAAGCTGCGGATTTTGACCCTGCTCGGATCGGAGGACTTATATTCACGGGCGTCCTGATATCCCCATATGCTTCGATCGTCATAACCCGTATTCTCATGACGTTTGAGGGCATTCCATATGTCATTCGTGACCCCGCTCAGCTTAAAGACCAGCGTAACCGCCATCTGCGCATCCGACTCGCCGAGGTCTTCGCGACCGGTCGTATATTCCGCCCCTGCGGCTACGGCGATATCCGCGTCTTGCGTCGCGTCGATGACGAATTTCGAATGGATTTCTAAATCCGAACCGTCAGCCTTAACGATATGCATGCCGACAACTTTATTCAAGGCCGTTACGGGTTCTATTTGTCGGACGTTCATTAATAGATCGATGTTCGGTTCCGCCGCCACCATGCGATGGAATAAATTCGCGGCATGGTTAACGTCGAACGAAGATCCCCCGATTCCGTTATGCCATTCCTGAAATAATCCTCGATTCAAGTAGACCGGCTTGTTCCAGAAACGGTAAGAGACCGGCGCTTTGTTGAGGTCCAACGAGTTAAGCCAGCCTAAGGTCATTAAGCCGCCAAGAATAGGGCGATCCCTATTATCCGCCAACAGTACCTTAAGGCCGTTACGCGCCGCGGAAATAGCGGCCATGACGCCTTCCGGATCCGTCCCCGCCACGATGACGTCATACGCGTCCTTGATTTTCTCGTTAGATAATACGGTCTCAAGCTGCTCTTGCATGGGTCGATAAGTAGACTCGTTAATTCGATAGCAATACGTGAAGCTTAAGAATAACGGGATGAGACACAGAAACATTATAAATTGGCGGAATCGCTTGCCGGACATGTTCGACTTCTCTCCTTAATGCGACTACCTTTCCGTTAAAACTCCCTTATCGGGTTGCCTCCCACGCGAGCATTAGGCGCAACGTCCTTATGGACGACCGATCCGGCCGCCACGACTGCCCCGTCTCCGATCGTCACGCCCGGAAGAATCGTTACGTTTGCTCCGATCATGACGTTCGAACCGATATGGATATCTCCAAGTCTATATTCCTTAATGAGATATTCGTGCGTAAGAAGAGTCGAGTTGTATCCGATGATCGAATTGTCCCCGATCGTGATCCGCTCAGGAAAAAAGACGTCGACCATCACCATGAGCGCGAACGCCGTATGGCGTCCCACCTTCATGCCGAGGACACGTCTGTAGATCCAATTTTTCACCGGCAAGCTCGGGCAGTATCGGCTCAATTGAATGAACATGAAATTGCGAACAGCCTTGAACCGCGAGACGGTTCGATACATTTGCCAAAGCGCATTCGGTCCTTCCACCGGATATCGCTCTACGTTTCTCAACCGCCTACACCTTCAATTCCGCATAGATCTAGAAGCTCGTCCATCTCGTGCAGCATATGCTCGGCACCGGACTCTAATAAATGACGCTCTCCCTTTAACGACCAAGCGACGCCCACAGGAATAGCACCCGCCGCGATAGCGGACTTGATGTCTACGGAGCTGTCTCCGACCATTAGCGTTTGCGCCGGATCAGAGCCTAGAGCTTGAACGGCCTTTGCTACCGGCTCCGGGTGCGGCTTTGCATTCTCCACGTCATCCAGAGTCACGATTGTATCCATGTACTGAAGTAAGCCTAACAATTCCAGCGCCCTAAGCGTCGTAGATCTCATCTTCGTCGTGACGATCCCGAGACGAAACCCTTCCTCGTGCAGCCTTCGAACCGTCTCCGACACGCCCGGAAAGAGAGCAACCATCTCGTCGTGACGCAAATGGTTATACTCCCTGTACGCTTGGGTTAACGACGCTACGTCTTGCCGCCCGGAGAACTCTTGCAGTTGCACCGTTAGTGGTTGCCCCATGCTCGGGATAATGTGCTCTCTTCCGAAGCCTTCGGGAACGACGCCTTTTAGAGCATGAAAGAACGATTGGATAATCAATTCATTCGTATCGATAATCGTTCCGTCAAGATCAAACAGGACGGTCGTGATTTTCTTTCTCTGCGTCATCTTCGATGCTCTCCGTTTCCTTCGGCGGTGCGATTACGGCTTCCTTTTTCTTATGATTAATAAGAGGGTCGTTATACTTCTCCTTAGCCGCTCCCGACTGACGACGCACGACGACGATTATGATGCCGCCGACGATAATCATGAGGGCAAGGAATTGCGAGATGCGAATGTTCCCTTCATCGGGGTTCAGGTAACCTTGTTCGAATAACCCCTTCATCGGTGACCACAAAGCGCTCAATAAGTCGACCAACCATTGCGGTCCTTTAAACGCCAAGCTATCGGTACGAAGCGCCTCGATGAAGAACCGTCCGATCGAATACCAGATGATGTAACAGAAGAACAGTTCGCCGGCGCGAAGAAAATTCCGGCGTCTAATAATGAATAAGATTACCAATCCAAGCAAGCTCCACAAGGATTCATATAAGAATGTAGGATGGTGGTAAACGCCTTGCACGTTCATCTGATTAACGATGAAGGATGGAATATGTAGGGTATCGCTGAGGAAAGAACGTTCTACTTCCCCGCCGTATGCCTCTTGATTAATGAAGTTGCCCCAACGTCCGATCATTTGACCGATAAGCAGGGAAGGCGCGCAAATATCGACTATGCGCCAGAAGTCGAATCCCTTGGCGCGAATATAGAAGAACCCGCACAGCAATGCGCCGATCAATGCCCCGTATATGGCAATGCCGCCGTTCCAAATCTGTATGATCTCGCCGGGATGATCCTTGTAATATCCCCATTTGAAACCAACGTAATAAAGACGCGCCACGATGATCGAAGAAGGCACTCCGTATAACATCAAATCCAAGAAGAAATCCGGACTGAGTCCGAACCGTTTGCCTTCTTGCACCGCTATCAGCAGCCCGGCCAGAGCGGCCAAACCGAGGGTGATACCGTACCAATGCACCGTCAACGGCCCAAGGGTGAACGCAATCGGATCCAACAATAAAGTGAACATGGTCATCCTCCAATAAATCTATTCGTATTCGTCGTCGGAGATCGCTTCCGTTAATTTATTCGTGAACTGCAGAGCCGCGTTATACCCCATCCGCTTCAGACGGAAATTCATCGCCGCTACTTCCAGAATAACCGCTAAGTTCCGTCCAGGCCGAACCGGAACCGTCAACAACGGCACTTCCGTTTCGATGATCTTGGTCGTTTCTTCGTCCAAGCCCAAACGGTCATATTGCTTATCCTGTTGCCAGTTCTCGAGCTTAACGACAAGGCTGATACCCGTTTGATTACGGACCGCTCCCGCGCCGAACAAGGTCATTACGTTCAAAATACCCAATCCCCTGATTTCGAGCAAGTGGCGAATCAAGTCAGGTGCAGTACCGAATAGATTATTATCGGAGGTTTGGCGGATTTCCACCGCGTCGTCGGCGATCAAGCGATGTCCTCGCTTTACAAGCTCAAGAGCCGTCTCGCTTTTACCGATTCCGCTGCCTCCGGTGATGAGCATACCCACTCCGTATACGTCTACGAGCACCCCATGGATCGTTGCCGACGGAGCCAGCTTCTTCTCCAAGAAGTTCGTTATACGGCTGAGCAGAATCGTCGTCGCGACCGAGCTTCTCAGTACCGGAAAATGCCGCTCGTTGGCGATTTCGATCAATTCCGCCGGAATATCCAATCCGCGCGTAACTATAATACAAGGAGTTTCCTCATGGCATAGACGCTCCATGCGGTCGCGCCGTTCCTCCGTCGTTAACGTTTCAAGGAACGCAAGCTCCGTTCGACCTAGCATTTGTGCCCGGTCCGCAGGATAATAATTGAAATATCCCGCCATCTCCAAGCCCGGGCGATTCAAGTCGTCCGTCACGATCGTACGCCGCAATCCGTCTTCGCCGGCGACAATTTCAAGGTGAAATTGCTGCACGAGCTCCGATACTCTCACTTTCTTAGCCATCGTACAGCTCCTTTCTTGATTTCCCCTATTTATCGTAACGAAAAAAAACGAACAAAGCAATTTATACTTCATTTCTTTCCGATCCAGCGTACTTACCATACATCGAATCGTTCTCGCAAAAAAACCGCCCGACCAATTGGCCGAACGGTTTCCGCTTTAATCGAATATTAGTTCTCGAATACGTTAAGCTCCGAGTCCTTATCGAATACATGAATTTTGTTCATGTCGATGGCAAGCTTAATGTTTTGGTTTTCGCGAAGACCGGCACGGCCATCTACGCGAGCGATTACGTTCTCTTTACCCAAGCCGTTCAAGTAGAGGAACATTTCGTGACCCAAGTTCTCGGAAACCTCGATCGTTGCGTTAACGACGCTGTTCGGAGAAGCTTCGATAAATACCGGCTCTTCGTGGAAATCTTCCGGACGAATTCCGAGAATGATCTCACGGCCGATGTAGCCTTTAGCGCGAAGCGCTTTTGCTTTGCCTTCTGGAATTTCAACGTTGAAGCCCGTAGCGCGGAAACGAACCGAGCCGCCGTCTTCAACCAGTTGACCAGTGATGAAGTTCATCGAAGGAGCGCCGATGAATCCAGCTACGAACAGGTTAACCGGGTGGTTATACAAAATTTCAGGAGTTGCCGATTGTTGAATGAATCCGTCTTTCATAACTACGATGCGATCGCCCATTGTCATTGCTTCCGTTTGGTCATGGGTAACGTAGATACAAGTTGTTTCAAGACGTTTCATGAGCTTGGAGATGTTAGCGCGCATTTGCGTACGCAGCTTAGCATCCAAGTTGGAAAGCGGCTCATCCATCAAGAATACTTGCGGTTCGCGAACGATTGCGCGACCCAAGGCAACACGTTGGCGTTGGCCCCCGGAAAGAGCTTTCGGTTTGCGATCGAGCAAGTGCTCGATTTCGAGCGTGCGAGCTGCTTCGCGTACGCGGCGATCGATTTCGTCCTTGCGGAATTTACGCAATTTCAAACCGAATGCCATGTTTTGATACACGTTCATATGAGGGTACAAAGCGTACGATTGGAACACCATTGCGATGTCGCGATCTTTCGGTGCTACGTCGTTAACGACGCGGTCGCCGATGTACAATTTGCCTTCGGAAATTTCTTCAAGACCTGCGATCATACGCAGAGTGGTCGACTTACCGCAACCGGAAGGACCAACGAGAACTAGAAATTCTTTGTCCTGGATATCCAGGTTAAAATCGGTTACCGAAGCTTTGTCGGTTCCAGCATATTTTTTGTACACTTTTTCTAAGCGAACGCCTGCCATTGTACATTTCCCCCTAAACTTCGTTTGAAGGTACAGGATTATCTTACCTCACACCCGGGCTTACTGACTATGCACAAAGCGTACAAAAAATTCATTTCCTTTTCGTGACTTTGTACAATAGCAATAAGATTCGGACTAAGACTGCATCATTAAACGACCGTACGTCCAAGCCTGCTTCGTGCTTTATTTTATCCAATCTGTACAATAAAGTATTGCGGTGAATGTAGAGCTTTTTGGCAGTTTCGCTTACGTTGCAATCCATGGAGAAGAAGGCGTCAAGCGTGGATACCGTTTCCGAATCGGTGAATAGATCGGGTCTGCCCATCATCTCTTCGACGAACCGCGATCTTACGAGTTCGGGTATTCCGCTTAACAGACGTTCCAAATGCACGAGCCATGGCAAGTGAATTTGCATCCCCACGTGGAACTTGCGGCCAAGGAATATCGTTTCTCTTAACGTTCCCACTATTCGCACGACGTTTTCGGACGGAACGATCGGCTCTCCCACCGCAATGTGGCAATCGCCGCCCCATTCGCCCGTTATCAGCTGATGAAGGCCTTCCGCCAACGTGGATAATACTTCTTTCGTCTCCTCGTGCCCGAGAACCTCGTCGCCTTCCGTATCGGCCTCTGTCAACACCCTGTCGCTACTCAGAATAAGCCACTCTTGTTCCCTTAGAGGAATGAGCAAAGTTTCGTCGGAAATAAACGTACGGATCGTTTTCTCCAGTTCTCCGTAGGAGGGTTCCTTCTCCTCGACCTGTTCGCACAGGAGCAGGAAAGGCACCATCCCGTCGAAGAGACGATTCCTCAGTTCCATGCGGTCGGGAAGCTCCGCCCGCCATTCGCCCGCTGTCACGGATTGTTGGATCCACTCGCCGAGACGCCTTGCCTGCCTTTCCAGATCCGAAGCTCCGGAAACCGGACGGATGGTCCCACCTTGCTGAACGGCCCAACCTAGAAGTTGTTTTTCCACCTGAGTCAAAGTCGCCGCGATTTCGATGCAATGAAGCTCCGAACCGTTCACGCGGATAACCATTAAGCATGATTTCTTCAGATCGACGGAGTCTCCGATTTCGGGATGCCTTTTCCCGCCGTCCTTCTCCCAATCCGCTGCCGTCAGTATCTTGGACACGACGGTTGCATTCAAAAGTTGTCCCAATTGCTGCAGCCTGGTTTTATTCATTCTTGAAGCCCCTCGTCAGCGCAGATAAGCGATATATGCGTCATTGTAACATATTTGACACCTATAAGGGGATCGTCAGCGTTAGCGAAGCACCAAGAGAACGACGATCGACAGCAAAGAGAATACCGCGGCAATCAGGTAAAGGAATGAAACCGTTTGAACTTGCGTCAGCCCCCACTTCATGAGACTGTGATGAGTATGAAGATTGTCCGCGCGGTGCAATCCTTTGCCTTCCAAGAGCCTTCTGCTAAAGACGATTACCGTATCCAGGATCGGCACTCCCAATGCAAGCAAAGGAACCGATAAGGATAGAAGCGTTGCGCCCTTGAGCGTTCCGTCGATAGCGGTAACCGCAAGCGTATATCCTAGAAACGTTGCTCCCGCATCCCCCATGAAAATACGCGCGGGGTGGAAGTTGTACGCCAAAAAAGCCAAACAGGAACCCGCAAGCACGACAGCAACCAATGCGGTATCGGCATGGCTCGAGATTAACGACGCTGCGAATAAGGTCAGAGAGGATATCACGCATACTCCAGATGCCAATCCGTCTATTCCATCGATAAAGTTAAGCATGTTAATAAGTGCGAACACCCATACGACCGTGAATATCGTTGCGACTGCCGGCGAAAACAATATCATAGCGGATGAGGAAGGCGATGATACGCCTTGGATGGAAATGCCTTGCCAGACAGGAACCAAAGCGACCAGAATGTAAACCAAGAGCCTCGGCCATACCGGGAATTCCAGGCTTCGCGACTTATATCCGTCATCGATTAGACCGATCGCAACCAATGTTGCTCCTCCGATTAGAAGCGTCCTAAACAAAGCAGGATGTCCCATGAACAGAAAAGATGTCACGATTACGCCCGCGAAAATCGCGACTCCCCCGGATAACGGAATCGGCTCTTCGTGTATTTTACGGCGCGTCGGCCGATCGACGAATCCCGTCCGTACGGCGAGTCGACGAACTAACGGGACAAGGACCATTACTAGTGCAAACGAGAATGCCAGCGCATACAGATAATTCATAGAAGTTCCTCCGGGTTGGGCGGTTTGTACTTAAATTCCCCCATCTCGCTTACAGGCATACGCCCTGACGATCATTGTTACCGGATATTAGCGGAATTAATATTTCACGGTATATTAATGAAGCGATTATTCCGTGAACGCAAAAAAACAGACGTCTAAGCGTCTGCCGAAATTGTTTACTGGTGAGCCATGTAGGACTCGAACCTACGACACCCTGATTAAAAGTCAGGTGCTCTACCAACTGAGCTAATGGCTCTTATTGCATGTTCCCTGAAAAGTATCTGGAATTCGCTACAGCGTTTAACTTCACTTTTTGGGGTGAAAATGGTGGAGGATGATGGATTCGAACCACCGAACCGTGAGGAAGAGATTTACAGTCTCCCGCGTTTGGCCACTTCGCTAATCCTCCGCAATACAAGCCGGTCTGGTAAACCGGGTAAAGAAAATGGTGGCTCGAGACGGAATCGAACCGCCGACACGAGGATTTTCAGTCCTCTGCTCTACCAGCTGAGCTATCGAGCCTTAAACAGGGTAATAATGGCGGAGCTGACGGGATTCGAACCCGCGGTCTCCTGCGTGACAGGCAGGCATGTTAGGCCACTACACCACAGCTCCATGCTAGTTAAGGGGTAAAGATATGGTGGAGGCTGACGGGATCGAACCGCCGACCCTCTGCTTGTAAGGCAGATGCTCTCCCAGCTGAGCTAAGCCTCCATGGGATTAAGAAATCAGTGGTAGCGGCGAAGGGATTCGAACCCCCGACCCTCCGGGTATGAACCGAATGCTCTAGCCAACTGAGCTACACCGCCACATTAATAAGACGTTAAAGCGCACTTGCATCTTGAAAACTGGATGCGAAGCAAGCAAAGGTGAAGAGATGCTGAGGTACATATGCCTTACCATGTCCATTCGTTAGGATAAGCCCTCGACCGATTAGTACTCGTCAGCTGCACACGTTACCGCGCTTCCACCCCGAGCCTATCAACCTGGTGTTCTT
>NZ_QRDY01000019.1 GCF_003386205.1 Cohnella lupini
AGACGACTTATATCCCAATTTTAGGGAGTAGAAGTCGTCTTTTTCTTCGCTCATCTTAAGGCTTAAATTAAAACAGTTAGTTCTTCAGTGGCCTCGTTTCTCGGGTTGCTTTTTTGTATTCTCAGAGTGTGCTTATATCACGTATTAAAATCCCACTACTTCGTTCTTGTCACAAATTCGTTAACAGCTTGCGTAAATGGTTCGGTATGCTCAACATGCAGCATATGGCCGCTCTGCTCGAATACAACAAGATGGGATTCAGGAATTTTTTCCGCCATTTCATTGGACCACCGCGGCCCGCAGTTGACGTCATATTCACCGACAAGAATGAGCGTTGGCGTGGTGATCGTGTGCAGGATATCTCGTACATCCCACTCATATGGCTGGCGGTTGGGGTCTCCGAAGAAATCGAGATTAACCTTCCATTTGTCTACTTTATCCTTGACATTCCAATAGTTACCGAAGTATGCAGGCAATAAGCGGTGGAGAACAGCCAAGGCCGATTCTTTGTCCCTCACGTTTTTTGAATCCATCATAGCTTGCTTCGCATCTTGAGCTTCCGCGTTATCAGGCCAACGTTGAGCAAAGTTCTCGATTTGCTTAAACTGCTCCATATATAGATCCATGCTCATTGTTGGAGCACTGGATTGGAGAATCAGTCCGCTAAGTTCGTTCGGATAATCCAGAGCGTATTGAATGCCAACGCCGCCGCCTTGAGCATGACCCAGGAAATAGTACTTTTGAGCTCCGATATGCTCGGCTACTTTATATGCGTAAAACGCATACCGAGGCATACTATAGTTTCCGTCTGGAAGCATATCTGACTTACCTGTTCCTACAGGTTCTAAATACACCATAGTCATTGTTTTCTCCAGCTCTGACATCTGAAGATACTTCCAGTGAAACCCAGGTCCTCCCGAGTGAACCAAACAAACTGGGCCGTTGCCAGCTACATGATAAACTTGACGCACACCTTCGATATAGACTTCATGTTCTCCAACTGACAGCGGGTTATCATTAGATAGATTCATTATTAAATTCCTGCTTTCTTGGTTAAAATGCAAGTCACTTGCCATTAAGGCCGAACGACCTCAAAAATTCCTCTAATTCTTTACGCCATGGACGAAAGTCTTCAAATCCATTAGCAAGAATCGCTGTATGCACCATTGCCGAGTAGCGCGGACGAGGCGCAGGTCGTGGAAAGTCTTTCGTGGAACATGATCCCCGGTTTGCTTTGCCCATATACAAACACGCCGCAAAAACTTACTTATCGGAAGGTAGGTATAACAGCGATTATAAGAGTATAGCTACACACATTTAATATGTCAACCTTTCTAACATTAATGAATTTTAACTATTCAAGCTCACGTTTTCTGAAAAAATATTGTGGAAAACTTACGTTTTTTTCCACTACTTAAAGTATCCTTCCCTAAAGGAGAATCCCGCAAAAGTTATGAATATTACCTTATCCCCGAAACGTTAATACGGTGTTAGATGATGCCGGTGTTTTCTGAAATTCATGTAATTGTTATTAATATTGATCTTCCAATTAACTTGAATTTCTATAATGTTATTAGAATAGCTGTAATCATTCCAATTATTGATATCCATACAAAATAAGATTTAAAAATAGTTCTCACGAATGTATCCTGGTTTTTAGTTACTTCTAAATGGTTATGTTCTTTTAATTGAAGATCAGTTGTTGCACCTGACTCATCTACCATGTATCCCAGCATTCCCCGACCCTTAACAAAAAGAGTAACGATTAGGAGACCTAATGATCCTAAAAATAAATAATCTGATATTTGAGCTAAAGTCATTAAATAACTCCCCTTAAAATAGTAATAGTTCCCATATAGACGGAAAAATTGTGTAAAACCACCCTAAAATCCGATTTGTGCAAGTCGTAAAATACTATGTCTTCGTAAATCCCAGACTTTAAAATATGTGTTGGGATAGTGTCTTTTAATTTCATCCCAACTTTACTCATTACTTTGTAAGATGCTGGATTTTTCGTCATCGCAGCGGCGTAAATGCGATTTAACTGCAACCCTACAAAGCCGAATTGCACTATGGTCTGGGCGGCTTCTGTTGCAAAGCCGTGCCCCCAAAATGGGTGTCCTATCCAGTAAGCCAATTCTGCTTCATTATCTGTTTTGGATACGCGCAAGCTCATGCAACCGATTAATAACTCGTCCACTTTCCTGACAATTGCGAATGAAAATATTTCGCCTTTTTGAGCCGCTTTTAGGATGCGTTCAATCCATGTGCCATAAAGTAAGGACGACTAACTCAAGTAACGATTTCGGATGACCCCCATGTGATGAAGCTCGTGTCCCGCGATGCCGTAAGCGAGGGCGCGCACCGTAATGCTTAAGTTGTTGGCTGTGCCCTTGCGGGACCACGCCTCCGTCGGTAACCCACGCAGTAGTGTAATCGTCGATTGCCGTACGGCCCGGTAGTCTTCGGCCAATTGCGCGGTTGTCCAGCTTTCGAAAGGAGGTATGAACAACTCCTGGTCGTAACCGGGCAGAGGCGTCTGATCCCCTCTTGCAAATCGGAGCAGGCGGTAGGTCATGACGCGTTCACTGTCTGCGATGTGGCCCACGACTTCTTTCAGCGTCCATTTTCCTGCCGCATACCGATAGGCGCTCTGGCTTTCGGTCAACGATGCCAGCAGCTCGGTCATTTGCTTTTCCTGGGCGAGTAGAATATCGATGATGTTGCCTTCCGGCACCAACCGGATATACTCCCCGGCGTCCCCGGCGTATTCTACTTCTGAGGGTCTTTGGTTCATGCGCAATCACCTTTCAATGAAGATATAGAAAACTAAAATGCTCTTTCCAATGCTCTACCGCGATTTTTTTGCGAAATTCATAACTTAGGCATTTCTAATGAATTCGCGAAAGAATAAAACTTTCCTTCTAACAATTGCGAGTAAGCAACACTTAGTTAGTTGGCCGCCACGTTATCCCGCCCGCCCGGATATCAAAGAAAGATTCTTCTACTCTCTGCTGAACGATACTGTTTGTTCAGCGATAATCGACTGGACGACTTATCCCGTTAGAGGCGTTGGGTTTGAAGACAAAAAAAGGCCGCGCTTCGTCCGAAGACAAGCGCAACCTCTTTGTGCGATCCTTCTATTCCACATCGACCTATTGCAACGAACCCTTCAAATCGGGTAACAGGAGGAAATCCGATAATCCGGGAATGACGCTTAGTTCGCGTTCGACGGCCACATTCAGGTTATTTCCCTCGAAGCGGAACGTCCACGTGTCCTTGAAGGGCATCTCGATCAGCCACGTCGTAACTTCGTACGTTTGATCGTCTGTCCATGCGCCGCCCGTTGCCACCCGGAGATCTCCTTCGCTCGTAGCAATGACGTTCTTTATCCATTCCCCGTTGCCGATCGTCAAAGAATGTTCGCCTAAGTGATCGCAGTAGCGGATTACCGCATTTTCGCTGACGAACGATACCGCGAGCGTTTCGATGCATGCCGGGTTGGATTCTATCGAGTAAGTCTGGCCGGACCATCGTTCGGCGGAGGATGGCGTTTCCGACTTGTTCGCTGGCGCATAAGCCAGTGACTTCAAGCGTTCGGTCAGCATGGATTGCTCGGCTTCGTCGATCGGAATAGCTTCCGGTTTCATTCCCGGCAAGAGATGCTCCCAAGCGAGATCCAGAACTTTGCCCATGTTGCCCAGCCCCGAGGTGATCGCGATGACCGCATCCTGCTCAGGAAGCACGACGCAATATTGCCCGAACGCCCCATCCCCTCTGTAACCGTGACGGCTTCTCCAGAATTGGTAACCGTACCCTTGCTCCCAATCGTTTTCGGGATCGACTCCGTTGGACACCTGTTTCGAAGTCGCTTCCTCTACCCACTCCTCCGACAGTATCCTTGCGCCGTCCCATATTCCGCGTTGCAGATACAACTGGCCCAGCTTGGCGACGTCCTCCGTTCTGGCGCTAATGCCGAAGCCTCCGACGTGAATCCCTTGCGGGGAAACGATCGTCGTCATGTCCGTCATGCGAAGCGGATCGAACAATCGCGGTTGAAGGAAGTCCAGAAGCTGCTCCCCGGTTGCCCGGTATAAGATAACGGATAACATATACGTCGCGCCCGTGTTATATAGAAAATGAGTGCCCGGCGGGTGCTCGATCGGCATGCTTAAGAAGGTAACCGCCCAGTTCTCAGAATCCCTCATAGGAGGCATCGTATCGGTCGCGTGTCCGGTCGACATCGATAACAAGTGACGAATTCGAAGCTCGCCCATATTGCTCGCGATCGCTTCCGTCGTTTCCTCGGGGAAGTACGAAATGACGAGGTCGTCCAAGGACAGCTTGCCTTCTTGCGCGGCTAAGCCGATAGCCGTCGAAGTAAAACTCTTGCTTAACGAAAACAACAGATGCGGCAGCTCCCGCTCGTACGGAGACCACCAGCCCTCCGCCACCGCTTGTCCGTGCCGTAACAAGATGAAGCTATGTAGACCCAACTTCTCTCGTTCGACGCCGTCGATGAAATCAAGAACCGATCGGGAAGCGACGCCCTGCTCCTCCGGTTTGCTTCTTGGCAACTTTAATTCTTTCCCCATTCGTGCTGCCTCCTTTAGTGGAACTGGGATTATTATACCTTTTACTCAGGTCCGGAGATAGTCCGATTACGGATGACATGCAGCACGTATGACTATTCCATACTTGAAGTTAACCGGCTCTTTCAAAACTCTGGAACGTTCCGGATTCGCTTAGCTAATATACTCAATAACGCGATGGCTAATAGAGCAAAAATTACATTGCCCATCCAAGCTACTTTGTCATTCGGCCATAAAATCCATGTCATGAAAAAGCCGCCCCATGCATAGGTAAGCAGAGCACCGGCAACTAACGCGAAATGGTGCCATATTCCCCAATTCAGATGACTTGACCAACGGCTAATAAGCAACCATGAAACAATAAGAATAAAGACTCCCAATGTTACGCCTCCCCAATTTTCGGGTTTGGCAAAATACAGGCTAGATACCGCAAACGATCCAATACCAAGGTACAGCGGCTTTATTAGAGCACCTGGCTTATATGTAGCTCTATTTTTTCTCTTCAGAAGAAAGCCTGTCGTGATAAGCCCGACCACGATAAAGGCGGAACTCGTCAGTTGAACTGAAGATGCGATGAATTTTTCCTCAATATAGCTAAAGGAAAATACGATAGCGCAACCGATCAGATATAAAATAGCGGTTATGAACAGACCTTTCTTACCTAACCAAGGAACCTTCCTTCTTGAAGGGGTAAACAATTCGATAATTGCTATAGGTACACCTATACTCCATATAGCATGGCCTCCAATATAAGCCAGGGAGTCATAGGCGTTGACTCCGACCAGAGGGATAGGAGCGATTTTTTTCGAGTCCATATCGAAGAATGAAGGATTAAAAAGGGATTGGTCAATAAGACAGGCTTCAATAACTCCATAGGCAGCACCAAGAATAAGCAGCGTCGGCCAGCCGCGGCCTGCTCGTCGAGTTACTTCCCTTATCAGTAAAGCGCCTCCGCCATACATAGGTAAAAGCAGTACCAAAGCTGCTGCCAAGTTCTGAATAGGGCTGGTACCAAGCAAAAATTCCCCTACCCATGGAGCAAGCAAAAGCAAACCAAACGCGGGAGCATATCGACGAATCGCGGATAAAAAATTAGGCATCTCCATCCCTCCTTATCATTTTTACAACGACCTTTCTACAATCTATACTCCATTGTTGTCATAATTGGTACTGAAAGTAACGATAAATTTAGTTGCAACACTGCGCAACCACAGGTTGCCATAAGATCCTTATATAATCGCCATTAGTTAAAAGGTATGACTTCCTCTAGGTTTGCCGTTAAAATGCGATTGAGCTTAAATTGCCTTTAATGCTCACCCATTTCTCATAATTCTAATCATTGCCGCCCTCTATTTGCTTAAATTGAACTTCCGAACTTTCACAATAACGAACTTTGCGGAAGCCCTCCCTTAAATATCAGCACTTCAAAGGCTAAGTGATTGATTCCGCCCTCATTCAAGACCTACCGTCGGTAATGGGATCAAGTTCTTGACATCGACCAGTGACAAGCACTTGATCCCATAAATGAAAAAGCCGCGAATTACGCGACTTTTAATGGGGCACCGTATTTGACTCCCGACATTAAAAGCCAACACCATTATAGGCGTTGGCTTTTATATGGTCGTTGATAAGCCGATTGAACATAATCATCCAGCCCGTTTGGCAAATGATGTTGCCGCTACGGTCGTAGGCTACGACTACGCTCACTTGCTCCTTAGAGATACCGCGGTTATGTTTCACTTCGCTTTTATTCTCGACCTTGCGTCCCGTTTGCGAGTCGAATATCTGTCCAGAGTCCGCATGTATTGCTCGATAATTGCCGAAGAATCGTTCATCATCCCAATCCTATCCCGCTAATCCCAATTCATTACAGCACCTGTGCAATCTCCCATACATGCCCGTCCGGATCGGCAAAACAAGCCGTCCGCCGCCCCCAGGAACGCGTTATCGGTCCATTCAATAACTTAACGCCCCGCAATTCCAACTCGTCGCATACCCGGTCAACGTTTAGCACTTGGATCGTGAACTGAAACCGTGCGCCATTTCCGCCGCGACCAACCTGCGCCGGCTCAATCAAATTGCGGGCATTCGATTGATTTAACAGATTGATACTGGTATTCCCATAATCGAACACCGCACAGCTTTCATCTTCATATATGATCGCAAGGTTGAAAGTCTCTTGGTAGAATATCTTCGACCGTTGCAAATCTTCCACAAACAATGTGATTTCGGTAATTTTGTTCGCCCAGTCAGCTGTCGCCATCCACATTCGACCCCATTTGCATTTTTATACTAACCTAATTGATCATATGAATTGTCTTTTCAGATGTCAAAGCTAATATGGAGGCTGTGCTCGTCGCTACGATCCTGTAATCCTATGGTTGAGCTTCCTGTCTATCTATGGTTGATCACCTTTGCTGGTGTCATTGGCATCGCGGCGATGACTTGCGTAGTGCTGTATCGAGGTGCAAGTAAAGCCGGTCTGAATCATAGGGGAATCGCTCTTTTCGTATTTATCGCGGCGGCCGTGCTCGGTAGTTGGTTCACCTTCAGTGCAATCTTTGCTGCCAACGGTGGCTACCAAGTCCAGACTGGTAAACATCAGTTGCCTTTGCTACCAGCGGCAGTCGTAGTCTTCCTAGGCGGCTTACTGGTTCTCACTCTTGTCCCCACGGTGAGGCGAACTTTGAAGGCACCCACGATGATCAGTAGCCTCATGTATCCGCATTGGTTCCGGGTCGTCGGCGTCGTATTCCTGACTGCGATGGCTCTGGGTTACTTACCTGCCGCTATCGCCATTCCCGCGGGGGTAGGCGATAGCGCAGTAAGCATCGCCGCGCCATTCGTCGTGCGGAAGCTCGCACGCGGTAAAGGTCGAAGTGCAGCATTGTGGTTCAATGCGCTTGGAATCATCGATCTGGTCCTCGCGTTAGCACTCGGAGCCCTTGTCGCATTCGGGTTCTTCCCGGACACCACGCCGGCTCAGGCGATCACGGAAACCTCCAGTTTCTCTGGACAGAGGTTAAAATTCAAGACGTGCCCCCTTCTTTATCCCGTGGCAATCGGACAATATTCTTGTCATCCGACATTTATTGTCGAGGGACAAGAACATACATCGCTACCCGTTGAAAATAGCGTAAAAAACTGCCGGCACGATCCGGCAGCTGGTGTTAAACTAACATGTCCCGTTAGTTCAAAAATGGAAGCCGCTCATAACTTCCGGCGCCGTAATTTCACTTGATTATAGTAAGTCCGAATGCATAACTCCTGAATCTCACTCCAGCGTCGCGGTCAGACGATCACGCGGTAGTGAAGATGAACGACGCCGCCTTGGAAGCGGCGCTCGTCAAGCAGCTCGAGCCTCATGCTGAGGTTGTCCGTCAATGCTCGCTTCCCTCCACCCAAGACAATCGGATTAAGAAGCAGATGACACTCGTCGATCAGTCCCGCGCTCATCGCCTGCCCGGCAAGCTCGGCGCCGCCAATCGTAATGTCGGCCGCAGAAGACTCCTTCAGCCTCCGGATCGCATCAAGATCGAATTCGCGCTCTATCCTGGTGCTGGCGCTTGACACTGCCTGAAGCGTCCGGGAATATACAATCTTCTCAGCCGCTCGCCAGGTCTGCGCGAATTCCTGCTTTATCTCCGGTTGATCGCCGCCGGCGTCAGCCGTCTCCCAGTACACCATGTTTTCGTAGAGTCGACGCCCGTATAGGTAGGTGCCGATCGGCCGTTGGAAGCCAGTCCAGAACGCATACGTCTCGTCATTGGATATCCCCCAATCGAAATTGCCGCGCTCGTCCTCAATGCACCCGTCCAAAGATATGTTATTAGCGTAGATCAGTTTAGCCATTTCATTAACGCCCTCCAATTATTAGATTCCAACGCCTGCCTGCTGCTTGAGGTTCTGGATCTCTTCCTCGACATTTTCTTTCACCAATCTGGAATTGTTCCATTCGACTTTCTCCAGTGTCGTGGAAAAAACGATTTTGGCTGTCTTTTCGATCCATTCGGCATGATTCCGTTCATGTTGCGAAGCTGATGGGTTCAAAGACACAGATGGCCAATAACTGTGCGTTCCCTGATAAGTTCCACGTCCCCAAATGACAGTGTCGGCAGTACTCAGAATTTCTATTGCGTGTTTCTCCAAGTCAGCTTAGCAGATTTCAGCTTAGGTTGTTTCTTATGAATTGCTAATTTATACTGCTCGTTAGCTGAACGGAGGCAGCCGATCGATTGTGAACAACTGCCTCATGTTTGTTAGTGGAACACCTTGAACGGCAACGGCACGGCTATTTCTCCAACTCGTAGCGCGCCGCGATAATGCCCGACTTGAGCGTTCTGCTGGACAGCAGCTTGAGCCTGATTTTCTCGCCGAAGTCGTGAAATGCCGATTTTCCACTGCCCAAGATGACCGGACCAATCGTCAGCAGGAATTCGTCGATCAGGCCGAGCTCAAGCAACGTCCTCGCCGCCCCCGGACTGCCGAAGATAACAAGATTTTTGCCTGGTTGCTCCTTGAGCGCCTTGATTTCCTCAGCGATATTGTCCTTGATCAGCATCGTATTGTTCCATTCGGCATTATCCATAGAGCCAGAAATGACGATCTTCTTAACATCCTGCACCCATTTGGCATGCTCCATATCGTGCCTCGACGCATTCGGATCGTCGAGCACCATGGGCCAGTGGCTCTCCATCATCCGATACGTCGTGCGTCCGTATACGGGAGAGCCGACTTCGGCTACGATCTCCTCGGCGTATTTCTCAAATTCCTCGTCGTACGGAATCCAATCCAGTCCTCCGTTCGAATCCGACGCATACCCGTCCAACGACACATGCATGAACAATACGAGTTTTCTCATGTTTGCTTCTCCTCCGATTTCGAATTTAATTGTTCGATTTTTTGGCAGTAGGCTTGTTTTCTCCTGTTCTCACGTTCACTATAAATCATTACGTTACGTAAGGATCAAGATGAATTTTCAATAAAAACGTTCATGACCCGAATCGGGTCACAGGCTATGATGAAAATTTATTATAGTCTTTTTTAATTTCACTAAAACTTTCCAATACTAAACAGTGGAACCGAGCGACGTCGTGGCTTTTTGCGGTGGTTAGACCCCGAAATAAAAACGGACGTGGCAACCTTGAAACACAGGATATAGGACTTCGAGTCCGGATAAAAAAATTTCACTTTCCAGGTTGCCATTCGGTTCTCCATTTTGGTATCGGAGCGTAGTTTACGTGATGGATGCGATTCTTAAAAGATGTGCGGGCCTTGATGTTCACCAAGAAACGGTTGTAGCTTGTGTTTTAACAGGTCCGCTAGAACGCTCTCCTGTTCGAGAAATTAGAACGTTTGGAACAATGACCGAAGACTTGCTTGAGCTTGGCGAGTGGCTGGTGGAACAGCAATGTTCTCATGTCGCCAAGGAAAGCACAGGTGTCTACTGGAAGCCGGTTTGGAATGTCCTCGAGGCCTTTGACCTTTCTTTGCTCTTAGCTAACGCCTATCACATCAAGAATTTGCCGGGTAGGAAAATAGACATGAAAGACGCCGAGTGGATTGCCAAGCTTCTACGATGCGGCCTCATCGAGGGCAGCTTCGTGCCGCCCCTTGAGATTCGTGAACTCAGTGATCTTACGCGCTACCGCAAGAAGTTAGTTCAGCGGTACCCTTAATTTCAGCAGGAGCATTTGGCAAGGTAAAGTCGTTTTGCGTGTCAATCGTGATCAATACGGAAGTGCTCCAATTCGAAGTCGTATAACTCATGAAAAGTTCACCTCTTAGTGTCAATTTTGACGAAGATATTAGCTGGATTTAGCTTAATAAAGATAGGTGATCTCTTCATTTGACAGTCCCGATCTGAACGTCGGTAACTTCCTCAGCCGTCACCGGCTTGGAATTCGCTTCGCCTTTTTCGTTGAGACCGATGAATTCCCGAATCAGCTGTCGTCTATATACACGAAGTCATAATGAACTCAAACTAATTTGACGAAGAGGTGTTTTGAAAATGGCATTAACGTCCGCATTCACGAGCTTCAACCTGCCTGTAAAAAACGTAGAACAATCGAAAGCGTTCTTCACAGGACTCGGATTCGAACTCAACCCGCAATACCCGGATAACGAGAATTCGGTAGCCATCGTGATCGGCGACAACCTGCAGGTCATGCTGATCAATCAAACATTCTTTAATATGCTCACGGAGAAGGAATCCGTCGATACGAGCAAGTATGCGCAGATGACGATCGCATTGGCCTTCGAGAGCCGGGAAAAGGTAGATGAAATCGTGAATACCGCGGTCTCCTTGGGCGGGAAATTGCACGCTGAACCTGAAGATCATGGATTCATGTATCATTGGGGTTTCGTGGACTTGGACGGCCATCTGTGGGCCATTAACTACATGAACTTAGAGGCGGCACAAGGTTAAGGCTAACGGGGAGTACGCTCGTACCGCGGTTCAAAAAGAAAGACGCCGGGCATCTTCCCCGGCGTCTTCTTCGCGATGATTAGTTTTGTTCGGTATAGGTTTGGAAATTGTCCATGATCGCTTGCCAGCCTGCTTGCTGGAACTCGACGGGATTGGAGCTTTCCGCGTCGAACGTTTCAATGACCTTCGTCTCGTTCCCTTGATCGATGAAAGCAATATCCACTCTTCTTCCGTCTTCCATGGTGTAGCCGATCGCCTCATGCCGATTCACGACATCGTAGACGCCGCCAAAATCAAAGCCCATACTGCCATCTTTCGCTTCCATCCGCGTCAGAAACTTGCCGCCGACCCGCAGATCGTTTTCGGCTCTCGGCGCATGCCAGTCCGCGGACGCTTGATTCCACTTCGTGATGTGATCCCGCTCGGTCCAATAGCGCCATACCTTCTCGACAGGGGCTTGAATGACGGCTTGCACGGTTACTTTCGTCGGTTGACTCGATTCCATTTTAAATAGACACCTCTCTCATGATATTCGTCGTTTGGTTATTCTCAATGATATAGACGTAAGCTAATGATGAAATTCATCGGTCAATTCGCTCAGGCAGCCCAAATCGAGAAAATAATGGCGTATGAATGAAGTTTTGAACGTGCAGGATTTGATTTTCTTTGGTTTCGATGACGTGAATGCCCCAGGGTACCAGGCCAGAGCCCTCTTTGTCCGGCATATACTGGGCCAAGGCCGGATAACCGCCATTCACCGTAATGGGCACAAATCGCGAACCTTCGCAATGCCAGCGAGTAAGCGAATAGAAGGCGGACAAATCTTCCTTGCCGCGGATCCACATCTCGAAGGGCGGCATCGACATGCAGCCTTCCTCGTGGAACAACGCGACGAGCGCAGCAATATCGAATCGCTCGAAAGCCTCCACATACCGGGACAGCAGCTGCTGATCCGGTTGAACGACCATGCTGCTGAGCTCATCCGAGCGAAGCTGCGCCCGGTCCATCGTCTCTCGGGCTCTTTGCAAGGCGCTGTTCACCGCTGCCGGCGACATCGCCAACGTTTCCGCGATCTGCTTAGAGGACCATTCAAATACATCCTTCAAAATGAGTACCGCACGCTGCCGCGGAGGCAAGGTCTGCAAGAGAGCGATGAAGCACAGTTGAAGGGTATCTCTGCGGACGAGCCGATCCTCCGGACTGCCCCCAAAGTCGGTAGACGGCCAGATCCAGGCAGAGTCCGGCAGCGTGTCGCGCGGCTCGACGATGGCGACGGCCGGGTCGAACAGGTCAACGGGAAGCACGCGGCGTTTGGATTGTCGTAGCTTGTCCAAGCAAAAGTTGGAGGCAATCCGATAGACCCAAGTTTTGAACGAGGAATCCTGTCTGAACGTGCTCCAGCTCTGCCAGACCCGAATACTCGTCTCCTGAACGGCATCGTCCGCATCGTCCATGGAGCCTAGCATTCGGTAACAGAACGAGGTTAAGCCCGGCTTCAAGCTTGCAAATAATGGTTCGTCAAATACGGTCTCGTTCATCGCGGCCTCCCTTAACGATCTCCCCGAAGGGTGGTACCTTCATTATATGCAATGAAGCGGACAGCCTCAATCTGAATAAATATGATTCCTGTCTTTTAATGAAGTTCTCCAAATAACAAAAACACGACCTATGGGCCGTGTTTTTGTTATTTGGGTAATCGGGCGGTCATCACTTGAACAGTGTGAAGATCCGTGGCTATTTATTTTTCACTAAATCATGCCCATACAATTCTTCGTCCTTTAGATTAGGAGTAGGACCCAATATATTTTCTAAAGATGATTCCATCGGAAGACCATTCTCTGCTTTGAAAACCCAGTCATGATTAGCTAGTGCCGCTTTTCCTAGTGAAATCAAATCTGAACCTGCCTCCAGCGCCCTTTCGGCATCCTCTGGCTGATCCAGTTGGCCATTAGCAATAACAGTCGTTTTTCCATATTTTTTCGCTAATTCAGCAAGCGTCGAACCGCTATCCCCGAAGGCCGGTAAAAGGGCATTATATTCAGTGATGTGGATATAATCCGGCTTTTCTGCGCCAATGGCTTCGAAAATGGTTCTTGCGTCTTCTTCACCATTCGCCCACTTGTGCACAAAGTAATTGGCTTTAGCTTGCGAAATTCGAACGCCGACAACAAAACGTTGACCCACTTTTTGCTTGACGGCTCTAATAATTTCGGTTGTAAAACGTACACGGTTCTCAGTTGATCCGCCATATTCATCTTGACGTAGATTTGTGAAATCCGTCAAAAATTCGTCCACTAAATAACCGGCAGCCGCGTGAATCTCTACCCCGTCGAACCCTGCTTGTTCGGCTCTTAAAGCTGATTCCGCAAAACCGGCTATGATAGCTTTGATTTCTGCTAGTGTAAGTTCCTTCGGAGTTAAATACTCGCCGCCATTACCTCCAAATGCTTGTGGTTGCTCACCGTGAGGCTTCACAACCGAAGGAGCCACTGTCCCCTCTTTATAAATATTACCAATAGAGAGAGCCCCAGCATGGGCAATTTGCAATATAATTTTACCACCCTTGGCATGAACAGCTTCAGTTACTTGTTTCCAAGCTCCGACATGCTCAACATTTGCGATTCCTGGTTGATGACTATATCCTTGACTGTATTCTTCATCTGGGTATGTTCCTTCGGTAATCATAAGACCAAACCCACCCGCAGCATAGCTTTGATAATACCGCGCCATTCTATCGTTTGCATTTCCATTCTTTTCGGCAGATATGCGAGTCATCGGGGCAACTACTGCTCGGTTTTTCAAGGTAAGACTTCCTAGATTATAGGTTGAAAGAAGTTTTTTAGGTGTTGTCATGAAAAGTATCTCCTTTGATGCCAAAAGTTATTTTTCCAAAAAAATGATTCGTAATATATCCTAAGTCGGGAGCCGAACCGTAAATTTCCTCGGCACTAGCGTCCCCCTCTAAGTCACCAAGTATGTGAAACAAACAGTGGTTATGCTTTTGTGGCCACGAGAGTCATTATGGGTTATATGTTTCTAAATGAAAAGTACTTACCTTCTGGTTACATAGTAACTGAAAGGTGATATTTTATGCCTAACGCATCAAATGATTGATATGGAATAACATTCCAATTCTTATCGCCTTGATTATTTGAGACTTTCGTTTTCAAGTGTTTTCTGCGAATAATCTTTTCCCCAAGCGCATAATGCCCTTAGCATAGGTTCGAGAGTCTGACCAATTTCCGTTATTGAATATTCGACTTTAGGTGGTCTCTGATTATACACCTTTCGACTAATCAGTTTATCGTGCTCTAACTCCTTAAGGCTTTGGATGAGCATTTTCTGCGAAATGGATTGCAGAAGCGTTTTCAGTTCCCCGGTTCGTTTAGGACCTTTTATTAAAAAATATATAATCAACGGCTTCCATTTTCCACCAATGAAATCCAAAGTTATTTCTAAATCACAAACATAAGTTTTCATTTCTTATATAACATCTCCTGAACTTAGTTTTCATCATTAATCGATGTATAACGGTATCCTTATCAAATGGCAGTCATTCGACATTTTTGCCGGAAGTGAAGAACTTGATCCCTGGGATGTCGAATCAGACTACCTAAGTTAAATAATTGGGGTATTTAGCGGTTCTGTTAATAGTTATTATTTCGTGACGATAAAGTTAGGGATATTTTTTTCAAGATATTTAATTCTTTCCGAATAATCTTGTTTTGCAAAAGTTTCCGAAAGTATATGGCTCGACACTAACAAGTCATAAAATGATTTCAGCATCTGGGCTGATATAGCGGAAGTAATCATCATTCTTTGACCGTCGATCAGGACGGAAGATAATTGTTCAGGCTGTATAAGTTCAATCTGTACGCCGTTCCTGTCGATTATGAAATACATCTCCTTTACGTTTTCAAACACTAAATGATTTACTTCTGCCCCGTTTGCCAAGCGACTCTGAACTTCTTCCATGGAATAGCCCGGAATCGGATCATTGATCAGCAGCCATTTTGCAAAATCTTTTGCATCGACTTCATCTGTATCGTATTTTTTCCAAACCTCGCCATTATCTTTGCTTATCTGTATTGTGTTATCCCTCATGACACGAAGATATATTTCGTTGTCCATATAAACTGCACGATACTTGGATTCCATAAGGCTGTCTATCAACTTCGGCACATCATATTTCTTGTTGTATGTTAAATCGTGCGGCATTAAATCTGTAATGGTGGCACCTTGAGATAATACGGGCACTACATTCGTAGTGATGGCACCATGAGATAATGCGGGCACTATTTCGGCTGAAGGTTCGGCTGCAGCACTGTCGACATCCGTAACAGCTTCCGTTTTATCCCAAGCAGAAGTCGCGAAGATGGTAACGACACCGGCTACAAGCCCAATAGCGAGCAGCATCGTGGCGATCGTGATTTTCTTGGTTTTCATAATCGATATAATCCTTTCTTCGGTCGAGTTTTTGGAAAAGCTACTCATCATCGGCGACAAACCGATTTTCTTTTCTTCCAAACGTACAATTGCCCTAGCATAGGTAGGTTTCGTGTTTTCTCCGAATTTCCGTATGACTGTTTCATCACAGAATAGCTCGATATCACGGTTGGCAAGAATATACATGACCCATACTAAAGGGTTGAACCAATGGACGCATACGCTAGCGGCAAGAATCCATTTTGTTAATGTGTCGAACCGCTTGATGTGCGTAAATTCGTGGGTCAGGATAAGCGCAAGTTGTTCCTCATCGTCATAATCTAAATTTTTCGGCAAGAGTACAACAGGTCGAAAAATACCGTATGTAAGCGGAGTTGAAATATGATCTAGTTGCCTGATTTGAACATTTCGCCATAACAAATTTGAATGCTGCCATTTTCTTATAAAATCATTTCTATTAGGAACAGCCATTTTGTAGATTTTGCGATACCTTAAATGCGGAATGATAAAAAATAAAGCACATAACGTAAAACCAACTAACCACACCCATACAATTGGCGATATTTGTGAAGCCGTCTCCAATGGCATAATCGGCGCGGTCAAATGTTCCGTAATTGGTGGCATGATTACCGTAGTTCCATTAATAAATGTTGAACTTTCCGACGTAGAAATCAATTTGGGCACTGTGAACATTCTGCTTAAATGTTCCGCTGCGGTAAAAATGCTAAATGGCGATTGAACTGTAACAGGCACAAGCAATTGAACTAGCGCAACAGCCCAAAGAAACATAAAGGTCATTTTAGGCAGCCTGTGAATAAGCAAGGAACGTAAGAAAATAACTGCAAGTATAAAGACGGAAGCCGAGATACTTAGTTGAAGTAACGACATTCCCTCACCTCATTCCATGCTATCGATAAGACGTTTCAAGCGGCTAATTTCTTCTGTCGACAGTCGTTTCTGTCCCAACAATGAAGCAATCAGTCTGTCGGGGGCGCCATCATACATTTTATTAATCAGTTCCGTTGTTTCGTGTTCTTGCGCCTGCTCTCGAGTAACAACCGCATGGCAAACGAAATTAGGCTCATGCCGCTCTATCGCCCCTTTATCAAGGCATCTCTTGATAATGGTGTACGTTGTTGTTTTACTCCAACCTACTTTTTCTTTTGTCATTTCCGCAATTCTCTTTGCGGGGGTATCGCCATCTCTCCACAAGATTTCCATGATATTAAGTTCGCTATCGAATAGTTTCATAATCAACTGAATACACCTCGTTCATCATTATTCTACTGCTGTAGAATCATATTTCATTATTCTACTGTAGTAGAATCATTATGTCGAGCGGCTTCGTGCTAGACCCATGTATAGTTTTTTTCGACAAAAAATAATCCCCTCACGGTAAACAGGTTTTATTGCACCTGTCTACCTTAAGGGGAGCATATCATAAGCCGGCAGCCTCGTTCAGATTGAATATTGAGCTATAGTATCCGTTTGGAGTTCAACGAATATTAGAAATCAGCTGTTGCTGTTGAGTACCAAACAACACTATGCTACTGCCCAACTTGCTCCCGAGCTTGATCGGACCACCGGTCGTTGAACACCGCACGCCGCAGCGGGGGCAAAGCTCCGCATAGCCTCAGGAAGCCCTTGCCCGTAATCCGAGCAAGGCGGCCGGCCAATGCCTGCTTTGTATTGCGCATCGAATCCTTAACGGCGGCAAAGCCATACTCCAACATCAGTGCCTCATAACTGTGAATGGCCTGAACAAGGGAGTGTTCTCCTTGCTTAACGCCAATCAGTTTGCGGCAGAGAAGACTTGCGTCGCGCAGTGCGGTATTGGCCCCAATGCCCCCAGCTGGGGTCATACTGTGAATCGCGTCTCCAAGCAGAGTAACATTCGTGCTCTCCCATGGCTTTATCGGAACGGAAGTTTTAAACTCGAATGCCTGGATCGTGTCGGTGCTCGTCTCAACAATCATCTTACGTAAGTCCGGATGCCAGCCTTCGATCAACTGGCCGACTAACTTTTGCAAAGCTTTACCTTGCCCGTTGGCGGCTTCAATTGTATGGTCATCTCGGCGGGTGATGAACGCCCACAGAATATAGTCCTTGTTTTCAAGGCTACGGAAGAGCTGATCAGGGTCCAGACCTGCGGCTCTGACCTTGTCCCCGAGCAACTTCAGCGCTTCCTCGGGCTTGCGCCGCCGGTTAAAGATGGCGGTGAACAAAAAGTGCTTCGGACCCAAGATTACGTTCATCCCGTTCGTAATGCGGTTTGGCAGCCAAGCCCGAGAAAGATCATTCAGTTCGAGCTTGCCGCCTATGCCGACGGCGCCAGTGTCAACTCGCTCAGCCTTTGGAAGGTATTGGCGGCGTACCCTGGAGTTTGCGCCGTCTACGCCAACAAGCAGATCGCCGTTCGCCGTAGTACCGTCTGTGAAGACTGCAGTGACCCGTCCGTTTGATAATTGTTCGTATCGGCTAAACTCTTTGTCAAAGTGTATCACATCGTCTAGTCCTGCCAACAAAATCTGGCGCAGGGTGAGCCTACTAACCGCGTGGTGGCCTCCTGCCGGATCGTTCGCCTCCCCCTTAACGATTTCATCTTCAACAAGCACTAGCTTCCGCAGCTTTTCGTCCAGGAACCCGAAACCGTCGCCTGGATCACCTGCAGTGAAAACAAAAGCATCCCAAAGCGCAGGTGGAAGACAACTGTGCAGTGCCTGGCTTCCGGTCGGGTCAATATGAATACGATAGCCCTGTTCGCGGGCTGTTGGCGTGCGGTCCCTCTCGTAAACCGCTACGCTAATACCGGCTTGCTTCAGTCCTTGGGCTAGGCACAGTCCACCAATTCCGCCGCCGATAATGAGAACATGCTGCGGCATAGGATTAAGCACGGATAAATTCGACATCAAACTAACCCCCGATCTGATTCCGTATATTTTGAACATACTCAAGATCGGACTTCCAAAAATTAATGTTTCGATTCATGACAGTAATGACCGAACTCAGTTGACCATCGCTATTTTGAAGCCTTTGTTGAAGATCATCTAATTCACTCTGAATATAGAACACGTGAGTTTGGCAGTAGTTGATGTAATGATCCAGCAAATAAGTACGCTGTTCTTGCGTCAGCAAATCAAAAAAAATGATTTTGTACCAAAATAATTTCTGGTACTCCCCCTGATTGGAAGTGGTGTCCATAATCACATCGAAAAAGTGTTTTTGACCTGATTCTGTTATTTGAAACATTCGTTGCCTATCTTCATTCGGAGCACCGGCAGGCGTAATGAAAGCCTGTTGTTCCAGCTTTGCAAGCAAAGGATATAGACGTCCGCTGCTGAACTTGGTATAAGGTCCGACAATATCATTAACAATCTTTGAAATCCGGTAACCATGCATGGGGTAACGCATGAAGAAACCTAAAACAATCATTTCGTACACCAGTAATTGATCTCCTTTCCATTCAACTCACATTTTAATAAGACATTATGATATATCATGATGATATAATAAAATGAACTTAAGATAAAGTCAATGGGCGCTGTACCAAAGCTCGTCGCTTGAGAGCGTTGAACTGACTGCTTCCCGTTGATATTGTATCGTTGTACTATCGTTCCTCGTTAGCGTGTCACCAACTTCGAATGAACTTCAACAACAATACTGCCGAAAAGCTTTTCTCCTACATAGGCATCTAATCGCCATAAACCTGGAGATGGCAATGACATCGATGAGGGTTTATGTCCGTCTGCACCGTTATTAGGTTGACCTATTCCTCCCAAAGCATTAAAGACGAGTATACTTTCTCCTGTTTTCATACTTGTACCGATCACCACAAAGGAACCTTTAAGTTCTTCGGGTTTTCCCCAAAAGTGCCACATGTATTTTTGTTTTTTATTTGGATAAAACCGTGACACTTCCCCATCATCATATATAAATCCGATTTTGCCTTCTTCTCCAATCAGGGTATAGCTACCTGATTTAAACAAAGAACTTGCTTTCCAATCCTTGTTTTCAAGAACGGGTTTATCCTTTGCGCATCCCGATAAGGACAGCATTATTAAGATAACAGACAATAATAATCTCATTTTAATCCTCCTCTTACATGTTTTAGTCAATTCATTAATTATACAGCGTTTTCCACTAATCTGTCTGTTAGTCGAGGTCCGACATTTTTTACTGCTCTCCCATTACCCATAGGAAAGAAATTTTAGTAGAGATATTTTACAACTATTTTACAAATTGGAAATCGACGTACGCTGTTTTGGTGAGATATAATTTAATGTACTCTTTTATTACACATACTAATAACATGCACTTACATCTGTTCCCAGTATAGAGGTTGATATGGAGAAAATATTAATTGTTGAAGATGATGTGGCGGTATCTGATCTGATCCGGTTGAATCTTGAGATTGCGGGTTATGACAGTAGACAAGCCTTCAATGGCTCAGAAGCACTACAACTAATTGCTGGCTATGCGCCGAATTTGATTTTGCTGGACGTTAATCTACCAGATAAAGACGGGTTTGAAATAATGGGAGAGCTTAAGTCTTGCAATCTCCCCGTAATTCTCCTAACCGCCCGGGGTAGCGTTGCAGATAAAGTTAAGGGTCTGAGGATGGGAGCCGACGATTATATCGTGAAGCCCTTCGAATCCATGGAACTTATTGCGCGAATCGAAGCCGTACTCCGGCGGTACGGTGTGAAGCACGATCAATTGGTGTTCGGCGAACTTGAGGTCAATCTGGAAGAACGCATAGTGCGTAGCGGGAATTTGGTAATCGACCTTACGATGAAGGAGTTTGAGCTCCTTATCCTCCTCATCCGCAACAAGAATAAAGCCATGTCCAGAGAGCGCATGCTTGAACTGGTATGGGGGTACGAATATATTGGAGAGACACGCACAATAGACATTCATATCCAGAAAATCCGTAAGAAGCTTAAGCTGGAAGATCACATCAAAACCGTTTATAAATTCGGATACCGGCTGGAGGACCATAAATGAAGTTATGGCACAAGGTATTTCTCTGTACCTTCCTCCTCTTCGAGGTGCTGTTTAACGGCGCCTCATTCTATCTTATCGAACACAATTTCAACAGAAATCTGAAAGCCGAAATCGATCGCGGTTTGACCGAGCGACGCGCCATAGCTTCGCAAATGCAGTCCGACTGGTCTTACGTCCTTTCGCTCAGCAATAATTTGGGCGTCAAGACCGATGACTCGATCCAATTGATCCGGAACAATTCTCAGAAATATATACGCACTTTCGATAACGACAGGGTTTTTCTGGAGATTAGTGATTCTGCTCAAATAGAGGTTTTTAATAATTTCAATAGACGAATAAACGGCAAACGACCAGAGCTAGATGCCCCCTCTTCTGATCGGCCGGTGTACATTCTACGTGATATCGGCAAGCAAACGTATCTGTTCGTAACCGGCAAACTGATGCTCGGCGGGACAGGTTTTACCATGAGTTATATTCGGGACATCTCTGGAGTATACAGCGACAAATCCGCACAGTTCCGTTTGTTTTTTCAAATAAACATCATTATTACCTTTATTTTGGGGGTCGGCTTATATTGGGTCATCCGATATTTGACTCGCTCGATCCGATCGCTAACGCAGTCGGCTCAAACAGTTGCGCGTGGTCTTTATTCGCAAAGGGTCCGCGTACACTCGGATGATGAAATCGGCATTCTGGCGCAAAATTTCAATCGGATGGCCGATGCTGTCGAGGAAAAAGTGATTGAGCTTGAGGTGACAGCGATGCAACGCCAGAAATTTATAGATGTTCTTACTCACGAGCTGAGGACGCCGCTAACCTCGATTATCGGGTATGCCGATTTGTTGCGCACAACGAAATATAATGAGGAAGTCTTCTTCAAGGCGATGAATTATATTTACTCCGAGGGTAGACGGCTGGAGAGCTTATCCTTTAAGCTGATGGATCTCATTCTCATTGGGAACGAAATGCCAAAGCTTAAACAGCAGGATATCATGCCGCTATGTCTTGACGTAGAGGAAGCCCTTCAGCCCCGATTAGAGAGATTAAAACTAACGCTGGTTCTGTCCATAGAGCCATATAGGCTGTTTACCGAAAAAGATCTGTTCATGCTGCTCTGCACCAATCTGCTGGACAACGCGATAAAGGCCTCGCGCGATGGCGGAAGAATCTATCTTAGAGGCTATCTCGTTGATCATCATTACTACGCAATTGAAGTAGAGGACGAAGGAATCGGTATTCCGGAGCAGGATGTGCCTAAGGTTTTCGAGCCTTTCTTTATGGTGGATAAAGCTCGGACACGTTCGCAGCACGGTGCTGGTCTGGGACTTGCCATCTGCTCCGAGATCGTAAAGCTGCATGAGGGTAGAATCGAGATCACCAGCCGGGAAGAAGTCGGTACGCAAGTAAAAATACTGTTCCCTCATATTTAACAACTAATTTACAACTTTTCGATAGTTCTGAGATAACGCTTTTTTATAGTAAGGAGGCAAGAAGGAATCGGATTCCGAACTCAATCTATTAAACGGAGGGAATAACATGAGATCAAGCAAATCAAGCAGCGTTAAAAAAATATCGGGTATGGTGGTGGCTTCGGCTATAGTCATCGGCAGTCTCGGCTCCATTGCAGCTTATGCGGCCAACAGCAACGACGCTGTACCTAAAAATGTCTTGCTTACCGCCCCAGAAACGTCAACGTCACCTTCGGCAACGGCGGTTGTGGAACAGGCGCCAGGCAACATCGAACATGTCTTCTCGACCTATGTAGAGGTTGACGGTAGCAAATTTTACGAAAACGAAAGCTGGTACAATACGAAAACCAAGAAGCTACGCGCCGATCACAGAGAATACACGGCCGACCATAAACTTCTCCTGCAAAATAGCACTTATGAAAACGGAAGTGATTCGTCACCGTGGACCTTTAAAGCAAGGAAAGCGAACTTGGAAAGAGCCGAATGGATCCATGTCGGCACCGCAACCTCCGAGGACGGCAAGGAGCTGGAGAAGCTCTCCCTGAACCTCGACACGGAGTCCATACTCATGTATGTCGACAAAGAAACGGGACTTCCGGTGAAAGACGAATTGTTTAAGGTTTCGAACGGACAAGCAAAGCTGTTCAGCAACAGCACCGTCACTTATGATTATCTCAACGATGATGGAAAGATCTTTAATACGGACGGAGTAACTCTTACCCAAAATTAGGTAATACTGAATATTTGGATATTCAAAAAGATAACTCGGATTTGTACAGAACCCACCCTTCTGCCGCACTCGGTATGCGGAAGGGTGGGTTTTATGAATTGGCTTCATCATCGGCCGAGGGCCCGTAGACTCCCGGTACCGGAATATCAAGAAGCCGTAAGTAAACCCCTAACTGCGCACGGTGGTGGATCATGTGGTTTAATCCGAAAGTACGTAGCGCGATCGCCCGCGATTGGCGAAGAATAATAACATCGCCATTCCTCAACGTCCATTCCTCTCCGAGCGTATTCTCATCGCATTCGGCGAACAGTGTATTAAGTTTGATCACGTTCGCATCGAATTCCTCAAGAACGTCTTCAGGTTTATCCAGAGGTTTCCGCTTAGACGGCACGGTGGATAGATCGAATTCCAGGTCACGAAGAATAGCGACTTGCCAGTTCAGCAGGTTGATCAGATGTGTAGCCAATCCGCCCAACGCCATCGATTTCAAGTGCGGCTTCCACGTCATATGCTCTTCGGGTAAGCATTCCAGAATGCGTCGCGTCAAGGTTAGCTCATGGATAGCGTCACCGATGATCATTTGTTTCCACATATTTCCCTCTCCTCCCATTACGAGGTGTCTCCTATTACTAAAACTTCGCTTCGGCCTCTATGGTTTCCTTCATAATTTCCGCACCGCGGTGCATTCGAGCCTGAATTTCTGCGGCAAACGATGAGTTCGCGAACCCTATTGCCATTCAATTCGGTATTGGACATTCTCTTCTCTTGTATCTGTAAGGAAAGTTCGTCGATGATACACAAACGGTGCCTGCTTCCAAAGAAGCGGCACCGTTTGTGTATTCAAGCTTTACTAAACTACCGTGAGCGTCATCTTGGCGGTTTTGGTTTCGCCGGCATCATTGATCAGTATGGCTTCGTAAACGTAAGTTCCCGGAGCTTTCCCTGAAATCGTTGTCGATGCCGATTGCGCGTTTGGAGTACGGTCAACCAGACTTTGCGAATCGATTCGAATGCCATTCTCATACAGCTCATAACTTGTCGCATTCGTGCCCCACCATAAATTCATGGATACATGAAAGCTGCCGTCTTGGTCCCAGTTATCGTTCGACAACACGGCTTGCCCCGGCGATGCATCCGTTACGGTAACGGTCATCGGCGTGCAGGATGTCGAACCGTATGAATTGATCAGCTCGCATGTGTAGACGTAAGTGCCATTCTTTCGAGCGGTAATTGCTGAGTCCACTGTTTGTGCGCCCGGAGAGTAATCGGATAAGTTCACGGTGCGAATAATCGTTCCGTTCTCGTAAAGCTTATACTTCGTGCCGTTATTGCCCCACCATAGGTTCATCTTCACCGTGTACGTTCCGTCTCTTAGCCCCGTATCGTATCCATTGTCGTTCGATAGATCTGGCTTGCCAGGCGCAGCACTCGCATGGTCGGTCGATGGCGTCAGATCGATCGAGAATGAAAGCGATTTCGGATTCTCCTCGTTCCCTTCGCGGTCGACGCTCCAATACCGAACGGTATGATTTCCTTCCGTCTCAATCGTCGTTTGGGTCCCGATTACCGGCTCGTTATCGTCAATTTGATAATAAGTCGAAGCAACGCCGGAGTCTTCATCGGACGATACGAAGGCGATCTGGACGGCCGATCGGTACACTCCCTCCTTCAGATCTCCGGAGGGCACGGCTGACGTAATCGGCGGAACTTGGTCAGTGGCAGGCTCGCCTACCACGCCTTGGTAGAAGACGATGTTGTCGAAGTACCCTTTGCCACCGGCGGCAGTCGCGCCAAGCTTTAACATCAGCTGTACGCTTCCGGTAACGTTCGCGTCGCAAGGACCGGCAGCCACGGAGACGTTGTCCAGATAGAGCGTAAAGTTCCATTTCGCGCCGTCGTGGGTAAACTCCACTTTGAAATGATGCCAAGCATCTTTCGAATAATACTTATTGCTCCAAGTGTTCCACGAACGCAGATTCAAATCGCTGCCCTGCGCCGGGCCGTCGCTATCATAAAATCTCTCGCTCCACCCGAGATAGAGAGCGTTTCCGGTATTTACGCCGCTGCCTCTAAAGTCATATTCCAGGGTGTAGTTAACGTTCGGCTCAAGCGTAATCGCGGGAAATTGATACATGCTATTGCCGTCGGTCTGAGTGATCTCAAGCACCTTGCCGCCCACTCCGCCCGGAGCGGCAACAATCGCGCTACCGGTGCCGGCCCATCCGATAACCTCGTTGGGAGCGCTGTACGGGTCAAAATTTTCCTCAAGCAGGACAGCGTAGTCATCCTCAAACTCGGCCGTTACGGTGATATCTCTGGCTGGCATAATAAATGCGAATTTGTTGCTGCCGACAGGCGTTAACGCGACTTCCATGCCATAACCGTCGATCGTGGCTACGATTTTCTTAAGTCTGTAGCCGTCCTCGCGGGTTATGGTCAACGTGACGGTATCGCCTTCGGCCGCGGTTTCCTTGTCAGTAGAGACAGAGCCTCCATTGACCTCACCGGGCAGCGTGACCGCGTACTCGACCCCCGACTTCTCGCCTTGGTAGAGCTTGACGTTGTCGAAGTAGTTTAACCCGCCAGCCCCGCCAACCTTCAACATCAGTTGCTGGTTGAGAGAGACCGCGCCGTTTACATCGTTATCGTCTACGAGCACGCCATCCAGGAAGATTCTTACGCTCCACTTCGCGCCGTTGTGTTTGAACTCCGACTTGAAATGGTGCCACGAGTCTTTCGTATACGACTTTGCGATCCAGCTCTGCCACATGCGCAGATGCAACTTGCTTGCATCGCCGCCGCCGTCGCTGTCATAAAATCTCTCGCTCCACCCGACATACAGAGCGTTTCCGGTGCTCGTGCCACTGCCCATAAAGTCATATTCTAAGGTGTAGTCGATCCCCGACTCGAACGCGATCGCGGGGAATTGATACAAGCTATTGCCGTCGGTTTGCGTGATCTGAAGCGCCCTGCCACCCACTCCGCCCGGAGCGGAGACGATCGCGCTGCCGGTACCGGCCCATCCCATCACCTCGCCCGGAGCGCTGCGCGAATCGTAGTTTTCTTCATACAGGACCGTGTATTGAACCTCATGTTCCTCGAACGCAGCCGTTACGACGACATCGTCGTCGGGCATGAGGTATACGTGGCTACCACCGGCTATCGCCTGCTCCACGTCGTTGATCTTGAGCCATGACAGCGTATAGCCGTCGTCCGGGGCTATGGTCAGCGTGACGGTTTCGCCTTCCGTAGCCGTAGACTTGTCTGCTGTGACCGAACCTCCGGCGATCTCTCCGGGTACCGTGATACTGTGCGGCGTCTCCATGCCCTCTTGCTGACCCTGATAGAGGAGGAAGTTGTCGTAATACGCTTTGCCGCCTTCATCGCTAAGGTAGCCGTTCTTCAGTTTTACCGTCTGGCTCCCGGTAGCGGTAGCGCTAGCGACGGGACCGTTAGCCATAAGGACGTTGTCGATGTAGAGCGTAAACGACCATTTCACGCCGTCGTGCCTGAACTGCATTTTGAATTGATGCCATTGGTTATGGGTATAAGTCTTCGCGCTCCAGGTGCTAGCCGAACGCACGTTCATCATGCCGTCCACCGGAGCGTCGCCGTCGAAGAGCCTTTGGCTGTCGTTAAAATAAAAGCTGGTTCCGTCGATGCCGCCGTCGCCCCTAAAGTCGAATTCAAGGGTATAGTCGACGCCCGACTCGAAGGAGATCCCGGGGAATTGATACAGGTTATTGCCGGCGCCCTGCGTAATTTCGACCGCCTTGTCGCCCGCGTCACCCTGTGGACGAGCGACGATCGTCGCTCTATCGCCGGCCCATGCCCCTCCGCCGACACTGTTTCTGGCGTCGAAGTTCTCGTCGTACAGGACTGCGTATTCGTCGTCGGCCCCTATCTCGATGAACGAAACCGTCACGGTGACGTCTTCGTCGGGCATGGCGAACAGGTACTTGCTATCGCCGAGACTGGTCAAGCCTGCGGTGCTGCCATTGACCTTGAGCGAGCCAAGCTGCATTTGGTATTCGGGGTTCGGAGCAACGGTGAGGGTGACCAGCTCGCCCTCTGTCGCATGAGCTTTATCGGAGGTGACGTTTCCGTTCACCGTCTGGCCGATTGTAACGTTGCGAGTCGTAGGCTCTGGATTATCACCCGTGTTCACCATGACGAACACCGGTTTTTCGGTGACTCTTACTGTTACCTTTCCGTCGGATAACTGAGACAATATTGATGTGGAGGATCCGGTCTCGCTATCGCGCACCAGCTCGACCAGCGTTATATCCTCGATATCCGTTTGAGGGATTACGGAAAGATCAAGCTCATAATCGACATAGTTGCCGTCAACATCGCCCTTGGAGGTTCCCAACCAGAGCGCGTAGCCTTTGCCGTTATTCTTGTCTTGTTCGTCTTTCCCGATGTTCTCGTCTTCGTAGCCGAACTGAAGGACGTTTAGCGCGTTTTCGGGCGTAGTATTGTTATTGGTGAAGGCGTTGCCCGATGGATCCCATGCTTCTACTTTTTTGGTATAGGCGGGGGTTTCCACTTCCTTCTCGAAGCGCATATCGCCCAGCCAGTTCCGCATGGCCGTTACATAGTACCATGCGGGTTTCTTGGCGGTCGGACCCTCGCCCAGCACTTCTTGGGTATCCAGATAGCCGCTGGTATTGAACTTTCCGGCGGTACCCGTTCCCGAACCGCGCAGCATGAACTGCTGGGCGCGATCCACGCCCCAGGACGCCAGGAGCAGGAATTCCCTGACCATCCAGCGGCCTTGCATCTCGAAACCGCCTACTACGTTCTGCAAGGTTGCCGGATTGTCCTTTCCGGGGAAGCTGGGATAAAGATTCGAATTCAATTCGAGCTCGGCGTTGACGCCGGGATAATAAACCTGATTCGCTTTGGCGGTGGTCGCCGTGCCTTGGGCGCTGTCCCAGCCCAGCTCGGAAAGCCATACCTCGGCGTTCGGATAATACAGCGCCCGAAGATTCATGACCCACTTCATGCCGTACTCCAGTGGAACATCCTGGTTCCATGTCTGGTTGGTCCACTGGTCTTCCTCGGGCGCCACGCCGCCTATCGGCCGGCCGTTCGCGACGTCCTTGGAGTCGGGGGTGTAGTGATGCACGTTCAGCACGTCTACCGGGAACTGCTCGAATCTGTACAGGAAGTTGGCCTGTTCCTCGGGATTTTCCTCTCCCGAGAGGGCTTCCTCTTTGGTGTAGGGCTTCGTCTTCTCGGTATCGTGTCTCCTGTAGTACGAGCCCCCCTCGAATACATAGTTGATGTCAAGGTAATCGCCCGCGGTTCTGTAGGTCAAGAACCATTCTGTCATCTCTTCCATGAACTTGAGGTCGAGGCCGCCCACGCCCGCGATGGACAGCTTGGCGTTCGGGTCGGCATTCTTTACGCCAACGCCGGAGTACGGCTTGCCGGTTGCGTATTCGGTGTAGATGTAATTCCCGTTCCGGGAGTTAACGGCGATGTCCGTATCGTGCATCCACGCCTTCATGGAGTTCATGTGGCCGTCGTAGTCCGCGCTGGTCATGGCCGCGAACTCATAGCCGTCCACGCCCTTGAGGTTCAATTCGTTGCCGTTCTCGTAAGTCTCGATCAGGTTCAACCCGATTTCCTTGGAGGTGCCGGGGGCGACGTGCACCAGATCCGGATCGATTGTGCCGCCCTCCGCCGTGCTCTTGGCGCTTCCGTATCTAGCGACGTGCTGCCATAAGCTCATGGCATGACCCAAATAGGATTTGGGGTTCTCTAAGTCCCCGTCGCCTTGATAATTGGGCATGTTGTATGCAGGATCCGTTCTATCGGCGTCTCCGACATGCAGATTCTGCAGGCACAGATAGACGATCGCGCCGGCTGCCTTCATGTTTCTGTAGAAGGCGTCAAAAGCGCCCCACGTGTTGACGAACGCCACAAGCGGCTTTTCCGGATCGTCGATCAGGCGCGGATCGTTGTCGCCATAGCCCAAGTCGTTGCCGACCATATATTCCGTCCAAGCCCAAGTGTGGTATTCTCTCGTCGTTCCGCTGACCGGGACGACGTACTCATTGAGGTCGGGGTCGTTAAAAAAGCTGTTGGTGCCGACGAACGTACCGAAGTCGATGCCGAACTCGGGCACCGTCTGAGGTTCTTTGTCCCAGTCTATCGGTACGATGTCCCTTTTGCCGGTATCCGCGACCAGCGGTTCAAGCGGCAGACCGAGAATAACGAACTCGGAAAGATTGACGTCGCGATTGACTGTAATGATATCGTCCGCGAAATTCACGTATTTGTACGTGCCGCCGCTCAGCTTTTCGATTTTGATTTTCGAGGCATTCTTAATCTCATCGTAGATGTAGCCGCCGCCGAAGCTGGCGGGAGTGTCGAGATCCATACGTACCCAGCTGTCGTCATTGTTCATCGCATAGGTGAACAGCTCCACATAATGGTCATCCACGTAGGCGGACACCTTGACGGAACCGCCGGCTACCTGCCATTCGCTGGTCTGATCAGGTATGGCATCCGATGTGGAGCCGTACTCCGCACCGTCAAAGAACCACATCTCCTGAAGCGTATGCTTCTGATTGAGTGCGATCTCTAGCGTGCCGCTGCCGCCCTCTCCCGTTCTCCACACGCTGTCGTTGGTTGGAAGCGCTTTCTCTTCTTCGGTAAGTATGGGCTTGAAGCCTTCCGGAGCCGCTGCGCTGATCTCTTCGAACATCGTGAAGTCCTTGTAGTTCTCGTACCCGTCGAATAGCAAGTATGGCGATCCGTCGCCCTCGGCCTTGCCGTCGTTGCCCAGCCACGATCTCTGAACCGCCGCCACCGTGCTGCGGGTGATCGGCTTGCCGAGCATGACGAAGCTCGAAAGGTTTACGTCGGTGTCGAAGTTTCTGTATACGTCGGCTCCTTCCCACCAGTGGTATTTATTCTCGCTCACCTTTTCGATTTTGATTTTCGAGACTCTCTTGATTTCCTCGTAGCTAAGGCTGGTATGGTTGGAGTAATCGCTAAGATCGCTGAGGTCTACCTGCACCCAGCTGTCATCGTTGTTCATGTCGTAGGAGAACAGTAGCTCATACCTCTCCGCGTCTTCCAGATAACCGTAAACATTGATAGATCCGCCGATGACCTCCCACTTGCTGCCCACGCCTTCAGGATCGTTCGGGACGTCGGGCACGGGGTTATCCGGATCCGTGAAGTTCCAATACGCCGAGGGACGGTAAGCTCCTCCGTCGAAGAACCAAAGCTCCTCAAGTTCATGCCGCTGTTTCAGCTCGATCTCGAGCACTCTGTTCGTGTTCCATGCTCCTCCGGCTCCTGATCGCCACACCTTGTCGGTATTGCCGTTCGGGATCAGCTTGTCGGCTTGGCTAAGTATAGGCCAGTAGCCGGACGGACTCGCTGCGTTGATCTGCTCGAAAGTCGTGAAGTCCTTATAGGTCTCGTATCCGCGGAACAGCAGATACGGATTGCCGGAGGTCGTATCCTCGCCTTTCGTGCCCAGCCAGGATCTTTCCACGTCGACAACTTCTGTGTCTCCTATGGCGATCCATCCGTCTTCGGTGACAGCGGTCGTTGCTTTGCTGACGACATTGGATAGAGCGCCGATGTTCGGCACTTCGTCGGAAGCGCGGATCGCGAAGTAATACGTGGTATTGGCCGATAATCCGGTGACGTTATAAGACTCCGTTGTACCCTCGACCGCCGGCGTCGGTTCGCCCATCACTTGCGTGGCGGAAGACCAGTTACCGGTCGTGATCGTCGACGTGCTGTAGCGGATGTCGTAGGACGTCGCCTTGCCGGTCAAGTTGTCGTCGCCCGGAGCCGTCCACGTCAGATTGACGTTTGCGGAGCCCGAAGTCGGAGCGGCCAAGTTGGAGACGGTCGCCGGCTCGGTCGTGTCGCTACTGCCTCCGCCCGAGGGTTCGCCGTAAATCACGATTTCCGAAAAGTTCGTCGTGGTTGTCGTCATACCGACCCGAATATATCGCGTCGTAACGCTGACCGGATGCGCGTTCCACTGCAGGTACTGGGTCAGCGGATCGGTGAACAGCGAGGTCCAATTTCCGGGGCTTCCCGCGTAGATCGTCACGTCGGAATTGCCGGGGCCATCTCGCATATAAATATCGGTCACATCGTAATTCGACCCCAGGTCGATGTACGCGTAGGCTGGGAGAAGCGCGTTGTTCCAGCCCGGCTGCCAGTTGTTCGTCGTCGCACCGCCCGTGCCGCCTCGGGGATCGCCTGATATCGACTGTTCGTCGACAAGCATCGATGCGTCTCCAAGACCGGATTCGTTCGTCACCATGCCCGTGTTCAAAGTGAGCTTCACGCTTGCCGCTTCCGCTCTGTTCGGCGGAGTGACGACAATGCTGCCGACGAGCGTCGCGATCGCCAGCAAGCCGGTTAACCATGCCGATAGACCCTTCTTCAAATCAATTCCCTCCTTTGATTTTAAGAAACATCTAAATCGTATCAATTGGGCCAAGCGGAAGATATCGCGAATCTATGGCTTTCGTATACTATTTTTATCTTAATTCTCATTCGGCAGTAAATTATCGAAGAATAAAGTAAAAGACCGCTCAAGTTCTTTACATCGGCCAATGACAAGAACTTGATCGCATAAATAAAAAGCCGCGATTTACGCGACTTTGATGGAACAATGTTTTTGACTTCCTACAATCACCTTAATTATCTTGAATAAAGTTGTATATTTGTTTGACCTCATGGTATTTATGTTTTTAGAGTCATTGTTCGACAATACAATTTTGATATTAAGGTTTTATTGCCTGTATCACAGCCGATTGAACATAATCATCCAATTTGGTACCAGGCATCCAATCTTTTATGAATGCGCGTGATTCATCTTTTGGTTCGACTTTAATTTCAACGAATCCACTTTCATAAAGCATTTGTTTTACTTCATCTACTGTTGAAGCACCTGATATGCAACTTGCCAAAGAATCTAGATCTCCTTTAATATCGGCTGGCAACTCCGCAGTTGTCACTACATCAGAGATAGCCAATCTACCTCCGGATTTCAGTACTCTAAATGCCTCGTTGAAAACTTGTTGTTTATCGGGAGAGAGATTTATAACGCAGTTCGAGATAATCACGTTGATCGTAGAGTTTGTTATTGGAAGGTATTCAATCTCACCAAGACGGAACTCCACATTGGAATATCCCGTTCTAAGCGCATTACTCCGAGCGCGACTTACCATCTCCGGAGTCATATCGACTCCATAAACCCTACCCCTCTCTCCGACTTGTTTAGAGGCTAAGAAACAATCAAATCCGGCTCCGCTACCCAGATCAAGCACAGTTTCTCCTTCGAGAATAGATGCAATGGATTGCGGATTACCGCATCCTAGACCTAGATTAGCTCCTAACGGAACAGATGAAAGCTCTTCAGATGAATATCCAAGCTTGGATGATACTTCATCTGATGTACCGCAACATCCAGATGTAGATGTGCTAGGCGTGCAGCAACTTTCATCGGAGTTACTTGAGATTGCAATCTGTTTATATCGGTTCCGTACGTGTTGACGTACCTCATCGTTCTGAACTTGACTCATAGAAATCCTCTCCATTCATCAAATTAATTTGATTAATACAGCATTAAAGATCATTAAAGATCATTTCACTAACAACATCCAGTGGGGCGTTCGTCCAATTTGCGGAAAATACAACATAATTCAGGGGATAGTATTCGATTGACCTCATTATGGTTCAATTCATAATAACTCCAAGTCCCTCTTGTTTCGCGGGTAATGAGATTAGCATCCAATAAAATCTTTAAGTGATATGATAATTTGGATTGAGTCATTTCTACGATATCAGTTAGATCACAAACACAAACGCTACCTCTTTGAGTAAGCTCGAACATGATCTGTAATCTTTTTTGATCAGCGAGTGCTTTGAACTTCGCCTCATACTGTGCTAAATCAACTACGGATTTAACTTTTGACTCAATGATGGGCAATTCTTTAATCATATTCATCTGCTCCTTAGCAGCAAACCGCGCAACAAGCAGTGGCAGGTTTCGCTGGAGTGAAAACTTTTGTATTCTTTACCATTTTCTTCGGAATAGTCTTCTGTTTAGCCCACATCCAAGATTTTCGAGCTTCTTTTTCAATTTCTGACTGTTGTTCAAACATTAACATTTCGGTTGAGAACACATTCATTTTGCACGCTCCATACATCAAATTAATTTGATTTATATGAGTATGATAACATGCAAAATAATCCAAATCAATATTAAATCAAATTAAATTGATTTAATTCCGCCCGTTATCTGCCATTACTCTGGATTTCCTCTAAACATTCCGACCAACTCAGACATTTGCAGTTTAAGCCATTATCTAAAATTTGAATCATCGAATTGATTTGATTCTTCCTTGCTTCTAACTCAGAGCGCTTCTGTTTAGCCATTTGCTCCCACTGTTCAGTAAATGAACTGTCTTCTTGGAAACCTTCCAAAAGAACAACAATTTCTTGAATGCTGAATCCAGTCTGTTGTGCGACTTTTATAAAACTAAGCCGGTCTATTAGCTTCACATCGTAACGTCTTTGTCCATTTTTGCGTTCCGGAGATGGCATTAAACCAACGGACTCGTAGTATCTCAAAGTCGATGTATTCAATTCTGCCCTCGATGCTAACTGACCAATACTAAGTTGATTCATGATTTATCTCTCCTTGACTTAAAGCTAACTTGAAGTTTTATAATCGAAGTATAGCTTGAAAAGGGGGTTAAGTAAACGAAGATGCGAAAGGTTTTTTTTAGATCTGAATATCCAGAGTAAATCAAACGAATAACAGCGATAATAAAGAGAAGTAGGAGAATATTATGCTCGCAATCGGTTCATTGATTTTTGTATTCACGCTTGTGTTTGTGATTTGGCAGCCTATGGGATTAAACATCGGTTGGTCAGCTTGTGGCGGAGCTATCATCGCATTGATTTGCGGAGTTGTGAACTTCGGCGATGTCTGGGATGTTACGCAGATCGTTTGGAATGCCACTCTGGCTTTTGTTGCTGTTATTTTGATCTCATTGATTCTCGATGAAATTGGTTTCTTCGAGTGGTCAGCTCTTCATATGGCCCGCTATGCAAAAGGGAACGGCAATCTCTTGTTCGTTTACGTCATTCTTCTTGGCGCGGCAGTTGCTGCATTCTTCGCAAATGACGGCGCGGCTTTAATTTTAACGCCGATTGTCCTAGCAATGGTTAGGGCTCTGAAGTTCGATATGCGAATGATTTTGCCGTTTATCATGGCGAGCGGTTTTATCTCCGATACGGCCTCGTTACCCCTCGTCGTTAGCAACCTGGTTAACATCGTATCCTCGGATTTCTTTGGAATCGGATTTGTAGAGTACGCCAGTCGAATGGTAGTTCCCACGATCTTTGCCATTGCGTCAAGCTTGCTTGTTCTGTACCTTATGTTCCGTAAAAGCATTCCTAAAAATTACGACCTCGCACAATTGAAGAAGCCTAGCGAGGCGATCAAAGATGTTCGGTTATTCCTGATATCGTGGATCATACTCGCCGTGTTGCTCATTGCCTATCTGACCAGCGAATTCATTGACGTTCCTGTCTCGATAATTGCCGGTGCAGCTGCACTAGTTTTCCTACTTCTCGCCAGACAGAGCAAAGAAATTCATACGTGGAACTTGGTTAAGGGGGCGCCTTGGGCTGTTGTCGTATTCTCCATCGGGATGTACGTCGTCGTCTATGGGCTACGGAACGTCGGTCTTACCGATGAATTGGGCAAAGTGTTCGACTGGGTCGGAGATCAAGGTCTATTCGTCGCCACGATCGGTTCAGGTTTTATAGCCGCGATTCTCTCTTCGATCATGAACAACATGCCAACGGTTATGATTGACGCATTGGCTATCCAGGGCACGGATGCTACGGGCATCATCCGTGAATCATTTATCTACGCCAATGTAATCGGTTCTGATTTGGGTCCTAAAATTACACCGATCGGCTCGTTGGCTACCTTGCTGTGGCTCCATGTCCTATCATCCAAAGGCGTAAAAATCGCATGGGGATACTACTTCAAGGTCGGAATTATCCTCACCGTCCCTGTTTTATTCATCACTTTAACTAGTCTATACTTCTGGTTAAAACTCATCCACTAATATAATCTCATCACACTAAAGGAGAAAATCAAAATGGATAAAAAACTCGTGTACTTCCTATGTACGGGCAATTCTTGCCGGAGCCAAATGGCGGACGGATTTCTGAATGCAATCGGCGGACATTTGTACGAAGTCCAAAGCGCGGGTTTGGAAGCGCATGGACTGAATCCTCGTGCCGTTAAGGTCATGGCGGAAGCCGGAATCGACATTTCGAACAACGCTTCGAAGACGATTGATGCAGAAACCTTGAATCGTGCGACTTATGTGGTCACACTATGCGGACATGCTGATGAGCATTGCCCGGTGATCTTAAATCCTAACGTAATCAAATGGCATTGGGGATTCGACGATCCCGCTAAAGCTACCGGTACCGAGGAAGAGATAATGGATCAATTCCGCGCTGTCCGGGATGCCATTAAATTCAGAATCGAGCAATTTGTACAGGATGGTAAATAAGCATGGCCTCGATCAAAAGAATGCATGTTGCCGTTAATTGCACGGATCTGGACAAGGCTCTTGCCTTCTACCGCAGCCTCTTCGGGGCTGAGCCCACTAAAGTGAAGGACAATTATGCGAAGTTTGAACTCGATAATCCTGCTCTGCATTTCTCTTTGAATGTTCGACCTTATGAAAAAAATGGAGTACTGAATCACCTTGGCTTTCAAGTAGACAATACCGAGGATGTATTAGCTATGGGCGAACGGTTACGACAGTCTGACCTGCTTCTCATCGATGAGATGAATACGACATGCTGCTACGCGGTACAGGACAAAGTTTGGGTATACGATCCGGACGACAACGCGTGGGAGATTTTCTACACCAAAGAGGATTCAGAGTTTGAGTCCGCGGGTGATGCACGGGATTTATCGCTATGTTGTGCCCCTCCTGCCGCCACGGTTTCGGTAGAATTCAATAGTTTTCGTAAAAGCAAATAACTAGCACTGGAGAGTTGGCTATGGATCGCAACTATCATTCCCTCCACGAGAACCGGATTTTCATGGGCGGAGCAAAAGACGTTGAAGCGATGGAAAAGAATGAAGGAATAGATGTAGTAATTGATCTGCGCGAAGAATCAACAGGTTGCGCATACCCCGAGTCGAAGGCGAAATGGATCAAAGTCCCGTTAGGCGACAACTCCACGGAAAGTGAGCACCTGTTATTTAAAGAAGCAATCGATGAAGTCGTGAATGCCTATAATGCCGGCCAGAAGGTTGCATTTCATTGCGGCGGTGGAAAAGGCCGTACAGGAACCGTTGCGGCGGGTACCCTCCTCGCTCTTGGCATCTCCAAGGATATTGATGAAGCTGAAGCAGCTGCGAAAAGTATTCGTCCTATTATCGACATCAAACCTGTTCAGAAAGATGCTCTCAAAAAGCTGTTTTCATACTAGTAAAAACAAAAGGAGTGCCGTTATTGTCGGTATTCCTTTTGTTTAAATGCATTAATATTTTTCTACGGCCTGCTCTTCTTAAGCTATGTCCTGCGGTAACTGTTTAACCATTATCGTAGGAGTTCGGATGGTTCATAAGGCGGATAGTCTCCGCTTTCGATCAGAAATAACTCTGTTATGGAGAAGTTTCCGCCTTTCTTCTCTCCACTATTCACTTATAATTTCATTGTAGAAATATGGTCTCTCGTCTCTTCCGTTCCTAGTTGTTGAATCGTCTTGTATATTTCCCTAAGATAATAGTCATAACCATCTTCAAACTCATATGCAGCATCCCCTTGCTGTGACATGATTGTCCTAGATTGTACCGATACATAGTATTTCTGTTTCTCCATGACCTAACTCCTTTTTATTGAGTTGAGAAGATCCAGATCATCGCAATTATGATCGTTATTACAGGAATCGCCACATAAAGAATAAATATCGGGTTGGCGATAATTGGATGTCTCACTGTCGTTAGACTCACTTCTTTATCTAAGGTCGTCTTCTTCTTTTGTTGTTTGCGGAATACCATGATTGATCCAATCAGCAAATACGCACATGCCGCTATGCCCAAAATATAAAGCAGAGCATACATCTATCCATCTCCCCCTCTTTTGCGTATCCTTATTTTGTTCTCAAGCTCATTTATATATTCACCGATTTCTATGATGGCGATAAACAATAAAGCCCGCGGTTTACGCGGACTTCACTCGGACTTCATACTTTTGCGAAATTAATTCAACCTTATCATTATTCCGCACGATTCATCGCGATTGCTTTCGTTTCATGAACTGTACCGTATGGATGCTCAGGCGGCGCATAAATAACATAAATTTTGAGCAGTGTGTTACCTGTATTGGTTATATTGTGCCATTTTCCAGCAGGAATCATAATTGCATAGTCGTCATAGGCCATTTCTTGAAAATCTAACTTATCTTTGCTATCTCCCATTTGTACAAGTCCCTGACCTTCTTCAATACGAATGAATTGATCAGTTGTCGGATGCACTTCTAATCCAATATCATCTCTAACGTTAATACTCATCAGAGTCACTTGAAAGTGTTCTCCCGTCCATAAAGCGGTACGGTAATTATTATTTTGCTTAGAAGCTTGGTCAATGTTAACAACAAACGGTTTGGGTCCATAATCACTTAAAATGATGGCTCCAGTATTTCTGTTGTAATTGTACCAATTGTAATAAAAAGGATTCCAATTATTACTCCAATTGTTGTTATTCCAGTTGTTTTGAATGGGAATAGACCCTTGATCGTAATACCATGAGTTACGGTACATATTCATCCTCATTTCATGTTTTCATTCTTACCATGTATTCTATGCGGTTGCCTATTAAAGGGAAATTATAATAGGCAAGAGCCTAGCGGTAACAACTAAAATGTTATAGTATGATTGTCTTGCTCATTGCTTTAATATTTATAATGTTGTTTTAACTGAAGGAGGTCACTTTTATTGTGCTTAATCCAATTGCTCTGACACTTGGACCAATCCAAATTCATTGGTATGGAGTCATCATTGCCGTTGGAGCTATGCTCGGGCTCTACTTAGCTATTAAAGAAGGCAAAAGATTCGGTATCTCGCAAGAGTTTTTCTTCGACTTATTGGTGATAGGACTCCCATCTGCTCTTATCGGCGCACGGCTATATTATGTTGCATTTGAATGGGAGCAATACAGGGATAACCCTATAGAGATCATAGCTATTTGGCATGGGGGAATCGCGATTTATGGAGCGCTCATAGGCGCAATTATCGCTGCCCTAATTTATACGCGTCGTAAAGGTTATAGCTTTCTTCGTATTGCAGACATTTGCGCACCAGGTCTAATCGTAGGACAAATGATGGGACGTTGGGGAAACTTTATGAATCAAGAAGCCCATGGAGGACAAGTATCTGAAAGTTTCTTGAGAAACACCTTACATCTACCTAACTTTATTGTGAATCAAATGAACATCGAGGGTTCGTATTATCATCCAACATTTCTATACGAGTCTATATGGAGCCTACTGGGGCTCTGCGTTCTGTTACTGTTACGCCGAGCCAAATTCCTTCGCGTTGGAGAGTTGTTCATGAGTTACTTCATTTGGTATTCCATCGGTCGTTTCTACGTGGAGGGCGTTCGGACGGATAGCCTTGTTTTTGCTGGACCGAGTTGGGTAGCAACGTTACTCAAAACGATATGGGAACCGATGTCCTCATTCGGTTGGGGAGCTATGGAGGCAGGAAAGAATATTCGAATATCGCAGTTATTAGCCGTATGCATAATAATTGTCGCGGTAGCAATCATCATCGTGCGTAGAGCAAAAGTGAAGCAACTCGAGTCGTACTCGGACTCTATTAATGTAAATGTACGTCAAGGAACTCTTACTCAACATGTTGAGAGTTAACAATCACATTGCTTGATTTGAATGTGCTCAAGATCAAAGCAAAAGCCACTGACATATTTAAAATTGTCAGTGGCTTTTGCTTTTGTGCTGTTTCATGTTTTCACCCAAGCATCCGTGTCGTATCCTCTTTCTTCCCAGTAACCGATATGATCCTTATCGATTAGCTCGATCCGGTTAAGCCATTTCACTGATTTATAAGCATACATCTTAGGAACGATTAATCGTACAGGGCCGCCATAGTCCCGATGAATAGGCTTTCCGTCGTGCAGTACCGCCACCAAGACATCTTCCATATCGGCTTGTTCCAAAGTTAATGTATCGGTGTAAACGCCGTCACCGGAGTAGAATTTAACGAACTTAGCGCTTGGTTTCAAACCGGCTTGTTTTAGCATAACCGATAACGGGATCCCCTCCCATGTATTCTTATATACAGACCACCCCGTGACACAATGGAAGTCGCTCACCTGAACGGTTCGGGCCATCTTAATGAACGACTCCCAATTCCACGCGGAGGGGATATCCACTAAGCCGTCGATCGAGAATTTCCAAGTCTTTGAATCGAATGTAGGTAAAGGAGTCACGGAGTAGACGCGAAAATAACCCTTAGCGCCTCCCCCGATCACGTTAACCGAATCGGGCAAAGGCGTAGGATTGGGTAGCATGAGATTCGCATCGTCTGCGATATCCTTCGTGGTACCCGTTACATTGGTAATCGTTCCCCCAAAAGACGTTGTCATCCACCGGAAAAAGGACGGTGCAACAGATACCGTTAATGCCGCACCCACAGACCATTTCAGAAACTGGCGGCGATTGATCCAAGGTGAACGCTCCGTATAAGAGACATTCGAATGCGCGGCAATTTCATGGTTGGGGCGAGTGGGTATCACATCTTCCGCCTGGGATGATTTGATTGACCTTCGTTCAGGCTTTTTCATCCATTTCAACCGGGTCAGCGAATGAAAGATGATATAAGGAACGCCAATCCAAGTAAGTAAATCATGCGCGATAATCGCCCCGTTCGCCCATTGAGGCGGAAACCTGCGAATTTGCCATAAAATGATTCCGGAAAGCAACCAACCGACAAGAAGAATCACCATAAAACCCAAATTACCCTTTTGTTTAGTCCGTTTCTTGATTTGCTTTAAGTGTTTTTTCATAAGCGGGATGTAAAGGAATAGGATTACAGCGCTTAGAACACCTAGAATAATGTGCAATTGTTTAACAGGATTGCGGAAATGGCCATCTAACCATCCTCTCACGACATCCCATGGCAACAGAAGTCCGGTGACGGCAAGAAGGAGTACGATCCATCCATTCCAGCGATGTAAATCCGCAAGTTGCTTGCCGAATCCGGGTTTACGTCTACTCATCCTTGCTCCCCCTTAGATGCGAAGTCTCTTCCGAAGGAACGGTGAACCAGAATACGCTTCCTCCCCGCTCCGCTGGATTCACTCCTATCCGCCCGCCTTGACGTTCAACGAGCGAGCGCGCGATCGCAAGCCCTAACCCCGAACCGCTACCGTCTCGTTTACGACTATGATCCGTTCGGTAGAATCTTTCGAATACTCTTTCTCTGTCCAGTTCGGCAATGCCATCTCCCTCGTCCTCAAGACGAATAATCAGTTCATCATTCAGTCCGTATTCTGCGGAAAATACGAGACGAGCTCCTATAGGAGAATGACGTATCGCATTGTCGAGCAGATTTCCAAGTATTCTTCGCAAATACGTTTCCATGGAAAGGACGATTGGCGAATGTTCCGGCAACTGAACGTTGACTTGTAAATTCTTCTTCTCCAAACTCGGCGCGAAGGCATTTAATGTCTGTACCAGCACGTCTTCCAAGGCAACTCTATGTGGCACGAACGGTTCTTGACCAGCGTCGATTCTCGAGAGCTCGAACAAATGCTGTACCAATGCCCCTAATCGAATAGCCTCCAAGCGTATGGTCTGCAAATATTTATGTCGCTCCTCTTCTTGGACAAGACCATCTTGAATCGCTTCCGCATGGGACTGTAATAGAGCCAAAGGAGTCCGCAAATCATGAGCGACATTCGCTACCAACTCACGCCGAGAATTCTCGGATTGTTGAATTTGTTCGAAGCTTGCTTTTAACTGTCGACTCATCGAGTTAAATCGCTCCGCAAGCTGGCGGAACTCGGTTGGGCCTACGATCGGCACTTCCATACCGAGTTTACCCGATGCAATATCGCCCGCCACGTCTCCTATTCGCGTTACGGATTTTTCCAATGGACGAATCAATACGAAGTTCAATACAAACGATAACGCCCCGGCGAGGAGTGTCGCTCCGCCAAGCCAATAGAGCGTGCTAACATCCAATAGCATCCGACTATAACAGAAAAATAAGAATCCAAGAATAACGGCAATACTAATCGCGTTCGTCATAAGCAGGTAAGTTTTTAATTTGATAGGGAAAAGTCTCATCATAACGGCTTCCCTTCGAATTTGTATCCAATGCCCCATACGGTCTTTAGGAATTGCGGTGACGAGGGCTGCGACTCGATCTTCTCGCGTAAGCGCCTAATGTGGACGGTCACCGTCGTCGTGTCGCCTTCGAATTCCATATCCCATACACGGCTTAGAAGTTGGTTGCGCGAGAAAACTTGGCCTGGATGCCGGACGAATAAGTACAGAAGATCGAACTCTTTCACTGTAAGATCAACCTCTAGCCCTTGAATCATGACCCTTCTGCCGGATGGGAAAATCGATAAACCTTCGAAATGCTTGTCAGGAGTCTGCTGATCTCCCTGTTCTGCCACGTTACGCTTATTGCTTTCGGCAAGGTTGTGACCATTAGTACGGCGCAACAGATTCCGTACTCTAAGTACCAGCTCCCTCGGACTGAAGGGTTTCGTCAAGTAATCATCGGCGCCTAGCGTTAAGCCCATGATTCTATCGCTTTCTTCTCCTCGGGCGGTGAGCATGATGATGGGAACATCTTCTTGGTGCCGGATCGCGGTACATACTTCCCAACCTGTTTTGCCCGGCATCATAAGATCGAGGATAACAAGTTCCGGCCGATTCAATTCCCAAATTTCAAGAGCCTCGTTACCATCATTGGCGATCAATACTACATATCCTTCACGTTCCAAATACCGCCTGCATACGTCGGTAATATCTTTTTCGTCATCCGCTACCAATACGGTTGTAGTCGTCATGTTACACCCCTCAGCCCATTCCATATAGCCGAATTATAGCACAAGGTACTAATCGCGTTTTATATGAACGTTATGAATAGAAAAGGTTATCCATAGGAAATCGCATAGACTTTCCGTCTGAATAACCATGAATTATGCCGCTAGCTTACGATTTTTACTTGCTCATCATTGAATTCAACAAATAAGTTTCAACGAATTCCTTCGAGACGTATGTCGTATTTTTAATCAACATAGGCGCTTTCATCATCATCATTTTGTCCATGCCTATCATGAATTCCTTTTGACCGGGTTTGATGACGATCGAGTACATTTTCGGGATCTTGTCCATGTCGCCCATCGTGTCCATATCGTTCTTCATGTCCATGTCATCCATCATGTCCTTTTCTGGCATCATTTCATCCATCATTTTCTTGGTTAGCATGATGCCGTCCATTTTACTCCAATGAACACTGTATCCTAAAGATTGTGCGATTTGACGTAGAGGCACCCAGCTTTCACCGTTCTTTTGAACTACGTTAAACTTTGAATAATCCACTTTAGTCATCATGTCTGCCGCGGATGCGAACCCGGGAATCATAATTGCTGCTGCTACCAGAGATACCGCTACTGTTTTCATTGTTTTGTTCATCGATAACGCCTCCTTGGGATGGGCTTACTACATTAATTTAAACCCAAGTTATTATCGAAGGCTAAAGCAATTATTAATTATTTCTTACAGGATTCCTACGAAAGTTGAAGGCTCCATAAAGTTTAGATTAGCAATCCACAAGAAACAACCCTTTACTTCCTACGATGCTGATTTGGAGAAGCACGCGAAAGAAATTCTGAGTACTGCCGACACTGTCATTTGGGGACGCGGGACTTATCAGGGAATGTACAGTTATTGGCCATCTGTGCCTTCGAACCCATCAGCTTCGCAGCATGAACGGAATCATGCCGAGTGGATCGAAAAGACAGCCAAAATCGTTTTTTCCACCACGCTTGAGAAAGTCGAATGGAACAATACCAGGCTGGTGAAAGAAAATGTCGAGGAAGAGATCAAGAACCTCAAACAACAGCCAGGCAAGGATATGGTCATCCTCGGCAGTCCTAGGTTCGCACACTACCTTATGCAGCTTGATTTAATAGATGAGTATAAGATTACGGTTTCTCCCGTCCTGATCGGCAGCGGGTTGCCGTTATTCCAAGGTCTCAAAGAGAAGATCAATCTTAAACTTATCGAGAACAAGACATTTGATTCTGGAGCCATAGGCCTCGTTTACCAGACGGTTAGATGACCTAGTCTCCCTAAAAGTAGATTACGCTAACGGATTACGTTAGCACAATAAAAGCAGCGGCAGTCTAGGTCTTTCGAGTTCCTAGTCAGTCGCTGCTTTTTTAACGAGTCCGATCAAATTTTGGCTAAATACTCGATCGAAGTCACTTGATCGTTTTCGATGACGAACCGCAATTGGGACTTGCCTTGGTCATAAACGTACAAATTCAAGTTGTTGGTGAACTTGTCGCCGTAGGCTTTGATCACGTCGCTTTTCTTGTTGAACAAGGTGACGCCTTCCTTGGTGGTCACCGTATCGTCGAACAGAATAACGGACGCGATATAGTCGACGCCGTCCTTCTCGTAGGCATACACGTCGAAGCTGCTGTATTGGTAAATTTTATTGAGTCCCGGGAACGCGCAGGCTTGCGATTCGAAATAACTTTGCGGTTTTCCGAGTTTGTCCAAGATCGGCGCCGCTTTGGCATGCATCGGAATGGAGATGCCGTTCGCCTCGAACACGAAGCCGTCGTCGCTTGCTTGCTCGGGCGTCTCGGAGGCCGGGGTGGAAGCAGCCGGCGAAGTAGCGGCTCCTTCCGTCTGCGACAACGCACTAGGCGAAGCGGCTCCCTCCTCCGTCGGTTTGTTCCCGCAACCGGATAGCAACATTAGGAGGGCGATCAGCCCTATACTTGCTTTTTTCAAAGTAAACACTCCTCTTCCATTCGTTATCACGTTTCGGCTTTATAACGTTTCAGGTATCCGTATTTCGCGAGCTCATCCAATTGATCCTGCTTCATCCGATCGTAAAAGTCGATTTTCTTTTGCCAGATCCCGCTCCACGTTTCGTCGGTACGATGATCTTGCAAGCGGTACGTATCCGCCAGGAATGCTCCGAAGTATGTCGCCAGCTTTTCCGCTCCGTATACGTTCAAGTGCAAGCCCGCGTCATAGGTATCCGTCTGCAGGTCGATTCCGGCGTCATCCATGTGCTTGAGAAAATTGATGTAGGTTAAATCGTGGGCCGCGGCGTATTGCTCCATCTGGGTATCCCACTCGTCGTACCAATTCGGGTAGATCGTCGGCGCTTTGACCAATACGAGTTCGATTCCGTTATCCTTGCACAATTTCGTCAATCGATCCAGGTAACTATAGGCGTTCGTACCGAATCGATAATCGGGCAGCCTCGGCGCTCTCGGAACTTTTCCCGCCGGCTTTACGTCCACCCGCATATAATACCCATTGTTGAACAACTTCTCCTTGCCGAACAGGTTCGTGAAGTCGTCTTCGCTTAATTGATCCCATCTGGAATGAAAACGCAATAAGGGCGCAAGGTAATCGACAACATGCTCGCCCGCCATCTTGGACGCTTGAATACTCTTCAGCTTGATTGCCGAGAGTTTCATCCCATCCAGCGACATACGGTTATACTCTTCTTTTTGCGGTTCGTTGTACTTCATGGCAAGAACGTTATAGACGACGACTTTCGGCTTCTCGTATTTCAGCGTCTCCTCCAGCAAATAGTACGACTGCCAGATCAACTGTTGCGCGCTACCGCGGATATAGCTCGTAATACCGTATTTCTCCCACAGCGTAACCGGCGAGAAATTCTCGTACACTTCGCAGTCCCCGAGAAATACGACGTCGAAATCCTTGCGGTCTTCTTTGTAATATTCGCCGATGAGCGAACCCTCGACGATGCCGGATACGTATTTGGGCATCAGCAGGCGTTGCAGCACATACAACGAGCCGAGCAGCAGAACGATCGCGACCGTTCCGATTATAAGCTTCTTCCGTACCAACATCCCCTCATCCCTCCGCCTTGATCAGAACTGATTATAGATGAATTGCGTCGCGTCATAGCCGACGCCGTAAGCGCCGAAGACGAGGATCGATAGGATCAGCAGGCCATAAAGCGAATACCGTAGGCCGATCGGTTGCGCCGCTATCTTCTCCCTCACGCTTCCGCTTCTTTGAAGCAAGCTGACGATTCCGACGACCGTTAGGCTCGACAGGATCAAGATGTAGTGACTAAACGTGATGCCCAGATGAAGCAACGAACCGTCGAATAAGACTTGATAATTGAAGGTCGTGAACATGGACCCGAACATCCTGAACGTCAGCGGCACGTCCATGTAACAGTCGAACAGCCGGATCGCGCTCATCAGAAGCAGCGTTCGCACGATTTGGAAAGAGCGGAATCCGAACGTACGCTTCACATTGAACTTCCCGTGGAACCGATCGTATAATGGTTCCAATTCTTGCGAGATCAGGATGATGACGCCGTTGGCAAGTCCCCAGGCGACGAAGTTCCAGCTGGAGCCGTGCCAGATGCCGGTGGCGAACCAAGTCGTTAAAGTCGCGAGATACACAGGCGCGCGTTTGCCGATCGTATCGCCGAATCGCCTGCGGGAGAACTTCGACAAGGCAAGCATCGGCTTCGAGACGGACATCGGGAAGAAGACGTAATCACGGAACCAAGCGCCCATCGAGATATGCCATCTGCGCCAGTAATCCGTGATCGACTTGGCGAAATACGGCCTGCGGAAATTTTCCTGAACCGTGATGCCCAGCATCTGGGCAATCCCGATCGTAATATCGATTCCGCCGGAGAAGTCGGCCAGCAGTTGAAACGCGTATAACAACATGCCAATCAACACGAACGCACCGTTATAGTGTTCGGGATCGTCGAAAATTGTGCGAACGGCGACCGTCAGCTGATCGGCGATGACCAGCTTTTTGAAAAATCCCCATGCGACCCGCTGCAAGCCGAACTTTACGTTGCGGCCATCGAAGGCGTGCGGGCCGTACAACGTCTTACCCAATTGATCGAATCGGCTAATCGGTCCCTGTATGACTTCAGGGAAAAAGGAAACGAACAACGCGAACTTGAACGGATTGCGCTCCGGCGGAAATTTTCCCCTGTAGACATCGATCAGGTAAGCCGCGCTCTTGAACGTATAGAAGGAAATGCCGAGCGGCACGGCGATCGTCCAGAAGGAAATGCCGCCTTCGCTTCCGAAAGCCCGGGCGATGTAATTGATGTTCGCGATCGCGAAATCGGAGTATTTGACGAAAGCAAGGATGCCCAAAGCCACGAACAAGGCGAGCAGCATCGGGATCCGTTTTCTTGCTTTCATCTTGGACTTATATTCGTTGATCTGGGGCTTGGTCAATTCGTGCTTATGTTCGCGCAAATACTCGGATTCGGTCTGCCGCAAGTCGCCGATTCGGCGTCCGGCATAGTAGACGCAAACCGTCGTCGCCGCGATATAAGCAAGAAATTGAAGCCCGGATAGCGCATAGAACAAGTAGCTTGCACCAAGCAGCAATACCCACTGGAATTTTCTCGGAATAAGGTAATAGACGACGAACAGGATAACGAGAAAGAGAATGAAACCGTATGAGGTTAAAAGCATTGTCTCCCCCTATAGATCGTCGGATAGTCTGGTGATTAACGCGTACAACGCTTGGGCGGAATCGAAGTTATCCGGCGTGATCTCCTCCACGGGAATCGTCACGCCGAATTCGCCGTCGATTTCCGCAAGCAGCGTGACGATGTCGAATGAATCCAACACTTTATCCTTGATTAAATTATCGCATTGACGAAAATCGACGTCAGGGTGCATATCTTCCAATATTTTCAACAACTCGTCCATCGTAGTTATCTCCCCTTCTTGCTACTAGCTTCTTTGAGGTAAACGCGATCGATTTTTCCGTTCGTCGTGAGCGGCATCGCGTCTAACGGTTCTATCCGATTAGGAATCATGTACTTTGGCAGCAACTGCTTGAGCTCCTTTACGATCGATCTGGCGTCCGTCTCGCCTACGAAGAATAAGACGATTTTCTCCGTGGTTTTGTCGTAAACGCAGCAAGCGCTCTTGATGCCTTCCAGCCTAGTCACGTTCGCCTCGATTTCTCCGAGTTCGATGCGATACCCCATATGCTTGATCTGGTAATCTTTACGCGAGACGAACATCAGCTCGCCATGCTCGTTATATTTACCCAAATCCCCCGTCCGGTAGATCAGGTCGGGATAAAGCGAGTTCAAAGGATTTTGTACGAAGACTTCGTTCGTCTTGGCGAAATCCTCATAATAACCTAACGTCAGGCAAGTACCCCGAATGCAGATTTCTCCGACTTCCCCGGGAGCGGCTTCGCGATCGTCCGAACCTAGCAAGAGGATTTCGGTATTCCGGAACGGCTTGCCGATAGGTAAAATCTCGTGTTCCTCGAACTCCCGTTCCACCTTGTAGTAACACGACATGCCGGTCGCCTCGGTAGGGCCGTATAAGTTAACGAACTTCGCGCCGGGCAACGCGCTTCTCCACAGATTGAATTGTTTTACCGGGAATACTTCGCTGCCGAACGCGACGGTATGCAGAAATTGCGGAACCAGCTTGTCCAGCACTTTGAAGGAAGAGATCATCGTTAATGCCGATACGACCCAACATACGGTGTTTATGCGATATTCGTTCAGGAATTCCACCAATTTGAGCGGGAACATAAACAAGCTCTTCGGAATGATATAGGTCGTCGCTCCGAACTTCAGAGTCGGGAATAGCTCTTTGAAGCAAGCATCGAGATACAGCGGCGTCTGGTTCCCGAATATCGTGTCTTCGCCAAATGCAAGCACGTCGGATAAGTTCTCGATATAATCGATGACCGATCTATGGTTGGCGATGACGCCTTTCGGAACGCCCGTCGAGCCGGACGTGAAGACGACGTACAAAGGATCCGTGTCCAAGGCGGAAAGGCGTACTCGTATTAATGCCTCGTCGTCGACGGGACATTGAATCAGGTCGTCGAACAGATGAACGTTCCCTTGAAAGTCGATGGCATCAACGGTTTCCTTCGTCGACTCGTCGCAGATGATCGCGCCGGGATTTACCTTCCGAACGATCGTCTCGATGCGGCTGCGGGGCATCTCGTCGTCGAGCGGCACGTAGAAATTGCCGCTGTAGATGACACCGTAATAAGCCGCGATCGCTTTCGGACTCCTGTTCATGAATACGACGATCGGTTGCTTGTGCAAATTGTGTCTGTTCAGGAACGTGCCTATCGCTCTGGACTGCCCGTACACTTCTTCGAACGTAAGGCCGAACTCGTCGTTCGCATAAGCTAGTTTGTCCGGTACTCTTCGTACTGTATGCTCCAAATACTCCATGACGTTAAACTGCATTCGCGAATCTTGCCCTTCTTATTTAGAGATACTTGCTTCTTTCTTCGAGCGGTTTGGTTGGCGTAGCCGGATGTTTGGTCTTATCGAATAAGTAGTAGTTCTTAAATTCATTATTGAATAACGCCAGCTCTTCATCCGTAAGCAGGAAGGTCGTATTCTTTCTGATCGTTGGAGTCGTATCGAAATGATACCAGGTATCTTCGACTTTGACCAAGCTCCAGAAATGTTTCGATTTTCTGCCTTTGTCCCGGATCACGGTTTGCGTTTCGAAGCCGCTTCTCTCCATCAGTATCTTTGCGGTGGAATAATAAACGAAGCAGTCGCCCGTACCTTGTTTAAACCCTTGAAGCGCGCCTTTCCGCCAATCGTCGTGGCTGGAACTGTCGATGTAGCCGATGTTGTACTTCGTCCACTTGAAGATTGCCCATAATTTGTCGACTTCCGTCATGTCTTCCGTTATGATTTTGGCGAGTACGGTATCCGCCAGTTGATTCAATTCGTCTTCATTGAGGGGGCTCGCAGGTTTTACCTTGACCGTAACCGTAGCCTCAGCTTGGGCAACGTTACCCGCGGCGTCCTTGGCCGTATAGGCAATTTTGTAAACGCCGACTTTCTTTAGGTTGACGGCGCTCGTGTCTACGACCAAAGCGACGTTCGTATCGTGATTATCCACAACGGTTACGCCGGTCTTGTAGGAAACGCGGTCTCCGGTAAAGACGGTTACATTTTTGACTCCCGTGATTTTCGGCGGCTCCTTATCAGCTTTGGTGTCCGATGTGGTAGTCGGTGTGGCAGCAGGCGTGACAGTCGGCGTGGCCGAGGGCTTCGTTTCCGTCTGGGCATCCGCCGATGTTCCGTCGACCGAAATCCGAATAATGACCGCGGCAATAAGAACGAAGGCAACTCCTATGATGACCTTGCTAAGTTTAGTGCGTCTAGTTCGTTTAGCGCGCATGTGGTAACCCCATTTATGTCGAAATTTTACGAATAATTACAATCGGTTTTCATTATACTATAGCAAAACTGGATTTCGAGAAGCATAAATTTCCATTTTAATTGAAAAATCTTGTTAAGATAAAAGTTTTAGACGAATTTAGCGTAATTTTGAAGTCGTCTTGCTACGCTTCCCGGATTCTCATAGAATAAGTACATGAAAAACATGACAATACAAAATAAGGTAGAGATGATGAATGGAACCCAATTAGGCGTAATCGGCGGGATGGGACCGAAGGCGACATCCGTTTTTTTCGACAGAGTCATTGAATTCACCGAAGCGGAAGCGGATCAAGACCATATCGACATGATTATTTTGAATCATGCGTCATTGCCGGACCGGACGAGCTCAATCCTGCAGCGGAAAGATCATCAATTCCTGCGGATGATTCAAGCGGACATCGCGCTGCTCGAGCACGCGGAAGTGGCGAACATCGCGATGCCTTGCAATACGGCACACCGCTTCTTCGACGCCCTTCAATCCATGACGGCTATTCCGATCGTCAACATGGTAAGCGAAACAGTCGAAGAACTGCACGCGAAACACAAAGCGAATCGTAGAATCGGCATTCTCGCGACCGACGCCACCCTTCAAACCGGTATCTATTCGGATGTCCTGCGGCAATACGGCCTTGAGCCGTTCATCCCGAGCGCGAGCATGCAACAACGCATTATGAACATCATCTATGAAGATATCAAGAAAACCGGACATTCGGATGCTCGCGTGCTCGAAGGTATTATGATGGAAATGCTCCAGCGGGAGAAATGCGACGGCGTCGTTCTCGCGTGCACGGAATTATCGTGCATAGAATTAGGCGAATCCGTAAGGCCTTACTTTATCGACGCATTGGATGTGCTCGTGCATAGGTCCATTACGTTATCCGGCGGGACGATCAAGCCCGCGATCATGAAACGTCTGTCCATAGAGAAATCATGAATAACGTTTACACAAATAAAGACGCAGTGGTCGAGAAATAGTTACATCTTTTTATTTATTAGCTCGGTTAACTGAAATAATAAAAGGCCGCCAACCGGCAGCCTAATCAATGAATTTAATAACACGAACAAAGGGGGCATCCCTCACAGGATAGTAGTCGAATGAGGAGGCGAGTGAACGGCAAGTCCGATTACGACAATTTTGCTTCCCTTTTTATATCTTTGAACCACCAGAGGAGTTCTTTTGCCATTTGGAGCGACAATAGTAATGGTAACCGATGCATTGTCTATCTTCGCCACATAGATGGCTCGATTATTTTTCTTGAATATTCTTCTCCAGTTTTTATCGAAATAATAGATCTCGTCTTTCAAATCCGATAACGTATAATTCCTAGGGAGAGCCATGAGTAACACCTCCACTCTATGCCGATATTTAACTACAAGGTGTTACGATACTAAATTGGGAGAAACTATCCAGCACAATAATCACCTCGCATTATACTTTTAGTATACGGAGGTTAGATTTTTTTGCTTGGATAAGCATGAAAAATGTATAATCTACTCTTTCTTTTCGCGCTACCATTGTCACGCGCAAAAAAACAACGCCAGCTGCCATCTCGAGCAGTTGACGTTGCCTTTCGGTATCATTATTCGAATGTCCTACCCAAAGCGAAGATATAATTAAGCTGCTCATTGTACATACCTGAACTGAAATCTAATGTTCGCTCAAAAATAGCACCCTTATCAATGAACGGTCTCTCTCGTACGGGCTGATCCGGCATCGGAACATCCATCTCCATCATCGTACCCTTCTCGAATGAAAAGATGACATGGAGATCCTCTTTACCGGCTGAAATGTCTTGACCACTGACATTTTGGGCACGAAGTGATAAAGTCCCCGTGGTTAGTTTGCCTAGTGTCGGGCCTGTCATTTGAATATTTGACCATAAAGGCAGAATGGCATTGTTATCTGCTACTTTAGGTGTCACATTGATATCGGTAATCTGAGAGAATATCGTCATATCATTGAGTGACTCATCCACAACCTGAATCACGGCTGTTTCCTTATCCCATTTTACCGGCAGGTTCATACTATCTATTAATACTCGGATTGGAATGTAAAGATGATTTTGAACGATTTCTGGAGCGGTATCCATTGAAATTACTGTCCCGTTATTATCCGCCTCCGTTGAGTCGACTTTCAGCTTCAGGGAATTACGTCCCTTACTAATCGTTGCTTCTTGCAATCTTCCGTTATAATTTACATTTGCGCCCAAAAGTTCGCTTACGAACCGTACCGGAATCATTAGACGATTATTTGGGTCCACATACGGTGCCTTGGGGGATGTGTATAACACAAAGAAATCATTGATCTTAAAAATAGGCTTTGTGGAAGGATCACTGGAAGCGAATGATACGTTCATAGGCGCAAGACTAACCACCATCACCATAAGCGAAAATAACATGCGAATGAATTCTTTTCTCATACGAACACTCCGCTTCTTGTCGTTGTGCTATAGTTTTCCGTTATGGCAAACTGCTCCTCGTCCGTTCAACATCGTTTCCCATCATTGTATATGACAACGTATGGTATATCCTCTCAACCTACATTCTCCGCTAGTCAATAACGAAAAAATTACTTTATGCAATTGTATTTCTGATAGTCGTCAGAAAACCGTTTTTTGTGGCGGTATCAATTAACTGACCAATGGATTGTATTTTCATATCGCTAAACAAGTACCACTCATCTTTAGAAACGTCATGAACCAAGCTTTCTGGATACTCTGTTAAAAGTTCAGATGGAAAATAACGATTTAAAGAATAAACATCAATGCGAACTAGGCTATTCCCTTTTGGGTCTAAAAAATCATATTGCACATTTTTATAGTAAGATCCAGGAGTGTCCATGTTTTCTCTCCAAGAGTAGTTTGCAGGTGCTTCGACCTTTTCACTTTTGTTTTCTACCAAAGTATTGTAAATGGTTTCGTTATATGCATTTCCAATAATTTGATCAACAACGCCGCCCATAGTCATATGGATTTCTTTTTGCAATGCTTTTACCTTTACGCCGTCTATGAACAATGGTTTAGTTTCGACAGTCACTCCAAAATCACTGTAATTGACAGTGCATCCAAACGTCTCTGCAATAAAACGAAGCGGAACAAATATGCGACTATTTTTCATGTATGGTTTGACATCAAGAGACACCTTTTTTCCGTTCTTATCCGCCGTATTACTGTTTAATCTTAATAATACTTTCATATCGCCTTTAGTGAGAATAACTTCGGAATTGGACCATTTGACGTTTGCTCCCAAATTTTCGCTGATAACACGTACAGGCACCATTGTGCGATCGTTATTATTTTCGGGCTTCACATCGGATGCAATAGAAACGCCGTCAATTTCTATTAGATTTCCTGCTGCTGCATAAGTAGTTGACGATGAAGTAACTAGAATGATTGCAAGAAAAAGCCCATAGAATGCTTTTTTCATATATGATAGCTCCTGTTCTAGTCAAGTTTGACGAGTATTAGCTTTCCTCACATATTAGGCGCTACCTAACAAGCGTATTGCGGTCTTCTCTATGAATTTAATGCGTGGGCATTGGCAATAATAATAGATTAATAGGCAGCATCATACCTGCGGCGGGAACGAAGGTAATGATCACCGATTCTGTCGTATCCCCTGTCTTGTATAACATTCCTACTTCGTTCGGATTGGCGAGAATGCTAGTGTTCGTCGCATACACGACTTGTCCGTTGATGATAAAAGCCCCTGCATAGTGTCCGCCTCGCGGATTCAAGGCTATCGCCGTATGCGGCATGACGTTATTCATTCTGAGCGTATACAATACGCCGTAATTTCCGAAATTGAGTACCGGGGTATTTGTCGTTTTGTCGATTCCGCTAATTCTCGTGTCTTTAACGTTATCGGCTATTATAATACGGCTCTTCTCCATGCCAATCGTTTGATTAATCACGATCGTACGGTTTGCTTTATCGAAAGTACCGCGAATGTGTACATCGTGGCTAGGCAAAACCTGCAAGGAAGGAAGCGAACTCGTCAGGTCGCGGCTAGCGTCGATCGCCACTACTTGAACCTTAAGACTCGCATTCATCTGCACGTCGGCGAGCATGGAGTAAACTTGACCCGGTTTAACGGATTGGCTGCTGAATTCTTGGAACAGCAGGCGACTTTCCCCCGGGGGAATCTGTACGTAGGAATACTTGGGATTCTGCAATGCTTCGAGGTACCTCCCCGTGCTCGCGCGCCCTACCGTCGATACGTATACATTAGGCCCGCCGCTCCCCGTTGCTCCGATTCTCACGGTTGCCGGAACTGCGGTCTCGTTGGTGACAAGAATGTATATTTTCATCGGTACCGTGCGATTGTTGATATTATGCAGTAGGAATCTCACGTTTCCGGACACAGTATCCTCGTAATAGATTCCTTCGTCTATCATCGTTTCTGGGCTGTTAGCTCTAATAAAGGTTTGTTCGTGATCGTTGATCGTATAGTTAATTTCAGGAAATCTTAGTACCGAAGAACCTACGATTCCGAACTTCTCGCCCGGCTCCGTATACAGCAGATCGAATTCTTCCTTAGTGTAGAGCGTTTCATCCAATATCGTAATGGTCCTGAAGAATTCGCTAATTGCTCCATTCGCATCCGTAACGACTAATTTAATGATTTGCGGTCCGGGCACGAAAAATCCGCGTTCGTTATTCGTCCATAACGAGCTCTCGATCCGGTTCTCATCGTCCGTGCTCAGATCCGTATAGCGGATGAATTCCCCCATCTTGTACGTGTCCTTATCCGTCGTAAAGGAAGCGACAGGCGGTTGATTCGGCGGTTTGACCGTTATCGTAACGGTGTAGGGATCGCTCCAGATTCCGTTGGAGTCCTGTACCCAATGGGATACCGTATATGTACCTGCTTGATCGAATACCTGAATCTTATTCTCCCAACGTTCATCCATAATGGATAGACCTCTTGGGTGATAGGACATATCCGTATAATCGACCTGAGTCTGCGTAGCGTAAGGATTCAAATCCGATACGGAGAATTCGGCCACGGGCTTTGAATCCCAGCTCAATTCGATCTTCTTCTCCTTAGGGATCGACTTTAAGTTAATGCCGAAATGAAGCGTAAGAGTTCTCAAAGGAACCATGAGCGTGCCCTTCAGTAGATAAGGCGTCCCGACTCCCTTGTATCCGGAGTTCCCGTTGAGCGCGTAAGAAGAGTTTCCAACCGTGAATCGAAGCTCCGTTTCCCCGTTGCTTAAACGATATTGTTTGCTCTTCGAATCGTAAACGGTAGTACCGTATACTTCTTTCATAATAGACCTTGCTGCAATGTAGGTTACGCCTTTAACCGCAGTGAGCGGTTGCGTAGCCATGACTGTCAAACCATTATGTATCATCTGTTTCGAATTCTGGATGAGAACGAGCTTCTCCATTCCGTCGGCGCTTCCCTCTGCATGAACCGGGAGTGCAATCGAGAATATCAGCAATACCGCAATGAATAATGGCGTAATCCTGTGTTTCATAATTTGCTCCCTCTGATCTGAATCGTTAATCAAACATCCGTTTATTTAATCTATAGTAAAGACACCTCTTTCTGGGAAAGGTTGCTATATTCCTGAAATTATTCTAACTTCCATATTCTATTATTTTCTCGTAGTGCTGACGTGCCAAATATTCGCATCAAGCATATATCGAACGATTGATTCAGTTTAAAAAAGAAAAGAGAGCGAAGAGTTTTCACTTCACTCTCAATTGAGAATCCGACTTGCTTCAGACAGCCCGATAACGGGGCCGGAATGCTAGATTACCCTTTAACTCCACCCGCTGTCATGCCCTCGATAAAATATTTCTGAAAGAAAAGGAATACGGCCAGAATCGGAAGAATCGCGAGAACCGCTCCGGCGATCAGCATGTCGAAGTTATTGCCGTATGGAGTCAGCAGCGTGGCCAGCCCGATCGGAATCGTAAGTTGTTCGTTGGTGCGAAGAACGATGAGCGGCCACAGGAAGTTGTTCCAACTGAAAAGGGCTTGCAGAATGGCCATCGACGAGAAAGCCGGCGCCATCAGGGGCATCATGATCCGAAAAAACGTTCCGAGCTCCGTACAGCCGTCTACGCGCGCGGCATCCAGAAAATCCCGGGGCAGCCCGGAGGCGTATTGCCGGAAGAAAAAGATCGGCAGCGGCGCCACGACGAACGGAAGAATAATTCCCCACATGCTATTAATTAGATTGAGCGTTATCGAAAGCTTATACAGCGGAAGAATGATGATTTCAATGGGGATCATCGTCATCACTAACACGAGAACGAAGACCAGGTTGCGGAAACGGAATTGATAGACGGCGAGTCCGTATCCGACCATCGACGAGAGCAAGAGGCAAAGTACGGTAAATACGGCCGAGATCAGCAAGCTGTTCCAGTACCAAGTTAAATAGAGCGATTCGCCGGTGAACAAGTAGGCATAGTTCTTGAACGAAAACAGCGCGGGGTCGATTTTCAGATTCAGTCCGAAACGCATCAATTCCTGGGCAGGCTTGAAGGAAGCGATGATCAGAGTGACGATCGGGAACACCGCGAATGCGCCGAACAAGGTGAATAACAGAACCAGAAGTACGGAATTGACCGACCATTTACGTTTTTCAATGGTTTCCACCGTTCATTCCTCCTTCCGGAACATGCCGAACAGCTTGAGCTGCACGATGGTAATCGCAAAGGTGATCAGGAGAAGCACGATGCCGACGGCCGAACCGAGACCGAGATTATTCTGCTCGAGGCCGTTCCGGTATAAGTACCCGACGATTGTCAGGCCGATATCATTCGGTGAGCGATTGCCCGCCCACAGCATGTAACTTTCGGTGAACATGGAATAGCCGCCGTAAATGCTGATCGTAAACACATAGATGCTTATCGGTTTCAGCAGGGGCAGCGTAATGCGGCTGAATTTGTTCCAGGTGTTGGCTCCGTCGATCTCCGCGGATTCATACAGTTCTATTGGAATGTTCTGAAGACCGGCCATGAAGTAAAGCAGGTTCACGCCGATCCACCGCCAACACGCCAACAGAACAAGCGCGAACATGGCAAGTTCTTCACGGCGCAGCCAACGCTGCGGTTCAAACCCGATCGAGACGGCTATCGTATTCATCAGCGATCCTTCCAGTTCGCCGAAAGCCAGACGGAATACGGTACCGGCCACCACGACCGAAGTGAGTGCCGGGATGAACAACGTGGATCGGAAGAAGTTTCGGAGCATCATCGCTTTCGAATTTAAGAAGACGGCCAGAACGAGCGGTACAGGAATGAGGATGAGTAAGGTATACAGTGTATACTTGCTACTGTTGACGATGGCTTTCCAGAATATCGGGTTCCACAGCTTCTCATAGTTTTCGAGTCCTATGTATTCGACCTGTCCGGGCAGTACCTGCTGAAAGCTCATATTCATCGCGGAAATAACCGGATAGACGAAAAATAGCGCAAACGAAATAAGAAATGGCAGGATGAAGAACCACGGGGCGATTTTTTTCGAATACAGGATTCCGGTCAGCTTTCGTCCTTTGAACCCGCCCGTTTTGGTAGATGTTGCCGGGGAAGTGCTCTCCATAGGAGGCCCGCCTTTCGTATCCCGGCACCGCCGGCCCAGACAAGGCCGCGCGGTGCCGGACGTTATGCTATTTCAGTTGAGCCGCAGTATCGGATAACACCTTATCAACATCCTCGTTGTCCAGGAGAATGCGCGTCATTACGCTTGTTTTGAAAGCGTCCGAAATCGTCGGCGTTTGTTCGTTAATGATGACACCTTCTATCTCGCTCTTCACTTGCGTAAGAACATCGAAAATATTAGGCCCGAAATAATCCGTGAATTTGTTCGACTCCTTCAGCTCCGGCGCATCCCAGACATCCGAACGGAGCGGGTCGAAACCGAGTTGTTTCCAAATCTCGATGTTGCCTTCCTTGGAGAGCTTGGCGTAAGCCAGGAAAGACTTCGCTGCCTCCTGGTTTTTGGACGTTTTGGTCACCGCCGTACCGGTGCCTCCCATGCCTGCGGAACGGGGCTCACCCTGGTTCCACATCGGCATTGGCTTAATTACGATCTTCCCTTTGAGATCCGGCATATAGTCGGTGAACCGACCCATGTACCACATCGGCATCCAAACCGAAGCGGCCCCGCCTCCGTTCATCATGCCGTAATACTCTTCTGCGTGATGGTTGCCTCCTGGCGTCAAAACCGCGATTTTGGACTTGATCAGATTCTGCTGCCATTTCAACGGTCCGGAAACGATTGGGCTCGTGATGTTCAGCTGTCCGTCGGCGGTTTGCAGATCATCTTTTCCGGGAGCCTGCGCCACTTGAGGCATGAGCGACCAAATGTCGGATGTCTCGAGCGTCGTCATCGGAACGCCCGCGGAATCCAGCACTTTTTTGCCCGCCGCTTCATAATCGGCCCATGTCACGATTTCATCCGGATTCACTCCGGCTTTGTCCAGAATTTCTTTGTTGTAGTAAATGACCGCCGCTCCGACGTGAAAGTCTATGCCATAGTACTGACCGTCCTTGGCGTAGATGTCTAATCTGGATTTGACTAGGTTGCCGAGTTCCGGATCGACGATGTCGTTGAGAGGAACGAGCTGAGGTTCTCCCTTGAGGAAGTTAGGAAATTTGTTAAGCTCGATATCTGCCAGGTCGGGCGCCCCGGTGCCCGACTGAAGGGCTACGAGCAATTTGTTGTGCATGTCGTCATACGGATAGACATTGACGGTGAGTTGAATTTTCTTATCCGAATGGGCTTCGTTCCAACGTTTTGCCATGTCGTCATAGAACGTCTTGTGCAGTTCGTTGAACGTCCACATTTCCAACTTGGTCTCCCCGGATGAACTTCCTGAATCGGAAGAGGAAGCGGATGGTGAACTTTCCGAATTGCCCCCGCTTGAACAAGCGGTCATTACCATAACAAGCGCAACCATCAGACACAACATTGAAAGCAAATGCTTTTTCACATCTTATCCCCCTCGAAATTAGGTTGGTACATTTGCATCCCGTGCAGGATACAAGACGGAGTTGCCGTGTCAGACTGACCCGGAAGTTTTACTTTAATAAAACCTAAATCTGTTTACTGATTTATCATAAATACCAGCATTTAACTTTGTCAACACCTAAATAAAAGCGCTTACTATTCATTTATGTAACTGCTGATAGGCATGAATGTTGATCTCCGATTTAATATATTGACATTATATGGCGAAAATAAGCCCAAGCTATTCTCAATATTTCGCTTTTTGTTTATAATGTATTAAAACAATATTGATGGAAATTACGGGAGGTTTTCCGGTTGATCCATATCAAAGAACTTAGATCCGGTCTAAAAATTTTTAAAGCCTTGAGCTCCGAAATTAGAATTGAGATTCTGGAAATGCTGGCCAAGCACAACAGCCTCAATCTAAACGAAATTGCCGAGAAGCTCGGGCTGACCAACGGCGCCATCACTATGCACATCAAAAAGCTAGAAGAAAGCGGCTTGATCGATATCACTACGGCAGTCGGCAAACACGGAATCCAGAAGATTTGTTATCTGAACGAGGATATGCTCTCTGTCGATCTGCACCATGAAGGCGCGGGCAATAATCTGTATGAAGTCGAAATTAAGGTCGGTCATTACACGGATTACCGGGTGGAACCGACATGCGGCCTGGCGACTGAAGACAGTATCATTGGAGAATTCGACAATCCCAGCTATTTTGCGGATCCTCAGCGAATCAACGCGGGAATCGTCTGGTTAACACGCGGTTACCTGGAATATCGGATCCCAAACTATCTGAAGCCGCGGCAACGGTTCAGCGAGCTGCAATTCATTATGGAGCTCGGCTCCGAAGCGCCGTGTTACAATAACGACTATCCTTCCGACATCGTCTTCTCGGTGAACAATAAAGAAGTCGGCATGTGGACGTCGCCCGGGGATTTCGGCGGCGAGAAAGGGAAAGTCGCGCCCAATTGGTGGCCTCCCCATCTGAACCAATATGGTTTGTTAAAAATGGTTCGTATCAACGAAAACGGCACCTTCCTCGACGGCATACGGATATCCGAAACGACTATCAACGACGTCTCGCTGCAGCAGAACTCCGACATCAAGTTCCGGGTAGGCGTCTGCGAAACCGGACAGATTGGCGGGCTTACGATCTATGGCTCGCATTTTGGAAATTATAATCAGGATTTGATCGTCAGAGTACTTTACGATGTAGTCGAATGACCGCTTGAGCTGGTTTATCGGAGGAAATCGTCCGATGTATAATCGAAATCCCGCTCGCTTAAGGAGCGGGATTTTCGTTTAGATCCGCTGGATTAGCCGGTATAGAATCACCGCGGCTTGCGCCCTGTTCGCTTGCGCTTTCGGTTCGTATTTGCCGTCCGCCATGCCTTGGATTAGTTCGCCTTTCTGCATGGATTTGACGGCTTGTAACGCGTATGCGGAAACAGCCGATTGGTCGGAAAATGAAGCCGGAGCGGTCCCCGTGCCAATCCCCAGGTCGGCTTTCAGAGCCTCGGCAGTCTGGAAGATGATAACTGCCATGTCCTGCCTCGTAATGGGGTCGTTCACCCCGAAGGTGCCGTCCGTCTTGCCTTTCACGATGCCCAACTTCTGCGCGGACGCGATTGCGCTCTCATACCACGCGCCTGATTTGATGTCGCGGAACGTGCTTGTGGCGTCATCGTCGATCAAATCGACCGCGCCCATGAGCATCCGGATGAACTCGGCACGGGTGATCAGTCGTTTCGGCTGGAACGAGCCGTTGCCCGTTCCGGCTGCGATGTCGCGGGCGGCTAGCGCCTCGACGCTCTCCTGCGCCCATGCGAAGCCGGACAAGTCCTTGAAGGATACTTTCGCGAGAGCGGCGGCATAGGAGCCAAAGCGCCCGGGCTTGAAGATAACCGTTTCGGAGGAAAGGCTGTAACGGGCGTTCTTCACGACTTCCGTATGTCCGTCGATGTCGATGAAATAGGCGACTACCCGGCCCGGAGCTTCCCCGGACTTCAACCGGTACGGAATCTCCACCGAGATCGGGCGCCCCTGCAATCCGTCGAGAGGTACGCCGTCGACCGATAGCTTAAAATTTAATATCGCAGAAGAGCTAATGAGATTCCTAACGCTTGCGGGCAAAGCCGCGGGATCCAAGGTGTTGACCGCCAGCGTGATCTTCCGTGAACCGGCTGTCAACACGCCGCGAGCCGGATCGACGGGGATCGTGACGACGGCCAGCCCGGTATCGATGAGGATTTCGTGAATCCGGGCGCTTTCCTTTAGCACCCTATCGACAGGCAGGGTGATCTCCGCGTTCCGGAACGGCAGTCCGTTCTCCTCCCGCACGACAATCCGCAGCTTTCCGTTCGCCGCCGTCTGAATCGCCTGCTCCATATCGCCGGATTGAAGCTCGATCTTCAGCGTCCCTTCTGCGTTCGTCTTGCCGTACATCGGAAAGCCGCCGTTACCGTCTCCAGGCTGGATGGAGAAATTCGAATGCTGGGCGGGAGTGAACTTATCCGCCATGACGTCAGAATGCACCAATTTCACGGAGGATAGCGTGATGGCCGCGTCTCCCGCTTTTTTCGCTTGGAAATCGAAAATCGCAATCGGCTTATCCCCGCTTACGCCGGATATCCGCCCTATTTTGGTATAGGCAAAGGTCACCTTGTTGCCGGAAACTACGGGGGATATGGAATATCCGCTCAGTTCGTCCGAGTTGCCTTTGGGCAATGCGTTCTTCGCCGAGAGGAACGTGAATTTGTCCGTGTCGTAGGTCACGACCGCCTCATATCCGTATACGTCGCTGAGCCCCGTCCCGCTGACCGTCAGACGAACCGTGTCGCCAGCGGAAATTTCCGATCGATCGGCATTGATTCGGAATACGGACGCAGCCGCATTCGCCGAAGATTGCGGAAAACCTGAGAAGGACAGTATCGCAGCCAAGCAAAACAAGGTCCATTTCTTCGTCATCTTGTCCAACCTCCGCAGAGGAAAGAGGAAGAGAAGGCTCTCTTCCTCCCGCCTTTATTAATCGCCTAGAATGAGACGCGCGATGAAGACCAAATCTTGAATGTCGACGACGCCGTCGCCGGTTACGTCGAGCTTCGTGTTCGCCGTACCATAGCCGGCGGAAATGAGAGCAAGGTCGTTCAGGCTAACGCGACCGTCGCCGTTCACGTCACCCGGTACGGTAGGAATCGTGTAGGTGATCTGAACCGAAATCGGAGCAGCCGGCAACGCTAATCCCTCAGAGGCACCGTCCGACAGCATCGCGCTTACGATCTTGAAGTTGCCGCTTCTCGTTTCCGTCAGCGGCTTCGCTTTCCAATTCAATCGCAGGACGTCCCCTCCCGTAGTCATCGCATGTTCCGCGCCTTCGCTGGCTAGCAGAATTCGAACAATTCCGGGCGTTTCGGATTTCGATCCGACGATGCTTATGCCTTCGATCAGGGAGTCCGCTCCCGTAAATTCGAACAATGCAGGATCATACTGGAATTGCACGTCTTGCGCGTAGACCGCATCAGTCACGCCGGTTAGCGCGTACGTCAGCGAGAACGCCGCTCCTGGATTCACGTTCGCAGTGCCCGAGAGTGTTGCCGATACGCCTACCGGAGGCGAAGTTGGTGAAATCGCGAGCGTGTTGGTCACCGATGCCGTTCGGCCTGCGGTGTCCGTCGCCGTAATGGTAACCGTATACGGACTGGACGCATCCGTTCCCTCAGCCGGCGTGCCGGAGATCTTCATTGTAGCGGAATCGAAGCTCAGGCCTTCCGGTAAACCCGTCACGCTCCAGGTGTAGGGCTTGGTGCCGCCCGTTGCCGCAAGTTCAAGCGCATGTTCGTAAGCGGCTCCGACCTGACCGGCCGTCAACGCGGCATTCGTCTCGGGTTTGTTGACCGTCAGGGCGTTAACGAACGCATCCGGCTTCCACAAATAATCTTTGGCATAGATCGCGAATAACTGGTTCCACGTATTAAAGTCGTGGCCGCCGGAAACGACGAGATTTCTATATTTCGCGTCTGTAGCATCCAAAGCGGCAAGTTGAGTCGGATTGGGCAACCCGAAATCATATCGTCCGCCGCCGAAGAGAATATGTGGCACTCCCAGATTCTTCGCATCGGTGCGGACGCCCACTCCGAGACTCCATACGCCGTAATAGCCGAATCTCGAAGCATCGGCGTTGATGATGTTTGCCGTCATTCCCCCGCCCATCGACAGACCGGCAAACGAACGATCTTCGGCTTTCTTCGAGACGTTATAGCTGTCTTCTATAAACGGCAGGACGATATTGAACAGATTGGGATAACCGGCTTGAGCGCTTCCAAGGTAAGTGGAGTCTGTCGTAACAACGATCGCGGGTTCGGTAAGGCCTTCTGCGAGCAGGTTATCCATTATGTTCGGCACGCTGCCGATGTTCATCCAGTCGGAGGCGTCCTGACCGCTACCATGCTGCATATAAATCGTTTTATACGGTTGTGCTCGGTTTTCATCATACCCGAGCGGGAGATACACGCCCACATATCGCGTCTTGTCGCCGATTTGTGTCGGTATTGCTACATAACTCCAAGTACCGGCCTTTCCATCGGTTCTAGGGTTTTCAACCTCGCGCGCCTTCATGAATTCGTCTTGTTTCTCCGGATCATGCGGTGCATACACCGCGTTAAAGGCACGTCTGGTCGTACCCGTGAGACCATCCGGAGCGTATCTCGGCGAATTCGCGGGATCGGTCACCCAGTGATTGCGGTTGCCGTCCACGTAGAACCAGTATTGGGTAGCTCCGGTCGTAAGAGGCACATCGGTCACCCAATAACCGCCTTCGCGCTTCACCATCGCCACCTCGTACGCGCCGCCCCCGCGCATCAAACCATGCTTATACTCGAACGGCGAGTATACTTTCGTATCCGTAGGATCGACCCAGTTTCTCATCATCATGTCGCCGGCGAAAGTTACGCTTGTAGCGGTTTCGTTCTTGTAAACGAACCGTGCGGAGTAACCGGTCGGCGATTCGGGATCCTTCCTAACGGTCGGTCCCTCGACCAGCTCCTCGGCCACGAACGCATGAGGCTTCCACAGATAGTCTCTGGCATACATCGTGAATAACTGGCACCAGGTATTAAAGTCATGACCGCCTGCAACTACTAGATTCTTATATTTCGCGTCGGTAACGTCCAATGCGGCTATTTGGGTCGGGTTTGGCAGCCCGAAATCATATCGCCCGCCGGCGAAGAGGATATAGGGTACTCCCAGATTCTTAGCATCGGTACGGACTCCCACGCCGCCGCTCCATACGCCGTAATATCCGAACTTCGAAGCGTCATAGTTTATGATGTTTGCCGTGATTCCCGCGCCCATCGACAAACCCGCAAACGACCGATCATCCGCTTTCTTCGACGCATTATAGCTGTCTTCAATAAACGGCAGGATAATTTCGAACAAATTGGGATACCCGGTTTGAGCGCTTCCAAGGTACGTAGAGTCCGTCGTAACGACGATCGCGGGTTCGGTAAGACCATCCGCGAGCAGATTATCCATAATGTTCGGTACGCTGCCGATGTTCATCCAGTCGGAGGCGTCCTGGCCGCCGCCATGTTGCATGTAAATCGTTTTATACGGCTCAACTCGGTTTTTATCATATCCATACGGTAGATACACGCCCAAATACCGTGTTTTGCCACCGATCTGAGTCGGTATTTCTACATAGTTCCATGTGCCGGTCTTTCCGTCGGTTCTGGGGTTTTCTATCTCGCGCGCCCCCATGATTTCGTCCTGTTTGTCCGGATCATACGGCACATACACCGCGTTAAAGGCGCGTCTGGCGTTCCCTGTGAGGCCATCCGGAGCGAATTTCGGCGAATTCGCGGGATCGGGTACCCAGTAGTTGCGGTTGCCGTCCACGTAGAACCAGTACTGGTTGGCGCCGGCTGCAAGCGGTACTTCGGTAACCCAATAGCCGCCGTCGCGCTTCTCCATCGCCACCTCGTATGCGCCGCCACCGCGCATCAAACCGGGCTTATACTCAAACGGGGTGTATACTTTCGTATCCGCGGGATCGGCCCAGTTTCTTAATTGCATGTCGCCTACGAACGTCACGCTGGTCGCGGTTTCGTTCTTGTAAACAAACCGCACGGTGTAACCGGTCGGCGAATCGGAATCCTTCATAACGGTCGGACCCTCGACCAGTTCATCGGTCAATGACGTATTCGACTTTCCGACAGTAATTTGATCTGCCAGTGCCGTCACGGGCATGCTCAATACCATCGCCAAAGTTAGTGCCAAAGCCGTGATTTTAATAGAAATGAGCTTTTTTAAGCTAAGGCCCATGCTTTTCATTAATAACTCTCCTTCATAATATTTATTTTATTAAGAATATTTTCCATAAAAATCGATAAGAAGGTTCATTCCTTTGTTATGACATGCGGAATGTCATTGAAACGTCTTGTGAAGCTCATTGAACGTCCGTATTTCCAACTGCTTTCTCGCATCCCCCCCTCGTAATTAGGCTGGTACGCTCGCATACCGCAGGATTTAAGCCGAGGTTGTTGTATCTGACTGACATAGATGTTTATTTTAATAAAATATAAAACCGTTTACTGTTTTATCATAAATACCAGCATTTAACTTTGTCAACGCCTAAATTAAAGCGCTTTCTTATTGCTTTACGCTATATTTCGCCTTTAATTAGCGGATATTCGACGTGAAGTTTTATCTCCAACCCGATTTTATTGACCGTATTTGGCGAAATCGCACCTTAACTATTCTAAATATTTTTCTTTATGTTTATATTGTATTAAAATAAAAAGTTTACAGAATGGAACCGGCATGCGGCCCGTCGACCAATTGTAGTGTGTGTTTGGTTCTCCGGTACTATCACTACGGAGATCATTTTTAATAGCTGGCTGACGTATTCCGGTAGTCATTCATATGACGATAACATCCGATAACTAAAAAAGTCCGCGGTTTACGCGGACTTCATTCGGATCGATTACAACTTTGTTTGATGAGACTGTTCTCGTTATTCCCTATCTCTTAACGGCTCGAACCCATTTGTCGCACAGCTCCTTCGAATCTCCTCAACAGGAAAAGGCGTAGTCCTGCTAACAGAACCGAGATTCGCGTAGAAGTCATTCATCACTAAGGCTATTGGAGCATACCTCTTGATAATCACCGTTGCTGCATTCATCAGCTCTGGTGACTTGTCGCCTTCAGCATATCTACGAATGAGTTCTACGCGTTCTGATTGATTCTTCGCACCGCCTAAGACCGTTACAAGCCAATTCACGAACTCTGTAACCACATAACACCCATCATGAGATTTGTTCCGATCGAGAAACTCCAACTCACTTTCTGAGAGCTCAAACCGAGAAGAAGTCGCAAGACCGAAGTCCGTAATATATACACGGTGTCCGTCGGTTAAAATGTTTCTAAAGTGAACATCGAAATGGAATAACCCATTCGCATTCATAAACGAGACAGCAGACCGCAAGTTGGAATCCACCATGGCAAATGCTGAGGTGGCTGTCTTCTCTCCAATAGCGACCTGTTCGATAAGCCAGTCGTGAAGGTTATGGGGAATGTACTCACAGAACAGCACAACACTATCCACTGCTTGATTAATTGCCTCGATACGATTCCCCACTGTTTGGGACCCCCAAAACTCAACCATGCGGGAAACATCGCTCAGTTCGTCAGAAATGGGAGTAAGTCGTTTCGAACCATGTAACACCCGCCAGTGATACATCATCGGGAAGCTCTCACACTGTTTCGCCAGCACCCAGTTGGTGGTCATGTTGTGGGCGGCGATCTCACGCCACACGCCACCTGCCGGTGAACCTATGCCATAGTGGCAATACGGAGGGAGTTCGAATACGTTTCTTGTGGACATTACATTCGGAACGAGTCTTTCTATTTCCGTAAGCGGTATTATTTTCACGAAGACAGGCGTGTCTTCAAGTTGCAACAACGCCGTTGTACCACCTATGCCAGTCCCCATAACCGCAGCTTTTTCCACTCGCTCTCGAAGTTGTTCATCACTGAGCAACGATAAGGCAGTGGATACGGCGGCATAGCCGGTAAGCCTAGATTCGTTAGACACATATAGCATAGGAATATCGTCCTTCCGCTCGAAAATGTTAGTGAAATTAGGAATTAATTTATCTTAGCCTCTTTCTTATGAATCGGAAAAAATATCATATCCCCTAAATACTAATTACATTCGACCGCAGTGTCTGCATGAACGGCGTCTTCGGAGGTAATACGCGAATGTTGCCGCACCTAGCGATATGCCCCAAGGAAGCCAGAACAATCCAGGTCCTAATTCTCCCCAATTCTCAAGATTCACGGAACCACCCTGAAACAAATCGACCCAAAGCTTAAGACCCGAAAAGATCGTCATAGCGGATGTAAGCGTTGCAGGAACGACTGCCAGCCAGATAGGAACACGCTTGCCGGATAGGAATAAACACCAGCGGGGAAAAACCTCGCCCCACCGCTGAATGAGTCCCAGGGTGAGTATCGCACCGCCAATCGGTAGAGCGCCCAAGACGGCCACTATCAAACTTTCAGTAAGGGTCTGAGTTTCTATTCCTGTCGGATCGCTTACTCCTAATGGAATACCGGCAGCCCAAATTAAGCGAACAAGTCCATAAGGAAGCGCAGTAACGACTGCTATATAAGTAACCCATTTCCCCCATTTGGCCGCTGTGATCGACGATGTTCCCTTCCCTTCTTCCGTCCGCCCGCAGTTCATGCATGCTTCCCGAGAGCGGCGCTGATAGATCAGTGCCACGGCTCCCCATAGGAACCCGCCGGCAATGCATAGAAGCTGATTCACCACGGGCCAGTCGAAGAGTTCAAAGTACAACATGAACGCATATGCAAAATTTTGCATGATTCGGATATCGGGAACCAAGACGATAAGCGCTGCGCTCGCCGACCAAGCGAAAGCAAGCAGAACACTTCTAATCATTCGGCTCTTATACTGCCGCTTCATTGCCATTGCAACTACCGTTCCAACTAATCCTGCAATAATGATTGCCGCCCCGCCAGTATCTGCTCTTACATTAGCCAAGAATGACCCCATCATATGTCCGCGAGGATCGTTCTCACCAAAGGGAAATCCAGTGCCTCCCATAACCCAATACGATCCGAGCACACCATAGAACAGTGACCAGATCGCTGCCGCATACAGGGCCCAGCTTGGGTGGTGCCGTGACAGCCATGATGACCGTTTTGGAGGTAAGATATCATTCATTAGCGGATTGTCGTAGGACTTCCGTGAAGACTCTGTCTTAACTTCCATACAAACCAACTCCTCATCAAGGCGAAAGTATAATTCCTTCACCGTTTATTAATTTTGATGATACAGGAGAGAAGTTGGTTTGAACCGCGTCTGCAGGTCTGTTAATACACACGTCTAGAGATCTGATTGCGATTGGAAATCAGAGCGAAAGTAAAGTGGCCCTTTCACTCCTAGTCCGGGTTCATGAGCCCCTTCTCCCAAGCAAAAACGGCAGCTTTGGTACGGTCCAACAAATGCAGCTTACTTAAAATATTACTGACGTGGCCTTTAACCGTCTTCTCGCTGATGAACAATTGCGCGGCGATCTCGGCATTCGTAAGACCGCCTGCAATTAGACGCAGCACCTCAAGCTCGCGGTCGCTCAGCTCAACGAACGGGTTGGAAGCCGCCTGCTTTGGAGTGCGAATCTCTTGAACCACTCGCGCGGCTACGCGCGGATTCATCATCGATTCGCCATGTACGGCCCGGCGTACTGTCTCAACCAATTGACCGGGGTCAATATCTTTGAGCACGTAAGAAAGCGCTCCGGCTTGCAGAGCCGGAAAGATGTGTTGATCCTCGTGAAACGAAGTAAGCACGATCACTTGCGATCGTGGACTGACTTGTTTCACGCGCCGGGTAGCTTCTACACCATCTATACCAGGCATCATCAGATCCATAAGCACGATATCGGGCATAAGCTCGCTTACCAGGGTTACGGCCTTCTCTCCAGAATCGGCTTCACCGACCACCTGGTAATCGGGCTGTATATTGAACAGAGCGCGTAAACCTTGTCTCACGATTGCATGATCGTCCACTATAAGAATCCTAATGAGTCCCTTTGACAATGCGCTCACCTCTTAGGAATAAAAAGAATTGGAAACTCTTTATTTTAATTCGCGCGATCTTGGATCTCTGTTTGCATGCAGCTTATCGTTACGGTCGTGCCGCTCCCCTTGTTGCTCCTTATCTCCATTTGACCGCCCAGAGCCTGAATACGCTCCCGCATAGAAGAGAGACCGACACTGTGCCGAGTTATGTCTTTGATATCAAAACCGCATCCATTATCGCTTATCGATAGCATCACGCGATTACCGCATTCCAGTCGGAGCTTGACAGTAGTTGCCCCGCTGTGACGCGCAGCATTGAACAACGCCTCCTGCGTTATACGGAAGAAGGCTTCTTCTATTACCGGAGGCACCAATTGTTCGCCAACGACTTCCAAATCTACGAGAATCCCCGTTTGTCCCTGCCAGGCATGAACATAATCTACTAGAGCACGAGACAGATTCTTCCCTTCCATGGCAACAGGGCGTAATTCCAATATCAGTGCGTTCAGCTCCCGCTGAGTGTGGCTGATTAAACTCTCCGCCTCTGCCAAATTCGAACGAGCGGCATCCGCATCCCGTCCGATTAAAGATTTCCCGTTATTCACCCAGATCGAGACCGCAAACATCTGCTGCTTGATGCTATCGTGCAGTTCCCGAGCTAGACGATTGCGCTCTTCCATAGTTGCCAGTGCTTGACGTGTCTTCAGCAGTTGCTTAAGCTGCATCGCCATTTGATTGAGCCGATTTACCAATTGCCCCAACTCGTCACCGGAAGCATCGTTTATGAAAATCGTGAAATCGCCTTGACTCCATCGATTTGCGGAGGTCAATATCCTTTGAATCCGACGCACAAGAATTCGTGATGTAATTATACCAAACGCGAGACCGACAATCGCCGCCCCAATAAAGAAGCCTAATAGACTAATGCCAAAAAGTTGAAAAGCTATGGGGATAAAATCCCGAAAATTCTGGGAAGCAAAACGCACATGCTCCGCTTTAACCACCATAGCTCCTCTAATCGCCTTTTTATTGGCTATCGGAGCCACAATATAAATGGTGCTCTTATCGTTATACGTGTATGTCGTTATCGTTTTAGCCGCGGAAGGGTCAAGTGCCAACGCTGTCCGAATGTGTTGCCGCACGCCGGCAGGCAGCTCCAGCCCCTCTCCCGTCTCATTTCCAGGAATATAATCTCCTGCCACGGTGATCAGTTGGCCGTCATGATCGACGGCTGCGGAGTATCCTTGAAATTCAGATCCCAATTCTGAAGGCCAATCATTTAGCGCCTGATGAAGTTTTTCTTTGTTAATGAATGGTCCGCTGAAGCTCGCAGATGTATTTTGTGCCACTGAACCTACCTGACTCGCGAACATTCGATTTGTATTATAGTTCATATAAACGTAGAGACCTAAGACAACAATCATTTCGAGCAGAACCATGACTACAATCGTTGTTAGAATGTAGTATAGGGTTAATTTCCATTGTAATCGACGGAATCGCCCGGCAAACTGGAGTATCGCTCTCATTTACTTATTCCTTCCATTAGGATCCCCCTATCTATTTCCTCATAACGACATACGAAAAAAGCGGACGTTTGTTGCATGATCCTCCCGCTAGCGTAATGCTCCCCCTCGAATAGTTACTATTCCGTGGGTGTCGGTTAATGTTTTTGTCTTCCGAGAAGAGTTCAGAAGAAAACATCTTTATTGTTATAAGTGGCTTAATTCATATAATGCTTTGGCGTAGATGGCCGTCGCTTTAATTAAATCATCGATTTCTATGAATTCATCGATTTGGTGAGAGCTATCTACCTTGCCAGGGAAAAGCGCACCGAAAGCCACCGCGTTTTTCATTAACGTCGCATACGTTGCCCCGCCCGATGTTAAAAGCGTGGGTTCTTCCCCTGTAATCGATTGATAAGCCGATTGTAGTGTTTTTATCATGGGATGATCGGCAGGGATATAATGCGTGGAGAATTGCCGCGCATCAGCGATTGTGAAATTGCAGATCTCTGCTTTTTTCGTGATCGTTTCAATGGTATGTTGGTAATCATTATTTAATGGGACGCGAATGTTCAACTGAATTGAACCACCATCTACATGATCGTAATTGATAATGCCGGCATTAACCGTTAAAGGTCCGAGCACGTCTTCCCTGTAGTGGATTCCCAACTTTTCCCCAAAAGGATCTCTATATAGGCAGTTTTCGGCAAATGCGATAAAGGATTGGTCGCTACCGGAAAAACTTAATGTGGTTAAGAAGTGCAGGCACTCAAGTCCGGCATTCACTCCGTTTTGCGGTTCCATACCATGCACGGTTTTACCGTAAAGGGTTAAAGTAATCGTTTCATCGGAATTGCCGACCTCGCCACGTAGTCCCTGTTCCTTGCAATATGTCTTAAAACGATTCATAAGTTCCTCAGGTTGATTCGTTTTAATTTCGGCAGAGGCTTGTCCAGGTACCATGTTCCCCCTGTCGCCCGAAGAAAAGTTAACTAAAATAGTTCCCTGTTTTTCACCTTCGCTGCCACTTAAAGTTAGTTTCATGTTTATTTGCCCTTTTTCGGCGTACACCATTGGAAATGCATCATCAGGAGAAAAACCGTAAGTCGGCTCGGGCTCTACGTCAAGATAATGCTGCACGCAGAGCATACCGCTTTCCTCATCTGTGCCATAGATCATGCGGATCTTCCTTTTTAGAGGAAGGCCTAGGTCCTTCAATATCTTCAACGCGTAAAATGCAGCCATTCCCGGTCCTTTATCATCAATGGTACCGCGGGCATAGAGCTTTCCTTCTCGAATAGTCGGCTCATAAGGTGGCGTTGTCCATTCACCGGGAGCTGGAACGACGTCTACGTGGGCAAGTACTCCAATGTATTCTTCAGACTCTCCCCATTCCGCAAACCCGGCTAATCCGTCTAAGTTTTTAGTTTTAAAACCCTCGTTTTGGGCTAATGCCAATACATAATCCAATGCTTCGCCAATCTTTTCCCCCATTGGATATTCGGGAGTACTCGTTGTTAGATCCTGTACGCTTGCGATACGCAATAGGCCTTCAAGGTCCTTTAATAGATCCCCTTTTCTTTTTTTCGCTTCCGCCAGCCAATTGATTTCCATGACATCCTCCACTCCCTAAATAAATACTTCGCGTTGTGAGCGGAGTATTTATTTATATGTTCTTGTGTCCTACGACATTTGTTGGCGTGTGATTCTGTCCATATCAAAGAAAAGACAGTTGTAATTTTTAATAAGATCGAGCAAATTTGGCAATGAACCGATTCGGATATTCGGAAGGAAGCGCGCTGATTTCATCAAGCCGATTCCATATTTCGGTTGGCATCGTCCATCCTATAGCACCCATATTATCGGCAAACTGCTCAAGATTGCTGGCTCCAAAAATCGGAGAAGTGATTCCTTTTCTTTGAAGCAGCCAGGCGAGAGCGATTTGTGCCGGTGTCTTGTCCAGTTCCCGAGCGGCCGCTTGAACGGCATCCAGTATAGCAAAATTAAGTTCCGTTCCGCGCAATGCCCACGAGCTCTCGCCTACCTTTGATGATAATCTGCCCGATGTCGGCTCTTCCTTGCTATATCGACCTGTAAGAAACCCGCCTCCAAGCGGAGCCCAAGGGATAACTCCAACATTCTCTTCCAAGCATAACGACATCATTTCTCTATCCATTTCACGACTTACTAGACTATATTGCGGTTGAATGGAAATAAACCGTACATAACGGTTGGCATCGCTGCAGGCAAGTGATTTCATTAGCTGCCAGGCAAAAAAATTGGAGCATCCGATATAACGGACTTTACCCGAAGTGACCAGATCATCTAGAGCACGAAGCGTCTCTTCAATAGGAGTCAGATGATCCCACACATGGACTTGATATAAATCGATAAAATCCGTTTGCAGGCGCCGCAAGCTCTCTTCGACGCTTTGTATAATATGTTTGCGTGAGACGCCTGCCCCATTGGGATGGTCAGCCGTAACCATCCGTACTTTTGTGGCGAGGACAACCTCTGATCGAAAACCCTTTATCGCTTCGCCAACAATCTCTTCCGATCGGCCGGATACATATACATTCGCCGTATCAAGAAAGTTACCTCCCCGCTCCATAAACTGATGGATCATCCGAATAGAATCGCTTTCATTGGTTGTATTTCCAAAACTCATCGTCCCCAGACAAAGCTCCGATACGGCAAGCCCGCTGCGTCCAAGCAACTTGATTTTCATTGTGATAGTTCCTCCCGAATAGTTGATTGAATCATAAATTTACTTCAAGCTGTTTTAATGTTTGTTGCTGCTGTAACTCCAACATCGCGGTCAGACGATCACGCGGTAGTGAAGATGAACAACGCCGCATTGGAAGCGATGCTCACCGAGCAGATCGAGCTGCATACGGAGGTTGTCAGGCAATGCTCGCTTACCTCCACCCAAGACGATCGGATTAACAAGCAAATGACACTCGTCGATCAGTCCCGCGCTCATCGCCTGCCCGGCAAGCTCGGGGCCGTTTATCGTCAAGTCGGCTCCTGAAGATTCCTTCAGTCTCCGGATCCTATCAGGATCGAATTCGCGCTCGATCCTTGTCCTGGCGCTTGAAACGGCCTCAAGCGTCCGGGAAAACACGATTTTCTCAGTTGCTCGCCAGATCTGCGCGAAATCCCGTACGACCTCCGGTTGATCGCCGCCGGCGCTCGCCGTCTCCCAGTACACCATCGTTTCGTATATTCGACGCCCGTATAAGTAAGTGCCAATCGGCCGCTCGAATTCAGTCCAGAACGCATACATCTCGTTATCGGAGATCGTCCAATCGAAATTGCCTTGCTCGTCCTCAATGTAACCGTCCAAAGAAACATTAGCAGCGTATTTTAGCTTAGCCATTTCACTAACGCCCTCCAATTCGTAGTTTCCGATTAGACCAAGGCCCGACCACTGAATATGAACGAAGATTCACCCGCTTTTATATTAGCACATATTGGAAGTATTCTGCCTGTTAGCGGTTGCCGACTTTTTACTTCGTTTACATCACATTCACGACTACAACTGCTGGCTCACCAAGTAATAATAGAGTCCCTTGGTCTGCAGCAGCTCTTCATGGGTTCCGCTCTCTGCGACCGTGCCCCGATCGAGTACGAAGATCCGATCGGCATGCCTGACCGTGTTTAGCCGATGCGCGATGATGATTGTCGTTCTGTTCTTCACGATCGCCGCCAAATTGTTCTGTATCGCTCTCTCCGATTCGGTGTCCAACGAGCTTGTCGCTTCGTCGAAAATGAGAATCGACGGGTTGCCGAGCAATGCTCTCGCAATCGCGATTCTTTGGCTCTGCCCGCCTGATAGACGCATGCCGCCCTCTCCAATCTTCGTATCGTACCCTAGCGGAAGCGACCGGATGAACTCATGAGCGCCTCCCAGCACGGCCGCATTTTCAATTTCGTCATGGGAAGCGTCCGGCATGCGATAGGCTATATTCTCGCGAATCGTTCCACGAAATATCGCCGTTTCTTGCTGTACGACACCCACGGTTTGGCGAAGCGATAGCACATCGATGCTTTGTACGTCGAAGCCGTCCAGCCGGATCGTCCCGCTCGCGGGAACGAACAGCTTCATCACCAGATGGGCTAATGTTGATTTCCCAGATCCGCTTCGACCGACCAATGCGACGGTTTGTCCGGGGAGAATCTCGAGCGTGACGTTCTGCAGGACATTGTTTCCTTCCTCTTCATAACGAAAGCTTACATTATTGAAGGCGATATGCCCGTTTACTTGGACGAGCCCTCTCCTATTATCGGTCTCCGCTTGCTCGAGCGGCGCCTGAAACACATCGTCCAACCGTTCGATCGATATCCGTACTTCCATCAAATCGTTCAACATCTGAATCATGTAGGAAACGGCTTGCGTGACTGTCGAGAGCAGTATGGTAAAAGCAACGAGCTCGCCTGTCGACATGTCGCCATCCAGAACATAGCCGGAGCCAAAATACAATACGGCAATAGTGCCGAACGTACGGATCAAGTCTCCCGCCGTCTCCGCAGAAACCCACAAGAGCGAGCCTTTCAATCTCAGCTCCATCGTCTTTGTGAACTTATCCATCAGTTGAGCGAATACCGACTTCTCGGCAGTGAGCGCCTTGACCGTCGCGATATGCTGGACGACCTCGACCGTCGCCGAATTGGATTCGGCATTCGCTTGGAACTGCTTGCGGCTATTTTTACGCATGAGCGGCGAGAATACGCCGATGACGACCCCATACAAAGGTAGAATCGCGAAAACGATCAAAAATAGATTTGCGTTATAAATCAACATAAGCGAACCGTAAACAATGATCGTAATCAGATCGAGAGTCAAGCTGACGAAGCCGGTCGTAAGGAGGTTGCGAATTTTTTCGTTCTCGTTGACCCGCGTCAGAAAATCGCCCACCGTCCGCGAGTTGAAAAACGACAAGGGCAACCTCAAGATTTGTTTATAGAAGTCTTCAACCATGCTTAGGTCGATATGAAGCGCGGTTTTGGAAACCATCCACTGCCTCGCGAAACTAAAAAATCCGTTAACGAGAGAAATGACGACCATCGTCAGCATGATCATCGAAAGCATGCGTTCCTGTCCGTCTTCAAGTAAGAGATCGATGACTTTCTGCGTAAAAACAGGCAACGAAAGCGAGACAATCTGAATCGCTACGGAGAGCAGCAAAATAATCGAAAGCAAACGTCGATGCGGTTTCATGTAAGCTGTGTATCTTTGCAGCGTCGAACGTCGAACGCCAGGCTCCTTGAGCGCCGCTGTTGGCCTCAACTCCAACAAAATACCGTTCCAAAACTCAGCGAATTGCTCCCGAGTGAGCTTTTCCACGCCGATGGCAGGATCCGCGACGATCACATGCGTCCGGGTTACGCGATAGACGACGATGTAATGGTTCCCTTTCCAGTGAGCTATCGCGGGGAGCCGAATATTTGACAGATCATCGAGAGACGCTTTCTTCCCATTCGCTTCGAACCCGAGCGCTTGTGCCGTGTCCGCCAATCCTTGCAATGTCGTTCCCGATTTGGAAGTTGCTGCGATCGATTTGATCTCGTTAATCGACAGTGCTGCGCCGTAAAATTTCCCGATCATGCTTAAACAGGCCGGCCCGCAATCCATTTCACTTTGCTGCAGTACGAACGGCGTCCTTCTCCATCGCGCGTGACTAAGCCAATCCGACACTCTTCTCGCAAACGGAATCGCCGTCCCTTCGGGACTGCTTCGTTCTCTTTGCTGGAGGGCTATTTCATGATCCATTCGTTCGGTCTTCATCTTGATGCCGCTTGTGTTGTAATTCGAAGTTATTCGGATGATCGCTTCTTTAATGAGTGGATAGGTGTCTATGAGCTCCTTAAAGTCCGCTTTGGATAGGCGAAACAGCGTCGTATCTCCTACCGCTCGGACGGACGCTTTCCTCGGACTATTTTCAAGCAGCGATAATTCGCCGAAGAAGTCTCCTTCGCCAAGCCGATTCAGCAGTTCTCCCGAGCTTTCCTTCATGACCTCAGCTTGTCCGGAACGGACGATATAAAAGGAATCTCCCTGATCTCCTTCCGTGAAGACGTTAGTACCGGATGAATATCGATGAACCGTAATTTTATCCAGCAACGAACGCAGAGCCGCAGAGCCCATATCGGAAAACACGGTCGAGCTGAGCAGAAAAGTCTGCATCGTATTATTCGCGATATATTCATTCAAGTAAACGTCCAGTTCAGGATTCGCCTTGAGCAGACTATTGAATTCTTCCTTGGCCAGTTTCCATATCCACATCTCCGTGGAAGCTCGAATGGTCATGTCCATCACGTTACTATGAAGTAAGCCGCTTTCCCCGAAATGCTCCCCCGGATAGAGAAGTCCAAGATTCACCAAGTTACCTGTTGGTAGTTCCTTGATTCTTCTCGCTTGGCCGGATCCGATCAGATACAGCGCACTGACTTGCTCGCCGGCTTGAACGATCGTTTGTCCCATCTCGTAACGTTCGGCGATAAGGCTTTGCGAAATGAGCGACTTTTCCTCTTCGCTCATGATATCGAATAACGATACTCGGTTAAACAGCGTTTCCATTATCATTCACATCCAATAGGTTGGTAATCGATAATTGATCCCAAAGCGGAAAAGCTAGGTCCAACGTGTTCCATTGCTCCGTTACCCATTCTTCAAAAAGCATCGAGCTAATGCGCTTCCGCAGATTCTCATCCAATACCGCCATTTGGATCTTCTCGACCTTATATAGGCGGTATTTATCGCCCGACTTGACCGGACCTACGACTTCGCCAGCTTTCGCGCCGAAGACGGCCGCCGCATCCGCGGGCGACAATGACAGGCGAAGTACTTCGCCGAAGAAGCCGCCCGCCTGTCTCGTCGTTTCATCTGTCGAATACTCCCGGGCAAGCGAATGAAAATCGCCACCTTCCTTGATTCGGAACATGATTTCCCAAGCCGCCCCGACTTCTTTCATTTCCATCATCGAGATCTCGGCCGAATCGAACGCCAAGCGGTGTTCGTAATAATAGGGCTCAACCCGATCTTGGCACACGGCCATCTCGACTTTGGCTTGAATGAGCCGATCGTGAATCGCTTCCGCCAAATCGTCTAGCGTCATGCCGTGGCTTCCGAGCCATTCTTTCGCCGCGGCCACTTGTAGGAGTCCGTGCTCCCGGCGAAATTCGTCGATCCCTTGCTGCAACTCCTCCAAATCAACCGAGATGCAGGCGGTTCGTGCATATCGCTCGATTAGAATCTGTCTCGTTTTGCTCTGTAACGCGGTGAGGATCCGATGGTTCCTCGCATGGCGCAGAACCTCCAGTAAGCTAACGCGTTGTCCATCGATAACAAGAGCATCTATTTCATTTAAGCTCATAGCTGCCTCTCCAATCCATTGGTTTCAAGCAAAAGGCACCCGCGACGGGATGTCGGAGTGCCTTGCGTTTCCTTTTTTCAATTGACCGTCTATGCGAACAAATCGGCAGATCCGCGATATCTATGCGAGACTGCCGCCGGATGCTTGTCTATTGCCTTTGCTAACGGCCTTGTGGGCGGCTCCTGTTCTATTCAAGGCTCCCGCGCCGCCAATAACCTGTTTCATCTCTTTCTCGCTGAGTTTCTTGTCTTCGTCGCGCAATTCTTCCAGACGAAATTTTTCCGTTTTTTTCATTTCGGCCATCGCTTATCTCTCCCTTTAGATGAAATCCTTCTATCTCCATCGTATTGGAGATTGGAAATATGTACAAGCAACTAAAGTTGTATGCGGCGTTCGCCTACAATAATTGCAATTGCTTCGCTCTGGACACGGCTTGAATCCGATTTTTGGCTTCGAGCTTCTGATAGAGATGATGAATATATCGTTTAACCGTTCCTTCGGAAAGATACAGACCTCGGGCGATTTCCTCGTTCGATCTACCCTCTGCGATCAACCTCAATACCGTTTCTTCCCGATTCGTAAGCGATATTGGCAACGAGTGGGTAAGAAGTTCGGCGCGCGGTTTGCCCTCATCCTGAAATATTCGGACATAACCCTCAGGTTCCGCCAATTCGTGCGCTTCCTTTAGGGACTCGGCAACCTTTGCCGGGTTCCCCTGAATTTCGTATGCCGTCGCAAGCAAGAGGTGAATTTCGATTCGGCTGCCCAGTCGATCCGCGAGCTTTGCTTCTTTCTCCAAATGAAGCAACAAATGAACCGCATCATCCGTTTGTTCCTGTTCAATGAGTAGTCGCGCTAACGTAAGATTCACATACTCCCTTGAAACGCTGGTCTTGTCCGACGCTAAAATATGCCGACGCAACACCCAACGTTCTCCTGCGGCCCGATCTCCTTGAACCAACCGAAGCCGAACTAGGCAGGCCTCCAATAATAGCTGCCAATGCGGGGAATGGAACGGTTGTATATCCTGAATGGCTTGCCGAATCAGGGTCTCCGCTCCCGCGACATCGTTTTTTGCTCGGAAAATTTTCGACAACAGAATAATGCCGGGAGTTATAACGCCGAGATTGTGCTGAGTGGGAGGCATCGTGAGTGCTTGCCGCAGTATAGCTTGCGCTTCGTCTAGTTTGTTCCGTTCGTAATACAGGTCCGCAAGGAACACGTAACCGTAACCTTCCAGCGTATAATGAAGCGCGCGCTGTCTTCTTTCCGACGATGCGACCTTCGCCGATAGTTCTTCCATCTTGCTTAGTCTTCCTCCGAAGCCGATCGGTCCGCGATACAGCAGCGCCTCGCCTAGGTTAACGACCTTAACGATCGAAGAAAATTTCTCCAGTCCTTCGAGATTTTCGTCAAGCAGTTGCACGAAAGTATCAATATCCCCTTGGTAGAAAGCAACTGAAGCCCGATATAGTCCCATCCTCAGTTCCATGTCTCTTCGAGCTTCCGGAGGGAGTAAGCCCTCACTCGTGGCGAGTAATCGCAATGTTCGCTCCAACAAACTTTTCGCTTCATGGATCTGTCCGGACGCCGCCATCTTCCCAGCTTGAAAATAAAACAAATCGGGACGAAGAATGATGCTTTCAAGCGGCAGCGCGGCTAGCCACCTCAGCAAGGCCGCTTCCTCCCCGCTCTTGATGATCGCCGAGAAATGGCGTTCTATGCATTCCGCGGCCCCCTCGTATTCTCGGGCCTCCAGCGCATGATCGATTGCTTCCCTGATTGAACCGTTATGTTCATACCACTGATATGCTCTCCAGTGAAGCGCCTCGATTTCCGCTCGATTCATCTTTATTTGCAGCCGTGCCCTCAGCATGTCTCCAAATAAGTGGTGGTACCTGTACCATGTTCGCGTATCATCCAAGGGAATAAAGAAGAGATGGGAGCGGTCCAACAAGTCGAGCATGCGGCCGGTATCTTCTCGCTCGGTAACGGCCTGAGCGAGTGGGGAACAGATATGATTCAAAATTGAAGTTTGCAACATAAAGGATTGAATATCTTCCGTCTGGCGGTTGAGCACCTCGTCCACCAGGTAATCGATAATATAACGATTGCTGCCGGAGAATGATTCGAGATAGGAAGCAATATCGCTCCTTCCCTCCAAGGAAAGCAGAGCGAGAATGAGACCTGCCGCCCAACCTTCCGTCTTCCGCTCTAGCAAAGCGATTTCTTCCGACGTGAGAGTCATTGTCGACACTCGGTTCTGTAGTGCGTCTATTTCGTCGCTCTTAAAACGCAGTTCGTCAGCGTCGATATGGGCAAGCTGCCCCTGAAGTTTAAATCGGGACAATGGCAGTGGCGGAAGCGTTCGGCTGATAATGGGCAGTTGCAATCGATTGGGGATATGATGGATGAAAAAAACAATGCTTTCCAGTATTCTGGCATCCGCAATCGTGTGAAAATCGTCCAAAACGAGAACGCATGCCTCTGGAAGCTCGCTGATTTCATGGATAAGAAACGAGATAGCCGATTCTTCGGAAGAACCTCGAAGGGACATTAATATCGATTCAGATCGGAGCGCAAAATCGGGAAAGCATTGAACGATAGCGGCTACGACGCAGCTCCAGAAGCGGACGAAATCTCCGTCTCCTTTTTCAAGCGACACCCAAGCCGCTTTGTCTGAACAGGAGGATCTCAGCCAACTGCCTACAAGCGTCGTCTTCCCAAAACCCGCCGGCGCAGTGATAACCGTTAGTTTGAGCCGACCGCCTTCATCAAGCCTCGTCAATAAACGAGTCCGAACGACTTCTCCATCCCTCGGTCGCGGCAAAGCAATTTTCGAAGAGAGAACCCTGTTTCTTGAAATATGGAGCATGTCCTTGTCTGTTTGATTATCCATATTTAACTCACTTCTTTACCCTGGATTAGCCGTACTACCTTGAATAATTCTTCACATTAAGTAATAATCCTTCACTCTGTCGGATGCCGTCGCTCTCTCGAACCGCCTTGTACAGAAAGAACATCGCACAAAAACTTGCCGGTCAACGACGCGTCGGTCTTCGCAACTTCTTCGGGCGAACCGCTTGCAACGACCAATCCCCCGTTTTTCCCGCCTTCCGGTCCCATGTCGATCAGATAATCTGCCACCTTAATCAAGTCTAGATGATGTTCGATAACGATGACGGAGTGTCCTGCGGCCACAAGCTGGTGCAAGCAGTCGATTAGTTTTTGGATATCGCTCAAATGCAATCCGGTCGTCGGCTCGTCGAGAACGTACAGGTTATGTGCTCCGCGAATCATTTTGCTAAGCTCGGTCGCGAGCTTAATACGCTGCGCTTCTCCCCCCGACAAGGTCGTGGAAGACTGGCCAAGCCTCAAATAGCCGAGACCCAGTTGATGCAAAACTTTTAATTTATGCGATATGTAAGTTTGATCGGAGAAATAAAGAATCGCTTCCTCGATACTCATCTCCAGCACTTGCGCGATGTTCCTGTCGCGGATGCGAATCTCGAGTACGTCTTCGTTGAATCTCGACCCTTGGCATACCGGGCAAACGGATTCGACGTCGGCCATGAATTGAAGCTGGGTCGTCACGACTCCTTCGCCCTGGCAGTTTTCGCATCTGCCTCCGTTTTTTTGATTAAAACTGAAGTCCTGCTTTGCCAGCGGTTTTCCCGCCTCGGCGGCGGCTTCCGCGAACAGGTCCCTGATTTTATCGAAAAAACCGACATAAGTGGCCGGATTGGATCGGGTGCTGCGCCCGATCGGGGATTGATCGATTTTGACGATTGCCGACAAATTCTCGTGTCCGGTCAGTTCATCGTGTTCTCCCGGAACGATGCGGGCATCGTGGAAGTAAGAATGCAATTGCTTGCAAATAACTTCGTTAATAAGCGTGCTTTTGCCTGAGCCGGAAACACCCGTCACGCATACAAGCATCCCCAGTGGAATATCGACGTCAACGTTACGCAGATTGTTTGCTCTAGCCCCTCGCAACGATAGCTTTAAACCGGAAGGTTGCCGACGAACGGAAGGCGTCTCGATCTTCCGAGCCCCCGACATGAACATGCCGGTATTGGAATCGGGATGTAGTCGCAGCTGCTCCGCGGTTCCTTCGGCGATGATTCGCCCTCCGCTCGCGCCTGGGCCAGGTCCGATCTCGATAATATGATCGGCGCTGCATATCGTTTCCATGTCATGCTCGACGACGATGATCGTATTTCCGATATCGCGGAGCTTTTTGAGCGTTTGGATGATTCGTTTGCCGTCTCTCGCGTGCAAGCCGATACTAGGCTCGTCTAGTACGTACAACATGCCCATCAAGCCGGAACTGATTTGCGTCGACAACCTGATTCTCTGCGCTTCCCCGCCGGATATCGTATCCGATCGACGACCAAGGCTCAGATAGTCGAGTCCGATATCGAGCAGCAAATCCAGACGCGACTGAATTTCCGTGACGATTTGCTTCCCGACTTGGGCTTTCTCCGGCTCGAACGCAATCCCCGTTAATCGCTCTTTAAGTTCCGCGATCGAACATTCGCATAGCTCGTGAATATCCGCACCGCCCACTTTCACGTCGAAACGTTGACGCCGAAGTTTTTTTCCTTCGCAGTCGGGACAGGCGTGTTCGACCATGACCCGTTTGTAAAATTCCTCTTCGCCGCCTCCCCGCGTCTTGCGCTTCAAGAACAGCTTGTACCACCAGTTGGTAATATGTACGAATCCGCCGAAGCCCATCATTTTCCCCTCATGCCTGAATTGCGATTTGGATGCATCCTCTCCCGGTTGAAAGAGAAACTTCGCACCTTGGGTTCCGTACATCAACAGGCTTTGAACCGATTCGGGAAGCTCCTTGTACGGCGTATCGAGACTGAACCCGAAATGATCGGCCATGCACCGGACTAGTGACCAATGCCAGGTACCCGTTCCGGGACCGAGCAGCTTCGGATCGATCGCGCCTCTTCGGATGCTTTTGTCCGCGTTTTTGACGAGAAACTTCGCTTCCGCTCGCATGAACGTTCCGATTCCGCCGCATGTCCGACAGGCGCTGCCGGGATCGTTGAAAGAGAAAAAGTTCGGCAGCAATTCGCCCATCGTCAGATGGTGTTCGGGACACGCGAAGCCGCGGTAAAAACCGATTTCGTCAACGAACGCATTTGGGGGCGTCTCCGCGATTTCGAACCGAATAAAACCTTCTCCTACGAGCTTTAAGCTGTTCTCTATCGTTTTCGTTAACGATTTATAAATGTTCGGCTCGACGACGACTTTATCGACGATCGCTTCGATTTGGTATTCCGCTTCTTCGTCAAGTTCGATCGGATCGCTTAAATTGATTCTGTTGCCGTCAATGCGGACCGTCCTGAACCCTTTCGCGCGAATTTCATCGAGCGTCGTTTCGTAAGATTCTCCGTAAATTTTGTGCGCGGGAGCAAGCACTTCGAGAACCGTGCCGTTCGGCAGCTGCCGTATATGGTCGATCATTTGGCCGGGAGATCGAATGGGTACAGCATGATCGCATAGCGGACAATTCGCTTCTCCGGCAGAGGCGAATAAGAGCCTCATGAAATCGTAAATATCGGTCATCGTGCCCACGGTCGACCTCGGGTTAACGATTCCTTTTTTCTGCTCGATGGCAATAACGGGAGATAGACCTAACACGACATCAACGTCCGGTTTCTTCAATTGGTTCATCCGGCTTTTGGCGAACGTCGACAAGGATTCCAGGAAACGGCGTTGTCCTTCCCCGTAAATAACTTCGAAAGCGAGCGAGGATTTCCCCGATCCGCTGACTCCGGTGACGACCGTCAGCTTATCCCGCGGAATGTTGACGTCGATGTTTTGCAAGTTGTTCTGCCTCGCCCCGCGTACTTCGATGAATTGCCTCATTCCGAATCACTTCTCCCATTTCGGCTCTTCGAATAGATCATAACAATAGGCTGGTTCAAGCAGACGAATGCGGCTCTTCGGCGTCGGTTTCGTTTCCATTTCAAGCTTGGAGATGAGCCCCATTTCCGCAAGCCAATCGCATCCCGTCGTCACGGAACCGGTGTCGATGGAAATGACGGCGCTGAATTTCATGACAATGTCGGTTACCGTGCGAACGTCAGCCTGAACTTTCAAATATCCCAAGATCGGCTTGAACAATTGCTCCGCCCGTTCTTTCAAATAATCGTTTATCATTCGAAGAGCGAGCCGCACTTTCTCTTCCGTCGCTTGCTCTTTCACGAAGTCCGTATAGACCGCATGAAAAAAAGCAGGATTATACTTAATAGCCTGGTGGACCGACTCCCTCATGGGAACCTCTTTATGGATCAATACCTCGATTTGCGAGAGTACGTCGACCATTTTAATGACCCAGAAAGCACTATAGACGGCATCCTCTTTCACGTACATCCATTTTTCCGCTTTAGCCAGTAGACTGAGTGTGAAACACCCGAGCCGCTGAAGCTGAAGCTGCCTGTCACGATCGCCGACATAACGGATTTGTTCGAAATAATCCGTGATCGAAGCGTCCTTCGCGAACAATAAAGTGCTTCGAGCAAGCATCGATTGGTCGAAGGAACCGCTTATCGACCGCTCAATCCACCGCTTGAATTCGTTTCGGGTTTGTATGCTCGCGTTGATGGGAACCTCGTTCTCGACGAAAGTCATGTAATCCGAGTTAAGCTTCTGATCTTGAACGATCAGCTTGAGATCGATGTCCGATTTCTCCCAAACTTGATCGTACGAAAGACTTCCTAGCAACACGGCAGCGATCACTTGTTCGTCTTGTTGGACTTTGTCGATGAACTGCCGCAAAGCCTCGCGAAACATCGCTGTTGCTTCCTCTCCGCTTTTCCCCGTTACCACGAATATCCTCCTCGTACCACGTTAAATGCTTTAGATGCCAGCAATTTCGAAATTCTAACAAAAAAGAGCACGACATTTTCAAGTGTGCTCTACGCCATACTATTATCTCAATAAACTATATTTTGGAAAAGAAGTTTTTCGGCGGTATTGAATCTGGCCGATTCTCCTGCACTGCTAGTTGTGGATCAATTATCCTGCATGATATAATTTATAAAAATGGAAAGAAGGGATAAACGTTGAACGCAAAAACAAACCTTCGCCATCAACGTTTCAACGCATTTCATAATAAACATAATCAACGAGTAGCAGAATTTCATAAACGTCACGCTACTCAAATCGCGAACGGGGATAATGGAAATAGTTTAATAGCGAGATGGGAAAGATTTGTTTATAATAAAGCACTGGATATTTTGAAGATACTTAAAAAATAATTTAATTGAGGCTGTTCCTACGTGAAGCAGCCTCTTTCATTCTTTTCAAGTTAACCTCACGTTAGTTGAATCAAAAAGGATCAGGCCACAGTAGCGATATCTTAATCAAGAAAATTGTTTTGTTTAATTACATCATCAGTGTATGAAAAATAGACTATATCTCCACGCTTCAATTCATAAAATGCAGGATCAACAACTAATTTATGGGTCAATAATGCCATAAATATCAATAACTTTCTCGGTGAAATTAGTCAAGCTTTATAATTTTATCAAAGCAGTATGAATCTTTATCATAGCCATTATGTTCATAGAAAGCATGGGCAACAGTTCGCTTCATCCCTGTACATAGAATAATGCTGGATATTCCTATGTCTTTCGCATAATTTTCAGTGAATCGTAGCAGTTCAGTGCCTATCCTATGACGCTGAAAATCATTATGAACAGCAAGTCCGGTTATATGCAGATAACCATTCCCAGACCCAACAGCTAATGCATGAACGGTAGATATGAAACCAACAACATGTTTATCAAGTAACGCTACAAACGTTTTGTAATTGCCGGCTTTAATCATCTGTTCCATCGTAACGCGAAAGTTCTCATCCGTAACTGTACGAACGCCAAGTACAACGTTCCATAAGAAAACAACTTTAGTATAATCGTTTGCTACAACTTCTCGTATCTTAATTTCCATACCCTGCCCCCGTTAATAGAAATATTCATGAACAAAGGACTCGACAATTGATGAAGCTACCTGTTACTTCAATGTAAAAAGCAGACTGTCGCTGCAATCCGCTTCATTCCTCTATAGTTCCCCGTCGTCTTTGTTAGTTTATACATGTCGTATTATCGCGATAGTTAGACTATGAAAAACTAGGAAATTGCTATTGATTCATAATCCCATCCATTTTTAATTTTTCTTTATCCATCAAGGAGAATACTCCTGGAAGAAAATCATCTAATCTTCCGTACCCTCCAATAACATCTCCATTTATTTCATAAATTGAGGCGTGTATTTCTTTTCCTGTTTTTTGTTTTTCCTTTAAAACGTAGGTGATAATATCCATTTCTTTATTGTTGTATGGCTCCAAATCGATTCCTGCGTCTCTTGCACTTACATAATTTCGCCAATTATTTATCAATTCCGTTTCTTTGCTTTTTTTGTCCTTAATATGCCAGCCAAACGACTCTAGGTATTCAATGTGCTTTTCCGGATTCTCTTCGTCTAATTCTTTACCGCAACCAATAAGTAGAACAAAACTACATAATGAAAAATAAACAATCATCTTTTTAACCATAATGTAGTTACACCCCTAAAGAGAATCATCATTTGATATGAGACGTGAACACCTCATGAATTTTGTATATTCAACCAGTCTTGGGGTTGCGGCTGTTCCAATGAAATTGGTCCATAACTACGTGTATCATTGATCGTTTTACGTACAACGATATCCCCTCTAGCATTAAGTGCTTCAATCTCAAATGGAGTTGAGACAGACAGTGGAAGAAATGCGAACCAGATCGTATGGCCAACTTCGGAACCTGCTGATTTGGCCGCGTAAACTCCAGGCACTTGTCCGTCTATGACGATATTTACACTCTTAATGGAAGGATCCAGAACTTCACCGACCACCATTGGGAAAGGGGTATGGATTCCCTCAATCTTCGGCATTACCATATAATTTAGCATTGCTTTTACGGTTGTGCTTCCTCCGATTCCGTATCCGCCACCCCAGACCCATTTCCATCCAAGCCACGTTTTCCTTACATACTCGATTTGAAGGTCACTACCCTCTTTCTGATAAAAACGCTTAATGAATAAAAGAACACCTCCATCAACAGATTCTTTGTGTATTACCTGCATTACTGGAAATTGTCGTACCTTTTGAACAGCCTCTTCTGGAGTCTTACCTAGCGGTATACGAATCGTTCCCCCAATTACATGTGACATTCGTCGATCCTCCAATCCTCCAGGAAGATCCTTTGCAACGGCATAAGCAAAACCCAGGATAATACAGGTTAAAAGCGCTCCGACACCGATCCGAATGAGCCGACTACTGTGTTGTTTCGGCATGCCCTAGCACCTCGTCAATTTGTATTATTGTTAAACCCATTTTAAAGTATTTTTCACCATAGCTTATTTTTATCACCTTTGAATTATTTCCCATATATTAGGACGCTTGAAATGAGTAATCGTTGCGTTATCCCGCCAGTGCATCTCTTATTGCATGCACAAAAAAACTCCGCGAGACGACGGAGTCTAATGCTCAGATCGATGTTCTTTATTGCTAATCATGGACGACTTCCCAATTCGCATTGACCGTTGCTTCGATCGTTCTTTTTTCAAGGATATAGGTCGTCAGCAGTTCCGAAATATCGGTTGGAAGCTCGCGAACAACCTGTTTTCCTTGAAACATGGAATAGTTACCTCCGCCGCCTGCCCGGTAATTGTTCATTGCCACATCGAACGTAGCTTGGAGATCTATCGGGCGTCCATCATAATGAAGCTTCGTCACTCGGCTACCAATCGGACGAGAAATGTTGATCTGATAGTCGATCCCTTCCCACATATCGTAGTTATAGTGTTGCGGTTTAGGAACTGAGAATTCATCGCTAACCTTATAGTCTTTTCCATCGTATTTCGCGAAATAGCCGGCTGATTGCTCTAATGCGTCCTTAATATCTTGGCCGGTGACGCGGATTACCTTTAAGGTGTTCGGGTAGATATAGTTGGAGACAACGTCTCGCACGGTAATATTCGGTTTGAATCCTCTCGCTTGATCGTCGAACAAGGCCGTGTTCGATAGGCTTACTCCTCCATAAAACATCTGTACCTTATTTATGAACTCAATAATGGCATTATCACGAGTACGTGCTTCCATGGGATTGGAAATGCTCATATCTCCTATCGTTTGCCCAATGGGGGTATCCAGCCATTTCTGCGTTTTTGTTTCATGATTCCGCACCAGATCAATAATACCGCTATCAGGCGTGACATCCTTCACGGAAATAAGCTCAGCCTTCTTATCAATGACATGCCAACGTCCTTCCTCAAATGCCAAACGAAGCGTAGCTTTTCCCAAAAAAGCTCCTTGATGGCCGGGCTGGAGAACGGTTATGCCATTAATCTCTTCGGCGATTATGCGATGTTGGTGCCCGGTCAAAAGCACATCTATGCCTTCTACCTCGTGACATAGGCGGTAGGCGAGGTTCTCGCCCGTTAACGGTTCGCTCGGTTGACCGGATTCCAAATCGCGCTCGAACCCCCCGTGATAAGCAACGACTACCGCGTCTACGCCCTCTACCTCTCGTAAGTGGCGAACCCCCATTTGCGCCGAATCCATGACGTCAAGAAAATCAAAGTCAACGATATTCGAAGGATTTTCCCAATTGGGAATATAAGAGGTCGTAAGGCCAAGCAAGCCGATCCTAACTCCATCCTGCAACTCTTTGACGAGATAAGGCTTTCCGTAATACGGATTTTTAGTTGATTTCCTAACGACATTCGCCGATAACCAAGGGAATTCGGATTCTTGAATAGCCTTGTTAAGCACCGCTCTTCCATAATTGAATTCATGGTTTCCGAGAACGGCCGCGTCATACTCGAGCTCGTTTAAGCACATCACCATAGGATTAAGAGGCGAGTTGTCGATTCTGGCATGGTGATAAGCTAGCGGCGTACCTTGAATCAGATCGCCATTGTCGACCAAGAGAACATTCGGGCAAGCTCGGCGTTCTTGATGAATAAGCGTGGCGATCTTAGCCAAGCCCACTTCGTTATCGCTATTGTCGGCATATTGGATCGGCAAAACGTGTCCATGTAAATCGCTAGTTTCCAATATCGTAATGGTGATTTCTTTCGAATGATCCATGTATATCTCCTCATTCAAATCAATTTATAATGGATTAACGCGGATTCGATCCCATCTTCATCGACTGATTTTGTTACATATTGCGCGATATCTTTAATGCTCTGCTCGGCATTGCCCATTGCGATTCCATGTCCGACTTCCAGAAGCATATCCCGATCGTTGAAACCGTCGCCGAACGCGAAGGTTTGCTCTTTAGTAAAACCGTATTTCTCCATGCACCATCGAATCGCTTGCGATTTCCCTGCCGATTTCGGAATCAAATTGACGAGAAAAGGATCGGACCAATTCAATACGTAATCGTTCAAATGGGGTTCGAAGAACGAAGCTTCATTTGTTGTGATATATAGATGCCCCTGGTATAAAGGCGTATCCGTTTCGAAGTTATTTTTAAAAGCCGGCATTGGGGCATTAAAGTTACGCCAAACTTGCCGTACTCGATCATTAATATCATTAACGATCTCTCCGTTCTTATGGTAACCGCCATAAACGATTTTATTTTCTTTTGCGATTCGGATGATATGTTCCATAGAAGAGAGACGAATATGATTGTCGTAAACAATATTCCCGGCTTCGTAGATCAATTGCCCGTTTGAAACGACGATCGTATCGAATCGGATCGGAATGGCTTCTTGAATAAAATGAACGAATTCCGTTCCGCGTCCCGTCGCCACGATGAGGGTATGCCCTAACTCCTGAAGGCGTCTCAATACTCTCGCGTTGCCCGAAGACACGCTTTTCGTTGAATGGCTGAATAAAGTGCCGTCAAAATCGAAAAATATCAACTTCTTATCCATACAATCACACACATCTTTCTCATTAATTTACAGTCAAGCGCCATGAGAGAGCCATGGCGCTTGATCCGAAACTGCTTTATTTCAGCTTTTCCGCTGTTTGCGGCAACAATGCTTCTATGTCGCCTCCGCCAATCATCGTCGCTTCCCATAGATTTCCGGTCTCCAACGACACGGAACTGGATTTAACGGTCACTTTATTGTAGGTCATATAATCGTTGGAAATCGCCGCGTTAACGGCAGCTGCCATATAGTAGGACTTAGGGTTCGTTTTATCCGAATCGAGAAACTGCTTATAGGCAGGTACATCGAGCATGGCTTTGCTGATAGGAAGATTTCCCGTGTTTACGAGCCAATCCGTATTCTCTTCGGGGGTGGACATGAATTTGATCAGCAGCCAAGCGGCAACGCGTTCTTCATCGGTCGCATTCGAGAAAATCGCGTAGTCTTCGCCCTTCGACAGCGCGATCGGCTTGGTGAGATCTTGTTGCGGTACCGGCGCTACTCCGATTTCAAAGTCTTTGTGGCCCGATGCCGGATTAGGAATGGCGAACGTAACGCCTGCGGCCGCCCCGACGAACATATAAGTTTCTTCCATCACAAAGCCGTCGCCGCTGTTTTTACCGCCTGCGCTTGGCATGAGAGCGGGCATCGTAAAGGTTCCTTTATCCATATTTTCTTTGTAGAATTTCATTGCTTCTTTCGTTGCCTCATTGTTAATGTCAATCGTTCCATCGGCCGCGATGTAGGGGCTTCCCCATTGTTGCGACATCAGCTTAAACGCGGCATCACCATAAGAATTATCGAAGCTGAATCCCGGTTTTCCCGTTTCTTCCTTAATAATCTTGCTGTATTCCGCCACTTCATCCCATGTTTGCGGCGCCTTCCAGCCTTTTTTGTCGAAGAAGGTTTTGTTATATACCAAGACGTCAGTCGTTTTCTTATTGGTAGGAAAACCGTACATCGTCCCTTCGGGACCGAAGCTTTTGGCTTCGTTAATATAATTCGGATAGAAATTTTCTTGCTCTTCGTTCGTGAATCCGATCGAACTATTCGTGTAATACGGCAATAAGTCCACGATCGCATCGCTGTTGATATATTCCGGGAAACTGCTCGGATCCAGATTGGATAAAGTCGGAGTGCTCTTAGAGACGATGTTCTGCGTCAGTTTTTTCGTCAGCTCGTCGATTCTGCCTTGATTGGAGAAGTCCACTTTAATATTCGGGTATTTCGTTTGAAAGTCTTTAACCATACTCTCCAGGAAGGGGAAGTTATTCGCTCCGGTGCCTGTCCAGAACGAGATGGATACCTCTTTTTTGTCCGTGACTACGGCTTGAATGGCTTTCTCGAGATTCGATGTTTGTTCCTGCTCGCTGTTTGCGCCGTTTACGTTACCGTTACCATTGTTGCTGCAAGCAACCATTGCTCCTGCCAATATCAAAGCGACACCTGTTTTCACTAACCTTTTCATTGTCGTTCCTCCCGAATTTTAGATGATTGTTTTATATGAAGGGTGAAAATAAAACCGTTTTCCGGGTTTCATACACGCCGCGATTGAAGCGTTGGCTAACCTTTGATTCCCCCCTTCACCATTCCCGATATGATATATTTCTTGAGCATCAGAAAGAGGAAGACGAGCGGTAAAATGACTAATGTCGAAGCAGCCATTTGGATCTCGTACTGAATTCTTCCGGAATCGTTCGTGAACGCGTTTTGCAAGCCGTTGGAAACAAGCCTCATGCTATCTTTTGTCGTGACAAGACTGGGCCATGCGTACGTGTCCCATATCCAAATCACGGATAGGATCATTACGGTAACGATCGTTGACTTGGATAGAGGCAACATGATCTTCCGTAAAAACCGAAAGTTGCTTACCCCGTCCACTTTGGAGGCGAGATATAATTCATCGGGTACTTGTTTGAACGTCTGCCTGAGCAAGTAGATGTTAAATGCGTTAATGCAATACGGGGCAATAAGCGCCTGCCAGGTGTTCATCCATCCCAAATCCGCAATGGTCATGAAATTGGTAATGATCAGCATTTCTTGCGGCACCATCATCGTGCCGAGAATGACAATAAATAGAATTTGTTTCCCTCGAAAGTTTAATCTGGCAAATGCGAACGCCGCCAACACGCTGACGACCGTGCTAATCGCTACGACGCTTAAAGCGACGACAACCGTATTGAGGAGATACGTGAGAATCGGCGCCTTGACGATCGCATCCGCAAAGTTTTGAAAGCGAAATTCCGATGGAAATAGCGTCGGTGGAATCCTTAATATTTCCGCGTTCGTTTTTAACGAAGTGTTGATCATCCAGTAAAACGGGACGAGTATGATCGCGGCCGACAACGACAATAGAAAATACCGGAACAGATTGCTCATCGATTGTGGTTTCAATTGTAATGTACCCACTTCTTGGAAATTTTGATTTGTACGGCGGTAACGATCATGACCATCACGACGAGGATCATCGCTGCCGAACTAGCTTTACTGATGGAACCCGGCGATAAATAATCTCCCATCGAATCCATCATATAGCCGACGATCGTGATCATCATTTTGGAATCATCGCCTGCCGGTCCATACTGATTGCCGAACAAGGCGACGACTTGCGCATAGGCTTTGAATGCCGTGATAACGGAAGTAATAAATACGTAAAGGGTCGTCGGCGATAAGAGAGGAAGCGTAATTTTCCTGATCATGCGCCAAGTGCTTGTCCCGTCGACTTTCGCGGCTTGATAATATTGCTTGTTAATATTTTGAAGTCCGCTTAGAAACAAAATGATCTTGAGCGATATTCCTTGCCAAACGGTATAAACGAATACGATGAACAAACTCCGTGCATAGGCTTGATGATAGAGCTTCGGCGAGGAAGCTATGCCTTGTCCGCTGATCCATGCTACGGGATCGATGCCGAACCATCCTAATATCATATTGATCACTCCGAAATTCGTGTTGAACATAAAAGCGAACACGATACCGGCAGCAATGACATTCGTCACTTGAGGCAAATAGAATAAGGTCATGAAGAATCCTTGCCACTTTTGAATGGAATTCAAGATCAAGGAAAGGAACAAAGCGATAGCCATCGATGCGGGAATGCACACGAAAGCGATAAATAGCGTATTCAGTATCGCTCTCCTGAAAATAGGATCCTTGATGATCTCGACGTAATTTTGCCAGCTATATCCCTCGAAATCGCCGGTTAGAAATCGATACTCGCCTTTAAATGAAGTAATCAGCGTATTCATAATGGGATAAACGATAAATACGGCAAGCAATAGAAGCGCCGGGAGCAAATAGAAATAGGCCGAGTTGTCGTAACGATTTCTCCGCGCAGTTCCTTTTGGCCTTAACATTGCAGAATCTTCTCCCCTTTTTGGTTAAAGACGAGAATCGATTGCGGTTTTACGACTAGGTTCAATCGTTCCGATTCGCGGAGCGACTCATCGTGGTCATTAAGCAAGGTGATTTGCTGTCCGTCGGCTAGTCGAACCTGAACGGTTGAAATGCCGCCTATTCTCGCCTTCGCGGTCACGCTTGCCGTAAATGAGCGCTCGATATTTTCCATGGCGTGTTTGATATTCTCATATCGAAGCCCGATAGTAACTTCTTGGTCCATTAACGGTGCGGGAAGCGGAAACCATTCTTCTTGGCCTAGATACAGCTTGTTGGTCGCTATTTTTCCGTGTACCATGTTAATTTGCGATCGGCTTATGAATTCGGCGACGAATTGATTAGCCGGATTGTCGTATACGTCCTGCGGTGCCCCCTGTTGCTGTAATAACCCATCCTTAAGAACGATGACTTCATCGCTGATTGCTAACGCTTCTTCCTGATCATGGGTTACCATAATCGTCGTAATACCGGTTTGCTGTTGAATTCGTTTGATTTCATCCCGGGTTTGAATGCGAAGGCGAGCATCCAGATTGGACAACGGCTCGTCCATCAGCAGGATGGACGGACTTTTGACGATTGCCCGGGCGATCGCCACCCGCTGCTGTTGTCCGCCGGAAAGCTCCCCCGGCTTCCGGTCTAGATAAGCGGTAATTTCGACCAACTTGGCCGCATCCTCGACGAGCTTGTTGATATAGGCCTTATAATTTGGAGAGTTCGAATGCTGCTCGGCGAATTGCTTTTTCAAACGTTTTTTCATATCTTTCGAATTCAGAAGCGGGAATGCAATGTTGTCCCACACCGATAGATGCGGATAGAGCGCATAGTTTTGAAAAACGAGCCCTATTCCCCGTTTATCCGCGGAAAGTTCGGTGACATCCCGATCGTCGAAATAGATTTTACCGTCGGTTACGTCGTGAATGCCTGCGACCATAAACAAAGTCGTTGATTTCCCGCAGCCCGAAGGGCCTAAAAGTCCGATCAATTTCCCGGATTCGATCGTCAAGTCTAATTTATTTACGGCGATAACCGAGTCTTTTTTCCGACTTTCAAACGCTTTGGTCAACTGTTCTAATCTCACTTGCATTCGCTTATTCCCCCTTTATAGGTTTTTATTTTTAATCGTATAATGGCGGGGAATGCTCGCTTCTAAATGACTCATGTTCTTAATGCGTTGAACCATTCCGTCCCTAACGGATTTCCCGGTATGGAGCCGATCCAATCCATTGGAAAAATCGTAGCCTATCTCGTTGGAAGCGATATATTCATCTACGGCAATATCGTAATAACGCTCGGCATCCAAAGGCTGCCCGTTCTCAAGGCAGATGGTTTCAATTCGATGACCGAAAGGCTTGGCGTAATCCGCGGTTACCTTTAAGCCGCCGAAGGCTAAAGGGGATGCCCCCTCTTGTTTCAGCGTACTTATGCCGTTCTCGATATTCTTGATGATGTCTTTTCCTTTGAGCTTCATCGTTACGATGCCACTATCGATGTACACGATTTTGTAGAGCATATATAACGTGATGTTGCCTTTCTTGATGCCTTGACCTATGCTGCCGGAAAAGAACATCGCAATCTGGCTATTCGTCGTCTCCAGCAATACGCGGATGGCCAACTCGGAGAGCGGCGAGCCTTCGAGATAAACCTCGTTGCCGGATGGCGATCGATGAACAATGTCGGTCTTGGCAACGCCGATAACTTCTCCAAGCTCATTATCCATAGCTTTTTTGTAATAAGCTTCAACTTGATTTTGCGTGTTGGTATCCGGACATATTTCATGCAGTCGAGCACTGAAGTCGAAGTATCCAGGGGTAACGTTCAGAATACGATGATCTTCTTGCGATAAGCGAATCGTTAGGACGGCAAATCCTTTACCGAATGACCCGCCCTGCGCAACCGCTACATGATTGATTTCGAGACTCATAAATTGATGCCAATGGGCCGTAAATACTCCCGATAATTCCGGGATCTGCCGACAAAGCGTTATGGCTTCGTCGCCGACAGGCGTGATCTGATCGGCGCCGTACTTGAGTCCGTAATGGGTAAGGGCTATGATAACGTCCGGCTTGCCTAATTCGTCGTTTCCGTCATTCAAATAGTCTACCCATTTCCTGGTTATTTCCGTCCCGTCCGCAATTTCAAGCGAGTGCAAATCGGTCGATCGATTAGCTTTGTTTAACGGCTCCATCGTGGCAAGACCGATCATGGCGATTTTAACGCCGTCCACGCAAACCATATAATAAGGCTTAACAAAATCGGGAGCGGCTTGGGTCGATCTGTCTAACAAGTTCGCAGCGAGAAAGGTATAATTGCCTTGCCGTTGCCACTCCTTGAACTTGTCCCTCCCATAATCGAATTCATGATTACCCACGGCGGATGCCACGGCGCCAACGGATTTCATCAGACAAGAGACCGGCTCTCCCGAGAAAAATTCCGAAATGGGATCGCCTTTGTAGTTATCTCCGCCGAACACGACGAGGGTATTCGGATTTTCCTCTTTGAATCGATTGATAACCGATACGAGCTTTGCGCTCCCAAGAACACGATCCGTCGGGAAGATTTCCGCATGAAAGTCGTTTACGCATAGGATCGAAATGACCTTGGTATCCAGCATCCGTTATCCCCCTTTAGGATTAGGCTCCAACATAAAAGTCGCCATTTTCTTAAACCGCTTGCCTTTACCCGTATTTAACACTTCATAAAGATGGAAATTCAAAATTCGAATAACGACTTCGTTAATCTTACAAGCTAAAAAGACTTCTTCGGTCGCTTTTCCGATCTTGTGCCCGTAGGACAAGGTGATATGCGGATAAAAACTCGAATGGTCAGATGGAACGTAAAGGCTGGCCAATTCTTGCTTGATTTTTTGCTGTAGCTCATCAAGCGCTTCGAGCTCGTTTTTCACATTTATCCAAAGGACGTTTCCGTCCGCGTTTTCGAAAGAGCCCAGCTGATTTAATTGCAAATGAAAACGGCTATGCTTTATATTCTCCAGCTTTTCAATTACCGATTGATGGTCGTCCAGTTGGTTTAAATACAGCAGCGTCAGGTGATAATTTTCCGTCGGTTCGAATATGCCCATATTGTCATGCTTAGTTAGATAATTCTTAATCTGATTGAGCTCGTTAAGAACCCGTGCATGAAAGTCGATTGCAACAAATAGCTCCATGTGATTGATCGAATTCCCCTTCTTTAGGCTAAGAACTTACAATCTCGTACCTCTGCCAAAAGCTAATCATTGTCGAATTTCGAGTGTCTGAAAATCGACATTACGCCAGAATACAATAGATCAAACTTCCCCGTCAATTATTTTATTTTCTTGTTTTTTACATATTTAACGCTGATTTTACAAAACTATTGATGAAATTTTACGCAAATATGATTTTTCAAAAAGTAATGAACAAAAATCCATAAAACAATAACCTCCGCGCTCAGCACGGTGGTTTATCATTTTAAGGATCAATGTTCGTGATTCCCTACATTAAAACGTCATGAAATAATAAGAGAGTGAAGCAGCGGCTTCACTCTCTTCGTTTGGTACACTCCAAAACATCCCATGAAACTTTTCCATCCAATCGGAGAGGTTCTCCCCCCGATCCATGTTACAGCGATTATGACGCTTTCGACAGTTGGCTGGACAATTGGCTAAATCAGGTATACCCCTCACGCAATTTGATCCTTTTCTTTCTCCTTTCGTAACTATTGAGCCTGCTGAAGCATTGCCAAGTATTCAGCATAGCGTTCCATGGATGCAATTGCGCCTTGCTCCGCACCGGAAGCAATGGAACCTTGAAGAGCTTCAGCAGATGCGTATTCCGTGCGCATAGTCAGTTTGGTTCGGCCAACATCAAGTTGTTCGAACGAGTCGAATATGAGGGACTCATGCTCGTTATACGGGGCCACATCAAATATCATGGTGTAATTCAACCGTTCATGCTTGGCAATCTCGCGATAGGTGCCAGTGAAAGGAAACTCTGTCCCGTCCTGGCCGCGTTGAACATATCGGTAGGTGCCTCCTACGCGCAAGTCGATCTCGCAAGTGAACAGAGGTACTCCGCCATATCCCCACCACCTGGCCACATGCTCCGGCTTTGTCCAGGCATCCCATACCAGCTCTCGCGGCGCTTGAAAAATGCGTTCGACGATCAGTGCTTGACCTTCTACTCGAGTTGTTGCTATTGCTGAAAGTTGATTCATAATAAATTCCTCCTAATAATGGTATGGGTTCTCCAGAGGGAACCGAGAAAAGTTGAATGATTTTCCGAAGATCGAAGTAGTGCCTGAAAATTATTCTCCTTCATTGGAAGCATCCAGAAATCGGGTGAATAAGGCAACAATCAAATCCGTATTCTCCATTAAGGTCACATGAGTCGCACCGGGCAACACAGCCAACTGAGCTTTGGGAAGGCCAGTCAGATCTCCAGCTACACCACCTCCAAGCAACTTAAACATCTCCAATGCATGTTCGGGACGAACATTGTCAGAATCCCCAATGACAGTGAGTACGGGAGCTTTAATGGATTGGATCAGAGGCGTCCAATCTAGCTTTACGCTACCCATCGCCTTGATTTTTTCAACCAGCTTGGGGAAATCTTCCGGACGCGGTGCCAGCTTTTTATATTCCTCTTCAATTGGTGTACCTACGAAAATTTCCGGCGTGATGAGATCCATCATTCCATTAATCTCATCGTACATGCCGTCGCTCTTAAACGTCGACGAGGCTACTACAAGCTTTCGAACCTGCTCCGGATGCCGGGCAGCCATTTGAATTCCGACTGCACCACCTAAGGAATGACCGATAATATCGACATTCTTGATCCCGATTTGATGCAGTAATTCAGCGACATCGTCGGCCATCTGCTCGCTGCTTAACGGGCGGTCAATGTCAACGGTACGTCCGTGACCTTGCATTTCGAGGGCAATCACCTGTCGGCTCTCGGATAGTTTGGGAATGAGTGTGCCAAACGCGGTGTCAATAGACATAAATGCGCCATGGAGCAAGACTACCGGATGCCCGCCCTTACCATGGATTTCATAATACATGTCGAGCCCATTCACCGTGGCGTAATGTCCGCGTTTCTCTATTGATTGCTGCGACTCGACAAATTGAATGGATTTATGTAACCACAATGCTGCTTCTCCCCGGGTTATAGCCTCGTTATTTAGGTCCTCGAAGAAGACGGGATCGCTTAGGTCTAACCCTTTGATGCCAACGGCTTTTATCAGAAACTCCGCATATAGCTGTCTTGACAAATCAGCGTTTGGATTAACGTCACTCGAAAGCTCCAAACCGTTCACACGTGCGATTACAAAGGAATCGCTATACCATTCGTGATTCGAAATCGTATGAAACAAATCTGTTGCGACCGGCTTTTTACCCGATCCGGTCTGTTCAAGTTTCAGATTCAAGCCTTTCACAATCATATTGACACCTTGTGCAACACTGGCTTTCTCTCGCGGTGCAAACCGGCTGCTCGTGATGCCGGATATAATACCTCGGTCCTTTAGCTGAAGAATGGCTTCGCGTTCAGCATTATTTAAATCGGTGAAAGCTAACACGGGACTACTGGCCAATGCTCCAAGCAACACGACAACAACTATCAGGAATGCCAACCTCTTCAATCCAAATCACTCCTTTTTCTTACGTATCAGTTCTTGTTTAGAATATACTCCACTGGGAATATTCCTGTCAAGGAATATTAAGAAATTCTTTTGTGCGTGTCGTAAATGAACAAAATAGGAAAGATACGTCTATTCCGATTTTTTTGTATTTTCAATGTAAGGTTCATGTATAATAGAAGTTAACGGTTCTAAGGGGAAGGGGGAATTTGCTTGGAAATTCAAGTCGCGGACCAACAAGACAAAACCAAGATTAAAAGCTTGAAAAAACTCATCACCCCCGTTATGAGAGATGGGTTTCAAGCTTTACGTATGGACGATATAGCCAAGCTTATGGATGTCAGTCGAGCCACGTTATACAAGCACTTCTCTTCTAAGGAAGAAGTCATGGAGGGCGTCGTTCGCCTCTTCGCGGATTACGTCGCCAATCTCGAGGACTTAGGCCCGGAAGAAGACGACAACGTCTACGCAATCGGATTCCAACGCTTGTTCGAGCAGTCCGTGACGCTTGCCGGGAAAATATCGGAAGTGTTTATGAAGGAGCTCCAAGCGGTCTATCCGGAACTATACGACGAGCTTAAGAATGCTTTGAACGAACGGGAAGAACGTATCGTACGGTTTTACCGTCACGGGCAAAGCAAGGGAGTTTTTAATCCGATTAACGAGCACCTGCTTGTGCTCCAAGACGTTATTCTACTAAGGGAAATCATGAACCCCAAATATTTGCTTTCCCGTAATATTTCGATCCGGCAATCTCTTGTCGATTATTATCGGTTGAAAAAAACGCAGCTGTTCATAGCGGAAAAAGCATCCATCGTCGACGATTCGAAAATCGAACCGGTGATCGACTATCTCGTCGATAAATTCACCAGTACCTTATAGACGAACAACAAAAAGAAGGAGTCGCGGTTAATTCCGCGACTCCTTCTTTTCTTGATTCCAACGAGGTTCAGACGGCTTCGCGTACTTTGCCTTCCGGTTGCGCGGAGGTTTTCTTGACCGGCTTCAGGTCCGGCATGAACCAGACGAGCACCACGATGAGCGAAGCCGTCAGAAACGCCGCCGAACCTAGGATCGCAGCAGAAGTCGCGTGAGCGAAAGCGGACTTGGAAGCTTCGCCCCCGCCCTTCGCGGCTTCGAATACCGTGACCAATATCGCGAGCCCTAGCGACCCGCCGGTTTGATGGGCGGCGTTGACGAGACCCGAAGCCGCGCCCGCGTCCCTCGCCTCCACTTCGGAGATGCCGATCGAAGTGAACGGGGAGAACACCATCCCCGCCCCGATTCCCATAATGATTAATGGGACGAACATTTCGGGGAAGTATAACGTATGGGATGAAAGCGGGCTAAGCAATAGCGTGCCGATAATCGCGATCGCGATTCCCGCGATCAACACTTTAAGATTTCCGAACCGGGAAACGAGTCGGGGCATCGCGTACATCATCCCGAACATCACGACCGACATCGGGAGAAAAGCGAGACCGGCTTGGAACGCGGTGAATCCGAGTACGTTTTGCAAATATTGAGGCAGGAAGAAGAAGAGCGAGAAGTTCCCGGCAACCATAAGAAACCGGCCGAGATAAGCTCCGGATCTGCGCCGGCTGGCAAATAACCGTAGCGGCGTGATCGGTTGCTTCGCTCGGGCTTCGATAAAGAAGAAAGACGTCAACATGGCGGCGCCGACCGCCAGCGAAATCAAGGTGAGCGGCCGACCCCATCCTTCGGAAGCCGCCTGGATAAACCCGAACACGAGCGCCGACATGCCCAAAACGGAAGTCAAAGCGCCCATCCCGTCGAAATTGCCCGCGTTTTTGTCCGTTTCCTTCAGAAACCGCGGTGCGAGTATGAGCAAAGCGATGCCTATAGGAACGTTAATGAACATCCCGACTCTCCAGGATACGAATTCGGTCAGCCATCCGCCTAGCACGAGACCGACGCTGCCTCCCCCGCCCGCGATGGCGCTATATACGGCAATCGCCTTCGCTCGCTCTTTCTTTTCCGTGAAGCTGATGGATAGCAACGCTAGCGTGGAAGGCGTGGCGAATGCGGCTGCGAGCCCTTGAAGTGCACGGGAGAAGAGTAGGAATTCGGCCGATTGCGCGATGCCGACGAGCACGGAAGCAACCGTAAACAGCGCGACGCCCAAGCTTAAGGTTCTCCGTCTTCCGATAATGTCTCCGGTCCGCGCGCCTAACAACAGCAATCCGCCGAAGACGAGAATATAAGCGTTCTGTACCCAAGTCAGGCTCGTCGTCGATAGATGCATCGTCGCTCCGATTTCCGGAAGCGCGGTGACCATAACGGACGAGTCGAGAATAATCATCAGTTGGCAGGCAACGATAAGTATCAAGATCATATGATTTGAAGATTTCAACTCGATCATCCTTTCGCGATGGTGTCTTTGTCGAGTTGAATCATATCACGCCCTTAAAACAAAGTAAACAAAATGCATACTTTTTGTCTAATTTAATTTTATGGAAAATAGTCTGTTAACGAAAGTATCATCCCTCAAAACATTAGGCGCCCCTGAATAGTTTCGGCCTCATTAACCATTCTTTTTATCAACTCGGACACGCTGGGAACATCATGAATTAAGCCCGTCACCTGACCGGCCCAGCCAAACCCTTCTTCTTCAAGGCCGTCATGAATCCAGCGTTTGTTAGCCTCGCCGCTAATATGGTGCCTGAGTGCTTCATAATCGGGAGTGTTGCTTTCCGTTTCTAGAATATGTTCAGCAAAGGCGTTTCGCAGGACCCTTGCCGGAAAACCGATGGATTCTTTAATAATCGCCGTATCTGACTCTGAACTTCTAACCAAAGCGCTTTTATAAGAATCGGACGCATTAACGCATTCCTGCGTCGCGATAAAACGGGTCCCCATCAGAATACCCTCTGCACCGAGTGCATGGGCAGCCATCCATCCTCGACCATCGCCGATCCCTCCTGCAGCTATCACTGGGATTCGAACCGCATCAACTACGCTAGGTACAAGAACCATTGTGCCCACACCGTCTCGTCCGAGGTGCCCTCCGCCTTCATTGCCAACCACGATGACTGCCGACGCACCGAGCTGTTCAGCCTTCCGCGCTTGTCTGCGCGAGGAGACGAGTACTAAAGTTTTCATACCAATTGTCGCCAGCCTATTGAGGATCATTGTCGGGTCCCCGCCTGAGATGGATACCGCCGGGACTTTCTCCTCAACGAGAACCTTCAGTCGATCTTCGAAGTCGTTACCATGCATGCCTAAAGCCAAATTAACTCCGAAGGGCTTGTCCGTCAAAGTGCGCGTGCGATAAATCTCCTGCCGCAGCATACTTGCATTCGGAAGGCTCATCGCCGTAATCTGCCCCAGCCCTCCCGCATTGGATACGGCCGCTGCAAGCTCGGCATATCCCAAGTAGGCTAGTCCGCCTTGAATAATGGGATATTCGATATGCAATAATTCAGTTATTCTCGTTTTCCAATTCATGTACTTGATCACCGTTCCTATCTTTCCATGTCTTGAAAAATTCCTCGGGATCTTTCTTCGACCAAGCTATTGTGGGCTTTTGCCACAGCGTCGCTAGGGAACCATTTATCCCGAATATCTCTCCTGTTAAATTCTCATCGGACCGTTCCAGGAGAATTTGAACAAAGCGCGCAACCTCATCCGAATCGCCTAAGTCCCAATATGCCGGAAAGGGTTCGTTCCGACGGGTATATTTTTCTTTCAGATGTTCGATCACGGGCCGGGTCATGTCCGTTAAAGCGGCAGGGGCAATGGCATTGATTCGGATATGACGATGCCGCAGCTCCTCCGCAAGCGTCCATACCATGCCGAGTATTCCAGCTTTGGCAGCACTGTAGTTTACTTGTCCGACGGAACCTTTCAACCCTGCCGTTGAAGTTAACAAAAGGATATCGCCGCCTTGATCGGTAATGTAGGGCAGCACCCGACGAATGCAATAAAATGCGCCATTCAAGTGAACGTCAATCACGGATTTCCATTCTTCGTCCGTCATATGTATACATTTGCGATCCTGCAAATTACCGGCGTTATGAATCAGAATATCAATGGAACCGTATTTCATGACGATCGCATCAACCATGGCTGCGACCTGTGCGGGGTCTGCAACGTTTGCGCAATAACCCGATGCTTCTCCTCCATTCCGATGTATTTCTTCAACAACTCGGTCAATACTGGATTGCTGCGTTCCATTAATAGCCACCCGATATCTGCTTTTTGCAAGCTGTATAGCTATGCTACGCCCAATACCTCTGCTAGAACCGGTTATTAACACAGTCTTATTCAATGTTCAAACCTCCTTCCACCGAGAAACTTCCGCTGGCTATGATTTCATCATTCTCACCCGTAATCGTTACATGAACCTCTTCGTTCAAAGTCTCAAATTCAAAGCGCACAACCGTTTCCGACAAAAGCGGGCTTAGAAAAGTCATTCGGGCGGATTTGATCCATTGCGTCGGATTCATGCTCAGGTACGCGGAATGAGCTAAGCCCATGATATACATGCCTTGTGCAATGGGGCGGTTGAACCCGGCTTTCATTGCGGCTTCGGGATCGAAATGAAAGGCTGCCGGATCATTGGAAGCATCGGCGTATTGTTGGATGGCTTCTGCCGTTATCTTTTTTTTCATAAAGGATCGCCTATGGATATTAACACCGTTTCAGCTGTCACGATCGGTTCACCCTTGCATGCGCATGTAAGTACATGGGTATACAAAATCAACTCTCCGCTTCTGCCTACCTTCTTTTCCATTTTAGTTAGCGATAGATCGCAAACAAGATGTGAGTCTGCTTTAAGTGGGACCTTGTATATAAATGACTGCCTGCCATGAATGAATGTGTTATCCTTGTCGAGCCATGGGACATCCGCGATTTTCCAAAAAGTAATCGGCATCGTGGATGGGGCAATCAATACGTCTCCCATCTTCTGTATGGGGGCCTCGATGCTAAGTGAATAAGCTATAATGGTTTCTGCTGTAAGATGATACCGAAAGGTTAACCTACTCATTCGACTGCCTCCACCAAGGTTGCAAGACCCATCCCCCCACCGATCCCAAGTGTAGCTACTCCGCGTTTAAAGGGTTTCCTCAGCATTTCCGAATATAAACGAGTAATCAAGATCGCGCCGGATGCACCATATGGATGGCCTAAAGCGATTGCTCCTCCGCCGATATTCACCTTATCCGTTGATATTCGAAGCTCCTGCAAAGACGCCAGCACCTGCGAAGCAAATGCTTCATTAAACTCCACGATATTAAGGTCGGCTTCCGTCAGTCGGTGACGACTTAACAGACTCCGAATAGCCGGAACTGGGCCTATTCCTAAATGATGCGGAGCTACTCCCGCTACTCGCGCATCTACGAACCGCAGAACGGCTTGCAGATTTAGTTCCTTGCATTTCTCAAGCGACATGATGAGGACAAGCGCAGCTCCATCATTAATGGGACATGTATTTCCAGCCGTTACGGTGCCTTGCTCGAGAAAAACAGGCCGCAACCTTTGCAGTTTGGCCAAGCTGGTATCCGCTCTTGGGCATTCATCCTCGCTGATCCAGCTTCCATCCGTTTGAAACGGGACGATTTCCTGTCGAAATCGTCCCGTTATCCGAGAATGAACCGCCTTTTGATGACTGCCTAAAGCATAAAGATCCTGTGCCTCTCTTGAGATGCCAAAGGCCTCGGCCACGTTTTCCGCAGCCACCCCCATATCCGGATCACCATAGGAGCTTGGCGTAAAATGGGCACGTGTATACACCTGCGGAGTTCCCATTAGAGTCTGTGGCTTGAGCATTTTCCAGGGTGCACGGCTTGCGCTCTCGACTCCGCCTGCAAGGTATACTTCACCGGCGCCGCTTTGAATGAGTCGAGCAGCCATGTTGATGGCTTCCAGGCCCGACCCGCACTGCCGGTCAACGGTAACGCCAGGTACAGTTACGGGAAGCCCTGCTTCCAGGGCCGCCACGCGTGCAATGTTCCCTCCCGGACCCACAACATTTCCGATGATCACATCATCAATGATGTCGTGCGGCAGGTTCGTTTCCGTTAAAATGTGCCGAATAAGCGGAGCGAGCAGCGCTTCAGGCTCATAGTTGCTTAACGCTCCCCCGATTCTGCCGATCGGCGTTCGTTTAGCCATGACAATGACCGCATCCGTCATAATATCGCTCTTTTCGCATCATCCATCATGACTTGACGCGCGACTTTACCGCTGTTTGTATAAATAAATTGTTCCACTGAGAGGAGTTCTTTGGGTGTCTTATAACTAGCTAGATGCTCCATGCAATATTTCTTGACTTCATCTAAGGTCAATCGCCGTTCATCGCGCCATTGAATAATGGCCGTTACTTGCTCGCCCCAGCGATCATGAGGCATACCGAAAACCATGACCTCCCGAACATCCGGAATGCGCTGCAATACAGATTCTACTTCCTCCGGGAAGACTTTCAAGCCGCCCGTTTTGATCATATTTTGTGAACGGCCTACCAGATAAAGATAATCGTCGCTATCGATATACATGTAGTCTCCCGTCCTCAGCCAACCATCCCGAAAAACTCCCTCCGTCTCTTCGGGTGATTGATAGTAGCCATTGAAAACCATATCGCTCCGAACATAAAGCTGACCGATCGTACCCCTAGGCACCTCCTGGAAATTTTCATCGCGAATCGAAATGTCCACTCCGTCGAACTGTCTTCCCAGTGAATCGGACTTTTCTTCCCCATTAACATCCCTATAACTGATATAGCTCGCTTCGGAAGAACCGTAATATTCATAAAGATTAATCCCGTTAAATATCTGTCGGCACCTTTGCTTCGACTGGTTGCTCCAAGTTCCGCCTGAACTGATTAATGCTTGAATGGAAGTTGTTCCGGGATCTGTTAATTGCAATAACGAATCAATCATGGTGGGAACCACGAATAAAATCATATCCGGTACCGCGGAGCACAACTTAAGTACTTCGGCAGCATCAAACTCCTGCAGGATATGAAAGGTTGCACCGTTGTATAGGGTCTGTAACAGCGCAAATAACGATAAAGAATGAACTAAAGGCCCTGGAGCCAATACATGCTCCATCTTATCCAAATGGAAAGCAGCATTTGTTGCCTCAAAACTTCGAATCCAGGAATTATGCGACCGTATATACCCTTTCGGAATTCCCGTTGTCCCAGATGTAAAGCCTACAAATAAGGCTATATTGGTTATTTCGACGAGCACGTCGGACTTACAAGAGGATAGCCACCGATCATAGCTGCCAGTCTCTTCATCGGAGAAGGTCAACTGCTGGATGTGGCTATGTTCACCCGATATGATTTCGGCAAGTTCTTGTTCTAAGAAAATCATGCTTGGCTGACATTGTCGGATTACTCTGTTCACTTCAGTCGGATTCCATATGGGATCTAGCAGAACGGGCACATACCCTGCATAAATAGCACCGATAAACACTTCGACGAACTCTATTCGATTACTGGATAGAATGGCTATCTTATCGGAGTCGGAGCGGCATTTCTGGAATCCAGTGGCGATCCTCTTGACCCGCTCAATGAGTTGGGAATATGTATGTTGCCTCTGTCCGTGCGAAATAGCGACTCGGTCCGGTTCCTGCGATACACGGTTTAGTATAGTCAATGCCAGATTCATTTTCAGTCACACCTTAATAAGGATTGTTTGTTGCGGAAGCCCACCCACTAATGTTTTGAATTATAAGTCGGCGATCCTGAATTGTAAACCAAAATAATATTATAGGTTAACATTTAGGCGCGCAAGAAAAAAGCCGCTGGATATCCCGAGGCCACTGAAGAACTAACTGTTTTAATTTAAGCCTTAAGATGAGCGAAGAAAAAGACGACTTCTACTCCCTAAAATTGGGATATAAGTCGTCT
>NZ_QRDY01000020.1 GCF_003386205.1 Cohnella lupini
ATCTGTTTATCCGTTTTTAAAGGATTTTAGAAAAGGATGCGGACGAACCATTTTTCATTCATGGCGATGATGCTGGCATCATCTTTGGTTAGTAAGGAAATCGGACTAAGTCCGTCCACCACGAGCAAACAGCCGCGAGATAGCGAAGAAACTTAGCTAACTCCGCCCACAGGAAGCGAAGAGTCCCGAGATAGCGAAGAAACTTGGCTAACTCCGTCCATCGGAAGCTAACAGCCGCGAGATAGCGAAGAAACTTAGCTAATTCCGTCCGCCACGAGCAAACAGTCCCGAGTCAGCGAAGGAAGTTAGCTAACTCCGTCCACCATGAGCAATCAGTCCCGAGATAGCGAAGGAAGTTAGCTAACTCCGTCCACCATGTGCAAACAGCCGCGAGATAGCGAAGAAACTTAGCTAATTCCGTCCGCCGCGAGCAAACAGTCCCGAGACAGCGAAGAAACTTTGCTAACTCTGCAACTGTGGTTCACCATTTCTGATAGGCTGCAACCCAGGCATTTCCTCGACCAAAACAAATTCCTAATCAAATGACAAATAATAATAAATGTCACTTGAAATTCGTGTTCGACCGAGATATAATCAATTCAGCAAAGACGAGAGAGCGCATGATCACCGGAAATCAAAGGAGGAAATAATATGGGAAACAAGTTATCCGGCAAAGTGGCATTGGTTACGGGAGCTTCGAGAGGTATCGGACGAGAGATAGCAGAAGTGTTGGCACGCAATGGCGCGAAAGTCGTCGTAAACTATACGAGCAGCCCGGATAAAGCGGAGGAAGTCGTGAGCGGAATTAAGAACGAGGGTGGAGAAGCGCTGGCAGTTCAAGCGGATATCAGCCGTGTGGCAGAAGTGGAGATGCTGTTCAAGAAGACGTTGGAAGCATTCGGACAGGTAGATATCCTTGTCAACAACGCCGGCATCATGATCACCAAGCCTATCTCCAATGTGACGGAAGAGGACTTCGACAGACAATTCGCGATCAACGTGAAGGGTACCTATTTCGCCATCCAGCAAGCGGCGATTCATATGAGTCCGAACGGGCGCGTAATCAATATCTCGACTTCGGTGATTGGTGCCATGTTCCCGAACTATAGCGTGTATGCCGCGACCAAGGGAGCCGTGGAACAGATTACTCGACAATTGGCCAAGGAGTTAGGACCAAAAGGAATAACGATCAATGCGATCGCGCCGGGGCCGGTGAACACGGAACTCTTCAAGGTCGGCAAAACGGAAGAGCAGATCAAGGGCTTCGTGAACATGAATTCATTGGGCAGGCTAGGCGAGCCGGAGGACATTTCAAGCGTCATTTTGTTCATGGCCGGCGAGGAATCGCGCTGGATGACGGGCCAAACCGTTCGCGTGAATGGCGGATACGTGTAAAAATAAATTCAATTCCTAAAAAAGAGCAAGCCGGACATTCCGCGAGAGGGAATAGCTGACTTGCTCTCTTTCATGCATAGCAACTCGATTACCTTATCGTAATCAGCCCTTCGATCGTGATGACCGCCGACCCCGCAACCTCGATTCTAGGCGCAGTCTCTTGAGGAGTAACCGTAATGTACAGAGTTCCCGGTCTGCCGATCGCATGACCTTGGCCTACTTTAAGTCGAGTTTGTTCCATTTCCGGCAAAATCCCCTCCAAATACAAGTAACCCGCCAACGCTCCATTAGCCGCGCCTGTGACCGGATCCTCCGCGATTCCGATCGCGGGAGCGAAATCCCTCGTGTAGAGATCGAATTCTCCATGCATATCGAATGTGAACAGGTGCGTAGTCGACACTTGTAGCTCCTTGTTCATCCTGCCTAGCTCCTTTAGCTGCGGAGTAGCCGAGTCAATCGCTGATCGGGTTCGGACCGGAACGAACAGATGCCAGTTGCCCGTGCTGCCAAGCCTAATGGGATAACGGTCATCCACGTCACCGGGATGGATGCCGACAAGCTCGGCAACTCTCTCGATCGAGATGTCGATTTCTTGCGTACGAGGAGGCAATTGCGTCATGGATACGCGAGCGAGCCGGTTATTCTCGATAATCCACTCGACGGGAACGAGACCGACATTCGTTTCCAGCGCGACCCTGTCGCCCTTTTCCAAGTAGCCGTATTTTTCGGCGAGCAACCACGAAAGCGCAACGGTCGCATGCCCGCAAAAGTTGATTTCCTCCGTAGGCGTAAAGTAGCGAACGCGATAGTCCGCATCGGGACGCGACGGCGGGAGCAAGAAAACCGATTCCGGCAAATTCAGTTCGCCGGCAATTTTCTGCATTTCCTCCGTCGTTAAACTGCCCGCTTCCGGGATAACTCCCGCCGGATTGCCCCCGAACGACACGTCCGTAAAAGCATCGATATGATAGATCTCAAGCTGTTTCATAAATGTGCCTCCTGTGAATGAAGCTATCGCGTATCGACTTCCTTTTCTACAGTTTATGTGCATAATATAGATAAGTAAAATGAATGTTATGAATCTATAGCATCTGTAACTCTCATGTAAAATAGTGCGGAGGCGGCGAATTTGTGAACCTTTTTCAGATCGAGGTGCTCGTGAAGGTAGCGGAAACGGGGAATTTCACGAAAGCCGGAGATATGCTAGGCCTCACGCAATCCGGGGTTAGCCATAACATATCCGCATTGGAAACGGAGTTGGGAGTCCAACTTCTGAATCGAGGAAGAAGCGGAGTTACTTTGACGGACGCCGGAACGAGGATTATCGGCCATATGCGAAGCATGCTTGTGGAATCAGAGCATATTAAACAGCAAACCGCTGCTATCGTCGGCATGGAGATCGGTAAAATCAAGGTCGGATGCTTTCCCAGCGTCTCCATGAAAGTACTTCCGAAGATTCTTACCGCGTTCAAAGCTCGGCATAAGGGAATCGAGCTCGAACTCCATGAGGGGAAATATAACGACATTCTGGAGTGGATCGCCAACGGCGTCGTAGATATCGGATTCGTAATTTTGCCAGTCTACAGCGGCATGGAGTTCATCCCTTTAATGGAAGATAGGCTTGTCGTCGTGATACCCGCGGACCATCCGCTTTGCAATGAACGATTCCTAAGCGTGGAACAGATCGCGGGAGAACCGTTCATCATGCCTAAAGCAGGTTGCGAGGTGCTCGTCGGCGAGCGTTTTCGATTGGCCGGCCTCAAGCCTAACGTACATTTCGAAGTGGAGGACAATCCGACGATTCTTTCTATGGTTCAGGAAGGGCTTGGGGTGACAATCGTTCCCCGCCTGACGTTGCCGACGGGCTATTCGGGAGCACACGTGGCCGAGTTGGTTCCGCAAGCTCTTCGACGCATCGGATTAGCCGTTAAGTCCTTGAAGGATAGCACTCCAGCCACGAAAGCGTTCATCAAGGTGGCGGAGCAACTTGTGTTAGAATAAGAATCATATCGAAATTTAACAATCGGAGATGCGAAATGAGTAAAAACAAAGTATGGAACAGAGGAAAACACAATGGCCGCGGATTGCCTCCGCGCGAAGTTAAAGAAGCGAATCCCGTAACAGGCAGTTCGGGGGGGATTCAGGCGGAGGGTTCGGCCGCTACGGTTATTCCCGCTCGTATCAATACGGTACAGCGGATGAGCAGGGACAATTGGGTGGGACGGGTTACTCCGGTAAAACGGGGAGAGAAGAAAGAGTAAGCCGGTGAGCGTCTTGCCAAAGTCGGCAATCCATGCGCAGTTAGCCGTCCAAACCGGGTAACTCTCGCCAAAGCGGGCCACCCGTGCGCAGTTAGCCGTCCAAACCGGGTAATTCTCGCCAAAGTCGGTCATCCGAGAGGAGTTAGCCGTCCAAACCGGGTAATTCTCGCTAAAGTCGGTCATCCGAGAGGAGTTAGCCGTCCAAACCGGGTAACTCCCGCCAAAGTCGGCGACCCGCGAGTAGTTACGCGTCTAAAACGAGTATTGGATTGCTATAGTCAGACTACCTGGTGGGCTAGTCTGCATGTTCGCCGAAGCGCGGCCAGACAAAAATAAAATCCCCGGTAGAAAACACCGGGGATTACTTATGTCGCGTATAAGTTGTTTTTGGTTGCGGGGGCAGGATTTGAACCTGCGGCCTTCGGGTTATGAGCCCGACGAGCTACCGGGCTGCTCCACCCCGCGACATTGATGTACGAGCCGTTTTACCGTTACCCGTGAACAGATTTATAATACTATAGTACTTGGCTGGAATAAGCAAGCGTATAATATTAACAGTCGTCCAATGTGATGATTTCGGCTACCGGATGTGATAAAATGTGGAAAAGCCTAAGCCTAAGGACGTGTCCCTATGACGATATTGAAGAAGATACGAAGCTGGATAAGCTCCTTGGCAATCGCGTTCGTTCTATCGTTGATTATCGGAATCTTCCTTTTTCAACCGTATAAAGTAGACGGGCATTCCATGGATCCTACCCTTCGCGATAATCAGAGAGTATACGTCTCGAAGTTATCCCATACGTTCTCTTATTTCCCTAAATACGGCGACATCGTCATTATCGATAGCCGAGTCGACCGCGATCGCGATTTCATGGACGACGTCATGGACAATCCGTTGTTTCAGCTCATCCTAAATAAGGACGATAATTATTTCTACGTGAAGAGAGTCATAGGCAAGCCGGGCGACGTATTGGAATTGAAGGAGCATATTCTATATCGCAACGGCATACCGCTGGACGAACCTTACGTGAAGGAAGCCATGAACGAAAGCGACGAAGAGAAGTGGGTCGTGCCGGACAAACATATTTTCGTTATGGGCGACAACCGCAACAACAGCGAAGACAGTCGGGCGATCGGGTATATTCCGCTAAATCACGTAATCGGCACTAAAGTGCTGTAGCCGTAAGTGGCGATAACGGCGATAACCCCCATTGGGAGGTTATCGCTTTTTTATTTCCGAATTCGACGCAGAGGAGGGAGGGGCATCCATGAGCAAGTCGCCTACGAAGAGTAATTCGGTCAGCCATTATTACGCGATGCTGCACCGATACCTGCTACCGCAAAGGCGAACGTTGATCGGATTGGCGATTCTGCTATTCGCATCTATCGGACTTCAATTGATCAACCCGCAAATCATTCGCTATTTTATCGACACCGCTCAGTCCGACGGATCCTTGACCCCGCTCTATTATGCGGCCGCCATGTTTATCGGGTTTTCCCTCATTCAACAGATCGTATCCGTCATCGCGACCTATGCGAGCGAGAACCTGGCTTGGCGCACGACGAACCAACTGCGGGGAGATTTAGCCGAGCACGGCCTCAAGTTGGACATGTCTTTTCACAAAACGAACACGACCGGTTCGATCATCGAACGAGTAGATGGCGACGTAAACGCGTTGGCTAACTTTTTCTCCAGCTTCATCATTCATCTTGCGGGTAATCTGCTGCTCATGCTAGGCATTATCATTCTTCTTTTTCGGGAGAACTTTTGGATAGGAACAGCTATGCTAGTATTCGTCGTTGCGGCCGTCTACGTCATTCAGTGGATTCGCAAGTTCGCCTTGCCCGTATGGACCAAGTGGCGCCAGATCAACGCCGACTTCTACGGGTTCATCGGAGAGCACCTCGAAGGAACGGAAGATACGCGAGCCAACGGAGCAACCGGCTTCGTTATGAATAGGTTCTACTCGTTGCTGCGCAGGATGCTGCCGATTCGAACGAAGGCATTCCTCGGCTTCGCGTCGATGTGGAATACGACGATTATCATATTCGCGTTGGGGAACGCGATGGCCTTCGCTATTAGCGCGTATCTCTGGAAGAATGGAAGCATTACCATCGGGACGGTGTATTTGATCTTCTATTATACGGAGCTGCTTGCCAAGCCCATCGAGAAGCTCCGTACCCAGATCGAAGATCTGCAGAAAGCGGATGCCAGCTTAGTCCGGATACGAGAGCTGCTAGCTACGCGTTCCAAGATCGAGGACGGCCCGGGAACGAAGCTTCCGCCGGGTCCCTTGTCGGTGGAGTTCAAGAATATGACGTTCTCGTACGAGGACGCGCCTACTCTCGAGGAAATCAATATTCGGCTTCAGCCTGGCGAGGTACTCGGACTGTTAGGCAGAACAGGCAGCGGGAAAACGACGCTTGCCCGGTTGTTGCTCCGCTTCTACGATCCGCAGCAAGGCGGCATCGAACTCGGCGGAACGGACATCCGGCAATTCAAGCTTAGCGAATTGAGGACGAACGTTGCGCTCGTCACTCAGAACATAGAGATATTGCAAGGAAGCGTGAGGGACAACCTCACATTCTACGACGAAAGCGTGAAGGACGAGAATATCGTGCGCGTGCTCAGAGACCTTGGACTCGGAGGGTGGTACGAATCGCTTCCGGAAGGGTTGGACACGCAATTGGCGTCCGGAGGCGGAAGCCTATCCGCGGGAGAAGCACAGCTACTCGCCTTCGCCAGGGTATTCTTGACGAATCCCGGTCTAGTCATATTAGATGAGGCGTCTTCGCGTCTAGATCCGTTAACGGAATATCGGATGGAGCAGGCGATCGATCAATTGCTGACCGATCGCTCCTGCTTGATTATCGCTCACCGCTTGGCGACGGTCGAGCGCGCGGATCGAATCGTTATTCTTGAGCAAGGCCGCGTCGTAGAGGCGGGACTTCGAACGAAGCTGGCATCCGACCCGGAATCGCGGTTCAGTCGTATGCTTGCGGCCGGACTCGAGGAGGTGTTGGCATGAGTACTTTTACGTATATGTGGAGATTGATCCGGTACCGGCCGACGTGGTATATCTTGAATGCCGTCGTATGGACGGGCATTTACTTAATGCCGATCGTCCCCGGCCTTCTGACGAAGGAATTTTTCGATTCGTTGGCGGGACAATCCGCAACGAATCTTGGAACTTGGGGATTGATCGCGCTATTGATGGGATTCGCCATGGCCCGGTGCGCAAGCGTGTATGTCGGCTTCATAACGGACGTGAACTTCCGTTTCCGAATGGGTATGCTGCTGCGCAGGAATCTACTGGAGCATATTCTGAAGGAGCCTGGAGCCAGAGCGATTCCCGTATCTCCAGGCGAAGCCATCAGCCACTTCCGCGACGATGTCGATCAATCGGAAGAAGCCGCTAGCTGGTCCGTCGACGTCTTCGGCATGACGTGCTTCGCGGCCGTATCCGGCTACATCCTCGTGCAGATCGACGCGCGCATGACGGTACTCGTCTTCTTGCCGTTAGTCGTTGTCGTCATTGCCGCGCAGCTCGCGACGACGCGTCTGCAGAAGTATCGTTCGGATAGCCGCGAATCAACGGCCAAGGTAACGGGTGCGATCAGCGAAATGTTCGGCAGCGTTCAAGCGATTCAAATCGCGGGAGCGGAAGAACGCGTGATGGGGCGATTCCGCGAGTTGAACGACAACCGCCGCAAGATGATGCTGAAGGATAAGCTGATGACCGAAGTGCTGGACTCCGTGTTCTCAAACACGGTGAATCTAGGTACGGGGCTCATTCTGTTGCTTGCCGGTCAGCAGATGCGGGGCGGCGAGTTCACGGTCGGGGATTTCTCGCTGTTCGTCTACTACTTAACATTCGTGACGCAATTCATTTCCAATTTCGGTAAATTCCTTACTTACTTCAAGCAGATGGCGGTAGCGCTTCTTCGCTTGACGAGAATTCTTCAAGGTGCTCCTGCAAGCGTGCTTACGGCTGACCGATCGTTGCATATTAGGGACGAAGAAACGGAAGCGGATGCTAAAGACGCCGCCCCTCTTCCTTCTGACGAACGTCTGAATCGCTTGGAAGCGAACGATCTGACCTTCAAATATCCGGAAACCGGGAGAGGGATCGAAGGAATCAACCTGAGTCTGGCAAGAGGAACGTTCACGGTCGTGACGGGGCCGATCGGGTCCGGCAAAACGACGTTGGTAAGAACGTTGCTCGGGCTGCTCCCGCAAGACGAGGGTACGATCCGTTGGAATGGCCGCAAGGTGAGTGATGCCGGCTCTTTCTTCGTTCCTCCGCGAAGCGCATATACCGCTCAAGTGCCGAGACTCTATAGCGATACGCTTAGGGAAAATATTCTCTTGGGAGAAGAGGATAAGGCGGACAGGCTAACGCGAGCGCTGCATACTTCCGTTCTGGAGGACGATATCGGGCATCTGCAAGGAGGTCTCGATACAGTCATCGGCCCTCGCGGGGTTAAGCTGTCCGGTGGTCAGGCGCAGAGAACGGCGGCAGCGAGAATGTTGGTGAGGGACGCGGAGCTTTATGTGTTCGATGACTTATCCAGCGCTCTAGACGTAGAGACCGAGCAGAAGTTATGGTCCCGCCTTTTCGCGGACCGAAGAGACGCGACATGCCTTGTGGTGTCCCACCGGAAAGCGGCCTTGGCTCATGCGGATCACATTATCGTCATGAAGGAAGGTTCGATCGAAGCGGAGGGAACGTTGGAAACGTTGCTTGCCGGCAATGAATCCTTCCGAAAGCTGTGGCACGGCGACGAAAGCCAGTGAGAATGAGGATCGGGAAGAAGGGTTATCCCCATTGTCGAGTAATCGATATTGGGTGATAACCCTTCTTGAACGTTTACTGCCGTCCCAAGGAAGACGAAGCCGTTTTGTTTGTCTTTTACATATTCAACCTTTAAAAAGTAAACCTTAAGTCATAAAGTTCCCGCATTGTTCGATCGTTTCAACGTGCGGCATAATGAGATTACAACTTTCCGAGGGGGAAAAATAAAAATGGCTAAAAAAATGAAAACGGTTGGCATGGTACTGGCGGCAAGCGCTTTAACTCTAAGCTTGGCGGCATGCGGATCCAACAACGATAGCGGCAACAATGCTTCTCCATCCGGTTCGGCACCGGCTGCAAGCGAAGGCGGCGCGGCTGGCGGCGAGAACGTATCCATCACGTTCCAGAACATCTACCCGGATCCGACTACTCCGACTGCGAAAGCTTTGAAGCAATTGGTTCAAGAGTATCAAGACGCTCATCCGAACGTGAAGATCGAGTTGGATACGCTTAACACAGACAACCAGAAGCAAAAGCTAAAAACGCAAGCGGCGTCCAAACAAATTCCGGATATCACGATGGTTAACCCGGCTGCGCAAATGAAACCTTTCGTAGATGCCGGTTTGTTCGCCCCATTGAATGACGTTCTTGACAAAAACGGACTGAAAGACACTTACCAAGCGGGTTTGCTTGATAACTACAGCTTCGATGGCAACGTTTACGCCTTGCCTGACGGCAACAATATCGAAGTCGTTTTCTACAACAAAGAATTGTTCGAGCAAGCGGGTATCAGCAAGATTCCTACGACGTTCGACGAAATGCTCGAAGACGTAAAAGCGCTTAAAGCAAAAGGAATTACTCCGATCGCGATCGGAGAAAAGGATTCTTGGACGGGTTCGTTCCTATTCATGAATATCCTTCTTCGTACCAACGGCGGCCCAGGATTCTTGTCTGACGTCGTAAGCGGCAAGAAAACATTCGAAGATCCTGCGTTCATTACGGCAGTAGACAAATTCCAAGATCTCGTTCAAGCCGGCGCATTCCCGGACGGCGCGACTTCTATCGACGCTACTGCGGGATCCAACCTATTCAAAACAGGTAAAGCCGCAATGTTCATCTTGGGAACATGGGAAACAGGCGCAATCGATTCTTCTTCGGTCGGCAGCAAAGTCGGCGCGTTCCAATTCCCGACTGTTGACGGCAAAGGCGATCTGAACGAGTACATGCTTGCTCCGGGTACCGCTTTCGCGATTTCCGCTAACAGCAAGCACATCGATGTAGCCAAAGATTTCTTGAACTTCTACACGCTGAACCTGCCTAAAGTTCAATTCGAATTGAAGAATGCGGTAGGACAGCCTCAGAAGGTCGAAGGAGACCTTAAAGCAGCTGGGTATTCCGACCTTTCGATCGACGTCATGAACATGTTCCAAGGCGTTAAAGGCGGCGACCTCGCGTTCGATAACACGATGGTTCCGGCTGTAGCCCAAGTTCACTTGAACAGCTTGCAAAACCTGTTCGTGCAAAAAGTGGAATCGTCTCAAGTAGCTAAAGAACACCAAGCTGCTTACGAAGCCAATAAATAATCCGCCAAACGGAACGGATGCGAAGGAGCCGCGGAAACGCGTTTTCCTTCGCATCCCGCTTTGGTTTTAGTGAAATCGATGAAGGAGGCGAAAAGCCTTGAACGTCCTAAAGGTTCCCGGTCGTACGATTGCCGTGTTTATATTGCCGGCTCTACTCCTGTACGTTTGTATTGTGTTCATTCCGATTATCGTGTCGTTCTATACCGGGACGCTCGAATGGGACGGAATCGGCGATTCGAAATTCGTCGGCTTGGATAACTTCAAGAGAATGTTTTTCGACGATCCCGTGTTCTGGCCATCCGTAAAAAGAACGCTGCTCTATGCCGTAGCGTCCATGATCGAAATTCCGATATGTCTATTCATGGCAATACTACTTAACCGGTACGTCCGCAAAGCGAATAAGTTCGTTTCGATTTATTTTACTCCCGTTATCCTTTCCGTGGTCATCTTGGGTCAATTGTGGAAAACGATCTACAACCCCGAATCCATGGGAGGCATGTTGAACGGCGTGTTAGTCTGGTTCGGGCTCGACAGTTGGACGCATAACTGGCTTACGGAACCGAAATTCGCGATGTACAGCATTTACATCGTGTCGTTGTGGCAGTATTTTGGTTATCACCTTCTGATCCAGTTCACCGGGGTTCAGAATATTCCTTCCGAAATCTATGAAGCGGCGCAGATCGACGGAGCGGAAGGGTTCAAAGCGGACCGTTACATTACGCTGCCCATGATCGTGCCCATCTTTAAAATATCGATCGTTCTCGCGTTTATCGGATCGTTGCAGGCATTCGATTTGGTTATGGTAATGACGGCGGGCGGTCCGGCTCATGCCACCGACGTTATCTCCACCCACATGTACAACAGCTCCTTCTTGTCCATGCAATATGGATACGGAAGCGCAATCGCATCGTTCTTGGTCGTTCTATGCTTGATCTTTACGGTACTGATCAATTTCGGATTAAACAAGCTCGAACGCAAATACAGCTAAGAGAGGGGATACGAACGATGGTCAATCTTAAAAAGGGTCTCGCGTATCTCCTTATCGGAGCGTTATGCGTTACCCAGTTATATCCGTTATTGTGGCTTCTCACATACTCGCTCAAAACCAATGAGGAAATTCTCGACGGCAGCTTCTTCGCACTGCCGAAGACGCCGATCTGGACGAATTACAGCGAGGCTTACAAATCGGGACATTACCTCCAGTATCTCGGTAACAGCGTATTCGTGACCACCATCACGATGGTTTGCGTTATTATTCTTAGCGCGATGGTCGCGTTCGCCATTACCCGGTTCCGTTTCAAATACGGCAACGTGGTCATGCTGATTTTCCTATTAGGCATGATGATTCCGATGCAAGCGACATTGCTGCCGCTGATGATTATTTTCAAGAACGTTAATATTCTCGATACTCATCTATCGCTGATTCTTCCGTATATCGCGTTCTCTACGCCGATCTCGGTATTTATTCTCAGCGGGTTCATGCGCGCGATTCCGAAAGAAATCGAAGAATCGGCGGTTATTGACGGAGCCAGTATCTATCGTATCTTCCGTACGATCATCATTCCGATCTCGATCCCGCCGGTCATGACCGTGTGTATCCTCACTTTTATCACCATTTGGAACGAATATATCTTGGCAGCGACGTTCATCTCCACGGAGAAGCTGAAGACTTTGCCGTTCGGCGTATACTCCTTCGTCAGCCAATATTCGGTCAATTACGGGAATATCGGCGCCTTCCTTGTCATGGGCGCGGCCCCGGTTATTTTGATTTATTTCTTCCTTTCGGATAAAATCACGAAGGGTATGGTCGCGGGTGCAGTCAAAGGATAAACCCGTTCCTCGCGTCCACCGGATGGGGGCATGTCGTGCGTAGGGGTTTCTTCAATACGATTCAATCCAGGTTGTTCTTGCTCTTTCTCGTGAGCATGACTTTAATACTCGTTACGGTAAGCTTGCTGTTCTACGACCGATCGTCGGAGGATTACCAGAATAAAGTATCCGATTTGTCCAAGAAGAACAGCTCGCAAACCGTCGCTTTATTCGATCTATTGCTGAAGGGTTACGACAGCTTGTCGAAATCGCTTAGCAATAATATGGACGTCGTCAGGATTCTTTCGCAGAAAGAAACGAGTCCGGCCGTCGACTACTTTAACGAGCGCTCGATTACCAACGTAATCGGCGCTATTTACTATTCCAGGGATGACTTAATGGGGATACATGTTATATCATTCGGTGGGAAGGTCGTCAGCTTCGGAGATTATGCTAACGTTGTGGATACGATGTACCGCGACGCCGATTGGTTCAAGGAGATTCAGGATTCGTCCGGGCGGATGGAGTGGTTGGGAGTATTCCCGCAATCCGTTATCGACACGTCTCTTAAGAAGCAGGTATTTGCTTTCGGTCGCTTAATTTACGACTTGGATCAGTATAAGCCGATTGGAATCGTTCTCGTCGAGGCAAAACCGCAGCTTATTCTCTCCGCGATGGACAACCTCAAGCTAGGGCCGCATGGCGATGCCTATATTTTTACGGAATCGGACAAGGTCATCGCTTCTTCATCGGATGCACCTCTATTAACGGAGGAAAGCAGGGCCGCCATTGCGGCAAGCGGAGAAGGCGTTTATAGCAGCGGCGACGAGTTGATCGTGACGTCCAAGATCACCGTCGCGGACTGGACGATCGCGAGTAAAACTCCAGTGGCCGATCTGAACGTGGAGCTAGTTCGCACTAAGAGATACTTGGTAGTTGTGTTCGCCATACTCGTCTTTATTTCAATCCTCATCGCCATCTGGGGCTCTCGAACGCTCTCTTTCCCGCTTAAGCGCGTCATCCGCGAGATGAGGAAGGTGGAGGCGGGGGATTTCGACCGCGTGCTTAGCATTCATTCTTACCGCGAGATCGACCAATTGGTCGTTTCGTTTAACCATATGGTTTGGCGAATCGCCGGGCTGATCGAGCAAGTGAAGATTTCGTCAGTCAGCGAGAAGAACGCCGAGATTCAAGCGTTGCAATCGCAGGTTAACCCTCATTTTCTATACAACACGCTGGACATGATCTATTGGCTCTTGGACGAGAAGGGGAACGACAAGCTGGCGGACGTTGTGCTTTCCTTGTCGCATATGTTCCGATATAGCAGTCACTGGGAGAATGAGGCGACGATCGGACAGGAAGTCGAGCAGATCCGTCACTATTTGACCATCATCGAGACGAGGCTGGAGGGCAGGCTCGCCGTTGACATCGACATCGACGAGAGATGGCTGGATTTCCGCGTACCCAAGATGACGCTACAGCCCGTCATCGAGAATGCTGTCAAGCATGGCTTGGAGCCGGTGGGAAGCCAGGGGAAACTGGGAGTTAGCGCGATTCAAGAAGGCGATAGCCTGACGATTACCGTATCGGACAACGGAATCGGCATGAACGAGAATCAACTGGCCGAGCTTAGAAAATCGCTTGAGATCCCGCGGACATCCGAGAGGGGCGGGGACACCCTGGAGCTTGTTACGCATCGGGAGGGCGGAATCGGGATGACTAATTTACAACGAAGGCTAAGGCTTATGTTTGGGGAAAACTATGGGATAACAGTGGAAAGCGCGCCGCTTAAAGGAACTAGCGTCCGAATTCGGTTGCAGCTTCCCGAGAAAGTCGAGGTTCGGAATGAATATACTGGTAGCTGACGATGAGAACGTAATACGAGAAGGCGTGCAACGGACGCTCTTGGCGAATTTTCCGGATTTCCGGGTGGAATTGGCGGCGGATGCGTCGGGGGCGGCCGACGTGATGGATAGAGTGGCTATCGATATCGTCCTTACGGATATTTTGATGCCGGGCATGGACGGTTTGGAATTCATGCAGATTTCCCGCAGGAAATATCCGAACGCCAAATGGGTGGTCATCTCCGCCCACTCCGAGTTCTCTTACGCCCAGAAAGCCATTCAGCTTGGCGCGAGGGATTATTTATTGAAGCCGATCGGCAAGCCGAGGCTGACGGAGTTGATCGAGACGCTTTCGGCGGAAATTATACACGAGCGAGAGGCGACTAACGAAGAGGCGCTTCTTCGCAATGGATTGAAATACTTGCGGGAAGCCGTGTTCCAGAGACTTGCTTCGGGGTTGGATATCGGGAACTTGGACTTGCGATCGTTCACCAGTCGGCACCCCTCCTACTATCTGATTCATGTGGCTTTGGACGCGGGGACGAAGAACGTTCACCTTGAGCATTTTATCATCGAGAACGTGTTCGGGGAGCTCATCGATACCTACGGAGACGGCTTCGTCGTCAGCTTCGACCGCCAAAGCTTGCTCGGGTTTATAAGCGTTGGAGACGAAGCGGAGCTCGGAAAGCTGTTGTCGGAGCTCCGTACCCATCTCAAGCATTATCTGAAGGTTCCGTTTCAGGTGCTGCAGTCCGGCTTGCTGGAGGAAATTAAGGCCGTTCCCCAAGTGGTGGCGCAATTCAGGCAACAGTCGGCCTCGGGTAAGTTCGAAGCCTTGGAGAGCGGAGGAGACAAGGCGATCGACATTGCCTTGCAGTACATACAAGCCCATTATAACGAAGAGCTTTCCCTGGAGAAGGTCGCGGCGATCGTATTTCTTAACCCCGTCTATTTCAGCCAGCTTTTCAAGCAGAAAACGGGACACGGATACAAGGATTACGTCATTTCCTTAAGGCTTGAGCAAGCCAAGAAGCTTCTCGGCGATTCGAAGCTTAAGCTGTCGGACATCGCCGAGCGAATCGGTTATCAGGACGTTCGGCATTTCACGCAGGTGTTCCGCAAGAAGTACGAGATGACGCCGACCGAATACCGTAACGGAAAATGACGAGCGATGAATAGGGATATGGCTATGGCTATTACTAGCGCGGCTAAGCGAGCTCCAGAATGACGGGACAATGGTCGCTTCCCTTGATGTGGCAATCGATCTTAGCGTCCGTAATGGAGGGAGCAAGCCGGGCGGATGCGAGAAAATAATCGATTCTCCATCCGACGTTCCGATCTCTTACGCCAGGCATATTGGACCACCAGGAATAGACGTCCGCCCGGTCGGGGTACAGGTGGCGGAAAGTATCGATGAATCCCGCGTCCAGGAGCCGAGTCATCTTCTCCCGCTCTTCGTCGGTAAAGCCAGATGCGCCGCGGTTGCCTTTGGCGTTCTTGATGTCGATCTCCTGATGGGCGACATTAAGGTCGCCGCATACGATAACGGGCTTAAGCTTGTCCAGTTCCTGCAGGTAGGTACGGAACCGATCCTCCCACTCCAGTCTGTATTCCAGCCTGGATAAGTCTCTCTTGGCATTCGGCGTATAAACCGTGACTAGGTAAAAATCGTCGAATTCGAGCGTCAGCACGCGACCTTCCGGTTCATGATCCTCCTCGATTCCGTAACGTACCGTCAACGGCTTGATCCGGGTGATAACCGCCGTGCCGGAGTAACCTTTCTTTACCGCGTAATTCCAGAACTGCACATACTCCTCGCCGTATTCCAGGCTGATTTGCCCCTCTTGGAGCTTCGTTTCCTGAACGCAGAAAATATCGGCGTCCGTTTCCTTGAAATAGTCGTTAAAGCCTTTATTGACGCACGATCTTAACCCGTTTACGTTCCAGGATACCAGTCTCATCGGCATGTATCTCCTTACCGCTTGTTTTTTTACTAGTGTAACATATAGCAAGTAGGCTTGTGCTCACGCCGACTCCTATGATACGGAACGGGATGACCTTGCTTGGGAGCTTCAGTCGCGATATGCTAAGTGTATCTTCTACTACGATTAATAGGAATAGATAAGATGACAATAGGATTTTTCGATTCGGGTATCGGCGGGCTGACCGTACTGGAGGAATCCCTCCGGAGGCTTCCCGCGCAGGACTACCTTTACATGGCGGACACTCTCCACGTTCCTTACGGTACGAAGGAGCAGGATGAAGTAAGATCATACATTCTAGATGCCATGGAACGCATGATGGGCGAGGGCATCGAAGCATTGGTCGTCGCTTGCAACACGGCTACGAGCATCGCGGTTAGCGAGCTTAGGGAGCTATACTCCTTGCCGATCGTCGGCATGGAGCCGGCCGTGAAGCCGGCCGTGGAGATGAATCGCGCAACGGGTAAAAGAGTGCTCGTATTCGCCACGCCGCTAACCTTGCGACAAGAAAAGTATTACGCGCTCGTATCGCGCGTGGACGAAGGCGGCATCGTCGATTCGCTTCCTCTGCCCGAGCTCGTCCGATATTGCGAGGAGCTGCAGTTCGATAGGCGCGTGCTGGGTGAGTATTTTCGGGAGAAGCTGGCCGGATACGACTTGAACGATTATGGAATCATCGTGCTGGGATGCACGCATTATCCTTTCTACACGAGCATTTTGCGGGATATCCTACCGCCGCACATCCAGATCGTTAACGGGAACGCCGGGACCGTGAGGCGACTAGCCGCGTTGCTAAGCCGATACGGAGTGGCGGTGGGTAGGGGCAGCGGAAACGTCCGCTTCATGTGCACGGGCGACGAGCCCGAGTACATCGACAAAATGCGGAGTGCTCTGGAGTTCCTGCGCCGGGACGAAGTGTGATTGGATAAGTTGTTGCTAATTAGTTTGGGGGCAAATAGTATCGCGTGTGGCGCGCTTATTTTGGTAAGTGGAGCGACTTTGGGTAAATAGCACCGCGAGGCGTGCTTATTTTGCTAAGTGGAGCCACTTTGAAGCAAATAGCACCGCGAGGCACGCTTATTTTGGTAAGTGGAGCGACTTTGAAGCAAATAGCACCGCGAGGCGAGCCTATTTTGGTAAGTGGAGCGACTTTGAGGCAAATAGAACCGCGAGGCGCGCTTATTTTGGTAAGTGGAGCGGCTTTGGGTCAAATAGCACCGCGAGGCGCGCTTATTTTGCTAAGTGGAGCGACTTTGGGTCAAATAGCACCGCGAGGCACGCTTATTTTGGTAAGTGGAGCGACTTTGAAGCAAATAGCACCGCGAGGCGCGCTTATTTAGGTAAGTGGAGCGACTTTGGGTCAAATAGCACCGCGAGGCGAGCCTATTTTGCTAAGTGGAGCGACTTTGAAGCAAATAGTACCGCGAGGCGCGTCTATTTTCCTGCGCGGAGCGACTTTGAAGCAAATAGCAATGCGCCGGCGGGAGGTACTACTTAGTTGGCTAACTGGAGTAGTCCCGGGTAAGGTCCCTACCTTTCCAATAGCGATGTTTTTCACTGTATTAGTGAATAAATTTCAAGTTGTAAGAGGAATAAGGATGGTTTTCATTACTATTGATCTAATTTTGTTCTACTATTCTCAAAAATTCGATCCATAGCGATATTCTTCATCCTACTTTGATTCCAAAATGGTTCAGTCGCTTGAATAGTGATGATTACAATTCTATTTTCCTCGATTCGCTCCTATGGGTAGCATTGATTCCCTCTTGGAGCGACTTTTAGTCAAATAGCACCGCGAGGTGAGCCTATGTTCCCTCTAGGAGCGACTTTGGGGCAAGTAGTAACCGCGAGGCGCGTCTATTTTGCTACATGGAGCGACTTTGAGGAAAATAGTACTGAAGTATACTATTTAACGTGATGAAATTTAAGATGTTTTTTATTACAAATAAGGCCGGGTACCCTAAGGGCGCCCGGCCTTATTTACCATTCGCTCATAATAATAGCAGTCTGTCTAAGCCGATAGCGCTAGGATGTACGAATCGATGATTCTTTCGAGGCTATCGTGAGCATCGGATCGCATGGCTTGACGCCCACTCTGGCTCGATTGGAATTAAGATTTCGACTCGCCGGAGGGCCGCCTTCCCTTGGCGATCCTGCCGAAGAGCACCCGAAGAAGCGGTGGAACGGCGAAGAAGATGAAAAAAGTGCGAAAGATCTGATAGCTGGTCACGATGGAGACGTTCGCATTGATCTCGTGGGCGATGATGCCCATTTGATCCATGCCGCCCGGAGATAGGCTAAGCAAAGCCGTAGGTACGGATACCGAGTGTATCTTGGTCATTAGATAGCTCAGCCCGCAGGCGCCGACGATAAGGATAACGCCGCTAATCAGGGCTAGCGTAACGATGCGGAGCTTGTTCGGCAACTTCTCCGGCTTGAGCAATAGCCCGACATAACATCCGATTACCAACTGGGCCGCGGCGATGAAGGTATCCGGCAACGAAGGACCGTGCACGCCCGACAGATGGAGCACGGCTGCTCCGATTAGCGGGGCTAGCAGAAAGGTCGTAGGGAAGCGTACCTTCTTGCCGAGCAGCGCTAAGCCCGTACATAAGAGCGCATAAGGCAGGATGTCGGGGAGCAGGTCGCTCCAATTCGCGGAGTTCGCCGTAGCCAGCACCGATGCGGCCCCGTTGGAGGGAGAAGAATTTGCTCCCATCAAAGGGCTGAAAATAATAAGAGGCACGAAGACGACGATCATCATCAGCCTGGATACCTGCAGGAAAGCGACGACGGTCATGTCGATTCCCTTAGTCTCCTCGGCAAGCGAGACCATCTGGGTCAGTCCTCCCGGAATGCTGCCCGTCAACGACGTCGGAAAAGAGATGCCGGCCAACCTCGACAATCCGTAAGCGGTGAGCATGCATAGAAGCAAGAGGAGCAAAGTAAGCAGCACCATGGAGGGAAGCTGCCTCACGATCTCCTTAAGCGTATCGTTCGTGAACGACAGCCCGATGGCGTAACCGACGACGATAAGTCCCGCATTCCGTAGGTAGCCGGGCCAATACAGCTGGACCGACTTTACGCTTCTCGAAACGATGCAAACTCCGAGCATTGGCCCGAGGAGCCAAGGAATAGGCATATGAACGAGAGTGAATAGGTAGCCCGATGCTAGCGCGATAAGCAAGGTTATGGCCATTTGCAAGCTTCGGTTGGACGTGGCGAGTAAAGGCATTAGTTCGCTTGCGCGGCCAGTTCGGCAATACGATCGTTGACCCGGTCCTCGAACAGTCCGCCGTGGAAGCAGATGACCTTCTCGATATCGTATTGGGATAAACGGCCAAGGGAACGAAGCGCGAGATTCATGTCGGGAGTGAAGGGTGGGTTAGGTCCCATCAGCTTGCCTTCGTGAACGATCATCGCGTCTCCCGCGATCAAGGTTTTGCTGCGCGGGTGGTACAGGCAAATGTGACCGGGCGTATGGCCCGGGGTGTGAATCACGATCGTTCCCCCTGCGAAGGGTAAAGTCTCTCCATCGTTTAAGATGCGGTTGACGACAGGAGGCGTCGCATCGGAGTAGACGGACCGATACTGATCCGCGACGTCTGGAGACAGCTGCCCGAGCATCATAGTCAATCTATCCTCGGGAACTTTAATTAAGGGGAGAAGCCCATCGATATAAGGCTTATCCGATTCATGCGCGTATACGTCGATTCCGTCGATATCCAGAAACGGAGGAAGGCTTCCGATATGATCGAAGTCTTGGTGGGTCAGAACGACGGCGTTCAGTTTTTCCGTAGAGAGACCGGCATTCCGAATAAGCTCCATTAATTTGCCGTAGTTGCCGGGCGTTCCCGTATCTACCAATACGACTGACGTTTCATCGAAAAAGACGGTCGGATGATAGAACGCCGTTCCCGTTGCCGTGGGTAATTCCAACATTTCTATGCCGTTCGCGATTCTCATTCCGTAGTCCTCCTAAATTAAATTGGGAATATTTACGTTCGGGTCAACGTCCACCTCGTAATCGACGCCGTCGGTTTCGAATCCGAACAGCTGGAAAAATTCGCGACGGTAGCCTTCGAGGTCCGTCAGCCGATAGATGTCGTCCGTCGTTATAGCTGCCCAGATCTTGGCGACCTCTTCTTGAACGTCGTCGCGCAATTCCCAATCGTCGATGCGGATGCGGCCCTCGGCGTCTAACGGAACACCGTCGGCGGAGTAGAGGCGATCCGCGAATAGGCGGTACGTTTGCTCGATGCAGCCTTCGTGGATTCCTTTTTCTTTCATGACTTTATACAAGGCGGAGATGTATAACGGAACGACCGGTATAGCAGAGCTCGATTGCGTGACGAGCGCTTTGCTTACCGTAACGTAAGCGCGTCCGCCGCGAGCGCCTAGCTGCTCGTTTAACCGATGGGCCGTTGCTTCCAGATGATCCTTGGCTTGCCCGATCGAACCTTCGCGATAGATCGCTTGAGTGATTTGCGAACCGATATAAGAATAGGCTATCGTAGTCGCATCGTCGGAAAGCACGCCGCCGTCTCGAAGAGCGTCGATCCACATCTGCCAATCGTCGCCGCCCATGACGTCGACCGTCTCGCGGATTTCATCCTCGGTCGCGGGCTCGATCGTAATATCGGTGACCACTCCGTCGTGGAAGTTGACGGTTTTGTTCGTGTAAGGCTTGCCGATCGGCTTAAGCACGGAATTCGACGTCTCGCCCGTGCGGGGATTCGTGCGGCGAGGGGAGGCAACGCTATATACGACCAGATCGACTTGTCCTAGTTCTTTGCGAATAAGGTCGACCGCCTTCTGCTTAGTCTCGTCCGTGAAGGCATCGCCGGTTACGCTGTACGATTTCAGTCCGGCTTGCGCCGCCGCTTCTTCGAAGGCAGCCGAGTTGTACCATCCGGCGGATGCTGGCCGACCTCCGCCGCGCTCGCCTTGCCGGTAGATGCCGACGGTATTGGCGCCTGCGCCGAATGCCGCTACGATTCGCGATGCCAATCCATAACCGGCGGAAGCGCCGATCACGAGCACGTTGCGCGGACCTTGGATAGCCGCGCGTTCCTTCACGTAGCCGATTTGTTCTTGTACTTGTTGGGCGCAGCCTTGCGGATGCGCGGTCGTGCAGATAAAACCGCGGGTTCTTGGTTTGATGATCATGGTTAAACGAAATCCCTTCTTAGCACGATTGCTGTATTCTGCGTCCGACTGCGGACAATATTACTATTCTAACGATTTTTTCGGTAAAACGGAAATTCTAGATACCGGTATTGCTTTATCGGAGAATTATCAGTCGACGGAGGGATTCTTTTATAAACGGCGTATTTTAGGGCATACTATTAAGAGAGTTAATAGAGTTAGAGAGAAACGGGCTCTTATATATTGCCATGTGAAAGGTAAAGGTAATCAACTATATGAACATTGGTCATCAACAGTCGGATGCCGCGCGCGCGGTACGCTCTAACGCGTTGGGCCGCACCAAGGGGAGACGGTTAACCCTATTAGCTTTGGTCGTGCTTATCGTCGGCGTATTGGCGAATGCGAGCGCGGTTGGGCGTTTGGTGCCAATAGGATGGTTTCGCGAGGTTCCCGCGGTCGAACGACTGAATCCCGTCGTAGCGGAAAATAAAGATAAGTTGATCGCGTTAAGCGAGAAGATCGGCATAGCTATCGTCGTGACCGACGAATTCCGCAGCTCCGCCGAGCAGGATGCCTTGTATCGTAAAGGCAGAGGAGCCGAAGGGGCTATCGTGACCCAAGTGAAAGGCGGGGAGTCATACCACAACTATGGTCTTGCCATCGATTTCGCGTTGGGCGTATCCGGCGGTAAAGTGATCTGGGACTTGGAATACGACGGGAATCGAAACGGCAAATCGGACTGGATGGAAGTCGTCGCCATTGCCAAGAAACTAGGGTTCTCCTGGGGCGGGGATTGGGCTGGTTTTCCCGATTATCCCCATCTGCAGATGGATTTCGGTTATTCCATCGCCCAATTGCAGCGGGGGTGGAGGCCGCCGGTTTAGCTGACCGATATTATCTGACCCAAACAAACAAACAAGCTCTCGGCGATAATCAATATTCGCCGGGAGCTTGTTTGTTTGTATCAATTCTTCTAATATTTGCGATTATCGACTTCCTTGGCCGCCATCTCTTCGGTGAATACACTCTCCGGCGGGGCAATCCGCTTAGGAAGCGTGCGGCCCTGAATGATCTCCTTCGCCGCTTGCATGATCATGGGTCCAAGCAGCGGATTGCATTCGATGACGCAATTGATTTTCCCCTCAACCATCATTTCGAACGCTTGACGCGTGCCGTCTACCGAGATAATCACGATATCTTTCCCGGGCTTTAGGCCTGCTTCTTCGATTGCTTCAATGGCACCTAACGCCATATCGTCGTTGTGAGAGAATAGAACATGGGGAGGTTCCTTCTCCTGCTCGAGGAATGACTTCATGATCTCTTTCCCTTTTTCCTTGGTGAAGTCCGCCGGTTCGCTGCGCACGATGGTCAAATCCTCGCGGGATTTAATCGTATCGCGAAAACCCTGTCCACGGTCGATGGAAGGAGAAGAACCTACCGTGCCGGCGAGCTCGACGATTCGCACGACTCCCGGATGATCTCTCATCTTGTCTAACAAGTATTTGCCCGCCTTGACGCCTTCATCGTAGAAGTCCGAGCCGATAAACGTTACATAAAGCGAGGAATCCTTCACATCAACGGCACGGTCGCTAAGAATAACGGGAATTCCGGCTTGTTTGGCTTCCTTGAGAATGGGCTCCCAGCCCGATTGGATGACGGGTGCGAATGCAATGACGTCGACCTTGTTGCGAATGAACGAACGAATCGCTTCGAACTGCTTCTCTTGAGATTGTTCCGCGTTGTCCATCATCAAGGTCATGCCCGCCTCCGTAGCCGCGTCTTGGATCGATTTCGTATTCGCCAACCGCCAATCGCTCTCCGATCCCAACTGCGAGAATCCCAGTACGATCGGTCGGCCCAACGCGCCGATTTCGTCGGAAAGAGCCGTCTTGCTCGGTTGGGGAGACGCCGTGACCTTCTCCGAGGAAGGCCCGGTTTCGTCATTCCCTTCCGGCTTGCAACCGCTTACTATAATAACGAATAATAGCAATAGGAATCCGAGGGCCTTCGATCGGAGTATTCTCATGTAGATTTCCTGCCTCCATTATCAGTTACGTCTACGTTCGACTCTCCTATTATAAAGCTAGGTTTTCGAATATCCAACAGCCTGAGGCTCCTCAGTCCATGATTCGGGAGCCTCCGGTCGTCACTTGTTCACTAGATAGCTGGACGGTCGCCTGACGGTCAGGATCGGATTGTTTTGCGTCTGGAACTGAACAAGCGTTGAAGAAGAATGAAGAAGAACAAGAGCAGGCCGATCACGATTTTGGTCCACCAGGAGCTAAGCGTCCCTTCGAAGCTGATGATCGTTTGGATGACTCCTTGAATCAGCACGCCGAAGAACGTCCCGATGACGAAGCCGACGCCACCGGTCAGAAGAGTACCGCCGATCACGACGGCGGCGATCGTGTCGAGCTCCATCCCCACGGCATGCAAGCCGTACCCCGACAGCATGTAGAAGGTGAACACGACTCCGGCCAGCGCCGAGCAGAATCCGCTAAGCGTATAGACGAGAATCTGAGTGCGGGCAACCGGCAGTCCCATTAAGAGCGCGGATTGCTCGCTCCCGCCGATCGCATACACGCTGCGACCGAAACGGGTGTAATGGGCCAAATACAAGGCAATAGCCACGACGGCCAAGGCAATGAGTACGCTGATCGATACGCTTGCATTTCCGGGCAATGGGATTTTCGTCTGAGCTACCTTCGTGTAGAACGCATCGTCGATCGTAATCGTATTGATGCTAATGACGTAACACAGGCCTCTAGCCAAGAACATGCCCGCGAGCGTTACGATGAACGGCTGGACTTTGAAATAATGGATAATCGCCCCCATGATCCAGCCGAAGAATGCTCCCGTCGCAAGCACGAGCGGAATGACCACGAATGGCGGCCATCCTTGATTCTGAACGAGACTAGCCGAGATCATCGTCGTCAGCGCGATGACGGAGCCCACCGATAGATCGATGCCACCGGAAACGATAACGAAGGTCATGCCGACCGCGGTGATGAGCAGGAACGAATTATCGATCAATAAGTTCAGGAACACCTGGGAAGAGAAAAATCCGGTGTACCTAAAGGAGCCGGCGGCGAATATGAGCACGAACAGTCCGAACGTCACCAATATGGGCAAATATTTACGGTTATACATGACGAGACACCTCTCTTTCAGCCGGATATCTGCGCGTCTTCCAACGCTGGACGACTTTCTTGCGAAATACTTCCGACTGAATCAGGCAGACGGTAAGCACGACGAATGCCTTGACGACCAGCGTGATTTCCGGGGGAACACCGATCATATAGATCGTCGTCGTTAAGGTTTGGATGATCAGCGCGCCGATTACCGTGCCCGTCAGGTAGAAGCGTCCTCCGTTCAATGACGTTCCTCCGATGACGACCGCCAGAATCGCGTCAAGCTCGTACCATAAGCCGGCGTTATTGCCGTCTGCGCTCGCAACGTTGGAGCTCAAGATCAGCCCGGCTATTCCTGCGCACAATCCGCAGAACATGTATACCGTTATGATGATCAGGCGAGAGCGAATGCCGATGAGCCGGCTAGCCTGCGGATTGCAGCCCACCGATTCTATGAACAGGCCGAGCGCCGTCTTGCGCGTCAATAGGGAAACGATGAGATAAATGGCGGCCACGATGAAAATGGAGAAAGGCAGCGCGGCTAGCGCACCGTTCCCGATATAGTTGTAGGTATCGCTTGTGACCGTAATGATCTGTCCGCTCGTGATCAACTGGGCGATGCCCCGACCCGCAACCATGAGAATAAGCGTAGCGATGATCGGCTGAATGCCCGTGGTGGCGACGAGGAATCCATTCCACGCTCCGAGGAAGAACGAAAGTCCGACCGTCAAGCCAACCGCCGACAATACGAGGCTCAAAGCGTTCTGGTCGGTTCCCCGGCTGATGGTCAGACAGGCTAATGCCCCGGCAATCGCGACGATGGACCCGACGGACAGGTCGATGCCCTTGGTCGCGATGACAAGCGTCATCCCGATCGCCACGAGAACGAGCGGAGCCCCGAAGTTCAAGATGTCGATAAGGCTACCGTACATATGCCCGTTCCGCATGACGATATTAAAGAAGTCCGGAGAATAGAAAAGGTTAAACAATAACAATGCTGCCAGGATGGCGAGCGGCCAAAATAAGTGATGCCTGAACATTCGATTCATCTCTCAACCTCCCGCAATCGCCTGCATGACGTTGTGCTGGTTAATTTCTTGATCCGCGATTTCCTTGACGATGCGGCGGTCCCTCAGTACGGCGATCCGGTCGCTAACGCGGAGAACCTCTTCGAGCTCCGACGAGACGAACAGTACGGCCATTCCTTCCTCTGATAAGGACATGACCAGCTTTTGGATTTCGGCTTTGGTCCCGACATCGATACCCCGCGTCGGTTCGTCGAGAATGAGCAGTTGGGGCTGCGTTAGCAACCACCGAGCAAGGATGACCTTTTGTTGGTTGCCTCCGCTAAGGTTGCGGACGAGCTGCTCCGGGTTCGACGGGTTAATGTTCAGCAGCTTGATGTATTCAAGGGCAAGCTCATCCTGCCGCTTGCGGGATATCGTCTTGAACCAACCCCGCCTGGCTTGAATCGCCAGGATCATGTTCTCTCGTACTGTCAAATCTCCGACGATGCCTTCGGTTTTGCGGTTCTCGGAGCAGAAAGCAATCCCTTTCTCCAGCGCTTGGCGCGGGGAGGCGGCTGTGCCCCCCGCTATCGGCAGCTCCAGCTTACCTTGATCGGGGCGATCCGCCCCGAAGAAGAGGCGGGCGACCTCCGTGCGGCCCGAACCGAGAAGTCCTGCCAAGCCTACGACCTCGCCCTGCCGAATCGCCAAATCGAACGGTTCGATGACGCCCTTGCGTCCGAGTCCGCTCGCTTGAGCGATGATTCCGGCCTGAGGCGAGACGTTGTCCGCCCCCTTCGGAATACGCTCGAGCATCTGCAACTCCCTGCCTATCATTTTGCTGACTAGCTCTATACGGGGTAATTCGTCCGCCATGTATTCCCCGACAAATTCCCCGTTGCGGAGAATGGTTATTCGATCTGAAATTTCGTAGACTTGGTCCAAGAAGTGCGTAACGAACAAGATCGCGAGTCCCTCTCTTTGTAGCTTCCTCATAATGAGAAAAAGCTGTTCGACTTCGCCGCGATCCAAGCTGGATGTCGGTTCATCCAGGATAAGCACCTTCGCGGACACGTTTAATGATCGGGCTATGGCTACGAGTTGCTGCACGGCAACGGAATAATTCTCTAACGGAAGTTTCACGTCGATGTTCAACTGAAGTCGATCCCGAAGAAGCGTTTCAGCCTTCCGGTTCATTTCCTTCCAATTAATTCGCCCGAAAATAAGCGGCTCGCTCCCGATGAAGATGTTCTCCGCAACCGTCAAATTGGGGCATAGGTTCACTTCTTGATACACGGTGCTGATTCCGATCGATTGGGCTTCCAAAGGGCTGCGCACGACAAGAGGCTTTCCTTCGAGCGTAATGCTGCCTTCGTCCGTGGAATAGACTCCGGTCAATACTTTAATCAACGTGGATTTACCCGCTCCGTTCTCCCCCATAAGGGCGTGTACTTCCCCGGGAAACAGACGAAAACGGACGTCCGACAAAACTTTGACGCCCGGGAAGCGCTTATGGATTCCCGACATTTGCAAGATCGGTTGGTCTTGATTCATATTTTGCTCTCCCTTACGAGTAATAGGGCTTCACCGTGAAGTTTTTACTTTCCGATCATCGAGGAAAAGCCACTCCGTCGGCGCGAATCGAATGGCTGAACGGAGTGGCCCGGTTCTATCGGATGATGGGTTGGAGCTCTTAATACTGACGGTTAGGCAACGCGGCCAGGGCTTGCTCGGAGGTAAAGGTGCCTTCTTCCGTTACGATCCGTAGAGGAATGTCCTTGCCTGCGAGCACGTCGTTAACGGCTGTCATTAATTGAGGTCCAAGCAGCGGGTTACACTCGACTATGAAGTTGATTTTGCCTTCGCTAGCCGCTTGGATGCCATCATGAACGCCATCGACGGAAATGATTTTGATGTCAACGCCCGGCTTGAGACCGGCTGCTTCGATCGCTTGGATCGCCCCTAACGCCATATCGTCGTTGTGCGCATATAGCACATCGATTTTCTTGTTCGCCTGCAGGAATGCCTGCATGACTTCCTTGCCCTTGGCGCGGGTGAAATCGCCTGTTTGCGATGCGATGATCTTGAGGTTCGGGTTAGACGTGATGACGTCCAGGAAGCCCGATTTGCGGTCGTTCGCCGGAGCGGAGCCCGTCGTGCCTTGCAGCTCGACGATGTTCACTTCGCCTGAAGCATCTTTATATTGGTCGACCAGCCATTGGCCGGCTTTACGTCCTTCTTCGACGAAATCGGAGCCGATGAAGGTTTTATAGAGAGACGTATCTTCGGAATCGACCGCGCGGTCGGTTAGAATGACCGGGATGCCCGCTTCCTTCGCTTCTTTCAGCACCGTGTCCCAACCGGATTCTACGACCGGAGAGAACGCGATAACGTCAACCTTTTGTTGAATATAAGAACGGATCGCTTTGATTTGATTTTCTTGCTTCTGCTGGGCATCGGAGAATTTCAAGTCGAAACCGGCGGTTGCCGCGGATTCTTGAATAGATTTCGTATTAGCCGATCTCCAGCCGCTTTCCGCTCCTACTTGGGCGAAGCCCAGCACGACTTTCTTGTCCGCCGGCTGAGAGGATTCGCTCGCCGCCGCGCTTTCCGCCGCCGGAGCCGCGGCTGCTTCGCTCGCTTTAGGAGAAGGGCTCGCATTGTTATTGTTGTTGCCGCTCTTGCCGCAGGCCGCGACGAAGACCATGATTAGGACCAGGACGGACAGCGTGCTTAATTTCGCGATTCTTTTCATTCGGTAGTTCCTCCCCTTCGATTCACCATTCGTTTGGCGTGACCTCAGTATAGAACCGAACGAAGAACCGATTATACGGAGTTCGTTGAGTAATCCTTGCGAATTTTTTGGCTTTATGCGGACCGGAAGGATTAATGGTGTATTATTTTGTTCGGAAATTGGAATATTCGATTGCGCTGCAAGAAATGGCCCTAAGGCCGAAAGTTGTTTGATATATTTAGAAGGCATAACCATTACATTAGGTTCCCGGACAATCGGAGAGGAAACGCTTATGGTGAATCTCGTACGGATCATTTCCTCCAGCTTAAGAGCCAAGCTGCTAACCATGTTCGTAGTACTCACCTTCATTCCCTTGATTACGGTCGGTCTAATCTCGTATCAGAAGTCCTTCAATACGATATCCGGGCATAGCAAAGCTTCCACGCTGCTGGTTGCCGATCAGTTGGCGCGGGACATCGACGTCTTGTTCCAAGATACCGGAAAATTATTGGAGCTGGAGAAGAACCCGCAGGTTCTCCGCTTCCTGTTCTCGCAAAGCGAAACTTACGAGGACGCCAAAGAGATTCTAAGAACCTTCGATCTTTACCGGGAAATCTACCGATACGAGAACGTGCTCAATATTACGATGATCAATCTATACGGAAAAGGAATCAGCGAACGCAAGGGCGTCTTCCAGTTGGATCACAACCCCCTTCGTAATCCGCATTTTCAGAAGCTGCTGGAGGAACCGGAGAAGGTGCTCAACATCCCGCCCTCAGGCAACTCAGCGTTGGACCGGCTGGACGGCTTCGACTATCCCCATACGAACGTCATTTCGATTATGGCGACCGTCAAGCAACGCATTACGCATGAAGTCATCGGCTTTATGGTCATCGATCTCGATGACTCCATCGTCGAGAGATTCTGTAACGACGTTACGATCGGCCGAACCGGCTTCTTCTACGTGTCCGATCAGGCGGGTAACCCGATCTTCGCGCCGAGCATGAGGAACGCATCCAATGCTTCCAGGGAGGCGCCGCCCCTGATCGACTTGTCTCCCTCGCACATCGCCGAAGATCGTGACAGCTTCGTGCAAGCTACCGAAGGAAAACCCCGGTTCGTCGTTTATTCGACTTCGCGCTTCACGGGCTGGAAGATCATCGGTAGCGCTCCATTGCAGGAGATCGTGGAGGATGCCAACAAAATCCGCCAGTTAATCTTCGTTAGCGTGGGGTTCAGCATTATTTTCGCCATCAGCCTTTACTTCTTCATAACGTCACGCCTAACTCGCCCTATTCAAGTGCTCAAGAACAAGATGAGACAGGCGGAAACCGGCTATTGGGACGCGAAGGTGAAGCCCTCCGGCCGGGACGAAATCGCGGATCTCGGCAGCAGCTTCAACATCATGCTGGAGAAGATCAAGGGACTGCTCGATCAAAGCATCAAGGAGCAGGAGCAAATCCAGAAGGCCGAGCTTCGGACGCTTCAAGCCCAAATCAACCCGCACTTCCTCTATAACACGTTGGATTCGATCGTTTGGATGGCCGAAGCGGGCAAGAATGAGCAGGTCATTAAGATCGTTCAGGCCTTTTCCCGATTTTTTCGTCTTAGCCTCAATAAAGGCCGAGACTGGATATCCATCCAATCGGAGCTCGACCACGTCCGAAGTTATTTGGTTATCCAACAAATGCGGTATAGGGATATTCTCGATTATAAAATAGAAGTCGAACCCGAGCTGGTTACCTATGCCATCCTTGGGATGACGCTTCAGCCGCTCGTAGAGAATGCGCTTTATCACGGCATTAAGAACAAACGAGGCAAAGGCATGATCCGGATAACGGGTCATACCGAGAACGGGCAAGATATCGTTTTGGTGGTAGAGGATAACGGCATCGGAATGAGCGAGCTGCTTATTACCGAGCTTCGAGCGAACCTCGGCAAATCGAGGGATCACTCGGAGGACTCCGAGGATCAAAGAAGGGCCTACGGACTCCACAACGTGCATCAGCGGCTGCAGCTCTACTTCGGACCTCGGTACGGCGTCGAAATCGTTAGCCGGCCCGGTGAAGGAACCCGCGTTTCCATTCGAATTCCGAGGACTTAAGGGGGGCCAGAGAGATGAAAAAAGTAATGCTGGTCGACGACGAAATCGTAATCAGGGAAAATATCCGCGAATGCATCGATTGGGAAAAGGAAGGCCTTCAATATTGCGGAGATGCATCCGATGGGGAAATCGCGCTTCCGATGATCGAGGAATGGCGCCCCGATATCCTCATTACGGACATCAAGATGCCGTTCATGGACGGCATCGAGCTCAGCACCATCGTTAGGCAGCGGTTCCCCGACACCAAGATCATTATTCTGAGCGGTCACGATGAATTCAATTACGCGCGCACCGCATTGCGAATCGGAGTGGACGAATACATTCTGAAGCCGGCCAGCTCCGCGGATCTAATCTCGTTACTGCATTCCGTCAGCCGCAAAATCGACCGGGAAAGAAGAGAGAAGCAGAAGCAAGTATACTCATACGATAAACTGCTCGGCGATCTGTGCGGAGGCTTGATTGCCTCGGACGATGCCGAAATCGCCGCGGCTGCCCTATCGCTTCCGTTGCTCTCGACTTATTACGCGGCGGTCATATGGGATATGCGTTGCGCGGACCACTCGTCCCCGCACGACGAAGCGATCCTACTCGAAGCGGAATCGATAATCGAGGAGATTGCCAAGACGCATGGGGATCTATGGCGGTACAAAAGAAGCCGGGCCGAGACGGTGTGGCTCGTTCGGGGAGATAAGCGCGAAGCGATGGCCTCCAGACTGGAGCAGCTTCAGCGGCTCGCGGAATCCGAAAGCACTCTTCCGTTAGCCGTATCGATCGGAGTCGGGGGCATTCAAGAGCGTCCGGAGGGTATCCATAAGTCGTTCCTGGAAGCGGAGGAAGACCGTAACCTGCGCAGGCTGAACAGTCAAAACAAGAATGCCTTGTGGGTTGCCGCCCGCGAAACGAAAGCAAGCTCGTTCCTGGACCGTTCTAAGTTTCTGGAATTTCTGAAGATCGGCACGCCGCCGCATTCCGAGAGCTTCATTGGGGAAATCTCGGAATCTCTCCGCGGAATCGATTGGAACTCTTCGCTTTACGGCTATTACGTTCTTAAAGACCTGACTCTGGAAACGTTGCATGAAGCTAAGCGGGTGCTTCGACTTCCCGAAGTGTCTGAAAGCATGATCGGCGAGCTTCAGCAGAAAATCATGGAAATACGCGATTGGGAGCAATGCAGAGCCTACTTGCGCTTGTTAATCGATAAGTTCTGGATCATGAGGGTCGAAGCATCCAACAAATACGGCGATATGATCGAGAAAGCCAAAGAGTTCATGCGCGAACGATTCGCTGACGACGGTCTGTCCCTACAGGATGCCGCCAATCATGTTTGCGTCAGCTCGAGCCATCTCAGCAAGGTGTTCAGTCACGAAACCGGTCAAACCTTCATCGAATATTTGACTCAAACCCGAATTCGAAAAGCGATGGAGCTTCTGCAAACGACGAGCGAAAAAACGTACGAAATCGCGTTTCAAGTCGGCTACAACGATTCGCACTATTTTTCCAACCTGTTCAAACGAACTACCGGAATGACCCCCCGGGATTTTAGGCGACAAGGCGGCAGCGGGGGCAAGTGCGTGGAGAAAGAGGCGGACGAAGTTGACTAACCTATGGCTTAAAAAAGTCTCAGCGGCTCTTCTCATCTCGGTTAGTCTTCTTAGCGCATCCGCATGCGACGGAGGGGGAGGGACGATAAAGCCGGAGAAGCCGACCTTATCGCCTTCTCCTTCGGGAGACAAGTCCGGCATTCCAATCCTGACATTCGGCATCATTTATCCGATGGCTCATCCCTTCTATGAGCTGATAACGAATTACGCGGAGAAAGAAGCCGAGCCCTCGAACATCAGGCTGGTGGTCAAAGCTCCCGACGAGGCGAACTTGGAGCAGCAAATTCGGATGATGGAAACGATGATCAAACAGAAGGTCGATGCTATTGCAATCGACCCGGTCGATTCGGTGGCCATCGTTCCCGTCATCAACAAAGCCGTAGAGAACGGTATTCCGGTTATCTGCTTCGAGTCGGATGCTCCGACCAGCAAGCGCGTGGGGTACATCGGCACGGATCAGAAGCTAGCCGGCATCCAGATGGGGAAAGTATTGGAGCAGCAGCTGCAAGGCCGGGGAATGGTCCTCGTGGAGACTGGCATGAGTCACATGCGAAGTCTCCAACTGAGGCTTGAGGGCCTTCTCTCCTACTTGAATGCCAACACCGATATTCAGGTACTGGAGGTTCGCTACAACGAGGGCAGCAATACTAAGGCGCTGTCCGACTTGGAGGAAATGATCGATTTGCATCCCCACTTCGATGCTTTCGTCGGACTGGACGTCGTATCGGGACCGCTATCCGTCCTGGTATGGAAAGCCCAAGGACTTAATCGCTATGCCTTTACGTTCGGCGTGACGGAGGAAATTCGCGAAGCGTTGTCCAACGGTCAACTCACCGCCGCTATCTCGTTGAACGAAGCAGAGATGAGCAAGCGCATGATTGGACGAATGATCGATGCCGTTCAGGGGAAATCGGTGCCGCAGATCGATGATACGGGATTATCCGTAACCACCCGACGCCTATAAGAAGGCATGGGTTTCTCGACGATCCGAGAGTCATCCTAACTGGATGATTTTTTTTGCCTCACGCCTTAGAAGAACGAGCTTTGACGATTTCGGAGGAATAATAATCCCGAAGCTCCGCGAGCTTCCGTTCGTCTGCAAGGTCGACTTTACTTGCCAAATAGCTTTCCACGAACAGTTCCCATTCCAACAGTTTTTTTTGGACGGTCATCGTGCGAATGGCGTTCTTGATGAGTCTGCGTTCTTTGGAATTGGAGAATTGGTCTTTATAATGCTGGTTATATTCGAAGTCCAGCTCGTTGAATACGGCCCGGAACACTTCGGACGTCATTCGCGCATCGTCCAGCGCCCGGTGAGCGGAACCTTCGGCGGAAATATTCAAGTCGAGCAAAGCCGCTTCGACGCTAACGTCGTTCGTTACTTTTTTGTATCGCAGAAACCCTTTCAACAGGTCGAAGTAAGGAGCCGCCAGCCAATAGGCATCGTCAAGCTTGTGCATCCGAATATCGAACACGATCCGTTTCAAGTCCTCGCCGCCCCATGTGACCAGTAAAAATTCCTCGCTGCGATTCAGCCAATCGGTGAAATCGCCGATGACTTTACGGAAACCGTCGGCGATATCGATCTCTTCCTGGGGAATACCCGTTTTTTTCTTGATGAACCCGTTAAGCTTGGAGAAATAGACGGGTTTAATCAGGGACGAGAATTCATCCGTTTGTATTAAGGAAGAATTTAACCTGACCGCTCCGATCTCGATGACTTCCATAGGCAGATCGCTGGCGAATTTACGCCCGTTAAATTCGATATCGAGTATAATGTAATCCAATCTTGCGCCCTCCGCTCTTTGATTCGTGATTTCCATTCTACCAAAAAGCGGGACTCCGTGCTTTACGGTCTGGATTTAACGCGATTTATCATTTATGATGGATATCATATATAAATAAATGAAACTTCATTCCGTCTAGTGAAACCGTGCGATATTCATTGAATGGGGAGTGAATGGCGATGAACAGCAAAGAAAGATTTTCAAGCCGCGTGGATACGTATAAGAAGTTTCGCCCAAGTTACCCGCGGGAAGCAATCGATTATTTGGTTGATGTCGTCGGCTTGAAGCCGCAGTCCGAGGTGTTGGACGTTGGGGCGGGAACCGGCATTTTCTCGCGCCTATTGCTGGAGAGAGACGTTCGCATCACTGCGGTAGAGCCTAACGAAGCCATGAGGGAAGCGGCCTTGGCCGCATCGGAAGGCGATTCCAACTTTAGAGCCGTACCCGGCTCCGCGGAGGAAACGGGACTTCCTTCCGGCTCTTATGATTTCATCGTCTGCGCGCAGGCGTTTCATTGGTTCGACCGCACCGCGGCGCAGGTCGAATTCCAACGCGTGCTTAGACCGGGAGGGAAAGCCGCTCTAGTCTGGAATACTCGAATAACGGAAGGGAATGCTTTCTTGGAAGGATATGAACGCTTGTTGCAGGAATTAGGCACCGACTATGGAAAAGTAAACCATAGGAACATCTCGCGCGAGATGCTTGTCGACTTTTTTAAGCCGGGTGCTCTGCGCGACGCTCGATTCTCCATACGCCAGGTGTTCGACTTCGAAGGATTAAGCGGTAGGCTTCTGTCGTCATCGTACTGTCCCCAGCCGGGAGATCCCAGGTATGAGCCTATGATGGCATCGTTAAGGGAGCTATTCGATGAGAACGAACGGGAAGGCACAGTGAATTTCGACTATGTAACGGAAGTGTTCTGGGGAGAGGTCTAATAAACGGATGAAATTCGGATTCGACATTGACGACACATTGCTCAATTTAAGGGAACATGCCTTCCTGATTTATAACGAGAAGCTGCACAGGCAAATCGGGCTTGAAGTTTTTCAAGCTTTGAAGACGATTTCCGTTCACGAAGCCTTCGGGTTGACGTTGGAGGAAGGTCGGGATTTATGGAATGCCTACCGCGACGAGATCTATTACACGGCTCCGCCTTTCCCTAATGCAGTAGAAGTGTTGTCGGAGTTAGTCAAGCTTGGTCACGAAGTCTATTACGTTACCGCAAGGGCAGCAGAGCACTGCGAGAGAACGAAGGCTTCGCTCGAGTCGGCTGGGTTTCCGGTCGAGAATGGCCGATTCTACTGCGGAATGGGCGACCTGGAGAAAATCCACGTCATCCGCAAGCTTGGCTTGGATTACTATTTCGACGATAAACCGGCGGTACTGGATACGCTGTCCGAGCTGGGACTGCAATTGTATACCAAGGATAACGGATACAACAGGCACCTGTCCGTTCCTCGGATCGTGGATTGGCGCGAATTGTTGGATCTCCTCCCTAAATCGTGACGTAAGCCCCGGCGCGGATATGCGATCGGGGCTTCTTCATGCTTGCTTGTCTTTGCCGCCGAGGAAAACCCCATACGACAAGATGGGGTCTATAACCAGAGCCAGGCTATCGTCGTAGCCTTCGGGAAGCTCGAAGCCGACCGTCATGCTACCATCGGACCGCTCGCTTAGGGAATATCTGCAAGCGATGTCCACGAGCCTCGAGCCGTCCGCCTGATAAGCGACCGGCTTGGAATCCGTGACTATTCCCAGCTTCGTATGATAATGAAGGTTGCCCTCCTCGTCCAAACGAATGTCTTCGCATCCCTCGCAAGTTAACCGAATCTTTTCCGGCTTTCCTCCAGGGTGAACGACCCAATCGTATTTCAGCGCTTGATCCTGATCTTGAATGATAACGTCGATTCCGTGCCAGAGAGACTTGCAAACGACTTTGCGGAAGGGCGGGAGATTCGTGAACCGTGAAGAAGGGTCGTCGCTAAGAAGATAGTGAAACAATCCCTCGGCTTGATCCAGCCCTTGCAATTCGGCCTCCGTGCTCGCCCCGACGAATGTCCAAACCAAATGGAGAGCGATTCCGTTCGTATTCGGCTTGCAGAAGACCATGCTTACCGCCTGGGAAGAGACGCCGACGTAGAGACCGAATTTTTGCGCGACGTACGCGAACTTGTCATCCGCCTGCCCCTGGTTAGGTATGAAAAGCAGGGGTTGTTGACCGTAACCGGTCGGGTCACGGAGAGAAACGCGATTAAACGCCTGCATGTCGATGCCCCTCCTTTACGGGTATTTTCCTTTAATGGTTGCTCTTCGAGTATATGACGAAAAATTTAACACAATATGCTTTTAAGGATAATTCGTAGTTAAATGTTACCTACTAAAGTTAGGTCTAAGTGCTGTTGACGTTTAGGAGGAATATGGGTGTTCGGATATGAAAAGTGGTTGCGGAAAATAGCTGAATGGCGCATGTTTCGGACGGTTCAGAATCAATTTTTGTTTATTATCATGACCGCGATCCTGGCGATTACGATTACGATGACGGGGGTAAGCTATTCGTTTTCGAAAGGGCTGATCTCGGACGGCATGCAGGAGAGGCTGCAAAACCAAACCCATAGGTACGTCAACGAGATAAACAAGGAACTCATCGAGGCCGCTCTTACTCCGCAGTCTATGGCTCCGATCATCGAAGCCGACGGTATTGTCGGAAATACGATTTCTTACGGCGATCCCTTCATGGACGAAGCAACGGGAGCGGCGATGGTCGAGGCATCGATACCTTATTACGATGATACTCAGACTCTCTTGGGTTACGCGACGCAAGAGATTAGCTTGGATAGCATTCAGCAGTTGGTTTCGAGCATTTCCGTGGGAACGAACGGCTCCGCGTTCATGATCGATAAGAACGGGTTGATTCTGTCGAGCAAGGATTACGCGAAGATTATGAAGGACAAGCTGACCGAAGACGAGAACCCTTCTCTTGCCGGCTTGGCCGGACGTATGATCGGCGCCTCGGAGGTTTCGGAGACAAGCGCTGCGGGAGAAGACGTCTTGACGGAAGAGACGTCCACGGAGTCGGAGGAGAGCGAGTCGGAAGAGGTCTCCGCTGAAGATGGCGAGTCCCTTCCCGGCGAAGACGAGGCGATCGAGGAAGACGTCAGCGATACCGAGATGGATCTGGGCGATCTGGGCTTGGAGATCGACATGGGGTCGGAGGAAGTAGACGCGGAGGATAGCGAAGCGGTAGATTCCGAAACCGGAAATCCCGAAGCGGAGGTTCCGTTCGTCGAGCCGATGCCCGAAGTGTCGGAGGTAGAAGGCGGGGATGCTTACGATAAATCGGGGAGGCCGATGAGCGTTTATTATGCCTCGGTTCCCGGCACGGGATGGCTGCTGGCTCTGTCCGTTCCGGAGAGCGAATTGTACGGTCCGTTGTTCAAGCTTTTCGAACCGATGATCTCCATCATCGTCGTCTCTTGTTTTATCGTCGTGCTGCTTGCGCAGCTCTATAGCCGTTATATTCTTAAGAACGTAAAGGATATTAACCGAATAGCCGTTGCGATGGCGGAAGGAGATTTCACGAAGCGCGCGCAGATGCGCTCGGGAAACGAGCTTCAAATACTAGGCGACAGCTTCAACAGGACTTTGGACGGCTTGTGCGAAGCGATGGACGGCTTATCCCGATCATCGATCGACATGGCCGAACAGGCGAATCAAATGAAGAGCGGGGCGGAAGAAACGACTCGGGCGGCGGAAGAGATCGCGAATTCCATTCAGCAGGTGTCTGCCGGAGCCGAGTCCGAAGCCAGAATCGTTCTGGGTTTCAAGGATGTCGCTCAAGACGTGCTGGCTAGGGTTAAGCAAATCAACGCAAGCACGCAGCGCATGACGGAGCTGGCATCCAAAGCCGGGAAGGTTTCGAAAGGCGGAAATCAATCGTTGACGCATGTTATCCGACAGATGGACGAAATTCATCATTCGGTGCAAGCCTCGTCCGAACACGTGCTGAAGCTGAAGCAGCATTCCAACGCCATCGACGAGAGCGTCGCGTTGATCACCTCCATCGCCTCCCAGACGAGTCTCCTGTCGCTGAACGCGGCGATAGAGGCGGCCAGGGCAGGAGAAACGGGCAGAGGCTTTTCCGTCGTGTCGATGGAAATCCGCAAGCTGGCAGACCAATCCTCGGTCGCGGCGGGAGAGATCGGCACGTTATTGGCCGAAATCCAGCGATCGATCGCGAACGCGGCGCAAGCCATGGAATTAGGAACCGGCGCGGCCGAAGCGGGGATAGAATTGGCCCGGGAAGCGGAGAAGTCGTTCGGGGAGATCGGCAGCAGCATCGAGAAGGTAACGCAGCAAGCGGAAGGCGTATACGGTTCGGTCAAGCAGATCGAAGAGGGTGCTATGGGCATGACGGCTTCCGTGAAGGAAATGCTGCAGCTCGCGTCCAAGAACGCGAACGATGCGAGTACGATCGCGGCGGCCGCGCAGCAGCAGAACGCATCCATGCAACAGGTCGAGGCGGCGGCGTCCGTTCTTGCCGAATTATCCGATGACCTGAAGCTGAAAGTTCAGCCTTTTCGAAAGTCAATCGCAGCCAGAAAAATATCGAGTTAGCGCGACGCTAACCTACAACATATCGCCTAACGAAATAAACCCACCTCTCTTGGCCAAGCGGCGCGGGGAGGTGGTTTTTGCTTAAGAAGTCCTTGGAGTAACTCTTATGTTAATATAGCCAGATAAGAAGAAGTAGAGATAAAAGGAGCGCGGGTAAAGATGACCGAAGCCGAACTGACGAAATCGCAAGGAGAACAAACGGAGTATCGTCCGGGACAAACGATCTTCCAAGAGGGAGATGCCGGGAGTCATATGTACGTGTTGTTGGAGGGCAGCGTCGAGGTTTACGTCCAATCGGCAGGCGTGCGCATTCCGGTCGCCAAGTTCGCGCCGGGCGATTTCTTCGGGGAAATGTCATTGCTTGAGGGTTTGCCGAGGAGCGGCACGGCTGTAGCCGCGGAAAGATGTCTGCTCGCTTCGTTGGACGAGGAGTCGTTCCGCAAGCGGATGGCCGAGGACACCGCTTTCGCTTGGCGAGTGATGAAAGCATTGTCGTCGCGGATTCGCAATCACAACAGGGAGCTCATTCTGAAGATCGGAGGCGACCTGCAGGAGGTTTCGGCGCAATTGGACGATAACGCGCGCGAAATTCACCAAGGCATCGAGGATATCGCTTCCTCCGCCAATGAAATCGAATCGAACGAGAAAAGATTGGCCGGGCAGGTAAAGGACGTCCAAACGTTATCGGAACGAATCGTTTCCACGCTCGGCTTCCTGCAGCAAGTCGCCCGGCAAACGCAAATTCTCGGGCTAAACGCCGGCATAGAGGCTTCCAGAAGCGGCGAGTTCGGTCGAGGTTTCCTGATTATAGCCGAGGAAATCCGCAAGCTGTCGGTACAATCCAGAGAAAACGCGGAGCAAATCGCGTTGCTGACCGAGCAAATCGGCTCCAAAATCAGCAGTGTCGCGGCTGCCTCGGAAGACAGCTCGCGAAGAAGCAACGAACAAGCGGTCGCCACGAATCAGATGGTCGTATCCATCGGCAAAGTAGCGCAATTAGCGGATCGGCTGGCCGGGCTCTCCCGTTCGTTGGAGAGCTAACTGCCGATCCGACCCGTCATTTCATAATCATTACCGGAACGCGCGAGTGAAGAATAACATTGTGGCTAACGCTCCCGAGCATGAATTCCTTCAGGGAGCTTAAGCCTCTGCTACCCATAATGATCAGATCGCAGCTATTATCGGACGTGTAGTCCACGATGGCTTCCGAGGGAGAACCCGCCAGAACGACGACGTTCGTATTCGGCACCTCGGCCGTCATGCTTTTAACTTTTTCGATGATCATGTTGCCTTGCTCCTTCACCTGATCTTGATAAGCCTCGGGCTGGACGAAGGTCATATCGGAAACGACGATCGGCTGAAGATTGATTACGTGCGCGACAGTTAGCGCCGTTGCGGGATCTAGCTTAGCGATGTCAATGGCCTTTTCCAATGCCTTAATGGACGGGTTGGACCCATCGTAGGGAACCAGAATGTGATTGAAGATCATGTCGAACCCTCCCAATTGTGTGAATACTCTTCATTACCCATAATTGGCGATGTCAGAAACCTTTAATGGCTTAAGCACGACTTTGTGTTTTCATTGAATCGCTTCCGTGACGGAATATGGAAATAGCTTTCCACTTTTTCCGCCTATTCACTCCGATGAGACCAAGATTACGGTAAAATAGAAGAAGAAGGATGTCGGGAGGTTATCGGTATGAGGTATGGGGGAAAAAATCATCGGATCGAGATCGACGTTCCTGCGACGCGTTTGGAGCGGGGGCTTGCCATTCTCGGTTTAATCGCATTAATAGGGTCATTCGCGTATATTTGCACGCAATGGTCAGGGTTACCCTCTACGGTTCCCATCCATTTCGACGGGAAGGGGAATCCGGACGGATGGGGCGGCAAATGGATGCTGTTCATCCTTCCGGTGGTTTCTTGGCTTCTGTACGGCGGTTTATCGAAGCTATCCCACTACCCCCACCTCTATAATTATCCGGTTCCGATCAAGGAAGAGAATGCTTTGGCCCAATATGCGCTGGTCAAAAAATATCTGGCTTGGACGAATCTGGAGCTGGCGTTCTTATTCAGCTATATCGGTTGGGCAACGGTTCAGACGGCACGCGGAGATGCGGCCGGAATGGGGATCTGGTTTTTGCCGACCGTTCTCGTCGTTATCTTCGGTACTTTGGCCTTGTATCTTATTCGCGCGATAAAATTGAAATGAGGCTTCCGCTCGACGGCGGCTCACGGAAACCGACATCTATTTGTGTTATGATACGTAGGATCGTTTTTTGAATTTTATCGCTTAAGAGGGTTGATGACATGCATTTATTGTCCGTTGAAAATATATCGAAAAGCTATAGCGAGAAAATCCTGTTCGAGGACGTCACGTTCGGAATCGAAACCGGGGACAAAATCGGGATCATCGGCGTTAACGGGACGGGGAAGTCCACGTTGCTGAAGGTCATCGCGGGGCTGGAATCCGCCGATTCCGGCAAAGTGTCGATCGGACGCTCGGTCGTGCTCCGGATGCTGGCGCAAGACCCTTCGTTCGCGCCGGAAGAAACAGCGTTAGAGCATGTGCTCGCAGGGGATTCTCCGCAGTTGAAAGCCGTGCGCGATTACTCGGCGATTATGGCGGAGTTGGCTTTGAATCCGGAGGAGACGAAGCTGCAAGAGCGCTTGATCGCCGCGAATCAGAGGATGGACGAGTTGGATGCGTGGCAATTGGAGAGCGAAGCCAAAACGGCGCTAACCAAGCTCGGCATCCACAACTACGACGACAAGGTATCGACGTTCTCGGGCGGGCAACGCAAGCGCGTAGCGATGGCTGCGGCGCTGTTGCAACCATCCGACGTGCTCATACTTGACGAGCCGACGAACCATATCGACAATGATTCCGTCGCATGGCTCGAAGGGATGCTGCAGAAGCGCAGAGGCGCTTTGCTGATGATAACGCATGATCGGTACTTCTTGGACCGCGTCAGCAATCGGGTCATCGAGCTTGATCGTGGCAAGGCTTATTTCTACGAAGCGAATTACAGCCGGTTCCTGGAGCTTAAGCTGGAGCGGGAGGAACGGGAGGTCGCATCGGAAGCGAAACGCCAGAATTTACTGCGCAACGAACTGGCATGGATCCGCCGCGGCGCCCAGGCGCGTTCCACGAAGCAGAAGGCGAGAATCGATCGGTTCGAGGCACTGAAGGAGCAAGGGCCCAAAGCGAACGGCGCGAAGATGGACGTCTCGATCGCATCTTCGAGGCTGGGCAGGAAGATCATCGAGATCGAGCATCTGTCCAAGCGCTTCGGCGAACGGACGCTGATTAACGATTTGAGCTATATCGCCGTACCGGAAGACCGAGTGGGCATTGTCGGCCGCAACGGAAGCGGGAAGTCGACGTTGCTCAAGCTGATCGCGGGGAAATTAACGCCCGACGGAGGTACGGTCGAGCTGGGGACGACGGTCAAGCTCGGTTGGTTCAGCCAAGAGCACGAAGAGATGGACGAGTCGCTTAGGGTGATGGAATATATCCGGGAAGGCGCCGATCAGGTCAAGACTTCCGATGGATCGACGATATCCGCGGGCCAGATGCTGGAGCGTTTTCTTTTCGAGCCGGCGATGCAGTGGTCCGTTATTTCCAAGCTGTCCGGAGGAGAGAAGCGTCGGTTGCAGCTGCTGCGGGTGCTAATGAACGCGCCGAACGTACTGCTGTTGGATGAACCGACGAACGATTTGGATATTGCCACGCTTACGGTGCTCGAGGATTACTTGGACGATTTTCCGGGAGTCGTCGTTACGGTTTCCCATGATCGATATTTTCTGGATCGCACCGTCGAGCGCATTCTCGCTTTCGAGGGCGAGGGGGTCGTAACTCACCACGTCGGCAATTACTCGGAATATCGCGAATTCGCCGAAAGGCAAGAGGCGCAGAAGCTTGCGGCTTCCGCACCAGCCAAGCCCGCCGCGACTTCCAAGCCGGAGAGCAAAGAGGCGCGTCCGGTTCTGAAAATGTCGTATAAGGATCAGAAGGACTTCGAGCAAATCGACGGATGGATCGAGGAAGCGGAGGAAGGCCTGAAAGCGGTGGCCGGGAAGATGGAAAGCGCAAGCAGCGATTCCGCGCTTCTGCAGGAGCTGGCTGCCGAGCAGCAAAGGCTGGAGACGAAGCTGGACGAACTGCTTGCGCGGTGGACCGAGCTTAACGAGCTAGCGGAACAGATCGAGGCCAACAAAAGCGGGAAGTGACATTGGCTTCCGTGCAATAAAAAAGCGATGCCCTCTTCGTGAGAGCATCGCTTTTTGCTGGTTTATGCTTTAAGTATGAAGTTGGATATATATCGATAGCCAGATTACGAACGATAGTAGTAGCAGAGTCCTTGTGCGATTGGCGGTTAGCTTCCGCACGGAGCCGCCGAGGAACCACAACCTCTGGGCTAGCACGTTTCGATGGCATACGTACAGGAGGATGAGATTCGACGTCAACAGTCCGATTAGTATGGGCAGACTCTCGGGCAATTCCCCCAGTAGCGGTCGCTGAATTCCGCCCAACACTCCCAAGCCCAAGCACAAATAAAGGATGCTGTATGCCGTATGGCTAAGCCGTGCTAACTGATGTCTCATCGCCTAATCTCCTTGAACAAGCTTTGAAATAAACGGCCCAAACCGGGTAATTCTCGCCATAACCGTCGAAGCGCACGGAATTACCCTCTCAAACTGGGTAATTCTCGCCGCAGCCGGCAAAACGCCCGGAGTTACCCGCCGAAACCGGGTAATTCTCGCCACAATCGACGAAACGCCCGGAAGATACCCGCCGAAACCGGGTAATTCTCGCTCCAACCGACGAAACGCCCGGAGTTACCCGCCGAAACCGGGTAATTCTCGCCGCAACCGGCAAAACGCAAGGAGTTACCCGCCGGAACCGGGTAATTCTCGCTCCAACCGACGAAACGCCCGGAGTTACCCGCCGAAACCGGGTAATTCTCGCCGCAACCGGCAAAACGCAAGGAGATACCCGCCGAAACCGGGTAACTCCCACCGAAGATGGAAGTAAGCAGGTTCAACCGACGACAGCGCCATGCTGTTAAGCCTCCGGGAAGGTAAAAGCCACTTCATGCACGCTAAGCTTAGCGCCCAGCATGATGCCGGCGCCGGGCTTCTGCGGCTGCTCGCCCTGGCCATGGCCTTGTCCGTGGTTAGGCTGGCCCTCGGCCGCGGCTGCATCCGGTTTCGGGCGCGAATGAGAATGGGCCTGCTTGAAGGCATCGCTGTTCACCCAGCCGTCGAAGGCTTCCCGGTTCTCCCAAGTGGTGCAAACCTTCAGCTCGTCATGCTCTTCGCCGGCTTCGGTCAACAGCTCCATGCGGATAAATCCCGGCGCGTGTTGAACGCCCTTCGGGTTTTTGAAACGTTCGACGATTTCGCCGACGTGGCCTGATTTGATTTTTATCGTATTGATCGCGACTATCATCGTAATTCCCCCTTCGCAAGTGGTTGCACTTATACAGTGTAACAAACTTGCGAAGCAATCCGAAATCGACGAAGCGCTCCCAGCGGATTAGTAATCCTCCAGACTAATCCCAATGCCCGACTGCACCGCGAGACGCCAATAATACGCGGCCAAAGTCATGTCGAACGCGGCCATCCCCATCGGATTGAAGAAGACGGGCTCAGTCGAAGCCAGCAAGGACAAAGCTTCCCCGTAGACGATATCCCGTAAGCTCAACGTATCTTTTTCCGCCAAACCTGCATAGTCCCGAAGCTGTTCGATATCGGTATTCTCGCGGCATACTTCGTGCCAATTATCGACGACGATGGCTTTTACCGAGCTTACGCTCTCGGGCATGTACTCGCGCAAGGATATATTCATTAGTAGCGAGCCGGGTAAAGGAGGCCGGTCGATATATCTCGAGGCGGAGGAGGTACAGGTGAAGAAAATGTCGCTATCCCCATACACATCCTGCCACGAACCCGCGATTTTCGTATTCTCTTTCGATGCTCCAACTAGCTTAACCGGATCGATGCCCTTAAGGTCAAACAGCTTCACGCTCTCTACTTTATCGCCGAACAAAGAATGGACCATATCCATATGCCTTCGTCCGATAGGTCCCCACCCGATCAAGCCGATCCGATATTTATGCTTGCGCTCCAACGCGAGATATCGCCCGAGCATGACCGCGCTGACGGCGGCCGTTCGCAGCTCGCTAAGCATCGCGCTATTAATGACGGCGATCGGGATCCCGGTCGAAGGGTCGTTAAGGATGATCGTGCTATGCGCCCTGGGGATTCCGAGGTCCGTGTTCCCGGGAAAGCTGGCAATCCACTTGATGCCGCTGACGTCCGTTTTTCCTCCAACGTAGGAGAGCATGGCAATGATACGGTTCCGCGGGTTCCCGAACCGCAAATAAGGCTTGAGCGGCTGGACGACTTCCGGAGTTCCCATCAGATCCAGCGTCGATTCGATCTCCGCAACGAGCGCGGACCAATCGATTCCCAGCTCGCGAATATGTCCGTCGTTCAAATAGATCATTTCGAAGCACATCCTTTATCAGGTGAGGAATTAGCCTCTCACATTCCGGTCGACCCATTCCTCGTCGTATACCGTGTCCAAATAACGATCTCCGCGATCGGGTAGAATAGCCGCGCATATAGAGCCTGCCGGAATCTCGTCCTGCATGGCGCGAATCGCCGCAATAACCCCGCCCGAAGATGCTCCCGTCATAATCGCTTCGGATCTAACAAGATCTCTGCACCCATCGACGCAATCCCGCTCGGATACGTAAATGACTCTGTCTATCAACTCCGCGCGATTAATCGAAGGCGGGAGCGCCGCGCCTAATCCGGGAAATTGCCGGTGGCCTTTCGTGCCGCCGAAAATAACGCTGCCCTTAGCATCGACGGCAACGATCTTCGTGGGTAGTCCGCTTTCCTTCAATCTCTCCGCGCAGCCCCTTATCGTGCCGCACGAGCTGACTCCGCAAAATAAATAATCGATATGGGGAAGTACTTCGATGATCTCCGGCATCGTCGTATGGTAATGCGAAGAGTAGTTGTTCGGGTTGCCGTATTGGTTGGTCCAGTAACAGTTTCCGATTTCCTTCTGAAGCTGTTTCACGCGCGAGATGCGAGCCGGCAAGTAATCGCCGCTAACCGGGTCGGGAGCCGTTATCATTTCGATCTCTCCGCCGAGCGAACGGATAAGCTTAAGGTGGGTTTCCGTCGTCCGGGGATCCACGATGCAGATGAACCTAAGGCCCAGGTACCGGCAAATCTGCGCCAAGCTGACCGCCATATTGCCGGAACTGGATTCGACGACCGTCGTATCTTCGCGGATTTCCCCGGATCGGATAGCCTCCCGAATAATGAAGAGGGCGGGACGATCTTTGGCGCTTCCGCCGGGATTCATCATTTCGAGCTTGCCGTATACCCGAAAAGGAGCATTCGGGAACAATCGCCGTAAAGGCACGAGCGGTGTTCGGCCAATCGTTCGGCATATGCCGTCCAACCTATCGATTTCCATCGCCGTCATTCGCCCTCCCGATCGTAGAAAATTCTTTTGTGCTTCAGCACGGAGCCTTCGAAAATCACTTCGGAAGGGATAACCCTTAAGGCATCCAGCATTCCGCCGCGTATCATGATTCCGATCTCGGGAATACGCTCAAGCAGATCGCGCTCGATTCCCGAGTATATCTCGGGACTTTTATTCTCGCTGTCGATGAGTACCGTAAGCTTGTTGCCGCTAACCCGGATGCGCACTTTCGCTTCGCGGAGGTGACGATAGACGACGTCTTCGATGTCGTAGACGCTGATTTTTTCCCCGTGCTTGAGGTCCGGGCCGATCCGTCCGACGATTGCCTGAAAGCTTTGCGTCCATTGGCCGTCGACGAGAATCGGTCTCAAATCCCTCACGATGTCGTAGGTGACATACCGCAATGCGGGAAATAAATCGCGAACGTAAGAGCTCAACACGAGAACGGATTCCCCGTCGCTTAAAGGATCCATATCGGGAAACAAGGTTTCGGCGGATACGCCTTCGGCTTCGATGCCTTCGGCGAACAGATATCTGCCATGATCATGAGAGTAATAAGCGATCGTGCCGATCTCGATCGAACCGTAGGTGTCCGTGATATCGGTTTCCGCCAGACGCAGCCGCTCCGACACGCTCCGTAGCCAGGCCGGAGAAGCGCTTTCTCCCACTAGGATGACTTGCCGAATGCCATAGGAAGCCGGGTCCTCCGCGGATGAGGATAATATGTGATCCAAGATGGACGGCATCGTGTATAGGACATGGGGGCGAAATTCCCGCAGTTTGTCGATGTGAAGCCCGATCGGCTGGCGAAAATCGATAGATTCGACCGACATTCCTATGCTTGTGAATATTTCAGGCGCAGTACTGGCGGCATGGCCGGTACCCATGTCCGACAAAGCGGTAACGACACCGGAATTCAGAAGAATTCGTCGGAAGATATCGGATTTAATTCTGATGTAGTTCAGTTCGTCTTCCTCGGAGTAGTAAATGGTTTTGCGGCGAAGAGAGCTGGTACCGGATGTACGGTAGAAGGTGGTATTGAGTTGAAGCTGGGGCTCGAAGGGCGGGTCGGGCTGGTAGTAATGTTGCTCTAACAGCTCGGACGTGAGGAGCGGAAGTTGGCTGAACGATCGTATTTCAGTACTGTCCGAAACGTAATCGGCAATGAGTTGCCCGTACCAGGGAAAAATATCAAGAACCCGGGATACCTTGCGAAGCCGGAAATCGTCCAATATCGTTCCCTCCGATGCGGCCATGGGATGTTATCTCATGATATGTGAGGGGAGCCGGCATGTTCTTGTTTTGGCCGTAGGCGGCAGCCCCTTCCTTCGTTCGGACATTTCCATACAGTATGTTAGGAGAGAATGTCTACTCGATAATAGGGAGCTGGTCATACGAGTGAATAAGCAGACCGCGATACACAACAAGTGGATTAAGACCCGAATTATGAATAGATCAGCCTCCCTTGCCGCCCATATTCCCACGACTTGGCTTTTATCGGAAGAGGCCATGAAACGAATGCTGGATAGTCGCGGCATGGTCTACGTGAAGCCGGTAACGGGTTCGCTGGGCATCGGCGTCATGAAGATCGAGAAGCTGCGGGGGAGTTGGCTTGTGCAGGATGGCCGAACTCGCAGTTTCTATTCCTCTTATAAGGCGTTGTATAAGTGGCTCCGCAAAAGGATAAACGGTAAGCCTTATATGGTGCAAAGAGGGATTCGCATGCTTAAGGATCAGGGTCGACCGATCGATTTTCGGGTTATGATTCAAAAAGGGCGCAAGAACGGTTGGAAGGTGACGGGGGTGGCCGCAAGGGTCGCTCATCCGCGCTTGGCCGTAACGAACGGAAGCCAAGGCGGGAGCATCCATGGTGCTCGATCGATACTAAAGCGCACGGCAGGCTCCGATAACGCATCCCGACTGTTAAAGAAATTTAATTATTTGGCGCATTTGACGGCGCGGGAGCTTGGCAACGTGTATCCGCGAATGCAAGAGCTTGGCTTAGACATTGCCGTCGACGATAATCATAGGTCATGGATTCTGGAAGTGAACACGAAGCCCGATCCTTGTCCGTTCACCAAATTGGACGACACCTCTATGCTACGGGAGATCGTGCGATATGCTCGAGGCTACGGCAAAACCTACGAGTTGAAGTGCATGAAAGCGAGAAAGGGAGGCGGATAGTCGGCTTCTATTAGCTAAGGAAACGGCGATAAGGAGCCCTTTTTTCCCGGATTGGGGCTCCGGATTTTCCAATTCCGAGAAACCATGCGCATGATATTCCGTATTAAGGAGGGGAAATGAACTTAGGATATGAATACGAGGAGGAAAATGAAATGAATTGTCCTGTTTGCGAAGGCTCTCGCATGAGAGAAGTGGAGAAAAACGGCATACTCATCGACGTTTGCCCTGTCTGCAAAGGGGTGTGGCTAGACAGAGGAGAACTGGACAAGCTGATGGTAGACGTTCGCGAAGTCAAGCAAGATTATAACGAATGGTATTACGGCGATAACGATAGTCCGCGACAGGATGCTCCTAGGCAACCGCAACAGCCTTACAATCCGCCGCAACAGCAGCAATATCAATCTCAACATGGCCATTCCCAGCACGGTCATTCCCAATATCCTCCGTATAAGAAAAAGAAAAAGAGCGTCATGGACGTTTTCGGAGATTTGTTCGATTAAGCTCGTTAATACGACAACCGTTCGACCGTTCGGCTTCTAGCCGGACGGTTTTTTTAATTTACATATCAGACTTTCATGCCGCTTACCGTCCCAAATCTGGCGAGACCTTTTAACTGCTGTGATCAGAAGAATGGAGGTAAAGATTAGAGGTGGAGGTGGGGTGTGAGTCACCCTTATCAAATACGATGGTTTTCATTGTATTTTTGAAGCTCGTTCAAAAATTAATCTGGATAAAGATATTTTTTATTCCTATTGGGCTCCGTTTGATCTATTCCTTTCATAAATTCGATCAATAGTGATGTTCTTCATCCTACTTTGATTGCAACAGCGCTCAAAAGCTCCAATAACGATGATTACCATTCTACTTTCTTTGATCTCAACTTGATAGCTGACTCACTTTTAATCAAGACTTACAGCAGAACATGCATTAATCTCGAAGTTAAGGACGGTGAAGCCGTTTTTTCTTATGTTGGCTTCGTTCATTAAAGCGACCTAAATTCAATTTAAACGGGAAAATCCTGCTCTTTTTCATTGACATCGATAATGAGAACCATTATCATTCAATCGTAGAGTAATTGAGAATCATTTTCAGCGAAGGATGGGATGCGACGATGTCACGCTTAAGCACAAATCAGTTATGTCTTGCATACGGCAGTCGGCAAATTGTGCTGGAACTGAATTTGCATGTGCCTGACGGCCTGATAACCGCGCTGGTCGGCGCTAACGGATCAGGCAAATCGACTATTCTGAAGTCCATGGCCCGTATCCTTAACCCTGTTCAGGGCGGAGTATATTTAGACGGCAAGCTTATTCACCGTCAACCGACGAAGGAAGTAGCCAAGCAACTGGCTATTTTGCCGCAAAATCCTACCTCTCCGGAAGGCTTGACGGTTCGCGAGTTAGTTTCGTTCGGGCGATATCCCCACCAGAAGGGCTTCGGCAATCTCTCCTCGGAAGACAACCGCATGATCGAATGGGCATTGCAGGCAACGGGAATGACGATGTTCAGCGGCAGGCCGGTCGACCAACTGTCGGGCGGTCAGCGTCAACGGGCATGGATCGCCATGGCTTTGGCGCAAGGAACCGAAGTGCTGCTGCTCGACGAGCCCACGACGTTCTTGGACATGGCTCACCAGATGGAAGTCATGACCTTGTTGGAGAAGTTGAACAGGGAACAGAAGCGCACGATCATCATGGTCGTTCACGACTTGAACCACGCCTCCCGATACGCTCATCATCTCGTGGCATTGAAGGACGGAACGGTTCTGTACGAAGGACAACCGGAGGTCGTTATGACATCCCGGATGCTGCGCGAGGTGTTCAACATCGACGCGGACGTTATTCCGGATCCGCGCACGGGTGCTCCTCTATGCCTGCCTTACGGGTTAGCTGAGGAAGAAGGCGCGACTCAAGACGCCATCATCGGCGGTTCATCGCTTTCCGAAGAACGCGAGGATAGAGTTCAAGCATTGGCATAAGTTTTAAGCGGTTCATACTTAATTTTCTAAAAAAACCACTAATCTAGGGGGCTATTTGCTGTGCGCGCATTCAATAATTCGAGAAATTCAATGGTTATGATCATCCTTGCATTCGTCCTTGTCCTTACGGCTTGCGGCAATAAAGAATACAACGAAGCAGGTGCTACGGGAACGTCTTCTCCAGCGGCGTCCGAGCCTGCAGTATCCGAATCCGCCGCTTCCAATGAAACCCGCACGTTCAAACACGTGATGGGAGAAACGAAGATCACCGGAATTCCGCAACGCGTCGTCGTATTGGAATGGACGCATGCGGAGGACGTCCTGGCGCTTGGCGTTCAGCCGGTCGGCATCGCGGATATCGAGAACATGAACAAATGGGTAAGGTTGCCCGTTAAGATCGACGCATCCGCGACGGACCTCGGAGATCGCTCGACGCCGAACATGGAGTTGCTGGCATCGCTTAAACCGGACCTGATCATCGGAACGAAATTCAACCTCGAGAAATCCTACGATACGTTCAGCAAAATCGCTCCTACCCTCGTATACGACGCTTATCCGCCTGAAGGCCAAGGCGATCAGTACGAAGAAATGTTGAATACCTTCAACCAAATCGCCGACGTTCTAGGTAAAAAACCGGAAGCCGAAGCAGTCCTTGCCAACCTAGATAAAGCATACGAAGCCGCTAAAGCGAAAGTCGTGGCCTCGGGCAAAGACAAGATCCCGTTCGTCTTGGCTATGGCATATAGCAATCAGAACGCGGTAACGTTCCGGTTGTCGACCGACAACTCCATGGCGGTGAAAATTCTTGAGCATATAGGTCTAACTAACGCGTACAAAGCTCCGCAATTCGAAATATACGGATTCACGACGGCCGACGTAGAAGCGTTGCCTACGCTGCAAGACGCCAACTTCCTTCATATGATTCAAGAAAGCGACAACGTGATCGAGAATCAATTGAAAGACAATGCGGTATGGAAAGGGCTTAACTTCGTCAAGGAAAACCGCATCTTTGCTCTAGGCGGAGATATGTGGCCATACGGCGGCCCATTATCCGCGCAAATCATGGCCGAGACTACGGCAGACCTGCTTAGCAAGTGAGTCTCGCCAATAAACGGATAGCACCTGCTACAGCTTCCGTGCCCGACATCCATCCAGCCCAACCCGCTAGCGTAGGGATGGGCTGGGTGCCGTTATGGGTGCTGCTCGGAGGGCTGGGTGCCTTGCTGATTCTTACATTCGTCAGCTTGACGCAAGGATTGGCTGATATTTCCGTCCGTACCGTCATTCAGGCGATCGTCTCCCCTCAAGACACGATCGACCATAATATGATTCGCGGAATCCGATTGCCGAGAACGGTTATGGGGTTATTGTCCGGAGCGGCATTGGCCGTCGCGGGAGCGTTAATGCAAACGGTCACCAGAAATCCGCTCGCTTCCGAGACGACGCTAGGCGTGAATGCCGGCGCCTACTTGGTCGTCGTTGCTGGATCGATCTTCATGCCGACCGTCCTCCATCAATATTCGCTACCTTTCGCGGTTGCGGGCGGAGCGTTGGCGGCTGCTGCCGTATATGCTCTTGGAGGCGGAAGGAGAGGGACCCCGATTCGGATCGCGTTATCCGGCATGATCATTACATTAGTGCTCTCTTCGTTTACGAGCGCGTTGATCTTGTTAAACCAAGAATCGGTTAAAGGCGTTTTCCTGTGGGGAACGGGCTCGCTAACTCAGAATAACTGGGATGGCGTGCAATTCTCTTGGCCTTGGATTGTCGGAGGCATTGGCGCGGTTTGCTTGGCGGTTCGCCATCTGGACGTGCTTATGTTAAGCGAAGAAACAGCTCGTTCGTTAGGGCAGAAGGTTGCAGGGACGCGGATAATCGCCATGGCGGTAGCCATTCTGATCGCTTGCGTGAGCGTGAGCGTCGTTGGTCCGATCGGATTCATTGGATTGATAGCTCCGCATGTCGTACGCATGTCGGGGATGACCAAGCATGCTTGGTTGATCCCGGTGAGCGCGCTGTGGGGAGCGGCCATCTTGGTCGGAGCGGATACGATTGCCCGGGTGTTCGTGGATGCCTACGGCGAGCTTCCCGCGGGAGCGATTACCGCGATGATCGGAGCTCCGTGGTTAATCTGGCTTGCGCTTAGAATATCGCGCAAGGTTCAAGCGAACGCAAGCATCGGGGGATCCTCCATGAGCGTCGGCAGCTTACAGGAAAGGATTCCCTATCCGGTGCTTGTCTCCGCTTTAAGCATACTATTAGTCGCAATATGGATTCTAAGCTTGACTAGCGGAACGTTGCATATCCCTTTATCGGAAGTGCTTGCCGTATTATCCGGAAACGGCGACGAGATGTTCCGGCAGATTTTGCTGGATTTCCGCCTGCCGCGCCTTCTCGTAGCCGGCTTAGCCGGCATGGCTCTCGCCGCGAGCGGGAGCCTGCTGCAGAGCGCCGTTCGTAACCCGCTTGGCGATCCGCAGGTCGTCGGCGTAACGGGAGGGGCCGGTGTCGGCGTATTGCTGCTTATGGTCGCTATCCCCCAAATCTCCATAGGGTGGCTGCCCGTGGCGGCGGTCCTTGGAGGGCTGCTGGCGGCGGCTATCGTCTATTCCGTTTCCTGGAGCAGAGGTCTTAATCCGACGATGTTAACTCTAGTCGGTATCGCGGTATCCGCCGCCGGAGCGGCGATCATTAATCTTCTGGTTATTCAATCGGAGATGGAAGTGGCGCCCGCGCTGGCTTGGATGGCGGGAAGCACGTACGGCCGGGCTTGGCCGGAGGTGTGGCAGATGGTCCCGACCGTGCTAGTCCTCCTGCCGATCGGCTGGTGGCTAGGGCGTAAAGTCGACCTGCTGACCTTCAGCGACGAGAGCTCGACGGGCCTCGGCTTAAAGGTGCGACGCGTAAGGCTGTACGTGGCGATCGTCGCCGTATTATTGGCTACGATGTCGGCGGCCAACGTAGGCGCCGTCGGTTTCATCGGACTGCTTGCCCCTCACGCGGCCAGAATGCTGGTAGGCTCCCAACATCGCCGCTCGTTCGTGATTTCGGTACTGCTCGGAGGAGTATTGCTGGCTTCCGCGGATTGGATCGGCAGAATCGTCATCATGCCGAGAGACTTGCCGTCCGGAATCGTGACGGCATTGATCGGCGCGCCATATTTGGCGTTCCTGATGTTCAAATCCAGTCGAAAAGGGATTTGATCGAGGCCCGTCTGTGAGTTACCCTAATAAAAGTTGTGACATGTACAGTTCACGCCCTTCTCCGACATTTGATAAAATGTAGAAAACGGAGGAGGGTGTTTTTTCTCGTGGATAAACAATCATTAGAGCGGAAGCTTGCCGCCGTCGTCCATAACGTGAACGAGGTAGTCGTAGGTAAAGAACGGGTGTTGGAGCATTTGTTGATCGGGTTGCTGTCTTCCGGTCACGTCATTCTGGAAGACGTTCCGGGTACGGGAAAGACGCTTCTGGCCAAATCTCTGGCTAAGTCGCTGGATTGCCAGATGCGCCGCATCCAATTCACGGCCGATTTGCTTCCTTCGGACGTAACCGGAATCAATTTCTATAACCAACAAGCCGGGCGGTTCGAATTGCGCCAAGGCCCCGTATTCTCGAATGTTTTGCTGGCGGACGAGCTGAATCGGGCGACGCCGCGCACGCAGTCCAGCTTGCTGGAATGCATGGAGGAACGCCAGGTGACGATAGACGGAGTCACCTACCCGCTGGAGTCGCCGTTCATGGTCATCGCGACGCAGAACCCCATCGACAACCATGGAACGTTCCCCCTTCCCGAAGCCCAGCTTGACCGCTTCATGATGTGCATCTCGATGGGTTATCCGACGCAGGAGGAAGAACGGGCGATCCTAAGACGATTCACCTCGGGCAATCCGCTAGAATCTTTAGCTCCGGCCGTGAGCCAGAAGGAAATCCAAGAGCTGCAAGCCATAGTGCCTACGGTTCACGTAAGCGAAGAGGTTTACGATTATTTGATCGCTATCGTAACGGCTACTCGAAGCCATTCCGAAATATCGTTCGGAGTTAGCCCGCGCGGAAGCTTGCAGCTATTGAAAGCCGCCCAAGCGCGCGCGCTGATTCGCGGAAGGGATTTCGTCGTTCCGGACGACGTCAAGGCTCTGATTAGGCCGGTGCTTGCCCACAGAATCATTCTTAAAGACACGTTCCGCGGCGAAGCGAACCGGGCAGGACCGCTCCTCGACAAGCTGGTTGCGGACATTCCCGTCCCGACGGAACCCGCGCTGGAGTCGAGGTAGGGATGGCGGCCATTCTCTGGATCGTGTTTATCCTGATATTGTTCTTCCTTGCGCAGAGATCCGTCTATCGGCTGTTAGGGTTGAAATCCGTTTCGTATGAACGGACGTTCAGCTCGTCCCGATTGTTCGCGGGGCAAACGGTATGGATGCAGGAAACGATCAAGAACCGCAAGCGGCTGCCGCTGCCGTGGCTTCGGGTGGAGTCCCTGCTTCCCGCGCAATTGGTCTTCAAGCAACGGGAGACGAATATGTCGATCAGTAGCGGCGATCAACTGCAGAATCATGCGAGCTTATTCAGCGTGCCGCCATTTACGGAAATCGTCCGCAAGCACGAGATCATATGTCCGCATAGGGGCAAATATCGCATTACGAGCTATACGTTATCCATTGGGGACATCGTCGGCTTGACGAGCAAGACGATTAAACAGCCGGCGGACTGCGAGGTTATCGTATTTCCCAAGTTAAGAGAATTGAGCGAGCTTCCGGTGGATGCCCGAAGATATTTGCAGAGCATCAGGAGCATGGTCAGTCCGATCATGGAGGATCATTATTACGTCGCCGGAATCAGGCCGTATCGGGCGGGCGATTCCTTTCGGATGATGAACTGGAACGCGACGGCCAAATCGGGCGAGCTTCTCGTCCATAAGAGGGAAAGCATGCAGGACAACGATCTGACGATCCTGCTGAACGCGGAATTGCTGAACGCGGCTCATAACGTTAGGGTGACGCAAGAGCATTTCGAAGAGGCGTTGAGCTATGCGGCTTCCGCCGCGCAGTATGTCGTGAATGGCGGAGGGAAAGTCGGATTCATCTATAACGGAATATCCGAAGGCAACGATGGAGCGGTATTTCGTGCGCCGGCGAGATCCGGTGCGGCGCATATGGACAAGTTGCTGGAGGCGATGGCCGGGTTTCAGCCCGTTACGACCTTGGGTTTAACTTATTTGCTGGTACAACTGATCTCGGAGAGAACGCGCGGACAGCATTATATGCTCGTCTCCGCGTTCATCGATGCGAAGCAGGAGCAGCTCGTTCGACAAATGCGCAATCAGGGGAATTCGGTCGAATTGTTGCTGCTCGGCAAGGAGGTGGCGCTTCATGGCTGAATCTGCCGCAACGGGATATTCATCGCCGATAAGAAGAATCTTGCAACGCATACTAACGGAGTGCTTGATCTGGTTGCCCGTTTGGTTGATTCTCACGGTCAACATGGGAGGATTAGGGAAGCTGGGAATGGTCTTCGGCGCGATGGCGATCTTCGGAGCCGGTCTTGCTCTCCATCTAATGCCCGCCTTATGGCGCCGATTGACGCTGTTGACCGCGCTCTTTATTTTGCTCGCTATAGGTATCGTGCAATATCGAGAGGGAAATCTGCTCCTCTTCCTCTGGCTCGGCGTTCTGCTATGGAGAGGACGTTACCCGAATCTCGGATACTTGCATTACGTTCTGGCGTTCGGAATCTGTTGCACGGCGACTATCGTGACTTCGCTAAACCAAGAATGGTCCGACTATCGGCTGCCGTTAATCCTGCTTGCCTTGATGTGGATCGTAGTTTGGTTTATCTCGCTCAACAAACGGATGATCGATGATGCGGGCTTATACAACGGCATCGTTACGGGACAAGTGAGGAGAGCCAGCCGCAAATACTTATTTATCTTTTTGGCGGCAGGACTGTTGGTCATCGCGATTACCGTGAGTTACGGTGAACAACTGCTGACTCCGAAGCAAGCCATCGATTCGGGGGATAGATGGATCGATCCCGATAAATTCATCCAACCGCCGCAAGAGATGGCGACTCCGGATTGGATGGATCCGAATGATCAGGGCGGCGGTTCCTCGACAATTGGTAAGATACTGTCTTGGATTTTAATAGCGCTTGCCCTTGCCGGGGCAATCTGGCTAGCGAGATTGTTTTGGAAGGATCGGACTTGGACCTGGAGGAAAATCGTCGACACGATCAAGGCGTGGCTGCTACGGGAGAATAAGACGGAGAAGCTGCCGTACGTGGAAGAGCGTAGAAGTTTGGCGAAGGATAAGAAGAAGGGACCGGGGAAATTCGACTCCCTGTTTCGCGGACGGAATCGCGCTCCGGATTGGGATCGGCTCGACAATGCGGATAAGGTTCGGTTTCTATACGAAGAAGCAGTGACGGCCGGAATCGAGCAGGGATACGGGTTTAAGTCGTCCGATACTCCCTCGGAGACGATCGAAGAACTAGAGCGCTGGCTTCCGAGTCGGAAATCGCCGGTCCGAGGAGAAGATAGACAAGCGGCTTATTGGGAATGGCTGTCGAACGTTAGGGGATCGCTGATCAAGCTTTACGAGAAGGCAAGATACAGCCCGAACGAAGTCACGTCCCAGGAAGTGGATAGTTTGAAAGAACGGCACCCGGTCCGAAAAAAATAAAGCAGGATAAATTCTCAATAACAGCTTGTTTCAACTTTAATACCCACGGGTATAAGGAAGATAACGGATCATTTAAACGGAACAAAGGCCCGCGAATGCGGGCCTTTGCCATAAGAATGAGATACTATATCCCGTGTTACTTACTCGCAACCTGAGCGACTTCTTGTTCCGTTGCTACTTTCTCGTACGTCTCCGTGCCCATGATACGACGAGCACCAAGATAGCGTTTAGCGTAGTAGTTATCTCCCAGGGAGGTAATCGTTACGCCTTTGGATGCCGCATGGGCGAATTTGTTGTCGCCAACGTAGATTCCCACATGCGATACGCCATCGCCGCTAGTGTTGAAGAATACGAGATCGCCGGCGCGAAGATCATCGCGTTCAACTTTCTTGCCTTCATCCCAACTGAACATGTCCCTCGAACTACGTGGAAGATCGATGCCGAGCTTCTTCATAACATACCCCGTGAATCCGGAGCAATCAAAGCCGCTTGGAGTCGTTCCGCCGTAAGAATAGTCCGATCCGAGGAGAGGATCAATCGTTTTGTCGAGCTTGGAGTCCGCGAATGCGCTACCCACCTGAACGGCGAGCAGTAGAGCCAGGGAAAGCAGAAATACTGAAACTTTGCGCAAAACAGGTGACTCCTTCCAATGCCTACGAGGTTAGCTGGAGGGTTCGGTAGAAGGTTCCCCTATGGCCACTGTGAAGCGAGGCCAATTCACCCAAAAGATGGTTCCCCCGTTTTCCGGTTTGCGGAAACTCGGCAGTTTTTGATTTCTTAAGTTTATATATTCGGTTATCGTGACGAATTTCCTGCATCTGCTAAATTAGAATTCCCTAATCTTGAGTGTCGAACTAGGAATAAATACCCCCTTTGCGACTAGATTTTTCCCGCCGTTAATAACGCCAAACCCCGGCTACGGCCCTATTAAAGGCGCAACCGGGGAATGTCCCTGTAGAATATTGTCGATGGGGGACAGGACAGCTTACTCCGTTTTAACCCATACCTGATACTGCGCCGCGGAGGTCCACAGCTTAAGCAGGGATCTTACGAAGTGAAAGCTTTGATGCAGCGCAACGGCGAGAAATCCTGACCAGAACAGAGAGACGGCCCAGGCTGTAGCGGATACTGCCAAACCGATGCCGAGCATAAGTAAAGTAATTCCCAATAGCGGGAGCGCCCGGCTAAGCGCTAATCCCAGACCCTTGAAGATTCCTTCCCGAGAGACCGCACCGAACTGCATGAATTGAAACGCGAGGTGAATGATGAACCCTAGAGCTAACCAAGCGGCAGCGTAGGGCAGCAGTCCCTGAAGCCAATTCGTTAAGGAGGGCTCTGAGAAAAACCGGTCTTTGGCTAGCGGAAGAAGCCATATGGCGGGGAGCAGAATCAACCCGTTCTCCAGCCAGTAGAGTAGGGCTACCGGTTTCCACGCCTGTCGCATTCCGAACAATACCCGAGTGCCTCCGGATTCCGTCGCATGGTGGAAGGAATAGTAGACGCCGGCATTGAGCAACGGAGTGAGAACCATTCTGATCAAGAGCAATCCGCCAAGCAGCCAGAGGAACTCGTTAACGAGGTCTGTCTTGAGTATGCGGAATTGCGCTTCGATCAGGAAAAGATGGGTAGCGTCGGAGTTCGGATGACTGTCGGGATAACGCGCGAGAATGGGCGTTACGACCGAATCGACGAACCGGTATAGGAAGAATCCCCAAAGCAGGCGATACAGGAACAGGAGAACCAATACATACTTATGCCGAACCGTCATGTCCCATCCCTTTTTTATTAGTTGACGCATTCTCCGATCACCTCACCACGCCATTGTTCCGAACAGGCCTTCAATGAGCTGGGTTATTCCCGTCGCGAAGCGAGTGCGCTCTTCCTTGGGAACTTCCGATTGCAAGTAATTGTTATAACGGCGATTGTCGAGCACTACATTCAAGCTTGGATCTATTGCCGCGTATACGAGAGGAGTCGAAGACTTGAGCTGCAGCTGTACATGCGTCTGCGTGCCGTCCCACTTCTTGCGAACCGACTGCCCGTCCTCGAACATGAACCAGATGGAGACGGATTGGGGACTTCCCCCGTTGCGCCGCAGAAGCACGACGCTTTCATATTCCCCGTCCTCCGCTTTGCGAGTGTTGATGGAGTCGATAGCGAAATCCGTCATTTGTCCTTGCTGCACGTAGGCTTGGAAGAAGTCCGTCCATTTCGTTTTCGTCACGGTTTCCACGACCTTCTGGAAGTCGGAGGAGGAAGGATGCTTGAATTTATAGTTCTGAAAATAAGTTCGCAAGATCTTGCTCATCGTTTTATCGCCGACTTGACGCTCGAGTGAGGATAATACGAGCTTCCCTCGCAAATAGACATTTTCCGCGTAGCCGTCCGATGAGCTGTACCGCCATGAAGATTGATTCAGCGGCTCCGGGTGGGTTAAATAGCTGGCTTCGATCGGAATGTTGGGAAGCACGCCGTAGATACTCGACATCAGCTTATCTTCGGTGTAGGAGGTAAACCCTTCGTCGAGCCAAGCTTCCTCGAATTCGTTCGAAGCCACCAAACCGTACCAATATTGATGGGCGATCTCATGTACGAGCGTGCGCTCCAGCTCATATCCGGGATTGTCGTCCCGGGCCGAAGCGGCGGTGACGAGCGTCGGGTACTCCATCCCGCCCGCGCCGTTTCCGTCGGCAGGCGGTACGACGACCGAGAGGGTCGAATAAGGATATTCGCCGTACCATTCTCCAAGCTTGGCAAGGGCGGACTTCGCGGCATGCATGTAGCGGTCTTTCAAGTCCTTATGCAGGGGATCCAGATAAAGCTTGATTCGCACGCCGGGTATTCCGGGAGAAGAGAAGGAGTCCTCTACGTATTCGAAATTCGGAGATGCGGACCATGCGAAATCGTGAACGTCGTCGGCATAGAACTGGAAGCTCTTGCGTCCGCCGGAAACGACGGGAGTTCCGGTCTGGAAGCCGGTTGCGGCCACCTTGAACGAAGCGGGGACATTAATCCGGACGTTATAGATTCCGAAATCCGCGAAAAATTCGGAATTGCCGTGATACTGGTGCAGGTTCCATCCTTCGGTTGCCCGTCCTCGCATGCCCGCCGTCTCGTATACGGCAATCTTAGGGAACCATTGTCCGGCCATTACGAAATCTCCGGCTTTGCCCATTCTCGCGAATACGTCGGGCAGCTTGACCGTGAATTTCATGCGAAGTGTGACGGACGAGCCGGGCTTGACCGGATTCGGAAGACGGAAAGTGGCTAATGTCTTATCGTTCTTGTTGCCGTCGTCCGGTTGTACGTAATGAAGCCTCGGCATGAGGGTTTCTCCTTCTTCCGTCGTCATGGAGGTAAGCTCCATGTTTCCGAAGCTGCCTTGCTTCATTTTGTCTCCGCGCAGCTGGCCGTTGGATTCTTTAATGAACGTACTGCCGGGAGAGAAGGCATTCGGGTATAAGTGCAGATAGAGCTCCGAGACGGATTTGCGTCCGGGATTCTTCCAGGTGACGGTTTGCTCCCCGGTCAAGCTTCCGTTCTGGTCATCCAGGGCAACGGAAATATGGTATTCCGTTACGCGATTGCTAAGCACGACGGCTTGCGGCTTCAAGGGAATATCCGGACGCGGCTCGGTTTTCGGTTGAACCGCGGCGGGAGCGGCGGACACCGGGAGCTCGGACATTTCGGAAGAAGGCCATGCATATTGGTCCACCCAAGCCTCGGCAAACCCGAATCGAACCGAAAATACTAGTACAGCAGCGGCAGCGACGAAAAGTAACATTCGCAGCGAACGGCGCTTAGGCATACGGATAACCCTCCCGTTGACAAGCATCTACGAGATATATATGTGGGTTGTCCGCGAATTATATCTGTGAAAAGATAAACAACCTTACCCAGGCTATAATGCCGGAGTAAGGTTGTTTTTTTGGCTATCCTTCAAGAAGACAACAAACCCGTCTCCTCCCCGTAATAATAAAGCGTCAACTGGTGAAGGGCGCGAGTACAGCCGACGTATAACAGCTTGGCATCCTGTGGAGTCAGAGCATACTGCCGATCGTTCGCGTTCGCGACGAGCACCGCATCGAACTCAAGACCCTTCGCCAAGTAAACGGGGACGACCGTGATTCCGCCGCGGTAAGAAGCTTGGCCTTCGGAGATCAGGTTCGCTTCGATGCCCGCTCGAACCATCTCCTCGTGAAGGCTGGTGCACTCTTGATCCTTACGTCCGATTATCGCGATCGTCCTCATACCGCGTTCCTGATTATCGTCGATAAACGATCGGATAAACGGCACTTTCTCATCCTCGCGCTCAAGACGAACGACGTCGACGGGGTCTCCGCTCCGGAAAACCGGTTCGGCGGGAGGGAGGCCCGTGTCCGTATGGGGCAGAATCCGATTGGCGAATTCAATGATTTCGAGCGTGGAACGGTAGCTTTGCTTCAAGACGTGGTAAGAATTATGCTCCTCGTCGAACACGGCCGACAGCTCATCCCATCGCTGGACGCCCCGATAAGCATGAATGCCCTGCGCCAAGTCGCCGAGAATAGTAAACGACGGCTCGTTCATAAAGGTATTCAATAGCGCGATCTGGAAAGGGGAGACGTCCTGAGCCTCATCCACGACGACGTGATCGAACGCCAGGTTTTCCGCTCCGTTGAATACGTAGTGAATCCATACGAGGGCGGCCAAGTCTTCGGGCTGAACGAATCCCTTTTTCAGATAGGGTTGCGTCCCGGAGAGAACCTTCTTGGGAATGCTACCTTCCGCCCCGCTCGCGAAAATACTTTGGTAGAAGGAGAGGGCATCCGCCTTGGGGAGCTTGTTTACGTAAGTCCGAAGCCGCTGCTTGCCCGTCTTGCTCTTATCCTTGCGGATTTTCGGATCGCCGATGTTCGTTAACTGCATTTCCAGCCACCGGTTGATTCTTGCCGATAACCTTTCCCGTCGTGCGGCAAGCGGATAATGGCGATATTCCACCTCGAACCATTCGCGGATCATGGAACCGGGCAAGACGCGCCCCTCCCAGGCTTCGAAAGGCTGATCCGTCAGGAAGTTTTCTTCGAAATCCTTCAGCTTGCCGTCCAGCCAAGACTTGAAGGCAAGGGAGCCCTTGAAGCGGCCGGGCGTCTCATCGTCGATCGGAGGACGTGTTCCTTCGAGGGAAAACCAAACATTGCCCTCGACCGTTCCTTGCGCCATACGAACGTTGTCGTTCAACCGGTCAAGCGCCCATTCGGCGAAAGTCGTCTGCTTGACGTTGCCGACTCCGAGCTCCGGAAGCACGCCCGAGATATAATCGAGGAACATCGTGTTCGGCGCGAAAATAACCATTCGCTCCGCGCGAATCTGCTGCTGGTATTGATAGAGCAGGAACGCTAGCCGGTGCAAGGCGACGGTCGTTTTTCCCGAACCGGCAGCCCCTTGAATGATCAGCGCCTTATAACGCGGAGCGCGGATGATCAAATCCTGTTCGGCTTGGATCGTGGACACGATATCGCGCAGCCGGTTATCCTTCTTGTCGCCGAGTTTATATAGCAGGAATTCGTCGTTGAGCCCGATGTTGTCTCCGCCGCGCTCGTAGCTGTCCACGACTCTTCCTAACGTTTTGTCGCGGATGGATAGATTGCGTTTGCGATAGATTTCTCCTTGGATGGTGCCATCCGGTGCTTCGTAAGTAACGGGAGCATCGCCGCCGGTGAACGAATAGAATAAGCTTGCCACGGGGGCTCGCCAATCGATGACGTAAGGTGCGGCCGTCTCCTTGAGATCTAAGCCCCGCTTGCCGATGTATAAGGGAAGAGGAGCGGCTTTGCCGTCTTCCTGGAAGTCGAGCCGACCGAAGTAAGGGTCGTTGTCCAGCAAGTCCAGCCGTTGTCGGGTTTCTTCGCGCTTGGCTTCGAGGAGCTGCTCCACGTAATCTTGCCCGCGGTACACCGGACCGATATCGGAGCGTTGACGTTCGATTTCTTGAAAGGTTTGTTGCAGCCTTTCTTGTTCTTCAGGGTACAACGTGTTAATGGGATCCACTGTCTGGTGCCTCCTTGCTTGCTAATAAATAATAACTTCACTTATTGTGGCTTATTTTCGATAAAAACAATAGACTTATGTTTTCCGGTTTGTTATGATGTTGAGTACAGGATTGCCTAAAATAGATGGAACATACGTTCCCATCCACGAGCAAGCAGAGAAAGCGGATTAGATCTCGATTTCAAGAGGTCTAGGCTCCGGTTTTTTTCATATCTAACGGGAAAACGCAGGAGGACGATCATGGAGAACCAGGATAAGCCGGTCGAGAAGAAGAAGCTTTCGCTTAACGTAGTAAGTAACAAGGAGCATAGGGGATTCGGTGCAGGAACGATCGACTTAAGTCAAGTTTCTTGCGTTATTATCGACGAAGGCGTAGCTTATATCGATGTCGGCGCGATGCATGCGAAGAGCAAGATCGAGAAGGGTATTAAATTTTCCCCGGACAAGGCGAACGTACCTAACGGTCGTCCGGCTTGGATCGTTTGGGTAGCCGTCGACCGCAACGAGAACGGGTCTTATTATGCGGGAGCTACTTCCTGCGAAATGCTCGTCGATACGGAGGCCAGAAGGGGATGGAAGATACTTCCCGATCACGTTAACCGTCTGGATGCTTCCCTCAAGCGCAAGATCATGTTGGACAATATAGGTCCGACGGAAAAAGAAGCCCTTCGTAAGCTGCTGGTAGAACATAATCAGGAGTGGTGGGATAACTCTTCCCAAGCGCTAAAGGATATACTTTCTTAAGTCGACGTTAAATTAAAAGGGGTTGTTTCGCGAGTCCGTTCGGACTTGACGAAGCAACCCCTGTTTCATTATCGTAACTCCGAGAAGCTAAGCGCTTGAAGAAATGAGAATCTCGTCGAGAGAATCCGATACTTCCTTCAGCTTAGGCAACGCATGGATGAGCGATCTCGATGGAACGTTGGAAATATAGGCCGTCATGATCTCTTCTTTGGACGCCCCGGCCTTTACCGCGTGCGGAAGGTAGGGTTTGATAGCCGGTATGCAATCGATAGCCGCGAACTTGGAAATGTAGAGCAGCTGCTTCGTTTTAGGATCCATGGGTAAACCTGCCTTTATAATTGGGATTGTATTACGCAAAGAACTTATATGCATTTTATAAACGCGAAACGGCGATCTTAAACAAATTAGAAGGAACCGCGTTAAGAGAGGCAAGACTTGTTACTATATGCGGCTAAGCCTTACCGGGAACCGAAGCTCGGGATGGAACAAAAGAATAAAATACCCCGGAAGCATGATCTCTCGATCGGCTCCGGGGTATTTTCACGGTAATTTATACGAACAATCGAGTATCGTTATTGCGGCTGAAACGATAGATGGCGATGATAGCGAATGCGGCCGCGAAGGCGAACAGGATGGCCAGATTCAAACCGATGCTCCCGAACCCGTCGCCGCGCTGTAGCTTGTTGATCGAATCGAGCAACCAATGCTGCGGGAAGAAATTCGATATTTTCCGGACGGCGTCGGGCATGATATCCATCGGGAAGAAGCAGCCCGAGAGCAGACAAGTCGGCGTGATAATGAGGTTCGATAACCCGCCGGCCGCTTGGCTGCTTCTCGCGATGGCCACGATCATGAGAGATAGGCCGATGGAGGCCAAGGAGAACAAAAGCAGAATCGCGATCATCTGGCCATACGGGATTCCGGAATCGACGTGGAAGACGGATCTCATCAAGAACAACGTCACGATGATCTGCAAGAAAAGGACGATGAAGCTTACGAGCACGTTGGAGACGACGTATGCCCTCGCGGATACAGGCGACGATAGGATGCGGAGGAACGTGCGGTTCTCCTTCTCCTTCAGGATCAACTCCGACATATTGATAGCCGAGAAAAGCATGAAAGTAATCAGAAAGCCGATCGACTGATAGGTCATATCCTTCATTTTCGAAGTATCTTTAACCGTTTCTGCGGTAATCTTGTAGCTTTGCTTGGCGTATTCGGCGTAGAGGCTGTCGAAGGCGGCCGGATCGCCTTCGGTTTCCTTGCCGATTGCCGTTACGTTGCCGAGGTACCCCTCAAGCATCGCCTTGACGTAAGCCGTTACTTGAGCGCCTTTGACGGAGACGAGATCGAGGGCCGCCGGTTGGCCGTTTCTTAAGCTGTCCGCGAATCCTTCAGCAAACACGAGGCCGCTATCCAGCTTGCCGGCTGCGATATCGGCACGAAGAGCGCTATCGTCGGTTAACGTGACTTCTACTTGATTTAACCCTTCGACGAATCGGATCGCGTCTTGCGTAATCGCCTGATTACCGTCGCCGTTCACGATTCCGACGCGGAGCGCCATTCCGCTTGAGTTGCTATAGAGCACCATGGAAAGCAATACTCCGACAAGCGGTAATCCGAAATAGACTATCCACCTTTTTTCCTTAAGAAACGTATTGATGATGGACTTGCGGGCAAGCCATAGAATCGTCTGCATGTTTATAACGCCTCCCGTTTGCGCATGATTAAGGCTGCCGTGATAAGGAATGCGGCCGCAATCCCTAAGTTAACGCCGATCGTCGGCCATGCGGCCATTAAGTCGTCGGCGTAAATGATTTTCGTTAACGCCGTATTCGCCCAATGAAGCGGCGAGATATACGGTAATATCTGAGTGATCCATGCGCCTCCGCGTTGGTCGACGGGAAAGTATGCCCCTCCGACGAACGACGCGATCTGCGTGAAGATCATGATGAACGATCGCGCCGAATCTCCTTTGAGCAAGTAGCTAAGGCCAAGGCCCAAGCTTATGGAGAAGATAACCTGCGTTGCGAGGACGAGGAATACCATTCCGTAATGGTCACCCCAATTGGCGCCGTATACGAATAGACTGAAAAGAACGACGGCTATGATGCAGAGGAAATTAATGATCGTGCTTCCCAGAACTTTACCCGCGAAGAGCGATCCCTTGCTAACGGGGGAGGCCATCAAGCGGATAGCGGTTTTGCGAGTTCTCTCGCTGCGAAATAGGAAGCTTCCCGGTAAAGCGGAGTAGAGAGCGATCATCGTCGTCATCGATATGGCGTAATAGTCCATCGAGCCTGCTTGTTTATTCGGATCCAGGGAGGTTTCCCGGACGATATGGGATCCGCCGTTCGCGTTCGCCAGGATAGCCTCGGCTTTCGAAGGATCTTGCTTGAACGCGGCCGCGGCTAGATTGTACTGATTCGCAAAAGCGGTGAGCATGCCTTGAATAATATTGCTCTCGATCGCGTGTTTGCTGCTGCCGTACACCTGTATGCCATCATCGCCAAGCTCGACGTATGCGGTGTAACGGTCTTCGCGGATTTCCTCCTGGCCGTTGGTGCCGTCCGCGGCGGGGACGATCTGTATCCCTTCGTGTTCTATGGCCTGGGAGAATCCTTGCCAGTGTTGTATGAGCTGAGGATTGCTTGCCTTGTTGGAATACAATAATTGCATATCGCCGATTTGGGCGGTGCTAGAGAACGCGTTCGTTAGCGCCGTGCCGAGAATGAGCATGAGCAATATCGGAAAAGCAAGCATGAAGATAAACGTTTGCGTCGACCGGAGACTCGATTTAATCTCTTTGATCATGATGTTCCATACGTTCATGGCGAATGTTCCTCCTTAATCGCGGAGATTCCGGCCGGTTAAGGTCAGGAATACCGTCTCCAGATTCGGCGCTTGCTCTTCGACGGAACGGATCTCGGCTTGGTCCTTAATCAACTGCTGAATGATTCGGTTAAGATTGTTGACTTCGCCTTTCGAAGTGATCTTGATCGTATTTTCGTCCAGCCGTACGGAGGTCACGCCTTGGATTTGTTTTAACGGCTCGATGTCCTGGGAGCCCGCCGATTTAATGCCGATCCAGATATCCTTCGTATCGGTAATGATAGCCTTGAGCTGCTCTTTCGTACCCTCGGCGATGATCTTGCCGTGGTCGACGATGGCGATTCGGGTGCAAAGCTCTTCGACTTCCTCCATGTAATGGCTCGTGTAAATAATCGTACATCCCATCTCGTTCAGCTTTCTCACCGAGTTCAAAATATAATTCCGCGATTGGGGATCGATTCCGACGGTCGGTTCGTCCATGATGATGAGCTTCGGTCGGTGGGCGATGGCGCAAGCGATATTCAGCCGGCGTTTCATTCCGCCCGAGAAGTTTTTCGGAAAGCTCTTATGCTTATCGGCGAGGCCGACGAATTCCAGCGCTTCCGCCGTGCGTTCCTTCAGCAACGCTCCTCTGATTCCATAGAGTCCGGCGAAGAAGCTGACATTCTCGTAAGCCGTCATATTCTCGTAGATGGATAAGTCCTGCGGCACGATGCCGATGTTCATTTTGGCGAAATGGCTATCCGATACGATATTGCGGCCGAGAATGAGAATTTCTCCTTTGCTCACCCGCAGCAGGGAAGAGATCATGTTGATCGTCGTGCTCTTGCCCGCGCCGTTCGCTCCCAGGAACCCGAAGATTTCTCCTTCGCGAACGTTAAGCGACATGTTATCTACGGCAACGAAATCTCCGAATTTCTTGGTCAGGTTGCGAATCTCGAGTACGTTCATGTTTATCGCTCCATCTCATAATGTTATTTTTCAAAAAGTCCGGTTTTCAGCACCGAGAAGGTTGAAAGAAGCTAGGGAATGAGGATCGGAGCGTAGGCAAACCTACGTGAGAACCGGAAGTCCCGGCTGAATTCAAGATTCGATGTCGAATTGACTTCCTGCTAAACTTCGTGATCAAAATCGGATTTTTTGAATTACCTCTCAAGAGGTTATGTATGTATTGTAAAGAAATAGGATGCCCTTATGTCAGTGCATAAGTTCATCCTATCGGCATGAGAATCTTCCTGTTTCCTTCATAGGCTTAGCGTGAACATTTACCCTGCCTAGCAAGGCAATAGCGTCGTCACGCTGAAACCCTTCGTTCCGTCCGCGATAACCGTGCCGCCCACCGTTGCCGCCCTCTCCTCCATCCCGACGATACCGAGCCCCTTGACCACTTTGTCCGCTCCTATGCCGTTATCCGAAACCACCGACTTAATGAATTTGTTCAACACCTTGATCTCGATATGGATTCCGCTCGCTTTACCGTATTTCAACGAGTTCGTGATCGACTCGATCGCGTTCTCTTGAATGATTTTCCAGTGAATAGGGGTAATGCTTTCAAGGTCTCCGTCATGCGCGAGAGTCGCGTCCACGGAATGCTTGGCGGATAGCTCGTCCACGATTAAACGGAGACGATGGATGCCAAGCTCCTCGGAACGGGGTTTCGCGTCCTTCAAGGTGAAGCGGATTCTCTCGAGTCCTTCCTTGGAGATGGAGATGGCGTTGCCGATGAGTTCCGAAGACTTGTCGGGATCGATGGCGAGCAGACGCTTGGAGGCTTCCATCTGTATAAGCGCGCCTGCCATCGCATGGCCGATATCATCGTGAATTTGCTGGGAAATGCGATTGCGCTCCTCCAGCTTGATCGTATATTCGGACTGTCTCATATATTCCTTATTTTCGCTTAGCGAACGATTTAACCTCTGTAAATCCTCCCGCATACTTTCGGCCTCGGCTTCCCATTTCGCGGATTTTTCGATCGCAATCCGGACGTTTGCCAGCAGCAATAGGCTAAGAAACGCCGCTAATAAGTAAGCAGGCAGAAAGGAGGTGGGGATGAAGGGTATCGTGGCGAGCATCAGCAATGGAGTATATATTTTCTTCCAGCCGCTAAGCCAAGCGACCTCATATAAATTGACGGGGAGAAGCAGTACGAATAACGGGTCTAATAGAAGCGCGCATCCGATAACGAAAGCAGCCGAGAGGATGGACAAGAGCTGTTTGGGTCCTGTTTTTTTGAAAATAGGAATGGAGATATTCAGGATAAGGTAGAAGAGGGAAACGAGTATGTACCAAGCATCGGCCGAGGGCGCAAGAAAGAACGTGATCGCGATCACGTAGGCAAGAACGGCCGTCTTGTTGCTGATAATCCAGAAATCCATGGGAAGAGCGCTCCTATCCGTCCGATGTTCTCGTTTCGCCGGTCAAGTAGTAAATCGCGATTTGCGTCCGGTGCTCCAACCCCGTTTTGTTCAGGACGGATGTAATGTAATTTGCGATCGTTCCTTCGGAAATGAACAGTTTCTTCGAAATATCCTTATTGGACAATCCGTTGGCGATTTGCGCCATGACGTCGAGCTCGCGCTCCGTGAATAAGCCGCGGTCGATGGAAGGATGGGAATTAGCGAAGTTCGGCGCCGCGGGAGCCTGAGGGCTTGTCGAAGGATTCGCATTCGCGCTATCGGCAAGAAGGCTGGACCTGATTTTGTCCAAGATGACGTCTTGCAGAACCTGATGGTTATTATGCACGCTTTTGATGGCATCGCGAATGCGTTCGGGATCGTTGTTCTTAAGCAAGTATCCGCGCGCGCCGGCTTTAATGGCATCGAGTACGAATTCGTCATCGTCGAATGTCGTCAAGATCAGCGGTTTTGCCGTGGTTTCCGCCGTCAGGATACGGGTCGCTTCCACGCCGTTCATGTTCGGCATTCTCATGTCCAGCAGCACGACGTCCACTTCGTTGCGACGACAGAACTCCACGGCTTCCGCGCCGTCCTCCACCGTTCCGACGACTTCGAAATCGTTAAAGGTAGTCAATATGATTTTCATGCCTTCCCGAATGAAGGAATTATCGTCGGCGATCAGCACTCTAATTTTCAACGTTGCGCAGCCTCCCCTATTAACGGATGTTTCCAACGTCATCTTACCTTATTTCGGAATAGCGGAAAAGGATAGGTTGAAAAAGACCTCAACGGGCGCCCGCTGAGGTCTTTTGCTTTGAATCAAATTAAGCCGTTTGAGGATCGGCGGCAGCCGGAGCGTTTTTCTCCTTGCGTTTGCTCTTGGTTAGAGCTTTAGCTAGGAAATAGCTTCCGAGTACGAAAACGAAAGATGCGATTTGCAGAACCAAGCCTTCCCAGGTCGCATATAATCCGAACCAAAGGCTAGCCCAGTAGGGGAACTCGAAAGCTCGGATCGCGTGAAGCGGCAACCAGCCGACCACTTGGAATACGTGAACGGTCATCCCTACCATGGTTACCAATACGCTGCTGATCATAACGCCGGTGATGATTAGCATTTTCTTGTAAGGCAGCTTAACTTGGACGAGGAAGAGTAGCAAACCTACAGCGATAACGCCGACCATCCCCAATCCGATTCCGCCCATGACGACCCCGGAGCCCGCGTCGAGTACCATGGCTTGCAGGAAGAGCACCGTTTCGAAGCCTTCCCGGTAAATGCTCGTGAATCCGAGGATAACCATGCCGATCATCTGGCCGACGTCGCCTCTGGCGATCTCGCCTTTTTTCTTTTGAAAGCTCTGCAGCCATCCGCTCCAGTACGTTTTGTGGAAAAACCAGTTGGTGATCAGGAGAAGAACGGCAACCGCGATGAGCGACACGATCGCTTCGAGATGCTCGCCGAATCTGGCTAGCGAGCTTAATAGTCCTCTGGCCAGCAACCAAGTGATGGCAGTGGCGCCAAGAGCGGCAAGCGCTCCCCACCAGAGAGGCTTACGCAAGTGCGCATAGGCTCCGCGTTGTAAGCCGGCCATGAGAGCCGCCAGAATAAGCACGGCCTCCAAGCCTTCGCGAAAAACGATCGTAGCCGTGTTGACGGATACGGCCGTCGCGGAGGAGTTGCTTCCGCCGATCGCGTCTTGGGCTTTGCCGAGCTGAATCTCGAGCTCCTTGCGTTCGGCTTTGATATCGGCCTTGGACGCGTGCTGCGAGATAAGCTTCGCCAAGCCGGGATTCTCGTGGTAGCCGTTCCAGAACAACCCTTCGATAATTGGCTTGAAGTTCGGGGCGAATGCCACGATTCTCGGTTCTGGACCCGTCTCCATGACTGCATAGGCCTCTAATCGAGCCGATTCCGCCATGTCGTATTGTCCGGAAGCGATCGCGCTCTCGACTTGATCGAGCAAGGAGATAACGGTATCGAAATCGCCGGCGATGCTTCTCTTCGTCCACTCGGCCGGAATCATGCCGGAGAAGAGCTCGTGGAAGCGTTCCGTTTTCTCGTCCACGATTTTCGGAGAAGCGACTTTGGTTTGGGCCGTCGCATCGGATAAAACGACCTTCAGCTCTTTCAGCAACGTCTCCAACTCGGTAGTCTTGGAAGCGTCGAAGGCTTCTAGATCGCCTTGCAGCTCGTCGAAGGCGTTAACGGCCCCGGTATGGAAGGAAGTCGCTTCGATGACTTCGAAGTCCTTGATGACTTTTCCGCCGCCAACGGCGCGGCCGTATTCGACCGAAATCAATCCGATGAAGCGCGAGATCTGCCCCGCTCGGCGTTTCTTCTCGTCCAGCGTCAACGGCGCGGCGCGGAAGCCGCGAAGATCGTGCTGGAGAGCGTCGATCTCCGCCGCCGCGGATTTGCCTTCGATCGCGGCGGCTCGTAAGGCGGCGAACCGATCGCTGATTCTTGCCAGCTCCGCGTCACCTTTCTGGGAGCGGTAAGCTTCGGAGATGATCGCGAAATAGCTCTCCGCGGCGGATGCATGCTCCGCCCTACGGATAGCGAAATCCTTGGACTCCGCATCGGCTAAGTCCTGAAGAGACTTGGACATTCTCGCCTGATACGTATCGAGCAGGTCCGTGGACAATCTGGCCCTGGCATCATCGCTGGTCGTCTTGCCGGCAATGAATTCCTCGACGGCGAGCGTGCCGTCCGTGTTCGGGCGGGAGAATCTCGTCGTTTGCCTGAACTCGCGGAGGCGGAGCCATTCCTTCGCTTTCGCTCCGTTGCCGTCCGCAAGCGCTTTGTCGGTCACGGCATAGCTTCCGGCCAGCAGGCCGATGGACAGTTGCGACTTTGATGCGGCCATCTCTCGTTCGTTGCCGGATTGCAATGCTTGCACCGCTTGCTGCAGTGCCGACTCGATTCGCTCGTTAACCATCGGGTTAGCTTGCTCTATTTCGTTTTTTAAGTAGGATCGGTATTGTTCCGCGGCCGTGCTTAAGCTTGATTGAGCAGAGGTCAAGCTTTCGGTGTCTCCCGCGGATTGCAAAGTTTGGGATTGCGCGACGGCATTCTGCATCGTTCTTGCGGCCGTGGCGGGATCCTCCGCGGAAAAGGCAGAAGCAGGCGAGCTCCACAATGGAAGCAAGCCTGCAATCAAGGTCAGCATATAGAGCTTTCGTAGTCCGTTCTTAAGCATCGATCTCAATCCCCATCGTCGCGGCAACCTGCGTAATTTGTCCCGCTATGGCCGTCGCTTTATTTTGAGCATCCGCGCCGAAAGAGTCCGCCTGCTCCGGTTTGAATTTCGTGCCGGATTTCTCTTGCTCATACAGTCCGGATACGAAGCTGACCAAGTCGGTAAGCTCCGCTTCGGTTTGCTCTGCTTGCGCGGAATCCGTTGCGGCGATCGTAGGCTTCATCTCCGCGTAAACGATCTGCAAGCCGGACAGGATATCCGCGATATCCTGAAGGCGGGATACGGCAACGAATTGCTGGCTCGTCGATTGATCTCCGCTAACGAAGCGGGTTTCTTTCCAAGCTTGGAAGTATTCCTCCATCGTCGGTACCATAACGACCAGCGCCGTGAGCGCGTCTTCCGGAGTAGCTTTCCAAGCTTGAGCATCCGACAGCAGGGAAGATGACATTTCCACGAAGCTATCGGTGAAGCCTTTGAATACGTTGGCATCCGGCAGAACTTCGCCGAAATCGACGGCGCCGTTTCCGTCCAAGTCGGGCTTCACGGTCTGAGCCGCCCAATCCGGGTTCGTGCCCCACAGCGTAAGCTCCTCGAGGTAGAAGAAGTTGCCCGGCTTCTCCAGCGTCTTGCCGTCCGGAAGCTTAACGTCGAAGCTGACGACGTCCTCGGCGCCATCGCCGGCTGGGTTACCGGCATCGATGTCTACGTCGTAATGGGACAGATCGCTTACTCCGGCAACGATTCCTTCCATCGTCTCATACGAAGAATTCGCGGTAAGGAAAATATTCTTGGCGTGCAAGACGAGCTCGCTTACTTTCGTTTGTTCTTTGCTCCACAGCGCCGCGTAGTCGAAGTCGGACTCTTTGGCTAGTTCATAGTATTCATTAGCCGTCTTCTGCAGATCGGAAGTGCTGGTATGCAGCGCGGTCGCTTTATCTACCAAGTAGGTATTTACCTTGCTTAGGTCGGGCGATTGACCGCTCGCTTGAGCGGAAGCCGCGGGGCTCTCCGACGCATTGTTTCCGTTGGAGTTGGACGAGCATCCTCCCACCACGAGAGCGGCGGTAAGGGCGATTGGCGTTAGCCACTTTTTCGAGCGTGAGACTGAAGTAATTGCTGACATCATGATTCCTCCTGATAAGTTATGTTTCTATGTATTCGTGCATGTTTCGGAAAGGGGAGGGGTGATAACCGACCGTTGATAATTGTTCTCATCAACGCGTCTTGACAAGTGTAAATGATAATCATTATCACAACTGTTGTCAATGAAAATCTATGGCTCGTCGCGGTTGGCTGGCATGTGTTTGCTGGCCATCGCGCATCGTCACACTTCGCTTGGGGAGATGGAGGTGAGAAGGGGGAGATGGATGCGCTCGGCGGCTTGCGCGGAGTTGGATGGAGTTAGCGGCACGTGGTGTCGTTTAGTGGCCGGTCACAGTCACAATGAGCAGCGCAACTCAAGAAAAAGGTTGTCTCTCCACGGAAGATTTCCTGTGGGCAGACAACCTTTGGGCTTATTTTTAGGGAGGGCAGGCTTTGGTTGGTACGAAGCCATTGCCGACGTCGTTCCTCGTTACACCCCTACCCACCGCCGGAATTTGTTCCAAATGGATTTGTTCCCGTTGCCGTCGTCCCTCTGCCTTAGCGGATCGGAACCGTAAGGAGCGCAGGCTTCGGTCGGTTCGGTTCCGGACAGGAATGTTTCCAATACAGGCTGTCCGGGACAAAGCGGCGAGGCCAGCAGGTTCGTTGCGGGATCGATATAAACGCTAACGACGCCCTCGGGCGGAGCAAAGGCTCTCGGAGGGGAACTCTCCAAAGCCGCCTCGGTGAATTGGGCGAAGATCGGAGCGGCTCGATGGGCTTCGCTCGACGTGATCGCGCGCCCCCGGTCGTAGCCTACCCACACGGCCGTAGTTAGCTCCGGAGTATAGCCGACGAACCAGGCATCGGAATCGGTCGTTCCTGTCTTGCCGGCTACCGGCCTCTTCAGCATGTTGGCTACGCGATGTCCCGTACCGCCGCGCTGGAACACGCTCTCCATTAATTCCGTCGTTAAGTAGGACAGCGCGGGAGAGACCACTTGCTGTTGGCTGGGATGGTTTTCGTAGAGCACCCTGCCGTCATGGTCCCGGATGCTCGTGATGGCGATCGGCTCCGATTTCCGTCCTTCGTTGGCGAAGACGGAGAAGGCGGAGGCCATCTCGAACGGACTCACGGGAAACGTTCCTAACGCAAGAGAAGGAACGGCTTTAAGAGGCGAAGTAATCCCGAGCTTGCGCGCCATGGAAATGACCGCGTCGGGTCCGACTTGCATGATCGTATTAACGGCATAGATGTTGTCGGATGCGGCAATCGCTTGCCGCAGGCCTATTTCTCCGTTGAAATAGTGATCGTTGTAGTTGCTCGGACGATAGATCTGACGATCGTGATCGAAATAAAACATCGTCGGCTCGCTACGGAATTTGGTTACGGGCGTTACGGCATGCTGCTCCAGAGCGGACGCGTACATGATCGGCTTAAACGAAGAACCGGGTTGCCGGGTGCTCGCGAATACGCGATTGAATTGATTGTTGTGATAATTCCTTCCGCCTACCATTGCTTTGATGTATCCGTTTCGGGGGTCGATGGCGATAAGCGCCGTCTGCAGCTCGTCGTTTCCGCCCTTTAAGCCTTTCTTTACCGCGGCCTCGGCTTTGAGCTGCATGTCGGCATCCAATGTCGTTTGGATCGTCAGACCGCCTTCGTTCATGAGACGTTCGTCGATGCCAAGCCGCTCTATCGCGATTTTCTTCACGTAATCCGCGAAATAGGGGGCGGAGCGTTCCTCTTCCTCCGGCAAAGGACGGACGGCGACGACGCCTTTAGCGGCGTTAGCAGCTTGAACTCTCGTTAATTGCCCGGTTTCGCGCATCGATTCCAACACTTTCCGCTGCCTAGCCCGGGAATCCGCGGGATGCAAGTGAGGGGAATAATATCGGGGACCTTTCGGGATTCCCGCCAATAGGGCGCTTTCGGATAAAGTAAGCTCTTTCGCCGGCTTGTTGAAATACAGCTTCGAAGCCGCTTCCGCTCCGTATGCTCCGTGCCCGTAATAGATTTGATTCAAATAGAGCTCGAGAATTTCGTCCTTGGAGTAGGCTTGCTCCAAGCGTGCCGCGTACCATGCTTCCTTTAGTTTGCGCGTCCACGTCCTTTCGTGGGTCAGGTAGAGATTACGGGCTAATTGCTGGGTTAATGTACTTGCCCCCTGCTGCTTGGATAAGTGCCTTATGTCGACCCATGCCGCTCTCGCCATACCCCGCCAATCGACGCCTGCGTGCTCGTAGAAGCGACGATCTTCGACGGCAAGCGTAGCTTTCACGAGCCAAGGGGAAATATCGGCAAGCTTGACGATTTGGCGGTTTACTCCGCCTTGCAAGGAAGCGATGGGTTGACCGTCGGCGTCGACGATTTTCGTCGTTTGCATCGTCGCTCCGGCGGGAAGGGGGGCATAGCGAAGCAGCAGCGTTCCCGTCCCGGCCGTGGCCAGCAAGGCTAGTAAAGTCAGCCATCCTATCCTTCTCCGAAATCGGCCCCATCGGTTGAGCGTGCGTATATCGGGCTGTTCTTGACTTGCCGTATCTTCCATGAGGTCAGCCCCTTCGCATGACGATTAGGAAATGGTTACCTCACTAGTATGGAATAGGAATCGCGGCGCTATTCCTTCTATATAAAGAAGAGCTATGTAATCGGGGAATTAAATTACTGCCGAAATGGTTGCTTTTTGGCGTCGATTTTATATAATACATCTAGTTTGGTACAATAAGCGGAGCCATTTAGCTAAGAGACCAAGTTCAAAAAGCCGGCTTTTTGAACAACCACCAATAGAAAGCAGGGATCGCATGTCTTCCATGGAACTATGGTACACGGAGAAGCAAACCGAGAACTTCGGTATTACGATGAAAATCAAACAAACGATGGTCCACGAACAAACGGACTTTCAAGAGCTTGCGATGATCGAGACGGAAGAGTACGGCAACATGCTCGTTCTGGACGGAATGGTCATGACGACCGAGAGGGATGAATTCGTCTACCATGAGATGGTGGCGCATCCGTCGCTGTTCACCCACCCGAACCCGGAGAACGTTCTAGTCGTAGGCGGCGGGGACGGCGGAGTTATCCGCGAAGTACTGAAGCATCCTCAAGTTAAAAAAGCGGTGCTAGTCGACATCGACGGAAAAGTCATCGAATACTCGAAGCAATACTTGCCATCCATTGCCGGTAAATTGGAAGATCCCCGCGTTGAGGTTATCGTCAACGACGGTTACATGCACATCCACGACCATAAGAATACATACGACGTGATCATGGTCGATTCGACGGAGCCGGTTGGCCCCGCGGTTAACTTGTTCACGAAGGGATTCTATCAAGGCATCTACGACGCGTTAAAAGAAGACGGGATTTTCGTTGCGCAAACGGACAACCCATGGTTCAAGGCGGACTTGATCCAGAGCGTTAACCGCGACGTGAAGGAAGTGTTCCCGATCGTGCGCGTGTACATCGCGAACATTCCGACTTACCCAAGCGGTTTGTGGACTTTCACGATGGGCAGCAAGAAGTACGACCCGCTCGCCGTCGACGAAAGCGCGATTCCGGAGATCGAGACCAAGTACTACACTCCGCGCCTGCACAAAGCGGCGTTCGCGCTTCCTAAGTTCGTAGAAGATCTGACAAAATAAGTTCGACTACTGGCGAATCCATAACAAGGGAGATACACCATGCGTTTAAATCAAGCTTACTCCGGTAACGTGTTCATCTGCAGCACCGACGATTATGCGTCTTCCAAAGCCGTCATCTACGGAATGCCGATGGATTACACCGTATCCTTCCGTCCGGGTTCGAGATTCGGTCCGGGCCGTATCCGCGAGGCTTCCGTCGGATTGGAAGAATATAGCCCTTATCTGGACCGCAGCATCGTCGATCTCGAGTATTTCGACGCTGGCGATCTCATGTTGCCTTTCGGCAACGCGGCGAAGAGCCTGGATATCATCGGAGACTTCGTTCGCGGCGTGTTGGCCGACGGCAAGATCCCGGTAGGACTCGGCGGCGAGCATCTCGTCAGCTGGCCGGTTATTCAAGAGGTTTACAAGAAATATCCCGATCTTGCGATCATCCATTTCGACGCTCACACGGATTTGCGCGAAGAGTACGAGGGGGAACCGCTCTCCCATTCCACGCCGCTTCGCAAAGCGGCCGAGCTGATGGGCCCTTCGAATATTTACCAGTTCGGTATCCGCTCCGGCTCCAAGGAAGATTGGACGTACGCCCAGCAATCGGGTATACACTTTCATCCCTTCGAAGTAGCCGAGCCGTTGAAACGGGAACTGCCGTCGCTTGAGGGACGTCCCGTATACGTAACGATCGATATCGACGTACTTGATCCTTCCGCCGCTCCGGGTACCGGAACGACGGAAGCGGGTGGCATAACGTCGAAGGAACTGCTCGAAGCGGTTCATGCGATCGCCCGTTCCGGCGTTAACGTCGTCGGCTTCGATCTCGTCGAAGTTGCGCCGATCTACGATCCGACGGAAATGACGCCGATCGTCGCCTCCAAGATCATTCGCGAGATGCTGCTGGGCTTCGTGAAATAAATAGTGTGAACTATTATAACGCAACGGAATAACAAAGGCCTTGGGAAACCGCGAAATCGCGATATCCCAAGGTCTTTGTCGCTTTTTGACTTTAAAATTTGAATTATTAGATAATTATACCTACCAAGACCAATTGCCTATGTTACAATAGCTTCCATACATAGATATTAATATTTATACATGGGGATATGGGGTGGGGCATATGTTTAGTTGGCTGGGTTGGAAGCAAGGATTGCCGTTGTGGTGGTCTACGAGATTGAACAGGCCGTTGATGAAGGACGTCGAGGACATCTTCGAAGGAATTGCCGAAACCCGCGTTCAAGTTCTTAAGGACTGGACGGGGGAATATTGGAGGCATCTGGAGCGTTTGCTCGAGCAAATGACGTCGGTGGAAGCGTCGGCTGCTCAATCGGGCAAGACTAACGCTAACGGGAATATCGGCGGCAACGGGTACCAGGAAGCATGGAACCGGTTGTTCGGCGCGACCTATTCGAGAGCTTCCGATCTAACGGAGATTTTCGTTCTCGACTCGAAAGGCTCGGTCAGCTATTCTACGCACTCCCCGCATCAAGGACAAGAGTACGGAGCAGGCTCCATTTTGGCGGCCGGATTGGATTATGCGAGAGGCGAAGGCGGCGAAGGGAGAAAATGCTTGTTCGGTCCCTACGGCGATCCTATGACGCTTCAGACCGGGTCGCGTTCGTCCCCCTTCCATGACAAGATGACGCTCCTGTTTATTCAGCCGATCATCAAAGACGGAGTCTGGTCGGGGGCGCTTTGCGCGCGAGTCCCTAATGACGTGATCGGAGATTTAATACAGAGGGAATCCGGGCACGTCTATCCGGACTCCGGAGATAATTATATTTTCATGGCGAAGCCGTTGCTGAACAAGCAAATCGCCCTAGGGACGGCACTATCCCGCAGCCGCTTCGAAGACCGCACCTTCACGCACGGGGAAAATCTGAAGGATGGCGTCACGACGGATTGGGGAATCGTGTCGGTCAAAGAGCATACGGAGCTTGAGCTTATGTTCACCGACCCGGCAACGGGCGAGCTTCATCCCGGCGTAGCCAATACGATACGCAACGGGAGCAATCTGTTCGTCGGTTTTCCGGGGTACTCGGATTATCGGCACATCTCGGTTATCGGAAAAGGCGTGACCTTCCAATTGCCGCATTGCCCGGACGTCTGGGGAATGATGTGCGAAGGCGATTTGGAGGAGGTATACAGGATCAGGGGAATAGCTTTCCGGCAATTACGCCCCCATGCCTTGTACGTCGGAAGCCTTGGCATCGTATCCGCGGTCGCTCTCTATTTCGTCGCGAGAGAAGGCTCGTTGATGTCCGTCGCGTTAAGCGCGTTGGCGCTGAACCTCATTTTCGGACTGTTCACGGTCGTCTCCGTGCATCGCCGCACGCATCGAAGAATCGTGGATCCGATTCGGAAAATCAATCGGTTCATCCGGATCAACGCGGAGGGAGAGGGCGATCTCACCCAGCGCCTGGAGACGAAGGAGTTCGACAACGACGAGACGCGCGAGCTGTCCAAGTGGATCAATAATATGATCGACTCTTTGGAAGGCATCATGCTTAAAGTTAAGCTGGCCACGGAAGACGTCTCGTCGAGCCAACACCTGCTTAACGAGTCGACCGTTACGACCGCCTCCTCCACGGAGCGGGTGAGCGGGAAGGTCCACGACATGCTGCGGAGTATTCGGAGGCAGCTCAAGGATATCGATATCGCGAAGGAAGTGGCGGACGAGATGCGCCAGACTCTTCACATGCTCGAGGAAAAAGCGTCGCAACAAATCACGATCGCGCAAGGCGAGGTCGGGCGGATCGGGGACAAGATGTCCGAGATATCCGTTCGGGTGGCGGAAACGAACGAAACGATCCGAGTGTTCATGGACACGGCCAACGAAATTCGCGGCGTTCTGAACGTCATCGAGGAAATTTCTTCCCAGACTAACCTGCTGGCGCTTAACGCCGCGATCGAGGCCGCTAGGGTGGGCGAGCACGGACGAGGCTTCGCGGTAGTCGCGAACGAGATTCGCAAGCTAGCCGATATGACGCGCCAATCGACCGAGGAGGTTCACGGCTTCGTTGAGAAAATAGCGATGCACGCTCAAGAAGCGTATTCATCGATCACCGAGGGCACGAAGGTCGTGTCCGAAGGCAACGAACTGGTCGCCACGGCAACCGAGACTCTAGGCGACGCCAAAGCCGACGATTCTCTCAAGACCCAGGTCATCGACGAGGTGGTGGTCTTGATGGAGAAGGTCGCCGCCGTCAGCATCGAGAACCGTGCCATTTCCACCGAAGTGGAAGGCAGAGTTCAGGAGCTGTTGTCGGACATCGTCAACGTGCGGCATACTTCCAACAACGTCGAAGCGATCACGGCGTTCATGCAACAGCTTGTCGGACAGTTCCGTTTGACCGAGACGCGCAAGAGATAATGAAGAAGCGATGGAACAGGGGAGAAACGCGCCTCCTGTCCATCGCTTTTTCACATTTCCTGAGGAGCTTTGATTCCGAGCATGCCCAGTCCGCTCTTCAGTACGTTCGCGACTGCGGCCGCAAGGCTAAGTTTGGATAGCACTTCGGCCGGGTTCGCCCCTTCGAAGACGATTTTGCCGGAGTTATAGAACCGATTAAAGTCCTGCGCCGCGTCCAGCAAGAATCTCGCGACGATGTAGGGCTCGTTGTCGGTCGCGGCTTCCCGAAGCACGGCTTCGTACCGTGATAACGTCTTTAGGCATTCCCACGCCGATTCGGATTGCAGATGCGATCCGTCCGCGGAATGTCGGTTTTGCAGCGCTTCGTATTTGCCTTTCTTGAGCAGCGTATGAATACGGGCGCAAGTGTATTGCAGATAAGGTCCCGTTTCCCCGTCGAAGCTCACCACTTCCTCTAAGTTGAAATCCACCGACAGTTGACGGCGATGCTTCAAGTCCCCGAAGATGACGGCTCCGACTCCAACCGTTTCCGCGATCTTCTCTTTGTCCTGCAATTCGGGGTTTTTCTCGTCGATGATCTGTAGCGCGCGTTGTACCGCCTCGTCGAGAACGTCCTCCAGAAATACGACCTTGCCCTTGCGGGTGGACATTTTCTTGCCGTTGACGTTCATAAGTCCGAACGGAACGTGCTTGCACTGCTCCGACCAATCATGACCCATCTTGCCTAGCACGGCGAACACTTGCTGGAAGTGGAGGCTTTGTTCGGCCCCGACGACGTATAGGATGGAATCCGCGCCGAGCGAATGTTTTCTATATATTGCGGTAGCGATATCCCGAACGGGATAGATGGTCGAACCGTCTTTCTTGAGAATAAGGCAAGGAGGGAGACCGTTCTCCTCCAAGCGGACGATCCGGGCGCCGTCGCTTTCTTCCAGCAACGACAGTTCCCGCAGTTCACGCACGACAGCGTCGATCTTGTCGTTGTAGAAGCTTTCTCCAGTAAAATGATCGAAGCTCACGCCTAAACGCTCATACACTCTGCGGAATTCCTTCATGCTTTCGTCGACGAAATATTGCCAGAGCCCGTAGGTTTCCGAATCTCCTCTTTCAAGCTTCGCGAATGCTTCCCGGGCTTCGTCCTCCAGCGAGGGATCGAGGTCCATTTCCTCGTGGAATTTGACGTACAGCCTCAGACTTTCCTTGATAGGTTCCCGCTCGAGCGTTTCGCGGCTTCCCCATTTGCCGTAAGCGACGATGAGCTTGCCGAACTGCGTTCCCCAGTCTCCGAGATGATTTACGTTTATAACTTCGTGACCCGTAGCGCGGTACAAGTTAACGAGCGCGTTGCCGATCATGGTGGACCGAAGGTGCCCGATGCCTAAGGGTTTGGCGATATTGGGAGAGGACATGTCGATGACAACTCGTTTCCCGACGCCGATTTCGGAATGTCCGTAGCCTTCTTCCAGCGCCGCGACGACGATATCGGTTTTCCAACGGGAGGCTTGGAAGAAGATGTTCAGATAACCTCCCGTTGCGAGCGCCCGAATATCGGGTTGATCCGCGTTGATTCTGTCGGCAACCTGCTCGGCGATCTTCTGCGGCGCCAGCCTGAGCGCTTTCGCGAAAGCGAAGCAAGGCAAAGATAGGTCGCCCATTTCCTTCTGCGGCGGAACCTCGAGCTTAGCGAGCAGATCACCCGCTTCGACATTGAAATAAGGGGATAACAAAGAAGCCGCGTATTTCGTTAACATGAATGGAATCTCCTCCTTGGAATATAAAAATCCCCCGTCTCGTAAGAGACGGAGGAGGTTTCCGCGGTACCACTCTTTTGGCATTCCCGTGACGGGAATCCACTCATAAGGTTAACGGCATGCTGCCGGGTTTCCCTACTATCGTTCAGGAAACCGACTCCCGAGTGCGCTTCCCTCGCCTTCCGTCGCCGGCTTTCACTGACCCGGCTCGCTGATTACGGTTGTCGGAAGAGGTACTCTCTCGTTCATCGTCGTTTTTTATTATTATACTAATGTATGCTGCCGTCTGAAGACGGCGAAGCCTTTTTAAAGTATTTTACCCATTATAGCCATCTCGCCCTACCGTATTCAAGCCCTAAAATCATCATTTGAATTGACCGACCGATCTGTATATAGTAATAACATGAGTAAAGGGACTTAGGAGAGGGAAATATGCCGGACAAACGCAACGTAACCGTCGGTTTCCGGAGCCGGGAGCAGGATGGAGGCTCGGAGCGGTCCAGCAGCTTGGGCGGACAATTGCATAAGCTGTCGACCGGTTGGGTGCTGACCTACCGGGAGCCGCCCGACGAAGAGAACGCGGCCGAAACCTTGAACACGTTGTTCGTTAGGGAGAAGGAATTGATGCTCAGGAGGCGCGGAACGATTTTTCTGGAGCAAACCTTTCGTCTCGACGAGCTCCTGCCGGGCAAGTTGGAAACGGCTTACGGCCCGCACGACGTTAAAGCTTTAACGAACCGCTTGGACATCGATCTGTCCGAGACCGGCGGAATCATTGAATGGAAATATGACTTGCTCATGCAAGATCAGACGGTCGGAAGCTTTCATATCCGGCTCGATATTCGGGAGGAACAAGCAGGATGAGCGTATTAGAACAATTACAAGCAGCCGTTAAAGGCGCATTGGCGGAAGCGGCGACGGAAGCGGGACTCGTAACTTCCGCGGACGAGCTGCCGACAATCGCGTTGGAAGTGCCTAAGGATAAGACGCACGGTGACTTATCGACGAATCTCGCGATGCAACTGACGAAGATCGCCAAGAAGAACCCGCGGCAAATCGCGGAAGCCATTATCGAGAAATTGGGTGCGGGACGCGCTTCTATTCAATCGGCCGAGATAGCGGGACCGGGCTTCATTAATTTTCGACTCGACAAGAGTTACCTATACCCGATCGTCGGCGAGGTTATCTCGCAAGGAAATAAGTATGGTGAGGTCAATTCTGGCGCAGGCAAGAGGGTTCAAGTCGAATTCGTCAGCGCGAACCCGACGGGAAGCCTGCACTTGGGACATGCCCGCGGAGCGGCTGTAGGGGATGCCTTGTGCAACATATTGTCCGCCGCGGGCCATGAAGTAACCCGCGAGTATTATATTAACGACGCGGGCAACCAAGTGAATAATCTGGCCAAGTCGATCGAGGCGCGTTATCGTCAAGCGCTCGGACAAGCGGCCGAGATGCCGGAAGACGGCTATCATGGCGAGGACATTGTCGGTTTCGCTAAGGAGTTGGCGGAGCAAGAGGGGGATCGCCTTCTGTCGCTTGGCGACGCGGATCGATTCGACTTTTTCCGTACGTACGGACTCGACAAGGAGCTGGCCAAGATCAAGCGCGATTTGGCGCGATTCGGCGTTCACTTCGACGAATGGTACAGCGAATCTTCCCTTTACGAGAACGATAAAGTTACCGAAGTGCTGGCGGCGCTTAGAGCCCAAGGACACGTATACGACTTGGACGATGCCGTTTGGCTAGCTTCGACGACCTTCGGAGACGATAAGGATCGGGTTCTGGTCAAGAACGACGGGAGCTATACGTATTTGACGCCGGACGCGGCCTATCATATGGATAAGTATAAACGCGGCTACGATCAGATGATCAACATTTGGGGCGCGGACCATCATGGCTACATTCCCCGGATGAAAGCGGCTATGGCCGCTCTAGGCAACGATCCGGAGAAACTGACGGTGCTTATCGCGCAGATGGTCAGCCTGTTCCAGAACGGCGAGAAGGTGAAGATGTCCAAGCGTACGGGCAAGGCGGTTACGATGGAGGATCTGATGGACGAAGTCGGCGTAGACGCCATCCGTTATTTCTTCACGATGCGCAGCATGGATTCCCACCTGGATTTCGACATGGATCTGGCGGTTTCGAAGTCGAACGAGAACCCAGTCTTCTACGTGCAATACGCTCATGCGCGCATATGCAGCATTTTCCGCCAGGCGGAGGAGCAGGGGATAGCCGTGCTGCCTTGGCAAGAGGCGGCAATCGAGAAGCTGACGACGGAGCAGGAATTCGATTTGCTGAGGAAAATCGGAGAGCTTCCCGAGACGATCGAGGAAGCGGCCCGGATTTATGCGCCGCACACGATGATCCGTTACGTCTACGAGTTGGCTTCTCAGTTCCACAGCTATTACAAAGCGGAGCGGGTTATCACGGAAGACGCCGAGCAAAGCCAAGCCCGCCTGCAGCTACTCGCCGCGGTCCGCATTACGATCGCCAACACGCTTGCGCTTGTCGGAGTATCCGCCCCGGACAAGATGTAAGGTTAGAGATGCTCGGCCGCCTTAATCATTCTCAGTACGTTCAACTCTCCGGCTATCCGGGGAGTTTTTCCTTTGCGGAGGGGCTTCGCGGAACTCTTGACGATCGTTTTGATCTGTCCCGGCGATAAGCCGGGTTTAAGGGCGAGCAAGAGGGCGATGGCGCCCGTCACGTGCGAGGTGGCCATCGAAGTACCGCTCATTTCCCGGTGCTTGCCCCTCAACCAGGCGGATACGATGCGATCGCCGGGCGCGTAGATATCGATTAAACCGCTGCGATTGGTGAACGCCGCGACGCGACTTTGTCGGTTGGTTGCGCCGACCGCGATGGTCTGGCTGTAGCGCGCGGGATAATCGATTTCTCCGATTTTCCCGTCATTGCCCGATGAGGCGACGATAAGCACTCCGGAACGATAGGCGTTACTGACAGCGCTTTGCAGAGACTTACTACGGGTCTTCATTCCGAAGCTCATATTGATGACGTTCATTTGGTTGCGTACGCACCATTCGATTCCTAGCACGATATCCGACACGAATGCCGTTCCGTTATAGTCGAAGGCTTTAACGGGATAGATCATGGAGCGCGGAGCGACGCCGATCATGCCCTGCAGCTCGTTCGCTGCTGCGATCGTACCTGAAATGTGGGTGCCGTGACCGTTGTCGTCTTGGGGTAACGACAATCGATGGAGCAAATTAATGCCTCGTTCCAGGGAGTGGCGCAAATCGGGATGGCCGAAATCCACTCCCGTGTCGATGACGCCTACCTTGACGCGGTATCCCGTCGTCTTGCTCCATGCCCGGGGAGCTTGGATGTGCTTGACCCCCCATGGAATGCCCTTGTCGGTGACGAGCGCTCCTTTAGGCAGGGCGCCGACTTGGACGGGGGCGTCTTCTTCCCATACCGCTCTGCCTCTTAACCATGCAGGCGGTTCGCGATCGATGATGGGACAAGATACCGCTTGAATGAGATTCAAGGGCCGGACGCTGGCGAGCGAAGATTCGGCGTTGCTGGTATGCATAGCCTGAGTCATGTGCAAGAATCTGTCGTAATCGTCGGAATTCGGGAAACGGAGTATTCCCCTTCGTCCAGATCCGAACGGATCTGCGGCAGAACAGGGAGAATGGCGGAGCCACTCCACGATTTCGTTTGCGTCCAATGCGGCTTCCCTCCCGGACGAATGTGCAACCAGGCGAGCGGAGTTCGAGCGTGCCTTGCTGCCGTGTCCTCTACTGTATGAGCAGGTAAGAATAAAAGCTTGGGAATGTGGCCTTTTTTGACAGGAAATAGGCGCCGTTCCGTGTCATTTCCCGGCTTCCGACATAGGATGAATGGAGAGTTTCCCGGCGAGACTCTTGGTCATGCCGGTTCCTCCGCCCGCGGAGCGGCCGGGAAGGGATACAGTCGAAAAGCGAAGGGGTAGTCCGGAAGGGACGCGCCTTCGCTTTTTCGGTTGCATGGACGGGACAAGATGACGCATGAATAATTTCGTGAAAAGTCGGCTCGGGTGACTTGCATTTTTATACGAAATACGGTTTACTAAAGGTTGATAAATCAACGTGAAGGTTTAGTCGTTCAGAATGAAGGGTTTTAAAGCCTATTCATATCCGAACGGCCTCCGCAAAGCTTCTTAGGCGTCATAGGACGCAGAAGGCGTTTTTGCTTACCGGTTCACATACAGAGAGGATGGAAGTCACGTGAGCGCCGACTACGTGCTGAAACTCGACTCCGAGAAAATTCGCGAGATGCCGATGGTTGATCTGGCTTATGAATTGCTTAAGTCAGCCAACACCCCTTTTTACTACCGCGATCTGATGATTGAAATCGCTAAGATGCGCGGCCTTTCAGACAGCCAAGTGACGGACGTTATAGCTCAACTGTACACGGAGATCAATATCGACGGACGGTTTGCGTGCGTCGGAGGCAACGTATGGGGCCTGAAGCGTTGGTATCCGGTCGAACGTTCCGACGATCCGATGAACGGCGGAGCCAAGCGTCCCCGCATCATTAACGATGACGACGACGAAGATGACGACGACCTTTACGGCGAGGAAGAAGAAGCCGCGTCCCCGGACGACGAAACTTACGATCTCTTCGACGAAGAACGCGAAGAAGTGTTCGAAGAAGGCGAAGAGGCGGCTGAAGCCGACGAAGAGGTTCTCATCGAAGAGGACGAAGATGCCGAAATCGAAGAGGATATCGACGTGAAAGACGGCGAAGACGACGACGATTTCGACGACGACGAAGACGAAGATTCAGCGGATGACGAGGAAGATGACGAGAAGTGATTCGTTCTTGACACCGTTCATTCGACACGTTAAACTTATGCTTGGGCTTTAGAAGCGAGTTTTTCCATAGCATAGGAATTTAAAAAGTGCCCCCATTTATTGGGTGACACTTTTTTCTTTTTTCGCCCTATTTTCTTAAGGGCAAAGGTCAAAAAAGGGTAACGATAACGAGGATGCCGCAAGGGCATGTGGTGGGAGGTTTCGCGCAGGGTGACCAAATATATTTTCGTAACAGGCGGTGTCGTTTCATCGCTCGGCAAAGGCATCACGGCCGCTTCGCTGGGCCGATTGCTCAAGAATCGCGGTCTTAAGGTAACCATTCAGAAGTTCGATCCATACATCAACGTCGACCCCGGGACGATGAGCCCCTATCAGCATGGGGAAGTATTCGTGACCGACGACGGGGCGGAAACCGATTTAGATTTAGGTCACTACGAGCGTTTCATCGATATCAATCTATCGAAGAACAGCAACGTGACTACGGGCAAGATCTACTCTACGGTAATTAGCAAGGAGCGTCGCGGCGAATATCTTGGAGGCACGGTTCAGGTTATTCCCCATATTACGAATGAGATTAAGGACCGCGTATTCCGCGCGGGCAAGGAAGCCGGCTCGGACGTTGTCATTACCGAAATCGGCGGCACGGTGGGCGATATCGAGAGCCTGCCGTTCCTCGAAGCCATTCGCCAAATCAAGAGCGACATCGGACGCGACAACGTTATGTACATCCATGTTACTCTTATCCCTTATATTAAAGCCGCCGGAGAAGTGAAAACGAAACCGACGCAGCATAGCGTTAAGGAATTGCGAAGCATCGGAATCCAGCCGAATATGATCGTTTGCCGCACCGAGTATCCGCTGGCCGACGATTTGAAGCGCAAGATCGCGTTGTTCTGCGATATTGATGCCAATGCGGTGATCGAATGCCGCGACGCCTCGACCTTGTATGAAGTGCCGCTTAATCTGCGCGAACAAGGCTTGGACGATTATGTCGTGAAGCATTTGAATTTGTCCGTAGGCGCGCCGGACATGACGGAGTGGGAAGCTCTGGTCAAGCGCGTGAAGTCTCTCAAGAAAACGACCGAAATCGCGATCGTAGGCAAATACGTAGCCTTGCACGACGCATACTTAAGCATAGTCGAATCGCTTGCTCACGCGGGGTTCGACGCGGATGCGGAAGTGAAGATTCGTTGGGTTAACGCCGAGGAGATCACTCCGGCCAACGTGGAGGAAGTGCTTGGCGGCGTGAAGGGTATTCTCGTTCCCGGCGGTTTCGGAGACCGGGGTATCGAGGGGAAAATTACAGCGATCCGTTACGCCCGCGAGAGCGGAACGCCGTTCTTCGGTATTTGTTTGGGCATGCAAGTGGCCGTCGTGGAATTCGCACGCGGCATGGCAGGGTTGGACGGGGCGAACAGCTCGGAAATCCACCCGGCCACTCCGTTCCCGGTTATCGACCTTCTGCCCGAGCAGAAGGATATCGAGGATCTGGGCGGCACGATGCGTCTAGGCTTATACCCCTGCAAGCTGGTGCCGGGAAGCCTTGCGGCGCAGTGTTACGGCGATGAGCTCGTGTATGAGCGCCACCGTCACCGGTACGAATTTAACAACGAGTACCGCGAGCGCATCGAATCGGCCGGTCTTCGCATTTCGGGTACGTCCCCTGACGGCCGTCTCGTGGAAATGATCGAGCTTCCCGAGCATCCTTGGTTCCTGGCGGTGCAATTCCATCCGGAATTTACCTCGCGTCCAAACCGTCCGCAGCCTCTTTTCCGCGAATTCGTGAAGGCTGCCCTCAGCCATTCCGAGAGATAACTCGAATACGCGATTATCATGTCTCCATATCGTCCAAACCGCGCCGGCTTCGTGCCCGCGCGGTTTTTTGCTAGCCTTCGAAACAATCGGTATGTACCCGTTCTCTTAGGATAATAATATATATTTAAGCTTACCTTCATATTTTTTACATGGAAAGAGAAGGAATTCGCGCTTCTGGTCACGAATAAGGCTACAATGTGATTCGGGGGGATGAGCGCTTGGATAAGAAGAGACTATTAATCGTTGATGATCAAGTCGGCATCCGCATTTTGCTCTTGGAGGTATTTGCGACCGAGGGTTACGATACTTTCCAAGCGGCTAATGGCCGTACGGCTCTGGACATCGTAAGAAACCATCGTCCTGATCTCGTATTATTGGATATGAAGATTCCGGGCATGGACGGATTGGAAATACTCAAGCAGATCAAAGAGTACGATCGGGGTATTAAAGTCATCATGATGACGGCTTACGGCGAACTCGATATGATCAAAGAGGCGACCGATCTCGGGGCTTTGATGCACTTCACGAAACCGTTCGATATCGACGAAATGAGGCTGGCGGTTAACATGCAAATGGGAGAGGGATCTTCTTCCCGATTTGCTACAGGATTCTAGGGTTTACGGCACCTCCGGCGGGAAACACCCGTTCGGTTTACTTCGTAAAGTCATTTTGTGTTATAATAACGCAGTATGAATGATACGTGAGAAATCGAATGAAATCGCAGGAGGAATTGTACACTATGCCATTAGTATCCATGACCGAGTTTTTGCCGCAAGCCAAAGCAGGGAAATACGCAGTTGGCCAATTTAACATGAATAACCTGGAGTTCGCTCAAGCGATCACGGATGCGGCGATCGAAGAAAATTCGCCATTCATCTTCGGTGTCAGCGAAGGCGCCTTGAAGTACATGGGTATGGAATATACGGTAGCGATCGCGAAAGCGGCCGCCGACAAATCCGGTCTTCCTATCGCTTTGCATTTGGATCACGGCAGCAATTTCGACATTGCCATGAAGTGTATCCGCGCAGGCTTCTCTTCGGTTATGTTCGACGGCTCGCACCACTCCTTCGAAGATAACATCCGCTTGACTAAAGAAGTCGTACAAGCCGCTCACGCAATGGGCGTTTCCGTTGAAGGCGAGCTGGGTACGATCGGCGGCGTAGAAGACGATCTTAGCGTGGACGAAGAGCATGCATCGCTCGCGAAGCCCGAGGAAGCGATCCGTTTCTACGAAGAAACCGGAGTCGATTGCCTGGCTATCGCCGTAGGTACAGCTCACGGTATGTACAAAGGCGAAGTGAAAATCCACTTCGACATTATTAAAGAAGTAGTAGCGAAAATTCCGGTGCCTATCGTTCTTCATGGCGGTTCGGGCGTTCCGGACGAAATGATTCGCGAAGCGATTCTATCCGGCGCAGGCAAAATCAACGTAAACACGGAAAATCAAGTGGCTTGCACGAACGCGATTCGCGAAGTTCTTGCCAAAGACGGCAACGTCTTTGATCCGCGCAAATATTTGACGCCCGCCCGCAATGCGATGAAAGCGGTCGTTCAAGAGAAAATCCGCTTATTCGGAAGCAGCAACAAAGCGTAATTTTGCAACCTTAATTATAATGTACTTGATGCGGGAAAACGTCTTAAAGGCGTTTTCCCGTTCCTTCATGTGTCGATGATTTTCATCGGCAACAACTCGAGGAGGATTACGGCATTCATGGATAAATTGATGGTCCGGGGAGGCCGACCGCTAAGGGGTACGGTCGGAATCAGCGGCGCGAAGAATAGCGCTGTCGCTCTTATTCCCGCAGCAATACTGGCAGAATCGGAAGTGAGGCTGGACAACCTTCCTCAACTAAGCGATGTGGCGGTTTATGCGGAATTGTTGGAGGAGCTTGGGGGCAAGGTATCTTGGCAGGACGACACGATGTCTATCGATCCGTCCGCTATGAAATCGGTTCCCATGCCTAATGGAAGAGTTAAGCTGTTAAGAGCATCCTATTATTTAATGGGTGCATTATTAGGAAGATTCGGCGAAGCAACGATCGGTTTGCCGGGCGGCTGCAATTTCGAGCCGCGACCGATAGATCAGCATATTAAAGGTTTCGAAGCATTGGGAGCGGAAGTGACCAATGATCATGGTTCCATTCGGATCAGAGCCAAGGAATTAAGAGGGGCTAAGATTTATTTAGACGTCGTTAGCGTCGGGGCTACGATCAACATCATGTTGGCGGCTTCGAGGGCTAAAGGTTTAACATTGATCGAGAATGCGGCCAAAGAGCCCGAGATCATCGACGTGGCCACTTTGCTTAACGCAATGGGCGCCAAGATCAAGGGAGCGGGCACGGAAACGATTCGCATCGAAGGCGTTCAGGAAATGCACGGATGCAGGCATTCCATTATTCCCGATCGCATACAAGCAGGAACATACATGATAGCCGCCGCGGCGACTCGCGGCGACGTCCTTATCGATAATATTATTCCGAAGCATTTAGAAGCCATGACCGCGAAGCTGCAGGAAATGGGCGTCCACGTGTACGAAATGGACGAAGCGATTCGAGTTGTCGGACAATCCATGTACGAGGCGGTAGACGTTAAAGCGTTGGTCTATCCCGGCTTCGCTACGGATTTGCAATCCCCAATGACCAGCTTGCTTACGCAAGCCCGCGGGGTGAGCGTACTGTCGGACTACGTGTACAACAACAGGTTTAAGCATGTTCCCGAGCTTGCCCGCATGGGCGCGCAAATCCGGGTGGAGGGCCGTTCCGCGATTATCGAAGGCGGTCGCCTTAACGCCGCTAAGGTTAGGGCGGCGGATCTTCGCGCGGGAGCCGCGCTAGTCGTTGCGGCGCTTACGGTCGAAGAAGGAACGACGGAGATCAGCGGGGTAGAATATATCGACCGCGGATACGAGAAGCTGGTCATGCAGCTCAGCAATCTGGGCGCGGAAGTTTGGCGGCAGGGGTAATGCAAGCTTAAGCTTATAGTTGATTTCTGAACAAAAGTGGGGATTCTATTGACTGATTTAATGATGGCCGATTTAGAAGGCATGAAGCTGACGGAGTTATATAAGTTGGCTAAGCAGCACACGATCAATAATTTCGCGCAAATGAAGAAAAGAGAATTGATTATCGCCATCTTGCGGGCGCAAGCGGAACGAAGCGGCCTCATGTTCATGGAGGGCGTCTTGGAAGTATTGCCCGAGGGATTCGGTTTCCTTAGGCCGATCAACTACTTGCCGAGCCCTGAGGATATTTACATCTCGGCATCGCAGATTCGCAAATTCGATTTGCGTACGGGGGATCTCGTATCCGGCAAGTGCCGGGCGCCGAAAGAAAGCGAACGCTATTTCGGGCTTCTGCAAGTTAACGCAGTCAACGGCGTCACTCCCGAAACCGCCGCGGAACGATTGCACTTTCCCGCTCTGACCCCGCTATATCCGCAGAAGAAAATCAAGCTCGAAACGTCGCCTACCCATCTATCCACTCGCATTATGGATCTTATTGCTCCCGTCGGACTAGGTCAACGCGGATTGATCGTCGCGCAGCCCAAAGCAGGTAAAACATTGCTGCTGAAGGAAATCGCCAACAGTATATCGATTAATCATCCCGAGATCGATTTATTCGTGCTTTTGATCGACGAGCGTCCAGAAGAAGTAACGGATATGCAACGTTCGGTCAAAGGTGAAGTTATCGCGTCTACTTTCGACGAGGTGCCGGAGAATCACATTAAAGTTGCCGAGCTGGTATTGGAACGTGCGCTTCGGCTTGTGGAACACAAACGCGACGTCGTTATTCTGCTGGACAGCATTACAAGGCTCGCGAGAGCTTATAATCTGGTTGTTCCTCCATCCGGCCGTACGTTGTCGGGGGGGATCGATCCTGCGGCGTTCCATCGTCCCAAGCGCTTCTTCGGCTCGGCGCGTAACATCGAAGAAGGCGGTAGCTTGACCATTCTCGCTACGGCGCTCGTGGAAACGGGATCGCGTATGGACGACATCATTTATGAAGAGTTTAAGGGAACGGGCAACATGGAATTGCATCTCGATCGTAAGCTTTCGGAACGTCGGATTTTCCCCGCGCTGGACATTCGGCGTTCGGGAACTCGTCGGGAAGAGCTGTTGCTCGACAAGGAAGCGCTCGACAAGCTGTGGGCGATTCGCAAGAGCATGAACGATTCCATGGAGTTCGTGGAAGGCTTCCTTAAGAAGCTGTCGAACACGAAGACGAACCAAGAGTTTCTGGATTCTCTGGATACGAGCGGGGGGCCGAGTACGCCTAGCCCGTCCTCGCCGGGATCCGGCGGAGGACGCCGCACGACGAGAAGCAGCTCCCCCTCTAGAGTGTAAGCTCGGAGCTTCGCTCAATCGAGGAAGCGGTATTCCGAATAGCCTCTTAAGTCAAGCAGAGGAGGGCTTAGCCCATGCATCTGGTATACGCAGACGAACAAGGAAATGTATTTGATCATCCCGATTTATTCGGAATAGCAAGAAGCGGCAACGATCTCGTCGAGCTTCTCGAAGACGAGCTTATTCCGTTGCCTGCGGGAGCGACGTTGGTCGGCCTGCCTTATACCCGACCTGTCGGCATGGATCCGGCTAGCGGGAAGATGCAATTGCTTCCCGGAGCATATCAAGCCGTAGGCGCGTTGCTGCCGCAAGGCTTCACGCGTTATTACGTGCCCGGGTATTCCAAAACGGATAAAACGCAGAAGTTCCCCCTGTTCGGATATACGGCCGTCGTATGGAAGGATGGCGGGTTCTACGTGGCAGCGGGTCAAAGCGACGATCCGGAGCCGTGGAATCCCGAGAATTGCGATCGAGCGGACTTGGAAATCCAAGTTGATCGTATTCTTAAGACTTATCCGGAGAACAGGCTTTACAAGCATCTATCCCACTGCGCGTTGGAATACGAATGCCTGACGGCTTCCAACACGTTTCTTCAACGCTTGGAAGGTGCCGTTCCGGTATCCTTTTCCTGCAACGCCGGTTGTTATGGATGCATTTCGGAGCAACCCGACGACAGCGGATTCGTCGCGCCCCAGACTCGGCTGAAGTTCAAGCCGGAGGTCGACGAGGTCGTCGATATCATGCTCGAGCATTTGAAGACGCCGGATTCGATCATCAGCTTCGGACAAGGATGCGAAGGCGAGCCTTCCACGCAAGCCCGGACGATCGTCGAAGCGATGAAGCGAGTCCGTGCGCAGACCTCGTTGGGGTACATTAATATCAATACCAACGCGGGGTTGTCCGATCATATGCGCGCGATTACCGACGCTGGTTTGGATCTTATGCGCGTAAGCACGATCAGCGCGCTCGACGAGCATTACAACGCCTATTACAAACCTAGGGGTTATACGCTGCAGAACGTTGAGAAATCGTTGAAGTATGCCGCGAGCAAAGGCGTATATACCTCGATCAACTACTTGATATTCCCCGGCGTTACGGACCGCGAGGAAGAGATTGAAGCGATGATTGGTTTCGTTCGCCGGACGGGATTAAAGTTGATTCAAATGCGCAATTTAAATATCGATCCCGAGGCCTATCTGAGCTTGATTCCCCCGGCTCAAGGAGAGATTTACGGGATGAAGGCGCTACTCGATATCTATCGCGAGGAACTCCCGGACGTGGTTATCGGCTCCTACACGCATGTTCCTCCCGTTCGCCAGGAAATATAAGGTTAGGCTGCGTCTCCGTTGTTTTCCAATCGGAGTTGACTTGTCAGGCGGTTATAAGCGTGCTATAATCCCATCATGTGTTTAATACTCTGGATCCACATGTTGTTCCAGGGCAGAAAGAGGTGAACCCTTTGAAACCATCCATTCATCCGCAATACAATGTGATTACGGCATCTTGCGCATGCGGAAACACTTTCGAAACAGGTTCGATCAAATCGAATCTTAAAGTAGAAGTATGTTCGGCTTGCCATCCGTTCTACACAGGTAAACAGAAGTTTATCGATGCTGGCGGTCGTGTTGACAAGTTTAAGAAAAAATACGGAATTTAATCGAATAGCCGTATAGAGATAAGCCTCCCTTGAAATCCTACCGGATAAAGGGAGGTTTTTTTCATGCTCAAGCATTGGAAAACCATTAAGCATGTCGCGGCTATATTGTGTATTTTGATGATCGTATCCGGCTGCGGGAATAACGATGCGACAAAGTCTAACGGAGTAAAAGCGGAAAGTATCGGAAATAACGGTATGCGTGGGATGGCCAACAACCATTCCCATCTTCCCGGTCATCATGCGGTGACCGATTACGATAGGGACAACGCTTCGATGAAGCAAGCGATCAAGAACTTGCCGGGGGTATCCGATTCGAACGTGACTTTCAATGGTGCGGATGCCTATGTCACGATCAAGCTCGCCCCAGGGTTGCAAGCTCGGGAAATTCCGACTTTGGAGCAGCAAGCCGCGACGGTGCTTCGGTTTAACTTCCCACGGTACACCATACACGTAACGTCGATGAAATAACGAAATAAACCGAAGGAAACTGTTTCCTTCGGTTGCACTTCCTCTTTCAATTCGCTATACTAAGTTAGCCGTGCTAGACGGGGAGGTAGCGGTGCCCTGTAACTCGCAATCCGCTCCAGCGAGGTTGAATTCCTGTTTTAGGTTTTGTGATGCAGGTTCCGATAAGTTTCGTGCCGTGTTGACGGCAGGGTCCTCCGCGAGGGACGGCCATGAACCCGGTCAGGTCCGGAAGGAAGCAGCCATAAGTGGTTTAGTTCTTGTGCTGGGGGGTAGCTCGGCCTGAGCGACTCACTCTTATTCGGCTGGATCACAATTATCGAAATCAGGTGCACGGTCCTAACAAGCGAATAGGCAGAACTATAAATAGCGTAAGAGAAGCACCGCGACGAACTCGTCGAGGTGCTTTTTTTGCTTTTACTTTCGAAAAATTACTTCTCACGTCTTAGGTCCGAAGGAGGGAATCGACTGTAATATACCGAATATTTACATTTGGCTGGCTCGTTGACCGGAGGTGAATACAATGATGGACGAACCGGCATTGGCGGCAGAAGAGGATTCAATCCGTTCGAATCTTACGAAGCAGGAGATGTTCGTTCGGCAGTTCGCTAATCGTTTCCTGACTTACGAGGGTATAGGGGTACTGTTGCTGGATTCGGAATTTCGAATAGTAGAAGTCAGCGAAATGGTTTGTTCCCTTTTCGGATGCAAAAGAACCGACATTATAGATCAGTCTGCCGAGAAATGGTTCGACTCGCTCTCTTTGCACCCCAAACCGTTCGGACGGAGCTTACTTGAAGGAGATACGTTTCGAAACCGGGTCATGAATTGGAAGCTGGACAAGCATAATCATAAGCTAATGCTGGACGGCGAAGTTCTGCAAGACAAGGGCGCAATCAAGGGGGCGTTCGTCCTCTTCAGAGATGTATCCCATCTCTTGACTTTGGAAGAGCAAATTAGGCGTTCGGATAGATTAAAGACGATCGGTCAGATCGCGGCGGGCACTGCCCATGAAATCAGAAATCCGTTAACGGCGATCAAAGGCTTCATGCAGCTGTTAAACAAATCCTTGGCGGACAGAAGCATGGAGAAAGAGCAGGAGTTCGTGGGCATCGTGTTGTCGGAGCTCGAAAGAGTGAACGATTTAGTGAGCGAGTTTCTGCTGCTGAGCAAACCCAAGGAGATCAGGCTGGTATCGATGAGGGTCGGACTCGTGCTGCAAGAAATTTTGCCAATGATCCGCAATGAGGCTCTATTGCACAACGTGACCGTTCTTTATTATCCCAAACCGGAGCTTGCTCCGATATTGGCCGATAAAGAGCAACTGAAGCAAGTGTTTCTTAACTTAGGGAAAAATGCGATCGAAGCGATGGACGGGGGAGGGACTTTAATAATTAGGGATTACCACGATCCTTACGAAACGGACAAAATCGCAGTCGAGATCAGCGATACCGGATCCGGGATCGACGCGGAGGCGTTGGAAAAAGTATTCGACCCTTTCTTTACGACGAAGCCGCAAGGGACCGGATTGGGACTGTCGGTTTGCCAACGGATCGTTCACGATTTAGGCGGAAGCATCGAGGTGTCTTCCGATGAGGGGGGGACGCGATTTATCGTGAAGTTGCCGTGCGCGTCGGGAACTGACGATTAAGAAATCGCTGCTGGCGGTGGAGCCCGGTCATCCTATGATGTATAATGGATGAAACGGTAAGCTGACGGGAGCGACTAGCAATGGCACATCTTGCTTTGTACCGCGCCTGGCGTCCCCAGACGTTCAAGGACATGGTCGGGCAACAACATATCGTACAAACCTTGCAAAACGCGATTCGCGAGAATCGGCTTTCCCACGCGTATTTGTTCAGCGGGCCGAGAGGTACCGGAAAGACGAGCGCAGCCAAGATACTGGCTAAAGCGGTAAACTGCGAGCATGGCCCTTCGCCGGAACCCTGCAACGAATGTTCGCAATGCGAGCGTATCACGAGCGGTTCGGTAATGGACGTTGTAGAGATCGATGCGGCCTCCAATCGCGGAGTGGAAGAAATTCGCGACATACGCGACAAAGTCAAATACTCGCCGACGGAAGTTCGGCGTAAAGTGTATATTATCGATGAAGTGCACATGCTGACGACGGAAGCTTTCAACGCTCTGCTTAAGACGTTGGAGGAGCCCCCCGGCCACGTAATGTTCATATTGGCGACTACCGAGCCCCACAAGCTACCTCCAACGATTATCTCGCGATGCCAGCGTTTCGACTTTCGCAGAGTCTCTTTGGAAGAGCAGGCGGGTCTGCTTCGGGAAATCTGCACGGAAGAGGGGATATCGGCGGAGGAAGAGGCTCTTCGCTTTATCGCCCGCTTATCCGATGGGGGAATGCGGGACGCGATCAGCTTGCTGGATCAGATCTCTTCATTCACGGGAGGACAGGTCAGCCTTGAGCAAGCCGTCGAAGCGACAGGCGGGCTACCTTCCGAGCAGTTCGCCAGGCTTGCCATTGCGATCCGCGATAAGGATGCTTCGAAGGTGCTGACGGAAATTGACGGCATGATGAAGGCGGGGAAAAGCGCGGACAAGTGCTTGGAGCAGCTCATGCATTACTTTCGGGATCTGCTGCTCGCGCAATTGGCGCCGGACGCAGGGGATTCCTCAGGGCGCATTGCTAATCCAGCCGAGTTGAAAGAGATGTCAAACGGATTTTCTCGCGAACGGTTATTTGCTATTATTGATTTGTTGAACCGTTATCAAAGCGAAATGAAATACGCGGCCCATCCTCAAACGATGTTCGAGATTGCCTTATTGAAGCTTTGCTCGGATAACCCCGGCGTGTCATCTTCGACGGAAACGGCATCTACTGTCAGTACGAGTTCTGCCGACTCCGGGGTAGGACGCAACGAGCTTGGGCAATTGAAACAACAAATCGCCGCCTTGGAGAGTAAACTCGGGGCATTAATGAAGAATGGAATTTCGCCCGCTAGCAATGCGGTAGCAGCCGGCGTGGCGAGCGGCGGCAGTTCAGGCGCGCGCGGGAGCTCTTCGGGAGGCGGCGGAGCGACGAGCGCGCCTCGCATAGCCCCCGTTTCCCGCCTGAAGCTGAACGCTTACGTCGATGCTCATGTTTCGGCGGCGCCATCGATCGGCAAGTGGCCGCAGATTCTCCAACGGGTGAAGGAAGAGCGAGTAACCGTCCATGCTTGGTTGGTTGACGGCGAGCCGGTTTCCTTCGCGGAGAACACGTTCGTGGTGGCTTTCCGAAATACGATTCACCGGGAGACGACGGAGAGGCCGGCTAACAAAGGGGTAATCGAAGGAGTGTTAAGCTCTATTTTCGGTAACTCGACCCAACTCCTCACCGTTATGCAGAAGGAATGGCAGGAAGCGATGGCGGAGAAATCAGGACGGGCGAACGCGGGGCAGTCAGTGGGCGAAGAGCTCGTTCTCGTTCCCGACGACGAAGCCGGCGAGAAAAGCGAGCCTTGGATCGATGAAGCCGTTCGGTTATTCGGGGAACAATTAGTTACGATAAAAGACGACTAGGGAGGCAATTTAACAATGAACAACATGAATCAAATGATGAAGCAAGTGAAGAAGATGCAGGAGCAAATGATGAAAGCCCAAGAGGAATTGGGTACGAAAACAATCGAAGGAACGGCTGGCGGCGGCGTCGTGACGGTATCGATCAACGGCCACAAGAAGCTTCTCGATATTAAGATCAAGCCGGAAGCCGTAGATCCGGAAGACGTTGAAATGCTGCAAGATTTAGTTCTTACGGCCGTAAACGACGCTTTGACCAAAGCCGACGAATTGGCTAACCAAGACATGGGCAAGTATACCGGAGGAATGAAAATTCCAGGTTTGTTCTAATTGCCGAACCGGCTTCCTTCGATTATCGGGGAAGCCGGATATGATTGATCAGAGGAGACCGAAGCCTTGTTTTATCCAGAACCGATTGCAAAGCTGATCGAATCCTTCTCCCGACTTCCGGGCATTGGACCCAAGACGGCCGCTAGATTGGCTTTCTACGTCTTGCGAATGAAGGAAGAAGATGTGATCGATTTCGCCAAGGCGCTTGTTAACGTTAAGCGTAACCTGACCTATTGTACGATCTGCTGCAATATAACCGATACTGACCCTTGCCGCATTTGTTCGGATAAGTCTAGGGACGTATCCGTCATCTGCGTCGTTCAAGAGCCCAAGGATTTGGTGGCAATGGAGAGAACCCGAGAGTTCAACGGGCACTACCACGTGCTTAACGGCGCGATCTCCCCGATGGACGGATTGGGGCCGGACGATATTCGCATAGCCGAATTGGTGCGTCGATTGGGGGATGAGCGGGTGCAAGAGTTAATCTTGGCCACGAACCCCAACATCGAGGGAGAAGCTACCGCGATGTACCTCTCGCGATTGGTGAAGCCTTTCGGGATTAAAGTTACCCGCATCGCTCACGGATTGCCGGTCGGCGGGGATTTGGAATACGCGGATGAAGTGACGATCTCCAAAGCCTTGGAAGGTCGCAGGGAATTATAATAGATTTCGAGATCCATTCGGTTAACAGGGACGCCTTCGGGCGTCTTTTTTATTTTTTTCGCAATAGGCTTCCTAACCGTTCTAAGAGATTCGTTCAGGGTATAGAAATAGTAATAGGTTGTCCTACGGGATGACGAGTTTGAAGACGCGGGAGGGATTGCCGTGCAGCGAAAAAGCAAAAGCGGATTGGCCTCGGTGCATACGATCGAACGTCAACGGCTTATAGCGGATATCCGCAAGGCGGAGCAGGAGTGGAATCTTGCCGAATGGAGATTTCATCATGCATTGGGAGAAGATCACGTGGATTATGCGATTTACTGTCTTGAAGCTGCGGAGAAGAAGTTGGGGATGCTTCTAAGGCAAGCGAAGTGGCAATGGAGCAATCCCGGCCCGATTCAGGGGGGAGAGGTTACGGGATGAAGACATTTTGGCTTGTTCTTCTGATTGTATCCTGCGTATCGCTCGGATACGTACTCCTGAGGCAAAGCGTACCCAAAGGCTGGTTGATGCGATTCAGCTTGCATTTGATCGTGGCGGCGATGGCGATATACGCGCTGAATTTCTCGGGATGGATTACGGGGTGGTATGTCCCGTTAAATCCTTTTACGATCGGTGCGGTCGCTTTACTCGGCCTTCCGGGTATCGGTTTAGTGCTTGGACTGCAATGGACTATGCTCGTTTGAAATCGCCTGCGCGAGCGGGCGATTTTCTTTCGTGGATAAGCTTTCGGGGGAATGCCGCAATTCCGGGAATAGGGGTATGCTTGTTCTTGAAATTAATCTGAGCAATTGTGTTGACGTTCCGCTCGAACATGTGATACATTATATCTCGCGCCTCTTGAGCTAGCCTGTACGGCTGACGAGGAACGCCGATAACTGTAAGAAATTACTTGTTGCAATTCGGATGGGCGCCGTGTTATATTATAAAAGTCGCCGTTAGCGCGGCCGACGAAAAACGAAACACAAATTGTTCTTTGAAAACTGAACATTGAGCGTAAGAAACAACAAACGTCTGAGGCGGACTTTCGGGTCTGCGGAAGACAAACCAGCACTACAGATTGAGCCTCAAAAGGCTCTGTTATAAGCAATGTCGACTTGTCGACGGCGCTCTATTATGGAGAGTTTGATCCTGGCTC
>NZ_QRDY01000021.1 GCF_003386205.1 Cohnella lupini
ACGCGTACCCATCCCGAACACGACCGTTAAGCCCTCCAGCGCCAATGGTACTTGGACCGCAGGGTCCTGGGAGAGTAGGACGTTGCCAGGCCGGAGAAACGAGAAAGCACCCAGCGATGGGTGCTTTTTTCGTGCCACTAGAAAGTATAAAATGATTGGGTTCCTGTATATTGATCTAATAGATCGATACAAACCTTGCTGCCTTCCCAAAGCCCGCCGAAGCCGTGTTACTGTTGCGATGTGAGTGAGAGGCAACCATTTGAAATACGATGTTTTTCAAAGTATTTTCGAAGCGGATTCCAGATTTAAGCTGGATTAGGATGTTATTTATCCCTATTGGACACTTTTTGTGCTATTCCTTTCCTAAATACGAGCGATAGTGATGTTCTTCATCCTACTTTGATTGCAAAACTGCTCAATAGTTCTAATAACGATGATCCCCATTCTAATTTTCCTAATTTCCTAAATTTCTAATATCCTTGATTTACCCTTATAGCTCACTCACTTTTATCAAAGGGTACCGCAGAGCACGCCTTAATCTCGAAGTGACGAGCGTCGAAGCCGGTTTTCTTATACGAATCCTAATGAAACTGATATATCGGCTCGGGACTAAGTCTTGAAGCTCAAAAACCCTCGTGACATCACGAGGGTTTTTCAACGTTCACCAAGCAATCGCCAACAACGTTGAGGAATAAGTTCGTTCACTTGTAATGAGCGAGTACGGGCAATCGTAGACTATAGAGAGGGGAGTGGATCGAAATGGACTGGTGGGCGATCTGGCTTATAGTCGGCGGCGTATTGCTCATTGCGGAGATGCTGACGCTGACGTTTTATTTGCTGTGGCTAGGAACAGGTGCCGTAATTGCAGCGGTCGTCGCTCTCATTTTCCCCGAGCTGTATCTCGTTCAGGCTCTATCCGGCGGAGTCGCCGCTCTCGCGTTTACGCTATTCACCAAATCGATTACGAGAAGGTTTAAGCAGTCCAGCGGATATAGGGATGCGATCCACGAGTTAGTCGGCAAGCAGGGTGTTGTCGTGGAGGCCATATCTCCCGGGAATCCGGGTATCGTTAGAGTCGGAAACGAAACATGGAGCGCCATCTCTATCGACGTGCTGCTTAAGGACGATGAAGTAAGAGTCATCAGCAGGGGAACAACGGTGTTAGAAGTGCAAAAATGGGGAGGTTCGCCTGAATGATTTACGTCGTATTTTTAATTTTGATCGTCATTGTCGTTATCGTGATGTTGTCTATCAAAATCGTTCCGCAGCAAAGGATCGGAGTCGTGGAAAGGCTTGGAAAATTTAACCGCTTATTAACGCCGGGAGTTAATATTCTCGTTCCCTTTATCGATAACGTACGTGTGTACCATGATTTGCGAATACAACAAGCTAACGTGCCGCCGCAAACGGTCATTACGAAAGACAATGTCCAAGTTCAGATCGATACGATCATCTTTTATCAAATCGTTGCTCCGGAGCAAGCCACGTATGGAATATCCGATTACGTGTATGGAGTTCGTAATATTACTACTGCTACATTGCGGCAAATTATCGGAAATATGGAGCTGGATGAAACCTTGTCCGGACGGGAGAGAATATCCTCGAATATCCGCTTAGCGCTAGACGAAGCTACGGAGAAGTGGGGAGTGCGCATCGAGCGCGTCGAAGTGTTGGATATCAAACCTCCGGCGGATATCCAAGAAGCGATGGATAAGCAGATGAAGGCGGAACGGAGCAAACGGGCCATCGTGCTGGAAGCGGAGGCGGCGAAGCAAGACGTGATCCTCCGGGCGGAAGGCGACAAGCAGAGCAAGATCTTGAAGGCCGAGGGAGAGAAGGAAGCCCGAATACGCCAGGCTGAAGGCCTCCGTCAGGCACAAGAGCTGGAAGCGCTTGGCCAGGCCAAAGCGATACAAGCGGTCGCCGAAGCGGAGAAAATCCGAATCGAGCTGTTAAGCTCGGCCGGTCTTGACGAGAACGTGCTTGCGTATCGATCGTTCGAAGCGTTAAGCGAAATTGCCAAAGGACCGGCGAACAAGGTGTTCTTGCCCGTTAGCGCGGTGGATACGCTCGGCAGCATCGGAGCGATCGGAGAAGTATTCAAAGCGAGGAAGTCGGAGTAGCGCAGGCATAATACATGAAGAAACCCCGCCAATCCATCGGCGGGGTTGAGCGTCTTCATGCTAGCCGACTCTTCTTGCCGTTATATAGCGGCTTGAGTAATCGCTGACCTTGCTTATCAGAAGACCGTTAAACGAAGTTCCAATCGTGTTATGGATAAACTGGCCTCCGCCGATGTAGATCCCGACATGGTTGATTTTTCCCGGCGTACTAACGCTCAGAAAAATTAAATCCCCAGGTTGCAGGTTCTTCTTGGCAACATAAGTACCTTGCTTGCTTTGGGCGGCAGTGCCCCATTTCAAGCTGATTCCTTGCTTAGCGAAAACGTATTTCGTGAAGGAAGAACAATCGAACCAAAGTTTGGCCGGGTTATTGACTCCGAACTTGTAAGTTACTTTCCCTTTGAGGCTTTTTGCTACGGCTATGATCGATGCTTTCTTCTGCGCGGATGCCGAGCTCACTGTGGCTACGTTGTCTATTTCGGGTGCGGAGCTTGCAGTAGCTACGTTTTCTTGAACGGATGCTGGGGAAGTCGTAGCGGCAAATGCGGATTGTTGACCTGCAACCATGCCAATTCCCGTAGCCATCATCATAAAGCAAGCGGCGCCGATTATTATTTTTTTGAAATGGGATTTATTAGTCATATTAACCCTCCTGTAGGTGTTCTAGGTGACAAATGGAAGTATAGCATGGCGCTTGTCCTAGAATAGGAAATTGAGCGGATTCTAATTTTGGGAATAAGTGGATTCAATAATCAAGCAATGAGGAATACAATGAAAAACGTCGAAAACAAGAGCAATAACACGATAATCGCATGATTACTATAGTTTGTTTGACGTCCCGAGCGTAGATCTTCTATAATTGATAATTATCGGATAATTCTGCATTTTCATAAGGAATTCATCTTTTTTCATTGACGAGGGAGATGGTGCAAATGTACGAATTAAAGGAACGGGACAAGATAATCGTCTTTACCGGCCCGGACGGTTCGGGTAGAAAGTCTGTAGCGGAAGCCGTAGGTCAAACCTTCGGGATGGAAAAAGTCATTTCTTATGTCACTCGACCGCCAAGACCTGGCGAAGTTAACGGTCAAGATTATCATTTCATCACGCATGAAGATTACCGAGAGATGGATGATCAAGGAGGATTTCTGGAGAGCGTTGAAATCGATGGAGACTTCTATGGCATTCGAAGCCTGGATATCGAAGAAAAGCTCAATCAGCACGATTCCGTGTATCTAATCCTGAATCACCAGGGTGCGAGTATCCTGAAGAGCATCTATTCGGACAAAGTCATTCGTTTATTTCTATACGCCGATCGCAGAACGGTGGAAGACCGCGAGCAGAAATTGGGATTGCCGGCGGATGTCATAATAAAACACCTTAGTCATTACGATCTCGAGATGAGCTATCGCAACGCATGCGAACACTCTTTCGAGAATTACGATCTGGGGCAGACAACGTACGAAATCACGAATACGTTGGAAAGATATTTGCAACGCGATTTGGTCGACAAGGACTAGTTCATCCATAGAAGGAACGCGAATCGCAAATCCTAACTTCGCCGTTGGGGGTTGCGATTTTTAGTTATTTCGTATTACGTTTGTTAGCGTTGTGATATAGTTTTAGGATAACAAACGGCAAAGAAATTACATAACAGTAATGGAGGGATCCGCGTGTCCGAATTGAAATGGCTCGTAACGAAATGGAAGTTCAAATCAAGCACGGATCAAGACTGGTTACCCGCGCAGGTTCCGGGTTGCGTGCATACGGATTTGCTGCGAAACGGATTGATTCCAAATCCGTTCGAAGGCAAGAACGAGATCGAGCTCCAATGGATCGATCGTAAGGATTGGGAGTACGAGACCGAATTCGACGCTCCCGAACAGTGGCTCGTCCAATCCCAGATTGAATTGGTGTTTGAAGGCTTGGACACTTATGCGGCAGTTTATTTAAACGATAATCTTATTTTGTCCGCGGATAACATGTTTCGAACATGGACGGCGGAAGTAAAGCCGCTGCTTCACGATAGCGGTAATCGGTTACGGATCGTTTTCCGTTCGGCCATTCAGGAAGGACTTTCGAAGCTCGAGGCTAACGGGTTCGGTTATCCGGCACCCAACGATGATTCGTCGATCGGCGGTCTTGAAGAGCGGAAGCTAAGCGTATTTTCTCGGAAAGCACCCTATCATTACGGCTGGGATTGGGGTCCGAGGTTCGTCACCAGCGGTATTAGCAAGAATATATCGATTCAAGGCTGGACAGGCTATCGAATACGGGATTTATTCATTCGTCAGGATCAAGTGTCAGCGGATTTCGCGAAAATAACGGCAGTCGTGCAAATTCAATCCGAAGTTGAGGGAATTGGCAAGCTAATCGTTACCTCTGACAACGGAATGAGTTGGGACAAGCAAGTTCAGCTAAGTCCAGGCAGTCAAACGGTGGAGATCGCAATCGATATCGCATCTCCTAAGCTGTGGTGGAGCAGAGGGTTAGGCGAAGCCTCGCTCTATACGTTCAATGCGTCTTTCAGCGCGGATAATGGCCAATTAACGAGCAAATCCGTTCGGACGGGTCTACGCTCGGTGAAACTGATTCGCAAGCCGGACAATAAGGGAACGAGCTTCTATTTCGAATTGAACGGAATTCCCGTTTTCGCCAAAGGCGCCAACCATATTCCGAATGACAGCTTTTTCAACGAAGTTACGGAAGAACGTTATCGGCATGAAATTGCAAGCGCTGCCGAATCCAATATGAATATGCTCAGAGTTTGGGGCGGGGGACTCTACGAACAGGATATTTTCTATGATCTATGCGATGAATACGGAATTCTCGTATGGCAGGACTTTATGTTCGCTTGCAGCATGTACCCCGGCGATCAGGCCTTTTTAGACAACGTCCGCGAAGAAGCGATAGACAATATCCGAAGGTTGCGCAATCATCCAAGCATCGCGTTATGGTGCGGTAACAACGAGATCGACACCGCTTGGTCCCAATTCAGCGAAGATGGCGGTTGGGGCTGGAAGCAACGATATACGGCCGAGCAACGAGATAAAATATGGACGGATTACGAAGCGATATTCCATCGAGTGCTTCCCGAGGTCGTCGAAGAATACGCGCCGGACATCGAATATTGGCCGTCTTCGCCGATGCAGGCTATTACGAATAACGTCGAACAGCATGCGACGAACAATTCCTCTAACGGGGATATTCATTTTTGGGCGGTATGGCATGCATCGGAACCGTTCGAGAATTATAAGCTCAACGTGGGAAGATTCATGAGCGAATACGGTTTTCAATCGTTCCCGGAGCATAAGACGGTCAGCGCGTATGCAAACAAGGACCAAATGGCGCTCGATTCCGACGTCATGCTGCATCATCAGAAGAACGGACGCGGCAATTTTTTGATTAAGGAATATTCGGAGAAATATCTTAAAGACCCTAAAGACTTCGTCTCCTTTCTTTACATGAGCCAGGTGCTCCAAGCGGAAGGCATGAAGATCGCTATCGAAGCGCATAGAAGGAACAAAGATTATTGCATGGGTACGTTGTACTGGCAGATGAACGATTGCTGGCCGGTCGCTTCTTGGTCGAGCATGGACTATTACGGCCGATGGAAAGCCGTTCAATATTACGTGGCGCGCAGCTTCCGCGATGTGATGGTGTCGATCGAACAGACTGAAGACAGCATCGAATTCCATGTCGTAACGGATATTCTCCAGCCGATTCAAGCAACGCTGAAATGGACGTTATACGATTTCGAAGGGAATGCGTTGAAGTCGGATTCCCATCCCGTGGACGTCCCGGTTAACGGAGCGGTAAAAGCATTGCAATTACAGGTAGTGGAACTCTTGGAAAACTACAGCGCGGAGAATACGGTATTGGTGGGGCGATTGATTCAAGATGGCCGGGAGTTGGATAGCAAGGAACACTATTTTCGCTATTCAAAGCATTTAGCGTTAAGTATGAAGCCGAATATCGAGATAACGGAAATACAGGGGAGCTCGGGAACGGCATATACTTTGAACGCGCGCAGCCTTGCCAAGCAAGTGTGGCTGCAATCAGAGGAAGAGGGGATATTCTCCGATAATTACTTCGATCTCGTGCCGGGAGTACCCAAGACGGTGATTTTCAAGAAGAGGATTGCGGAATCCGCTGCTTTCATACAGGCTTCTCCCGGAAAGCTTGACGTCAAATCGATGGTCGATTTTGTCGGTCGCTGATCAAGTTAATCGTGAGATGAAATGCCCGAACTATCGGCTCCAAGGAGACGATAGTTTGGGCATAGTATAAGTTTTAAACCGAGTTTCTCCGACCTCGCATCAACAGGATCAAGCCGATGATTACGACCGCGAAGCCGATAACGCCGAAGGAAGAAACTACGCCGATAGCCACTTTGGCTACCCAGAGAATGATGGCGACGATTAACGCGAGAATACCTAAGAATAGAATCATAGTAATACCCCCATATGATTTGATATCTGTTATTACCCGAAAATCCGAAATTAAACAAAGGGAATTATTGTATGATGACGGATTGACTTAAATGGAAACTCATGGTATCTTATCGATACAAATAATTTAAGCAAAGCGGAAGCACCGCAAATTCTGACGGTTTACGTCGGGGTTTGCGGTTTTTTGCGTTTCCGGACAGGAGGAGAATGGAATGGCCAAGAGAGTCGTAATTGCGGTTTCTCAGCGGGAATATGCCGCCAAGCTTGCTGAGTATCTTAGGGAGGAGGAGCCGGATTGGGAAATCGCAGCTTATACGCACGATAGCGCGCTGCGTATGGAACTGCAGGACAATCGAAAGATCGACTTATTGATCGGCGAACCCAACCTACTGCAACAACAAATTGACCTGAATGGCCGCGTCGCTACGATAATTGCTCTAGTAGAGGAGAGAGGGCTAATCGAAGACGTAAAGCATTGGCAAGAGGTCGTCCGGTATCAGCCTTTGCCCGCTATTTTATCCGGATTGAGAGTGGCGATGACGCCGGTTACGGTATCCTCCTCCTCAGGTAAAGGTCAAATCGTTACGGTTTTCTCCGCTTCCGGTGGTCTTGGCAAAACGACTGTGGCTATAAACCTGATTCGACAAGCCGGGGAACGTGGATTGCGTACTTTTTACTTGAACATGGAGGCGCTGAACGCAACATCTCTGTTATTCGGCAGAGGGGAGCCGGATAGCTTGTCCCGATTGTTATATGCGATGCAGGCGCATCCGGACCAATGGAAGACTTTATTAGGGCAGCTATGCAGGCATCAACCGCAATTGCGGACGGATTATCTGGATGCGCCGGATCATCCGGGCGAGCGTCTGGCGTTGACCTCGGAGGTTTTGGAAGCGTTGCTGGAACGAATCCGTGAAACGGAGCGATACGATTTGATTGTAATTGATCCGGATTCCGGAGCTGGAGAATGGCATCGCAGGCTTCTGCAAATGAGCGATAAGGTCGTATGGGTGACTGCCGACGACGCCCAAACGCTTTCGAAGACGGGGAAGCTGCTTCATTATTGGAAGGAGACAACCGGTAATGCCATGAATCAAGTTTCGTTCGTGCTTAACAAAGGAAACGGAGGAGCGATGATGAATCAATGGAATTTGCCCTCCGGCGCACCGGCTGCGACGTTGCCCTACATCCCGCAATGGAAGGCGATAGAACATCCGGGAAAGCTTCTAAACGCTCCGGCTTTCTCGGGTGCGGTGGAGCAGCTTTTTCATAGCTTGGGTTTCGGAGAATTGATTCCGAGGGCGAGACGGAGAAGGGAGGATGGACATGGAGCTCAGCGGACTCACGTTAGAGGAGCTGGCTGAGTTGAGAGAGGCGGTTAGATCGCGATTATCCTGGGATAGCTCGGTATCGGACGATGAACTGCGCGAATTGATCGAGAACGAGCTGTTTCGGCGAGAGAGGACGCGTCGAATGACGGCGGGCGAGAGGAAATCGGCCGTTACTAGATTGTTCCATTCCTTTCGCGGTTTAGATGCGTTACAACCATTGCTGGAGGATCACGAAATTACGGAAATTATGATCAATGCCCATGACGAGATTTATATAGAGAGACGAGGCGAACTTCAATCCGTCAATCTCGGCTTCGAGAGTTCCGAGAGATTAGAGGATCTGATCCAGAGCATCGTAGGCAGAGTTAATCGTATCGTGAACGAGGCATCGCCGATAGTAGATGCAAGGTTACCTGACGGTTCCAGGGTAAACGTTGTTTTGCCGCCGATCGCGCTAAAAGGACCGACGGTAACCATTCGAAGGTTTCCGAAGCACCCGCTTGGAATGGAGGATCTCATAGAAAGAGAAGCTCTCTCGCGGGAAGCGGCCGAATTCTTAAGGCAGATGGTTGTCGCTAAGTATAATTTATTCATTAGCGGCGGGACCGGCTCGGGGAAGACGACCTTCCTTAATGCGCTTTCCCAATGGATTCCCCAGGATGAGAGGGTCATCACGATAGAAGATGCCGCGGAGCTGCAAATACGAGGCGTGACCAACTTAGTGTCGTTGGAGACTCGAAATTCGAATAGCGAAGGCAAGGGCCAAATCGGCATCCGCGAGTTGATCCGAACTTCCTTGCGTATGCGCCCCAATCGCATTATCGTCGGGGAGGTTAGAGGGGCGGAAGCGCTTGATATGTTGCAAGCCATGAATTCCGGACATGAAGGAAGCTTGTCGACCGGTCATTCGAACGGCGCCAAGGATATGGTCTCCCGCTTGGAAACGATGGTGCTGAGCGGGGCGGAACTGCCGGTAACCGTGGTCAGGCAACAAATCGCATCGGCAATCGATATTTTCGTACATTTGAGCCGTTTTCGGGACTCTTCGAGACGCGTGTCGGAAATATGCGAGGTGTCGGGAATTCGCAATGGCGAGGTAGAGGTAAACACGCTTTTCCGCTTCGTAGAGAGAGGAGAAGAAAAAGGAAGAATCGCGGGAGAGCTTAGGCGGGAGGGCTTTCTTCACGATAGGAGAAAGCTCCAACATGCCGGGCTTGCTGGGGAGGAGGGCGGATGACGGATTATCGGTTTTACCAGTTGAGCGCGCTCGAGAAGTTATGGGCAAGCTGCCTCGGTTGCGTGCTTTGCTTCGTGGCAATTTGGTTGATGTATCGGCATTCGGTTATTGCTCTAGCGTTGGCGCCTATAGGAATGTTCTACCCTCGCTACTATGCTAAGGCTCTTTGCAGGAAACGGAGGGACAAGCTGAGATTGCAATTCAAAGATGCGCTACAAGCTCTATCCTCTCTCTTATCCGCGGGCAGATCCGTCGAGAATGCCATAATGGCGCTTGAGAGCGATCTTGTCCTCTTGATCGGAGATTCCGAATCCGATCTATTGGTCGAGCTTAGGGCGATCGCGAACAGATTAAACAACGGAGAACCGTTGGAATTGGCTTTGGCGGATTTCGCAAAACGGTCCGATCTAGAAGAGGCTAGAAATTTCGCCGACGTGATCTCTATATGCAAGAGGGCGGGAGGGGATTTAGTAGAAGTCGTACGAAGAACTTCCCAATTGATTAGCGAGAAGCTGGAGGTCGAACTGGAAGTTACGGTTTTAATCGCCCAGAAGAAATTCGAATCTCGAATCATGATGGGAATGCCCTTCGCCTTCGTAGGAGCCCTCGGATTCATGGCAGCGGATTACATGGAGCCATTGCATAAGGGAATGGGGATCGTTCTGCTAACGGCATGTTTGATTTTGTTAATGGGTTGCAGTTGGTGGATGACCCGAATCATGGACATTAGATTATGATCGGCGGCATCATGATTCTAATCGTAGCGGGAATGTCGGTTTTGTATGTTGTTCTGTTATTCCGGGCATGGAGGAAAGGCAAGCCTAAACGGATTCGACCTAATGTCGATCCTTTCGTCATTCTATTGCATTACCGTCCGCTGTTGGCTCGATTGCAGCCGCTATTGCAACGACAAAGGATTTGCCTTGCGATATTAAACGGAGGCGCATGTCCTCTGGAAACCTTAGTTGCTTGGGCCGCCGAATGCGTCGGACTTGCTTATTTCATGCTTCTGATCTCCTGTCTGCTTGGAGTAGCGTCGAATAATTCTGCTTTGTTCATGTTGGGGATCCTCGTCTCGGGTTGTCTTCTTGTATTGCGATCGAAGGAACTGTCCGACAAGGTGTCCAAACGCCGTCAAGCCATCGTCATGGAAATGCCGGAATTGCTTAGCAGGCTGTTGCTAATGGTCAATGCGGGAGAGAACGTGATGAGAGCGTTAGCCCGTTCTATCGAACAAAAGCACGACAGCGCGAATCCCTTATACATGGAATTGAAGGCGGCTATCGAAGGGATGAAACGGGGGGAAAGCTTGGCAACGGCTTTGGAAGAGATGGGACGAAGGTGCGCGGTACCCGAGGTGAAATTGTTCGCCACGACGTTGCTTATCAACGCGCGAAGAGGCGGAGATGCCTTCGTGCCGGCGCTTCGGGAATTAACGAGGCAAATGTGGGACAAGCGCAAGGCGATTGCCCGGACGCTTGGCGAGCAAGCATCCTCCAGATTGGCTTTTCCGCTGGCGGTCGTGTTTTTACTAATAATGGTACTGGTCGGGGCGCCTACAGTGCTTATGATGTAACTCCATATACGAAGGCTGAGAAAGGATGAGAGGCATGGTTCAATTATATCAAAGGGGAACAAAGGCTTTAGGATCGCTATGGAGAGACGAGAGAGGTATCGGAACCTTGGAGATTGTTCTCATCGCGGCAGTATTGATCATGGTGGCTATTTTCTTCAAGGATTGGATCTTGGAGTTTCTGGGAGAATTAATGGACTCGGTAGAAGGAAAAGCGGACGACATATTCGAATGAGCAAGTCCAAACGCGACTGGAAAGACTCGGACGGTTCGGTTTCATTAGAAGCATCCATGGTATTTCCATGGGTACTGATGATTACTTTCTTATTGGTGGTGTTTGCCTTGTTCATTTCTCAAAGAGCATTGCTCTATTATAGCTCTACGGTTATGGCGGAACGAACTGCGTTCAGTTGGTCTAATTCGACTAAAGATTCTCGTAGCGGCGCATATCCGCAGGGGCAATACGACGGATTGTATTGGCGATTGACCGACGACGCCTTAGTGCGTGGACTATTCGGCTTAGTAACGGATCAAGAGGCAGCCACAAGCGTCAGGATAGATTCGGAAATGGTCGAAGGTCAAGGCCGGAACGCGGAAAATAAGCTTCAAAGAATAGGTTATGAAACGGCATCCGTTCATCGGATGGGAACGGGCGAGATCGATTATCGTAACGCGGGCATCAACCGACAAATTGAAGTTCGCGTAACCGGCAATTGGATTGCCGAGCCGCTATCTTGGATTCGCGGCGACGGAGAGACCGAGACGGAAGTTACCGCGCTGATCGTCGAGCCTGCGGAGTTCATTCGCTCCTTCGATTTGGTCCGTTATTATGCCTCCCGGATTAAGGAAGCGGGTGCAGGAGGGGATGCGTATCGTGATAAAGCGGGAGGCGTCTTGCAGAAACGAGAATAAATTTTTCTTGTTTTGCAAGCAAGGATGGGGAGGCGGCCGAATTGAATGAGCGTGTAGAGTCCGAGGATACTCATTCGCGAAACCGGGAATGCAAAAGGCGGAGGGACGAAGGCTCGGTAACGATTTATTTTATTACGGCTACCGCGGCTTTCGTGCTATTGACGGCGCTGTTAATCGACTTTGCCCGGATAGCGGCATTCCGTAAGCAGGCCGAGATTTCCGTGAAATCGGGGGTGCGGTCGGCCTTATCTTCTTTCGACCCCATCGTTTACGAGAAATACGGCTTGTTTATTAGAGGCGGAGATTCAGCAAACGAGCTCTTCCTTGAGACGCTGCAAGGTAACGTGCCGGAGACGGGCAGCAGCGGAGCGCTTAAGTTTTTGGATACCCGTTGGGAAGAAACGGGTGTGACGGAAAGCAGACCGCTAGCGAGTCACGACGTATTCAACCGGCAAGTTCTGGAGGAAATGAAGTACAAGGCACCTATCGATTTGACTTTGGAGATGGCGGAGCGTTTCGGAGGCCTTTCCAGCGCCATGGAAGAAGCGGCATCGACGGTGGATCTGCTCGAAAAAATGCGGAAGGCTTACGAGAAGAGAGAAGCGGCACTCGACGGTGCGTTGGCTATTCAAACCGATGTAGGAGAAGCGATACAACAGTTATTGGCCGCCGAAGTTAACGATCCTCCTATCGACGTAAATACCGGCGCGACCGCCGGCAGCGTTAATACGATCGTCGATATCGCAGTCGGCTATGAGGATTACGTGAGTAAACGGCAGGAGGATGAAGCAAGGAGAGCGGCGCAAAGAGCGGCGGAAGAGCAAAAGGATCTAGAGACGGAAACGGAGGAAACGAAAGAATCCGACGATAAGGAAGCGGTTGAGGACGTCGTATTGGAAGGCCCTAAGTATGAAGCGATTGTCATTTCTTACGAAACGGGGACTAACGCACTCGCAATGACGCTGAATAATAGAGCTTTATCTATTATATCGAGATCAAACGAAGCGGGAGAGGACGCAATCGCGAAATGGCTCATCGCGAAAGAAGCGAACGAGGAAATGCGAGCGTTAGCGGAACAAGCGAAGGTTATGCCGACCGCTTCCTCCACGGAGCAAGCGGATGGGGAAATCGCCGACGAAACCCAGTCATTGGAAGAGATTCGCAAGACGGCGGACGAGTTGGTGCTCGAGGCGTCCTTTTTCGAAGATTACGCCGCCGAAATCGGGGAGCAACGAACTCTAGGCCAATTATTAGGCAACGAAGCATCGGCATTCTCCTCGCTTGCCGTATCGGTTCCGGGCTCGACGGGCAAAGGTGCGTATTTACGGGATGGAGCTTCCCGATTACAGAACGGTTACTCGAACTACAATCGGTTGTATGGAGCAAACGGAACGGTGGGCACGAATCGGCTGAAGGTTCTGCAAGCCCATCGCTCGAAAGACAATGAAATTAAGCAGGAGGAGCAGAAAGCTCGTTCGGCATGGTCGGGAGCGACGAACTTCTTGGCCTCCTTATCGGGAGCGACCGGCTCGGAAGAGGACAAGATTAGCTTCGAGCAAGCGAATGAACTCTATCGAATCAACAAGGATTGGAATCATTCAGAGGAAGAGCAAGCACGAGTGGAAGCGAGTAGTGATCCATCCGCAGGTAGAGATCAGGCAATGTCGGAAACAAGCGGTCTATTAAAGCTGTTAGAAGGCTCTGCTCTCGGAATCAGAGATCAGCTGTATTTCTCGGAATATACGATTTCACGATTATCCCGCTACGATCCGGTTTGGATAAAGGGAATGTTGAAAGGGGAGGATGCCCCTTTGGATATCCATCTACAGGAAACGGAGTATATTCTGTACGGGATCAACAACCCGGCAGGGAACATCGCGGCAGCCTATAGCGAGATTTTCGCTTTTCGATTGGCGATCCGAACGATGGAAGGATTGATCGAATGCCGTTCAATGGGTCATCCGCTCCTCGTGCTTGCCGCTGCCCTTGTTTACGGAATCGGTAAAGCATTGATGGATTTACGTCAATTAGTAGAGAACGGCAATGTTCAGCTTTCCAAAACGATCAAAGTAGATACCGTTTATTCGGATTATTTGAGGCTATTCTTGCTTGCGCACGGCGGATCGTCCAATCAAGTAGCTAGAATGATAGCAATCATGGAGCATGCAACCGGGCTGGATTTTCGCGGTGCGTACACCTATGCGAGCGCGGAAGGCAGCGCATCTGTCCGGTTATGGTTTTTTCCCGGTTTGTTAAAGATGCTGGGGAAGTTTGGCGACCTGGGCGGAACGGTAAAGGGGAACCGATATGAATCGACATATACGGCCGATAGCTCCTATCAATAAGGATATGTCCTCGATGCGAGCGGCGAGCGGAGGAGTGACTTTGGAAACCGCGCTCGTCATGCCGGTGTTCCTGATGTTCGTTTTGTTCCTGATCTTCATGGTTCAGACGGCCGTTATTTCCATGGCCGTGCATGGGGCGTTATCGCAAACGGCAAGGCAGGCAGCATCGGCATGGTACCCGATATCGCTAGGCTTGGAACAAGCGCGCGAGTCTCAGCTCAACCAACAAATCGAACAATGGAACGACAAGTGGCTCAAAGTCGGAGAAACCGTAAGCAAATACGGTAAATGGCTCCCGTCGCCCATGAAGGAATGGGCGGAGGAAGCCGCGAGCGGGACGTTTTCCTTGGAGCAGCAAGCAGCTAAGGTAGCATTTAACCGTCTGGTACAGCCTTTTATGGATGAACGGGTATTGGATACTTCTCGATTCAAGGTGATTTCCGTGGAATTGCCGGACGAGGGAACAAGCGGCAATACGTACTTAACCCTTCAAGCGGAATATGCTCTACCCGTGAAAGTTCCCATCATAGGCAGGAGATTGATCATTCGAGAGTCCGCGAGGGAGAGAGTATGGGTAGGCGGGCTCCCTTCAACTTCTCGGCATGCGAAAGAGGGGCAACAATCATTTAACGTTTCATTCGTTTCTTTAGATCCGAATCCGGTTAAACCCGGCCGCAAAGCTACTCTCGTTATCCGCACTGCTCCGGGTACGAAAGTAGATCTTTCCATCCTATACAAAAGCGGCCTAAGCCAAGCCAAGCATCTGGGAAGCGCGACGGCAGACGAATCCGGGCTGATTTCTTGGACATGGCATGTTTCCGGTAGGACAACGCCGGGGCAATGGAGCTTGCAGGTTTCCAACGCGGAGGGGGGAACGTGGCAAAAAACATTCGAAGTAGCCGGTAAGAGCATATTGGATTCCGGGGAGGATCGAAGGTGAATATTTGGACTTTAATCAGCATGAGCATACTTCTGGTCATTGCTTGTTGGACGGATATCAAACGCATGCGAATCCCTAATCGCTTAACAGTTCTATTCGCAATTGGGGGGATCGTGTATCAAGTACTAGCCGCTGGAATGCATGGGCTTGGATGGGGAGGATTGGGGTTGCTATCCGGATTCGTTCCCTTGTACATCATGAACCGATTCGGAGGGATCGGGGGCGGAGACGTGAAATGGTTCGGAGCATTCGGGATGTGGATGGGTCCTTATTTGACTTTGAGTTTGCTGGCGATCTCTATTGTATTCGCAGGCGGAATCGCATCCGCGATATTCATGATGAGACTTCCCGGTTTGCGGAAAATCGGGAAGAGAATGAAATGGCCGTGGGGGGAACATCCGCTGTCGGGCGGTCGGGGAGTGCAATTCCCTTTCATGATCGCGGTCGCTCCCGGCTTTATTACTCTACTAGGGAAAGGATAGGGAGAAGATGGAACAATTGTCGAGTCGTTTCGAGCAGAAGCGAGGCCACTTCATGATCTTGGAGCGGACTCCTCCCCTTACGCGCAACGAATTAAACGATACGCAAATTCAGATGCTCAAGCAATGCGAAGTACCGGGATTATTGCGATTGGAAACCGAGGAAAGCGACGGATGCATATCGCTGCGCTATTCGCTATCGGGTACACGAATGCTATCGGAAGCCATGCGAACGACGCAGTGGTCGATGGCGGAAATGATTGGAGCGCTCTGCAAGGTTGCAGACGTGCTAGAGGAGTGCAGGCTCTATTTGCTAGATTCCGATAGAATCAGGCTGCAAGACGAATTCATTTTCGTAGGCGAGGACTGGCATGATTTGAAGTTTACCTACCTGCCCATCGATATGCCGACTCTACGTCGAGCGGATGATTTGGAGAGACTTGTCATGAGATGGATGATGAAAATAAAGGACCCTGACGGACAGGTTTTGCAAAATATATTGAGGCTGGTCGCGACAGAGAACTTCATGCCGATTATTTTGAGCAGGTATGCCAAGCATTATTTATCTGGCCAACTTTCCGATGCTCCCCTTGCATCTTATCGGAATACTCCGCCTTCCTTATCGGAGCTCGCGGCTACGGAGTCGACGCGGCAATCCTCGAAAGCCGCTCGCTCATCATGGGATCTGCTTCAGCCGGCTTCCGGCGATCTTCATTCCATATCAGAGCTTTTGGGGGATGCGCAGGAGCACTTAGCCGGAACCATGCATAGCCCACCGGAACGTCTAGTTGCGGAATCGAATGTAGATCGCATTCCCATGGATATGGGAAGGTGGCGTATCGTAGTCGCGTGCGTCGCTCTATTCTTAGTGGCTATCCCATGGAGATTCGTCTATTTGAACGAACCTAACGAAAATAAGCTGCTGATTTGCCTTAGCTTGACTTTGATAACTGGCGCAGGATTTCTGATGTTATGGAAAGGCAAACCACGCTGGTGGGCGAAGAAACGGGAATTGACGGCTCGGTCCGAGGAAAAGAAAAGCGGTCATTTCTTGTCCGTTCTGGATGAAGAGCAATTTTATTCGGATGAGCAACTGGTAGCTCCAAGGTTTCCAGCTTTCCATTCGCTGGCAGCCTCGGATGGAAAAGGGGAAGAGATCGAACGTCACTATCGTGAAGCTCCCGATCATAGCTTATCGGTAAGGAAAGAGACGACTTGGCTATCTTCGAAGAACGATCAAACGCAATATCTCGACGCACGGCAATTGCCTATCATCGCCGACTATTGCTTAGTCTGGAAATCGAAGGACGAGGGCTGCAGGATTCCCCTTCAAGGGAAATCGTTGGTCATAGGTAGATCGGCGGAAGCCGCGCAGCACGTGGATGAAACGATGGGTATCTCGCGTGCGCATGTGGAACTGCTGCAAGAAGCCGCGCAATGGAAAGTCAAGGACCTAGGTTCGCGCAATGGCACCCGGCTAAACGACAGGCCCATGACTCCGTACGAATTATACCCGCTGAATGCCGGGGATTGTTTGACTTTAGCTCACTCGCAGTACCGATTCCAGCAAGCGCAATAATCGGGATATGTAAAAAAGAAGCCTAGCGGGTTATATCCCGCAAGGCTTCTTCCAATTTCGGAAAAGCGAAAACATATCCATGATCCAGCAATTTACGGGGCAACGCTTTCTGACCCGTAACGACTAACGTACTCATTTCTCCTAATAGGGATTTAAGCATGAAAGCCGGAACGGGGAACCAGTGGGGCCGATTCGTTACCCGGCCCAATATTCGCCCGAACTCGTCGTTCGATACCGGATCGGGAGCAACCGCATTTACCGGCCCCGATATCGAAGGATTATCCAGGCAGAATAGGATCAAGGAAACCATGTCCTGAAGATGGATCCAAGGAAGTCCTTGCTTACCGTCTCCGATGCGTCCTCCGCCGAACAATCGGTAAGGCAGGCGGATGAGAGAGAACGCGCCGCCATTGCGGGCGCAGACAAGACCTATTCTGAGCTTAACCAGTCGTTGGGCGGGTATTTCATCCGCCGCTGCTTCCCATTTCACGACGGTCGTGCCGAGAAAGTCGGCGGGCATAACCGGCGAAGATTCATCGAACACCCGATCTCCGGAGTGACCGTACAGAGAAATTCCGGATGCGTTAACGACGACTCGGGGAGGAGAATCCATTCTCTTCAAATTGTCGGCAATGCGATTCGCTGCTTCTATCCTTGAAGATAGAATTCGTTCTTTGGCATTATCAGTCCATCTTTGGTTAATGGATTCCCCGGTCAAGTTGACGATGCCATCAATGCCGTTCAAGCGTTCGGGATCGGCGCTCCATTCCGCCCAAGTCACATACTGAGGATGGGGAAGCGCGGTATCGAAATCAGGCTTAACGAACTTCTTCCTTGTTACGATCCACACTTCGTCTCCTCGGGACAACAATGCATGCGTCAGAGCTTTTCCGATGAATCCCGTGCCTCCGCACAACAATAGCCGCATCGCGTCTCTCCTCACATCGATTTCAGATAATGATTATCGCTTCTCTATCGAAATAATGATGTTCTGTTCGACGTTCTCGCCGTTAGCGTCTAACGTTTCTGAGGTATATTGAAATTTAACGGGAGTTCCTTTTTCCCAAGGATCCACCTGCTCCGCGATTTCAGGGGTAACTTGGAAAGGCGTCGGCCCCTCTTCCGTGGTGATTTCCACGGAATGGCTATCTTGAAGTCCTACGTATTCACCCGTACCCGATAGGGTTTCCGGAGAAGCGTCGGGGCTTTCCGTTTCCGCAATGACCTCGCTCGCGCTTGGGCTAGGGCTTGGACTAGCGGAAACGGTAGAACTGGCCGACGGAGAAGAATTGGCATTCTTAGCATTGTTGCTGCATGCCGTTCCGATAAGTGCTAGGGTAAGTACGGCAATGCTCATTGCTATAGCCGTTTTGTTCGTTTTTTTCATCATGCGACGTACACCTCCTATGAGGTTAGACGGATAGAATCGACAAAGGTTTCGTTTTTCGACCGAGAGCCATCGATCCTACTTGTTCAGAAGGTGCCTGTAAGCGGTATAGTCGATTTGGTTTTTTTCCAGAAAATCGACAAGACTGCGATAATCCCGAGGCGGAGTCGCCCGTATGTAACCTTCGATGCAATGATCCTTCGTCACTTCGGTCGAGCCGCTTTCTACTGCTATCTGTCCGATCTTGGCGGCGATAGAATGACTTGCGATGTCCCTAAAGGGACCGGGAACCGGTGATACCAGCTTGCGCAGCATGGCCTTGGACTCCTCGGTCCATAACTCCCGGCTGCGTTCAACCCAATAATTCTGCCAATCGAGCTTGGACTTGCCGTCGCTTTTCGGAAGCACTTTCAAAAACTTGCGGAACATGAAAAAACCGCCAACGCACATGAACAATACGAGCACGATAGTCCAAAATCCGATGAAATACATAAACCAATCGGGCGTCGATTTCATAAACATCACCTCATTCTGAAATTATAGCCTATTTCTAGTCGAGGTGAAACATCTACGCTAAAAGCCTGCTATCAAAGGGATATTAGATTGATCGGGGAGGGTAGTGCCCACAAACTGCCCACGAAGGGCTTTTATTCACTAAAGTGAGGGGATAGTAGTTGTTCTAAGCGGTCGGCATTGGTTTTGCGACGGGCCTGTGTCACATGGAGATAGATGCGCTTAGTAACTTCGTCTTTACTGTGACCAAGCTGCGCTTGAATCTCTTCTAAAGTCATACCCGCCTCAGCGCCAAGGCTCGTGTAAGTATGGCGAAGTTTGTGTGGTGTAATACTCTCGGGCAGTCCTGCTCTACTTAGAGCAATCTTCAGTTTATCAGCGTAGTCTTCATACCCGATTGGGTATCCAGGGAGGTGCTTGTAATTAATAAAAATAAAAGCATGATCGCGGTAGTAACTAGGTCCAAACATGAGGCGCAAAGCCTTCACGGCTTTTACTTGTTCCTCTACAGTCGAAATAACTGAATTAGTTATATCCACAGTCCGTGGTTTTTTGTTTTTCGGTGTGCTTAAAAAATAATTCTTCATACCCTTGGAAACGTTAACGGTTGCAACAACCCGGATCGTATGTTCAGTGAGGTCGAAGTTACTTGGTATTAGTGCCATGGATTCCCCGATCCTTAGACCTGTTCGTGATAGAAGGTTCGTAATCCGCGCTGCTTGATTCCATCCGAAAGTCTCTAATTGATCAGTTTGTTCATTTGCGATTACTTTCATTGTTCTTATAAGAAGCGCAAGTTCCTCCTTTTCGAGATACCTGGGTATTTCCGGGGCTAACATATCTTCTAAAGAAACTTCATCGGCGGGAATTTTGGCATCTTCAGTTGGATTGTTTGCTATTAATTTATGTTTTTTGCCCATTCTGAATATAATCTTCATCTTGGCATGAATCATAGAAATAGTACCTCTGTCTAATTCGAGATCCTTATGTAAGAACATTAGAAATAGTTGATAATCCGGATCCGTAATATCTTTTAACTTGCGACCGACAAAATATTCTTTTGCTCTTACTAACTGGTGTAAATACATGTCCTTGGTTTGCCTTTTGATTCCGTTTAGGTAAGCATGTAACTCGATAGCTTTAGGTGCCCATTCGGTAAACAAAACATTATCTTCATCGACATAAGTACCCTTAATTTGTTCAGCCTCGATAAGCACGCCGGCTTGATACGCATCTAGTGGTGTTGGGAACTGCATTGTTTCTTTTTGTTTCCTGTCAGGCGAACCGTCGGGTCTAACGACTGGTACGTCGTACCGATAAGTGAATCCATTTCCGCGTTTTCTCACCCCGGGTGGCAACTCTGCAATGAACCTTTTTCTTACCATTTATTTACTCCTCTCAGAACATATGTTCTATTTAAGCATATAGTTTAACCGCCTTGTAGCGGGGAAGCGTAAAATTAACTTGGTAAAAGCTCAATCACACTAAGAGGCTCAAGCATTATAGTGAAACGGTCATTTATTTGGATGAAAATTCCGTATTTGTCCATGTAACGGTTAATTGATTCTTGCAAGAACTCTTCTGTTACTCCTAGAAACTCTGCAATTTCATGTCGGCCTTTAACTCGGGCTTCATGGGCATCAATGATTCGTTGGAACGGAATAAGTCGGTTATGTGCCCATTCTCGAGCTCGGCGTTCCTGTTTTCGATTGTTTAGCCGAGATTGATCTAGTATATCGCCAGAAGTGGTATGGTAATGCCCAAGTTCTTCGGCGAGGACGCACGTTCGTTCTGTGGTGATGAGTGAATTATTGATCCAAATGACATTATCACTGTATAGACCTTTGTTTTTAAGAGGCAGCTCGTAAGTGTTGACTCCAAGTTTCGTTGCTTCTGTTTTCAGACATTCATACGGCAAATGGAGTCACTCCTGTTGTCGTTGTTTTTTCATGCGAACGAATTCTTTAAATCGCTCTATTTCTTCTAGTTCTTCCTCTGTCCAATCTCCACCGTCGTGGTGAGCTGCGATTGTTTGAATATCCTCGCGTTCCGCTTTTTTCTTTGCCCAACCTTCGGGATCGGCTAATTCAGCTGCATCCATATTAAGTGCTTTACCTATTAGAAGCAGGTTATCAATTGAAGCTCCCGAAAGATCCCTTTCTATCATTGACCTAATCGTTGTATATGCAACCCCTGATGTCTTTGACAAACTCATTGTATTAAATCCTCTAGCTTCAATCGCCTTTGCCAAGTATTCGCCGCGTTTCACTTGAACACCCCTTAACGTATTTAAATTACGTTATTTCGTATCTTTGTTACCATATTAATTCAAAAATACTTAAATGTAAACGTATATTTACGAATCATAGTAAATCCTTGTTGACTAACTATGAATTGTCGTATATTGTTATCAATAGTTACGATATGTCGTATATTGGAGGTGGGCAAATGTACCCTAATTTAGCTGCTGAAATGGCACGTAAAAAGTTGAAACAGCAGGATATAGCCGTGGTTTTGAACGTTCGCTCGGCGACAGTCTCAAACAAACTGACTGGTAAATCCCCTTTGCTGATTGATGAAGCGTTCGGCATCCAGTCCTCATTGTTCCCGGATTTATCATTAGAGTATCTATTTAAGCGTCAAGCGGATCAGCATACCACCGCCTGACCAAAGGCGGATAGAGAGGAGATATCTATGAGCCGCACCTTACAAGCAACCGGACTAATTACACAGTTATTAAGCTGGCTAGATCAGGATGAACAAACCGAAGTTGTTCGTTCTCTCGCTAACGGCTACGGAATCAGGCCAACCAGTAATTTACCTGCGATCTACACAGACCAGCAAGTGGCAGATCGATATAGCATTTCCATTTATACGGTTCGTGAGTGGCTGTCTGTAGGAAAACTTAAAGGGTTTAAAGAAGCTCGCCAGTGGCTCATCCGAGAATCAGATTTAGTGGCTTTTGAGGAGAGGAGGTGAAAAAAGATGCAACTAACTATTCAAGGTAAGCCGATTCGCGAATATGCAGACATGATTATCGTCAAGGACGGCGAGCGAACCGACAGTTATAACCGAAAGTATTATCGCGAGACTGGCGAGGCCGGGGAGCCCATTGCACTCGTAAAAACGAAGAGGCTGTCTTTAACAATCGTCACCGGGTTACACGGTATATTGGCTCCGGTGTCGTTATGTCGTCGGGCTATGAATTTATCACCGACATATTTTTCGGAGCAACCTTGAAGGAATTCGGGACATAAAAAAGACCGCCTCGTATGTCGCTTTAAGGGAGCGATCACGAGGCGAGTCAGTTGCGAAATATACAATGATATCGTAACAACATTGTATCAAATTTCGCGGCGGAGAACAAGCAAAAACAACGCTTTGCCGAGCGTTCTCGGGCTTGTAATGGGTATTATCTTTCCTGCGATACGAAAGTCAAAAATGTTGTGACAGGAGAGGCGGCAACCGATCCTATGAACAAATAGCAGGGAAGATAGACTCTTTACGGCACCAAGTTGGTGGAGGCGTTGCCGTGCGGAGTTTCATAAGAGAAAAGCAGATTTATTGTGGGAAGCATTTCATGGAAGTAGATATATTCTCAAAGACTCAAAATCATCCAATACGGAGGGGGAGAGGGGAAAAGAAGAAAGTGTCCGCCCCAAAGCAACGGAACCTGAACGACAAGAACGCCAAGAGATATTTTACTCAGTTGGTGAACACGAACTTCGGGGAAGGTGACTTACACGTAACAGTCACCTATGCGGAACTGCCCGAGACAATCGAAGCGGCGGAAAAGGAAGCATCAAACTACCTCAGGCGGATCGCCCATAAACGGAAGCGGGAAGGACTACCCCCAATTAAATACGTACTGGTCACAGAATACAGCACTGGGAAGGAAGGAGACCGTCCCGTCAGGATTCACCACCACATTATCATGTCAGGCGGGCTGGAGCGGGATGCAATCGAAGACCTATGGCGCAGACCGAAGAAGAAGGGACAAAAGCTGGGGGAACGGATCGGATTCTCTAATGCCGACCGCTTGAAGCCAAATGACTACGGCCTAGAAGCCTTATCCCGGTACCTGACCAAGGAGCCAGCCGGAAAAAAGCGCTGGAGCAGTAGTCAGAATCTCGAACGACCAGAATACCGGACCAATGACAGCAAATACACCCGCCGTCAAGTAGAGCGGATCGTCCGGGATGAGTTAGACAATCAGGCCTTTTGGCGTAAGCAGTACCCCGAATGGGATTTAACAGAGTGCAAGCCAGCTTACAGCGAGATAACTGGATGGGCAATTTACCTTAAATTGCGGCGATCGGAGAATAAAGGGAGGTCCAAGCGTGAAAGAGAGCGACAAGCTGAATGAAGAAAGAACCGCCGTCGTAAGAGCGCTTGAAATGGAAAATCTATCGCCTGAGCAGCGAGCGCGTGGTTGGAAACGATTTGACGAACTGCAGGAAGAAATACAGGAGGCATATCGAGAAGAGGCGAACGGCGGGATTCAGCATATCCGCGAAACGCTTTGGAGAAAGAAATGAACCGCCATATACCGAAGTCCGGGAAAGAAGTCTTCGAATCATACGAATGGCTGTTTCGCGAAAAATTGGAATCTCTCGACCACTTAACGAGGGAGATGTGGAAAGAGCTCCGTTGGGTCGGCGTACCGACAAAGAAGATTCCAGAAGTGATCGGCGAGTTCTTTGCTTATCTCTGGGAAGATGTGGCCGACAAAGCAGAAAAAGAAGCCAAGTACAGGAGGGTGAGGGAATGAAGGCAAAAATTCCGCGTGGCAATCGCGGCATGGCGTTCGAGAGCCTAATCAACATGACAAACACCATGTACGAGAATCAATCAATCGCAATCATAAATAAGCGGCCGACGCCAGTGAAAATCATGAAGCGGGAAGCAAATAGGATCTACGGCTATCTCGAGCGGCCATCGACGGTGGACTACGACGGACATTATCGGCAACGCGGCATCGCATTCGAAGCTAAATCCGTCGCCGAAGGAGATCGCCTCGATCTCTCCAACGTCGCAAGCCATCAAGTGACATACCTGGGCAAATGCCACTATGTAGGCAATGCAATCGCCTTCCTCATCGTCGCATTCGAAGCGCATCGAAAAGTCTTCATGCTCCCGTATCCGGTACTCGAAACCTTCTGGAAGCGGCAGATGGACGGCATCCGCGGGACAAAGAGCATTCACATTTTAGAGATGGAACGGGAAGGCTTTGAAGTCAGAAGCGGGAAGGTTCCGCTTGATTATCTATCGGTGGTGGACAAGGTATGGGGATTGTAAAACGCAAGCCCATCAACCCGAATATACCAGATTTTGTCGGACTCAAGCTAGACGAGCGCGGCCGTGTCAGTTACCACCCTGACTACCACCCAAGAAACGGCGAACCGTTCTCGGAAGAAGAGAAGATTTACCTTTGCAAATATCAGCATATCGACGGAACAAGAAAGATCGGATGGGCGCTTGGTCGGACGGAATCGAATGTTGACGTCCAGCTTAAGAAACTCAAACGGCACGGACTATACGAAATTTACAAGGGGATGAGCGACGAGGAATGGGAATCAATTTTGCAACGGAACCCGTCCGATCCATCCCAAAACAGCTAGACCATAAACGAGGAAGCAAGACAGCCAAACAGCGCGGAGCAATTACCCCAAAGGTAGCTGCCGAAGTGGACAAGCGTTCCGGCAACCGTTGCGAACGTTGCGGATGGCAACCAGGTAACGCCGATCCAACCGAACACAAATGGACTTTGCAGAGAGCCCACCTTCGTTGGCGATGGAGACAAGACGAAACGACAGCCGAAGAACTCGCTAAGCTCTGTGGTCCCTCAACCAAAACCAAGACCTGTCATTACTGGATCGACCACACGGCCGAGGGGATGAAATGGGCGCTTAGATTACGAGCTCGACTCCTCAAGGAGAAACTCCAACAACAGTAGCGGGAGGGAAAGAACGATGGCACTCGGAGACGTTAGCATATGGAAACTAAAGCCCGGACTACCCGGATATGAATTTGGAATGGACCTCGGGAAACCTCACGAGATTGTAGAAGCAGAATCGTTTATCACGCACGGACGCGTTCATCCTACCATCGTATCGCCAAATAGCCAAAAGTCCGCTAGGGAAAAAGGACAAGCCAAAGCTAAACGATTTCGCCTCGTGAAAGAGGAATATCTAGCCGCGCGCGTTTCAGGACTCAGCCGAGACATGATATGTGAGCGATATAACATCAAGATCGGGACGTTAAGGACATACCTCTCAGAGTGGGATATCCAAGCGCCGGAGCGGGAAACGGCAGCCATGTACGAATACAATCAAGTACTATCGATGTGAGGTGACGGAATGACCGCAAGAATCCTTCACTACCCCGGAAGCAAGTGGAGCATGGCGGAATGGATCATTAGCCATATGCCACTGCATACGACCTATTTAGAACCGTTCTTCGGATCCGGTGCGGTGTTTTTCAACAAGGAACCCTCCATGTTAGAAACGATCAACGATCTTGACGGTGATGTGGTTAACCTATTCCGCGTTATCCGAGATCACCAATCGGAGTTAGAACGAATGGTCCATCTGACTCCATATTCACGGCAAGAATACCTTTCATCCCATCAGCCGGCCATGGACGACATCGAAAGAGCTCGGAGATTCTTAGTCCGCTGCTGGCAATCCATTCGCGTAAAGACCGGATCGATATCGGGGTGGAAGTGCCGGGGAACCCCGGATGACTCTTATCGCATAAAGCAATGGAATGAGTTGCCAGAGAAGATCGCAGATGTATCCGAACGGCTTAAGGAAGTTCAAATAGAAAACCGTCCAGCGCTCCAGGTAATGGCGAGGTACAAGCGAGAGGACGTAATGATCTATGCCGATCCACCATATCTAGCTGAAACGCGTAACGGATCGATTTACACGAATGAAATGACGGATAACGATCATCTTGAATTGTTAAAAGCTATGGACGACCATCCGGGTCCGGCATTCCTTTCGGGATATGCAAATGCGATGTATGACGATCGCTTGCAGCATTGGCGACGGGAAGAAAGACAACAGATCATCGAGACCGGACAAGCCAGAACGGAAGTTCTATGGATCAACCCAATAGCAGCCGAACACGCTGGGAGGCAATTAACCCTATGGTAGGAGGAATAACGGTGAACATCACCATTAAGGAATTGTGCAAGCAGATTAAGAAAAGCCGCTACTTCATATGGACGCTCGTGGACGGTGTTCACTATCTCACGAATCGGCATTGGGCAATCAAATACGCCGAGCTGCCGCGCGAGGTTCTGATTCAACTATTCACAAAGTACGCCGCGATACCCGAAGAGGGAAAAACGATCATCTACGATTGGAACTTCGGCGATACAGTTCACGACAAGCCGGTGAATGTCGCTAAAGTATTTGATGACCATTCTGTAAACGCATTGCCCGGAGTGGTAACGGCCTTCATAAAGTCTCACAATGACCTCAACATGAGAGTTATCAATTTCGATGGAAAGTACGTCCTGGTAAACAACGAATACCTGAAGATGCTGAACGACTATCAAAATTCCACGCCTCACGGAAAGGGAATGAACAGTGCGATTCTCTTCAACGACAACACCTTTATGGTCCTGCCCTACCGCACTACAACGGATACTGCTGGCGACATTCAATTACTGAACGATTTACTCGTTTCTTAGGAGAGGAAGGATAGAAGGATGTTAACTACCTCAAAACACTACCCAAACACTTCCGAGACGTTAAGAGCGGAGTAAAGACATTCGAAGTCCGAACGAACGATCGGGATTTCCAAGTAGGCGATACGCTCAACCTCCAAGAATGGAGCCCTGAGGACGGCTATACAAGCGACGAGATCGAACACAATGTAATGTACATCCTAGACGATCCGGAATACTGCAAAGAAGGATATGTGATTCTAGGGTTCGCGTAGCTCCGACCCGGCCGCATCAGCTCTCGAATCAATCAAGAATTGTTGCAAAGGAGCAGAATCTTATACGGATCTCGCTTACATTCATTACGAAGCACATAAACTCCTATCCCAATATAGGACGGTTAAAGGAGAGGTAACCACTTGACCACAGAAACACCTACACTCATACAAAACAAGCTATACACCATCTTCCTAAACAAAAAGGAAATGGGCTCCATTAACATAAAGGACATCCCTTCTTACATGTCCACTTATTACCCCGGACCATCATACGTGGTCAACGAAGAGGAATCAACCATCCATATAACCGCATCCGTCGTCGAGATGCTAGAGATTGTTGAATACCGAAAGGCACACATCATACATGATTAAGGAGCTGAAGCGGGATGAAGAATTCGTTAACTTTGCAAGTAAATAAGGAACAAATAGTACAACACCTAGAAACGTGTATTGAGATCGAGAGCAAGAAGGATGACGATCGGACTGCCAAGGTACTCGGAAACTTGCGGCAGGAGATCCTAGAGGGGTCATTCGATTATGGTGGGATTAGAGACTAGGGGGAAGGGTGGAGCTGAATGCAGGAGAATAAATTGATTCGCGCAGCTTCGCCCGCTGGATACCGTCAAGCATATCGGACATTACGAGCGCTTAGAACACTTAGCACCGACGAGGGGGAGCGGGAGAGCTACACGGACGCTATAACGGATGTTAATGTAGCCCTTAACTGGATGACCACAGGAAGACCACCACGAAGCAAGAGGGGTATAGAGCGTCGATACAGGAATGTCATATGGGATCCGAAATGGATCGAGACATATCACTCCAAGAATGCGGGATACACGATCGAGCGGGACACCACGATCAAGGAGCTATCCGAAGAGGACAGGCTAAGAATAGACGAGGCCATGTACAACCTATCGGAGCGGGAAAGACAATGCTTCGTCATGCACATCGTCGATTTAATGTCCTTCGAGGAAATCGGAGTGGAACTGCACTTGGGGAAGAGTAGCGTACAGACATTCGTGGAGCGGGCGCGAGAAAAGATCGAACAGGGGAAAATGTTCAATACACTATTGTTCTAAAAATCAGAATGATTTAGTAATAATCTAATATACATTGCAGGAAAAACCTTCCTTTTGTCGAAAACTGTAAAGAGGGGGAGGTAGTATTATGGTTGATTGGATAGATAAAGCTAGGCCATACCTGGAGGCATTATATTTCGTTGCTAGTATCGGCTTGGCCGCCTCGTTATTTATTGGTATGCAACAGATAAAATTGGTTAAGAAGGATATGATAGACAGGAGTAGGCGTTCTGCTGCCGAGAAGAGTTTAGAATATCTCGATAGATACGCCACTAGAATACTCCCGGCGATGCAAGAATATAATAAAAAGTTTAAAGCAGAGGTTCCCAATCCAATTGATACTTCGGCGTATTATAACGATGACTTTAATTACCCATTAGATTTATTGGAAAAGAGCTTAATTGCAGAATTTATTGTTAAACAGAACTGCGGTATTTCTCAACTTCTCAATGAGTTAGAATCATTTAGTGTTGCAATTAATGAAGGTGTTGTTGTGGATGAAATAATGTTCACTCCTATATCAAGAACACTCTGTAATTTCATCAAAGAAGAACATTTATATTTTTCGGTTATTAGAAATATTGGATCACCATTTAAAAATCTAATTGATCTATACTTTAGGTGGAGCGAGCGGATTGAAGTCAACAATTTAGAGTTGCAAAAAATGGAAGTTGAGAATAAGATAAGACAAAAGGGAAATCGACACAAGAGTCGTCCACCAATAGGTACGGAGGGATAAACATGGTTGAACAATTATTGAAATTACCCTTGGATGAACTTCAAGAAATGTTTATTGAAAACACCTTTGATATGAGAACTATTGATCTCACGTTGGATGACAAGGAAAAAGAACAAAACAAGTGATTAACATACTAAAAGAGAAAGCGCCAAATTAATGGTGCTTTTTTTTTGTAAATTAACCTAAAATTCTTGTCGTACGATGCGCGCATATAGTAAGAGATACTTTTCAGGTGACAATACCCCGTTGAGCCGTGGAGGGCTTGATAGTCTGCACCGGTGTATTGGAGCCAAAGAGTATACAGCGCCGTTGCCTCCCTCGCATTCGCAAGAATGTTGTCAGCGCGGCGCTCAACATTAAGGGGAACCGTGAATCAGAGTAGGAAGCTGGCTAAGAATATGGTCTGTAACTGAAATGAGAAGGTTCCCCGAACAACTTGCAGGAAAAACCTTCCTTTTGTCGAAATGTTGTTGACGGGGAGGTGATTTACAGAATGGAATGTTTCGGATGTTCAGGAGAAGGAAAAGTAATAACTACTGAGTGGAACGAAGAATGGGATAGGCATGATAGAAACTCGCCATCAACTTACGATACCAACCAATGGGTGGCAAGATCAGGAATAGAGAAGTATGCAACGTGTCAAGTGTGCAAAGGAACAAAAGAAGTATCGGTATTAAGCCTTGGAGAGCTAGAGGGAAAAAGAATCAAAACAGTGAAGATTCGAAACGAAGGATTAAAGGATTTCAATTATATTTTGTTGCGTCTTGAAGATGATTCCTTTGCAAAAGTATTAATCAAAGACATATTATATGGTAAATAATTATTTGCGCCTTCGGGTGCTTTTTTTATTTGCATCGGAACCGACCGAATATGCCCAGTGAAACGGGGGCCGGATATCATTCATGTTGGAGGGATAACGAATGGATAGAAACATAGTAGAACAGAAGCTTGACTACCTGAGAGAGCTACGATCAATCGAAGTGAAATCGAGTGAGGATATCAAGCGGCTGAACGAACGCATGAACCACCAGGTATGCGATAGCATAGAGCAGGACTTAGGGGTGGACAAGGGAAGCTGGATAAAGAAAGACGAGAAGCCTACACACCAATGCATAGGATGCGGGTTCCAACGACACTATCCTCATCCCAACATAACGGACGGCATAGGCTGCCATAAGTGTAATGACTCAATGATACCTATCCATATGATTCCTAAACAATAGCAGGAGCGGGACAATGGCGAGACATCCTGAGATATATGCAGCTCCTGAGTGGGAGCGAGCGAGGCAATACGTTATCTTGCAGGACAATGGGCTATGTAGGATATGCAAAGCGCTAGGCAAGGTTAAGAGCGGCAAAGAGGTAGATCACATCATAGAGTTGACCAATGAGAACAAGCACGATTGGAACATTGCTTACAATCCGGATAACTTACAATACCTATGCACCGATTGTCACAATAACAAGCATGAGCGAAGTATAGGACTCCAAAACTTCATAGTTCCTCCCAAAATTTAACCCCCCCGGGTCTTTTTTTATTTTAAAAGCCTTGGAGACCGTAGGGGGGAGATTTCAATTTACTCGCGGGATGGTTTCATGTGACCCCCCTCCCCTCGAAAGGGTGTGATAGCTTGAAAAAGGAAAAGGTCGTTGATTTTCAAAAAAATGCGAATCAAGATAGTTCGGATTGGGAAGAGCGACTAAGGCTATCCCCAGACGAGATCGCGGAGCGGGAGGCATCCGTTCAGATTAAAGTGGAAGAGGCGAAGCGTAAGCAACGCTTGCAGGAAATCGATGAGGAGCGAGAACGGCGACGACAAAACGAAGAAGCCGAACGCGAACGCGTAGAGAAAGAAAAGAAGGCGAAGAAGCGCAAGCTTGCGGCAGAAGAGAAGCGGCTCCGGGAGAGTTACAAGGAATTGCCGCCCGATCTAATGCGCATAGCCGATGGCCTTATTCAACGAGCTGCTTTTATGAGAATGACACTTGAGATATATGAACATGACTTGGACGAGAACGGGTACGTCGAAATGTTCTCGCAGTCGAAGGATGCCGATCCTTACGAGCGGGTTCGTCCGGTTGCTCAACTATATAGCACGATGAACGCCAACTATCAAAAAATTATCAAGCAGCTCGCCGACCTTGTCCCGGTCGCTCCGCCGATTCCTAAAGTCGTCGAAAAAGATCAATTCGAAGACCTGTTAGCACGGAAGACAAATGGCTAATGTAATACCTCCTTACATTTTCGCTTGGCATGATTATGTAAAGCGGGAACCGAAGAAGCACGGCCGGGACATCAAGGCACTTGTTAAGTTGATCGAGAGTCTTCTCAAAAGCAAGACAGTCCGCTACGATCCGGTTGACGTTGACGCATTCATCGAGTTTTGTTCAATGGTGAAGCACCGGGAAGGGCGATGGGCAGGGCAACCCTTTGAATTGTCCATCGAACAAAAGTATATCGTCGCTTGCATATTCGGATTCAAAATGTACGACGAAGAACTTGAAATGGAAGTACGTTACTTCCGGGAGCTTGTTCTTTTCGTCGCGCGGAAGTGGGGGAAGTCAACCTTCATTTCGGCGATTGCCGATTTCTTGTTAATGGCGGATGGCGAACCGGCTGCACAGGTTTGGTGTCTCGCTACCATGAAGACACAAGCGGCGATCGTGTACGAGAACGCGAAAGCCTTCTTGCAATCGAGCGATGTCCTTACGCCTGCCGGAAATCCTAAGAAGCATTGGCGGACAAAGCGGGATAAGGATAACACTGAAATGCTGCTATTCCCGGCGAAGAACAGCTTCATGAAAGCCGGAAGTAAGAACAGTGAGAATCAGGATGGACTTAACCCGCACGCGTACATCATTGACGAGCTGCACGCGATAAAGAACCGCAATACGTATGACGTCTTCTCGTCCGCCCAGGGCGCTAGGACGCAACCGCTAGGCGTTATCATATCAACGTTCGGTTTCGTGCGTGAAGGGATTTTCGATAGTGTTTTGGAACGGTGCAAGAAAGTGTTGGCCGGGAAAAGCAAAGAACGAATATTCCCCATGATCTTTCGAATCGATGATGATGACGATCCGAGCGATCGGACGTGTTGGATCAAAGCCAATCCCGGAGGGGACACGGCCCGACCAACAATGAGCTACCTCGAAGGCGAGTATCAGAAGGCGCTTGAAGATCCCGCGCAAATGCCTTCCTTCCTTTCGAAGCATTTGAACAGAGCAAGCGGGTCATCGGTGATTTACTTCGAGTTGAGCGCGGTCGATAGCTGCTTGATTGACATGACCGAGGATATGGTTCGAGACAAGTATGCGGTCGGCGGCGTGGATATGGCGGAAACAACGGATCTTTGTTGCGCGACGGCGACCATTCCATTCGGCGGAAAGCTCTATGTTTTTCAAAAGTACTTCATTGCGCGGCAACGCATCGAGCAAAACAGCAAGGCGGATAAAATGGCTTATGAAAGTTTTTGTAGCACGGCAGCCGAAGACCTGTTAAACCATGAACTGCTTCATGTATGCGAGGGAAGCATGGTTAAGAAGTCGGATGTCACCGCTTGGTTCGTTGAATTAGCGACGACGTTTCAAGTCACGTTCTGGAAGATTGGTTATGACCGTTGGCACGGGGGCGATTGGGTTGACGACATGGAAGCAAACGGGTTCCCAAAGGAAAATGAAAATGGTCGCGGGGTAACATTCGCGGTTGCGATGGGGGCAAAGTCCTTGTCCGGACCGATGAAAGAAACGCGTTCATTGTTCGAGGATGTAGGCATTCAATTCAGCCGGCACAACGGTTTATTCCGATGGTGCGTGACGAACACGGCCGCGAGGATTGACGTTAACAGCAACATTCAACCGGATAAATCAAAGAGCAAGGCACGTATCGACGGATATGTGTCTTTTTTGATTTCGTATATCGCCTATAAAAAAGTAGCCGATCAGTTTGAAGAATATCAGCCGTAGGGGAGGTGAGAAATTGGGATTATTTCAGAGAGCCGCAAACTTTCTAGGGATCAGCTCGCAGCCAAAAGTTACGGCCGCGCAAGTCATTGATTTGTTGAATCGGGGATCTTCGATACTCAGTTTAGGCAAGGACTTGTACAACATTCCGGAGGTTCGAACGGCGATCAATTTCATAGCCGAAAAGGTCGGATCGGTTCCGTTCTATCATGCCCGGGCAGATAACGATGGGAATGTTACGCAGTTAAATGACCACGTTCAGTATGTGCTTAGTGTACGGGCGAATCCGTACCAATCGCCGCAAGTGTTTTGGACGTATGCAATCACTCGGTTGATGCTTGCGAATAACGTCTACATCTTTCCGGATTGGGATGACAACGGAAATTTAAGGGCGCTATTTGTCTTGCCCTTTACGCAGCACACCTTCGAAGAAAAGGAAGGCGTTTTGCGAATCAAGTTCCCGGCGGCTGCAGGGTACGACTTTGCCTATGACGATATTATTCATTTGCAACGTTTCCCTACGCAGAACGGAGGGGCGACGAGGCAAGCGACGAGCGGATATGTTCAGATCGTGAACACGCTCCAGGAACAAGCGGTCAAAGATAGCGAGAACAGCCAACGTATCGCCGCGCTCCTGATTAACAAGTCATCTCTTAAAGGCACGGACATGAAAAAGAAGCTCGAAGAATTCAAGGAGCTATTTCTCACGGCAGAAAATACGACCGGCTTCGGCATGATTGGCTCCGAGTTTGAAGTTCATGACCTTGACTTGAAAATGAGTCCGCTTAATAAGGACGTGCTGGAGACAATCGTAAATTACTTGTACACCTACTTCGGGGGATCGAAAGCGATCTTTACGCATTCGGCGAACGAGTTGGAACACGAGCAATTTATCGATAACACAATCAAGCCGATTGTCTTTCAGATTGAAGAGGAATCGACGTACAAGCTATTTTCTTCCAAGGAGATCGGCCGCTTTCATAAAGTGCTTGCCGAACTAATTGACCTCGAAGTTAGCACATTAGGCGCGAAGACGACCTTCTTTAAGGAAATGCTTTTCGCTTCAGTTATGACGCGGAACGAGGTTAGAAAAAGAATCGGATTGCCGAAAGGCCCGCAGCAGTTGGATGCGTACATGGAAAGCAAAAACTTCCAGACGCTTAAACCAGGCAGCTATACCGTGGAAGGAGGTGAGACGGATGAAACCGGAAAATAAGAAATCTCCCCTTGCGTCTCAATCCAAGAGGAAGCTTCGATACGACGATGATAAGGGGCGATTCCGAGCGATCGAAGAAGAGGTCGACGGCAGTAAAGTGCGCCGGCTTCGCGGGTATCCCATCCTATTCGGAGTTCTTGGAAGACCTTGGCGCGGTAGTGATTGGGTTGAAAAGGTAGACAAGGACGCATTAGCGGGCGTGGACTTTAGCAAGCTCGTTATCCTTTTGAACCACGAAACGACGTGGGTACTAGGACGCTACGGGAAGAACCTAACCGCAACCGTAGACGAAACGGGGCTATTTGTTGAGGTCACGCTCGGGAACACATGGATTGATGATTATGTGTTCGACCGCGTTGAAAAGGAACTCATCGACGGCATGTCTTTTTGGTTTGATAACAACGCGATTATCGCCAGTGATTGGACGAATAAAATCGATGTCGTTGTCAAAATCAACGAAGTGTATGAGGTTAGCTTAGTGACCTTCCCGGCTTATGACGAGACGGTCGTAATTGCGGAAGTCGTCGCAGAAAATGCGGACGAGTTGGAAGCTGAACCAGAAGAAAATGAATTAATGAAAGATACTTTAATCAATTTGATTGCTCAATTATAAGGGGGACTTTCCAATGAAAATGACTCACAAGCAAGCGGCCGAATTGAAACGCGAAAAAACCGAGCTTGAACAGAAACGTTTGGCCTTGAAAGATAAGGTCAAAAATCACCGGGACGTCACGACGGAAGAGCTGAACGCAACGGTCGACCAACTACGCACATTAGCGGAGCAGATCGACGAGATCAATGTACAGCTTGCCGATGCACCAGAAGCAGAAAAAAGAGGGGGAATGGGTGTGAAGACGATCGAATTGAATGAGGAGAATTTCCGCAGCTCCGACAAATACCGGGATGCTTTTTTCCGGAGTTACATCACGCGTTCCGTTTCTACGGAAGACGCGGAAATCATGGATCTTGGTAAGCGAGCCATTACCGACATGAACGGTGGAAGCGTGACGAGTGGGGCGGCCTTCCTTGTACCGCAAACGACGCTCAACGTCATTCAATCCGTCATTACGAAGTATGGTCAAGTATACGCCGCTGTGACGAAGTACGGCTTCACAGGAGACGTAACCCTTCCGATCGGTACGGCCGGGGCGACAACCGATAACGGCGACGGCACAGTGACACTTAACTTCGCATTCACCGAAGCGAGGATTGCGCAATCCGCAGTCGTGGCAACGATCAAAGTCAAGAATTTGCTACTTAAAAACAGCATTTCCGCGCTTGAGACGTTCCTCGCTACGGAAATGGGTAAATATCTCGGCGTGTACCTGGATAACGCAGTTATCAATGGCGACGGCGCCGGTGGTTCCTTCACGGGTATCGTTCCTGCTATCACGGTTGCACCTTCCCAAAAGCAAACCTATTCCGCAATGGATTGGGGCAAGCTCATGGACATTGAGGGAGATGTCGATAGCCCATACGGCGACGATGCGGTGTTTATCATGCGTCGGAAAACTTTCTTCAATCGCTTCCGGAAAATGACGGACGCGGGCGGAGCGCCTATCACAACGACGATTCCGGTCGTCACTGGAAACGGCAAAACAAAGTTCTTCCTTGATGGTCATGAAGTTATGTTCACGACCGCAATGGCGCTCGATGATATCTTGTTCGGAGATATCAAGCAATACATCGTCAACGAGTCCCAGGATATCGTGATTGAATCCTCTAGTGTCGGCGATAACTCGTTCGGTAAGGATGAAACAATGTGGCGCGGTAAGGTGTATAGCGGCGGTACACCAATGTTTGCTAAAGAAACGTTCACGTTGTGGGGCTATTCCGCAGTTTAACGAAGGGGTGACCGCATGAAACGATCAGATAAAAAAACGCCCGATGCCGTAATGGTGGAGGGCGTTGATCTTTCTAAAAAGGCAGATCAAACCGTTATGATTTGGAAGGCTACACGGCCATTGACCGACAGAGAACACGAACAATTGTCGGATAGATTACGTTATGAATCTGAAAAAACGGGAATCAACATTGTGTTGGTTCCTTTTTCAGTTGAAGTAGGTGTCAGCGCTGAGTGACGACGAATTGCTTGAGAAGGTAAAGACGGGCCTTAGCATTACGGGAACGGCGAGTGACGCGAATATCAGACTAAAGATCATTGCCGTTAAGGGGTTCATGCTTAACGCGGGGATCACGATCGAACAGATCGAAAGTGATCTTGGCGTCGTCACGCTCACGATAGGCGTATCCGATCTTTGGAATGTAAATTCCGGTGAAGTCGATTTCTCCAATGCGTTTAAGACGATCCTTATTCCGCAGCTCCAAGCGGTTAGCCTGGAGGGATGACAGTTGGGACAGACGCGAAGAGACAGTTTAATCGAATTGATTTCTTATACAGACGGCATAAGCGAAATGAGAGATCCCATTAGGGTGCCTGTTAAACGCGCGGTGTTCGCGGACGAAAAGTCCGTGCGGCAATCTGAATCCTATCAAGCTGCCGCCGTTGGTCTGAAAGCGGAGGTCATGTTTGTGATATGGCCCAATGAATATGAGGGTGAAACTGACCTTGAATTCAACGGGAAACTGTATTCCGTTATACGGACTTTCAAAAGGGACGTTCGGGATCTAGAAATCATTTGTATTGAATCGAAAGGGTGATATTTGATGCCAGTACCTCCAGCCGTTCGAATTAGAAGGGATGGCGTCGAATATCTCTCGAACGTCGAGCGTGCCAAATACCTCATACGAGAACTGACACGCGCAGCTCTCCGCGACAGCGGGAAGTTGATTCGTAATCGCGCATTGAACGAGGTTCGAAAGCTGAAAGGGTTCAGGCGAGGTAAGCGTCCACTTAGAGCCTTTCAAACTTGGGTCAAAGCGCGCGAGGGCGTCCTCGTTGTCGGGATAAAACACGACACGTGGTACGGCGTTCAGCAGGAGCTAGGGACAAGTAAACAACCCAAGCGAGCGATTCTAACGAATGCGGTCATGAACAATATCAGCGACATTCGCCGGATTCAAGGGGTTTATTTAAGCTCCATTGAGGACGAGAACCGCGCCCTAGGACTCATTGATGAAGATGACGAGGGGGTTGGCGATGAGCAGTAACAGCGTCATTGAAATCCGCAAGGTGGTTGGTGCAAGGTTGGCGGAGATTCATCCCGAGGTGTATTACGAGTTTGCCGATGATAAGGCGCAATTCCCATATCTCGTTTTCGACCTTCCGAATTCGTTCGATGACGGGACGTACGAGAATTTCGTCATGGACATCGACGGTTGGGATGCGCCAAAGGGCGGGGACACCATGCCGCTTGAATTGATGATGGCTGCAGCGGACGCCGTTATTCATCGGCAGATCATTCGCGTTCCTGGTATGGCGTTCATCATGTACCGCGAAAATCGGTTATCGCCTCCGGACGATGACAAGAAGATCCGACGCAGGAAAATCATTTATCAAATTAGAACATTTACGGGAGGTTAAATCATGCCAGTACAATCGGGATTTACAGAAAACACAGCGGAACATTTGATTTTTGATGCCGGTGCATTCTACAAGAACTATAATCCTGTAACCGGGGTCGGAACGCTTATCGGTGCAACGCGCGGGGGTGGCGAATTCGTTGCAAAACCAACTATTCGACCGATAGAAATCGACGGCGTAAAGGGTCGCGCAAAGGGACTCAATGTAATCGACGCTTGGGATGTCTCCATTAAGGCAAACTTGATTGAGATTACGCCGGAGATTTTGCGCGTTGCGCTTTCTACGGGCGAAGTAAATACGACAGATCCCGTGTACGATGTCGTGACGGCCAAAAATACGATCGAGATCGCCGATTACATTGATAACATCGCTTGGATTGGTCGATTGTCGGGCAGTAATAACCCGGTAGTCATCATCATTTACAATGCGCTGAACACCGAGGGCGTCACATTGACGACTGCGGATAAAGCCGAAAGCGTCCTTCCAATCACGTTCTTTGCGCATTACGATGCAAGTGACTTGGACACGGTGCCTTTCAAGATTTACTATCCGAAGCTTTCAACGGATACCGTAAATCCAACCGTCGTGACGGTTCCGGCTGATGCGGCGACAGCGATCGCGACAACTGCGAATATCGTTTGGACATTTAACGAGGCGATTCAGCCGGCGGCCGTTAGTCCTGCGAACTTCTTCTTAATGAAAGCGCTGGACGGAACGCTTGTACCTGGATCGCTCGCGCTTAATGCCGCGAGAACCGTTGTCACGCTTGATCCTACTGCAAATATGACGGCGGCGACTGCCTACATCGCGACAGTGACCAAGAACGTCAAGGATTTGAACGGGAATGCTTTAATCGACAATGTCATTACGAATTTCACAACCGCCTAATTTTTCAAATACAGAGGAGCGTCCTTTAGCCAGGGCGCTCTTACTCATGGGAGGAAAGCGCATTGGAAAACGAATTGGTTCTACGAAAGCTTAAAACGAAGGACATTTTCCCTATTTCCCGGATTCTGAAAAAGATAGGAATCAGCCAGCATTTGAAGCAATTGGCAAGCGGGATCAAAGCAGAAAAAAACGCCGCTGACGAAAAAGCGGCACAAATGAAAGTCGGAATTGAGATGCTCACGATCGTTTTCGAAAATCTGCATTTGGCTGAGAAGGACGTGAACGATCTACTCGCGGACCTTGTCGGTATGAAGCCGGAAGATTTCGCCGAACTAGAGATCGGAGATTTCCTAAAAGTCATCGTGAAGCTCAAGGATCAAGAAGGTATATCCGATTTTTTGCAATCGGCCAGCAAGTAGACGAATTCGAAATCATGGACTTACTGCTTAATCGGTATAGCCAGATCGAATATGTGCTATCGGCTGATTTTGAGGTTGGTGTCGGACTGATTAATAAGGCGATGGAGAAGGCGGACGAGAAACGGAAATGGGAAATGTGGCTCGCTCAATATCCACAAATGACGAAGGAAAGCTACATCTCCTTTGAAGACTTCCATAACCGCAGCTCCCGTAAAACTTCGACCGAACCCCAAAAGTCGAAAACCGAAATTCTAGACGATGTTTCGACCATTATGCAAATGATGAAAGGCGGGTGAGGGCATGGAAATATTCCGTTTATTCGGCTCCATTCTTATAAACAACTCCGGGGCAGACGACGCGCTAGATAGTGTCGATGAACGAGGCAGACGCGCCCAATCCCGTCTTTCGGATATCGGCAAGGCGGCGGGGGCCGTCGTTCTCTCTCTCGGTGCGCTTGGAGCGGCGGCGGCGATCGGTCTTGGTGCCAAAGCATTCAAGTCGGCGGATGAATTTCATAAGGCAATGAACGGCCTAGCTGCTGAAACGGGTGCGACGGCGGAAGAGATGAAAGGCTTGGAGCAGTCCGCAAAAAATCTGTATAACAACGGAATGGGCGAAAACTTCGAGGACATCGCAAAGTCGATGGCGCTCATTAAGACGACGACCGGCGCAACGGGGACTGAGTTGGAGAAGCTTTCACAACATGCGCTCATGCTTCGGGATACCTTTGAAATGGATGTCGCCGGCAGCGCGAACACCGCTAACTCCCTTATGAAGCAATTCGGCATAACGGGCCAGCAAGCCTATACCTTGATTGCCCAGGGCGCGCAACAGGGCGCGAACAAGAACGGCGACCTCTTAGACGTGCTAAATGAATACGCGCCGCAATTCTCCGCACTCGGTTTCTCGGCAGAAGAGTTTACAGATACGCTCATTCAAGGGTCAAAAGATGGTGCTTTTCAAGTAGACAAAGTCGGGGATGCGATCAAGGAGTTTACTATACGCTCCAAGGACTTGTCCAAGACTTCTGTCGAAGCCTTCCAACAACTGAACCTGAATGCCGTGGATATGTCTTACGCCTTCGGAGAGGGCGGAGAAGCCGCGCAGGATGCATTCGGGAAGGTAATTAGAGCATTAGAGAACACGAAAGACCCATTGCAACGAAATGCAATCGGCGTCGCTCTTTTTGGTACGCAGTTCGAGGATTTGGAAGCTTCGGCGATTCTATCCCTTGGAAATGTTCAAAGCTATACCAACTCAACGGCCGACACACTTCAAAAAATCAACGACGTAAAATACGATACGGTTGGCGAAGCGGTGCAAGGTATTGGCCGGAACCTCGAAACAGGCATTTTGATACCGCTCGGGGAAAAGATTCTTCCTAAGCTGCAGGATTTCGCAGACTGGTTCATTGATCATATGCCTGAGATAGAGGACGCGATAAACGAGTCTATTGACGTCGCAATTGGTATTTTCGAAGGATTCGCCGAAGCGTTACAATGGGTCATTGATAACGGTGACATCCTCTTACCTATCATTGCGGGGCTTACAGGGGCGATTGCGGCACAATTGGTCATAAACGTTGTTGTTAATGCTTATAAGGCGTGGAAACTAGCAACAACGGCGCAAACGACAGCCCAATGGCTCTTAAATGCGGCAATGAATGCAAATCCGCTCGGTTTGATTGCACTTGCGGTCGGCGCACTCGTTACGGTAGGTATCCTACTGTACAAGAATTGGGATAAGGTGCGAGAGGCGACCTCCAAGTTTTGGGATTGGGTTAAAAACTTCATGAATGGATGGGGCGGCAAAATCTTGCTTGTTCTAGCTCCGTTCATCGGGGTTCCGTTGATGATCGCCACGCATTGGAACGAGATTAAAGGCATCGTCTCTAAGGCGTTTAACGCCGCGCTAGACTGGCTCAAGTCTGTTCCAAAAAAGATGGAGGAACTAGGCAATAACATTGCTATGGGACTCCTCAACGGCATCAAGGATATGAAAGACAAGGTTGTCCAGCAAGCGAAGGACATGGCTTCCGAAGTCGGCGAAAGCATCCGTGGATTTTTTGGGATCAAGTCTCCTTCGAAGCTAACGACGGAGTATGGCCGGAACATCGTTGAAGGTATGAGTAAGGGGATTTCCGAAAATGCGAGTAAGGCCGGTGATGCCGCGAAGAAGATGTCTCAGGAAGTGCGAGACAAGACGCTCCAGGGCTTAAATTCGCTAGGCGATGCAATCACGGAAGCGCTCCGCAAGCGGTACGAGAAAGAGCAGTCCATTCAAGAACGTGCAAATGACAAGGAGTTAGACCGGGAGCGGTCGGCTTCGGAAGAAAAGATTCGAATTTACGAACGCGAGCGGGACGAAAAGCTTGATCTTCTCTATCGGCAGTTTAATCCGGACATCGAGGCCAAGCAAAAGGAAATCGACGATCTAGACGACGTGACCGATGCAGAAGAGAAAGCCCTAAAGGAACGGCAATATCAGGAACGACTTGCGGCCAAGCAAAAAGAGCTTGCAGAAGCCGAAGACGCGGACAAGCTTGCGGATATTCAAGCGGACTTGAACGAAATGATTGCCGATCATGCGCGTGACCTCTTGTTAGAAGCTCGGAAGATCCAAAAGGATAAACTCCGCGACGAGATCGACGCCCTTCGGGATCAATACGAGGCCGCGAAAGATAGCGCGGAAATGGAATACCAGGACAAAAAGAAGTCGGAAGAAGACAAGTTTGCGGCAACGGAAACGCGATTAGGCAAGGAAAAGACGGCCATTCAAGCGCATTTCGCGGCATTAACAACCGAGGAGAAATTACAGGCCGAGGCGCGCAAATTGGCACTTGATAAGAACAACGCCGAGCTTATCACATTGCTCAAGACGTACAATCCGCAATGGTTGAATGCCGGTCAGTCCTTCGGGGAGCAGTTGCTTGATGGTCTGAACAGCAAGAAGGAAAGCATTGCGAACACCGTCAATGACATGCTCTCGTTTTTGAACAAGGCCGGCGCTTCCGTGGGATCGGCTGCAGGGTCTTACATTGTGAAATCCGGTGATACCTTGTCCGAGATTGCCAAGAAGCTCGGTACGACCGTTTCTAAGCTTTCGGAATTGAACAACATTACGAATCCGAACCTTATTCGCGTCGGGCAATCGCTAAAGATCCCCGGATACAAGAACGGAACAAGCTTCGCGGCCGGAGGGTGGTCACTCGTCGGCGAGGAAGGCATGGAGCTTTTGAACCTTCCGAGGGGAAGCCAAGTCACGTCGAACCATAAGACGGAGGACTTGCTAAGAGGGGCAGGGCAACCCGAATACATTCAAACACATATTTACTTGGAGGGGAAAGAAATTGCTTCTGTCGTCTCTAAAGCGCAGCACAATAAAACGCAAAATTTTACGCGGTCTGCGGGGTTGGTTTAGATGCTATCCACGATTCGATTAGACGGCATTGATAATCTGGATCTTAATTTCCATGTGCTTCGCGGATCAGCCTATCCCGTTCTGCCTAATACGGTAGAGCGGGTTCTTTCTATCCCGGGGAAAAATGGCGCATGGCACTTTGGTTCGGATTTAGACGTTAAGCAATTTGATTTCATTTGTGCAATCAACGCGCAGAACGCCGAGCAGCTCCAACAATACGTTTCGTCGCTCGCTTCATTCCTGGTCGATATTTATGGTAAGCCGAGGGAATTAAAGCTTGTTTTGCTTTCCCAACCGGATCGGGAATACATCGCTCGATATTCCGGCTCCAGTCCATTAGATAGAAATGTAGGCTATGGGGAATTTACGCTTCCCTTAATTGCCTTCGACCCCTTCGGGTACAGCCAAGAGAACATATACGAGACGACAATCACGACCACGACTTTCCAGACGGTCATTAGTTCAGACGGGAATGTCCGGACCGAACCGATTATCGAATTAAAGAACAACGGTTCGACGACGCTCGCAAGCTTTACGATTCAGAACGAGTATCAAGCAGATTAAATTATGAGGAGTGGTACTAGTGGGATTCTCAAATACAACAGCAGCCGCAATATTAAACGATATCTTTCGGGATGAAACAATTTACCTCGCATTATATAAATCTAATCCAACCGGAGCCGATACAGGAACGGAAGTTACAGGCGGGGCGTATGCAAGACAACTCATAACCTTCGCAACTCCGGCTATTGATGTGGGGAAACAGACAATTAAAAATTCAGCCGAGATTCAATTTCCTATAGCAACCGCCGATTGGGGAGTAATTACGCATGTCGCCATTCGCTCCGCACTAACTGGAGGAACAATGATTGGTTTTGGCGCATTGGTAACGGCAAAAACGATTTTAACCGGGGATCGTTTTGTCATCGCATTGAGCAACGGCGCCATTAAACTGTCATGAGCTTTAATCGCGGTGCATTCAATCGGACGAAGTTTAATGGCGGCTCCGTAGATTCTAAAATTTTCGGCGGCTTTACTATTGAATGCGAGTGCGAACAGATCATAAATGCTTACGGTAGATTCGGTGGCGCTTTTCAAGTTGATGGGGAATCGGAAATGGCCTTTGACGGGACGAAGGATTTTTTATCCTTGTTTGTCCTGGAACAAGAACTTGAAACCACTATCATTGGCACTCGAAGTCATTTGACGGGATTTCTCTTAGATCAAGTACTTGAAACCGATATTTTAGGCACTCGGAGTCATCAGGCCAAGTTTGATGTGGATTGCCAACTTGATTCGACGATTACGGCCAACCGGAACCACGTGGAGAAGATCACGATAACCGGTCCGTTTGAGCCAGGATCGACTATTATCATCGACTCGAAGAAGTTAACCGTCCGGAAGAACAGCCAAAATGCTTTACAAAGCATGACCGGCGACTTTATAGGATTGACACTCGGAAAGAACAAAATCACTTATTCCGATTCTGGATCTACCCGGACCGTTCAAGTTCGTATCACGCACAAAGATAAATTCGTATGAGGTGAGAACATGGCGAATGCGCCAATAACCGTTTATGACCTGAATATGAATAAGGTCGCCTATCTCGAAAATGCCTATACGGTTGGCTATGAAATGCCGCTTAACGCACTTTGGACAGCTTCCTTTTCCTTGCCGATCAATGATCCAAAGAATGCCGAGTGCTTACCACTCCGATACGTGGAAATATTCGACGGCGGGCAGCGGATCGACCTGTTCCGGATTATTCCGAACGTAATGAGCAGAGACGGCGACCGCATTACTTACAACTGCGAGCATGTCCTTGCGACGCTTCTGGACGATCTTCTTTTTCAGTTTCACACGGTCGGTAATCTCGGGTTTTACACGACGGACGTTATCAATTACGTACTTACAAAACAGAGCGTCACACGTTGGCAGCGCGGGGATATCCAATTTGCCCATCAATTCGAATACACGTGGGAAAATGAATCCTTGTTAGGGGCGCTCGTCTCCATTCCTAAGCCTTTCACAGCAGAGTTCCTATGGACATGGAATACAACGACATTCCCTTGGAAGTTGAACCTCGTACAGCCCTCACAGGCAGTTGAGGCGTACATACGTTACGGGGCGAACATGCAGGGCATCGAAAAGACGATCGATCCGACGTCAATTTGTACGCGCATATACCCGATGGGGTATGGCGAGGGCGTGAATCAATTGCTCATTTCGGACGTCAACGGCGGATTGCCTTATTTGGATGCGGACACGATTTCGACCTATGGCATCGTCGCGAAAACCTTTGTTGACCGTCGGTTTACATCGGCGGAAACGTTGAAGGCGCAAGGGCAAGCGATCCTTACAAAGCTTAAAATCCCTCGCGTTTCATATACCGTTAAGGCATCGGAGTTATTCGCGATTACGAAAGATCCGTTAGATCGATTTAATACCGGTTCCTTGGTCCGGGTCATCGATCAAGAGATTGGCGAAGACTTTATTATCAGAGTGGTTAACAAGCGCAGAAGCGATGTTCTAGGCTCGCCAGGGGACGTAGAGCTTGAGATTGCGAATCAGGGCTTGGACGTCACGAACGAGATAGCTGACCTACAGACACGCCAACGGATCGGTGAGGTATACGCCCAGGGCGCGACCAACATCGACTCCCATGACTTCGCGGATAACTGCGACCAAACCCATCCGGCCACGCTTCGGTTTTGGATTCCAGAGGAAGCAGTACGGATCAATAAACTAATGCTTTCTTATGAAAGCCAACCTTTCAGAGCTTACGAACGGTCGATTGCTTCGGCTCCTGCTACAACCTCCGGGGCTTCTAGCATTACAACGACCGGAGCGAGCAGCATTACGACCACAGGCGCGAGCAGTATAACAACGACAGGCGCAAGTAGCATAACAACCACCGGGGCTAGTAGCATTACGACAACGGGCGCAAGTAGCTCTACTACGACTTCTTCGACTAGCGTTATTGGTGACACTCTTCCGGTTGTAAGTTATGAAGGATCTTTAGTTAATCCAGGTACGATGTCAACAGTACCGGATCATAATCACGGAATCACCTCGGGTACGCAATTAATGGTACTGGGTGGTGGATCGGTGACTTTTTCAGCGTCGGGAAGTCATTCGCATAACGTCGGGGTTCATAATCACCTTTTTGAAAGTGAATCGCATTTCCATGGCATGAATCACACACATGATATGCCGCATTACCACAGTATGCCGCATACTCACGAAATGCCGCATTACCACAGTATGCCGCACACACATGACATGCCGCACACACACAGCATTCCTGCACACACTCACGGAATTGAGTACGGGATATTCGAGGGGGTAACGCCGACTAGTATTACTGTTAGAGTTGATGGGAATGTTGTTCCAGGGCTTGGAGTAGCGGAAGAGAGTGTAGATATTATTCCTTATCTTGCGAAGGATGGGGAGGGCAGAGTTACGCGCGGAACATGGCACACAATACAAATAACGCCCAATAGTCTTGGGCGCATTGTGTCGTCTGTTGTATCTCAAATTTTCGTCCAAAGTCGAGGTGGAGGGGATTATTGAGCGGTAAAAGATTGAATAAATTGTTTTTCGAAGTAAAAACCGCCCTGAACCTTAATTAAAATATGATTGCCTTTGTCGTTAGTAAAAATTTTATCACCGACTACAACATTAGAAACGGGGAATAACTCGCTAACTCCGTCGTAAGTAAGTGTAACGTTTGTTTGTCCGGGGTTAGTGCTAATGGCCGTTTTAAAGTCCACTTTATATTCATCTAATAACTTGTACGAAACCCAATCATTTAAGTTTATATTGGTTGCGCTTGGTTCAGTTGGATTTTCTGTTTCTGTTGATTCATTCGGCAATTCTATCACTTCCTTTTCGTTTTGATCTAGCGTTATCGTTCCAGCTTTAAATCCAACATCATAACCGAATATCTCTCCCGCTTCACGAAGGGGGATGTAAGTATTGCCGTCGTATGCGAGCGGTTTATTTTTCATGTTGACCGACTTTCCATCAACCTTTACTACGTAGTCGGGGCGCAAAATTGCGGATATTTTTTCAAGCGCCGGCGCTCCGAACGCGGTTCCTGCGGTTGCTGCAAAGGCTCCAATAACGATACCGATAACCATCGAACGAACTTGTTTCATTTCATTATTCAGCTCCAATGTTTTTGATAATTATACCATATATTACTTTATTCGACCCTGATAGGTTTCGGGGATATTTAAGGAGGTTCGACATGGCACAACAACCAATGTACTCAGGACAAGTTAACAGCCCGGAAACTGAACTTTCAGCCGCGATTGATGGCGTAGTGACGACGATAAGCCTACTAAACGCCGCCGCCCTTCCCGCAGCGCCAAATATTGCCGTTATCGGGGAAGGGGATATTGCTGAAACGATCCTTTACACTGGAAAGTCCGGTAATAACCTAACAGGAGTGACCCGGGGGTTTCAAGGGGTTGCTAGTTCTTGGGGGGCAAACTCTAAAGTGGCCCGACATTTCACGGCGTATGATTATGACACTTTACGAGCGAATATCGTAGACCATGAGACAAGGCTTGCCCCGCTGACGTCTCCCGCATTTACCGGGACACCAACAGCGCCAACAGCGGCCACCGCAACAAACAATACACTAATAGCTACGACGGCACTAGTTCAGGCAAAAATCGATCTCGCTATTGCTAATTTAATAGACAGCGCTCCAGGGGCGTTGGATACGTTAAATGAGTTGGCAGCAGCAATGGGGGATGATCCTAACTTTGCCGCTACTGTTACAAATGCCATTGCCTTAAAACTTAATAGTTCGGCATACACAGCCGCCGACGTATTGGCTAAATTACTTACTGTCGATGGCACTGGTAGTGGGCTAGATGCCGAAATGGTTGGTGGTCATCATATTACAACTTCTTCATCTGCTCCTTCTGGTGGTGTGAATGGTGACATATGGATTCAATTTTAATGTTTAATACTGGAGGTGTAATAGATGGGTAATCTGTTTGTTAAGAGTCCAGTTGGCACATATACTCCCGCGAATCAAATTTATGTTAATAATGCTGGAACATGGTCTAAGGTTAAAATTGTTTGGACTAAAGTTTCAGGCACTTGGATTAGAGTTGTTAATAAGATTGGTGCGAGTTGGACTATTAGAAGCAGTAGTTCCGATAATCCGTGGCGTTCTGTCGTTTATGGAAATGGTTTGTTTGTAGCTGTTGCTGGCGGTGGAACGAATGTCATGACCTCGCCTGATGGTATCAACTGGACTTCTAGAACGGTTCCAGTAGACCAACAATGGGGGAATGTTACTTTTGGTAATGGTCTATTTGTAGCCGTTGGTCTTACTGGTACAGATAGGTGTATGACTTCTCCTGATGGTATTAACTGGACGATGAGAGCAACTCCACTTAACAACTGGACATATGTAGCGTTTGGAAATAATACATTTGTCGCTGTTGCTAGCTCTGGTGCGGGTAATCGTGTTATGACAAGTCCTGATGGGATTACTTGGACTGCCCGTACAAGTGCATCAGATAATAGTTGGCAAGCGGTAACTTATGGTGGTGGCGTTTTTGTTGCTGTTGGTGTTGGTTCGGGTGTAATGTATTCGCTTGATAATGGGGTAACATGGACTATTAGATCTGGTGCGGCTAGTGGAAATTGGACAGGGTTGTGCTATGGAAATGGATTATTTGTTGCGGTGTCCTCTACTGGTGGTACTGCTAACTCTATTATGACTTCTCCTGATGGGTTAAGTTGGACAATTAGAACGGCTCCTAATGTGAATTCTTGGTTTAGCGTTTGCTTTGGTGCACTGACTTTTGTAGCCGTAACGAATGTCGGTACGAATACGAGGGTTATGAATTCTCCTGATGGGATTTCGTGGACGCTTCAATCTAACCCTGTTGACAATGGTTGGAGAGGGGTTACATATGGTAATGGAATATTTGTTGCAGTAGCAAACACTGGCACTGGTAATCGTGTTATGACAAGTGACTAGACTTTATTTCCGTAAAGTTAATTAAGTCCTGCGAATGTTGCAGGGCTTTTATTTTGTAAATGGGGGTGTCGTGAATGAGTGGGGAAGAAGTAAAAGACCTGAAAGACGTGCGCGAACGCGTGGTCAGAATGGAAACAAAGATCGACGGTATTATCGGGGATCTTCGAACAGCTTCGGAAGCCCGGGATGTCGCGAATGAAGCCGCTCTATCTGTGAGATCCGCGCACAAACGGATTGACCGAATCGACAAGCTGATTAATTGGGTAGGAACCACTATCATAGGCTCTGTGATATTGGCCCTAATCGCCTACATTGTTAAAGGAGGCTTGGCGCAATAATGGATACTCAGTTATTTACTTGGGACGCTCTCACTACGGTGGCGGCGTCTTCTTTGTCTACGTACTTATTCGTGCAGCTAACCAAGGGAATCGTCGATAGAATCGCCCCGTGGATACCTACGGACTTGTACGCCGCTTTTATTGCTTCCGTTATCCTTCTGTTAGCGGCGATCAAGGGCGGAGCGGACGTAACAGATTGGAGCGTATACGTGCTTTCATTCCTAAACGGTTTGTTGGTTTGGTCGTTGGCCGGGAAGATGTACAGTGTGGCAGTAAATCCCCCAGGGAAACGTGAGGCGAAGAAACATGTTAGAATACCGGATTGATCATATCCCCATCAGTACGCCGCATAGACGCCGTCAAGGGGTGCGAGCGGAAAAGGCGACTATAACCATCCATAACACGGGTAACGAAGACAGCAGCGCGGAGAACGAGCGCGCATGGTTAACGAATCCGAGTAATGACCGGGAAGCAAGTTGGAATATCGTTGTCGATGAATATCGGGCAATTGAAGCGATCTCGCCTGACGAGAAAGCACTTCACGCAGGGGATAACACCGGAAACGTCACTTCAATCGGGGTTGAGATATGCGAAAGCGGCGACTATGAGAAGACGTTAGAGAACGCCGTCCAGTTAGTGGCGAAAATGCTCAAGGAACGCAAGTGGGGAGTGGACAGGCTTCGCCGGCATTGGGATTGGAGCGGTAAGATTTGCCCGCGCTTAATGTACGATGGCGGAACTTGGGCGGGATGGATAGCTTTCAAAAATAGAGTAGCGGCGCAGCTCGTCGCCCCGGAGGAAGAACCTATGACAGGATCGGAAAGAAATGAATTCGAAAAGCTTCAACGGAAGGTGGAAGAACAGTCTAGTGCGATCGGAACATTGGTCATGAGAATCATGGCGATCGAGGAGAACGTACCAGCTCCTAAATGGTTTGTGACAGAGTTTGGTGTCAAGGTTATTGGGGTGATTAAAGAACCAACTGGAACAGTTGATTTTTGGAGATCGTTGGCAGTGTCTCTGCGTGTTCATGGATTTAAGAAATAATCTTTCTCCCGTTGGCCTTGGCTGACGGGATATTGCTGAGGTTGTTGTCGTACGATTGCCACCAATAATAAAGCCCTGCTTTGCCTAGATGTGAGTAAGGTTATTATTACATAATCATGAATACACTATAGTCAAGGGGGATTAAATAATGAAAAAATACTGTAGAAATGATGATGGGAAGGTAGTAGAACTCGTTTCAGAATCTCCAAACGGTGATTTTGTAATGCTTCAAAATGAAGGACAACCGGATCACCGCTGGATTATACACAATGATGACTTTAATAGGTTTTACCAAAATATTGAACAAGACAAATAAACAATTGGGTATATTATAGCGCTAACATTTCAGTCGATTTGAACAGTGTATCAATCTCAACATTTCCAATATTCTCATCTTTAATTATTCCCAACACTGTTCTAAAATCGATGCTATTCATTAATTCCGTAGCTACAGTAGCTGCATATGCCGATTCTGGCTGTGCTTCGTATAATAAATTAGTCGTAATAGAAATAATTTTGTTTTTGTTATTGGTCGTTTTTTGAATACCATTTTGATATCTTTCTGCTTTTTCTACTAACTCGTCCACTTGAAATTGAATAGCCTTACATATATCAAAGCGAACAGTCAACATTTTTCTAATATCATTTAACAGTAACTTTCTGATAGTCATTTTTCCGTTTTCAGTCTTCGGGTAATACTTGAACGATCGCATTGTTAAATGTTCTCTTGGATCCATTTCTGAGGGATTAATAAATGGATAGTTCTTTGTATCATAATCTGATTTACGCCCATTACAACGTTTACAACTTGGAAGTAAGTTATCCCAATCTAAGACGAGGTCAGGATAATTATCCTTATTATAGTAGTGATCTATTTCCATAAACTTTGACTCTTCCATCAACTTGCATTCGCAGTAAACGCATTTGTAATGCGAACTTTCGAGAAGGGTTATTTCAATATCCTTGATTTTCCAAACTGATTTTTCTGTTGCAATGAAATCTTTTGTAAGTTGATCCTTTAACTCTGGGGACAAAATATTCGGGCATGGTTTTTTTGTTATTTTTATCATTTTATTCTCCTAACGATGCCATTTGTATCTTGAGGATCTTCCTTAAATGATTTTCAGGGTGAAGCATTTTGCTTAATATCTTATAAGCTTCTTCTGCTTGTTCTTTATTCTCATCAGTGAGTGCTTCTTCAAATCTTGAAAGTGTATTTCTGAATGGTTCTGATATTGTATTGTTAAGCCCCATTACATCAGTTAGAATTTCCTCAACCGTCCAACCTTGATAGCCAAACTCACTTGAAGGAATTACTCGTACTGAAACAGAGCCGTCACTATTGAACCCAAGTGGTATAATCTCTTTTGGATCAGCAACCTGAATCATATGCGGACTGTGCGTTGTTACGATGAATTGTGCAACAGGAAATACTATTTTTAGCACTTCAACTAATTTTGATTGCCATTGGGGATGAAGATGAAGGTCTAGTTCATCTATTAAAATGACCCCATTAAAGTCCTTTGCAGCTATTTGTTTCTCATCAGTAAATCTTATTTCTATTTCTTTCATTATACCAATTAATATAAATATCACGGATTTATATCCAGATGACAGATATTCGAAATATAGTTCTGATCCCTGCTTATTTTTTACTAGAATATCGAATGTCTCAATTTTCACTCTAGCAAAATTGATTTGATCATCTAATAATCCAAATATATGCATCGCAGTTTTTAGATTTGATAGTTGGGTTGCAGTAAGGGCTTTCTCATGTGTTGACCACATAAATCTATTGACAAACCAATTTTTTAGATCATTTGCATTAATGCCATATACAGATGCGGCATTTTCGTCTTGTTTTTGGTCTCTTGCAACCGAGTGTAATTGCTTGTATTCAAAATGGCGATTTGTTTTCAGTGTTAAAATATTAATGCTATATTGCACTAACAATTGGTTCATCGAATCCATCTCATCGGTGGGATGGAAACCTTTTTTCTTGTTGTTGGTTTCCAATTCTAAACCATCTACATCAACCTTCAATGACCAACTTCCACTATCGTGTTTTGCATTTCTTTTGATTGTATTAGAGTTATGATAAGAAAAACTTTGCCCTATGCAATCCAATATAGTCGTCTTCCCAATACCATTAGGCCCACATATAATGTTGAATTGATCCTCGAAGACTAATGATAGGTTGTCAATACCACCTATTCCATTAATACTTAACTGCTTAATGCGTAACACACAGACCACCACATCTCTGCTCTATTTATTATTATTATCATATTACAAAAGCTCTTTTTTGACGATATGTGGGAGTATGACCCCGGCGACTTGTTTACGTAGGAAGCTGCTCGGATCAGAGGAAAGCATTCGCAGTTCCCTAGAAGAATTCCGCGAACGCTCCATCATCGCGACGGTGCGTTTTCGTCCATTCCCTCGGACTCGTCAGGCGGGCAGAGTAGGGTCTTCACTAAATGAATAATCTTTCCAAACATAAACTTTTAAGCGCCGGCGATTGATCGGAAGACTGAGAGATGACCGCAGTTACCGCGATATATAGTTCCTGTTTCCGTTTTGGATTACCTCACCTGAATTGCCGCCATTTCTCCAATCGCTTCGATACATGTGTCCCGCTTCCCGTCTACCACTGTGGTTCATTTAGATAACGCAATAGCCAACGCAACTATACTTATGACCAAAGCGGTAATACTGATAATGTACGTTGCCTTCTTCATTTTCCCATCCCCTTTGTGGTATTATATAATAAATGAGAAAGCAAGAGCGTCCTTTGATTTCACCATCCCTTTCAACCAAAGCCCCTTGCGGGGCGATGGTCTTTAGGATTCCGACACTAGCGCGTCAGGGTGATGATGAGGATGATGATCGAGTTGATCAGTGTCACGACTGCAATCGTGAGTTTGATCAGATCATCCATTCGCTCTTGCTTTCTCTTTTTCTTCATCTCTTGCTCACCTCCTTATATCCTTATTATATACTAGTACCAGTATATAATCAAGAGCTTTTTATACTTGTACCAGTATTATTTTTATGTTATTGTTGAGGTCAAAGGAGTTGAGAATTATGGAAGAGAAGAAGGGGAATTCAGCTACGAGGGCAAAAGAGAAGTACAACGCCGCTAATTACGATCAAGTTAAATTTACGGTCAGAAAAGGCGGCCGCGACATAATTGATAAGGCGGCCGATAAGGCAGAAATGAGTCGGAACGCTTACATCCTGGAGGCGGTCATTGAGAAGATGAAGCGGGATGGAATTGAATATGAAGAAGAAGCCCCCGGAGATTGATCCGAGGGCTTATATTTTGTTCCTATTTAATTAGGTGTTGCGGCGAGTTGAATATCAAACTTTGATTTGTAATAATGCATCCCATCGTCCAGGCGAATGGTATCCCTTGTATGTTCCACAATTTTACCCGTACTCACAAGCTTATCATATTGCTTTATCTTAATTATCCAGCCATGTAAAAAAGCCTCGTTTATCAATTTCACATCCACAAGTACCCCTCCATTCATTCGTAACTTGTTTCGACAATTGCTTCCAATTCCCTTTTTTTGATAAATCGTTCACTTGAACAGAATGTATGTTTGCATTATAATCGGAACACACGTTCTTATTTGAGGGCGAATATTAATGGAAGAATTGCTCACGCTTTCTTATAATTTCGGAGAACCAATCGACGTATTGATCAATGGTCATAACGTTACTGGGATTGTCGAGGACTTGGACGAACAGCAAGTCAAGTTATCCGGCGAGTGGTATCAGCTTAGGGATGTGACTTACAATGTCCACTGAGACAGTGCCGGAGACTGGTCGCGCGACTACTAATGAGCTACGGATGATCCGAGACTATATAATGTTTCCACACATGCTTACCATGGCAGAGAACAGCCAAAAGCATCTGAGGCTTACTCACAACATCCTCAATCCTTACTTTGAGCAGGTGGTTATACTGGTCATGGATCGGATTACGAAGGAGCTCGCCTCGATCCGACGCGAATTTAACAAGCGAAAAATCAAGGTATTTGACGAGGAAATGAATGACGGTATCCTTTACTATAAGTTCTCATGTCGGGGTTACCAAGATAGATTTGGAATCGTGCGTGAGACGCTGCGGAGCGAGATAAGTTTTAGGTTTGCGGAATATGCGTCAGGAGTACTTCAAAGGAATTGAGGTGGGGGTACGTGAATGCTTAACGATACTGCGCGAAAGTTGCTGCGAATACTAGATGCTCACGCATACGTTCCTTCGATCGCTGAGTTGGCGCGAAAAGCAGGCCGCAGGGATTGGCAGATCAAAAAGGCGTTGCAAGAGCTCGCGGACAAAGACCACATTGATTATGATCCAAGCCGGCATGATGATCTGAAAGTTTTACTTGCTTGGGAAAGAGCTCCAGACTCGCTGCAGCCGGCTATGAAGTGGTGGGAGTATGATTAAAATGTTAGCTAATGCTCAAGAGTATAAACGAGTCCGCCCACAAATTGCCCACAACGAAACAGATAATTGAACCTATTAAGAACCATCGGCGGCAACTCAATCCTTTATAATAAAAGGATTTGGGTTGCCGCCGATGGCTGTTAGTGGTTAAGTTAAATTATAGCCTATTTCTAGATTTATTTCGACGTTCGCGATACAATAAGGAGATGATTTCATTTAAAGGCCCGCGGCAATGAACGGGGGCACGGAGCGAAATGCGAGAGGAGTTATACCATGTTGAAGATTGGATCTCATGTATCTTTTTCCGACAAAGGCTTGTTGACGGCGACCAAAGAGGCGGTATCTTACGGCTCCGGTACTTTCATGATTTACACGGGGGCACCGCAGAATACCCGCAGAAAACCGATCGAGGATCTATACATCCCCCAAGGCAAAGAATTGATGGCCGCTAACGGCATCGGCGAAATCGTCGTACATGCGCCTTACATTGTAAATCTTGGCTCTTATAAGGAAGATACTTATCGCCTGGCCGTCGATTTTCTGCAGGAAGAGATTCGCAGAACGCACCAAATCGGCGTGAAGAACATCGTTCTGCATCCGGGCGCTTACACGGACAAGGATGCGGAATACGGAATCGCTAGAATCGCCGAAGGATTAAACGAAGTGCTGGAAGCGACGAAAGAGACGGACGTCAACATCGCCCTCGAGACGATGGCGGGCAAAGGTACGGAGATCGGTCGCAGCTTCGAAGAGCTGGCTCAGATTATCGAACGCGTGCATTTGAACAACCGTCTGACGGTTTGCATGGATACTTGCCACATTCACGACGCCGGTTACGACATCGTCGGCGACGTGGATGGCGTTCTGCGCAAGTTCGACGAGCTCGTCGGCCTTGATCGGATTGCGGTCGTACACGTGAACGATAGCAAAAATCCGGTAGGCGCCGGAAAGGATCGCCATGCTCCGATCGGTTCGGGATGGATCGGGTACGAAGGTATCGCCGGAGTGGTCGGTCACGAACTGCTAAAGGACAAGCCGTTCATCCTCGAGACTCCTTGGATAGGCAAAACCGAATCCTCCGAGCGCCCGATGTACGAAGCGGAGATCGCGATGCTTCGCGGAGATGCGGCCGATCGTTTCGGCGGGGAATTCCTCGAAGACGTGGAGCGGATCCACTATTTCTTCGACAAAGTAGGAATCGAACCCCGTTTATACGTCTTGAATACTTGGGAATTGATTAAATCCGACGCCAAAGCGAGAAAAGCGGATCCGAGGGAGCCGATGGAACGGCTTTACGACATGCTGATGGAGCAACGCGTGTTATCGGGAGATTATAGCGAGGAAGCGATCAACCAGCGTTTGTTAGGGTTCCTAGCGGGACGTGAATGGTTGGATAGCTTATAAGATTCAAGTCTGTAACGAATGAAAGCGTCATGAAGAGAGGAAGAGAAAGAACCATGACTCACAGTAATCAGCCTCAGGATGGAAAACGGCTTGAGGACAAAAGCATACGGGCACGCATGCTGATCTCCTGTCCGGATAAAGCGGGAATCGTAGCCGCCGTGTCGCAATTCCTGTACGAGCAAGGAGCTAACATCGTTCAATCGGATCAGTACACGATGGATCCGGAAGGCGGCATGTTCTTCATGCGGATCGAATTCGACTTGCAGGAGCTCGAGTCGAGATTGCCTTCCCTGCAAGAGGATTTCAACCGCATCTCCGATCGATTCTCAATGAGGTGGAGCATTTTCCGTGCCGCACGCCGCAAGAGAATCGCTATTTTCGTATCCAAGGAAGATCATTGCTTGGTGGAATTACTGTGGCAATGGCAAGCGGGCGACTTGGATGCCGAGATCAGCATGGTTATTAGCAACCATAACGACATGAGAGGGTTGGTCGAATCCTTCGGCATTCCTTATCATCATATTCCGGTCACGGCTGAGACTAAAGCCGAAGCCGAGCAGAAGCAAAGGGAGCTCACCTCGGGCAAAATCGATCTAATCGTACTGGCCAGGTACATGCAGATCGTGTCTCCAAAATTCATCGAGCAATACCATAATCGCATCATTAATATCCATCACTCGTTCTTGCCTGCTTTCGTTGGGGGCAAGCCCTACCAGCAAGCCTACAACCGTGGCGTTAAGCTGATCGGGGCGACGGCGCATTACGTTACGGAGGAGCTGGACGGCGGACCGATCATCGAGCAAGACGTGCAGCGGGTAAGTCATAGAGACAACGTCAACGAGTTGAAAAGGATGGGGCGGCATATCGAGAGAATCGTCCTGGCGCGCGCGGTGAAGTGGCATGTCGAGGACAGATTGCTCGTCTACCAGAATAAAACCGTCGCATTCGTTTAACGCTAACGGATAGGCTGGGAAGGGCTCTTAGAAATGAATTATTCCGCGATAATCGTCGGCAGGACAGCGCGAAATACTGCTTTTCACTTGTACGGACATGTTATGGAAATGATGAAAAGACCATGTTACAATGTATAGGTTCGGCCAGCCAAGGTCAAAAAAGGGTTATAGCTGTACGATTCGCGGCTCCAAAGTCCGAACGTACTTGTGAATAGAATCGAGGAGGGTTTTTCTTAATGACTGTAAGCACTAGCGCAATCGACCAATTATCGGTAACGACTATCCGAACGCTTTCCATCGATGCCATCGAGAAAGCCAAATCCGGCCATCCGGGCATGCCGATGGGCGCCGCGCCAATGGGGTATCAACTATTCGCCAAAACGATGAAGCATAACCCGTCCCGTCCGCAGTGGATCGATCGCGATCGCTTCGTACTCTCCGCCGGACACGGCTCCATGCTTCTATACTCCTTGCTGCATCTCAGCGGGTACAATTTGCCTTTGGAAGAGCTTAAGAACTTTCGCCAATGGGGCTCCCTGACTCCGGGACATCCGGAATTCGGACATACGGCAGGCGTCGACGCGACTACGGGACCTCTCGGTCAAGGAATCGCAATGGCAGTCGGAATGGCGATAGCCGAAACCCAACTTGCTTCTACTTACAATCGCGACGGACATAACGTTATCAATCACTATACTTACTCCATCTGCGGAGATGGCGATTTAATGGAAGGGATCTCCCATGAAGCCGCTTCGATGGCGGGCCATATGAAGCTGGGCAAGCTGGTCGTTCTGTACGATTCCAACGATATCTCCTTGGACGGCGAACTGAACCTGTCGTTCTCGGAGAGCGTTGCCAAGCGTTTCGAAGGCTATGGATGGCAATATATCCGCGTAGAGGACGGAAACGACCTGGACGCGTTGGCGAAGGCTATTGCCCAAGCGCAAACGGATGGAGAAAAACCGACGCTGATCGAAGTGAAGACGGTCATCGGATACGGCTCCCCGAACAAAGGCGGAAAAGGCGGCCATGCTGGCCCGCACGGTTCCCCTCTTGGCGCCGACGAAGCCAAATTAACGAAAAGCTTCTACCAATGGCCGCATGAGGAGTTCTATGTTCCCGACGAGGTTCGGGCTCATTTCGCCGAAATCAAACAAGCGGGAGAGCAAGCGAATGCGGCATGGGATGCTCAGTTCGCGTCTTACAAAGCGGCATATCCCGAACTTGCTGCCCAATTCGAAGGTGCTATCGCAGGAGAATTGCCGAGCGGTTGGGATACGGATTTACCTGTCTATACGACTTCCGATAAACCTCTCTCCACTCGCGTCGCTTCCGGTAACGCTTTGAACGGATTGGCGAAGAACGTTCCTTACCTGGTAGGCGGCTCCGCCGACTTGGAAAGCTCGACGATGACGCACTTGAAGGGCTTGCCTTTATTCAAGCCGGGCAGCTACGACGGTCGGAATATATACTTCGGAGTTCGCGAATTCGGAATGGCTGCGGCCATGAACGGAATCATGCTGCACGGAGGGTTGAAAGTGTACGGCGGTACGTTCTTCGTATTCACCGACTACCTGCGTCCGGCGGTTCGTCTTGCCGCGATCATGGGTCTCCCGGTCGTCTACGTCCTGACGCATGACAGCATCGCGGTCGGCGAAGACGGCCCTACGCATGAGCCTATCGAGCAATTGGCTTCCATCCGCATTATCCCGAACCTGACGGTTATCCGTCCGGCCGACGGCAACGAAACTTCCGCCGCATGGGCATATGCGTTGCAAAATAAAGACAATCCGGTCGCGTTGGTGCTAACGCGCCAAAACCTGCCGATCCTCGAAGGAACGGCGAACGCGCGCGACAGCATTTCCAAGGGCGGATATGTCGTTTCCGAAGCGGCTAACGGTCAACCTCAGGGGATTCTGATCGCTACGGGTTCGGAGGTTCAGCTAGCCGTAGCGTCCCAGAAGGCTCTTGCAGAGCAAGGCATTCACGTCCGCGTCGTCAGCTTGCCGAGCTTCGACCTGTTCGAGAAGCAAGACGCTGGCTACAGAGAGAGCGTCCTGCCTAAAGCGATCAAAGCCCGGTTGGCGATGGAGATGGCGTCTCCGTTCGGTTGGGAGCGTTACGTCGGAGATAGCGGCGCAGTTATCGGTATATCGACGTTCGGAGCATCCGCGCCGGGCGACCGCGTCATCCAGGAATACGGCTTCACGGTGGACAACGTAGTGACGCAGTTCAAGAAACTCGTATAGAACATAGCTGTTATAGGGGAGCTGGGGAAACCATGTCGCAATACAACAACGTATCCGTAGTGAAGAAAGCCAATGTTTATTTCGAAGGAAAAGTAACGAGCCGCACCGTACTATTCGAAGACGGAACGAAAGTAACCTTGGGGATCATGCTTCCGGGCGAATACGAATTCGGAACTTCGCAGAAGGAAATCATGGATATCCAAGCCGGAGAGCTTTCCGTTTTGCTACCGGGCAACGACCAATGGCTCGAGATCGCCGAGCCGACTAAATTCGAAGTGCCGGCTAACGCAAGCTTCAAGCTTAAAGTAAGAACGGTCACCGATTATATTTGCTCGTATATCGACTAACGTTTGGTTAAGCCTTCAAATCATCGATCAATAAGCCAAAAGCCTCCCGTTCGCAGATCATCCTGCGAATGGGAGGCTTTTGGCTTTACGATTTTATTGGGATTGGGAAACGATATACTCCTGTAGCTGAAGTCGCTGATATAGCGGCAGAGCGGAGAGCATGCAGCCGTATTTGAAGGTGCCGGGGCTGCGTTCGATTCTAATAATTTTTGCGGTCATCGGCGGAAGCTCGGACTCCTGAAGGAAATGAATAACGATGAACATATCCTTCTCTAGAGGGAAATCCGATTCGATTTGTATGCCGTCCTCCGATAGGTCGCGTAGGTGGCCAAGAACGGATTGGCCGCTGAAGCCGCCGTCGCCTTCCCACTGATAGATGGACATCATAAGCGGAATATCCAGCGGCAATCTGGTTGTTTTCCTTCTTTCCGCGTTTTTCTTCTCCGCTGTAGCCGGAATGACGGGCTCTCCGATCTTCTTGCCGATCCAATTCTCGTAAATATGGGCAAGCGCGGCAAGATCGGATTCGCCGTAGCCTGCGGATTGGCCGAGCTGGAACAAGCTTTTGGTGGCTTCCAGCATCGGAGTGGACACCCCGATGGAGTCCGTTAGAACGGAGGAGAGCCGAAGATCCTTCAACATGAGAGCCAAGGAAAACTGCACGCTGTAATCGCCTTCGATGATCTTCCTGCCCTTAAGATCGGCTTGTTTACTAGCCGCACCGCCGGATTGAACGACGCGAAGGAAGGAGGACGCGTCGATACCGCTCTTCGCGGCGATCGCCATGCCTTCGATGAGCCCAGCCGCGTTAATACCGACGATCGTATTATGAGCTAACTTGGCGGTAGCTCCGCTTCCGTTCTCGCCCATGTAAATAATTTCGCGACCCATCGACAGCAGAATGTCCTGATGATCGTCGATCGTTTGTTTGTCGCCGCCGGCCATGAACAGTAACGAACCATCTATAGCAGCGGGCTTGCTCCCCGTCACTGGCGCATCTATAAAATCGGAGAACCGACTCGAGACTTCCGAAGCCAACTTCAATGCAAGCGTCGGCGAGATGGTGCTGCTGTCGATAATGGTCGTACCGGGTTTAAGCTCCTTAAGAATACCGTCTTCGCCGAAGTAAACCTCTTCGATGGCTTGGTCGTTGCTGATCATCGTTATGACCACGTCAACCCGTTTCGCCACCTCAAGCGGAGAATCGACTTCGTCGGCCCCTAGCTCGATCAATTGCGCTGCTTTGCCCGGCGTTCGGTTGTATACGAGCACCGAGTAACCTTTACGTAATAAATTCGCGGCCATGGGCTCTCCCATTGTCCCTAGTCCGATAAATCCGATTGATTTCATGATTAGAGTCCTCCGATTCGAAAGTAGCATCAGCACTTATTATACCACTAGAACGATGAATTTGGACGTTAGCCGCTTACTCGGAAGTCGGATGGTCGCAACTTGCCCTAAATTTCGCAGTCCGGCGCAGTTTTAGCCACGCTGCCGCTATCTTCATCAAACCTTCATCGAACCTCGCTTGTGTACGGACTGTTTATTCAGTATTCTATAGCTAATGTGTTAGATCGATTAAGGTCTTGAAAGGGAGATGGATATGAGTAACAACATTCAATTCGATTATTCCAAAGCGCTGCAATTCGTCGGACAACACGAGATCGACAACCTGGCACCGGCCGTCAAGCTAGCGCACGAGCAATTACATAATGGCACGGGAGCAGGCTCCGACTACTTAGGCTGGATCAATCTGCCATTCGATTACGACAAACAAGAATTCGCGCGGATTCAAAGCGCGGCCAAGAAAATCCAATCGGATTCCGATGCGCTGATCGTAATCGGCATCGGCGGATCTTACCTCGGAGCTCGCGCCGCGATCGAGATGCTGCAGCATTCCTTCTATAATACGCTGTCGAAGGAACAACGCCAGGCTCCGCAAATTTTCTACGCGGGCAATAACATCAGCTCGAAGTACGTGACGCATTTGCTCCAAGCGCTCGAGGGCAAGAATTGGTCGATCAACGTGATCTCCAAGTCCGGAACGACGACGGAGCCCGCAATCGCATTCCGCATTTTCCGCGAAGCGCTCGAGAACAAGTACGGCAAAGAAGAAGCCCGCAAACGCATTTACGCCACGACGGACAAAGCGCGCGGAGCATTGAAGGTGCTTGCGACCGAAGAGGGCTATGAAACGTTCGTCATTCCGGACGACGTCGGAGGCCGCTATTCCGTGTTGACGGCGGTAGGCTTGCTCCCGATCGCGGCGGCGGGCATCGATATCGAATCGATGATGAAGGGCGCGCAGGACGCGGCGACAACGTATAACAATCCTAACCTGAGCGAGAATCAGGCTTACCAATACGCGGCCGTTCGCAACGCGTTGTACCGCAAAGGAAAAGCGGTCGAAATTCTCGTGAACTACGAGCCGGGCTTGCATTTCGTCGCGGAATGGTGGAAGCAATTGTACGGCGAGAGCGAAGGCAAGGATTACAAAGGTATTTACCCGTCCTCCGTCGATTTCTCCACGGATTTGCATTCGATGGGACAATTCGTTCAAGAAGGTAACCGGATTATTTTCGAAACGGTGCTGCAAGTCGGAGAAGTGAAGGAGCAAATCACGATCCAGAACAGCCCGGACGATCTGGACGGCTTGAATTTCCTTGCCGGCCAAACGCTCGACTTCGTGAATAAGAAAGCATTCCTGGGAACGCTTCTGGCTCATACGGACGGCAACGTGCCCAACTTGATCGTGAATCTCCCGGATATGAGTCCCTACACGTTCGGTTATATGGTCTACTTCTTCGAGATCGCTTGCGGCGTAAGCGGATATTTGCTCGGCGTTAACCCGTTCGATCAACCCGGCGTGGAAGCCTACAAGAAGAACATGTTCGCTTTGCTCGGCAAGCCGGGCTTCGAAGAGCAGAAGAAGGCGCTGGAAGCTCGCCTTTAATCCAAAACGGCTTTCATGTTAGAATAGGGTCAAGCTGCCTGAGGGCAAGCTTGACCCTTTTACTTGACTACGACAATAGCGATATCCTCTGTCCTGAAGGACGCCGTAGTCGTTTTTTTTGCTTGTATTCTTAGACCAGGGAAGTGAATCCGGCATGATAGACATCCATACGCACATTCTACCGGGATTGGATGACGGAGCGGCGAATGAGGAAGACGCGCTCCGTTTGGCCCATGCGGCCGTAGCAGAGGGAATAACGACGATCATCGCGACGCCGCACCATGCGAATGGAGTCTATACGAACATAGCGCACGAAGTAACGGAACACGTCTTTCGCGTCAACGAGAGCATTAAAGCGGCGGGAATGCCGGTGGAGATTAAGCCGGGACAAGAAATACGAGTCCATGACGACCTCATCGAAGCGTGGTTCAGGGAGGAATTGCTGACGCTGGCCGGCTCTAGATACATCCTTCTGGAGATGCCTTCATCACGCATACCGAAGAAAATGGATGAGCTTATCCACGAGCTGCAGATCATGGATCTGAAGCCGATCATCGCGCATCCCGAGCGTAACGCTGAAATCGTGAGGGATCCGGGGAAATTGACGGAGTGGGTCGAGAAGGGGATATATGCCCAAGTGACCTCCCACTCCCTGCTTGGCGGCTTCGGCAAGAACATCGAACGCACGGCTTGGACGTTATGCAGAAGCGGGCTTATTCATTTCGTTTCCTCGGATGCCCACCATCCGGAGCGGCGAGGCTTTCGATTGCGCGAAGCGTATTCCGCCGTTCGTGAGCGCATGGGAGAACAATGGGAAAACTATTTTCTCGATAATGCGGCGTGCGCAGCGGGCGATGGCATTATTGGCAGCAAGCCTGCCATCGATCCATCATCGGAAGGGGTTTGGCGGCGACTTAAATCCTACTTTTACGGCCGTTAGCCCGCATCGACTGCTTCGTGTATGAGTAAAGCCCTAGCACAGAGTAATAGAAAGGCGAATAATCCTCTCATGACGGACTAATTAATCCAATATTTGGAGCCGTTTAGACTCGCCAATAACGAGGACGAACGGTTTTTTTCGGCGGAAACACAGTGAAGCGCTTACTTTAATACAAATAATTCTCATAAAGGCGGGTAATTGGGTAGGTTTAAACTCTCGAAGATGCGCTTTCCTAGGACGCTGGTCTATAGTCCCCTATTTGTCGGAATACTTAGGCTATTTTATCCCCGTCGCTTTCAACTTATCTTTAACAATAAATAGTTAATAACCTTTAGTTTACAAGGGAAAAGGTGGATTAGGACGATTTTCCCCGGGAGGGTCTAAAGTCTGAATATTGTAGAAATTTGGTGAAGCGCTTCCAAGCGATAAAGCGTTCATCGGAAGGTTGGAATTAGCGTGTTTATCAGATGAAAACCGTTATGAAAATGAGCAGGAATGTCTAAGCGAGTCCATGTCTTTATTCCCTCATGAATTTCCACTTTCTATGTCATACTTAAGTCAAATCAAATATCGCTATCATTAAAACCTCCTAATATGAGTTGTATTCTATGTCGAGTTGTTGCAAGCTAGACTTGTCAAAGAAGAAGTCGAGGATTGGAGGAGATCTATGATGAACGTTTCGAATCGGGAGCAGAAGCAAGCCAGGCTGAGGCAATTTTTGAAAATACTATCGGAGGATCCTTCTCTAATCAATCGCGATGGAGGAAGGCTAGAGGATTCATGGTCCTTATCGGAGCTTCTTTTGTTTACCGGTTATTCGCCCCGGAACGAGCCCGTGGATGTCGCCGAGTTAGTGTCTCTGCTCTTGAAGAAGCTGGGATTGGAATGCGGCTCGGAGGATATGATGGATTACGTCATGAATGGGGGGACCGTTGACGACTTCATGAGTGTCGGCAGGCAAGAGTCGACATAATGTGAATCCAAATTTCGTTAGAACGGTTGAGGTTAGGGATAACCGCTCCCTGATAGTTCGCGAAACGAATAAATTAATACGCAAATTATTCATTAGGAGCATTTCGTGCAGATAGTCATGAAGCGCTCCTAGTGAATCAATTTTAGACTACTGGTCGCGTTTTGAATAATAAATTAACCAAATTGATTCATTATGAATATGTTTGTGCGCTCGGCGATGAGACGGCAAACGAGTATCGGAGGAGACGATTTGGAACTCAAACAATATTGGATCATCGTCAAGAGAAGACTTCTGTTGATTGCTTTAATTATTATCGTAAGCTGCCTAAGCATCGGTATCTATTCTTACTACTTCATTAAGCCCCAGTACTCCGCATCCGCGAAGCTAATCGTCAATCAGTACAAAGACAGCAGCGCGTTGCTTCCGAGCATCGACCTTGGTTCCATCAACTCTACGATTGGACTTATCAAAACCTATAAAGAAATTATCAGAACGCCGCGAATCATGAAAAAAGTCGTCGAAGAGTATCCGGAGCTGAACATGTCTTACGGGGAGTTGATCGGCAAGGTCAGCGTAAGCTCGGTGAACGAGACGCAGGTCATGTCCATCTCCGTCCGGGACGATTCTTACGAGAAAGCGGCTAAGATAGCGAATGCCGTCGCCCTCGTTTTTCAGAAAATGGTCCCTGGATTGATGAAGGTAGACAACGTGTCCGTGTTGGATTTTACCGATCCGAAGGAAAACCATGGACCTGTGGCTCCGAATCCGAAGCTGAATATTGCGGTCGCGTTCTTGCTGGCCTTGATGATGGGAGTAGGAATCGCGTTCTTGCTGGATTATTTGGATGACACGATCAAGTCCGAGGAAGATATCGAAACGTTGCTCGGGGTACCGGTGCTGACTTCGATACCGAAGTTCAGGGAAAGCGATTCGACGGATCGAGGGAACAAAGTCGCATCAACCAAGAAGCTAGGGAGGGAAAGCCATGTCTCGCTTGATTCCTAAATGGAGCCTGATAACGGAGAAGAATCCGAAATCCCCGATTTCCGAGGGGTACCGGATGCTGAGGACGAATATCGAGTATTCTTCGATTGATCAAACGATGCAAGTCATCATGGTTACCTCGTCCCAACCTAGCGAAGGAAAGAGCACGACGTGCGCGAATATGGCCGTCGCGTTCGCTCAAACTAACAAGCGGGTGCTGCTGATTGACGCGGATTTGCGAAAGCCCACGCAGCACCGGATATTCGGAACGTCCAATCGGTTCGGATTAACGACCGCCTTGTTCCAACAGAAGGATTTGCGGGACGTTACCCATCACACGAACACGGAAAATCTTTCGCTTATTCCGTCGGGGCCGACTCCGCCGAATCCTTCAGAGCTCCTTTCTTCGAAGAGGATGGCCGGACTGATGGAGACGATCAAGGGGTTGTACGACGTGATCATCATCGATACACCGCCGATCCTATTCGTTACGGATGCCCAGATCGTAGCTGCTCAAAGCGACGGCGTCGTTCTGGTCATCGACTCGGGCAAGGTAAAGAAAGACGTCGCGCTTAAATCGAAAGCTTCGATCGACCACGTGAAAGCCAGATTGATCGGAGTCGTTCTGAACAACGTCAGTCGGAAGAAGTCCGACTCCTATTACTACTATTACGGAGAGAAGAACGAAGCCTAACGAATGCTCGAACGATGACATAACGCGATTAATTTTAGGTAATGTCTCCTGCACCTCTATCACCGGAGGCACTCGGTCATGCTGTGGGTCAGCCGACCTTAGACGTAAATCGTCAAGGGTATGACGTGAGGTGGGGTTCGATGCCCTATGGTAGTTCTTGATTCATATATAAAAAAACAGGATAGGGTGAAATCATAATGGTGGACAAAGTGAGAAAAGCGATTATCCCCGCCGCGGGACTCGGTACACGGTTTTTGCCGGCAACGAAAGCGATGCCGAAAGAAATGCTTCCCATTCTTGATAAGCCGACCATTCAGTACATCGTGGAGGAAGCGATCGAATCGGGAGTGGAAGATATCATCGTCGTTACCGGTAAAGGAAAGCGGGCGATCGAGGACCACTTCGATATCGCGTTCGAGCTCGAGCACATTTTAGAGGAAAAAGGCAAATTCGAAATTTTGGAGAAGGTTCGCAAATCCTCGAACGTTAATCTTCATTACATTCGGCAGAAAGAAGCGAAAGGTCTGGGGCATGCCGTATGGTGCGCTCGCAATTTCATCGGAAACGAGCCGTTCGCGGTGCTTCTCGGCGATGACATCGTAGAGGCCGACGTTCCTTGCACGAGACAATTGATAGAGCAGTATGAGCGAACCGGAAAGTCGGTTATCGGCGTTCAGATGGTCGGAGTAGATCAAACCCATCGCTATGGGATCGTGGATCCGGGCGAGAGGGTGGACAATCTGTACCGGGTGAACAACTTCGTGGAGAAGCCGGCTAAGGGCCAGGCGCCTTCTAATCTAGCGATTATGGGACGTTACGTCCTGACTCCCGACATCTTCGAATACTTAGGTAGGCACGAACGCGGAGCCGGCGGAGAAATTCAATTGACGGACGCCATTCAGAAGCTGAACGCGGATAAAGGCGTTTACGTCTACGATTTTCAAGGAACCCGTTACGATGTGGGCGAGCAGCTCGGCTTTATCATGACGACGATCGATTTCGCCCTTCGGAGCAATGATTTAAGACACCAGCTTCTAGCCGAACTGGGAGAAATCATGGAGCGCGAGCTCGGAAAACAATTGATAGCAGGAAGGAGTGAGCGATAATGACTCCACAATACAGAGATGAAGCGGTGGTGGGTGTTGCTGATTATTACGCGAATACAGCGGCGGAACAAGCGGATAGTCGCAAGGTTTCCCTGTATTCTGTGCTCAAACGCACGGTAGATATTTTAGGCGCTTCATTCGGATTGATCGTACTTAGTCCCCTTTTCCTCATCGTCGCGATCATGATTAAGCTGGAGGATCCCAAAGGCCCCGTCTTCTTCTCCCAGATGAGAATAGGCAAGGACGAGAAGCCGTTCCGGATATACAAATTCCGTTCGATGTGCGCGGATGCGGAAGCCAAGCTGAAGGATGTTATGGACCGTAACTTTCTAAGCGGCGCCATGTTCAAGATCAAAGACGATCCTCGAATTACGAAAGTAGGCAAGTTCATTCGCAAGACTAGCATCGACGAGTTGCCCCAATTCCTCAACGTGCTCATTGGAAATATGTCGTTGGTAGGACCAAGGCCTTCTTCGAAGATGGAAGTAGATGATTACACAAGCTACGACAAGAAGCGATTATCCGCGACTCCGGGGTGCACGGGGCTGTGGCAGGTCAGCGGAAGAAACAACATCGGCTTCAAGGAAATGGTCGAGCTGGACATCTCGTATATCAAGAAGAAATCGATCTTGTTCGATATCAAGATCATGCTGAAAACGGTGGTCATTATCTTTAACTCGAGGGGCGCATCCTAAACAATCTATGAAGAAATGGAGGCGAAGTCATGTCAAAGGTTCTTCATATATCGGAGTTTACTAAGGGCGGCGTGGAAACCCATCTAAATGAAGTTTTGAAGTACCAATCGGATAATCACGATATTTATCTGATGGTATCCGAGCTGAATTCCAATCGGGAATCGTTGCAGATCAGCCCCGACAGGCTGTTCATGTATCCCTACAAGAGGAAGCCGTCTTATTTTCTCAGAGCAATGAAGTCGATTCGCAAGACGGTCAAGGAAATCAATCCGGATATCGTGCATGTCCACGGAACGTTCGCAGGCTTATTCCTGCGAACGTTGTTTTTTGCACGGAGACAGCGCCCCGCGGTCATCTATTGTTCCCACGGTTGGTCTTTTCTCATGGATACGAAGCCTTGGAAAAGAAAGCTGTTCGCTTGGGTGGAGAAGGTTATGTCGCTTCGGACGGATTATATCATCAACATTTCGAACTATGAATACGAGATGTCGATGAGCTACGGAATCCCCTCCAACAAATCGGTCGTCGTGTACAACGGAGTATCGGATGCTGCTCCAAGCTCGAAGGAGCCGTTCGCGGTAGACAAGAAGAAAATCAATTTGCTCTTCGTAGGCCGTTTCGATCGTCAGAAGGGTTTCGACCTGCTGCTGGAGGTATTCAAGGAGCATCGGTTCACCGACGTCAATCTCTATCTGGTCGGAGATACCGTATTGAAGCAACGCGAATACGAATACCCCGATAACGCGGTTATGGTCGGGTGGGTGGACAATTCGGAGATCGACCGTTACATGAAGGCTTGCGACGCCATCGTCGTTCCGTCCCGGTGGGAAGGATTCGGCATCGTAGCGATCGAGGCGCTTCGGAACAAGAAGCCCGTCATCGCAAGCAATAGAGGAGCATTGCCGGAGATCATCACGCATGGCGTGAACGGATATGTATTCGATTTCGACAACAAGGAAGAGCTGGCGGACATCGTGCGGGCGTTGGACAAAGGCATTCTGGAACAGATGGGACTAGCGGGCGAGAAAATCTTCTACGAGAAGTTCCATTCCGACAAGATGAACAAACAAATCGAGAGATTGTACGAAGCCGCCGTGAAGAAGCCGAACGACCGGTACTCCGTATCGATGCAACGATATGTCTAGGTTTCTGCCGCTCTATCTGGTTTTCTTGCTGGTGCTGACCGTCTATCAGGATTTCCCGTTGGTCAACTCGATCGGAGAAATAGGAAGATCGCCCATAATCGTACTGTTTCCTCTGTTCATTTTCTGCGAGGTCGCGATGCTGGCGAAGCACAAGAAGGTGATGCTGGCGTCCAAGCTTCAGAAGTATTTGCTCGCCTTTATCGTTTATTTGAGCTTCGTCAGCATCGTATACGTTCTCTATCAATTCATGCAAGGCAGCTATAGCTTCGGTTCGGAGAATCTGTTGGGTAAAGCGGTCAAAGTACTCATCTACTTCGTCGTGATCCTATTCTATATCCGGCATATGCAGCTCGTGTTCTCGCAAATCAAAAGCTTCAAAGTACTATACGGCTGCTTTTTCGCCGTAGTCACGCTGTTGATTCTCATCATGATCTTGGAGTTAATGAGCATTCCGAACGCGTTATCTTCCTTGCATGCCGGCAGCAATCCCTATTGGAGAGTCAGGCTGCTAACTTCGGAGAGCAGTACGACGGGCTCCATTGTCGTGGTGTACGCTTCGATTCTTATTTATTTGACCCGGTATTTGAGCGGCTTCGCCAAAGCGTTATCGATCACCTACGTGTCCGGATTCTTCTTGTTCTACCTGTTCGTAACGGGATCGAAAGGATTCCTGATCGTAAGCTTGCTCACGCTCGTCGTCACGATGGTGAAATTCCTGGATTTCAGGAAGAAGAAAAACTTCATCCTGCTGCTTGGCGTCGTATTGGCCATGTATTATTTCATCGCTTATTTCTCGGCGGGACTGGTCAGCTCGTTCAGCAACGATATCGAGAACTATACGTCTTCGTATACGCGGATGGGGACGATCATCATCTCGTTGGCAACGGTTCTGCACAATCCTTTGGGCGTCGGCACGGGAGCCTACTTGCTGTATTTCGACAAGTACGTGGACGACTCGATCAACCTGATGTCCAACTTCTACTACAGCACATTCGGCATCAGCCAGATTAATGCAGGGGAGCTCCTGCAGTATTCGGGTTCGGATGAAAATTTAGGCGTCAAATCGGGTTTTTTCCAGTGGGTGATGTTCGGCGGGATTTTCTCGGTGGCCTTCTTCTACCTGCTCGCCAAAAATCTAATCGCCAAGGTGAAATCCAGCTCTATTCTGTTTCTGGCCCTTGTCTTTATATTGCTTTCCTTTCTCTTCATCGCGCTCGAGATTAAGTACGAGGTGTGGCTGCTATTCGCTTTTATAAGCTTCTTCTTAGGTCATAACGAATTCAATCAGTCCAACAGGCAGAGGGTGGCGAAATGAAAATACTTATCGTTTGCAGCGATTTCCCCTACCCTGCCGATCACGGCGCAAGGGTCGATACTTGGGGAAGAATCAAGGTTTTGTCCGAGCTCGGATGGACGATCCACCTCGCGGTTTGCGGGAGAGAAAAGCCTTCCGAGTCGGATTTGGAAGCCGTTAAACCTTATATCGAGCAAGTCAAGCTATGCGAGCGCAGAAGCAAGCTTTCCGATTTCATGCATTCGACGCCGATGCAAGTTCATTCGAGAACCGAACTTAGGAACGTAGATATCGACGGGGATTACGATTACGTGCTGCTCGAAGGCGACTACGTCTATCCGATCTTGGACAATCCGAAGATCCGGCACGACAGCGTCATCCTTCGGGTCCATAACGACGAAGCGGTCTATTTCAGGGCGCTGGCGAGAAGCACCAAGAACGTGATCCATAAACTTTACTACCGCATGGAGAGCGACAAATTCGCCAGGCTGCAGAAGAAGATGCTGAAGAAGGTCGACAAATATTTGTTTATCTCCAGCAAGGAGTATGAATCCTTCCAACGGCGCAATCCGGCCGCCAGAAGCGTTTTTCTGCCGCCGCCGGTCAAGATGGGCAATTTTGCCTCGGGCACGTTCCAGAACAAACACGTCGTGTTCATCGGCTCGCTGTTCATGGTTAATAACCGGGAGGCGATTCAATGGTATCTGACCCATGTGCATCCGCTCATGCGGAAGGAACCGGGCTACAGGTTCATCATTGCCGGCAACAGCAGGAAGATGAGCTTAAGCTGGCTTGACCAATACGATCTGACGAACGTTATCGTCCACGATACGCCGAAAAGCTTGGACGACATTTACAAGAACGGGTATTTGTTCGTTAACCCGATGCAGAACGGCGCGGGCGTGAAGCTGAAGACGATCGAAGCGATTCAGAACGGCTTGCCGGTCATCTCCACCTCGATCGGTTACGAAGGAACGGGGCTCGTGAATAACGAGCACATTCTGATCGCGGACGAGCCGGAGGAATTTTACCGCAGCATCAAACGATTGTTCGATAATCCTCAAACGGCCAAAGAGCTGGTGGAGTCTTCGCAAAATTTCCTGCGCAAGAATTACAACCACAAAGAAGTGCTGAGCGGTTACATCCGTTCGTTAACTCCCATTTATCCAATAAAGCAGGTGCTGTAAATGGTCAACGGAAAAACGAACGTATTGTTCGTCACCCATGCGGATAAGAAAGGCGGCGCCGAGCAAAGCCTGATCCATTTGATCAACTACTTGGATACGTCGAAATACCGTATTTTCTTGCTGACTCCGGACAATGCGGCTTACTTGCCCGAGATCAGGACCGAGTACGAGCATTTTCCGCTTCGGTTGAACAGCATCAAGCAAAAATTCGGCTTCGGTTATCTGGAGACGCTGATGCGGATCAAGTCATTCGTGAAGAAGAACCGCATCGAGATTATCCATGCCAACGGCTGGAGGGCTCCCTGGTATACGGCGCCGCTTAGGTGCATGGTGAAGAGCAAGCTGATCTGGCATCACAGGGACCACACGCATTTGCGGATGTTCAATTTCGTGCTGCCCAGGTTTTTCGATCAGGTTATCTGTATTTCCCATTTCGTGGCCGGTTCTATTCGAGGTAACAACAAAACGATCATTTACAATGGCGTCGATCCGGAGCTGGTGTTAGGAACGAAGAGCCGAACGCTGATGGAGGACGATACGCTAATCATCGGTACGTTCGGGCGAATCGTGGAATGGAAGAGATACGACCTCGTCATCGAAGCCGTCAAGAAGCTGGCGGACGACAAGAGGTACAACTGGAAGCTGCTCATTGTCGGCGATGCTTCGGTCGACGGCTCGGACGGGTATTACAACGATTTGATCGACAAAGTCAAACGCTACGGCCTGGAGGAAAACGTCATTTTCTACGGATACAGCGACAAACCCCTCGAAGTCATGAAAGAGTGCGACCTGACGATTAATTTTTCGTTGAACGAGCCGTTCGGCAGAGTCATCATCGAATCGCTGTTGATGCGAACGCCGGTCATCGTATCCGACTCGGGAGGAGCGCCCGAAATCATCCGCGAGACTAGGGGAGGATTTATCGTGAAGGACGGAAACGTCGAGGAGCTGTATCGGACCATACGGAGCGTGTACGACAAGACGGTCGATCATCAAGGGATGTCGAGCCAAGGCTATGCGAGCGTCATGAACGACTTCAATATGCGGACGATCGCTAAGAAGGTAGAACAAACCTATCATTCGCTCACGGTAATGAAATTGAAATCGGAGACGGCGGGTTGATCGTATGAGCGTTCATCATAATCAATTGAGTTTCGGCAAGCTGTTGGCCGTCCTTAAGGGCGCGGCGATATTGACGTTGAAGGCCGATTCGGTCGGCAGGCTCGGCCGGATATCGGGGAAGTTAACGGTGCGGAACAAAGGCAAGTGCATCATCGGACGCAACGTTTCCTTCTATGCGAAGCAATTTCCGTCTTCTATTTCGGTAGCCAAGGGCGCCAAGCTTTGGGTGGGAGACAACGTATTTTTTAATTACGGCCTCGACATCGGCTGCACGAAGGAAATTCGGATCGGCAGCAATACGATTATCGGACCGATGGTGAATATCATCGATTCCAGCTTCCATCCCGTGGATATCGAGGACCGAGCGGAGAGCAAGGAAATTCATATTTCCGGTAACGTCTGGATCGGTAGAGGCGTCGTCATCTTGCCGGGAGTGACGATCGGACAAAATTCAGTGATCGCGGCCGGGAGCGTAGTCACCCGGGATATTCCGGCGAACGTGCTGGCCGGAGGAACGCCGGCAAAGGTCATTCGGGAAATCAAAGTACCGAATGATTGGGTCCGCAGGTACAACTGAGGACGCAGAGGATCAATGGAACAGAGGAACGAGGAGTGAGAAGCGATGAAAGTATGGATGTGGCCTAAATCTAGCGAATTGAATTTCTACAACGATTTATTGACGGATTCGCTGAGCGGAGCGGGGTTGGACATCAGGGATTTGAAGCATGGCAAGCTGCTGCTGCAGGTCGGCCAAACAAGGCCGGGGGACATCGTCCACGTTCATTGGATGCATCACGCCTACCAGAATCGCAATCCTCTGCTGTTCATCGTGAAATCCTTTCTGTTCGTCCTGACGATGGTTTACTTGAAGCTGAAGAACGTTCAGCTCGTATGGACCATTCATAACCTATATCCGCATCAAACGAAGTATCCAAGGATGGAGCGGTTCATGAGATCGCTGATTTGCCGATTCTGCAGCAAGCTTATCGTGGCGTCCGAATCCATCAAGAGAAAGGTCGTATCCGAATTCGGCGTTCCGGCCCGCAAGCTGTTCGTCGTGAAGCACGGCCATTACTTGGGCGTGTACAAGCCGTCGGGGATGAACGTAAGGGAGCGGCACGGCATCGGCGAAGACGCCGACGTTTTCTTGTTCCTGGGAGCGATCAAAGCTTATAAGGGCGTCGAGGATTTAATCGAATCCTTTAATGAGATCAAGACCAAACGCTCCTACCTGATCGTCGCGGGCAAAGCGGACGGGGAAATGGAAGCCTATCTTCGGAAGGTCGAGGATACGAGTAACATCGTCCTGGATTTGCGATTCGTGCCTAATGAAGAGGTGGCTGACCTGATCGGAGCCGTGGACGTCATGGTCATGCCTTATAAGGAGATAACGACCTCGGGCTCCGCGATCCTCGGACTTTCCTTCAAGAAGCTGATCGTTATGCCCGACAATGACTTCATCGACGAGTATTTCGCGGAGGATATGGTCGTCGGTTACGATCCAAGCGATTCGAACGGATTGACGAACGCGATGAAAACGGCTTTGAACGTGAAAAGAGAGGGGAAAGCCCTCCGTTACGAAGAGGTGTTGAAGGAACTGGAATGGAGCGCGATCGCCCAGCGAATCAAGAAGGTCTATCAAGGAGGAGTTGAATGATGAAGGTTACGGTTGCCATCTGTACCCACAATAGAGCGCGCGATACGGGCGAGGCGGTGGAGAGCGTGCTCATTCAAAGCTTCGACAAGAAAGAGATCGAGATCGTCGTCGTGGACAATCGTTCCACGGACAATACCGCGGAAGTCGTGAAAGGATTGAGTCAGCGGCACGGACCTAGGGTTCGCTACATCCACGAGAGCAAGCTCGGTTTATCCGTTGCGCGCAACCGGGCGATCAGGGAAGCGAACGGCGAATACATTCTATTCCTCGACGACGACGCGCTTGCCTCAAGCCATTGGGTACAGCATATCGTGGACGTATTCGAGCGAGATCCGGCCATCGGCTGCGTCGGAGGTCAAATCGATCCGATCTGGGAGTCTGGCGAGCCCGCGTGGATTCCTCCGGAATATCGCGCGGTATTCACGATTCTCGATTATACGCGAGGGGTGAAGGAGATGCCCGCGCCGGCGATTCCTTACGGCGCTAATGTAGCCTTTCGCAGAAGCGTCTTCGACCACATCGAGCCGTTCCGAGAGGATCTGGGCAGGGTAGGCAACAATCTGTTGTCGAGCGAAGAGAGCGAATTGATCGCGAGGCTTCGCGAAAGGTATAAGGTTTACTATTCCTCGTATGCGCTGGTCAAGCATAAGATCGCCAAAGAACGAACGACCAAGAAGTGGTTCTTGAAGCGGATATTTTGGCAAGGAGTGAGCGACGCGGTAAGGATGCAGGATAGAGGCGCCGTATCCGTCGCTAAGCATACGATTCGAATGCTGCAAGCGGTAGGAACGTCCTTATTCTCGATCTTCCATTTCAATTCCTTCATCAGGCAAATCGTTAAGATTTATTACCGCAACGGATCGCTCGTCGGGATTCTGCGATATAACGGCAGGAGTTGACGAAACGGTATGGCACAACTGGCAGCGATTCGCAAAGCATGGAGAGGAAACGGACTCGCTCAGACGATTTTCCGTACTAGCGCGGCCAATTTTCTGGTCATGGTGATCAGCACGCTGACTTCGATCGTAACGGCCCGCATGTTCGGAGTCGTCGGCAAAGGCGAGTTTTCGGCCATTCTCTTCTGGCCGACGCTGCTCGCGGGACTCGTCGGATTCGGGCTGCCGACCTCTCTAATCTACAACATGAAACGAAATGCCGGCGGCGGAGCGGAATTCGTAAAGCTGGGCTTTATGTTTCAGGCATCGGTCAGCTTGTTCGCCGGCATCGTCGCGTGGATATGGCTCCCGGCTTGGCTCGAGAGCTATCCTCCAGCCATTATTCAGACGGCTCGTTGGTATACGGTACTGATGGTTCCTATTCTGCTAGCGATCAATCTAATCTCGGCGCTTGCGCAGAGCACGGGGAACTTCAAGATCTACAATGGCGTGCGGTTATACGTTCCCTTATGCAATCTGGCAGGTTTGATCGGGCTTTGGGCCGTCGGCAATCTCAGCATTCATTACGCTGCTCTGGTATTTCTGGTGACGAGCGTACTCGTCGTGACTTGGTCTTGGTTCAGCTTGTCGGATGCAAGCCGGCTGGATAATCGAAGCGGCATCGGAAACGGAGCGGCGGCCAAAGCGCTGTTCGGGTACGGGAGCAAGGTGTTCGGAGTAGAATTGCTGGGCACCTTGTCATCGCAATTCGATAAGATCGTCATCCTTTCTTTGCTAACGGCGAAGGAGCTCGGCCTTTATACCGTCGTCTTCGCGCTTTCGCGGATGTACAACGTCGTGCAGATGGCCATTACGAACGTCATTTTTCCGAAGGTAACGGGGATGGACAAGGACAAGATCATCGCCACGGTCGGCCGGGCTTTCCGGTTATCCTTGATCGCGATGACGATTATCGTCGTTCCGAGCATGTTCGTCGGCAAGCTTCTGATGGGCATATTGTTCGGGGCTCCGTTTCTTGCGGCAAGCAACGCGTTCTACTTGTTATCATTCGAGTGCATTCTCGGAGGTGGGGCATGGATTCTGGCATCTTCGTTCAACGCGATGGGGCGGCCGGGATTGGTGCTCATTCGGCAGATCATCGCGCTGGCTATTACGGTCGGCCTGTTGTTCGTATTTACTCCGTTGTACGGCTTAAACGGAATAGCGCTCGCATTATTAATCGGAGCCGTCATTCGCTTAATCGTGACGCTAGCGGCAATGCGTATCGTCTTTCAGGTGCGAATAAGCGGAATGCTGTTCGACAAAAACGATTTTCGTTACTTAATTGGGATTATAAAGTCGAAGATACAAAGCAAAGGAGCGCGCTGACATGCAAGTTAAACGAAACGTTCACCCCATGGATGCTTTGAAGGGACAGCTGCGCCAGATTCTCCATTCGATACCTTCGGGCTCAAGCATTCAGTACGTCGATTATCCGGTGTACAACAACGGCGGCGATCTGCTGATCATGAAAGGGGCCGAAGCTTTCTTCAAGGCGAACGGAATTCGCGTGAAGGGACGTTACAGCGTCCTTGATTTCCCCGACGGCTTGAAGATTCCGAGGAATCAAATCATCGTCCTGCAAGGAGGCGGCAACTTCGGCGATCTGTACCCGGTACATCAGAAGCTGCGCGAGAAAATCGTCGCAAGCTATCCGGAAAATCGGATCGTCATTCTTCCCCAGACGATCTATTACAAGAACGAAGCGGAGTTCGACCGTACCGCCGATATTTTCAACGGGCACCCGGACGTTCATCTCTATGTCCGGGATCCGTCGTCCTACGAGATGGCGACGCTCAAATTCCATCGTTGCTCCGTTTACTTATCGCCGGACATGGCCCATCAGCTTTGGCCGATCCGAACCAAGAGCATTCCGGGCAAAGATCTGCTGTGCTTTTTCCGTACGGATATCGAGAAGACGGGCGAGCAGGCGAGATTGGAGTCCGCGGGCCGGGGCGATTATCTGGATTGGGGATCGCTGTACAACAAGATCGAGAAGAAATCGATCAGCGTCATCGGCAGAATGATGACCAAGGGAAGCGGTACGTTGCCGATGCAGGCGATCTGGGGCAAGTATAGCGATTACCTCGTGAATAAAGCGATCAAGCGGTTTAGCGGCTATAAGAGCGTTCAAACCTCGCGATTGCACGGTCATATCCTCTCTTGCCTGTTGGACAAGCCGAACACGTTGCTCGATAACTCCTACGGCAAAAATTCCAACTATTATAACACTTGGACGAAGGAGATCGAATCCGCTAGATTGGAGGGAATGTCATGAAAATCGTATTGTTATCCGGCGGTTCGGGCAAACGGCTATGGCCGTTGTCTAACGAGTCGCGATCCAAGCAATTCCTGAAGGTACTGAAGAACGACGAGGGCTTGCACGAATCGATGGTTCAACGGGTGTGGAGGCAAATCTCAAATACCGGTTTGCTACGGGACGCCTATATCGCGACGAGCAAACCTCAGGTGGAGATGATTCATGGCCAGCTCGGCGGGGATATCGAGGTTATCGTCGAACCGGAGAGAAGAGATACTTTTCCCGCGATCGCGCTTGCCGCGACTTATTTGTATTCGGTGCAAGGCGTCGGCTTGGGCGAGACGATCGTCGTCATGCCGGTCGATCCTTATGTGGAAGAATCGTTCTTCCAAAGAACGAAGGAGCTCGAGCGCGTCTTGAACGAATCAGGCGCGGATTTGGCGCTCATGGGCGTGAAGCCGACCTTCCCTTCGGAAAAGTACGGCTACATCGTGCCGGAAGACGGTGGTTCCGAAGCGGGCAACTCTTACGTTAAAGTTCACAGCTTCAAAGAAAAGCCCCGCGAAGAGGAAGCCGCCGCCATGATCGAACGGGCCGCGCTTTGGAACTGCGGGGTTTTCGCGTTTAAGCTCGATTTTCTCATTAACATCCTGATCGCGCACGATTTCCCGATCCAGTACGACGAGATGTCGAAGCAATATTCCAGATTGCCCAAGATCAGCTTCGATTACGAGATCGTCGAGAGATCCCAGCACGTCGTTGCTTTGCCTTACGACGGCGAATGGAAAGATCTCGGAACATGGAACACGCTCACGGAGGAGATCGAATCCCCGTTGATCGGTAAAGGAATCATCGCCGGCGATTCGGTCAATACGCACGTGATCAACGAGCTGGATATTCCGATCACGCTGCTAAACCTGCCCAACGTTATCGTGGCGGCGAGCCCTGACGGAATTCTGGTTTCGGAGAAGTCGGCCAGTCCCATGATCAAGGAAGTCATGAAGCATTCGGACCAACGTCCGATGTACGAGGAACGGCGCTGGGGAGGGTACCGGGTACTCGATTATTTGAAATATCCGGACGGCAAGGAGGTTCTGACGAAGAGAATCCGCGTTGCACCCGATCGTAATCTTAGCTATCAGTACCACGAGCTTAGGGACGAGGTCTGGACGATCGTAGCCGGCCATGGCTTGATGGTTCTCGACGGTTTATCCTTCCCGGTCAAGTCGGGCGACGTGCTAACGATAGCCAAAGGAAGCAGGCACAGCTTGCGGGCGGGAACCGAGATGGACATCATCGAGGTTCAGACGGGATCCGAGCTGATCGAAGAGGATATCGTCAGGCTCGCGTTCGACTGGAACGAGATCATGCAAATTTGCAGCATTGCAAGCTTAGAAGAGACGACATTCAAATCATAGAGGAGGGGCGAGCATGAACATTACGGTCATCGGAACCGGTTACGTCGGGCTCGTGTCGGGCGTCTGCTTCGCGGAGCTTGGCAATCAGGTCATATGCGTGGATAAGGATCCCGAGAAAATAGATCTCTTGAATGCCGGCGGCATTCCCATATACGAGCCGGGGTTGAAGGAGCTTGCCGCGGCCAATCGGGTAGCGGGCAAGCTGTCGTTTACGACGGATTTGCGTAACGCGGTACGCCGTTCCGACTTGATCATCGTTGCGGTCGGTACGCCTCCGCTTCCTAGCGGAGAAGCTAATCTTGCTTACATCGAGCAAGCCGCGCTGGAAATCGCCGATGCGATGAACGGCTATAAGATCATAGCCGTGAAGAGCACCGTTCCCGTCGGGACGAACGAACGGTTGGGAAGCTTGATGCGCGGCCGCACGGGCATGCCCTTCGACAGCATTTCGCTGCCGGAGTTTCTGCGGGAGGGCTCGGCGATCCAGGATACGCTACATCCCGACCGGATCATTATCGGAGCCGACAATCCCGGCGCGGCGGAGGCGATGGTCGAGCTTCATCGGTCGCTGACGGAGCATGTGGTCGTGACGGACATCCGCAGCGCGGAAATGATCAAGTACGCCTCCAATGCGTTTCTGGCTACTAAGATTTCGTTCATTAACGAAATCGCCAACATTTGCGAGAAAGTAGGTGCGGACGTCACTCAGGTAGCGGAGGGAATGGGGTACGACAAGCGGATCGGGCCGTCTTTCCTAAAGGCGGGTATCGGCTATGGCGGTTCTTGTTTTCCGAAGGATACGAGCGCGCTCATTCAAATCGCCGGTCACGTGGATTACGAGTTTAAGCTGCTGCGCTCGGTGGTGGAGGTGAACCAGGATCAACGCTTTAACGTGATCCGGAAGCTGGAAACGATATTCAACGGCGAATTGAAAGGGAAGACGGTAGCGATATGGGGCTTGGCTTTCAAGCCGAATACCGACGACGTGCGGGATTCGCCCGCATTGGAGATCATACAGCATCTTCTGGACAACGGAGTGAAGGTAAGAGCCTACGATCCTGTCGCGATGGCTAACTTCCGGACCTTGTTCGGGAAGGAAGGTGTTATCTGGTGCGATGGGGCTTTAGAAACGGCTCAAGGAGCTGACGCGTTATGTCTGCTCACGGAGTGGGACGAGTTCGCCGAGATCGATCTAGGCGAGCTGCAAACGGTGTTAAAACGTCCGATCTTGATCGACGGGCGCAACGTCTTCAAGGAAGAAAATCTGATCGGAACGGAATTCATCTATTATTCCGTCGGTCGACCAAGCTTGAACCAAGGCGTAAGACAGCAAGTTCCCGTTCTTTTATTCTAATCTATCAGAAAGACCAGAGGTGACTCCTATGTCGAAGTTTGGAAAGAAGACGGTTGCATCCGCGCTCGCGATGTCCATGTTTGCCGCATCACTTGGAGGATTGCCCCTCAGCGATAAAGGCTGGGCGGAAAAATTAGGTTTGAATCGGGTAGCGAACGCTGCGGAGTCCGGACTGCCTACCAGCGCGTTTCTGGAAAGAATGAACGAGTTATACGCGGCGCTCGCGGCCGGAGATCCGGCGGACGTGCAAGACGTAAGGGAGCTGCGCGACGAGATCGCGGGGTTGGACGAGACGGCGGATCAGATTCTTATCGATCCGATATGGAATAAGATCAGCGACAATCTCCCGGAGACCGTAGATCAGGCACAACTGAAGACGAGCCTGTTCAGGCTCGTCAAGGCCGTCGGATCGTTCCGTTACGATCCGCAGGCATCGGATTTGGAAGCGATCCGCGCGAATCCCGAATTCCGGGCAACGCTGAAGACGATCGCCGCGGCGGGCGGCGACGCCTCCATCAATATGGACGATTTCCTCGTGTTTCTTTTCGGCGACGGTGCCGGCAAGAAAGGAGTCGAGGGCACGGTAGCCGAGATTCTATCCAGCAAGTCGGTGTTCGAATTATTTCAGCTGCTAGGGGATAAGCAGGGAATTACGGCCGTATTGCTTCTAGCGACGGAGAAGCTGCTTACGGAAACGAACAATTACAAATTCAGCTCGATCCTCTCTAATCTTGGCGTGACTTCGCAGGATGTTAGAGCTACGGTACTCGGCTTTCAAGTGAAGCTGAAGCAGGACGAGCCGGCGATCAACGCGATGACCGTCGCTTATATTCGATCGGCTGCACGTTCGACGGTAGTCATCAGCGAAGACGGACTCAAGCATGTTTATAGCTTGAACATTTACGGAATCGGCGTCCCCGCCTTGGCGCTGCAATGGTCGAAGGTATCCGGAAGCGCGGACATCAAGGTCGCCACGAACGGGACCGTGACGATTCCGGAGGGCGTCGAGAGCGCTTCGGCCGTTATTCAGGCGAAGTTGATCAACCCGTACGGAGGTTCCGCAAAGGTCATTTACGAGAAAGAAGTAACCTTGACCGCAGCCGGAGAAGAGACCGAGTTCCCGGCCGAGCAGTTCCTTGAACGGATGAACAAGCTGCATGAGGCGCTCCTTGCCGGGGATCCCGCCGACGTGCAGGACGTGCGGAATGCGCGAGACGAAATAGCGGCCCTGGATGCAACGACGGGCCAAGCATTGTTGGATCCGCTGTGGAGGAAAATCGCGCCTAAACTCCCGGCTTCCGCCGATAAAGCGAAGCTGAAGGCGAGCTTGTTCGAAGTCTTCAAAGCGGTCGGTTCTTTCCAATACGACCCTCAGGCATCGGACTTGGAAGCGATTCGCACGAATCCGGAATACCGCGCGACGCTGAAGACGATCGGAGCCGCCGGAGGCGTCAGCAACCTTGTCATGGACGATATTCTGGTGTTCCTGTTCGGAGACGGAGAAGCTATCAAAGGCGTCGACGGAATGATTCGGGAGCGTCTCGAGAGCATGTCGCCCGCGGAGTTGCTGCAGACTCTCGGCAATCCGCAAGCGATTTCGGCATTGTCTCTTCAAGCGATGCAGTTGCTGATCGCCGATACTGAAGCTTACAAGATCAGCTCGATGATCGCAACGTTCGGCATCGGAGCTCAGGATTTGGGAGCAACGATTCTCGGATTGTCGCTCAGATTGCAGAAGGACGAGCCGGCGCTTTACGCGATGACCATAGCGCTCATTCGTTCCGAGTCGACCGCCTCCGCGGAAGTCAGCGAGGACGGGCTCAAGCATGTGTACGCATTAAAGTCATTCGGAATCGATGTTCCGTCGGCCGCGATATCGTGGGTTAAAGCTTCGGGCAGTCCGGATGTCGTCGTCTTACCGAACGGTACGGTCACCATTCCGGAGTTCGTTCCAAGCGCTACCGCCGTCATCCAGGCGAAGCTGACGAAACCGAGTGGCGGTCCGGCTAAAGTCATCTTCGAGCAGGAAGTCACGTTAATCGCGACCGAAACGCCGGGCGAAGTATTCCCTGCCGAACCTTACTTCGAGAGAATCAATAAGCTGCACGGAGCGCTTCAGGCCGGAGATCCAAGGGATGCTCAGGCGGTGAGGAACGCGCGCAACGAAATCGCGCAATTGAACGTCGAGAAAAACCTATCGCTGATCGACCCGCTTTGGAACCGGATTGCTCCGAATCTACCCAAAACCGCGGATCAGGCGCAATTAAAGGCAAGCCTCCTGAAGGTTATAATCGCCATAAGTTCTTTCCAATACGATCCTCAAGCTTCCGATTTGGAAGCGATGCGGACGAATCCGGAATTCCGTACGGCGTTGAAACAAATCGCGACGGCCGGTAAAGTGAAGGCATTGACGGTCGACGATATCCTGATCTTCCTCCACGGAGACGGCGAGGAACGCGGCGGCGTAGAAGGAACGATGCTGGACGTCTTGAAGAAGATGAAGTCCAAAGAATTCGCCGACTTGCTAGGCAACGAGGATAAAATGGACGACATTATGGACAATGCCGTATCGAGAACTCTATCGAACGAGGATTACGTTCTTAGCAAGGCTTTGCGGAACCTAGGAGTGCGTTCGTCCGACCTGAGCTCAATGGATTCCAAATTCGAGATTAAGCTGAGATACGATGAGCAAGCGAACGAGGCGTTAACCGTTGCGTTCATTCGTTCCGAAGCCGTGCCGACGGTCAAGATAACGGCCAACGGAAACACGCACCAATACGGATTGAAGGTATTGGGTATAGACCTTCCTTCATCGGTATTGAAATGGAAGAAGGTATCGGGAAGCAAGGACGTTAAAGTGGATTCCAACGGCAAAGTATCCATACCGAGCAAAGTATGGTCTGGCACGGCTGTCATTCAAGCGGTACTGGACGACTCGAGAGACATATCCGGCAAGGTCGTCTTCAAGCAGGAAGTGACGATCGGCACCGAAGCCGGTGAGGTTCAGGACATCCTCAAGGCGCTTGACGATAGAATGGATGTCATTCAGGATAAGCTGGACGACTCCCGTAGCATCGTACAGAAGGCGCGTCTGATAGGAGAGGTTGTCCAAGCAGGCGATGACGCTATAAGCCAAATCGGCAAAGCGGACGTGCCTAAAGCGGTCAAGGATAAAGCGATCAAAGATGTGGAAAGCGAAGTCAATCGCATGATCGGCATTATTATTCGCGATATGTTGAGGTTCTAAATAATAAGCCAGCCTTCTTTCTCTTCGGGGATAGATGGCTGGCTTATTCCTCATTTGATGGCTATTGAACAAAGTCGTAACGGAACGGAGGTTAGTCCATGAGAAGATACGGACGACGCAAAAAAATAATGGCGGGCGGCATTGCAATATTGGTCGCATTAGTCGTCGGAGGTTTATTCACGGCGGATTACGCTGTAAACCGGGTTATGGATTTGTTCGTTGCCGGCATGGATGCCGAAGCTAACGTCGATTCGACTAAAGAGGAGGTAACCGAGGCGGCGAAACCGTTCGAGTCCGGCAGTCTGGATGCGGGAGCGGGAAGTCCTAGTCGCGCTTCGGACGATAAGAAGGATCAGCCGGAGCCCCCACCTTCATCTCAAGATGCTGAGAAGCAATTGGAAAATACGAAGCCCCAGCTGGTTCAGAGTGTAACGGGAAAGCCCGGAGGACCGGTGACGAAGGAGCAAGTGGCGAAAGTAAAGGATAACTTGACCGTATCGGATAAAGCTTCCGTGGTCAAAGTCGTTCTCAAGAACTTAAGCATGGCGGATATGAAGCGTCTGCGGGCTATGGCTGAAGGCGGTCTGTCCTTGGATGAGAAAAAGGATGCAAAGCGATTGCTACTTGGAAAGTTATCTTCCGACGAATATAACGAATTGTCCTCTCTAGCGAAAAAATACGGAATTAGCAGAGGGAGAAGCTACGAGGAAGCCAAACAAGAAAATCCCTGAAAGAGTATTTCATAGAAAGGGGAGTTAAATCTCGATGGGAAATAAACGAAGACGCAGGTCGAGAAGGCGCGGTTCATTTAAGCCGGATCCGATTATCGCTACTTTAGCTTCTATAGCTGTCTTCCTAGTTATCGTATGGGCAGCGCTGTATTGGAACGAATCCTCGGGGCGTTCATTGATCGTCCATGCGGATCAACCCGAAGCGGAAGCTTCTATCGGCGAGTCGCCATCGCCGCTATCGGAACTAGAGGGAGATCTGCCGCCAACTGATTCGGAAACGTCAATGGACGATGAACCCGCCGAAGGTGCAAACGAGGCTACCGACGAACAACCGGAGGGGGAAGCTCTGAACCCTGCGCACGAATCGAACGGCACAACGAACAATCCCGATTCTACTTCTAACACTGCGGATCCTGAATCCAACGACGAGCCAGATTCCGGTTTAACAGTTCCAACGGATTCAGGTTCACCGATTGAGTCGGAGCCCGACTTGCCTATTGAGTCAGATCAGAACTCGCCTGACGTATCTCCGGTCAATTCGCCTGACGAATCTCCGGCGAATTCGCCGATCAGCCTGACGGAGCGATATGAACAGGATATCAAAGAGGTTCAAGCGGCATGCACGAAAGAGATGAAGGAGGCATTAAACGGAGCGGAATCCAGCTTGGAACAGCTTGACCGCAGGGATCCTGTTGCTTTGCAAGCTTGGAATGAGAAGTGGACGAATAAGCTTTCGGAGGCGGAATCCGATTGTGACGGCGAATTCCAAGAGGTGATCCAGAATGCCGAGCACGATTCCGTATCACCGGCGTTAATCGAGGAATGGAAGCAAACTTTCATCGAATCGAAGGAGGAACTAAGGAAGGAGTCGAAAGCGAAGTTAACGCAGTTAGTGGGAGGATAAGTCGGAATCTTTGGGCAGCGAGCGGTCGCGTAGCACGCGTTCCAGCAAATTGCGGATCAGATCCAGGTCGTCCTTTTCCAGAGGTACCCCGTCCCAATGAAGCTGTTCGTAATTCAAATATTCTTTGGCGTTATGGTTAAGCTCGATTGGCGGTTCCGGATAATCGGTGAGCCCTAGAAGGTAATCCGCCGAAGTCCGCAGCTTTCTGGAGATCGTCTGGATGGATTCGATCGTCGGCTGCCGATATCCGGATTCGTACCCCGCGTATGTGCTTTTTGCCACGCCGACGTAGTCGGCCAGCTCCTGCATGGTCAACTTCCGACTTTTCCGCAACTGCTTCAGTCGCTTGGAGAACATCCCCGCCCCCCCTTTCCGAACTCGTCTATAGTATTTTTCTACTGTCTTACTCCGCATTTTCCCGTTAAACCACACATAATTATAGCATGATTGCCATTTACTTGCACTCGAGATCCGCGTCGTGTCTATCTCTTTATGTTATCATATAGACGATAGAATTAGCGCATTTGTTTACTAAAGAAAGGAAGATTGCCGGTGTTATCGCGTTACTCGACCGTTAGGCAATACGGATCGAAAGAAATCGTCATCAAGAAATCCCGGTTCATCGGACACGCGAAACCCGTGGAGTCGGAAGAAGAAGCGGTTGCTTTCATAGAAGAACTGAAGAAAAAATACTGGGACGCAACGCATAATTGCTCGGCTTACCTGATCGGCGAACGAGATCAATTCCAGAAGGCGCTGGACGACGGGGAACCGAGCGGAACGGCAGGCAGACCGATTCTCGAAGTCATCAAGCATCGCGGATTGAAAAACGTGGCCGTCGTGGTCACGCGTTATTACGGCGGAATCATGCTGGGCGCCGGCGGCTTGGTCCGAGCGTATACGGATGGAGCCGTAGCCGGCATCGATGCCGGCGATCCTATCGTGAAAGTTCTTCATCAAGAAGTCGTCGTGGATGTCGATTACGGGTGGTACGGGAAGCTGGAGAACGAGCTTAGGGGAAGAGGCTTCAGGGTCGGCGAGGTATCGTTTACCGATCGCGTTAGGGTATTATGCCTCCCCGAGTCAGGGGAAGCAGAACGGTTTCAAGCTTGGATAACGGATTTCACGCAGGGACAAGCTTTTCTGGAGCCCGGAGCGGAAACTTATTTCATCGAAGGCGAGTAGCTTTCAGGTGGGATGCCGTATTTCCCTCGGAATGCCTGTATTGCGGATGCTCCCAGGGATAAATCTCATTCAATCGCATGAGAACGTTCCAGCTTGACGTCCGGATCCGCATTCTCGTTAATGGTTATGCCGGCGGTCGTATGAGTGCAATAAACGATAACGACTCCTTCTTGCATGCCGCTCTGGGCAACGCGGGATGCCACCTGCCTCGTAATGTCGACCATTTCATCTCGGCGCACCGTGCGCAAAGTTTCTTTGAACAGCATGGACAATCCTCCTCTTTTTTCTCTTCCTTGATTATATTATTTCGTTTTTTTTCGCGTTATATCGTCATTTCACCATACATAAGCCTTTCGAATAAATTGTATTAGTTTTTTTAATAAAATGGGCTCGGGGCAGTAGCTTTTTCATTGACGGAATTAGCCGTTTTCTGGTAAAGTAATAATACCCACTAATTTAATAGGAATTATTTAATATATAGCTCTCGAGGCTCCAGGAGGTACACGACAAACGTGAGTTCCATGCTGCAGAGTAGATGGTGGAGCTGGGGATTTCGCAGCGCCGTCATGCTTTATTTTATGATATTGATCGTTTTTCCTATTCTCGGAATTTACGGGAAATCATTGTCCGCCGGTTGGTCGACTTTCGCGGATAATATTGTCGAACCGCTAGCTTGGAAAGCCGTAACGCTGACGATTAAGCTTGCTGTAATCGCTACGATCATCAATGTATTTGTCGGCACGATGTCGGCTTGGGTACTCGTGCGGTATCGTTTTCCGGGCCGGCGTTTGCTGAACAGCCTCGTGGATCTGCCTTTCGCGCTTCCTACGGCAGTCGCGGGTTTGATGATCCTTCTTCTTCTCGGGCCGCACAGCTTGGTAGGGGAATGGGCCGAAAAGCTCGGATTCACGATTTTGTTTCATCAGCCCGCCATCATAATCGCCATGATCTTCGTAACGTTTCCGTTCGTTATTCGCGCCGTCCAGCCGTTGCTTGAAGAAATGGACACCTCCGAGGAGGAAGCCGCGTACACGTTAGGAGCAACCAAGGCCGTGACCTTCTGGAAAATCATTCTGCCGAATATGCTTCCGGGCATTCTTAGCGGCGCGATGCTCGCTTTCTCGAGGGCGTTGGCGGAATTCGGCGCAGTCGTGCTTGTGGCCGGTAACATCCCCGGGAAAACCCTTATCGCTTCCGTATACATCTTCGGGGAGATCGAAAGCGACAATACCATCGGCGCAACGGCGGTCAGCGTAGTGCTTCTGACCTTTTCATTCCTTATTTTATGGACGGTTAATTACGTTCAGATGAGGGGGGGAAACGGATGAGACGCTTATGGATCGGTTTAACGGTAGCCGTGTTCGGATTGCTTCTTATCGTGCCCGTCGTTCGTATCTCCATGGGCGCCATGAATGAAGGTTGGAGCGGGTTCGCTGACGGATTGGCTAGACCGGAAACACGGCATGCGCTGCTCATGACCGGGTTGATCGTCGTGATCGTTACGGTCGTGAATACGCTGTTCGGAGTCATGTTGTCCCTCTATCTGGTAAGGGCGACTTGGCTGGGCAAACGAATCAAAAGATTACTTAACAGCATCGTCGATTTGCCCTTTGCCGTATCTCCGGTAATCGGCGGATTGATGATCGTACTCCTGCTCGGCCCGGAAACGGCGCTCGGCGCGCTATTCAACAAGGCGGGAATAGATATCGTTTTCGCGTTACCCGGAATGATCATTGCCACGTTATTCGTTACTTTTCCATTGGTAGTCCGAGAAGTCATGCCGGTGCTGCAAGAAATCGGAAGCGCGCAGGAAGAAGCCGCCGCTACTCTTGGAGCTAGCGCTTGGACGACTTTCTGGCGGGTAACCTGGCCTTCGATCCAATGGAGCGTCGTATATGGAGTCGTGCTTACGGTAGCTCGAGCGTTAGGCGAATTCGGAGCCGTGCTCGTCGTATCCGGCAATATATTGTTCAAGACGCAGACCGCTACCACTCTCGTCTATCAAGACGTCGAAAACTTTAACCTGACGTCCGCGAATGCTATCGCGCTCGTACTGGCAGCAGGATCGGTAACGTTGCTATTGCTTATGGAATGGGCCAAATCGAGAAGGGAAGTGCATTGATATGCATATCGAAGTTAACGGTTTGAATAAGAAATTCGGAGAATTTCAAGCGGTTAAGGATGTCAGCTTCGAGATCGAGAAAGGTCAACTGATCGGACTGCTCGGACCGAGCGGCGGCGGTAAAACCTCCATCCTTCGGATGCTTGCGGGACTGGAATCGGTCGACGATGGTGATATCGTCTTTCACGGCAAGCGAGTAAACGATCTTCCGCCCCAAGAGAGGGGGATCGGCTTCGTTTTCCAGAACTATGCCCTCTTCAAGCATATGACGGTAGAAGATAACATCTCTTTCGGCTTGGAAGTCAAGAAATGGACGAAGGCGAAGATCAAGGCGCGCGTGGCCGAGCTCGTCGAGTTGACGGGATTGTCGGGCTTCGAGAAGCGTTATCCGCACCAACTATCGGGAGGTCAACGTCAGCGTGTGGCTTTCGCTAGAGCTTTGGCACCCGAGCCTCAGCTGCTGCTGTTAGACGAACCGTTCGCGGCAATCGATGCGAAGATTCGCCATGAACTGCGCTCGTGGCTTCGCGATATGATCGATCGCCTTGGTATTACTTCCATTTTCGTTACGCATGACCAGGACGAAGCGATCGAGGTCGCCGACCAAATCATGATTATCAACAAAGGGCGTTTAGAGCAAAAGGGTACGCCGTGGGAAATTTATAAAAACCCGGAATCTCCGTTCGTGGCCGGCTTCATCGGAGAGTCCACGATCGTGGACGACGTATCTTCCCTGAAGGGGTTCGGCCATGCATCGGATTGGCCGGGAACGAAAGCCCTCATTCGCCCGGAGTACGTCGAAGTCGGAAAAGCTGCGGATTTCGAATTGTTGTCCGCAACGGAGCCGGGGCGCGTGCGACACGTGCATTTCCGGGGGAGCGAATGGCTGGTGGAAGTCGAGGTGGGCACGTCCCGTCTGGTGACGTACAGGTCGCTTGAGAAGGAAATCCTTCATCCAGGAGATGAGGTACAAGTGCTGATCCATCGCGCGTATTTGTTCAACGATAACGACAGTTGGGTCATGGAGAATAAACTTAAGGAAGATCCGATGCCGGTTCATATCTAATCGACGGAGCGGGAGCCTTCGAAGGCACCGCGGGAGGACAGCTATGAAGACGGGAAACCGTAGTTCTACTTCCAGGCGCAAATCTGGACTAACCGCACTCCTATTAATGACTATTATGCTTCCTATAGTCGGCTGCGGAGATAACGAGCCCGAAGCGGGATCGAATCAAACCGCGCCGAAGGGCGACGTTACGCTTGTGATCGGAGCGTATTCGGTAGCCAAAGACGCGCTACAAGAAATTCTTCCCGAGTTTAAGGCGGAATGGAAGGCAAGCACGGGGCAAGACATTGCCTTCCAGGAATCCTATGAAGCATCAGGTACCCAGGCGCGGTCCATCGTCGGCGGTTTCGATGCCGATATTACGCTGCTGGCGCTAGAAGGGGATATGGATAAGCTGGTGAAGGCGGAGCTAGTCGATCCTGAATGGAGCAACACGGAAACCAAAGGTATGGTCACCCGATCGATCGTCGTACTCGGTACGAGAGCGGGCAATCCGCTCGGAATTAAAGATTTCGACGATTTGACCAAGCCCGGCGTCAAAGTATTGTACCCGAATCCGAAAACTTCGGGCGGGGCGCAATGGGACATCAACGCGATCTACGGTGCCGGCTTGAAGAAATCGGAAGCCGCAACCGGAACCAAGGATCCGGAGGCAGCCAAGAAGTTTCTGAAGGACGTTCATAGCAACATCGAATCGATGGACAAAAGCGGCCGCGCATCGATGGCCGCTTTCGAATACGGAGTCGGCGACGTTATCGTGACCTACGAGAATGAATTGCTGGCAAGAATCGCGCAGGGCGTTCGGTACGATATCGTCGTACCTCCAAGCACGATATTAATCGAGAATCCGGCCGCGGTCGTGAGCCGTAATGCGGACCGTCACGGCGTACGCGAGGCCGCCGACGCTTTCGTCCAGTATTTATATTCCGATACTGCCCAGAAGCTGTTCGCGAAGTACGGATTTCGTCCCGTTCAAGAGCAGCTCGCCGATCGGATGCAAGAAGACTTTCCTCAGCCGCCGCAGCTGTTCACGATCGATTATCTTGGGGGATGGGACGAGGTTCGGGACACCTTATATTCGAAGCGCGGAGTATGGTATCAGGTGTTGGCGGGTCGATAAAAGCCCATTTCTCGTTTACTGGCGAAGAACCCCGACCGGGAGCCCGGTCGAGGTTCTTTTTCCGTTCGAGTAACGAACGAAGTGCGGAGTACCGTCGATCGTTATCTGACACTGTGCCGTTTAATGAATCTCAGCGAACCGATTCGGGCGGAAACAGCGTCGGCCAGGCCAAGCTCCGTTCGCCTTTGGGCAGCATTGTAATACAAGCGGACGTTCGCGGGGACGAACTGAGATAAATAAGTATAGTCGGGGTATGTGACTTGGTCCAGTAAATACGCCGATACGGTTGCGCCGGGCACCCGATTTTTGTTGAGCGCCGCTATGATTCCGGCGGCGGGTTTAATGCCGACGCCGTGGCCGTAATAGAGGTCTTCGCCCATCTTGACGACGTTTTCCCCCTGCCATTCCATTTTATCCGGATTGACCTCGGGGTTTTTGAAATAGAGAACGTCGCCCGGCCTGGCATATTGGCTGCCCGCGTCGTCTTGCGTGAGACCTAGATCGCTGTCGGTATACCAACTGTGCAAGAGCAAGTTCGGGAACAGCCTGTCGAATTCGGTATCGCCGATCGTATCCAAGACCCCCTTATACAACACGATGATGATGGAGGTCGCGCATTCGAAGCCGTATTTCGGCCCGTTTAGGAAAATATCCCGAATACCGACGCTCGGCGGTACTTCGTTTCGGAGCAAGAAGCCTCCCTCGTTCGTTAAGTGCCAATACTGTTTGTTGCAGAAGGACGTCCTGAACGTCGCGAACCTCGTTCCGCCCTTGCTTAAGTCTCTGGCCGCCTCGACGATATTCGATCTCAAGTTAGATTCGAATTGCATCTGAACACTTCCTTTGGGTTCTTTGTTTATACATACTATGGGAATCGGATAGCTCTTGTGTGTTTGGCTAATCATGTAATGGAGGTCGGGATAACTTTCGGCCGTTTTTTTTGCTATAATAATGGATTAGAACAGGAAACGCGGACTATTCCGACGAAATCATTGTAGGACAGCAAATAGGGAGGACTCACATTGTTAAAACCAACCAGCATTCGGATCATGAATTTCATTTTGTATTTCAAGATCGCTTTTTTCGTAGTCGGATTATTCGCTTTCCTTAATTCGAAGGATTTGGAACCGAGCGTCGAGGAAAACAAGAATCTGATCATCATGCTTTCCTTGGTCAGCATCCTGTCGATGGCATTCATGATTTATCTCATCAATAAGAGAAGATTCCTGCCGACGATTATCATTACGTTCGTCGTCTTCGTGCTTTCCTATTTAGCGAATCCCATTCAATTTTTCCTCTCGGTCATTCTTATTCTATTGGTCATTCTTCGCCCGACCAGGAACTACTTCCGCGGCATTGGCGTTACGAGAGAAGAACCGGCGGCAGAAGTAATCGAGACGGAAGCGGAAGCGACGGAAGGACAATCCGACGAAGTGCGCAAGGAGCAGGTCGTTCCCCAAGCGAAAACCCAGCCTAAGCTTAAGAAAGATCCGGAAGTGTACATACGCGAAGCGACGCCCGAAGATTCGGATACGATTTACTCGCTCATGATGATCGCGTTCGAAGAATACAGAACCGCGATTCCGCCATCCAGCGCCCTCGAGGAAACGGACGAATCGATTGCCCAAGCGCTTAAGGAGCAAAGCGAGTTCGCGGCCATCCTGTACGAGGACGATACCGCTACGGCGATGGTCAGGTTCAAGTACGACGGGGACGCCATTTACTTCTACCGCTTGTCCGTCGTGCCTAATCGGCGCAGAAGAGGTTATGCCAAGCAGTTGGTGAAATGGATCGAGAAGCAAGGCATTACCAAGGGCATGAACATCAGCCGTTGCAAAGTAAGGCAATCCGTGCAGAATAACCTGGTGCTGTATCAGGACATGGGCTACGAGATCGTGAATCAAGAGCTCGTCGTTCGTCCGGCGGGAACGGTTAAGGCGCTTACGATGGAGAAGAAGCTCGGAGTATGACAAAATAGATCGATTAAACCGGCTCACCCGATCGTTAGATCGGGTGAGCCGGTTTGTGGAGGTGACGCGATATGCGGACGGATTTGCGAAACGTCGGAATATTCGCCCACGTCGACGCGGGCAAGACGACGACGACCGAACAGATTTTATACCTCAGCGGGCGAATTCGCTCCTTAGGCAGCGTGGACAACGGCACCGCCCAGACGGATTGGCTCGATGTAGAACGAACGAGAGGAATATCCGTCCGGTCCGCGGTCACCGAATTCGAATGGAAAGGCGTTCGCGTTAATTTGGTGGATACCCCGGGTCATGTCGATTTTCTATCCGAAGTGGAACGTTCGCTAAGGGTCATGGACGGAGCGGTATTGATCGTTTCCGCGGTCGAAGGCGTTCAGGCTCAGACGGAGGTTATCTGGCAGGCTTTAAGGGATATGAGAATTCCGACTCTAATCTACGTGAACAAATTGGATCGAATAGGCGCAGATCCGACTAGAACGGTTAACGGGATTCATCGGTTGTTAGCCGCCGGCGCGGTTCCTATTCAGGTTCCGGATGGAGTCGAGGCCGGGTTTGCATCCGTTATCGATTTGCTCAAGACAGGCGAGGGAGAGGATGTATCCATACCGGCAGCTCTGTCAGCCGACAGGGAAAGGCTCATGGAGACAATCGCCGAGCAGGACGATGCCTTGCTTCAGCGTTACTTTGAACTAGGAACCCTCGCTAATGAAGAGTTAGTGTCCGCGCTTAGGACGAGCGTAAGCGAGGCTAAGTTATATCCTATACTTTTCGGAGCGGCCAACCGAGGCTTAGGAATAGACAAGCTGATGGATGCGATCGTCGATTTGCTGCCTCCGCCCTCAGGCGAGGAGAATGCGCCTTTATCCGGCGTCGTGTTCAAGCTGGACAAGGATCCAACGATGGGTCGTCTAGCTTATGTCAGATTGTACGGAGGAACGTTGCGCAATCGAGATACGGTGCACAATCGCCTGCTCGATATCGACGAGAAGATTACGCAGATTCGCAAGGTCGACGGAAAGCGGAGCGAGGACGTCGGCATATTGAAGGCCGGAGATATCGCCGTCGTGTGCGGTTGGAGCCGAGTCAGAATCGGGGATATCATCGGCGATACGGGAGGTGTTCCGGAAGAGAGGCGGCTCGCGGAGCCTTTGTTGACGGTTCAGGTGCATTGGCGCAACGAAGCGGAATATCCCGCGGTCGTTGCGGCGTTCCACGAGCTGGCGGATGAAGATCCCCATCTCGACACGCAATGGCTTCAAGATGACAGAGAGCTTCATTTAAGAGTCATGGGGCCGATACAAGTGGAAGTGCTCGGCCATATGCTCAAGAGTCGCTTCGGTCTGGAGGTAATGTTCGGTTCTCCTACCGTAATCTATAAGGAAACTCCCGTTCGCCCGGGAGAAGGGTTCGTCGCTTATACGATGCCCAAGCCTTGCTGGGCGATCTTGCGGTTCGTTATCGAGCCGGGAGAGCGGGGAAGCGGCATGACTTACAGCTCTAACGTCAGATCGGAGAAGCTTCTGGACAGCTATCAGAACGAGGTAGCAAGGCGGGTGCCGATGGCGCTTGAGCAAGGTTTGCGGGGGTGGCCCGTGACGGATTTGAAGGTGACTTTAATCGAAGGAGAGCATCACGTCTGGCATACGCATCCGTTGGATTTCGTCATCGCTACTCCGATGGGAATTATGGACGGGTTGAGCAATACGGGAACGAAGCTTCTGGAGCCGATGCTGCGGTTTCGCTTATCGACGCCGGAGGAGTTCGGGGGTAAGCTTATGAGCGAGCTTGTCGTCATGCGCGGGGAATTCGATACTCCGATCGTGAAGCAGGGGCGCATGGAAATACAGGGAAGGTTACCGGTGGCGACCTCGCTCGAGTTCCCGGCCCGTCTTGGCTCGATGACCAAGGGTCGAGGCACGCTGACTACTTTCTTCGACGGTTACGAGGATTGTCCGCCGGACGTGAAAGCCGAGAGAATTAGGCGGGGAGTTAATCCGCTGGATACTTCTAAATATATATTGGCGACTCGGAACGCTCTTGCCAGCCAGTAGACTGTTATAAATAAAAAGCTGTCTCAAGTCATAGTGACTTTTGAGACAGCTTTTTGCCGTTATGCGTTCAATACGAACTTCTGAAGAACGTGCGCGACGCCATCGTCGTTGTTGCTGAAGGTGATGAAGTCGGCGATTTCTTTTAACGCGGGTACCGCGTTTGCCATCGCGACTCCGAGACCTGCCGCGTTAACCATCTCGTGGTCGTTCATGGCGTCTCCCATCGCTATCGTTTCATCCATCGGAATGCCGTAGTGGGCGGCGAGGAAGCGCAGCGCATGGCCTTTCGTACCTTCCGGATGCATGAACTCCAGATAGTTGGGTTTCGATTTCGTCAAGTGCACTCGGGAACCGAACAACGATTTAAGCTCGGGAAGCAGCGCGTCCAGCTTCGCGGGTTCGTCGATGATGAGCAATTTCGTTTGATTTTCTTGGCTGACGATGGTGCCGAAATCCGTAACGACCGTGTAAGGGATGTTAGATTGCTTGGCATAGCCTTTGATCTTGTCGCCGTCTTCGGAAACGTATAGCTTATCGGAGATGTAGCTTTGCAGATGCAGGCCATGCTCCTGGCAGTAGGCATATAGCTGCTTGGCGACGTCGACCGGAACGGAACGTTCGTAGAGGATTTCCTCGTCGAGCAGATTTTTGATCAGCGAGCCTTGGTAAGTAATGATCGGCACGTTCAAGCCGACTTGACGGGCGATTTTCTGCGCGGAATCGAACATTCTTCCCGTCGCGATAGTGAGATGGGCTCCGAGCGCGATAGCGTCGGTCATGGCTTTGCGCGTCTTATCGGACACCGTAAGCTCGTCGGTCAGCAGCGTGTCGTCGAGATCCATGGCAATTAGGCGGTAAGGCATGGTATATTTTCTCCTTTTCTCTCTAGAGCAAATAATGTCGAATCTGTTATCGTTCCATTGTAACGTAATTCCGGGGGATCGAAAAGCCGAATCGGCGAATCGGCGAGGTCGTACGATGTCCGCCAAATTCCGCCCGCAGAAGTCGATTGGAGCCGAGATAGTAACGAAAACGAACTATCTCCGTCCATCGATGACGATTGGAGCCGAGATTATACGAAAATGGAGTACCTCAAAAAAGCAAAAAAAATGCCCGCCACCCCGTTTTTGAACTTGACGTTTTTTAAAAGCTTACGACGTTCC
>NZ_QRDY01000022.1 GCF_003386205.1 Cohnella lupini
CACGACCGTTAAGCCCTCCAGCGCCAATGGTACTTGGACCGCAGGGTCCTGGGAGAGTAGGACGTTGCCAGGCCGGAGAAACGAGAAAGCACCCATCGCTGGGTGCTTTTTTTGTACGATCAGAAAGTATAAAATGATTGGGTTCCATTATACTCATCTGATAGATCGTCCAAACGTATACTGCCGTCCCGAAGCCAACGGTGAGAGTTATTCATTTCAAATACGATGTTATTCAATGTATTCTTGAGGCATGTTCAAGTTTTAAGCTGGATAAAGATGTTTTTTATTCCTATTGGTCACGTTTTGGTCTATTCCTTTCCTAAATACGATCAATAGTGATATCTACTTTCATTGCAAAATTGCTCAAATGCACCAATAACGATGATTACCATTCTAATTATCTGACTGTGACGTTAGCGTTTTCTTATTGTTATTTATTCCGAAGTTGCCTATCATGAATAGTGACTAAGGAAAGGGGAATATATCCATGCAAATCGATATGACCAATAAAACGGCCCTCATTACCGGCGCAACGGGTCAACTCGGAAGAGTGATGGCGAGAACGTTAGCAAAATGCGGCGCGAATATCGCCATTCATTATCGCAGCAACGAGGCGCAAGCTCTCCAGCTCCAAGACGAAATTCAATCCTATGGAAGACGCGCTACAATCGTCCATGCGGACATTACGAATCTGGATTCGATTGTATCCATGAAGAATAAGATTGAAGAACAGCTGGGAACGGTAGATATCGTCGTCGCGAATGCCGTCGTGCAGTACAAATGGACGAGCATTTTGGAACAAGCTCCGGAAGACTACGCAAGTCAGTTCGATTCCTGTGTCATGCAAAGCGTATATCTAGCGAAAGCGTTCGCCCCTTCGATGATCGAGCGGAAATGGGGAAGATTCGTCGGAATCAACACGGAATGCGTGATGCAGAACTTCCCGACTCAATCCGCGTACGTTTCCGGTAAGAGAGGAATGGATGGAATCTATCGCATTCTGGCCAAGGAAATCGGGGAACATCAAATCACCGTTAACCAAGTCGCCCCGGGTTGGACGATCAGCGAACGGGATCGCGAGAATAATACCGAGCGTAGCGAATCGTATGAACAATCCGTTCCATTGAAACGCAGGGGTACCGACCAAGAGATCGCGAACGTCGTTGCTTTCTTGGCTTCGGATCTGGCGAGTTTCATAACGGGAGCTTATATACCCGTTAGCGGCGGCAACGTCATGCCATCCATTTAAACTAAACAAACGCAATGCGAGGTTCAGCCGCATTGCGTTTTTTCTATTTGGCATACTTAGTATAGACGATGTCCCGGCCTTATGAAGATGGCATTGATCAACGCAGCGAGCAGTGCCGCAATCGCGATAACGTAGAACAACGCGGACATCGAGCCCCGTAAGAGCAGAGCGCTGACCGGCGGTCCGGCCGCTACCCCTATAAATCTCATGCTGCTATATAGCGAAGTGACCGTCCCCCGCTGCTTCTGGTCGATACCTTCCGTAATGAGCGCGTCGAGACTGGGCAGCGCTGCCCCGATTCCAGCGGACGCGAAAGCGAGCATCAATACGACCCACCATGTTTGATCCCATTCGACAATCCCAAGAAGGAATAAAACGATTGCTGCTAACGTTAACCCGATGAAGCTGGTCCATTTCATCGTTTGTTTGTTTTGACCGATCCATTTTCCGCTCAAGAACGAAACTAAACACAAACAAGCTAGCGGAACGGCGAGAATTAATCCTTTGATTATCGGTTTAATGCCGCGGCTTTCCAAAGTTTCGGACAAGAAAAACAAGCTGCCGAAAATAATGAACATGCAGATGCCGCCGATCGCGAATATCCCATATAACCATTTTCCTTTCATGCGAAGAAGGGCAAGTATGGCTTTAAGAAATTTGGCGGGACTGATCGGCTTCTGTTGCTTTTTCTTGTTCGCAGCGGGTTTGACTAGGAAGAGTACCAGGAAAAAGGAGAGCATGCTGAATATCGGAATCGCGAAAAAAGGAATATACCATGTCCAAATCGCAAGAGCTGCCCCGATGATCGGACTAATAACCTTGCCGAAAGTGTTCGCGGTTTCCACTAAACCAAGCCCGCTGCTGACATCTTCGTCATTCTTGAACAAATCGCCTACCAACGGCAATACGACCGGAAAACAACCCGAGGAGCCCAATCCTTGCACCAGTCTGGCAATTAAAATGTATCTATAGGCATTATCGGGCCACAGCGCCGCCAAGCCTGCGCCGACGCCGGCGATGGAAACGAGGAGCAAAGAAGGCAAGATAACCGCTTTACGACTATAACGATCGGAAAGATACCCGGCGATGGGAATAAACAGGATAGCTACTGCGGCATAAGCGGTAATGATGAGGCTCGCTTGAAGAGCCGAAATGCGAAGCGCTTTCTGCATCGCGGGTAAAACGGGAATAAGCATGGAGTTAGCGAGCGTCATCGTTAATGGGATAGAGGCGATCGAAAGCAAATCCCATTTCTTACGGGCTTCCATAATGGTCCTCCCTGAACTAAACAGACATTTTAACGGTTATAGGAGCGACCATTTCCGGCTTACCGGTCAATGATGATTATTCTAGCCAGTAGTATCGTCCAAGGGCAGTCGGAATAATCGGAATTCGACTGTCCCGAGTACCGCTAAGGTGTGATCACCGGGTACAACTGTCCTTTGTTGGCGAAGGAGGCTTTGCCCGTCTCTTCCGAAACGACCAGTACGATGGCATCGCTAAGCTCGGTCAAACCGACGGCCGCGCGATGACGGGTGCCCGTGATTCGATCGTTATTCTGAGTCGAAGTCAACGGTAAGATGTTCTTAGCGGAGACGATTTGATTCGCTCGGATAAGGACCGCGCCGTCGTGCAGAGGACTCCCGGGATAAAAAATGGACTCCAGCAAGGTGTGGGTAACGGGAGCTCCGACATGAATGCCCGGTTGAAGAAATATATCCAGGGAATCGCTTCTTTCCACCGCGATCAAAGCTCCGTGCCTGCGTTCGGACAAGGTTTGGATCGTTAGGGACAAGTCCATGTATCTTTCGATGTACGGAGATAAATAACAATTCAGGTAAAAGGTCGCGGCGCTCGATTCGATGTGAAGGAAGTTTTTCTTGACCTTCTCAAACTCTCCGAGCGTACATTCGTCCTCATTGTCAATGTTTCCCAGGAGCTCGTGCAGAGTAGCAATCATTTCAAGAATGTCTTCCTTGATGATTTTTTTCATTGGCGAAAAATCGCAATTCGGCGAGGTAATCGTCATAGGTCACGCTCCTTGATCTTTCTCCGGATTAGGATGCAGATAATGGGGCTACTGTATGCGAACGATTAAAAATCGGGAACAGTAACCTTTAGGTAACTAACGCAACTCTTTTTCAGCTCTTATCCTCCGTAGCCATTTACATTACAATTAGAATTGGCGCGATAAAGCAAAAGAAGGAGCGTGAAGAAAGATGGAACGAGCGATATTGGGCAGGACAGGCCTTGAAGTCACTAAGTTAGGCTTTGGAGCGATGGAAATTCGCGGACCTCGGGTATGGAACGGACGGCCTGTTACCGATTCCGAGTCGGAGACGATCTTGAACGCGGTTCTGGATAGCGGCATCAACTTCATAGATACGGCCTATGATTACGGACGGAGCGAGGAGCTCATCGGCCGATTTATCAGTCACAGGAGGAAAGAATATATTCTGGCAACCAAATGCGGATGTACGTTAGTCGATCATGGAGATCACGACGAGACACCGCATGTATGGACTAGGGACAACCTGTTACACAATATCGATACGAGCTTAAGCCGGATGAGAACGGATTATATCGACTTACTGCAGCTCCACGGTCCTACCGTCCAGCAGACGGAAGACGGACGGCTAGTCGACGTACTCAAGGAAATCCAAGCGACCGGCAAAGTCCGTTGGATCGGCATCTCTACCTATTTGCCGCACATAACGACTTATATCGACTCCGAAAATTACGATACGTTCCAAATCCCTTATTCCGCATTGGAGAGGGAGCATGAAGACTTGATTCGGATTGCAGGAGAAAGCGGCGCGGGAATTATCGTTCGCGGCGGCGTCGGCCGAGGAGAACCCGGCGCTGGATTAGGCCAAGCGGATCGATGGGATACATGGGAAAAAGCAGGACTGGACGAGCTTCTAGAGGAAGGGGAAAGCCGCACGGGTTTCTTGCTGAGATACACGCTCACGCATCCTCAATTATCCACGACGATAGTCGGAACGAAAAATCAGGTTCATTTGGCGGAGAATGTCAAATTTGCACAAAAAGGAGCTCTTTCCGATCAAGTGTACGTCGAAGCTAAGCGTCGGTTGGATGCCGTTGGTTGTTCGCCCGTTGTTTAATAACATTAATTAAATAGAAGCCAGGAGGAAATCCAATGAATTATAGAACGTTAGGTAAAACAGGGTTGAAGGTATCGGAAGTAGGTTACGGTGCATGGGGAATCGGTAAATCCGCTTGGGTCGGCGCATCCGATGACGAATCTCTCAAAGCTCTGAACAGATCGATCGAATTAGGCTTGAACTTCATCGATACGGCTATCGGTTACGGGGAAGGGCACAGCGAGAAGCTTGTCGGCCAAGCCGTGAGGGAACATTCGGAGAAAATTTACGTGGCGACTAAGATCCCGCCGAAGAACTATCAATGGCCAGCTCGCGCCGGGGTTCCCGCGGAAGATGCCTTCCCTGCCGAACATGTCATCAAATCTACTGAGCAAAGCTTACAAAATCTAGGTTTGGACACGATTGATGTCCAACAATTCCACGTGTGGTCCGATGAATGGGTCGGCCATGGAGATTGGATGGAAGGCATTAGGAAGTTGAAGGAACATGGCAAGATTAAGCACTTCGGAGTCTCGATTAACGATCATCAGCCGGCGAACGCGATTAAACTGATCGAAACCGGTTTGGTCGACACCGTTCAAGTGATCTACAATATTTTCGAGCAAAGCCCTGAGGACGAATTATTGGCTGCTTGCATAAAACACAACGTTGGAGTCATTGTCCGCGTTGCGCTTGATGAAGGCGGTTTAACGGGAACGATTACTCCGGACACGAAGTTCGAAAGCGGCGACTTCCGCGAAGGTTACTTCCGGGGCGATCGCAAACAAGAAGTGTTCGACAGGGTTAATCGTATTACTTCGGATCTAGGCATCGAACAAGAGCAAATGGCTGAAACGGCGCTTCGTTACGTATTGAGCCATCCTGCGGTATCCACGGTTATTCCGGGAATGCGTACCGTGCGCAACGTAGAGCGGAACATGAAGGTCGGAGACGGTCTCGGCCTTCCGAGCGATCAAGTTCAAAAGCTTAAAGCGCATCGTTGGATTCGTAACTTCTACGGCGGATAATGAACGTTATAGGAAGTGGAGTGGAACATCTTGCCGGACTCGGCGAGGTGTTCCATTTCTTATGACGAGAGGTATTCGGCGTAAGACCATCGAATAGAAAGAGAGAGTAGGAGTGATTTCACGAAGTGAAGGCGTACAGGGGTTAACGGTTGATGGATGATCTGAGGAGATCTAAGGGGGATTAAATAACGAATGGACTCGGAATGGCTGGGACGGATCAGACGGTTATGCTTATCTTTTCCCGATACAAGCGAACGGGATAGTCACGGGGCTCCTACGTTTTTCTTCAAAGACAAGAAGATGTTCGTGCAATATCGCGACAATCATCATGGCGACGGCAGATTAGCGCTGTGGTGCGCTTCTACTTCCGACGTGCGATCCACGCTCATTCAGTCCGAACCCGAGATCTATTTTTTACCGCCGTATGTCGCCCATCTCGGTTGGGTCGGAGTGCGGTTGGATCGCGATGTAAGCTGGGAAGAAATCGAGAGCGTAGTCGGCGACGCTTATTTGAATAAACGAAATCCAAAGCGCAAATAAGCGGATTCGAGTGAAAGGGAGAAGAAATAATCGATGTTCGATCACGACTACAGAGTCTCGTTTCCGGAACGAAGAGTATTTGTTTCAAGGAATCATCAGTGGGCTTTCGCCGCTTGGGCCATGGCACGGAACCGGGATTGGACAATCGCTCCAACGACATTGCTGCATGTCGACGCGCATCTGGACGACACATGGGACGGAGTTGTGGTACCCGGACTGCATGAAATGAAGGAAATCGACGATTATATGAACGTCGCTGCAGGACTTGAGATCGACAACTTCATATGGGCCGGATTCGCGGCGAGAACGATCAATCGGATCGTCTATGTATGTCCCAAGGATAACGATGCTTCCGATCCTTTCGATTTATCCGAGTGGGATCTTAATGGCGAACAGTTGAAACCAATTAAGCAGCTTCTAGAAGAGAGAGATTATACTGGTCTAAGATTCGAGTCGATAGCTGCATTGCGACAGAGTATCCAAGCTGACGCCGATGCTAGAGAGGAAATGTTCCCGCTACCGGGTTCGGTCATTCTGGATCTGGATTTGGACGTCTTCAAAGCGAATTTAATCGATCCCTTGGATCCGTCGCTGAAGCCGGATTGGCAAATCAAGGAGGAGCTTAGCTTCTTACGCGATCTCTATCCCTATGACTTGATCAGCGTTGCCTTATCTCCCTCTTTCTGCGGGGGAGAGGAAAACTGCGCGAGATTATACGGGCTCTTCCTCGAGTGCTTCGGTTTGGATCCATCAATGGCCGAAGCGTGGTAGCCGCCGTTAAGTCGCTATAATTACCGAGGTCCGACGCAGGTTCTCATTCCCGTAGTCGGCTTGTTTGCGTTATAATCAATGAAAGCTTGTTAGGCGAGTTGCTTCAAAAGGGTTGGTGAAAGAAGAATATGAATGAACGCCGATTGTTAAGCGAAGGACTCTCGATCATCTCTTCCTGTCGCGGGAAGACGGGAGACATCTGGCACGCTCATTACGGCGCGGCAGCGATAGCGTGCGCATTCTTGGCGAATGAGAATCGGATGTCCGACGAAGCCGCACGCAGTATGGCGAAGCAAGCTTTATTCATGGTGGAGAAAAATCGATTAACCGAGAATATAGCGGCAATTCCCGCAGTCGATGCAGCCAGTGCGGAGGAGGCTATCGTCGAAGCATTGGAGTCGACGATTGATAGCCTGCATTGGGTCGGGCATAACGCCATTTATGCTGCCTTGAGCCTAAAAGCGATACGGGAACTGAACGGGTGGGGGAAGATTAACGATATTAATGAAATTGGAGGACTTGTACGGTCATTCGCTTCAACCATACCCGGAAGATCCTGGATCGGTTATTCCGCATCCGAGGTGAAGAGGCTGACGATAAGCGAGGATGATCGAATTCCGAGCATACTTACCCCTAAGCAGTTATCGGAATTCATCCTTCGGGAGTTATCCGAAATCGAAGTCATTTACCGCGCCGAGGCCCATCACGATCTAATCGGGCATCTTCTCACATTCTCCCATGCTCTTAACATCTTGTATGACTTGGGGTATGAGTTCTTATTCCTCAGAGGTTTGGTCCCGTTATTGCAACTGGTCAAAGCGTTGAGGAAAAGCCGAGATTGGGCAACGGACGATTCCATCAAGCTTATTTCGCCGGTAGACCGGAAGCCGCTTGTCGAGGCGAAGCCAGGAAAGCTTTCGCCGCTATCGGAGCCATTCTGGCGAATTGATCATAGTCATCACGATTGGGATTACGGACACCATTTCAAGTTTACCTTCAGCTATTATAATCATATCCATCGTGTCCCCGAGTTCAAATCCGAGACGGAAGCGAAGTTCATGAGAATAATCGGCGAGTGCGATAATTAAATGAGAGATTCGGTGTTCGCATTGGAGGTTAACCATGAAAATATTAATATTAGGCGGAACTGTCTTCCTCGGCCATCACCTTGTACACAGCGCCGTGAGAGCAGGGCATGAAGTCACGATATTTTCCAGAGGGATTACGCGCGCTGAATCTGTACCCGATGGAGTCGAGAAACTGATCGGCAATCGTGACGGAAATCTGGATGCCTTGGCCGGTAAGCGATGGGACGCGGTCATCGACACTTCCGGTTACGTGCCAAGAGTCGTAAGATTATCCGCCAAGCTGTTGGCGACGGTAACTGATCATTATACCTTTATCTCGAGCGTATCGGTTTATCGGGATTTCCTTACTCCCGGAATCGACGAAACGGGAACGATCGGAACGTTGTCGGATCCCTCCACGGAAGACGTAGGTTCCGCATACGGACAGCTGAAAGCTTTATGCGAGCAAGCGGTAGAACAGGAAATGCCCGGCCGCGCGTTGGTCATCAGACCGGGATTGATCGTAGGTCCGTTGGATCCCACCGATCGGTTTACCTATTGGCCGTCGCGGATAAGACGCGGATGTCAAGTTCTCGCTCCCGGAACCCCCGACGCATCCGTTCAAATCATCGACGCAAGGGATTTAGCAGACTGGACGATTCGGATGATCGAAAGCAAAGCGACTGGCGTCTATAACGCTGCAGGTCCAACAGGAAAGCTAACGATGGCTTCCTTCTTGGACCAATGCCGGCAAGCCGTCGGCAGCGATTCGGAGCTCGTATGGGTCGACAACGACTTTCTGTTGAAGAATGGAATCGGTCCTTGGATCGAAATGCCGTTGTGGATACCGGGCGTAGGCGAGACCGAACAAGTTCGTCACTTGTTGTCCGTAAATGCGGAGAAAGCGCTGGCAGCGGGTCTTACATTCAGGCCGCTTAAGGACACGATACTCGATACCTTGCAGTGGGATCTCTCAAGAGATATCGCAGATCGCAGGGTGGGAGCCGGCATGGATGCGGCAAAAGAGGAGCGTCTGCTGAATGACTGGCTTCAAAGCCGGGATTAGGAGAATAATATATACGAATGGAGATACCGCAAATGCAATACGCGAATTACGAAATCGTTCACGCCTCCAGAGAGGATTTGGCCTCTATCGTCGACATTTACAATACGACGATCGATAGCCGCATGGTGACGGCCGACTTAGAGCCGGTTACCGTAGAGAGCCGAGAGAAATGGTTCGACGAGCATTCCGAGTTTCGCAGACCGCTATGGGTAATGAAGGAGGAGGGCCATATAATTGCTTGGCTAAGCTTCTCTTCGTTCCATAGCCGCGCGGCATACGATGCGACGGCGGAGATCAGCATCTATATTTCGCCAAGTCACCGCTCCAAGGGAATCGGGAGCGTATTTCTACGGAAGGCGCTCGAAGAATGCCCGCGATTGGACATTCGGAATATCGTAGCGCTCGTATTCGGTCACAACGGGCCTAGCTTGTCTTTGCTTAGGAAATTCGGCTTCGAGCAATGGGGATTGCTTCCCGGAGTGGCGAACCTGGACGGAATCGATAGGGATCTAGTCATGATGGGCAAGAAAATATAACCGCTATTCATACTTCATAGAAAAGGACTGCCCTCCAAGTCTTCGACTTGAAAGGCAGTCCTCGTTATTTTAGAAAACCTTGGTCGTCCAAGATTCGCAATTCCATATTTCCGTCGCCACTTCCCGATAAAATTCAGGTTCATGGCTGATGAGAAGAATGCTCCCTTTATAAGCTTGCAAGGCGCGTTGCAATTCATCCTTGGCATCGACGTCAAGGTGATTGGTCGGCTCATCGAGCACGAGCAGGTTCGTTTCTTTGTTAATTAAGTTGCATAACCGAACCTTGGCTTTCTCGCCTCCGCTTAAGACGGAAACCTTGCTCTCGATATGTTTGGTCGTTAATCCGCACTTTGCAAGCGCCGCGCGAACCTCGAACTGAGTCATCGAAGGGAAGTTCTTCCATACGGCCTCGATGCAGGTTTCGTCCGCTCCGCCCTTAATTTCTTGCTCGAAATATCCGGTAAATAGATTGTCTCCTTGCTTAACCGAACCGGAAAGCGCAGGGATCTCGCCTAGTAAGCTTCTAAGCAAAGTTGTTTTACCGATTCCGTTAGCTCCGACGATGGCGATCTTCTGTCCGCGTTCCATCAACAAATCGATATTGCGGCACAGCGGCTCTTCGTAACCGATGACCAGATTTTTAGCTTCGAAAATAAGACGACCGGATGTCCGGGCTTCCTTAAACCGAAACTCCGGTTTCGGTTTCTCGCGCGCAAGCTCGATGATGTCCATATTATCCAGCTTCTTCTGTCTGGACATCGCCATGTTGCGCGTGGATACGCGAGCTTTGTTGCGAGCCACGAAATCCTTGAGATCGTCGATTTCTTGCTGCTGGCGCTTGAACGCCGATTCCAACTGCTGCTTCTTGGCTTCGTGCAGCAAGAGGAAGTTGTCGTAATCGCCGACATAACGGTTGATCTCTTGATTGCCCATGTGGTAAATCAAGTTGATTACGCTATTCAAGAAGGGGATATCATGGGATACGAGGATGAAGGCATTCTCGTATTCCTGCAGATAACGTTTAAGCCACTCGATATGCTGCTCGTCTAAGTAGTTCGTCGGCTCATCGAGAAGCAGAATGTCGGGTTTCTCGAGCAACAGCTTCGCGAGCAGTACCTTCGTGCGCTGGCCGCCGCTAAGATCATGAACGTCCCGGTCCAATCCGATATCTCCAAGTCCGAGACCGCGGGCGATTTCTTCGACTTTAGCATCGATCAGATAGAAATCGTTCGACGTCAGCGTATCCTGGATCGTTCCGACTTCTTCGAGCAATACTTCCAGTTCTTCCGGCGTCGCCGTTCCCATCTTGTCGTACATTTCATTCATTTCGGTCTCGAGATCCATTAAATACTGGAAAGCGCCGCGGAGTACGTCGCGAATCGTCATTCCCTTATGCAGGACGGAATGCTGATCCAGATACCCGACTCGAACCTTCTTCGACCATTCGACTTTGCCCGCATCCGGCTCCAGGCTTCCCGTAATGATGTTCATGAACGTGGATTTGCCTTCGCCGTTGGCGCCGATCAGTCCTACGTGCTCGCCTTTGAGCAGACGGAAGGAAACGTCGTTGAATATGGCACGGTCGCCGAAACCGTGAGTTAAATTTTTAACCGTTAGTATACTCATGAATAGACACCTTTTTCTCGATAGTTCGGATTATGCACACTAATTTTTATTATAATCTCCATATGGGTGAAAACTCAACGATTTCCGTTCGGATCGGAAGGACGGGTATAATAGAAGAAGCCATCGGCTTCGGGAAGACAAGTTCATTAGGAGGAACGAAAATGTACAAGATGATACTGTTAATTCTAACCGTCGGGCTGTTGTTGACGGGCTGCGGGGGGAACGATGCGGCGGATAACGCTACGCAACCTTCGCAAGAGGAATCCGCGTCCGCGTCTCCAACGAGTTCGACGACGGCAACTCCATCCGCGACGCCGACATCCGAGTCATCGCCTGATGCAGCTAGTCTGCTTGACATCGAGCAACTGGCGAATACGTTCGCTTTTGCGGATAAGGATGGATCGCGTCTGATATCGATCGGGGGTCAGGAGGGCGAGAGTCCGTCTTCCGAAATCATGAAGGAGATGAATACGGCAATCGGAGAATATGGTCAAGTTCTTACGATTCGTTACGTCGAGCATCAATCCCGGACCGACAAGGACAATGGACGACAAGCCGCCAATAATTTCGATAATCTGGAAGGGTCCATCTACGAGGTCGTCTCCGGTGAAGCGGTCGCCGACGCGAGTTACTATTTAATCCAAGATGCAAGCGTCGATCTGAAATCGCTCATTCCTATCGCGCCGCAGAAGCCGCTGACTCCGCCTATGGGTATTTCGAAGGCGATAGCGGAATCGCATGGGAGGGAGGTCGCCAGCAGTTGGTTGATCGCCTCGACCCAAATAGGCCAACAGATCTACTTGGTTCAATTCGAACGGCAAGAAGATCAAATGTTGGCCAGCTTGGCTGTTCTGGAGCAAGGCAATTGGACGTTTATGGATTATCCGGCAACCTATAACGAGAATTCGACTTGGCGAGTAGACGACCAAGGCGTCATCTCGCCGGACATGTTCTCATTCCTGTTCGCCGCCCGCCGAAGGTTTGGTGCTCGGCGTAAAGTGGATGGGGGCGGAGGGAGAGAATCTCACGTTGCTGCAATCCAAGGGTGATCGATTCGATGAAACCGATATTAAAGCTGCTCGCTATCTATCGCCTATTTAACGGAATGATAACCGCGATCGCCGTACGGTTGAAGCTTCTCGATCCATTGTTCCTCTAACTGTCGCAATTCGTCTTTCTGATTGACGAAGGGATTGTCGCTCGGTTTAAGAACTTCCAATACTTCCAAGGCAAAGGCGCCCGCTCCGAATTCGTTCCACTCCGTCTGGAGGAACTTGTTTCTGTGGGTGCCGGAATGCAGCGTTGCGGTCTTTCCGTTAAGAGATCTCAAATTCGGGGTGCTATGCACGTAGACTTTGCCGTTAGCCGTGTTTCTAATCTGGTAGACGCCGGCTTCGATGGGGATTTCCTTATATTGCTGCACCAATTTCGCTCTATCTTCTTTGCTTTTCATTCGAAACCGCTCCTATTCTTTAAGCCAATATTGACTGCCGTCAGGTTTACGATCGAGAAAACCGTATTCGATCATATATCGTCTGATTACGGCGTAATCTTCGTAAGCCGTCTTTAGAATTTCGTTAACTTCTTTCTCCGTATAGATCCGGTCGATCTCGAATCTCTTGACGAGCTCTCTCATCACGATGATTTTGTGCTTTTCCTTCATCGTGAATTTGGTTAGAGGACCGTCCGTTCCATCCGGAAAATACTTCTTTAATGCCTTGTCCGCTTCGTCTTGAGTCACATTGTAACGATCGTCGACCATTCTCGCGGTACGGTGAACGCTAACGATCTCCGGAGCGTGCCGATCCTTATCCTTCAACAGCTCCATCATCGCCAAGAACACCTTGGATTGGCGTTCCTTTTCCTTAAGCACGAAGCGATGGTTCCGAATGGTGGACGCGCTGCCGATGCTTAACTCCTCTTGAATCTCGCTATCGCTTTTTCCTTGATGAAATAGACGGAGCAGGCTGTTCTGGTGATCCGTCAATCCGGTCAGCTTCTTATCCAAGCCGATCAGAAAGTCGAATACCGATTCATGCGATCGGCCAATATGCCGGCGCATGAATTTCTCAGCATCATAGTAAACCCCGTCCTCCGGATAGATAATGCCGATTTCCGTTTTCTTGCCGCATAGCAGACAAACGAATTGTTCGTTTTCTCGTAAATAACCCTGCTTAAGCTCCTCTAAGGAAGAATTCCAGAAAGATTCGGACACGCCCATTACGCAAACACACCTCTACATCGTTTATTATTTTATAGACAATATATAATATTGTTTGTATTTGGTCAACCTTGGAGCAAGTCGGAATAGACCTTAGACTTTCGGGATTGTATAATCATGGAATAGAGGTCGCAAACGAGGAGGAGCATTCGATTGAGTTCATACTGGAGCGAGCTAACGGCATCGCTTGTCCCTTACGTGCCTGGGGAGCAACCGAAAGATCAACGATACATCAAGCTGAACACGAACGAGAATCCGTATCCGCCTTCGCCCAAAGCAATCAAGGCTATTCAAGAGGCGGCCAATGCGGATTTGCGACTTTACCCGGATCCGACGTGCGAAGACTTAAGGGTGGTACTCGCCGACTACTACGGGTTATCCAAGGAGCATATCTTCGTAGGAAACGGATCGGATGAAATATTGGCATTCGCGTTTCCGGCTTTTTTCTCCGCTTCTAAGCCGATTCTGTTTCCGGATATAACCTATACGTTCTATCCCGTGTACGCGAAGCTTTACGGATTGCCATACGAGACGATCGCAACGGACGATAGCTTTAACATCGACCCAGCGATGTATCGGATTCCGAACGGGGGCATCGTCATTCCGAATCCCAATGCCCCGACGGCGCGTTATATGTTGACGGATTATCTACGGGAGATCCTAGACGCTAACCGGGAACAAGTGGTGATCGTAGATGAAGCTTATATCGATTTCGGCGGCGAATCCGTCGTTCCTTTCGTGAAGGATTATCCGAATCTGTTGGTCGTACAGACGTTGTCCAAGTCGAGATCGTTAGCGGGTTTGCGCGTAGGAATGGCGCTCGGACATCCGGATTTGATAGAGGGGTTAAACCGAATCAAGAATTCGTTCAACTCGTATACTCTGGATCGTCTAGCATTGGCGGGAGCTGTCGCGTCGATCGAGGATCGGGTTTATTTCGAAGAGACGAATCGGAAAGTGATCGCGACGAGAGAGCGATCGTGCGAAGCCGTGCGGCAAATCGGATTCGAAGTGATAGAGTCTAAAGCGAACTTCCTGTTCATGACGCACCCGTCTCAATCGGCAAAAGAAATATTCGCCACATTGAAGGACAGGGGGATTCTCGTAAGATATTTCGATAAACCGAGGATTGAACGTTATTTACGTGTAAGCATCGGCACCGATGACGAGATGGACGCGTTCGTCGCGGCGTTGCGGGAAATCGCGAGTTAAGAGAGGGGATGACCGGTATGTCTTACTCTTCGGAGCGTTGGCCGAAATGGGCGGTTGAGGAAGTACGGCTCGCGGAAGCGAATCCAAAATGGCTTACGATCGGGGAAAGCATGATATCGCGTTTGGAAAATCAATTAATGCCTTACGGCATTAGCGGCTTCGAGCACATTGGAAGCACTGCGATACCCGGATTGCCCGCAAAACCCATTATCGACATCATGGCGCAAGCGACTTCGTTCTCCGGATTGCCTCGGATCGTAGAAGCTTTGTCCGCCGAAGAGTGGAAATTCGTACCTCCGGAATTGGATTTAAGAGCTTATCGCAGATTTTTCGTGAAAGTGGACGAAGATCGAAGAGTTGCTCACCTTCATCTATTCTTGTTAGGAGAGCCGCGTTACGAGGAGCAGTTGATATTCCGAGAAGCGTTGCTTGAAAGAAGGGAATGGGCGATGGCTTACGGACAATTTAAGGTCGAGCTAGCCGAACGTTATCGCAACGATCGCGAAGCTTACACGCAAGCCAAGGGAAGTTTTGTCGAAAAAATACTACACGAGAAGAAAGTCAAGGTGACGCGTCAAGTGAGTACGGATGTCAGATTTCCCATCGGTCCCTACCGATTCGAAGGGGCGGTCTCCGAGCAACAACGGACGGATTGGATTTCCGATATCGCCGATCTTCCCGCAAGGCTGAACGTGGCGCTGGAGGGACTTAACGCCGAACAGCTGGATACCCCTTACCGTCCCGACGGATGGACGGTTAGACAGGTTACCCATCATATCGCCGACAGCCATTTGAATAGCTTTATGCGATTTAAACTCGCATTAACGGAAGAACAGCCGGCAATCCGGCCGTATTTCGAAGATCGTTGGGCATTACTGGCGGATACCGCTCAAGCGCCGTTGGAGCTCTCCACGACGCTTATCGCCGCGCTGCACGAGCGCTGGGTGTACCTGCTCCGTTCCATGTCAGACGCTGATTACGCGAGAACCTTCTTTCATCCAGAGTCACTGAAGGTGTCCCGCCTGGATTACGCGCTCGGTAATTATTCATGGCATGGCCGTCATCACGTCGGACACATAACTTCGTTACGCGACAGAATGGGATGGTAGTCGATTTTGATGTTCTATACCGGATTGATGAGAGTAGAGAGCTGATTATCCTGCAGCGGTTTGCCGAATAGATATCCTTGGGCGAAGTCGCAATGGAGCTTCCTCAAATAGGTTAACTGCTCGTATGTTTCCAAGCCTTCCGCTACGATTCCGTACTTCATTTGCTTGATGAATTGTATCATTGAACCTGTTACTTCATGTTCGGTAGCGTTTCCAATATCATGAATGAAGCTTTTATCTATCTTGATAAGATGAAAAGGCAGCTTCCGCAAATAGTTCATCGAAGAGAATCCCCTTCCGAAATCATCCAACGCCAATCGTACGCCAAGGCTTTGCAGGCTCTTTAATTGGCGTTCTGCGATGTCAAGAGTGTCCAGAAGCGAGCTCTCGGTCAATTCCAGTTCTAACCGTTCGGCGTGTAAGCCAGACGCCGTCAACGCGTTCGACACCTGCGTCGGAAACTGCTCGTCAAGAAGCTGAATGCCGGATATATTCACGGAAATCGTCAGTGTGGATGGAGAAGGAGCCAGGCGTTGCAACGTCTCGCAGGCTTGACGTAAAGCCCATTGCCCGATCGGAAGAATTAAACGCGTTTCCTCCGCTACCGGGATAAAGTCGCTAGGCGGAATGCAGCCCAAGTCCGGATGATTCCACCTCATCAAAGCTTCGAATCCTCTAAGCGCACCGGTTTGCAATTCATACTGAGGTTGATATTGCAAAGATAGCTGATTTTCCTTTAACGCAGATCTAAGATATACCTCAATTAAGGTACGATGACGAATTTGTTCCGTCAGCTTCTCATGATATTGAACGGTTTGGTTAACCCCCGTTTCTTGGGCATGCTTCAAAGCCGCGTAAGCGTGGGGCAACATTCTATCAATCGTAATATCTTCCCCGTTATAAGACTTCATTCCGGTGCTGATCGTAATATGGCACAACTGATGCTCGACGAGATAGGGCGAGGACAATAAGGTTTGCATCTCGTTCCAGTATTCCGAGTCGAATTCAGGAAGCTTCCTCTTGGTCGGATCGACCAGGCAGATCAGAAATTGTTCGCCTTCTAACCTGCACGCCGAACCGCCTTCAGGGAGCCAATGCGTTATTCTCTTGCTTATTTGTTTAAGGAGTTCGTTCTTAACGGCCATCGTGTTCAGGGCGCTTATCGTCTTGAATCCATCGATATGAATAAGGGTCAGCACGAAAGGAGTTCTCGTCTTGATCAGCTTCTGTAGGGATGACTTGAATGGCTTGAATTGCGGAAAACCCGTGATATCATCGACGATGAATTCTCTTTGCCTTTTCCATTCCACATTCATGAAGTAATGAAAGAAGATCGATGCAAGCGGGTACATGACAATTAAAATAACGGAATAGTGTTTTATCATGTAACTGCGGTTTACTTCGGGAAGCATCCAGGACCAAGCCAAGCTATTAAGCAATATAAGAATTCCGATAGCTATGGGATTTACGAGTTGGAAAGAATGTCTACGATCGGCATGTCGAGAATATTGGAATAATATACCGATGAGCGCGGCGGAAACAGAAGCGCCAACGCCTGCCGGCATCCCTATACCGCCTAGATACACGCGATAGACGACAACGCACGCCAAAGTCACTATAGCGGATATCGGTCCGCCAATCCATGCCGATAAAGCCGTTATGATATTCTTTATGCTGACGATAGAACCCTCGCCGGCATGAATCGGCATCATCATCGATAAGACTCCCGCAGCTCCGAATAGCAAGCCGATAACCAGCTTCCTCATGGACGGATTCCAATGAATGAGGGAAGGGTATAGACGGTTGCCGATCAATATGAAAACGATTACAACAGTCATGTTTTGAACAAGGCTAACAAGTTTTTCCCACCCCGTCATGGCAATCCCTCCAACTATACTTACTAATCCCTAAGTATGCGCGATAATCGTTTGGAAAGTTACGGGGCAATTGTTAGTGTTCAAGAAGAAGGGAGTAGGCACAAAAAAGACTCCTGTGGGAAGGAGCCTGTTATGTATCCTATGAGATCTAAGCTTTAATAAATTTGTAGCCGACGCCCCAAACGGTTTTGATAAATTGCGGTTCCTTAGGATTTTTCTCCAACTTGCGACGCAGATTCGTCACGTGAACGTCAATCGCGCGGTCATTGATGAACGAGTCGATCCCGCGAACGGCGTTAATCAATTCCTCTCGGCTGAACACGCGATTAGGATATTGATAGAATAGCTTCATAATCTCGTATTCAGAGAAGGTCGTTTCGATATGCTCGCCGTCGAGAACGATCGTCCTGCGTTCGAGATCCAATGATAAGCCTTGCTGTTGCAGAACTCCGACGGTTTGCGATTCCACGGACTGAATAGCAAGAGGTTTCGTGATCGCCGGATTCGACATACGCCGTAACACGGCGTCCATCCGAACCTTCAGCTCTTGCATGCTGAACGGTTTAACAAGGAAATCGTCAGCGCCGGAACTTATCGCTTGTATACGGACCGTGACGGAAGGTTTCATGGAGATGACTATGATCGGAATCGCTGTTAATTGTCGGAAATCCGAGCACAGCTCGATGCCGCTTGCGTCCGGTAACATCAAGTCAAGCAACAGGATGTCCGGATCGAAGGCCGATAAGGCAACCCTACCTTCGCGTGCGGATTCGACGCGCTGCACTTCGAAGTTTTCTTCGGACAAATAGAGGATGAGCATTTCTCCGATGATAGGATCATCTTCAATAACAAGTACTCTCGTCAATGACTTCACACCCTTTAAGAGTTTGTTAAGAATGCTCATACTTTTCTAACATTTACCTTTGTAAATCTATTATATAATGTCGAACGTTGTTCGTCTAACTCCTTTTTTGAAGAATGAGACTGGAGATCGTTCCCATTACGATCTGGATGGATTGGAAGAGATCCTGCTTAAGTATTTCCCAATCTCCTTCGTCCCGAAGCGCATTTTCCATAGCGGTCGCGGTCTCCTGAATGTTCGATGCCCCTAAGTGTCCCGCCGCTCCGCTCAAGGAATGAACCAACCGAATCGCATCTCGTTTATTTCCGCTCTTCAACAATTCCGCCAGCTTGTCCTCCGTGTCCGAATATTGCTTCATGAACTTATCCAGCAGCTGCAGGTAAAGCGCGCTTTTGCCGTCTAAGCGACGCAAAGCTTGTTTTATATGGAGACCTGGCGTCTCCGGCCATGAATCCAGTTGTTCGGTTCTTAGAGGAGCGATAACGCTATCGGAAACGGGCAACCATCTTCTCAAGACGGCGAATAAGTGATCCGGTTCGATTGGCTTGGTCATGATGTCGTTCATTCCGGCCGCATAGCATCGGGCATGCTGTTCTTTCGTAACGTCTGCCGTTAATGCGACGATAGGCAGACGTTCCGCATCGTAAAACTTGCGAATATGTTTCGTAGCTTCGATGCCGTCCATTTCCGGCATGTGCAAATCCATGAGAATCAGATCCGTTCTTAACAGCTCCAAAGCGGTTACGGCGTTAAGTCCGCTCTCCATTTGATCGACTTCGAATCCTTGCTGCTCCAATAGTTGCTTCACGACTAAGCGATTAATGATCTGATCGTCGACGACCATGATTCGCAATGGCTCCTGACCCGTAGAGTCGGATCGACTGCGTATCGGAGCTGGAGGCGTCACGATTACCTCATCCCGTAACTTGGCTTCCTCATAAGAACTCACTACCGCTTGCAGCGCTTGTTGAACATGCAAGGAGGAGAATGGCTTAACCATAACCACGGCTGGCTTGAACTCGTCGGGTAACTGCTGTAGGGCATCCCTGCCAAGCAAAGTCGTGTGGGAAATGACCTTCAATCCGTGAGCGTTTAATTGGGTTTTCCAATCCATCCAAGTTTCTTCGCCGTGCATGTCTCCCGCTTCCATATCCACGATCATGAGATCCCACTTGCTTTCGTGAATCAGCGAGGAGGCTTGAGTCCATGTGGATAGCGTAATGACATCGCAACCGAGAGAATAGAGCAGATCGCGCCAATGTTCGGCTACTTGGACCTGATCTTCCAGTACGATGACATTCAAGCCGGCGAATTGCGGTTTATAGGAAGCCGCATGTTTGTTATCGACCTCAAACGAGAGATCGAATTGAAACTTGCTTCCGACCTGATACTTGCTATCCGCCGTTATTTGGCCACCCATACGCTCGATAAGGGTATGGGAAATAACTAGACCCAGTCCGGTTCCGCCGTATTTGCGGCTTGTTTTCTCGTCAGCCTGAACGAACGGCAGGAACAATTGCTTCCGTTGCTGCTCGGTCATGCCGATGCCCGTATCCTTCACGACAAAGCGGATACGGGCATATCCGTCTCTTACCTGAATCAGATCGATCGAGAGCTGTATTAAGCCCCTATTCGTGAATTTTATCGCATTGCTTCCCAGATTCAACAAAACTTGCTCCAATCGGGTCGGATCCCCGATGATCCAATCGGGCAATTCCCGATCAACGCTTATGATGAAGTCGACGGGTTTAGGACCCAGAAGAACGGAGAATATGCCGCTTAGCCTTTGAACGGAATCCTCGATACGAAACGGAACGCGTTCCAGCGAGAGTTTATCGGCTTCTAGCTTGGAAAAATCCAGAATGTCGTTCAAGATTCTGAGCAAATTCTGCGAGGAGTCCGACACCTGGCGTAGATAATCGGCTTGAATCTCGGTTAATTCCGAACGTTGAAGCAGGTAGGTTAATCCGATAATGCCGTTCAACGGAGTTCGTATCTCGTGACTCATCCGCGCGAGGAACGAGCTTTTGGCTTCATTGGCATCGTCGGCTTCGTCTTTGGCCTTGACAAGCTGACGCTGAGTTTCTTTCAAATCCGAAATATCCCTTACGATTGTAGAGAAATAAGTGCTCCGGTCATCGTCGGTCAGGTGGGCGACTACGGTAATCGATGCCGTCTGCATTCGTCCCGCGGCACCCATGATCTCGATCTCGCTTTGCCAATAACCTTTCTTCTGGGCTTCCGTTAACCCATCGGCGAACCTGACGGTTGTGGGAATCGGCATATATTGACTGAGAAGGTTGTTTTGTTCGGTCAGGGAGTCTATTCCAAGGAAGGCATGTCCCGCTTGATTGAGATAGAAAATATGTCCCCGCATATCGAAGGAAGCAATCGTATCGTGCGCGCTTTCTATAATTTCGAGAAGCCTCGTATTCGTCGCGACGGCTTGCTTGATCTCGCTGATGTCCCTAGCGATAAGGACATATCCTTTCGTCGTGCCGTCCGGATGCCGCATGACGCTTGGATTTAAGGTAACGAGCATGCGCGTACCCTTACGATCGATCCAAATCCATTCCCAATCGGGTAAGAATCCCTTGTGGGAGAGAACGAACAACGCGGATTCATCCGGTGGGACGTGGCGTTTCAGCTTTTCCGAATAATAGTTGGATCTCTCGACGATTTGATCGTGATCATGCCAGAGCAGCAACGATTTTCTGCCCATGACCTCGCGCTCGGTATAGCCTAACATCTCTTCCGCGCGCTTATTATAGGAAGTAATCACGAATTGGGAATCCGTAACGATCATAGCGTATTGATTGTGACGGATAAAGGCCTGAAAAGGCTCGAACAAATCCTGCAAATTGTCGATCATTCCGTTTACCGAGCTTGCAAGGATGCCTATCTCGTCCCGGCTTTGTATGCGCAACGGCGGCGGGTAGAAATTACCGGCGGCCACGTACTTAGTCACCTCGACGACTTGCTTAAGCCGGTTAAGAACGGAGCGTTGCATGATGAAATACAGAAAGGCTCCTAATACGATCTCCGTCAAAGCGATCAATCCCATATTCATCCACATCGAATGACGAAGAGGGGCGACGAATTCCGATTTCGAGACGACGAATACGGCAAACCAGTCCGTACCAGGTACTCTCACGTAAAATGTTTTCAGAACGCGGCCGAATATTTCCTCTTCGCGATATCCTTCAAGCCTAGTCTTCAGTCTCTCGCCCATATCGCTTAAATTCGGTTCGTCTCTCATGTAGTTTCGTTTTAAGATCAATGAAGCATCCGGATGATACAACAGGTTAGCTTCCGCGTCGATCAGAATAATGGAGCTTTCCTTATAATCCGACATATTCGACTTTAACTGTAATTGTTCGCTCAGCAGCTTAGTAGAATCGAACGCCAGCCCGACCACTCCTGAAATATCGTTCGTAGCATCGTACAACGGAATCATGAGCCATATTACGGGGAATCCGTTCTGATCCAGTTGGATATCCGTGTAAGAAGTGTTTCCTTTCATCGCGCGTTCAAAAGCGGGATTCCCATCGAACGGAAGGAGGGTCCCGTTCAGCAGTCTCATGTCGGAACCTTTCTCGGCGATCCCGATATGTTTCGTTGGCAAATTGGCTAGGGGAACTTCCTCCCTCAGGAAGGCCAGTCGTTGATCCGTCGATTGCAAACGATCGGGAATAGAATGAATAATTAATTCGGATTCTTTCATTCGCAACTCGAGCATCGTATTGAGATTAGAGACTGTGCTTTTCAGATTGGTAATGCTCTGACTGATTAACTGTTTGTTCATTTGTTTGTTCAAGGTTTCGTAATTGATCAAGTTCATGGCTATAAACGACGTAATATTAATGAAGACGAGCGCGGCGACGATCTTGAAGCGAAGGGACTTGAACATATTCAAACGTACCTCCGAGCTAGATTGGAATGGTATCTATTAGCAAAATTCATAGAAAACAAATAAAAATAGGTTAAATCTACTAATACTTTGTCTCTATCATAACGAATGAAGAGATTTATCGACAGACCTAACTTCAAAACGGTTCGGAAAGGAAAAACGTGTCGAATGTTAACGAATACGTTGGATTGGCAAGTGATGGACAATAAGGATTCCGCGACAGCGCGTTTACAGGAAATATTCGGCGAGCGATACGGGTTTACCTTGAAGGAGAGGGAAGTTTTCCGTCTAATGATGTTATTCGGGTTGGGCGATGAAGATATCCGGGGAATCATGCAGATTTCGTATGAAGAGTTGGACAATTTATTCGCGTGCATGACAGGAAAGACGAGAACGAATTCGGGCCGGGAGCTGCAGGCGTTATTTTTACGCTATATCCTGCAGAAGCTTCCGGCGTAATACGCTCGGAAGCTTCTGAACTTTCTATACGATTAATCACATTAATGAGCAGGCATGCTAGGTAAAATAACCGTGAAAACGGCGCCGAATTCCGGATCGTTGCCGGCGGACACTTCTCCTCCATGCATTTCGACGATTTTCTTGACGATCGATAATCCTAGCCCGCTTCCGGCTACGGTTCGATCCCGGGATTTATCTTCCTTGTAGAAGCGATCGAACAAATAAGGGAGAGCTTCCTCGGAAACGCCGTTCCCACTATCGACGATATCGAAGCGAATTCGATTATTTTCCAACTGGACTAGTCGGATGCTGATCATGCCGCTCTCGGGCGTGAACTTAATCCCGTTGTGGAGCAGGTTAACCCATACTTGGCTTAACATATCCTCATCGGCGCAGATCGTAAGCTCCGGCAATTCAATTTCCATATCGATATTCTTCTCCCGCCAAAGGGGCTCGCAAGAGAGGACGATATGGCGAATTTGCCGGTCCAACCGGTACGTCTTCGGTTCGAACGGATGATGCTGGGACTCCAGGGAGGTTAGCTTCAGCAGGTTGTCGCTCATTCTGGATAGCCGCTTGCTTTCCGTTTCGATGATGTCCAGGTAATGCCTGCGCGTCTCGGGCGATAGCTCTTCGTTGCGCAAAGCTCTTGCGAACCCGGCTATGGAAGTAAGCGGCGACTGGATCTCGTGCGAGACGTTGGAGATGAATTCCTGACGCATTTGCTCCATTTGCCCGAGTTCGGACGCCATTTCGTTGAAGCCCGCAACTAGCGGACCGAATTGACCCATGAATCTGGGATTCACTTCGAGGTTTACGTTGAAATCCCCCTTGGCCAAACGCTTCATCGCATCGATGAAATGGAAGAACCAATCCATCTGGCGTCTAAGGGGCGCGAAGAACAGACGAATGAGGTTCATGAGTACAAAGATGATCGTAAAAGCCATGACGACGGTTAAGTATTGCCGCAGCAAGCCATCTCCGTATTCCGGAAACCAATTTCGGTAAATGACACCCATGAGCAGATAAGAAAGTATCCAACTGACGGCGATTCCGATATGGACGAATGCAATGCCGAAGAAGATCCATTTCTTCGGTGGGCGCATTCGTTTGCTCAGTTCTCTTCTATTATGCCGTTCTTCTTCGCTGGCACGGTAGATACCGAATTTTAGACCTCGTTTTCCGCGTTTGCGCGGATCTCCCGCGATTCCTTCTTCCCGCATTATCCGCACACCTCCAGCCGATACCCGAGACCGCGAATCGTCGTAATGCGAAATCCGAACTGTCCATCGGGAAATCTCTCCCGAAGTCTCTTAATATGAACATCGACCGTCCGTTCGTCTCCTTCGTAATCATAGCCCCAGATTTGTTCGATCAACTGCTCTCGCGAGAACGTCTTGCCTGGATAACTGGCAAGCTTGAAGAGAAGCTCGAATTCCTTGAGGGGAAGAGTCAGCAATTGATCATCGGCTTGCAAGGAATAGGTTTGCCGATTCAACTGGACGTTACCTACTGCTACGTTCTGCGATATCGAGATGCGATAGCGCTTAAGCAAAGCCTTCACCCGGGCGACCAGCTCGACCGGCTCGAATGGCTTAACCATGTAATCGTCCGTGCCAAGCTGAAAGCCTTTCAGCTTCTGAGCCGTCTCGCCTTTGGCGGTAAGCATGAGTAGAGGCATTTCGTAATGCTCCCGCAGTTCCTGGCATAGTTCCCAACCGTCCATGTGCGGCATCATAATATCGAGTATGACCAAGTCCGCGGCGGTCGTCTCCAGCAGTCGAAGCGCATCGACTCCGTTGCTGGCTTCCAATACTTCGAAGCCCTCCTGAAGGAGGAACACTTTCACGAGCTCGCGAATGTGCGGATCGTCGTCTACGACAAGTATTTTGGTCATTTGGGGTTTCTCCTTATCTTCGTACTAGGCTTTAGATAGAGTGCTCTTGGTAACGTAACTGCTGTTCGGCGAATTCCCTGTATAACTCGTGGCTTGCGACCAACTGGGCATGCGTACCGACTCCGGTAATGCTTCCTTTGTCGAGGAAAATGATCTGGTCGGCATCGACTACGGTAGAGAGACGGTGCGCGATAACGAGCGTCGTGCGTCCCTTCATCAGATTGTTTAATGCTTCTTGGACTACGCGTTCCGACGTGCTGTCGAGAGAGGAAGTCGCTTCGTCGAGCATGAGGATGCGCGGATTGCGAAGCAAAGCCCTGGCGATGGCGATCCGTTGTCGTTGCCCTCCCGAAAGCTTCATACCGCGTTCGCCTACTTCGGTGTCGTAACCGTCCGGAAGCTCTTCAATGAAGCCGTCCGCGTAAGCCATCTTCGCTACATTCCGCAATTGCTCGTTGTCGACCTCTCTGCTTAAGCCATAAGTGATATTCTCTCGAATCGTGCCCGACATCAACGGACTTTCCTGGGAGACGTAACCGATCTGGCTTCTCCATGACGTTAACGAAAACCGGCCGATCTCATGGTTGCCGTAGGAGATATTTCCGACTTGCGGCTCGTAATACCGTTCGATCAGGGAAAACAAAGTCGTCTTGCCGCTGCCGCTCGGTCCGACTAGCGCCGTAATTTTTCCCGCTGGCACGGTAAAGCTCACTTCCTTTAATATCGCATCGCCGTTGTCGTATTGAAAGGAAACGTCATTCAATAACATATCGGAATCCGCAACCGGCACATCGGAGCCGATCGATTGATCCTCCTCCGGTTGACCTAGAATATCGATCATTCTTTCCGTCGCGCCGATCGCCTTCTGCAATTGCGTGAAGAAAGAGGTAATCTGGCCTAGCGGCATCACGATCTGGATCAAATACAAAATGAATGCAACCAATTCGCCGGCGGTTATAAAGCCGTTGGCAACCCGCAATCCGCCGTACCCTATGATTACGACCATCAGGGCCATGATCACGATGCCCATCAGCGGACCGATGAACGCTTGAATCTTGCCTTCGCGCACGCCAAGCTTGAATAGCTTGTCGATCCCGGACTTCCCGCGACCGTACTCGATCGGCTCGGCGTTAGACGATTTCACGAGACGTACTTCCGACAGCACTTGGGTGAGCAAGGATGTGAAGCTAGCCGTTTCGTTCTGCATGTTGCGCGAAATCTGGTGCATCTTCCTACCTAGGGGGACTAGAATAATTAAAGTCAAAGGAACGGCGATGAGCAGCATCAAGGTCATCTGCCAATCGAGCGTGAACAAGATGATAATCGAACCGACGATCGAGATGATGCCGGTCACGAAACCGGACATATGCTCGGAAACGACCTGCTTAACGACGTTCGTATCATTAGTAACCCTGCTGATCAGTCCGCCAGTCTCTTCTTTGTCGTAATGGGCGACGGGAAGGTAGAGCAGCTTCTTCCACAATATGTCCCGAAGCCCGGACAGAATTTGTTGGCCGAACTTGTTCAGCAAGTAAATCGATAAGCCCCCGGCGATGGTTTGAGCGACGAACACGCAGACTAGCAGGATGATTTGATAAGAATCCAACGAATCCAGTGTAAAGCCGTCTACGAGGTTTTTCGTGAACAAGGGTACGAATAATCCTACGACGGTAGACACTAAGCTGAACGATAGAGCGATTGCCAGCATCGTCTTGGAGGGCTTGGCTTTATTGATCAACGTGACGAACGATTTCCAATTATTCTTGGGCTGAGCGGTATTTTTTCCAGGTAAATCAGCGATTGAGCTCATTTCGAATCCTCGATTCTTCCGATAGGTTAGCGGGACTACAGGCTTATGTTTCCATTATGACGTTACGTTTAAGCCGAATCCATGTTTTCATGAACATCATGCTACAGGATTATGAACTGAGTATGAACGCCGCATGCTCCGAGAACCCTTCCATGGTACAATAAGCGGACAGAGAACCAGCATATAGACGGAGGGACACACGCATGCAAGAATCTTGGATTCGTAATGAACGCCTTTCAAGTCAAGTCGCTTTTCTCGTCGAGATCGACAAGTTGAAGTCCGTGCTACGCAAAACTTTTATCATGGATCGCAGCCGTTTGGAGAATACCGCGGAGCATAGCTGGCACGTATCGTTACTGGCCGTCGTTCTTCTGGAGCACGCTAACGATCCTTCGCTCGATTTGAACCGAGTCATCTGTATGTTGCTTCTGCACGATATTGTAGAGATAGACGCCGGAGATACGTTCGCTTACGACACCGAGGGCTATTTGGATAAAGAGGAGCGGGAGAACGCGGCCGCCAGAAGGCTATTCGGCATGCTGCCGGATGATCAACAAGGAGAATGGATGGAACTGTGGAGGGAGTTCGAGGACGGCGTAACCCATGAATCGAAATACGCCGCGGCGCTCGACCGTCTGCAGCCCGTCATCCACAATTATTATACGGGCGGCGTAAGCTGGCGGAATAACGGGATCGTTCGTTCGCAGGTGCTGAAGAGGCTTGCTCCCGTGAAGGAAGTATCGGAAACGCTGTGGCAATTTACGAACGATATTTTGCAGAGGTCGATCGATCAAGGCATTCTGCTGGACGATCCCATAGCCAAGGAGGGATAACCGTGCCCCGACTGATAGGAACGCAAGTCATGCTCAGGGAGTACCGGATCGAAGATTTACCATGGATACGACAATGGGTGAACGATCCGGATATCGTGTGCCATCTCTCGGATATTTTCCTCTATCCGCATCCCGAACAATCGACGGAAGCGTATTTGGACGCCGCATTGGAAGGGAACTCCGACAGCAAGGGCTTCGTCATCGCCGATCCATCAACGGAAGCCTATATAGGTCAGTTGGGCCTCGATTCCATCGATTGGAAAAACAGGGTAGGTAGGGTTGGCATCGTGATCGGATCCACGGAGCAAATGGGACGCGGCTACGGAACGGAGGCGATGAAACTACTCGTAAACTTCGCTTTCCTCGAGATGAATTTGAATCGCTTGGAGCTGGAAGTGTACGATTTCAACGTACGGGCGATACGGAGTTACTTAAGCTGCGGCTTCGTGCAAGAAGGCCGGCTTCGCGAACGAATCTATAAGAACGGCCGATATCACGACGTTATCCAGATGGGAATCTTGAAGACGGATTGGAAAGGGCAACCCTTAGACCGGTTGACGCTATATCCGCAACCGATCGTTCAAGCGGAGGGAGAAGGAGAAGACACGCGATGAAGCCCGAGCTCAGGCCGATCCCGCGGTCCTCGCTCCGACTTCGCGTCGGTAAATGGGCGTATACTTCGCGTCGATATATGGAATGGATGTTCGGCGGCGTGAAATTCGCCCGAAGGAAGTCGAGCACGCTATTGCCGCATGCCATGGCGCAGCATCGGACGCCATTATTTCGGCGACTGGCGAAAACGGATATGTGGATGCAGAGCAATAAAGTCGTTAACTTATCGTTGGCCGTGCCCAGATTACACGGCATTTTGTTGCGTCCAGGCGAGACGTTCTCCTACTGGCGCTTGATCGGCAATCCGACGCGTAGCAAGGGTTACGTCGACGGCATGGTTTTATTTTGCGGCGAGGTCCGTTCGGGAGTTGCGGGCGGGTTGTGTCAATTATCCAACCTCATTTACTGGATAACGCTACATACGGAGCTGACCGTGACGGAACGACATCGGCATAGCTACGACGTATTCCCCGACGCGAACCGAACACAGCCATTCGGCAGCGGGGCGACGTGCTCTTATAATTACCGGGATTTGCGTATCATGAATAACACGTCCGTTAACTACCAGCTGTTCCTGTCGATAGACGGCGACTTTCTTCAAGGAAGATGGCTGGCGGAGCAGCCCTCGTTCTACCGTTACGAAGTCAAGGAGAAGGACCATGCCATAACTTCGGAGCCTTGGGGCGGCTACGTTCGGCATAATCGGTTGTACCGCGACGTGTTCGCCCTCGACGGGGAATGGCTAAGGGAAGAGGACATTACGGAAAATCATGCTTTGATGATGTATTCGCCGCTTCTTGGCGAAACGTCGAAAGAACATTAAGTTTCTCTTAAAAAAACTCTCGTGCGGTTTCGGCATTCCCATCGATCTGCTATAATTCTCCTATTCTAGTAATAATATTATAGGAGATTAAGAGATGAATAATTGGATCAAGCCTGCAGCATCCGTCTTGATGGCAACCGCTATACTCGTTGGCGGCTCATATGAGACCTCGCATGCCGCCGGGATACTGAAAGAAATAAACGTAGTATTGGATGATATTCCGTTGTATTTAGGTGCCTCTCCCGTCATCAAGAACAACGTAACCATGGTTCCTTTCCGTTCGCTTGCAGCCGCTCTCGATATTCGCGTCTCTTGGGATGGTAAGACGAAGTCCGTCATTGCCCAAGGCATCGTAAACGGCACGTCGAGGAACGTCGTTCTTAAGCTTGGCCAGAATATAGCGACCGTGGACGGGGCGGCCGTGGAAATGCTTGCCGCTCCGTTAATCGTGAACGAACAAGTACTCATTCCGCTAAGTTTCTTCGGGACTCAATTCGGAGCGAAAGTCGGATGGAATAGCGCAACGAGTACCGTATCCGTCGTATCTCCCAAGAGAGCGATTCATCTGAGGGCTTTCTACGCCTTAGGATCGTTCTCGCAGCGGTCAAGAATACTTTCCATGGATTCGACCGCGTTCGGATGGGCGCGAATTAACGAGAACGGCGAGCTGACGTTGGATGGCGACGATTACTACTGGCCGGAAGCGGCGGGTGACGTCACCGCGGAAGCGTTGATTCAAGAAAGCGCCGAGGAAGGCGTGAAACCGTATCTCATGGTGTATGCCGTGGATGGCAAAGGCGAATTAACGAAGATGCTCGGCGACGAGACTCTTCGTCGGAATTCGATAACCGCTATCGTGAACCTTGCTAGAGATAAAGGCTTCGGAGGCGTGTTGCTGGATTACGAGGGATTGGGACTTCGGCTTGACGCTCTCGGACAACAAAAACTTCTGAACGAATATGTAGCCTTGCTAGATGAGGAGCTAACCGCCTTAAACGTCAAATTATCGTTGGCCGTTCCGCCGCCGAACGGTTCATACAAAGGTTATGATTACAAGAAGCTTGCCTCCTACGCGGACGATCTCGTGTTGATGGCTTACGACTATAATCCGAAGGGGACGGCGGATCACACGCCTGAACCGAATGCAAAAGTCGAAGAAGCGGTTCAGCTTACGTTAAAAGCCGGAGTTCCCGCGGACAAATTGATTCTCGGTATCAGCTTGTGGAACGAAACGACCGCTACCGTAGACGACAAGCTCGGTCTTGCCAAGCGGTACGGCTTGCTGGGAGCTTCCTTCTGGCGACTAACCTTCTATGGCGACGATTTCGCCGAAACCATCGACAGAGTCGTACAGAAAGTAGGAGAGTAACGTTGCCGTTCGACCAGGTTTTAAGTCATTATTTTTCCGGCGGGAATTGGGTTGTCGCGAAAGGGCAGTCGGGCTGGAACAATACCACGCGTTTCATCGAAGCCGAGGGTCGGAAATGGGTATTGCGAATATACGAAACGCACAAGGATATGGCCAAAATCCGATACGAGCATGAGCTCTTGCTGGCGTTGAACGAAAAATCGTTGCCATTCCTGATTCCGGTACCCGTTAGAAGTAGAAATGGCGGCACGATCGTCAAGCTTGAAGACGGGACCGAACGCCTTGCCTGCCTCTTTCACCATATCGAAGGAGAAAGGCCGGAAATGGGGAACAGAGACATCGCCTATTTGTTCGGGATAGCTTCCGGCCAGCTTAGCAGAGCGCTGGATGGTTTGTCGCTCGAGGGACAACCGATGTATCCGCCGTATTACGAGATGGATTCCGCGCATCCGTTATGCGCGCCAGAAGACGTCGCGAAATTCTGCTACTCGCCGCCGGAAACGTTTCAAAGCGACGCCGCGGCGTTACGGTTGATCGGAGAGTCGATCGAACGTTTCCGCGGGTACCTCCCGCAGTTCAAGACATTGCCGCACCAGCTTATTCACGGAGACATTAATCATTCGAATTCATTGGTGGAAGCGGGAAATAAGCGGCGTTTGGCGGCGATACTGGATTTCGAATTTTGTACCTGGGACTTGCGCGCGATGGAAATTGCCGTGCTTATATCGGGCTTCTTGAACGAAGAAGGAGCCATGGTGAACGTGGATCGCTTTCTGAACGGAGTAGGCGAACAGCTTCGATTGGACAGATCCGAGGCGGAAGCCATTCCGCTACTCGTCCAGCTGCGGATCCTAGATGTATTCTTGCATTTCCTCGGGCGTTATTGGGATGGCGTGGACGGCATAGACGTTCTTCGCGAACAGACGCAGTCCGCATACGAGGGCCTTCAGAAGCTGGAGTTCGTCGACCGCGAGCTCTTGAAGCTGTGCCTTCGACATCTAACGGCATAGAAAAAGTGAAGATTGATCATAATGACGTATCTCGGGAGGTTCCGGGGTACGTTCTTGATTTTCAACCTAATGATGCATTTACATTTCCGTAAAAATAGATATACTGTTGCTTATGGATACTTTATCGATCATGAAGGCATTATCGAACGAAACGAGATTTAAGATTTTGGAATGGCTGAAGGAACCGGAAGTCCACTTCGAGACAGCTAGCCAGATGCCGAGCGGATGCGATTTCGCTGGCGGAATTTGCGTGGGTTCCATCGCCGGGAAGGCTGGCTTAGCGCAATCGGTTATTTCCGGTTACTTGGTTAAGATGCAAAAGGCAGGTCTGTTGGAGTCCATGCGATATGGTCAATGGACGTATTATCGGCGTAACGAGACAGGAATACAGAAATTTAAGGACGACATCGGTAAAGATCTTTAGTCGATTTTCATCATTATGGACTTAAAAACCCACAATCGGATTTCAACCTGGAGGTAATAGAGTGCAAGAAAAAAATATCGCAGTCCCGACATCCGTGCAATCGTTGTTTCAACCCCTGACTATCGGTCCTTTGAGCTTGCCCAATCGGGTGGTTATGGCTCCAATGACCAGAGGCTTCTCTCCAGGAGGCGTGCCTGGACCTGATGTGGCCGCCTATTATAGACGTCGAGCGGAAAACGGCGTAGGTTTAATCGTGACGGAAGGAACGTTGATTAATCATCCGGCAGCCACCGATAATCCTAATATTCCTAATTTCCACGGCAAGGAAGCATTGGAAGGATGGGCTAACGTTGTCAAAGCGGTACACGAGGCCGGCGGACGAATCGTACCTCAGTTGTGGCATGTAGGCATGACGCGCAAGAACGGTTCATTGCCGAATCCCGACGTGCCGTCGATCGGTCCTTCCGGGCTAAATCTAAACGGCGAGCAGGAAAATGAACCGATGACGAAGGCGGAGATCAGCAGGATCGTTAAAGCCTTCGCGGAAGCGGCCGCGGATGCTAAGCGGATCGGCTTCGACGGAATCGAGCTGCATGGAGCGCATGGATATTTGATCGATCAGTTTCTATGGGAGCGGACAAACCGAAGGACGGACGAATACGGGGGGAGTCTCCTTGCGCGCGTCCGGTTTGCGACGGAGATCGTTGCGGCTTGCCGCGAAGCCGTCGGAACGGATTTTCCGATTATATTACGTTTATCGCAATGGAAATCAGCCGAGTACGGCGCGAAGCTCGCTGCAACTCCAGAACTTCTCGGTCAACTGTTAGCACCTCTCGTAAAAGCGGGAGTCGATGTCTTCCATTGTTCCACGCGCAGATTCTGGGAACCCGAGTTCGAAGGATCGGACCTTAATTTCGCGGGCTGGGTGAAGAAGCTTACGGGCAAACCAACGATTACCGTAGGATCGGTAGGTCTGGATTCCGAATTCTTGGGCGCATTCAGAGGACAAGATGCAGGGACCGCAGACATAAACAATCTAATACAAAGGCTAAACAACGAGGAATTTGACCTCGTCGCCGTCGGCCGCTCATTATTAGTAGATCCGGCATGGGCAGCGAAAATCAAAGATGGACGATTTGATGAGCTTATCCCGTTTCATGCAGAAGCTTTGCGTAAGTTAATCTAAATTAAGTTTGCTTCAGGTCCAAGACTATGGGCGTAAAAGAAAAACAGTCTTTAAGGTGGTTAAACACCTTGAAGACTGTTTTTTTTGTAAGGAAACCACGATTACTCGTTCCGATCGGAATCGCCGTCGCGAAGTGGATGAACTGGCAAGTCATCTTCGCGGCGTTAGGGATGATCAGCTTTATGCTAAGCAGTCCGATTATCGTAAGGGGATTATTCTTCTCCTTCTTCTTGAGCACAAGTAGCTCATCCATGTATAGTTATGCTACTCCTTTCATGGAGTCAATCCTTCACATGAATGAATCAGCCATCGGAATCATGATGCTCACGCTTGGAGTATTTAGCGTAATCGGTTCGAGGATGGGAGGGAAATGGGCGGACAAGTGGGGAACCGTGCGGATGATTATCATAGGGTTGTCAATGCTTGTCGTTGCTCTTGCGTTGCTACCATTAATCTCTTCTCCCGTCTTCATAAGCCTGCTTCTGATCAGCTTCTGGATTTTCTCGATGGCCATGACGATTCCGGTTTCCGCGACGAGAAAAGGGAGAATGCAACAAATTCCGTTGCATTCTCCCGATCGTTAACGAGTATTATGAAGCGGATTGTACGCGACGAGATGCCGAACGAAGATAAGAGACCGCCGACAAGATGGACAGGATCACGACTATCGCCATTCCCCAATAGATATTACTGTAGGCATGGGAGAGCGTTAATCCTTTCTGCCAAGTAAGCGCGCTTGCCGTAATGGCTACGCCGAACGCTCCGCTGAAAAATTGCAGAAGATTAAACAATCCCAATCCGGAACCGATTTGCTTGGCAGGCAGGATACGGGATATCTCGTTGGAGATGCTGCTCGATATGATCGTGAAGCCTACGCTGAGCAAGATATAGATGAATAGGATGGAGACATATGACGTTCCTTCAAACAACGCGAACAACACGACGGAGATCAAGACGAGAAAAGGGACGAAACGGATGAGGGACCCGTTGCCTTGAGTGTCGATTATCCTTCCCACTCTACGGGAAACGAGCATGGCCAAGAGCGAACCCGGGAATATAACAAGACCAGCACCAATGGAGGTTAAACCATATTGACCTACCAGTATTTGCGGCAGCAAGAACAAAGTGGCGAAGCTGCATAGATAGGCTGCGATTCCGACCATGCTTAAGGTTAAATAAGAGCGATTCCGGAATAACGCAGGAAGCACGAACGGCTCGGCGGCGGTTCGAATTCTCGCCACGAATAAAACAAGAGCTACGATACCTGCAGCAAGGGCGAGCCAGGAATGGTTAGTCAAGAATAGCAGTAATCCCGTCGTTCCTACTCCGACGAATAGGGCACCCCATGCATCGAAAGAGCCTTCCTTCGGTTTTTCCTTAGGGATGAACGAAGCGAGGAACGGCACCAATACGATCGTTATTGCCGTAACGATGAACAAATAGTGCCAGCCCATGTATTCAACGATAGCTCCGCCGACGACAGGGCCTAGTCCGAGTCCAAGGGAAGCCGCCGACATGACGGTGGCCATCGACTTTCCTCGGCGTTCAACCGGCACGTAACGGGAAACGAGAATGAGCGATAAAGCCGGGATCGAACCCGCTCCGGACGCTTGAACTAACCGAACGACCAAGAGAAGCACGAAATTATCCGTAAAGTATCCGACGATGGCCGCTAAGCTTAGCGAAAGAATTCCGATGATCAACAATCGTCGGATCGGAATAAAATCGGACAATCGACTGTACGTGATCGAAGAGATGGCGAAGACGATCGAATATCCCGTAACGACCCATGACGTCGAGGAAGGCGACAGATCGAAGGCAATCGATACGTCGGGAAGCGCAAGATTAAACATCATCGTATTCATAATGACGAGCACGATGGATATGCCGAGCAATAATGTGACTAAACCCTCGCGCATGGCGGGTTGCTCAACTCCGTCGGTTGAATTCATGCGAACGGGAATTGACATGTGAGATCCCTCGATTCTTTGTTCTAATATTCGATTGTCATCGAACAATAGAAATATAGCATGGAGTATGATAAAATGCAATCATGGGTTTTGCGAAGGAGGTAGTTAAATGAAAATTTTACATCACCCCGACAAAGCAGATATTCAATTGTCATCCGTCCTATACGCATTAAGCGATCCCGTTCGGTTATTCATTCTTGCTGAATTACGCAGATCAGGCGAACGAACATGCGGAGATATCGATGTGCCGGTCGTGAAATCCACGCTATCGCATCATGCGCGAACTCTTCGCGAAGCAGGTGTGGTAAGCGTTCGGGTGCATGGAACCCAGCGATTCCTGTCGATACGTACGGAAGATCTCGAGTCGAGGTTTCCCGGTTTATTAACTTCCGTCATGAATGCTTACGAGCATTCGGGCGAACCGATGATCATCAATGCGGAATAATCATAAGCTTGATTTCATTGGAAGATCGCGAAAGTTGCGATCTTCTTTATTTTGTCTCATCCGTAGCAAAAAAAATGATGGAAACAAGAGGGGATTCGTCAACGGACATTGAATAATAAGAGGAGGTAATTAATATCGTTAATAGAGAGAGAACGAATGAGGAGAGAATGCCATGTACCCGTTTACGGAAGCAAAGAGAACATTAATGATCAGCGATATTCATGGCTGCATCGAGCCATTAAACCGTATGCTTGAAGAAATCGAATACAACTCGGCTGAAGATCAGCTCATTTTACTGGGCGATTATATAGATAGAGGGCCAAAGAGCAGGGAAGTCGTCGACCGCGTGATCGATCTCGTTCATAACCATCGGGCGATCGCATTGCGGGGGAACCACGATCAGAGGCTCGTGGATCTTATTCGCACGAACGATCCCCATATCCAAGCTAAATTCATGGAGCACGGCGGAATTCAAACTCTTCATAGCTACTGCGGCTTCATCGGAAAGGAAATCAACGTCGAACGGCTGCAAGAAGCTAGACGGCATATCATGGACAATTACGATCATCATATCGATTTTCTAGGCGTTCTTCCTTACTATTATGAAGACGCGAACCACATCTATGTGCACGCAGGGTTAAATCCGCATTACACGAATTGGAAAGAACAACCGCCGCATGATTTTATGTACATTAAAAATGATTTTATCCGATTCAAGACCAAGGTTAGCAAGAAGGTCATTTTCGGTCATACTAGGGCGATGGAAATTCACGGTGTATCCGATGTATGGTTTCATGAAGACAAGATAGGCATAGATGGCGGTTGCGCATATGGGCTGCAATTGAATTGCCTTATCTTTCGGGATCAATCCTATACGACGAGAAAAATCAGCAACTCCTCGGCGTCCGCGTAAAAAAGATGCACGATTATACGAACATTGAGGTCCTTTGCGGCCTCTTTGTTTGGTTTAAAGGAGAATCCGCAATTGAAATATAGAACTTGGCATGTTACCATTGCAAATGATAATGATTATCAATGTTCTTAGATTGTTTGCAAGGGAGATACATATGGGAGTTTCGACACAGTCAACGAATAACAAGTCCGGTTCATCGCCAGTTCATTTCAAGTCCCGTCCGGTCACGGCATTATTCGTCATTCTCGTTGGGATTGTCGGTCTCATCCTGGGATTAATCGCCTCGATTTCCGTCGGAGCAGCGGATATCAAGTTTATGACGGTATGGGAAGCGGTATTCCAGTTCGATAAGAATCTTACGCAGCATCAGATCATTCGCGAGCTTCGCTTGCCCCGCGCGTTGGCAAGCGCTATTGTAGGGGCATCGTACGCGGTGGCGGGAGCGATCATGCAAGGAATGACGCGCAATCCGCTCGCCGATTCGGGGTTGCTCGGCATTAACGCAGGCGCGGGATTCGTCCTAGCACTTTGTTTTGCGTTCAACCCGGGAATAACCGTGCTTGGATTGATGCTGTACTGTTTCCTCGGAGCCGGAATCGGGGCGGGCATCGTATTCGGTATCGGGTCGTTATCCAGAACGGGACTTACTCCGATAAGGTTGGCGTTATCGGGAGCCGCGGTTAGCGCCTTGCTGTTAGCTTTAAGCGAAGGAATCGCCATTCATTACCGGATCGGCCGGGATCTGGCGTTCTGGTATGCCGGCGGGGTAGCGGGCATAAGGTGGTCGCAAATCTGGATTATGCTGCCTTGGGTCTTCGGAGCCATACTCGTGTCGATCATCATCTCTCGGTCCATCACGATCTTAAGCCTCGGGGATGACGTAGCCGTCAACTTGGGACAACGCACGACGTTCATCAAAGTCATCGGGTCGATAGCTGTGCTCATTCTGGCAGGTTCTTCCGTATCGGTGGCCGGTTCGATCGGATTTATCGGATTGATCATCCCTCACATGGCCAGATATTTGGTCGGCGTCGATTATCGTTGGATCATTCCTTCCTCGGCCGTTCTCGGCGGCTTGTTCGTCGTGCTTGCCGATATGGGCGCACGGATGATCAACGCGCCGACAGAAACGCCTATTGGCGTGCTAATCGCGCTTATCGGAGTACCGTTCTTCCTCTATATCGCACGCAAGAGGGGGGACAACTAGCGATGGTCGAAAGCGCCAGAAACCTTTGGCAGAAGTCCCGAGGATTTACGGTCATAATCTCGCTCGTACTTCTCATTGTCCTCGTCTTATTGATCAGCATGAATACCGGCTTCATTCGCTTGACCCCATTAGAAGTCATTCGGACTTTCTTCGGCGGCGGAACCGATAAACAGCATCTGATTCTGTTCGACTTCCGCTTGCCTCGTATCGTGATTTCGATCTTGATCGGCATGGGATTAGCCGTTTCCGGGTGCATCCTGCAAGGGATAACGCGTAACGGCCTTTCGGATCCCGGTATTCTCGGCATTAACGCGGGGGCTGGACTTGCCGTTCTAACCTACATCATGTATTTTCCGACGACCATATCCGCTCCCGTCTTTTTCTTGCCGATGTTGGCATTCGTAGGGGCGTCGGGAACCGCAAGTCTAATTTACATGCTCTCGTTCAAGAAGAACGAAGGAGCTTCTCCAATCCGGTTAATCTTAAACGGAATCGGAATCGCGGCGGCCATCAGCGCTGCAACTGTCGCGATAACGCTTCGCTTGAGTCCGGAAAAATTCCAGTTCGTGGAACGATGGAACGCCGGAGCGATATGGGGAACGAACTGGAAGTTCGTACTTGCCTTGCTGCCGTGGATTCTTATTCTCATTCCTTATTCATTCTATAAGTCGCGCACGTTAGACGTACTCAACCTCGGCGAACAATTAGCTGCAGGCTTAGGCGCGAAGGTCGAGGGGGAACGTCTTCGATTGCTGGCCGTGGCTGTCGCGCTTGCGGGAGCATGCGTCGCGGTAAGCGGGGGAATATCGTTCGTCGGCTTGATTGCTCCCCATCTCGCGCGAAGATTAGTCGGCTCTAAGCATCAGATCCTGCTTCCGACATCCGCTTTGGCCGGAGGGTTGCTCGTCATTATATCCGATACCATAGGGAGGGTTGCCTTTCAACCCTCGGAAATTCCGACGGGTCTTGTCATAGCCGTAATCGGAGCGCCATATTTCCTTTATCTGCTTGCGCGGTCAAAAGAAAAGTAGGAGGAATCGGAATGGATGAAACGGAGTATTCGCTTGGAGTCGCAACGCCCGTCTTAAGAATAATGGATGAACCCAAGGCAAGAGAGTTTTACGTGGATTTTCTCGGCTATCGGATAGATTGGGAGCATCGGTTCGAAGAAGATATGCCTCTCTATATGCAGATTTCTCAAGGGAGCAGCGTACTTCACCTCTCCGAGCATTATGGCGACAGCATGCCCGGAGCGGCACTGCGCATAGAAATACGCAATATTCAGGCTTACCATAAGTTTCTGAGCGAGAAGAAATACAAATACGCCAGACCGGGTGTCGAACAAGCCTTCGGTTCCGATGAGATTCGCATAACAGATCCGTTCGGAAATCGCATCACGTTCTACGAGAGAGTGGCCGAAGCCGGAGAATCATGAGTTAGTTCTGGGTTTCTTGAAAATGGACGGAGATGATGCGGTCGTTCGCGGTATAGAATCGTATGCTAACTCGAACGCCGTATTCTCGGCTGCCGTCCTTAAGCCACAACTTAAAGGTTTCTTCCGCGATATCTTCGGAAACCTGCTTGCGGCCAACATGCAAGTAATCGATAATGCTGGCGCGATATTTAGCTTTCGTCCGTTCCATGGCGATAATTCCCCATTTGGCATACTCAGGTGCTTTGGCAATCGTGGTCGAAAGGGGAAATGCGCAGGGAACGACTCCGGACACCGCGCTGACTATCACTGCTAGGATCAATGCACGTAAAGCCTTTTTAGTCATAACGTCGACACCGTCGCTTTCTCCGGTAAAGTTTCTACAGTCCTGCTCTCGCTGGTTATTCTGACCTTAAGATCGGTTATTATGCCAACGATTCCATTAGTGAATATATTGAAAGCGAGGGGGCGGTGGCCACCTCGCTTTCGTATTAGTTATCGGGGACTGATCATATTCTCAGGGCGTACGATTTTGTCGAACTGCTCCTCCGTTAACAATCCGCTTTGCATCGCAGCTTCTTTAAGAGTGAGGCCTTTACTATGCGCGGTCTTCGCGATCGAAGCCGCATTCTCGTATCCGATATGGGGATTAAGCGCGGTAACGAGCATTAACGATCGTTCCAAATGCCCTTGAATGACGGATGTGTTCGCTTCGATGCCGATCGCGCAGTGATCGTTCCAAGAGTGAATGGCGTCGGACAACAGCTGGGCCGACTGCAGAAAGTTGTAAATAATAACAGGCTTAAAGACATTCAATTCGAAGTTTCCTTGGCTAGCGGCGATTCCGATCGTGACGTCGTTACCCATAACCTGCGCCACGACCATCGTCAGCGCTTCCGACTGGGTAGGGTTAACTTTGCCGGGCATGATGGAGCTGCCGGGCTCGTTGGCCGGAATGGTAATTTCCCCGATTCCGCTTCGAGGTCCGCTCGCCAGCCATCTGACGTCGTTGGCGATCTTCATTAAATCGACGGCAAGCGCCTTAAGCGCTCCATGGACATGTACGATCTCGTCATGACTCGTAAGCGCGTGGAACTTATTGGACGCAGACAGGAACTTTTTCCCGCTTAGCTCGCTCAGCTTCGCCGCGACATTATCACCGAATTGAGGGTGGGCGTTAATTCCCGTTCCGACGGCCGTCCCGCCGATCGCGAGCTCCCGAAGGTATTCGGAGCTATCTTGGATCATGCGATCGGTTTTGTCGAGCATCCTCACCCAGCCGCTCATCTCCTGACCGAGCGTAAGCGGAGTGGCATCCTGCAAATGCGTGCGTCCGATCTTGATGACATTCGCGAATTCATTGCTCTTGAGCTCCAGAGTTTGCTTTAATTTTCGAATGGAGGGAAGTACTTTATCTTCGATTGCCAGTAACGCCGAAACGTGCATGGCAGTCGGGAACGTGTCATTCGAGCTCTGGGATTGATTGACGTCATCGTTCGGATGTATGCGTTGTTCGATCCCTTTATCAGTCAATAGCTGATTGGCGCGATGGGCTATGACTTCGTTCACGTTCATGTTGGATTGCGTTCCGCTGCCAGTTTGCCATACGGCAAGAGGGAAGTGTTCATCCCATGATCCAATAATGACTTCATCCGCTGCCGCGATGATCGCGCTCGCCTTAACTTCATCCAACTTACCGAGCTCTTGGTTAACGATTGCCGCGCTTTTCTTCAACAGAGCGAAAACTCGTATGAGCTCAATCGGCATCTTCTCGTTGCCGATTTTGAAATTCGACAGGCTTCGCTGCGTTTGCGCGCCCCATAATTTATGAGCGGGGACCTGAACTTCACCAAGCGAGTCTTTCTCGATCCGATAATCCATGGGCACACCTCATTATCATATATTGTTTGGCGAAGACGTTATACGTAGCATCCATCTTACCTTATAAAATTAAACCTATCCGCGCAATAAGTAAAACCACTCCGACGAGGGAGTGGTTTTATGTTAGGAAATACTCTCTTCTTTGCGCCGATCAATGGCTTCCGCCATCGTTTTGTCGGTCAGATGCGCATAGATCTGAGTCGTTTCCGGTGAAGCATGGCCGAGCTGCTCTTGCGTCTTGTACAGATCGTTGCTTAAGTAATAGTCGGTTGCAAAGGAGTGCCGGAGTTTATGTACCGATAGATAAGGTTTGCCGAAGCGTCTTGCGTATTTCATCACCATTTCCTGAATGGCGCGTTTCGTCATTCGGGATCCTTCTTTCTTCCCGTTGGCGATAGCCAAGAATAGCGCCTTCTCCTTCTTCGGAGACTTATATCTCGAATCTCGTTGCTTCAGGTATTCTTCCAGATCGCCTACCGCGTCCTGACGGAAGTAGACGGGAGTCTTGAAGGTATCGTCATTTTTCCCCTTACGGTAGACGTAGACCAATCGTTTCTTGAAGTCCATATCATCCGTATTCAGATTCACGAGCTCGGACACGCGGAGACCTGAATTCAGGATCAGGCTCACAATGCAGCAATCGCGCGTACGATTAAGATCATGAGAGTAGATCGCCTGTTTGTTCGCGGCAACATCATGGGCATAATCTTGTTTAATGTAGTTAATGAATTCGATGATCTCTTGCTCTTGAAGAAGCTTGCCTTCCAGCTTGGCAGCGGTATCCTTGGGCTTCTGCGTCCGTTTGATCGAGACTTTAGCCATAACGTTACGCTTCAGCAAAGGATAGAAATCTTCATCTTCGGCAATCTGGCTTAAATAGTGGAATAAGGATCGAAGAGAAGACAGCTTACGGGAAATCGTCGTCTTCGTGTTCGCGTTGTCCCGCTTCGTAGCGAGGAACATCCTGTAATTATCGACGCTGTCCATATGAAGACGTTCCAAGTCCTCAATAGGGATTTCCTTCATCGTCGCTCCTGAAGTTAAACCCTCGGCCATAAACCAAGAGAAGAACGTTTCATAATCGCGAACGTATTCCAGCAAGGAGGAAGGAGAGAGATCTGGAAGCTTATAATTGACGAACTTCTCGACGTACCACGGCATTCTCGGAATTCTTTGGTCGAGATCTTCACGGTCTTTCTTCTTCTGCAAGTTCACGGAGATCCCTCATTCCCAAGCGATTTCTACGACAAGTATAACAAAAATTAACGAAGATATCAGGTTTCGCGACAACCGCGGTTCATACGCCACAAGAACGTCATGAAGTTCATTTCGTTTCGCTAATCTCATTTGATACAATAGGCATATTGGATCATGTTCCTGAGTTAATCGAAGGAGGAGAAGCCATGCAGGGACCAGGTTACGTCTTCGCTTGGATCGTCCTGCTGCTCATACCGGCGCTCGCCGTTCGACGAAGGCGGTGGTGGCCGCTCGCGGTGTACGCGGTCGGATTTCTCATATTTCTCTACGCCATAAGGAAAGAGAACGGCGAATGGAATGATCTTGCCGATTTTGCTACTCTCATCGTCATCGTTATTCCGATATACATCATTGCTTCCATTCTGTGGGTTACGTTAAGCATCATTGACCATAATCGCAAGAAGACAGGAAAGCACTAATATAAACATAACAATTATTATGTAAACATCATGAATGCAACGGAGTGCTAATAATGATTAATGCCATTAAACAAGATTCGATCGTGGACCGCGAAGCGCTGGATTTCATCGAATTATTCTATCGGGAGACCGGGCGTCCCAAAGAAGAACGCGACGGAAGAATAGCGGAGGTTCAAGCTCTCCTGAGTGAGTTCGGTACTTACGAGCATACGGTGGAGGAGTTAACCTTTGGAGCAAAAGTGGCTTGGCGGAATAACAGTCGTTGTATCGGAAGGTTATTCTGGGAGTCGCTGGATGTCAAAGACGAAAGAGCGGCCGATTCGGAAGCATCCGTCGCCGAGGCTTTATTCAGACATATCGCCTTCGCAACGAACGGCGGACGGATTCGTCCGACCATAACCGTATTCGCTCCCCCGCAAGCGAACGGAAAATCCGTCCGAATCTGGAATCATCAACTCATCCGTTACGCAGGTTACAAGTCGGTTAACGCTGTCGTCGGGGATCCGGCTTCGGTCGATTTCACCGAACAATGCATGAAGCTTGGATGGCAGGGGCAAGGAACGAAGTATGATATCTTGCCTCTCGTCATTCAGGTTGACGGCAATCCGCCCAAGTGGTTCGACATACCGGAGTCTTACATTAAAGAAGTGAATATCGTGCACCCGAGTATCGAAGAATTCGCTTCCTTGAATCTGAAATGGTATGCCGTCCCGATGATCTCGGATATGATTCTTGATATCGGAGGAATTCGATACACGGCCGCGCCGTTCAACGGCTGGTACATGGGGACGGAAATCGGATCGCGGAACCTGGCGGATACCGATCGTTACGACGAATTGCCGGCAATAGCCGACCTTCTCGGGTTAGATCGTACAACGAATACGTCCTTATGGAAGGATCGGGCATTGTTGGAACTGAACACCGCGGTTCTGCATGCTTTCAAATCGAACGGCGTCAGCATTGTCGACCACCACACGGCGGCTGAACAGTTCATGCGGTTCTCTAAGCGCGAACAGGATAACGGCCGCGAAGTGAACGCGCGATGGTCGTGGTTAATCCCGCCGATGTCGCCGGCAGCTACTCCTATCTGGCATCAAAGCAACATGACGGAAAGAGCCGTCAAGCCCGACTATACGGCTCAACCTCGTCCTTACTAAATAAATTTAATTCTCAATTGGAGGTCACATAAGAAGATGGCCATTATTCAAGTGACGATAGTACCATTGGGTACCGGATCGACAAGCCTTGGCGAGTATGTCGCCAAGGTTCATCAAATACTCCTTCAAGCGGAAGACAGGATCAAATTCCAGATGACCCCCATGAGCACGATTATCGAAGGAGAATTGGACGAGCTTCTGGCGGTTGTACGGCAGATGCACGAAGTCCCGTTCGAACACGGCGCCATGCGAGTGTCCACCTCGATTACGATCGACGATCGCAGGGACAAGCACGGGACAATGGAGCAGAAGCTCCGTTCGGTCGAAGAGAAGTTATAATTCGAGACTATTATTTTACGCGATCAAAGCGTTTCGAGATTTGTTTATGTAATCCGAGACCGTCCCCCTGTAAATCTCGTTTAAAGATAAGGATGACCCGATGTCGCCGGGCGTCACGAAATAAGAGGGTTTTCCTATCGCGTCATAACCGGTTTTCTCAAGAACGGAAGCGACGAATTGGGAGCAGAAATACGCGTTCTCTCTTGGAAACCTCTTTTTCAGCAATATGCCGAATAGACCAATTAGATCATATTTATAACGATCCTTATTCGTCATCATTTCGGATACGTGTCCATGCATCGCGGCATAATTTTGATCTCCTACATAATACCGGTATATCGCGCAGTTCGCATGATTGTAAAACGGATCCAGGAAATTTTCTTGGATTAAGCCGCCTGTGAACGGGTTGCTGACTTTCTTCCTCCCAAAGCTGTATACTTCCTTTAGCTCGCAGTCGAAGGAAATGGAGGCGTGGTTAAGAGGCTCTTTGGTAAACCATTTGATGGTTTCGCTAAAAACGGTTCCCGTGCCAGTCAGAACAATGTAGACGAAATCGCGGTTCATAATGGAATGCAGCTCCTTTCAAGGACGCTCGGTTGATTATCGTTAATTTCATGTTAAAGGAATTCGACTGTTAGCAGAACGCCCTTAGGTAGAGTCGCTTTCTATGACGAAAGGCCAATTCTAGCCTCGACTTGAGGCGGGATACGATTCGAAAGGAGGATTACTGTGCAACGGATTATGATTTGCGAGGACGATCCGAAGCTTGCGGCCATTCTGAAATCGAACATCGAGAAAAACGGTTACGAGTCCGGCGTCGTGGTTGATTTCGATCGCGTGCTGGATTTTTTCCAATCGTACGATCCCCATCTCGTATTGATGGACGTGAACTTACCGAAGTACGACGGGTTCTATTGGTGCAGGCAAATACGGGCGATTTCCAAGTGTCAGATCTTGTTCATCTCCGCTAGGTCGGGAGAAATGGATCAAGTCATGGCTCTAGAGTATGGCGCGGACGATTACATAACCAAACCGTTTCACCTGGAAGTCGTCATGGCTAAAATTCGTAGCCAATTGAGGAGAGCCTTCGGGGAATACGCTCGAAATACGGAAGAACGGATCGTGGAGAAAGATGGGTTAATCGTGTATCCGGAGAGGTTGGAGCTCGAGATCAATGGCAATCGCGCGTTGCTTACCAAGAAGGAAGCCGTATTGCTGGAAACCCTCATTCAGCAACATCCGCGAGTCGTCAATCGAGAAGACTTATTGGACAAGCTATGGGATGATCAGGCATTCGTAGACGAGAACACCTTAAACGTGAATATCACCCGATTACGGAAGAAGCTCCAAGAGGTCGGCATCGACGATGCGGTCGAGACCGCAAGGGGAGCCGGATACAGATTGCGAATATCCTGGCTTGGCAAGGAGTAATTCATGAAGCTGTTTATGCGCGAGCACCTGCCGTTAATCCTATTTCATATTTTTCAATTGTTTATCGTCTTGCTCGTTTATTGGTTGGATGGTTATCGAAATTTACATACGGGCCTTTATTCCGTTTTCTTGGGAATCGTCGTTTTGTCCGCATACTTGGTTTATAGATATTCCACTCATCAATCGTTCTACAAGAAGCTGTCCGCTCCGATGGATTCATTGGACGATTCCATCCATGGAGGCGGAACGGCACCCTTATCCGCGGCATTCGACGAGCTTCTTCGTTCGCAATACGACCATTTCCAGCAGCAGTTGAAAATCAGGGAAAAAACGCGAACGGACCATCTAACCTTCATGAACCAATGGGTCCATCAGATGAAGACGCCGTTATCCGTCATTCGACTTATGATCGAGGAAGGAAAGGACGAGCGTTCCTCGAGCATGCTCGAGGAAACGGATCGATTGGAGAAGGGCTTGGATACGGTGCTGCATGCGGCAAGATTGGAAACCTTCGAACGCGATTTCCAAGTCGAGGCCGTTCGTCTCCGTGCGATCGTCGAGAATGTCATACACGAGAACAAACGCTCATTTATCGTAAGCCAAGTGTATCCCGATCTGCAGGTGGCTTCCGACCTCATCGTAGAGAGCGACGCGAAATGGCTCTCGTTCATGATCGGCCAACTGGTGACCAATGCGATCAAATATTCGGCGGGTTCTCATCAGAAGATCACCTTTTCTTCCGCGGTGCTAGACAATCAGGCGATTCTGGAAATTCGCGACCGCGGAGTCGGAATTCCGCTATCCGATCGCAAGCGGGTGTTCCAGCCTTTCTATACGGGCGAGAATGGGCGTCAATACCGGGAGTCTACCGGAATGGGGCTATATTTCGTCCGGGAAATCAGCAGCCGACTTGGCCATCGCCTCGAGCTGGAATCCGAGGTCGGCACCGGAACTTCGGTGAAATTGTTCTTTGCCTCTTACCTTACAAGGACGTAATGTTGGTGAAAGGTTAAACGATAGGCCCGATTCTTCTTATCCCTTACACTGAACTTAGAATTCGAATGGGAATGAGATAGGAAGAGGAGAGTTGAAAAATGGAAATGCTGAGCGTACGCCAACTAAGCAAGATTTACGGAGGAAAGGTGCCTTCGCGGGCCTTGACGGATATCAGTTTGTCGATAGAAGAGGGTGAATTCGTCGGTATCATGGGTCCCTCGGGAAGCGGCAAAACGACTCTGCTTCATCTCGTTGCCGCGATCGATACTCCAACGACCGGAGAGGTTCTGATTAACGGAAGCAATCCTCATAAGCTGAAGAAGAGGGATTTGGCGCGGTTTCGCCGCAGAGAGCTAGGCTTTGTTTTTCAGGATTTCAACTTGTTGAATACGTTAACCGTCGAAGAGAATATCGTGCTGCCGCTTACGTTGGAAGGTGAACGAGTGAAGGTGATGGAGGAGAAGGTGGCCATCATCGCCAACAAGCTCGGGATCGAGTCGATTCTCAAGAAGCGGATCTATGAAATCTCAGGCGGACAAGCGCAACGTACCGCGATTGCCAGAGCGATGATCCATTCCCCCAAATTTCTGTTCGCGGACGAACCGACCGGAAATCTGGATTCCAAATCCGCACGGGACGTCATGGAAACGTTAAGCGAAATAAACCGGTCCGAAGGCACTGCCATGATGTTAGTCACGCATGACGCGGTAGCGGCTAGCTATTGCCATAGGGTCGTATTCATAAAGGACGGTCAATTATTTAATGAGATTAATTGCGGAGAAAGCCGCCAAGCGTTCTTCCAGAAAATCATAGACGTTCTGTCGTTGCTGGGAGGGAACGCGCATGACCTTTCGACAATTCGCGTTTAACAACGTGTTGCGTAATAAGCGCACGTATGCGGCGTATTTTCTGAGTAGCGCATTCTCCGTCATGGTTTTCTTCGTATACGCCGTATTCGCTTTCCATCCCGATCTCGCGAACGGGAAGATTAACAACAACATTTCCACCGGCATGCATTTCGCGGAAGGGCTGATCTACGTTTTCTCGTTCTTCTTCGTCCTCTATTCCATGAGCGCCTTCTTAAAGACGCGAAAAAAGGAATTCGGGTTGATGATCATGCTCGGCATGACGCATACCCAGCTTCGAAAGATGGTATTCCTGGAGAACGTATTGATCGGCTTTTTCGCGACGATTTCCGGTATCGTATTGGGGTTGGTCCTGTCGAAGCTGTTGTTGCTAGCCTCGGAGAATTTTCTGCAATTAGACGAATCATTGCCGTTCTATATGCCGATAAAGGCGATCATGTTGGCTTTAGCCGCATTTATCGTACTCTTCGTTCTGATTTCCCTATTCACCGTAATTATACTGAGAGCGAATAACCTGATCGACCTGATCAAAGGAAGCAGCAAACCGAGAACGGAGCCCAAATCGTCCGTGCTGTTGTCTTGGTTAGCGTTAATTCTGCTGGCAGGCGGTTATGCGGTTGCTATGATCGTCAAAGGGATCTTCGTGGTATATGCGATGATTCCGGTTACGTTAGTCGTTATCATCGGTACTTATTTCTTGTTTACACAGCTCAGCGTCTATCTGATTCATAAAAGTCGCTCTAAACGATCCTTCTTCTGGCGCGGAACGAATATGCTATTCTTGTCGGATTTGTCCTACAGAATGAAGGATAACGCGAGAACGTTCTTCATGGTTGCCGCGTTGTCCGCGGTTTCGTTCTCGGCAATCGGCTCATTAGTCGGATTCAAAACGATGTCGACGGAAGTTTTATTGAACGAGAATCCTTTTGCATTCGAATATGTGTCTTATGAGGGCAATGAATCGGTGGCGCCGACTCATCTTGAAGCTATTGAGAGCGCGTTACGGGCAGGGAAGTTCGATTATGCTCGACTTCAAGCCACATTGTCCGAGCAGACGACGGATTCGGGAAGCAAAGTTACCGTAGTTAAAGCTTCGGAATACAATGCCATCGCTCAAGCGGCTAATGAGCAGACCGTGCAGCTAAGCGGAGATCAAGCCGCCATGGTCTATTATGCGAATAAAGTCATGGGGGAAAAGACGGAACAGAAGGCGCGGTCGGTCCGTCTATCCGCAGGATACGAACTTAAGCCCAGTACAAGCATCTCGCCTACCAGCTTGCTAATTGACGATAGTTACTACGTAATCGCGGATTCCCTATTCGATATGTTGGATAGGAGGGAGACGAATGTATTTTATGCCTTCGATGTGAAGGGCGACTACAAGAAGACGTTGAAAATCGGCCGAAATCTCACGGAGATTTTCCATGGCGATAACTTCCGATTCCAATCGCTTGCTTATGATGCTCATCAGTTGACTCAAGGTTTCGGCGTCGTTTTATTCATCGGACTGTTTATCGGGGCGGTATTCTTCGTTGCGGCCGGGAGCTTCTTGTATTTCAGGCTTTACGCGGATCTTCCGGACGATAAGGCTAAATTTGCTTCGATCATGAAATTAGGACTGACCGATGGAGAGTTGTCCAAGATTCTGACTAGACAGCTGCTCATTCTGTTCTTCGCGCCGATCGCCGTAGCCATTGTTCACGGAGCCATCGCTTTGAATTCGCTGCAGCGGTTGTTCGGCTATTCGCTCATGAGAGAATCTTTCCTCGTATTAGGCACGTTCGTCCTGATTCAAGTGGTCTATTTTCTGCTGATCAGAACTCGGTACATTAGGCAAGTATTGGATTTTATACCTAATCGATAACCACAAGTTTGAATGATGGTAAGGAATATAAATTCTCTTTTCAGACAATGAATAGATTATTAAAATCATGTCGAGGAGAATGTGACGATGAATATTCCGGAAAAGGAACCGCATCTTGAAAAGCATTTCAAGGCTTCAGAGTTTATTCGTGATGTCGTAATCGGTATGTCGGATGGTCTTACGGTCCCATTTGCTCTCGCGGCAGGCTTGTCGGGTTCCGTTTCCGGAACGAATTTGGTAGTCATCGCTGGCGTTGCCGAAATTGCCGCGGGTTCCATTGCAATGGGGTTAGGCGGTTATCTAGCTGCTCGCACGGATCGAGAGCATTATGAGAACGAACGGAAAAGAGAACAGCGAGAAATCTCCGAAGTCCCGGATCGGGAAAAAGAAGAGGTTGCTGAAATTCTCAAACAATGGGGACTGAAAGAACCGAATATTACATCGGCGGTTGAGTCCATTAGCGATAATCCCGATAATTGGGTTGATTTCATGTTAAAACATGAGCTTGGATTAGAAAAACCCCAACCCCAACCCCAACGAGCAAGGAACAGTTCGTTGACTATCGGATTATCCTATATCATAGGCGGATTTATTCCTTTGCTTCCGTATATATTTATTTCTAGGGCTCAAACCGCATTGATCACATCTGTGATCGCAACCATTATTGCGTTGTTTATATTTGGTTATATTAAGGGACGATATACCGGTTACAGACCTTTTAGAAGTGCCGGTCAAACTACGCTTGTCGGCGGAGTAGCTGCAGGGATAGCTTTTATGGTGGCCAAAATCATTTCTTAACGTATTGTTTTTTTCGTGGGAAGAGCATCTCGAAGTGCGTTCCTACATTTAATTTAGACTCCACTCGAATAACACCGTCATGCACTTTTACGATCCATTTGGCAATAGATAATCCAAGTCCCGTACCCTCATCTTCATGAGTCCTTGCTTTGTTGCCGCGATAAAACCGATCGAAAATATAAGGGAGATCCTCCTTTTCGATGCCGAAGCCGGTATCCTTGACACTTATATTCACGAAATGGGATTGGTAGCGTGCGATTAACTCGATTTTTCCGTGAGCGGGGGTGTATTTTAACGCATTATCCAACAAAATGATAAGCAGTTGTCGTATGCGACCTTCATCTCCCCATAATGAAAGGCGATCTTGAATGTCTGCTCGAATTTCGATATCTTTGACGTTTGCTAGTAACTGAAATTGCGAATTGATTTCCTTTAATAAGACGTCTAAAGCAATAGTAGAAGATTGGATTTGCAAAAGGTTGGAGTCCGAGCGCGCCAACGTTAAAAGGTCGTCTACCAGTTTGTTCATTCGCTTGCATTCTTTCAGTATAACAGCGATACTCGGGCTCTCCTCTTCAATGGAATGGGAGGGATGGCGGAGAAGAACTTCAGTCTGAACGTGAATGATGGTGATTGGCGTCCTAAGCTCGTGAGAGGCATCCGCGACGAAACGTTGCTGCTTATCCCAGGCGCTTCTGATAGGTACTAGCGCTCTTCCGGCAAGGAAAAACCCGGCAATGATGGAAATGCCGATGCCGGAGAGCAAGGCTAATGCGACGTCCCATTGCAAGGCATGAAGCGTGTTTTCCGCATCCTCAAGGCTTCTTACAATACCTACTCTTAGAATCGTCTTTTCATTTGAATAACGGTATGTAAAGTTAAGTACGCGATAGCTCCGATTGTCGTCGGTTACTGTCCGGAGCTGCGGAGAGTCGACGGCTTTCTGAAATCGAGCAGCTAATTGCTCCTTAAAAGACCGCATCGGCAATTGGCCGATCAGTTCGCCATTGGATTTCCAAAATAGGTAGGTCGTTCGTTCGTCTTGCTGAGAGTCCGGGTGATTCGTTTGCAGTATACTGGAGAGGTTATCAAATTGCTGCAGCCTAAGCTCTGCTTGCTTCAACATTTCATCCGTGTCATGGAATAACCGATATCGCATATGGGCATAAAGCAATGAACTAAGGAACGCCAGAACAATAACGATAACAAGCACGTTGAGAAGAACAAGCCGTTTATGGACGCTATTAAACATCGGAATCTCCATTGAGTAAATAGCCGATCCCTCTTACGGTTCGGAGAAGATTCCCTTCGTCGCCAAGCTTTTTACGCAAATGATGCACGTAGACATCAACAGCCGTCGTCGAAGAATTGGAATCGAACCCCCACACCCGGACAAAGATTTGTTCCCGTGTTAATATCTGATCTTTATTGCAAACAAAATACTCCAAAAGCTCGTATTCGGTCGTCGTTAAGTTCAAGGATGTATCATTCATATAAGCCTCTCTTCTCGTGGGGATGAGATGAATTGGACCGCATACGAGCTCTCCATCGTTCTCGATTGTCCCTCTTCGACGAAGTACGGCTCTAGATCTTGCTAATAATTCGGATACGGCAAAGGGTTTCGTAATATAATCGTCTGCCCCTGCATCAAGACCGGCCACTCGATCGTCGACGGCGTCTTTCGCGGTTAATAAAATAACCGGAGTCTTTAACGACTTCGATCTTAATTTCTCAACGACTTCAATACCGCTCATGCCCGGTAACATGACGTCGAGTACGATCAAGTCATGAATAGCTTGAGCGGCCCAACGATAGCCTTCGTCGCCCGTGAGCGCTCCGTCGGTGAGGAAGCCTTCGTTATTGAATACTTCTCGAATGATCTTGAGCAGAGACGGATCATCTTCAACTACGAGCAATCTCATTTATCGAATTCCACCTTTTTATGTTTCAAGAAAGATTACATAACTTTAAGATAACAGGGCCGATTAACATCTATAAGCTATCACTTCATAGTTTACAAGTCAATTTAATGCCATTAATGAGGAGCTCAACGAAAACATAACACGATGCAATTTTAGGAATCGTCGCGTTCCTATTAGGATCAAGTAAGTTAACGTCAAAAAGGCATCCCTGCCCGGGTATGCCTTTTTGACGTTAAATTTTGTTTATTCGATTTTTTAATAAAGTTTCAATCTTTATCCGTTATGGTATTCTTACAGCCGTTCAAACTAAGAGGCTGTGAACGGAGGGGAAACATGGCGAAAATGAAAACGAAGTGGATTGCTTTATGTTCCTCGGCGATCGCGGCCGTCTACTCGGCAGGATTGTTCATCACGAACGAGGATTTCAACAATACCTTGCCGGATATTCCGCAGCAGTCGGCGTTATCGATTCCTTATGATGTCGCTACGCCAACCGACTCTACACCTACGTATAATGCCCAACCGACAAACAAATACAAGAACGGAACCTTCCATGGCACGGGAAGTAACAGAAGAGGCTCGATTCAGGTTACGGTAATCATAAAAAACGATGCAATCTCAGAGGTAGAGATTGGTAATTTCGCCATGCACTACTCGGAAAGAGACATTTCTGGATTGCCAAATGAAGTGCTCCAATCGCAAAGCGCAAAGGTTCAGAACGTATCTGGCGCCACTTATAGTACGCGAGCATTTGAAGATGCCGTTCAAGATGCACTCGATCAAGCTAGAAATGGGTGATGACATGGAAATCAAAAAAACGAAGCTCGGAATGGGGACGTTCATCGAAATACAAGTTGTCGACGCGAACCCCGAACAGCTACGGCAAATGGAGATAAGCGTCGATCGGGCTTTTCAAATATTCGCGGCGGTGGAAAGGGTATGCAGCCGGTTCAGCGCGGACAGCGAATTAAGCAAAGCAAGCAGGAAGGTTGGCGTAGCTGTTCAAATTAGTCCTGTTTTATTCGAAACGCTTCGCTTCGCATTGGAGATGTCGCGCTTAACGAACGGAGCTTTCGATCCGACCATTGGCAAAACACAGGAGAATATTGGATTTAATCGTCACTATTTAACGGGATTAACTATAAATACGCCGATCGAAGCGAAAGCTACGTTTCGAGACATCATTCTGGATGAAGCTGCAAGGACGATGCAATTATTGAAACCCGCTGTCATCGATTTGGGCGCTGTCGCCAAGGGCTTTGCCATTGATATGGCTTCAAACGAGCTCCGCTTGTTCGAAGGGTTCATTGTGAATGCCGGAGGCGATCTGTATGCAGGCGGATTGGATGAGAGCGGCTCACCCTGGAAAATCGGCATTGAGCATCCGGATCGTGAGGGTCACATGCTCGGATTCGTCCGATTATCCAATCAAGCGTTATGCACCTCTGGCAGCTACGAACGAATCAGTCCAAACTCGCCTGGAGTGCATCACCTAATCAATGCGCGAACGAAAAGACAAGCGACGCAGTGGAGTAGCTGCAGCATCGTTGCGCCATATGCGATGATGGCCGACGCGTTTTCGACTGCCGCTTTTTTGCTCGAACCGCAGGATGCGGAAGAATTAATTAACAAGGCTAATTTGTATGGTGTTATGTTTACTTCAGATCAACAAATTCGACGAATAGGAGACGGTTTGTTATGACGTTGAATCGTTGGGCTCAAACGCCGAAGGGCTTTGTCTCCATGTTGTTGATCACTAATTTGCTAGTTTCCTGCTTGTGGGGATCCGATTGGGACGGAATGATTCAAACGATCGTCGCTGTAGGATCGACTGTAGCGTTGGACGTCCTTATAAGCTTTATGAAAAAGAAAAAACACCTCAAACCTGACGGCGCTTTAATTACGGGGCTTCTGATTTCACTTGTGCTGAGCGTCACGACGCCATGGCCGATCGTAGTCGCCACGTCCTTGTTAGCAATCGTATCCAAGCACGTTCTCGTTGTTCAGAAGAGACCAATCTTTAATCCGGCGGTGCTGGGACTCGGATTATCCGTTATGATATTTCATTCCGAACAAAGCTGGTGGGGGGCGTTCGGAGATTTGCCGGCATCGTCTATTCCGCTCCTTTTAATAGCTGGATTATACATCACCGGGAGGATAAACAAATTTCCGCAAGTGCTCTCATTTCTAGGGATTTCTTTCTTATGTTTGCTGATTGCCAGCATCTTTCACATCGAAGCCGTTTATGATGCATTTCGACCCCCATTTATTAATGCTACATTGTTTTTCGGTTTTTTCATGCTGACGGATTTGCCGACATCGCCTACAAAGTATTCCGATCAGACAGTTTTCGGCATGCTAACTGCTGTAATCGGCGTACTCGATTACGTGTTTTTCGGTGGACTCGTCTATTTGTTCCTCGGACTTATATTCGGCAATCTGTTCCAAGCATACAGAACATGGAGGAGGGCAGGCGTAAGAAGAGATCAAAAGAAGAGTTCTATGTATCCCGATCGCCGTGGTATGACCTTATAGCTTTTAACTTGGGGGAATAAGAGAAATGCAGTCATCACATACTCTTTAATAAATTTTCAATAATTACCCGTTATGCTTGTGGCCTAATCGAAAGAACAAGGAGGTTACGAAATTGAGTGAAATCTTGGATCACGCACATCCAATACTTGTCCACTTTCCAATCGCAATCATTACCGCAGCCGTCATCTATGATCTTGCCGTAGCGATTTGGCGGCGCTCGCTCCCCTTGAAGCAAGGGCTATGGTTATGGCTGGTCGCCGCTGCGTCTGCTTGGCTAGCCGTTGCCACTGGGCCAGAAGACGACGTTCGGGGCAATACATCATTCTTGGAAATTCACAGCATGTTAGCAGATGTTACGGCGTGGGTCGTCAGTATTCTTGCTGCGGCGAGGTTGTTAATGCTCATTCGGGGCAAGATTTCTATTGTGAAAATCTGGCTCGTCGCATATCTTATCATTGCCATTGCATCTTGTGGGCTGGTTCTAGGCACGGGCTATTATGGAGGCAAAATGGTTTACGATGATGGCGTAGGAGTTAAGGTCAACGGAACTAGGGTGAATCCGCCAAGGGGCAGACTTGACTGATCCTGTTCGAGGACGTGTAGAAAAATGAGTAGTAGATAATGATATAATGAACTAGACTGACTCCATAACTTTTATTATGTAAACAAAACCGTTGGATCCGTAGTTGTGGAGAGCCCAATTTCCTGCTTCCACCATTGAGCTAGCGGACAGTTTAGCGTGGCGGTCAACCAACTAAGTGGTTGCTTACTCTCAATTGTTGGAAGGAAAGTTCTATTCTTTCGCGAATTCATTAGACATGCCGAAGTTACGAATTTCGTAAAAAAATCGCGGTAGAGCATTGGAAAGAGCATTTTAGTTTTCTATATCTTCATAGAAAGGTGATTACGCATGAACCAAAGACCGTCAGAAGAAGAATACGCCGGGGACGCCGGCGAGTATATCCGGTTGGTGCCGGAAGGCAACATCATCGATAATCTGCTCGCCCAGGAAAAGCAAATGACCGAGCTGCTGGCATCGTTGAGCGAAAGCCAGAGCGCCTATCGGTATGCGGAAGGAAAGTGGACGCTGAAAGAAGTCGTGGGCCACATCGCAGACAGTGAACGCGTCATGACCTACCGCCTGCTCCGATTTGCAAGAGAAGATCAGACGCCTCTGCCCGGTTACGACCAGGAATTGTTTATTCCTCCTTTCGGAAGCTGGACAACCGCGCAATTGGCCGAAGACTACCGGGCCGTACGGCAATCGACGATCACACTGCTGCGCGGGTTACCGACGGAGGCGTGGTCCCGCAAGGGCACAGCCAACAACTTAAGCATTACGGTGCGCGCCCTCGCTTACGGCATCGCAGGACACGAGCTTCATCACATGGGGGTCATCCGAAATCGTTACTTGAGGCTGCCACCACGCTAGGAGGAATATCAATGAAAAAGCAAGTACTTGGTCATAGCGATGCGTTGGTCTCTAAGATTGGTCTCGGTTGCATGGGGATGTCTTCAATATATGGTAATACGGATCGAAGCGAGAGCATTGCAACCATCCACGCAGCACTTGAGAAGGGCATTACACTCATTGATACAGGGGACTTCTATGGTGACGGACACAACGAATTACTAATCCGTGAAGCTATACAAGGAATCAGTCGGGATAATACTTTCATTTCAGTGAAGTTCGATGGAAAGCTACACTCACCGAACATGACTCAAAGAAGTGGAAATTACCGTCCTGAGACAGTAAAGAATTTCCTTGAGGATTCTCTTCAGCGGCTTGGTGTCGAATTCATCGATCTTTATCAACCGGCCCGCGTCGATCCGAATGTACCAATTGAAGAAACCGTTGGAGTTATTGCCGATATGGTAAAAGCGGGTTATGTGCGTCACATTGGGCTTTCCGAGGTAGGAGAGGATACTATTCGTCGCGCGCACGCTGTTCATCCAATTAGTTGGTTGCAGATTGAATACTCACTATTTAATCGGGGCATCGAATCGGATATTTTACCGACTCTTCGGGAGTTGGGCATATCGCTTTCAGCATATGGTGTACTTTCAAGGGGATTGTTGAGCGGTACTTGGTCCAAATATCGAGTGTTAGCATCAAACGATAAGCGTGGTACCGCGCCACGGTTTACTAGCGAAAATCTTGAAAGGAATTTAGTCCTTGTCGAGGCTTTGCGTGAGATTGCTAAAGAGAAGCAAGTAACCGTTGCGCAGCTTGCCATCGCATGGGTTCTATCTCAAGGTGATGATGTTTTCCCATTGGTTGGAGCAAGAAAGCGATCACAACTTCAGGATTCATTAGGTGCGCTTGATCTTAACTTAAATTCAAACGACCTTTCACGAATCGCAGAAGTTGTACCTTCAGAACTTGTTGCTGGCGAATACTACGTTGTCCCACGGGAGAAATGGTTCTTATAACGAACATTACATACTCAGCACCTCCATGAAGATTATTACTTTATTTTTTGGCTTTATGGCGATAGGACCTATTATTGAGGTATTGTTATCTCGATTATTCAACAGATACGATAGTGGTTAGTAGTACCTTGCTAGAGGAGGGATTCTTATGAGGAACATGATACTAAGTTCATCTGTTCAGATTAGCGACGACATATCGGGAGGAATTGTAACTCACAAAGATAATCAAGAAAAGACGATAAAATCGCTCTCACTTAACTTTTATTCTTAAAAATACTGGTAATTCTGCTGGAAGTGCATCAAAGGTGAACAATAACTTCGATTATGTCAATGGAATAAAAGAAACTAAGACATTCATTTTGCAACAACTAGGTATCATGAGGAAAATAATAATAATGTTCCCAATTTAATGGAACAGTTAGATTCGCGTCAGTTGAAACAACAATGATATATACCAATTTCGACACTACTTCACAAAACCCGTATTTTATACATATGTCATTATGTTGGGACATTCTCTCTTTGGTAGTCCCCAAACGTATTCGGAAAACCCTCATTAACTGTACATACACTTTCGGATGACACGTATACGGCTTCATTTTCATATCAAGATCGTCAACGTTGCTCTCGGTCAAAATGGTGTTTTGTTTGCTGCTTTTGTTTTGTACTGACATTACTGCACATCGATCTAAGCTTCTTCAATAACTGACAATCACATGGGCCAACTCTATTTGAATCGATTCTCCTTCGTGTAGCCTAGGTGTTTTTACTATGTCTACTAATTGGGGTCTTGACCAAACGACTCCATGTGGTGTTTCTTTTCTCCTCGGCAAACTACGTCTCATGCCGGCATAATAAAATGCACCCCCTGGAGTATCATCGGATTCCCATAGGGTTTTTCCAATGTCTATTCTAAGGGGTGCACTTCAGTTACACTCGCATGTGGTTTAATCTTAAATAATGCTTATTGGTTCATAACCGTGAACTCTGATCTTGTGTTTAGTTAATACGCTACGAGTTTTTGCACTTACAATTAGTATCCTATTTACATATGCGTCAAAGTACTCATATGTTAAGTTGAAGTCCTTCGCATCCTTTAACTTTTCCCTTTCATATATCAATTCAGACCTTAAAAATCCCAATTGGATACAATTAGGGCATTTGTTTTCCCAGGTGTACGGAACAACTTTAACATTATTATTGGTTGGCGGAAGTATATGCAAAACAATTAACTGCGAAATTGGGGGGGACTCCCTATACTTAAAATCCCTTGCTTGTTGGAATGTCACTCCGGATAGATCATTGTTTAGCATGATATCTTTTGCGGAATCTGTAACAATGAATTCCGGATCAATCGTCGCAAATTGCCATTTCCCTATTTTTTTACTATCTAGTTTGAGTTCAGATGTCTGCGTTTCCCCGCACTCACAGATACTCTGGCTTTCATAGGTCGTTCCATAATACTTTGCTTTTTTCTCAGGATCATGTAACCATGGATAGGGCACAAATACCTGATAGTATTCAGCTGTCTCCATTTCCTTTTTAGTATACTCTCTACCTTCAAAAAAAGTATGCTGAAGATTATGTTTTGAGATCAGTTCCAATAATTCCGGGTATCCTTCTCTATCCTCATAAGAATCAACATCTAATCTTCCAATTTTTAATAAAGATTCATCTACTTGATCTAGTTTTCCCTTTAACTCTTTGGCAATACTTGAGAGTATACTTCCATCACCTTGAATCACAAATTTGGCTCTCCTTCTCATTGCCGGTCAGCTCCTCTCTACATCGTTGCTCCCGCATTTTTAAATATTGGTTTAAGAATCTCAATATACTTTTCCATTCCATTATTAGTATATACTTTAACGGTAGCATTCCAAATATCCTGTATTGTTGCGTTTTGTGTATTTAATTTACTGGATGCATTTGCTCTATTATAGGCATAAGCAATCTCTGATCGAAAATCATTGGTTATTTTTTGATGCACTTTGGGATCTAGTGCTGCGGATAAGATATCATCCTTAGAGATTGCACTGAATCCATTCTTCTTCAATCCCGCATTTAAAATATCAGTAAATCGCTTCTCCATTAGATGATGAACTTCAAGTCCTGTCCCCTTAGCAACAGCCTTAAGTGATTTATAGGACATAACTATTTTCCCATCACTTATTGCACTAATTCTTTCAGCCTTTTCAGCTTTGGCTAATGCTCTTGAAACATCAGCAGCTTTATCCCCTACCCGAATAGCTGTACCGAAACCAGTACCACCTGGAACAAGTGCCCCTCCGACATCAGCTCCTAATGCATACCAGTTAGTCGGATTGGCAGGGTTCATTACAATTGTTCCCAAATCGTACAATATGAATCCGATATCCGCTACTAAATCTATGAAGTGCCCCGTCGGATCACTATAAATCAACGGATTGTTATGAACATACGTATACTGATTGAGCGTCAGCGGATTATCAATCTGCCCTTCATACGTATCCTTATTAATAAACCTTCCCATAGTGGGATCGTAATAACGAGCACGCAGGTAATACAGTCCCGTCTCATCGTCAAGAATCTCCCCTGCATACTTGAATGGGTTGCGGATGGTCTCTTGTTGCTGGGTAATATTCCCCCATTCATCGTACTGATAGTGGTTTATAACCTGACCACTTTGATCAACGACCTGCACAACATCGCCATGTCCATTGTACAAATAATAATACTTGTTATCGGTTGCCGTGTCGCGCTTCTGCAATAAACGATCTGGTCCCCATACATAGTTAGACTGCACGACGAAGGAGGCATTCGATTCGGCAATTACTCTGCCATTGTTATCGTACGTGTAGCGTACAGTTTCAGTTTGTGATGCCTTTTTGATTCGGAGTCCTTGCGGCTCGTACTGGAAGGACGTGGATGCTCCACCCTTGTTGGCGCTAGTGAGCTGATCCCATACATTATAGGTGTAATCTAAACTCTCATATTGCAACGGTGAGACGTCTGTCGACTCCGTCCTCCGGTTGCCGCGCAAGTCATACGAATATTGGACATCGGAACCCCCAGGATACTGAACCGTGCTTAAGCGATCCAGTGGATCATAAGTGTATGTTGTCGTCCCACCGGCATTCGTCTGGCTATCGATGTTGCCATTCTCATCGTAGGTGTACGAATAAGTCGATAGCACCTGGATACCTTTTTTATTCGTTACCGATTGCAGGCGATTTACCCCGTCGTACACAAATTCAGATGTGAGGTATGACCCGTCCTGTAGCTTCGGATACGTAATTTGCTTCAACATACCATTTGGATAATACATGTATTGTGCATAATCGGTATCAGCTGTAGCTGGTAATAGCTGGCCGTTCGTCTGAACGCGCTGAAGCTGATTCTTATAATACGTATATGAGGAGTTGTAGGCATTCGGATGTTCAATTCGGCTTATTCGCCCGAGCTTATCGTGTGTAAACCGGGAGATCGTAGCTTGCCCATCGTTGACGATCTGCCGCAACGATACGTTACCAAAGGCATCGAACTCCTGAGCAACCGTCCGAAGCAGGCTCGAACTGTTCCATTCTTGGATGAGATAGGGTCCGAATGGACGGTAGCTGTAATGGCTTTGATATAAGCTGTTGCCGCTGCTGCTCGTAACCATTCGGTTCAGCGAATCATAACTCTTGGCGAATTGATTCTCATTTCCGTCCGTACTATTGACGAGCAAACCCTCTTTATTATAGCGATAGGAATAATCAAGCGGCGTTCCTTGAGTCTTCTCCATAAGCAGTCCGCGCTCATCATAATCTGACTCGTTAAGCGTAACGAATTCAGTTCCATCCTGAGATGTCTGTGTGATTGAAGACAATTTGCCTAACTGATTGTACGAGTAATCGCTTTTCTCTTGATTGGCGTTGGTTACCCGTTTCAATCGATTCAGTAAGTCATAGGTATTGGATGTTGTAAATCCGCGAGGATTGACATAGGTCTTCAGGTTTCCACTCCAATCGTAGTCATAAGTTTCTTCAATCGGCTGAGTGAGGCTCGGCCACAGCGGATAGGCCCGCTTTTTTACGACTCGTCCCCACTGATCGACTTCCTGCTCCAGCACATTTTGCTTTTGAGAAGATTGAGGTGATGTGCGGAATGCATTTACATCCGATTGACCGACGAGATAAGAAGTGAACCGACGAGCAGCTCGGTCATATTCGGCGCGATACAAATTTCCTATGGGGTCTGTCATCTCGATCATTTTTCCCCACGGATCATAGGAAGCCACTGTTACATTCTGTTCAGCGTCGATTTCATTTATTGGACGTTTCAACCCGTCGTAGTGATATTGCTTTTCTACGATGTCCTGCTGATTAATGCCGTCATACCGCACTTGACGCAGAATATTACCATAGCCATCCACGTATTGCGTCACGTAGTTATCGTGATTAACATTGGGCGAGCCGTCTTTAGTCGTTGTCTGATAGCTCTCGATCTTCGTCATCAGCAATTGAGCATGGTCGGCGTCGAATTCAGGTCCGGCAGCTATTAGATCGACATACTCTTGGTGCTCGATCAATTGGAATGTTTCCCCAAGTCCATTGCTGTATGCGGGGTGAGTAGTCTGAGTTAATCGTCCTTGGTTGTCATAGGCGTACTGGGTTGAGATCTGATTGGCATCCACTTGAGCGGTAACGAGTCCATATAGAAGATCGTATGTCGATGAAGTTGTCGCCGTAGTCGCTTGGCCATTGGTGTCCGTATAATGCGTAGTTACAGATGTCGGAAACGCCTGATTACTCGCGTTGCCGTATGTGACAATCGAACGCGCTGTTTTTCCGTCCTCCAGGCTTTGTGTTGTTTCAATGGTTCGTCCAGTCTGCGCGTTGTTCGCATACGTAAAATCGATTCGCTCGTTATTTGCGTTAATCGTGTAAGAAGGCCTTCCGAGCGAATCGTAATAAATCCTCTCTGTTAATGTGACGTTCGTTTCTTGCTTCGATTCTTTCTTACTTAGTTTATGGAATACCGAATCATATTCGTAAGAAGTTGTGTAATTTAATCTCTCGTTATCATATTGCGTTGCGGTCAGCGGGAGTGTTTGCGATTTCAACCCGCCCCAATCGTAATATTCGTAGCCGACATATAGTTTGTGAAGATCTTGCCCTGTTGACGAAACTTCTTTCATCTCTTGTTTAGTCGGCTGTTCAGTATGGATGGCATCGAAAGTCAAATTTGTTGTTATAGACTTCTCTCCATTAGATGCCGCAACTTCTTGTGATAATGATTGTTGCTTGCCGTTATAAGTAAAGGTCGTAGCCTGTTGATCGAGCACGCGGTTGGCAACAGAACCAAAACTATAGCTTTCCGGCATGGCTTCAACGGATGGGTGAGTCGGATATCCTGTAACTTCACCGAAATAGGTATAAGTCACATCGTTCGACGGACCTGTAAAATAATAACGGAGAGCCGGATCGGGTTCGTTGTAATTGTAGCGAATATCCATGTCATGCCGTCTTGTTACCCGGAATGCCTCGTATGCACCCTCGGGTCCTAAGTTCCGGTTGGAGGCTTGATACTGATAGATCGTTTTTGTATGCGGATACTGGACACTTTTTAACAAATAGATAGCAGCTACCGCAGCGTTAGCTAAAGACTTGTCTTGGAAGTCAAACTTCTCTAGATTGAAATGGTAGTCGTAATAGGTAGTAAGCCCTCCCTGATCTGTCACGCTGGCAAGATACGGTTCATAACGACTGCTGATTATATTGCCGTTAACGACGGTTTCAATCAATTGTTTTCCTTTTGTATACGTAAGTGCAATCGCTTTGCCAGGTTGAGAAGGATGCGTGACAGAGATTTGTATGTTCTCATGTGCGATAGTAGGATTCGTGATTGTATTCTCATAGGTAATCGTGACAACCCGGCCGATACTATCAACGATTTGACTTATATAGGGTAGCAAAACTCCGTTGATCGTCCGATTGGTATGGGTAAATTTCATCTCGTTCCCCAGAAGATCCGTTATTCCCAGAAGACGTCCGTCAGATCCAAAATAGGTTCGAGTTTGATCCGGACTAATCCATACGAATGAGGAAGACATTTGGCCGTTCGTATAGGTCCCGGAATCTTTCTTGAGTAGCACGTCTGTTCGAGGATATTTTTCTAACGTTCCATTTACATCATCAGTAAACTTTACGCGATAGCTGGCCCCTGTTCCGTCATGTAGATAGTAATAGGTTTGGCCACTCTCCGTTTCCAGTTGAAGCGAAGGGAAGGCAAGCGACCAACCTTGACCGAGATCATATCGGGCTCGGGAATAGGTGTTAGGCAAAGCTTCGGTTCGAGTTGTTATCGTATAAGTAGTATGGTAGTAAATCGTTGTGTCCTCGTAGACATCGTAATTGAGGAACAGGATATCCTCAGTGCTGGAAGCAAGGATAGTTTCTCCCACAATTACAGCACTTAACACATCATTATAAGGGCCAAAATGGACCGTAAAAAATTCCTCAGCTTCAAAATCGAACCCCACCACACCTATAACATATTGCGTACTGGAATAGGATGTTGTGCTTGAAGAAGACGATACGCTAACCTTTTTATTTCCGACCTCAGACTCTCCCGATTCATAAACACGGGCAATGTTCAGGTCTAGACCGTCTTTGCCGGGTAGCGATAAGTCTACTTGTCTGAGGGTCAAGCTTCCAGAACGCGGGTCAACCATCTCCTCGGCATTGCTTCGGTCAGCCTGCTGGGTCTTGTAGGATTCGTTCATCAGTTGAGGTGCGACTAGACCGTTCAGAACCCCTTGGAGTTGCTCCGTATTGACGCTTGCCATCGCTTGTTGTCCACTAAGCGTCCAAGCAGCGAATAGCAACGCGAAAGCCAGGAACGCTTTCTTAACAATCTGCATTATTTTCGCGCTCCTTCAAGGAATGATTGATATTTCTGAGTCAACTTGTCCGCAGGAATTCCGGTTTTCTCAGCGAGCTCTTGCATAGATTGTTGTTCGCGTTCACTTAACTCCACTTGACTAACGTCTTTCGTACTTTGTTTCCCGGAAGTTGTGGGCTTGGAAAGATGCATCTCAGTTACCCTGGATGCTGTATCGGACAACATCTTCTTATGATTCTGTTTGAACGTTTCCGGTGATTTTCGATAAAGATTGATTAGGTTTTTCATAGGAGCAGATTGGTCACGATCGTAGTATGCAAAGAGTTGCAACTGCGTTTCCGGATTTAACTTTTCTTTGCTCAACTCTGCGAATTCCTTGGGATATTTCGGCTTGTAGACACCCTCTACGATTAATTGAGCATTTTCTGTTTGAGCGCTTTGTAGCCCTTTCTCCCAATTGCCTTCCACTTTCCTATGCTTCAATAATTGATCTGGAGCAATCAGCCATTGATTCGCGAGCGCATCCGCTTCGTAAAGATCGGCTATTGTAAACCCATCGTCTATATACTTCTCCATCTGTTCGGTAGTCATGGAATACCGATCCTGAGGCTCTTTCTCTAGAGAATCTCTGCTGCCTTGGTAGACTACTTGTTCGTCTTCTCCTGCACCAGTCCCCTCGGTTTTCAACACCACTGGCTCGATGGGACTAATGCGATCATTAGGAGCCGCTTGTTCTATCCGTTCTGGTTTGAGGCCTAGAATCAACTCTGCTTTTTCTCCCGCCTCGCGGATTACGCTTGCCGCCACAGGCATTGCGGATGTTGCGATCATCGTAGTAAGAATAAGGAGCACAATCGTTTTCTTTCGTTGTTTGAACATAGTAAACGCCTCCGAGGATATAATTAGGGATGCTGTAGTCGAATTCGAAGTAAATTGCCGTTTAAATCGTATTCGTACACAAGTCTTTGACCATTTGGAAGTTGAATGTAATTTAACAGCCCGTTGGCGTAATAATAGTACTCGAACAGCCCTTGTGTTTTGACTCGTGTCTGCAGGGTACCGACCATAGTTTGAGTGCCGCCGTTGGTATGTACATATACATTCGTGAGATAGGTTCCTACTTCGTTGAGATGTTGATTATAGGGGATGACTGCTTTCCATGTCCCATTGCCTTGGTGAATTCCCTCATGTACAACTAGGTCATCCTGTCCGTTCTGTGAAGTCCAAGTTTCAAATTTAACAGCTGCAACTCCTGACGCTTGATCCGTTGCTCCATATGCGAATAGTTCATATGAGCCATTCGCAGCATACGCAACTGTCCCCGGGCCATTAATTGAGGTAACAGTTGGCAATGGATTAATAGCTTCTGCTGTAAGGTTTGCATAAGTTGCTCCCCCCTGTGCTTCTTTGAGGACGAGATAATAGTTCGTCCCGCCAGTTAAGGCCTGGTGAAGTTGAGAGAAAAGCGTCCCGTTTGCGTTATTGTTACTTTGGAGCGGAGTTGCAAGCGTTAGGGAATCGTATAGTTCCAATATCGTATCGTTCGCCGGCCCCGTTCCGTTATAGGGCGATGATTTGAATTTATAAGTTCCACTAACTGTGGGAGTGAATTGGATAAACTCTGGTACTGCCGTAGGTCGGGATATCGGAAGCACTGTATCGGGGGAGAGAACGGTGAACGATGTTGTCGTTTGCACACCTGATAATCGGCTGTAGACGGAACCGCCGTTAAATGCCTGCATCTTTAGATAATAGTTTCTACCGGGTATTAGGTTGGTCGTAATTTGGGAAAAGGTTCCCGTGAAATCGTCGTTATAGGCTATCAAATTCGTAAGACTGGCATCGCTATATAGGTAAAGCACGGTATCGTTCGCTCCACTTACTGAGTTCGCACCGTAATACGATGTCGAGAACGTATAGGTGCCGTACACGGGCGGAGTAAACTTTGCCAGTTGTGTACTACCTGTGGGGAGGTTCACATCCAGATAACTCGCAAGATCGACTGGGAGCGTCGTAAATGAAGATGACAAGCGTGCATTGACCGCTCCATTGTTATACCCTGCCAATATAAGATAGACCGTTGTAGCAGCAGGTAACGTGACATTCAACTCAGAGAATGAACTCCCACCTGCATCATCGTTCAATCCGATTAGTTGAGTAAAGTTTCCGTCGGCGTATAAGTAAAGCACGGTATCGTTTAATGCGCCATTACCGCCATAAGGTCCTGTGAAGAATTTATAATTCCCAGCTTGTCCTGACGTAAAGTCGAAAATCGCCATATAGTCTTGTGGAAACGAAATGTCGTAGGATGAACCCAATGTCAATATATTGTTTGACAGTGCGGAAACTTCTTTTTTCTTCTTCGTAGCTGGTTTGATTGAAACGGATTCAGACAAGCTACCCGGTTGCGGGTCAGAATTCGAATCAGGCGAGTTATCTACAGGTGGTTGATTAGGGACTACGCCTGCATCAAGCATCGTTTGAAGTTCAATCTGACGTTCATAGAAGCGGGTTTGAATAGATTTAGCCATTTCAATATTCCCTGACGCTATTGCAGCTTCTTTTTCAAGTAACATCGTTAATGGCGCGCGCTCTTTATCCATTGATCCAATAATTCCGGATTTTGATAGTTTGCTCCCGTAGACTGCTTCAGTAATGCTGACTTCCTGAACGTGAGTAAGATGCAACCCCGGATAGTTACTGCCACTTGCAAGGGCTGCTTCACCACCACTTACATTTTCGGTTGCATATCCAGTTGTAGGCACAATCATAATCAACAGGAAGACGACTAGTGTGATTTGAACCCATCGACGTTTCATGCTCATTCCCTCGCTTTATTCGTTTTATATTGCTTATATATAAAAATCATTTCGCTTGTGACATTCCACAGAGATGCCAATAGCAGAAGATGATGGATTAAATAGGATATCTAATGTAAAACTTACATTTCCAAGCATATTAGACTATATTACTGGATCGCTGTGAATAGCAGTTAATGTCGAATCTGAAAATATTACTTTAGAATTAGTCGCTTTATTTCCAAGATTTTACGTATCAATTGGCTTGAGAGTAAGGATATTAGTCAATTAATGGGCACAAGGGTTTACAAGCGATTCGATAATTTAATAGGACTTTGGTCTGATTCTATTTTCCAAGTAGAAAGTGCTGATGAACATTCCGCGTCACGATCCTCCTCAAACATAAAAATCCCCTCTACTGAACTTCGTTTCATAGAGGAGCTATAATCACGAACCTTACTCTCCCACAGTAGCCTCAACCGGAACGACCGACTCCTGATAATTCCGCTACATGAGTGACGCGATTACGTCGAATAGCATGATCTGGCTGCCGCCGGCCAAGAATCAGATTCCTCATTCTTGCTTCTGAATGAACGTGTCCAAGTCGTATTAATTGCCCTCTTCCGCACGCTTTGCATATTAATTCGTATCCAGAGCAGGGACTTCTTTCTCCTTATGATCGAGAGCGGGATAAAGTCTGGCCAACTCTTTTAGTAAACGGAGGGTTCAATCCTTGGCAAGCGTAAAATAGCCCCCACCTGGTAATCACAGATGGAGGCTCGTTTAATCTATTTTGTAAATATGCGACAAGCGGCAATGTCGTTGACCATGGAAGCAGGCGGTCAAGCGTCTCAACATTTTCTAGAACTGGAAGGCAAGATACTTTCTTAAACAGATAAGTCTGGTAATTGAAAGGATGCAGCTAAAAAGCGAGAGTTATTGATCGTCTTTCGGAAAGGCAACACAAAGGATTCAGTGCCCGATAAAATGAACACTGTAGTCCAAAAGAAATGGACCCTGTCAGAAAACAGTTTTTCCAACAGATATAATCTATAACTCACATTTCGTACAGGCACAAGGATGTCCGATTCGGTCTCGAATTCGTATTAATTAGTTTGAAATAATACTAGATATATTAACGATGGCGTTTGCAGGAGAATCATCAGGAATCTTTATGACGACTTTATGTTCACCTGTGCCTAAGTTATAAGAGATTAAACTTTCCCAATTCACTCTAAAAGGAGCTCTGTTGTCAAACTTTTTTATTAATTGACTATCAACATAAACTTCATAATCGCCGCCTGTTACGTCAGCCCATTTCTCGATCCCAAGTAATTCACCAGTAAATGATAGTTCAGCAGATGCACCAGCCTTACCGAGAATCCCCCCCTCACGCGTTAATTCAAAACCATTTAGATTTTCCCAATTCGTTAAACGTTGCCCCGTTTGAAATATTTTTGTATCAGCAAACAGTAGATCTGATGGAATAGTTGTAACGACAGTTGTTTGTACTTTCGATTGAATAGCTTCAAAAATTGATTTTGTGTACAATCTATATCCTGCTGAATTAGGATGCGTTCCATCATTTGTAAGCGTATTATAAGGTTTACCTGAAGCTCTAAATGCTGCACGTGTATCAACAACGAGTAGATTGTAGTATTCTGATATCTCATTTATGCTTTCAACATATTCTTCCTTCGATAGACTACTTTCAATCAATGTTACAATTTCCGCTTTCGGGTAATCAATCTTAATTTTTCTAACTAATGCTTCATAGTTTGCTTGGAATATCTCTAGCTCCATTGCAGTTTGGTCGTTTTGCCCAAAACATAAAATTACCATATCAAAATCTTTATTGCTCTTCTGTAGTGTTAAGTAATCAATCCAGCCACCAAATATTGTCCCTCCCGGTGTTCCATTTATATCATGTATAACATTTCCTTTAAAAAATTTCTGTATTTGACTAGTTAAACCAAGATACCATCTTTCATTTTCATTCTCTGCACCATCACTTTCACCAATACTATCGCCTAATACGAGATAATTAATGGGGGATCCTAATCTTAACTTCTCATAGAGATCTTTTTCAACAATTTCGAGTGGTTGATTCTTTTTACTTACCACTGTGTTTGAAAATGCCTGTAACTCGTGTAATTCTAACTTAGGTTGTTGATGGTCATACTTGTAAGCTAGTGTAAAAATTAATAGGATTAAAATTATTCCTGTAAACGTAAATATCCTCATTGTTATTGCTCCTATCATAAGTAATAATTATTAATTGAGTGATTTGTTAAAGATAATTAAAAAATTGCAAGGTCACATCCTCAAAAACGATACATAATGTATCATATTTCTTTGCCATTATTCTACACCTCGTGTCCATTTAAATGCAAGCATTAAACTTTTCAATCAAGTAATATTTATTTTATTAATTTAAACTACTCTATAACTCACTCCACTTTTTTTACAGCTATGTGCAGTGGGTAAAAAAAAGAGCTAATCATCCACCCATTAAGGTTAATGACTTAGCTCAAGGAAAATGTGCTGATTACACTAGAGTGCTACCCAACTGTACGTTCCGCTTGAAAGTTTTTTGCAAACATAATATGTGTCAGCTACGCCTGGTCCTCCTGTGATAAAAACAGTTCGTCCTCGATTAAGATCATCTGCCGCAGGTAGTGAAGATAGCACTGTTAAGCGCATTGAAGAGCTTCTTGCATTCTCTCTTGATAGACCTCTAACTTTTCCGTGATTTCCTGCTTTTTGAGGCGATTTTCCTCCTTTAAAAAGTCGCGTAAATAGGCATCATTTTTTTTCATGCCGTTACGTCGATAGCTTAACTTTAGAAGAATCGGGGTTTCAGATATATTCAGGCCCCAAAGCGGGGCAAAAAACTTACCGCCAGGAAGAGCTTCTCAAGCTCTATCTTTACTGTTATATATATGGCATGTGTGCTCATCTCCTTAGATACAGAGATTTGACAAAGGTCATCCATTTTCATGCCCTAAAACTAGAATTTTGAATAATTGTTAGACAGACTGACGTACGGTGGTGTGAGAGGTCGAGGGCTAGCCGCCCCCTCCTACTCGATTGGGCTACGATGCATTCGTCTCACAGACTGCACACTAGCTGTCACTTATGCACCTCCGCCATCTCGCGGCGGGCGTTAAGTTAACTGGCAGTTTAGTTCGAATTAAATGTTATTAATTGAAGGGAATACTCTCTGGGAGGTAGGAGCAATGCTTGTTCTGTACTAACTGTGTTCTTTGGAACAGTGACAATGTCTTTTAATTTGTGTCGTTAGAGTAAAATGTCTCTACATTTGTGTCGTCTGTGCAGTGGTCCACATTTTTTAATAACTACTTTGTTATTTAAATAGCTTTATTGTAAATGAAACAACTTTATTGTCCAACAACACCATTAGATAGCGTTGAAATACTTTCATTTTCCAGTAACAAAAAATCGCCAGAGCAATTTGGCGATCAGACTGTTGGCAAGCCTCGGTTATTCGAGGCTTTTACTTTTGAACCAATAAAACGCTCGAGAAAAACAAGCCTTTGTATTACTAAAAGAAAGATCGCCCCTTGTCCTGCTCTCTTGGCCAGGAAATTGGCGATCTTTTTTATGTTCTGGCAGGTAGCGTTCATCAGTTTTTGTTGCTCTACCTTTTGACGGCTGTACCAAGAGGCATCAGTAAGATGAATCTAAGGCTAAAAATACAGAAACAGTTCTATTTTGGTTAGTCCCGACAGGGTAATCTTGCCTTTAAAAAATGAAGGAGTCAAAGGAACCCGTCCTCGCTGCCTGTGCCTCCTACAAATCCAGACGTGGCGACTCAGTATCTCCACGCTGCCATGTAGTCTTCAAAAATCCTTTACGCGGAAAATATCGCGAGAATCGTTCATATGATAATGGTGCTGATAAACAAGTTCTTTCCAATTCGATGGTCAAGTCCATTTCACTGTTCAACTGATCAGTTTTGGTCGATTATTGAAATCAAACCGATTCAGATTTGTCGGGAATGGGACAATGTTCTTGACTCAAAACGGGAATGGGATCAAGTTCTTGACATCGGCCAATGACAAGAACTTGATCCCATAAATGAAAAAGCCGCTTTTTACGCGACTTTTAATGGGACAATGTTTTTGACATCCGACAATCACCATTGGCAAACATATATCTAATAATCTAAACACCTTCTATTCCCGCATGCGCTCAAACGGAACTTCTTAGCCCACATTATCCACTCATACAAACTCCTAATTAAACATACATTTGAAATCCTGCGAATGAGCGAGCATTCGTGAGAAAATCCTTATTCTCTGAGGGAGCGTAACAACGGATAACGTCACTTTCTCCGCTCATTTTTCAACTGCACCTCGCTTTGCCACTTCTCGTAAGTGCCCTAGTAGAAACTCATCCGGCAACTTAACGAGCTCATGCGGCAACAGGTTTAGGCTGAGCATCTGGATTGCCGATTTACATTCCCAATCCTTAAACACAGTAAGGAATTCAGGGAAATACCGATCTAGCCAGTTATGCACTCGCCCTTGCACAACGCGCAAGTCAGTCGACAGGTGTTCGCGAATTTTCATAGCTTCACGCAGCTCTGCATAGATGCCTTGTGGAATATTCGGTACGGCGTATCTCCCGTCTTTGACAAGCTGTGCGATGACCCTGGCATCCTTGACGTCGTTGTGGGTTCCATGCCTACCACGATATCTTCGCATCCGTGTTCCGACATGATTTTCCGGAACCAGTTTACGAATATCTCAAAACCTTCTAAGCTGTTTTCGAACGAAATGGGTTTTCCGAATTCAACACCTCGGAAGTCTTGTGCGCGAGCCACATGTTTGAACTTTGCAATGTCCACGCCAACAATGAGTGTGGAGGAAGTGATTTGAGTAATTCGTTGATTTTGATTAAAATGCATATTGTAGTCTCCTTGGAATGTAATTTGGATCTGTCGCTGGCCAGCAACTGAGATCCTTTACATCTTACCAAGGAGTCTTTCTATTTCTCAAACCTCTCATTTCTTCATAATAGGAATGCTGCCCGTTAGCGGAGCAATAAAAAAGCGGCTGCTTTAAAGCAACCGCCATTTCACTATCTTGTACCCTTTAGCTTAACGATTTTTTCATGAAAGCACCTCAATTAAAACATTGTCTGCTCCGATGATTAACTCCCCTAAAGGAATATCAAATAAAACGTGAAGGTCAAATCCAGCTTCTGTAGAGTAAACTTCGTCATAAAGCCAAAGACTGCCTACTCTTAAGTCAAGATGTTGTAGCTTCTTTACGCCTATAAATGTCAATTTGACATCGGTGTAATAATGGTAGCTTCCGCTACAATCTAAGGTCATGATGAACGTGTCATCAGAGGGCATCTCAAGTGAACGTACTCTTGAATCATGTAAAGACTTCTCATACAATTGAACAACATTCTCGTGTAGTGAATCTTTAATCGAAATGTAGTTATCACGGTATTCTTTCCTCATAAGTTTATTTCGTTCGTCGTACTCTTTTCGCCACTGTTCAGCCATTTCCCTTAATTCTGCCGAAGGAAACTGACAATTTATCGTTCCACTAAGAATATAAGAATGGAATGATTCAGGAAGAAATTTGAGCAGGTCATGTTTTCGATACTCCAATTCCTCCCGACACAGTTTATCAAAGTTTCTCCCTTCCGCTTTGTACCAAGCGACATTTTCATCCCAATCCTTTTTCGTCTCAGGAAAAACCAAAAAGCCTCTTATTTGCATTTCCTTATACCATTCTTTGGTGAAATATCTCATTGATTTTCCCCTTACTATATTTAATCAACCTACATAATTGCGTTATGCTGCCCATAGAACAAAACAAGTAACTACACTATATAACGCAAACTTTAGTACGTTGTTACGTTAAACTGCCGGTTAACGTAATAACGGCTGCCCCTTGGCAGCCGTTTCAACTATCGTATCCGTCGTAGTAAACGGGGGTATGTCCAAAACATCTTCATCATCGTATTGATTGCGCTATTTCGAGAAGTGTATTTTGGGTTACTCGGTCTTGTATCCGAGTATCAACGGACAGACGATATTGCCAACCGTTTTTTTCAAACACCAATATGTTAAACCCGCCCCTAATCTTAGGAGTAACCGTAGTGAAGTATCGTGCCTCACTGCCGTCAGTAAGCTTATAACTTTGTACACGCTTATTCATTGCGAAATTCAATTTTTGCTCAATAGGTCTCACATCAATGTTGTAATGATTCATACTTTGTTTCTCATTAAGGTATTCTATTTGAAATTCATCGTTCATATCGTTGGGGTCTTTGTTGCACCTCCCTATGTGATGAGTAAATTCAACCGAAGGCAATTTTACTGGCAATATAATTTTCCTTTGGTTATGAAGTTCACATTCTTTTAGGGCTTGTTCAACGGACTTGTAACCAATCTCAAAATAAGGCACTTCGAATGGAGGAACATCACTCTGTGGTTGTACTCTTGACGCATGCACTTTTGTTGTAAACAACTCGCAAACCATTATGCAAATTATGAGAAGCCTCAACATGGACATTGCACCAACCTTTTTTGAGTACAGTATGCCCATTCAACTGTAAATTACTGCAAGTTAGTTGAATGAAAAGATACTGCCAACGATGATCCGAAGAATCCCACACAGCCTTCCTGTCCGTTTCCAACGAGAACGCTCACAAGAATGAGTTATGCTACAATCATCATGAATACAATTACTTTAATGAATGCAGGTGATTTCTATCAATGGATACTTTCATGGATAAGTTCGGATTGACTGGTAACATCGCAGTCCTTGGTTTCCTAATTGTAATGATAATTTTGTTCCTCATTTTTGGTTTGTACATAAAGAGCAGACATAAATAAAGATACCACGCCACAACCCCTCACACTCTCTTGCCCGTTTCAACCTGTTCACTCCCGTCAGCATGTGACAAACGCTTAATAGTATCGCAAATCGTACCTACGCGTCACCACAAGAAACAAAAACCGCCTAAGGATTCGGCGGTCAATGTTGCACTATCGTATCCGTTAGTTGAACTGAACCTTGATTAAAATCTACCTAATGCTTCATCAGCATCTATCTGAAGCTGCATAGTTTTGGCTCCCATGTATTTCTGTGCAGTCTTTAGAACTGATTTATCATTACCAAGTATTTCTAATGCTGTAGTTTTAAAAATGTTCTTTAAGTGAAAATCTTTACTCTTTGATACTTCTTCAAAGTATTTAAAAATACTCTCTAGCAAATTGATGTTTCTGTCCTCAATTAATAATTCAATAATTTTCGGCATGAATACTAGTTCAATTATAATAGTATCTAGTACCTCACCATGATACGCGATTGATTCTCTATACTCAACTTCGGTCGACGGTAAAAAATCTAACATTTTTCTAAGGAATTCTTCCGATTTATTGCTCATGACAACCAGTTCCTTTGTCTTTTTTTTCGAACTTCATAAATTCGCCACGACTTAAATTATTCGCTATGTGATTCTTCAACTATCCTGTCCGTTACTTGAAAAGAGAAGCTGCCTTGTAGCAACTCCTCTGCTATCGTTCTTCTTTAGTTTGTATACTTGCGAGGCTAAATTATCATTAGCTTCGCACCGTTTGGGAGGGTTTAATCTACAATGTTCGATTTATGATATTGCACAAGCGTTCTCCGTTAGCTTAGTGACTAATTACATTGCCCACTTGTCGGTCAATTAACCTTTACACATTTTCAAACGCTGATTTAATTGGTTCATTAAAAAGTG
>NZ_QRDY01000023.1 GCF_003386205.1 Cohnella lupini
AAGAACACCAGGTTGATAGGCTCGGGGTGGAAGCGCGGTAACGTGTGCAGCTGACGAGTACTAATCGGTCGAGGGCTTATCCTAACGAATGGACATGATAAGGTAATTGAACCTCAGCATCTCCTCACCTTTGCTTGCTTCGCATCCAGTTTTCAAGGCATGAGCCTATTTAAGCGCAAATTCGAGCTCCCTTTATTAAGGGTGCTTTTTTTGTTTGTCTTTTCATGCGGATCGCTTTTCGCGTTCGACGAATAAAGCGAAGGCGGCGCCCCGATAATAAAGAATAGATGAAACAAAAACGTTGGGTCGAATCGCCTTTGCATTTTTTGAAAAGCTGCGTATAATAAGGATATGGTCAAAGAAAGTCAAAGTCAGTTCCGCCCCCGTTAGACGAAAGGAGGTTGGACGTTGCCGAACATTACCGATCTCATCGAGCTTTACTTGAAGCAAGTGCTGCAGAGTAGCTCGGAAGGGTCCATCGAAATCCAAAGAAACGATCTTGCGGATAAGTTTTCGTGCGTACCGTCGCAAATCAATTACGTAATCAGCACGAGGTTTACGCTGGAAAAAGGCTACTACGTGGAAAGTAAGCGCGGCGGCGGGGGATACATTCGCATCCAGCAAGTCAGCCTGCCTTCACTCGAAGCGGTGCAGCGTCATATCCAGCAAACGGTAGGCGATCAGATCGACCAAACAGCCGCCGAAGGACTTATTTATCAACTAGAGGAAGCGCGTTTCCTTACCGTGCGGGAGTCGAACCTGCTTAAAGCGGCCGTATCCAGGGACGTATTGGCCGTGAAGCTACCGCTAAGGGACGAGATCAGAGCCAAGCTAATGAAGGCAATGCTTGTCGCGTTGCTCCTGAAATGAGGAAAGGAGGCTTGTCAGATGAATTGCCAGGAATGCGGCAAACGTCCGGCTACGCTGCATTTTACGAAAATCGTTAACGGCGAGAAGGCGGAGCTGCATATTTGCGAAACGTGCGCGAGGGAGAAGGGGGAACTCATTCCCGGCACCTCGAGCGGGTTTTCCATCCATAACCTCCTATCGGGGTTGCTTGATTTCGAGCCTCCGAATCCCAATTCGATGGCTAAACCGCACGCCGTCAAATGCGATACCTGCGGAATGACCTATACCCAGTTCAGCAAGATCGGACGTTTCGGTTGCAGTCATTGCTATAAGCAGTTCTCGGAAAGGCTTGATCCTTTGCTGAAACGGGTACATGGTAATACGGTACATGTCGGCAAAGTGCCAAAGCGAGCCGGTGGACGTTTGAAGACAAAACGGGAAATAGATCGTTTGAAGAAAGAAATGCAAGGACGGATCGAGCGGGAAGATTTCGAGACCGCCGCACAGCTTCGGGACCGTATTCGCGAGCTCGAGAAAGAAATGAGCGGCTGAAGGGAAGGTTTAGACTATGGCTAAACGGAAATTCGTCAAACAAGCGCTCAGTCATTGGATGAACGGCGAAGGTCCCGATTCCGAAGTCGTCATCAGCAGCCGCGTGCGCATTGCCCGCAACATTCGCAACATGCCCTTCCCTTTGATGGCCGGGCCGGAGCAATCCTTGTCGGTCATGGAGCAATTGCTCGGGGTTGCCGAGAGCGGAAGGTTGAACGGGCTAGGCAAGATCGAGCAAGTCCGGTTGACCGAACTGACGGAGCTCGAGAAGCTGGTGCTCGTCGAGAAGCATCTGATCAGTCCTAACTTGGCTAATGAGTCCCGCAACGGGGCGCTCATATTGAGCCCTAACGAGGATATTAGCGTCATGATCAACGAAGAGGACCACTTGCGCATTCAATGCTTAAGCTCAGGGTTCCAAGTGCTGGAGGCTTGGGATGCGGCGAGTAAAATCGACGATATTTTCGAGGAACAAGTCGATTATGCCTTCGACGAGAAGCACGGCTATCTGACAAGCTGCCCGACGAACGTCGGGACCGGGATTAGGGCATCGGTCATGATGCACCTGCCGGCCCTCGTCATGACAGGTCAGATCGGAAGGATATTATCCGCTGTCACCCAAGTGGGATTGGCCGTGCGAGGTCTTTACGGCGAAGGAAGCGAAGCGACGGGAAACCTGTTTCAGGTATCCAATCAAATTACGCTGGGACAATCCGAGCAGGAAATCATCGAGAATTTATTTCAAGTCGCACGCCAAATGGTCGAACACGAGAAGTCCGCGAGGAGTAAGCTATTAACCGAATCCCGTTTGCGCGTCGAAGATCGGGTGCGCCGATCGTTCGGTATTCTGTCGCAGGCGATGATCATGGATTCCAAGGAAGCCGCCCAACGCTTATCGGATATTAGGCTCGGCGTTCATCTTGGGTTGCTCCCCGAAGTGAACGAGCTTATCTTAAACGAACTTCTCGTCTCTACTCAGCCCGGATTTTTGCAACAAACGTTCGGGGAAGCGATGAGTCCGGAGGATCGGGACAAATCAAGAGCGGAATTAATTCGTTCGCGACTGGAAACAACTTCATAAATGTTTTATTCTTAACCTTATAGAGGAGGTATGTCACATGATGTTTGGTAGATTCACGGAACGTGCGCAGAAGGTGTTGGCCCTAGCTCAGGAAGAAGCGGTACGTTTGGGACACAACAATATCGGTACCGAACATATATTGCTCGGTTTGATCCGGGAAGGGGAAAGCATTGCCGCTAAAGCTCTGATCGCGCTCGGACTTGGACTGGAAAAAATCCAGGACGAAGTGGAATCGCTGATCGGACGGGGGCAGGAGCAACCCACGAATATCGCATATACCCCTCGCGCCAAGAAAGTCATCGAGCTTTCCATGGACGAAGCGCGTAAGCTGGGACATACTTACGTGGGCACGGAGCATATTCTGCTGGGTCTCATCCGAGAAGGCGAGGGAGTAGCAGCCCGCGTTCTGAACAATCTGGGCATCAGCCTTAACAAAGCTCGCCAGCAAGTGCTTCAATTGCTTGGCAGCAACGAAAGCGTCTCCCAGAACCATGGTCCTTCCGCTAACGTAAGCACGCCGACGTTGGATGGCTTGGCCCGGGATCTGACCGCTAGCGCAAGGGAAGGCAATATCGACCCCGTCATCGGCAGGCAGAAGGAAATCGAACGCGTGATTCAGGTTCTTTCGCGTCGGACGAAGAACAACCCGGTATTGATCGGGGAGCCTGGCGTAGGTAAAACGGCGATCGCCGAAGGTCTCGCGCAGAAAATAGTCAACAACGAAATTCCCGAAACTTTACGCGACAAACGCGTAATGACTTTGGATATGGGCTCCGTCGTTGCAGGTACGAAATACCGCGGAGAATTCGAGGATCGTCTGAAAAAAATCATGGACGAAATTCGCCAAGCGGGTAACGTCATCCTCTTCATCGACGAGTTGCATACGTTGATCGGGGCTGGCGGAGCCGAAGGCGCGATCGATGCTTCCAATATTCTGAAGCCTGCTCTTGCTCGCGGCGAACTTCAATGCATCGGGGCAACCACGCTGGACGAATACCGCAAATATATCGAGAAAGACGCAGCCTTGGAACGCCGGTTCCAACCGATAACGGTTGATCAACCGACTCCGGAGGAAGCCGTTCAAATTCTGCTCGGCTTGCGCGACCGTTACGAAGCTCATCATCGGGTCAAAATCACCGACGAAGCGATCGATGCGGCTGTTAAGCTATCCGACCGGTATATTCCGGATCGCTTCTTGCCGGATAAGGCGATCGATCTCATCGATGAAGCAGGCTCCAAGGTAAGGCTTAATTCCTACACGGTACCGCCTAACCTGAAGCAATTGGAAACAAGGCTCGAGGATATTCGTAAAGAGAAGGACGCCGCCGTTCAAAGCCAAGAGTTCGAGAAAGCGGCAGCCCTTAGGGATACGGAACAGAAAATCCGCGAAGAGCTCGACCATACGAAGAACCTGTGGAAAGAGAAGCAAGGACGTACCGATTCGGAAGTTACGCCCGAGGATATCGCCCAGGTCGTGGCAAGCTGGACCGGCATTCCTGTTCGGAAGCTGGAAGAGGAAGAAACGGAACGCCTCCTGAACATGGAGAGCATTCTTCACGACCGCGTTATCGGTCAAGACGAAGCCGTCAAGTCCGTTTCCCGAGCCATTCGGCGCGCGCGTGCTGGCCTCAAGGATCCGAAGCGTCCGATGGGATCCTTCATCTTCCTAGGACCTACGGGCGTCGGTAAAACGGAGCTTGCCCGGGCTATCGCGGAAGCGATGTTCGGCGACGAGAACGCGGTTATCCGCATCGACATGTCGGAATATATGGAGAAGCATTCGACTTCCCGTCTCGTCGGAGCGCCTCCGGGCTACGTCGGCTACGAGGAAGGCGGCCAGCTGACGGAGAAAGTCCGTCGCAAGCCTTATTCGGTCGTATTGCTTGACGAGATCGAGAAAGCCCACCCGGAAGTATTCAACATCTTGTTGCAAGTACTCGAGGACGGTCGCTTGACGGATTCCAAAGGACGTGCCGTCGACTTCCGCAATACGCTGATTATCATGACTTCCAACGTCGGCGCGGAGCAAATCAAGAAAAACTCGACGCTGGGCTTCACGGCCGCGCAAGATGCGGGACGCGATTACCAGAACATGAAGGAAAAGGTGCTCGCCGAGCTTAAGAAATCGTTCCGTCCGGAGTTCCTCAACCGGATCGACGAGTCCATCGTGTTCCATCCGCTTAACGAAGAGCATATCGCTCAGATCGTTACGCTTATGGCCGACGACCTTCGCAAGCGTTTAGTGGAGCACAACGTTAGCTTCGAGCTGACCGATTCGGCCAAAGCCTTCCTAGCCAAGGAAGGATACGATCCGCAGTACGGAGCGCGGCCGCTTCGCAGGGCGATTCAGAAGCATATCGAAGATCGCTTGTCGGAAGATCTGCTGCTCGGCAAGATTTCGAAGGGCAACGCCCTCTTGATTGACGAAGAGGATGGCGGCCTTATCGTTAGGCAGAAAACCGAGATCGAATTGTCCAAAGCTTAAGAATACACGGAAAGAAGGACTCTCCGTTACGACGCTTATGAGCGCGTGCGGAGAGTCTTTTTTCCGTTCAAACACCACGCTACGGTCTTTGGGACGGCGACAGCCGTTTGAGCTTGTGTTAAAATTCAAATATAGGACAACAAAGGAGCCGTTGCTAGAGATGGCCAAGGTCAAAACGAAATTCGCCTGTACCCAGTGCGGCACCGAGTCCCCGAAATGGATGGGCAAATGCCCGGGCTGCAACGAATGGAACACGATGGTAGAAGAAACGGAAACGCAGATCAAGGCTCCGGTCGGTCGGGGCGAGCTACTCCGTACGAAAGAAAAGGCGCGAGCTATCATAGATATAGAAAGCGGGAAAGAACCTCGCGTTTCGACGGGACTATCCGAGCTGAACAGGGTGCTCGGAGGAGGGCTCGTTCCGGGTTCGTTGTTGCTCGTCGGCGGTGACCCCGGCATCGGGAAATCGACTTTGCTGCTGCAAGCTTCGTACTCCTTGTCCACTCAAGGCTTGAAGGTGCTTTACGTGTCGGGAGAAGAATCCGTCCGTCAGACCAAGCTAAGAGCGGACCGACTGGGCGCATTAAACGACAGGCTCTTCGTTCTATGCGAGACGAACTTGGAAGTGATCGAAGAAGCGATTACGGAAGTGGAGCCCGATTTTCTCGTGATCGACTCGATCCAGACGGTGTATCGGCCCGAGGTGGCTTCAGCTCCGGGCAGCGTTGCCCAAGTAAGGGAATGCACCGCTCATTTCATGAGAATCTCCAAAATAAACGGAGTGGCTACCGTGTTAGTCGGGCACGTTACCAAGGAGGGGGCAATCGCCGGACCGCGGCTGCTTGAGCATATGGTCGATTGCGTGCTGTACTTCGAAGGCGAACGTCATCATACTTATCGTATATTGAGGGCCGTTAAGAACCGCTTCGGCTCTACGAACGAAATCGGGATTTTCGATATGACCGAGGACGGGCTAAGGGAAGTCACGAATCCTTCCGAGCTGTTCCTCTCGGAAAGGCCGTTAGGGGTATCGGGCTCTACGGTCGTCGCGAGCATGGAAGGTACAAGACCCGTTCTCGTTGAATTGCAAGCGCTTGTAGCGCCGACTCACTTTCCGTCGCCCAGACGGATGTCGTCGGGCTTCGATCATCATCGCATGTCGCTGGTCATCGCGGTATTGGAGAAGAGAATGGGCATGTTCTTCCAGACGCAGGATGCGTATTTGAACGTGGCGGGCGGCGTAAAGCTCGACGAACCCGCGGCGGATTTGGCTGCGGCGGTCAGTCTCGCGTCCAGCTTTAAGGACTCGGCGACGAAGCCCTTCGACGTTATTTTCGGCGAGGTGGGCTTGACGGGAGAAGTACGCGCCGTCTCCAGGGCGGAGCAGCGAGTGAGGGAAGCGCACAAACTGGGCTTCAAGCGGGTGATCATGCCGGAGCAAAGCATGAAGGGATGGCAGCCGCCGCAAGGAATCTCGATCATCGGCGTAAGGACGGTCGCAGAGGCGCTTAAAGCCGCATTGGAATAGGGGGTATCGATCATATAATGAAAGAGAACAAGGACAAGGATCCGAAGGAAAAAGAGCGCACGCAACAGGAAAAAACGATGAATCTGCTACTGCAGATGGTTGCTCCTGGTACCCCGTTCCGGGATGGGCTGGAGAACGTGCTGCGCGCGAAAACCGGAGCGTTGATCGTCGTAGGCTACAGCCCGGAGGTAATGGAACTTGTAGACGGCGGTTTTTCCATCAACTGCGATTTCAGCCCTAACTATTTATATGAATTAGCGAAAATGGACGGAGCAATCATTCTAAACGAGGACGTTAAACGCATATTATACGCCAATACCCAATTGATACCGAATTCCTCCATCTCCTCTTCGGAAACCGGTATTCGTCATCGGACGGCGGAGCGGGTGGCGAAGCAAACCGGAAAGCTTGTCGTATCCATCTCCCAAAGACGTAACGTCATTACATTGTATCAAGGCAACTTGCGCTATGCGCTTAAAGAGATGGGCGTCATCCTGACGAAAGCCAATCAGGCGATCCAGACGTTGGAGAAATACCGGGCCGTGTTTACTCAAGCGCTAACGAATTTGTCGGCGTTGGAGTTCGAAGAGCTAGTGACTATGCATGAGGTTGCACACGTTATTCAACGAGCGGAGATGGTTCTGCGCATCAATAACGAAATCAATCGTTACGTGCTTGAACTCGGAAACGAGGGCAGGCTCATTAGCATGCAGAAGGAAGAATTGGTCGGAACGGCGGAAGAAGAGGCTTGGTTGCTGCTTAGAGATTACGCGAAGGACGACGGGGAGAACAAGGTGCGGGAAATCCAAGCGACCATCCGCAAGCTCTCGTCGGAAGAATTGCTCGATTCGGCTGCTCTAATCCGCATACTCGGTTATCCTTCCCTAAGCTCGGTCGTGGAAGAAGGCTTGCTTCCGCGCGGTTATCGAATGCTAAGTAAAATTCCTAGGCTTCCTAGCATTATCATTCATAACTTGGTCGACCGTTTTGGAGCTCTTCCGCATATCATAATGGCTTCGATCGAGGAACTGGACGAGGTAGACGGAATCGGAGAGGTGCGGGCGCGGGCGATTAAAGAGGGTTTGAAACGGATTCAAGAACAGGTGTTTATTGACAGACAGATATAAGGGGACTACAATTGGAATGTTCTTCAAACTACCGAAATTAGCTTATTTTCGATTAATCGTGCTTACAATCGGCGCTAAACATTCGGATCGGATCGGGATTGAGCTGGCTTCCGCGCTTAACATTCCGATCAATAGGGTATAGTAAAGTCGAGGTGGCAAACATGATTACAAAGTCGATACCGAATCTTTTCACCATAGGAAATTTGTCATTAGGCGTAATCGCCATCATACTGGCATTCAACAATGAGACGAATAGTTCGAATACGGCCGCTTTATTGGTTATTATAGCTATGCTTCTTGACGGGTTGGACGGTCGCGTAGCCCGCGCGTTGAACGTGCAGAGCGAATTCGGCAAAGAGCTGGATTCGCTTTCCGATGTTATTTCGTTCGGGGTCGCGCCGGCTTTCATTATGTATCAAGCGGCTTTTCAAGAAGTCAGTCCGGCGCTGGCTTGGATCGTAACGGCTATTTTCCCGATCTGCGGAGCTTTGCGGTTGGCGAGGTTTAACGTTATCGACGGCATACCGGGCTATTTCATAGGCTTGCCGATTCCCGCGGCTGGCGGAGTACTTGCCACGCTGGCGCTGTTCCACCACGAATTACACTTTTCTTTGTTGCTAATAAGCACGGTGGCGCTTTCCTTCTTGATGGTAAGCAACATGAAATATCCGAACTTCAAGAAGCTCGGTTTGCCGAAGAAAGCGATATGGGCAATTCCCGTTGTCGTTCTTGGAGCAGCCATTCTAGCTTATATGTTCCAAGAGGCGATTCCCAAGGTCATTCTGGCCTTGTTGCTTCTCTATGCTTTATGGGGCCTAAAAAAAAACGTTGATGGGCTGTTGCCCTCAAGCAAGCGCTCCAAGCGGAGGAAGGCAGCCGCGGAGGAGAAAGAGCAATCCAAGCACAGCGCATAGTTTATGCGGTTAATCCTTCATTTTTTCGCGTTAAAAGCATCGAATCTCTCGAATAAGGGAGTTTCGATGCTTTTTTGCGTTGCGCAAAAATGAAAAAGGAGGCGAAAAGTCCGATAGACTTATGCCCCCGCTTGAAAATACGTGCTTTAAGTTAAATTAAACCAGCCTAGCGTGGAGCATTTATCAGCTTCCTTGGCAACGACGTCCTCGAGGCTGATATCCAGCAAATTGCACATAGCCGACATGTAAAACAGGTTCTTGCCCATCTCGCTCCGGATGACTTCGCGGCATGGCTCGCATAATGCGCCTTCCATGTGGGATTTCGATTGGCGATTCGCTTGATCAAGCGGCATCTCCTCCGAGAATCCTTGGTTTCTGGCGGTTAATTCGATGCATCCGCATTCGGTAATCGATTTGGATACGGCGCGGTTCACGGAAGCATTAGACTGGCTGTACTTCGTAACGACATCAAGCAGACTGCGATGACGGAGCAACAATTCCGACACCTGACTCTGGAATTCCTGGAGCGTAGGTGCGCCCATCCGTTCCACCTCGGTTACCGTTTATTTACTAATCCTCTTTTATTATAGTTCAAGGGATCCCGGATTTCAAAAGAAGTTGTTATTTTTGAGGAAACTTTAAGAAGGCTGCCCGTCGGAGGTTTGCAATCGGAAAATTGGAACATACTAGTAACGACATTTCTGATTTATTACAAGAAAGGGAGTGATTTATCATGATCATGAAAAGAATTATTCAGATCGTCGGCCTTCTGATGGGCGGTATGCTAGGTCAACAGATGTCTACCTGGCAAACGTCATCGGATTCGCCATGGATGGGAGCGTTGCTGGGAGCTTCTACGGGTTCCGGAGGAACCTTCAGCGCGGTCATTGGGGCTTTTGCCGGGTTTCTGCTGGCTACCTCCATTGCTTCTCCGTTATCCCGTTCTTTGCAAAGGGGAATCGATAAGCTATCCAGTTACCCCATGTCCGATCTCGTATCCGGCTTAGTCGGCTTAACCTTTGGTCTCGCACTTTCTTCATTCCTGTATCCTTATGTAACGGATATTCCGTATGTGGGACAAGTAATGGCAGCGGTATCTGCGCTTACGCTTGGTTATGCGGGTCTTAGAATTGGCATGCTCAAAAGGGAAGAGCTCGGGGATTGGATTCGCGCGCGCAAGACGATCGAGGTGCCGAAAAGCGACGGGCCCCGGTACGAGGAGCACAAAATTCTCGATACCAGCGTCATCATCGACGGACGAATCGCCGACATTTGCAAAACGGGTTTCATCGAAGGAACGTTGGTCATACCGGAATTCGTGCTGGAGGAGCTGCAGCATATCGCGGATTCGTCCGATCTTCTCAAGCGCAATAGAGGGCGCAGAGGGCTGGATATTCTGAATAAGATTCAGAAGGAGCTGGACGTCAGGGTGCTTATTTACGAGGATCCGAACGAGGAGCCGGGAGAAGTGGACAGCAAGCTAGTGAAGCTAGCTAAAGCGATGCAAGGAAAAGTCGTCACCAACGACTTCAATCTAAACAAAGTTTGCGAGCTTCAAGGCGTATCCGTGCTGAACATCAACGATCTGGCGAATGCGGTCAAGCCCGTCGTTCTTCCGGGCGAGGAAATCGTCGTGCAGGTCATCAAGGATGGCAAAGAACACGGCCAAGGCGTGGCTTACTTGGACGATGGCACGATGATCGTAGTGGAAGGCGGCAGGGACTACATCGGAACGACGATGGAGGTGCTCGTGACGAGCGTCCTTCAGACATCGGCGGGCCGAATGATCTTCGCGAAGCCCAAGCTATTGGAAAAAGCGCTCTAACAAGGTATGATAATAGAATTATGGGCGGGACGCGCTCCGTGTCCCGTCTTTTGTTTGTAATCATGAGAGAATAAGTCGCATCTTAAGGGGATCGTGCCATGGAGTGGGGAGCTGTCGTGGTTGCCGCAGGACGTGGCACCCGAATGGGCGCCGCGGATAATAAGCCCTATCTGAAGGTGGCGGGACGCACCGTTCTGGCCCATGCTCTGGAAGCCTTCGAGAGAAGTCCATCCGTTTCCTCGATCGTGCTGGTCGTCTCTTCCGGAGAGCAGAAGAAGGCGGCGGAAATCGTCGGGGCAGAGGGATTCCGCAAAGTAACGTTAATCATACCGGGCGGGGCCGAGCGTCAGGATAGCGTGTATGCCGGGCTTGAAGCCTTGCGTACCGAGGGCGTGCTGGTCCATGATGCGGCAAGGCCCCTCGTGACGCCGGATCAGATCGAGGCATGCTGCCGCGCGGCGGAAGAGCATGGCTCTTCGGCATTGGCCGTACCGGTGAAAGATACGATCAAAATTTCGGACGGCAACGGCTTCATCGTTGCGACCCCGGAACGCAGGACGCTGTGGAGCGTGCAGACTCCGCAGGCTTTTTTGCGTCTGGAGCTTATGCAGGCGCACCGCAATGCTCAGGAGAACGGCGCGTCGGCCACGGATGATGCGATGCTGCTCGAGCGGATAGGCCGCAAGGTTGCCATCGTCGAAGGCGATTATCGGAATTTGAAAATCACGACGCCCGAGGACCTGCCGATAGCGGAGCTGCTGATCGCCGGGCGTCAAGGAAAGGGGAGTCCGCAATGATACGAATAGGACAAGGGTTTGACGTCCATCAGTTGGTCGAAGGTCGTCCATGCATTATCGGAGGAGTGACCATTCCTTACGAGAAGGGGCTATTAGGCCACTCGGACGCGGATGTCTTACTCCATACGATAAGCGACGCCATTCTGGGCGCGCTTGCGCTAGGCGATATCGGCAAGCATTTTCCCGATACCGATCCGGAGTTCAAGGATGCGGATAGCGTGAAGCTGTTGGAGCATGTATGGGCTTTGGCCAAGGAGCTCGGGTACAAGCTCGGCAATGCCGACGCGACGATCATCGCCCAAGCGCCGAAGATGGCTCCATACATCCCGGCGATGGTAACGGTCATCGCGAGGGCGCTTGAATGCGAAGAATCGCAAGTCAACGTCAAAGCGACGACGACGGAACGTCTGGGCTTTACCGGTCGCGGCGAAGGCATCGCGTCGCAAGCCGTCGTTTTATTGATTCGGGAATAGGCTTATAAGCCAAGGAGGAATACCTATGTCGACCAAAGTCCGCGTGCGTTACGCGCCGAGCCCTACGGGCCATTTACATATCGGCAACGCCAGAACCGCCATTTTCAACTATTTGTTCGCTCGCCATCACGGCGGAGAATTTATCATTCGCATCGAGGATACGGATGTTAAGCGCAACGTGGCAGGCGGCGAGGAAAGTCAGCTGACGTATCTGAAGTGGCTGGGCGTCGATTGGGACGAGAGCACCGACCGGCCGGGCGAATACGGCCCTTACCGCCAGACCGAGCGCTTGGAGATTTACGACGCGCACACTCGGCAATTATTAGACCGGAAGCTAGCGTACCCGTGCTATTGTAACGAAGAAGAGCTGGAGCGGGAGCGGGAAGAACAGACGGCTCGGGGGGAAACGCCAAAGTACTCGGGCAAGTGTCGCCATCTTAACGCCGAGGAGCAAGCCTCTCTGGCAGCGGAAGGGCGGACTCCCAGCGTCCGGTTTACCGTTCCCGTTGAACGGGTGTACGCCTTCAAGGATACGGTTAAAGGAGAAATCTCATTCCAAGCCGACGATTTCGGGGATTTCGTTATCGTGAAGAAAGACGGCATTCCGACATACAATTACGCCGTCGCAGTCGATGACCATCTCATGGCGATCACTCACGTACTTCGCGGTGAAGATCATATCACGAACACGCCGCGCCAACTTATGATCTACGAAGCGTTCGGTTGGACGCCGCCGGAGTTCGGGCATATGACGCTGATCGTCAACGACCAACGGAAGAAGCTGTCCAAGAGAGACGAATCCATCGTGCAGTTCATTCAGCAGTACGATGAATTGGGCTATTTGCCGGAGGCTTTATTCAACTTCATCACTTTGCTCGGTTGGTCTCCGGAAGGAGAAGAGGAGATCTTCGGCCGCGAGCAGCTGATCGAGATTTTCAACGCCAACCGTCTTTCCAAGAGTCCGGCCGTATTCGATACCGCCAAGCTTAGCTGGCTGAACCAGCATTATCTGAAGCAAGTCTCCCCGGAGCGGGTCGTCGAGCTATGCGTCCCCCATCTGATTAAAGCTGGACGATTGCCCGCTGAGCCGAACGCTCAAGAGCTGGAATGGGCCACCGCTTTGGTGATCCTGTTCCGCGATCATCTTCGCTTCGGGGCGGAAATCGTCGCGCTCTCGGACTTGTTCTTCGTGGAGAAGCTAGAGTTCAACGACGAAGCCGCCATCGTCATGGCCGAAGAATCGGTACCGACCGTGCTGAGCGCTTTCCGCGATCAGATCGAAGCGGCAACAGAGGCCGATTTCTCCATCGACAACATCAAGGCGTGGATCAAAGCGGTACAAGTCGCTACGGGAATTAAAGGCAAAGGCTTATTCATGCCCATTCGGGTTGCTTTGACCGGTCAGACGCACGGACCCGATCTGAACGGGACGGTGTGGCTCCTCGGCCGCGACCGGGTTCTGAAGCGACTAACGCGTTAATAAAATAGAGCACGGGCGGCATGGGTATCCCTTGTCACCCGAGTAACGTTGGGATATACTTGTGCTATATCGAAAATGTGCGACGAACAGGAAAGTAAGTTTCGTATACGGATGTCCAGAGAAGGCGGTCTAGGCTGAGAGCCGCCACATTCACGCGAAACCGAAATTGCGCCTGGGAGCTGTGCCGCCGATCGGACTTCCGAAGGTAACGCGATGATTGTTATCGCATACTCGGGGAAAGTCGCGGGTAAGCGGTGCCGGGGGGAGCCCGTTAACCATCCGATGAGGAGCCGAAGTCTTTTTACGGACGACGACTCAAGCAGAGTGGGACCACGTCATGACGTCTCTGCAGCGATAAGCTGCAGGGGCTTTTTTATTTATCCGGTCATTCTGGTGTTCAAGAATTCATGCCATTATAGATAGATATGGGGAGGGACTGGATATGGGATTGTGGCGAAAGGTCAAGTCCGACATCGATGCGGTGTTCGAGAACGACCCCGCGGCCCGGAGCTGGTTCGAAGTCGTGTTTACTTATTCGGGTTTACATGCAATCTGGTCTCATCGAGTCGCGCATTTCTTATACCGCCACAAGCTATTTTCGGTCGCGAGGGTGATTTCTCAGGCTAGCCGTTTCTTTACCGGCATCGAGATTCACCCAGGAGCCCGCATCGGGAGTAAACTGTTCATCGATCACGGCATGGGAGTCGTCATCGGAGAGACATGCGAGATCGGGGACGAAGTCGTCATCTATCAGGGGGTAACGCTAGGCGGCACGGGCAAGGAGAAGGGCAAACGCCATCCGACGATCGGGAATCGGGTCGTTATCGCGTCGGGAGCCAAGGTGTTGGGATCGTTCAAGGTCGGGGATCACACCAACATCGGCGCGAACTCCGTCGTTCTTCGGGAAATTCCGCCCAACAGCACGGTCGTCGGCATTCCGGGAAGAATCGTGAAGCGAGACGGCAAGAAAATCGGAGATCGCCTCGATCACACGAACCTTCCGGATCCGCTCATCGAGACCTTTCGGTTCATGCAGAAGGAAATCAATGATTTGAAGACCGAGGTCGAACGGCTGAAAGCCGCTGAGGGGAACGGGCACACTAAACCCAAAGACTCGAACGAGTCTGCCCGAGCGAATGAGACGGTCCCCATTTCGGCCTATGATACTAAAAGGAGCTAATTCAAGTGAAACTTAGAATATACGACAGCATGGCGCGGGAGCCGCTGCTTTTTATTCCTCGCGAACCGGGTAAAGTGAATATGTACGTGTGCGGACCGACCGTGTACGACTATATCCATATCGGGAACGCCCGGCCCGTCATCTTCTTCGACGTCGTTCGCCGCTACTTGGAGGCTATCGGCCTTCAAGTCAATTACATCGTGAACTACACGGACGTCGACGATAAAATGATCCGCAAAGCCGCCGAGCTCGGTTGCACGGTACCGGAGCTGGCCGAAAGATTCATCGCGGCGTTTAACGAAGACCGGAGCGCCCTCGGCTCTAAGCCTCCGACGGTCTCGCCGCGGGTGACGGAGAACATAACCGAAATCGTTGATTTCATCAAGGGCTTGGTCGATCAAGGATCCGCTTACGAGAACGCGGGAGACGTTTATTTCCGCACGGCTTCTTTTCCCGAATACGGTAAGCTATCCCATAAGAACCTCGACGAATTGCAATATGGCATTCGGATCGACGTGGACGAGCGCAAGGAAAGCCCGCAGGATTTCGTGCTGTGGAAAGCCGCGAAGCCCGGGGAAATTTTCTGGCCCAGCCCATGGGGAGACGGACGTCCGGGCTGGCATATCGAATGCTCGGCGATGGTGCGCAAGTTCGCTGGCGACACGTTGGACATCCACGGAGGCGGACACGATTTGCAGTTCCCTCACCACGAATGCGAGATCGCCCAATCGGAATCTTTCACGGGCAAGCCGCTGTCCCGTTATTGGATGCATAACGGCTTCGTCAATATTAACAACGAGAAAATGTCGAAGTCGCTCGGCAACGGGGTAAACGTTCGGCAGCTGTTGAAAGGAACATCCAAATTCGCGATTAGATATCTCATGCTGGCGACTCATTATCGCAGCCCGCTTAATTTCAGCGACGAGACGATCCGGCAGGCGATCAACAGCGTCGAGAGACTGACGAACAATCGCGACAACGTCAAGCACCGTTTGTCATCCGTTGCCCAAGGATCGCTTTCCCTTGCATCGGACAACAGCTTGATCGAGAAGCTCGACCTGCTGCGTACCGAGTTCCATTCCCGCATGGAGGACGATTTCAGCACGCCGGACGCGATAACGGCATGGTTCGGCCTCGTTTCGGAAGTGAATGCTTATCTGAAAAGGGAAGTCGTAAGCGAGAAGGATTTGAACCTTATCCTAAGCCGGATCGAGGAAATGAACGGAATTCTGGGACTGATGCCGGAAATCGAGGACGTAGGCCTGCTCGACGAAGAAGTAGACGCGCTGATCGCCGAACGAACTTCGGCGCGCGCCAGCCGCAACTTCGCTCGGGCGGACGAAATTCGCGATTTATTGGCGAACAGGGGAATTCTACTCGAGGATACTCCGCAAGGCATTCGTTGGCGGCGCAAATGACGGAGCGCGAGAGCTTGAACGAGGTGTCCGTCGCGCCAGTCATTTCGCCGGAACTGCCCAAGGACGTTCCCGTTAATCTTCTTTCCCCGGTCGTGTTGGCTTATATCGGAGACGCCGTATTCGAAATATACGTCAGGCAGCGGCTCGTTGCGGGTTTCAACCGCAAGCCCCACGAATTGCACCGCGCGGCCACGGGTTACGTCTCCGCCGCCGCCCAAGCGAAGCTTCTGCAGAAATGGATGCCGTTGCTTTCCGAAGAAGAAGCCGACATCGTCCGTCGCGGCCGCAACACCAAGTCGGGCCAACCGCCTAAGAACGCGGATCCGGCCGATTATCGCCATGCGACGGCGTTGGAATGCTTGGTCGGACACTTGTATTACAGCGGAGCCAAGGAGCGATTGGAGCAACTGATCGATATCGCTTTCTTAGATCGTTCTGCCAAGACGTAACGCAATAAACCATAAAGGAAGATGCTAATATGAACGAATATAATCAAAGACCGCAGAGCAGCCGTTCTCCGGGAAGCTCCAAGACTAATGCGGCGGGTGACCGGAAAACCGATCGAGCTCCGGCAAGCAACGGTCGCGTCGCGAAGGATAAGCGTTATCCGGCAACTCCTGTCCCGAAGGAATCCGCGGAGGATAAGGAAGTATGGGCGGAAGAAAGCGCGTTGAAGGGCGACGACGAGTACCTGGCTGGCAAGCATCCGATTCTCGAAGCGATGAAGGCAGGTCGCTCGATCAACAAAATCTTCGTGTCTGCCCAAGCTCAACGACATCTTGTCCAACCGATCATGGATGAGGCTAAGATACGTGGAATCGTCGTCCAACAAGTCGACAAGAGCAAACTGGACAGGCTCGTTCCGGATATGCAGCACCAAGGCGTTGTCGCCCAAGCCGCCGCCGTCGCTTACGTCGAAGTGGAAGACCTGCTGGCTCGCGCCGCCGAGCGCGGCGAGGCGCCTCTTATCGTGCTGCTCGACGAAGTGGAGGATCCGCACAACCTGGGCTCCGTGCTGCGTACCGCCGATTGCACGGGCGTGCACGGCGTCATCATACCGAAGCGCAGAAGCGCTAGCTTGACGGCGGTCGTCGCCAAGACGTCGGCAGGCGCGGTAGAATATGTTCCCGTCGCGAGGGTGGCTAACCTCGTCCAGACGATGGAGAAGCTGAAGGAAGCAGGGCTGTGGATCGCCGGCGCCGATGCGGGAGCGAAGGAAGGATTCTACGACACGAACCTGACCGGGCCGATGGCGATCGTTATCGGGAACGAGGGCCAAGGGTTATCGCGCCTCGTGAAAGAAAGATGCGACTTTATTCTATCCCTTCCGATGTCCGGACAAATCAATTCGTTGAACGCTTCGGTCGCGGCGGGCGTAATCTTGTACGAGGTGGTTCGCCAACGCCAACAAGCCCTAAAGAAAAGCGGCGTAAAGCAGGCGACTCCAGCTCCGGATCATGCATGAGAAGGGGAAGTTCCAGCGCCAGGACGTTCTTCTCGTAGACGGATACAACATCATCGGCGCTTGGCCCGAACTGGCCGCGCTTAAGACCGAGAAGCTGGAGGACGCCAGGGATAGGCTGCTGGATATGCTTGCGGATTACCAGAGCTACGCGGGATTGATCGTCATCGTCGTATTCGACGCGTTCCGCGTGCCGGGTGCCGGAGCGGAATACCGTTACGGCAAGAAGCTTCAAGTCGTGTACACCCGAGAGAGGGAGACGGCCGACGAGGCGATCGAGAGATTGGTGGGCGAATGGACGTCCGTGCGGCGCCATATTTATGTCGCGACGTCCGATCAAGTCGAGCAGCATGTCGCTTTCGGCCGCGGTGCGCTCAGGGTTTCGGCGCGTGAGTTGAGGATAGAAGTAAAGCAGAGCAGAGTCGAGATCGAGACGGTGATTAAGAGGGACGTTCAGTTGAAAAAAAATCCGTTGGACGGCGTGTTGCCCGAAGACGTACAGCGAAGGCTGGAGCGAATGAGGCGAGGACTCGAAGAAAACTGAGAAAGCCGTGGCTATTATTTACAATTTTACCACCGGCGAAGCGTGGCGAAAAACGGCAAATACATTGACGCTATGCGCCAGATCAAGTATATTGATTATAGTTTGGTAGAGTACGAGGTTCCAGTACGCCAATGCAGACCGGAGGGGTGTTCGTGAGCGTCGACTTGGAGAGGCTGGCAACGCGTGAGTACGACTTCAAGGCCGACGAAGACATCGTGGAATTCGTGCGGTTGGGCGATAGTGAAGCGTTGGAGTACCTCATTCATAAATATCGAAATTTCGTGCGGGCGAAAGCGCGCTCTTACTTTCTTATCGGAGCGGAACGGGAAGATATCGTACAAGAAGGAATGATTGGCCTATACAAGGCCATTCGCGACTTCAAAGGCGATAAGCTAGCTTCCTTTAAGGCGTTCGCGGAGCTGTGCATAACCCGGCAGATCATTACCGCGATCAAGACCGCGACCAGACAGAAGCATATTCCGCTTAATTCCTACGTTTCTTTGGACAAACCCATCTACGACGAAGATTCGGACAGAACGCTGCTCGACGTGATCTGCGGATCGAGGGTGTGCGATCCCGAAGAAATGATTATTAACCAAGAGGAGTTCTACGGCCTCGAGGATAAGATGTCGGAAATCTTAAGCGACTTGGAACGCAAAGTGTTGATGCTGTACTTGGATGGCCGTTCATACCAGGAAATAGCCGTCGATCTCGACCGGCACGTGAAGTCCATCGACAACGCCTTACAGCGGGTCAAGCGCAAGCTCGAGCGATATTTGGAAGTTCGCGATCTTAGTCACAATTCATAGCGCAGTTAGCACTTATAAGAATACTTATCGGCAGCCGATCCAATAGGCTGCTTTTTTTAATCCGCAGATCCGCAAGCCTTGCGACGGTCCCTAATAACTTTTGAGGCAGAGGGTTAAGATAAACGAAAATATGGAAGAATGGTACAATGATACTAGCGAATTGGACATTCTGTTAGCCTATTGGAAGTTTTCCGATAGAGGGCTAATGACACTTTTCGTTGACATCGATTTCCCCCTGTGATAAATTATTTTAGTAACCTTAAAAGTGGCTTCTTATGCGCAGGTCTGAATCATCGGCGAAACACCAGGAATTGTTGTCTTGATGATCCGTCATCAAGGGGCATTTCCGAACTCGGCCTTGGTTCGCCAAGCTGGGGTTTCCGCTGAATGGTTGTATTTTTATGAAGTTTTTATCCCGGGAGGTGGAAGGGATGCGCGTGATCATCACTCTAGCTTGTACGAACTGCAAGCAACGGAACTACACGTCGAGCAAGAACAAACGGACACACGCCGATCGCATCGAGTTGAAGAAGTTCTGCAAATTTTGCAATGAACATCATCCTCATCGCGAAACGCGTTAACTCCTAGGAGGTAAGAACGTGACTTTCCTGGCCAAAATGAAACAAAACTTTGGGTCCTTTTTTTCATTCTTCGCGGATAGCTGGAATGAATTGAAGAAAGTCCGCTGGCCCAGCCGGAAAGAGCTCGTCAGCTACACGATCATTGTTATTGTGACGGTGCTGCTGGTAACGATCTACTTCTGGGGTCTGGACATCGGTATTTCATCCCTCGTCGATCTAATCATCTGACGCAGGAACCAAAGGTGGCTTTTCCATGGAGAAAAGATGGTATGTAGTACACACGTACTCCGGTTACGAGAACAAGGTTAAGGCGAACTTGGAGAAACGCGTGGAGTCTATGGGTATGCAAGACAAGATCTTCCGCGTTCTTGTTCCGATGGAAGAAGAAATCGTGAACAAGGACGGTAAGAAAAAGACGGTTATGCGTAAAGTATATCCCGGCTATGTTCTTGTCGAGATGGTACAAACGGATGATTCCTGGTATGTGGTCCGCAATACTCCGGGCGTTACCGGATTTGTAGGGTCCACCGGATCGGGATCGAAGCCGACTGCTCTTCTGCCGGATGAAGTAGAAGGAATTCTGCGTCATATGGGCATGGACGAGCCGAAGCCGGTCATCGATTTCGAACTCAAGGAGAACGTCCGCGTTAAGGTCGGCCCTTTTGCTAACTTCGTCGGTTCCGTAGAAGAAATTCTGCTCGACAAGAGCAAGCTTAAGGTGCACGTGAACATGTTTGGCAGGGAAACCCCGGTTGAGTTGGATTTTACTCAAGTGGAAAAGATATAAGTATCTTGTTCGTCGGGTTTCTTGAACGAGCGGGAGGAACGAGAGTTCCGTTAAACCGCATTATGGGTCAGGGAGGTGTGCAACATGGCAAAAAAAGTCATCAAATTGGTAAAGCTGCAAGTTAACGCGGGTAAAGCTAACCCTGCGCCGCCGATCGGTCCTGCACTTGGTCAAGCTGGCGTAAATATCATGGCTTTCTGTAAGGAGTTCAATGCTCGCACGGCAGATCAAGTGGGATTAATCATTCCGGTTGTTATTTCCGTATTCGAGGATCGCTCTTTCACTTTCGAAACCAAGACTCCTCCAGCGGCGGTATTGCTCCGCGTAGCTGCGGGAATCCCTAAAGGTTCCGGCGAGCCGAACAAGAAAAAAGTAGCAACTGTTAAACGCGCTAAAGTTCGCGATATTGCAGAGCAAAAAATGCAAGATCTGAACGCGGCTTCCGTTGAAGCGGCTATGCGTATGATCGAAGGAACTGCCCGCAGCATGGGCGTTGTTATCGAAGACTAACCGTTTGTCGCCTGAAATAGGGACATTCGGACCGCGGTTCCTGGAACCGCTTGTGGGAGGAAACTTCCGTTAAAACCACAAAAGGAGGAGAACAACTTGGCTAAACACGGTAAGAAATATAATGCGTCCGTTAAGCTGATCGATCGCGATGCGACCTACGAATCGTTGGAAGCAATCGAGCTCGTGAAGAAAGCGGCAACGGCTAAATTCGACGAAACCGTCGAAGCGGCTGTCCGACTCGGCGTTGATCCGAGAAAGCAAGATCAAGCAGTGCGCGGCGTAGTCGTCCTGCCTCACGGCACCGGCAAAACGCAACGCGTTCTCGTATTCGCAAAAGGCGACAAGCTGAAAGAAGCTGAAGCAGCTGGAGCGGATTACGTAGGGGATGCCGACCTCATCGCTAAAATCCAACAGGGTTGGTTCGAGTTCGACGTCTGCGTCGCTACTCCGGACATGATGAGCGAAGTCGGTAAACTGGGCCGTATTCTCGGGGGTAAAGGTTTGATGCCTAACCCTAAAGCGGGCACTGTAACGAATGACGTTGCTAAAGCCATCGCTGAGATCAAAGCCGGTAAAATCGAATACCGTCTGGACAAAGCCGGACAAATTCACGCTCCGATCGGCAAAGTGTCTTTCGATTCCGAGAAATTGGATGAGAACCTTAAAGCTTTGGTCGATGCGCTGAGCCGCGCGAAACCTGCATCTTCCAAAGGCATCTACCTTAAGAACATCTCGATTTCTTCGACGATGGGACCGGGCGCCCGCGTAAATGCAAACGTATATCGCTAATCCGACAAGTCTCTAACGAGCTTGCGGACGGTAAAAACTGTCTTTGACATCAGTCAAGCCAAATGGTAAGCTGATGAAGCTGATAAATGAATATGGATACCGTAGACCGTAGGTGCTAAGCGCGATCGCGCTTTGGCGGCATTAGCCGGCAAGCAGATCGTCGCCTCGCTTAATTTCCTACCGAGGTGTGTGGATAGAGCTTTTCTCTTAATCAAGATGCTTGCATTTTGAAACTAGGAGCAAGATCACGTCATGCCTCCGCGATGTCTGCGGGGGCATTTCTTATGCCTCCGGATGCGTAGTAGATGATACGGTAATGCCAAGACTTAGGAGGTGTACACAATGGCAAACGCAAAAATCATTCAAGGAAAGCAAGAAGAAGTCGATGCGATCGCAACTAAGCTGCGCGCGAGCAACTGTACTGTTGTGGCTGACTATCGCGGCTTGAACGTAGCGCAAGTGACTTTGCTTCGCAAACAATTGCGCGAAGCAGGCGTCGATTTCCAAGTGTTGAAAAACTCTTTGGTTAGCCGTGCGGCTGCAAGCGCGGAATTGAGCGAGTTGGATGCTATTTTAACAGGCCCTACCGCTGTTGCATTCGGTACCGACGTCGTTGCTCCCGCGAAGATTCTTAGCGATTTCGCTAAGAAGAACGATGCTTTGAAGCTTAAAGGCGGAGTGGTTGAAGGTCGTTTCATCGATGCTGCTCAAGTTAGAGCACTTGCAGAGCTTCCGTCCCGCGATGGATTGCTGTCCATGTTGCTTAGCGTTCTTCAAGCTCCGGTTCGCAACTTCGCACTCGCTGTCAAAGCGGTTTCGGAGAAGAACGAAGCAAGCGCGTAAGACAATCGTTTATCAAAAAAATAAGAAGATCATATGATCTCAAATAATGGAGGATATTCAAATGAGCAAAGAGCAAATCTTAGAAGCCATTAAAGTTATGACAGTTCTTGAATTGAACGACCTGGTTAAAGCGATCGAAGAAGAATTCGGCGTTACTGCGGCAGCTCCTGTTGCAGCTGGCGGCGCGGTTGCGGTTGCTGAAGTTGAAGAGCAATCCGAATTCGACGTTCTTCTTATCGAAGCCGGCGCTTCCAAAATCAACGTAATCAAAGCAGTTCGCGAAATCACAGGTCTTGGCCTGAAAGAAGCGAAAGACCTTGTAGACAACGCTCCAAAAGCAATCAAAGAAAAAGTTGCCAAAGAAGAAGCGGACGCTGTTAAAGCTAAGCTTGAAGAAGCTGGCGCTAAAGTAGAAGTTAAGTAAGAAGCGGATCATCAAACCCCTTGAAGATTTTCTTCGAGGGGTTTGTTCGTGTGTAAACTTGATTATGCTTAGAGAAGGAATCCTATGTGGAACTGTAGGAGGAGCTTGTATGAACGATCACTACTATACGAATAAGCCTACTTCTGCAAGTAACAGAAAGGCTTTCGATGCGATGCTCAGAGGTTTAAACCTTCGTTTGACGTCGGATGCCGGCGTGTTTTCGCGGGACGGGGTGGACTATGGGAGCCGAGTCTTAATCGAACATATGGAGATTCCGCGCGACGCTAACGTGCTGGATATCGGATGCGGTTACGGCCCTATCGGATTAATCGCAGCCCGCCTTGCGCCGCAAGGACATGTCAAGCTGATCGACATTAACGAACGCGCGGTAGAGTTAGCAACTTTGAATGCGAAAGCGAACGGGATTCATAACGTTTCCTTCGCGCAGAGCGACATCTTCTCCGGCGTGCGGTCCGAAACCTTTGACGTCATACTCTCGAATCCTCCGATTCGTGCGGGCAAAGCGGTCGTACACCAACTATTCTCGGAGTCAAGGGAGCATCTGAATCCCGGAGGCTCGATATGGGTCGTCATCCAGAACAAGCAGGGCGCGCAATCCGCGCGAGCGAAGCTGGAGGAGATTTTCGGCGAGGAAGAAGTGGTCGAGGTCGGCAAGGATAAGGGCTTCAGATTGTATCGTTGTCGCCGCAAGCAAGAATAAATTAATTTAATTTGACTTGACATTTTCGCTATGGTATTATTAAAAAATGTCAGTATTAGGATGGGCTAATTGTCTTCAACACAAAAAACCTGTATGCCTGATTTTTTCCCGGGAATAAATTCACGTTCGTTGACGTATAATGGGTTTGTTTTGGGGAGATGTCAGGATGAGTTGCCATTGTGCCGCCAACCGGCGCATAAGGGCTTTTCTTTATTTATGTGTTGAAGCAGACTTAAGGGGTGAGGTTAAGTTGGCAGGACATCTTGTTCAGTATGGCCGCCGTACGCGGCGTAGCTACGCCCGCATTAATGAAGTGTTGGACGTCCCGAACCTGATCGAAATCCAGCAACAATCGTACCAGAAGTTTTTGGACGAGGGCTTGCGGGAGATTTTTCAGGATATTTCGCCAATTTCGGATTTTACCGGAAATCTTGTGCTCGAGTTTATCGACTATAGCTTGGGTGAACCGAAGTATTCTGTCGACGAATCCAAAGAACGCGACGTTACTTATGCGGCTCCGCTTCGCGTTAAAGTTCGCTTGCTCAACAAAGAAACGGGCGAGGTAAAGGAACAAGAAGTATTCATGGGCGATTTCCCGCTTATGACCGAAACGGGCACGTTCATTATCAATGGTGCGGAACGCGTAATCGTCAGCCAATTGGTGCGCTCCCCGAGCGTCTACTTCAGTACGAAGGTAGATAAGAACGGCAAGAAAAATTATACGGCAACTGTCATTCCGAATCGTGGAGCATGGCTTGAGCTTGAGACGGATGCTAAAGATATTATTTACGTGCGTATTGACCGCACTCGCAAAATCCCCGTAACGGTCCTTCTTCGTTCTTTGGGATTTGGAACCGATGCTGAGATTTTGGATTTGCTGGGACAAGACGATTACATTCGCAACACCCTTGAGAAGGATAACACGGATTCTACCGAGAAAGCGCTGATCGAGATCTACGAGCGCCTTCGTCCAGGCGAACCGCCGACGCTCGAGAACGCGCGCAGCTTGCTGATCGCACGGTTCTTCGACCCTAAGCGTTACGATCTGGCGAACGTAGGCCGTTACAAGGTGAACAAAAAGCTTCACATCAAAAATCGGTTGTTCAACCAACGCTTGGCTGAAACGCTCGTGGATCCTTCCACTGGCGAGATCATCGCCGAAGCCGGACAAATGATCGACCGTAGATTGTTGGATCAAATTCTTCCCGCATTGGAGAAGAACGTCGGATTCAAGAACTACCGCGTAACGGGCGGTGTTTACGAATCGGAAGATATTCCATTGCAATCGGTTAGTATCTACTCTCCGATCGAAGAAGGTAAAGTGGTTAAGGTAATCGCCAACGGCATCATCGACAAAACGGTGAAGAACATTACGCCTGCGGATATTATCTCCTCCATCAACTACTTCATGAATCTTCTTCAAACGGTCGGCAATACGGACGATATCGATCACTTGGGTAATCGTCGTCTTCGTTCCGTAGGGGAGTTGCTGCAGAACCAATTCCGTATCGGTTTATCCCGTATGGAGAGAGTCGTTCGCGAACGGATGTCCATCCAGGATCAGAATGCGATTACGCCTCAGGCGCTAATCAACATTCGTCCCGTTATCGCTGCGATCAAAGAGTTTTTCGGTTCATCCCAGCTCTCTCAGTTCATGGATCAGACGAACCCGCTTGCAGAGCTTACGCACAAGCGTCGTCTATCCGCTCTCGGACCCGGCGGTCTGACGCGGGAACGCGCAGGCTTCGAAGTTCGTGACGTCCATCACTCCCACTATGGGCGGATGTGTCCGATCGAGACTCCGGAAGGACCGAACATCGGGTTGATCAACTCCTTGTCCTCCTTCGCGCGGATCAATGAGTACGGCTTTATCGAGGCTCCATATCGGAAGGTCGATCCTCATACGAACCGGGTTACGAGCGATATCGTATATATGACCGCTGATGAAGAGGACAACTATATCATCGCGCAAGCGAACGCTCAACTAAGAGCGGACGGATCCTTCGCGGAAGAGAATATTATCGTTCGTTACAACAAACAAACGGATAATATCCTCACGATGCCGAGCGATCGCGTGGATTACATGGACGTTTCTCCTAAGCAGGTCGTATCCGTTGCGACGGCGATGATTCCGTTCCTCGAGAACGATGACTCCAACCGCGCTCTAATGGGATCGAACATGCAACGTCAAGCCGTTCCTTTGCTTATTCCGGAAGCGCCATTCGTAGGTACGGGTATGGAGCATAAGTCCGCTAAAGACTCCGGGGTATGTATTGTATCCAAATACGACGGTTTCATCGAAAGAGTTTCCGCCAATGAAATCCAATTGCGTCGAGTGGAGATCATCGAAGGCAAAGAAGTCAAAGGCGATATCGTTAAATACAAGCTACAGAAGTTCATGCGTTCTAACCAAGGTACGTGTATCAACCAAAGGCCGCTCGTACGCCGCGGCGATATCATCAAAAAAGGCGATATCATGGCGGATGGTCCATCTACCGACACTGGGGAATTGGCGCTTGGCCGCAACGTGGTCGTAGCGTTCATGACTTGGGAAGGTTACAACTACGAGGATGCCATCCTGCTTTCCGAGAAATTGGTGCGCGAAGACGTATACACTTCGATTCATATCGAGGAGTACGAGTCCGAGGCTCGCGATACGAAGCTCGGACCTGAAGAAATCACTCGCGATATTCCGAACGTCGGAGAAGACGCGTTGCGCAATCTCGACGAACGCGGAATTATCCGCGTAGGGGCGGAAATCAGCGCCGGCGATATCCTCGTGGGTAAAGTTACTCCGAAAGGCGTAACGGAGCTTACGGCGGAAGAGCGCTTGCTGCACGCTATCTTCGGGGAGAAGGCTCGCGAAGTTCGCGATACTTCCTTGAGAGTGCCGCATGGTACGGACGGAATCGTCGTTGACGTTAAAGTGTTTACCCGCGAGAACGGCGACGAGTTGCCGCCTGGTGTGAACCAACTGGTACGTGCTTACATCGCTCAGAAGCGTAAAATCTCCGAAGGCGATAAAATGGCTGGACGACACGGCAATAAAGGGGTTATCGCCCGCATATTGCCGGAAGAAGATATGCCGTTCCTGCCGGACGGCACGCCTGTGCAGGTCGTTCTTAACCCGCTTGGCGTTCCATCCCGGATGAACATCGGCCAAGTGCTCGAAGTCCACTTAGGAATGGCTTGTAAAATTCTAGGCATTCACTCCGCTACCCCGGTATTCGACGGAGCGCGCGAGACGGACGTATTCGATGCCATGGAAGAAGCGGGCATGAAACGTAACGGCAAATGGATGCTTCGCGATGGTCGCTCCGGCGAGTTGTTCGAACGCGAAGTTACCGTCGGCGTTATGTACATGATCAAGCTCGCGCATATGGTCGACGATAAAATCCATGCCCGTTCTACCGGACCTTACTCTCTTGTTACGCAACAGCCACTGGGCGGTAAAGCTCAGTTCGGCGGACAACGTTTCGGAGAGATGGAAGTTTGGGCGTTGGAAGCATACGGCGCGGCTTATACGCTTCAAGAAATCTTGACCGTCAAGTCCGATGACGTCGTGGGCCGCGTTAAAACCTACGAGTCGATCGTCAAGGGCGAGAACGTGCCGGAACCTGGCGTTCCGGAATCGTTCAAGGTATTGATCAAGGAACTTCAAAGCTTAGGCATGGACGTTAAGATCTTGTCCGGAGACGAGCAAGAGATCGAAATGAAGGAAATGGATGACGAAGAAGATGCCGCTGGAGATAAGCTGAATCTTAATCTCGAGGGTACTGAAGTCGGCGTCGTTGAATAAGCGCTGACAGAGAGAACGCCGTTGGCGTCTCGGCTGTCGGTTGCGGGTGCCGCCGGGTGCATGCGTCTTATGCCGCATGCTGCCCGGCTATCACCGCGTCATACGCCGGACCTTCGGGGCCGTCGTTAAGATCTGAAATCTTAGCAACGATGAAGGAGGGCTTGCTCCTTGTTAGACGTCAATAACTTTGAGTTCATGAAAATCGGTTTGGCTTCACCGGACAAAATCCGGTCGTGGTCGAGAGGCGAAGTCAAGAAGCCGGAAACGATAAACTACCGGACGTTAAAGCCGGAAAAAGAAGGCTTGTTCTGCGAAAAAATCTTCGGACCTACCAAGGACTGGGAATGTCATTGCGGCAAGTACAAAAGAGTTCGTTACAAAGGCGTCGTCTGCGATCGTTGCGGCGTCGAAGTCACGCGTGCGAAAGTACGCCGTGAACGGATGGGCCACATCGAGTTGGCTGCTCCGGTCTCACATATCTGGTACTTCAAAGGTATCCCGAGTCGCATGGGACTCGCGCTGGACATGTCTCCCCGTTCGTTGGAAGAGATCATCTACTTCGCTTCTTACGTCGTAACGGATCCAGGCGATACGCCGCTCGAGAAGAAGCAACTTCTTTCCGAGAAGGAATACCGCAGCTACCGCGATAAATACGGTTTCGCATTCCATGCCGGCATGGGCGCGGAAGCCGTTAAGAGATTGTTGCAAGACATCGACCTTGATCGCGAGCTAGAGACGCTTAAGGAAGATCTGCGCACGGCGCAAGGCCAACGTCGCAATCGCGCGATCAAACGCCTTGAAGTCGTGGAATCGTTCCGTAACTCCGGCAACCTGCCGGATTGGATGATTCTTGACGTCCTTCCGGTAATCCCTCCTGAATTGCGCCCGATGGTTCAATTGGATGGCGGACGTTTCGCGACGAGCGATTTGAACGACCTTTACCGCCGCGTAATCAACCGTAACAACCGGTTGAAACGTTTGCTAGATCTTGGCGCTCCGGATATCATCGTGCAAAACGAGAAGCGCATGCTACAAGAAGCGGTTGACGCGCTGATCGATAACGGTCGTCGCGGCCGCCCGGTAACGGGTCCCGGCAATCGTCCGTTGAAATCGCTCAGCCACATGCTCAAAGGTAAACAAGGCCGTTTCCGTCAGAACTTGCTCGGCAAACGGGTCGACTATTCCGGACGTTCCGTTATCGTAGTAGGACCGAGCTTGAAGATGTACCAATGCGGCTTGCCTAAAGAAATGGCTTTGGAGCTGTTCAAGCCTTTCGTTATGAAAGAACTCGTGTTGAAGGGCTTAGCCCATAACATCAAGAGCGCCAAGCGCAAAGTAGAACGCGTTAGCCCTGAAGTTTGGGATGTGCTCGAGGAAGTCATCAAGGAACACCCGGTGCTCCTCAACCGTGCCCCAACGCTTCATAGACTAGGCATTCAAGCTTTCGAACCGATTCTGGTCGAAGGCCGCGCGATCAAGCTTCACCCGCTCGTTTGTACGGCATACAATGCCGATTTCGACGGCGACCAAATGGCGGTTCACGTGCCGTTGTCCGCGGAAGCTCAAGCGGAAGCCCGCTTGCTCATGCTCGCTTCGGGCAACATCTTGAACCCTAAAGACGGTAAGCCCGTCGTTACTCCGTCCCAGGATATGGTTCTAGGTTGCTATTACCTGACGATGGACAACAATCAGTCATACGGTACCGGAATTCGGTTCGCGGACGTCAACGAAGCGATATCCGCTTATCAACGCGGTATTACGGGGATTTCCCTCCACGCTCGCGTTGTCATTCCGGCCAGAGAGCTGAAGAAGAAGACCTTTACACCGGAGCAGCAGGATGCTTTGATCGTTACTACGATTGGTAAAATCATTTTCAACGAGATTTTCCCGGATACGTTCCCGTACATCAACGAGGCTACCAAAGAGAACTTGGTTAAAGGAACGCCAGATAAGTACTTTATCTACGAAAAGGGCGCGGACATTAGCAAATTCATTAATGATCCCGTTATCCCTGGAGCGGTAGGCAAAGAATACTTGGGTAACATCATCGGCGAATGCTTCCGCATTTACCATACAACCAAAACATCCATCATTTTGGATAACATCAAGCAACTCGGATTTACTTATTCGACTCGCGCGGGTATCACGATCGGCGTATCGGACGTTATCGTTCCTCAAGAGAAAGATCAAATTCTCGCGAAGTCCGAAGAACGCGTAACCGTCGTCGCGACGCAATACCGCCGCGGTTTGATTACGAACGAAGAGCGCCGGGATCGCGTAATCGAGATCTGGAGCAAAACGAAGGACGAAATCACGGAAGTTCTGATGAAGTCCATGGATCGCTACAACAACATCATGTTGATGGTAGATTCCAAAGCACGGGGTAACAAATCGCAAATCACCCAATTGGGCGGTATGCGGGGTCTGATGGCCAACCCATCCGGTCGAATCATCGAGTTGCCGATCAAATCGAACTTCCGCGAAGGTCTGACCGTATTGGAGTACTTTATCTCCACTCACGGAGCGCGGAAAGGTCTAGCCGATACGGCGCTTCGTACAGCCGATTCCGGGTACTTGACTCGTCGACTCGTCGACGTTGCGCAGGATGTTATCGTCCGTGAGGAAGATTGCGGAACGGACAAAGGGATTACCGTATCCCGAATCGAAGATGGCAAAGAGGTCATCGAGGATTTGTTCGACCGTATCGAAGGCCGTTATGCGTTCGAAACGATCCGTCACCCGGATACCAAAGAAATTATCGCTAACCGCAATGATTTGATCGACACGCCTAAGGCGGAAGAGATCATTCGCGCGGATATCAAAAAGGTACAGATTCGTTCCGTGCTTAGCTGCCGTGCCCGTCATGGCGTATGTAAGCTTTGTTATGGACGTAATCTCGCGACCGGCAAGAAAGTCGAAATCGGGGAAGCGGTCGGCATCATCGCCGCGCAATCCATCGGAGAACCGGGAACGCAGCTCACCATGCGTACGTTCCATACCGGAGGCGTTGCCGGAGACGATATCACTCAAGGTTTGCCGCGTATCCAGGAGCTCTTCGAAGCTCGGAATCCGAAAGGTCAAGCGATCATTTCCGAGCTTGACGGCGTAGTCAAAGAGATCCGCGAAACGAAGGATCGTCGCGAGATCGAACTGCAGGGCGGAGCGGAATCCAAAATCTATCCTGTCAGCTACGGATCGCGTATCCGCGTTACCCAAGGCCAGCAAGTCGAAGCCGGGGACGAATTGACGGACGGATCGATCGATCCGAAAGAAATGCTGCGCATCAAAGGTATTCGCGGCGTTCAAAACTATATCTTGCAAGAGGTACAACGCGTTTATCGTAACCAGGGTGTTGAAATCAACGATAAGCACATCGAGGTTATGATCAAGCAGATGCTTCGCAAGATCCGCATCGTGGATCCGGGAGACACGGTTCTCCTTCCGGGAGCGTTCGTGGATCTCCACGAATACGAAGCGGCTAACCGCGACGCCATCCTTTCGGACAAAGAGCCTGCAGTTGCTCGTCCCGTCCTTCTGGGGATCACGAAAGCGTCTCTCGAAACCGATTCGTTCCTATCGGCGGCTTCTTTCCAAGAGACTACGCGCGTTCTGACCGATGCCGCCATCAAAGGCAAAGTCGACAGATTGCTCGGACTCAAGGAGAACGTCATCATCGGAAAGCTTATTCCCGCAGGTACGGGGATGGCTCGTTACCGCAACATTCGCGTCGTGTCGCCGTTTGACGAACCGACCGATGAAGCGGCTGAGCTAGAGCCAGTCGGCGTAGAGTAAGCATTGTAATAGAAGCTCATAGAAGCGGATACCGGCGACGGTATCCGTTTTTCTAAGCCTATTAGCCAATAACGATCTCATTGTCGAGTTGTCACTCTACTACGTAGCAAAGTTCTTGACACACCCAGATTGAAGTGATAATATATCCTAGTGTGTGCCAGACGTGCGTCAAACTGACGTACATTGATGCGTGCGAACCAAAGCAAAGAGTGCGACATTATGCCGGTACGGCAGCCGCCGTGACCGCTGAGGAATAAGATTGTTGGGTTTGATTCGGTCTCCGACCACGGAAAAGAGATTTTCATGTGAGAGTAAACCGATCGAGCCCTTTCTCTTCTCTCAAAATGAACCACCTGGATCTGTGGGCTTCGCAAATGGTATCGATCGAGTCGTTTACTAATTATTTTTACCGTTCATGGGAAGGGGGTGGCAGCATGCCAACAATTAACCAACTAGTTCGCAAAGGCCGTCAATCGAAGGTCGTTAAATCGAAATCACCCGCACTTCAAAAAGGGTTCAATGCTCTCAAGCGCGTTGAAACTGACTTGAGCGCTCCACAGAAACGCGGAGTTTGCACTCGTGTAGGAACAATGACTCCGAAAAAACCGAACTCTGCACTTCGTAAATACGCGCGGGTCCGTTTGACCAACCGCGTCGAGGTGACCGCCTATATCGGCGGGATCGGCCATAACTTGCAAGAGCATAGCGTTGTTCTTGTTCGCGGAGGCCGGGTTAAAGACTTACCGGGGGTTCGTTACCATATCGTTCGCGGCGCATTGGATACCGCTGGCGTTAACAACCGGAAACAAGCTCGTTCCAAATACGGTACGAAAAGACCGAAAGTCAAGAAATCCTAATAAGCCTTTGGCGGCTTAATAGCAGCATCGCATGAATAGGAAAGGAGGAACTTCAATGCCACGTAAAGGACCAGTTCAGAAACGGGATGTGCTCCCGGATCCGCTGTACAACAGCAAACTTGTCACTCGTCTTGTAAACCGTATTATGATTGACGGCAAAAAAGGTGTAGCTCAACAGCTTCTATACGATGCGTTCATCCTGATTCAGGAGCGTTCGGGTAAAGATGCTATGGAGGTCTTCGAAGCCGCAATTAAGAACATCATGCCAGTACTTGAAGTTAAAGCACGCCGCGTAGGTGGTGCCAACTATCAAGTTCCTATCGAGGTTAAGCCTGAGCGTCGCACGTCCCTAGGACTGCGCTGGCTCGTTAACTACTCCCGCAACCGCGGCGAGAAAACGATGGAAGAGCGTTTAGCTGCCGAAATCTTGGATGCATCCAATAACACTGGTGCAGCCGTTAAAAAACGTGAGGATACTCACAAAATGGCGGAAGCGAACAAAGCGTTCGCCCACTATCGTTGGTAGAATCGCTTAAGTAAGACAATCGAAGGGAGACTGTAACATGGCTAGAGAGTTCTCCTTGCAAAATACGCGTAATATCGGGATTATGGCGCATATCGATGCGGGTAAAACCACAACTACTGAACGGATTTTGTTCTACACCGGACGCGTTCATAAAATCGGCGAAGTGCACGAAGGCGCCGCTACGATGGACTGGATGGAGCAAGAGCAAGAGCGCGGAATCACGATTACTTCCGCTGCTACTACCGCTCAATGGGATGGCCACCGCATCAATATCATCGACACTCCGGGTCACGTTGACTTTACGGTAGAGGTTGAGCGCTCCCTTCGCGTATTGGATGGGGCAGTTGGCGTATTTAGCGCCAAAGAAGGCGTGGAACCGCAATCCGAGACGGTATGGCGTCAAGCCGACCGTTACGGCGTTCCTCGTATCGCTTACGTAAATAAAATGGATATCATCGGCGCGGACTTCCTGAATGTCGTTAGAGACATGAAATTGCGCTTGAACGCTAACGCTGTAGCTATTCAACTTCCAATGGGCGCTGAAGATGTTTTCGTAGGAATGATCGACCTGATTGAACGGGTTGCTTATAAATACAAAGACGATCTCGGTAAAGACCCTGAGAAAGTTGCCATTCCTGCAGAATACGAAGCGCAAGTGGAAGAACTACGTGCTATTATGGTTGAGAAGGTAGCAGAACTTGACGAAGAATTAACTATGAAATTCCTTGAGGGTGAAGAGATCTCCGTTGAGGAAATCAAAGCAGCCCTTCGTAAAGGCGTTTGCGAAGTGAAAATCTTCCCGGTAGTATGCGGATCTTCTTACCGTAACAAAGGCGTTCAACCGATGCTGGATGCCGTAGTAAACTTTCTTCCGTCCCCTCTAGACGTACCTGCTATCAAAGGTATTCTGGACGACGGCGAAGAAACAACTCGCGAATCTTCCGATACAGCTCCATTCGCTGCGCTTGCTTTCAAAATCATGACTGACCCTTACGTTGGTCGTCTGACTTTCTTCCGCGTTTACTCCGGCGTACTGAGCGCAGGCTCTTACGTAGTAAATGCGACTAAAGGCAAACGCGAACGCGTCGGACGGATTCTGCAAATGCATGCGAACAGCCGTCAGGAAATCAGCGAAGTACACGCAGGAGACATCGCTGCTGCCGTAGGTCTTAAAGACACGACGACGGGCGATACGCTGTGCGACGAGAAACATCCTGTTATCCTTGAGTCGATGAACTTCCCAGAGCCGGTTATCCAACTTGCGGTTGAGCCTAAAACGAAAGCCGACCAAGATAAAATGGGTATCGCTCTGCAGAAACTGTCCGAAGAAGATCCTACGTTCCGTGCCCACACGGACGAAGAAACCGGACAAACCATCATCTCGGGTATGGGCGAGCTTCACTTGGAAATCCTCGTCGACCGTATGCTTCGCGAATTCAAAGTCGAGACGAATGTTGGTAAACCGCAAGTTGCTTACCGCGAAACGTTCCGTGTCCCTGCGAAGGTCGAAGGTAAGTTCGTTCGTCAATCCGGTGGTAAAGGTCAATTCGGACATTGTTGGGTTGAGTTTACGCCGCTTGAGCCAGGCACAGGTTTCATTTTCGAAAACAAAACGGTTGGTGGATCGATTCCGAAAGAATTTATCGCTCCAATCCAAGCTGGTATCGAAGAGTCGATGAAAAACGGCGTAATCGCCGGCTTCCCGCTCGTTGATATTAAAGCTGTTGTTGTTGACGGATCGTACCATGATGTCGACTCCTCGGAGATGGCGTTCAAAATTGCTGGATCGTTAGCGCTTAAAGCAGCTAAGGACAAATGTAGCCCTTGCTTGCTAGAGCCTATCATGAAAGTAGAAGTAACAGTGCCTGAAGAGTACATGGGCGATGTAATGGGAATGATGAGCTCTCGTCGTGGTCGTATCGAAGGAACGGACACGCGTTTCGGCGCGCTAATCGTTCGCGCGAAAGTTCCACTCGCTGAGATGTTCGGATATTCCACAACGCTTCGTTCCGGTACGCAAGGTCGTGGGGTGTTCTCGATGGAACTTTCCCACTACGAAGAAGTTCCGAAATCGATCTCCGAAGAGATCATCTCGAAATACAAAGGCGCGAAAGAAAATTAGTAAGCGGGCGGATACGGGAAGCGCTATAAGCACTCCCTCCGCCAACAAATATAATCCTTTTAAACAATGAGGAGGAATAGTATTCATGGCAAAGGCTAAGTTTGAACGTAATAAACCACACGTAAACATCGGTACTATCGGACACGTCGATCACGGTAAAACAACTTTGACGGCTGCAATCACAACTGTACTTTCCAAGCGTTATGGCGGAGCTGCAGTAGCTTTCGACCAAATCGACAAAGCACCAGAAGAGCGCGAGCGCGGAATTACAATTTCCACTGCTCACGTTGAATACGAAACTCCTAACCGTCACTATGCACACGTTGACTGCCCAGGACATGCCGACTATGTTAAAAACATGATCACGGGCGCAGCGCAAATGGACGGAGCAATCCTTGTTGTATCCGCAGCTGACGGCCCTATGCCGCAAACTCGCGAACACATCTTGCTCTCCAAGCAAGTAGGCGTACCATACATCGTCGTATTCTTGAACAAATGCGACATGGTAGACGACGATGAATTGCTTGAACTCGTTGAGATGGAAGTTCGCGACCTTCTGAACGAATACGACTTCCCAGGCGACGATACTCCGATCATTCGCGGAGCAGCTCGTGAAGCATTGTCCAACCCAGAAGGCCCTTGGGCTGATAAAATCATCGAACTGTTCGAAGCAGTCGATAGCTACATCCCACAACCTGAGCGTGCAACTGACAAGCCTTTCTTGATGCCAGTTGAGGATGTATTCACAATCACTGGTCGTGGTACTGTTGCTACAGGCCGTGTAGAGCGTGGAGTTATCAAAATCGGTGATGAAGTTGAAATCATCGGTCTGGTTGAAGACACTCGTAAGTCCGTTGTTACGGGCGTTGAAATGTTCCGTAAATTGCTTGATTCCGCTCAAGCCGGCGACAACGTTGGCGCATTGCTTCGCGGTGTAGACCGTAAAGACATCGAACGCGGTCAAGTAATCGCGAAACCGGGTTCCGTTAAGCCTCACACGGAATTCACGGCTCAAATCTACGTTCTGACATCTTCTGAAGGTGGCCGTCATAAGCCTTTCTTCACAGGCTACCGTCCACAGTTCTACTTCCGGACAACAGACGTAACTGGCATCATCAACCTGCCAGAAGGTACTGAAATGGTTATGCCTGGCGACAACATCGAGGTAACTGTTTCCTTGATCGCTCCAATCGCCGTTGAAGAAGGTACTCGCTTCGCTATCCGCGAAGGCGGCCGTACTGTAGGCGCTGGCGCAGTTGCTTCGATCCAAAAATAAGCAACATCTTTAATAGAAAGAGCTGCTCGAGGCGATAACGCCAGAGCAGCTCTTTTTTTGTTTCTTCTATATATATGAAGAAAGTTAATACGCGAAAAACTTACTCGTACATAAGCCGGTCGCCATTCCGCCGGCGCAAATGGTGGCGATAGAAAGAAAGAAGGTATCCGCCGAGAATATCAAACCTCCTATAATGACAACGAGCGCATCCATGATGATAATCAGAAAGCCGACGTTGATCTTTAGTTTGCCGGCCAGTAGCTTGGCGACTAAGTCGATTCCGCCTGTGCTCGTATCATTGCGTAAAAGAATCCCGAATCCTATTCCGATAAGAATGCCGCCGGCAACAGATGCATAGAAGGGGTAGTCGTTAATGATTTGCCCGAACGGATAGTACGGATCAAAAAAATCGATGAAATAGGATAAAAAGATCATTCCGAACAGACTATGAAAGAACATGGCTTTGTCTTTGATCCAGGTATAGATAAACACGGGAAGGCTACACAAGATGAGTACCAGTCCGACCTTATAGCCGAACAAGTAGTTGGAAATAAGAGCTACTCCGATGAATCCGCCGTCTAATACTTTAATGGGCATAAGAAAAAAATCGATTCCGAATGAAATCAACAAGCATCCGATGATAATCGCCAGGATCTTACGGAGCGAGAGCAATTAAACCAGTCCCTTCAACATTGCCTGTCTTATCTATATGGTAGATGAGACAAGGAAATGATTAGGAGACTGGATAGCGGGGATATTGATTAATGTGTAGGGATGGAATCATCGTAGGGATCCAAATACAGTTTGTTCTGGGAATCCACTTGAGCAAGATAGATTTTATCTGCGGAAGTACCGATCTTATCCAGCTTGGCTTGTAGCCAATGCATGTTAAGTCCGACTTTCTTAAGGGAATCCTCGAGTATTTTGCCATCCATTATAATGGACATGCTTGCCTTCTCCGGAGTAACGGCAAGGTTGAGGTCGGAAGCGGTCAAGGGCTGGTTTTCTTTCTTGAGCAAAACGTTTAATTCACCGCTCGTATCCATGATCGCGAATTCGACGGTCGATATATTGAAAACGTCCTTCATCCGAAGCATTTCCAATAGCTCGTCAGACGTCACGCGTTCTTTCTTCATATGATCCTCTAGAATCTTTCCGTTCTGAATAAGGATCGCTGGTTTGCCGTCAAGAATATTTCTTGCTCTCTTGCTCTTAAGTTGCAAGAATTCGATACCCACGGAAATCATGACCCAAACAGATAAGGCCACAAATCCAAGTCCCCAGTTCCTATCGGTATCCAGCGAGATGTAACCTGTCAGATTTCCAAGGGAAATTCCCGTAATGTACTCGAAAAGCGATAGTTGGGAGATTTGTCTTTTGCCAAGAATACGCGTATAGATAAACATGACAACTATGGCAGACAAAGTACGCAAGCTGACTTCAAGCCATAACGGCACAGTGAATTCCTCCAATCAATTAACCAAGTTGACGTTCAGCACGAAAAACCACCTCCAACAGTGTCTCCTGAAGGACGGAAAATGATGTATTAAGGCAAGGCTGAGGGGCGTTAGCGAATAGATGAATAAAAATAAAAAAAATGTTGCATTCAGTTGGGCAGATCGCTATAATAGTGAATGTTGGTCTGTGACTGTGCGTTGATGTGAGAGGTTGCCGACACACCCGGCCCCTTTGCCATAAGGGATGCCACTCGGTGATTGTCGGGTTATTCTCACGGAGTATGTCCGATTCCAAAATTGGGCGAATGAAGGAGGGAATTCTATGGCTAAGCAAAAAATCCGTATCCGTTTGAAAGCCTACGACCACCGTATCCTGGATCAATCCGCGGAGAAAATCGTAGAAACGGCAAAACGTACTGGTGCAGGTGTATCAGGACCGATTCCGTTGCCGACCGAAAAGCAGATCATCACGATCCTGCGTGCGGTGCACAAATACAAGGATTCGCGTGAGCAGTTCGAAATGCGTACGCACAAGCGTTTGATCGACATCGTCAATCCTACGCCGCAAACGGTCGATGCGCTTATGCGTCTTGATCTACCGTCTGGCGTTGATATCGAGATCAAGCTTTAAGCTTCGAGTAAATCAGATCCATCATGAAAAGAGGTGTCAACATGTCAGGAATCTTGGGACGTAAACTCGGAATGACTCAACTATTCGCAGCTGACGGCAACGTTGTGCCGGTTACTGTAGTAGAAGCAACTCCGAACGTCGTATTGCAGAAAAAATCTGTGGATAACGACGGATACGAAGCAGTACAGCTCGGCTTCGCGGATAAACGCGAGAAGCTAGCAACAAAACCAGCCATCGGCCATGCTAAGAAAGCAGGCACTGGACCCAAGCGCTTCATTCGCGAAGTTAGCGGACTTACACCAGCTGACTTGGAAGTCGGTCAAGAACTTAACGTTGGCCAATTCTCCGAAGGCGATATCGTTGACGTAACGGGTATTTCCAAAGGTAAAGGGACTACGGGCGCAATCAAACGTTGGGGCTTCCAACGCGGTAAAATGACGCATGGTTCCAAGTATCACCGTGGTAACGGATCGCTCGCGACTATTCGTGACGCAAACCGCGTACCAAAAGGTAAGAAAATGCACGGTCGTATGGGTAGCGAAACAATCACTGTACAGAATCTCGAGATCGTTAAGGTTGATCTGGAGCGTAACGTATTGTTGATTAAAGGCTCCGTACCGGGCGCTCGCAATAGTTATCTCAAAATCCGCACATCGGTGAAGAAATAATTCACAATGTATGAGGAAAGGAGGACCACTCATGCCGAAAGTTACAGTTTTTAATGTAGACGGCAAAGAAGTTGGACAATTGGATCTGGCAGATGGGATTTTCGGATTAGAGCCGAACATTCACGTGTTGCACAGCGCCGTATTGCTTCAACAAGCTTCGCTTCGCTCGGGAACGCACGACACTAAAGGTCGTTCGGAAGTGCGCGGAGGCGGACGCAAGCCTTGGAAACAAAAAGGAACCGGCCGCGCTCGTCAAGGTAGTATTCGTTCGCCGCAATGGAAAGGCGGCGGTATCGTCTTCGGACCGACACCACGCAGCTACGGTTTCAAATTGCCTCGTAAAGTACGTCGTTTGGCTATCAAATCCGCTTTGTCCAGCAAAGTTGTGGATAACCAAATCATCGTACTTGATCAGCTGAGCCTGTCCCAACCGAAAACGAAGGACATCGCTAAGCTTCTGAACAACCTCAAAGTTTCCCGCAAGGCACTCGTTGTCACTGCAGACTTTGATAATAACGTGGCCCTGTCCGCGCGTAACATTCCTGGAGTCAAATTCGTCTCCGCCGAAGGAATTAACGTGCTTGACGTGATGAAGCATGATCAATTGATCATCACGAAGGATGCAGTCGCTAAAGTTGAGGAGGTGTTCGCGTAATGAGAAACCCTCGCGATCTAATCAAACGTCCGGTTATTACCGAACGTACAAGCGACTTCATGGAACAGCGCAAATACGTGTTCGAAGTTGACTTGAAAGCGAACAAAACCGAGATCAAACAAGCTATCGAAGCGATCTTCAAAGTGAAGGTCACTGGAGTTAATACGCTCAGAATGCCTGCTAAGCCTAAGCGCTACGGCAAACACAGCGGTTATACATCCGAGTGGAAAAAAGCGATCGTGCAGCTTTCCGCCGACAGCAAACCGCTTGAGTATTTCGAATCCTCTGTTTAATAAGTCTGTAAAGTAAGGAGGGAATCCAATTGCCAGTCAAAAAGTTTAATCCGACAACGGCGAGCCGTCGTCAAATGACGATCGCAACGTTTGAAGAGATTACGGCAACAGAGCCGGAAAAATCCTTGCTCGCGCCGTTATTCAAACACGCTGGTCGTAATAACCAAGGTAAAATTACCGTTCGTCATCACGGCGGCGGACACAAGCGTAAATACCGGATCATCGATTTCAAGCGTACGAAGGACGGCATTCCCGGCCGCGTAGCTACGATCGAATACGATCCGAACAGAACGTCCTACATCGCTTTGATTAACTATGCAGACGGTGAGAAGACATACATCATCGCTCCGAAGGGCATTAAAGTCGGCGATGTAATCACTTCGGGTCCTACAGCTGACATTAAAGTGGGCAACGCGCTTCCGCTGGAGAACATTCCGGTCGGTACGGTTATCCACAATATCGAGCTTAAGCCGGGCAAAGGCGGACAAATGGTTCGCGCAGCCGGAACAAGCGCTCAGCTGCTTGGTAAAGAAGAAACTTATGTTACGATTCGTCTTACTTCCGGTGAAATTCGCCGCATCCTCAAAACTTGCCGCGCAACGATCGGAACGGTCGGAAACTCAGACCACGAATTGCTCAACATCGGTAAAGCTGGACGGAATCGTTGGTTAGGCAAACGCCCGACCGTACGTGGTGTCGTTATGAACCCGAACGACCATCCGCACGGCGGTGGCGAAGGCCGCGCGCCAATCGGACGCAAATCCCCGCTTTCTCCTTGGGGCAAGCCTACGCTTGGTTACAAAACACGCAAGAAGAAAAAAGCTTCGAGCAAGTACATTGTTCGTCGTCGCACGAAGTAAGAAATATCGTCTAGCGGCGTGAACGGCAATCTCTCAAGCCGCGTTGAAGGGAGGAGCATTCCATGGGTCGCAGTTTGAAAAAAGGACCTTTCGTGGATGGCTATCTACTGAAAAAAGTGGATGAACTGTCCGGATCGAATAAGAAGGTTGTTATCAAAACTTGGTCTCGTCGCTCGACGATTTTCCCACAATTCGTGGGTCAAACGTTCGCAGTATACGACGGACGTAAGCACGTGCCGGTATACGTGTCGGAAGACATGGTCGGACACAAACTTGGCGAATTCGCGCCAACTCGTACTTTCAAAGGTCACACAGACGATGATAAGAAAACGGGCAAGCGATAATTTTAACCCTACGTCTTTAACGTGAGGGAGGAGGTACTCCTATGTCTCAGCAAGCCAAAGCTCATGTGCATAACATTCGCATTCCGGCTCGTAAAGTGCGTCTGGTCGTAGACCTGATTCGCGGCAAGAAAGTCGGCGATGCGGTTGCCATCTTGCGTCATACGCCTCGTTCGGCATCTCCTATTCTGGAGAAACTGTTGAACTCGGCCATTGCTAACGCTGAACACAACTACCAGTTAGACGTGAACAAATTGTTCGTATCCGAAGCCTTCGTTAACGAAGGTCCGACTATGAAACGATTCCAACCACGCTCGCAGGGCCGTGCATTCAGCATATTCAAACGATCAAGCCATATTACACTGGTCGTATCCGAAAAATAAGGAGGGACAACGTGTGGGTCAGAAAGTAAATCCCGTCGGTTTTCGAATCGGCATTATCCGTGATTGGGAATCCAAGTGGTACGCAGGAAACAAGGATTTCGGAACGCTTCTAATCGAAGACGTGAAAATTCGCGAATTCTTGAAAAAGAAGCTTAAAGAAGCTGCAGTTTCCAAAATTGAAATCGAACGTGCGGCTAACCGCGTTAACGTTACGATTCATACAGCTAAGCCGGGTATCGTTATCGGTAAAGGCGGCGCTGAAGTCGAAGTGCTTCGCGGCCAGCTGACTAAGATTTCGAACGGCAAAAAGGTTCACATTAACATCTCCGAGATCAAGAATCCGGAATTGGACGCAATCCTGGTTGCCGAGAGCATCGCGCAACAACTGGAACGCCGCGTATCTTTCCGCCGCGCAATGAAACAAGCTATGCAACGTACGCAACGCGCTGGTGCGAAAGGCGTTAAAACAGCCGTAAGCGGTCGTCTAGGCGGAGCGGAAATCGCTCGTAACGAAGGCTATAGCGAAGGAACAGTGCCATTGCACACACTCCGCGCCGATATCGATTACGGAACGGCAGAAGCACATACGACATATGGCCGCATCGGCGTAAAAGTATGGATCTACCGTGGCGAAGTCCTTCCGACGAAGAAAAGAGCTGCTGAGGAAGGAGGCAACTGATCATGTTGGTCCCTAAACGCGTTAAACACCGCAAAGAACATCGCGGTAAAATGAAAGGTCGCGCTAAAGGCGGCACAGAAGTGCATTTCGGTGAATTCGGTCTGCAGGCTATGGAACCTTCTTGGGTGACTAACCGTCAAATCGAAGCTGCTCGGATTGCCATGACTCGTTATATCAAGCGGGGCGGAAAAGTTTGGATCAAAATTTTCCCTTCCAAACCGATTACCCAAAAACCTCTTGAGGTACGGATGGGTAGCGGTAAAGGTAACGTAGAAGCATGGGTTGCCGTTGTTAAGCCGGGCAAAATCTTGTTCGAGCTTGCAGGTGTAACCGAGGAGATAGCACGTGAAGCGATGCGTCTTGCAGCTCACAAGTTGCCTATTAAGACGAAGTTTGTGAAACGTGAAGAACTGGGTGGTGAAGCAAATGAAAGCCAGTGAATTTCGCAACCTAACATCGGCGGAACTTGAACAGAAGGTAGCCGGCTTCAAAGATGAGCTGTTCAACCTCCGCTTCCAATTGGCTACCGGCCAACTGGATAACCCGCATCGCCTTGGCGATCTGCGGAAAGAAATTGCTCGGGCCAAAACTATTTTGCGCGAGCGTGAACTCGGCATTAGCTAAGTTGAGCCCGGCAGTAACCCTGAAGATTGATTCCGGGAAGGAGGATTACCATGAGCGAACGCAATAACAATCGTAAAGTGCAGATTGGTAAAGTCGTCAGCGACAAAATGGACAAAACGATTGTGGTGGCCGTTGAAACTTACAAAAAACACAGCCTGTACCACAAACGGATTAAATACACGAAGAAATTCAAAGCGCATGACGAGAATAACGATGCTAAAATCGGCGACACCGTGAGAATCATGGAGACCCGCCCGTTGTCGAAAGACAAAAGCTGGCGTATGGTCGACATCGTTGAAAAAGGCGTATTAGCCTAAGAGACTCAACCGTGTTATTGAAAGGAGGACCTTGCGATGATTCAACCGTTTACGCGTCTGCATGTTGCCGACAACTCCGGCGCGAAAGAATTGATGTGTATCCGCGTTCTTGGCGGTACGGGACGCCGCGTAGGACATATCGGCGACATGATCGTATGTTCCGTTAAACAAGCAACACCAGGCGGCGTTGTCAAAAAGGGTGACGTAGTTAAATGCGTTATCGTTCGTACAAAACGTTCGGTACGCCGTAAAGACGGATCCTACATCGCGTTCGACGAGAACGCGGCAGTAATCGTTAAAGAAGATAAAAGCCCGCGCGGTACCCGGATCTTTGGACCTGTTGCCCGTGAGCTTCGCGATCGCGACTTCATGAAAATCATTTCCCTGGCACCGGAAGTTCTTTAAGAACCCGGAAAGCACCGATGGAGAAACACTCAAGGAGGTGTACCCATGCCCCGTCTGAAAAAAGTGCTTCAATCGCACAATAATAAACTGCACGTGAAAAAAGACGATAACATCATCGTCATCACAGGCAAAGACAAAGGCAAGAAAGGCCGCATTATCGCTGCATATCCGCGCGAGAACCGTGTGCTTGTCGAGGGCGTCAATATGGTAAAACGCCATACGCGTCCAAACCCAACGAATCAACAAGGCGGTATCATCGAGCGCGAAGCGCCGATTCACGTGTCTAACGTGATGCATATCGATCCTAAAAGCGGCAAACCAACTCGCGTTGGTTCCAAAACGCTTGAGAACGGCAAAAAAGTCCGGGTCGCTAAGCGCTCTGGAGAACTGATCGACTAATCGCAGTAAGAACGGAAAGGAGGTCACTGTGACTCATGGCAGCAAGAATGAAGGAACGTTTCCTGAATGAAATCACTCCTGCTCTTATGCAGAAGTTCAGCTACAAGTCAGTCATGCAAGTGCCGAAAATCGAGAAAGTCGTCATCAATATGGGTGTCGGCGAAGCGGTTTCGAACTCCAAGATCATGGATTTCGCGGTAGAAGACATGCAAAAGATCGCAGGTCAAAAACCTGTAATCACCCGTTCGAAAAAGTCGATCGCGGGCTTCCGCTTGCGTGAGAACTTGCCGATCGGCGCTAAAGTAACGCTTCGCGGCGAACGGATGTACTACTTCCTCGATAAGTTGTTCAATATCTCCCTACCCCGCGTACGTGACTTCCACGGCGTATCGACGAAATCGTTCGATGGCCGCGGTAACTACACGCTAGGATTGAAAGAACAACTGATCTTCCCGGAAATCGAGTATGACAAGATTGATAAAGTTCGCGGGATGGATATCGTCATCGTAACGACTGCACAATCGGACGAAGAAGCGCGTGAGCTGCTCACCCAATTGGGTATGCCGTTTGCGAAGTGACGATAGTCCGGTCAATTAGCAAATGGTACCTAATGGAGGTGTGAAAGCAAGTGGCAAAAACGTCGATGAAAGTCAAGCAACAGCGTACGCCGAAGTTTAAGGTCCAGGCTTACACGCGTTGCGAACGTTGCGGACGTCCGCATTCCGTTTTGCAAAAATTTAAGATCTGCCGGATTTGTTTCCGTGAATTGGCACATAAAGGCCAGATTCCTGGCGTCAAAAAAGCGAGCTGGTAATCAGCCTAGTTCGGGAAGGAGGTTTACCCCATGGTTATGTCTGATCCTATTGCAGATATGTTGACGCGGATTCGCAATGCGAACCTCGTGCGTCATGAGTCGGTGGAACTGCCAGCGTCTACGGTTAAGAAGCAAATTGCTGAAATCCTGAAACGTGAAGGCTTTATCCGCGACGCTGAATACGTAGAAGATAACAAGCAAGGCCTGATCCGTATCTTCTTGAAATACGGACCGAACAACGAGCGTGTTATCACGGGTCTTAAACGTATTAGCAAACCAGGTTTGCGCGTTTATACGAAATCTACTGAAGTACCGCGTGTGTTGGGTGGCCTCGGCATCGCGATCATTTCCACTTCTAAAGGCATCATCACCGATAAGGAAGCCCGTCAAGGGAAGTCCGGCGGAGAAGTGCTTTGCTACGTTTGGTAATTTAACTGTCACAAGATTGGAGGTGTACCTATGTCCCGTATTGGACGCAAACCGATTCAGGTGCCTAACGGCGTGAACGTGAACCTGGACAGCAACGTAATTACGGTTAAAGGCCCTAAAGGAACTTTGTCCCGCACTCTTCACAGCGATATGAAGGTTTCCTACGAGTCCGATGTCATTACCGTTGAACGTCCTTCCGATAACAAACTTCACCGCTCGCTGCACGGCACGACCCGCAGCGTAGTAGCCAACATGGTAAGTGGCGTAACCGAGGGTTACATCAAGAACCTTGACCTGGTAGGTGTAGGTTACCGTGCTAGTAAATCCGGCGATAAGCTGGTATTGAACGTAGGTTACTCACACCCGGTTGAAATCGTACCGGCAAGCGGCATTGAATTCGAAGTGCCGGCACAAAACAAGATCATCGTTAAAGGGATCGATAAAGAAGCAGTCGGCGAGATCGCTGCTAAGATCCGCGCCGTTCGTCCTCCAGAGCCTTACAAAGGCAAAGGAATCAAGTACGAAGGCGAACGAATCCTTCGCAAAGAAGGTAAAGCAGGTAAGAAGAAGTAATGAAATAAGTTGCGGGTGGTTAGAAGCTGCCTAGATGCAACAACGAGAAGGGAGAGAACCTTTCGGATGATTACAAAAAGCGATAAAAATAAAGCCCGTCTGAAACGTCACCTTCGGGTACGTAAGAAGATTACCGGGACAAACGAACGCCCGCGTCTTTCCGTATTCCGTTCTTCGAAACATATCTACGCTCAATTGATCGATGACGTTAAAGGCATAACGCTTGCTAGCGCATCTACGGTTGACAAAGATTTGGCAACAGGTAACGGCGGAAACGTTGAGTCTGCTCGCAAAGTAGGAGAACTCATCGCTAAACGCGCGAAAGATAAAGGATATGAGATCGTCGTTTTCGATCGTGGCGGATATCTCTATCACGGACGTATTCAAGCACTTGCTGATGCGGCTCGCGAAGCCGGATTACAGTTTTAATTCATTTTTGACACAAGGAGGTAAACGACTTGCGTGTAGATCCGAATACATTGGAACTAACCGAAAAGATGGTACAGATCAACCGCGTATCCAAAGTCGTCAAGGGCGGACGTCGCTTTAGTTTCAGCGCACTCGTCGTTGTCGGAGATGGAAAAGGCTGGGTTGGCGCAGGCATCGGTAAAGCTGGCGAAGTACCGGACGCAATCCGTAAAGGCGTCGATGACGCTAAGAAAAATCTTGTTTTCGTTCCACTCGTGAAAACGACAATTCCACACGCCGTTACGGGAAGTTTCGGCGCCGGCAAAGTGTTGCTGAAACCAGCATCAGAAGGTACGGGCGTTATCGCGGGCGGTCCTGTCCGCGCAGTGCTCGAGCTTGCTGGAGTCGGCGATATTTTGACGAAATCGCTGGGTTCCTCCAACTCCATTAACATGGTCAATGCGACGTTGGAAGGTTTATCCCGCCTCAAACGCGCCGAAGACGTAGCGAAACTGCGCGGCAAAACCGTGGCAGAGCTATTCCGCTAAGGAGGAAAACAAATGGCACAGCTTCAAATTACACTCGTTCGCAGCTTGATCGGCCGTCCGGAGAATCAACGCCAAACGGTGAAGACTCTCGGACTCGGCAAGATGCATACTTCCGTAGTAAGAGAAGATAACGTCGCTACTCGCGGCATGATCAACACGGTCAGTCATTTGATCGAAGTAAAAGAAATTTAAAGCCTAACAAGCATAACTCTCAAGGAGGTGCGACGTACGATGAAATTGCATGAGCTATCTCCGAATGAAGGCTCGACGTTCTCCCGTAAACGGAGAGGACGCGGAGCTGGTAGCGGTCTCGGCAAAACGGCAGGTCGCGGTCATAAAGGGCAAAACGCTCGTTCCGGTGGCGGTGTTCGTCCCGGTTTCGAGGGTGGTCAAAACCCATTATACCGTCGGGTACCGAAGCGCGGATTTAATAACGATCGTTTTGCTACAGTCTTCGCGATTGTCAATCTTGATCAGCTAAGCCGTTTTGCTGCTGGTACAGAAGTGACGCCAGAATTGCTGCTCGAAGAAGGCATTCTGAAAAATCCAAGAGACGGAATTAAAATTCTGGGCAATGGCGATTTGAACGTGCAGCTGACTGTTAAAGCTCACAAGTTCTCTCAGTCTGCAACAGAAAAAATTCAAGCCGCCGGCGGTAAAACCGAGGTGATCTAATGTTCGCGACCGTCACTAACATTTGGAAAGTCGAGGACCTTCGCAAGAGGATCCTTTTCACTCTTTTCATCCTGTTTGTTTATCGGATCGGTTCTTTCATCCCGGTTCCGAACATTAACAAGGACGTTCTAACGATGGCCGACCAACAGGGCTCTGACCTGTTCGGCCTTCTGAACACGTTCTCCGGCGGTGCGTTGTTCAACTTCTCCATCTTCGCGTTGGGGATCACGCCGTACATTACGGCGTCGATTATCGTTCAACTTCTATCCATGGACGTTATTCCGAAGTTTTCGGAATGGCAGAAGGAAGGCGAGAACGGTAAGCGCAAGTTGGCACAGATCACTCGTTACGGAACGATTGTCCTGGGGCTTATCCAAGCTTTTGCTACGGCTATCGGTTTTAACCGGATGTATGAATACAAAATGGTCATTGACTCTGGTACGGCAACGTATCTTATGATTGCGATCGTTTTGACTGCAGGTACTGCGTTCCTTATGTGGTTGGGTGAACAAATCAATGAAAAGGGTATCGGTAACGGTATCTCGATCTTGATCTTCGCGGCGATCGTCGCAGCAATCCCTAAGCATGCACGCGATATCTACACTACGCTGTTCACGGATTCAAGCCAATTGTTTATGAATATCGTGAAGCTGGCCATTATCCTGCTAGTAATCATCCTGATTATCGCAGGCGTAATCTTCATCCAGCAGGGCGTACGCAAAATTCCGGTTCAATACGCAAAACGAGTTGTCGGACAGAAAATGTACGGCGGCCAATCCACGCACATTCCGCTTAAAGTAAATGGCGCGGGCGTAATTCCGGTAATCTTCGCTATCTCTCTATTGATGTTCCCGATTACGATTGCGAACTTCTGGTCGAACCAGGCATGGGCGCAATGGATTATCAAAAACATGTCTTATGACCAACCTCTTGGTATGGTTTTGTACATTTTGCTAATCATCGGGTTTACGTTCTTCTATACGTTCGTTCAATTCAATCCGCAGCAATTAGCGGATAACATGAAGAAGAACGGCGGTTATATCCCGGGTATTCGTCCTGGCAAACCAACACAAGGCTTCCTAATGCGGGTTATCACTCGTATTACGCTAGCGGGTGCGGTATTCTTGGCGATTATCTCGGTCATTCCGGTGTTCTTCGGATCGTTGGCTGGTTTACCGAAGTCTGTTCAATTGGGCGGTACTTCGCTCTTGATCGTAATCGGGGTTGCTCTTGAGACGATGAAACAGATCGAAAGCCAATTGATTAAACGTCACTACAAAGGTTTCATCAATAAGTAACCAACGAGTCGGACAGGAGGAACAACAATGAACATCTTGTTTATGGGGCCTCCTGGCGCCGGTAAAGGAACGCAAGCAGAACGGATCGTCGAGCAATTCGGCATTCCGCATATCTCTACCGGTGATGCGTTTCGCTTAGCGATGAAGCAAGGAACTCCACTCGGACTGAAGGCGAAGGAGTACGTAGACCAGGGTCTTCTCGTTCCGGATGAAGTAACGAACGGTATCGTTCGCGACCGTCTTGCTGCTCCAGATTGCGCCGACGGTTTTCTGTTGGACGGGTTTCCTCGGACGCTCGCGCAAGCTGAAGCTCTTGACGGTATGCTTGCTGAGTTGGATCGCAAGATTGACCATGTCGTTAACCTCAAAGTCGATCGCGGCTTCTTGTTGGCCCGCTTGACTGGTCGAAGGATTTGTAAAACTTGCGGTACGACGTATCACGTACTTTTTAACCCGCCTAAGCAGGAAGGAATCTGCGATAAAGACGGGGGAGAGCTGTATCAGCGTTCCGACGATACGGAGGAAAAAGTGGGAACCCGCCTTGATGAGTACACTAGCAAGACGGCTCCGCTTCTGACGTATTACGGCGACAAAGGATCGCTCCGCGAAGTAGACGGGGAGAAGGACATCGATACGGTTACGGCCGATATCGCTTCCCTTCTCAGAGGGTAATCGGCCATGATCGTAATCAAGTCCGACAAAGAGTTAAACTTGATGCGCGAGGCGGGAAGAATCGTTGCGGAAACTCATCGCCTGATGAAACAGGCTGTTGTTCCCGGCGTTACTACCGCCGAGTTGGATCGGATAGCCGATACTTTCATCCGAAGCCAAGGTGCAATTCCTTCATTCAAAGGTTATAACGGTTTTCCGGCCAGCATATGCGCTTCCACGAACGAGGAGCTCGTTCACGGGTTTCCCGGTTCAAGGAAGCTAGTAGAAGGCGACATCATCAGCATCGACATCGGCGCACAGTACCAAGGTTATCACGGCGATTCCGCCTGGACGTATGGTGTCGGAAGGATTTCCGAAGAGGCGCAGCGTTTATTGGACGTTACCGAAGCATCGCTATTCGCGGGGTTGGAGTTGGTTGGTCCAGACGTAAGGCTATACACCGTATCCCACGGCATTCAGAAAGTGATCGAAGAGGCGGGCTTCTCTGTAGTAAGGGAATATGTCGGACACGGCGTAGGTGCCGATCTGCATGAGGAACCGCAAATTCCGAATTATGGCGTTCCCGACCGCGGTCCGCGGTTGAAACCGGGAATGACACTCGCGATCGAACCGATGGTCATCGTGGGAGAACGTTACGTGAAGACTTTGTCCGATAATTGGACGGTCGTCACGGTGGACGGATCGCTGTGCGCGCATTTCGAGCATACGATTGCCGTAACCGAAGACGGGTACGAAATACTGACCCGTGCGTAAAGCTAGGTGAATGAAATGACGGTAAACGTTAAGTTGGAGCCCGGAGACATCGTGAGAAGCCGGCGTGGAAGAGACGAAGGGCAATTGGTCATCGTGATCGCCCTTGTCGATGAGCGATTCGCGCTCGTAGCCGACGGCGATAATCGCCGGTTCGATCGGCCTAAACGCAAAAACGTGCTGCATCTCGAACCGATCGGGACCCGAAGCGAGGAAGTCGCGAATAGTATTCGCGATACCGGTCGCGTCACCAACGCGAAGCTCCGGTTCGCTATCGGACAAATCGAACAACGGCTCGAAAAGCATGCTGTAGAGAAAGGAGAATGACGGTGGCCAAAGAGGACGTCATCGAGGTGGAAGGCACGGTTATTGAACCGCTACCGAATGCCATGTTTAAAGTGGAGCTCGAGAACGGACATCAAATCCTTGCGCATGTTTCCGGTAAACTTCGGATGCATTTTATACGGATTCTGACGGGGGACAAAGTGGTTATCCAACTGTCGCCTTACGATCTAACGCGGGGCCGTATCACCTACCGCAAATAAGTTTGTTCGGTCTGCCAGGCGCGCGAGGAACGGGCTTAGATTATACTAACGCGCGTCAGTTCGTTCGCAATACCGTGATGACTGACCCGCGACGTCAGTGTCGCGTTACTTCAGTCACACACTAAGGAGGGTATTATCATGAAGGTGAGACCTTCGGTCAAACCAATTTGCGAGAAATGCAAAGTCATTCGCCGCAAAGGCAACGTGATGGTTATCTGTGAGAATCCGAAACATAAACAAAAACAAGGCTAAAATAGAAGGAGGTGCCCCTAACTATGGCACGTATATCTGGTGTTGACCTCCCGCGCGACAAGCGCGTGGAAATCGCCCTAACGTACATCTTCGGAATTGGTAAACCAACTTCCCAGAGGATTCTAGCGTCTACGGGTGTCAATCCCGACACTCGCGTTCGTGATCTGACGGAGGATGAGCTCGCTCGTCTTCGCGAAACGATCGATAAGGAACAAAAGGTCGAGGGCGACTTGCGTCGCGAAATTGCAATAAACATCAAACGGCTGATTGATATCGGCTGCTATCGAGGCATCCGTCACCGCCGCGGTCTGCCGGTTCGCGGACAACGTTCGAAAACGAACGCACGTACACGCAAAGGCCCACGTCGTACTGTTGCGAACAAGAAGAAGTAATAAGGGGGGATAACAAACATGGCACAAAAAGGCAAGAAAGTCGTACGCACCAAGCGTCGTGACCGGAAAAACATTGATACAGGCGTAGCGCATATTCGTTCTACGTTTAACAATACAATCGTGACGATCACGGATCCGCACGGTAACGCGGTTTCCTGGGCGAGCTCCGGTAACCTCGGTTTCAAGGGTTCCCGTAAAAGCACGCCATACGCTGCTCAAATGGCAGCCGAATCTGCAGCTCGCGCTGCGATGGATCACGGTATGCGTCTGGTTGAAGTCTCCGTTAAAGGTCCTGGCGCTGGTCGTGAAGCTGCGATTCGTTCGTTGCAAGCCGCTGGTCTTGAAGTCAGCATGATCCGAGACGTGACTCCAATCCCGCATAACGGATGCCGTCCTCCGAAGCGCCGCCGCGTATAGCATCGTTGCAATGTGGTATCAAACAAGAGCAACTTGAGAATAATGGTTGTAACGGTTAGGCATACTACATGGTTTACCCTATAAACATTTCTCCTTACTAAAGGCTGAACCATTTAAGCTTGGGTGAACAAAGGGCAACGTCAGCGACGTTTTGAAGGAGGTTTTGGTTATGATAGTGATCGAGAAACCGAAAATCGATTCTGTGGAAATTCAAGATGACAAGAGATACGGTCGGTTTGTCGTAGAGCCGCTTGAACGCGGCTATGGGATGACTCTAGGCAACTCTCTTCGCCGCATTCTGTTGTCGTCCTTACCGGGCGCTGCCGTAGTATCGGTACAGATTGATGGCGTGCTTCACGAATTTTCAACGATTCCAGGAGTAATTGAGGATGTCACGCAAATCATCCTCAATCTGAAGCGTCTTTCGCTGAAGATCCATTCGGACGAGGAAAAAGTGCTTGAAATCGATGCGGAAGGCGATGGCATCATAACGGCAGGAGATATTCGCGCCGATAGCGACGTGGAAATTCTTAACCCGGACTTGCATATCGCAACGTTGGCTTCCGGCGCGCGCCTTCACATGCGCATATTCGCCAGAGTCGGACGTGGATACGTTCCATCCGATCGTAACAAGAAGGAAGATCAGCCGATTGGAGTCATTCCGATCGATTCGATCTATACGCCGATTACCCGCGTTAACTATCAAGTCGAGAACACGCGCGTCGGTCAAGTAACGAACTACGACAAGCTAACGCTTGAAGTATGGACCGATGGCAGCATTCGACCTGAAGAAGCGGTTAGCTTAGGCGCGAAAATCCTGACGGATCACTTATCCCTGTTCGTGGGTCTCACGGATGAGGCAAAAGATACCGAAACGATGAAGGAAAAGGAAGAGGACAAGAAGGAAAAGGTTCTAGAGATGACTATCGAAGAGCTTGACCTTTCCGTTCGTTCCTATAACTGCCTGAAACGCGCCGGCATCAATACCGTTCAAGAGCTGATCACGAAAACCGAAGAAGACATGATGAAGGTTCGTAACTTGGGCCGCAAGTCTTTGGAAGAAGTTCAAGAGAAGCTTGAAGAATTGGGCTTGGGTCTACGTTTCGAGGAGTAGCATCGTTATTGTTGTAGTAACTGCACTAGTGAGGAGGGAAAACAAATGGCTTATCAAAAACTGAGTCGCGATTCCAGCTCTCGGAAAGCACTTTTCCGTGATTTGTGTACCGACCTGTTCCTGTACGAGCGCATTCAAACGACTGAAGCGAAAGCTAAGGAAGTGCGCTCTATCGCCGAGAGATTGATTACTCTCGCTAAACGCGGCGACCTGCACGCCCGTCGTCAGGTAGCGGCATTCGTGCGTCGTGAGAGCCTTAACGGCGATCAAGACGCCATCCAAAAACTGTTCTCTGAACTAGCTCCGCGTTATGCGGAACGTCCGGGTGGATATACACGCATCTTGAAGTTGGGACCCCGCCGCGGAGATTCAGCTCCGATGGTGTATCTCGAGCTCGTAGATCGCGCGTAAGAACGGAGCAAAGAAGGATGGCCCGAATCGTGAATTCGGATCATCCTTTTTTTGTGGGACTACCACTTGGTCATTCAGATATGCTTGGAGGATGAGATGGTGCGGAATATAGCTCTCATCGTCAGTTATGACGGCACGGAATACTACGGATTTCAAAGCCAGCCGAGCGGTAACACCGTTCAAGACAGGCTGGAGCACGCGATCTACATGTTGTCCGGCGAGCAGGTAAAAGTTATCGGGTCCGGACGCACGGACGCGGGAGTTCATGCAAGAGGCCAAATCGTGAACTTTAGTACGGAATCAAGCATTCCTATCGATCGATGGGCGCTAGCCTTGAATACGAGACTTCCCAACGATATTGTTATTCAGTGCGCTTATGTCGTTCCCGAACATTTTCATGCCCGACGAAAGGCTCTAAGCAAGACTTACCGCTATACGATTAATTGCAATCGGACTCCGGATCTATTCCGTCGCCGTTATGAATTCCATCATCCAACGCCGCTGGATTTCGAAGCCATGCGCGCAGGTCTTGAATGTTTGCTGGGTAAACACGATTTTTCATCTTTCACCGCACCCCAGTCTACGAAGCCTAGCCATATTCGGACGATACTCGAAGCAAGATTGGTAGTGGAAACGAATAGAGACTACCAACAAATGGCGGATACGGCTAACGACTTCGGGAGGGACTGGGATGAACGTTTCTATCCGGGCAAACAAAGAGGCGTCATTCATCTGCATATCACGGGAACCGGCTTCCTGTACAATATGGTTCGCATCATTGCTGGAACGCTGATACAAATCGGCGAAGGCAAGAGAACTTCTGCCGACATGGCTGAAATACTCGCCGCAAGGGACAGGGCCAGAGCCGGTCCCACGGCGGTCCCGCATGGCCTTACCTTATGGGAAGTCGTCTATGGTCCAAGATATTCGGACAGCATGATCGGCGAGCAAACTCGATAAATATCTGCTTGCATAACAGCCCGATTTCATGTACAATAAATTTTGTGCTTTCTGCGCGGCTACCCACGGCCCCAGCGTAGAAATGTCGCGCTATTTGCTGAGTTTGAAGGAAAGGACTTCTCATCCGACTACTTAAGCTTATGCATACCTAACCTTACAACTAAGATATGAATGATTGAAAATCGTAATAGCCGTACCACATACAAGCGAGATCATTACCAAAAGGAGGATGTTTCATGCGTACAACCTTTATGGCTAAGCCTCTAGAAGTAGAGCGCAAATGGCTTATCATCGACGCCGAAGGCAAAACCCTTGGTCGTCTGGCTAGCGAAGCTGCTGCCCTTATCCGCGGCAAGCACAAACCTGAATTCACCCCTCATATCGATACAGGTGATTTCGTTGTCGTAATCAACGCCGAAAAGATCGTACTTACCGGCAACAAGCTTAAACAAAAGAAATATTACACTCACTCCCACTATCCGGGCGGATTGAAAACGACTACTGCAGGGGAAATGATTCAGAAGCGTCCAGCTCGCATCATCGAGCTTGCCGTTTACGGAATGCTTCCTAAGAACAAGCTGGGTCATCAGCTTCAAACCAAGCTTAAAGTATACGCTGGAGCGGAACATCCGCATCAAGCCCAACAACCTGAAGTTTACGAACTTCGCGGATAAAAAAAGGAGGACTTACGAATGGCTCAAGTGCAATATTTAGGAACGGGTCGCCGCAAGCACTCCGTAGCGCGAGTTCGACTCGTGCCGGGTGAAGGCCGCATCGTTATCAACAAACGCGAAATCAACGACTATTTCGATCTTGAAACATTGAAATTGATCGTTAAACAACCGCTTAACCTTACCGAAACGGTGAACAAATACGATATTCTTATACTGGCTCACGGCGGCGGAACTTCCGGTCAAGCCGGCGCTATCCGTCACGGAATTTCCCGCGCACTTCTTAAAGCGGACCCGGAACTTCGTCCTGCTCTTAAGAAAGCCGGTTTCTTGACTCGTGACCCTCGTATGAAAGAACGTAAGAAATACGGATTGAAAGCCGCTCGTCGCGCTCCTCAATTCTCGAAACGTTAATATTTATCGCCTAACCAAAAGTGTCTTCCTCCCATTTATCATGGTGGGGAAGACACTTTTTTTGCGTTAGAAATATGTGGATATTTGATTGAACATTCCCTTATCAAAGCGTATACTAATATGTAATCATACTTAATTACTAGGATATAACGGGGGTCGATTTGAATGAACTTAATCGAAAAGGAAAATCTTATCCGAATTAAAGCGGAAGAATTCGAGAACGCTTCGCCGGAAACACTTATCGCGTGGGCTATCGAAACTTTTCCGAATATAACCTTCGCATGCAGCTTCGGGGCAGAAGACGTTGTACTCGTGGACATGATTCAGAAGATCAGTCCGTCTACTGATATTTTTTATCTGGACACCGACTTTCACTTCAAAGAAACTTACGAAACTCGCGATCGCATGGCCGAGAAATACAACCTGAAGTTCGTCGAGGTCAAATCGAAGCTTACGCCGGAGCAACAAGCCGCGGAATATGGCGAGGAGCTATGGAAAAGCGAACCGACTTCATGCTGCAATCTTCGTAAAGTGGAACCCTTAACTCGAATCCTATCTCAATACGAGGCATGGATTACGGGCATTCGACGCGATCAAGCGCCTACACGTGCCAACGCGAAGAAAGTGGAATACGATACGAAATTCGGACTCGTGAAATTTAATCCTTTGGCTTCTTGGACTTCCGAAGATGTATGGGAGTACATCAGAGCGAACGATATTATCTACAACCCTCTGCATGATCAGAACTTCCCAAGCATCGGCTGCGAGCACTGCACGAAAGCCGTCATGCCAGGGGAAGATCCTCGCGCGGGACGTTGGGCAGGTAACGAGAAGACTGAATGCGGACTGCATAAATAATTAACGTTCGAATAAATCCAACAAGAAGACAGAAGGAGCTACTCAGATCATGAGCGCATTTCTACCGCACGGCGGTACATTGGTTAATCGCGTCGCAGAGGGGCAAGAACGCGATGCTTTGCTGGCTAAAGCAGCCGATTTGGTTTCCATTCCGGTCAATACTTGGACAATATCCGATTTGGATCTTATTGGAGTAGGGGCGTTTAGTCCGCTAACCGGTTTTATGAACGAAGACGATTATTTATCGGTAGTCAACAACATTCGCCTTTCTAACGGAACGATCTGGAGCATTCCGATTACTCTTGCCCTAACGGACGATCAAGCTGCAACGCTAAGCATCGGCCAACAAGCGGCGCTTGTCGGAGAGAACGATGGCGTCGTCTATGCCGTAATCAACGTGGAAAGCATTTATAAAGTTAACAAGCATCATGAAGCGGTTCAAATTTTCAAGACGGACGACATCGAGCATCCTGGAGTAGTAAAGCTATTCGATCGTCCCGACAACTATTTGGGCGGCTCGATCCAGGTCTTGAATCGTCCTGTTCCCGAAAAGTTCAACGAGTTCTATTTCGATCCGTCGGAAACTCGGCGTCTCTTCGCGGAGAAAGGTTGGAAAACGGTAGTCGGATTCCAAACCCGCAATCCCGTACACAGAGCGCATGAATATATTCAGAAAGCGGCTATGGAAATCGTGGATGGATTGTTCTTGAACCCACTGGTGGGCGAGACCAAATCCGACGACGTGCCGGCTAACGTTCGGATGAAGAGCTATCTTGCTTTGCTGGAGAACTATTATCCTACAGACCGCGCATTCCTTGGCGTATTCCCGGCAGCTATGCGCTATGCCGGCCCTAGGGAAGCGATTTTCCATGCTCTCGTTCGCAAGAACTATGGTTGCACGCACTTTATCGTAGGGCGCGACCATGCGGGGGTAGGCGATTATTACGGTACTTACGAGGCGCAGGATCTACTTAAGACCTTTGCGGTAGAGGAATTAGGAATTACGCCTTTGTATTTCGAGCATAGCTTTTTCTGCACCAAGTGCGGGAATATGGCATCAAGCAAGACTTGCCCGCATGATAAAGAGCATCACCTGACTCTGTCGGGTACGAAGGTTCGCGCATTGCTGCGGGACGGTATTTGCCCTCCCCCTGAGTTCTCCCGTCCCGAAGTGGCGGCGATTCTCATCGAAGGAATGGCCGAAGCAAGCAAAACATATGTAATCTAACAATCATATTTATCCACCTTGTCCCATAAGATGTAGGGAGCTTTCCCGGGACGAGGTGGATTTTTGATGTTTAATAAGCAGTTATATCGGTTGTGGTCGTTGTTGAGCAAGCGTCGTCGTCTGATTATTTGGATGACTCGGCGGGCGTTGTTGAGAGTTGCGATCGTTATTTGTTTAATGGCGTTGACCGTTACGGTATTCTTAAGCGAGATTCCCTCCTCAAGAACTTGGACGCATTGGACTTTGCCCTTAACGGGGAAGGTTATCGCATTGGATGCCGGACACGGCGGAGCAGATGGGGGAGCGGCCAGCAGAGATGGGGTAATCGAGAAGGATTTGAATCTTGCCATCGTGCTGTATCTGAGGGACTATCTCCAACAAGCAGGAGCTGTGGTCCTCCTTACGCGGGAGGGAGATTATGATCTGGCGTCTCCCGAAACCAAAGGATATTCACGCCGCAAGACGGAAGATCTTCTGCAGAGGGCTGATCGGGTTCGCGATCAGAAGGCGAATATTGCGTTAAGCATACATATGAACAGCTTTCCCTCTCCTCGCTGGTCAGGTGCCCAAACCTTTTTCTCGCCAAAGAACCAAGAAGGAAAGAAGTTGGCTACCGTAATTCAATCGGAGCTTCGGGACGTACTGGGCAATACGCAGCGAATAGCCAAGCAAGCAGCTACTATCTATTTGCTCAAAACTTTAGAAATGCCCACAGCGCTTGTCGAAGTTGGTTTCCTCTCGCATCCGGAAGAGGCAAATCTTCTTGCGGACGAAGCCTACCAGCGTAAAGTCGCGGGAGCGATTTATCGGGGAATTCTGAGATATGCGTCCGGTGAAACGGAAGAGCCTGTGCTATAATAAGAGAGGTTGTTCAATAAGAATGCCGGCTCCGAAAAGCAGATTGTGAACTTGTAATAGGAGAATTCGAAACAAAAATGGGGGTCGAAATTGGTGGTCACCAGGGAAAACGTATTGGAAGTTCTTCAACCCGTACTCGAACCTACGCTTAAACATAGCCTAACCGATCTTGGGTTGGTGAGAGATATCGTCATTCGCGATGCTTCCGTGTCCATGTCGGTCGTGCTTCATCCCGATAGCGCGGATCAGAATACCATTGTCGAGCAGGGGTTAACGCAAGCGTTGTCGAGGATTAATATCGTTAATCCGCACTTTCGTATTCGCGCCATGACGGAGCATGAGAAAACCGAGGCGCTTTCCAAGCTTCAACCTGGTAACCGGCAAAGTGCGTCGTCTACGCATTCGCATGGCGAGGAGAAGAAGCCTGCCCCGATTAAAGGTCACGGAGCCGGGATGGATAAGCATCCGATCCTGCATCCGGAAAGCGGCGTCGAGTTCATCGCCATTGCTAGCGGCAAGGGCGGAGTCGGCAAATCGACCGTAACGGTTAATCTTGCGGTGGCACTGGCGCGCCAAGGAAAACGCGTCGGGCTTATCGACAGCGATATTTACGGTTTCAGCGTTCCGGATATGATGGGGATCGAGGAGCGTCCGGAGCAGATCGGGGATAAAATAAAACCGGTCGAACGGTTCGGAGTCAAAGTCATATCCATGGGCTTCTTCGTGGAAGACAATAGTCCGATCGTCTGGAGAGGTCCGATGCTCGGCAAGATGCTAAGAAATTTCTTCGCCGAGATCGAATGGGGCGAATTGGATTACTTGCTGCTCGATCTGCCGCCCGGTACGGGGGACGTTGCGCTCGATGTCCATCAAATGATTCCTCAAAGCAAGGAAATCATCGTTACTACGCCTCACGCAACGGCTGCCTTCGTAGCCGCTAGAGCTGGATCGATGGCTATTAGAACCAACCATGAGATCATCGGAGTAGTCGAGAATATGTCCTACTTCGAAAGCAAAGAAACCGGGGCAAGGGAGTACGTGTTCGGCCGCGGAGGCGGGGGCAAGCTTGCGGAAACGTTGAATACGGAGCTCTTAGCCCAGTTCCCGTTGGGTGCGCCGGACAATCATCCTTCCGAGCCTGATTACTCGCCATCCGTATACAAATCGGATTCCGATATCGGCAAGGAATATATGACGTTAGCTCAGCTCGTTATAGATCGTTGCGGCAAGTAATCGAATATAAATCAAAAACGGTTGAACGGGGATACTCGTTCAACCGCTTTTTATTTGCTAAGAGCGTTATCCGCCGCTTTCGCCGCTGCTTTGACCGCCGCTTTCTTGGTTGTCTTGGCCTCCGCCTTCTTGGTCGATTTTCTCTTCGCCTTCTTTTTTCTCGTCTTTCTTCTCGGTGTCAGGAGTTAACTCTTCTTTGACGACGCTTTGCAATAACTTCATAATCTCCAGCTTGAAGAGAGGGTTCTCCATGGATTCGGTGACCGAGCTCATGATGAGCTTGCGTACATCGCTTGTCTTCATGGAATCCGTAAGGATTTTTAACATCTCCGGCGTTTTGAACATATCGACAAGTTCATGCTGGTAAGAAGGATCCTTCATCAAGTCCTTGTGAATTTGTTTATTATCTTTGCTTACCGCTTTGGCGAATTCTCCGGCGAACTTGGGATCCTTCATGATTTTTTCCAAGATCGTGGAGGATTCGGGAGATGTTAATACGTCTTTTACTGCGATTCTGACTTGCGCTTGATCTGACGGAGTCATGCTCTTCATTTGCAAGGTGCTTGATCCGTATTGATCCGTCGAAGCCTTTTCCATTGCTTTCTGCGCTTCTTCGGAACCTAGAATATCGATAACCATTGATTTTACTTCTTTGTAGCTCATTTGGGCGCCATTGCTGCTGCTTCCCGACTCGGGACCGCAAGAGGCAAGCAGCAGCGACATCCCTATAATGCATCCACACCATCGCAATCGATAACGCATATCGAACAGCTCCTCCCTTCTATAGGGGTTATGGCTGTAGTATGCTTCGACGACGGTGCGAATATAAGGGGTTGTTCATGGCTTTTTATGATGTTCATGGTAAAATGAATGTTGATCATACAGAGGAGGTTTCAAGACTTGAATTTACGTAAATGGATGAAATTATTCGGTGTCACCATACTCATCGGCGCAATTGTGACGGTAGTAGGAAGCGTGAGCATCCAGCTTTTCAATCCGGACTTCCGCGATGTCGAAGCAAGCGGTTGGTTGTCCTACATACTTATGATGGCATTAATCGGAATGACTTTCGGAGCATTTTCGCACATGGGCTTTTTCGCATATCTCATGCTGAACTATATAGCCCGCAGTATTTTCAGAAGACCGTACACTTGGGTTGTCGTTCAAGGCATCATAACCGTATTCGTGTTAGTGGAGATCGGCTATTGGACTTACGATACGAATTTCCCGAGTTATACCTACTGGTTAATTCCTCTTGCGTTGATCGTCGGTTCCTTAATCGTTGGCTGGTTTAAGGTGAATCAAACGGCTGTTGGAGCGTGGATCCCGACGATCTTTTTCCTGGTATCGATTACGACAATGGAATCTGTACCGGTGTTCAAAACAGGCGATATCTCGTCGCTGTTGTACCAGCTAATTCCGATATTCATTTGCAACGCGTACCAAATCATGCAATTGCATCGCCTACTTGGCAAAGCTGCCGATACGAATCCGATCGTTGCAACGGCTAAGTGAAGTAGGGGGAGGCTAATTCGTTCCAAGCGGAACGATCCTCCACGGTCTTGCCATTGGTTTCGGTTTGATTAATCATCTGGGATACCGTTACGAAGTCGTAACCTTTCGCGCGCAATTGATCGATGATGGTAGGCAGAGCTTCATGAGTCTGCTTGCACGAGTCGCTTGCGTGCAGAAGTATAATATCCCCCGGATGGGCTTTGTTTACGACGCGATTGACGATCGTATTCACTCCGGGATTTTTCCAATCCAAGGAATCGGTGTCCCATTGGATGACCTTGTAGTTCAGATCCTCGGCGATTCTTAGCACTCTTTTGTCGAAATCTCCGTTCGGCATTCTAATCAGGTTAGGAGATTTACCCGTCATTTCCCTCAAAATCCCGTCGGCCACCGTGATTTGCTTGCGGATCTCTTCTTCGCTGTACTGGCTGTAGTTATCGTGTTTATGGCCATGGCTTCCCACTTCATACCCCGCGTCCGTGATTTTCTTGACGATATCGGGATGGGCTTTGCTCCAAGGCGAAGAGAGGAAGAAGGTTACGTTTTTCACGTTTTTGGCTTTCAGGATTTCCAGAATGGGCTCCGCTCGTTTCTCGCCCCAGCTGATATCGAAGGTAAGGGAAACGACTTTGCGTTCGGTTGGAATGCTGTACACGGCGGCGGGCGGGTGAGGCGCAAATACGCTTAGATTGTTCTTTTCAACCCAAATGACGGAAATGGCAAGAATAGCAGCAACCGTGAGGAAAAAGAACTTCTTAATGCGCCGTCCGTTAAACACGAAAAAATGATTCATGGATTGATCGGCTCCTTTCCAGAGTAAGGTGCTTTCGTTTGTCCGCACGCGTACGGACGTGTACGAGCACTTGGATACTATCAATGTATGCTTGACCCATAGAGTTATTCTTAGGGATGAGAAACAGAGCCATAAAGTTGAAGTGGATACAAATCGGTCATAATGGGGGAAGTGTCGATATGTTTTCGCGCCAAGGATTGTTGTTGACATGGAAAGAAATTCGTCCGTATTTTATTTTCTCGATTATGTTGTTTTTCGCTGGCGCCGTGATTGGCGGTACTCCTAATGCTCCAGCTGATTTCCTGGAACAACAGATTAAAGGTATTGCGGCTATCGCTAACGATGCCAAAGCATCCGACAATCCGGAGTTCACCATGTTTCTGCTCATTACAATGAACAATATCTTCAACACTATTCTTGTGATGGCATTGGGCATTCTCGCGGGTATTATGCCGGTAATCATGCTGGTATCGAACGGAATGATCATCGGATACCTATTGGGAGATATAGCTGCGGACGGACAAAATGTATGGTTGTTAACGTTGAAAGGCTTATTACCGCATGGAATATTCGAGCTCTCGGCCGTATTCTTGGGATGCGCGTTCGGTATGAGGTTTGGATTGACGTTGATTAAAGGGATTTTCGGATCGGCGCTCGGGAAAAAGGTTCCATGGCATCCTTTCGTAAGGACGGCGACGGGATCCGTGCCTGCGCTGATCGTCATAGTCGTATTCCTTTTGCTCGGAGCCGTAATCGAAAGTACCGTTACCTATTGGTTAATGAGATAAAGTTTGTCTTGAGCGGATAGCTTGTCATAAAGCTGGCAAAAAAAGAGCATAACAGTAGGACATGCCGGAGAGCATTCGACCGCGAACTTAAAGGGAGAGTCTTCGGCAAACGCTGCTTGTTCACAGGAGGATTCGCACTCTATGCTCGGGATGATGTTCACGGAAAAGGAATGCAAGGAATTCGATTATCTATTGCGTAAAGAAATGGACGAAATGTTGCTTGATATGAGTGACCGTAGATTGGACGGACCGGTGAAAGAAGCGATAACCAAAAGGTACAAAATCATCTTCCGGATGTATGCGCGCATTGCTCCGCCTAGGGAATTGTCCCGTTATGCTACGGGATTAAGGTCGCAGAGATAATAATCCGAATAAATCCAATTAAATTCGAACAAATGCTTGACCGGGGCCCTTTGTATATGTTAAATTAGCTTTCGCCCCACTTTTCGGTGGGACGAGCGGACGAAGGAAATGATGAACAATCAAGGCAGTCAGAAATTACCTGTTGCCAAGTACTAGTCAGCTGTGGTATATTATAAAAGTCGCCGTTAGCGCGGCCGACGAAAAACGAAACACAAATTGTTCTTTGAAAACTGAACATTGAGCGTAAGAAACAACAAACGTCTGAGGCGGACTTTCGAGTCTGCGGAAGGCAAACCAGCAATACAGATTGAGCCTCAAAAGGCTCTATTATAAGCAATGTCGACTTGTCGACGGCGCTTTATTATGGAGAGTTTGATCCTGGCTCAGGACGAACGCTGGCGGCGTGCCTAATACATGCAAGT
>NZ_QRDY01000024.1 GCF_003386205.1 Cohnella lupini
ATCTAACATTTTGCCTTCGTGCCGAGCGATTTAAAAGAAACTTTAACCTACGTGGAGCACCATGCGTTGACTTTCACGTTCATAGCAGTCGGAAAAACCGACTATCGCGGGAGGGTCTAAGAGGTCTGTGCTCGTTATGGTCGAAAAAAGCGACTATGGCGGGGCGTCTTGGGAGTCCGAGCGCATTATGGTCGTAAAAAGCGACTATGGCGGGGGGGGCTGAGTGGTCTGTGCTCGTTATGGTCGGAAAAACCGACTATGGCGGGGGATTCATCTCTAGCAAACAAAAAGAGACCCGCCGTCGACAAGACGCAGGTCTCGATAATCCGAACGCTGCCGGAGCAATCCGGGAGCGTTTTTCTATTCGCTCTTTTCAAAGCTCCGTCGATGCAACGACAAAGCCTCGCGAAAGCGATGGAATGGGACGGATAATTGGTCAATCTGTTTCTTGACCCTCTTCTGCTTGGGGATGTCGTTATCGCAGAAGAGATACAGGTCAATATATCGATCGAGCTGTTCCCGCACGGTCAGGATGAACCCAAGCTCCCCGACATGAGCCTTGGACAGCTCCTTCAGATCTTCGGCGAGAGACGCGCTTAACTCCTTCAGCGTGTGGGCTTCCAAAGAGACGCGAATAAAGAATTGTTCCGGCGTGTAGTCCATGCGATGATCCAATCCGGGGACTTGCGCCCAGAAAGCGTTCCAATCCCGCAGGTGTCCGGTTTCATACAAGACGTATTTCAAGAATCCGCATAACCAAGCCGTGCAGCTCGTGTTGCGAAGCTTGCACCCCGCCCCGTTCGAGAGATGCTCACAACCGCCGCAGCAGGAGCCCCCGTTATAGATGCAGACGTTGCAAATATGATCGGCGCCTAATTCGTGTAAATAGTTCATGCCAAGACCGATGACCGATTCGCGGCTTACTTTATGGCGTTTCAGTCGAACGGGCCGCGAATGATTCTTAGAAGAAGGATCATCAATCGTCGTTTCGGACATCCGCATTCCGTCCTTCCTAATATAGTGAGCATTATACGCGAGCGCACGCCGAACGACAACGAATTCGAAGTGGTTGAAGTTGGGCAGCGTGGAAGCTTTTCTATTTGTTTAATGATTTATGGAGTGAAATATGGAACAATCTATCTTTGTGAATCGTATATTAGGGGTCCAGCGGGGTAAAAAGGGATGCAAAAAAGAGAAGTCATCGGAAGTTCACGAAAAGGAGAGTGGAATTATGCGTAATTATCGTCGTTTCAAAATCATAATGATATCAACGTTCATGCTGCTCGTCATTGCGGCTGGAGTCGTATATGCCAATAGAGGCGCTTTATCCGCGTTGGGCTACGATTGGTTTCTGTCCGATAAAGTGGAGGCTAGCTTTGAGGATTCATACCAGCCTTTGAACGATCGTCCGACTTCGGAGGAGCCGCCGCAAGTGGAGAATCCGTTCAGCATGCTGCTCTTGGGGGTAGATGCCCGCAACCACGAACGTGGCCGCTCGGATACGATGATCTATACGGTCGTTCGTCCTCAAGATGGTAACGTATTAATGGTTTCCATTCCGCGGGATACGTATGCGGATATCGTGGGTAAAGGTACAGTGGACAAAATCACGCATGCCTACGCGTTCGGCGGACCCGAAATGGCCGTGAATAGCGTCGAGAAGTTGCTTGATGCTAAGATTGACCACTACGCGTCCATTAATTTTCAAGGCTTTACCAAGGTCGTGGATACGCTAGGAGGTATACCTCTTCCCATTATGAAAGATATCGTGAATAAGGGCGCGGATCACGAGAAATTTACCGTCGAAGCGAACAAAGACAGCTATACGGGCGTGGAAGCCCTTAATTACGTGCGTTATCGCGAGGATGCGGGCGGCGATATGTCCCGGACGGAACGGAACAGGGCATTTATCGAAGCGCTCGTTCACAAAACCTCTTCGTTGCAGCAATGGAACAAGATTCCGGAAATTCTGGACATCGTAGGAGACAATTTCAGCACGGATCTGCCTCCGGAGTCGATGAGCGATCTGGCCAAGAAGTTCTTGCAAATCGGTCATGAAATCAAGAGTTATACGCTGAAAGGCGAAGGCAAGCGTATGGGCGAGCAGAACCTATGGTATTTCGTGAGCGACGAGCAGGATTTGGCCGACGTTCGCGCTACGATAGCGGCTTGGATGAATCCGGCCACTCCGGTAAGCGAGCTTACCGTCCCTCATGAGGTCGAAGAGTCGGCGTCCAATCCACCTCAAAGCCCTGCGGCATAAATTGACAAGAAGCGGCATGAAAATGGTGATTCTCGAATTATGCATGATATAATGGATAGGCTGCGACCATGGGCGGCGGGTCTTTCGTTATAACGGAGGAGGAAACCAGGAAACCATGAATATTGCATTTTTTCTATTGCCTAAACAAGAAGTGGTATGCGTGAACGAAGACGCAACGCTGCGTCAGACGTTAGAACGCATGGAACGGCATCGATATTCGGCCGTCCCCGTCATTAGCGAGACGGGGGAGTATAAGTCGACGGTTACGGAAGGCGACCTCTTGTGGTATTTGAAAGCGAATCCGGGACTTAGCTTCGAACAGTTGCATCGGGTATCTCTAAGCGATGTTCCGTTAAGAATGAATAATCTTGCGGTAAGTATCGATGCCAACATGGAGGATTTAGTATCGCTCGCCAAGACCCAGAACTTCGTTCCGGTCGTGGACGACATGAACCGGTTCATCGGAATCGTACGGCGCAGCGATATCATTGATTATTGCGAGAAGCTTCTTCTTCCCTTTGGCTCCAACGATAAAGAAGTCAAGAGCGAAGCGTAGGGAAAATACGGGACAACCTCGGAGGAACGATGACTTACAGCCGTAACAGCAGAGCGCGCAAACGCGGGATTTTTCCGTTGATCCTCGCGATCGCGGTACTTATCGTCGCAGGAGGAATATGGGCCGCGACAACGTTATTCGGGGATGATAAGCCGGGGGCGCTGTCGGAGTCCAGTCCGAACGCAACAACCCCGATAGCCGACGGAGGTTCTAAGCCGTCTTCGGAAGCGGCATCGCCTTCGACCTCCGCAGAGCAATCGGAAGAAGGAATCATCGACCAGCCGACGGCTTCCGAGTTAGGTAAAACCTACGACGTGGTCATCTCCAACGGCCGCGTGATCAACCCGGAGACGAAGCTGGACCAGGAAGGCCTTAACGTGGCCGTTCAAGGCGGCTCGATCGTGCTAGTAACCGATCGGAAGCTGAAAGGCAAGCGCGAGATCGATGCGACGGGGCTTGTCGTGGCACCCGGATTCATCGACAACCTCTCTTACGATCCGAACCCCGTCGGCGTATGGAATAAGATCGCGGACGGAGTCACGACGAACATCGCCATGCATGGTGGCACGGCAAATCCGGACAAGTGGTATCCCTACTATGTTCGGAATAAGACTCCGGTTCACTTCGGAGCATCGTTCTTCTATACCCAAGCGCGGAATCAGTTCAAGTTAAGCCGTTACGATACGGCGAAACCCGCGCAGACGCAAACGTTGGTCGATCAAGCCGAGAAAGCGCTCAATAACGGAGCTCTTGGCATCTCGTTCAGCTTGGAATACGTTCCTGGCGTGAATGATAAGGAAATATTGCCGCTTATGAAGCTGGCTAAGAAGTATAACGTTCCGGTTTATTTTCACGCCAGGTATTCGGACATGGAAGAGCCGGGAACGAACATCGACGCCATGAACGAGCTGATAGGTTATGCCCGAGCGTCGGGCGCCGCCGTTCATATCGATCATATCAACAGCACCGGCGGAACGTTCTCCATGACGCAGTCGCTGAAGATGGTTGCGGACGCGATCGCCGAAGGGCTTGATATCACTTCGTGTATCTATCCCTACGATTACTGGGGAACGTACTTGAACTCGGCTCGATTCGACGAAGGTTGGCAAGATCGGTTCCGCATTACATACAAGGACCTGCAGATCGCGGGAACGAAGGAGCGCTTGACCGCCGAGTCGTTCCGCAAGTACCAGCAACAGGGTAAACTCGCGGTCGCTTACGCGATTCCGAAACAAGACGTCATCGACTCGCTGAAGGCGCCGTATGTAATGATCGGCAGCGACGCGATTCTGGAGCCCGGGTTCAACAACCATCCCAGAGCGTCGGGAACTTTCGCAAGAACGGTTGGCCTCTATGTGCGGGAGGAGCAAGTCATCTCGTTGTCCGACGCGATTGCCAAGATGTCTCTCATGCCGGCGCAGCGCTTGGAGAAGCAAGCTCCGGCACTGCAGAAGAAGGGCAGGATCGCCAAAGGCATGGATGCCGACATCGTGGTGTTCGATTACGACAAGATTAGCGACAAGTCGACGGTAGACAAACCGGAGATCGTGTCCGCCGGAATCGAATACGTGCTTATAGAGGGACAAGTCGCCCTCGACGAGAAGGGCATCCATAAGGACGTTCATGCCGGACAGCCGATCAAGAGCGAATTCCTTCGAGTGAAGTCCGGAGGCTCTTCCCTTTCATGGGAGGGAAGCAACGACACGCTATTGGAATATCGCGGCGCCAATTATGTGGATCTGGCTGCGCTGGAAAGCCACGGCTACGCCTATCAATGGGACAAGGTCGCGCATTCTTACTCGCTGACGTTAACAGACGGTAAAGCAGGCGCGGTCGTTCCTAAGCCCAAGGTGGGAGAGTTGATCCTGGAGCGGGGCTACAAGCTGATCTGGGATAACGGAGCCGCCACGGAGCTATTATCCGTCGGAGAACGGAACTATGTGCCTTTATCCGCGTTGAAAGCGCACGGTTGGAAGTTAGCCAAAGAAGGAGTCGGCTTCACGCTGACGGCCCAGTAGAATCGAACATTACCGAAACCCGGTAGCGGCAATCGCTCCCGGGTTTTGTCTGCTTGCCGAGGGACACCGGTTGTATGATATAATGAAGTTTGCAGCTTTCCGGGCTTCTGCATCAATGACGAGTTGAAGCGTAGGAGGAATAGCGATGGACCGAGAACTGGACGTAGCCACTAGAGCCAAGACGATCGAGTGGCTCAAAACCGAAGTCGTCGATCAGATGTCGCGTTTGTTCAAAGCGATATGGGACGGGAGCACAACCCGGGTAAAGGACAGCTTGGCAGGTCTTATCGCAAGCTCGTATATTTTAGGTCGAAGATTAGGCATACCTTACCGCGATCTGGATTCGGCCATTCAGGACAAGCTGGCTAAGCTTAAACAAGAAGGACATCAATTGGAAGATCAGTACCGCGATTTGACCGAATTGTCCGAACATATCCGCAAGAGGTGAATTTTTTGAATATGAGTTGGAAGTCGTTGTCGTGGAGCGCGGCGGCGTTGCTGTTGCTGCTTACGGTTGCGACACCTTTGAATTTCATCACGACTTTCTTGATCATGACTCCTTTCGTTGTCTTGTACACTCTGCTTAAACCCAAGGTTTTCATCCTGCATTTGCTTCCGATCGGGGTGCTAGCGTACTTCCTGTCCGGAGGGATGGGGCCGGTGGTCATGATCATCGGTTTCTTCTTCCTGGTCCCTTCCGTCGCGATGGGACATCTGTACAAGAGGGGAAGCACCGCGAAGCTGGCGATTATCGTCGGGTTCGTCGTGGTGCTTGCGCAGCTCTTGCTCGAGCTCGTTCTTTTCTCAGCGATGTTCGATATTAATTTAAAAGCCGAATTGACTTCGATGTTAACGGACAGCTTGAAGCAGCTCGAAACGAGCAATTTATTCGAATCGGGCTGGGCGGCGGAAACGGCGTCCGCGTTCAGCGAAGAAGTCATGAAGATGTTGCCGATGCTACTGCTGGTGTCCGCGTTCTTCTTTACGATCGTGACGCACTGGCTTTCGCGAATGTCCCTGCGCACGGTGGGGATTCAAGCGCCTGCCTTACCGCAAGCGAAAACCTGGAGAGTCCAACGAAGCTTGGTGCTCTACTATCTGATCGCTATGGTCGCCAGCTTGATCATCTCGAACGAGGATAATGGGTATTGGTCGATCGTGATTTCGAATTTGGTCCCGATCTTGCGCTTCGTCTTTACGGTGCAAGCCATCGGCTTCTTCTTCTACCTTGCGGACGCCAAGAAATGGCCGAGAGTGGTGCCCCTTCTGTTATGCATACCGCTTATGCTATTTCCCCCGGCTTACATTATCGGTTTGATTGACGCAGCTTTCCCGCTGCGCAAATATTTCGTGAAATAAGGCGGGATTCGGATAGGCGCGCATCGTCGGGTGCCTATTCTCCTAGCCATTAGACGGGAGCGAAAGCGGATATGCCCAAGTTTCTCGTGCAGCGTTGGCACGGCATGCATATCGTCTGGGCACTGGTGCTCATCTTCATGTTAACCGTTGCGTTGGCCTGGTACCAATGGCTGCTCGGTTTGTTAGGTTTGGCGCTTGGAGGGGTCGTGGCCGTATACGGCATACTCGCGGAGAAAGCTTTCCGCAACGATCTGGACGACTACGTGCTTACTTTATCCCATCGGATCAAAAGCGCGGGTAACGACGTCATCGGACAGCTTCCTTTCGGAATCATCATTTTTAACGAGGACAAAGAAATTCAATGGCATAACGCCTATATGTCTACCGTTATCGGTCGCCCTTCCATCGTCGGCGAGCCTCTGGCTACGCATTTCCCCGTTCTGCAGCAAGCGGCGAAAGACAAGGATAAGGAAACGGGTATCGAAGTCACGATTAACGGCCGGGTTTACGAGCTTCTGCCGCGGCTGAAAGAGCGTATTCTCTACGTAGTGGATATTACCGAAAGATGGATGGTCAAGAAGCGGTACGAGGAAGAGAAGCTGGCGCTCGGGATCGTCATGATGGATAATCTCGAGGAAGTTGCCCAAGGCATGGACGAACAACAGCGGGCATTGATGTTATCGAAGGTTACCGGCGAGATCAACGAGTGGGCGCAGAAATACGGATTGTTCTTGCGCCGGTTGTCCTCGGATAGGTATATGATCATTACGAACCAAATCACGTTGAAAGGCTTGGAGCAATCGCGCTTCGAGTTGCTGGACGACGTGAGGGAGATTACGATCGAGCAGAAGCTTCCAATGACGCTCAGCATCGGTTTTGCCTCCGGTGCGGAGAATGTCATCGAATTAGGGCATCTGGTGCAAGGAAGCTTGGATATCGCCCTTGGGAGGGGCGGAGATCAGGCCGTCGTCAAGGTCGGCCAGAGACAGAGCTTCTACGGCGGCAAGAGCAACGCGGTCGAGAAGCGGACGCGGGTGCGCGCGCGCGTCATCTCCCATGCGCTGCGGGATCTGATCAAGGAAAGCGACAACGTCATTATCATGGGGCATAAGATGCCCGACATGGATTCCATCGGCGCGGCGATCGGCGTCATGAAGGCTGCGCAGCTGTACGGGAAGGAAGCTTATATCGTTCTGGAGGGAGTTAATCCCGCCATTCAGCGGATGATGGATATGCTGAAGGAAGACGAGAAGCTCACCAAGCGATTCATCTCTCCCGAATATGCTTCGGGACTGATCGGCAAACGTTCTCTTGCGGTAGTCGTGGACACTCACCGAGCGACTATGGTTGCCGAGCCGCGTCTATTGCAAGCGACGGAGAGAATCGTAATCGTAGACCACCATCGCAGGAGCGAGGAATTCATCGACGATGCCGTTCTGGTCTATATGGAGCCTTATGCCTCTTCGACTTGCGAGCTCGTCACCGAGTTGCTGCAATATATCCATGAACGAGTAGTACTCGATGTAAGGGAAGCAACGGCATTGTTGGCCGGCATTACGGTCGACACGAAGAGCTTCGCATTCAGAACCGGATCGCGAACGTTCGAAGCCGCATCGTTCCTTCGCCGGAACGGAGCGGACTCCGTGCTCATTCAGCGCATGCTGAAGGAAGACCTGGAGGAATACATTCGCAAAGCCGAGATCATTCGCAACGCGGAAACCTACCGGGAATGCATCGCGATCGCCGTAGCCGATTCGGGTAAGCAGGTGCCGCAGCTGCTGATCGCTCAAGCGGCGGATACGCTACTGAATATGACGGGAATCAAAGCCTCGTTCGTCGTCGGGCTGCGACCGGACGGCCTCGTGGGAGTTAGCGCCAGATCGCTTGGACATATCAACGTGCAAATCGTGATGGAACGGCTTGGCGGGGGCGGACACTTCACGAATGCCGCTGCCCAGCTCCAAGGGACCGTTACCGAAGTCACGGCTAGGCTAAAGCAAGTATTACAAGAAGTCGAGAAGGAAGAGGGGTTATTCGAATGAAGGTTATTTTCTTGCAGGACGTAAAGGGTCAAGGTAAAAAGGGCGAGATCAAAGAGGTGTCCGAAGGTTACGCGCGCAATTTTCTATTACCTAAAGGAGTCGTTAAGCTTGCTACCGATGGCGCCAAGAAAACATTGGATCAACAGGTGGCCTCCGCTCAGAAGAAGAAGGATAACGAGAAGAACGAATTCAAAGCGCTGGCAGAGCGGTTGTCCGAGATGACCGTCGTCATTAAAGCCAAGGCGGGAGAAGGCGGACGTCTTTTCGGCGCCATTACGAGCAAACAGATCGCGGAAGCGCTGGAGCTGCAGAAAATCTCGATCGATAAACGGAAAATCGAGCTGGATGATCCGATTCGCGTGTTAGGAACGACGAAGGTTTCCGTGAAATTGTATCCCGACGTGAAGGGCACGCTAAACGTACAAGTCGTGGAGGAATAAAGCATGAACGGAAGTGGCGATCAGCAGCTGTTGTATGACCGCGTACCCCCCCAGAACCTAGAGGCTGAACAGGCCGTTCTCGGTGCCATTCTGCTTGAATCCGAAGCGCTTATCACCTCCATGGAACGTTTGAAGGCGGAAGACTTCTACAGCGTCTCTCACCAACGCATATTCGATGTGATGGTAGCCTTGAACGACGATAACGAGCCGATCGATCTCATCACCATGGCTGCCCGATTGCAAGATCTAGGGCAGATGGAAGAGGTCGGCGGGATCATGTATTTAACCAAACTCGCGAACTCGGTTCCGACGGCGGCGAACGTGGAATACTACGCTCAGATCGTGGAAGAGAAGTCCATTCTTCGCCGGTTGATCCGCACGGCTACGCAAATCGTCTCGAACGGCTACGCGACGGAAGACGATGTAGGCGTGCTGCTTAACGACGCCGAAGCGAGAATAATGGAGGTTTCCAGCCGTCGTTCCGCTACGGGATTCATCAGCATTCGGGACGTCCTCATGGAAGTGTTCGAGAAGGTCGAATTTCTCTATAACCATAAGGGCGGAGTATCGGGAATTCCATCCGGCTTCATCGATCTGGACAAAATGACGAACGGATTCCAACGCAACGATCTTATTATCGTCGCGGCCCGTCCGTCCGTAGGGAAAACGGCGTTCGCCCTGAATGTCGCCCAGAACGTGGCGGTTCGGGCATCGGAGACGGTTGCCATATTCAGTCTCGAGATGTCGGCTCCTCAGCTCGTTCAGCGGATTATTTGCGCGGAATCCAACGTAGACGCGACGCGGATGCGTACGGGACATCTTGAAGGCGACGATTGGGAGAAGCTGTCTATGGCGATCGGCTCCCTGTCCGAGGCACAGATCTATATCGACGATACGCCGGGAATTACGGTATCCGATATCCGAGCGAAATGCCGTCGGCTGAAGAAGGAGAAGGGTCTGGGATTGATTCTGATCGACTACCTTCAACTGATACAAGGACGGGGCAAAGCCGGCGAGAACCGTCAACAGGAAGTATCCGAGATCTCGCGTACGCTTAAGCAAATCGCGCGCGAGCTGGAAGTTCCCGTTATCGCGCTGTCCCAGCTTTCCCGGGGCGTAGAGCAACGGCAAGACAAGCGTCCTATGATGTCCGACCTTCGGGAATCCGGTTCCATCGAGCAAGATGCCGACATCGTGGCGTTCTTGTATCGGGACGATTATTACGACAAGGAAACGGAAAAGAAGAACATCATCGAGATTATTATCGCTAAGCAGCGGAACGGACCGGTCGGAACGGTAGAATTGGTGTTCTTGAAAAACTTCAATAAATTCGTCAGTCTTGACCGTTCTCATGGCGAGGCTTACGCAGGCAGCGCTTAAAATCGTCACATGAGGCTAAATTCCGAACGATCATATGGACTGTTGCGGAATTGTTCGTAATTCCGTTGACTTCCATAGGTTCTGTTGCTAAACTAATCATGCTGCCTGATCGCGAGAATGCGATTTCGGGTGGCATTATCATGCCGGCGTGAGGAACACTCCGGGTGGAGGGATTGCAGTGTCAACAGTCGTTGTTGTAGGTACGCAATGGGGAGACGAAGGCAAAGGGAAGATCACCGATTTTCTAGCCGAGAAAGCCGACGTCGTCGCCCGATATCAAGGTGGGAATAACGCCGGACATACTATCCTCATAGAGAACAAAAAGTACAAGCTGACAATGGTTCCTTCCGGTATTTTCAATCAAAACAAATTGTGCGTCATCGGTAACGGGATGGTCATTAATCCCGGAGCTTTGGTGGAAGAAATTCAATATATTCGCGACAACGGTTTCTCGACGGACAACTTGAAGATCAGCGATCGCGCGCATGTCATCATGCCGTACCACCTCGTGCTCGACGCGTTGGAGGAAGACCGCAAAGCAGACAATAAAATCGGAACCACCCGCAAGGGAATCGGTCCTTGTTATATGGATAAAGCCGCGCGCAACGGGATTCGCATCGCCGACCTGATGGTGGCCGAAGCGTTCGAAGAGAAAGCCCGCGCGATTATAGCGGATAAGAATCAAGTCATCACGCAGATGTATAACGGCGAACCGCTCGAAGCGGATGGCATTATCAAGGATTATCTGGCGCTGGCGGAATTACTTCGCCCGTTCGTAACCGACACGTCGGTCGTTCTGAACGATGCGATCGATGCGGGCAAGAAGGTACTGTTCGAAGGCGCGCAAGGCGTCATGCTGGACATCGACCAAGGGACTTATCCTTACGTCACGAGCTCTAACCCTTCCGCCGGCGGCGTATGCATCGGCTCCGGGGTCGGTCCTTCGAAGATACAGGAAGTCATCGGCGTAGCAAAAGCGTACACAACTCGCGTCGGCGACGGTCCGTTCCCGACGGAGTTGAACAATGAGCTCGGTCAATGGATTCGCGATAAAGGCCACGAGTACGGAACGGTCACGGGCCGCCCGCGCCGCGTCGGCTGGTTCGATACGGTCGTCTTGCGCCATGCGCGCCGCGTGAGCGGCATCACGGGATTGTCGCTTAACTCGCTGGACGTATTGACGGGACTTGAGACCGTCAAGATCTGTACGGCGTACAAATTCCGCGGGGAGCTCATGGAGCATTACCCGGCGAACCTCAAGCTGCTGGAAGAATGCGAAGCGGTGTACGAGGAGCTTCCGGGCTGGAGCGAAGACATCTCGGGCGCCAAGAAATTGAGCGATCTGCCGGAGTCGACTCGGAAATTCGTGGAGCGGATTACGGAGCTTACCGGAATTCCGATCGCCATCTTCTCCGTCGGCCGCAACCGCGAGCAGACGAACCAAGTATTGCCGATCTACGGATCATAATAGCGAGAGCGCTGGGAGCCGTTTGGCGGATGATTTCATCCGCTGGGCGGCTTTTTGTATGTCAATCAGGAAGTATAAAATTACGGTGCTTAGCATAAACGGTTCATACCGTCCAAAGCCGGCGAGCCGTGTTCCTGCTAGGAACAGAAGTTAATACTTAGGTAGTGGAAAGTGACATGAGGTGAGTGGTATCCATTTCAAATACGATGTTTTTCAATGTATTTTTGAAGTAAGTCCAAGAATGAAGCTGGATAAAGATGTTTTTTATTACTAATGGTCTCCGTTTGGTCTATTCCTTTCCAAAATACGATCAATAGTGATTTTCTTCATCTTACTTTGACTGCAAAAGTGCCCAATAGCTCCAATAACGATGATTACCAGTCTAATTTCCTTGATCTACCTTTGATTGCTCTCTTTTTGATCAAATCGAATCGCAGAGCACGCTTTAATCTCAAAGTGACGGTTGGTGAAGTCGTATTTTTTATAATTACGGGCAACTTCAAGCGCTTTTCGTTGTGTATACGTTGAGATCTATTTTCGAGTGGAGGCGATGGAGAATGAATAAGAAGTTGGTGGCTCTTGCCCTAATCTTATGTCTATTACTGGGTACTACGGCGTTCTCCTATATCCATGTTTCGATGTCGTCCATAACTCTTGTATTCAACGGGAAGAAGGCGGATGTCGATGCCAAGACGCCCCCGATTCTTACTTATAATAACCAGGCATATGTGCCCTTAAGATATATGGCAGAGCAAATGGGAGCGGAAGTCGATTATAACGGGGAAAATAAAGAAGTTTCCATCGGTTATTTGACCAACCGGATTGTTCAATCGCAAATTAACGCATCCAGTCATTATGAGGATTTCTCGCTGTCGATCTTCAGCGAGAAGCGAGTGTTCAAGGAGAACGAGGACATTCGGGTGTGGGCATCCTTCCGTCACCTTGGAGACGAATCCGCATTGATTTATAGCGGAGAACCTTTGTTTGCATTCGAAATATTAAGCAAATCAAAGGAATTGTATTCGGAGATTCTAGGTTACTCTCTAGAAACCAGAACCTTCGGGCCTAACGACGAGTACAACCGGAATTTGCTTATCGGAAGCGAAGGTCCCTATAGATATCAGAATCTTCATCTGCCCAAGGGGGACTACAAGATTATCGTGCGTGCGATGTTCGGGGAATCCCCGAGTACCATCGAGGATCGTTTGAAATCGGAAATCGAGATTCGAGTCGAGTAAATCAATCCGAAGCTGAGGAGAGGAGCGAAGAGAGATGAAGAGACTTGGTATGGTTTCGGCTTTGGTTTGTATTCTGTTCGGAGCTACCGCTTTTACGAATACCAAGGTTTCGCTTTTGCCCGTCATTATGAAATTCAACGGTATAGAAGATGGCGAAGAATCTACTGCCCTGATCTATAAAAACAGAATGTATGTACCGCTAAAATACGTGTCCCAAAAATTTGGCGCGGATTTGAGCTACGACGGAGAGTCGAAGGTTGTTTCTGTGGTCTATCCTGATATCCGTACAGCGAAGTCCGAGATCAGTTCCTCGAATACGAGCGGACCTTTCAAGCTGTCCATCTATAGCAAGAGGCAGATATACAAGACGGATGAGCCGATCAAGGTATGGGCTGATTTTACGAACGTGGGGCAAGAAAAGAAAATCATCAACAGCGCTAGCTTGTTGTTTGTATTTAGAATCACAGACGAAAATGGAGGCGAAATGTTGGACATTGGGGGGTTAGAATTGCTAACCCATATTTTCGAACCGAATGACGAGTACATCCGAAATATGGATTTGTACCACTTGAATGACTTCGAGGCACCGTTCTTGAACAAGAGGTTGACTCTCCCTAAAGGAAATTACACCATTGGAGCCTATGCGAGATTCGGATACAAACCGGAAGATACGATCAATTTAGACTCCGAAATCGAGATTCGAGTCGAATAACGTTCAATTGCTGTCGATTGAACCGTACAAGACACCTCTTATCGCAAACGTAGGAGCTCCATTCGGAGAGATTGATCCTATCGTTTCGAAAGGGGTGTTTTTCCTATCGGAATAGGAATGAGGAAAGGAAGGTTTGCCCATACTAAAACTATGAAAACATATAGAGCAGGTTCAAAGGTCTGTTTGTCGGCACGACAAGAGACGGCTTTATGAACAGCCTCTTAGAGTTGGAGGTATAGGGATGTTTAAGTGGGTAAGCTGGGTGATCCGGATGGGAGCGACAGCATTGCTGCTCAGCTTCTTGTGCATATGGACGACGGGGTATATCGTGAACAGCTACATGGAATCGGTCATTAAGCAGTTGGATTTGCCGTTAGATATTCAACCGATTGCATTGTCCGGCGTATGGGGAACGTTATGGGGGGCGGAGGAGACGCCGGAGGCGAGCGCGACTCCCGAAGCTAAACCCTCGCAGGAGATTGCAAGCGATGATCCCGAGGATAGCCAGACGGATACGCCGTCTTCGGAAGTCGAAGGAGGGCAAGCGGATCCCGACTCGGAAAATACCGGAGATACTCCCGATTCTATCGATGCGGGGGGGCCGCTGGACGGGGTAAATCCCGATCCAGACACGGAAGCCGGCGTCGACGACGGAGAAACGTTGCCCGTATTTAACGGCCAGGAGGCCATGGGGCAGTTATCCGACGAGCAACGGCAATCGCTATATGCGATGGTCGTCTCCAAGCTGAACCAAGACCAGTTGAAGCAATTGTCGGATTCCTTGCAGGGAGGACTGACTTCGGAAGAGTTATCCCAGATGGAAGTCATGCTCAAAGCGACCTTAACCGAGGAAGAATATTCGCATATGATGGAGGCTCTCCAAGGAGAGACAAAAACGGATTCCGGTACTGTTTCAGAATAAGATAGAATGGTTAATTTATACGTAGCTACCGGGAGCGGAAACCGGTGGCTCTTTCCATTTTTCATAATTCTAATGGGGCCAAATGGTTGATAGATTTGTCGGACGTATGCTAAAGTGAGATACAAGCTTCTGGCAAAACCGGGAAAAAGAAAGCCGAAAGCAAGAGAAAAGGAGAAGATTATGGCCGTTTTCAGGGGAATGGATCGAATCCGGAGAATAATGTCCGCAACGCGGAATACCTTCCGGCATGTTCGGCCCACGCAATTGAAAGACAAGACCATCGCCGCAAATCAGACGCAGCCTATTCCAACTAATATACTTCGCAATTATCGTACTCCGGTCATCGTGACGATCTGTGGCATAGCCGCGGTTATCGCGGTCGGAATCGGCGGACGGCAATATGTGGAGTCCCATAGCGTTGATTACTATAGTGTTGTCATGGCAGGAAAGCCGGTAGGAGAGATTAGCAGCGAATCGAAAGTGGAACAGTTGCTCGCAGCCAAAGCTACCGAATTGGAGAAGGCAACGACACCCGTACGGCTCGTGCTGAACGAGAATCAGGTCACCTTCGAGCCTGAAAGGGCTTACAATAAGAAATTCGACGATGAAGAGACGTTATCCCGTATAAACGGTATGCTTCAAACCCATCCGGTCGGGGTGAAACTCGTCATCGATGGCGAAGTCGTGGGGATCGTCCGCGATGAAGCGACCGCGAACAAGGTTCTTCAGCGGGTGAAGAATAAGTACGTTCCTGCCAGATTAGTCGCGAAGAAACCCGCTACCGAGGTCCAATCCTTGTCCGTGACGAACGTAAGCACGGCAACGAAGAATGCGGCGCCGCAACGAACCGTCACTTCGGTTGGCTTCGTAGAGGATGTGCAGACGGTAACGACGGATATCGAAGCTTCTCAGCTGTCGGATCCGGAAGAGCTGTATGTCAAGCTTACGAAGGGCGAAGCCGTTCCGAGGAAGTACACGGTTAAGGAAGGCGATTGCATCGGATGTATCGCCGCTAAGCTTGATGTTTCGGAGAATCTGATCTATAAGAATAACAAGTGGATCAAGAACGATAACATCAATATCGGCGACGAATTAGATCTGTCGCAAGAAGAGCCGCCGATTCTGAACGTGAGCTCGGAGGAGCAAGTGACCGAGATCGAGGATATCGAGCCGCCGATTCAATACCAGAAGAACGAAACGATGAAGCTAGGACAACAGAAGACGCTTCGAGAAGGCAAGATAGGGAAGCAACAAGTGACCTATCGCTTGATCAAGCGAAACGGATTGATGTTGGAAGAAGAACAGATCGCACAGAAGGTGCTGCTTAAACCGATTCCTACGATTATTCTCAAGGGAACGAAGGTTATCCGCGGCGAAGGGTCCGGTAAGTTCTCGTGGCCTGTCGTCGGAGCCCGTATCACGAGTTATCAAGGCGCCAGATGGGGCCGTCAGCATAAGGGAATCGATATGGTCGGCAACAAGAACATCCTTGCCGCGGACGAAGGGGTCATCGAATATGCCGGCTATAAATCCGGCGGACTAGGAAATACCATTACGATCGATCATAATAACGGATTTAAGACCGTATACGGCCATATGAAGAGCGTAATAGCTAAAAAAGGCCAGATCGTGGAGAAGGGCGACGTCATCGGAATCATGGGCAGTACCGGCAATTCCACCGGCACTCATCTTCATTTCGAGGTCTACCTGAACGGCAAGCTCAAGAATCCGACAAGCTATCTGTAAGATAAGCCAGCCAGTCCGACGCGAACCAAAGCGTTGGGCTGGTTTTTTGTTTGGCGGTGGCAATCGTTCCGAGTGAATTCCGTTTAATTCCGATAGGGAAAAGCGATAGGGCAACTCCCACGAAACGCCATTGGGCTCTTGCCCGCATTATGGTAAGATAACATTAGAATAGCTTCCGAGAAGCGGGAGGCGGTGACGTCATGTTAGGAAAAATACTGGTCGTGGACGATGAGCGGCCGATTGCGGATATTCTGAAGTTTAATCTTGAAAAAGAAGGCTACGAGGTCGTCTGCGCTTTCGACGGAGAAGCGGCCGTTCGGTTGGCGTTCGAGGAAGAGCCGGATTTGATATTGCTCGACTTAATGCTACCGATCAAGGACGGCATGGACGTATGCCGCGAAGTGCGGGCTCGGCTATCCACGCCCATCATCATGCTGACGGCGAAGGATAACGAGATCGACAAGGTGCTGGGATTAGAGCTTGGAGCCGACGACTACGTAACGAAGCCGTTCGGTACGCGCGAGTTGCTCGCCAGGGTAAAGGCGCATTTGCGCCGCCAACGCAAGGTGGAATCCGCGCGGACGGACGAAGACGCGCAACCGGAAGCCGAGCGTCAAGGCTTGAAGCTGTTTAACTTATTCATCGATACGGACATGTACGTGGTCTATAAGAATAATTTGCCCCTCGATCTTACCCATCGGGAGTTCGAGTTGGTTCATTACCTGGCTAAGAACAGCGGGAAGGTCATGACGCGCGAGCATCTCTTGCAAGCGGTATGGGGCTTCGAATATTTCGGGGACGTCCGCACGGTCGACGTTACGATTCGCCGGCTTCGCGAGAAGCTCGAAGACGATCCCAGCCGACCCGAGATTATCATGACTAGGCGCGGACTCGGTTATTTGGTGCGGAATCCGAAGATGACGGGCGGTCATTACGGATGAGAGGGGTAAGCTTGTTCCGCAGCATTCAGATCAAGCTTATTATGATGGTACTGCTGCTCATCCTGATCGCGGTTCAATTGATCGGGGTTTACTTCATCAGCACGATGAAGAACTCCCTGACGAATTCCTTCACGGTCACCTTGAACGGTCAAGCCAATTTACTTACGAATTTGATTTCCTACTCGAACTTATTCTCGGAGAATAAGGAAACGGACGCCCAGGTTGGCAAGGAAGAGATGCTGAAAGCGATCGTCCAGAGCTTCGATACGATTAACGGTGCGCAGATCCAAGTGCTCGATTCCGGAGGCAAAGTTCTGGCTGCGACCTCTAGACCATCCGAGCAATCGTATATCGGACGCAAGAATACGTCGTTATTGGTCAGCCGGGCGCTGCAGGGCGTGCGGGATAACGAGGAGGAAATCATCGACGATGACAATACCCGCTCTAAAGTCATCGCCAAGCCCGTTTTCAATAGTAACGGTAAGATCGTAGGCGCGATCTATATCGTTGCCTCGATGAATGATTTGTACCAGACGATGGAAGGCATTAACCGAATATTCGTGTCCGCAACGTTAATCGCGCTCGGATTGACCGCCATACTAGGGGTCTTGCTTGCGGGAACGATCACTTCGCCAATCAAGGCGCTAACCCGCCAAGCTACGGCTGTCGCGGAAGGGCGATTCGACGAACGCGTGCCCGTGTTCGGGAAGGACGAGATCGGTCAGCTTAGCGTCGCTTTTAACGATATGACGGATCGCTTAAGCGATGCCCTGTCTATTAACGAAGAAGAGAAAGAGAAACTGGCATCGATTCTATCCAACATGAGCGACGGCGTGCTTGCGACGGACGAATTAGGACGAGTTATTGTTACTAACCGGAGGGCTAGAGGGATGCTCGGCATGTCCGAGCTCAACGAGGGGACGACCTTGTCCGAAGCGCTCGGAATCGAGAAGGAGCCGATCGCGGAGACGCTCGAAGGTAAAGAATCCTCCTTACTGCTCAATCGGGAAGGGGGAGACGAGGACGAGGAATTGGTGTTCCGGGTAACGCTGACGCCTATTCGTCGCAGAGACAAGGGAGTCGCCGGGGTGATCGCGGTGCTTCAAGACGTGACGGAGATGGAGAAGCTGGAGCAGTCCCGGAGAGAATTCGTGGCGAACGTCTCGCATGAACTGAGAACGCCTCTTACCACGATCAAGAGTTATGCGGAAGCGCTCGATGACGGAGCCCTCGACGAGCCGCCGCTGGCGGATCGATTCGTAGGGGTTATTCGAAGCGAGACGGAGCGAATGATCCGACTCGTTACGGACCTCCTTCACTTATCCCGGTTCGATTCCAGACGGAATCAGCTTCGTCGGCAGAAGACCGATCTGGCCGAAATGCTGGAGGAGGTCGTGGACAGGTTCTCGTTCCAGCTCCGGCAGAAGGCCATTACCGTAACGGTGAAAGTGGAGAATAAGCAGAAGACGGCATGGCTGGATCGCGACGGAATAGATCAGGTGCTCGACAATCTCGTATCCAATGCCATTAAATATACGCTGGACGGCGGAACGATCGACATATCCGCGAAGACTAACGAAGCGAAGCTATTGGCGATCGCCATCAAGGATACAGGGATCGGCATACCCAAGAAGGATTTAAATCGGATATTCGAGAGGTTCTACAGGGTAGATAAGGCTCGATCGCGGAATATGGGCGGAACGGGTCTGGGGTTGTCGATTGCCCGGGAAATCGTTCGCGCGCATGGAGGCTCCATTACGCTCGATTCCGAGACGAATATCGGAACCGTCGTTACGGTGCTGCTACCGATCGTACCGGAAGGAAGTGAATCCGCATGATCGAGAAAGGAAAGTCGGTGCTGCTGTTCTTGCTTGTAGCGGTCAGTCTCGTCCAGAGCTACTTTCTTGCCTACAGCAGGCCCTACATGGAGGCGAAAGTAAAGACGGAGCAGGATTACGTGAATACTGAGCCGCTAGGGACGGAGGAACAGGTCGAGAATCTGATCTTCCCGGAGCAGCTCGTCATTCATCTTGGCAACGATAAGCATACGGTTTTCTACCCGAGTACGCCGACGTTCTACGATTTAATTCTAAAGAAGCTTCAGAGCCGTGAATTCAAGGGGATGAAAAGCGATTCCGTGAATTCCGTCGATTGGGATCAGATCAGGCGCGAGGATCAAGGCGTCGAACTGCGCTTCGGAAGGGCCATTCCTTTCGAATTGCTGCAGCGGGTGTTCAAGATCGACAGCGATTTTCTATTCACGAGAGATTCGATCGACCGAATGTGGATTTACGCCAGTAAAGACCGGGACGAGGTAAGAACGTTCTTCTTCAGCGCGGACGGACGCCAAGTGTACGAATCGCTGCGGGCGGATTTGACGATCGGAGACGTCGAAGGTTACGTGGGCTTCGGTCAGTTCTGGGACCCGTACACGTCCTTGGACGGCAATGTGTACGTTCCCGAGAAGCCGATTACCCGAATGCAAGCCTTGGAGGTCTCGTTCGACCGGTATACGACGGAGCAGATGCAGGATAACTTGTTCTTCGATCCGGAAAGTATACGGACGATTCAAGATAGCAAGACCGGTCCGCAAGTGTATACAGACACGAAGATAGGTCTTAAGATCGAGCAAGACGGAACATGGTTGTCCTATACCGACCCCGTGGCTCCGACGGAAGGCGACAACGACATGGTTGATAACGTGATGGCCGCGGTAAGCTTCGTGAATCAGCACGGAGGCTGGAACGGGATGCATCAGTTAGTCAAGGAAACCGATTCGGAGACCGGGAGCGAGGTCATTCGTTTCCAGCAATTTTATAAAGGAGTGCCGCTCGTATCCGATCGTTCGATGAACTTCGGATTCATGCAATTGACGCTACAGCAAGGCTTGGTATCGTCTTATAACCGGTCTCTTGTCATCGTAGGAGATCAGGTGACGAACAAACGCATCAGGCAGTTGCCGGGCGGGAATCCGTTGAAGGCCATTCTGAATTCGATGGAATCGGAAGGCAAGAACATAGAGGCTTTGTATCCGGCTTATCAACCCGAGATGCAGAAGGATAAAGTCGCTTTAAGTCCGGTTTGGGCGGCGCGATTGACTACCGGAGAGGTTGTCATCGTCGCCAAATCGGGAGCCGTTACGGTGAAGTGATCCGCTGGACCAACGACCGTGCCAGGAGAAAGGAAGGAGGAGCGGAATGGACTGGAGACGTGCCAAGAGCGTGTTGATCATATCCTTTCTCATGCTGAATATCGTGCTGGGATACCAGCTGTGGACAGACTGGCGCGAAAGATTGAACACGGCGGTGGATTGGACGTCCCTTCCTCCCGAGACGCTGCTGGCCATGCGCGAGAAAAATATTCAAGTCGACGACAACGCCACCATACCGACGGAAACGCCGGCGATGAGGGAAATGACTTATACGTTCAAGCAGCGGGCAGGTACGGGAATTAATGATCGAACGGCGATTGCTGCAACTCCCGAGACGAGGTTCGTCTTCAATCAAGAGGAGCTTGTAGTCGCGCTGGGCGGTATTATCCCGGAACTGGGAACGTACACATTGGATGTGCCGGGTAGCCGCGAGGGGGTATACTTTCGCTTTAACCGGATGCAAGGAGGGTGGCCGTTGTTCGACATTCACCTGAATCTATACTATAGCGAACAGAAGATTCGGGCTTACACGCAGGATCTTATCGAGATCAAGCCTTCGTCCGGAGCCAAGGAACAGCAAGTGCTGCCCGCGGCCAAAGCATTAGCCAAAGTCATCGAGGTCAACCTGCCCGCGGGCTCGGTCATCAAGGAAATCAGATTGGGCTACCACGGGGAAGAAATATTCAATGACGCGGAAACGCAAGTTTCCGTTCCTTCTTGGAGGGTTTTGCTGGAAAATGGCGAAGAAGTGTATTATGTGAATGCGATTAGCGCGGAAGTCACGACAGAGAAAGGCGAGGCTCTCGTAAACCCCTGAAACAAACCTAGCAAGCGGTACATAGGGGGTGGCGGGAAGCTCGTGGGGAGAGGAATTGGAAACGAATATGGGACTTCGATTCTCGGTGCTGTCCAGCGGATCGACGGGGAATGCGACCGTCGTGTCTACGGACTTGGCCACGGTTCTTATCGATGTTGGTTTTAGCGGGAAAAAGATAGAAGAGTTGTTGAGAGATAGAGAGATTGCCGCGCAGGATTTGGACGCGATATTCGTCACGCATGAACACTCCGATCACATCAAGGGACTTGGGGCGTTCGCGCGCAAGCATCGGTTGCCCGTATATGCCAACGAGAACACTTGGGGCGCCATGAAGCAGAAGATCGGCGAGATTCCGGAGGAGCAGCGGCGAATTCTGCCTTCGGATAGCGTAATGGAAATCGCGGATTTGCGCATCGAGTCGTACGCGATCTCCCACGATGCGGCGGAGCCCGTCGGATACTGTTTTCTGGCGGACGGGGCTAAGCTTAGCCTGGCGACGGATCTCGGCTACGTAAGCGATAAGGTCATGCGTCAGCTTCAGAATTCGGACGTGATGGTACTAGAGTCCAACCACGACGTGAACATGCTAAGAATGGGTAGATACCCGTGGAATATAAAGCGTAGAATCTTGGGCGATACCGGGCACCTTTCCAACGAGGCGGCCGGAGAAGCGTTATGCAGCCTCCTGACGGGCAGTCTGCGAAGGGTGTATCTAGCCCATTTAAGCCAAGAGCACAACCTGATGGATTTGGCCAAGCTTACCGTGAATACAGTATTAGAGGATAACGGTTATTTTTACCGTAAGGATGAGTTCGCTCTGTGCGAAACGTACCATGATCGTTCGACTGCCTGGGACATCGTTAAGAAATAGATTAGAATTTTATAACAGTAGCTGCCTGTCCAGCTCGGTTTCCATCTGCGAGGCTTTCTCGCTGATTTCCTCGGGCGTAAGAATGCCTTTCTCGACCAGAAGCTCTATTAACGTACTGATAGCAAGGAGTTGTCTGTAGTGGTCGTGCTTCATATCGGATACCTGCGAAGCTAGACTGAGGAATTGCATGCCATACTCCGTCGTTCTCATAGGCTCTACTTCCTTTCTTTACCTTTGTATTTATGAGGGGAAATCACTTGCTTGTCCTTCTATCGGAAAGTATTCTATTACTATTCTAGTCAAAACCTTAATAAACATTCCTATTAATTTAGGATTGCACGGTATAGAAGACGAATAACTAGTTATGATGATTAAGAGGAAGACTCGCAGCGGCGTGGGGAAGCCGAATGACGCTTATCGGTCCCTAATAGAAGGATGGTGCATGACCATGAGCTTGTTCGATGATGATTTCTACTCCACGAGGGTCAAGAGGCGTTCGCGTAATGCCATGGAGCCCGATTCGAGGGGTTTCAGAGGGATGCGCCAAGGGTCTATGATCAAGGTTGCCCTCATTTCTTCTATTGCTAGCTCGGTATTCGTCGCTTTACTGTTCATTTTCTTGAATAGCGGAGATGACTCGAAGCCCGAAGCGATGCCGGCGTTAACCGGCGGTCAATCGCTGGTGGAGACCTCCGAGCGGATTATATCCGCTTCCGAGAAAGTGCGACCCGGCGTGGTAAGCATAATTAATATAACCAACCAGGCCTTAACCGAGATGGACGATGCGGAAGAACCATACGAAGAAGGCGAATTGCCATACAATGCGAGCATGGGCTCGGGCGTTATTTTCAAGAAAAGCGATGGAAAAGCCTACATTATCACGAATGCGCATGTCGTTCAGGATGCGGGTAAGCTACAGGCCGTACTTATTAACGGGGATAAAAAGGATGCCGCGATCGTAGGCTTGGATATCGTTTCCGATCTCGCCGTGCTACAGATAGACGCCGAAGGCATCGATACAATAGTGGAAATCGGCAATTCCGACAAGCTTCGTGTGGGGGAGATGGTTATCGCCATCGGCAACCCGCTCGGCTTCGGGGATTCGTTAACGCAAGGAATCGTTTCCTCGACCAATCGGATTCTTCCGGTATCGATCAATCAAGACGGCAATTACGACTGGGAACAGGAAGTCATCCAAACGGATGCGGCGATCAATCAAGGAAACAGCGGCGGAGCGCTTGTCGACTTGAACGGCAAGCTCGTAGGCATCAATAGCATGAAGGTAGCGGATACGGGAGTCGAGGGAATCGGCTTCGCGATCCCGATCGATAACGCGATGCCGATACTGAGCGAGCTGCTGGCGAACGGCAAGATCACGAGGCCGTACATGGGCGTCTATACGATGGACTTGGGCTTATACCTGGATAGTCCTCCTTCCGAAGAAGAAGAGGGCGGATCGAATGGAGAGGCACCGACCGTGGAAGACGGAGCGGCCGAAGGCGAGGGCTTCGAAGTGGCGTTGCCCGTTATTCCGGAAGGCGTAACCGAGGGCGTTATCGTGCTGGAATCCGTCGGACCGTCGCTCGATGCGGGGCTGGAATTCAACGATATCATCGTAGCTCTCGACGATAAAGCGATCAGCAGCACGATAGATCTTCGGAAGTACTTGTATAACTCCAAAAAAATCGGGGAATCGTTGAAAGTAACGTATTATCGCGACGGGAAAAAACAAACGCTCGATGTGAAGCTAGAGGAAAAGAAGGAAGAGCCGGTGGAAGAGCGTTAAGCCGGCGGTAAAAGAAACGGGCAAGAGGGGAACATGTCCATGTATTGTGTATGCCGCGAGCACGTAGAGCTTGCAATCGACAAATTCGTCGACGAGAACGAGGATGCGCCGGATTTGGTAAGCTTGGAAACCGCGGTCTTCTCGGCTTGGACGAAACCGGAGCACTGCGAATGGTGCAGCAATCCGGCCGAGGTATTGGTGATCTAGCTGGTAATCGAACAAGAAGCCGTAACCCCCTTAGCGGGACTTACGGCTTTTTCTTATGATGAGGAGTTGCCAGTCCATGGGTTATAGAGTTTTACGGGTGCTTCGGCGGGAACATAAGTGCCGAGTATCGCTAGGTTATTCATTTCCGATTACAATGTTTTTCATTGTATTTTGACGCGCGATATCAGATTTAAGTGGAATTAAGATGGTTTTCATTGCTTTTGGTTTGAATTTGGTCGATTCCTTTCGAAAATTCGATCCATAGTGATGTTCTTCATCCTACTTTGGTTCCCAAATGGATTGTTAGCTTGAATTACGATGATTAGCATCCTACTTAGCTTGCCAACCTCTCACCTTGGCACCCCAAGTTCCGCCGGGAACGCTTATTTCTCCATGTGAAGTACGGAACAGCGGAGTGCTAATTAGTATATTGGTAGCTCTTCCTACTTCCGCCGTCTGCGGAGAAAGTCTCGGCCCCACTTCCACAGGACGCCGATGACGAGCAGGAACGCGACCGTCAGACCGGAGAAGGTAACGGCGAACGCGATCCACTGAAAGGTCGAGTACCCGCTAAGAAAAGACCAGCTATAGTCTCCTTTCAGGTCCTCGATAACCTGATTCATGCCGTATATCCCGCTTATGACGGTATATATGGTTAGTATGGTCAGTAAGTAGCTGGATTGCTTTGAAGCGTGGGTTTCCTGGTACTTATAAAGGTCGTTGAGGGTTTCCTTCACGTCCTCGAACAGCTCGTCATTGCCGTAGACGTCGCGGAGCTGGTGGAAGATTTCCCTCCCTTGCGTCTGGGAGACGATCTCGACAAAATAATATTTGGCGGAAAAACAAGTAATATCCCGGATTAAATCCTCCGTATGCTCTCGCTTGCGTTCAAGCTGCACTTGGGAGTACGAGACCGATAATTTCAGCAGCACGATCCTGTGAAATAAGTTGAGCAGCAAGCCGTAGTAATACTCCCCGTACATTTGGTTAGCCAGCCGGTTCGCGGTTTCCGTCTTTTCCCTGGTTAGGCAGATAAAACAGGTTTCGTCGGTAATATAGTACGTATTCGGCGCCCAGCGATCATACTCGAAATTGGCGGCATATCGCTCCATGTAGGGGATATGGCTGGCGCTGACCCTGGCGTCGCCTTGCAGGTTCAGGCCATCGAGACGACCAGCGCGATAGCGGTGTAGCAAGGTAATATCAGACTCCTCGGGAAATGCGCAGAACCCGATCACGAACATTCTCTCGTCCATGAAGAACGGCAGCTTCTCGAAGTAAGTTCCGTCCATCGGAGAATGATCCAGGAAGGGCAGCAGATGCGGCGCGATCGCTTGGAAAACGAAATCCTCGACTTCTTCGAAGCTCTTCTCCTCGTATTCCACGAAGGTGTCGAAGTCTAGCTTGTTCGTATCCTGGAGGTGGCGCATGCGGTCTCCGAACTCCAGAGCCTGGCTGTAACCGAAGTCCTGACCGGGATCGATCTCCACTCGAAGCGTCAGAAATCCGGTGTTGAACGGGCATAGGACGATGTCGGCGGAATGCACCGTGAAGTTCAGGCGAAGCTGCCGCGTTCGTAAAGCGGCTCCGACGTTCAAGGCCTTGGTTAACCGGCGGAACGTCTCAGGATCGTCGTTATTCGGAAATAACACATGATTGGTGAAGGGTAAATAATACCTCTCCATATCTCGATGCGACACGCGATTGTCGGGTCCGTAGTAGCTATTTTCAAGCTCCAAATCCCCCAATTGAAAGAAATGATAACTCTCTTGAAGCAGGGTTTCCCGTAATTGGTCCTGGCAATTCCGCTCCAAAGAGAACGGGTAGATCAACTGAAAGACCGCCTTCGTCAGATTGGGGTCTTCGCTCTTGCCGATGATCATGTCAGCCACCTCTTCCTATCCACGACAATGCTTTTATTTCGTCCTTCATCATGCCGTCTTTGTCTTCCAACTCCTTGCCGAAAGCGCGGTCTATCTCCTCTTTCTCCCCGTAAATATACAGAATGTCGCCCGATTCCAGCCTGGTCCGCAACCTGTCTTTACGTATCGTCTCCGTACCTCTGCCGATGAACAGGACGTTGACGTCGGCGTCGCCTTTCAATCGTATATCCAAAGTATGCCCGATCAGCGAGGATTTCGGACCTACCGGGATATCCAGGAAGGCATCGTCTTCGCAATGAAGGAGCACATCATTGATCGGCAATTCGTATATTTCGAATTTGCGTTCCAACGGAAGGTTGAACTTGTTCATGAGGAGCGGTTGAGTCATGGGAAGCTTCAGCACAACAAGAAGCAAGGCAAGGACAACGGGAATGACGGCGAGATACGAGATGCGAAGATCCGGCGCAAGAATGCTGCTGATGGAGGAAATAATGACCGCGAAAGAAAATACGCCGAACAGGATGAGGAACATGCCTAATCTTCGGCGTACCGGATGTCCCAGGACAAGCTCCGATTCCTTAGTCGTGAATCCCGTGCTCGTTAGTAGAGAGATGACTTGGAACCGCGCGATATCGTATTTCAGACCCGTCGAACGCATGAGCACGACGGCGATCTCGATGACAAGCAGAACGATGGCGAAGTATGTCACGATGAACCACATGGGCCATCATCTCCTTAGAGTCGATATTTTGGCTTTACTGGACTATTACCCATAGGGAGGAGCAGTCGAAGCATCAGTCGGCCATTTAACAAAAAAGTTCATATAAATTTACCAAATGCCCGTTGACAGCTTTAGGGGGCCGATGGTAAAGTGACACATATACTTTGATGAACGGAAGGGAGGGCTACGACATGATTAACCGATTCGATGACGGATTTACAATGCTCACTCATGGAGCGTTGGTATTCGTACGACATGGACGTAACCCTCTCGCGAACAATCGCTAACGGACCGGAGAATAGATCGATTCTCTGGCAAGCTTGGCGGGGCGCATGGTTACGGAGACGTAATCGTGCGCCTTTTTGTTCGCATCGGTAGCTGTTGCGGTCTTATGGACGGCTTCGGCTCCCGATGCGAATGGGGATGGTTATCCATCCCCGGGGGCGTATCGCTTACGGCGGTATGCCTCTTTTTGTTCTTCATAAGTAAAACGGCTTCTCCGTTACCGGGACGGTTGAACACGTTGGTATAGAGCGGTTGGGTAGGAAAAGCGCTTAAAGTATGAGCCTTTTGCCATCCAACCATTTAGAAGGGTGTGAACGCATAGATATGTTTATCGTATTGAAGAAATTAAGCTGGTTTTTCAAAATGTACTGGAAAAGATACACGGTCGCTATCGTGCTTCTGACGATCGTAGGCATCATGGACGTTATCCCTCCGAAGCTTATCGGAGTGGCGATCGATGGCATTCGGCAGGAGACGCTTACTTCGGCTAAGCTGATGGAGCTCTTGCTCTACTGGGGCGGTCTGACCGTCGCCGGGTACGGAATTACTTACATTTGGCTATATCAACTGTTCGGCGGCGCGTTCGTGCTGGAGCGACTTCTTCGTTCCCGACTGATGCGGCATTTGCTGAAAATGAACCCGACGTTCTATGAACGCAATCGTACTGGGGATCTGATGGCTCGGGCGACGAACGACCTGGGAGCGGTGTCGACGACGGCCGGCTTCGGTATTCTGACGCTGATCGATTCGACGTTATTCATGACTACGATCCTCGTCGTCATGGCCGGCTTAATCAGCTGGAAGCTGACGTTAGCCGCGATGCTGCCCCTACCGATCATGGCGCTGCTCATGCAGCACTTCGGCAAGAAGATCCACGACCGGTTCATGAAGTCGCAGGATGCCTTCGGCGGATTGAACGATCAAGTGCTGGAGTCGGTATCGGGGGTTCGGGTCATCCGGGCGTTCGTGCAGGAGGAAGCGGATCGGAAAAGGTTCAGCAATTCGACGGACGACGTCTTCGACAAGAACATCCGAGTCGCCAAGATCGATGCCTTGTTCGAGCCTACGGTCAAAATTCTGGTGGGGATGAGTTACTTAATCGGATTGTGTTACGGCGCGGTACTCGTGTTCAGAGGAGAGATCACCCTAGGCGAGATGGTCTCGTTCAACATGTTCCTCGGTATGCTCATCTGGCCGATGTTCGCTATAGGGGAATTAATCAATATCATGCAGCGGGGCAACGCTTCCCTAGACCGAATCAACGAGACGCTCGGAGTGAAAGCCGACGTGAAGGAAGCAGACGAACCGGTCGAGCTGGCCGTTCCCGAATCGATCGCGTTCGAACGCGTGACGTTCCGGTATCCGTCCTCATCGATCGATAATTTGGTAGATATCTCGGTATCGCTTCGCAGAGGGCAGACGCTTGGAATCGTCGGGCGTACCGGAAGCGGGAAAACGACGTTGCTTAAGCAGCTGCTTCGCGAGTATCCGATGGGCGAAGGTAATCTAACGGTCGGCGGGGTTCCGCTTACGGAAATCGAGCTGGACCGTTTGCGGAGCTGGATCGGATACGTACCGCAACAGCCTATCCTGTTCAGCAAGACGATTCGCGAGAATATATGGTTCGGTACGACGGACGAAGCGAAGGACGAGGAGCGGCTGAATCGGGCGCTTGAGCTGGCTTCGTTCCGCAAGGACGTAGCGTTCCTGCCCGAAGGGCTGGAGACGCTCGTCGGAGAGAAGGGCGTTGCCTTGTCCGGCGGTCAGAAGCAGCGCGTCAGCATCGCCCGGGCGGTTATCGCCGATCCGGAGATTCTAATGCTCGACGATGCTTTGTCCGCGGTCGACGCCAAGACGGAGACGGAGATTCTGGAAGGAATCCGCAGCGAGCGCGAAGGCAAGACGACTATCATCACGACGCATCGACTGACGGCCGTACAGCATGCGGATTGGATCGTCGTGCTCGATGAAGGCCGCGTAACGGAAGAAGGCACGCATGAGCAGCTTCTGCAGTTAGGCGGTTGGTATAAGGAACAATACGACCGTCAGCAATTGGCTTCCGTGGTGGAAGCGTAAGGCTGTAGTCGATGAATACGGTACGAACGGGTCGAGATAACGAAGGAAGTTAGCTAATTCGACGCATCGCAGGCAAGTTGGGTCGAGATAACGAAGGAAGTTAGCTAATTCGACGATTCGCAGGCAGGTTGGGTCGAGATAACGAAGGAAGTTAGCTAATTCGACGATTCGCAGGCAGGTTGGGTCGAGATAACGAAGGAAGTTAGCTAATTCGACGCATCGCAGGCAGCTTGGGTCGAGATAACGAAGGAAGTTAGCTATTTCGACGCATCGCAGGCAGGTTGGGTCGAGAACGAGCTAAACTCACCTTTGTTGGATGATAAGCGATAAGCAAAGCAAGAGTCATAGAAGAAATGTAGGTGACCATATTCATGGGTAGTAACGGCAAAAGACTGTTTCAATATGCTTTGAATTACAAGAAACCGATTCTAGTGGCGCTCATCCTGCTGTTAATGGCGGTAGGAGTCGAGCTAATCGGCCCATTCCTCGCCAAACGGATGATCGATACGAATATTATGGGTATCGAGAAGCCTTGGTACGAGACCCAGCAGGATGAGAAGTACGCGGTCTCATACAAGGACGGCTGGTACAAGAGAGAGGACCACTACTCGCAAGGAGAGGCGAAGGGACGCGAAGTTCGCATCCTGCAATCCGGACGTCATTATTACTTCGTAGACGCCGCAGGGGTACCGAGTACCGGGAAGCGGACGTTCACGGATGGCCAATTGACGATCGAGAGGGAAGACGGAAGCCAGCAGCAATTCCCGGCGACCCTGCTTACCAAGGGCGACACTTATGAATTTTACAAACCGGAGTTCCGCAGCATTATCCTCCTGGCGATCAGTTACGTCGGGTTGCTGCTAGTCGGATCCGTGCTCGCTTACTGGCAGAAGCTGTTGCTGCAGGTGTCGGCGAATCGGATCGTTCGGAAAATGCGCAACGACGTGTTCCGGCACATTCAACGTCTTCCCGTGCAGTATTTCGATAATTTGCCGGCGGGTAAAGTCGTAGCGCGGGTTACGAACGACACGGAAGCGATCAGGGAGCTGTACGTGTCGGTTCTGGCCAACTTTTTCTCGGGTATCATCTATATCGCGGCGATAATCGGAGCCTTGTTCGTCCTGGATACGAAGCTGGCGTTGATCGCGTTGCCGTTCATTCCGATTCTGTACGTATGGATCGTCGTTTACCGCAAATTCGCGGCGAAGTATAATCACGTCATCCGGACGCGTCTCAGCGACATTAACGGGATGATCAATGAGTCGATCCAAGGGATGCCGATCATTCAGGCGTTCCGCAAAGAGAAGGAAACGATGAACGAGTTCCATGAGATGAACGACGAGTATTTCAAATATCAGAACAAGATGCTTACTCTGAACTCGATTACGTCTCATAACTTGGTTAACGTTTTCCGCAACGTGCTGTTCATAGCCGTCATCTGGATGTTCGCCGGGGATTGGCTTGGCGTGGCGGTAACGGTCGGCGTTCTGTACGCTTTTATCGACTACATGAACCGGATGATGCAGCCGATCGTGGGGATCGTGAATCAGCTATCGAATTTGGAAGTTGCTCGCGTATCCGCCGAACGGGTATTCACGCTTCTCGACGAGCCGGGCATCGAGGTATCGAGCAGCCGGATCGAGCGATACAAAGGGAACGTAAGCTTCGAAGATGTCTCGTTCGGCTATAAGCCGGGAGAAGACGTGTTGAAGAATATCGGCTTCAAAGCGCGCCAAGGGGAAACCGTTGCTCTGGTAGGGCATACGGGCTCGGGCAAGAGCTCGATTCTCAACTTGTTGTTCCGGTTCTACGACGTGGAGCGTGGTACGATTACCGTGGACGGCAAGGACATCAAGGAGATGTCGAAGCAGGAGCTTCGCCAGCATATGGGCATCGTGCTTCAGGATCCGTTCCTGTTTACGGGAACGATCGCGTCCAATGTCAGCTTGGAAGATCCTTCTATTTCCCGGGAAAAGGTGGAGCAATCGCTGCGCGACGTAGGCGCTTACGACATGTTCATGCAGCTTCCGGGCGGACTGGATGAGCCGGTTATCGAGAAGGGGAGCACGTTATCCGCCGGTCAACGGCAACTGATCTCGTTCGCTCGGGCGCTCGCGTTCGATCCGGCGATCTTGATCTTGGACGAAGCGACCGCGAGCATCGATACCGAGACGGAAGCGATCATCCAAGGCGCGCTCGACGTGTTGAAGCGCGGACGGACGACGTTCGTCATCGCGCATAGGCTGTCGACGATTCGGGCGGCCGACCAGATCCTCGTGCTCGACCGCGGACGGATTACGGAACGCGGCAATCACGACGAGCTGATGCAGCAGCAAGGCAAATATTTCGCGATGTACCAGCTGCAGCAGGGCGTTGCGGAAGTCGTAGCTTAATAGAAGGGAGAACGGGCGGGAATTCCGCTTGTTCTCCCTTTTTTTTGTGCTATTAGAGTTATTGTGAGCTGGGATGAGAGTCATCCACTTCAAATACGATGGTTTTCAATGTATTTTTGAGACATGTTCAAGAAATAGGTTTGATAAAGATGTTTTTTATTCCAATTGGTCTCCGCTTGTCCTATTTCTGAGACAAATACGATCTATAGTGATGTTCCTCATCCTACTTTGAATGCATAAGTGCTCAATAGCACCAATTAACGATGATTACCATTCTACTTACTTACCTTGGGCTCGCTTATATCCTCGTTGGCTAATTTGAGGCAAATCGTACTGTAGAGCGCGCTTTTTTCTCGAAGTGCCGGACGGCGAAGCAGGTTTACTTATTGCTCCGCTGTTACCCGCCAACCTGAACTAGATACGGCTGTTGCCCTCTAACGGCTCGCAATTCATTGGTGAACGAAATAAGCTTTTTGTATAATGAAGGATATAGATTGTAAGTGCGATATACGGCGGGAGAGTGTCTAGAGGTGGGCGACAAGCGAGTGATCATTGGAATAGATATCGGAACGACGAGTACCAAAAGCGTAGCGTTCGGCATGGACGGGATTATGTTGGGTAGCTATGCCGTTGAATATCCTTTGATTCAAGACCAACCGGGCTGGGCAGAGCAGGATCCGGATATCATCGTGCAATCCGCGATCGAGAGCGTGAATGGCGTATTAAGCCGAAACGGCATAGACGGCACGAGCGTAGCGGGCGCGGGAATCAGCTCCGCGATGCATTCTCTCATTGCCGTCGGCGCGGGCGGGCGCCCGCTAACGAGAAGCATCACTTGGGCGGATGGGCGGAGCGAGCATCAGGCGCGCATCATTCGGAAACAGCCGGGAGGATTGGACGTATATCGCCGTACAGGTACTCCGATTCATCCGATGTCTCCGCTATCGAAGCTGGTATGGCTAAGAGAGAATCAGCCGGATGTGTGGACGAGTGCCGATAAGTTTGTTTCCATTAAAGAGTATTTGATCTATCGTTTGTTCGGCGAATGGGTAGTGGACCACTCCCTGGCATCGGCAACCGGGCTTTTGGCGCTTGATACATTGGAATGGGATGAGGGTGCTCTTGCGATCGCCGGGATAGACAAGAGTCGGCTGTCAGAGCTTAGACCTGGTACTTATCGACTTCAAGGCTTAGCCACGGCGGATGCGGAAGCGATGGGACTGAAGAAGAATACGCCGTTCTTCCTTGGAGGAAGCGACGGAGGTATGGCGAATGTAGGCGTCGGAGCCATCGGACCCGGCGAAATGGCCGTCACGATCGGCACGAGCGCCGCGGTCCGGATGATGACGGACAAGCCTTTAACGGACGAGAAACAGCGAACTTTCTGTTACAACGTTGCGAAATCTTCTTATATTATCGGGGGAGCGACGAACAACGGAGGGATCGTCCTTCAGTGGATGCGCGATGCCTTGTATGCGGGAGAGAAGTCGACGGAGGAGTTGCTCGGTGCGGTTAGCGGGATTGCCGCCGGCTCCGAAGGTTTGCTTTTTCTGCCTTTCTTGACGGGGGAGCGGGCTCCGATCTACAACTCCGAGGCGCGGGGAACTTATTTCGGCATGCATCTCGGTCATCGGCGGGAGCATTTCGTTCGCGCGGGATTGGAGGGAGTGATGTTCGCCGTTCTTTCCGTGGCCGAGGCCTTAAAAGATTTAGCGGGTCCAGCGCGGGAAGTGAGGGCATCGGGCGGGTTCGCGAAGTCTCCGTTATGGCTTCAGATGTTGGCGGATATGCTGGGACAAGAGGTTCAGGTACCGAGAGTAACCGAGGCTTCGGCTCTGGGAGCGGCCGTATTGGCGATGCAGGGCTTAGGCGAAATGCAGGATTGGAGCACAATCAAGGAATGGACTCCTATCGCGCACCGTGTAGAGCCGAACTTGCGTGATGCGGAGCTTTACCGCGAATTATTCACTGTCTACGAGCAGCTTAGAGGGGCTCTTCCCGAGCACTTCGCTTCCATTTCAGCTTTTCAACGAAAGCATTCGTAGAAGTTATAGACAAATGAGTGATAATAATTCTCATTGTTGGTTACAATACATGGGAGCGAGCAACGTCAAAAGCGAAAGGCATCCCGAGGGATGCCTTTACGGTAAGGCGGGCTTGCGCGCGAAAAGCCTAAATTTTCGCTTCGAACGTTTTACAATCGGTTTCGCCTGATTGCGAAGCTTGCTTGTTCCGGTTGTTCACTACGTAGATCGAGGATGCATTGCAGGCGTTGCCAGGCGCCCAGTATTTGCATGAATTTACTTCGCACAGTACATCTTTAGCCATAGCTCGTCTCACCTCCTGTCACTAGGATGGTCGAAGGCGGTCTCTTTATACGTGCGAGCCCCCCGCTTACTTCCCGAAATGGGCATAAAGCGGGCTTTTTGGCATGGAAAACGGGGTTTTTTGGCAGGGAAAAGCAGGAAGTTACATGTCGGGTGCCGGGATGTGGTAGGATAGAGGGTAATGGCCAAAAGAATCGGATGGATAAGATAGGTTTGGTTTGGGAAGCCAATGAGTTAGGGATTAGAGGATGGAGTGGTTTAAGTGACGGATTTTGCGGAATTAGGCGTGTCAGAAGGTCGGGTTGCGATACTGAAAGCGATGGGGATCGTAACGCCGACGCCGGTGCAGGAAGAAACGATTCCGATCGTGAAGGCCGGGCATGACGTAATCAGCCAAGCGCAAACGGGTACGGGCAAGACATTGGCGTTCGTGTTGCCGATGCTGGATAAGATTAAGGTGGATGCTCCCTACGTACAAGGTCTGATCGTGACGCCGACGCGCGAGCTTGCGATTCAGATTACGGCGGAGATCAAGAAGCTGCTTACCCCGGAGGACGGGATTAAGGTGCTGGCCGTCTACGGCGGACAGGACGTGGAAGCCCAGCTATTCAAGCTGAAGGGCAACATTCACATGATCATCGCAACGCCGGGAAGGCTGTTGGATCATATTCGGAGAGAGACGATTTCTCTGGCGGGCGTGAAAATGCTCGTACTGGACGAAGCGGATCAGATGCTGCACATGGGCTTCCTGAAGGAAGTCGAGGAGATTCTGAACCAGACTCCTTATAAGAAGCAAGCGATGCTGTTCTCGGCGACGATGCCGGCTTCGATTCGGGAGATGGCGGGACGGATCTTGCGCAGCCCGCAGCACGTTACGGTCAAAGCGGAGCGGATTACCGTCAAGGACATTCGCCAATGGGTCGTGGAAACCTCTGACCGGGACAAGCAAGCGACTTTGGTGAAGCTGCTGCAGACGACTCAGCCTTATTTGAGCATTATTTTCTGCAGGACGAAACGTCGGGCTAATGCGTTGAACGTGGCGTTGCAAGAGCTGGGCTACGAGTCCGACGAGCTGCACGGGGATTTGTCCCAAGCGAAGCGGGAGCAGGTTATGAAAAGATTCCGCGACGCGCGACTGCAACTGCTGGTCGCAACGGATATCGCCGCGCGCGGGTTGGACGTCGAAGGAGTTACCCACGTCTTTAACTATGACGTTCCGGAAGACGTGGAAAGCTACATTCACCGAATCGGCCGTACCGGTCGCGCAGGCGAGAAAGGTCTCGCGATTACGATAATCGCGCCTAAAGATCGCCGAGAACTTGGAGACATCGAGGATGGCATCCAGATGGCGATCGAGCGCAGAAGCGAAGAAGGCGCGAAGCTTAGCGGCGGCGGACTGGAAGGCTCGCGCAGTAGCGGCGGGCTTGGTCGCGGCGCAAGCGGCGGCAGTCGGGCGACTCGCGGCGGTAGCGCCGGTGCAAGCAAAGGCCGCGGTGTGGGCGCGAGCCGTGGGGGCGACAAGCCGTATGGCGCGGGAGCCGCAGGCAGTGGGCGCGGCGGCGATAAGCGGCGCGCGGCCGTGGCGAAGCCGGGCTCGGGCAATCGCTCGAGCACGGGCGAGTGGGTGGACCGCGGCCAAAGCCGCGAAGCGATGAGCGCCGGGCGCGGCGGTCGGTCTGCGGCGAGTCCGGAGCCATCGGACGAGGCGGTCGGGTTTACGTTCGCCGAGCGTGGCGGACGGGAAGGCGGCCGGAGCGCGGGAGCGGGCACGGGACGCAAGCCGATCGGCGATCGCGGTGGCTTTGGCCGGTCTGCGGGAGCAGGCGGCAGGGCCGGCGGTTTCGGCGGACGCAAGTCCGCGAATGATCGCGGAGGCAGCGAACGGTCGGGAGCGGGCTTCGGTCGCGGAGCGGCGGCGGACGATCGTGGAGCTGCTCGTCCTAGCGCAGGCGGCACGACGAGAAGGAATTCCGCCGAGAGAATGGCGGAACGCGCGGCAGAGCAAGCGAAGTTCGAGCGTCAAGACGATCGCGGAGGCTTCGGCCGTTCTTCCGGCGCGGGTTCGAGCGGCGGCTTCTCCAAAGGCGGGCGCAAAACGGAACAACGCGGCAGCGGCGGAGCGAGCGGCGGTTCCGGGCGCTCAAGCGGAGGCGGCAGGTCTTCTTCCGCTCCGAAGAGCGGCGGTTTCGGCGGCAGTAGCTTCGGCGGAAGCAAAGGCGGCTTCAAGGCAGGTTCGAAAGGACCATCCGGCGGCGGCGGACGTAGCGGCGGACGCGGCGGTTCGCGCGGCAGATAATCCAATACGGACAAAAAGCCTTCAATTCCACGTTTATTCAGTGGCCTTGAAGGCTTTTTTGCTATCGTTGGGGGAGTGTGGGTTATCCATATCCAATACGATGTATTTCAATATATTTTTGAAGCAAGTTAAAGAATTAAGCTTGAGAAGTGCTTAATAGTGCCAATAACGATGTTTCCCATTCTAATTGCCCCATCTATTTTAACCGTCGACTTTGGGAATGATATATCCTGCGCGTGACCGCTTTACCTCAACGCGAGAAAATGACTAAGGGAGAGTTATGAGAATGGGAAATATGGAGAAGAAATTGTATACGGGAATAGCAACGGTAGAAGGCGGAAGAGATGGAAAAGCCGTTTCTAGCGATGGAGTACTTAACTTGGATTTAAAAGTCCCCAAGGAATTAGGAGGGGCCGGCGGACATGGAACCAATCCGGAGCAACTGTTCGCGGCAGGATACGCGGCATGCTTCGACGGCGCTTTGAATGTCGCAATTAGAATGAAAAAGATTAAAGTAGAGGGCACTAAAGTAACGGCTAATGTGACGATCGGGAAGGATGCCAACGATGCCTTTATGCTGACGGCTAAGTTGGATGTAAGCGTAAGCGGAGTAGATGCCGATGTCGCCGAGCAATTAGTCGCGGATGCGCATCAGATATGCCCTTATTCCAGATTGACTCGCGAAGGTATGGCTGTGGAGCTGAACGTCGTGGATTGATGAAAATTTCTCTGTTTAAAAGAAATACAGTCAACCCGATTCGGGCTGACTGTATTTCTTATTCATTCGGACGACGAGTCGCGAAGAGGAGTTTATCCGGATTCCGAACGAAGTAAATGCGGCGAATGTTGGTATCGTCAACATCCAGGAAAGCGACGGTATCGATTCGTTCGTCGATCCGGATGACGAGCGCGGTCCGGTCGTTCATCGGCATGATATCCGCACTGAAATCCCATCGGTTCTCCTGCGCTTTATGAATCAGTCCGAATAAGAATCGGACTATGCGTTCGCGAGTCAGGATCGGCTGAGTCGCCCCGGACACTTTGCCTCCTCCGTCGGTTACGAGAACGGCATCCTCTGATAACAAGGACATCAAGGCATTGGCGTTGCCTTGCTCAAGCGCATGAAGGAATCGCCCGATCCACTCGTCGCCGTGCGCGTCGGCTTCTAAATGATCCTCCTCGGCCATTCCCATTTTACCCCGGGCACGGCTGACGATTTTGCGACAATTGACCTCGCTCTTGCCGACGAGACCCGCGATTTCCTCGTATTCGAAGCAGAGAGCCTCGCGCAACACGAATATGGCGCGTTCAGCGGGAGACAGACGCTCGAGAAGCACGAGCATGGCATAGGAGAGCAATTCCTTGCGCTCGACGACTTCGAATTCGTCGTCGCCTGCGGTGAAGAGAGGCTCCGGAAGCCAAGGACCCGTGTAGAGCTCGCGCTTCTTGCGGGCGGACTTTAGGAGATCCAGGCTGCGGTTGGTCGTCATCCTGCATAGGTATGCCTTCGGTTCCGCCAAGCGCTCGGGATCGACGTCATGGACCTTAACGAATACGTCCTGCACGATATCTTCCGCGTCGGACGCGGAACCGGTCAATTGGTACGCGAGCCGAAACAGCAGGTTTTTGTATTTCGTATAGAGCTCTTCCACCGCCAGTACACATCCTTCCAAGCTGCTACGTTAATCTCCTTCAGGATTTCAACAGGCTAGCGATATTCCAAGTGAATTGTCTGATTTTCCAGCCGAGCTTACCCGCGATTATGATGTCCAATCCCCATTGCCGCGTCCATATCATTCCCTTGTCCGGTCCCAATCCGACGCAGAAGAAATCCATGTAGGCCGAATGGGCGGGGGCAGGGCTTCCGTTGACGTCGGCAGCGACGATTTTCCCCAGTCTGGCCGCTTGGCCGGTAGCTTCCTTGCAGGTCATGCGATCCGCTTTTCCGTTAGTCGGATCCAAGATACGAGCGCAATCCCCGATGGCGTAGACGCCCGGAGCCCCCGCCGCGCGATAGCTGGAGTCGACGACCAACTGACCCTCGGCCGTTACCGGCAGTCCCAAATGGCGAATCATCGGATTCGGTACTAAGCCTAACGTCCAGACGCAGAGGCCGACCGGAATGTTACTTCCGCCATCCAACGAAAGGATGCCGTCCTTCTCGCGAATCGCTTTCCTTCCGTGGAGGACGGTCACGCCGCCTTCGGCTAGAACCTTCTCCAGCTTGCGTCCCATTCTAGGAGGACCCTCCGTAAACAAGCGGGTTTGCGAGTTCAGCAACAATACCTTAACGTCGTCCGGATTCATGCGCAGGTTTCTAGCTTCCTCGCGCATCGCATGGGCCAGCTCCGCGGAGGTTTCGATCCCGCTGATCCCCGCTCCGGCGATCGCGACCGTCATCAACCGTTTCCGAACCTCGTCCGACTTCTCCGATGCGGCAAGTCGAAGATTCGTCTGCCATGTCTCGCGAATGGACGTCGCCGCTGCCAGCCCGGTTAAAGAAATACCGCCTTGGCTCGGATCCGCGCTTCGGATGACGCTGCCAACCGCCATGACGAGAATGTCGTAATCCAGTCCCTGCGAAGCTCCCGACTCGTCGGTATAGCTTAAGCTTCGGGTAGTGGTCTCAATGGAGGTCACGCTTCCTTGAAGAAATTGAACGCCTTCGGGGAAAACATTCGAGAGCGGCAGCTTAATATCGTGATCCCCCGCAGCAGGTCTGAACATCAGCACCTTGCGAAGATGATAAGATTGCTTGTCTATTAGAATTATCCGAAGCGATTTATCGTTAATTTTGTCCCCCAGCGATTTCCGAATGGTCTTGACCGCATGAATGCCTGCATAGCCCGCGCCAACGACAACGCACGTGAATGTTTTCATGATTTATTCTCTCCCCTCATGGTTTGCCCATATAACGAGAAGAAGAGAAAGCTTGTGACATGACAGGCGAGAAAAATTTCACTCCACCGGGACCGACTGCAAGAGCAGCAATCGCCCGATCTCTTCCGCAGGCTGAGGCTTGTGGAAAATAAAGCCCTGAACCTCGTGGCAATGGTTGTCCTGAAGGAAGGTAAGCTGCTCATGCGTCTCCACGCCTTCGGCAATAACGGCCAGATTCAGACGGTTCGCTATGAGAAGCATGGCCATGATGATCGCTTCGTCTTTATTGTCCCGGGAAATCCCGCCGACGAAGGAGCGATCGATCTTGATCCGGTCGATAGGCAGATTCTTCAAATACGCGAGCGACGAATATTGCGTGCCGAAGTCGTCGATCGAGATCGTAAAGCCCATGTCCCGCAGCTCTTGCAGAATACCTTGTTTGTCGTCCTTCATGGCCATGTTTTCCGTAATCTCAAGCTCCAGATCGCTTGGGCTTAATTCATGCTCGTCTACGATCCGCTTGATGGTGTGAGCGAGATCCTTCTCGCTGAATTGCCTGGCGGAGAGATTAACGGCAATCCGAATCGGAGCATAACCGGCTTGTCTCCAGGCTCTACTCTGAGCGCATACGATCCGCAAAACCCGCTCGCCGATCGGAACGATCAAACCCGTATCCTCGGCGATCGGAATGAATCTGTTCGGCGGTATTAAGCCGCGCTTAGGGTGATTCCAGCGAATCAGCGCCTCAAGCCCGATCATTTTCCCGGTCATGACATCGATCTGAGGCTGGTAGTGGACCAAGAATTCGTTCCGTTCCAGCGCCTTGCGGAGGCTATTCTTGATCTCCATCGTCTCTTCGGCTTCCGGGTACATCGTTCTATCGTAGAACCGGTATTGATTCTTGCCTTCCTCCTTCGCCCGGTACATGGCGAGGTCGGCATTCCGAATCAAAGTGGTATCATCGAGTCCGTCGTCCGGATAGAGAGCCACTCCGATGCTGGTCGTGACGAAATATTCCGTATCCTTCAGCAGGAAAGGCTGCTGAAACAGCTCGCGAATCTGAGCTGCGATTACCTTTACTTGGTCGCTCGAGACGACATTCGGAACGATAATCGTAAATTCGTCGCCGCCGATGCGGGAGATCGATTCTCCGTTGGCCATGGCCCAAGTTAACCGTCGACCGACTTCCTTAAGAAGAATATCCCCGTAGATGTGACCAAGCGTATCGTTGATCAGCTTAAAATGATCCAAATCCAAGAACAATACGGCTAACGCTAGGCCCGATTTCTTGCTTTCCGCGATCAGTCGCCCCAGATGTTCGTTGAAATACGTCCGATTGGGCAAGCCGGTTACCGCGTCGTGGTAGGCCATATGACGGACGGCTTGCTCTTTATTTTCAAGAAGATTCAGTTGCCCGCGAAGCTCCGTTTCCGCGCGTTCCAGATTGCGGGTACGCTCGTTCACTAGGCTCTGAAGCTTGGCTTTTTGCGTTAGCTGTACGTAGAGGAAGTAGAGAAAAAGCAGCAGAGAGAAGGCACAGATCAACTGAATAACCCGTATTTTCGAATCGATCGACTCCAGCGTGGCTAATCTCGGAATAGCGGCGATTTCCCAGTAGCCCTCGACCTCCATCAGCTCGGCTTGCTCCAAAAGCGGCGTCCTGTCGAACAATTTCGGATCGCCAAGAATATTCCGGCCGTTTCCCCTGACGGCAAAATCGATCCCTTTGTAAGCATCGAACAGGTCTGCTTCTTGCAGCATCGGGTTAATATCGAGCACGACGGAAACGAAACCCCAGAAACGTTCGCCTACATAGACGGATTGCCGGGACAGGAGTCCGACTCCGCCTTGCGCCAGCTGAACGGGGCCAAGCACGGTGATATCGTCGGTGAGCCTGCTTCTCTCCGCATTGTTGCGAACGGATTCGTCTGGATAGGTGAAGAGGTTTAGACCGAGCACGCTTTCGTTGCCGGAGAGAGGGTAGACGTACTTGGCGACTCCGGCAGGAAAGATGGAGAGATTGCGAATTCCCTTTACTCTGCCGATGAACTGCGACGCGAAAGCGTTGAAGTGGGAGGTGTTAATCTCGCCATTGTTAAACATGAGCTCATTAACGGTGAAGGCCTTAAGGCCGTTGGTGAGGAGAAGCTTGCTATCGATCGCGGACGAAAGAGCGGAGGCGTTAGCAGCCAGCTCATAAGCGGCGTCGCGAAATACTTCTTGCGTGAGGCGTTTCTTATAAGCATCCGTAAATAAGGCAACGAGGCATCCAAGGATCAGGGTCGTGCAGATCAATACGATCCATAGGCTGACTGGCGTCGAATAGGAGGAACGAGTCGGTCTGACGGATGAATGGGTCATATGGTGTCGCTCCCCGGCACGTATTCTCGGATAATATTGTCCTTATTTTACCTCAATAGTAGGCAAAATGTTCGCGAAAAATAACAGAAAACCATAGAAAATGCGTATTTTTGCCCGATTACCGCTTATTATGAGGCTTTTCCCTGATACCGGAGGCAATGAGCGGTCCGTGATTAACCATTTGGGTCATGATGAGACCCATTTCGTAGGGCGTTTTATTAAACCCCGATTCGATCCAGTGCATGATAATGCCGATGTTGGCGGATGAGATGTAAGCGATCAAATAGTCCCGAGGAATGAGCATGTCCTCTTCTCGCGGCTGCGAGTAACTGACCTTGTTGAAGATATGGGAATATAGGAAGGTTCTCAGTCGCTGCGCATACGAGATGTCGCCGTGAGGCCCGAAGATCACCTTATAGAAGTCCGCGTTACGCTCGACTTCCTCGAAGAGGCGAACGAGCTTCGGGTAGGGCTCGTCCTCGAAAGCGAATTGAGCGACCTCCTGCGGGTCGAATTCAAGAATCAAGCTCTGAAGCTTGCCGAAGATCTCGTCTTTAATCTGCTCTAGCATGTCCGGAACATCCTTGTAATGTAGATAGAAAGTTCCTCGGTTAATGTCGGCTCGCATCGCGATATCGGTGACGGTTATACTTTCCGCGCCTTTCTCCGTAAGCAAGCTGATCAGCGCTTGATAGAGAAGCTGTTTCGTTCTGGCTTGCCTTCGATCTGTTTTATCGGACACTCACGCTTCCTCCTCGCGAAGATTTTACGAAGATAATGAACAGTGAATCGCTGCCATGATGAGTAGTGAACATTGCGAGCCGAAGCTGATTATTGTATTCCGTGCTGGTTTTATTATAATGAACACACTGGTTATTAATCAACAACTTGTTTATTAAAATAAAGAAGGTGCAGGTGGAGGAAAATGGCCATATTTAAGCAGAAGTTACTGTGGATAGGGGTCGTAATCGTCACGGTCGTCTTGGTCGTGTTCGGTGCGGCGATGATGGGTTCGGTATTGGGAACGAAGCCGCAGGAGATACCGGTGGCGTTGGTCGTATTGGACCAGCCGGCCGAGCTACCGACTGGAGATAAGTTAACCGTAGGCGAGATGCTCAGCGGCCAATTAACGGAGAATACGCAGATGCCGATTTCCTGGACGATCGTAGGATCGGAGGAAGAAGCCCGCGCGGGATTAGACGATCGCAAGTACTACGGCGCGTTGATTGTTCCCGCGAATCTGAGCAGCGGATTGCTGTCGCTAGCCTCGCCGACTCCTCAGCCCGCAACGGTTACGATCGTCGTGAACGAAGGCATGAACGCCCAAGCGTCCACGGTCGTGAAGCAAGTGCTCGGTCAGGCGATGAAGGGCGCAAGCTTGGAGTTCTCGAAGCAGGTACTCGGTCAGATCGGTCAGCAGTCGCAGCAGATCTCGGTCGGCGCGGCGCAGGCGATACTAACTCCTATTGTGATACGGGAAGAAATCGTTCATCCGGCTGGCGCGAATAACGCGAGCGGGAATGCACCCGGATCGTTGACGCAGATCATGTGGATGGGCAGCTTGGTGACCGGCATGATCTTGTTCCTGACGAATCAGAAGACGATCGCGGCCGGCGCGCGGAGAGTATCGGTTATCGCGTCTCAAACTGTCGCGGGCCTAATCATTGTGGGCGCGGCTTCGGGTTTTCTGGTATGGATGGCATCGTCTTGGTATGGAATGGAGCTATCGAGCGCAACGGATACGTGGTTGTTCTTGTGGCTAATCGGCTCCGCGTTTTTCCTCCTTCAATCGGCATTGCTCAATTGGATCGGACTTCCGGCCATGGCCGTTCTAGTGCTGCTCATGTTCTTCTCTATGCCGCTGCTGAACATGGCGCCCGAATTCTTGTCGCGGACGACGCAGGATTGGATCTATTCTTGGACGCCCCTGCGGTTCGCGGCATCCGGCTTGCGCGAGGTCATGTACTTCGGCGGCTTGGATTCGGTCGGATCGAACGGCGCGACATTGTGGGGGATTGGTGGAGCGTTCATCGTGCTGCTGTTGGCTGCCAGCGTTAAGAAATCGCGGTCGAAGCTAGCTCCCCCCGCGAGTCCGACGACTCTTCCGACTGTCTGAGGTATTGGGGTATCTAACCCGGTTGGTTCTCATCGGAGAGCTGGCCGGGTTTTTGGTTAGGGATGCGGTTGTGGTACGATAAGGAAGATAAGCGAGACGGAAGTAGGAGTTGAAGGTAGAATGGCAGGTAACGGTAAAATCCGCAGCGACGTCAAGCCCGGTCTTGAGGTCGATATCGTATTGAAGCAGGATCAGCGCACGGGTAAGACGACCCGAGGAATCGTGAAGGATCTGCTCACGAATTCGCCGCAGCATCCGCACGGAATCAAGGTTAGATTGCAGGATGGGCAAGTCGGTCGGGTGCAAAATATTATCGGTCCGGTAAGCTTGTAGATCTTGGATCGAGATGCGGTGAGATGTTGGTCACGGTCGGTGGGTAGCCCTTTTCCGAATGCGGGAGAGGGCTTTTCGTTTTTTTGCAATGCGCAGCCGATTGCGCTAACCTGAGTGAAATGCACATATCCGGTTCGGGAGGAATTCATTCTCATGCACATACAGATCGTCAGCGTCGGCAAGTTAAAGGAAGATTACTTAGTGAAGGGTATTGCGGAATACGTCAAAAGGATGGGGCCTTACGCGAAGATCACGTTAACCGAAGTATCCGACGAGAAAGCCCCGGAGGTTCTAAGCGCCGCCGAAGAACGCCAAGTCGTCGGCCGGGAAGGCGAACGTATCCTTGCTTCTATTAAAGAAGAAGCGCATGTCGTCGCCCTAGCTATCGGCGGCGAGTTATGGTCCTCGGAGGACTTGGCTTCGCATATCGACAAACTCGGCACCTACGGCAAAAGCCACGTCGCCTTCGTCATCGGCGGCTCGCTCGGCTTGTCCGAAGCCGTATTGAAGCGGGCCGATAAGAAGCTGTCCTTCGGCAGACTGACGTATCCTCATCAGCTTATGCGGCTCATTTTGGTGGAGCAGGTTTATAGAGCTTTTAGGATTAACCGGGGTGAACCGTATCATAAGTAGAGCAAAATTTGTGGTTATAACAAGGGACCTCTTCGAAAAAGTCGGAGAGGTCCTTGCTAAAATAGAAAGCCGGTTGGTTATCTGCTATATATTCTGCTAAGTGATGTTGACGTCCGCTCCAGTCCAGTCGCAACGGTTTATTGCATAGGGTTGCCTTGCGCTTCATTCGAGACAGTCTCCCAGGCTTCCCAGGTTGCTAGACGTTCAGCATAGATGCCACGCGTAATAGGTAAGACTTCCGAGCCGAGTGCAAATCGTAGTGGGGATCAATAACGCCGAGTTCACCAGGCATTTAGCATGACCGTCTTGCCCGGCTCATTGTACATCTGTGACTGGCAAATCCGCCTTGCTTCAAACGTTGCATGCAATGAATTCCAAGTCGTTTATAAAAGTCAATGCGTTGCTTGAATACATCCATTGTCGTTAGGTCGGCAGCCTTTAACGTATCAGGTTATACGGTGAGTTCCATCCTTAAAGGTTGAGGCTGTTCATCGCGGCTTCGGGATAACGCAAGCCAGAGGCTGTTCCTCGGGGAGCCACTTGGTCGATGCGCGCCAAGTCTGCTGCTGTCAACTCGACTGCAAGCGAGCCTACGTTCTCCTCCAGGTACTTGATCCTCTTTGTACCAGGGATTGGCACAATATCTTGTCCCTGCGCCAACAACCATGCAAGCGCCAGCTGTGACGGCTCGCAGCCCTTATCGGCGGCCAGCTCGGAGACCCGCTCGACGAGATCCAGATTGCGCTGGAAGTTTTCTCCTTGGAAGCGTGGGGAGAATCGGCGGTAATCATCCTCCGCCAGATCCTCGAATTTGCGAATCTGTCCTGTCAGAAATCCGCGGCCGAGCGGGCTGTACGGCACGAAGCCGATGCCGAGCTCCCGACATGCAGCCAAGATGCCGTCCTCGACGTCGCGGCTCCATAGCGAATACTCCGTCTGAAGCGCGGCAATCGGATGTACGGCTGCCGCACGGCGAATGGTAGCTGGAGCGGCCTCGGACAGGCCAAGGTAACGTACCTTCCCTTCGCGTACCAACTCGGCCATCGCTCCGACCGTCTCTTCGATCGGCGTGTTCGGATCGACTCTGTGCAGATAGTAGAGATCGATATAGTCGACGCCGAGACGACGCAGGCTCGCTTCGCAAGCGGCCTTGACGTATTCCGGGCGACCGTTAATACCTAGGTACTTGCCGTCCTCGCTGCGCATGTTGCCGAATTTGGTCGCCAATACTACCTTATCGCGGCGTCCCTTGACTGCTTTGCCAACCAGCTCTTCATTTTTGCCGACGCCATACATATCCGCTGTATCCAGTAGATTTATGCCCAGTTCCAATGCACGATCGATCGTGCGCAGGGATTCCTCGTCGTCCCTACCGCTGTAAAAGTCGGACATGCCCATGCAGCCAAGCCCGAGCGCAGACACTTCAAGGCCACTCTTACCTAACGTTCTTCTTTTCATAATTGGTTTCGCCTCTCTATTCCCGTAATTTGATCTACGCCTTTATTATGCGACGATTGGCGCCCAACCGGGTAGCCGGGTTGTATCAAGTTATTGCCTAATCCTCTCAAGCGAACCGTCGCTGCCCCCGATCGGTGCTATAATGAACTTACCAAAGGGGATAAAGAATGGAGGGAAAAAATGCCGCACCCGCAGTTCACGTCGGCGCTGTCAGGCGCCGATCAGGACGGGCATTCGTTCGATGGTGGACATAAGTCAGTTGACCAGCTTGCTGAGTTGGGCAGGTTAATCGAGCGTCATACGGGCAGAGACGGGATGTTCGGAACATCCGTGCCATCGCTGCATCTGATTCGCAGCTCAAAAACCACACTGCCGGTCAATACAGTTTATGAGCCAGCAATCGTCATCGTAGCTCGTGGCTCGAAGATTGTTATGCTGGGAGAAGATAGCTTTACCTATGGTCCCTCCTCGCATTTTGTTGTGTCGGTCGATCTGCCGGTCACGTCGCGGCTTATTCAAGCTTCTCCTGAAGCGCCTTATTTATGTATGCGGCTTGGACTGAATCCCGCTCAGGTACTGGAAATGATGCAAGGCGCGGATGCGGAGGATGGCAGAGAGGCGAAACGGGGCGCCTTCGTCGACTGGACGAGTCCCGAGCTTCTGGACGCAGCAGTTCGGCTCGTTCGGCTGCTGGATACGCCTGGCGACATTCCTCATCTGGCGCCACTGGTCGTCCGCGAGATCTATTACCGGATAATGAAGGGAAGCCAAGGTGGAGCCTTTAAGCAGCTTGCCCTAGCTGGCAGCGGTACTAGCCGGATCGCCAGAGTCATCGCCCGCATCAAGCTTGATTATGCCCAACCGCTTCATATCGACGAACTCGCAAGAATGGCCCATATGGGTCCCTCGTCGCTCCATCGTCACTTCAAGGAAGTGACTGCCCTGAGCCCGCTGCAGTACCTGAAACGGATTCGCCTTCAGGAGGCGCGCCGTCTGCTATTAGCCGAATCCCTCGATGCAGCTGACGCAGCCTATCGTGTCGGCTACGAGAGCGCCACACAATTCAGCCGCGAATACGCTAGGCTGTTTGGTCTCCCGCCGATCAGTGATATCAAAAGGCTGCGGGAAGAGACGGTGCAGGAAATCGATTGAGTTCTTGTCGTCACATTGATCCATGGATATGTATAAGCTGGCGGCCACAGGGCCGCCATTTTTTTTCGCCGATAGACCCGTTAAGGGGAACCCTACCATAAGTGAGACGAAATTTTTGAATAAACAGGGAACCCAACAAACAGGGCTCTTCCCTGTTTATTATGCAAGGTGCATATAAACTACGGATTTAGTGAACGCTCGAAAGTAGATAGGTGTCAAATATCGCCATCATTCACCTTCGTGGCTGGAATAATGGTGATATTCTTTGTTTTCTCACACTAGATAATAAAAAATTGCAGGGTAAACTTCATGGGCGTCGTCTAACTATATGGAGTTTGCAAGGGGGGAGTGTCCTGAAGGAAGACAAATGGATTAAGGATGTGCTTTCTGGCAGGCACGAATCCTACGCTTATCTCGTGAAAGAATACCAGAGCAAGGTTTATCATGTATGTCTCAAAATAACCAGAGAAGAAGAATCCGCCAAGGAATTGGCTCATGTTGTACTAACCAAAGCGTTCTATTCCTTGTCCTCCTATCGGGAGGAAGCGGCATTCGGAACATGGTTATATAGTATCGCAGTTCGGACTTGTTTGGATTGGAAGAAGGCGAAGCAGCGCGAATGGAATAAACGCACGGCCGCCTCCGATCAAGCATTAGATTCAGTAACCGAAGAAACTCCCGAGAAGCTCCTTTTGGACAAGGAGATGAAGTCGGAACTGATGCAGCTCGTCAAAGAGCTGAAGGAACCTTATAAATCTGTCGTCTACTTGTATTTTTTCCGCGGACTGTCCTATAGGGAAATCGCCGAACGGACGGGATCTGCAGAAAAAACAATTGAATCGCAGTTGTACAGAGCTAAACAAATCCTTCGCAAGAAAAAGGAGAGATTCCGATGAAATGTAATGCGGTACAGGCGAACATTCTATCGTACATTGCGAATTCACTCCATTCGATCAGAATGAAGGATATCGAATTACACCTAGAGGAATGTGAAGAATGTAGGGAATGGTATCAGGATGTACTTGAGCTGGAGCGCATATGGAATGATCCTACTCTTCCGGCACTTGAAGAAGATTTGACGGTCGCTGTTATGGCAACCCTTAGCGATAGACCTAATCCTTACCGGCGAAATAATCGCTTTAATCCGCTGTTAAAAATGGCGTTGGCCTCCTCCTGCGCACTGATCTTGTTCATCTGTAATGGAGCAGAATGGTTCGATACGGCCGTATCGAATATCGGTAATTATAATGAGCATATCGCAAATTCAATATCCGATATCTATCACAACTTATCAGACAACTAATAAGAAAAGGAGTGTCCAATATGGATCGCAAAAAATGGAGAATGAGCATCACCTTTCTTTTAGCACTCACTCCGGGGCTAGGTCATTATTATTTAGGCTTTAATCAATGGGGATTGAAGTACATGATTGCTTCTTTTGCCTGTATCAGCTTGATTCCTACTTTCCCGATGGTTTTCCCATTTGCCCTCGCTACGATATGGTTCTATCAATTATTCGACGCCCTGCAGAAAGCTTCATGGGTGAATAAGAATTCTGATCTGCAGGAAAGTCCGGTATGGACGAATCCAAACGCTATGTACGAAGAGATGGAAAGTGACCGAGCTGCTTCTTCCTTGTGGATGGGTATTGGAATTGTAGCGGCTGGCTTGCTTGTTGCCATAGTGACCCTATTCCCTCACCTTCGAGAATGGATATTAGAACCAAAGAATGGAAGCATGCTTGTGGCTGCTGGATTAATTCTATATGGAGCCACTTTAATCGTAAGACATTCGCTGGATAAGAAAGCAAAATAAATCGAGAATAGTACAGGAAGCAGGATGTTATTATGGCAAAGTATTTGTATCAGCTGGGCCTCTGGTCCGCTAGACGCTCTCGTTTCATTATTGGATTATGGACCGTTATTCTTATTAAGGCCATCTGTTTAGGTACGTTATTTGCAGGTCCGGTCAGCGACTCCCTCTCCATTCCGGGAACAGACTCCCAGAAAGCACTTGATTTATTAGATAAGGAATTCCCACAGGCGAACGGCGGCGATGTAAGACTCATTTTCGCCATGCCTGAGGGCAAGCCATTAACAGACGAGACAACGCAGCAAGCTGTTAACAAGATGCTGGACGCAGTAGCTAAGGATAATGCGATTATCAGCATCGTGAGTCCATACGAATCCGGGGCCATAAGCGCAGATGAGCGGATCGGGTACGCCGATATCACCTACCAAGCGACCGCGGAGGAAGTGTCTGAAGCATCTAAGACCCATATTCTTCAAAGTTTAGCGCTTACTCGCGATGCGGGTATCCAAACCGAGGTAGGAGGATCTGTTGAGGTAATCGAACAGTCCGGCGCCGGCGCTTCTGAAGTCATTGGGATTATCATCGCCTTCATTGTACTTGTCATCACGTTCCGCTCTTTCCGCGTGGCGGGGTTGCCAATTATATCGGCACTTGTCGGCGTTGCCATCGGTGTCATGGGCGTTAATTTTGGCGCAAATTTTTTTGACATAAATTCTGAGGGTACCATATTGGCTCTGATGCTAGGTTTGGCCGTGGGCATCGACTACTCGCTCTTTATTATTTCTCGTCACCGTCAGCAGTTGGATAGTGGAATGGAAATCAAGGAATCCATCGCGCTTGCGACAGCGACAGCAGGAAGCGCCGTTATTTTTGCAGGCTTAACTGTTATAATCGCACTTTCTTCCTTCGTAGTCGTTAACATCCCGTTCTTTAGTGTCATGGGCTTGGCTGCATCGTTCACCGTGTTCATCTCAGTGATGATTGCCATCACGTTAACGCCGGCAATATTGTCGCTCGCTGGCAATCGTATCCGTTCAACACGCCGCAACAACCGCAAGCCACATGCCCGGAAGAGCAAGCCATTTGCCTATCGGTGGGGAAAATTCGCAGCAAAATTCCCGATTCCAATCGTATTGGTTGTCATGATCGGGCTGGGTACGCTTGCCCTGCCTGCCCTTAACATGAAACTCGGCTTGCCGGACGACGGCATGAGCCAGGCCGACACTTCCGCAAGACGCGGCTATGATCTGTTGTCTGAGGGCTTCGGTCCCGGATTCAACGGTCCTCTGGCCATTGCCATTCGATCCACGAACGGAGATCAGATAGAAGAGGCCGCTACTAAGATTGCAGGCGACCTGGGGACCATGGAGAACGTCGCTGCCGCTTCACCGCCTATGCTTAACGAAGCCGGCAATTTGGCTATCGTCAGCGTGACGCCGAAGACAGGGCCCAACGACGATCTCACGCACGACTTGGTGCAATCGATACGAGAACATGGCAAACAGCTTGTATCCCAAGCTCAGATTCAATTGATGGTTACGGGCGTCACCGCTATTAATATCGACATGTCCGACCGCATAAGTACAGCGTTCCCGCTCTTCGGATCGATCATCATCGCACTTGCGTTCATCTTGCTACTGCTCGTATTCCGCTCGGTGCTCGTGCCTGTTAAAGCGGTTCTCGGCTTCTTGCTGTCGCTGCTCGCGTCACTGGGTGTTGTTGTATCGGTGTTCCAGTACGGTCACTTTGCCAACTTGTTCGGCGTTGCAGCCGAAGGCCCAGTCGTAAACTTCTTGCCTGTGCTACTTACCGGCGTTCTGTTCGGACTTGCGATGGATTACGAGGTTTTCCTCGTCTCGCGTATGCGGGAAGAATATACGAATACCGGACAAGCGCGGCCATCCGTCGTGTCCGGACTCGGCCATAGCGGACGGGTTGTGACCGCGGCGGGACTCATCATGATCTTTGTTTTTGGTGGCTTTATTTTAGCGCCGGATCCAAAAATCAAAGCAATAGGACTATCGCTGACGTTAGGTGTCCTCATTGACGCTTTCGTTGTTCGAATGACGCTTGTACCTGCAATCATGACCTTGTTAGGCCGGTCGTCTTGGTATTTGCCGCGATGGCTGAAGCGTATCCTGCCAAACGTAGACATTGAGGGTGAGTCTGTCATCAAAGCATTGGAGTCCAAGAAAGATATATCCTAATTAATAACTTTTCACCCTAATCATCGAGTTCTCGACATGACTGTTAATAATAAGACGCCAGCGGCAAGGGCACCCAAACGGGTGCCCTTAAATTTCGCTCTATAGATGATAAGCTGAACCTTATCTTAAGTAGGGCGAATTTTACTGGAGAACGTCCAATATGGAGTTCTCCTTCACGTCACGCATGATCTTCCGTTACTTCTCTTACTATTTGCTGTGCACAGGCTTCAACCAGGCCGATGGATTCGTAATACTCCCTCGTCACCGTTCCATGGGCGACCGTTCATTTACAGGTGCTCGATCCACGACTTCCTAAAATCATCGTATCCGTGATCAGCGGAACGGATATTCTGAATGATCGCCGGAATGGCTCGATTGAACACGGGATGGTACCGGAAAAGAATCAGATGTTCGTTCCGCACATAGCTTTCAATTCGATTGATCCATCGCTCGCGTTCGGTTTTATCCGGTTCGATCTTAAATCCTTCTAACATCCTGTCGATCGTCCGAATATGCTCCTCGCTCAGAAACCTGCGATAGATGAGAGAGTCATTATAGAAGCTGTCCAAGATGGATAAGTACGGATCGGCGGATGCGCTTTCCCCCATAAAGATGAAATCGGCAGCATGATCCATCGACCGGTCGTAGAAGTCCTTCATGTGAAAATAAACGCAATCGACCGATATTCCCTCGGCTGCGGCCATCTCGGCGAACCAACGGGCCTCCTCTCTTTCCTGCGGAACATTATTCGCATAGAGCGTCAGTCGCTCGCCCTCGTAACCTGATTGCGCAAGCAGCCGTTTCGCTTCGTCTCTACTCTTTATCGGCAGGCTCGATTTCCAGGGGACGAAACTCGAAGCCGCCACCAAAGATTCGCGTCCCAGATCGACCCGCATTTGATCCATATCCAGCAAATGATAAAGCGCTTCCCTAAACTTAAGTTCGCGAACGACTGGTGATTTCCGGAAATTGAATGCGAGATACCGAAATTTATTTAAGACGTCCTCCTTCAGGGAAGCAGGGTCATGCGGAGCATGATCTTTGTTTAGATAGATCATTGCCTCTGTAGCTTCTTCGGAAGCCAGATAAAGCTCCACTTCGTCAAGAAAAGGCCGTTCCAGGAAATACTGATCGAACGCCTCCAGAACAATCAGGGTATCCGATCGCTTTTTCAGCCGAAACGGGCCGGTGCCGATCCATTTGTGTTCCGCAAAAGGTTCGTCCTTAGGAAGAATGGATAAGTTGCAAGCGCAGAGATACCTCGGAAACAATAAATTCGGTCGGTTCAAGCGAAGGCGCACGACATACGGAGATAGACACTCCATTTCCTGAATGTCTTGAACGAGCCACCGCATTGGCGCTTTTTCACCTTGGAACCGCCGAAAGGTATAAACGACATCTTCGCTGGTTAAGGTGCGATGATGATGGAAGCGAACCCCTTTCCGCAGATAAAAGGTCCATGACGAATGGTTGTTTTCCGATATCCAGCGATAAGCCAAATGGGGACGGACTTCCTCTGTTATTGGATCATATACGACCAATGTATCTCCAAGCTGTTGAATACAATAACGTTCGAGTGTGATGGATGCCGCCAATGGATCAAGCGTCGACACTTTATTCATAACAATCGTACGCAAAATATCCTTCTCATGATCGGGAGAATGCAGTCCGAATAATTGCTGCACCTCTTTCGACACTTCGGCGATCCATGATTTCGGAACCGGAAGTTGTAAAAATCGAATAATGTCTTCCAGTTGATCGTTGTTGACGCATGCTAGCACAGCTTGCTCCACTTCATCCTGAAAGGTTCGCGCGAAGGTAAGACGCGAAAGATTCCCCCTTCCAATACCCGGATCGTAACGAAATCTTCCTTCTTGTTCATATTTTTTTAGTTTTCGTTTCACGTTTTTTCGGTCGCAAAACCAGATGCTTTCGAGCTCGAGAAGTTTGAATTCCACCATGTTCTCTACTTCTCGTTCGTACAAGAAAGCCCGCATTTCATAATAGGAAAAGTCTCTCATGACCATCCCTCCACATAAAAGGGGTCGAAAATTCGCGAATTATACCGTTTTTACCCCCTTTTGTCTTGCGTATAATCATGCAGAGGAGGGGCTTGCACATGTTCAAATCTTTGCATCCGAACATTCGATTGAGGCTTTGCGTCACGTTTCTAAGCCGATTAAGCGGCTCGATGATATTCCCGTTTATTGCGATTTATTTTTCCCGGGAGTTGGGAACGACTGTTGCGGGAGGTATAGTAATGACCCAAGTAACTGTCGAATTGCTTGCTAGTTTCGTTGGAGGATATTGGGCAGACCGGATTGGCAGAAAACCCCTGCTTGTCATCGGTGAGTGTCTTAATGCCTTTGCTTTTCTAGGGATGTTGTTGGCGAATTCCCTCTGGTGGTCTTCTGCTGGGGTCACTTTCGCCATGCTCTTGCTCATCGGCATCGCAACGGGACTGTTAAATCCAGCCGCAGATGCAATGCTGATTGACGTGAGTACGAAGGAAACACGGACCTACATGTATTCCATCAACTACTGGACACGCAACATCTCGCTCATGCTCGGACTCATGGTTGGCGGATGGTTTTTTCAGAACCATTTGTTCGGGCTGCTGTTCGTTCTTTTTAGTATGTCCCTAATCACGCTGACAATCACCCTGCTGTTTATCAGGGAAACGTATGATCGTCATCATCCCGTCACCGTACCCGCTTCTAACGGATTGCATGCCGTGCTGAGCAGCTATCGGACGGTTGTTCGCGATATTCCGTTTGTCTGGTTTACGCTGGGAGGGATTGCAATTTACGCACTTGAGTTTCAGCGCGTCAATTTCATTTCCATCCGATTGGAGCATGAAATCGCCGCGCGTACCGTCCGATTGTTCGATTTTCCTCCGTTTACATTGGATGGCGTAAAGTTAATGAGCCTGCTAACAGTCGAAAATACGCTGCTGATCGTTTTGCTCGTATCCTTCGCGGCCAAGCTCATTCGCAATCGTTCCGAACAGCCTGTCATGTACGTCGGATTCACTCTCTTCGGTCTCGGTTATGCCTATCTCGCCTTCTCCAATCAAATTGCGGGATTGTTCCTTGCCGTTATCGTACTGACGATCGGAGAACTGTTGTACGTTCCGACACGCCAAACTATGCTGGCGAGCATAGTGGACGAATCGAAACGCGGGTCCTATATGGCTTTCAACGGCCTCGTCGTACAAGTCGGGAAAATGTTCGGAGCCTTGGGCCTCTTCGTGGGAGGATTGGTCGGCGATATCGGAATGGGCTTGCTCTATTTGCTGTTTGCAATCATGGCGATCGGCTTATCAAGACTGGGCTACGTTAAATGGAATCGCCAAACAAAAGCAATGAAGATGCCTGCAGCAATTATAAAGTCATGATAGCCTAACAACCGGCGAGACAAACGTTACAGTGAAAAAGTACAGCAGTTGATTTCTTAGATGGCAGACAGGAGTGGAACAAATGATTAGATTTTTATTCGCGGCAATGCCAATTCAAGGGCATATCAGTCCGGGCCTCCCGATCGCGAAGCGCTTGGTTGAAGCCGGGCATGAGGTCATGTGGTACAGCACTTCTAAATATAAAGTAAAAATCGAAGCGACGGGCGCGCGTTTTGCCAAAGTGCGGACGGCTAAAGATTTAGACGATAGTCGGTATGAAGATTGGTTTCCCGAAAGAAGCCGGTTTCAGGGAGTAAACCAAATGAAATTCGATTTAAAGCATATTTTCTTCGGAGAAATGCCCGCCTATGCCGCGGATATCTCCAAGCTATTAAAGGAGTTTCCCGCGGATGTAGTGGTCATAGATGCCGCATTCACCGGGATGCTGCCGTTGAAGCTGACGGGCAACGCTCCTAAGATAGCGGCTTATGGGGTTTTCCCTTTGACTTTAAGCAGCCGCGATACGGCGCCTTTCGGTCTTGGGTTTCAGCCTAACGCAAGCGCAGTCGGTCGACTTCGGAACAAATTGTTAAACGTATTGGTTGAAAAGGTCATGTTCGCGGATGTACAAAAGCATGCGAACAAATTACTGTCCGATATGAACGCGCCGAAACTGCCTTACTCCGCGCTGTCCGCTCCGGCGCTGACAACCGATCTGGTTCTGCAGGGGACGAGTCCTTCCTTCGAATATCCTCGGAGCGATATGCCGGGCATCGTTCGGTTCGTCGGTCCGTACTTGCCCGCTAAGCCAACCGAATTCGTTCCTCCCCCATGGTGGGACGAGATGAAGGGGCGCAAGGTGGTACACGTCACGCAGGGGACGATCGCAAATCAGGATTTCGGTCAATTGCTTATTCCTACCGTACAAGCCCTAGCCGGAGAAGACGTCCTGGTTGTGGCTACGACGGGAGGAAGGCCTATATCGGACGTGGATATTCCATTGCCGGATAACGTTCGACTGGAGAGCTTCGTTCCTCATCATGAATTGTTGCCGCATGTGGACGCGATTGTGACGAACGGAGGTTACGGCGGCGTACAGCAGGCGATCTATTATGGAGTTCCGATCGTCACCGCCGGTAAAACCGAGGATAAGCCCGAGGTGTCCGCGCGCGTCGAATGGTCGGGCGTAGGGATCAATTTAAAGACCGACCGTCCGACGAAAGAGAAAATCTTGCATGCAATAAAACAAGTGCTTAACGAACCCCAATACAAGAGGAACGTAACGCGCTTGTCCAAGGAGTTCCAATCGATGGACGCGATCGAAAATACGGTGAAGGAATTAGTGAAGCTTGTAGCTTCCAAGTAAGCGACAAAGGCGCGCGTAGATTTGACCGGAAGGGCGACTATTGCCGGGAGCTCCTTCCGACGGGCCTCCTGCCTCGATCGTCGAATCGAGCTCCGCGGGATCTTATGGCGACGCGCAACCTAGATCGAAACGAAGACTGTCTCCCCGTCGTCCTGAACGACGAAGAGACAGTCTCTTTTACTTGTAATATCGGGACAGCTAAGTACAAACCGTGCGCTACGGCGAGAAAAGATTGAACAGCAGGAGACGGGATGGGGATGTTCCTGGCAAGCCGTCGAGGCGATTTCGCGCAGGTCGATCCTATGTATGCTATCCCAACTGATCGGCCGTCCTCCGATGAGTATAAGGGAAGTGATGAAGGATTCAATTAAATAATCAAGTGACAACCTATAGTTTATGGGGTTTTCCGAACGGAGAAAGTTTAGTATGGTTGAATCAGTCATCTGAAAACGCTTTCTATTGTTGAGGGGGAATGCGGGGAGGAATGAACATGCAGACCAATGAATGGGCGCACCGTATGGCGAGCCAGACCATCAAGCTTACGGATGGGGGCGGCAATCCCGTTGCGGGCAAAGAAGTCGCGTTCCGGCAGACAAACCATAAGTTCAAATTCGGCTGCGGCATCTTCGACGCTATTCAAGTAGCGAATCGGAACGTGCCGGCGGATAGACTTGCCTTCCTGGAGCGAAAGCTGGACTTGTTCCTGGAGGTATTCAACGCCGCGACCCTGCCCTTCTACTGGGGGATGTTCGAGCCGGAGAAGGGGAAGCCTAGAACCCTGGAATTACAGGTTGCCGCAAAGTGGCTTAAGGAAAGACATATCTTGGTGAAAGGCCATCCATTGTGCTGGCACACCGTGACGGCTCCGTGGCTTCTGGAGCTAAGCAACGAGGAGATTCTGAACGCGCAATTCGCGAGAATCCAGCGCGACGTCTCGGATTTCAACGGGCTGATCGATACGTGGGACGTGATCAACGAAGTGGTGATCATGCCGATCTTCGATAAATACGACAATGGGATTACGAGAATCTCTAAGGATTTGGGCCGCGTAGGAATCATTAAGGCCATGTTCGAGAAAACGCGCGAGTTCAACCCCGGCGCAACGTTATTGTTGAACGATTTTAATACGTCGATCAACTATGAGATCTTAATCGATGGATGTCTGAACGCGGGAATCTCCATCGACGCGATCGGCATTCAATCGCACCAGCATCAGGGATACTGGGGGCGCGAGAAATTGGAAGAAGTATTGGAGCGCTTCTCGGGCTTCGGCCTTCCGATCCACTTTACGGAGAATACGTTGACTTCCGGGCACGTCATGCCGCCTGAGATTGAAGATTTGAACGACTATCAGATTCCTGATTGGCCGTCCACGCCGGAATTCGAAGAACGCCAAGCGAGTGAGATTGAAGAGATGTATACGATTCTGTTCAAGCATCCTCTAGTAGAGGCCGTCACGACTTGGAACTTCAGCGACGAGGGCGCATGGCTTGGGGCCCCTGCCGGATTGGTGAGAAAGGATAACAGCCCGAAGCCTGCTTATGAATCATTAAAGAGATTGATCAAAGGCGACTGGTCTACCCATGTGACGGGCAAGACCGACGAGAACGGATTCGTCTCGTTCGACGGCTTCCTCGGCGAGTACGACCTTGTGTGCGGAGACCAACGAGCAAGCTTCACATTAGACAAAGATACCGCAACGGTCCATTTGGTCATCTAGACAAGGAATGGACGAATAAAGGAGCGGCAAACAGAGAAACTCCTTAGTCCGAACGGGGCTAAGGAGTTTCTGGTTCTCCCGGTTAAATCAAGTTTTTCATCGGGCGCCCTTTATTTGCCGAGATTAATGATATACTCTACGGCTTGTGGGTCATAGTGGGAGAAAAATAAACTTTCGCACGTATCGAGTGCGGCTATTTTCTCTATCTCCTCCGCTGTCAGAGTAAAGTCAAATACATTATAGTTTTCTTCCATTCTATTTTTATTTACTGTTTTGGGAATAACCACTACTTCTCTCTGAATCAAGAAGCGCAAAGCAACCTGGGCTGTAGATTTGTTATATTTATCGCCGATTTCTTGTAAGGTTGAATTAGTGAATAAATTGTTTTTTCCTTCCGCAAAAGGACCCCAGGATTCAATCTGCGTATTGTATTTTTTCATAAGTTCATGTGCTGCTACTTGCTGATTAAAGACATGAGTTTCCACCTGATTCACAGCCGGCACCACTTCGCTGAACTCCACCAGATCGACATATCTGTCCGGATAGAAGTTGCTAATCCCGATCGCGCTGATTTTACCCTCTTTATAGAGTTCCTCCATCGCACGGTACGTTCCATAGTAATCATTAAATGGTTGATGGATCAGGACCAAGTCTAGATAATCAAGCTGGAGTTTGTCCATGGATTTCTGAATGGATGTTTTTGCTTTGTCATAACCTGCATTGGAGATCCAAACTTTAGTGGTGATGAAGAACTCTTCTCTTGGCACTCCGCTTTTTTTGATCGCACGGCCTACTGCTTCTTCATTTTGGTAGACCTGTGCGGTATCAATGGAACGGTATCCCACGTTAATAGCATCAAGCACGCATCTTTCACATTCCTCGGGATCCTGAATCTGGTACACCCCAAAGCCTAAGATAGGCATTTTTACCCCATTGTTTAAGGTTACGAATTCCATTTCAATTCCTCCATTTTTTTTGATTCTAGGTCTTTCGACTGCTACAATTAACATATTACATCCTTCGTGTTACACGAAGGCAAGAGGGATCTATTTATTTTTTATGAGGAGGAATTTCATGTACACGGTAAAAGAAGTGGCAAAAATGCTTGACTTAAGCGAGCATGCGGTTCGTTATTATACGGATAAGGGATTAATACCAAGCATACTGCGAGATCAAAATAACAACCGCCTATTCAATGAGGAATCCGTCAATTGGCTTATCGGTGTAAAGATATTAAAACAATGTGGGATGTCTATCGAAGATATTAAAACCTATGCAGAACTTAGCATAAAAGGAGATTCTACAATTCAGGAACGTTACGAGATCATTTTAAGACAAAGAGAACTCGCCCTCCTTCAATTGCAAGAAGCGAAAAGTACAGTTGATTATTTGGAAGCCAAAACTAATTATTACCTTAACATTATAAAGGGTGTAATTGCTGATAGCTCCAACCCCGCTAAATGGCCTCTTAAGTATGAACTAAATGAAGTCTGGGACACTATTGGTGCCAAATGACATTGCTCACCAGAGCCAGCAATTAACTGCGGGTTTGGAACGGACCGATAAGGGCTTTGGATCCGCACCCGGCGTTCATCATCGGACGATATTGGGATTTGTTGCTATGGAATCATGCAGCCGGGCGCAACGGATCACCATAAACGGAGCTATGATCCTCGTATCGAAGAGATGGAGTTCGAACATGTGACCTTGCAGCCGCCGACCAATCCGGACCTGAAGATCTGATTTATACAGCTTCAGCGGATACGGCTGCACGTTTGCGAAGTCTAATTGATAGCAGATTGTAAAAGAAGTAAGAAGCGCGGTAACCGTACCACAAATAACGGCAAGTTTCTGTCGTACAGTATTACGTTTCAAAGGGGCAGTCAATGAACAAAACAGATCGTTTGTTGGCCATCGTGCTAGAGCTGCAAGGCAGGCGGGTGGTACGTGCCGAGGATTTGGCGGCACGATTTGAAACCAGTGTGAGGACTATCTATCGCGACATCCAGGCGCTAAGCGAAGCAGGTGTGCCGATTACAGGCACTACAGGCAGGGGCTATTCCTTAATGGAGGGATATTTTCTGCCTCCGATTAGTTTTACCATAGAGGAAGCCGTGTCCTTGCTTATAGGAGTAGACTTTATCGAGCAACGGTTCGATGATGATTATCGTGATAGAGCTAATGCCGCCAGGAGGAAAATCGAGGCCATTCTATCAGACAGTGTTCGCAGTGAAACCTCCCGTATACGCAAGTCGCTGCGATTGCTCGCTCCTCGTAAACAGGCAGCTCCGTCAAACGAAAAGGAAAATCTCGATAAGATCCGCCGAGCTCTATTAAATGGGCGTAAGATTAGATTTTATTATTCGAAAGGAATTTCGGATTCTTCGGGGAGCCGCCATAACGAACGTACCGCTGCTCCTTATGGCCTCGTACTCGTTGAGGGGGCTTGGATGCTTGTGGCTCGGTGTGACCTGAGACAAGACATCCGCCATTTCCGGTTGTCCCGAATGACCGAGCTTATCGAATTGGACGAACGATTCGAACTTCCGGGTCATTTTGACCTAAGGCAGTATATCCCCTTAGACGATCGTCACTTGCGAGTCTGCCTTCGATTTAACCATGACATCGCGGATAAGGTAAAGGAATCGAACTTTCATTACATAGAGGATATGAAAGAGCATCAAGATGGACTGGATGTGGTATTGCGCGTTCGTCAGCTGGATGAATTGCTGCAATGGGTGCTTGGTTGGGGAGCGGGCGTAATCGTGATGGAACCCGAATCGTTCCGAAATCGGATTCGTGAGGAAGCCCAAAATATTTTAAAACGCTACTGACATAACGTTGTCAGCAGCGTTTTTTTATTATTGAACGTGTAAACGTAAAGGAAACAGATCGAGAAAAGTATGTAGGAAGGATGATATCTTGTGAATTTCGCTTCTGTTCGCATCATTACGGACGACGTCGATCGTCTCGTCGGGTTCTATGAGAAGGTTTTGGGGGTTTCGGCGGAGCGACCCGCGCCCGTATTTGCCGAACTCGTAATGCCGTCATGTACCCTTGCAATCGGCCACTCCCAGACTGCGCAGTTATTCGGTGCCAGTTCCGTAGTAGGGGCCAATAATCGTACTGTCATTATTGAGTTTCGTGTCGACGATGTCGAGGCCGAATATGTGCGCTTGAAGCCGCTTGTCGATAATTGGGTAAAGGAACCGACCATGATGCCGTGGGGGAACCGTTCTATGCTGTTCCGCGATCCCGACGGCAACCTTCTTAACCTCTTCCAGCCGGTGACCGAGGATGCGATTGAGCGGTTTAGAGGTAGATATTGACGGGGAGATAAGGTAGCCCCGGCTTTAGAGGCACTGTATAAGAAATCCTAATATTTGAAAGAGAAGCTGTCTATATGGCAGCTTCTCTTTGTGCCACATCATTGTAACACCAATGATACAGTACATAATAAAGAGAAATGCACATCACAGGGAAGCGCCTGACAATTTGGAAACTGTTCATTCACCGGGAAATGGGATGCCGCTTCATCTGTGAGGGGCAGCTAGATTGACGATCAACTGGCGTTTTTCATAAATCGTTCTGCAAAGGCCAATCCTATTCCTGTAGCGCCGCCTGTAATCAAAACGGTATTTCCGGATAGCTTCACAATCGATCCTCTCCAATATGATTGATATAGCGTTCAATTTTTCATCGATTCCTCCTTCTACGACCCATTCCTTTCGAAAGAAAACTTGCCGTTACAGACTGCGCGGAGAACCGATTCATAAGTAACAGCGAATTTATGGCGTAAAATCTTATGGGGGGTTGACATCAAAAAGTCAATCGGATATATTTGTTACATACCAACCGAATGTATGAAAAAGAGGGGGGAGCGAATGGCAAGAAATAAGTATCCGGAAGAAACAATCAACCAAATCTTAACCGTAGCTCTAAACCTCTTCATCCAAAAAGGATACGAGCAGACCTCCATTCAGGATATTATTAATGAACTGGGAGGGCTGACTAAAGGGGCGATCTACCATCACTTCAAGTCGAAGGAAGAAATCTTGCGGGCCGTCACCGACCATATGTTCGAAGGTGTTGACGAGCTGCTGTCCTCCGTCAGGGACGACAATGGACTGAACGGTCTGGAGAAGCTCCGCAAGATTTCCCGCGTCTCTCTCGACAATCCCGCCCAGAACGAAATCGCATCGGTGGCACCGAACCTTTTACGCAATCCGAAGCTGTTGGCCGCACAGATAGAGAACATCTTCGAAATAGCCGTGCCCGTGTATATACAGCCCATCATCGAACAGGGTATGCGAGACGGCTCGATCCGAACCGACTATCCAAGGGAGCTTAGCGAAGCGTTGATGATTCTCACCAATGTGTGGCTAAACCCGGCGGTTATCCAAGCTTCGCCCGAAATGATGTTGCGCAAGGTAAAGTTTTTCGATGAAATATTGAAAGGCCTGGGGCTTGACCTGTTCGATGAGCAAGTTTTTCAACGATACGAGGACCTATTTCGTTTATCAGCTAGAGAAGTCAGCATAGAAAACTAAACTGCCGAAAGGCAGCTTATTTTTAAGCCTATTCATACCATCGGTTGGTATGAATAGATGATCCGGGTTCAAAGCGCTTGATAAAAAATTACTATTAGGAGATGTGAATGTTATGAATCAAACAATGACCTCCCGCTCGCTGGAACGGCAAGTAGTGACAAACTTTAACGCAAGCAACTTGGCGAAAAGCGACTTTGCGGGCGTTACCGCACACAAAGGGGAGTTCAAGGGTAGCGCTCTTCAAGGTTCTGACTTCTCGGGCGCGGATCTGACCGGCAGTTC
>NZ_QRDY01000025.1 GCF_003386205.1 Cohnella lupini
AAGAACACCAGGTTGATAGGCTCGGGGTGGAAGCGCGGTAACGTGTGCAGCTGACGAGTACTAATCGGTCGAGGGCTTATCCTAACGAATGGACATGGTAAGGTAATTGAACCTCAGCATCTCTTCACCTTTGCTTGCTTCGCATCCAGTTTTCAAGACGCAATGTCTTGAGTGAATTTGATCTGGTCTGGTAATAATGGCGGAGGGGTTCCACGCGTACCCATCCCGAACACGACCGTTAAGCCCTCCAGCGCCAATGGTACTTGGACCGCAGGGTCCTGGGAGAGTAGGACGTTGCCAGGCCGGAGAAAATTCGATCTCTATCGCTGTGTTTAGGTATAGGACCACGCTCTCATAGCTCAGTAGGTAGAGTGCATCCATGGTAAGGATGAGGTCACCGGTTCGATCCCGGTTGAGAGCTCCACTTCCAATACCATTCACGGCCCCTTGGTCAAGCGGTTAAGACACCTCCCTTTCACGGAGGTAACAGGGGTTCGAATCCCCTAGGGGTCACCAACATTCGGAGGCTTAGCTCAGCTGGGAGAGCATCTGCCTTACAAGCAGAGGGTCGGCGGTTCGATCCCGTCAGCCTCCACCATAACCATTTTAGATTGGCTTACCGTTGGGGATTAGCCAAGCGGTAAGGCAACGGACTTTGACTCCGTCATCCAAGGTTCGAATCCTTGATCCCCAGCCATTTTTTGAGCCATTAGCTCAGCTGGTAGAGCACCTGACTTTTAATCAGGGTGTCGAAGGTTCGAGTCCTTCATGGCTCACCATCTTCAAAAAAGGCATTACTTGTTATCATGCGCGTATGGCGGAATTGGCAGACGCACCAGACTTAGGATCTGGCGGGCGACCGTGGGGGTTCAAGTCCCTCTACGCGCACCATAATTACCACAAGGTTGCGGAAATAGCTCAGTGGTAGAGCATCTCGTTGCCAACGAGAAGGTCGCGGGTTCGAGCCCCGTTTTCCGCTCCATTATGCGCCCTTAGCTCAGCTGGATAGAGCGTTTGACTACGAATCAAAAGGCCGGGAGTTCGAATCTCTCAGGGCGCGCCATTTTTAGAACAGAATAGTATCATTGTCGGGACGTAGCTCAGCTTGGTAGAGCACCTGGTTTGGGACCAGGGGGTCGCATGTTCGAATCGTGTCGTCCCGACCATCTATTTTCTCCATGCGGGTGTAGTTCAATGGTAGAACTTCAGCCTTCCAAGCTGATAGCAGGGGTTCGATTCCCCTTACCCGCTCCATAACTTACTCTTAAGCCTTATCGAGTAGGGCTTTTTTTTAAGAAACGGCTTGATACATAGTTACGGGACGTAGCTCAGCTTGGTAGAGCACCTGGTTTGGGACCAGGGGGTCGCATGTTCGAATCGTGTCGTCCCGACCATTATTGTTCCGCACGCGGGTGTAGTTCAATGGTAGAACTTCAGCCTTCCAAGCTGATAGCAGGGGTTCGATTCCCCTTACCCGCTCCAAACATAACATCGAAGTCCTCCTAGCGAGGGCTTTTTTTGCGCGACAAAAAAGGCCTCTGCGGCGAAGGCCTCTTGGGAAAGGTAGTCCCTCTTTAACAATGACTTCGTTCGGGTTGCAGCTGAAGATAATAGAACTACTCGCGAGGTTGATCAAGCTTGACGGCTGTCGCAAGCGTGAGAATGACAAGGTATTCTTTAAGCGGAAAGCTTTTTCTTTTCATCATGCACCACTCCTTGAATGAGGTAGTCGGGTTGATCTAATTGTCGCAGAGGGACATACTTCTTCTTACACGATTATCCACCTTGCTGAAACCGAACATTTATGGCTTAATGATGAATTAAAAGAAGATTTTCGACGATCAATGTAGTATGATAAAAGGAAGGTTTTTTCATGAACGATCATAAAGATTGAGCATGTTCGGCTTGTTCTCGACTGATCGCTCTTACCAACGCTAGTCTCCGACCGCGGGTTGGAGAAGCGATATGACTTTGAAATGCAATGTTTGGGGTGAAAGAGATGACGAATATGACTACGGGTCAACGTTCTTCGTCCAATCATCTGCTGCGTAGAGACGTACGCTTTCTAGGTAATATACTGGGAGAAGTGCTCGTGCATCAGGGTGGTCGGGAACTGCTGGAACATGTCGAGAAAATTCGGGAAATGAGCAAGGCTCTTAGGGCCGAGTATTTGCCGGAGTTGTACGAAGAATTTATTAATACCGTTAAAACTTTGGAGCCTGAAATCAGACACCAAGTTATTCGGGCATTCGCTATCTACTTCCAATTGGTGAATATCGCCGAACAGAACCATCGGATCCGCCGCAAGCGCGATTACGAGCGTTCCACGGGAGACGCGGTGCAACCTGGTTCGATCGAGAGCATCGTTCAAGACTTGAAGGAGAAGAAGCTTTCGTCCGAGGAAGTAAGGGACATGCTATCCGACATTTCGCTCGAGCTGGTCATGACGGCTCATCCGACGGAAGCCACTCGACGGGACGTACTCGACATACACAAGCGGATCGCGGACGAGGTTATGGAGCTGGATAACCCGACGTTAACGTACCGCGAAAGGGAGAAATTGCGCGAGAAGCTGCTGAACGAGGTTCTGACCTTGTGGCAGACCGACGAGCTACGCGACCGCAAGCCTACGGTTCTGGACGAAGTGCGGAACGGAATGTATTTCTTCCACGAAACATTGTTCGAAGTGCTTCCCGACGTATACGAAGAGCTCGAGCGTTGTCTTCAGAAGTATTATCCGGAGCAGCCGTGGCATGTACCGACTTATTTGCGTTTCGGAACTTGGATTGGCGGAGACCGCGATGGTAATCCATCGGTAACGGCTGAGATCACTTGGAAAACGCTGAACATGCAGCGCAACCTAGTCATCTACAAGTATGAAAATATTATCCGTACGTTGAGCCGCCAGTTGAGCTTCAGCACGACGATCGTGGACGTAACGGAAGAATTGCTTGAATCGATTCGCGAGGATAACGCCAATGTCGTGCTTCGTACGGTTGAACCGTGGACGAACGACAAAGAGCCGTATCGCGTGAAATTAAGATATATGCTGCAGAAGCTGCAGAACATGCGGGAAGACGAGTTCAAGGGAACGAAGCAACGTTACCAGACGGTAGCGGATTTGACCGCGGATCTCGTATTGATCGACCGCAGCCTGCGTCATCACTACGCGGATTTCGTCGCGAATACTTATCTGATGAAATTCATCAGGCAAGTTGAACTGTTCGGCTTCCATCTTGCTGCTCTCGACGTGCGTCAGCACAGCAAAGAGCACGAGAGCGCGATGACGGAACTGCTGTCCAAGGCAGGAATCACGGACAAGTACGCGGAGCTAGAGGAACAGGAGAAAATCGACCTCCTGAACGGACTGCTTGAAAGCCCGAATTCGTTATTGAACGAAACGATCACGCTAAGCGACTCCAGTAAGGAATGTCTGGACGTGTATCATACGGTTTATAGAGCACAGCAGGAATTCGGCGCGGGATGCATTACCAGCTACCTGATCAGCATGTCGGAAGCGGCAAGCGATATTCTGGAAGTTATGGTATTCGCCAAGGAAGCCGGGTTATTCCGTCAGAACGAAGACGGTTCGATAACGAGCACGCTGCAAGCCGCTCCGTTGTTCGAGACGATCGATGACCTGCATGCGGCTCCTGCGATCATGGATACCCTGTTCAACCTGCCGATCTATCGCAAATGTCTGGCGGCTATGGGAGATCTGCACGAAATTATGCTTGGTTATTCCGATAGCAACAAGGATGGCGGAATGGTAACGGCCAACTGGGAGCTTCGGGTTGCGCTTAACGATCTGACGCAAACGGCGAAGACCCATAACGTTCGCCTGAAGTTCTTCCACGGACGCGGCGGCGCGTTGGGTCGTGGCGGAATGCCTCTTAACCGGAGCATCTTGGCACAACCGCCTCATACGATCGGCGGAGGCATCAAGATTACCGAGCAAGGAGAGGTTCTTTCATCCAGGTATTCGATGAAGGGCATCGCTTACCGGAGCTTGGAGCAAGCGACCGGAGCATTGTTGCAGGGCGCGTACTTGTCCCGCTATCCGGCGCAAGAGGAATCGACAGAATCCCAATGGGAAGAAATCATGAAGGGGATCTCCGTCGATGCTCAGACGAAGTACCAGGACCTCATTTTCCGCGACCCTGACTTCATGACGTTCTTCAAGGAATCGACTCCGTTGCCCGAATTGGGAGAGCTGAATATCGGCTCCCGCCCTTCGAAGCGCAAAGGAAGCGACAGGTTCGAAGACTTGCGCGCGATTCCTTGGGTATTCGCTTGGACGCAGAGCCGCTACTTGTTACCCGCATGGTACGCGGCGGGCACGGCTTTCCATAAATACGTAAACGGCGATGAAGGACGTCTAGAAATCCTTCGCACCATGTACCGGGATTACTCGTTCTTCAGCTCCCTCGTGGACAATCTGCAGATGGCACTAGGTAAAGCGGACTTAATCATTGCCGGCCAATATGCGGGAATGATCGAAGACGAGACGATTAAAGGACGTATTTTCAAGCAAATCGAAGACGAATACGCGAAGACCAAGGAAATGATTCTCACGATTACCGGGCAAGAGGATATTCTCGATAACGTACCGGTCATCCAGGAGTCGATCAGGCTTCGCAATCCTTACGTCGATCCGTTAAGCTATATGCAAGTTCAATTGCTGACGGAGCTGCGCGAATTGCGCTCGGAGAACGGGGAAGATGCGGAATTGCTTCGCGTAGTGCTCTTAACGATTAACGGCATTGCGGCCGGGCTTCGGAATACGGGCTGATCATCCGCTCATAACGAATTGAATGATGGGGGCTCGGGTTGCGACCCGGGTCCTCTTCGCGCAAGAAAGCGGGACGTGAATGAATAATACCAAGAAGCCTATTTGGGCGATAGCGCTCGTTCTGATCGGTGCGACAAGTTACGGATTCGTATCCGCCGTACTTAAGTTTGCGGTAAACGACGGAATGGACGTCAAGCACCTTACTTTCCAGCAAGTGCTATTCGGCGCGGTGCTATTATGGCTGACTTTGGGAGTCGTGAGGGTTGGCGGAAGAGGACAGCCGTCATTAGCAGGTACGTGGAAGTCGTGGCTAAGGTTGTCCGTTATCGGAATCCTTGGACTATCGCTGACAACCATCTTCTACAATGAAGCGCTGGCCCGATTGGACGCATCGCTCGTCATCGTCTTGCTTTTTCAGTATACGTGGATTACGATTCTGCTAGAAAGCATTCGCAAACGGCAATGGCCGACTAAGCAAGAATGGATAGCCGTATTGTGCATCGCTCTCGGAACCATTCTGGCCGCCGGTTTGTTGGAACGCGACTTCAGCGAATTGGATGGTTTAGGAATAATCTTTGGCCTCCTATCCGCGGTTACTTACAGCTTGTTCTTTTTTTTAACGGGTTTCCTGCCGAATCATCTGGATGCCGTGGCCAAGTCGGCGATGATGTCGACGGCATCTCTGCTGTTCGTCTTCATACTGCAACTGTCTCAAGCTCCCGCGCTCATTGCAGATAGCTTCAATGGGACGACAATGGCTTGGGGATTGGTGATCGGATTTTTAGGAACCGCGTTTCCGTTTTTTTGTTTTAATTACGGTATCCCCAAGCTAGGAAGCGGATTGGCCGCGTTATTGGGTTCGATGGAACTTCCGGCGGCCGTCGTTGCCGCCTTTATCCTATTGGGGGAACCTCTAACGTTATGGCAAGGGGCTGGTATCGTTCTGATCATAGCAGGAATTATGGCGGCGCAGAGCAAGCCTCATCTAGCTGCCACAGCCGGGAAGGAAGGTGAGAAGTAACTTTGAAGCCCTTGGAGACGCGACTGGCTCGATTAGCCCTTAGAGGGGATCAGCGCGCTTTCGCGGAAATCGTGGACATGTACAAGGACAAGCTTTACCATCTCGCCTACCGGATGACGGGCAACCGCCAAGAGGCAGAGGATGTCGTACAGGAAACCTTCCTAAGAGTGTACAAGAACTTGGACCGATATGACGAGAACCAGAAGTTCTCCACGTGGATATACAGAATCGCGACGAACCTGTGCATAGATCGGTTGAGGAAAAGAAAAGCGATCTACTCGCTCGACGCCGAATCGAACGAGCACGAGGGGCTGGACGGGTACGCGATGCTTCCGAGCGACGACCGTACGCCGGAAAGCGAGCTGCTCCTCTCGGAAACGCAAAGGCTTATTCACGGTGCGATCGCGACGTTGCCGGTGAAATACAAATCCATCATGATCCTGCGCTATTTGCAAGATATGTCGCTTCAGGAAATATCGGACGTGCTGGAGATGCCCGTAACGACCGTGAAAACCCGAGTTCATCGCGGACGGGAGTTTCTTCGCAAGAAGCTGGAGCATAAACTGTAAGAAATTTCGTTTAAAATATTGAAACCGCGCCGCTTTAACGCACGTACAGTATAGAAGCATCGAATGCGGAGTACGGCTCCGCTGAGGAAAGGGATGGCTGATATGAAGTGCAACGTCGCCGTCGTGCTCATGCATGATCATCTGGATGGGGACTTGGCACGCGAGGAAGTTATACAGCTGCAGCAGCATCTGGTTCAATGTCCGTCGTGCTACGCTCGTTACGAATCATTGGAGCGCACCGATGCGCTCGTCAAAGCTCTGCCTATAGAAAAAGCACCCGATTATCTAAGCGATAAGATCATGAAGTCGCTTCCTAGCCCGCGGAGACCGGCGGCATGGACCTCATGGGTACGTCGACATCCTGCCGTATCGGCAGCGGCGATCTTCCTGGTCGTCATGTTATCCAGCTTCGTCTCGATGTGGAACCAGAGTCAAGAGTTGTCCGTGTCCGGACCGGATCTGGAGCATGTCATTATCGAAGGCAAGAAGGTTATCGTACCGGCCGGACAGAAGGTTACGGGGGATTTAACGGTCGTGAACGGAGACGTGCAGGTGCTCGGAGACTTGGACGGCAACTTGACCGTCATCGACGGCAACCTCACACCGCTAGCTTCGACCGCGCATATCGCGGGAGAGATTAAGACGATCGACCGGGCAGTGGATTGGTTCTGGTACAAGGTCAGTTCCTATTTCGGTACTTTGGCTTACGGATCCTAATTAGATTCGACAGTTTATGACACACTAGTCATGCGTTCCGGATCGAGCCAACGAACCTCTCTGGATCTCGGAGAGGTTTTTTTGCGTAAAAGACAGGATTTCTTGTTATGAGTAGAGAAAGGTTATAAGATAGAACTATCTGCTATTCCGACAATATTCGTCGCAACTATTCCAGCGCCGGGACGGGGGGTCGCGTCTTGGACTATTTTGCCGGGCTGACACTTAAAAATTCAATTAAAGATATCGTCGACGTAGTCATCGTCAGCTATATCATTTATAGGCTTATTATAATGGTTCGGGGTACTCGTGCGGTTCAGTTGCTCAGGGGTATCTTTCTGCTCGTCATCACTTGGGCACTGAGCACATGGCTGAATCTGTATACGTTGAAGTGGCTGATGAACCAGATGTTCACCTTCGGGGTCGTAACGGTTCTGATTATTTTTCAACCGGAGCTTAGAAGGGCGCTCGAGCAACTTGGGCGAGGGAAGCTGTTCACTCGTTCTTCGCCCGAGGAGCAGGATGTCAGTCACCAGATCAACGAGGTTATTAAGTCGGTTAATTACTTAGCGATCCGCAAAATCGGGGCGTTGATTGTGTTCGAGCGGAATACGGGACTGAACGATTATATCGAATCCGGCGTCAAAATGAACTCAAAGCTCAGTTCGGAGCTTCTTAGCAACGTGTTCGTCCCTAATACCCCTCTGCATGACGGAGCCGTCATCATCCGTGGGAGCCAGATCATGGCCGCTGGCTGCTATTTGCCGCTGTCCGAGAATCCTTTTATCAGCAAGGAGCTCGGAACGCGTCACCGCGCGGCTATCGGCGTCACGGAGGTATGCGACGCGATCTCCGTCGTCGTGTCGGAAGAAACGGGACAAGTATCGCTGGCCATCAACGGTCAGATCGTTCGCGACATTAAGGAAGAGTCGCTGATCTCCAAGCTGTTCGAGGAGCTGCGTCCGCAATTCAAGGCGAAGAGCGCGGACTGGGCTTTCTGGAAACGGAAGGAAGGTGGCAACCGTGGATAAATGGTTGAACCATCCCACCGCTTCCAAGCTCGTCGCTCTCGCGATCGGAATTCTGATGTGGGCGGTCGTTCACTTCGATCCGGACGAGTCCACGCCGAACAACGTGGCTTCGCTATACGATACGAGGGTCATCGAAGCGGTTATCGTGCAGCCGTACGGACTGGACGAGAGGAATTACGTACTCTTGGGGTTGGAGCCTCAAACCGTCAAGCTGACGGTGAAAGGAACCCGAAGCGATCTTACCGCGGCTAAGTCGAAGGACTACCGTTTGCAGGTAGACTTAAGAACAGTGGGCGAAGGAAAGCATACACTGCCTTTGGAAGAGAATTTGCCTAGAGGCATCACTTCGGTGTCGATGTCCCCTTCGATGGTGACGGTTAACGTCGAAGCGCTCCAGATTAAGGAGTTCGAGGTCGACATTCAGACCCAGGGGAATCCGGCCAAAGGATACACGGTAGGCACGCCTATCATTAAGCCGAGCAATCGGGTTCACGTCACGTTGCCGAAAAATCAATTGGCGAAGGTGGAGCGAGTTGGCGCTACGTTAGCGATCGACGGAAATAAGGAAACGATCAAGAACAAGAGCATGAAGCTCGCCGCGTACGACGCTAGCGGCAAGCCGATCGAAGGAGCGATCATCGATCCCGCCGTTCTGGAGGTCGAAGTTCCGATTACCTATCCTTTCAAGACCGTTCCGCTGCAATTCAAGCTGGTCGGACAAATGCCTACGGGTCTCAGCATCGCTTCCTTCAAGCCCGACGTGGAGCAGGTCACGTTATACGGGCCGCAGGATGCTTTGGATAAGGTAGAGTTTATCGAAGTGGACGTTCAATTGGACACGTTGAAGAACTCGGGGAAAGTATCGATTCCGATGAAGATCGTGGCACCGATCATCGAGATCTCGCCGAAGAATATCGATATCAATATCGAGGTTCTCTTATCGGCGACAAGAACTCTTGAAGGACTGCCGATAACGTTAAGCGGGTTAGGCCCGGCGTTAAAGGCCGTCATAACCGATCCGGCATCCGGTAAAGCGGATATTACGATTCAAGGAGCTCCGGCGATATTGGATCGGTTGAGTCCGGGCGACGTCGATGTCATCGCCGATCTAAGCGGTCGGGGTCCGGGGACCTATACGGTGCCGCTCAACGTTAGCTTGGAGAGATTCATGGAGCAAGCGGGCGGCGCGAAGACGATAACGGTGGAAATCACGGACGACGTGCCGGCTAGCGGTACTCCCGAAGGGGAAGATGAAGCAACAACCGATACCGGCGGAGAAACCGAGACACCGGTAGATCCTAGCGAGGAAGTTAACGCGGAGGAACCCGTCGTAGATCCAGTCCCTCAATAAGCAGGTAATCGCAGCATGGAACTGGGAAGAGCAGATGAAGGAGTAGAGATATAAACATGGGGAAATATTTCGGAACAGACGGCGTACGCGGAGTCGCAAACCGCGAATTAACGCCTGAATTAGCTTATAAGATCGGCCGTTGCGGCGGTGTCGTATTGGCCGGCCGCGCGGAAAGGCCTAAAGTTATTATCGGCAGCGACACACGGATATCGGGACCGATGCTGGAGAGCGCATTAACGGCTGGATTGTTGTCCATCGGAGCAGACGTTATCAGACTAGGCGTGGTAAGTACGCCGGCGGTTGCCTATTTAACCCGGTTAATGGGGGCGGATGCTGGCGTCATGATATCCGCTTCGCATAATCCGGTTGCGGATAACGGCATTAAATTTTTCGGCGGGGACGGCTTCAAGCTTCTCGACGAGACGGAAGCGGAAATCGAACGGTTGATGGATGCGGAGGAAGATACGCTTCCTCGTCCAATCGGCGGAGGCATCGGCTCGGTAACGACGGATCTGGAGGCTAAATCGAAATACATCGATTATTTGCAGAAGACGGTCGGGAATTCTTTCACGGGTGTAAAGCTAGTGTTGGATTGCGCGCACGGCTCGGCTTACGAGCTGGCACCGGATGTGTTCCGCGCCTTGGGGGCGGATGTGATCGCTTACGGGGCGGAGCCTAACGGCTTGAATATTAACGAAGGCGTCGGCTCGACGCATCCGGAGATGCTGGCTGCGAAAGTGAAGGAGCATGGAGCTGATCTGGGACTTGCTTTCGACGGAGACGCGGATCGGTTAATCGCGATCGACGAGAACGGCGAGGAAGTCGATGGCGACTATATCCTTTGCATCTGCGGAGACGCGTTGAGACGCTCAGGTAAGCTGGCGCACGATACCGTCGTGACGACGGTCATGGCGAACATCGGGTTCTTCAAGGCGGCGGAAACTCTTGGTCTGCGCACGGCGAAGACCGCGGTCGGAGATCGTTACGTGATGGAAGAGATGGTTAACGGCGGTTATAACCTCGGCGGCGAACAGTCCGGTCATGTGATCTTCCTGGACCATAGCACGACGGGAGATGGCATATTGACCGGATTACAATTGGTCGATACGATCGTCGGCTCCGGACGTAAGTTAGGCGAGTTAAAGAAAATGATGCGCAAATATCCGCAGGTGCTCGTGAACGTCCGCGTCGCGGACAAATCGCGATACCCGGGCAATACGGCGATCGCAGAGGCGGTTGCGGCGGCGGAAGAGGCATTAGGCGACAACGGTCGGGTCTTGGTGCGCCCTTCGGGCACGGAAGCGTTAATCCGCGTCATGGCGGAGGGACCGGAGCGGGAAGAGATCGAGCGTCACGTGGATGCGATTGTCAATGTCGTTAAGGCGGAATTGGTATAATTCATATCGTTAAATAAGAAGCTCCCGGTCAATGAGACCGGGAGCTTCTTTATTGTGATCTTTCTTATTCGTTATCGCTATGTGGATTAGAGCTATTGTTACGCTTGCGGAGGAAGCTCCTCTCCATATTCGTTAACGCCTAACGAGCTGCGCGCCATAGAGACGTACTCTTCCAAACCCGACTTTAGCGCAAAGATAGCAATGAGGACAGGATAAGCCGCGTACAACTCGACGATATGGTTTTTCATTCTCGGCCAAGTCGTACCTCCGGCTTTCTTGTACTCCGCCAGCAAGCGATCAAGTCCCAATTCGCCGAATGCAGCATAGTAAACCGTGAAATCGGAAGCGGGATCGGCCACCTCGCCTTCCGTCCAATCCAGAAGCCCGGTCACTTTGCCATCCGAGTCCACGACGATATGCCCGGGATGGAGGTCTCCATGGATGAAGGAAGAATGGGGAGGCCAATAAGAATCTTCGGCCAACCAAGCTTGCCAACGCTGCCAGAGAGATTCCGAGACGCCGAATACCCGTTTGACCTCGTCCATTCTGTCGGACAGTATCCGGCGCACGTCGGCAGGTTGCTTGACGCGAACTCCAGCCGTTTCCGCTATGGCCGGATCGATCCCGTGCAATGCGACAATGGATTCGGCCAGAGATTGAATGAACGCCTCCGGAGGAGCCTGAGGATCGATGATCCAGTCATAGTTCATCGCTTCGGGGTTGATGGTTGCCGCAGGTTGACCTTCCAACCGGGGATACGCGATGAGCTCGGGAGTGCAAATCCGCCAATCGGGAACGGCAACCGGCAGATAGGGTTGCACGACCTTAAGCACTTTCCTCTCGTAGGCCGCGGACTCGACGACGTCGGAACGCCTTGGCTGGCGAATGACCCAGGACTCGCCGTCTTCCGTCTTCGCGAACACCGCGAGAAAGTCCAGTCCGGATTCGTTAACCTCGGCGCTTTCGGCAACGACGTTCAGACCGCTTCTCGCCGCTAAATCCAATATATTTTTAATGATTAAGTTTTCGGTTGTCATTAGGGGTTACCCCTCTCCGTTATTTAGACGATTGGACGGGGAGATAGGTTGAACCGGATTATCTTAGCCGCATGAAATGGATACACATTCGCTTCAAGCCTCCAATCACTGGGAAGAAAAGGCATTTAGCCCCTCCCTAATATAGCACCCGAATCGGTTAACGTTCAACCTGCGGTCACGATGTAGAAAATTGTCATTTCCGAGGAAATAATCCCGTAACGGTTGCAAGACATTTTCAAAACGAATAAGATAAGGGGATAGATTTCGGAATGGAAGGGCAGGGTAGAGGGAAAAAGGCAACACAAAGCGCCAGAGCTTGTCGAATCGCGGAGTCGCGTCGGAGGGCGAAGATCAGGAACGGGAAAGCTGATCCGAGCAAAAAACTTCAACGTGAACGGCCGCGTGACCGCCAAGCTGACGAGGTGGGGGTGTTCGAAATATTCGGCGGGGACCTCCCGGCTTATCATCGGAGCCGACAATCGGAACACAAAACGCTTAGGGCAACCAGGCGTACAAAAGTCCGATACGATGACTGAATAGTAACTTTAGATAGACCATTGATGAATGTCCGGCGACCAGTAACCGGTCGCGCGAGGGGCATGACGTGGGATGTTCGGGGACAACGGAACCCCCTTATTTGATTACGGCTGTGCCGCTCATTCGGCTTGGTTGCGGTTTTCTCGGATTCGGATTTGACCAGAGAAACCAAAACGGAGGCTTATATAAATATGTGCGGAATCGTTGGATATATCGGTTTTAGAGAGTCGCAGCCCATCTTGCTGGAGGGGCTTAAGAAATTGGAATACCGGGGATACGACTCCGCGGGAATCGCCGTTTTCACCGAGCAAGGGCTAGAAGTCACGAAAACCGTAGGCAGATTGGTTAACCTGGAGAATCGCTTGACCGGAGAACCTTTGCGCGGAACGGTCGGCATCGGCCACACGCGTTGGGCAACCCACGGTAAACCATCGGATTTGAACTCGCATCCTCACACGGACAATTCGTTGAAATTTTCCGTTGTTCATAACGGCATTATCGAGAATTATTTGGAGCTTAAAGAAGAGCTAATGATGGCGGGCCATCAATTCTTGTCGGAGACGGATACGGAAGTCATCTCCCATCTGATCTCCGTGGAGTACGAGGGCGATATCGTTAAGGCCGTTCAACGCGCGGTCAAGAAAATGCGGGGAGCATTCGCGCTTGGCGTGTTGACGGAGCATGAGCCGGATCGCTTGGTAGCGGTGCGTTATGCAAGTCCGCTTATCATCGGGGTAGGCGAAGGCGAGAAGTATATCGCGTCGGATATTCCGGCTATTCTGGAGCATACGCGGGATATTTATATTTTGAACGACGGCGAGATGGCGGTACTGACTCGAGAAGGCGTCGAATTGCTCACGATCGAAGGCAACTTCATCACGAAGGAAATTTTCCATGTCGATTGGGACTTGATGACCGCGGAGAAGGCGGGATTCGATCACTTCATGCTCAAGGAAATCCATGAGCAGCCGAAGGCATACCGCGATACGATGCGCGGTCGTATCAGCGAAGATGGACGTTCGGTGGTGTTGCCGGAGCTCAAGATTACGGCCGAGCAGCTCAAAGGAATCAATCGCGTTCATATCGTCGCTTGCGGTACCGCGCTTCATGCGGGATTAGTCGGCAAGAACGTGATCGAGAATTTAGTCCGTATACCGGTGGAGACGGATGTCGCGTCGGAGTACCGTTATCGTTCGCCGATCATTACGCCGGACACATTGGTCATCGTGGTTAGCCAATCGGGAGAGACGGCGGATACATTGGCGGCCCTGAGGGAAGCTCAGCGTTGCGGCGCTCGCGTACTCGCGATTACGAACGTCGTAGGAAGCTCGGTTGCGCGCGAAGCGGACGACGTCATCATCACCCTGGCCGGACCGGAGATCGCGGTGGCATCGACCAAAGCATACTCCTCTCAACTGATTGCTTTCTTCCTATTCGGACTTTATTGGGCGCAAACGATCGGCTCGAAGAACGAATCGGAGGTCGCTCACGTTTTGGCGGCGATGCAGGCTCTGCCTGAGCAAGTCGAGAAGGTATTGGCGCAGGCCGAAGTCATTAAGGGAGTCGCGGAATCGATCTCTCATCACAGCAGCTTATTCTTCATCGGTCGCGGCATCGACTACGCGGTGGCCATGGAAGGGTCGCTTAAGCTGAAGGAAATCTCTTATATCCACTCCGAGGCGTATGCGGCAGGAGAACTTAAGCATGGTACGCTGGCGCTGATCGAAGAAGGCACTCCGGTTATCGCGTTGCTCACGCAAGAGGATGTCTACGAGAAAATGCTTAGCAACATTAAAGAAACGAAGGCTCGCGGAGCCGACGTGCTGGGCATCATCAACGAAGGACACGAGGTTGAAGTCGCCAAGTCGGTAGATCGGCAATTCGCGATTCCCCGCACTCTTCCGTTGCTGACTCCGGCGTTGTCCGTGGTGCCGTTACAGTTGTTGTCGTACTATGCCTCGCTCGCGCTTGGCCATGATGTTGATAAACCTAGAAATTTGGCTAAGAGCGTTACGGTGGAGTAGGTTTAATTACAATGAGATTGTGTATGTCCAGTGATAAAAAACAATGGAACCATTAAAGAATGTGTGGAACTAGTTAAAAAAGTATGGAACTAGTTAAAAATGCGTGGAACCGGCTAATAGATAATTGGTTACATTAAAGTTGTTCTATAGAAATATTTAAGGGTCGTTCTGAAAATTCTTTTTCAGAACGACCCTATTTATTAATGAACAGGGGCAACCAGACTATGATTTAGCTGGTTGCCCTTTTTGAAAATGAAAATGAAGATAGCGCATGATTTATGAACAAGTGGACTTTTCGAGTGGATTGGGGATCTCGTCGGGAATATTGCGGGGTAGGAGTTGCTTAGGCACGACTAGTTCTCCATTAGCGAGCATTCCCGCAAGCCGCCCGTTGCTTCCGTTCTGAACGTCTTGATCTCGAAAGCATCGACACTAACGCGCTGCGACACTCCGAGCGCGGGAATGCGAATGACAGCCGTCCCCGGCGCACCGGTCGGTTCATACAGTCGAACGACATATCCTTTCCCGTCCTCGGACTGTTTGAATGCGGTCACGACCAGTCGTTCCCCCTCCAACTCGAGGCCGCTTACCGGCTTGTTGCCGGTTCCGCCCGGGAAGAATGACAGCGCATAAGGCCGTTCGTGCAACTCCAGCGCTTCGCGTTCGATCGCTTGCAAGTGTGCCTCCCGTCGGCCGGCATTCACCCAGAACGTATACGTCCGCTCGCCCTGATCGATTCGGGGAATGAACCTGTCCTGCGGCAGGAGCGGACGATCGAGGATAGGGTGCGCGCAATAGGCCGCGCCGCGAACGAGCGTCGGCCGGATCGCGCCGTCGCGGCTGTCCGAGCCGTAGACGCCGTCATTGACGAGCGTGACCGCATTTCCGTCGGAGGACTTTTCGGTGATCGCCGTCCATTTTTGCGAGACAGCCTCCGTACCGTCCGTCGGAAGCGGCTGGACGCCGTAGGCCGTCTGTCCCGTATAGGCATATTCGTGCTCGTATACGGTCGGTATCGACAGCTTGAGCAGCTTGTCCTTTTCGTTCCAGTACAACCGGATTTGCACTTCGACCTCGGTGCCGTTCTTGGGCAGCAGGTAGGTGAGCACCAGGGCAGAGTCGCCGTATTCTAACAGCGCTTCGATCACGGTTCTGACTTCTCCGTCTTCGATGACCCGTACGGAGGGTAGTACTCCCTCTCGAATACCGGAGAATAATGTGCCGCGACTTGGGCTCATGAGCTGGAACCGGCCGACGATCGGCTCGAACTTGTCCGTATCCATGCGCCACGGATCTCCGTTGTCGGCGAGAACGATCGGCATGAATGCGCCGGCACGAAGATGAGATATGCCGTCCGAGACGTATTCATCGATCAGGCCGGTTCGCGTATTGATCTCGACCCTCAAGGATGCCGATTCGAACCGAATTACACCGCCGGTCTCGGCAAGACGAGGAGCGGGCTTCGCGGGCATGGTGACGATCCGACAATCGAACCTGTTCATCGAGGAGGGCTCAAGCTCTGCTTCGAAGACGACGCGTTTGCGCCAATCCAGGTTCAACGAGCTATGCTCTTTCTCGGTCTGGCTCGGCAATCGCTCGCCGTTCCGGTAGACGAGCGGCATGGAGAACTCATCCGTCCAGTTCTGATCCTCCAGCATGAACTCGCAGGCGAAAATACCGCGCACCGGATACGGATGCGGATTGTATACGAGAACCGGATATTCGCCCGTCGCGGCTTTGGACTGCCCGGCGGCCAGTGCGAAGAACGCCCTGGCGCGCAGACGCGCGGAGATTTCCAACCCGTGGTCGATGAGTCGCAGCGATGATTCCTCCGCGGGCTGGATCGAGCTGCCCGGCAGAATGTCGTGGAATTCGGCGACCATCAGATCGTGGAACGCTTCACCGAGCTCTCGTCCGGGGTATTCCAGCAACCCTTGGATAGCCGCCGCGGACAGCATCTTCTCCGTCATGAAGAGCAGGCTGTCCAACTGCCTGTGCTTCTGCTTGATTCGGATCATCGAGGTGTAGCAGCCGACGAAGCGCGGGTTAAGATCGTCCGCATGGCGAGGGAGATTCGGCACGCGCCGCAGTTCGGCGAAGTAGTTCTCCGGCGTGGAATGAACGATTTCTATCGGACTGGTTGCCATCATCTCGCCAATTCGATCGAGATCGAGACGGGAGGGGCCGCCATGGTTGCCGACGCCCCATAACAGCAGACGCGGTCGATCTTCGCCGTCGCTTCCGTAGTTCTCCAGCCAGCGCTCCAGTTTCTTATGCGCCTGGCCGAGAAGCGTATTGTATCCTTCGGAGATTTGATGGGCGTGCACTTCCGAGCCGTCGAATCCGACCCATATGAAGTCTTCGGCCGGTCCTGCCGATTTCTGGTCAGGCCGCATGAACAAGTAAGAATCGTAGCCCGCCCGGCGCATAATTTGAACGAGGCCACGAGAGTGGCCGAAGGAATCGAAGTTGATCGCCGTCGTTGGAACGACGCCGAACTTATCCTTGAAGTACTGCTTGCCGAGCAGAATTTGCCTGACGAGCGATTCGCCCGACGGCATATTGCAATCGGGCTGCAAATACCAGCCGCCCATGATATGCCACTTGCCGAGTTGCACGAGGCTCCGGATCTCGGCGAACAGGCTCGGCTCGTATTCTTCGATCCATTTGTAAAGCAGCGCCTCATTGTGATTGAACACGTATCCATCGTATTCCCGGCAAAATTCCGCTGCGGCTCTAAACGTGGATACGGCTGCCGCAGCACCTTCCTCCCATTCCCATTGCCATACGGGATCGAGATGCGCGTTGCTGATCAGGTGCAATTTATTCAAGCGAAATTCTCCTTCTCTTTTACGTCGTAGGATCCGGGCCGCTAATGAACGTCGGACCGGGAGAGTTCTTCCGACCGCCAGCGGCTAGGCATACTCTTCATTTTACCGCGACGCGATACGCAAAAAAGAGTTGATCGTGCCATTAATCGCGGGTAATCTGACATTAAAGGGGCGCTTACGATGGTGAAAAGAACGATAGAGGTCTCGCCTGCGCATATTTTTTTCGAAGAACCGCTTCCGTACTTCGTTAACCGCGTCGAGGAGTCGTACGAGCTGCATTTTCACGCGCATGAATTTACGGAAATTTGTTACGTCGGGGAAGGCGGAGGATTTCATTATATCGAGGATAAGACGGTTCCGGTGAGCAGGGGGGATCTGTTCATTTTGCCGCTCGGCACGTCGCACGTCTTTCGGCCGTTTTCTCCGAACGGGCGCACGCCGCTTGTCGTCTATAATTTTATTTTTGTCGCGCAGCGGGTTGCCGAGACGCTGCGGCATTGGCCGGAGCTTACGGCCTCGCTCGAAACGCGTCAACTGCTCAATCTTGAACACGGACAATCGGAATGGCGGCATATTCGAGATACTTCCGGCGCTTTTCACACCTTCTTCACGGACGCTTACCGGGAATTCAGGCTGAGGCAAACCGGATTCGTACCGAGGATGCACGCTTTGTTTATTGTGCTGCTTACGGAAATCGAACGCCATCTCGAAGCGGCGGGCGGGAACAGAGCGCCCGGCGCGGCGCATCGGCTGATCGGAAATGCCCTGGCGCTGATCCACCGCACCGACGCTTCAGGCATAACGGCTGCGCGGGCCGCCGAGGCGTCGCAGATGAGCGAGCGCCATTTTCACCGGGTATTCGTCAAAGCGACAGGGTTTACCTTCAACCAATATGTGCAGAATGCGCGTATCGAGCGAAGCTGCGATCTGCTGCGGACGACCCGGATGACCGTGTCAGAAATCGTCGAAGCCATAGGGTATCAAGACAAAGGCTATTTCTTGGAGCTGTTCAAGCGAAAAACCGGACAGACGCCGCGCGCCTACAGGGACGGATCCAACAATTGACCTTCGCTCCGGGGGATCTAAACGGCTCTGCGGGCTTATGGTCTGGCAAAGTCCAGCTAAGCCATTCCGCCCTCTCAGGGTGGAGTGGCTTTTTGCATTTAAATAGTTGGATTCCGAATCCAAAGCCGATAATTGGAGAAATCGACGTAATTTGAAGTGTACACTACCGGATGCGGCAGTTAGATTTAAGTTGCCGAGGGCGGTATCCGGTCGGTCCTCTACAGGGATCAACCCGCCGTGCTCGAAGGAAACCGATTAAAGGAGATCGCGCAATGACGAAGTTGAAGGTCGGTATTATCGGCGTGGGAGAGGTCGCCCAGATCATTCATTTGCCTATTCTGGAATCGTTGCCGGAGCTTTACGAGATGGTGGCGTTGTGCGATATTTCACCGAAGCTGCTCGCGAAGATGGGAGAGAAGTATTCGGTCAAGAACTTGTATTCGAACGCCGAGGAGATGCTCGATCGGACCGAAATGGACGCGGTATTCATCCTGAACAATATGGAATACCATACCGATTGCACCGTGGCCGCGTTGCGAAGGAACATTCACGTCTTCGTGGAGAAGCCGATGTGCGTGACCGTAGCGGAAGCCGAGGAGATAATCCGGGCGCGGAATGCTTCATCCGCTCAAGTGATGGTCGGCTACATGAGGCGCTTCGCTCCGGCTTATCTTCGGGCGTTGGAAGAAGTCCGGACGCTGGGACCGATCAACTACGCTCGCGTCAGGGATATCATAGGTCCGAACGCTTTCTTCACCAGCCAATCGGGCATGAAAGTGTACCGGTTCGACGATATCCCGGCCGAAGCCGCGCAAGATCGCAAGGCGAGGAATACCCGTCTTATGCGGGAAGCGATCGGCGAGCAATCTCCCGAGACCTATGCGGCTTACGGCCTGTTGCTTGGCTTGAACAGCCATGACATCTCCGCCATGCGGGAGCTGCTCGGCGTACCTATAGGCGTGAAGGCGGTCACTTCCTCGCACGGGGGCAGATTCAAAACCGCGATTTTAGAGTTCGACGGTTATCATGCCGTCTTCGAGACCGGCGTAGACCAGCAAGGACGTTTCGACGCCCATATCGAGGTATACGGGGAGAGCAAGTCGCTTCTTATCCAATACGATACGCCGTACTTAAGGCAGTTGCCGACGACGCTGCGGATCCGGGAGACGATCGGCGACTCGCTGGAAGAGACGGTCATCCGACCGACATACAAGGACGCTTACACGTGCGAACTCGAGTATTTTCATCAAGTAGCCGCAACGGGGATGCCGCCCAAGACAACGCCGGAGGACTACGTGCAGGATCTCCGAATATTCGCAATGATGATGGATGCCATCAAGTAGGGAAGTGACGGGATGAGTGGGGCAAACCACGGTAAAGCAGCAAAAGACGATCACGAGGATAACAATTTAAGGATCGGCGGTAAGGGTTCAACGGACTTGAAATGGCTGTCGGCGCTCGAAGCGCCGCTGCGCGTAACGGGTTTGCCATGGCTGGAGCGGGATGGCGTATATCGCAGGCTGCCGGTGAACCCCAGCCATGCGATTCGGCCGGAAGTGGATCGGTTAGCGAATTATACGACCGGTGTGCAGGTCCGTTTCCGGACGGATTCGCCGAAATTATACGTAAGGGTGAAGCTGGCTGCTCCCTATAGCATGTATCAGATGACGGCTACGGGTCAGTGCGGCGTGGATTGCTATATCGGAGCGATCGGGGATCAGCGGTATATCAACACATCGCGTTTCGACTTTGCCCATGCGGAATACGAATCCGTGCTATTCGATTCCCTCCCGAGACAGATGCGCGATATTACGCTGAATCTCCCTTTATATCAGGGCGTAAGCGAACTGCACGTCGGCATCGAGCCTTCATCGGAGATCGCGGCTTTTCCGGGATTCCCCGTAGGCAAGAAGGTGCTTCTCTACGGAACGTCGATTACGCACGGCGCGTGCGCGACCCGGCCGGGCATGGCTTATCCCAATATTCTAAGCCGCATGTTCCCGCTCGAATTCTTGAATCTAGGCTTCTCGGGCAATGCGCAAGGGGAACCCGAGCTCGCGCATATTATTAGCCAGATCGAGGAGCCGGGTCTGCTCATTCTGGATTACGAAGCCAATACGCCAAGCACCGAGCGGCTGAGGGAGTCTCTGCCCGAATTTATCCGAATCTATCGCCAGCGCCATCCCGAGGTTCCGATTCTCGTTATCTCGCAAATTCGATTGGCAAGAGAAGTATTCGACGAAGAGCAAGCTTCCCGAAGGGAAGAGCGCAAGCGGATCCAACGGGAAGAGGTCGGGCGGCAACGCTCCGCGGGGGACCGCAACGTGCATTTCTTCGACGGGGCGCTGCTGCTGGGCGACGATCCCCAGGATTGCACGACGGACGGCATACATCCCTCCGATCTGGGATACGATCGCATCGCGAAGACGCTAAGGCCGGTCATTGCGGATTTGCTAAAAGCCATCATCGAACAAGCAATGGGAAGGGACGAAGGGAAATGAGCCACGGGCGATCGAACAAACGACTACATCGAGTGACTTTGGAAATGAGCTTGAAGCCTTTTACGAATATGGAGCGTTCCGCCATCGAGGCGGTATGCGAGGAAGCGATTCGACAATGGCTGCCGCTGATCGGCATGGCGGATAGCTGTTCGATGCTCCTATGGGTTGCGGACGGCAGCGAAATTCTGACTTGGGACGGCAACTGGGAGCGCGAGATCGAGTGGGGGCGCTATATCGGCTTCGCGAACGAGGACAAATTCGGCCATGAGCCGAACGACCCCCGTATCGCCAAGGTTTACCGGCCCGATGCTTGTGCGATTACTTACGCCGATCTTCGGTTCATCGTAGGGGCTTTCAAGCGAATCGCAGCCGAGAACTTCGGTATTCGGATGGAAGTAGGGGCCACGTTCGACGCCGGACCCGAATTCGCCTATTCCGATTTCAAATATAAGCTTCATCCGGAGATCAACCATGCCGAGCTCGGGGGCAAAGAGATCGCTCTGAAGGCGGATTACAACGTGATCTGCACTTGGTCGAACCTGTGCGAAGATCGGAATGCCTATGCCGCTTATCCGGAAGGTATACCCGAAGGAACGCCGTTCGGCGAATATCTGGGAAGGCAATGCGCAAGCTTCCTTCCGGAGCTCGGCTTCGACTATATTTGGTTCTCGAACGGCTTCGGCTTTTCTTACTTCCCTTGGACGTACCTGGGAGCGAATTACGACGGGACGGCGTTGCCGCTGGCGGATTACGAAGAACTGACGGGCAGAACGCTGTCTTTCTGGGAGCACTTCAAGCGGGAATGTCCGGATTTCCGCACAGAGGTGCGCGGCACCAACTTCGGGACGGGGATGGATCTGGCGAAGGACTTCATACCGCTGGCCGAGCTGTACAGGAGAAAATATATCGAGTATCCGCCGCCGAACTCGCCGTGGGGAGCGCTCAACTTCGACTTCGGTCTGGAGATCGCGTCGCACATGTCCAGAATCGCGGTTCTGCCGGGCGAGACGTATCCGTATCGCTTCTATCCGAACGATCCTTGGTTCTGGCAAAATCCGTGGTGGGATCTCTACGATCGGGAGCCGCACGACATCTATTGTCCATTGACGGTCGCCCGCATGAATAGCGAAGGCGACCTGCAGAATCCGGGCATTATCGAGCTTCTAACGATCGATACGGAGAAGGGCGAATTGAACGCGGATTGTCCTGCGGAAGTCATTCCCCATCTTCGCCGGGCGATCGAAGACTTCCCCGATCGGGCCGGCATTCTGACCTGGCTCTATCCGTTCACGGAATACCATGCGGCGGTTGCGGAATCGGCGAACGAATCGAAGACGGTCTTTTTCGAAGAGTGGCTCGTGCGCAATGCGGTCAATCAGGGTTTGCCTCTCAATACCGTGCTCAGCACCGATGAATTCGCGGCGATGACGGCCGAAGCGAAGACCAAGCTGCGGGATACGATCGTCTTCGCTCCGGCTTCCGGGTTAACGGGCGAGAACGGCCGACTTCTGGCCGCGTTCGTCAGGGAAGGGGGCAAGGCGATCATCTACGGGGCGGTAACCGATCCGCGGTGGCTGGAGCTGCTCAACCTCCGGCAGGATCGCGGCCTCGAAGGCGAGCTGACGCTGAAGAATGCGATGCAGCCCGACACGTTACTAGACGAAGCCTCGATATCGAAAAAATTCAAACACGATCCCCTAATTGGAGGAGGAGCGCTTAACGAGGTTCTGAACGACGGGGACGATCTGACAACGAAAGTATGCGCGACGGCGACATCCCTCCGGGAAGACGAGGTTCGAATCCTCGCCTTGACCCGGGAGTTGCCGGAGTGGAACGGCGGCAAAGTCGGTTGGGTGCGGGGTTCCTTGCCGTCCGAGGGAGGAACCGTTACGCAGCTTCCCGTCCGGCAAGCCGATGCTTACTCGGACCTCTCGATTCTCGCCCGGCAGATCCTCGCGGAATTCGGATACGATCTACGGCAGACGAAGCCGGAAGAGGCGAGCAAGTCCGCTCTCTTGTTCGTCTCTCGCCGCGACAACGGGTTCCTCTTCACGGGCTGCCGGCAGGATACTTCGGTATCGCTGCGCATGCGCTTCCCGGACGGAGTTCCGGTTGTTACGGGCCAGACGATCCGGGCCGGCCAAGGCGCCGCCGCCTATTCGTTCGATCGCACTTTCCACGACGAGTGCCGCATCTTCGTCGATCAGCAAGAGACGACGACCGTCTTCTGCCGGGAATACATGCCGATCCCTACGCCGAGGAAGAATTCGGTTCGCTTCATCCACGTCACGGGCTTGCGCGAGGCTACGGTGACGATATACCCGCCGCTAGCGAGTCTGGCCGCGGGAAGCGTCGAGGTGAGAGCCGATAACGTCTATTTGGAAATTCAGGGATGCGTATTCGGCGATAAATTGGTTATCCCGAACGTAAGCGGGGAGATGGAAGTGACTTGGTGATCCGAGGAGGAATCGAATTGAGGCGCAAATTCGCCGTTCAATTATACACGCTGCGCAAGGAATGCGAGTTGGACTTTCCGGCTACGCTGAGAACGCTCGGCAGCATGGGGTGGGCCGGGGTGGAGACGGCCGGGCTTCACGGATATTCGGCGGAGGAGATCGCCGAGGTACTAGCGGAAGCCGGATTAAAGACGGCCGGCATGCACGTCTCGGTAGAGCGACTGCGAACGGATCCGCAAGGCATTATGGCAGAAGCAAGACTGCTTGGCACGAAGCGTCTGATCTGTCCGTCGGTGCCTCACGAATGGCGTAACGAACAGGGCTACGTCAAGTTGCGGGAGGAACTGAACGCTTCGGCGGCGGAGATGGGTTCCGAGGGCTTCACGGTCGGCTTCCACAACCATGCGTTCGAGTTCGATACGAACGTCGGGGGCCAAGACGCGCTGAGCTATCTCATCGATCCGTCGCCCGATAATGCCGTACTCGCGGAAATTGATGTATACTGGTTGACGAAAGCAGGTTACGATCCGGCTTCCTTCATTGAGCCATACGGAGGGCGAATGCCGACGATGCACCTGAAGGATATGACGGGCGACGAGCGCCGAACCTATGCCGAGATCGGCACCGGAATCATAGACTTCGAGCCGTTGCTTCTATGGGGAGAGAGGAACGGCGTGGATTGGTATGTCGTGGAACAGGATATATGCGAGGGAAACGCGCTGGACAGCGTGAGGATCAGCTTGGGCCATTTGCATGCGCTGGCCGACCGACTAGAGGCGGGAACCCGATAAGATAAGAGGGCAAGAGGGACTGGCGGATGCCAGTCTCTTCGGCATTGTTCAGGATAAGGGGAGGACGACCGCATGAAGCGATTCGGGGTCAAAGGTTATTACGTCAAAATGGTTCTCTGGATCAGCATCGCGATTCTGCTTATCATCATCGCGCTGTCGGCGGTCGTCTACGCCAACACGCAGAAGCTGCTCGTGAAGAACGAATATGCCTCTAACCAGAAGATCCTGTACCAGGTGAAATACAATATGGCGTTCATGGACGACGCGATCAGCAGCCTATGCAAGACTCTCTATCTGAACAGCGACGTTGGCGCGGTGATGTACGCGAAGCAAGAGGATATGGTCGACGTGGCCAATCGGCTGAATAAAGTGACCAGCTCCATCACGTCGACCAATCCCTACATTCATTCCCTAACGATCTACAATCGCAATTTAGACCAGACTTACAACGCGGGGAGTCCTTTATTCTTCGAGGACCAACTGGTAGACGCGCTATACCAATCGGAAAAGCAGCAACCGCCGAAAATGAAGCCGATCTTCCGCGACATCCGGAAGCTGGTGAATGGAGAGTCCAAGCCCGAGAACGTCTTCTCCTATCTGATGTACGAGACCTCCGCGGACGATCTTAAGCCCGACGGCGTTATCGTGATCAACGTCAGGGCGGAATGGCTGCTCGACAACATCCGGCAGATTAATATGATCGACAATCGCAAGGGCGACAATATCTTCCTCTTGGACCAATCCGGGGAGTATTTGGCCGACGGCGCGGACGACAACGAGATGATGCGATGGTTGAAATCCGATTTCTCCGCCTACAAAGCGTCGCATCCTAACGGAGATACGGACGGCTTCTTCCAAAGCAAGCACGGAGGAACCTCGTATCTGGTCACTTACTCCAGCGTCGAGAGCGCCGGAATGACCTTATTGAAGACGCAGCCGGTTCTTGAAGTGTATCGTTCCATTTCGAGCCTGCGTACGAGTATTATCATTATCACGCTGATTACCTTGCTTCTCGCTCTTATCGTCTCGATAATCATCTCCCGCAGGATCTATCGGCCGTTCGGCAACCTCGTGAATTCGGTCAGGCGAGATCGCCCGCGCGGAGCGGGGGAAGACGAGTCCGTCGACGAAATCTCTTATTTGAACGCCGTCTATCGGCAGTCGATGGAAGAGCTCGAGTTATTCTATAAGGAAAAGCACGACAACAAGGATAGAATGAGGCATTATTGGCTGAGCCGTTTGCTCGACGAGCGATTCTCGATTTCGCGGGAAGAGCTTGTCGCCTTATTCAAAGAGATGAGAATTTCATTGAACCCCCAAGGTTCGCATGCGGTATGTTTGCTCAGAATCGATAATTACAAGGAATTCCTGCAAGCGTTCAACGCCAGGGATAAGGAAATGTTCCGGTTCGCCATGCTTAATATCGCATCCGAGACCGTGGCGAGATCGTATCCGAACGAAGGAATCGACATGAAGGAAGACCATGTGCTGCTGATCGTAAGCGTTCCGGACCAGGACGATGTCCACGAATCGAAGCTCGCCGAGCTGCTCGCGGAAGCGCAGGAAAACTTCTCCCGATTCTTCAAGGTTACCTTCACGGCTTCGATCAGCGGCAAGTCCGAAGAAATGAGCGAGTTGCACGCCTTGTATAGCCAGACCTTGGATCAGTCCATGTACCGGCTTCAGCTCGGCCACGGCTCCGTCATTACCCAGGCGCGAATTCGCAAGAACGCCGAGAGCAAGAAGTCCGGTTATTCCAAAGAGCTGGAAGAATGGTTCGTGGAGACGATCAAATCGGGCAACGTCGCCGCCATGAAGGAAGTGCTGGCTAATCTATTCGGGGAGATGGAGACGCTCAACTACCACAATGCTTTGGTCTCGATCATAAGACTCGTCGATACGGCGATAGAAGCGTTGGACGAAGCGAAGATCACTCCGGCGCCCTCGCTCCAGATCGCCTCGATCGGCCGCCACATTCTGGAGAAGGAGACGATGGCCGAGATCCACAGGATCATCAGGGGCGGCTTGCAGGATTCGATTAACAAGGAGACGGCCGAGAATACGGATACGCTGAACTATTTCGTCGTAGACGCGGTCACGGAATATATCCATAAGAATTATCAGGACTTGTCCTTAAGCCTTCCTTCGATCGCGGCCATGATGAAGATATCTTCCCGTAACCTCAGCAAGATCTACAAGCAGGCGACGAATCTATCGATTCCGGATCTGATCAACGGCGTACGGCTGACCAAGGCGGCGGAGCTCCTGATCGAGGAGGATCTAAGCGTCTACGAGGTCGTTCAGAAGGTGGGATTCACGAACGAAACCTACTTTTTCAGTCTGTTCAAGAAGAAGTACAAGGTAACCCCGAAGGAATACGCGCTGCAAAGGAACGTGAACAAAATCATTTAAGCTGTCCTAACAGAGCTTCGGCGATAACCGCCGGGCTCTGTTTTTGCGATTATGGTCCGAATCGAGGCGACGGCGGCGGTTTTTTGAAGGAAATTACCGGATTTAAAATATACAGCGGCTCCGTTAGCGCCTAAAGTTGGGGTAGGACGAAACGCACCGAGAAAAGGAAGTGCAGGACGCATGATCAAGTTGATCAAAAGGAACGCCGGACTGTCGATGCTGGCTCTGCCGGGATTCGTACTCATCATTATTTTCAATTACGTGCCGCTCTACGGGCTGCTATTACCCTTCAAGACGTACCGTTACAACCTCGGAATATGGAACAGCCCTTGGGCCGGGTTAGACAACTTCGGTTACCTCTTCCACGGGGACGCGCTCTATCGGGTACTGCGGAATACGATTCTCTACAACATGACTTTCATCGTGCTAGGCACGACCCTCTCGGTAATCATCGCGTTGCTTCTATACGAGCTCAGCCGGCGATTCGTGAAAGCGTATCAAACGATTCTGTTCATTCCGTACTTCATCTCTTGGGTCGTGGCCGGATTCGCGTTCCGATCGCTGTTCGATATGGAATACGGCGTCATCAACCGCCTGTTGGTTTCTCTGGACCGAGAGCCGATCCTATGGTACAGCGATCCGAAATACTGGCCTTACATTATCGTAATCGCGGCGGTGTGGAAGGGGCTGGGTTACAGCTCGGTCATCTATTACGCGGCTCTCATGGGCATCGATTCGGAATATTACGATGCCGCCAAGATCGACGGAGCCAGCAAAATACGTCGGGCGTTCTCGATCTCGGTGCCGATGATCAAACCGATCATTATCATGCTCGTCATCCTTCAGATCGGAAGCATCTGTTACAGCGATTTCGGATTGTTCTATAACGTGACGCTGAACTCTTCGCTGCTCTATAAGACGACAGACGTCATCGATACGTTCGTCTACCGCTCGCTGATCGACTTGGGCGATATCGGCATGGCTTCGGCGGCCGGGTTCTTCCAATCGATCGTCGGCTTCTGCCTTGTTCTCATAACGAACACCATAGTCAAGAAAATCAATCCGGACAACTCTCTCTTCTAAGGGGCACAAACGATGAAAGATTACGCGACGACAATCGCAAGAAAACCGCTACCCGTCGGAAAGCTGATCATCCATCTCGTATTCGTAGCGTTGTGTATAGCTTGCGTATTCCCATTCCTGGTCATCATCGGGACATCCTTTCAGAACGAGAACGACATCATAAAATTCGGATATTCCATCGTGCCGAAGAACTTCACGTGGGATGCATACCGCGTCATTCTCCACAGTCCCGGGACCTTGCTCCAATCGTACCTCGTGACGATCGCGACGACCGTGATCGGTTCGATCGTCGGTATGTGGGTGACGACCTCCTATGCGTATGCGATCTCGCGCAAGGATTATCGCTTCCGGTCTTTCCTCGCCTTCTTCGTGTTCTTCACGATGCTGTTCCATGGCGGGATGGTTCCTTCCTATATTCTGATGGTCAAATGGCTGGGCTTGAAGAACACGATGCTTGCGCTCATTCTGCCTTACCTGATCAGCGGTTGGTTCGTCATGCTGATGAAGGGTTTCCTGCAGACGATTCCGGAAGCGATCATCGAGTCGGCCAAAATAGACGGAGCGGGAGAGCTGAGAATATTCGCGCGAATCGTCCTTCCGATATCGAAGCCGGCGCTGGCGACTCTGGGCTTGTTCTTCGCCTTGCAGTATTGGAACGACTGGTGGCTGACCTTGCTCTACGTCGAACACGACAACCTGATGAAGCTGCAGTATTTGCTCATCCGCGTCTTGAAGAACATGGAGTACTTAAATTCGGCGGAAGCCATCGAATACGGGCTAGTGAAGCCGGGAATGCTCGTTCCCTCCCTAAGCGCGCGAATGGCGATGTGTATTCTGGCCGCAGGTCCCATGTTGCTCGTCTTCCCTCTGTTCCAGAAATATTTCGTGCAAGGCTTGACGGTAGGCTCGGTTAAAGGTTGATAATTAACACCATAAGACTTACCGGCTTATGGATGCTGATTATAGATGAAACGCAAATAAAAGGGAGGCAACCCAAGTGAGTCGTGCAAAGAATCCGGCATCGAAGAAGTGGCTCTTGTCAGGAACGTCCGCAATGCTAGCAGCAATGTTCATCTTGAGCGGTTGTAATTCGAATTCGAACGGGAACGCATCTTCCAGCCCAAGCGGAAGTCCCGTGGCATCGCAAGCGTCATCCGAAGCATCGCAGGCCGCTTCTCCGGAAGCTGCCGGCAGCGAGACGAAGGATTTCGTCAAGCTTAGCTGGTACATGCCGAAGCCGATCGACAACATGAAGGATCAGGATGCGGTCGAGGCGGAAGCGAACAAGATCATCAAGGAGAAATTGAACGCCGAGCTGCACCTTAACCTCATCGACAATGCCGGCTGGGAAGACAAGATGAAGCTGATCTCCGCGGCGGGCGAGCCTTACGATATCGTTTTCTCGACCTTCTCCTCCAATCGGATCAGCGACAACGTCCAGAAGGGCGCTTTGATGCCGCTTGACGAGCTGCTCGAGAAGTACGGCCAGAACATTCTCGCGAAGGTCGACCCCCGCGCTTGGAAAGCCGTAACGTACAAAGGCAAGATCATGGCGATTCCGGCACAGACGCCGTACACTCCGGGAAGCGCTCATGTTTTCAAGAAGGATATGGTCGAGAAGTATGGCTTCGATTATAAGAGCGTCAAGAACGTCAAGGATCTCGAGCCGTTCCTGGCCGAAATCAAGAAGAACGAGCCCGACATGATACCGCTTCTGGCAACAGCCAACGGGACGGCCTCCGGAGTTTCGTTGTTAGACTACACAACGGTTACGCCGGGTATATCTTACGGCGAGCAAGACGGAAAGATCGTCAAGATTCTGGACGTCCCTCAGAACAAGGAAAACTACAGAACGTTAAACGATTTCTACAAGAAGGGTTACATCGCTAAGGACGCGGCCATCAAGACGGACTACCTGGCCGAGGCCAAGTCGGGCAAATACGCCGTTATGCGCGATTCCGGCGGATATACCGAGGACGGTTCGAAGTCTACGGCAACTTACGGCTTCCCGACGGTCGAGACGCTGTACGGATACCCGACGATCTCGACCAACTCGATGACGGCCGCCGCTTCGGCAATCAGCGCCACCTCCAAAAATCCGGAAAGAGCGATGATGCTGCTTAACCTGATCTGGGGCGACAAGTACTTGCTGAATACGCTGGCTTACGGGGTGGAAGGCAAGAACTATACCGTCAAATCGGGCACGGCGCAAGACGATAACCCGACTATCGAAGCGACGAGCGGTTCGGAGCAAACGTGGGCGATCTGGCACAACTGGCTTGGACCTCTATGGGATCAATGGGATTCCAACTGGAACTCCACGGCCGCCCTGGAAGCGATGCGCAAAAACAACGATAACGGCAAAGCATCCGGCATACTCGGCTTCATCTTCGATCCGGAGCCGGTGAAGAACGAGATCGCGCAAGTGAGCGCCATTCAGAAGGAATCGAATCCGATTCTGACGACGGGCTCGATGCCCGATTTCGAGAAGTATTACACGGACCTGCAGAAGCGGTTAGACGAAGCGGGCATGGATAAAATTCTGGCGGAAGCCCAGAAGCAATTCGACGCTTGGAAAGCGGACAACAGTTAATCCGATCGAACCGATAACGGCGGCTCTTCTACGGGGTAGTAGGGCCGCCGTTTGTATTCAAACGTTCATAAATCCGATGCAAAGGGGAATCCGATTGATATGAATAAGATCAAGCTTGGATGGACCGCTATAAGCATTACTATGGTTTTATGCGTATTGATGATCGTTAACTATTCTCGTACGGCGCTAGCCGAAAGCGAGGAGGCGCCGGCGGGGGCGATTTACTTGGTGGACGAGAACTTCACGTTCCTCTCCAACCTCGTACCCGGCGAGAGCCAGCCTTCCGGTTGGGACATTCGCGCGGCGGGCGGCACGCTGGCAAGTCTGTACGCCGATACGCTGAAGGTCAGCGATACAAGTCCGATCCTTCCCGTATTGATGAGCCGTAAGTTCCCTTCCCAGGAGGAGGGGAGCGTCACGATGGAATTCCGTTTCAAGCCCTTGACCGTAATCGACGGCATTAAATGGCAGCTGTTGGACGGCAATACGGCCGGCCTCAGCATCGTTACGAGCGGGAGCAACCTCGTTCTGCAGACGTCCGGCGGAGGTTCGGTGACTTTGCAGGCGTACGTTTCCAACACGGAGTACGGGGTGAAGGCGATCGCGGATTTGTCGACCGGCAAGGCGGACGTCTATATTAACGGCGTTAAGAAAGCGACGGCGCAAAATTTGGCCAACCCGGTAGAAGCGCTGAATCGGTTTCAATTGACGACGGGGAGCGCCTCTACGGGCGACTTCAACTTCACTCCGCTCAAGATCTATAAAGGTTATGCCGTTAACGAGAGGCTGCTATCGGTCGCGAACGGCACCGTGCCCGGGGATTGGACGGCAACCCCTTCGGGAGGCACGATCAAGGTCGAGCAAATGTCCGAACAAGTTAACGGGACTACCCGGTATTACGTCATGTCCCCTAAGCCGGATATTTACAGCTTCAGGATGGATGCCGCGAGCGCTACGGGAGCGATGGGATTAGCCAAGAGCTTCCAACCGCTCGCGGGAGACGCGGTCGCGGAGTACAAGATCTTCGTTCCCGTCAAGACGAACGGCCTTGCCGCGGAGCTTAAGAACGGGACGGGTACCGTTCTTAAGCTCGTTACTTCGAATGGGAATCTGGCCTACCTCGATACATCCGGAAATCCGGTCAAGTTGTTGGAAGATTACAAGGCTAACCTGTGGTACAGCATCAGAGTGAAGCTGCGGTTGGCTTCGTCCGAGGCCGACATCTATATCAACGGCAAGCTTAAGGCGGAGGATGTCGGACTGGCTTCGGGAATCTCTTCGGTGGACGGTATCCGCTTCTCTACTTCCGCGGCCGATAAGGGCACGATGTGGTTAGACGACATTGTTGCGTATGCGGATAGCCCGTTGCCGTCGGACTACGTGCCGGCTCCGGTTAAAGTAAGTACCGGAGACCAGCTCGTCGGCGTACAGAGCTGCCCGATGTGGAGGGAAGGCAACCACTTGGGCTGGGATATGATCAATCCGTTCCCCGATCGGACGCCGCTGCTCGGTTTCTACGACGAAGGAAATCCCGAGACGGCGGATTGGGAGACCAAATGGCAGGCCGAGCACGGCATCGGCTTCCAGATGTCTTGCTGGTTCAGGCCGATCGGGGGCGAGAATTCCCCGATTAAGGATCCGTTCCTATCGTCCGCGTTGCATGACGGCTACTTCAATTCGAAGTACAGCGATCAAGTGGACTTCGCGATCATGTGGGAGAACTTGAACTCCAAGGCGGCCGACAGCAACGACTTCCGTAACAATCTGGTGCCGTATTGGATCGAGTATTATTTCAAGGATCCCCGTTACCTGAAGATAGACGACGATAAACCGGTGTTCACGATCTACAACTACGACCAGTTCGTAAATATGTCCGGCTCGATTGCCGGAGCGAAGGCCGATATCGTTTATCTTCGGAACGCGGTTATCGCGGCCGGCTTCGACGATCTGATTCTCTTGAACGTCTACAACGGCACGAACTCCCAAGACTTGATCAACCGCAGGACGGCCGGCTTCGATGCGGTATACGCCTATTCCTGGGGTTCGTTCGGCGGACATCCGGATTACCAGAAGCTGAAGCTGACGCTGGAGAGCGCGCCGAATGAACTGGACGTCATTGCCGGACTCAGCATGGGACGGGACGATACCGCTTGGGGGCTGAGCTCCGGGTATTACGCGAGCCCTTCGGAATTCCGTTCGCTCGCGCAGTGGACGAAGGATACGTATATCCCTTCGTTGTCTACGGACAATCTGGGCAAGAAGCTCGTCATGCTGGACAATTGGAACGAATTCGGGGAAGGTCACTTCCTCATGCCCGCGGGATTGTCCGGATTCGGTTACGTGGACGCGATTCGCGACGTCTTCGCGGGTTCCGCCAGCCATACCGATATCGTGCCGACGCAAGCTCAGAAGGACAGGATCGGCGTTCTGTATCCGGAGGGCAGAGTCGTTCCCAACCGGACGTTGACTCCTCCGGCATACTCGGAAGATGCCGTGAAGTCTTGGGAGTTCGATACGGCCGGAGACGCGGAAGGCTGGACCGTGCTAAGACCGGTCGATTCGCTAAGCGTCGCGGACGGCAGTTTGACGGCGACGTTCAACAACACGGATCCGGGCATCGTCTCCGGCGATCATCTCGGGATTAAGGCGGAGGATGCTCCATATTTGAAGATCCGAATGAAGAACAACGCCAACGATATCGAAGGCAGGGTGTTCTTCACGACGGAGCTCGACGGGGATTGGAACGAGACCAAAGCGATGGGCTTCTATGTCAATCCGCAGGACGACGGCTATACCGACTATTATGTGGAGATGTGGCGGAACAAAAGCTGGATCGGCAATATCCGGCAAATCCGGATCGACCCGGTCTCGGCGTTAGGGACGGTCGACATCGATTACGTCAGGGCGCTCGCGAACGACTCCACGGACATCAAGCTGTATATCGACGGCAAGCGGCAAGCTCTCAGCCAGCCTCCGCTCGTTCAAGACGGAGTCCCGATGGTTCCCGTGAAGGATATTTGGCTCCAGATGGGCGTCAAATCCGAATGGGATTCCGAGGCGCAGAAGTACATCGGCGTGAAAGGAAGCAGCATTTACGACCTGACGGTCGGCAGCTCGACGGCTCATCGAGACGGCGCTTCGATCTCGTTGGAACATTCGCCGTCGCTCCTTTCGAACGGTACGGTTCTCGTGCCTCTAACTTACTTCCGCGATGCCTTCGGAGCGACCGTCAGTTGGGAGGAGACAGAGGGGAAGATCCGGATCAGTCCCGCCGGATTGATCTGGCATTTCGAATTCGCGGACGGCTGGACGGCGAATGACCGGATCGCGGGCGGCGAAGTGTTGGGCGGCGTATTCAGCGGAAATTCATTAGGCGTATCGGGCGGCACGGAGCCTGCGATCGTATCGCCGGACAATCTGAACGCGGATGCCTCGTCCGTTAAGAGAATTCGCGTGAAGCTTCGCAACGGGACCGGCGGCAACGAGGCTCGAATCTACTATAAGGCAAACGGGGATACGTCCTGGAACGCCATGAAGAAGCTCACCTCTTATGTTCTTCCGAACGAACCGTTATTCCGCGAATACGTATTCGACGCGACGGTCGCGCCGGAGTGGACGGGGACGATTCAACAGATCAAGGTCGTGCCGACGCTGGAAACCGGTCCGTTCGTTATCGATTCGGTTCAGATGGATACGGCTCCCGCTCTGCCGATTCTAGGAAACAATCTGGTCGTCGATCCGGGGATGGAAGGCAGCGCGCTTCAAGCTCAGACGTATAACTCGGCGCTTGGATTAGACGTCTCTCAAGCCCATAGCGGCCATCAGTCGTTGAAAGTCGCCAAGCTAACCAGGTACAGCAGCGCGATGTTCAAATTGAACGGCGTCGTGCCAGGACAGGAGTACCGTTATTCCATCTGGGCTAAGCTGGCTTCGGCGCCTACCCTGAGCGAGCCTTTGCGGCTGTGTTTGCAGTATACGGTCGACGGAACGACCAAGCAGATTATCATGTACACCAGTCCGGGATTGAGCAACAACGCTTGGACGCAAGTGCAGGGGAATTATACGATCGCGGAGACGGGTACGGTGTCCAACGTCTACCTGTACGTCTATACCGAGGTCGACGCCAACAACCACGATTATTACGTCGATGACGCCGAAGTCAGACCGATCACTTATTCGGCGAGTCCGACTTGGATCGGTGCGACGGGCTTAAGCATGGATAGCTCTGCGACGGTCTATTATGGGAAAACGTTGACGCTAGTCCCGACGTTCCTGCCTTCGAGCGACGTGATCAATAAGGAAGTCGTGTGGACTTCGGATAATCCGGATGTAGCCATCGTGGACAACAACGGAATCGTATACGGAAAAAGCATCGGAACGGCCCATATTACCGCAATGGCGTTGGACGGCGGATTTACGGCGACTACGACGGTCACCGTCGCCCTTAGCCCGAGTTATCCGTCCAATGCGGTACTCGGAAGCAATCTGATCATCGATTCCGGCATGGAGGGGAGTACCGTGCCTTCGGCTTATTACGGATCGAGCGCGACGCTGACTCTCAACACTGCCGAGCATAGGAATGGCGCTCAGTCGGTGCGGGTGACCAAGACCGGCAACAACCGATTCGGATCGATGTTCCTCCCGACGGCGATCGAGCAAGGGAAGCTCTACTATTATTCGGTCTGGGGCAAGCTGAACGCCGCGCCGGTCAATCCCGCGCTGCTCCGAATCGGCATTCAGTATAAGCTGGACGGCGTCGGTAAGCAGAAGATTATGTTCAGCAGCACGGCTCTCGGCTTCGGCGGTTGGATTCAGGCGTCCGGCTTGTACGAGATTCAAGAAGCCGGAGTCGTCACCGATACGAGGGTGTACCTCTATACGGAGCAAGCCGACCCGTTGCAGGACTTCTACGTCGACGACATTGAGGTTCGCCAAGTATCGTTCGCGGCGACTAGCCTTAGCTTGAACAAGAGCGCGGTCACGCTTTCGATCGGGCAAAGCGAGACGCTGGAAGCCACGGTACTGCCGGCTAACGCGACCGACAAGAACGTCGTCTGGACGTCCGACCATCCGGCAACCGCAACGGTAGATTCCGGCGGAACGGTTACGGCCGTAGGAGAAGGCGTGGCCGCCATTACCGCGACGGCCGCGGGCGGGACTCTCTCGCAATCGGCGACGGTCTACGTAGACGCGACTCCCCCAGTAACCGTGGCGGCGTTGAGCCCGTCGGTTCCGGACGGTCCGGCGGGAACGTATATCGGCCCGCTGTCGGTATCGCTATCGGCAACGGACGGCTTATCGAGCGTTATGCAGACCGTGTACAGCGTGGACAACGGAACAACCTGGAACCCTTATGCGACGGCACTGGTTTTCGACAAACAAGGGTCATATACGTTGCAATACAAGTCGGTCGACCAGGCGGGCAACGAGGAACCGGCGCGCAGCGCGAGCTTCGTTCTCTCGGCGACCGCAACCTCCGTCGAATTGAGGGATAGCGCGGGTAACCCGTTAAGCGGAGGGATCGTCAAGTACTACGATGGAGCTTGGAAGGATTTGGGCGTTACGGATGCCGCGGGAAAGGCGACCAAGTCGCTGCCGGAAAGAAGCTATGTTTTCTCCATGACCTATCAAGGGGTGACGAAGCAGCTTACGCAGAATACGGCATCGAATCCGGTTATCGACTTCCGGACGGTTAAGGCAATATTCTTGCTGAAGGACAGCCAAGGAAATGAACTCGCGGGCGGCGACGCGAAGCTGTATACGGGCGGTTCCTGGCAGACGATCGGCACGACCGGCAGCGGTGAGTTGAGCAAGGAACTGTTCGCGGGATCCTATACGATCGGCATGACTTACGAAGGCGCGTACAATCAGAAAGCTCAGAACATCGGAGAGGATCCGGCAGTCGTCTTCCAGACGGCCAGCATCGTGATTCAGTTGAAGGACGCGCATGGGGCTCCGGTCGACGGAGGTATCGCTAAGGTGTACTCGGGAGGCAGTTGGAGGACGATCGGTACTACTTCTAGCGGAGAGATTCGCAAGGAATTGCTCCCGGCTACCTACACGTTCGGCATGACTTACGGAACGGCGCTCGCGAATATCGAGAAGGATACCGCAACGGGTCAGACGGTGGTCTTCCTATTGCCTTAATGAATTATCGGAACGTCACCAGAAGGGGAAACGGCAATGAAACGAGCGATTACGTTATCGGGAAAATGGAAGTTGCAAGGCGAAGGCGTGTCGGCGAAGGGTGGTCTGGCAAGGATCGATATCGATGCCGAGGTGCCCGGACACGTACATCAGGATTTGCTTGCCGCGGGTCTTATCCCCGATCCGGGTTACCGCAAGCAGGCGGACGATTGCGCTTGGGTCGAGCACTGGCGGTGGTCTTATCGTCGCGAATTCGAGGTAGAGCGCTTGGAAGCACAGCGTTCGGTGTTGGAGTTCGAAGGGCTGGATACGTTCGCGGATATTTATTTGAACGGCGCGCGTCTAGCGAGGACGGACAATATGTTCATCCGTTACCGCTTCGATGCGTCGGCTCTGCTCCGAACCGGAATGAACGAGCTCGAGGTCCGATTCCGTACCCTTGCGGAAGGGGTCGAGAATAAGCCGTACCCGGGTCGCGGCGCGGCGTTCACGAGCGAACGTCTCTACGTGCGGCGCATGCAGTGCACGTTCGGCTGGGATTGGGTCGGGCGTCTCGTCAGCTATGGCATCTGGCGGCCGGTTCGTCTCGTATTCGAGGACATAGCGACGATCGACGATCTCCATGTTTATACGAAGGCGATCGATGGACGGGGAGCGGCAGTCGGCTTCGCGTTGGAGGCGAGCTCGCGTACGGAGCAACCATTACGGGTCGAGGCTGCGATCGTCGATCCGGCCGGGCGCATCGTATGGCAGGCCTCGAGGAAGCTGCTCGGCGATAAGCTGGAGTTGACGGCGGATTTGGCTGAGCCGCAGCTTTGGTGGCCGGCGGGATACGGAGAGCAGCCGTTATACAAGGCGATCGCTAAACTCTATGGAGAAGCGGGCATCGTGGACGAGCGGGAGTGCGCGTTCGGCATACGGACGTCGCGAATCGAGCAGCTTCAAGATCGGCCTGGGAGCGCCGAAGCGCGGACGACCGACAGGCTGCGCGCGCTCGGCACGGAATGGGACGCCAATGGAGATCGACCCGGAAGCGGGTTCTCGCTCTTGGTGAACGGAGTTCCGATCTATTGCAAAGGAGCCAATTGGGTGCCGAGCGATCCGTTCCCGGGCCGAATCCCCGATGCGCATTACGAGAATCTTCTTCGTCTCGCAGGCGAAGCCGGGATGACGATGCTCCGCGTCTGGGGAGGAGGTATCTACGAATCGGAAGCCTTCTGGAACGAGTGCGACAAGCGAGGGATTCTCGTCTTCCAGGACTTCATGATGGCTTGCGGCACCTATCCCGAGGAGGACGAGGAATGGATGTCTTCGTTAGCCGTCGAGGTCGAAGGCGTTATTCGTTCTCTTCGCAGCCGGCCCAGCCTGATCTGGTGGAACGGAGATAACGAGAACGGCATGTTCGACGGCGAAGAGGATCCGGGCTACCCGGGAAGGACGATCTCCGAACGGATAACGGGACGGCTATGTGCGGAGTTGGATCCGAATCGACCGTTCCTGCCGACCAGCCCGTTCGGCGGCAACAAGAACAACTCGTTCACGATCGGCACCGCCCACTATACGGGGGCATTGCTGGAGATGTTCGACGTCTTCCGCGGGACGGATCTTCGCCATTACCGCTCCTACTTCGCAAGCTTGTTGAGCCGCTTCTGTCCGGAGTTCCCGATGTTCGGCACCCCGGAGCTCCATACGCTGAGGCGATTCATGAGCGAAGAGGATCTGAACGATCCGACCTTCGACATGCTGGAATATCATACGAAAAATCATCCCGCCTTGGTCGATTACTCGCTCTTCCGGGCGTTGCTTACGCTTGCCGACAAGCTGATGCCTCCGGCCGTCTCGACGGTCGAACGAATTCGGCGCATGTCTTACGCGCAGCACGAAATCACCCGGCTCGTCGTCGAGGTCTACCGGCGAAACCGGCCTTATACGGGCGGCATTCTGTTCTGGATGTTCAACGATTGTTGGCCGGCCAGCGGATGGAGTCTCGTCGATTATTACGGGTATCCGAAAGGCGGGTATTACGGCTTCAAGAAAGCCTCCCGTCCGGTCATCGCGTCGATCGAACGGCAGGACGAGGAAGGCCGATATGCGTTCTGGGTATGCAACGATAAGCCGAAAGCGATCCAGGGCAAGGGATTGCTTCGCGTGTTAAAGCTAGACGGTTCGATAGACGACGCTACCGTATGGACGCGAGAGTTCGACTTCGCTGTCGAGGAGGGCACCTCTTCGGTCGTCAAGACGCTTCCGTTGGAGGAGCTAGACGCTATGCTCGATAGCGGAAGCGTTCTCGTCATGGATATCGCCGGTCCTTTCGGGGAAGACCGGTATATTCATAACGCGGGGATCCCGGCCGACTTGGACCTTCAACCTTCCGGTGCGCGTATCGAGTCCCGGACGGAAGGGCCTGACGGAGGAAGCTTGATCGTTGCCGCCGACCGTTATGCCAAAGCCGTCCTGCTGCATGGCGAGTATGTTTTCTCCGACAATTACTTTGATCTGTTACCGGGAGAGCGCAGAACGATCGACTATCGAAGCTTGGCAACGAGAACCGGGGCGGATGCCGACGAAGATAAGGAAATAGAACTGATCAGTTGGAATTAGAAATTCATCACTATTACTATTCGTATAAAGGTGGAAACGGAAATGAGTATAGCGGCGTTCGCAAGAGCCAAAGCCCGCATCGGCGTCATCACGGTGGGACACGAGCCGTATTGGGGACAATTCCCGGGGCTACGGGAGGAACTGGAGGGGTACGGTCGCGAGTTCGAGCGAATGCTGATCGGCTTCGACGTCGAGGTCGTGTCGGCGGGATTCGTCGATAATCTGGACCGGTCGTTCGCGGCGGCCGCCCGGCTGAGAGCGTTGGACGTCGACTTCTTATTCGTCAATCTCAGCACTTACGTCACCTCGTCATCCGCGGCGACGGCCATATTGAATCTCGGAGTCCCCACCGTGTTGGTCGCCTTGCAGCCGCTCAAACGGTTGGACTACCGGAACACGACGACTTATATGCAGTTGGCTAACGATAACATTTGCTCGCTGCCGGAGATCAGCGGAGTGCTCGTGCGCGCCGGCAAGCCCGCGGCGGGCATGATCGTGGGAACGCTCCGCGACGATCCCCGGATCGCCGGCGAGTTGAAGTCTTGGTGCCAGGTCGCGAACGCCCGACGGGCGTTCAAGTACGCTCGGATCGGATATTTGGGCCATACTTACGAAGGAATGTACGATATGAATTCCGACCCGACCGCGTTCACGGCGGCGTTCGGCTCCCACGTCCAGATGCTTGAGATGTGCGACCTTGCCAAGCTGGTGAACGACGCGAATCCGAGCGAGATCGCGGACAAGATCGAAGAGATCAAGAGCGTATTCACGATCGCCGACCCGTTCATCGATCCGATTACGAGACCGATCAAGGAAGAGGACTTGGAATGGTCGGCCAAGGTGGCGGTCGGACTAGACAAGCTGGTCGCCCTGAACGGATTGACCGGACTTGCCTATTACTATCGCGGATTGGACAACAACGAATACGAGAGAATCGGCTCGAACATGGTGCTCGGCAATTCGCTGCTTACCGGCAAGGGAATCCCGCTCGCGGGAGAGGCGGATCTCAAGACTTGCGCGGCGATGCTGGTCATGGATCGGTTGGATGCCGGCGGCTCCTTCGCCGAGCTTCATCCGTGCGACTTCGTGGACGAGATCGTGCTCGTCGGACACGACGGTCCGCATAACGTCAAGATCAGCGACAGCCGACCGGTCATTCGGGGGTTGGATCTGTTCCATGGCAAGAGCGGCTCCGGCATCGGCGTGGAATTCAGCATTCAAGCCGGTCCGGTTACCTTGCTCGGAATTTCCCAGACCGCGGACGGCCGATACAAGATGATCGCCGCCGAAGGCGAATCGATCAAAGGCGAGATTCCGCAGACCGGCAACACGAATACGCGCTGCAGCTTCGATTGCGGCGTAGCCGACTTCATCGAGAGATGGTGCGCGGCCGGTCCGACTCATCATTTTGCGCTCGGCGTCGGTCACGTAGGCACTCAAATCAAGCGATTGTCCAAGGTGCTCGGCATGGAGCTGGAAATGGTCTGATGCTAGTTGTTCCTATGCAAGAGAAGGCGATGCAGAATAACTGCGTCGCCTTCTCTGTATTATGAGCAGCAAGACCTTATTGATTAGGGGAGGGGCGGGCCTATACGGCAAACAGATCGCGATAGCCTTTGGACTGACGGTAGCTAACAGGCAGAATGGTTGAACTAATCTTTAAAGTAGATGATAATTATTTGAGTCGCGATAATAGGTATTAAAGATTCAAAGGAAGTGAACATTTTGTCAAATCATCCAAACTCATTTGGCGACGCGAGTCGTGATAACCTTCGTGCTGATTGCGAGAAATGTTTCGGGTTGTGCTGTGTCGCACTACGCTTCTCAGCGTCAGAAGGTTTCCCGATCGACAAGGAGCCGGCACAGCCCTGCCTCAACCTAAAATCAGACTTCCGCTGTCGCGTTCACGAAAGCCTCGGTAAAAGAGGTCTTAAAGGATGTATAACTTTTGAATGCTTTGGTGCGGGGCAGAAAGTTTCCCAAGTCAGCTTCGCTGGACAAGATTGGCGGAACAGCCCTGATTCCGCGGATGCAATGTTCAAAGTGTTCATAATCATGATGCAGCTGCATGAATTACTTTGGTATCTGGAGGAAGCACTCACATTAAAGCCATCCGAACCTATTCACGCTGAGCTCCGTTCCATGCTTGATGAGATAGAACGCTTTACACACCTTAACGTTGGCTCGCTTATGGAACTGGACATCGCTGAGCACCGGGCTTCCGTGAACACGCTACTCCTGAAAACCAGTGAACTTGTTCGATCCGAAGCTCGTAACGGGCATACTGTCCTTCCGGGACATAAAGCTAGGTCAGGGCGTCAAAAGACCATTGGTCGCGGAGCCGACCTTATGGGTGCGGATCTTAGAGGAATAGATCTTAGAGGAGCCAACTTGCGCGGGGCATACCTTATTGCTGCTGATCTTAGAGGTAGTGACCTAAGCGGAACTGATCTTATCGGCGCAGATTTTCGGGATGCCGACCTGAGAGGTGCTGACCTTTCTAAAAGTATCTTTCTTACCCAGGCCCAACTCAATGCAGCGAAGGTAGATGGTTTGACTTTGCTGCCGCCATCGCTTAAACACCCATCACAGGTATAATTTCGTTACAATTTTGGAGGCACTCCTAAACGCTCTTCCAAAATCACGCGCAACTCATCGGGAATCCGTTCGAACTCGACACCTTTCCCCAAAAACAAAAGCCAATCCGCGTAATACGCCAGCGACTCAAAATCGGTCACATCCAGTTGAATACTGAAAACCCCGCTCGATTGAAACATCCCGGTGAATGACAAAATAATTCCCGGGGGATGTAGGCGCTTAAAACGCTGAATCCCGGTCGCATCAAGCTTCACGACAAGATTGGACTCACGGGCAAAAAGCAGTTTTTTGCTTATAATCTCTTGCTCTGACCATTTCAACTCCCGTTCAGAAATGGCCGAATCCCTCAACATCACAACGGGCAAATACCGAAACTCATTCGTATCAAGATCATAAACCTCGGCCAGCCACTGAGCGTTCGAGTTAAATATATGCAGCAAAAAAACGTCCATCAATTGCGGCCAGCCGGGACTCAGCTCATAAGTCAAGCGCAGGTGTTTATCCCGCACGGCAAGCGAAATCAGCTGGTTCAGTTCCTCGGGCGCCGCATCATCGAGCTCCAATAGATTCGGATTAGAAGGATTCGTATTTTCAAAAAGCAAGATATTATTGAGCTCGATTAGCTCGTCTTGCTGGGTTTGCGACGCGATGCCGATGAGTTTTTCAGTGATTGAGCGGCGATTATGCAGATAAGGCAGCTGCGAATTTTTCGAGGCGATAAAGCTGATGAAAATCGCTTTTAGCTCAACTGACGTGAATCGGACGGAGGGTAGATACTGATTTTGCAGGACATTGTATCCGCCGCCGCGACCAAGCTCAGTCGTAAGCGGAAAACCCATCGCCTGAATCTCGTTAATGTCGCGAATCGCCGTTGCGCGGGAAATCTTGAACTCCCGCTGAATTTCGGCAATCGTAAAACGCGCGCGGTTATTGATGTAGCGCATGATCAGGTTCACTCGTTCTGTTTTTTTCATAAATAAAAGGTATCACTTTTTGATACATTCTACAAATAGAATCAATCTTGTAAAGACAAACCCACGAAGGAGAGAACAAAATGTCTAACTACTCGATCAAAACAATCTCGGAAAACTACAAAATGACTGCTTACGGCGTTTCGCTTGAAGACTACAACGACTGGGCAGGTAATGCAGCAAAAACCGCGGCGAAAAAAGCTGAAATCACTGAAAACAACAAGCTTGCCGAACTTCTCGCGCTCGCGGACGGGCAAGAATACCAAATTAATTACGTCATCGACGGCAAGGCTTGGCGCGGCTTCGGCGTGATGGGCGAGTTCGACGCGGAAGGCGCCGACGTCCTCGATTTTCTCGCTGGCGACTATCTCGTCGTGCCTGGAACAAGCGCTGACAAAGACCGCCTTGCTGACGAAATCACCGGCAAAGTTTTCGGCGGCATGTTGCAAGGAATCACAGACTATAAGTACGTTGGTCCTGGTAACTCAACATTTGTGAAAACAGCTGATAACGGTGAATTCTACGGCGAAATGTGGCTTAGAGTAAAAAAAGTCGAAGGCTAATTCCGGAATATGAATATAAGGAGATCTCACATGGCCAATTACACACTGGAACACAAAAAATCATTCACATTGACCGCATATGGTTTTTCAATTCAATCGAATTTCCAAGACATGCCGGCTATGCAAAAGGAAAAAGCCGAGTTTTGGGGCGGGCTCAAAGCAGACGGGCGTTTCGATAAGCTCAAAAAAGCCGCAAAGGACGATCTCGAATGGTCCGTTAACGAGGTTTATCAAGGAAAACCGTGGAATTATTTCGCGGTAGCAGCCGGAAAAACAGTGACGGACGCAACGCGTATTATCGAGTTTCCCGAGAGCGAGTACATCGTGGTCGCAGGAAATGGCGACAAGGAAACTTTGTTCGATCAGCTGACTTACCGTGCTTTTGGCGAAGTCTTGTCCCAAATCACTGACTATGCTTACATCGGCGGTCCAAATGCGACGTATCGCAAAGATAACGGAGACGGCACATTCTACGGGGAATTTTGGGTGCCTGTGGTTAAAAAATAAGTTTCTGCCGTTACTTCAACAAAAAGAGCATGCCACGTGGCATGCTCTTTAGCTTTGTGCTGGAGTTCGAGTTGTTACTTAAACACTAAAAGGGATCCTTCTATTATGATGGGTGGATGGCCTTAATCGATTTATCCCAACGAGCGACCGGTTTGAACTTTGACCCGCTGAATTAGAGCCTGCAATTCTTTAATAAATAATTTCGCTGCTTGCCCCATAAATTTATCCGTTCGATAAATAATACAGATATCTTGAGTAGGCGTTGGTTTGAGCAGAGTCACGGCAGTGATATTCTCATCGTTGATATAATCTAGCAGCATTCTTGGGAGAATAGTTGCTCCTATTCCTTGATGGACCAGAGTTAGAAGCGTTGATAAGGTTGAGCTTACAATCGGATTGTTTATCACAATTCCTTGTTCTTGACAACAGGCTTGAATGACCTTGGACATTTGATGATCTGAACCGAACATTACCATCTTTAGATGCTGGAGTTGCTCGAATGGAACCGCCTTTGACTTTGCAAGGGGATGATCTGATCGAATGGCCAAAGAAAACTCCTCATGAAACAAAGAGACAACGGCAATACGGTCATCTGCCTTCTGTGGAACCGTGGTAACTCCAAGATCTCTTGTGCCATCAAGAACTTGTTCGTAGACATCCATGGTCTCCGTTACGCGTATCGATAGCTGAGGATACGTTCTATGAAGATCGATAAGCAAAGCGTCAAACAGTAAGTCGCCATCTCCAGGCAAAATGCCGATATCCAGCTTGCCGCCTTCGATCGTTTTAAGATCCGCAATTGCCTTCTTTGCATAGTCAACATGTTCAAATATGTTATGGCTCTGTTCGAGCAGGATCTTTCCTGCATCGGTTAACTTAATGCGCTTACCTATGCGATCAAAAAGAGGGAGGCCGATCTCGTTCTCCAGAAACTTAATCTGTTGACTCAGATTCGATTGTGTGGTGCAGAGGTTCTCGGCCGCCCTGGAGAAATGCATCTCCTTACATATCGCAGCAAAGTATTCAAGCTGTCGAAGTTCCATTGCTTGGTTCTCCTTCCGATATCCGATCATCCACTGCCATTATATCGGCTAAAACCTAACTTCATCAAACTACGAGTTATTGATTACCGAAACCGATCAATTGCATCGGAATTTCGTGATGGTTGCATGGAAGCTGGACATGTAAGCTAGAAATGTGGAAGGAACGATCCAATCAGGAGGAGGAACGAGCCAGCTCAAACGTATCAATTAAGTAGCGATAGTCTCGCGTAAAGAATGCGAATCTAGGTCTTCTTTCAATTTACCAAAGGAGAGACAAACGATATGAAAGCAGAGCATGTACTTAAACTTTATATTGAAAATTTGAATGACAAGGACAGTGCGTTAAAATATGTCCATAGTGAAGCAACGTTTATAGCAGGATATGATACGGAGTCGGACAGACATCACTTTTATGGAACTTATTGCGGTGTTGATGGCGTAAGAAAGCTTTTGTCCAAATTTGAGAAAGATCTAGATACCCAAGAATTTAAAATCGTTAAAATATTAGGCGATGATACATCGGCTTTTGCTTGGGGCAGATTTAAGCATCGTATTCGCCCTACTAATAAGCTATTCGAAAGCTACTGGGCGGTGATTTGCGAAGTTGAAGAAGGGAAGATCAAGTACTTCCGGGGCTTCGAAGACACGGGTGCATTGGAAGCCTCTTTTAAGATAGAATGACTTTTCTAGCAACAGTGGATGTCTCCTCAATAAGTAATGGAAGTGGAGCCATTATGTCCGCGCCGGATGAAGGTAAGGGTGGGCGTTATCTACCCGATTCTGAATGGAAGTATTATGACTTATCGGGTCAAAAAATAAGAGGTTCGTAGCTCACCCCAGAGGAATCGTAATCCTCACCTGGGTGCCGATGCCCCTTCTGCTGAAGATAACGACGCCGTAATCAGGGCCGTACGCAAGCTGCACCCGTTCATGGACATTGCGAATGCCGTAACCGGCTTCCATATGAGGCGCTAGCACTTGCTTAACCTTTTCTTCCGTCATTCCGGCCCCGTCATCCAACACCTCGAAGCGGATGCAGTCAATCGCTTTATAGAGGCGAATGATAATGTTAAGCGGATAATCGTCATCCCATATCGCATGGTTAATGGCATTTTCCACGAACGGCTGCAGCATCAGTTTCAAGGTTTGGTGGTGATAGAGAGCTTCGTCTACCTGCCAATGTACGCGGAACAAATTTTCGAACCTCATGTGCTGTATGGCAACATAATGGCGGGTAATATCCAGTTCCTTCTGGATCAGAATATTCCGCTTGCCCTTGTTCAGCGAGGTCTTGTAGAAATTGGACAGATGCGACACGATACGGCCGATTTCGTGATCCTGAGAACGCATGGCATGCGATGAGATAATCGACAAGGTGTTATAGAGAAAATGGGGATTGATCTGACTCTGAAGCTCATACAGCTCGGCTTCCTTCTTCATAATTTCCTTCTTGTATACCTCATTGATGAGCCCATTAAGCCTAAGCTTCATAGCATTGAAGGCGTCCGCAAGCAACCCGATCTCATCCCTGCTCTCGCTCTTGAGTTCGAAGTTGAAGTCCTCGCTCTCCACTCTGCGGATGAAGCGGTAAAGGGTCAGAAACCGGTTGGAGAAGTATTGCGCGGTCAAAAAAATAAGGATAATCGCCAGAACGAAGCTCAAGGCGGATATCCACAGCATCCGGTTCGTAGCCTTCCGGGCATCGGCGAGTACATGATCGATCGGAACGACGGATACCGTCTTCCAACCGAGCTTCATGCTGTTGAATACGACAAGGGATTCTTGTCCGTCGATATCGATGGATGTCGTTCCTACTTCCTCGCCTTCCCATGGACCCTCTCCGATAATAGCGGATAATGGCGTTGAAATAAGCGACTTGTCCGTAGTGGACAAGATGATTCCGGCGCTGTTCACGATATAGATATCCTTCTTGAATGTTTCTTTCACAATAAGCGAGTACAGAACGTCTTCTTTCACATCGATCGTCAGAATGCCGTAAGGATAGTGCAGCAGATGGTTGTTGAGCAGCCGTGCCAGCGTGAAGACGGATTCGTCTTTGCTGTTCTCCGTTACGATGCTGTAGACGGCGTCCCCGTAAGATTCGGTTAAATCGTCGTACCAGCTTTGAGCCATAAGCGGTTCGTCGATATATTTAATAAAAAGACCGTCGCTGGGAATGGTTTCATTATACGGATATAACGTAATGGCATGAATATCCGCGTTGTTCGCCATAACTCCATATAATAAGTCGTTGATATACTTATAAGCTTCCACATACTCTATGCCGCGGGTGTAGACATGAGACAGATACTCCTTCAAAGTCGTGTCCATATAGAGCAAGCTGGAGATTTGCTTGAACGTTTCAAGGCGGTTCTCGATATTGTTGTTGATTTGGTTGTTCATCGTGTACATATTCTCGTGGGTCTGTCCGATTAATTGCCTCTTGGTGACATTATAAGAATAGATAGAGAAGAATAGCAGTGGGATCACGGATGCGAATAGAAAGAATACCAGCAGCTTTCCCCTGATCGGCAAGTTCAAGAAGAACATCTTGATCGTATGCATAGGTTGTCTCACAGCCTTAAGAGTTGATTGCGGTACTGATTAGGCGTAAGACCTCTTTTCTTATGGAAAATGGCGCAGAAATGGGAGGCGTTCTCATATCCGACCTTGGTTGAAATCTCATGTATTTTGAGGGAACCGTCCTGCAGCATCTCCATCGCCTGATCCATCCTTACTTGAGTGACGTACTCCAGTACGGTATAGCCGGTATATTCCTTAAAGATCGTCCGCAAATAATTGGGAGACATATAAACCTGCTCCGCCAAGTAGTCAATCGATAGGGGCCGGGCATACTCCCGCTTAATCAGCTCTTTAAGCTGCCTGATCAAGGGTGTGTGCTTTTCCCCTTCCACGCCGGCAACCGCCTTGATCAACTGCAGGACAAACTGACTTATCGTATGCTCCATTAACGGAATACTCTCAATGATGGATAGCTTATGCAAGAGGGTTGTTTTGTCTGCAACTCTCCCTTTCAGGACGGTATGGGGTTGGACATGAACGGCGTAGAGCTGGTCGAGCAGCTCTAGACACGCTTGTTCTACCGGCCCGATACTAGGGTTCGTTACATTCGTATGCGCTTTCACGAATTCGCTTATCCAGAGCTCCGCCTCTCGAAGCCTTTCATGCAGGACATGGGAGAGGAGAAGCTCGAACGCTGGAGGCTGCATCGGTTCGGGATTGGATTCCGGATTCGCGGAGCCATCGTCCGCGACTATGAAATGGCCTGCTCCGTTCAGCAATACATGGCGGTTTCTTGTCTGCAGCAGCTTCCGATAGACGCTCGGCAACTCCTCCAGCCGGGATTGCCGGGAATTGGAGCAGAAAGTGATCCAACGAGTGAAGACTCCAAGCTCCTTACTCCATTCCAGCATATCCTGCAATGGCGCTTTGACGCTGAGGACAAGGTGCTGGCGTTCGTTGACCGAGACGATAAGAGCATCGTGCGTTTCCGCAAGCCGCTCGATCCGGCGACCGATGTCCTGGGTAATGGATAGGCCGTTCTCGATAACCTTCGTCAATGTCGGAAATTCATCTATCGTGATTAAGGAGAAGGAATACGCTCCCGAGGAGGAGATTAACGGCTCAAGCCCGAGGCTGCGGATTTCCGCGGCTATCGTCTTGAGCGCTTGAGGATGTTTCTCATTGAGCATTTCCTTGATATACTGGATCGCCAGCGCGCGGGAGGACAGCTTGACCCGCTGCTCTTCCATACATTTTACCTTAACCTTCTTCATAAGCTTGCGCAATTCTTCGACATCCAGAGGCTTTAACAAATATCCGGAAGCTTCCACCTGAAGCGCGGCCTTCACGTAGGAGAAATCATCGTATCCGCTGAGGAAGATGATCTTCAGGTGCGGCAGTCGTTCCCGCATAATGTCCGCGAATTCCACTCCGTCCATGATCGGCATCTTGACATCCGTAATGACAATGTCAGGCAGTAGCTCGCCCACTTTGGAAAGCGCTTCCTTCCCGTTCTTGGCGGTGCCTATCACTTTGAAGCCCATCTCCTCCCAAGGCACGTATTTTTCCAGCGTGTCAAGTTCAAAAGGTTCGTCGTCCACCAGAACGATTTTATACATTTCCGAACCCCCATTGATGGTTAGTGGTTAGGCTTCAAGTATCCCATCTAGACGAATCTTATGTCAATTAACTCCGATGTAAGATCGTTCGTTTCCGTTATGAATCAGAGGAACTCGTTATGGATTATCCCTCCCCGCTCCCCCAATAATAGAGTCAGGCGGTCGGCCTTAGAGAAGGAGGGGGTTCAAAGTGAAAGCGAGTGCCCAACCCTCGCAAAACAAGCTAACAAAAAAAGTTGTTAAGCAGCGTTACCTGTACCTTATGCTGGTGCCCGGACTGATCTGGGCGATTTTATTTTCCTATGGACCGATGCTTGGACTCTATATGGCATTCGTAGATTATCAGCCAAGCCTCGGGAAATTCTGGTCTTCCTTCCTTGGCAGTAAGTTTGTAGGGTTCGATTGGTTTTCGTATTTCTTTGCGGGGAACGATTTCTACTTGGTTATGAGGAATACGCTCGTCTCCAGCATACTCACGATCCTGATCGGATTTATCGTACCTATCCTGATCGCGCTCTCCCTTAACGAAGTAAGGAATATGGCATTCAAGCGAGTTATTCAGACCGTTTCCTACATGCCCTATTTCATCTCGTGGGTCATCGCGGCCAATATCTTCGTTACGCTGCTCTCGGCGGACGGAGTAATCAATGAACTGCTGAAGCTGCTGGGACTGACCAAGGAAAGCGTTCTGTTCCTGCAGGAGGGCAAATACTTCTGGGGAATCGTTGCCAGCGCCAACACCTGGAAGGAGATGGGCTACAGCTCGATCATTTACTTGGCGGCTATTGCTTCAATCAATCCGGAGTTGTATGAAGCGGCTAAAGTGGATGGCGCAACCCGGGCAAGACAAATGATCCACATCACCCTGCCCATGCTGAAGCCAACGATTGTTATTTTGCTTATTCTGGCGGTAGGCAACATTCTGAATACGGGCTTCGATCAGTATTACCTGCTAGGCAACTCGCTTAACCGCGAATACTCGGATGTCATCGACACTTATTCCTTCCGATATGGAATTCAGAATGGGATGTTCTCCTACGCGTCCGCGGTCGGGCTGTTTAAGTCGGTCGTTGCCTTCATTTTGGTGCTCGGCGTCAATTCAGCGGCCAGGCGGATGAACAACAACTCGTTATTCTAGAGGAAGGAGGGCAATATGAACAAACAGGAAAGGCTGCTGACCTATTCGGGGAATGCGCTGCTGTACGGCTTTCTTGGCGTACTGTTCGTCGTTACTTTCTTTCCCTTCTGGCAAATCTTTATTCTGTCTGTCAATGACGGCACGGATTCCTTAAGAGGCGGATTTCTTCTATGGCCGCGGGATATCAGTCTGGACAGCTATTCCGCCGTGTTTTCCAACCCGGAAATTTTGGACTCCGTTAAGGTAACGCTGCTTAGAACAATGCTCGGCGTGCCGTTGTCGATTTTTTGTATCGCCTTGCTGGCTTACGCCTTGAGCAAGAAGGAGCTCGTATTCGGGCGAGCCATCAACCTCTTCTTCATCTTCACGATGTATTTCAGCGGAGGATTGATCCCGACTTATATGATTATTAAATCGTTGGGACTGATCGACAACTTCCTCGTCTTTATTTTTCCCGGTATTATCAACATCTTCTGGATGATTCTCGTCCGGACGTTCATGGAGCAGCTGCCGCGGGAGCTGGAGGAATCGGCCGAGATCGACGGCGCTAACGATGTGCGGATTTTCATCAAGGTCATCCTTCCGATCTGCTTGCCCGTTCTGGCTACGGTGGGCCTATTCTCGGCCATCTATCATTGGAATGCTTGGTATGATTCTTACATCTACACCTATAAGCCCGATTTGAAAACCTTGCAAGCGGTTCTGGTGAAAATCCTGAATCAATACCAGACCGGTGATATGCTGAACGAGGCGCAGGCTAACGCATCGAAGCGGATTCCGGTTACGAGCGAGAGCATCCGTATGACGGTCACGATGGTCGCGACGATACCGATTATTCTTGTTTACCCGTTCCTGCAGCGGTTTTTCCTGAAAGGGATGCTGCTAGGCTCCGTCAAAAATTAATAGAACTCAAAGGGGAAGCAACATGCCAAAAATTACGTTTATCGGAGCGGGAAGCTCTATTTTCGCCAAAAATATTCTCGGGGACTGCATGAGAACGCCATCTCTCGAGAATGCCCATATGGCTCTCTACGATATTAATGATGAACGACTGGGCCAGTCTGAGAAAATGCTGCAAAATCTTAACCATAACCTGGGCGGGCGCGCTACCGTCAAAGCCTATACCGACCGCAAAGAAGCGCTACGCGGAGCAGATTATGTCATCAATGCCATCGCCGTAGGGGAACTGATTCCGACGATTTCATCGGACTTCGAGATTCCGGAGAAATACGGTCTGCACCAGACTGTAGCCGATACGCTCGGCATGGGCGGTTTGTTCAGGGGTTTGCGTACGATTCCAGTCATGCTGGATATGGCGAAGGACATGGAAGAAGTATGTCCCGATGCCTGGCTGCTTAACTATACGAATCCGATGGCGATCGTAACCGGCGCCATGCAGCAAGCAACCGGCATTAAAACCGTAGGCTTGTGCCATAGCGTTCAAACCTGTGCCCGCGAATTGTTGGAAGGCCTCGGCATGGATCACCAGGATGTGCGCTGGCGAATCGGCGGCATTAACCATCAGGCCTGGTTGCTGGAAATTACCAGAGACGGCGTCGACCTCTACCCCGAGATCAGACGGAAGGCTGCTGCGCGTACGGAACGGCATACGGATATGGTACGTTACGACTTCATGAAGTTATTCGGCTACTTCGTGACCGAATCCAGCTCGCACGGCTCGGAATATGTTCCCTACTACCACAAGCATCGTTATCCCGAGCTGAAGGAGAAATATTCCCTCCCGACGACCGGTTACAAGAATTGGGGCAAAGGAAAGGCATCCTTCTGGAAGGAAGTTAACGATATGATAGAGAACAAGAATCTGACCCATGAGCGCTCACACGAGTATGCTTCTTATATTATGGAGGCGATGGAGACGAACGTGCCGTTCGAGATTGCCGGCAACGTGCTCAATACCGGCGGCTTGATCGGCAATTTACCGGAGAAGGCGTGCGTCGAGGTTCCCTGCATGGTGAATGGCAACGGCATTCTGCCGACGAGATTCGGCGAACTGCCTCCCCAATGCGCCGCGCTGAACCGGACGAATATCAATATGCAGCTACTCACGATCGAGGCGGCCATAACCGGGAAGCGGGAGCATGTCTATCATGCGGCCATGCTTGACCCTCATACGTCCTCGGAGCTGTCGCTGGACGACATCGTGAAGATGTGCGATGAAATGCTGGAAGCGAACCAATCGTTCCTTTCTTATATGAAAGCTTAATTCGACAATTATACTTTAGGGGGTATTATCGATGGTAAGAGCACGCAAATTCGCTTGGTTAGCCGCAATGTTAGCTCTCATTCTATTGATTTCGGCTTGCTCGGGCAACTCCAACTCTGACTCCAGTTCAGCAGAGAGCGAATCCGCCGCAACAACGGCGTCCGGGAGCAAGGCTTCCGACAGCAGCGAGTCGGAACCGACGAAAGAAAAGATTACGCTTACGTTTTTCGATAAGAACACGGGAGATCAATTCAATAATCCCGTCGCGCAGGAGATTACCAAAAGAACGGGCGTTACGTTCGAGATCCAGCAGCCGACGGGAAATCCGGAAGAGAAGCTGAATCTGATGCTCACCAGCAACGATCTTCCCGACCTTGTGCTCATGGATCGCCGCAGCGACATCGTGAACAAATATATCGCCGCCGGGGCTTTGATTCCCTTGAACGACTTGATCGAGCAGTATGGCTCGAACATTACGGAGATGTACGGAGACGTGCTGAATAAGAGCCGTTACAAGGACGGCAATAATTACTATCTGAACAATTGGTACGGCATGGATCCGGATCCGGTCTGGAGCATCAATATGCGGATGGATATCCTGAAGGAGTTCGGATACGGCGACAAAGCGATGAAAGGCGAGAGCTTTACGCAAGCGGAATTCGTCGATCTATTGCGCATGTTCAAGGAAAAGTACCCTCAGGTGAACGGCAAGGACGCCATTCCTTTCACGATGAATTCCGATCACATGCCGACCGTCGTCGGAACTTTCAAAGGCATGTACGGGATGAAGAACTACTACGAGCATGACGGCAAGCTGGAGCTCGACGTGCGTCATCCGAGGTATTTGGAGATGATCAAGTTCGTTAACGGGCTTCAGACGGAAGGGCTGCTGGATAAGGAGTGGGCGGTCAACAAGACGCAAATCTACGATCAGAAGCTTACGAGCGAGCGGGTATTCGCGAGCGGCGGCGGACTGCCGTCCGAAGCGAATCGGCTTCTGCGCGAGCAACTCGGCCAAGACACGGACAAACAATTTTACGCGTTTAAGATCGTGGCGCCCGATGTCGATCCTTCCCAGACGACCTACGGACCCCGAAGCTCGCTCGGATGGGACGCTATCGGCATCACGGTGGCCAACAAGCATCCGGTCGAAACGATCAAGATGATGGATTTCCTCGTCAGCGAGGAAGGACAGTACTTGCTGCAATGGGGACTTGAGGGACAGCACTGGGATATGGCGGACGGCAAGCATACTCCGCGGCCGGAAGTCATTCAGGGCTTCAAGGACAATTGGAACGAATTCTCGAAAAAAACGGGCATCCGCAAATGGACGTGGTTCATCAAGAACGGCTTCGGCCAGGATGGAACCCCGTACGACCTGGCGGCCAAGTACGAGAGAGACGCGATCGCCACGCATGCCCTCGTGTCGATGAAGGATTCGACATGGGACATGGCGATCTACGATAACCTTGGACCGGTCGGCGGAACTCCCGATGCTCTGGTCGAGCAGAAGGTGAAGGATCTTGTCGACAAGGCTTTTACGACGATGACTTACGCGGAATCGACCGCCGAGCTGGAGCAAGCTTACAACAAGCTGATCAGCAATCTGAAGGCGAACAATGCGGAGAAGATCGAGCAGGTCTATACGGACAACTATGTAGAACGGGTTAATTTGTGGAAATAAGTTCATAAGCAGTCTCGGGCTAGCATTCCCATACTGGAATGCTAGCTCGGACTCGCAGCGTATTCAGGAACAGAATGCTTACCTCTTGATTTATACCGTTGTAAAATAAGAGGAGGGATATCATGTCTTTGAAAAAAGTAGTCAGTTTAATACTGGCATTATCTATTATGCTTACTTCCGTCTCCACCGTTTCGGCAGTCGATGCCGGAACGCAGTACGCGACAGCCTCGCCTAACGGCTCGCTCACGGCGACGATTTACTTGGAAGGCGGGGAGCTGTTCTATACCGTGGCGAAGAGCGGCGCGACCATCGTCGACAAATCGCGGCTCGGCATCAAGACCACCCAAACGGATTTCAACTCCGGAATGTCGTTCGTATCGACCGGCACGTCCTCCTGGAACAATACCTATTCGATTCCGGGCGGCAAAAAAAGCGTAAACACGGATAACGCGGTACAACGGGAATACGTCGTCTCTAAGGGCTCGGCTCAACTGAAAATCTATATTCGGGTCTATAATGACGGATTCGCTTTCCGATACTACGTCCCCGGGCTAGGAGCGACCCGCATCGAAAAGGAATATACCGAATACAACTTTCCTAACGGAACGGGCGGATGGGGACACGCGCCGGTCAACACTTACGAGGGAACCTGGCAGTATTACAGTTCCTCCGCGCTAGATACCAGCAGCGTTACCATGCCTTTTTTGGCTTCGATTAACAGCAACGCTTATTGGGCTTTATTTACGGAAGCGAACGTATATAACGCCAATGGGTCGTATTGCCCGTCGGTTCTAACCGGGAGCACGGGCCAGAACATGAAGTTCGGATGCGCGCCCGACCAAGCTCTGTACGGAACGAAGCTGGAAGTCTCCTTGCCTTTTCAGACCCCTTTCCGGGCCGTGATCGTCACCGACAATTTGAATGATCTCGTCAACTCGAATCTCGTGCAAAACCTGAACCCGCCGTCCAATATCGCGGACACCAGTTGGATTAAACCCGGGATCGCCGCATGGTCTTGGTGGAGCGAGGACTATTACGGAGACCCGGGCGTTCCGGAAGGCTATCGCGAAGTGCCTTTTACTTTGGCTCGCCAAAAAGAGTACGTGGATTTTGCCGCTTCCATGGGTTGGGAATACGTCACCGTCGACGCCGGATGGGCGACATGGACCGACGGCACGATCCCGGATCTCGTCACCTACGCCAACGCGAAAAACGTGGGTATCTTCATATGGGCCAGCCCGTACGTCCATACCCCCTATGGCGCGAGCAGGATGAATTTGCGGAAATGGGCTAGCTGGGGCATTAAAGGGGTAAAGGTGGACATGACGCAGAACGACTCGCAGGTCGGGATGAGCTTCCTGGAGTCGGTAGCCGATTATTGCGCCGAGCTTCATCTGATGGTCTACTTCCACAACGTCACGAAGCCGGGCGGCGAAGAGCGTACTTGGCCGAACGTCATAAGTTCGGAAGGGGTGCTCGGCGCCGAACGCTATAAGCTGTATTGGCCGCCGGCTCCGACCGCCGTTCACAATACGACGCTTCCGTTCACGAGAAACGTGCTGGGCTCCATGGATTACACGCCCGTCGCGCTTAGCAACACGAACAAAAACACGACGCAGGGCCATCAGTTGGCAATGTCTATCGTGTATGAATCCAAAATTCAAAATTACGCCGACTCCATAGACATCTACGGAAACTGGAAAGGCACGGAGTTGCTGCGGGTCGTGCCGGCCTCGTGGGATGAGACGAAGCTTCTGGACGGATTCCCGGGGAGTCACGTCGTGATGGCAAGGCGCAGCGGTTCGGATTGGTATATCGGGGCGATGACCGACGGCGCGAGAACGATTACGATTCCTCTTACGAGCCTGAACCTCAGTTCCGGCAACTACACGGCTTATGTCTATAAGGACGGAGCATCAAGCGAAATTCTCACGAAAACGACAAGTACGGTAACGTCCGCTTCAACGCTGACGATTCCTCTCCTTGCAACCGGAGGAGCCGCGGTTTTGATCTCGAAGACGACCGTACCGAGCATGCCTGCCGATCCCTATACTTACTATGAAGCGGAAAACGCGACTCTTGCCGGCGGAGCTTCCGTTGCAACCTGCGTTAACTGCTCGAACGGCAATAAAGTCGGTAACTTGGGCAATAATACGGGTACCGTGCAATTCAATGTGACCGTACCGACAGCGGGTACGTACAAAGTGAAGTTGAATCATCTGTCAGCCAATGAGAGGTGGACCAACTACAGCGTAAATGGCGGATCTAACACGCTACTTAAATTAAGGCTGGAATCGGGAAGCTGGAATGTCGTTCGAAGCTATACGACATCCATGAATTTGAACGCCGGCAGCAACACGATTAAGTTCTCCTATACCGATTGGGCGCCTGATATCGACAACATAGGTATACTGGTACCATAGAGACGATTCGATTAAAAGAAGGCCGTTAGGTAACCGATAAAAGATGACTCCTGTACTGAACAGGGGTCATCTTTTTTAGTCTCCCTAATCTGCTTCTAACTCCGGCAGAAGGTCAACATTCTATCGCAAAGCAATAACACGATCTGACCGTCAAATATGGTAGACTACTTCCATATAACGATCGGAGTGGATCCGGATGGCGATCTTGAAGGAAAGCGCGAAAATGACCGGGACGGTTGCGCTGATCTTTGCTTTGAACGGTCTTGTAAACTATGAATTGATGCAGCCGCTTGCTAGCGGTTCAGATGTAGTTAACCTTATTCGGCGTCATCTCGATGATGCCGTATTTGCGCTGCTGTTCGTCATTGTCGGGTTTGCTTTTCTGGGCATATTCGCCGTGCTTACTAAGGAGAAGGGCTATCTCTATTTGAGCGTATTCTCTTTCCTGGCTTCGCTGCAGCTCTTCGCGGAATGGGACGAAAAAGGAATATTGTTCGGGGAATTCCCGGAGATAACCAACTTTTCGCTAGCAATTAAGAGCGCTGTTGTTATTCTTGCCTTCTCCCTTATTACTTACCTGCTGGGTACGACGAACGAACGTTGGAGCCGGGGATTAATCTTAGCTAACTACGCTCTCTGGGGTACGATAATGGTTTCCTCTCTGTTTGGAGCGGGCAAACCCTTCGTTCTCCTCCTAGATCGCTTGTTCATACTCGTAGTGCTCCTCAACATGACGCTTTACGTCGCGCAATTCAAATCCCTTATGCGGCTGAAGAACCATCAGGCGGAGCTCCGTTGGATAGCCAAGGGGTTTGTCCTCTTCATGATCGTAGTGCTGCCCGATATCGGCAAAGACCTGCTTGAAAGTCTCCAGGGGCGCAGCATGGGATACCACGACGCCTATTGGGAGCAAGGTCTGGAGGACACTTTTCCTTGGGCGCTGTTAGTGCTGGTTGCGTATTTCGGCGTACTTTTTTTCGGAGATTCGTTCAGACCTTACGGGAAAATAAGAATGTTACGGAACAGCTGAAGTCGAAGAACGCGGCTCTTGAGCAGGAAGTGGATACGAGGCAGCGATTGGATCGGTTATTGTCCGTGTTGACTCGCGCTTACCGGGTAGGTGATCTGGAGCAAAGCGTACTACGCGAGGGGCAGCGATATTTTGCGTCCTATATGTTTAGGTTGGTTAAGTATACGGAAACAAAGCACGAAATACAGGGCGTAGGGGGAAGCTTAACGGCTTCTCTTGAAAAGGAGCTTCTAACCGCTCTGCGAGCGAAAAGTAACCGGCATATTCCTGGAGAGGTTAGCATTACTCCCTCGTTGGTTCTCGGAGCGGCAGGGGGGACGGGGGATACGAATTTGTATCTGGCAGTGTCCATGAATAGCGGGGAGCCCTTTGCTCTCGTGGAGCGGGATCGGTTCGCATTGATGCTGATGAGCAAATACGTATCGATATTCTATGACTATTTGCATCTCATAGAGGCCAAGCTGAATGAAATGGAACAGAGGCATGGGAGCGACGAGCCCTGGTTGTCCAAGCTATTCATGCAGATTACGGAGAAGGAAAGAAAGCGGCTAGCATCCGATCTTCACGATGAAGTCCTGCAGGAGTTATTGAATATCCGCAGGTCAGTAGAACGAACGTCCGGGGAAAATTCCATGTATGAGAGCAGGAAAGACATATGCAGGGGATTGGACAACGTCGAATTCATGATCCGGGAAACCTGCCAGGAACTCATGCCGCCGTTCATATCCGAGCATGGCGTGCTTCACGCCGTCTCCAAGCTAGTGGAGAAAACGAGGCTGCGTGCGGAGTTTCAGCTAGAATTCAAGACACTGCCGATCACGGCTCCGATTAGCGACGAACAAACGATTACGATCTATCGAATCGTGCAGGAGCTGATTAACAACGGATTTAAGCATTCGGAGGCTCGTAAGCTGACGCTGGAGGTCGGGCAAGAGGACGAATGGCTGCACATTCGTTATAAGGATGATGGGGTAGGCATGGAGACGAGTCGGGATTTCTCCGATTCGAATCGGTTCGGCTTAAAGGGGATTGCGGAGCGAGCGCGGATGGTCGGAGGGAGCGTCACGCTAGAATCCCAACCCGGTCAAGGGTTGAAGGTTCACTGCGCTCTTCCGCTCTAAGAATCGGATTGCGGCGATAGATCCAAGTTGATCCATTTGAGTTCAAGTCCCTTGAGCACGGCTTCTTGGCGAGAGGAGGCATTCAACTTCTCGAACAGGTGCGAGATGACATATTCGACATTGCGCTGGCTCATAAAGAGCCGGTCGGCAATGTCTTTATTTTTATAACCTTGGGCAATCATCCGGAGAACGCCGATTTCTTTATCCGAGAGGGCTTTATTGGCGCTGATCTGCTCCTGAGCAGGAGGAGGAAAACGACTCCCCTTCGCCCTAAGCTGCCGTGCAAGAGGCAGAGGTAACACCGTCAAGCGTTGAAATGCCATTCGAAGACTGCCGATAAACTCCTGTTCGCCAAGCGATTTCTCCAAGATCCCGGTCACCCCGATCTCGATCAGGCGATCGTAATGCTCGGCTATGTCCTCTCCGGTCAGGATAACGATTATGGCCTCCGGATTCCTCTGCAAGGTCTCTTCGGTCAATTCGAATCCATTCATCCCCGGAAGCTTCAGATCGAAAATAAACAAATCGAATGAGAGTTCACGCATCAACTCTAGCGCCGCTTCGCCTCTCGAAGCGGTTGTAACGATATAGCCATGCTTCTCGAGAATCATGGCCGTTCCAGCCAAGAAGGTCTGGTGATCGTCAACGATCAATAGATGCTTCATGTTCGTGTCCTCCGCAAGCTTCTGGCTTCTCATTTATTTTCACTATACTACATTCGCAGGATGGAGACACCGCAAACTTCCGCCTCTGAACCGCAAGATCGGCGATTCGGAACCGAAGCATTTATTGCGCGGTTTGGTTCCATCCTTTCGGTGATCGGAATGCGGACACCATGTTACCGTTGAGTCATGACTTGATAACGGGAGGTTATAACATGGAGAAGCGAATGGCATATTTGGATCGGCTGAAGGTGTTCTTGACGGTGCTGGTGGTCCTTCATCATACCGCAATCACATACGGAGGGGCAGGAAGCTGGTATTACAACGAGCAGCCAAGCACGGATGTTGCAACCGCGTTGCTTTCGACGTTCACGGCAGTGAATCAATCGTTCTTCATGGGGTTGTTTTTTTTCATATCGGGATATGTGACCCCATCCTCTTATGACCGTTATGGAGCGGTTAAGTTTATGAAGGTCCGATTGATCAGATTCGGAATTCCGATCATCCTCTTCATGGCCGTCATCACTCCGTTATTAGCGTATGTCTCAACTGGGTATGAGGGCTCGTTCGCCGATTACTTGAAGACGAGAGTGATATCGAACCTTCTTCTTAGTTTTGCGGAATTCGAGGTGGGACCGCTGTGGTACTTGGTGGCGTTGCTCCTATTCTTTGCGGCTTATGCGGGGTACCGGCTAATCAGAGGGGAACAGTCTGCCAAGAATACGTTCAAGCTAACATCGAGAACGATTGTCGGATATCTCGTCGCCGTCGCGGTGGCCAACTTCCTTATTCGATTGATTTATCCCGTCGGGGAGACGGTGTTGTCTCTGCAGCTTGCTTATTTCCCGGCGTACATTGGATTATTTATCGGAGGGATAGGGGCTTATCGGGGAAAATGGCTGGATCAATTAACGAAGTCCGCTGCTCGTAAATGGAGAGTCGTTGTGTGCGTTCTCATTATTTTATTTCCCATCGTTATGTTGCTCGGCGGTGCGATGGAAGGGGATACCTCCTTCGAAGGCGGCATGAATTGGCAGTCGGCCATTTACTCTACTACTGACCCGATACTAGGCTTCGGAATCTCTTATCTGCTGCTGGTAGCGTTTCGCAAGCGCTGGAACGGCGATCCTTCTCCGGTGTCCAGATGGCTGTCGGCTCAAGCTTTTCTCGTCTATATTATTCATGCCTTGATCGTGACTTATATCTCCTATTGGCTCCGCGGTATTTCCATCGATCCTCTTCTTAAGTTTATTCTGGTCGGATGTTTGGCACTGCCGCATTGCTTCTTGGTCGCTTCCCTCCTCCGGAAGATTCCTGGGCGGTAGAAGGCGGAGGAGGGTGCTTGAGATGAGGCTGCTGGTGCTGCTTAGATTCGGCTGCATTTCCGCATGACGAAGCTTCTTTGATCCACGTCTCGTAATTTGATTAGCGCAATACAAACATGAGGCAGTTGATCGCAATTTCGTCAACTATTACAGGCTAATTTATAATCTCGCCTTTATCTATTTTCGCCAAACGTACCAGCCAAACTGCGAGCTGTTCAGGCGTTTGTCGCACCCAATCTTTCACTTCGTCAACAATTTTTAATGGGGCTGTGCTGCGATAAGATCGTGTCGGATTTCCTGGAAATTTCTTGTCCGTCACATTCGGATCATTTTCCCAGGCACCTGTCGGCTCAACGAGGTACACGCGCGGTGCGCCATCGCCTTTTGCCAACTCAGCAGCTAATCCAGCTCCATCACGCAAAGCTGTAAAATAAATGTGATTCATCACAACATCGGGATTGTAATTTGAGCGAAAACCAGCTGTAAGCAAGTCTCCAAGCTGCAAATCTGCTCGTGTCCCATGATAAAAAGGACCTTTGTCAAGAATTTCAGTCATCTCGTTACCTTTCCGTCAGATCTGACACTCTTAATCAGCACTGACAATCTTTATTTTTCAAAGAATTCTCTAAGATTATAAACTAATTTGAACTTTGCTCAAAATAAATGGCTGTGTATGTCACTATAATCTAAACCAAGAACTTTTTGAGTTTCAACGTATTTTGCTTCAACTGCGGCTTTTTCAACGTTCCACCAGGTTTTGTGTGTACCATTTAATTATGTCAGCCATTGGCTTAATCGATTCATTAACGTTGGCTACCAAGAAAGCAGTGTTTTTAATAGAACTCTTTATTTTTATCTAATATTCATTCGACGTAGATACGTATCTCGATCAACCTCCTTCTCTGCGGCATATGTATAGTACTAGCTAGCCGTAATTAGGAGGTTGAGGGAAATGTGCATTCCATGCGGTTCTGTCGTCAGCGTTCGAATTGCGGTAGGGAACTCCCGAACGCTATCCGCCAATACACTCGGGTTGAAGTCCAACGAGCTCGTGCTTGCTTGCACGCCGGGCAACGCGAAGATCGCGACATGTCGGTCGACGGAGAAGACGGTCCGAATCACGGGCGTAAGCGTGGGGAGAACGACCGTTACTTTGAGAGTTCAGAACGGGACGAAGTTTCGGTCTATACCGATCAACGTAAGAGTCGTATAAGAATTGCTACAGTAGTACTGCAGATTTCAGACAACTCTCCTTGATGCTCAAGTAGGAGACTTAGAATACAGGCTGCTGTTCATCGCATAAACGAGCCACACAGAATAGTTGTGTGGCTCGTTTATTTTGGGATTTGATGATTCAACAAGAATAATTGATGACGGGATAAAGATTTGAGGGGGCAATACAAACGGGCAGCATTCCTATTATGGAGAAATATCGGGTTTGAGAAACAAAAAGACTCCTTGGTAAGATGTAATAGGATCTCAGTTGCTGGCCAGCGACAGATCCAAATACATTCCAAGGAGACTACACTATGCATTCTAATCAAAATCAACGAATTACTCAAA
>NZ_QRDY01000026.1 GCF_003386205.1 Cohnella lupini
AAGAACACCAGGTTGATAGGCTCGGGGTGGAAGCGCGGTAACGTGTGCAGCTGACGAGTACTAATCGGTCGAGGGCTTATCCTAACGAATGGACACAGTAAGGCAAATGATCCTCAGCATCTCTTCACCTTTGCTTGCTTCGCATCCAGTTTTCAAGGCATGAGCCTATTTACGCGCAAATTCGAGCTCCCTATATTAAGGGTGCTTTTTTTGTTTGTTTAACAATCCAGAGAGCAAACAGTCCCAATAACGGTACCGCAATTCGCTAAATAGTGGAAACATGCGCTTTTGGTCGGTAGTCTAATGAGCTTTTCGTTATTTTCCAAGTTAAAGATTCCAAATAAATCCCGCGAAGCTATAATCCACCTTTACTCCCATAAACTCTAACGCTGCACAAATGCTTCCGATGTTAACAATAACGTTACTCTGTATTTGGAGGCGTTTCTTATGGTAATGTATCGAAGCATGGGAATAATCGGAACGGCAGCTTTGTTATTCTCGACCATGTGTTCGTTGGTTGGATGCGGAATCGACTCCCGAGCGGAGCTCAAGAAGAGCCAGGATCAATTGACCCGGAAATACGCACAGCAGGATGCGGACAAGCGAACAATGATTCTGCAGTCTCAGGAGAAGAAAAATAACGAAGATGTTATTCCGGTTTCCTTGATGCCCGTGAAGAAGCCTGTTCGCGCAATCTACGTATCTGCGCACGTGGCTAACAGCGGAAGGATGAAAGAGCTGATCAATCTCTTGAACGAGACGGAGCTTAACGCTGTGGTGCTGGACATTAATAGCGGGGTAGCATTGTCCTCCCCTAGCCGCACTGGAAATAAAAACGACTACTCCAAGCTGACAATATCGAATAAGAAGTCATCCCAACATTTTCAGCAGGTAATCAAACAGCTTAAGCAGAAGAACATTTACTTGATAGCACGAATCGTGACCTTTAAGAATCCGACGCTCGTAGAAGCGGTGCCGGCTTGGGCGTTAAAACGTAAAAACGGAAAGTTATGGAGAGAGCGCAACGGTACGCCATGGATTGATCCGTTCAAACAAGAAGCCTGGGAATATCCTCTAGCTCTTGCAGAACAAGCCGCAAAAATTGGATTTGACGAGGTACAGTATGATTACGTGCGTTTTCCAGAGAATGCGGCTAAAGTAGATCGGGAAGTCGCTTACGCCAACTCTCAAGGGTGGACGAAGGAAGAGGCGATCCGAAAATTTCTTCATCGTGCGACTCTGCGCATGCACAAGTATGGCGTAAAGGTGTCCGCGGACGTCTTCGGGATCGTGGGATCCTCCAACGATGATTTGGGCATCGGGCAGAAGTGGACCTCCATTGCAAGAGAGGTGGATGTCATTTCTCCGATGATCTACCCGTCGCACTACTCCAAAGGAATGTGGGGAATCCGGAATCCGGATCTGAGCCCGGGAACCATCATAACCCATGCTATTCAGGATACGATTAAGCAAAATAAGAAGCTGAACGAGAAGGGATTCGCCACGGCGAAGGTCCGCCCATGGTTGCAAGGCTTTACCGCCGGATGGATTCACCCTCATCAGAAATACGGGGCGCAACAAATTCGCGAACAAATCGTAGCGGCGAGAAATGCGGGAATTACCTCCTACATGATCTGGAATTCGTCCAACCGCTACCCCAAATTCACAACCTAAAATGGGTACATTTGGCTAAGAAACGCTTATATGATGCGGCTTCCCGAACTTTCGATTGTGCTTGACAGCCCATGATGCCTCTGCTAAGATTGACGATAATCAATCGGAGACATTAACCGGATAAGCATCCGGCAAAGGGGGTATTTAGCAGTGTGGCAAACGAAATTCGCCAAAGAAGGACTTACATTTGATGACGTACTACTCGTTCCCCGTAAATCTTCAATTCTTCCTCGGGATGTAGACGTCTCAACCGTACTTAGTCCTTCGGTGAAGCTCAACATACCGGTGATCAGCGCGGGGATGGATACGGTCACGGAGGCGGCTTTGGCGATCGCGATCGCCCGCGAGGGCGGAATCGGTATCATTCACAAGAACATGTCCGTTGCCCAGCAAGCAGAAGAGGTGGATCGCGTTAAGCGGTCGGAGAGCGGAGTCATTACCAATCCTTTTTCCTTAACGCCAGAACATCACGTATACGACGCGGAAGAACTGATGGGTAAATACCGGATTTCCGGCGTTCCTATCGTGAATGAAGACGGAAAATTAGTGGGAATTCTTACTAACCGCGATCTTCGTTTCGTACATGACTTTTCCATTAAAATCAAAGATGTCATGACGCACGAGAACCTAGTTACCGCGCCCGTCGGAACGACGCTTCAGCAAGCGGAAGGTATTCTGCAACGTCATAAAATCGAAAAATTACCGCTCGTGGACGAGACGAACACGCTTAAAGGTCTCATCACGATTAAAGATATCGAGAAAGCGATCCAATTCCCCAACGCGGCTAAAGACAGCCATGGTCGTCTGCTTGTCGGCGCCGCGGTTGGCGTGTCGAAGGATACTGTCGAACGTACGGAAGCATTGGTACAAGCAAGCATTGACGTTCTAGTCGTAGACTCGGCGCACGGCCATCATATCGATATCGTATCCATGGTACGCAAGCTGCGGGAGAAATACCCGGATTTGACCATTATCGCCGGTAACGTAGCAACGGGAGAAGCGACTCGCGATCTTATCGAAGCAGGCGCATCCGTCGTTAAGGTAGGAATCGGACCGGGCTCCATTTGTACGACGAGAATCGTGGCCGGTATCGGCGTACCGCAGATAACGGCTATTTACGATTGCGCGTCGGTTGCGCGCGAATACAATATTCCAGTCATCGCCGATGGCGGAATCAAGTACTCGGGCGATATCACGAAGGCTATCGCGGCCGGTGCGAGCTGCGTCATGTTGGGCAGTCTGTTCGCGGGAACGGAAGAAAGCCCGGGCGAATCCGAGATTTACCAAGGCCGTCGGTACAAGTCATATCGCGGCATGGGTTCCATCGGAGCCATGAAAGAAGGCAGTAAGGACCGTTACTTCCAGGAGAACGAGAGCAAGCTTGTTCCGGAAGGAATCGAAGGCCGTGTTGCTTACAAAGGTCCGTTGAAGGACACGATTCATCAATTGCTCGGCGGTTTGCGTTCGGGTATGGGATATTGCGGAACGTCGTCCATTGAAGAATTAAAGAACGATACGCAATTCGTACGGATCACGGGTGCGGGGCTGCGTGAGAGCCATCCGCATGACGTGCAAATTACAAAGGAAGCACCCAATTACTCTTTGTAAACCTGCAGGGTTTAATGCGAATAGAAGAGCCGAGGGTCAGGGACATCTGACCTTCGGCTTTTTCCTTTTCGGAGTCGTATGGTACAATAGGTCGAAGCTATTTTATCGAAAAAGGAGAGAATACGTTGAATCGCCATCATCTACTGACATTGCCAAAAGCTATCATCTCGAAGCGGTTCGTCGCCGTTGTCGTTCTCATTAGCCTCATATTTCTATTCGGAGTATCCTCTATGGCATCGGCAGCCGATGAGATTGCCGGAGCACCGCAACTGGATGCCGAATCTGCTATTTTAATGGACGCCGAAAGCGGCCAAGTTCTGTATCAACTCAATGGGGACGATCCTAAACCTCCGGCAAGCATGTCGAAAATGATGACGGAATACTTAGTATCCAAAGCCGTTAAACAAGGTACTCTCTCATGGGATGAAACGGTGTCCGTAACCGAGAACGCCGCTAGCCAAATAGGCAGCCGCATATTCCTTGCAGAGGGCGATAAACATACGATTAAGGAACTTTATATCGCGATGGCAGTAGGTTCGGCTAACGATGCCACGGCGCAATTGGCCGATACCGTTGGCGGATCCGAAGAAAATTTCGTCAAGATGATGAATGATACCGCCGTCGAGCTCGGTATGTCTACATCGCATTTCGTCAATTCGACCGGACTTGACCGGGCAGATATGCCGGAGAAGTACAGACCGGGCGAGTCGGCGGGCGAGACGGTCATGTCAGCCAAGGATTCCGCAATCCTGGCCTATCATATCTTGAAGGAAGAGCCGGAATTTCTGGATACCGCAAAGATCCAGTCCTATAAATTCCGTCCGAGAGACAAGGAACCGATCACGAACTGGAACTGGATGCTGGAAAGCAATAAAGATGTTCCCAACTTCAGGAAGTTCGCTTACCCTGGCGTAGACGGGTTGAAAACGGGACATACCTCCAAAGCGGGCAACTGCTTCACGGGAACGGCGATACGGAATGGCACGCGTCTGATAGCGGTCGTTATGGGAGTTCCGGGAGACACGAACGACGGCAAACGTTTCTTGGAAACAGCCAAGCTGTTCGATTACGGCTTCAACAACTTCGAGAAGAAAACGATTCTGGAAGCGAAAGCCTCCGTACCCGAATACGAAACGCTGAAAGTTAAAAAAGGTAAATCCACGAAGGTGCCCGTCGTAACGGCTACGGATATTACGGTACTGATTCCTAAAGGCCAAACCGTGACTCCGACCGTGGAAGAAGTGAAGAGTGCTCAGGATCCGTTAGTCGCTCCGATCAAGCTTGGCGATAAAGTGGGAACCGCCACTTACAAATATAAAGATCCCTCGACTCAACAAGACAAGACGATCACTATTGATCTGATTGCCTCGGACGACGTTAGCAAAGCAAGCTGGTGGAGATTGATGTTCCGCGCGATAGGCAATTTCTTCTCCGGATTGTTCCAAGGGATCGTAGATCTTTTCTAAACGATACAAGCGTTTAATGCCGTCCGTAAGGACGGCGAATCCGTTTTACTTGATCCCGACATAACTGGTTGCCTATTACACATTCTTGCTGTAAAATTTATGTTTAGAATCTTCGGGAGGCTTAAAAATAATGGAAACAGGAACATCGAGAGTTAAACGCGGCATGGCCGAAATGCAAAAAGGCGGCGTCATTATGGACGTCATGAGCGCGGAGCAAGCTAAAATCGCGGAAGCTGCTGGCGCAACGGCAGTTATGGCGTTGGAGAGAGTACCGTCCGACATTCGCGCGGCAGGCGGCGTAGCGCGTATGGCGAATCCCGAGCTAGTCGAGGACGTCATGAAAGTCGTCAGTATTCCGGTTATGGCGAAAGCTCGTATCGGACATTACGTTGAAGCGAGAGTACTGGAATCCCTCGGCGTCGATTACATCGACGAGAGCGAAGTGCTTACGCCGGCCGACGAAGTTTACCATATCGACAAATCCCTGTTCACGATTCCGTTTGTCTGCGGCGCCAAAGACTTAGGCGAAGCATTGCGCCGGATTCAAGAAGGGGCTTCCATGCTTCGGACGAAAGGCGAGCCCGGAACTGGCAATATCGTCGAAGCTGTCCGCCATATGCGGATTATTACCGGACAAGTCCGCAGAATTCAAAACTTGTCGAAGGACGAGCTGTTCCATGAAGCTAAAGTCCTTGGCGTTAACTATGATTTGTTGCTGAATGTTCATACTTCTGGACGTCTACCGGTCGTTAACTTCGCTGCCGGCGGAGTGGCAACTCCATCGGATGCCGCGTTGATGATGCATTTGGGCGCAGATGGCGTATTCGTGGGTTCCGGTATTTTCAAATCCGACAATCCGGAGAAATTCGCTCGCGCGATCGTCGAAGCGACGACCCACTACGAAGATTACGCATTGATCGCCCGCGTATCCAAGGATCTGGGCGAAGCGATGAAAGGGATCGACATTAAGCAATTGCATTCCTCCGAACGGATGCAAGATCGCGGACTGTAAAATTCATCTAAACGAGGTTACCCTACGAGCGGCTTCCATTCGGCATAACCTCATGCCGGGCGGAGGCCGCTTGAGATTTATAACTAGCGCGGGGAAGAAGGAAGACGCATGATTATCGGAGTATTGGCGCTGCAAGGGGCTGTCGCCGAACATATTCGTAGCATCGAGCTAGCGGGAGCTTCGGGTATCGCGGTCAAACGGGTTGAGCAGTTGGCCGAAATTGATGGTCTTATCATCCCGGGCGGGGAGAGCACGACGATCGGGAAGCTAATGCGTAAGTATGGCTTCGTCGATGCGATTCGGGATTATTCGAAACAAGGAAACCCCATATTCGGAACTTGCGCGGGATTAATCGTATTGGCGGAGCGATTGGAAGGCTCGGAGGAGCCTCACTTGGGCTTAATGGATATGACCGTGGCGCGTAACGCTTTCGGACGTCAACGGGAAAGCTTCGAGACGGACCTGGACGTTAAAGGAATCGATACGCCTCTTAGGGCTGTATTCATTCGTGCGCCGCTGATTAAAGAGGTGGGGGAAGAGGTAGACGTTCTGTCCATGTACAAGGGAGAGATCGTTACCGCAAAACAGGGGAACCTGCTGGCTTCGTCTTATCACCCGGAGCTTACCGACGACTATAGATTGCACGAACTGTTCATTCGTATGGCCCAGGAAAGGGGACAAACCCATGTTGGACGTTAAATTGCTTCGTAACGAATACGATAAGGTTGCGCAGGCTTTAAATAACCGCAACGCATCTTTAGATCTCATATCCGCTTTCCCGCAATTGGACGTCAGCCGTCGGGAAAAGTTGACGGAAAGCGAGTCGCTCAAGAATCGCCGGAACGTCGTGTCGCAGGATGTCGCCAAGCTGAAGAGAAGCGGCGAGAACGCGGATGACTTAATCGCGGAAATGCGCAACGTGAACGATAGAATTAAGCTATTGGACGATGAGGTACGCGAGCTTGAGGCGGAAATGGATACACTACTGTTGTCTATTCCTAACGTCCCGCACGATAGCGTGCCGGTAGGGGCATCGGAAGACGACAATGTGGAACTGCGTCGCGTGGGGCAACCAACGTCCTTCGAATTCGATTTGAAACCGCACTGGGAGCTCGGGACCGATCTGGGCATCTTGGATTTCGAAGCGGCCGCTAAAGTAACGGGTTCCCGGTTCGTCTTCTACAAGGGCTTGGGCGCACGTCTGGAACGGGCTTTGATCAATTTCATGATGGACCTGCACTCCGATAAGCATGGCTATGAAGAAATCCTTCCGCCGTACATCGTTAATCGGGATAGCTTGGTAGGGACCTCGCAGCTTCCAAAGTTCGAAGAAGACTTGTTCAAGATCGAAGGCACGGAGTATTTCCTCATTCCGACCGCGGAAGTGCCGGTTACCAATTTCCATCGCGAAGAAATTCTGTCAGCGGACGCGTTGCCTAAGGCATTCGTTGCGTTCAGCGCGTGTTTCCGCTCCGAAGCCGGAGCCTCGGGACGCGATACGCGCGGATTGATTCGCCAGCATCAATTCAATAAAGTGGAGCTGGTGCAGTTGGTTGCGCCGGACAAGTCGTACGAGGTATTAGAGCAACTGACCGGACATGCGGAACGGGTATTGCAATTGCTCGAATTACCTTACCGCGTATTGGCGCTCTGCACGGGGGACATGGGCTTCGGATCGGCGAAAACGTACGACTTAGAAGTGTGGCTGCCAAGCGCGGGAACGTATCGCGAAATCTCTTCCTGTACGAATTTCGAGGATTTCCAAGCTCGCAGGGCCGGAATTCGGTATCGCCCCGAGAACGGCGCGAAGCCGGAATTCGTGCACACTCTGAATGGTTCGGGATTGGCTCTAGGGCGTACGGTCGCGGCTATTATGGAAAATTATCAGCAAGCGGACGGTTCCATTAAGGTGCCGGAAGCGTTGAAACCTTATATGGGCGGTATCGAGTTTATAGTTCCGCGCAGGGGTTGATGTTACCCTATAGCCTGTGATATGATATCTTGGCAGTATCGTTCGAGCCTTTCGCGGGTGAGTCGTCTGCCAGTCGTGGAGAGGTACCGAAGCGGTCATAACGGGGCGGTCTTGAAAACCGTTAGAGTGCAAGCTCACGTGGGTTCGAATCCCACCCTCTCCGCCATCCAACAAAAAAGTCAACGACCCTTAGGGGTCGTTTTTTGTTGGGTGGCAGTGGGATTCGAACGGGCCGTTAAGCGAACATGCCAAAGGGCATGTTCGTAGGCCCCGGCGTGATAGTCGCAATACCATGACCGTGTATACGGTCATGGTGCGACGGAGCGAATCCCACCCTCTCCGCCATATGAGCATATTCAACCGATTCCTGTAAATTAGGAATCGGTTTTTTGCGATTACGGCCCCGGCGTGATAGTCGCATTACCATGACCGTGCATACGGTCATGGTGCGACGGAGCGAATCCCACCCTCTCCGCCATAATCACGCCATTAGCAACCGATCCTATTCACGGGGGCGGTTTTTTGATGCATGCAAACAAGATCGAACGAGCCGCATAAGAAAGGGACAATGGGTCAACCTAACGAAGGTGGAGGTGATCATGATGTCAAGCAATGATGAACTGAGCGTTCCTCGGGAAGACTTGGCCGAAGCCTGGCAGCAAACGTTGCCGGAACGATTGAGCGGCGGCGATAAAGCAGAGGTGCTGGCCGACGAGGCGGATCCGCGTACTCTGCGGGTCAACATTAAGACGGCGGGACATCAGATGTTGGAATTCGACTTCGCGGTTCAATACGTCGATGCTCGCGAGATCGATATACAGCTTACCGACGTGGAGAAGGACGGACAATCGGTCGATGAACGAACCGATATCATGCAAGAGCTGATCGTAGACTATCGACGCCATCTGCATGAAACCGCACAAGCATTGCATCATTATACACATCCTTAGAAGGAGGCTAACCCGTTGTCCGATTCTAATGGCTTTGCGGATAAAAACTTAAGCAACGTGGCGGAGGACCTAGAGCAGGCTCCGGTTAATTCGCATCAAGCGCAGCAACTGCAGCAGGACAAGAACGACCGACGACACCAAGACGCGCTGAATCATGATAAAAAAACGGATTTGAAGCATTTCAAATCGTAGGGGGATCCTCAATTGAGCAAACCTAAGACGCAATCGGTTCCGCAGCCGTCGGATCATAAATCCCGGAATTCCGATGTAGACCAACAGCCGGTCGAACCGTTGTCCGGCTCGAAGAGCGTGAAAAACCGGAATCACACCAGGCATAATAACGCGGAAGGCTAACAAGATAGAATAACAGGTCCCGGTGTTTAGCCGGGATTTTTTATTGTGAAAAAAAAGTCAAAATATTGACTAATTAATCGATATTATACCGCCTGGTTAGGTTTACCCCCAGTATATACATTGGTATAATTAAATTAACTTAATAAAGGAGGACTTGTCTATGACCGATGTAACAACGCATGCGCCGCCAGGCACCATTCAACCGATCCGCCATCACAAGCAAACCCCCTTCGAAGTCGCACGACGTACTTTCTTCATCATTGTAGGTGCCATTCTTGTCGCGGTGGCTTTGGAAATTTTCCTCATTAACAACTCCATTATCGATGGTGGAATTACGGGTATTTCCATCATGTCCTCGTACTTGTCGGACATTCCGGTCGGTATCTTCTTATTTCTCCTCAACGTTCCGTTCCTCATTCTAGGTTATCGAACCATTGGCAAGACATTCGCGTTATCCACTCTGCTAGGCGTTATCGTCTTATCCATTGCAACGACGCTCCTGCACCCCGTCAAACCTTTTACGGACGATATTTTCTTGGCAGCCGTATTCGGAGGCATATTCTTGGGAGCAGGTACGGGTATCGTCATTCGAGCGGGCGGATCCTTGGATGGTACGGAGATCGTAGCTATTCTGATTAACCGCAAATCTCCGTTTTCCGTCGGACAGACGGTTATGTTCATAAACCTGTTCATTCTAGGAAGCGCGGGGTTCGTTTACAGCTGGGATCGCGCAATGTTCTCGTTGATCGCTTATTATATCGCTTTTAAGGTCATCGATCTTACTATCGAGGGATTCGACGAATCGAAATCTTGCTGGATCATTAGCGAGCATCACAAGGAAATCAGCGATACGATATATGCCCGTCTTGGACGGGGCACGACGCTGCTACATGGAGAAGGCGGTTCCGGAGATCAGAAGAAAGTGATTTTCTGCGTCATTACCCGTCTGGAAGAAGCAAAGTTAAAGTCGATCGTTACCGAGATGGATCCGAGTGCTTTTCTTGCGGTAGGGAATATCCACGATGTAAAAGGTGGGAGATTCAAGAAGAAAGACATTCATTAACATTAGTTACGGGAATTAACGTATTTTAGCAAAAATTTAACAAAGAAAGTCTTTTCGCTGATGCGGAATTGAGATACAATGAACTTTGCTTGATTTTTAGTTCATTTACTTGGGAAGGGGTTCTTACAACTTGTTAAAGAGAAAATTAAGCTTCGCATTCTTAGCCGTCATGCTGATGACAGCGATGGTGTTAAGCGGCTGCACGAAAGACAAGTCGCCTAAAGATGCGTTGACGGCGTCTTTATCGAAATCATCCGATATTAAATCTTATAATTTTAAGGGCAGCATGAAAATCGAGGATTTCAACTTCCCCGACGACGAGATGACCGATAGCCAAGCGACTGCCGTGATCAACATGCTGAAAAGCGCCGAGCTGTCTTGGACCGGAGCCTATCGCGCCGATCCAAGGCTGATAGAAGTGAATCTTCAACTGGCCTTGAAAGGCGACCTAGCTATTACGTTCAACGTTCCGATCTTGATGACGGAGAAGAAAACGTGGATTAAGATTCCGAATATTCCGATGTTGCCGATTCCGGAAGACATTATCGGTAAATTCCTTGAGCTCGATCTGGATGAGCTTGCGGAGCAAGCCGGGCAAACAATGCCTACGACGGATATCGCCAAGTCGCAGAAACTCGTTAACGACGTTACGGGAATCGTGTTTAAGCACATTGACGAAGAGGATTATTTGACTGAATTGAAAGCGAAGGACGCCGGGTTGCCGGAAGAAGTGGATGCGAAGCAAGTCGTTCAATTCCATATGGACCAGTCTCAGATTGAGCCGCTCTTCAATATCATTCTCGAGAAGATCGCTCCGGAAGTCATCGATTTATTAAGCAATAATCAAGAATACCGCGACATGCTTCAACTAAAGCAAGAAGATCTGGATACAGCTAAGACTAAGCTTAGCGAAGTGAAGGACGGCGAGGTTTCCGAAGCGCTGGCCGAGATTAAAAAAGAGCTTAAATCTCTAGACATTAAGTCGACTATCGGAATCGATAAAAAAGAATTCCCGGTTTATTCGGACGCAACGATCAAAGCAGCGATCGAATCAACAGATTTGACCGGTAACATTGGCATTAAAGTGGTATCGCAAATGACGGGTATCAATGAAGAGCCGAAGTTCGAGAACAACGAACCGACAGGCGACGCCATCGTTACGTTTGAACAGCTCCAAGAGCAATTGGGCGGTCTGTTCGGAGGAATGGAAGATATGGAAGGCCTAGATACAGAGGCCACGAACGAAGGCCTGTAATAGCATCAAAGAATGACGATAACCCTCGCCGGCGGCGAGGGTTTATTCGTGCGATCGGGTTATGTAATGCTGCAAGGAAGTGCCGCATTCATTCGCTCCATGCAAATATTTGGCGAGGTAAAATAAAACAATTAAGAATAACCCCTTGTGCGCGAACTCCCGTTCCCGTTATAATAAGAACAAATGTTCCTATAACGGAGGGGTTAATACATGATTAACGAAATCGAAAGTTGCATCGGTCGCCGAGTCGATTTGATCTACGTAGACACTGCCGGGAAATTTTCGCAACGCCGCGTCGACTTTTTCGCGATTCGCAACGGTAAAGCCAGAGTGTTCGACGTCAATAAACGCGGCTTCCGGACGTTGTCCGTCGATCGAATCCTCGCGGTGCAGCTTTGATGAGGAAACCGGAAGAGCAAGAATGGGAACAGATTATGCGAGTCCTCATGGAGTCGCTAGGCTTGCAAATAACTGCTAATTTTCGTTTATACGATCCATACGAGGAATGCGCGGTCATAGGCGTCGTCGAACGAGTCGATCCGTATACCCGCACGTTCGTCGTGGACGGCGAACAGTTTAAAATGGCGGATATTATAGGCGCTACTACGGTTTAACTACTATATGTAAATATGAAACAGCCTCCTTGAGTATCGCGGGAGGTTGTTATTTGTATATAAATGTCGAATCAATCGTTTATATGTCGATTTATATCGAATTATGTAGAAAAATTACCGTTAATTGATGATGCGAAAACAATACGTTTACAAAAGGCAGTTATACTCAAGCGTGCTAGGAATAACGGGCTTCTTTGCGGTTATGCACGAAAGGAAGCTAAACCGTTACATATGGCGCCGAAGAGGCGCATGCGTGTTGGTAATCGGAAGGAGAAATGCCTTATTCGCTGACATCATGACAGACAAAAATGACGAAAAAGGTGTGAATTTTCCCGTGCGCAAAGACGTCGTACGAACAAGAAAGGCAACGTTCGCGATCTTTATGGCGGCTATTGCGCTCTTGCTAAGTTTTGGCGGTACGGCTGCTGCTCACTTCACTTCTACCGGCTATTCCGACATTACGGTAGAAGCGCAGACGTTAAAGTACAGCCTGATTTTCTCGGAACATGACCTCTTGCAAATTTTCCCCGCCGATAAGAACGGTGACGAGAAGCTCAGCGACGAGGAATTATCGCAATCCATGGACGAGCTAACCAAGCTAGTCGACGACGGCGTTATCGTCACGGGCGACGGTAAGCTCGGAACGGGAGTCGTGGAAAGCGCCAAACACGTTAAGCGGGCCAGCATGGACATGATCGGCATCGATATTCGCTACGATTTCGCCGCTCCCGTTAAACGCTACTTGGTGCAATACGATTTTTTCTGGTACAACGGTATCGATTCGGCTCATCGGAATTATGCGACGATCCGATTTGGCGACCAAACAATAGAGCAAGTACTGAACAAAGAGAATTATATTATTCAGCTTCAAGGGACAACCGACACCTCGCCAGCCGCGGAGACTCCCGCTGTTCCGCCGACCGAACCCGAGAAACCGGCCATCGTCGATACCGCCGCGCAACCGAAGGGTTCTTGGACGAAAACGTTGAAGGATTTCACCTGGGAGGGTATGATGCACATTTGGTCGGGTATCGACCATATGTTGTTCCTTCTAGGCTTAGTGCTTGCATCGAATAAGAAAAAATGGAGCGTCGTTAAGCTTGTTTCCGCTTTTACGGTCGGACACTGCATCACGCTCATTCTAGCTTCCCTCGAGCTTGCCTATCTTTCGCCCAAAATCGTCGAACCCTTGATCGCGCTTAGCATCGTCTATGTCGCGGTCGAGAACTTATGGAAGAAGGAACGGAAGAGCCAAGTCGGAGTTACTTTGCTGTTCGGATTGGTGCACGGCTTCGGATTCGCCGAAATTTTAAGAGGCACGTTATCCGGTCACATGGCGCTTCCGTTATTTTCCTTCAATCTCGGCGTGGAGATCGGACAGCTCGCCGTATTGGCCGTTATCATTCCGCTTCTGTGGGGGCTTAGCCGCCTGCCGATCAAAATCGACTGGCTGCGCTACGGCTCGGGACTCGTCGGACTTATCGGATTTTATTGGTTTTTGGATCGTATCGGTTTGTAAAAAAACATAAGGCTTAATCTACTCATCCAGGGAGCGTGCACATAACTTGTTAAACAGAAGTTTTAAGCGTTGGGTTTCTATTCTTTCCGTCGCTTCACTATTACTCTCGTCCGCCTATCGTCCTGTTTCGGCGGAACCGGTTGAACAACCGGGTATTGTGGTCGAAGAGCCGGTTACCGCGGTCGAAGAACCAGGTTTATCGGTCGCCGATGCCGGTATCGCGGTCGCGGCTCCTAATTTGCTCATTACCGAGCTCGTACCGGATACGACAAACGTAAGCTCTGCGGATGCTTATGAATTTATCGAAGTTTATAACAATTCCACCGCGCCGATAAACCTTAAAGATTACGAACTCGTCTACCGTAAAGGAACGGCGGATGGCACGGTCTGGTCGCCCGAAAATAAAGACGCGGACATGATCCTCGCGCCTAAAACTTCCGGCGTTATCTGGGTATTTAATAACGCGGCGCTTACCGTCGATCAATTTAACGCCAATTTCCGCACGAATTTTAAAGAAGGCGTAAATTTATTCCGCTACAGCGGAGCAATGGCGAATTCGGGTTCATTGGCGAGTCCGGTCAACATCGCTTTCCGGGATATGAGCAAAACGGAAATCGTCGTCGCATCCTATTGGGACGACAAAGAAACATTGCCGGACATGGGAATCTTCTACGGTCTCCCGACGGACGGCAAAAATATGATTAAAATGCCGCAAGCCGCCAATTACAAGGCGACGCCAGGCGTCGTTGCAGACTACCAAGTGACGCCTGCGGCGGAGTACGTCAATCAACCGCCGGTCATTACGTACGACTCTCCTAAATTAGCCTTTAACGGTTCCAGTTTTCCCGTCACCGCGCAAATCTTGAACGCGGAGATGACATCCGGCTCCGATTCGGTTACCGCAGCAGTTTATTACAAAGCGGACGAGGCTTCCGTTTATTCTTCGGTCTATCTGTCGCTCGTAGCCGAAGGAAGCTACAAAGTCGATATTCCGAAAGAAGCGCTAACCGGACAGCAATTGCATTATTACGTCGAAGCCAAAGACAGCGTTAATACTGCGAAGACGGACGTTTATTCCGTGCCGATTCTCGACGGTCAAGCACTTCCTATTAATCATGAACCGGTACTGGAAGCCGACGCTATGAAGGATCTTGTCTTTAACGCCCAAATCTTTAATGCGGAGCAAGGACCATCGCTCAGCGCGGTCGTCTATTATAAGACGGAGCACATGACGGCCTTTAAATCCACGGCGATGAAGTCTACGAACGGCACCGATTATACGGTAACCCTTCCCAAAGACAAGCTCTTCGAAAAAACGATGCAATATTATATCCAAACAAGCAATGGCTTTAGAACTGTCAAGTCGGATACCTATACCGTAATGGTAAAGACTCCTTCGTTCGACGCGCAGAAGGCGCCTCCTTTGCTCGTCACCGAAGTCGTTCCGGACTCCGCCAACGTAGTAGACGGAACCGCGGACGCATACGAATTTATCGAAGTCTACAACAATACGGATCGCGACATCAATTACAAAGACTACACGCTTCGCTACCGTTATACGGACAAAGGTCCGGACGGCGACGTGTTGTGGCCTGTCGATCCGAACAAAACGGTTATTATCCCGGCCGGCAAAGCGGTCGTATTCTGGGTCATCAACTCGCAGAATACAGCCTTGACCGTCGCGAATTTCAACACAAACTACGGTCTTACAGGCAATAACAGCTTGGTAGAGGACCGGGATATTTTTAGAATCAAAAACGACGGCATGGCCAACGGCGGTCCGCGCGGTCTCATCGTAGCAAGCAATACGGGAACCGAGATTTCCGGAGCTTACTATGATACGGACGAAGAAACGGTCGAGAACAAAGGTATTTTCTATATGGTTCCTTTCAACGGAATCACGAAGATGAATCAATACAGCGCAGGCCTCTCTAAAGCGACCCCAGGATCGGTCGATTCAATTCAAGTGCCGGCCGTCCCCGTGAATCTGACCGATGACACTGTCGCACCGACCATCTCGGACCAAACCGGTAAAACCGAAGTTTCGCAGTCCGATAACCTTGAAATCGTCGGAGACGTAAAAGACGATCGTCAAGTTAGTACGGTAACCCTTTACTACAGAACGGACAAGAGCACTGTTTATAAGCAAGTAAATTTAACCGAAAGCTTCGCGGATACGATGTATCACGCCACGCTCTTCTCTCCGGACCTCATCGGCAGAGCTTACGTGGAATACTACTTCGTCGCATCGGATGGTACGAACGAAACCCGTACGGATCCGGTCAAGATGAACATAACGGGAGGATCTGACCATAGCCCCCTACGCTTGAACTTGGCGAACGGCGAATACGTATTCGGCGACAAAATCATTAAGGGTACCGGCGAGAGCGTCGACCCGTCGACGCTGCAGCTTTCGATCGACGATAAGTTGCTGACGGAATCCCTATACAACGCCGCTGAAAAAGACGCGTATTTCGCTTTCGATGTGACCAACGTTAACTATTATTTCAAAAACGGCGTCACGATGGGTGAAGAAATCATTAAGATTTTCCTAGATCCGATCAATACCTTTACGACTCTGTCCGTTCCGATCCAGGCCGATCGGCTGAAGGAAGGCAGCAACGTCATCTCCATCCGGGCGGGTACGAAGGCGTCGCCGTTCGACGATAGCCCGACGGAAAACAAAGACGATTTCGAAATCAAAAATATTCGACTCGTGCTGGCGGATGGCACGGAACTTTACGATCCTTTATATTCGAACCCGGACACGATCATCAAGATGGGCGACACAGCCGGGAAGAATCCATTCCTCAATTTCAATTTCTCTGTTCCGGCAAGTAAGCTTGCTTCCAGAGCTTATGCGTGGGATACAACGAAAGTCGGCGACGGCACCCATAAAGTAACCGTTGTAAACGGACAAACGGTCGTTACCGCGAACGTATCCGTCGACAACACCGCTCCGTCGATTAAGACTTCCGTGGAAGATGGCAAAGAGTATCGCGGTGCCATCTCGTTGAACGCGGATATTTCCGACGAGCTTTCCGGAGTGTCCGAAATCGTAGCGACGCTTGACGGCAAAGCTATCAAGTTGCCTTACGCTACCTCTTCCTCCTTACTGAGCGGAGGTGACCACGTATTCGTCGTCACGGCAAACGATAAAGTCGGAAATACGAGCACGGCTACCGTGAAATTCACCGTACCTAACGAGAACCCGCTGGCTCCCGAACTGGTTGCGCCCGATTTCGGAGCAAGCAGTATCGGCAACACCGTCGGTCTAACCGTTAAAGTAAACGATCCTACCGGCGACGATATGGACGTGTCGTTCTACAGAGGCTTTAAATACGACGCAAACGTTCCGAACGTATTCGCAGGCTTCCGCGGCGCAGCCGCTACCGAGCCGCCGAAGCAGCAAGTCCCGGGCGGGGAAAATCCTTTCGCCGCTGAAGATTACGCGAAAATCGGCAAGCTCGACGGCGACTATCTCGTCGACGATTCCGTCGAGAATTTCCCTTATCAACGGTTCGATGTTTCCCTCGATCCGTCCGTGAAAGAGACGGATAAAGTGAACGTCAGCTGGAGGGGCAAATCGTTGGAGGGCCGCAAGGTGACTCTGTATGCATGGAGCCCTGCGGAGTCGAAATGGAAGGCGCTCGATACGAAAGTGGCGGGAACGGAAGACTTCGACCTGACTGCGGACGTCAAAGCAGGAGACTACGCGAAGAGTTCGACAATTCACGTTATGATCCAAGACGAGATCGCCGTGGAGAATGCTAGTCCAATCAGTCAAGACGAGATCACCATGGAGAAGGCTGGTCCGATCAGCCAAGAAAATTACGACTTCACGTTCGCTTGGATGTCGGATACGCAATATTATTCGAAGAGTTATCCTTACATCTATCAAGGAATCGTGAAATGGATCGCCGACAATAAAGAGAAAGAAAAAATCAAATACGTCATCCACACGGGCGACATCGTCGATAATGCCGATCAAGACTATCAATGGCAAGAAGCCGACAAGGACATGAAGGTGATCGAAGAAGCCAACATTCCTTACGGCGTGCTTGCCGGCAACCACGACGTCATGCATCAGACGAACGACTACAGTTACTATAATCAGTATTTCGGAGAAGATCGTTTCAAGGACGAGCCTACTTACGGCGAATCCTACGAGAACAACAAAGGACATTACGATCTGGTTTCCTCGAACGGCAACGACTTCATTATCGTATATATGGGTTGGGGCTACGGAGACAAGGAAATCGATTGGATTAACGAAGTCCTGGCCAAGTATCCGAATCGCAAAGCGATTCTGAACTTCCACGAATACCTTCTCGTATCCGGTATTCGCGCGCCGATGGCGGATAAAGTATTCGAAAGAGTCGTCATACCGAATAAAAACGTGTTTGCCGTTCTTTCCGGACATTATCACAACTCGCAGTTGCTTCCCGACAAAATCGACGACAACAACGACGGCGTAACCGATCGCACCGTCTATCAAATGCTTGCCGATTATCAAGGAGCGCCGGAAGGCGGACTCGGATATATCCGATTGTTGCAATTCGACATGGCGAACAACAAAGTCCACGTCAAGTCGTATTCCCCGTACTTGGACGATTATAACTACTATAATCCCGAGACTGACGGGAATAAGGACGAGTTCTCGATCGACTTGAATCTTGAATCGGTAACGAAACGAGTGGCCACCGATTACGTAGGCGTAAGGGTATACTCGGACCAACTGATTGCGAAGAAGCCAGGGGTCAAGAGCGGCAGCGAAGTATCCGCCCAGTGGAGCGGACTAGCTCCGAACTCTACCTACGAATGGTACGCGCTGGCCGAGGACGCGAATTCTGGTAACAAACTGTCGGAGATTTGGAAATTTACTACCCGCACGACGGCGAGCTCTGGAGGCGGAGTGGTCATTCCTACTCTGGCCGATAAAGTCATCCATGTGAAGCCTTTAGCGGATCAAAGCTATAGCGTCGACGAGGATTCCATCGTGAAAGCCATCGACGGTAAATCCTCGACGGTTATCGAAATTCAATTGGACGGATTGTCCGTCGACAATGGGCAATTCAAGCTTCAGTTAAGCGGCAAAGGCATAGCATCCGCGCGGCTTAAAGAGTCCACCCTGAAGATCGTAACTCCTAACTTTACGCTCATGGTTCCCGCTACGGCCTTGCCTGCCAATGCCGACGGAGCGGATTACCTGACGCTTAAGGTAGATACGGCCGAGAACGCGGTAAACCCGAGCGATATCGCGGGAGCGATCGGTCAGAATAAGGATTACTCCGCAACGGGTCTAGTATTTAATCTTCAGCTCGTGGCAACTAAGAACGGCGTAGAAACTCAACTGCACCAATTCGGAGAAGACCTTAAGGTTGAGCGGACATTGACTTCCGAGCAGCTTGCAGACTTGGATCCCGATTATGCCGGAGTCTACTTCCTGAACGGCGATCAAGTCGAGTATATGGGCGGCAAGTTCGTCGGTAAGGCGGTAAGCTTCGAAACGAACCATTTCTCCGAGTTCGCGGTTCTTGAATATCATAAGAACTTCGTGGACATGGCAGGAAATTGGGCGGAATCGTATACGCAGAAACTAGCCGCGAAACATATTATCGACGGCGTGGATGCGAATCACTTCGCTCCGAACAAAGCCGTAACGCGTGCGGATTTCGCCGTGATGGCCGTCAAAGCCCTAGGCTTTGGCAAACCGGTTTCTACCAATCCGTTTAAGGACATTAAGCCGGGCATGTACTATACTTCTTACGTTGCCAAGGCAAGCGAGCTTGGCATCATCGAAGGCAACAAAGGTCTATTCCGTCCGTCCGATATCATCACCCGCGAGGAAGCGGCGGTTATCTTACTGAGATTCTATCAGTATGAACATAAAGCCGACATACCTGTTGCGGCCGGAACGGATTTCGCCGATATCGGCAAAGCATCGACTTGGGCCCAAGCCTCCATCCGCAGCGCGCAAGCCCTGGGACTGGTCAACGGCAAAGGCGGCAATCGTTACGATCCGAAGTCGAGCGTGACGCGCGCCGAAATCTCGAAATTGATTATTACGGCTATGCAGAAGTAATAAGTAAAGAATGACGGAACACCAAAGCGGGACAAATCAGGAATCATTCTCTGATTTGTCCCGTTTTTTCGGTTATCGGTAAACTGTTCAAGGTGGTGTGCATACGGCGATTTCGTTTAATAAGCTATCGACATTTGACGACAACGGGGTGGATGACGGATGATATTTTCATGTCGAGGAAGGGAGCAAGCACTATGAAACCAGTGAAAGTCATGATCGTCGACGACGAGATTCTCGCGATTGAACATATACGTCGGCTCGTTCCGTGGCAGCTACTCGGCTACGAGATCGTTTGTACGACTACGAATCCTTCGAAGGCGCCCGAATTGGCGCGGGAGTATCATGCGGACCTGGCAATCTTAGACATCGTAATGCCCGGGATGGATGGATTGGAGCTTTGCAGACAGTTGGCCGCGCAGGGAACGGTCTCAAGAATCGTGTTGCTAACCTCCTACAAGGAATTCGAATATGCCAAGGAAGCGGTCAAGCTTGGCGTGTCCAACTACTGGGTTAAGCATGAGCTGGATGCGGAGACGCTGAAACGCGAATTGGGCGGCTTGAGGCAGGAGATCGAGAACGTTAGGAGACAGAGGGACGGAGACCTGAGCCGACTGCTGGTAGACTGGCTCGGAGGCCGGCCGATAACGGACGGGCAATGGAGGACGCTTGCGGGCGCGGGGAATAACGGCGAGCCGTCCGGAGCGCTTCATTTGGTCGTGCTTCAGTCCGATCGCCCCTATCCTTTAATGAGCGGGATCACGTCCGACGAGTTGCCGAATGGCTTGGAACTGCCAATGGATTGGCCTGAGGGAGGAAGCCGGGAGTGGATGTTCGCGGTACGGTTTCTAGATAGCCACTTCGTCCTGATCGGTGCGGACGAATCCAGCAGAGGAGAGGGAAAGCTACGGGAGCTGCTCGAGGATAAAGCTGTTTCCGCTAGACGAGTGATGGAGCGAATGACCGGAGTCACGGCGACCATGGCGATCGCCTATGGAATCAGGGACAGAACGGAAGTGCCGGGTAAGGTAGCCGAGGCCATGCGATGGCTATCCCGATCCGTCTTCTACGGTCCTAGACATACTTTTCGATTAAACGAGATTCGTCAGGAGGACATTTCCGCGCATTCGTGGGCTTGGGAGGAGGGCGTCTCCCGGATAAGAGATGCTTTGTCCGCATTCCGGCTCGAGGATGCGATGCGGGAATTGAAGGAGTTGTTCGGGCAAGCGGCTGAAGCGAGAGATATAACCGGATTCAGCTATCTTTGCAGACAATTGGCGGCAGCATTAAATAGGGTGAGAACTTCGGTTCACCGGCCTTCGCTTGCGGAGGCGTGGTCGTCGGGGCAGATCGATTCGTCGGGATGGTCTTCGCTGGACGGTATACAGGCTTGGTTTGCAGCCGAGTTGGATGTACTTCACGCATCCAATAGCGTTCAGTCCGTAATGTCCCGTAAAGTTCGCCAAGCGCTGGATTACATGGAGAAGCATTATGCCGATGCGTCCGTCGATACCGATACGGTTGCAAGGCAGCTCGGAATCAGCCGGGACTACCTGCGACACATGTTCAAGGAGGAGACTGGCCAGACGGTACTCGACCGGTTAACCGATATTCGAATGGAACGCGCATCGGCTATGCTCGACGATGGAAAGCTTAAGGTGTACGAAATCGCGGAGCGCGTGGGTTTCCGTAACAGCCAATATTTCAGCCAAGTATTCCGTAAGTCGAAAGGCATGAGCCCGCTTGAATACACGGAGAGGCAGAGGTGAGCGTCCGTGCGAATGAAGATCCGCAACAAAATAATTCTTAGTACGGCGCTCGTTGTCTCGTTCTCGCTAATCGTTAGCGGTTTTTTCATATACGACTATGCACGGGGCATCATTCGCGAACAATCGATCCGAGACAGTCGGACTAAGCTGGCGCAAATCTCGTTCCAACTGAACAAAGTCCAAGAGCAGGTCATGAAGACGGCGGAGTATATCGTATCGGACGAGGAGATTACCGAACTTGTATATGCGCGCGCCGGTCCGGACATCGAAACCGAATATTTCCGCAAGCAGGCCGTTCAAGATAAGCTGGGACGGTTCGTTGCGCTTAACAACTTTATTCTGAACGTGTTAATCGTGCGTCCGGACGGGGGGACGTTCTCGAATTATAGCGGGTACGAGGACTATTTCGCCGAATACGTGAAGCAGGATTGGTTCGTGAAAATGAAAGATTCGCGCCGGAATTACTCGGAGCCGCATCCGTTCTTCTTCATCAGCGGCAACCGTCAAGTTTTCAGCTACGTGTTGCAGTATCGCCCGATCGGCCAGCAGACGTCTGCCGACAGTTATTTGGTCCTCGACATCGCCTATTCGGAATTGTCGAACGTATTCCTTCAAAGCTCGAGGGACTTCGAGCAAATAGAGCTGTTCACGGGCGCCAACGCGCTATTGTATTCAACGGGCAAAGAGCTGCAGCCGTCGGACGAAGAATCCATGAAGGAGGCGCTGCGCTCCGGCCAATCGTTTCGGGAGGATGCCGACCGGATCGTTCTGACCGACGAGACGATGAACCAAGACTGGAAACAAGCGGCGCTGCTGTCGAAGTCGAGACTATTCGAGAAAATCAATCGGATTTTCTACTTTTACATCGTTATCATTCTAAGCGGCATCGCCGTCACCTTGGTCGTCATGTTGCCGATCATCGTCAATCTGACTAAGCCTTTGATTCGGCTTACCAACGCGATGAAGCGGGTAGCGGTAGGAGACTTAGGAACGAGCGTCGCAATTCGAAGCGGGGACGAGTTGGAAATATTGGGAGCAGGATTCAACCGAATGGTGGAGGATCTCCGTCATCTAGTAGATACTTCGATTCGTAACGAAGAGACGAAGCGCAAAATGCAGATCGACCTGTTGATGGCGCAGATTAATCCCCACTTTGTGTACAACACGCTCAATACGGTCATCTATTTGTCGCACGCTAACCGCAATGGGCAAGTCGTTGAAGTCACGCAAGCGCTGATCGGCATTCTGCAGGATACGATCAAAACCGGCGAAGGGGCGGTTCGGGCATCGCTGGCCGAGGAGAAGCAAATCGTCGATAAATACGCGGTTATTCAACAAACCCGTTATCCCGGTCGCTTCCGGCTGATCTGGGAGCTTGAAGACGCGCTTCTCGGTCAACCCGTTCCTAGAATGGCGATGCAGCCGATCGTGGAGAATGCCATCGTGCACGGGATCATCCCTTCCGATCGGGAAGAGGGCAAGATCATCGTTCGCGCTTACCGGGACGACGCGCAGATGTGTCTCGAAGTCGAGGATAACGGCAGGGGAATGGATACCTCGGACTCGGAGGAGAGCAACTTGCCTAAGAGCACGGACCGAACGAGAGGAATCGGGCTGTCCAATATTCGGGACAGGCTATACACCGATTTCGGAGCGGCAGCGCGGTTAGAGGTGAGCAGCGAGAAGGATGTAGGGACGGTCGTTCGGATTCGTATTCCGCTAGCAGGGCCGGTTAACGAATCCTCTTGATCGGTCCGACCGCCGGATTTTATACAAAATCTCCGGTTTGACTCGTTACGACGAAGCTGGACCCGGGAGTAAGATTAAAGACGAGAAACGCTTTCATCATCTTCTTGGGGGGATTGTACAAAATGAAAAAAAAGAGAATGGCCAAAGGCTTATCCGGCTTGATGGCCGTGCTGATGCTGACGGGATTGCTTGCGGCATGCGGCGGTAATAACGATAACGCGTCTCCATCCGCGTCTTCGTCAACCGAAGGAAGCCCGGCCGCATCGACGGGATCTTCCGCGGAAGCGGATCCGGCCCAAATGAGCGGCACCGTCAAAGTATGGGATTGGGACGAAGCGTTCCAGACCGGCATGATCGCGGAATTCAACAAGAAATATCCGAACATCAAGGTTGAAGTGACCGTCGTCAACCCGAACGATTACTTGCAGAAGCTTCAGAGCGGCATCGCTTCCGGTTCCGACGTACCGGACGTCATTCTCGGCGAATCGGCTTATCGCGGTAAGCTGTTCGATCTGGATGTGTTGGACAATCTCGAAGCGGCGCCTTATAACTTCGACAAGAGCACCATCGTCGATTACGTGCTGCCTTACGTTTCCAATTCCAAGGGTGAGGTAATCGCGGTCGATCAGTCGCTGACTCCGGCGGGTTTCGCTTATCGCAGAGACTTGGCTAAGCAATATTGGGGCACCGACGATCCGGCCGAGATCGCGGCTATGATTCCCACTTGGGACGATTTCATCGCAAAAGGGACCGAGTTAAAGGACAAGAGCGGCGGTAAAGTGCTTATGTTCCCAGGTCTAGGCGACGCCTTCCTCGCACTTAAGGGTCAGAACTTCGGTTCTTACGTTAACGGGACTGAAATCGATCTGACGACTAAGCTGCAGAAACCGCTGCAGAAGCTGTTTCAAATGAAAGATGCCGGCATTCTCGGCAAGAACGAGCTGTGGACGCCTGCCTGGTCTTCATCGATGGCTAAGGGAGAGTTCATGTTCTATCCGATGGCACCGTGGGGCGCTAAGTGGCACATTGCGGCGAACGATCCGGACGGTTCCGGCCACTGGGGCCTCGTCAAGGCACCGGAAGGCGGGTTCACGCGCGGTGGAACGGCTGTCGGTATCTATAAGGACAGCAAAGTGAAAGATGCGGCATGGGCATTCATTCAATACGCTTACTTGTCGGACGAAGGTTCCGCATATAACTTCAAGACGTTCGGCAACATGACTAGCTCGAAGTCTTTCTACGAAACTCAGAAAGCGCTTATCGAAGCGCCGGGACCATACGACGAATTCTTCGGCGGCCAGAATTTGGCAAGCTATTTCATGGATGAGATCGTGCCCGAGGTGCAGGGCGAGCCGCAATCCCAATACGATTCCGTAGTGGATTCCGTATTTAACGCGCTGTACCCGCTATGGACGAAGGATGGATCGGCAACCGCCGAATCCGCGCTTAAGAAATTCATCGATGAAACTAAGATCAAGGCGAACGGCGCGACCATCAAGTAAAATAAACGGCAAAACGAGGTGCGGAACAGATGAGCGTATCTTCCGCCGTATCCCGCAAACGCAAATGGGGGCCACGCATGTGGCCCTATCTTTTCTCGCTGCCGTTTGTGTTGACGTATGCGGCTTTCCAATTATACCCTGTCATCTATTCGTTCGTGCTTAGCCTTTACGATTGGAATGGCATTAGCGACAGAAGCTTTATCGGTTTCAAGAATTACGTCCAGCTATGGACGAACGACCCGCTCTTCATCAAGTCGTTGTGGAATACGCTGATCATGATGGGCATGTTCATTCCGGTGACCTTGATCCTAGGTCTCACGCTCGCTTATTGGACGTTTCATCTCGTTCGAGGGAAGAATTTGATCCAGACGATTAACGTGTTGCCTTACATCACGACCCCTGTAGCGATCGGCTTCATTTTCTCCTACCTGTTCGATTGGCAGACCGGTCTCGTGAACTTGTTCCTGACGAAGGTCGGCATACTGGAAGAAGGTTTCTATTGGCTTCAGGACGAATGGGGCTCACGGGCGATAATCGCTTTGATGGTCGTATGGCGCAACCTCGGGTATTTCATGATCATCTATATGGCCGGAATGACGATTATACCGCAAGACGTCTATGAAGCTGCTAAAGTGGACGGCTCCACGGGACTGCATACTTTCCGTACGATTACGATGCCATTGCTTCGTAACATTACCGTATTCCTTGTCGTTACGTCCGTTATCAGCGGATTTCAATTGTTCGACGAGCCGAAACTGCTCTACGGCGGCTGGTCGGGGTCGGCCCAAGTGGGCGGTCCGGATAATTCCGCGCTTACGATTATATGGAAATTCGTGGACGAATCGTTCATTTCCAATACCCGTTTCGGCTATGCTTCGGCGATCGCGTATTCGCTATTCTTGCTGATCCTGCTCTTCTCCATTGCCAGCTATCGGTTAACGGCGCCTAAGGAGGACAAACGATGAAGATGATCAAATGGATCGGCTTGGCCGTCGTCTCTCTGCTGTCGCTGTTTCCTTTCTACATCATGATCGTCATGAGCACTCACTATAATGAAGACTTATTCAAGGGCATTCCCATTTGGCCTGGCGATCATTTGATGGCAAACTTACGAACGGTATTGGCAGCCGATTTCGGGCGAGTATACTCGAACAGCTTGATCGTATCCGTCGCATCCGTCGTCCTTGCTACCCTAACCAGCACGTTGATCGGCTATGCGGTGGCGAAGTTCGAGTTCCACGGGCGCAGATGGCTGCAAACGTTCGTCGTACTCACGATGATGGTGCCGACGCAGGTCGGATTGATCGGGTACATTATCGAAATGAGGAACATAGGCGTAGGCAACACGCTATGGCCGGTCATCCTCATATGGGGGGCATTCCCGTTCGGAGCTTTCTTCATGATCCAGTTCATGAGGGACGCGATTCCGAACGACTTGATCGAATGCGCGCGCATCGACGGCTGCTCCGAGCCCGGAATCTTCTTCCGCATCGTGCTGCCGATCGTCAAGCCGGGTCTGGCTACGCTAGCGACCCTAGTATTTCTCTGGTCGTGGAATAACTACCTTCTACCGCTGGTTACGATCAATAAGTCGGAATGGTACACGTTACCCGTGTTCATTTCGAACCTCGGCATTGTGCATCGGACCGATTACGCTGCCCGGATGGCGGCTCTGACGATGACGACAGTGCCGGTGCTACTGCTGTTCGTGCTCGGGTCGAGGACGTTCATGAAGGGACTGACCGCCGGAGCGGTCAAAGGTTGAGGTTGAATTTGATGGGTTGCGAGGCCGTCCGGATCGGGCGGTCTTTGCTTCGACTAGAGGTCGAGAAAGGACGGTTGCGGAGATGGGAAGACAGGAAATCATGCTAGACGGGCAATGGCAATTCGTATTGGATCCGGAAGACCGTTTCTCGGATACGCCGCCGGATGCCGAGCTCTTTACGGCGGCGATTCGGGTGCCCGGGTCCTGGGAGGAGCAGGGATTCGGCGAGGAGCCGCCGATGCTGCAGATCGATACATGGACCAAGATTCGGGAGTATGTCGGCGCCGGGTGGTATCGCAGAGAAGTACGAGTAGAGCTTGGCAATGAATCGAACGAATGGCAATTGGTGCTGTCGGGCGCGCGCTGGTCGACGGACGTTTGGGTGAACGGGGTTCATGTCGGACGGCAGTTGAGCTTGTCCGTCGCTCACGTCCATGATGTGGGAGGCGCACTGATTGAAGGGGATAACGAGTTTCTTGTTAGAGTGGACAATCGGATGCTGCTTCCGCTGGAGGACAGCCATATTCATACGCGGCATACGGCCACCAATTGGGGCGGCATTACCGGCGGCGCGCGTCTGGAGAAGCTTCCCGCCATACGAATAGGCAGCATCGCCTTAACGCCCGATCTTAAGGGGCGCGCCTTTCATTGTCGGATAAGCGCCGTAGGCGACGTCTTGCAAACGGAGGCTGCCGGAGTAGAGTATAGGATCCGAGTGAGGTTCAAGTCCCCGGATGGAAATGTTTTCGAAACGGAGACTCCTTGTTCGAACGGGGCGGGGAGTCTGATCTGCGCTCTTGGGGACGAACCGGTATTGTGGTCGGACAACGATCCGCGGCTGTATGAGGCGGAGATCTTATTGCTGCGAGACAGCGCGATAATCGACCGCGTTGTTCGTCGAACCGGCTTTCGCTTGTTCGAAGGATCGGGACAGCAAATATGCCTAAACGAGCGTCCGGTGTTCCTGCGCGGATACGTCGATTGCTGCGTGTTCCCGCTTACCGGATACCCGGTTTGGGAAAAGGATCATTACGAGAGACAGTTCCGCATTGCAAAGTCATATGGCTTCAATCATGTCCGGCTGCATGGCTGGAACGCTCCCGAGCCGTTCTGGGAGGCGGCGGACGAAGCGGGCATGCTCGTTCAGACCGAGCTGCCGCACTGGTCCGCGTTCTATCAGCCGCGAGGCGCTCAACCTCTCAAGGAAGCGGATGCCTTCTTCGAAGCCGAGCTCTTGCGCATCTACGAGAGGTTGAACGCTCACCCCTCCTTCGTTATGTTTTCCATGGGAAACGAGCTGATCGAGGACAACGGCCACGAAAGGTTAAACGAGCTTGTCCGGCTGGCTCGCAGCCTGGATGGGACAAGGCTTGTCACGGACAATACCGGCTTCGGCCAGTTGCCGGAGCAAGACCGCGAAGGGGATTTCTTCATTCATTCCTTTAACTGGCATAAGCCGTTGCGCACGGAAGAGATTGCTATGCCGGCGACGAATCGGAATTTCTCGGCCGTTACGCGGTTGTCCGGCAAGCCGGTCATCGGGCACGAGCATGCGCAGTTCTCGATGTATGTTCGTCCGCAGGAGAAGGTGAAGTATACCGGCGTGCTAAGGCCGACATGGCTGGAGACCGTCGAAGAGACGCTGGCGGAAAAAGGCTTGGACAAACGCATCGATCAATTGATCGATGCGACCGGCGTGCATCAGACCCGTTCCTTGAAGGAAGCGATGGAGCGGGTTCGGCGAACTCCCGGTGCGGCTGGCGTACAGCTGCTGGATATTCGCGATTTCCCCGGGCAAGGCCATGCGACAACCGGCTTACTGGACGTGTTCTGGGACAGCAAGGGAATCATAACGCCGGAACGGGTGCTCGATTTCAACGCGCCGACCGTGCTGCTGATGTCATGCCAGGGGAGGACTTTATTCGCCGGAGAAGCGACGGATATCCGATTGATGGTTTCGCATTACGGCCGGGAGGACATGCTGTCCGGACGTATCGGTTGGCGGTTGCGAAACGGGTACGACACTCTCGCGGAAGGCGAGTTGCGCTTAGAAGGTATTGCCAGAGGCGAGGTAGAGGAGGCGGGGACAGTCCGCGTCTGCGCGCCTGCCGGGGCGACGGCTCAAGCAATTGTGCTAGAGGCGTGGTTCGAGGATCCGGACGGCGTAGAGTTGGCGGCCGGTCCGCGGTCGATCCGTAACGAGTGGACTTTCTGGTCGTTCCCGGTCGTTGGGCGTTACGATCAAGCTTCGTCGGTGTGGAGCGGCGTCCCGGCGATGAAGACCGCATTGTACGGGGCGACGGTCGAGCCGAACAGTCGCTTCGATCCTTTTGTTGATCCGCGAGAGCGGGGGGTCAAGCTGGCGATCGTCGAGCGGTTGACGACCAACGTGCTCCAGTATATGGCGAATGGCGGTCATGTCTGGCTGTTCGCCGGGGGGAGCGAAACGTACGATGCCGTTGCGACCAAATACTTGCCGGTATTCTGGAATTACCTAATGTTCTCCGAGCAGGTCGGCGGCACGATGGGCGCCATCGTCCATCCGCATCCGGCGCTGGGTCAGTTCCCTCACGACGGAAAGTCCGATTGGCAATGGTACCATCTGTTCAACGGTTCGCCGGCAATCAGTCTGGATGCCGTCCCGGGCGTCGAGCCCATCATTGAAGTCATAGACAATTTCAATCGCGCAAAGAAGCTGACGTATATGTTCGAAGCGAACGTCGGGCGCGGGAAACTGTTCGTGACGAGCCTTGCGCTAAGAGAACCGGACGATTGGAAACGCCCCGAGAGCGCCTATTTGTTCGGCGAAATCCTGAACTATCTGTTAAGCGACGCATTCCGTCCCGCCGGTACGATGACGGTCGGACAAACGCTCGGCCTGTTCCGCCTTCGCGGCATCCATTCCTTTTTATAATGGCTGAGGAGGGTTCTGCGGAGCCCTCTTCTTCGTATTCGCGCTTTGATGGAATCCAAAAACAAAAAGAACCGCGCAACAGCGCGGTTCTTCAACATTTTAAGTATGGCGGCCCCGACAGGAATTGAACCTGTGACCTGCGGTTTAGGAAACCGTCGCTCTATCCGCTGAGCTACGGAGCCACAATGGTTTTCATTATAACACAAAGAGCCGCGCAAACAATAGAATCCCGCCAAACATTGTGATAACATCAGAATGTATTTGCGCAATCAAGCGGGGTGGGTGCTACGTGGCTACGAAAATAAGGGATGTCGCCAAAGCGGCCGGAGTCTCCGTCGCGACCGTATCCAAGGTGCTGAACGGGTATACGACGGTGAACGAGAATACCAAAGAGAGAGTCCTGCAATTCGTTAAGGACATGCAATTTTACCCGAATTCCGCGGCGCGTTCGTTAGTCGGACGTCGATCCATGACGATCGGAATTTTCCTGACGACGAGCCTGGCGCATCCGTTCTTCAACCAAATCTTGTCCGGGATGGAACAAGCCTTGAAATCCAAGGGCTATGACTTAATTTACTTGGCGCAGTTCTCTAGGAGCAAGGATTATAGCTTCGTACGTCATTGCCAGAGCCGCAATGCGGAAGGAGTCGTCGTCTTCGGCTTCCAGCGAGAGGAAATGAATTTCGACGAACTGATCCGGTCCGGCATTCCCACGGTATTCATCGACCTGGATGTTAAGCAAGGACGCGCCGGCTACATCAGTTCGGATAACGAAGCGGCAACGGAGAGAACCGTTCAATATTTAATCGGACTTCATCATCATAAAATTTCCTTCTTATCCGGCGACAAAGAGGCGTACGCAAGCAAGCAACGGCTGCAAGGATATCGGATCGGCCTGGAACGGGCCAATATTCCTTATCGCGAGGACTATATCGCGGATGGGGATTTCACGAGGGAAACGGGATATCTGGCCATGAAGACTCTATTAGCTCTCCCGGAGCCTCCGACGGCCGTTATCTGCTGTTCGGACTTAAGCGCCGTCGGAGCTTTGGACGCGATTCATGATGCGGGATTATCCGTACCCGAGGATATCTCGGTTATCGGATTCGACGATATCGAGATCGCGAGCGTGATCAGGCCTGCTCTGACGACGGTTCGCCAGAATATGACGATGATCGGCCGAAGGTCGATAGAGCTTCTCGACGAGCTCATTAACGACGACGCGCTTCCGCCACCGGAAGAGATCGTGCCGACGGAGCTGGTTATTCGCGGCACGAGCGCGATCGCGAAGCGATGAAGACGACGAGAAGGGAGATCCCCAAGCCGACAAGCGGCTAGCGTTTCTCCCTTTAATTTTCGGTTTGCGTCTAGACTATACAAACCCAACCCCAGCGATTCCGCGCCATTGTCGGATTTTCCGACCATAACAAACCCGACCTTACGCGATGCCGCTGCCATAGTCGGCAATTCCGACTATAACAAGCCCAAACCCACGCGATGCCGCTGCCATAGTCGGCAATTCCGACCATAACAAGCACCAACCCACGCGATGCCGCTGCCATAGTCGGCAATTCCGACTATAACAAGCCCAAACCCACGCGATGCCGCGCCATAGTCGGTAATTCCGACCATAACAAAAACCCCAACCCACGCGATTCCGCACCATAGTCGGCAGATCCGACCATAACAAACCCAAACCCACGCGATGCCGCGCCATAGTCGGATTTTCCGACTATGGCACGTAGGATAACGGACTACGACCACTGTTTCCTTGAACGCCGTCAGGCGCTCTCCTTGTTTAAGCTTCTTCCCGCAATTCCTCGAGCAAATTCGCCTTTGCCATCCGTCTTAGCGGCGTTTGCACGGAAAGCAGCCCGACAAGCATAGCAATACCGCAAGCGATCAGCGATGCCTCCCACGGGAAATCGAAAGGAAACCCCCGTACGTAATTTAACCGTTTGTACAGAAAGTAGCTTAGCCCAAGGCCGAGTAGGATACCCCAGAAGCTTCCGATGACCCCGAACCATACGCCCTCCGCAGAGGCCATCCGCCGTATCTGTCCCATAGTCATGCCCACGGCCTGCAGTAAGCCGATCTCTTTGCGTCTAAGGAGTAGGTTGGTCTGAACCGTGTTGATAATATTCAAGCTTCCGATTACGCCAATGATGGATAAGAAGCTGTAGACGAAGATCTTCATCTGGAGATTGTAATTGCGAGTTTCCTTCTGTTCTGCCGCAATATCCACGAGACGACTACCGGGTATTGTTCGGGCGATCTGTTCGAGCTCTTGTTTTATCGGGCCTGAATTCGCACCATCCTCGATCGCGATATCCAGTCCAAGTCTCGCGGTTCCGTAAGCTTTCGTATAAACGGATTGCGAATCGGCGGTCACGAGCTTGGCGAAGGTCGGTTTCGTAGCGATTACAACCAAAGTATTTTCTTGATAAGGCGATTCGAATGGAGATTGCTTGAGTATTCCGGCAACCGTAACCTCGCGAAGCTGTCGAGCCGTTGGCGATGCGGAGTATTCGCCCATGACGGTCAGCTTGTCACCGACCTTGTAGCGAGTAATAGGCATAAGTTCTCTTTTATCGTCTACCGTCATCGGTTTGACCGTCTGCACGAGGATCACTCCATCGCCTTCGGCTAGCTTCATGGGGTCTACGGTGCCCGACTGCAGGTATTTGGCCGCTTCCTTAAGCCTTGCCGTATCGTACAAATACATATCGGAGTAAACCGTATTCCTATCGTTAATCCGTTCGAATGAATTGCCCGTCTTCTGCACGTAATCCTTATTCAATTTCTCGTCGGGCACTAAGACTTGATAGTTAAGCTTCTGATAATTTCCATAAACCCTGTATACCCCTGGAAGCTCTCCAAGCTGCCGCATTACATTGTCCGAGACGACATCGGATAATTGCGGAGAACTACCGTCTTCCTCAATGGAGGAGTTGGATAGCAATTGAAACGCGAGACGGTCATTTTCGTTCGTCGTTGTCGTCATAGTCAAGGATTGCTGGGTAAAATAATGAAATACGACAAACAGAGTGACGCTGATGACGATAGAGAAGGTCGTAATCCGGAACTTAGCCCGATTCCGGCGAATGTTATTCGAGGCCATCCGACCTTCAATGCCCATTAGGCTAAGGAGCGATGGAGTACGAACGTGTCTAAAGGACTCTCTTACAATGCTGCCGGCGCCTTTAACGGCTTCGACCGGCGATACGCTGGAAGCTTTACGGGCCGGGAGCCAAGCCGCTAGATATACGGCGGCGAATCCGATGATGAAGCTTCCGCCCATGATCCACCAGTGGAATGTTAGCTCGAATGAGTCCATCGTCATGATTTTCATCCCGTTTTGGGTCATAATCGATAGCGTGAACCATAAGCCGAACCATCCGACTAACAAGCCGAGCGGCACGCCGATAGCGGACAGTACGGTTGCTTCGCGAAACACGATGCTGCGGATTTGACCCGGCGAGGCGCCGATCGTTCGCAGCAGACCGAACTGTCTGATTCTCTCGAGAACGGCTATGTGAAAGGCGTTGTATATGACGGCTACGGTCGAGAGAACTACAAGTCCGACTAACGTACTGAATATAATCATAAGCGTGCTGTTTAATCGGCTGTCGCCCGACTCTCCCATAAAAATCAACAGATCATCGTTAGTAAAGAAGCTTGGATTAAGCTTCTTGAAGCTTTCGATTTGTTGGTTAATATCGACCCCCGGCTTCAGGGTGAGAAGCAATTGCGTACCGGAATCCAACGCGATATCGGACGAATCGGAGAACGCGTACGCCTTGGACGAACCGTTGGTTTGGCTTGTCTGTTGATTGTTCAGAACGCCTACGATCCGATAGGAGCGCGTAGTTCCGTCCGTATCCTTCAATTCCGCTACTCCGTTCAGCTTGGGGGTACCCGGAAGCCGATCGAGTATCCACTGCTCGACGACAATCTCGTCCTTGGCCGTAGGCATCCGCCCATCCTGAAGGTGAATGGGGAGAAGCCGAAATCCGTCTTTGTCCGTCTTATCGATCGTAATGGAATAATCGTCCTGCAGCGGAATTTCGCCGCCCTTGCGGTAGATGCCTAATTGATCGACAAGGATGTGCTTCTCCAGCTTCGCGTAGAGATCGGGACTGGACTCGGTATAACCGAAATAGAAGGAGCCGTCGTTATATTTGGCGTTAAGAATGACATTGTCCTTTAACGCCTGTCCCATCGTTCCCAGTGCGCTGATCAAAGCCACGGATAGCAGGATACCGACGATGGTTAAAATAGATTTCCTTCGTTGTTGCTTCAGATATCGTCCCGCCATTGCGCCATAGCTTTTCATAGGCTTCTCCCGACGCTGCTCGAATCGCTAATGAGCAGGCCGTCCTGCAAAGTCAGGACGCGGTCAGCCTCCGCGGCGACGTTCATGTCGTGGGTGATCACGACAACCGTTTGGTGGTACTGCCTTACGGCAAGCTTCAGCAGCTCGATGACTTCCTGCCCGTTCCGGGTATCAAGGTTACCGGTCGGCTCATCCGCCAGTACGATGGCGGGACGATAAGCCAGGGCACGCCCTATAGCCACTCTCTGTTGTTGTCCCCCTGATAGCTCGGAAGGCAAATGCTTGCGGCGATCTTGAAGTCCGAGCGTGTGGATAAGATCGTTGACGAACACCTTGTCGGGCTGGCGATGATCGAGGAGAAGCGGCAGTTGAATGTTCTCTTCAACGTTCAGAACGGGTATTAAGTTATACGATTGGAAAATAAAGCCGATTTTGCGACGGCGAAAGACTGCCCGTTCCTTCTCTTTGAGGCCATAAAGATCCTCCCCGTCTATGTGGACATATCCGTTAGTCGGTCTATCCAATCCTCCAAGCATATGAAGCAGCGTACTTTTCCCCGAGCCGCTTGCCCCGACCACGGCTACGAATTCCCCTTGCTTAATCGAGAAGGAAACGTCCTTCAAAGCGTCGACCCGAGTGCCGCCCTTGCCATATGATTTACTTAATCCATCTACGGATATTACGTTCATCGATTGTTCATCCTCCGAATATGGGATTCGAATTTGCCGGCCGTGCGAGCCCCGGCAATTCTCCTAGCTACGAATCCAGTATATCGCGGCAATCTTACGGGCAAGGGGGGCGGAAGCTTACAGATTCGTAAGGGGAGATTCAATCGGCAGTGGGTTTAGGGGCAGCGTCATGGTCATGATAGTACCGCCCTTCGGATTGGGTGCTGCGGTGAGCATGCCGCCGTGCCTTTCGACAATGGATTTGGACAATGGCAAGCCAAGCCCGACGCCATGGCCGCCGCCGGAAACCCGATAAAATTTTTTGAAAATATGAGGAAGATGCTGCTCTTCTATTCCGAACCCCCGATCGATGATACGCAAGCGTATGAACACGGGAGTCCGCTCCCAAGTCACCGTAATCCGGCTTTTCTCCGGACTATGCTCTACGGCGTTCTTTAGCACGTTCGCGATCGCTTCGGCGAGCCAATGAGAATCTTGATACAAGCTAAGACTCTCGTCGGAATGCTCGATCTCAATCGTGATTCCTTTCTCTGCGGCCAAGCGTTGTATCGTTTCGATCGCGCTTGTGACGGTCGCCAAGAGAGAGGCGCTTTTCAGGCTCATTTCGAGCGCGTCGGCTTCCAGTCTGGCGATCTTCAGAAGGGTAAGGGTCAACCACTCCATCCGATCCAATTCACGCTTGCATGTATCCAAGAATTCCTTCGAATGCTGCGAATCGATATTTCCTTCCCGCAAGAGATCAATGTAGATCATAAGGGAAGCAAGCGGCGTTTTTAATTGATGGGAGATGTCCGCGACCGTCTCTTTCATGAAGTCCTTGTCTTGGTTAAGCTGTCCAATGGTTTCCTTAAGCCTTAAGGAAAGCTCTTGGACGCCATTCGCGAGTAAGCCGAGTTCCCCCTCACCGTAGATTCTGAATTTCATCGGTTGATTATGTTTGACCGTATCGTCCAAAGCGACCGCCAGGTTTCGGATGTCGAAGAGTTGCCGTCTGGCATGCCGAAGCAAGAAATAGGCTAGAATCGCGAATCCTAAAACCGTACCGCTGATTAATGTCCATAACGTATGGGATCGATAGTGTTCGATCGCGGGTAGCCAGCGGGCTTCAAGCTCCGAGGTTATACCGTATTCCTCCAATAGCTTCCTGCCCGACTCCAGTTCCTGCACCGTTGGTTGCCCTGAATCGGACAAAAGGCGAACCCATTCATTGGCTAATTCCGGCCGGGTGGAGGCAATGCTACCGATCATCGCGGATTCCTTATCAAGCCACGATTGCTTTAATCGCTCGGTGGAATATAAGCCGTAAATCCAGAGTAACGCGATCGCGACGAAAATAGCTGCGACTAGGAGGAGGACAAGCTTCTTTATGTAGGGGTCACGCCACAGTCTAGCCATTCCGAGTTTACTCTTTTCTATCCGTTCCATCGGTATCCGGCTCCCCTGACGGTGACAATGAATTGCGGAGTCTGTGGATTATCCTCGATCTTCTCTCGCAGCCGGCGAATATTAACGGCAACCGTATTGTCATCCAGCACTTCGGCTCCGTCCGGCCAGACATGCTGAATGATCTGATCCTTGGATAACACGGAACGGGGATGGGTCATGAACAAGGCGAGCAACCTAAATTCCGTGATGCTAAGGGGTACGTCCCGTCCGTTGTTCTCCAGTCTCATTTCTCCGATATTCAGCAAGAGATTTCCAGAGGTTACGATGGATGCTTTCTCCTCTGCGACGAGGGGAGAACGTCGGCGAAGCACGGCTTGAACACGCGACAGGAACTCCCTTAACCGGAATGGTTTCGTAATATAATCGTCACCGCCGAGGTCCAAACCGCGGACAATGTCGAATTCTTGGTCGCTTGCGGTCAGGAAGATAATCGGAGTATCGGAATGCCTGCGAATTTCGGTACAGAAGTCGAATCCGTTTCCGTCAGGAAGCTGCACGTCGAGCAGGATGAGCTGTACAACGTGCTCTTGTAGCAGGATTCTGGCTTCTGCCAAGCGATGAGCTCCAATAACCTCGAAGCCTTCCTGCTGCAGAGTAAACTGGATCCCGCGATGAAGGGATTCATCGTCCTCGACCAATAAAATGCGACTGTTCAAGGTATAGAGTCCCTCCTTTGTCCTTTTTACATGCAGAATACGACTATTGTCATAGTATTAACGACCTAACTTTGTCGGAAAATAAATTAGAAATGCAGTAAAAACCTCGACACATTTCTACAAAAATATGGATAAATTTGTCCTATAATAATTTTAGTTCAAATTTCCTATCGATGAATGGCAACGCTTGACGATTAAAATAAAAGAAGGAGCGGTCAGATGACTCACTTGGAGACCTCACACCTCATTAGACGCCTCCAATTGCTGCAAAGCCGTCTATGCGAAATGGCTAGCGACATAGGCAGCTTGACCGATCCAGAGATCGTTGCGGTTAGTGAAGAAGCGGATCGCTTAATCATTCAGCTTCAACGATTGCGCAAGGATGAAGCGGAATATCGTAAGATGGGCAATGTTTGCAACGTAACAATATTATCGGCTTCGCAGTCGACGGAAGAAATCGGTCAACAAAGCCGAACACTCCTCGTGAAGCACTCCTGATGTCCAAGGCGACACATGGTTAAAACGAGAGTCTTGCAGCAAATCCATCAACGTTCCCACGCAGCCTGCTTTTGGATCGGAAGCTCCGTAGACAACGCGCTCGACGCGCGATTGGAGTATGGCACCGGCGCACATCGGACAGGGTTCTAGAGTTACATATAACGTACAGCCAAGCAGGCGCCAAGCCTGTAGATTTAAGCTTGCTTGCCGGATGGCGATCAACTCGGCATGCGCCGTCGGATCATGATCTCTTTCCCGCAGATTGTATCCGGATCCTACGATTACCCCTTCTCGTACGATGACCGCGCCAATGGGTACTTCCCCTAAATTTTCGGCCAGACGTGCTTGCCGAATGGCTTCTTTCATCCACATTTCATCATCCGCAACTGTCATATTCCCTACTCCCTACCAGCGAACGTGTATTCGTTGTTAACATGCTGTGCATAAATCTGTGGATAACTACCTAGTTACCCACAGATTTATGCACATTTTAAATTTTCATGTGGGTACAACTCTATTTAATTGTATCAGGTTGGTAAATAAGGTCAAACTCGGTGAATTGCTGAATAGAGTATAGAGAAGGAGTTGGACAAACCCAACGCGCAGTCGGAAGGGAAGGAGCATGGATAATGGAAAAGGTCGGCACCGTGTTTCGCGGACATCCCGAACTGGAGCCTACGGGCAAGCTTTCCCTGCTGGGAGAGGAGTGCTGCTCGGCGGAAAGGATGCGAGCCTACGTAAGCAGACGAAACCCGAACGCACCTGACGTCGCGGAGCTGTACTTAAAATGGGGGAACAGGTACGGAATCAGGGGGGACGTGGCCTATTGCCAGGTCGTGTACGAGACGAGAGGCTGGACGAAGCCGATCTCGGGACCGTATTGGTGGCCCATTACGTTGGCTCAGTGGATGGAGGAGGCGACAATAGAAGCGCATATGCAGATTTTATATTCGCTTGCCAGCGATTTGCCCCTACCGGAAACGCTAGTTAAAGCCAAGATTCAAACGGCGCTCATCGAACGCTCGGGTTGGCAGGGCTCTGTGCACTGCTGGGAAGATTTGAACGGCAAATGGGCAGGCCCAGGATATCATCGATACGGTCAAGACATCGTCTCGTTATGGAGGAGCATGACGGAGTGGAAAGGGGAGGGGGAGGTGGACATGAATCGTTCGAGCGGGGAGGAACAGGATCGCGGCCAATTCGATACGGCAAGAGGAAGGAACAGAGGGCCGAAAGGATCGGCATATGGCGTCGAGCAAATGAAGTGGTTGCAAGAGCAGCAACTGCTGCCGTTCCCTGCGCCGCAGCCGGATCGGAATGTCACATGGGCGGAGCTTGCCGCGTTGCTTCGTTCTTGGGACAATCGATCGTCGATTGCTGCCCTTGAGGAGAAGAAAATATCATCATAGGTAGACAGAAGGATGGAGCGAGGTTTAATAGGGTGTTCTAAGGCTAGCGTACATAGAAAAGAACGTCGCGAGAGAGGTGAAACTCTCGCGACGTTCTTTGGATTAAGCCTTTTATTTAGGTTGGGCGGCGGCTTTACCTTCTTGTGCGATCGCCGACAATGTAATCTCATTGCTATTGTTGCCATCGGTTGGCTCCAAGTATTTCCGAAGGATGGATACCTCTACCCGACGGTTCGTTGCTCGGCCCGCATCCGAATTATTGCTGTCGAGCGGACGGAATTCTCCGTAACCGATGGCGCTGAATCGTTTCGGATCGAATGCCGGATTATCTAGCAGGATTTTCATGAAATTAATCGCGCGTTTGGAGCTAAGCTCCCAGTTGGACGGGAATTCCGATGTATTAATCGGCTGATTATCGGTATGGCCGGTAACCAGAATTTCATAATCCGGATATTGCTGCAGCATATGTCCGATCGCCGTTGCCAGCTTCTGAGAATCAGGCTTAATATTCGCGCTGCCCGAAGGGAATAACGCGTTATCCCTGATCGTGATCAGAAGCTCGGATTGATTCAACTGCGTCTCGAGCTGGGAAGATAAGCCGCTCTTCTGAATGTACTGGTTGAGCTCCTTCTGGAGCTCTTCAAGGTTCTGCTGCTCCTGTTGCTGGAGCGCTTCGCGGGATCTCTTCCCGTCATCCTTGCGTTCTAGATCTTCATCCGTTCTTCTCTTCTGCTTGTTGTCTTCCGTTAACGCTCCGTTGTCCAAGACGCCGAGTCCGGAGCTGAAGGCGGTCTTGAAGGCGCGGCTCATCTCCTCGAACTTGGACGTGTTGACCGAGCTTGCCGCGTATAACACGATAAACAGGGCCAACAGCAACGTCATTAAATCGGAATAGGGGAGCAACCAGGATTCGTCCGGGTGCTCCTCATGCGGTTCATGCCGTCTTCTGCTCACGTTGCGACTCCTCCTTCTCAGCGAATACCAACCGCTCCGAAGGTGTCAGGAATACCAATAGTTTCTGTTGAATCGCGATCGTAGAGACGCCGGATTGGATGGACAGCAGGCCTTCGACCATCATGAGCTTAAGATCGATCTCTCGCTTGGAGAGACGCTTCAGCTTGTTGGCGATCGGATGCCAGAGAACGTAACCGGTGAATATACCGAGAAGCGTCGCAATGAAGGCCGCGGCAACGGCATGAGCGAGCTTCTCCATCTCCGCCAAGTTGCCGAGGGCGGCGATCAGACCGATAACGGCTCCGAGAACCCCGAGCGTCGGAGCATACATACCCGCTTGAGAGAAGATTTGCGCGCCGCCGCGATGACGGTCTTCCGTTGCGGAGATATCCTCGAGTAGAACGTCGCGAACGAAGTCTTGGTCGTTACCGTCGATGATCATCCGCATGCCCGTCTTCAGGAAGGCGTCTTCGATTTCATCTACGCGCGCTTCGAGGGCAAGCAAGCCCTCCCGGCGAGTAATCGTTGCCCACTCCATGAACATGCCAATCAATTGTTGGCGGGGGAGCAGCTTAGGCTCTACGAAAATAATCTTGAATAACTTAGGCACCTTAGCTAGATCGGACATCGGGAACGCCACGAATACCGAAGCGCAAGTCCCGACAAGGATAATTACGTAAGCAGCCGGGTTGTTAATGAGACTACCTAGGGGAGCGCCTTTAAGGAACATCCCGAAAATAAGTGCAACAAAGCCTAATACTAATCCGATAATAGTTGAATTTTTCATCGTACACCCCGGCATGGAAGAATATATGTACGCGAAGGAGCTTGCTCTAACAACCGACACGATAATAGGTTTATCGACAAAACCAAGGCAAAGCTTTAGAGGCTATGCCCGATTTTCATAAATTCGTCAGAGTTAACCTTCGATTAACCGCTATTGAACGCGTTCACAGGTCGTTAGGCTGGTAAGAATAGCGGATAGACAGCCTATATTCAGCATGATAAGATGGCTACACAAGTGAATACGGCGGAGAACAGGTGCTCGAGAGAGCTTAATAGGGAAGTCCGGTGAGAGACCGGCGCGGTCCCGCCACTGACCAAGGGGAGCCATCCGGCAATACCACTGCAAGCGTCGAAGGACGTCGCGGGAAGGGCCGGAGAGCGATGAACCTGGAGCCAGGAAACCTATCTGTTCTCGACAAACACCCAAGGTACCTACGAGGAATAGGGGAGGTGTGGCGGCAGCAACGCGGACAACCGTTCTTAGGATACGAGAAGCTTGAGAATCCCGCGACATAGTGAAAGGCATAGCCTGGATGATTCGGGTGAATTGCCGCGTGCTCAAGCACGATTCGCTCTGGCCCCACGCAAACATCTTCCGTGATTGGGAGATGTTTTTTTGTTGCCTTCACTCGGCATGGGCAAGCGATCTCCGATGCATAGCGGAGACACATTCGAGGAGGAGCGTGGAACGATGAACGGGGAAGCTAGTATTATAGGAAGCGGAAAGATGAGAAAATGGTTACGCGGAGGATTGGCGTTAGCGATAGCTTTGCAATTGACGGTGAGCTCATGGGCCGGCATTGCTCAAGCGGAAGAAGCGACGACAACCGCGACTGATGGCGTAATGGGAACGGCAACGAACGGCGTAATGGCAACGGATGGAGAGAAGTCGGCCGTCGCAGCGCCAACGCGGGAGCAAATAGGCAAAGCGGTAGCCGATCTGCAGTCGATTCTTGGGAAGACAGATCCGGTCAGCGATTGGGTTGCGTTCGGACTGGCCCGTTCGGGCAAGCCGATAGCCGGTCGGTACTTGCCGCTCGCTAACGCGACTGCAGCTAACGGAAGCCTTAAGCTGGTTACGGATTACGCCCGCGTGGCGTTGGCCGTTAATGCCAGCGGAGGCGATGCCCGTAAGGTCGGAGCGGGTAAAGTCGACTTATTAAGCAAAATAGCCAATTTCGATAAAATTACGGCTCAAGGACCTAACGCGCCTGCTTACGCGCTACTTGCCTTGGATGCCGCGGGATACGAAGCGGGATCACAAGATCGCTGGACTCGCGACGATTTGGTCAAATGGCTGGTCGACCATCGCAACGCGGACGGCGGCTGGGCGCTCGAAGCAGGTAAAAGCGACGTCGACGTAACGGCCATCGTGTTGACCGCGTTAGCTGGCTACAAGGATCGCCCGGAAGTCTCGCCTATATTAGATGAAGCTTTAAATTGGTTGTCGGGCGCGCAGCTGGAAACGGCGGGTTTCGGCAAGCCGAGCGAAGCCAGCGAGAGCACCGTTCAGGTACTGATCGCGTTAACTGCGTTGGGAATCGATCCGACGGCAGATTCCCGGTTCATCAAGAACGGCAAGTCGACTCTGGCGCGGTTGTTGGAGTTCCGTCAGGCGGATGGACAATTCTCGCATCTGGTAACGGGTAAAGCGGACGGGATGGCGACTTTCAACGCGCTTCTGGGCCTCACGGCAGTAGAGCGTTGGATGGACGGCTTGTCTGGCTTGTATTCCGGCGTTCCGGCAGCTACTCGTACCAGCGTCACCGTAAATGGCTTGTCCGGCGTAATCGCGGAAGGAAGCGCGACAGGTAAAACAGCTTTAGAAGCACTCTTAAATGTCTTAAACGGCGCCAACGTGGCTTATGCGGTCGACCGTAATCCGAATTTCGGCGGGCTGCCGATGCTGTCATCGGTAGCCGGCCTGGCGAACAAAAAGTTCGGCGGCTACGACGGTTGGCAATATGCGGTAAAACGAGACGGAGCTTGGGTGACGATCGGCGAAGGAATGGGAACGTTCGCGCTGCAGGCCGGAGACGAGCTTACGGTTTATTACAGCGACGTAGAAACGATGCTCGTTCACTCGGTGAAGGTGGAGCCGGCGGCTCCTCGCGAAGGGCAGCCGATTACCGTGACGGTCGAGAAGGAAGTCTTCGACTGGGATTCCGACAAGCTTGTCGTTAGCGCCGCGGAAGGCGCGCAAGTTCGGATAGACGGAGAAGCGGTCAAGACGGATAAGGATGGGAAAGCGCAGATTAAGGCGCCGAAAGCGGGATCGTACTCACTGTCCGTTGACGGTTACTTAAGCGATGCTCCTCCTTCTTATGTGGCATGGGCGACGAGGCTGAACGTAGCTTCCTATACGAAGAATGTGTCCGTTAGCATCGAAGGCGATGCAGGCACAATCGCTTCGGGTCAAGCGCAAGGCGGAACGGCGTTGGAAGCGCTGGAGTTGCTGCTTGCGGACAAGAGCGTGAAGAATGAAATAAAGGATTCGGATTACGGAAAATATATTAGCTCGATCGCGGGAATCGAAGCCGCGAAATACGGCGGATACGACGGTTGGATGTTCGCGGTTGTCCGCGGCGGCGACTGGATCATTCCCGCCGAAGGAGTCGGATCGTTCCTGCTGGAAGACGGCGACGAAGTGGTTGTCTATTATAGCGGCGAAACGACCAAGCTTGCGGATCCGATTGTTGTATCCCCGGCAAAACCTAAACCGGGTCAAGACTTCTCGGTGAAGGTTACGAATCGCGTATGGAATTTCACGACGAGCGTTTTCGAGGCGGCCGCTCCGATTGCGGGCGTGACGGTCAAGGTCGGCGAAGCGACCGCGACCACGGACGACAAAGGTCAAGCGGCTTTCAAGGGAATGGCCGAAGGCTTGTATTCGATTGAGGTAACGGGATATGCGAAGGATGCGGCACCTACGGTAGTCCGCTCCGTGACGGAGTTGCCGATCGCGGGTAGTTACGGCGACCAGAGCGCGGTCGCGGCTTGGGCGGCCGACGCCGTGAAGCTATCGCGGGCGGCTACGCTCTTGCGGGGAATCGGCGATGGAACGGTCGCGTTCGAGCCGAAGAGAGCCGTAACGCGCGCGGAGTTCGTGGCGACGCTGGCGCGGGCGCTTGGATTGAAAGGCGGCGGAGATGGCGCGGCCTTCAAGGATATTCCGAGCGGCGCATGGTATGCGAAGGATGTAGGAGCGGCGGTCGACGCGGGGCTTGCGGGCGGCGTGTCGGCTGGCAAGTTCGCGCCGGACGCGACGTTGACGCGGGAGCAAGCGGCGATCTTGCTGACTCGCGCTTTGAAGCTTAAAGCGACGGCGACAACTGTTCTTGCGGATGCGAAGCTGATCAACGCAAGCGCCGTCGCATCGGTTCAAGCCGTCGTTCAACAAGGCTTGCTGACTCCGAACGAAGGCAAGTTCGCGCCGAAGTCGACACTGTCGCGCGAACAAGCGGCCGTGATCGCGGTTAGAGTGTGGGAAGCGAAGAAGTAACTATCTAATTCCGTCCAACATACGCAAACCGCCCAACCGAGCTGAATTAACGAAGTAGCTTCGCTAACTCCACCCAACACACGTGAACCGAGCTGAATTAACGAAGTAGCTTCGCTAACTCCGCCCAACATACGTGAACCGAGCTGAAATAACGAATTAACTTTGCTAACTCCGCCGCACATACGTGAACCGAGCTAAATTAACGAATTAACTTTGCTAACTCCGCCGCACATACGTGAACCGAGCCGAGGTCGAAGCTGGCTGAGGATAGTAACGAAATCGAACTAACTCCGCCAACTGAGGTCGAAGCTGGCCGAGGATAGTAACGAAATCGAACTAACTCCGCCTACTGAGGTCGAAGCTGGCCGAGGATAGTAACGAAATCGAACTAACTCCGCCCACTGAGGTCGAAGCTGGCCGAGGATAGTAACGAAATCGAACTAACTCCGCCTACTGAGGTCGAAGCTGGCCGAGGATAGTAACGAAATCGAACTAACTCCGCCCACTGAGGTCGAAGCAGGCCGAGGATAGTAACGAAATCGAACTAACTCCGCCCACTGAGGTCGAAGCAGGCCGAGATAGTACTGAAATCGAGCTAACTCCGCCCGCCGGGGTCGAAGATGGCCGAGATAGTACTGAAATCGAGCTAACTCCGCCCGCCGGGGTCGAAGATGGCCGAGATAGTACTGAAATCGAGCTAACTCCGCCCGCCGGGGTCGAAGCTGGCCGAGATAGTAACGAAATCGAACTAACTCCGCCCGCCGGGGTCGAAGGTGGCCGAGATAGTACTGAAATCGAGCTAACTCGACAGCGGGGGGGAACCAGTAGAGGAATAGTAGCGATACGTGTGTTTTAATAGAAGGTAGAGGAAGGAGGAACCGATGGTGAAGAAGATAGGTGGTTGGTGGATAGCGCTTCTACTGTTGTTAGTCTTAATAGGATGCTCGAGCGAGAACGAAGCGGGGGGCTCGTCTTCCGGATCGCCGCCGTCAAGCGCGGCATCCGTTCAGGCGGAAGTGTCCACGCCAGGAGAAGCAATCGTGGAGCCTACGCCAGAGCCGTCTTCCATTGCTCCTTCTCCTTCCGCCGGATCTACCGAACCGGCTAAGGAAACGGATGCGAATGATGCTGGCGCCCCAACGCCAACTCCTTCACCGTCCTCCTCCCCGACTCCGAAGCCATCGAAGGAGCCGGATACAGTGGAACCGGCCGTCGATAGCATTACGGTATCCATAGAAGGAAATGCGGAGTGGGGCTCGATTGTCGCTGCCGAAAGCGTCGTTCTCGGCAAGGGAGATACGGCTTCGGGCGTACTTAAGCGAACGGCTAAGAAGCATAAGCTTTCCTATGAAATTCGGGGAAGCGGCGCATTGACGTACGTAGAAGGCATCGACGGATTGTACGAGTTCGACGACGGACCGACGAGCGGCTGGAAATTCCGGGTGAACGGTATCATTCCCGATATCGGCGCCGGCACTTATAAGCTTAAGCCAGGCGACCGGCTGGAGTGGTTCTATACCTCCAAGGACGAGGCTGCCGAGCAAGGTAAGGAGTCCGCGTCATGAAGGAAGGATTCGGTTTCCGATCGCTTCACCCAGTCGTTATATTGACTTACTATGCCGGAGGGATAACCTTCGGCATGTTGTTATTTCATCCCCTCGTTCTCATGGCCGGTTGGGCGGCCGCCGTCATCGTTAACTTTCATCTCGACGGAGGCCGCGAATGGCGAAGATGGAGCTTGCCGATGCTGACCGGCGTCGTTCTGATCTTGCTTATGAATCCTCTGCTGTCCCATAGGGGCCGTACGGTATTGTATTATTTAGGAGACATCCCGATTACATTGGAATCGGTCGTCTACGGGATTACGTTGGCGATATCGATGCTCAACCTGCTGACTTTCTTCGTGACGTACCGACTGGTCATGACGGAGCAGAAGTTTCTGTTTCTCTTTACTCGCGTGTCGCCTAAAGCGGCTTTAATCGCGATGATGGCTATGGGGCTGGTCCCTAGGCTGCGTAAAAGAATGCAGGAGCTCATGCTCATTCAGAAGACTCGCGGAGTGACGGTAGCGGAAGGATCAATGATGACGAGAGCTCGCAGTGGAGCGAGACTTGTCGGAACGCTGCTTTCGTGGACGCTGGAAGACGCGCTGCAGACGGCGGATTCCATGCAAGCGCGCGGGTATGGAACGGGAACGCGAAGCTCCTATTTAGGCTACCGGTTTCGCAAGCGGGACGGATTGACTCTGATCGGATTCGTTTGCATTGCCATCATATTGATAATGACGTGGGGATACGGACATGGCTTCCTATCGATCTATCCGCGACTAGGCTCTTTAGCTTTATCGTCCGGAGATACCGCGGCGCTTATCGCCTATCTCGTATTTTTGTTCCTACCGCTTGTCTTAGAATGGAGGGATCGCAGGGCATGGCTCATTACGAATTACAGAAGGTAACCTTTACGTATCCGCAAGAGACATCGCCCGCGATCTCGAGTGTGAGTCTCACGATCAAGCCGGGGGAATTCGTCGTGCTCTGCGGACCGTCGGGCAGCGGCAAGTCTACGCTGTTAAGGCTGCTCAAGCGGGAGGTATCTCCGGGCGGAACGATGAGCGGCGCGATTCTGCTGGATCGGATGCCGATCCAGGATTGGCCGGCGCGCGAGCTGGCCGCGCAAGTCGGGCTCGTGATGCAGAATCCCGATAACCAGCTCGTGGTCGACACGGTCGAGCATGAGCTGGCGTTCGGGATGGAGAACTTCGGCCTCGGGCGCGAGGCCATGCGTAGGCGGATGGCGGAGATGGCCGGATTCTTCGGCCTCGAGCCGCTGCTCGAACGCAAGACGGACGAGCTGTCCGGCGGCCAGAAGCAGACCGTGAACTTGGCGGCGGTGCTTATGCTGCAGCCCAAGGTGCTGCTGCTAGACGAGCCGCTGGCGCAGCTTGATCCGCTTGCGGCTCGCGAATTGTTGGGCATGATCAAACGACTCAACGAGGAGTGGGGCATCACCGTCATCATGAGCGAGCACCGCATCGACGATTTGCTTCCGCTAGCTGACAGAGTCGTCCGAATGGAGCATGGAAAGCTGGCCTATGACGGCGACCCGCGGGCGTTCGTCCTGAAATCGTGGAATCGCTCGGACGAAGCATGGGCGAGCGCTCTTCCTTCTATCACTCGCTGGGCGCTGACACAATCGCCGCCCGAAGATCAACCAATGCCGGATCAACCGCCTCTCACGGTGAAGGAAACCATGAAATGGTTGGGACAATCGACGGAAGCTTCGCGGACGGGCGACCAAGTTAACTCGGAAGCCAGCGCCCAATCCACCAAACGGTCGGAGTATACGGGCCAAGTGCAGCTGGCGGCGGAAGGGTTATTTTACGCCTATGATAAGCGTTATTCGGCGGTGTTGAGAGGATTGGAATGGCAGATCCGGAGCGGGGATTGGGCGGTGTTATTCGGAGGCAACGGAAGCGGGAAGTCGACTCTTCTGCAGCTATTGGCCGGCCTGCGTCTCCCGCAGAGAGGCGCGGTTCGCTGGGAAGGAACTCCGTTCGCGAAGTTGAGCTCCAAGCAGAGGTATTCGTCTGTCGGTTATTTGGCACAAAATCCCGTGCTTCATTTCGCGTACGACAGCTTGTTGGACGATCTGCGCCAAGCGGCGAGCCAATCGGGAGCGGAGGATCCGGAGCGGGGAGCTATAGAGATGGCCGAACGGTTCGGGATTACTCATCTCTTGCAGAGGCACCCTCATGATATGAGCGGGGGCGAGCAACAGTTAGGCGCATTGACTATTACGTTGCTCGGCAGGCCGCAGCTTCTTCTCCTGGACGAACCGACCAAGGGATTGGATCCTTTGGCCAAACAGAGATTAGGCGAGCATTTGAGACATATTCATAGACAAGGAACGACTTTGGTCATGGCGACGCACGATATCGAGTTTGCCGCAGCCTATGCTACGCGATGCTCGCTTCTATTCCATGGCGAAATCGTCGCGGACGGGGATCCGGAGGCCTTCTTCCAAGGCAACTTGTTCTATGCGACGCCGCTGCATCGCTTATTAGCGTTATGGGAGGCGAAATCCCGATGAATTCCGAACAACGGACGAAGAGAAGCTTCTTAATGGCTTCGAAATGGCTCATCGTTCCTATCGCGGCCGTCTACCTGGGGCTCTCTTATTTGTCCGTGCAACGGGGCAACTCGCTACTGATCGGAATCGTGCTCGTCCTGCTCTCGATTATCCCGTTTCTGCTCCGTTTCGAACGCAAAGAGCGCAAAGCGCGGGAGCTCATGCTGATCGCCGTCATGGCGGCCGTCGCTACTGTTAGCCGAATTCCTTTTGCAACCTTGTTGCCCAACTTTACTCCCGTGACCTTCGTGGTTATCGTGTCCGGTGTTGTTTTCGGTGCGGAAGCGGGTTGGATGGTCGGGGCGGCTACCGCGCTCGTGTCGAACTTCTTCTTGGGGCAAGGGCCATGGACGCCTTGGCAGATGTTCGCTTGGGGGATGGCGGGTTATACGGCTGGACTATTCGCCCATCGCAGCTTGTGGCGGCGCGAGCGGTTGCCTCTAGCGTTGTTCGGACTGGCATGGGGTTTCCTGTTCGGTTGGATCATGAACATTACGCTCGCGCTCGACCAATGGGTGCAAACCCACTCTTGGGAGGCGGTAGTCGGCAAGTACGTGACCGGACTTCCTTTCGAGGTCGTTCACGCGACGGCGAACGTGTTCTTCATCTTGGCCTTCAGCCCGTCATGGATTGCTTTGCTGGAGAGATATCGCCGTAAATATGGTACGCTCGAAAGAACGGAGCTTACGGAAGGGGAGCAGGGCAATGGGCAAACATCCGCTGCTATCTGAGCAGGAGCTAGAAGACGGACTACGCGAATTGGGGCATTGGACAATCGAGGATGGTAAGTGGCTCATACGCAAAAGGTTATTTCCCACCTTCGTCGAGGCTGTCGAATTCGTAAACCGAGTGGCGGCCATAGCGGAAGAAATGAATCACCACCCGTTCATCGGCATCGATTACAGACGGGTGACTTTACGGTTGACGACTTGGAATTCCGGGGGCTTAACCTCGCTTGATATGGACTCCGCCAAGGCTTACGATCGAACTTAGATATGAAGGCAAATCAAAGAAAAACCGCGAGGCAGGCCAGGGCGAATAACGCCTGGAGCCTTTGCGGTTTTTCTCTGCGACTTCCCTTAGTCTTTGGACACTTTCGGGAGCAGCGAGAGCGCGTACAGAGCGGCGACGCCGACGACGGTGTACACGATCCGCGAGCCGACCTCGTCCGCGCCTCCGAAGATCTCGCTGACTACGTCGTACTCGAACAAGCCGACGGAAAGCCAGTTCAATCCTCCGAGAATAATGAGAACCAGACTAATGACATTGAGCGCCTTCATTCAGTTACAGCCTCCTTAACGGGGTCATTGCGACCTTTTCTGGTGAAACTGTCTGACAGGTGCATGCGGACTCTTGGTTGTTCTCTATAGTTTTATGAGGCGGGATTATTAGTTATGCCATACCATGCAGAACACTCCGACGATCCCGTGGGAAGCCCTTCGTTCATACTCGTCCGCGACGACGAACCCCGCTTTCTCGTACACCTTGATTGCCCGCCGGTTCCACTTTTCCACCTCAAGATCGATCTCCATTCCCGGCTCGCGGCGCCGCGCCTCTTGAACGACCAGCTCCGTAAGGAGCCTTCCCCAGCCGCGGTCGCAGCAATCCGGTCGAAGTCCCATTCCGATACGCAACGTCCGATCCATGGGAAATAGCTGGACATAACCGACCAACTGCCCATCGTGCCCGTTCCTCGCCGCCATATACTGCTCCCGTCGAATACGCTCATCCGCGAACTCTCGGCTATCCTTCATCATAGACTCCCACGAGGGCCACTTGAATAACTCGTAAGGCGCCGGGTAACGCCAATCGCAAATCTCCCGGCCGTCTTGCTCCGTCATGGAGGTAAACGCGAGCTTAATATCGTTATTCATATACCCGATCCTTTCCAGAAAACTTGCGGAATAAATCCTTAGTCTCTTCATTATAAGGTTAGCAAGCAAACGGCGATACCCGCACGGAAGCCGGGCTTTAGGGCTTGGTTTCCTAGGATCGGATTTTTACTCTATATGCTCCGCCGGACATCTGAACATTCCACGTAATAATCAGCCTTTGCCCGTCGGGTTCGTCGGAATTCGAACCGTCACCGTCGTTCCCCGATCCGTCTCGCTCTCTATTTCCAATCCATAGCCGTACATTCTGAGCATGCGCTGCTGAATATTGCGCAATCCTACGCCGCCCGGCTCCTGCCGAGCTTCGAAAATACGATCCAGCTTCTCCTTCGGAATGCCTGCCCCGTCATCATGGACGCGAATGACGATACCCCGATCCGTCGATCGAACGACGATCGATACCGTTCCGCCCGTCCATCGCTTCGTGAGCCCGTGGCGTACCGCATTCTCCACGAGCGGCTGAATCGTTAGCGGCGGCAGCAAGCCATCCAAGTTATCCTCCAAGTCGTAAACGACGCGTAGCCGGTTGCCGAATCGCGCCTTCTCGATGAACAAGTAGGCCTCTACCAATTCCATTTCCTTGCTCAGCGACGTGTTCTTATCCCTGTTGCCGAAATCGAAGCTGTTTCGCAAATATTTGCTCAGCTCCATCAGCAGATCGTACGTCATCTGAGGCCTATCCAGCGCCGTTGCGATAATCGTATTGAGCGTGTTAAACAGAAAATGCGGTTTGATCTGCGCTTGCAGGAATGCCATCTCGGTCCGGACCGCTTCTTCCGCGGATCTCTTCATCTCAAGGAGCGATCTCACGCGCGCACGTAATTCGTGCGAATAGAAAGGCTTGGTCAAGTAATCGTTCGCCCCGGCCTCGAACCCGTTGATCAGATCCTCCGGCTCGTTCTTTACCGTTGCCAACAGGATGGGTAGATCCACGACCGAATATTGCCGGCGAATCCTTCGGCAAGTCTCGTACCCCGACAACCCCGGCATCATCACGTCGAGGATGACGAGATCGATCGGGCTGCCGCCCGCGATCATGCTCAACGCCGCTTCACCGCTCGAGGCCGTCCGCACCGTATAGGATTCGTTCGCCAGCACGCCCATCAGAACCCTCAGATTGATGGGGTCGTCGTCCACGGCTAATATGGTGTACTTGTTGCCCTCATGATTGCCGCTCGGTTCATAAGAGGTGGCGGCCAGCTCGGCATGCAAGGAGTTATAGACGATGATCTGATCGCTAGTTGCGACAATGGAGGTAACGGGGTTCGTTTCGCCGCTTATCGGCATCGAGAAGGAGAACGTGGAGCCCTTGCCGACTTCGGAATCAACCGTCAACAGACCGCCGTGAAGCTCTACGAGCCGCTTGGCAATGCCTAGTCCGAGCCCCGTGCCTCCGAATTCCCGCGCCACGGACGTTCCGATCTGCTCGAACGATTGAAAGATAACATCCCGCTTGTCTTCCGGAATACCGATACCCGTATCGGATACGGCTATGCGCAGCCTATTTCCTTCCGGATAGGCCGTGACGATGATCTCGCCGCTCGGCGTGAACTTGATCGCGTTGCCGATCAGATTGTACATGATCTGCAACAGGCGGTTCTCGTCCGCGTGCACGTTCGGCAGCCGTTCCGGCAATTGGAGCTTGACCGTTACCGGCTTGTCGCGAATATAATGACGGAAAATTTCCATGTTGGCCGACAGGATTGACCGCACGTCAACGCTCTGCGAGTTCAACGGGATATCGCTATGCTTCAATCGGGAAAAGTCGAGAAGGTCGTTGATCAGATTGGACATCCTGCGCGCGACGGATACGACGATTCCCAGATGTTCCCGCTGAACGTCGTTCAGGGAGCCGGCCGCCCCTTCCAGCATCGACTCCGACATGTTGAGGATGCCGTGTAACGGCGTCTTCAGCTCATGCGATGTATTAGCAAGAAATTCATCCTTCATCCGGTTCATCGACAACAGCTTCTTCGACATCGATTCGATCGTCCCGAATGCGCGCGAGAAACGACGGGCCAGCTCCGCCGCTTCCAAGAAGACGAGAATGAACAGCCCGTAGGGCGTAAGCTGTTTATCTAGCCACAATATGACGTTCGCATTGTACAAGATGTCGTGCAGGGCGGCGGACATGTAGATCATCCATCCGATCAATTGAAGCAACGCTCCGGTTCGCCTGCGGATAATCGCCTTCATCAGACCAAGGAGGAAATAGAATCCGCCAAGTATGGCAATCACATGGTATACGCTTATCCAACGCGTATAAACCTCGATCGGCAATACGACGGCGGAGGCCATGAAGACGAAGCTGATGCCCGCGAGAGATCGAATGACCTTAGCGGAGAAGTCTTGCGGGAACAGCTCGCGCATGAACAATGCGACGAACGCCACTCCGCCGTAATAGGTCAAATACCCCAAACTATTGATTAGCCGAATGCTCGCGTCCGGGAATACCTGCAGGATATAGAGTTCTCCGACGACCAGTTCCCATAGTGCCCCCAGCAAACAGCAGATGCTGAAATAAAGCGCCGACCGATCGGAGCGCCGCAACGCGTAGACGAGCAGATGATATAAACCGAGCATGATCGCGCAGCCGAAAAAGAACATATCGAAGGCCAGATTTCCCTCGCGGGCGGCGTGGAGCCGATCTGCCGTTCCGAGCTCCAGCCCGAACCACATGCCGCCTCGCGCGAACAGATAGTTGGACACCTGCACGATAATGTCGAAATCGCCGGCGGGAGCAATGAAGGAGACGGTCGTCGGCCGATAAGCGGAACGAGAGCGCTCCTTATCGGCGGCTACGGTACCGCTTTCGGCTACGGTTCGACCTGCCACGTATACTTGATAAGCGGGCGCCATGGCCGGAATTTTCAGAGCGAGCTCTACCGGCGCGCCGCCGTTCTTCACGGTTAGGCGGTAAGTCGCGTAGCCGTGTCCGGGCAGACGTTTGCCCTCTACGCGGTAGCCGGTCCAGACGTCCGGGACGGCAAAGTAGCCGCCAGGTTGCGGAACCCGATCGGCCGCGAAATCATCCGGCGACAGCAATCGGTTCCAATAAAACGCCCATTCCCCATTGAGCTTAAGAATTCCGTCCTCGCCGAAGTTCCATTGCCGCACATCCAATTCTCCGCGCTGCGCCATAGGTTTGGCTTGCCGGGAATCGCCAGCGGCTTTCAGCGCAAACGCCGCACCGGCCAATACCAACGAGATAAGCATGATTAAGGCGACTAGAGCGATACCGTTTCGTCTCGTTCGGTTGCGAACAGCCAGCATCCATTTAACGCTCCTATTGTTTCTATTGGGGAATCTACTAGTTCTATTATACTAGTTGCGACCGCACATCCTATATAAATCCATTCGCGCATCGAACAATCGAAAAAACGCCTAACGTCGGCCATCGGAACTTCATACCTTCAGATTAAAAATCCCCCCGATCCGAAGGGCGGCTGTGGACGATCAATTCATGCGCGAATTGGAGACCTTCGTAGGAGGATTGCAAGTTTCGCTCCGTGCGCAAGCTCGTATACCAGTAAACATAGGATCCCATCAACATTGACATGTCGATGGGATCCTATGTTCAAATCTTTATAAAGAAATCATTACCCCGAATTGGACTACAGCTTTTGTAATTCGTACAAAATATCTGCCGGTTCCATACGTTGCATAAAATTAGGGTTTACATACGCAGAGCGAACTATAGCACTCTCATCAATCATAAATGTAGCGGGTACCGGCAATATCCAACGGTTTGTACTGTTATATTCCGCTAAGTTCGACAATTCATCATACAAAGTAACTTTATTGCCTAAAGCATCTGAGGCAGTAAAATCCTTAGCCTTCGCTCCAATTGAAATTCCATTATAATTTCCAGAGTCTTGTAATTCGCGCAGAGACCTTTCTAATATCACATGCGCCTCTGCAGGTGTATTTGCCATGAAATGGTTTTTTTCATTCGCTAATTGTTCTTCTAATGGTAAAGGGTTCAAAGTAGTGGCTCCTATTCAAATGAATTCGCGAAGAGCGTTCAGAGCGGCTTCATAATCCGGATGGTCCGTCATTTCCTTGAGATATTCTACATACTGAATGGTATTGTTCGCGTCTAGAATGAAGATCGCCCTCATGTCCAATTGCAATTCTTTGATGAGTACGCCATACGCTTCACCGAATGAGCGGTGTTTATAGTCGGT
>NZ_QRDY01000027.1 GCF_003386205.1 Cohnella lupini
AATCATTAGGTGACCACCCACTTCAGGTTGATATCCTAATTATACAAGGAAAAGGTACAGCCTTCCCCAATAAATTGAGGATTGCTGTACCTTTTTTCTTGAGTACACTTTTTCAGTGGCCTCGGCATGTGCCGGGGCTTTTTTCATGATTCTGCAGAGCGAATTTACGCAAGTTAATCCAGCTAAGCCATGCTTACGGCTGGCGCGTTTGTATCGGAAAGGGGAAATGCCATGAAGCCGCTAATCCAATCGTTGGTAACCGATCCCGATTTAATTAGCGTTATACAAGGGCTGAAGGGCGGAATGCGGGAGCAGCTCGTAGCCGGGTTGTCCGGTTCCGCGCGCCAAGCGGCTATCGCGAGCTTGTATCGGGAATTGCAAAGACCCGTCCTTGTCGTTACCCATAATATGTTCTCGGCTCAGAAGATGGCGGACGACCTTCTGGAATGCCTGTCTTCGGACGAAGTCCTTCTCTACCCGGCTAACGAGCTGATCGCGGCCGAGACGGCGATATCAAGCCCGGAAACGTCCGCGCGGCGTCTAGAAGTCATACTCAAGCTAGCGGAAGGCTTTCGCGGCATTATTGTCGTGCCTTTCTCCGGCGTTCGTAGGTTCCAACCGGATCTGAAAACGATGGCGGACGCGCATATCGATCTGCTGGTGGGCAACACGTTGCCTATGGAGCAGTTCCTTAGAAGCATGATCGAATTAGGCTACGAACGGGTGGACCGCGTAGAACAGAAGGGCCACTTAAGCGTTCGGGGCGGCATCGTCGATTTCTTCCCGCTGGCCTCGGCCGTCGCGTTTCGCGTCGAATGGTTCGACGACGAGATCGATTCGATTCGTACGTTCGATCCGGCGGACCAACGCTCCATCGATAAGCTGGAGTCTTATACCGTTCAGCCGAGCCGGGAGTGGATCGCGGGAGAAAAGCGGTTCCAGAACGCGGCTCAGCATGCGCATGATTTATTGGATAAGCAGTTGGAGAAAATGTCCGACCGCCAAGCCAAGGAACGTCTGAACTCTGAAATTTCCCGGGAAATTGAGCTTTTGCGACAAAATGTTTATTTTTCCGAAATTTACAAATACATATCCCTGCTCTATCCGGAAAGGCAGACGCTGCTGGACTATATTCCGAAGAACGCGATTCTGATCATGGATGAGCCGAACAGGCTTGGCGAAACCGCGAAGCAGCTTGAACGCGACGAATTGGAATGGACGACCCACTTGCTTCAGCAAGGCAAGTCTCTTCCGGGCTTCGTGCTGGCGGTACCCGCGGAACAAGCCCTGTATCCGAAGGGCTTCCAGACGATCTATATGTCGCTGTTCGTTCGTCAGATCCCGCATACGCAACCTCAGAACATCATTAACTTCGTGTGCCGATCGATGCAAAATTTCCATGGTCAGATGAACGTGTTGAAGGCGGAGATGGAACGCTGGCGGAAGAGCGGCATCAAGATATTGATGCTGGCGGGCAATGCGGAACGCGCCGAGAGAATGAGACGCGTGCTGGAAGATTACCAGATCGAGACCCCGGAAATACTGCAAGGAAATCTGCAGAGCGGCTTCGAGCTGCCTTCCATTAAGCTCGTCGTCATTACCGAAGGCGAGATGTTCACGCAGAAGCAACGCAAAGCCCGTCGCGTTGACCGCCATCTGGACAACGCGGAACGGATCAAGAGCTATACGGAGCTTAAAGTCGGGGATTACGTCGTCCACCAGAATCACGGCGTCGGCAAGTATCTCGGGATCGGAACGCTAGAGGTCGGCGGCATACACAAAGACTATCTTCATATCGTTTATGCCGGAGGGGATCGTCTTTCCGTTCCCGTAGAGCAATTCGACCTCATCCAGAAATACGTAGGCAACGAGGATAAAGAGCCGAAGGTAAGCAAGCTTGGCGGCTCGGATTGGAATCGGGTCAAATCGAAGGTGCAATCTTCCGTTAAGGATATCGCCGACGACTTGATCAAGCTCTACGCGGAGAGGCAGGCGACTACGGGCTTCGGCTTCGGGGAAGATACTCCTTATCAGCAGGAGTTCGAGGAAATGTTTCCTTACGACGAGACGACCGATCAGCTTCGCGCCATCGAAGAGATCAAGAAAGACATGCAGACTCCCCGTCCGATGGACCGATTGCTCTGCGGAGACGTCGGCTACGGGAAGACGGAGGTCGCTATTCGGGCAGCGTTCAAGGCGGCTATCGAGGGCAAACAGGTTGCCGTTCTCGTTCCGACTACGATTCTAGCGCAACAGCATTACGAAACGTTCCGGGAGAGATTCTCGGGTTATCCTTTTAATATTAAAGTGTTAAGCCGCTTCCGTACGCGCAAGGAACAGACGGACACGATGAAGGGTTTGAAGGCCGGCACGGTGGATGTCGTCATCGGTACGCATAGGCTACTGTCGCAGGACATCGTGTTCAAAGAATTGGGATTGCTCATCGTCGACGAGGAACAGCGTTTCGGCGTGACGCACAAGGAGAAGCTTAAGAAGATCAAGACGAACGTGGACGTTCTTACCCTTACGGCTACTCCTATTCCACGAACTCTTCATATGTCCATGCTCGGCGTAAGAGATTTGTCGGTTATTGAGACGCCTCCGGAAAATCGTTTTCCCGTGCAAACGTACGTGGTGGAGTATAGTCCGACGCTTATCCGCGAAGCGGTGGAGCGGGAATTGGCGCGTGATGGACAGGTCTATTACCTATTCAATCGCGTTCAGGGGATCTATCAGATGGCCGAGCAGATCAGCGCGCTTGTTCCGGCTGCCCGCGTAGCAGTTGCCCACGGACAGATGTCGGAGCAGGAGCTGGAGCGAACCATCCTGGACTTCCTCGACGGAGAGTACGACGTGCTCGTAAGCACGAGTATTATCGAGACCGGGGTAGATATCCCTAACGTGAATACCCTTCTCGTGCATGATGCGGATAAAATGGGCTTGTCCCAGCTATACCAGTTGCGAGGCCGGGTAGGTCGGTCCAATCGGATCGCATATGCGTATTTCACGTATCAAAGGGACAAAGTACTAACGGAAGTCGCGGAGAAGCGTCTGCAATCGATCAAGGAATTCACGGAGCTCGGCTCAGGGTTCAAGATCGCCATGCGCGACTTGTCGATTCGCGGCGCGGGGAATTTGCTGGGCGCTGAGCAGCATGGATTCATCGCATCCGTCGGCTTCGACCTCTATTCTCAGATGCTAGCGGACGAGATTCAAAGCCGTAAGCTGGAGATGGGCGGGGTCGTATTGCCGCCGCAGCCGGTCAACACGCAGCTCGATCTGGGCGTGGACGCATACTTGCCTCCAGAGTATATTTACGACAGCATTCAAAAAATCGAAATTTACAAGAAAGTCGCTACGGCCGCCTCGTTGGAGGACGTGGAAGACTTGTTCGAAGAGCTGATCGACCGTTTCGGAGAGCCGCCTAAAGCGGTGCTTAATCTGATGGCGGTGGCCAGGTTAAAAGTATACGGCCGCAAGTTCGGCATCGAATCGATCGTGCGCCGCGGCGACGAAATGACGTTGAAGCTGGAAGAACGGCGCCGCGAGGACGTAGATACGAGCAAGCTCAAAGCGTTGGAAACCAAATTCCAAGGTCGCATGAGCTCGGCCTTTACCGCTCAGCAGCTCCTCATACGCTTTAAGGTGAGAGGGATGGATGAGAACGCTCTATTAGCGCTCGTGGAGGACTTTCTGGTACAATACAAAGAAGCGACAAAATCGAAGGGAGAACTGCAGGATGTTACACCGTAATCGCATGCCGAAGAGCCGGCTCGCAATGCTGACGCTGGTAGCGGTCATGCTCGTCGCACTAATCTCCGCCTGTGGCAAGGACAAAGATGGAGCTTCTGGTAGTACCGTTATCGCAACGTATAAGGGCGGTCAAGTCACAGAGAAAGAGTTCGACAAGTATGTAGCTTTTCAGACCATCATGAATCCTCAGAGCGCCATGTACATGTCGATTCCTCAATTCAAGGAGCAGTTCGTTAAGCAATACATCGTGACGAGCGTCCTGAAAGAGGAAATTACCGACGATGAGAAGAAAGCTGCGAAAACAGCCGCCGATTCGTTCAAGACGGAGTTTGAAGACGCGGTTAAATCGCAACCGGATCTAAAGAAACACCTGGACGACAACGATCTGTCGGTGAAGGAAGCGGTCGCCATGTACCAAGATCTTGCCGCATTCCAAGCCTACTACGCGGCGAAAGAGAAAGAACTTAAGCCGACGGTTAAGGACGAAGAGATCAAAGCCGTATATGACAAGGCTCCTACCGACTACAATGTCGTAACCTTGCGCCATATTCTGATCGGCACGCAAGACCCGAATACGGGAGCGGAATTGAAATCGGATGCCGACGCTTTGAAGCTGGCCAAAGAGGTCAAAGCCCAGTTGGATGCGGGCGGTGATTGGACGGCTATCGCAAAAGCGAATTCGACCGATGCCGGTTCGAAGGATAAGGGCGGCCTATACGATAAGCAATTGGCAATCGATTGGGTCGCGGAATTCAAGGATGCGGCCAACAAACAAGAAATCGGCAAGATTGGCGATCCGGTCAAAACGGACTACGGCTACCATGTGATCAAAGTCGAAAGCCGCGAAGAGGCGTCCTCTTACGATAAATTATCGGCAGCCGCCAAAGAACGGATTACGACGGATCTCACGACGACTAAGGTTTCGGATTTCTTGACGGCCGAACAGGACAAGCTCGAGATCAAAGTTACGTTGCCTGCTGAACCGACGCCTAGCGCATCGGGCTCGCCTGACGCGTCCCCATCTGGATCTCCTAGCGAGTCGCCAAGCTCCTCCCCATCCGCGTCGCCTTCGGCGTCCGGAGCGACGAAATAATCGAATAACGAACCCGACGAAGACGTGTACCGGATTCCTATCGTATTTTACGAGGGAGTCAGGTCGCGTCTTTTTTGTCCTTTTGGCGAAATTAACTGACCGTATCTGTCAGGAATAGAGGTGTATAATAAGTAATACATAGTCAGGAAGTCAAGGGAGGAATCGCAATGGAATGGAATTATTACGATACCATGATCACGGTTTCGGGGGATTGCCCCGTCGAGAGGGGGATGGTTCCGCCGGAGAAGAAGAACGGCCGATCGAAGCCGGGTATCGAGTATGATCTCGTATATAACCAACCTTATGAGTACACTCAGGAAGAGCTGCTCTTCCAAACCTATGTTCGGCATAAGGAAATCCCCGAGTCGGAGCTGGCAGAGCGGGGAGATGAAATCCGCGAACGGTTTTTCTCCAAGCCGATGCCTTGCTTGCGAGCGTCGATGCTCCCTAAGAAATACGGCTGGGGGCTTCACTTCAATGCCGAAGGAAAAGTCGCCCTGATCCCGAGGGAGTCCGAGGAGTATGATCGTTTAACAGCAGGCGGAGAGGACGAATTAAGGATACTTGCGGCTATGCGAAATAACCGGGAGAAGAAAGCATAAGATTTTTTCTATATTATATTTCGATCTAAACCTTCTCAAGGCGAAGCCCCGCTCGGGTGTCGAAACCTTACGTGAGAGGGTTTTTTTGTTGCTCCCAGAAGATTTCAACGTACTAATGTACTATCTATGTCATGTTATATTACACTAATTATCGTATTTTTGCTCAAAAATAGGACTAAAACAATAAATAATGTAAGGTATATTGACACAAATCCAAACATAACCATATAATGTATTTACGAACGGTTGGGCTGTGGAGAGAACCGAACGTTCGGATTTAGAGAGAAACCCATACTAAGGATCGGGGAGTGGAAAGATGAAGAAGGGCAATTTGTTAAAAGGTTTCGTACTGGCAATGACGGCAAGCTTGGCGTTGGTGGGTTGTGGAAACAACAACAATGGGGCCGAGAGTTCGTCGTCCGCGCCTGCATCCGAAGCCGCATCGTCCGCGCCGGCATCATCGGCGGCAGCGGCGGGCGGAGAAACGGTCAAGGTCGGTATTCTTCATTCCTTGAGCGGTACGATGTCCATCTCCGAAGTAACGGTTAAGAACTCCGAATTGATGGCGATCAAAGAAATCAATGCCAAGGGCGGCGTGTTAGGCAAACAGATCGAAGCGGTCGTAGAGGACGGGGCGTCCGACTGGCCGACATTCGCGGAGAAGGCACGCAAGTTGCTATCGGAAGACAAAGTCGCGACGGTGTTCGGTGGATGGACTTCCTCCAGCCGTAAAGCGATGCTCCCGGTATTCGAGGAATTGAACGGACTTCTGTGGTACCCGGTTCAATACGAAGGCTTGGAATCATCCCCTAACATTTTCTACACGGGCGCGACGACTAACCAACAAATCATTCCATCCGTGGATTTCCTCTTAGAGAAAGGCAAGAAAAAAGTATTCCTGCTCGGATCCGATTACGTATTCCCTCGTACCGCCAATAAGATCATCAAGGCTCAACTGGCGGCCAACGGCGGAGAAGCGATCGCGGAAGAGTACACCCCGCTCGGCCATACCGATTACACGACGATTATCGCTAAGATCAAAGAAGCTAAGCCGGATGTCGTGTACAACACGCTCAACGGCGATAGCAACGTGGCTTTCTTCAAGCAATTGAAAGATGCCGGCATTTCCTCCGCGGATCTGATGACGGTTTCCGTATCCGTAGCGGAAGAAGAAGTGAAAGGGATCGGACCGGAATACTTAACCGGACATCTCGTGGCTTGGGATTACTACCAAACGACGGATACGCCGGAGAACAAGGTGTTCGTCGAGAACTTCAAGAAAGAATACGGCCCGGACAGCGTAACGAGCGATCCAATGGAAGCGGGTTACGTAGCGGTTTACTTGTGGGCCGCCGCGGCCGAGAAAGCCGGATCCTTCGAGGTGGATAAAGTGAAGGAAGCGGCTAAAGGCATCGAGTTCAACGCTCCCGAGGGCAAAGTTACGATCGACGGAGACAATCAACATATTTACAAAACGGTTCGGATCGGCGAGATCAAAGCGGACGGTCAAATCGTGGAATTGTGGAACTCCGGCGGCCCTGTTAAACCGGATCCGTACCTGACGACTTACGAGTGGGCAAAAGGCTTGAGCGACCAATAAGGTTTAATGCTTGTGCGGCTGGGGAAGTATTCGGTATCGACCGAGGCTTCCCCTCGCTTATAGCTAACGAAGCTCGGCGTATCAGAGTAAGGGGGTAGCGCAATGGAGATTTGGGTCTCGCAAGTATTTAACGGATTAAGCGTTAGTTCGATCCTATTGTTAATCGCACTAGGCTTGGCCATTACCTTCGGACTCATGAGAGTCATTAATATGGCGCATGGAGAATTCATCATGATCGGCGCTTACGGCGCGTATATGACGCAAGAGATTTTCAGGTCGACCCTTCCCAAGAGCCTATTCGACGCTTATTTTCCCGTAGCCATACTCGTCAGTTTCGTTATCGCCTTCGCCATCGGATACCTGCTCGAAGTGACGCTTATCCGGTTTCTCTATGGAAGGCCGCTCGATAGCTTGCTAGCTACCTGGGGAGTCGGATTGATGCTTCAGCAGCTTGCCCGCTCGATCTTCGGGGCACCTAACGTTGCGGTATCGAGCCCTTCTTGGTTGGATGGCGGAATGACGATATTCTCGGGAGTGGTGCTTCCTTATAAAAGGTTATTCATTATCGGTCTAGTGGCGCTCTGCCTCGTGGCCATGTACTTGTATATTTATCGAAGCAATGCCGGGCGGCGGATGCGGGCGGTCATGCAAAATCGCGATATGGCCGCGTGTTTGGGCATCTCGACGAGACGCGTCGATTCGTTTACTTTCGCTATCGGTTCGGGAATCGCCGGGATCGCGGGCTGCGCGCTCACGTTAATCGGTCCGATCGGTCCTTCTATTGGCACCTATTATATCGTGGATGCCTTCATGGTCGTCGTTCTGGGCGGAGTCGGCAAGCTGGTCGGAACGGTAGCCGGCGCGCTGGGTATCGGAGTATTCAATACCTTGTTCGAATGGTGGACGGACGCCTCGCTTGGCAAGGTTCTGGTATTCCTGTGCATCGTCGCGTTCCTGCAATGGAAACCGATGGGGATGTTCGCGGTCCGGACGCGGTCCCTGGACAACTAAAAATCAGATTATCGTAAGGAAGAAGGTGATCGCGGTGTTAACCTCTGCTATTCTGCCGCGCCGTGTCTGGTTGTTGATCGGTTACGCCGTCGCTGCGGCCGCTTTGTTCTCGGCTCCGCTCTATTTGAGCGATTTCCGTCTGAATCTTCTGGCCAAGTGTCTGGCCTTTGCCATAGTGGCGCTCGGATTGGATCTTCTCTGGGGCTATACGGGCATCTTGAGCTTAGGTCACGGGGTTTTCTTCGGATTGGGAGCTTACGCGATGGCAATGCATCTGAAGCTCGTATCTAGCGGATCTCGGCTTCCCGACTTCATGGATTGGATGGGTTTGACGAAGCTTCCGTGGTTCTGGGAGCCGTTCAAGAGCTTCGCGTTCGCCGCTCTCATGGGGATAATCATTCCGGCCGTACTGGCGCTGGTGCTCGGATTCTTTACCTTCCGGAACCGAATTCGAGGCGTATACTTCACGATCCTCACGCAGGCGCTGGTCATTATTACGGTAACGTTGTTCGTGGGTCAGCAGGCTTATACGGGCGGAACGAACGGACTGACGGGTTATACGAAAATGTTCGGTTATAGCCTGAAATCCGATACCGCCAAGACGATGGTTTACTTGGTAACGGTAGTTGCCCTCCTATTGTCGTTCCTGTTGTGCAGATATTTGGTGAAAAGCCGTTTCGGCAAAGTGCTTAGGGCGATCCGTGACGGAGAAAACCGCACGAGGTTCCTTGGGTACGATCCTTCGAGTTACCAAATGGCCGCTTTTGCCGTATCCGCAGGGTTGGCTGGGTTGGCAGGCATGCTGTTCGTCCTTCACGTAGGCATTGTTTCCCCGACGATGATGGCGATCGTGCCTTCTATCGAGATGGTATTGCTCGTCGCGATCGGAGGGCGAGGAACGTTGATCGGAGCCGTTATCGGGGCCGTCATCATGACGCAAGCGAAGAGCGAGCTTAGCGCGTCGTATCCCGACTTTTGGTTGTTTTTCCTGGGCGCGTTGTTCATCGTCGTCACTGTGTTCTTACCGGGCGGGATTGTCGGCTTGATCCGTCAGTTGCGCCAAAAGTTAACGAGGAGGCGGAATGAGAATGATATCAACCTCAATTCTATCGTGCCAGAAAGTAACGGTGTCGTTTGACGGATTCAAAGCGGTGCAGGAGATGAGCTTGGAGCTTGCGGCCGGCGAGCTGCGGTTTCTTATCGGGCCTAACGGCGCGGGGAAAACGACGATGCTGGATGCCATATGCGGCAAAGTGAAGCCGGCGACGGGAAGCGTATCGTTCCATGGCCGCCAAGGCACTGTGGACGTAACGAAGCGCAAGGAGCATGAGATCGCTCAGCTCGGTATCGGTCGAAAATTCCAAACTCCGTCGATCTTCACGGGGCTGACGGTAGAGGAAAATCTCGAGATCGCGATGTCCCAGAACCGCGGCGTATGGGCGACTTTGCGGGCAACCATGCAGAAGCGCGACCAAGAACGAATCGATGCGGAGCTGGAGCTGATCGGATTGGGCGACAAGAAGCAACTGCGCGCGGGCCTCTTATCACATGGCGAGAAGCAATGGCTTGAGATCGGCATGATGCTGCTGCAAGAGCCGGAAATTCTGTTGTTGGATGAACCGGTAGCGGGAATGACGGATAAGGAAACGGACAAAACCGGGGAGCTTCTGCAGCAAATCGTGTTGAAGCGCACGGTGGTCGTCGTGGAGCACGATATGGAGTTCGTTCGCAACTTCGCTAGCAAGGTAACCGTCATGCACGAAGGCAAGCTGCTGAAGGAAGGCTCCATGGACGAAGTGCAAAGGGACGATCGGGTGGCGGAAGTGTACCTCGGCAAAAAAAGGCGGGATTACGATGTTGTCAGTTCAACGGCTTGAAGCGGGTTATGGAGAGAGCGTGATTCTGCGGGACGTATCGCTGACTGTCGAGCCTGGCCAGGTTGTCTGTCTTATGGGGCGTAACGGCGTAGGCAAGTCAACGCTCGTGAAGAGCATCATGGGGTTATTGAAGGCAAGGAAGGGCTCCGTGTCCTTCAAGGGAAAAGACGTAACGAAGCGGGCGCCGGGTGAGAGGGCGAAGAGCGGAATCGGCTACGTCCCTCAAGGACGCGAAATCTTCTCGCAATTATCGGTTTACGAGAATCTGCGAATCGGGCTCGAGGCTAATCCGGATTCCGCCAAACGCAAGAGCAAGGTCATCCCTCGGGAAGCGATCGAGAAGTTTCCGATTCTGCCTACGTTCTACAAGCGTCGCGGCGGCGACTTGAGCGGAGGGCAGCAGCAGCAGCTTGCCTTCGCGCGGGCTTTGATCTCCGATCCGGAGCTGCTCGTGCTCGATGAGCCGACGGAGGGCATTCAGCCGTCTATCGTCGACGATATTCAAGACGTTATTCGGTCTATCCGGGATGAAGGGAAAACGGCTATCCTCCTCGTGGAGCAAAGCTTAGAATTCGTGCGAAGCGTAGGAGACCGATTTTATATCATGGAGAAAGGCACGATCGCGTGGGAAGGCGGGCGAGAGGATCTGGACGATCCGGCCGTCATGAAGCTTCTTACTATCTAATGTAATAATATCTAACATAAATATTGACGAATCAACGCTGTCGTTGGTAGAATGTAAACAAAGTTGACAATTGCATAAAGGTTCCTCTTGGCTTTGAACGTTCGCTCGTCGTTTCCGAAGACGCCGACAACCGTTTATCCTCGTAAGGAACGAAAAAGTCGTCTAGGGTTCCGTTGCCGCAAGGTCAAGCTGGTCCAAGAGATGGCGTATGGCATGGGGCGTTCTGCGAAGAACGGTCAGCCATATCACACGGAAGGACAAAAGCCTGGGAGAACCTCTCTCCCGGGCTTTTGTTATTTTCAAGACTCGTTTTCATTGCTTTGCAAGCTAAATATAAAGGAGTGGGATCTGAATGAACCAAAGTTTGAGACGTCCTCGTAACATGCTGTTCATCGTGTTGTCCATCTTGCTTGTCGTTGCTTGCGTTCTATCCGCGTGCGGAAACAAGGAAAAGTCCGCCGGAGGCTCGGATGATCCGATCTCCATCGCGCTCAGTCCTTGGCCGGGCTGGTTTTTCTGGTACTTGGTCGAAGAGAAAGGCTTCTTCGAGAAGCATGGCGTCAACGTTAAGCTCGAATGGTTCCCCGTATATAGCGATTCCTTGCAGGCGCTTGCCACGGGCAAAGTAGACGCGAACAGTCAGACGTTATCCGATACGTTGCCGGCAGCTTCTAAGGGGATCAAGCTGAAGGCCGTTCTGGTCAACGACAACTCCGACGGAGGCGACGCGATCGTCAGCAAGCCGGACATCGCTAGCGTCAAGGATTTAAAGGGCAAAACCGTTGCGACGGAGCTCGGCACAGTAGATCATTTGTTGTTGTTGACCGCTCTGGAGCAGAACGGATTAAGCGAGAGCGACGTCAAATACGTGAATATGACGGTTAATGATGCAGGTCCGGCGTTCATTGCCGGCAACACGGACGCATCCGTCCTGTGGGAGCCGTTCCAGACGAAAGCGGTCAAGGAAGGCAAAGGCAAAGTATTATTTTCCTCGAAAGAAACGCCAGGTCTCATTCCCGATTTGCTCGTGTTCCGTCAAAGCGTCGTAGAAGAGCGCGGAGAAGAAGTACAGAAGATTATCGACGCGTGGTTCGACGCATTGGAGTATTTCAAGGCTAACGAAGCCGAATCTATCGAGATCATGGCTAAGAAAGCCGAGACGACGCCGGAAGATTTCAAGCTCGGGTTGGAGAGCATTAAGCTGTTCAGCGAAGAGGATAACGTCAATGCGTTCGAGAAGCGGGACGAACTCTCGTCGCTTTCGTTCACCGGCAACAAAACGGCGGAGTTCCTTAAGAAATTGGATATGATCAGCGATATACCGGATGTAGACGCCTTGCTGGAGCCGAAGTTCGTTCAAAAAGCAGCGGGAGAGTGATGGCTCATGAGTAAGTCGATGTGGACTTTGGAACTTCCGACAGCGGCGGCGAAGGCACAGGCAGTCGGAACGAAGGCTAGAAAAAGGCATGCCATGCAGATTTTCGAGGATATCCCGAAGCGCGGCTTCGGGATTACCGCTACCGTTTCATTTCTCGTCATGCTCGCGATATGGTCTATTCTCAGCTACGGTCAGCTCGTGAATCCGATTTTCCTGCCAACACCGGACAAGGTGCTTGTCAGCTTAATAGATCAGCTTAGCACGAGTCTATATTGGCATCATATCGGGATTAGTATTTTCCGGGTTTCTTCCGGGTTCGTGCTGGCATGTATCTTGGCCATTCCCATCGGCTTGTTCGCGGGTACCTACCGATACGCGGAAGCGTTCGTCGAACCGCCGATGGAGTTCATCCGCTACATGCCGGCGGTCGCCTTTATTCCATTGATTATGGTTTGGGCAGGTATCGGCGAGTGGGCGAAGATCTTGCTTATTTTTACCGGGTGTTTCTTCCAGCTCGTATTGATGGTAGCGGCGGACACCCGGCTTGTGTCCAAGGACCTCGTGCAAGCATCCTTCACTTTGGGAGCAAGCCGGTGGCAGGCTATTCAAACCGTTATTATTCCCGCGGTGCAGCCAAGATTGTTGAACACGCTCAGACTGATGTTAGGGTGGGCTTGGACTTACCTTTTGGTGGCGGAGCTAGTTGCCGCAAACAGCGGACTCGGTTATGCGATTATGAAGGCGCAGAGATTCTTGAATACGGAACAGATCTTCGTCGGGATTATCGTCATCGGGCTGCTCGGACTGATCAGCGACCGGATCTTCGCTTTCCTGAACCGTCGGTTGTATCCCTGGGCTTAGATCGAACCGAAGGAGGGCATTGGCATGAATGAAGCGACGAGTGAAGCAATGAAAGAAGTAACGAAGACATCGGCGGTCGGGGCGATTTCCATCCGCGGGATCGGTAAGACGTTCAAGACGGGTAAAACAACTTTCCGCGCGTTGGAAAACATAGATTTGGAAGTCGGGGCTAACGAGTTCGTCACGATTCTAGGGCCTTCCGGTTGCGGCAAATCGACTTTGTTGCGGATCGTAGCCGGGTTGGAAGAGTCGAACGAAGGCGTCGCGGACGTGGATGGCGACACGATCGTCGGACCGGGAGCGGATCGTGGCATGGTGTTCCAGGGATATACGCTATTCCCTTGGCTGACCGTGCGGCAGAATATCGAGTACGGACCCAAGCTTAAGGGAGTCTCGATACTGGAACGCCGGGCGATCTCCAATCGTTATCTAAGAATCACCCGACTGGAAGAATTCGCAAGCCGGTTCCCTAAGCAGCTATCCGGCGGGATGAAGCAGCGGGTGGCTATCGCGAGAGCGCTGGCCAACGGGCCTAAAGTCCTGCTTTTAGACGAACCTTTCGGCGCTCTCGACGCCCAGACGAAGCTGGAGATGCAGGAGGCGCTTCTCGACGTGTGGGAGAAGGAGAAAACGACTGTCCTGTTCATCACGCACGATATCGACGAGGCGATTTTCCTCTCCCAACGAATCGTCGTAATGGCCGCCGGTCCGGGTAGAATATTGAAAGAGTTCCCGGTTACGTTACCCGCCGAACGTACCCCTGAGGTTCGGGAGCATCCCGAATTCCTGAAGCTGAGGCGTGAGCTTGCGGGTCTATTGAGGCATAAGGAACTATAATGGATGGAAATTTGGTTATCCCGTTCGCTCAGGCGCTGTCATTAGATTTATCCACATGTGGACTAGTTCCGTAGTTGTAGGGATCGGTGCGTGCAGCTAGCTACGAAAAAATAAATAAGCGCGCGAGGCAGTACTAATTGCTCAAAAATCGCTCGACGATAGGAAATAAGTGTGCCACGCGGTATTATTTGCTCAAAAGTTGCTCCTCTGCGGGAAATAAGCGTGCCGCACGGTACTATTTACTCAAAAGTCACTCCACAGAGGGAAATAAGCGTGTCTTGCGGTACTATTTTCCCGAAATCGAGCGCGCGAGGAGAAATGGGTTACCGATCAGAAGATGAATGTAATCATACCTGACATTTGTATTGACGGTATCGAAGCGGGGTTGGTAGAATAACTACAAACAAACCCCGGTTAATCAGTCAATATTTGATAGTCGAGACACCATTGCTAGTCATCATACTTGTTCATTTATGGAGCACCGACGTCTGGGCCCATCGCTCGATAAACCCGGGAAAGTTCTTTTTCCTGGGTTTTTGCATTCTATTAGAATAAAGGGGACAATGAGGATGCACATACCAGATGGTTTCTTGGACGTGAAATCATGCATAACGACGGGAGTGTTAGGGGTCGGTACGGTAGCGTATAGCCTAAGAAGGACGAAGGTGTCCTTGGCGAGGCCCGAGGTTCCTAAGATCGCGCTTATAGGAGCCTTTATTTTCGCGGCGCAGATGTTGAACTTCCCTATTGCCGGAGCGACGTCCGGTCATTTTCTCGGAGGAGCGATGGCTTCCATCTTGTTCGGACCGGCAGTTGCCGTGGTCATTATGTCGGCCGTGCTCATTATTCAGGCCTTGATCTTCCAAGACGGGGGATTAACCGTTCTAGGCGCCAATATCGTTTGCACGGGTGTAATCGGATCCTACGTAGGTTACGGTGTGTACCGTGCCGGAATAGTCCTGTTACGCGGTAGAGCAACCAAAGTCGTGAGCTTCGCAGCGGCCTGGTGTTCGATCGTAGCCGCATCTTGCGGAGTCGCGTTGTTGCTGGCATGGTCAGGCACGTTTCCGCTTGGAGTGGCTTTGAAGACGATGGCGGGATGGCATAGCCTTATCGGAATCGGAGAAGGGCTTATAACGGCCATGGTGGTGGCGTACCTGATGGAACGCAACGTTGCATTCGAGAACCTTCCGTCCAGCTCGAAAAAGGGGGCATCCGCGACATGAGTCAACAACAACCGGTCGAAGTCGTTACGAACAAGAAGCGCAGGTGGCTTGTCATGGCCATCGTTACGGTGGTTGCGGCGGGAGTGATCTCCTATTTCGCGTCCCCGCATCCGGATGGGCTAGAGAGAGTCGCGGAAAACCACGGCTTCATCGATCAAGCCAAGACCCCATCTTGGACCGCCTGGATTCCGGATTATGAGGTCCCGGGCATAAAGTCCCCCATCTTGAAGGTCGGTCTGGCGGGCGTTATCGGAGTTGCGGCTTTATTCGGAGTTCTATATGCTTTAACAAGGCCGCTCGCGCGGCGCAGGGAGGCAGACAATCATGGCAAAGGCGATCATCACCCTTCATGAGACGGAGGGAGTCAGCCCGCTGATTGCCAAGCCATCCCATCGCTTGTGGACCGTTCTAATTCTTCTGGCACTAACCGTCATTCTATGGCAGACTTCGGTACTGGCCGTATCCGCGGGAATCTTCCTCCTTCTGTTGCTGTGGTGCGGGATTCCCATTCAATTGATCCTTGGACGAATGCTGCTCTTGTTGCCTTTCGGCGCGGGGGCGGCCATTTTTATCCCTTTTCATACGGAAGGAATCAAGGCATTCGAATTATTCGGCTTCGCGGCAACGGAGGAAGGGCTGGAGAGAGCGATCGTCATTCTGCTCAAGCTGGTGAATGCCAACCTGTTGCTTACGTATCTGCTTGCCGTAACTCCGTTATTCGTGCTCCTTCGTAGCCTTCGTTCCGTTGGAGTACCGGCGGTGCTGCTCGAGTTGATTTTGCTGATGATGAGATACTTCTTCTTGCTTAGGGAAGAAGCGGTGAGCATGTTTAAGGCGCAAAGATCCAGGGGAATGAACTTCAAGGGATGGCTGTGGAGCTCGAGGGCGTACAAGCGCTTCGGAGAATTAATGGGCGTTCTGTTCCTCAGGGCTTATGAACGGAGCAAGAGAATTTATATTGCGATGTCGGCGCGCGGCGGCTTGGAGGGCGATACTAAGATGGCGAGTAAGACGGATGGAGAAGCGACAGTTACCGTGGATGCGAGGAATGCAGGCGGAACCTCTGCGGAAGATTATGCAGGAGATGCGGGCGCGTTCCCCGAGTTCGCTGCCGAAGTGAAGAACGTTACGTTCTCTTACGGGAAAATAAAAGCTTTAAACGGCGTGTCGTTCAATATTCCGATTGGCTCCAAAGTGGCTCTGATGGGACCGAACGGAGCGGGCAAGTCGACGCTGATCTCATTGCTGAACGGCTTGGAGCTGTCTCAAGCGGGGGAAGTACGCTTGTTCGGGGAAGTCGTGAGACGCGACAACGGCGATAGGCTGCGCAGGAGGGTCGGAGTCGTCTATCAGGACCCCGACGATCAAATTTTCTCCACCTCGGTCGAAGAAGACGTGGCGTTCGGTCCGCGCAATCTGGGTTTGTCCGCAGACGAAGTGGAGGAGCGGGTCGACACGGCGCTCGCAAGCGTCGGCATGCGGGACATGAAGCGCAGATCTCCGTTCGAGCTCAGCTACGGCCAGAAGCGTAGGGTCGCAATTGCCGGCGTGCTGGCGATGAAACCGGACTTTATTATCCTCGACGAGCCGATGTCGTTCCTCGATCCGAAGGGTCGCGACGAGCTTCAAGCGCTGCTCGATGGGATGAGGCAGACGGGAATGACCATTCTGATCGCCACGCACGACGTAGACTTCGCGGCGGAGTGGGCGGATCACGTACTGCTTTTGAAAGACGGCAAGCTTCTTGCGTCAGGAACGGCCGAGCTATTGTTCGAAGACGATTTGATCGAAGAGGCATCCTTGCACTTGCCTAGGCTTGCCCGACCTTTCCGCCTGCTTCGCGGCGCGGAGGAGCATCGTCCCCGTTCGGTTAAGCAAGCGGCTCAGATGATTTGGAGATTAATCGTCAAAGGCAACGATTCGACGGCAGCGCCAAAGCCGGATGGATTAGCGGAGGATAGGGAAACCAAGCAACGTCTTGCGGGAGTTTATAAACAACCGCCATACTGAATGGTTCCTTCGATCATTAACAAATGGATGTTTCCTCCAGTGCAGGGGGAACGCATAAGAAAATGGGAGAGGTTGAATACTACCCTTACGATTCAAATGTCACCTTTTTCCGATTGATCAACGTTCGTCATACAGTTCGGCAAGTCATCCGCGCCGACAGCATCAAAGCGAATACACCAATGAAAGTGGGGCAACACGAGCTATGAAAGCAACCGGGATTGTACGCCGTATTGATGACCTCGGACGGGTCGTCATTCCGAAAGAAATTCGTCGCACGCTCCGAATCCGCGAGGGAGATCCGCTGGAAATATTCGTGGATCGCGACGGCGAAGTTATTCTCAAAAAATATTCCCCGATCGGCGAACTAGGCGATTTTGCCAAGGAATACGCGGAGTCTTTGTCCGAAAGCACGGGGCATATCGCCATGATTTCCGACCGCGATACCTTTATCGCCGTGGCCGGGGCTTCCAAGAAGGAATATCTCGATAAAGCGATCGGCAATCTGCTGGAAAGCTGCATGGAAAACCGCAAAATCGTAATCGAAACCAGCTCCGGCAACTATGAAATCTTGCGCGACATTACCGAGACGATCAGTTCCTTCGTTGCGGCGCCGATCATTGCGGGCGGAGATCCTATCGGGACGGTCGTGCTGCTTAGCAAAGACGAATCGGTCAATATGGCGAACATGGAAAGCAAGATGGTGGAAACAGCCGCCGGATTTCTCGCGAAGCAAATGGAGCAGTAAATCTATATCGGATAAGCGAAAAAGTTTCCCTGACAGAGGACATCTGTCGACGGGAAGCTTTTTTGCTGTGCGCGTTTCGATTATAATCAAGTCAAAGGCTGTGCATCGGGAGAATGGAAGCCGGGAATCGGTTGCTGCAGAGAAGGAATGGGGAATGGACGGGATGCGAATCGAAGTAGAGCCTCGGAATAGAGGGAAGAAGTCGCTCCTGCAAGGAGTCGCGTTGCTTGGCGGTGCCGCATTGCTATCCAAGCTGATCGGCACGATGCAGAAAATTCCGCTGCAGAACATGGCCGGCGACGAGGTGTTCGGCTTATATAGCGCTGTTTACGCTTTGGCCGTCATGTGGATGACGTTGGCATCGGCGGGAATTCCCGTCGCGGTTAGCGTTCTCGTGGCGGAGAGAACGGCACAAGGCGATGAATACGGCTCGCAGCGCATCCTGAGGTGGGCACTGGGATTGCTCGGATTGAGCGGGCTCGTCATGTTCGGGATCCTGTGGCTTGGAGCAGATGCGTTTGCCCGGTGGATGGGGCTCGAATCGGCCGCGCCGGCCATCCGCATGTCCTCGTTGGCGCTCCTCTTCGCGCCTGCTACCGCGGTACTCAGAGGTTACCGGCAGGGGCAGATGCAGATGCTTCGTCCCGCGATATCGCAGTTATCCGAACAGATCGCGCGCGTAACGTTCATGTTGGCGGCATTGGGCTGGGCGATTCATTCAACCTGGTCTCCATCGGCTACGGCTGCGGCCGTGCATGGAGGATTAGCAACGGGAGCGGCGGCGGGGCTGTGCGCAATGCTGCTGTTTACCGGCGGCAATCGAAACAAACCGATCGTCATTCGGTCGACCGGGGCAAAAAAAAGCTACGGAGACAGCGGAGCTGCGGCTTCGGCTCCGGTTCCGGTTCGCGTGGTGAAATGGACCGATACCCGACGGGAACTGGTTATGCGGATTTTCACGGTTGCTATTCCTGTAGCCGTTGCTTCGATAGTTGCGCCATTATTCGGACTTATAGACGCTTTCTCGATTCCGCGGTTCCTCCGGCAAGAAGATGTGGAAAGCTCGTTGGCTTTGGCACAATTCGGCGTTTATAATCGCGGGGTCGCCCTGCTGCAATTGGTCGTCATGGGCGCTGCGGGAGCGGCGTCCGCCCTCGTGCCGGCGCTCACGGCGGCGAGGGCTCGCGGCGACGAAACGGAGTTCGCGACGCGCGCCTCGTTTGCCATGCGTCTCGCCTGGTGGATCGGCGGCGCGTCCGCGATCGGATTGGCGCTGCTTGCCGCGCCGATCAACAAAGCCTTGTTCGCCGACGGCAGCGGCACCGCCGCGATGGCGCTCATCGCCTTCGCCGCCGCGGGCGGCACGCTGCAGGCGGTGAGCGCGGCGCTGCTGCAAGGCATGGGCGACCTGCGGTCGCCAGCCGTCAACCTGGCCGCCGCCGCGCTGCTCAAGCTCACGCTCAACGCGGTGCTGGTGCCCGCGTACGGCATCAACGGCGCGGCCGTCGCCATGGCGCTCGCCTTCGCCGCCGCGGCAGTGCTTAACGCGCTGTCCTTGCGCCAGCGCGCCGAACTGCCCGCCCCGCGCCTAGCCGTCGCGTGGCGCTCAACCGCTGCGCTGGCCGCCATGGCGGCCGCGGTCGCGCTAATCGCGCTAGGGCTTGGCGGCGCGCTCGACGCGATCCCGGCCTTGCCCGCGCGCTTGGCGTCCCTCCTCGTCGCCCTGCCGGGCGTTCTCGTCGGCGCCGCCGTTTTCGCCGCGGCGCTCGTCGCCCTAGGCGCCATCTCTCCGCAGCAATGGCGCGAGCTGCCGGGATTATCGGCCGGCAGCCGCATCGACGCCCTTCTGCTTCGCCTTAGCGATTATCACGATCGTCTCACCCAATCCAAGTCACGCAAGGAAGGATGATCTTCAATATGCCACCCTCCATCACGGTTATCGGTCTCGGCTCAGGCGGCGAGGACCAACTCACGCTCGGCATTCTTAAGACGCTGGAGAAGTCCGTCCATCTGTACGCCCGCACCGCCGAGCATCCGGCCATCGCGGATCTCAAAGCCCGCGGCATCTCTTTCGTTACCTTCGATCGGTTATACGAAAGCCTGGAGTCTTTCAACGAAGTGTACGAAGCCATCGCCCAGGAGCTTCTGGAAACCGCCAAGCAACATGCGGACGGCACGATCGTCTATGCCGTGCCCGGACATCCGATGGTCGCCGAGCGGACGGTCCAGTTGCTCCGCCAACGCGCCCAAGAGGAAAGCGTCCAACTTACTATCCTAGGCGGAGAGAGCTTCCTCGATCAGGCGTTCACCCGTCTGGGATTCGATCCGATCGACGGGTTTCAGCTGCTCGATGCATCGGAATTAAAGCGCGAGCATCTGCGGCCGCGATTACATACGGTTATCGGTCAAGTATACGACGTCTATACGGCATCTGAAGTGAAGTTAACTTTAATGAACGTCTATCCGGACGATCATCCCGTTATCGTGGGACAAGCGCTCGGCGTTGCAGGGCAAGAGCGAATCCTGGAGGTGCCTCTTCACGAGCTCGACCGTCTCGACTCGTACGGCAACTTAATGTTGGTGTACATCGCCGCGAACGACGACGACCGGCTGCGCCGGGGCTCCTTCGAGAGATTGCACGAAATCGTGACCATCCTTCGCAGTCCGGAAGGCTGCCCTTGGGATCGCGAGCAGACGCATCAATCCATTCGCCGCAATTTCATCGAGGAGACTTTCGAAGCGATCGAAGCGCTTGATCTGGACGATCCTGACGGCATGAAAGAAGAGTTCGGCGATGTCATCCTTCAGGTGCTGCTGCATAGCCAGATGGAGGAAGAGACCGGCGCCTTCGACGTCTACGACGTGCTCGCGGAGCTTAACGACAAGCTCATTTTCAGGCATCCTCACGTATTTGGCGGCGAGAATGCCTTGGATGCCGAGGAAGCGTTGAAAAATTGGGAGCAGATGAAAGCCGAAGAGAAGAAACGCAAGGGAATCGCCGAGAAGGAATCGATTCTCGACGGTATGCCTAAGGATTTGCCGGCGCTGCCGCGCGCGCACAAGATTCAGAAGAAAGCCTCCGGAGTCGGCTTCGACTGGCCGGATATCGGCGGAGTGTTCGACAAGATCGAAGAGGAGCTGAACGAGCTTCGCCATGCCGCGGGCAATGAATCGGAGGAACGCCAGAAGGATGAATTAGGCGATTTGTTGTTCGCGGTCGTTAACGCTTCGAGGTTCATCCATGCGGACCCCGAAGAGGCTCTTGCCGGCACCAACCGCAAGTTCGCCGCGCGTTTTCGCTACATCGAGGAGCAATTGCGTATAAAAGGCAAGACTTTCGGGCAGACTGACTTGTCAGAGATGGATGCATGGTGGAACGAAGCGAAAAACCGAATTTAACGCGAGATTACCTAAAAAGAACCTAAAATTCGCGTATTTTCCCGTACTTTCTACCTATTTCGAGAATTTTTTTTCTGGGTTGGCAGGATTTTTTTAACAAAGGGCAGAATAGTATCCTTCGTGCACTAAACAATCAAACGTTTCATGCGGCTCTAAGGGCTGCGGAACGAACTAGGAACAATCATAGGAGGAATTCCGTAACATGAACAAAACAGACTTGATCAACAACATCGCAGACAAAAGCGGCTTGACTAAGAAAGACGTAGAATCCGTATTGAACAGCTTCTTGGGCGAAGTTACCGACGCTCTTGCTAGCGGAGACAAAGTACAATTGATCGGCTTCGGCACTTTCGAAACTCGCAGCCGCTCGGGCCGCGTTGGCCGCAACCCGCAAACCGGTAACTCCATCACGATCCCTGCTTCCAAAGTACCAGCTTTCAAAGCAGGTAACAAATTGAAAGACGCCGTTAAGTAATAGATGCGTCTGGATAAGTTTTTGAAGGTGTCGCGGCTCATTAAGCGCCGCACCGTCGCGAAGGACGTGTCCGATCAAGGACGCGTCCTTCTCAACGGTAAAGAGGCAAAGCCGAGTACTGTCGTCAAAATCGGGGATGTGCTGGACATCCAATTCGGGCAGCGTACGTTAACCGCGCGGATCGAGCGGTTGACCGAGTCCACTCGCAAAGAGGACATTCTGGGGCTATACACCATATTGAAGGAAGAAGCCCGCAAGCGCGAGGAGCCGGAAGAGCCTTTCGGCCTATAAGACATCATACGAACTTTCGAAGCCTTGCCTTTTGGCGGGCTTTTTATCTTTCAGGGAGACGCTCTTTTATTTAGAAAGAACAGCACGAGATAGAATCTTGCCCCCTTAAGATTAACTCCTAAATGTTGTATCATAAGTAAGAGTTCCCCGAGGAAACTTAGGGAGCTCTTTTTACATAACCAAGCCTAACAAAGGAGCGGAAATCATTATGACAAAAGCTCAGGAAATATGGATCGGCGCATATGCGTCCAAGAACGAGGTCGGCATAACCAGGGTGGAATTTCTGCCCGAGACGGGAGAAATCTTCAAGACAGCGGAATACGGCAGTATAGAGAATGCCTCGTTCCTGCGCCTGAATCGCGAAGGCTCCCGACTATATGCGGTTAGCGAGACGGACAAATACGCGGATCCAGACGGCGATGTAGTGGAAGGCGGCCAGCTAGCTTCGTTTCCGATAGACGCGGAGACGCGCAAGCTCGGACCCGGGCAGTACCATCCGACTCACGGAGCGCACCCGTGCCATCTCTCCCTCACGCCATCGGAGGATTGGATCGCGGTTTCCAACTACAGCGGAGCATCCGTCATGATGTATCCTATCCTTCCCGATACAAGACCTGGACCGCCGGTCATTCGGTTCCGACATACCGGATCCGGACCCAATGCCTCCCGCCAAGAGGCTCCTCATCCTCATTCCGTTTTTTTCAGTCCGGACGGCCAATATCTATACGTCCTCGATCTTGGAATGGATAAGATCATGATTTATACTCGCGGGCCGGAGGCGAACGAATGGTCAGCCTATGATGCCGTATCCCTCGACGCCGGTGCGGGTCCTCGCCATTTGGCCTTCCATCCGTCGGGGAAATTCCTATTCGTGTTGAACGAGCTAAGCTGCACGGTTACTTCCTTTTCCTACGAAGGAGCGGGCAAGCTGGGACGTCTGGGGTCCGTTCCGACCCTTCCGTCGTCCTTCGTCGGCGACAACACCTGCGCTGAGATTGCGGTATCGCCCGATGGCCGATTCGTCTACGCGTCCAATCGTGGTCACGATAGCATCGCGATCATCGCAATAGACCAGCAGACGGGCGGATTGCAACCGACCGGTCATGTCTCGACGAGAGGCAAGACTCCGCGGAATTTCTCCTTAACGCCGGACGGACGGTGGTTAATCGCGGCTAATCAAGATTCGAATAACGTCGTACTGTTCCGGATCGATCAGCAAACCGGGTTCCCGGTGTTTTCCGGAACGGAGCTTTCCATAAACAAACCCGTATGCGTCCTTATTAAATAGTAGTTTTTTTCGCCAAACTCAAGAGTTTCCCGTTTTATTTTCACCATCTTGAATACATGTCCAGCTCGGCATGCTCCGACGGTTCTAATTCCTCCAAAGTGCCCATAGGCTAGTCTTAAAGGCAAGGAGGGACGTGCTATGGAACACGCGAAGGGTGCCAAGCATCAGGAAATTCGCATGCTTAACCGGAAGTCGCTCGATATATCGGGAGTCAGCAACGTGGAGAGCTTCGATAACGAGGAATTCCTGCTGGAAACCGAATGCGGATTTCTGACCGTACGGGGACAGAACTTGCATATGAAAAACTTGAGCTTAGACCAAGGACTCGTCTCCATCGAAGGGACGATCCACTCCCTCGTCTATCTGGACGGCAATACGGGGAACAAGTCGAAAGGCTTGTTCGGAAAGCTGTTTAAGTGAGCGCGGCGGCACAGGGATTAACGATAACCTCCATGATGCTGTGCGGCATTGCCATGGGGCTTGTCTTTGACGTCTATCGTGTCGCTTCGCACCGGTTTCATGTTGCTCGCTGGCTGCTTCCCGCGCTGGATGTGGTTTATTGGGCGGCAGCCACGCTGGGCATATTCAGCATTCTGCTCGGCAGCAACGAGGGCGAAGTGAGATTGTATGTCTTTCTAGGACTTGGAATCGGGGTAACCGGTTATTTTGGACTATTCAGTAACTGGATAGTGAAATTGTCGGGGAAATCGATCGATATTATGCAATCGCTGTTTCGCTTTCTATGGAAGTTGGTTAATACCTTAGTATGGGTCCCGATTGTGTGGATCGTGCGCTTGCTGGCGAAGCTTCTGGATATCGTATTCATCGTTACGGCGGCGTTGCTGCTATGGACGGGAAAGCTTGTGCTTAAACCGTTCTTCGCTTTGGCGAGATGGCTGTGGCCGAAGCTCCTTCCCGTGAGGAAGAAATTCGAACCGGTAACGAAGGGGTATGCGCGCGTACGCGAACGTGCAAAGCAAATTCGGGATTTGTTCAAAAAGAAAGATTCTTAACGGGCTTCGACAAGGTTCGTCGTCGGAATGCATCGGAAGAAGGATATTTATAATTATCCGAATTATGCTATAATAATCGCGTCACGCCGTTAAGTCGGGGTGATGAACGGCTTGGGAAAGGAGAAATCGGATTGTCTTCAGGCACATTAACCACGACGTCAGTTACCGGCGCGCGCAGAAGAATGAAATTATTGCTGTTTATCATGGTTCTATTCATGAGTTGGGCATTATACGTCCTCATCGCTCAATACGGGCAGATTAGCGATCGTACGGGTCAATTGCAGGAAGCGGACAAGAAGTTATCCGATACCCAAGCGACGAACGATGAGCTTAAGTTGCAGATCGCGCGTTTGAACGACCCCGAATATATTAATCAGATCGCTCGCAAGGAGCACGGGCTCGGGCTTCCGGGAGAAGTACCAATCGAGAAAGAATAGCCGTACATACGCTTGGCAGTAGTCTAACGTCTGTTGACCTTGCTTTCTATTGTCGGTTATAATTAGCATAGCCGGACTTATGCAATCCGGGCACATTTAGGTTCAGGGAGGAACATCGGTTTTTATGGCCATCGAAGTGGGTACCAAATTGGAGGGCAAAGTTACCGGCATCACGCATTTCGGAGCTTTCGTTGATTTGACGGGTGGAGTAACTGGACTCGTTCATATTTCCGAGATTGCGGACAGCTATGTGAAGGACGTTCATGAGCATTTGAAGATTAATGACATGGTTACGGTCAAAGTCATTAACGTGGACAAAGACGGCAAGATCGGTCTGTCCATTCGTCAAGCCGTGGATAAACCGCCGGAACAGCAACAACAGCAACAACCGCAACAACGTGGACCACGAGATCGCGGTGGTCGTCCCTCCAAACCGGGTGGTTTCGGAAGATCCCCCTCTTTTGATGACAAATTGTCACGCTTCCTTAAAGACAGCGAAGAGCGCATTTCTAATCTTAAGAAAAGTACCGAATCCAAACGAGGCGGACGTGGTGGACGTCGTTCGTAAGATATAAGATGATAACGTATTTTCGGAGCCGGGCCCTTGGGTCCGGCTTTGTTATGTTTCCGGCGTTATTTACTAGCTGCGTAACCAGATAGGCTTAGAGAGAAGGCCAAGAGTTTACTGAGAAAATTTTAACCCGCCGCATCCTTCGCGCCTATCCGGCACACGAGCGCGGTTCGCGTCTGAATAAGAGCGGCAATGTGCGCCATCGCCCGTCGGATGAGCGCGTTTTTTTGCTGTCGTAAATGATGAATCGGCTTGTCGCGTAGCTATATAATTCATCATTGTAACGCGGGGCGCCGCGGTTTCGCTGCTTCGCGAATAGAGTCGTCGCGCCGCGCGCGAACCTGTCGGAAAAAACTTTTTTCCCACCAACCGTTTATGACAAACTTCATGAAAAGCCCCCCCTATAATAAAGAACACAATTCAATCTGGTAAATGGGGTGTGCATCATGGACAAGCCGTCCGTAATTCCTTTCGTGCCGCGTACGGGAACGGGCCCGTCCCTTGTTCCCGAGTCGGGGCGCAAGCGTTGGTTTCAGAAACGGAAGAAAACAAAGCAATTGCAAGGAGAATCCAATCCGCCTACGTTGTTGGCGAGATGGGGGGAAGCTCTAAAAGCGCAGCAATGGCTCGCGCTGGTCATCGGAATCGGATTTTTGCTCGGAAGAGCAACCATGCTGGAGGGAATCGCGCCTTTCGCGGCAGCCTTCTTCGGAGTCGTGCTCTATCTGCGCAGGGATTTGGCATTCTGGGCTATGCTCTCCCTTGTAGCGGGAAGCTTCTGGGCTCTGGATCCGATGCCTGCGGTCATATGCGGGGAAATCGCCATCATCTACTTGTTATATCGAGGATTAGTGCTGTACGAAAGGGCGGACCTATCCCATGCCCCCGTCGTAGTATTCGCGGCCACTTTAATCGTCCGGTTATTCGATACGCTACTCTCCGAAACAACCGCGTGGTTACCCTACGCGTTAACCTTGGTCGAAGCGGGACTGGCTTTCGTGCTTACGTTACTCTTCGTGCACGCGCTTCCCGTTCTCACGCGAACGAGGAAATCCACGGCGCTCCGTCATGAGGAATGGGTCGGAATCGCGATATTGCTCGCTTGTCTGCTAACGGGGATGACCGGCTGGACCGTCTATGGGATCGCGGTGGCAAGCGTTCTGTCCCGTTATTTCGTGGTGATGACGGCTTATGTGGGCGGACCCGCCATGGGAACCTCCGCCGGCGTCGTTGCCGGCATGATTCTCAGCTTGTCCGATCTTGGCGCGGCATCGGAAATTGGACTCCTTGCTTTCGGCGGTTTAATGGCCGGTCTTGTGAGAGAGGGCGGTAAGGCCGCATCCATTTTCGGATTATTGCTCGGAACCTCGGTGTTGGCTTTGTATGGGGGAAGCGCGGTGGATACGATGGCGTCTACGTGGGCGACCGTAGCGGCTTCCGTACTCTTCCTGTTCACCCCGCGTTCGTTCTCGGAGCTGTTATCCAAGTATATTCCGGGTACTACAAGCTATGCTCAGAACCAGCATGATTATGCCCAGAAAGTCAGAGATTTGACGGCGGCAAGGGTGGAGAAATTTTCGGAGGTATTCAGACAGCTGTCCGGAAGCTTTCGGCAAATGACCCAAGCGGGGGAAACCGTTAGGCAAGGCCGGGATTTCGATCATTTCGTAAACGAGGTGCATGAAAGGGCATGCTCGAACTGCCATCGTCGCGGTTTGTGTTGGGATGGGCAATTCATCCAAACGTATAAGTTAATGACGGACATGATGACGGCGGTCGAGGAGGAGCCGGATTTGATGCCCGCGCAAATCCCGAAATCTTGGAGCCGAATCTGCGTGAAGACGCCTCTCGTGCTCGATGTACTCAAACGCCAGTACGAGATCTATCGTCATGATCTGCATTGGCGGCAGCAACTGCAGGATAGCCGGTTCCTCGTTGCGGATCAGTTATCCGGCGTTTCGCAGGTCATGGATGATTTGGTGAAGGAAATTCGTCGCGAAGCCGTACAGATGGATGTTCAGGAGAGGCAGATCCGCGAAGCCCTCGACCATCTGGGGCTGGCGATTCAGAACATAGATATTATTAGTTTAGAGGAGGGACACATCGACATCGAGATGGTTCACGCATTCCGTACCGGGTATGACGAGTGCCGGAAGATGATTGCTCCGATCTTGTCGGAGATTCTAGGGGAAACGGTCTCGGTTAGCCATGAGCGAAGCGGAGTGCCGGCGACTCATCTCAGCACGGTGACGTTCGCGTCGGCCAAAATTTACGAGGTGGAGACGGGGGTGGCTGGAGCTGCCAAGGATGGCGATATGCTGTCGGGAGACAGCTTCAGCATGGTGGAGCTGGGAAATGGAAAATTCGCGGTAGCTTTAAGCGACGGAATGGGCAACGGAGTGAGGGCTCGCATGGAAAGCAGCGCCGCGTTATCGATGCTGGAGCAATTGCTACAGTCGGGAATCGACGAGCGGCTGGCGGTGAAATCCGTTAATTCCGTATTGCTGCTGCGCTCTCCCGAGGAGATGTTCGCGACGGTCGATCTCGCGCTGATCGATCTGTATACCGCCCATGCCACCATGCTTAAGATCGGATCGACGCCAAGCTTCATTAAGAGGGGGAGGGAGATCATTCCGATTGCGGCGAATAACTTGCCCATTGGCATCCTGCATGACATCGAGATCGATCTGCTTCGGGTGCAGCTTCAGCCGGGAGACACCTTGATCATGATGACGGACGGAATTCTCGATTCCCCCGGACATGCCATCAATAAGGAGCTATGGATGAAAAGGGTGCTCCAGGAAATGGACGACGGGGATCCGCAGGAGATCGCCGACGCGTTGCTGGACACGGCATTGCGTCAATATCCGGGAGGAGTGAAGGATGATATGACCGTCATCGTAACCCGGCTTACGCGCCATCAGCCGGAATGGGCCGCATTCCGATGGCCGGGCCTGAATCGGCTGGAGCGCCCAAGGACGGTGAGCTGACCGTTAATAGAAGAGGTAGTTTATTCAGACTAAGTGAGTTTATAGATGGAAGTGTCAGCACTAACTCCGGGCTAACTCTGGGAAAAGGAAAGGAGCGGAATGTTTGAGCGGTTAGCAGAGGAACAGGAACGGAGGGGAATGGAGAGGGCGGTTAGGAGAGGAACAGAAGGAGCGGAATGTATGAGCGGTTAGAAGAGGAACAGGAACGGATGGAGCAAAAGGGAGAGTAATGGAGCAGAGGATTAAGGAGTCGTCTCAAAGGGAAATCCTTTTGAGGCGGCTCCTTTTTATCGTATTAATGCTTCCATCATCGGACCAATCAAACGAAGATAGTAACGATACCGGACTAACTCAGTCAACCGAAGCCGAATCGAGCGGAGATAGTAACGAGATCGGACTATCTCAGCCCACCGAAGCCGAATCGAACCGAGATAGTAACGAGATCGGACTATCTCAGCCCACCGAAGCCGAATCAAACCGAAATAGTAACGAAACCGGACTAACTCCGCACACCAGAGCCGAATCAAACGAAGATAGTAACGATACCGGACTAACTCAGTCAACCGAAGCCGAATCGAGCGGAGATAGTAACGAAACCGGACTAACTCCGCACACCAGAGTCGAATCGAACGGAGATAGTAACGAGAGCGGACTACCCACTCTTACCGATGGCGAATCGAGCTGAATTAACGAAGCAAGTTAGCTAACTCCCCCCCACCGAAGCCAATCTGAACCGAATTAACGAAGCAAGTTAGCTAACTCCCCTCACCGATGGCGAATCGAACCGAATTAGCGAAGCAAGTTAGCTAACTCCCTCCACCCAAGCCAATCTGAACCGAATTAGCGAAGCAAGTTAGCTAACTCCCCCCACCGAAGCCAATCTGAACCGAATTAACGAAGCAAGTTAGCTAACTCCCCCTACCGATGCTAATCTGAGCTGAATTAGCGAAGCAAGTTAGCTAACTCCCCCCACCTCGCACAAAACTCCCGCCCTCCCGGGCTCAAACACGCTCTCTTTGCCCCTCAACCAACCGCAAAACCCTCCCAACAAGGTTAAATCTCCCATTCCTTGGCGACACTCTTACTAGATGCTAGAAATGAAAAAGGAGTGAGGGAAAATGAAGCAAATATTGCTCATTACCGACGGAGGCTCGAACGTGGGGGAAAGTCCGGTAATCGCTGCCGCCCAAGCGTATGCCGAAGGAATAACGGTTAACGTGGCGGGAGTTATCGACGAAGGAACCATCGGGGAATACGGCGCGACGGAGATCGCCGAGATCGCTCGCGCCGGCGGAGGCATCAGCCAGATCGTGACCAGTCGCCAGCTGTCGCGAACGGTACAGATGATGACGCGCCAAACGGTAGCGGGAAGCATACGCCAAGCCGTCAGCCAAGAGCTGCGCCAACTTTTCGGCGTGGATAACGTAGGCGCGCTGCCCCCTCCCAAGAGAGCGGAAGTCGTAAAAGTCATGGAAGAGATGGAAGAAACGATGTCGCTATCCGTTGCGCTTCTTATCGACGCGAGCGCCAGCATGAAACCGAAGCTGCACGCCGTCGAGGAGGCCATTAGGGATCTCACGCTAAGTTTGCAAGCCCGAGTAGGCAAGAGTCAGGTTTCCGTGTTCCATTTTCCGGGCGATACCCAACATTCTTACTGCGTGATGGATGCAGGTTGGACGTCCGATGCTTCCAAAGTTAGCTCGCTGTTCGGCAGAATTCGCATGAGGGGAACGACGCCGACGGGGCCGGCGCTTTTGCAGATCGTTGATTTTATTCGGGATACTTGTGGTAAAATAAGCAAAACAGAGCTAATGGACACGCCGTTGCACGTTAAACGAGGCGAATCGAACGAGGTGCGGAGTGACTACGTCGTCTGATAGGCAGCCTCTTCCGAAGGGGACGGAAATCAGAGGTAAATGGAACGGAAAGCTCTATCGTCTTGACCGACTGCTTGGGAGGGGCTCGAATGGGCAAGTGTATCTGGCCTCCTCAAGCACGAAAGCGAAATTCGCGGTCAAATTAGGCATCGAAAGCGCCGAACTCCAAGGGGAAGCCAATATACTAGCTTCCTTGGATCATACGGAGAAAGGGCGATCCCCCTTTTTGCTGGATGTGGACGATACCGTCTTGGAAGGTAAGAACGTGCCTTTCTACGTTATGAAGTATATTCCCGGCATACCGGTAAAAGCTTATTTACGCGAGAGGGGCTCCCATTGGATCGGAGTCATCGGCTATCGCTTGCTGGAACGATTGTCGCAATTACATGAGGCCGGCTGGGTGTTCGGGGATATCAAGAGCGATAACGTGCTTGTCGGGGAATACGGTCGGGTAGAGTTGGTCGATTACGGCGGAGCGTCTTCTATCGGCCGCAGCGTCCGGCAATTTACCGAAATCTACGATAGAGGGTATTGGTCCGCGGGGAGTCGTATCGCCGATCCGGCCTACGACCACTTCGCCGTTGCTTTATTATGGCTGCACGCCCTTGAAGGTAAGCGCCTGATACAGCTGACCAAGACTTTGATTCCTCAGAATCGCCATCCGCGCGAGCTGATGAAAATCGTAAGAAGCAATTCACGGCTGCTGCCGTTGGAAAATTGGATGGAGAAAGCGTTGACCGGAAGATTCGAGAATACCCAGGACGCTTCCAAGCAATGGCGGGAGGCTATCCGGGTATCGCAGAAACCGAAATCCCCGGACGATCGCGTTCCTGCTTGGATGGCCGGGCTGCTCGGCGCCGCGATCGTGATAAGCTTATCGATCACGGCGATTTGGTTGCTTCAATAAAGGGTATTAAGATCAGAATAACTCCATAAGGAGAAATGACGGTGCAATCTCAGGATGAGTGGAAGCCCCGACTGTTGGCGCAAGCTCGCGCGGACGGCTGGTGGCGCAAGGACAGCGCCGTCGTGGCCGCGGTATCCGGCGGTCCGGACTCCATGGCGCTCCTTCATCTTCTGAAGAGCATGGCGAAGGAGACGCCGTTCCGGATCATCGTCGCGCATGCCAATCACCAGTTCCGAGTCGCGGAATCGCAAGAGGAAGCTAAGCTTGTTGCAGGCGTAGCGAAGGAATGGGGACTGCCGTTCGAGACGGTGGAGCTAGGATTACCCGAATACATAGCGAGTACGGGCATGAACGCCCAAAGCGCGGCCAGGGAGAAGCGTTATGATTTTCTGAGGCAGGTCGCGGAAAAACATTCTTGCCCTTTTCTTCTAATGGGCCATCACGCCGACGATCAAGCGGAGACGGTGTTGATGAGATTGATCCGCGGGACGGGGATCAGCGGACTCGCGGGAATTCCTTATCGCCGAAAAGAGGATCAATTGGAACTGTTTCGACCTCTATTGCGTATAACCAAATGTGAGCTACTGGATTACTGTAAGCGAAACGGGGTGCCTTACGCGGTTGATAGCAGCAATGCCGACCGACATTATTTCCGCAATGCCGTCCGTTTGGATCTGTTGCCGATGCTGGAGGAGCACAATCCCAGGCTGAAGGATTCGCTGGTCAGACTTGCCGACATGGCAGCGGCGGACGACGATTATATGGAAGACCAGACCCGACGAGCGTTCGAAGAAGGAATTGCTCCTTCCGGGGATGGCTTCCGGGTAGGGCGACGATGGTTCCGCGGCCGTCACGTCGCTTTACAACGCAGATTGATTAAATTAATATTAAACTGTTCTTCAAACCCCCGTAGAATGCTGGATTATCAGTTAGTGGAGGAAATTCTAGCAGCTCTCGAACAAGAAAGTCCCACCGTCATCCAATTGGATATCGGGGATGGCTGGGTGCTCAGTAGGGAATATGAAGAGGTGTATATCGGTCCGGGTCTGCCGGGACCGGTAAACTTTACGTATATCGTCACGGAGACGATGAACGAAGTCCGAATTAACGAAACGGGTGAGCAAGTGCTGCTGGAACGTCTAGAAGGCCCGATGGCTTATGGAGGTACAGACAGGCGAGTAGCTTGTTTCGACTTAGCCCGATTGAAATTCCCTCTTCGGGTACGCAGCAGGCTGCCGGGCGATCTGATGCATCCATACGGACTAAACGGCACCAAAAAAGTGCAAGATATGTTCGTCGATGCCAAAGTGCCGCGCTCCCGGCGCGACAAGCTGCCGATCCTAGTCGATGGGGACGAACGCGTGCTCTGGATTCCGGGATTGCGACGCTCGAGCCACGCTCTGGTTACCGCGGATACCCGTACGACGTTACGGATTACGTTCACGGGGACCGAAAACTAGGGCATGATCGGTGTAAAGCAATCATACCGTGTAATAATCACTGGGAGGTACCTTTTTTGCAAAACGACATTCAAGAAGTTTTATACTCGCAAGAAGCAATACAGCAGAAGGTACGGGAGCTAGGAGCGGCGATTACCCGCGACTACGAAGGACGCAATCCGTTAGTCATTTGCGTACTGAAAGGCGCGTTTATCTTTATGGCGGACTTGTCCAAGAACATCGAGATACCGATCGAGCTAGACTTTATGGCGGTATCCAGTTACGGCAATTCCACAAGATCTTCCGGAGAAGTCAAGATTATTAAAGATCTGGACGCATCCGTTGAAGGTCGCGACGTACTCATTGTAGAAGATATAATCGATAGCGGGTTGACCCTTAGCTATTTGATCGACGTGCTCGAACGTCGCAACGCTTTAACGGTTAACGTGGTTGCCCTGTTCGATAAGCCGGGTCGCCGCACGGTCGACCTGAACGCGGATTACACCGGGTTCACGATTCCGGACGCGTTCGTCGTCGGTTACGGTCTTGATTACGCCGAGAAGTACCGGAACCTTCCGTACGTCGGCGTGCTTAAACCGGAAGTTTATTCTAGTTAAACCAAGCCGCCCATGCGGCGGCGCGTTATTATTGTGATGCCAAGACAGGCTATGGTAAAATGATGTAAGCGTGTCGAGAGGAGGTCGGGGATGAATCGGTTCATCCGGAACACAGGGTTTTACTTACTTATCTTTTTGGTGACCGTCGGAATCGTTCAGTTTTTTATCGGAAAGAACGAGACGACCAAGGCATTGAATTACAATGAAATTATGCAGGTGGTTCAACAAGGCAACGTCAAGGAAATGACGATGCAAGCTCAAGGCGGTACGTATTTAATTACGGGTAAATATAAAACAATACCTGCCGACATCAAGAGCGAATTGTTCTCGGGACGCCTTCCTTTGACCGAAATTGCGGCAACGAAGCTACATGATGCCGCAGTGGAAAAAGGAATTCCAATCGAAGACAAAAAAATGCCGGGACAAAGCTTCTGGCTGACATTCTTGACCTCCATCATTCCGTTCATTATTATGTTCGTTCTGTTTTTCTTCCTGATCAATCAGGCACAGGGCGGCGGCGGTAAAGTGATGAACTTCGGCAAGAGCCGTGCCCGCTTGTATAATGAAGAGAAGAAGCGGGTTACGTTCGAAGACGTGGCCGGAGCGGACGAAGAGAAGCAGGAACTGGTCGAGGTCGTCGAGTTCTTGAAGGATCCCCGCAAGTTTGCCGCGCTTGGCGCGCGCATTCCCAAAGGCGTTCTGCTCGTAGGTCCTCCGGGTACAGGTAAGACCTTGCTAGCCCGGGCAGTTGCCGGGGAAGCGGGCGTACCGTTCTTCACGATCTCCGGTTCGGATTTCGTGGAAATGTTCGTAGGCGTCGGGGCATCCCGTGTCCGCGACTTGTTCGAGAACGCGAAGAAGAATTCACCTTGTATCATCTTCATCGATGAGATCGATGCCGTTGGTCGTCAACGGGGCGCAGGCCTCGGCGGCGGACATGACGAGCGCGAGCAAACGTTGAACCAACTCCTCGTCGAGATGGACGGTTTCGGAGCGAACGAAGGTATCATTATCGTAGCCGCGACTAACCGCCCTGATATTCTCGATCCGGCATTGCTTCGTCCGGGCCGTTTCGACCGTCAAATTACGGTTGATCGTCCAGACGTCAAAGGCCGCGAGGCGGTATTGAAGGTTCATGCGCGCAACAAGCCGCTCAACAAGGACGTACGTCTTGGCACGATTGCTAAGCGGACGACCGGCTTTACCGGAGCGGATCTGGAGAACTTACTGAACGAAGCGGCATTGCTTGCTGCTCGTCGTAATAAGAAGGATATCGCCATGACTGAAGTCGATGAAGCTATCGATCGCGTCGTCGTCGGTACCGAGAAGAAGAGCCGCGTCATCAGCGACCGCGAGAAGCGCATCGTCGCTTATCACGAAGCGGGCCATACGATTGCCGGGTTCTTCCTGGAGCATGCGGATACGGTCCACAAGGTAACGATCATTCCGCGCGGACGCGCCGGCGGTTACGTCATCATGCTTCCGAAGGAAGATCGCATGCTCGTGACCAAGCAAGAGCTCCTCGATAAAGTTACCGGCTTGCTTGCGGGCCGCGCTGCCGAGGAAATCTTCATCGGAGAAATCGGCACGGGCGCTTATAGCGACTTTAAGTCCGCGACGAGCATCGTACGTGCGATGATCATGGAATACGGAATGAGCGAGAAGCTCGGAACGATGCAGTTCGGAAGCTCGCAAGGTCAAGTGTTCCTGGGTCGCGATATCGGGCATGAACAGAACTACTCGGATGCTATCGCATACGAGATCGACCAAGAGATGCAGAGCATCACTCGGGATTGTTATGATCGGGCCAAGAAGCTGCTCAACGAGAAGAGCGCGGAAATGCACTTAATCGCGAACACGCTTCTTAGCGTAGAGACGCTTGATCTCGAACAAATCAAGTCTTTGATCGAGAAGGGCGAGCTGTTGCCGGAAAGCGTAGAGACTTCGACTTCGGAAGGCGAATCGAAAGCGGAACCGATCGTGGATACGCTTGGCAACGTCAAAGTCCGGATTCAAACCCGCGACGACGAGCCATTGCCGACTACGCCGGATTTGCGCAAGGATGACGGCTCCGAGGAACCGAAATAACAAGATGATTGTAAACAGAGTGTTTCCGCGCCGTAAGGCGTTAGGGGCACTCTGTTTTTTTGCGGTAAAAGCGAACTGCAGGGAGGAAATCGGAGGAAAGAAGACAGTCGGGTTCATGTGGGGGGATTTCGGGGACTAAGCGGCGAAAAAAGGGCTTTCAATCGTTGCCAGATGAATTGACAGCCTAACGTGGCAAGTGTAAATTAAGTGTTAATGAACGAAGTCCTTTTCGTCCACACTAAAGACAGCAATCCCGCCATGTTTGTGCATTCATTCACAAACTTTCGGTTCATCTTAGGGAGGAATTATCATGGAGGCTTTGGCCCTAGAGCGTAAAGCGGAACAAAACCGCGAATTGCGCGAACGGCTTATGCAGCTTAAGAAAGAACGCAATGCCATTATTCTTGCGCATTATTACCAACGCGATGAAATACAAGAGGTTGCCGATTTCCGCGGCGATTCCTTCTTACTTGCCCAGAAGGCAGCATCTACGGATGCCGACGTGATCGTATTTTGCGGCGTACATTTCATGGGAGAGAGCGCCAAGATCCTAGCACCGAACAAAACGGTGCTCGTACCGGACGAACGAGCGGGCTGTCCGATGGCCGATATGGTTAACCCGATCGGGCTGAAGGAATTAAAGGCGAAGCACCCGAATGCCAAAGTCGTCACCTACATTAACTCCTCCGCGGACGTGAAGGCGGAGACTGATATATGCTGTACGTCGGCCAACGCGGTTAACGTGGTGAACTCGGTCGATTCCGACGAAGTCATCTGGTGTCCCGACAAGAACCTAGGTCATTACGTTCAACAATTTACGGACAAGAAAATGATTATCTGGGAAGGCTATTGCAACACCCACGACATGCTTACAATTAAAGACGTGGAAGAAATGCGTGCCAAGTTCCCGAACGCGGAATTCGTCGTTCATCCGGAATGCCGCCCGGAAGTCGTGGAAATGGCCGATTTCGTCGGAAGCACGACCGGAATTCTGAAGCATTGCCGGGAATCGAGCCATAAGGAATTCATCGTCGGAACGGAAGACGGAACGGGTTATCAACTACGGTTGGACAGCCCGGACAAAACGTTCCACTTCGCTTCGAAATTCCTTGTCTGCCCGAACATGAAAGTGAACAACCTGAAGAAGGTCGTTAAATGTCTGGAAACGATGCAACCGCAAATATACGTTCCGCAGGATGTCGCGGACAAAGCCCGATTATCGCTGGAGCGCATGTTATTGGTTAAATAACCTGCGCTACTCTCTTGTTGGAGTGGGGACGAAATTAATCATGATTCCACGTTACGTTGTCGATTTTGATCTAGACAAGCTTCCACGCGTAGAGACGGACGTCATCGTCATAGGAGCCGGAATCGCCGGTCTGTATACGGCGCTGAAGACGAGCGAAACTAAGCGCGTTCTAATGATTACGAAGAAGTCTTTGTTCGACAGTAATACCCGTTACGCGCAAGGCGGTATCGCCGCCGTCATATCGGATGAGGATTCACCCGAATTTCTAGCCCAAGACACGTTGATTGCCGGAGCTGGCTTATGCGAAGCTTCGGCGGTCGACGTTCTTGTTCATGAGGGACCCCGCGGAGTTCAACAGCTCATACGATACGGCACGAACTTCGATGAAGAAGACGGTCATTTCGCCTTGACCAAAGAGGGTGCCCATAGCCAACGCCGAATTCTGCACGCGAATGGCGATGCGACCGGTTACGAAATCGTGAGAGCATTGGCGGAGAAGGTAAAATCCGACCCTACTCTCGAATTATGGGACGATCATTTCGTACTCGATTTGTTAACGGAGGATGAGGAATGCCGCGGCGCGATCGTTCAGAAGCCGGATGGATCCCGCGTCGCTGTTTTCGGCAGAGCTACCATCCTATGTACGGGCGGCACGGGGCAGCTATATCGGTATACGACGAATCCAGAGGTGGCTACCGGAGACGGCGTAGCGATGGCTTACCGGGCCGGGGCGGACATTAGGGATATGGAGTTCAACCAATTTCATCCGACATCGTTATGTTATCCGGGGGCGCCTCGTTTTCTGATCTCGGAAGCGGTTCGCGGCGAAGGCGCCGTCTTGCGCAATATTCGGGGCGATCGTTTTATGGAAAATTACCATCCGCAGCTGGAGCTTGCTCCAAGAGACGTCGTTGCGCGGGCTATCGTCACCGAGATGGAAGCTACGAAATCGACATACGTTTACATCGATATTACGCATGAGACTCCTGAGCTGATTAAGCATCGTTTTCCGACGATATACGAATTCTGTCTGAATTACGGGCTCGACATGACGACTGACTGGATACCGGTCGCTCCGGCCGCCCATTATATGATGGGAGGAGTCAAAACGGATCTGCACGGAGAGACGAGCATTAAGCGATTATTCGCTTGCGGGGAAGCTTCTTCCACAGGCGTCCACGGTGCGAACCGGTTGGCGAGTAACTCGCTTTCCGAGGCTATCGTATTCGGACAACGAATCGTAGATGCCATTAATGAGCTCTCTCCTAATAAATTGACCGCGGATAATGGCAATTCGGGAGATCGAAACTCTTCATTGATTGGGGCGTTAATCGAACGCCGGTTGAAGCTTCAGAAAAATATGGTCCGATATGTCGGCTTAAGGCGGGACCGCGCGGGTTTATTGAAGGGCTTGGAGGATTTGAAGAAGCAATTGCCATTATTACAATTATGCTTATCCAAGAAAGAAGAACTGGAATACGCGAACTTGCTGACCTGCGCGATGCTCGTTACGGAAGCGGCATTAAATCGCGAGGAAAGCCGAGGCGGCCATTATCGGGAAGATTATCCTCAGAAGGACGATATGAACTGGCGCAGGCATACGATACTTAACAGGGAAAAAGGCATACGCACAGAAAGGGTCGACGACGATGTTTGAACGAGAAAGCGATTGGGCGATCGGCGGTCCCGCGATCGAGGCGGTAAAGGACCATCTACGGGCGTGGTTGGCAGAGGATATCGGTTCGGGGGACGTCACGACGATGGCAACCGTGCCTCAGGGGCATATATCCACCGGCATTATTCACGCGAAGCATGCGGGAATCCTTGCCGGCATCCCGCTGGCACGGCTCGTGTTCGAGGTTATCGATAAAAGCTTGAAATTCAACGCGCAAGTGACGGACGGAACTTTTGTGGAGCGCGGCACGGTACTAGCGATCGTCGAAGGTTCGACGCATAGTATTCTGACCGGCGAGCGGCTCGCCCTGAACTTGCTGCAAAGGCTGTCGGGAATCGCGACCAAAACGAACGAATACGTCGTCGCTGCCCAAGGGCAACCGGTCAGAATTGCGGATACGCGCAAGACGACGCCGGGACATCGAACCTTAGAGAAGTACGCGGTTAGAGTCGGGGGAGGAGCGAATCATCGCTTCGGCCTCTATGATGCCGTTATGATCAAGGATAACCACATTAAGGCGGCCGGGGGAATATCGGCGGCCGTCCATGCGGCGAAATCGCGCATTCCGCACACCATGATGATCGAAGTGGAAGCGGAATCCCTTGCGGAAGCGGAAGAGGCCGTAAGCGCCGGAGCGCATATCGTGATGCTGGATAACATGAATTCGCATGATATGGCGGAGGCCGTCAAGGTCATTCGCAAGCTTGCGCCGCATATCGTATTGGAAGCCTCCGGAGGGATTATGCCGGAGCGGGTGGCGGAAGTGGCGCGTAGCGGCGTCGATATTATCTCGGTAGGCGGCTTGACCCACTCTTTTACGGCGCTCGATATCAGTCTGGATTTGAACGCGAAGAAAAAGGGGGGAGCGTCGTGATCTTAGTCGTAGATGTCGGTAATACGAACATCGTATTGGGTTTGTATCAAGGGCGCTCGTTGACGCACCACTGGCGCCTAAGTACGAATCGCTCCGCCACCGTAGACGAATACGGCGTGATGATCAGTAATTTGTTCCAACTAGCGAACGTGAAAGCGGAGCAAATCGAAGGGGTCATCCTCTCCTGCGTCGTTCCCCCGATTATGAACACCCTTGAGCAGTTATTCGCCAAGTATGTCGGAAAAGAAGCTTTGGTCGTCGGACCAGGCATCAAAACCGGATTGAACATAAGGTATGAGAATCCGCGCGAGGTAGGCGCCGACCGGATCGTCAATGCGGTCGCCGGCATCGAACAATACGGGACTCCGCTCGTCGTAGTGGATTTCGGAACGGCGACGACCTTCGACTATATCGATGCTTCCGGGGCTTATCTGGGCGGCGCGATCGTGCCGGGGATAGGCATCTCGGCGGAGGCGTTATACCAAAGAGCGGCGAAGCTTCCGCGAATCGAGTTATCGAAGCCGAAGACCGTCATCGGGCGCAACACGGTGGCTGCGATGCAGGCGGGAATAATTTTCGGCTATGCCGGTCAGGTTGACGGAATCGTTCGGCGCATCTGCAAGGAGTTCAACGTTCAGCCTAGAATTATCGCGACGGGCGGCCTTGCGGATTTAATTGCCGCGGAATCGGAAACTATTGAGAAGGTAGATCCGTTACTTACATTAGAAGGCTTGAGGATCGTGTACGAACGAAATGGGTAAAGATAGATAGTCGGCAAGCACGCGGTTGACTGTTTCACCGCTTCACGAAGGAGGCAATGCAGCATGAAAGACGAATTAGTGCGCGGAACGGCGTGGAATGGCGGATTGCGGGTGTTCGCCGCTCGTACGACGGCGTTGGTATCGGAAATGCAACGGCGACATGACACTTTTCCGACCGCAACGGCGGCGCTTGGCCGCACGGCGACGGTCGCGGCGATGATGGGCGTCATGCTTAAAGGAAAAGAAAAGCTTACGATTCAGGTAAAGGGCGACGGACCGTTAGGTCAGATCGTCATGGATGCGAACGCCGAGGGAGAAGTACGAGGTTTCGTAGACAATCCTCACATCCACCTTCCGAGCAACAGCGAAGGAAAGCTCGACGTAGCCGGGGTGGTCGGAAGAACGGGTTACCTGCATGTGACGAAGGATCTCGGACTTAAGGAGCCCTACCGGGGAAGCGTGCCGATCATCTCGGGAGAGCTTGCCGAAGATTTTACGCTGTATTTCGCGGAGTCTGAGCAGAGCCCTTCGGCCGTCGGGTTAGGCGTGCTCGTTAATACGGATAATACGGTCGCTCATGCCGGGGGCTTCATCGTCCAGGTACTACCCGGACTTCCGGAGGAACAATTGGTACGTTTGGAGCGAGCCATTGCGGCTATGCCGCATGTAACGGCTTTGTTGGACCAAGGGGAAACGCCCGAAAGCATCCTGGGTTTTCTCGTAGGCGACGACCTGACCATTCATCAAACGGTAGAACCCGTATTTCAATGTCATTGCTCTCGCGACCGATTCGAGAAAGTACTTATCACTCTTGGGCAAAAAGAGCTTAGAAGCTTGATCGAGGAAGATGGGCAGGCGGAACTGCATTGCCACTTCTGCAACGAGAAATATCTGTTCGAAGCGGATGAGCTGGAAGCGTTATACCGGCTTGCGGAACGCAAATAAGGAAGGACTGGTTTAACATGAGGGAGACGATACGGCTGTTCAGGCCGCTCGTACTGCTTGCCCTCTTAACGACTTCGGTTATGACATCGGGGTGCATGAAGTCGGATCCTTCTGCGTCTTCTTCTCCTTCCCCGACTCCCGGCGGGAATAATCCAAGGGAGATCCTCGATAACGACGAGATCGTGGCAACCGTAGGGGAAGTATCCATTTCCCGACGGCAATTGCTCGACAAGCTGATATCCGCTTACGGTTCGCAGACGCTTAGGAGCATGATGCTCCTAAGCGCTGCGGAGGAAGAAGCGAAAGCTCTTCGGATTGTCGTTTCCGATGAAGAGCTGGATCGAGAACTGCGAAATATGCAACAAGGATACGAGGACGAGGCACAATTCTATGCGGCCATGAACGATCAGCTCGGGATGAACCGGGAAGAGGTTCGCGAGGATGCCCGTTACCGATTGATCATAGAGAAGATTTCCATTAACGGTATCGTAGTGACGGAGCACGAAATCGACTCGTATTTGGAAGAGCACGAAGAGGAGCTCCAGCCTAAGAAGCAATACGAATGGGCGCAAATCGTAGTGGAGACAGAGCAACAAGCAAACGAACTTCTTCAAAAGTTAGCGGACGGTGACGACTTCGGGGAGCTGGCCCGTAATTATTCGCTGGATGAATTTACGGCCGACGATGGCGGCAAGATGGGGTGGATAGAGGATCAAGACCCTTTCGAGTCCCCATCCGTTCTTCATGCGATAGCCGAAATGCAGGTCGGAGAATTAGGCGGTCCGGTACCGACGGATGAAGGTTACGTGATCGTTCGTTTGGATGGGCGAAGCCAAATCCAGACGAGATCCGAAGAAGATATTCGAGCGGAAGCTCGGAGATTGCTGGCACTCGGGAAGACCGTGTCCATGAGAGATCTGGAAGAAGCGCTATTGGTCAAGTACGACGCCGATGTAAAAGAGCCTGCATTGCGGCCTTAGATTCGCGCGGGTCTTGAATTGCTGTAACCAGCTATTGACAATCCTCCGGGGGGTTTGTTAAGATGAAAACAAACAAAAAGCCGACTGTTTTAGTCGGATTAACGCGATGAGGCGGCAAGCTGCCGCATATTTTGGGAGGGAACTAGTCCAATGGCAAAGTTAGTCCAGAACGTAACCCAGCTAATCGGCGAAACGCCACTCGTTCGTTTGAATCGCGTCGTGCCTGAAGGCAGCGCGGAAATCTACGTGAAATTGGAATACCAGAATCCGGGTTCCAGCGTTAAAGACCGTATCGCTATCAGCATGATCGAGGAAGCGGAGAAGCAAGGCCTGATCAAACCGGGCGAGACGACGATCGTTGAGCCGACCAGCGGCAACACGGGTATCGGTCTTGCGTTAGTCGCGGCTGCAAAGGGCTATCGCGCTATTCTAGTTATGCCTGAAACGATGAGCTTGGAGCGCCGTAACCTGCTTCGCGCATATGGCGCGGAACTCGTGCTGACACCGGGTTCCGAAGGCATGAACGGTTCCGTTAAGAAAGCGGAAGAGATCGTGAAGGAAAACCCGAGCTACTTCCTGCCGCAACAATTCAAGAACCAAGCCAACGTGAAAATTCATCGCGAGACGACGGGTCCGGAAATCGTGGAAGCGATTAATTCTTTCGACGGCAAACTGGATGCGTTCGTAGCCGGCATCGGTACTGGCGGAACGATCTCAGGCGCAGGCGAAGTCCTGAAAGCGAGCTTCCCCGGCATCAGGATCGTTGCGGTTGAGCCTGCTGCTTCTCCTTTGCTGTCCGGCGGCGGACCCGGCCCTCATAAAATCCAAGGTATCGGCGCTAACTTCATTCCCGAAATCCTGAACCGTGAAATCTACGACCAAGTCATTACCGTAGAGAACGAAGAAGCATTCGAAACGGCTCGCGCGGTAGCTAAGAAAGAAGGCTTGCTTGTCGGTATTTCTTCCGGCGCGGCTATCTTCGCGGCATTAAAAGTCGCTAAAGAGCTTGGCGAAGGCAAACGCGTTATCGCGATCGTTCCTTCCAACGGCGAGCGTTACCTGAGCACGCCTCTGTTCAACTTCGACAACTAATCTTTATATACGTAAACGGCAGCTCCCGCCTTGGCGGGGGCTGTTTTTCGTCTATTCGGACATGAGCAGAAGTAGCCAACGGGTCGACTCGCAGTCGAAGCGAAGCACGAGAACGGCTTTTGTGGTATTCTGCTTAGTATGAGATTGGTTAAGGGAGCAGGAAGAGTGGAAGTCATCGCATTGAAGCAATGGGAACGGTGGAGCAACGATGGCGATTATGCCTTGCTACCGTACGTACGCAAGCTGGCGCTGGATTCGGAAAGTCTGTTGCCGGTTTTCTGGGATCTCGTCTGGAAAGAGGCGTCCGCGTATGGATGCTTACTGGAAAGCGGAAAGGGCGGAAGGTACACCATCGTCGGCTTGCGTCCGGAGTCGGTTATCGAGGGTAAAGGCGATCGGGCACGCATTCTCGAAAGAAGAGATGAGGATTGGGTCGAGACGAGTGTAGTCGAAGGCGCCCCGTTAACGCTTCTTAGGGAGTGGATGAGTCCATGGGCGGGGCCAAGACCGGATGGCGTTCCGGATTGCATCGGAGGTATTCTGGGATTTTGGAGCTATGATATCGTGCGTAGCTTGGAGAGGCTCCCGGTGCTTGCTAGGGATGATCTGGACTTGCCGGATTACGTGTTCCAACGTTACGAGGAGCTCTGGATCGCCGACCATCGGGACAATGAGATTTATAGCGTGGTTCATGTCCATTGCGAGACCGGAATGGATGCAACGGCACTCGGGCAGCGATATCGAGACGCTCAGCACCGGGCGATGGAAATGGAGCGGCAATGGTTGAAGTGGAGCTCGGCGAGCCGGACGGCGGACCGGATCGGCCGCGCGAGCGAAATGCGGTCGAAGATGGATCGGGATCAAATGCAAATCGATGTTGAGAACATACCCGGACTCACGACTTCCATGAGTAAGTCCGATTATCAATCCGCGGTGCGTCGCATACGGGAGTATATCGGGCAAGGCGACGTCTTTCAGGTTAATCTGTCTTTTCGGCAAAGCTTGCGCACGGATATCTCGCCCGAGACGCTATATGACTGGCTCCGATTGGTGAACCCTTCGCCCTACATGGGAATGCTTCGTTCTCCGGATTTCGCGCTCGTTAGCGCATCTCCGGAACTGCTCGTCAAGCTGGACGAAGGCCGATTGTCCACCCGCCCTATTGCCGGAACCCGCCGACGCGGGTTAACGCCGGAGGAAGACCGCGCGATGGAGGCGGAGCTGCTGGCGAGCGAGAAAGAGCGGGCGGAGCATGTCATGCTCGTGGATCTTGAGCGGAACGATCTCGGCCGCGTCGCAGAATACGGGACGGTTAAGGTTCCCGAGCTCATGACCGTCGAGCGCTACTCTCACGTGATGCATCTCGTATCCCAAGTCGAGGGGCGTATCGCTCAAGGGAAGGACGCGCTCGACGTCCTGGCGGCGGTTTTTCCGGGAGGAACGATTACCGGAGCGCCCAAGATCCGCACGATGGAAATCATCGAAGAACTCGAGCCCACGCGGAGAGGTCCGTATACCGGATCTATGGGATGGATTGACTATAACGGAAATATGGAATTTAATATTATTATTCGTACCATAACGGTCAAGAACGGCGTTTGTCATATACAAGCCGGAGCCGGAATCGTAATCGATTCGGAGCCCGAGCGCGAATTCTACGAATGCTTGAACAAAGCGAAGGCGCTTTGGAAAGCCGTACAGTACAGTGAAGGGCAGGGGGAACCGATATGATTCTGGTTATCGACAATTACGATTCTTTTACGTATAACCTGGTGCAGTATTTAGGAGAGCTCGGCGAGGAAGTCGTCGTCCATCGGAATGACGAGATCGATCTGGACGGCATATCCAAGCTGGCCCCGGACCACATCCTTATCTCCCCGGGACCTTGCACGCCGAATGAAGCCGGCGTTAGCCTCGCGCTTCTGGAACGCTTCAAGGGCGAGATCCCGATCTTCGGAGTTTGCCTGGGCCATCAAGCGATCGGACAGGCTTTCGGCGGAGACGTCATTCGTGCCGACGAGCTCATGCACGGCAAGACGTCGCAGATCGCCCACGATGGAAGGACGATCTTCGAAGGACTTCCTTCTCCTTTTACGGCGACCCGATATCATTCCTTGATCGTGAAGCGCGATACGCTTCCGGATTGCCTGGAGATCAGCGCGCAGACGGAAGACGGTCTTATCATGGGGCTGCGGCATAAGGAATACGTCGTGGAAGGCGTGCAATTCCATCCGGAGTCGATCATGACGGATAACGGACTTCAGATTCTGCGGAATTTCTTAAACCAGAAATCGGGCGTCAGGGCATGAAGATCCTGTTTAACGGACGACTGACAGCCAATAATGAAGCCGTGATCTCCGCATTCGATCACGGTTTTTTGTACGGAATGGGCTTGTTCGAGACTTTTCGTACTTATAAAGGCGAGCCTTGGCTGCTGGACAAACACGCGGAGCGACTGGCGAAGGGCTGCGAGCTGCTCGGCATTCGATACGTGCCGGACGTAGACAGGATGCGCGGGGATGTGCAAGCGCTGCTTGAAGCGAACGGGCTGGAGGACGGCTACATCCGTTGGTCGGTATCGGCGGGCGAGGGCGCGATCGGACTGCCGACGGATGATTACGACAAGCCGAACGAGATCGTGTACGCGAAGGAATTGGCGGCCGATGATCCGGCTACGCGCAAGGGTAAGATCGTACGGCAGCTAAAGCTTCCCCGGAGCTCTCCTGAAGGAGATGTCCGGCTAAAGTCGTTTCATTATATGAATAATATCAACGCGAAGAGGGAATTGAATAGCGAAGGCGCCAGACCCGGCACGGAGGGCCTATTCCTGAACAAGGAAGGGCACGTCGTCGAAGGCATGGTCAGCAACGTATTCTGGATTTCGGACGGCGTACTCTACACCCCGGCGGAATCGACGGGTTTGCTAGACGGAATTACGCGACGGCACGTGTTGGCAATGGCGAAGGATATGGGTATTAGAACAGAGCAGGGATTATACGGCTGGGACAAGTTATTATACGCCGACGAAGTATTCCTAACGAATTCCATCCAAGAAATCGTTCCGGTCACGAAAGTCGAGAACATCGGGGGACGGGGCCTTAATCCGGGAGGGTGTAACTCCGTAGGGGCGATCACCTATACGCTGATGAATAAATACAGGGAAGACGCCGAAAGGAACGAATCGAGATGAGTCCGACTTTTTACTCTCGCCGATATCGTCTTCGGAGCGGGCTAGAGCTCGAGTTGGGGAAAAGGACGCTTATCATGGGCATTCTTAACGCGACGCCCGATTCCTTCTCCGACGGCGGACGTTTCGACGAAGCGGAGGCTGCCGTTGCCAGAGCGAAGCAGATGGAAGCGGAAGGCGCGGATCTGATCGATATAGGCGGGGAATCCACCCGACCGGGGCATGATCCCGTTTCCTTGGAAGAAGAGCTTAGACGAATAATACCCGTCATTAAAGCGGTCCGCGAGTATGTGAATCTTCCGATCAGCGTAGATACCTACAAAGCGGAGACAGCCAGGCAAGCTTTGGAAGCTGGCGCGGATATCGTGAACGACGTATGGGGCTTCAAACGCGATCCCGAGCTGGCTAGAGTAGCCGCGCAATACGGATGCCCCGTTATTCTTACGCATAATCGGCCGGAGCGGGACTACAAGAATTTCGTTCCGGATGTATTGAACGATTTGCTGGACAGCGTTCGTCTGGCTCGGGATGCCGGCGTAGCGGATGAGCTTATCTGGCTCGATCCGGGAATCGGCTTCGCGAAGAATTACGACGATAATGTGGAATTGATGGGTCGGCTCGACGAGATCGTCGGACTTGGGTACCCGGTTCTGCTAGGTACTTCCCGCAAAACGTTCATACGGCGAACGCTTGGCGTTTCCGCGGAAGAGGCAGCGGAAGGGACGGGGGCCACTACGTCTTTGGGCATCGCCCAAGGCTGCCAGATCGTCAGGGTACACGACGTCCTTCACAATAAGCGGGTTGCCGCCATGACGGACGCGATTATTTACCGGCAAGCAGGAAGGGGAGATCGGCGTGGATAGAATGATACTGAAAAGAATGGTGTTTTATGGGTATCATGGCGTTTTTCCGGAAGAAAACAAGCTTGGACAGAAATATATCGTCGATCTTGATCTGGGGATCGATTTAAGCCGCGCGGCGCAGAGCGACGACGTTGCCGACACGGTCAATTACGCGGAAATCCATTCGGTCGTCAAGGGTATCGTGGAGGGGCAACCGGTCAAGCTGATCGAGACGTTAACCGAAAAGATTGCGTCTACCCTACTCGGTACGTATACTAGTATCATCAAAGCAACGGTGTCGGTTACGAAGCCGAACCCGCCTTTCGATATTACTTTCGACGGAGTGACCGTGGAATTTCGCAGACAAAGAGATTCGCTCGGCAACATCGTACCTGTAGAGGATTGAGAAATACGTGCAAGAAACATACGTTGCGCTAGGCGCTAACCTAGGAAACCGAGAAGCCTCTTTAGCGGATGCGATACGCAGGCTGCAAGCCGAACCCGGACTGGAATTGCTCCGAATATCGGCGGCTTACGAGACCGCTCCCGTAGGTTATACGGATCAGCCTTCTTTTCTCAATATGGCGGTTTGCCTCCTTACGGAATTGGATCCCGTTTCCTTGCTGCGTCGCTTACTCGCGATCGAACAGGAAATGGGCCGGGTGAGAGACGTTCGTTGGGGACCGCGTAATATAGACTTGGATTTACTGGTGTACGGAGACGAGACGTTGGATACTCCGGAATTAACGCTCCCGCATCCCAGAATGGGACAGCGGGCATTTGTATTAGTACCGCTCGCGGACATCTGGCCGGAGGAAAACCATTTTCCTTGGCAAGCGGAGTTGACGGCTTTCTCACTGGAGGAGGAAGGCATCGCGCGTTACGCCGAGTGGGATGGCCAAGGGCTACGAAAGGTGTGATAGGGTAATGCTTAAGATCGGTAACGTACCGATGAATAATAATGTCGTGCTGGCTCCCATGGCGGGCGTCTGCAATCCGGCTTTCCGATTGATCGCGAAGGAATTCGGTTGCGGTCTCGTTTGCGCGGAGATGGTTAGCGATAAGGCGATTCTGCACGGAAATACGCGGACTTTGGAAATGCTGTTCGTGGACGAAAGGGAGAAACCGCTCAGCTTGCAGATTTTCGGCGGGGATAAGGAATCTCTCGTGGAGGCCGTGAAATTCGTCGATCAGAATACGAATGCCGATATCATCGATATCAATATGGGTTGCCCCGTACCGAAAGTAACGAAATGCGACGCGGGCGCTCGTTGGCTTCTTGATCCGAAGAAAATTTACGAAATGGTTTCCTACGCGGCGGATGCCGCGAAAAAGCCGGTAACGGTAAAAATGCGCATAGGCTGGGACGACGAGCATATCTATGCGGTAGAGAACGCGCAAGCGGTAGAGCGCGCGGGCGGCGCCGCGGTGAGCGTGCATGGCCGTACGCGGGAACAGCTCTATACCGGCAAAGCGAACTGGGATATTTTGCGGGACGTCAAGCAAGCGGTCAACATCCCGGTTATCGGCAACGGCGACGTATTCTCCCCGGAAGACGCGAAACGTCTGCTGGAACATACGAATTGCGATGGGGTCATGATCGGACGAGGGGCACTGGGCAATCCATGGATGCTATACCGTACCGTTCATTTTCTGACTACCGGAGAATTGCTTCCCGAACCGACTCCCGCGGAGAAAATCCGCATTGCCGTTCTACACTTGGACCGCTTAGCCGATCTGAAGGGCGAGAACGTCGCCGTTAGGGAAATGCGCAAGCATCTGGCTTGGTACTTGAAGGGCTTGCCGGATTCCACCGTGGTCAAAAACTCGATCATGGATCTGACTTCCCGGTCCTCCGTCGTATCCGTGCTCGAGGATTACGTCCGTACGGTGGATGACTTGCTCCAACGCGAGGCGGCCGAAGCTTCTGAATCGGGCGAAATTCTCGTACACTAGGAGGAAACGGTTTCAATCGGGTCCAGGGGACCATTTCCGCGAATTGACATTTTTCAGGGCTTGAAATATAATCAGTACCAATATTCGCCCGAACAGCAGGAAAACCGTAGACTTGTTTCCTTAACGGTGTCATGTCCGCGGTGACCGACCATATATTTGATATGCAACCCTGAAAATCTTTTCCATGACAGGAGATCGGTGAGATGAGCGATAAGGAAGTGCTTCTAACCCAGGATGGGCTTAAGAGGCTTGAAGATGAACTCGAAAACCTGAAGTCCGTCAAACGCCGCGAAGTCGCGGAACGCATTAAGGTTGCCATCGGTTACGGCGATATTAGCGAGAACTCCGAATACGAAGACGCGAAGAACGAACAGGCTTTTATCGAAGGCCGCATCATAACGTTGGAGAAAATGCTCCGCAACGCGCGTATCATCAACAGCGACGAGATCGATCTGGAAACCGTCAGCATCGGCTCTAAAGTCGTCGTCGAAGATTTGGAATTCGGCGATACGATGGAATACACGATCGTGGGAACGGCTGAATCCGACCCGTTGAATAACAAGATATCGAACGAAAGTCCCGTAGGAAAAGCGATTATCGGCAAGAAAAAAGGCACGACGGTCGAAGTAAACGTTCCCGCGGGCATCATTCAATACAAAATTGTCGATATCAAGATATAAGACGCAAGACGTTAACGCCGTCATCAGGACGGAAAATCCGAGCGATGGGTGTTAAAAAGCTTCCTTGGGAAGCTTTTTTGCCTGTTAATCGCGAATATGGAATGCTTGATCGTCCACATGCGGTCATTATCGATAAGAAGTGAAGGAGAACGAACATGGAACATAACGAACAGCCGGAATCGATCGAACTAGGCGAATTATTGCAAATCCGACGCAACAAGCTGGACGAGCTGCGTGCGCTTGGCATCGATCCGTTCGGCACGAAATTTAACCGTACGCACGAAGCGGGCAAGATCCTGGAGCAGTATTCGGAGCTGTCGAAGGAAGAGCTTGAAGAGAAAGAGATCGAGGTTAGCATAGCCGGCCGCATCATGACGAAACGCGCAATGGGTAAAGCCTCGTTCGCGAATCTCCAGGACCTTAGCGGAAGAATTCAAATCTACGTTCGCGCGGATTCGATTCCGGCCCATAAGTATCAAGCATTCGATATTCTGGATATCGGCGACATGATCGGGGTTAGCGGGGTGGTCTTTAAGACGAAGACCGGCGAAACCTCCATTAAGGTCAAAGATCTCGAGGTTCTTACGAAGTCCTTGCTGCCATTGCCGGATAAGTTCCATGGGCTGAAGGATGTAGAGACCCGCTATCGCCAGCGCTACGTTGACCTTATCGTTAATCCGGATGTGCAGAAGACTTTCATCTCTCGTTCCCGCATCATTCAATCGATGCGCCGATACTTGGATGATCGCGGATATTTGGAGGTTGAGACGCCGACTTTGCATTCCATCGCGGGAGGCGCCGCGGCCCGTCCGTTCGTGACTCATCATAACGCGCTCGATATGCAGCTTTATATGCGGATCGCCATCGAGCTTCATCTGAAAAGATTGATCGTCGGCGGACTGGAGAAGGTGTACGAGATCGGACGGGTGTATCGCAACGAGGGAATCTCGACGCGACACAACCCGGAATTCACGATGATTGAATTGTACGAGGCTTATGCCGATTACGAGGATATCATGCGGTTAACCGAAGAACTCATCGCTCATATCGCCAAGGAAGTTCACGGCACGACGAAGATCATCTATCAAGGACAAGAGGTCGATCTGACTCCGGCTTGGCGCCGCGTATCAATGACGGCGTTGATCAAGGAGACGGTCGGAGTCGATTTCGAGGTTCAGATGAGCGACGAGGAAGCGCATGCCATAGCCAAGGAACATAAGGTTCCGGTGGAAAAGCATATGTCGTTCGGCCATATCGTGAACGCGTTCTTCGAAACGTTCTGCGAGCACACGCTGATTCAACCTACTTTCGTAACGGGGCATCCCGTCGCGATCTCTCCTTTGGCGAAGAAGAAGGAGTCGGACCCTCGCTTTACCGACCGCTTCGAGCTGTTCATCGTGGCGCGGGAGCACGCGAACGCATTTACGGAGCTTAACGATCCGATCGATCAACGCGAACGATTCGAGTCCCAATTGACGGAGAAGGAAGCGGGTAACGACGAAGCGCACGAGATGGACGAGGATTTCATCCGGGCTCTCGAGTACGGCATGCCGCCGACCGGCGGTCTGGGAATCGGCGTCGACCGTTTGGTCATGCTGTTGACCGACGCTCCATCGATTCGCGACGTATTGCTGTTCCCTCATATGCGGGATCGTTCCGACTCTTAACGCTTAAGCTTAATAGCGGGATAAGAGGAGTAAAACCGGTGTTCGCCAGCTTGGCGGATACCGGTTTTTGCGCATTCTAAAAGTAATTAAAATTCATTAGAAAAAAGGGTTGCAATCGTCTAGTGGGCTGTGATATATTATTTAAGCCGCTTCAAGAGGGCACGCGATAAACGAGAAAAACGAAACACAAATTGTTCTTTGAAAACTGAACATTGAGCGTAAGAAACAACAAACGTCTGAGGCGGACTTTCGAGTCTGCGGAAGACAAACCAGCAATACAGATTGAGCCTCAAAAGGCTCTATTATAAGCAATGTCGACTTGTCGACGGCGCTCTATTATGGAGAGTTTGATCCTGGCTCAGGACGAACGCTGGCGGCGTGCCTAATACATGCAAGT
>NZ_QRDY01000028.1:0-33600 GCF_003386205.1 Cohnella lupini
TGATTTCTTTGTATTCTTCATCAGTTAAGTCAATTAAATATGCCACATTAACAAGATAAGTTTTTTTAGTCACTTCTTTAATCCTTTGATTTTCAATAACGTCACTCACAAAAGAGCCCCCAATGCTGAATATGTTATCCTGTATCTTGCCGTTAACGTAATAACGACTTTCCCGTGACATCCTTCAAGTATCGTCTCCCGTTAGCTCAACGTTCTTTGTTCGATATGCAGTAACAAAAACTCTTTATCTTCGGGGAAGGAATAAATTAATTCTTTAAGTTGATCAGGGGATTTCCAAGCTATTTCATAAATAAGTCCATCAGGATCATGAATTGTTGGTTGCCCGCTTAGAATTTCAATCTCAAAATATGTTACAAGATATTCAACTGAACCAAATGCTCCTGACTTACCTATTATTTCTCTTATGATTTTACAGCGGTAGCCTGTCTCCTCATAAACTTCCCTAATACAGCATTCTTCTAAGGTTTCATCTTTTTCTTTCCCGCCCGACGGCACCGACCATCGTTTCTCTTCTTCTGGTTTACCTTGTAGAACCATTAGTAAGTGATAATCCGAATTAACACATATTCCTGCAGCGCCAACCCACTTGTTCAAGAAATTTCCTCCTTTTACAACTCTGACCTTTGCCATGGGTCCTGAACAACGGCCGCCGTGGCAGCCTTTATAGTATCTTGTTATCCGTTAGTGCAATACGCTCTGTACTTATGGGAAAGGCACATATGACCAGTTCATTCCATAAATACCGATCACAACATACACAAAGGCTATCAGCAGTACCCAATATAAGATATTAAACGGATTATCCCTAATGGCAAGTCGGACTTTTATCCATTTCAGAGAAGTTTTCATTAATTAAACCTCCTAATATCTTGGCTTCAGAAATCACAAATAACATTACAGTATTTTCCAAATCTAATCAATTCAAATTGAAAAGTTATTCAACTATGCTGCCCTTTAGTTGAACAGGCCGCTGATAATCTCGGCAGCCTTTTGTCGTTGCTATCGTTCCCCGCTAGTGTAATCAGAAATCAATTTACACGAAAAACAATACAATAAGGCCTGGCAGATGTTGCAGCCAGACCTCGATTTGATTATTTCCTCAAACCAAAATGAGTTTCAATTTGCCTGATGGTATCCATCGGATCGGTTCCAAGGGTTTCTCGTTTGAACCATTTAAACCCGCTTTCGCGAATTTCCTGCTCGCCTTCTTCCACTTTGTAGAACATGGTTTGGAAGACGTTTTCAAAAGCAGCTTCAGGATCCCTGAGCCCCTTGATGCATTCGTACATATCCCGTTTACAATCCCGATTGAAGTAATCGCTCCGAACAACTTCTTCGGAAGAGAGCAAGAATACCACTTTGTTATAATTCGATATCTTTTTTAAGGTTTCCACGGTAAAAAAGCCATCGACAATGATTTTTTTGCCACCCGCATTACCTGAAAGTTTAAGGAGATGTGCAATCACCATTTCGGTTTGCTCTCTGAATGTCTTATCGAGCCACTTCGAATATTCCGCAGGTGGCCGCATGAAATACTCTTCCCATGAAGTAAATTCGGGGCGCTTGCTCATGGCTGGTTGATAGAGAGGTTCAACCAGCGCCTGATACATTGCAAACTGTTCGTCCCAGTCCAATAAAATCAAATCATATTTATCGGCAAGATACCTGCTGGCCATGGTTTTTCCGCCGCAGGCATGGCCCGTTATCACATACACATTTTGAAGATGGTGTTTGAGAATGTTGTCAGCAATATTCATATATATCATCCCCTATATTATATTTCGATGAGTTGGAATAGGGGTAGAATATCATACCATACGTAATCCCTCCTTTAAGAAAGATTCTTAGCGGAGAGAATTGTATTTTTCCATACGTGAGCCTCCTTTCGTGGATTCCAATACTAATTCTATGTGTATTAATCAATTCCTTTACTTTTAAAAAGGTTTTTACGTACTAATTTACTTTTGAGGAATGACTGAACTATCCTGTACGTTACTTCAACAAGTGAAAAAGAAGCTGCCGCGGCAAGCTCCTCAGCTATCGTATCCGTTAGCTTAACCGTGGACAATGGAAAGGGATATACATTGGCTTTATCTTCTCAATATTCTTTAGTTGTTCTTTAAGGTTCCAATCATAATTATTACCCATGAACCATTTTGCTCCATTAGTTATCCATTCTACTCTGTATGTTTCAAAGGTGTATAGTAAATCATCAACGCCAAATTCAAATCCGCAACATTTACATATTTCGAAAGATTCATTACCTTTTTCATCGTATGGTTGCATTCTTAATTCATCAAGACCACAGACTGGACAAATATAACTCATTTCCTTTCCTCCAAACAAAACTTTCAAATAGATTAATTGAGCTAAAGTTCCCGTTAGAATGACTGAGGTGCCCACATAGAAATACCATCTCCAGGAGTAGCCACTACAAGCCATTCATCGCCAGAGTATCCCAAACCATCTCCAGCTTGCCAACACTCAAATTTATGATGATGTCCATTCACAAAAAGCGTCTTCCCCGACTCAAACTCAATATGTAGATGTGGGGCAAGCTTGCCGAGCTTTATGTTAGCTACTTTCTCTCTTCGTAGTTCAAATATCAATTTATACTCATGCTCTTCCGAAAGCTCACTCATTTCGTTTTCGGAATTCGGAAAATCATAGGTGTTTTTAGGATATACCCCCCATTTTGACTCTATATTAAGCCAAAGTTGGTCGGGAGAATGGTTTCCGTAGTGTTCAAAGCGTATTAAAAGCGCTGCAGGACCTGGACCGAATTTAACACCATCTAGTTGACTCCCAATAAAAATATGAGATAAAATTTTCTCAGCGTACTTAATATGTTCTGCATTCAATTGAATCACCTCGCGCTCTAAACTACCCTTTTATCCTAACATAAAAAAAGGGTTTACCACCTCAACTAACCCGTTACTTCAATGAAAACGGCAACCCATTATAGGCTGCCGTCGCTTCCTCATTCAACTATCGTATCCGTTAGTTTAACACGGTGCAATGTAACCCTATTCTTTATTGTTTTCTGGTAACTCTTCTTGCAACGGTTTTCTAACCATGTGAATGAATTCTTTTTTGCATACCCCAAACTGTCTATAATTTTCTTTTGCATGCGTTAATGAAATATGATTCGCACCTATATTTCTATCAGGCTGTTCATGAGCAGTAACATCATATTGCCAAAAACATACGTCACAAATATCTACAATTACCTCATCATCGCTATCAACAGTGAAATTTTCACAACAGGGGCAATGTAATCTCATCATCTTCACCTCTTTTAATATTTAGCTAACGTTACCGTTAACATTCCTGTAGGTGTTAGTAGATTCAATTTGCAGAATGATAGACGCCTCGCTAGGATGAGTATGTACTGGGTTGCAGCCCTCAGAACTCACCTTAGGAGGCGTTATCATGAAGTCTAGTCTGATTAAGTCTCAAAATCAACGTGTAGAACGAATTTCCACTTCCACTCTGGTCATAGGCATCGACATTGCCAAGGAGAAACACGCTGCACAAGCTATTAATTTTCGAGGTATTGTCCTTACCAAGCGCCCCATTCTATTTTCGAATGACTTTGCCGGGTTTGAACAAACTCCTATTTAAACATACATTTGAAATCCTGCGAATGAGCGAGCATTCGTGAGAAAATCCTTATTCTCTGAGGGAGCTTAACTCACTTAATGCAGATTTCACTCAAGAAGAGCTTGTCTATATAGGCACGCTGATTCAGCACTATTACTGCTTAGCATCTAAAAGAACAATTTCTGTTGCATCGAGTGTTCTATTTCTTTCATTAATTACTTGCGGTTTTGTGAGGATGATTCGAATTAAATCCCCCACTGAAAAATCAATTAACCGTAATGGATTCCCTTCACTATCCATAAGATTTGTTGAGCTATTAATCACTATATTGCATGAATAACCTAAATCATTTTGGTTGCCCTTCTTATGTTTGTTTGCTTCAATTGAACAGTTTACAATAAACTCGTTCTTGTTAATATCGTCAATTGTTATTTCAAATGATTTGGTTTGGCGGCTGCATGCTGTCATTATTAAGCATAACATGACTAACATTAGTGATACCTTTATCATAAGAGTTCCTCCTAACAAGGCTACCAACCTGTGTCGGTAACCTGCGATTGAGCTATCGTATCCGTTAGCTCAATGACCATATTGGTATCACGCGTACGCGATTATCGTATTAAAGGAATAACAACATCCATATCATCTAATACTTTTCTTCTCTTGGACCCACGGTGGAAGCTATCCGTTCCGATTGGTGGACGGGATCGCCACATGGGACACGGGGAACTTTGAAGTGTTCCAGCAAGCATTGCAGATCCGTAAGGGCTGGGCTTAGGTTAAATATCAGTTGTCTTGAAATCTCCCCCCTCCTATCTGGGCAATATACAGCCAAGCACGGCTAAAAAAAGGGGGGTCGCATGACAGAGCAACAATTTCAGAAGATACTAAGGAGCAAGCTCCTCAAAATTTGAGAGCTTGCTCCTTTTTATAGGTTTTTTTCAGTGGCTTCCTTAACAACCCGAGCCTTCTCCTTGAAATCGTCCAAGGGATTGTTTTCTAACGAACCTTCAGAGTTGTTCATTGCGCTTAAGCGACTTCATGTAGTGAAACCCGATCTACATCTGTGCCAGAAGTAACGGCACCTTCGATCGAGAACGGTAAGACGATCGTTTTGGTTCCATCGGCTGAAATCACTTTAAGACTATGATCTGTTGTAATATCTTCGGTTGAAGCAACAGCATTACCACTACCATCTACAACTGAAATCGTTTGGACACCATCCAGGGATATTAACTCGTCTAAAACATTTCCAACCGTAGTTCCGGCTTTAATGTCAATTACACGGCCTGAAATGGAGTTAATATGCGTGCTTGTATATGCAATATCTACAGCTGCGTCAGAGACAATGCTCGGGAAAACATAGGATTGTGATAAATTTGCCTGTACGGAACTATCGAAATTAGTACTGCCATTTGCGTCAGGAAACACAGTTGCCGTTTGTGTTTTATAATTTTTATTGAACGTATTAATAGCTATATTGCTAAAATGATAACTTGAGGTACCTCTAACTTGTACAGCACTGCCGATTAACCCGCCTTGTAAAATATTTAGGTTGCTTAAATTAACGTCCGTTCCATTATCAACAACAATCGCAAATCGATCATTTCTTAAATTGTCTTCATATTTTATTGAACTGTCTTGAATCGTGACATGATCTACATATTTCAAAAGTATTCCATATGCAGGGAATGAACTCGCATTTGGATAGGACGATGTTCGATAGTTACCCCCATTTTTAGCTTCAGCTATAACTTCCGTCGTGTTTGATAAAACGGGCTTGGAAGCAGGTTTAGCAGGATTAAAGGATGCCGTAAGCTCAAGATTTTTAATCGTTATATTGCGAACGGGATACGTTTCCCCATCCACGATCGTTCCAACTGAACCAACGTCAACCTGGCCTGCAGATCCGGTGCTTGGAAATCGTTTATATCCTTGAATCACAATTGGGAACGCTCCATCTCCTCCTGCGTTCTTGGATAAAACGGCCCCATCAACCGTTACATTTGAAATCGAACCGGGTCTTCTTACTCCAAGAGGCAGCCTTGCTGTTTGAAGACTTCCATCTTCGTCTAACCCGGCACCTTCAAAACGAGGAGACACGCCGAAAGCAATTCCGCCGGATGTGTTTTCTAAATGTAAATCTGATAAGGTTACGTTACTTACGTTCGAACCGTCGTTAACCCAGATGGCAACGCCGGTTTTATTCGCATTTGTTGTTAAAGTTAAATTTTTCGCAGTAATATTTGCAATATCTCCAACGGTTTCCGAGCCTAACTGGAACACATTTCCGCCTGCGATGTCTCCGGCAACAATTTTTTCAATATCGATATTAGAAACGTGTCTAATAAATCCCAAAGAAAAATCGCTTCCTAATTTTGCTACGTCATTACTGGATTTCAAAGTCGTAATGTTATAAGCGGATGCGTCGTTATCTTGCATAAAGTTGAATGTGTCTCTTTGACGACCGGAAGTGGAGTTAGGCAATAATATATTTTGAACGCTAATGTTATCGCAGCCAGTTGTTAGTATAGAAAACCAGCCGCCTTGTTCAATGGTTAAAACATGCTCCTCATCCGTTCCGCCAATCACGATATTTTTAGATAGTTTGAACGACATGGTTTTCGTTCCGCTACCAGGAACATAAGGATCACTATAGCCCGTATATAAATTCATGTTTCCGTAAATTTTGGCTGAATTCCCGATAATTTTTATATTCTCTACGCGAACGCCCCACATAAGGGCGTCTTCCCAATAGCCATGCCCGTCATCCTGCCCCAATGCGAAAGGATAATTTAAAGGGGCTTCTCTTGAGTCGATATTGTCTAAAGCGATAAGTTGAGCGTTTGTGTCAAAATATAAGTATACGTTGCTTCTTAAATGGATGCTGTTAGAGGCGAAATTTGAGTCTCCTTTGAAGTAAACCGTTCCGCCGCCATTTTTGCTTGCTGCAACAATGGCTGCATTTATAGCAGCAGAATTATCCGATCCGGTATATTTAATAATGTCACCAGCGCTGTCCGATACTTTTGCGTCAGGAACAGCACCAAAATTCGTTACGTCATATTTACCTGAATAATAGCTGACCATGTTTGAACTTCCATCGGATGTTACTAGCTTAAAGTAATAGGTCGTCTCCGGTAATAGGTTAGAAATTGTCGCTTGTTGCGATTTTAAAACTGCTCCTGTTTTCACCCAAGTTAAACCTTTGTCTAAACTTGCATAAACACTTTCTTGTTTATTCATTGAATCAGCTTCCAGCACAACAGTTGTTGGGGTGTTATAGGAGACATCAGCAGCTTTTCTAATTAAATTTGTTACATTAGAAGTTACATTGAAGTTTGCCGTTCCCGTTTCCGTATAATCCGCTTCGCGAGGTGTTCCTGAATAAGCCTTGCCACTAAAAGTTGCACTGAAAGTTCCGCCTTGACTTGGAATTCTTTTGTTTTTCAAAACAAGCGTAACGTCAACGCCATTGTATGCGCTAAAATCTGTATCCTTTATAGAAACCGTTTTTCCACCGTCCGTTATGGCCACTTTCGTTCGTAAATCTTCATTCGAATTCAAATCCCTAACCCAGTTTCTTCCTGAATGGTTATAGTCTTTTGCAGAAGCGATAGCAGCATCATTTAATTGTACGAAACCACGGCCAATTAAATCGAACGTATCCATAGAGGAAGCTGTTATTCCATCCGGCAAATGAAAGGTTAACGTTCCATATAAATATTTTCTTTCAGGTGTAGTTCTATTAATAGAATATTCTAATGTAATATCTTGAGTTTGACCTACCGTATACTGCTGCAGGTTTGCTCTTAAAGTTGAAAGTTGGACTGTAAACGGTTTGGATGTTCCATCTTCAGCAACTACAGTTAATCTATCATTATTCTCGATTTCATCAGATAACCTTTTTTCGGTCCCCGAACGATCTGTAACCGAATAATGTTGAATCGAATTGTCTGTTGAGTCAATTTCAGCAAGCAATTGTTCAACATCATATAGAGGTATCATATAAATAGTGCTATTTGCGTTGTCGATGCTTGATATGTGAATGGCGTTACTCAACATCCTAAGATCTGTGTTGGAAGAGTTTTTCGGCTTGAAAGCAACCTTTTTTAAAGATATAGAAGAATGACGAATTTGCAACGTGTACGATTTAGCGTGATCAACCGCAGGCAAATTCGTTATCGAATATGCTATTCCATCTGTGCCTTTTAGAACATTGATTTTAGCACTAGACAAATCCAGATTATCAGTTCGATCATTTATAGAAATATAAGGTGGAACACTGTCGCTTGTAATATTCAATAGATCTATCGTTGAAGATGTCTTAAACGAAAATGTGTCCGACGCTCTTACGTTAGATGAAAATCCCAAAGGAGTTATTTTCTTAGACTGTCCGTGATTATCCTGTTTCACCTGTTTCAAGCTGTCGCTAAGTTGCGGATTAGACGCAGCCCATGCACCGTAAGCCAGACTAAACAACATTGTTAGAGCAATAATAGTGGATATAAGCAACTTTTTTTTCAACTTTACTCACACTTCTTTCTATTTATTTTGCATTCAGTAAATAGAATAGTTGAGTTTTGTTTGATGATTGTTAATTAGTCAACAATTGAGCACAAACGCCTAGTTTATTTTTTCAAAAGAGTAATTTGTAGTACCCGCTTGAATGCGAATACCCTATTCTATTCCTAGTTGCACATAAGTCTATTTAGCAAACACTCACAAAGAATGAGCGAACGGTTCACAATAAAAAATGGTCACCCCTAAGAGCAACCACTTCTGGAGTTGTCAAAAAAAGTGCAGTTTGAAAACACCCTCATACAGAATCCCGTTACTAAGCTGCTTGTGACAGCATTCTTTCTCGATAAACAGCTGGGGGCCATCCCCCTGGATTCGAGGTGTAGATCCGTCGCCTGTTGTAGTAGACCATGATATATCTGAAGATAATCGATTTCATATAAGCCATCGGATAGCGTTCCGTGTTGATCTTGTAAAGCTTCTCTTTCTTTAGCGTAGCAAAAAAGCTTTCCATCCTTGCGTTATCGTAGCAACGCCCTGTGCCGCTCATGCTCTGAATGGCACCTCGTTTAGCCAGACTCTCCCGGAAATCATGGCTCGTGAACTGGCTGCCTCGATCGCTGTGATAAATCATTCCGTGAGCATTTCTCGCTTTACAAGCGTTCTCAAAGGCTTGAATGCAGAGTTCCTTGCGCATGTTGTCGTCCATGGCGAGGCCTACGACCTCTCCGTTGAAACAATCCAGTACCGCGGACAGATATAGCTTGCCGTCTGAACAAGGGACTTCGGTGATATCCGATAGCCACTTTTGGTTAGGTGCTGAAGATTTAAAGTCTCTTTGGATCAGGTTCTCGCTCTTTTGAGCTGCGATATCCTCACGTGTAATACCGTTTGGATGGCGCTTTGCTTTCTTCAACAGTCCGTGCTTTTTCATAACTCTATAGACCGTGCTGTAGCTGGTCGTGACATCTATTTGTAACAGCGCCAGCAGAATACGCTGGGCACCGTAATTGCTGTTGTCTTCATGTTCTCCGATGATTTCTTTGATTTTGACCAGAAGGCGTTGCTGCCTACGGTAATAGCCCGATTCGCTGACAGCAAGAACTTCGCACAGCTCCTTAACGGTCCATCGATCCCGTCGCTCACGGATGTAAGTATAGAGCTGACATGCCTTTACCGCTTCCGGTCTTTTGCGAAAAAACCGAGTGCGTCCTTGAGAATTTCATTCGCGCGCCGCAACTCGCCAATTTCTCTTTCTAATTCAATTTCACGCGCAGTCTTATCGGCAGATGCATAAGCGCGTCCGCTCCCGATATGTGCACCGTCGCCGTGCAGGGTTCTTTGCTTTCTCCATCCTTGCAAGGTGTGGTAGGCTACGCCCAACTGCTCGGTTGCTTTCTTTGATCCAATCTCATCGCTCAATCTGACTGCTTCTTATTTGAATGCTTTGTCGTACTGATTCATTGTCTCTCGTCCCCTCGTCTGCTTTCATTTTATTTCATACGAGGGTGTTTTTCGACTGCATAATTATCGTAGCACTCCAGTCACGTTAATTCATTTTGGCGCTCGCCATTTCATAATCCTCGAAATGAACGGATTTAGCGTTTATAACTTTAATGTAAACGACACCTTTTACTATCATATTTTTGAGGTACACATCTCCTTCACCTACGTCGGCCGTTAATATCAAATCTTCTTCAATAATAAGGTGAATCACACTTCGCTTTATCTGGAAATTTCACTCAAAAGTGAATATCATACTCTTGTAGTAAGTAAAAGTTTATTACATACAACTCCCAAATTTGATCAATTTTAATCCATTGTTAGATCATAACCATTGGAGAAAGCTCCCTCAGGGTTTCTAACGATGGTCAAATTGTAAATTTGCTTAAACCTTGGATATACTGCAATATCACTGTGGTGCCTTGTCCTTGGGTACTGTCGATTGCGATCGAGCCTCCATAACGCTCCATTATTGTTTTGGTAATGGCAAGGCCAAGACCCGATCCTCCTTGTGTACGGTTACGCGAACTCTCCGTACGGTAGAATCGATCGAAAATGTGTGGCAGTTGTTCAGCGGATATCCCCATTCCCGTGTCGGTTACGGACACGGTTATCCGCCCCTCTTTTTCTTGAAGTCTGATGCTTACCGTTCCACCTTTGGGAGTGTACTTAAGCGCATTCTCTACAATATTACGCAGCACCTGATAGCTGGCGTTTGCAGGCATCCTGATTAGAGCAGCAGCCCCGCTCGGATGAGTATCGTAATCGAGTTTAACTTCGGGATTGACGTGTACGGTTTGGGGAAGCAATTCACTTAAAGTCATCTTAAGATCGCATACCTCCACGGCCTCGATTGGCAGAGGTTCTTCCGATTCGGCAAGCAAGAGAAGCTGTGCGATCAGTTCCTTCATTCTTCTGGTTTCATTCATCATGAACGCCAACGATTCATCCAGCACTTCCGGAGATTTTTTCCCCCACCGCTGTATCATATGCGTATGCCCTTCAATAATGGCGAGAGGCGTTTTCAGTTCATGCGAGGCATCGGCGACGAAACGTCGTTGCTGGTCAAAAGAAACATCCAGTTTATTAAGAAAAACGTTGAAGGTTTCCCCCAGTTCATAGAGCTCATCCTTAGCGGCGGGTAAACGCAGGCGCTGGGACAAATCGTTCGCCCTAATGCTCCGTACCTCGCCGATCATGCGACGAATCGGTTTCAACGTCGAACGGGCTACGATCACTCCCCCAACGATAGCCATTCCGGCTGCAATCAATAAACCGAGCAGAAGAAGTCTTCCTACCAACCGTTCGGCGGTTGCGCTTCGAGAATGCTCGCTATCTACAGTAAGGAGTAGTTTTACGGAGTCGTATCCAGGCAAGTCGAGATCTTTTTCAGCCCTATATTCGATTTTTTTCCTTCCGGATTTCTCACTGCCAACCTCGGCCAACACTTGTCCGTTGCGATCTAACATTTCAAGTCGTTGTCCAGCATCAAGGTCCGAGAGAAATGCTGATAGATCCGGCTTGAATATGTTTCTTATATCATTGCCTGTTCCTGTTCCCGGATGAAGCAAGGAAGGCAGAAACGACACATCGCTCATCTTAAGTTCGAATTGCTTAAGTTTTGAATCAAGCAATGCGACCTCTTGACGTTCTGTCCAGTGCTTGAATGTCAAATATACAAATCCGCTAGTGACAATCGCGACTATAAGTGTCGCTGCAGCAATGGATGCACTGACTTTGCGTGAGAACGTCCATGTGCCCATTCTCATCACCTTCAATCTCTTAAGATATATCCGCTACCGCGAACGGTATGAATCAGTTTTTCCGCGAACCCGTCATCTACTTTCAGACGCACGTACCGAATATAGACGTCCACCACGTTCGTTTCTCCCTCGTAGGAATAACCCCATACGATATTGAGCAACGCTTCGCGGTTCATCAGCCGGTTTTTATTGGAGAGCAAACAATGGAGAAGTTCGAACTCGCGTTGCGACAATTCAATTTCCGTCCCGGCGCGGTTGACGCGATGCGCAGTTACGTTCAACGTCAAATCCTTAGCATTTAATACGTCATCGGTTTCCTTAGGCTGAAGTCGTCGCTGTAAGGAACGCATACGGGCAAGAAGCTCTTCGATCGCGAACGGCTTAGCCACGTAGTCATCGGCACCGGTATCCAGTCCGCGCACTCGGTCCCACACCGTATCCCTAGCCGTTAGCATAATAATCGGCGTTTGCTTCGCTGAACGTATTCTCTTGCATACTTCTATTCCATTGATTCCTGGTAAATTTAGATCCAATAGGATCAAATCATAGTTCTCCTTTAAAGCCATTTCCGTACCAACGATGCCGTCGCTCGCGACCGCAATTTCATATCCCTCATACGCCAACTCCAATTCTAGTAGGCGTATCATTGCAATTTCATCCTCGATAAGTAAGACGCGTTCCTTCAACCCGTATTCACCTTCTTAGCATGTTTAGTACGTTTTCATAAACGAAACTCGGCATTGGAGTACTCGTGACTATGAAACTTGCCATCACAAAATGGTATAACCTTCCAAGTTGAGTTGGAGGTTATTTGGCGTGCTTATTTTACAATATATCATATGAACTCAGCTAACTTTACTGGTAATGTTGACAAGCTATTAGCTGCTATAGCTTTTGAACTATTGTTCCCGGCAGCAGTTTTTGTTTTTTATCTAATGATTATGGAAAAGCCTTTGTTATGCATGTAAGCAAACTACTTCAAGCGAGAAGGAGATAGTACCACGATTTCATTTTTACCACAATTTCATTTTCTTATTGCTGATTGTCCATTGTCCTGTCTTCGTCACCTACGTCTCTCATTAAATTCTAATGTGTTTGTAAAGTCTTTCTCATCTACTCTGTTTTATGATAATCAAGGAGTTTGGGAGGTGAACAAGAAAGTTTTATATAATATCGAGCTGTTTCCCCTGGTTGCGAACTTTCGAGAGGCATACTTGAAACAAAAGTAAATTATATAAGGAGAGATTTGAAATGAATAAAACATCCATATTGAAAAAAAGTATTTTTACAGGTTTGACATTTGCTATGGTTCTTGGAGGCTCAGCCGCTGCATTCGCTAACGTAAACGATAAGGACAAAAACAAAACAGAAAATGCGGCTTCAGTACGATTATTGGGTTCCCAGGAAAAAGCAGCTTCCGCGTCAGTAAAGGCTGATGAGTCGATTACTCGAGCAGACATGATTTCATTAATTAACCGTTCCTTCCAGCTTACAGAAAAAGCACAAATTACCTTTTCGGATCTGAGCAACTCGGATTTGGCGTATGACCAAATCGCAATCGCTGTTAAGGCAGGGTATGTAAAGGGCTACTCGGATGGGACGATCCGTCCTAATCAGAACATAACACATAAAGACGCGATAGACATGGTCGCCAATCTTGTAACGCTAAAACTGAGCAGCATTAAAGACAAGTACTTGCGTGAAGCCATGATCGCAGGATGGAGCAATAAGGCAATCGCCGGTATTTTGGATACAGAAATTCTGGATATCACTATCTTCTGGCCAAAGGACAAGTTTACAATAAAGGCAGCGGTCACTTTGATTGACAAATCTTTAGACTTTGCGAAAGAACTAGGGATTACCATCCCTAAAGCGCCAACTGGCGACACTGGAACGGGAACGACACCGTCAACTGGCGGCACTGGAACGGGAACGACACCGCCAACTGGCGGCACTGGAACGGGAACGGCACCGCCAACTGGCGGCACGGTAAAGACGTATGATGCTGCTGGCGTTTATGGTCCAGCAACAGGCAAGGAAACGATTAAAGGCAATGTGGTTGTATCCGCTCCCAGCATTACGCTGCAGAACCTTGTTATTGAAGGAGATCTATGGATAACTGCCGCTGACACTGACGGGGATGCATACTTCAAAAATGTTACCGTAAAAGGTGTTGCTCACATTCAAAACGGGGGCGTAAATAACGTTCACATCGAAGAGGGTTGCGATTTTGCGAGCGTCAAAATGTACTAATGACGGTTCCCGTGGGAATCAGATAATGTTCTGTCACAAATCGGGAATAGACACATGAAAAGAACTTGAACCCATTAATGAAAAAACCGCACTTTTCGCGCCTAATAATGGGATAATGTTAATGAATTCCGACAACAGAACGAGCATCATAGCCCCGTACCCTCCTCATGGAAGGCCATTTATCATTTTCAAATTGACAATTGGAATATGTAGTTAGTGCCGTGAGCATCGAGTACTTCGGGAATGTGACAATGTTCTTGACTCAAAACGGGAATGGGATCAATGTTCTTGACTTCCGACAATTATTATTTAAATAGAAACAGCCACCTACAATCAATCAGATCAGGTGGCTGTTTCTTTCCAATATTGTAAAGCAACTTCTTGGGTCGCCATTTAGTCTACTGGACCGCAACTACTGCAATTTTGATATGTAAGTAGTCATTTATTCGTAAATCGGGCTAACTCCACTGGGAGATCCTACACCACTGGAGATTCAGAGACTGAGTCCGAGTATGATGCACGGGATTTATCGCTATATCATTTTCATGGACAGGGCCGTGGAAAATAATGAAGGCATAGATCTTGTAGTGGACATTATATCGATTGCAGACCTTCTTCAGTAACCTTAGGATCGAAGTCTGCCACGATCAGCATATCTATCCGGCGCGCGCGGGAAAGCATGAAGTGAACGACCGTCTTCTTCACGAGCGGATACCAGAACGGTCTGCGGGACTGTCCGATAATCAATTGGGTCGCATTCAATTCGGACATTCTTTGCAGCAAGGCCTCGCCTATGCTTGTCCTAATGCCCAAGTCGGCAACCTCCATCTTCCCTCCGAGCCTTTCGCACAGATTACGCATCGAATCCAACCGTTTACGACCGGCTTCGGACTGGCTCTTGCCTTTGTGGATATGGAGGACGAACCATTCTGCTTTGAGCCTGTGCGCAATGCGGAATCCACGGCGAATGAGTCGCTCCGATTTCGGACTCGTGTCTACGCAGACGAAGATAACCTCCCGCCTGCGCCACGGCCCGCGGAGCGACGTATTACGATCCCATGCTTCGAGACGCTCGTCGACGTCGTCGGCTAATTCCCGCAAAGCCAGTTCGCGCAATGCGATTAAGTTACCGATTTTGAAAAAGGAACCCAGCGCTTGATCCACCTTCTCGATCGCGTAGATTTTCCCGTCTCTCATTCGTTGCTGCAGCATTTGCGGCGTGACGTCGATTAATTCGACCTCGTCGGCAAGCTTCAGAATGGCATCCGGTACGGTTTCCCTGACGCGTACGCCTGTCAGATGCTCCACCGAATCGTTCAAGCTCTCCAGATGCTGCACGTTAACCGTCGAGATGACGGAAATGCCGCTGTCCAGCAAGCGGATGACATCCTCGTATCTCTTTTTATTCCTGCTGCTGGGCACGTTCGTATGCGCCAATTCATCGACAAGCACGACGTCGGGTTGACGGGCGATAATCCCCTCCGTGTCCATCTCTTCCAACCGCGTAGATTGGTAATCGACTTTCGCTCGCGGAATAAGCGGCAAGTCGCCGGCCTGCTCTGCCGTTTCCTTCCTTCCGTGCGTCTCCAATAATCCGATGACGACATCGATGCCTTTATCGCGAAGACGATTTCCTTCCTGGAGCATTTTATAGGTTTTGCCAACGCCCGGAGCGGCGCCGATATAAACTTTGAAGGTTCCGCGTCGGATCGTTTCGATTTTCTTCTCCATTTCCTTGGAGCTAAGCCTGCGAAACGGATCGTTTCCTTCGTTCGCTTGAGGGCGGATGGGCAATATTCGCTCCCCTTCATGCTCTGCGCGATCAGCCATTAGAAAAACGTCGATATTTCGCGTTTTCTTGAGCACTTTGCCGGCGATCGAGCCTTGCCAGCGCTCTTGCCACCAGCTCCTCTTGGAATGTCCCATGACGATTCTCGTAACATTGTTTTTAATAGCATAACGAACGAGAATCGAAGGAAGGTGCCGAATATGCCGGAGCGGAATCTCCTCGAATTGAGCCTCCACCTTCTCTATTAACTTCCGAATGGAGCGCTTGAACGATTGCTGGTCCTTGGTAGGCTTACGATTAGGCTGAACGAATGTCGCTACCATCAAATCTCCGTTTAATCGTTTGGCGATTTGTTGGCCCCGGCGCACGTGCAACGAACCGTTCCAATGATATTGGGCGGTGACGAGGATCCGCTCCGCCGCGCCTGAAGGACCGACGAGTCCCATCTCCTCCCTATGCTTCTCGAGCGAATCGTTAACCCCCTCCGCCATTAATCGAAGCGAGATTTCCCTAAGCACCCCGAGATAGCCGCGGCTGCTCATCGCCGGGTGAGTCTGATCGCCCAATAATCCTTCATCTATCCGCTTCAGAATCGTTTCCGGAGACACGTCGATCAGTCTAACCTCGTCCGCTATTTCCAAGGTTTCAACGGGAACGGTTTCTTCCGCGCGAATTCCCGTCAGCTTGAAGACGACCTCGTCTTCACCGTCGAATTCGTAGACATTGATCGTCGTAATCACGCTAATTCCTTGCTCCATCAAGTAATGAATATCTTCAAGTCGCGTTTTAAATTTGGCTTCCTTACGGTTACGATGGGCCAAACCGTCTACTAACAGCACTTCCGGATTACGGGCTATAATCGCTTCGAGAGGCAAGTCCTTCTGTTCTTTGCCGTCTTTAACCCAATGAATGCTAGGTATCCGTTCCAAATCGATCGATTGTTGCACCGTTTCCAATCGTTGCATCGTCGATACGGCGCAGATGGCCACGTCGATCCCCTGCTGCTTGAGCGCCTTGCCCTCGTGTAGCATATGGTATGTTTTACCGGACCCGCTAACCGGACCAATGATGATTTTAAGCCGTCCCCGGCGTAAACGGGTTATGGATTGCAAAATTTCCTCCGGCGTTTTACGTCTAAACTCATCCAACGTCGTCGCCTCCTTGCGTATTCGCGATAGAGTGGTAGATTAGCTCCCTTTCCATAAATTGCTGTAAAATCTCGTTGAAAGCGTCCGACTGGCACAAACTGCTCGGTTCATAGGCGTCTGAAATAACGATCAGCTCCGCTTTCGGTAAATAAGACACGACTTCTTTCATGCATTCGAGGCCATATTCGGTATAGTCGCCAACAATGCATAGGGCAGGCCTGCGACAAGCGGACAACTGCAGGGAATAATCGATGCGGCTGGACGCTATTCGTTGACGGTACAATTCGCTTGATCGTCTCTCGCGCATATTCCTTCTCAGCTCGCGATAGGCGGATTCCCAACGCCGGTACATGAGTCGCAACGAGGGAAGCAACATTTCATAGGGAATGTAATAGTTCATCCAGCTTAAATACGCGGCGGCAAGCTGCAGCTTACCCACGATCGTATCCCTTCCGCTCCGGCAGTAGCTATCGGCAATAACGATCGCTCTCACTCTCTCGGGATATTGCGCGGCAAGCTGCTGGACGATAAGTCCGCCGTATGCCATGCCAACAAACACGGCTTCGCGAATAGATAGAAAATTCATAAGCATGATTAAGTCCAGGCATTGCGTGTCGATAATCGTCTCGGTCGTTTGCCGCAGCTTGCCCGATCGTCCATTGCCTCGCAGATCGCAGACGACGACTTGATAGCGTTCGGAGAAATATTCGAATTGCGGCTTGAACATGCGATGCGTCCAGCCATGCCCATGGATAAAGATGATTGCGGAGCCTTTTCCTTGCGATTCATAATACAGCGATGTGCCATTGAGCGTGGCGACAGGCAATTGGACTCCCCTCCCGGCTTGTTTGGGCGTAAATGCGGAAATGCCCTGCTCAACTGGTGTTGAGCAGGGACTGAATAGCTTCGTTATTTAGCCTGTAATTGTTGCAAAGCGATGTTGAGCATTAGCACGTTAACGGTCGGCTCGCCTAGGAAGCCGAGCTCTCTTGGTTTGGTATGCTCGTCCACGAGCGCCGTTATTTGTTGTTGATCGATGCCCGTTAATTGACTTATACGAGGAACTTGGGCAAGCGCCGCTTCCGGACTAATATCGGGATCCAAGCCTGAGCCGGAGTTCGAGATCAGGTCGATCGGCAGCTCGCTTACCGGAACGTCCGGATTGTTCGCACTCCAATCCGCTATCGACTGCTTCACGCGATCCAGCATATCGGAATTCGAAGGCGCGTAGTTCGGGGTTCCCGACCCTTCCGCTTTATATTCGATGCTGGACACTCGTCCTTGAAAAAAAGCGGGATCGACGAACGATTGGCCGATCAATTCGGAGCCGATTACGACGCCGTCGGCGTTATGAATCAAGCTGCCGTTCGCCTGCTTCGGAAAAATCAATTGCGCGATGCCGGTCATGGTCAAGCTATAGAGTAGTCCGCATACGAGCATGATGAGGAGGCTCGTGCGCAAACTGGTCGCTAATACACCCATCCGATTCATTCCTTTCGTTTAACTTATACCCAAAGATGGACAACCAAGTCGACGACTTTGATGCCGGCGAACGGTACGATGATGCCGCCTAATCCGTAAATGAGCAGATTTCTTCTAAGCAGCCGCGCCGAGCTGATCGGCCGATAAGCGACGCCCTTCATGGCGAGCGGGATCAACAACGGAATGATTAACGCGTTGAAGATCAGCGCGGATATAATCGCGGACATCGGCGAACCTAGCTTCATGATGTTTAGAACGGCCATCTGTGGGATCGCGATCATGAACATCGCGGGTAAGATGGCGAAGTATTTGGCGATATCATTCGCGATGCTGAAAGTCGTCAATGCGCCGCGTGTCATCAGCAGCTGTTTGCCGATGGCGACGACTTCGATAATCTTCGAAGGATCGGAATCCAAGTCGACCATGTTGGCGGCTTCCTTCGCCGCGACAGTCCCGGTATTCATCGCGATGCCGACGTCCGCTTGGGCAAGAGCCGGGGCGTCGTTCGTGCCGTCCCCGGTCATCGCGACCAATTTTCCTTCCGCTTGTTCACGGCGGATAACGGCGATCTTGTCTTCCGGCTTGCTTTCCGCGATAAAGTCGTCGACGCCTGCTTCGCGAGCGATCGTGGCGGCAGTAAGCGGGTTGTCGCCCGTACACATGATCGTCTTAATGCCCATTTGGCGCATTTGCTCGAAGCGTTCGTGCATGCCCGGTTTCACGGTATCCTTCAAGTAAATCAAGCCGTAGATACGGTTATCTACCGCGACCGCAAGCGGCGTGCCGCCCGCGGAAGCGATTCGGTCGCTATTGCGGTCTAGATCGGCCGGAACGGTACCGCCTTGCTGGGACACCCATTTCTTGATCGAATCGACCGCGCCTTTGCGCACTTTACGGCCGTCCTTGAGATCGATTCCGCTCATTCGGGTTTCCGCTTTGAACTCAACGAACTCGCCGCCGCTTGCTATCGATTCGTCATAGCGAAGGACTTGCTTCTTCATCAACTCCAAAACGGAGCGGCCCTCCGGCGTTTCATCCTTCACGGAGCTGATCGCGGCCCATTCGGCGAGAACGGCGTCCTTCTCCCCGCCGACGGGAATAAATTCGCTCGCCATCCGGTTTCCGTAGGTAATCGTTCCCGTTTTGTCTAAGATGATCGTATTGATGTCGCCGGCCGCTTCGACCGCTTTGCCGGACATAGCCAGTACGTTAAATTGCGTGACCCGGTCCATGCCCGCGATTCCGATAGCCGATAATAGACCGCCGATCGTGGTCGGAATAAGACAAACCAGCAGAGCGATCAACACCGGCACATCGATTTCGATATTCAGATAATGTCCGAAAAAGGGAAGCGTAACGACTACGATAAGAAATATAAGGGTTAGGCTCGTTAGGACGGTATTCAGAGCGATTTCGTTCGGCGTTTTCTGACGCTTGGCACCTTCGACGAGCGAGATCATCCGATCGAGGAACGATTCGCCCGGATCGCTCGTTATCCGCACCTTGATCTGGTCGCTAATGACGCGGGTACCGCCCGTTACGGAGCTGAAATCTCCGCCCGCTTCTTTAATGACCGGTGCGGATTCGCCGGTAATCGCCGATTCGTCGACCGACGCGAGACCTTCGATCACCTCGCCGTCGCCCGGAATCGACTCTCCTTGCTTGACGAGGACGATATCCCCTTTGCGAAGCTCGGTGGACGGCACCTGCTTCACCACGTTGCCTACGACTTTGTTGGCGAGAATTTCTTTTTTCGTTTTTTTCAAGGAATCGGCCTGCGCCTTACCCCGCCCTTCCGCCACCGCCTCGGCGAAATTGGCGAACAGAACGGTGACGAGCAAGATCAACGATACCGTTAGATTAAACCAAACGGGCGTATTCCCATCGAATGCTCCGGGTACGAATGTTAGAAACAGCGTGATGACGAATCCGACTTCGACCACGAACATAATCGGATTGCGCACCATCACCCGCGGATCAAGCTTGAGAAAAGCTTCTTTGATCGCGTTATTAATAATCGCTCCGCTCAATGCGGACCTTTTTTGACTCAAGACAATAACCTCCATCCCGCTTTAGCTTAGGGCTTCAACGTCAATTGTTCGGCGATCGGACCGAGAACCAGTCCAGGGAAAAACGTCAGCGCTCCGACGATAAGCACGGCGGCAAGGAATACGACACCGAACAAGGCGGTATCCGTGCGGAAAGTGCCGGCCGTTTCCGGTACGGCTTTCTTCGCCGAAAGCGACCCGGCTACGGCCAGTAACGTAACGAAGGAGAAGAAACGTCCGATGTACATGACGATCCCCGTCGTGATGTTCCAGAAAGGCGTATTGTCTCCCAGTCCCTCGAAGCCTGACCCGTTATTGGCCGCTGCGGACGTATATTCATACATGACTTGAGTCAATCCATGGAATCCCGAATTCGAGATCGTTCCGGAATAGCTGAATAACGCCCAGGCAGACGGTGCCAGTACAAGAAAAGGCGTCATGAGCATCGTCAGCGCGATAAGCATCATTTCTTTGCCTTCGATTTTTTTGCCGAGGAATTCCGGCGTGCGTCCGACCATCAAGCCGGACAGGAAAACCCCTATAATCGCATACATAAGCACGTTCATAAGCCCTGCCCCGGCGCCGCCGAACACGGTATTTAGCATCATGTTGGCAATGGCGACCAAGCCGGCGACCGGAGTCAACGTGTCGTGCATCGTATTGACGGCTCCCGTCTCCGATGCGGTCGTTACGACGGAATACAAGGCCGATTGCATCATGCCGAACCGGACTTCTTTCCCTTCCATGCTGCCTTGATCGTGCTGAATGCCCAAAGAATTAAGCACAGGATTTCCCGTGCTTTCCGCGGCAAGCGTAGTTCCCAACATGACGATAAACAGCATCGACATCGCGACGAACAATACGCGGCCTTGCTTCGCGTTACCGACCATTTTGCCGTAAACGAACGGCATCGCGGTCGGAATAAGGAGCATCAGTAAAATTTGCAACAGATTGCTTATCGCGTCGGGATTCTCGAACGGATGAGCGGAATTGACGCCCAAGAACCCGCCGCCGTTATTGCCAAGCTGCTTGATCGACAAGAACGATCCGATCGGACCTCTGGCGATCGACTGCTCTCCTCCCGAGATCGTATGGGCGATCGCGTTCGGCTCCAGCGTCTGCGGAACGCCTAGCGCGATGAACACGATGGCCATCACGATCGCAAGCGGCAGCAACAAGCGCGTGATGGCGCGGACCATATCGACGAAGAAATTGCCGAAAGGCTTTCCGCCCAAACCGCGAATGAAGGCGATACAGGCTGCAAGTCCAGATGCCGGAGCCACGAACATCATGAATACAATGGCGATCATCTGCGACAAGTAAGACAGGCCACTTTCACCGCTATAATGCTGCAGGTTCGTCGTCGTCATGAAGCTGATCGCCGTATTGAAAGCGAGCGTCGGCTCCATGTTGGGAACGTTCGTCGGATTCAGCGGCAAGTACGCCTGTGTTCGGAAAATGATATAAACCAGAGCGATCATTAAGGCATTACACATCAAAAGCGCGAATACATATTTTTTCCACGATTGATTATCGCGGCGAATGCCGCCGATCTTGAAGATTCCTCTTTCGATAGGTCCGAAAAAACGGTCTAATTTCGTTTGTTCGTCTTTAAACGCATGAGCGATATACAACCCTGTCGGTCGCGCAAGCAGCAAAACCAGCAGCAGCGTGACGCCGAGCGCAAGAAATGCCATAGTTACTCGTTCCCTCCCGTGATGGCTCTAAGCTAAAATTTTTCCGGATTCAATAATACGTAGATCAGATAAGCAAACATCATGAGGACCATCGCCCCAAGCACCCACATCATTAGTCCGCACTTCCTTTATTCACGACTTTTCCTGACCAAGCCAATAGCCCGAACATGCAGGCGACTAGTAATACAAACAAGGCTATCAATCCGATATCTAACATTGCGGAGCCTCCTTAACGATGTAATTTGTGACCATTGATTAAGAACGACAGGTCGGAGCCGTTGGAATGGATCACATAATCCGCACCGAGACCTTTATATATTTGCTTGCTGTTATCTCCGCGAGTAATGACGAATATCGGCTTTCCCGTCCATTGACGACAAATTTGAATGTATCTGCAACAAAGAGTTAAGCTATCTTCGAACAAATACACTTTGCCGATCGGAAGCTCGGGTACAACATTGGGTTTGTTTCCCCTTGTATCCACTCTTAGGACATGCTCAACTCCTAATTTAACCAGGCGTTTTTTCCCATTTTCATTGTTCGTTAATGTGGCAAACGGCATTCCTCTCACTTTCAATGCATGAATAAAAGATTCTCCGGCTTTGGTGGCGGGAGAAACCAAAATTAATTCATCGATAGGATTCATGAACGTTCTCCTAGCTTGCGCCGGCGATTCACCTCATGGACCCGTTCGCGGCCGATCCGGTATTCCCCGTTTCTAGGTCCACGGTAGTAAGGGTTAAGCGTTCGATCGCCTGACCGCAAAGATTCGGCGGTGAGAGTCGCCCATTCTCGCTTGCTGAATCGACCGCTTGCTCTCACACAAGCGCCGGTTCGCAATGCGAATCATGGACGTATCGTACTCCTTGACCATTTTTCTGTAAAGCCATATTCTTTTGATTTTGATTGAAATACGTCCGTATTAGCTAATTAAATAAATGAAATAGATTATATCCTTCCGAATTCTTCTAATAACGCTCATTTAAGCTGTTTTCCTATCATTTTTACACTATTTTTACGCCCTTAAACGGTTTCTTTTATGCTCTTTTTACAGTAATCTTAAGGTTGGGAATAGAGAAAACAGTTCGGAGGAGTCGGAAAATCGTGCGCATGCTTCAATCTATGTGGTCGAAATGGAAAGCTTATGTATACATTTCGTTGCTAATCATTCTAATAACAGCTTTGTTCAGTCAATTCGGGAACGAGTTCGATCGGGTGAACGTCGCGTTGGTCTTCTTATGCCCGGTATTGCTGAGCGCCGTCAATTGGGGGATTCGGCCTTCATTTTATTCTGCAGTCGTCGGGTTGTTGGCTTTCGATATATTTTTCGTCCCCCCCTATTTGAACATTACCGTAGCGGATTTGCGTTATCTTATTTCATTCGGCGTCTATTTATCCGTAGCTGCTCTGACCGCCAGTCTCGCCGCAAGGTTGAAGCAGCAGCTGCATATCGCCAAGCAAAGAGAGATCAACACGACGGCACTGTACGAGCTTAGCCGGCAAATGAGCGCTATCGTGGACATCCATTCCTTGTTGAATAACGTCTCGAAACATGTTTCTCAATCTATGGGTTTGGAGATCGCGATTTATTTACCGGATGACCGTAACCATCTCGTATTGACCCATCGCTCAGATGTTCATAGCGACTGGGGGCAGAGCGAATCCGAGAAGGTCGTGGCTAAGCTGGCTTTCGAATACGGCGATACGGTCGGATATGGAACCCGTACGTTAAGAGACACCCCGGGCCATTACATGCCGCTTCGAACAGAAGGCCGTATTTATGGCGTATTGGCGCTCAATTTGAAGGGGAATCAAAGCAAGATTGTCTCGGAGCAATGGAGGATGCTGGAGGCGTTAGGCGGATTGGCAGCAAGCGCCATTGCCCGCGCGAAGCTGGCGGAAGAAGCCAAAATCGCACATTTAACCGCGGAATCGGAACGAATGCGAACGGCTATTCTCGATTCCGTCTCCCATGAGCTTCGCACTCCGCTGGCGGCTATCATCGGGTCGGCCACCGGACTTATCGAAGGGGAACGCCTGTTTTCTTCGGAGGATCGGATGGAGCTGCTGATCACGATCCGAGACGGCGCGCTGCGCATGAACCGATTGGTCGTGAATCTGCTTAGCATGGTGCAATTGGAGAGCGGCATGTTACGCCTGAGGAATCATTGGTGCGATGTGGAGGATCTGATCGGTGTTACCCTGTCGCAGGTAAAAGACTTTCAGCAGCATCGCAAGATGCATGTCGTGATTCCGGATACACCTCCCATGGTGCTCGGCGACGAAGTGTTACTCGAACAAATGCTGGTTAATATCGTAAGTAACGCCATTAAATACAGTCCGGATTATAGCGAGATCACGATCAAAGTATCGACCGATCGCCACTGCCTCCTCTTCTCGGTCTCCGATCAAGGGTTGGGGCTTGCCGACGAGGAATACGAAAAGATATTCGATAAGTTCTACCGTGCCGCCGCGACCAAGCAAGTGACCGGCACCGGATTGGGACTGGCTATATGCAAAGGAATCGCGGAGCTTCATAAGGGATCGATATCGGGTAAGCGTAACGAGCCGCAAGGAACCGTCATTACGGTTACGCTCCCGGTTACGCGTCAAGACGATATGCGGGAAATCCCTCAAGCAAGTCGAACAGGAGACGATAACGATGAATGAAAATGGCGCCAGAATACTCATAATCGATGACGAACCGCAAATTCGAAAGCTGCTCAAAGTGACGCTTAAGGCTCATCAATACGCGGTTCAAGAGGCTGCCACGGGAGAGGACGGCGTATTGCAGGCTTCCCTCGTTCGGCCGGAGCTGATCGTTCTTGATCTCGGACTGCCTGATATTTCGGGTATGGAGGTTCTTGCCCGTATACGGGATTGGTCGAACGTGCCGATTATCGTTCTTACGGCTAAGGATAGAGAAGAAGATAAAATCGTGGCGCTCGATAGCGGCGCCGACGATTATATGACAAAGCCGTTTAGCATGGGCGAACTTGTCGCGCGGATTCGCGTCGCCCTCCGTCATGTCGCCACTTCCGCGATCGAACCGATCCTTCAATTCGGGAATCTGACCATCGATCTCGCGCAACGAATCGTCGAGTTAAACGGCGAACGGGTCAAGCTAACCCCGACCGAATACGATCTTCTGAAAATTCTCTCTTCTAACTCGGGGAAAGTCGTGACCCAGCGGCAATTGTTGCAGCAAGTATGGGGTAGCAACCACAGCGAGTCGGAAAGCCATTACTTGCGGATATATATCGGTCATCTACGCAAAAAGCTCGAAGAAGACTCGACCCAACCGAAATTAATCGTTACGGAGCCGGGTATCGGATATCGCTTTCGATCTCGTGACTGATATCCGATGCATTCCTGAAAGGATGGATTTACTGTTGGGTTTCTCATTCGACCATGCTTTTACGAGTCTCTGTTAAGTTCGATAGGCGTATTCATACTCACCGTCCCGTGTAGTCGATATTGGATCACTACATTGATTGGCAATTGTTTGAATGCCGATATACGAAACTGACGCTTACATTTCCCCTCGACTTTGCCCCTTCGATTCTCAAGATAGCATTCCACCAGAAGAGGTCGACTACGGTATCCCATTCGGGAATCATCAAACAAACGCAAAAACTGATAACAACTAACGCACCTATATGGTAATTTTTGAAATACGACAGAAAGTGTTTAGAGACGCTTACCGTCATCCACAGCATTAACCCCAGGAACAGCACCAAGAACGCATCCATGCTGAGCAGGAAATCGGACTGAAGGGTTTCGTCAAGTAATCATTTGCCCGGCATCATAAGATCGAGGATAACAAGTTCCGGCCGATTCATTTCCCAGCTTTCAAGAGCCTCGTTACCATCATTGGCGATCAGTACTACATATCCTTCTCGTTCCAAATACCGCCTGCATACGTCAGTAATATCTTTTTCGTCATCCGCTACCAATGCGGTTGTAGTCGTCATGTTACAGTTCATTCCATATAGCCGAATTATAGCACAAGGTACTAATCGCATTTTATATGAACGTTATGAATAGAAAAGGTTATCCAAAGGAAATCGCATAGACTTTCCGTCTGAATAACCATGAATTATGCCGCTAGTTTACGAGTTTTACTTGCTCATCATTGGTTTCAACAAATAAGTTTCAACGAATTCCTTCGAGACGTATGTCGTATTTTTAATCAACATAGGCGCTTTCATCATCATCATTTTGTCCATGCCTATCATGAATTCCTTTTGACCGGGTTTGATGACGATCGAGTACATTTTCGGCATCTTGTCCATGTCGCCCATCGTGTCCATGTCGCCCATCGTGTCCATGTCATCCATCATGTCCATATCGTTCTTCATGTCCATGTCATCCATCATGTCCTTTTCTGGCATCATTTCATCCATCATTTTCTTGGTTAGCATGATGCCGTCCATTTTACTCCAATGAACACTGTATCCTAAAGATTGTGCGATTTGACGTAGAGGCACCCAGCTTTCACCATTCTTTTGAACCACGTTAAACTTTGAATAATCCACTTTAGTCATCATGTCTGCCGCGGATGCGAACCCGGGAATCATAATTGCTGCTGCTACCAGAGATACCGCCACTGTTTTCAATGTTTTGTTCATCGATAACGCCTCCTTGGGATGGGCTTACTACATTAAAGTAAACCCAAGTTATTATCGAAGGCTAAAGCAATTATTAATTATTTCTTACAGGATTCCTACGAAAGTTGAAGGCTCCAAAAAACACTTCAATCAGGAAAATCCTGATCGAAGTGTTTTGATTATCGCGTTTGTTAATCATTAATGGAATAACTACGACTATTCGAAGGAAAATCCGCCATTGTGTTTACGGATACTATGTCATCCGCTTTCTTAACGGGCTGCACCCAATACTTCTCATTCCCTGGCAGATCATCAAACCAAGATGCGTTATCCGGGCAATCCAACATCATGAAACGCCCGTATTGTCCATCCCGTGACTGATGATATTTCAAATAAGCTTTGCCATTATCGATTGCTAAGATTTCGATCTTTCCCGAAACGTGGCTCATCGATAATCTGACTCTTTTGCCGAGTCCCGAGGTTAGCGCCTTTGCCTTCTCGACGATATCATAAACCTCTCTCAGGGGAAGGACAAACGCTTTATTACCGGCGACTGGCCTATTCACGAAGAAGTAGTATGGCGTGACACCCGCCCAAGATAACTTATCCAATAATTCACCCAATATGACCGGATCGTCATTAATCCCTTTCAATACGGGAGTCTGATTTACAACGATTGCCCCTGCTTGATGTAAAGCCTCAAAGCCCTTCATAGCCTCTGCAGTAATCTCCCGCGGATGGTTGATATGTGCCATAACATATATCCTTTTTTCCGGCGTGGAATAATTCCTGATCGCCTCCAACAACGCCTCATCCTCATAGATTCGCATTGGATTGAATACCGGCAACTTTGAACCCAGACGAATGATTTTGACGTGTTCAATATCCCTAAGTCGTTCTAATATCCACTTCAACTTGGGAGTTCCAAGTATGAGACTGTCTCCCCCTGTAAGCAAGACGTTGCTGATTTCCGGATGTTCGGCAATGTATTGCAACCCTGGTTCTATGTTGGATACGGCTTCTTTTACATCATTGCGAAACAGTCTTTTGCGAAAACAATACCTGCAGTAAGCTCCGCATACTTCCGATACGATGAGTAACGCGGTGGAACCATACTTATGCTGGCAGCCCGGCACGACATAGTTGGTATCTTCATCCGAAGCATCCCATCTGCCGTATTCGCCGAGTTCTTCTTCGTTTGGTATAACCAATTTGCGTATCGGATCGGCGGGATCGTTCCAATCGATCAAGTTCAAATAATAATCGTTTACGCGGAAAACGAATTTCTCTGTAATCACTTTCAGTTTTTCTCGTTCTTTCTCCGGAATGCTGGTCAACTTACCAATATCGGTTATGTACCTAGGCTGTGTCAATTAAGTCTCCTCCTCTTTAATAATTGTTAAGCGTTTTTGGGACAACAAAAAAAACCCGTTCTTACGGGTCAAAAGAAAGCAGAGTTTGTTAGCTCTACATAGAAACGCTTTGACCCATCCAGTGCTGACGAGGTTAGCTGACGGACTCGGGATAGATGGTTCCCTACGGTCCTTGCAGACCGATACGCCCCTAATTGTGGGTCCCCCGCTTTCCGGAAATCCGGAAATTAAGCAGTACGATATGAATGACTAGGTAAATTAAATTGGCTATATCTACTATAACAATATGAAGCCCATCTGACAACCCGTATAAATTTATTAAGTTGTTTGTAAAAATATTGGAATGAAGAGTGATGGCGACCTTAGTTGCCGCCCACTTCTAACAAGAGACCCTGTCTCTTTAGCTCTAATAAAAATTCTAAATAAGTTTCATTTCGTACAATGACCCTATATTGATTTTGTCCATACAATAGGAACAAAACGTCCGTAGTGGCCCTGTTTTTGAATATCTTTTGAACTTCTTTTAATCCCAATAACATTAATTCTTCATTAATGATCGTAATTGCGAATTCGATGTTTGTCCCTAGTTGACCTTCGCAAATATGTATGTGATTTGAATCAAATTGATAAGCTATTTTCATTACCTTTTCACCTTTGACGTTAATTGATACACCTACTATAACAGCACTCAACAATACTGACAATTTAATAAATGATATTGAGTTGTTTGTAAAAAAATTATAAAAGAACCGCTTCGGATCACTCCAAGCGGCATGCACTTCATTTAAATATCAGGAATGGCTACTCCCTATGAATCGTTCAGTCTGTTCGTATATTTTTTCGTCCCCAACCACCACCAGAACATCGCCCTCGTTTATGACTACATGTGGGCCAGGAGAAATCGAAACTTGAATACCTCTACGTAAAGCGATAATCGTTGCGCCCGTGTTTTGCCAAAATTGCAAATTTCCGATCGTCATTCCGATGACTTTAGAATTTTCACCTATTTTCAACTCGATGGGATTGTACGGTTTAAGATTTTGCATGCGATCCGATGCTTCGATGATTTCTATGAGCAAGGCATCAAACTTGCGATCGATAGCCTGCTTCTCTTGCAAAAGCTGCTGCAAGTTTTGTTTTAGAGAATAAGCCGTTTTCAAGTAATTATTTTTAGTAATGTAGTCATATGCGTGACTACTCGATAGAATCGTTACTTCTTTTCCTTGAGATACGGACACGATTTTTTCTTCCTTCAGCAAGCCCATAGCTTTGCGAATCGTCTCCGGAGATACATGATATTGTCCAGCTAAAAGCGATCGACCGGATATTTTACTGTTCACGGGGATCTCACCGCTCACGATTTTTTGCGCGATATCAAGCGCGATCGATTTGTAGCCTGCTTTCTCCGAATCTAACATTCGTTTATTCTTCCCCTTGTCCGGCGTATAAAAGATTTTTAAGGTTATCATACGCTTTTCCAAGTCCGAAGTAAACAAATCAAGTTTTGACCAATTTTATAATGTTTACGTTATATTCATAGTGTCAACACTAAGCTATAACTACATTGAAGGGAGCGATTTCTTATCCGAAACGCCAAATTCGTATTTCTAATAGCACTCTCACTCGTTATCGTAATAAATCAATATGAGACTGCCGAAGCATTTCCTTCAAAAGGTTCCGCATCCGTCCGTAAATTAGAGAAAATAAGTAATGGAACCTTAGAAATCGAGTGGAATTCTCACACGGGGACGCCTGCTATAATAAGCGGTAGTTTATCCAGACCTTCAAAGCATTCTCCCGAGTGGATAGCCTACGAATTTCTCAATTCATATAAGGCGTTATTCGGTCTTCTGAATCCAAACCGTGATATGAAAGTGGTTTCCGTCGAACGTTACGCGGATGGAAATAAAGTTCGGTTCACTCATCTGCTCTTTGATACTCCGGTTTGGGAAGACTCGTTAGAAATCTACATCAACAAAAATGGTGTAGTCAGCATGGTTTCCGGCATAGTACATCCAAATCTGGAGAAGCAACTCTTTAATAGAGCCATGCACCCTTCAATATCCGGGAACCAAGCAATCAAGAGAGCTTTATCAGAAATGCAGGGTACGCTCGCCGACAAACCTAGAGTAGAAAAATATTACTTATCGTCTAGACCAGGAACACCTCTCGTTTACATCGTTACTCTGCAGTTCAAAAACCCGGATAAGACAACAACTGCGATTGTCCACTCGCTCACCGGGCGTGTAATAGAAAATAATTCAAGTATGGATAATTATAAATAGTTGTGGAGCTCGTACATGGAGGCTTTAGATGATTAATTTTCTAATTAAATGGCTTATAAGCGGACCAGTTATCGTAATATCAATTATTATTACTTCTCATGTCCCATTTGTTGAAGTAGCGATCATCGCTACCTCAATTTCCTTTATTGTCTATTCCATTGTTGATCATCTTATCTTGCCGGCAACGAATCACCTGGTAGCAATAATTGCTGATTCGGGGATAGGATTTCTTATACTATGGTTCGTCTCTTATTCTGATAATTGGGATATTGATTTAAATCAGATTTTCATTACAGCGTGTTTATTTGTTATATCCGAATGGATATTAAATCGGTTTATCATGAATCGCAAGGATAAAATTACAAAAAACGTTTGATACCCGAAATCCGAGCTACGCGCACAAAAAAAACAACCGAAAATGAATTCTCGGATGTTTTTATGAAAATATGATTACTTCGTCCATTCAACCGATTCCAGTAGTTGATGCTTTAACAATCCCAAAATAAAATCGACGTAATAGTCCTGCCGTACGATCGCCGTACAACGATGATCTTCGTAGGCGTAAAATAAAACGTCCGTATAGATTTCGTTATCCTCAAAGCTTTTCTGCAATTCCTTAAATCCAGCCCAATGCTCATCCGTTAAGGTATGAATCTTGAACTCTATATCCGCCTCGTTCGGTGTTTCGCTAATTTGGACGACAGCATTATTATACCGATAAATTAACCGCATCTCTTTTCCTCCACTCGAATTAAATTAAGTATCTGAAGTACATATAAATGCTTGCTAAAACAACGGATAATAGCATAAGTGGGAATCCGTATTTCATGAACTGCACAAACTTAATTGGGTGACCTTCCTTACCGGACATTCCCGCAACGATCAAGTTCGCGCTTGCCCCGATCAAAGTCCCATTTCCCCCTAGGCATGCCCCTAAAGCAAGACTCCACCATAAAGGCTCCAAGTTACTCACGCCCATATTTCCCATTTCCTGAATCAAGGGAATCATTGTCGCAACGAAAGGAATATTGTCAAGGAATGCAGAGGCTATCGCGCTTATCCATAAAATCAACATAGAGGTAGCAACCATATTGCCATCCGTAAGTTCAATGGCTTGCGCTGCCAATTTCGCGATTACGCCTGTTTCAATCAATCCCGACACCAATACGAACAATCCTACGAAGAAGAAGATCGTCGTCCATTCGACCTTAGTAAATGCCTCCTCCATCATATGCTCTCCGGTAAGTAATAGAAGAACGAACGCACCCGCAAGAGCAACGGTAGCGGATTCTAAATGCAAGGATTGATGAAGGAAAAACCCGAGTATGGTTAGTCCAAGGACAGTTAAGCATTTATAAAGCAACTTCCGGTCGGTAATGAGCTGCTTTTCGTCCATATCCATAATACTTTGAGTATGTTCAGGCTTCGTCTGTATTTGTTTACGAAATAGAATAACGAAAAGTGGGATAAACACGATCATGATAATTATTGCTATCGGAGCAAGATTATTGATAAAAGCCATAAACGTTAGTTCTTTGACGGCGCTACCGATCATAATATTCGGCGGATCTCCAATTAATGTTGCTGTGCCGCCCACATTTGACGCTATGATTTGAGTAATCAAGAAAGGAATCGGCGGGACACGTAACTGACGAGTGATGCTAAATGTGACGGGAACCATGAGTAGCACCGTTGTAACATTGTCTAAGAACGCAGACCCTACCGCGGTAATAATCGCAAGCGCAACCATGATACGAACCGGATTACCTTTAGACTTTTTAGCCGCCCATACTGCTATGAATTTGAATAGTCCGGTGTCAGCCGTAATACTAACGATAATCATCATTCCGATCAGCAACCCAAGCGTATTGAAATCAATGTGATGCAAAGCTGTCTCTTGGTTGACTATACCGAAAGCGACCATCATTAGACCGCCGATCATCGCCACGATCGTACGATGAATCTTCTCAGAAATAATAAGTGCATAAATAACTAGAAAAATGCCGATTGCCCAATAAGCTTGCTGTTCCATCATCAATCCTCCAATTGTCAATTACAAACCCAAAGGTAGTATGGGTTATTCTTCTCGCGCTCATCCCAGAATCAACCAATTGAATAAGAGAAAAACACAAAAAAGAGCCCTTGGTGACAGGCTCCTCCGATTTCAATACCGTATGCAGTTGTTGATTCCTAGATAATCATAACTTCTTAGATGGATAGACGTCAAGGTAATTTCGTCTTTGACATTCCATCTCATTTGCATCGCTCATCCGTTAAAGCGTGAATCTTGAGCTCGATATCCGCCTTTATGGCATCTCTTTTCCTCCCTATGAACTAAATTAAGTATCTAAAGTAGATATAAACACTCGATAGCATGATGGATAATATCATAAGCGGGAATCCGTATTTCATGTACTGCACGAATTTAATCGGGTGACCTTCCTTGCCGGACAATCCCGCAACGATTAGGTTCGCGCTTGCTCCGATTAAAGTCCCATTTCCTCCAAGGCATGCCCCTAATGCAAGACTCCACCATAAAGGCTCCAGATTGCTCACTCCCATATTACCCATTTCCTGAATCAAGGGAATCATCGTCGCAACGAAAGGAATATTGTCCAGGAATGCCGAGGCTATAGCGCTTAACCAGAGAATTAACATGGAGGTGGCGAGTAGATTTCCATCGGTAAGCTCAATTGCCTGAGCAGCCAATTTAGCGATTACGCCTGTCTCAATCAATCCCGAGACTAATACGAACAATCCTACGAAGAAGAAGATCGTCGTCCATTCGACCTTAGTAAATGCCTTTTCCATCATATGCTCTCCGGTAAGCAAAAGAAGAACGAAAGCCCCCGCAAGGGCAACGGTAGCGGATTCTAAATGCAAGGATTGATGAAGGAAAAATCCGAGTATGGTTAGTCCAAGTATAGTTAAGCATTTATAAAGCAACTTCCGGTCGGTAATGAGCTGCTTTTCGTCCATATCCATAATGCTTTGCGTAAGCTCGGGCTTGGTCTGAATTTGTTTACGAAATAGAATTATGAAAATAGGGATATATACGACCATGATAATAGCCACTATCGGAGTAAGATTATTGATAAAAGCCATAAACGTTAGTTCTTTGACGGCGCTACCGATCATAATATTCGGCGGATCCCCGATTAAGGTTGCCGTTCCGCCTACATTCGACGCTATGATTTGAGTAATCAAAAAGGGAATCGGCGGGACACGTAACTGACGAGTGATGCTAAATGTGACGGGAACCATGAGTAGCACCGTTGTAACATTGTCTAAGAACGCGGACCCTACCGCGGTAATAATCGCTAGCGCAACCATGATACGAACCGGATTACCTTTAGACTTTTTAGCCGCCCATACCGCTATGAATTTGAATAGTCCCGTGTCAGCCGTAATACTAACGATAATCATCATTCCGATCAGCAACCCAAGCGTATTGAAATCAATGTGATGCAAAGCTGTCTCTTGGTTGACTATACCGAAAGCGAC
>NZ_QRDY01000028.1:33698-50534 GCF_003386205.1 Cohnella lupini
TAATACTAACGATAATCATCATTCCGATCAGCAACCCAAGCGTATTGAAATCAATGTGATGCAAAGCTGTCTCTTGGTTGACTATACCGAAAGCGACTATCATTAGACCGCCGATCATCGCCACGATCGTACGATGAATCTTCTCTGAAATAATAAGTGCATAAATCACTAGAAAAATGCCGATTGCCCAATAAGCTTGCTGTTCCATCATCAATCCTCCAATTGTCAATTACAAACCCAAAGCTAGTATGGGTTATTCTTCTCGCGCTCATCCCAGGATCAACCAATTGAACAAGAGAAAAACAGAAAAAGAGCCCTTTGTGACAGGCTCCTCCGAATTGAATTCTGTATGCAGTCGTTGATTTCTTGATAATCATAACTTCTTAAATGAATAGACGTCAAGGTAAGGTTCACTTTAATTGGAAAATTTCGTCTTTGTCATTATTTTTTTTGCGCTTTTCCTATGTTGAATAAAAGATTAGTAAGCAAATAACCTATTCCGGCAATAAGTCCGCCGAAATCTAACTTATCATTAAGGAAATATTGACATAGTGTCCATGCCACGCCAAAAGTTATTCCTCCAGCAAATGCTTTAGAAAAGTTTTTATTCAAGTGAATCACCTATTTTCCTTTCGCTAGTAGTACTCTGCTTGAAATTGTTCATTTGCCTTTAGTTGTTCCGAACTATCATTCTCCATTAGAATCTTCTTATTTAACTCATCGGTCATAACTGAACCCCACCTTTACCCTACTTCCATTCTTCTTAATTGCTCTATCTCATTCAGTTCTTCGATTCGTGCTAAAAAATTGTTTTTTGACTTTTCTTCTCTTAATGAAATATAAAGATTGTATAAGCTTATATCCAGATCATCATTTATATCCTCAAAAGAAGTCAGTTACGACATCGCAGCCACATTAGATACACTTGATATCATCTTTTCTTCTTCATCGAAGCAGCCCCTAATAACGAAATTCACATTTCCAATCAATTTTGCTATTTTAATAATACCACTCTCCAACCACAATTCCTTACAAAATGTCCCACTCCAAAACAATGACCCAAAAAACCGAACTGCAGCAGCCATGGACGTAAAAGATGTCCTAGACTGCTGCAGTAATATTACATTAATGTTCTTTTGTATAGCCCCATCCCTAGTTAGCGGTGCTTATCTAGTTGCAATGAAAGTCGGTCTTTCTTTATCTGCCGAGAATGGGCTTTGAAGTTTGTTCTCAACGCTATTGAAGACGAAGAAAGCATTGCTGCGCGGATAAGGAGTAATATTACTGCTTGAACCGTGCATTAAATTACAATCAAAGAGAAGAACGGATCCCGCCTTGCCGACCGGCATAGCGATACCACCTTCATTCACGAGCTTAGTCAAGCTTTCTTGATCCGGCACGCCATACTCTTGTCGGCGCAAGGATTCCTTGTAGTGATTATCGGGCGTTCGTCCCACGCAACTGACGAATACGCGATGGGAACCTGGAATGACCATTAATGATCCGTTATATAACGTATTATCTTCAAGCGCGATAGAGCAACTTAACGCTCTCATATTAGGCATACCGTCTTCCGCATGCCACGTCTCGAAATCGGAGTGCCAATAGAATTCTTTACCCGTAAAGCCAGGCTTGAAGTTAATCCTTGACTGATGCACGTATACATCGCTGCCAATCATTTGCCGAATGACTGCTTGAAGTCTAGGATGGGCTGTTAGATCCTTGAAGAACCCAGGTTTCTCGTGTACGGCGAATACGGATCTTACTTCATCTCCTCCCGGCTCCAGAATAACCTCGGGGTTCTTAGCCGACCTGCTTTGCTCCAAAAGAATCTTCGTTTCGGACTTGAATCGTTCCACCTCTTCTTCGTTAAAAAACTGATCTAAGAATAAATAGCCGTTATTATCGTAAGATTCCAATTGAAGCAAGTCAATTTCATTCTGATTAATATCGAAATTATATACGGTAGGATCTTTACGATTTATGAACGAAGGCGTTTCTAGCTTGCGGGTAGGATAATGATCTACTAGTTGCACCATTTAATTAACACTCCCTCATAAGAATTTATAACGCGGCTTCGTATGCCCCTTCTTCATCATGAACTTCCCGACCGGTACAAGGCGGGTTAAACACGCATACCATTCTCATATCCGTTTTTCCTCGTAGCCAATGTTTCTCATGATCGTTCAATACGTACATCATGCCCGCTCGAATAGGGAATTTCTGCCGAGTCTCGAACAGTTCGATTTCCCCTTCTCCATCGATGCAATAGACGGCTTCTATGTGATGTTTATACCAGATCATCGTTTCCGTACCTGCTTTAATCAAAGTATCGTGAAGAGAGAAGCCTACGCCATCCTCTTTCAGCAGCAATCTCCGACTATTCCAGTTAGGTGTACGAACATCATATTCTGTGCCTTGGCGATCTTCTAAATATCTTACGATCATGATATAACCTCTCCTTCTTTACTTTGCTTCTGCAAAAGATTTATTTTCGACGGCGGCATCATAGATGCAACCGGTCAATATACGCAACCCTAATTCTAATCCTGCTCTCTGTATGGTAAGAGGAGGCATGATCTTGATCACTTCGCTATCCGTTCCCGAGGTCTCTAAGATGAGTCCTCGCTCAAATGCAATGGCCGAAATTCTCTCCGCGATTCCAGATTGAAATGCGATACCCTGCATCATACCTAAACCTCTCAATTCCCCGTTAAGATCGGGGAGACTGAGTACGATTCCTGCGAGTACGCTTCTAATGAGTTCAGCATTAGCCTCGATTTCAAGCTGGAATTGCGAGTTTTTCCAGTAATCCAATGCTCCGGCAGCCGTTATGAAAGCTAGATTATTGCCGCGGAAGGTTCCATTGTGTTCCCCGGGCTCCCACAGATCAAGCTCGGGCTTCATTAATGTTATTGCCATAGGGAGTCCATATCCACCAATCGATTTAGACATGCATACGATATCGGGAACAATTCCACAACGCTCGAAGCTAAAAAAATGGCCCGTTCTCCCGCAGCCCATCTGTACATCGTCAACGATAAGCAACATATCATAACGTTTGCATAGATCAGCTAGTCCGATTAGCCACTCGTTAGAGGCAACATTTATCCCGCCTTCCCCTTGAAGTGTCTCCACGATAACAGCAGCCGGAAGAGATATTCCGCTTCCGCTATCGTTCAAGAAGCTTTCAATGTAATCAAGCGTGTTGACCTCATTCCCCATATAACCGTCATAGGGCATGGATACCGCATGGTTTAAGGGAACTCCCGCGCCTCTTCGTTTGAATTTATTCCCGGTCACGGCCAGAGAGCCTAATGTCATCCCATGAAAAGCATTCGTGAAACTCATGACCGTCTGTCGCCCCGTTACTTTCCGCGCCAGCTTCAAAGCGCTTTCCACTGCATTCGTTCCTGTTGGTCCGGGGAACATGACCTTATAATTCAACCCTCGCGGCTTCAGAATCACTTCGTTGAATTTCGATAGAAAATGCTCCTTAGCTTCGGTCGCCATGTCCAAGCTATGAGAAATTCCGTCCTTTAGCAGGTATTCTATTAACGTTTTTTTCATCTCGGGCGGATTATGACCATAATTCAATGCACCAGCTCCGGCAAAAAAATCGATATAAGGCCTACCCTCTACATCCCACAACTGATACCCCGATGCACGCTGAAACTTCGTGGGGAACGATCTACAGTAACTTCTCACTTCCGATTCTAAGTCGTCGAATACCTGTAAATGATTGCTTCCTTGGATTTGCTCATTCATGGATCGCAACTCCTCCTTCTCTTTAGACACTCACTTCAACGGACCGATTCGATATAAATCTTCGCGTTCATGCTTCTGATACGGGAAGTCATCTTCCATAAATCCAGCGGAAACGGAGATCAACGCATTCTTAGATGTCGCCCATCGCTTAAACAATCCTTTGGAGCTATCATTGGAAGGGGAAATCGTTGCTTCGATAAATAGAATATCCGGATAGTCGGCTACATGATCGAGCAGTCCACGAGCAATGCCTCTTCCCCGATATCGTTCATCTACCGCAATCTGCCAAACGAATAACGTGTCCGGTTGCGAAGGCTGGCGGAACCCTGTCACCAACCCGATAATCGATCCCGATTCCGTCTCCTCCGCAACCCTACAGCTCTGCGAGAACCAATGGCTCATAGTTAAGTAGAAATAGGGTGTATTTAGGTCGAGCTTACGGCTATCCCGAACCAGTTTCCAAATCTCTCCCCCATCGGCGAGGCAAGGTAGCCTGTATCGAATCGCGGTTAATGCCTCCGCACTCCCATTCATTCGGTACCTGCCGCAACTCGATCATCGGCCGACCTATCAGGTTGACCCTTCATGAATCGGGATAAGAACGATTGTAATCTTGCGCTCTTCGGATTCTCGAATAGTTCAGCCGGTGTTCCCTGCTCGACAATTACGCCGCCATCGGTAAATATAATCCTATCCGCCACGTCCCGGGCGAAATCCATTTCGTGCGTAATGAGTATCATAGTCATATCTCCCTCGGAGGCGATTGCTTTGATCACGTCTAACACTTCGCCTACCAATTCCGGATCAAGCGCGGAGGTGACTTCATCGAATAGCATGATTCTAGGTTGCATGACTAACGCTCTAGCAATCGCGACTCGTTGTTTCTGTCCTCCTGACAATTGCGAAGGATAATGGTTCGTATGGTCCCGCAATCCGACCCGCTCCAATATTTCCAATGCTCGATGATTGGCCTCTGCCTTAGGAATTTTAAGAACATGTATTAAAGCTTCTGTTACGTTTCGTAAAATCGTCATATGGGGAAACAGATTAAAGTGCTGAAAGACCATCCCGATTTTGCTGCGGACTCGATGAAGATGCTTTTCGTTCGCGGATATTAGCCTGCCTCTCTTATGCATGTGCCATAGCATCTCTCCGTCCACTTCGATCGTACCTGATGTCGGAGATTCCAATGTCATTAAGAGCCGCGCGATCGTCGTTTTACCAGAACCGCTTGGTCCGATCAAGGCAACTTTCTCGCCTGGAAGAATATCCAGATCCAGCTCCTTAAGAACCGTATGTTCACCGAATGACTTCGTGATATTCTTGTAGCGCACAATCGGCTCATCCGAGGTAAAAGTTTGAATATTCTGACTCATTAAGCAATACCTCTCCTCTCATTTCGTTTCATTCTTCTTTCCAGCGCTCGGACAAGTAAGGAAGAAGGATAACTTAGCACGAGGAATATAATACCGACCAATGTAAATGCTTCAACGTACTTAAACGAGGCGGAGCCTATAACTTTCGCTGTCATGAGCAGTTCCACGACCGTGATGGCAGATAAGGTAGGCGTTTCTTTGAACATGACGATCAAGTAGTTCCCCATGACGGGAATGGTCGGCGGGATCGATTGAGGGAGCACGATACGAAGCCATGTTCTGAGCTTGTTAAAATTAAGCGCGATGCTCGCCTCCCATTGTCCTCTGGGTACGGAGTCTATCCCCGAACGATATACTTCGGACAAATAGGTACTATAATGCAAACCCAATCCGATAACTCCCGCAAGAAAAGGTGATAATGTGATATTAAAACTTTGCGGAAAAACGAAAACCAATACGAATAACTGAATCAGAAGAGGAGTGCTTCGAATAAATTCCGAGAAGGCCGCAACCGGCCAAGCTATCCACTTCTTACTCGATCTTCTAGCCAAGGCGATCGGCAAGCCTAACAGGCAGGCTAAGATAAAACCCAAGATCGCAGAAGCCAATGTTGTCGGAATGACCTCCAGCAGCTTCGGCAAGATAGAATTCGCATATCCCCAATCCCACATCGGCTATCCCCTCCCTTTTACGACTTTACGTTCGGAGAGCCGTACAATTAGAGTTAGCGTATACGATGCTATAAAATAGAGAATTAATAGCCAAGCCAGTATGGCCGGGGTACGGGAAATATCGAACGACCGCAATGTCATTCCTTGATAAGTAACATCCGCCAATGTGATGAGATACACGAGCGAAGTTCCCTTTAACAATTCAATCTGTAAATTCCCGAATCCAGGGAGCATCATTACCCATGCCTGCGGAAAAATAACTCTTCTCATCCGTTGATATGGCGTCATATTCAAAGCGGTCGATGCTTCGATTTGTCCTTTCGGAACAGCAAGAATAGAACTTCTCACCACTTCCGAGCCGTAAGCCCCATAATTCAATCCTAATGCAATAACTGCCGCCGTCATCGCCGATAACCGAACATCCAGCAGCATAGGTAGCGCAAAGTAAATCCAGAAAAGCTGTATCAGCAGTGACGTTCCTCGAAAGATCTCAACGTATGTCGACATAATGGCCCTTACGATCGCGAATCGCGATAACCGGCCCAGTCCCGCAAGCAATGCAAAGCAGAAAGCAACGACAATACTGATCACGGTCAAAAGTAAGGTGATTTTCAACCCTTTAAGTAAGGGCGGCAACAAGTCAAGAGATAACCAATCCATTACTTCAGAAGCTCCTCTGCAGATACGTTGCCAGGAAGCTCCTGCTCGGTAAATCCGAATTCTTCAAGAATTTGGAGCAATTCACCGGATTCATTTAACTTCTGCAACTCCGCGTTGAAGGCTTCGCGGAACTCATCGTCCCCTATACGGAATACGGCTGCCCCATACCCTCTTACGCTTACCCCATCAATGATCGGCTGTACAAAATCCATTACTCTTTCAATCTGATCATCCTTTGCGGATTCTAGCATCGCCTGAAGGGATGGACCTGTCATCGTAATGGCATCCACGCGTCCTGACTGCAAGGCAGAGATCGCTGAGGGTTGATCCGGTACCGATACGATTTGCGATTCCGATAAACCGACGCTCTGTAAATATTCGACTTCGATGGCCCCAACCATGACGGCGATCTTGGCCTTAGAATTGGCTTTAATATCTTCATAGCTATGTAGGTCAAGCGGGTTGCCTTTCTTTACCGCTATTGCTTCACCAATGCTATATTCCGGATTTGCGAAAGCAACTTGTTTCGCACGTTCCTTGGTGATGAACATACCGGCGGTTATCATGCTATAACGTTCAGCTTTGAGTCCCGGGATAAGCGAACCGAATTCAGTCAGCACGCCGTTCATCTCTTTAATTCCAAGGTTAGTCAAAATCTTGCGTGAGATTTCGACTGCTTCCCCGGTAAGTTTTCCATCTGGCGTCGCATAAGCATAGGGCCGTTCGTTGGCGAACCCCACCGTGATATATCCTTCCCGTTTTGCTTTTGCTAACGTTGATTCCTTTGAATCGTTTCCGCCGGAAGCACCTCCGTTCGTTGCAGCATCGCTGTTATTGCCGCACCCAACCAGAATGCTCAACAACACCATACATAGACCAATGTGAATCCGTTTCATCATTCTTTCGTACTCCTTTCGGTTATTGAGTTGAACGCTTGAATAATCGTAACATGAGTAGCTTACAGGGCTCACCCTTGATATACGCCCTTCATGATGGCTGAGGTCCTCTTAACGACGATGAGGGGACCTCACCGGTCTTACCCAGCTTTTTACTCCCTATTCCTCCCAAATCCTACCCTATTCAAAGTCGCGAAATATCCCTTCCTATTAAGCAAATTAAAGTATTCAAAAGATATTTGTATATTTACAATAAAAAATGAATGAATACGGTTATATTTCGTCAAATTTGGCTATTTATCGAGAAAAATCAAATAAGCGACCCCGAATGGGCTCGCTTATTTGATGACTTCTCTAATCCATTTATTTGAGCTTTACGTAGACTTATTAATGGAATCCGGAAAGGCGGATTCGAAATATAAGCTAGTGCTCGGAAATGCTATGGATACATGATTCCTCTCGAGTATTTCAAGAATACTGAGCATGCAGGCTTCTTTTGTCTTAAGCCAGTCGCTCCATTGAGTACTGCTTGTGAAGAAGTACAAGAAAATATCTAAGCTATTCATCCCAAAGCGATCGAGATGGACAAATACCGTTTCTTGATCTATTTCCGGGTGATGGGTAAGCAATTGTCTAATTTCATCAATAACCGTCTCAATTTGTTCCAACTTGGTAGAATAGGTCAGTCCAAGATGGAAAGTAATCCGTCGTTTACCCATGCGCGACCAGTTGGTAATCGGTTCATTCGCTAACGTGGAATTGGGCATCGTGACAAGAGCCTGCGCGAAGGTCCGAATTCTCGTGCTTCTAAAGGATATACTCTCTACGGTACCTTCCACACTGGGCGTTTCAATCCAATCGTCTAATGAAAACGGTTTTTCAGTAATAATGATAATACCGCCGAAGATGTTGGAAATGGCATCTTTAGCCGCTAAAGCGAACGCCAACCCTCCAAGACCTAATCCTGCAATAAAGCCGGTTACCTCATATCCCCATTCCTGCGCAATCACTGTAAAGCAAAGAACAAGGATTACTGCCCGAATCATTTTAGATAAAAACGGAAGCAATATCCGATCAAACTCAAAACTAAACTTTTTCCCAATACTCTCTATCCAATGAGAGGATACACCTGTCAGCCGTATAAGTCCCCATGCGAGAAGAAGTACGATGGCGGAACGAAAACCGCTCCTTATCCATGAGTAACTGTCAATTTCACTTTGAATTACACTTAATGAGTAGTATATCCCTATAAGAATAATCAACACCCGGGTAGGCTTTTCAAATTCACAACGAACTAAATTCCAGTTCTTAACACCTATAATGTATCTTGGGTAATTTCTACTATAACAGTTCACATTACATCTGACAACCTCAAATAAAATATGAAGTTGTTTGTTGGATATTTGTACGCTATATCGATGAACCAAAGATGTCTCTTTGCACTTTCAGAAAATGTGAAATAAGGTATCCTACTTGGTGGTTCGTACCTCCTGCTGCAAATCTAGGTCGAAAGGCGAACATTACAATGAAGTAAGTCTAATTTACCATGTGCAATTGGACACAGTTCTTGTCTTAATCGGAAATCGGACAATGTTCGTGTCTTCCGACACCGTCAATAATAAGCAACGATAAATGAATATATACCGATTACCAGAGGTCTTCTACCTTCAATAAATAAAAGCAAGCTGCCGCGGCAACCTGCTTAATGTAGTCATTAAACTAATGTTTCCCATTAGAATATGGATTGGGTTAGTAATCTTCGAAGCGTCTGGAGCGGACCAGAGGCGCGACTGCCCGTTTTTTAGAGATAACTACATCAAACACCAAAATCTCCTCCATTTATCGACAATTAATGTGAAATAATAGATAATTTGTCGGATTATTATAATCATTCTACTCTATTATAATGTAGAGGAGTAGTATACTAATTCTTCTTTGACTCCTATCTTTTCACCTTTGACAATAACATCGGAAACATTTTTCTATTTTTGCTTTTGGGGGTTTGAATGTTATTGCAATTACGCGGGTAATATTGCCATTGGTTCTTATGATTATTATTGCTATGAAGGTATAACGCTCCCTCTTGGACCGACCGGAAGCAGTGTGTACAAGAAGAATGTATCCTACACCAATCCTTATAGCGTAAGAACACTGAGAGTCATTGATGATTTTGCAGGTCATTATTACGATCTAACTTTCAATATGAATGCAGTCTTCATAGCGACAGGTGCCGCAATAATTACAGCCGCATCATTATAGGTATTATCGTTTCTGGCATTGGTGCAGTTGCAGCTGCATCTGCGGCTTATACTGCTTACAATAACTGTAATTCAGACATGAGCAAAGCACATACATATATGTATGATCATATGTAATGCTTTAACTTGAGATTAGTTAAAACGCAGCAAAATGGACTCCCATTTTGCTGCGTTTTTCTTATCGGACACGTTAAGCAATTTATCACAAATACGTTCTTCAACAGTACATGGTGATAACTTTAGAAAAGCATTCAGAGCCAAGAAAAACTTCAAGGTATTTCACTTAACATCGATGATATTTTAAGGCGACTAATTGTTAATATACTCAATGATACATACCACAGACCGTTGATGCCGGTGAAATTACAGCCACAGTGAATACAATTACACACTACGAACTATTACCCACAGCGACTGAAACAGAAAACGAGAAATATACAGATACCAATCAAACAGATGTATTCAAGTCCACAAAGGAAAATGTGCTGTCAGTTAATGGGGAAATTATACCGACTGAACCGACATTTGCCGATAACCTATTAAACAGATCAGCAGTAAGTGGAATTGTGCCCTTTGCCGTACCTAATCCGGATGACTTAGGCGGAGTTCCTGTTAATAGGTTTCATAAAGCCAATCATGAAACATTAACTTGAGATGTCGCTGCATTAGTAATGAAGACATCAAATTCCAGATGATATCGGTAATCAGTACATATTCTTGGCATCAAGCGGCAATCGGTACACATTCTTGACATCCGACAACTTTAGAATATAAAAATACAAATATATATCAATCCGAGCGCTAATAAAATAAGTGAAATAATATATTCTTTTGAGTCTTTCAAATACTTCCATTCCATAAACGCCTGAAATCCAATGGCAACTAAAAAAACTATTAACCAGAACCACTTAGTTGCATTGTAATCCGTTGTCTTTAAAGCAAAGAAGTAAATACAGATAGCAATAAGTGCAAGGAATCCTTTTACCCACCTATTGATGTTTTTACCGTTAGTATCCGAGATACTTTGTGATTCTCCTGGAACGATGTATTTCTTTAAAATCATGTTTATTAAAACTAAAAATATCAATAATAGTGAAAATGCCATGATTCCCCTCCTTAAGCTACACTTAAATGAAAATCCATGCAAACCCACCTTATTTTCCAATCATATCGTAAAACTTAAAAACAACGGATTTGTTGCGTTAACCTGCTCAATAGCTTAAAAAAAGAGCAGTTGCCGTGGCAGAACTGCTCCTTGTGTTCAACTATAGTAACCGTTAGTTGAATGATTCATTGAATTATGTCCATAAAGTTAACTAGGTGATCTTGTCTTAGCCCTGGTCGCCTGAAGTCCGTACGTGCACGTTCAATATTTGTTCTAATAACGCAATCCTCAACATGATCGTTGATCAGCCCTATTGCTTGCATGAAGGCATACATAGTAGTTGGTCCGATAAATTTCCATCCTCGTATTTTCAGTTCTCTCGACAGTGCATGCGATGCTTCGTTGGTCGTTGCAGTCTAGCTGGTCAATAGATGGTTCATAGCGCCAGATGAAAGCAGCCAGCGAGCCTTCTAGTTTGACGAGTTCCTGAGCTCTCTTTGCATTGTTGATGACCGCCTCAATTTTTCCGCGATGGCGTACGATGCCTTTATCGTTTAGTAGACGATCAAGATCTTGCTGGGTATAACCCGCGATCCTGTTGAACTTGAAATTGTGGAAAGCAGCGCGGAAGTTCTCACGTTTAGCAAAGATCGTACGCCAACTCAATCCGGATTGAAAACCCACAAGGCACATTTTCTCAAACAAGCGGTGATCATCACGAACGGGAAAACCCCATTCAGTATCATAATAGGCGAGAAACTCCGGTGTAGCACCACACCAGCGGCAGCGTGGTTTACCATCCGGCCCCACAATCGTCATACCCATTTGGCTTCTCCTTCCTTCTTTCTAAGATTCGAATACTTCATGCCGACTGTAGTCCAATTGACGAGAAATATTCCGATACAGATACAAAGTCCCCCTAAATAAACATACCTATGGATTGTCTCGTTATGGATCAAGTATCCCGAGAGTACGCCGAAAAACGGGGCTAGGAACAAACAGGCGCTTGTTTTCCCAGGATCACCATGGCTCAGCAAGTAATACCATGTTGCAAATTGCACAATTGAACCCATGATTGCTAAGTAAAGAACGACCCATAAAGAAGTAATATTAATGACAAATCGCGGCGACTCCATAACAACACTCAGCAGTAACAAGAGAAGACCGCCGAATAACATTTGATAAGCCGTCATAACCCAAGTATCGAATTGAGAGCCCCACTTTTTCACCAAAATAGTGGCTATAGCCCAAGAAAGCGCGGCTACCATCCCCAACCAAGTCCCGGTCGTTAATTGTAAATGGTATCCTAGTGTTACGAATACACCAGCCATTCCTGTGACTACACCCAACCATTGGTACATTCGATACTTCAAGCCAAGGAACACTGTGCCTAAAATTACGACTAGAAGCGGATTAGCGAAGGTCAGTATGGAGGTCTCCCCAGATGGAATTGTACGCATGCTCACGAAAATACATCCCATAACCCCCGTCGTCTGAAAAAGTCCTACAATGAACAATTTAGCCCAATGTTGATAAGATGAAGGTAGGCGTTTATTCCTTACCAACAAGGCCATGATGAAACCTGCCATCGTAAATCGAATTCCCACGAGAAGTAAGGGCGAAACATAGGACAAACCGATCTTACCAATCGCAAAGGAAGAGCCCATAAGCGAGGTGGCTATGACAACGAGCATTACAAATAAATAACGGTTCATGATTTACTCCTCTTTCTAATGTTTGTATGATTATGGTAACATGAGAATATTTCGGCGATGATCGAATCATAAATGTAAGGAGAACGAGAAGAAAAATGAGCATAAACTCGAGGCCAAATGTCTTAGAGGTCGCAAATCTCATTGGTGATTCGTCACGTCTAGCTATGTTAATGAGCTTGCTTGGAGGAAAAGCGTTGCCCGCGACTGATTTAGCCAATGTTGCTCGAATATCACCACAGACGGCCAGCTCACATTTATCCAAAATGGTAGAAGGTGGTCTGCTTCTTCATGAGTCTTTCGGTCGGCATAAGTACTTTCGACTTGCCAGCCATGAGGTAGCACACGCCCTCGAATCCCTTATAGCCATTGCACCACCCAAACCCGTGCGTTCACTCCGCGAATCCGATGAACAAAAAACACTTCGCCATGCTCGAACTTGCTATGATCACCTGGCTGGTAAGATCGGGGTAGCCCTCACGGATCGATTACTAGATATGAAATTATTAGAGGAATCGGGAAGTGATTATGTATTGAGCGTAGAAGGTATGGAGATGTTGCGGAATTTCGGGGTGGAAGTTGATGCCGATCCCAGAAAACGCCGCCATTATGCTCGCCAATGCTTGGATTGGAGTGAACGGCGATATCACTTAGCGGGAAGCTTGGGCGCTGCTATAACAAAGAGGTTGTTCCAGTTGAAGTGGCTTGAACGATTGCCTAACAGCCGTGCTGTTCGTGTCACGAAAACTGGAATGCAAGGATTAGCAAGCAAATTCGGACTTGATTATCCCGCCGTTACAGACAAGTGAACATACATACCAAAAAGCTTGGTCCTCATTGACCAAGCTTTTTTCGCTCTTTTTATTGATCCTAATGTTCTTTGACAATAAAGTTGTTTAATTTTCATCTAAAAAAACCAATAAAAACGGGAGAGAGGGAATCGAGTTTTACAATAAAGTTGTTTAATATTCAACCTATTTCGTTTTCGTTACATTTGAGTTTCAATAAAGTTGTTTAACTTTCTGCCAATTGAATTTTTTAATCTAGACAAACAAGTTGGGTTAATTTAGATCCTTTGGTTTGAGCTGCAACATAGTAATTATATGGGGCGGCCGATTTTATCAAGAAGAGCTGCGGCGCAGCAGCTCTTTACCTTTCCCGGCGGCAAAATAATAAGCACCGGATATCTCCGATGCTTTACGCTTAATTAAATTGTTCTGCCTCTTCCGCCGGTAGCTCGAACCGCTCGCCGCACGACAAGCAACATTGCCGGCGATCGTGCAAGAACGTTGCGACATTTTCGCCACCGCACGCAGGACAGCGGAACGGATCAACGGCTCCGTACGCTTCCACCAGTTTGGCTTCAGCGAACACTTCAATTTCGGTCATATAGTCTAGGCCTTCGTCCCAATAACTTTCTGAGTGCTCGCGTTCGAACTGTTCTGTCCATTCAATTACTCGCGCGACCAACTCGCGCGAATCGTCCACCTCAATCTTCCTGCTTGTCATCAACGCGCCGGCCACGATCGAAATATCCGCGATTGTCTCATTCAATTTCATTGTATCCACCATGTGTTCTTAGGAACCCCAATTTTATGTTTTGGAACCGTTCGAGTATGGGGATTCGTGGGGGGATAAGAAGCTGGTCGTCGGTGGCGATAGCACTTGGATACGCAGCAGCTGCATAATTTTAGCCGGCCAATGAAAAACACGGGATCTTGTTTAGACCCCGTGTATGTCACCTATTATTCTGCCAGGATATCGCCATTATCAAAGTAAACGATATCGACGATCAAAGCCAAGTTATATCTTTCGATGCTTCGTTGTTAGATGATCCACCAGTAGGGTAATACGTTATTGAAACAGGGCCCCACGTCACCCCTACAGCAAAGTAGCCGCTACTATTATTTTTTGCTTCGGAATATTTTGAAACTGCTCGATTAATTGCAGTGGAAAGTTTCTTCTTCATTGTAAGTCCAACGGTGCCCTTATAATAAGTATTAGTAGACGAGTAGTTTCCATCAAACTGCCACGCAGCACCATATAACGAATACTCTACGGGTTCACCATTTCCTTTAGAACAAAAAGCAGAAGTTGGATTACCCCAACCACCCGTCGGCGCAACATATGCGGTAGCAGCACATGCATACTTATCAGATTGAATTTCCCATCCATCTGGAACTGCAATGCCAATCATGTCCTTTTCAAACCCGCCTGGGGATTGTGAAGGGCCATTTCCGGATCTTAACCATTCAAAAGAAGAATAAAGGTCATCCATAGGTACTCCATTATAAGATGTATTAAAGTGGTACATTATAATGCTCAAATCACTAGTAGAAATATAATTTGCTGCAAGCAACTTACCTGATTGAGAATCCCTCGCATAAAAATCAGTACTTGAGTTAATGAATCTCAGATTTGAACCTTTACTCGACTTTTCGATAATCATATTTTTTGTCAAGAAATCCATTCCATTAAGAACATCCTGCGGTACTCCTGCTTTGGATAATAAAGCGTTTAACTGATCTTCTGTGTAAACCTTACTTGCCGGCTAAGCATATGCATTTGAACTAACAACAGCAAATACAATAAAGAGAAGAAATAAAACTTTAATAGGCTTCTTCATAATTTCCAACCCTCTCAGTTTAGAATTAGTAAAATTACTGAAAATAACACAAGGAGGAATTTCCAAGATGTGATTGAATTAATATAAAGATAGATTCAATTGGTACAATTTTGTTTTTTAGATTGGTATCACCCTCTCCATGAAAAAATAGATATATCAAAAGTTTAAAGGAGTGGACGAGAATGCAATATTTAAAAATGCATCCCTTCAAACTTGTGATTCTAGCAATTACCCTAGTCATCATTATTGTTATTTTTAATCAAGTAAGTTCCAACCAACCTATTTCAAGTAATACTACTTCTTACATTGAAGTACTTGAAATAGGTGTAAGTGATGATGACCTTTGGGCAATGGTCAAAAATCCTTACGATTCCAAAGCTACCCCTTTTAAGTTAGTACTTGATAGCATTAACACTAAAAATCTTATAGTTGTTGGAAGTAAGTATTTTGTAACATACGAAACTAACCTGAAAACCAAAAAATCAGTATTAAATATAATTCGTTATCCAGCAGAGTCTAAATAGATGGAAAATAGTGGGTTATATACCTTTAATTATAACCAAAGAAGGTATCAATTGCATAAATAAATAGAACTAAACATTTTTTATAGGATGGTCCATTTTTCCTATTAATTGCCTGTAAATTGTTGTTTCATGTCGTTTCTATAACATAACAGGTCGACATTGTGTCGTTGGACACCAAAGATTTCTTGAATGACTTCTGGTTCCGGATGAATGACGGAATTAGGATAACTTTTCTCCTCGGTATTGCAGTTCTTATTTTCCTGGGAGGTCTATATTATGCCGGCCCATTGTAAATACATTGCCTGGCCATGACAAGAGAGTATACCTAATTTGCTCCGTGGTAACAGCGGGTTTTCATTTTTTTCGGAAGACTTCTTTCCGCGTCCACCGCACGAGAGATCCGGGATGTATCGGCCAGTCAGCCGAACAACGAGTTGCAGAATAACCACATTCGCGGCGTACAACCAGGATGACCACGGCCGGCTGCCTACCGAGCTCATGCTTAAAGAAGCCGTCACTTCAGGGCAGCTGGAGCGATTGGGTTTCCTCTGGGGAAAATCCGGTGGCGACAGGGGAAGAATAAGAGCCGAAAGGCCGTGTCGGACGCGGGTTTGGGGGCTGTGACAGGTTGTATACGAGTAACCTGCCACAGCCCTCTTTGGGCTTTTCTGTCAACAGCTTGCAAACAAGAAATCGACGAAAGCATTTGCAGGAACCCCAGAGCCAGCCACAGTGAGGCGGTCGGGTCATGTTGTTTGAACGCTTGTCAGTTTCGCTTCCGGCCATCGACAAACCGGTGCGGCGCAACCTTTCGTGCGGAGCAAGTGGACGATCACCTTCCGGAGCAATTCGCTTGGCTTTCCTTTGCGTACACGGTACCCCACGGTTCGGCGGTAGCGGCATCGGGAACGAGCAGATTCGGGGGAGTGGACGGGGTAGAACCGGAGTCGTTCCACCGTGCAAACCATCACGACCGGGAGCCGTTCGGGGCGGTCTGCATCTTTATTTCATATCCAACTGCTTAAACAACTTTATTGTAAATTAAATAACTTTATTGTCACTAAACACCTAAAACCTTGCCGGTTTATTCAACTAATCTCCCTCTATGGAGAATCACTTTTCTTTTGAATGCTCGTTGTATCTTTGGTTTATGATTTAATTCATTCAGTGCAGACGACTTCATTTTGGAATCAAGTTGAAATCAAAGAAAATGTTGGGGGCAAGAAAAGTGCAAAAGAAC
>NZ_QRDY01000029.1 GCF_003386205.1 Cohnella lupini
TCCTTCTTGGTTGGCTTCGTAACCCCGAGAATACCCTACTTTTTTGTTGCCTGAGAAGGCGCCAAATTTTGGTACACAGACTACTTTACATCACCACAAAGTCGCTCCGAGGAGGGAAATAAGCGTGCGAGGCGGTGCTATTTTCCACAAATTCGCTCAGCTAAGGGAAATAAGCGTGCGAGGCGATGCTATTTTCCGCAAAGTCGCTCTGCCAAGGGAAATAAGCGTGCGAGGCGTTGTTATTTTCCACAAAGTCGCTCCGAGGAGGGAAATAAGCGTGCGAGGTGGTGCTATTGTTGACTTCCTCATCGTTTTCCCGAACGGAATGTGGGTGTTAGCCATTGTGGCAAGCGCTGAGCGGACGCATATGCTGTAGGTAATTAGACGTTTTGCAGGGATGCAAAATCAACTCGATTCGTTAAGGGATGGGGGATGCGGCAGGCATGCAGGATTTGTTAACGGAAATTGTCGTTCATTTGTCCAAATCCCATCAGCAGATGGCGCGGATATTGGATGCCAAGAGGCATGTGGCCGTTCGGATGGCGCATTTGGTTCAGGCTTTGCCGGATGAGCATCCGCAATTAAACGGCCTTGACGGGCTGCTTGATAGTTCATCTAACGTAACGAAAGGCGTCATCTCTTATTTGAATAGCCTGGCGGATTTGCAAGAGGCAGTCGCGGATAGCATGACGCATGTCGTAAAAGCGATGGGCGATTCGTCCGACGAAGAGTAAATGTTGGATAGGAGAGGGGGGCAAACAGGATGAGTCGGGATGAAGCCTACCATCAGACGCTAGACGCAATAGCGAAAATGCAATGGAACGTAGCCATGATACTCGAAGCTAAAGCGGCCGAAGCCGAGAAAGTCCGGAATTGGTTGTGTACCCATATCACCAACGATACCTATGAAGCTCACAATGATCAGTTGTCGACTTGTTTGCAGTGGAACGAACAAAACATCGAGGTCATAGACGGATTAACGAAGCTCTGCAACGGGCTTAGCCGCAATCTGAAAGTCATCATTAACCCCGATAACGACGATTCCGACGGCATGTCTTCCATGTTCGGAGGAATGGATTCCGGAGATAGCGACAAATGAACCGGCTACAGCAAGAATGGGAAATCAAGCTTCAACTCATGAGCTCCATCACGAGAAGCCAAGAGGCGCTAGCGAGAATACTTGAAAGCGTAGCGGACGTTACGGTTTCGGCTGGAGTCTCTCCCGCGATTCTGCAAGAGCATGTTCGCGTATTGACGGGGATGCAGGGCGCATTGCTTAGAACGGTATCCGGAACGAGCTGGCGTCCGCCCGTCCGGGGGGAGCCGGCTTCTCCTTGGCTATCCGATGCCATAAGACCGGGTAACTGAAAATTGCTGGAGGTGTCTCGGATTGAAACGCAAAAAGCGTTCTTCAGGTGCGAGTAAAAGCGGTAAAAGAAAATCGGGCGGCAGCCGCGGTTCGAAGAAATCGTCGAAGATCGTTCGTCGGGGGAAATCCCGTTCGGGCAATGGAAAGCTGCGCGTTCGTAAAGGAATCAAGCGACGGGTCAAGGGAAAAAGGCAACGCGTCGACGGAGGGGGCGGACCCTCGTATAATGCCGGGTTTAACCAGGCATACAACGAAGGTTACAATGCGGGTTTCGCCAAGGGGTTCGAAGACGGTCATCAGATCGCGTATGAGCAGCAGATTTAATAGGGGATCAAGAGAACCGAAATCCGCTATTTATTAACAAAATATTCAATCGGTCGACACAAAAGTTGTTGACGAATCGTATTTGTTGTTTATATAATAAATTAACCAAAAACAGGATATTAATCGCGAGGAAGCACCCCGCAGACGTTTAGCAGATGTCGGCCGTGCTTCCTCTTTTTTATGCCCTTTTATACAAATTTAAGGAGTGTTATGAGATGAAGAAAATGATGGTTTTGTTGTTATCCGTTGTGCTTGTCGGATTGCTTAGTATTCCTGCGGCTTCCCTCGCGGCACAACCGATTCAAGTTTTAGTTAATGGCGACAGGGTTATGTTTCCCGACCAGCAGCCCAAGATAATCAATAGCCAGGTGTTAGTTCCGGTGCGGTTCGTGTCGGACAAGCTTGCCGGTGAGCTGAAGTTGGCAGGTAAAGAAATCACGATCGTTAAAGGCGATCGCACGATCAAGCTCGTTATCGGCGCCAAGTCGGCATCGGTGAACGGAAAGAAAATAGATTTGGGCCTTGCCGCGCAATCGGATAAGGGAAGAACTTATGTCCCGTTGCGGTTTATTTCCGAAGCGATGGGAGAGAAAGTGCAGTGGAATGCTGCTAGTAAGGCAGTTTTTATTGGCGAAGTGAAGGAAATCAAGGTTCTTTCTCCGGAAGAGATGGGGATTGAGGTTACTCCTGTGGGGGAACTGAAGGAGTACATTTCTCCTGATTCATATTTCTTAAAGCGTTCAGGAAATCGAAAGATTGAAGGATTCTACATTTTAAAGCGTTCAGACTTACCGGTTAAGATCAATGATTATGTTCTGTATGATATTTGGAATGCTGGTGACAATATGGGATTGCATTTTAAGTTTGACAAGCCAGCGATTATTTATATGTCTAAAACACACACACCTCGTGTGCGTACTGCTCTTGATTCAAAGACAGTTCGACTTCCTGACGGCACTAGAAAATATAAATATCCTGTAGTTTCTCCGGTAGACCAGGTATCTCTAGATGATGAAACCTACTTAAGTTTTACCATGAAGGAAGCCAAGTATATCGGTCTTACCTTTGATTACAATGGCTATCTTGTACTCATCGAGAATACTGGACTGTAAAAAGGGAGCGCAACCTGTGAAGTTATTTATTCCTTCTAGAGCAAGGACTAGAATCTTTGCTCTTTCTTTACTCGTAACCATTTTTATGACGTTTATTGCACCTTTCGTTCCTAATTTTTCAACGTTTACTCCAAGTGTATCTGCAGGAAGTATCTCCGAGACTGTGCAGGATGATAATGATCCGAATAAACGTTATTGGGTAGGAATGGGTTACTATGAAGTTTGGAGGGATTCCGGGGGGGATTGGACCGGGGATGGGAAATATCCCGGAAGTACAGGTATAACGATTTTAGGTTTTTCTTATAATTTTAATTTTGATGGTTATAAAATTAAAAGCGTCACACCGTCAAAATATATCGAAGGTAATGCTAAGCACGAAGAATATTTTCGGGCAACAAGAACGGGATATGATACGTATAAACAATATTTTGCTACTTCATACGGTATTCCATTTAAAGATGGGACGGAAATAGGTATAGGTACGGGAAATATAAGTGGAATGATTAAAATTCCTGGTGTAACTCTAACTGCCAATATAGGACTAAACGGAGAACCCCGACACTTAGATGGAACCTACGCCCCCGGAGTCGTCGGATATCGCTACTACGTCCCCGTCCTCTACACGATCATCGTCGAGCCGATCGCGGTAACGGGCACCGCACACATAAGTCACTTCGCTACGGACGGAACGTCCTTGAATAACGTCTTTCCGAACCGAACTGAAGTCATGACTTCCGGACAGAGCTACACGTACTCGTATCCATCCAGTGCAGGATATACCTATAAGGGATGGAAGAAAAGTACCGTCTCGCCGCCATCGGGAGGAACGGCGATATTAACACCTGCCGATCCGCCGCCTATAATTTATGACGGATCGTATGGCGATTACTACGTCAATTACTATTACGATAAACCGGAGGAAGAAGGGACGATTAACGTTAGGCATATGGTCCGAACGTCGACCACGGGCGCTTACTCGCAGTCAGCCGTCAGTTCCGACACGATTGCCGTTCCCGGTTCAAGAACTTATTCGGCCAACAGCGTGTATGGCTCGATTAACGGGTACAGCTTGTCCTACAGTGCCTACTCAAACTCGCCTCAGTTAGGCGGCAACGCGACCGCAAATCTTACAACCTCGCAAAAAACGGCTTATATCACATTCTTCTATCAAAGCAACAGCGCTTTCACCGGCGACTTCGATATTATTCCCTCATCCATAGCATGGAGAGACTCCTTTGCCCTAAAGCCTATAAATTTCATCTTGAAGGGCTGTACCTACATGTCGCATCAGTTCAAGATCGAGAAGGATGGGTCCACGTGGACGTCTGCGGCGATTTCTGGGAAAACGAGCACCACGAGCTTCACCGGTTCATCGTACCCATACGTTATCGGAGTAGGAACGCATAACGTGTATTTGAAAATCAAAACGTCTAATTGCGGAGAATCCGCTTGGATAGGTCCCAAGACGCTTAATGTAAGCGGACCGACAAGCAACTCTCCGCCAACTTTCGAAGCAGGCTGGACTCTGCCAAATCAACCTAACCGCGCAGGCGTCAAAACTTCAGTCGTTGTCGGAACCAGACTGGATATCGTCATGTTAAGCGATCCCGCGCCAAGCGATCCGGATGGGGATTGGGTAGAGTTTCTTGGTTTCGATTTCTCGGCATACAACGAATGGTCTCAAGATGTCCCGAACAAGGGCGTGGGGTATATGGACGGAGTTCACGATGTTCTGATGGACACCGTAGGGACTTTCTGCGGAAAAGGAACCTTACGTGATCAATGGGGACTTACGGTCACTCGAGTAGCGTGTGTTACTGTCGTCCCTCCGAATCCTATACCGGTCATTGCCGGATCAACATCTGTAATTGAGGGAAGACCTCTGGCGATACCATTAAACGCGAATAACAGTTATAGCCCAATTGGACGTACGATCGACCATGCACGAGATGAATGGGCGAACAGACAATCCTCTTATAGCGTCGTCGGTACTGAACAGGTAAAGCTAGATGTTTATGATAGCGCAGGCTTAAGATCTCTCAGCCCTGCCGTACACAATATTGAAGTCAAGCCGGACTTGCCGCCTGTAGCGCAACTAAGTTACACAGCCAAAACGGTCCGGGGAGTACCGGTTACATTTAGGAACACTTCCTATAGCCCTGATGGGGATATGATTGTTACGAACATAGTTCAAATGAGATACGATGCGAATAACGATGGTCTATATCTAGAACCGCCCACCACGATGACGATGGACGGCAGCAAGCAGTTTGTCGTGAATCCAACGAAGGTCGGTAAGTATCAGTTTAATGTTAGAGTCGTCGAAGATTGGGGCAAACAAGACTCAAAGAATTTTATGATGGAAGTCATTAATGACAGTCCTACAGTCGCTTTCTACGCTCAAGGCGAGGTAGGTTCTCCGCCAGAACCGGGGGTAACGTATTCGGTCTGGCCGAATGATTTAATGTCATCCGCGTGGAGCACAACGATTGGCGGTAAACCTTGGAGTATAGATACGGCTGAGAATTCCATTTCTACCGTAAATCTGTTCAATCTGTTTAGCGATACGCCTGGCGGCATAACTCCAGTGAATAGCTGGAAGGGAGTTTCGTTTGATCAAGTAACAGTAGGTCCCGTTTTTGCAAGTGATGTTAGTAACCCCATATTTAAATACATGGATTACGAAATCCGTGTTATCGCTACAAACTCATTAGACAGCATTGCCGTTTACAGAAATGGAGTAGAAGTAAGAAGGCTGTCAACCATACAATATCAAGGTGCGGATGAAGAACTGCAATATATTTTTGTCACGGATCAAGGTTATAACGATAGGGTGTATACGTTTAAAGGCATAGCAGAGGGTGCAGCACCTATCGCATCCGTGTATAACGGCGAACACTATAACGCATCCGTCGGTGATTCTTATTTCATAGCGGGATCACACAAACTTCAAGATATAAGTGTAATTAGATTCAACCATAACGCAAAACTCATTGAAGCAAGAGATAGAGACTATGGATATCCCAATTCTCCTCCTGACCCAAGCTTGGTTTATTACGGTACGGTTACAACGCATCCCTTTACAAATATCTATGGGAATCCGATCGGCTCTATTTATAAAGGCGATGTACCTGCTGGAAACATAGGCGGTGACTTCACGGGAACGGGAATCATGAATCCTATTGGATATGATTCCAAAGGTAACATGTACTATGAAACATGGAGAAGCTTCAACTCTAGTGCAGGCACATATGGCGTGATGTTGGCAAAAATGGACGGAAACACGGGAGACCATCTTATCAGTTATGACGATGGTATTTCTAGTGGGAGTGCCTATAGCAATAATCGTGGAAAGTACGGCTTCGGGACTCGTATCGTAGGGAATGAGGATGGTACGAAAATTGTCTATTCGACCTATGAGAGTGGCGGTTATTATGGTCAGTCAAGGCTTATTGTTCGAAATGAAGCAACTGGTGTACTCCTTCAAACTACAACCCTTACCACTAACCCCGAGCAAATTTTAACGAGGTATAAAAATGTCTTCTATACGCTGATGTTCAAAGGGTATAACTCTTCCTACGATCAAACCATCTATGCACGATCGTTTGATAATCCAAATGTTGTATTATGGTCTAAAGACATAGGTCAGGCGGATATAAAGCCAACGATTAATGGATTCCTATACTATTTGAATTCGAGAGCGCCAACTAAGATCTTTCAGCTCGACTTAGAGACGGGGTTAGAAAAATCAATTGACCTTAGTAGTAGCCTTGGGAATTCCTATTATCGATTTGGAAAGGTTGGGGAAGGTTATCTTGAAATTTGCGGAAGTAATGATACATGCGTAAATGTTTCGGATGATGCGCCTCAACGCGGCTATAATTACGATACATTTGGCATGTTTTATTCCAACACGATTCCGGACCTTGCCAATTTCAACGTTTCCTATCAAATGAAGATTAATAGCGGTGCGGGTACAGATCCGACCTCTGGCGTCTCTTTCAGAAATAAGAGGGGCGATAATCAGAATATGTACCGCGTTGAATCTTCCATGTCCAAAACGAAACTTCTAAAAGTAGTGAACGGCCAGAGAACGGTTCTAGCTGAATACAATTACTCTCTTGCCTTAGACACCTATTACACCGTTAAAGTGGATGTGTTGTTCGACAGAATCAAGGTATATATGAACGGCGTTCCTGTTATCAACGTGACTGACAAAACCTTCGCAAGCGCAGGAACGATCGGTATTTTCGCAAATGCGTCGTTGGTGGAGTTCAAGAAAATGATCATAACGGAAACTAAAGCAGACGTATTGTTACTCGATAACATCGCGATTGTCGGAGAACCGATTTCCTTTATGTCAAGTTACTTCGATACCGAGAATGATCCGATTGCGAATCTGCTGAAATCTTGGAAGATCCAGCATGTGAATCCAAGCAAGTTCCTGGATTCCGGGGATGGGAAATCGGGATTGTCTAGCTACCACGGCACGAATGCAACGGGCGTGCCGCCAAGCCTGGACAAAGTGGGACTGTACAATATCACGTACAAGGTGCCAGATGATCCGAATCCGGATTACTTGTATCCAAGCATGGCTTTTGCCGATTACCGGGAATTATCCAATGAGTACGGCCAAGACATCATCGTTCATCGTAAACCTTTGTCTATCTATGCATTATCCATTGATGCTGCGACCAAGAAGGTCAAGTGGGCAGATACAAGTTATGATCCGGATCGATATTTAAGCTCGACCCATTACTCGTCAGCTGATCCTGCGACAGGCATTAACTACCTGTCCACGAGAGGCATCATTGAACGAAAGTATTACTTCGTATCACCAAGCGGAGTGACAAAATCCGAGAAGCTTATTACGCCGACTGAAATGGGCTTGTACACGACCGCCATGGCCGTAAAAGACGAATACGGGGCTTGGTCGGACTGGAACGAACAGCAGATTAACATAACGACAATCGTTACGCCTAACTCGCCGCCGGTACCGGGATTTACGACAAGCTACATGAACACATACCGAGACGTCGATATCACGATTGACTCCACGGCTTATGACGCGGAGGATGGAGACCGAACAAAGCTGAAGCATGAGTATTACATTCGCAACCTAACCACAAATGGGGTAGAGGGGCTCTATAGTACTTCGCGAACCTCTTGGATTAAATCTTTTAATACCATGGGTACATTTAACATTCGTCAAGTCGTCGAAGACTTGGACGGTGCTACTGCTCAATTTGAACGTCAAATCACGATCCACAACCGGATTCCTATGGCTAATGTTACCGTTCCAAGCAGCACGGATCCGAATAATCCGACTGAATTAACCGAGCTGCGGCCGACCTTCAGCTGGACTTACAACGATCAGGACGGAGATCCGGAAGCCCAATATCAAGTTCAAATTTATCGTCTTAACGGTACGTTGCTCCTGGATTCAGGCATTAAAAACGGATCCGCGATTTCATGGAACGCAAGCGCCGATCTACCCGAGCACGTCACGCTTTACATCCAGGTACGTTCATTTGACGATTATGATTGGGGAAACTGGAGCTCAAGAAAATACTTTGTCATTGAAACCAATAAACCGCCGATTGCAGACTTTGATTGGACGCCTAAGCCGGCGTGGGAAGGGGATGTCATTACGTTCCTGAATCGTTCCTCCGATCCGGACAATGATCTCCTAAGCTATAGTTGGAGCATCGGAGGTCCGGGAGGCTTCACTAGAAGCAGCGTATCCGCGGAGCCGGTCTTGACGATGCAGGATTCGGTAAACCGTCCGGGCATATATACCGTAGCGTTAACAGTGAGGGATCCCGATGGTGCCAGCGATACCGTAACGAAACAGTTGACGGTCGGCGCGCTCGCCATAACCGGGAAGGTTAACCATACTCCCGAGTGGGAGGAGCACCGTTTGAATTGGAACGTTAAATATCCGGACAAGCACCGGGAGGCAAACGTGTTTTGGGCAGGGGAAGCATTCGCACTGGAAGCGACGGTGACGGACACGGGTTCTTCCGATACGAAGCCGATCGCGGTGGTTGCCGCGGCGAATGCCGGCCTTAGTAAGGATCTAACGATCTTTTCCCTTGGGTTTGCGGTGTGGAAAGGGTTGCTACGCCAGGAGGATACGGAATTGATCTTGTCCGATTTGCCGCATGGCCCATATAGCTTTATCTTTACGGTTACGTATAGTAATGGAGTTACGAAAGCTTCGATCGTTCCGATTCTGATTAAAGGCACAGTCGATGAGTACGTCCAAGTGCACCGCGTTCAATGATATATCATTCGCTAACAGGTAAGCGCCCGTTCTCCCGAGCAACCCTCGAGAGAACGGGCGCTTTTTTACCCGCCTAAATTCGTCCTATGGACGGGTAAGTATCCAAGTCCAACCCTGAGCTAACGCATATATTGATTGCGGGTGATGAGGATGCGGAGCCATTCGGCGACTGTAAACAGAAATCGAGGCCGTAAAGACGGCTTTGCGAACGGTTGGACGGACGGGTGGAGACTTGGGGCATGCAGAGGCATCGACGAGAATGTTAGGAGAAGCTACCCCCCTCGCAGCAAAGCTCGTATTCTTTATGTGCCGCAAGGCTTCGAAGCGATCGACCAGGGAGTCATTTCAGCCTTGCAAAGCGAGGTTACGGAAGTACGCGTATCGCCGGCGGCGGAAATGCAGATCCAGGCCGCGCAATATCGACCGGATGCGGTCATCGTGATGAATGGCTTACACGTCTTTCCGCCGGATCATCTGGAACAGATAGACGCGATTCGCCAGTCGGGAATTCCGACGGTTATCTGGTTCGTGGACGATCCCTACGTCACCGACCATACCGTGACAATTGCTCCTCATTACGACTATGTTTTCACGCATGAGAAGTCTTGTATTAGTCTCTATCAGTCTGTGGGATGCGCGAATGTGTTCCATCTGCCGCTAGCCGCGCATTTCGATATCTTCAAACCGATGGTTGTCCCCCAGCAATATCGCACCGATATTTGCTTTATCGGTATCGCATTCTGGAACAGGGTCGAATTGTTCGATCAGATCGCACCATTCCTCGAGGACAAGAAAGTATTGATCGGAGGCAAACTGTGGGACCGGATGAGCAACTTTTCGATGCTGTCGAAATTCGTTCACGACGGCTGGATCGATGTTCCGGAAACCGCCAAGTATTATAACGGCGCCAAGATCGTCATTAATCTCCATCGTACGACTGAAGCAGGCAAGGATAATTTAAACGGCATTAACTGGCCGGCGGAATCCGTTAATCCGCGCACGTTCGAGATGGCCGCGTGCGGTGCCTTGCAGCTTACCGATTTGCGGAACGAGTTGCCGGAGCACTACAACATCGGAGCGGAAATCGGAGTATTCGGCAATGCGCAACAGCTTGTGCAACAACTGGATTACTATTTAACGCACGAAGAAGAGCGTCTGAGGGTTGCGGCGCGAGGCTATAACCGAACGAAAAGAGACCACACGTTCAACGACCGAATCTGGAAGCTCTTGAGTTCTATCGGGCTTCAATAGTGAATGAGGGTTTGAAAAGCATAGGGGGAATGAAGGATGGCGAGAGCGAACAATCGTTATGCGGATAGCTTCAAGCCGGCATACCGTGCGGGTAGGGACGATGGTTATCCGCTAGGATGGGCGGACGGACATTGGCTAGGCAGATGCGAAGCCGTCATCAGAGCGGCAACGCCCGTTCCTGTCAAACGCCCCATTCACGTTTTATACGTCACCTCAGGCAAGGGATATCCATATTCGCCGCTGGATAACGGAATCGTCGAAACGCTTAAAACCGTGGCGGACAGAGTTACTTTGGTCGTTCCCGACGAGGACGTCGTGAAGGTCGCCTCCAAAGTCAGACCCGATATGATGCTTGTGCTGGATGGCATGCATATGTCGGTCGACAAAGTTCAAGCGATTAACGAAATGGGCATCAGAACGGCGATCTGGTTTACGGACGATCCGTATTACACCGATATAACCGCGGGTATTGCTACCCACTATTTCCACGTATTCACTCTTGAGAGCAATTGCGTCGCTTTTTATGCGGAACGGGGTTGTTCAAGGGTTTCCTATTTGCCGCTTGGCGTTTTCCCGGGTTCCTACCATCCGAGAAATACGCCTCATTCGATGCGCGGAGAGATTTGTTTCATAGGCACCGCCTATTGGAACCGGGTTGCTCTATTTAATCAGCTTATGCCGTTATTAGCCCATAGGCGACTGCATATTTCCGGTATGTGGTGGGATCGATTGAACGAATACGAGCAATGGAAGAGCTTGATCGACTTGGGCAAGTGGATGGAGCCGGATGAAACTTCCGAGAGGTACAACGCCAACAAAATCGTCATCAACTCACACCGGGCGCACGACGACGGAACCTTTAATCAGAACAAGGCCGAGATTACGGCCGTTTCTCCTAATCCAAGAACCTTCGAAATATCGGCTTCGGGTGCGCTGCAACTGACGGATTGGCGTGAAGATCTGGCCCAATTTTATATCCCCGGGCAAGAGATCGCCACATATGACTCCCCCGAAGATCTGGCGGCGAAGATGGAGTACTACTTGGAACACGAGGAGGAACGGCAAGAAATCGCGCTAAGAGGGCTGCGCAGGACGCTAAGGGATCACACGTACGTCTCCAGGCTGAATCAGCTCATGGATTTGACGATGAATGGTTAATAGCCGCGCCGGGAAAGACATTCGATCCATACATTGTACAACTCGGCAAAAGGAGGCGACGGACTTACCGATGGGTAGAGACAGGTACGTTGTGTCATGAACGGAGTCGACGGGAAACCGAAGCTGATGTTCTTCTCGCATATTTGCAGTCCGGTGTTCGTCACGGGAGCGGAGAAGCTGCTCCTGCTCTTCGCTCGCGAGATGGTTCACCGGTTTCATTGCGTAATGGTCGTTCCCCAATCGGGAGCTATCGCCGAGAAGGCAAGATCGCTCGGGATACGGGTAATCGTCCTCGATATTCCGTTATGCATTTCGCTTTATACGGCGGCGCCGTCTTTCATTGACGAAATCGAAGAGCTGAAGAAGCATCCCTCATGGAGCCGGGTTCACGTATTGCTAGCCGAAGAGCGTCCAGATTACGTGCTCTCTAATACAAGCGTTCATCCTCTGCCGGCAATGGCGGCCAAATCCATGGGAATACCAACGATTTGGGCGTTAATGGAAACGATCATGGATAGGCCGTCGCGCGGAGACGTTGTTTCGTTTATCTCTGGTCATAGCGACATCGTGATCGGAATCTCCCATACGACGCTCGAACCGATTAGAACGTTAGCCCCAGCCGCCAAAACATTCATGCTTCCTCCTTATTTGATCAAGGAAGAGCTCCTCCCGAACAGCTGGGTGTATCACCGTTTCCGCCTTCGTCAGCAATACGGTTGGGGAGAGTACCACCGGGTGGCGGGTTATCTGGCAGCGACCATCTATGCGAACAAAGGTTTGGAGCAGTTCCTGAAAGCTATGCTTCCTATCGTGGCAAGCGATGTTAAAACGCGGGCATTGGTTATAGGAAATTCCGCGGACGACGTCTACTACCGTCATTGCCAGAAGCTGGTTCAGCAATCGGGGTACGGGGATCGTTTCCTCTTCCTGCCGTTCGCGGAACAAATCCAGCATGCCTATCCCGTCATGGATGTCGTCGTCGTACCTAGCCTTGTGGCGGAAGGTTTCGGAATGACTGCGCTGGAAGGTTTAGTATTCGGCAAGGGAGTCGTTGCGTTCGCCTCCGGCGGGCTTAACGAGATTCTAAGCGCTACGGGCAACGAAGCGTATTTAGCCAACACCGGGGACGTGAACGGGCTTACCGAGCGCGTGAATATATTACTAAGCAACGAAGGCTTGTTGAGGGCGGTCGGAGAGCGCAATATGCAGACGTCTTTGCAAGTATTCGGCGTCGAAGCTTTCCGTTCTAGGCTGGATGATCTTATCGCGCAGCTTCCCAATTCTCAGGGGTTCCATCGGACATCGCTGTGGAGGGGGAGCGGGCCAACCGTTTTCCTAATCGAGAACGGAGTTAAAAGACCGTTCGCATCGGAATTGTCTTTCAGGCAAAGAGGCTACTTGTTCAATGAGGTTACCGACGTGCCCGATGGAGATTTGCACCAGCTACCTTCGGGGCATTCAATCTTGGAATTGCAACCGGACGTTCCGCCGAAAGCGAGAAAACGAAAGAAACGATTGAAAAGGAAATCGAACAAGAGGCACCGGATCGGGAAGCGGCGCTTGCGTCCTTCTCGCATAAGGAAAGCGGGCAGAAAAGCACATCGCAGAAGAAGGTGAAGGCATGCGCGTCGTGACGATTTTGGGAACTCGGCCGGAAATTATCCGCCTTAGCGTGTTAATAAACAAATTAGATCGACTAGCCGAACGGCACGTTCTCGTCCATACGGGGCAAAATTTCACTCCAAGCTTAAGCGCGGTATTCTTCGAGCAATTGGGACTTCGCGCGCCGGATTTACTGCTGGACGACCGCAAGGAAACGATCGGGGGACAGCTTTCGGTCATGTTCGGCGCAGTCGAGCAGCTACTCAGGAAGGAAGCTCCCGACCGCGTGCTCGTTCTAGGGGATACGAATAGCGCGTTATGCGCCATGGTCGCGGAGAGGATGGGCATTCCCGTCGTTCATATGGAAGCCGGCAATCGCTGTTTCGATCTTCGCGTTCCGGAAGAGAAGAACAGAAGGATCATCGATTCCGTTTCCACCTACAACCTTCCTTACACCGAGAACAGCAAGCAAAATCTCTTGCGGGAAGGCTTCCCGGTTCAACGCATATTCAAGTCCGGAAACCCGATATACGAAGTTCTGAGGTTTTATGATCGACAGATCGAAGATAGTACCGTTCTGGAACGGCTTGGCCTCTCGCCGCATCAATACTTGCTCGCGACGATTCACCGCGCGGAGAACGTCGACGATCCGGAAACACTGGGGGGCATTATGCTCGGCTTGAGCCGGACGGCAGCGGAACATCAGCTTCCGTTAATCTGCAGCCTGCATCCGCGCACGAGATCGAGATTGTCCGAAGAAGTCCGCCAATCGATCGATCCGTTAGTTACGTTTCATGAGCCGTTCGGCTTCTTCGACTTCGTCCGATTGGAGAAGAATGCCCGCTTGGCGTTAACCGACAGCGGCACCGTCCAAGAGGAATGCTGCATTTTCGGAGTGCCGACCGTAACCGTCCGTCATACGACGGAGAGACCGGAAACCGTGGATTGCGGTAGCAACGTGGTCGCGGGGCTTGATCCCGATGCGATCTTGAACGCGGCAAGAGTGATGATGTCTTTGAATGACGACTGGAACTGCCCCGAAGGGTATTTAGAACAAAACGTGTCCGACAAAGTGGCGAAATTTGTGCTTGGAGGGAAAAGGGATGTTTAAAGACAGGCGAATCCTGGTCACCGGAGGGACCGGTTCTTGGGGTTACGAATTAATTCGGCAGCTATTGCCGCTCGGTCCCGCGGAAGTGATCGTTTTCTCCCGTAACGAGTCGAGTCAGGTGGCGATGAACCGCGCTTTCGAAGATTCGCGGCTTAGCTTCTGCATTGGCGACGTCCGCGATCGCGAGGCGCTCTCGAAAGCTTGCAAAGGGGTCGACATCGTCTTCCATCTAGCGGCATTAAAGCACGTGCCGGTCTGCGAAGATCAACCTTACGAAGCTTTGAAAACGAACGTAATAGGCACGCAGAACGTCATAGAAGCGGCCATTGAGAATAAAGTGGAGCGGGTCATCAATATTTCGACGGACAAGGCGGCGAATCCGTCCAACTTCTACGGCATGACGAAAGCGATCGGGGAGAAATTGATCGTATACGCCAACCTTCTTCGCAGCGAAACGAAGTTCGTATGCGTCAGAGGCGGCAACGTGCTCGGAACGAATGGAAGCGTCGTTCACCTGTTCATGAACCAAATTCAGCACAAGAACCAAGTAAGCCTAACCGACCGCGGCATGACCCGATTTTTCATGACCCTTGAAGACGCAATACGTTTGCTGTTCAATGCGACGGTACAAAGCATTGGCGGTGAAATATTCGTCATGACGATGCCGACCTGCCGAATCGTGGATTTGGCGGAGGTGTTGATGGAGGCCATGGGCAAAAGCGTGGAAATGGTAGAAACGGGCATCCGGCCGGGAGAGAAAATTCACGAGATTCTGCTAACGGAATACGAAAGCCTGAACACGATCGTTTACGACGATCAGTATCTGGTCATTCTTCCTACGTTGGATATACCTGGTTTGCGCGGACATTATGCTCCTTATCAGCAAGTAGATTTCGAAAGTTTCTCTTCCAGCCAATCTCTTATGGATAAAAAAGAAATCCGGGCAATGCTGGAACGCGGAGGTTTTCTGATATGAGAATCGTCCTGCTTGGCGGAAACGGAATGGCCGGCCATATGTTAGCCTCCTACTTGAAGCGAAGCACGGAGCATGAGATTACGGTTACGGTAAGGCCCCGTTCTATTCCGGCACGAACCGAGAAGGCGCTTGAAGGCCTTCAGGTTCGGGAGCTGGATGTCCGTTCATTCGAAGATGTAAGAGAGTTGATCGAGCAAACGAAGCCCGAGCTTATCCTGAATGCGGTAGGCATTCTGAATATGCATGCGGAAGATCACCCTCTCGATGCCTTCAGAGTGAATGGACTGCTTCCGCATTGGCTTCGCTATTGGGGAGATCGAGTAGGAGCGAGGCTCTTTCATATTAGCTCCGATTGCGTATTCTCCGGCAGTCGAGGTAAGTATTCCGAAGAAGACATGCCGGACGGAACTACGGTTTACGCGAGAAGCAAGGCCATGGGGGAAATACGCGATCCAAGGCATGTTACGATTCGCACGTCTATCATCGGACCGGATAGCAATCCCTCGGGCATCGGCTTGATGAAATGGTTTCTTGCGCAAGAAGGCGAAATCAGAGGTTATCGGAAGGTGTTATGGAACGGAGTAACGACGTTGGAACTGGCCAAAGCGGTCGCATGGCTGATCGATCATCCCGAAACGGGAGGTTTGGTTCATCTCACGGCTGCCGAGATGGTTTCCAAGCATGACCTGCTATTGCTGATGCGCGATCAATTCGACAAGAGGAACGTGACGATCGTTCCGGAAGAAGAACCGGTAATCGATCGTACGCTAATCGTCGGCAGGTTAGACTTCGGCTATCGGTCGCTTCGCTATCCCGAGATGCTCTCCCAGATGCACCAGTGGATGAACGCGTTATGACCTCTCGCACAATACTTATTACCGGAGCGAACGGTTTTACGGGAGGGCATGCGTGCGATCGGTTCGCCGAAGCGGGATGGGAGGTAATTGCCCTCCTGTCGCCTCGTTCGACGGGTATCGCACCTCGCGGGTCGACGCATGCCGTAAGCTGCGATCTTACGGACGCGGACGCGGTGTTGCGGCTGCTGAAGCGCTTGGAACCGGCGGCGATCCTGCATTTGGCCGGGCGGAACTCGGTGGATTATTCATGGAGAGAACCGGCTTCGACGCTGTCCGGAAATCTGCTGTCTACGGTTAACCTCTTAGAGGGATCGCGAGTTATCGGATCTAGCAGGTTACTGGTCGTCGGCACTTTACTTCGCTCGTCGACGGGGGAATTGTCCGATGCCGCTCATCCCTACGGCTTTAGCAAGACGCTTCAAGTCGAGGCGGCTAAAGCGTGGCATCGTTGGTACGGCATATCCGCGATGATTGCCGAGCCGTCCAATCTCATCGGCCCGGGAGGCAACGCGGGACTATGCGGTAAGATCGCCCGTTGGGCGGTTGCGGCGGAGGAGTCGGGCGGCGATTTACAGCCCTTCAAGCTGTCTTCGCTGGAGGAATCCAGGGACTTTCTGGATGTTAGGGATGCGGTGGCCGGCTACGAGATCGTGCTTAACGAAGGTAAGCCGGGGGAAACTTACGCGCTTGAGTCCGGAACCTTCCGCACCTTGGGAGACGTCCGGAAGACATTCGATGAGGCGTCGCTCACCGCGCTTCCGTGGCTCGTGGGAAACGCCCCTCAACCGGCCTCGCCGCCGTCAAGAGATACTTCGGCGATTCGCGCGCTCGGCTGGAAGCCCGTCCGTTCCTTCCGGGAGTCGATCGAGGACGCGCTGGAAGATGAACGCGCGCGCAGGCTGAGGGAAAGGGGAGGATCCGCATTCGACTAGACTCGAACAGCAGACCGAGCGTTACGATCGTGATTCCGTTCTACAACGATCCATATATTCGGGAGGCTCTGGGGAGCGCGCTTGCGCAAACCTACGAGCCTATCGAAATTTTGGTCGTTAATGACGGTTCGGACCGGGAGACGGAACACCTGCAGCAGTTCGACGGACGTATCAGCGTCTTGAACAAGCGAAACGGCGGAACGGCGAGTGCCTTAAATGCGGGCTTTCGGGGCGCAAGGGGGAAATACGTGGCTTGGCTAAGCTCGGATGATCGCTTCAGGCCGGATAAGATCGAGAAGCAATTACGGTTCATGAACGAAAGCGGATACTCGATCAGCCATACCGCTTTCTGGCGAATGAACGGTTACGGAGAAGTCGATAAGCAGCCGATAGCTCTGCACGATAGATCGATGCTCCATTTCTATCGTTCTTTGCTCGTCAGCAACACGGTTAACGGCTGCACGGTCATGATGACGCGAGCGCTCTTCGACCGCATGGGAGGATTCAACGAGTTGCTCCCGTTTACCCACGACTACGATCTATGGATGCGCATCGTACTATCCGGATTTCCGATCGGATACTTGAACGAGCCTCTAACGGAATACCGAATACATCCCGGAATGGGGACGTTAAGGCATCAGAAGGAGATCCAGCAGGAAATCGCCAGTATACAGGAAATTTATTCGCAGCGGATGCAACATCTGCTATCGGCTCTTCAACCTAATTAAAACGGTTGGCAGAAAATCTGCTCAACCGTTTTTTTTCGCTAGTGTATGGGGAAGCCGATAGGAGTACGGAGGAATAGGGATTTCGGAATAATGACCGCCCTGTTCTTGTTCCATCCGAATCGATCCAGCGTGGCCTCCCAGACGATCGGACGCAATCGTTGGCCCTCGCTATAATACAGGCCGCCGTTCGGACCGCGGTACAGCAAATGATCGTAGAGCTCGTGCTCTTCCCATACGTTGCCTTGAAGCGGCCAGCCTTCGGGCAAGCTCCATATTTGCTTGTAACTGACAGGGATGTACTCCTCCGCCCTAAGTCCGATAGCTTGTATCGATGCTTCGTTGCGGATCGGATATCTAATGCCGTAGCCGACGCCATGCAAGCCGCCTCCCGGATCACGGGCTATGAAGACATCGGGATAACCTTGGGGAAAGTTGCCCAAGTCGATCGGAATTCCGGTAGGCAATGAGTGCAGGAGGGCGGAGCCGCAGCGTCCCACTCTATCTAAGCTTAAATTCATGCTCTGAAAAGTATCGTAGGAATGAACGGGCCGTTTGTACCCGCGTTCCACGCGATATACGCAGCCGTCATCGGCGAGACCATACCATCCGCTCGGCAAATCCGGAGTTAACGGAGCGTGATGAGGATGGGGGCTAGCGAATCGATCGGGTAGGAAAACGGGATCGTGGTTAAGGATCAGCCTCTCCGGGTTAAAGCCCCATTTGCGAATGAAATTTCTCCGATTAACCGCGGCGACGCCGTAAGTGTCGATCGCGTTGGCGTTAAAGCTGCGATTTCCTTCGTGATAGACGAAGGCATCTCCGGCTAATCGGAGGAACAATCCCGATTTCAGAACGCGGTAACCGAGATCGATATCCTCATAACCTCCGACTCCGAATAACTCGTCGAAGCCTCCATGCGAGATCCAAGTGTTTTTGCGCAGCAGCATGCAGAAGCCGCTTAAGGCGGTTAGATCCTGCCACAAGGAGGGATTGTGACGATTAAAGCCTTGGGCAAACATATGATATTGCCCTTCGTTGCTTACGTCCGCCGGAATTTTCTGCATGGGTAGCACGAAGTTGGACTTCGGACCGACGATGCCTATTCGTTCGTTGGAATGTAAGCATTGGAGCATGACGGATAACCAACGGTGGGATACGATAGTGTCGTTGTTGAGCAACAGAATGTGGTCTCCGGTCGCCAAAGCCGCGCCTTGATTGCACGCGGCGGCGAAACCCTTATTGGTTCGGTTCGCGATCAATGAAACGTCCGGCTGTTGCGATAACCAGGCAACCGAACCGTCCGTCGAACCGTTGTCAACGAAAATGAGCTCGTAAGGACTGTCCGTAAAGGTTCGTATGCTGTGAATGCAACGAAGAGTTTGATCGAGGTTGTTCATGGTAAGGATAACGATGCTTGTTAACATGACGTCACCCCAACGGCCAAGAGCATGTCGGAGAAATGAGACGCGTATTTTTCCATCGAGAAATCACTCCGCACATGTTTTTTACCCTTTTCGGCAAGGGATTTTCTTAATTTTCTATCGGTGAGCACCCGCATGATCTGCCGCGCAGCTCCGTCGATATCTCCATGGTTATAGTAAAGCCCGGTCACTTCGTCGATGATGGCCGATCGTACTCCGTCCGAATTCGAGGTGACGACCGGACATCCGCATATTAAAGCTTCCAAAGCGACATACGGGGCACCTTCGGCTTTGGAGGTCATGCATATCGATCCGCCGGACGCGGCAATCTGCGAATAATAAGCCGGCATATGATCGCGAGGAACGTTGTGGTGGTGAATAATGTGATTTGTCAATCCTAGAGTCTCTGTCATCTCCATCAATTGTTCGTTTTCTCCGGGTACAGCTACATCGGGATCGCTGAACATCAACAATCTGACTTTCGGCTGCATATTGACGACTTGTCTGCCGATCCTTAGAAAGTCCCGCCAATTTTTGTTGTCTTCCAACCGTCCGATCCAGACAAGGGGGGTAAAAGGCAGCCGGTCGAGCTGCGGCCCGCGGAAAGCGTCCGGATCGAAAGGGTTGGCGAATGCGAATTTCGGCTTCAGGGGATACAATTGGTGCAATAGATCCCCGATATGCGGCGTAGAGGGATATAGCAAAGCATTGGCGTTGTTATCTACGAAAGGCAGCGCATTGAATAAATTCGTACGGGCGGCCTCTGGGGTGCCGAAGCCTTGGACCTCGAAAATGATCGGTTTGGTGAAGCCCAGCTGCCGGAACAACAACAATTTAAGAAAAAAGGATGTGACTACGATGCAATCGAAATCGTAGTAATTCAGAATATGCTTGATGGCCGGCGGGTCCGAAGCATAGAAAACAGGTATTTCCGGAGGGAGGCTAGAGGATCCGCTTCCTTGACGGAAATAAAGAAAGTGGCTGTATATCCCCTTGGAGAGAAGAGCCCTATACCTTAACCGATTCAAGGTATCCACGCCGCCGCTCGGCACGATGAATACGAATAGTACCTTCATGAAATCCCTCCCCTCGATGATCGAATGTCACAAGAGGTTAAGCAAAGCACGCATCTGTGGAGCGTACCGGTCGCGCACGATATTAAACTCGTGATCTACGATCGCTTTTTTCTGCACGGATCCCATTCCCTCATGCCACCTGTATAGCGTCAGAACCTCGTTGATAAAATAGAAATCGATTCTCGTCAGATGAACTCTGAGCCAATATTCGTAATCTTGAGTGCAAGCTAATGACTCATTGAAAAAGCCGATGCGACCAGGTATCGAGCGATGCATCATGACGGTGGAACCATTAATCGGGCAGAAGGTGAGCAAGGCTTCGATCAATTTGCGGAGACTGGGAAACTTCACGGCAAGCGCACGCATCGTAATCTGGTTGAAATTGTTGATGAGATGGAAGTCCGTACAGCTGATGAGTGCCTGGTGCTTCTCCATGAAATCGACCTGTCGGGCGATCTTGTGGGGATACATGAGATCGTCCGAGCTCAACCAAGCGAAGTATTTGCCTCCGGCAGCACGCAAGCCGTAGTTCAGGGCGCTACCCGTACCTCCGTTGGCTTTGCCGAAGTAATGGATCCGGGAACGGAAGGGATCCAGCTTATTCTGATGAATGGTCGAACCGTCGTCCACGACGAGTATTTCGATATTAGGGTACGTTTGGTTGAGCACGCTAGCAACCGCTTGGTCGATGTAAGGACAATTGTAGAACGGAATAATTACGCTGACGAGCGGAAAAAGATCATTATTCGCCATAGTTACCTCCAGACCGAATGAGCAAAGTGGTATGTGCTAGTTTATGTGGACAGGACACTTGCCGCCACGACGGTTGAACCAGTCGTAACTGCCTATTTTCAACCGAATGTCGAAGGGATTGAGATTCGAAGCGAATACCTGAGGTTGAACATGGGGAGGCTTGGGCGCCGGGAAACAGAGACAAGCATACTCGTGACTTCTTGGGTAGCAAAAAGACCCGTAACGGTTTGGCGTGCCGTTACGGGTCTTGGTGTTGGTTGGTGTGGTGAAGTTAGCGGCATGCGGTGCCGTTACGGGTTATAGCGTCCACCGAAGAAGCAAGCCGGATTGCGTGAGGCCGGAACCGAAGCCGTAAAGCGCGATAAGCTGACCCGGCTGCAGCTTGCCTTCCGAGTAAGCCGCTTCTAGAGCAAGCGGAATCGATGCCGCGGAAGTATTGCCGTTGCGGACGACGCTTTGCAGAGCCTTCTCGAAAGGGAGCTCCAAACGTTCGCAGATGGCTTCGATCATCCTGAGGTTAGCGCTATGCGGTATAAACCAATCCAGATCGTTCATCGACAAGCCGGCATTCTGCAGGAGATCGCGGACGCCGTCGGGGACGGTCGTTAATGCCCATTTATATACTTCCCGGCCGTTTTGCACGATTTTATGATCATCGCTGCAGTATACCTGCATTCCGCCGGAACCGTCGGTACTGGCGTTGGAAGAAAGGAACGCCCCTTGGTCCGCAGCCTCCACGAGCACCGCTCCTGCCCCGTCGCCGAACAGGATGCATGTAGAGCGGTCCGTGTAGTCCGTAATCTTCGTGAGCGTCTCGGCTCCTACGACAAGCACTTTGCGATAGCTCCCCGTCATGATCAATCCGTTAGCGAGCTGCAGCGAAGATACGAATCCGGCGCAAGCCGCGCTGACGTCCATGGCTAAGCATCTCGAAGCCCCGATTGCTTGCTGAATCATGGAAGCTACCGAAGGAAAGGGCATATCGGGCGTAGTCGTCGCGACCAATATGGCATCGATGGAAGCTGCTTCGACCGATGGAAACCGGCGCAATAAGTTTTGAACGGCCGCGATGGCCAAATGGCTCGTATTTTGATCGACGTCGGCTTGATGGCGCTCTTCGATACCCGTTCGGCGCACGATCCATTCATGATCGGTGTCGACCAATTTCTCTATATCCGCGTTCGTGATGACGCGTTCCGGTACATAACTGCCGATTGCCGAAATTCGGGCATTAGAGACGAAAGAAGGAAGCTCTGTTTGTTGTGCTTGGGTCATCGATAACACTCCCGTCCATTTGATTAGCATTTGGTATTAGTACCTGATATTAATACCATCATATTACGTCTTTTTTATAGGAAAGTCAATTGAGTGGTGTCAGAATTGTAGAGAATGGTTGCAGAATTTTTGATAGTAAACGATCATATATACAGATAATATACACAAAATTGTATTTTTATAATTGACAACCATTGCTCACAGAGCTTCCGTCCTGTTGAAGGTTAACTTGTCCTTCAGAACCCATCAACTGCGGTCTGGACTATTCTCGCTAAAATTCCCAATTACTGAAAAATTATTCAGAGAAATGTTGAACAGTGAGCTATTATTGGATCTCGTCTGCGGGCATTCCAAAACTCTGAAATACTAAGTGTACAAGAAAAAAACAGCACCAACGCAGGTGCTGTTTGTCAAAGATTATCTAGTTAGTGACCCAAACCTTAAAAAAGATATTCCCATCTGGAAATTCACAATCACAATGGACATTAAATCTAAATCCATGAATCGTGTTACTCCTTATAAGTTCAAATACTAATGCAGAAGCAATTTTTTCATCATTTGTAATATAACCATCATACTTATTCCCAATTTCATTAAATGGAACACTATAAGCCCATTCATGCGATTCTCTCATTGTTTCAAAATACTGTTCGTCAAAATACCATTTTATATTAGTGGGATATTGATTGTTCGTTGCCATTTTAGTTCATCCTCAGAAAGTTTTTATAATTATTGCACCTTACACTCTATAGTAATGGTTCCGGAGGCTCCTGAACCACTGTATGCAAAATGAAGATCTAAAACATCCCCAAACTGTAAAGACGCAGGGGAAGGTGAGCCAGAATAATTATAAGTTGAAAGAGAACCGTGAACAGAAGTGTCCGTCCAATAAAAACCAACCAGTATTATAGAGACGGTTTATTGATCCCTTCGATGTTTGGAATCAATTTGTTTGAAGTGTATGCTTCTTTTTTTTTCCTGAGAAATCAACTGACTTGCAGAACAATGGGGCAGATTAAAGCGTTCAGATAGATCTTTTCATAGGGAAGTTTTGCCGACCCCATGTATGCCCCCAATCAATATCATCTTTTTCAATCGTCTCTCTCCCAACTTTTGAAATCCTCGAATTAAAAAGAAAATACCGATACCAACTATTCTAATATATGGTAACATTGGAGGGAATATATATTCAATAAGGACGTGACAACTTTGGAAGGGTATATCCAGCATAAGCTTTTTTCTGAAATTGAGCTTATAGATCCTTTTTTTGATAGTCTCAAAATAGATTATCCAGAATTCGAAAACTGGTTTGCGAGAAAAGTTAAAGAAAAAGCATTTGTTATGAGCAACCCCCAAGGGAAATTAGAGGCATTCCTCTATTTAAAAATTGAGAATGGGCCGATTGAAGATGTCACTCCAGCTATTTTGGTAAGTCGCGTATTAAAAATAGGTACAATGAAAATCAATCCGCATGGAACCAGGTTAGGAGAGCGATTTATTAAGAAAACTTTAGATGTTGCAATTAGCGAAGGTGTCGAGGGCATTTATGTTACTGTGTTTTCTAAGCACGAGGCACTGGTTACTCTCTTTAAGAAGTACGGGTTTTCTCAGCGGTCAACAAAATCATCCGTGTCGGGTACTGAACTTGTATTGTGGAAATCACTAAACGACGTGCAAAAAAATACACTATTGGACTATCCGAGAATAAGTCAAAGGGGAAAGAGAAAACATATACTCTCTATTTATCCCGACTTTCATACTCGACTTTTTCCTGATTCAATCTTAAATAACGAACATTTCGATGTTCTCGAGGATGTTTCTCATACTAATAGTATTCATAAGGTCTTTATTTCGGCAGCTCCAGTATCTGGACTTAGACCAGGAGATATAATTGTTATTTATCGAACTTCTGATAACCTGGCGCCAGCAAGGTATCGATCCGTTGCTACGTCAATCTGTGTCGTAGAAGAAGTTAAATCTAAACAGAACTTTAGTAATGCTGCTTCATTTATAGATTATTGTGATAAGTATAGCGTATACACTGCAAAGGAATTACATGGGATCTATGTTGAAAGAAAACGGCATTACGTAATAAAAATGGTGTATAATATTGCTCTTAGGAAGAAGTTGACTCGTGGGCGACTGATGGACGAACTCGGGATTGAGGCTAGTCGTTGGACGTTTTTTGAACTTACCGACAATCAGTTTGATTCCATATTGCAGGCAGGTGACGCACATGAAAGTCTTGTTATCGATTAAACCCGAGTTTGTTGAAAAGATTTTTACTGGAGAAAAGAAATTCGAATATCGTCGAACTATTTTCAAAAGAGATGTAGAGTCAATTGTTGTGTATTCAACAAAGCCGGAAGGGAAAATTGTTGGAGAATTATTTATAGAGTATATATTAAACGATTCTCCGGACTCTATCTGGTCATCCACAAAAAAGGATTCTGGCATCAGTTATAGCTTCTTTCAAGAATACTTTGGAGACCGAACAGCGGGGTATGCAATAAAGATAGCTAAGGCTGTTCAATATGAAACTCCTTACGATCCTATCCAGCAAGACAGTAGTTTTCGAGCTCCACAGTCGTTCTGTTATATTGATTAAATGCTTAGGGTCTTTAAACTAAGGGCGAACGATATCGTATCGAAACAAGGAGCAGCTGCCATTGGCAATTGCTCCTTGTTTTCATTGAAGTAACGGGAGTTTAGTTCAATAAAGGAACCTGATACAATAGAAAATATACATATAGGATATGGAGAATAACAAATCTAACGCATGGTCACCTGAGAACTTAGAGAAGATCATGAACGCACTCGAGTTAGCGGACATTGTAGAATTGATCGAATACCAAAAAGAGCAGGAGGGATGACCTCACTGCTCTTTTTTGTTTGAATCTAAAACTAGAATTAAATCATGAATACAATTTTGAAATCTTCTTTATCGATGTACTGCCACAAGCCACCATAAAGAGTGAATTTTTCAGCGTTCGGATTAGAGATACCACGAAAGTTAACATTTCCTGTTACTGACTGACCCGAGCGTAAGTAGAGACTATCGTAGAAGATTCTATCTTGATCAATGTACTTGAGGGTATTCTTACCATCATAAAGCTCCCATGTAGAAGTCATTGTCTCACCCTTATCTGAGACGGAAGAATTGTTAGTCAATGTGAAATTAAATGTTACTCCGCTACTCGAAGCTGAATATGAATTTACAGTTAACGACATTCCGTTTGTAGCGTTAATTGTGTAAGGTAAATCAGTTTGTGTAATAAACTTAGGAGCTGGTGCTGGTGCTGGTGCTGGTGTTGGTGTTGGTGTTGGTTTAGCCGAAGGTGTTGGAGTTGGTTTTGGTTCATCAATTCTAATAATACCGGTTTTTGTGTCGACTTTGGTTTTAATGCCCTTTAGGTTTGCGGCTAAAGCGGATACCGGTATGTAAGTTGCACCGTTTATAACCTTAATGTCTGCTTTTACTGTTTTTCCGTTAATTACGAGAGAGTACTTAACGGCTGCGTACGCACCAAACCCAATCGAAAATGAAACTACAAATAAAACTAATACAATAAGTCCCAGTTTACTTTTCATTTGAATCTCCTTAGTGTTCCTCATCGGCTGAGGTATTTGCTAATAGGTCATTGAGACTATTTTACTACGCATGGTTATTTATGGAAATCAGCAATTTCACACTCTTCAAAAGAACCATTGTTTAAACTATGAGGGAATAGACGACGACCGATTCCTGTTGGCCGGATGGCCAACAGGAAGCGGCACCATGGGTTGAAGGTTGTTTTTCGCAACAGGAGGAAATTACTGGATTTATGTCGAAAGAACTATCTATAATAAATAAGTAAATCAGACTTAAGTTTAGGTATTGTTTGCAGGTTGTTTGAACTGCTCCCCATCACCGAGTTAGCTATCTTGATCTTGTGGCATCTGATATCTGTGAACAGGAAAGGTAGTGGCGTAAATGACCACGGAAGTATTCAGGAATGCATTAGAGGCACTGAGAGAGGATGCCTGCTCTATGGGACACTCGAGCGTGACGGTTAACGCTGGCGCAGTACATCGGATTGTCGGGGGCTATCCTGGGAAATCGCATCGAATGCCAGCTTGTTGCAGTGTGATGCGCCAACTGATGAAACCCCGGGACGATGTGTTGTCGGAGCCGTCAAAGGGCAATGGTGCTAGCTTTACAATCCGTTATTATTTATAGTGGGCTTCCTCTGTGAAGCTCGGTCATTTAACACTATGGATACAGCTTTAACTGAACTGAGTACTCCCAAGTGAAAATTTCAAAGAAACAAGTATAAATTGATAAAACTAATTTGGAATTAAAGAAATATCTATAGAGGCGGGGACCAGATGGATCAAAATTATTTTATTGAAGCAATTCCTAATGTTAATGAAAATAATCGTCTGAGGGAGCCTCAAGTTGATGCGTATAAAGCTGTGTACGACCATCTTACAATTCAAAGAAGTAAGGAACACGCCATTGTCGTTCTTCCAACAGGTGTAGGAAAAACAGGTGTAATGGGATTAATTCCATATGGGAACTCTTTAGGCAGGGTATTAATCATTACTCCTCAATTGGTAATTAAAGATGCGGTACTAGACTCACTGGATCCAGAGCACCCTAAAAACTTCTGGATGGCTCGAAATATTTTCAGCAAATTTAATGAGTTGCCATCGGTTATCGAGTATAGCAGCGCCACTTCTAATTGGGTTTTGGACGCAGCTAATATTGTTATTTTAAATGTTCACAAACTCCAAGAGAGACTGGAGAAAGCTCTTATTAAGAGAGTGCCGCAGGATTATTTTGATCTAATTATAATCGACGAAGCGCATCATTCCACAGCTCCCACATGGGAAAATACGTTAGAATACTTCTCCTCTGCTAAAGTTGTTAAGTTAACTGGAACTCCGTTTCGCTCGGATGGTGAAATTATTGAAGGGAAATATGTCTATAAGTATCCCCTTAGCAAAGCAATGGCCAAAGGTTATATAAAATCGTTGGAAAGAGTAAAGTACATCCCTGATGCGCTGTACCTTACTCTTGATCGTAACGATGACATTTTGTATTCAATTGATCAAATACGAGAAATGGGTCTAAAAGAGGATGAATGGATTTCACGATCAGTGGCATATTCAAAAGAATGTAGTTTGAAAGTTGTACTGGAGAGCGTTGGAATCCTTAGAAGCAAAAGGGAAACCGGCATTCCCCATAAAATCATTGCAGTAGCATGTAGTATCTACCATGCCGAACAGATTCAAGCTCTGTATGAAGAGACAGGGATGAAGGTTGCTACAATCCATAGCAAATTACCGAAAGATAAGCTTGCTGCTGGATTAAATGCTATCGAAAATCATAAAGTTGAGGTTGTAATTCATGTAGCAAAATTAGGCGAAGGGTACGATCATAAGTATTTATCGGTAGCAGCTATTTTTAGACCGTTTCGTTCGCGATTACCTTATGAGCAGTTTATTGGAAGGGTACTTCGTGCAATTGACGCGGATGAGGTTGTGAGCGTAGAAGACAATATTGCGGCAGTGGTTCATCATGTAGAGTTAGGACTAGAGGAACTTTGGGAATTTTATAAAAAGGAACAGGAAAAGAGCGATGTAATCAAATTTATTGAACGCGGCGGTTCAAAACTAGAAGGTGGGAATGTCACAGAACGAATCATAAATAAAGAGACTGGTCATGTTCAGGAAGACGGGCAAGGTGAATTCGTATCCGATTCATTTATTAATACTGAATTAATGAAAGAAAGGGAAAGGCGTTTAGTTGAAGAGCGTGAAAAGCTACAAAAACTTAAGGAATTGCTCCCTGACTATCCTGATGATGTTCTTCTTCAAATGGTTAGAAGACAAGAAGAAGGAACAGCTGCAGAGAAAATTTTAAGGCCTGATAAGTTTATTTCCAGGAAAAAACGAAATCTTGATGATAGAATTAAAGATGAGATGGTTCCAGAATTGATAATCAAATATAATATTGATAAAGAAGCTACAGACTTAGGAAAGTCTCGTCTCTTCCAGGGTAAATATGCTTGGATTCCCGTGCGAGTTAGTAATAATGCAGGGATGTTGGCTTCTTATCTAGAATTTAGAGTGAATGAGGAAGTGGGAAACAAGAGTCGTCCAACCTGGGGGCCGGAAGAATATGCTGCTGCACTCGATCAGGTTGAGGGGATATACGCGATAATGATTCAAATTATAGAGTCAGAATTGGGAGGAAAGTAAATGACCCAGATCCATGATCTTTACACGTTAACAGAGGGGCACATAATCACACCAGCAGAATTATTGAACAATGCAAAATTACCCAATTATGAGTTTGTAAAGTTTTCAAACAACAGTGTGGGATTACATGTGGAAGCTTGCTATCGAGAAGCCGGGGAAGCTGAAGTTCTATTTAATTATTATTTTGATAAGCAAGATCGGCTTCAGAAATTGATAATGGAATCAGGCTCTACTTTAGAAGTGTTGTTTGATCGTAGTATTGAAATTGAAAAGCTAAGATTAAAAATACGAACTTCGAACCATAAATTGGCACACGTTCATGAGTAATGTTTATCCGCCACCCTTTAAGTGGCGGATTTTTCGTATTATCAGGTCAGCCAGAGATTTCTGGTTGGCCTTTTTCTTTGGCTGTTTTAAGATGGCGGTAGCCGGGAGAACGTGCGGCTTTTAGGGGCACAGACCCCGAAATAAAAACTGTTCTCCTACTTACCCCCAATGACCATGTTTGAGCTGGTTGAGGCATTTGACCTCGCATCACAAGCGAAGCTATGGGTTTGGAACCATCGTGGGAGTGCCGGCTGATTTAACATCGGGAGGAGACAAGATGGGACCGGTTATCGGATTAGATGTGTCAAAAGGAGCGAGCGTGTTTCAAGCGTTCGTCAAGCGTAATGAAGTATTAGGGACGTCGGAGACAGTCGGCATTCGGAGGTTGGGTTCAGCAGACTTGGCAACGTCATACAACAACTTAAGGAACGTACCGGAGAGGAACCCGTTATCATTCTTGAAGCAACCGGTCATTATCATCGCATTGTCGTTGCGTATTTAACGAACATCGGGGCTAAGCATTTCATCATCAATCCGTTGCTTTCCAAGCGGGCTAAGAGTGCACAGCTCCGTAAAGTAAAAAACAGATGCAGCGGACGCCTGGCATCTCGCCGAAATGTACTATCGCGGCGATGTAGAGCCGCATCGGAACTGGGATGAGTGTTATATGGAGCTTCAGCACGTAACCAGACAGCACGAATTTGTAACTTCGCTATACGTACAGGCCAAGCTTAATATGCGTGCGCTGTTGGATCAGGTATTTCCAACTTATGAGCATGTATTTTCTGACCTGTACTCCGCCACAGCGCTCGCCACGTTGCAAAATGGCTTGTCGGGTCAGGGTCAAGAATGGGAAGAAGTCATTCGACAGAACGCAGGAAAATCGCGCTCAAGTTTTTGGATTCGCGCGAAAGTCGAGCAGCTAGAGAGCATCTATGAGCCATGGAGCAAGAGCAAGAAAAGCGTTGCTCAAATACAGATGCTGCAAAGTATGGTTTCATTGCTGCTTTCAATGCAGGAGCAAATTGAAGCGATCGAAGAGCAGATGCGTCAACTAGCAGATGAATTACCGGAAGTGGCATTCGTAAAGAGCATTCCGGGAGTCGGAGATAAGCTAGCTGCAGCCATCGTATCGGAAATTGGGGACGCGAAGCAGTTCGGGGATGCCAAGCAACTCGTCGCGTTTGTAGGGCTAGATCCTGGCGTGTACAGTTCAGGGCAGTTCGTGGCTACAAGTAATCGAATAACAAAGCGAGGTTCGAAACGACTGAGAAGAGCGTTGTTCCTGGCCGTACAATGCGGAATCAGAGGGAGTACGAACCAAAGACTAAGGGCGTATTACGACAAGAAAAGAACAGAGGGCAAGCCCTACAAGGTGACGGTGATTGCTTGCGCCAACAAGCTATTGCATCATATTTTCGCCATCTTGAAGAAAGGCCAGCCCTACCCAGCATAATCCATATTTAACCAACACCCTCCACGCCAATGGAGGTTATGGAGTTGTCAAAAAAAGTGCAGTTTGAAAACACCCTCATATCACGCAGTGATGCAGGTGGTGGCTGAGCGATGAGGAATAAAAAGAATAGTTTAATTATTCGTACTTTGAAACCAGATAATTTTAATATTAAGGTATAACATTATAGATCAATGCTCAAACTCCTATGTTAACAGGTGTTTTACTAAACATTGGAGTGATTAGAATGTTACCGAATAGGCCAATGCCACATGTTCAAGAGAGTATATATAGTTATTTCATTAGATGTCAACAAGCTAACGGATATCCAAGCGTTCATTGGGTATATGATGTAGTTCGGGTCTCATATCTTTGGAATTATCCTCATGTTGTTTATCAAAACAAAGAACTGGGTGACAACCTAAAGCTGTTGCTGGGTGAACGCATCGTTTCGAACTTAAGCTACATATCACGCAGTGACGAATCAAATCGTGTATATAACATCCAGTTAAACAATTTAACTTTGCCGCATTTTGCATTGGAAAAAAATAAGGTGAAGGTTTGTGTGTGTTGTATAAAGGATTTCGGTTACCTAAATAATTTATGGAATTTTTTGTTCGTGACAACGTGTCCAATCCATCGTTGCAAATTAATCAACACCTGTAGTGAATGCAATAAGCCGTTTCGATGGCATAAAAATATACTGTTTGGCTGTCAATGTGGCACCAATTGGAACTTGTTTAATATTGAAAGATATATTGATCCTTCGGAAATGTTGTTGTCATCTATCTTCTATCGTTATTTTGGTTATTCAAAAATACTAGTAAATGAACAAGGGCTCCCAGAGGAATTTAACAGACTGACTTTGCCCGAATTAATCTCGTTGATCTCTCTTGTAGCGTGGCTTTATCCAAAAAATCAATACTACTTTACAATGAACCATTTTAGCCATCTTAGTCTAAATGAGACACACATATTACTTATGTCAGCCTTGAATGTTTTTTTAGACTGGCCCAATAATTTTTGGAGTTTTCTGGATAGCTTAGACAAGAAAAGGAGGGTTCCCTTTAATAATAGAATTGAAACTGAACTGGAAGTAGGAATGCATTTGAGTCATTTTGGAGACTTTTATTCCAAATTGTATTCACTATATTCCAAACCATCTTTTCAATTTGTTTTTGATGCGTTTGAGAATTATCTTGCTGCTGATTTCCGTGGCGGATACTTAAATGGGATAAGAAAGAAATTTAGGTCAACTCAAATTGATAAAGCATATTATACATCTCACGAATTCACAACCAAGTATGGATTATCAGGAAATACTCTTGAAAGATTAGTATCAAAAGGATTGGTCGAAGGGAAAATTGAGTTGAAGGGGAAGAGGAGAATTATCCTAGGTACTTCCTCAAGTGTGGATATGTTTATGGAAGATTTCAAACAAAGCCTTTCTGTAGAAGAATCATCATTGATCCTTGGATTACATAAGAATAGTGTTCGTAAGTTAATAGAAAGTAAAGTTTTAACTGAAGTACGCGGACCCAATACAGACCAATATATGAAGTGGAGAGTAAAGAGAGAAAGTATCAAATTGTTATTGGATATCTTTGCTTCAGCCACCTCAATAGTTAACTATAACGATGAAGATTTTGTTTCCTTTAATGGAGTTTTCTTAAGAGGGAGCAATAAGAACAAATTAACCGTAATTGATTTAGTGGAAGCTGTGATAAGTGGTCACTTGAAAGTGTTTAATAGTGAGGACAAAAAAATAGGTTTAAAGCAATACTGCTTTCGCAAATCAGATATAGATATTCTGCTGGAAAGTAAATGTGAAAAATACTTTGACGAGGTTGGTTATACTCAAAACGATGCAGCAAAAATACTTGGCATAGATAGTAACAGGCTTAACTATTTATTAGAGCTATCTCTTATCGATTCCGTAAAAACGAAAGCGAATAAAATAATTAAAAAAGACGAGTTATTGCATTTTGATAGCCAATATATATTGCTTTCTAAACTTGCGAAGTTATTACAGACAGCAGCAGGTACGCTAAAAATTCAGCTATCTCAATCTAATATTTACCCGATTAATACGGACAATGAACACAAATATCATTGTTATGTATATCAATTATCCAATAGTCTTAAAAAGTTTATTGGGGAGAAAACCGCTTTATTGTGACTAAAGCCAAAGAACTTTCAGAATTTTGAGAGTTCTTTTTTATATGTATAATTCATTCAGAATTGGTGAGAATTATTGCTAGAAAGATGAAAAAGGGAGGTGTTCAACAAAATGCAAGAGGTTATTGCTAGGAAGATTGGTCCCAAGCGTAAGGGGTTTAGAGGTAAAGAGCCATTTCTAAAATCAGGAGAAATGGTCCACTGGGACAGTTACCTGGAGAGGGATTATATTCGGTTAGCTGATTTCGATGCGGCAGTCGAAGAAATTTACTTTCAACCCGTGTGCATCAGGTATACCTACATGGGCAAAACGCGTCGCTATTACCCGGACTTCAAAATCATTTCCCCGGACGGACACGTGATCGTCATTGAAGTAAAACCTACTAAGTATCTACGTCACCCTAAAAACATCGTGAAGTACGAGGTAGGGAAGCAGTTTTGTGAGGGAAAGGGTTGGACATTCGTCATTGTAACGGAAGAACAGATTCGACCTGGTTACTTACAGAATAACCTTGCCCTCCTAAGGGCTTATGGGTTTGAAGATGGCGTTGAGCATGTCATTTCCTCTATAAAGGAGAAAATGACTGTGAAACATCAATGTTACATTTTTGAATTAAGGGAAGAATTCATGGATGTTTCAGATCATGATTTCCAAGTTGCACTGTATCGGTTGATCTATTTGGAGGAACTTCTCACGGACCTTATTAAATCGCATCTAACTGAGGAGTCTATTATTAAAATGAATTTAGAAGGGGGTGAATGAAAATGAAAGAGAGATTAAATGAACAAATTGTTGAGCTTGATGCTACTGAACTCGACTTTTTCATTGATGAAAAGGGATTACGGCCGACTATTAAATTTGCTGTTGATCAATATACTCGTAAAGTTGTAGGTCTATGTATTAACCTAAGCTTGCCGGATAAAGCTCAAATTGAGGAGTGCTTGCAGAACGTTACACTGAAAGGGCGGGTGTAACATGTTCATTCGGTTTGAATATGGTACGAGGTTTCGGCTTGATGACGTGGAATACGAGGTTAGGAAGATCATAGATAATAACTTTGAGGTTATGAATCTCTCGTATAAAGAAATCGAATTGCTAGATGAGCAATTTGTCTTGTCGGCGTACGAAAAAGGAAGACTCTTCTTCAAAGAGGATGAGGGGGAGAAACGAAATCAGGAAGTTCAGGACTCAAACGATGGCTTGGAGCATGATCTTAGCCAATATACAGAAGAGCAAATAGAGGAAATGAACCGACGATATAAGGTCATAGAGCCGTTTATTATGGGTAAGATTAAAGGCCGCGAGGTTATAAATTACCTTAAAAATTATCCGATTGAGCAACGTCCGGCGTCTATGCCTGAGCTTTCGTCAGCGTCGTTTTATAGACTTGTAGCAATATGGAACAAATACGAGGACAAACGGCGCCTGCTACCGAAGGATCGGGGGCCAAAGTTCAGGCGTATCGATAGTGAGTCGGCGAAAAGAATCAGCAAGATTGTTCATGCGGCGGATAATAAAGCCGCGAAACTCAATGATCGTCAATTGTACAAGGAATATACGAATCAAATTAAAAAGGATAATGAAGAGCGTGATGAGAAGAATAAGCTGCCGAAAGTCTCTGAATCTACCTTTAGAAGAATCCGAAAGGAGATAAAAGATACTTATCCGCGCAATAAAATTCTCTACGGTACAGCTAAAGCCAACTTGATTAAGAATGGCGTAAGTTCAGAGACGGTGACATCACGCCCGCTTGAAATAGTGGAAATTGATTGGACTCCGATTGATTTACTTATCCGTGACTTCGATCTCGACGAGACAAAGCGTCCGACACTGCTACATGCGGTCGATAAACATACGGGATATCCTTTAGGATTCCATATCATTCTCAAGCCGGAGCCTAATGCACAGGATTTAAAGCAGTTGCTGCTGTATTGTACTTTGCCGAAAACCTATCTAAAAGAGCTCTACCCTATGGTCTGTTTTGATTGGACGGCATACGGTAAACCCGAAAATATCAGGCTGGATAACGCAAAAATCAACGATAGCCGGGACTTTGAAGAATTATGCTCTTTCTTAAATATCGGATTGCAATACTGTGAGGTGCGATCTGGCTTTCAAAAAGGCACGGTTGAAGGCGATTTTCGCAATATGGACATGAAAATATTTCACGCAAATGAAGGTACACTGTTGCCGGTCGGGGAGCGAGATCAGTATGACCCGAAGGAAAAAGCCTGCATCAGCATGAGAGGGTTATATAAGATCATCCATATTTGGATGGTTGAACTCCGTGCAAACAATTACAACCGTGGCCGCCGTGGTGTTCCTGCTCATTTATGGGAACAGGGTTTGAAAGAGTGTAAGGTTCAACGAAAGCTTCCCTATAAGCGACAGTATCTCGAGCTTCTGCTCGCTACTCAAGGGGTTCAAAGAAAGATTACTCCAAAGGGTATCGAACTACTAGGCAACTTCTTTTTTAGCGACGAACTGAACCAGCTGCGCCTTAGATTGGAAAGGGAGAAGGGCGATACTACAGTGTTAGTCAGGTATGGTGATGCCGACCTTCGTACCATTTTCGTTCGAGATCAAAAAGAGAAGCGTTATATTGAAGCATATCCACGCCCGGGAAGCTTGGAGAATAAAAAGATCGATCGATTGTACCCCGTACATGCAGAAGTGCTCGCTTATAAATGTAACAAAAACAACAGCGATTACTACCATTTTGATGAGCAAGTCGAAGAGAATGCATATGAGAGTATTCGCGAAATCTACATCTCAGAGAAAAAGGATTATCGAGCGGCCAAACGCAAGCGAGCTAGGGAAGAAGCCATCGATATTCCGTTCGTTTCTGCCATCTCAGGTGTTCCTTCTCACCTTGTCCCTGGCGTGGAGAAAATGGATTTAATAAAGAACATCGAAGATGCTACACACGAAAATCAGCAAAGCAAGCCGGTAAGCCGACGGGTTTCAACAATTGAAGTCGGTAAAATAGATGAACCTCAACCTGGTAATGGAATCCCGTATGACGTGGATTTGGATTCATTGCCAGAGTGGGGGTCCGGGACGAAAGGGAGATAATTATTCATGGACAATGTATTTCAAGCACTCAATGGAGTCAAGCCAAGTCGGCAAGAGCTGAAGAGACGTGTCGAACATGTCAAAAAAATTATTGTCCACCACCCTGTCTACGAGCAAGTGCTTGAAGAGCTTGAAATGCGCTTTGACCTTGGGGAGGATTCGGTCGCGCCTGACTGTCTCTATCTGTATGGTCCTACGGGGGCGGGGAAGAGTACGGTAACAAGTGAGTTTACAGGTCGGTATCGGCGTGAAGAGTTGGTAACCGATTCACGTGAGTACACCAGAGTTACTGTCCTTCATGTGAAAGTACCGCCTAAAGCTACACCACGTTCCTTAGCTTCTAAAATTCTATTTGATTTAGGAGATCCCAATCATTTTAGAGGTACGGAGTCTGAGCTGACCAGCCGTGTCCATTACCTATTTGGGAAATGCGAAGTCAAGATGTTCATCTTAGACGAGTTTCAGCATCTGATTGATAGTGACACGCTACACGTTCTGGTAACCGCCTCAAACTGGGTGAAGACCTTCACCGAGGAAATCAAAATCCCCGTAGTGCTTTGCGGAATGCCGGAATCCATGCGAATCTTCATCAACAACCCTCAGTTGGACCGGCGGTTTACGAATAAAATTGAATTACCCCCATTCCGTTATGGTACGGCGGCGGAGATAACGACATTCAGAAAGTTTCTCAAAGAAGTTGAAAAACAGCTTCCTTTTGCAAAACCTAGCAACATCACAGACATTGGAATAGCTGATCGCATCTACTACACATCTCAGGGTATACCCTTCTATGTGATGCAACTATTAATTGAAGCAACTGCTTACGCCGTAAACGCTGGCAACGACAGTATTGAAATGAAGCACCTAAATCAGGCTTTTAAGAAGATCAAACAGACAGCAAGACCATTCACGATGAATCCCTTTGAGTCAGTAGATTTCGAGCTGGCAGCTGAGCTCCGTAAGGAAACGGATAAAGAGAATAAATTCAAGCAAGAATTACTTGCGAAGCAAAAGCTAGAAAAGCGATTGTTTAAGAATAGCAGGAAACAAAACACGGATCAGCCTATTGGGGGCTGATCCATTTTTTTGTTTCTATTAAAGGAATTCCTTCATGACCACTTTAAGCCGCTTTAAATCACTGCGGTCCAATCGTATCAACATATCAATTATCTCATGAAGTAGGGGGTCTTTATCGTACGCCTCGGGCATTGCTTTGGAGTAGGCAAATAGTTGATAGACCTCGACTCCTAGTGTGGATGCTAGCTTCTCTAAATTAGTGAGGGATATGTTCCGTTGCCCTCGTTCGACGCTTCCAACGAAAGAGTAATGAAAGCCAGCAAGTTCAGCCAACGTTTCTTGGGACAAACCTTTTTGTTTGCGTATCTCGCGGATTCGTGCACCTACTAATCTCTGAACTTTTGTCATTGCCACACCTCTAATTGAAGTGTAGACAAAGTATAAAAACTTAAAAATAAACATATAAGACCTAATTAAAAATACATTGCATATAAGCAATATTTTGCTGAGAAATGGGAATAATAGTTAGTAGGGAGGAAGAGAAATGTTGTTAATCAGGCCAAAGCCTCAAGATGGAGAAAGTATGATTGGTTACTTATACCGATTGACTGAGGAAAACGGTTATCCTTCTGTCAGTCAGGTGAAACACCTAATACAGGCTGATAAAAGGGAGTTGGAACGTAACCTTTTAAATGAAAGGAGTATTAGTAGATTAGGTCAGTATACGGGATACAACGAAATCGAATTAGTAAACATGACCAGCCAAGATCTTCGTGTTCTTATTCACGGGCATCAGTATAATCAATTAATATTACGTCAACGTGTGCAATACTGCCCACTTTGTGTTCAAGAGATGCCCGTCCATCGGAAGTCATGGTGTCTCAGCGCAATTAATATTTGTCCCGTGCACCATATCTGGCTACAAAGTGGATGTATTTGCGGTCAGATAATCAATCTTCATTCCATTATTAAGGGGTACTGTATGTATTGCGAAACACGCATGCAGCAGTTTTCCAATGAGAATGATCCGGATAAGCACCTCATTGATCTTCAATACGAGTTAAGTCGGCTATTCGTAACTTCGTCCAAAAAGATTCATATTCTTAGCCAAGAAATTGGGGTTGCGGAATTCCTCGCTGTAGTAAAACACAGTCTTAGTTTACTTCACGATATCCCTAGCTGCATAAGTGAGGGGACACAGATTAGGGATCTGACCAGTAAAGGTAAACATAGTTATAAGAGCTGCTTATCTTACTTTGAAGTAATCGAAATGTACCGTGATTTCCCCAACAGGTTTATTCGGGTTCTGAAGGAACAGAAATCAAAAACACCTTCCGCACAAACGATTGCAAAATACAACTTTGAAAAGCTGTTATTGGACCCGACATGGCACCAGCTCAAACAGGTTTATTCGAATTTTATGAAAGATGCTAAACCAAATTGGAATGTACGTGCTACACCTTCTATGTTGAACATTTCCAGTTATCAATATTTGTCAAAGACAGCAGCTAGTCATTTTCTTGGTGTAGCAAAAGAGACCGTTAACAAGATGGCTCGAATAGGAATCTTACATGAGAAAGATATAGGCTTTGAGAAGAAGGTTGCTCTTGATGAGATTCAACGCCTGTTAATTAAGTGCAAAGGTGACCAGAAGAATTGTACGGGTCGTATTTCATTAAGAGATATTGTGCAAATGTATCCAAAGAGAGGATTGGATGTTACGGGGATTATTAAGCTTGTAGTCGATGGAGTACTGCAGACGGCAAGCGAATTAACTTGTGATTCTCTAATGAATGTTACATTCGATCGATCAGAAATCGACTATTGTTTTGAAGTAGCATTTGTATGCTTATCACTGAGAGGGGAAAATAAAATGAAAAATGCACTATTAAACGAATTTCAAATGAGGCTGGCTTCAGTAACCGGTCAAGGTATTGTTTTTAACGGTAATGTCTATACAAACGTAAGGATGGTCTCGAACCAATGGTTTGAAGCTGCAGAGAAGAATGGTGAATGGTTTATACCTGTGCTATATAAGCCAGAGAATCCTGACTTTTTGTTACTATATGATATGGACGGGTTGGAAGTGGCTAGTGCAGTAGATGCACATGAGGAAATGGATAAAGAGATAGTTAATGCGTATCTGGAAACCATAAATGATTTGAAAGATAGGATTATAAAAAGGAAAGATAGTTAATCGATTGGAAAGGAGATAAATTATGCACAGTGATGTTATGAGTACAATTATCATTAGTTTATGCAAACAGCTTAGGGCAGGAGAGTTATCAGCTTCTGATCAATATGAACTTAGTAAGTTCTTGGAACTTACTTCAGAATTAGTTGTTGAACAAGATAGTCGAATTAAAGAACTTGAAAGTAAACTTATTTATTGCATTCAAGAAACGGAAATATTAAAAAAATTCATTACACAGAAAGAATTCATGGACGAATTCATTATCTATTGGAGAACTGAGTGGTCTACTCAATTATACAATTTTATTCAAGAGAGAAGCTAATTCAATGAATGATTGTCGATATCACGGAGGATCTGCAAAATGGTCGGTGTTCTTACGAAAAATATATTGTTGGAGGGAATTAAAATGAGTAGAAAAATTCGTCGTTCCATTGGTAAAATTACCAGCAGATATACGGTGATTAGAGGTGGAAGTACAGGTTCTTCTACTGGCCTTAAAAGAAATCATGGTACTCAAATCTTAGGCCAGAGTAAAAAACAAGTATTAATCGGTCCTGTTTTTAACGGCAAACCGATGAGGCTTATCGAGTCCTCTAGCGGGAAAGTGCAGGACAGCATTCTCTTCTGCCGCGGTACAGGATTTGGAGCACAAGAAGAACGGGGAAGCTAATTGAGTTTTGAACAGACATCAATGATTGTAGGGCGAACTTTCGAAAGGACGGGCAACTCTACCTGGTTCGCTGTTATATATGTGATCCGAACTACGACCGTGAAAATTACTTGCCAATAGTAGCAACCGGCCAGTGTGCGCTTGGTGCGGTTGGAAGGAGAACAAGCTATTGGACATAATGCAGAGTTCGGAGGCGCTGCTGAGGATCACTCGAAAGATAATTGTATTTGTTTCTGAAATATTAGGGGAGAAATGATCTGAATAGTCGAGATAGTAAAAGCCCGATCGAACAACTTTTTTCGAACGGGCATTTTTCCTGTGTTCCGCCTGATCCCTTTTGTTATACGGGTGAGATATTGGCACTAAGGCCGGAAATAGCCTGGTCGAACTTGGTACCCACTAAGTGGGAGGCAGTTCAATCACAGACGGAGAGTTGCGGGTATCAGGGGAGGCTCTCAAGGTGCTCATCATACCAAGTTTGGTTCAATTAGCTAACCTTCCTATGGGCTGGATTGCATGGAGGGAAACAGAACACAGTCAATGGATTAGAGCCAAAAAGTAGGCACATGCCTTTACGCGGATACGAGAGTTGAAATAAGGAGAACAATATGGAATCAAATTCTGGCTTGCTTTTGATTAGTATCCAAGGGTTGAAATATGAATTAACTATTGGTGAAGGTTACGTTATTCATTATTTTGATGAAGATATTAGCATCCATGGATTAGAAGCACAAATTGCAGACACACATTGGCAAGATGAAGGGGGAAATACCTTCCTCTTTATATGGGTCCCTGAACACCAGGAGGAATACCTAATTTCTGATGATGAGATAAAAAGCATAAGTAAAAAAGATTGAACTAACGGATATCCAAACATTGTAGATTAAACCCCTCCAAACGGTGCGAAGCTAATGATAATTCACCCTTGGGAGGTTTTGTTATGAATTTGAACGAATTGTGGTTTTTGTATGAGGCAGACAAGCGCATTTTGGGATTTAGTCCTTATACGTTGAAGGCATATTCCCTTCAGATAAAGGTGCTGACCCGTGACATCGGCAACCTCGATATTGAAGAAGTTTCGTTAACCTTGCTCAAAGAATATCTAGCTAAACAATCAGAACGGCTGAAACCAAGCAGTTTAGGACACCGCGTACGGTTCGTTAGATCCCTCTTTCGATTTGCATTTGAAGAAGGGTATGTGGCCAGGAATCCTGCACTTAAACTAAGAGAACCGAAGATGGACAAACGTATTCCAAAATTCTTGATTGAAGAGGACGTTATTCATCTCAAGATCACCTGCGAATCTCCGCGCGAGCATGCATTGCTGGAATTTCTATATTGTACTGGCTGCCGTGTTGGCGAGGTTCATCGGCTGAACGTTGAGGACATTAACTGGGAAAACTGCTCGGCTGTTGTGAATGGGAAGGGTTCTAAACAAAGAGAGGTCTATTTCACAACGGAGTGCAAGATCTGGCTAAAGAGATACGTCGAAAGCCGTGAAGATTCCTGTAAAGCACTTTTCGTAACGGAAAGCCTTCCAACTCGTCGAATGGCGATCTCGACAATCCGTTACTCACTTAAAAGATTAGCGATCCGCGGCAAAGTTAAAGCAAATGTATATCCCCATCGTTTTCGCCATACATATGCTTGCCACCTGTTAGACAACGGTGCTCCGCTGGAGTTTATTCAAGGTATGTTGGGCCACGATAAAGCATCCACAACTCAAATCTATGCTCAGTTACGGGGAGAAAGACGGAAAGAGCTGTACCGCCGTTATTTCTAAGATCGGGGGCTTTAAGCCCCCCTCAATTAATGGGGTAGATTAGATGAAACAAATAGTAAAATTTAATTTTGTATAAATGGAAACTTTCCCCATGAATGCTTAGTCTAATCTAATAGGTTGTCTCATTTCAAATTGCTGAAAGGATTTGATTAAAACAAGATGTTTAAAATTAAACGTATAGGAATAATTATTTGTGCTGTTAGCATCATTCTCGTTGGCGGTGTAGCGACAAAAAGTTTTGCAGATACAAGAAACGGTTCTCCCTCAAGTGATTTTGGTCCACAACAAAAAATGACACCAGAAGAAGAGAAAAAGGTACTAGAATCAATAGGAGCCATCTATAATGATTTCGGTGAGTTTAGACGAGTTTCGTCAACACAATCATTAGATACTAATGAAATAGCTTACACGGAGAATTCAATTAACTCCCGTACAAAGGAATTAATCTTAGACTATGGTATTTTCGTAAAGGTTTGTGTCAATTAGAAGTTTAAGAGAATCGAAAAATCCACTCAATTGTAGTGTTTATCATTCCGCTAACGGATACGTTAGCGATATGAAGCAGATTGCTACGGCAGTCTGCTTTTTCCATTGAATTAACGGGCAGGAAAATTTAAACAATACGACGAAGTAATATCGAAATCAGGTAATTTGGAAGGAAGAGGTGTTCACAATTCGAATCCATATCATCGGCGGCTCAGGAAGCGGCAAATCCTATATCGCGGCTTTATTGAGCGGGAAGCTCGGGATCCCGCATTACGATCTAGACGATATTTTCTGGCATAATCAGTCGAACGAATACGGCGTCAAGGCATCGGAAGAAGCACGGGACCGTCAGCTCAAAAAGATCATCGAATTCGATTCATGGATCGTTGAAGGTGTGTTCAGGGCGTGGGTTGAGCCGAGCTTTGCCGCCGCAGATAAGATCGTCGTTTTGATGACACCCTTGCCCGTCCAGGAAGAACGAATATGGAAGCGCTATGAAGAGCGCATTACAGACATCGTTCCAAGCAAGAAGCGCGAGACACTAGAAGGCATCCAAAACTTATTGGCATGGAATAAAGAGTATAATCTGGTGAAGCTGCCTGATTTGATCAGCCGTTGGGACTATAAAGACAAAATGATTCTCGTGCGCGATAACCTGGATCTTCTTGAATTTCAATTGATATGAATTCGACCTTCGGGCTGTCGTAATTAAACTCCCTCGGTACGATTTAGTTTTCTCACGAATGCTCGCTTATTCGCAGGATTTCACCCTTGCAAGAAATATAGAACGAGAGTAAGAGGGACCTCGTAGTAGAGCCGGACAACATGAAGGCGTGAGGAAATAAAGGGGGAGGTTGCAACCCCATATCCTTCCATATACTGCACGCTTTCTCCACGCCGCCCCTGGAGGTTTTCACTCCCATGTCTCAACGGGTCTATGCCCTCTCATTCCTTCGTTACGCCTTTCCAAGGGGTGGAGGCCGGTTATGCTAACGGTACGGGTCGGTGCCCTTTGGTTTAATGGATCCGGTACTCCGTGCTTTCTTTGAAATCCCGCGAATAAGCCAATACTCGTTCAATGAAGCGATAGGTATTAGTTAAGCTGCTTGTTGCATTGGCAAGGTTTTCTGAGGGTTGTAGGCTTCACCACGGGAAGCCATTCCAACCAATATTCGAGCTAACTTTCCACATAGTTTCATGATGGACCTCATTTTCTTCATCTTCTTAACCTTCACGTTATTTGCATGCATAGCTTTGAATTCCGGATTGTTTGCAACCAAACTCATGGTCATCATGAAAATGAACCTACGGAGACGAGAACGTCCACGTTTGCTAATCTTCATTTGTCCGGTCCATTTGCCCGAACTTGCTTCTGCGAGATTGAGGCCAGCATGCCGAAGTAAAGCATTCCCGTGTACAAAGCCGCTCAAATCCCCCGCCTCGCCTAAAATTCCGGCAAGTGAAATGGCACTAATCCCTTTAACAGCAAGCATGGATTTCGCAAAAGGAATGCGTTCAAGAACGGAAATGATCTCGGTTTCTACCGTTTTCAGCTGCATGCAGGCAAGATCGTACTCATCGAGTAGCTGCTTTAAATGAAGTTTGTAGGCATGAATAGCTTGCTTCGAACCAACTGAGTTGCTAGCAAGAGAGACCAGTGCTCGAGCTTTTCGCTCCCCAGAATGCCGTTTCATAAGAGATTTCCAGCCTTTGACGATGTCTTGAGACTGTAGTTTACTCAGTTCATCTGGGGTAGGGAATAGACGAAGTGTAGCCAGTGCACCTACACACATGAGGCTCTTGAAGACCTGTCGCAGCTCTGGGAAAACAACGTCGACCCATCGATGGATTTGGTTCTTGGCACTAACGAGTCTCGTCACAACTGAGTCTCGGTTTGAGAGAAAGACACGTAACTCTTCAAAGGCCTCAGGAGTGTTACGAATGAACGAGTAGTAGCCGTTTTTGACCATGTCCGCAATGACGAGAGCATCCTTTTTGTCGCTCTTGGATGGCGTGTTGTCGCGGTTCTCTTTGTTCTTCTTAACCAAGTGAGGATTAACAAGAACGACCTCATACTGGCGCTCGGATAGCCACTTCGAGAGGTTGAGCCAGTAATGACCGGTAGGTTCCATGCCAACAATGGCTGCCGTTAGACCCTGAGCGGCTTGCAGCGAAAGGATCCACTGAAGCAGGTTTTGAAAGCCATCTTCGTCATTCGAGAAGGATAGCGGATTTCCAAGTGCGATCCCACGGAAGTTGACCGCTCGTGCGACGTGAATGTGTTGAGCGATGTCGATGCCGACGACTAGATGGTGAGCGGTAATTTTTTCAATGAGTTGATTTTGTTTATCCTGCGCTTTAAACTTCATAGTAGAGCGTCCTCCTGGATGATGGGATTTTAAGGGCTATGACCCGTTGCGTACTCCCATCGTACCGAGGCGCTTTTCTTTTTTCAAAGACGAAATTAATCCATCTACAGGAATGCTAACGGATTACAATAATTCAGGAGCCTGCCTTAAGACAGTTCTCTTTTCGTTTATCCGAAGTAATCGGACAGTTAATAAGATTTACTCCTAATTATGGTAAAATACATTGTTGAGCTATATTTTCCTGATGGGGGTGTTTAGTTTTGTCTGATGAGTTGGATCAAGAAATACTAATAGAACTAAAAAAGATAAATCAAAAACTTGATAAATTAAATGAGCCCAAAGGGTTGTCAATGCCAATGAAGTTTATTGCGTTCTTCGTAATAGGACCGATAATAGCTCTGTTATTAGTTGGCTTATTTCAATTTGTAAGGTAAGAATCACAACTCATTATATAGGCTGGCTCTGCCAATCTTTTTTACACTAACGGAGAACGATAGCGCAATACCGAAAGGTCTACCTCTGCAGCCCTTCACTACGCTAGCGGGCAGGATTGCTTAGGCTTCACGAATTATTTAGGATCTGCAAACATTTAGTACATATGAGGAGGAACATGAATGTTTGGTTTTAAAAACAAGAAAAAATATAAAATTCCTGGAGATAAAATACGAAAGTTAATTGATTCTAATGAGGGATGTATTGCAACTGACAGGATTACCATAGATGGCTGTAAAGTTGGATTCATGTACAGAGAAGTACCGTCCCCTAGCAATCCTGATAGTGGTTGGCGCTTTATGTCTGGTGATGAGGATGACGACTATATGAATAATCCTGAGAATCATTCCGTTTATCAGGTAAACACTATATGTAATTATGATACAGAAATTATTCAATTTCTTGATGCTCCAACAGGTACTGCTTTTATAAGAGATCAAACAGGTAAGCTTGTTTTAGATGAGGATTGGGAAAGTCCAGAAGATTGAACTAACGGAAACGTTAGTTCGGCCATCCAGGAGCAGCTTGCGACAACGGTAGCTGCTCCTTTTTATTATGCTAAAGGGCAGTTATGCTCAAGAAGGAGAATTAGATTTAACGACGAAATAGCAGATTAAGTTTATTCATAAGGGGGAACAGAGATGCAAGAAAGTCAGTGCTTAGGTTGTCAACTTGCAAATAATAAAATTGAAACGCAAACTGTTTATGAGAATGAATTGGTTACTTGCATTCTCGATATTGCACCATTAAATGAAGGTCATATATTAATACTTCCTAAACAACATTACCACGATGTCGACGATTTGGACGAAATCACCGCCTGTGAGATTATGAAGACATCTGCAATGTTAGCAAGGTTGTTAAAAAAAACTATTCCAGCCTGATGGAATAACGGTTATACAAAATGGTGGTAAATTCAATGATTTAACACATTACCACATGCATGTTTTCCCACGATACAATTCAGATGGTTTTGCATGGGTGGAACCATCTGATACCAAAAATGCTAAGGGACGGTTAAGCGAAACCCGAGAGAAGTTGATGCAGTTAGCCAATCAGTAGACATTAAGCTAACGTTGCAACAAAGTCTACTTCTTCATTGAGTAACGGTCAGGATTGCTGGATAAAGGAAATCAATTTGTGAAATAGAAAACTCTAATGATACAGAAAAATGGGGGTGCAAATTATAAATCAATACGATGTCGTCAAGATAACTAAAGATGACCCTGAGAATGGAATCACTAAAGGGCAGATTGGAACAATATTAGAAGTTTGCGGTGATTAAAATTTTGATGTTGAAATATCTGATAGCAGTTATGGTATTACACTTTTCTTAGGTGTACTATCCAGTGACATGTTGGAACCGCACAGATAACGGATACGATAGTGGAGGAGCTTACCGCGTGGCAGCTCCTCGTTTTTGTTTATTAAGGTAACTGGGCAGGTTAATGCAACAAAGCTACTTTCCGTTCGTTTACATAAATAGGGAATAATTAAGGGTGTTGAAGATGAAGATCACATCAACTGCAAAGGGGGAGTTAAAATGTTTTATGTGAACGTAGAAGGAGCTGTTTTTAGAGGAGATAAGTGGTTGATAATTGAACGTAGTATAAAAGAGGCACATGCTGGAGGACTTCTTTCTCTTGTTGGAGGCACAGTAGAAAACGAGGGTAATTCAAAAAATATATTGGAAAGATCCATAAAAAGAGAGCTATTTGAAGAAGTCGGGGTAAAGGTAAAAGAAAAGATAAGGTTTGTAAGAGACACCTCGTTTTCATTAGATAACGGTAGTGAAGTTATTGATATTGTTTTCCTTTGTGAGTTTGAAGAAGGTGAACCATTTGCTAAGAGTCCTGATGAAGTTGATGCTGTATATTGGATGACAACTGATGAAATAACTAATCACCTAAGGGCTCCAATCTGGTTAAAAGAAAGTATTCAAGAGGCAGAGGCCTTGCTACATAAAGATAACTTTTTATTACGCTGACTGGGTAAGATAGCTCAAAGGATCAGGTCGCAACTATGGCCTGATCCTTTTTGATTCAACTAACGAAGCGTTAAACAAATATTTGCTTTAGTTGAATAAAATCCTAGATTTTGCTACAATAAATAAGGATATATTTGGGAGGGGGCTTAACGCTATGCCAGTAACTTTGTAATGGTTGATAGGTATATTTATTTTCACTATTACAAGGGTACAAAGCACAGTGTGGTTTAATCACATGATGTAGTGAATCCTTGTGATTTGCTGCATTTCTGTGAAATCCTTCTCATTATCGCCTTTGTATTCCTTCTATACATTAGGAGGATCATATGAGCAATTCACAAGATAGAAGCAAAAACCTCTTTACGATCGAGTGTAGGGAAATCATTCTGAGGGAGTATCAGGTTGAGGACTTGGACGAACTACAGAATCTCACCTGGCAGCCTCACTTTTATGAGTTTCTAATGGATTGGAATGTATCCAAGGAACAACGGGAAGATTGGATCGAGCATTATGAAATACCAGAAAACGAACGCTTCTTAGATGCAGTAGTTAGAGATGGAGAAATTGGAGAACTTCGTTTGCGATTGGGTATCATTGCCAAAGACTCCGGTCAGTTTATCGGCGTTTGCGGTACAGGAATATTGGATAAAGTATCGCCGCCCAATAGAGAAATTTATTATGGAATCTCAAACGACCACAGAAATAAGGGTTACTCCACTCAAGCAGCAAGAGGATTAATTAAGTATTTGTTTCATCATACCAATGTCGAGGAACTGGTAGCGATCGCTCAGGTACGCAACCTTCCATCGAATAAAGTGATACAAAAATGTGGTTTTGACTTACTTGACGACATTGAGATTGAAAACAATAAATTCCATTCTTACAAACTTAGAAAGAACAAGTTGTAACACAGGGTACGAAGGGGTTGCCACAAGGTAGCCCCTTTCTTGTACGAACTGAATGTTTACATGAGCCTAGAGGATTGTCAACGCCATTGAAGACTGTTGCATTATTTCTAAGGTTTTTGGTGATTGAATACTTTTATCCAGGTTAAACGGATGACGAATGATGGTTGACAATCTCTTTATTTCGTTGACAATGATAACATATTCAGCATTGGGGGCTCTTTTGTGAGTGACGTTACTGAAAATCAAAGGATTAAAGAAGTGACTAAAAAAACTTATCTTGTTAATGTGGCATATTTAATTGACTTAACTGATGAAGAATACAAAGAAATCA
>NZ_QRDY01000030.1:0-26290 GCF_003386205.1 Cohnella lupini
CATACTGCATCTTCTTCATTACGTTCCCCTCCACCTTAATCTGATTGTATCGGAGTAAGGGGTGTACTGTCCAAATTCATTTGGGGGCTAAATAGTTTTCCTATAGTAAGAGTGTACTTTAAGTATAAAGTAATCTCTGCAACAGACATGTCACAAGTATTCTTCGATAACCATAACCCTTCAAGTTCTACCGACGCTTTAAAATTAGAAAAAGACGTATGGTACGGAGGATATAGTGATGTAGCTCTGTCTACTAATGCAGGTAACAAACCATGGTTGTCTTACGCTCTATATACTACTGAGAATATGTTTGCCAAAGGGAAGTACAATTATTCTATCTTAACATCTACTAATTAAATATTGCTTAATCCACACCTTCTGCAAGTCCACGACTAAAAACACACCAACCATTTACCTGCCAAGCGAGGAACTATTATGGGGAATTATACCCGTATCCTCGCGGGCAGGTTTTTTGTTGTCCCCATTATCTGACTTGTTTAGACACGATCCCCTATGATTTCCAAGTGAATTTCTGCCATTTCGAGTCGAATTATGGTCATTTCGAGGATACCCTGTTTCAGATCGAACCGACCTTGAATATACTAATGCTTATTCATAGGACTGAGGTTGTAGGTTGGAAGTATGCCATTTGTCTAACCTGAGACCTACCTGCAAGTCGTACAAGAAAAGCGGTGACAGGAATTGATTAGAAGAATAGCGATAGTAGGCTCTGGATTATCGCTACTCCTAATAGCTATCCTTCTGGCTATCTATTTGTTCGAGCCGGATAAGGAAACGACCCATTCGCTTACGGAGAAGCCCTTGAACAGGATCATTACAAGAGAAGCGGAGGCTAAGGGGGCTCATTATATGAATTACGTTCAGGATGGGACTCTGTACTTGGAAGATAGGAATACCAATCGGATCACTTCGTTAGGAAGAATAAATAATACGGTTCACGAAGTCATGAAGATAACTCACGGCAAGGCGATTACCTCTAATACCTATATCTCAGGAACTAGCTTGATAGATCCTGTGAGCCTGAATATCGGGATCCGGCAATCCATTCCCTATACATATGACTCGGACCTAGCCATGTCTTCGATCTACATAGAGTCACTGCTGGAAGACGGATGGGACATCATAGGTTATTACGGCGATGCGGATTATATCGATTACTTCATCAGTAAGCAGGGAGCGGTTAGCCGAGTGATCTTATTATCTAAGAGCATGAAGGTATTCTATGACATTCAAGGCGATATTCCAGATCCATTGAAGTTTACGACCAAGCGATAAGGCTTATTGCTAGTGAATTATAATCAAGAATTTCATGGGGGATGCAAGTATGAATATCGAATGGAATTTCAGGACCATAGCGATTGTCGTCGTGACGGTAATCGTGCTTATCGGAACCAACGTCGGTCAATATTTCGCGATTTGGGGACCTAAGCAAGAGAAACTGAAGCTATCCTATACCAATCAAATTACCGTTTTGCAGCAACAGCTTGATAGCATCGGCCCTATGGTCGGGATATGGACGATCAAGGATGGCGCGGAGGGAATATTCCCTGGGAAACAAATCGACGAAAGTGACTTCGACCTTAGAGAAATCCCGGAGTCTCTCGTTACTTCAAGCTTCGTGCTGGACCCCGAATCCATGATCGGCAAATATTACAAAATCGGACTGACTGCAGGAACGCCGCTTAGCCTTGACTTCGCTATGGATGATCCATTGGACGATACGACTAGGGAATACGATGTCGTGGCCAATGTGATGCCTATAGGATTAAAGGTAGGGGATTATATCGATTACAGGATCGTCTACCCGTTAGGCGAGGATTATATCGTCCTGACTCATAAGCGGATTGAAGCGATTCATGATAAAACCATCAAATTAAAGCTGAGCGAACAAGAAATTCACTTCTATCAAGCCGCGCTCATCGATTATTTCATCCAATCCAAGAACGGTGCCAGCTTGTATTTGGCGAAATACCTGGAGCCTGGCGTTCAGAAGCCCGCTATCACTTATTACGCTATTCCTAAGAATATCCAAGCGATTATGATTGCGGATCCGAATATCATCGAACAGATTAATCGTCAGCTCAACGAAACGACGAGAACGATCATTGATGCAGGAATCGCTAGCGTAATAGACGAGGTGGGCCAGGCCGTAGCGGCTGGGCGCAATGAAATCTCGGGAAAAATCGATAGCGGCGATGCGGAGAAGAAGAACGCGGACAAAGCCCAACTCGAAGCAGAGGCTCAGGCTGGCGCACTGGGGGGATCGGCAGCGCCGCCCGTCACTCCGGTCGAGGAAGCTCCAGTCGCTCCCGCCGAACAGAATTCTCCAGCTTCCGAAGCCCCGCTCTTGAATATTGAGAAGGGGGTAGTGGAGTAATGCTGATCGGAGTATACGGACTCACGGACAAGCGCCCTGTCATCTACGCCTTGATGAAGCTGCTTCAGGCTACCGGCGATGTCGCATTGTTCAGCAATAATCGTCATTACAGAAGATTGTTAGGTCCGGGTGAGTCCCAAGGCCATATGGCCAATATGATGATTGCGGTATCGGATGCATCTCCGGACGAGATATTCGAGGAGGTCGGCTATACCGCGGACGATTTCGATCACGTTATCTTCGACCTTCAAGACACGATCCCCGACAATCTGTCATTGGCCATATATGTTAAGAGCTATGAGTCCGGTGACGATGAGCAAGCCTTTCTCGAAGTGTTGGGAACCTATCACACGATCAAGCTGACCTACGATAGCAAGCGAGACAAGGGAGCGATTAACGTTAATCCAGTATCCTTAGTCTGGAAAAGCGTGGAACAAATCGAAGCTTACCGGATTCTGCGTCCCATTCCCTCGAAGACGTTAAATCAAGGACTAGCCAGTCTCATGGCACCTGTCCTGAAGATCACTACTAAGAATGCTTATACGCTACTAACCCGGAGGTGGGGCAAATGAGAATTGCCGTTATTTCTCCGGATCGCAGGCAAGGCGGAACGACGATTAGCGTCCTGCTAGCCTTGGCTCTCGCCCAGACGCAGAATCTGACGACCTGCCTGACGTATACCGGGAACAATAATAAGTCGATTACCGGTGCCCTTGGGCTAAAGCTGGTAGAGGACAAGACTCGTAATCTCACTCAGGTGATTAAGCTGTTGGAGGCCAATGCCATATCCGGCGACGAGATATTAGATTACTGCATCAAGGTTCCAGGAGTTCCTAACCTGCAGATCATTAATACAGCCTCGGATACGATATCTGATGCAGATAATGCGAGACTGCTGAAGTTTGTCATCGAGAACCTGAACCATCAGGTCGTCATTACGGATGTTACGACGGAGATCTATGACGATGTAACCAAGTCGGTAATCGATAATTCCGATCTGGTCATCATGGTACTCACGCAGTCCAAAGACGTAGGAGACAAGCTTAGCTACTGGGAATCGGCCGAGATCATAGAGTACCTCAATAAGAAGGGTTTGGTCTTCATCTTTAACCAGTACGATCCGTACGTTGAAGCATTCAGAGACACAACCAAGAGATTGAACCTGCGACATAGGCGTTGCGCGAAGATCAGCTATAACGCTTTTATCAAGAAAACCAGCAATATCGGCAAGCTGCAGACGATTCTTCCCTTCATCCTTAAGAAGGATCCTCGCGTAATTGAGCTAAACAACGATCTGAAAGAATGTCTCATGATGGTTCTGGCTAACTTAGGCAGGAAAACGGTTTGGCCGCAACAATAAATGCGGCGTAGGAGGTTTACTCGTGAGTTTAAACACGCTTCTCATTATCGGTACCTTCATAAGCATCGCGGCGTTCGTGGTGATTCTTTACTTGAAGTCCAAGCGGGAAAGATCTGACTTCGAACAAGCAGATAAATTAACAATGGACCGGCTGCTCGAAATCGTAAAGTACAGCTTGGCCGATCTAGTTAAGGATGAGAATTTCTCGGGCTTGGCGGACGAAGAATTTGAATCCATGTATAAACGTAAAGCGCGAATTCAAGAGGCGATGCAGAATTGCGTCTTCGGTATCGATTCGGCCAAGCTTATCGTCCAGGATCTGATAAGAAGCATTATCGCAGATCTATTGAAGACCGAGAGTGAGATCGCCGATGTCTATGATTTTCATGGGAGTTATGTAGAGCCTCGAATTAAGTTCGAAATTCTTATGTACTTCTATAAGAAACAGTACGGCAAGGATGCCTTGTCCGAGATGATCAATGAATACAGGCTGGCTAGGGAACGTTACGAGATCGAGGAGAAAACGCAGGCTTCTTATCTGATTACGAACGAGGATATCGACGCCATCTATGCGGAGAAGAACTTCGAAATTACGTATCCCGTCATGCTGGATATTCTCTCGATCATCATTTATCAGAAGTATAAGGGCTTTGGCATCATTGATACGCTTCGGGAAATGAACATCAACGGCTTCAACTGCGGGACTTCGGGCTCGATCCTTAGCGCTTTACTCAACAAGGATAAGAAAATCATGAAGGCACCTAGATCGGTCTGGCTTTATTTTAACGGTAAGTACATTCATCTTAGGTTCCTGACCTTTAATTCGGAGGAGGAATTAAGAAGAGTCGTACAGCTCTTGTGCCGTTACAACAATCCAGGTCCGTTGACGGAGAAGCGGGGTTACCTCGTTAATACGATGTTCGATAAGTCGAGGGTATTGGCCTTGAGGCCGCCGGCTTCCGAATATTGGGCTGTGTTCGTACGGAAGTTTACCCTAAGCGACTCCTCTCTGCCCGCACTCATCGATAAGCCGTATGTCAATCAAGCTTTCTTGGCCATCAACCTCGTGCAATATCTCATGATGGGTCAGGTAACCTGCGGATTCACCGGAAGACAAGGTGCTGGTAAAACGGTCATGATGACCGCGGCGGTTAAGTACATAGACCCTAGATATACGGTTCGCGTACTGGAGATGGCACCTGAGATGTACTTACGGGAATTATATCCGGAGAGAAACATCTTGTCCGTTCAAGAGACGGAGTATGTATCCGCGGCGGAGCTGCAGGATGCGCTCAAGAAATCGGATGCGGCCGTATCTATCGTAGGGGAAGTTGCGACGGATGCGATTGCGGCCCGAATGATCCAGATGGGTCAGGTTGCCTCTATCTTCACGATTTTCTCTCATCATGCCAATGTAGCGGAGCAATTGGTGTATGCGATCCGGAATTCGCTCGTTAACGCCGGCGGGTTCACCGGCAACATGATTACGGCCGAGCAGCAGGTCATCGACGTCATCAGGGTTGATATCCATCTTAACTATACGACGGATGGCCGAAGGTATATTGAAAGAATATCCGAGATCGTAAGGCTGGATTTGAGCATTCCCTACCCGGACTATGATCCTAGTAACCCGGTGCATTCGATGAACGAGATTACCAAGGAATACTATAACCGGCAAACCGATAGGAAGTCGTTCACGACCCGGGATATTCTGAAATACAACCTGGAAACGGACACTTATGAAACGTACGAGTGGTTCACGACCGATCTTACTCAGAAGATGCTTGAGGTTATGCCTCCGGATAAAATCAAGGATTTCAAGAAATTTATTCTAGATCATTGGAGGTTATGAGTACATGCCTGCAGCATGGAATAAATTATGATCTTCCTGATCGTTGCGATCTTCCTGACGGCTGTCTTCGGAGTAACGATGATCATCGCTTCGGACAAGAAGAAGTCGAGATCCAGAAGAGGCATGGCGAAGAAACAGAAGGGCCTCATTTCCTTAGCAACATACTATAAGCTGCATAAGTTTATGGATGATTTTTTCTTGACACGGGGTAGCTATCGGAAGGTAAAATCCAAGGTTTCCGAGCTGTCCGTATATACAAGCCAGGAAATACAAATCTATTCCGTTCGCGTTTACTTGATTTCAACATTAGCTTCGGTGGCTCTAGTCGTACTGGGAGCTCTTATCTTCCGGGATTTGTTCTCCACCTTACTCGTGCTGCTGTATGCCATCATCATGAATACAGTGATCGTGGGCAAGCAAATCGATAGCGTTCACTTCAAGCTTCTGAAGCAGCTGGCGATGGCGTTATCCTCGTTGAGGCAAAATTACTTAAGACTTAACTCTATTCCGCAAGCCATTGGAGAAGTTGAAGCTGGTTCGGAGCTACACCGAGCCTTCGAGGATATTTATTTCATTCTGACGGACGTCGATGGTAAGAAACGTTTAGACGAGTTTTACTCGACGACTCCATTTAAGCTGTTATGCACGCTTGCCGGCGTCTGTTACATCTTGAATAACGCTGGGGATACCAAGCTTCGCGACGGTTCGTCTAACTTCCTTCAAGCGATGGGAATGATGTCCGACGAGGTTAACCTGGAGATTAGAAGAATATCGATGCAGAAAGCAAGGTTCGGTATGCTCGAATATTTGCCGGTAGCGCCCTTGCTCGCCATTGGTGTCATTGAAGGCTTCTTCACTTCCATTATCCCGGGAACCTCGGTGATCTATAGCGGAGCCATCGGCTACATCTCTAGAATTGTTATCTTGCTAGCATCGATCATTGGGTACACGGTCATCGTTAAGGTGAATAGCGCCGTATCGGTCAGTAAGGATGACAGAAATCGAATCGTTATGCGGCTGCTCAGGAGAGAATGGTTTGCCGAGCTCGTGAATCATTTCATGCCCAAGAGGCAATTCAAGAAAGCTAGAAAGCAGCGCCTTATCAAGAGCGCTCTTAGTATGACGGATCTACGGCATATGTACGCCAGTAAAATAATGTTCTTCGCCGTGGCGTTCCTCGTGACCATCGTTTGTACGTTCTTCGCAATCAATCTCGGTAAGCAATTTGTGTACAACAATGTTAAAGAAGTCTCTCTCGTCGGAGGAGAGAAACTGACCTCCGAGGATATCCGAATTCGGAAAGAGATGGACAAGTATTATTTATCCTTGCCGCAGAAGCCTAGCGATAATGAAACGAAAGAGTTCGTTAAAGCCAGATTGCCCAAGCTGCCGCCGTTCGATCAGGATGCGCAAATCAAGCGGTTGAAGGAGAAGTACGACAGTTATCATAACGCGCATTACAAATGGTGGATGGTATGGATTGCTTTCTTCGTAGCCTTGGCCTTTACCAAGCTTCCTGAAATTCTATTAAGAGGCAGAGCCTGGTTGCTCAAGACAGAGAGCGAAGAGGACGTATTGCAGCTGCAGACGATTATATCGATTCTAATGAATACGTCAACGGACACTCTAGACACCTTATATTGGCTAGAGCGACAGAGCAGGGTACATAAGAATGCCATCCTAGATGCGTACCACGAGTATCCTTCTAACCCGGACTTGGCTCTGAACCGCCTGAAAGCGAAAGCGATTCTGCCGGGGTTTAAGAGAATGGTGGACAAGCTGCTGCTGACGGTTCATCAGATTACTTTAGCTGAAGCCTTTAGCGATCTGGTCAGCGAGCGAGACCATGTTATGAGAATCAGGGAAATATCCCAGAATACGACGCTTAACAAGAAGAGGTCGATGGTTAGCCCGCTGGCAATGGCGCCGCTCGTATTAACGGCGATTCTCTATATCCTATTGCCGCTTGGCATTCTTGGCTTTAAGGAATTTATGTCCGCTCTAGCTAATGTAGGTTACTAGTGGGATGAAGGCTTATTTTAAGGGGGTGAGTTACCGATTGGATAATGTGCCGTGGATCGCAGTTGCTTCGCTGGCGGTCCTTCTCATTGCCGGAGTATGCGTGTTCGTATTCTGGCGGCAGAGAAGATAGGTTAAGTCGGTTAGGTAGGAAGTCAATTCAATTGGAAATTCAAAAATAGGATATGGGGAGTGAGTAATCAATGGAAGGTGAATTAGGATCAGGAGCGAGGATAGCCATTGCTCTTATCGTTATCGGGGTTATTATTTCCGTTATTTTCGTTATTTTGGGATTTACGAGAGGTACGACTAACCAAGGGATTACAACCGTGCAGAACTCTATGGATTCGATGTCGTTGGCTCAATTTGACGATTATGACCAACAGATTCTATCGGGTACTCAAGTGCTTTCGGGTGTTAAGTTATTTGAAGGTCGTCCTGTCGGCACGGTCGTACGTACGAAATTAACGTCGCCTCCTGGGGCCGGTTATAACTATGGTGCTCAATTTACCGGAACGAGTGGAACTCCGCCAATCACAATCGTTATACCGGCTAAAGCTGCGGGCAACAATTTTTACACATTGGATATTTCAATTTCTACTTCTACTGGATCAATGTCTTACAACATGAATTATCTTCCGATGAAGGCTTCCGGTACAGCGCCTTACGTACGCCCTACTGCCAAATTTCTGTCAGAGCTTATTAAAGACAGTACAGGAACCATCGTAGGAATTTGTTTCACACAGCAATAGAGAAACATGGATGCGGACCTATGTACGGCAACGTACGTAGGTCTCATCCAAGTCATTTGTATACTGTTAGGGTCCATGATCCGGATATTCTATTTCTCTGTTGTGGGTTCTTATAGAGTATAGAAATGGCTTACGAAGGGAGAGGGAATGATGAATGAATGGCCTGCGGCCGTGTGGGCGAGCATAAGCGCGATGACTGCCGCCATGGTTCTTAGTTTTATTATCGTACTAGGCTCTTTCGCCCGGCAAGGGGCTGCTATACAGCAGGAAGACGATAGTGCGGTCGCGATCGTGAAGGAATATCGTCAATACAATCAATACGACAATACGACTAATCTTTATCCGCAGGATGTAATATCCGCGATCGCCGAATCAAGAGGAACGCCGGAAATTTGGGTGGAAAGGGCGGCGGGTACGGAGACCTTCAGGAAGTGGACGGCAGCGACTCCGCCTGAAGAATTCGGTACTGCTTATCTGATGGAGCCGGTTCTAGCGACTTCATCCGAAATATTCTATACCTCCGCTAAATTCAGAGCAACCTTGGAGAAGGACCTCAACGGCTCGATCATCAATATCCAATTTAGGAGGCAATAACGTGGATAACGAGGTAAGCAATAGTATTCATATCGTTGTTCAAGTCATCGTGATTTCCGTCATTATCGGCATCCTGGCCTTGTTTACGACGATGAGTCAGAGCTTCGGCAGAGGGGCGGCGGCTACTATAGCGGATACGCAAGCGGAAACGTACGCCACGGAGCTCAAGAATACGGCCGACTACGGAGCCGTTCCTTCCGCTTCCGTCTTCGTCATGCTGCAGAAGAACGCGAATGCGATCCAATCCATATCCGGTCACGCCTACGGAGTAACGATTACCAAAGCCGACGATCTTACTCGGCTATTCGATAGAAAAATAAGATTAACCGTTATTGAAACCAACGATCTCTATTCCGTGACGATAGGGGAGAAATAGGCAGCATGAATGAAGCCGACGATTCGTTCGATGCGATTATCCTCATTATGGTATTAGCTATATTCACCCCGGTCATGATCTATTGCGCCATTCCTTTTTTTAAGGGCGATGTAGGAGGGTTCGGCGTGCAAATCGAGAAAGCCGCCCCGAGCACGGAAAGCGAGATTGTGCCTACCCGGAGAGTGATTAAGGCGAACGATATTTTATTGATGCTGGTCGTAGCCGATAAATATGCTCCGCAACCGAAGAAGATAACGCTAAATCCATCCGGTTCCCCGTCCGAATTTTCGTTAGACTCGGCCTTCTTAAATAATAAGGCTCTGTATTTGCAAGACGCTAAGGCCGCCCTGCCAGCCAACGTGAACGTTCGGCTCTCGCTGTATTCCGGTCCGTCGGGAATGAGATTCTGGGGAGTTAATCCCTGAGGAGATGAGTGAAATGAAGCTACTCGGATTGCTAATACCGACTTTCAGGAAAGGTACGTCCGTCATTGTCGAAGAGGCAACCTGCGCCCGCGGAGCGATCGCGGAGAACCTCTTCCGCTATTTGGATCCTAACCGTAAATATAAGGGAATGTTATACGGCTCGCCGAAACGGGGCGCCAAGGGGCTAGTCGTCTCATTGATTAAATATAAGGAAGCTTCGGGAGAAACGAGTATATACTGCGGGGTGCTTATTAAAGAACAGCTATACGCCATAGAAGAAAGCAGATTGACGAGAGCCTAGGGGGCAGCGGGCATGACCGATATCTTCAATAAAATACTGGGAGTGCTTCTGGCTTTCACCGTTCTAGCGGGAGGGCCGCTCGTCATTAATACGATGAGCAAGGATCTGACCATGAATAGAAGCGTGCTGAACGAGATGACGAATATGATCAACAAGGTTGCGGATAACGGCAGGTTGTCCCAAGAGGACTTATCGGATTTTTATTTGGGAATATCTTCTTACGGCGTCACTATGGATGCCGAAGTGAAAAGATACATGAAGGTCATTAACCCTGACGGAGCGGGAGGAACCTATAGCTCCTACATGTATAGCGATGATCTGACGTCTTGGAACCAAGGAGATATCATCAAGATTACGGTAAAGGCGGTTGATTATACGTCCGCCCAAAGAATTCAGTATAGGCTCTTGCACTTAAGCCCTCCTAAGTTCGATCAGACCTTAGCCGGCATGGTGAGAAAGTAGGCCGATCATGAGCAGGAATTTTGGCGTCGTTAATATAGTGGCCGTGCTGTTCATAGCGGCCCTGTTGTTAGGCTATATGAATTACGTAAACAAAGAAAACAACGAAATCGAACGATTGAAGCTCTCTTATGCCATAGATTACGCATCCGATGCGGGAGCTATGGCGATGTTGAAAACCAGTAATCTGGACATGGATTACTCGGAGGGGATGTCGTTCACGATGGATCCTCAGCTGGCGTTGGATACGTTCATAGACGTTTTTTGCTTTAACTATGATCTACAGCCCACCGCAGAGAATCGGGCTTTGGTTAAGGATTATATTCCCGTAGCCGCGGTAGCGACTAACGACGGATATTACTTGGCCTCGCCACGCTTGGTCAGGAACGGCGGCGGAAATTATCCGGAGAATTCGGCGAACGACGTGGACTGGGATCTGGTATTCGGAATGAAAACTCCGTATTCCTACACTTACGGCGGGACGAGCTATGCCTTGAACATGGGACTTGAAGACACGATAGCGTTAACGGGCAGCAGCTTAACCAAAGAAGCGGGATTGCCTCCAACGGCTACCGGCCCCATGTCCAGGGAGGATGCGCATGCCTACATCAACAATCTGATATCTACGGATATGGCGAACAGCATTAACGATACGAACAAGGATAATCCCAATTGGAAGAACGCCTTCTACATCCCTAGTCAATTAACGACCTTTAGCGGCGTCAATTCCATTGAAGGTCCAAGCTTCCTCGCCCTCGTACAGGGCGTGACGCTGTCGACGGCTAGACCTATCGATGGCTTCAGCATAGCCGGCACCAAGATCGCCACGGCTAGAATGGTTGCCGGTTATACGAGGGGCGATATCCAATATTACGCTTACGCGGATAAGGTGCCAAGCAGTATCGAGATTGACGATTTATTCACCTCAATCAAGGAAGCCGCATTAAATGGATACTTTTTCGATGCCCTGTATATGCGATGAATGAACGACAACATACGAGAGGAGGTAGCGGGTTGCATGCAAAGAGTCGTTACTCTGATCCTATTGCTGACGCTGCTGCTATGGCTTCAGCCGTTGGCTTATGCAGAAGATGCCTCCGTACTGCTGGGGAAATACGGGATGGCCACAACCGACCCGGAAATTGAAGGCGAGAAGCTCGATCTATTGGAAGAGGAATATCGTGTCGTGTCTTATAAGGTCAATACGAATACGATGTTATCTTCGGCTTATGACTTGCACGATCAGTATTATGCAAGCAGATTAGCGAGCATGGACTCGGAGATCTATGCCCTAGCTGACGAGCTTACTTCGATTAGCGTGCAAATGGGAGACAGCAAGGAGGAGGAAGTGCCCTATATCTTGGAGCTTGATTCCAAGTACAGGGCTGTATCCGACCAACTGGATCTTAGACGTCAGGCTAGGAATGGCTGGATGGAATCGCAAAAAGAAGCAGTCGAAGCGCCGCCTCTCTCTCAATCTACGCAAGACATAGTTAAATTGAATGCCATAAGCGATCGACTGGATAAGCAGAAAGCAAAGGTTCAACTAGCTAGGTCTTATCCCGACTTAGGGGATATATCGAGTTTCAGTTCGCCCCTTGCTATCCCCGTGCAAATGACTTCGCCGTTCGGAATGAGATTAGATCCCCTGACTAGAGAGGCTATGACCTTTCATAAGGGGATGGATATGAGCGCTCCGATCGGAACGCACGTCTTAGCCGCATTTAACGGTTATGTGGAAGAAGCATCCGAGAACTCGGAGCTCGGAACTTACGTCATTGTGAACCACGGTCATGGAATTCAAACGCTTTACGGTCATTTATCGAGTTATCGAGTCGTTCAAGGACAAACCGTGAAGCAATATGAACAGATCGCCGAGTCTGGCAATTCAGGATCCCGCACGACCGGCCCTCATTTGCATTTCGGAGTATTCATTGGCGGGCAAGCGTTAGATCCCGGGATTATCGTACCGCATAGTTAAGTGGGGGGAATACGAATGATAGTCGTTTCGAGAAAAAGATATTTACCGGTAATGGTTAACACTCTCGTACTGGCCAAGGAGGATTGGTATTACTACATTCACAGGGATGTGTACGACCAGGCCACCATATTAGCCGATCGATTCGAAACGCTGCAGAGCCTAGTCGATTTAGTCGGGGGCAACCAAGGGAAAGAGGAGACGGTAGCCTGGTTCTATGGAACGGCTCCCAAGCCTTTGCACGTCTTAGCTCCTTATCTCGCATTAATCGACGGAGAAGTCGAGCGGGATATTGAGCTTTGCTGCGGAGTGCTTCATGTCATTACGGCTATGATCAACGTTCGAAGCTTTATCCTTAAGCCGATGGAGATTAGAAAAAGCGTCTCGTTCTCCGTTTCTATTAGAGAAGAATACGAGATGGCTTGGGAGCGTTTCTTTTCAACCTCGGTCCCGTACGAGAAGCGCGACGAAGCTGCGCCGTATCCGCTCCAAGCTCAGGCACAGCCGATTCAAAGGGCTTTCGAAGTTCCGAATGTCGTAATCGATGAAGCTTCAAGCCGTACGGAGAAGAACGCGACGAGAAAATTGCTTCTATAAGAACAGTATTGGAGGATTGGAATATGAGCCAGAGCCAGTTAAATGAGTCGATATCGGTAATCGCGAATGAATTAAACTCATTGCTTTCGGATGCATCCGATCTGAGGGCGTTATATGGCGAAGCTTCAGCCGCATGCGACCTGACGTTCATTAAGATACTCGAACTGAAATACGAAGCCTTGGCAGAAGAAATTAAGAAGCTGACCGAGTCCGTGTCGTCCGTGCAAGAGAGCTTAATCGATGTTAGCGAATTGGAGGGCATTGGCCATGGGCGGTAAAACTAAGATTTTAGACCCTAAGCAGCTTCAAGCTATTTTCCTGGAAAGTCGCCGATTCGAACAAAAGGCAGGCGTTAGCCTGCAAAACATTCAGACCCAACTTGGTAAATGGAACGATCCTACCCATCCGATCAGCCTGTCCGACAAACGGGAAATTGCCGTGAAAGACGCGTTATCTCGGGTTAGCAACGGAATTGCATCTCTGAAGCAGACTATGGAGAGCACAAGCGAGTTTATCGACGGCAAGTTACTCTTGGCTGCCCAATTGGCGCAAGAGGACTTGGGCTTTGCGGGTTCTTCGGATAAAGCAAAAGGCATTCCGTATGATTTGAAGTTAAAAAAGTAAACCAATTGCCTCTATCGACGATCAGTCTAGTAAAGGTAGACGGCAATAGCTACGCATAGGGCAACAAATAAGAAGAAGGCGGTCCAGATCCAGGCCAGTCTAAGACTCGCTTTGGTATTCCGTGCTTCATAATCGAGAAGATGATCGCTTCTCGGTATATCAACCGTTTGCTTGTAATCCCCGCATACTAGAGACAATAGCATCAGCTCGTCTTCCGGAGTGATGTCCGATGAATCCATATCGGGAGACGCGACGATTTCAATAGATTGACTGCTGTTATCCCTGATGACGCCAACGCCATTATCGCACGCAAAATAGGAATAAGATCCTGGAATTATGTGTTGGGTTCCGAAACGGGCAGAGAATTCAGCAGGGGTTATCTCGCTTGTTTTCAATACCGACACTCCCTTTGTTTAGAAACGGGGTTAGCTATGGCTTACTTAGGGATTGCTGTTTTTATTGCCGGCGTTTTGTTCTTATTTACGACTTCTTCTGGTGCCAATCATGCAAAAGGAATGAGGAAGGGCAGGTCGGAGCTTATTCCCCCGGAGCTGTACGATTTCCTGGAGGAAGCGGACGATGCTTATATTTTAACACATCAGACCGCCGAAATTAGCAGTTTCAGCAAGTATGCCAGCAACTCGGTTTGTAATGAGGTGCTTGAAGGGATTTACAAGAAACCGGCAAAAATGTTCGGCACGAAAAATTATAGGGATCGAACTTGGACCGTCATAGATCGACAGGAAGACGAAATCGTTCTGCGGAAAGAGATCGCGCACAGATCTATCAAGGTAAAGAAGGGAATTCGCCTGACTCTAGGCGATCATATGATCGAGCTTTGGACAGTATCGCTACACTCACGGGGATATTTAATCGAAGAAGTGCTTGAAATGCAGGCTTGGAATTGAGAAAGGGGAGGCTTGGATATGGGCTTTCAGCCGGAAGTTAGTGCCCGAATCATGATTAACGGCAAGTCCTATCAATTCGGGGAGCATCCCCATGCCCAAGGAGTACCTTATGGCCAAGAAGGGCGCCAAGGTACGGTTTACTTGCTCTACGGCGAGAACGATAGAGAGAAGAAAGCGCTGAAGGTGTTCCGTAACAAATTCGTTGACCCCTCCATGGTGTTCCTTACGCAGCAATTAACGAAGCATAAAGCAATGGCCGGGCTAATGGCATGCGAGCGATTCGTCGTGACGCCCCAGAATAATGCGGAGCTTCTGGCTAAGGATCCGGAGCTTCTATACGCGGTCGTGATGTCTTGGGTTGAGGGTCCAACATGGATGGACGTACTGCTCAATAAACAACGTTTAACGAGAAAACAGAGCTTTTCAGCGGCATTCGCCTTGACGCAAGCTTTAATGGATATGGAGCAACGAGGGCTGGCGCACTGCGATCTATCGGCTCCTAACGTCATTATGTCAATGCTTGACGATAAGCTATGGGATGTCAAACCGGTAGACTATGTTCAATTGATAGATTTGGAGCAGATGTTCTCGTCACAGTTGGAAAGACCGGAGCATATTCCGGCGGGGTCACCTGGCTACGCTAAGCAGACGGCGACTCAGTCGTTAATGTGGGGGGCGCATGCGGATCGGTTCGCCGGTGCTATGCTTATCGTAGAGATGCTTGGCGCGTGCACGGATACTTTCATGGACAATGCCTGGGGCGAAAGCTATTTTGCTCCGACCGAAATGCAGAGTCGCTGCAATCGCTTCGATCTATTGATGTATGGCATACGAACGAATTGGGGAGATGCTCTTGCCTCTTTATTCGCGCGCGCATGGGGAAGCGAAGTACTTACTCAATGTCCGACCTTCGCGGAATGGGCGATGGAGCTTTCGAAGATGGAGTCGACGATTAGGAGCGAGACTGCCGGAGCCGCCGCGATCGTGACGGTTCAGGAAAGAGTCGCAATTAAGCAATCCCCGGTTGGGTCTAGTAACGGAGAAGCGCTTCAGCAGGCGAAGCGGCTTGAGGCAAACGGCAATCATCAAGAGGCGATAGAGGTCTATCGATCTATCTATGTCGATAATCCGCATCCTAGCATGGTTAAAGAAATCGAGATAGCGATATCTAATTTAGAGGGGAAGCTGCATAAGGCTAAGCCTCATAAGCTAACTTCGGGAGCTTCCCGAGGGGGAAATAAGCTGTGGATTTCTTCGGTTTTCTTCTTGCTTATGGTAATCGGATTTTTAACGTATAAGGTATACGGCAATGCCGACAATGCTTCGGCAAAGTCCGAGCTGGCTTCCGCGAATCTTACCATCGGAAGCATGAGCCAAGCTATTGCCGAGGGGGAACAACAAATCGTCGAGCTTACATCCCGGTTGAAGGAGCAAAGCAAGCCGCCGACCCAGAAGAGAATAGATTGGATTAACTTGCTTAACAAGGATTACGAAGAAATTACAAGGATTGCCCAGTCGACAGAAGCGACGAAATCGGAATTGGACAAGAAAACATTCGAGGCTTCCGAGGCTTATATCAACCACCTTTTCGACTTCGTGAAGGTTTCTTATCAATTGGACCAGCAATGGGCCGACCGAACGAATATCGTTCAGGGCTATTACTTCCCTTACATGTATAATCGCAATCGGAATGCGCAGCTAAATCTTCAGTTTTTCGAGAGCTATAAGGATAACTTCCGATAGGGAACAAATTTATCATGATTATAGGGGGATACTTAAGTGATATACGGAGCGTCGTTAGGACCATTCGTCAAGAAAGCCCTGATTGAAAAAGGGTTTCAAACGAACGTGAGCAAAATCATTGAAACCCTTCCTATCGATCCTGCCATCTCGAATATGGATGCCGTGATTCTAAGTCCAAAGGATATGAGCGGGGCATTAGGTAAAGGGTTGGTCGCGGCGATACAACGAAAGCATCCTTCCATTGAAATCATTTATTTCTATCAGAAGGATCAGGAAGCCGAAGCTATTACCGGAGAAGTCAGGAAGATCAAAGTCGGCAAGGTCAATCTGGAGGAAATACAAGCCGGGCTTAACCAAACGGTGGAGCTTCAATCCATAGGAAGCGATAACAGAATAATAAGTTCGGGGGACAACAAGACCTATTCCGCTTCCCGTACTCCTCCTTTCCCGCTAACATCGGTCGACGAAACGATCCTGCTTCCCGTAGAGGGCGCAGCACTTGAGCCCGAAGTCATTCCTGAATCGGAGCCCCAACCGGGCCCGCGCAGGAAAACCTTGGAGCAAAGGGTCTTGGAAATGGGGCAATATGCCGATTTCGACTTCTTCAGGCAATCGCTTCAGAAGGATCAGGTGTTATCGGATCTCATGAGCGAGAATATTCAATATGCCGGCCTGGTTAACGTTCTTGACGCTTTCGATCAACAGATAGCTCGCGTATTCAAGAATGAATCGTTAACCGCAGAATCCAGGTTTGACCAACTGAAGCAGATCGGAATAGATCGTTCGGCTTATGTCGGTCTGGAACGCGGTATGCTAGCCGATAAAATAATCGCGATTATGGAAGCGATCGTAAGCTCCGCGGAAGCGACCGTCGAGGCGCGGGTCGATCAGGTTAGAGAGGCGCTCGGTACCGTTGCAACGATTCATTTGGTGTATCAAGATCGAGAGAAGCTTCAGACTCTTGTCGATTCAAGGCTGAGCATCCAGATGGATCTTATGGAGCTTTCCAAAGAGATTATCGAAGTGTACATGGCGATGGACAGAAGCGTGACCGAATTGCTCGAGGTTATGAATGAGCAATTTCCATCTAAGAATACTTACGTTAACGAATTGATGAAGCCGATACAGCCTCTATTCTTGCCGCAGAATATCGGTTTGGTGACGAATAAGCTGATCGGCGATCTGCAAAAAAATAAGGTGGCGCTTTCGATCGTCGAGGAGAAAATCAAGAAGCTGATTACCCTCGTATTCAAGCTGTGCGAGGAGGATGCCACCCTTATCGATTACCAGCAGAAGCTCATTAACATCCTGCTTGCCCAGAGGGTAGAGGATGTTGTGATCGTCGATAATCTGATCAAGAATGCTCTTCGCGTCTTCGTTGGGCCAGCCGAAACCGGTCGTACATCTACGGCCTTAACCTGGTCGGGAGTCGTCTCGCGTAGGCAGAATACGCTCTTGCTTGATCTTACGGGGACTTCAAAGCTACGGCAATATGGGATGGAGCCGATAAGCTTGGACGAGTTCTTATCCGATCGCTTGGAGCGTCCTTTCGTATGTATTGAAGGCGACTTGGAAGACGATCCGGACAGGGCGGATTTCGTGGTATCGGAATTGAAGATGCGCCTTAATTATTATGCCCATATCAACGTCATCCTGGATTCAACGCAAACCGTTCTGTTAAACCGCTTAGCCAAGTCGGCGTTATCCGTACATTTCATCACCGATTGCACGCCAAGAGGAACAAAGTTATTAAAGCAGACGGTAGAAGCTTTCCATGAAGACAATGTGGCCCGAAAGGTCATTCTAATAGATCCGCCTATAGATCCGTTTAGGGTGCTTGAGGATTTATCCGTTGATCCCCTGCTAGCGAAGATCATAATCATCCCGAGGCTCCAGTATATTCGCGCTTGTTCTCTAAATCATGCCAGGCCTTTTGACAACAGGGATATCGTGGATGTATTTGAAGAAGCTTTTAGATAAGTATTAGGATGCCGAAGTCGCGTTCAACGGCTGCTCCTGATCATGACTTGTGCTCCGCCCATTGCCGGAAAGCATAGGAGCAGGGCTATAGCACGAACAAGCCTCAAAGTCCTCTCATATGTTATAGAAACGGAGAGGATGTGGATGTCGTGAGGAGCTACTCGAGTACTAGCATCAAGAGCAAGTGGACAAAAACGAAGTGGCTGCTTAAGAGTTCCGAGATTCGGGACTACGTTCCCCGAACGGAACGCTTTGACCGAAGCGGGCTTAGAAGTATGCTTGCCCGGTATTCGACTGTCTTCTTCAAGCCTAACGGAGGTACGGGAGGCTTCCATATTTATCGCATCACGAAGCTAAAGAGCGGATATCTCGTTCAGCATAATGCCTCGAAAATCCGATTTGCTACTTTTGATGCCCTCTACGCGCGATTGTCGGTATACGAACGGGCTCAGTCGTTTTTGCTGCAGAAGGGCATCCAGCTTGCTTCGACGAAAGGCAGGCCCTTCGACATCCGCGTCATGGTTCAGAAAGAGGACGATGGCAGATGGAAGAGCACCGCGTTATTTACGAAAATCGGGAAATCGGAGAAGGTAGCCACGAATTACAATCAAGGGGGTAAAATCGGATATTTCCGGCAAACGCTGTCCGGTGCGGGGTTCGGAGAAGCCGCTATTAATAGTAAGGAGCTTGAGTTGAAAAGGCTCGGAGTGTCGGTAGGGCGACTGTTCGATAAGCGCAAGCAAGGATTCCGGGAGCTGGGCCTTGACGTTGCCCTTGATCGCAAGGGCAGGGCTTGGATTCTGGAGGTTAACACAAGGCCGCAGTTCTATCCGCTTAAGCGTATGGGAGACAATGGAATGTATCGCCGGATTCTATCTTATGCTCAGAAATACGGAAGGAAGAAATAGAAGAAAGAATCAAGTCCGAATAAGAACGGTTGGTTACTCTCCGATTACGGAAAGGTCATCGCGTTTAAAGAAACGCACAGACTACTTCGCACGAATGCGGAGTGGTCTGTGCAGTTTGCGAGGCATCACCCGATGTGCTCGGATTGCCTCTTAGAACGCCCAATTGCCGTTACGAAACACCGGCTCGACCTGGCCGTCCTTGGTGATGCCGTCGATATCCATCTCGGCCGAGCCGATCATGAAGTCGACGTGCAGGATGCTCTGGTTAAGACCGACTTGTTCCAGCTCTTCGCGGGACATGGTCGTGCCGCCTTCAACGCAAGTCGGGTATGCATTGCCCAAGGCCAGATGGTTGGAAGCATTCTCGTCGAACAGCGTATTGAAGAAAACGATGTTCGAATCCGATATCGGAGACCGGTGCGGAACTAGCGCGACTTCTCCCAAGTATCTCGAATCGTTATCCAAGTCCAGCATCGCCTTCAGGGAGTCGTAGCCTTTCTCCGCTTCGAAATCCACGACTCGTCCATTCTCGAACGTAAGACTGAAATTCTCGATCAGATTCCCTTGATGGCTCAGCGGCTTAGTGCTTCGCACGACTCCGTGCGTGCCGTCTCTATGCGGTGCAGTATAGACCTCTTCGGTAGGCACGTTCGGGTTGAACGTATTGCCGTGCTCGTTATTCGAGATGCCTCCGTTCCAGAGGTGATTGTCCGGCAATTCAATGATGAGATCCGTTCCCGGAGCCCGATAGTGAAGCTTCTTGTATTGTTTACCGTCCAAATAAGCGCGCTTGGAGAGCAGGGTGTTGTTATGCTCCTCCCAAGCCTGTACGGGGTTGTCTTGTTTGACGCGAACCGCATGGAAGATCGCTTCCCATAGCGCTTCGACGGCTGACTGAGTATCCAGTTCAGGGAAGACCAGCTTAGCCCAGTTGTCCGAAGGAGCCGCAACGATGGACCACGTCATTCTCTTTGACGACATGTATTTTCTAAATATGGCGAGGGCGGCCGAGGAGATCCGCGAGTAATCCGCAATCCGCTTAGGATCGATATCCATCAGAAGCTCGGGATCGTCGGTCTTGATTAGCAGATAGGCTCCGCCTTGCTCCGCTAAATCCGTCATGGCTTGCGCCCGCCACGTCGGATATTGCTTAAACGCTTCGTCGGGCGCAAGTCCGTATGTGAGCTTCGTAATTTGTTCGTCCTGCCATTCGACATGGACCCTTTTCGCGCCGACTTCATAAGCGCGTTTGACAATCAGGCGCACGAGTTCCGGAAGATGAATAGGCGCGTTGATCCACAGATCCTGACCAGGTTGAATATTCGAAGCAGTTCTGACGATTAGATCAGCATATTTTTCTAAATCTACAACTGTCGGCATCGGTAATTCCTCCTGTTCCTTAGTCTTCGAAAATCGCAACCGGGCGGGCCCAGCCGGCACTAGCCTTCTCCACTTTCACTGGGAAGCAGCTGACTTTGAAGCCGAACGGCTTTGGAATTTGCTCCAGGTTCGCAAGCTTCTCGATCTGGCAATATTCCCGGTCTTTGCCTACATAATGGGCTGCCCACAGGACGCCTTCCCTAGGTTGAGCTTTATAGGCTTCTGCCTGCAGGTTAAGAGGAATATCCCATCCCCAGCCGTCGGTTCCTACGACTTTAATTCCCTGATCCAATAGCCAACGAGTAGCATCGGCTGAAACTCCGGCGTGCAGAAACGCATAATGCTCATGGTACAGACGTTTGTCCGCATCGGTTCGAATAAGCACGATATCGAGCGGCTTCAGAGTATATCCGATTCGACCAAGCTCAGCTATCAGATCTTCGGTGGTAATCTCGTAACCGGGCGGCTTAGCGCTGAAATCAAGCAATACGCCATTGGAATAGAACCATTCGAGCGGCATTTCGTCTATCGTTCTAGCCGGCTTTCCTTCCGAAGTAGGCCAATAATGCCATGGCGCATCGATATGAGTGCCCGCATGCGTGTTGAGAGTGACCGTTTCCGTCGCCCACGCTTTGCTTTCGGGAAAATCGTCCGGCTGTAAGCCAAGAGCGGCCGCCGCTTGCTTTGCTCCACCTTCGTGGGTTGAATATTCTATCTTTGCGGGCAATGGCTCGCGAATATTAGGACTGATGGGAACGCTTAAGTCGATAAGTTTCATTTGTTCTCCTCGCTATCTCTTTCCAATTATAAACACATTTTTTAGTTATATAATCAAACCCGAATATAACCTTAATGGATTACAATTTTAATGTCAAAAAAATAGAGGGATTAGACGATATATGAGTATTATTTAATTTATTAAGATAATTTTGGAATGTACATAGTCCCGGGCTAATTCCGCAAATACGAGTCGCTTCCCGTAACCGTGACCCAAATCGATAACTTGAATTTTTTCCCTCATTGGAAGATGGCGACCAACACCGCGAACATCGGATCCGGCGCGGCATGGGCGTAACGGCCAAACGGCCGATCGCCAACGTGGTTTGATTTCTTGGCAGTTCTATCAACGGTCGCAATGTGGTGCAGCCGAATCGAATAGAAAGCAAGTTAAGCATTAATCCAGGGTTACTCCTCAAGCGGTCTAAGGACTGCTTAAGGAGTAACCCTGGACTTATTTTCAACGGCTTTTTGTAGGGGAGTCAATGATATAATAGGAGAAAATGGCATTCCGATAACTCCTAAAGAAGGAGGAGTAAGTTAGATGATTACATACGATAAAATGAGCAAATTATCGGCTGTAGACATGGTTGCGCTTTGGAACAAGGGGTTTGAAGGGTATTATATACCCATCGATATGAACTTGGATAGGTTTCTGGCAAGAGCCGTTAGCGAAGGGCTTTCCCTGGAGCACTCCTTAGTGGTATATGATCAAGATGAACCTATTGGTTTCGCGATGAACGGATTCCGGGTCGTAGACGGGAAAAAAGTAGCCTGGAACGGAGGTACCGGCATTTCGTCCGAGCATAGGGGCAAAGGAATCGGCAAATTGCTGATAGAACGAAATTTGCAGTATTACCGCGAACTGGAAGTGGATATTGCTTTGCTTGAAGCACTCGTCCAGAACGAACGCGCGATAAAGCTGTACCGAAATGCGGGCTATGACATTATCGAACGGTTAATTAGCTTACAGCATACCGAAGCCCTGGACGTCAGTCCGTTGCGATCGGCCAACCCTCGCCCCTACGCAATCAGAAAGGGACAGCCGTCGGAGGTCAAGGAGCTATCGTTCTACAAGATTTTTGCCTCGTGGCAAACGCAATGGTCCAGTACGAAAGACTTGGAATGCTTAATCGTGTCCGATGGCAACGAAGCGGTGGGCTATGCGTATTATAAACGGGCTTACGGACAAGACGGAAAGTTGACGTCGATCGCGCTTTACCAATGCGAATCGATGCCGGGCCGCGCCGATGCGGTGGATATCCTAAAGGCAGCTATAAGTGAAGTAGTTGATCCCTTAGAGCTTCATTGTAAACGATTAGCCATTAACTTAAGAAAATCCAACGAGGAACTCATCGGGTTATTAGAGAGTATCGGATTTACCTCTTTTGCGGAACAGGTACACATGAAGATTCAATTATAAGAATACAAGGGTAGTCTCGCTTTGATTCAAGGCGAGGCTATTTATCGTTTTCGGCAGTGCAAATGAATTTCCGACAAAATATCCGCATTTTACCGCTATTTTACCGACAACATTTAACATTCTCTTATTAAGAATATTTTAAGGGAGTGTTATTTTTGAAGAGCGGAAAAGTAAAAAAAAGCATAGTCAGTTTCTTCCTGATGTTAGGCTTCCTATTGATGACAATAGGTGCTACTAATGCCAACAGTCCATCTGATATCGACAACAACTGGGCGAAAGCTACCATTAACCAGTGGGTAGATCGGGGATGGGCGGAAGGTCACGCCGATGGGACCTTTAAACCGAATAATGAAATTACTAGAGCGGAGGTTGCCGCGCTAATTAATAGAGCATTTGGATTTAGGGGCAGTGCTTCGAAAGATTTTAAGGATGTAAAATCCACTGATTGGTATTACAAAGACGTTAGTGCAGCCGTCGATGCAAAATATATGACAGGGTATACGGATGGAACCTTCAAACCGAATGAGAAGATCAGCCGTCAAGAATTGGCCGTTATGGCTGCCAAGATATTAAAGCTGGCTAATTCGGATTCTTATAGAAACTTTGTAGACACCGTTAATAGCCCAGCATGGAGTAAGGGCGGCATCGGTGCGGTTATCGATGCGAAGATAATAAGCGGATTTCCTGACAAATCCTTCCGGCCGTATAAGCTGGCGACTAGAGCAGAGGTTATCGTTATTTTAGACAAGGCCTTCAAGTTGAGCGGGAATACCGTAACCTACAACTATAGTAGGCAGGGCACGTACGGTCCTAGTACCGGCGAGACAGTCGTGGACGGAAACGTAGTTGTTAAGGCCCCAGGAATAACCCTGCGGAACCTATCCATTAAGGGTGATTTGTTGCTTGAAGAAGGCATCGGAGACGGCGAAGCATATCTGGAAAACGTAACCGTCAGCGGTAAAACCACCATAAAGGGCGGCGGGTCGAACAGCATTCATTTTAAGGATTCCGCATTGGTAAACGTAATCGTCAACAAAACGGACGATAAGATTCGGATCGTTATTGAAGGCATCACTACTATTCAAGATATTATTGTCGAATCCGGAGCGAAGCTTGAAGAAGCGGACGATGCTGCTGAAGGAGGAGTCAAGAAGGTTACGCTTTCGGAACTATTGCCTGCTGGAAGCAAGGTAGAGTTGGTAGGCTCGTTCGATAAGGTAGACATTCTGACTACAGGCATTCGCGTTATTATTCCCAAGGGGTCGGTACAGCAATTAATCGTAGCTCCGAATGCGACGAATACGAATATCGATTTAAGCAAGGATACGACAATTGTTGAATTAGTATTAGACGCAAACGCTAATATAGTCGGAGAAGGAAAAATAGAAAAAGCTACGATAAATTCCAATGGCTCGACGCTTGAGAAGAAGCCCGAAACCGTAAAATTCAAGGAAGGCGTAACCGCTAAATTTGGAAATGAATCGGTTCCTTCCAATCCAACAAACGGTTCTCCGCCTGTGTCGACTCCTCCGCCGACCGCCGCTGAATTAGCCGCGACCGCAGACGTTGTCGATGCCGAGGTCGCGGCGAACGAATTAGCCGGAGATGGAACGGACGCTCAAGCAACGATAGGTGCGGCGCAGGGTGATCGGGATGCAGCTATGTCAGCGGTGACGGCATTACCGAGCAGTACGGCGAAGACTTCCTTGGTTAGCAGATTGACAGCGGTTCAATCCATAATTGACAATGCACAGGATGCGTTGGACGCAGTAAAAGCGGCGACTGCGGAAGTAGAAGTTGCCGAAGCCGCTGCGAACGGATTAACGGGAGACGGAACGGATACGCAAGCAGCTATCGATGCTGCGCAAGGTGATCGGGATGCAACAGCGCCGGCGGTGACGGCACTGCCAAACAGTACGGCGAAAACATCGTTAATGAGCAGACTTGCGGGGGTTCAATCGGAGATAGACGATGCACAAGTTGCATTAGATGCTGTAATTGCAGCAACTATGGAAGTGGACGCTGCCGAAGTCGCGGTAAATGGACTGGCTGGAGACGGAACGGATACGCAAGCAATTATCGATGCTGCGCAATCTGACTATAATGCGGCATCGACAGCGGTGGACGCATTGCCGAGCAGTACGGCGAAAACATCGTTAATGAGCAGACTTGCGGGGGTTCAATCGGAGATAGACGATGCACAGGATGCGTTGGATGCAGTAAATGCGGCGACAGCGGAGGTAGAAGTTGCCGAAGCCGCGGTAAATGGACTGGCTGGAGACGGAACGGATACTCAAGCGGCTATCGATGCTGCGCAAGGTGATCGGGATGCAGCATCGCCGGCGGTGACGGCGTTGCCTGATAGCACGGTGAAAACATCGTTAATGAGCAGACTTGCTGGGGTTCAATCCACGATAGACGATGCACAGGATGCGTTGGAAGCGTTAGATGCAATAAATGCAGCGACAGCGGAAGTAGAGGCTGCGGAAGCCTCGGCAAACGGATTGGTGGGAGACGGAACGGACGCGCAAGCAGCTATCGATGCTGCGCAAGGTGATCGGGATGTAGCATCGCCGGCGGTGACGGCACTGCCAAACAGTACGGCGAAAACATCGTTAACGAACAGGCTTGCGGCGGTTCAAGCGGAGATTGACGACGCACAGGATGCGTTGGACTCTGTAAATGCAGCGATAGCGGAAGTAGACGCTGCCGAAGCCTCGGCAGACGGATTAGCGGGAGACGGAACGGATACGCAAGCAGCCATCGATGCTGCGCAATCTGACTATAATGCGACATCGACAGCGGTGGACGCATTGCCGAGCAGTACGGCGAAAATATCGTTAATAAGCAGACTTGCGGCGGTTCAATCCACGATAGACGATGCACAGGATGCGTTGGATGCAGTAAACGCAGCGACCGTGGAAGTAGATGCAGCCGAAGCCTCGGCAAACGGATTAACGGGAGACGGAACGGATACGCAAGCGACTATCGATGCTGCGCAAGGTGATCGGGATGCAGCATCACCTTCGGTGACTGCATTGCCTAACAGCACGGCGAAAACATCGTTAACGAGCAGACTTGCGGGGGTTCAATCCACGATAGACGATGCACAGAATGCGTTAGATGCAGTAAATGCGGCGACAGCGGAAGTAGAGGTTGCCGAAGCCGTATCGAACGGATTAACGGGAGACGGAACGGATACGCAAGCGACTATCGATGCTGCGCAAGGTGATCGGGATGCAGCATCACCTTCGGTGACTGCATTGCCTAACAGCACGGCGAAAACATCGTTAACGAGCAGACTTGCGGGGGTTCAATCCACGATAGACGATGCACAGAATGCGTTAGATGCAGTAAATGCGGCGACAGCGGAAGTAGAGGTTGCCGAAGCCGTATCGAACGGATTAACGGGAGACGGAACGGATACGCAAGCAGC
>NZ_QRDY01000030.1:26386-27658 GCF_003386205.1 Cohnella lupini
GAATGCGTTAGATGCAGTAAATGCGGCGACAGCGGAAGTAGAGGTTGCCGAAGCCGTATCGAACGGATTAACGGGAGACGGAACGGATACGCAAGCAGCCATTGACACTGTGCAAGGAAATCGGGATGCAGCATCGCCAACGCTAACGGCATTGCCTAATAGCACGGCAAAAACATCGTTAACGAATAGACTTGCAGCAGTTCAGTCTGCGATTGACGCTGCACAAGTTGCTTTAGATGCAGTAAACGCGGCGATAGCGGAAGTAGAGGTCGCCGAAGTCTCGGCAGACGGATTAGCGGGAGACGGAACGGATACGCAAGCAGCCATTAATGCTGCGCAATCTGATCGGGATGCAGCATCGTCGGCGGTGACGGCATTGCCGAGCAGTACGACGAAGACTTCCTTGGATAGCCGAATGACGGCAGTTCAGTCCAAAATTGACGATGCTCAAAGCGTGCTGGATCAAGTAAATGCGGCGACAGCTGAAGTAGACGCTGCCGAAGCCGCGGCAAACGGATTAGCGGAAGACGGAACGGACACGCAAGCAGCTATCGATGCTGCGCAAGGTGATCGGGATGCAGCATCGCCTTCGGTGAATGCATTGCCTAACAGCGCGGCGAAAACATCGTTAACGAGCAGACTTGCGGGGGTTCAATCCACGATAGACGATGCACAGGATGCGTTGGATGCAGTAAACGCGGCGACTGCGGAAGTAGAAGTTGCCGAAGCCGCTGCGAACGGATTAACGGGAGACGGAACGGATACGCAAGCAGCCATTGACACTGTGCAAGGAAATCGGGATGCAACATCGCCAACGCTAACGGCATTGCCCAATAGCACGGCGAAAACATCGTTAACGAATAGACTTGCAGCAGTTCAGTCTGCGATTGACGCTGCACAAGTTGCTTTAGATGCAGTAAACGCGGCGATAACGGAAGTAGAGGTTGCCGAAGCCGCAGCAATCGGACTAGCGGGAGACGGAATGGATACGCAAGCAGCCATTGATGCTGCGCAATCTGATCGAGATGCAGCATCGTCGGCCGTGACGGCATTGCCGAGCAGTACGACGAAGACTTCCTTGGATAGCAGAATAACGGCAGTTCAGTCCAAAATTGACGATGCTCAAAGCGTGCTGGATCAAGTAAATGCGGCGACAGCTGAAGTAGACGCTGCCGAAGCCGCGGCAAACGGATTAGCGGAAGACGGAACGGACACGCAAGCAGCTATCGATGCTGCGCAAGGTGATCGGGATGCAGCATCGCCTTCGGTGAC
>NZ_QRDY01000030.1:27756-47179 GCF_003386205.1 Cohnella lupini
AAGCCGCGGCAAACGGATTAGCGGAAGACGGAACGGACACGCAAGCAGCTATCGATGCTGCGCAAGGTGATCGGGATGCAGCATCGCCTTCGGTGACTGCATTGCCTAACAGCGCGGCGAAAACATCGTTAATGAGCAGACTAGCGGCGGTTCAAACCACAATAGATGATGCTCAAGACGTATTAGATGCAGTAAACGCGGCGACCGTGGAAGTAGGCGCTGCCGAAGCCGCAGCGAACGGATTAACGGGAGACGGAACGGATACGCAAGCAGCTATCGATGCTGCGCAGTCTGACTATAATGCGGCATCGACAGTGGTGGACGCATTGCCAAACAGTACGGCGAAAACATTGTTAATGAGCAGTCTTGCGACGGTTCAAGCGGAGATTGACTATGCACAGGATGCAGTGGATGCAGTAAATGCAGCGACAGCTGAAGTAGACGCTGCCGAAGCCGCAGCAATCGGATTAGCGGGAGACGGAACGGACACGCAAGCAGCCATCGATTCTGCGCAATCTACTTATAATGTAATATCGACAACGGTAAACGCATTGCCGAACAGCACGGCGAAGACATCGTTAACGAGCAGACTGGCTGCGGTACAAGCAACGATTAGCGGTGCCCAGAATAATCTGGATATTATCGTTGGACTGCAAGAGGCGACGGCCGACGCAACCGCGTTAATCGAGATCAATTATACGGCTACCAGTTGGGCATTATTGCAAGCTTCTCTGGCCCTGCCGCAATCGGATCTTTCAGAAAAGGCAAACAAGCTTGCAGCGCTTAATCAGGCTATCGACTCCATGGTACTTAGGGTCATTACAAGCATTACAATAAGCACCTGGGATACTTTTCCACTTGTTATGACATCTCCGGGCGCCTACCTTCATTCCCCATTTCTAGCTAAGGTGCTGGACCAGTTCGGGATTGAAATGACGACGGAAAGCGTAATTTGGAGTATGTCCGGCAACCATCCTAGCGATTTGCTTCAGAGTCAAACAGCCCTTGGTGTGACATTAAGCATTCAACACAACGATTCGCCGCGTACTGTCATTCTAAAAGCAACTTCATCTAAAGACGCGAATGTTATGGGGTCATTCAGTGCCCAGATCGTTCTACCCGGTTGATAAAATAGTAAGCTGCCGACTAAAACCGCTAAGCCTAAGTGCTAAGCGGTTTTATGTTATCCATAGCTATTCATTTTGTGTAGAATAGTAGATATAGATAGCCGGATTTACGGAATGAGAACTTAAAAATCCGTACGCAGGGAGAGAAAGCAGATGAAACGAAATCGCTTGGGAAGGTCGGATATTTACGTCGGCGAGATCGGTCTAGGGTGTATGTCACTAGGGACGGACGAGGCCAAAGCCGTCTCCATCATTCATGAAGCTCTGGAGCTTGGAGTGAATTTCCTCGATACCGCAGACCTTTACGATGAGGGGCGCAACGAGGAGATCGTCGGCAAGGCGATCCGGCACCGCCGCGACGACGTCATAGTGGCAACCAAAGTCGGCAACCGGCGAGTGCCGGGCAAAGAGGGTTGGTCGTGGGATCCCTCCAAAGCTTATATTCAATCGGCGGTCAAAGAGAGCCTGCGAAGGCTGGGGACCGATTATATCGATTTGTACCAGCTGCATGGAGGAACGATAGAGGATCCGATCGGGGAAACGATCGAAGCGTTCGAGGAGCTTAAGCGGGACGGGCTGATCCGACATTACGGGATATCGTCCATCCGTCCGAATGTGATAAGGGAATACGTCAGGAGAAGCGGAATCGTAAGCGTGATGAATCAGTACAGCGTGCTTGACAGGCGTGCCGAAGAGGAGGTTCTCCCTCTGCTTGCCGAGAAGGAGATCGGCTTGATCGCCCGAGGTCCGCTTGCCGGAGGCATCCTCACGAAGGGCGGGGAGCGCAAGGCGGATCGGGACTATCTCGAGTATAGCCGCGAGGAATTATCCGAACTGATAGAGAGACTCCTTGAGCTTGCCGGCGATACGCGAACGCTTGCTCAGACGGCCATCCGATATGCGCTGAGCGATCCCGCGGTGAGCGTGGCCATATCGGGCGCAAGCAGTATAGAGCAACTGCGGCACAATGCGTCGGCGGCTACGGTATCTCTGTCCGTCGACGAACGGGAAGCAATACGGGCTGCGAGCAAACCGAACCGTTATAAGATTCATCGTTAAGGGGTGTAACAACAATAAGTATTCTGGCGGAAAGCAGATTGCATTTTGCAGTCTGCTTTTTCAGTGCCTCTGTTACATTACGTCAATGCTATCTTTTCCGTCCCATGCTTGTCACTTAAGCTATTTTCCTGAACCCATGCCCACATTGCCGCGAAAATAGGCTGCAGATTCCACCCTCGTTCAGTTGGCTCATATTCAACGTGCAGGGGTACTCCGGAGTACTGCGTACGCGTTATAATTCCCTTTTCCTCCAGTAACCTCAGTCGATCCGTTAACGTCTTCGGGCTAATCGGGTCCAGCCTTCGCCTCAGCTCTCCGAATCGTTTGGTGCCGACAAACAACTCCAGTAGAAGAGGGAGGGTCCACTTACCATCCAAGATTTCCAGCAATGGATCAATGGCTTCGATGCAAGAGCGATCCAACATTGGCGATTCCTCCATAGTTCATTTTATGAAACTATTGCACTTTAATGTAACTACTTTTCAAATGTACCATGTTCCACTACCATTGAAAATAGAGAGAAGAAAATAAAAGAAGATCGAAAAAATCGGAGCGAGGCGAAAATGAAAAGACCTTTTGAAGTGGATAGCATGGAGTACCCGTTCAAAGACCGATGGTTGCCGTACCGCGATGGAAATATCCATTATGTTGACGAAGGAAACGGACCGACGGTCCTTCTCCTTCATGGAAATCCGACATGGTCATATCTTTACAGAAATATCATTAAGGAGCTGAGTGGTGAATTCCGACTTGTCGCTCCGGATTATCCCGGCTTCGGGATGTCCAAAGCGCCATCCGGATACAAATATACGCCGCATGAACATTCGGAGGCCATATCGGACTTCATCCGCCTTCTCGATCTGAAAGACTTTATACTGGTGGTCCAAGACTGGGGAGGGCCTATCGGTGTTAACTACGCCGTACGGAACCGGGATCAGCTTCGCGGAATCGTCTTGATGAACACATGGGCGTGGCCTGCGACGCAACTTCCGATGAAATTGTTCTCTCTTGTCATGGGAGGCTGGCCGCTAGGATATTGGCTACAGACTCGCCGTAACTTCTTTGCCAAGGTCATTGTTCCGAGCGGCATCCACTATGCCGAGAAAGTGACGGAAAGCCTGAGAAAAGCGTATACCGCGCCTTTCCCGACACCGGAGTCCAGAATCCCGACATGGGTATTCCCCAGGCAGATTCGCAAGGCTTGGTCATGGTTGGCGGCTATTGAATCGGGTCTGCACTCGCTATCCGATCTGCCCGCGCAAATATTGTGGGGGACAAAAGACAGCGCCGGTTTCCCGCTTGCAGCCATGGCCAGATGGCAGAGCTATCTGCCGATGAACGAAACAGAAATCCTAGACGATGCTTCTCACTATGTGCAGGAGGATCGGCCGGATCGTGTAGCGGCATCCGTTCGAAAAATTTGGGAAAGAACGTCAGGAGGAAAAATCAGATGAAAACTATTTTATGGGCAACATTAAGCGCCAACGGGAACTATGCACAATCGAGTCCGGAGAATCCGCCGAAGAAGGAAGCACTGGATGATTTTGCGAAGCATGCTGAAGCAGCCGGGAATTTTATTGTAGGACGCCGAACTTTCGAGGGCATGGCGGCGAGCGGCGGCGGCGGTGGCGGTCCGTTTGCGGATTTGGATATCGTTGTGGTTTCCAAGAGCGTTGATGCTCTTCCGGGGGCAACGATTGCGAGATCGCCGCAGGAAGCTTTGAACTACTTGCAGCGGAAAGGACATCAAACCGCAATCGTAGCGGCCGGAGCGGATTTGCACAATGCTTTTTTAAGTCAAGGGCTTGTCAACGAGCTGATCTTCAATGTAGCGCCCGTGCTGGAGGGCAAGGGGCTCCATCTTACGATCGACGCAAACGATTATAAGTTCAAAGATGTTCGGCTTCTGGATACAAATCTGCTTGGCGGCGGTGTCGTGCAGTTGCATTACGCGGTTAATCGCTAGTTTAGAAAAGAAAGTATTTGATTGGCTATATCAAGGCTAAATGATTCAGAGAATTGGCTCGAGGGTTTAATTAATGATTATCGTTCATACAATTATTGTAGTAAAAGCATATCGCTAATTGGAGTGATATCATGATAACGGCGTGGATCGGAAGTCTTTTGTTTTTGGTAGTATCTATTTTGTACATATTATTAGCTTTAGGTTTGCCATATGGGGATTTAGCAATGAGTGGTAAACACAAAGTAATGGCAAAACCAATGAGAATTGCCTGTGCATTTTCAGTAATTATTCAATGGTTTGCAATACTATGTATACTACAAGCAGGTAATGTAATTGCAATTGGAGCAGTATCCCCAATTGCAAAAGGTGCATGTTATTTCTTCGCATTTTATCTAATCATAAATACCGCTATGAATGTTTTTTCCAAAAGTAAAAAAGAAAAGCTTGTTATGACGCCTTTATCAATGGTCACGGCGGCCTGTTTTTTTATCACCGCATTGAATGCTTAAATCCCGCTTTAAATCACTTTTTATTGTAAAATGTAATCAAAAATAGAAGGTGATAAACGATTGAACATTGAAGGTAATTTGCTAGGAGAGGCGTTAAAGGTGAAAAGTTGGCCTAAAGATATCATAGCGGCGGGTCGTCGCCATACCGTTGGTCTTAAATCGGACGGAACGGTGGTTGCCGTGGGTGATAATGAATATGGCCAATGCGATGTAAGCGGCTGGCGCGGCATCCGACTATCCGGCAAATAGAAAATCGAAGGAAGCCCAAATGGGCTTCTTTTTGATTTTGGTCATTATATCAGTCGAGTGATCGCAATAGAAAACCCCTTCTTATTCGGAGGTGGCTTTAGTCTCACAACAGGAGAAAAGTACTATTTTCGATTGTTCTAGAACAGAGAGTACCGGGTAATTATTTGTACTATTTGTATAATGCTAAAGGTGGAAATAATTCGATTTTAAGAAATATTTTCCTTTTTATGATTCTGAATTCAAATAGGTAAATTATAACAAAGCCTATTTTTATAAAAAATTGGATTAAGTACTTCTTTGCGTTAATGAAACATTATGCTACCGCATCAAAGGAAAAACCCCGAAAAATATATTTGTGCGGGCTATCTCGTTAAAAACATAACGATTACATGACATGATATGTCATGTAAAATATCCCGAAACTATTAAATTTCTATTTACACTCACCAAAAAGTGAAAGTAATTATTTGTATTATATAAATAATAATAAAAATAGATCCAGACGTATTAACTTTAAATATTTGCACTATGCTACAATCGTTCAATATTCTAGAATCCAAATTTATGAAGCTCTCTAATCCAATATGAAGCGTGGTGAATTCTAGCAAATAAACTGTTCGGACATCGGGAGATTCATATAATCGAGCAAATTTGATGCAAATCAGGAGGTTAGTAACTTGAAGAAGGATCAGTTGATTAAATCGTTCGCGGTTGCGGCGTTCATGTCGCTTATGATCGGCGCGGTGAGCCCTGCATTTGTGCATGCAACCGATGTAAGGAAAAGTAAGTGGACCGCGGAGAATGCTCCGAAGGAAGAAGTAGTTCAAATTGCTTCCCCCGCAGGTAAAGAGGACTATGAGGTTAAAACGACAACCCCTGTTATTTCGGATATTCCGTATGCCGGCGATCGGATTATCGTGAAATATAAAAAAGGCTTCACCACGACTTCGACATCGATTCTAGCCTCAAGCGTTAAGAAGAACAGCGTTAAGCTTGCTGGCGCCGATGCAACTGTAGTGAAGTTACCGGCATCCTCGGATATCGAGCAAGTAGTCGAAAAGCTGAATAACGATCCTAACGTCCTATACGCCGAACCGGACTATAAGCTTTACAAAGCAGGCTTGCCGGAGGATCAAGCATCTTTGCCTGACGATACCTATTTTCCGTTACAATGGGCTTTACATAATACCGGACAAATTCCACCATACAACTATAACAACCCTGAGCTGGAGGGTCGCCCAGGACCAATAGGCCTTGACATCAAAGCACCGGAAGCTTGGAAAATTACAAAGGGCAGCAGCGATGTCGTCGTCGCCGTTATCGACACGGGCATCGAAATCAATCATCCGGATTTGATAGATAGCATATGGGTCAATCCAAGCGAGAGACTCAATCAGAATGACGATGATAAGAACGGTTATGCAGATGATTTGAACGGATGGAATTTCATAGACGAGAATAATATCGTTTACAGTGAGGTTGACGGGGACACGCACGGTACGATAACGGCAGGTATTATCGCAGGTTCGACGGACAACGGCATGGGCATAGCGGGTATTGCCCCGAATGTTAAAATCATGCCGCTCAAGTATATCGGTCCGGAATACGGCTTGGTGTCCGATTTAATCGAAGCGATTGAATACGCCGAGAAAAACGGCGCGCAGATCGCCAACATTAGCGCGGAAATGTACCAGTCGAGCGAAGCTCTAAAGGATGCAATCGAGTCCTCCAAAATGCTGTTCGTAGTGGCCGCGGGTAACCAGGGAGTAAATACGGATATGATCCCGGCCTACCCGGCTTCCTACGATAGCCCTAATATTCTTTCCGTAACTTCTGTTGATAACGAGGGGAACATTCCCATCGATGCTAATATAGGTTACAAATCAGTTGACGTGGCTGCGCCTGGCGAAGCCATTGCGAGCACCACGACAAAAAGTGACGTCGGCCTGTCTGCAGAGATCTACGATAAAGCTTATGACTCCAAAGCTATTTTCAACGGAATTGCTTTCGAGAACATATTAGACGATGAAGATGCAGACCAGAACTATAGACAGGACGCATTCAACGTAGCGATGGATTACCTTGACGCTTCCCCTTATTCTGACGCTAAAGTACTCCTTGTGCAGGATGATCTTTCTAATGTTTCTCCGATAGCTAGCTCTAGTAAACTTTCGAAGTATACCCAATTACTCAAAGGCTACGGATATGTATACGAAGAGGAAGACGACGACGGAGATGGCGAGATCAAAAAGGAATACGACATCGTTCAATCCTCGCCGAATGGAGGGGACGGTCCATCGGCGGCGGTTATGAGCGAATATGATGCCGTCATTTGGTTCACGGGCTCCGCGGACAGAGGAACGATATCGAATATAACGGTTAACGACCAACAAAGTTTAACGGAGTACCTTCATGGCGGAGGTCATCTGTTATTAACGGGTACTAACGTATTAAACGGACCCACTGACAGCTCGGGAACTCAGGATTCTAGTATTATCGATACTCCATTCGTTAAGGACGTCTTGCATCTGAAGTTCGTCGATCAGTACTTTTACGATACGGCAACGGGCGTGCCAAATACGATCTACGCGGGTAGAGAGTATCCGCTAGACGAAGAGAAAGATAGCTACAACTGGATCATTTCAAGAGATTCCGAGATCGCCAAGATCAATTTGTATAATGTGACTCCGGATTTCAAAGGCAGCAACTACGTTTATGTGAGAGGAACCTCTTACGCGGCTGCGAACGCATCGGGTGTAGCTGCGCTGGTGCTTAGTCAAGAGCCTTCTTTAAGCTCGCTTGCTATTAAACAACGGGTTGTAAATAGCGGAACGCGTCTCAGTTCATTGGCGGGCAGGGTAGCCAGCGAAAGGATGATCAACGCTTATAAGGCTCTTACGGATGATGAAATTCCAGGCACTCCTTTCTTAGGCGGTAGTGTTACAAATCAATTGGACATGAATACGGATCCGAACGATGTATATGCGCTGGACCTACATGCCGGTGAGAATGTCAGCATCTCTATGACAGGCGACACAAATACCGATTTCGACCTGTTCTTGTATGCCCCGGACACCACTACAATTGCCTACTCTAACGAGAATTTGCTAGCGTATTCGGAGAATGAGCAAACTTCGACGGAATCGATAGAATACAAGGTTGCCACAAGCGGAACTTATTATTTGAATGCCTACGCCCATAAGGGAGCTGGCGAGTACGCGATAACCGTCACAACCGACAATCAAATCGGAGGTTATGAGGACAATAGCAGCTCCCTGGTCTTCAGTGGTCCATGGACTTCAGTCAACAATAACCAATACTCTGGTCTCACCATGAAGCAAATCAATGAAAAAGGAAAAGTTGAATTTGCATTCGTGGGTACTTACTTCTCCTGGTTGGGCTCTAAGAATCAAGATCAAGGGATTGCGGATGTTACGATTGATGGCGTGAAAGTGGCTTCGCCTTCGTTGTACAGCTCGAATTCTCTGAATAAGCAAGTCATTTACGAGAAATCCGTTCCTTATGGACAACATACCGTCTCTATCGAATGGACCGGCAAAAGAGATCCTGCTGGCAAAAAGTCCGGTAAAGCTTTCATTAACGTAGATGCGTTCAGCGTATCTGAATTAGTAGAGGATAGCGATCCCGCAGCTCTCGCAATCGGCCCTTGGCAGACTAGTCTAAGTCAGAAGAATTACGGCGGGAAGGCAAAATACACCAGTATTAAAGGCAGTTATATCCTGCTTCCGTTTGAAGGCACGCAAGTGAAGCTGATAGCGACTACCGGCCCGAATCGCGGCAAAGCAAATGTCTATATCGATGATGAGCTTGTCTCTTCCGATCCAATCGATATGTATAGCCCGACGATCGGCTATCGAACCGTCGTATTCGAATCAACGGTTATTTCCCCTGGCTCCCATACGATTAAAGTGGTCAATTCGGGAGAAAAAAGCTCGTTATCTAGCGGAACTTATATTTCGGTTGATGCTATATCTATCATTAAGTAAGAATGAATTCATATTTTTGTAGAAATGGGGAACCAGCACTTGGCTAAATTACGGATTAAACAATCGGTCGCCCTTCTTACAGCTGCTCTTCTGTTGGCTGCTCCATTTAACCACGGCAGCAAAGCGTCTGCTAGCGGGACGTCATCCAGTTCGAGTATTGCCGATATTATAAGCTCCAATAAATCGATTCTTCCGCCGTCTATGTCTTCCATTCTGGAAGCCAAAGATAGCATTGGAATCGCCACCGTCGATCCGGAAATTAATACTTCTTCAACAGATAAAATCAATGTTATCGTGCAGTTGAGCTCGCAGCCGGTTTCTGTGGCTCAATATTCCGCGGGGCTCACCAGAAGTTCTTTCTCGGCTCAATCGACGGAGAGTGCAATCAAGAAGGAGCAATCCTCTTTCGTTAGCTCAGCTAGCAGCAAGGGGATATCCATGACAGTCAACTACCAGTACGATACGGTGCTTAACGGGATGGAAGTCACGGTTAGCGCGTCCGATATTCCCAAATTGGCTCTCATGTATGGCGTCAAAGCCATTTCCAAAAACAGAAACTACTATCCGGTTCCGATGGAGGCATCCCCCATCTATGGAGCAAACGGATCCGAAATCAACTATGATACGGAACCGCTTGAGCAAATAGGGGCAGATGACGCCTGGGCAGGCGGTTTTACGGGCAAAGGCATGAAGGTGGGGGTCATTGATACGGGGGTCGACTATTTACACCCGGATCTGAAGGATGCATATAAGGGTGGTTATGATTCTATTAATAGAGATGATGACCCCTACGAGGATGAGCCGGATATCAGCTTTGGCTTTGTAGGAAGCGACCACGGAACGCATGTTTCGGGAACGATTGTCGGAAGAGCGACCAATACGACCGACGAAATGGTTCAGAAGGGCGTTGCTTACGAGGCAGATCTGTATGTGTATAAAGTTTTAGGGAAAAAGTGGAATCCAGATAAGTATGTTTTTGATGTTACCGGGTCTTCCGCGCAGGTTATAGACGGTATCGAACACGCCGTTAAGGATCATATGGATGTTATCAACATGTCTTTGGGCTCGGATATGGTGAAAAACCCAGATTCGCCGGATTCCATTGCCGTTAACAATGCCGTTCTCTCCGGCGTCACGGCAGTCATTGCGAACGGAAATGCCGGCGCCGACGGTTTATATTATTATTCAATGGGTTCTCCGGCAAGCGCACAGCTGGGGATCTCGGTTGCGGCAGCAACCAGTACGAGCTCGCACTTCAGCGGAAGCTTTACGGATTCGCTGTCGGTTAATCAAGCGGTTTACTCTTTGGAGGTAATGGCTTGGGAAACGGGAGGATCGAATTTCAACGAGGTGTTAGGCTCCGAGCCACTGGATGCTGTTTACGTAGGATTAGGTGACGACGGGGATTATATGGATAAAGACGTTCACGGGAAGGTTGTTCTCATCTCTCGTGGCGTGCTGAATTTCGTGGATAAAGTAGCCAAGGCTAAAGCTAATGGAGCGAAAGCCGCAATTATTTTTAACGGTAACGTCGCTAAAGATTCAACGACGGCTGCGGATTTATCTGAGCACATTGCAGATAGGGATGGTCCGATCGGTCCTATCGCCTTCCTCGGAGAAAATTACGAGTTCATGCCAACGTTCGATATGTCGGGGTACGAGGGACGGGCTCTGGCTAGATTGATTACCGACCCAGCCAACGCGGATGTACCTCTGCAATTTACGTTCGGTCCATTTAACGAGACAATCGTTCCCGGCGATACGATTGCCGATTTCAGCTCGCGCGGACCAAACTCGGATGGCAACTATAGCATCAAACCCGATCTCACCGCTCCGGGCGTGAACATTCGTTCCACATGGCCCGCTTACGGTGAAAAGGACTACGGGTATGGAATTGCGCACTATGATAAAGCGTACAATCGGATCAGCGGAACAAGCATGGCTACGCCGCATATCGCCGGTCTTGCGTTACTATTGAAGCAAGAGCATCGGGATTGGTCGCCTCGCGACATTCGCGCCGCTCTAGCGAATACGGCTGATAGTCTAAGTACCTTGGATGGAACTCAGCAATACGATGTTTATTCTCAAGGCGCCGGCCGCGCAAACGTAGCGAACGCTATTCTGACACCGGCAATTGTACAAGCGATGGATCCGATAACGATTTATGATGCGAAAATGACTCCGAAGGTCATGGAAAGCGAAGCAAGCAGCTTAAGCTTCGGAGCGATCTCTCCCGGAGAAGAGCCTATTTCCAAGCCGCTTCGTCTTAAGAACACTTCCGACGAAGCTCTGACTTATGCGGTGTCCGTAGTTATGCATCCCAACGTCACGTCGGACCCTAGCGATCCGATCGTCACTCCGAGCGCGGATAATATTGAACTGACCTTGGGTGGGCTTGATACGGACTCCAGTAACACGATTACCGTAGGTGCACAAACGAGTCATCCCTTCACTCTTGCGGCTAAAGCCAAGACCGAAGCCATTCACGGCGTGTATGAAGGTGAAATAAAGCTAGAACACGATGGATTACCAACCCTGCATCTGCCTTTTGTCATTCATGTAGGCGATGATGTGGCGGACAATGATTTCGCTTTGCAGAATCTTTCCCTAACTAGCACGACTATCTCGCCTGATGCGCCGATCGACATTAACGTAACGTTGGCCAACGGCAACGTAAACTTCCTCGATGTGGAAATTTTTAATTTTGACGAGGAGTTTGTTGGCAGATTGAGCGATTTCCTTGATTTAGACGTTGCGGCTAACAAGTTAAATACGATCGCTCCAGGAAGCATTACATTCGAGCAAATAGATGGAAGCTTTATAGATGGCGAATTGGACGAGTATGGAAACGATCTCGTTAAGCAGCTTCCTGAAGGAATTTATCATCTGGAGGTTATCGCTGCCCATTTCGATGATATGCTGAATGTTGACTTTGCTCAGTCCAGCAGCGCCACCGTATATGTGAAGCTACAATCGGATACCGGGGAAACGCCGACAGAGCCTGGTCCAGAACCAAGTCCTGAACCAGATCCTGGAACTCCTGCGGGTGGTGGAAGTACCGGTGTACCGGTAACCGACAAGCCAATGGATTCCGAAGTGGTGAAATCCATTCTTCAGTCGAACCAAACGCTATCGTCCATCACTGGAGAAGCGACTAAGCAAGGAGATCAAACGGTAGTCACCGTTACGGAAGCGGAGCTGCAGAAGGCGCTTGATGCCGCGAAGGCGTCGCCAACCGTTTTCAACATCAGTGCAGCGTCTACGGAAGCTTCGCCTACTAAGGTTCGGCTATCCTTGACGGCAGCTCAAGTGAAGCTGTTGAAGTCGGCGTCCGAACAAGGCTCTATCGCTTTAACGTGGAGCGATGCAACGGTAGCTCTTCCGCTATCGGTGTTGTCTGGATTTGCAGAAAATACAGGCTTAATTCTAACTATTTCACCGAGTGCTGACAGCAAGTCGTTATTCACGGCGAAATATCCGACTGCGACAGTGTTAGGTACGCCATATACGTTTGAAGCCTTTTCCATTGTGAACGGCGTGGAAACTCAGGTTTCGTTAAAACCCGATCAATCGGTTAGCAGAGCGTTCCTGCTGGATCAATCCATTGATGCAAGCAGTGCGGGAGTACTCTATGCCGAAGGGAATCAGGTATATCCGACGCCTTCAAGGTTTACTAAAACGACGAATGGTAAAACCATCGTTACGATTATCCGTCCGGGCTTCTCGGATTATGCGGTCGTGACGAGAGAGATCTCGTTTACCGATATTCAAGCGTCATGGGCGGCTGGCCCAATCCAATCGCTTGCGGATAAATTCATCGTAAACGGCACGTCGGCAACGAAATTCTCGCCTAAGAAGCCGGTTACCCGAGCGGAATTTGCTACGATGCTGGTAAACGCAATCGGATTGGACAAACAATCCTCTACATCTTCTTTTACGGATATTAAAGGAACCGAATGGTTCGCCGAAGATGTAGCCACCGCTTACAAAGCCGGTCTTATTACAGGCAACGGCGGAAAATTCAAGCCGAACGACCCAATCACGCGTCAAGATTTGACCGTCATGCTAGCCAGAGCCGCGACTATGCTTCATATCAGCAAAACAAGCGGCACGCCGATTAAGCCGTATGCGGATGCATCGAAATTCGGCGCTTACGCGCAAGACAGCATCCAAGCCGTAACGGATGCGGGATTAATGCAGGGAGTGGAGAAGCAGGGACGTTTGTTCTTCGATCCAATCTTGTCTACGACCCGCGAAGCGGCAGCTAAAGTGCTCTACCAATTGCTCGATGCTGCCAATCTGATCTAAGATTTCCATAACCGTCTGAGGACATCCCCGTGGGGATGTCCTTTCTTCATGATTAACAGGATATAAATAATCAGTAATACAAGTTTTATATGGTAAAATTATGGAAGGGGAGTAAATGTTTTATGAAAATATTAATGAAGGTGGATATGCCGCTATGGATAAATACGTTAAAGTCATGGGAGTTCGGTTTCCCGCAATTACCTTAGAACGTACAGTAAATATTCTTAGTGATGTAATTGAACAGAATAGATCTCAACTTTTTCATGTCATTACGGTTAATCCTGAGATCACTATGGCTTGTCAAAAGGACAGGCAATTGCGTTCTATAATAGATGAAGCAGGACTCATTACCGCCGACGGTATTGGGATTGTTATGGTATCGCGTTTAAGGGGCGGAAATCTTCCTGAAAGGGTTACAGGTTACGATACGCTGTTAAAGTTACTCGAGACGGGTAACCAAAAGAAGTGGTCATTTTATTTTTTGGGTGCAGATCCAGTCACTAATCAAAAAGTATGTGAGGTTATTGGTGAAAAGCATCCTGACGTTGTAATTCTAGGTAGGCATCATGGCTTCTTTAACCCAAGTGAGGAAGATAAGATTGTCGAAGAAGTTGGATCTTTATCGCCGGATATTTTGGTCGTTGCTTTAGGAGCACCCTATGCAGAGAGATGGATTCATAAATATAAGTCAAAACTAAATGCCAAAATTGCTATTGGAGTTGGCGGCAGTTTGGATGTCATTGCCGGAAAAGTTAAGGCAACTCCTGAAAGTTGGAAACGGAGCAACTTGGAGTGGCTTTACCGATTGATTCAACAACCTTCAAGATGGAGAAGACAATTAATATTACCCCGCTTTCTAGTTCGGGCGCTCATATTTAAGGAAGGTAAGGCACCATGATGACAACTAAAAAGCCTCTGTTTTTAAAGAACCGTTTAGTATTGATATTAGTTGGTGTTCTTGTGTTGTTCACGGTAGGTTTCTACTTATATGCTTTTCGGGGGTTTCTAGTTAATCCTGACGCCATCTTTATTACATCGGATATTAAGGACGGAAAGCTGGTGTTGAACGGCTCGGCTGCATCCAGTGCAACAGCTTATAGTGGCTATACCTCTCGACAAAAGGATGGCAAGTTAGTGCTTAGAATTAGGTATGTGCCAATAGCGAATAAATGGCATCAGACAGGCAATTTTCGGATTGAAATCTCGGAAAAGGACATGTCATCGATTCGACAGGTGTCTATCTATGATAAAGACAATAGGGATCGTATACTCTGGACTAGAACAAATACAAGTTAACGAAATCCGAGATAGAGAAGGAGGCAATTTGTGCGGCTGTTAGCCTCAAGCGGAGAGGGCTTGGCCAGACGTTTCCAATCTCGATGGACATGCATAAATTATGGAAACGACCTGTCATTGCATCTCAAAGGAGGTTCAATCCATGAACTGGAGTTTCTATGATCCTGTATTTGCATATGATCGCGGCAATCCGACTTTAAAGACGTTTTCGGCTTGGACGGGCCATCGGCGGTTCGCCTACGATTTGACGCGGAATCTAAAGCCTCGCACCGTCGTTGAGCTGGGGACGGCATTCGGCGTCTCCTATTTCAGCTTCTGTCAGGCGACTGTCGACTCGGCCGCGAATACCCGCTGTTACGCCGTCGATACGTGGCTGGGGGATCCTCACGGAGGTTATTACTCCGAGGCTATATTCGAGGCGGTCAGCGCCATCGCTCGTATTCATTATCCGAATGTAGCCACTCTAGTACGCTGTTTCTTCGATGAGGCCCTGCATTATTTTCCGGACGAATCGATAGACGTCCTTCATATCGACGGCTACCACACTTACGAGGCGGTCAAGCACGATTTCGACACCTGGATACCGAAGCTCGCAAGGAACGGAGTCGTCCTGTTCCACGATATCGCGGAGAGAAGTCGCGACTTCGGAGTGTACCGGGTTTGGGAGGGGTTAGCGTGTTATCCGAGGATTGAATTCGCTCACAGCCATGGTCTCGGCGTTCTTTTCCCCAAGGGTTGTCCGCCGTCAATGAACGCATTGATCGAGAACGGCGAGACCTTCGCAGCCCATTATGCGAATTTGGCTCATAAATAATGTGAAATCGAGCTAATCGTTGCTGGTCACATCCATGTTCCAGAAGCGAAAGGGCTACCTCGCGGTAGCCCTTAATCGTGTTAATATGGAGAATATTGTAACTTCCGAAAGACCGGGATCACATAGTTGTGGAAGTGTTCGGAGTCTATAAATATAATAAAGTAGTACTAACTTAAGTTGTTCTATAAGTGTTTATAAGGAGCGGTCGCTTTGAAAAAAAATAAATTTCAGCTCAAAAGAGAAGCTACCTATCAACTATTGCTCGAAGCGGGTTTGATATGCTTTTCCGAAAGAGGATATACAGCTACAACGCTCGGGGATATCGTGGAACGAACGGGTCATACGAAAGGAGCGTTCTATGGCCATTTCAAGAGTAAAGAAGAGTTGTTTTTTCATATACTAGATTATCAGTTTCAAATCACGAGCGGTTGGACGGATATTCCTAAAGAATATAGCCCGTCGGATACGACGCTTGAGGAAGTAATCACGATTACCCTTACTCGGCTTAGCCAAATGCAAAAGGGAGTAGATAACTGGATCGTCGTTCTGACCGACTTCTATTTACAGACTAAGCATCTTCCGGAATATCAGGAAAAATTAACGGAAAAATACCGCCAATGGGTGGCTGGAATCGAAAAGTTAATTGTCGTCTTGCAAGAACAAGGTTGGATTCCGCGAGATAAAGATCCCCATATAATCGCCGTACAGGTGATCGCGTTTAACGAGGGATACACGATTTTCTCGAGTTTGTTCGGAGGCTCGAACGCTGAGGCGCTGATTCAAGGTTTGGTCAAGCTAATGTCATGATTTCAAATAAAATATCACCCATATAAAACAATAATTCTTATCTTATTGAAGAAGCTTCAAGCCTAGTAAGGTAATTGCTAATCAGCAATTACCCTTACAGCTGTTATAGATGGCTTCCCCTCGCCGCAAGCAGTCTTGCGCATTCTCGCCCCTGAGCCTGCACGCAATGATGAATTGGGTTTCCGTCAAGCGGCAAAAAGGCAACCTAAGAAAGCAAGGCAATGCCAGCGATTGCGGTTTTCTCTTCTCGAACGCGGTCAACTCTTTTCCCAGCTTGGCAAAGGCCAGAGCCAATGCTTCGCTAAGCTCATCGAGCTTGTTACCGTCATAAACTAGGAATTGACGCCGGTTGCATTTCGATTTGCCGCCATTCGATTTCGGCTTAACGCTACCCGTAGAGATAACCAAAGGTTTTCCGTTCAAGGAGACCTGTAGCACTCCATTTAAGTTGCCGTTGGGTAAGCGCTGGGTATCCACGAAGCTGACCTCCAAGATGCCATCTTTAGTTTTGACTTCGGCATCCGCGGAGAATATAGCCGTTCCCCCCACTTGTTTGAAAATAACCGCCATTCTAGTTCCCTCCCTTGTCCATTCATCCCTTCATATAATGCAGGACAAGGTGGGAAGGCAACTGGTAAATGTACTCCTCATAAGAACAAAGGCTTATAACCTCGTTAGTTATCGAGTGTTTTCTTCTCGCTCACACGCAATACAATGAATAATATGCTCCGCTTGCTACCGGTTTATGATTTTCGTTGGCGTGTTGGAAGCCATGGCCAATGGTTACAAGGGCAAATGTACAATTACAAGTTATCTTTTTTGGAATCTGCAATTAGGCTATGTTACAATACGACCCATATATGCAGCGGGAAGGACGAGATGCATGAACCCATCCGGATTAGACAAAGAGATCATTTTGAACGCGGCGGAAGAGGCGATTCGACGGTTTGGGCCAAGCAAAACCAATATTACCGACATCGCCAAAATCCTAAAGGTCAGTCACGCGGCTATTTACCGCCATTACGAGAACAAAGCGGTTCTACTGGAAGCAGTGACGGAGCGCTGGCTGAGTCGTGTGTCGAGGCCGCTTGAGCCGATTATGAAGGAAAACAACGATCCGGAAGCGAAGCTGCGGTGTTATCTGAAGACGTTATGTCAGAACAAACGGTCGAGCGTCATTGAAGATCCAGAAATGTTCGAGAACTTTGCTATATTAACCCAGAACTCCAAAGAGGCATTATCGACTCATGTGGAACAATTATTTGCTCAGTTGGAGGAAATCATCAGGAAGGGGATGGAAACCGGAGTCTTCGAGACCGACGATCCGCGCGAAATGGCGGTGACCGTTTTTACCGCTACGTCCCGCTTCCATTATCCGGCGTTTGCAAAGGAATGGGAGAATCCCAATATTGAAAGCCTGGTAAACTCCGTGATTGACCTGATCCTTAATGGCGTTAAAAAACGGAACTAAGCGAATGGTTTCTTCTATAAGGAAGAGGCCTTTTTTTATGGAGGTGCTCGAGAGCAGGCCGGAAGGACGTAAAGCTCATGTTGCTAGTTACAAAATATATATGTTGTAACTTGAAATTAAGGGTGCTATTATTATCCCTGCAAGTAATCCAATCTTGATTTCGGGAGGATAAGGATATGCATAAGTATTCAGATTTGCAAGAACAAAGGGTAGTTCTGCTTGGCGGGACATCGGGTATCGGTTTGGCAACCGCTAAAGCAGCCGCCCGCGAGGGTGCGGCTGTCGTGGTCGTGTCCAGCAGACAGAGCAACGTGGATAAGGCGTTGCTTGAATTGCCGAAGGGTTCAGAAGGTTATGCCGTAAACTTATCCAACGAGGAGCATATTCGGAACTTCTTCGCTCGAGTGCCCTCGTTCGATCATCTCGTGTATTCGGCAGGGGATTCCCTTGTAGTAGACCATATAAGCAACGTTGATGTCGAAGCGGCAAAACAAGCATTTACTCTGCGGTATTGGGGAGCATATACAGCTGTAAAATACGGCAGCGGAAAAATCAATCCGGGGGGTTCGATCACCCTCACGACAGGTATCGCGGGAGAACGGCCGATGAAGGAATGGACAATCGCGTCCAGCGTGTGCGGGGCCGTTACTTCTTTGACTCGAGCTCTTGCCGTAGAACTGGCTCCGATTCGGGTAAATGCCGTAAGTCCTGGGGTTGTCAGAACCGAACTGTGGAGGGGGATGAGCGAGACGGAACGCCAGGATTTTTACAACGGGATCGGACAGAACCTGCTTGTAGGCAGGGTAGGGGAAGTCGAAGATTTGGCCGAAGCGTATCTTTTCCTTATGCGCGAGAAGTTCAGCACCGGACAAATCCTTACCGTGGACGGGGGAACCGTATTGGTTTGACTCCATCTAATCGATAGATATGCGTCAAGACTGTCAGTATAGAGTTAAATGTTAAAAACCATGGCCGACATGAACATGTGGTCATGGTTTTTTAACGTTTATGACCATTACTTTTAGGCAAAGTAATTAATTTGTAATACTACCTTTACAGTCATAGTAGTATGCCGTATTATACAGATATGGAGGCGATGGTATGAGCGAGAACAAGATCACTTCCGACCTGCTGCGAGGACATACGGATACGATGATATTACGGATCCTGTCCGAAGCAGACCGCTACGGCTACGAGATTGTTAAGCTCATTGCCGAGCGCTCGGGCGGCGAGTACGAATTAAAGGAAGCGACGATGTACTCCAGCGTCCGACGGCTCGAGATCGACGGCGATATCGAGTGGTATTGGGGCGATGAATCGCAAGGCGGAAGACGCAAGTATTTCAGGATTACGGAGAAGGGCAAGGAAGCTTACGTCCGCAACAAAAGCAATTGGGAGTATTCAAAACGCGTACTAGAAAACTTATTATGAGGGGACTTGATGAGATGAATCCGAAATTGACGAATTATTTGAACGGCGTATTTACGCCATACGATGGAGTAAAAAGCGTTATTGAATTAAAAGCCGACCTGCTCTCCGATTTACATGAGCGTTACCAAGAACTCAAAGCCGAAGGCAAAGACGATGAAACGGCATTTAAGATGACGGTTGAGAGTATCGGCGACATCGAACAAACGATACAGGAGGTCGCCAACCTCTCCCGCTCGCTAGAGCGGCAGGTGTTGACTAACTTTAGCGGAAGCAACTTGGCGGATAGCGACTTTGCGGGCGTTACCGCACACAAAGGGGAGTTCAAGGGTAGCGCTCTTCAAGGTTCTGACTTCTCGGGCGCGGATCTGACCGGCAGTTC
>NZ_QRDY01000031.1 GCF_003386205.1 Cohnella lupini
GAAGAAGAACATCGGAAAGCCGGATGAGGGAAAACTTCACGTCCGGTTTGATGCAGGGGGAGCTGGAAAAGTAAAAGGAGGGCATACGCCCTCCAATGAAATTTCAGTTCTCTACTCTACTCAGACTTACATGACGCTTACCGTCCCAAAGCCGGCGAGACCATGTAACTGCTGTGATCAGAAGTTAATACTCCCTCTGTTATTAAGGTAGGAAGTAAGATGGGGTGTAAGTCATCCCTATCAAATACGATTCTTTTCAATGTATTTTTGAAGCTCGTTCAATAATAAAGCTGGATAAAGATGTTTTTTATTCCTATTGGTCTCCGTTTGACCTATTCCTTTCATAAGTTCGGTCTATAGTGATATTCTTCATCCTACTTTGATAGCAAAAGCGCTTGATAACTCCAATAGAGATGATTACCATTCTACTTTTGATCAAGTCATACAGCGAAGCATGCTTTAATCTCGAAGAGATGAACGACGAAGTCGTTTTTACTTGTATCGCTGTTCCTGCTCGACAAAAACTGCAGCAGCTAACCAAACGATTACAGACGAATAATATCCAATTAACGCTCCGAAAACAATGTGGACAAACTTATCCACACCCCCTGTGCACAATGTGGACAAGGTCAAAAAACGCTGGTAGATCAGCGATTGAAAGCCCCTGAAAAAAGAACTAGTTTTTCATGGAGGAGGTGTGGACAGTGTGGACTGTGTGGACAAAATGGTGGAAAACTATGCCTGATCGCAAAAATCGACAAAAAAAAGCCTGCGTACCAAGGGATTAGGGACTTTCTTAACGATGTCCGAATTCCCGTTTCTGTACGCAAGCTGTGGATAAAGATGTGAATAACCGAATTTCCAGTAATTCCGTGTACCTACTCGTCCATTAAAGCTTCCCAAGCCTGAAAGGCTTCGTCCAACTCGTTCCGTTTCTTCTCCGTTAGCTCTTGCTTCTCCCGAAGCTTCATGTAATCCGTCGCCATTTCCGGAGAAGCCATTTCGATTTCGAGTTTTGCGATCTCTTCCTCCAGCCGCGCAATGTCGGCTTCCGCTTGTTCGCGTTTACGGGTACGCGCGCGATCCTCGCGCTTAGCCTGCTTATCCGCCTCGTAATTGCTAATCGCGGAAGGAGCATTCTGTGCGGATGCTTGGCTGCGGGTAGCCTCCCACTCTTTCATTTCTTGTTTTTTGGCAACCATCTCGTCATAATTGCCCAGGAAATTTTCCGTGCCGTCCGGCGCCAATTCGACAATCCTGTCGGCGATCCGGTTCAGGAAATAGCGGTCATGGGAAACGAAGATCAACGTTCCGTCATATTCGTCCAGAGCAGCCTCAAGCACCTCGCGGCTCATAAGATCCAGATGGTTGGTCGGCTCGTCGAGCAGAAGAACGTTAGCTTTGCGCAGCATCAGCTTGGATAGAGCGACGCGCGCTTTCTCCCCGCCGCTTAGGGCGCTGACCTTCTTGCGAACGTCGTCGCCGCTGAACAGGAAGTTGCCGAGCACGGTGCGGATTTCCGCTTCGGGATGCATGGCATAGGCGCTCCATACTTCTTCCAGAACCGTATTGGCCGGATTAAGCTCGCGCTGCTCTTGGTCGTAATAACCGAGCGACACGCCTGCACCCCATTCGATTACGCCCGTGCGAAGCGGTAATTTGTCGATTAAAGCTCGGAGCAATGTCGTCTTGCCTACTCCGTTTGGCCCGAGAAGAGCAAGTCTTTCTCCTCTTTTTACCTCGATCGTAACGTTCTTAAACAGCGGAGCCATCTCTTCCTTGGGAGCTGCGGAACAATTAATGGCCCTAAGTACTTCTTTGCCGCTTCGGCGCTCCGTCGAGAACGAGAAGCTTGCTTGACGCAACGAGCCGGGCTTCTCCAAGCGTTCGATCCGTTCCAATGCATTGCGCCTGCTCTGGGCTCGGCGAGTGGTGGATGCGCGCACGATGTTGCGTTGCACGAAATCCTCCATTCGGGATATTTCTTTGCGCTGCTGTTCGTAGAGCTTGAGCTGTTGGGCGAAAGCCGCTGCTTTGAGATCCATGAAGCGGCTATAATTGCCCGTGTAGCGAACGGCCGCATTCCGCTCTATCTCGACGACGGCGGTGACGGTAGCGTCTAGGAAGTACCGGTCATGCGAAACGATGACCATCGCGCCGGCGTAAGATCGCAAATATTGCTCCAGCCAGGTAAGCGTATCGATGTCCAGATGGTTGGTAGGCTCATCGAGCAGCAAGAGCTCTGGCTGAACAAGCAACAGTCTGGCGAGCGCTAGCCGAGTTCGTTGCCCGCCGCTTAGGGAGGAAACCTCGGTGTCGGGAGCGAAGCTGCCGAAGCCCATGCCGTGCAGAATGCTCCGGATGCGATTGTTCATCTCGTAACCGCCGCTTTCGCGGAACTTCTCGCTCAGATCGGCATATTGCGCCAGCAAAGTCTCGTATCTTTCCGAGTTTGCCAACTCGAGCGGATCGGCGATCCGAGCCTCCATACCTTGCAGAATACGTTCTTGCTCCAGTAGAAGACCGAACGCGGAAGTCATTTCTTCCATAATCGTTCGATGCCCTTGCAGTCCGCCGTTTTGTGCCAAGTAGCCGATCTTAAGCTCTCTTGGCTTAGAGACCGAGCCTGTATCGGCGGTTAATTCTCCCGCAAGAATGCGAAGGAACGTGGATTTGCCCGCTCCGTTAACCCCGACCAGTCCGATGCGGTCGCGCTCGTTGATCTGCAGCGAAACCCCGTCCAGGACGGGAGTGACGCCATAATGTTTAGTAATGCTGGATGCTTGTAAAAGCAAGAGGAATCCCTCCGAAAAGTTCATATCGACCCTACGCTCCAAGTGTACCGTAAATACGCTCGAAAAGTCCAAACCGTTATGTTTTGGCGAATAAAGCCATAAAATGATAAAATGAAAACAGAATATCACTTTCATGGGATACCGAAGGCAGGCTCGTGGATAATGGTCGAGATACATGGGAAATCGGACAAATCAAAGTGGCGCAAACGACTGGTGGCAATCAGAGACGGCATGACGCCGGCAGAGAGAGAAAATCGCTCCGTGCAACTGTGCCTCTTGGTGGAGAATGAAGTACTTAGCCCGATTAGAAGTCGATTGGATCGACCGATGAATCTTTGCGCATATGCGCCTTTCCGCTCGGAAGCCTCTCCAATTCCTCTAATGGAGAGATGCTGGGAAAAGGGAGATCGGATTTACGCCCCGCGAATCATTCCCGGCGGAGAAGGAATGGAGCTGCGCAAGGTCGAAGACATGTCTGATTGGATTCCCGGCAAATGGGGAGTTCCGGAGCCCGATCCGACGCGAACCGATTTAATGGATGTTTCGTTAACTTTAGATGTAGTATTGGTTCCGGGAATCGCGTATAACACGAATGGCGCGAGATTAGGATACGGCGGCGGGTATTATGATCGTCTTTATGCAGGAGTCGGACGGACGAGCGACGCAACCGCGACGTTATGGATCGGGTTCGCTTTCTCGGATCAGGTCATAACGGAGCCGTTGCCGCTTGAACGGCACGATCTTCGGCTGAACGGCGTGGCGACCGAAGAACGCTTCATTTGGTTTGACGAGGGGGAAGCATGATGGACGGAACGACGGATAGACTGACTCATTTTAACGATCAAGGCAGGGCGCGGATGGTCGATGTTTCGGACAAAGCGGTTACGGCGAGAGTAGCCGTTGCCGAAGGCCAAGTTACGATGGCGCCGGAGACGCTGCGGAGAATTCTGGAGCGCTCGATAGCGAAGGGCGACGTGCTTGCCGTCGCGCAGATCGCGGGCATTCAAGCGGCCAAGAAAACGTCCGATTGGATTCCGATGTGCCACCCGCTTCCGTTAACCGGGGTGAACATTCATTTCGCGGATAACGGGCAGGACATGCTTACGATTACCGCCGAGGTAAAGACAACGGGTAAAACGGGAGTCGAAATGGAAGCTTTGACCGCTGTTTCCGCTGCCGCGCTTACCGTTTACGATATGTGCAAAGCCTTGCAGAAAGATATGGTTATCGGCCCTATCAAGCTGTTGACCAAGACGGGCGGCAAAAGCGGCGACTATGCCCTGATAACGGAATAATTTATTGGAACGACGATCAGGCTCGTATATTGGGAGCGGAGGGATGAAAGATGCGATGGAAAGTCGCCTTGTTGACGGCTAGCGATAAAGGCTCTCGCGGGGAACGGGAAGATACGAGCGCGCAGGTCATAAGAGAATTAATAGAAGAGGAATTGATGGGAGATATCGTCGATTACCGTATCGTTCCGGACGATCAAGACGAAATACGCGCCGCCCTTATCGAAATGGTCGATTATTTTCAAGCCGATCTCGTCCTGACTACGGGAGGTATAGGTCTCGCTTATCGCGATGTTACGCCTGAAGCGACGCTGATGATCGCGGAACGGATCGTGCCGGGGATTCCCGAGGCGATGCGGGCGGCCGTTACGCAACGTTCGCGTCAAGGCATGTTATATAGAGGGATTTGCGCGATAAGGGGCCGCACGCTGATCCTGAATTTACCGGGAGATCCCAAAGGAGTCCACGAACATCTAATGGCCGTTATGGACGTGCTTCCTGAGGCGTTGGATCAAGTGAAGGGGTTGCGAGGGGAGCTGGGCGGATGACGGCTTCCGATAATCCGAAAGGGGAGAAGACTACCGTAATCAGTTCTTCTTCCTTAAGGGAAGTGAAGGTTGAGGATGCCATTGGCATGGTGTTAGCCCATGATCTAACGCAAATCCTTCCCGGCGAATTCAAAGGCAGACTATTTTCCAAAGGCCATGTCGTCGTTAGCGACGACATTCCGAAGCTGAAGGATATCGGCAAAGAGAACCTCTACGTAATCGAGCTCGCGGATACGGATCTTCACGAGGACGACGCGGCTCATCGAATGGCCGTCGCTTTAAGCGGATTAAATACGACGTTCGGCGCCCCTCATGAAGGCAAAGTATCGGTGAAGTCGGGAATTACCGGTCTAGCATGCATCGAGCGCGAGGTGGTGGACGAGATCAATAGCTTGGGCGAGATCGCGCTGGCCACGATTATCAATAATCGGGTCATCCATCCGGGAGAAACTCTGGCTGCGACCCGGGCGATTCCGCTTATCGTTCCGGAGCTTAAAGTTCAAGCGGTCGAGCGCATTGCGATGGATTACCGGGATAAGCACGGCAGAGCTCCGATCAGCGTTCGTCCTTTCCGTAAGTTGAGGGCGGGGCTGCTGACCACGGGCAACGAAGTATTCACGGGAAGAATCCAAGATAAGTTCGGTCCGGCCGTGAGAGCCAAGCTGGAGGCGCTAGGTTCCGAGGTCGCCGAGCAACGGTTCGTGCCGGACGAACGCCATACAATTGTCAAGGAAATTCACTATTTCCTGCAACAAGGGTATGATATGATACTCGTGACGGGCGGAATGTCGGTTGATCCGGACGACCGTACTCCCGGAGCCATCGCGGAAGCCGGAACGGACGTCGTAAGCTACGGAACGCCGATGTTGCCGGGCTCGATGCTACTGTTCGGATATTTGCGTGGCGTGCCGATTTTCGGCTTGCCGGGATGCGTCATGCATGACCCTTATACTTCATTTGACGTTTTATTGCCTAGAATACTGGCTGGAGATACGGTCGTGACAGACGATATCGTCGCAATGGGTTACGGCGGATTACATCGTTGATAAGAGAAACCATCGGGTTGATTGCAGCCCGCAGAAGAACGGAGGTTTTATAAATGTCCGGAATAGGTGCTTCGGGTATTATTTTGCTCGTGCTCATCGCTTTATTGCTGTTCGGGCCTAACAAACTCCCCGAATTGGGAAGAGCGTTCGGCCGCACGCTTCGGGAATTCAAGAAGGGCGCCAACGATCTGATGGACGATTCCAAAGACAAGGATCGCCAGGCGAACAGAGTAGACGTCTCCGCGGAGGAGACGCAACAACTGCCAAAAGTTGAACGGCGACTTCCTGAATAACGGATCGGCAATCGGCAAGGAACACACTAAGGGGCTGTCCCTCTGCGCAGATGAATTATTTGCGAAAGGGACAGCCCTATTGTTGCATGGAGGCGAACTGTGATGAAGGAAAAACCAACCCCCTTGCGGGATGAGGATTGGATGCCGTTAACGGAGCATTTGGGAGAGCTTCGCAAACGGATAATCTATTGTTTGATCGTATTCGTCCTCGGACTAGTGGGAGGGCTATTCGGAGCGCAGCCCGTTTTCGACTATTTGGTGGATGCCGCTCCCGTGGACAATCTGGATCTTCACGCCTTCTCGCCGTGGGATGCAATCGGTCTCTACATGAAGTTCGCGATTCTCATTTCTTTCATCGTAGCGATTCCGTTCGCGATGTTTCAATTATGGGCTTTCGTAAGACCGGGCTTAGGGAAGAAAGAACAGAGGGCGACGCTGCAATTCGTTCCTTGGGCGTTGATCATGTTCTTAATCGGACTCGCGTTCTCTTACTTCGTCGTGTTTCCGATGGCGTTTCTATTTACCGAGAAGATTACGTTTAACCTGGGACTGGAGCAAACCTATGGAGTGACCCAGTACTTCTCGTTCTTGTTTAATATTTTGCTTCCCATTTCATTGCTGTTCGAGCTCCCGCTCGTTATTTTATTCCTGAGCCGCATCGGAATCTTAAATCCGCAGATGTTGCGGAAAATGCGGAAAGTCGCTTGGTTCATCCTCATTCTCATCGGAGTCATGGTTACCCCTCCGGATTTCATTTCGGATATATTGGTTGCCGTACCGCTCGTCTTGTTATATGAGGTCAGCGTTCTGTTGTCCCGGATGGCTTATGGCAAACGGATGAAGGCGCGTGAGGAAAAAGACTTGGATGAAACGGACTAACCGACCCATAGGCAAACAACCGATACGGGACTAAAGCACGAGAGCTTTACTCCTCAAAAAGAAGCAAAAAGCACCAAATTTCGATATTCCATTCGGGAAAATTATGATACACTTGTTTCAAGAAAGGGCTTACATCGGTTGTTATATTCGGGAGGGACTTGGGGATGCGGAATTTGACTTTAGGTCGTAAAATGACGTTGGGTTTCATTGGTTTGATCGTGCTGTTGGGCTTGGCATTCGTGCTCTTGCTCATGGAAATGGACCTTGCGGAGCATAAAACCTTGTTCATCGAAGTGATTATCATTTTCTTGGTTTTGGCGGGAGCCGCAGGCTTCGGGCTGACTTGGCTAGCGCGCAATTTGAGCGAGTCGATCGGCGGAGTGACGTCGACGCTGCGGAATATCGCTTCCTCCGGCGGAGACCTTACGAGACGCATACATATTAGATCTACGGACGAAATGGGCGATCTGGCCGGAGCGGCGAATCATATGCTCGACGGCTTGCAGAAGATGATGAGGGAGCTTCGCGATAGCACGGCGGAGCTTGCGGCGTCCGCGATCCTGTTAAAGCAAGGCGCGGACGAGAACGCCCGCGTGAGCAGCGAAGTTTCCAAGGCCGTGGAGAAGGTAGCAGCGGGATCGGAAACCCAAGTCGCGCAGTCCCAAGAAATATCGGCTACGATGCAAGAGACGTTGGATGGCCTTAATCAAGTCGCGGCCACGACGACGGGCGTTTCCGATGCCGCTCAGTCAACCGTGAGCCGTGCGGCGGCAGGCTCCGAATTGCTGCAATCGACGTCCGGGGAAATCGCGCAGGTAGAGAAAGCTTTCCGTTCTTTGCAGGAAGTCGTAAGAGGCTTGAACGACAAATCGGAGCAGGTTCGCGAAGTCATCGGTTATATATCCGAAGTCGCGAATCAGACCAACCTGCTTGCCCTTAACGCGGCGATCGAGGCCGCTCGCGCAGGCGAGCATGGCCGAGGCTTCGCGGTCGTAGCCGGAGAAATCCGCAAGCTGGCGGATCAAACGCAGCAATCCGCCGTTCAGATCGGAGATACGATCGGAACGATGTCGAGCGATATCGGACAAGTGGCCGCGATGTTCGAGCAAAGCGCCGGTCAGGTATTCTCGGCCGTGTCCGGAATGCAGAACGCCGAAGAGACTTTCCGGGATATCGTGGACAAGGTCGGTAGCCTAAGCGCGAATATCGTCGACGTGGCCGCATCTGTCGAACAGATGTCGGCGGGAAGCACGTCGGTGGTCCAGTCGATCCAAGATATCTCGCGCATAACGGAAGAGACCGCGTCGTTCACCGAGCAAGTATCCGCGATGACGGAGCAGCAACAGTCCTCCACGGAAGAGATGGCGCGTACGGCCGAGAATTTGAGCTCGATGGCCACACGACTGAAAGGCTTGGTCGGTAATTTCAAGACTTAGCAGCAAGATCTCTCAGAAGATAACGATGGAATAACCTTCATATCGTCACGGATCCGCGATAAAAGCGGATCCGTATTTTTTTTGTGCAGGTTTAATGTAAAAGGACTTGAAAACTATCGGCAAAAACCGTATCATAGAAAATGGTTATTAGCACTTAACACAATCGAGTGCTAACAGGAATGATGGCTTCAAGAAAAAAACATACACCTACTTAAGAAGGAGGCTATTTACAATGATTAAACCTTTGGGTGACCGCGTTCTTGTGGAAGCGAACGCAAAAGAAGAAAAAACGATCAGCGGTATCGTATTGCCGGATACCGCGAAAGAAAAGCCGCAAGAAGGAACGATTATCGCGGTGGGTAGCGGAGCTTTGACTAAAGACGGTGAACGGATCGCGCTTGAGGTAAAAGAAGGCGACCGTGTGTTGTTCTCTAAATATGCGGGCACTGAAATCAAGTACGAAGGCAAAGAGTATTTGATCATGAAAGAAAGCGATATCCACGCAATCGTCGGTTAAGACTTACTTAAGCTTGCGGCAGGAATCGGTAATCATAGGGCGACCGTAAACGGCAGCCTATAGGAACAGATCTTAAGGAGGGTAATTAACGATGGCTAAAGAAATTAAATTCAGCGAAGACGCGCGTCGCGCAATGCTTCGCGGTGTAGATGCATTGGCGAACGTAGTAAAAGTAACGCTCGGACCGAAAGGCCGTAACGTCGTTCTCGAGAAAAAATTCGGTTCCCCGCTTATCACGAACGATGGCGTGACGATCGCTAAAGAAATCGAGCTGGAAGACGCATTCGAGAACATGGGCGCGCAGCTTGTTAAAGAAGTCGCAACGAAAACGAACGATATTGCCGGCGACGGTACGACTACGGCAACCGTTCTTGCGCAAGCGATGATTCGCGAAGGCTTGAAAAACGTAACGGCGGGCGCTAACCCGATGGTCATCCGTAAAGGAATCGACAAAGCGGTTAGAGCGGCTGTAGAGGAATTGCAAAAGATCTCCAAACCGGTCGAAGGCCGTAACGATATCGCTCAAGTTGCCGCTATCTCGGCAGCGGATGACGAAGTCGGCCAATTGATCGCGGACGCCATGGATAAAGTCGGCAAAGACGGCGTTATCACGGTCGAAGAATCCAAAGGCTTTAACACGGATCTTGAAGTCGTAGAAGGTATGCAATTCGACCGCGGCTACATTACTCCGTACATGATTACCGATACGGATAAAATGGAAGCTAACCTTGACAACCCGTTGATCCTGATCACCGACAAGAAAATCTCGAACATTCAAGAGATCTTGCCGGTACTGGAGAAAGTCGTTCAATCCGGCAAGCAATTGCTGATCATCGCGGAAGACATCGAAGGCGAAGCGTTGTCCACGCTCGTCGTTAACCGTCTTCGCGGAACGTTCACATGCGTCGGCGTTAAAGCTCCGGGCTTCGGCGATCGCCGCAAAGCGATGCTGCAAGATATCGCGGCTCTTACCGGCGGTCAAGTGATCACCGAAGAACTGGGTCTTGAACTGAAATCGACGACGGTACAACAATTGGGTACGGCACGTCAAGTGCGCGTAAACAAAGAAAACACGATCATCGTAGACGGTTCCGGCGACAAAGCGGACATCACTGCCCGCGTAAACCAAATCAAAGCGCAAATCGAAGATACGACTTCCGACTTCGACCGCGAGAAATTGCAAGAGCGTCTGGCTAAATTGGCTGGCGGCGTTGCGGTTATCAAAGTCGGCGCAGCTACTGAAACCGAGTTGAAAGAGCGCAAACTTCGCATCGAAGATGCTCTTAACGCGACTCGCGCGGCAGTAGAAGAAGGAATCGTTTCCGGTGGCGGTACGGCACTCGTGAACGTATACGGCGCTGTTGCAGCGGTTAGCGCTGAAGGCGACGAGAAAACGGGCGTGAACATCATCCTTCGCGCACTGGAAGAGCCTATTCGCACGATCGCGGCTAACGCAGGCCAAGAAGGCTCCGTTATCGTCGAGCGTCTGAAGAAGGAAGCCGTAGGCACGGGTTATAACGCGGCTACCGGCGAGTGGGTTAACATGTTCGAAGCCGGAATCATCGATCCGGTTAAAGTTACTCGTTCCGCGTTGCAGAACGCTGCGTCCGTAGCGGCCATCTTCTTGACGACCGAAGCGGTTATCGCCGATAAGCCAGAGAAGGACAAAGGCGGCGCTGGCGGCGGAATGCCTGATATGGGCGGCATGGGCGGCATGATGTAATAGAGGTAAAAAAAGACCTGTAAATTTGATTTGAATAAGATTCGAGGCCTCTCAGGACAACTGAGAGGCCTTTATTTATTGGTGCGCCGTCTTAACTATAAAATGGAGTAGCCCTCGACCGATATTATCGGTGGTCGAGGGCTGTTAAGGTTGTTTCAAGCCCAAACCCATTTTTTTCTTCTGCGGAAGTTGGGTTTACACAAAAATAGAATTTAGTTAACAATAGACCGTTACACTCGAGGTTATGACTTTCAAGCAGAAGATAAAGGTGGTGTAGCCTGAACTCTGGAACCTGTCGTATATTCATGTAAATATCATCCAAAGATAGGGAGTTATATCATGCAAATCACATCAAAGAAATACTCTAAATTGCTAAGCATTCTCCTGTTATTTTCCATGATATTAACTATTATACCGCCGATGGCGGCATCGGCAGCCGAGCCTGTATCGAGTCTTGCCGGCAACGGCACGATGAATGACCCTTATGAAATCGGCAACGAGGCGGAATTGTTATTCGCCGTCGGAAAGATGAATACCGGCGACGCGACCTATAGCGTTTCGAAGACGTATGCCTTGACGGCGGACATCGCTCTGACGAGCAACTTCCCCATGATCAACTCGTTCGCCGGCACATTGGACGGTCAGGGGCACAAGATTACCGGACTTGTCATCGCGGCTAATAACACCACGGGTAACGTTGGTTTTATCAAGAACGCCACCGGCTCCGCATTGATTAAAGACTTGATTATCGAGAATGCATCGGTTATCCGTAACTTCACGTCGGTGATGAGAACGCAAGACGGAATTCTCGTTGGCTATATGACCGGTACGGGACATATATCTGGCGTTCAGGTCACAGGTTCGATTACCGAGTCGGTTACCGGAGCCGCGGGGGACCACGATCACGCCGTCGGCGGCATCGTAGGCTCGAGTTACACGGGCACGGCCAACGGTACGGTCATAGAAGACTCATTCTTCAAAGGAACCGTTAAGTTAGACGGTACCGTAGGCTTTAAAGTCGCTCAGGTTGGCGGCATTGTCGGCTTCACGACGAATACAATCGTGCGTCGGAACATCGCGATGGGCGATATCTATAACTATGTGACCCCGAACTCGAACGCCACTTACTTCAACGCGTCGCTGATTGCGGGTCTTCTGACGAACAACTCGCCTCTTAATAGCAACGTTGCCTACGAGGGCACGGTTCACTATAAGTGGGATGTCTTAACGGGACGCGTCGCTAATAAAGATATCGGAAGTCTATATGGCAATACGCCCTCGCCCGTAACGGGCAGCAATAACCTGTCTAGCGAAGATATTATGATGCAGCGGGACGAGGGCTCCGATCAGAATCCGTACCGGATCACGACGAAGCCCAACACCGACAATGTGGTCAACGCGGCTATCACGCCGAAGACGCCGTCGGATCTCCGAGAACAAGCTACCTATGAAGCGATGAAATGGAATTTCGACACCCGTTGGCAGATGGATGCCGTAAACGGATATCCCGTATTGTCGTTCAAGAAAGACGAGAATGCGTATCAGCTCTTCGGCGATGGCACCGCGGCCGATCCGTTTCAAATCGGGAATGAAGAAGATTTGCTGTTCGCCGTCGAAAAAATAAATGACAGCGATTCGATCTACAGTAGCGCGAAAGCCTATATCTTGACCTCGGATATCGCGCTGACTGGGAACTTCCCTATGATAGATAACTTCAGCGGCGTGTTCGACGGTCATGGGCACAAAATTACCGGATTGACGATCGTAGCCGGCGATACGGGGGGGAATGCCGGTTTTATCCGAAACGCCGTCGGCAGCGCCTTAATCAAGGACCTGATTATCGAGGGCGCGTCGTTTAATCGTCGTTTCACGTCGGTGGCGCGGTCGCAAGACGGGATCCTTGTGGGCTATTTGAGCCAGACAAGCCATATCTCCGGCGTTCAGGTCACCGGCTCAATTACCGTAACGGTATCCGGGGCTGCTGGTGATCACGATCACGTCGTCGGCGGAATCGTAGGCTCGGCTTATACGACCACGGTCGATGGAACCACCATTGAAGACAGCTTCTTCAACGGAACCGTTAAGATCGACGGCGACACGGCATTCAAAGTCGCGGAGGCAGGCGGAATCGTCGGTACGACGACCAATAGCATCGTGCGCCGCAACATCGCGATGGGCGACATCTATAACTACGCCACGCCCACCGCTACCGCTACTTATTTCAACGCTTCGCTGATCGCGGGCGTCCTGACGAACAACTCTACCTTTGACAACAACGTTGCCTACAAGGGGACGATCCACTACAAATGGGATGTTCTAACGGAAGGCTCCACGAACAAAGACATCGGCAGTCTCTATGCCAATACGCCCGCGCCTGTTAAGGGCAGCAATAACCTGGCTAGCGAAGATATCATGATGCAGAGAGACGAGGGCTCCGATCAGAATCCGTACCGGATTACGTCCAAGTCCAGATACGACAATGTCGTGAACGAGTATATTTCGTTGAAGACGCCGGCGGAGCTTGCGCAGAAAGCGGCCTATGAGGCCATCAACTGGGATTTCGACACCCGTTGGAAAATGGATGCCGTAAACGGTTATCCGGTCTTGAAGTTTATCAGCGACTCCGCGGAACACGAAGAACCGCTCTATACGATCGCGGCCTTCAGCGATATGCATATCGACTATGGTTTGCAAGATAACGCCGACACCGTCCGGCAGCAAACCCGCAAGGCGATGGCCAAGATCAAAGATGAAGAGGATCCCGACGTCGTGATCATTTCGGGCGATTCCATTAGTACCCACGGATCGCCGATCTGGGATGATGCGACCTTCGACAAGGTTACCTCCCAAATGACGGATGCGTTCAAACAAACGACCAAAGACGGCAAAGTACTCTATACCAACGGCAACCATGATTACGAGGTCGGCCTTACCGAATACAATTCGGGAGCCTACATCGACGCGATGATGCAGGCCGACGTTGGAGCCTATGAGGATGTTCTTTACGAGGATGCCGTCCGGAAGACCAATCTTATCGCTTACCATTATGAGATCGACGGCATTCATTTTATCGGTATCAACACCCCTTATAATGGCGATGGAGCCATTACCGACTCCATATATACTCCGGAATCGATCGAATGGGTGAAGAACATTCTAGCCGGAATCGGTCAAGAGGAACAAGTGATCGTGATGGGGCATTACGGCCTGTTGGATTCCCGCGGGTTAACCCCCGACTATGGGCTTCATAACAGCAACGGCATGGAAGCCGAATTGAAAAGAATTCTGCTGGATCATCCGAATCTGCTTTACATTTACGGACATGATCACGGCGGCCCGGAGCAATTTATCGAAAGGGATACGTATGAACGCGTGACTCCCTACAATGCCGACGGCAGCATCGAGCCTGTCCGCAACGCCCGTTCCAGCGGTTTCGTCTCCAGCTTCGCCGGTTCGCTCAGTTATTACAACAATCGCTTTAATGCAGGAGCGCTCTCGGCCGCGCAGCCGCTGGTCGTGCAGTCGTTGATGATCTACGTCTATGCCGACCATTACGAGCTGCAAATGAAGAACTACGGCGAACAGACCGGAGCCGTGGCGACCCCGCGGTCCTTCAAGATCCCGTTCAAAAAGCTGATTACTTCGTCCGAGTACACGATCGACAGAGGCCGAAGCACGGTTACCGATATTGCCCACAAGACCACGATCGGCGATTTCATCCAAGGATTCGATCAAGCGAACGAAATTAAGGTTTATGATCTTGCGGGTACCGAGATTACCGATAAAGGCCGTTATGTTCGGTCGGATATGACGGTCAAGCGCATCGTGAACGGCGCCGAAGGCGATTCCCTGCGCGTGTTGGTGAACAAAGCCGCTCTGAACTCGGACGGCCCATATCCGCTCTCTACCGTTCCATCGTCCGCGGACACGGAGATGGTGGTAGGCGCCGACCAGAAGGACAACAAGATTGTCGTATACAATCAGAACAGCCCCGATTGGAACGACAGCGGTTCCGTTGTGTGGAGCTGGAAGCCGACTACCGCAGAGGGATTTAGAAATATCGGAAAATATACGAACGTAAGCGACGCGAAATTGCGCTACAGCGATTTTTACGGCGGATACGTGGCGCTTACGACGGCCTCCGGCGGCTTCGTAGGAGTGATAGACTACGAGACGGGAGAGAGTCTGTTCTCTCGCAATAATGTCGTAGAGAACAATCCCCATTCCATCGAACTGCTGCCGGATGGCAATATCGCGGTCGCGAGCAGCACCGGCAATGCGATTACCCTATACGCGTCCTCGCAAGGGGATAGCAACGGTTATTATTCGCGAGTTTCCTTGCCGGGAGCTCACGGCGTGACCTGGGATCCGAAGCGTGACGTGCTCTGGGCAATCGGCGATTATCAGGTAGTCGCTTATAAGATTACCGGTACGGCGGAGCAGCCTGTTCTAACGCTTCAAGAGGATTTAGCTACCGATCTTCCTTTCGTCCAAGGAGATATCGGAGCCTGGGGTCACGATCTATATCCGGTTTACGGGAACAATGATCTGTTCTGGGTCGTCACGGGAGATAACGTGTTCCAGTTCAATGCCGCGACCCTAACCGTCAGCACGGACTATGAAGGATACAACGATATTTACAGCAAGAACATGAAATCCATCGGCAACCAGCCATTCTCCGGTACGATCATTCGCGCGGTGCCTAACGAAACGCTGAATCCCAACTGGAACACCGAAAAGGTAGAAATCTACCGACCGGACGGCCAGGGCGGATACACCAAAGAAGAGCGGACTCAAATCCGAGAGACGTTCTACAAGGCGCGGGTCTGGTATTATACCTATCAAACGGCGGCAGGCGTTGCCCCATCCGTCACGAAGGTGACCGTATCCCCTGCGACGATCGAGGTCCAGAAGGGTGAAACGCAGAAATTCCGCGCGATCGTTACCGCGCAAGGTGGCGCGCCGGAGAGCGTCACTTGGGCGGTTTACGGTAACCAAGCAGCAAATACGGCCATTACGAATGACGGCACGCTGACGATTGCCGCAGACGAGACTGCGACAACCCTGACCGTGACCGCGACATCCGCCTTCGACGGCACGAAGGTCGGCACGGGCACCGTGACCGTTACGGATGAGCCGGTTCAGCCGATCATTCTGCAAAGAATCGTGCAGCCGGGTAATATCGCGGAGCTAGCTAACGGCACTCCTAAAACGGCGGAAGCACTCGGGCTGCCCGCGTCAGTCACCTTAGCGACGTACGGCGGCGGCACCACAACCATGCCGGCGGCTGTTCATTGGAACGTGGCTTCCAGTTCCTACAACCCGTCTCTTGCTTCCGCTCAGACCTTCACGGTAAACGGAGCGGTGACGTTGCCGGACGGAGTGACCAACCCGGACGACGTTCCGCTTACGGTCACCGTCAGCGTGTCGGTTAAAGCCCGCAGCTCCGATGGATCGGCTCCGACGTACTATACGATTACCGCTTCGGCGGGCGAGAACGGCAGTATCTCGCCTTCCGGTACGGTCAATGTGGTAAGAGGCGGAAGTCAAAGCTTCACGATTAAAGCGAACGACGGCTATAAGATTGCCGGCGTTACCGCGGACGGACAAAATATCGGCAACGTTTCAACCTATAGCTTCAGTAACGTGACCGCTAGTCACAGCATTAGCGCATCGTTCGTTAAAGAGGAGATCGTCATAACTCCTCCTGACGAATCGACGGATAAGCCGACGGATAAGCCAAACCTCGACGATGTCAAAGCAGGCGCGTGGTATAACGATGACGTGGATTTTGTCGTTGCGCACGGGTTAATGAAAGGCACCGGCGATCATACGTTCAGTCCGAACGCGGAATTGACCCGGGGAATGATCGCTACCATTCTCGGACAGCATTACGGCTTGGACGTAAGCAAGTACGGCGAGAATTCATTCGATGACGTGGACAGCAACAAGTATTACGCCCCTTATGTCGAGTGGGTACGCGATGTCGGAATCGCCGGGGGGATCGGGAACAACAAGTTTGATCCGAATGCGCCGATTATACGGCAGGACTTGGCCGTTATTCTCATGAGATACGCGGGGGTTGCCGGATTAAACCTCCCCGTAGTCAAAGAGAATACGGGATTCAAAGATGACGCAGACATCTCGACTTATGCGAAAGATGCGGTTAAGACGTTCTTTATGGCGGGAATCTTCACCGGGAAGCCGGGCGGAAAATTCGATCCGAAAGGCGTCATTACCCGAGCCGAGGTTGCGGCTATTCTGCATCGGTTCATCGAGACGGCAATTAAGGAATAATTGAAATCACGAACAGAAGGCTTAACAAAACAGCGCAGACTGGACGGTAGCAGCATGTCCAGGATGACGCTGTTTCTTTTTCTTAAAAAGCCTCGAGTAGTCCTCGCAGGAGCAACCACTTAATGTTTATTTGATACTTTGTTAACGCAAGGCAAACGGTTGATCGGTACAATATGAATATTCCTTATAATCTGTTTGTGGCGGTGACCTAGCGTGGCAAGATTCAAAGTCGTTAACCGGCTGATTCAAGGTCGGATGTTAATGTTCAAAATACAGCTTTTCATTACCTTGTTAATACTTGTCCCAATCGCGATTCTAGGTACTGTCTATTATCAAGAGGCTAAAGGAATGGTATACAAGAATTTCGGAGAATCCAATCAACAAGCGTTGAATCAATTTTCCGCATCCGTGGAGTTGGTCGTCGATAATATCATCGATACCTCCAAGCAGTCGTATAAGGATAGTCGTTTGAACGGGATTATGGCAAGCGCGGCTTCCGACGATCAATTTGCCGATTGGGACTATATCAATCAGAAGATCAATCAAATTAAGGCTTCCAATCGTTATGTTCATTCCGTTTATTTATATTTAAAGAACAGCGGCAAGATTATCTCTACCGAATATGGGATTACCGACGTGGCTCAATTTCCCGACCAACATTTTATGCAGTGGTACAACAACGACAACCGAACGTTAATCGTCTCCGATACTCATCCCGTTAAATTATGGAACAATAGCCCTCAGAGTTTAGATGTGTTCTCGGTATATGCCCATCTCCCTCTGGATCGGGCGAACAATTACAATGGAGCTCTCATTATCAATATCGATCAATCATTGGTATACCGAGAGCTTCTCGATCATGTGCCGGATGGAACCGAGGCTCCGTTCCTTGTGCTCAACGGCAAGAAGGAAGTTATGATTTCGGGATCCAAGGAAGATTTGTATCAGGATATTCGTAGTTGGCCTCACATGCAGAACGAATTTTCCGATGCCAGCGGCAGCTTTATTACGAAGAAAGAGGGCAAATCCCACATCGTGGTTTACAATACCGCCAATAACCGGGGATGGACCTACGTGGCCATGTATCCATTCGGCGGAATCGCTAAAAGCATTCAATTGATCCGAAACATTATTCTGTTGATGAGTATTGTCCTGCTGGCCTTCAGCCTAATCGTATCCATGTTGTTTACGATGCGTGCCGTAAAGCCGGTTAATGAGATGCGCAGGCACATTCACGCGAGGACTCGCCGAAGCATCGGAGAGGGCAATGAACTTGGCGGCATTCGGGATGCGGTGTTGGATTTACTGGATAATCACGAGCGGCTGGAGGAGAAGCTGGAGCTAACGGTTCCCGTATTCCGGGAGAAAATTCTCAATAATCTTATGCGGGGCGTCTATGCAAGCTGGGAGGAGATCATTTATAATCTTAAGCTGTTTTCGTTGGAGCTTCCGCGTACGGACTTGACGCTGATGCTGTTCGAACTGGACGTAGATGAGGAGAACGGCGGCATTCAGGCAAAGAATGACAGTATATTGCTCTATTCCGTCATGGAAGCGATAACGGAATACTTCAGCTTAAAGCACGTCAGAAGCTTCGGGCTGGTGAATAATGCCAATCAAATCGTCGTGGCGCTGGAGATCGGACCGGCGGGGGCCGGAGAGCTTCGGACGAAGATTAAGGAGTTGCAGCAGATCCTGCTGAATAGCCTGCATGTTTCGATAACCGCGATCGTGAGCGACGAGCCCACGGACCTTCTTAACATCTCGAAAAACCACCGGGAAGCCCAGAGATTGCTGAAACACAAAATATTGTACGGCCGAAGAAGCATAATGCTGACCAGCGAGATCCGACACGACAATAGGACGGAATACAATTACCCCTACGATAAAGAGGAGCTTCTCAAAAACCACATTCGCGCTTGCTCGAAAGCGGAGGCACTGGCGTTGTTCATGGAAATGCTGGGAGGCATAAGCAAGGACCAGAGCTACCGGAATATGTACCAGTTCGTCTTCCACTTGAACAGTACGTTCATGGCGTTAATCAACGAACTCGGCTTCTCCATTAATGAGATTTACGGCGAGGAATACAGCATCGAGAGACTTAGTAATCTGAATAGCATGGAGCGGGTGGAAATCTTCTTTACCGATTTGATCCGAAGGATCGTCGATGTGATTGAAGCCAATAAAGCCACTCGAATGAGCAAATATTATCACCGAATCGCCAGTTATATTAAAGATAGCTTTATGAAGGAAATCACACTGGAATCCGTGAGCGAGCAGGTGAATTTAAGCCCTACCTATATTAATCAAATTCTGAAAGCTCGCACTGGCAATACGTTCGTGCAGATTCTCAACACGACCAGAATTGAGAAGGCTTGCTCCATGATGCAAGAGGAGGATCACAAGATCAAGGACATAGCGGAGTGCGTGGGCTTCAGCAGTTCCAAGTATTTCATCAAGATCTTCAAGGAGATCAAGGGCGTTACGCCCGGCAAATACGTGAAGGGCTATCATATCGAATGGAACGAGAATCCTTGATAGATCAAGGATTCTTTTGTTTAGTGGTATCCGTTTTGAGATTGTGGAGTCAGGATTACTAGAAAACGGCATCGTTTGTCAGATATTCCGATTTACGCTTTAGAGGCGAGATAGCTACACTTAAGGCGGTTGGACAAATGATAAAGAAAGGAGGATGTGATCCTGAACACGATCGCCGCGCCAAATAGGAAACGTTCGGTTCGAACAGTACAAAAGGGAGTCTTGGCGGAGGTATGGAAATACCGGTATCTTCACTTGTTGGCACTGCCCTGCATTCTTTATTTTCTCGTCTTCAAGTATGTGCCCATGTACGGTATCATTATTGCCTTTAAGGATTATAAGGGTATGAACGGCTTCTCGGGCATCGTCCATAGCGACTGGGTAGGACTGAAGAATTTCAACTTGTTCTTCAACTCCATCTATTTCTGGAGACTGGTGCGAAATACGGTGGTGTTGAGTGTATATCTGTTGATCTTTGCTTTTCCAGCCCCGATTATTCTGGCGTTACTGATCAATGAAGCGGGGAAAGCCTGGTTCAAGAGAGTGGTGCAAAGCATCAGTTATATGCCGCACTTCCTGTCATGGGTCGTGTGCGCAGGACTGGTGTTGCAAATTCTGTCGCCTACCGGCGGGCCGGTCAATGCGTTGATGGAATTGATGGGAAGAGATCCGGTGGCATTCGTCAGCGATCCTCATTACTTCCGAACCATTCTGGTACTTACGAACATCTGGAAGGAAGTCGGATGGGGAACGATTATTTATTTGGCCGCCATAACAAACATCGATCCGGAGCTTTACGAAGCGGCTACGATGGACGGAGCCCGAAAGTGGCACAAGATGTGGTTCATCACGTTGCCGGGGATTAAGGAAATCGTAGCGATCATGCTGATTCTCAGCATGGGTAATATTCTTGATGGCCATTTCGAGCAAGTATTCAATCTTTACAGTCCGGCGGTCTACGAGGTTGCGGACAACTTCGATACATACGTCTACAGACAAGGACTCGTGGAGGCTAAGTTTGCTTATTCGGCTGCGGTGGGCTTATTCAAGTCGGTTGTGGCGCTGGTGTTGGTCGTATTGGCCAATCGTGTAGCCAAGCGGCTTGGTTCCGAAGGCTTATGGTAGTAGCGATAACAGGAGGATAGCCTTGAAGCTTACTTTAGGTGAGAAAGCGTTCGACGTAGGCAATACGATTCTGCTCATTGTATTGTGCATGGCCATGCTTTACCCGATTTCGTTCGTATTTGGACGTTCGTTGATGACGGATCTGGACAGGGCGGCTCATCCCTTCTCCATCTTCCCTATGCATTTGGATACTTCCGGATACCGGTACGTCTTCTCGTCGGGCTCTTACATCGTGAACGCCTATATGATTACGATTGTGCGGACGCTGGTCGGGACGCTGTGCAACTTGCTGTTTACGGCGGCATTTGCCTTCGTGCTGTCCAACAAGGAATACCCGCTGCGTAACGCGCTTACCATGATCATTTCGTTCACGATGTGGTTCGGCGGCGGTCTGATTCCGGTGTTCCTGCTCATCAAAACCTTGGGCTTGTACAATCATTTTGCCGTGCTGATCTTGCCGGGGCTTATAAGCGTGTGGAATGTGTTGATTCTTCGGAACTTCTTCATGCAGTTGCCAAGAGGGATCATAGAATCGGCTAGAATAGATGGGGCCAACGATCTGGTCATATTTCTGCGGATCGTGCTGCCGCTGTCTTCCGCCGCATTGGCTACCATCTCCTTGTTCTATGCGGTTGGCCATTGGAATTCCTGGTTTGACGCCATGATCTACATTAATGACAAGGATTTGTGGCCCGTTCAGGTGTTCCTAAGGGAGATAATCAACAATACCAATCTGAACAATTTGATCCAATCGGATGCCGTGGTCGAGGTGAGCCCTCCGGCGCAGTCGGTCGTCATGGCGACGATTGTTGTAACGACGTTACCTATTTTATGCGTATACCCTTTCTTGCAGCGTTTTTTTGTCAAAGGAATGACCGTAGGTTCAATTAAAGGTTGATTGATAACGCGAAATTATAAGAGATGGAGTGGGAGAAAGCATATGAACAGGCATACGAAAAAAAAGACAATGATTACGTTATTAACTGGCGCGTTGGCATTTACGGTATTGGGTGGTTGCGGAGATGGCGCACAAGACGAAGGCAAGGCAAGTTCCGATGCGAACGCAAGCTCGGAGGTCAAGGAATTGAAGCAAACCGCGCCGCTGAAGCTAGTCAGAAGAAGCTTGGCCACCCGCGAGAACGGAACCGACAATCAGAAGGTACTAGAAATCATCCAACAACAATCCGGCATCCAAATGGAAGCGGAAGTTATTCCAAGGGATGCTTATCCCGACAAGATTAATCTGTTGCTGGCCTCGGGGGATCAGTTCGACTTTATCGAAGGACAGCTCGTCAACTGGACGACGTTGAAGGACAAGGGCTCCATTATGCCGTTGAACGAACTGATCGATCAATATGGGCCGAATATCAAGACTTACATGGCGGATGCGCTTGAGGTCATGAAGGACAAGGATGGCGTTATCTGGGGAATTCCAAGAAGAGAATCTTTCCCGACCGGTTATGCCCCGACGATCCGGAAGGATTGGCTTGATGCGCTCGGAATGCAGATTCCGCACACGATGAAGGAATTCGAAGCCTATATGGCGGCTGTCAAAAAGACGGATTTGAACAAAAACGGGAAAAACGATGAAATCCCGCTGCTGCACTCCTGGAATCTGAACGGACTTTTGCAAATATTCCAGCCCTACTTCATGGGAGTCGAATCCACGCGGTATCTGAAGGATAACCAAGTTATTCCAGCGGTTAGTGCGCCGGGTTACAAAGAGATGCTCGCCACGTTCAGGAACTGGTATGCCCAAGGGTATATCCTGAAGGATTTCGCCACGATCAATGCCAATCAGATTAAGGATCTTGTGCTGGCGGATCGAGCCGGCGCCTACTCGGGCTGGTACAATTCGATGGTCGGCAACCAGATCACGATGAACGAAACCAATCCCAACGTGTCTTACGAGCCGTTGCCTCCCCTCGAGGATGCGCCGTCTACAGGTACCGCGGCTTGGGGAAGCAACGCCAAATACTCTTCTACGCTGCTTATTCCAAGTACAAGCAAGAATGCGGCCTTTATGATCAAGTATTTGGATTGGGTTTTGGCCTCTCCGGAGAACGTAATGTTAACTATGAACGGGATCGAAGGAGAAAATTGGGAGTGGGTAGACAAAGGCCAGAATACCTTCACGCTTCTGGAGAACGCCACGGAACGCTACTCGGGCTATTACAATTTGGCGGAATTCAATGACCCGGCGATATGGCCGACCTATGTGCCCGCGGATTATGATATATCGGGAAAGATCGACTTGAAGCTGAGGGAAACCTATAAAAACTATAAATTCGTCGAGCCTTTCGATGCCGCTATCCCGTACACGTTAACGGGAACGCCCGCGGAGAATCTTACCGGCGACGGCACGACCAAAATCGCCGAAGCGCAAGTTCAATATATTATCGGAGCCATCGACGAGGCCGGTTGGGATAAGGCCGTACAAGAGTACATGGAGATCGAAGGAAACATCCTGACGGAAGTTTGGACTTCGCAGTACCAAGAATTCACCTCAGGCAAAAAGTAACCCCGTTTCAGAATAGCTACAGGGCTTGGAGCGCGCGTACGACAACCAGCAACGAGGGGTGTTTCCATGAATTATGATTATCATTGTATCGCGCTTGATATTGACGGTACGCTGCTCAACGCCCAAGGAGCGTTGAGCCATGCGACCGGAGAGGCGCTGCGCCAAGCGTCCGAGCTCGGATGCCTTATTATCTTGGCTTCCGGCAGGCCGGTAAACCAACTTGCTACCGTGGCGAACGAGATTGGCTTAAACTTGCCGATGGTATGCGCTAACGGCGCCCAGAATTGGCTTGCCTCGGGAGAACTCCTCAGCGAGCACCTTCTGGAGGCGGCCTGGGTTCGCCGGTTGCGTCAATTGGCGGAGGAGAACGGCGTTCTCTACTGGGGGCATGCCCGCGAGGGGAGTCATTACAGCAACGACGGACTTCCATTCCCGGAGCCGGAGGACGCATCTTGGCTTTCGTTCGTGGTGGAGTCCAGCGATTACGGCGTCATGGCTCGCATTCGCGAAACCGTCTATGAATGGTTAGGTCAGGTCGAGATCAGCCGTGCTAACCCGCATCAATGCGAGATTAACGCCAGGGGCGTCAGCAAGGCATCGGGAATCAACGAGCTGGCGCGACTTCGGGGCATTTCCATGGAGAAGGTTATCGCGGTCGGAGATGGGATGAACGATGCGTCCATGATACAGGCTGCTGGCCTTGGGATTGCCATGGGCAACGCGGAGGAGGAGTTGAAGCGGCTGGCCAAGCTGATTGGGCCTACCAATGCGGAGGACGGGGTAGCCTGGGTTATTCGCCGTTATATTTTAGGAGACAAGGAGGCGCTGCAGAGATGAAGATCTCCACATCTATTCATATGTTCGAAATGGATTATCCGATTGCACAAGCGATTCAAAGATGCAAGTCCGCCGGCTTCGAAGCCCTGGACTTCAACTATACCGATTACGTGCCGCGATTGTTAAGTCAATCTTGGGTGGAAGAAGAACGCTGGGCGCGGGAAATCCGCGAAGCAGCGGACCGACATCATATCGCGTTTACGCAAATGCACGGACCATTTAACGGTCCTGCCTTTGATACGATGTATTCAAGCCGTCATATCGAGGCCTTTCTGGCGCTTGCGGAGCGGTCCTTGCGTACGGCTTCGATCTTAGGCGTACCTTGGGTTGTCTTTCACCCTAACCAAATTTCGCTTCAAAGCGGGGAGACTTATGCGAAGCAACGTGAATTTAACCGCGAAGTATACGCGAAGCTGCTACCTGCGATGGAGGAAACAGGCGTGGGCATAGCGTTGGAAAACATGTTCGATCGTCCAAGAGGGGGCGGTAAGCTACGAAGCTATTGCGCGATGCCAGAGGAATTGGCGGAGTTAGTCGGAGGCTTGAACCATCCGCTGTTCGGCGCCTGCTGGGATACCGGACATGGAAACGTGCAAGGCTTAAATCAAGGCGAATCCATACGCGCGCTAGGCTCCCTGTTGAAAGCGACTCATATCCAAGACAATTCGGGGTTGTCGGACGACCATTTGCTTCCGTTTTTAGGTAATATAAATTGGAAGGAAGTAATGGGCGGGCTGAACGATGTAGGTTATACGGGAGATTTGACTTACGAGATTCATAGATTCTTCCGACCCATTCCAACGGATTTATTGGATTCTGCTATGCTGCATGCGGTGAATACAAGCAGACATCTCCTTTCTGCAATCGGGATAGAAGCGGCATGCCAATGATTTAGCGATTCTCTGGTCGGCTAGGCAATAATAGACATGAACAAGCCTCCGAATCCTCTTCTATGTTATTGAAATGGAGAGGATTCGGAGGCTTGTCTACGGAAGGAATGAGCTTGGCTAGACGTGGATAACCGAAGACATAAAAAAGCACTACCCCATCATGCGGCGGCATGATGGGGTAGTTGGACTGTTTGCTAGAAGCTTAGTATCCAGCGCGAAGGATAATTACCAAGAGAATGAAAAGGACGAGTACGAATGCAGCAGCTTGCATTCCACCACCACCACAATATCCGCTCAAAGAAGTCACCACCGAATGTTTATTGTGACTGTGCATCACCCTGTTAGTTTATGTTTAGACGAAGCTACGGTCAGTACATTCGCACAGGCCCATCAACAATCCGCATCTACCCATTGGTATTCGCTAATGGTTTGTTTGCTATTGAAACTATTCGATTAAATTTTGTGTCATGTTTATTGACATGAATATGCGCAAATAGACAACTCCGTCAAAGAGATCGGCAATAATCAATTGATAATTCAATAATTGCAATAGGTAAAAATTGCGAAAGCGTTAACATATTTTAAATGCGTCAACAAAATTGACACATAGGATGAAATGCCTGAATTGTCAGAACGTTAAGATATGTTAGCGTTTTCCTTGACTGTCTTGGTTCCAGACCAGCGCTAAAATAACATATTTACGAGTTTTTAGCCCGTCGGGTAAGGTTGGATGTATTGAGCGGCACACAACTATAACAACAAGAAGGGAGCGGTTCCATGCGTGAGGCTGGCGGTGTCATTAAAGGCACGGTGCTTCCGGAGCGCGAGAAGGGAAGAAACAAAACGTGGAGGCGGATCGTTCTAAACTGGGAGCTATACCTTTTTATTGCGCCGGCCTTTTTCTACTTCCTCATCTTTTCTTACGGTCCGATGTACGGCATTCAAATTGCTTTCAGGAACTTCGTTCCTACGAAAGGAATCTACGGTAGCCCGTGGACGGGGTTCGATCATTTTATCCGTTTCTTCGATTCTTACTACTTTTGGGATTTATTATGGAACACTTTCAGTATTAGCCTCTATGAGCTTGCTGTCGGGTTTCCTATTCCGATTATACTGGCGCTTGCCTTCAATGAAATCAAAGACGGTTACTTCAAGCGGACGGCCCAGACGATTACGTATGCGCCGCATTTTATTTCCGTAGTCGTCATGGCGGGGATGATCATCACCTTCCTGTCGCCATCGTCGGGGATCGTCGCTCATCTGATCGGGTGGCTCGGCTTCGATGCTCCGGATTTCCTGACGGATCCCCGATGGTTCAAAACGATGTACGTATTTTCCGGCGTTTGGCAGAGCGCGGGCTGGGGTACCATTATTTATTTGGCGGCGCTCTCGGGCGTGGACCCGGGTCAGCATGAAGCGGCGATTATTGACGGAGCATCGAGGTTCCAGCGAGTTCGCCACATTAACATTCCCGCCATCGTTCCTACGATGACGATCCTATTAATACTGAATATGGGGAGCCTGCTTGGAGTCGGGTTCGAGAAAATATTGCTGTTGCAAAATTCGCTTAACATGGAAGCGTCGGACGTAATCTCGACCTTCGTTTATCGATCGGGACTCGTGGATGCCCAGTACAGCTTCTCGACCGCGATCGGATTGTTTAATTCGGTTATCAATGCGATCGTGTTAGTGGTCGTGAATCAAGCGGTACGGCGCACGAATGAAAACAGCTTATGGTAGAAGGGAGCGATGCCGATGATGTCCACCATGAAAGTTTCCGGTAGGGATAAGATATTCCTTGCTTTCAACTATTCGTTCGTGATCCTTGCTTTTGTCCTGGTGGCCTATCCGGTCATCTATATGCTTAGCGCGTCGATCAGCGATCCGAAACTCGTCGGATCCGGCGAGATGTGGCTATTGCCCAAGGGCATTACGTTCGAGGGATACGAGCGCGTGTTCCAGAACAAGAGCATCTGGACAGGCTATGGCAATACCCTCCTCTACACGGTGGTAGGGACGGCAATCAATTTATTCGTCACGCTGCCGGCAGCTTACGCGCTGAGCCGCAAAGATTTGTCCGGTCGCCACTTCTTTATGGGCATGTTTATTGTGACCATGTTTTTCGGCGGCGGGCTCGTGCCAAGCTATTTGCTAGTCAAGGAGCTTGGGATGGTGAATACGATGTGGGCGATCGTTATCCCTTCGGCCGCTTCGATCTGGAACATCATCGTATGCCGTACCTTCTTTCAGACATCGATTCCGAAAGAGTTGCAGGAGGCCGCGCAAATCGACGGTAGCAGTAATCTGAGGCTGTTCGTAAGCATCATCCTACCGTTATCGATGCCCATTATCGCAGTAATGGCGTTATTCTACGGAGTAGGGAATTGGAATAGCTATTTCTCGGCCATGATCTATTTGAACGATGCCGAGAAATATCCGCTGCAGCTTGTACTGCGCCAGATTCTTGTTCTGCAAGAGATGTCCGCGATGGCAGGAGGCACAATCGATGCCTCGACGGCATCGGCGCTTAACAATAAAGCGGAAATCGCCGCGTTGGTCAAATATGCCGTCATTATCATAGCGACTGCGCCTATTATCGCGATCTATCCCTTTCTTCAACGTTATTTTGTCCAAGGTGTCATGATCGGTTCCGTTAAGGGATGATCTTGCTCATAAAAAAATCAGTAAGGGAGAGGGATTTTGGATGAAAAAGCTTCGTAAAGCATCCTCGCTGCTGCTTAGTTTCGCATTGCTCGTCTCAATGCTCGCAGCCTGCAACTCGTCGAAAAATGAAGGCGCATCCGAAGGCGGCAATAACGCCGCGGAGACGTCGTCTACGGCACCAGCCGAGGAGGAGGGAGTCAGCAAGGAAGGCTTTCCGATCGTAAGCGAGCCGCTAACGCTGAAGATGATGTCGCAGGACGTGGGTCTTGCGGATTGGAACAAAATGCCCGTTCTGCAAGAGATGGAGAAGCTGACCGGCATTAAGCTAGAATACGAGAACGCGCCGATCGACAGCTTTGCAACCAAGAAAAATCTCGTCTTCGCCAGCGGCGATTTGCCTGATATTTTCTACGCGGCGGATCTGAAGCCCGCGGAGCAAGTCAACTACGGTTCCCAAGGCGTACTTATCCCTCTTGAAAAATACATCGACGAAGGCTATGCGCCTAACCTCAAGAAAATTTTCGACGAGTATCCGGATATCCGCAAATCGTTTACGACGCCGGACGGTCATATGTACGCTCTGCCTTATATCGATCTTGCGGCGGTTTGGTGGCGCGGTCCGTTGTGGTACAACGGCAAATTCCTGAAAGCGCTTGGCGCAACCGAACCTAAAACAACGGATGAGCTGTATACCTACTTGAAGCGCGTGAAGGAAGAGGATCCGAACGGCAACGGCCAGAAGGATGAAATTCCGCTCGTTTCCATTAAGCTGGACGATATGCGCATGTACTTCCTCGGCTTCTGGGGGATCTACGATGAGGTCATTTATTCGGATAAAAACGATAAAGTGCACTACACGCCTCAGGAAGAAGGCTATAAAGGCTATCTGACTTTCATGAACCGCTTGTGGCAAGAAGAACTGCTCGACCATGAGACGTTCTCACAGACGGACGAACAGAAGAAGGCGAAAGGCCAAAACAACCAAATCGCCTTGTTCAGCGACTGGTTCCCCTACTTCACGTTAGGCGGCGAGCCAAGCGGCGACAATCCGCTGATGACGCCGGTGAAGAGCGAAATCGCAGATTCGCCCGTATACGGCAAACATCCCGGCATCTCATCGAACGGCACGTTCGGTATTACGAGCAGTAATCCGAATCCGGAAGCGTCGATGCGTTGGATCGATTATCTCTACAGTTATGAAGGATCGACCTTATTTAATCAAGGTCCCGAGAATCTGCTGTGGAAGTACAAGAACAAGGAAACGAAAGAGAAGGAGTGGCTTCCAGTTCCCGGAGGCGGCGACCGTGAGGAATATAGAGGAACCATGACGCCGAACTACGGTATTCTGGCACCGGGTATTAATACAAGCGACCTTGCGGTGGGACTTCGCAGCGAGTTCGACGAATGGATCGATAAGGAAAACGCGGCGAAGCTGACGCCGATCGCGAAAGCGCCGTACCCTAACGTCTATTTAACGAATGAAGAGCAAACCGAGGCATCGGCATTGTTATCGGACTTGAACACTTATGTAAAGCAAATGGAAGCGAAATTCGTTACCGGCAACGAATCGTTAAGCAATTGGGACAAATACGTGGCTCAAATTAAAAAGATGGGCGGCGACCGGATCGCGGAGCTTTACCAAAACGCATACGATCGCTGGAATTCAGGAAAGTAACAGCTTAAGAGTCGAACCTATCGTCAACCCGGCCCGGTCATGCGAAAGCGTGTCCGGGCGTCGGTCTGAGTTAACCCGTCTCGAGCTCCGCGTGCAGCTTGCGGTATTGTCCGGGCGTATGTCCGGTCTCTTTCTTGAACTTCCGGATAAAGTTCGGCGTGTCTTGGTAGCCGACCCGGTTGATGATATCTTTCAGAGGATCGTTGGTTTCTCTTAATTGCCGCATAACCTCATCCAGCCTTTTCTGCCAAATATACTGAATAAAGTTGAGGCCTACCTTCTCCTTGAAAGTACGGCTGACATGAGACGGAGAAATGTCGAATTCAACGGCAATCGTCTCGAGGCTGATCGTATAGTCCATATAATGCGCGTCGATATACGACACGATTAGATCCATTTGAGACTGTTCTTCCCTCTGGTCGTTGCGCTCGACCTGCTCGCAGATCCGGGAGGCGAGACCGAGGAATCCGCGCTCCAGCTCGTCCAAGGAATAGCTGTTAATCATATTCGGAGAAACTTCCTGGACGAGATTAGGAATGCCGACTTCGGCTGCGGTCTTCATCATCGCATTGAGGATGTCGAAACAAACGCAGCGCCTGATTAGCGCGGATAGCTCGGTCGCCTGCAGTCCCCGTATAGCCGGCCGGATCATCTGCGCGGCAACGTCAAAGCTGCCTTTCTTCAAGCTCTGAGAGAGCTTCAACAGCGAGCTGTTCGGAATCCAAAGAGTAGCAGGATCCGGCGAATAGGACAGCTTCTCGAAATAAGTGACGGTCCCGTAGCCGGCGGAAGTCCGCCATTCGAATGCCGAGTACGCTTCGATATAGGACTGGTTCAACTGATCCGGACTCGAATAGCAGGTGCCGACGCCGATGGTCGGAGCGACGTCGAAAGTCTTGAGCAAATGGCCGCTAATCGCTTCGACGATGGAACGGATATGGGTAAATTCCTGCAGGGTGTGATTCCCGTCAAAGCTGATAATGAGCGCAAGCTGGTCCAACTGGGGAAGCTCGACGCCGTAACAGTGCGCATCTAGCTCGGGAAATTGAATTTGCGCCAACTGTTCAAGGCGTTCTTGTCGCTCCTGCCGTTCTTCGGCAGACTCTTTCGATTCGTTCCATCCGATCACCATGACAAAGTGAAACGATCGGTCAAAGCGAAGATCGAAGGCTTCTTGCAGCTCGGGCGTAATGCTCTGGGCATTCCCGTATTTGAGTAGCATGGACAGAAAATGATTGCGGGCATAAGGCTCTTGAAGATCCACGCGCAAACTGTATTCCTGCAGGGCGCCGCGGATGCGGTCAAGCTCGTTGCCGGCTAAACGCGCACCGTCGGCTTTATGCTTAGGCTTTGCCTGGGAGTTGGCGAATTCGGCCAGCGTCGAGATCGGCCGGTATTGCATTCTGGCCAGCAAGAGGGCGATCGAGGCTCCGACAAGCACGAGTATGCTGAATAACATAATGATGAAGCTTCGGACATGCACAACGCTGCTGGCAAACTGAGAGCTTGGCATGACGGACACGTAAGACCAACCGTTATTCTCCGACGTTACGGAGACGATAGAATGCGGTTTCCCGTTTAACGTTCTTTCGTGAACGCCGCTCGCGAGACCGAACAAAGACTCCGCTTCGGTTGGAGTCAATGCTTCTCCTTGCCGGTTGTCTACGAGAATCTGACCCTGGTCATCCAAAATATAAGTGAAACCTTGATAGTTTCCAAGAATCGAATCAATCAGGCTGGTAAGCTCGGATTCCTTAATAAAGTAGAGGACCGTCCCATGCGGATTAGGATTAAAGGGCGTAATCGGAACCAGAAAGGCCAGCATTTTAACCTCCAGACGGGAGTTGCGAATGACGGTGTCGGCCGGGCGCATGGTCGGAAATTTAACGGTATTTAAATCGCTGAACATGGTTTCTTTGTCCCAATTGTTGAATTTAAAGCTGCCTGAAAACACTTCTAGACTCGAAAGTCCGTTGGCAGAGTATATCTTGCTATCCTTATGAAAATAAAGGAACATTTCGCCGATGATCGAGCTTGTCGCTTTATATTGGTCGAGCGCCTGAATAGCCTCTCCGCTGTAAAACGCGTCATGAACACGATAAGGGGTCAGTCTCATGTCGTAGGAGACGCGGGATGCGATTTCGCTTAGCTCCTTCATCCGGCCGTCGATAATGATTTTGGCTTGCGTTAACTGATTAAGGCCGGACTGCTCGATTTCCGAACGGAGATTGGTAATGGCATTCCGGTAGATGAATAGAGTCATCAGGACTAACGGAATAAGCAGAATGAATAGGTAAGACCAAATATATTTTAAGAATAGTTTGGATTTGAAGTAGTTCCTCTTCATTTTCTTTGCCTCCTATATACTACCGACCTGATGGGATGTTTCCTATCATACCAACAAATCTATTGTTTGGACACTGAATAAAAGCAGGAAAGAATAGATCTGATACGGAGGCAATCGTATGAATCGAAGCGGAGTGCCGGAGCCGGATATCGAATATGCTCCGAAATCGTATGTATGCAGACGCGCGAAAGAACCGCTCGTACTCGACGGTCGGTTCGATAAGCCGTTCTGGGCCGAAGCGGATTGGACCGACGAATTCGTCGATATCGAAGGCGATCGTCGGCCGCTGCCCGCGAAGCGAACTAGAGTCAAAATGTTGTGGGACGACGACTATTTTTATTTTGCTGCGGAAATGATAGAGGATCAAATATGGGCGACATTAACGGAGCGGGAATCGGTCATCTTCTATGACAACGATTTTGAAATTTTTATCGACCCGGACGGAGATTCGCATCAGTATTACGAGTTCGAAATCAATGCTTTGAACACGGTTTGGGATTTGCTGTTGGTCAAGCCTTATCGGGACGGCGGTCCGCCGGTGAACGGCTGGGACATTAACGGTCTTCGTACGGCCGTATATATAGACGGCGAGCTGAATCGGCCGGGCGCGGCAAACCGGATGTGGAGCGTGGAGATCGCGATGCCTTGGAGCAGCTTGCGGGAATGCGCGACGGAAGGACGCCCTCCGGAATCGGGAGAGTTCTGGCGCGTCAATTTTTCCCGAGTCGAGTGGCGAGCGGAAACGGAGGACGGCGCATATCGCAAAGTGATCAATCCCGATACGGGAAAATCTTACCCCGAGGACAACTGGGTATGGTCGCCGATGGGGCTTATAAATATGCATTACCCCGAGCTGTGGGGTTATGTCATGTTCGCGGGCGAGAGCGGTCCTTCTTCGTTCGAATTGCCGCTCGATGAACGGGTGAAGTGGGAGCTGCGCAAGCTCTATTACCGCGAACGCAACTACTTCGCCGAGCATGGAAGCTTCACGAACGATTTGAAATCGTTAATGCGGTCCGGCGAGCAGTGGAGCATTACTCCCGTGGCAGAGACGACCCGCTCCTTATTTCAAATTTCAGCCCCGTCCGTGGACGGGAAGTCCGTCTTCTGCATTCGCGAGGACGGCAAGCTATGGAAGGAGCCAGCATCATGAACCTTCAAACCTCCGTATTTTCGCTGGATATCGCCGAGTTAGAGAGAATCGAGCGGAAGTTCCGCGAGAAGCAGCAGATCGCAGAAGCAAGAGCTCGGGAGCTGTTTGACGTTTTTCAGGAGGAACTGACCGAAGAGGAGTCTTGGGCGCTCAAATTTTTGTTTGCGTATATGCCGTTAAATGATTTGGCTGATTATGACGGCGCGTTATTTTTAAGCCATGTGAGGAGAACGCTGGACATTCGGGGAAAGGTTCCTTGGGGGCATCGGGTGCCGGATCATCTCTTCCTTCATTTCGTCCTGCCGTATCGGGTCAACACGGAGAACATCGAGGATTCACGCGGACTATTGTACAACGAATTGGCGGACCGCACAGCGCATTTGTCAATGGCCGAGGCGATTATGGAGACGAATTATTGGTGCCATGAGAAAGCAACTTACACAGGAAGCGACATGCGGACGATCTCGCCGTTGACGATGCTCCGGAGCGCGCGGGGACGCTGCGGGGAGGAATCGACGCTGGCCGTTGCCGCGCTCCGCAGCATCGGCATTCCTGCTCGTCAGGTATATACGCCGCGCTGGGCGCACAGCGACGATAACCATGCATGGGTGGAGGCGTGGGCTGACGGCGACTGGCATTACATCGGCGCTTGCGAGCCGGAGCCTCGTCTCGATCAAGGTTGGTTCACTCCGCCGGCTCGGCGGGCTATGTTGATCCATACGCGAATAATGGCGAATTATTCGGGGCCTGAGGCCATTACGCACGAAGAAGATTCGTTCACGGAAATCAATCTTTTAGATCGTTATGCGCCGACGCGGACCGTTTCCGTTATTGTAAAGGACGAACAGAACCGGCCGGTTATCGGGGCCGACGTTTATTTCGAGCTGTATAATTACGCTGAATTATTTCCTTTAGCGGAGATAACTACGAATGATCAGGGCGAAGCCTCGTTTAAGACGGGCTTCGGCGATTTGGTTATCCGGGCAGTGAAGGCTGGGCGATGGGGAGAGACGATATCGACAGCGGAGGACATCGAGCGCATTGAGATCGTTCTTGATCAGACGAAGCAGCCGGAAGGAACGGCGGATGTGGACTTAGTGCCGCCTCCGGAACGCGGCGGAGACATAGTCGAGCCGATTGACGAGGAGCGTATTCAGCGGCATAACACCCGGATTGAAGAAGGTACTAAGATCCGTACCGATTTCGAAATGACGTTCATCGATGAACAACGAGCAACCGAGCTTGCACGCGCTGTCGGACTTCCGTCGAATCGCGTATGGGAGGTACTGCGTAAGGCGCGCGGGAATGACCGCGAGATTGCGGCCTTCCTGCAGGAGCGCTGCGGCGAATTCGGAGAGTGGCCGCTGCGCTTGCTGGAAAGCTTGAACGGGAAGGATCTGCTGGATACGTTCCGTCCCGCCTTGGACGATCATCTGATTGGCTCTATGACGTTGTTCGGCGACCTTGCGGAAGATACATTCGTCCGTTATGTTCTCTGCCCAAGAGTGTCATTTGAAATGATCGTTCCGTATAAACGATTTTTCCAATCGGTGTTCACAAGCGAAGAGGCAGCCTTATTTAGAGCAGAACCTGCCGTGCTTGCGCGGAGGCTGAAGACGGAAATTAGCCAAATGGAGAATATGCCTAACTTGAAGGGCAGGGGTAACCCGGTCGGTACCTTTAAGCTGAGGAAGGCTGACCTGATGTCGCTATATATATTGTTTGTGGCAGTCTGTCGCAGCTTGGGCATTCCGGCACGGCTGCACCCGAGCGAGCAGAAGCCGCAATATATGGAGAACGGACAATGGCGGAATGCTATATTAGCGGACAACTCCGGCGCAATACAGCCAGAGAACCAGGAGAACGGTAACCTTCTTCTCCTTATGGACGCCAAGACGGCGGCAGGGACTCCCGCGGCTTCCTACTCCGGGAACTTCACGATCGCCAGGCTAGAGAACGGTGTCTACAACACGCTGGCTTACCCCCACGGAAAATCGGATGTTTACGATGAACCGTTCGAGCTCGAGCCCGGTTCATACCGGTTAACGACGGGCATTCGTCTAAAGGATGGCACGGTACGGGCACGATTGGCTTATTTCACCGTGCGCGCCGGGGAACAGACGGCAGTAACGCTGACCTATCGCGAATCCGACGTCGAGGTTCCCGTGCTTGGCGTATTGGAGAGGAATGAAAATTTCCGAGTACAGGATGGTCCCGACCGTACGATCGGCGATATAACCGGAGCAAGCGGCGCGATCATCGCTTGGATCGAGCCGGAACGGGAGCCGACGAAGCATTTGCTTCGTGAGCTTAGGGAGCTTGCCGAACCGTTCACGGAGGTGGGCGCTCCACTCTTTCTTGCCGTCGGCGATTCCGAGTGGTCGGCTTCCTTCGATCCGAACGGATATCCGGGACTGCCGTCAAATGTCCATTTTGTCAGGGACTCGACATACGACGGCCTATCAACCTATCTATCGTCGAATCAGGCGGCAGGGGAAGCGGGCTTCCCGCATCTCTTCGTGCTGGACGGCCTAGATCAAATTCGGTTTGTCGCGTCGGGATACAGGATCGGAACAGGTAAGGAAGTGCTGCAAATCGTAACTGCCTTGCAGCAACGCAACGAATGGAGGAGTCAGGAATGAAGGTAGTAGGTTACGTGGTAGACGATAAACTATCGGAGCTTACGCGCGCCGATCTGATGAAAATAACCCATCTGAATGTGGCCTTCGGCCACGTGAGCAACGACGAAATTACGACAGCTCATCTGAAGAACATGGATTTGCTAAAGGGGATTAAGCTCGAGCATCCGGAGCTTACGGTTCTCTTGTCCGTCGGAGGCTGGAGCGCGGGCGGGTTCTCCGAGGCGGCGTCTACAGGAGAAGGAAGGAGCCGGATGGCCGAATCTGCCGTCCGCGTCCTGAGCGACTTGCCGTTCGACGGGATCGATCTCGACTGGGAATACCCCAGCTACGGGGAGGCCGGAATCGGCTCGAGTTCGGATGATAAAACCAACTTTACGCTACTTCTTAAGGGGATGCGCGAAGCGTTAGATCGGAAGGGCGCGCTGGATAGTAGGCATTACCTGCTTACGATCGCGGCAGGTGCGGACCAATATTACGTAGACGGTACGGAGATGGGGCAGGCGCAGCGGTACCTGGATTATGTGCAGTTGATGACCTATGACATGCGCGGAGGTTTTCAAGTATTGACGGGGCATCATACCAATCTGTATACGCCGTCCGGCGATTTGTTCCGAATCAGTACCGACGCTTCGGTTAACCTATTTATGCGAGCAGGCGTTCCGAAGGACAAAATCGTGATCGGCGCTGCTTTCTATTCCCGGTTGTGGAGCCAGGTTCCTAACCGCAACAACGGCCTTTATCAGATGGCGGGAACGACGGGCGGCTACGGCCCGGATTTCGCTAATCTTACTGCGGATTACATCGATAAGAATGGATATGTCCGGTACTGGGACGATGAAGCGAAGGCGCCGTACCTTTTCAATGGAGACAGCTTTATTTCCTACGACGACGAGCAATCGCTGCAGCATAAATGCGGTTATGTGAAAGACAACGGGCTGGCCGGGGTGATGTTCTGGGAATACAGCTGCGATCAGACGCACCGGTTGCTGGAGGCGATACATCAAGGTCTTAGGGATTAGCCGTTAATGCAATGGCAAGTCCCAAACCTTACAACAAAGAAAGCGGGGTCTCTTCGGAGGCTCCGTTTTTCATATGCCATCTACCCCTGAGATTGGCGTATCTATGCGCTAAGCTTTGCTAAAGCTTCCTAATCGCCGCCGCGGACGGATAAATATAACATAAACTATTGAATCCACCTGGAAAGAAAGGAGAGGGTTCAATGTTAACGTTAGCACAGATTCGCGCAGCATCGGCGAAACGCTTAGAAGGACTCCATCCCATCGTGAGAAGAGCGACGGAGGAGCTAATTTCCCGATCGTTCGCTGCCGGCGTCCCGATCGTCATCGTCCAAGGGCTTCGTTCGATTGAATATCAAAACGAATTGTATGCGCAAGGCCGAACGGCGCCCGGGGCGATCGTAACTAACGCGAAAGGGGGTTATAGCTTTCATAACTTCGGTTTAGCCATCGACTTCGCTTTGCTTATGCCTAACGGGAAAGGTATATCGTGGGACACTTACAGGAACGGGGATAACGACGGCCGACGCGATTGGATGGAAGTCGTAATGATCGGCAAGTCGTTAGGGTTCGAATGGGGCGGCGACTTCAAGACCATTATGGACATGCCGCATTTACAGATGACATTCGGTTTGACAACGGCGCAGCTGAGAGCAGGTGCCAAACCGCCAATTCCAATAACCGAGGAGGATCAACCGATGACCAAAGAAGAGAAGCAAGAATTCGAGGTTTTGCGGAAGAAGGTCGAGGAGCAGTCGCAGTCGCTAGATGTGCTCATGCTGAAGGTGAAAGACTTGGAATCAAGGATTCCGGCTCCTAGATGGTTCGTAAAGGAGTTCGGCGAAGGAGTCGTCGAGAAAATGAGCGACCCGTCCGGCACCCTTGATTTCTGGCGTTCTCTGGCCGTCTCGCTAAGGGTTCAAGGTTACAAATCTAAATAATAAAGCCCTGGGAACGGATCCCGGGCTTAAGTTTTAATAAGGGGTGTAAACTCTTTCTGCTTGCCAGTTGTTAATCCTGGGGTATCTGTCTACGAAGACTTTACTAATAAGTAAAAAAACCATCAAAATGAAAATAACGAGTACCAATAAACCTACAATTGAAATGCGCACTTATTCACCGCCTATTGGTAGTAACAAGTAGAAAAAGACCCGCTATTCTCGGGGAATAGCGGGTAGCACCATTAGTATCCGGCTTTAAGAATAATCACCAGAAGGATAAAGAGTACGAGTGCAAATGCAGCTGCGCCCATTCCACCGCCATATCCGCCACCACAACCAACGCCGCCAACTGCTCCAGGGTAACCCATGTATATCACCACCAGCGATTATTGTGATGGTTCATCACCTCGTTAGTGTATGTAGAGACAAACATATGGTCAGTGCTATTCGCACAGAGCAATCAACAATCCGCATATACCCAGGAAGAAAGCAAAAACCCTGTCATTCGTGATGACGGAAAGTGCGTTAGCGCTCGAAGAGTTGGGACGACTACACTTCAAGCTGTAACTATCCGATATGAATGCTAACGGAACCTTCTAAATATTAGACTTTAAGCGAGGAAAACTTATGAATCATATCCATGGAAGCTACAATATATCGATCGTTATATTATCTTATTTGGTTGCCGTCGTTGCTTCTTACGCGGCATTGGATTTGGCTGGGCGGGTAAGCGCGGCGAGAAACGGCAAAAACAGGGCGATGTGGTTGTTTGGCGGGGCTATCTTCATGGGATTCGGAATATGGGGAATGCACTTTGTCGGAATGCTTGCGTACAAGCTATCCATTCCCGTCTCTTATGATTTCGCGTGGGTCGTTCTATCGATTGTCGTTGCCGTACTCGCTTCGCTCATCGCGCTGCATGTCGTCGGCAGGGACGATCTGGGAATAAGACGTCTACTGCTAGGCGGAACTTTAATGGCTATCGGCATAACGGCGATGCACTATACCGGGATGACGGCGATGAGAGTAGGCATCACCTACGATCCGATTTTATTCTCCTTGTCGGTAGCCATCGCTCTTGCGGCTTCCGTCGCGGCTTTGTGGCTTTCTCATTATTTTCGCAGGGATCACTCCTGGAAAGGCGTAATGTATAAGCTCGGCAGCGGATTGGTTATGGGGGCGGCTATTGCCGGCATGCATTATACCGGAATGGCGGCGGCTCGATTCCATAAGGGTAACCAAACGGAATTGCTGCCAGGAATGAAAATGAATCAAGAGGTTCTCGCTTACGTAGTCGCTTTGGGCACGGTCATCCTTCTTTCGTTCGTTTTGTTCGTTATTTTCTTCGATAAACGACTATCGAGCAAGGATCAAGAAATCGTGGAACGCGGAAAATGGTATAAGTCGCTTTACGAGAATCATTTGGACGGAATCATCACCATAGACATCGATAACCAAATCGTGGACATGAATCCGGCCGTATCCCTAATTTTGGGAATTCGCTCCATGGATTACATCAACCAGCCTGCGTCCGCGCTATTAGAACTCCATGTCGAGCAATACCGGGAGCAGGCCAAGCAGACGTTCGTCGCGTCGCTAAGGAAGGGACAACCGCAGACGACGGAATCGGTCGTTATCCACCGAGAAGGACATCTTGTTCATCTAAGCACGTTAAGCGTTCCCGTCAATATCGAGGAGGACGTTAAGGGCACCTATCTGATCATTAGGGATATTACCGAAGAGAAGCGCGCAAAAGAAACGATTCAGCAAATGGCTTACCATGACGAGTTAACGGGATTGCCTAATCGGCGCCTATTGATGAGAACCTTAGAGGAAGCGATCCGCAATGAAGAAGCAGGAAGCTCCGGATTCGGTGTGCTCGTTATGGATATCGATCGCTTCAAGATGATCAACGACTCTCTCGGTCATGCCGTCGGGGATCAATTCCTAAGAATGGTAACCGAACGGATCACGCAAGCCGCAGCCGGGATGAACGTGATGACGGCGCGAATGGGCGGAGACGAATTCACCCTCATTTGCCACGGAGACCCGATTCGGGATACGTCCGTCATATTGGCGCAACGATTGATAGATTACATTCAAATCCCTTATCGGTTGAAAGACAACGACTTCTATGTCACGGCAAGTATCGGGATCGCGATCTATCCTCACCATGCCGAGAATGCGGAATACCTGCTGAAGAACGCCGATACGGCGATGTACGAGGTGAAAAGAAACGGCAAAAACGGCTTTCAATTTTATTCGAGCCAATTCGATGAACACGTTATGGAGAAAATAGAATTGGAAGGGGCGCTCCGCAAAGCCGTCGAAAGGAACGAGCTGCTTGTTCATTATCAGCCTCAGATCAGCATTCAAAACGAACAAGTCATCGGAGTGGAAGCTTTGTTAAGGTGGATACATCCGGAGAAGGGCTTAATACCGCCGGGCACGTTTATTCCCATCGCGGAAGAAACGGGAATGATTGGGGAAATCGGTGCTTGGGTATTGCGGGAAGCTTGCCGTCAAATGCAGCAATGGCAATCCAGGTACGGATGGAACGTCCCGGTTTCGGTGAATTTATCGACGCAGCAATTCCATCAGGAGAATCTAGTGGGCTCGATTAAAGGGATATTGGAAGAAACCGGCCTTAAGCCAGAGTACTTGGAGATCGAAATTACGGAGAGCATGATGATGGATGCGATAAGATCCAGTCAGATTTTGCGTGAATTGACGGAGCTTGGCATAAGGATCAGCATGGATGACTTCGGCACGGGTTATAGCTCGTTAAGCTATTTGAAAATGTTCCCGATTCAGAAGCTCAAAATCGACCGCTCCTTCATTAAGGACATTACCCGCAACGAGGACGACCGGGCTATCGTGGCTACGATTATTGCCATGGCGCATAATCTCAAGATGGATGTAATCGCCGAAGGCGTGGAAACGAAAGAGCAGCTTGATTTTCTTATGAATAACGGCTGCGACGATATTCAAGGGTACTATTTCAGCAAGCCCCTTTCGTCAAGCGACGTGGAATCGAAATATTTGACGATCATGGACGAGTTGTCGAAAGAAGCAAGTTCTTAGACTGCTTTATCCCATTGTAGCTGCCTTTCAATGACTATCGCCGGAGGGGCTGTCCCCGTTCCGAGATCGCATCATCGGTCAAGGGAGCCGCACTACCGGGGAGCCACCCTGCACGGGGGGCTCCCCGGTAGTGCGGCATTATCGCGGCCAAAAGCTTGGCTCAAGTGAGCTTCACCGCCAAAGCCTACCGCTAACCCGAAGATCCCCTCGTCGGAATTCGGCAAGTATCGTATTCGAATATATCGCTCCGAATGGGGAGAGAATTCTGTCTGGCAATTAGATCAGGTCCATCTAGCCGCCCAAAGCTTCATCTCTTTAACGATTTGGTGCAAGTCCTCGCCCTTGGGCGTCAAGGAGTATTCAACGGTCACGGGCACGGTTGGAAATACGGTTCGGATCAATACGCCTTTCTCTTCCATATGCCTGAGGGTGCTCGTTAAAGCTCGCGGGCTTACGGAAGCGATACTGCGTTGCAATTCGCCGAACCTGCGAGTTCCGCAGAATAATTCCCTGAGAACGAGAAATGCCCATTTGCCTCCGATGACATCCAACGTTTTCTCGATGGAGCATTCTATAATATCGGGAACTTTCGGGATCGTGTATGATGTCGCTGAAGGTGAAGTCATGATCGATATTCCTCCTAAGTACGATTGGTAAAGAAAATATATAAAGTATAGCTAAGTGCAATTATAGCTTACTAATGCGAAAATAATCAAAAAAGCGATCGGGCATGGAGGAGTCATCTCCGGCTGAATCGCTTCTTCGTCTATATGATCAGGTAATTCCACGCCAACACCAACACCGACACCAACACCAACACCAACACCAACACCAACACCAGATAAGGCATCTCGACTGGTTAAATCGAAAAAACCGACTATGGAGAGTCATCTCGGAAGTTTGAAATGGTTATAGTCGGAGAAATCGATTATGGAGAGGTGCCTCGGAAGTTTGAGCTCGTCATAGTCGAAAAAACCGACTATGGAGAGGTGCCTCGGAAGTTTGAGCTCGTCATAGTCGAAAAAACCGACTATGGGGAGGCGTCTCGGAAGTTTGAGCTCGTCATAGTCGAAAAGATCGACTATGGCAGGGTGTCTCGGAAGTTTGAGCTCGTCATAGTCGAAAAAACCGACTATGGAGAGGTGTCTCGAAGTTTGAGCTCGATATAGTCGGAAAGATCGACTATGGCGGGGTGTCTCGGAAGTTTGAGCTCGTCATAGTCGAAAAAAACGACTATGGGGAGGCGTCTCGGAAGTTTGAGCTCGTCATAGTCGAAAAGATCGACTATGACAGGGTGTCTCGGAAGTTTGAGCTCGTCATAGTCGAAAAAACCGACTATGGAGAGGTGTCTCGAAGTTTGAGCTCGATATAGTCGGAAAGATCGACTATGGCAGGGTGTCTCGGAAGTTTGAGCTCGTCATAGTCGAAAAAATCGACTATGGGGAGGCGGCTCGGAAGTTTGAGCTCGTCATAGTCGAAAAAACCGACTATGGGGAGGCGGCTCGGAAGTTTGAGCTCGTCATAGTCGAAAAAACCGACTATGGAGAGGTACCTCGGAATTTTGTGCTCGATATAGTTATAATGAACGTGAAACAGCCCCGTATTTGCTTCATTTCGTAGGTTAAGAATGGTAGTGATGATCAACCATTACCATTTCAGAGCTACA
>NZ_QRDY01000032.1 GCF_003386205.1 Cohnella lupini
TGTAGCTCTGAAATGGTAATGGTTGATCATCACTACCATTCTTAACCTACGAAATGAAGCAAATACGGGGCTGTTTCACGTTCATTATAACTATAACGAGCACAAACCCCCGAGACGCCTCCGTTATCATTTGGCAATCTTCTTCGATCCGACACCGCGAGCGTTCCGCGGACTTCCCGAAAACAGGCTGTGAAGGGTCATTCCCGCAATGACCAGGAACATCCCGATCCAGGACATCGCCGCAGGGACGGGAACGGGGAGGAGCAGTACCTCGCCGGTGGCTGCGAAGACGACTTCGCCCGACTGCGTCGCCTCTACGGCCGCCAGCTTCTGCGAGGAGCCTTTGGCCATATCCGTCGCCTTGAAGAAGAGGACGGTCGCGATCACTCCCGAGCTCACGGCGACAATGACGGACTGACCCGTCTGCCCTGAGCTCGGCAACCCGTCTTGAACATACGCGTAGATCGACATTCCGATCCACAGCGGAAGGCTGGCCAGGGTCATCCCGAGCACCCTCTGATAGGCATCCAACCGCCCCTCGCATACCTCCATCATCTTGCGGTTGCCCAGCGGATAAGCGAATGCCGCGATCATCACGGGCAACACGCCGAAAAGCAAATCTCTGGCTACAAAACGTTCGGCTTGACTCAACTGCATGACGCCTACGCCGAACAAAATAACGAGCGATACGCCTAAGCCTTTCCAGTGAATGCTTTCCCTAATTCTTACGGGACCGTTCGGCGTCGTAACGACTTTGTAAAATAGCGGCGCCAACAAAGAACCCGCTATGATCGTGATTTGCCAAGTTCCCGCGATCAGCCAGCCCGGTTCGTATTCCGCCGCGAAGCATACCGGAGCGTACATCACGCCGAATCCGATGAAGCTCCAACCGAACCAGGTGAATAAACGTTTTTTCATATCCGTCAGCAATACCTTTAAATTCCCTCTGAACGCGACGATCGCAAGCAGAAAAGGAATCATAAATATAAATCGCAACGAAGCGGTGTACATCCAATTTCCGTCTGACAATTTCATCGCCTGATTCAATACGAAAGTAGACGAGAAGAAGAATGAAGCCAAGATGCCGTACAGAATCGGACGCATTATGCCAAATAGGCCTCCTTGACCTGATCGTTGGAGAGCAATAGATTGGCCTCTCCCTCCATGATGATTTCTCCGGTTTGAATCACATAGCCGCGATGAGCGATCTGAAGCGCCTGATAGGCGTTCTGCTCCACTAGCAGAATGGTCATCCCCTCGCGGTTCAACTCCTGAATGATGTCGAAAATTTGTTCGACGATGATCGGGGCCAGTCCCATCGACGGTTCGTCCAAGAGCAATATTCGGGGCTTCATCATCAGCGCGCGGGCGATAGCTAACATCTGCTGCTCCCCGCCGCTCATCGTTCCTCCCAATTGGCCAAAACGTTCTTTCAGGCGAGGAAAATAGACGAATGCCTGCTCCGTTCTCTCCTTAATTAGCTTCTTATCTTTGACCGAGAAGGCCCCCATCTCCAGATTTTCCTTAACCGTCAGCCGCGAGAAAATACGCCTGCCTTCCGGCACGTGCGCAATTCCTTCCGAGGCCGTCTGATGGGGAGGTTGCGATCCTATTTCTCTACCGTTAAAAGATATAGCCCCCTGCGTCTTCACCTGACCGCAAATCGACTTGAGCGTCGTAGACTTGCCGGCGCCGTTCGATCCGATGAGCGTTACGATCTCTCCTTCGTTCACCGTCAGCGAGATTCCTTTCAAGGCTTCGATCGCGCCATAATAAGCGTGTACGTTCTGAAGCTGAAGCAAGCTCACGATATCACTCCTTGCTGCGCTGCGCTTTTGCCTAAATAAGCCTCTATTACTCTGGGGTTGGTGCGTATTTCTTCCGGAATGCCTTCCGCGATCTTGGTGCCGTAATCAAGCACTAGAATATGATCGGACAATTCCATAACCAATCTCATATCGTGCTCGATCAGTATAATCGTAATTTCGAGCTCTTGCCGAATTCGCTTGATCAAGCCGATCAGATCCACCGTCTCACGGGGATTCATTCCCGCCGCGGGTTCGTCCAGCAGCAGAACTTTCGGCCGGGTCGCCAATGCCCTGGCGATTTCCAGACGTCTTTGGGCGCCATAGGATAGACTATTCGCCTGCTCGTTAAGCAGGGATTCCAACCCGACGTATTCGAGCAAACGATATGCCTCTTCCTGCGATCTCTTTTCTTCCGCCCGGTTGCGAGGCAGACGAAGCAGCGTTCCGAACAATCCCGTCTTCAGATGAATGTGCATCCCGACCATGACGTTCTCCAGAACGGTCATGCTGCCGAACAGCCGAATATTCTGGAAAGTGCGCGCGATGCCTCTGCTCGTGATGAGGTGGGGTTTCACGTTCACGATCGATTTACCGTCTAGCTCGATCTCGCCTTCATCCGGCTTGTAGATACCGGTAATCACATTAAAAAAGGTGGTTTTACCGGCTCCGTTCGGACCGATAACCGCGGATATCTTTCCCTTCGGAAACGCAAAGTCTACGCCGTCCACGGCAGTTAATCCGCCAAAGCGTTTGACCAATTTCGCGACTTTGAGAATCGTCATTTGGCAACACCTCCGCTTTGGCCGGTTGATTGTCCGACGGGTACGGGCGTATGCGATCGTTCCGCTTTAAGCTGCTCGGCATCCACTTTGCGATTTTTGGCGACTATCAAACCGTTTGGCCTGAATATCGCAATGCACACCAGAATCGCGCCAAAAATGAACCTTTGCATTTTCGACGGCGACAAAGCATTCGGAATACTGATCGTACCGTTCATCGTTAATTGATTAAGCCAGTTCGTCAGCTCCGTCAGCACCTGCAAGTTGAGTATCGTCACTAGAGCGGCGCCGAGAATAACCCCTGGAACGCTTCCCATTCCACCCAAAATGACCATGACCAGAATCGTTATCGACTCCAGAAGCGTAAAGCTGGTCGGATCGATAAACGTTTGTTTAGCCGCAAAAACGACCCCCATCATCCCCGAGAAAGAGGCTCCCACGGCGAAGGCGGTCAGTTTGGTGCGGATTAACGGAATACCCATCGATTGGGCCGCGATTTCGTTTTCCCTGATCGCTTTCCACGAACGCCCCATCTTGGAATGCTCCAGTCTTCTTACGGTGAAAATGACGATTACCAAAATCCCGACGACGATAAAATAGAATTGATGCGGAAAAGTAAACTTCAAACCGAACAGATTCGGGGGTTGAATCGACGATAGTCCCATTGCCCCATTCGTAATATTAATCGGTTTTTCCATATTGTTAAAGATGATCCGAATGATTTCCCCGAATCCGAGCGTTACGATCGCCAAGTAATCCCCTTTAACTCGAAGCACCGGCAGCCCCAGGAGAACTCCGAACAAGGCGGCAACGAATCCGCCGATCAGAATGAACAACCAGAACGACGATCCGGAGAGCGGAAATAGCTGCCCTGAAATAAAATTGTTCGCTTGAGGAGTGGCGAAGATGGCATACGTGTATGCCCCGATCGCGAAGAATGCGACGAATCCCAAATCGAGCAGACCGGCAAAGCCGACAACGATGTTCAATCCGAGCGCCATCGCGATATAGATGCCGCATTGCGTAGCGACTTCCATGTAGGATTCGTGGGCAAGCCCTCCCGAGGTGGCGAACGGGATCACGATAAATAATAGAATGCCGCCGACCGCCCATTTCACCGAGTTCTTAAACGAAGTGAAGTAGAGTAGGAGCAACGAACCAAGCAGCAGTAGAAACGCAACTACGGACTTATCCAAAAAATAGACGCTCAATGCGGTAACAACGACGAAAAGCGTATAGATAGATGCCTGGGTCGGCAGGTGCTGGAGCTTCGTTTTCCATTTATCCATGAAATTCACCTACACTTTCTCCTTGACGGCTCTGCCGAACAAACCTTCCGGTTTGAAAATCAGGATCGTAATCAAGATAATGAATGCGACCACGTCTTTATACTCCCCGCCGAAATTGCCGCTCGTAATAATTCCGAGGTTCGCGGCGGAGAACATCTCCAGCACGCCTATGAATAGTCCTCCGAACATCGCGCCGCGAACGTTGCCGATTCCGCCAAGCACGGCCGCGGTAAAAGCTTTCAAGCCTAAAATAAAACCGATATAGGGATCAATCGTACCGTACTGTTGGGCGAATAATACGCCCGTTCCGCCGCCCAATGCGGATCCGATAAAGAACGTCAACGCAATGACTTTGTTCACGTTGATGGACATCAGGGAGGCCGTTTCGCGATCCTGCGCAACGGCTCGCATAGCTACGCCCCATTTGGTGCGATTGATGAAGATATCGAGTCCGATCATGAGCAATACGGCAACAGCAAGCACGATAATGGAGTTCGTTTTTAGAAATGCGTCGTCGAAGCTATCCCAGATGGAAGAAGTTTTAATTTTCACGTTCTCGTTGTAGAGAGAAATCCCTGTCACCAAGAAGCTTCCTGTCTTCAAATCGGCAATAAAACGAACAATATCCTGAAGCAAAAAAGATACCCCGATAGCCGAAATCAGCGTGATCAACTTGGGAGCCTTTCGAAGAGGCCTATACGCGACCCGCTCAATCCCGACTCCCATAAGCCCGGTAAAGAGCATGGCCGTCACCAGAATGAGAATGTAAGCCACCCAACCCGGCATTCCGCTCAGCAGTCCCGCAGTATTAAAAATGAGAAGAGTCGATGTCCCAACGAACGCGCCGGTCATAAAAATTTCCCCATGCGCGAAATTGATAAATTCAAGGATTCCGTACACCATGGTATAACCGATCGCAACCACGGCATATACGGCGCCTAACGTGAGGCCGTCGACCAATACCTGGGGAAGAGTCTGCAGGATTTCCGAAATCATATTAAAACCCCTTTTATGAATATAGAAGCCGCAAAAGAGGTACAGCATAATGCATATACCTCTTTTGCGTTTTAGCGATGCGATTTAGAAGCTTATTGCTTATTTCGGCTGTTCGATTTCGGAGATCAACGTTCCCGGGTAAGTCGGACCTTCAAAGCCGTAAATGAATACTTTAGCGTACTTGTTGTCACCCTTGTCGTCGAAGCTGACTTTCGTTGCCACGCCTTCGAAATCCGTCGTGGCGCGAATTGCATCGCGTACTTTTTCCCGGGCAGGCAGCTTGCCGTCGTTGTCTTCGATCGCTTTGCTCAGCCCGTTGAGGATGACGTTCATAGAATCGTAGGCGTATGCCGAATAGTTCTCGACGCTTTTATCGAACGTTTCTTTATACTTATCCGCCCAGTCCTTGTTCGACTTGGTCATATCCGTCGATACCGAGCTGTAGAGCACGTCTACTAATTTGTCTCCGGCTAAATCGACCATAGCCGACGAGTCGAGCGCGTCTCCGCCCATAATCGGAACGGTGATGCCTTTCTCGCGAGCTTGCTTCACGATCAATCCGCCTTCGTTGTACAAGCCTCCGAAGAAGATAAAGTCGGGCTTTTTGCTCAGCACTTGATTCAATACGCCGTTAAAGTCTTTTTCGCCGACGGTAATGCCTTCGTAGCCGACGATCGTTGCACCCAGCGCTTCGGCTGCGGTCTTAAACGCTTCCGCTAAGCCTTGACCGTACGATGTCTTGTCTTGAATGACGAAAATGTTTTTAGCGGCTACCGTTTTCACCGCATATTCCGCACCCGCCGGGCCTTGGAAGTCATCGCGGGCAACGACCCGGTTCACGGCTTTCAACTTACGATCGGTGACTTCCGTTGCCGTATTGGCCGGAGAAACCATCGGAATATTGTATTTCTCGTATACGACGGAGGAGGGAATGGAGACTCCGGAGTTCATATGTCCGAGTACCGCCAGAATCGCCTTATCCGCGCCGATCATTTCGGCGTTGGCAACGCCTTTCTTCTGGTCGCCTTGGTCGTCGTACGGAACGAACTGCAGATCGAAGCCAAGCTTCTTGAATTCTTCTTTCCTCTCGTCTAGCGCCATTTGCCCGCCGAGCTTAATCGCTTCCCCTTGAACCGAGCTTCCCCCGGATAGAGGAGATTGGGATGCGATTTTGATAACTGTCGCATCGCCACCCGATTCTTTGGAATCCCCGCATGCCGCCAATATACTTACCGTAAGTATCGAAATCATAAGTGCAGCGATGACTTTTCTCTTTTTCATATAAGCCCTCCTAAGATTTGATTAGTACTTCAGACGAATCGTTCATGTTATGTATTCTGACGCGAAGAGCTCTCCTTTCAATTAATGGCTTGCTCTCTCGCTTTCAATATATCTCCAACACTACAAAAACCTACGGACTCCTACAAAAAATAATTTTATTTAATATAATTAAGTTTTTGTGTTAGGTTATGTGACGCGTTATCTGTAGGAATAAATGCAAAAAACCGAGTTACCAACCCGGACAATGACCCATCCTAAGTTAGAAACTCGGTTTCTATATCGACGTACGCCACTTCACGACTTCAGCGTTTCATTTTTTCCAGTATCTCTATGTACAAGACTTGCAGAAATTTCTTTATGTTCGCTTTTCCTTTTTCGGAGTTCAACTCCTCGTCCATTTCCTTCATTCTCATTCGGACGTCTTGAAAATCGAAATACAATGGAGCGTAATATTCGAACTTCGGATTGCAATAATCCGTCAACCCGATGGATGCCATGTTCGTTAATGCGGCCATAACGGTTCTCCGAATTCGTTGCTCGATCGCCTTGCACTCTTTCTCGACATCCTTCTGGTTTTGTTTAGCGGCCGTCGCCGCAATTTCATATAATTCTTTTAACGCCGGGAACCTAGCCTCCTGTCTACGCTCTATCAAATATTCCATCAAGGAAATGATGTCCTGACTACCGATTTCGCCGATGATTCCCAATTCCATAAGTATAACTTTGGCGACATCCCGGACGGTCCTTTCTTTACGAAGCGTCGAAATTCCTAAGTCGCCTAACTTCGCCAAGGATTGTTTGATCTCCACGATATAGCTCTCGTACTTCCACCTTTCGTTCACCCTTACCAATACCGCTTCTACTTCCACCCGGTTAATCGGCTTATGAATGAAAAACTCGATCCCTCTTTGATAAGCCCGCCCCACCATTTCTTTGTTCTCGATTTGCGAAATCATAATATATTTTCCGTTAAAGCCCTGATTTATTAATTGCGTAATCGTCTCGATCCCATCCTGGTCCGGCATTAATAGATCGATCAGCACGACATCCGGTCTGACTTCAAGGATCCTTCGAACCCCTTCGCCGCCGCCTCCCGCCGTGCCCGTAATTTCTCCGATTCCGCAATCCTCAATAATGGTTTGCAGCATTCTCCTACTAACCGCATCGTCATCCACTATTACGAAAGAAAGCGACATCAACTTCCCTCCCTTGAATTATTCCGGCTACCGGAAAACGTACAACGAACTTCGCTCCGCCCGCGTCCTCCGATTTCTCTACTACGATCTCGCCGTCGAGGGCACATACAATATCGCGCACATGAGAAAGACCGATTCCCGTTGCCGCTATTCCCTCGTCGCTAAATTTTGTCGTAAACCCAGGTTCAAAGATGATGTCGTTGTCTTGCGCAGGTATGCCCTTTCCGGAATCCATCACCGAGAATATAATATGTTGCTCTTCTTCGACAACCCGCACCTTTATATTCCCGTTCTTGTCTATCGCCTCTACAGCGTTGGATACTAAATTATTAAGCACAGTCACTAATGGAATATAATGCGTGGTAAAGTAATTCACTTCCAGCTGTTGCTCTATGACGATTTTTTTCTTTAGCATTTTACTATATTTTTGGTTCCCTTTGACTACGAAATGGAGAATTTCTTCGAGGTTCATCTCAACTACGATTTCGGTATCGTACAGCTTCAACAGTCCTGCCAAAATTCGCTGAGAATCTTTCTTTACTTCGTGGATTTGCTGCGATATTCCTAATGCATGTCCGCTGAATTGATACAAGTTCTCTTCCTTTAACTTATGGTATAGATCAAAGCTATTCGCGGTAATTCGCTCTATGGCGTCCATCGATTTTTTCAAATAAAAGGTTTCTCCGTATAAGCCGGTTCCGACATTCAACATTTGCTCGATCCGCTTCTCCTGCTCCGCATGGAGAACTCGCATTTGACCTACGGAAATGCTGCTGAATAATCCGATGATAAAATAACTTCGCACGACGGCAATAGACGCCAACAGAAACCACTCGTTAAGATGAAAGACGTTCGTACCCAGTAATAATCCTCGCAACAGAAGCTCTATCATGTTGGAACTGAAATCGATCGCAACGACCATCACGCCTAAAATAAGAGGTTGAACGCGATTGATCTTCTTGCGTATCCTGCTCATTCCGAATGCAAATACGACATAATACAAACCGGCTGCCAGACTCCCCTGGAGGATTGCGCTTAAGATCCCCGTAATGATTCCGGTTTTGACATACGACAAATGACGCATAAACAATAAACACAGCAAGAACGTGCTGACGCCAAGACCAATGCGAAAATAGTCTCCGTTGAAGGGATTGATCTTAAACTCCGCACCAATGGCCGTAGCTATGCCTATAAAGACCATCTGTAATTTTTCATTTCTGATTACGCGAGGTATTCTGCGCCAATCTTGCTGGAAAGTCAGTCGTTATCCCCCTCCCATCAACGCATCTCCTAATGTAATCTATACTAACACATATTTTACATAATGACAGTACAGTTAAGAACAACGAATAGGCTGTTCGCAGCTCAATATACGATGACAGCCTATTCCCCAAAATTAAGTTAACTCTTACCCCAGAACGATTCGATCGTCCGATAATTGTTGTCCGCTTATCCGTTCGAATTCTCCAAGCAATTGCGATACGGTCAGGCTCTGTTTCCGCTCTTCCGGAATGTCCAGAATGATGCGCCCTTTATTCATCATGATCAACCGATTCCCAAGGCGAATCGCCTGTTCCATGTTATGGGTGACCATAAGGGTCGTCAGCCTCAGCTCGCTGACTATGTCTTCCGTCAATTGGGTGATCAGCTCGGCGCGCGACGGATCCAATGCCGCCGTATGTTCGTCTAGCAACAGAATCTGCGGCTTCGTGAACGTCGCCATTAGCAGGCTTAGCGCTTGTCTTTCTCCACCTGACAATAATCCGACTTTGGCGCTTAGTCTGTTTTCCAATCCGATACCCAGACGTTGAAGCTGTTCACGGAATAAATTTCTTTTGGAGGTTGTAACTCCCCAGCCGAAGCCGCGCTTTTTCCCCCGCGTATACGCCATGGCTAGATTCTCTTCAATGGACATGCGAGGCGCCGTGCCCGCCATTGGATCCTGGAATACCCGTCCGATCCAGCGGCTTCTTCTATATTCGGGTAGCTGCTGAATCTCCGAACCTTCGATTCTGACTTCTCCGGTGTCCGGCTTCATCACACCCGAAATAACGTTCATTAAGGTCGATTTGCCTGCGCCGTTACTGCCTATGACCGTGACGAAATCGCCCGGGCTGAATTTCATATTAATATTCATCAACGCGACTTTCTCATCCAGAGTTCCTGGATTGAATAGCTTCGACACATTAACCAAGTCCAGCATTATCGTTTGCCTCCTTGATCCGAAGCCGTTATCGTCGACAATTCCAATGATCGTTTGCGCGCAAGATTTTTTTGTTTCATCGCACGTTGAATGGTAGGAAGCACAAGCGCCACAATAACGATTAGAGCGGTGATCAGTTTTAAATCGGAAGCCTCCAGCCACGGAACTCGCAAAGCGAATGCAACGACGATACGATATAAGATGGATCCGAATATGACTGCTAGAGTTGCGATAAATACGGTTCGAGCACCGAAAATCGCCTCGCCGATAATAACCGATGCGAGCCCGATAACGATCATTCCAACTCCCATGGTCGTGTCGGCATATCCTCCATCTTGGGCCATTAGCGCCCCTGAAACCGCAACTAGGCCATTGGACAAGCTCACCCCGATAATAATCGTCGTATCCGTATTGGAGCCGAAGCTGCGGATCATCCTCGAGTTATCGCCCGTCGCTCTTAACGCAAGCCCCAAATCCGTTTTTAGAAACGCATCAAGCAGCAGCTTTATGATTATAATCGCGACGAACAATACCGCGATATAGAGGCCGATGGGCTTATGGAACGGAGAGATCAAGGTCGGGAGGTTCACCACTGAGACGTTGGGTTTGCCCATGATCCTGATATTAATCGAATATAACGCGATCATCATCAAGATACCGGCCAGCAGACCGTTGATCTTCCCTTTGGTGTGGAGCACACCGGTACAAGCTCCCGCGATTAAACCGCCTGCTAGCGCCCCGAGCGTAGCGATCCATGGATTGTAACCTTGGGTAATCATGATCGCCGAAATCGCTCCCCCCGTCGCGAAGCTTCCGTCAACGGTCAAGTCCGGAAAATCCAAAATACGAAACGTAATATAGACTCCCAACGCCATTAAGGAGAGGATAAGCCCCAACGAAATTGCTCCATATATGGATGTCAGCATATTCTACCCCTCCTAGAATAAGAAAAAGGGTGAACGACAGGAGCCGTCCACCCCGATTTCAATTACTCGATAATGTTATTCTCTTGATCTTTAACGCTAGCCTTCATCTCATCCGTCACCGTAATTCCTTGAGCGGCGGCAGCCTTGAGATTAAGGATAAGATCCAGCTTGTCAGGCACCGTAACCTTCATATCCGCCGGTTTCGTACCGTTCTTCAGAATGTCGACGGCCATCTGGCCGACTTGGTAGCCGTGATCGTAATACTTGAATCCGACCGTGGCAAAGGCACCTTTCTCTACGGTATCTCTATCGCTGGAGAAGAAGGGAAGATGCTTCTCGTTGGCGACTTGAATAATGGAATCAACGGCGCTGACCACCGTGTTGTCCAAAGTGATGTAAAGCGCATCCGCCCTGCCCACTAGAGATTCGGCAGCTTGCTTCACATCTGCCGTCCCGGCGGCCGCTGCTCTGACAAGCTTGATGTCATGAGCGGCTAACGCCTTCTCCGCCAGATCGGCCATAATGACGGCATTCTCTTCGCCTTCGTTAATGACAATCCCGACCGACTTCACGTTCGGGAAGTTAGCTGCGATGAAATCCATCAATTGCGACACGGCTGCCGGATTCGTATCCGAAGCTCCGGAGACGTTGCCGCCCGGTTTATCCAGGCTGGTGACGATATTAGCTGCTAGCGGATCCGTTACGGCCGCGAACAACACGGGTATTTCTTTCACGTTCTGCGCGAGCGATAACGCGGACGGAGTAGCGATTCCAAGAACCAAATCATGCTTTTCCGAAGCGATTTTCTGAGCAATGGAAAGGTTGTTCGCAGAATCTCCTTGAGCGTTGTTATAGTCGACCTTCAAGTTGTCCCCGTCTACGATTCCCGCATCCTTAAGTGCCGCTAGGAAGCCTTCGCGCGTTGCATCCAAGGATGGATGCTCTACGATTTGCGAGATGGCGATAGAATAGGATTTCGGGGATCCCGCGTCTTCTTCTTTCGCACCACAACCTGCCAATGCTAGTAATGTAACCGCTGACAAGACTAACGGCGTCCATATCTTTTTCTTCAAAATTCATACCCCTTTTCGTCTCGTTTTGTAAAATGAATTATCCTTAGTTTAATAGTCTCATTTACTATCCGTCAATTCATATATTTCTCGCACAAAAAAAAGCACCCCGAAGGGTGCTCTCTGCGTTGATTACTCAGTCGTGTATGGAAGCAAAGCCATTTGACGAGCGCGTTTGATAGCGACTGTCAGCATGCGTTGGTATTTCGCTTTCGTTCCAGTTACGCGACGTGGCAAGATTTTGCCGCGTTCGCTGATGAACTTACGAAGCAAGTCCAACTCTTTGTAATCCACGTGAGTTATTTTATTAACCGTGAAGTAACAAACTTTCTTACGTTTGTTACGGCCGCCACGGCGGAATTTACGAGGCTCGCGTTGCTCGCCACGATCCCCGCCGCGATCTCCGCCGCCGCTGTTACCGCCGCTCGGGCGGTTGTAAGCTGGACGCTCTTCACGTGCTTGAGGTTGAGAAGTTGTTGTTGTTTCACTCATTTGTTATCCGTCCTTTCCAGTTAAAATGGCAAATCATCGTCCGATATGTCTATCGGTCGCCCGTCATCGGCGAAGGGATCACTGCTGTTTCCGCTGTTGCGTGAGCCAGAGCTGCGGTTGCCGCCTCCGTACCCGCTTCCGCCTGCGTTCGGGTTGCCACCGGCGCCTTCTTCTCTTCCTTGTCCTCCGCCGCCCTCGCGGTTGGCTGATTCCAGGAATCGAACGTTATCGGCAATGACTTCCGTCACGTATACGCGTCGGCCTTCGTTGTTCTCGTAGTTACGCACCTGAATGCGTCCTTCCACGGCGGCCAAACGGCCTTTACGAAGATAATTGGCACACGTCTCGGCTAATTGCCTCCAAGTAACGATCGGGATAAAATCCGCTTCGCGCTCCTCTTTGCTTCCGGAGAACTGACGGTCTACCGCCAACGTGAATTGGGTAACGGCAACGCCTGCAGGCGTGTAACGCAATTCGGGGTCCTTGGTTAGGCGCCCTATGAGAATGACTCGATTCAACATCGCGGCTTCCCTCCACTTAACATGACATAAAGGCTTACGGCGGTACTCCGCCTGGTTCTGTGTGGCTTACGCGACTTGTTCTCTGACGATCATATGACGAATAATCTCGTCAGTAATCTTCAGAACGCGTTCCAACTCGGTCACAATTTCTGACGTCGCCGAGAAATGAACCAACACATACGTCCCATCGCGGTGTTTGTTGATCTCGTAAGCTAGACGACGTTTACCCATAATGTCGTGCTTCACGATCTCTCCGCCGTTCACGATGATGCCCTGGAATTTTTCCACGACAGCTTGAACGGATTCTTGTTCCACGTCCGGACGGATAATGTACATCAACTCGTAGTTGCGCATCTTCCGTTACCTCCTTAAGGTCTTTGGCCCCCCACTTGGTATACCGATGAGCTTGTCTTCGGCTGGGAAGCAAGGAGCATGCATTCAATCGCATGCCTGAATACTTTATCACAATAGCCCGAATACTGCAAGGTAATTCGCGCTACACTATGCATAATGACAGGGGGTGAAGACGATGGGCGAACAAACGCAGTTCGAACCCGGCCAACACGCGCCGAACGATGGCGAATACATGGAGGTCGGCGAGGACTCCTTTCACATGAACATCATGAATCCGAAGCATGTCGAGTTACGTAAAGGCGAGAAGTTTCCCAATACATCCAATCACAATCGTAAGTGGAAAAAGGTTAAACAATTTCACTGATGCTTTTTTATGATCCAACGAATAATAAGATCGCATTTAAGCCATTCTATATTTCGGCGACGGAAAACGAGAGGTGTGGTTCCCTTGAACGATTGGGTGCAACAACCGCAAGAGTTAGCGTTCCATTCGGAGTAGGAATAACGGAAGCGAGGCGTTGTGCCAAAGACTATTGTCTGCAACACACAGAGTTCTAGTATCCGGAATACCGAAGAGCCGAGTCAAATCGGCAACGTCATGGTTACGATCTCAAAATGCAACTCATTAAACGTCGCCCGAAGAACCCTGTGAAGGGTTCTTCGTCATTTCAGCTAGCGTTTCGGCAAACTTTACCCGGCAAGTTCTAGGTATACGTTCTTCTTCGTCACTAGATGGCAGTAACAAAATGAGAAAAACCTCCAACGCTTTTCCAGCGTTGAAGGTTCTTGGTTTAGTTTAAAGTGGTCAAACCTATGTAGTTCGATAACATGTACCCGATCATATCAAGGAATGGCGGAGAGGGTGGGATTCGAACCCACGCACGCCTTGCGACGCCTAGATGATTTCGAGTCAACCCCCTTGGGCCACTTGGGTACCTCTCCGCAGCAAGAAAAATAATATCATATTTGGAGCAGCAACGCAACTGGTTTAGGCAACCATTTTTTCTTGCCCCGGCCTATTGCTGATCGGACTCCGTTACGCCCTCTCCTGCCGCTCTCAACACTTTCTTCAAGCTTTTCTCGAACTTAGCTCGCGGTAGTAAAATACTGTGTTTGCACTTGACGCATTTGATCCGAATATCCATTCCCATACGAATGATCTCCATCTCATTCGCCCCGCAAGGATGCTGCTTCTTCATAAGCACGACATCCCCTAGCTCGAACGTTTTCCGCTCCATTACGATCCCCCCGTTCGCATGCGCTTTACATCCGCTTCTCGCAACTTATGAAGTTGCTTCCGTTCTGTTCAGTTCGAACGCTTTTTTTAACTCGGTATTGATTAGTCTCGTGACCTCGCCCATCGTATTAGGCTTACAGCGCGCCGTGATTCTTATCGTCATCTGATTAAGCGCCAACGCTTGTATGCCTAGCACCTCCGGAGTAGCCGTGATATTGTTGTCGCTTATTTGATTCAACACTGTACGGATCGTGCTCATGAGCTCCTCGATCGATTTCTCGTAAGGTATCGTTATGTCGATTACAGCCAATAAGGGATTTACGGAAAAGTTCGTCACTTCATTAAATAAGCCGTTCGGAATAATGTGAACCTCGCCGGTCCAATTTCTGATTCTCGTCGCCCGTAGTCCGATCATTTCCACGGTACCCTTGAAATCCTTCGTCTGAATGACGTCTCCTACTGCGAACTGGTCTTCCAGAATGATAAAAAATCCCGTGATCACATCCTTAACCAAGCTCTGCGCTCCGAATCCGATAGCAAGTCCGATGACTCCCGCGCCGGCGAGCAGCGGAGCGATTTGGATGTGGAATTCGCCCAGTATCAGCAAGATCGCGATGAAGTTAAAGATGTAGGACGCCGTGTTTTTGAGCAATCTTCCCATCGTCTGGACGCGTCTAGTTCGAAGCTTCAACCTCTTCGATTTTTTCATGTTCGTAACATGATCGATGAAGCGATTGACTACCATTAATACTAACCTGCTTATAATGAAAATAAGAATGATACGGAGAAGGACCATGCTCGCATCCGTCCACATCTTCGTATCCCTTACGTAGTCCCACACTTGGTTCGTGAATTCATTCCACATGTTTCCTGCGGCTATCTCTTGTTCGAGTCTGTTAAAGGCACGCATGGACTAAATCTCCTTTAAGAGGCGGTACGCAAAGTTGTCTTCTTGATCTCGCATTCGCTCAATCAATCTGCTCGTATCCGTCGCTTGTCCTCTCGAACAAACCTCTAATCTCTACGTTTTCCGAGAGGATGATCTGCTTGACTTGCTCCAGGTCCGAGGTTGGAAAAGCAATGGACAACGCGCAACCCGCCGTAATTTCCTTGGGCGTGGGACTTATATCAATCTCGATATCCGCATATTCCAGTAGCATTTCGGCACGCAGTGCCTGCTGCGTGGAATCGAACGCAATCAAGATAGAATCCATATGAAGCGCAACCTCCCGCTCAAGCTGTCTGTTGGGTGCTTAGACGTTAAAATAGATGCTTTCTGATAGTACAAGTATAAATGCTCGATTTCGTCCATATACTAGTAACATACTAGGGTAGGAGGCGAATCGGACGAATGAACGGCGCGTGGGAGAAACGTCCGGGCTCCGCACCGGAAACAGCGGCGCTCTCTTTAAAAATTCCTTTTAACGAACCAACCGTATTAAATCGGTTATCCCAGAAGCTCGAGTATTTCCTGGAATCCTTACCGGAAGAGCGCCGCATTGTCATCGTCTGCGTTGGCACGGATCGCTCGACGGGAGATTCGCTAGGCCCGCTGGTGGGAACGGCCCTATCCCGTGAGTACAGCTCTTTATTCGACTTGTATGGAACGTTGGAAGAACCGGTGCATGCCATGAACTTGGGCGACACTCTGCTCAAGATCATGCGAACCTCCCGACAACCCTTCGTGATCGCCGTAGACGCCTGTCTCGGACAAGTCTCCAGCGTCGGGTGCATTCAGGTCGGATCGGGTCCCGTCCGTCCTGGAGCCGGCGTCAACAAGGAGCTACCCCCCGTTGGCGACATTCATATGACCGGGATCGTTAACGTCGGCGGTTTCATGGAGTACTTCGTCCTGCAGAACACACGATTGAATCTTGTCGTGAAGATGTCGGAGATTATTGCGCAAAGTCTCTTGAATGCCGTACATAAAACGCGTAGCCAGTCGGTTATCCCTTTTGCGATGCCAGATTGATAGCCGTCTTCTCTTCCGGGGTTAACATGTACGCGGATTGCCCTTTATCGATGGGCTTAGCGTACAAGAACGTTTGTTCTCTTCCGTGAATGCCGGTAATCACTACCCCATCTTGATTATCGTTCACGAACGCAACCGAGAAGCTAAGGTCGCTGCCCGAATCCGAGAATGCATTAAACCGATGAACGCCGATTCTTCCCTTCAGGGTTGATAGGCGTTTTTCTTGTAGTTCCAGTCTCGCGCCTTGATCGTTCTGCTTTTCGTCCATTCCGGAGATCCGTTCATGAACGGAATGCATGACCTCTTCCATATTGTTGACGCCAGTATCACCCACCATTTTATGATGCGATACTTTCAACTTACGAAGTTTACTTGCTACCACTCCGACCCATATGAATAATATGATAAGAAGTAGACCTTCCCCTACCGCAATTGCCGCAGCAATCTCATCGTTCCAACCATTCATTATTTCTGTCTCCCCCATTAATTCAAGCTATGCGTTCTATCTCTCGCCCTTAAGCGTTCGGCGAATTTCTTTAACCGCATCAACCATAGATACGATTTCCGATTTTTCGGTAAAATATCCGGGACTTGCCCGTACGGCACCCGTTTCATACGACCCTGCGGTTTCATGCCCCAGCGGCGTACAATGGAATCCCGCTCTCACGGCTATCCCGAATTGTTGATCCAGCAAGAAGGCCATTTCGGAAGGATCGACTCCCTCTAGCAGGAAGGAGACGATTGCCGTTCTCTCCACTCCTATCTTAGGCCCTAATAGGCTAATGTCCGGAATCGACTGCAAACCCTCCATCAGTTCGAAGGTCAACTGTTGTTCTTTGGCATGGATCGCTTCTGGCGTTTCTTTGAGCACGAAATTGACGCCTTCCGCTAATCCCGCTATTCCGACCGTATTCTGAGTTCCCGCCTCATAACGGTCCGGACGCACGTGCGGCTGTTCCGGATCCTCCGACTTGCTGCCCGTCCCGCCATGCATAAGCGGCTCAAGCTCCAGATTCGGGTGGATATACAATCCCCCAGTTCCTTGAGGACCTAACAATCCTTTATGACCTGGGAAAGCCAACAGATCTATACCCATGCCTACAACATCAATTGGCAATACCCCTGCGCTCTGCGCAGCATCTACAAGAAGCTTTACGTTATTCCGTCTAGCGATTTCTCCGATCTCGCCGATAGGCATGATCGATCCCAACAAATTGGAGCTATGGGTGATGGCTATTAATTTCGTAATAGGCGTAATTGCGGATTCCAAAGTCTTTAAGTCAAGTATGCCTTCCGCATCCGTCGGAACGTATGTTACCTCTATTCCTAACGTCCGTTTCATTGCTTCTAACGGTCGTCTGACCGAGTTATGCTCTAACGTCGTTGCGATGACGTGATCGCCAGGCTTCAATAACCCCTGAATGGCAAGGTTTAAACCATGCGTTGCATTTAACGTATAAGCGATATCGTTCGGGTTTCCGATCTTAAACAATCTCGCCAGCTTCTTGCGACACTCGAATAACACCCTGCTGGCTTTAACGGCCATTGCATGGCTACCTCTTCCCGGGTTAGCTGCGCTCTCCCTCATGCTCCGCTCCATGGCTTCCCATACGGCAGGCGGCTTCGGCCAGCTTGTCGCGGCATTATCTAAATATATAATCGGCTTATTTTCCAGCATCTGAACCACCGTCCTAACGCAACAATAGCATACCTTAGTTTAATCTTTCCTCAGGAAGATTACAACTTAGGCATGCTATCGTTATGTGTATTAAGCCATTGCTTTCAGTAGCTCTAACAAACGCTCCAGATCGTTTTTTCCGAAGTACGAAAGCTCTATTTTACCTTTATCTTTGTTAGGTTTAATTCGAACCGTCGTCTGGAATTTTTCCCGCAATTCCTCTTCGATTTCTTCGATGAACGGGTCTCTCTTCTTCGCCTTTTGCTTGGCTTTCACGTTGACCTTGGTTTCCGTATTCTGAACCGCTTCTTCCAGCTCGCGAACGCTCCATTCACCGGATACCGTTTGTTTAGCTAATTGACGTCTTACGGCATCATCCTTAATTCCTGCAAGCGCTCTGGCATGCCCCATCGATAATGTTCCACGTGAAACATAATCTTTGATTTCTTCCGGCAACGAGAGCAATCTCAGGAAGTTCGCGATGTGGGAACGAGACTTACCGACTTTAAGCGATAACTCTTCTTGCGTTAGATTAAATTGATTCATGATCGCTTGATAAGCAACCGCAACTTCTAGCGAGTTCAAATCCTCTCGTTGCACATTCTCTATTAATGCAATTTCCATTACTTGCTGATCGTTATAGGTTCTAACAACCGCGGGAATCGTAGCATTACCTAGAAGTTGAGAGGCTCTGAACCGTCTTTCACCTGCAATGATCTCGTACCCTCTTAACGCTTGGCGCACGACGATCGGTTGAATAACTCCGTGCTCGCGTATCGATTCCGCTAACTCTTTAATCGCTTCTTCTTCGAAGGTTTTTCGAGGCTGATACGGATTCGCCCTTAATTGCGTTAATGGTATTTCGACGATCTTGTCATCCTCTTTAATAGAAAGGGAGGTGATCAGCGCATCCAACCCTTTACCTAGCCGCTTGCTCATAAGAGATCACTTCCTTCGCCAGCTCGAGATACACTTCTGCACCCTTGGACTTTGGATCATAAGTGATTATGGACTGCCCATGCGATGGCGCTTCGCTTAATCTCACGTTGCGCGGAATCACGGTTTGATACACTTTTTGTTGGAAGTATTTCTTTACTTCTTCTATGACTTGAATGCCAAGATTCGTCCTGGCATCGAACATCGTTAATAGTACTCCTTCAATTTGCAAAGAAGTGTTCAAATGCTTCTGAACGAGACGAATGGAGTTGAGAAGCTGGCTTAAACCCTCTAGCGCGTAATATTCGCATTGAATTGGAATCAATACGGAATCCGCAGCCGTCAGTGAGTTAATTGTTAGAATACCTAACGATGGTGGGCAATCGATAAGAACATAATCATAATCGTTGCGAACGAGAGCCAACGCCTTCTTGAGGCGAATTTCCCGAGACATCGTAGGAACTAACTCTATTTCCGCTCCCGCCAACTGAATCGTTGCCGGAATGATTTTCAAATTCGGAATGTCGGTTTCATTTACCGCTTGTTTCGGATGCACTTCATTTATCAACACGTCATAAATGCAATAATTAACATCGGCTTTGTTGATTCCTATACCGCTAGTCGTATTGCCCTGGGGATCGATATCGACGATCAGCACTCTTTTGCCAAGAGATGCTAAGCATGCCCCCAGATTGACCGAAGTCGTGGTCTTGCCAACCCCGCCCTTCTGATTGGCAATCGCTATTATTTTAGACAACCTCATTCACCTCAATGTTTATCGCCTATAAAGAAACAAAAAGCGGCCCCATGTTTAATGCTTACCAGAATTTCGCTCGGTGGCAAGCGTTCACTGTCAAACATGGACAACCGCTTTATTCTAACGTTTAGGGATTCTGATTATAATTTCGTAATGGTCTTCGCAATCCTTTTCGCTTGATTTAATCGGGATTCCCGACCCATTCACCATATCTACCGATTGGCGGATGGTATTTAACGCAAGCCTTACATCCTTCGTGAAGGAAAACCGTTTCTTCTTGGGTTTAGCGACCTCCAAGTAGAATGCGATTCTAGTTTCCGTTTGTTTCACATTGAGATCCTTCTCGATGATCTCCCCGAGCAACTTATTTTGCATCTCTTCGTCCGGCAAGGAAAGCAATGCTCTTCCGTGACGTTCCGTAATTTTACGTTCCAACAATGCATTTCGAACGGTTTCTCCCAGATGCAGCAACCGAATCTTATTCGCAATAGTAGATTGGCTTTTTCCGAGTCTTTGCGCCAAGCTTTCTTGGGTTAATTGATGCAAATCGATCAGCTTCTGATACGCGATCGCTTCCTCAAGAGCTGTCAGCCCTTCTCGTTGTAAGTTTTCGATCAGCGCTACCGAAGCAGCCTGAGAGTCATTAATCTCTCTCACGATACCGGGTATGTAGTCCATTCCCAACTTTGTGACTGCGCGCCAGCGACGTTCTCCGGCGATAATCTCGAATTTGCCGTTACGAATTCTAACGACGATAGGCTGAATCACGCCGTGGGTCTTAATGGTTTGACACAGCTCATCGATCCGATCGTCATCAAACACGGATCGTGGTTGATACGGACTCGGAACAATTTCGTGTATCGGTATTTGTTTGACTTCTTCTTGACTACTGCTGTTACGTTCCGACAGCCCAAGCAGTCGTGAGAATGGCTCTTTCATTTCTCTCGGATCACCACATTAAGTAAGATAGGCGGATAGGTTTTTGTGTCCATAGCGACGAAAAAGCGCCGCCATTTCGCACCGAATGGCGCATGTGCGGCACACTTATCTGATAATCTATTATATTCGCTATCCCAGCCCGATTCTCCTGCTTGCGAAAAAACTTTCACACCTTAGGATACCATGTATTAACTACTCTAGTAAACGTAAAAATGTTCCACGTGAAACATTTCACTCCCGCGAGAGTAATGTTTCACGTGGAACATTTTGAGTTCAAATCTATCACTTGTTAACCTGATAAGAAACATCCGCTTTAACTAAAGGAGTCTTAAGCGGAATGCCCGATTTTCGTGGATATGCAGAAGGCGTGGGGTCCTTCTTCGCGCATATTATTAAATGCCTGTCCGAACCTTCCGTCGGAAGGGACAGTCGTTTGACGTCTTGGATTTTGCCGTTTAATTTCGCCACGCTATAACGACTCTCGTCTAATTCGACTGAGACATCCGTCCCCTTCATGGCAACGAATACGCCGCCCGGTCGCACGAAGGGTAAACAGAATTCATTAAGTACGGCAAGTCGGGCCACAGCTCTTGCCGTAACGACGTCGTATTGATCGCGGTGCTCCCTCTTCCTAGCCGCATCCTCTGCACGGCTGTGCAAACACGATACCTTTGACAAGCCAAGCTTCGAAGTAACTTCCTCTAAAAACTTGATCCTTTTCGCTAGTGCATCGATAATCGTCACTTGAAGATGCGGATAGACGATCGCTAGCGGAATAGAGGGGAAGCCTGCTCCAGAACCGATATCCGCTAGAGAATTCTGTTTGTCGAAATCCACGACGCCAGCCAGCGTTAGAGAATCGTAGAAGTGCTTTTCGTAAACTGCGTCTCTTTCCGTTATGCCGGTCAAATTCATCTTCTCGTTCCATTCCACTAGCAAGGAATAATAAGACTCGAACTGCGCTAATTGTTCATCTGATAACCGTATACCCAGATTGCCGACATGCTGCGAGAATTGCCGTTGAATGGTATCCGTCATGATCCATGAGCCGCCGCGGTCACTCGATTATAATGTTCCAAATGCACGAGCAGAATAGACAAATCCGCTGGCGTAACCCCTGATATCCGAGATGCCTGGCCAATGGATAGAGGTCGGATTTTCCCAAGCTTCTGTTTGGCCTCTACAGCCAATCCATAAATAATATCGTAATCGATGTTATCCGGAATTCGCTTCTTTTCCATTCTCTCCATACGATCGACCTGAATTTGCTGTTTTTCGATATAACCCGTGTATTTAATCTGAATTTCTACCTGTTCCTTCATATCCTCCGTCAATTCGATAGGCGAAGGCGACAAAGTTTCCAAATGTTTATAGGTGAGTTCCGGACGGCGAAGCAAGGTAACTCCATCGACGGAGTTGGTTAGTAAAGAGGAATCGGCTTGAGCCAGCATCGCTTGGACGGATTCGTCAGGGCGAAATCTGGTTTCTTTCAGACGATTAATCTCCTCTTCTACTCGCTCCCGCTTGTTAACGAACTTCTGGTACCGCTCTTCCTTGATCAATCCGATTTCGTATCCGATTGGAGTTAACCGCAGATCCGCATTGTCGTGTCGCAACAGTAACCGATACTCCGCTCTTGAAGTGAGCAAACGGTACGGCTCGTTGGTACCTTTCGTAACCAAGTCATCGATCATGACTCCGATGTAGCCTTTGGACCGATCGATAATGACCGGATCCGCTCCTTGCGCTTTACGCGCTGCGTTGATGCCCGCCATAACGCCTTGACCCGCGGCTTCTTCATAACCCGAAGTTCCATTGATCTGGCCTGCCGTGAACAAGTTCGTAACCAGCTTAGTTTCAAGCGATGGCCATAATTGCGTCGGCACAACTGCGTCATATTCGATCGCATAACCCGGACGCATCATCTCTACCTTCTCTAATCCGGGAATGGATCTAAGAATATCCACTTGCACCTCTTCTGGCATGCTCGTGGATAGGCCTTGGACATAATATTCCTTCGTATTCCGACCCTCTGGCTCCAGGAAAATTTGATGCTTCGGCTTATCCGCGAAGCGGACGATTTTATCCTCGATTGACGGACAATATCTCGGTCCTGTACCTTCGATCAAACCGGAGAACATCGGTGCCCGATACAAATTATCGTTAATAATTTGATGTGTTGTTTCAGAAGTATACGTTAACCAACAAGGAATCTGTTGTTGGGAATGCGCCATATACTCCGTTTCGTAGGAGAAGTACTTCGGCTTGTCGTCGCCCGGTTGAATTTCCGTTTTGCTGAAGTCAATGGAATCCTCATGCACGCGCGGAGGAGTCCCCGTTTTAAACCGCGCCAATTGAAACCCGCAACGCTTCAAGGCCTCGGACAGCTTAACCGCCGGTTGTTGATTGTTCGGTCCGCTCTCGTACATTAATTCGCCAAGAATAACCTTCCCTCGCAAATAAGTACCCGTAGTTAGTACAACCGTCTTAGCGCCATACTCAGCACCCGTTTTAGTTACAACGCCAACGCACGCCCCGTCTTCGATTAAGAGATCCTCAACCAAACCTTGCCGTAACGTCAGTCTTTCTTGCAATTCAATGGTTTCCTTCATTTTGTGCTGATACAAGAATTTATCGGCCTGAGCTCTAAGCGCATGGACGGCTGGCCCTTTGGCCGTATTTAACATACGCATCTGAATGAACGTCTTATCGATATTCCGTCCCATTTCTCCGCCCAAAGCATCGATCTCTCTGACAACGTGCCCTTTAGCCGGTCCGCCTACGGATGGATTACATGGCATGAATGCCACCATATCCAAGTTAATAGTCAACAACAACGTTTCGCAGCCCATACGGGCAGCAGCCAGTGCCGCTTCGCAGCCCGCGTGTCCTGCCCCGATAACGATAACATCGTAATCACCTGCACGGTAAGTCATAACGTTTCCCTCCCTCTTGCTTCTCGATTTATTATTTACCCAAACAGAATTGGGAGAAAATTTGATCCAGCAACGAATCCCCTGCCGCATCCCCTAATATCTCGCCCAGAGATTCCCATGATGCCGTAATATCGATCTGGATTAGATCAATCGGTACGCTTTCGTACGTAGCGGCTACAGCATCCTCCAGAGATTTCTTCGTCGTATGCAGCAACGCAATATGACGCGCATTGCTTACATAAGTAATATCGCCCGAATCGACTGCTCCGCTGAAGAATAACCCGGAGACCGATTTTTCCAGTTCATCTATTCCGTTCCCATCTTTAGCCGACAAGTAGACGATACGCTCTTCATTATAATCGTGCCGAACTTCGTCTATTTCCAACGAACCGGGCAAATCGATTTTATTGACGACGATAATCGTCGAACGATCCTTCAATTGCTTCAGAAGTTTTCTATCGTCTTCGTGCAACGGCTCATGATGGTTAAGCACAAGCAATATCAGGTCTGCATCGATAAGGGCGTCATGCGATCTCTCTACGCCGATCTGTTCGACTTTATCGCTCGTTTCCCGAATACCTGCCGTATCCATCAGCCTTAAAGGAATACCGGATAAGGAAACCGACTCTTCTACAATATCGCGTGTCGTACCCGGGATATCCGTCACGATTGCTTTGTTATCCCGTGCCAAGGCATTCAATAAAGAGGATTTGCCGGCATTCGGACGTCCGGCGATAACCGTCACGATACCTTCTCTTAAAATCTTGCCTTCGTTAGACTTCAAGAGCAGTTCGTTCACTTGCTTGAGAATCTTGCTGCAGGTACCACGTATATAATCGGACGTTAGGTCCTCTACGTCGTGCTCCGGATAGTCTATATTGACCTCTACATGTGCCAGCAACTCGATAAGCTCCTGACGCATAGGGATGATTTGCTTAGATAATGCCCCATCCGCCTGTTTTCTAGCCACCTGGAATGCTCGGTCCGATTTCGACCGAATAAGATCGATTACGGCTTCAGCTTGGGCTAAGTCGATTCTTCCATTCAAGAAGGCGCGTTTCGTAAATTCACCCGGCTCGGCAATTCTAGCTCCGTATCGCAAGACCAGTTCCAAAACCGACTTTACCGCGACGATCCCACCGTGAGTGCTTATTTCCACGACGTCTTCGGCCGTGAAAGATCTTGGACCTTTCATTACCGTAACCAGCACTTCATCCAATACATTATCATTATGCGGATCTACAATCCAGCCATACTGTACCGTATGAGAAGCCACTTCGCGCAAATCCTGTTTGGATTTGAACACCTTTGCAGCCGTATTTATCGCATCAGCGCCGCTTAACCGAACAACCGCTATACTTCCTTCTCCTAGAGCGGTCGCGATTGCGGCGATCGTATCTTCGTTCAATGTAATCCCTCTTCCCAAAACTTATACTTTCTTATTGTTGAAGTAAAACTAAGCCTTCCGAGAGACATGATACAAAAACGCAATGACCCCCCAACGTTGCGGAAGCCATTGCGCGGTTTACTATGTTACTTCAAGGCGATTACGATTCTGCGATTTGGTTCCTCGCCCTGGCTGTAAGTCTTCACGGACGGATTTGTTTGAAGCCATGCGTGAATGATTTTCCGTTCCTGCGAAGTCATCGGTTCTAACATGATTTCTTTGCGCGTCCGAACGACTCTTAATGCCATTCGTTCCGAGAGGGATTCAAGAGTCTGGCGCCTGCGTTCACGAAATTGCTCGGCATCGAGTACGATTCGAAGATGCTTGTTCGAGTGGCGATTAGCCACGATGTTCACAAGGTACTGCAGAGAATCCAATGTCTGTCCACGTCGACCGATCAGAATGCCTAAGTCGGAACCCGTTACGTTAATCCGCACTGCATCATTCTCATCTACCCGTTCAACAGAAACGGTAAGTTCCATCGCCGCCGATACCTCGCGAAGGAAGAGTATCGCCTCTTCCACGCCGTCCGGCAGCAATTCCAACTCCACTTTCGCATCTCTGGCTCCAATGAGCCCGAACAACCCTTTGCTTGGCTGTTCCAATACCTTAATGTTCACCCGGTCCTCTTGCACGCCCAGTTGGGCCAGACCTTTACGAACAGCATCTTCTATCGTTTTTCCCGATGCCAGGAGCTTTTTCATTTTACGCGGGCCCCCTTACCTTTACCTTTTGAGTTTGGCTTTGGTTTCGGAGTTTCTTCAACGACTACCGTCTTAGGTGATTTTCTATACATGAAATAATTTTGCGTTATCGTGTAGATATTGCTATAAATCCAGTACAGCGGCAATGCGACCGGGAAGTTGATCGCCATAACGAAGATCATGACCGGGAAGATGTACATTAAGCCTTTCATCGGACCGACCATCGTTTGCTGCTGTGCCATCATCAACGATTGTACAAGCGTCGTAATCGCGGCAACTACCGGAACGACGTAGTAATACCATTGTCCGTCATGCGGCGATAATCCCAGTTGCAGACCAAGAAAGGTATGCTCCCGAATCTCGACGTTCTTATAAATGGAGTTATACAAAGCAATGAATATCGGCATTTGAACGATAAGCGGCAAACATCCCGCCAACGGATTAACCTGATGCGTCTGGTACAGCTTCATCATTTCCGCTTGCTGCTGCTTAGGATCGTCCTTGAACTTCTCCCTAACCTTCTTCATTTCCGGTTGAAGCGCCTGCATAGCTTTCGTATTCTTATATTGTTTAATCATTAGAGGAAGGATTAACGTCCTTACTATAATGGTAAGCAATAAAATCGATAAGCCATAAGATCCGCCGAAGAAATCCGCGAACTTATCCAGCATCAGCGAGAACCAATAAACGACGTTTCGCGTCCACCACGACCCGCTATCTGACATAGCACTTGTCGTCACTGCCGGCGTATTCGGCGAGCACCCCGCCAATAGCATCATCAGAGATAATGCGCCTAGAACAATCCACCATTTGCGATTTCGCAACAAAACTAAAAACTCCCCTCTTAAACGCCCGGCTTGCCGTAATGTAAACTTCTCTTACTAGCCCAGAATAACCAGTCCAGCATTCAACTATTCAAATCCACTATACCATAAGAAAGAAGGCAAAGAAAAGCAAAGGCTTGTCCACCAAGCCTCGTCTTATTTGCCTTGTTTTCCGTTCCGATTGCCCGTTCGATTCCCTCTTGCCGCGCTTGACGTAACCGCACTAGGACTAGGGACAGAACCTTTAAGCAGACCGGCTTTACGCAGCACATGTAGAATGCTGCTTTCCATCTGCTTATATGGAAGAGATAACGCGGGCTTGCGTACGATTAGAATCAAATCCATATCCTCATGCAGCTTCGTGGAATTCAACCTTACGATCTCTTTCACCATTCGCCTCAATCGATTTCGTACGACTGCACCGCCTAATTTACTGCTGGCGGATACCCCCATGCGAAAAGTACTCTTCGAGCGTTTACGCCAATAGACCACGAATTGCGAATTGGCAAACGAACGGCCATAGCGATAAACCACGTTAAAGTCTTCTCTTTTCCGAAGGCGCAGCTTCCTATGCATTTCACACCGCTCCATCTATCCGGAAATATCGTTACGCGAACGAGACTCCTCGCCTCATCCGCGATAACCTATTCAGACCTCACATTTATGCATTCCCAATTAAGTAAAAAAAAAGACCACATCGCGTGGTCTTCATTAACTATGCTGTCAAAACTTTGCGACCTTTATGACGACGAGCAGAGAGAACTTTACGACCGTTCTTCGAGCTCATGCGGCTACGGAAACCGTGAACCTTCTTACGTTTGCTCACATTCGGCTTGAATGTAGGACCCATGATTCCAACCCCCTTACTTAAAAACTCACGTCCATCTATTAAACCACGTAGCGCCCAAAAAGTCAATGAATCATCTATTAACCAATATTTAAGTTATGCACATGTGTATAAAGCGGGAAGTTGTTAACGACGAAAGTTGAACATTGTCGAAGTCTCGCACATCTTATCAACAATATATAGTGCTGTGCACAGTTTTCATCCACAAGTTATTGAAATTGTGGATAACATATTGAATTTCGTTGAATTCAGAGGGTTTGTCTGCTATGATTAGTCAAGACTTTTCCAGTGGATTACATCCAATCCCCCTCGATTTATTAACAGCCTGTGAATAACTTTGTGAACAAACCCCCGTGTAAGTGGACATCCCTATAAATAATTCAGGGAATTATGTGGATAACTAGTCGAGCAATACATTCGACTACTCGTTCTCCGCTTATTTTTTGTCCTTGTGATGGGTTAAAGGAGAGAAAATGTCGTGGACAACCGCAATAATGAAGTCTGGCAACAAGTGTTGTCGGTCATTCAAACGAAGCTAAGCAAGCCAAGCTTCGACACTTGGTTCAAAGCGACGAAGGCTTCTTTTATAAGCGATAACGCGGTTATCGTAACCGCGCCGACGACTTTTGCCGTCGAATGGCTGGAGACGCGTTACACGAAGCTGGTTTCCTCGACGTTATCCGATTATATCGGCAGATCCGTAGAGGTTAAGTTTTCTATAGAAGAAGTACGGCCCCCGGAACCGATGGAGCTCGTGCCCTCCTCTCAGACGAATCGGCAGCCGGCGAACGAAGAACCGATGATGCATATGCTGAATCCGAAATATACGTTCGATACTTTCGTCATCGGAGCGGCCAACCGGTTTGCCCATGCCGCATCGTTAGCCGTGGCGGAGTTGCCCGCCAAATCCTATAACCCTTTTTTCATGTACGGAGGCGTAGGATTGGGTAAAACCCACCTGATGCATGCCATCGGGCACTATATATTGGAACATAACCCTCATATGAAGGTTTTGTATCTTTCTTCGGAGAAATTCACCAACGAATTCATCAACGCGATCCGCGATAACCGGGGCGAAAGCTTTCGCAACAAGTATCGCAACATCGACGTCCTTCTCATCGACGATATTCAGTTTTTGGCCGGTAAAGAAGGAACGCAAGAGGAATTCTTCCATACTTTTAACGCGCTGCACGAAGAACATAAGCAAATCGTCATTTCCAGCGACCGTCCGCCTAAAGAGATACCAACGCTTGAAGAACGGCTTCGATCCCGTTTCGAATGGGGATTGATCACTGATATTCAACCGCCGGATCTAGAGACCAGGATCGCCATTCTTCGCAAAAAGGCAAAAGCGGAGAACCTCGATATCCCCAATGAAGCTATGATGTACATCGCGAACATGATCGATTCCAACATTCGCGAATTGGAAGGCGCGCTCATTCGGATCGTCGCCTACTCCTCCCTGACGAATCAGGACATCACGGCCCACTTGGCGGCGGAAGCGCTGAAGGATATTCTACCAACCGGGCGAAATAGACTCATCACGATGCAGGATATCCAACAACGGGTCGGCGACTACTACGGGTTGAAGCTTGAGGATTTCAAGGCGCGCAAGCGAACGAAAGCCGTCGCGTTCCCCAGACAGATCGCCATGTATCTATCCCGCGAGCTAACGGACTACTCCCTTCCCAAGATCGGAGAAGCTTTCGGCGGCAGGGATCATACGACCGTCATTCACGCTCACGAGAAGATTTCTCAGCTGCTGAAAGTGGATCAGGACTTATACAAAATTATCAACAGTTTGACCGAAAGAATCAAAAATTTAACGTAAAAAATCATCAACGCCTATACACAAAGCGTCCACATGTGGATAGGCGTTGTTTTCGAGCTTTTTCGCGGTTATCCACATATTCACCGCCCCTACTACGACTTAAAGATTTAAACATGCTACAATACATGCATAAACGACATTTCGACGGGACGATAAAAGACGGCGAAACATCGTTTATGTCGACGACGATTCCGATAAAGAAAACGAATCGACTTTCTTAGGCAATCGTTAAAAAATCGACGAGGTGAACCCATTGAAATTGACGATATTGCGCAACGAGTTAAATGACGCTATACAACATGTATCCAAAGCCGTTGCCACGAGAACTACGATACCTATCCTTAGTGGAATTAAATTGGATGCTAGTCCGGCTGGGGTTACCTTAACCGCAAGCGATACCGACATTTCCATACAGAGCTTCATACCGCTCGAAACTTCGAATAAAACGATAGCGACGGTGATCCGCTCCGGAAGCGTCGTGCTTACCGCCAAATTTTTCGTGGAAATCGTCAAAAAACTACCGCATGAGGAAGTTCATATAGAGGTTGGCGATCGGTTTCAGACTTTGATCACTTCGGGAGCTACGGAAATTCAACTAGTCGGGCTCGATCCCGAAGAGTTCCCGGTGTTGCCTACGATACAAGAAGATCAAGTCGTGTCGATCCCCGGAGATTTGCTGAGGGACATGATCAGACAGACGGTATTCGCGGTTACGACCAACGAATCGACGCCGATTTTGACCGGCGTATTATGGAATTTGCAGGAAGGCATCTATAAATTCGTCGCCACGGACCGGCATCGTTTGGCAAGTCGATCCGCTCCTGTCGAGTTATACGACGTCAGATTTTCGAATATCGTCATTTCCGGCAAAACGTTAAACGAATTAGCGAAAATCGTGCCCGATCAGAACGTGATGGTCGACATCGTCGTCGCCGAGAACCAGGTGTTGTTTAAGCTAGGCAACGTCTTGTTCTATTCCAGAATGTTGGACGGGACTTATCCGGATACTTCCAAGATTATTCCGCAAAGCTTCAAAACAGAACTCGTATTAAACACGAAAGCGCTCAGCGATTCCATCGATCGCGCCTACCTACTCTCCAGGGAGGAAAAAACGAATATCGTTCGGTTGATGACGACGGATAACGGCGGAATCGAAATTTCCTCGAGCTCCTCCGAATTAGGTAAAGTAACCGAACAATTAACCGTGACGGAAATGCGCGGAGAACCGCTCAAAATCGCGTTCAACTCCAAATATATGCTAGACGTGCTGAAGGTTATCGACAGCGACGAATTGTTCATCGGATTTAACGGGGCTATGAGTCCGATCATCATCAGACCGAACGATCACGAGAACAGCCTGCATCTTATCCTTCCTTACCGGACGACGAATTGAGGCGAATAGGATGAAAAGCATCGGAATATCCACGGAATATATCGCTTTGGGTCAGTTCTTGAAGCTTGCCGAATGTATCGGTACCGGCGGAGAGGTCAAGCATTTTCTGCAGGAAAAAAGCGTTCTGATCAACCGGGAGCCCGATAATCGCAGAGGACGCAAGCTTAGAGTCGGAGACGTCGTCGAGGTCGAAGGGTTCGGAACGTTCACGATTACGACCCGCTAACGTCGGCCGGGCGATTTCCGAACATAGTTGGAGAGGGAATATCCTATGCACTTAAACACATTGGAGCTTCAAGGCTATCGCAACTACGAGTCGTTAAAGCTATCGACCGAAGGCGGCGTCAATATCTTTATCGGACCTAATGCCCAAGGGAAAACCAACCTGATCGAAGCCATCCATGTGTTGTCTTTAACCAAGTCTCATCGAACCTCGAAGGACAAGGAATTGATAGGCTGGAATCAAAGCTCGGCCGTCATCAAGGCGCAGATGAGCAGGAAACACGGCGATGTCAGCCTTGAATTACAATTATCGGCGCAAGGCAAGAAGGCGAAAGTAAACGGCTTGGAGCAACGCAAGCTTAGCAGCTTCGTAGGTACGCTTAACGTGGTGTTGTTCGCTCCGGAAGATCTGGATATCGTCAAGGGAGCACCGGGAGTACGTCGCCGATTCATGGACATGGAAATCGGCCAGGTGCATCCCGGTTATTTGTACGACATGCAGCAGTACCAGAAAATATTGCAGCAGAGGAATAATTACCTGAAGTCCACCGACATTCACAGGGCCTCTCCGGAGATGCTGGACGTATGGAATGAACAGCTTGCGACGACAGGTGTTAAAATGATGCAAAAAAGGAAAAACTTTATTGTACAGCTTCAGAAGTGGGCGGAGAAAATCCATGCCGGGATCACCGGAGGGACGGAACTATTCACCGTGGAGTATAAGCCCTCTTTCGGGAGCGCGATTGGTATGGATAACCAAGATCAATCTTCTTTATTCCAACAATTTATGTTAAAGTTAACGCAAGGCAAGGAACAGGAATTCCGGCGGGGCATGACGATGGCCGGTCCGCATCGCGATGATTTGGCTTTTGCCATCAACGGCAAGGACGTCCAATCTTTCGGATCCCAAGGACAGCAACGCACGGCTGCATTGTCTTTAAAGCTCGCCGAATTGGAATTGATGCACGAAGAAATCGGAGAATACCCGTTATTGCTGCTTGACGACGTTCTATCGGAGCTCGATCAAACACGGCAAACACAACTCATCGAGACCTTTCAGAGCCGCGTCCAGACTTTTATCACGACGACGGGGTTGGAAAGCGTCAACATGAGTCGATTGAAGAATGCTTCTATTTTCCACGTGAGAGACGGTCAATTGCTGCGATAATGTAAGGGGGAACTCCGTGTATATCCATCTGGGCGGGGAAAAGATTATTCGAACGTCGCAACTCGTGGCTATCTTCGATATATCCATCGAGCAATCTTCGAAGCTGTCGAGGCAATTCGTCGTGCACGCGCAGAAGAATAAAGAAGTGGAGACGATCGGGGAAGAAGATCCTAAATCGATCGTCGTGACGGAGCACAAAGTGTATTACTCCCCCATCTCTACGTCTACTCTCAAGAAGAGGGCGCATTATCTGGAAGGATAAGCGCCTCCTATTTCGTTTAACGGCAACGAATTTGTATAGAGCAAATGAATGACCTCGTAAAGAAGGCGGTGGAAGGTTTGTCCGTGAATTCGCAGCATAATACGTACGACGAGAGCCAGATTCAAGTACTCGAAGGATTGGAAGCAGTACGCAAACGTCCGGGGATGTACATCGGATCTACCAGCGGCAAGGGGCTGCATCATCTCGTCTGGGAAGTCGTCGATAACAGCATTGACGAAGCGTTGGCCGGCTATTGCACGCGGATCGACGTTATTATACAAGAAGACAACAGCATAACCGTTATCGATAACGGACGCGGAATTCCGGTCGGATTGAATACCAAGCTTCAGAAATCGACGCTCGAAGTCGTCATGACCGTCTTGCATGCCGGCGGTAAATTCGGCGGCGAAGGTTATAAGGTATCCGGCGGATTGCACGGCGTAGGGATATCCGTAGTTAACGCTTTGTCGGAACTGGTTGTCGTTACCGTTAAGCGGGATGGACATATCCACCAGCAAGAATACCAGCGGGGGATTCCGCAATACGATCTGAAGATCGTCGGAGATACCGAAGAGACGGGCACGCAAACGCGGTTTAAACCCGATCCGGATATTTTCACGGAAACGACGGTTTTTGATTATGATACTCTCGTAGGGCGTATTCGCGAGTTGGCCTTCTTGAACAAGGGAATCGAGCTTAATATCACCGACGAAAGATCGGGAATGAGCGATACGTTCAGATACGACGGAGGAATCGTGGAGTTCGTGCAATATTTGAATCGTACACGTGATCCTCTGCACGAAATGCCGATCTACGTTGAAGGAACGAAAGACCATATCAACGTTGAAGTCGCTCTGCAATACAACGATGGCTATTCGGAGAATATTTATTCCTTCGCGAATAATATCAATACGCATGAAGGCGGAACGCACGAATCGGGCTTCAAGAGCGCGCTAACTCGTATCATTAACGATTATTCCCGCAAAATGGGCTTCGTGAAAGAAAGCGAGTCTAACTTGACCGGGGATGACGTAAGAGAAGGTTTAACGGCGATCATATCCGTTAAGATTCCTGAGCCGCAATTCGAAGGACAAACGAAGACGAAGCTCGGCAACAGCGAAGTGCGCGGACTCGTGGAGTCGCTGTTCAGCGAGAAGCTGCTTCAATTTCTCGATGAGAATCCGGGCGTTGCGAGGAAAGTAATGGAGAAAGGTCTTCAAGCTGCACGCGCTAGGGAAGCCGCGCGTAAAGCGCGCGAACTAACTCGTCGCAAGAGCGCGCTTGAAGTCAGCTCCCTTCCCGGCAAATTGGCCGATTGCTCGTCCAAAGACGCTTCGATCAGCGAAATCTACATCGTAGAGGGAGATTCCGCGGGAGGTTCGGCCAAGCAAGGACGCGATCGTCATTTCCAAGCGATTCTTCCTTTGCGCGGTAAGATCCTCAACGTAGAGAAGGCCCGACTGGATAAGATTTTGTCCAACCTGGAGATCCGGGCAATGATTACTGCGCTCGGAACGGGTATCAGCGACGATTTCGATATCCTGAAAGCGAGATACCACAAAATTATTATCATGACCGATGCCGACGTCGACGGCGCTCATATCCGGACGCTCATTCTGACGTTCTTCTATCGTTACATGCGCAAGCTTATCGAAGAAGGTTACGTCTACATCGCTCAGCCTCCTCTCTTCAAGATCGAGCGGAACAAAACGGTTCGGTATGCGATGAACGAGAAGGAAAGAGATCAGATCGTTTCCGAATTCGGAGAAGGCGTGAAGCTCGGTATCCAACGTTACAAAGGCTTGGGAGAAATGGACGCGACTCAGCTATGGGAAACGACCATGGATCCGGATAGCCGGACGCTTCTGCAAGTCAGAATCGAGGACGCTATTAAAGCCGATCTCATGTTCGATACCTTGATGGGCGATAACGTAGAGCCTCGTCGGGAGTTCATCCAACAATACGCGAAGTATGTTAAGAACTTGGACGTATAGCATCGAAAGCTACGAAGTGAATGAAAGCAGGGGGTATCTCTAGACGGAGATACCCCCTGCGGATATGTGATCGCTCTTAATTTTTACGTTTGCGCGACTTGAATCTTCCGTAAGCAGCCGCATAGGAATAGATTCTTCTAAAGACGGATCGATTAGGCAACTTCTTGAACAGATAGGGATCCGGCATCGTATTTACTTCGAGAATCCATGGCTTCAAGCTTTGGTCGATGGCGACGTCTACTCCGATTTCCTTTAGTCTGGGGTAACGTTTTTCCAAAGCGCTTGCGATATCGATACCCAACTGTCGGAGATGGGACTCATAAGCTATCCATTGTTCGGATGTCAGAGACTTACGTAACAGGATATCAACCGGCATAGGAGTGCCTCCCGCGTGGTAATTCGTCACGATCTTGCGGGGGTGGGCAACGCGTCCGATCATTCCTGTCGTCTCCCAGTTCCCTTTAGGGTTTTTCTGGACCATGACCCTAAGGTCGAACCTTCTGCCGGAAAACTTCAACAGTTCAATACCTTGCTGCGAGAGATAACTCTTGTTTTTTTTCACGGTTAACAGCTTTCGATACATCTCGTCGAAGTTGCCGAAGGCGTATTTCTTTTCACCCGATTGGAAGAAGTACGGCTGGACGTTTTCCGTATCTTTCTCGATTCGTATGACTCCGCTGCCGTAAGTGCCGTTAACCGGTTTTACATAAATCATCCCATATTTCTCCAACATTTCTTCCACGGTCGAAGGGCTGAAATCCCGGGTGGAAGGAACATATTCCGTTAAGACGGGGTCCCGAAGAAGAACGTCGGTTTTGGCTTGTTTGCTGCGGACGCGCTGAATCGCCATGCGGGTTCATCCAACCTTTCCCTGCGGCAATATGGTATAATGGAATTATTGTATATTTTCTAATCTATGACGGAATTCGCCTTACGGTGTGTAGCCGTAAGCGCGTTCTTATCCGCTTGTATATTGCTTAAGGAGGATCTTCATGTCGGAAGAATTACGCTCCCATGTCAAAGACCGCGATATAGGGGTTGAGATGCGGGAATCGTTCATGGATTACGCAATGAGCATCATCGTCAGCCGGGCTTTGCCGGATGTTCGCGATGGCTTGAAGCCAGTTCATAGACGTATTCTATATGCCATGTCCGAACTCGGGATGTCTCCGGACAAGCCTTACAAAAAATCGGCGAGAATCGTCGGCGAAGTTATCGGTAAGTACCATCCGCACGGGGATTCCTCGATCTACGAAGCCATGGTTCGTATGGCACAGGATTTCTCTCTCCGGTATATGCTCGTGGACGGTCACGGCAATTTCGGTTCCGTTGACGGGGATTTCGCGGCGGCTATGCGGTATACGGAAGCACGTCTCTCCAAGATCGCAATGGAAATGCTTAAGGATATCAACAAGGAGACGATCGATTTCAGGCCGAATTACGACGGCGAAGAAAACGAACCCGTCGTATTGCCCGCCAGATATCCGAATCTGCTCGTTAACGGCAATACCGGCATCGCGGTAGGTATGGCGACTAACATTCCTCCCCACAATCTGCGGGAGGTTATCGAAGGTACTCAAGCGCTGTTGAGGGATCCCGAGCTGACTCCTTACGATTTGATGGAATATGTTAAAGGGCCGGACTTTCCTACGGCCGGACTTATTCTTGGCCGGGTAGGCATTCGCCAAGCTTACGCGACGGGCCGCGGTTCGGTTACGATGCGCGCAAGGGCTACGATAGAGGAGAATAACGGTAAAGCCCGGATTCTCGTCCATGAGATCCCTTATCAGGTCAATAAGGCTAGACTCGTCGAGAAGATCGCCGAACTCGTTCGCGAGAAGAAGATCGACGGAATTACCGATCTACGCGACGAATCCGATCGCAACGGCATGCGGATCGTTATCGAATTGCGCCGCGACGTAACGCCAACCGTCGTGCTGAATAATCTTTACAAGCAAACGCAGATGCAAACAAGCTTCGGAGTCAACATGCTGGCGCTCGTTAACAACGAACCGAAGACGCTTAATCTGAAGGAAGTTCTTCACCACTATATCAATCACCAAGTGGAAGTCATCCGCCGTCGGACGGAATACGACCTGAAGAAAGCTGAAGCGCGGGCTCATATTTTGGAAGGGTTGCGCATCGCTCTGGATCACCTGGACGAAGTGATTTCGCTCATACGCGCTTCCCGTACGGCGGAAGAAGCTCGCGAAGGATTGATTACGAGGTTCGGACTTTCCAACGATCAAGCCCAAGCGATTCTCGATATGCGTCTGCAACGCCTTACCGGCTTGGAGCGCGAGAAGATCGAACAGGAATTCAACGAGCTTCAACAAAGAATCGCGGAGTACAAAGCGATCCTTGCGGACGAACAACTCGTGAACGAGATTATTCATACGGAGCTTGAGGAAATCAAGGTCAAGTTCGGCGACGAGCGTCGTACGGAAATTACGGTCAGCGACGATGAGATTCTGGACGAAGATTTGATTCCTCGCGATGACGTAGTCGTTACGATGACCCATACCGGATACATCAAACGGCTTCCGGTATCCACGTACCGTAGCCAGAAGCGCGGCGGAAGAGGAATCATGGGGATGGGAACCAAGGACGATGATTTCATCGAGAACCTGTTCATCTCCAACACCCATCATTACCTGTTGTTCTTTACGAACAAGGGCAGGGTGTTCCGGATGAAAGCATACGAGATTCCGGATTTAAGCCGTACGGCCCGCGGAACTCCGATTATTAACCTGATTCAGATCGAGCAGGGAGAAACGATCAACGCGGTCATTCCTGTGGAATCGTTCGGACCGGATCAATTCCTGTTCTTCGCTACCTGTAACGGTATCGTGAAGAAAACGCCGCTTAACGATTACTCGAATATTCGCAGAGTCGGATTGATCGCCATCTCCTTGCGCGAAGACGATGATTTAATCGGAGTTAAGTTGACGGACGGCGATCGCGAGATCGTTATGGGAACAAGCCAGGGGATGTCGATCCGTTTCTCCGAGCAAGATGTAAGAGCGATGGGACGTTCGGCGACCGGCGTTAAAGGAATTCAATTGGATGCCAACGATAAGGTTATCGATATGGATATCGTTTCTCCGGATCAAGAAGTTCTGATCGTAACGGCCAAAGGGTACGGTAAACGTACGCCAATGACGGAATATCGGATTCAGACTCGCGGCGGTAAAGGAATTAAAACCTTGAACGTAACGGAGAAGAACGGAGTTATCGTTGGATTGAAGGTCGTTCACGACGATGAAGACCTCATGATCATGACTTCCTCCGGAACATTGATTCGTACCAGCATGTCGGGAATCAACACGATGGGACGGATTACCCAAGGCGTCAAACTAATCAATATCCGCGATGAAGATTCCGTAGCTACCGTCGCTCGGGCTCCTAAGAGCGACGATACCGATTCCGAAGAGGTTGAAGGTGAAGCGGAAGACAACGTTTAAGTTGCTTTCCGCAACCGACTAGTGGAGGTTGCAGCATGGCGATTATTCCGATTTCACAAGCGCAAGTGGGAGATAGATTGGGCAGCGACGTTCAGACTGCTCTCGGAAGCGTATTGCTGCAGCAAGGTCGGACGCTTTCCGAGAGGGATACGGAAATTCTGCAAGCTTTCTTAATAACGAACGTGGATATCGTTCGTAATGGCTTGGAGGAACAGATCTCGGATACGGTGGCTGAAGAAACAGCCGCGACAACGGAGGTTAAACATACGTCCTTGCAGAAGGAATTCCTCAATATGGAGAATCTTCTCAAGCGCATGATGTCCATGGTCGCCTCCGGACTTAAACTCCCTATGCTTGATTTGCGTAATGGTTTGAACGCGCTTATCGATAATATGGATGAATATAACGTGTTAACTTTCTTGGCTCCGCAGCCGGTTGGCAAGATGGATATCTTGGTAAGGAATAGCGTACTCTGCGCCATGACTTCTTATCAGTTGGCCAAGTGGAACAAGTTTTCCGAGAAAGATTGGCTTCCGATCGCAATGGCAGGGTTGCTTCACGATATCGGCAACGTTAAGGTAGATCCTGCGATTCTGAACAAGCCTACTCATCTTTCAGCGGAAGATGTACAAGAGATGAGGCAGCATACCGTATATGGTTTTCGGTTACTCGAAGGAAGCACTTCGATGAATCAAGGCGTGTGGTTATCGGCGCTCCAACATCATGAACGTATCGATGGCAGTGGTTACCCGATGAAGGTTAAAGGAGATAAAATCCATCCATTCGCCAAAATAGTAGCTATAGCCGATATGTATCACGCGATGACGTCCAATCGAAACTATCGAAAAGCGGAATCGCCCTACCTCGTGCTCGAGGAATTGCATTCCGGGGCTTTCGGCAAGTTAGAGCCGACGTACGTTCAAACCTTTATCGAGAGAACGACGCAGTTCCATAACGGTATATTCGTGAAGCTAAACGATGGAACGATTGGAGAGATCGTGTTCTCGGACCGTAACAATCCGACTCGTCCGATGGTTTCCGTTAATGGAAAGATCGTGAATTTGGGCCAGAACCGCCAATTGTTCATATGCGAAGTATTCTCTACGAAATAGGTTGGTTTGATAAGATAGACCGGGAGTCGGACTTGTGCCGACGTTCCCGGTCTATCTTGTTTTGGGAGCAGAAATGAGCGTGGAAAAAAGAGTTGAATAAAATTAAAGAAAAGAGTTGCATCTGTTCGCCCAGCGTGATATATTATTTGAGTCGCCGTTAGCGCGGTCGACGAAAACGAAACACGAATTGTTCTTTGAAAACTGAACATTGAGCGTAAGAAACAACAAACGTCTGAGGCGGACTTTCGGGTCTGCGGAAGACAAACCAGCACTACAGATTGAGCCTCAAAAGGCTCTGTTATAAGCAAAGTCGACTTGTCGACGGCGCTCTATTATGGAGAGTTTGATCCTGGCTC
>NZ_QRDY01000033.1 GCF_003386205.1 Cohnella lupini
AATCATTAGGTGACCACCCACTTCAGGTTGATATCCTAATTATACAAGGAAAAGGTACAGCCTTCCCCAATAAATTGAGGATTGCTGTACCTTTTTTCTTGAGTACACTTTTTCAGTGGCCTCGGATATCCCCGCGGCTTCCTTTATTACCGATCGAAATCGACTTTTATTATTGTTGACTTGCCAGGTGATTTTCAAGTTGCTCGAAAGTACCTTCAAACCCTTGCGCAACCATCGGCGACATCGCATCGAATGCTGCTTGTTCCTCTGCGGACGCGTTGATAGGCCCCCCTTGAAGAGTTAGCAGCGTCTTTCCTTCCTGTTCTTCGAGCGTTAGGATGTTCAGAATTTCAAGCGGCCAGTTCGGATCGAACGGGGCGCGAATGATATTTCCTTCCTCGTCGGAGAAAGACTGGACCCAAACCAACTTCTCGGGCGCCTGGACTTCTTGGTAAGTATACTTGCCCCACATAACGTACTGTCCATCCGCAGACTTCTGACAGCCTAGAAACACTCCGCCCGGGCGTACATCCATCTTTACCACATCAAGCGAAGCCCCCTTGGGTCCCCACCATTTGCCGAAATGCTCAGGATCGGTCCATACCTTGAATACAAGTTCGCGCGGTGCATTGAATTCTCGTTTTAATAGAAGACCTTGACCTTGCTGGTTACTCACTCGAATTCCTCCTTGGAGTTCGGGGAATCCCCCGACTTTTTCAAATGTTTAAGGTAATCGGAAAGGCGATCGAACCGTTCTTCCCACATGCCGCGAAACGATTCCAACCAATTATCGATTTCCATTAAGGGTTCGGGACGCAATCGATAGATCCGCCGATTAGCTTCCGCCCTCACTTCGACAAGTCCTGATTCACTCAAGATTTTCAAATGCTTGGATGCCTGGGGCTGACGAAGGCCCAGCCGATCGGCAATTTCACCGACTGTAAGCGGTCCATCGCGCAGTAGTTCAATCATCTGTAAACGGCGGGGTTCCGCAAGCGCATTTAAGGTGGTCGTATTCATGTGCGCCCCTCCCGATAATTAACCGCTACAGCGTGCTGGAGGCTTGCTTCAGAAGTCCGGTCAACAGAGCAAGATCCGGCACGGCACCTTCCTTCAGTTTGATCCATTTCCGTTCGGCAGGCCCTTCGAACCCTTTCGGAAAGTCGATGCCGCCCGCATTCATAATCATAAATGCGATAGCGTCTTTGGAAGGTGAAATGACAGCTGCATAATGCCCGTTTTTAAGAAAATGAGGCTTCTTGTACTGAATTCTTTCTTCGACTTCCGGAATCGTCTTATGAACCATGTCTCGCAAGGTTAAACTGATGTCGGCCTGCCATTTCGACAGGTTTTCGATAAAGGCCGTAACTTCCTGATTCATTATGCTTTCCCTCCCATATGGATTATCTGTTGCTTCAGGATTAATATACTATATCGGGAATATTCCAGTCAAGGAATATTATTGAATTTGCAAAAAAATAGAAAAAAAACCGATGCCGACATCCTGCCTGTCACCGGTTAATTCGCCTATTCTTCGTCAATCGGCTTCTCCTATTCCTTGACGCTTCCCATGACGATCCCGCTTATGAAGAAACGCTGCAGAAATGGATAGATTAAGAATACGGGCAGCGCGCCAAGGAAAATCTGCGCCGACTTCAGTCCTCTGTCGTTCAGCTTCGTCATATTGCTGATCTCCGCCGGATCCGTCAAGAGCGACAGGTCCCTGCGAATGATGACCGTCTGCAAATAGCTGGCGAGCGGATAATGGTCCGGGGAGTTCATGTAGATCAGGCCATGAAACCACTCGTTCCAATGTCCAACTATGACGAACAGCGTGAGCGTCGCGATCGCCGGAACCGACAACGGCACGACGATCCGCCATAAGGTTTGCCATTGCCCCGCTCCGTCGATTAAGCTGGCTTCCAAGAGCTCTTTGGGCAGCGAACGGAAGAAGTTTAACAGCAGGATGACGTTAAAGATCGGCACCGCTCCCGGAAGCACGAGAGACCAGATCGAATCGAGCATGCCGAGATTGCGGATGACGATGTAGCTGGGGATGAGACCGCCAGAGAACAGCATCGTGAACACGAAGAACCAGACGTAACCGGTGCGAAAACGAAACTGAGACGCTTCCCGGGAGAGCGGATACGCTAGCAGGATCGTTAACGTCATGCTGATGACGAGGGCGAGTCCCACCCGTTCGAAAGCGATGAGCATCGAATGCAGGAACTCGGACTTGGACGCCACGTGCCGGTAGGAACGGAGAGTGAACTCGACGGGCCACAGCTTAACCATCCCGGACGATATCGCGTAAGAGCTGCTGAACGACACCGCGAGCACGTTGATAAGCGGGATTAAGCATAGGGCGGACATTATGGATAGTAAGAAGTAATTAAGACCGACGAAGATCGAACGGCCGAGCGATTTTTGCTGAACCAATGTTCATCCCTCCCGGAAGCCTTGCTAGAAAATACGATAATTGGCGAAGCGATAGGCCAATAAATAGGAAACGGAGATGAGCACGAAGGAAACGGCCGACTTGAACAATCCTACTGCGGTCGCTACGCCGAACTGCAGATTCTCGAAGCCCATCCGGTAGACGTACGTATCCAGAATGTCACCCGTCGAATAGACGGTGGGATTGTAAAGGTTGAATACCTGGTCGAAGCCCGCGTTCAGTACGTTGCCGAGGCTAAGCGTGCCCATGAGCACGACGATCGGCAAGATACCGGGCAGTGTCACGTACAGCGTCTGCTTCCAGCGTCCCGCTCCGTCGATGACGGCAGACTCGTAAAGCGCCGGATTAATGCCGGTGAGCGCGGCAAGGAAGACGATCGTACCGAACCCGAATTCCTTCCATACGTCCGTTGAGACCAGAATATAAGGAAACCAATTTTCGTTACCCAGGAAGAACACGCGCGGAAGGCCGAACCAGTCCATCAGATCGCCGACCAACCCGTAATTCGGCGACAGCACGTCGATGACGATGCCCCCGAGAATAACCCATGAGAGAAAGTGAGGCATGTAAATGACCGTTTGAACGGTTCTCTTGAAAGCCTTCTTACCGATTTCGTTAAGCAGCAACGCGATGAAGATCGGCATGACGAGCCCTGCTATCATTTTCATAACGGCGATGTAGACGGTGTTGAAGATGACCCGCTTCGTATCCGGCATACTGAATAAGTATTGAAAGTTGTCCAACCCGATCCATTCCGAACCGAACAGTCCGCTCGTCGGCACGAATTGCTGGAAAGCAATCGATACGCCGGCCATCGGCCCGTAGCAGAAGACGAGAACGAACACAACCGATGGCAGCGCCATCATATGAAACGGCAGTTCCGCCTTCCAGCGTTTGCGAAACCATAGCATAAGCCCGTACCTCCGATTTCCGAATGACTAGCGGATCCGGGGGCGGCGATCAACCTCCGCCCACGGATCCGCTTATTGATTTTCTAGTTGCCCGTGCTTGCTTAAACGATTATTGAGCGTGCTTCTGCGCGTACCAATCATTGACTTCTTTCGTAATCGCGTCTCCGCCTTGCGCCTTCCAGTTCTCTACGAACTTGTCGAACGAATCCAGCGACTCTCCGGTTATGATCCGGGTGAACGTTTGAACTTGCAAATCTCTGAGCGCGGACGCTTTGGATACCATCGTGTCGGTCGGAGAACCGGTGAACTCGTTCGTGGCGAACTTATCGCCCTCCTGGTATTGGAACAACAGATCATAGGCGCTGCCCTTGGCGAACGTCTTCTCGTACCACCATTGCCCGCGGTCTCCGCCACGATACTTGAGAATGTTATCGTAGTACACTTTCGCGGTCGGAGTTAGCGCCGATGGATCGCCGGAATCGAGCGCCTTGATAACGGCCTGGCCGTCGTCGATGTTCGTCGAGGCGAAACCGCCTTGAACCGGAGCGTAAGAGAACGTGTTAAATACGGTATCGCCTTCGGTATGCGTGTGGTACTCTTCGTCCCGCGATTCGCCGTAATTGACTTCAAGGTAGAAATTGAGCATTTTGATAAGCGCTTCCGGATGTTCGCTCTTCTTGTTGACGACCATATAACGGGTCGGTACGATGCCGTTGCTGAGCGCTTTGACCGGTTGATCGTCGGCGGATACTAGCGGATATACGCCCCAATCGACGTTCGGATCGTTCGCTACCATATCGTTAAGCGGCCAGCTTGGAACGAACGTCGCTCCGAACGTCATGCCGACCTTGCCCGAGGTGGCGATCTCGGCCGACTTCTCGCCGTTGATGACGCCGAATTCGGGATTGATCGCACCCGCCTTGTAAAGCTCCTGCAGCTTGCCGAGAGCGGTTTTCACTTCCGGCTGAATATCCGCGTAGGCCAGTTGACCGTCGGCGCCCTTCATGAATACGAGCTTCAGACCGGTCGAGTTCGGACCGCCCGGGTTAAACGGATAGGCATGGTAGCCGTTGAAGAAACCGTCGACTCCCGACCAGCCGTTGAACAGGTTGAAGTCCAAGCTAAGGCCGAACGTATCCTTCTTGCCATTGCCGTCCGGATCGTCGTTCGCGAACGCCTTGGCGATGGCAATGACGTCGTCCATGTTCTTAGGCGGCTCTAGTCCGACCTTCTTCAGCCAATCGTTGCGGATGTACAGGAACTGCGCGTCGGTACGTCCGCCGCCGTCTAGCGGAATCGCCATCAGCTTGCCGCCGAACGACGAGACGTCCTTCTTGACGCCGCCGCTTTCCTCGATGCTTCGCTTCGTCAAATCGCTGGCATATTTATCGTAGACTTCCGTCAGATCAGCGATTTGACCGGCATCCACGAGCAACTGCAACTGCTGGAGATTGACTTCGAAGAAATCCGGCAAGTCGCCTGCGACCATCGATACGCTCAGCTTTTTCGGAAATTGCAAATCGTCCACGACCCAGTTGTTCTTCAGCTTGATGCCCAACTGAACCGCGAGTTCTCTGGTGTAGATGTTGTTATCCCAATCTTCTCCCGCCATGAACTTCACGCCGCTATTCTGGTGACGGACCGTCGTAAGCTCGATCGGCGGATCGTACTTGGCGAGCGGACCCTCTGCTACGGCCGGCGCAGACTCTGACGGAGCTGCGCTTGCGCTTGCCGGCGCGCTCGAGCTCGGAGAGTCCGAGCTCGCCGAATTCCCGGCGTTATTGTTGCTGCATGCGACCGCGACCAACATTAGCACCGCCATCAAAGCTGCCGCCCAAGTCTTTTTCCTTTTGTAAGCCACTTTCATATTCCCCCCGCGACTATGGATTAGGTTGATACATCTCCATTATGGAAAATAACGAATCATTCCGAAATCCGAATGTTTCGTCATGACTCCACCTTTTTTACCTACTTGATCGAGTCGCGGTATTGTTGGGGGGTCAAACCGGTCGCGTTCTTGAAGAAACGGCCGAAGTAAGACGCCGATTCGTAGCCGACTCGCACAGCGATCTCGCCTATTTTCAAGGAACTGCCGATCAGCAACTCTTTGGCTTTATCGATGCGTGCCGCGATAATGTAGTCGATCAGGTTGGCACCGGTCTTCACCTTGTACAGCCGGGATAAGTAGAACGGCGTCAGATGGACGATTTCGGATAACGCCGTGAGCGACAGGTCGCCTTCGAGCCGGCGTTCCACGTGATCGTGGATACGTCTCACGACCTCGTTCGTCTCCTTCTCGCTCTCGTCCGAGGTGCGGTCGAAGGACATCTCGGCGAGGCGGCGGAAGAAGTCGGACGCTTCGTCCCAAGATTTATGGCCGGACATCGGGTACAAGGGATTCAAGTTCAGCAGCTCGGAGAAAGGAGCAAGCAACTCCCTCCGATTCAGATAAGTAAGGAATACCGCCGACAGATGGGCATAGAGTTCCAGCGAATACCCTTCCTGTCCTCGCGTTCTCTCCTTCACGCTTATTGTCAGTTCCTCGAGCAACCGGTCGAACGAATCCCGTTCTTTCCGCTCCAGATATTGCCCCAGAAGGTGGACCTTCTTCAGGTCCGCGGCGTCTCGGTACTCGGCAGGGGCGGGCTGTCTTCGGTCGGAGAGCAGAATCTCGTTGCCGATGCCTAGCCCTCGGTAGAACATGCCGGTCAACCTCTCGTACTTCCCGGAGAGAACCTCCCAAGCGCACGTCTCGCTTCCGGTTATGAACGAGCAAATGAGCTTTAAGTATTGCTTGCAGGCGGCTTGAACCGATTCAAGACGGCCGAGAACGACCTCGGTCTCCAGAGAGTCATCGTCCCGCGACTTCGGTTGGAACAGCCAGACGAACCGATCCGGAGCGGTCGTCAGGAATAGCCCCTTCACGTCCGGCTCGAACAGCTGCTCGGCGACGTTCTGGATCGCGAACATGAACAAAGCCTTGTCCTTCGGCCCCATTTCTTCGCGCCATTGGTCGACGCGGCCCGCCACTATGCCGACCGGCCTGTCCGGGCATAGCGGGATGTCAAGCTCGGAGAAACGCTCTTCGCGCGCGCCGAATGCCGCCGGTTCTCCCTGCAGAAGCTCGAGTAAGTACTCTTTGCGAAGCATCGGCAGGGTCTGCTGCCATTGCGTACGGGCGCTGGAGATGAGCTGCTCGAGCTCGAGCTCCTCGGAGATTTGCCCGATCGCCTTCTCGATGGCCGCGATGACAGGCTCGTCTCCCTCCGCCTTCAGTACGTAATCGACGACGCCTCCCCTTATCGAGGACTGGATATAACTGAAATCGTCGTAGCCGGTAAGGAAGATGACCCGGCAGCGAGGCCAGCGCTTGCGCAGCTCCCGCTGCAGCTCGATGCCGTTTATGACCGGCATCTGGATATCGGTCATAACGATGTCCATCCGCGTCTTCTCCGCGATCGCCAAAGCGTCTTCCCCGTCGTACGCCTTATAGACTTCGAGATCCCATTGCTTCATCTGCAGGAACAGTTCCAACAAGCCTTCCACGATTACAGGTTCGTCGTCTACGATAAGAATCCGATACATGGGATATCACTCCTCCGATTGAAGTTCGTTAGTTTGGCCGAGTCGCTTCGTTCCGATATGCAAGTCTACTTTCAATCCGCCCGATTCTCCCCTGGACACTTTAATGCCATACTCCGCGCCGAACATAATAAACAGGCGTTGATGCACGTTCAACAGACCGGTGTACTCTTTGTCCAGCTTCTGATCAAGCAAGTCAGCCGTCAGCTTCTTCAACGTCTCGTCCGTCAGGCTTTCGCCGTTGTCCTCGACGGTAATGGCGACGACTTCACCGGCTCTGGAGAACCCTACGACGATCGATCCGTTCGCCTTTTTATTTTCCAACCCGTGTTGGTAGGCGTTCTCGAGAATCGGCTGGATGATCAGCTTAGGCACGATAATGTCCTTGCAATCGTCCGGCACCGGTCCGAAATCGACCGCGATCCGGTTGCCGAAACGGACGTTCTGAATTTCCACGTACGTCTTGGAATGCTTCGCCTCGGCTTCTAGCGGAACTTCGCTGCTCTTGCTGCGGGTAATGTAACGGAAATATTCGCCCAAGTACCGGCTGAACGAGGCGACGGATTCGTTCTCGTTCATCTTGGCGAGCCGGAACAGAATGTAATAGGTGTTGTACAGAAAATGCGGGTTGATCTGCGATTGCAACTGCTTGAGCTCCGAGCTCTTGGCCCGCAGCTTCTGCTCGTATACTTGGTGAATGAGTTGCTGGAGATTGTCGACCATCTGGTTGAATCTCTGGAACAGATAGTGGAATTCGTCACCCCTCTTGGGCAGCGACACCGGCGCCATCTCTCCCGCTTCCACCTTGCGGAAAGAACGGATCAGCTTCTGCAGCGGCATATGGATGAGACGGTATAGCCAATAGGAATAGAAGACGACGATGAACACGGAGACGATGGAAAGAATCCAGAACAGCATGCCGTACGTATGGATTCGTCCGAATACTTGGTCCTGCGGGACGTACACGAACAAGTACGCGCCGAATTTCTCCGAGTATCGGTAAGCGGCCAGCACTTTCTCCCCGTCCATCCGGATCGGCTCGATGCCTTCCTTCGTCCCGAGTTCGGCCAAGTTAGCCGAGAAGCTCTCGAGCACCGCCAGTTTGTCCGCGTCTTGCGCGCCGTCGATCGCCCAGCCGTTGCCCGGCCCCAGCAACACCGCTCCCGATCGATCGTAATCGGTGAACTTTCGCAGCGTCGATCTCAGTTGGCCGATGTCGAGCTCGATCGACAGGACGTAATTCGGCATGGTGCGGGAATTCCGAATCTCATCCGGATAAGCGAGCCCGAGGAACAACCGGTCGTTCCAATATTGAAAATCGTTGTATTCGATCCCCTCGCCGGGCTTGACCGCCTCGTAGTCATCCTCGATCTTGTCGGATATCGCGTTCTTGATGGAGAGCGTACGATTCACCGTAAGCATATGAGCGCTTACATTTTTGATGTAGACGCTGGAGTTGAGGACGAGCTGCAACTTGCTTTGCACCCGCATGACCCTCTCGCTCCATTCGTGCAGGGGCATGATGTCGCTCAGGACGCTGATGGCGATCAAGTCCTTGTCCGATAGCATCTCTTGCTCCAACTTCTGCATGTGCTCCTTCTCGGCTTCCAGCGAGCTGAGGTAATACGACACCCTCGACTGCAGCGAGGAGGAGAGCTCCGATTTGATTCTGCTCTCTCCCATCTGATTAATGACGAGGCCGAGAATGTAGAGCGGAGCGATGACGAGCATGAAAGCGAAGATCAATTTCGGGAACAAGGTGAATCGGCGAGGCAGCAGGTTCCGAATCATGCGAGGGCCCCTTCCAATTGGGAATATCATCCTGGTTGTATCATGAAAATCGATAGAATTCTACTTAAATCGTTACACCGGTCTTGGCCCGGTCTCTAGGGACGAAAAAAGGATATTCAGCGAAAAAGGCCCGGCTAGGGCCTCTTTGCCGAATATCATTGTTCCGCTCCGGTATTCCGCGCCTTATCCCACGCTCTCGCGCAAGTCGACGATCGCCCTTTCCTCGGCCGCACGGTAGATCGCCTTGACGATCCGCAAGTCGCGCAAGCCGATATCGACCGGGATCGGCGCAGGCTCGCCCCGCTGCATCGCCTTCACGAACGTCGCATGCTGGTCATGGGGATTGTCGTCGAGCCGGACGCGGGACACCGACAGATTAGGAAACGACAGATGCTCGACCTGCCGCGGCTTCCCGTAACGAATGAAGCTTCCTTCGTAGGCGTCGCCCAGAACGAGCTCCACCCGCGTATTCTCGCTGACGGTGATGAATCCTTTCGTCCCGTAGACGCTGAGCGTAAATTCGTAGCTGCAATAAGATGCTTCGACCGCCGCGAGAATGCCGCCGTCCAGGTAACAGGTCGCTACCGTTACGTCGTCTCCCCCGATCAACGGCGACATCCGGTTATGGCTAAAAGCAGTCACTTGTTCCACTTGTCGGCCCACGAGCCATTGCACCATGTTGAGGGGATGAAGCGCCATCTGGATCAACGCGCCTCCCCCCGTTTTCTCGGCCGAGTTGCGCCAGTTGCCAGGCTTGACGAAATCGGCGCTGTTCGCGCCTGCCCGGGCGCGTACGCTGGATACTTCGCCGAGCAGTCCTTGATCGATGATGTCCTTGATCTCGTAGAATAGAGGATTATCGAAGTAGCTCATATACATGCCGGCTTGCTTGCCGCTTCGACGAGCGGCTTCGACGATCCGCTCCGCTTCTTCTACCGACGGAGCGAGCGGCTTCTGGATCAGAACCTGCTTGCCCGCGTTCAACGCGGCGATCGCCTGCGCGGCGTGGTAATGGTTAGGCGTGCTGATGTCTACGATGTCGATGTCCGGCGCCAGCGCGTCCTCGAAAGAGGTGCTCCATCTGTCGACCTGCATGGCTTCCGCCGCCCGGCGGCAGACGTCTTCGTTCGCGTCGACAAGTAGCGCGACGTTCGCTCCCGGAATTCCCGCGTACGAGCCTCGCGTACTCTCGCCCATTCCCCCGACGCCGACCAACGCGATGTTCATTATCTTATCTTCGTTCATGCTCATGAGTCGATCTCCTCCGATTGCCGAGAATAGCTTCCTAACTAACCGGATCGATATCCGCAAGCGTACGCTTGAGCCAATCTATCTCGAGCGCGGCAGCTTCCGCGAATTCGCCGCCGAACCATTCGACGCCCATCCAGCCGTCGTAACCGAGCGTCTTCAATGCGCGCAAGAATGGGACGAAATCCATATCCCCTTCGCCCAAGAGCTTCCCGTAATCGGCCTTTCCGCCGGCTGTAAGGAAGCCGTTCTTCAGATGGATATTGGATATAAAAGGATAAAGCCGCTCCAGCGTCCGCAGCGGCTCTTCTCCTATCTGGTAGAGGTTGAATACGTCCAGGTTGACGCGCACGTTGTCCATTCCGACGTCCTCGAGCAACCGCAGCGTCGAGTCGTTCGTATCGGTCGGTTGCTCTTGATGCGTCTCGAGCAGCAGAACGACGCCGAGAGGGGCGGCAAGACCGGCAAGCTCGCGGAGTCCCCCCGCCATGGTTTTCCACTGCGCAACGGTTGCTTCCTTCGAGCCGATCCAATCGGTGAACACGCGAATCGGAACGGGCGCCTGCCCGACAGATGTCGCCCAAGGCAAAAGGCGGTTCTCGAAGCGTTCGAGGCACCTCCGGTATTCTTCCGCCCCGCCGAGAAACCTCCCGTAGGTGCTGACGACGGTCGGCGTAAGTTGATGAACGTACGCCAGCAGCGCCGTCAGTTGCCCGATCGTTCCTCCTTCTTGGATATAACGATCGATGTGCGGCTCGTAGAGCTCGATTCCTTCGTAATTCAGACGGGAAGCGAGCGCCGCCGCTTCCTCGAGCGGAGCTTCGCGTCCGCCGATGCTGCATAAAGAGAGCTTCATCGGGACTCCGTGCCGTCACCGTACCGGATCGCCGTATGCTGGCGACCCGCTCCGGTATCGCCGATCGCGTTGTCCTCGAATACATTGTCCACCGAGCTGCCGCTTACGTAAATGCCGCATCCTTCGTTATCCTCGATAATGTTGCGATGCCACTTGTTGCGGTTGGCCCCGTTCGCCTCGTTCTCGGCCCGGAAGAAGACGCCGCAGTTGCCGTTGCCTCGGATCACGTTGTCCGCGAACCGGTTGTCCGAATCCTTGTGCCCGAGCGATATGCCCGAAACGGCGTTGCCCGCGAGCACGTTCCGCTCGAATTCCCCTCGCTGCACGCGCCAGCAGACGTATAAGCCCGCCGTTCCGTTATCGGAGCTGACGTTGTCTTTCACCTGCGAGAAGAGAGATCCCGCTCCCGGATGCAATCCGGAGCCCGCGGACCCGAGAATCTCGCAATTGAGCACGGAGATTCGCTCGGTTACTTGCCAACTGATGCCGTCTCCGTGGAAATCGCGCACGGTTACCCGCTCGACGACGCAATCGCTGGCTTTGTGCAAATAGATGCCCCCTGCACGGCAACCGCCGATCGATTCGTTCGCCGCCTTGTTGCCGTCGATCGTCAGATCGCTCACGCGGACTTGCTCCGCTCCGATCGCTTCGATGATCGAGCAGGCGTTCGTAGCCATTCCTCCGTCGTCCGCCCGATAATCCCGGTCCAGGTGCCTATCGATCCGAAGCACGTTGCCTTCGACCGACGAGATGATCGCGGTGCTCTCGTCCCAGCCCCACTTGTGCGACTCGTCGAAAATCTGCAGCCCCATCCCCGCGCGGAATCCGCTCGCGTCCGCCACTTCCACCCGCAACTCTCCGAAATCCGCGTCGATGACAAATGGGCTCTTGAAGCCGTCCGTCTTGCGCAGAACCGTCTTCGGTCCCGCTCCGATCAGCTCGACGCGGCTGGACAACCGGATCGGTCCGAAAATCTCGTATACGCCTTCGTCCAACTGGACGACGCCTCCGCCTCTTCTTGCGGTTTCGTCTACCGCAAGCTGAACGGACATTGACGTGTATCCCGGGTAATCGCTATCCGGACTTCCGGCCGTCGTCGTTCCTTGCGCGAGCAGCATTCGATCACGGTTATCCATAGTCGTCTCTCCCTCTTGTTTAATTTCGTTAATTCGTCGTTTTCACCAAAACGACGGATTCCGCCCCCGCAGCTTGGCGAGCGTCTCCGCGAAGAAATAATCCCCATAAATCAGCGATTCGTCCACGAAAACTCCCCGGGCATAGTAACCCGTCGCGTGCAGCAGCATCCCTTCGCCGCCTTCCCAATCCGCGCAGCGCTCGCACAGCGAACGCGCGAGGCGCTCGGCGACGACCCAGCACCAAGCCGCTTCCTCCGCATCTCCCCGCTGCCCGCACGATTCCGCCAGCTCGAGCAAGCCGGACGCCGCGATCGCGGCAGCCGACGAATCCCGCGGCATCGCCTTGAGCGCATCCTCCGGAAGGAAAAAGTCCCAATAAGGAATGCCGTCTTCCGGCAACCGCGAGACGAAGAAGCGCGCAACCCGGAGGGAAGCCTCGAGGAACCGGATCTCGCCGGTATACCGATAGCTGAGGGCGAAGCCGTAAATTGCCCAAGAGGCTCCCCTCGCCCAAGCGGAATCGGCCGCGTATCCTTGTCCGGCCAGCGAACCGAGAGGTTCGCCCGTCTCCGGGTCATACCGGAAAATATGGCAAACCGAACCGTCCGGCCGCAAGAAGTCGCGGAGGACGGAGTCGGCGTGGCGTACCGCGATATGCTTGTAGCGCGGATCCTTGATCTGTTCGCCGGCCCAGAAGAGCAGCGGCAAATTCATAAGGCAATCGATGATCGCCCATCCGGCGTGATCCTCATCGTCCCAGTTCGGCCAGGCGCGAATGAACTCGCCTTGCGGATTGTAACGTCCCGCCAGCAAATTCGCCGCGATGAGCGCGTGCTTCTTCGCGTCCGCGTCTCCAGTCAACCGATATTGCGCGACGCTGCTCAACCCGAACATGAACCCGACATCGTGATGCAGCAAGTCGTAAGTCGTCAACGTATCGGCCAACTGCCGCTCGCATTCGACGGCCAGCCGCTTCAACTCTTCGTCGCCGTTCTCCGAATAAGTCAGCCACAGCAGACCCGGCCAGAAACCGGCGACCCAGTCGTACTCTGGCCCTCGGACGTAACGTCCGTCCTTCGTCCCGCTCGGATGGGCTGCCCCGATCGTTCGGCTCGTCCTCGCGACCATCGCTTCGACCCGGGTCCAAGCTTGTTCGATCCATTCCTCGGCGAATACCTTCGTATCAATAGTCATGCCTTCTCCTCCTCCTCTTGCGTAATCCGCAGTATGAATTCTCCTTCGGCCAGCGGGGCATTCAACGACAAGATGAGGCGATAAACTTCCGTTCCCCAGTTCGCCTTCAGCCGCCAATCCGTAAGCTCGATCCTCTCGCTCAACGCCGTGAGGCGCTCCTCGTCGTACTCGATCCGCATTCGCCGTCCTGCGGCGTATTCCAGCCAGACCTTGCCGGATTCCCGTTCCGACAGCACCGGCGGGCACAAAGTCATCAAACTGAACGAAATGTCAGCGGTCGGCTCGTTCAGCGAGAAACGGTCGACGATCTCGATCGACGATCCGCTCTTTCGAAGCAGGCGGAACGCGCGTTCCCAGCTTCGGATTCCGGATTCGTCGGGATACGCTCGCGCGATATCGATCTTCATCTCCGCACCGTTGCCGTCCAACCGATACTCCGCGTTGTCGGCCCGATAATCTCCTCCGTCCCGTTGCATCGTCCCGTTCACCGTCGGCAAGTTGTGATAGGCCGATTGGAGATACCATAACTCGAACCGCTGAGGACTGAACGTCTTCATCGTGTAAGCTTCCGTTCCGAGATCGATCAACGCGGGCAATCCGTCCGCATAGACGAGGAAGCTGCCGACATCGTTATGATTATGCGATTCCAAGTTATGCCCGCCTTTGGCCGCTAAGTACAGCCCTTGCTCCGTGCCTTCCTCCGACCGGGCCGTCATGACCTGCGCGTGCGCCATCCAGGAATCCCTTGCATAAGGAGCTCGGGCGCCGAGCCGCTTGCGTTCCTCCGCCGAGAACAGCTCTCGGGTAAACCGATAGATCGGGAACCAATTGCGCAACGCGGGTATGGAGGCTTTGGCGCTCGCGCCCAGACGCATCAGCTTATCGTCCTTAATGCTGCGGCCGTAGCCGTATACGACGTCGCCAGGCAGAGGAGCGATCGCGTCCCCGTCCGCGAAGTCGACGCAATAGTCGCCGTGAATATGCACCTTGTACAGATAAGTTCCGATATCCCGAACGAGCGGTTCGTCGAAAACATTCAGCTTGCCCGAAGACGCCAAGCCGAGCAATTCCAGGCAATCGTATAGCGAACCGCCGGAACGGCTCCAATACATCGGGCCTTCGTCGCAGCAGCCGTCCGGGGAATGCGTTTCGAGGAAAACGTCGAGGCTCCGCATGACTTTAAGCAGACCCTGCTCGCGGACTTCCTGGTCTTCCTCCAGAACTAGCAAGCTCATGATAACGTTGGCGTTGCACCAGGGATTCCAGTTGTTGACCCGCTGACCTTGTATGAAACCCATCCACCAGTAATCGTCGTTCTGCAGGTAAGGAGTCAGAACGCGGTCTCTAACTTCGCGACGAATACGCTGGCCGATCCGCGGACTAATCGAGTCGAGGCGATCCTTCAACAGATAATACGTCCAAGAAAGCAGCGCAGCGGTCTCCGAGCTGTTCAAGTCGACGACGTGATCCGATGCGGCCGGGAGCAGCTCCGCGGGATTCTTCTTCTGCAAATACGTGTTCGCGATCGGCTGCATCCAGCTCGTCTCTTCGCAGACGCAGAAGATTCCGTTTACGATTTGATTCAAGTACGTTCCTTCGTCTTCGATGCACTCCGCGAGCACGAATCCGCCCAGCGCGCTGCGGCGCTCCCAATGGGGATCGAGATAACCGTGGATGTCGCCCTTGCGCTTCGAGTCCATGTAGCTCGACATCGTGAGCGCCGGCCAGCCGAATTCTCTATGGCTTGCGGCGAACGACGTCCATCGCTCTTTTGACTCGGGATCGAGCTTTACCCATGCTTCCCGGTCGTTTGCCCGCGGGAATGGCAGGAATTCGTCGGCACTCCTCAGAACACGGTCGGGCGCGGATAAACTATCGTATTTTTCCTTAATCATCTCAAGAGTCCCCTCCCACGCGTCTAATGCCGCCGATGGTTTCTCGTTCATTATAAAATCGCCGAACTCCCGAACCTATAGTAAAAATTGTTGTTCTCCTGTCTTTTGATAACTTCTTTTATCGATAGACCGTCTTTTGATGGCCTCCTACGATATAGGTCTCGCCATTTCTTATGTAATTGGCTAGAATCGAAGGGGATGAATCCCATTTTAACGAATCGCCTGACGGGCAATAATCATGATTTTGGACACCACTTTGCTTATTCGGGCTAAATACGGTTATCCGGTTCCTCTACTATAATGATGATAATAACGTTGGTTAAGCGGAAGAAGGAGCGATAATTATGGATACGAGAATCGCGCCTTGGGTCGTCGTTGACGGACTATGGCGATTGGAATGGAACCTGAACGAAGACTTCGCGGAATTGCGTAAGTCGGGATCTGCCGGCGGAAAGCCTGCCGTCGTCTGGACGGGCAGTTTGCTGCCGGCGTTCGAGCTCACGACGGTCGAGGGCAAGACGGCGTACGTCAAAGCGGCAGCTACGGGAGCGGAAGCCGCGGGGAGTGCGGGGGATACGGAGCAGAGAACCGGGCTGCGGATCGCTCTGAGCTTCGGTACTTACGGAAGCGGTTCGCTGACCGTGCGAGCGGACGGCCGGAGCGTGCGGTTTACCGCTTTATCGGCGAAATGGACGTCGGATACCAGGGTCGCGTCCATGCAGTTCGGAACTCGGCTAATGAACGACGTCGAGAGAACACGGGCGCCTCGCCTGGACCGTCCTTATTGGCCGAATTGGTCGTCGGAAGGCTATTGCGTTCCGGCTGCGGGCTCGTCCCCTACCCAATCATACTTCCGGTCATGGGACATGGGAGACGCGCTGCTTCCGCTCGGTAGCTTCGGCGACGCGATGGGAACGCCGTACTCGGCGGCTTTCCCGCGGCCGATGTATGCCGCCGCGATGGGCGGGCGACACGGCTGGCTCGCATTCGGCTCCGGGGATATCCCGGATGCGCCGCTGACGCTGCATCTGCAATCTGCGACGGCCAGCTTGCGCTACGCATATCGGGAAGATCTATGGGGAACGTCCGATCCCGGCAGCCGGCTCTGGAATGAACCGCTTCGCCTGAGCTGGGGGGATAGCGGTTATGAAGCGATGGCCGCGCTGTACGCGACTTTCGGACCGTTCGAGCCGAAATCGCCGCACCATGCCCGCTCCTTCATCTGCACGTGGGGCGATTTCAAGGAAGGGCGCTACGACCTTAAGCAGTTGTCACTCCGGGCATCGGGCACGACGCGAGCGGACATGGTCATCCTGGACGACCATTGGGAAACCTACAACGGCAGCGGGGAACCGAACATGGAGCGGTTCCCGGATTTCGAAGCGGATTTGGCCGGACTGCGCTCGGCCGGCTTCGATATCGCGCTCTGGCAAAGCGTCGGTTGGATCGACGATCCGGCCGCTTCCGGACTGACTACGGAAGATCTGCTGTGCGGTGCGGACGGCGTTCCGCGCCAGTGGCGATGGTCCGGCAGCCCGATCGAGAGCGGCGGCTACCATTACCTGCTCGATCCGAGCTCGGAGAGAACGCGTGCGTTTATAAAGGAGCGAGTGCAGCGGATTATCGCGAAATGGCGTCCCGCCGCGCTTAAGCTGGATTTCGGATACGGATTCCCGGGGCCGGACGTCTGCGCCCCGCGCGATTCGGCTTACAGGGGCGAGCGCCTTGCTTATAGCCTGCTGAAGCTGACCTACGATGCCGCCAAAGAGGTCGACCCTCTGGTCACGATCATCTATTACGGTATTACCCCGCTGCTTCGCGGAGTTACGGATTTGATCAGCCTCGACGACCTCGGCGATGCCGGCGACAGCGCGGCGTTCGAGCTTGCCGGGCACAACCAACGCTGTTTGTGGGCTTCGCTTGCCGCCATGCACGGCATGCCGATCAACACGTCGACCGGCTATTATTGGGACACGTTCGAATCTATTCTGCTCGACACGGCGGTCGTCGGCACGAACGGACTGACGCTCGGGGAATTCGATTCCGACGGCAAGCGGATTACCGCCTCCGGCATGAACCGGTGGGCCGCGCTGCAAGCTTGGAGTCGCCGCTCGTGCGGTTGGACGCCGTTGTGGCTGCATGCCGAAACTGGTAGCTTAAAGGGCGAGCCTAAGCTCTTGTCGTGGGGTCGCGTCGAAGGCGAGACGAATCTGAGCGAAGGGGATGGCGGGGAAAAGCCGTCGACGGTGGCTCCATCGCTGACCGCGTTGGCACTGCGAAGCGACGGCGACTTGGCGGGTGGCATATCTGGCGGCGAGTCGGGATTGACCGGCTACGAGCAAGTGCCGTACCTTCGCTTCTCCGGCAACTGGGCGCTTCTCGCTCAGGACGGTCTCGATCTGGCTAGCTCCGCGTATTTCTCGTGCATCCCGTTCAAGGCAGGCACCCTCGCGCTAGAAGGCGATTTCGCCTCCGTGCAGGCATTCCTCGCCGAGAATGGCCTGCTCGTCCCGCTTGGCGAGCCCTTTTCTGCCGCCGGCGGGCTTCGGCTGGAAGTCACGGCCGAGCGGCTCTCCGGACTTGCCGGCTACGTCGTGAGACGATAGGCAAATGCAATAAAGCGAACGAACAACGGGAGGGTACCGGGCATGAATATACGCCGACTCCCTCCCGTTCCAGTCCCCATCCATAGGCGCCAGGAAATCTTCGATTTATTAACTACTATTTTCAATTCCGCCCCGTTGGGCGAACATCCCGACTCGCTTCACTTCGAAATCGAATCCCCTCTCACTTTGTTTTATCCGTAACCTTTTTCATCGCCTTGTTAACTTCTTGATCAATAGATTCTTGAAAGATGTCAGAGTAAGTTTTTGAATCTTTGATTAGATCGTCGCAGAAAGCCGCTACGTCTCTACCCGTCACTTCGAGCACGCCTTTCCCCGAGGCTGCGCCCTCTTCAAAAAGATCAATTATCCCCGAGAGTAAACCCGTACCGTCGGTTAGCTCTACAGGGCCGACCTTAAAAAGATACTTTTGAATCTCCTTATAAACGATTTGATAATCTTGAGGGAGCGCTTTGACACGCGCCACGTGCGCTCGCCACTGTTTTTTACCTTCGATGATATCTTGTATGCTCATTTTTAATCCTCCTATTTACCTAATTTTTTTGCGACATTCTTATTGAGTTGCTCCCGCCACTTATCGCGAAAAGACTTTGCCCCTTCTTCTCCGGCCAGCGCTGAACAGAAGCCTTTGATATCGTCACCCAAAACCTCTTGGACACTCTGACCGTCCGCTGCCGTTTCTTCGAGCAGACCAAGCACGCCATCGAGAATGGGCATGAGGTTGCGACCGGTGAAATCTGAGTACGGCATAAGATTAGTAAAAACCATCCCCCATGCCGTTTGAAAATCAGCCGGTAGCTTTTTGACTCGCGATTCAAAACTTATAAATTCTTTAGTCATGTCTTTGCCAGTAATCCTATCCCAAAAATTCATCATTTTTTCTCCTTTAACTCGTTAATTTTTGAGGACACGAACTCCCATTTTTCCCAGTACCTCCGCAACTCCTCGCGCCCCGCGTCGTTGATCTCGAAGAACTTTCGCGGCGGTCCCATGTCGGAGGGCTTCTTGGTGATCTCCACCAACTTGTTTTTTTCAAGCCGGATCAGGATGGTGTACACGGTTCCTTCCACAACATCCGTAAAGCCGAGGGCGTTCAATTGCCGAGTTATTTCGTAGCCGTAGGTTTCTTTGCGCCTTATAATTTCAAGGACACAGCCCTCAAGTGCCCCCTTGAGCATTTCCGTTAGATTATCCAGCACAATCACCCCTGCTATTCTGTATCACTGGTAACAAGTAGTACTTACTACTGCTATAAAGTATCACGTAGTAGTATTCATGTCAATAGAAATGGCTCTGACACGTGCCGATTCCCGGTGGTCCTGCCATCAACTTTCGGCACTATTTTTTATATATTCGTTTCGTCGCAAGAGATGTAAGTTGCTGGCGAATGCCGAAATGCGTAGCTTCCCATGTCACAGTTTCTCCTAGTTCAATCAACCCGCTAGTACGACCTTTTACCGCTCTTTCATTTGTATGCGAGATCGATTCCATGTGTAAGTCAATGCTGCGTGACAAGTCAAAACACACCTGAATAGGTGCTTTAATAAACAGGGATATTTGTATAGTTGGCAAGCGACGCCCTCCTCTTCCTAACCATTTACATACACTTGCGACTGCCTAACCCGTAATATTAATATAAGCAACACTCAGGAGCCACAAGAATAAAGGGAGCAGAGGACTAGCGAGTGTTATATTCACATTAATTATTTGTTTCCACTTTGTAGAAATTATGGTGTCAGAAAGGAGAAAGAGAATTGCTGCTATCAAACTGATGTGAAGTAAAATTAAGCCGAAGCCGCAATGCAAAATTGTCGAAACAGTCAACTGTAGCCATTGTCGCTGAGTAACGGCACGTGCGATCACTTCACTGATCAATGAAGTAGCTATTCCGTAAAGGTAAATAGCAGGTGCCGCATACATCATATAGACGCTGATTATGCGAAATGCCTCATGTGAACGAGAACCGATGGAAAGCATACTACTGTCACCAAACAGTTCAGGTTCCACCCAAGCAAAAATGATAGAGAAAAAGAAGGTCGCTATTGCCGCACTTATGATTTTTCTCATAAATAATTGCCTAAAAGGAATGTACATAAGCTTCCCCGCTTCGTTAATCGGAATCGACAACTAATTATCCCATAAATTAGGACGTTAATAAGAAACGAATGTTGCGCTATACTGCCAGCTAGTTGAAAGACGGCTGCCCAATGTTGCGGCTGCCGTCTCTCGTGCTTATGAGTTATAGCTTCCCGGTAGTTAAATCATGGACGGGCGGCCTTCTTATTACTCTTGTGTACAATTACACTTTGCGAACCGCGAACCAGAGCTCGATATAGTTGAGGCCGTCTTTAGTGCCGTACATTTCGAACTCGACACCGTCCACCTGCTCGTAGCCGGTCGTCGGGAGCCATTCAGTGTAAAAGCGGCGGTAAAGATTCTCAATCGTCTCACCGAACTGATCCCACGGATGAGGTTCCGACGGGAAGATCGCCCATGTATGCGCAGGAATTGTTACCGTGGTATACCCATCTGTGTCACTTCCTTCGTCCTTGAAGGCACACAGCATATACGGGAACGTGTCCGGTCCGGTCTTCCGGTAGCTGCATACTGCTTGTACGGGAAGCAACAACTGGCTGACGAACGATGGCAAATCGCCCGCCCGCGCTTCAAGTTGCTTCACGTCGCCGTTCGCATGGCTCTGCTCCCACAGTTTGGCTGGCGTCTGCGGCGACTCCCCACCCCCATCGGTTCGGAATATGCCTTCAATGCCGAACACTTCAAAGCTTTCTTTCGTCTCGATTCGATAATTCATCGCCTCTGCCCCTTTAATAGTGATAAGGAAGGAAAGACGGGGGTAGGCTTTGAGAGCAATCCCGTCCTGACGGGCCATAGCTGGCGTGATCCCGTGCATCGCATGGAAAGCCCGCGCGAATGAGACTGGCGATTCGTAGCCATACTTTAGGGCGACATCGATTACCTTCGCAACTCCACCATGCCTTAGCTCCAATGCGGCAAGCGTCAGCCGTCTCCGCCTAATGTATTCCGCCAGCGTCACGTCCGTAATGAACGAAAACATCCGCTGGAATTGGTATGTTGAGCAGCATGCCGTGCGGGCTACCCCACTCAGCTCAATCTCCCCGGTAAGGTTTGCTTCAATATAATCTATCGCCCGATTCATTCGCTCCAACCACTCCATTGCTTCCCTCCTCTCGAATCAAGTATAGCCGGGGCGGAGAACCTCTTCGCAACGATTTGTGCCCAAATATGTTGCTTCGCCTTGCAATGGATGGTCCATGAATCAATATCACACTTTATCAACGTAAAAGAGTACGGTGCCATAGTATTTCATAAACCTTTTATATTCGTCATTACCTTTCATAACGATTATGGATGGATAAGCATTTACTTTACGATGTTTTAAAACGGCTAGTAAGTCCTTCTGGACGATGCATTGAAATTTGCCTTCCTCATACTGAACAAGTAGCGGTGGTAGAGCGGCTTCAAGGTCATTATCTTCATTTGTAAGGTTTTGGCCGTTCTCTATTCCATCACGCTGAATGAGACGCAGTGGAAACTTTACGACTCCGAAATATAGATGATTTTCCTTCATGAAATCATATAGAATTGGAGCGTCTTTTCGGGTAAGCAGCAGATAGCATTGAATCCATTCTTCGAACATCCCGACATTTGCATATTGTACAGCTGACTCCAAAGTCGGAGCATATGATAAATATCTTTCAATTTTCTTTGAATAGATAATTTTCTTAACGGAATCCAAGGATAAAAAGTATTCGTCAGCAAGTTCCGAAACCGTAACCCCATGGGCATACTTATTGCGAATCATGAGGTTGCGCCTCTGCAGTTGATCTCGGTAACCGGATGTCTCACCCCAAGCCCTCTTTTCCTCCCCAGTAGGAATATAGAGAAGTTTTCCTGCCGCGTATTTCTGGATTTCTTTCAAGAGCTCCTCCGGTATCACATCGCCGGCATTTTCATATTTCATCCCATCACCATCTATAATGTGTATAGTCGATCTTTCAGTTCACTGATGGATTTCATGATGGACATGCAGGATTCCGTGTCATCAATCGATGCATGCCAACGCAAGGTATCAATCCCTTTATAATAAGCCATACATAAGAATCTTTCATTAAAATCGGGTATGACGATATTCCTCGTCTTGCAATACTTAACCAACAGTTCGGGTATCTTCAAGTAAGGCTTATTTAAGTCCATAATGACAAAATCCAAAAGGAAATCGCAAATACCGGATCTGCTCCAGTCGGGGAACCCGACCACTGAATTTACATCAATGATCATATTGACGAAAAACGTATTATTATAAACCAAATAACGATTCCCTTCGCAGTAATGAATTCTGCTCTCCATTTCCTTGAAGTATTTCTCGAAGAATTCGCGTTCTAAAACCGTTGTATCGAACATTTCCCTCCAATTAAACCAGTACCCCTCTTTATCTTCTGCAAATGTATCGATTAGAAATTCCCTGCTAGTCCCATATTCTGTTTTACAATTCTCATTAAACTCGCCATAGCCTACTACTCCCGCTATATCTGATGAGCTGATTTCAATAATCTTGTCGAAAAACAATTCGTAGCTATCGGCAAATTGTTCTGGGCTTAATTGATCCGCAACAAAACCCTTTGGCGTCATGCTTACCTTTTCGGAAAGTATCGCTTTAATCATATTGTCCTTACCCATCTTTTGATCTCCTTTTCCATATCAAATTAGAATAACATCAGCTGCGCATCCGATATGAAAATAATAGCATTGGAAATGGTTGGGTTATAGGCAATGAATATCTTTAATTAACTTTACACTTAAGATGGCACTAAAGGGCTTGGACATAAAATTTTTGAAGCTACTTACGGTAAGGTTCAGCATATTTGTATTAAACTTTCACACACTTTAATTCATAAAAAAAAAGCAGACTGTCGCTGCAATCTGCTTCATTCCTCTATTGTCTACAAGTTAAGGAGCGTAATGCCTCCTCAATTTTTAATCAGTGACAAACGGACAAGGTTATACAATTAAAACGTATTATATACATTTTCACATTCTTCCGCGGTCGGTTCATAAAAACAGTGCTTCTTGAATCGTCCTGCTTGCGGTTGATCATACCAAGTCGGAGGACATGGTCCGGGATTATCGAACGATCCTGGACGGAAATACCATAACGAGAATTTGGCTGGCCAATACCGCTCGCCGTTCACGACTCTTTGCGCTAGACGGCGTTCCCTCTCTCTTGCGCCTTGATAGTACATCCCATGTTGCAACGCTTCGAAAGCATGCGGCTGGTTTATCATTTGGGGAATCGTCCGGAGTTCCTTAAAATCGGAGCAATTTGCCCTTATTCGGTTAATGCCGACGTTTCCGACAAGGAGCATGCCCATCTCGCCTTCGGTTTCGGCTTCGGCTCGAAGCAATCTTGCCAACATATCGATATCCTGTTGCCTGGCTTTTACGACTGCCATCGACTCACCTCTTTAGCGTTCTAGGCTCATCATATTGTAGATGAAGCAGATTTGTTACTCTGGCAACATAGAAAGCGATAAAAAATGTCCTCACAAAAAACGGAACAGCGCAGATTTAATGCTGCACTGTCCCGTTTTTATTAATTAGATTAATGATGATGTGAATTCCAATAATCTGGTTCCAATTGTTATCGTGATTGCTGAAGCAATGGAGGTCCAACAATTAAAGTGTCATTCTGCTCGGCTAGTCGTCCAATTTCCTCGAGTAAATTTCGGCCGATTTCAGGAAAGAAATCGTCAATACCGCCAGGTGCGAAAGTGAATAGAATACGCCCCATTTCGGATCCGACGTTAGCCCACGCGTGAGCTACGCCGCGAGGAACCACGACGCTCGTTCCGGGAGTCGCTTCAAATTCTTCTTCTCCGCATTGGAAACGAAATGTTCCCTCAAGAATTTCGAATACCTCTTCCCGTTCCTTATGAATATGCTTCGGGGGACCAATCAAAGCCGGTACACGCGCTTCAATGACGGTTATCGCTCCTCCAACTTGATTGCTGTGGATGCGAATGGCCATTTGTTCGCCAGGCATCGTATCGAACCATTCGAGATCCTTGGCGAATGTAACGGCTGCTCTGGTTAGTGCTTTATTTGTCTGTTCCATTTTCATTCTCCTTGCTCCATTTTTTAGATTGCAAAAGTGAAACCTATCAGTTGTTCGCTAAGGCTCCAGAGTTGATCGGCTGCTTTGGGATCGACCGCATATGGCATCACTCCGGAGTCCGTTAATGTCGAATTGTTGTCTAATTGAAAATCGGACTCGGCGTCATGCCCTAGAGGGGCGATATCGCAGTTCTCGCAGTAAACTCCGCCCATATTGTCAAGCTGCTTGCTCGTCGCACACCATACGCTGGTGGCAGCCCCTTGCTCTACCGTTTTGAGATTTTTCGTCGGGTCGAGGACCGGTTGTCCGTTCTCGTCGATGACTCCCGCCGCTTGCAGTTCCTCCATCGAAAGATGTTTTTCGAGTCCTGTTCCTACGATGCTGCCAGGATGTAGGGAAAAGGTACGCACGCCGTCGGCCTGGCCGCGTTTGTCTAGCGCGACGGAGAAGAGTATGTTGGCCGTCTTCGACTGACCATATGCCGCCCAGCGTTCATAGTCCCGTTGTTCGAAATTAGGATCATCGAACACGACTGGGGAAAAGTGATGGCCCCAGGAAGAAACGGAGACCACCCGTGCTCCATTCGCATTGCGTAGAGCGGGCCAAAGCCTCGCTACAAGCTGGAAATGGCCTAGATGGTTCGTTGCGAATTGCGATTCATATCCTCTCGAATCGCGTTTCAAGGGAGATGCCATTATGCCTGCGCTATTTACCAGGATGTGCACCGGTTGGCCGGAAGCAAGAAACTTCTCTGCAAAAGCATCGATCGAGGCAGGGTCCAGCAAGTCCATCACTTGAATATCGATGCCGTCGATATCCGCAAGCGCGGTCGCGGCTTTGTTGAAGTCGCGTGTCGGGACTATGACTTTCGCGCCAGCAGAACGTAGCACGCGCACGGTCTCAAGACCTAGTCCGGAATAACCGCCAGTTACGATCGCGATTTTGCCGGACAGGTCGGTACCCTTGATGACTTCTTCGGCTGTTGTTGAAGCTCCAAAGCCGGAGCCGATTGGTGTTTGTTTAGTTGTCATATATATGAACTCCTTTAAATGTTCTTTTGAATAATAAGACTTGAACTTATATAGCTGACTAAATGTTTATGTGGAGAGTCCCGGAATTGCTCAAATGCGCAAGAGGTCCTTACTCATTGAACGGTTAGTGCTATTTCATTTTAATTTGTTGTCTTCATAACAGGTCTCCTCTTTCGATATTTAGACATGGAACGTAAAATGTCTATGTGCGTATACTATACGACTGGACAAAGTTTGTAAAGTGTATAATAATGTATCCATGGACGATAAAAAGAAACTTCATATTCTGTCGGTTGCGTTGGACGTGTACTTCAAATACGGCTATAAGCGAGTGTCAATGAATGAAATAGCGGAAGCCGCAGGTATTTCGCGTGCGGGTCTCTATTTGTACTTCAATAACAAGGAGGAAGTTTTTAACGCAACGATTCTTCACTATGGAGACACTCTCATCGCAAAAATAATGGATGAACTCTCTTCCAAGAAAACGCCCGAAGACAAAATTATATTTGCGCTTGAAGTGTGGTCTATAAACAATTTCGATCAATCGTTGAACTCGCCCGAAGTAAAAGAAATGACCGACAGCTCTTTATCTTTCGCTCAAGAGGCGCTCGATGCGAGTTACAATAAACTTGAAGTCGTTCTGACCTCTATTTTAAAATCGCGATCGCAATCCGCCGGCAACCCAAATAGTCTCTCTCCGGAGACATTGGCACATCTTTTAACTAGCGCATTGCGAGGGTTCAAGATAGTCGCGAAAAACTCGTCGGAGCTTCGCCAAATGATTCAAGACTTGCTTCGAATTATTCTTATCGCTTAGCTGAACAATCTAAATGCGCGCTTAAATGAAACTAAGGCTATCAGCTACTGGTTGCCCTAGTTTCATTTTTGACCGTGGAGAACATATATTTTCATTTTTGTGGTGATGATAACTATGTTCGGGTTCTAAAAAACGTCGAATGCATGAGGTGATTATTCAGATGGCTTTATTTAACAGTCAAGGCGAAGAACTTCTCACGGAGCTCTGGGCTAAAGTTTACAATCTTCCTCAGGATCTCGACGCGATCGACCGACTCTGCACCGAGGACTTTATCCTATCGAACCCGGATGGAGACGTCGTGGGTCGCGCTGTATTTAAAGAGTGGGCTCGTACGTTCACATCGAAGATTCGCGACATTAGGCTCAATAGCCTCGATATGTTCAGCTCCGCCGACGGTACGCGCGTCGTTTCACGCTGGGTAGTCACGGGGTACAACCAAGGTATACTCGGTTCACCGCCAGACGATCGCCCGATTCAGATTTCCGGGATCGCGGTATGGGAAATTCGCGATGGTAAGCTCGCCCACAACTGGGTGGAACGTAGCGCTCATGAGCTCTCGCAGCAGCTCGCGAAGCCCGTGAAATAACAAGCGGATGGTGTCCTATTGTAGGTTACCCCACTCTATAATTAAAATAGCCGAAGCGGGGAATTGCTACTGCGGTTCTGCGGTATCTCTTTCCTTAATATAAGCTCTCATAAAACAAACATCCCCAACAATTAGTTGAATCAATTGTTGGGGATGTTTGTTTATTTCTTCATTAGGATTGCATAGCTCGTTTTGTAAATATTCCGACGATCGTCTTTAAGCCCTTCCTCCGTAGCAAACGTGCAATGTCTTGTCTCAACTCGGGAACAAGGAATCAATCTTATCTTCGACTTCCTTCAGCAATCCTTTATAATACGATTCGTCATCGAGGAACCCGATACTACCAAATAATAAATGTCCTACAGGCTCAATTCCAACGAAGTCAAAGATACCGATATCAGAAGTGATTTTCAATCCGTTGCTCATGCCAATCTTATCGTAAATCTCTTGAGGAGTACCATGTGTATTGATAATGAAACCTTGCTTGCCTGTCAACATCTTAATGATGCCTTCTTCACCGGCACTATAGGCATAACCGTAAGAAAACACACGATCAACGTAACCTTTAAGGATAGCGGGAAGTCCCGTCCACCAAATTGGATATATAAGCGTAATTACGTCCGCTTGGGTGATAAATTCTTGTTCCGTTTTAATATCCTGCGGAGTGTGTCCTGATCTCATAGCAGCCGTATCTTCCGGTTTGAGCACAGGTTGGAAATTGAGCGAATACAAATCACGCACAATCACCTCATGCCCGTTTTTTTTCAATACAGCGGTCGTGGTTTCCAATATAGCTCGGTTAAAACTTTCAGGCTTTGGATGGGCATAGACTACAAGATGTTTCATTTATAAGACCTCCAATCGCATGATTATTCAGTACTTCTAAATCATGTTCAAGCGATTTGAGCATGATCTATCCACCTCTGAATAAGTATTCCTCAATTGAATAAGTATTCCTCAATGTATATTCAACAGCACGCAGGATAATCCTTCCAAGCGGGAATCGGATAGGATGTGACAGGACAAACGCGATTGTCAAGCGTGCTAACGGCATTTTCTTCTCTGCGGCAAAAAGCGAGAGTTGCTGAATAGCCGCCAATTTCACTTGGTTCCCGGTATCGAGATCGAATGCAATCGTTTGCAAAGAGGCACGGTCATCAACCCGCGTCCTTAGCTAGCTTTGATATAAAGAAACGCAAACCCCACAGTTACTTACAACTGTGGGGTTTGCGTTTCTTTATTTTATCACTAATTCGCATTTAATAATGGGGATTTGCTTTCCTTCAAGCGTTAATGAACTCTCTTCACTTAGCTGTTACTTTATGGTTTGCGAAACGAAATCATTCACTGCTTTTACAAATTCTTGGGGAGTCTCCACATGATTCATATGCCCGCCTTGTTCGAACATCACGAGCTGAGAAGCAGGAATTTTCTCATCCATTTCTTTGGCCCAACGCGGTCCGCAGTTAAAATCGTACTCGCCGACGAGGATTAAGGTCGTGGTTTGAATGGTATTTAAGACATCGCGAACATCCCACATATATGGCTTGCGATTCGGGTCGACGGAGAAATCCAACCCGGCTTGCCACTCTTTAAATTCTTCTGACAGCTCCCAATAGTTACCGAAGAATGCAGGCATTAAGCGCCTCAAAACCTTTAGAACCGCATCTCTATCCCGTGCTTTGCCCGTAATCATGTCCATCCAGGCATTCTTCGCATCCAGAGCTTCAGGACGATCCGCCCAACGTTGAGTGAAAATCTCGAGTTGTTGAACCTGCTCCATTCCAAGTTCTTGATTCATACATGGAGCCGAGCTGTAGAGAATAAGTCCGCCGAGTTCATCGGGATAATCAAGCGCATATTGAAGACCTACAAATCCGCCATGCGAGTGACCCAGGAAAAATGGCTGATGTGCTCCGATGTGCTCGGCTACTTTATGAGCGAAGTAGGCGTACTTCGACATATTATAATCACCGTCCGGCAGGTTATCGGAATGTCCCGTGCCTATTGGCTCCAAATAGATAACGGTCATGGTTTTTTCCAGTAGCGGCATACGCATATAACCCCAATGAAAACCGGGACCTCCCGAATGAACTATACAGATCGGACCTTCTCCCGCGACATGATAAACTTGACGTACATCGTCTATTACAACCTCGTGCATAACCGGTGAAAAGGCTCCATTGGAAGCTTGAAATTGTGATTCTGACATGGAAATTCCCTCTTTCAGCTACATTTTTTGTTTGTATACATCTTTGTATAAAAAGCACTTGACTCTTGTATAGCTATGCGCAATAATGACTACATGGAAAACAGGAAAACTCAAATCATAAATCTGGCATCATCACTCATTCGAAAAAAAGGCTATTCTTCCTTTTCTTATGACGAAATTTCAAAACATTTTGGCGTTACCAAAGCGAGCATTCACTATCATTTCGAGAAAAAGGAAGATCTTGGACTTGCCGTATTGGATCAACTTAATCGAGGTCTGATCAGCTTTAAGTCTAGTATTCAACAATCATCACAGTCGATTGAAGAGAAGCTCATACAATATTGCGCTGATCAATCCAGACGTTTTGCAGAGTATGACATATGTCCTACCTCATCATTGCAAGCTGATTATGAATTGTTGCCGGAATCGATGAAAATAAAACTTCAAGAGATAAGCGAGTTTGAACTTTCGATTATCGATGACATTTTTGCTAAAGGGACAGGCGATCCTGCAATTAATACACGCGCCTTAGCAATCACAGTCTTATCTGCAATCAAGGGAGCTCTGCAGTACAACCGCGCAATGCACGTCGATTTCATTCCGGATATCATGTATGGAATTAATCGTCTATTAAAAAACTAGTGTTAGGCACCTCTATAGAGGTGCCTTTCTTCATTAGCTTATACGTTATAATCCTTGAAAATCGGATAACTCGGGCATTTGAATAAGGAAGAGGATAACCGAGAGTACTGTTAATACGATAGCGGGAAAAGTTTGTTGAACATTATCCTTTACGCGAACGTGCGTCAGTATACCACCAAACATTGTAATGCATTTTCTAACCCGAGATTTTACTAAATCCCGCCATCAGAAAAACTAAGCTTAAAAGCCCTACAGAACGATCGCTACGATGTACACTCTTGGATCTCCTCTATGACTGAGCTATATTCAGCACAGTATTAAAAATAATATTTAAAGGCCGGGGTAAGTAATATGATACTTCTTAGAAACTTCTAGCAGCTTCTGCATGGCTTCAGGAGTGGGTGGTTCGACATGATCTTCCAACCCTTCCTCATAAGGAACGCCTAGTTCCTTCACAAAAGAATCAAATCCCGCAGGGTAAGCGGTAACCAGAAACTTAGCTGTATTTGATTTTACTTTGAAGGTGTGCGGAATGCCGCGGGGAGCGAACACATATTCGCCGGTTTTCACCGAAATAGTCTCCTTGCCGAGCGTCATCTCTATTTCTCCATCCAGAACGTAAAAAGATTCATCTTCTTTTTCATGTAAATGCAGTGGCGGTCCATCATCTTTCTTGACGGAGCAATGCACGACGCAAAACTCACCGTTCGTATCTTCCCCGCTCACCAATATTGAATTTACGTCACTAAGAAATAGGAACGTATTATCTTTGTTGATATTCCGGTGCATCATGCCCGCTTTGCTTTGATTACTCATCTTTTGTATGCTCCTTCTTGTTGTGAATTCATGCTGCACATCTTACTTACCGGAAAGTAAGTAGATCAGCAATTACTTGAGTATAGCTACACACTTTTTCTATGTCAACCATTCTAACATTAATGAAATATAAATATTCATGTCAATATTTTCCCGGTTGCTACACAGCAACGCCCGAATTCGCCCTCTACTTCGTATGTTATTGTAAAGGTGTTCTTATTCTGTTCAACATACCGCGCCGCCTATAAAGAAGTATAGGGCCATCCGCAAAGGATGGCCCATTCTTTGAAAGATACATTCCTGTTCAGTGTACCCGAGCTATGTATTCTCGTCTATGTCACGTATAACGTGGCGATCGGATAACGTTCTCTTGTCTTAAATCAGGTCATTCAGGATTTCAGTACGGTCACGATAACGCCGTCCGTATTGTTGCCGGATACTTCGTAACTGCCGATAGTGGGCACGTGAAGCGTCGTATTCGAAGATACAGGAAAATAATAGACGACATACGTGCTTTTCCCTACGATCGCCGTGATCGATTTGCGCTCTTTCAAGTATTCCAAGTATTCCTCGAACGCCAAATGATTTTCTTGCATGACCGCGCTGTGCGGAAGCCCGACGTACCGGAAATGCCAAGGCTCGTTCATGACATCGGTAACTTCTGTCTTATCCTCCGGATACCGGACGATGAACCCGTACTTCCAGGAGTTCTCCTTCAACCATTTCCCTTCCGGGGCGTCTTTCATCTGCGCGATTGTCGAACCGATGTCTAGCGCCAGTCCCAAACTATGTTCACTATGTCCCGGAAACGCCGCGACATCCGAACCCAGTTGATCGTATAGCGCTTTTTGTTCCTCGTCGTTACGGTAACCGCTGCTGATCAGAAAATGGTCGATGCCGACTTCGGCGGCATCCTTGATCATCGAAGAGAATTTTTTCGTCATATCGGGTGACAGCCTTACTTTATTGTCCAGCAAGCCGAAACCGTTCCGCAATTCCTTATGCTTATATAAGTTAACCGCTTCGGCTTCCGCATCGTTCGGCGGCACGGCAAGTATTTCGTTCACCAGAAGCAGGTTTCCCTTGTTCACCTGGTCAGCTTCGACTTCGATCGTAAGCTCGTTTTCCGGCGGGTCATTCTCTGGCGTTGGCGTTTCCGTCGGGTACCGGTTCTCGGGTTGAATCGAACCTTTCATATCCACCGCAGCCGTGAACCGATTGTAGAACACTCCTATCAACAGCAACGTCGCGAGCAATAATAGCCACTTTCTCATTTCTTGCTTCCTCCTCATTCTCTCTTTCTCTAAGGTAAAGAAAAGAAGTTAAGAAAAAGCGGCAGAAGTTCTTAAAGTTTTATTAAAAATCTTACTTAAAAACTCCATATCTGCTTCACTACAGAATAGAGTACCGGATCTGCGACGATAAAGCCTCCAGATCATAATGATGATCTGAAGGCTCTCCCCGCCACGGCTTTGTTCAATGACGTGGCGGTAGCCGTAATCCCTTTTATCCGATCTGCATAATAACAAGGTGTGCGGAATCCGGTCTTGTTCCTCCAGCTAATGGAGTGATTGTGAGTGCCGCGGCATTACCGGCAGGATTTCGAACTGTGATGACCGAATTGATGGTCGTTGTCTGTACGAGTGCCATTCCTACTATTTGAGAAGTTCCTGTTGCGCGCCCGACTACCGTATAGGCCAGGTCAGCGCCATTTAGCGTTAATAACAGTTGACCGGCTTCGTTTACATTCACCTGAAATAAAACTTGATATGTGCCAATTGCGGCCAAGTTAAACGAGCTCGCATTCAGGCGGGTAATTGCTGTCCCGCTAATTGGACCATCTTGCGGAAAACTTACGTCCGTATTGGGAGCAACGGTTGCTGCGTTATCAGGAGGCATCAAGGCAAAAAAGTCCGCAAAGCCTATTACTCCACCTACCGGACCTGCTGGACCTGCTGGTCCTGCTGGACCTGCCAGTCCGGCTGCGCCAATTGCTCCTGCAAGTCCTTCTAATCCTTGAGGTCCAAGCGCTCCTGCTAGTCCTTGCGGTCCAAGTGCACCAATCGCTCCAGCAATTCCCGCTGCTCCTGCGGTTCCAAGCGCTCCGGCTAGCCCTTGAGGTCCAAGTGAGCCAATCGCTCCTACAAGTCCTACAAGTCCTTGGGTTCCAAGCGCTCCTGCAATTCCTTGGGGTCCAAGAGAACCAATTGCTCCCACGATCCCTGCTAATCCTCTGGGCCCGAGTACTGCTGCAACTCCTTGAGGTCCAGCATCTGTAATTGCTCCCGCAAGTCCTCGAAGTAATTGCCGTCCTGTAGGCGGTGGACATCTTTTACAAATTATCTTTTTAATTACTCGAGTACGCCGTTTCTTTTTTTTGCGTTTTGGAGGGCACACAATTATGGTTTTCTTCTTACAACGTTTTTTTATATCGAGACAACCCAACCAAGACACCTCCCTATTAAGATTGTTCAGTGTACGTGAATCGATTTATTAGGCATGGACTAATAGCCTGCTATCGACTAGACTAAAAACTATTTTTAGAAAAATGGGTTTATGCTAGGGTAGAGTTATACTACAAAATCAACACCTTTCAGTTAACGCCGAGCTTAAAGAATGAACACGGAGCCAGATCGCCCTGATCCCTATTTTCGGCGGTATAGAGCTATCAGCCATATAATTTAACTATAGTACGGCATAGTAATAATGTGTTTCCGATCTTAAATTCCCGACCCTATACTGAAGTTAATTGAAAACAGGGGGTTGCATAAATTGAAAACATCCATCATCGGTTATCCTAGAGTTGGCGCATTAAGGGAACTCAAGTTCGCATCCGAGAAATATTTTAAAGGCGGAATCTCTCTGGATGAGTTAGATCAAATAGGCGCAGACTTGAGAGCCTCCCACTGGAAGATCCAACAAGAGAATGAAATCGATTATATCCCGTCAAATGATTTCTCCTTCTATGACGGCTTACTCGATACGGCATATTTGTTCAATATCGTTCCTGATCGTTATCAAGCGTTAGCCCTTAACCCTTTTGAGACGTATTTCGCTATGGCTAGAGGTTATCAAGGCGAGCAAGGCGACGTTAAAGCATTAGCGATGAAAAAATGGTTTAATACGAATTATCATTACATGGTACCCGAGATCGGCGATTCGACTAACATTCAATTAAAAGGAACGAAGCTATTCGATGAATTCTTGGAGGCTAAGTTGCTTAATATCCCTACGAAACCCGTAATAACGGGCGCCTTTACGTTGCTCAAACTTGCCAAATATACGGGTACCAAGAGAGTAGACGACTATATACTTGAAACGGCAGACGCTTACGCGGCAGTGCTCGGAAAGCTTAACGAACTCGGCGCGGCTTGGGTACAGCTAGATGAACCGATATTAGTCACGGATTTAACCCCGGAAGACCTTGTGCTGTTCGAGAAGCTGTATGCCCGTATTCTATCGGCTAAAGGAAATGTGAAAGTTCTCGTTCAGACGTACTTCGGAGACGTTCGCGATGGCTATCAAGCGCTTCAAGCGCTTCCTTTCGATGGGATTGGAATCGATTTTGTCGAGGGTAAGCAGTCATTGGAGCTTGTACGGAACCACGGGTTCGCGGATGATAAAGTCTTGTTTGCTGGACTCATAAACGGTAAAAACATTTGGAAAAACAATTATAAGAACACGCTCGCGGTAATTGATGAACTAAGCGGTGCGGCAAAGCAAGTGGTGCTAAGCTCCTCATGCTCGCTTCTGCACGTACCCTACTCGCTGGAGCACGAAGCCAAGCTACCGGAAGAGGTTAAACGCCATTTTGCTTTCGCGGAGGAGAAGCTTCGGGAATTCGCAGTGCTCAAAGCGATTGCTTCGCACTCCGATACTTATTCATCACCGCTATATCTGCGTAACGAGCAACTATTTAGCCGAGCCAGGTTTACGAATAACAAGGCGGTGCAAGCCCGGGCGGAAGCGTTGACGGAAGCCGACTTCACGAGACTGCCAGCATTCTCGGAGCGGGAAGCGATTCAGAAGTCCAAATTTAACTTGCAGCCGTTGCCCACGACAACGATCGGATCGTTTCCTCAGACGGCCGAGGTTCGGGCGAATCGCTTTTCCTTTAAGAAAGGCGCCATCACCGAGGAGCAATACAAACAGTTCAACTTTAATAAAATCGCGGAATGTATTGTTCTGCAAGAAGAGATTGGCCTGGATGTTCTCGTCCACGGCGAATACGAGCGCAACGATATGGTCGAATACTTCGGCGAATGCCTAGACGGTTTTATTTTCACGGAGAACGCTTGGGTACAATCCTATGGAACGAGATGCGTAAAACCGCCGATCGTATGGGGAGACATTAGTCGTTCCAAGCCGATGACCGTCGAATATTCCGCCTATGCCAAGGGCTTGACCAGTAAACCTGTTAAAGGAATGTTGACCGGTCCGGTAACGATACTTAACTGGTCCTTCCCCCGCGAGGATATTAGCCTGAAGGATAGCGCTCTTCAGATCGCGCTGGCGATCAGGGACGAAGTATTGGATTTGGAAGCGAATCGCATTGAAATCATTCAAATCGACGAAGCAGCCTTAAGAGAAAAGCTGCCATTGCGAAAGTCGGATTGGCAGAACGAATATTTAAGCTGGGCGATCCCCGCGTTCCGATTGGTGCATAGCGGCGTATTGGCCGACACACAAATTCATACCCATATGTGCTACAGCCAGTTTAGCGATATTATCCGAGATATCGATGCCATGGATGCCGACGTTATTACGTTCGAAGCTTCCAGATCGGATCTTGCCATTATCGACGCCATTAACGAATGCGGATTTCAGACGGAGGTCGGTCCGGGGGTTTACGATATTCATTCCCCTCGTATTCCGAGCGTGGAGGAAATCAAACAAGGACTGTATCGTATGCTGGATAAAATCGATCCGGCCAAGCTTTGGGTCAATCCGGATTGCGGATTGAAAACCCGCGGCGATGCGGAAACTTGGACGAGTCTAAGACATTTGGTACAGGCTGCCAAAGAAGTCCGGGCGACGCTGTAATATAGTAAATGAAAGAGGATGAGCTCATTATGGCTCATCCTCTTGGTTGATAATGGGATACCCAAAATCCGCAATAACGCTCTTTAGTTTTATTACGTATTCGGACGCAAGTAAGCTTAAATTGACGTTGTCGTTCGTGATATATCCAATCCTCATATTATCATTGGTTCGCAAGCGAACGGATGTAATTTGATCGCCATTCAAGTCTTTATTCAGCACGCCGGAACTAATCGTATATCCATTTAGACCAATCAATAGATTAAATAGAGTCGCGCGGTCGCTGACCCGTATTTTTTTCTTTTGCGTTCTTGTGCTCAAGATTTCCTCGGAAAAGTAAAATGAATTGTACTCGCCTTGTTCAAAAGCGAGGCACGGGTACTCGTCAAGGTCCTCTACTTCCACTATCGTTCTTTCGGCTAGCGGATGAGAGGAACTGATAAAGACGTGCGGTTCGGCCACGAAAAGCAATTGAAATCGAAGATCGTTTTCTTTAAGTATTTTCTCGATTACCTTCTGATTGAAATCGTTGAGATATAGAATGCCCAGTTCGCTTCGCATGTGCCTCACGTCTTCGATGATTTCATAGGTTCTCGTTTCACGTAGCGTACATTCATACTCGTTCGCGTTCAAGTCCTTCAGCAAGCTAACGAACGCTTGTACGGCAAAAGCATAATGCTGCGTAGAAATAGAGCACAGCTTTTTGGAAGGCTGCTTATTCATATATCTGTGCTCTAGAAGCTCGGCTTGTTCAACGACTTGCCTGGCATAAGACAGAAATTCAGCCCCATCGTTCGAGAGCGTAGTCCCCTTCGACGAACGCAAAAATATGTCGACTCCGATTTCCTTTTCTAAATCCTTCACCGCACTCGATAGGCTGGGTTGAGAAATATAAAGTTGCTTTGCCGCTTCGCTTACGGAACCGCAGTTCACGATAGTCAAAATGTATTTTAATTGCTGCAGCGTCATTTTTCCCGTCACCGCCTCCATCAACATCCTCAAGATTATGGCTCATTCAGTCTAATATATCATACATTGATGGTTGCCTTGTTGTTGGGATTTGAGCCATGATCGCCAGTACATCTTCCGATAAAATATTCGCTTTCCAACTGAAGTATCCTCTATTTCCCAATGTTGTTCCGCAGTAAAAAGGAGCAGATTCGCGCATAGGCGATCTGCTCCTTTTTTTAGCTGATGGACGCGGCGTATATCGACCTAACCGAGCGAGAAAGCGTATCATCGAATTGTTGTTTCGTTTGCTGTGCCGTTAATCCTTCCGATAACGCGCGGGAGAAGCTCGCGATCAAGCCGCGATTGCGGGACAGCTTCTCATTCGCCTCCCTTTGCTCGTATCCGCCGGACAATGCGACCACGCGAAGGACGTGCGGATCATTGATTAACTCGACGTAAAAGTCGTCTATGGAAGGCAACGACAGCTTCAACATCACTTTAGCGTCTTGACTTAAGCCGGATAAGTGCTCGAGGAGCATATCTTTTAACAGCTCTTCCGATTTCGCTTTGTCCGGGCTATGAATGTCCACTTCAGGTTCAATTATCGGCACGAGACCATAAGATAATATTCGCTTGCCGATTTCGAATTGCTGGGCAACGATTTGTTCGATGCCTGTTACGTTAGCTTCTTTAATGACCGAGCGCATTTTCGTTCCGAAAATATTTTTCGCGTTCGCTCTCTCCAACCGATTTTCCAAGCCCGCAATCGGCTTTAACAGTTGTACGCCGTTTTCGAGTCCGGCAAGTCCGTCGTCGATCTTCAGAAAAGGAACGATGCCTTTCTCATCCCATAAATAATCCGCTGTGAACCGATCCTCGATCGTGCGGTCCATCGTGTTCTCGAACAAGATCGCGCCTAAGATGTACTCGGAATCGAACGCGGGGCTCGTGATGATACGCGTTCGCATTTCGTGCACGCGCGTAAACATCTCATCCTCGTTCGAATAGGCGCTTTCGTCAATGCCGTACTGCAACAGCGCTTTCGGCGTGCTTCCGCCGCTTTGGTCCAAGGCGGCAATAAATCCTTTTCCCGTCTGGATCCGATTCAATTGCTTCGTATTCATATTCCGCTCTCCTTTATTTTCTTCTCGAATAATCCTCTGCCAATCAAGTTTGCAGTAACCGGTTTCTTTCCGATTTCCCGTGACCATATAGACAATTGACCGATATGATGGATCTCGTGGGCGATCACGTGCCGCATTACTTCTCCGTATTTATGGGCTTCCCGTTCTCCTTCATCCGTGATATCAATCATAATGCGTTCTTCCAGATTATCATTCCAATCATAAATAAATGGAGCGAGTTCCACGTGGCATCGGGCGGAAAAATCCTTTATTTGCCGTAAACTGGCCATTTCCTCGAACGGAGGGATTTCAATCGCTTTTTCTTGAATTCCACCGCATATCCAGCCATACTCGACTGCCACAATGTGATACAGCGTGGGTAATATGTATCCTATGCCGCCGGTGCGTTTTCTAAACAACTCTTCCACGCTCACCGTATCGCACCAGTCGAACCAGTCCTTGCGAACTTGCCAGTTATACTCGAATAGTTTCAACATGCATGCAGCCTCCTGTAATAATCAGCTTTGTTTCTCCTAACTTGATTCGCGATTTAACCTTGCACTCCTGCCCGTTATTACGAAAAACAATCAAAGACGACCCTACAAGTCGTAAGGTCGTCAACAGATAATTAGGCTGCGAGTAGGCGGTCGTCATATGATCGCCGTTACCGGTAATGAGACGGGCTACTGCTTATCTGATTCTACAAGTATTGCGGCCCAGCAATTTATTGATGCCGCATCTTTGCGACAAGCCGGTAATCAAAAGCGGAAGAGCGATCAGCCCCGATAATTTCCAATAGTCGGGCAATACGAAAAACAAAGATAAAAGGGCGATTCCTATTATAATACGAACGGCGCGGTCGGTACCTCCGACGTTTTTCATGATTCATTTCTCCCTTCAAGTATAAAAAGTTTATTTGTGCTTCCCACAGTTACCATAATATCAGGCTCGCCGACTTCCAAACCGTAACTTTGTCACATAACCGTGATACCGAATACAAAATCGGACAATTAAGTAGGAGGGGGCGGCTAGCCCCCGACCTCTCACACCACCGTACGTACCGTTCGGTATACGGCGGTTCATGAAATATTCCGTAATGAGTT
>NZ_QRDY01000034.1 GCF_003386205.1 Cohnella lupini
CAAGCCAAACTTAAACAACGCGCACCGATTGAGTATCGGCACGCGCTGGCTGCTTAGCTTTTTTTACGTGTCTACTTGACGGGGGTATGACCAGGATGTGGGGTTTTTTTCGCTCAGCGGTAGTTGTGCTCATCCCGGAAAATAAATTTGCCTACCTTCTCAGAAGCTTCAATACATACTTCTTGATATCCACGATCCGATGGTATTCCGGTTCGACTCTGGTACCGAGAATGATCATCGGAACCGTCGATTCCGTGCGATGAAGCGAGCCATGACCGCCTCCGCCCTTATGAGCGGGAGAGCTATGACCCGCTAACTCATACCCCGGTTTTGCCGTCACGATTAAAAATTCGCCTTCGTGAGAATGGAGCGCGGCCGACAGCCTGCGTAGAGCATCCGGGTATAAACCGTACTCCAGTTCTTTTTTTGCCCCCCGCCGCATATACAGTATTTTCCAATCTCCGTCCAGCGCCCAAGACTGCTTATATACATCCGTTGTCTCACCGATAGCTTTGAATCGGAGTTCGCCTGAGCTGCCGGATCGGATGACATGAACCCATCCCTTCTCCTCCCATGCGATCAGATCTATGCGGGATTCAACCTTCAGAAGCTCGGCAAAATTCCTTAAGGAAGTTTTGGTCGTCAGCTTGTACACGTAAGCCATCGTCTCGTTAACGGCCAGAACGATTTCCGTCTCCTTACTCACGGAGGAGCCTGGACGAAGAATGTTGTAATCCTTCAACAGATCCGGCATATCAATAACCGGCTCTTGTCCGGAAGGAACGATTGCAGACATTCCGCTATCTCCGATCAGAATGATGATCGCTTGCTCCAGCGCTTGTTTCTTCGACCCGAACGACTCCAACATTTCGTTAAGCTGCCCGTCCAGCTTGATCACTTCCTTCAGATCGGAAGGGCCCTCCTTGTGTAGCCGTTGATCCAGGTCTGGCAAGTAGACGTACAGAAAATCCGGCAACCGTCGCGCCTTGACCAGTTGCTTGACAGCTTCTACGCCGTACTCGTTGTTGAAGCCCATTTTACTTGCGATGCCTTCCGGCAAGCCTTTATCGGCACCGATCGGATTGGTAAAAGCCCCGAGTGCTAGCAAGTCTGGCCCCTTTACCTTTATTTCAGCCGGCAATGAAGTCGGTTTATGAAGATACGGCGGTACGGCGAGGATATGATCCGTCTTTCCGCGGTAGATCAATCCGTTAATGGACCCCGACTTGAAACCGAAGCTCGTCAATTCATCATAGATTGTGGCTATGCGCGGATTTAAGTGTTTGCCGTTGAGATGAATGATGGCATCGGTCAGCACGGGATTCACGCCGTGCCTCATGATTTCCATCGGCCCCGTTCCGTAATTGACGAGTCGATGCTCGTCGGCCGAATACCATACCAGTCCGGGAATATGATGCCCATCCGGATAGGCTCCCGTCACGATTGAGCTGTCGATGGTTACCGACATGGTCGGGAAAGAGCTGACGAGATCCTTGTAGTACCGGCCATTGTCGATCATATATCGAAAAGTAGGGAGCAGCTTCCTTTTGATTCCTTCGTCGATCGCCTGATACATCAACGAATCGGCGACGACGAGGATCACTTTCTTGGAGCTTGGCTCCCGATTCGATTTGGCTCGAAGAAGCTCGACCTCGTCGCCTTGGCGAGACTTGCCGGAGCAGCTTGAAATCACGGCAAGCACCGCTATTAACGTGCAAATTCGCTTCAACCGCATCAACGCTTGTTCACCCTTAATCCGATTAGACATCCCCTTGTTTTTTCCAGAATAGGGTCGAATCATTCACGACGGTCTAAGCGGCGTTATGACTATTGTCTAGGTTAATATCTGGACTTCGGTAAGATATCAGTTAACATCCAGAGATTTACAATAAAAACATCAAAGTCGAACGACTTCAAAGGAGAAACCGAGATGAATACCAAGGGAATGAATCGTACGATTGAAGAACCCGAATCGTCGGTCCGATTTTTCGAAGGAGAGAAGCGGTTGGTGCTTACCGGGCTACTAGGCTTTCTGCTCGCGGGGGTATGCGCGGTATGGGTAGCATTGTATGGGGGACCGGTATCGCCCGACGGAAATATTTCCAAAGCTTTTTCGTTTAATGCGGCTTTGGGAATATTCCTGCTATCGACGGCTGCGATTGCTCCATTTTCCGCAATGCGGGCAAGAGGAAGAGCATTCTTCCGTTGGTCTTACATTCTGCTTGCTCTTTATTCTTATTTTGCGGAAACCGTTCAGAATTTTCGTGGCGTGAACCCCAGGTTTGTTAAAGAAGGCACCCTCTATGACGAAATCATCGGTAATATCTTCGCTTTAGTGGCCCTGCTTCTGGTTCTGTACTATCTGTTCTTTGCTATCCAATTTTTCCGCAAGAAAGCTTACTTGCGTCGTCCGGCGCTGGTTGTAGGAATCCGATACGCCATGATCGCGGTTATGCTCTCGTTTATGGCCGGTATTTGGATTTCCGTTAATAACGGCCGAACCGTCGGCATTCACGGGAATATTATCGTACTGCACGGCCTCGGCTTCCACGCTCTGCAAGCTTTACCGCTTGTCGCCTGGCTGTCCGACCGTACTTCATTTTCGAAAGGCGCTCGCACCAAATGGATTCATTTAACCGGTATCGCATATGTGCTCGGTTTAATAGCCCTTGGTTGGCAGACCTATCTGGGTCGCGGCATCTTCGAATGGTCCACGCTCTCTTTTCTAATTTGCGCCTGTTTCCTTATTTCATTGGCGGCCGGGGCGCAAGTTCTTCGTAAACCTACCGACCCCAATGGAGTGCCACGCTCTCTCTGAATCAATAGTAACCGGGCCGATCGCCGCCATCGTAGCCATTTTGTACGAAAAAAAAGGTGCAGCCCTCATCCAAATTCATGAGGAGCTGCACCTTTTCCGTTAGTGAATGGATAATGCTATTTTATTCGATTTATTCGATACCCATCAGTCTATCGATAATCACCGCTGCTTGAGCGCGGCTGGCGATTCCCTTCGGAGAGAAGGTGTCGGCGGATACGCCGTTAATTACTCCTTCTTCCGTCAGAAGAGCAATGGAATCCTTGGAGTACGATGCCATGCTCGAGCTATCCTTGAACTTCAGAAGCGCGGCAGCCGGATCTTGGGCTTGCTTGCCCTTAACCGACTTGAGAACGTTCGCGCTTAGGATGGCCATTTCCTCCCGAGTGATCGGGCGAGTCGGATCGAACTTGTCGCCGCCTACGCCTTGAGCAAGCTTCAGCTTGACGGCGGTAGCGACGAACGAGTAATACCACGCTCCGGACGGCACGTCGCCGAACGATACGGTCGCATCCTTGTCCAGCAATCCGAACGCGCGGATCAGCATGGTCAGGAATTCGGCGCGCGTTACTTGCTTCAGCGGCTCGAACTTATCGGCGCTAACGCCGGTTACGATGCCTTTGGCGGCAAGCGATTGAATCGCGGTTATCGCCCATGTTGCTTTGCCGAGATCCTTGAAGTCTGGAACCGTCACCGGAGTCGTCGGTTCGGTCGGAGGTTCAACCGGATCTGTTGGCGGCGTTACAGGCGGTACATAGGGTCCACCGGTATAAGGCGGTTGGACGTCAACTTTCAAGGAAGCATAAACAGCTTCTGCCATCAGCCTGAATTGCGCTTGCGGGTGATCCTTGTTGAAGGAGTCGGATGCGAAGATCGTCGCGTTCAAACCGTCCTTCTTGTATGTGAAGCCAGCTGTTTTGCCCTTGGCAGCGTCCTGAGTCGGCCACCATCCAGCCACGAAGAAATCGTCGGCGTTCTTGATGGTCGCAATGACCGTTGCTCCCGTTGGTACCCCGGTAATGTATGAACCGGTATTCGTATACAGATAATCTTCCGCTTCATAAGGAGCGGTAATGATGCTGTCTTGGGACAGTTCGGCTTTGTATAAGCCTTCGTAAGCATTCTCCGTCTTGTAATCGAAGCCGGTCAGAACATTAGCGTTCTTGAATACGCTCATGCCGCTCTTGCCGAACCCGATGTATGGTTTAGCTTTGATCTGAGCTGCGTTACCCGCGTTCAGGAGTACGTCCGCTTCATCCAGTACGTTCGTAACCTTAAAGCCAAGCTGCTTCAGAACGAATTCCGGAACGCCTTTTGCCGTCGCTCCGACGGTGACCGGCTTCAATACGATCCCCGCCTGATTTCCATCGTTAGGGAAAGGAACTACCGTTAGTACATACTTGCTTAAGATCGGTGTAAGGCTCGTGGATTCTACAAGGAAATCGCCTTTCTCATAAGAGCGGCCATCGCCATTCTCAAGTAGAGTGACCTTTTTACCGGCGGCAATCAACTCATTTACTGCTTGTATCGCCGCATTACTATCGCTGCGAACGACATAATAATTAGCTTCGTCCGATACCGTCGTTCCTGGAATCGTTAACGCCGATTCATCCGTCAATTCGCTCGTCTTGCCAGTGAAAGCACCGACCACTCGAGTCTCGTAGCTATCGAAGCCTCTCATTTCGGGGAAGCTTTGAATAATGTCCGAATACATTTCCTTGAAATCGGATACGTCGAATCCATCGTATAACACGACATTCGCGAAGCCGCGGCTGGCTTGATGCATGTTAACGACGAAGGTTCCGGACGGATAAGTCGTGCTTCCAACCGTTACGCTCTCTTTCGTCCTCTCCACTTCAACCCCGTTGTGCAGCAGGTACTTCACCATTTTGTAAGCCTCGGAAGGACTCTTCTGAAGCTCCGCGTCTACCGGCAACACATAGTACTCAGGGAAGAAGTTCTCGTTGCCTGTGCGAGGACGGCCGATCTCTTCGTATTTGGCGTTGACAAGGTACTTGTCTACGGCTTTGTTATCTTCGTTGTTGACGCCGCGTTTGTAAATTTCCAGCTGATTCAGGAATAGCTCGTCTTTGTTGTCGACAAGATATTTCGTCGCTGCCAAAGCCGTGTAATATAACGCGTCGGTCGAGTCTTGGTTCAACTCGGGAATTTCGACCGTATGCCCCATCGCTCCATGGTGCATAGCGAAGACGGCAGTGTAAGCCGGGGATCCGTCATCCCATCCCGTTGCATTTGCAATCGGCTTGTAATTAGGATCTTGGGCTGCTTTCAAGCCTTCCTCGTAAGGGATGTGGAACACGTCGTATTTCGTATTGGCAACGCCTGCGCGGCCCATTAAGTTCGCTTGCTCCACCATATTGTCGATCAGAAGATCATACTCGAAATTCGGATCGTGCGGAGGCGTGCATGGTTCGATCAGGAACTCTTTGACGAAGCCATGGAAGTCAAGGAAGGTTGTCGGCATCCATTTCGCCAACTCCCCCATCACTTGCTGCGTTTCCGGCTGCGTTTGGTAAGAGTTGTCGCGGTTCAGATCGAAGCCCGCCGCATTCTGGCGAGTATTCAGGAATCGACCATCCGGATTCTCCGTATAATTCAGCAAGAAAATAACGTTGTCCAGCGCACTGTCGACATCAAGCGTAACCGTTTGAGAATTACCTTGATCATCTGTCGTCTCGTAGGAGACGGTATCCTTAGTTACTAGCGATCTAAAAATATTGATAATAGCGTCTACGCCCGGAGCTTCGTCCGGATGAATGTTGTTAATCCAGATCGGAACTTTGTAATCCGTCAACTCGCCTGATTTGATCTTCTCCTGCAGAGCTGCCGGGTTATCGTTCATTAACGGCAATATCTCGTTCAGGTATTTATCGACGGAATCTTTATCCTTCGCAACGATCGAGAAATTGATATCGCGGCCCTGCCCCGACTTACCGATAACCTTATTCTCGATGTAGCGGTCTTGCTTATCCGGGCTCGCCATGATCTCGTTGATCGCCGGCTTAATGTCGTCGTATGCGTGGTAATCGTCATAGACATTGTAAGGGACTTTGACTTTAGCCACGTTGCCTTTCTTATCCGCTACCGCTAGTATATTCGCGGCATTCAACGATTTCAGCAACGGTGGATAAAGAGTTCGGTTACCGGACATGTTCGAAGTTCCGAAAATTTGATCGAACATGACTTTCGCATGGACCTTGCCGCCTACTTCTACCGGAGTACCTACAAGTTTAATATAAGGATCTCCAGAGTAAACCTTGTCCGTACTGTTGTATTTCTTATATTCGCTGAAGTCTTTGCCGCCGTAAGTCCAAGCCAGATCCGATAACGCGGAGCCGCTTGGCAAATCGAACTCGACGTCGAATGTCCGAGTTTCCGTAATAGCTGCTTTATCATTGTCTTTATCATTATCGTTACTGACTTCATTGTTTAGCTTGAGCTCCTGCGGCTCTTGAATCTCGAGCAGGATGTTGGACAACAGTTGGGAGAATGTGCTCAAATGGTTTTCGATACGTCCCGGATAGGTTGCCGAAATGTGATCGAGAGTATCCTTCTCCGTATGCCACACTTCGCCTTCCAACTCGGTTTGCGTGTAGCCGTCCATATCGCCCAGCAACCAGTTGGTCGCTTCCAGATATCCGTATGGAATACCGGCATCCTTAAACGGAGCATGGTCGCTCCAGTCCCCGGTCGTACCGGCCGGATATTCGGGATTCACGCCCTGCTGGGTCGTCACGTCAAGATGAAGGTCCTTGGCGATGTCTAAACCCAGATCGCGAACGAAGCCCTCTGAGCCTGCGTTGCCGTAAATATGCATGTTGTCGCCTACGGCTAAGCTGTCGAGGTTGATCATCGCAATCGTGTTATCTTTGTCTTCCTGGGACATCTTGGCAACATATGCTTTCGAGCCTCTTAACCCCGTCTCTTCCGCACCGAAAGCTATGAACTTAATGGTATACGGAGTAACCTTATCCGCCACCGTCCTAGCCGCTTCCATCATGACCGCAACGCCGGAGCCGTTGTCATCGGCGCCTTTGCTTGCTGCAACCGAATCATAATGGGCTCCTACGATAACGACTTTATCGGAAGTACCCGCCTTAGTCGCGATGACATTGGATGAATTTATCGTTTTATCTTTACTCGTATAGCTGAAAGGTTGGATATCGACACCTAAACCTAGCTTGGCGAATTCGCCCGTAATGTAATCGCGAGCCGCGACATCTTCCGGACTTCCCGCTACTCTAGTACCGATCGTCGAGGATAAATAAGTGAGATATTCATAGGCAGGTATGCCTGGAGGTTGATAAACTATACTTTGAACCGAAGGAGCCTGTAGTTCGTAAGATTCCGGATCCGCAGTCGGAGTCGGCTCCGCCGACGGCGAAGGTTCCGCATCTCCGGTTGGGGACTCGTTCGTAACGATAACCGGAGCTCCGTTCCCGGTTTCCTCGGCGAATGCGTTCGGCGCGATGGCCGAAATAACGAGCGCGAACGCCAATAGCAGTGAAAGCATCTGTCTTGTCCATCTCTTCTTTTGCATGTTCTACCTCCAATTTTTGGTATAAGGATTTCGAAAAATGCTATTGAAGTGAGAGTCACTTAATAGAGGAGTAATCGACCGCGATATTTTCCAAATCCATCGACGGCGCAATGAGTCGAAATTAACCGTTTTTTCTTTCTCCATCGCACGGAATCCGACCCTCACACCAACTGTGTATACAATATACAAAATACAATATATCAAATTATGTTAGGAATCATATCATTTAAAAGAGGAGGCAACAACTGCATTTTACTAGTTTTTTAATCATTTTGAGAGACTTTCTGGACCTATCTCTTAAAATGAGTCGTTGTAACTACTTTCAATGTCATAATACCTATCATTTGTCTGGACGCGTCGTAAAACGGGAAATAACCAAGGAAAAGATCGGATTACGGCTCCGAGCTTCTTCTTGGTTATTTCCCTTGCTTGATTTATCGCGTCCTGTTACTCGCAAATATTAATTACAAAATTCGTTTACCTAGCAGCGAAGCGGCCAGCTCTACCGCATGGCGGGCCGTTCGCCTGTCGTAGTCCAGCACCCCGTTCACTTCGACGATATCCATCGACGTAATCTTGCCCGACTCGGCGAATAGCTCCATCGCGAAGTGAGCCTCGCGGTAGCTTAAGCCTCCCGGAACCGGAGTCCCTACTCCGCCTGCAACCAGCGGGTCTAGCGAATCCAAATCGAAGCTCAGATGCACTCCGTCCGTCCCCTCGCCCACGATTGCAATAGCCTGTTCCACGACCGTCTTCATGCCCAGCTTGTCGATATCGTGCATCGTGAAGCAGGCGATTCCTTCGGAGCGAATCAACTCCCTCTCTCCGGGGTCGATATCGCGCGCCCCAATGATGACCAACTTATCTTTGTTTATCAGAGTCGCGCCGGGTATATCCGTAAGCTTATACTCCGCTTTCCCGAGTGCCACCGCTAGCGGCATTCCATGCGCGTTACCGGAAGGAGTGGTCTCTTCCGTATTCATGTCGCTGTGCGCGTCGAACCAGATGACGCCGAGGTTGCGGTAGTGCGCCGTCAGCCCGGCAAGCGAACCGATCGCGACGCTGTGATCTCCTCCGAGCACGAGCGGAAAGCAGTTCGAGGAAACGGCTTGAGATACGTGCTCGCTCACCTGTCTGCTCATCTCTTGAACTTCGGCTAGATGTTTAACCTTCCCCTCTCCTCCGATGCCCGAGAAATGCTTATAGCAATCCACCTCGCTATCGCCGGCTAATTCCACTCCGATACTCTTCAGTTGATTGAGTAAGCCGGCCTTGATTACGCTTTCCGGCCCGAGCTCCGTCCCTGCTCGCCCGCCTCCCAAACCGAAGGGAACTTTGATGAGCTGCACTTTCTTATCGATGTCCATCCTTTTCTCCTCCTCCGTCCGCATTAAGGAACTTGAAATCCTATCGTAACCTTCAGCTCAGCGCTTGCTCGATCCTCGACAACGCCCAATCGATCTCCGATTCGGCGATAACGAGCGGCGGGGCAAACCGAATCGTCGTCTCGTGCGTTTCTTTGCAAAGCAAGCCGCTTGCCATTAAACGTTCGCAGAACGGCCGCGCATCTCTATCCAATTCCAAACCGATGAACAAACCTCTGCCCCGAATTTCTTTGACATACGGACTTTCTATTTCCTCTAGCTTGCTCTTAAAATAACTTCCCAATCGATCCGACCGTTCGGCGAGCCGCTCCTCTTCTACCACATCCAGTGCCGCTATCGCCACCGCGCAAGCCAGCGGATTGCCGCCGAAAGTGGAACCGTGGGAGCCAGGCTCGAATACGCCCAGCACCTCTTCGCTTGCCGCTACCGCCGAGATAGGCAATACGCCGCCGCCGAGCGCCTTGCCCATGATATAGACGTCCGCTTCGACGCCTTCCCAATCGCATGCGAATCGCCTACCCGTGCGACCGAAACCGGTCTGGATTTCGTCCGCGACGAAGAGCACGTTATTCTTCTTGCATATTTCGGATGCCGCCGCCAAATACCCGTCGGGCGGAATCACGATTCCCGCCTCCCCTTGAATCGGTTCTATGAGAAGCGCCGCCGTGCGGGGAGTGATAGCCTTCTCCAGCTCCCCCAAATCTCCGTATGGAATGAGCTTGAAGCCAGGCGTGAACGGCCCGAAGTCCTTCTTATACTCCTCCGAGGAAGAGAATGAGGTGATCGTAATCGTCCTCCCGTGAAAATTACCGCCGCAGACGATGATCTCCGCTTCGTTCGAAGGAACGCCTTTATACCGGTAAGCCCAACGCCGAGCCGCTTTCACAGCCGTCTCTACCGCTTCCGCCCCCGTATTCATCGCCAGAATCTTCGACTTTCCCGTATACTTCGCCAGCTTCTCGTAGAACATGCCGAGCGTACTGCTGTGGAATGCTCTGGACGTCAGCGTGACTTGATCCGCCTGATCCTTCAGCGCTTGAATAATCCTCGGATGCCTATGTCCCTGGTTCAAAGCCGAATAAGCGCTGAGCATATCCATGTATCGAGCTCCCTCGGGATTTTCCACCCAGACTCCTTCCGCTTTGGAGATCACGATGGGCAACGGGTGATAGTTATTGGCTCCATAGCGTTCCGAGAGCTCCATGACCGTTTGAGAATGAACCATACGACTTCACCACCGTTCTTTAATTTGTATACAAAATACTATATTCATAATTGTTTAAAAAAGAGGTCCTGGACGGACTCCGCTCCTTCCAAGAACCTACGATTGTTGCCTTTCTGCTTGTTCGGCTTGCGTGGAGCGACCTTCAGGTTCTCCATTACATTCATATGCGGCAACAGGATAAAATGTTGAAACCCCTGCCCATCTTCCGTCAAACAGAGTTCGGTCTTGTTTTACATTCCCTTCCACCCAATCTGTATACAATATACATAACACAATATACTGTTTTATGTGAGCAATTATATCATCGACTCCCCTATCAAACAACTCGTATAATAGAGATGTTAAATTTCACAAAGTTATTCTTCCCCGAAGATCATTCATCTAACATCTATGAAAACAATCATTCTTGATGTGATGCGGCTCCAATGTTAATATTATTAAATAAATTACACTCCTCCGAAATGACACAAACTCCGACGACAGCATGGGATTCAGCCGCTCTAGAGTACGGATTACGCCGTCCGCGTCCGACGGAAATTATTTTCTAAAGAGTACCGGAGAGGAGGGTCGTCGTTGGAAGCACCTAAATATCAGTCGCTTAAAGACCACGTTTATAATTACATAGTCGCGAAAATTCAAGACGGCGCGCTTCTTCCCAATCAGAAGATTAACGAAGCGGAAATTTGCAAGACGCTCGACATAAGCAGAACGCCGACCCGGGAAGCGCTCTTCCAGTTGACTAACGATAACTTGCTTGAGTACATTCCGCGACGGGGCTTTATCGTCAACCCTTTCGATGCCAAGAAGAAGCTCGACGTCTCGCAAATTATCGGGACGCTGGACGCTTTGGCAGCCTCTTTGGCAATTCCTTATCTGGAGCAATCCGACTTGAGCGAAATGATTAAGCTTGCGAAGAAAATCGACGCCCATATCGAGAAACGGGACTTTGCCGAATATTACACGGATCAATACCGCTTTCATGAGATATATATTCTCCGATGCAACAATCCGACGTTAATAGAGACGATCAACCTGCTCAAGAACAGCTTTATCCGCCAATCTTATCGCAGCGACGATAAGGAGAAGATGGCTGAGGTTCTGAAGGAAGTGAACGGGGAGCACCATCAAATTATCGAATGTTTCCAAACGAAGGACAAGGATCGACTGGATAGTCTCCTTAAATACCATTGGAGAATCATCGATTCGGAAATGCTTTAGCAGCCAGCGGCGCTTTCCATTATGTTATATCGCAAAGAAAGTCCGGCACTCGCGTTAACCGCGCGAAAGCCGGACTTTCTTCATTCCCGGATTAGTTTCGTCCATATTACGTTTTCTAAAGAGCAACAGCGCGGATAAAATCAGAAGTAAGCCGTTCGCTATGAACATCCAACGAATCGGAATCCATCCTCCCAGCACGCCTCCAAGCATCGGACCTAGCATCGTGGCCAATTGAGTCGCCGACTGATTCAAGCTGAATGCGCGTCCCCGGAAATCCGCTTCCGTCACCTTTACGATCATCGCGTTCAGAGCCGGGTACACTCCCGCGAAGAACAATCCGTACACGAAGCGAAGAATGCCGAATTCTACGTAATCGCCGATGAAAAATTGCAGAATGTTGCCGATGCCTCCGCCAAGTAACCCGATTATCAATACTTTGACGTATCCGATCCTGCCTCCGATTTTGCCCCACTGCGGAGCGGCAATGAGCGTGGCTATGCCAACTGCCGAGAAGATCAACCCGGATTGCAGCGAAGCATCGCTCTTGTCCGCTCCAAGCTGAAGCACGTACACCGTAATCAGCGGCTCCAACAGCATCACGGAGAACGTGCAGAGACCTACGAGACTAAGCAAAGTGACGAAGGTCTTGTTCCCCCATGCCGTCCGAAGATCATCGCGAATCTGGGAGCGCTTCGCCTTCTTATCGAAGTTCAACTCGTGAACGAAGAAGGTAGCGATCAATGCGGCGACGAGCACCACTCCGGCCGAGAATAGGAAGGCTTCCCGATTGCTCGTGTAGTGGCTAACGACGCCTCCGATAACAGGTCCGACGATTCCGCCCGTCGCTCCTGCCGTTGCCATGATGCCGAGCGCATATCCCGTCTCTTTCTCGGGCGTGTTGGTCGCGACGAGCGCGATCGATGCGGGAACGTACCCGGCCAGCAACCCTTGGAATACCCGCAAAACCAGGAATACATAAGGGTCGTAAATAAAGTAAGTAATGACGTACAGAGCTGCCAGACTGTAACCCGACCGGATAAGCATCGGCTTACGTCCGTATTTGTCGGCAAGCGAGCCCCAGTAGGGCGCGATGAGCGCGCTAGCAAGAAACGTGATCCCGAAGGCGAAGCCCGACCACGCTTCAAGATGGTCGTCGATTCCCAACTCGTTGTGCAGAAACAACGGGATAAACGGGATCGAGATCGAATACGCGGCGCTGCAGAAAAATACTCCGAGCCATAACACGTACAGATTCTTTTTCCATGAAAATTCCACCCGAGGTCACATCCTGATGATTGTCCGATTATCGATTACGCTTATCATAACACAATTTCCCAACGCTTAAATTTGGGTCTCCACCTATAAAAGGCGCTTCTGACGGATCGGCTTCAAAAATCTTACAATTCCCTATTCTTCGCAAAAAAACACCAACCTCGTAAGGTTAGTGTTTTGGTGCGTAATCATGATCTATTAATAATGACGTCCGGTTATGTAGCGGCTGCCCCAGTAACCCGTGTTCAGGCTGGTTATCGTAACGCCCGAGCTCTTGGTATTGCTAATGAATTTCCCGTTACCTACGTAGATTCCTACATGATTGATCACGCCCGGCGTGCCTACGCTGAACATGACGAGATCGCCGATGGCCAAGCGGGATTTGCTCGGAACTCTCGTGCCGAAGCTAGCTTGCCCTTTGGAGCTCCACGGAAGGCTCATTCCGTTTTTCTTGAATACGAGCTGGGTAAAGGAGGAGCAATCCAAGATGAGTTTCGACGTATTCTTAACGCCGAAGCTGTACTTCACTCTACCGATATAAGATTTGGCTATATCAACCGTTCGGCTTCCGTTCGTCGCGTAGATTTCCTTGGCGGAAGCGCTCGGAGCTGGCGTAATCACGGCAGTAGACGTAAACAGAAGCGTCAGGGCAATCGATGAGGCTGCAATTAGCTTTTTCATTTGGCAGAAACACATCCTTATTCCATATATTTTCTATTAATTATTCCGTCAGACAGTACTGTAACATGGATAAAACCGAATAACTCTCTCCAATGGTTGGGCGAATAGTCAACAATATCCACAGGTAGTCCATTAGGCGCAGTCTACATTCTTTCTTCTATAGATAAAATAAGGAAATAGCCGCAAATAAGAGGTTCTTTATGCCTAAAAAATGCATTCGCATGAAAAATTATGATTTTCTCATGAAACGTTCGGGAGGGGGACATACCTCTCTCGGACTATTAAAAAGAGGCTCGCCGAACGGGCAAGTCTCTTCTCTACGAGGCTGGCCGAATTAACGAAGATTGTTCGCTAACTTCTCGCTCAGACGGCCTTTCCCACCGAATTAACGAAGATTGTTCGCTAACTTCTCGCTCAGACGGCCTTTCCCGCCGAATTAACGAAGATTGTTCGCTAACTTCTCGCTCAGACGGCCTTTCCCGCCGAATTAACGAAGATTGTTCGCTAACTTCTCGCTCAGACGGTCTTTCCCGCCGAATTAACGAAGATAGTTCGCTAACTTCTCATTCTCGAGCTATGAAAAAGAGACTACTCAAAAGCTTAGCGCTCTTGGGTCAGCCTCTTATGGATCGTGAACGGTAATCCGGTGCGGATAAATCCACCGAGAGAGACGGGAATCCGCGCCACGAAGCACCTATGTTAAATTTATTTCTACTTCCGGACAATAAACGATATCAAAGTGCCGCTGCCTTGATCGCTTTTGATTTGTAGCCCGCTGCCGAAGTGTCTTTTCAATCGAAGATCGGTGTTGAACAGACCGATTCCGGACGTTCTGGTCAGGCTCGCATCCAGGATTTGCCCAAGCTTATCCTCATCTATGCCGACTCCGTCGTCTATGACGGATAACTCCGCGTAAGTCCCGTGATCGGAGAGTCGAATGCGGATCTCCCCTCCTCTAGCGCGCTTCATGATGCCGTGTCTTACCGCGTTCTCGACCAAGGGCTGGATGGTTAGCGGAGGGATCAGCCATGTGCGGTTGCCCTCATCTATCTCCCAAATTACCTGCAGTCTCTCATCGAATCGTTCCTTCTCGATATGCAGATAAGAGCGGACAAGTTCCAACTCGTACTCGATCGGAACAAGCTCGTCTATGTTTTGAAATTTGAACTTATCCTTCAGAAAATCGCCGAATACCGCGAGCAATTCGCGCATCCTATTCGTGTCGATCTCGCTCAAAGCGGCCACCGTATTCAGCGTGTTGAACAAGAAATGAGGCTGGATCTGGGCTTGAAGCCATGCCGCTTCCATTCGCAGCCGGTCGCGCGCGGACTTCTTGACTTCGGTTAGGGCATGCACCCGCGATCGCAATTCCATAGCGTCTACCGGCTTCGTCACGTAGTCGTTGGCACCCGAGCGGAATCCGTTCTCGATATCCTCGGGACGGCTACGCGCGGTAAGAAGCAGAACGGGAAGCTCCGTAATCGTGAATCGCATCCGAATCATTCGCGACAATTCATATCCGGACATCAAGGGCATCATCACGTCCGATATAACCAAATCCCACTCCCTGGAATCCATCAATACCAACGCTTCTTTGCCGCTCGTTACGGCGACGATATCGTATCGCTCCGAGGTAAGAATATTTTCGAGCACGTTCAGGTTGATGGGATCGTCGTCTACGATTAGAATCCGAGGCCGGTCGGCAAGTACCAGCAGTTCCTGCCGTGGACTCGGATTCAACTGTCCCGACGAAGCCGCGGCGGCCGATTCCGCATAAGCAATCGCCGTAAGAAATCCGGTCGCCGTTTCTTCCCGAGAGACGGAAGGGTCGGACAGCTGCAGCGTAAACGAGAATTCCGACCCTTGACCGGGGGTAGAACGCACCTCTACTGTTCCTCCATGCAGTTCCGCCAACTGTTTGCTTATGCTGAGTCCGAGCCCGAAGCCCCCTTCGATCATCGTCTTATCGGACGGCGCTTGTTCATAAGGCTCGAAAACTCGTTTCGTCGTTTCCTCGTCCATTCCGATTCCCGTGTCGGAGATTACGATTTGCGCTCTGTCGCCTATTACGAACCCGCGTACGGCTACTTCGCCTTCGCTCGTATTCTTCAAAGCGTTGTGGAGCAGATTGAATATAATTTGAATGACCCTGTTCTCGTCGGCCAATACTTGCGGGAATCCATCGGAAAGTTGATTCGTCAACCGAATCGGCTTCCCTTCCGTCATAAACTGAAGCATATCCAACACGCCGGTCACGACCGTCTGTAAGGAGAAATGGCCGAGTTGCAACCGCGGATTGCTATCCTTCAGCCTCATCGCATCCAGAAGGTCGTTCAGCATCAGCGTCATCCGACGTCCTACGGACAAGACCGTCTCCAAGTCCTTTACGCTCTTGCCGCTTAGGGAGTGCATCTCTCTCTCCAGAACGGCCTGAGAGATGTTGATGATGCCGTGAAGCGGATTCCGCAATTCGTGAGAAGTATTGGCCAGAAATTCGTCCTTCAGTTTATCCGCCTTCTGTAGCTTCGCAGCTTGCTGCTTCGTTTCGGAATACACCTGCAAGTACCGCTTAAACCAGACCGACGCAAAACAAATAGCCGCCGCGATCAGATCGAACGGGTAATATACGATTTTAATCCCCGATGCCAGGAAAACGCCCCACCACACGAAGTTGTTCGCAAGCGCGATAAGGGACAGGAGCAGCAGCAGATTCTCTTTAATTCCCTTTGCTAGCGTTCGAAGCATGGACATTATCGCCAGCAGCACGAAGATCCCGACGAAGGTCAAGAACAAGTTATTGACGTTCTGGGAGTATCTCGCCGGAAGAATAAGCTCGATAATCATCGCCGCTCCGCAGCCTAATGCGAATGCCGGAAAAATTCTAGTGCGCCAGAAGACGGACAATTGGTCCATGACGCTTTGAATGACCGAGATGGCTCCGACGAACATAATCATCGACATGATATCGAAGCTGATCTCCAGGTTAAGCGGGAACCAATACAGCAGTATTTTGTCTTCGCCGCCGACCAGGATGCTAAGAATGGCGCAGAGAAACAACAAGGAGAAGAAGAGCAATTTCTTATCCCGGTATCCCATGAAAAATAATATTAGCGCGTAGACGGCATGAATGAGGAAGATTACGGCGACAATCTGCTGCATGGCTACGGACAAGTTCGTTTCCCGAGCGATCGCTTCTTCCGTACCGAACTTCATGGAACGGACGATTCCGCTTTCCCGGGAATCCGTATAGTTAGCAGCCTGAATAACAATCTCGACGACATCTTCACCGCCGGTTGCGAAGGAGGCGGTATACGGAACGTTACGAGCGGTATATTCCTCCTCGTTCATCGCCGGTTGCCCCGACTTGGCCAACAAATGGCCGTTAACGTACAGCTCCGAAGAGCTGCGAACGCTAGGTACGCGAATGCTATAGATGGCGTTAATTCCCGGGTCGACGAGAACGCGCAACCGATACGAGCCATATCCGTAAGGCGTTTTCTCGCCCGGCCGCAGGAAGTCGTCCCAATTGCCGGGAACTTGAATGAGTTTTGCTTTTTCGCCGTACGAGCCTTGAAGCCCCCCGGAATTCATCAACATCACGCTCGGATAGAACTCCCATTGCCCGTCGAGCGTTAGGGTGCGTCCTTCCGCCGCATCCCATTTCCGTAAATCCATCACTCCGTTGACGGCATTCGGTTGATCCGTGCTGCTAAAAGATACAATCCAGATAAGGCGAGCGCCAGTAAGGATAACCAAGAACATTCCTATCACAATCAATAATTTTCCCTTAGTCATCATATAGTAGGGATTCGATATAAACAGGCCGACTCCTTCCAAGAATCGACATGCATAAGCTCTTCCGCGCAAAAAACAGCGACCTCTCCCGGAGAAACTCCGGGAAAATGTCGCTGCATGATTAGCTCTCCGTCGGCTTCCGCCGGTTCGGTCATGAATGCCTATCTTTATTTCAATGTCTTCTTCACGATCTTCAGCACGATCTTCGTCAACGTCCAGTAGTTTTTCAACTGGGCGAGCTCGCTGCCGATTGCTTTGCCGACCATGACTTGCAGGATGGCTACGCCGATGGCGGCGCGGTAAGCATCCCAGACTGCGCCGGTCACGTCTCCGACGTCATAACCCGCAACGACGAGCAGAACGGCAGCCATCATCCAATCAAGCTGAGGATATTCGTTCTGAGCGAGCATTTCAGCGGTCTCCCCGGCGCTCCATCCGGCCGAACGCAGCGTGGAGGCCGTTACGATGACACGAACATCATCGCCGTCCAATAGCTTACGTTCCGCGAATGACAACTCGTTCAGGAATTCCTCTTGAGCCTTCGTGCTGTATGCCTGGATGATGTAATAGATTTCTTGTTGCCGAATTCCCGCGATCTCCAGCGCGGTGACCGTGTCGGTGAGCGAGATATAACCCGAATCGATCATCGCCTTGGCGATCTCTCTTGTCGTTCCGACTTCGCCCGTCAAGTAATCGAGCACCCATACCGAACGGCATCCCGCTTCCATCACGCCCGCTATGATGTCCTCGAGCGGATATCCGCCGTCCCTTAAGTAGATGGCAATCGTAGCGAAATTCTTCGTCGCTCCCGAATTGAAGAACGCGACTGCAATGTCCGTTGCCTTAAAGCCCAGCCCCTTCAGAATCGAGACCGCGTCGTTATCCCAATTGTGTACGTAGCTGATGTATTCGACCAGCTTATACCCATTGCCGTTCAAGGAGCGTATCTGCTCCTCCAACGAGAAGAAGTCGTCCAGATAGTTGACCGCATCCGGCGCTCTGAACCCGAGCGCTTTAAGCCGGTCGGCAAGTTGACCGTTATTCTCGCGCATTATATCCAATGCGCCTACAATGGAAGAGAAATGGAACCCTCTGGCGACCATCGCCGTTGCGATATCCGCGACCTTAGCCTGCGGTAGAGCCGCGCGTATGATGGACATGATAGGGTAAGCGCTCATCGGGCCGACTCCATAGCTCTTGGAGAGCAGGAAGCTCACGATAGCCTCCGGCGAATTAACGCCGAACCGAACCAGAAGCGCTGCTTGCTCTTCCGTGCTGCCCGCATTCTGATTGCTCGTCCTGAAATAGTTGTATCTGGTGTTCAATATCGTTGCGTCGTCGTATCCGAGCGCATCCAGCGTATCGACCAGATAATCGGAATTGATGTCCAGCTTGCCCCTGAGCCGCATCTCGGCAACGATTGAATCAAAGCTTTTACCTTTAGCCTTCATTTCCGCCAATCGCGCGTACAAGGGATCGGTTCCGTATACGGCCTTAACCGTATTGTAGATTTCTGCCGAAGTTGCCGCTACGTTGATCATCGCGTCCATGGCCTCGTCGGCGTTAAGATTGAACAGCACCTTCATCGCCAGCGCGATATCCGACAATCGGAATTTCCCGGACATTTGATTGGCCACATGACTCGGCGCGCTTGCGTATCCGCCGGTCATGACTTGCTCCAATACGGACAAATTAGTGTCTTCGTAATAGATCGCGGCAATGGCCAACGTGATATCTCCGCGAGAGTAGGAGGTCGATAACAGATTCGTCGCTTCGTTCGAATCGAGATGATACCTGTTCTTGAGTTGCCGGGTAATATCTTTAAGCGAATACTTCATTTGCTTGAAGAACGTAACAGCGCCGGCCGCCGTCGTTATGCCTTGCAAATCCAAAATTTCGTTAAGAAGATCGGCGGGAGTCGATGTCGAATCCTCCCCGTACACTTGCTCTACGATGGGTTCTACGACCGCGATCGGATAAACGTTCAAACCCATGAGAATCGTCGTTGCTTCCGATTCCGATTGGGCGAATTCATTCTTCAACGCTTTCGTAATGTCCTCAAGATCGTACCCGACTCTTCTTAAATAATCCGCCGCTTCTGCCGCGGTATCGGCCCCTGCGATGCTCAAGATCTCGATGACTTCGCTATCGATCGATCTATCCGACCCAACGGTCAACTGGTAAACGATCGTCTCCTTATCGAACAACCCGGCGCTCGCCAGAATTGTCGCGATATCGGTCGGCGATTGACCGTAAATCGCTTTAAGCGTGCTTACGATCTTGGCAAGCGAAATGCCCGCGTTCCTCAAGAATGCCGCGGCTTGCGCCGGATCCTCGATATCTCCGCCGTTCTCGATCACTTCGCTTGCGCCCGTATCCGCATCCTGCTCGTAGACCGTCGCTACGATCATCTCGATGATCGACGCGCTATCGACGTTCAAGGAGGTCAAGTCCGCAATCGTTCTTTCGGCGGATAAGCCGTAATACTCCTTCGCCGCCGTTACGATCTCCTTCAGCGAATAGCCCAATCCTCTCATCATCGGAGCTGCTTCCGCAATCGTCTCGGCTCCGATTCTAGACAGCAGCTCGGTCAAGCTCTCCTCGATCGGCTTGCCGTAATATTCCGACACGCCGGACATCACTTCGGCAAGCGAGTACCAATTATGAGGAATCAGGGCTTTCAGCATTTCCCCTGCCGTCAACTCGTACTCGTCTCTTGCGGCTAGAATAATATCAGCTAATGGAAAACTTCTCGCATGCAGTTCCGGTAGCACTTCCTCGAACGTATTCATGCCAAGCTCGGCTAGCGCGGCGACGATCGTCGAGTTCATCGTTTGCTCGTAAATATCGGCAATCTCGCCGGTAACTTCATTGCTATCCCCATCGTAATACCCCGATGTCTCCAATGCGGCCGCTACTTGACCTTGATTCAGGCCGTAGTGGTCCTTACCGACGCGGATAATGCTCCGCAAGTCAAAGTTCATCCGCAACAGATACGATACGGCTTCGGCCAAAGTCGCGTATCCGCTAGAAGTCAGAGAATCCACGACGCTTGCGCTTTGGGTAATGCCGTACACTCCCGCTATTGCATCAACGACGTTTTTATCGGTATACATACCGAACGCGCGGAACTCGCGAAGCGCCTCACCCGACTTCAGCCCGTACTCTGCCTTGGCTAGCTTGGCTCCGGTCGTCAGGCTGAACTGCTGCTGTGCGTAAAGGAAAGCGATCGCCTGCGCGAAGGAGGTTTGACCTCTAACCGCAAGAAGTTCATGGATGGCGTGTTCGATCGTTTGCCCGAATGCATCCGCCACCGCTTGAATAAGAACGCCGTTACCGGCATTGCTTCCTGCCGACAGCTGCTGAGCAACATCGCCGATCGTAGCTCCGAAATGATTCTTCGCAATACGCGCTATATCCTTGAGCCCGAAGCCTGCATCGCGCAAATACGGAATGGCCGCAACCAGAGTCGTGATTCCTTCGGCTTCTAGCGCGCTGGATGCCGCCGACTCCTTGGACTGTCCATAGACGTCGGCCACGGTTTGAATAACCAGAGTCAAATCATTCGCATACGCGTCCGCCAACAGTTTGGCAGCCGTTCCCGCGTCTAAGCCGTAATGCTCTTTCAAGCTACGCGTTATGTTGTACAACGAGTACTTGGCGTTCTTCAGGAACGCGATTCCGCTTTCCGGAGTCACGTTGGACGATGCGGTCAGCAACTGCGCGATCGATACCTGATTGTCGGAGAACAATTGCTTCAGCACGGCGATCGTATTCTGAAGATTGGAATTGCTAGAACGCTTGATCAGCGCCTGCATGACCTCGTCCATACTATAGCCGCCCTTAACGAGAGCGGGACCCGATACGCTGGCATCGCTATACTCCGGATAGTGGGAGGACAGCAAGTAGATAACGGATAAAGCCGTAGCTCCTTGCGCTTTCAGCGTCCTAATCCAAAGCGCGACCGGGTTACCTCCGTATGCCCAGGCAACCGCCTGGCCGATTTCGTCTTCGTCATAGAAATTAGCGGCCACTAGCGCGTCTATCGCCTCTGCCTCTTCCATCTCCAACTGCTCGCGCAACACTAACGCGATGTCCTTCAACGGATATGGAGCAAGCCGCGAAATAATAATCTGTTCTCCCGTCGACCCTTTACTTATTAAGTAGGTAGCGACCTCTCTTGCCGCTATCCCGTACTTGCTGAAGGCTTTGATCCACTCGGTCCATCCTTCGGCCTCGTAAACGGCGGCGATATCCGAGATCGGATACCCGGTATTTCTCAGCACCGATGTCAGCGCTGGCATCGCTGCAGCCCTTTCTACTCCGAAGAGCATGATCGTTCCTTCGATGATCTGTTCCAGGGTGAAATTATCGGTAGAGCTCATCGCCACGATAATGTCTTCGATACGGGCATTCCCGAACAAGAACTTCATGTCCTTGGCTAACTTTGTCGCATCGCATGGGCAATTCGCCGTCTGCAGCTCGATCCACGCCGCCATCGTTAAGCCCAATTGATCGATAAGCGCTCTGCTGTAGTCATAGTACGCATACATCTCGCGCATTCCCGCGATTAAATTGTCCGCGTTCGCTTCAACGTTCTCGTCTTCCGCATAAGCGGTACGAAGCGCGTTCAGCGTATCGGCCGCCGAATAGCGGGTGCCAGCGGCGAATATGTCTTTAACGGCTTCGCTCATCGCATATACCGTCCCATCCGCCGTAACCGCGTCGTGCAAGTAGCTTAGCGCGTCGGCGATCGGATAGTCGGCATCCTGGATCATTATTTTGAGTACGGGGCCGCGTCCCGCATATACATGCTTAAGGAAGTAATCCGTTACTTCCTTCGGATCGTAACCGCCCTTCAATAACGTTACGAACAAGCCTGCCGGATCGAAGCCCCAAGGGTGGAACATAGGCTCCAGCGCCGCGAACGCGGAAGTTACGTCTGCACCGTAAACGTAATGAAGCAGCGATGCCGTTGTTTCTTTGCTCATTCCGCTTTGCACGAACTCGTTCGCCGTTTCCTTCAGAGTCAAGGAAGCTCCCCACACGCTCATTACTTCCTGGGCGATCGCTTCGTCGTTCAGTCCGTTCTGGCGCAACGAGGCAATGGCTACTCCGACGCCGTCCCCGGATGCTCTTATCATACCGACAACCTCGTAAGCGGATAGTCCGCCCCCGAGAAGGAAGGCTACCGCCGTTTCAGACGGCGAATAAATCCCGCTTGCTATCTTATAGACATCCTGTGTTTCAAGACCCGCTCCGAGGAATGCCCGAACGGCTTCGATCGCATCGGTGAATTGATACCCCTGCCTGATGGCGGCGCCGATCGACTCGGCCGAATACCCGGCTTCGCGCAGCAGCTCTACATTGGCAACGGCATCGACGCCGTAAAGTTCTTGGATGACTGCGGAGGCATCGATCGCCGAAACTCCGCCCGCGGCAAGCGCTTTGACCGTTTCGGCATCATCCAGTTCGTAAGCTTCCTGGATAGCGCCCACCGCATCGCCTAGATCATACAGTACTTTCAACTGCGCGATGGCGACTCCGCTTGCTTCGTTCAGATCGTCGCTCAACAACTGCGCGGCTTGCGCGACGTTAACTCCTTCTTGCTTAAACGCTCTAAGAATGTCGCGAATCTGATATCCTTTGTTCCGTAGCACCGGCGCGACATCATCGGCCGTATAACCTGCCGACATCAGCACATCGATCCATTCATACGCGTAATAAGGATAAGGTGTGAACCCGACACTGTTGATCGCCTTGATTACGGTCGCCGGATCGGTTCCTAACGCGTATAGCATCAGGAGAAAATCCGAATTCCCGAGCCCGTATTCTGTAACGATAGCCCGCGCAAACTGCGCCGTGGAAAATCCGCCATCCTTCATCAGCTTGGCAGCTTCCAGAACGGAATAGCCGTACTCATCATGAAGGATCGCAATGGGAACCCCGGGATCGGAACGCCCGACGTGACTTTGAACCATTCCGAGATCGCTGGATGTATTCGCGACCATTATTTCGCTAAATTGAGCCAAATACCCTCCGTTCACTGCCCTGACCCGGTTAACTCCAGTATAGGCGACGAATACTTCATCGGTCGCTTGGAGAACCGGGCCGGTCCATACGAGCTTGACCGTCGTTTGGTTCACATACACCGATTGAACTTTGCTCCTCCATTGCCCATTCACCTTGACAGCGAATCCCGCATCCGATCCCATGGAGATCAAGTTGGAATCGAACGTCATAACAACGCTGCCTCCATCCGCCGAAGACACCGCAGACAACAATTGTGGTTTCTTTTTCTCATATTGAACCGTCCGGTTGTCGCCTAGATCGTATCCCGTTTTGCCAAGAGTAAGCGTCAACGGATAGTCGCTTGGCCAGGATACGCCAACGTTGTAGGTAAAACCTTGATCCAGCGTCGTTATCGTCAAATCATAGTAGGCGTCGATAAAATCGTCCTTGAACAACGCAATGTCCAGATTCGGGACGGGTTCGGATAAAACGATCGTAAAGCCCAATTCGTTGGCATTCAACACCTCGGCCTTGACCTGAATCGGTACTATTACAGATACTTCCCCGCTCGCGCCGAAGTTGTAGCCTTTTTTACTAATCGCCAACGTATACGTTCTGTTCTCCGTCAGCTTGGTAACGATAGACCAGGAAGTTTCCGTCGCTCCCGCGACGACGTCGTCGATCGCGACCGGATCTCCTTCTTCCGTCAACAGGGTGAAGTTCCCGGGCAGAAGTCCGACGACGGACCGATTAAAGGTGAGATCAATCCGACCTTTCGTCGCATCGGCAAGCTGCATTCCCGCCGAAAGCGGCAATAGCACTTCCAACGGTGCCTCGGCCGGATGAGCGGGATCCTCGATCATTATCGTGTACACGACTCCCGGCGTCAGCGGTTTAAGTACCGAATAGACGCGTCCCAGATGTGCGGTGGTAGACGAATCGTAGAAGGTTCCTGTATCCAATGGGATTCTTACCCCGTCGGAGCCCGCAAAGTGAACAAAACTCGGGTTCATATACGGAACGGAATCGCCGAGATCCAGTTGGAAACCGCTCAATCCGATCTGCTTAGCCGACAGTACGAGCACAGGTTGAGCTTTTAGCTGCAGTTCCGCGCCGAAATCGTAGCCTTCCGCGACAAGTTGAAGTGCATAGTTCTCGTGTCCGGTTAGATTTGCCCCTACTTGATAGGACAGGCCGTCTTCCGAAGCTTTCCACGAGACGATCTTGGCGGGAGCCCCGCCGGCGTCGGTCAGCTTCAGACTGCCCGCGGTCAATCCATTAACCGCTTCATCCAACTTGATCGTGAAGCCGTTGGTCATGAATAGATCAATCGTCATCCCTACCTTGTCGGGCACGAGCAAGTTGGCATCGATACCGAAGTCGCACCCCGACTCGGTCAGTCGAACGCTGTAGCGCTCTGCCTCGTCGAGATCGGCTTCGACCGAGTAGGTCAGCCCGCCGTTGGTTGTCGTTACCGAATCGACCGCAACGGCGACTCCTTGACTGTCCAGCACAATGACGTTCCCCTTGCTCAAGCCGGGAACCGCTTGTTCCAATTGAATCGTGAACCCTTCGTCGCTAATACCCGCATAAGTTGCCCCGACGACGATCGGAACGTAAGCGTTAAGCGCGGAACCGAAATCATATCCTGCATAAGTAATCGTAAGAGTGTAGTTTTCTCCGCCTGTCAATGCGCTCGTGTTCGTTAACGTGTAAGTTCTGCCGCCATCCTCCGTCGACGCATTCGTCAACGCGACTACTTGGCCGTCCGAATCTCGGAGCACGAAGTCGTTCGCGCTCAATCCGTTCACGGCAGGCGAGAGTCCAACCGTTACACCCGTTTCGGATACCGTTTTCAAGGTGCTTACAATAGAACTCGGAATGTCGGCCGACAATTCGGAACCGAAATCGTATCCCGCTTTATTAAATTTTAATTTATAAGTGTCGCCGCCCCTAAAAGTCGCCTCAATGCGGTAAGTTGCTCCTCCGTCTTCCGTAACGACGGACGAGACCGAAATCCATTGATCATTGGCGTCCAGTAGAATGATGTTGCTAACGTCCAAACCTGGAACAGCCGGGTTAAAGCCTACGCTGATCTCTTTCGGTCCCGTACCGATCACGGCCGTCCGTTCGATAATCGGAACCGTGAACGCAATCGGATCTCCGAAATAATATCCGTCCTTCGCCGGAACGATCGTGTATCGTTCCGATTCCCAGAACTCCGCGGTCAGCGTATACGATTCGCCGCCGTCCGAAGATTCGGCGGATACGAGAGGCATAAGCCGTCCGTCGGAGGCTCTTCTAAGCTCGAACTCGCCGACTCGCATGACCGGAATCGGCTCGTCGAACGTCAGCTTGAATGCGCTGCCGCTGCCGGGCTCCATGCCCCCGAAGGTCTGCTCCACCTGCTTAACGGTGACGGGAATTCCGGAGCCGAAATCGTCGCCGGGTCTATTGATGATGACCGAGTAGTTAACGTCCGGTTGAAGCTCGACGGAAATCTCGTAGCTTAGGCCGTTATCCCACGACACACTGCCATGAATCGCCGCTTCCGTGCCTTGTCCGTCAACCACGCTGATTTTATCGGCGCTGCTTAAACTTAAAGCCCGGTCGAAGTTCAAACGGAAGCCGTTCAGAGACTTCCGGTCAACCGTAGCCGTCCGTTTGTTCAGCTTGAACGGGTTGGAATATTTAATGACGTAATTAGGCTTCGTTATGGCGACGGTATAGGTTTTGCCGCCGGATAACGGTATTTGCACCTGATAGGTTGCTCCGTTATCGGTTGTCGTGGCGGACTGTGCCGTAGTCGTATTGCCGCCGGCGTCCTTCACGGTAATCTCCGAAGCCGACAAATCGGGAATAGCCGTGGACAGGAACAGCCTAAATCCCTGTTGAGACTGGAACATCGTATCGAGTCCGACGGCTATGCGAAGTCCGAACGTCAGCGGCGCCCCGAAATCGAAGCCCGGATAGCGGGTTACGAGCGTATAGGTACCCATCGAGTCGAATGCCCCTGTTAGCCTGTAAGATCCGCTACCTACATTCGTAACACCGAACGGAACGACATTACCGTTAATATCCCGCAGCTCGAAGTTGCTCTGATCCAGCTCGGGCAATGTCCCGTTGGAACCTACAGTTATAATCACATCCGTGGTATTCGTCGAATTAATCAAGACGGAAGCCGGGACCGGAATATCGAACGTTACCGGTGCCGCCAACGCAAACTCTTTTCTAGTCAATTCGAGCGTATATCCAGCACCCGGCTCAAGGCCGCCCGGTCCGGAAAAGTACTTAAAGTCGTAGCTCAAGCCCTGATCCTTCGTCGAGAAATCATACAGGCTATATCCGACTACCGCCCCGTTCGGATCGCGAAGCACGATCTCCGATCTAATGAGGCCGGCAACCTTCACAGCGAATTGCAGCTTGAAGCCTTTGGAGGTCACCTTGCCGATGGTCGGCGTTAAAGCGTTCTGCACGACGAATTCGACTGGAGTCGTGGTCTGATAAGAAATCTTAGATACATATTGCACCGTGTAAAATTGGCCTGCCGGGAGCGCAGCCGTCAGAACGTAGCTGTTCCCCGCGTCGGACGTTGTTGCCGAGCTCACGGGAATCGTAGCTCCCGACGCGCCGCGAATGACGAAATTCGTCTTCGTAAGTCCAGCGACCGGCATATCGAACCTCACCGTTAAACCTGTCGCGGTCGAGTTAGTCACTTCGTCGATTATCGAAGGGATAGTGAACGGCGAAGCGTTCAGTACATAATCCTCCAAAGGTTGAAGTCCCGTATTGAGTCCAATTTGATACGTACCCAGAGGTGACGGGTTCTGAATGCGGAACCGATAAGCGGCTCCCCCTCCGGACATCGCGTATTCGATCGGGTAGTGGATCGTCCCATCCTGATCCGTTACGATCAAGCCGCCTCCTTCCGCTTGAGGGAGTGCTGGCGATAGACGAACCTCTATCGAGCCCTTCTCGGTAACTTCCGTTATGCTACCGGTTATATAGTGTCGGACATGGAACGTGACGGGAGCGTCGAAGGTAACGAAGTCTTTGTTCAAAGTCAGCGTGTAATCTCTGCCGCTAAGAAGATTAACATTGACGCGGTAGATAGCCCCGCCGTCGGTGGTCGAAATAGTGCCAACGTTCAATCGATTGTTCTGATCGTCTCGAATATCGAGATTCGCCGGCAGCAATCCGGGCACCGGTTGGTCGAATGAGAGATCGAAGCCGGTATTCGATAGATTCGAGACCGTCGTGGTTCCGACATCCAACGTGCTCTGCACCTGGAAAGGAACCCCTGCAGTCGGCAGATGTCCGTTCAAGCGCAGCACGTAGTTGCCTCCTGGAAGTACGGCAGATATCCGATAGCTGCGACCTTGATCCTGCGTCACCGCCGAAGTAAGGTAGACGGAGTAACCGGTAGCGGTATCCGTAAGCACAAAACTACTAGCGTCCAATCCGTTCACCGCATAGTCCAAGTTGACCGTTAAGCCGGTATTGACCACTTTATCGACCGAAATCGTCGCCACAATCCCGACCGTGAAATAATAAGTAGTTATTTCGAGCGGAGCGTCCACTTCTAACCAGTATTCACCCGGTGTCAAGCTTGCCGCGACTTCATAATTGCCGCCGTTATCCTTCTTAGTAACGGATTGAATAGCCACGGGAGCTCCGACTGCGCCTCCACTGTATCTGTTCAACTTAAAGCCGGTTGTAGTATCGATATCTATAACCGGATTCAAGGTTAGCGTAAAGCCGGTTCGCGAAGGAGTAATGACCTTGTTGATGATCGAAGCCGTATTGCTTCTAGGTGCACCGAAATCATAACCTTCTTTGACGACGGCAATGTTATAGGTCTTCCCCCGAATGCCGTCATAAGAGATGACATATCCGCCTTGATCGCTTTGGACACCCTTCACGTCGACGGTCGCGCCGAATTCATCCGTGACCTTGAACATATCCGTTGTAATGCTAACGGGAAGATTCGGATTAAAGCCGACGAAGAACAACGGATATTGTTCGACTCTTGTCCATGGGTTAAGCGTTAATTTAATGAGAGTGGTTTCATTTCCGAAACTGTAACCCGTATGCTCGATAAGCAGCTTGTAGTCGCTATTGGTCGGATTCACGGGAACGATTCTATAGCTGCTTCCGCCGTCGATGCTGGAAACCGAACTTATCGCGTAAGGCGTTCCATTAGCGTTCGTTAGATGGAACGCATCCGCAGTGAGCCCTGGCACCGGTACGCTAAACCGAACGATTAGCGCGACGGTCGTATTATTAACCGACTCGAAGACCGTATATTTGCTCACCGGTATCGTTGCGGGCACAGTAATGGATCCTTCGTATAGATAATCTCCGGCGACGATGCGATAGCCGTAGCTTTGACCCGCTGTCAGTACCGCTGAGACTACCCCTGATTTACCGTTAGTGCCTAATTGCAATCCGTTAACCGGTACTGGCGTTCCAGACGCATCCTCGAGCTCGATTTGACCGGCAGTCAAGCCCGCTACGGATTGAGCGAAGCCCAACGAGAAGCCGTCAAAGGATACCCAGTTCACCGTCGATGTCGCCGGGATAGCTTCAACGTTCAGCACGAGCGGTTCGTCGAACGTATATCCAGCTTTATTCAGCGACAGAGAGTACGTTTCGCCGATCTCCAACGAAGCGTAAATCTCGAATTGTTGATGCCCGGATAGATCCGCGAGCATATCGACTCCGACCTGCTCGTTCCCACTGTCCGTGATGATGAAGCTGTCTAATTCCAGCTCGGGAACCGGCTGATCCAGATTCAACACGAATCCAGCTGTGGACAGTTGACTCGCGGCCGGAGCAACTACGATATCTTCAGGTACGGTACCCGGTATGACGACAGATACGGGAGCACCAAAATCGTAGCCCGTCTGCGCTATCGTCAATGCATAGGTTTTACCAGCGGTCAATGAGGATGAGACCGTATAGAAGCTACCGTCGTCATCGCCCTGTGCAACCGTTAAACCCGTTTCGTTTCCGCCGAGCATTAATTTAATATTGCCCGTGATTAATCCGGGAACCGGCCCATTCAATGAAACCGTAAATCCTGTCTCGCTAATACCATAGACGTTAGCCGCTACGGAGATGTCGTTAGGATTAGAGCCCGGAACCTGAAAGCCGAACGCGGAGCCGAAGTCGTAACCGGTCTTGGATGCGGTTAGCGTATAGCTCGAGCTTTTGGCCAGCGTCGAAGATAACCGATAAGTCGATCCACCGTCGAGAGTACCCGCGAAGGTGATAGCTACGCTCATGTTAGCTCCATCTTTCAAGATGAAGTCAGCGCCGCTTAAATCGGCAACCGCGGGATTTAACGCAACCCTAATGCCTGTCTCATCCGCTTGAGTAACCATTAACCCCACGCTAACCGCCGGTTCCGTTGTTGGTACTGGCGTCGGTGTCGGCGATGTTGTTGGTACTGGCGTCGGCGATGCTGTCGGTGTCGGTGTTGGTGTCGGTGTTGGCTGGGTAGGATTATTCGGAAACGAAGGTACTCCCGCTCCCCCTCCTCCCGTATTTCCGCCGCGATCCGTCACCTCCACGATGTCGGGTTGCTTCTCGAAGTCGATATTTTGCGCATCCACGATCGCTTTAGAGATGGAGCCCTCGCCCTTCACGCTGGTCGTGCCGTGCAGTTCCAGGTTAGCTACCCGAACGCCGCTATCCAACGTGATCGTCGAACCGGTTACCGATTCGTTAACGCGCATATCCGCGATCGTGCCCGAGCTAACGGTTAGTTCCACGTCGCTGTTGATTTCCACCTTGTCGAAAATTCCGGACAGCATAACTTCTCCGGTCGAGGATATAGAAATCCCTTCGATCCGGCTTCCATCAGTACCGTTCGATTCGACGCGGGCTTCGGATTGAATATCCATCTGCTCAATGACCGTCGTGCCTCCGACGACTACCCGCACGCGTCCGTCTTTCTTCTCGATGACGATCGTACCCAAGTTCGAATCGTCGACGTGCACGCTATTTTCTCCTCCGCCTCGCACGAAGGTTTTGCCTAATACGGCCACATGGTTTAGGAACACGTCGCCATCGCCGACGGTTTCGGCGATCACCAGATCCCCTTGAATCGTCATATTTCGTAAAGTGGTACCCGGAGCTTGAACCGTCAGAGCTCCTGCCACGGCAATGTTGCCGCCATCTTGGGGTCCGTATGTACCTGCCGCTTCAAGAGCCTTAGCTCCCGGAACGATCTTACCTTCGGAGCCGGATGAGGATTCCTGCAATAAGCGATCCAGCATGACAACGGCTTCCGCCCTCGTAATCGGCTTCAACGGACGCACCGTTTGATCCTTGAAGCCCTGAATGTAACCGGACTCCAATATGGCGTTCAGGCTGTCGTAGCCGTAGCCCGGAACGCTGTCTTTATCCTTAAACCGCCCAAGCGGATCTTCCCCGTCGCGTACGATGACCGGAACAAGCCGCGACAGCATTACCGCGGCTTCCACCCGAAGCAATTGCTGCCCCGGCCGGAAGGTTCCGTCCTTATATCCTGCGATATAGCCCGCTTCCACGGCCGCTTTCACCTGCGGAACGGACCAGCTATCGGTCGGTACATCAGAGAATCGAATATCTCCACCACCTATGAAGGCGAAAGCTCTATTCACCAAAGTAACGAATTCGATTCTGCTGATAATCTGATTAGGCCGGAAGCTGCCGTCCTGGTATCCCTCTACCAGCCCCAGCTTGACCCAGTCCAGAATCGACTTCTCGGCCCAATGACCTTGAATATCCGTCGGAGTAGCTGCCCCTAACTCTTCAAGCATCTGCTCTAGAGACTGCTTATCGAGCTGATCCTCAGCCGATGCAATTCCTGGCGGTATGAGGCCCACCAGCAAGCTGGCGACCAGAATCCAACTCAGACCCGCTTTCAGTCTCTTCTTACTAAATATCTTAAACATAATTACACACCTCTCCATTCGACAAACTTCGCGCATTGTAGTTTTAATTCTACTGAGCGCCAATAAAAGAATAATAAATAAAAAAACAAAAAAAACGCCAAAACTCGCGTCGGATCAAGCTTTCGCGGTTTTTGGCGCATACCATATTTTTATTCTATTCGTCGCAAATCGAACCGCAGACTCTAGTTATTGTAAATTTTTGGAGGATTATCGCGGCAGCATTCGAGCCCAACTATTAAACGTCCTTCTTGCTCATTGCATATTTCTTACCCCATTCCCCCATAACCTCCAGAATAGGGATGAAGCTTTTCCCTGCGTCCGATAAAGAGTATTCTACTTTCGGGGGAACTTCCTGATACACTTTTCTGCGAACCATTTGATCCCTTTCCAACTCCCTCAGCTGATTAGTCAATATTCCTTTTGAAATACCGGGTACCAGTCGTTGAAGCTCGCCGAATCTTTTTGTTTGCCGTAGATGCCATAGGATGATGATCTTCCATTTGCCCGCAATTACGTTTTGCGTCTCCGTGACAGGGCATACTTCTATTTGTTCCTCCGGAATGTCTCCCTCGAACAACGTTCGTGCCATATCGATTCCCCTCTTTCCCTTTGGTCCTATTTATATGACTATGTTATAAAACAATGCATACTTACGAATGTATAGATACTATTATAATATAAGAACATGATTGAAAATCCAACAAATATATAAAAGAATATTGCGGAATACTTGGTATCAAGAATTGCATTTTAATCCGAGCATGCAAGCCTACACCGATTATGGGGTTATCGTAAATTCAGCAGGAGAAGGATTCCGATTCTCATGCGGAAATGATCAAAGTCGGCTTACCCGAAGCGCTTGTACAGTTCTTAGTCGCGATCCATAGCAAGATGCTGCCGGAACCGAAGGTCGCATTCCGAAGGATCTTGAAAAACCCTCATCCCCAGAAAACCGACTTCCATCCGGGAGAGTATCGAGCAATTGTTCGGCTCGTAATTGACGCTTCGAGAGTTAACGGCACCGCGTGCCGCTATCGAGTCGCATCGAAGCGACCCAAGAAATATCAAAAAAAAGCTGCACAAAAGTTTTCACTTTTGTACAGCTTCTTGCCAAACCGATTCGAGGCTATATTATTGAGCCTTCGTTGCTACTCTCTTAGTTGCTACGTTTGTGTTCGCAATATCTGCTTTCGGCTTCTGAGCTAGTCCGAAGTACGAGAAAAGAGCAAGCAGACTAGTCGTCAAGATGATGACGCCCATCGGAACCGCGGAGTTCTCGCCGGCAATTCCGACTAGCGGAGACGTGCAAGCTCCAAGCACGAATGGCAGCAAACCGAGTAACGCGGACGCGCTTCCCGCCCTTTGACCTTGGGAGCCGATCGCCAGAACGAAAGCAGCCGTCGAGGTCATCCCGATAGACGCTACGAAGAAGAACAACGGAATAACCAAGGCAATCAAAGGACCATGCAATAAAATAACGAGCAATGCCGCCAAACTGGCCACGCAGGAAATCAGCAATCCTAGGACAACGAATTTGCGCTCCGAGAACACCTTGCTATAACGTCCGACGACCTGGGATCCAATGATTAAGCTTATCCCGTTGGATGCGAATAATAGCGCGAACAGTTGCGGAGAAGCTCCGTAAATATTTTGGTAAATGAACGGGGTTCCCGAAACATACGCAAAGACGCCGCCGACCATAATCCCCTGCGCTAGCGCAAAGCCGAGAAATTGCCGGTCTTTAAGCAGAGCTTTCATGCCGGTTAACAGCTCTCCGAAGTTTCCGGATACCCGCTTCTCGACGGGTAAGGTTTCTTTCAAGTTCATCGTTGCAATAATAACGAGTACTAAACCGACAATCCCCAAGACGACGAACACGCCTACCCATGTCGTGAAAGAAATAACGCCGCTACCCGCCATTGGCGCGATCATCGGAAACAGATTATTGACTAGCATGAGCATCGAGAAGAATTTCGTCAATTCCGGTCCGTCATATACATCCCTTACGATTGCTCTGGCGATAACGATTCCCGCGGACGCGGCGAAGCCCTGGACGAATCTTGCGGCTATAAACCAATAAATATCCGGCGCGATCGCGCAGACGAACGAAGCCGCCAAATAAAGAATAAGCGAAATGATAACAGGCTTGCGTCTCCCATGAACGTCGCTTAACGGCCCCATAATAATTTGCCCCAGCGCCAAGCCGATGAGACAGGCCGTAAGACTTAGCTGAACAAGAGAAGCCTGGGTTCCGAAGCTTTCGACGATTTGCGGGAAAGACGGCAAATACATATCGATCGTAAGCGGGCCCAGAGCCGAAAAAGCGCCCAGCAACAATACTAACCTTATGCGATTAACTTTCTGAGTTGCAGACATTCTAGCTTATCTCCTAACCTTTTCTAGTATGAAGAATCATGATGTTTATGCACGAGATACATATAGTCAACTTGCTTCATTATAGACCTCGATTGTGATAAAACCAATAGAGTTATCCGAATCAAAACGGATTTAAATTATGTATGCGCAACCAAATGTTATTTCATATAAATTAGCTCGGCAATTGAAATTAAGGGCCACCACGGAGAGAAAACCTATCTTATAAGTAACAAGAAAAAACAACTTCGTCGTCCTTTGGACGGCAGGTTACGTTTGTATCGAGCGATCAGATGAGTATAAAGAGTTGAGAGATTTTATGCTTCTGATATTGCGATAAATAACCCGGTTTGGACGGGTTATTCGGGAAAGTTGGGGCCGCGTGCGACCAATAACCCGGTTTGGACGGGTTATTCGGGAAAGTTGGGGTCGCGTGAGTCAATTAACCCGGTTTGGACGGGTTATTCGGGAAAGTTGGGGCCGCGTGAGTCGAATATCCCGGTTTGGACGGGTTATTCGGAAAAGTTGGGGCCGCGTGAGTCGAATAACCCGGTTTGGACGGGTTATTCGGGAAAGCGGTTATTGTGTTCAATCAAGTAAAGCGTCCCCGCCTTCCTTGGACGCAGTAACCTTTTGTATCGAGCTATCAGATGATAAATAAAGAGTTCAACATTTTTATAATTTCTGAGTAGAGTAGAGAACTGAAATTTCATGGAGGGCGTATGCCCTCCTTTTACTTTTCCAGCTCCCCCTGCATCAAACCGGACGTGAAGTTTTCCCTCATCCGGCTTTCCGATGTTCTTCTTC
>NZ_QRDY01000035.1 GCF_003386205.1 Cohnella lupini
GGAACGTCGTAAGCTTTTAAAAAACGTCAAGTTCAAAAACGGGGTGGCGGGCATTTTTTTTGCTTTTTTGAGGTACTCCATTTTCGTATAATCTCGCCTCGATTCGCGTGAAATGGACGGACATAGTCCGATCTCCGTACCATCTCGCCACCATACGCCCGCCGAGCGCAGACTTAGTCCGATTTCCGTACCATCTCGCCTCGATTCGCGTGAAATGGACGGACATAGTCCGATCTCCGTACCATCTCGCCACCATACGCCGCCCGCCGAGCGCAGACTTAGTCCGATTTCCTTACTATCTTCTTCCATTCCCCTTCCGCTATGCGGTTCGCTCTTTCTTTTTCGGGCGAGAATGTTTACGATGGAGTTATACATAGGGTTCCCCACAAAGGCGGAACAGCACAAGGAATGATCTTCCAGAAGCGAGTGATCCCCAGACTAATGACCAAATACGAATTGATTGCAACGACGCCGATGGGCCTTGAAGCCATACTCTCCCGGGAACTGAAAGCGTTAGGCTACGAGGAGCAGCTCGTGGAGAACGGTCGAGTAACCTTCTACGGTACCGAGAAAGATATTTGCATCGCCAATATGTGGCTAAGGACCGCTGGTCGGATTCTCGTCAAAATGGGCGAATTCGAAGCGCTCACCTTCGACGATTTGTTCGAAGGGACGAAGGCGCTTGACTGGCCGAATTGGATTCCGCTCGATGGCGAGTTTCCCGTGGACGGCCGCTCCCATAAGTCACAATTAAGCAGCGTCCCGGCCTGCCAAGGCATCGTTAAGAAAGCTATCGTGGAGAAAATGAAAGAGCGCTACGACATCGAGTGGTTCCAGGAGACGGGACCGCGTTACGTGGCGGAGGTTACGCTCCTCAACGACATCGCCACGTTAACGCTGGATACGACGGGCTCCGGGCTCCACAAGCGCGGCTACCGAGTCGATACGACGGAAGCGCCATTGCGCGAATCGCTTGCTGCCGCAATGATCCTGCTTAGCAGATGGCGCCCGGAGCGTCCGCTCTACGATCCGTTCTGCGGATCGGGCACGATCCTGATCGAGGCCGCGCTAATCGGTTTAAATATCGCTCCGGGACTTCACCGCCGATACAACTCCGAAGATTGGCCGAACCTCCCTCCGGAATTATGGGAGGAAGCCCGGGAAGAAGCCTTCGATCTCATGCGCGAAGATACTCCCATGAACATCGTCGGCACCGACATTGACGCGGATGCGATCAAGGCAGCGTTAGCGAACGTGAGGAATGCCGGGCTCAGCAAGGAAATCAAGCTCAACGTCATTCCGGTGGCGGACATTCGACCGGATGGCGATTACGGTTGCATGATCACCAACCCGCCGTACGGAGAGCGAATCGGGACCGCGTCCGAGGTCGATCTGCTGACCAAACAACTCGGTAACGCCGCCAAACAACTGAGAAACTGGTCCCACTTTATCATCACTCCGGACAAGACCTTCGAAACGAGGTTCGGCCGAAAGGCGGACAAGAAACGGAAGCTCTTCAACGGCCAAATCGAATGTACGTATTACCAATATTTCGGACCTCTTCCCCCGCGTTGAGCCGATGACAACGACAAAAGCGCAGCCTGGGCGAAATAGCCCTGCTGCGCTTTCTCATATTATGAGCCAAAATGCTTAGCTTAGTGACCCATCATCGCGGTCGCGTCCGGCTTCTCAAGCGGCGCCGTCCCGCTTGATGCCACGACCTTCGGCTTACGCAACAGGAATGCCATCGCGAAGCCAAACAATGCCAACCCCATGGACAAGAGGAACGTATCGTTGAATGCGGACACCATTGCATCCAATGGATTGCCGTTGGCGCCGGCGCCCTTCAAATGATCTCCGGTACGAGTCGTAAGGTATCCGGTCAATCCGGCTACGGCAAACGAGGTTACGACTTGCTGTGCCGCAGTCGTAAGCGGAGTTACCCGGCTCACGAGGTGGCGCGGCGCGGCATTCAGCACATGCGTATTTAACGACATCATGGAAAGCCCCATCCCCGAACCTACCATGAATAGAGGAAGAATGATTTCGCGGATAGAAGTATCAAGCGTCACGTTGGACAGAAGGAACAACGCTCCGGATACCGACAGCAGCCCGACGATCGCTAGCGGGCGAGCGCCGATCTTATCGAACAATCTACCGCCGATCGGCATGAATATCATGGAGCCGATCGCTTGAGGAAGCATGATTAAGCCTGTCTCGAACGCATCGTAACCCATTACGTTCTGAAGGTACACGGGCACGAGAATCATGGCGCCGAACAAAGAGATCTGAACCATCCACGTGAGCAATATTCCCCGCGTGAAGTCGGAGGAACGGAATACGCGCAGCTCCAGCAACGGTTGGCGATGGCGAAGCTCCACTATGATGAACAGAATCAGCGCAAGTCCTCCGACGGCAAGTGCAATAAGCGTATTGTCGGCTGACCAGCTGTTTCTCCCGCCCTCGCTGACGCCATAAGCTAGGGTAGCGAACGCGATCGGAGCCAGGATCATTCCTAGAATATCCAGTGCGGGTGCTTTGCCTGAAGCGAACTTCGGCAAGTACTTCATACCGATGAGCAATGCCACGATACCGATCGGCACGTTGATCAAGAAAATCCAGTGCCAAGTCGCTTCCTCGATCAACCACCCCGAAAGTACGGGGCCGAGCGCCGGAGCCATAAGCATCGGAATGCCAAGCATCCCCATGACGGAACCCCGACGTTCCGGAGGAGCAAGACGGAAGATCATGGCCATACCGATCGGCATAACCATACCGCCGCCAAGACCTTGGATGATGCGGAAAATAATTAATTGGTCGATCGTCTGGGCGGCGGCGCATAAAGCCGACCCGAGCGTAAATAAGGCAATCGTAATGAGGAATATCCGTTTGGAGCCGAATTTATCGGTCATCCATCCCGCGAGCGGGATAACGGCGGACAATGCGAGAGTATAGCCGGTGAACGTCCATTGAATGGTGTTCAGGCTGCTGCCGAACTCCTTCTCGAATTGAGATAACGCTACGTTTACGACCGTGCTGTCCAGAATGACCATGATCATCCCGACGATAACGGCAAGCAGCGGTGCGATAATGGTCTTTATCGAGAATGGTTGCTCCCCTGTCGGGTGAGCGGCGGTCTGTGCTGACATGTCATCAAGCCTTCTTTCATGAGAAGTAATCGGTTTACAACGCTAAGCATAACGGGTAGGATATAGCTTAACGGCATGACCAGCAGTTTCTTCAAAAAACCAATGGGTCACGTAACCATAAGTATCATTTTCGTCCGATCGGGCCTGAAAGTCAATGCCTATTTTTTGGAGGGGTGGAAAATATGAGCTTGCTAAGACAACGCATCCTAACATCAGCCATTCGTTTTTTTGCCGAAAAAGGTTTCGCTTCGACTTCCATACAGGATATCGCGAACGACTGCGGGATCGCCAAAGGTTCCTTATATAAAATCTTTTCGTCCAAAGAGGACTTGCTCATCGAAGTGTTCGAATTCAGGTTCCAGTACATGAGCGAACAAGCCGAGTTGATTCGCAACGAGCTTCAATTGCTCCCTTTGCAGCGGCTCGCCCGGGAAACCCTGCTCCAACTGGAATTCATGGCGGAGTTCAAATTCAGCATTCAGGACGCGCAAGAGCTTCAAGCTCAAGAAGGCACCAAGCTGGGACTCTACCTATCCGGAATTAAAGCCAAGCTCATGAATTATTACGGAGACTGCTTGGTCCATGGGCTCGGAGAGGACATTGCGCCTTACAAATGGGATCTGATTTCCGTCTACGTCGGGATGATGAAGCAGTATACGATGTTCGGGCACCTGTTGAACAACCCTCTGGATCCGACTCGACTCTCATCGTATGTCGTAGACCGAATAGAGGAGATCGCGGTAGGATTGCTACGTAAGAAGCCGCAACCGCTATTCGACGATTCGGGCGTCAAGAAATTCATCCATCAAACGATGGAAGGAACGCAGCCTTCGAACGAAAACATAAAGTCCGATCTCTTGCAGCAAATGGAGATGGCCGTCAATGAGCTTGTCATTCCCCTTTCCAGAAAAACGGAGCTCATGGACGCGGTTATTATCCTAAGCGAACAGCTTGCGGAAGAGATTCCTCGATCGGTTCTCGTACGCGCCATGCTTGATTTTCTATCGAAACAACATGAGCTCGCTTCCTACACGGGACAATTGGAGCGAATACTCGGTTGCGAACTACGGAAAGCCTCGAAGAACAATATATAATACTTTTGTGAACGGGATATGAACGGCAGCGCGAGGTAATGATAAATTTTGAAACGGGAAAATCGGGGTTTCGAAACTCGCGGGCTAACGGGAGGATTAATGCTCATATCCCAATAGCCATCTCAGACGGTTTGCTTGAAAATCTCCCGGTAACGAACGCAGCAACAGATTGCGCATGCCGACTCCTAAAGCGCTCTCGATCTGGACGAGCCTTCCCATTCTCCTGGACTGACGAACGACGCGGGTCGTTCTCGGTATCCGATTATGCTCGTAAGTAAGCAAAGCCGATGCAACGTTATCGCTCCCCATACTCAAGCATTCAGCTAAAACCAAGGAATCCTCCATCGCTTGAGCGCCGCCTTGGCCTAGATTAGGTAGCATGGGATGCGCCGAATCGCCAAGCAAAGTAACTCTGCCTTCGCACCAAGTCCTAAGCGGCTTTCGATCATAGATATCATGATTCAATATCGAAGAATCCTCCGTTGCTTCGATTACCGCCTCGATTGGCCGATACCATCCCTGAAAATGCCGCAGAACGGATTGTTTTCTTGCTCCGGAAGGAATCGAATTAGGGCTCCCTTCCCGTGAATTAATCGCGGCGAACCAGTAAATTCGCCCTTGTCCAAGATGGGAATATCCGAATCGCTTTCCCGCGCCCCATGCTTCGAATCCGCCGCCGATCTCCTCTATGTATCGATTGTCTTGGAAGACCGAAATCCCCCGATAAGCGGTATACCCGGAATATCTAAGCGGATCTCCTCCGTTCATCATAAGCTCCCTTACGGTAGAATGAAGGCCATCCGCGCCGATGAGAACATCACCGGACTGCTTGGTGCCGTCCTCGAATAGAGCGGTTACTTTGTCTCCGTCCTGCTCCCATTCAACGAGCCTCTTATTGAACTGAACGCGAGATTCCATCTCCAGTTGTTCGTCAAGAACAGACTGCAATGAGGCCCGGTAAATCAGATAACTCGGCGTACCGTATAGCTCCGCTTGCTTCTTGGTCGGTAGATCCACTAACAGTTTGCCATCCCGCGTACGAATTTCCGCTTTCCCCACCGGCACGCCGTGAGCAAGTACTTTTTCGGCTACTCCAAGCTTTCGAAGTACTTTAACGGCATTCGCGGCAAGTACGATTCCCGCTCCGGCTTCCGATCTGGAGGGAGTTTTGTCGAAAAGATTCACCCGCCACCCCGCTCTTTGCAGCGCAATGGCCGCGCAAAGTCCTCCGATGCCTGATCCGATGATCAGCGCTTTTCTGCCTTCGGTCGATGATGAAATCTCCATATTCCCTCTCCTCGTTGACTAGCGTTTTCCAGAAAAATGCAATTGCTGATTAGACTCCGTCTACCTCAATAAGTTGCATTCCGCTCCAGACGCCGGTCGACGCTGACATGACAAAAAACGATCACCGGAATAACCGACGCGGCAATCGTTCGTTTCTAAACCTATCGTTAACCTAGATTTCCTCCATGGATATAAGCAGCAACCTATACAGGAGATACACTCCGATATAGGCCCCCGTCGAGAGAAAGTACGGATTTAAGAAAACCTCATGGATATTCGTCATGAATACGGTGTGGTCTTCAATGATTTCTTGCACGGAAATAGCGGCGATATTGCCGAAAACGAGCGCGGATAGGATCGATAACGCGTTAAAGACCGTTTGAGACTTCACCCAGTATTTACGCAGCATCACCATGATCAGGGGAACGACTATGCTACCCGCGACGATAAGTATTTTCACGGTATTCACCTCAATACCATGTTGGACGAAAATCAATTCGTTCAAACGGAGAATTTAACTGGCCTTTGCCTTTGCTCTGACAAGTTTAATCTAAGAAAACAATTATCTTAATGAGATTAAACATTACTCGAATATAATGAATGATTAAGTTCATGAATCGTACTACATACTGCGGAAGCGAGAACTGAAGGTAATTCCTTGGTTCTATACATCACGGGAGGCATTTTCTTGAGACAACGGTTTATCTTATTAGCAGTGTTTATTATTACAGCTTTGGTTATCTATCATCCTTCTGCGGAGGCGGCCGACACCTCAATTATCGACGGCCTCTCCTCTCTTTCATTACAGGATATCCCTCTCGATCAACCTTTTAATCCATCCATTCACGACTATACCGCGACGGTTAACAGCGAAAGATCGCAGACCCGATTAACAGCCGTGGCGCAAAACAGTTCTCTAAATCTTCGATTGAACAATGTACCATTAACGAGCGGACAAGCCTCTGATGTTCTTACTCTAGAAAAGCAACCCTTTAATAGCGACGGAAAAACCGTTTTTATTGTGGAGACAGTCGGAGAAAAGGGGACTGTCAGCACATACTCCATTACGGTGACAAGACAACCTGTTCCGACCGTTCAATCTGTAACGACGACCGGTACGGATACCGAAGTAACGATAAGTTGGACGCTGCCGACCGGACGTTCCGATATTAAAGAAATCGTGGTGTCGTATGAGCTCGAAGGTGCTCAAGTGTTTAAAGTTTTACCCCTTAGCACCAGTAAATTCACCTTAAACGGGTTAACGCCAGGTAAAACTTACCGTTTTAATATCGCTATATTAAACAATCAAATTGAGTCCAATAAATCGGTAAATTGTTCATATAATTCAAGTTTGCAAAAAATGACTGCCATCGCTTCCAATGACTCGAGCTTAAATACCTTCTTGGATTCTAGCTTTAATCTAGACGCCGGGTCCTTAACCTACACTTATGCTTCCAAGGCGCCGTCAAGCATTAAGTTTACGCCGACTCTTCAGACCGGTACGGCCAAAGTCCTAATTAACGGGGAACCGATTGCCGACGGGCATACCTCTTCTCCGATTGATCTACCGCCCGGTAAGACGACAACCGTTGTCTTTCAAGTCGCGATGATAGACGGAACGTTTGGGAACAGCTACAAGCTTAATATTACCGTACCCTTTTCGCCGAGCGCACAAGAACCATCGCCGGAAAACCCTGGACATACGGTGAACTCTCCAACCGAGGACTTCATTGTTTTAGATGCTAGGCTTCCTTCTGGAAGCACTGAAATCACTCCTTCATTCGAGGATTACAAAAAGGAACTAAGCGCCCGCGCGAGTCCGGTTCATCGTTTCGTAGTTAAAATCGGCGAACCTTGGGATGCAAGCACTTCGATTACGATGAGCAACCCGTTCTTAAACTACCTTAAAGCTATGGAGAGCTCGTTTGTCGTTCAGTCTCCATCCGTTACTATGACTATCAACAGTGCGGATTTGCCGACTAATACGACGACTTTTTCGATCCTTCGCCGGAAACTTCCTAATGCCGGCAAACAGGCTGGGGCGCAAGCGATTACGACAAGCTTTAAGATCGGTATTGGCGGCTGGGTAAATAACCGAATACCCGTCCTAGTCGATTTAATGCTTGAACCGGATATCAATACGGCAAGCCGCGTGGGCATCCTAGCCAATAACAGATACGCGGAATCAAGCTATTCCGATCGCCTGTTGCGTTTTACGATTATCGGCGATACCGACGTCTCAGCGATAACCAAGCAAGAACCGTTAATCGATATTAACGGCCACTGGGCGAGCGAAGAAATTACGTGGATGGCGGACCGCTTTTTGGTTAATGGATATAGCGATCACACTTTTCGGCCTGATAAGGCGATCACTCGAGCAGAGTTCGTCGATATGATCATTAAGGGATTAGGCATCGAAAACAGTCCGGAGGAAACCGAATTTACGGATGTTCCGAAAGAAACATGGTATGAGCATTCCGTGGCAGTGGCTGTCAAAGGCGGGCTTGTCAAAGGCGATCGTAATCATCGCTTCCGTCCCGACGATTACATAACGGGAGAAGAAATGGTCTCGATCATCGGTCGAATACTCGTTAATGACTATTATGGGAATGATGTACCGGTTAACAGCGAGGCGAAAACCGTACTCTCTTTCGAAGACGCAAGTGGAGTTAGCAAGTGGGCAGTACCCGCTTACACTAACGTTCTGTCCGCCGGCATCCTGTCGGGTACAAATCAGAACAAACTCTTTCCGAAGGCTAATGGGTCCCGGGCTCAAGCCGTCATGATGATTTATCGCTACTTGAATCGTCAATTGAATTCATAAATAGTAGATTGCTCCAATAGGGCGATTTGAAGCGGCTTCATTAATCGGATTAGCCGATTAAAGAAGCCGTTTCTCCAAGAGTGCCATCCACCTCGTTGCCTTCCTTCCGCCAATACTCGATCCCTCCGAGCATCTCTTTTACTCTGAACCCAAGACCGGAGAGGCGGGCAGCTCCCTTGGTGCCGCCGTTGCAGGCCGGTCCCCAGCAATAAACGACGATCACTCGTTCTTTCAAAAAAGCCGCCGTCGTCTCCAAGTCGATCTGGTTGGAAGGAAGGTTAATCGCGCCTGGGACATGGCACTCTCCATAGGCTTTGGCGCTGCGAACATCGATCAATAGAAAATCGTCAACATTATGCTGCATATCGTAACGTACATCAGCTACGTCCGTTTCCACGGAAAGCTTATTCATGAAGTGCCTATGAGTATGCTCAGGCGGTGCGGCAGGAGTCTCGAGAACGAGAGAACGATGAGCTGGGATTGTCATTGGGTTTACCTCCAGTAGGGTTATCGTTTCTTGAATTCAATGTAACACGATCCCGAATACCGGAGTTATCGATAGAAATCTATGAGAAGCATCAATGATTTTGATGATTGATTCCGCCGATGAGCTCGACGAAGCCGAGAAACGCTTTCGACTGCCATTTTTTCTTGGAATAGATCAGTTGCGTGTAGAATTTACACTCGGGATGGACGAAAGGAACAGCAACGATTTGGCCTTTCCGAATTTCCTCCGCTACCGTTATTCGCGGCAGCAACGCGATACCAAGACCGTAGATCACGCATTGCTTGATAGCTTCCAAATTGCCGAATTCGTAAGAAAGATTGTAGTTCACTTGATTGCCCTTCAGTACCTTGAGCAGCATCGCCCGATAGGTGCAGCCATCCTCCGTCATGATCAAGGATTCGCTCTCCAGATCTTCGACGCGGACTTCGCTAAGTTCGCCCAATCTGTGATCGGGACTCGCAATGATAGCCATCGTTTCTTCCCTTAGAATGTTAACGTGAAGCTCGGGATCGGAGAACGGGGGATCCAGAATGATTCCGACGTCCAGAGCGCCTTCTTTCACCGAATCGATAATGAAGGGCTCGTTGCCCGGTTGGATAACGACGTTGACGTCCGGGTAATCGCGGCGATACGCCTGAAGCTTCGGAGGGAGGAAAAAAGCCGCCAAAGTCTCGATCGTTCCGATGGAGAGCGTCCCTTTGGATTGTTTGGATACGACTTCTTTGGACTCCTCATGCAGTCTGTAGATGTCGTTGGCATATTGCAATAGAGCTTCGCCGGCAATCGTCAGCTTCATGCCTCTTCCGAACCGCTCCACGAGGACGGCGCCGTATGATTCCTCCAGCTTCTGTATCTGCGTCGTTATGCTCGATTGGGCATATCCCAGAGCTTCTGCGGCACGAGTGAAGCTTCCCCATTTCGCCACTTCGCGAAAGGTTCTCAGATACGTTAGTTCCACCTACGGCACCTCGCTTCGAATAAGTTGCCCATACTTTATCATGATCTTGCGATTGGGGCAATCGATGTGCCGCGTAACGAAAAGAAGCCGGGAACTTGGTTCCCGGCCTCCGAAGCGCTTAATCTCATTAGCCCGTTCGCTTAACCATCCTTATTTGTCGACCGTCGCCAACAAATCCTCCAAGCGATCCAAAGTCGACATCGCGCCTTCCACAGCACCGTAATTCTCGACCGCGATCCGAAGAGCCTCGACCGTCGGAAAAAGCGATTTCATCGTTAGGGACGTCTTCTTGTCCCCTTCCCGCTCGAAAGTTACCTGCACATGGAATCGACTCGGATCGTTATCTTTGTCTTCGCCGTGCTCATAAACCAAACTTTCCGGTTTAACGATTTCGATATAGTCTATCCGATTCGGATAGTCCACTCCGTCCGGACCGTGCATCAAGTAGCGCCATACCCCGCCCGGTCTAATATCCGCCTCAAGTATCGTAATCGTGAATCCCATCGGTCCCCACCAGTTGGCAAGATGCTTCGGATCCGTCCACGTATCGTGTACCAGCTCGCGCGGAGCTTTAAGCACCCGGTTGACGATAAGCTCCCGTCCTTCAATGCTCGCTTGGTTTTTCAATATTGTTTTCCCCTTCGCGATCTGATTTACTGCTCGACGTATTTCTTTAGAACGATAACCGCGTTATGACCGCCGAATCCGAAGGAATTCGACATTCCGATCGTTAAATCGGCGGTACGGGCGACATTAGGAACGTAATCCAAGTCGCAGCCTTCCCCTCTCTCTTGCTGATTAATCGTCGGAGGGATGATACCTTCCCGCAAGCTCTTAACCAACGCGATAGCCTCCACGCCGCCCGCTGCTCCGAACATATGGCCCGTCATCGACTTATTCGCCGTAATCGGAATACGATAAGCGTCTTCTCCGAATAATTTCTTAATGGCCGCCGTTTCGGATTTGTCTCCGAGCTCGGTGCTGGTCGCATGCGCGCTGATCACGTCTACGTCGCTTGGCGCTATTTTCGCTTCTTGTAGCGCCAATTTCATTGCCCGGTACGCACCGTCGCCTTCCGGATGGGTCGCCACCATATGGTACGCATCCGAGCTGGCTCCATACCCGATGACCTCGGCGTAGATCCGGGCATTTCTCCGCAAAGCATGAGACAGCGATTCAAGCACGAGAATCCCGGCGCCCTCAGCCATGACAAAGCCATCTCTCCCTGCGTCGAACGGCCGGCTAGCCCTTTCGGGATCTTCGTTCCTCGCCGATAGAGCCGTTGCGTTCGTGAAGCTGGCTAACGAAATTTCGGTAACCGCGGCATCCGATCCGCCCGCGAATATGACGTCCGCCCTTCCGGATTGAATGCTGAAGAAAGCTTCCCCGATTGCCGTATTGCCGATGGAGCACGCCGTTACCGGCGATAATGTCGCACCTAGCGCGCCCGTTCTAATGCTAATTAACGCGGCTGCCATGTTAGAGATCATCATCGGAACCAGAGTAGGACTCACTCTGTCGGGGCCGCGATCGCCCAATACCGTATGTTGATCCATTAAAGTCTGTATCCCGCCGATACCCGATCCGACGTATACGCCCATTCTCTCCTTGTCCATCCGTTCCAGATCGATGCCGGAATCGGCTAATGCTTGATCCGCGGCCGCTACCGCGAATTGGCTGAAACGGTCCATTCTCCGCGCTTCTTTAAGCCCGAAAAGCTCCTTGGCATCGAAATCCCGAACCATGCCCGCTATTTTCACCTTGAATTTATCCGTATCGAAAGCATCTATAGACGAAACTCCGGAATCTCCGCGAACGAGCCGGGTCCAGAAGGTTTCCACGTCGTTCCCTAGCGGCGTTATCGCGCCCATTCCCGTAATGACGACTCTTTCCATGACAATTTCCTCCTCGAACTGGTTCTAGAATTAACCTTGTCCTCATCATGTCATGTTGATTATCCTATTACAAGTTGTCATTTATCCTATTATAATGAATAATACGATATACGATATGATTTGCAAGGACGTGAGTCTACCTTGAATTCGCATACGAGGCTTCAAGCGTTATCGCAATTTCTTAAAGCACAGAGAGCCAAGCTGACTCCCCAAGCCGTCGGCTTGCCTGAAGGGAACCGAAGAAGAACGCCCGGATTAAGACGGGAGGAAGTCGCTCAGTTAGCGGAGGTGAGCCATACTTGGTACACGTGGTTAGAACAGGGCAGGGATATCAAGGTATCGTCGTTCGTCTTGGATAACGTAGCCACGGCGCTGCGACTAACTTCCGACGAGCGCAAGTATCTTTTTGCGCTTGCGCTAGAAACCTCGTCGGGCGCCAGCTTGGAAGAGGAAGAGATTCCTCAGATCAGCCCTTCCCTTAGAATCATTCTTCAGGAGCTGACCTATTGCCCGACGATCATCTCCGACCGCAGATGCCATATCGTCGGCTGGAACGAAGCGGCTGCCCACGTCTTCTTGAATTTCGAGCTTATCCCTCCCGAAGAGAGAAACATGATCCGTTTAGTGTTTACCAGAAAGGAGTTTCAGCGGTTAGCCGTGAATTGGGAGCAGTTCGCCAGCGGATTCCTTGCGATATTCCGGGCTTATTACGGGCAATACGTGGAGGATGAATGGTACGAGGAGTTTCTGGCGGAGATGAAGGATACCCATCCGGACTTTAATCGCCTATGGGAGGCGAGCAAGGTGAGCTCGGCTCCGGAGGTGCTGCTCGAATTCAGGCACGCCAAAGCCAGAAAAATGCTATTCCAGCTTACATCGCTGCAAGTGCACGGGGATGCGGATTTACGGTGCAGCATTTATACTCCGGCGCCTGAAACCTCTACGAAATCGAAGCTTAAGCAGCTTATGCAGGCACAACCGGAGCCTTGAAGGTTACTCTCCGCTAATGCCCCGCATACACTATTCGGCGGAGGTGAATTCGTATGCTTCAGACGCCATGGTTATCGAAAGCAACGTACTTGGTCGGACAGCCCGTCGGTCTATCGCTCGCGAACGGACAGGGCGTAACGGGAGTGCTATGCAGCTTAAGCGAAGGCAATGTGGTTCTTCAAGAATATTTGTACCAAAGCCAGTTCGCCACCAAGCGGTATCCTTACGACGCCGTGCAGGACGTGAACGCTTTTCCGGGTTGCGCGATTCCCGGCTCTCCGTTCTGACGTCGTGAACGAAGGCCGGGAGCACTACGATAGAGGACGGTTCCCGGCCTTCCATGCGTTCACGTCTGAGGCGGTTTAATCTAGTAACCATACATACTCTCGAAAATAGTTAATATAATTAGAGAGAAAAGCTGCTAGTGACAGCAACAATAACGAAGGAGTGAGAAACATCCCCGCTTTTATAATCGGATGCGAAATCGCGTTCTGGATATTCGTTCTCGCAGGTTTGACGTGCCGCTATTTATTGGGTTGGAAAAGAGCCGGAGCACTACTGTTGCTATGCACTCCGTTGATCGACTTGGTTCTGCTTGCGGTTACGGTGATCGATCTGCGCGGCGGTGCCGAAGCTAGCGTCGTTCACGGCATCGCGGCGATCTATATCGCGGTGTCGGTCGTCTATGGCCATTCGATGATCAAATGGGCGGACGTTCGATTCGCCCACCGTTTCGCGGAGGGTCCCGCTCCCGTGAACCCGAAGGTTTACGGGAAGGAGCATGCCTCTCGGGAACGCCAAGGCTGGTACAAGCATTTGCTCGCTTGGGCGATCGGCTGCGTTATTCTGTACGGCATGATTCTCATGGTGAACGCGGAAAGCCGCACTAGCGGACTGTCGCAGCTCATTCGTACTTGGTCGCTCGTGCTCGGCATAGATTTCCTGGTCAGCTTCACCTATACGTTCTGGCCGCGTCGGCACAAGGATACGGCCGCATAGTCGTGCATTTCTTCTCCCTAGCCTTGCGCTTGTTTGTTCAAGGCCTGCGGAAGCAATCGACACAGCCGCTCCGTGAAGACGGATCCCCACATCGCTACGGCCGCAAGCACGACGGCAACGACAGCCGACAAGAGCAAAGGCGTAAGTTCAGTGGCGAACGGGATAAGAACCGCTAGGGCAACGAACCCCGCGATATACGCCTTTGGGATAACGCTAGCAACTATTTTCATAAAAAGCATATTCCCGAGCAGGTAGAGTCCCGGTCCTCCCAGGATAACCGCGGCGGTCTTCGCGTCCGTGTGGCCGGTAGGATGAGCAAGCAGCAGCTCGTCAGCGACGGCAGCCACGATGATTCCCGCCACCAGTAGCAGATGCGTGTACGTATAGGCTGAGCGAGCAACCCTGCCCGGATCCTCGGAGTGCGCGATATAATGATGCCCCGTCTTCGCCGTCATCTCGAAATAAATCCACCACATCGCCACCGTCCCCGCGAAAGAGACGACGAACGCCGCCAAATGAGTAGGGCTCCACTCCAGCTTCGCGAATGTCGCCCCCGTCACGAGAATCGATTCTCCCAACGCGATAATAATGAACAGGCCGCAACGCTCGGCCATGTGGGAGCCTTCCACGTCCCATACTTGAGTCGGTGTCCGGCCAAGCTTAGGCAGCCAGAAGCCTAACGAAGGGGAAATATATTCAATGATGAGAGCTACGCCCCATAACCCTAGACGCCAGGATTCATGCGCGAACCCTCCCGCGATCCAGAAAGCCCCGGACAAGACCAGCCATCCGAGAATACGCGTAAAATTGATCCTGAGCTCGACGGATCCTTCTCTCAATACCCATATGGTATAAGCCGTCCGACCGACTTGGAAAATCGTATAGGCTAACGCGAAGTAGAGGCCTGAGTGTCCGAATGCTTCCGGTATGGAAGTCGACATGATGAGGCCCAGCAGCATGAGAACGATTAGCATTAACCTAACCGGCTTCGTCTCGGGATTCAGCCAATTGATAACCCACGCCGTGAAAATCCATACCCACCATACGGCCATCGTGATCAGTCCGAGCCGGACCGCCCCCTCCAGCGTAAAGTTCTCCAAGAAGGAATGCGATAGCTGAGTCACCGCGAACACGAAGACCAAATCGAAGAACAATTCTATAAAAGACACTTTGCCCGACTCTCTCGTCCCCCTGCTGCGAAACAGCGCCGATTCCATTGTCTTCCTCTCCATCATTCCGCTCCCCAATCGATAAGTTAAGCCGGATAGCGCGAGTGAAATCCACCAGGCTTTCTTATTTTTCTTAGCCATATTGTATCACCCGAGGAGTCCGATAGTCGCTACTAACTTACCTGGAACAAAGCGCTTTTCGCCATGGAAATAGAAGGGATTTAGCGGCATTGGCGGGTTTGGGGGCGGAGTTAGCGAGGTTGCTTCGTTAATTCGGCTTGGTCTGCTTATGTTGGACGGAGTTAGCGAGGTTGCTTCGTTAATTCCGCTCGGTTCGCGAATGTTGGACGGAGTTAGCGAGGTTGCTTCGTTAATTCGGCTCGGGTCACGTTTGTTGGGCGGAGTTAGCGAACTTGCTTCGTTAATTCGGCTTGGTCTGCTTATGATGGGCGACAGGTCTAGATAGAATTCGGCATAAACCTCTTTTGTCTAGTCCCAACAAGCGTCATAAGTCCCTTTTAGCTTATGCCCCCCATTAATTGCGCTTCCAATTTCGAGGTAAAACATGACGATTTGTGTAAATTCCCCCCAATTGTATTGATATTGAACTGAGAAAATAGTAATGTGTATTTCATGAATACAACCCGCTATGTCTAGGCAATAGTAACTGCACTTCCGGGACATGGGAGCTTCAACGATAGTTCTAAATAACCGAATACGGCAAAACTACCGAAAGGTAGTGACGCAAAGCTATAGGGACTACTCCCTCCGGGAATGTCAGCCAGTTGCAGGAATTGCAGGCGGTTTACTATGGCTCTTACTAGTATGCCGCTTTTTGTCGTATTCGGAATTGTAACGATTTTCATAGTTTTGCTATTAAACGACAGAAAGAGGGCAATTAATGTTCATGCAGCAGCAAACGGATGTTAGAAAATGGTTTCCCAGCGACGACGGCAACCCGGATCAACGGGCATTATTTCTTGGACTGATCGAACAAATCCTTAGCGGCGTCGATAATCTGAAGGATCCGGACACCGTGAATTTGAAGGGGATCAAGCAACGCGACGGGAATTTCTACGGCGATCTCGTCCGCACGAGCGAGATTCCGGGCAAAAGTACGCCGATGGAAGAAGTAAACGAGCACTTGTTAAAGCTGCTTCACTCCCACCCGTACCACACGAAGTATTTTCTGACCAACATTTTGCCTATGGCGAGCATTCCGGGAATTATAGGCATGATCGCGGCGTTTATGGTGAACGGCAACAATCTATGGGACGTATACGGACCGGCTGGAGCAGAAGCGGAAGTCAAGGTTATCGCGATGATGTCCAAGCTCGTCGGCTACGACAGCTCGCGAAGCGGAGGATACACCACTTGGGGTGGGCAAGGGGCCATTTTCACGGGTTTGCGCCTCGCTATAGCCAAGCATGCACCTCATGCCTCGCAGACCGGCGTTCCCCAGAACTTGTACGCGTTCTGTTCCGAAGCCGCGCATTATAGCCTGTTCAAGTCCATGGAAGCCACGGGAATCGGAAGCAACAATCTGATTAAAGTACGGACTTTACCGGATAGTTCCATGGATATTAGGGATTTGCGGGATAAAATGGAGCTCATCATCCGATTGGGAGGCACGCCGGTCTACATAGTGGCTACGACGGGTACGACCGACGCAATGGGAATTGACGACTTGAGCGAGATTTCCCAATTAGCCGGAGATATTGCGGCCGTCCACGGAATCGCCAAGCCTCATATCCATGCCGATTCGGCTCTCGGCGGATTTTTCGCCTTCTACAACGACTATGATTTCGCGGCTAACGAGCTTAAGCTCGAACCTGATACATTAAATGCCTTACAGGCCATTCGCGGTCGCATGAAGCATCTTCACCTCGCGGATTCCTTGTGCTTCGATTTTCAGAAATTGGGACAAACTCCTTACTCCACCAGCCTATTTCTCGTGAAGAACGCCGAGGATCTCAAGCCGATGGATCTGGACGCGGACGAGACTCCTTACGTCGGGCACCGGGGATATGGGCAGTACCACACCGGCTATACGCTGGAATGCTCCCGAATGGCTAGCTCCATCAGCATCTACAGCGCGCTGCTGGCTTTCGGAATCGAAGGCTACCAACGTCTGCTCGCCCAATTCGTCGACGTTAACATCGCGTTCCGCAAGGCTCTAACACTCCGGATTCCGGAAGCGGTCATCGCGAATCCGAACAATCCGGGAATCATTACTCTGTTCCGAATCTACCCCGACGGAACGTCCCACCTCTCCTCGGAAATCCGAGGCGAACGCACGCGCAAGGAAATCGAGCAAACCAACGAGCTGAACGACAGGCTATTCGAGTCGCTCGGACGTCATCGCGACAAGATTTTCTTCGGCGATACCAAAAAGCATCTGATGGTTCCTACAGCGGACAGCCATTCGGTACCGTTGTACGCGGCCAAGCTCTTCGTCATCTCGCCGTACACCCAGACGGAGCACATCGATGAGATCGTAAATTATTTGAAAACGCGAATATCGGAAGTCTATGAAAGTTCCCTTATGCTCGCAAGTGGAGGCAAGTAATCAATGTTGAAATCCGTCAAAGCTTGGTTCGTAAACCATCTTACGGTCAAAATCGCGTTAAGCATTCTTCTTCTCCAATTATTCACGAGCGCCGCCTTCGCTTTCTCCGGTTACTACGTCAACCAGAACCTGATAGGCAAGCTGCTCGAACAATTCGATATGAGGCTGCAGACGGACATTCAGATCGCCGCCGATATGCTGTCCGACCTTCCTGGCTCGGATACGGAGCTTAAAGGCACGGACGACCCGAATTATGCCGTCATCAAAGGAGAGCTTGAGAAGCTTCAAGCCACGCATGGGTTAGAGAACATTTACATCCTATCTAAGAGCCAGGGGGAGGAACGTATTCTTGTTCTATCCGGCGTTCCCGACGATTACGGGACACCGTATCCCTTCACCTCTGAGATGAACGACGCCATTGCGAATAACAAGGAAATGCTGAGCAGCATTTACACCGACGAATACGGCATACATAAATCGATATTCATGCCGCTACAGGACGCGAATCAGGAAAGCTACGGGATATTGGGCATCGATCTCGACGCTTCCGTCGTTCCCGAGACGTCCGACTCCATCTTCTGGACGACGTTCTGGATTACCGCTCTCGTGCTCGTCATCGGAACTCTTCTTGCTGTCGTAATCAGTAAAATCATCACAAGACCGATCCGGAACCTCATGATCGCCACGGAGAAGGTCGCCACCGGAGACCTCCGCGAACAGCTTTCGGTATCGCGCAAGGACGAGCTTGGCAAGCTAGCCGACTCCTTCGGCGAAATGGGCAAAAACCTTCAAACGCTGATCCGCCAGATTCGCCAATCTTCGGATCAAGTCTCGGCTACGAGCACCCAGCTCCTGCATTCCGCCGACGAAACGAGCAGAAGCGCGCAGCAAGCGGCGGAATCCACTAGCCAGATGAGCGATGGCATTAACGACATCGTCAATAGCGTTGCTAACAGCACGGCACTAATCAACGAAATCGATAGCGAGCTGACCGATGTCTCGGAAGATATGAAAGAAATGCGTCAAATCGCTCAACAAGTTCGAACGCAGAGCGAGGACGGCCAACAATTGGTCGAACAGACCCTTCACCAGATGAGCGTCATCAAGGATGTCATGAGCCAATCCCAGGAGGCCGCACTGAATCTCGGGGAAAGATCTAAGGAAATCGGCGGCATCATCAACATGATTTCCGATATTTCCGAGCAAACCAATCTACTGGCGCTTAACGCTTCGATCGAAGCCGCCCGCGTAGGAGAAATGGGCAAAGGCTTCGCCGTCGTAGCCGGAGAAGTGAAGAAGCTTGCCGCCCAATCCGCCGAAGCCGCCTTATCCGTAAGGCAACTGGTATCCGGAACTCAGGAGAACAGCAAGCTCGTGATCGACTTGGTCGGCGAAGGCCGTCAAGCCGCTGAGCAAGGCCATAGTTGGATTAGCGGCACCTACGAGAATTTCAATACGATCCATTCGGGCGTATCGCGATTCTCCGACCGTACGGATCTGCTTCAGAAGGCATTGGAGAAGGTCGAGCAATCTTTCGTCTCGATCTCCGCGTCCATGCAGCAAATCTCCAGCGTCACGCAGGAGCAAGCGGCAGGCACGGAGGAAGTCGCTTCTGGAGCGCAACAGCAAAGCGCCACCATGCAGGAAATCACTGGCGCGATCGAGCAGATGAACGCTATGTCGGTCGAATTGCAAAAGTCGGTTCAACATTTCAAGCTCTAAAGACACCGATAGTCACAGGCAGTAAAATCGAAAAGGCGCACTCCGTCGAGGTTGAGACGGGGGCGCCTTTTCGTCGTTTGGTTCGATCAAGTGTTCATCACGTAAATTTAATTGACATTGAGAATCATTATCAATAAAATAAAAGGATAGTTATCAACCGTATGGTACCGGGTTGCAAAGAAACGAGGAACTGAACTTGAGCGCACCATTGGAGTTATATGACGTTACGATTATCGGCGGAGGTCCGGCCGGAATGTATACGGCCTTCTATAGCGGGATGAGGGATTTAAAGACGAAGCTGATCGAGGCCGGGGAAGAGCTCGGGGGAAGAATCCTAATCTATCCCGAGAAAATGATCTGGGACGTAGGCGGCTTAACGCCTACTTTAGGGAAAAACCTGATCGATCAGCTCGTGCAGCAGTGTCATACGTTCGATCCGACGATCGTGCTTAATCAGCGCGTGGCGGCGCTGGATCGGCAAGCCGACGACACGATCATATTGACCTGCGCGACCGGCGAACGACATTGGACGCGTACCGTCGTACTTGCCATCGGTTACGGCGTTCTTCAGTTGGCCAAGCTCGAGATCGAAGGCGCCGATCGTTTCGAAGTCACCAACCTGCATTATACCGTGCAGGAGTTGGAGCCATTCAGGGGTAAGCGCGTGCTTATCTCCGGCGGGGGAGATTCGGCGGTCGATTGGGCGAACGCCCTCGAACCGATCGCCTCCAGCTTAACCGTCGTTCACCGGAGAGACAAATTCGGTGGCCATGAACGGAACGTTTCCCGAATGAGGGCATCCTCCGCAACCATTCTGACTCCCTATGCGGTAGAGTCGCTGCACAGCGGCAACGGTTCCGCTATCGATCAAGTGACGATCGTTCATGCGGATACGGGAGTTTCGGAACGGATCGACGTCGACGCCGTTATCGTCAATCATGGCCTTAGGTACAACTTCGGATCGATTAAGGAATGGGGCTTGGACATGGATGACTGGAACGCCCATGTTAGCAGCACAATGGAAACGAACATCCCCGGAGTCTTCGCGGCGGGAGATTTCGTGAAGCATGACTCCAAGGTACATCTGATCGCGGGCACGTTCACGGACGCCGTTCTAGCCACTAACGCCGCCAAACTGTATGTCGAGCCCGAAGCGGAGAAAGTCGCCTACGTCTCTTCCCATAATGCCAAGTTTAAAGAGAAGAACCTCGCTCTCGGCGTAGCGGAGGAAGGCGAGCATTAATAACAAGCAAGAGGAAAGGCGTTAATCCGCGCAAGGCGCGGGTTAGCTCCTTCTCGTAAATTCCATGATCCAATTCGTGTCCCAGCTCTGGCCGCCGTCGAATGAGAAGGCTTGTTGCCAGCGTGCCGATACTTCCGTAATCTCATCCCAAGTAAATCGAACGTGCAGCGGTTGACCGTCCGGCATCTCGACGACTTGCCGGAAGCTGCCTACGCCATCCTCGAACTTTCCGACCAATGGTCTGAAATCCGGATGATTTTTGTTGTCTAGCCACATTAGCGACCATTGTTGCGTATCCTCGTCGTAAGCCCTAATGGTCATCCCCTTTCTTACCTCTCCGTCAGGGAACGTTCCGCCCTCGAAATGATCGATAATGACCTTCCGATCAAGATAATACGCGCCCGTATGCGTAGCTTCGAACTCTTCCCATACGCCGATCCTGTCCGGATACATAGCTTCGGTGCGCCGTTTATTCAGAACGGTGTAAGGATGCACAAGAAAATCAAAATCGCGAATACCGGAAGTACCGTTTCCTTGATTCATGGGGATTCCTCCTAAGTTTTCTTATGCGGACCTCTCTACTGCCGCTTCGGCAATAGAGTCCGATTGAGTACAGGCGAAGATAAAATGACCGATGTATTCACGTTGCCGTAGGGTAATAGCCGCTCTACGAGCTTGCTCAGATCATCCATCGACGTTACCGCGGCTTTGATCATGTGGCTGACGATGCCCGTCACGCGATGGCATTCGATGATATCCTCGTCGTCTTTAATACGTCTCTCGAACTCTTGCGGAGACACCTTCAATTCGCTTACTTGAATGATCAGCTGCACGGTTCTGCCGATTGCGGCAGGCGATACCCTTGCGTTGAAACCCTCGATAATTCCTTTTTCCTGCAAACGAAGCAATCGTTCCGAAATACTGGGTCGGCTTAACGATAATTTCTTGGACAGGTCGCTCACCGTCATCCGCCCGTCTTCTTGAAGCCATTTGATTAACGAAATATCTATTTTATCCACTTGATCCGACCTACTTTCCACAATGCAGGCAGTACTTGCCATTTTCCTTCAATGTTATTTATTCTAACATCATTTTCGTTCGCTTTCTTATATATCGCCATTCTTCCGTATTATACCATTGTTATAAGACCTACAATAAAGTTTTCATAACAGGGGAATCGGAATATGGATAAGGAAACGAAGGGGATTTTCCGTAAATGGCTTCATATTGCACTCGGATGCGTAGTTACGGCTGCAGGATTGATTTTGCTCAAGCATTCGCATGTCGTTACCGGCGGAACGGCCGGACTCTCGCTCAGCTTGTCATATTTATTCCAAACCAAATTCCATATCGTATTCTTGCTGCTGAACATTCCTTTCGCGGTTTTCGCCTATCATAAAATCGGCCGATCCTTTACCTTCCGCACGATGGCTGCGATCTCGCTGTTATCCGCCCTGACTTCCGTCGATCGTTTGTTTTCCGACTTCGCTATTCCCGCTCTGCCTGGATCCATTATCGGAGGTGCGTTCATCGGAGTCGGGATCTGCTCGTTATTCAAGAACGGCGCTTCGCTCGGAGGCTCTACGATATTGGCTCTATACATGCAGAAACGCTATGGCTTGAATCCGGGCAAAACGAACTTTGCGTTCGATTTCATCGTTGTTCTAACGAGTTTCTCCGCGGTATCGCTCGATCAGGGATTCATCTCCGTCTTGTCCATAGCCGTTACTTCGACCATTCTTTCCTTCTTCAAGAACAGATTGAATAGCGTTGATCGTCCCCAGCGCAACGCGCTACCGACTACGGTAACGACGTGACATCGCTCTTACACGCGCAAACCCACCTTAGGTTGTCGGCCTATGGTGGGTTTGTTTTATTTTTTCTTTTTCTTTTGCTCTTTTTCGAGGTTTTCTTTCGCCTGGAACTTCACCATCTCGGTCATTAATTCGAACGGAAACGGTTGTTTCTTCGGGAATTGAACGGCGGACTTGGATACATGGTAAGGCGACAGCTGTTCTTTGAATACTTCGAATACCTTGAACGGCGGGGGGAACGACAGCGAGTAATGGTCTTTGAAAGCGGAGTAATAGACCACCTTCCCGTGGAATTCTAATGCCGGCAGCTGATAGCTAATGATCTCGGCCGCTTCGGGCACGGCCTCTTTAATCGTTTGGCGGATCTTCCCCAACATATCCTGAACTTCTTTCTCGAAAGTACCGATATATTCATCCGCGGTTTGATAATCCGTTTTAGCCATCCTGACCTACGCTCCCTTCGCAACATTTTCCTCTTGATTAAGTAATTATATATTTATTGGAAAACTCCTTCTTCGTTGATTTTTTTCGGAGTCCAGCGGGAGCGGCAGCCTGCCGGAACGCACGAGATACTCCATCACCGCGAATAGAACCGTCGAACCGTCGTGTGAACCCATGCGTCCATGTTGTCCACCTGCTTACCCGCGCGAAGCGAGCGGTACAATCCCAACGATATTTCTTGGGACAGATCCAGGGCATTTTGTTCATGCCCTGTTTTGGATAAAGCAAAACCGTATATTTTCCTTGAATAGAGCTGCAGGAGCGAATCGTCAAACAGATTGTTTGCGGTCATTTGGCACCTCCTTTGAACGTGGTATGTTATATAAGTAGCCGATGTGGCGGAACGGTTGGTCATTTTGTAATATTTTATGTTCATCCTATTTTACCAGGTATTTCCTTTGATTATAGCTAGAAAAAAGAGTCGCCCATTCGATCGCAAGGGATCGAACAAGCAACTCTCTATTCTCCTTCGTTATCGTCCGACAAATGCGGCAGATCCGTTGTCTCCGCTGTAAGGAGGTCCGCCGGGCACGGTTACGTAACAGATGATCATTTTATAAGGTTTTCCTTGCGTAATATTCTGATTAAACGTCAGGATGAAGCTCTGATTCTGATTATCGGCAGCCGCAATCGTGACTTTAGCGGCCGTAAGCGCGTTGCTCGGACTAACTTGGTCATTCATGCCAAGCGTCGCAATTCCCGTCGGTACGGCTTCCGTCGTGCTTTGAATCCAATAATTCGTCGCTGTCACGCCTTTGACTTTGTCAACGGGCCTGTCGTACGTAACTAAAAGCTGGTTCGGCGATAGTTGACTGAGCGACTGGAGCATCGGAATTTCCTGTTGCCGTCTCTTGGCCGCATCCGATTCGTTCGGAAAAGCGATAGCGATCCCCACAGCGATCGCGACGATCAATGTTAGCTTTGCTGTGATCCTTCTCAATTTACGTCCTCCCGATCCATTCGGCGATTGTGGTTATGGCAGTACTTAACCATAATCCCCGAACTTCGAATGGGATATTCATCCATACAGATTTGCTTTGTTACCGGCGAGAACCGCCAATGCCGAACAAAGCCGGTATTTCATTCAAGAAGCGATCGCGATTATCGGCGGAGTATTCATTCCATGGCGCTTGAAACCCGGGATAGTCCGTGACGAAGTTCAGCTTGCGATTATGGACGGCCTCCAGCTTAAGCCAATCCTCTTTGCGGGATAGTTGGTTCCAAGTCTTGCGAGAAGTCGCGTCGCCATCCACCTGCACCAAAATCCGGTCGGCTCCGAACTCATGAAGCTCATGCGGCTCAACCCTTTCCTTCCACGAAAAATCGGCTAAGCGAACCGGCATCCCTATTCGCAAATCGTCATAGAACGCCGAGCCTGCCCGATTGCCCCAAGCATGAACCTCATCCCCGCTAACCGCCAGTACCAGCAGCTTGTCCTTTCTTATGAACGGTGCTATCAACTCCCGAGTCGAAGTAGCCTTACGGTCATAGCGAGATAACCACTTGACCGCCTCTTCCGTTCTGTCGATAAACTCGGCCACGAGCAACAGATGCGTTCGCCAATCCTCTTCCCACGGCAGAAAAAGGGACGGCGCTATGCGATGCAGATCCTCTTGTTCCTCGGGAGGAACAAAACCGTCGATACCGATAATGTAATCCGGCTTCGCTTCTCGTAAAGCCTTTCTGTTAAAGTCGTATTGATGGCTGAGCGGCACCTTTACCTCATCGCTATATTTGCTTCTGTAATAATCCGTCCAGTAATGATCGATCGGCGAGGCAAACGGAATCGTCTGCAAGGCAAGCAGCTGTCCGAGATTCACCCAGCTATACGCGGCAATCCTGCGCTTCTGATTCCGCTGATAGACGGCAGGGGCGATCCCCGTTTGTTTCTTGAACAAGCTGCTGAAATACGTTTCGTTCTTATAACCGACTTGATGAGCGATGCTGCTTAAAGAGGTATACGCCGGATTCTCCATCAGCCGTTTGGCTTCCCTGAGCCTCAGGTCCGTCCGGTACTCCATGACCCCTTTACCGTAGTGCTCCTTGAATATTCGCATAAAATGATACCGGCTTAAGCCGGCGATGCCCGCCAGTCCGTCTATCGTGATATCGTTCCGATAATTCCGTTCCAGCTCCATCCGGGCGCTCTCCATGGCAAGCGCCATCTGTTGCTCCCGATAACTCAGCGCATAGCTAAGAAGCTCCAACAGTCCCGCTTCGCAGCGTAGCCGGGAGGACGGTAATTGATCGTTCCAGTTGGAACCGATTCTCTCCGCTATCTGTATGATTTGAGACGACGGGCTGATTACGGCCTCGCCGAGGAACGGAAAGAGATCCCCTTGCGAACTCTCTTGCGCTACCGTATCCCCATTGTTCCCGGACAATGTCCGCACCTGAAAATAAAACAGCCACAACCCCGTCTCCAGTCCGGAATGCCGGGAAAGCTCGACTAGCTGCCCTGGCGCACACACGAAGAAGGAGCCCGGACGCAGCAAGCGGTAATGCCCGTCGACGACCATACCGCCGTTGTACCCGGAGGAAACCAGAATCATATACGATTCCGTCCCGATGAAATACCGATCCGTTACGAGATCTCTCGTTACATCTTTAAGGGTTCTGACATGAAGCAGTTGAAAGCCAATAAGACCTGCAGCATAGAGCTGCAGGTCGGCATGGGAATGCCTCTTATTCATGAACGTTCTTCAGAACGTCGTCGATCATCAAGCCGTTGGCGATCGGATTGGAATTGAACCAATGACCCGAATCCGCATCGAAGACGTGACCTGCTTTGACGGCCGGCAATGCTTTCCACAATGGATTGTCGACGGGAGGCAAGGCGCGTCCCTCTCCCGAGATCACGAAGATATAGTCGACTTCCTGCAGTTGTTCGAGCGATTCCATCGAATAAGTCTCGTAATCGCCCATAAGCAGCTTCGGTTGCTTGAAGCCGAGAGCATCGTAAAGCACGGAGCCTCCGTAGAACTTAGGCCCGAATAGCTTGAAGCCTTTCTCATCGCCCGCCTGCAACAGAATAGCCGTTTTGTCGGTAGAAAGGCTGCCGAGCTGCTCTTTCGCCTTCTTCAGCTTATCGTCATAATCGGCTATCGCTTTGTTAGCCGCGTCTTCTTGGTTCAATAACGCCCCGAGCTTTAAGACGTTTCCTCTCCAATCCATCTCGTCGTTGGATAGCACGAAGGTCGGAGCGATCTTGGCGAATTGCTCGTAGGTTCCGCTGGCAAGATAGGTGGGCGCCAAGAAAATAATCAGATCCGGAGAATAAGAAAGCGTCTCCTCCGGCTTTAATCCTCCGCTCATATCCAATACCGGGACGCCTGCCAGCTTGTCCTGCAAATAATGCTGCGGTACGCCGTTTGCTCCCCACTGGGCGATCGGCTTAATGCCAAGAGCGGTTAGCGGATCTTCTATGAAAGGCGCAATGACTTTTTGCGGATGAGTGGGAACTTGAACTTCATGACCGGCTGCATCCGTTAAAGTTCGGAACGCCTCTTCTTCCGCCGCGGGTGCTTCCTCCGATGGGGACGGACTTGCGGATTCCGTTACGGCAGACGACTGCTCCGCGCTCGCCGACGGCGACGGAGATGCGTTGTTGTTCGAATTGCCGCACGCGGCAAGCAAGCTGATGATGACTACCGCGATAATTAAATACATAGAACGATTTGTGGCTGTCATTTTCTGTAGCTCCTATTTAGTGAGATTGATTATCATTATCTGTAACCACAGTATAGTAGGACAATGCCCGTTTGTGAATAACCGATAATGCTCTTTTTTTCAATATCTCCGCACAGTCGCTGTTTCAAGCGATTGAGAAGATGAAAAGGGCTGCAAAAGGCTTGCCCAACGGCAACCTCTTGCAGTCCCTATGATTTATCCGGCATGGAGAATTAAGCTCGACTATACATTCCATTCCTTAAACAGCCCGAAGTCTTCCTTTACTTGAAGCGCGTAAGAGAAGGCCCTATTCGTAACGTAATCGCAGAATGCGTTGGAGTCTTTGCCTATCGCAGTGTTAATCTCGTGCTCGCTGTGATAGGAGAGGATGCCCAGTTCCACGTCCGCATCCGCCCTCGCGTGAAGTTTCGCGGTAATGAGGCCCATGCTTTCCGCCGTGGCCAGCCATTCGGAGGGTTCGGCGATCTTGTGCGCTTTAAGCTTCTTCTTGTATGGAGATCGTTCCCTCGCGTAAAATTGTCGTCCGTTCAACGTCAAATATCCCAGGAATGGATCCGCTTCGTGATGCATGGCCTGTTGAGTCATGATTACCCGCTTGCCCTGATGCGCGAATTTCTCCCAGAACTCCTCGTTATACGGCATGAAATACGCCGGCACGGGTGCCCTCACTTCCTTGATTTCGATGATGATATCGTCCTGAGATCGCTCGCCCTTATCCCCTTCTATCAGCACGTAGAACCTGTCGAGACCGATGGAAGCCGTTCCGGAGCCATGCTTCACGCCGACATCTTTTACGCGATAATACTCGTCCGGCTTGCGAGTTTCAGGAGATAGACTGTTCAAGTATTCCGCCCACCCGCTCATCACGAGCTGCCGTTCCTCTTTCGTCGGCTTCAGGATTTCTTCCGACCATACGAATTCCCGCCGCTCTCCGTCCAACGTCGTAATTCCTTCGATCAGATGACTGGCGGCGAGCTTCTCCGTCTTCTTTAATAGCTTCCGGATCGGACCTTCCGTCGATTCCACGTCGAACACGAGGGAACTGGGGTCCTCTTTTCCTTGCGCAAATCTTCTTATCCCTTTCGCATAGGCGGACAAATACGCCATAACCGCGTCCTTCTGCTGCTCCGCGGGCAAATCTCTTTCCGTCATGATCAGGAAAAGACTGACGGACATGCGAAGCACATCGTATAAGTAGGAGCCCGTACACCCCTCGTCGAAATCGTTCACGTCGAAGACGATACGGCCCTTCTCGCTTCGGAACGCTCCGAAGTTCTCGAAATGCAGGTCGCCTTGAATCCATGTCGGCCGCTCCGGATCGCTGTGGTGGGGCATCCATTCCCGTCCAATATCGAAGTAGAATAAATACGCGCTTCCCCGAAAAAACAAATAAGGGCTCATCTTCATTTTCCGATACTTCTGTAGACGCTTTTCCTTATCGAGGCCCATAATTCGACCGTCGAATTCTTCCAGTACCTGAGAGATCGTCTGCATTCGCAATTTGGCTTGCGTATGTTTGACCAGTTCCGTGAGTTCAGCTTCCATTCATCGAACCTCCATTCGTTATTCGAAGTATACCAGACTAGTCGTTTTCTTCCATATAAGCGTAAAAAAACGGAGTCCGCGCGGGACCCCGTTCATTATAGCGGCCTATAGCCTTGCCTGTTCAGTTCTTCCGCAATCACGGCGTATCCTCGCCCGTTCGGGTGGAACCGGTCGATCGCCAAGAGCTCTCTTTCCCGCCCTTGAAAAGCGTCGAAGATGTTCGCGACCCTCATGTACCCGTCCTGCAAGCTCTCCAGATTGCTATTAAATCGCCTGATCCAGAGATTGCCCTCCTGCAACGAGGGGGAAGGATTATAAAGGTCGACCGCTCGGACGAGATAGGGACCGCCCCCGGCTTTCAACTGTCTTATGACCCCTAGTATACCCGCGATGTTATTCCGGCTTCTCGCTACGGCCTGCCGGAAAACTTCCGGATTCTGATCGTACGCATACACCTTGGCTGCATCGACCATATCGTTGCCTCCGGCCGTAATCGTAATGATGTCGGCGTTTCGCAGAACGGCCCTTGCCCTATAATCGTGTTCGGCAACCGACAAGATCTCGGACGACGTTGCTCCCGAGAGGGCTATTTTATCGTAGACGACCTGCTGGTTAAGGCTGTGCTGAATCCATCTTCCATACTTCGGAACGAACCCTCCGCCGAACAGGTCTCCCACGCCGGCGGTCAGAGAATCCCCGATTGCGGCATAATGAATCATACGCATCCCCTCGTTCCCCATGTTTCGCCGTCGGAACATCTTCGGTTCGTCAATGCGGTCATTTAACCTAGCATATGATATTCGACCCGTATCAGTGCCACGGCGGAGAACTATTGCTTGATGCGAATTTGTTCGGCGATACGGCTCGCAATCTCTTGAACGGGCATCGCTCCGAGATCGCCTTCTCCCCGTTGTCGAACGGATACCGTATTGGAGCTCTTTTCGTTCTCGCCGAGCACTAGCATATAGGGTACCTTCTCCAGCTGAGCCTCGCGGATTTTGTAGCCTAGCTTCTCGTTTCTCATGTCGACTTCTACGCGAATCCCTGTCTCTTCAAGCACCCGTTTCACCTCTAAGGCGTAAGCGAGATAGTTGTCCGAGACGGGAAGCAACTTGGCTTGAACCGGCGCCAGCCACAGCGGGAAAGCACCGCTGAAATGCTCGGTCAGAATGCCCATGAACCGATCGATCGAACCGAAGATCGCGCGATGGATCACAACGGGTCGGTGCTTCTGATTATCCTCGCCGATATAAGCGAGGTCGAATTTCTCCGGCATCTGGAAATCCAGTTGAACCGTTCCGCACTGCCAGCTTCGCTTCAAGGCGTCCAGGATATGAAAATCGATTTTCGGACCGTAGAATGCTCCGTCGCCTTCATTCAGTTGATAGTCAATACCTCGCTTGTCCAGCACGTTCCGAAGGGAATCTTCCGCGATATCCCACAACTTCTCGGAGCCCCTGAAATCAGCCGGCCTCGTAGACAGCTCGATCTTGTACTCAAAGCCGAACACCTTATACATGCGGTCGATTAGCTCGATCGCCAAGCTCACTTCGTCTTCGATCTGATCCTCTCTGGCGAAAATATGCGCATCGTCCTGGCAGAAAGTCCGAACTCGCATCATGCCGCTCAAAGCGCCGGAATATTCGTGACGGTGCACTTGCCCGAATTCGGATAATCGAATCGGAAGCTCTCTGTAGGAGTGTAGGCTATTTTTATAGATGATCATGTGACCCGGGCAATTCATCGGCTTGAGCGCGAACGTCGTATCGTCCACATTCGTAAAATACATATTTTCCTTGTAGTGATCCCAATGCCCGGACTGCTCCCAAATTCGATTATTCATCATGAGCGGCGTACGAACCTCTTCATAGCCATGATTGCCCTGCATTTCTCTGGAGAAATTCTCGAGCTGCGTGCGGATCGTCATCCCTTTGGGAAGGTAGAACGGCATACCGGGAGCCTCTTCGGAGAACATGAATAGTCCCAGCTCTTTGCCCAGCTTACGATGGTCCCGTTTCTTCGCTTCCTCCACCATGCGCAGGTGTTCTTCCAATTGAGCTTCTTTGGGAAAGGCAGTCCCGTAAATACGTTGAAGCATTTTGTTGTTCGAGTCTCCGCGCCAATAAGCACCCGCTACGTTAAGCAGCTTGAATGCCTTGATGCGTCCCGTGGAAGGAAGATGCGGACCACGGCAAAGATCGAAAAACTCCCCTTGGTCGTAAATAGTAATAACGGCTTCTTCCGGCAAATCGCGAATCAATTCCAGCTTATACGGATCCTCCAATTCCCCGAAAATAGCGACTGCTTCTTCTCGGCTGACGACGCGGCGAACGATAGGCAGATTCTCCTGTACGATCTTCCTCATCTCGTTCTCTATTGCGGACAGATCGTCGATGGAAAGAGGCTTCTCTATATCGATATCGTAATAGAATCCGTCTTCGATGACCGGACCGATTCCTAATTTGACCGCTTGCTTCCCGTAAATTCGCTTAATCGCTTGGGCCATCAAATGAGCCGTGCTGTGCCGATATACTTCTAGCCCTTCTTTGCTATCCAGCGTTATAATGTCGACCCGGCTGTCCTGCTCGATCTTCCTGTTCAAGTCCACCGGGACTCCGTTGATTTTCCCCGCCACGGCGTTCTTCTTCAAGCCTGAGCTGATGGACTCCGCTACTTGTTCGATTGTCGTCCCTCTTTGAAACTCCTTTACCTTTCCGTCCGCCAATACCGCTTGAATGACCACGATGCAATCCCTCCTTGGATTTGTACTGAACGCAAGCATAAACGGTTTCCGCCTTCCTCGCGGACGGCAGGGGGAAAGTTTATGTCGGAGGTTATTCAGAATGGATAAGCGAGTACCTTATAACACCTGAATAACGCAAAAAAACACACTTCCCCACAAAGGGACGAGTGCGTTCAGCTCGTGGTTCCACCCTTATTCGACTGGCTCTTCGTCTTGTTCGACGTCTAGCCAAGTCCTTATCGGTATCCGGTAACGGGGATAACGCGGTAACGTTTACTGTCGAGGCTCAACCTGCTCGCCTCGGGTTCTACGTCACGGCTGCAAAGGGGTAATCTCCGTCCGGTCGCTGTAGAGGCTCGCACCTTGCACCTCTTTCTCTGTTCAGCCCTTGAAGGAAATCATGTCTTTGGTCAAAGCCTTAGATATAAATTGAGTTTATTATATCCAGCAAGCGGCATTCGGTCAACAGGGGTGGGAGCGGGGGGAGTTAGCTCCGTTCGATTGGTCTAGTAGTGGGTGGAGGAGGGCGGAGTTAGTAGGATTTTGTAGGATCTTTGGTGAGATTCGGGGGTGAGGGGGCGGAGTTAGCTAACTTTCTTCGTTAATTCGGCGAGATTCGGTGGTGGAGGGTCGAGTTAGCTAACTTTGTTCGTTAATTCGGCGCGATCCGGCGGTGGAGCGTGGAGTTAGCTAACTTTGTTCGTTAATTCGGCGCGATCCGGCGGTGGAGCGCGGAGTTAGCTAACTTTCTTCGTTAATTCGGCTCGATTCGGCGGTGGAGCGTGGAGTTAGCTAACTTTGTTCGTTAATTCGGCGAGATTCGGTGGTGGAGGGCCGAGTAAGCTAACTTTCTTCGTTAATTCGGCGAGATTCGGTGGTTGGGGGCCGAGTTGTCCGATTTGCTTTCTATCTCAGTTCAATCCAGCTGCGGTGGGCGGAGTTAGTCCGATTCGCTTACTATCTCCGCTCAATCCGGCTGCGGTGGGCGGAGTTAGTCCGATTCGCTTACTATCTCCGCTCGATTTGGCTGCGAAGCGCGGAGTTAGTCCGATTTGCTTACTAACCAAAGATGATGCCAGCATCATCGCCATGAATGAAAAATGGTTCGTCCGCATCCTTTTCTAAAATCCTTTAAAAACGGATAAACAGAT
>NZ_QRDY01000036.1 GCF_003386205.1 Cohnella lupini
AAAGTCTAATTCGGCGTAAAACGGTGAAAATCATAGGAATACTAAGTGCACAATCGAATAAGAGGTGCGCTGTCCATAATACGGGGGTTTACCCGATATGCCCGACTTTGACTTTACAATCGATATTCCCCGATAATTTTGCTGTGGAGAGCCCCCGCTCTCCTTTTTTTCATGATAATGCTGGCATCGATTTGGATCTGATTTATTTCATCGTATAAAAATATATCTTTTGGCACCTCTAAGAGTGCGAATAATAGTGGAAAAACATTCCAATGGTACCTGTAATATTAAATTCGGAATCGTTAAAATATGAAGTACATCACGTAGTTTAGCGTCGAGTTATTTATCAAATCCGATTGGGAGGGATAATAATGGAGCGAAAAGTAAAGGTGATTCCGTTTCAAGTGCTTGAACTGGCGGAGAAGGTCAACGAGGTTCCCGTAGGGGTGGAAATGATTCAAGCCCCGAAAATCTGGGATCGAACAAAAGGGAAGGGTATAACGGTTGCCATTCTGGATACTGGCTGTGACATTACTCACCCCGACTTGCAGGAGCGGATTATTGGCGGAAGAAATTTCACGAACGATGATGGCGCAAAAATAGACGAGTTCAAGGATTACAATGGACATGGTACCCATGTCGCCGGGACGATCGCCGCAACGCAAAACAATAACGGAGTCGTAGGCGTTGCCCCAGAGGTAAATCTGCTCATTATCAAGGTTCTGGATAAAAACGGTTCCGGTCAATACGAATGGATTATTAATGGAATTCATTATGCAATAGAGCAAAAAGCGGATATTATCTCTATGTCTCTTGGCGGTCCCACGGATCTTCCCGAATTACATGAAGCCATTCAAAAGGCCGTTTCCCGCAATATTGTCGTCGTTTGCGCGGCAGGTAATCAGGGTGACGGCTTCGACTATACGGATGAGTTCGATTATCCGGGTTGTTATAATGAAGTGATCAGCGTAGGTGCAATCGACTTGGAGAGACGGTCTTCCCGATTTACGAATTCAAACAACGAGGTAGACTTAGTCGGTCCAGGCGAGAAAATCCTATCCACCTACTTAAACGGAAAATATGCGACTTTAAGCGGAACCTCCATGGCCACTCCGCATGTTGCCGGGGCAATGGCTCTGGTAAAGGTTCTTGCCAATGCAAGTTTCGAACGAAATCTGACGGAACGCGAGCTTTATGCTCAATTGATCAAGAGAACGGTTCCCTTAGGGAACTCTCCTAAACTTGAAGGCAACGGACTAATCTATTTAACGGCAATGGACGAACTATCGGAAATATTTAATCCACGATTCGTTGCTAAATTGTTGAGCATATGAGACGTCTTTAGAAAAAATTTATATATACCAAACAAATGTATGATTATACCAATATCAGGGTGTCGATGTTCCAACCCTGCGGACATTTTTTCCGATGGGTTAATAAATATGAATAAACATGAATCAAGCAACCAAAATTGGCAGAAAAACGAAAAAAAGGATTTTGCGATTAGTCTTAAGATTCGGTATGCTTTGACAAAGCGTCTTTTGCTTAGCTAATTAATTCAAAACATAACAGATCAGGGAGGATGGTTGGATTCATGAAGTTCAACGAGTATCGCTATGAACGTCCGGACGTTAAGAAGATTGAACAACGGTTTAAGGAAATGATTGAATCGTTCAATCAAGCTGATAGCGTTGCTCGGAAAAATGAAGCGATAGCATCTATTAATCAATTGCGCAATGCGTATAATACGCAGGAGACGCTGGTATCCATTCGTCATTCGATAGATACCAGCGACGAATTTTATAAGGCAGAGCAAGATTATTTCGACGAAACCAATCCCGTCATCCAAGAGTACATAACCGATTATTATCGTGCGTTAACTCAGTCCACGTTCCGTCAGGAGCTCGAAGCCGAATGGGGGGCGCAACTGTTCCGGCTAGCGGAAATGTCGCTTAAGACGTTCAGCCCTGAGATTATCGAGGATTTGCAACAAGAGAACAAATTGTCCACGAAGTACAGTCAGCTCATCGCGTCCGCGAAAATTCCGTTCGAAGGAGAAGAACGGACGCTCGCGCAGTTGACGCCATTCGAGTTGTCTATCGACAGAGATATGAGACATCGCGCCTCGGATGCCAAATATCAATTTTTGGCGGGGCATGAACCCGAATTGGACCAAATTTATGATGATCTGGTTAAAGTGCGAACCAAGATCGCCAGGAAGCTGGGCTACCGCAATTACGTCGAACTTGGATATGCGCGGATGAACCGCACGGACTACAACGCCGAGATGGTTCGGAATTTTCGCGACCAAGTAGCCCAATACATGGTGCCGGTGACCACTAAGCTCAAAGAACGCCAACGCAGCCGAATCGATGTCGATCAATTGCAATATTACGACGAAGGATTCAGCTTCAGAACGGGCAACGCCACGCCCAAAGGCGATCCCGACTGGATCGTGGAGCGCGGCGAGAAGATGTACCGGGAGTTGTCTCCTGAAACCGACGAATTCTTCGCTTTCATGCAGGCTAACGGATTGATGGATCTAGTCAGCAAAAAAGGCAAGCAGAGCGGCGGGTATTGCACCTTTTTGCCGGATTACAAATCCCCGTTCATTTTCTCCAACTTTAATGGAACCTCGGGAGACATCGACGTATTGACGCACGAAGTAGGGCACGCCTTCCAAGTATTCGAGAGCCGCCACTTCGATGTGCCGGAATACGGTTTCCCGACTTATGAGGCATGCGAAATCCACTCGATGAGCATGGAGTTTTTCACTTGGCCGTGGATGGAACATTTCTTCGAAGGGGATACGGATAAATACCGTTTCAATCATCTAGCGAGCGCGTTGCAATTCATTCCTTACGGAGTTTCGGTCGATGAATTCCAACACTTCGTTTACGACAATCCGGAAGCGACTCCGGACGAGCGCAAAGCGGCATGGCGCAAAATCGAGAAAAAATACCTGCCGCATCGCAAATACGATGAAAACGATTACTTGGAACGCGGCGGTTTCTGGCAGAAGCAACAGCATATTTATCGTTCTCCTTTTTATTACATCGATTACACGCTGGCGCAAATCTGCGCGTTCCAATTCTGGAAGCGGATGAACGAAGACTACAAAGCCGCATGGGCCGATTATTTGAAATTGTGCCAGCAAGGCGGGAGCAAGTCGTTCCTGGAACTCGTCAAGGTTGCGGGTCTGATCTCGCCGTTCGAAGACGGTTGCGTCGTATCCGTCATGGGGGATATAGACAATTGGCTGAGCGGTGTCGATGACAAGAAGCTGTAAGAAACGCATTGGTATGAAGAGGTCAGCCAGAAGCTTCTGGCTGACTTTTATTTGAACAAGCCGCGATGGAGGAAAGTGTTGACAGGACAAGCATTATCCGATTATATTTTACGTGAGCACATTTACACGAGTAAATTTACTCGTGTAAATCAAACTATAATCGGGAGGTTTTCATCCATGCTAACGGTTAACTCGAATCAGGATCAACTCATCAAACAGTTTCAAGAGGAAGGGTATTTGCTGCTGAAGGACGTATTGCCCGCGGATAAGGTGAGAAGTTTAAACGAAGCTGTCGACGGCATATTGTCCGAAGAACCGGAAGCGCTTGCCTACAATGTATACAATAGCGTTGAGCGTCATGACGAGATCGCCTCCTTGATCGACGAACCTTCGGTGCTGCCGTTGATTTCTCGTTTGCTCGGCCATAACATTCAGCTGCATATTTCGCATTTGACCGTGCGCAAGCCGAACCCGGAGGATGTTAGGACAACGACAAGCAGCTTCATCAATTGGCATCAGGACGGTCCTCATCCGCAATTTCCTACCATAGAAGGCCTTACTTCCACATACTATATTAAAGTCTGCTATATTCTTAGCGATATGTCCGAGCCTGACCGGGGAAATACGAAGATTATTCCGCGCTCCCATAACCGCGTTTACCAGCCTGATTCGCAGAACGTGAGAGATAGACTGCCGGATGAAGTTCAGATTTGCGGCGCGCCCGGAGACGTCTTTATTTTCGCTCAGAATCTGTGGCACGCAGGCGCGCCTAACCAGTCCGAACTTACGCGTCGCCAGTTGTTCATCGGCTATAGCCCGATTTGGATGCGCCCCATCGACTATAAGACGCCTTCGGAACGACTGCTGAGGGATGCAAGTCCGATTCGTAAGCAGCTGCTCGGGATCATTAGCGATAATCCGTTCAACTATTATGTGCCGGAAGATTCTATGGTACCATTGAAGAATTGGGTACACCAAATCTCATGATGCAAGGCTGAACGGAGGCAAGGAACGGCGATGGCAACAAGGAAAGAAGTAGCGGATCGGGCGGGCGTCTCCGTAGCCGTCGTTTCCTACGTGCTTAATAATCGTACGATCGTCAAGGAAGAAACCCGGCGCAAGGTACAGGATGCCATTCGAGAGCTTGGCTATCGACCGAATCTGACGGCGCGCAGCTTGAAAACGAAGAAAACGCAACAAGTCGCGGTGCTGACTCACTATATAGGTAATCCGTTCGAGGCAGGGCTTCTGCTCCAAATCGAAGCGACGGCTAAGCAACACGGATATTTCGTATTCGTGCAGACTTACGAGCCGGATCGGGAAGAGGAGCTTCGGAGCATGCTGATGGGACGGGTGGACGGAATTCTTCTGCTGGGCCAGTCGTTCGGCGAGGAGACGCTCGGCTATTTCGACGATCTTCAAGTGCCCGTCGTTTCGGCTATGAAGCCTGCTGCTTGGGATGCTGACGGTAGCAATCCTATTCCTTACGTCGATATCGATTGGTTGCCAGCCATGCGAAGCCTAGTATCACATTTGCGGCAGCGGGGTCACGAGAAAATCGCATTCATGACGGCGAAAGAAAGCCAGTTGAACTACGCCGTTCGACATCAAGCTTTCCTCGAAGCGATGCGACTGGAAGGCTTGGAATTACAGGAGGATGGTCATCTAGACGGATCCGGTCGGTTCGAACAGGCGCAAGCGGTTCTCGGCGAATTGCTTGACGCTGAAGGTAAAGGCGGGACGGCGGCGGAATTCACGGCAATCGTATGCGCGAACGATCTGATGGCCGCAGGCTGCTTGGCCGCTTGTCGCGAACGAGGCGTCCCGGTTCCCCAAGATATCGCGGTGGCGGGTTGCGAGAATATCCTTATGTCATCGCAGACTTGGCCGCCGCTTACGGTTATCCATTATCCCCGCCAAGCGGCGGGGGAGATGGCGATGAATATGCTGCTTGACCGGATGAACGGCATCAAGACGGAATCCATTCTACTCTCCGGTAGTCTTATCGTCAGGGCATCGACCTGAGCGAACGGAGGGATATACGATGAAGAAGTCCAGTCTTTCGACTAAAGTCATGATCATATACGGGGCCGTATTTCTGGTCATCATAACGTTGACTTTCGGGTTGTCGTATACCGGAACGGTCGGTAAGCTGGAGGGCGATCTCCAGGATACGAACCTCGCCTTATTGAAACAAGTCGATCAGAAGATCGAGGTAGCGTTTCGCCAGACGGAGAAGGACTTGCTTACGCTGATGGATCAGCTTGAATTTCTTTATTTTATGCTGGACAGTTATATAGAAGACAATCAACGATACAGCAACTTCTACGCTCTGGATACCAAGCTGAAAAACTTCATCAACGCCAATCCTCAGTTCTCCTCTATTTTCGTTTATTCCTCCGTAAGCGGCCATATTTTAACGGATAAGGTATTCATGAAGGACTCCCTACCGGCAGAGAATTGGTTGGACGACTATTTGGAAATGCCCGAGTATTTCAAATGGTTGACCACTCATCAAGTCTGGGACGGCAAAGGCAATCAAGATGTCATTACTCTGGTGCGTTCTTATCCTGCGATTAGCAGGCCCGGATATCGCAAGGGAATGGTTGCCGTCAATATGAATGAGAAAGTCGTTTACGATATGGTCAAAGCGGTATACGAAGACAGTAAAGTCGGTCATATGTTTATTATCGATGGCGATGGGAACGTAGTGACTCACGACGACAAGACGCAAATTTATCGAAACTTAAAGGAGCTCCCGCACATCCAAAGCGTCCTCTCCAAGAAAGGAAGCGGGTTTTTTACCAGTCAGGTTAACGGTGAGAGACAGTCGGTGTTTTACCGTGAATCCGAATACACGGGCTGGAAAATCATCAGCATCCTGCCGGAATCGCAAATCTACGAGCCTCTCAGAGTTACGCGAAATCTGCTGCTATCGTTCGCCGCGGGTATGGCGCTGCTCGCTTTAATCGCTTTATTTTACGTGAACCGTTGGACCTTTAAACCGTTAGATCGGTTAGTCGGCAAAATGTCGGGAACCTATCATCTTAACCAGACGAAAGAGCATCAGGATGCCGGACTCTCCTATCTGGAGAGGGTGTTCGATCAACTAATGCGGGACCGGAATCATCTCGAACAGCATGTAAGGGACTCGAAGCCGGTGTTGAAATGGAGAATCATGATGGATATGCTAGTCGGATATCGGACGGATTACCAAACCGTGCGGCATCATCTAGAGTCCGTAGGCATTCATCTTTATCCGGAGAGGTTCCTTGTCTGCACGGCGGAGATCGGCAAAGAAGGCGTCGACCTTAAAGCGCGGGACAAAACGTTGTATACTTACGCGTTCTGTAACGTCGCGGAGGAGTTTATCAATCTGGAGAACGCAGGCGTTGCCATCGATCTGGGGAAGGGGCGAGCGGCCGTTATCCTAAGCTTCGCGGAGGGCGACGCCGAGCAGAATCAATTGCGCGCGCTAGCGATTCTGGAGCTCATTCTTGACGTCATGAAGAAACAATTCGACCTGGTCGTGACCGTAGGAGTCGGCCGCGGTTGCAGAGAAATGAAGGACATCCCTCTCTCTTACGACGAATCGCAGAAGGCGCTTCATTATAAGATGGTGTTCGGCCAGCACTCGGTTATCGCCATCGACGATTTGCAGCCACTGGACAGTCAAGATTATTACCGATTAACTCGCATGGCGGACCGAATCGCGGATACGCTTAAACAGACCGATACGGTTAAAATGAAGGCTCATTTAAAAGAAACGTTCCGCGAGGCAATCGATAGCAATCTACCTCCGGACCTCATTCGTCAGCTGTCCTTCGATCTCATCATGAAATCGGTGCAAGCGGTCGATTCCATAGGGATCAACTTGACGGAATCCATGAGTCGGCTGAATAATCTATACGAGCTGATCAACCGCAGCGACAACCTCAAGGAAATGGAAAAGGTCGTATTCTCTTTTCTGGAAGAGATGGCTATTAAAATCAGCGATAAGCGCAGCCAAAGAGGAAGCAACGATACGATTGAACGTATGCTCGTCTATATCGGGGATCACTTCCACGAGAACGATCTTTCTTTGGATAAGCTGGCGCAGGAGTTTCATATGAGTCCGACTTATATTAGCAAGCAGTTTAAGGAATACACCGAAAGCAATTTCATCGATTATTTGATCGGAATCCGAATTAAAGCCGCACAGCAACGGCTGGCGGATATGGAAATGAGAGTAAACGAGATCGCCGAGGCGGTTGGATACGTGAATACGCGAAGCTTTCTTCGAACGTTTAAGAAGTATACGGGGATGACCCCTATGGAATTTCGGGAATGGGCGACCAAGTCGCGGACCGAGAATACGAATTAACCATTAACCGAATACGTTTATCCTCATAAGGCATGCACCGAAATTCTCTTCGCTTTGAAAGGGAACCCGGCACGTGTCTTTTGTTTTGCTCCGGCATTTCGCTACATATCCGCGCCAATATAGGTATTTTCAGGTCAAGAACGCAAGAAAATGAACCCCGCATAAGAAAAGTAACCACGCGAATGGCAAGAATAGTCACGGTTCACAGAACGTGTCTATAGGCACGCCATCCTCCTCGCTGTACGATTGTTTTGACCAGAAGGACTTGGGCTTTCAGCGACGAAAGGGTGAACGTAATGAAGGAAAGACGACCCGGATCCGGAGCGGCTATCGCCCGACCGAGCTCGGCAAGAACAAATATAAATACGCCGCGTGCCAGCTTTCGAAGCCGACTGAAGCGGGATCGGCATCTATACTTGATGCTTGTGCCCGTTATCGTTTTTTATCTCCTATTCAAATACGCTCCGATGGTCGGCGAGATCATAGCGTTCAAGGATTATCGTTTAGGCGATGGGGTATTCGGAAGCAAATGGGTAGGATTGAAGCATTTCGAAAGCTTGTTCGGAAGCCTGGATTTCTGGAGGGTGCTTCGAAACACATTGGTATTGAACGTATACGGTCTCGTATTCGGCTTCCCCATCCCTATTATATTGGCTCTATTATTGAATGAGGTTCGCATAGAATGGTATAAACGCACGGTTCAGAACCTGTTGTATTTACCCCATTTTATTTCATGGGTCGTATTGGGCGGGATCTTCATCGCGATTCTATCTCCGAGTACCGGCATCGTCAACGCGATACTCGAGCGAGTATTCGGAATCGAACCGATTTATTTTATGGCGAGCTCGGCATGGTGGCCCGTGGCCTATACGTTATCCGGAATTTGGCGGGAAGCGGGATGGGGAACGATTCTATACCTAGCCGCGATGGCTTCGATCGATCCCCAGCTATACGAGGCGGCTAAGATTGACGGAGCGAATAAGCTGCGTCAAATCTGGCATATTACGCTCCCCGGAATACGTAGCACCGTCGCGATTCTCCTCGTACTGCGCATGGGACAAATGATGGACGTCGGGCTGGAGCAAACGCTGATCCTGCAAAACCAATCCGTGCTCGATGTGGCCGATGTCATAAGTACCTATGTATACAGGGTGGGCTTACAAAACATGAATTACAGCTATTCCACGGCATTGGGCTTGTTTCAATCGGCGGTCGGTTTAATTCTGGTCATCGGCGTGAATAGGCTGACGCGATCATTCGGAGAAAGGGGGCTTTGGTAAGCCATGGGCAACCCTAACCGTAGCAGGTCGATTTGGTCCCGCTTAGGAACGACCGCTAATTTCGTTGTGCTCGGGTTCCTATCGCTCATCGCGCTATACCCGTTCTGGTATGTCCTCGTATCGTCATTCAGCAGCAGCAGGGCGATAACGGCTGGCGAAGTATCGTTATGGCCCGTCGAATTCAATGCTGCAGCCTATTTCCGCTTATTCGATGATGGCCAACTGATCGTCGCGATGGGCAACACGATATTGGTTACCCTCGTGGGCACGCTACTGAATATGGCATTAACGACGTTGGCCGCTTATCCACTCTCCAGGCGAAGACTAATGGGACGTAATCTGCTGCTGCTGTTCATTATTTTTACGATGCTGTTCATCGCCGGAGTCATTCCGAATTTCATCCTCGTTAAATCTCTCGGGCTCATGGATACCTATTGGTCCTTGTGGTTGCCGGCATTGATCAGTACCTACAATATGTTCGTCATGAAAACCTTCATGGAGGGCTTGCCGGAGGAGATCGAGGAATCGGCGGCGATCGACGGGGCAGGAGATTGGAGAATATTAGCCCAAATCATTCTACCGTTATGCAAGCCGATCATGGCGGCGCTCTCCTTGTTCTATGCGGTCGGCTGGTGGAATTCCTACTTTAATGTCTTATTGTATATCACGAAGAGCACGCAGCAGACTTTAACGCTCAAGCTCTATCAGATGATTCTACAGGTGAATCAGAGTCTATTGAACAATTCGGGAAGCGAAGGCGTCGAGAGCGTCATGCTCACTCCCGAAGGGATCAAAGCGGCGGCCATCGTCATTGCGGTTACTCCGATTCTAATCGTGTACCCGTTCTTGCAGAAGCATTTCGTCAAAGGGGTACTAATCGGATCCGTTAAAGGATGATATCATCGGACGACATGTCCTTGATATAGATATGAACCATACGACAAGGGGATGAAGGGATTTGAGAAATTCGAAAAAGGCATGGAAAACGGTTATGGCAGCAAGCTTGTCGCTAATGTTGTTGGTGCTTGCGGCTTGCAGCTCCAACGGGAACAACGGGGTTTCTTCCGAGTCTGCTTCACCGGTCGCGGGAGCTTCATCTACTCCAAGCTCTAGTCCGGAGGCTTCCGAGCCAGAGGCGGGCCCGAAAAAGGAAATCAGCATCTCGGCTTTCGACCGGGGGCTAGTACCGACGGAGGAAGGAAACTACGAAGATAACCGTTGGACGAAATGGATTAATGAAAACTCGCCGGCAACGGTCAAGTGGATTCCGGTGGACAGAGGTCAAGCGCAACAGAAGCTGAGCACGTTAATCGCTTCCGGAAGCGCTCCGGATTTGATCTGGGAATACGACCGGAATTATATCGCGCAATTAGCTAATCAGGGAGCCATTCAACCCATTGATGCTTATATCGAGAAGTACAGTACGACCTTGAAAAAGTATTTGCAGGATCACCCCGAATTGAAGCCGGCCATGACGATTAACGGGAAAATGTATGCGGTTACGAGTAAAAGAAGCATCGAGACCATTGCCAACAACGGTATGTGGATTCGGCAGGATTGGCTGGATAAGCTGCAACTGAAGGCGCCTACGACGATAGAAGAACTGATCGAGGTAGCGAAGAAGTTCAAGGACGAGGATCCGGACGGCAACGGGGAAGACGATACGGTGCCGATCGTATTCAACGGCAACGCCGTTCAGGTCATGCGCGCCTTCTTCTTTACCAACGAATACCAATGGTACTTGGAAGACGGTCAACTTAAATACGGAAGAACCTTAGATCGCTATAAGGATGCGCTTGCTTTCCATAAATCGTTATTCGATCAAGATCTGATCGATAAGGAATATATTACCGACAGCAACTTCCAACGCGCGCGCCAGCTGTGGACGACAGGCAAGGCAGGCATTTATTTCGCTAACTGGAGCATGGATAACGAAATACGGGATCTGAAGACGAACGTTCCCACAGCTAAGCTGGCTCCACTGGAGTCCGTGGCTAGCCAATACGGGAAGAACGGTTTGTACCAAGAGCTGGCATCCAATGTCCTGATTGCTTTCAATAGCGATATGCCCGAGGACAAAATCGAAACCGCCGTCAAATTCCTGGACTGGATGCTCGAGACCGGCTGGTACAGCATGAAGTTCGGCGAGAAGGATGTGCACTATAAGCTGGTGAACGACGAGGTTCCGCAACGGCTCGATGCGGATAAGTACCGCGCGGAGGTTGCTTATGCGAACGAATACGCCATTCTGAGCCAATGGGATACGAAGGCGGAGTGGATTCCGCTTATGGCCGCACAGGATGAGCTCTCGCAAGAGATAGCTCTGTCCAAAGCAGAAGCGCTTACCGTGGCGCTAAAAAACGAATACCGCAGGGATATCGCGTTTAGTCCCGATTTGCCGGAGGTGAGCCAATTGATTGCGACATTCGCTCCGATCTCGACGCAGATCGAGGTCAAGGTCGTGACCGGAGGCAAATCGATGACTCCCGAAGCGGGCATGGAGCAAATTCGCAACGAATGGAAACGACTCGGCGGGGAAAACGTCGAGAAGCTGGCGCAGGAATGGTACGAAAAAAATAAAGAATTTCTGACAGTAAGCAGCGAATAGAAAAACTGCGCTGTATCCGCGAGGGACCGATTCTATTAAGCTTACGCGATAATGGAATCGGTCTTCTTGGATGAAAGAGGCTTTGGGTGATGGTTGGAATTGCGATCGCCATAGTCGGTTATTTCGACCATGGGAGTGTGATGGCTGGACTTGCGATATGAGGTGTAAGTCATTCCCTAGCAAATACGATTTTTTTCAATGTATTTTTGAAGCTTGTTCAAAAATGAGGCTGGTTAAAGATGTTTTTTATTCCTATTGGTCCCCGTTTGTTCGATTTCTTTCAAAAATTCGCTCAATAGTGATGTTCTTCATCCTACTTTGATTGGAAAAGCGCTTGATAACTCCAATAGCGATGATTACCATTCTACTTTTGATCAAGTCATACAGCGGAGCTGGCTTTAATCTCGAAGTGAAGGATGGCGAAGCCGGTTTTCTTACAAAGTTTTGAACTCTTTATACTCATCTGATAGCTCTATACAAATGTGCCGTCCAAGGACGGAGGAGCCGATTTACTTGACTGATATAGGACCAACATGCAGCTTAATCCCTAGGGAAGTAGCTTGTTCTTGCGAATAGCCTTCTTTAATAAGGAGTGATATTGCATGATCACTTTAAAGAGAGCGCTTTCAACCATTCTTGCTTGTATTGTCGTTTCCGCGGGTTTCCTAATACAAAATCACGATGAAGTTCACGCCGACCCGCTCACCCCCGAGCTTACGTTAGGAGATTTCGAAAGCGCGGACGAAACATGGGATTTTCTGATAGGAAGCGGCGGATCGCTGGGAAACGGCGAATATAGCCGAGATACCGCAAACTCTCAAACCGGGAACTCCTCCGGTAAGCTTCAGCTCAATTTCGGCAGTAATTCAACCTACGCCAACAGCTTCGTTTCTTTGGATAAATATTTTTTCAAGCGGGTGCTTCCCGTGGATGTCTTAGAGCTCTCCTTCTGGGTAAAGACGGCGGATATGGCCAAGTTCGATCTGATTCTGATGGATAGCACCAATCAGAACCATCAACAGACGATCGTGCTGCAGTCGACGGCGGAATGGCAGAAAATCACTTTAAGCTCATTCAACTCGGGTATCAACTATACGAAGTCCGGCGGTAAGAACGACGGAGTCTGGTACGGCCCGTTAAAAAAAGTGCAATTCAAGCTAACCAAAGCTTCGATGAAAACGGGGAAAACAGCGGGCGCTATTTTGTTCGACGACATTCGGGCGAAAGTCGCGGCACCCGAATTGGCTGTTTCCCAGGTTCAAGTCGGCAATGTTTTCGCGGGAAGCGAAGCTGGGGTATTCGATGTTCTTACGACGGGAGATTCCATCCGGTGGAGCGCCGATAACGAATGGGGAAGTCCGGTCGTATCGGGAATCGCTCCCGTATCGGGAGGGAAGCTGAGACTGAACGTACCCGTGCCCGACGACGGATATTACCGGTTGAAGCTCGAAGCTTACTTGGCAGGAAGCTTAGTTAAGACGGCGGAAACGACGTTCGCTACTCTTCCTGATTTCGATCTGTCGGCCGTAACCGATTCCCCGTTCGGCGTCCAGACGCACTACGGAATCAATTGGAACAAGGAAATGATTCCTTTATTGAAGGTTGCCGGCGCCAAAAACGTTCGCGAGTCCTTCTATTGGTCGGAAGTCGAGATTAACAAAGGCCAATACTCGTTTACTCCCAAATTCACCCTTCCGATGCAAGCTTTTAGAGAATTCGGTATCGATCCGTTTCTTGTCCTCGCTTTTAGCAACAAACATTACGATGGAGGCCAAACGCCTTATACGGAGGAAGCACATACCGCTTACGCGAATTATGTGAAAGCCATGTTGGGAAAATTCGGAAGCCAGCTGGACGCGGTGGAAATATGGAACGAGTTCAATTTGCCTTACTTCGGAGGCAACGGTCCAGCGGCATCAAGGGCAGAAATTTATTACAGTTTACTGCAGAAAGGCTACGAGGCATCCAAATCGGTTCAACCCGGAATAAACGTCGTAGGCGGAGGCACGTCGGGTATTCCGTTGGAATGGCTGGTGGACGTATTCGAGCTTGGCGGTCTGGAGAAAATGGATTCTCTCTCCGTCCATCCGTATCGTTATCCCCAATCGCCCGAAGGACTGCTGGCCGAGATCGATAATCTGAACCAGTTCGTGAGAGATCATAACCAGGGTGAGACTATCCCGCTTTGGTTCTCGGAGATCGGTTGGCCAACTCACTTAAATCCGCAGGGCGTCGATGAGGTTACGCAAGCCGCCTACTTGATTCGGACTAACGTGCTCAGCATTGCGGCCGGCGTCGAGAAAATTTACTGGTACAACTTCATGGACTCCGGTGCGGATAAACTCTACAACGAGCATAATTTCGGAATCGTCCATAACGGCGACTATACTCCTAAACCTTCATACGTTGCATTTGCCACGCTAACCAGGCAATTAACGGGTGCAACCCCCTTCAGTCAGCAGGTTACGGACGGAGTCTATCGATATACTTTCGATAAAAACGGCGAAAAGATCCATGTCCTGTGGTCGCTCGACAAAAAAGATGTAACCTTGAACGCGACGGCACCTCTCGCGGTGACGGATATGATGGGGCGGAAGACTACCTATACTCCAACGCAAGGAAAAATCTATCTAACCTTAACCGGAGAACCTCTGTTCATTCAGGGGGACATCGATAACCTCGAGCTAGAGAGCCCTCTATCCCTAGTAAGCGATCCCGCGTTTAGGGGCGATCCCGTTACGATTATGCTTCGGGTCGCCGACCTCGGTCAGTATGACGAGCTTACCGCCAAGGTGAATTTTCAGGGCGCAAGCCAGGAATTGAACGTAACCGCCCCAGGCGATTATCCGTTTCAATTTCCGGGCGTTAATCAAGTCGGGAACAAGAAAGAAACGGCCGAAGTATTCGCGGCAGGAGCAACGATCGCCGGCTTATCCGATACGGTTTCGATCTTGCAGGCGGAGCTAGTATCGTCGAAGCATGTGGTGAAAAACGGCGCCGACATCTTGGAGGTAACGTTCGAAAACGATAGACCGACGGAACGCCGTTTAACGCAAATCGACTGGAGTATCGGGACTGCTTCCGGTTCGGAAGATTACGATGTCGTGATACCGGGAAATTCTTTTCACACCGTAGATTTTCCCTTAAGCGGAATTCCGGAGGGATCGTTGATCCCCTATCGGTTCGAGCTATTCATGGCTGACGGAGTAATCGGGAGCGGCGAGGGGACAGTGAAGATCGTTCCTGCCGCGGCAAGGGTTCCTCTTCCCTTCCGAACGTTGGAGCAAATGGAGGACGTACAGGGGTTGGCGGGCATCGACCTTATCACGGACGTTAATTCGCGTATCGGCACCCATAACGGACCGGAGGATTTCAGCGGCAAGCTATGGTCCGCGTATGACGAAGATCATCTCTACATGTATGCTCGCGTGCATGACGATCTGTTCTCGCAGCCCATGCAGGGAGAGGAGATCTGGTCCGGAGACAGCATCCAATTCGCCGTATCCGCGGGAATGCCGGGAGAGAATTTACAGTGGTATGAGTATGGAATGGCTCTAACGCCGCAAGGGCCGGAGCTATATAGGTGGATGGCGCCGCAGGGTGTCGTAACGGGAACGATGGCCGATCCGAATCTACAAGTCACTAGAGACGAGGACGCGAAGGATACGATCTATCAGCTCGCCCTGCCTTGGGATGAATTAATGCCGATCGATCCGGGCGACGGTATTCTAAGCCTGTCGATCGTAGTTAACGAGAATGACGGCAACGGCCGCAAAGGTTACGTAGAGTGGGGAAGCGGAATCGGCTCAAGCAAGCAATCCTCGTTGTTTAAGCCCATGGTTCTGGAGGATGCGGATGTTACGAAGCCCCTGATCGCGATTTCCGGAGTTCAAGACGGAGAAAGTTATACCGATCAGGTAACGCCGGTCGTCGTGATGGAAGATGCGGGAAGCGGGTTAGCGCAGAATAGTATATGGATCGACGGAGCGGAATGGACGACGGAGAATTCGCCGATTACCGCGAAGGGAGCTCATACCTTGATAGCGACGGCAACGGATCGGGCGGGGAATACGACAACCGAAACGATCGATTTCACGATATACGGGAGTACGTCGATCGATGTGATCGATTCGGAAGGCCCGATCGGAGGAGAAGCCAACCTGCGGGTTATGTTTAAAGGTCTGGGGGACAGTCCGGTTACGGGCCAATCCATCTCTTTCCTGGTGAATGGTACGGCGGCAGGCGACGCCATGACGGATTCGACCAGCGTGGCTTCGCTTGTGTATTCCATCGACTCAGACATTACGAATGTCGGCGCATTGGAAGTAAAGGCGATCTATGCTCAGAACGACGTCGATTACTTGAGAGGAAGCGAAGACGTCGGCTCCTTGACTTTGTTTAGGCCAGCTTCCGCCGTTCCGGGTAAGCCCGTTTTGTCCCATGATAACGATCAGGCTACGCCCATAAGGGATGGAGATTATCGGATTACGATGAACATGTGGTGGGGAGAGAACGGCAGAGCTTACAAGCTTTACGAGAACGGATCGTTGATCCATTCGCAATCCATGGAGAACGTTTCCCCTAATGCACAGACGAATGCTTTCCAAGTGACGGGCAAGTCCAACGGAACATATGTGTACACGTGCGAACTGACGAACGATAAAGGGACGACCGTCTGCGATCCGATGACCGTGAACGTGACCAATGCGAATCCGGGCAAGCCGGTGCTCTCCAACGACAATTGGGATCAGAACGGATCTTATCAGGTGACGATGAACATGTGGTGGGGAACGAACGGCACCGAATACCGGCTTTACGAGAACGGAGCGCTCATCAGAACGCTGCCCCTAACAGCCGCGACTCCTGACGCGCAATCCGCTGCGACTTCGATTACGGGCAAAGCCCCCGGCGTATACGAATATCGTGCAGAGCTTGCGAATGCTTCGGGCGTAACCGAAAGCGCGGTCATGAGCGTCAAGGTGACGAAATGAGAATAGAAGGCGAGGATCATGCATGAGCGTAAAGGTCAAGTTCATAAATAATAAGAAGCTTTTGTTGCAAAAAGTGATTTCCCAGGAAAGCGACTACGATCCGGAAGTAAGCCTATTATTAAGGCCGTTACATTCCCCTGGTTATCATACGACGTTAACCTTGAAGTCAAATCCTTTCGTGCATCCGACGCATCAATCGTTGCTTTACGCCTTAGCTTTATTGAATACGGAAGCTCCCGAGTATGTTGGAAGAGCTTGCGACGTTATTCGTCGGATCCTTACCTTACAAGATCAAGACCCCGATCGGGACACCTATGGAATATGGCCATGGTTCTATGAAGAGCCGCTTGATCGGATGGCGCCGCCCGATTGGAACTGGGCCGACTTCTGCGGCAAAGAGCTGGTGCAGGTGGAAAGGCTTCACGGAGCTAGGCTTCCTTCAGAGCTGAGGGATCAGATTCGGTTAGCGGTACGTTGTGCCTGCGATGCCATCATTAAACGAGATGTAGGGCCTCATTATACGAACATCGCGATTATGGGGGCTTTCGTAACCTTGCTCGCAGGCGAGTCGTACGGTTGGCAGAATGATGCGAAATATGCGTTGCGACGGCTGGAGAAGCTGATGCTCCATATGGATAAGTTGGGGACGCTTCAAGAATTCAACAGTCCCCACTATTCCGTGATCGCGATCGTGGAATTGTCCAAAATCCAGACATATACCACCAACGATAGAGCAAAAGAAATCGCTACTCGAATGTTGGATAGGGTATGGAAGATGGTGACAGAGCATTATCACCCCGTCACGAAGCAATGGGCAGGCCCGCACAGTCGCAATTACGGTACGTTGCTTAACGATAAGATTAAGTCGTTCCTGCAGCTGGCAACGGATCATCGGGTGACTTTCTTTCCCGACGAAGATATCGTCTTCGATGCCGAATGGTACGGCAGCGGGAGCCGATGTCCGGACTGCTACTTGGAGTTGTTCCAGCGAGAGGACTCGAGGTTTCTCGAACAACCTTATTATCGAAACGAGGAAACGGGATTCGCGAAATGGGCGTACACGTACCTCAAGCCGGCATATACAATCGGGATGTTCGGCGAGGAAATCATGTGGAACCAAACTCGCGGATTCGTAGCCTATTTCGAGAATAACGGGGAGACGACTTATTTGCAGATGCGCTGCTTGCACGACGGATACGACTATTGCTCGGCGGTGCTTAGTGTTGCGGCCAAGGACGATCTTCTGCTGTTAGGAGTGCGGTTTCTCACGAACGGCGGGGACACGCATCCGAATTTGGACCGTATCCAAGGGAAAGTGGAAGCCGAGGATTTCCGGCTTCGTATGGAGCTCGGAGGTTGCATGGACCGCGTTAGCGTGGATACGAACGGGGCGGAAGCTCAAGTCGTCATTAACGGGTTGGCTCTTCGATTCGATAGCTTGTATGCGGCATTCGGAGTGAAATCGTCCGACGTCATGCGAGATTGGGAATGGGAGGCGAACAAGTCGGATAATAGCTACGGTCTGGACTTGACGATCTACGGCGGCCGGCGACGGACGATAGATTTCCAAGCGCTGGACAAAGCCGCGTTTCTTATCTCATTAGCGATAGGCGAGGCGGCGGAGAAGGTAAAACAAATCGCTGTCGTAGAAGAGGCCGAACAGGTGACCGCACAAGTAATAGCCGAGCAGGCGAGCGGTTTGCAGCATCAATTATCCATTCCCTTAAAGCCGAACGACAATCATCCTATATAAGGAACGGTTCGGACGAGATTTACCCCCATTCGTGGTTATTGCTGATCGATCGTCCGGTGCTTGGCCGTTATGGCCGAGTACCGGGCGATCTTTTTATTAGAATGTTGTACGAATGACTCTATGAATCTATCAAACCGGGTGAAAAGTATAATAAAGATTAGCTAAAGAACTGATTATTTTACATAATTCGACATGATTCAACATTTTCCGGCATAATACCCCTCTATTCATCATCAACCCTACGCACTTATAATTAACCACATCCAAATTATTCTATTGTTCTCTAAATAGAAGCGGCTAGCCATACGATAGACAACGTTGGCAAACAAATTTCAAAACTTATCTGGTACGGGTGATCATATGTTGAAAGAGACGACGCTAGAGGACTATTACGAATTGCGGACAATATCCAATAACCGGCTACATGCCGGCAGAATAGCAATTTTCTTCCAAGGAGCGCTAGGCTTAAGCGTAATTCCTAGTGTGATTTTTGCTATTGCCCTGCATGTAGGCATTTGGGAGATGACACCGGTATGGCAATTCATAATGACTGCTTCTTTTACCCTGAATGCCATTCAATTGATTGCAACCGTGCTCTTTCAATTCGATAAGATTATTTATCGCTTTCAGAAATTGCAATCCATTCTATTATGTATGGTATCGATAAAAGTGACTTTGGATTTCTATTTGGTTTATTTCTTTATGTGCGTGGATATGAAAATACCCGAGTATATGACCATATTAGGAATCTGTCTGATGCTCGGAGGGTTCGCGGTATTGGTTATATCCACGCTCCGAGCTATTCGCAGAGTGAAGCAGGGCGAGTTTAGACAGGGGGGCAGAAAGCTGTTTAATTTCCAATCCGATGAAGGAGGGGGGCGTTTAAGCAAGCAAACGAAATATATCTCCTATATTAGCATTGGCATTTTTTTGTTGCTCACTTGCTATTCCAGTTATAGCCAAGAGAATCCTGAACTATTCGAAGAATGGTTTGGAAGCCATTTCGCCGCGTTGAATCCTGTTCCCATTTTGATCATGGTTACCATCATACATTACGGCATTTATATGGTTTGGCCCGAGTTTCTGTTATTGACTTATTGCAAATTTAGGTTCGAGGCTTTCCATGACAAAATGTATTCTACGGACAGCGCGCCTAAAAGAAAGAAGGAAAGAAGGAAAACGAAAGGATTTATGGGGTGGTTTAAGAATCCGATCGCGGTAATTCTGTGCTGGACGGGATGGAGCAAGCAATGGAGGGCACCCTTCTGGGCAGTTCTCGTAACCTGGGCGCAGGCATACACGGTCATATTCGTGTTGCTGTCGATTCTATTTCTCTTAACGGGAGATTGGGAATACAAGCTTGTATCCATAGCGGGAATATTCTCTTCTCTGCTTCTGATAGGGCTGATTCTCGTTCTTGGCGTATTAAAGTTAATACATAAGATCATTCTTAAACTATTTCGGAGGAGTTTTGTGAAGTAAAGAACGAAGCGAGGAATATCAATTATGAATAGAACTAAAGCATCCATCTTAATTATGTTGCTCGCAGTACTTGTCGCCGGATGCGGTTCGAGAAAACAAATTAACGAGCCCAGCGATACTGCTTCGAATACTGTAACGTCAATACCCTCGCAATCCGCAGCAGCACCCATAATGACGGAACCCTCCGCAACTAGCCGTCCCGGTACAACGGAATTGCAGCTTTTTGCAGATAAGTACCTAAAGGAATCGGTGGAGATCAGCTATCCGCAATTAAAGAATTTGACGGATAAGGCTATGCAGGATTCTCTTAATAAGCTCATTAAGAATCAAGCATTATCTATATTAATGGAATACGAAGGGTTAGAAAGCGAGGTCAATTTGCAAATCGGCTATGTTCCTTTGCGGAATACAGAGCGGATTCTGAGTATTCAGTATAGGGGTGTCGGTTATTTGGAAAATGCTGCGTATCCCGATAACCATTTGTATACAACTAATTTGGATTTGAAGACGGGGACTCTATTAAAGCTAAAGGACTTTGTTGTTGTAGATAAGGATTTTATAGCTGAATTTAAGAAAGGAACGTATAAGCCGTACGATCCCGAATTAAGTATCGAGCAAGAGGTTAGGGAAGTTCTGGCCGAATACAGCGATTCTGATCTCATTAGCTTGTTCGCTAAAGCGGATGTTGCTGGCAGTGATAACGAAGCAAATATATTCTCCTATCTTACGGAGGATTCATTGGGAATAAGCATTGGCGTTCCCCATGCATTAGGCGATCATGCCGAATTCGAGATTCGGAATCCAAAGCTGATCTTGGATGGAGAAGTATGAGACACTGATATCGGAAATGATTAGGAGATCTATATTTTGGCGGATAGAAGGGGGTTAGTAGAGCATGGATTCAGAGTTCGAGGAGTATGATTTTCGCATTATTCAGGAAATCGTCAGACACGAGGTCGAGCCGACCTTCGTGCAAAAAGCATTAAGCACTATGGGGAAACCCGTAGATAAGCTTCTAGGTTGGGTCGAGAAAGTAGACAACAAGCATGTTAACTCCGCGCTGAATAAAATAAACGGCATTGTGGAGAATGGGCTGAAACTTACAATAAAAGCGGGCAATCGTATTACAAGCGAAGAGAACGTTCTTAATGAATATAAGAAGATTTATAAGCTCGAGCTCTCCGACGTGAGTAGCATAAGGAAGTTGTCCATTCAACAGATGGATAGGGTCGCGGATACGTATGATTTCTCTAACGGCTTCTTGGTCGCAACCGAGGGGGCGATCCTTGGAGCAGCGGCGACGTTATCGGAAATCATCCCTTTTGCTCAGATCGTAATTCCGTCGATCGTGGTCGCCGACGTAACGGCATCCATGACGATTATGTCCCGGCACGTCTCGCAGATTGCGACGTCATACGGCTATTCTTCTTATGATTCTATTAATATTCCAGACATTTTAGCGGCGATGGCGCCCGTATCCTCATCCTTGGATGAAGGATTTCTTACCGCGAAGGCGGCAGCGGCAATGGAAATCAAGAACGCCGTAGAATTTTCCGCCAAGCACGTCGGCGATTTGCTCGATGATATCGCGGCACCGAAGCTCGTTGAATTTATCCGCGCGATAGCGAATAGATTGGGGCTGGTCATCACGGAAAAGGAGCTGGGGATGCTGGTTCCCGTTGCCGGCGCGGTCGTCAACGGTGGCCTGAATTTAGCTTTCCAGCAAACGAATCATACGAATGCCAAAGACTATTTCAGAAAGCTTCATCTCATCGATCGATATGGTGAAGACAAATTGTTGTTGGCTATCGCAAAAGAGAGGAATCGACTAACTACATGATGAAAAAAACATTATGGATACTATTAATAGCTTGCATAGGATTTGGAACTTCGAGTCAAGCGGCTAGCGTCTCGAAGAGTTTTGGTTATCTGGATACGAAAGGATCGATATTCGTTCCTATCGCATTTCTTAAAACCTTAGATATCGAAGTTGGATGGGATGCCCAAGAACAGCGCATCGACTTGACGAAAGAAGATTCCAAGCTTTCCGTATATATAGGGAAATCCGGGGCGGTGGTTAACGATACAACCGTCCAATTAACGGAGATTCCTTATATCGACCATGGGATTAAATACGTACCGCTACGTTTCGTGACCGGCAATCTGGATATGAAGCAAGAGTGGATAGGAGCTACGGCGTCCGTGACGGTGACTCTGAATAAGCAAGCGGTTGCGGAATTGCCGATTATCAAGCCCAAAGCGAATCCGTACGAGACCAAACCTATCGTCATGGCGAAGAAGACGTTCAAGGTCGGCGGTCGTTCTTTTGCCGTACAAATGGTAAAAGTTGCGCTCATGAATCCCAAAGTAAGTCTAGGCATCGCACTGGCTAAAGGCGAAGTGGGGAAAGTCGATGAGCTGAATAACCTGGCCAAGGCGAACGGGGCAATCCTTGCGATTAACGGAAGCTTCTTCGATGCGTACACGGATTTGGATTACAAGGTTCCTTACGGCAACGTGATAAGCAAAAGCGAGCTCCTGCATAATGCCTTAAGCGATCGTCGGACGATGTTTACCTTCGACGATAACAATTTGGTTAAGCTCATTGCCGGAAGATACTATAAAGAGCACTATAAGCAGATTTCGATCGTGGGCGGCGTACAAGCGGGTCCACGTTTAATTATGGATGGCAAGATTTCTCTTAACGTCGCGGAGGAAGGTTTTCGGGATCCCAAAATACTAACGGGGGGTGGCGCGAGAAGCGCAATCGGCATGACTCGCGATCACGAATTGATCATGCTTACGACCGGAGGGGCGACCATTCCCCAGCTTGCGGAACTTATGAAACAGGCCGGCGCCTACCAAGCTATGAATCTGGACGGGGGCGCTTCCAGCGGCTTGTACTATGACGGACAATACTTAACGAAGCCTGGCCGTCAGATCAGTAATGCGATAATAGTCAAATTAAATTAATTAGTAGGAGATATGATATTGATGTTTATGAAAACCGTAGCAACCGTAATCGTACTTTCCGCTGTATTATCTTCAGGTTCCGCTTTCGCGGCTTCGCAGCTTCCGGAACCAAGAAAGCCGCAATTGGGTATCGACGTCATCGTCGACGGGATGAAGGCAACGTTTCCCGACACGGAGCCGTTCTTCGACGATGCCGATCGTACGATGGTGCCTGTCCGTTTCGTGAGCGAAAAGCTTGGAGCGGAAGTGTTATGGGATAACAAGGCTCAAATCGTAACCATCAATTACAAGGGCAAAGTTATTACTATGCCTGTAAACTCGAAGGTTGTTACCGTCGACGGCGTAGAACAAACTCTTGATACTTCCGCTATTTTGTCCGAAGGTCGAGTAGTCGTTCCATTACGCTTCGTCAGCGAGACTCTAGATACAATTGTTAAATGGGATGGAAGCTATAACGCCATAACTGTAAGCTCAAAAGACTTTCTTGACCGAATCGAAGACGGTACTATCAAAGTCGATACTTATGGTCGCAAGCTACGTATAAACACGACGAGCAATATTCCTAAATCCGCTAAGGATTGGCAACTACTAGAGGACACGGAGAACTATGCTTATGATGTAGCTAAGCCATACACTCTACCTCGTGACAAAGCAACAATGTCTGCAATGGAGGTTCTTACCCAATACACTATTAATAAAAAATCCCGTGATAATATCGTAATGAGTATTAAGAATAACTACAAACTAGCATTGAATGTTGATTATAGAACTATTGATGCAAGTACATATTATAAATCCTCTCTTTCTTTATATTGGAAAACAGGTGGAACTTTTCCAACAGAAGTTCTATATAGATTTGTAGATTTTATTAAAAAAAATCATGTTATAACTCAGGGGTATGCTTTTCCGGATGCCAATTCTCTTTACCGTAAAAATGGAGAATATTTCATGAGAACCAAGTTCAAATTCAAAGTTATTAGTTCTGATGATATGTCTCAATTTTCAATGGATAGTTACAATCCCAGTTCCTACTCTGAATCTCCAGATTGGGTGAAAAAGAATCAATGGTATATTGGCTATGCTGATGTGCGCTTAGATTCGAACACTAGTAATTATTTCATTGAAACTCTCAAAATGAAAAATGATGAGAACATGTTTATTCTAAACGGTCCGAAAGGATCTCCAGCCTATTCATATAAGGAACTTAAGTAATTGTTGATTCCGACAAGAATCCAATAAAATCATAGATCTAGCATAAGCATACAAGGGATTTGTCTGAATATAGGGAATATATAGATTGTTATTCATTCTATGCACCAGGGTGATGAAGATTAATAACAACTATTTCACTACAGAGATCAATGAGATGCTGGTGCTTAACTCCTTTTTGAACCTGACGTCCGACGCTGTGTACGTCATTGATTTGAATGGACGAATCATGGCGGTTAACAAGAAATTCGAAGAGCTTCATGGCTGGACGCGGGAAGAAATCGTTGGCAAGGAAATACCGATGTCCGCCGAGGACCGGGAAATTTCATTAGAGATTTTTCACCGGATTCTTAACGGCGAACAAGTAACCGTACTGGAAGCAGCGAAGATATCCAATAACGGAAGTTTTTTCTACGCGGACGTTACGATATCTCCCGTAAAGAACGAGGAAGGCATGCTTGTGGCGCTAGTCGTCATCGAAAGAGATATAACGGACAGGAAACAAGCGGAGGATTTGCTTAGAGAAAGCGAAGAACGATATCGGGTTCTGGTGGATTGTTCGCCGGAGCCTATTGTCGTCTGCCATGAATTGATCATCGTTTTCGTCAATCCGGCTGCCGTGAAGCTTCTGGGCGCGAATTCATCCGGAGAGCTGATCGGGCAGCATGCATCCCGGTTTTTGCTTGATGAAACGATGTTGGCTTTACCTAAATACGTGGATGAGCTACTAAAAGGAGGTAAAGCATCCGAAGGAGCCGAGCTAAGCTTAATACGCACGGACGGTAAAATCATACACGTCGAATACAGGGCCGTTCCGATCAATCTGCAAGGCGTCAAGTCCGTCCAGTTGCTCTTTCGCGATGTAACGGATCGTAAGAAGGCCGAATCCGAGCTAGCGGATAAGGAGATGGAGCTAAGCCGAATTCTTCAGCTCTCGCCGGAGCCGATTTTGCTGCATCAAGCGGGCAGAATCACTTTCGTGAATGATCGGGGCATCGAGCTGTTGAATGGTACGAAGAAAGAAGAATTCGTCGGTCTTCCGATTATCGATTTTTTCTGCGCCAGTTGTCATCCCCTAATCCTTGAACGTATGAGAAAGGTCGTTCAAATCGACGATTACATGGAGTTCGTCGAGATGAAGCTCAAGCGCTTGGACGGCGAGCTTATCGATGTAGAAGTGGCTTCCATATGCGTGCATAGGAATATCCGCGCTCCGATCGTTCAAGTCGTCATTCGGGATTTGACGGAGCGTAAGAAAACGGAGGAAATGATCCGGAGATCCGATAAACTGTCGATTGCCGGGGAGCTTGCCGCCGGCGTCGCGCACGAAATACGGAATCCATTGACCGCGTTGAGGGGTTTCATGCAGCTGCTGAGCGCGAAGAAAACGGACTACGTGGATATCATGCTCGTGGAGATCGATCGCATTAACCATATCGTAAACGAGTTCATCGGAATGGCCAAGCCTCAAGCCTTAAACTTTATCAGATGCGATATCCGCGATCTGATGGATAACGTCATTATTTTTCTTCATCCCCAAGCTCTTCTATACAATGTCGAGTTAAAAATAACCATTCAAGCTCCGATCTCTCCCATTGAATGCGAGCCGAACCAAATCAAGCAAGTGTTCATGAACGTGCTGAAAAACGCGATCGAGTCCATGCCCCAAGGAGGCGAGGTGGAAATCGTCATCGCGATGAAGGAAGACCGTGACATTATCGTTCGAATCGTCGATCAAGGCGTAGGAATTCCCGAAGACCGGATGGAGAAGATCGGCGAGCCGTTCTTTTCCTTGAAAGAGAGCGGCACCGGTTTAGGCTTGATGGTATGCCATAGGATCATCGAAGCGCATCAAGGCAGGATTACGATTAGCAGCGTCGTGAATGAAGGGACGACCGTTGAGATCGAATTGCCGTCGAAAGGTCTCTAGTTTTTTCTCGAATAAAGATAAAGTTTGGGTTAATTGGAAAAATATATTGACGTCCGTTGTCGGACATTCTATAATCATATTAGAAAAGAGAAATACAAGTCGATTGATAGTTTCGACTATGAGGAAGCTTGTAGAAATTTTAGAACGGCGGTCATGTCTTAGCTGGATTGCCCTCTTTCAATTAAGGAGGACGTCACTTGAACCCATTGAACGAGATTATGTCTACTGAGGAAGCATCCAAGCTTTGGGGAGTTCATCAAGACCACGTTAAACGCCTATGTCGCGAAGGGAAAGTCATTTGTCGCAAGTTCGGCAAGACCTACATCCTTCGCAAGAATCAACCGAAGCCGGGCATTAAGAAAGCAATCGGCGCCGTCGTCTAATTTACTCCGCTTTTTACGAAGGGAAACATCAAGATGGTTTACGATGGAATCATACTAGGATTGATCGTAGGATGGATCCGCGCAGGCTGGCGCAGTGGGCTTATGGCCCTCTCGCAAATCAAAATCCGCGGCGGTTGGATTTTTCCGGTGATCCTGCTGATCCAACTCGGTCTTTACTCCCTGCATGGCAAAGTTCGATTTGTCGAGGATTATAACGGATACATATTTATGCTTGTATATGCCGCAGGGTTGGTCTTGCTGTGGTTGAATCGGAAAGAAAAAGGGTTTTGGTGGATTTTTGCCGGAGTGTCGATGAACTTTCTGGTTATGCTGCTTAACGGAGGTAAAATGCCGGTGTCGCTTGATGCGATATCCGTCATTGACCCAGCCTATGCCGAATCGCTCAGCAACAGCATGATAGAAACCAAGCACTCGATCATGACGAATGCGACAGCGCTTCCTTTTCTAGGCGACATCATACCGCTAACTTTGCCGTATCCTAGGCAATTAGTTATAAGCATTGGGGACGTCATCATGAATTTCGGTATCTTCGTATACTTGCAGCATGTGATGCTCGTTCACAAACTAAGTTCTTCCGTTGTTCAGGCGAAATAACGATATTTCATTCATTCTAAGGGGTTGATGGCGATTAAACGAGTAGAGGGCATCAAAATTACCCGTTAACCGTTCGTTCATCCGCTTCTGATTAAAAAATTAAAATAAAAGGAGACTTAATCCATGAAAAAATTAGAAGGCATCAAAATTACTCGCATCTTAGTAAATGCAGTTATCGTGGCTTCCGTTGTCGTCGCTCTGACGGCCGGCATTAAAATCGGCGGATAAGAAAGCAGCTTCTGAAGATATCAGCAAGTCCACAAACATTACGAAAGGAGACTTAACCCATGAAAAAATTAGAAGGCATCAAAATCACTCGCATCCTAGTAAACGCGGCAATCGTAGCTTCCGTTGTTGTCGCTTTGACAGCCGGCATCAAAATCGGCGGTTAATGAATTGCAAAATTAGGGAAAATAAACGCGCATACATATGACGAACCGAAAAAAACTAAAATAAGAGGAGACTTAACCCATGAAAAAATTAGAAGGCATCAAAATCACTCGTATCCTAGTAAATGCGGTAATCGTAGCTTCCGTAGTCGTTGCTCTGACGGCCGGTATCAAAATCGGCGGATAATAAATGCTTACCAAGGGGAACAGGCACACCTGTTTCCCCTTAATATTTTAAATTGAAATACGGAAGGGTCGGAAGGGACAATGGGCGGCGCTCGCAAAATTTACGATTACATACGTCAACCCGGCTATGCTTACGTCGTGCTGGTTTGCTTATCCGGCGCGTCCCTTTTTGTGTTCAATAATATTCATTCCATAGTCGTCTACTCGCTATCGGACTGGGTAATGATTTATGCTTTTGTCGCCACCGTGCTTATTCTCGAGTACTTCACGTTCAGGATTCCTCCAGAAGGAAATCAACAGTCGATGGATTCAACGATCTATTTGGCGACTGTTTTTATATACGGCATTCAGTTTTCGTTGTTCGTGCTAATCCTTAGTTCGATTGTCAAAATTTTATACGACCGCTCGATGAAGTGGTGGAAGCATCCTCTGAATTTCGCGATCTACACGATTATGATTACGGGTGCGGCTACATCGTTCGAATTATTAGGCGGCAAGGTCGGATTGTTCGACATCTATCAATTTCATGCGTACATTATTTCTCTGGTCATCTACTTTTTCCTAAACGTCTCTCTTGTCGGCGTATACTATTTTCTCCTGTACAAGGGAGTACTATTCGAGATTATTAAATCATTTCTGAAAGACGTCGTATTTGCGTATCTAAGCACGTTACTTCTATCAATCGTTTTGGTTATTCTTATTAACAGCAGCAATACTTTCGGATTATTCTTGTTTTTGGTCATCGGGATGTTGTTATCCCATGCGTTCAGGCAATTGTTCAAGATGTACAACGAAATGAGCGAAAAAGCGAATACGGACCAGCGAACGAGACTATACAGTCACAGTTACTTCGAGGAGAAGCTGGATGAATATATGGATCAAGCCAAAGAGAAAGATTCTCCGCTTTCCTTGGCGATGATCGATTTGGATGACTTCAAAAAGTACAACGATGCATACGGTCATCCGCAGGGAGACCGGCTTCTGTCCTTCTTCGGGCAACTCATTAAGGAAGCATGCGAGCCGCTTGATCTGTTTGCCGCTCGTTACGGCGGAGAAGAGTTTACCATAATTATGCCGGGGTTCGAGAACGCCGCCGCGAAGAGCTTCATCGATAAGCTTCGGAAGAAAACGAACGATACTTGGTTCGAAGGAGTCGACGTTCTCCCTCACGGCTGCATCTCCTTCTCGGCAGGCGTTATTGCGATCCATAAGGATACCTATGACAAGTCCCAATTAATAGATTGGGCGGACAAAGCTCTTTACACAGCCAAATCCAAAGGGAAAAACACGGTATGTATCTATGGAGAAGAAAGCGAGCTGCCGCAAAGTCTCGAACAGGATATCAATGAAATCGAGCAGCATATCAAAATCTTTCTTTCCAAGGACGTATACACGTTTAAGCATTCGAAGCGGGTATTCTCCTATGCCGTGGATATGGCGGACGTACTGGCGCTAAACGAAATCGATCGCCGACTATTGGTTCTCGGGGCATTGATTCACGATATCGGTAAGTTGGAAATCCCCAGGGATATTCTGAATAAGAAGACGAAGCTGACGAACGAGGAATGGGAAATCGTTAAGAAGCATGTTCAATGGGGCAAGGAGATCGTGAGCGTAACGGAGAAGTTCAAGGATTTGGTTCCGTTAGTCGAGTTGCACCACGAGAGATACGACGGCAAAGGTTATCCTTATGAATTGAAAAACGTAGAAATCCCGTATCTTGCGCGCGTATTGTGCATCATAGATTCGTTCGATGCCATGACGACGGAGCGGCCTTATCAGAGAACGAAATCCTTCCTGGAGGCTTTGGAGGAACTTCGATCTTGTGCCGGCACCCAATTCGATCCGGAAATCGTGGACTACTTCATTCAATATATTGAAAGCAAGTTGCCATCCCGATCTGCAATCGGGGAGGAAGTCTCATGATCTAGCATGGCAAGGGGGTGTCTTTCGGGACACTCTCTTTGTTTTGAGCTGGAATATTTTGTGACTTGATTTGATGTGACGGTACGTGGTAGATTATATTTCTTGCCGCTAAAGCAATCTTAAACTATTAACTTAAAATATTAATTAATATCGAAGAGTTGGTAAATTTAGAGGGTTGCAAATTGTCGAACGGTGCGGTAAGATGTAATTCCTGCCTCGGACAACGAGGTGGATAAGCAAGGAAGAAGCTACTAAACGAAACACAAATTGTTCTTTGAAAACTGAACATTGAGCGTAAGAGTGTGACTGATTGCCAGCGATGTTTCATCGCGCACAGTCATCGCACGTAAACAACAAACGTCTGAAGCGGACTTTCGAGTCTGCGGAAGGCAAACCAGCACTACAGATTGAGCCTCAAAAGGCTCTGTTATAAGCAATGTCGACTTGTCGACGGCGCTCTA
>NZ_QRDY01000037.1 GCF_003386205.1 Cohnella lupini
ATCTAACATTTTGCCTTCGTGCCGAGCGATTTAAAAGAAACTTTAACCTACGTGGAGCACCATGCGTTGACTTTCACGTTCATAGCAGTCGGAAAGACCGACTATGGCAAATAGTCTCCACGCAAAGCGAATTTGTGATAAATAATACTTGTATTTATTTTCTAAATTAAACGTCACTTCCGTCCGAAGACGAAAGTGACGTTTAATTTAGTCCATATTGTATTAGGTAAATGCGCGTTGAACCAGTAGTACCCCATAGGGTTCGAGTTCTACGCTCCCGACAAGTGACCGATTATCGAGCAGGTTCAATGTCGACTCCAAGAAATTCAATCGAACCGGTTCGTGGCTATAATTGAGCAGGAACACGATATCGCCCCGGATAGCGATTTCGACTTGTTTGGGGAGCTCGACCCAGCCGTCCGCGGGCGAGGATACGTTGATCCGATCGAGGATGCCATGGACGACATCCTCGGTAAAGGCGGATCCGAAATACCAACCCCAACCGTTCCCGTGCCGATTCCGAGTGAGCGCCGCCTCACCCGAATAGTATGCGGACGTGTAGGTAGCCATAATCTCCGCCGTGTCGGATTCCAGGTTCAATACTTCGTTGAATAAAGCCGTAGAAATCTCCGCCGCGCCTTCATCGTTCCACTGCACGGACGCCGCCGGATAGCTTGGATTGCATAACGTGAAATCCTCCACCGAGATTCCGCACCAGTCGGCGGCGAGGCCGGGGAAGGGAATCATACGGCATTGGCCGCGTTGATCTTTGTAACCCGTCCTGGCGCCCATAATGAGAGTGCCGCCGCTTCTGACGTACGCATCCAGCAGACTGGCCCGTTCCTCGGTCAATATGGTGGCATGGGAATACACGAGTACAGGGTAACGCTGCAATTGTTCTAGCGTTGTTCCTTCGCGCATATAGACGACATCAATCGGAATATGCCGTTCCTGCAACGCCTTTTGCCAGGAATCGCGGCTTTTCCATCTGAGCGGCGTGACCCAAACGTCGTATTCGGCATCCCATTTGTTATCGTAATCTTCCAGAAAAGCGAATCGTGCTCTAAAGTTCTTTCCTGTAATCAATCCGCCTACTTTGCCGAGTTCCTCTCCGATTCTAGCGGCTTCCCGAACCCTCCGATTAGGACGATTGTGGTAGTCGTTTATGCCGTGCCAATAAATCTCGGTGCCCATCGTGGCGGTTCTCCATCGGAAGTAGAGCAGCATATCCGCTCCGTGCGCGATGGACTGATAAGTCCATAGACGCATCTGGCCGGGTCTCGGCGCGGGCATGTCCATTCGGTTAACCCATCCTCCCGGGCCGGATTGCTGTTCCATGACGCAAAATTGTGGAGAAATCGAACGAGCCTCGCTCAAGTTCAGGCTCCATTTGCGATCCCGCAACGAGCTTTCGTTATTCGGATCCTCTAAAGAGCTGAATTGAGGATAAGAGTCATAGGAGAAGAAGTTCAGAAGCCCTTCGTTCAAGGCATGATTGTCCAATCTCCCGAAAATACCGTTCGTCGTTATCCAGTGATTCGGAGCATACCGCCGAATCGTATCGGCTTGCAGGCGGGCGAACGAAATCGCGTTATCGGAAATAAATCTTTTCTCGTCGAGCAGCTGGTGCGGGTTTGGAGAATTGGATGGAGTAGGCCGGGATAAGAAAACTTGCTCCCAGTCCGTATAAGTTTGGCTCCAGAAAACGGTCCCCCAAGCTTCGTTAAGCTGGTCCAATGTATGATACTTGTTCTTTGCCCATTGACGGAAGGCGATATGATCGGCGTCGGCATGGAATTCGCTCGTCTCGCAGTTCAACTCATTGTCGATCTGCCATCCAACGATGGAAGGGTGGTTACGATAGTGTTCGGCCATCATGCGGGCGATTCGTTCGCAGTAGAAGCGGTACACGGGGCTGCTGTAGTTATAATGCCTTCGCTGACCGTGCCGGTAGAGAACTCCGTCTTGACGGGCATTTAGCACTTCCGGATATCTATGCGTTAACCAAGCGGGAGGAGTAGCCGTTGGCGTACTCATAATCACCTTCAACCCGTATCGATGGGCCGCATCGAGCGCGCGGTCGAACAGTTCAAATGAGAACGTTCCGTCTTCAGGCTCGAACAAGGTCCAGGCGAATTCCGCAACCCTTACGATGCTGAACCCGAGCTCCTTCATGCGTCGGAAGTCGTCTTCCCACAACGATTCGTTCCATTGCTCGGGATAATAACATACGCCTAGTTGAAAGGAATCCGATCCTAATAATTTCGAAGTCATTGAGTATGCCCCTTTGATTGTCGTAGTAATATCGCGTCATCTGATGATATTGTAAACCTATTCAAAACCGCGTTATATAACATATTATTATCATTGATAGCAATATCTTGTGAAATGCGGTGCGTAAATGAGGCTACACTATTACTTGCCGAAGCCCGGCTTCGGGAGATACGCGGTGTTTCCGGAATCCTGCGGACATTACGAACGGGAGCCCGAGCACGGGGAACATAGACCGAAGGGATTATCTACTTACTATGTCGTGCACCTTCTCTTCGAAGGGAAGGGAACGGTCACGCATAATGGGAATACGACCGAGCTTCAGCCAGGTCAAGGCTTCTTGTATGCGCCGGGAGAACAACAGAAGTACGGCTCCGATCGAAAGGAACCGTGGGCCGTGGATTGGATTCACTTTTACGGAGCGGGAGCGGACGCGTTATTGGAGGGAAGAGGTAGAGGCGAGCCGTGGCTGTTCACCTTTGGCCGCCAAGAACGGATTCGTTCTTTGACGGATAATCTATTGCGGTTGTCGTCGGTTTACGAGAGCGGAAACGAAACGAAGATATCGGCTTTACTGTACGAGCTGTTGATCGAGCTATTGAGAAGTTCCGAAGCTGTATCTGCCGCGCCGGGCCTGGACTATCAAGAGAGAATGCGCAAGACGGCCGACGAAATGTCGGAGCGATGCGAGGAAGCGTGGGATTTGGAGCGCATGGCCAGACGCGCCGGATATAGCCCGACGTATTTCTGCCGGTTATTCCAACGCGTGCTGGGAAGGTCGCCCGCATCCTTTCTCCAAGAAGCGAGAATCGCGAGAGCGAAGAAGCTATTGGTGCTGGGAGGACTTACCGTCAAGAAGATCGCCGAGCAATCGGGATTTAATCAGAGCAGTTATTTTATCCGCCGGTTCAAGGAGCGGGAAGGCCTTACGCCCGAACAGTACCGACTTCTCTATAACAAGTCGGACAACTCGGCGGAAGAGAGTTAACCCGCGAACTCTTCCTTTATGCGTCGAAGCAGCGATGCGTCGGTCAATACGTCGCATGCGGTATTCGCAAGCATGGTTGCGCCGAACGTCATAGCTTCGTATGCACGATCGGACTGTGCGGCATCCCTGAATTCGATCGTATGCAATTGGAATGGTTCATCTACGACTTTAATGAAGGGGTGGATGACGGGACAGCGAAGGGATACGTTGCCGAGATCCAAGGAGCCGTGATCGTTGCTCAAGTGAATTTGTTCCGGAGCGATTCCGCTTGCGATCAAATTCGCCGTGAATGCTTCGGACAGCGCCTCGTTTGTACGCAGCTCGTCATAAGAATACTCGTAATTGCTGACGGACATTTTGCATCCCGTCGCGATTCCGGCCGCTTCGGCGCAGGCGGTTACTTTGCGCGCGAGCTCGTCGGTATAGGCGCGGGCTGCGGATCTCACATAGAATTGGGCAGCCGCGTAATCCGGAATAATATTCGGGGCTTGTCCGCCGCTGGAGACTATGCCGTGGATCCGGGCATCGCTGCGTGTCTGCTGCCGCAGGGCGTTGACGGAATTGAACAATTGCAATACCGCGTCCAATGCATTAATGCCTTGGTCGGGGTTGGCGGCGGCATGCGCGGCTTTGCCGTGAAATTCGAACTGCAGGGCATCCATGGCCAGGGACGATCCCGATCGTTCGTAACTATGGTAAGGATGTGCCATAATCGCGATATCGCAATCGTCGAATAGTCCCGCTGCGGCCATATCGATCTTGGCGCCTTTCGTTTCTTCGGCCGGAGTTCCGTATACTCTGATCGTTCCGCCCGTCTGATCGACGATCGCTCGCAAGCCGGCCGCCGCGCCGAGCGCCATCGTACAGATCAGGTGATGGCCGCAGGCATGTCCGATCTCCGGCAAAGCATCGTATTCCGCGAGCAAGCCGACGATCGGGCCGGTCTTGGCGGAACGATATTCGGCCACGAATGCGGTCTCGAGTCCTAGAGTCCCCGTTTGGACTTGATAACCAAGGGATTCCAATTCCGAGACGAGCAGGGCGGATGCTTGTTTTTCCTCGTGCCCGAGCTCCGGATGCGCACCGATGAAGGCGGCGATTTCCGTTAAACGCGAGGAATAGGTTTCTATCGTTTGTTGTATCGTTTTTTTAGGATCGATCATCTGTTTAGGCTCCTCTTCTTCAAGTGCTCAATTGCTTTAATCGTAGTCCTTTCCGGAGACGGAATCAAGCCAGGGAAGTCGTTTTCTGCTCAGGCATTGTCTTATTCTATGTGTAAAATTTCCTATAGCTCATTACGACATGTCGTAAATTTATAGTTTAAATGACACTTAAACTCATTATAAATGAATGATTAGTTGTGTACTCTGTTATTGTTGTCGTATATTTTTAGTAAGTGAGCCAAGGAGGCTACCTCATGATTCGGATAGGCAAAATCAGTTATTGGCACGTGCATGCGGATGATTACACGAAGCAGGCTTTAGAGCATCCTTCCACGGAGTTGGTCGCGATATGGGATGAACAATCCGAGCGCGGACAAGCTAAGGCGGCTCAGTATGGCGTTCCTTATTTTGCTTCGTTGGACGAGATGCTGGCTCGGGATGACATAGATGCCGTTATCGTAGACGCGCCGACGAATATTCACCGAGAAGTGATGGTGAAGGCAGCACGCGCGGGCAAGCATATTTTCACGGAGAAGGTAATCGCTCCGACGAACAAGGAAGTGGAAGATATCCTAGCGGCCGTTCGGGAAGCGGGCGTGAAGTTCGCGGTGTCGCTGCCTCGCCTTAACGACGGTTCAACGCTTACCATACAACGGGTAATTCAAGAAGGATCGCTTGGCAAGCTTACGATGGCTCGCGTCCGGCTTTCCCATAACGGTGCCACCAAGGATTGGTTGCCGGCCCATTTCTATTCGAAAGAACAGTGCGGCGGTGGGGCGTTAATCGACCTCGGATGCCACCCTATGTACCTGGTAAGGCTCTTCCTAGGAATGCCGGAGAGCGTCAGCGCAACTTTCGGATACGTAACCGGCAAGGAAGTCGAAGATAACGCCGTTGCTATTCTTCGCTACCCGGAAGGCGCTATAGGTATCGTGGAAGCTGGCTTTGTAAACAGCCACTCTCCATTCTCCATCGAATTGCACGGTACGGAAGGCTCGCTGCTATTCGGCTTCCCGGACGGAAAGCCGGTAGTGCGCTCGAATGGCGGCAATAGCGAATGGGAATCGCTCGAAATAGATCAACCAATTCCCGGAGCGTTCAGTCAGTGGGTTGGACATATCGTTAACGGTACGGAAGCGACGGAAAATATCGCAACGGCGGTCGATCTGACCCGCCTGATGGAGGCTTCGACTCGTTCGGCTGCGGAAGGTCGCGCGGTTAAGCTCGACGAGTTGGCTTGATTCTAGATAATCGTTGAGGGGGAGACCGGATGGCGGAGGAAACGGGCAAAGCCGACAATGGCTCGAAGAGGCAGCACGATCGTAAATCCGCCGCCAACCCCGGTCCTTTTCCATATGCTCGAATGGTTAACAAGATGGATGCCCTTGATCGGCTGGAGCTGCAGTTCCGTTGGGGCGACTATGGAATTCGGGTACTTCGTTGCCACCTTGCCAGCTTCCCGCCTGGTCAAATCATTAACTTCCACAAGCATTCCGAGTATGAATTCCACTATATCGCGAAGGGCAAAGGGAAGGTTATTCTCGTCGATCAGCCCCACGATCTTCACGAAGGACTTTTCTATCTGACCGGGCCTGATTTAATTCATTACCAGGAGTCCGACGAGGAAGACCCGATGCACGAATTGTGCTTGCATCTGGACATCGTCTTGCTTGCTGAACAACGGACAGGGACCGGTTGGGGCGATGAGTTGGAAACGAACGAGGCGAAGGAATGCCTAACCTCGCTTGACCGAATGCCGGCTATTCCGGTCGTCGACCGATTTCACGCGATGAACGGTTTTCTTGAGGCTTACCGGATATGGGAGGAGCAACCCGCCGGCTTCTATACGTTGATGAAGCAAGCGATCGTGCAAATTCTTCTACGAACGACCCGCGTGTTCGATAGCCCGGAAGGAAAGCCAGGAATACCGGAGCGGGACATGAACTTCCATCGTTACCAGCTCGCGACTCAATATATTCAGGACAACGAAAGCTTGCCGATTTCCTTGGAGCAGGTTGCGGAGACGATCAATATAAGCCCGCGTCAGCTGCAACGAATTTTCCGCAGCGAGGGGCAGACGACCTTCCGCGATTATTTGGAACACGTTCGGTTATCGGGTATCTGTTCCGACTTGATTCACACCGACAAACCGATCGAAGAGATTGCGTTGAATCACGGATACGCGAATCCGAATTACCTGTATCCCGTGTTCAAGGGGAAATACGAAGTAACGCCAACGGTGTATCGCAAGCTGCACGCGGGAGATGCCCGAGTACGTTAAACACTAGACGAAGAGAGAAGGAATGGATATCATGAGCAAGCATTTGCGTATCGGAATTATCGGAAGCGGCGGGATCGCCAGAGCTCACGTATCGGCTTACAGAAAACTGCCTTTTGTGGAAATCGTTGCGGTTGCCGACGTTATTCCGGGCAAAGCCGGCCAATTCGTCGAAGCGGAGCAACTCGTGGGTGCGGCTGCTTACGACGGTCACCAGAAATTGCTGGAGCAGGAGCTTGACGGCGTCAGCATTTGCACGCCGAACGTATCCCACCATATTACGACCGTAGATGCGTTGCGCGCGGGTAAACAGGTTTTACTTGAAAAACCGATGTCCGTTACTTTTCAAGAGGCGCTCGAGATGACGCAAACGGCACGTGAAACGGGCAATATGCTGACGTTGGGCTTCCAGCCTCGTTACGATCCGAACATGAAGCTGCTGCAAGACATCGTGCAATCGGGCAGACTTGGTAAGGTGTACTATGCCGAAACGGGCGGCGGCCGTCGCCGCGGAATGCCGGGCGGAACGTTCATCAGCAAGAAGCTTGCGGGTGCCGGCGCGATGGCGGATATCGGATGTTACTCGCTCGATATGGCTCTGAACGCCATGGGATATCCGCGTCCGTTAACGGTGTCCGCGTTCACGTCGAACCACTTCGGCAGCAATCCGCTCTATCATCCGGAAGCCAGCAAATTCGAGGTTGAAGATTTCGGAGTGGCGATGGTGCGTTTCGAGAACGATCTCGTGCTTCAATTCAAGATTTCATGGGCGATGCATATGGATACGCTAGGCGCGACGATGTTCCTTGGCACGGATGCAGGGCTTAAAGTCACGCCGGCGGGCAGCGGGCCATGGTCGGGCGTATGGGACGGAGCGATCGGGGACATGACGTTGTTCCATGATGAATACGGCGGTCATACCCAGACTCCGATTCCTCTGATCGGACATAAGCTCAACCTGTTCGACGAGAAGGTGAGAGATTTCGCCGAGGCGGTAAGAGACGGACGTCCGGCTCCGATTCCCGGAGAGCAGATTCTCATTCAGCAAGCGATCATCGATGGCGTACTCCGCTCGGCGGAAGCGCGTCGCGAGGTTTCTATCGAACTACCGTAACCATTAGGAGTTTGAAGAGGTAACTATACAAAAAACCGCATGCGATTCATCATCGCATGCGGTTTTTTGAACTACCAGAAAGTATGGAATTTTTGAACTCTGTAACCTCATCTGATAGGTCGATACAAACGTTTACTGCCGTCCCAAGGACGCGAATCCGTTTTACTTGTCTACTAAGATTTTAATAGATTTCGGGCTACCCCTATCGAGGAAGGGCTATAAGGAAGTTGGAGAAAGCGCGCCAAAGGTCGAAATAAGCGTTCGTGGCAGAGCTCCAGCAAACCAACCAAGCTCCAGACCCTCGTGTAAGCATAAAAAGTATGGTTAGAGCTCGGAGTGGGTTAGTTTTCGAAGCTCTAAGCATAAAAAGTATGGCTACAGCTCGAAGTGGGTTAGTTTTCGGAGCTCTAAGCATAAAAAGTATGGCTACAGAGCTCGGAGTGGTTGCGCTAACACAGCTCGGCTGAATTGACCGTGTCACGCACGGCTATTTTGCGGAAAGGATCGCTCTCAATTTGGCGGTGAATGAAAGTCATCCATTTCAAATACGATGTGTTTCATTGTATGTCTGAAGCATGTTCAAGAAATAAGCTGGATAAAGATGTTTTTTATGACTATTGGCCTCCGATTGTTCTATTCCATTCAGAAACACGATCTAAAGTGATGTTCTTCATCGTACTTTGATTGCAAAAGCGCCCAGCAGCTCCAATAACGATGATTCCCATTCTACTTCTCTTGACTTACAACCTTTGATAGCTCGCATTTGGTCAAATCGTACCGCAGAGCAAGCTTTTATCTCGAAGTGAAAGACGGCGAAGCCGGTTTTACTTGCGCGGCAACAAACGGATCATACGCCGGAATAGGCCATGAACCCGCCATCGATCGGGATGACGGTTCCGGTCACGAACCCGGAGGTTTCCTCGTCCGCCAGCCATAGCAACGTTCCGATTAAATCCTCGGGAACACCGAATCGCCTCATCGGCGTATGGGAGAGGATCTTGTTAGAGCGTTCGGTCAAAGTCCCGTCGGGGTTAGTCAATAGGCTGCGGTTCTGCTCGGTCAAGAAGAAACCCGGCGCGATGGCGTTAACTCGAATTCCCGCCTCGGCGAGATGAACCGCAAGCCATTGGGTGAAATTATTTATGGCTGCTTTAGCGGCGCTATAAGCGGGAACCTTAGTCATCGGACTAGGAGCGCTCATCGAAGAAAGGTTGATGACGACGGCACCCGGACGTCCGATCATTCCTTTGGAGAACACCTGGGTTGGAATCAAAGTACCGATGAAATTCAAATCGAATACGCCGCGAAACCCTTGTACGCTCAAATCGAAGAAGGTCGTTACATCCCGATGGTTCAAATCTTCCGTTAGGAAGATTTCATGGGTCGTATTGGCGCTCGGATGATTGCCCCCGGCCCCGTTGATCAGAATATCGCAAGGTCCGTAAGCCTCGCGAACGCGCAATTCGGCTTCCTTGACGCTATCGGCATCGGTCACATCGCAAACGGTAGCCATAGCTTCGAATCCATCACTACGAATTCGTTCTGCGATGGCGTTGCCTTTCTCCGCGGTCCGGTTCAGAACCGCCACCTTCACGCCTTGCCGCGCAAGCTCGAAAGCCATCTCCCGGCAAAGAATTCCCGAACCTCCGGTGATAACCGCGACCTTCCCTTCTAAAGACGAATGCTTAGGCCATTCCCTAATGACGGCTCCCTCCTTTCGCTTAACGTTCGTAAGCGTTCAAGCGCATCCCATGCTCCCCAAAGATACATAATACCTAGCGCGCGATCGTAAAGACCGTAACCCGGGCGGCTTATTTCACCCCAAATATGTCTTCCGTGATCGGGCCGGCAGTAGCCCTTGAAGCCCTCGTCATGGAAGGCTTTCACGATACCGGCGATATCGACGGTTCCATCTTGCGTCCGATGCGACGTCTCGATAAAGTCGCCGTTCTCGTAAACGCGCACGTTACGTATATGGGCAAACGGAATTCGATCGGCAAACTCTCGAATCATTGAAACGATGTCGTTGTCCGGGTTTGCTCCAAGAGAACCGCTGCACAGCGTAATGCCATTTGCGGGGCTGTCATACAGATTCAGAAATCGGCGTAAATTCGTTTGGTTAGTGATAATTCTAGGCAATCCGAAGATCGGCCAAGGCGGGTCGTCCGGATGGATTGCCATTTGAATGCCGAGACGTTCTGCTACGGGAATGATCGCTTCAAGAAAATACTCTAGATTGCTCCAAAGACGTTCTTCCGTGACGCCCCGGTAGGATTCGAATAAAGTCGCCAAGCGCGCAAGCCGCTCCGGTTCCCAACCGGGCATGCTTAAATCCCCATTGCTAACTATCATACGAACAAGCTCGGAAGGATCGATATCGGTCGTTTTGGCTTTTTCGAAGAAAAGCGCCGTCGAGCCGTCTTCCAATGGTTTGCGAAGGTCCGTCCGTACCCAGTCGAACACGGGCATGAAGTTGTAGCAAACGACTTTGACTCCGACAAGCGCGAGCTTCTCGAGCGTACGAATGTAGTTATCGATGTAGCGATCTCGGGTCGGCAATCCCAACTTTATGTCCTCATGTATGTTTACGCTTTCAACGACATCGAGATGAAGTCCGGCTATTTCGGCTTGATCCCGAACGGCCGAGACGGCATCCATCGGCCATTCTTCTCCTACCGGACAATCATGGAGTGCCCATACGATGCCCTCGACACCCGGAATCTGCCTGATCTGTTGCAGGGAAACGGTATCGTTGCCTTCGCCGAACCATCGAAAAACCATGCGCATCCTTACACCGCCTTTTTATCTGATATAATTCGGATAAATAGCTTTTAACTGATTCATATTCGAGATATTCAGGTTCAAATGCTTCTTCATCACGCTTTCGGCTTGGTCGGGATCGCGTCTTCGGATCGCATCCGCCATATCCTTATGCTGTTCTAGCAGAGGCATCCAATGCCGATCGGTTATCAGCCACAGCATTCGGCTCCGGTTCAGGTGGGAGTTCATCTGCTGGATAACATACCAGGTTTGAAGCTTGCGGCATCCCTCGAATAATATTCGATGAAACGCTTCGTCCAGCTCGAACATTCGTTGGTAGTCCCAATCCACCATGTTCACTTGCTGCAATTCGAGGTTCGCTTCCAATTGCTCAAGCATCCGTTCGGGAAAGCTCTCGCAGGCAAGCCTGATGACCGCTTTCTCGATTTGTTCCCTCATGAAACGCCCTTCCTCGACGAGCTCGGAATCGATAAGGGACACCTGGGTCCCGCGCTGCGGCAATACGTTCACCAGCCCTTCCTGGGCAAGCCGAACGAAGCTTTCCCTTACGGGAGTACGGCTCGTTTGGAATACCGAAGAGGTTTCTTTTTCGGACACAACCGTGCCCGGAAGCAATTCCAGAGTCAAGATCTGCTGCTTTAACCGGGTATAGACGGAGTTCCCTGCGGATTCTCGCTGAGGTGGATTCAAGTTCATCTCCTCACCTCCTATTATTTTCCTCCCATACTACCACACTAGTATGGTAGTATGAAACTGTAATTTTCATCTCCTAAAATAAGAGAATCCTCTAGTATTCTGGTAAACTAAATACAAGATGCAATAATTGGGGGGATGGTTTGATGCATTTACATAACGCTATCCTGGTCGACGACGAAGTATATACTCGCAAAGGCTTAATGAAACTGATCGATTGGGAGGCATGCGGCTTTCGAATTGTAGCGGAGGCAGACAACGGCGAGGATGCTCTGGAGCTCATCGAGCGCATTCGGCCGGATCTGGTCATCACTGATATTACCATGCCCGTACTGGACGGTCTTGAGCTTATCCGGCGCATCGTCGAGGAAAAGACGGTAAGTCCAGTATTCATTATCATAAGCGGCTACAGCGACTTTAAATATGCGCAACAAGCCGTACGATACGGAGTTCACGATTTCATTCTTAAGCCGATAGACGAGATAGATTTCTCCAAAACACTTAGAAAGCTAAATGAGAGGCTTAAACAGAATCGGGTAGAGTATGTCCGGAATGAGCGGTTGTTGACCGGTGCCATGATCGAATCGCTCATTAAAGGGGAGGCAGACGAAGCTTTCGTGGCCGAATGGGAACAACGCTTGATGCTTCGTCCAAACGACCGATTGTTCTACATGTTCGCTGAACTGAACGACAACCATCCGTGGCGTCAAAGCGGGGTTCAAGCGCCTACGGCGTCTTTCAAGGAGATCGTTCATCTCGCGATTCGTCATGAGACCGGGGACGATCAGCCAATCTACTTGCACGAGCATCGAAATCGTATCGGCATTCTCGTGCCTGATAGGGTGCTCGAACGGTTCGGAGGAGAGGTTCGGCTGTTTGCGCTAAGAATTAAGGAAGCGCTTTCCGAAGCGGACTGCAGCATTTTTCTTTATTTCGGAACACCTGTTTTCCGCCTGATGGACGTCCCGCAATCCTATAAGACAGCCAAGGAAGCGTTATTGTACAAATATATCCATGACGACGGCCGTATCGTCATTTACGATCAGGTTCGATCGGAGGGGCTGAATTACGTCGGTATCGATGCCGGCGATTTCAATCGGTTCATCGAACAAATCGAAGAGCTGCAATCCGATGCGGTGAAAGCGACTATCGACTCATTGTTTCTGGATTTTCGCGATAAAAGATATGCCCCGGAAGCCGTCAAAATGAACATTCATCAATGCGTGCTCGGAGTTACCAAAGCGATCCGCAGCATGGACGGAGATGAACGGTCCCTCGCGTCCTTGGAGCCGATTGTCGGTTGGCACGACTTGAACTTGTCGTTATCCGAATTGAAGAGGCTGTTCACCGAGTTCGTCGTTGAAAGTCAGAACTGCATAGCGCATTTGCGGAAGGTGCAATTGAAGGGAGCTATTCAGAAAATTCGCAGCTACATCGAGGCGAATTATTCGAGCAATATCAGCCTGAAGAGCATCGCCGCCGAGTTTTACATCAATCCGGTCTATCTCGGACAGCTGTTTAAGAAAACTTACGGAGTGTATTTCAATGACTTTCTATTGCAAATAAGAGTGAACGAAGCCAAGAAGCTGCTACGGCAGTCGTCGGATATGCGCATCTATGAGGTAGCCGAGAAGGTGGGCTTCAGCAGCGCGGATTATTTCGTCACGCAGTTCGAGAAGATCGAACGCATGACGCCAACGGAATACCGGAATAAATTGCTGTAACCCGACCATCCGACAAAGGGGAATTTCCGCATGAAGCCGAGTCTGAGCCTGAATAACGTCCGTTTGCGCAACAAGATGCTGATCCTCTATATTTTGTCCGTCTTCGTTCCGATCGTCTTAACGAACGTGATCTTCTATCGCGTAACGACGGAGAACGTAAAAAACCAAAGGATGAAGGATATTTCGAGAGCGGTAGAACAGATCAAAAACGAGTTTCAGGCTAAAATCGAAGCTACGATAACGGTTTCGATGGTTTTCAATACGGACTTTAACTTAAACGAAATACTGGAAATGAAATACGAGAATCCGGTCGATTACATTGAAGTCTACGACTCCTATTTTCGACGGATATTGAACAGCTATACCCCGGCGTATAACGATGTCCAGAATATTAAGATTTATATCGACAATCCGACCATGCTGCACTCCGGCGGCGTCGGAGACATCACGCCCGAAGTGAAACAATCGGATTGGTACCACGCGCTTAAAGATAGCAAATCCTCGCAGCCTGTCTTCGTTCGAACGGAAAGAGAGGATTCATACTCCAAGAACGGTGGCACGAGGGACGTGTTCAGCGTTATTCGTAGAATGAATTATTACGGCTCGAAAAATCAGTTCGAAAAAATATTGAAAATCGAGATGAAAACAACTTCGATACAGCAAATTTTCCGAAACCTTAATTTGAATGGAAACATTTACTTAATTAACAACGATAATCAGATCGAATATACGACCGATCCCCATGTCGATTGGACGAAAGTTTCGTTGGACTATTCATCGCTCGTATTCCCGTCCGACGCGATAGAAATTGAAACGAAATACGAGAATGTCAGTTATTTGGAAGGATGGCGCATCGTAGGTACGATCTCGTCCGAGGAGGTACTGAAGGAGGTACGCCAATCGCGGGAGTTCGTTTTCGTGCTCGCCTGTATCAATATCCTCTTGCCGACGTTGATCATTTTATGGATTACTCGATCGATGAACGTAAGGCTGAGGCACATTCTCAAACATATGAAGAAAGTGAAGAACCAAAATTTCGATACGATTAAACAAGTCGAGTATCACGATGAGATCGGTCAATTAACGAGCGAATTCAATCGTATGACCATACAAGTGAAAAGCCTGATCGACGATGTATATGTCGCGGATATACAGAAGAAATCGCTCGAACTCGAACGTCGACAAGCGCAATTGAACGCCCTGCAAAGCCAGATCAATCCGCACTTTTTATTTAATGCCCTCGAGACCATTCGAATGCGCAGCGTGGTCAAGAACGAGACGGAAACGGCCAAAATCATTCATAACATGGCCAAAATATTCCGGACTTCGCTCACCTGGAGCAAAGATCGGGTTACGGTAAGCGAAGAAATGGAATTCATCGTATGTTTCCTGGAAATTCAAAAATATCGGTTCGAGGACCGATTGGAATATCATCTGATCGTCGATCCGTCGGCGCGAACCTGCATCGTGCCCAAAATGATGTTTTTGCCGTTCGTGGAGAATGCAAGCATACACGGAATTGAACCCGTCAAGAGCGGCGGGAAGATCGAAGTACGCATCGAACGGGAACGGGATAATTTGGTGTTCGCTATTCGTGACAACGGCGTCGGGATGGATGAGGAGAAAGTGAATCGATTCTACGGCTTCCTGGATACGGAAGAAGAGATCGGGGAGAGGATAGGCGTGCAGAACGTCATCTATCGGCTGAAGCTTATTTACGGGGATCAATTTCAGTTCTTGATCGAAAGCGCGCCTAATCGGGGGACGTTTATTAAGCTGCGGATTCCTGTCGATGGGTTGTGACGATATATGCTTTTCAAAGTAAGGACTATAGTTTATTGGGTAAACAAAGCCCTCAAATCATTCTATAATGAAAGTGCTTACAAAAACATAATGCATGGAAGGGGCTCGAATCGTTTGTCAAAAAAATTATTATTATCTTGTTTGGCCGCTGTTCTGGTATTCACCGCAGCTTGTTCGAAAGATAACAAGAATAACGGTAGCGAAGCGTCGTCTAGTGCAGTTAGTAGCAGTCCTACAGCTTCGGAAAGCGCTCCGGCTTCGGAGCCAGCTTCGGAAGCCCCTAAGGACAAAGTAACCTTCAGCTACTTCCTTGGAGTAGCCAATGCACCGGATGTGAACACGAACGAGACGACAATCGGTAAAGTTCTCGAAGATCAGACCGGCGTCAACTTCAAAATCGAACACTTGGTAGGCGACCTGAAAGCGAAAATCGGTACGATGATCGCCTCTAACGATTATCCGGATGTCATCAACCCGGATGCCGGTATCGACCAACTTCTTGACGCAGGCGCTTTCATCGACCTGACCGACATGATTGAAAAATACCCGAATATTAAGCGCGTATACGGCCCATACCTTAGTCAAATGAAAGCGGCGGACGGCAAAATTTACTTCATTCCGTTCTCCAACGTCGTCGGCGGCTATACGGCGGATCCGAACATCAACCAAGGCGCGTTCTGGATACAACGCCGCGTGTTGAAAGAAGCGGGTTATCCGAAGATCAAAACGCTTGAAGAGTACATGAATCTGATCGAGGAATTCGTCGCCAAGCACAAAGACGAAAATTTGACCGGACTCGTTACCCTGACGCATGACTGGAGATTCTTCGCGACCTCCAACGTGCCGATGCACTTGGATGGGTATCCGAACGATGGCAACGTCGAAGTCGACATGTCAACATTCGAAGCAAAGACTTATTACACGACTGATTCCACTAAGAATTGGTTGCAAAAATTGAACGATTTCAATGCCAAAGGTCTTTTCGATAAAGCTTCCTTCGTAGATAACTACGATCAATATCTTGCTAAGCTCTCTTCCAAAAAAGTCGTCGGATTCTTCGATTACGGCTGGCAAACGGGCAATGCCCGCAACCTGCTGACGGACGCTGCAAGACAAGATCCAACGCAAGACGATTTCGTATACCAACCGATGCCGCTCACATGGGATGGCAGCAAAGACCAGCTACAAGATCCTCCGGGATTCGTTAAAAATCGTGGTATCGGCATCAGCGTAAGCGCAAAGGATCCAGAACGTATTATGGAATACTGGGATAACCTGCTGAAGGAAGAGAACCAAGTTCTTAGAAGCTGGGGGATCAAGGGCGAGACATATGAAGTGGACGACAAGGGTCGCTTCTTACGTACGGCAGAGCAAATCGCCAAAATCGACGAGCCGTTCAACCTGAAATTCGGATTCAGATACTATGCATGGGATTGGCCGCAATACGGCACGAATTCCACGCTAGCCGACGGCAACGCGCTTGCGCCGGGCTATCAACCGGAAGTATTCCAAATGAGCTTGACGGATGCGGACAAAATGATTCTCGAAAAATACGGCGTTAAAACGTACGCTGAGCTCTTCGCTGATCCGGACGAACGCGTGTGGTTCCCTGCATGGGGTATTCCGAAAGCACAAGGCTCGCCTGAACAAATTTGGGAAACGACGAAAGACGAAATCACGAAGAAGTTCTATCCGAAGCTTGTGCTGGCGAAACCGGCCGATTTCGACAAAGTATGGGACGAATATTTAACCGCATTCGGCAAGATTGACACCGCTGGATACGAAAAATGGTATACGGAACAAATTAAAGCCGCTATCGAAGCTGCCAAGTAAGCGATTATAAGTAATAAGCGAAAGGCCGGCTTATGCGTGCTAGTTGGCTCGCGCAAGTCGCCTTTCGCTTATTCTACTTAGTCTTGAACGGTCCGGAAGGAGAATGAATATGGACAGCAACATCGAATCTGAAACGTCTTCCATGACGTCTGATCAAAAGCCGACTGGACTGAAACTTTTCTTTAAGAAGCTCGTGCAACAACGGATGCTCGTCTTGATGTCGGTTCCTTTTCTCGTTTGGCTCTTTCTTTTCAAATACTTGCCGCTATGGGGTTGGACGACGGCCTTTCAGAAGTACCGACCGGCGAAAAGCTTCTCGGAACAAGAATGGGTCGGCTTCGATCAATTTACATTTCTTTTTCACGACGAACGATTTATGCGCGTGTTAAGAAATACGCTTGCTCAGAGCGGAATTAATCTTGTTCTTGGCTTTGTTACCGCGATTATTCTCGCGCTCTTGCTCAACGAATTACGCGGGGTTTTGTTTAAGCGTGTCGTACAAACGGTTACTTATATGCCGCATTTTCTCTCTTGGGTCGTTGCCGCAGGCATTATTCAAGCGACGCTCGCCCCGGATGGCATTATCAATGTGTTGATGATTAAATTAGGCATGATCGAGAAAGGCCAGGAAATATTGTTTCTCGGCATTCCGGAAGATTTCTGGACCATATTGGGACTAGGGACTGTTTGGAAAGACCTCGGGTGGAATACGATCGTGTACTTGGCCGCGATGGCTACGATCGATCCCGCGCAGTACGAAGCGGCGGAAATGGATGGAGCGGGGCGGTTCAGACGAATGTGGAACGTTACGTTGCCGGGCATCAAGTCGGTTATCGTCGTATTGCTTATCTTGAATATCGGGAATTTGATGGAATCGGGATTCGAGGCACAATATCTGCTTAAAAACGGGATGAACATCGACTATTCCGAGAACATTGATATATTCGTTCTCACTTACGGGATTAACCAAAGCAACTTTTCTCTAGCTGTCGCGGCAGGTATGTTTAAGAGTCTCGTCAGCATTGTATTGTTGTTCATCGCGAATAATATCGCGAAACGCGCAGGCGAGAGCAGACTGTTCTAAAGGAGGATCACCGGATGGCAAATCTAGCCACAGGAACTGCGCCCAAGAAGCTTTCCCGCAGAAACGCTTCGCTAGGAGACAGAATTTTCGACACCTTAAATATTATCTTCCTTTGTTTGCTGATGGTCGTCACCTTGTATCCTTTTTTGAACACGCTCGCGTTATCGTTGAACCGAGCGATGGATTCAATCAGGGGTGGCATCTATATTTGGCCGAGAGACGTGTCTCTTGAGAATTACAAATACGTGTTCCAGCAGTCGACGATATTCCATGCGACGTTGATCTCGATTCTCCGACTGGTCATAGGTTCGATTACAACCGTATTCTGTTCGGCAATGGTTGCGTATACGATCAGCCGGGAAGACTTCGTGCTGCGGAAATTCATCACGATTGCTTTCGTTCTGACCGCGTACGTTAATCCGGGTCTTATCCCGAACTATTTGAACATTCGCGATTTGGGCTTGATCGACAGCTTCTGGGTGTATATTTGGCCGGGCTTGATCGGCGTCTTTAACCTCATTCTTATCCGATCCTTCATCGATGGACTTCCGGATAGCATCCTGGAATCCGGGAGAATAGACGGAGCGGGTGAATTCAGGACGTTCTTCAGCATCGTCCTGCCGCTGTGCCTTCCTGTTCTTGCGACGGTAGCGTTGTTCACGGCGGTCTATCAATGGAACTCTTGGCTCGATGTATTCTTGTACAATTCATCGAATATCAAACTCAGTACGTTGCAATATGAGCTTCAAAAAATACTTCAAAATTCAAGCGCGTCTTCTTCGGCGGCAAGCGCGTTCTCGAATCCGGATGCCGCGGCGAACGCGGTTACGCCGCTCGCGGTACGCGCAACGATGACGATCGTAGCTTCAGTCCCGATGATCCTCATGTATCCGTTCTTGCAGAAGTATTTCGTCAAAGGGATGATGGTCGGCGGCGTGAAGGGTTAATGGGAGGATGATTGAATTGGTAGACAACATAAACCGAAGCATACCCAAATTATATGAAGCATTCCACGGTTGTTTCGATATCGGAGCGGCGGTGAACCCCCGAACGATAGCCCAGTCGGGGGATTTGATCGCCAATCATTATAATAGCTTGACCGCGGAAAACGAGATGAAATTCGAGAGACTTCATCCTTGGGAGAATTCCTATACTTTTGAAGCGGCCGACAAAATCGTCGATTATGCACGGGAGCACGGTAAGAAGCTGAGAGGACACACCCTCGTCTGGCATAATCAGGCTCCCGACTGGCTTTTCCAAGACGGCGAGGGAGGTCCGGTTAGCGGCGAGACGTTGCTTGCCCGCTTGAAATTGCATGTCGATACCGTTGTAAGGCGATACCAGGGAGATATTTACGCTTGGGATGTCGTTAATGAAGCAATAGCCGATGAAGGGCCCGAACTGCTGCGTTCTTCGCCATGGCTTGATATTGCCGGTCCGGGGTTTATCGCCAAAGCTTTCGAATTCGCCCACGAAGCGGATCCGAAAGCGCTGCTCTTCTACAATGATTACAATGAATCGCACCCGCAGAAGCGGGATAAGATTTACGAACTATTGAAATCGTTGCTCTCCCAAGGCGTGCCTGTGCACGGCATAGGCTTGCAAGCGCATTGGAACTTGTTCGATCCCGGATTGGATGAGATCCGGGCCGCGATCGAGAAGTATGCTTCGCTCGGCCTAGTGCTGCATCTGACCGAGATGGACCTGTCGCTCTTCCGTTTCGATGACGTAAGGGCCGATCTGACCGCACCGCCCGAAGAGCTTCTCGAGCTGCAAGCGCGGAAGTATGAAGCGGTTTTCAACCTGCTCCGGGAATACAAGGATGTCATCGATTCGGTTACGTTCTGGGGCGCCGCGGACGATTATACTTGGCTGGATAACTTTCCGGTTCGGGGCCGGAAAAATTGGCCGCTGTTATTCGATGAGAATCATCAGCCCAAACGGAGCTTCTGGCGAGTGGTGGACGGCCGATGAATGAGGCGTTGCATGCGGACGCCGCGTATGTAGGCTGGCTCGGATATCGACATCTTGAATCGGAGGAGCTTCTGAAATCGGGCGTAACTTGGTGCGGCAGGGTAGTTGTAGCCGAGGACGGCGAGGTTATCGGCTCCGCCGTAGCGGAGCTGATGAACGGAATCGAGTCTATGCTAGGTATTCGGCCGGCGTCTTCCGGTATTTCGGATGGCGACTATTGCATCGCGCTCGGTACGTTCGAAGGAGGCAACGAACTCGTCGCTCGAACTTTCGATGTAGCAACGCAAGCGGCGATCGGACCGGAAGGCTACGCCATCCGGACAAATTCGGAGGCAGGCTGCATCGCGATCGGAGCTTCTACGGCTGCGGGCATCCTATACGGCGTATTCCATTTTCTAAGGCTTCTGGGCACCGGCAGTACATCTGACTTGGAGTCGCTTGAGCTTGCGGAGAACCCTAAGAACGGGTTACGCATGATTAACCAATGGGATAATATCGACGGAAGTATCGAGCGCGGTTATGCCGGAAAGTCGATTTTCTACCTAAACAATGAGATTACGAACAATACGGAGCGAGTTCGCGATTATGCGAGGCTGTTAGCCTCCACGGGCGTTAACGCCATATCGATCAATAATGTGAACGTGCACCATTACGAAACGATGTTCTTGACGGATAAATATTTGCCGGATGTCGCGAGGCTGGCGGACGTGTTCCGCGCTTACGGCATCAAGCTGTTCTTGAGCATTAATTTCGCGAGCCCGATCGAAATCGGAGGACTTTCGACGGCCGATCCGCTTGATCCGGGCGTTAGAGAGTGGTGGGTCGCCATAACTAAGCAGGTCTATGCGGCGATCCCTGATTTCGGCGGATTTCTTGTCAAAGCCGATTCGGAGAACCGGCCTGGTCCGTTTACTTACGATCGCGACCATGCGGACGGCGCCAATATGTTGGCCGAAGCGTTACTGCCGCACGGAGGCGTCGTGATCTGGCGATGCTTCGTGTATAACTGCAAGCAGGATTGGCGCGACCGGTCGACGGACCGGGCAAGGGCGGCATACGATCATTTCACTCCGCAGGACGGCCGGTTTCACGACAACGTCATTCTGCAAATAAAGAACGGCCCGATGGATTTCCAAGTGAGGGAGCCTGTTTCTCCCCTATTCGGAGCGATGGAATCGACGAATCAAATGATAGAGTTCCAGATTACGCAGGAGTATACGGGCCAGCAAAGGCATCTGTGCTATCTAGTTCCGCAGTGGAAAGAAGCGCTCGACTTCGAAACCTATGCCAAGGAAGAAGCCTCCAGCGTCAAAAATATCATCAACGGCAGCGCGTACGGTAGACGTTACGGCGGAATAGCGGCCGTCTCTAATATCGGCGACGATGAGAATTGGACGGGTCATCTGCTTGCGCAGGCCAATTTGTACGGATACGGCAGGCTGGCTTGGGACACGGAGATTTCCGCGGAGGCGATTGCCGAGGAATGGGCAAGGCTTACTTTCGGCGGCGAGGAACGACTCGTCCGAACGATCGTTTCCATGCTGATGGAATCGTTGAGCATATACGAGTCGTATACGGCTCCGCTCGGAGTCGGCTGGATGGTTAATCCCGGACATCATTACGGGCCTGACGTGGACGGATACGAATATTCGAAGTGGGGTACTTATCACTTTGCCGATTGCCATGGCATAGGCGTCGATCGGACGGTCCAATCGGGGACGGGTTACGCGGGGCAATACATGGGAAGCAACGCTTATGTCTATGGATCCGTCGAGCGCTGCCCCGACGAACTCCTTCTGTTCTTTCATCATGTGCCGTATACGCACGTGCTCCATTCCGGCTCAACGGTTATTCAGCACATTTACGACTCGCGCTTTGACGGCGCGGAGCGGGCTGAGCAACTGAGAGAAGATTGGAACGGCCTCGAGGGTACGTTGGACGATGGGCTCCATAGGCAGGTAGCCGAGCGTCTGAAGGAGCAGGCGGAGCATGCCCGCGAATGGCGCGACAGGATGAATACTTATTTTTACCGCAAGAGCGGAATTGCCGACAAGCTAGGAAGGAAGATTTATTAGCCTCCGCCTCCGAATGAACGGCTTGTTTCCCGCTTGACTGCTAATAGAAAGTCACTAACCGGTGCCATTGGCATTCGGTTTTTTACTTAACGGCCGAGTACGCCAGGATGAATTATTTAATGGTATAATCTATCTGATTTTACGGTATCGAGAAAGAGGAGATAGCTATTTCATCCTGGTTGAAGACGGCCGCGTTCCTGGCGGTTGCGGCATTGCTGACGCGTTTCATTCCGTTTTCCGAATTTTTCCGCAACGTAGATACGTTAGTCCACGAGCTCTCGCATGCTCTCGCGACCCTGCTTCTGTCGGGGGATGTAATGTTCATTCATCTGTATGCGGATCAGAGCGGCGTGACGTATTCCTCTTATTCCACAGCTTGGAAGTCCGTTCCGATCTCGTTGGCCGGCTATGTCGGCTCCGCATTATTCGCGATGCTGCTCTTTTTCCTCCATTCGCGGAAGAAGGAGAAGGTCGGACTCGTCGTCATCGCGGCAATCTCCGTGCTCGGTCTCGCGCTATTCGTGCGCAACGGTTACGGAATGGCATGGTGCGGCGGATTCGCCGTTCTTTCTATTATTATCTTTGTCTTATCGAAGGCAGGATTGACCAAGTTTTTCTACTTATTGGTAGCTTTCATTTGCTTGGTGGAGTCGGTGGTCAGCGCGTTGATTATTCTGACGATCGCGCTGCAAGACCCCGCAGCGGCCGGAGATGCCGCCGGATTAAGCCGAGCTACGCACGTGCCGGCGATTTTCTGGGGAGTCGTATTCGCGGCATGCTCGTTATGGTGCGCCAGAATATCGATAAGGTTATTTTACAAAAGAGGCTTCGATTAACCGTGAACCGTGCGTCTTAGTCTCATTTCACCAATTTAGGCTAACCTCTAATTCCATCTGGGGGCACTTCTGTACAGGCGTTTCCCTTTCGTCTGAATAGATTGTAGTACATGTGGAAAAGAGGTGATGTATAAGATGGCTGCGCATACCAAGGTTACGAGTAGAAATGCTAAGCAATGGATCGGAAAACCGGTGTGTATCGAATTAATCGACGGTAGCAAGTACATTGGGGTCGTTACCGGCGCGGAACATGGACAATTGATTTTTTCCGGTCGTAAAGCTCCGCAAAAGCGTAGAGGGAGCTCTTCTTCCAGACGTTCTAATAAAAAAGCGCGTGTTTCCAGCTTTATTCCCGGCATGCTAGGCTCCATGCTAGGCGGCGGAGGGTTATTCGGCGGAGGTGCCAACCCTGCGGGAGCAGGGGCTGGACTAGGGGCTGGAGCCGGTTTAGGAGCAGGAGCGGGAGCCGCGACTGCGGGAGGCGGCTTAGGCGGTTTTGGCGGCTTAGGCGGCATCATGGGCTTTATGGGAAAAGCATGGCCCATGATGAAAATGGGATACGGAATGGTCAAGCAAATCATGCCTTTGCTTCAAAGCTTTAAGGCCTGATAACGAGAGGCTTTCGCTGCAACGCATTCTTCGATTCAAACCCTTGCCGCAATCCGTCGTAGTGGAGTACTTTCGACGGATTACGGTTAAGGGTTTTTCATTTTTCACATATTCGAGCTTCGCTTCATCCTACATAAGCATGTTACCGGTTGTCCGTAAGCCAAGCCGGAACTCGTCTGCATAATTGGTCAAGTCCCCTCATAGACATGAACCATGGAATTATTAATGTGCAGAGGGGTGGATCGCATGCGTCGTCGGATTTCATGGATCACCGCTATTGCCTTGTTCTCGGTCATCATCTTGGCCGGTTGCGGGAGCAAAAACGCGGATTCGATCGTGAAGGACTTGGACAAAGTCGTTGGCAAGATGGAGAGTTATCAAGGCAGCGGTACGATGACCTTATATACGGGTCAGCAGCCGCTGGAGTATAAGGTAGAAGTGCTGTACCAGAAGCCTGATCGGTACCGGATCTCGCTTACCAACGCGAAACGGGACATCACGCAAATCGTGCTTCGCAATGACGAAGGGGTATTCGTCCTTACCCCGCAATTGAACAAAAGTTATCGTTTCCAGAGCGATTGGCCGGACAATCAAGGACAGGTTTACTTATATCAGACTTTAGCCCAAAGCATTCTTCTGGATAATCAACGACAGTTCGCCACGGAGAAGGACAGCTACGTATTCGACGTAATGGCCGGCAACTATCAGAACGGGTCGTTCGCCAGGCAGAAAATCTGGTTGGCACAGAACAACTACGCGCCTAAGCACGTTGAAGTATCGGATGCGAACGGCACCAAGATGGTCGAGGTAACCTTCGATTCCTTCGAGTTCGACAAGAAATACGACAAAGACGTATTCGATATGGATAAGAATATGGGAGTCGTTCCGAATTCGAATCCCAAGACTTCGGAAACTCCGAGCGGCAGCGCCAGTCCCGACGGTTCGGCCGCTCCGGATGCCGGCACCTCTCCGGATGCCGGCGCCTCTCCGGAAGGCTCAACTGCCCCGGATGACGAGACTTCCGCGGAACCGGATCAAGAGGGAACGACCGGCCAAGGCAGCGAAGAGCCTGCCGTAGACGTCGGACTTACGGTCATCGAGCCGGACTTGGAAGCATTGCCTGTCGGAGTCGAACACCAAGATACGAGCGACCTGCAGCTTGGCGATCACCAAGGCGTTATGCTTCGCTACACGGGTAGCTACGACTTTACGATCATCGAGTCGGTATCCAAGGATCGCGCCGTAACCCTTAGCGAAGGCATCACGCTCGACCTGGGCTTTACTCTAGGACATTTGACCGAAGGCGACACGAGCACGTTGACTTGGAGCTACGACGGAGTGGAATACCGTCTGACCAGCGAAGATCTTCCTCATGATGATATGGTTCGCATCGCCCAATCGATGGAGCAATCATCGGGCAAATAAGGAAGGAAAGAAGGCCAATCTAATAGAGATTGGCCTTCTTTCGAACCCTAAAGGAAAACGTTGCCTGCTTAATATCGTTGACAGCGTCCCTTCCTCCCGGTAACATTACTTTATTGTGGGTTTAGTAGCAGTAGCAGGGTAGGTGAGCGGTCCGTGGACTGTTATTACCGGCCAACCGTGGCCGAGATTTCTCTTGATGCCCTCGACCATAATATCGGGGCATTCCGTAAGCATTTGGCAACCGGCACGAAACTGCTGGCATCCGTCAAGGCGAATGCGTACGGGCATGGGGCAGTAGAAATTGCTAGAAGAGCGGTAGCCGCAGGCGCCGATTATTTGGGTGTAGCCTTCTTGGATGAAGCGTTGCAATTGCGCTCGTCGGGGGTTGACGCTCCTATTCTGGTCTTAGGGTATACGCCTCCCGAGGGTTATCCGATAGCCAAGCAACAAGGAATTACCGTTACATTATTTCGGGAAGAGATGCTGGACGAGATAGCTAAACTTTCCGTGGACGGACGAAAGTTGAAAGCGCACGTTAAAATCGATTCCGGGATGGGTCGACTCGGGTTGCTTCCCGGCAAAGACGCCGAGCTTTTCCTTGAACGGGCTTTCAAGCTTCCGCAATTGGAAATCGAAGGACTTTATACTCATTATGCCCGCGCGGACGAGAGGGATAAAGGATACACGCTGCTTCAAGCCGAGAGATTCGCTGGAGTCGTAGACTACGTGCGCCGATGCGGGATGGAAATTCCTATTATTCATTCGGGAAATAGCGCGGCCGGGATAGATTCTCCGAATTATGTGGGTAATATGCTTCGTTTAGGCATAAGCATGTACGGACTGTATCCGAGCGTCGAAGTGAACGCGCGGAAGGTCATGCTTGAGCCGGTGCTGACCCTGAAAACTTCCGTCGTGCACGTCAAAACGTTGGCCGCGGGGGAAGGAATAAGCTACGGCACGCGTTACTTCACGCAAGAAGAAGAAACTATCGGTACTTTGCCGATCGGTTACGCGGACGGATTCAGCCGGATGTTAAGCGGCCAAGCGGAAGCGCTCGTTCGGGGGAAAAGGGTTCCGGTGTTAGGTACGATCTGCATGGACCAATGCATGATTCGATTGAACGATGCGCAGGCTGCGGGGGAAGCGGAGATCGAACCCGGAGAAGAAGTGATTCTGATCGGCAGGCAAGGAGCCGAGTGGTTATCGGTCGAGGAAGTCGCGGATAAGCTCGGCACGATTAATTACGAGCTCACCTGCATGCTGGCGGCTAGAGTACCTCGAGTATATCGCAGCAACGGCGAAGTGGTATCGGTCGTGAATCCTCTACTAGGATAATATTGGATAGGAATATTTACTCAATTCGGCAGGAAAACGAAAGCTTCTTCTAGAAGTGTTACAAGATGATTCGTATATTTCTCCGCTGTCTCATGCATACTGGAAAATAGGGTGCTTGTTGGAAAATCTTTGGGGGTGTCCGTTCGGTGGCCAATTTACACAATACGAAACGCATTATGATCAGTCTTCCGGATCATTTGTTGCGCGAAGTCGACTTTGTAGTCGCCAAGGAGAATACCAACCGCAGCGAGATTATCCGCCAGGCGATGAAGCATTATCTGGTCGACCGTAAGAAACGGTTGATTCGCGATGCGATGCAGCGCGGTTATTTGGAAATGGCCAAAATCAATCTCCACATGGCATCGGAAGCTTTCCATGCCGAAGAAGAAACGGATAGTATACTCGGTCGCCTCGTAAGCGGGGTGTAGAATTTGATTGTGAAACGCGGGGATGTTTTCTATGCGGATTTGTCGCCTGTCGTCGGTTCGGAGCAGGGCGGAGTTCGCCCGGTTCTCATCATCCAGAACGATATTGGCAACCGCTTCAGTCCAACGGTCATCGTAGCGGCCATTACAGCGCAAATTCAGAAAGCGAAGCTGCCCACTCACGTCGAAATTGAAGCCAAATCCCACGGCATGGAACGCGACTCGGTCATTCTGCTCGAGCAGATCCGTACGATCGACAAGCAAAGGTTAACGGACAAGATCACTCATTTGGACGATGAAACCATGCGCAAGGTGGATGAAGCTTTGCAGATCAGCATAGGTTTGATCGATTTTTAGTAAATAGGGACAGGAGCCGCAGCTCGCGGTTGCCTGTCGTTTTTTGTGATTATACATAAGAAATCGGAGCGTGTTCGCATATGACAACCTTTAATCAACAACTCGAGAAATACGCGGAACTCATCGTAAGAGTAGGAGTGAACGTGCAAGAAGGACAGGAAGTATTCGTGTCGGGTTCCATCGAGATGGCTACGCTAGTGCGTTTGGTGGCAAGGAAAGCCTACGATGCCGGAGCCGGCAACGTACATGTAGATTGGACGGACGAGGCGTTATCCCGTCTGAAGTACGAGAAAGCGGCGGATGACGTGTTTACCCGGTTCCCGGAGTGGGAGACGGCCAAGAGAGGCGCGTTCGTGGCTAGCGGCGCGGCGTTCATTTCCATTATTTCTCCGAACCCTGATCTATTGAAAGGAATAGATTCCTCGCGCATCGGCAACTTCCAGAAGGCATCCGGTCAAGGGCTCGCGGAATTCAGGAGAGCGATTCAGGCCGATAAAGTAAGCTGGACGGTCGTAGCGGCATCGACGAAGGATTGGGCGACCAAAGTGTTCCCGAATAGCGAGTCGGATGACCATGCGGTAGAACAGCTTTGGGAAGCGATCTTCAAGTCGGTCCGCTTGGACGCTCCCGATCCGGTTAAAGCTTGGGAAGAACACGACCAAACGCTTCATTCGAAAAGCGACATCCTGAACGCGAAGCATTTCCATAAGCTCCAATACCGGGCTCCGGGTACGGAATTGACGATCGAATTGCCGGAAAAACATATTTGGGTAGCTGCCAGCAGCACGAACGAAAAAGGGATTTCGTTCATGGCGAACATGCCGACGGAAGAAGTATTTACCGTACCGCTCAAGACGGGCGCGAACGGATACGTGTCGAGCACGAAACCGCTTAGCTACGGAGGCAATCTGATCGACGGCTTTAAGCTGACGTTCGAGAACGGACGCATCGTCGGCGTCGAAGCGGAGAAGGGCCAAGAAATCCTTCAACAGTTGGTCGATTCCGACGAAGGCTCGCATTACTTGGGCGAGGTCGCGTTGGTCCCGCACGAATCGCCGATCTCTCAATCCAACGTGCTGTTCCTAAACACGCTGTTCGACGAGAATGCTTCTAATCACTTGGCGATCGGCAGCGGTTATGCCTTCAACGTGGAAGGCGGCAAGAAAATGTCTCCGGAGGAACTAGCGCAGAGCGGCGTTAACTCGAGCATCGCGCACGTCGACTTCATGATCGGCTCCGCCGATATGGACATCGACGGGATACTAGCCGACGGTACCGTAGTACCGGTGTTCCGCAAGGGGAACTGGGCGATCTGAGTGTTGGCGGCCGGACGATCGAAGCCCCGAATTAGCGAAGACAGTTAGCTAACTCGGCTTGCCGCTGCTGATCGTAGCCGAATTAGCGAAGAAGGTTAGCTAACTCGGTCTGCCGAGGTCGATCGTAGTCGAATTAACGAAGACAGTTAGCTAACTCGGCATACCGCGGCTGATCGGACCGAAAAAGCGAAGAAAGTTAGCTAACTCCACCCTCCGCGGTCGATCGTAGCCGAGATAGTAACGAAATCGAGCTAACTCCGCCCGCCGCGGCAGATCGGAGCCGAGATAGTAACGAAATCGAGCTAACTCGACCCTCCGCGGTCGATTGAAGCCGAGATAGTAACGAAATCGAGCTAACTCGACCCTCCGCGGTCGATTGAAGCCGAGATAGTAACGAAATCGAGCTAACTCCACACTCCGCGGTCGATCGTAGCCGAGATTATACGAAAATGGAGTACCTCAAAAAAGCAAAAAAAATGCCCGCCACCCCGTTTTTGAACTTGACGTTTTTTAAAAGCTTACGACGTTCC
>NZ_QRDY01000038.1 GCF_003386205.1 Cohnella lupini
ATCTGTTTATCCGTTTTTAAAGGATTTTAGAAAAGGATGCGGACGAACCATTTTTCATTCATGGCGATGATGCTGGCATCATCTTTGGTTAGTAACGAAATCGAGCTAACTCGACCCGCCACGGCAGATCGTAGCCGTTGATCGAGGTCCCGGAGGTCTCATACAAATAAGACAAGGGCCGCAGCTCGCCGTATTTCGGCGGGGCTGCGGTTTTTGTTTTCGCCTAGTACGCGATAGAATCATCTTGATAGGAATCTAATTCTTATGTATAGTTGATATATCATGATACATCAAGGGATGATGAAATGGACGGCCCACTCTACGAGCAGATTTATAATCATGTTTTAGAGAAAATCAAAAGCGGCGAGCTGCAAAGCGGGACGCGCGTTCCATCGGAGAAGGAGCTGGCCGATCAATTCGGCGTCAGTCGCATTACTTCCAAGAAGGCGCTAGAGATGCTGTCGGCTAATCGATTGATCGAGCGAGTGCAAGGGAAGGGTTCTTTCGTGGCGGATGGTTTACCGGAATTGGGAGAAGCGCTCCAAGCGCCGGCCAAAGGTCCCCAAAGCTGGAAGCTGGTAGGTCTGATACTTCCGGACTTCGCGGATTCCTACGGTCTTAGGCTCATACACGGTGTGGAGGAAAGATGTTCGGAGCTTGGAGGCCGGATGTTGATGAAGATCACCTACGATAAGCGTGAGGAAGAAGAAGCGGCGATTCGCTCGTTCCTGCAACTGGGAGTTGACGGATTCATTATTTTCCCCGTTCACGGCGAGCACTATAATTCGGAATTGCTTCGTCTCGTATTGGATAAGCACCCTCTCGTGTTCGTGGATCGTTATTTGAAGGGGCTCGCCGCTTGCTCGGTTTACACGGACAATCGCGCGGCCGCGTACGACATCACGAAGTACTTGCTTGACAGAGGGCATAGCCAGATCGGCTTCATCTCGCTGCCCATCGAGAACACTTCCACGATCGAAGATCGGATACAAGGCTATACGGATGCGCTTATCCAACATGGACAACGTCTTAATCCGCAGCATCTAATGACCAATCTGTACAGCTCCATTCCCCGTTCGTTCGAGGAGCGCAATGTCCAAGTAGACTTCGAGAACGTCAAGAAATTCGTGGAGCTCAACCCCGAGTTGTCTTCCTTCGTAGTCGTCGAATACAATCTTGCTCTCATTTTACGGGAAGTGTTGCTCTCTATGGGCAAAGATATTCCGGGTGAATGCAGTATCGTATGCTTCGATTCCCCGCGTAATCCGTTCAATAAATTTCTATTTACCCATGTCAGCCAGGATGAGTTCGCCATGGGCCAGCGTGCGGTGGAATTGCTCCAGCAGCAATGGGAGTCCAAGGGAGTCCCATTCAATAACACGGTTCCCTATACGATCATTAAAGGCGATTCGACAAATTAAATCTTATTTCTCATTGATAATCCAAGAGCCCGGATGCAGATTCGGGTTTTTTTATCTCTTTTCGACCCAAAACCAACATGTTGGTATATAAAATATTAATAATTTTTATATTGACATACTAATATAACGCCATTAGTATACTATTTGTAAGCGCTTAAAAAATTCGGTAGGGGGCTTTCGAAAATGAAGAAGTGGATGGGCTTGGCACTTACCAGCGTGATGCTACTGTCGATACTGGCCGGTTGCAGCAGCAACAACGATAAAAACGGAGCTGTATCATCTCCGGGGGCGTCATCGCCGGCAGCCGAGGGTAGCTCCCCTAATGAGGAGAACGGCAAACCCGTAGAGCTTACATTCTGGGGCGATTGGGGCGGCGAAGGTCAGAAGCAGTTCGAGACGATGGTCGATGCATTCAACAAATCCCAAGACAAGATCCGCGTCAAGTACGTGCTTCAGCAGGATATGATCACGAAGTTCCTGACCGCGGCAACTTCCGGAGGTTCTCCCGACATCATGTTCTGGGATCGCTGGCGCACGAACCTCTACGCTCCGAAGAATGTGTTGCACCCTATCGACGAATACATGGAGCGCGACGGAATCTCTACCTCGGATTATTACGACGAGGCTCTCAAGGAGCTTAGCCACGGCGGCAAGCTATACGGACTTCCTTTAACGGTTGACGCGCGAGCGCTATTTTACAATAAAAAGCTGTTCGCCGAAGCGAACCTCCAACCGCCTACAACTTGGGAAGAGCTAGCTACGGCAGCCAAGAAGCTGACGAAATGGAACGGCAACAAGCTGGAAGTCGCCGGATTCTCGTTCGCGGACGCAGGACTGTTCAACATGTACTTCCAACAAGCGGGCGGACAGATGTTGAACGCGGCGAACGATGCAACCGATTTCAATAACGACAAGGGCTTATCCGTACTTAACCTGTGGGATCGAATGTTGAATCAAGACAAAGTCTATAAGCTCGGTTTCGAGCAAGGTCTGGGAGAAGGCCAGGATGCTTTCGTAACGGGTAAGCTTGCCATGCAGTACACGGGACCATGGATGCTCAGCACTTATAAAAAATACGGCAAGGATCTCGAATTCGGAATCGTACCTCCACCGGTCGGACCTAACGGAGACAAAGGAAGCGTAATGGGCGGCTTCGGTCTCGTCATCGGAGAAGGCTCCAAGCATAAAGAAGAAGCTTGGCAGTTCGTTAAGTGGTGGCTCGCAAACAAAGAAAACTATTTGATGTGGTCCAAGATGAGCTTGAACATTCCAGGCTACAAACCGGCGCTCGACGATCCGTTCTTCAAGGACGATCCGGCATGGAAGCCGTTCCTGGATACGCTCGAATTCGCTAAAATCAGACCGCAGCATCCGGGCTACTCCGTCATGGAAGGCGATGGACTCGTGCCGAACCTGCAATTGTTCCTCGAGGGTAAGCAAGATGCCGCCGCAACGCTTAAGAAAGCGCAAGAGCAAGGCGACCGGTTATTGAAAGACAACGCCGAAACGAAATAACCAACCGGTAAATGCCGATCATGCGCGCAAGAAGGCTAGAAAAGGGAGGAGAAGGCTGACCTCCCTTTTCCTTTTATAAACAGATGAATTTGAAGGAGTGGAACTACCATGGCTCAACTAGCGGGCACGCTCGAAGCGCTGAACAACTGGATCGAGAACGTGCAGCAGAAGCTCCAAAGCCGTCCCAAGACGCAAGCCATGTTCGAAACCTGCATTCGCAATACGATAGAGACGACATTTCGCGAGCTCCCGGACGGGACGACATTCGTCATCACCGGCGACATCCCCGCCATGTGGCTACGGGATTCGGCCGCTCAAGCAAGACCGTACATGCTGTTGGCCTCGAAGGATCCCGCAATCGAACGCTTGCTCCGGGGAATCGTCGAAAGACAGCTTCGTTACGTCATTCATGATCCGTACGCAAATGCGTTCAACGAGTCGCCCAACGGTCAGGGACATCAGGACGACGATACGGCAATGACGCCTTGGATCTGGGAGAGGAAGTATGAAGTAGACTCCCTATGTTATCCGCTCCAATTGGCTTATCTATTATGGAAGAATACGGGGTCGACAAGCCAATTCAACGATACGTTCCAGGAAGCGGCAAAGCTGATCCTGACCGTGTGGACGCAAGAACAAAACCATGAAATGAACTCGGAATACCGTTTCGAACGCGGAAACTGTCCGGTTACAGATACGCTTCCAAGAGACGGAAGAGGAACGCCGACCGGCAAGACGGGCATGACGTGGTCGGGCTTCCGACCCAGCGACGACGCATGCGCATACGGTTATTTAATCCCCTCCAACATGTTCGCCGTCGTGGTTCTCCGTTATCTCGCGGAGATCGCCGAAGCGGTGCTTAACGATCTCGAATTGAAAGATAAGGCATTGACTCTGGCCGATGAAATCGACCGTGGCATTCGGCAGTACGGTACTTTCGAACATCCGGTTTACGGCACGATATTCGCTTACGAAACCGACGGGTTAGGCAATCATAACCTCATGGACGACGCTAACGTGCCCAGTTTATTATCGATTCCTTATTTGAGCTACGCGAGCTCGGACGATCCGATCTACAAGAATACGAGATCGTTTATTCTAAGCGAGGACAATCCCTATTTTTACGAGGGATCGGCCACTTCCGGAATCGGCAGTCCGCATACGCCAAGCGGCTATATCTGGCACATCGCGCTGGCGATGCAAGGCCTGACAGCGCAGTCGCCGGAGGAGAAGGCCAGATTGCTCGATCTTCTGGAACGGACGGACGGCGACAAAGGCATGATGCACGAAGGCTTCGATGCGAACGACCCGAACAAGTACACGAGGGAATGGTTCTCCTGGGCGAATATGATGTACTGCGAGCTCGTTCTGGACGTTTGCGGTATTCGAGTCGCCGGATGATCCTTGAACCCATCAAGCAATGAAAGGACGGAAGACCGATGCTACGTAGCAAGCTGAACGGCCATCAAGCCCGAATGGGATACTTGTTTATCACGCCGACCATACTTCTCTTCGCGGTGTTCACCGTTATACCCGTAGTCATGGCTTTTTATCTCAGCTTCACCAATTACGACGTGCTCAGCCGCATGGATTGGGTCGGCTTGGATAATTATCGGAAGCTCATCGCCGACGATTTGTTGTGGCAGACTTTCCGCAATGTCCTTTATTACACCGTGATCTTCGTACCGCTAAATATTCTGACTTCCTTGCTGGTCGCATTGCTTCTGAATCGCGCTAGCAAGGGTGTTAAGGTCTTCCGAACGCTGAATTACTTGCCGACGTTGACGTCGGCCGTTGCCGCGGCCACCGTATGGTTATGGGTACTCCATCCCGAATTCGGTTTGCTTAACGGATTCTTGAGTTATTTCGGAATTACGGGTCCCGCATGGCTGTCCCAATCCGGCACGGCCATGACTTCGGTCATCATGGTTACCCTATGGCAGGCGATCGGTTCGAACATGGTCATCTATTTGGCGGGACTGCAAGGCGTTCCCGATTACCTGTACGAATCCGCGAAGCTGGACGGCGCGAACGCCGTGCAAAGGTTCCGCTTCATTACTTGGCCGCAGCTAAGGCCGACGACGTTCTTGGTCAGCACGATGTCCATTATCGGAGCGCTTCAGCTCTTCGATCAAGCGTTCGTTCTTACTCAAGGCGGACCGGCTAACGCCACGAAGACTCCGGTATATCTCATCTATCAGCAAGGCTTTAACCAATTGCAAATGGGATACGCTTCTTCTCAGGCATTCGTCTTGGCGCTTGCTATTTTGATATTCTCGTTGATCAACATGAAGCTGTCCAAAGCGGAAGAGTCAATCGTATAGAAAGCGGTGATCGGCTGTGAAATCTACTTACTCAAGCAATCCGGCATATCTTCGGGCGCTTCGTTCGACTGTTTTCTACGTCATAGCCACCATCGTTTCTTTGGTCATGTTCATGCCTTTCTTATGGAGCGTGCTCACGTCCCTGAAGCCGGACGACGAAATCTTCGCGTTTCCGATCCGGTGGCTGCCTTCCCGATTCACGTTAGAGCACTATTCGGACGCCTTCAATACGGTTCCTTTCCTCAGATATTTCGGCAACTCCTTCTATCTTGCGATCATGGGCGTGCTGACGAACTTATTTTTCGGATCCTTGGGAGGTTACGCGTTCGCAAAGCTGAATTTCAAGCTGAGCAAACCGATCTTCCGCATCCTGCTGGCGGCTATGATGATTCCGGGCGTCGTCACGATGATCCCGAGCTTCTATGTCCTGATGCATTTGCCTTTCCTCGGAGGCAACGATTGGACGGGCTCCGGCGGGAACGGCTTGCTGAATTCGTTCTGGGCTATCATTCTTCCGGGGGCATCCGGTACGTTCGCAGTGTTCTTCATGCGCCAATTTTTCCTGACGCTTCCGAGCGACATGATGGAGATGGCGAGAATCGAAGGGGCGGGAGAATTCCGCATTTTCTTGCAGATCTACCTGCCGCTGACCAAGCCGGCTCTCGCAACGTTGGGCATCTTCACCTTCCAGGCGGGATGGAACTCGTTCCTATGGCCGATGATCGTGCTGAACGATCCGCTGAAGCACACGATTCAGATGGGCCTGCAAGCCTTCTCTTATAACCATCAGACGGATTTCGGCCCGATGATGGCCGGCGCGCTGGTCGCGATCGTACCGATCCTGATTTTGTTTATTCTTCTGCAACGGTATTTCGTGCAAGGAATCGCCTTCAGCGGCGTGAAAGGTTAGCGTATGGTTCCTCATCGGTTAAAGTCCGGACTATGGTTGTCGGGACTCGCGATAGCGGCGATTCTGGCAAGCTTGGCGATCTTCAATCCTTCGCTTTTCACCTTCGAAAACGGCGGAGGACAATCGGAGAAATGGGATAAAAGAGCGGAATCGGCCAGCGATGAACTGAGGGAATCCTTCTGGGACGACAAACGGAAAATGTTCAACAACGCGTCGCCTTGCATCCTGCAATCGTGCAGCGACCCGTTCAATTATTGGTGGCAGGCGCATGCAGCGGATACGCTGCTCGACGAGTACGCGCGAACCGGCGACGAGGAAACGAAGCGAATGATCGGCGAATTGTTCGAAGGCATTAGGGATCGCAACGCCGGTGTGTGGCCTAACAATTATTACGACGACATGGAGTGGATGGCGCTCGCATGGCTTAGAGCTTACGACTTGTTGAGAGACGAGAAGTACAAAGACGCCGTCATGGATCTGTGGGCGGACATTCGGACCGGTTGGAACGAGCAGATGGACGGAGGCATCGCGTGGCGCAAAGAGCAATTGGACTACAAGAACACGCCGGCCAACGCGCCCGCGGTTATACTGGCGGCCCGCTTGTATCAACGATTCGGGAACGAAGCAGACCTGGAATGGGCAAAACGCATCTATGATTGGCAGAAGCGGGTTCTGGTCGATCCGGAAACCGGGCTGGTCTGGGACGGCATTAATCGAACGGGCGACGGGAACATCGACGTCGACTGGAAGTTCACCTACGGGCAAGGCGTCTTCATCGGAGCCGCGTTGGAGTTATTCGATGCGACGGGTGAACAAGCTTATTTAACGGACGCTCGACTAACGGGCAGCTATGTCGTGAATAGCATGGCCAGTCCGGCAACCGGACTGCTTCCGAACGAAGGCGACGGAGACGGCGCCATGTTCAAGGGCGTGCTTGTCCGTTATTTAGGCGAGTTAGCTCAGCTGGACGGAGGGGAAAGAAACGAAATCGCTTCGATGATCATGGCGAATGCCGATAGCTTATGGGATTACGGCCTAAATGACGAGATTCCTAGATTCGGGCCATCTTGGGCGCAACCGCCGGAGGAGCTTGTCCAATTAAGCTCGCAGTTGAGCGGAAATATGCTGTTGGAGCAAGCGGCGATATTAGAGAAGTTAGGATTAGCGAAATCGAACAAATAGAAACGAAAAGGAGCGGTGCGGAGTGGAAACGAACAAACGGATGGGGTCTGACATGGCAGACCGCGCGCAACTGGCGCTTCGCGAGCTTTTTTGGAATCCGGATACGAGAATGTACGACATCGAGACGCCGTGTCCCGGAGGCGTTTGCAATACGATTTTCCACTATTGGTGGATGGCGCATGCGGTCGAGACGTTGGTAGACGGATTAACCAGAACCGGAAATGCCCAATATAGCGCGACTTTGAACGAATTGTACGAGGGTTTGTTGAGGCGCAACGGAGGAGCTTGGCCGAATGCTCTCTACGACGATATGGAATGGATGGCGATCGGTTGGTTAAGGGCATACGAGGCGACGAAAGAGGAGAAATACAAACAAGCGGCGCTCGTGCTATGGGCGGACGTCAAGACCGGCTGGAACGATCATATGGGCGGGGGAATCGCTTGGCAGAAAAGCCAACTGGACTATAAGAATACGCCGGCCAACGCGCCGGCCGTTATTTTAGCAGCCAGGTTGCACCGCGCTTTCGGCAACGGCGAAGATTTGGAGTGGGCGATCCGGATATACGATTGGCAGAAAAAAACGCTGGTCGATCCGGATAGCGGCTTCGTCTGGGACGGAGCGAATCGGACCGGCGACGGAACGATCGACAAGGTTTGGGAGTTCACGTATTGCCAAGGCGTTTTCGTGGGTGCGGCGCATGAGCTTTACAGAACGACCGGCGACGAAAGCTATCTTCTCGACGCCGAGCGTACCGCGAACGTAGCGTTCGCTAGATTGACGAACAAGGACAGCTCATTGCTTCCGAATGAGGGGAAAGGCGATGGAGGACTGTTCAAAGGCATTCTTGTCCGATACGCGGCTAACTTGGCATCCGATTATCCTGACCGTTTTCCCGAACTCGCCAACCTGATTATGCGCAACGCGATGTCCATGTGGAATGAAGGCCGGGAAACGAATTTAACGCTATTCGGTCCGGACTGGAATAAGCCGCCGGAGTCCCCCGTGGAGCTCGGAACTCAAATTAGCGGCATCATCTTGCTGGAAATGGCCGCGAAGCTCGAGGAACTCGGTATCCCGTTCCCGATGAGTATCGAGACGACATGACGACGGGCTTGTATTCATCGAATAGTAGATAAGATATTGCTATTCGATTCGACAAGAGGTTGCTTCGGAGGTCTTCCAAGACCGCGGAGCAACCTCCGTTTTCGGTTGACGCTTGATTTATCGGGCCCGGGAGCGACATAATAATAGGATGCACAATTAGTCGCGGGGGGCACTTATCGATGAGCGTTGGCAATGAGACGGCAGTACAGGCTGCTACGCAAGAAAGAATGATCAAACAAATCGCCGCCGAGCTTGGAATCGGATTGGGACAGGTTCGGACGGTCGCGACTTTATTGGACGACGGGAACACGATTCCTTTTATCGCCAGATATCGCAAGGAAATGACGGGAGAGCTCGACGAGGTGCAGCTGCGCGCCATCGACGATCGCCGAACCTATTTGAAAGGGCTGGAGGATCGCAAGAGCGAAGTGATCCGGCTCATAGAGGAACAGGGCAAGCTGACTCCGGAGCTGCAAGCCGCCATCGAGAAGGCGGTCAAGCTTCAAGAGGTGGAGGATCTTTATCGGCCCTATCGGCAAAAACGGAAAACCCGCGCAAGCGTCGCCAAGGAACGAGGGTTAGAGCCGCTATCGCAATGGCTGTTATCGCAACCGAGACAAGGAGATCTGCTCGGAGAGGCAGCCAAATACGTGGACCCGGATAAAGGAGTACATACGCCGGAAGAAGCGATTCAAGGCGCATCCGACATCGTGGCCGAAGGTCTCGCGGACGATGCCGACATTCGGCGCTGGGTACGCAGGTTCACTTGGGATCAAGGGATATTGTACAGCAAAGCCAAAGACGCGGAAGCGGAATCCGTGTACGAAATGTATTATAAGTACTCTGAGCCTGTTAAGCGATTGCCGCCCCACCGGGTTCTGGCGATGAATCGGGGCGAACGCGAAGACGTGCTGGGCGTGTCCATAGACGTACCGACCGAGCGGATCGTAGAAGAGTTGAACAGAAGAACGCTTAGAGGACCTTCGATTACTCGGGATACGTTAGCCGCGGCAGCCGAGGATTCCTATAAACGTCTAATCTCTCCTTCCATCGAAAGAGAGCTGAGGGGCGAGTTGACGGAGAAGGCCGAAGAGCATGCGATCGGCATTTTCTCCGAGAACTTGCGTAACCTCCTGTTGCAACCTCCCGTGAAGGGGCGCGTCGTGCTCGGAGTAGACCCGGCTTACCGTACGGGCTGTAAGCTCGCCGTCGTCGACGATACGGGCAAGCTGATGGAAGTAGCCGTCACATACCCGACCCCTCCGCATAACAAGAAAGCAGAGGCGGAAGTCGTATTCCGCCGCTTGATCAGCCAGTACGGCATACAATTGATAGTCATCGGCAACGGAACGGGCTCCCGGGAGACGGAGCAATTCGTCGTGGGTATTATCCATTCCTTGCCCGAACGGAAGCTTCAGTATTTGATCGTCAACGAAGCGGGGGCAAGCGTCTATTCGGCTTCGAAGTTGGCGGCGGGGGAGTTTCCCGATCTGGACGTCTCCGAGCGCAGCGCGGTGTCGATCGCCCGCCGCTTGCAGGATCCGTTGGCGGAGCTCGTCAAGATCGAGCCCAAAGCGATCGGCGTAGGCCAGTATCAGCACGATGTCACGCAGAAGAGATTGGACGAAAGCTTGTCCGGAGTCGTGGAGTCGGCGGTTAACCATGTCGGCGTGGACGTGAATACGGCATCTCCTTCGCTTCTTTCTTACGTGTCCGGAATCAATGCGACGCTAGCCAAAAATATAGTGAAGCTGCGGGAAGAAACGGGCAAATTCGTCGAGAGGAAGCAATTGCAGAAGGTGCCGCGCCTAGGCGCCAAGGCATACGAGCAGTGCGCGGGATTTCTCCGCATCTCGGACGGCAAGAACCCGCTCGACAGCACGCCGATTCATCCGGAATCCTACGAGGTCGTCGGCAAGCTGTTTAAGGATCTTGGCTTAAAGTTGAACGATATCGGTTCGGAGCCGCTCAAGGAAAAGCTGAAAGAGGTTCGCCTAGAGGAAATTTCCGAGCGCCTAGAGGTCGGAGTGCCGACCCTGCGCGATATCGTCGATAGCTTGCAACGGCCGGGCCGGGATCCCCGCGACGAGCTTCCGCCGCCGATCTTCCATACGGACGTGCTCGATATCGAGGATTTGAAGCCCGGCATGGAATTGAAGGGAACGGTCCGCAACGTCGTCGATTTCGGCGCGTTCGTCGATATCGGGATCAAGAACGACGGCCTCGTGCACATTTCCCAAATCAGCAACAAATTCGTCAAGCATCCGACGGAAGTCGTCGCTGTCGGCGACACGGTCACGGTGTGGGTGCTCGGCTCCGATCTGAAGAAGGGTCGCGTCAGCTTGACGATGCGTCAGCCCTGAGCAGTGCATCAAATGTAAGGAGAATAGGAAGCGGCGGTGCGGGATTGGCTGCACCGCCTTTTTTCGGTTTCGGGCTTTTACCGGCAAGGCTCTTACTTGGCATCGATCACCGAAAGCGTGAAAAAGCACCCTCTACAGTCGTTTTGACCAAATACTTTTATTAATGTAAGCGCTTATAATTAGGAATGTAACGAACACGCCTAGGGGGAATAAATATGAAAAAGCTTGTATTGACCTTGTTAACGACCTGCCTGGTTACCGTATTCTCGTTGGCCGGATGCGGCAACAACGAAGCCGGGAATTCATCCGCGTCCCCATCCGCGTCCCCATCCGCATCCGCCGTCGAGAGCGCGAGTCAGGGTGCCGCAAGCGAAAGCCCGTCCGCAAGCGACGATAAGCCGTTTAAGATGAGAATATCCGCGTGGTTCTTAACCGAGGGAGAGGGAACCAACGATGCCTTCAAGAAGGCAGTCGAAGATAAATTCAAAGAGAAATACCCGAACGGCAGCATTCAATGGGATAACCTGACGGGAGAGAAATATTTCGACAAGCTCAAAGCCGAGCTCGCTTCTTCTTCGGCTGCCGATATTATCTATAGCCAGCAAGTGCCGAGCCTTGGCAAAGCCGGTTACCTGATGGATCTGTCCGGCGAGCCTTGGGTGAGCGACATGGTAGACGCCACCAAGATCGTAGAGGCTTACGACGGTAAAATCTACGGAGCGGCGACGACGATCCAATCTTTCGGCTTCTACTATAACAAGAAAATTTTCGCCGACTTAGGCATAACGCCTCCGAAGACGTTTAACGAGCTTCTCGCAGCCGGGGAAAAGCTGAACGCTGCCAAGATTACCCCGATTACGGTCGGGTTCAAGGATCAATGGACGTTGGATTATTTCTTCGGCGGCTATGCTCAATTGGCGCAAGCGCTGACAAGTCCGACATTCGAAGCCGACGTATTTAACGGTACGCAACAATTGGACGGTCCGGAAACGATAAGCGCGATCGACAAGTTTACGCAATTAGCGCAGAAAAACATGTTCAACAAGAGCGCGCTGAGCATCGATTGGCCGCAAACCCAAATCGAATTCGCCTCGGGCAAAGCGGCAATGATCTATCAAGGACCATGGATGGCGCAAGTCACCGAAGATACGTTTACGAGCAAAGGCTTTGATCCTTTCGAAGTCGGATTTTTCCCTCTCAGCGACGAGAACGGCAAAGTGATCATGGGCGTAGGTCCGGATCATAGCGTCTCCATTAATGCCAAAACGGAGCATCCGCAGGAAGCCAAAGATTTGCTCTCCCTTATTTTAAGTCCCGAATTGATTGCCGTTCATGCGGGAGATGGCGGTATGTCCGGCATGAAGAGCGCGAACATCGAAGCCAAGCTTCCCGCAATGAAGGAATTGCTCGACGTCCTGAAGAATAGTCCGACCACTTACCAATGGGGCTCCTATTATCCTCCATCCGTCAAAACGGGCATTCTGAATCTCGTGACCAAGATTATCGGAGGCGGTAAGGCTGGCGACGGAGAGCTGGACGAAGTAAAGAAAAATTACGAGAAAGACAAGAGCTTGATTATTTTACCGTAAGCTGCTAAAGCTAATCCCCCAAATTAGGGAAACGCGGCGACGAGGAGATGCTGATCTCCTCTTCGCTCTATTCCAGAAGCAAGGTGATCGAATATGCATCCAACGCGCAAGAGGCTCGTATACGGAATCGCCTTTACTCTTCCGGCACTGCTCATTTTCCTGCTGTTTACCTTCTATCCGTTCGTCAGTAGCTTGTACTACTCGTTCACGGAATGGGATATCGTCAGCAAGCCGAAATTCATCGGCTTAGACAATTACCGAAACCTGCTGGACGACCGATTATTTATCCGGTCGGCCGTGAACACGCTGACGATTTGCCTGTTCGTCGTTATTTTGCAAAATCCGCTTTCGTTGCTGCTGGGACTGGTCTTAAACAAACCGTTTCGTTCCAGTTACTTTCTAAGGACGGCTTTCTACTTGCCGTTGATCGTTTCCCTTGTCGTCATATCCGTGACATGGTCTAATCTGCTGCAGTACGACGGAGTATTCAACGAAATATTGATTCGTCTCGGAGCCGAGACGATCATCCGAGATTGGTTGGGAACGACGTCTACGGCCCTGTCTTCCATCATCTTGATTCAGCTATGGTACGGAACGGGTTACGGAGCGGTGATATACCTGGCGGGTCTGCAGTCTATCCCCCATGAAGTTTACGAATCCGCCCAGATCGACGGCGCTCAGGGATGGAGTAAATTCAGATTCATAACCTTCCCTCTGTTAATGCCTTCGTTTACGATATGCACGTTTCTAGGAATGGTCGGCGCGCTGAAGTTTTTCGAAATGCCTTATATTATGACGAACGGCGGGCCGGGCGACGCGACCTCAACATTGGCGCTCGTCATCTACAACTTCGCCTTCAAGAACAATACGTTCGGTTACGCGACGGCGGCGGGTATTCTGTTCATGATCGCGATCTCCATCGTTACGGCGTTACAGCTCAAGTTGACGAGAAGCAGGGAGGTCGAATATTAATGCACTCCTCTTCCGTTAGAAGTTTGCGCGAGAAATTCTTCGACCGCTTGCTCGAGATCGGGATGATTATCCTGGCGCTGCTCGTACTCTATCCTTGTTATTACATGTTCGAAGCAAGCGTCAAGCTCCCTAAGGAATTCTACGAACCGCTTAAATTCCCGAGCCGTATTTTCTGGGGGAATTACGACAACGTATTCGAAAGGGTTCAGGTAGGGCGCGCGTTATTGAATACTTTGCTCATCTGCGGCGGGACGCTGGTATTACTTATTATCGTGGCTTCGATGGCGGGCTATACGATTTCCCGTAATCGGCATAAGCTGTTTCAGATTTTGTTCGTCTTGTTTTTGGCGGGGATGATCATTCCTTTCCAGACGAGCATGGTGCCGATCTATAAACTGGCGCAATCGCTTCACCTGATGAATACGAGAACGTTGCTTGTTCTGCTGTATACGGCGGGAACGATTCCTTTTGCCACCATGATCTATGTCGGGTTTACCAAAGGGATTCCTAGAGAACTGGAGGAAGCGGCGAGCATAGACGGATACGGACCGCTGAGAATGTATTGGCTGATCATCTTCCCGTTGCTTCTGCCGGCCACCGGTACGCTTATCGTTACGACCGTATTCGGCTTCTGGAACGATTTTATCGGTCCGCTGCTGTATTTAACCGACAAGGATAAGATGACGTTGATTACGCAGATCTTCGTGTTCAAGTCGGAAAGGTCTAGCGACTGGGGAGGCATCTTCGCGTTATGCTCGTTAGCTACTCTGCCGCTCATTCTCCTGTTCGTCGTCACCCAGAAATACATGATCAAGGGTTTGACCGCAGGCGCCATTAAAGGATAGCCGGTACGCTTGGGCAGGTGCGCTTGTCCCTGTATACGAAATCCCTCTATGGTATTCTTAAATCACTGTAATCGCGGACGATGAACAATGATTAAGAAGATACCGGAGGAATAACCGATGGGTGAACATATGATCAAAAAAATCGACTTCATGAACTTGGCGCCTTACGTGCGGTATATACATGAGCATATTCCCGAGAACAATTCTTTCTACAAACTACCTCCCCGGGTGATCTACGATTACGAAGTGATCTATGTTACCCGAGGCGGATGCCTCTATAACATCGAAGGCGTCGAGTACTTGCTGAGACCGGGCGATATCCATTTCATGCGTCCTCATGTCCGGCATCATTGTTACGATCCCGACGGAAACACTTTCTATTATTACGCGCTGCATTTCGACCTTGCGTATATGGGGGAGCCGTTCGACTTCGATCCGGTCGTATACACGGACGTGGACTATCCGAATCTGGATCAAGTGCCCGTGGACGAGAAGCTGGTAGACCGGCCGGTGTTCGAGCTGGCGGAGATCGATTTTCCTTACGTCATTCATTCGCATGAATCGCACGTGTACCTGGCGTTATTCCGGGAGATGTTGAGCGTTTTCGAAAGCAAGCCCTACGGTTATCATCTGATCATGCGTTCGCTCATGCTGCGGATTCTTCATCAGATGGTGAAGGACATGTCGACCGAAGAGGGAGTCAAGAAAAGCCATCCCCAAGGGGAAAAAGCGACCGAAGCCATTCAATATATGTATAGCCATATGCATGAGGATATCGATATTAACGACATTGCCCAATCGTTATACCTCTCGCCGAATTATTTCCGCACGTTATTCAAGCAAGCGACGGGCAAATCGCCGCTGGAATATTTAACGACGCTTCGTCTGGAGAAAGCGAAAAGCTTGATGGCCGAGAACAAATATACGATCAACGAAATTTCCGGACTGGTCGGTTACCAAGATAGACACCATTTTAGCAAGGTTTTCAAGAAAATCGAAGGCTTGTCCCCGAAAAATTATCTCAATTCTCTCCCCCATCTGGAGGACGACGATTAGAGAAAACGGGGGATACAGCCCGATCATCAAGGAGGAGCTCCCATGTCGAAGCCCAATGAGGTTGCCGTTTATTATTTCCCTAATTATCATATCGATCCCCGCAACGAGGAGTGGCATGGCGCCGGATGGACGGAATGGAATCTCGTGAAAGCCGCAACGCCGAGGTTTCCCGGACATCAGCAACCCAAAGTTCCTTTGTGGGGCTATCTGGACGAATCCGATCCCCGCGTAGCCGAGAAACAAATCGCGGCAGCTGCGGACCATGGCATAACATCGTTTATTTACGACTGGTATTGGTACGAGGATCAGCCGTTTCTCCAACGCGCGCTTGAAGAAGGGTTTATGCAAGCCGCCAATAACGATCGCTTGAAGTTTTCCCTGATGTGGGCGAACCATGATTGGGTCAATATTTTTCCGTTGAAGCGTTCGACGGACGTAACTTTATTAACGAAGGGGCCGACGCCAAGGGAGTCGTTCGATAGGGCGACGGAATACATCATCGACAAATATTTCGCGCATCCCTCGTATTGGCGGGTGGACGGAAAGCTTTACTTTTCGTTGTACGAGCTTGGGAGCTTGATTAAAGGTTTGGGAGGCATCGAGGAAACGAGAGAGGCGCTTCTCGCCTTTCGGGAGCGGGTTAGGCAGGCGGGACTTGGAGAGTTGAATTTGAACGCCGTCGTATGGGGAATACAGATCCTGCCGACCGAGTCGAAAATTCAAGATCCCAGACAAATGGTCGAAGCGCTGGGCTTTGATTCCGTGACTTCTTACGTGTGGATTCACCACACTCCGTTGGAGAGCTATCCGACCGTGTCCTATCCGGAGTACGCCAAGAAATCGATCGAGTATTGGGACGTGCTGCAGGGGGAGCATAGCTTGCCGTATTATCCGAACGTATCGATGGGTTGGGATTCTACGCCGAGAACGACGCAATCCGATACTCACGCGAACGTCGGTTATCCGTATACGCCCGTATTGGTGGACAATACGCCGGAGCAATTCGAGAAGGCGCTACGAGAGGTCAAGAATTATCTGGATCGAGACCATCTGACTACGCCGATCGTAACCGTCAATTCTTGGAACGAATGGACGGAAGGCAGCTACCTGGAGCCGGACACGGTTCATGGCTTAGGTTATCTGGAAGCGATTCGTTCCGTCTTCGGCGTCAGAGGATAATTACGGTAGTCTGAGCAGAAGAATAAGCAACCCCGAGAGGACATCGGTCCTACTCGGGGTTGCTTATTCGAGTAAGAGCTTACATTTACCTCTTGCCCTTGCGTCCGGATTTCGATACAATTCAACCAATTGGAGGCGTTAAAATGAAGCCGGAAAGATGTATCGGATCCCATCATCCCAAATGGTTCGGATTAGCGTTGCAAGCGCTTGTCATCTTGTCGAAGACCAACGCCCAGTCTTGTCCAAGCGCCGAACTAGCCGTGCAGTTGCAGTCCGAAGCAACGTTATTGCGACGTATTCTAGCGACGCTAGTCAAAGGCGGGATATTGGATACGCGTGAAGGCCGCGACGGCGGTTACCGGTTAAAGAAGGATCCCTCGGACATTACGCTTGCGGAAGTATACACGGTTCTGCAGGTAGGCGACCCGATGAGCTTCGGGATCAAGGAAACGGCGGGAACGAATCCTTTCGGTCAGGAGATGCAGGCCATTTTCAGCGATCTTACGTCCGAGATGGAGCGTTCGTTGGTCGATGTGCTGGGAAGGTATACCGTTGAACAGATTGCGGACAGAGCGCAACAATGTCAGGGAAGCTCGATTGCCGAGACGGAGAAAATGAAGAGTTGACAATTTATTTTTTCCGTTCTATACTGTGCAATATACTCAACAGTTAATCGAGTTAGAAACAAATCAGGCTCTCTTTTTTTTGGGTGTTACTGTGTAGAAGTTATCACAGTTCGTTTCAGGAAATGTTATGCTGAAATGATTTGGAGCTCAATTCGTTATGGCCTTTTATTCCGCATAACTGTGCAAATATCACATCAGATTTATAATCGAAATGGAGGATTTAATCATATGTCGAATACAACAGCAACACAAACGCAAAGTCCGTCCTACAAAGAAGTCGCACTCGGACGCCGCTCCGTTCGGGTTTACGATCCGAGCTTCAAAATTTCCAGAGAAGAGCTGACCGAATTGTTCCAAGAAGCGCTACGAGCTCCCTCTACCGCTAACGGTCAGCCTTGGCGATTTCTCGTTATCGACTCTCAGCCGGTGAAGGAAAAGTTGCTGCCGATCGCGAACAACCAACAGCAAATCGTAGATGCGTCCGCAGTGATTGCAGTGCTCGGAGATATGGAAAGCTACAAGCTGCTAGAGACGGTTTTCAGCCGCTCGGTCGAGCTGGGATATATGCCAGAGGCGACTAAAGAAACGCTGCTCCCCAACTACACGAAATTGTTCTCCTCCCTGCCGGCGGAACAAATGAAGAAAGTCCTCTATATCGACGGAGGTCTAGTATCCATGCAATTGATGCTTTCGGCGAAAGCCAGAGGCTACGATACGGTTCCTATGGGCGGATTCGACGGAGCTAAGCTCGTCGAGGCATTCGGAATAAGCGAGCGTTACGTTCCGATCATGCTCATCGCTATCGGTAAGGCGGCTAAAGAAGGTCACCCGACCGCCCGGTTGACGGCGGACGAAGTCGTTAACTGGAACGAATTCACGCTGTAAGAGAACTTGGCACGACAAAAAAGGATCTTCTTATCCAGCCTATACCGGCGGGAGGAAGATCCTTTTTATCGTTGATTATTCAAGGGGTGATTCCTGCGTTTTCCTTTGATTTTTCGGGTTTGACGCGGTAATAGAACCAGCAATCGTTCAATAGACGAATTTGCCTACGGTCTTTTTTCTGAAACGCCGACATGAGTTGGTTGCAAAGCCATTGAGGCATCGGAATCGTCCTCCTCCCATTCACATGCTGTATGAATAGCATATGGAGTTAGGCGGATGACAGTGCAGGTCCGAAGGAGGAATTGCGCTCTAAAGCATATCTTCGTCCTCGTACCATTGCTCCAATTGGGCCTGCAGCGCGCGTATTTCCGTCAGAAGCGACACCAGAGGATAAGAGCCCTCGCGAATCGCCGCGAAGGATTGCTCCAATTCGTTCACGTATTGAAGTCCTCCGATCGGAGATTGATTCTCGTCGAGCAAATCCAGCGCGCGGAATTCGGCGATCGCCTTAGGAAGCTTAGGCACGTTATCGGCGGTTAATTTGGACAATTCTTTATGAAGACGAAGATTCAAGGCGCTTAATTGATACGCATGGGAAGCTGGCATCTCCACGAATTGAAGATCCCCTTGCTCCTGCTGCAAAAGAATATAGGACATTTCAGGCATATGACGCGAACTCCCCTCAACCGATACTACTTGACAGTGTAGCCCAATCCAAGGCTACAATTCAAGTAGGACAAGCCGATCCGTCCATTGACTTGCAATGGCGGCCATTAGGAGGTATAAGAATGACTGATCAGGAGCTGCAGCAATGGATCGAGCGGGTTTCTCTCGCCTACTTCGGGCGACCCTTCTTGCATGCCGCATCCTTTAATTCCAGGCTCCGGACGACCGGAGGCCGTTATTTCACGAAAAGCCATAATATCGAGATCAGCCCACATCAATTAGCCGTCTATGGCCCTGAAGAGACGGAAGCTATTATTAAGCACGAACTATGCCATTATCATTTGCATTTGCAACGTAAAGGCTACCAGCACCGCGACGCCGACTTTAAGCGATTGCTCGTCGAAGTCGGCGCAACGCGACACTGCCGCGCTCTTCCGGGAGCGGCAAGAAGCCTGCCCGTCAGATACATTCTCTCATGCCGCTCTTGCGGGATGAGCTATCCCCGGAAGCGGCGCACGGATCCCCGCAAGTATGCCTGCGGGCGTTGCGGAGGGAAGCTTAAGCTCCTGGAGGTACAGCTTGAGGCCAAAGCTTCAGACACCGTCACTAGGACGGCGGATTAAGAAGCGGAATCCGCAGGCTTGATCGGTTGCTGCTGGCTCGCGGACGAGAACTCCCGGGCTTTGCGAGCGCCGCTTCCGCTTCTGACGAACAAGGCGATGCCCAGGAACGCGATGACCATCATGGAGGCGGCGACGCTCAGGCTTGGGACGATGTGATCCGCGAAATCGAGCGGCGAGCGAATGGCGGCTCCCGATTGGAAGATCAGGCCGCTGATCGCGATGCCGAATACGCCGCCGAGCTCGCGGGTGGCATTGCCCATTCCGCTTGCTTCTCCGGCCGCGTCTTCCGGCACGGAGGAGATCAGCCCGTGGGACAATGGAGTGAAGCTAAGTCCCATGCCGGTTCCCGCCAGCATCATAGGAGCAAGGATATAGACGAACGGGAAATCGAATCCTTGCGATTGAATGACCAAGGCGAACCAGATCAACGCTGCTGCTTGGAACGCTAAGCCCGCGAGCAGGACGGTACGATTACCTAACCGGCTGATCGCGAGTCCGGCAAGCGGGGCCGCGATCATCGTCATCGTCGTCCAAGCCATTTCCCTAACCCCCGCTCCAAGCGGAGAATTACCTTGTGCTTGCTGCAGGAACAAGGTCAAGAGGAAGATAGCCCCGAATACCCCGGCGTTCATCCAGAAGCCCGCGAACGTGTAGAAGGCATATGCTCTGCTGCGGAACAAATCGAAGCGCACGAAAGGGTTCGCCCGGCTTCTCTCCCATAGGTAGAACAATACGAGCAACACGGCGCCGAGTATTATCGAGCCGTATACGATTGGCGTGCCCCACCCCTCCGCATTCCCTCTCTCCATGCCGAAGATCAAACCGAACAATCCCGATGTTAGCAACAGAACGCCTAGCGGATCAAACGGCTTGCGAACGCCTCTCGATTCTTCGAGCCATTTTAATCCCAAGACGAAAGCGACGATTCCGACAGGAATGTTCACGTAGAAAATAACCTGCCAAGGGGCGCCTTCCATGATCAATCCCCCGACGAGCGGCCCGATGCTAAGCCCAAGACCGGATATCCCCGACCATAGTCCGATGGCTGCCGCTCTCTTCTCTGGAGGGAAGGCTGAATTGACTAGCGTGAGGCTCAGAGGAACGATAGCCGCGCCTCCGACGCCCTGAAGGGCTCTAGATAGGATGAGCGCCAACGAGCTATCGCTCAAGCCGGAGAGCAGGGAGCCGAGCGTGAATACTACGACCCCCCCGAGGAATACTTTTTTCCTGCCGATGGAGTCTCCTAAGACGCTGAACGGGATGAGAAGCACCGCGAAGGCGAGAGTATAGGCATTCATGAACCACTCCAGATCGGATAGCGTGGAGCCTAAATCCTCTTGTATAGAGGGAAGCGCGACTCCTAGGACGAGATTATCGAGCATGGCCATGAACAAGGCGATGCAGGTGACGAATAACAAGCGGACGCGTGCGGGTGTGAACATTTGAATTCTCCTTTGGATTTTTATGATTTGATTTATTGATAAATAAATAGTATGCATAATGATTTGATTTATTGATAAATAAATGACGGACGGTCCAAACCCCGATTATTCAGGGTTGCACCAAGGGGATAATTTCGGCATCTCCAATACTTCGGAAAGAGTGATGATCAAGCCGCAGGAAATGAATATGCTGGCTTGCATGCCAGCGTTGGGGATGCCGACGGATTCGAATCGGGTCAGAACGGTTTCGTAGATTTCCGAGAAAGTTTCTCGCGAGAATTTCCGAACCTCCGGCTCCGGCGTCGTAAAGCATTGCATTAACAGAAGCATTTCGTTCCTGTGGGTTATCAGCAGGCCGTTGAAGGCTTCGCCCATTTTTTCGGCCAAACGTTCCGGGGGAGCATCTACGACCGAGAACGCTTGGGACATCCGGTTGTAGGCGCGTTCCAATACGGCTAAGTACAATTGTTCCTTCGACTTGAAGAAATGAAACACGTAGGGCTGAGTAACTCCGACGGCTTCCGCGACATGTGCCGTAGTCGTCTTATAGAAGCCTTGAGAGGCGAACAAGGCGGCTGCGCTGTTCATGATCTGTTCTTTCCGGTTGGCTACGACTTCCTCTTTGGGGCTCAATTCGGGATTTCCTCCTTTAGCGGTTACTGTATGTTGCAAATGATTTATTAATCAATAAATAACATATTGGACAAGGTCAAGTCAAGTCGGTTACTGTCAACTTTTTCAAAAACTTAGCATGTATGTTAAGTAGGAAAATTAGTTAAAAAAGAAAAGAAAAAAATGGGGAACAAGTGCTTGACTTCACCTTTGAACCATGATAAATTATTACTTGTCGCTTTTGAAACTTTCCCTGATAGCTCAGTTGGTAGAGCACTCGACTGTTAATCGAGTTGTCACAGGTTCGAGTCCTGTTCGGGGAGCCATGGGGAGATACCCAAGTGGCTATAAGGGGCTCCTCTGCTAAGGGAGTAGACGTGTAATGCGTGCGAGGGTTCGAATCCCTCTCTCCCCGCCATGTATATTCAATAAGCCGACTTGGAAGAGCTCCAGCGCTTGCGCTGAGGGCTCTTTTTGATTTTATGGTTACGAATTAAAGTGAATGGTGCAGCGAAGACGCAAGGACGGTTACTTGGGTTAAAATTCGCTATCTAATGCGATACCACAGGCGAGTTTAGGAAGGTAGGATGGTAACCATCACTATTCAAGCGATTGAGCCATTTTGGAATCAAAGTAGGGTGAAGAACATCGCTATGGATCGAATTTTTGAAACGATTAGAACAAATTTGGGCCAATAGTAATGATTAACATCGTTATTCAGCTTGCATCTGGAAGAGTTTTGAAATATAAGATGAAAAGCATCGTTATTTGCGTTAGATGACTTTCCAACAGTTCATTCCCTATTGGCTACCTATACGGTAGTAACAGTTTAGTCGTACTCAAGTTGGCGTGGCGTAAAATAGCTTGTACTGAGGCACTCTCTTTAATAATGGAAGGACACATTTTCTTACATTAACTGGGCGAAAAAAGAGATTATAATTTGTCCCAAAAAGTGCTTGCCTTCGTCCCTCGATTCAGATATAATCATATTTGTCGTCTGAAACGGGTACCCGCGAATACGCGGAATCGCAGACCTAGATTGGCCCCTTGGTCAAGCGGTTAAGACACCTCCCTTTCACGGAGGTAACAGGGGTTCGAATCCCCTAGGGGTCACCATTGCGAGCCATTAGCTCAGTTGGTAGAGCACCTGACTTTTAATCAGGGTGTCGAAGGTTCGAGTCCTTCATGGCTCACCAGTTCTATATTCCGGTTGACGAAAGTCGATTCGGACGGCAATATGCAAGTCTCAATGTGCGGTCGTGGTGGAACGGCAGACACGCTATCTTGAGGGGGTAGTGCCCATAGGGTGTGCGGGTTCAAATCCCGCCGACCGCACCATACCTCACAAACCCAAGAACTCTTACTCCGGTAAGGGTTCTTTTTATTTTTGTTCTTTTAAATCCGCTTAGAGAGGCGGTCAACAAGGTCAGGGATTTATTATTGATACCTTACGGAGGATAGTGCAACTAAAATTTCCCATTCCCGTCTAATATTTAGTAAGAACGGGGGGACTAAATGAAAACGAAATTGTTGAGCGTTATATTAATTTTGTTTGCCATTATAGGGTGTTCTGCCGGGAATAGGGGAAAAGAAGATATGTTTAACCCCGCGAAAAGCGAACGATTTCAACCGATAGAAAAGCGTGAATTGGCTGGCTGGCAAGGTGCGCTTGACGGGGACCGGCTGGTGACGAGCGGCGAGGTAGGATTGACGATAACCGACCTAGTCGCAAATAAAAAACTGGCATTGATCTCAGTCAAACAGGTTGCGGGCTTCGATATTTCAGGCAACTTCGTGGTTTGGTCGGACTTACGAAACGAGAAAACACCGATCGGCGAACTGGGGAGTTACGATGTGGCTAATGCGGATATCTTTCTCTATGATCTTACTACGGGAGAGGAGCGTCAACTGACAACGGACCCATCGGCGCAGGTTAATCCCAAGATATGGGGGAACTACATCGTTTGGATGGATAACGCTAGCGATGAAATCAAAGAGTATCCCTCTCATTGGCAGATCGTCCTGTACAATATCAAGACGGATGAGTATAAGATTCTTACAGCAGGCAGTGGCGGTCATACGGATCCGGACATTGATGCCGGACTCGTCGTTTGGGAGGACGGGCGTCGTGTGACGGAACGGGGGTTACGAGCAGGCGGGAATGTGCCGGAGAACAACACGGACATTTATTTGTACCGTATCGACACTGGCGAAACGGTTCCGATTGCGACAGAAGACTACAGGGAAGGTCGGCCGCAAATCTCGGGTGGTCTTGTAACTTGGGAGGTTTATAACGGTTCTCACTCAGGCGATGTTTTCGTCCATGACATTGTTACAGGGAAAACGATTCAAGTGACCGATTTGGACGTGGATCAAAGGAGCCCCGTCATTAGCGGTCAATTCGTCGCCTGGATGGACGAACGAAACGGTTCATCTACGCACGATGTCGGACCGGGACCCCCACAACTCGGACATATACGTAGCTGATATGGAGAAGGGAACCGAAACGTTGATAACGGGAGACGGACCGCAGATTGATCCGCTCATCTCTGATCACTGGATCGTGTATGGCAAGTCATCGGATACAGAATCAGTACTTACGGCAGTCCGTTACAGGTCTGATGACGGTGATTCCCTAACGGAATCATGAATTAGCATCAATGTATTTTTTTATCTTATTGACGATTTTTTTAGATTCAAACGTTTGAAACGTATTCGTTGCGGCAAAGTATTTCTTGTTCTCCGAATTCATGTTAAATAGCCAGAGATCCAAATCACTAATGATTTGATACGCATATTTAATTGCTTGGACGTCTCGGTTCTTTTTTGCAATATCAATTAAGGTTTGGGCAGTTTGAAGATCTTCACGAATGGAATCAACCGTTAGATTAGATATTATTTCAATCAACTTATCTTCATTAAATGAAGTGTTGTCGATAAATTCACTCCAATAAGCTTCGGTGTACGGCTCAACCGTAAAGTAGTCTGTACCATCCCCAACTAATTTCGTCAGTTCCGCGTTCAAACTCTTCATCGTTTCACTCACTTCCGAATCCAAATTCATTTGATTATGGACAATGGTAACAAACTCTTCATCTGGGATACTCGGAGATCTCGCTTCTTTGACCAAAATAAAAATAACAATGAGAACACTAGCACTCAAGACAATGAGTGCACTCACTAATTTACGAGACAAAAGGATGAACCTCCATTCGATCGTGATGAGCTAATCATCTAAAAGATTAGAGCTTAAATAAAAGTGCATAAGCGGTATTAACCACCCATTTATGATTAAGACACCCTTAAGTATAGACTAATTAAATGGAAATAAGTTGAAAAAATAAAGCCGATTTGTGTTACGCTTAACGGGAAGTTATAGCACAACGGCATCAGGCTGACGGATCTTATTGGAGGTGAAAGATATCAAATTTTCGATTAAAGTAATGATTTCTTTTCTGATTGTAATTTTCATCTCATTCAGCGCTTATTCTCTTTATTTAATAAATAACTCACCATTAGATGCCGTAGCAGGTGGTTGGACGGTTGATAAACATGTTTTATTGGTGCAAGTCGGGAATAAAAGTCGTCTTGCAAAAGTTAGCATTAAAGAAGTCCTTGTCAACGACAATAATGAGCCAAGAGAAGTAAAGATTCAGGAGAGCAATTCGTTAAAGGGCTTTATCATATCGAGTAATTTCGAAGGGGAAGAAGAGAGTAAGTACAATTTTAGAGACCTTAATTCAGTAGGACTTCAAACCAATTCAGATCCGCAAAAACAATTAGATAAATTGAATAAAGGAACTGCTACTAAAGATGATAAGATATATGCTATTTCAATTATTAATGATGAAATTATACATAAGGTAATAATCAAATACCGCTTTCTGTGGCTTTCATATGAAAAGGTTATTTCGACGTAAAGAACAAAAAGAAACCACCGCGAAGTTGTCTAAATTGATAAATCAGTAGTCTCTAAGTTAAAGGGTACTATGGCAGCTTGTTACGAAGCGGCTTTTTGTTAGTAAGATATGGTTATTTATTTTAGAGATTTCTAAAAAGCTTAAAGACAACTGAGAAGAGTTTGTTTTTTAGAAATAGGAGGTAAGCAACTAACCGATGCCCTTTACCTTTGCGCACCCGACCTACATTCTACTTATTAAATTCATCAACCCACGTTGTTTCAGTGTAACCGGCCTCGTGTTGGGGAGTATGGCGCCTGATTTTGAATATTTCCTCTCTTTGGAACCCCATCAATCGATCGGTCATTCGTTCTCGGGTTTGTTCGTTCAGGTGATTCCGCTATGCATCCTGTTCGCCTATCTTTTTCATATTTTTGTTAAGGAATCACTCGTCCTGCACTTGCCATCCATCTTTGGTTTAAATCGGAGGGCGTACAACCTATTACGTACATGGAGCATACGGACGCTTCGTGACTGGATTGTTTTCTTCGTGTCTGTCTCCGCCGGCTTTCTCTCACATATATCGGTCGACGCCTTCACACATGAGGGAGGGTATATGTTCAGCAATTTTCCATGCTGCGATCTATCGTCATTTTGAATCTACCCATTTATAAAATTTTACAGCACAGTCTGTCGATGATCGGTTTGATGGTTATCATCGCGCAAATAGGAATCGCGCTTTACAAAACCGATCCCCATTCAAAAGAGGTCCCGTTTATCACATCAGAACGAAAACTATTGTATTGGGGATTTGCGGCGATGGTCGCGTTCTTAATGACAGGGTGTAAATTGCTTCTCGCGTCGGGCGGTAACATATTGGGAATGTTAGTCGTAGCTCCAATCACCGGCTTCTGTGCAGGAATACTTCTCGCCTCGCTGCCTTACTGGAGAAGGACCAGGCTTCAAAAAAGGGTCTGGAACCGCTGACTAGCCCAGTTATGCAACAGCAGCCAAGGGATAAGAAAAAACGTGATCGTACCGCGGTTCTACAAAATTCAAGGAACAATTTGAGCAAGTAAACATATTCCTTACACTTCAAGGTAACATCGTTATTAGTGTTACCTTCTTTGAGCAAAGCGATGGTATTGAAATAACAGAAGAACAAGTTGAATTACTTGGAAACCTGCATTTTAGAAAGAATGATATTTCTGATGAAATATTCGTAATCGATGTTGATGGTTACATAGGGGACAGCACAAAGAGAGAGATCGAAAACGCTGAAGAAATGGGTAAGGCAATCAGTTACTACTCTAGTGTTGAGATTCCTTCAAAGTGCGAGGTGTGATCGGATGAAAGCATTGGGTCTGATGATCGTATTACTGTTACTACTGACAGGGTGTAACGATGCTAAAATAAAGTAGTAACCGTCTCATAACTGAAAAAGAAGCATTAAAAATTGCCCAGTCACATGTGCAAGATAGAAATGCAAGATGGAGTGCAAGCTATAAGGAAGATGAAGAGATTGAAAAAAATAACGTAAAAGAAGAGCATAAGGCTTGGATCATTGAAGCAAAGTTTCCCGCTGGGAATAAAGAAATTTATAGAATAGATGCAGTGGATGGCATGCTTTTAACACTAACGGAGATAGAGGCTTCTTGTTAAATGGAAAGATGGAAAGTTACAAAGAATAACGATAGTTGTACGACAAATAGTCGGGATATAGATTATTATCTTGAATGTTGTATCCTTCAGAGGCTGTCATTATGGCAGCTTTTTTTGCTTTCAAGCGCATTAGGTTTCGTCATAATCGGTTTAAAATAGAATTTGAGATTTTGCGAACCGAATTTACAATATTGCCCTCTAATAGATGATTGGTAATTACAGAGAGATAGGAGAGGTGGTGAGCCCGTGTCGGAGTTAGGGTGGAAGACTGACGTACAGATGGCTATCGAGGGAGATAAGGATGCTTTCGCCAGGCTGATACGGGGGCTGAAGACGGATGCGTATTGTATGACGAAGTCGATACTGAACGATGAAAGAGATTGCGAGGATGCGATGCAGGAGGCAATACTGAACGCATATAAATCGGTGATGAAACTGAGGGAACCTCAATTTTTTAAGACATGGTTCTTCAGAATCTTGATAAGAGAATGCCAATCGATCAGTCGCCATCGCCAAAGAACGTTCGTGACCAACCGCTTGTCGGATTCGTCCAAGATGCAGTCCGGTACTTATAGTATTGATTTAGATTTGTTCGAAGCCATTAATCGTTTGAATGAAGATTTACGTACGCTCGTAAAGCTGCATATAACGGATATTCTCCCGATATATTAAACATTCAGTATACGATAACTGAAATCGACGGTGTGAGAGGGAATTGGACGGTAACGGTTCCAGTTAAGAAAGCAGCACCGATTGCCGTGGTGGAACCGAAAATAAAGCATGCGAACGATAAATTTTCACTGGATATTGAAAAGATCGTTTTTTCAAAACTAGCTACGGAATTAAACTTGTCTTATAAGGCAATGTTACCTGATGCGACTTTTGGATTGTTATTGACGGATGAGAATGGTCAACAGCTTGATGATGATACTATCGATAGCTACATTGTATCGAACACGGCGGTTTCTAGCAGGAACATTTCGTTGCGACTTCTCTTAAAACCAATCGATGAAGGAACGAAGCGAATAAAGGTAAAGCTTTTCTATTACATGATTATAGAAATAGTGTCTTCTCAGAATATCGATGTGACTATGACGGAAATGCCAACGAAAAAAAACCCGCTCATATTACCTCAGAACAAAAAGGACTTAATGAAGATCACGGAAATCGAATATTTGAAAAATAAAACGGTCGTTCATATGCTCCGTCCTGAATCACTACTACGCGGACCCTTTTCGATCATTGACGAAGATGGAAATCCATTAGCAGTCATAGGTGGATATGCCACAGGCAATGATTACGTTATGGAGTATGAGCCAATCCAGAAAGATAAAAAAATTACATTTAGGGTGGCACAAACACCGGAAATCCACTATATCTATTTAGCCCCCAAATGAATTTGGACAGTACACCCCTTACTCCGATACAATCAGATTAAGGTGGAGGGGAACGTAATGAAGAAGATGCAGTATG
>NZ_QRDY01000039.1 GCF_003386205.1 Cohnella lupini
TCCTTCTTGGTTGGCTTCGTAACCCCGAGAATACCCTACTTTTTTGTTGCCTGAGAAGGCGCCAAATTTTGGTACACAGACTACTTTACATCACCCACTTTCGGCAAAATAGCCGTGCGGGGCACGCTTATTTCGCGCGGGGGCGGCTTTTTCGGCAGAATAGCCGTGCGAGGCACGCTTATTTCGCGCGGGGGCGGCTCTTTCGGCAGAATAGCCGAGTGGGGCACGCTTATTTCGCGCGGGGGTGGCTCTTTCGGCAGAATAGCCGTGCGGGGCACGCTTATTATTGGGTCTTATTGATACATCGTGTGCGAATCCGGCGTGCCGGCCCGGATCCGATTGAAATGCCTAGCCAGATCGGGCTGGAGCTCGTTACGGAAAAAAACATCGGGACTGCACCCCGCAAACGCCTTGAAGTCGTGCGCGAAGTGCGCATGATCGCTGAAATCGCAAGCTTCGATAATATCCAAATAATCGAGTCCCGACTTTCTGAGCTGAATCGCTTGCTGGAATCGGACGATATTGGCGAATTTCTTGGGCGTGGATCCGATCAGCGCCTTGAACTTCCGCTCCAGCGTCCGCTTTCCGACGAAAAACTCTTCCGCCAGCCGCTCAATGGACACTTGCCCCCGTTGAAGCTGAATTTTTCTGGCTATTTCCGTTATCATCGGGTCTCGAGTCCTCTGTTCGAATACGGATAATAGAAAAGCGCAAACGATTGCCACCCGTTCCTCCGCGGCGGATGCTTCGCGAAGTCGGTACTCCATCTCGGAAACCAACCGCGGCGGAAATAGTTGATTCAGATCGATGTTGGCGTCCTGAAATTCATGCACCGGATACTGGGTAAACGCCGCCAACCCGCCGGGCTTGAACCGAACGATAATGGTTCCGATCGCCCCCGTGCTCGCGTATTCCCGGAAGCTAGTCTGCAACCCCGATATTCCGCTCGTACCCAACAACTCTTCCTTGCTCCCGCCGATTACTTTCATCCGGTTTCCGTATTGAATTCCGATGACCGCCATCGTAGACGGCAGAACCTTTACCGGATTCCGATTGGCGTAATTCAAAGGATTTAAGTCTTCCTGCAAGAGAATGCTGTCGATATAGTCGCCTAAGCGCGAAGGCGAATGGAATTGCCGCATCAGCATCGGTTGTTCCCTCTCTCGTCCCCAATCGTTAATTATTCCTATTGTACTGTATTTATTAATACTTAGGTCGCCGCTGTCAGAATTTCACCTAGGAGAAAACAGCGTTCTCGACGGTTACAACTCACCCCAAAGTTGCTCCGCGGACTCGCTCGATTGAGCGGAATTATAGGGAGATACACGAAATATTCGAGTATCGCGAGCGATTTTGGCGGAATAATGGAGAGATGCACGAATTATTCGAGTAACCGGGGTGCCAAGAGGCAGTTTTGGAATGAGATGTTCGAATTATTCGAGTTATCGGGAGCGATTTTGGCGAAATTGTTGGGAGATGCACGAATTATTCGAGTAACCAGGGTGCCAAGAGGCAGTTTTGGAATGAGATGTTCGAATTATTCGAGTAACCGGGGTGCGAAGAGGTAGTTTTAGAGTGAGATGTTCGAAGTATTCGGTATCGGGAGCGATTTTGGCGGAATTATGGAGAGATGCACGAATTATTCGAGTAACCGGGGTGCCAAGAGGCAGTTTTGGAATGAGATGTTCGAATTATTCGAGTTATCGGGAGCGATCTTGGCGAAATTGTTGGGAGATGCACGAATTATTCGAGTAAAGGGAACAGTTTGGCGGTCTCGGTCTCTATTGAAGGAAGAGGGCGGAGATAGCACGATTTCGCTACTATTTCGGCTCGATTCGACTATAGTGACCGGAGGACCGAAGGTAATGAAAAACCTAAAGATTTTAGGTAAAATACACAATATTATTGGGGTTCGACTCGTCCGAATATTTGGTAAGATAGGGGTGTTACGCAATAACATGGAATCAGCCGAGGAGGATAATGAATTTGGAAAATAAAATCGAACGAGACAAACCGCTAGTCACCCATATTTATACCGCCGATCCTTCCGCGCACGTATTCGACGGAAAACTATACATTTATCCTTCGCACGACCTCGATCACGAACAGATCTCGAACGATAACGGCGATCAATACGATATGGAGGATTATCACGTCCTATCCTTGGACGACGATCTTGCGGTCTGCAAGGATCATGGCGAAGCGCTTCACCTTAAAAATATTCCATGGGCCAAAAAACAGCTTTGGGCTCCCGACGCCGCATACAGAAACGGCACCTATTATTTATTTTTCCCGGCCCGCGATCACGAAGACATCTTTAGAATCGGCGTAGCGACGAGCTCCGATCCCGCCGGTCCTTTCGAGCCTCAGCCGAACTATATACCGGGAAGTTTCAGTATAGACCCTGCCGTATTCGTCGAAGAGGACAAAGCATACGTGTATTTCGGCGGTCTCTGGGGAGGCCAACTGGAGAAGTGGCAAACGGGCGCTTTCCGTCCGGATGCCGAGGGTCCTGCCCTTACGGAGCCTGCTCTGGGACCTAGAGTAGCCGAATTAAACGATGACATGCTAACTTTCAAGGAGTCCCCGCAAGAAATAGCGATCGTGGACGAGGACGGCAATGCCATTGTCGCCGGCGATGAGGAAAGAAGATATTTCGAAGGTCCTTGGGTTCACAAATACAAGGGGCTTTACTATCTCTCTTATTCTACCGGAACCGCGCACACCATCGTGTACGCCGTAAGCGATAATCCGAAAGGTCCTTACGTATTCAAAGGTAAGATCCTTACGCCCGTCGTAGGCTGGACCACGCATCATTCCATCGTTCAATATAAGGATAAATGGTATTTGTTCTACCACGACAGCTCCCTGTCCGGCGGAGCCGATAACAAGCGCTCCGTGAAGTTCGCCGAGCTTGAATACAACGAAGACGGCACCATTCGGACGATAGAGCCCTATGCGAAATAACCGCCGTCACTAGCCAAGAAGCCGACCCCTTTTTCCCGGAGTCGGCTTCTTTCATTTTCATGATTGTTATTTCTTGACGACCGGAATCCATATTTCGCTGCGGTAATTCGGCAACGTCGTATCTTTGCTTTCGTTCCACAGAATTTCCGGTCCTTCGCTTAGCTCATACCCCGACATCGCAAACCATTCCGAATAAATTCTTCCCCACACGTTCTGTAACGCTTCCGGAAACGTACCTATTGCGGTAAATACCGCCCAGGTCGATGAAGCTACGGGCAAAGCTTGCCACTTTCCGGAGGGAGCTTCGACGGCAGCTACTCCGATATAATGGTCAAGCTCCCCTCCCTCCGATCTTCCGTCCGAGAAATTCAAGGAAGCGCTCAGTAATCCCTTCGGCTCCGCGCTCGATAATTGCTTTAATTCCGTTATATCGTCAGGCGTAAGACTTTCCCACATAGCCTGAATCCCGGGGTTGACACCATTGTACTGAAGAGCGACTCTTCTCTTCAGTCCTACGATATAAAACGGTTCTTTCTCCACGATCCGGTAGTCCATTTCATTTCCTCCTTGTACGGTTAATCGAAAAGTCATGGGCGGAACGGCCTTCAGCATCGTTCCGTTGTTCCTCGCGTCCGTCGGCGAAACTCCATGCAGGCTTTGAAACGCCCTGGCGAACGAATCCGGTGATTCGTAGCCGTACTTCATGGCGAGATCGATGATCTTGATGCCGCTGGTACCCAATTCCAGCGCCGCTTGCGCCAACCGCCTTCGTCGAATATACTCGCCGAGCGGCATTCCGCTTAAGAAGGAAAACATTCTGCGAAAATGATATTCCGAGCAGCAAGCAAGTCGCGACACTTCGCCGAAATCGATCTCGTCCGCCAGGCGGGATTCGATATATCCCATGGCGAGGTTCAATTGTTTTAACGGCTCCAACCGCTCAACCTCCTTTCGTATCCATCGTACACAAATCGCTTAATTCATACCCGACATATTCGGTATGGCTTTCGCCGGTTCTTGCCATTCAAGCGGTTGCCGAGCTTTTGCCTTCGAACGAATTCTCACTCGACAACACTCCTCCGAAGATTAACTTTGGCCTAGCAACAACGAGCTTATCTGTTCTCTACGAATGCTCTTACCTCTTTCTTATGGCCTTATTGAGAATCATTATCAATATAGACCGTAAGAGAAGGCAAAACAATGGAGAAAACGTAGCCAGATGTTTGTACAAATATCAATGCTTCCGATTCTTTTTTACCCGGACGCACTCCAGTTGATATAATACGTTTGAAGGAGCTGATAAACGATGAATCGATTGATCGACCAATATATTCGCAACGAGCAAGAGAGTGCCCGAGCAGGCAAAGTCGAAGAGTTAGCTGCCCGCTTTGCGACGAGAGCAAGCAAACACGACAGGGAAGGATCGTTTCCGTTCGATAATTTCGCCGACTTGAAGGAAGCCGGGTACTTAAAGCTAACCGTTCCCCGGCAATTCGGAGGAGACGAAATCTCGCTGTACGAGCTCGTATTGCTGCAAGAACGGCTCGCTTACGGAGATGGCTCGACCGCGCTGGCCGTAGGATGGCACGTCGGCCATATTCTGCACCTCCGGACGACAGGCAAATGGCCGCAAGACCTCTGGGCCGATTTATGCCGTTCCGTCGCGGAGGACGGAACGATGATCAACACGTTCGCAAGCGAAGCGGCGACCGGCAGTCCGAGCCGGGGCGGACGGCCCGAAACGACGGCTATCGCCGTTGACGGCGGTTGGCGAATAACGGGACGCAAAACGTTCAGCACGCTGTCGCCGATTCTCGACCGTTTCGTGGTATCGGCTTATATCCCGGACGAAGATTGCACGAGCGACTTTCTTATTATGCGAACGGAAGGCGTTACGGTTGTTGAAACCTGGGACTCGCTCGGCATGCGAGCAACGGGAAGCCATGACGTGGCGTTGGACGGCGTCTTCGCAGGTACGGACATGCGTCTTTCCGGCAAAGGCGCGGACGACGGAAGCGGCTGGCTTCTGCATATTCCGGCTTGTTATACGGGCATCGCCCTAGCGGCTAGAGACTTCGCCCTTGAATTCGCCCGCTCCTATAAGCCTAACTATATGAATGCTCCTATCGCCTCTCTTCCCTCTATCCAGCAATTAATCGGAGAGATGGAAGTCGAATTGCGAACCGCGCGCTCGCTCCTGTATTCGGCGGCCGATCGCTGGGATCGGGAGCCGGAATCCCGGCCTTCGTTGAAGCCGGATCTAGGCTTGACCAAGTACGTAGCCGTCAATAACGCCATCAGAGTCGTGGATCTGGCGATGAGAATCGTTGGCGGCACGAGCTTGTCCCGCGAGCTGCCGTTGGAAAGATACTACCGGGACGTACGGGCAGGCTTGCATAACCCGCCGATGGATAACGCGGTGCTTCAGACTTTGGCTTCAAACGCGTTAAACGAAGACGGCGGCGCGAAATCCTAACGCCATGCGGATACGATAATCAAATTACTTCCAGCCACATGCCGATAACCTCTGCCAGCTTATCTTTCTTGGCGAGCACGTCTCCCATATCGGTCAGTTTGACTGTAGCCCTATCGACCGCGGCCCATTCCAGCAGTCCCGTAGGGTCATCGATCAATGGCGCGCCTTCCGCTCTTTGCTTCACCTTCGCTCCGCAATGAAAAACAAGCAGAAAATAGTCCTTGCCGCGCAAATTGAACGTCACCCGATCCTCCTCCCGATACCGGAAGCTCGGGGCGTTCCATTTGATATGCGGCTTCAATTGGGGATAGTTAGCGGATATATTCTCAAGGACAACCTCGATTTCCGGCTTGAGAGGATGCTCGAGATCGTTCATAAACGCCTCCAATTGCTCGATTCCGGTCAGCTTGGCATCGCTTTTCCCGGACTTGCCGGATTTACTTTGATCCGATGTCATCTTTACGCATCCCCTTTTAACGTTGAATACACTTACGCGACCGCTCTCATCCTGGGGCAGATAGGAACAAATCATGGAGATCCCGCGCAATAGCCCCCGTATTACCCCTCAGAAAATATTCATGACCGCCGAATCTCTGTAACGCTTCATGATCCGGCAGCCATACCCATTCGTCGATCTCGGTCTGACAACGATGAGCACGAAACGAGGCGAGCTTCGCCTCGAGATGAGCGCGCACGTCGATCTTGAACACATCGCTCCTCGAATATCCGAACCGCTCCGGCCGCTTCATCTCTTCCCCGAAAGTAATGAAGTACAAAGCTTTGTCGTTCCCTGCGACGCGGCGGAAAGCGGCAGTCGTCGCTTTGCCTATCGCGCAATGGTCCGGGTGTCCGCCCAGCTTCTCGTGAAAAGTGAGCACGACTTCCGGATTCAAATCTCGAATAAATTCCTCGATTCGGGAAATCAGAATGTCTTCCTCGATAAATTCCACCGTTTTGTCGCGGATATCAAAGAAATGAAGATGCTGGATACCGAGGCTCTCGCAGGCCTGCTTAAGCTCCAATTCACGAGCGGCGGCCATCGATTCGCGGTTTAAGTACGGAGGATTTCCCATTCGGCGCCCCATTTCGCCTCTCGTGGCGCTCACCAACGTAATCTCGACTCCCTCGCTAGCGTATTTCGCAAGCGTGCCTCCGCAAATAAACGACTCGTCGTCAGGATGGGCAAATACGGCTAGAAGCTTTTTTACCGGCGCTATTTCTAATTTACTCATTCAGGAAACGGCTCCTTCCCCAAGTGCAGAGCGACATTCATCCGTCCTCTATCGTCATAACCCGCCAACAGCAAACGACCTTTCTCATCCGTTTCGTAATGGGTGAGAGCTTCCATTCTTAGCCAGCCATGCCCGTCAAATCGAAGAGCTACGCGAAAGGGGCCTTCCCCTGCGATTAACGCATCCGTTACCTTGACTTTGAAATTGCGGACGAAGACGAACGAAGTCGCCTCGCTGTGAATATAGACGTCCGCCCCGACGAAGGCTCGCAATTCGGCCTCCACTTTCCGTGCGATTATTTTATTCATATTATTTTGTTCTCTTTTCTATAATGATTTATGGTGCTAGATAATCGTATCATATTTTTTCATTTTTAGATTGCGAAATAACTGAGTGCAATATATACTGTTTATATAACATACAGTTTTGAGGAGGGGAACAAGCATGCGTGGGAATGTCATTGAAGTTAAAGGACTACGCAAAAAATTCGGTCATCAGATCGTGCTAGACGGCATCGATCTCGCCGTTCCGACAGGCACGGTTTATGCGTTGCTCGGTCCTAACGGCGCCGGCAAAACGACCTTGATCAACATCATGTCCACATTGGTGGCTCCGGATGAAGGTTCCGTAAAGATAGCCGGGTACGATATCGTTACCGACAAGAACATGGTGAAACGTTCCATTAGCCTTACCGGCCAATTCGCGGCAGTCGACGAAATGCTGACGGGCGAGGAAAATCTAAGGATGATTTGCAGGCTATCCGGTCTTACCGTCGCGGAATCCAACGTTCGGACGGTTGAACTCCTGCAGCATTTCGACCTTACGGCGGCAGCCCGGAAAAGCGTTAAGACCTATTCGGGCGGGATGCGCCGACGGCTCGATATCGCTATCAGCCTCGTGATCAGTCGGCCGGTTCTCTTCCTGGATGAACCGACGACCGGTCTGGATACCATTAGCCGTCGCGCCCTGTGGAAAATCATCGATCAACTGAAAGAACGGGGCATCACCGTTTTCCTTACTACGCAGTATTTGGAAGAGGCGGATCAATTGGCCGATATCATTACGGTAATCGACGAGGGACGCGTCGTTGCGACGGGGACGGCCAAGGAATTGAAGTCTCGCGTCGGCGGCGAAGTTATTGAATTGTTCAATGATAAGGATGATCTGATTCGAACGGTATCAACCACCGGAAGTATCCACGATATTAGGCAGAAACTGAATGAGCTTGCCTCTATCGTGTCGCCGGAATTACGGGTGAACATCCGTAAACCGAGCATGGATGACGTATTTCTCGCGCTTACCGCCAAAGAAATGGAGAGATCCCTATCATGAAGATACACGGTTCCATATCCAAGACCGCTTCCTTCCGCACAACGAATGCCGTCTTCATCGGGCGCAGCATTCGCCTTAGCTTGCGCAACGCCGAAGCCTTAATCATGGCCATTATGCTTCCCGTTATGCTCATGCTGCTGTTCACATACGTGTTCGGGGGATCGATCGACCCAAGCGGCAACTATGTGAACTATGTCGTTCCCGGGATCATACTTCTCTGCGCCGGTTTCGGCTCTTCCAGTACGGGAGTCGATGTGGCTCATGACATGACGAACGGGATCATCGACCGGTTTCGGACGATGCCGATCCAAAGTTTGAGCGTCGTCACGGGTCATGTCGTAGCGAGCCTTGCCCGTAATCTGCTGGCAACCGCGGTAGTTATAGGAGTTGCTCTGCTCGTCGGATTTCGTCCTTCCGCAAACGCGTTAGAGTGGTTGGCGGCCATCGGAGTCATTAGTTTGTTCATCCTTACGATCACTTGGTTATTCGCCGCTATAGGGCTGGTTGCCGGCAGTCCGTCGGCCGCCAGCGGTTATGGCTTCATCTTGTTGTTCCTTCCCTACTTATCGAGCGCGTTCGTCCCGACGAGCTCCATGCCAAGCTGGCTGCAAGGGGTGGCGGAGCATCAACCGATTACGCCGGTCATCGAAACGATTCGCGGTCTTCTCACGGGAACGCCGATCCATGATAGCGCATGGTGGGCCGTCGGTTGGTGCGCGCTTATTCTGCTGCTAGCCATTTTATGGTCCATCGTTTCCTTTAATCGCAAAGCCGGACGTCGTTAATCGGGATTCGCCATATTGCAGACAAAAGAGAACGGCAGATCCGGTTATTACCGGTCTACCGTTCTCTTTGCTTTCTATTTACGTTCACTTTACGTTCGCTTCAAGTTTTCTTCTTTTCCAGATAATACTGAATGCCGTCGAGAATCCGTTCCAACCCGAAATCGAAATCGTTGCCGACTCCGTTCTCGCTTTCATCCTCCCCGGTATACACGCCGGACGCAATAAGCGGATGAAGGTTCGGATACCGCTCCGGCTTGACTAAATGATTAAGCGCCGCGGTATAGTTCAATCCGCTGAAGGCTTCGAGGCTGCTTCCCGCTTGGATGGCCCGAAACATATCCCTTTGGATCATACCGGTCGACCGCGCATAACTGCTTAGCAGGAGTACGATCGACATTTTCTCGTAATCGCTCAACGGAAACTCGCGCATCGATCTAAGCGCCCAATCGACAACCAGCAGATTATTCGGACCTAGGGGGACGCTCATGATCGGGATATCGCCGAACCAGTGATGCTCCCGGAAGACGACTATGCAAGCCCTCACGTATTCCCGCATCTCTTCGCGCCAATCCGTCTCCGCTTTCTCCGGCGGAATGGAAATCCCGCATACGGCATCCTGCATAAGCAGCAGCAGATCATCTTTGCTGGAAATATATCTATAGAGAGACATCGTCGTAAATCCTAACGATCCAGCTACGCGATTCATCGATACGGCGGCGAGTCCATCCTTATCGGCTATCTCGATAGCCGCGTCGACGATTTTTTTGATGCTCAGCTCGCCTTTCGGACCTCTCTTCGGCTGCTTCACGATTCCCCAACTCAGCTTCGCTCCGTTAGGGAAATTTTCCAACGCTTCGTGATCAAGGTGATCGCTCTTCTGCATGTTTCCTTGCCCCTCCACCATTAGCTTCTCAACGCTCCATCACGGCCGTACATAGCCGATTACATAAATTGTATATGACGTAAACAGTATATCACAACAAAGATGCAATCCGAAATCTAGTCGTCAATAAAAGCGATTTGTATCAAGTCCTTCGCTTTCTTAAGCGTCCGCGCGTCCAATTGTCCAATTATCGAAGCATCCGGTGAATGTCGCTCAGTTCGCTCTCGCTTGCTTGCCGGGAAGCGCCAATTGGGTCACGAGGAGCGCTTCCGTCCTCCGGCGAATGGGTGGGGATAACGTTACGGCATCATTCTATTGCCGCTAAATGGGCGGGTCCCATGGAGATAAGGTGATGCCATAGCTTTATTGTTCGATTTTCTTGTGCTCTGAGTGCCAAATTGTCGATATAGAGTTACGGCGTAACGTTTTTTGCAAGTCAGGGGGTCAAACACGAGCGATAAGGTGTTCACGTAACGCTAAGCCCCATAGGGGAAAGCCAGCGTAATGCTCCGAGCTCGAAAAAGGTTAAGTTTCCGTCGCTCCAGCCTCCGTAACTTGCTCAAGGCAAAAAAGTCTCGAGGGGTACGCTCAGCGTATTGATTCTAGTTCCGTCCTTGGCGCTATATTCGAACAATTCCAACGTCAAAGTACCGTTGATCGGCAATTGTTTATGCGGAATCGAGATGTTCAGCGTAAATTCGGACCACGCAGGTGCTCCTTCGTCCAACGCGTACGACTTTTCTAATAAGTAATCGTGGCCGTCTTCTACGGCATAATTCATCGTAGCTTCGAACACCCTGCCTTCTCCCGTAACGGTGTAATGGCCGGCGGTTCCGCTCGCTCGAACGTTGCGAAAAGCATTGTTTTGCGCCGATTGCTCTTCTCCGTTGCGAATTTCCACCCGTTTTAAGACAGAGTTCCAGTTCACGTTTGCCCCTAATAAGTTTCCTACCGCCCTAAGCGGAATATACGTATTGCTTTGGTAGTTCAATATAGGCAATTGCGAGTTTACGTATGAAGTACCGTTCACTTCGATCGGATACCCGACCTCCGTCAAGGCGTACTGCTTTACTACCGCGGCCATCGAAGGCATCGCGAACATAAGCGCTCCCCCAACTAACAAGCCGATAACGAACTGTCTATATTTTCTCATAGCCCAGTCACCTCGCTCTATCCTATTACCCTCTTTGGGGCATGTACTATCTTATGCGGATAGAGTCGAGACAGAAGCGTAATCTATCGAATCCGGAATTGGAAATAGAATTGGAAATAGAATTGGAAAAACCGCCTTCGAATAACCAAGGCGGTTCCGATTTCATAGATAGTCATACCGTGGCGATCCTTAATTCAATCCGTGTTCTTCCCGAATTTTGTACAGAGCTTGCAGGAGCAAGTCCGAAGGATCCCGATTCAGAAGCAGATGCGTATACAATAAGTGCAGAGGAATCGCGCATACGTTATTGCCGTCTTTGATCGCGACGAATCCGGCTTCGAAAACAGGGCCGTGCTCTTCGTTCCAATCCAAGCCTGCATGTACTTGCTCGGGCGCGAATTCCTCGCGAATTGCCGCCGTGCATTGCGGGACCAACACGTTGTCGATGATCGCTTTGGCTTCGTCTTCGCTTGCCGGCGGTTTAGGAAGTTCTCTTCCCCCTTCGATTCTCATCATCTCGACGAAAAACGAAGCCATCCATTCGGCCGCATCGCTGCCCGATTGGAACTTCGAGACCAATTCCCGAAGAAAAAAACCGCAAGCATATCCGTTGTTCGATTCATCCTTTACTCGATATACGAACACCGGACCGTACATTTCTTGGTTCAATACCTGCGCCTCGACATCGTCGAAGTGCATTTTCAAAGCGACGAGGCCGTTATGGTGAACGGCCTTGACCAATTCAGCCCACTGCTCTTCGGATGGGGCTGCTTGATCGTTGTTGGTTTCCGTGTTTTCCGCGTTCGTTGTCTCGTTGTTCACCATGTTTGCTTCACCCGCTATCCATCATATCATCTCGTTCATTGGACAGTCCAGTTTGCCTAGCGATCTTCAATAATCTACCACGGGTTACTCCTGAATTTCTTTCCCGTAATTGAAGCCGTTTAAGGTAAATTTTCCTGCTTTATAAGTTACATCCGCAGACAGTTCTCCGATAAACTCGCCACCTGAACGATGCGGTTTTTTGGCGGTCTCTATGAGTATTTATCAAAGCAAATTAGCGGAATTAAGTCCGGCGCATATAAGCGCGTACCGTGATCGGAGCGAAGATCGCCACGATGACGGCGGCGCCGATGAGCGAGATGGCGAGATCCCAGCCCACGGTTCCGGAGTTCGCTAGATCCCGGACGGCGCTGACGAGATGGGACACCGGGTTGATGTTAACGAACCATTGCAGCCATTTCGGCATCGTATCAACCGGAACGAACGCGTTGGACAGGAACGTGAGCGGGAAAAGCACGAGCATCGATATCCCTTGAACGCTAGAGGCCGTACGCGCAATGACCCCGAAGAAAGCGAAAATCCAACTGATCGCCCACGAACAGAAAATAACGATAATGGCGGCGATTGCTACGTTGCCGAGTCCGCCTTCGGGCCGATAACCCATGATGAATCCCATGGAGAAGGTGAGTACGGTCGCAATGGAATACCGGACGGTGTCCGCTAACAAGGCACCGGCCAACGGCGCTATTCGCGCGATGGGCAGCGACTTGAACCGATCGAAGACGCCTTTATCCATGTCCTCGCGTAGCTGGACGCCGGTGACGATTGAAGTCGTGATAACGGTCTGCACGAGTATGCCTGGAATGATGACGGGCAAATAGCTCGCCACGTCACCGGAGATCGCGCCGCCGAAGATGTAGGTAAACATAAGGGTGAAAATGATGGGCTGTAGCGTTACGTCGAACAATTGCTCGGGCGTGCGCCGAATCTTCAGCAGCCCCCGATAGGCCATCGTCAAAGAATTGCGCAAGGTTTGGCCGAAGCTCGTATAGTTTTTCAACTGCCGTTCGACGCCCGGCTTGATGGATGCGTTTCTCATACTCTAACCACCTCCGCTTTGTCGGATTCATCGGAAGTTAACGACGTTTCTTCTTTAACGCCATGACCGGTGATCGTTAGGAACACCTCGTCGAGCGTCGGCTTCTGCACGCTCATCTCGGCCAAATGAATCCCCGCCGCGCGAAGGGCGATTAGCAGGTCGGTGACCGTGTCGGCATTCTCCATCGGCGCGGTGATTTTACCGGCTCCCGCCGCTATGTTCGCTTGGACCTTGAGCACCTGCTCGACGATCTTGCGGGCAGCCTCGATGTTCAGCGGGTTTTCGACTTTTAACTGCAACGATGAAGTTCCGATCGATGCCTTCAGTTCGTCCACGGTCCCCTCGGCGACGACATGGCCCCGATCGATAACCGCGATCCTGTCAGCCAACTGATCCGCTTCGTCAAGATACTGCGTCGTCAGAAGCACGGTCGAACCCGTCTTCACCAAGCGACGGATCGTATCCCACATCTGAGCGCGAGTTCGCGGGTCCAACCCGGTAGTCGGCTCGTCAAGGAAGATGAGCGGCGGCTGAGCAATAAGGCTTGCCGCCAAATCCAGCCTGCGACGCATACCGCCGGAGAAATTTTTAAGCGGTCGTTTGGCCGCCTCCGACAAGCCGAATTCTTCAAGCAACTCCTCCGCTTTACGCCGCGCCTCCGCGCGCCCCAGTCCGAGCAAACGGGAGAAAATGATCAGATTCTCGGTAGCGCTTAGCGACTCGTCGACCGATGCGTACTGACCGGTCACTCCGATTAATTGACGGACGATCTGCGACTCCTTCGCTACATCGTGGCCGAAGATTCGCGCCGATCCCGCGTCCGGACGAAGCAAAGTCGCAAGCATTCTGATCGTCGTCGTTTTGCCCGCTCCGTTCGGACCGAGCACTCCATATATCGTTCCTGTTTTCACGTTCAAATCAACGCCGTCCACCGCGCGATTCTCGCCGAAGATTTTAACCAAACCATGCGCTTCGACTGCCCAATCGCCGGGCTTCGGCTCGATTTTTTTCGTATGTCCAACATTCATTCGTATTTCCTCCTAGTCAACTGAATACTTAGGATATTAACTTGCGACTATGAACTGAATGTGAACGAATAACGCTAACGATTGCGGAGTTTTCCTGGGGAAGCGCCGTAATTCCTTTTGAACAAATGATAGAAGTGGCTTAGATTATCGAAGCCGGCTTCGTAAGATATTTCTAGAATCGTCAAATTCGTCGTTAACAGAAGATTTTTAGCGAAGCCCAGCCTCAGATGATTGACGTAGGCCGTCGGCGTCGTATGGAGATATTGCCTGAATACGCGGTTCAAATGGCCGACGCTATGATTGGAGATGGCGTTTAACCGATCCAAGCCGCCCGTGAAATTCTCTTTTTTCTGCAGCTCCATGAGCAACGAATCCAGCCATTGCGGCATGATTTTTTTGTTGGCGTCCTGATCGTGGAAGAAATAATGAGTCAACGCATCCGTCAGAAAGCTCCGCGCCAATATTCTAGCCTTCGTCTTGTCTATAGTCGTGTAATGAGGAATCAACGTGCTCTTCCGGACAAGCGCTTCCGCGTCGATATTAGGCAGCACGATGCAAGGCGGCATTATCGAGCTTTTTAGCTTTTGCGCGAATAACGGACTTTCGAAATAGTTGAAGGCATCCTCCACGACCTCTTTGTAGAAGTTCACGTTAATAAATTGGCAGTCCGTATCCTCGTAAAAGTCATAGCGATGAGTGTCGTCGGGACGGATAAATACCATCGCGTCTTTGTCCAATAGCTGAGCTTCGCCATTAATATGATGCACGCATCTGCCTGCCGTAATAATAAAAATTTCGTAATAGTCATGGCGATGCAGCGGAGTCGTGTGTTTAATGGAATACTCGATATGAAAATTGGACTGTACCTGAGGATCTATAAGCGTTGCGGCTTTCAGGACGGAAACCTGCATCTTCGTTTCACCTCAAGGGTAATAGTTGGGATTACCATGTTAATATAGCACAATAAAAGGACGAATCAATACAAGACCGCATCTGCGATCAAGTGCTACTATAACGCTGTATAAGGGCTATGGTCTCCTATATGCGCAAATAACGCCATAACCATTTAGTACAATTAAACCCTTGAGAAGCAGGTGGAAATCTAATGCTCTTGTTAACGCTGAACGGCATATGGAAAATGAAAAGAACCGACGAAACGGAATGGATCGACGGGAATGTGCCCGGTTCCGTCTTTCATGATCTACTGCAGGCAGGAAAGATGGAAGATCCGTTCTTCCGGGATAACGAATACGATGCTCTCGAGCTGTCCAAATTCGACTATGAATACGCAAGGGACTTTTATGTCGAGAACGATACCCTTGACCATGACGTCGTCTTGCTCCGCTGCGAGGGCCTAGACACCTTATGCGAGCTTTTCGTTAACGGAAAATCCGTATTGAGCGCGGATAATATGCATAGAACTTATGAGGTCGACGTCAAAAGCCTGCTCGTTCCCGGCAAGAATTCGATCCATGTCGTCATTAAATCGGCTACCCTATACGCTCTGGAGAAAGAAAAGGAGCAGCATCTGTCGAGTTGTGCCGATGCGGTGCCCGGCATTTCCCATATTAGAAAGGCGCATAGCATGTTCGGCTGGGATTGGGGTCCGCAAATTCCCGATTCGGGAATTTGGAGAGATATTTCCCTTGTCGGTTACGACACGGGGCGGATCGACGATGCGTACGTCACCCAGAAGCATTCGGACAACCATGTTTCACTTCACGTCAAAGTAGATATACAAAACTGGAATAATTCCGAGCTCAATCTGAAGGCGCTTCTAATGTCCCCAAATGGAAAAACTTACGAGCAAGAGACTGCCGTTAGCCGTTCGGACGCTACCCTTACGCTTGAAATCCCGGATCCGGAAATTTGGTGGCCTCGTCATTACGGAAGCCAGCCGCTTTACTCTTTAACCATCCAGTTGTTGAATGGAACCGAAGCCATCGACGGAAAATCCCTTAAAGTCGGACTGAGAACCTTAACTATCAGACAGGAAAAAGACGATTGGGGCGAATCCTTCGAATTCGAAGCCAACGGGAAACGTATTTTCGCCATGGGAGCGAATTACGTGCCGGAGGATAACGTATTCGGCCGGATTAACTTCGCAAGAACGGAAAAATTAATTAAAAGCTGCGTGGAAGCCAACTATAACTGCATCCGCGTATGGGGCGGGGGATATTATCCCGACGATTACTTCTACGATCTATGCGATCAATACGGCTTGATCGTCTGGCAGGATCATATGTACGCATGCGGCAATTACGATTTTAACGATGAATTCAAGGAAAGCATTCGTCTGGAAACGATCGACAACATGAAGAGAATCCGTCATCATGCCTCCCTCGGGATATGGAGCGGAAATAACGAGCTGGAATACGCGTGGGCTTACTGGGGCTGGGGAGAACGATACGGAGAGAAGCTTCAGGAAGATTACCTCAAGCAGTTCGAAGAATACCTGCCGGAGCTGTCCAACTCGCTGGATCCCGAAACGTTCTACTGGCGCTCATCCCCTTCCTCAACAGGTCGGTTCGATGACCCGAACAACGAGCACATCGGGGATATGCACTATTGGGACGTCTGGCACGGGCGCAAGCCGATTACGGAATTCAGGACCCTTTATCCGAGATTCATGTCCGAATTCGGTTTGCAATCTTTCCCGTCGTTGAAAACGGTCGAAACCTTCACGCTTCCGGAGGACAGGAACATTTTCTCCTACGTCATGGAGTCCCATCAGAAGAACGGAACCGGCAACGAGAAAATACTGTACTACATCGGGGAACACTTTAAGTATCCCAAAAATTTCGAGTCGCTCCTGTACGCTTCCCAACTCATTCAGGCCGAAGGCATGCGCTATGGAGTGGAGCATTGGAGGCGAAATCGCGGAAGATGCATGGGCGCGATTTACTGGCAGCTGAACGACATCTGGCCCGTTGCGTCTTGGTCCAGCTTGGACTATTACGGCAGATGGAAAGCTTCCCATTATGCGACGAAAAGATTTTTCGCCCCGGTACTCGCCTCGGCCTGCGAGGAAGGGACGAACGTTGCTCTCCATGTGACCAACGAGACGTTGAACAAAGTGGAAGGGGTTCTGACCTGGCGTCTGATGGATCACCTGTCGGAAGTCATTCAAAGCGGCGAGCTGGCAGTCTCCGTAGACGCTCTTTCCTCGCGGGAAGCGACCAACTTGGACTTCGGCAGCGTTCTGGACACGAAGCAAAAGCTTAGACGAAGCTACCTTGAATTCGACTTCAACGTGGAAGGCCAATTGGTAAGCGGCGGAACGGTTCTCTTCGTTAAATCCAAGCATTTCAATTATTTGGATCCTAACATTAGCGCGCAAGTGTCCGAGACGGAGGATCGGTTTACCGTTGAAGTTCGAAGCCGGGCTTTCGCCAAATTCGTGAAGCTCGACTTAACGACGGCGGATTCCATTTGGAGCGATAATATTTTCGATTTGTCGGCTTCCCGTCCGAAAGTAGTCACCGTTCTCAAGAGCAGCCTGTCGGAGACGCTGACTCTTGGAGAATTTCAGGAACAGCTTACTATTCAAAGCTTGTTCGATACCTACGAGTAAAACAAAGAAATCGCTGTATCGCCTCTAGGGAGCGATGCCGCGATTTCTCTATCTTACCGATCGACTCTCAAGCTTTAACAGCAAGAAAATCATTGACGAGGATCGTATCGATGCCTTGACCGAAGAAGTACTCGGCTTCCTGCCGATTATCGCTCCAGAACAAATTGCACTTCATGCCGTGATGATGGGCTTTATGAATCATGTCCTTGGTCAGGTGCGGCTTACAGAATTGTACCCTTTCGCAGTCGTATTTCAAGGCGTTCTCTACGATGGTATAGTTCATGTGACCTTCCAGACAATTTCGGCTCAAGTGCGGCGCGATATTCTTGGAGGTGATTAACACGTCTTTCTCGCCCGTTATATAGACATAATCCCGGCAATCATACTTGTCGACGAGATCGGAGATCTTGCGGAATATCGCGGAGTCATAAGGTTTGACGTCCGGGTTGTTTTCCCAAGCTAGCTCCTCTTCGATAATGATTTTCTCGTGGCTGCCTTCCATGTCGATCAGGATGTTCTCATAGTACGTCTTGTGCAACTCGATATGACGCTGTCGCATTTGCGGCGACGGAGAGTAACCGGTATCCACGGACTTCAAATGAATATTCATAATCGTTTTCTTCCCGAACAAAGCGAGTACTTCCTCGAAGGAAGGGAACCGGGTGCCTCTGAACCGGGGATCGAACCAGGAGCCCATGTCCAACGACTGTATGTCGGCCATCGTAAGCTCGGTGAGTTTGCCCGTGCCGTTCGAAGTCCTGTCCACCGTGGTATCGTGGCAAACGACGATTTCTCCGTCCTTCGTGGGCCAAAGGTCAAACTCGATTTCTTCGGCGCCGAGCGCGACGGCCATCGCGAGCGCGGGAAGCGAGTTCTCGGGAGCCACGCTGTTGAAGCCGCGATGCGAGCACAATCGAGGGTACTTCTCTTCCTTTTCGGATAAAACGGGTCTGATTCGCATCATTCATACTCCTTTCGGTCGGACAATCAGGATTTGTTTTTCAGTTTAGGGTCCAGCTTGTCGCGCAGCCAGTCGCCGATCATAGAGATCTGCAAGATCAGTAGCACGATAAGCACGCTCGGGACGATCGCCATCCACCAGCTTTGCAGTAAATAATTACGACCGTCGCTAACCATGACGCCGAGCGAAGTACCCGGGGGCTGTATCCCGAGGCCGATGTATGACAACGAGCTTTCCAGCAGGATAAAGGAACTGAGATTCATCGTTGCATACACAATGAGCGGCGATGAGATATTGGTCAGGATGTGTTCAAAAAATATCCGCGTCTTGGTGGCGCCAAGCGATCTGCTGCTTTCCACGAAATTCGCCTCTTTTAACTGAATAACCTGGCTGCGCACGAGACGCGCGAATCCCGGCCAGCCGGTGACGCCGATTACGATGATGGAGGTAATGGCATCGGAACCCATGATCGTCGCGCAAATAATGCCGATAAAGGTTGTAGGGACGGATAACTGCGAGTCGGTTACGAAGGTCAGGACAAGATCGGTAAGCCCGCCGTTAAGACCGCTTAGCACCCCCATAATCAGTCCGAATATCGTCGCCAGCACCATGCCGGCAAAAGCAATGAATATAGAAGTCCGGGTAGCGTACAGCAATCGGATGCCGACATCCCGCCCCAAGCTGTCCGTCCCGAACAGATACTCCGATCCCGAATCGATAAACCGCGGAGGCTTAAATCGAGCCATCAGCTCGGTGTCCGAAAGATCAATGGGAAACAGCACCGGCGCGAGCATGGAAGCGATAACGATGAGCCCGAACGAAATCATTAAAAACAATATAAACGGAGGTATTTTCATCGGATCTCCTTCAACTTTTAACGCGTATCCGCGGATCTAAGATCGAATAGGATAAATCCACCAGCAGATTAATGAGCGTTATCGAAAAACAGATCATCATTACGCCGAACTGCACGACGGGAAAATCCCGTTGCCTCGCGCTGCTCACGATGAGCGAGCCGATTCCCGGCCATGCGAACACCGTTTCGATAATGACTGATCCGCCAATAATCGTGCTGAGCTGCGCGCCAAGAATCGTAATGACCGGGATCATCGAATTTCGCAAGGCGTGCTTGTAGATCACGACCCATTCATTCACGCCTTTAGCTCGGACGCTTTCCAGATAATCCTGTCCGATGACATCCAGCATGGAGCTGCGCGTCAGCCTCGCCACGCTGGCTGTCGGCCCTACCGACATGGCAATCACCGGCAGCACGTAATGAGCGGCCGTTCCATAGCTGCCGCTAGGCAGAACATGAATATACAGCGAGAATACCATGATCAACAGAATGCCCAATACAAAGTTGGGAATCGTATAGCCGGCGATCGAAATCGACATCGTGAGCCGATCCAGAATGGTATTATGCTTCACCGCAGCCAACACGCCGAGCGGTATACCAATAAGAATGGTAACAAGGAAGACAAGGGCACCTAGCGTAAACGTCGCGATAAAACGTTCTCCGAACAGGTCCGACACGGGTCTGGCGTAATAGTAGCTGTCTCCGGCGTTCCCTGTCAGGATGTCGCCGAAAGCTCTGAAATACTGCTCCCATAACGGAAAATCGAGTCCCAGGTTATGCCGCACTTGCGCGATGGCTTCTGCGGAACCGCCTTCGCTCAATATCCAGTCCACGGGATCGCCGGTTACTCTCGATAAGACGAAGACGAGCGTCCAGATGAAGAGAACGGTTAGAATGGCCTTACATACCCTTACTGCGATATATCTCGTCATGAGACAACCCCTTCGTTCACCAAGTGGCATGCCACGTAGTGACCTTCTCCCACTTGTTTTAATTCGGGTTTGATTCGGCATTTATCCATCGCCTGAGGGCATCTGGATTGGAAAGGGCAGCCCGCGGGCGCATGAATCGGGCTCGGAAGGTCGCCTTTAAGAATAATTCTGTTCTTCATGGCAGCCGGATTGGGCTCGGGTATCGCGCTCATTAACGCTTGGGTGTAGGGATGCCTTGCATTGCCGAACAAACTTCTTTTACTCGATATCTCCATCACCTGACCGAGATACATGACCATAATCCGGTCGCTGACATGTTTGATAACGCTCATATCATGAGAGATAAAAATATAAGTAAGACCTCTTATTTTCTTAAGGGAAGCGAAAAGATTCAGTACCTGCGCCTGAATGGAAACATCCAACGCGGATACCGGCTCGTCGCATACGATCACTTCCGGATTAAGCACGAGCGCCCGGGCGATTCCGATGCGCTGCCGCTGACCCCCGCTGAATTCATGGGGGAATTTATCGAGCGCGCCGGCCGATAAGCCCACCTGTTCCATGATGGGAAGCACGATCTTGTTTTTTTCTTCTTTGCTTAAGTTTTCATGGATTCGCAAAGGTTCTTCGACGATGCGACGGACATTCATTCGAGGATCCAAGGAAGAATAGGGATCTTGGAAAATCATTTGGATATTCCTGCGCATGGTTAGCGGCATATCCGGTCGAACCGGCTCCCCTTTTAACCGAATCTCGCCGCCGCTTAGCGTTGTAAGACCCATAATCAGTTTAGCCAGCGTACTCTTACCGCACCCCGATTCGCCGATCACGCCCAAGGTCTCGCCTTTATACAGGTTGAAGCTGACATTATCTACTGCCTTAACGGTACCGATGTTTTTCCTGCTTATGAACCCTTTGGTCACCGGATAGCTTTTACGAGCTTCTTTGACTTCCAATATCGGATTGTTATCCATTGTTCGTCTCATTCTCCTGTGCGTATAACCAGCAACGAACGAAGCGCCCGTCGCCAATCTGAATGAATGGCGGCTCTTCTTCTCGGCATCTGGTAAAAACTTGATCGCAGCGGCTGCAGAACCGGCAGCTGCTGACCGGTGCATTAAAGTGAGGGACTTGACCCGGTATCGCATACAACTCTTCTTTTTCTTCTTCGAGGCTGGGAATCGATGCAAGCAGACCGAGAGTATACGGATGCAGGGGACTCGCGAATACATCCGTGCATTTGCCCTCTTCCATCACGACGCCGCCGTACATGACCAGCATGCGATCGCACATCTCGGCGATAACGCCCATATTGTGCGTAATCAGGATGATGCTCATATTCCGTTCGTCGCGGATTCTGGAGAGGAGCTCCAGTATCTGCGACTGAATGGTGACATCCAATGCGGTAGTCGGTTCATCCGCCAGTATAATTTCGGGCTGACACGCCAAAGCCATTGCAATCAACACCCGCTGCTGCATGCCGCCGGACAGCTGATGCGGATAATCATCGAGCCGAAGTTCGGGCGAAGGGATTTCGACCTGCTCCAGCAAATGCAAAGCCCTGTCCCGGGCTTTCGCCCGGGACATGGATTCATGGGTCAGTATCGCTTCTTGAATCTGATTGCCGATCGTATATACCGGATTTAACGAGGAAAGCGGGTTCTGAAAAACCATGGAAATCGATTTGCCTCGGATGCCGCGCAGTTCTCGCCCGCTCAGCTTCAGCAAGTCTTTGCCGCGGAATAAAACTCTCCCGTTCTCGATTCGGGTCGTGTTCTTGTCCAACAAACGAATGATCGAGCGAACGACCGTGCTCTTGCCGCTTCCCGACTCTCCCACGATTCCCAACACTTCGCCCTTGGCAAGCCTGAAGCTCACGCCATCGACCGCCGGTACGACCTGCTTCCCGGTGCGGTAATAAGTTTGCAAATCTTGCACGTCCAGTATCGTTTCCATGGCTATCATCTTCCCCTGTTTACTTTAATTTCAAGTCTGCCGCTCTGAACGGCGTAATCTGGTTTTGAGCGTAGAACATGTCCCAATCCAAACCGTCGCGAATACCATAGTAATCTTCCGCCTGGTAAAGGTAGGTTCCGGGAGCGTACGTATCGAACATTTTCAATAGTTCTTCCGACAACTCGAGCTTCTCTTTCGGGTCATTCGTTTCCGTCAGTTTTTGACCTGCTTCCTTGAAATCCGCAGGCATATCGAGCCAGCTGTTGACAGCCGGACCCGAACCCGGTCCGAACAGGAGCCACATTGCTCCAAGCGGACTGTCAAATCGGGAAGCGCTGGACCACGCTCTGACGTGTTTGAAATCCCAGCCCAGCTTTTCTTTGTACACGACTTTGGCATTTACGCCGATGTCTTTCCACATATCGACGATCGCTTCGCCTGCCTGGTTGCCGTTCATGTAATACCCGTTCGACATTTCGATCTCGATTTCGGTTCCGTCATAACCGGATTCTTTCACCAATTGCTTGGCCTTCTCCACGTCGAACTGGATGCCCGGGTAAGCTTCGGGGCTGACATACGTACCCGAGGAAGCATAGGTATCGAACTGATGGCCGTTCGGAACCTTGGCATATTCTCCCCACAGCGTATCTACCATCAGCTGTCTATTCATGCCGATCGTAAGCGCCTGGCGGAATTTCTCGTTGGCCATAGGGCCGTTCGCCGTATTGAACACATAGATATGAATATTTTTGATCGGAGTGCCGACCACGTTGATTCCTTTGTTCGACTTCAGGGAATCGACCATATCTGCCGTTACGTCATTAATAATATCCACTTCGCCGTTGATCAAAGCCGTCATTCTGGCGGAAGCCTCGGGGTATACGATCATCTCGATGTTCTTGAACGCTGGGGCATCTCCCCAGAAACCGTCATAACGCGTCAATACGTACTTTTCCGGAGAATAGGACGTCATCTGGTAAGGGCCGGTACCGATCGGTTTCGTCTTGAAAGCTTCGTCGCCGACTTCCGTGAGATAGTCTTTAGGCACGATGCTGGCGCCCCAGATGGAACCAAGCCGCTCCAGGAACGATGAGTCCACGATTTTTGTCTTGAATCTTACCGTCAAGTCATCCACGACCTCGACCGATTCGAGCGTATCATAGAGCAGCTTTACCGTTCCGTCGCCGTAGCCGTTCAGAAAACGGTCGAAGGTGAACTTCACGTCTTCCGCCGTGCAAGGCTCGCCATTCTGGAAAGTAACGCCGTCCCGGATTTTGACTTCCAGCGTTTTGTCATCCACCCAATCGTAACTTTCCGCAAGCTGGCCGACGATCTTTCCTTCTTTATTCGTGGTCAGCAGCGTGTCGAAAATATTGTAAAATACTTTGATGCTCGCGATCCCGATACCGTATCCAGGGTCGAACATAGTAGCACCTGCGCCAAGCGCCACTTTGAGGGTTTCGTCATTCGGTACCGCGTTGCCGGCAGACTGGCTCGCTACCGGGCTTGAACTCGCCGACTGACTCGGACTCGGGCTTGCAGCTTCGTTGGCATTGCCGTTATTACCTGCTTTCGAACATGCGCCCAGTACTAGGACAATCAGAAGCAAAGGCAAAATCGTGAACTTTCGCAACATTGGTAAATCTCCTCCCGGTTTTTAAATGCTATTTTTTGAAGATTTGATGCCATAAAAATAGAGGCCCAGCAGAAACGATTACAACAAATCGTATCGAGGTCCGAAATAGGACTCGCCGACTTTGTCATAAGGTTTTCTCTTAGCCTCCACCTTATAGCTATTAAGTTTGCTGGTTCGTGTTATATGTTTCTATTCTATATCCCATCTTTTAATAGGTCATTAACGCCAAGTAAACTAAATGTAAAATAAATCTCGTCGGAATCTCCGTCATCGAACGCAAAACCTGTTCATTGCCTCAATGACGCCTTTGTCCCATCCATGTTCGCAGACAAAGTCCGCATATTCCATTAATTCGGGGTATGAATTGGATACGGCAACGCCGATTCCCGCTTCCATCAGCATTTCCTTATCATTCATATGGTTGCCGATCGCGAGAATCTCGTCTTTCGAGATCCCCAGACTCTCAGCAAGCTTCAGCATCGTTTTCCCTTTATTCTCGCCCTTCTTGACGATTTCAAAAAAGTCTTCTTCGCTGCGGATAAAGCTGTATTGTCCGCTGACGTCCATCCGATGTTTATGCCACAAGGACAGGCTGACTTCGTAGGGACCGACCAAAACTACTTTAAGCACCTTCCTCTGCAACAAATCGTCTTTGCGGGGGGGAATGGTCTCGCAGCTCACCTTTTCTTTGTCGCAAAACCTGTCGATGCCCTGTTCGCTGCCGAATCCGAAAACCTTGTCGTGTTCGAACAACAAGACCGCGATTCCGCTTTTCCCGGCTTCAATCAGCAAGTCCGCCATTATGCCGGTTGCCAAATCGGATTCATAATAGATTGTTGTAGGATCCGCCAGAATGGCACCGTTGCACAGGATAACAGGGACATTAATGGAAGTATGCTCCACAATATGTTTTGTCGCATACCAGTTTCTGCCCGTGGCAATGGTGAACAATCCTCCCTGTGTCGTATACTCCCTTACCTTGTCCATCAGTTCATCGCTTAACTGATGGCTTTCATCCAGCAATGTACCGTCCAAATCGCTGACAACCAGTCGTATTCTGCTCATTTGATCTGCTCCATTTTTTATCGGGGACAACGCTAAAAAAGCCTTGCAAGATACCCCTATAACGCAAAAATCGCGTTGGGCATGATGCAGGCTTTCTCCGGTTCTCCACCTGAAATTATTCGATTATTACATTTAGTATGTTAATTGAATTTGTTGAAAAAAACAATTATTTGCATGTTAACTGGATGTTAAATTTTATCGCAAGATCGGAATGTTCATGGATTGTGTTATATAATACCGATACAAAACCTATGAGGTGTAACCCATGAGTACAGACCTATTCAAGAATCACGCGATTGTCGCAGCCTGCGAGTTTCATCAAATGAAAGCGGCCATCGAATCCGGAGCCGGCGCGATCATATACATGAACGGCGACCTTAATGATATGGTTTCAAGCACCTTCAAGGAATATTGCCGACAGAAACCGGTGTTCATTCATTTCGATCTGCTGAAAGGCTTGAGCAACGACAAAGAATCCCTTCGTTTCATTCGTAAATACGTAGCTCCTTACGGCATCGTGTCCACCAAGAGCACCATCATCAAATCCGCTAAAAAAGAAGGGTTAGTCACGATCCAGCGGGTGTTCCTCATCGACACGAAATCCTTTAACAACTCGATCGAAGCCATCAGCCAGAACGACCCGGATTGCGTCGAAGTCATGCCTGCCATAGCCCCTTCCATTATAAGAAGCTACAAGCAACGCTTCCCGTCCATTCCGATTATTCTCGGCGGCCTAATCAGCGAAGAAAGCCACATCTCCGAGGCGTTCAAACAGGGAGCGGATGCGGTATCCCTTTCCAAAGCTTCATTGTGGAATTACCGGTTTAAGGCATAGCTTTACGGTCTATATTGTAGCTGATAAAGGTCAGCAGTGACGCGGCAATCGAAACGATCCCTCCGACCCAGGAAACATCGATGAGTTCATTGTTCGTCGTGACAAATCCCCCAAGAGCCGATCCAAACGCGATTCCGACGTTTATGGACACAGGAGTCAACGACGAAGCCAAGTCTTTCGCAGACGGAAAATGCTTTTCCGCTAAATCAATGAAATACAATTGAATCGTGGAGTTCATTATATAAACAACGAGAGCAATGAATGATACACTAATCAATGCCGCGACAATTGAATTCGAGGAAACATACAGAGACATGAGAATAGCCGCTTGTATAAGAAAAACATACCTCAGCTTTCCAATCCCATTTCTGATCGCTATTTTCCCGCCGATTAACGTGCTGAAGACAGAAACAACACCGTACAGTAAAAATACAAGACTAATATACCGGTCAGGCACGAAGAGAACCTCTTCCAACAGAGGAGTTAAATAGGTATATACGGTATACGTCGCTCCAATGCTTAATGCAGGTATACAGAATGCGATCATAATCCGCGTATTGGTTAACAAACCGATTTGTTTTTGCAATGAACTCTTCGTTCCCTTCAGCCCTTTGGGGATAGTCGCCGAGCTTGCGATTAGAGAAACGATTCCTAAACCTGCGGTAAACCAAAATGCTAGATGCCATCCGCCCCATTGTCCGATGTAGGTGCCGATAGGCACACCGATTACGCTTGCAATTGTAAAACCCGTAAAGATAATCGAAATGACCGGCCCCCTCTTATCGGAAGGCACCGTTTCACTTGCAACCGTCATTGCGAGTGCGATCAATACCCCGGTAACAATGGCAGTAATCACTCTGGAAGCAACAAGCAATATATACGACTCGGATAAAGCGGTTATCATATTGGCTGCAACAAATACCCCGATCAAGGCAAGCATCAACGGATACTTGGAAAAACGGCTGAAAACGGCCGTCAAAATCGGCGTACTTACCGCAAAAGATATGGCAAAAACGGATACGAGGGCTCCAGCAGTTGAAATGGCGATATTCAAGCCTGCTGATACTTCGGTGAGCAGTCCGACAATAACGAATTCACTCGTTCCCAAAACGAAAGTTAATAAAAATAAATTGAAGACCAGTAGCTTGTGTTGTTTCGTCAACGTCAAATCTCCTCTTCGAAAAATCTTCAATCAAGCTTTTACTACGGCGATCTGGACCTCGGCAACGTGAGATTCCGGGTCGCTTGATTTTTCATGGGGAAGACAAAATTCGCGTCTCGGCTCATCCTCTTTAATCCGATATCCGTTCCGCTCGATCCACAATGCCAATTCCGTGCTTGCAGTACAAGGACTGGTCGTCCGACAAATATGGATAAGCGTGGCCATCATCGGAACTTCCGGCAATCGTTTTACCGTAAAGGGAGGATGGCTTCGTATTTCGAGAGCTAGCGGACGAGCCACTTCTAAATCGATATCGTTCTCGTTTCCATCACAGCCGTGCCAAAGTACAATTTGAGGCGAAGAGGAATGAACGGAATTTCCTAATTGAGCATCCAACTGTTGGAACAGCCCAGGAATTTGCCTGAGCGATGATTTACGGCGGTAAGACAGCACAAGTTGAGGTTCAACTTCCTTCAGAATGACATCGTGCGAATGCGGGTTTTCACCTTCATTTTCAATGAAATACAGTCGTTCCTTTATTTGAGTGAGCCTGGCCTGTTCCTTGTCCAAACTGGACTGAATCTCATTTTGCTTGAGACGAAACATTCCCCTGATTTGCTCGAGTGGGATTTGCTCTCCTATCATCTGACGAATTTGATCCAAGGAGAAGCCCAATTCTTTATAGGCCAGAATACGATTGAGTTGAAACATCTGGTCAGCCGTATAATACCGATACCCTGTATATTTGTCGGTATGGTCCGGCTTGAGTATGTTTAATTGGTCGTAGTAGCGAAGCGTCTTAACGGACACCTGGCTGATTTTTGAAAACTCGCTGATTTTAAACATCGAATTATCTCCTTGCATGGGTAGCTCTATTCTCCCCTGGTCTTTGCCAAGCATACCTTTCCAGTTAAGGGGAGAGTCAAGCTATGGGAAGCAAATCAGGAAGAAACATAAACAAATCAAATAATGAAAACAAAAAAATAGGCCACAAAAAATCGAGGCCACTGAAAAAGTGTACTCAAGAAAAAAGGTACAGCAATCCTCAATTTATTGGGGAAGGCTGTACCTTTTCCTTGTATAATTAGGATATCAACCTGAAGTGGGTGGTCACCTAATGATT
>NZ_QRDY01000040.1 GCF_003386205.1 Cohnella lupini
ACGTGGATTTGCAGACCCCGATACTAAAACCGTGTTTGAGAAGATGTACATTGAACGTTATGCCCGAGGGAATTCCCCCTCCACAAACTAACTAACTAAGTTTCCCGCTGGATAATCCTACTACACATACTTCTTGACGCTACCTCTACCAAAGTGAGCTTCCTTTACAGACCTAAGTAACCGCACCGCGGTACTATATCATTTCTTTGAATAGGCCTTTTCTCTGCTGCTTTCGGACAGTCAACGGCGGACTTATTTAATGACTCCAATAAAACCCTCTGAATAGTTTCCGATCCACGAATATTTCGGGTATGTATATATCTTGCCCTGCGTATCTATGATGGCCCATTCATCTTGATAGACTACATTTGCATAGCCGTTATTAAAAGGATGTGCCTCATCAAATTGAAAATCAATTGTAACGGCTCCCTTTACATCAATATAACCCCATCTTTTTTTATTGCGAACCGGAGCTAATCCGTTCGAGAACTGTTTAGCTTCTTTAAATTGCGGTGAAATGATTTCTTCTCCATTAAAGTTTATAAATCCAAATTTATTAGCTTTTTTGAAAAATGCAATACCTTCGTTAAAAGGAGAAATATAGTTATATTGCGGTTTGACCATTTCTTTTCCAGATCGATCAATAATACTGAAAAGGTCATCCTTCATTCCTGTTGCAAAGCCTTCGTTAAATAAGGTTGCAAGTTCCCATTCACAAGGAATGACTACTTGGCCTGTAATATCAATGAAGCCATATCTGCCATTACGAAGAACCATTCCTAACCCTTCTGTAATCCTGAGTAAGTCTGAAATGCCAGATAACACGATTTGATCCTCTTGATTAATGACATGTCGGACTCCTTCTCTAATAACAACTGCGTAATTCTTTTGAAAGATAGTAGAATCCTTGTCATATTCACAAGGTATTTTGAGTGTAAACGATTTATCAATATAGCCTAATTTGTTAAACTGATTAGATACAGGAGCAAGACCACTAGAAAAAGGGCGACAGTGTGTATATGGGCCTGGATCAATTACCTCTCCCTTTAGGTTAATGTAATAATATTTATCTCCTTTTTTCACACATGCGTAGCCCTCTAAAAAAGAATAGGCTTGATCATATTCAGGCGCAATGATTTCGTTTCCATTGATATCAATAAATCCGAACATCAACGCTCCCCCTTAATAATTATCGTTGATTGCCCGCTCTTGCCGACCATACCGCATAACCGACAAAATCGCCGCTCAAGTTCCCTGAGGAATTGAGCGGCGAGCCAATTTCCATATTAAACATAATAACATAATCAAGCCGTGACTTTGAGGATTTCCTCCGCAAATGCACGCATTTCCCCAAGCTTAGGCCACGGATCCGCATCGCCGAGATAAGTCAAGGAAAGCGACCCCTCGAACCCGGACTCGAGCGTGAGACTGAGACATCGGCGATAATCCTCCGCGTCGATGCGCCCTGCTTCGTCGGTAGCCGCCTTGGCGTGCACGGTCTCGGCATAGAGCAAAACATCGGCCAATTGCTTGTATTTGTCCTTCTCGAAATTGCCGTAGTCGGCGGTAAACCCGATATTTCCGCGGCATAATCCGATCAGCTTCAGGCAATTATCGGACGTCGACAGCAGACTTCCCAGGTTCTCCGTCATCACCCAGATTTGCGCCGGCTTCGCGTACTCGGCCAGCTCCAGCAATCGATCAGCCGCTCGCGTAATCGCGGCGGCATCGTCCGGCCGAGCTTCCCCCGCTTCGAGCCGCAATCTTGAGAATCCGGCTTCCGCCGCGATGTCGATCCATTGCTTGTACATCGTCATGTCCGCTGCGGCGCGGACCGGATCGTCCGTCGACAAGTCCCCGAAATCAAGCAGCAGCGATGCCAGCTCTACCCGGGAGATTTCCGCGACATGGCGGATTTCCCGCAAAGCTCCGTGCGTCGTGTCGTGCAAATGTCCGTATGCGACCTCTATCGCCCGATATGAATTGGCCCCCATCCTGACGAGCAGTCCCAGCAGCGTAGATGTCTCCGGTTGCGGCTCGATCTCCATATCGTACAGGCCGAACTCCTCGTTCCATACGTACGTTCGCATAGGACCGAGCTTGCTCGCGAACGTATAGCTGTTCAAGGAAAAGACGATCGGGATCTCGTTCATCCCCTCCACCTCCATTATCCGATTACCTACCTTTACACATGGACGGCGGATTCTAATCTCGTTCGGAGGAGTCGAGTATTCGACGATCGGCTATTACGATTAAGCGTCCGCAGGGAAGGAAAGCCCCATTAACCTACGGGCTTCATCCATAACGCCGATCACCGCCAACGAGTTCGCGTGGGAATTCAGCTCGGATTGCTTGGCTCCGCTTTGGATCAGGGATATGAATTCCCGTACCTCGTAGTACATGGCGTTGTCTTCCTGCGGCACCGTGAGATCCTCTATTTTCCCGTCGCGGTAACGGATTTCTACCTTGTCGGGCCTGCTTATTTTATCGAATACGATCGTGCCCTTCTCCCCTTGAATCTCGGCGCTCGCGTAAGAATCGACGATTTTCGAATATTGGATTACCGCATCCATGTCCTTGTATCCCAGAAGTAAGCTTCCCGCTCCGTCCACTCCGGAATCGAGCATGAAGCCGTTCGCTTGAATGCGATCCGGCACGCCGAAAAGAACGACCAGCGGGTAGATGCAGTAAACGCCGAGATCCATCAAGGCGCCATTGGAGAATTCGGGATTAAAGGCGTTCGGAAGCTCCCCGCGCTTATAGAGATCATATCGGGAAGAGTATTGGCAATAGCTCCCGAAGTACCTGCGAACGGGTCCGATTTTATGCAGATTGTCCCTGATCGCGAGGAAGTTCGGCGTAACCGTCGATTTCATCGCTTCCATGAGCACGACTCCGTATTCCGCCGCCGCTTCCGCCATTCGCGCCACTTCTGCTGTATTGGATCCGATCGGTTTCTCGCATAAAACGTGCTTACCATGGCTCATGCAGAGGACGGCCTGATCGGCGTGGAACGAATTCGGGCTAGCGATATAGACGGCATCCCATTCTCCGCTCGCGGCGAACGAATCCAAATCCGAGTAAACATGGGATATGCCGTGCTTTTCCGCAAAGGCTTGCCCGGTCGTTTCCGAGCGGGAGTATACCGCCGTAAGCGAGAAATTCCCGATTCTGCGAGCCGCGTTAATAAAATCCTCCGTAATCCAGTTGGTGCCGATAACTCCGAATCTTATCATGAGGTTATTTCCCTTCTGTTGTTAGAAATTGAATAAATCCAACTGCTTGGGGATTTCCGTGACGGGCATATCCATCATTCGCATAAGCTGCTTGGCATTGCCTGCCGCGTGTCCTCCCGAATTGTTGTTGAAAATAACGCCGACAGTCGCGGACTGCCGCAACAATAGCTGTATCCGGTCTTTCCACTCGTTCAATTCTTCCGAGCTGTAATCGTACAAGTACCGAACCTCTCGCCAATTCGCCGCTCCGCTTTGATTCCAACCGCCGACGTTACGCCCGTGCATGCGAACTAACGTAAACGGCTGAGTGGTCGCTTCCAAGACGGTGGGAATCGATCCTAGTCCTGCTTGGGGCTCGTCGCACACGCTATGAATCCAGCCTTCCTCCCTCATGAAAGACAACGTTTTGTCCCGAAATTCCGGCGCGAACCAGCTCTGATGGCGGAATTCCAATGCGCACGGAAAACCATCGAGTCTTTTCTTCGTCTCTCTTAAGATCTTCACGTTTTCTTTCGTGCAATCGAACCATGGAGGGTACTGAAGCAAAGCGGCCGTTAATTTCCCTGCTTCCATGACTGGCTCCAAGCTTTCGCGGAACGCGGCGTACATGTCGTCGTCATTATCGTAATAAGGCTTGCCCCGCAAATGACCCGTTATGCCTTGATACGCTTTCACGACGAAACCGAAGCCTTCCGGCGTTTCCTCCGCATACCTGGCCATCCGTTCTTTGGGCTGAACGGCGTAGAAGGCGCTGTCCAATTCCACGATTCCGAAATGGGCACCGTAAGCACGGAGCTTGTCCTTCGCGGCGGTTCCGGGAGGGTATAACGAGTCATGATCTCCCCACCCCGCCAAGCCGATCTTTATCATCGCCGTACCTCCCGAATAACCGAAGTCGTTCGAACATTTATCCTGATACTAAAACTTTATCGACTAATCTTCAAGTCTTACCGTCGCTAGGTGAATGGTTTTCCGTTCCTTGGGGTAATAGGCTCTAAATAGCTTTGGAGGTGGATGGAAATGGAACGCAGACAATTCGGAAATACGGATATGCGCGTATCGGTACTGGGCTTCGGCGGGTACGAGATCGCGATGAAAGGCGAGGAAAAAACCGTCAAGGAAGTGGAGCAGCTTCTAAGCACCGCGCTGGAGAACGGCGTGAACGTTATCGACACGGCGTCCAGCTATAATAGCAGCGAAGCGTTGATAGGCAAGTCCATGTCACATAGAAGGAACGATTATTATTTATTCAGCAAGCTTGGCGAAGGAACTAGCGTCGGATTACCTTATCCGGATTGGGACGTGCGCAACGTCCGTCCGAGCATCGAACGCAGCTTGAAAGATTTGAAGACGGACTACCTCGACTTGATTCTCATTCATAGCTGCTCGGAGGCCGTCCTCAGGCAAGGCGACTTAATCGAAGCCGTTCAGAGACTAAAGCAGGAAGGATTGGCGCGTTATATCGGATATAGCGGGGATAGCACGGATGCCCTATACGCGATCCAAACCAATGCATTCGACGCATTGCAAACCTCTCTTAACCTCGCCGATCAAGAAGCGATCGATCTGACGCTGGACGAAGCCGCGAAACGAAGCATGGGAGTCATCGCGAAGAGGCCAGTCACAAACGTCGTCTGGGAGAGAGAAGGCGCGGAGAATGCTCCGGATACCTACGTTAAACGTATGAAAAAGCTAGATTATCCCTTCTCCAAGGCGGATTCGGATACTCTGATCGAGATGTCCCTTCGCTTCGTGCTCACCTATCCTCAAGTACACACCGCCATCGTCGGAACTGCCGATCCCGAGCATCTGCTCGAGAATGTGTTGTCCGTATCCAAAGGAAAGCTCAGCGACGGCGATCTTCATCTGATCCGCAGTCGCTGGAAGGAAGCCGGTGAACCGGCCTGGGCAGGATTGAAGTAAAATTTGGCAGTGGTTCCGGCATAATTCTGTCGGCGCTTCTGCCATTTTTTTATTATACTAGTGTTACAAGGCTGTTTGAGGAATGGAAGTGAGAGCATGTCTTCGTCTACATTAATGGATAGTCGGTCGGTTGCAGTCGGCATCTTCCCTTACTTAAGTGCAATAAGCCCAACGGAGTGGGCAGAGGCACGTCCCGTTTTACGGGAATTTCCGGCAAAGTCGAACATTTTTCAGAAAGAAGACGCTGCTATCTACGGCATGTTCCTGCTTCATGGTTCTGCTCGTATTTCCCTCATTGCGGAAAACGGTTCAGAGTCTATCCTAAACGTGTTATCAGCCGGAGAAATATGCGCTTTATTCTTATTAAGCGGGTTAAGCGGCAGAGATTATCCCGGCTCGCTTACGGCCGAGACGGACGTAGTCGCCTTGTTCGTCTTGAAGAGCAGCTTTTTAAGATGGGTTCAGACCTATGAACCCATTCGCAATGCCGTATTTGGAGGCTTGCTAGACGGTATGATCCGCATGGGCGGGATGGCTCAAAGCAAGGAGATTGCGCGGTTAGAGCCACGATTGGCCGGAGCGCTGCTTCGACTAACATCGGCGACGCAACCGCTGCTACATACTACGCACCGAGATCTCGCCGTCGAGATCGACTCCGCTCGTGAAGTCGTGACTCGCGCCTTGCAGCGTTATCAACGAAAAGGTTGGATAGAAACAGGACGCGGCTGGGTGCGAATTCTACATAGAGAAGCTCTGGAAGCGCAGCTTGGTGACTAGTCACAGAAAAGCGGATGGATTCCTGTTACCTTATAGATCAAGGCTATATACTGCCATCATTCATAAGGAGGAATTATTCGATGACTCATCTATTGCAACAAGGAGATAAAGCCCCGCTGTTCCATTCAACCGACCAAAGCGGATTACCCGTTATTTTGGAAAATTATCTCGGACGCAAGGTATTGCTGGCTTTTTTCCGCAATTCCGCTTGCGCGTTATGCAATACGCGAGTGCATCATTTTATCCAGCAGTATTCGAAGTGGCGGCAGCAGGGACTTGAGATTATAGCGGTATTCGAATCGCCCGAAGCGAACTTGCGCGACAATGTCGGACGACAAACCGCAGAGTTCCCTCTCATTGCCGATCCCGAGGCTCTCCTCTACGACAAGTACGGCGTCGAGACCTCCGAAGAGAAGGTTCAAGCGACTTTGTCGGATGTTAATACCAAGAACTTTATATCCGAAGCGGAAGCACTCGGCTTTAAGCTAATCAAGGAAGAAGGAGCCAATTTTCACCGGATTCCGGCGGAGTTCCTCATTGACCGGGAAGGGATCGTGCAAGTCGCTCATTACGGCCGATTGATAACAGACCATCTACCCATTGAAACGATTAATGGTTTCACCGAGAGTTAGGATGACTTAACAAACGTTCTTTAAGAACTCCGGCAGAGCCTGCCTTCTCGATGTAGGTATGTTACAATCCCATGACGGGCGCAACTTTCAGGGTTTATTTTCGTTCATAAATACGACAAGTCATTCTGAAGTCCGTTTAAAGGTAATGACAACAAGAGGAGTGTAGGAAATAAAGAAATGAGAGATTCAATAACAGAGACACCCATGCGCAACGCGCAAACCGATGTATACCGAGAGACGCCGCACAGGAAGCGCCGCGGCGCTTTTTTCCTTTTTGCCATCCTATGGCTTGTTTTGATCGCTTGCGGAGTCGCCGGGGCCAAATGGTATTCGGACCGGATTCAACAGGAAGTCGCTTCCGACTTGGAACGTCAGACAGCCTCGCAAATCTCGCTCATGCAGCAGGATTACGACGAACGCATGACCAAGCTCGAGAATGGTTATAAAGCACAGTTAGCCCAAATGGAAAGCAAGATCCAGTCCCTGAACGAATTGCTTACATTCACCAAGGACAATATGGACACGAAAACGGATAACAGCAACAAGCTCTATACCCAGTTAGCCGAAGTAAAAAAGCAGCTGAACGAGCTTAAAAAAAGCTTGGACGTGCTGAAATGAGCGCAGCCTCCATCCGATCCGTTAACCGAACGCTGCTGCTCGCTTGCACTCCTTTTTTAGGAATGCTTCTATGGATGTTCGTCTCGAACGTGGGAATCATCATGCCGGAGGCTTCATTCCCCAAGCATGAAGCGGTATCGCTGGATCCTAGCGTTCCCGCCGCTAAATCCTTGAAGGATCTAGGACAAGCCCAGGCAATCGCGCAAGGAACGGGTAAATCAATTAAGAAGCAATTAACTTTGTATAACAAAACGAATGCGGATATGAAGAATATCGCCACGGTAGCATCGGCGCAAGCGAACAGGCCTTATCAAATCTATGACCGTCGAATAACGAGGAAGCTAGGAACGCCGGCCGCTACTATTCAATCCGACAAGCTGCAGGCTCAGCTGTTCTATCTCGGCACGGCGAACTTCAAGAGCTATGCTCTTAAAGTTAAGCTCAAGGATAAGGACGCGATGAAGCTCGTTCTCGGGAACGACAAGCAAGGCGGCGCGGAGACGACGTTGGCCGCGGTCAATCGGTACCATGCGGCCGTCGGCGTCAATGCCGGAGGTTTTGCGGATAGCGGCGGCAAGCGGTACCCTCTCAGCACGACCGTCGTCAACGGAGATTACGTAGGCGGATTCCAGCCGTCGATCAAGGATTTGTTCTTCGTCGGCGTGAACGGGAATAACAAGCTTGTTGGCGGAAAGTTCTCCAGCAAGGAGCAACTGGATGCGCTCGGTCCTAAGTATGGAGCGTCCTTCGTTCCCGTGCTGCTGCAGAACGGCAGGAAAACGGCCATTCCGTCGAAATGGCAGACGAGCCCGAAACGCGCGCCGCGCACGGTCATCGCTAGCTACAAGGATGACCAGCTATTGTTCCTCGTCGTTGACGGTTACAACGAGAAAGGCAGCTCGGGCGCGACCCTTGCGGAGATGCAAATTCTACTGCAACGTTACGGTGCGCTTGACGGCTACAACTTGGACGGCGGCGGATCCACCTCCCTCGTCTTCAACGGCCGCGTGATCAATAACCCCTCCGACGGGAACCTTCGCAAGCTCCCTACTCACTTTTTGTTCTTTAAGTGAGTTACAAGCGGGGTTAGTGGGTGGAGTTGCGGCGTGTTTGAAGCTTGGTGGGCGACAGTTAGCTAGGTCGGCGGGTGGAGTTAGCTGACTTTCCTCGTTAAATTGGTGCTATTTCCGCTTGGTGGGGGCAGTTAACTAACTTTCTTCGTTAATTCGGTGCGATCCTGGTGGCTGCGGTGGAGTTAGCTAACTAGCTTCGTATTCGGAGCGGTTCGGTGGCGGCGGGCGGAGTTAGCTAACTTTCTTCGTTAATTCGTCGCTATCCCGGCGGCGGAGGTGGATTTAGCTAACTAGCTTCCTTAATTCGGCGCGATCCTGGTGGCTGCGGTGGAGTTAGCTAACTAGCTTCGTTAATTCAGCTCTATCCCAACGACAGAGATGGATTTAGCTAACTTGCTTCGTTAATTCGGTGCGATCCCAGCACCCGAGGCGGAGTTGACTTTGCTACATAACCTAAAATTGATCTTGTAAACTACTCGATTATTTGATAGATTACAAAGTATATTCTTACAAATCATTACAGCGTAAAGCATACGCCGTCTGTCTCCGTTTACCGGAGCGGGCGGCTTTTTATTTTCCGTAAAGGGAGTGGATTAGTTGGCATTGAAACAATCGAAAACCGACTTCGAAACAGAATATGAACGGTTTTTGGCCGACCAACGAAAAGCTGCCAGCGGTCAGCGTCTAGAGATGCTACATCGGGATCTGACTGGAACGAAGAAGTTGTTGGAAAAGGTCGTTTGGCCCGCGTTAAAATCATTTGATGGCATCGTTTTGGAATACGAATTGTTACGACGAGCGGTGTTAAAGCCTATGTCGACGTTTTCTACGAAGTCCTTTGGTTCGCCATGGAGGCAAATGGTTACGTTTCGCATGTGGAGTCGATCACACGTGAACGTTATTCTTTCGAGCAGATGAAAATCAGAAGCGTGGGAGGTTACCGCTTCACGTACTTGCCTTATACTTGGGACGAATTGGACAAGAGGCCCGAGCTCTGCCTTCGATCCTTCTACGAACAACTGGGAAACTATCGAACGACGGATAACAAGGAATTCCATGCATTGTCGGTTTACCAGAGGGAAGTTTTGAGATACCTGCTTACTAGTTCTGGGCCTGTTCTTGTAGCAGATATCCGCCGGTATTTGCATTTGAGCAGCGTTCCATGCAGAAAAATTTTACTAGAAATGACAGAGCAGAATCTAATAAAACCAATTGGAGGTGGCGCACAAAGATACCATGAATTCGATATCGAGGAGAAAGGTAAAGCATTGCTCCTCTCCGCTCGATAATCTGATATAAGTCAATCTGTGATCATGTCACTACAAGATAACATTAGTCGGGCATATTCCTGTGGCAGAGGGCGGAGTTAGCTAACTAGCTTCGTTATTTCGGCTCGATCCCGGCGGCAGAGACGGAGTTAGCTAACTAGCTTCGTTAATTCAGCGCGATCCCAACGGAAGAGGTGGAGTTAGCTAACTTTCTTCGTTAATTCGGTGCGAACCCATCGGCTGAGGCGGAGTTAGCTAACTTTCTTCGTTAATTCGGTGCGATCCCAGCGGCTGAGGCGGAGTTAGCTAACTAGCTTCGTTATTTCGGCGCACTTCGGCTGTATTCAGGGTGATCCGGCATAGAAGTCTACACCAAATCGGGAACGAACCCCTGCATAATCATGCTTCTCCATTCATAGAGTTCAAACATAGACTTCTAGGGTGGTGATAATGATGGACGATAGCAAGTTGAGGCGGTTCTGCGAATTAAAAATCCAGCAAAAAAAGGTCGAGGAAGAGCTTGAAGCCCTTCGACGGGAAATCGTTACGGCCTATCCGGCGGACGTGCAATTTCAGCTAGAGGATTACACGCTTAAGATTATCTACCAGGACAAAAAGCAGTACAACGACCAGCTTCTGATAGACGCGCTACCCGACCCCGAGCTGTGGAAGGTGCTATTCAAAGCCGATTCCGCGAAAATTTCGGCATTGGTGAAAGCTAATTTATTATCCGAGAAATCTCTCGAGGGCACGTATCGAGTCAGCCGAACGCCTTTCCTCTACGTAAGCCCTTCTCTTGAATGACGGTGCGAACCAGATGGTATAAGTGAGATTGACTGATCGGAATGGTAATAAATTTAACCATCTCGTAATCAAGCCATTGCATACTTTTCCAGCCTCCCCCACCCTTCCCGTTATGATATAATGGTTGGATTCAACTTAGAGCGATCGAAGGTACAAGTATGCAATGGTTACGGCAAGCGAAAGCGGAAATTCAAACCTGGAACCGAAATATCCGGTTGTTCTTTTTGGCCAACGCGTTTTATCAAATCGGGTTCGGCGTTTTCTCGGTTCTTTACAATCTATACGTGCAATCTTTAGGTCACCCTCAAGGCATGATCGGATCCATCGTCAGCGTTCAATCGTTGGCAGCGGCGCTTATGATTATTCCCATCGGGCTGTTAGGAGACAGATCAAGCCGCAAAAACATTCTCATAGTCGGAATGCTCATAACGGGGAGCTCCTATATCGGGAGCTCCTTCGCCGTGTCCGAATTCGGGCTGCAGAGCTTCGCGCTGCTATCTGGGTTATTCACCGCCTTCTTCCAAGTTACGGCGGTTCCTTTTCTCGCGGCCAACTCGACCAAGGAGCAGCGCCTGCGATTGTTCAGCTTCCACTTCTCCGCCGTGCTAGCCGCTCAGGTTATCGGCGGTTTCGGCGGTGGACTGCTCGGCGATGTGTTGCAATATGCGGGATGGAGCGAAACGGCTAGCTTGCGGAGCGTATTATTCGGCGGCGGACTTCTCAGCCTCGTCGCTTTCCTCCCCCTCCTCCTTGTTCGAGAGAAAAGGGATTCCGAAGTCGCGGATGCCGAACCGATGCCCATCCCCGGCCCACCGCAGAAAACCACCGGAGAATGGTCACTCATCGGCAAGATTACCTTCGCGCAGCTGCTTATCGGTATCGGCTCGGGCTTGGTCGTTCCTTACCTGAATCTATATTTCACCAATCGATTCTCGGTATCCTTGGCGACCGTCGGATTACTCATTTCCCTAGGCCAAGTCATGACCATCTTCTCCATGCTCATCGGACCGACCTTGGTCGGCAAAGTCGGCCAAGTGCGCGCCGTCGTCATTTTTCAATTGCTTTCCCTTCCGTTCTTGCTGTTAACCGGATTCACTAATCTCATTCTCGTCGCATCCGTAGCCTTCCTATTCCGTCAGGCGCTCATGAACGCGGCGAATCCCATTCAATCCGCCGTATTGGTAGATCGGATATCCAATTTCCGCAGAGGGATCGCGAACTCGCTCTCCCAAATGGTTTTCATGCTCGGTTGGGCTTCGATGGGACTGGTTCAGCCCGGACTCATTGCCCATTTCGGAACTTATTGGGGATATGTCGCGACCTTTAGCATAACGGGTGCCCTCTACGTGAGCGCCGCGTTGTATTATTACTTTATTTTCCGCAAAAAAGTTTAAGACGGCATCATGAAGGTTTGTCTGGCAACGTTGAAGGGTATTATACAATCGTACCGAAAACGTATGTTAAATGGAGCGTGATTAACCGTGGGAGACTCGGATCTCGAACAACGAATCATTGGAGCGCTGGACAAACATCGCTTCGCCGCCTTTGCCACCGTGGAGAATAATAAGCCGAAAGCGCGTTATATGGCCCTCTTTCATGAGAACCTAACGATCCATCTAGCGACGAATCGGAAGACGCACAAGGTCGAAGAGTTGCAAGCCAACCCTCATGTCTACCTTCTGCTCGGTAATGACGGAAAGTCGCCGAGCGAAGTCGTTGAGATCGAAGGAACCGCAAAGATCACTTCTGACGAATCGCTTCGCGAAAAATATTGGGGCGACGAGTTCAAGCAGTGGTTCGATGGACCGCAAGATCCCGACTACGTCATCCTCGAAATCACTCCGAAGAGGATCGAATATTCGGGTGCGGATCGTCGATTACAGGTTTGGGAAAGCGAGTAAACGCGAACGTAAAAAGATAGACAGGCCTTGGGTATCCCCTGGCCTGTCTATTTTTTGCGTTCAATCGGGTGTTTGCTTATTTCATTATTAACGATCTTGAACATTTCCGATCTATCTGTTATATATATAGTATAACAGATAGATCAACACCATCCCGGGAGGTGGCATACTTGTTCATCGAATTGGATCTTCAGTCCGAAGTGCCCATATATACGCAACTCGTCGAACAATTGCTCGAGGGAATGGCAAACGGGCAATTAAAGCCCGGGGACCCGCTCCCCTCCGTAAGAAGCCTAGCCGCCGATCTAGGAATAAACCTGCACACGGTTAACAAGGCATACCAAGTGCTGAAGCAGGACGGGTTTCTCCAAGTGCATCGCAAGCAAGGAGTCGTCATTCAAACGGGAGAGATGCCGGGCATTACGACGGAATTTCAGGAAAAGCTGGCCCGTCAACTAAAGGGAATGGCCGCCGAAGCCGCGGTAAGGGGCATGCAGGAGATAGAATTCGCGGACATGTGCTCTGCCGTGTATCGACAGATCAAAGAACAAGGAGCGGATCGATAATGAGCCAACTGGACTGGAGCTTTGCCACTATCGTTTTCACCTATTGCGTCTTGGTGCTGATTTTCAGCCTTCAGCCTTATATCAATGCAAAGATGGTCTTATTCGGCGTATACGTTCCGGAGGAGAACAGGAGTCGACTGGAAGTTCGTTCCTTAAGGAAACGATTCCTCATCACTGGATGGATCGCATCGATCGTCGTCGCGGCTATCGTCGTGAGCTGCCGTCATGTCCTAAATCTCGAAAGAAATGAAATTATGCTTATCCTGATTGCCGTTCAGCTCCTCTTGTTCCCCCTCCTTTATTTGCAGTTCCGCGGCAACGCCCTGCGGCTTAAGCGCGAGCAGAGCTGGCAAGCACCCGTGAATTCCAGAAGAGTGGCTAGCTTGAGCTTTCCCCGAAGGAAATCGACGATCGGTAACGTCTGGTTCATCATCCCTTTGCTAATTACGGGAATATTCGCCGTTACAGCGGCTATCCGCTGGGATGAAATTCCGTCCACCCTCGTCACGCATTACGACGCAAACGGAATAGCTGACGGATTCTCGAACAAAGACTTCGGCTCCGTATTCCAATTTAACTTCATTCAAGTCGGCCTAGTGTTGCTATTCCTATTCACGAACTTCTCCATTCGCTCCAGCAAGCAAAGCCTTGATCCCAATAACCCCGAGCAATCGATGATCAAGCAGCTCAGATTCCGGAAAATCACGTCCATCTCGTTGTTCGGCTTATCGACCTTCATTATCTTTTTCATAGGAATCATTCAAGGTTCCATCATTTACGATTGGCCGAAGAGCACGATCATCTCCGCCGCGATCGCCCTGCCGAGTATTCTTCTCGCGATTATCGTCGCATTCTCCGTTTATATAAGCCGTCAAAAGCTTGATCAGCATTCGGATCCCATCATTAAGGAAGATCGTTACTGGAAGGCCGGAGCGTTCTATTACAATCCGGAGGATCCTGCCCTGTTCGTCTCCAAGCGTACCGGCTTCGGTTGGACGCTGAACTACGGAAGGCCGCTAAGCTGGGTTGTTTCGATAGGTATCCTTGTCATTCCGCTAGTTATTCTTATTTTCGGCGTAACGCATAGTTAATTCAAACGGGGCTGTCCCAAAAGTCATGTAAGATGACTAAGGGCGTCCTTTCTTTTTTATCGACTCTATTTTTCGCTAAGGTGTATCTCCCTTCGCTTGCTGTTGAAGTCAGGGGATTGGAATTGTGCTTACAAGGGGCTTTTCCTTAACAAAATTAACAGTTTGACATGCATGTAATATATCAGTGACATATATAATTGCAACTACAAGGCAACGAAAATACAGACAAGCCCTATGGCGAGAGTGTTTTCCCTTTCTTTGGCACGTTTATATTTTTTTGAAAAGGTTTTCGCAAAGTAAATTTGAAGACGATACTTACGTGAATAGGCTAAATAGTTAACAAAATTAATAGTCAACAACCAATTGCATATATCAATGGCATAAATTAGTCTGGCTTTAAGTGGTAAAAAATAAATAACTTTTGAGGAGATTAGATGATGAACATTTTCAAGAGATGGTTTCCAATCACGCTTGTTGCGAGCTTTGCAGTTTCGTCGCTCGCCATTCAATCCGATTGGGCGAACGCGGCCGATTCAGATTCTCTCATCGCAGCGGTCCATGCTCCGGTAACCGTGTATGACAGTTCTCCATACGGAGGAGCTCAGCAAGAGTTCTACGTAGGGGACCACGATTGGGCCGAGCTTAACTCGGGCGTCGGAAACGACAAAGTTTCTTCAATAAGGGTTGCTCCGGGTTACAAGGTCACGTTGTTTAACGATGCTAACTTCAAAGGGGCCTCCAAAGTAGTCACTCAAGATTTGATATTCATTGACGATTTTAATGATAAAGCGTCAAGCCTCAGGATCGAAGCGATTTCTCCGCTAGATTCTACGAGCGTAGCCTTGCCGAACAATAGCTATTCCGACGAGTCGATGCGTAAGTTGCTGCAGGCATTCGCTCCGAGAATCTGGTTCGCGCAAGGAGAGAAGTACTTCCCGTCTTCCGTGGAGTTCACTTTCCCTTACGTGGATCGGTATGTGAATCCGAATTCCGGCAAATACGAGTTTAAAACCAAACAGACGCTAGATCCACTTACGCTTAAACTTCCGTACTTTACAGGCGACTTGGCCAACGCGCCGATCTACTCTTTCTGGATTGACAAGGACTACAACAACGTAGACTTTGTTTACTTCCAATTCACTCCTTACGATTTAGGCAAAAACGTGCTAGGGACTGAAGTAGGCGATCACGTAGGCGATTGGGAACGGGTTACCGTCAGATTGGCGAAATTCGTGTACAATGGCGTGAATTACTTCAAGCCTGTCCAAATGCTATATGGATCGCATTCTTTCTCAACGACTTATAGATGGGATGAAATCAGCAAGATCAACGGAACGCATCCCGTCGCCTATTCGGCGGAAGGTTCCCATGGCATGTGGAAAGACCAGGGTAACCATGTGTATCAAGAGCTGGTCGTCGCCCAATTGGTAGACGTGGCCAATCAAGGTACGGCGTGGGATACGTGGAACAACATTCAAGCGTTCCAGTATTACCCGAATCAAACCGGAAGAGGTCTAGGTAACGCTTGGCCGACTTGGTTGGACAAAGACTATAACAACCCGAACAGCTATTCGGTTTGGCGCTTCGGTAATCCGCAAGTAGGCACTTTCTTCGGTCAACCGCTGTTCGCCGAAGGTCCCTCGGGGCCGCAAGAAAAAACTTCATTAATCAGCGATACTTTAATGGATTAATAGATAAAATGATAACATTGAGAACAGTTTGTAAGTACGAAAAATTAAAAATGGTGGTAAAGTTAGTCGAAGTGGATGTGCCCCCGTCAATTGACGGGGGCATTCTATTGTTCTTTCAAACTAACGAAAACCCAATGCGTAAAGAACTACTATGCAGCCTCGATCGCCCGAGCCTTCTTGTCCGAAGGTAGCAGGTAGACGACGAACAGAGTCACGACCGCCAACGATAAAATCAGCACGAAGATCAGATGCATACCGTCCGCTAGCTGCGAAGGCGTATTATCGGTTACCGCCCGATTCAAGAGCATCCCGAATACGGCTACCGCCACTGTCTGTCCCAAAGCGGACATAAAGGAATTCGTCGAGGTAGCTACTCCCCGGACGTTGACGGCGGCGGCGTTCTGGATCGTCACGATTGCGGGCGTATTGATGCAGCCCATTCCGAAGCCGATCAACACGACTATCCCGATCACATGCCAGTAGGACGAGCCGACGTCAAGCGTATAGAGCCATAACGCGCCGCCCGCGACCACGACCGTTCCGAGCGCCATGAACTTTTTCGCCCCTATGCGGAACATGTATCTTCCGGAAATATTCGAAGCGATCGGCCAAGCTAGCGACATCGGCATAAGCATTAACCCCGACTTCGTCGCGCTGAAGTCCATGATATTCTGCGTCCATAACGGAATGTAGATGGTTACGCCCGCTACGATGCAGAAGCCGAAAAAGCCCAATAGGTAAGGAACCGTCAGTCTTCTCTCACGGAATAACCCCAACGGAAGCATCGGTTCCTTAGCTCTTGCTTCCACGAGCAGGAAGGCGAAGAGAAAGACGGCCGCGACCGCGAACAGAACGACGATCGTCAACGAACTCCATGCGTACGTCTCCCCTCCCGTCAATAACGCGAGCAACAAACAGGAAATGCTGACCGTGAAAGCTAGGGCTCCCGTATAATCGATGCTCTTAGACATCTTGGAGAAGCGCTCATGCAGGAATCCGAACACGAGAACGAACGACAGTACGCTCACGGGTACGTTCATGTAGAAGATCCAGCGCCAAGAAATCGAGTCCACGAAATAGCCTCCGACGAAAGGTCCGATCAATCCCGCGATCGACCACATCGATGCCAGAACGCCTTGAACCTTCCCCCTTTGTTGCCCGGTATATAAATCTCCTATAATCGTGAAAGTCACGGGCGTAAGCGCCCCGGCTCCTATGCCTTGAATCGCCCGAAACCAGATCAGCTCGGTCATCGATTGCGCCGCTCCGCATAATACTGAACCTGCCAAAAATAATAGCAATCCAATGGAAAATATCGATTTCCTGCCGTATAAATCCGCTAATTTGCCGAAGATCGGAGTCGTGACGCAAGTCGTGAGCGTGTAGATGGAGAAAATCCAGCTTATAAGGCTTAAGCCTTCCAATTCCTCCGCTATGCTTGTCGTCGCGGTCGTTACCACGGTAGAATCCAATGCGCCGATAAAGAGCGCGGCTAGAAGGCCGGCCGTCACCATCGCGCGATTGGTTTTTTTGTCCGTCATTTCAAAGCCTACTTTCACAGATTAAGATTAAGATAGATATTTCCATAGTATACACGGTTTCGCGCGCGGCTGTTTTAAATAATCGCCGTGGATTCGCAACCAAACCCTTCCAGTTTGCGTCAATGATCATAACGAAACTCTCCAACAATTCCAAGGAGGAAAAACTTATGCGCTTAAAAAGTTTAGCGCTTTCAATGTTGATGTGTATGTTGTTTTCCGTGCCCGCGGTCTCGGCGGCCGTTAGCCCAGCCAAGCCATCCCAATCAGGAATTACCGTTCAGGTCAACGGAAAGCCTCTATCTCTATCTACGCCCGTAATTACGAAGAACAAGACGACGTTAGTCCCTCTCCGCGAGGTAGCGGATGCTCTTAAAGCGCAAGTGAAGTGGAATAAGTCGGCTTCCGGAGGTAACTCCGTCACCATTAGCCGAGGTGAACGCAAGGCGACTTTAACTTTAGGTTCCGCAACGATGACGGCAAACGGGCGATCGGCGGTTTTGGAAGTCGCTCCCTTAGCCAATGGCGGAGTTACGATGGTTCCGCTGCGCGCCTTATCGGAAGCTCTTGGAACGGTCGTTTCATGGGACGGCATTCGTAAGGTAATCCGCATCGACGATCCTATTCAGCTTCCAATCGTAGGCACGGTCCAAAAGTGGAACGAGTTGCTCGCGCAAACGGAAACCTTTAACGGATATTTCCGTCGCGGCTCGGAAATCTTGCAACTGCCCGGTAATTCCGTAAATGCAGTCGACGACAAAGCGACCGACTCCGCCGCGCCCGCATCGGAGTCCGCAGCAGGCTCCTCCTCGGACTACTCCCGAACGAACGTGCAGGTCGACGGCGTAGACGAAGCGGATTACGCCAAGACGGACGGTCGTTTCGTCTACCAATTGAGCGGCCCCCGCGTGCTCATCTCGGATATCGCGGATCCCTCCAAGCCTAAGCTTGCTTCGATACTGGAGTACGGCCCGGATGAAGGCTTCGCCCCGCAGGAAATCTACGTCGACGATAAGCGACTTATCGTCATCGGTAACAATAACATTTACTACGCTTATACGTCAGCGGCAACGCCATCGAACGGTAGCTCCGCATCGGATGCGAAAATGGGCATCCTACCGCCCCAACCGGTTCGAAGCACGGTCGGCACGAAGATATACGAATTAGACTCCTCGGGAGAGCCCAAGCTCGTTCGGGAAACCTCGCTCGAGGGCGGCTATATCTCCTCCCGAAAGATCGATAGCGCGCTCTACGTCATTACGAACAAGTACAGTTACAATGTTTACCCGTTGGCTAAAACCGAATTAAACGGTACCGCGTCGGGCTCAAGCACCATCGAAGCCGCGAATAGTTACGAGCCCTTGTACTCCGACTCTAGCTCATCCGTACCCTCCGGAAGCATGAAAAAGGTCGCCTTGGATCAAATACGCTATTTCCCGAACTCGCCCGATGGAGGCACCTTGCTCGTCGGCGCGATCGATCTGGATCGTCCGGATCAAGAGATGCAGGTTTCGGCGTATCTCGGCTCAGGTCAGACGATATACGCATCCGCTAAACATCTCTATGTCGCCATCGCGAAATACTTGCCAGATGGAGAACAATACCGCCAAATCACGCAAGTGTACAAATTCAGACTCGATCGCGGCAGCATAGTCTATGTCGGCGAAGGCTCCGTTCCGGGGACGGTATTAAACCAATACGGCATGGACGAACATGAAGGGTACTTCAGGATCGCGACGACCAAAGGCGATATGTGGGCAAACGGAACCGCGACATCCTCCAACAATCTGTACGTGTTGGATGAACGTATGGCGACCGTAGGAGCCTTGGAGAATCTCGCGCCCGGCGAACGAATCTACTCCACCCGATTCATGGGAGGACGCGCCTACATGGTTACTTTCCGCAACGTCGATCCCCTGTTCGCGATCGATCTTAGCAATCCGCTTAAGCCCGCCGTACTGGGCCAATTGAAAATTCCGGGTTACAGCGATTACCTGCAACCTTACGACGAAGATCACATCATCGGATTCGGTAAGGAAACCGTGGAAGTACCTATCAAGGGCGCAAGCGAGGACGAGACGATGGCTTTCTATCAAGGCATGAAGATCGCCTTGTTCGACGTTTCTGACGTCGGCCATCCGAAAGAAATGTTCAAGGAAGTCATCGGCGACCGCGGCACGGGCTCCGAGCTGCTCTACAATCCTAAAGCTCTGCTGTTCTCCAAATCCAAGGGGCTTCTCGCCTTCCCTGTGGAGCTAATGGAGATCAAGGATAAGCAAACGATCGAACCGGGCGGATTTCCCGCGTACGGACAATTCGCTTATCAAGGTGCTTACGTCTATCGGGTCGATTTGACGAACGGCTTCGATTTGCAAGGACGCATCACCCATCTCGATTCGGATGATCTGCTCAAGAGCGGACAAAACGGTTACGACTATACGAAGTCGGTTCGCCGCATATTATACTCGGGCGATACGCTCTATACGCTGTCCGAAAGCATGCTCAAGGCAAACGCGCTGGATAGCCTTGCGGAACGAGGCTCTCTCCGTTACCCCGCTTTGCCTGCAACTCCATACAAAGAGGATCCCGGCGGACCGGCGATCACGCCGATGCCCATGCTCGAATAATCGCATAAGCATTAACGAATAAGAGAGACCGGGAATATTCCCGGCCTCTCTTATTTTTGTGCCATCACGGCATTCAGTTAATGATTAGGACGTTCTTGAATGACTTGCACCGCTTTCGTAAGTTCCCTTAGGATGTCCGATTGAAGCTGCGGCTCCTGGTATAACGCCTTAATATAAGCCTCGCCGGCTTGACTGGACGTATAGTGAGGGGGAACGTGATTAAGCGTCAGCAGGACGATATCGATCTGGCATTTCTCGCAATCGCATTTTAATCCGTTGGTTTTGAGATAGTTATCCTCGAATAGGTTGCTTACGATAGGTTCCATCACGTTTAGAATAGACAGATCGCGGGAAAACATCATCATGAACACACTCCATTTAGCTAAGCGGTCAAATTCTGTTTCATTATATCATAATACCCGCGATGCTATAATCGTCGAGATCAAGCCTTTCCCGCCGCCTTTATTAACCTTTGACGGAACCTGCCGCGATTCCTTCCACGATACGGTCGCTGAGCACCAAGAAAGTAATGAGAATAGGTAAAATGCTGATCATCAACGTAGCCCCGATCGCGCCCCAGTCGGTCGTATATTGGCCAATGAAATTTTGAACGCCGACGGTGAGCGTTTTGTAGGCATCGGAGCTGATGAACGTATTCACGAAAATGAATTCGTTCCAGTTATAGATCATGTTAATGATCGCCGTCGTAGCGAGAACGGAAGCGGTCATCGGAAACACGATCCGGAAGTACATGCGGTTTACCGAACAGCCGTCAATGATCGCCGCCTCTTCTACCTCCCGCGGCAGCGCATAGTAGAAGCCGAGCAGGATCATTATCGTGATGGGCATATTAAAAGCGACGTACGAGAGAATGAGGGCCAGCGGATGATTGATTAAACCAGTGTCGTTGAACAAGCTGAACAATGGGATCAGCGTCGAATGGACCGGAATCATCATCGCTACCATGAACAATCCAAGCACGAACTTGCTGCCCTTCCATCTCATTCGGGTAACGGCGTACGTGACCAAGCTTGCCAAGACGACGGTTAGTGCCGTTGCGACTATCGTAATCCATACGCTGTTTAAGAAATAGACGTCTATATTTCCCGCGCTCCACACTTTCTCGTAATTTTCCCAGCGCGGATTCATCGGCAACGATAGAGGCGGAAGATTAAACACTTCCTGATTGTTTTTGAGCGAGAAAAATAGAAGCCATACTAGAGGAAAAAGCTGCACTGCGGCAACGATGATCAATACGGCGTACAACAGGACCATTCCGAGTGAACGGCCGACTCCCGTCCTTCGGCGCGCCATTCCGGCTAGCGGTCGTCCCGCGTCTATTGTCGTCATGAAGCGAACCTCCTTATGAATACTGAATCGTATCTTTGCTTGCCGTTAATTTGCGGATCAGCCAAGTCGCGATAAGACAAATGACGAGCAGGAAAAAGCCGATGGCGCTTCCGTAACCGAAATCGTAAGCGCGGAAAGCCTGATGATACATATAAGAGGCCATGACCTCGCTCGAACCGTTCGGACCTCCGTCAGTCATGACGAAGATCAGATCGAAATATTTCAACGAACCGACGACCGCCAATACGATCGTTACCTTGAATACTTCCATGACAAGCGGCAGCTTGATTCTCCATGCGACCTGCCATGCGCTGGCGCCGTCGATTTTGGCCGCTTCTTCCAAGGAAGCCGGGATGTTCTTCAATGCCGCGTAATAAATAAGAATATAGAAGCCCGCATACTGCCATAGGATCGGAACGAACAACGCGTACAATACGATTGAAGGCTCCGCGAGCCATGCGGGTGGATTTTCGAAACCGATGGATTCCAGGACGCTGTTAAGAACTCCGTTCGACGGATGAAAGATTTTGAGCCACAATTGGGCAATCGCAACCGACGATAACAGCATGGGGATCAAGTAGATTTTCCGGAAAATGTTCGCCCCTTTAATTCGGGCAGCCAATACGATGGCAACGATTAAGTAAAGAATCAGGCTTACGCCCGAGAATATCGCGAGCATAAAGGAATGCCACGCACTCTTCCAGAACGTCTCGTCCTTCAACAGTTCTTGATAATTGTCGAGACCGACGAACTTCATAGCCCCGATCCCGTTCCATTCGTGCAATCCATAATAGGCCGTTAACACGATCGGAATATATACGATGGCGAGAATGAGAAGCAATGAGGGAAGAACGTACAGCGCGATCATTTTTTTGTTCGATAATACTTTATCCAATGCGGCCGACCCCTTTCATTCGGTATCGTCAGGCAAAGACCTACCCCTTAAGATGCGGATAGGTCTTCGTCCCTCTAACGCTACAGTCGCGACGTAATGTTATTTGGCGATGGCCGCGTCGTGTTCCTCCGCGAACTTCGCCGGCGTCGCGGCTTTGCCGAAGAGCGCCTGAATCATGTTAAGGTGGGTTTCCGCCGCGCTTGCTTGCATTTGAACATCCGCGAACAGGGTAATGCTGCTTGCTTTGTTCATTTCGTTAAACAAGTCGATATACAATTGCGGAAGCTCAAGAGCCGATGTATCTACTTTCGTTGCAGGAATGACGCCCGCTCCGGTGACGGATTGCTCGCCCCATTTGGTTACGAAATATTCCACGAATTTCTTCGCTTCGTCCTTCACTTTGGAGTTTTCGGAGACGAACAAGCCGACTCCAGGTCCGCCTACCCAGCTGTTAATATCGCCTTTACCGCCGTCAACGGTCGGAAACTTGAAGAATCCGACGCTATCGCGGAACTCTTGCGGAATATCTTCGTTCGTCGTAAAGTTCGGCAATTCCCAAGTTCCCATCATGTACATGGCGGCTTTGCCGTTCAGAAATTCCGATTTCGCTTCTTCGTTGGACAATCCGTTGAAGCCTTTAACGAAAGCGTTCACATCTACGAGCGATTGAACTTCCGTAGCCGCTTTCATCAAGCCTTCATCGGTGAAAGAGCTAGATCCGTTAATCGCGCCGGCCAACGTCGCTTGACCCGCGATGCGATCTGCTAGGTACATATACCAGAGGGAGCCGGTCCAACGATCCTTGTTGCCGAGCGCGATTGGAGCTACGCCAGCGTCGGAGAGCGTTTTCACGACTGTCTTAAATTGTTCGTACGTTTGCGGGATTTCCAAGTTGTTCTTCTCGAAAATAGCCTTGTTGTAATACACCGGCGCGATATTGAACTCGAGTGGAAGCGCATACGTTTTGCCGTTAATGGCATAAGCTTCAGTCGTTCCGGCTACGAATTTACCGTTCAGTTCGCCGCTCAACAGGTCGTCAACCGGCGTGAACAGGTTGCCTTCCACGTAAGGCTGCAAGAAACCAGCTGCCCAAGTCACTCCCACGTCCGGCAATTGATTCGATGCGGATAGAACCTTCAGCTTGCTTTTGTATTGTTCGTTATCGAGCACTTCTTGTTTGATCGTAACGTTCGGATGCTCGGTTTGATAAGAATCGATGATTTGGTTAACGATTTTGTTCTGACCCGCGGAAACGCCTTCAGGCCATAGATGCATGAAATTGACCGTTACTTTTTCTCCGCCCGTATCGACGGTACCTTGGGATTCAGTCGCGCCTTCGCTGCTTGGCGCGTTGCTTGCCGCGTTGCCATTGTTGCCGTTATTGCTGCCACATCCGGCTACGACTACCGCTAGGCTGAGCGTAAGAAGCATGGTGGTCCATTTTCTGTTGAACACGTTTACATCCCCTTTTTTGTCATTATCCCGCGGTTTGTAACCGCTTCAACGTCATTGTAGCACCGTCCGGACATTGGAATAAGGCTACGGGGATTGGGACTAATACCACTATTATTGGATCGTTTCTTCGGTTTCCGCGACGCTCTGCCGATATTGACCGGGACTGACGGACTCCAAAGACCGGAACACCTTTACGAAATATTTCGCGGTTTGATAGCCCACGCGTTCGGCGATTTCGGAGATTGGTAGCCGGGTATTCATCAGCAATTCTTTAGCCCTCTGCACCCTTCGGCGGGTCAGGTATTCGCTGAACGTGAGCCCTGTCTGCTCCTTGAACAGAACGCTGAAATAACTCGCGTTCAGATGCAAATGATCCGCCACGTCGCGCATAGAGACCGGCTCATGAAGTCGTTCGTCCAAGTACTTCAGAGTCTCGCGAACCGGCGGACTGAACCGGTTTTCCTGTTCTCCCGCTTCCAGCAGCTTCGAATCGACGAGCTTCTCCATCCGTCCGATACGATGAAGATCGCCCTCCCGCTTGAGAGCCTGTTCCACGGCGCGGAGCAATTTATTTTTGTCCAAGGGCTTCAACAAATATTCCACGACGCCAAGCTGGAGCGCCCGTTGCGCGTAATCGAATTCGGGATGCCCGGAGACTACGATGACGACCGGCGGCTTAGCCATTCCGTTCAGCTTCTCGACCAGATCGAGACCGCCCATCTCCGGCATCCGTATATCGGTCACGAGAAGATTCGCCTCGTTCCGCTCCAGCCATGCGAGCGCCTCCGCGCCGCTGGAAGCCGTCTCGATTTGATGGTCTCCGGATGACCATGCTTCCAAGGTTTTGCGGATGCCCTGTCTCGTTCTCGGTTCATCGTCAACGATCAGAATCTTCTTCATTTTTGATCTCTCCCCCATGCTCGTTCGGAATTTCGAAACCGAACGATGCGCCTTCCCCTTCGGCGCTTCGAATGTCGAGTCCTTGCGCGCGCGAATCGTAGTACAAATTCAACCGCCTTTGGACATTAGCTAAACCGACTCCGGTTCCCTTGGACGACAAGGACCGTCCTTCCTCGATTGCTTCACGCAAAGCTCTGCTCGCTTCTTCGTTCATGCCCGGTCCAGTGTCGACGACCGTTACCGACGTATAGCCCGGACGCTCCGACGCTTCGACTCTCAGAACGACGCTGCCCGGTCCCGCTCGCTGCTCGACCCCGTGCAGGATGGCATTTTCTACAAGGGGCTGGACGAGCAGCTTCGGGATTGGAACGCTTCGACTCGCGTTATCGACCTCGATTCGCCAAGTCAGACGATCGACCATGCGCATCTCCATGATCTGCAAATATCGTTCCGCATGGTCCAACTCGTCGCTGATCGTCACCCACTCGTCCTCGTCAGGACGGCTGATGACATACCGGAACAAACCGGACATGGCAACGACGATTCGCGCGAGCTCTTCTTCCCCCTTTTCTTCTAGCTCCCAGTAGAAGGCTTCCAGCGTATTGAACAGGAAATGCGGATTGATCTGCGCCTGCAAGGCTTTAAGCTCCGTACGGCTTTGGATGATCTCCTTCTGATACACGACGTCGATGAGTTCGTTAAGATAAGCGACCATCTGGTTATACGCATAATTGAGCTCATTGATCTCCATGGTCGACGACGTGTACGGATTCGGTTTGAGCGAGCCTAGACGGGCTCCGCGCATCGCTTTCATCAAATTCAAGATCGGGCGAGTGATCATCGTCGATAAAATAAACGTAAGAACGAGGAACAACAAGCCGCCTATAACTCCAGCTACCACGATAGCCGCACGCAGAACGGAAATGCCTTCCGTCGAATAATCGACCGGCGTCAGAATGGCAAGCGTCCATCCCGTAGATTCCGATCGTTGCCGGATAGCGATATACGATTCCCCGTCTATCGAGACGGATTCCTCACCGCTGGCGATACTCTCTTCCACGCCGTAATAAGAAGGGAAGCCGGAGGCGATCGTCCTGCCCGCGCCGTCCAGCAATACCATGGATTCCCTAGAGCCGTCATCCGCGACGGAGGAGTCGGACAATTCGAAATAACCTCTCTCGATGCGCATCGTCAAGTACCCGCCATGAGAGAATGAACGGTCGATTAGCCGAACGCGGCGAATCGCGATGGCAACGCCGGAATCGTTCGGATCAAGCCCGAGCCAGACGAGCCGGCCCATCTCGCGATCCGCCCGGACGATCCATTCCTCGGGAATTCGGCTATTCAGGCTGACGTCGTCTAGCGGGAATAATCTCCGGTAATCGGTCGTATACAGCTCCAACGAACGAATGCCCGTCCCATATGCCTGATAGTTGCTCGCGATCTGCTGCAAGGATTGGCGTTCGGAGAAAGTTATTCGCTTGCCTTCCGTTTCCTGAATGAGCAATCTTTGGACGGAAGCATCCGTTGCCACCTGCGCGGTCAACGTATCGATTTGCCGTACAAGCGCTTCCAATTTGCCCGTCGCTTGGACGGCCGTTTGTTGGATATGCCTCTCTGCGCTATGGCGCAACAGGACGGACACCCGATCGTACGTGAAGGTGCCACCCAAAGCCAGAACGATGATCATGACCAGCAGGAAACCGATGAATATTTGATTCCGAAGCGTATTCAGTCGTCCGAGCTTTAACAAGTGGAGGCACACCTTCCGTCGGGATTTGATCGGTATTACTTTAACACATTCGCGTTTGCAAGTGTAAGGATCTATCAAGAATGCGTTACGGCGGCTCTGTAGAGTCGGATGCGAAGATTTACTAGCCGCCGGATCGGTAAAAAGTGACAACGCGCAACTTAAACAAGAAAAACGGCTTCGCATCCGTAACTTCGAGATTAAAGCATGCTCTGCTGTACGATTTGACCAAAATTGAGCTAACAAAGGTGAAATTCAGGTAAGTAGGATGGTAATTATCGTTATTGGAGCTAATAAGCACTTTTGCGATGAAAGTAGGATGAAGAACATCACTATAGATCGTATTTAGCGAAGAAATAGGTCAACCGGAGGCCAATAGGAATAAAAAACATCTATATCCAGCTTCATTCTTGAAATTACTTCAAAAATACCTTGAAAAACATCGTACTTGAAATGGATATCACTCAACTCACAAAATAGCCGTGCGGGGCACGCTTATTTCCGTCGCGGGTGGTACTTTCGGCAAAATAGCCGTGCAGGGCACGCTTATTTCCATCGCGGGGGCTCTTTCGACATAATGGCCGTGCGGGACACGCTTATTTCGGCCGTGGACGGTACTTTCGGCGTAATTGCCGTGCGGGGCACGCTTATTTCCGTCGCGGGCGGTACTTTCGGCAAAATAGCCGTGCGGGGCACGCTTATTTCCGTCGCGGACGGTACTTTCCGCGTAATAGCCGTGCGGGGCACGCTTATTTCCATCGCGAGCGGTAGCGTCAAGAAGTATGTGTAGTAGGATTATCCAGCGGGAAACTTAGTTAGTTTGTGGAGGGGGAATTCCCTCGGGCATAACGTTCAATGTACATCTTCTCAAACACGGTTTTAGTATCGGGGTCTGCAAATCCACGT
>NZ_QRDY01000041.1 GCF_003386205.1 Cohnella lupini
ACGCGTACCCATCCCGAACACGACCGTTAAGCCCTCCAGCGCCAATGGTACTTGGACCGCAGGGTCCTGGGAGAGTAGGACGTTGCCAGGCCGGAGAAACGAGAAAGCACCCATCGCTGGGTGCTTTTTTCGTGTTCCGTAGTCAATCATTTGTTATTGATGATAGTAGGATACTTCTTTGGATTCGAGCCGGACAACGCCATCGCCGCGTTCGCGGCGTAAGGATAACAGCAGCTTGATTCGAGGAGTAAGCAGCCAGAGGTGCCAATAAACCATGGCGATAACAAGAGATGAGTGAGCCCAGGGATAGAACAGCCCCGCGATGCAGCATCCAACGAGGAAGAGATGGAAGTGAAGTCGCCGGAAGAGCGATAATTGCGTATCTAGGATAGGTAGAGGACCGATCCAAGGCCAATCTCGCCGGAAGGTCCACCTTTTCTCCGACAGTTTGTCTACTCTTCGAACCGTAATTCTCAAAACGAGAGCATGAACGAGAAGCATGAGTACGACCCCGACCACCGTATAGACTAATCCGATCCATCCGTATATGAGATATAGAGCCGATACAACCAGGAGCGCCGTAGCCATGTAACTATACTTGCTCTCGGGACGTAGTGCTATTTTACGAATGAGCTTATAATGGTAGAAGGTTGCATCGCTTAACGCGGATGGGTTATCCAACCGATTGTATCCTCCCTTGCACGAAACGAGTTCTGTTCATTACTATCGGATAAATGCGGGCTTAATGTTATGTTTGGTATAGTTTTGTTGCTATGAATACGTATATTTTCATAGAATTCGGACATAATAGATGCATCAATAGGGAAAGGCAGGGATGTTCATGGAAGAGATTGAACGAAAAACCTGCATCGTGTGCAACGAACCGAAGGAAGAAGGCATCACCATCGTAACGGAATTTATTTGTACATCATGCGAATCCGAAATGGTTCATACTCCGGCGGAAGACGAGAAATATCCTTTTTTCGTCCAGAGACTTAAGCGGTTATGGGTTCGATTTCACGCTTGATAGAAGGGGCAACGAGCAATCGTTGTTCCTTTTTTGTTATTTGACTATAATGATAACGATTCGTAAAATATGGAAAATAAAACACGAGGTTGGCGAATAGGAGGAGGATGGATTGACGGTTACCCGAGATCATGCACCGCTTTACGAAGCTCTAGCGGCACATGCCCAATTACGGGCGCGATCTTTCCATGTGCCTGGACATAAGCAACATGCGCCATGGGGAGAAGTCGGTGCGCCGCCCTACTACTACGACTCTATACTTGAGATAGATGTTACCGAGTTGTCCGACACGGACGATCTTCATCATCCGGAGGGACCGATCGCGGACGCGCAGAAGCTTGCAGCGGACTGTTACGATACGGAAGAGACCCGATTCCTGGTTGGAGGCAGCACTGCGGGCAACCTAGCCATGATATTGGGAGTTTGCCATTCGGGGGATTTGGTCATCCTCCAAAGGAACGTACATAAATCGATCATACATGGCTTGATGCTTGCCGGCGTACGAGCCGTGCTGCTACCATCGGCCATCGATGCGTCGTCGGGCCTTGCGACTATACCGGAAGAACGATTGCTGCGAGAGGCCCTCGAGAAGTATCGCGGAGAGGCGAAGGCGGTTATCTTGTCATCCCCTAACTATTACGGAATGAGTCACGACCTGACCCCGCTGGTCAGACTTGCCCATGAAATCCATGTTCCCGTTCTCGTCGACGAAGCGCACGGGCCTCATTTCGGGTTTCATCCGGCGTTTCCGGAGACGGCATTGAGAGCGGGCGCGGATGTCGTCGTGCAATCGACGCATAAGATGCTAAGCGCGATGACCATGGGAGCTATGCTGCATATGCAAGGCGCACTTGTCCCTAGGAACGCCGTGAGACAAGCCTTAACAATGGTTCAAAGCTCAAGCCCGTCCTTTCCGATCATGGCATCGCTGGACTTGGCACGTAGGCAGTTGCATACGCAAGGGGCGGAGATGTTCCGTTCGGCCATGGAGGCGGTTAAACAAGCGACTAGAGGGCTGAGCGAAACTACTTATAGAGCTTTAGGGTATGGGGAATACGCAAGCGAAGGAATAGCGTATGACCCGCTAAAGCTGGTTCTGTTCGACGAATCCGGAGGATTGAGCGGATTTGAACTCAGGGATGAGCTAATAAGAAGAAAATGCATTCCGGAGATGGCGGATGCGCGATATGTGGTGCTTGCCTTCGGACCAGGATCCACATGGGAAGATGGCGACAGACTGAGCGATGCGTTGAGAGAGATTTCGCAAGCATCGCCGAACGGCCGCGAAAAGGGAAATAAGTTGACCGATAGAACACGAACGGCCTCGTCGTCGCTGGAAACATACGTAGTGCCAGACCCCGTTATTTTCGCAAGAGAGGGATTCGAATCACATGCGATCGAACTCGCCGACAGCGCGGGTTATCGATCGGCGGAATGGATTATTCCGTACCCGCCGGGCATTCCCATGTTGTACCCGGGAGAAGTCATTACCGAGGAGATTATAGAGCAGCTAAGACGCTGGAGACATGAAGGAGCACAGATTCAGGGGGCGCAAGATCCCGAGCTGGGGACGCTCCAGGTGAAGACGAATTTATGATAACGGACAGAGGAGAACGGGATGATACGTAACATGAAGGATAAGGATATACGCGCAATCGTAGCATGGATATCCGCACTAGCGGCGGTCGGCCTTATTATCGGACTCATCATGGTCTCTCCCGTTATCGGTACGGCGGACAGCGGCGATTTTGGACGAGTCCTTGGCGTAACGGGACTTGCGGTATTGAATCCGAACGAATCGTACGAGCAATTATATTTTCATTACGCTCATGGGCTTTTCGGTTATGGCGGGTATACGACCGGCGGATATGTTTCCACTCATGTCATTCTTGTCGCGTTAGCCGGAATAATCGGGAGGCTATGGAACGGGCAAGTATTCGATATTCGCGTATTGGGCGTTTGTTATTCCATTCTATACGTATGGGCAGTCTATTTACTGATTAGAAATGCTCCGAGAGCGAAGAAATTCTCCAATACTCTAATTGTAACCGCGGGACTAGCTATTAGCTTATTGTTCGTGTTCGGCGATATCGGATACCTTGCCTACTTTCAATCGTTTTTCGGGGAGCCGTATGCGCTCATTGCTCTGTTGCTTATGGTCGCTTCAGCCATGGCTATCGCTTCGTCCCCGTTACCTACGGGCAAACTGCTGGCGTTGTTCATAATAGCCGCAGTGGCTGTCGCTACTTCCAAAATCCAAAACGCGCCGCTCGGATTCGCGCTGGCGTTGTTGGCGTGGAGAATGCTTGGGCTAAGAGCGGATCCCAGATGGAGACGTCAGGTTTGGATGGGGGTAGCAATCATTTTCGTATGCTCCGCTCTTATGATCGTCGTGGCACCGGATCGGCTGAAGAATACGAACTTATATCAATCCATTTTTTACGGAGTATTGAAAGGTTCGAAGGACGTCGCCGGAGATATGAAGGAACTAGGCATCCCGGAGAAGTATTCCGTTCTTGCGGGAACGAATTATTTTCAGAAGGATACGGCCATTCCTCAGAAGGACCCCGTCTTGAGGAGGGAAGTCCTGGAGAAACTGAGTCATAAGGATATCGTCCTGTATTATTTGCGACACCCTTCGAGATTCATGGAGAAGCTCGATAAAGCTGCGGCTAATTCCATGTTTATTCGACCTCATTACCTGGGTAATTATGATCAATCCGCAGGGAAACCGCCAGGCGCCCTCTCTTACAAGTTCAGCGGTTGGAGTCAATGGAAGGAAAAGAACATGCCGCGCGACTCGGGATGGTACATCGGACTGTTTCTAGCGTATTATGTCGTATTGGGCAGTGTTTGGAGAAAGGCCTCCAGAAGGCTTAGATTGGCGGCGGAGACGTTGGCGGTCGTGGCCTTGGCGGGGATATTCTCTAGCGTCATACCGCTCATAGGAGACGGGGAGGCCGATCTGGGCAAGCATTTGTTTATGTTTAACGTTTGCTTTGATATGATGGTGATAAGCATATTTACGGGAGCGATCTACGGGTTAGTTAAGCTCGCGGAACGGAAAATCCGGATATAAGGGTTATCGTTGAAAGGGGAAAGCTTGGTGCGAGGCGGCATATTCATCACGATTGAAGGCGGAGAAGGAGCAGGCAAGACGACGCTGATTCACACTTTGGCGCATAAGGCGCGGCAAGAAGGATTCGAAGTGATGACAACCCGGGAGCCAGGGGGCATTCCGATTGCCGAAGCGATTCGCGAGGTGATTCTCCGAAAGGAAAATACGGCCATGGACGCGCGAACGGAAGCGTTGTTATACGCAGCGGCGCGTCGGCAGCATCTGGCGGAGAAGGTTATGCCCGCGTTGAAGGAAGGAGCGATCGTTATCTGCGATCGGTTCGTCGACAGCAGCTTGGCCTATCAGGGGCATGCTCGCGGATTGGGTCTTGAAGCGGTATGGGAGATCAACCGCTTCGCGATTGAAGGGTGCATGCCGGATTTGACGTTATATCTCGATCTGGACCCGGAAATCGGACTTAGAAGAATCGAGCAGAACGGGGAACGAGAGGTAAATCGGCTTGATCTGGAGAGCCTCGCGTTCCATCGCTCGGTTAGGGAAGGGTACCGATTGCTGGAATCCAAGTTTACGGAACGATTCGTAACGATAGACGCTTCGGAGTCCCGGGAACGGATAGCCGAGAATAGTTGGATAAAGCTGGAATCCAAACTGCGTTCGCGTAAAGAAATGAAGTAAAATAGAGGATTTTGGCGTATCCGTGTCCAATTTAAATAAGAAGCAGCAGACCCCATAAGATCAAGTTCAATAAAGTCGTACGGCTTTTTGAACCCCCTTTATCAAATCAGATTCGAGGAGGCCTGACCATGAAATTACTGATTGCCGTCATCCAAGATAAGGATAGTAACCGATTGTCTAACGCCTTGATCAAGGAAGGGTTTCGCGCGACCAAGCTTGCGAGCACCGGAGGATTCCTGCGAGCGGGCAACACGACGTTCTTGATCGGAATCGAAGACGATCGCATTCAAAGCGCATTGGACGTTATCAGAGCCAATTGCAAAGTACGCGATCAGCTGGTTACGCCGGTATCGCCGGTGAGCGGAGCGGCTGATTCTTATATTCCTTTCCCGGTTGAAGTGCAGGTGGGCGGCGCGGCCGTGTTCGTGCTGCCGGTAGAGCGGTTCGAACACTTCTAATTTCTAATGCGGTTGGGCGGTGAACGGAAATGAAAATCCAGACAGGATTCTATCCCGTCAACAAAACCTTGCAACGCGGAGAGACGCTAGCAAGGCCGACACAGGCGCAGAACTTCGGAGACCTCATGCAGCAGCAGGAGGAACAGAGAACGCACGAGGAGCTCCAGAGGAAGCTTGAGGACATCAGACTGCAAGGAGATCGCTTGACTCGTTCGATGACGATACGGGAATTGGTATTGTATCGGCAGATGGTTAAGGGGTTCTTGGAGGATACCGTAAAACGCGGCATTGCCCTGAAGGAAACGAAGGGGTGGGATCGAAGAGGCCGCGGTAAAAGATACAAGCTGCTGGAAGAAGTCGACTCTATGCTCGTGGGCATGGGCGAAGAACTTCTACAAAGCGAAGAGGGTAGAATAGATCTGCTTCATAAGGTCGGCGAAATTCGAGGAATATTGATTAATCTGGTATTCTAAGTTCGGCCAACCCTTCTGTGAATAGAGCGGATGGGTTGTTCGTAACGTAAGGGGTTTGCTTCATGGGTTTTCGAGAAGTGGTAGGACAAGATAGGGCGAAAGCTCTTCTTCAGAATGCGTTAACGGCGCATAGAGTCGCGCATGCGTATTTGTTCGCCGGACCGGCCGGTTCGGGGCGCAGAGAGATGGCAGGAGCTTTCGCCCAAGCCCTTTTCTGCGAGAGAGGCGGCAACGACGCATGCGGAGAATGCTTGGAATGCCGTAAGGTCATGCACGGAAATCATCCGGATCTGCATATTATCAGTCCAGACGGCGCCACAGTTAAGATAGAACAGATCCGCACGCTGCAAAGGGAATTAGCCTATCGAAGCGTTGGAGCGGGTTATAAAGTATATATTATCGAAGCGGCCGAGACGATGACCGTACAAGCTAGCAATTCCTTACTGAAATTTTTGGAAGAGCCGCCGTCTCCCGTCGTCGCCATATTGCTTGCGCCTAGCGCGCAAGCCGTTCTACCTACTATTTTATCGCGATCGCAGCTCGTTTCTTTCGTTCCAGGGGATCGGGAGGCATTGGAAAATGCTCTTGTACAAGAGGGGAAATCTCCTTTACTAGCACGCGCGGCGGTAAATCTGGCATCAGGTCTCCATTCCAGTAGAAAATTGGTAGAAGAGAATTGGTTTGCAGATATCCGAAACGTAGTGATACAATTAGGGAAGGAGAATCCAACCCGGTTCACTGCGAGTCTGCTTCAAGCGCAGCAGCAGGTATTTAAAACGGATCTCTCCGAACATGTCGAAATTTTGCTACAGCTGTTAGCTTTGTGGTATAGAGATATGATTTACGCAATGACCGACCGCCAGGCGCAGATGGTATTCCCCGACCAAGCGGAATGGATTTCGAAGCAGGCTTGGAGCCGGTCGATCCAATCTTGGGTCGCGGTAATGGAATCCGCGCTGACGGCCGCAAGACGAATAAAGGCTCACGTAGCGCCGCAACTAGCGCTCGAGCAATTTCTGGTGAACGTGCGGGAGGGATAGTTTTGTACGATGTGGTGGGAGTCCGTTTCAAGAAAGCGGGCAAAATCTATTATTTTGATCCCGCCGAGCATCCGGTATCCAAAGATCAGCATGTCATCGTGGAGACGGCGCGTGGCGTAGAATACGGCAAAGTCGTCGTCGGCCCGAAGACGGTAGGAGAATCGGACGTCGTCCTTCCTTTGAAGAAGGTCATCCGGGTAGCGGGAGATCCCGATGCGAAAGCAGTCGAGGAAAACCGCGGAGCCGCGAAGAACGCATTCACTGTCGGACTGCAGAAAATCAAGGATCACGCGCTTAAGATGAAGCTCGTGGACGTGGAATACACGTTTGACCGGAATAAGATCATCTTCTATTTTACGGCTGAAGGCCGCGTCGATTTTCGGGAGTTGGTCAAGGATTTGGCCGGCGTATTCCGTACCCGCATCGAATTGCGGCAGATCGGCGTACGCGATGAAGCTAAGATGCTTGGCGGTATTGGTCCGTGCGGGCGCGTACTCTGTTGTTCGTCGTGGCTTGGCGATTTCGAACCGGTCTCTATTAAGATGGCCAAAGACCAGAACCTGTCGCTGAATCCAACGAAGATATCCGGATTATGCGGGCGTTTGATGTGTTGCTTGAAATACGAGCACGACAATTACGAGAGCGCCAAGGAAGAAATGCCTGCGGTAGGCAGAATGGTCGTAACTTCCATGGGCGAAGGCAAAGTCGTAGGCGTCAACATCGGCAGCCGCAGCGTGCATGTACAATTGTTCGATTTGGGTAAAGTGAAAGAATTGCCATTTGACGACGTCGTCCTGAAATAGTGATGACTTCGCGCGACCGACGTCGACGGAGATTAGACACAATCGGATGCCTTGAGGTGGATAGTTGTTCATGAAAGACATTTTCCTTCGCGTGGATGAACTCGAATCGCATATAGGAAACGTACATGCCGACTTCGGGAATCTCAAGCTGAAGATCAAGGAGCTCTTGGAAGAAAACCAGCGGCTTCTGATTGAAAATCAGCAGTTAAGAAAAGTGCTAAAGCGGGAAACAGAGCCCGCTGCAGCCCAAGATGAGGCGGAAGAACCGGCTGCCGTCAAGGGCGATAAAACTCCTTTAGCTATGGCTGTTGGCGAAGGATATGACAATCTAGCCCGTCTGTACCATGAAGGCTTCCACATTTGCAACGTATATTACGGTCATCTGCGAATGGAAGGCGATTGCTTGTTCTGCTTATCCTTCTTAAGTAAATAAGCTCAACCATCGAACTTAATAAACCGAGCAAGAACCGGGAGCGCATCCCGGATCTTCTCGGTTTTTTTGTTGGGTTGAAGGATTAGAACTGGCAGAATGCTGTGAAATAAAGTAAGCTAATGGGCGTGGAACAATAGAGCTTCGATTGGAGGCCGGCATCATGAATGAAGCAGATCAGACCGCAAGCGGCATTCTGCAAGCAGGAGAGAGATTAGACGACTTACTTACGCATAACTTGAAAATCATACAGAGTCCTGAAGTGTTCAGCTTCTCGCTGGACGCGGTACTGCTCGCCAGGTTCGCAGGAGTGCCGCCCAAGGGGCGAATTCTTGATCTGTGCACGGGCAACGGCGTTATTCCGTTGTTGTTGACGACTAGAACCGGCGCGGCGATCGACGGCGTCGAAATTCAGCCGCGATTGGCGGATATGGCGCGAAGAAGCGTTGATCTAAACGGGTTATCCGATAAAATCAAGATCGTGGAGGGCGACCTCCGAGAATGGAGAACGGAAGGGGAGCCTTATGACGCCATCACGGTCAATCCGCCCTATTTGCCCTTGCAAAGCGGAGATCGCAAGGAAAATCATCATCAAGCGATGGCTAGGCATGAGATAGGCTGTAAGCTAGAGGACGTAATCGCCGCCTGCGCGAGATCCGTTCGAATAGGCGGCCGGGTATCGATGGTGCATCGTCCGAGCCGATTAGCGGACATTATAGATACGATGCGCCGATATCGGCTGGAGCCGAAGAGAATCCGATTCGTCCATCCCCGTAAAGAAGCGGAAGCCAACATGGTGCTGATAGAAGGAACGCGAGACGGAAAACCGGAAGTCAGGCTTTTGCCGCCTATTATCGTATATGAGGATAGCGGGGAGTATACGCCCGAGCTGCTTGCCGTATTCTATGGGGAATCCGCGGAGCTTCCCGATTTCAAGCGCCACAACGGACGAGCCCCGACAACAAAGGCACAGAGAGACGGGGAGGAGGCAGGAAAGTGACGACCGAAATTAACGAACAAGAACAAGAGAAGACCGAACAGGCTTCGGTTCAACGCAGCTTCGCCGCGCGCGAAGCACCTGGAACCTTGTATTTGGTGGCTACGCCGATCGGCAACCTGGAGGATATGACGTTCCGCGCGATTCGCACGCTGAAGGAAGTACAGATCATCGCGGCGGAGGACACCCGCCAGACCCGTAAGCTGCTGACCCATTACGACATTCAGAACAGGCTTGTAAGCTACCACGAACATAATCGGGAGGCAAGCGGCCCCGAGTTAATCAGATTGCTGCTCGAAGGCCAGCATATCGCGTTGGTCAGCGACGCCGGCATTCCGGCCATATCCGATCCGGGAGCGGAGCTTGTCAGGGATGCGGTGGAGCAAGGGATTCCCGTCGTTCCGATACCGGGAGCCAATGCCGCATTGTCGGGATTGATTATATCCGGATTGCCGACGGACAGGTTTCTATTCGTGGGATTCCCGCCTCGGGAGCGCAAGGGGATGAACAAGCTTCTGGACGGATTGGAGAAAGAGAGCGGCACGTTGCTCTTCTACGAATCGCCGCACCGATTGAAGAAAACGCTGGCGGTCATCTCGGAGCGATGGAGTGGACGTAAAATGGCTGTCGTGAGGGAGCTAACCAAGCGCCACGAGGAAGCGATTCGGGGAACGGTGACGGCATGCTTGGCCCATGTAACGGATAACCCTCCTCTTGGAGAGTGTTGTATTATAATAGAAGGAACGCATTCGCAAGGGGCGGGATCGCAAGTCTCGGGAGAGCCGGATAACGACCAATGGTGGTTCTCGATGACGTTAGCTCAGCATGTTGCTCATTATGAAGCATTGCAGATAAACCGCAAGGAAGCCATGAAAAAAGCAGCCGTGGATCGCGGCATATCCAAGCGGGACGTCTATCAAGCTTTGCTAGAAACAAGCGACGAATAACAGAGGATCCGCTCGTCGCTCCAAGCGCAAAAAAATCCTCCCGATAGTAATATCGGGAGGTTTGCAAGGAGTATAAAAAGGTTGGAATTAACAATTATTAGAATACAATTTTCATTATAAACTATTTTCTTTAATTTGTCACAGGGGAAGGCAAATCCTTCAAACATTCTCTGCAAACAATTTTTCCTTTGAAGTAGGTTACGTTCTCCGCATTGCCGCAGAAGATGCAAGCAGGCTCGTATTTTTTAAGCATGATGCGCTCTCCGTCCACGTAAATCTCGAGAGCATCTTTTTCTCCGATACCGAGCGTGCGGCGTAATTCGATTGGAATAACCACCCGTCCCAATTCATCGACTTTCCGCACAATACCTGTAGATTTCATCATTTGGTAATACCCCTCTCATAAGGTTAAAATAAAAACAAACGGACCATCGTATGTAGAGTCTGTCCGTATTCGCCAGCATTCGACAAAGTTCTCTGTTTTCCGATTTCTATCGTACCAACCATTCCCAAAAAAGTCAACCCGAAATGCTAGATTTCTAACAATAAAAAACCTGTAAATCCTATTAAATAAGGTGATTCGAGAAAGGGAGACAGGCGAAAGGCAGGAATAATAAAGGAAGGCGCAATTCGACATTATTCGACAAAGTTCGATGTTTAAGCTTTGATTTTGTCGAATAGTGACATTCTAAGGAGGTGGAACTTATGCATAAGGAATTGCCAGAGGAGAAGGTTTTCAAGGATCCCGTGCATCATTCCGTGTACGTACAGGATGCGACGATCTGGAAGCTCGTCAACACGCCGGAGTTCCAGCGTCTCAGAAGAATACGCCAACTAGGCACCTCCTATCTAACCTTTCATGGAGCGGAGCACAGTCGGTTTTCCCATTCCTTGGGCGTATATGAAATTACAAGAAAAATAATTTCACAATTTGAGCGTAATCGATACTCCGACTGGCCGCAAGAGGAAAAATTATTAAGTTTGTGCGCATCCCTTCTGCACGACGTCGGTCACGGACCGTTCTCCCACTCGTTGGAGCAAATTTTCCACACCGATCACGAACAGTGGACTTGCGAGGTCATTCTCGGAGACACTGGAATTAATCGCGTGCTGCGGGAAGTGGACCCTGGATTTCCGGAGCAAGTGGCGTCGGTTATCCGCAAGAAATACGAGAAACCGATAGTCGTTAATCTCGTTTCCAGTCAGCTGGACGCCGATCGTATGGATTATTTACTGCGCGACGCTTATTTCACGGGAGTCAATTACGGAACATTCGATCTCGATCGCATACTTCGCGTACTTCGTCCATATAAAGGGAAGATCGTGGTGAAGGAAAGCGGTATGCATGCCGTCGAGGATTACTTGATGTCCCGGTATCAGATGTACTGGCAGGTTTATTTTCACCCGGTTACCCGAAGCTCGGAAATCGTTCTTCGACAAATTTTCCGAAGGGCAAGCGAGCTGTACCGTTCAGGGTATGAATTCGCATTCATGCTGTCGCCGATAAACGAGTTATTAGCGGGTTCTATTACGCTACAGCCTTACTTGAAATTAGATGAAGCAATGGTTCAGACGACGTTCGGACAATGGGCTGATGAGAAGGACGAGCTTCTGTCCGACCTATGTAGAAGATTCCTGAACAGGGAACTCTACAAATACGTACCTCTCGAGAGCGAGGATAAGATTTGGTTAGAGGACGTCCGTCAGGAATGGCGGAGAATCGGGCTTAATCCGGATTACCATCTGGAGATCGATACGCCCATGGATTCGCCGTACGATGTCTATAAACCGGGTGCGTTGCCTGATGAAAAAGAGAAGCCGCCGATCCTGCTTCTGGACGAGCAGGAGCAATTGACGGAAATATCTGTAAAGTCGGATATCATTCAGTCGATCGCAGGACTTCAGCGCGGGAAATACTACATTTACTACCCTCAAGAAATGGTACTCCCGCACGTGCATTTGCTCAGTCCGGAAACGCGCAAGAAATTATCTATATAATAGAAGGAGACAACTTCCGACATGCTAATCGACACCCATGCGCACCTGGATTCTCCTAAGTTCGACACCGATCGCGAAGACGTCATTTCCCGCGCGCTCGAGGCCGGTATCGACACGATCGTCAATATAGGATTTAACCGCGAAACGATTCCTTCAACCATGGCATTAGCGGAAAAATACGAATTTATTTACGCCGTCGTCGGATGGCACCCGACGGATGCCGTAGACATGAAGATCGAAGAGGATTTGGCATGGATCGAAAGCCTGTGCGGCCATCCCAAAGTCGTCGCGATCGGCGAGATCGGACTCGATTATTATTGGGATACCTCGTCCAAAGAGATTCAGCATACCGTGTTCCGCGAACAAATCAAGCTGGCCAGACGTTTAAACAAGCCGATCGTGATCCATAACCGCGATGCGCACGAGGATATCGTCAAAATACTTAAAGAAGAGAAAGCCGAAGAGGTCGGCGGAATCATGCATTGCTACTCCGGAAGCTGGGAAACTGCCAAAAAATGCCTCGATATGAACTTCTATATTTCCTTCGGAGGGCCTGTTACTTTCAAGAATGCCCGGGTTCCGAAAGAGGTATTGGAAAGGGTTCCAATGGACCGATTATTATTGGAAACCGATGCTCCTTATTTAACTCCTCACCCCCATCGCGGGAAGCGGAATGAGTCGGCTTACGTACGTCTGGTCGCGGAGACGGCAGCGGAGATAAAAGGCGTTTCTTTGGAAGAAATTGCTAAAATAACGAGCGAAAACGGACGTCGCTGTTTGGGGATATCGAGATAATTGGAAGATACGGGAGAAAAACGGACCGGGACGAAGAAAAAACTAGCATTTGTTTAAGATAATCTTAAAGTTCAGGGCAATTTCAGCTAAAATGAGGAAATTCGTCCGAAGCACCGTCTTTACACCTTAGATGCGTAGAGGTTATTATCATCAACAGAAGTTCGAATATGACATTCCTTTTCCAGTGCGCTTAATTTCCCTAACGGGAGAGTGGGGGACCCAACGCGAAGGCGATCGGCAACGATCCGTCCAATGCGGTCCGAGCAATCTTGGGGTGAATTTCGCAAGCGGCATCGACGCGTCTCTATCTGAGTAATTCGTCATGTTAAGCAGCGAATAGGGCAACTCTCTTTGTCCGAATCCGACAGCTAACCCCGCAAGCGTGATAGAGAGAGGTCAACCTCGTGCCGCGATAATCCTTTTATTCTTCTATGCGGAAGCCACGAACAGGTCCTCTGTCTCGATGGCTTTTTGTGTTGAAAAAAAGGGTTGTGAAAGCTCGTAAATACATACGGGTCTGCACGAACTGGATAAGGCGGCGCTTGAATTACGGTCTTAATCTGCGGATGAAGGCAGCAAACGAAGCGTCGTTAACCATTATGGATTAGTCGCGTCAGACAAGTATCATGCATCACAGTCTACGGCGGGGCTATGGAGGAGGAGCGAGAAAATGGGCGTTATTCCTATCGAGGAAACCCATGATCCACGACCGACCGGCAAGCTTTTCGCACTGCGATGGAAGCATGAGCATTTGCGCTTCGCGATATTAGGCGCAATTCTCGTTTTTGCCATCAGTATCATGTTCGTGTCGTTGTTGCAGAAAGCAGCCAGCAAGAACATTACGATTATCGATAACGGAGTTTCAACCGTTATTACGACGCAATCTTCCAATCTGCTTGGATTGCTCGAAGAGCATGACATTAACGTAGGTCCCTACGATCGACTGTCTTTGTCGCCGGACGACAAGCTGGAAGAAGGAAGCCAGATCGTCATTGATCGCGCCAAGGGAGTTACGGTAAAAGCGGACGGCCAACTAGCAACCACCTACACGACCGAACAAACGGTTGGGGGAGTCATAAGTTCGTTGAACATCAAGCTGTCTGATCAAGACCGGATTAATCCGGCGTTGAATAGTCCCTTGCAAGAGGGAATGACCGTATCGATCGTTCGGGTTCGTAAAGAAATCACAGAGACCAAGTACCCGATCGAATTCAAAGTCGTGCAGAAGAAAAACGAAGAACTCGAAACAGGTAAGCAGAAGGTCGTCACGACCGGCAAGAACGGGCTAGTCGTATTCAAGACCGAACGGGTCTACGAAGACGGCAAGCTGGTGAGCCAGGAAATGGTCGAGAAAACCGTCGCTCAGCCTGCCGTGCATCAGATCGTGGCTATCGGAACGAAGAAAAAGCCGGAAGTCGTGACGCTTTCCTATAACGGAGCTCCTTCCGCCGCAGAAGCCAGAACGGTTAAGCTTAACGGGCAAAGCGTTAAAGTGAAGCGCATGCTCAGCAACGTCACGTTGACGGCTTATTCGGCGGATTTCGCGTCCACCGGCAAGTCCGAGGGAGATTCAGGGTTCGGAGTGACTTCCTCGGGTGCGGTCGTAAAGGAAGGGCGCACGATCGCGGTAGATCCTAGAGTCATCCCTATCGGTTGGTGGGTATACATCGACGGCATTGGATTCAGAAGAGCCGAAGACACGGGCAGTGCGGTTAAAGGCAAGAAAATCGACGTTTATTACGATAGCGAATCGCATGCCAATAAGTTCGGAATGAAGCGCGGGTATAAGGTTTACGTAATCGGTCCGGTAAAACCTTCGGCGGATTAATCCGAAGTTAGACGTTACAATCGGGAAGAAGCGGAGATGCTTCTTCCCGATTTTTGCGTAATTACGCAAGTTCGCCTCACTTGCCGTGATGCCGAATCTCGTATACGCTTGTAGGAATGGCTGTATAAAGGCGGTATGAATATCCATGATTCGAGAAATGATTGTCGTTGAAGGCAAAGACGATACGACGGCCATCCATAGAGCCGTCGGTGCCGATACGATCGAAACAGGCGGTTCCGCGATCGGAGAAGAGGTGCTGCGTCGCATCGAGCTTGCGCAAGCCCGCAGGGGCGTTATCGTGCTCACCGATCCGGATGCTCCCGGCGAACGAATTCGCAAGATCGTGACCGAGCGCGTGCCTGGCTGCAAGCATGCCTTCTTGACGAAGGACGAGGCTAGAGGCCGCAGGGGCATCGGCGTGGAGCACGCATCGGACGCGGCGATTCGCAGGGCGCTTGAAGGCGTTCGCAGCCCCGAAGGCGATTCCGGGGAGCTAGGCGAGATAGAGTGGGGCGACCTGATGATCACGGGATTAATCGTGCATCCTTCCTCCGCAAGGCGCAGGGAACGAATGGGAGAGCTGCTCGGGATCGGGTATGCGAACGGCAAACAATTTTACAAGAGATGTCTCATGTTCCGGATTACGCGGGTCGAGTTTCTGACGGCGCTGGAACAGCTGGAGCGGGAAGGACTATAAACGAGCATGAAGAAAACGACCGAGAAGAACGGAGGGGGCAAGAAATACGGCCCCCACACCAAGCCTTACGAATATACCAAATCCACGCAGAAGCCCGAAGGAACCGACACCAGAGGCGCCGGAGCGCCGGTAGACTTCTTGAAAGAAATCGCAACCTCGGGCCGTACTCGCGATATCATACGCAAGCACGGCTTCAAGTTCAAGAAGAGCTTGGGACAGAACTTCCTGATCAATGCCGAGGTGCTTGATCGGATCATAGACGCGGCGGGATTGGACGAGACTCGCGGCGCTCTCGAGATAGGTCCGGGTATCGGCTCTCTCACGGAGCGATTGGCGAAAGCTGCCGGCAAAGTAGCCGCGGTCGAAATCGACAGGCGACTTATTCCTATTTTACAAGACGTAATGTCTCCTTATGCCAACGTGAGCATCGTCCATAGCGATATTCTGAAGACGGATTTACTGCAGCTTTGGAAGGAGCAATTCTCAGATTATGCGGGCGTGAGCGTTGTTGCGAATCTCCCTTACTATGTAACGACTCCGATCATCATGAAGTTGCTGGAAGAGCGTCTGCCTTTAGAAAATATTGTCGTCATGGTCCAGAAGGAAGTGGCCGAGAGAATGGCCGCCAAACCGGGCGGCAAGGATTACGGCAGCTTGAGCATCGCCGTCCAGTATTATTGCGAGCCCGAGTTGGTATGCATCGTGCCGGGTAAAGCCTTCATTCCCGCGCCTAACGTGGAATCCGCGGTCATCAAGCTGAAACGCCGGACAGAGCCTGCCGTAAGCGTGCCTGACGAAGCCAAGTACTTCCGCGTCGTTCAAACCTCGTTCGCACAGAGACGGAAGACGATCGTCAACAATCTCTCGGCTTTCTCGGGCAAGGAGCGTAAAGGGGAGTTGTCGGAGTTGCTCGTGCAATGCGGCATTCAGCCGGAGCGGCGCGCGGAGACGCTTTCGTTGCAAGAATTCGCGACCGTATGCGATGCGCTGACAAAAGCCGGCATGCTAGAAGCGAGAAACGGAAGTCCCGACTGAGATCAAAAGCGGGCTTTTTGAACTACCTTTTACCGGACGCGCACCCATGCTCCCATCCCTCCATAGGATACACGAAGAGGTGATTGGCCCATGAAGCAGGGGGATTTAGTCATACGTAAATCCTATGGCGGAGATGTATTGTTCCGGGTTGCGGCTTTCGCGGCGAACCAAGCCGTGCTTAGAGGCATGGACTATCGACTGCTCGCCGACGCGCCCGTCGAAGACCTCCAGACGGTGAGAAATCCGGACGAGCTCGGCGGGACTCGCCAGGCGCGCATACAAGCTAACGAGTCATTCCGCAGAATGAACGAGGCGCGTAACCGGAACAACGCGCGAACGGGGTTTAGCTCCGTCGCGGACGACAGGAGGCAGCCATTCTTCGAGCTGCCGGGCAAAGTCCTTCATCTGGACGGAGATGCCAACTATCTGAAGAAAAGCATGCAAGTATACGGGCAATTAAACGTTCCCGCCGAAGGCGTTCATTGCCACGAGTCGCAAATGCCGCAGATCCTGCTTCGGATGCTTCCCCAGGTTCACCCGGACATCGTCGTCATTACGGGCCATGACGGGGTGCTTAAGCAAAGGGAGGACCTGCAGCAGTTAAGCAGCTACAAGAATTCCTTGAACTTCGTGCAGGCCGTCAACGTGGCTAGGGACTATGAGCGCAACCGCGATTCGCTCGTCGTTGTCGCCGGAGCCTGTCAATCCCACTTCGAGGCGCTGCTTCAAGCGGGAGCGAACTTCGCGAGCTCACCGGGAAGAATCATGATCCATGCGCTGGATCCGGTGTACGTGGCGGTGCGGGCTTCATTCACTCCCTTCCGGGATACGATCAATATTACGGACGTCATCGCGCATACGATCAGCGGAAGGCAAGGCGTTGGCGGAATTGAAACAATGGGGCGATATCGGATCGGGGTTCCGAATACGAAACCCGTGATTTCGGATCAAAATGTGAACATTGTGTGACTAAAATCAAGAGATCTTTGGAAAAAGCCTAGACTAGCAAGGAAAATGACCGTTGACACGAAATCAGCATCGTTGATATAATATTCTGCTCATTTGACACCTCCCCTGTTTTTAGTTATAATTTACAGGGAAAGAGGTGGTAGTGGATCATGGCTAAAAACGCGCTTCTAGAGATCAAACGAAGCCTGGAACCGCACGTCGGCTCCAAAATCATGCTCCGCGCCAACGGTGGACGCCGCAAAACCATCGAACGCACGGGCGTATTGGAAGAAATCTACCCATCGGTTTTCATTGTTAAACTGGATCAGGAACAGCACGCGTTTAAGCGGGTTTCGTACAGTTACGCTGATATTTTGACTGAATCCGTGGAAGTTATGCTGTGCAATGACGATGGCCAGGTTCGCATCAACTATTTATCGCACTGACACGGTTAATTGTACGGGCAGCATGGCGCTAAGCGCTGTGCTGCCCGTTTTGCATGTTTATGTCCCGTTCAAGGCATCCTAACGTCGAACTCTTAATGTTTAGGGTAGGAGGCGAAGGGATGAGCAGAAGAAGGAGCGTCATGTCCGAGCAGTTCAAGGAGGAGCTGGCCAAGGACCTGGGATTCTACGATAAGGTAGAGCAGGAAGGCTGGGGCGGAATCACTACCAAGGATGCCGGCAACATGGTAAAGCGGGCAATCCAGATCGCCGAACAGGCGGCGGCAAGGTCGTCGCAGCCCTAGGCATAGCTGTATCTAGGAAGGGGTTGCGTTCCCGAACGGAGGGAGCGCGACCCCTTTTTCGCATTTATAGACGCTGTTTGTTATAATATGTAAAGGTTTTTAGGCCGACGTTTCGGGAAGCGGTGATGGGATTGTTGAAGATTTATGAGAAGGCGCCAGCCAAAATCAATTTAACTTTGGATGTATTAAAAAAAAGAGATGACGGCTTCCACGAAGTGGAAATGATCATGACGATGGTCGATCTGGCAGACCGCCTCGAGATGGAAGAATTGCCGCGGGATCAGATCGTATTATCCAGCCAAGTAGGCTTTATCCCTTTAGACGAGAAGAACCTCGCCTTCCAAGCCGCGAGATTGATTAAGGAGCGGTATGGAGTCAAGCGAGGCGTATATATCCATTTGGACAAGCAAATTCCGGTGGCAGCGGGTCTAGCGGGCGGGAGCAGCGACGCTGCCGCGACCTTGAGGGGTCTTAACCGGCTATGGAACCTAGAGCTCTCGGTAGATGAGCTGGAAGTGCTTGGCGCCGAGCTAGGGTCTGACGTACCCTTCTGTATCAGAGGGGGCACGGCACTCGCTAGAGGACGCGGCGAGAAGCTTGAGAGCATATCCCCGCCTCCGCAGTGCTGGGTCATTCTGGCGAAGCCGCCGATCAACGTATCCACTGCCGACGTATACGGCAAGTTCCGGGTCAACGACGTGAAGGAGCATCCTTCGATACCGAATATGCTGGATGCGTTATCGAGACAGTCCTTTCCGGACATGTGCGCCTCCCTCGGCAACGTGCTTGAATCGGTGACGCTTAATCGCTATCCGGAAGTCCGCCAAATCAAAGATTGCATGATCAAAGCGGGAGCCGACGGGGTGCTTATGTCCGGCAGCGGACCCACGGTATTCGGACTCGTATCGAAAGAGATCAAAGTCGCTCGGGTCTATAACGGCTTAAGAGGCTTCTGTAAAGAAGTTTACGTGGTAAGAATGCTGACATAGAATAGGGTTTCATGTGAGATCGGAGCCGTTCTTCTTGATCAAACCCGTATAAAAATGTTATGATACTCCTAAAATATTCGGATTTGGACGGGAGAGGGGAACGTGAAGAAGTTGAAACGAAGCGCAAGGCTCGTGGAAATGACGCAATATCTATTGGCCCGTCCTCATACGTTAATTTCCCTAACAGCATTCGCCGAACGGTATCAATCGGCTAAGTCATCGATTAGCGAAGATTTGGCCATTATCAAAGAAGTATTCGAGGATGAAGGAATTGGGGAACTTAATACGTTGGCGGGTGCCGCAGGCGGCGTAAGATTCGTGCCTAAGTGCCGCAAAGACCAAGCTTTGGAGAAGATGAGATTGATCTGCCGCGAACTGGAGCAGCCGGAACGGCTTCTGCCGGGCGGTTATCTATATATGACCGATTTGTTGGGACAGCCTGCCATGATGCAAGAGGTTGGGCGGATGTTCGCCACCGCGTTCGCGGATCGCCATATCGACGTCATCATGACGGTGGAAACGAAAGGAATACCGCTTGCGCATGCCACGGCGCAGTATCTGAATCTTCCCGTCGTCATCGTGAGACGGGATCATAAAGTGACGGAAGGTTCCGCGGTAAGCATCAATTATGTATCGGGTTCTACCAAACGGATACAGACGATGTCGCTTGCCCGTCGTGCGCTTAAAGAAGAATCGCGGGTATTAATTATCGATGACTTCATGAAAGCGGGCGGAACGATACAGGGAATGGTGGATCTGTTGTTCGAATTTCGTGCGGTCGTCGCCGGAGTCGGCGTGTTCGTGGAGTCGGGCGAGATAGATAACGAAGAACGACTGCTTCATGACTACGTCTCGTTGGCGCGATTAACCGAAGTCGATTTGAAAACCCGTCAGATTATCGTCCAACCTGGTAATTTTTTCTAAATGAAATAGCTATATAGAGCTAGGAGGAACATCAATGGCACTCAAAATTGTTTCAACTCCGGATGCACCGGCGGCTATCGGTCCATATGCTCAAGCGATTCGCTCGGGCGACTTGTTGTTTACTTCAGGTCAGATCCCGTTAACTCCCGCGGGCGAGCTGGTGGTCGGAACGATTCAAGAGCAAACCCATCAGGTTTTAACCAACTTGAAAGCGGTTTTAGCGGCCGAAGGTGCAAGCTTCCGCGATGTCATCAAAACGACCGTGTTTTTGAAGGATATGAACCAATTTTCCGAGTTTAATTTGGTGTATGCAAGCTACTTCGGAGAGCACACTCCGGCACGCTCAACCGTAGAAGTAGCAAGGCTTCCGAAGGATGTTTTTGTCGAAATAGAATTGATTGCGGCGATATCTGTCGAAACTGTCAGGAATTAAAAAATAATTTCAAAATTAGAAGTGGTTTTTCCATATTTAAGAAGGAATTTGCATCGATTTGTGGAATATTACACCAAGTCTTTCTGATGGACAAAGGTGGTGAACACAGGTGCAAATTACAGACGTGAGACTCCGCCGCGTCAATTCGGAGGGGCGCATGAAAGCCATTGCTTCGATCACGATTGATAACGAATTCGTCGTACACGACATTCGCGTAATCGATGGAAATAATGGTATGTTCGTCGCTATGCCGAGTAAACGGACTCCGGATGGAGAGTTTCGGGATATTGCTCATCCGATTTCTTCCGGCACGCGCGAGAAAATTCAAGCTGCGGTTTTGGCTGAATACGAGCGGGCGGCGCAAGAAGAAGAAGTAATGGTCGAAGGGGCTTAATCATGTACATTTTTGAAAAGAGAGCCCCCGCAGGCTCTCTTTTCATTTGGATAAGAATAAGCTATGATTCTGAAGGAGTTTAATGTTGCGGATGCGCGATGAAAGGGGCTATTCACCCAATGAAGAAGATGGCGATCGTGCTTGCCGCCGGACAGGGCAAGCGCATGAAATCGAAATTATATAAGGTATTGCATTCCGTTTGCGGCAAACCGATGGTCAGCCACGTGCTGGATGCGGTTAGGGGCGCTTCTTGCGAGCGAACGGTCGTCATCGTCGGTCATGGGGCGGAGGCCGTTCAGAGCACGCTTGGAGATTCCGTCGAGTACGCGTTGCAAGCCGTACAGCTCGGCACGGGCCACGCGGTCATGCAAGCGGAATCGCTGATCGCTGACGAAGATGGCGTAACGGTCGTCATTTGCGGAGATACGCCGCTCGTTCGGAAGGAAACGGTAGAAGCGATGATCGAGCTTCACGTAGCGCAAGGAGCCGCGGCGACTATTTTGACGGCCGAATTGGCCGATCCGACGGGCTATGGCCGAATCGTCCGCGGCGCGGATAATGGCGTGCTTCGAATCGTCGAGCACAAAGACTGCACGATGGCAGAGTCGGCGATCAAGGAGATCAATACGGGAACATATTGCTTCGATAATAGGAAGCTGTTCCAAGCGCTCAAGCAGGTAACGAATTCGAACGCGCAGGGCGAGTATTACTTAACCGACGTTATCGGTATTCTGCAGCTCGAAGGAAACGGAATCGTTGCTTGTCTCGTCGAAGATTCGTCGGAAGCAATTGGGGTAAATGATCGTATTGCGCTTGGAGAAGCAGAGAGATTGATGCGTTTACGGATAAATACGGGCCATCAGGTGAACGGAGTGACCTTCATCGATGCAGCGCATACGTATGTCGAGGCGAACGTGACGATCGGATCCGATACGATTTTATATCCGGGGACCGTGCTACGCGGCCAAACCTCGATCGGCGCAGATTGTATCATCGGTCCTTCCACGGAGCTAACGGATACGATCGTCGGCGATGGATCAACGATTCGGCAGTCCGTGGCGGAAGGTGCGGAGCTCGAAGAAGAATGCAACGTTGGGCCGTTCGCTTACTTGCGTCCAGGCACGAAGCTCGGCAGGCACGTGAAGATCGGCGATTTCGTAGAGATTAAGAATACGGTTATCGGAGAGCATAGCAAAGTTCCGCATTTGAGTTATGTCGGAGACGCGTTGGTCGGCGCGCACGTGAACATCGGCTGCGGCGCGATTACAGCCAATTACGACGGGTATAATAAATCGAAGACGGAGATCGGCGATCATGTGTTCGTTGGCAGCAATTCCAACTTGATCGCTCCCGTGAAGATCGGAAACGGGGCTTATATCGTAGCCGGTTCGACGATCACGCATAACGTTCCGGATAACGATGTGGCGATAGCCCGCGAGCGTCAAGTCAACAAGCCGGGCTATGCGGAGAAACTTCGCGCGCGCGCGAAAGCCAAAAAAGAAAAAGAAACCGAATAAACAAAGGCGGGTAAAAAATGGCTTATTCGGATCCAACATTGAAGATTTTTTCTTGCAGCTCCAACCCCAAGCTAGCGAAGGATATCGCGCGTTATATCGGCTTGGAGCTGGGAAATGCGCAAATGAGCAAATTCAGCGACGGGGAAATCCATATTCGGCTCGACGATAGCGTTAGAGGAAGCGACGTCTACGTCATTCAATCGACTTCCGCGCCCGTCAACGACCATTTAATCGAGCTTCTCGTCATGGTAGACGCGCTAAAGCGGGCTTCCGCTAAGACGATAAATGTCGTTATGCCCTATTACGGATATGCGAGGCAGGATCGCAAGGCGCGATCCCGCGATCCGATTACGGCGAAGCTGGTCGCTAACCTGATCGAGACGGCCGGTGCGCACCGGGTAATCGCAATGGATTTGCATGCGATGCAGATTCAGGGGTTCTTCGATATTCCGGTCGACCATCTGCTTGGAGTACCCATTCTCGGAGATTATTTCCACGAGAAAGAATTGCCTTCGCCAGTCGTCGTGTCTCCGGATCACGGCGGAGTCGTTCGGGCGCGCAGATTGGCCGATACGCTTCAGGCGCCGCTGGCTATTATAGACAAGCGCAGACCCGAGCCCGGCGTCGTTGAAGTGATGAACATTATCGGGGACGTATCCGGACGTACCGCCATTCTGATCGACGACATCATCGATACGGCGGGCACGATAGCATTAGCGGCGAACGCGCTGAAGGAAGCGGGGGCAAAGGATATCTATGCATGCTGCACGCATCCCGTTCTATCCGGACCGGCCATCGAACGGCTTGAAGCCTCTCCAATCGTCGAGATCGTCGTAACCGACACGATTCCGCTTGCGGAGCCTATAGCCACTTCCAAAATGAAGGTGTTGTCCGTTGCGCCGCTGATAGCTGAAGCGATCGTGCGTATTCATGAACAGCAATCCATTAGCAAACTGTTCGAGCCGCACGTTTAATGTTTAACGAACTCCTCCATAGGGTAAAACTAGTGCATACGCATTGGATTCGATCCTCGGGAGGTATTCATAATGAGTACGACGCTGCAGGTACAAGCTCGCGAAGCAACAAGCAAGGGCGATTTGAGAAAGATTCGATCCTCTGGGTTCGTTCCGGGAGTCGTCTACGGCAAAGGGTTGGATAGCCCTACGCGAATTTCCGTGGATGGCAAGGATCTTTCGGCAATGTTGAGAAGCCACCCCCATGCCGTCATCGAGATCGATATTCCCGGAGCCGGGAAACATCCCGTCATGATGGCGGAGCTGCAGAGGGATTCGCTCTCTCGCCAAGTTACGCATATCGATTTCCGTCGCATAAATATGAACGAAAAGATAACGACTTCTGCCCGTCTGGACGTTACCGGAACTTCTCCGGGCGAGAAAGAAGGCGGAATGCTTCAAATGATCCTTCACGAAATCGAGATCGAATGTTATCCGAAGGATATCCCGGATTCCATAACGGTGGACGTCAGCGGGCTTGAGATGGGCGAGAATCTTTCCATTAGCGATCTAACGTTGCCAAGCGGAGTCGAAGCCAAGCAAGATCCGGAGACGGTTATTATAGCCGTTCTGGCTCCTCAGAAGGAACGTACAGAAGACGAAGTGGACGCGATCAACGACGAGACCGAAGAGAATCGGAAGCAACACGAAGCGGCCGTGGCCGTGGAGAAGGATGTTTGATTCGAGGTTCACACAAAGAGGCAGTACAGGGGGCTTGTCCTGTACTGCCTTTTTTTATCGATATGCTATTAATAACCCGGACGAGAGACGAAGGTAAATTGCTTGCGATTGTAGAAAATATTATTGACCTGAACGAATTCTTTGCCATAATATTCGATGAACCCGATATCGCTATGACGTCTGCCGCAATAAATTTGCACTGGAACCTCTGAAGACATATGATCTAGGAAATGCCTATCATCATAAATCATCTGGCCGTTCATGTACACATCAATTCACCTCTCTTTCGCTTAAGACTCTGTACTATTTAGGACACATGAGAGACAATAATCGTTGCATATCGTCAAAATATTTTTTTTAACTATCGGAAAGTATAAATTTAGGGGCTCTTTATTGGAGGATGAAAATCGTAATGCGTTGGATAGTGGGCTTGGGAAATCCCGGCGCAGCTTATGCGAACACGAGGCATAACGCGGGATTCATGGTAATAGACGAGTTGGCCCGCAGACTGAACGTCGAAGTGGGCACGCAAAAGTGCAAAGCGCTGATTGGAGAAGCGAGAGTAGGAGACTCGAAGATCGCGCTGATTAAACCGATGAATTACATGAACCTATCCGGAGAGTCGCTTAGGGCGTTCATGGATTATTACAAAACGAAGCTTGAAGACCTCGTCGTCGTTTACGATGATCTTGACACGGAAGTCGGACGAATTCGGCTGAGGTATCAAGGTAGCCCAGGTGGGCATAACGGAATCAAATCCATTATTCAGCACATGGGGACTCAGTCCTTCAATCGCGTAAGAGTGGGTATCTCGCGTCCGAAGCCGGGAATGGTCATATCCGACTACGTGCTCTCCCCGTTCGCCAAGGCGGAGCAAGCGGATTTACGGAAGTCGATAGAGGAAGCGTGCGATGCCATCGAATTCTCCTTGAACAATCCCTTCGATCAGACGATGGCTAAATACAACGTCAAGGCGTAATGCCGTACGCTTAAAAAAGGGATGTTACGGGAATACTGAAGGAAGAGGCGGGAGCTACCGCATATCCTTACTTCAGGAGGCATACATATGGCTGTAAACTATATTTGCCGGCATTGCAGCATGTCGCTCGGAAGCTTCGAGAACGTCGATGTCCCCGAATATCGGTTGGGTTTGCATTTCTTGACCCCCGAAGAGCGAAAGCGTATAATAGCGTATAATTCCAACGGGGACGTGACCGTACGGGTAATATGCGAATATTGCAGCCAGACCTTGGATGCTCATCCCGAGCTTGCGCTGTTGTCCAACCCGCTGCAATGATCGCCGAAGCTTCGCGTTCCGACATTATCAAGGAGTCCTTGGCATGTGCGAGGCCACTGAAGAACTAACTGTTTTAATTTAAGCCTTAAGATGAGCGAAGAAAAAGACGACTTCTACTCCCTAAAATTGGGATATAAGTCGTCT
>NZ_QRDY01000042.1 GCF_003386205.1 Cohnella lupini
TGATTTCTTTGTATTCTTCATCAGTTAAGTCAATTAAATATGCCACATTAACAAGATAAGTTTTTTTAGTCAATTCTTTAATCCTTTGATTTTCAATAACGTCACTCACAAAAGAGCCCCCAATGCTGAATATGTTATCCTGTATCTTGCCGTTAACGTAATAACGACTTTCCCGTGACATCCTTCAAGTATCGTATCCGTTAGTGGAGAAGACAACAATGACCGCATGAATAACTTCTCATTTTCCATTATTTTTGTCTGCGACAATTATTAGTGTAGCTAAAGCATCAAACAATCGATTGCACAGCAGGCAGTAAAAAAGCCCGTGTTTTTCTCACGGACTCTCGTTGATATATAGAAACCTATTCGATTTCACTCAGTGACTTCATCATTTGATCTTCATTTGCGATTACGTCCGGACTGTCAACTTTATCTGCGCCGCGATAAGTATATTTACTGTTTTGTAGGAAGTCAAAAGCAAAACTATCTATCGGCCTGTTTTCTGCGTCGTCATAGACATGTTCAACAACACCAGATTTAAAAATGTTTCCGAGCATATAGGTGCTATTCTTAATATCACTCAAATACTTTTCGTTTTGGAATTCGGAAATTATGTAATTCTCGAACTCTTTTAATTCCGATTCACTTGGCTTATAATCCATGGCTATTCCCATTACTTGATCATACTTTTCTGTTTCTGAAAGTCCACTCGTCGTTGCAATGCTATTGACTTGATCTTCCCATGCCAAAACGCTTTCAGTTTCATTAGCTGCTTCGACTACTTCTACATCAGATTCTACTTCTACAGAAGCCTCGGCTTCTAAAGTAGCTTCTACATCTAATGAAGCCTCTACTTCCATTGAAGCTTCTACTTCTAAAGTAGCCTCTACTTCTACAGACGCGCCTACGTTAGCTTCGTTGTTTGTATTACTACAAGCACTTAATATTGCTACTGCGGTAATGATGATAAACAATGTGAAACCCTGTTTAACCATTCTACTGTTCTGCTCCCTTGAATTCCGACTATGTCCACTCGGATTTACCGATCGACACCATGTTTTGAAAGTAACCGATCGATTTCGCCTGACATCATGACATAATTATACATTAGATTGTTTTCTTCGACATGACAACTGATAAAAATAAAACAGTTTCTTTATCTGAGTGCATTCTTTTCAGCATCTCTTTGAATTTTTGCCCAATGTTCTTCGGGGTCTTCTTCATTCGGTTCATAGTCACGTGAAGGATTCGTAATCGGGATCACTTAGATAATCGCAGTTTTCGCAACCATAGACATCTTCTTCGATTTTAGGGTTCCAGTTGGTTAATCTTTTCTTATGGGAGTGATATCACTTCTTCACGATCATTCCACTGATTTTTAACAAAATGGTTTCATCACTTAAATGGCCGTTTTTACCCAAATAAGTGGTCCATTCATACACAAGAACTTTCGTAATATCCCTAGAGTTGCCGATTAAACCTTTTCTCCTTGTGTGGTTACTAGAAATTTCATAGATTAATGATTGGATGAGAGTCTCATCCCCAATATAGGCCAACTTCCAAGTTACTTTACCTGAGCTCATATGCGCTAGGTCGGCCTGCCAACTGTTACTTTGTCCATGAAGTTGGCTTAAAATTTCGTTACTCTTTACATAACCCTCAAAAACGTGGCGGGGAATGTTAATGTGAATTGAATCATCTTCGCCGATATCCGCGCTTAGATCATGCTGCCGCTGATCGAATTCTTTACGTAAATAAGTGTCAAAACCGCTTAACTTAATGGATGATTGTGTCAGACCGCACAACATAATGGGAAATTTGTGTCACTCCGCTTATCACAATGGCATATTTGTGTCATTCTCGTCACGTGATTTCTAGTGGATTAGATGCAATTACGCTTCTTAACTTCTCAGTACTTACTTTTGTATAAATTGTTGTTGTTTTAGGATCCTCATGTCCAAGTAATTCGGCAATCGCCAATAAATCAGCGCCTTCACCAGTTGTTCGTCGAAGTTTGATGTTCGTGTCGGTAACAGAAAACAGGCACGAGACGACAACGGATCACAGCATATCACCACCGTCCATGGGTCCGCAGCATCGTTTCCTAAATTTCAAGATAACGAGCCATCGGACTCTACAGCCCTTAGTCGCTTCAGTAGGAGCAGGGCGCTTTTTATGTTTCGGAACATTTCCCAGCATCCGCGACGGGTGTTAGCCGTTATCCGTGCCGCCTATTCAGGTGTGCAAGAGCAGGTAAATTATGACTGAGTGAGAGTATTATGGAGACTTAAAAGATTTAATTTTAATTAGTTTAGGATCCCAAAGGTCGTCTTTGCTTTTGCTATAAAGAACAAAGGTAACCCGTTGACCAATTTCCAATTCATTATAATCCTTGTACTTTATTGGTCCTTGATTATCGACATAGACATAATGATTTTTTGCGTCGATAGCAGTAACTTTACCTGATATTGTAAACTCTTCTCCATTAGTTTTGTTACAACTTGATAACAAGATAACGAGTATCAGTATCACAAGAAATCTATACATGATATCCCTCCTGAATCTGATAAATTCTAGAACTCTAATATATTCAAAAGGTTACATAAAACTCGGCAATATAGATGGGTATCTTGAGATGCTTAAGGTTTTTTCTCTATGGCTTGCTGATACACATAAGCGATAAATTTTCCGAAATATTCTTTCTGACCACATCGTCACGATTAAGAAGCTTGACGTCCTTCATCCAGTCTATACGCTGCGATTCCAAAAAGTACTGTGTCAAATACTGATTCACCCCAAATCGCTGATTACCTTCAAATGAGAGCAACTGATATTGGTCAAGTTAGATCCATGCATAGGAGACATACTTGAATTTTGCTCGAAACGGAATAATCTTCATTCCATGATAGCAGCACATTGACGTTTTCCATTTCGCTGAATATATCTTAATATACATATATCCAGTTCCAGCCATTCATACGCACATAAACTTACTGAGCATGCTTCGACCATCTCGAATGCCAGATCTTACTTGCTTTTTATACGAAATGCCCTGATGGGTATAGTATTCTTAACTATAATAAGGGCGGAAATCCCATGCATAAGAGCAGTCTTCAGTAACAATGTGAGAAATAACAACGCAATGGCTCCAACCGGATTTGTCGTCTTAATGCGAGTTCTGAAAGCTTAATGCTCCCATCTTCTCGTTGTAGTGTCTTTCTTGCCGCAGGAGTCTTGATTTAGAACACAAAACGGCCAGTTGCCGATTAGATATCGGTGACCGGCCGTTTTGTAAATTAATCAAGTATTGGAGAAATATCGAAATATGTTAGAATGTTCTCAACTTGCGTATAACCTTCCACTGTAGAGCCGCTTAGCTGTTGGTCTCCTTCATGAACGCCGAATAAAACGCCATTGCCAAAGATCGTTCCACCACTATCACCAGGAATAGCAGTATAGTTTGCAGCCGTAATGTCTGTTTGGTCGTCATAATTTAGACTGGTGGACAGAATTGTTCCGCAACTATCGTTGCTCCTTGATGCAATACATACATGTTGACCAACGTATTCGCTGCTGCCAGTTGCATAACTTGTCAATGTTTTGCTCCCGACATACTGATAGTATAGTTTGTTGCTCAACTGGGATCTGAGGCCGACCCCAATTAACATAGCATCAACCTTGCCGGAATTCCTCACATTACCAACAGCTACGCCTAATGTCAATTTGTTAGTGCTACTTTGAGTTGGATGGTAGACAACATTCAGTGCGCCAGTTCCATAACAATGACCGGCGGTAACCATCCAATATAAATTTTCAGCGTTGCTCTTCGCTGCAAATCCAGCCGAACAATTGTTTCCTGCAGTATAATTGTGCAAGTTTGTTCCGCCTTGCATTGGATTTACATAAGTACTGGTATCGCCTTCTTCTTTATGGACAGATGGCTCTGTTTTATAAAATATGAACAGATCTCCATATTCATCCCTGAACAATTGCTGCGCTTCTGCTGTGTTATTTATTAACCCAATCTCTATTTTGTTATTAATTGTGTCGAGTGATGTGTATTGGAGTCCTATCCCCTTAATAGCATAAGTCGACCACTTATTTTGAATCTTATCCAAAATAATAGTTAGTTCTTTCTCGCTGTGCTTCATATCAATAAACTTTACTTTCGTTTCGTCTTTATACTCATTCTTGATTCCGTTAAGTCTGTCATTGTTTTTTTTGTTGAGGTTCTTTACTCCTACATAAAGTATACCTCCCTCTTCCTGACTAACGTACAGTCCACCGAAATCATCCTCTGTCAACAACTCTTTTGCTTTTTCCTTCACTTTAGGTACGAACTCATTTTGATGGCTGAAACGTGAATCTAATTCTTTTTTTTCTTCAACTGTCATATAGAAATCTTCATATATTATTTTTTCGCCATCATATTTTTCAATTAATTTTCTTATCGTGAATGCATCTGTGGAAAGACCATATTCTTCCCTCTTCTTTGAATTGAAATCTTCTGAATTGTTACGGTTATTCTCTTTACTTTGTTCCGCAACTGCAATAAAACTATTGGTTTGAAATGTCGTTAACAATATTAGAGCAATTAATAGAAATGAAGCTGCCTTCAACGTATATTTCCTCAATTAATTCATCTCCCAATCTTTATAAAGTATCGTCCAAAAACCCCTACTATTCTCCTCCTTTTTTACAATTTAGTAATACTTTAGATATATTAACATTAAATTTTTTATAAGTAAATGTTAATAAAAAAGTAAATATAAGGATTCAATTAACGGTCGATATCTACCTTTTGCCATTAGACTTTGCGCTGCTCAGCACAAGTAAGGTTCAGTTAACGTTAAATATGAGATCGGTCGAGATGTCTTCACGGCTAATTTCACCTAATCAACTCGCATGCGAAAATCCACTCTTAATCGTCTGAAATGAAAACTTACCCAATGATTCTGTTTTTGGTGATGCTTTTTCTCGAAGGATGCTCTTTTCAGTCTTGATGAATGATGTTTAGTTTGACCAGCAGGCACCTTCTCTTCGATTCCATCCTTCAGCATTCACTAGAATATCTGATTTTTTCATATGTTCCAAAATAGTCCGATAAAATCGAGTAGGAGGGGGCGGTAAGCCCCCTCCTACTCGATTTTATTGAGCTATAGTTATCCGTTAGCGTAAATGGGGCAACAACAGAATTGATAATCCAATAATTGCAAAAACTCCTGAAATTATCCTGGTTATTATGAAATATGACTTAGGCGGTTCTCTTAAAGCCTTCCAGCTTTGTGTTACCTTCCAGAAATAATAAGGGTTTATCGCCCCAAATAAAGCAACTCCTGTCCATAAACAAAGGAAAATAAAAATGATTATGGTCAAAAAATGAAGTCCTGGTGGTGTTCCCATTTCAACCCCCAATATCCAATTTGAATTTCTCCTTTTTTAATTTTTATTCGCGTAGCGACTAAACTATCCTGCGCATTGATAGTGAAAAGGCAACCAACCAAATTGATCGGTTGCCTCTTCTTATGCGTTTTGAGCTATCGTATCCGTTCAACAATGTCGATTGAATTCAATTAATTAATTGATTGTAATTTCTTGATTATCACTTGTGTAGCCTTTCACTTGAAATTTAGATATTGGAGATTGTGTAATAGTAAACCAAATTGTCTTTCCATTGTGCGAAACAATCTTAGTCGGTTCACCATTAAAAGTTATTTCAATTATCTTTTCGTTTGTAATAACACCACTAGCTAAACCAATACCCCGTTCGGTTCCATTTGTTATCTGCCAGGAAACACCGTTTTGAGGGGACACATCAGCACTTCCTCCACCAAAAACCCATTTCCATTGATCTTTGTTTCGCTCGATGAATCCCTCGCTTAAACCACCAGTAGTTAAATAAAAAACAACAACACCTTCATCAATAATTTCGATATGATGAATGGATTCATAGTTTATATTAGCTTTGTTCAAGGCGTTTTTTATGTCTTGAACTTGTTGAGTTCTGTTGGAAGAACAAGCCACAAGACTAAACAATAATAAAATAGCAATCATCATTACCGCAAACTTAATAAACGTTTTCTGTCTCATAACATCCCCCAGTTTTACAGGGTTTTTTTCCCTGAAGATCTCCATAAAATAGGACATCAATAAACTAAAAAGGTTGCATAACCTACCCGGTAACTTAATGAACTTTTACAAAAAAGAGATGGCTCTCCATCTCCTCAAAGCTGACTCTAAACAATGGTTATTGAAATTGATGCTTTAAGATTTCTTTTCGCTTCCTTTTGGGTAGGATCTTTACCTACAAAATAGGACGCTTCTGCTGTAATAGTATATTTCCCTTTGGGCAATAGCGAAGGACGATCAGTTTCGGTAAGATACTTTATAAGATCAACACCTTGCTTCTGGCTATTATAAAAAACAATATAGAGAGGTAACAACTGGCTGCTAAATTCATCACCAGGATTAAAACTACTTTGATTTAAGGAGAATGCATATATCTGGTTTACTTCAAACCCTGATTCTTCCTGAATATTGTATCCTACTAACGGTTCACCATGGGATATAGTAATTGGCTGATCGGATTCATTTAATAGATGAGACCAGACCTGTATAGATTCTCCTTGGTTATAAGTAGCATTTTTCGAAAAAATACTCAAAGTAAATTCCTCGTTTTTTACCTTCTGATTTATTTCAGATTTTCCGAAATATAAACTTGGTTGATCTATATATATAGAACGATTTTCTTTATTATATCCAACGACTCCACCTAGTGTCTGAGCAATAGCTCTTAATGGAACGTATGCTTTTTCGTTGTAGATTATTAATGGGTTCTCTTTAAGTTGTACAACCATATTGTTTAGAACAATAGATCCATTGAAAAGGCTTATCTTATTTGTTATCCCTACGGCGTTGGCTGTACTTGAAAATAACAGCAGAAGACCAAGTACGAGAATATACACGTATTTTATTTTCATCATAAACCCTGCTTTCTTTTATTTGATAATAATATAACGCATTTACATTATAAAAGTTACCACTTTTGCCAAATTTAACTTTCCATACTAACTTCTTGTTTTTAGCTAATATTTAGTTCATCAATCCACCACGCTAAACTGCCCGTTAGTTGAGAAAAGACCACCGATCTGTGTCGGCAGCCCTCGTTTGAACTATCGTACCAGTTGAATAAGATAGTGAGTCTGTATTTGAAATATATCCATAAATGAAAAATGTATTGTTCTCTTCTTTATAAGGGATTCTTAGTTTTTGTAAGATTGAAAGAAATTCATTGGTTATGTCAATTAATTCAGGAGGGAGAATTTTCCCCAATGGCTTCTGATATTTTGGTCTAACTCGTATCCATTCTACAGAATAAAATGGTGAAAGTCCCTCTACCCAATCCCCTAAATACCAGACATCGTTTTCGAAATTCTCTGGATAGAGCGATTCGTCTAATACATACTTGGCTTGAAAAGGAGGGGCAAATGGTAAAGTATTTAGAACAGCCTTTTGTAAGTTTCCCCACTTAGTATCATTCATAATGGAGCTTAACTGCTTCTGTGTAACAACGTCATGTACTCTTTTCTTAAAATCCTGTTTAGAGACCACGACAAATATCCTCCTGATAATTCCCGACATATATTTATAATCTATTCCACAACGTTACTCCATTAACCTGCCCGTTGAACAGGCCGCCGACGTGATTGGCAACCTGTTTGTTGTCGTTGTGCTATCGTTCTCCGTTAGGAGGTAATGCTTCGATTAAATCATCCAAACATTTCTCAACCGCCGCATGAAGACCTCGGGTTCACTAGGGTCGAAAACGTCTATACCATTATCCTCAATAATGTTATTTAGAATTAAGTCATCAATAATAATGTTCGTTACATCTCGATAACCATCCTCAGCATTTTCCTCTTCAATAAAGCATATTTGATCGCCAATGTTCTTCAGGAGGTACCAAGTAGTAATAGCTGCTGTTACGGGGTTTCCCGTTAATTCCTTAGCTTTACTTGCAGGGAGATGACTAAAACTGATAAGTTCATTTTTACTTTTATTGATTAAAACGAATCCTTGACCCATTGAATCTCTCTCCTCAAACACCAATGTACACCAAGATTACCACATTTATGGATACTTCATTGAAGAATTCTGCCCGTTACTTCAATCGAAGAAAGAAGATCTGCTGCATATTAAACTCCTCCACTATCGTGTCCCGTTAGTTGAACGGCTCCAATATGTCACGAGATAGTACACCTAAGAAAAGTGTTATACCGTTACTACTATCAGATATTTCAACGTCAAAATTTTTGTCATCCCAAACTTCTAATATTGTTCCAATCTGCCCTTTGGTGATTCCATTTTCTGGGTCATCTTTAGTTATCCTAACAACATCGAATTGTTTCATTATTGCACCCATTTACTAGACCTTTTATGTATTATTACGCTGACCGTAATTGGAGAAGACTTCCGATTCATGATCACATTAGCCTTCGCTTTGTATATTATGATTATGTTATCGTCTCCGTTAGCATCATTTAGCTTGAAAAAAGTAAAAAGTTATTGAAGTTTTTCTATTTTAATTGGAAAACCTGTGTGTGGCAGATACCAAACTACAAATCTATTCCCACTATCATTAAGTGATACGTGGATACCAGGATAATTTACATTAAAAGTCTTACCGTTCACCTCTAATGATAATCCTGACGATCTTCCTTGACCTTGATGTACAATCCCGATTCCTTGTAATTGGGCATAATTTTTGTTCAAATATGCTGGAACATCAGCGAGATATTTATACGCTTCTTTTGAAGAGAAAAATACAAGGATAAGACAGAAAATCCAAATAGAAAATTTAGATTCTTTTATAAAAAATACAGTTAAAATACCTGAAACAGAAGCAATGATTAGAAATATACACGAAACTAAAAATGATCTGAATGCAAAATTAGAGATTAAAAAGCAAAAAAAAGAACCAATACAAATTAAACTGAATTTCACTCCACGATTAGTCAAAATTTAATGCTCCTTTTGGTTGGATATATCATAGCGACAGTTCCTTTGAGTAAACTATCCTGCTGCCCATTGTGCTATCGTATCCGTTAGTTGAGAACGCATTTATTTCTTCGCATCTTTGTAAATGAATCCAATTACTGAAGTTATCAGACCAATAAGTAATATGATCCATTCTGCTCCACCTAATCTTGCAACAGGGTCGAGCACCCAAACTCCTGCGTACAACATTATGCTTATGCCTAACAACATTAATTTCACGGACTTCATATAATCTCCCCATTTCAATTACGTCAAAAGCAGCATGATTTAACAGAAATTCTACACTTTAACTTTTATCTATTCGAGAGGCGAATTCAACTATCCTGCCCGTTCAGAAGACGACAGCCGTAACACTGGCTGCCGTCTTCTCGTGTTTATTGCGCTATAGTTTCCCGTTAGCCATTCATGCATCTCTTTGCTGCACCACAGAGCATGAAAGTTAATCCGTTCTTTCATGGTAGTTTAATGGATTGACATTTCTTAATTTCACAGTTTGAGTTTATTCAATCCCACAAAAAGTCCAACTCCCTAGAGAATTCCTCCAATCAATCTAAACGCAGCAGTATAATGTTCTCTTCGTAGTGTAATTTCACTGACATCCATGCCCCTTATTAAATCACTTGCTGTCATTCTTAAATCACTTGCTGTCATTCTTACTCCTAAATACACACTTTGAAGGAGAATAATCAAACCAATAACTGCAATTACAAAACAAAGAACCGCCAGCACAGTATCCGATTTTGATGTATTCAAATGATGGTTCCCCTTTCAAAAGTTCTACCATTTCCGTGTATTTTATTCTATTATCCATAGTACCAAGTTAATTCCGAATATTAATCAGCGCCCTAGCAATAGTCTTGCTTTCAATAAAAAAGCAAGCTGCCGAGGCAACCTGCTTGATGTAGTCATTAAAACTATCGTTCGCCGTTAGTTGAATGCAACTGTTGTCCAATTGTATGCCATCGTGCACCGTTTAGTTGAAAAACATTATTTAATCCCAATCAATGTATCTTGCTTCTCCGCCAAATAATTTATCTGCAATTAATTTTCCTTCTTTATTAAAAGCTCGAATTGTCCATGAGTCTTCAGTGTATTCATTCAAAACAAATAAAACATAATTATCTGTAACCTCTTTTAAATGGTACTCATCACGATTTGCTTTCACATCATCAAGAGATAATTTATAAGTATCTGAAGGCGTTATTCCTTCCATGTGGTTTCCAAGTGCAATAAACTTGATATCCGAATTTTTATCTGTTTTTACTGCAACTAAGAAATCGTTGTTATCACCTATTCCAGTAGCTTGAAATGGTTTGTCTTCTTCTACCCAATAACCATATGTCCCCCCATCATAGCGATACAGAAAACCAAACTTTTTTTCTACTTTTGCTACACCAAATGAATCATGAGTTTTATCTTCAAACAATACCGCTTTACCATAATTACCAATATCTTGTGAACGCACTAACTTAACATCACCAGGTATCGCATTAGTTGCTGTAAAATGTAGTCCCATTAGGATGCCAATTAAGAATAAACTTAAAAATAAGCATGCTATAATTAAGATTTTTTCACTTGCAATCCTCCTATCTATTTTATTGAGCTTAATTCCTTGAAAATGAAATTTCAGCCGAATTTGCGATTGCGCTTTTTAAAGAAAGCTGCCCGTTTGTTGTATTGGATGTAGATATTAACGTCGCCGAATTCCATATATTAGGACGCTTCGTTTATATAATCGTTGCGCTATCCTGCCCAGTTGAGTAGGCTGCCGATCTTTGTGTCAGCTCCCTACTCTAATGCTTATTGAGCTATCGTTTCCCGTTCTTGTACCAACATTATTGAAGTAAACATTCCTGTAAGGCCAATGATAAGAATTGGTCTTTGTCAAAAAGGAGCGACTCTGTATGATGGGTTTAGTACTTTTTACGAAGTTCGCAAATATTACATTAGATGAAATCGATGTTTAATATTTTTGTGGTTTGACCCCATTATGATATTTACTAGGCACATTATGTTTTTATGAATCATAAACTAAAAAGTTGAATAATCTATTTAATACTGGACAACATGATTACTAATATCAAATTTAGGAGGACAAACTATGGAACGCAAAGACGCATGGACGGATCAAGATGATTCCGTATTAGCTGAGGCAGTATTAAAACATATTAGAGAAGGCAGCACACAATTAACAGCCTTTCAAGACGCGTCAGAACGTTTAGGGCGTACATCAGGTGCTTGTGGATTCAGATGGAATAAGGATGTTCGGAAGGGTTATGAAGAGGATCTAAAACAAGCGAAACTAACTAGGAAAGACGCCAAGAATAGCATTCCAAAACGTCAAAAAACTAATGGTAAGGCATTGGTAGACGCTCCTTCTTCTATTACAGCAGAAACGCCTATAGAGGCGGTGCGGGTTATCGCGAAGCAATTGACTGACGTATTCAATGGGATGCAGGATGAGATTGAAAGACTGAGGAATGAGAATGTGGTATTGAAAAAAAGATTAGAGGATAAACCAGAGAGAGAGGATCTTAATTCTTTCTTAGGTATTCTTGATAGAGCAAGAAGTTTAGGATTTCTAGATGCACAAGACAAAAGCCTTGCCTAAAAAGGCTAGGCATTTTGTTTGAGATCCGTGTTATGCATTCGTGTATAATCGTCTAAGCTGAGATGCCGATATGTAAGTATTAAAACTCTCTTTCGATTCTCCATTTACTTCACAACCTTTATTAGTAAATAAGTTACAAACAGCCCTACGACCTTAGCTGTCGTAGGGCTGGCTACATTTTCATTGTAACTCCTCTTATTGAAGGAATTTTATGTTCAACAGGTTCCATTAAGTATTCTCAAAAGCGTCAGCTCGATTCGGTGAGGACAGCCCATGCATCTGGTAGCATTTGTTGTGTTAATCTTTCCTCTAGCGTAGTGAAGGGCTGCAGAGGTAGACCTTTCGGTATTGAACTATCGTTCCCCGTAGCGTAACGCATTGAGATATAAACAACTTATTATATTGGAAACTTGCTAATCATTTTCTTAACTAATTCATGAACTTCATTAACATGCCATATTGAGTCAGAGAATTTAATATGCAACTGGTGAAGTTCGCTCTCTGTAGCACTATATGAAAGTTCAGTTTTACTTTTTAGATTCTCAAGAATAAAGTTCATCTCATTAACCATAATGGAATAATCATTCAGATTATCTAATTGTTCCTCAAATTCTGCTTTGCTGATTATCTCAATCCCTTTATTTAACTTACACCTATCATTTAGTTCCATTAGAATTGACAAGGTAACTTTTAATTGATCGTACATTCTTCACCATTCCTCAATCGCTTTTGGGTATGGCCTGACGAACTTTTTAACAAATCCATACTTGATTGAATATTCGCGATGTGATCCAACTATTATCCTGCCCATTAACATTAAAACGGCTACCTGTGGCAACCGTTCCACTATAGTATCCGTTAGCTTAATACGCGCTCGTTTCCCTATATCTTAGTCGAAGAAGAGATGTGTAAACCTAGTTAACCGCTGACTTCATAGCACTTTTTAGTTAACTAAAAGAGAGATGCAAAATTGACATTTCTCTCTTAGTACAACTATAAAGTCATGGTAAAACCACCTTTGCTAGCTTGAGTATTCCAAGGTGAGTAACGCTTCTTTTACTTGTTTCATAGAACTGGAGCTCAATTGTATTTTTCATCAGCAATAATATACAAGTAGCTAATGTTCTCTCCATCACTAAATACTCTTATATCAAAAAGCTTCTTATGCCTGTAGACAGCTACTTTATCATTTTTCTCGATTAATTTTGCATCTTTTAGACCCATTGTGTACATAAAATCGTGAAGGCTCTTTTCCTCAAACCTCCAGCCATTTTCAGGATTCACAGTATAGGTGTACCTCTGTACCTTGCCGTCCAACAAGAAATATTCATAATCTCCAAACTCTGAATAAATTAAAGTTTTAGCCGGCACCTTAGTATCAGATCCCATTAATCGAAATTTAGATTCTTGAATATCTTCTGGTTGTCCTGCCCATTCAATAACTTCTTTTTCTGTTTTCCCAATGACATCGAATACATCTGTAATGGCCATTAGTTTTTTATCTGGTTCTAATGCTGACATGTCCGATAAATCCATACTTGCAGGTGATTCTGAAGAAGTTGCCGATGCACCGCTCGTTGCACTTGGCTGTTCTGAATTTTCCTTTGATTTGTCTGTTACCGTGCTCGCAGAAGGAGAGGAAGGCGCTATTTCTTTATTTGGTTCTTCAGAATTTCCAAATGCGTTGCTGATAACAATTAATAGTGCAAATAAAGCCCAAGCAGTTCCAAAACCTTTTGCCACCTTTCCAATCTGCTTCCATTTAACAAAAATCATAATGTACGGAACAAAAATCCAGCCTAGCACCTTTAATAATGACATAATTAGTAACCAATCCCCTTTTGTATCAGTCTATTTTCTTACCAATCATACAACATTTATCCATTTCTGAGACTGAAAATATAGCTCGCTACCACCTTCGTCCCGATAAGTAGAATTTCCCGGCAGCCCATTGAGTGTTATGCCATAGTATCCGTTATCTGTTTTAGAGATTCAACCTTTTTAGAATTTACTTTTGAGGTATTTTATTATTACTTTACCTCCATAATAAACAGCCATCAATCCAACTAAAATACTTATTCCCATTAATCTTGTTACTTCAATTTTGAAAACTAATGTAATAATCCAAGATGCAAAAATAGCCCATCCTGCCCACCAACAGGAGTATCCTACATAAATTATTTTTGGGGAATCTGTTATTTTATAGAGTATTGCACCAATGAATAAAAAAACAGTGGAAATATATAAATCCTCCAAAGAGACCCCTCTTTCATGTTAGCCCATGCTTAAAGTGCACGTGTTCTTACATACTGATCTCGATATTATTCGGCAAAGCAATTGAACTATCCTGTTAGTTGCACTAACGTATCCGTTAGTTGAACTGAACCCTGATTAGCTTTTACCTAATTCTACCTAATGCTATATCAGCTTCTATCTGAAACTCATAGTTTTGGCTTCATGTACAGACACCCATTTGTATATTGTAATAAATCGTCCAACGAGTAAAATGTTCTGTTCTTTCGTTCATTTATTTTAGTCTTATTCACCTACCATGCCGTCACCATCACGATCATCCATATATTTGTACAGCCAGTGGTCACTCGTTATTGGCATACTATAACCGGCTGCTTTTGCTTCTTTAATCGTTACCTTTCCGTTACCGTTTGTATCGACACCAGAAAGATCCTCTGAACTCGTTGAATCGGAAGGTTCACTGCCTGTTAAACCAAGTGATGAGTTAACTTCATCAGGATTTACATTGTCAAATGTATCAACAATTACGTTACCCATTAAAGTATAGGTATATTGATAACTGGAAGGGATCTGCGTCTCCGTGTTCCGGTAGGTAATAATAGCTTCGAAATTATTAGCTACGCCAGCTTTGCGTATAGCGTCTTCCATATAAGCTTGATCACCATGTCGGTTGAGTGTACTATCTTGCGGGGTGATGTTATAAGCATTCGATGCCCCTCCAAGAGAATCAGCAATAACATGTCCCTCATCTAACACATCGCTTTCGACACCAGGAACTTTTGCTTCATCAGAGCAATATCTACCAGACGATGACAAAGACTCCTTACTGTCATCTTGTAGAATGATTTCGTCAGCAATGACACGCACTAGTTGACCGTGTTCGTTTGTAAATGCCCAGTATTCACGGTCTCCGTAACCAACATCCACAACGACGTTAGGTTCACGATGCCCAGACAAATCACAACCATCAACTTCAATGTGTTTGTACCCTGAAAACAATTCATTACTTGGTTTGGTACTCATCTTTGCCGTTTTCAATACTTTCTTGTAATCACCTAAATAATCATATTTCGACTTGTCATTGCTGTCGTAAGTGCAGGAAATCATGACTACTTTCTTTGCATCTATGTTATAGGCAAATGAATAACTCGTAGTAGAAGTTACCCCATCACCTTCTGTGCCAGGTCTAGTATATGTGATTGTCCAACCAGGTAACCCCGCAATTGTTGTTTTCTCTGATTTTTGTATATCTGAGTTGGCAATTTTCCCTGCTTCCAAGGTACTTTTAACAATAGAAGGTATACTACTATTAAAATCTTCTTGTGTCCCTGAAAAATCTTTACTCTGAAATAATATAGACGCATAATAATCTTTTTCTTCAGGATAATAGTGCATCAAATTTTCCGTTGAACCTTTGTCTAACACATCGAAATAAGATGGAAAGGAAAAATCAATTCCACTCCAAGTAATCGTTTTGTTAGATTTTGTGAATCCACTTACGTTTCTACCACTAGAGATTCCGCTTGCTTCCGTGACTTCAGAAGCGGATGCATTATTTTCTGCTTTTGTGCTTATGCTTGAACTTGACGGTGTTTTTGCTTCATCTTCATGTCCATTTGAATCTACAGCACACCCCACTAATGTAATAATAATACAAGCAATAAAAATACTGATTATTTTTTTCATTTCGTTCCTCCTCAACTAAATACTTTAATCATGTCAGAAGATAAAGGTTTTTGTTGCTATTCTCCATATTTATATCAGACCATTTCTGCGAGGTATATAGTCATATAAGAAAAGGTGATATGATCTTATTGAACTAAACTGCCCGTTACTTCAACGAATTAAGGCAGCCGATCGTGTGCTCGGCTGCCTTAACGTTGCAATTCAACTATCGTTTCCCGTTAGCGTAACCAAAAGCGCCCCCATCATTACGCCCTCTTCGTGAAAATCTGGAAGGTGACGCCGAATTTGTCGGTCACCATCCCGTACGCTGGGCTGAAGTGGATCTCTTGCAGAGGGAGATCCACCTGCCCGCCCTCCTTCAGCGCCTCATAATACTTCCGGGCCTGCTCCTTATCGGCGACGGTGACGCAGATGTTCACCTGCTTGCCCTGCGCGAACCGGACCTCCGGATCCGTATCGGCGACGAACAGATCCGTTCCTCCGATCTTCAGGACGGAATGGGCCAATCGGTCCCTCGCCTGCTCCGACACCGCTTGTCCGGCTTCTCCGGGCGCTTCACCGAAGGTCTGCTTGAATACCACCTTCGCGTCCAGTGCTTGCTCGTAAAAGGCGATCGCCTCACGGGCGACGCCGTCCAACATAATAAACGGGGTCAGTCGCACTTCCATGGTTATACAGCTCCTTCAACCTTTAGGATTGATCTCTCCCTGCTAGTGTAACCTTTAATAGTGACAACTCCTGTCATAATCAGCAGTTTTTTACGAACAAATCGATCACACTCAACCCGGAAATCCGTTGTAATCTCCCACTAACCTGCCCGCAACGAGGCTGCCGATTTATGCCGGTAGCCTCGTCAATTTGCATATTGAGCTATCGTATCCGTTAGCTTAATAATGTTCTTGTCTTTTGTTCAAAATCACTCCAGCCCGATCCATACCCAAGGTTCATTCCCCACCCTGATGAACGTAATTTCTTACCTAGATTTATAAAATCATCAAGGTCTTTATCGTTTAATACGACATTAGGATAACCTGATTCTGTTTTAAACTTTATTAAATATCCATGTAATTCCCAGAGTAAATTCTCTTTTTCTTTATCTAAAGCTCCTGAGCGTTTTCCAATCTCAAAAGCTAAGCTTATGCCTTCAATCACATCTTCTAATTTCTCCGTAACGTGACTTTGATTCGACCAACCTGTATCAATTTGATAATAAATTGACCCCTCAAGCTGTACAAGGTTGCTTTGGATACCAATAAACGCAATCTGTTCTAATATTTGTTTATCAACTTCATTTTTGTGAAATAAGAAAAACACTAAGATCAAATTACCTAAAAGTGATATCCCAATAATAGACTTGAACCAATTACGTTTCTTCATATTACCTCCCACATGCATTTATATAAACTCTGATAATCCTGTACTAAGAATAAATTGCATGGCACCATAAATTAGGACGCTTAAAGAAGGTGAATGTTATGAACTATCGCACCCTTTAGTTGAATGTTTGAATCCGCGGACTATTCCTTGTTACTGTGTGAAATTCGGGGCATGAGTCCAATTTTTCATTAATTCTTTAGAAATGGCTAAAGCTTCATTCCTATTGCCCGCAGGTGCAGAAAGCATGATGCCGTTGTCTCCGCTCCAGCCTCCACCGTCGGTTTGTTGTTCATATAAGTAAAAAGCGACTCTGGTGAAATCAGAATTGATGAACAACCCGCCTACATTGTAAAACTTCGCTTTTCCGTCTTCAAAGTAACTATAGATAACTAATCCCGACTGTTCTTTGGAAATAAGGATGTTCAACTCGCGTTGGTCAGCGGGAACGGGAATATTTTCACCCTCAAGCTCAATCGTTCCTATGAATTTACGCTCGCCTGTAATGCTGTTGTGCAATCTGCCCTTGACTTTCACCTTTACTGGTTCAGAGAAATCCTTATTCTTCTCTCCCAAACGATATTTTGTTCCTTTCAACTCGACGGAAATATTTTCGGATTGTATTGACCATAGATACCATACAATCGCCACCACAGCAACAAAGCATATTGAAATGATTAGCCTTTTTATAATAGTACGGCAGCCCCCTAACGCTCTTAAGTTTTCATTGTTAAAGCATTCCACTACTCAATTCAATTTTCCTGCCCTTTAGCTTAATAAATCAAGGGAACAGCTGCCGCGGCAAGCTGCTCCCTCTGTCGTTGAATTATCGTATCCGTTAGTTAAATCATCTCATAATGCTTTAACTATTATGGTTCCATGAAGCTTGTCACCCATAAGCCTTTCCTTTAGCTGTCAAAGTCCTTTTGTTTTAGAACGAGACAAGAGGGACTCGATGCCGTTCCACCCCAGTTAGATCCTCCTAAACGCGTTTTCCAAAACATACTAAAGGATCACTCTACTTCGAGCGATCCTTTAGTATGTTTGATATTTTCCTAAAATTACTTTCCGAGAATATTACATATTTATCAGTACCTTCGAAGTACCCTCTGAACTGAAAAAACTCTGTTTTCTCAACTCGGATAATTTTTCGATAATCTGCGACTTGTGCGCGATCCGTCTTCTCAAAATTGCATCCCGAGTTATTGAGGTTTTCTACAAGCAGGCTTAGATTGATGCCTAATGTGAAGTAATACATTTCTGTTGTTGTATGGACCTGAATACTTGCTTCATAGAGTTGGATATACAGGATGCAGTCCAATAGCAACGACACTATACCTGTTGCACCTTTAGGATCTCGACTAACAGGGAGCTCCTTAATCCACTCCATAATCTCCTCCTACTGCAATTCTTCTGGCATTTCAGGATCATATAGACCCCAGGCACAAGCAAAGGAAGCTTGTGCAAATGCGACCATGCCTAAAATCGAAGAAATTGCAAACAATGCTATTATCTTAATTTTTTTCATACGCGCCATCACCCCCCTTTCTTGAACTGTATGAGTGTCAAGGCTTGCAGGAAAAATGCTATGGCTAGAACAGGCGACATCACTAATAAATTCACAGCTATTATCGCCCCTCCTGCTAGCTTAATGATTTGATGTTGCTTCACGATCGCTCTATTTCCTTGGGGGGCGTATACGATGCAGAGCAGTAGACTTCCTATAGTTAATATCAAGGTGGCCACTGTGGAATGTACATATTGAGCGAGTATCGGAATGACATTAAAGCCGATAATCGTCGTTGCGATACAAACTGTAGGCGATGAGAAATGGCGACCGCCTGTAATAAATCGCAATAAGGGAAATGCGATGATTACAGTCAGAACCTCTAAAGCTTGTTCGAGTAAAATACCGAGTAATAATGCCACACTAGTATTAATCGTACTTATAATAATCGTCTCGATCCCGTAGCTCTGAACGGGGAGACTGACAGAGTGATGCGGATTTGCCGAGTGAATTCTGACCGCCAAATTGTCTGCAAGCTTACGACTCCAGTTCATTTAGGCGTTCCTCCTTTTCCATTTTATTGCTTAGCAGAAGAAGTGCAGTAAGGGTAACAACTGCAGCAATTATCATGGTAAGTTTGTTTACATAAATTAACTTTAATATTAACACGATCAAAATAACTACCAACATGACTAACCAGAGATGCTTCCACCGCCACGAAGGAAAATCAAAAACGAATCCACGACCACGATAGTAATAGAGGAAGGAGAAGGTAAACGTAACGGCTGCAGTTATGACTTGTGCTAATACTAAGTAAAATAAACTGCCTTGGACAGTCGCCATTTCGACTCCAAAAACATCTAAGAGCAACAATAAGATCATTTGAACGGTACCTAAGAGTGCATAACCCGTTGTTATCATAATGGATGCCCAGACAATCCGAATCTTACTGACGAAGGTGATAAATACGGTGTAAGCTATGAAGTACGTAATAGGGACGATAATAGTAAAAGAGTTTACGATAGTTATATCTCTTGCCGAGTAAGAGAACGTGGCTAATAATATACTGAGAATTAATTTCTTCCAAATAAATTCTTTGAAGTGGAATCTAAACAGCATGTAGCTCGCCGTTAAAATACAAAATGCTTCCAGAGTATACACTGTTATGTAAGTGACAGAATTCAACCGTCTACACTCCTTTTACAGATGATGACTTAATTATACATAATTTTCTTTCTGCATACGAGATAAAGTGGAAAAAAGTGGGCTTATTCAATAAATTAAAGATTAGGAAAAACAACAGCTTATGGAAGTACGATTCCAGGGCAAATAAATAAATATTTATCTCTCCACTAGGGGCGGGAACGATAATCTTTTTGTGGAAGGTGTTCAGGTTGTCCACAGACAGGTTCAGAGCTTCGTTGATCCGCAATGGTAGCAAGGCATTCGGTAGCTGTAAGAATCCACGACATGCCACCAACAATTTCCTTAAAAAGCTACCTTCCTCTTTCCAAGCACTCCTTTAAGATCAGAAAATATGTATTAAACTGGCTCAAGAAATGGCACAGCAGCAGCCATGGACGAGAAACTAAAGTCCTACACTGGTGCTGTTTTATTCAGCTATCGTTCCTCGTTGAATGCCTCTTGTTTAATCATTGATTTTTTAAATATCAACATTATAGTCAAAAAAATTAAGTTTGTTATATTTTGTACCATTTTGAATTTCAATTAAATGCCATATGTAATCACTGTAATCATCCATTGCATAGCCATTAAATCTAGATAATAGCTCTTTAACAACAAACAAAACCTCTTTGCCCCCCGAATGTCTTCCTGAGATGTCTATTTGAAGTACTTGATGTGACTTAATTATCTCAGCCAACAAATTATTTTCAATACGCTCTATTTCATTTAAAAGATACTTCTGTAGGTCAAAATAAATAAATAAAATCGGGTCATTTTTTTGATCCGTATAAACCCATCGGATATTCTTATAATTGCTACAGAAAGAATCCAAGGTCTTGATTATAGATTCACTCTCATCTGAGTTTATGAATACAAATACCGACCTCATAGATATCTCACCCCGATTCCCATTCGCGTTTACTGCAATTATTTTAACTTTGCCCTTATATATTCAAGATGGGCACCACGCTTACCTGCCCGATACTTCAATGTAAACAAGGAGCAATTGCCACTGGCAACTGCTCCTTGTTTCGTTATGCTATAGTATCCGTTAGTTGAACAATTCTTTACTTATCCTTTTGCAATTGTTGTTTAATAACTAACTCATATAGCAGACCAAATAACAACAATGCGATCACGCCCATAAGATCGTGTAGTATTCCAGTAGTATAATCATCAAGCAGGTAATTAAAGCCCCTGTGATTAATAAAATTCACCACAGGGATAGCCGCAACTCCAGTCACAATGTAAAAAGCAATTTTAGAAAGTAACTTTCTTGCTTTAACCACTCGTAACACATAATTACGAATTATTACTGTTATTGCAAAAAGAATAACCAAGGGAACATAAGCATTAATAGCCGTTTGCATTGCAGTCCATACCCATTCGAATCGGAAGTCCATACCGTAATAAAGATCTAACACTCTAACTGCTATTGAAATAAAAATAGCAATGCATGCAGAGCACACCAGTAGCGACCCTATATTTCTCAGAGAACCTATGCGTTCCATAACCCACCTAACCTCCAAAATTAAATGATAAGGTTCTGAAGTATCGTTTGACTAAAGCGTCCTCTGTTGTACTGCTTCCTTTACCTTTTCCCATAATCGATTGCAAAATTTGTGGTTGTCCATGTGAAATTGATTTAGTTCATCTCAAAGACGCCCGTCTTATTTGCATGTAGAAACTCAAACATTTGTCCTATGGAGAGTATAGGAAGATTGTACTCTGGCTTTAATAGATAACCTTCTTGTTCGTTTAATAACACTATCCTATCCCGTTAATCCGTTGGTAGGTCGGTAAAACCAATCTCCATCCTCTGACTTATACCAGTCACGAAGTAGTCGTTCTTGCGGTTCGGTTAGTTCCTTAAGGTGGTTCACCGCTAATCTTTTTTTCATTATCATCTCCACTTTAGCCTTCCTCTCCTTAAAATTTTTTACTAAAAGTCAAACATCTATAGGGTATTTTAGCATTGCGACTTAACTAAACTGTCGGGTAGCATAACAGAGAAAGAGCAGGTGCGATTGCACACTCCTCTTCTACGATACCTGTCGCTATTACGCCGATCACAAAATAAAAGACAATTTTCCAATATGAAATTTTTCCTCGTTGGTCAAGTTAATCATTTATCGAATTAAAGGAATAACGAAGTCCAAATCCGACAGATGCTTTTCTGCAGGTTGACCTACGCTCACATATGCATTTGAATCAGATTTCTTAACTGGCGTTGTTATAACGTATGTCCGTAAAATTAGATATTGGATTTGCGTTTCACCCAATGGAGCAAAGAGAGCAATTTTGTGTTCAATCCCATCCCCCGAAGCTGAGCCGTGTACTGATAGCGGGCTTATTTCTTTTCCTTGCTGATCGAAGAGTTTAAATTTTAGTTCCCTCTGCACTGTGGTTTCCCCCTCGCTTCTTTTTTCAGCGAAGATATGTTCTGGCTCCATATCATTAGGCCGCACCAAATCAAAAGAAACTCTAGTTGTCAGTGGTGTTGCAGCGACCTCAGTCAAGGAAATTTTGATACCTTCCAAATTCTTAACTAATGGCGGATTAAACGTTTTTTCAATTACGCCATCCAATACCTTTACAACACTTGCTTTAAAAGACCAATCACCTTTCAGATCTTTCTTAACGTCATTCTCCCAAGTTTGTATATGTTTAATTTGAATTTCAAGAGAGAACTGATTCGGTAACACTTGATCCACAGTCGTTGTAAGAACTGTGGCCGTTATACCTGGTGCTACCTCGCTGTTCCGCAATCCATATCCCGAGCTAACACTTGATCCACTTATTTGAATATTTCGTGGGTCAATGTCGAGAAATTTTACTTTTGAATCATGAAGGAAACCGATGGAGATGCGGCTACCATCATAAACAACTTGGTCCAATGTAATGGAAACGCCTTTGTCTGTAATGGTTTGCCGCGTGGACGTAGAAGCCAATTCTTCTCCTGCTTGTTTTAGCCCAATGTCACCTGCTGATTGAAATGCGGAGCCTATAATCGGCAGATTACTTAAATAGTTAGCCATTACGGGTGAGATGAAACCAAGCGAAAGAATGCAAATAATCAATGTGACTAATAAAACAGCAGTTTGAAGAACCAGTCTGTTTCTTCTCACACTTCTCCGATTCGGTAGATTTTCGTAAGTATCATCCATCTTTTCACGAATGATTGAGGGAAGTGCGTGCATTTCATCAACCAAGGCCTGCCGAATTAATTGATCGCGCTCAGGATCATTCATACTGTATCGCTCCTCTCGGGTTGCCCTTGAAGTTGAAGAGCTACGAGCTCACGTGCTCGGTGCAGTCTTGATTTCACAGTGCCTTCAGGTACTTTAAGTTCTTTGGCAATTTCCTTAATGGACAGATCGACGTAGTAATACAAGATTGCTACCGCTTTATGTGAACTGTCTAAGCGGTCAATGATGTCCCAAAGTTCTATTTTCGTTAGTTCAGGATCAAGGACCGCGGCTATGTAATCATCTGAAAATGAAACCACGTTACGATTACGATGCATGATCCGCTTGCATTCATTAATGAGTATACGGGTGATCCATGTTTTGAAATATGCTGACTCTTTCAGACTATTAATGGAGCGATATGCCCTGAATACTGTTTCCTGCATCGCGTCAGCACAGTCGTCATCTGACTGGAGAAACGCTTTTGATGTTCGATATAAAACTACTTCTATCGTGCGAATGATCCTTTCAAATGCATCTTTATCGCCTTTCTTTGCTTTTACAATATCCAGGATCAATGCCAACCAGGATCAACTCCTTAAACTGACGTCTATACTTATATTAGACCATGGGAATTCCTGGTTGGTTCATCCTGAAAAAAATAATCTTAATGCACAAACGTAATAACGACTACCCGCGGCAGCCGTTCAAGTATCGTATCCGTTAGTTGAATAACTCAACTCACTGCATTGCAGAAAACATCCAAAAAACGCCAAAAATTACTCCCCACAAACTAAGAAGTGAACTAATCAAAACAGGTAGCCATCGAGCTTTCTTTAGTTTAAGGTACATAATCACAAAGAATGGATATAGAGCAAATATTTTTATAACTAAGAAAATTAAAGTAACAACTAATTCGTTATGGAGAAACGAAGATAAGATACCCATAAAAACTAATCCAGTTATTCCAACTGAATATCCAACGAACTCTTCAAAAAAATTCGATATGTATTGGTTAACATCAAACATTAAGGCGGCTGCAACTGGGGGAAACAAAATAATTACATACTGTATTATCAAATGATGCAATAAATTCCTTCCCAACAATGTAACCCTCCACTTCTCGTTCCTGCTATTTCACTATCGTATCCTGTTAGCTCAATGGTGAGCTATTTTTTTCTTATATCGATTAATAGAAAGAGGTAAATAGACAATCAACCAGAATAAACCTGCTATTACACCTGAATAATCTAAATGTTTATCGCGCAAATAATTTATTAATGTCCAAACCACCGCAAATGTAATAGCCCCAGACAACGCTGATATTATTATTTTTTTCATGATGCCTCTCCTCAATTGAATATTTCTACAATAATATATCATGGATCCGTATTGAATAAATCATAAACCTTGATAAAATAAAATCCACCTTTTTTATTGTTTTATCTGTAAATAAAAGGCTCTGTTATCGTTTATTGTTGATTTTCGACCAAAAGAAACCCGCCCACTGAAAAGGCGATTATTTTAACTATCGTGTTCCGTTAGCTTAGTGACTAATTACATTGCCCACTTGTCGGTCAATTAACCTTTACACATTTTCAAACGCTGATTTAATTGGTTCATTAAAAAGTG
>NZ_QRDY01000043.1 GCF_003386205.1 Cohnella lupini
GGAAATTATAATGGAATTTCAATTGGAGCGAAGGCTAAGGATTTTACTGCCTCAGATGCTTTAGGCAATAAAGTTACTTTGTATGATGAATTGTCCAAAGGCCCCGTAGTTTTGGTTTTTTATAGAGGGTCATGGTGCCCGTTTTGTAATATACAATTAAGAGCATACCAACAAATTCTACCTCAGATTCACGCTTTAGGTGCGCAATTAATTGCGATCAGTCCTCAAGCGCCCGATAATTCGTTATCGATAATCGAGAAGCAAAATTTAACTTATAAAGTTCTTAGTGATAGCAATGGTCTTGCTGCAGCCAAATACAATATCCTTTATGAGGTTCCCGGCTTTTTGCAAAATATGTTAGAAAATTTCGGGTTGAACTTAGCGGAATATAACAGTACAAATCGTTGGATATTGCCGGTACCCGCTACATTTATGATTGATGAGAATGCTATCGTTCGCTCTGCGTATGTAAACCCTAATTTTATGCAACGTATGGAACCGGCAGATATTTTGTACGAATTACAAAAACTGTAGTCAATAACTATTTAAGATCCCATCAACATGTCTATGTTGATGGGATCTTTTGTTAATGAATTATGTTGAAATTGATTCAATCCTTTGTAGTAGTTGAACTTGTATACGAGAGTTGCTTTCTTATTGTAACAATTACACACCTTCCCCTATAATAGTTATAATTCCTAGAAAGGTTGGAAAATAGATGAAGAAACTATGTGCTTTATGTCTAACTTTTTTCATGGTTATTTTTATTATTCCAAATCAAAGCTATGGTGCAACCGATGATGTTTATTTACCGGACTCAACAGGTGTTCAACTCAAGTGGGAGTATAAAGAGACTCCTCCCAAACGCCCATATCCCAAGCTACTCAACGCCGTAAACTATGAATCGAAATGGAAAATGGATAATTCGCTCCTATTTAACTTAGCACTAGACCAGAATGGAATACTTTATACGACTGATTCCGATGACACCCTACATGCCGTTTACCCCAATGGTAAACAAAAATGGAGCATTCGCCTGAATATGGGTTTCGACCATTCGGTTATTTATTTCAAGTTGGGACAAGACGGAACGATTTACGCTTACAGTTCGGATATTCTTGCGCAACCAAGGCTAACATCGATTTGTGCTCTATCTCCTGATGGGGAAGTAAAGTGGAAACTCCCGCCTAGCGCGATTTATAGTCAATTTAATAATAACTTCGCAGGCGATTCCGAAGGTAACTTTGTTTATTTTTCCAATGAGGGATTAGTTTCTCGAAATGCTAAGGGTGAAATCAATTGGATCAATAAGAACATAACAACCACCGACCCAGCAAAGTATTTAGAATCATTATTTCAATTATTTCAATCTACGTTATATATTGATTCGAAAGGAAATATATATGTAGATACCGCTAACGGAGAGATTATTTCTCTGGATTCTACAGGTACGGAAAGATGGCGTTCGCAACCCCAAAGCTACTTAGATAGGTTCACCCGATTTTATCCGTTTTTCTCCGAATCCGGTTTTCTTTACATGCTTACGATCGACGGATTGCACGCTCTAAATGCCAATGACGGAAGTACGGTCGAGTTTTCGAGTCCACCTGACTTTTCAGATATCCGTTCATCCGGTATGCCTATGGACGGCAAGGACGGTTTCTATATTCAGAATCAGGGGCAGATCCAAAAAATTGATTACAAGGGAAACTTGAAGTGGGCGTACTTCCCAAGAGCTACGGAAAAATACAGTATTGGACAAATGGACTCCCTAGTGACTGATGACAAAGGAAACGTATATTTCCACACGGGCGTCGGAAATATTATTAGCCTTAACGGCGAAGGGAAAGAAATATTCGTATTTCTACGAAACGCCTTCTGGCACATTATCACGGATATGGTAGTCGGAAAGAATGGGAATATCTATTCAAGCAACATGGACATCGGGCTTATCGCGTTTGGGAAGAAGCAAATTCAGGTTTATTTAGACAACTTAGCTCTTCCTCTGCCTGTAGCTCCTATTATGGATGGCAGTACTGTATTGGTTCCTTTTCGTTCCTTATTTGAAAGCCTGGGTCTAGGCGTAGGCTGGGATCCCGTTTCTAAGACCATAACCGGCACCAAAGAAGGATTAACCATTCAGATGAATATTGGCTCTAAAAATGCGTTGGTAAATGGACAAGTAAAGCAACTGCCCCTAGCCCCTAAAATCACAAGCAACTCCGCCTATGTGCCGCTTCGATTCGTAGGAGAAGCGCTTGATAAGAATTTGAGTTGGGATAGTAAAAGTTCATCGGTTAATATTGATTCGAAGTGATAAGGGCTAAGTTCTTAGTAAAAAATACATCGCCTTGGCAGACAAAGTCTTGGCGATGTATTTATAATTTGTATCTACAACGTTTTTAAGAACGGATACCTCCATTGGGGGTATCCGTTCTATCTATTCGCTGTCTTCCTCAACTGCTTATGAGTTTAACTTAAGCATGACTCTGAAATGCGTTATCGATCATCGTTTCCCTAAATTCGCTAGGGGAAATCCCTTTTATTTTCTTAAAACAACGGTTAAACGAAGAGACGCTTGAAAATCCCGAGTCGAATGCAATATCGGTTATACGCGCGTTGGGATTCAAAATCAAAGATTCCGTCCTCTTGATTCGTTCGGTAGTCAGGAAATCTATAAATGACATATTCGTAAATTTATTGAACATACGCGAGAAATGGTATTTGCTAACCCCTGCGTGATGAGCAACATCGTCGAGCGTAAGGGGGCTAGTACAGTTTTGTGAGATGTAGAGGCATGCCTCCGCCATTAACTTAGTAGACTTATAGTCCGTGCTTGCATCGCCCGAGAAGCCTTCTTTCTTCGCATTCACGCAGTATCGTCCAAGCATGACGAAAAACTCTAGAAGAAGCGAATAGATACGCACTTCATTAAACAGAGTGTCGGAATCATAGAGGGCGGGCAATTGTTTAATTAAAAAAATCATTCTATCGGCATCGATATTCGAGGGGTCATATTTAATGCAATGATACTGGTAAAACATCGAAATATTCGTATTAAATTCACTCATGATCATCAGTAAGTCGATAGGGAATTGAACGATTATAAAAGCGTTTTCATCTATATGTTCAAAAGAGTGCAAGTCGCCAGGGTAGATGATGACCAGGTCATTCGTTTTAAGAACATGTTTGGTGTAATTAATCGTTACTTCATTATTATCGTGAAGGCTTACAAGGATCTCGATAAAGGGATGCCAATGCATGATGTGGGAGAAATTGATATCGGTTTTCTTCGATACATTGATTTTCTTCCCGTTATTGAAGTTCAATCTCTCGAAATAATTATTCAAATGCATAATCGAAAACCTCCCTGCCTGGTTATATGGATGAAGTTTCGGATAGGGTTAGGCTATCATTTACGGCGTAAAAGAGCAATATTTGATAGGTTAAAAGAATGAAAACGCATACAATACGGGCAAAATGCTTTCATATCCCTATTTCTACGGGAGCAATATCTGCACTGTAAAAAAAAGATAACAAAATATGCACAGGTAATAAACCATTTTCAAAGAGCAAGTTGGATGAAAAATTGATAATTTATAGTAAGAGAAACATATTGAAATTTAGTCCTGAAGGGAGAATTCAAATGTCCGGAGTACTAGGAACGAATTTAGTGGCACAGGTTGGATTAATCGTTAAAGACGTGGAGGAAACAAAGAAAAAGTGGGCCGAGTTATTAGGCGTTGACGTTCCTCCGACGCAACCTATTGGCGACTATGCGGTTACGGGAACAGAATTTAAGGGCAAACCCGCTCCTAATGCCTATTGTTGGATGGCTTTCTTTAACGTTGGTCCGGGACTACAGCTCGAACTGATTCAGCCTAACGATGAACCTTCAACATGGAGAAACTATCTTGAGGAGAAGGGCGAGGGCATTCATCACATTGCCTTTCAAGTTAAGGATTCGAAGACTGCTATTGCAAGTGCTGAAGCCGCTGGTTTAGAGCTGGTTCAACGAGGCGTTTATGGCGATGGCAGCGGTGAATATAATTATTTCGATGCTCCGGATCTGAAATGCGTCATTGAAATCCTCGAGAGTTACAAAAAGTAAGATGAGACTGGGGACATCTTCGCCACTAAACCACAGTAGTCCAAAGGAATGGGCTATGAAACATAAAGCCTTAGGACTTGGAGCCGTAAACTTCCCGCTCTCTTACGAGAATGATGATGCGCTTATCGACGAGTATGTTAAAGAAGCCAAAAAAAACAACCTAGTGATCGCAGAGGTTGGGGTTTGGCGCAATACATTGGATTTAAACGAAGAGGCACGTAAAAAGGCCATTAAGTACGCCGTCGGGCAGCTCGAACTTGCTGATCGGATCGGTTCCCGCTGTTGCGTGAATATTATCGGCGCCAGAGGCTCTCGCTGGGACGGTGCTTATAAGGATAATTTCACGAAGGAAACGTGGGAACTGGCCGTAAAGACGATCCAGGAGATCATCGATGAGGTAAATCCTAAAAATACGTACTTTACGATCGAGTCCATGCCATGGATGTTCCCGACCGGACCAGACGAATATCTGGAGTTGCTTGAGTCTGTGAACAGAGATAGATTCGCGGTTCATATGGACATTTTTAACTGGATAACGACACCAAGAAGGTATTTCTTCAATGAGGAATTTATAGACGAATGCTTCGAGAAACTAGGCAAGCATATCAAGAGTTGCCATCTGAAAGGTGTCAAGATGGAGGACGACTATACGCTGTTCTTTAGGGAAACCAGTGCCGAGAACGGGGGGATAAATACCAAGCACCTCATCGAAAAAGGATTATCCTTTGATGAGAATATGCCGTTTATCGTAGAGCATCTTCATACGGATGAACAATATTTGAATAGCATCGCGTATATCAAGTCGCTAATGACGCTCTAAGCGTTCATTAATAGCAAGTAAATAATGAAAAGGGGGCAATAAAATGAAGAAAACAAAAGCGGTAGTTGCCGGCTTAGTAGCTTTAATGCTAATGATGACAGCTGTGCTAACAGGATGTAGCAGCAATAAAGAGATAAAAGATACTTCATCCGAAACGTCAGGCGAAGTCGTGTGGTGGGGGTGGACGCCGGGTTCCCCGACCAATGAAAAATACATCGAAGCTTTTAACAAAGAATACCCGGACATCAAGGTGACGTGGAAACAAACATCGATAGACGCTTATGACGCGGCTCTCAAACCGGCTTTGGCAAATGGCAAGGGCGTAGACGCTTTCGAGGCTTCGGCGGGTTCGGGAAATGGCGGCATCCAAACTTTCGGCGGGCAAGCCATCGACTTGACCGAAGCTGTCAAAAAGGCGTTAGGCGATGACTATAAAGACAAGCTCAACGAGGCGGCAATCACCACGATGACGGTCAACAGCCAGTTGAAAGCACTAGGCGTCGGAACGGTATATTCGGGAAATCTGTGGATCAACCAAGATCTATTCGATAAATATAACGTAAAAATCCCTACGAATCTTGACGAGTGGAAAAAAGCTTGCGAGATTTTCGAACAAAACGGGATCAATGGTTTTGTGCAAGGAGCAGGTCAAGGCGCATTTAACATCGATACGTTCCATGCAATCGCTGACAATGTAAGCACTGGTAATTTTACGAAAGCGACAAGAGGCGAAGTGCAATGGACCGATGATTCGATCGTCAAAGCGTTAGAGCTATGGAAAGGGTTGTTCGATGACGGCATTATGCAAAAAGGCGCCCTCGGTATTCAACAATATCCGGAGGCAAACAATTTATTTATGTCTCAGAAGGCTGCCATGGTTATGATGGGCTCTTGGTATACATCCAACGCTTTGCCGGACGCGATGAAGTCTGCCATGGAGTCTGCGGCTTCCACGGAAGAGCCGTTCACCATGATTCCAATTCCATTCCCCGACCTTGCAGGAACAGGCAATACGGGATCGATGTTCGGCGACTTAGACTATTCGACCGCAGTGTCGGCCAAATCGAACAATATTAAAGCCGCAACTACGTTTGCCGTTTGGCTCGGAACCTCTCAGAGCGGTCAACAGATCATTGCGGATTCCTTGAACGTCGTTCCTTCCCTGAAATCGGCAACTCCGGATTGGGACAATGTAAAGCTCGTAAATCCCGAAAAACAAAACGAACCCATCAAAGAATATCTTCAAAACGCAATGAATAGCGGCGATAACCCCCGTTTTGCGGGGATTAACGCAGACATGAACCAAGTGATGATGGATGTATTGGCCGGCGTGGCAGGAGGAACGATCACTCCTTCCGACGGCGCTGCTCAGCTTGCACAGACTCAAGCGGATAGCGAGTAGGGGATCATATTCTGATAGGGGCCTAGTTATGCTAGCGCCCCTATTATTTAGAGTTTAGGAGACCTATAAACATGGAGAAGAATAATCTATCGAGATCCACGACGATGAACGGGCTTCCGTGGATTCTTCCGGCATTTGTTTTTGTCGCAGGGCTTATCTATTATTCGATATTTTATACGTTCAAATTGTCTACATTAGATTGGAACGGGCTTGATCCCATTCAGATAACCGTAGGGATGAGCAATTACGATAAGGCGTTTTCCGATTGGATTTTCTGGAAAGCGATCAAGAACACGGCCGTATTTTTCCTGGTCACCTTTTTCATTCAAAACTTATTGGGCTTTATCTTTGCCGCCATTTTGCATTCCAACGTAAAGTTGGCGACTTTGCATAAGTGCTTGATTTTTATACCGACAATCTTAGCGCCCGCGACGATGGCGCCGGTATTTCGATTGCTGTTCTCGCCTCAGGGAATGCTTCAAGATCTATCCGACACGCTTCATTTGGGCATAACCGTCGATTGGTTGGCACAACCGGATTCGGCGCTTTACATTCTCATGATGGTTACGATTTGGCAGTTCACGGGTATGAGCTTCATTCTGTATTATGCGGCAATGAGCCAAATCGATAAAGAAATGCTTGAAGCGTCGCACCTAGACGGAGCAGGTAAATTCAGAACTTTACTGAGCATCGTATTGCCGAATTGCAAAAGCACGACGGTTTCCCTTGCCATGCTTGGGATCATCGGTTCTTTGAAAACATTCGACGTTCCTTATCTGATTACGACCGGCGGACCGAATCACGCAACGGAATTTTTAGGGACCTATATTTTCAAACAAGGTATAAGGCAGTCTCATCTTGGCTATGCGGCCGCCATATCGGTATTGCTCCTTGTACTAGCCATTTGCGGTGCCATACTGATTAACAGGATGAACAAAGGAGGCGATAAATAAGATGTTCGAAACGAGAAGTTTAAGAAGCAAAATCGTATTGCAAATCGTTCTCCTTATCCTAACGATCCCTTATGCGATTCCGCTTGTTCAAATGTTTCTCGGCTCTATCGGCGGAACGGGGTTTCTAAATTATAAGGCGGTATGGGATACGGGCGTCGTTCCGATCTATTTTAGAAACTCGCTCCTCATCTCGACCGGCGTCATTGCGCTGGTTTATATATTCAGTATGACGGCCGGCTTCGGGTTCGCCAAATTACGCATATTCGGAAAAGAAGTGTTCTTCTGGTTGATTCTAGTCGCGTTAACTTTACCTGAAGTCATTTTGTTATCCCCCTTGTTCGTAACGTTTCAAAAGTTGCATATGTTTAACACCTTTTGGGCCGTCATTCTACCTACCGCGGCATTGCAACTGCCATTTACCATTCTACTTGCCAGAAATTTTAACAGCGGCATTCCCAGCCAGTTGATGGAGGCGGCAAGAATGGACGGCGCAAACGTTTTTGCGACATTCTGGTACATTATCCTTCCGCTAACAAGACCCATTGCGGCATCGATTATCGTTTTGACGCTCATCAACTCCTGGAACACGTATCTCTTGCCGCTATTGTTCTTGCAAAGCCCGGAAATGCAGACGGTAACGCTGCTTCCGCAATACTTCCAAGGCGAGTTTACGAACGATCAGACGAAGATCTTAGCGGCAGCCGTGCTCACCGCAATTCCCGTAATCATCGTTTATTTGTTCATGCAGAAGAGTTTTGAAAAAGGCATGAGCGCCGGTGCCTTGAAATGATTAAAACAAGAGCAGAATACTACCGAATAGAAGGAGTTCACTATGCCGTTGATTCAAGTCGACTTAAATAGATCGGTGTTCGCGGATAAAGGAAAAGAAATATCGAATGCCGTTCATCATTCGTTGGTTGCGGGCTTAGGCATGGATACAACCGATCTTTTCCAAGTGTTTAGACCGCATGATGAAGGGGAAATTATTTTTTCTCCGACTTACGACAACCGCGATAGACAAGATTTAATCATCATAAGAATCACAATGGTTCAGATGTTCTCGCTTGAGCAAAAGAGAAAAACATATAAAGAACTAACAAAGAGGCTAGTCGACATCGGAATTCGGCGCGACGATATCTTAGTTTGCGTCGTGGAAAACAGCGCCGAAAATTGGTCACTCGGCGAAAGAGAAGTTTGATAGGATGGGGAAACGGTTTTAGGAGGAATGAAATTGAGAAACTCATTGGATAAACAATTGGTCGTGGTCACGGGCGCAGCGGACGGAATCGGCAGAGCGATCGCGGAACGGTTCATGAGCGAAGGCGCCGATTTAATTGTGGCTGGTCGCAATATGGAGACCTTAAAAAAAGTATTCGAGGGAAACAGTCAGGTTGTTGACATTCTACAAGTCGATGCCACGAATGTGAATGACCTAGAAAAGATAGCGGAATCCGTTAAAAAAACAGGCCGCAAATTAAAGGCCGTTCTACCGATTGTCGGTAACGGACCGCAAAGCCCGATTCCGGAAGTCACGCCCGAGCAGTTTCATTTGACCATGAACCTTAACGTTTTTTCGGCTTTTTTCACGGTGCAGAAGTTAATTCCTTATATGTCCGATAAATCTTCAATCGTTCTCATATCGTCCATTGCAGGTTTCCAGGGCGGGAAAAACTCCATTGTCTATAACGCGGCGAAAGCCGCGGTCAGGTCTATGGCGCGTTCGTTCACGGGAGAGCTTGCGGAAATGGGGATTCGAGCGAATGCGATAAGCCCTGGACCAACGGATACGAAGGCGTTTACGGAATTCGTACGCGGCGATGACGAACTGCGAAGCAATATCGTTTCGCATCTACCGATTGGACATATCGGAAAGCCTAGCGAGATTGCGGCGATTGCCTTGTTCTTGGCGTCCGACGAATCGTCTTATGTGACAGGCGCCGAAATTATTGCTGACGGCGGTTTCACCAATAGATAATCGAAAAGAAAAATAGATCATATAAAGGGAGAAAAAAAATGACATTATCATCTACGAATATCCTTAAGGTTATTGTCGTAACGGACGATTTAGAAAAAACGGTATCTGCCTATAAAACTTTGCTAGGCACAGGGAAAGAGCCTGCAGGGCATCATGCAGAGCACAAAGAGGTAAGAACACCTTATATGAAATATAAAGGTGCCGACATCACGGATACCCCAATGAAGGTAGAGAGTGTTTTCAGCGATAACTTCTGGTTTGAAATTATCCAGCCTCTAGGAAATAATGACCCCTGGGCAGCTTGGTTAAAGGAACATGGCACGTCCATTTGCTCCATTTGTTTGTTGTCGGACGGACCTTTAGAAAATGACGAAGAAACGATGAAGAATGCAGGCTTTGATTCGCTCTTTAAACAAGAAAAGGGCTATGAGGCTTATGAATACTTCGACACATCAAATGCGCTTGGCGTTTTAGTCGAGGTGAAAGAGCAGTATAAATAGGGAAAAGAGGTGGCGAATTCGTTCGTCACCTCTTTTCCTTCGCGCCGAGTGTCGATCCCGACGGAGGCGCGGGCGATCAACGCGTTTGTATTCAAAGTTGAAATACTACTATACGCCTCTCGGCTCTTACTCGTCTCCCGTAGCAATCGGATTCTCACTGTAAGAAATCCAATCGCTCCAGCTGTCTTATGCCTTAAAAAATGTTTACAATTATTTAGAACCTGCTCGGGCATTTATACATGTTTAATTATTTCTGACGAGCTTTCGATGTTAATTATAATGGCGATTAACCATGTACTCTGTTTGCAAATAGATGAACAGCAAAATATTATTCCATTGCACTATGGTAGTGGAATATTTGCGGCCCCTCGAAACTAAAGCCGATAAATCCGGCGACCTTATTACCACGTTGCACACTCTGTGGCTCCAATTCTTTGTTGCGATAAGCCGAGATCGTTTCTCCAACTCCGAGGAAGGGGTGTACCCGCAATGTGTCTCCGACTTCGCTTACGACGATATTATTTAACTTAAGGAGTCGTACTGTACTTTCCCCAATCTCTCTTTTCTTTATTAACTGATAGTCATCGCCTAATAAATCCATTCGTTTCCTTTTCCATGCCAAGTTTTGCGACATTCTTGTGCAATTTTCCTTAGACTTCTTATATCTCTCGAAAAGTCCAAATTCCATATTTTTTAAAAGAAGACTAAATTGAGTACACATCAATAAATAATGTACCTTTAATGTAGGTCTAGACTGCCGTAACAGCACTTCTTCGATCTCTTCTAAACGTGGGTTTGCGGTTCTTAAAGAAATTTCAGCCCACCATAAGTCAAGTGATTCGGATGGGCTCCTCTTTCTCAGATGATCGATTTCGCTAATTAACTCATTTAATTCCTGGGTCCTTTCCTGCGAATGGAGCGTAAAAGAAATTGCTTGTTTATATAACAACGAAATCAGTACTGATTGAGAATGGCCATCCTCGGAAATCGATCGTAATTGTACTACATCTAAATGACTTCTCAGAGTGTCTAGCCTGGATTCCAATTTAGCCAAATAATCTGACTCTGAATAATCCAAGTAAAATTTAGCTTCTCCCAATATGGCTTCCGCTTGATCCAACAGTTTCATTAGGTGAAAATCTCCATAATTTAGTATTCCTTTTCTAACGGCATTTATAATAAAGTCAATAATTGTTCCAACATACGCTCCTACGGACTGTGGCTCGGCACCACTTGGCTTTTCTAAGCTTAGCGTCCACGCTTTGTGGAACCAATTTCTTGCATTACTCAGAAGCTTAATAAACTCATCTACGCTGATCACATTGGTTAGTTTATTTTTGTACTCAATTTCTCTCTTATATGTCATACCCATCATATGGGTTAATGTCGTATCTCTTTCATTGTCCTCAAGAATTTCATTCAATTCTCTGCGCGCTTGCTCATAATCTGTCGTAAATTCATAATAATACTTTGCTAAGTGGGCCCTTAAATGAAGTTCCTCTTTGTACTTTTTCGAGCACAACTCAAATACATCTTTCAGTTGAGATGCAACGTGCGTTCTGACAAAACTAATAAAATAACTTACATCGATATAGCGATCCAATGCATTTCTTATCCGTTGCTCGCTACCGTTTAGGAGAGCATAACAAAAATGTATGGATGATTGTTTCCCAGGACCATCTACCGGTAAAGCCCTTAAGATCTCTTGCACTAGTTTACATACTTCAATCCGCCAATGCTTGCCTTCAAAATAATCAATAATTCTTTCTGCAAGCAGTGGATGACGCGCGGTATATCCAAGGCTACCTGTTTGTGTTTCCCTATAAATGAACAATTTATTTAAGTACGTTTTAATCGTTCGATCAACAAAAGCAACCTTTTCATCCACTCCAACCAGATGATTGATATTGAAAGTATTTGCGATAAAGTTAGCGGAAAAACCCCGTTTGGAAAACAAACTGCAAAGGGCTAAATTAACGAGAATCTTACGTTCATTTCGGTTTATGGCTCCCTCCAAACTTTTGGATACGTATCGATCCAGCGTTACGAAGTCCCGTTCAAACAAAGACAGCATGGTCAGGAACAATGACTTACTGCTTTCTACACTGGGAATGGGCTTATCTTGCACACTTGGAACGAAGCGACCGATTGTGGAAACTAATTGTTTGTACTCATTTTCGACTAATCGATCCTCAAGGTAAAAACTCCTTTTGGATTGGGAGTTCAAATCCTTTCTGGTGTACTCTTCGATAGACACTGCAAGGTTTAAGTTCACCGAGTTACAAAAAATACGAAGCATGACTGCCTGTATTCTATTCGCTTGGATCGAATCGAATAAAAATTCCGATTCATCCACTGAAATAAAGTCTTCATCAGCAATGATTAGAAAGCTGCGTTTGAAAGTCTCTTTTAGAACTTGTAAATGTACGATAAGATCGGGCGTATACTCCTTAATCATTACAACGGGAACCTTTTTTTTGTTGTAGATATCCCAAGCGACTCTTCTACCAATTGTAGTGGATCCTGAGGCTCTCTCTGAAACAAGGTTTAATCGATACGGATTGCCCGCTTCCAAATCCTCAATTAGTTGTCTCTCAATACGCTGTGTAACATCTCTGTTGATATCATATTTTCTGGATATCTCTGTCCAAGAAATCGTATGGCCAAAATAAAATTTCCCCAATTTATCTTCACCTTCGAGTAAATATGCCTCTGAGTGATCGTGAAGTATTTCGAGATTTCGTGATAATATATCGAAATCATGCTGCAATAATTGAATTATCTTCAGTCCGTCGTGTGGGTGATGAAAAGTAATTGATACCTCTTGTCTTGTTCGCTTACTCTCAGGCATTTGCGCAAACGCTTCAAGAGTTTGTTCGATAGACAAACCAATAAATTCTGGAGAAGGTTTGTTCCAATTCCCTTCGAATCGGGGGCCGACGATAAACGTTTTTGATCTAGGCAAGAAAGCTTTGAACTCATCAATCAACAATTTTGCTTCGGCTTCCGCAAATCCCAACAACAAAAAAGTTGGCTCATAATCATAAAATGAAAATAGTCCTTCTAGCAACGCATCTCGCTTCCGACTGTTTCTTTTATTCTTCCACTGATTTAAACCCAAGACGAAAGTATCCGCATCCGTGGAATCACCTCGCAGGTTAATCCAAGCGCATGTATCCACTCTTAAGTACCTTAAATCGTTTTCGCCCGTCAATCTCAAGTATTCTTGATCAGGGTTCAGTTCGATGGCAGTTGTATGTAAATCTATCGAGAGACCCCAGTTTAAAATTGATGACCATTTCGGTTTCAACAATAATTTTAAACTTTTAAGTAAGTCATTGTTTGAATTGATACCGCCTCGGTTGACAAAATCCATTAGAAGATTTGGTGTCGAATGTTCATTATTGACAAAAGCATAATCCAAAAGATCCAATTCGGAGTCAAATTGGATACCATTCGAGTATTGAGAGGCAATTTCATAATCGGAGAGGAATCCATAATGTTTCAATAAATTCGGACCAATCACCAGAGCGATATTATCATGATTGTTAAATATGTTCGTAAACCGTAAGTATTCGGCGAGTTTATCGATCTCTTGTTGCATCCATGGTACTGGTTTGTTCGAACTTGGTTTGTAAAGACTTATATTTTTGTGTTTCATTGCTGCCATTAAGTTATAGGACGCATACATTAAAGCGGCAATCCGTTTATTTGGATCCTTCGTTTTTCGCATGAAATTTAGGCCACTTGCCACACCTGCCAAATAAAACGGGATTTCTGCGATTTCTCTTACAGGCCTGTCGGAGAAGATGCGATGAATTGCTGAGCGAAGTTGAGGAATAGAATTAAAAATAATCATTCTGCCTTTGCCTGGTGGAATCAGGTCCGAATTAATCAAGAAATCATCGGATTGAGTTAATACCCCGCACAATTCACCCCAATATTGTTTATCGTAATCCGACGAAAAGAGTAAAAAATCCATAAGTAAGTGTAACTCAAGGTATCTTATATCATAAAATATATTAATGTCATTTTGCATTTCTCCAAAGTCTATCAAGGAGAACCCATAGGAGGAGATAATAATATTCTCGCCGTGCAAGTCCCCGTGACTAGGACCCTCGAAATCGGTAATTTGTTTATGCGCCCAATGCATATCATCTAAGAAAGCATATGGGTTGGGCAAGGTCATTCCGTGGCCTTCGAACCCAAGCCATTTATCAGTTCTAGAGATACCCAAATCTTCAAAAACTTTTTTTAATTTATCATCATTTCTCTTCCCTAGCATTTTTTTCAGAGTTGCAGCGGGTGAAACTAAAGCCACTTTATCGCTCAAAGCATTCCATCGAAAAATTAATTCTGATACTTGTGAACAAATAATTGGTAGTTCATGTGGTTGAATTGCTTCGTCTAACAACGCACCATTTAAAGTAGTACTGTGCAGCAAGGAATTTCCTGCAATTTCATACAAAATGCAGTACCACCCATTTCCTGCATCAGCAATTTCGACAATATCGGGAATAAACCTAGACGTATCTGTCCTTTTACCGATTTCTTTAGCCGTGGTATGAAATTGATACTCATCCCCTTCCTCTGACAATGGTTGCACTTTGGCAACTACCATTCGTTTTTCAGGGGTAAAAATCATGGCAAAAAAAACGGAAGCACCAGACCTCCCTGAAGTAATCCGTTTAAAAATTTGGATAGTTGCGGTTGACAAAGCCTCCATTGTTTCTGCTTCAATATTATTCAATGGTGTCTCGCTTATTACCTTTGCCATGAGAACAAACCTCCAAGCCAGAGTGTAGTAAAATTGTACCAATTTATCTTAAATGCAACAATAAAATAGTCAATAAATAATAGTTTAGAACACTAACACTCTCCCTGTACATTTCCGTGAAGAAGTAGGCAACAAAGAAACTAAAGCTAAGCGGTCTCAATACTGAAAAACAAAACTCAACGCACTGTAGAGAAAGACATATATCATGGTCAGTGAATGGAAGTCACCAAAACAATCTTTATTTCAACGTTGATTGTCTGTTGATCCCTGCGTACAAGCTCACAAATACAGGAGTCGGGGGGCAGTATCTCAATGATGGAAGTGAAAATGGCGATCTAGCTAGTTCTATAAGGACTTTAAGGGCTAGGTTGTTGACTCCGTGTTGACTTCAGAGCATAGAAAATACATCGCCGGGGCACAAAGGCCATATGGCGATGTATTTCTAGATTCAATACTAATATGAGTTTTACTGATTCTTCTCGTCCCCAACAGCCACCCCATTCCCCTCATAACTAATCCAATCGCTCCAGCTCCCCGCGTACAGCCTCACGCGGGTAAACCCAGCCTCCTCCAACGCCAACACGTTGGGAGTCGCCGTCACCCCAGAGCCGCAGTAGACGATAATCTCGTCGTCCTGCTCCAACCCCGCGAACCGCTCGCGATGCTCGTCCGCGCTCTTCCACGTGCCATCGGGCCGACGGCCCTCGGCCCAGAAAAAGTTCCTCGCGCCCGGGATATGCCCGGCCACCCGATCGATCGGCTCCGCCTCCCCGCGATAACGCGGGGCTTCGCGCGAATCCACCAGCGTAACGCCGGCTTTGCCCAGCGATTCGCGAACGTCGTCGACCTCGGCCAGCATGTTATGCTTCACGGTCGCGAGAAAACGCCCCGGGATGAGCACCTTCTGATCGGCCGTCGTAATCAACCCGGCCTTCTTCCATGCGCCGAATCCCTCTTCCAAGACGTACACCGCTTCATGGCCGAGATATTTCAGCAACCACCACAATCGCGAAGCCATCGCGCCGCCCTGATCGTCGTATGCAACGACGCGCGACTCGTTGCTTATGCCTACCTGGCTTAGCCGCGCCGCCAATTCCGCAATGTCCGGCAGCGGGTGGCGTCCACCATGCTCGCCGATCGGCGACGACAAATCCTTCTCCAGATCCAAATACACGGCTCCCGGTATATGACTCTCCTCATAAGCTTCGCGGCCGGAATTCGAATTGCCCAACTGGAATCTGCAATCTACGATGACGATATCCGGCTCATACAATCTAGCTAACAACCATTTTACAGGTACGATATTTTTCATGAGATAAGTCAGCCACCTTAGCTTAATAAATTTAATTTCTTACCTTCCCTGCTCTTACCAATCTACCCCATCTTCCACTCCCTAAGCCGTCCCGGCCCGCAACCGCTCTAGAGACCTAGCCGACAGCAGCGCCCACGCGATGACCGCAAGCATCAAGACCGCCATACCCGCGAACAACCACCGGGTAGCGTCCGCGCCGTTCTCGTCCAGAAACCATCCCGTCAGGCGAGGCATGAGCGCCCCGCCAATTCCGCCGCACGCCATCAGCAGGCTGGTCGTCCGCTCCGTCATCCCGGGCACCGCCCGATTGGCGAATACAAGCGCGATCGCGAACATGCCGGACATCGCCAGCCCCGCCAAGAAAGTGAGCACGAACGTCGCCCATACGCTTTCCAAACCGCCCATCAGTACGAAGAATACCGCAGCCGCAACGCAAGTCGCGAGCATGTAAGCCCCTCCGCCCCAACGGTCCGCCGCGTGACCGGAAACAAGCCGTCCGATAACCATCGCCCCCCAGAAAATACTCAGGGACAACGAAGCCGTCGAATCCGACAATCCGTTGTTGTTGACCAACAACGAAGGCAGGTAATGGATGAAGCTCATCTCGAACCCGACGTAGACGACGAAGAACAGCGAGCACGCAGCCAGAACAACCAAGGTCATTCCCCGATGAGGCATGCTTAATAGTCGTATTTCTTCATGGGCAGCATTCTCAAGCGGCTTCCTATCCAGAATTTTAGGCCAGAACAGGAGCCACATCACAATCGTGATCACCGTCACGACGCCCACGACCACGAACGCCAAGTCCCAATGTCCGCTCGAGATAAGCGCCGCGCCCGCGAACGGCATTAATAGCGCTCCGACTCCGAAGAACACCTCGATACGGCTCATCGCCACGTTGGCGTTGCCCAGTGCCGAGCCGATGACGAAGGATCCAACGACCGCCTCCGTCGTACCGAAACCGAATCCGGCCAAGGGTCCCACGGCAAGCATGACTCCCCAATCCGGCTGCAAAGAATAGATGCCTTGAGCGATAGCCATAATGACTAGCGCGGATAGCAATAACGTTTTCTTCCCGATTCTTCCGATCAACCACGGAGCAAGCGTGATTCCGACCATCCCGCCCAGAAACTGATTCATGACGAGCTGACCGCCGTCGCCGTACCGTACCCCGTAAGTATCAACCATAGGCTCCATTATCGTACCGACGACCAATTGTCCAAGCCCGACTGCTAAATACGCTACGCATCCCAAGAAGACTAGCCGCGCCATTCCGATATCCCCTTTTTCGCAAATCGCCATCCTTCAACCCACTTATCATAACACGACCGCAAATGAAAGAGGCACTCCCGGGCCAGAAAACCATCCCATAACCACCCTCAGATAAGGAATGAAGGCGGTAAACATGGAAATGACCTATTAAGGGATGATGCTCCTTTAATAGGTCATTTCTATGGATTTGTTGTATATGTTTCTTGCATCTCACCCTTTTAAGGCTCCGATCATAACTCCTTTTACGAAGAATCGTTGGATAAACGGATAGACGCATAGAATCGGGAACGTAGCTACAACAATCGTTGCGTACTTGATCGTTGCTCCGATCTGAACCTGCTCCCCGACGGCCGCACCGGAAGTAATCGTATCCGTCGAGCTAAGAATCAGGATTTCCCTTAGGAAAATTTGCAGCGGGAACAAGTTATGGTCTTGAATGAAGATAGACGCATAGAACCAACCATTCCACTTTTCCACCGCGTAATATAGCCCCATAACCGCAAGCACGGGAAGCGACAATGGAACGATGATGCGGAAGAGGATAACGAAGTGATTAGCCCCGTCGATCTTAGCCGATTCCTCCAGACTGTCCGGCACCGACTTGAAGGAGGTTCTCATGATAATCAGGTTAAAGGTCGATACGGCAAAGGGCAATATCGTCGACCATAGGGTATTGGATAAACCCACTCCCTTAACGACCAAGTACAGAGGAACAAGCCCTCCGCTGAAAAACATAGTGAAAGTGATCATCATCATGAAGAAATTGTTCCACATGACGTTTTTTCGCGAGAGCACGTAGGCACCTAGTGCAGTAATCAACAGGTTTAACGAAACGCCTACGACGACGATAAACAGGGTGTTCCGATAGCCGATATAGACGCTTGGATTAGTAAACACCATCTTATAGGCTTCAAGGTTAAAGCCGAGCGGCTTCCACATTAGTCCCCTGTGAGCAATAATTTCATTCGGATTGCTGAAGGAAGCGAATATGACATGCAGAAGCGGATATAGCGTAACGATAATTAATAGAAACAGCACGAAGTAGATGAAATACAAAGATATTCTTTCGCCATAACCCACTCTCACATCAGTACCTCCCGACGGACGGTCGACGCCGACGCGCCCTTTGCGCTTACCATAGACTGTTGTTGCTGACTCGTTTGCTGATCCAGTTGGCTAAGACGAGCAGGGTTAGATTAATAAGGGAATTAAACACGCCAACCGCGGTGCTGTAACTCCAGCTGAATTCGAGTAGCCCTTTCCGATAGACGAAGGAAGAAATAACGTCAGCCTTGTCGTAAATGACCGGATTATAGAGCAGGATGATTTTCTCGAACCCGACATTGAGCAAATTACCCATCCGTAGAATGAACAAAATTACGATCGTCGGCAAGATGCCCGGAAGAGTGACATACCACATTTGCTTGAGCCGTCCAGCCCCGTCGATCCGAGCCGCTTCATATTGCTCTTGATCGATGGCCATCAGCGCGGCAAGATAAATGATCGATTCCCAGCCTATTTTTTGCCAGATTTCCGACAGAATATAGAGAGGACGGAAGAGTCCGGATTGCTGCAACATGGAGGTTCCGTCTCCGCCGAAATAGGAGTACAAGGTGTTAACCACGCCGCCGCTATCCGTGAAATCCCTTATCAATCCGGCGATTACGATCATGGATATGAAATAGGGCATATAAGTAACGGTCTGTACGAGATTCCTATACCGTCTGCTGCGAACCTCGTTAATCATCAACGCCAACAGGATCGGTGCGGGAAATTCAAACAAAAGCGAATAGACGCTGATGATGACGGTATTCTTCAGCACCCGCAGGAAATAGTAACTATCGAAAAATGCTTTAAAGTGTTCCAGGCCCGCCCACGGGCTGCCCATGATACCCTTCAAAGGCGAGTAGTCCTTGAAGGCAATGAGCACGCCGTACATCGGAGCATATTGAAATACGGCATAATAAGCGACAACGGGAAGCATCATTAAATACAAGTACTTGTTCGTAATGAAATCTCGAAAGAGCCTTCCGCTAAAGGTTGCTTTATTCATGAATCACCATTCCTTATCGGAGAAGGGCGAAGCCTGATGGCTCCGTCCCCCCTAACACTTCTATTTCTAGCGTTTGTTGTACCGATCCAATGCAGCCTGCTGAATTTCGATCGCGCGATCGATTTTCAGAGACTTCAACTTTTCCATGTACCCGTCGTAAGCGTCCACTTTCTCGTTGCCGAGAATGATCTTAAGCGTCATTTCGTCGATTAACGTGTTCACGTCGTTCATGATTTGCGCAAGCTCGGAGGCTTCCTCGGGCGTTGGCGTTACTTGAGGAATTTTGTATTTATCGACATCCGTCTTCGTCCAAACTTCTAGCGCGGATTGCTGCTCCGGAAGAGTCAGGTACTGCTTGATGTATCTCTTATCCTGAACGAACGGACCGCCGTAATTAGCGCGAATATACAGAGACATTGCTTGCGAAGGCGACAGCTTCTCCGGGTTATTCATCAAGAGATCCGTATAAGTAGGAAGATCGCCTTTCATTTCGTAACTAAGTCCTTCTTGCCCGAAATTGAAATACATATGTCCTTCATCGCTATACCCGTAGTCCAGCAAACGAGCGGCAAGCTCAACATTCTTGGCCTTCGAAGTAATAGCGACGTTAGTTCCCGTGGTGTATATCGGATCTTTCTGTCCGAATTTCGGTATGTCTCCCTTATTGATAACCGGATAAGGCGCGGCGGTTAGCTTCGCCTTCGGATCGTTCTCGACCAATAACGGCGTCCACTTCCCGATCCCGCTACCGGAATTATGGACGGTTGCCCCGGTTGCGCCTGTAGTGATGTTGGCATCCAACGCCTTGCCGTCTACATTGGCGATGTTCTTATCGAGCAGACCCTCGTCATACCAATTGTGAAATGTGTTCAGGAAGTCCTTATACCCAGATTGCATCGGGCCGTACTTCACGACGCCATCTTCTTGATACCACACTCGGCTTGCATTGAATGCTCCTACGAACGCTCCTTCATTAAGAAAGCTCATTTGAAACGACAATGGAGCCGTTGCGCCTTTTTGCTCCTTGAACGCCTTGAGAACGGTATGCCATTCGTCGATCGTTTCCGGAGTTTGCAGACCGAGCTCTTCCAGCCAATCTCCGCGCACTATCGGTCCTTGATAGACCTGCAGCAAGGGGTCCCCGCGTAAGAACGGAAACGTATAGTAGCTTCCGTTATCCGTTTTTAGCATTTTATCGATTTCCGGATGCTCTTGCAGATACTTTTTGAGATTAGGCGCATATTTGTCGATCGCGTCATTTAATCTCAGAATGTAGCCATCTGCTATCGCCTTCTCCGGGCCGCCCGGGAAGTTAAACCAGTCATATTCGATCATGTCCGGCAAGTCGCCGGATGCCAGAAGGATGTTAAGCGCGTCCTTCGATTGCCCTGCGGGCGGACTAGTGAATTTGAGCGGTACGCCGGTACGCTTCTGCCACTCCTGGAAGAAAGGAACCTCGTCTATCGTCGATTTGGTCGTGTTATATTCCGCCCAATAAGTCAACGTTTGGTCCGTTGTAATAGGATAGGATACCGACGCGCCTTCTTGAGAAGCTGGTTCCGAGCTACTTCCTCCGGATGAGGCCGCCGAATTCGCGCCGTTATTATTGCCCGAGCACCCAGCGATCAACAGCATGACTGCGGTAAGCGCTGTTACTACGAGCTTTGTTCTATGTGCGGATATTCCCCTCATAATGCATGTAACCTCCCGATTCTATTTATCCCGTTTGAAGTTTGAGACGTCTCACTACCGATTATGCTGTGGAAACAAGCACCTGAGAATCGTCAACAACGCAAATCCGATCGTCTAAATCACGTTTAGCATCGACTTTTTCCCGAATCCCATACGCAATATCACGAATATCGTATCGCATGAACAAAAAAAAGAGATTTCCGGCGCTTGCCTCCCGGAATGCTCTCTTAATCGTAGCTATATCATTTTCTGGTACTGGCCTGGCGTAACTCCTTCATATTTCTTGAAGGTTCGAATGAACGTATTGATATCGTGAAAGCCGACCTGGCCGGATATCGATTTGATGCTATTGCTTTGATCTTTCAGAAGCGTCTTGGCATACTCCATTCTGTAATGGTTGATCGTATCCAATAGCCCTTTCCCCGTCTGGTCCTTGAACAGCTTCGATAGATAGGTAGGCGTCATTCCGAATCGTTCGCCGATCATGGAAATATTCAAGTTCGCTTCCGTATAATTGTTCGATATGAATGCGACGATGTCGGCGCTTCTAGCTTCAAGCGCTTGATTGCGGGTCGAATTCAACTGCTGCTTCTGCTTAAGCGAAGCGTATTCGCATACCTCCCGTGCTGCTGAAGATAACTGGAGCTCCATCTCCTTAATGGATTCGCAAGCCATCAGCTCCGCGATTCGCATCGAATTGTTCATGAAGGAGCTTTCCTCTACATTGCCGATCTCTCCGATCGCCTTGATTAGAGTGCTAGTTAAGTTAAACATCAAGCACTTGACGAGCTCCACGGAAATGATGGACTGTCCCATGTTCTTCGCTATAATATCCCGAATAATCGATTCGGCTGTCTTGGCATCCCCTGATTTAAGATGATTAATAAGCTGCTGTTCGATCTGAATGGGATAATAATAGCTGGTTTGTAGATGATTCGATTCGTCTCTATGAAGTTCTTCATAAGTGACGATTCCCGAATCTCCGACTACGATCATATACTCCATGGCGTCCACCGCCTCTCGATAAGCCTGCGGGATATCATCAATCGAGGTCTTAATATCACTGATCGACGCAAGGGTCCGAATGTTAAACTTCTCGCTTAGGAATTGTCGAGCCTGTTCAGCCAGCGCTTTGATATCCTCCCGCTGCTGCTCGCGGCTTCCCTCTTTGAAGTTAATCAGACAGGCCATATTGTCATCGATCTCGCAGACGAATCCGCCATGTTTCTCCTTGGCTAGATCCTCCACGATATTCGAAACGATGAATTGCATCAGACGCGGCTTGTCCATGACGGATACCGTCTCCATATGTTCGAAAAACCTTTCATAATCCATATAGAAGAGAATGACCGCGAATTGATCCGAGTGGAAGCGGACATCGAAAGTCGCGAGCGATTCGTCTAATGCTATCGAAGTACCTACCTTGCCCTTTAATATTCGGACAAGCATATTGGAACGCAGCATATTCGATTGCTGCTTCATTCGCATTTGAATTTGTTCTTTTTCGTTTAACGTATCGGATATCGCCTTCTGAATATGCAAGAACTCATTACCTTCGGATTCCGGAGACGTTTTCTCCCCGGCTCTGAGCAATTGAAGCAATCGCTGAATCGGACTATAGTTCCGAAGCAGGAAGACGATCGAAAGACATACTCCGCCAATCAAACTAACAAGCATGCCGATGTACGTGATGCTTCTCAGATAGTATGTCTTCTGCCAGACCAGAGAGCTAGGTACGACAGTCACATAGGTTAACTCCGAATTGTCGGATTTGATATACATGAACTCTGAATGTTTTCCTTCGTAATCGTCGAAGTAAGATCCGTAATCGTCCGCGAAGGCTAGGTCGGATAAGTATAATGGTTCCATACTCTTATCCGTGGACAAGAGCACCTGCTTGTCTTGATTCAGAACGAATACTTGACCGCTACTGAAATCCTGAACGTTGCGGATCGTTTCCATCAGCCTGGAGGTATCGAGCAGCACGACCGTCGCTCCCGGCGAACTCTCCAGCCTCTCTCCCGGAAAAGAATGGATGTAGGCGAGCGTGCTTACGGAAGGATCCTTATTCTCAAGCTTGATGAAATGCCCCGTGTTCTTCTTCTGCATCAGATTGAGCCAGATTTCGTAAGAGATCGTTTCGTTCTCATGGATAGTGTCGTACGCTAACCTGCTCGTCCGATATACACCCGGCTCGAAGACGAGGTCCTGATCCTTCCAATAGATATAATAGTTTTTAATGGCAGGATATAGCGACTGGTAGATGGCCATTTCTTTAACGGCCAGATGTAGATTATAGAGTTCCGGATTCAGGCTTCCCGGTTTTTTGTACAGGCTTGAGAACATAAAGCCGCGAATGCGTACATTCCATGTTAACTCCGTTGTCAGCCGTTCGACGTTCTGGACTTGATTGTCTATGACCTCCCTGACTTCCTTCAACAAAACGTTGTTCGCCCGGTGAATTTCACTCTTTAATGTCTCTTGAGATTGATAGTAGACAAATACGCTGATCAGGATCGGCACGGTTAATATCGCCAGATAGGACAACAGCCATGTAAGAATCACGCTTCTACGCCTCACAAGGAACCGCTTCCACATTAAACCTTGCCTCCTCTTGAACATTATCCAAACCTGCTTCATCCATGGTACACAACATTTAAACATATTTCGACAGGATTTTTGAGAAAGTACGTGAAGCTATTGGGATTCAATTCGAGTGTGACAAAGTTACGGTTAAGTGTAATTTGATTTTGTTATTATCGTTCTCAGAAGCCCAATAAAAATCAAACTAATCCGGAGGTTATAATCATGAACTTGAAAAACAAAATGGTCGTTGCATCTTTAGTTGCCTCGTTGGCGTTACTCAGCTTGAATATCAGCAATCCGGTTCACGCCGCTCAAAAAACGGAAAAAGGTTCTTCTCTCGTTTCGGTACGTGATACCCTAGTCAATCAGTATCAAATCGTTTCCAGCCGCATTACGCTCAACAAGGTTAACGGTTATGTACAAGTGGACGGTTTGGATGTTTTCAAGCCGAAATCAACCATCAAGGGCCGTTCGTATGACACCGTGGACGCGCTTAAAGCAGTTGGAGAAAAAGAATCCATACGGCATCCGCTGACCTTCGTACTCGTTCACGGCGCTTGGGCCGACAGCAGCTACTTTAATGGAGTGGCCGAAGCACTTCGCGACATGGGATACGCCGTCTATACGCCGGAATATGCAGGGCATGGCGCGAATGCAGCCCAGAATGTGACTCACGAACAAATCACAACCTCGGTCGTCGATTATATCAAAGAGAAAAACCTTCACGATATTGTCCTTCTCGGACATAGCTTCGGCGGTACCGTCGTGGAGAAGGCCGCTGAACAAATTCCCGATCGCATCAAACGTTTGGTATTCTTCGATGCTTTCGTCCCGCAAGACGGCGAAAGCGTGGTGGATCAGTTCCCTGCTCCCATTCAAGAGCTTTTCAAGCAGCTTAGAAGCACGTCGACAGACGATACGATCGCTCTTCCCTTTCCGATCTTTCGCGATACGTTAGCCAA
>NZ_QRDY01000044.1 GCF_003386205.1 Cohnella lupini
GAAGAAGAACATCGGAAAGCCGGATGAGGGAAAACTTCACGTCCGGTTTGATGCAGGGGGAGCTGGAAAAGTAAAAGGAGGGCATACGCCCTCCAATGAAATTTCAGTTCTCTACTCTACTCAGAAAGTATAAAATTATGAACTCTTTATTTTTACTCATCTAGTAACACGATACAAACGGTTATAGCCGTCCAAGGACGGCTGAACCGGTTTACTTGATTGAACACAAGTAACCACAAACTCCACTTTACTGAATAACCCATTCAAACCGGGTTACTTGTCTCTCGCGGTCCCAATTTCGCCGAATAACCCGTCCAAACCGGGTTATTTGTCTCTCGCGGCCCCAACTTCACTGAATAACCCGGTTCAAACCGGGTTATTTGTCTCTCGCGGTCCCAATTTTGCCGAATAACCCGTTCAAACCGGGTTATTTGTCTCTCGCGGCCCTAACTTCGCCGAATAACCCGTCCAGAGATCGCTCGATACAAACGTAACCTTCCGTCCCAAGGACGGCGAAGCCGTTATTCTTGTGCATCAACTCATTTACTGCGCCAAGGAAACAGAAGGTTATGGAAATTCGAGGGCATTTATTTTAACAAAATACGGCATGTATTCTTGAGATGATTTGATGATCAATAGATAAACTGATAGAACTGTCGGAAAACAACTCTTTCAGACAAACAAGTTAAATCGAAAGGAGAGAGTTTAGTTTATTAAAGCTTCATCCGTAAACAAGCCTATCAAGCAATCGGTTTTATTTCATCATGCGCAGTTACATAAAGGGAGTGAGCAGCTTGAGAAGTATGATAAGGAACATTAGAACCAAGAAAATGCCGGCAATGCTGCTGGTACTCGCAACGGCGTTAAACTTGACGACCGTAGGGGGATTGACGGCCAATGCAGCCCCGCCGGGCGACGTAAACGTTCTGAAAAGCGAGAAAATTTCCTCCGGCGTCCACTTTACCTCGGAGGAATACAATAGCTACTATAAACCGAACAATCGAGTAGTCGTTAACCGTCTGGATATTAATCCGGCCGATTCGAATACGAAGATCATCACTGCCAAGGCGTACGATACCATCAGTGCCGTGGAAACGGTCGGCGATCAGGCAAACCGGGAAATTCTGAAAGGCAATCAAGTCATTGCCGGAGTCGACGGCGATTTTTACGATATCGATCCGGCATCCGGAAATCCGCTAGGGTTAATAATGAAGGATGGCGAGCTGATTATCAGCCAGGCACCGGATGAAACGGCCGCCAACTACCGCACTAGCTTCTTTATGGACAATACAAATAAGCCCGGTATTACCCAAGTTCATGCGGAGGGTAAATTTTCGGTCGCGGGAGCCGTCTATGGCGTAAACCTGCTGAACCGAAACCAGGCTGTCAATAACGCTTTGGTTATCCATACGAGCGAAATTACGAAAACGCGCAAAATGACGCATAACTATGCCGCGGACAAAGGTAAATCCGTGTTCGCGTTGATCCGCGTCAACCATTTCGACGGCGGCGTCGACCCGGGGCAAACTTACACGGGTACCGTTGTTAGCGTAACCGATACGGAAGGCTTTGATATTCCGGATGACTCCGTCGTCTTGGAAGGCGTAGGTACATCGAAACCGATCGTCCAGGCGCTTCAGACGAACGCCGAGGTGAGCTTTACTTACGATTTGTATGCGGGTAAAGACGCAGCGAACAAAGATATCATGAACAACAATATCGTGACGTCGATCACCTCTAACGCTTGGCTTGTACGCGACGGCGTAGCGGTGACGACCGGCGATCCGGCCGCTAACGCGCGTACGGCATTAGGCATGAAGGCAGACGGAAGCCTTGTCGTGGTAACCGTAGACAAGCCAGGCTCCAGCTATACGGGTAGCATTGGAACAGGTCTTCCCGATCTTGGAAAATATTTATTGGAAGCGGGAGCCGTCAATGCGCTTAATCTGGACGGCGGCGGTTCAACGGAGATGATCGTTCGCCAGGCAGGCAGCGATCGTCCGGTAACCGTAAGCCATCCTAGCGATGTCAACGGATCGAGACTCGTTTCCAGCTCCTTGCTATTCGTCAGCACGGCGACGAAAGGCGCGACGGTCGGCAATGTGGTCGTCGATAAGAACACTACGCTACTGCAGGGTTCTAAATCCGATTTCTCCATCCGAATAACGGATGAATTCGGCAACCCGATCGACAAAGGCGATCGTCCAGTCAGCTGGGAGACGACAATCGGAGCCATCGACGAGAACGGTCATTTTATCGCGAATACCGGAGCCGGAAGCGGCGAAGTAACCGCGACGGTCGACGGCGTGAAGGGCAGCGCGAAGGTGACGGTAGTGGATTCCGTGGCTACCGTTGCTTTGACGAGTACCAACGTGGTTATGAACAATAACGCGAGTAAGCAGTTTGGATTCGTCGCTACCGATGCAACCGGTAGTGAAGTCTTCATAGACCCATCCGTGGCAACGTGGAGCCTTTCCGGCAACATCGGTACGGTGAGCGAGAGCGGACTGGTCGCTTCCAACGATAGTAACGGAACGGCAACGCTTACGGTAACGGTTGCGGGTAAGACGTTAACGACGCTCGTAACGGTCGGCATTAAAGAGCAAGTGATCGATAATTTCGAGACGTACCCGATCGAAGGTTACCACTTAAGCGGAATCGGCTTTAATAGCGTTTCCCAATATGCGGGAAGCGCAGGAACAAGCCCGTATTTGAGCATCTCGACGGCGGTTAAGCATTCGGGAAGCAAAAGTTTTAAATTCGATTATGACCTCAGCAAGTGGACGAACAAAAATTCGAACGGAACGCTGAACTGGATCCCGCACTGGTATACGGGCACGAAATGGTCTGATACTCTTGCGAATCAAATGCTTTCCACGTATAAGACCGACGTTTATCCGAAAAAATTCGGAATTTGGGTAAACGGGGACGGCAAGTCTCCTTGGTTAAGAGCGATATTCAGAGATTCATCAGGCGGCGCGGATAAAACGCTCGACCTAACAACGGAAACGGACGATATCAACTGGGTTGGTTGGAAGTATCTAGAGGTACCTATCCCTGAAGGCTGGAAGCTGCCGATTACGCTTAACTATTTGTATATGGTTGAGACGACAAAATCGAAGCCGGCCTATTCCGGCACGGTATATTTCGATGATATGAAATATATTTATACGGACGACGTTACGGATACTAGCGGTCCGGAGTTTACCGAGACAAGTCCTTCATCGGATGGCTTGTTCAGCAATACCCTTGATTTCTCGACTACGATTTCCGATAGTCTCTCCGGAGTAGACGAAAGCAAAATTACCGTTAAGGTAAACGGTACGGTTCAACCGTATAATTTCGACAAGAATACGGGTCGTCTGTCCTTTAAATTGGACAACCTGACCGAGGGAGATTACAAAGTATTCGTAGAAGCCTACGATAAAGCCGGCAATCAATCCGTACCTTATATCGACAAAACTTATCATTTGGATTTGACTCCGGACATTACGCCGCCGACGATGACGGACGTTACTCCGAACAAAGACGTCAAAGTGAAGATTCCGACGCCAAGAGTCACGTTCAAGCTTCTCGACGGCAAAAGCCAAGTAGACGCGGACAGCATCTCCGTGAAGATGAATGGCATGGAATTGCCCGTCTACTACGATGCGGCTACAGGCTGGGGATATGCGGAGCCTACGAGCGATTTGGCGAACGGCACGTATGCGTTAAGCATCGACGCCAAAGATAAGGCCGGTAATGCGATGGCAACCTACTCGGATAATTTGACCCTCGAGTCGATCCCGCAACCGAAAGATGGAGATAACTTCAAAATTTCGCTTATTCCGGATACGCAAGGCAACGCGTTTACCGATAAGTTGTTCGCTCAAGTTGCTAAGGACGATACTTCGTTAGTGATGCATATGGGCGATATCGTGGACGACGGCTCGCAGAAGCAATATGATGACGCGTCGAATTTCGTCAACAAGTATTTCGGAGCTCCGGGTTCTAAACCGTTCTTCGTACTTGCGGGTAATCACGAAGCGTTCCAGAACACCTTGGATATCTACTATAAGAAGTTCGGTTCGCCGACGATGCATTTCGACTATGGAGATACGCTGATCATCATGTTGAACTCGGCCTACATCCAAAGTCTTACCTTGTCGGATTCCACGCAGTTCCATTGGTTGGAAGAAGTATTAAAGAAGAATAAGAAGAAAAACGTTATCGTTCTTGACCATGTTATTACGCGCGACGCATTCGGCACCAAGCATGAAATGGATCCGAAGGATGCCGCGAAATACGAGTCTATTCTGAGCGATTATAAGCTCCAGCATCCGGACACGGATATCTACAGCATTTTTGGACATTTGCATTCTCTTCAGAGTTGGGAAGTAGGCGGAGTCAAATACATCATTACGGGTAACGGTGCCGACAAGACGTATCTCCCGCATAGCGATGGAGATTTGCTCGGCACCGGCAAGATGACGGTTACGGGCGGCAAGATGAAGTACACCTTCGACCCTCTCGTAACGAAGGTATACATTCATAACGACGCGGTCATTTCCGGAAAAATGAATGCGGTCATCGGGTCCCAAGTTCAATTGGACTTGTTCGGAGACTTCAGAGAGTATCCCGCCAATTACATGGCTCAGATCAATAATCGCAAGCTGGTTGGAATCGACTGGAAATCGAGCAATAATGACGTTGCTTCGGTCGACGAGAACGGCGTGATTACTTCGAAGGCTGCAGGAACGGCAACGATCACCGCGACTTCAGGCGGAAAGAGCAGTTCCATTACGGTCGAAACCGTCAAACCTGCAGACGTAACACCGGTTAAGCTGGAGTTGCTCGTCGATTCATCGGTTGAAGTCGGCGTTCCTATCGTTCCGACGATTAAAGCAACTAATGCTTACGGAGCGGTGTACGCCCTCGGTATGAAGGACGTTGCCTTCAGCTTCAAGAACGGAATCGTATCCCAGGCCGATAACGGTAGCTTAGTCGCGAATTCCGAAGGCGAAGAAGAAATCACGGTAACGTTCAACGGGTTAAAGGCATCGGCCAAATTGACCGTTTATCCATCGCCAACCGTTAACTTGGCATTGAATAAGCCGACAATGACTTCCGATAATCCGAACAAACCCGGCAGCTTCGCCGTTGACGGCAAAGCGGACACGCGTTGGGAATCGGCTTTCAGCGACCCGCAATTTATTACGGTCGACTTGAAATCGGAATACAGTATTAGCCATGTTCGTTTGAACTGGGAAAATGCGGCCGGCAAGAACTACGACGTTCAAGTGTCTACGGACGGAATAGCTTGGAATACCGTATACGCGACAACTCAAGGTCACGAGGGAATTGACGACATTAAGTTCCCGGACGTGAACGCAAGATACGTGAAAGTAAACGGAACGGTCCGCACGACGAAGTACGGCTATTCGCTTTATGAGTTTGAAGTATTCGGATCGCCTTCGGATCATATGGACCCGCCGGAATTGATCGCGGATACGACGGCGAACCAAGCCGGTCAACCGATCGACATCGCATTCGAAGACGATGCGGCATGGAGAAACGCGATTAGCGCCGTGAAAGTGAACGGAACGGCATTAAGCTCGTCGCAATATGTCGTTACGAACGGCAAGATCGCTTTGAACGCTTCCTTGTTCCCCGAGGTAGGCAACTACCTCGTTACGATCGAGGCTAAGGGATATATGGATGCCGTCGTCATGCAACTCATGGTCACGAACTCGACGGTAAACCTCGCGTTCAAAAAGCCGACGACAACTTCCGCGAATCCGTTGCAAGACGGCAATAAAGCGGTAGACGGAGTCAAGGATACAAGATGGGAATCGGCTTTCAGCGACCCGCAGTTTATCACTGTTGATCTGGGCGCGGAGAATACGATAAGCCGCGTACTTCTCAACTGGGAGAATGCGGCAGGCAAGAGCTACACGGTTCAAGTATCCACCGACGGAACGACATGGAATACCGTCTACGCGACGACTACGGGCAAACCGGGCATCAATGACATTACGTTCGCTCCGGTAAGCGCAAGATACGTCAAGATGAACGGTACGGCGCGGACAACGTCTTACGGGTATTCCTTGTATGAGTTCGAAGTATACGGGAACCCTTCGGGCGTGCCGGAAGTGCCGAATCCCGTGAATCTTGCGATCGGTAAATCGACTTCATCTTCGCCGAACTATCATCGCTCCGCGGATGATGCGGTGGACGGAAGATTCGATCGCCGTTGGGAGTCCGATCATGCGGACAACCAATGGATGAGCGTCGACCTTGGCGCCCCTACGACGATCAATCGCGTCGCGCTTTATTGGGAGAACGCTTATGGCAAAGCTTACACGATCGACGTATCGGAAGACGGACAAACTTGGACGACGGTATATTCGACCGATTCAGGCGATGGCGACTCGGACGAGATAGCCTTCGCCCCGGTAACGGCGAGATTCGTAAAAATGAACGGCTTGAAGCGCGGAACTCCGTACGGCTTCTCCCTCTGGGAGTTCGAAGTGTACGGCAGCCCGGCCGCTCCGTCGATCTAACCGGCTCTGACAGCCGATTCGACGCAAGGACCGGGAGCATCTATAAAGGTGCTCTCGGTTTTTTTGCTGTTGTGCGAAGGATTTCCCTTGTAGGCGCTCTGATTTAAGGCAGCGTCTTGCCAAAAGTCGTAGGCTGCCTTTAATATCGAACATTAAAGTGAATTTATAAGCTTTTAATTTGAATCGGGCCAAATTACTTGTTGTTTCAGCCAAAAACCTTATCTAATTGCATTAATGTAATATATTTAATGTATACCATCTCCAATTTAGAAGGGAGCCAATTATGAAGATCAAAGAGAAGCATAAGCTCAGACAGCCGACGGGGCTGCACATAGTAGGGTGCTCGACGACATTCGTTTATGAGTACGTTGATCAGGAAGAAATTGACGCGGAGAAACGAATGGTTCCCTGTCTGTGCTTTTATCCCGCTAAGGGTATGGGAGCAGGGAGAATCAAAGGCTACGTCAACGAGAGCATCCATCCGGGAACCGGCGGTATCGAAACGAATTCCTATCTGGAAGCTCCCATTGCCGACGGCAAGTTTCCGCTTCTGCTATACAGTCATGGATTCAGCCTCTTCAACGAGGCGAACACGGTTCAGTGCGAGGAGCTTGCTTCGCAGGGCTATATCGTACTCTGCATAGGTCATCAGGGAGGCGGATCTTACGAGCTGGCGAATGGCGATATCATGCGGCTGGACATGGAGAAGATGATGAAGGATTTTCAGGAGGACGCGAAGGGCATGGAATTGTTTATCGGTTATTCAGCGTGGCTAACCGGAGAGGGCAAAACGGCAAGCTTCGAGGAGCATCGCGATTACTACGCCAGAATGATCGAAGGCCAGCCCGGGTTTACGGCTCATAGCGAAGTATGGATGAAGGATAATCTCGAAGCTCTTGACCGATTTTTGAAAGAAGCCGAGCGGGAAGGGACGTTCTTTGATAGTCGAGTAGATAAAGAAAGAATCGGCGCTTTCGGGATGTCTTACGGGGGTTCTACGGCGTTAAGCCTGACTCGCGTATCCGATCTCGTTAAAGCCGGCGCCAATCTGGATGGCTTCTATTACGATCCCGACTGGCAGAAGCCGTTAACCAAGCCGGTTCTGATGATGGAGAACGACGAAGGAAACTTTCTGACTTTTCCTTTCATGAATGCCGAAGGAGACGCTTATCTGGCTACGTTCAATGACAGCACCCATGCGAACTTCGCCGATTATAACGAAATCTTGGCCGAGAACTATATCGCCAAAGGCGTCATCGATGGGAAGGAAGTCGAGCGAGCGATGCTTGGGAAGATTGATCCGGATGAAATGGAAAGCATCTTGAACGCGTTGCTCGTCGACTTCTTCGATAAGTATCTGAAGGATGCGGCTGCTCGAATCATAGACGCGGATCATGTGCACGAAGAAGTAAGATGGGCTAGAAAATAATAGGTTACTTGAGAGAAGAGGCTGTCCGATCACCGGACGGCCTTTTTTTCGAGCAGAGGCTGGCAGAACAGCCCACGGCCGAAATAACCGTTCCACGCACGGCTATTTCGCGTAAAGAACCGCCCGCGGCCGAAATAACCGTTCCACGCACGGCTATTTCGCGGAAAGAACCGCCCACGGCCGAAATAACCGTTCCACGCACGGCTATTTCGCATAAAGAACCGCCCACGGCCGAAATAATCGTTCCACACACGGCTATTTTGCGTAAAGAACCGCCCGCGGTCGAAATAACCGTTCCACGCACGGCTATTTCGCGTAAAGAACCGCCCGCGGCCGAAATAACCGTTCCACTCACGGCTATTTCGCGTAAAGAACCGCCCGCGGCCGAAATAACCGTTCCACGCACGGCTATTTCGCGATTTGTTGTCCTGGAACAACCCGTTAACGACCGAACAGCTCACCGACTCCGCTCACTATATTAGGTTGTCTTTGCTCTCTCCAAAGCGTGGATACGGAATTATGAGTATATCGAAGAACTTACCGAAGGCGATTTTACGATGGGGCCAGCGGAACAATCAGTCAATGTTGGCAATCTCCCACTTACCGTCCTTATTCTTAAGCGAAGTGAAGGTATAACTCGATTGCTTCACAATGCCGTCTTCCAAATACTCGAATTGAATATTCAAGTTTTTTCGTCCGGTCGTCTCGTCATAAGGCTCAATAGTAACAAGCTTAGTAAATCGATACTGTCTTTCCGTATCGATAACGAAACCGAGATAGTCGTAGGCGGCTGGCGTAAGCGTGGATTTGAAGGCGGCTACATTCTTAGAGGCAATCGATTCCACGTTTTTCTTCACCAGTTGAATGACGGCTTCCTCATCCTCGTCGATCCCTTCGGGAAAATCGATTTCCACCCCCGGTTGGAACTCCCTCGGATCGGCAACGAACCTCATCGACGAGACGATGTCGAGGAACATCGGCAACGTCGTCTCCTTCTCCTCCTCGAAATAATGAAGCCGGATGACGAGCTTGTGACCTCTATCGTTGAATCGGAAGAAATCGTAGTAGCTGCCGAGTTCGGTTTTATCCGTACCGGCGTATTCTTCGTACTGGGTCAACGAAGCGTTCGTATAGTTGAAGGTAAACGGTACCTTATCTTCGTCGAACAAAGAAAATAAGCGCCGCTGGTTATCCATCCCCCACTCGGTTCCATCCACTAGCACGTATTCTTCCATCGTATCGAAAATATAAAATCCGTATGGCAGGTTTGGATCTTTTTTGAAGCTGGCCGACTCGCCTGTGTCTCCTATTGCGTCCATATGCTCATCGCCTTCGTAATAGTAAATTTCATCGGGAAGAAGAGAGACTTTGTCGGGCACGGATTCGGGTTCGGGTATAGGAACAGGCACAGGCGTGAGTTCGGGCTCAGGTAGTTCCTCGGCTCGTTCATCCTCCGAAATATCGGAAGGCAACGGAGTCATGGCCGTCGTCGATGTATTCGTTGTCGTTGGGTTGTTCGATTCGGATACGCAGGCGGTTAGAAACTGAAGGAATAGAAGAGACAGCAGTAGCGTTGGAGTTATCTTCTTAATCATGAGCGCATTCACCTCAACTAATAAACGTGGCATTCAGTCAAAAGTTTCCAGCGCGGCCGGGAAATTAACATAGAAATAACACGAGGATAATTTCCGCATTAAAAAACCGGTTTAATATTGAAATTGTACAAAGTAATCGCAAATAAAGTCAGAAAGGCAAGAAACGGGGTGGAATAACGCGAAATCCCATATTTTTGCAGAAATTTTAACAAAACCGGTTTAACGATAGAAGAGAGGATTTACATCCAATGACCACAATCGCTGATGTAGCAAAAGCAACCGGAGTGTCTAAAGGTACGGTATCGAGCGTGTTCAGCAAGAAACGGCCGATCAGCAAAGAAGTGACGGAACGAGTCTTGGAAGCCGCTAGAGCTCTCAACTATAAGCCTAATTATTGGGCTAGGAGCTTGGCTAATAAGTCCACCCGCATCTTAGGGCTCAACATTCCCGGCGAGAAGTTCAAATTCAGTCAATTTCATCTATCGTTAATGAACGGGGTGCTGCGCGTTTGTTACGATCACGGGTACAGGCTGTTGGTTAACACCCTTCCGCAGACTTTTTTAGACAGGGTGGAAAATATATCATCGGACCCGGTAGACGGGGAAATCATACTTGATCCCGAAGCGGACGACTTAAGAATAGAAGATCGACTTAACAGAGAAGTCCCTATCGTTCTGGTAGGCAGACCGTCGAAGGCATACGACAACAGAGTGTCTTATGTCGATAACGACAACGTCGGAATGACGGGGCAAATTACCCGTTACTTGCTGGAGCTTGGCCATCGGAATTTCTTGTTTCTGAACGCGCCGAAACACCGGACGGTTGCGAGCGATCGCGAACTTGGGTTTCTAACGGCTTGTCAGGAATTCGGCATGGAGCAAACTTCGCATCAAATCGTTCATAAACCGGACACGATCAACTCGTCGCTTGATTTCGGATATGAAACGACGCTGGCGACGCTAAGGAAAATGCCGGAGATTTCGGCCATTATTGCCGATTCCGACACGATGGCGCTTGGAGCGTACAAGGCTGCTCAGAAGTTAGGTATCCAGATACCGGAACAGCTATCGGTCTTCGCGTTTAGCGACGATTCGGTATTCTCGCCGGAGTTCACGCCTCCGCTAACGGGGGTCAGGCTTAATGCCGAACAGCTCGGAATAGAGGCGGCGACCATCCTGATCGAACAATTAAAGAAAGAAGCCAAAACAATCAACCGGACAATCGTTCCTACGGAAATGATTATTCGCAGCTCGTGCGCACATAGGAACATAGAAATGGGAGGTAATCATTCGTGAAACCTAAATTTATTGCAGCAGCTTCCGTTCTTGTAGCCGGAACTATGCTCTTTACGGCCTGTGGCAACTCTACTAACTCTAACGGATCCAACGCATCGAATACATCATCTTCCCCTTCTTCGGACGGCGCTTCATCGGAATCGGCGAGCGCTTCTCCAGCAGGAACGAAGCTGCGAATCTTGGCGGGCAACGTAGGCGGTAAAACGCCCGAAGAGAACGAATTGTTCGCTAAAGAAATTACCAAGCATACCGGATTCGACACGACCCTTGAGAAGCCGGCGAGCGATTACGATCAGAAAGTGCTTACGGCGCTAAGCTCAGGAGAAAAGTACGATCTCATCGAAATCAGCGATATTGCCACCTTAAACGAGTTTATCAAGCAAGGTGTCGTATCCGACGTAACGGATTTCGTCACTTCCTCTAGTGTGCTGTCCGATCCGGCCGTCATTCCGACTTCGGAGTGGGAGCAACTTAAGGATGCGGACGGGAAAATACACGGAGTGTTCTCCAAGTTCCAAGGCGCGACGATGCCGACCGTGCGGAAAGATTGGCTGGACAAGCTTAACCTCAAGGAGCCGACGACGCTCGATGAATTATACAACGTGCTGAAGGCGTTCAAGGAGCAAGATCCGGACGGCAACGGGAAGCCGGATACTTATGGGCTCACGACCGCCGGACTGTACGATATTCAAGGAATCATGAGCGCGGCGGGGCTGAAAGCCAGGTATGTCGTGAAAGACGGGAAAAGGACGATTCCTTATGCTTCCGATGCCGCGATCCCGATGTACGAATGGTTCGCTAAGCTGAGTAAGGAAGGGATTCTGGATCCTAACTTCATTACGAACGACGGCGCCAAAATGCGAAATCTATTTTTGACCGACCGCGTAGGCATGATCACGTATTGGGATGCTTGGGTGGGAATGTTAAACGACTTAAGAAAGCAAGAAGATCCGAATACGACTTTCCGGGCGGCCGGTATTCCAAGCATTCCTGGCCCTGATGGAACGATTCTCATGCGCCGCGGAGATCCGGACTTCTGGATCATTCCGACGAACGCCGAGCATCCGGATGCGGCTAAGAAGTTCTTGGAATTCTGGAACACCAAAGAAGGAATCACGCTGGGAAGTCTAGGCGTAGAAGGCGAAGACTATACGCTGAGCAACGGTACCTATACGCTCACCGAGGAAGGCAAATCGCACAATAGGGACCATGGCGTTCCTTACTGGTACAATTCGACGGTTAAACCGGCGTTCGAGAAGTCTCCCGGCATTCAAGAGGCCCAGGACTTGGCCACGAAATACGCCACTCTCGAGGTAGCGTTGCCGGGTTGGAAAGATGCGGAGAAAATCGTGACGAACTACGCCTTAAAGGCGATGTCCGGTCAAATGCCGGCTAAGGATGCGGTAGCCGCCATGCAGAAGGAACTGAAAGCCGCCAACCTGATTGACGAATAACCCCGATGAAGCGGACGGAAAGCAGGCGGGGAACGCGATTCCTCGTCTGCTTTCTATCTACCCGCTTTAACGGACTTCTCAAGCGGATAGGAAGTGGATGGAATTGAAGTCAATAAAGAAACATTACATGCTCTATATCATGATGGTACCGATCGTCGGTTACTTTCTTCTATTTGCTTATTACCCGCTTGCCAAAGGGCTTCAAATCAGTCTGCAAGACTACAAGCTAATGGGAGACCGTCCATATATCGGATTGACCAATTATGAGACCGTATTACACGATCCTTTCTTCTGGCAATCGCTTCGGAATACGGTGTTTATCGGGATCGGTATTTTATTGTTCGGTTTTTTCGCTCCTCTCGTCGTGGCCTTATCTTTGAATGAAGTATTCAAAAGCTGGTTTAAGAAAATGGCGCAGCTTGTCCTGTACATTCCCCATCTGCTGTCTTGGGTTGTCGTCGGAGGAATGTGGATCTTCTTCCTATCGCCCGATAGCGGACTTGTTAATTTGCTATTGAAAGAGATCGGGATCGCTCCCATCCACTTTATGGCCGACGAGGCTTGGGGAAGATGGGTCATGATCGGTTCCGCCACTTGGAAGGATATGGGCTACAACTGCATTTTATTTTTAGCCGGGATTGTCTCCATTAACCCTTCTCTCTACGAGGCGGCGCGAATGGACGGGGCGTCCCGCTGGCAGCAGGCTCGGTATGTTACGATTCCGCAGCTCATGAACACGATGAAAGTCATCTTTCTGCTCAACACGCTTGGAATATTTCGTATCTTCGATCAAATATTCGTTATGAGTAATACGGCTATAGCCAACAAGGTCGACGTGCTCATGATGTATACGTTCAGCAAGGGAATCTTGGAAATTCGCATCGGACAAGCGGCCGCGGCAAGCTTCTTCGTTATCGTGTTTACTCTTCTATTGACGCTAATGACTAGAAAATTGACTCGGTTTGACGAGGTGTGAACGCTATGAATATCGAACGTTACGATCGGTTAGGTTGGAAAAACAAGCTGTTCGATTCCGTGAATATCGTATTTCTGTTGCTATTGATGCTGACGATGATTATCCCGTTCGCCAACGTCCTAGCGCTGGCTTGCTCGTCGGGGTTCGCTTCGATGCAGCCGGATATCATTTTGTTCCCGAAGGATTTCAGCGTGGAAGGGTTCACGATCGTTTGGAATAGCTTGAACATATGGCAGCCGTTCCTGAACAGCGTCATCGTGACCGTAATCGGAACCGTGCTGCATGTAATGCTTGCCTGCATAGGGGGGTATGTTCTTATTCATCCTCACGTGCCGGGGAAGAAAATCATGATTTCTTTTATCCTCGTTACGATGATGATTCCGCAGGATGCGGTGATGATTCCCTTATATGTCGTAAATAAGGATCTGCATCTGATCAATACGCTGAGCTCTCTTGTCATATCGGGGCTTGTATCGGGATTCTCGATATTGCTGATGCGCAATTTTTTCATGGTCGTCCCCTACGAAATGGCTGAATCCGCCCAGATCGACGGTGCGGGAGACTTGCGCATCTTCTCGACCATGTACATGAGGCTTGCCACTTCGGGGTTGGCGACGATTACGTTATTTGAATTAGTGAGCCGTTGGAACATGCTGACCGCGGCCATTCTGTATATTAACGACAGCAAGAAGTACACGTTGCAGGTCGCTCTTAAAGCGATGATTCTCGATACGAGCAGTACTTCCAGCAATTATCTGGTGACGACGAACGTGCGGATGGCCGGCATTCTCATTACGATAATCCCGCTGCTGGCGGTGTACCCTTTCGTGCAAAGGTACTTCATGAAGGGCATTATGCTAGGAGCAAATAAAGAATAGAGCGAGGGATGCTTATGTCTTTTTCATCTACTCAGGTTCATTATATCTCCCAAGAAGCCGAGAAAACGTACTTGGAGATCCCTTTCAAGGTCGAAGGTTCGGTGGAACGGATTGAAATAAGCTATCAGTACGAACGATCGGACGGTAAAACAGTCATTGATATCGGCTTAAGATCGCCGGAGAGAATCGTCGGATGGAGCGGGGGAGCGAGGCAATCGTTCTTCGTTGGATTGGAAAAGGCTACCCCGGGTTACTTGGCAGGCGCTATACCGGAAGGGAACTGGGCCATTCTACTGGGAGCATACCGCATAGCGGAAGAGGGAGTCTCTGTGCAGGTGGAGATCAAGCATATCTACATGCATCCGCGCTGGTTAAAAGGCGACTTGCACCTGCACAGCGTGCATAGCGACGGTTCTTATTCGATTGCCGAATCGATTCGGATAAGCAAGGAGAAAGGGCTGGACTTCATAGCCCTGACGGATCACAACAATGCGTCGCAGAACAAGTCGACATTAGCTTCAGACGACGAGATCCTACTCATTCCAGGAGTAGAGTTGACTAATTATAAGGGGCACGCGAACCTTCTCGGTCATCCCGACGCGCTTGTGGATTTCCGCGTGATGACCGCCGAGCAAGCATCCTCGGAGCTGCGGCAAGCGGCCGATAAAGGAGCTTTCGTGTCGTTGAACCACCCGTTCTGCGACGACTGTCCTTGGGAGTTCGGATTCGATGTTCCCTTTGATGCCGTTGAGGTATGGAACGGACCTTGGCGTCCGATTAACGAGAGGGCCGTTCATTGGTGGCAGGAGCAGCTATCCGCGGGGAAAAGAATCGTCGCGATCGGCGGAAGCGACACGCACAGCCCTCATCCTTATGTGGTGCACGGCAGACCAACCGCATATGTAAAATCGGAAAGCGAATCGACCGGGGGCATATTGGCAGGCATGAGAAGAGGACGCGTCGTGCTTTCTTCCGGCCCGGAGGAAACGTTTGTCGATCTTGCCATCGACAAAGCGGGAGTCGGGGATGAGTGGATCGTCGCCGGCGGGCAAGAGGAGCTGGAGCTGAAAGTAGAGGTAAGCAGGGCCAAGGGCGACCGGCTGATTCTGTGGTCCGACCAAGGCGTCGAGCGGGAATGGAAAGCGGAAGGCAATGACGAGTTTAAGTTTACGCTTCCGTCCGATCGGTTGTTTTACCGGGTGGAGTCCTATCGTTATTCGCAAGATTACGAGATGGAGATCGCGACTTGTTTAACCAATCCGATTTACTTACGCCGGGCGGTGCCTTCGGACTTATAGAGTAACGCAGGACCTGTTAATGGGTTCCTGCGTTTTTTCTTTTATTCAACTTTCATCTATTGTTAATGTTTGCAAGTTAAGGGAATATAAAATAAAATAACTAGAATATAAAACCAGGTGGTGCTAAAATGTCCAAAAATAGAGGCGTTGTCGTACTTGTTTCGAGTATTCTACTAGGATTGCTAATTATGCTCTCGCCTAACATGATTACTGGATCTTCATACGACGCCATACACGTCATAGGAAATCTCTTGGTGGCTGAATTTATTGTTAGAACAACGGTTATCGTGATTGGATTAATCGTAATATATGATGGTATTAAGCACTATTCTACTAGAGTGAAGTAAATATGGATGGCGACTATTGATAGAATTGCTAATTCTTCGCTTCGGACTTGGTTCTTCTACACTAATAAAAGGAATGATATATATGTCAGACCTAAAGAGCGTTCCCAATGTAAAAATAGAAACCTGGTCCGATACCGATCTTGATTTATTGCGTCTTATCAATTCTCCCGAGATGACGGAGCACCTTGGCGGTCCGGAGACCGAGGAGCAGATCCTGTCCCGCCACAAGCGGTATCTAGACATCGAAGGGCGGGGGACGGGTCGAATGTTTCGCATTGTTACGCTTCCGGAGCAAGAATCAGTCGGCAGCGTAGGATACTGGGATAGAAAGTGGAAGGAAGAAACCGTTTATGAGACCGGTTGGAGCATCGTGCCGCCATACCAGGGCAGGGGCTTGGCTACCGCAGGCGTCGCCGAAGCTATCGCCAGTGCTGCTAGGGAACATAAGCATAGATATATTCATGCATTCCCGTCGATTGATAACCCGGCGTCGAACGCGGTTTGCCGGAAGCTTAACTTTACTCTGATGGGTCAGTGCGAGTTCGAATATCCGCCGGGGAACATGATGCAGTGCAACGATTGGCGGTTAGATCTAGATACGATAACGAAACGCTCCTAGGGAGAGGATGAGCCCCGTGCACCATTCCACGATATCCGAGCGTACACTCGGTTGGGTTATAGATAGCGTACACCCGGAAGCAACCGTTCTCTCGGTACGCCAGCTTAAGGGAGGAGTTTCTTCGCTTATTCATGCCGTATCTCTTAACGTAAAAGGAATCCGGCAAGACTACGTACTGCGAATGTTCGACAATGCGGAGTGGGTGCAGCGGGAGCCTGATTTGGCTTTGCATGAAGCGGAAAGTCTCCGCCGGGCTTCTCGAACTAGTGGAGTGGGGATTCCGGATATCGTAGCTTACGACGAAACCGGAAGTCTTAGCGGAATGCCGGCCGTGCTGATGACGCGGCTGGAAGGCGAGGTCGTGCTACAACCGGGCGAGGTTGCTCCATGGTTAAACGGCATGGCTCGGGCGCTTGTCCGGATTCATGAATCGGAAGCCGGCGAGATTCCGTGGACGTTCGCTCCCTATAGCGATGCCTCGTCCTTGGACACGTCTTCTTGGTCGCAATTCCCCGACAAGTGGAGACTCGCTGCCGATATCGTTACGAGTCGAAAGCCTGCTTTCGCGAGGCGGTTCATCCATCGGGACTATCACCCCGCGAATATAATGTGGTCCGAAGGCAAAGTGAGCGGAATCGTGGACTGGGTCAACGGGTGCGTCGGACCGGCGGGCATCGATGTCGGCCATTGCCGGGTTAACTTGGCCCAATTGCACGATGTCGGAACCGCGGATGAATTCTTATCCGCTTATCGGAAGTATGCGGGAGCTTCGTTTGAGTACGATCCGTATTGGGATCTTGTCACCTTGCTCGACTTCTCTGACGGGGAGCCGGAAGTCTATCGGGGATGGACGGATCTGGGAGTGACCGGGTTGACGACGGAATTGGTGATAGAGCGACTGGATAGCTACTTGGTTAGTTTGCTGGATCGGATTTCAGGCGGCATTTAGTGGAAATAACAAGGAAAGCTAGCTAACTCCGCCCGGTGAAGCCGCCGCTCAGCCGGATCGAGCGGAAATAGTAACGAAATCGGACTAATTCCGCCCTCCTCAGCCGGATCAAGCGGAGATTATACGAAAATGGAGTACCTCAAAAAAGCAAAAAAAATGCCCGCCACCCCGTTTTTGAACTTGACGTTTTTTAAAAGCTTACGACGTTCC
>NZ_QRDY01000045.1 GCF_003386205.1 Cohnella lupini
ACCGACTATAAACACCGCTCATTCGGTGAAGCGTATGGCGTACTCATCAAAGAATTGCAATTGGACATGAGGGCGATCTTCATTCTAGACGCGAATAATACCATTCAGTATGTGGAATATCTCAAGGAAATGACGGACCATCCGGATTATGAAGCCGCTCTGAACGCTCTTCGGGAATTAATCTAATTCGTTTCATAGGAAGGCGGCCCTTCGTAAATCGAGCAGATGTAGTCGCTCTTGCTGACCTCGTGTTGACTTTAATTCATAGAAAATACATCGCCTGGGCTTTTAAGCCACATGGCGATGTATTTTTTGTCATTATGATTGCGGCCGCTGCGCCTCCGGGCACGTCGTGCATCTCTTGTAGCCCGATGCTAGACGGTAAATTTGGCAGCACGCTATCTTGTAATAACTCTGTGAGCAAGATTGGGACGAGTCTTCTCCCGGCACAAGGCGTCTTCGAACGGGTTAACAGAATGCAAGGAATCCTGCTCTTTTCCAATATACGGCTATGTCCGACGTTTCTATAATTTAAAGTGACCCCAAGCATTAGGCATACGAAGATGGCGACTGCTGACAGATTACAGACACCCAGGGTGATGAGCGGCATACTCTGCGAAAGCAGTTTATGTATAAAACCTATTTATGGGAGGGATTTGTAATGAGGAAGATCGGCAGTGCGGGATTGGCTTTGTTGCTATTATTGACTTTGCTGCCCGTATCGAACAACGCGTCGGCAAACGGTACGCTCGGAATTATCGAGCCGTTGGCGGCAGGTCAGGCAACGGGAGGCGGTTTTTTTCCGCTCGGTGACGCGTTCGACAGTACGGACGTCGCTTGGGATGCAGTGAGCGGCGTACCGACGGGCAGCCCAGGCGGAGGCGCGCCTTATTATGCCGGCAGAGCCGGCTACGTCGATTTCGGTCCCGATTGGGCGAATGTCCGGATTGAGTCCACTTGGACCAAATATTATGCTTACACCACCGGTAATCAGACTCCCTATGCGGAGCTGTGGTGGGACGACGACACGGATACGGTCAACGACAGCGGACTGACCGAGACCGACATCAACTTCAACAGCGCGCAAGGCCTTAACACCGGATCGGCGGCTCCATGGGTCCGGGATTCCAACCTCGCCGGTAATCCCCTCGTGCCGGAAGGGCGTTACCTGATGCTTCGCTCGCCGAGCACGATGACGAATCGGGCGACGGAATACGCGTTCGTCGGTTGGCTCAATCTTCCGGTGACCGCGATAACGGTAACTGGCGCAGGCGGAGCTAGTACGATCTCCACTTCGGGCGGAACGTTGCAGATGTCGGCGGCGATTACTCCTTCGAACGCCGGATTGCAAACGGTTACATGGACGTCGACCAACGGAACGGGCAGCGCCACGATTAGTGCCGGCGGCTTGCTTACGGCTGTATCGAACGGCACCGTTACGGTGCGGGCGACGGCTCAGGACGGGTCCGGCGTGTTCGGCACCAAGACGATCACGATCTCGAACCAGGGTCTAGGCGGCAACGAACCGTTGCAGATCATAACGCCTGTCCAAGCGGGCAGCGCCACGGGGATGTATTTCCCGATGCAGGATTCATTCGACAACCAGCCGACGCTGGACGTGAATACCGGATATCCGGTCGGAACCGCGACTGGCAACGGCGCGCCGTATTACGCTAGCAGAGCCGGTTACATCGACTTCGGCACGGATTGGAGTAAGGTAAAGATCTTGGCCACCTGGACGCAATACCGGTCCTCGAGTTCCGGCAATCAGACTCCCTATTCCGAGCTGTGGTGGGATGACGATATCGATACGACGAACGACAGCGGCCTGACCGAAACCCGATTCAACTTCAACAGCGCACAAGGAATTAACACGGGATCGACGACGCCGTGGATTCGCGACAACGAGATTAGCGGCACCGCGGTTTCGCCGTTGTCGCGCTACTTGTTGCTTCGCGCCCCGGCAACGATGACCACTCGCGCGCTCGAATACGCGTTCATCGGCTGGATAGATGCGAACGGCAACGGCGTGCAGAATGCTCCGTACACGCCGGTGTCGCAAATTAACGTAACCGGCGCCGGCGGCGCGACGACTTTGCTCATAGGCAATACGTTGCAAATGTCGGCTAGCGTGCTTCCTTATACGGCTTCGAACAAGACGATCGTCTGGTCGGTCATGAATGGAACGGGCAGCGCGACGATCAGCTCCGGCGGGCTTCTGACACCGGTGACGGACGGAACCGTTACGGTGCGGGCGACCGCGCAGGACGGCTCGGGCGTCGTGGGAACGCGGGTGATCGACATCTCGCAATACGAGTCGTTTATTCTAACGCGCTCGCTTGACGTTAACGGCAGACCGCATATCTACAGCAACGACATCCAAGCCGATTACCCGGGAGTCAACTGGCAGACGGTTAAACGTCTGTACATTCCGGCCGGCCACTATGATTATATCCGGCTGAATAATCTGCCGCAGCGGGCGGCCAACAATCCGCTTATCATTACGAACTACGGCGGCAAGGTAGAGATCAGCAGTAATTTCCAATATACGTTCTTCATTGGAGGCGGCTCGAACTGGAAGCTGACAGGCGAATATAACAATACTCTGAAGACCGGCCACGCAAGCTATACCGGCCACGCGAACGGCAATTACGCGAACTCCAAAGGCAATTACGGCATCGAGGTGGGGCGCTCGAGCAATTCCTCCATCATGGTCAGCAATCGGGCGACGAATTTCGAATTGTCGTTCCTCGAGATCCACCATTCCGGATTCGCGGGACTGCTGGTCAAGACGGACGGCGATGCGACCGCGACGATGGACGGCGTGAAGATCCACGATAACTACATCCACGACATCGAAGCGGAAGGCATGTACTTCGGCAATACGAGCGGGACGGCCAACCAGCATATGTTCACGAATTTGAAAATCTACAATAACCGCGTCATTCGGACGGGGACGGAGGGCATCCAGCTGTCGCAACAGGGCAACGGCCTGGAAGTGTACAATAACGTTGTCGCCCTGTGCGCAATGGATTGGAAGGATCCTTTCGCGCAGTGGCAGGACGGTTGCTTCCAATACGCGCAGCGCGTAGGCAGCGGTGAAGTCTACAACAACGTGTTCATCGGCGGAGCCGGCGACACGTTCGAGATGGTGCTGTCGAAGGACGCCGCCGATACGAATCCGCCGGGCTCCCAAGCTTGGGTGCACGACAACTACTTCTCGCACGGACGCGACTTCTTCGGTTACGTTCATAACGCCCCGTCCAATCCGACGGCGACGCTACGGTTCGAAGACAACATCATGCGGCAGTTCAACTTCCAGTATGGCGAGCTGCCAGGAAAGACCGACTTGAACAAGCTTATTTTCGCCGTAGACAACGTGACGAACCCGCTGTATTTTACGAACAACTTGCAGGATGGAACGAAGACGTTCATCGATACCGTAGGCGGCAACAACGGTACGTCCGGCAATGTGACCGCGACCGGCAACGTAACGGCAGCCACCGTCGCGCCGATCGTATTCGAGGACGTTACGTTCCCGACCAACTTCGATTGGACCAAGATCGAGCGGTGGGACGACTACTCCAACCTGTATAGCGTTCCGATCTACTATAACCAAGGCGATTACGCGTACTACTTCCCGACGGGCGAGCTCTATCTCTGCATCGAAGCAGGCTCGCACACGGCGAAAAATCCGACGACGAATCCGTCTACCTGGCAGCTTGTGCCGATGATGACCGACGATTTCCGCACCGACGCGACATCGCCGTATCAAGGTATGGGTTTGCTTGATTGATCTCGGGATCATCCAGTTCTAGGTTCTAAAATGGAAGGCTGCTTCGCGATTTATGCGGAGCAGCCTTTTGGGGTCTCGTTGATTTCGGAGAATCAATTGGGCATGACCGCAACGGTCCGGTTACAATTACGTAGTAAACCAGTAACCATATATTTGCATGTACGAAACGGAGGTAACGGCATGGAATTGATCCTGCAAGGGATTACCAAAAGCTTTGGGGATAAAAAAGTGCTCCAGGGTGCGGGGTTCCATTTTCAGAAAGGTAACATATACGGACTGCTGGGTCGCAACGGCGCAGGGAAAACGACATTGTTCAATTGTCTAAGCGGTGAAACCAAGATCGATGGCGGACATGCGCGGTTGAAAGATGAGGGAGGCGAGAGGAAACTCGTCGAGGAGGATATCGGTTATGTGTATTCGTTGCCGATATTACCCGAATTTCTGACCGGTTATGAATTTATTAAGTTCTATCTCGATATTAACCGGGACAAGCAGCCGGATTCCAATATCGACGCTTACTTCGATAAGATAAGCATGTCGCGGGAAGATCGCCACCGGCTTATTAAAAACTACTCCCATGGTATGAAAAACAAAATTCAGATGCTGCTTTTTCTCATTTCCAAACCGCCGGTCATTCTGCTTGACGAACCTCTGACCTCCTTCGATGTGATCGTGGCGCACGAGATGAAAAATATGCTGCGCGAGATGAAGCGCGATCATATTCTCATTTTCTCCACCCATATTTTGCAATTGGCTACCGATTTGTGCGATGAGCTTGTCGTGTTGAACAACGGTCAATTGTCCGCCGTACCGACCGATCTGCTGCATAGCGCGGAGTTTGAACAACGGATTATTTCTTTGTTAAAGGATGACGATCATGCTGAGAACATTTAGCACGCTGTTTTCCATCCGAACTTCCTCAACGGTCAATCGATTGATTTATTATGCTCAGATGCTTCCCTTGGTCGGCAGTAGAATTAAGAATACGCAATATGCCAATCTGGAAGGGAAAAAGGCGATTGCTATTATCGCGTTTCTTCTAAACATCGTTTGGGGATTCGTCTCCAAGCTTGCTTTTCTAGGGCTGATGGTTTACTTACCTGTCGTCGCATTGAACGGGGGCTTATCTCAGGAGGATCAGCTTTCGCTGTTTTTACATATCTTTTTGCTGCTCAGCTTTGTGATGGCGGGTGTCGCCGGCATTACGGTTTTGGAGACGAAACGAGAGAAGTACATTGCCGTAAAGCTCATGCGGATGCAGCCTACTGCCTATATGCAAGCGTCGCTGGGCTATCGTTATTGCTCATACTTTATCTACTATATTCCGGCTTTGCTGCTCTTCACCTCCTTACTGAATGTCCCGGTTCTTCAAGGGATGGCGCTGGCAGTGTCGGTAACGCTTTGGCGGGTATTATGCGAATATCTTCATTTGAAGCTGTTTCAGAAAACGGGCATCGTGCTCGTCAAAAATACCGCGGCCGTTTGGCTTGCGATTGGACTTGGCTACGGTGTTGCCTATGCGCCTATTTTGCTAAATTGGATACCCTACAGCGGCGAACTGTTGCTCTTATGGCCCGTTACAATGGTCATTGCCGTGCTTGGCGCGAATGCCGCGGTGCGGTTAAAACGATATTCCGAATATCGAACGGCAGTGGATGCCGCGACGAAACGGGATGATCCTCTGCTCAATATCGGGCAAATGTTTAAAGAAGCCAATAAAAAACAAGTTAAGTCAAAGGACATTGACCTTACTCTTACGGTCGGGCAGAGCGAGCAATATAAGAACCGGGAAGGTTATGCGTATTTAAATTCGTTGTTTTTCGCAAGGCATCGCAGCCTCCTCTTACGACCTCTATGGAACAGATTGGCGATTATATGCGCTATAGGGGTGTTCGGCGTGACCTTTGCTATCGTCGATCCGGAAAAGGCATCCTCCCTGGCTGCAAAATGGAGCACCGGAATTCCTTGGTTGATTTGGGTCATGAACCTTCTCTCCATTGGTGAACGAGCGTGCAAGGCCATATTCTACAACTGCGATCTCAGCCTTATGCGATACAGCTTCTATCGAAACGCCGCCGACCAACATTTCCGTCAAAGGTTATTCCGCATCTGCGGGCTTAACCTAGCGCTTGCCGTCGTTCTTGGAGCCGCATTGACCGGATTTGCGCTGACGGCAGGGGGAATACCGACAGAAGAATTGCTTCTGACATTGGTCTGCGCGATCGCGTTGTCCGTGTTTTTCTCCATCCACCATCTCTTCCTGTATTACATCCTGCAGCCTTATTCGACCGAGCTAAATATGAAAAATCCATTTTTCTTTGTCGTAAACATTGTCGTTTCTTTCGCATTCGTATTGGCCCTCATCTTGAAGGCCGATGCCACGGGACTTGCGATAACCATAGTAGCAATAACGATCGCTTACTTCATGACGGCGTTGATTCTTGTTAAAAGATGGGGACCTCGTACTTTCAGAGTGAAATGAGCAATTGTCTACAGCAAATGTGATGTGCGTGGGTGAGGGCATGTAATACGAATAATAAATACATCGCCGAGGCGTAAAGCCATATGGCGATGTATTTGTCGTGTAAGTTACTCTTATCGGATTATCATTAAAGCGTAAGACGTCACCTCTTCTCTAAAATACTAATACTCTGAATCCGATAAGAGTAGTGTTAACCAATTTATAACAGAGTAAGGAGATTTGCGAATGAGAATTGGGAATTAAGCATGAGCGACTTTTTCTGTTCGCGGCCATGCTTCGTGCTTCGTGCTTAATAACTTCATGAACACTTACCTGTCGGTAAGTAAGTGTATGACACAGATGAATCCGGAGGAATATCAATGCCAACCCAAACATCAAAGAGAAAGCTTAAAAATCTGTCCATTCGGGTTAAATGGTCTATCGTCATACTTGCGCTGTGTATCATCCCGCTAATTGTTTCTAGCTTGTTCTATGTAAATTATTTCAAGAACATGAGCAAGTCTGAAAGCCAGAAAAAGGCACAATTGGTAGAAGAACTAAGCATCTCTCGAATTGACGAATGGATACAACTAAAAGTTTCCGCGGTAACGGAACTGATTAACCTACATCCCGAATTTCAATCCATGGATCCGAAGGTTATTCTACCTTTTCTGAAAATGCTTGAAGAGAGCGATAACCAAATCGATAACTATATCTTGGTTGATACCAAAGGGCAAGGCATTGATATTACCAATACCCCAATCGATGTGTCCGACCGAGATTATTTCAAAAAGATGATGGAAACCAAACAAACGGTCATATCGGACATGGTGGTCAGCAAAAAAACAAATAAACTAGTATTGCCGATCGTCACCCCTCTCCTTGACGGTTCGGGCAACATAGTAGGTGCGATATCTCAATCCGCCTCACCTGATAACTTTTCAAAGTTAACGGACTCGATTAAATTGGAAGAAACCGGATACGGATATATCATTTCTGGTTCCAGCGAGTATTACACCTATCCGGATAAGAGTCGGATTGGAAAAAAGGTAGCGGAGTTCTCTAAAGATAAAGGGACTCAGGACGCGTTCAGTCACATACTGGCGAACGCCAAAGGGTCCATTACCTATAAAGTGGGGGACGGAAAAGAAGTTATCACTTATTACGAGACCATTCCGAACACCACATGGAAACTTCTGATTACCGTGCCAACCGATGAAATTAACGCAGCCGTAGACCGAGCTACCAACATTGGAATTATCATAATGCTTGGAATAATCCTTATCGTTTCGTTAATCGCAATCCTGCTCACTAGGAGTGTCGTCAAGCCTATCGCAACGATTTCCTCCGTTGTCAAAGAAGTTGCGGACGGAAATCTTAGCATGAGGGTTGCCGTTCGCTCGGAAGACGAAATCGGTATAATAAGCATAAACATCAACAACATGATCGATTCGTTGTCTGCAATCGTACAACAAATCAATACGACGATCAGCCGTGTCGCTAGCTCTTCCGAGGAGCTTTTGGAATCCGCGAAGCAATCCGAGGCATCTTCCACGCAAATTTCCTCGGCTATACAGGAAATGGCAAGCGGTACGGAAGTACAATTGCAAGCAGCGGAACAATCCGCGAGGGCAATGGAAGAAATGGCCGCAGGCGTGCAAAAAATCGCCGAATCTTCGGGCATCGTATCGGATCAAACCGGAGAAGTCGCTAAAGAAGTGGAATACGGTTATGCAGAGATTCGCTCCGCCATTCAGCAGATGAACGTGATCGGCACCTCGGCCAATCATACGGCTGCCGCAATTGAGCAATTGAACGGACATTCCAATGAAATCGGAAACATCATCGAATTCATTTCGGACATTTCCAATCAAACAGCCTTATTGTCGTTAAATGCATCCATCGAAGCAGCCAGAGCCGGAGAGCATGGGCGCGGATTTGCAATAGTCGCGAATGAGGTCAAGAAGTTGGCCGAACAGAGCAAGGAGTCCGTAACGACAATCGTCGAATTGATTCAGTCTATCCAGCAATCCTCAACGATGGCCGTCGATTTCATGCGTAGGAATGTCGCTGAAATCGAAGACGGGGTAGGTAAAATGCAGCATATTGGCACCTCGTTCAATACGATACAAGTTTCGATCCGACAAGTATCGGAACAGACGCAGGATGTATCCGCTACGACCGAGCAGTTATCCGCCGGCACGGAGGAAATCACTTCGTCCCTTGAAAGCATGGTTAAAATCGCCGAGGATTCCGCAGAAAAATCCCAAACTGTCGCAGCCTCCTCAGAGGAACAAACCGCCATCATGGAAGACATAACAGCTTCGGTATATTCTCTTAACGAAATGATGAGCGAACTGAAGAACCTGGTTAAAACATTTAAACTGTAATTATAAGTTAACGGGTTTTACGTTGAAAGTTCGTTGATTGGGGTTGGGGTTGTCACTGTAACATGGTGGCTTCCCCGGCCCTTTATAATCTTGCATATACCTAATCTAGCTGACCTTGTGCGATTTTTTCCAACTCCTTAACTTCCGTCAAAAGGCTATCACCGCAAAGCCCGAATGCCCATCGATATGCGTTTCCGCGGTGTCGAAGCATCAACTGTCCTGCCGTTAATGGTAACTTGGCGAATTCCGATATATAAGTTAGCACATTGGCTAATGCCTTATATTGATTACAAAGGAGCTTCTGTACATGGAATGGCTTGTATTGTTGTTTTCCATGTTTTTTTATGGTGCAACGTTTTGGAGTTATGATACGAGTCAGGCGAATTTTATTTTCCAATTGATCATTGGAACGGTGTTATTGCTTTGTTTCTTATACCTCATTCGGGACCGGCGTGAACAGGAGGAGTTTGCCCTATGGCTCCAATCCCATCGAAAAGAAATACTAACCGACAGAGCCTTCTTTAACCATTTTGAGATCACAACGGATACCCTATTCATCCGATATGAAGCCGTCGTCTCCTTCGCTTTCTTCAGTAAGCATCGAACAAGCCGATATTTTATTCAGGGGGCCCATTTAACGCCTCTTCATCGAGCGATGTTCAGCTTTATTACACTGCTGTTCGGATGGTGGAGCGTGCCGTTTGGACCGATTACGACGATCGTCGTCCTATGGCGCAATCTAAGAGGCGGACACCGATATACCCTTTCAGATTTGCTAAACTAGAATCTATTCATTTCTATACTCAAAAGGTGGTAAGTAACCGTGGGCATGATCGTAGGCATAATCGTTGTTGGAGGGCTTATTCTATTAGCATTCTTAGCTCCATCCCTAATAGGTAAACTGCTGAGGAAGCTTAAGAAAAGGTATCTCCCCCTAAAGCAACGCCATACACCGGAATCGCAGCAAGTGATGAATGCAATGGATTCGGAGGCGCTTGCGACACTGACCAATTATATAAAGCATTTCAATCGGAAAATGAGCGTTTCGCGCGAATGGCTAACCCCCTCCTTCCTGATGGAAGCCTACTTCCCGGAGACGCATACGTTTGATCCGAATATCAGCGTAGATGCAATGCTGAGCTATTTCGATAACAACTACCCCCGCCGGACCGCGCTCCGTTCCTATGCCCTGGACAGCTATGAGCTTCTGAAGGATGGGAGTATCGCAGTCGGCATCTCTCGGCTATATGAGAGGGGAGGAGCATCTCATGTCCGGTATATTGTGACGAAGGATGTAGCAACCGGTCGTTGGTATATGGATCATATATCTAGACAGTTTGTCGGCAAAATTGTTGAGCAGTTCTTGACTTCGCGAAACACAACGCTTTATGAGCTGCTACTTGAAGAAGGCGGCACGCTTGCCTATGAATCCGAGAAACCGATACCTGGTATCTCGGTCGGTGACCGCGTAATGGCTGACGGTTATCTGGTGACGCAAGAAACGCTTGATGGTCATATTTATTACCGCTTGCTTCGGATGGACAAACTGCAATAACTCAAAGCCGATGGGAGAACGAGACTGCTATGACTGGTCGTTCTCCTCCTTTCTTTCCCTTGCAAAACCCCCATAAGATATCCAATCGCTCCAGCTGTCGGATCACGGCTTACCTTACCTGGCCAATGCCTCTAGTTCCTTGGCAGAGTCGATCAGATCGTTGTCTACTTCAGCCAGTCGGACAGCGATTTTTTTGCATTGTTCTGCTTGATCCTCAGTTAATTTACCAGCAAAGTGCAGCGCCTCTATATAAAAGGTTACCCACTTATAACTTTTCATATCTATACTGTTCAAACGAGCTAGCTCCGTCAATTTATCAAGACATTCTTTCGCCAATATATTTCCGAATTGTTCAAGCTGCACGAAAACCTCCATTTCCGACTTGCTATATGTAAATGGGGGTTCCAAGCGGTAATCCTTTTCAATAGCTTCTGACCAAAACGCTATGGAATCAGTTACCGATAAATTCATGTTCTGCTTCATCGCTTCCTCGAATTGCGTATCCAATTCATTCAAATCAGGAAAAACTCGATAGAACAGCTCTTGATCAATCGTTTTTCTCATCACCATGCCGTAGTCTATATAATCATTCCCGGTAGATGCATACGCAATGAAATCTTCGGTTTTGTCCAACACAGCAAACGCTTTCTCTGCAATCAGCTTCTGCATCGCCTTTAACGCACAAACATAGTAGCCATTATCGATAATTGCCGTTTCGAACGCAACTACTGGAACACCTTCGACATTTCCTATAGGATCGTCTTTGCTTATGTCCGAGGCCGTATATCCGATTTTCTCGAATAACGCAATATATTTTCCGTATTCACCCATATGCTCTTGCCAAAATTGAAAATCAAAATCTCCACAGTTGTATTTTAGCGAGATGATGTGGTTTCTCTCAAAATACTCCTGATTATTGCTTTGGTACTTGCAAAGGGTCTCATTAAAACGCCCCAATGTGTTCATATAAAAATAGAAGCTCTTATGCTCGTCCGCATATAAGTTAATAGCGTATACCTCTTTATTTTCAGGACTGGCAGCAAAGGAATGAACAATTTGCTTACAGCCTTCAACCAATGCGTTGGTAAAGCTCTCTATCGTTACAATTTCCCCTTGAATTGGCGGTTTGGTACTATAAATAACTTGGTCTTTATCATTCAAAATATAATACCCTTCACTTTTGAGCGGTGTTCTCTCGTCCAGAAGGCGACCAAGCATGGAATAGTAAGTATACACATTCAATCTCCTCACAAATATAAATATAAGTTCCGGAACTTTTGTCCTATTATATCATAATTTGTAAAATTAAAGTAGAGTTAGCACCCTTGTTGATTTGAACATCCTTGCACTCCTATCGTTGATTTCATTCATTGGATCATATCAATTTAATCGTGCGGTAAGGATAAGCGTTTGATCGCATTATTTCCAATAAGCCTTATCCACTAGGACTTTACTGGTAATTGAAGTATGATAATAGCAATTATTGCTAAGGAGTTTATATTTCTGAATAGAGTGATTCACCAATAATGGAGGTTATCATGACTCAACTATCAATCACTATCACGCCGGTCCTCGTTGCCGAGCTGCTCACCGGGGGCGGGCGTATGCCCGTCTACGTGCACATCATCGATCATCCTGATGCTCGCGTGCTGGTAGATACCGGCATGACGGAGCTGCATCCGGCGGCGGCCGACTTCGATCCCCGCCTCTGGCCATTAAGCAAGCAGGATTTCGATATCGCCAGCATCGACATCGTCGTTAACACACACCTGCACTTCGACCACTGCGGCGGCAACCACCTCTTCGCCGGTAAGCCAATCTACGTCCAGCGTCGGGAGCTCGACGACGCGCGTAACGAGGACGACTACACCATTCGCGAGTGGGTCGATGCGCCCGGCGTGCAGTACATGCCGGTCGAAGGTGAGCTAGAGCTGCTTCCCGGACTCCGACTCGTCCCGGCGCCAGGCCACACAAGCGGCATGCAGGTGGTCGTCGTCGAGACTGGCGGGCGTCCGGTCGTCATCGGCGGCGACGTGGCGGTTTGGTTCGGTGAGCTCGACGAACCACGTACCGAAGGCCAACTGCGGGTGCGTGCACTCGACCCCGAGCTAGTCTGGCTCGCGCACGAGCACGAGCCTTGGCGGTCCCGCACTGCCTGAGCTTTCAACTCAACGAAATATGGCGAACGGCACGCATTCCAGGGATCGCTTGCTGACTCCGTGTTGACTTCGAGACATAACAAATACATCGCCAGGGCGCATGAGCCATTTGGCGATATATTTATAATTTGTAGATCACCCTTACTTTTCAATGAAGTACGAGATTTATTTCTTCTTTACAGGTATCCATATTTCTCCGGTAACGTTAATTGCCATTCCATAGTACATTTCAAAGCTAGGGCCCTCAACCTGTTCGTATTCAGAAGTCGGGAACCACTCGGAATAGATTCGCTCCCATAATCGTTGCAGTTCGCATTGCGGTTCCGGGAAGATCGCCCATGTTAATGCAGGGACGGAAAGCTTTGTAAATCTCTCTGGAATTTCGAGCCCCTTTGGCAAATTGTAACACACCATGTATTTGAAATTTTCTCTAGTGTGGTCATATAGGGCGGCATGCAACACTGTGTCTCCAAATCGTCCCAGAAGTTCGTTCATCAGACCAACACTATCGTCTTCATCACACCTTTTCCTGAATACAGGAACCTCGGCAAATGCTGTTTTCTGGTCCGAATTTATAAGACCATAGACTCCGAACATCTCGAAAGACCTTCTTTGTTCAATGCGGTAATTCATTTCGACATCTCCTCTGATTGAAATATGAAAGGACATTCGAGGATAGGCTTTTAGCGTAACGCCCTGCTCACGTGCGGACATCGGCATGATTCCATGAAGATTCTTGAATGCACGTGCGAACGCTTCTGGCGAATCATATCCATATTTCATGGCTACCTCGAGCACCTTCGCATCCGTGGTCTGGAGCTCGAATGCTGCCAACGTTAGACGTCGACGCCGAATATACTCAGATAACGATACGCCGGTTATAAAAGGAAACATCCTTTGAAAATGATACGTCGAGCAATAGGCCTTCCGCGCAATTTCTTCATAGGAGATGCTGTCCGTTAAGTTTGCTTCAATGTAATCCATAGCGCTATTCATCCTGTCTAGCCAATCCATCGCAATTCCTCCCTTCGAGATCAATCTTATCGGAGATAAATATTAAATGCCGTGCATCTACTGCACGAAAAAGTCAGTATGTGGAATTAAGGGGCAAAGTCATTGAGACTATTCTACCAGAAAAAATCGTTATAAAGCCCGCTTTTTACTCCATCGAGCATGCTGCCGGACGCCAGCAGTCCGGACAAATAGGCTCAGTGCCACAACCAGCATCTGTGTATTAGCGTTGTCGTAACGTCTAATGAATTGTCGAAAATTGTAATCTTCCCTATAATAGACTCATAGACTCATCGGAATTGGGGAGAATCGTACATGTGGCCGACATTCGAAGAGTTCCTTCAAGAAGCCCGAATGGACTTGAACCGGTTGGAACGTATTCGAACGGCTTATCTAGAACGGCGCTCGCGGGCGATCCGACGCATCTTCGTGCCATTGACGGTGCTCGTAATCGCATTTTTCGTGAACGTCCTCGCTGTACTCGGATTCAATCAAGGATGGGGAGTATTCGGCATTCTATTCGTGCTGATCGGCGGATTGTGGTGGCTGGTTCGCCTATTCCGCACCCTGCGTGAATATCGAGGCGACATCCGAACGGCAAAGGCGGAATTCGAACAATACGGCAGCGCCCCTTTGGCGCAAGCGATGGGACTCTTCGCGTTCCAGCAAAGGCAATTCACGACGGATTGCGGCTTCGAATACGAGGGCGGAGAGACGTTCAGGCACGGCGGATTGCTCGAGGGAAATCCGTTATTCGCGTTAGGCTACGATTCTATCCGAGGACTCCATAACATCTCCGGCAAACGCTACGGTCGCGATTTCGCGTTCTCTGAAATCCGCGTTACGCGAAAGGAAACTTCCAGCGAGGGAGATTATACAGCAACTTTATTTAGAGGCGCGCTGTTCGCGGCGAATTTGAACGAAGAGAACGAACAGGTCGTTTTCCTGCGACCGAAGGTGCGGTTTCCGGATCTGAAGAAGATCAAGACGATAACAGACGGCAACAACCATAAGATCAAGCTGCGATCGATCGAAACCGGCAATGTTGCGTTCAACAGGGCTTTCGCGATTCGGGCTTCCGACGAAAGCTCCGCTTTGGATATGCTCTCGAACGATTGGATGCAATGGCTTCTGAGCTTTCGGGATCGATACGGGAAACGCATCACGATCCTGTTCGCCGGCTCGCGCATCACGATCGCCGTCAGCTCGACAAGAACGCGGTTCCCGTTCAAGCCGGGAAGGTCCACGGAGCGAAACTTGCGGTCCGCCTACGAAGGTCTCCGATTCGCGCTCGAATTGATCGTCCGCAGCCTCCCTGCGGATCGGAGGAATTTTTAATATGAAACCAATAGAGGACCGGGTTTGCCACCGCAAGGGTGCGCATAACCCGGCCCTTTTTTATTTTCTCTTCGGTTTTTCCTCGAGTGTGACAAAGTTACGGTTACGCGTATTTGATTTTGTTATTATCGTTCTCAGAAGCCCAATAAAAATCAAACTAATCCGGAGGTTTTAATCATGAACTTGAAAAACAAAATGGTCGTTGCATCTTTAGTTGCCTCGTTGGCGTTACTCAGCTTGAATATCAGCAATCCGGTTCACGCCGCT
>NZ_QRDY01000046.1 GCF_003386205.1 Cohnella lupini
AATCATTAGGTGACCACCCACTTCAGGTTGATATCCTAATTATACAAGGAAAAGGTACAGCCTTCCCCAATAAATTGAGGATTGCTGTACCTTTTCTCTTGAGCACACTTTTTCAGTGGCCTCCGAGAAACTCGGGTGCTTTTTTGTTAAATATCGCAAGTGGGGACTTAATCAAGAAAAAAGACGAATACTAAGGAAAATTAAAATTATAAGGGTGGTTAATATGTCAACCTTACAATTCGCTGAGCTAAGCTTAAAACGCAACAGTCTCACAAGAAACCTGCCAGAAGGAAACGAAGAGCTTCAATGGGTTTCTAATACGGCTGTTCTTATTTACGGAGAAAAAGATGCCGTTCTAGTCGATACTTTTAATTGAGGGCTTTTGGGATAAATTATTCCCTAATCAAATTCCTCAGCCCCAGGTTTTTCCTGATGTTATGGATACTAATTTTTTCGAGATTGAAGGACATCGCTTTGAAATCATTGAAGCTGGGTTTACGGATACCGCTAATACAACAACATTATGGATACCGGATATTCAATTACTAGTGGCCGGTGATGTCGTTTATAATGGAATCCATCAGTATCTTGCTGAAACAACGGAGAGTACTCGACATGATTGGATCCAAGTAATTGATCGTTTGATACAGCTAAATCCTCAATATGTGATTGTGGGGCACAAAGTCCCCGAAAATGAAAATAACCCCCAAATTATGGGTGAAACGAAACAATATCTATTAGACTTCAATAGTCTGGATAAAGAAACAACACCGCATTAGATTTATATCATGCCATGCTGAAGATTTACCCAAACCGTGTAAATCCCGGATCACTTTGGGGTTCTGCAAATGCTGCCAAAGCAGCTTCGAGGTCTGCCCAAAGTAAGTAGAGAAAGGCAGCGCAAGAGACTCATTCGATCGACACTGCCTCAAAATGGGTTCGTGAACCTTGGCCCGTACATTTGCGTCCGGGCTTCCTTCAGATTCGGCCAATAGATTTCGATTAGAATGTAAGGAGATGTTCATATGGATCTAAGACTTCGCGGAAAAATAGCTATTGTGGGCAAAAAATCCACAAGCTTTAGAGACGGCCAGGCAGCAATTGACCCAAGCAGAGGAATTTATAGATCAAGCGCAAACTTCAGCAAACGCATTACGTCTGCCGGATCAACAATAGATCGCTTGGCGCAGATAGAGGACGATCGTAGGATCAGGAACGGAGATTCGGAAGGCTTCGGTTTGTGCCGAAGCTTTTTGTTTTTTGATAAACAATTCAATACATAAAGGCGATAGTTATAAATTGGAAAACGAAAACAAACAATTGAAGCTACGTTTCGGGGGAGATGAAGTTAGATTTACGGTAGCGGAAATTGTCGAGGGTCGTTCGTAATTGCTGACGGAAGAGGAACACTGTGGGTACTGGATTCGGCAGCACTCCATTTTACTGGGCAGAAAAGGGGGCATCTGATGGAATGATAACCGATGCAATAGGAAACGTTTACGCTGGAGATAATGAAAACGATAGTATTCGAAAGATAATGCCGAATGGAATAACGGAAACCATCGCGCATGATCCTAGAATTTTATGGCCCGATACTTTTTCGATTGGTACGGATCAATACTTATATTTTATCGTCAACCAACTACATCGGCAGGCAAGATTTCATTATGGAAAAGATCTGCGACAAAAACCTTATAGTTTAATTCGTATTAAAATTGATGAATTACCTGCTCCTACATTTTGATATTCACTTTCTCTACCTAATTTGAGGATTAGAATTGATGTCTCGCACTTAAATTTTGAGTTTTCCGACATCCTTGATGAATACCGATACATTCACAATGACCTTAACTTCAGGATATTTCGCCATCCAATCGAGCGATTTCCATCCCGAGTAGCTCATGCTGTTGCGTACAAACCTGCCGATCCCTAGACTGTCGACTCCGTTATTTTGCATAAGTCGTATCATTTTGTTAGCGCGTTCGGTTACGTTTTGGGCAATTTGGGTTTCCAATTGATGCCGCCCATGGATATCGCTGATCTTCAAAGTACCGTTATATTCCATAATCGAACCTTGAATCCTCGCATGACAATATACGGTAGGCACACCTTGATCGAAATTCACCGTAATACGACGCTTGCTGTTAATAGCGCTCAACATTGCGGTTTCTTTTATGCCATTTCTGCTCCCTAAATCCATGATAATTTCGCCTTGGTTAAATTTCCCTCTTAGGAACGCGAAAATCAATGCCTCTTCGGGGTGGAGACTTGCAACGTATCGATCATCCCGAAACAATCCGATTCCGCCTATTTCAACATGGTCACCTTTATCACGTATGATTGGGGCTACTGGGTCGATGCCCTCTTCGTAGTATTCTTTGACGAAATCATGTAACGTCACCTTAGGGACGGTTTGATTCCTGGAGGACTTCTCCAGCAGTTGTTCGATATACCTGCCAGGAATGGGATGTTGCTTGTATTGACGAGTTAGGAGCTTAGCCGCATCGCCGTCAACGAGAGTGATCCTCACTTGGGGGGAGATGACCGTATCGCGAACGAGCGAATCGATATGCTCCCAAATCCCGAGTCGTGCCAATGAACATCCGAATAAGACGTTCCGCAATTGTCCGCTTGCCAGAGTCAGTTGGGATTGCCGGGATAGAGTGATTCGCGCTTCTTTGGCGCTTCGGGCAGTCGTTAAGAATTCCTCTCGGCTGACTTTCGATCCGGAATCAGCTTTCGGAATGCTTATGGCGATTATGAGTTGTCCGTCGGCTGATCGATCATAACTGGCCGATTGGATGAAGCCTATTTCTTCGATGATTCTTCGATCGCTGCAGGCGCTTAGGATGATCGAAGTTCCTAAAACGGACGCAATAAGAATGCACTTAACCATGAGACAACTCACCCTTCGACCCGCGCTGGACGATCAATACGGAGATCAATAACAGCGGTAATCCGAATGCAACCCAGAATTCAAGATAAGCCAGTAACCTTAGCCACTTATCGACTTCGTAAAGGGACTTGGGGATGAAGGAAACGATAAAAGACAATAACACGATCACGAAGGCCAAGAATCTGCTCCGAACGGTTGGGAATATTCTTTGACTCACTTCTTTGGCTGACCACGAGTACATACCGATCGTGAGAATTGTCGAGAAAAGGAAAAACCCGTAAAGCAGATTCTCGATTCTCTCGATGAAAGGGAGCTTGATCGAAGCGAGAAGATCCAGTAACGGGACAAACAAAGACTTGAGCTGCGGGAGGCTAAAGAATCCAAATGAGACTAAGCAAATTAAAATATAATTAATGGCCGTAATACCATTGCCCCAGATAATCGCTTTAACTAATCGCGTTTTGCGATCGGAATAACCAATGAATAGAAGACTTAATTCATATCCGAGAAAGGCGGCATAGATGTCGAAGTAAGTCTTAACGTCATGATGGCCACCTTGAAAGACGAACGGCGTGAACGTAACCCACTCCAGATCCCCGAAAAAATAAAAGAGGAATAAACCCATCCAGATGATAAGCCAGAAAAAGACGGTTGCCGTCTTGGCGATATTATATAACCCTTTGACTATCAAGGCATAAGCAAGCAAGTCGATCACGAACTTAAATGCCATCGGATTCGTCGTCGGGAATGCAATCAACTGGAATAAGAGTATATACTTCTTAGCGGCTATGCATCCGATTAAGGACCATAATCCGATCAAGAAGACGTAAAGCGGATAGAGCATAACCTTCGGAATGGAGCGCTCAAGGATATCGAATATAGATTTGCCTTCTCCAACGCGATAGACGATAGCAATCAGGGAGACATTGATTAGAGTCACAATGAAGTAAAGAGGTACGGCTAGCCATCCGTTGGTGCCGAATTGTACGGCAAGGAGCCCTGGAAGAGCGAAGATTACGATTCCGGTCTGCGTCATATGGACGAGAATAGCGGCATGAAAGCATGACAGCTTTTCCTTCAATACAGTCACCCTCTATTTCTTCATTTTGTTCCGGATGCGGTTTTTTGTTCTGGATTGCGATGGCCTCTCAATTAAAGTCTTGAAGGGGGAACGGATAAACGTATCTCGCCAATCTTTAAACTTAAACGGAGCAACCGGGGTCAAATAGGACGAACCTAGACTAGTAAGGCCGCACATATGGATGACGAGAGCCGTAATGGCGATCGCGATCCCGAAGTTGCCCCATATTCCGGCAGCCATGATCAAAGAAAATCGAATGAGACGGATCGATGCGCTCATTACGTAACTCGGAATAACAAAGGATGCGATCGCGGAGGAGGCAACCGCTATGATGAGAATATTGCTGGTCAATCCGGCTTGAACGGCGGCTTGTCCGATAACGATCCCTCCGACGATACCAATGGTTTGTCCGATCTTGGTCGGCAGACGGGCGCCAGCTTCGCGCAACAGTTCGATCGTAACCTCCATCAACAGGGCTTCGTATAGGGGAGGAAAGGGGACCCGGCTTCTGGATTCCGTTAACGTCAACAGCAAGTTTTCGGGAATCATCTCATAATGGAAGGTCGTAACGGATACATACATCGAGGTGAAAGATATGGTAATCCCGAAGGCTATGAATCGTAGCAACCGAGTGGCCGTACCAATACTCCATCTTTGGTAATAATCGTCGGAAGACGAGAAGAATTCGAAAAAAGAGGTTGGGGCACTTACAACGGAAGGACTGCCATCGACTAAGCCTATGACACGACCCGCCAACAGCTTGGACGCAATCGCATCCGGCCTTTCAGAGGTCAGGAATTGTGGAAAAATAGAGATCGGCGAATCGTCGATATATTGGATAAGCATATTCGTGTCATAGATTCCGTCGACTTCGATCGCCCGGATTCTCCTTACGAATTCGTCGACATAATCCATATTAACGATATCCAGAATGTATAGAACGCAAACGTTCGTTTTCGTAATTTCACCGACGGAAAGCTTTACGACTTTGAGGTGGGAACTTTTGACGCGCCTACGGATTAAAGAAAGGTTAATATCGATCTCTTCGTTAAACGCGTCATGCGGTCCGGTGATGACCGTTTCCGTCTCTGATTGCGTGACAGAACGCGATTCCGGACCGCGAATATCGGCCAAATAAACGATTTCACCCCGGAAAATCGCTATTTGGCCGGATAAGATACCGATAATGAGTCCTTTGCTATCGTTAGCAACCTTGAACTGCGGTTGATTAAGAAGATTACCTACTTCATCGGGTTCGACGTTTAATAGAAGAGCAATGACCTCTCGATTCAGGAGGTCTTTATTCACCATATGTCCAAAGTACAGAACTTCGACTTGAATATCCGGATAGGTTCGATGGATTAAATCCGCACAATCTTTGTATTCGTCCAAGGTTTGGGCTAGAGTAGGTTTCCGTTCCGTGTCGGGAAGTTTCTCGGCGGGCCGGGATTGTGCCGATTCTTTATTGAATATCCATCGTTGTATATTAGTACGAAGACTCACCCGCGCATCTCCTTGGAATCTGCTGGTCTTGAGGATAGTGTTGATTCCTAACTGTGAAAATATACGCCACTTCGCCTATTACTTAAACAGATCCTATATACGACTCCGGCTTTAATGGACAATGTCTGGGGAAATCGCAAATTTTTTTATTTATGGGATCAAGTTCTTTCATTGATCGATGTCAATAACTTGATCCCCTTACTGAAATTTACAAGAACTTGATGTCATTGCCGACGAAAGGCTGGGAAATGTCCAGTTTTTATTCGGAGACATTCCCAATTGCAAAAAACATGGTGTAATTATGAAACATTATTGACGGTACGAATGGGACATACCCATCATGACATTATTCAGTTTATAATAAAGTCGTGTACTTTATGGAATGTCTGTTGTTAACCTGTGATGGTGTTTGAACAATGTTCCACTAACAGCAAGTATTTTACTATTCTAAGGACAACGATTGTTCTGGTAGTTATAGAGGGGTTTTTAATGATGAAAGAAAACTTTTGGCGCGATTTACCACGACCTTTTTTTGTACTAGCGCCCATGGAAGATGTAACAGATGTTGTTTTTCGCCATGTGGTAAGTGAGGCAGGCAGACCGGATGTGTATTTTACGGAGTTTGCGAATACGGAGAGTTATTGTCACCCGGAAGGGAACAAAAGTGTACGTGGGCGCTTGACTTTCACCCCAGATGAACAGCCCATTGTAGCACATATCTGGGGAGATAAGCCGGAATTTTTCCGTGAAATGAGCATCGGCATGGAGCAAGAAGGATTCAAAGGCATCGATATTAATATGGGTTGTCCAGTGGCGAATGTAGCAGAGAATGGGAAGGGCAGCGGCCTGATCTGCCGTCCTGAAATCGCAGCGGATATCATCCAAGCCGCCAAAGCCGGAGGACTGCCTGTCAGTGTAAAAACAAGGCTCGGTTTTAGTGACCTAGACGAATGGCGTGATTGGTTAACCCATATTCTGAAACAAGACATTGTTAATCTGTCCATTCATCTTCGGACAAGAGAGGAAATGAGCAAAGTAAAAGCTCATTGGGAGCTGATTCCGGAGATTAAGAAGCTTCGTGATGAGGTGGCGCCAGATACACTTCTGACCATTAACGGGGATATCCCTGACCGTCAGACCGGCCAACAGCTTGCTGAACAATACGGTGTCGACGGTATTATGATTGGACGCGGTATTTTTCAAAATCCATATGCATTTGAGACAGAGCCGAAGGAGCACAGCAGTACGGAATTGCTTGATCTGCTGCGGCTCCATCTGGATCTGCATGATCAATACTCAGCAGAGGAACCACGTTCGTTTAGTGCTCTTACCCGTTTCTTCAAAATCTATGTCCGTGGGTTTCGAGGAGCAAGTGAACTCAGAACCAGCTTGATGAACGCCAAATCAAAAAGTGAAGTGCATGTATTGCTGAATAAATTTGGAAGCAATGAGCATGATGGGGCTGAGGAACGTGGAAATTAGATGGGTAAAGGTCCATCAGACTTGGATAGAGTAGGATATTTAAGAGCATCGTTCTGTGTCGGGTGACAAAGAACATTATCTCATTAATGGCCGCGTATATCGCGGCTTTTTGTATTTATGGGATTAAGTTCTTGTCATAACCCAATGACAAGAACTTGATCCCATTTCCGAAATTGACAAGAAATTGATCTCATTGCCACGAAAAGCTTGGAGAGCTGCACTTCGTTGAACTAACGGGCAGATTAGTTAAAGAAGGAATCGGAGTATATATGGGAGAATATTACATAAGAGAATAGAGGAGGTTTTCCGTTGAGAAACGAGGGGATATTAGAGAGGAAAGTTTTCAATAGAAAAGCTGTCACTTCTTTGGTTTTAGGGGTTTTATCACTTGCTTTATTTTTTAGTGTTGGACTTATTTTAGGTGTTATTGGTTTAATAATTGGCATTGTAGCTCTAAAAGAAATAAGGCTTAACGAACAACGTGGAAGAAAAACAGCAATCACAGGTATCGTTTGTAGTTGTTTAGGAATTATTATTCCAATTCTTTTGATGACAATTCTATATTTAAATAGATAAGTGATTTAAGTTGGGATTAAGCTAACGGAGAACGCTTATGCAATATCATAAATCGAAGACTATAGATTAAACCCTCCCAAACGGTGCGAAGCTATTGATAATTAGCCCTTGGGAGGTTTTGTTATGAATTTGAACGAATTGTGGTTTTTGTATGAGGCAGACAAGCGCGTTTTGGGATTTAGTCCTTATACGTTGAAGGCATATTCCCTTCAGATAAAGGTGCTGACCCGTGACATTGGCAACCTCGATATAGAAGAAGTTTCGTTAACCTTGCTCAAAGAATATCTAGCTAAACAATCAGAACGGCTGAAGCCAAGCAGTTTAGGGCACCGCATAAGGTTCGTTAGATCCCTCTTTCGATTTGCATTTGAAGAAGGGTATGTGGCCAGGAATCCTGCACTAAAACTAAGAGAACCGAAGATGGACAAACGTATTCCAAAATTCTTGATTGAGGAGGACGTTATTCATCTCAAGATCACGTGCGAATCTCCACGCGAGCATGCATTGCTGGAATTTCTATATTGTACTGCCTGCCGTGTTGGCGAGGTTCATCGGCTGAACGTTGAAGACATCAACTGGGAAAACTGCTCGGCTGTTGTGAATGGGAAGGGTTCTAAACAAAGAGAGGTCTATTTCACAACGGAGTGCAAGATCTGGCTAAAGAGATACGTCGAAAGCCGTGAAGATTCCTGTAAAGCACTTTTCGTAACGGAAAGCCTTCCAACTCGTCGAATGGCGATCTCGACAATCCGTTACTCACTTAAAAAATTAGCTACCCGCGGCAAAGTTAAAGCAAATGTATATCCCCATCGTTTTCGCCATACATATGCTTGCCACCTGTTAGACAACGGTGCTCCGCTAGAGTTTATTCAAGGTATGCTGGGCCACGATAAAGCATCTACAACTCAGACCTATGCTCAGTTACGGGGAGAAAGGCGGAGAGAGCTGTACCGCCGTTATTTCTAAGATCGGGGGCTTTAAGCCCCCCTCAATTAATGGGGTAGATTAGATGAAACAAATAGTAAAATTAAATTTTGTATAAATGGAAACTTTCCCCATGATTGCTTAGTCTAATCTAATAGGTTGTCTCATTTCCAATTGCTGAAAGGATTTGATTAAAACAAGATGTTTAAAATTAAACGTATTGGAATAATTATTTGTGCTGTTAGCATCATTCTCATTGGCGGTGTAGCGACAAAAAGTTTTGCAGATACAACAAGTGATTTTGGTCCACAACAAAAAATGACACCAGAAGAAGAGAATAAGGTACTAGAATCAATAGGAGCCATCTATAATGATTTCGGTGAGTTTAGACGAGTTTCGTCAACACAATCATTAGATACTTCTGAAATAGCTTACACGGAGGATTCAATTAACTCCCATACAAAGGAATTAATCTTAGACTATGGTATTTTTGTAAAGGTTAGTGTCAATTAGTGGTTTAAGAGAATCGAAGAATCCACTCCATTGTAGTGTTTGTCATTCCGCTAAACGGATACGATAGTATGGTGGCCAAAAAATTGGTATAGTCTAATCAAATCAAGTGTAAAGCTGCCGATCGGGTAGCTTTGTTTGTTTTTTGGATAAGATGTTTGTATGAATGGAAAGGGGCTTAAAGACAAATGAAGAATAACAAACCAGTAAAATTGGATGATTTAGTCGGTGAAATTGAACTTCAAATTGAAGATACTTTTACTTATATAAACAGCAAAACAGGCGAAGTTATAACATTAATGAGAGAAGAAATTGGGGCTGCAGAAGATGAAAAACCACTTGAAAATTTTCCTGAATGGCAAAGAGAGAACATAGAAAAAGCAATAAGCATTATTGAGGACGAAGACGAGGTTTATATTGACTTCACGTTAAGAAACGATTACAACGAATATGAAATTATACAGGATTTTATTGCGACTCTAGAGGATGAAGACATTAGAGATGAACTGTATGATGCAATTCAAGGAAGAGGAGCGTTTCGGAGATTTAAAGATGGAATAATAGAACAAGGTGTCGATAAACATTGGTACAATTACAAAGAAAGTAAGATAAAAGAATTAGTAATTGAATGGTGTAAGGAACATGATATTGAAATCCAGTAGTAAGAAAGGGCTATATTTACACTGGGTGAATAAACAACTTGATTGAGCTAACGGGCAGCATTCCTATTATGGAGAAATATCGGGTTTGAGAAACAAAAAGACTCCTTGGTAAGATGTAATAGGATCTCAGTTGCTGGCCAGCGACAGATCCAAATACATTCCAAGGAGACTACACTATGCATTCTAATCAAAATCAACGAATTACTCAAA
>NZ_QRDY01000047.1 GCF_003386205.1 Cohnella lupini
TATGCTCACGCCGAGGCTTGTCCTTGTGCTAGGATTCATGCTAAAATGAAGGCACAAAGACAGCCCCATCGTGGACTGTAATAGCGAACGATTAAACTCCTAAAGTTTGGCGACCGAGGGAGTTTTTTCGTTTTTGTTAGGATCATTCTATCATGCGCCTACGAATCTAGTAAACGAGAACCTCCTGAAAATCCAGCAATAACGCCGCCTTATAGCGCTATAGTGATATACATAAACTTCTTTTCCTGTCCCAGCTTGTGCCGTTGACCTTTAGCCGACTTATATATGCGAGAAAGCTGCTGAAGCTCCTCGCTCCCCCAATATGACGTTCTTTCGATTCTTCGGAATCGGGAGAGCGTCTTTTTCATTTCCAAAAAACAAAGAAGGAGGCCACTCATGAGAACGAGACCATTCACTAGAAAGTACCCACTGACTGCCGAAGAGTTGAGGGTTATTAGAGCTGTTAAAAACATGACGCAGCAGCGCCTCGCTGACATTATATCCGTCGACCGCTCGCTGATAGCGAAGATCGAAGCCGGATCAAGATCGATTAGTCCGGAGATCCGCCGCCGCTTAGAGATGGCGCTCGGATGGAACGATCCAGCCTTACAGGAAGTTATCCGCTCCGTTCAAGCGTGGAAAGATGCTTCCAATGGCTAAGAACATAAAACACATGACGATATGCAGGAACGGATCCAACCGACCAACGGCCGTTCGCATCCTGACGGATGCTGATTTTGTTTATACGTTCGACGTAGCTCCGCAACTGAGCGACCGCCATATATTGGCGCTGATCGGGAGGCTCGTTGATTTTGAGGAGCGCGGAGATCAAGTAAAACGAAACAGGAGGAGATAGACATTATGAAATATCAGATTAAACAGTATGGAGAAGAGGACGGACTATCGCCGGAGGCTTTACTCGTCGCGGAGATTTTGGCAACGCCAGGACGCGGAGGGATGACACTCGATGACATAGCGGTTCACGTTGGAACAAGCACTCGTACAATAAACCGGATGAGACGCGATCCTGCAGTAATGGAATACATTCGCCGCCGTTCTCTCGAAAACGTCACTGAGGCGATGCCCGATATCGTTCAAACCCTCAACGAAAAAGCGAGGAGTGGCAGCTCGATCAAAGCGATTGAAGTCTGGGCAAGAATAGCTGGATTGTATCAGCCGGAAATGATCGTGAAAGCTGCCCCCTTCGAGGATAGATCGACGGAGGCATTAGAACGAAGCATTGAAGAATTACGCCGCCAGCTAGAGGCTGACGGAATAGACAACGAGGAGGAAATAGAGCAATGAGAACATGGGACTTGAAGGAAAAGTTTGATCGTCAGGACGAGCAGCATAATGCTGTCGTCGCGCGTTACGAGGCCGCTGTCGTCGCTGCTGGAACACAGCTGCAGGATCTAAAGACTCAGAAAGACGCTCTGATCCATGACGAGTTTAAGACGGGAGCAGATCGCTCTAAAGAGAAAGCCAAGCTCTCCGCACAGATTGAGGCCGCAGAGAAGGCGCTCACAGCTGCCGAGCATGAACGAGGCCAAGCCTATGAATACCGCAGAACAATGGACGACCGGATCTCCGTCCGTCAGCTCGTCCTCGATTGGAGCGATGGCTTCCGTTCTTCCGTCCGTTCTGACGAACTGCAGCCGGTTCTCGACCGTCTCACGAAAGCGCGCGCTGCCTATTACAATGCGCTGCTCGACGTGAAGGATCTAGAGGCAGCATACGAGCCGACGTTCCAGCAGCTCCGCGATATGGCGTATAACGATAACGTCAACCATCCCGGCGACTACCGTTCGCCGCTGCCGATCATCAGCAACAGCGACATTCCGCTCATCACGCGCGAGGATCTGCTGCAGATTGAGAACTATCGCAAGCTGCCGAACGGTATCGATCGCACGACGGGAGGTGCGCGATAATGGATCAAGTCCAACTGACGAACCTTCGTGCGATACAAACCAAGCTAGAGGACGCTGCAGAGATCACTCCGCAGGACGTGCAGGACATGGCCATGATCGTCCGACTCTATCCGACTATGGTTCACCGCGCGCTGTTCGGAGTCGTGTCGGCACGACAGCAGCAGGCCGCAGCTGCAGCCGATCCGAAGCCGTCGCCGATCCGTCCGACGGCTGAGCAGCTGGAGGCAGCTCGCAAGGCTGCAACTGTTAATCCAACGCCGCAGACCATAGCCGCATATGTAACGCTTAAACGACAAGCCGGGGAATAAAATCCTCGGCTTGTTTTTTTGTCCATTTCGCCACAAACGAGATCTGCTATCGATATTCAACACATGCAAACAAACCATAGGAGAGTGTACACCATGACAAATCAAGACATTCAGATGAATGACGAACAGCGCTATTTCCTCCGCATCTATCTCGGATTTTTTAGGAACGGACTTGCCAGAGAGCTTGGATCGGATCTTAGCATGACGCTGATATGTCTCGCTTCACACATGAATAAGAACGGAGAATGTTTTCCGACTCATGCGGATCTCGCCGAGTTGCTGGGAACGAGCCGACAGACAATCTCCGAACGTATAAAGCGGCTGGAGGCGTTTCGGTTTAATGGGGAGGCCGTCATAGAGGTAAAGCAGCGCGGACGAAATAAAGTGTATCGCGTCCTCCCCAGCTCGTACCTCGCTATCTTTTAGGCAAGCGGCCTGAACATAGTCATGCCAGTATCGAGCGATGACATGACAGCAGCGTGAGCATAGTCATGCCAGTTTGAGAGGGAAATAGGCAAGCCAGCTTATCACTAACAAGAACCAATAAACTAGAACCAATTAACAAGATAATAACTAGAGGGGGACTCTATTATTTGAACCTGTTAAGGATCTTAAAGATATAGAATCAATGGGAGGCAAGCAGAGACGACACAGCGATGCAGCCGCCGCGATCCGGATCCCCGGCGATAGTTCATGTCGTTAATCGGGAGCATGAACAGCCGCGAGAGCTGCCTGATACGGCGCTGTTTGAAACTTCCCCCCCGCCCCTGACAGATCCGTTCGGCGTTGATATTATGGAGACTGTTTCGCTTACGATTTACACTTTGCCGCTGGATCCGTCTAGCGGTCTTTTTTTCTCTCTATCGACGTCACAACTCAAAAGTATTGACACCGATCGACCAGTAGCGTAGAATTGGGCCGTCGTTAGGTGTCATAACTTATAGTCAAAATCAACGGGGGAAAATGCATGATTTACGGATATGCGAGGGTATCGACGGTATCTCAAGAATTGGAAGCACAGCTTCAGCAGCTCAAAGCTGCCGGAACTCAAGAAATCTACGCCGAAAAGTTTACGGGGACAAAGAAGGCTCGTCCAGAGTTTACCAATCTACTAACGACTCTTAAATCTGGAGACACGCTTGTAGTCACAAAGCTCGATCGTTTTGCTCGTTCAACACTGGACGCTATCACAACGGTTAAGGAGCTATTTGAGCGTGGCGTGCGGATTCACGTTCTTAACATGGGAATGATTGAAGATACAACGGGAGGGAGGCTCATGCTCACCGTATTCGCAGGGTTCGCGGAGTTTGAACGTGATTTAATCGTAGAGCGAACACAAGAAGGCAAGGCGATCGCTCGACAAAAGGAAGGATTTACAGAAGGTCGCCCAAAGACATATACAGAGAAGCAATTAAACCACGCGATCGATCTACTTGGCGATAACTCGTATAAAGAAGTAGCCAGTAAGACAGGAATCAGCAAGTCCACCCTTATTCGAGAGGTTAGAAAACGGAGAACTTAATACGATATACCCCCTGGACGGAGGCGCCCCCCCTCCCCAAAGTTGCTATTAAGCCGTCCTATCGTACACAATTCATTCTCCACTTCCCGAGGACAGATCACTATTTAGGATCTGACGAAAGAATACATAAGAAAACTCACATAAATCAGTAGCCGCTAAATACTCTTTAGCGGCTACTGATTTTTATTTAATAATCGTTAGCGGCAAACAGACTTTCGGCGCGAGTAATTTTTAAGCCGCTAAATAAGCTTGTAAATCGATACACATTCGGCGGCATGTCGTTTGATAAGTTACCTTTCATATATTTTTTAATAAAATGGAAAATTACTGTTGCATTTTTCCAATTTATCGTTATATACTCTTATCAATAAGATGATCGATAAATCGAGGAGGATTACGAATGTCAACGAAAACGTCGTTCAAATTGTCATTTGCAGGAGCTACAGGAGCGCAATTCGGAAGAAGAGTGTTTGCTACAACGATACCGTTTGAAACCGTGGAGAGAGTTCTCGTGGTGTTCCCCGAGGTTCAGAGAAAAATCAACAAAGTTAAGGTCAAGGCAATCGCTCAGTACATTCTGAAAGGGTTAAAGTCGCGTAACTACTGTTTCTTATCGGCGATAACAGCAACATGTAGAGGCGATATCGGGTACGAAGAGGATGACAACGAAGTACAGCTCGATATGATGGCGCGATTAAGCATCAACGACGGACAACACCGAGTCGAGGGTATTAAGCTAGCACTAAAGATACTTCGAGAACAGGTTGAGAAGGCAACTGGATCAGAACGCACCGAAGCTCAAAGGCGTCTCGACAAACTATCAGACATGTCTATCCCTGTCGTCATCTTCGACTCAATGGATAAGGTATACGAAGAACAACTCTTCCACGACCTTAACCTACTCGCGACTAAGCCCACGAAGTCCGTATCGCTCAAGTTCGACAATACCGACCTGTATAACACAATGGCAAAAGAGCTGAAAGACGAAAACGAGAAATTGCTTGAACTCGGAGTAGAGACGGAACGGACATCGTTAGGCGAGAAAAACGGCGAGATCATGGTTCTATCCACACTTCGGAACATGATTTCCTATGCCATCTCTGGTTCCGAAAAAGATAAATCCGAAGCGCTGACTGATGACAACTACGACGAGTTTAAGTTGACGATCTCCAACATGATCGACTCTCTCTTCGACGCGCTCCCCAATGATTGTTACGATCGCTCAAGGTACATCATCGGAACAGCGGCTACCATGCAAGGAATCGGAAAGTACTACAACTACCTCATCAACAACGACTCCATTGCCAACGTCGACGAGTACGTTGCCGGTCTAGCTAATGTCGATTGGAAGCACTCGAACCCCGTGCTGGCCAGAGGCGGTTTTGGCGGCAGTTTCGACATTACCAAGAACAGGTTTGTATTTAGCGGGACAGGTGCAGGGGTTAATGGCGTTTGCAACTTCCTCATCCAGCACAACGAACCACAAGAGTGACCAAAATCCAGCGCTTGTATTCCTTGCGCTGGATTTATTTACGCAATTATCAATAGCCGCTAACAATCGTTTGGCGGATATGGGTATAAAGAAAAGCCGAATCGACATATTTGTCGACCCGACTTATTATTTTGTCCAAGATTCACAGAAATATACGAATTACCCCTTGACAACCAAAAATAAACCTAGTATAATTGTATCTAGAACAACTAACTAGATACATACACCATACAGGAGTTCAAAGGTATTACTATATTAGGAGCTTAGATGGGTTTCTGATGCTACCAACATCAGAATTTACGACCTTGCTTCGCTGCCAAAACCGTTTACAGCCACTAATATATCAATGTTCGGATACGTTTGTCAAGATTTTTGTGCGTACAAAAATGTCGCGACGTCGCCAAACTATGAGTTAGAAGTCCCCCTGTAAGCGTTGCGAACAGTTCGACCGTCAAATCCACCGGCCCCTAACGGAAAGGACGCGGTGATGTAATAGAATACCTCTGACCTCCGAGTTAACCAAAAGGAGGTCAACCCCCATGACGTGCAGTTTTCCTAAGGCAAATCATGTGAGGGAACACGACAGGATAGCTCATTGGGTCCGCGGTCACTTTCGCAACATGCGATTGGGACGCGTATGGATTCCAGCTCATATCCGTAGTGGTTCCCTCGTCAGCGAACATTGCCGTAGTTAGTTTGCGGTAAGCTGATTCCCCCGTCACAATGTCACAGAAAAGCTCTCTTGATCACAATGTGATCAAGAGAGCTTTTCTCATTTCATCGTTCCAGGGTATTCCCCGTATGTCTCTCTGACGATATTCCCAGCTTCATCAAGTTCCCGTATCATGACGCGCCCCTCCTCCAGCGGCACGATCTCGACGTTAGGACTTCGCTCGTCGGTCAATATCTGGCACTCGTCTTTGTTCAGATCCTCCGACTCCCTTCCGTTATTCGTCATTTGAACCACCCAAACAGGCCGCGCCGCTTATTGGCCTGTTCCTTCGCTTCAGCTGCTTCCTGTTTAGCAGCTGCCGCCTCTGCCTGAGCATTGACGAGCTGCTGACGCATTTCCTCGATTTTCTGTTCGAGATCCGTCATCCGTCCGGCTGCTTCGTCCTGCTTTCCTTCGACCGTTTGGATCCGTCCGTCCTGTCCGTCCATCCGATCGTTCTGCTCGGAGATCCTCGTCTCTATGCGGTTTTGGCGCTCCGTCTGCTTTCCGATCTCAACGACAGCCTGTCCCATCGTCTGCATGACAGTGAGCAACGTGTCGCGTGGATCCGCTCCTGATAGAACGCGCTGCACGTCCTCAACGGCCTCCTCGACCGTGATCGGAAATCCCTTCTTAGCGAGCAACTGCATGATCTGAACTTTCGACTGTTCTTGCTCTCGCAGCTCACGGATATAATTCAGCACGTCCAGAGCTTCTGGCTTATAATACGTGACCGCCCCATGCTTAACCGTGGGGATGTAGACGGCGAACTCCGTCACCCAATCCGCTATTGTCGATTTTGCCACACCGACAACATCAACAAGATCCTTTTTCCTCAATAATCCGTCCATCCCGACTCTCCGCCCTCCCCCGACCGTCTTCTCGTCCTACCAAATCCGTCCGTCGTCCGTCAATCACTAATACGGACGGATTCTAGCTATATATAAATATATTCTCCGTCTGTAATCCGTCTCCTGTCCGTCAGTACCGCTCAGATCGATTTTATCCCAGCTTCGGCTCTGGGATCTGACTACCGTGTTCGAGCTTAACTTCGAGCCATTAACGCTTGACCACTTCCAAATCCGAGAGGAACTCCTCCAAAGTCGCTCCGTCAGTCTTGCAAGCGTCCAGCTCTACAATGCCACCATAAAAATATCCATCAGGATAGCCGGGATCATCACTAACGAAGAGATACTCCACCGTATAAGACAAGCCCCTGTAATATTCGATATCCGTAAGCATACGAAGAACTCTCCCCCCTCAGAATCAAAGAATAAAGATCCCGGGTAGAAACCATACTTCGGTGTTCTCCCCGGGGGGACGCTGCCGCTGAGCCTGCTCGCCCCACCCACAACCACGAATAGCCTCCAGAAAATACTACCGCGTTTTTATCCACAAGCAAGCGACAGGCTACGCCCCCTTAATTTAAGCGTACCAACCACTAAACACCTTTTTTGAGCAGTATATTCACCCATGCAGCCGATACTCCGATCGCTTCGGCTAATTCTCTCTGAGACGCATCCGGATTTGCCTCCAACGCCTTCCTGAGCGCCTCTATCCTGTCCGTCGTTCGTCCGGCCTGTTGCGCCAGATACGCGCTCCGTGGAGCCTCTCCGTCCGTCCTAGCCGGATTCCTGCTCTCAATTCTCCGAGCCTCCCGGTTCGCGTCCGCCTTCCGGCGACGCTTCTCAGGAGCGTTAATGATAGTCTGCAGCTCACGCTGCTCGTCCTCCGATATGTCCAGCCAGCGAATGAGCGTCTCGTTTGTGACGTTATAACCGGCTCCCGGATATCCCTTCTCCTGAGCCAATCGATTCGCCTCTTTGTCATTCCTCGCGTGATATGCCTTCTCCGCTGATTTCGTGGCCTTCTCGACCTCGCGGATCCGGAGTGGCTCAGTAAACTCCGAATTAAATTCAATCGTTTGTTGCAGCGCCTCCGACTCGTCAGCGAGGAAACAGCAGCTCCAATACCGATACAGAAAGCAGAGCGTTTCTCGGTATCCTTTGACGTTGTAGCCGCGCAGCTCGACGAGCTTGGACAGATCGCGCAGCCTCGCATAATGGAGACTATATGTATTGAATAGACGAGCGGACTTCGATGGTCTGCCTTTACGCTCTCGCTTCGGCTGCAGCTCCGGGAGATAGTCTGCTTGCAGCTGGCGCAGCTCATAACGATGATCGTGTCTATATTGGACTTTGACCTCCGCGCCGTTCTTGCTGTTCGTGGATCCAGCAATCCGAAACACGCGAGCCGCGTCCGTGGCCTTCGGATCGCCGCCGAGCTTAGCGAACTGCTGGGAGAAATGACTCTCGACCGCTTGCCATAAAGGGAGCGCCTTTTTCCCCGGTACTGGCTCAATAAACCATACGACGACGAAGCCGCGCCCGGAATGGATAATGAGATTCGGATCCGGAACGCGCTCGCCGAATAGCTCCAGCTCCATGCTGCCGATGACCCAATCCGGCGAATGGTTCAGCAGATAATGATCCACGTCCACATAGACAGCGCGCAGCTGCCGAACGTTCTCGACGCGACGCTGAGGCCGATAGAACGTGTTTTGACTGAAATACACATCCTCGCCGATCCACTCGGAGAGCTTCGCGCTGATCTCGTCCATTCGGAAATGCTCCTGATGGAACCGTCCGTCCTCTTTCCGAGCGAGCGTGATCAATCCGTCCGCGTCGGCGTGATGACGCTCTATATGTTTCCTTGCACTCTCTAACATAATAAACCTCCGCGTATGCTCACGCCGAGGCTTGTCCTTGTGCTAGGATTCATGCTAAAATGAAGGCACAAAGACAGCCCCATCGTGGACTGTAATAGCGAACGATTAA
>NZ_QRDY01000048.1 GCF_003386205.1 Cohnella lupini
AGACGACTTATATCCCAATTTTAGGGAGTAGAAGTCGTCTTTTTCTTCGCTCATCTTAAGGCTTAAATTAAAACAGTTAGTTCTTCAGTGGCCTCCTATTTGCGGATCGTCTTTTTCAGGTTATCGTCCGTTTCTTACTTAGGCATATCGGCGTAAGCCTTGTCGATCTTCTTGATAGCCTCGGCAATCGTCGTATCGACGTTGCGGTTGCCAATCGTTACTTCTTCAAACATCTTGTTGACAGCATCCGACATCTGCGGGAATATCGGCGTAATCGGACGCGAGCGGCCGTATTTCTGGTTCTGGATGACAAAAACGTTCTTCGGATATTCGTTCAGCTCCGGGAACTGCTTAGCGACGGAGTAGCGAACCGGAATATCCTTCGTCACACTGCTGTACAGCTTGGAGCTTTCCGCTCCCGTCACGTAGTTCACGAACTTCCAGGCTGCGTCCGCATTCTTGCTCTTGGAGGAGATAGCGAGGGACCATGAGCCGTTGGCCACCGCTTGCTTCGTTCCTTTAGGCAGCGGAGCGATGTCCCAATCCTCGCCGAGCTTAAAATTCGGGAACTTCTCGGCCAAGTAGGACAACGACCATGAGCCGTCGACAGTCATCGCAAGCTTGCCTGTAGGGAACGGATCCGGCGGATACTCCAGCGCCGATACTTTATCCTTATTATACAGATCCGCGAAGAACTGTAGCGCCTTCTTCGTTTCCGGCATATCCAGGTAGCCCTTAGATGTCGTACCGTCCTTGTCCATAATCTCCCCACCGAACTGCCAGATGATCGGATACTTGAAGTAAGCGGTTGATCCCGCGTTCCCAAAGCCTTGGGCCGGATCTATGCCGTAAATGCCCTTTTTAGCATCGCTCAGTTTAATTGCCGCTTCGCGTACCTGATCCCAGGTCATCGGCTCATCCGGGTTTTTGGAAGGTAGCGGAATACCTGCTGCCTCGAACATCTTCTTATTGTAGAAAAGAGCGATGGACGATTCCGTAAGCGGCGCCATATAGATGTTGTCTTTATAAGTATAGGCCCCGATTGTACCCGTCGGAATATCGTCGAGATTGCCATCCGCCTTGAAATAGTCCGTCAAGGGTTGCAATGCCCCTGATTGCGCGTAGGATGCCATGTTCGGCGCATCGATCGCCATAATATCAGGTGGATTGTTCGCTGCGATCGAGGTCCGGAGCTTCGCGTCGTAGTCCGAATAAGGTATCGGGCTCATCTCAACCTTGATGTCCGGATTGCTTTCATTAAATGCCTTGACCAACTGATCGTACGCGGAGTTTTCGGCGTCATTGCCGGAGTTACGCCAGAAGGTCAGCTTGACCTGCTCGCCGGATGCGGGCTTGTCAGAAGCCGATGCAGACGACGCGGATGCGCTTCCTGAAGCAGTTCCCGACGGGCTGCCGGAGTTCGCATTGTTGTTGGATGAGCAGCCTGCAAGGAAGGCGGTGACGAGCAGTGCGCTTGTGCCGATGGCAGCAAGTTTTGTTTTTTTCAAGGATGGTGCCCCTCTCTCGTATGTGGTTGTTTACAATAACATCGTATCATCCAAGAGAGCGCTTAATAATTCAATATGCTCGGTTTCTGAGTTGCAAAATAATCAGAAGGTTCAAGAAGAAACAGTATGCAAAGGCGCAGGAGAGGAGTCGCTTCCGCACATACGCACTCGCTTCTGGTCAAGGTACGTTTTCTGATAAAGCGGATCATTCGGCGAACAACGTCATTGATATGGCTGGGGAGAGACTTTGGTTAACGGCGTTGGAAGTGGACACTTCCATCATTACATTTTTCTAAAATTACCACGCTATTGAACTATACTGTCCTTAGCTTAATCCTTATTTTACCGCACTCGCACTACTGATGTCTGTTGACGGGTTCCAGCATATCAGATCCAGGACCTTGACACTCCACTTTATAAATTCGTTATTCCGCGTTACTGACGGTCGTCGGGAATGGGACCACGTTCTTGACTTTCGACAATGTTGTTACAAATTATTGCTGTCCAAACCATATAAAAGCCAACACTGGTCATACCCCCGTCAATTTACGAACATTTACTACTTCAATTCCTGCGAACTTACTTTACAATTATGACGCCACTCAATTGATTGAATTGACTGGGTGGCGTCAGAATTAGAGCGAAAAGTGACCTAAAAAACATTGAACAATCAAGGGTCATTTTCATAATAACTGATTTTGAATAAAATTGTTTTAAGCCAAATTAAGCAATTAGTCATCATTTCTGATAATACCCCCCAAATTGATTTGCATATTTATACAACAAAATTCTTTGGAATTCAGTTCGACAACAAATCTAAAAACAAAAAAACTCGATCATCTGTAATGATCGAGTCAAGAATGTTGGAAAATTCTTTATGCTGTTATGTAAAAATTACTACGAATTTTCATGGAAACGGGTAACTCGGGGATCTGAGTGCCAGTTAGTACAAACTTCACTGGTAACTCTATCGATAGGTGTTTAATAATTTCAAATAGCTCTACTCTATTTCTATTAACACTGACCAGTTCAATATCATCAACTACAAGATGTGAGATTTGTGTGTTGGGGATTACAAACTTCAGGAGCTGAATTAACTGTGGAATTCGATAGGCTTGATACCTGTTGACAATAGGAACGCCAAGTGAATTAAGAATTTCAAGTAATAACGATCTGGTTGACAGTTTTGCTGCCGGTAGTTTCAAATATACCGCCGTTGAGTTTTCTTGACAGTATCTTCGTAGAACGAATGTTTTTCCTGTCCCAGATGGACTGGAAATAAAGCCAAAAGATTTATCGGCATTTGTTAAAAAATCAGCAATAAACAACTTTATTTCCTCGTAATTCAAAATTATCATATCAATAACTCCCTCTAAATCGATCGTTATATATAGAAGTATTTACTAAAAATAAAGTTTTATACTTATTCATATATGTATTTGCTCCGTTTTCAATCCCGACAACCTTGTCGTAGGCATTAATGTTTGCATTCATAATCGTTTCTTCGTTTTTTGTCTCCAGTCTTCCAATAGGTTACCTAGTAGGACGCTCAAAATATGTAATCGTTGCGCTAACCTTATAAGGCTGCCAGCTGCCCGGCAGCCTTTCTTACTGCTTTACCTATCGTTCGCCGTCGTATTATGAGGTCAGCCAGTTTTTACTGGTTGACCTCATTTGTATAAGTGGTGTATCTATCAGTAGCCGGGGCAGATCGCCCGTTCGCCTGGGTCTGTAACCCGTCGCTAAAACAGATCGCCCCCTACTCATAGAAACCATGTTTAAGCTGGTTGAGACGTTAGATCTCGCATAACAAGCGATGTTGTGGAACTATGAGGCGTGTTTAGGGGTTCCGGCAATCTTATTAAAGGGAGAGTGCCTCATGAATCCAGTCATTGGTCTGGATATATCAAAAGGAAAAAGTGATGGACGAGTCTTCTTAGACAAAGGCAAACCCTATGGAAATCCATTTACTTTTCTGCATAACCAGGAAGGTCTTGACCAGTTCTTAGTCATCATTGGCTAACGTAAAAGATAAGGCTGGGAAAGCCCCTACTGTTATCTTGGAATCGACTGGGCATTATCATCAGGCTGTCATTCAGTTTCTGGAGGATCACGGTATCTTGTTTCTAGTCGTGAATCCGCTCATCTCAAATCAAGCCAAAAAAACGAGCCTGCGCAAAGTAAAAACCGATACGGTGGATGCTTATCGACTATGTGAACTGTATTACAAAGAGGAATTTGAGGACCATCAACGACGAGGGATCGAACTGCTGAATCTACGCCATATGACGAGGAAATTTGAATCTCTAACACAAATGTATGTACAGATAAAGTTGCAGTTCCAGGCGGTGCTAGATCAAGTTTTCCCGGATTACATAGGTATTTTCGGAGATCTCTATTCAAAGGTTTCTTTGTTGCTTCTGAAGCAATCATGACTCCTACGGCTTTTCGAGACGCCGGTGAACTAAGTGTTGCTGAAGTAATTGCTTGCCTTTGCCCCAGTCGTTCCGATCGCTGGGTTAGCGATAAAGCAACTCGAATCATTTCAGCCGCAGCTAACAACCCGTTTCAGATAGTAAGCTATAGCGGCCATCTAATAAGCTTGGCAATGTTCATTGAATTACTCCTTCAGTACCAAGAGCATCTTTCCCATCTACAAAGCCAGATCGATGCTCTTGAAGAAGTTGAAGGTTATCAGATTATCCAATCCATTCCCGGTATTGGTGGCAAAATCGCTGCAACGATTCTGTCAGAAATCGGGGAAGTCCATCGGTTTAATCACGCGAAGAAACTGGTTGCTTTCGCAGGCATAGACCCTAGCGTTTACTCTTCGGGCAAGTTTACAGCAACTACAAATCGAATTACAAAACGTGGATCAAAGAAGCTGCGTCATGCCCTCTATCTCGCCGTATTATGCGGTCTTAGGAAGACCGGAAGCAAGAAAATGCGAGAGTTCTATGACAAGAAACGCGAAGCTGGTAAGCCTCATCGTGTGGCTCTGATTGCTTGTGTGAATAAGCTTCTTCACTGGATTTATGCCCTTCTAGTGAAGAAAGAACAGTTTGTCGACCTAGCCTAGTTACCACTATTATAATTCAAAAGAAAAACCTTCCAGCAAGTGCATAGAAGGTTCTTTAGTGCACCTATTTAATAGTATACCGTCTTCCCATTCATAATTTAAGAGAAAAATGTTGACAAGATATTAGCTGGTTTTAGCTTATTGCCCGAAGGGTGAATATGGTTTATCAGATGCCGTCTCTCCTTGATATACTAACAAGATGCTTAATATTTCTTTCTGATCTTTATGTGATGAATATCATTTGTATGTTTTTTTTTTAATATTTCAATTGTTCCTTCTGGATATACGGGTTTTGAAGATAACTCCTCTATTGATTTCCAAATCAATTTTATATTTTCATATTCGTTATGTATTCTAAATTCAAAGTGATCTATGTCATTTTTAAGAAAACACCAATGAATCAAAGTGCAATTGTGCCTTTGTATTCCATCAACTTCAACAATACTTTCATTTACTAAAGCAAGATTTCCTATATCAATCAGTAAATCATATTCTTCAATTAGTTCTCTTGAAATAGCTTCTGCCGCTGTTTCACCAAACTCAATTCCTCCACCAGGAAATCTATAAAAAGATTCCTCAAAATCACATTGAACGAGGTATTCAGTGAATTGTTCGTTGCAAATAATTCCTTCGGCTCTTAATAAAGGTATAGTCATAAAATCATCCTTATCGACTAATTAATTATGAACTTTAAGCATTACTGTCCTCCTGAGCTTCATTCACATCACTTTATTTACTCTTTATTTTTACTGCTAAGTTTGAATATTTAAAGACTGCAAATGAATAATGATTCCCGGTTTCTAATGTATTAATATTCCCTATCAATTTGTATGTCCCATTATCTGTTATTACTTTAGACGTTCCTTTGGCTGAATACCGTGTATCTAATATTACTAGTTCCTTTATTGTCGGATCATTGTAGGAGTCAATTATGTTTTTTATTAGCATATCTGCGCCATTTAAAAAAAGCCCTGTGAAGATAATTGAGAAAAACCAGGAATTAAATATTCGCCAACCTTTTTTTGAAGTTTCTTTATTTCTTTCCTTTAGGATGAAGATAAAAAACGTACAAAACATAAGAACGAAAGAGTTATAACATATTTGTCCTATTAGATTTGAACCATATTCTGTTTTGAATACGAATTTGATTAATAGAATTTCAACTAAGCAATTCAGCGCAATAATCAATCTAATAATATTAATTGATCTGAAAAACCAGGGTTTCCTTCTATAATAATTGAGATGTGATATTGTCATTTAGTTCCCCCAGCTCTTACAGTAATTACGCATAACGTTCTTGTATTCACGACGCCCCACCACCTTTCGGTCACGAAGTGACCGGCCGCGATGCGGTTAGGTGGTGCGGGTGTGTTCGCCTGATTCCACTTACAGGCACTTTCTACTTCGGGCGAACCGAGGCAGCTCGTCTGCCGATGCGTGAATATGGTTTATCAGATGCTGGTTCTTCTTCGAGAAACCTTCAATTCTTATGGATTCCATTAAGGTTTCCATCGTTTAAATCTTGGTATCCATCTCGGCACATTTGCCTTATATGTTTGATATTCATTGCCAAATCTTTTATGTAATCCAGGCTCTTCTGAAACAATGAAATAAATATGATTTATTATAAAAAAGATTAATGACCAAATGATCAGTCCTATTGAATTAAATATTAATCCTTCACCAATTAGAATAAATAAAACACCAGAGATCATTGGGTTTCTTATATAACCGTATATGCCTCCAATAATTAAATTACTGGTTGGACTCCATGGGGCTAATGTACCCTTACCGATTAAAATAAAAGTTCGGATTGTAGACACTAGGATTACTAGACCTATAACAGTGATTAAGCCCCCAAGTACCGACTTATAATTAAGTTCAAAATTTATAGAATCCCCAATGATTAGATATGGAATAAAGACTGCATTTGTAATTGGTAATAAAAAGGAAATAAAGTGTTTGAAAAAAACTTTCACTCCCCCCTATACTTGTTCCAATGTACTTAACCGGTTTCTGATAACGTTCTTGTATTCACGACGCCCCACCACTGTGATTTTTCATGAATCTTTATAATATCGATCCCACAAAACCGCATTATTACAATAACTCTGTTTCAAATTTTCAAGTTTCAATCACAAATTCTAACCAATATGATGATTTTGTTTCAAGAAAATTTAGAGTTGATTTTGACTCGAATGAACCTCTATTCACTTTTTGCATAAATATACAACAAAGAGCCTCTGCCGCCCCGTAGTAAAAGGGCACATACCTGTACCGTTAGAATGATCGGCTTACTCCACCGGATAGGCATAACGACGAAGGAGTGAAAAGGCGTAGACCCGTCGAGAAATGTAAGTGAAAGCCCCCCTGTGGATACGTGGAGCAGCGTGCAGCAAAGCATTAAAAAAGGAGCGCAACCTCGCCCCCTATGTTCCCGCATGCGCTTGGTTACCGAATTTGACGGCAAAAAATCTCTACTTTCCATATTGCGATTTATCCTATGGTGAAATCCTGCGATTTAGCGAGCTCTGTGAGAAAACTAAATTCCGCTATCGTACCTGTAACCACTGAGAATTGCTACTCAGTAGTATAATTTTCAATATCTTTTGAAACTGAATAATATTGTCCTTTATTCCCGTGATATAAGTAACCATCACCAATATAGAAAAAATCTTCGGTTGGAAAGTGTAGCATAATCACTTCTTTAACGACTTCAGGTTTTATACCTATGGCTCGCTCTGGGGGATCTATTGCTTTACTTTTGATTATAACATTCACCAATCTGGAAATTTGATCTGCATCGGTTAACTTTTTCTCTAAATGTTCACCTTTCACTAACACTTCATTACTTTTTACTAAATCTTCAAACGTACTTTCTTTTGTACAACCTACAATAGCGAGTACAAACGTCATAATTACAATTGTAAGATAAAATTTAAGATTAATAGGTACCACCCCCATACAAATCGTTCCAAATATTAGACGTAAAAGCAATGAATTAGTTACGTTATCCTGCCCGTTTGTTTAACAGGCTGCCGATATGATCGGCAGCCTGTTGTCGTTGTACTATCGTTTCCGTTAGCTCAATCTATAGTATTTATCTTTTTGTTGGAGCCAGTTGACAATTACACTTCTGAAAGTGTCTAATGGTAGCTCGCAATAAGCTCTGTCTTCGGAATATGGGTCGATTATCCTCACTGTTGACTTGCTTAATTCAACATCATGATACTTCACACCAGAAAGGGTTTTGTTGGTTAAAGTACTATTCAATACTTCATCAATCGAATCAATTACCCATTTTCCCTTTTCATATTTATATTGAAGATTTGTCCCGATGAACGCTTCTAACAAATCATAGCCTGCTGGCAAAGAGATTACAGGTACTCCATTCATATCAATAAGTTTAAAGTTCATCAATACACCTCTAGGCATCGACTAATGGTTCTATATTATGTCGGCAGTTTCGTTTCGCTATCGTTCGCCGTTAGCGCAATAAGGAAATGATTTAATCAATGTAATAAACTCAACAATATCGTTATAAAATTTTTCTTTGTCTTGTCCCTTAAGACCATGGCC
>NZ_QRDY01000049.1 GCF_003386205.1 Cohnella lupini
ACGTGGATTTGCAGACCCCGATACTAAAACCGTGTTTGAGAAGATGTACATTGAACGTTATGCCCGAGGGAATTCCCCCTCCACAAACTAACTAAGTTTCCCGCTGGATAATCCTACTACACATACTTCTTGACGCTACCCGAAAGTGCCGCCCCCGCGCGAAATAAGCGTGCCCCGCACGGCTATTTTGCCGAAAGAGCCGCCCCCGCGCGAAATAAGCGTGCCCCGCACGGCTATTTTGCCGAAAGAGCCGGCCCGGCCGAAATAAGCGTGCCCCGCACGGCTATTTTGCCGAAAGTGCCGCCCAGTCCGAAATAAGCGTGCCTCGCACGGCTATTTCGCCAAAAGTGCTGCCCCCGACCGAAATAAGCGTGCCCCGCACGGCTATTTTGCCGAAAGAGCCGGCCCGGCCGAAATAAGCGTGCCCCGCACGGCTATTTTGCCGAAAGTGCCGCCCAGTCCGAAATAAGCGTGCCTCGCACGGCTATTTCGCCAAAAGTGCTGCCCCCGACCGAAATAAGCGTGCCCCGCACGGCTATTTTGCCGAAAGAGCCGGCCCGGCCGAAATAAGCGTGCCCCGCACGGCTATTTTGCCGAAAGTGCCGCCCAGTCCGAAATAAGCGTGCCCCGCATGGCTATTCTGCCGAAGCGCGAGTTGCACTTTGTCGTTTTTTTACAATGAGCTCATGCGCGGGGATGATATGATCGAGGCAGAAGCCAAGCAAAGAGGAGCTGCATCGCGTATGTCTAGTTTAGATACGTTGCCTATTGGGCAACAATTTCCGTTCGAATCCCGCTACCTGGAAGCGAAAAGCGGCCATCGGCTGCGCTACGTCGATCAAGGCGCCGGGACGCCCGTCGTGTTCCTGCACGGAAATCCGACCTCGTCGTATGCTTTCCGTAACGTTATTCCTTACTTGACCGATTACGCGCGCTGCGTTGCGGTAGATTTGATCGGAATGGGCCGTTCCGACAAACCGGATATCGGATATACCTTCTCGGAGCATGTTGATTATATTAGCGCATTTATCGATCGGCTCGGATTGAAGGAGATTATTCTGGTCGGCCACGATTGGGGTGCGACGATCGGGATGCAATATGCGGCCAACCGCCCCGGCAACGTTAAAGCCGTTGCGATGATCGAGCCCCAAGCCTTATATCCGCTGGCCTCATGGTCGGATTTCTCGCCTCCGGAATCCCAAGGCTTGTTCCAGACGTTGCGAGACCCCGAGAAGGGATGGCCGTTCATGCGGGACAACAACGTATTCGTGGAGGGCATGCCCAACATCATCGTTAATCGGCGGTTAACTCCGGAAGAACACGAGCATTACCGGGAGCCGTTCCGGAATCCGGAGGATCGCAAGCCGATGTGGGTGTTTCCGAACCAGATTCCGATCGAGGGAACGCCGGGCGATGTCGTGCAAGCCGTAGAGGAACGCAATGTTTGGTTAAGGGCAACGGATATACCGAAAATCCTGTTCTACGCATCTCCGGGCTGCACCGTCAGAAAGCCTCAGTTGGATTGGTGCGGGGCGAATATGCGAAATCTGACTACGATCGATATCGGCAAGGGATTTCACCATTTGCTGGAGGAGAATCCTCATGCGATCGGACAAGAGCTTGCGCGATGGTTTAATGAGATTCGGTGACGTGGTGGGCTAGTGAGGGCAACGAAAAAACCAAGCCCCTGATCCCGGGAGGCTTGGTTTTCCGACGTTTTATTAAGTTAAAGCAACTTGAGAGTTAGTCCCGAGGATAGGCCAGTTCGACCCGAGCCGCTTCAATCCATTGTCCCCGCTGGAAATCCCTTCCCCTTACGACGACCCGATCGGCGTAAACCTCGACGTAATACCCTTGGCTGCCTTCCTTGCCCTCGTCTTCGTCCGTCCATAGATAGGCAACGGAAGCGCAATTGAACATGGGAGGTAGAGACTCTCCTCCGTCGAAATAGTGATGTGCCGCCTCTAATTCCCAGTGCGTATGCCCCGTGAACAGGATGGCGCGACTGCGGTGCTTCGATAAGATTGCTTTCAGCTCGGCGTCCTGCGTTACTCCGCTCCATTTCTGCGCTTCGAGAGAACCGGACACCGTATTCAGCAGCGGCTGATGGAGGAATACGAATGTCGGCTTGCCGGACGAATCCCCTTCGCCGAGCTTGGCATCCAGCCATTGGAGCTGAGCGTCGGACAGCGAGCAATAGAGCTCCAATCCTTCTTCGGTTCCCAGAAAAACAAAATGGTAGCCGTCTATCCAATGATCGTGGTAGGCGCCGGACATTTCGGTCGCGTTCAGAAAACGGGACAATCGGGATTGCCATTCGCCGAGACCTACATCGTGGTTCCCCATAGTCAAGAACAGCTCGGGCAAGACTTCCTTGTTCTCGTTCCATATTCGGCGGAACTCCTCGTATTCTCCCGGAAAACCATGATCGGCGACGTCTCCGGCATGCATGATCCCCCGGCTGTCTGGGGAATTCTCGGCAATGTCCTTAAGCGCCCGGTCCAACCCGCGATTATAGGGGTGCTCAGGATCCGATCGGATGTGAGTATCCGTAATGACCTGGAAGGAGAGAAGAGGGAGCTCCGCTTGCCCGTTATTCCCGAGAATCTGCATAGTCGTATAATCCTCCTTCATTAGTGACCGTTGTTGCTTATATTCAAGCCGATGACTCCGACGACGATGACGCCAATCCATAACATCGAGGACACCGACAAACGTTCTTGAAAAAATAAATATCCGGCCAGCGTAATGAGTACGATCCCGACGCCCGACCACACCGCGTAGACCGTGCTGACGTCCATATACTTAAGCGCGTAGTTTAATAGCGTGAAGCTTGCCCCGTAGAAAATAAACATGAGAACAGAAGGAATTAAGCGCGTAAAACTTTCCGAGAGCTTCATGGATACGGTACCGGACAACTCCAGCACGATCGCGCAGCAGAGCAGCAACCAACCCATGCTATTCTCACCTTTCATTGTTCGCCTTCCCAAATCTCGAGCTCGCTATAAGAGGAAATAACGTAGTCCGCGTCGGGCAGTAATCGGATCCCCGCGGCATCCGATTCGGCGATTCCTACGGCCAATGCCGCGCCCGCCGACCGGGCCATTCTCATATCGCCGTTCGTATCTCCGATAATGGCCGCTTGCGAACAGTCTATAGAAAGCTTTTCGCAGGCTAATTCGACCATATCCGGATACGGTTTGCCTCTATTCACTTGATCGGTGCCGATGCAAGCCGAGAAGTAACCGCGTATGCCTAGCCAATCTAGATGATTATGAGCCATGGCGGTCTCGTCTGCGGTGACTACGGCTAGAACGATTCCGCTGTTACGGCATTGCTCCAAGAAGGGGATGACCCCTGGTAAAGTCTTGACGGGTTTTGTTACCTGCAATTGTTCATCGGCATACTTTCGGCAATCTTCCGCAAGCACCTTAGACTCCGCCCATGATAAGCCGGAGCGATAGCCCTGCCATGCCAGCACGGTCAGTAGATCGTCGATCGTTCCCATAGCTAGTGGTCCGTTACGGTCATAACCGATGATGTCTCCTCTTGGCCCCCGGCGGGTGCCCCAAAGGGTTTCCGAGTCCAAACTCGGCGGCAGCAGCCCTTTCTCTTCAAGCCGTTGGTAGAACCGGGCGAGCAAGCGCTCGCTCCAGTTCCCCCACGTGTGGATAAAGTCCAGCAGGGTGCCGTCCTTATCGAACAGGATCGCTTGAATCGGATAGGCCGTGCCCGCTATGCGTAATTCAGGCATGCGGGAAACCTCCTAATTGGTTTAACTTATTTGTTCAGCTTGTCGAGCTCGCGTTGCGCGACTTCTTTCGCTTCCTTCAGAGCCTTCTCCGCGGATACGTTGCTGATCTGTACTTTGTCCGCGGCGATCTTGAGGGCGTCGGTAATTTTGCCGCCGGTCGGATCTTGGAACGGCTTGGAGCCATGCGCCGCTTGTTTTAACGGAATCGTGCTTTGCGGATTTTCTTGACTGTAAGCAACGAAAGCAGGATCGTCAAGAGCGGATTGTCTTACCGCGATATACCCGCTGTTCATCGACCAGAAAGCCGTATTCTCCGAGTTCATGAAGTAGCTGAACCATTTGAAGGCAGCTTGCTGTTGTTCGGGACTTGCTTTGGCCGGAATACCCGCCAGAATCGCTTCGGCTACGGGCTTGCCGACTCCTACGCCTTCCCAACCCGGTTGTTCCATGGCCGCAAGCTGCGTGAAGTCGAGATCTCCTTGGTCGCCGCTTGAACCGATATAACCGGCAGCTTGACCCTTCATGACATCGTCGATCGTTTTGTACCAATACTCCCAGCCTTGTCCGCCGGAATGAATTCTCATTGTTTTGTCATCGTGGATGGCTTTACGGAAAAATTCCCAAGTCGAGATCCATTCCGGAGAATCGATCAGAACGGTTTTGCCGTCCTCGCTCAGAACGCTTCCGCCTTTGCTAAATACGGCGTCCATCATGTTTTCCCGGCCCCACATCGGCTCCCAGCCGTAGAACGTGGTTTTGTCGCCGGATTTTACCGCCATCTTCGTTGCGGCTTCGCCTAAAGCTTCCCAAGTGGTGAGATCCTCGGGCTTAATGCCGCTTTTCTCGAAGGCGTCTTTGCGATAATACATCACTTGAGTCGTTCCATACATGGGCAGGAAAAATTGCTTTCCGTCAACCTGGCCTTGCTCCAAGAACGTTTGGACCAAGTCTTCTTTATTGAAATCCGGTTGGGAGGCGATTAGCTCGTCCAGCGAAGCATAGTAGCCTTTTTTCGCCCAATCTACGTTAGCTGACAATACGGCTGCCGGCACGGTGCCGGCAGCGATTGCGGCCTGAAGCTTCTTCTCCGTCTCGGAGTAATCCGCTTGAACGACGGGCTTAACGATAACCTCTTGCTGGGATGCATTGAATTTCTCGATAAGCTGTTGCATATTTTCTCCGAGCTTGCCGCCCAAACCGTACCAGAATTCGATCGTTACCGGTTCTGCCGGGACTTCCGGGCTTTCGGCAGGCTGAGAGCTTGCCGGATCGGCGGATTCGGAAGAAGCGGGAGCGTTCGAAGCGCTCGAAGCGTTGTTATTGTTGTCTCCGGTCGAACCGCAAGCCGTAAGAAGCAGGAAAGATAAAGATAGAACGCCTAGAGTTAATTTTTTCACGTTGGGTTTCCCTCCACTTTGTTTGTCTGTTTAGTTATCCCTTGCTGGAACCTGCCGTAAGGTTGACGCTGCGTATGATAGTTTTCTGCGTCAGCACGAATAAGACGAGTAAAGGCGCGATGGTGAAGGCGCTGGCGGCCATGATAAGCGGCCATTTTAATCCGTATGCACCCCCTTCCACGAAGAAGCTCCTGAGGCCTGCCGACACGAGCTGGAGATTCGGGTCCTTGGTAATGAGCATTGGCCAGAAATAGTTGTTGTACTGCTCGATGAATGTGATCAGGGCAAGAACGGCAAAGGAAGATCGCGTTAGCGGTAGAAGGATCGTCCACAGAATCCGCGAATGGGAGGCGCCGTCGATACGTCCCGCTTCGATCATCTCGTGGGAGATTTGCAGGAATGCTTGCCTGATGAGAAAAATCGAGAACACGCTCACGCAGTTGGACAAGATCAAGCCTGCATAGGAATCGAGCAGTTGCAGCTTGCCAAGGATAACGTAACCGGGTAAATAAACGGCCGTACTCGGTATCATGTAACCGATCAGGATAGCAGCGGCGAATATACCCTTCAGCCGAAACTTCATATGGGTAAGGGCGTAAGCCATCATCCCGGAGTTGAACACTTGAATCAAGACGATCGTTGCCGCGACGAAAATGCTGTTAAACATGTACTGGGCGAAGGGCGCGGCGACCCATGCTTCCCTGAAGTTATGCCACAAAGGCTCATGCGGCCAGAACGTCGGGGGGAACTGCCAGATTTCGTCGTTGGTTTTCAGAGCGCTGGTTGCCATCCAATAGAAAGGAAATGCCATCAGAACCGCGACGGCGGCAACGATCAAATATTGCACCGTAGCGCCGAGATTTCTCCAAGCTTGCATGTAACGATCCCCTTTCTAGCGTTGTTCGTCAGGAGTAATGAACGGCGTTTCTTCCGACAATAGCGGAGAATACGGAGAGCAGCACGCAGCCTATGATCAACGTAATGGCGACGGCCGAAGCTTGTCCGATCTGAAAGGAATCGAAAGCCGATTGATAGTAGAGGTACAATAGCGTACGGGTCGAGCCCGCGGGGCCGCCCTGGGTCAGTACGTTAATCTGGTCGTAGGCTTGCAGCGCTTGCACCATCTGAACGATGAACAGGAAGAAGGTCGTCGGAGAGATGAGCGGGAGCGTTACGTGCACGAATTTACGCCAGCTACCCGCGCCGTCCAGACCGGCGGCTTCCATCAGATCGGTCGGTACGTTGCGAATGGCTACCAGATAGAAGATCATGCTCCAACCAGCCGATTTCCATATCGTCACGAGAAGAATGCCTACCAATGCCCAGTTCGGATCCTCAAGCCAGCGGATGCCGTCCAAGCCGATCGCATTCAGGGCGCTATTGGCTAATCCGACCTCCGGCTCGTATATCCAGGACCATACGATGGATACCGCGACGGTCGGCGTAACCCACGGAGAGAAGATCAACGTCCGGTAAAGCGCGCCTCCGGGCATTTTCCGGGTCAGTAGCATGGCTAAAGCCAGCCCGACGGCGATGATCGGCAATACGCTTCCCAAACAGAAGAGGATGGACACCCGAAGCGACTGGTAGAAGGCCGGATCGCTGAACAATCCCCTGTAGTTATCGAAACCTACGAACAATTTCGTCGGACTCATGAAGTCCCATTCCACGAAGCTTAGGTAAACGACGTAACCCAGCGGGAAAAACCAGAACAAAGTCAGGGGCACCATTGCCGGCAAAGTGAACAGCAGAGCTTTGCCATCTTCGGCGAACTTTTTTCTCGCCATTGCTTAACCCTCTCCAATCGTTCAATAATTATTTAACAAATTGCCGGTTGATGGCTTAATCAGCCATTTATTTGTCAACGTTCTAAAATAATTGTACGTTAAGAATTATGTTGAAGGGTTATTTCTACGTGAAATTTAGTAGTGTTTTGTGTTAAATTGTTGATAGAGATGCGGAGGCGAAGTCATGAAGAAAGCAACGTCCGGGAAGATGAAGAAGCCGGCAACGCAACGCGAGGAATTTCGGGGCAAGATTATCGATGCTTTGGCGCAGACGATGGACTTATACGGAGTTAATTACTCCTTCGGGCAACTATACGGCATTATGTTTTTCGAGGATAAACCGATGACGCTGGAAAAAATGCAGGCGAGCATGAACATGAGCAAGAGCAATATGAGCTATGCCGTTCGCGCGCTGATCGATTCCAAGATGGCGTCCAAGCTAAAGGAGAAGGAAGAGCGGAAAGATCTTTACGTCGCGGAAACGGATTTCTTCAAAGCCTTTCAATCGTTCTTCGCAACGAAGCTTCAGAGGGAGATCGACGTCATGAGAGGCGCGCTCGACGCCGTCATTCCTCCGTTGTCGGAGACGATACTCGAGCTGAACACCACGGAGGAGGAACGCAAGCTGTGCCTCGAGGACTTGCACAAGCTCAAGCATGCCGTGAATTATTACGAATGGCTTCAGCGATTCGTTAACGATCTGCAGTCGGGGATCTATTTCGAAGGACGGCAGGATGGTTGATCGATATAAGACGAACGCTAGCGGCGGCCATAATAGGGCCGCTTTTTTTTTTTTTGACATAGCGCGCCTAGCCAAGCTAGGCACAACTAGCCGGTGGAAGTCCGGTCGAGGTAAGAGCCAAGTCGCCTCGTAGCTGACGGGCAACTGGTGGAGAGAT
>NZ_QRDY01000050.1 GCF_003386205.1 Cohnella lupini
TATGATAGAAAATCAAATAATAGTGAAGAGTTTTTCGCAAGAGGTGGTCAATGATGCTTTAAAGCATTTAGACCAACAAGATCACTTAGTTAGTTTGACCAGGTTGTTAAGCTAACAAATGATTGGGGTGGAACTTTGATGTGAAGGACGTCATAAATGACCAGTAAGCTAGAGGGCAGGATAGTTTAATCAATTCACGAATATGTAAAATAATGAGCTTTTTACGAAGTTCATAAATACGATTTTATAGGAAATCAGCGCAAGCTATTAAAATAAAACCTACTCTTAGGAGGATATCTCATGAAGGATAACAACGCTCAGAGAATCAAGAATATTGATGTGGAAAACCTCAATATAGTCGATAATGATGGGAACATAAAGATGACCTTGTTTAGCAAGGGGAATGTACCACCTCCCATGATGGATGGAAAAGACATATTACCAGGCCATAGACAGAATGATCCAGTTTCAGGAATAATATTTTACAATGGTGAAGGTGATGAATGCGGCGGGTTATTATTTGGTAGTGAAAAGAAAGAGAATGGGGAATATCATTCAGGTCTATCCATCACTTTTGACCAGTATAAGCAAGATCAAATAGTTCAAATGGATGTAGATGATAGGAACGGAGAACAGACATATGGTTTTCATATTTATGATCGACCTAATATACCGCTTCCTGAAATAATAGAGAAATCAAATATAATTCAAAGTATGGAAGATGGACCTGAAAAGCAAAACGCATTAGCGGAATTATATAGGGGGCAACATCAGAGAATTTTTATGGGTAAAAATAGAAATGGTGATGTATCAGTACGGTTAAGTGATAGCAAGGGCAAGGAAAGAATTCGAATGGTTATTGATACGAACGATATACCAAGATTAGAGTTTTTAGATGGGCAAGGCAATGTAATTTATAGCCTTCCTCCAGAACAATAAAACATCAACGTTTCGGGCCATTCGGCCCTCGGGTCCGATCCGATCTTCATTACGCTAACGGATACGATAGCACAACGACAACAGGTTGCCAATCACGTCGGCGGCCTGATCAACGGGCAGATTAGCGCAACTTTCCACGTATTGAAACGTAAAGGGTTACATTGGTTGGAGCATAAGGAGGAGATTCGTTGAGGGTGATACTTGAATTGCTTCGTATTATTGTTATAGTCGCACTTCTCGGAGGTTTTTTGGGATATTTAATTAGAACAATATACTCAGAAATCGGCATAAATATTGATAAACATGGCTGGACCGCACTGTTTGGTATTTTCATTCTGCTTTTCGTTTTATATAGAAATAAAATGCAATTTAGTGGATGGTACAAGGGAAAAGGAAGAGAAAAACTCCCAAGAGGAGCAACCCAACTACTACTTTCAGGCTCTATTTTATTAATATTACTTCCTGTAATTCTTAGCGAATTAAACTAACGAGAAACCATAGCACAACGACAACAGGCTGCCGAATTATCGGCAGCCTACTCAGCTAACGTGCAGAATAGCTAAACAACAGAGATATTAATATTGGATGAAATGCCATAAAATTAAACCTTTATAAATATCTAACGTCTATTCTGTAATAAATGTCTAAAAAAAGAGAGTGGGGTTCTAATGATATCATCATCTAATATTAAATTATTTGTAATTCTGAATGTTATGCTATGCCTAAATGTTGGCTGTAATAATGGCAATAAGGAGAGCGCTGTTAATGAATTCTCAATTTATTTGGTTAAAGACTTATCTTCAACTGACGCCATGAGTAAAAAGCTTGCTGATCTTCCATTAGAAACTATACCTGTGCTTACCGACAAGGAAATTAGAACATACAATTGGACAGAACATGAATTCACAATGAAGGAAGGCATTAGTTTAGAGGGAAAGTTAGAAGGAAAAGTACCATCAAGCGGTAGACCTTTTGTTGTAGTTGTGGGTGAAGAAAGAATATATCTAGGGAGTTTTTGGTCCTCTTGGTCTTCTCAATTTCCTGATATTGATATTCCAAAGATCTCATCTTTGTGGCTTAAAGGAAGTGATACCGACATGTACAAAATACAATATGGAAAAAATCAGGATGATCCTAGAGACGATACTAAAATCCTTGAGGCATTAAAAGGATCAGGGAAAGTTATTAATTTTTAAGTCTACTAGGGGCCTGCTCATAGCTGGAGACGGTGAAGGATACACAAGTCAAGATTGGCTTGTAGTGGCTCTGTACAAGGAGATAGTATCGCTACATTTGGCGTCAGATTCGTTTAGCTAACGGCGAACGATAGCTCAATAAACTCAAAGAAACGGCAGCCAGCATAAAGGCTGCCGTTTTCTCAACTAACGGGTAGGTTAGTTGAATCATTTCGCGAATACCTTAGGTGGACGAGTCTTTACGAATTTAGTGTAATTCGCAGAGCAAGGGAGAATAAACATTGACTAATAAAAGCTCTCATAATTGCAATCTAAATATTTGGTATTATCTTGCTGACGAAGAATGGCATAAAATTTCTAATTTATATGAAAGTATGCCAGGATGGATAGGGTATATAAATGGAGTACCATATTGGTTTGGACAAGAAGATGATGACATATATATTACGGCTTCAGTCGAACCAAGTGGATTATCATTTTTTGCACAGATGAATAATAGCGACTGGAATTCTTGGATTGAAAGGTTTAAATCGGAAGCAACAAAAGTATTAGGTTTTGATGTTGGTGAACCCGAGGATGGATTTTTGTAATGTATAACTCCATCTTCATGCTTGGCATTCGACGGAGTTCACTACGCTAACGGATACTATAGCACAATACAACAGGCTGCTGGCAGATCGGCGGCCTGTTGAGCTAACGGGCAGGATTGCATAATCGACCACTTTAGTAACATTGGTTGTAATTTTCTTCTATTCTGTACAGAAACAAGTTATAGTATCTCAATGGAGGGAGTTACTATAATGAAAACTTTCAGATTTTGGGTGACCATCATTGTAGTCTTGTTTCTTGGTTTTGGTTCTGGAAGCGTCTATTATGGTTTTATCAAAGTAAACCCAGCTATAAAGGAATCATTAGAACACAGGACCATTACCCACTTATCTGAACAGGGCTATGATCATGGACAATATACAATGAGAACATTAAAAACATTAAAATTCGACGGAATGCATGATTATCGTGTTGATGTTCAGTTTAGAGACGAACCAGGTCACAATTATTACTATGGCGAGAATAAGAACGGTGAGATTTTTCAAAACAGTTGGAATGGAACAAAACATATAGAAGAATGATGATCACGTTACGCTAACGGATACAAAAGTTCAACTGGTATCCTGTTCCTTATTCGTCCAACTTGTTCAAAACAATAGTGGGAGCTTGCCAGAAGGCAAGTTCCTTTTCTATTTTTTGAAGTAACTGGCCGATGTTTAAAAACCGATTATCGATAAATGGTAATCTTATCTTCACGACTAAATTCCAGAATGATACAATTATGGCGAAGGGAGTGTGTATAGTTATGTTAAAGTATTTATTTCTTGGATTACTTTTTCTAATAACAGCATGTACGTCCCAAAACAAAGCAGATAATCAGACGGACTGGTTTGAAGTCGGTGGAGTAAAGTTGTATGGAAAAGAAGGTCGGTTAGGGTTTGAACCTAAAGGCGAAAATAGTAATATTTCTAAAGGTGGGCACTTTTTCATTTACTTTTGGGGGAAGCCAGAAGAATTAGCAGATAAGTACCGCCTGATTGGCGTACACGAAGAGACAGGTACAATAACGACTTTGTATCCCGATTGGGAGGTCTCTAGGTCAGAGAACAAGTTAGGCGCGGATGCACAAAGCGCTGCTAAGTTCGGGTTTGATAAAAAAGGAACTTGGCGGCTTGAAGTTTACATGGGTGATAATTATTTTGACAGTATCGTTGTAGAAGCAGAGCCTGATTTAAACAAGGAGGATTGGAAAGCAAGTCCTTTGTTTAAATCAGGTATCTACACCATGATTGGAGAAGAAGAGAGAATCGGCTTTATTTATGATGATGGGGAAGTGTTACGGTTTTATCCAAATAAAAAACAAAGATACATGTGGCACTTCTGGGGAAAAGCCGAAGAACTTCAAGGTTCTTTTGTAGTTAAAGGAACAAGTAATGAAACAGGAGAAAGTATCAATGTCTTTAATTCTTCGGGAAGAGTAGGTGGGCCAATTAACGGAGCAGACGCTTCTATAGTGTCATCAATGTCGTTGCCATCTACTGGTCTCTGGCGATTAGATGCCTATTTAGGGGAAAAGCTTTTCGGCAGCATCGTTGTTGAAGTACATAAGAAGAACGAGTGAAACCTACGTACCATATTGTTACACTAACGGGGAATCATAGTTGAATAAAGGCGCAACGGCAGCCGGTCACACCGAACACTGCCGTTGTCCATTGAAGTAACGGGCAGATTAGTGTAATAACTGAAACCGTGGTATATGATTGTATTAAGAACTATTCAAATGGGGTAAATCCATGAAACAATGATAATTGGGGATTGGGTTATTGAAATTGATGTTGAAGAAACGAAAACCTTTTACCATACTTACCATCAAATCATCAAAGGCTGTGACTGTATCAATTGCAAAAATTACGTAGAAGCAATTGAACTACTACCTCAGACAGTATTAGATTTTTTTCGAAGTCTAGGAATAGACCCAACCAAAGAAGGCGAAGGGAAAATCGAGAGCAGTAAATACGTCTATAAAGTTTGAGGTGAAGAATAATGAGATGGATGAAATATTTGGGACAGACTCCGTTCATACTTCTTTTTTTAATGATCGCGTCCAGTTGCGGTACGATGGACAAAAGGGGAGTCACACCAAAATCTCAGGTTGCTGAAACTGAACAAGTTTTGGAGAAAGCAACGGAACCTTGCATGGCTAAAATTGAATGGGTCGATTTCCTAATGATCAATAACATTAAATTTTATCAAAACTACGATGGAACCAAGGCGGTAACGGAGGAGCAACTCGGAGATCAGGTAGGTGAAGTCTCCTATATGTTAAATGATAATGCTTGTATGGATCATGTGGAGAAGAACGGGGATGCTGCATTTCTTCCGATTGGTACCGTTGTCTACGCATTGGAGGGTTACAAGTCGGAATTCCGTGTCGTAGCCAATCACAAGATCTATGAAGTAAAGGAAAATTCGAATGCAGCAACTATGGGTGAACTATTAGATATAGATGGGAAAGTGGAGAAAATCAGCCTAGAAAGCGCCGAGGACGGCAGTCCAATCGGAGACTTCAGCAAGGAAGTGTCCTTAGAATTTGTTCGCGAACTTCTGACTCTGCCGAATGTTGGTTTTAATGCGGTCTACGAAAAAACAAAAAATCAAGCTGGTATTTTCTTGCGTGTGCACCTTCAAGATGGTACATCATTTCGAATGGTCTACTATCCGAAAGCGAACGGTTTCACGGCAGGCGCTTTCGGAACGGAAAAATTGAAAGTGTTAATCATGTCTCACAGAGAACAAGTTAAAGCAGCGGCGGGATTATAATGATGGAGTGAATCTCGTCATGGTTGTATATTATAAAGATCCGCATGAAGGCTAATATCGACGACATGATGAAAAAGGCAGTCGAAAATCTTTAAGCTAACGAATACGTTAGCGATATGAAGCAGATTGCTACGGCAGTCTGCTTTTTCCATTGAATTAACGGGCAGGATAGCGTAACAAACCTGTCTATTTTACGTTTAATTTAAAGGAAGGGATTTTGATATGAAATATGCTATTCTGTTATTTCTCATTTTCACT
>NZ_QRDY01000051.1 GCF_003386205.1 Cohnella lupini
AATTAAGTAGGAGGGGGCGGCTAGCCCCCGACCTCTCACACCACCGTACGTACCGTTCGGTATACGGCGGTTCATGAAATATTCCGTAATGAGTTGTATCTGTCCGTTATGCACTTTAACCCATTGGACTCCCAGTATCGGTTGTTCAATGCCCGCTTTAAAATCGGACTACCTGCAGTACGCCAATACCCTTTTCGGGTATTTCCCCATTCAAAGGCTTTATCTTTAGGCATCCCTAAAGATATAAGCCTTTTTACTTTGGTTTTCGGGTTCTTCCATTGTTTCCACAGGCACATGCGTAACCTGCTTCGAATCCATGAATCCATGCTCTTAAAGATACTCGGAGTGTCCGCAAGCGAGAAGTAACCGCACCAGCCTATCAGGTATTGGTTCAATTCCTTTATTCGCTCTTCCATCTTCATTGGCTTCTTCCGAGAGGTTATCTCTCGGATTTTAGCTTTGGCTTTCCGTAAGGATTGCTCGGCAACTCTTACTTTCGGCTCTTTGTTTACACTGAAACTAAACCCAAGAAACTTCCGTTTCCACGGGCGGTCTACCGCGCTTTTCGCTTGGTTCACCTTTAGTTTTAGCCTGTTCTCAATGAACTGGGTCACGGATGCCTTGACCCGTTCGCCTGCTCTTTTGGTTTTCACGTAGATATTGCAGTCGTCCGCATAGCGGACGAAGCGATGTCCGCGCTTCTCCAGTTCTTGGTCTAGTTCGTCCAACACAATATTGGACAACAGCGGGCTTAATGGACCGCCTTGCGGCGTTCCTTCCACTGTTGGCTTAACCAGACCACCTTCCATCACACCTGCCTGCAAATACTTGCGAATAAGTAGCAGAACTTTCTTGTCTTTCACCCTGGACGCAAGTTTCATCATCAGACGGTCGTGGTGGACACGGTCAAAGAACTTCTCCAGATCAAGATCGACGACGAATCGATATCCTTCTGTCATAAACGTTCTAGCTTTCCTCACTGCATCGTGTCCCCGCCGTTTCGGACGGAAGCCGTAGCTGTGTTCGGAAAACTGAGGATCAAACAATGGCGTTAGCACTTGGGCGATTGCTTGTTGAATGAATCGGTCTGTCACGGTAGGGATACCTAATAACCGCGTTCCGCCATTCGGTTTCGGGATTTCGACCCGGCGAACGGAACTCGGTTCATAGGTGCCTTCTTCTATCGCTTGTCGTATCGTCTGCCAGTTTTGTTTGATGTGATCTCGTAAGGATTTTACGGACATGCCATCAACGCCATGGCTTCCCTTGTTGGATTCGACACGCTTTAAGGCTTCCAGAAGATTTTCCCGTGACAGTAATTGCTCCAACATTTCTTACAACTCCTTGCGTGATTTGTACCTTCCTCTTGTGCCAGAGATATGCTCTGCCCTGCCAAAGCCCCACACGGATTCACCGCTTCCTTCATCAACAGGTCCTTTCGGATTTTCTGCTTTCATCGCTCGCTCTGAACGCCTTGACGTACAAATACCTATTTCATGTTCAGCCCTTTCGCAAGTTGTTGCAACACCTTGCGTGTAGAGTCGAAGGAGGTCGGCTTACGCCTTCCTCCGTCCGCTCGTTCAAACGGATCGTGCAGTTTTCCCGCAATCCGCTTTCCTTCATGTCACCCTCTGGGTGCAGTTCGTAAGTTCAAATCCGGTATTAACGACAAGAGATTTACCAATCTATACTTGGAGTAGAGGGTGGACTCCGGCAACTTCTTCCATCCCGCATTGCGCCAGCGTTTGAAGCGGTGACTCCATATCCGCCTGATGATCCAGCGTTGAAGTCGGTTGAACAGCTTTCTTACATGGGCTTTTCGGAAATAGTTGCCCCATCCTCGTATAACGGGGTTAATGGAGTCAATAAGCTCAAAGACCGTTAGCGGAATGCGTCTATGCGTTCGGGCTCGGATGGTTTCCTTAAACGATTGAATGGACTTGTCTTTGGGATAAGCATTTCGGTTGCTTCTTTACCTTTTCCCGCGACAACGACAGTCCTTTTCCTCGTTTCAGCTTGTAGCCCAGAAACTCGAACCCCCATTTGATATGAGTGATCTTTGTTTTATCCGGGTGAAGCGTCAATCCAAGCGATTCCAGAATCATTCTTGCATCCCGTAATGCTTGTGCGGCTTCCACCTGCGTCTTGCAGAGGACCACCCAATCGTCGGCGAAACGCGTCAGTCGGTAACCTCTACTCGTCATCTCGTGATCGAACTGGTTCAGGTAGATGTTGCTGAATAGCGGACTCACGACGCTACCTTGCGGTGTGCCGCTCGGTGTCGCGTATTTCTTCCCGCTTTCCATGTACCCGGCTTCGAGCATTTGTCTGACAAGTTTGAGGATTCTACCATCGCTAACTTGTTCTGCGATCATGTCGATGAGCGGTTCGTGATGTACGGTTCCGAAGAAATCCCGCAAATCCGCGTCTACAATCCATTCGCATCCGTCCATCAGTTCGCGATAAATCTTCCGCATTGCTTGGTGCGTGGAACGCCCTGGACGATATCCGAAGCTGCATTCACTGAACAGCGGCTCGAATATGGGTTCCAACCGGTTCTTTAGCGCTTGCTGACACACCCGATCTCGTATTGCCGGAATGCCTAGCGGCCGTTTCTCATTTGGTTTCCCTTTCTTAGGGATGAGAATTCGTCTGACTGGCATTGGTCGATACGTCCCTTGCTTCAGCTCTTCGTGCAGTCGATCCAGTTCTATCTCTGCTACGGTTTGGAAGGCTGGGATGGTAACCTTGTCGATTCCTCCACTGCCTCCATTTGCCTTCACTGACTCCCATGCCATTTCCAAGTTTGTTCGGTGATACACCTTGTCAATTAACGAATGAACTTTCCTTCCTGTGCCTTCTGCTGTCATGCGTCTCGTATCCTCCACCTGCAAGTTCTGGGTCTTTCACATAGGGAACTATCCTTTCCTTGCCGCCTACTTGCGAAACTCATTCCAGTTCCGGTCTCCATAAAGCGAGCCGCCTTCCCCTTCTGGTTCACCATTTGAGTGAGCAGAAGCCAACCGCACCAGGGCGGCTGATCCGGACGTTTCTGTTGTTCGTCCGTTCATAAGTAGTACGCAGCTCTCCGACTTCTCGCCATGCGTTCGGACTGCATTTCGGGGTTACCTTATAGCATCCATTACTGAAACTGCCGCGCGTTCTTGGAAGCGGTGGGCGCGGCGCGACCGCTTCGACTTTATTTAACCACTCGTCCTGCAAGTGCATTTGTTTCAGACACGACGAGATCTCCGTGGGTCACATCGTCATCTTCCGTACCATGCCGCCCGCACACACCTTGGTGCGATGGGTGGACTAGAACGCCTTCGTCTCCATAGTGCAGACTCGACCTTGCCCCATCTTTGGCCGACCGGTTCGCAATTCGGGTAGCCCCGTTTCACTGCGGCCTGGTACTTCTCCTCAAGCCCTTCAGACTCTGCCTCACGGCAGACGCCCTGCCCTCCGGCAGGAAAAAAAAAAATCTGCCGGCCCCCGAGGCATTACTCCCGAGTTTGGATATGAGCCCCCTAGTCCGGTGCTCAGCGGGACTTCAACCCACCTGATGATCGTGCTGCCACGCACGCACTATGGCTTCTGCTGACTTCTGTACGTTCAATCTGCTCTCGCAAGCAGAGTTACGGAGTTACTCCGCGTTCCGTACAGATCTCCCCAGGTAAGAACGCTATCTTCCTCTCCATCTACCCGCCTCATTTACTTCCATTCGCCTTCGGCAGTAAGGACTTTGACTTGTAATGCAGCCTCATCCAACGAACGTTAGCCTGATATGAGATTCGTGTTCCTCGGACCGGAGATTTGCCGCCGACTTCCTTCAGATTCGACCTCACGATCGACACCCTTGTCTTAAGCTAATGACTACTACTGCCTTCGCCATTCGGGACTTGAACCCTAAAGATAGCGCCCATGCTGGGCGCACAT
>NZ_QRDY01000052.1 GCF_003386205.1 Cohnella lupini
TGTCCATTCGTTAGGATAAGCCCTCGACCGATTAGTACTCGTCAGCTGCACACGTTACCGCGCTTCCACCCCGAGCCTATCAACCTGGTGTTCTTCCAGGGGTCTTACGAATTGGGAAATCTCATCTTGAGGCAGGCTTCGCGCTTAGATGCTTTCAGCGCTTATCCCTTCCGCACTTGGCTACCCAGCGATGCTCCTGGCGGAACAACTGGTACACCAGCGGTGCGTCCATCCCGGTCCTCTCGTACTAAGGACAGCCCCTCTCAAATTTCCTACGCCCGCGACAGATAGGGACCGAACTGTCTCACGACGTTCTGAACCCAGCTCGCGTACCGCTTTAATGGGCGAACAGCCCAACCCTTGGGACCTACTTCAGCCCCAGGATGCGATGAGCCGACATCGAGGTGCCAAACCTCCCCGTCGATGTGGACTCTTGGGGGAGATAAGCCTGTTATCCCCAGGGTAGCTTTTATCCGTTGAGCGATGGCCCTTCCATTCGGTACCACCGGATCACTAAGTCCGACTTTCGTCCCTGCTCGACTTGTAGGTCTCGCAGTCAAGCTCCCTTATGCCTTTGCACTCTGCGCGCGATTTCCAACCGCGCTGAGGGAACCTTAGAGCGCCTCCGTTACACTTTAGGAGGCGACCGCCCCAGTCAAACTGTCCGCCTGACACGGTCCTCCTACCCGATAAGGGTAGTGAGTTAGAACTCCGATACGATCAGGGTGGTATCCCAACGGCGCCTCCGGTGAAGCTTGCGCTCCACCTTCATAGGCTCCCACCTATCCTGTACAGACCGTACCAAAGTTCAATATCAAGCTACAGTAAAGCTCCATGGGGTCTTTCCGTCACGTCGCGGGTAACCTGCATCTTCACAGGTACTAAAATTTCACCGGATCTCTCGTTGAGACAGCGCCCAAGTCGTTACGCCATTCGTGCGGGTCAGAATTTACCTGACAAGGAATTTCGCTACCTTAGGACCGTTATAGTTACGGCCGCCGTTTACTGGGGCTTCAATTCATAGCTTCGCCTTGCGGCTAACCACTCCTCTTAACCTTCCAGCACCGGGCAGGCGTCAGCCCGTATACTTCGCCTTACGGCTTCGCACAGACCTGTGTTTTTGCTAAACAGTCGCTTGGGCCTCTTCACTGCGGCCCCCTCGTGCTATTCACACTACCGGGGCACCCCTTCTCCCGAAGTTACGGGGTCATTTTGCCGAGTTCCTTAACGAGAGTTCTTCCGCGCGCCTTAGAATTCTCATCTCGCCCACCTGTGTCGGTTTGCGGTACGGGCACCTTCTCCTGGCTAGAGGCTTTTCTTGGCAGCGTGGGTACATGACCTTCGGTACTGTGATTTTCCCTCCCCATCACAGCTTGAGGTATCAGTGTGCGGATTTGCCTACACACACCTCTCACTGCTTGGACAGACTATTCCATCAGTCTGCGTCGTTCTCCTCCTGCGTCCCCCCATTGCTCATAACGGATTACGGTGGTACAGGAATTTCAACCTGTTGTCCATCCACTACGCCTTTCGGCCTCGCGTTAGGTCCCGACTTACCCTGGGCGGACGAACCTACCCCAGGAACCCTTAGGCTTTCGGCGGACAGGATTCTCACCTGTCTTTTCGTTACTCATACCGGCATTCTCACTTCTATGCAGTCCACCTGTCCTTACGGTCAGACTTCTACCCGCATACAACGCTCCCCTACCCAAGTACCCTAAGGTACATGCCATAGCTTCGGTGGTGTGTTTAGCCCCGTTACATTTTCGGCGCAGAGTCACTCGACCAGTGAGCTATTACGCACTCTTTAAATGGTGGCTGCTTCTAAGCCAACATCCTGGTTGTCTTCGCAACTCCACATCCTTTCCCACTTAACACACACTTGGGGACCTTAGCTGATGATCTGGGCTCTTTCCCTCTTGACAATGGATCTTAGCACTCACTGTCTGACTCCCGAGTATACATGCATGGCATTCGGAGTTTGACTGGACTTGGTAACCCTTGGCGGGCCCCGCACCCAATCAGTGCTCTACCTCCATGATGCTTTACCTCGAGGCTAGCCCTAAAGCTATTTCGGGGAGAACCAGCTATCTCCGAGTTCGATTGGAATTTCTCCCCTACCCCCACGTCATCCCAGAGCTTTTCAACGCTCACGAGTTCGGGCCTCCAGTGCGTGTTACCGCACCTTCACCCTGCACAGGGGTAGATCACACGGTTTCGGGTCTACGACCACGTACTTAAGCGCCCTATTCAGACTCGGTTTCCCTTCGGCTCCGCCTCATCAGCTTAACCTTGCACGTGAACGTAACTCGCCGGTTCATTCTACAAAAGGCACGCCATCACCCCTAGATTGGGCTCTGACTTTTTGTAAGCGCACGGTTTCAGGTTCTTTTTCACTCCGCTCCCGCGGTGCTTTTCACCTTTCCCTCACGGTACTGCTTCACTATCGGTCGCCAGGAAGTATTTAGCCTTGGCAGATGGTCCTGCCGGATTCCCACGGGGTTTCTCGTGTCCCGCGGTACTCAGGATCCGTCTCGGAGAGAGTAGATTTTCAGCTACAGGGTTTTTACCTTCTGTGACGGGACTTTCCAGTCCTCTTCGCTTAATCTTCTCTTTTCTTACTCCATGTGAGACGTCCTACAACCCCTAAGAGCAAGCCCTTAGGTTTGGGCTTCTCCGCGTTCGCTCGCCGCTACTGACGGAATCACTTTTGTTTTCTTTTCCTCAGGGTACTTAGATGTTTCAGTTCCCCTGGTGTGCCTCCAACGACCTATGTATTCAGTCGAGGGTAACTACCCATTACGGTAGCTGGGTTTCCCCATTCGGAAATCTCCGGATCAAAGCTCACTTACAGCTCCCCGAAGCATATCGCTGTTCGTCGCGTCCTTCTTCGGCTCCTGGCGCCTAGGCATCCTCCGTGCGCACTTATTAGCTTAACCA
>NZ_QRDY01000053.1 GCF_003386205.1 Cohnella lupini
TGTAATCATTCCGCTGATCCACCACGTAATAGCCAGACTCCAACTAAATCCGCCCGTGCCGTAATTCCCAAGGATGATACCCGAGAAAACCCCTGCAATGATGAAAAATATAGCCAATCCATTCAGCAGTCTGACCATTTCATTACTCCTTACATGAAAATATATCCTCGCCAATGGACTCAGGGCATCCGGCGTAGATGTAGTTCGATTGTATCCGTTAGTTCAATGAAAATAATGGAGCTACCATTTGGCGAACTCACCATGTTGTGTTTTATAATCCTTACTTCACTTATAATTCAAGGGACTCAATTGTTGTAAAAATTCTTGTGTAGACATCCTCAATATTGTGTTCATTTTCTTTATCGTTGTATAAACCATAACCCCAATGCTGATGTTCATTGCCAGATTGAAAGTAGCCTATAGCATAGTTATCCGATGAAAGATCAGGAACTTCATCGTAAGACAACTCTTCGTTTATAAAAGGGAGATATGATTTCTTAGACTCCATAAAGAAGATAGGAATACCCGCATTGATGTATTCTTTTGCATATTTTTGGTTTGCAGCTTCAGTTAGGTGTTCCTTCATAATGAAAATAGCATCAAAATTAGGATAGAGATTCTGATCCTCTAACTGGCTAAAAGTTGTTTTCTTGAAGTTCACATTCTTTTCTCTTGTAGTCGGAGCATCGCCAATAACGCCAATAACTAAAGTTTTGCCTTCATAGCGAGGCGTATCGATTGTATCGGAGTTACAACCCGCTAATACAAAACAAATAATAATAAGGATCATTGAGATTCTATTCATAATGCAACTCCTTTCATCACTACATTACCAAACTATGAAATCTAAGCATGTTCTAGGCTAATCTCCCGTTAGGCCATTCTTGCAGTGTAAGAACATCAATGCACCACAGAGAATGAAAGTTATTGCGTTCTTTCATGGTAGTTGAATCAAAAAGGATCAGGCAGTTGCGATCTGATCCTTTGAACTATCGTGACCCGTTAGCGTAACAATTTAGTTTTGTTGCATTAAAAGGTGATAACTCCTTATTTAAATTGCTCATCATATTCTTTTGGATTTGAAATATTGTTCTGAATTTAAAACTCAGCCATTTGCTTTATCATTATTAAAGTGTCATGTTCGTTAATTCCGTGCACTTCTAAATGTGATACTTCCTCAAGTCCTCCAACTTTTTGTATTGAATCTGCTAGCAAGTCTACAGTAACTGTTATAATTTTTTTACCTTTATATTTCACAATTGCTTTAACTAGTTGTTTTTCTAAATCAACATGAGTATATTCTGTCTTCAAACCAATTGGTCTATATTGAGCATAGCCTGTCATTATCAACTACCTCCAGTCGTAGTATATTATTACCTTTATTGCATAAATCCTGTTATCATTCAACTTTGTATATTAATAAACAATGAAGGAGCTGCCACGAAGCAAGCTCCTCCATTATCGTGTCTCGTTAGCTTAACAACTTCGGTCTGATGAGATCTTTGCCAATAACATTTGCTGACACAGGCTTTTTGCCAACTTCTCTAGCCCAAACCGATAGTTGACCAATATGGTGGATTTCATGTGCGATTATGTGACGCATTACTTCACCCCACGCATCGACGGCCATTTTCCCGTCCGGTTGGGGATCGTAGAATGGGCGGGTCTCCATACCTACGTCCCAGGAATGCACAAACGGTTGCACTTCAAGCCGGAACGCAGCATCCAGGTTGCGGACTTTCTCCAAACTATTGTAACTATCAAAACCTTCTTGAAAATCTGATTTCCCCTGCAGGGAACGAATCCAACTCCACTCCACATCGATAATGTGAAAAAGAGTATGCAAAATCCCTCCGACTCCACCTGTACGAATACGAAGCAGTTCCTCCTCCGGTACGTCCTCACACCACCGGTACCATTCTTCCCTGACCAACCAATTGTAACGGAACATAATTTGCATGATACTTCTCCGCTTCTTTCACAATTTAATAAAAGCTTACTATTCTGTTGAACAAATTCCTTTTAGCTTAACAACATTTTTCTTATTTCTGTCCAACTGTTTACTCTTTTGATTCGTGGATGATGGCAGTTTTGATTATATGGTTTATCAAGTAACATAACGTCTATTCCAGCATCAGCAATATAGACAGCATGTTCAGGATTATCCTTTTCATTAATCCATTTAACAGCCGAATGCATCCATTCAAGTGGTCTGCTTGTCATAACAGATATTTTTGAATCACGCCCCAGCTCTTCAATATTTTCAGAAATCAAATTTTTCCCGGTTAGTTCATTGAGCAATTCTACTATGGAACTTCTCATGTCAACGAGTGTATCGTCGAAATCTAAGCCAATATGATTCATGCGATCTCATCTCCACTTCAAATTCAACCTTTATATGTATTCCGTATGTCATTCCTTTATCCTCCCTCTATGGAGAATCACTTTTCTTTTGAATGCTCGATGTATCTTAGGTTTATGATTTAATTCATTCAGTGCAGACGACTTCATTTTGGAATCAAGTTGAAATCAAAGAAAATGTTGGGGGCAAGAAAAGTG
>NZ_QRDY01000054.1 GCF_003386205.1 Cohnella lupini
TGGAGGGCGTATGCCCTCCTTTTACTTTTCCAGCTCCCCCTGCATCAAACCGGACGTGAAGTTTTCCCTCATCCGGCTTTCCGATGTTCTTCTTCCTTCAGCGTTGCGGCACTTTCTTTAGCTAGCGATTTTCTTAAGTCCTGCAAGTTGAGCCGCAATGGCTGCTTGCTTAGACTTGCTGTGCTTGTTACGACAGTTGCGTTTCTTGTTCCAGAACAGCGTGAGTCGCTTGCGGATATACCAGTCGATTTTGTTTAGGAATATGTCGGCAAAAGGATCAAGCCCATAGTAGTTCTTCCACCCTTGAATTTTAGGGTTTAATTCTTCCACCATCTTATTCATCGTCCAATACAGACGATTTCTCGGCTCAGTTGCTTCCTTCACCTTCTGTTTCATGTTCTTCATCGCTTTCTTAGACGGATAGCTCCGAAGAATGTGAGTTTCTTTATTCCCCTTCAATTTCTTATGTATCTTCCGGTGGTGCATCCCCAGAAAGTCAAAGCCCTGCTTATCATCCCATAGGTTAATCAGCTTGGACTTCTCCTTGTTCATTTCCAGTTCCAGTTTTCCGAATACCGCTTTAAGGACATCTATCGCCTTTAGGGCTTGTCCTTTGGTTTTGCACAAGATGACGAGGTCATCGGCGAATCGCACCAGTGTTCCCGTTTCCGCGAACTTCTTCTCCCAGATCGTGTCCAGGTAGTTCAAGTACAGATTCGAAAGTAAGGGACTAATGACGCCGCCTTGAGGGCTGCCGAGTTCGGTTTCGTGAAACTGATCATCTTTCACGAATCCCGCCTTTAGCCACTGACGAATGAGTTTTAACACACGGCGGTCGCTGATGCGCTGTTCTACCAACTGCATCAGCTTGTCATGCACGATGTTATCGAAGTATCCGCGAATATCGATGTCAACGACCCAGTAGACGCCCTTTTTCACTGCCCGGCGGATATGCCTAATTGCGCCATGCTGATTCCGTTTTGGTCGGAATCCGTACGAGCAATCCTTAAAATCCGCTTCGAATATCGGTTCAATGACCATTTTCGTTGCCATTTGGACGATTCTATCCCGTATCGCAGGAATGCCGAGTGGACGCATCTTGCCATCTGCTTTCGGGATCTCCTTACGTCTTGCCGGCAGAGGATGGTAATTTCCATCCCTGAGTGTCTTTTGGATTTCGTTAACTAACTCTTCTTCGCCGATTTCTTTGACGATGTGGTCGATGGTCATGCCATCTACACCGCCACTTCCTCCGTTCGCTTTAACTCGTTTCCATGCTTCCCAAAGGATGTCGCCACGGTGCACTTTGTCATACAGCGCATGAAATCGCCGCCTCGGATTTCCCTTGGCTGCAAGGTATAGTACGTTTTGGAGTTGTCGAGCTTTTACTTTGGCGTTGTTAGCAGGTTTGGCTGCATTCACTGACTCTTACCTCCTCCGGTACATGAACAAAGCAGGGGTCCTTTCCTCCACAAGGTTTTGTTGTCCTTGCTTCACAGGTACTACGACCCCCTCCGCCTCCCTCCCCGCAGCTCGCCACTTCACCTTTTGGGCTTATAGGTTCGCTCTTTACGGCATTTGCCGTGCAGGGTAGGGTTTCCCTAGTTCCAGTCACAACTTTCTCAGCATGCCGATCCCCTTACGCCGGAGAGTTCTTCCGCGTTGCGTTTCCAAGTGCTTCACGCGTTCCATGGCCTTCGCCCAAACACACGAGGCTCGGCTCTCTCTTGTCCTTTTCAGGTCTTTTTTTGACGACGCGGCAAGATTCACTTCATGTTACAGCCTGCTGATTTGCTCGCACCCCGAAGAGTTACTTTGTCACGGGGCTTCAGCCTTAGGATCTCTCCACCAGTTGCCCGTCAGCTACGAGGCGACTTGGCTCTTACCTCGACCGGACTTCCACCGGCTAGTTGTGCCTAGCTTGGCTAGGCGCG
>NZ_QRDY01000055.1 GCF_003386205.1 Cohnella lupini
GCGGAACGTGAAATCGGCATGGTGTGAAACCGCTCGAATATGCCCCTCTGCTTATCCATAAACAGGCGATAAGCCGTATAGGCTATTCCGCTTGCGATAGCCATAAGCAGTATGCCCGGCAACAGGTAATTCACGTAGTTCTCCGTTCCGGTTTGAATGGCGCCGCCTAACACATAGACGAACAGCAGCATCATCGCAATCGGAGTGATGCAGACCGTGACGATGGTGTCCATACTGCGGAAAATATGACGCATGGAACGTCCAAGCATCACGCTAATATCGGTGAAGAAATGACTCTTTGCCGTCTCCATTTTATATGGCCTCCTTTTTGCCGATGATCGAGAGGAAAATCTCTTCTAATGTCGGTTGTTTTTCGACATACTCCACCTTTGCGGATGGGAACAGCTTTTTTAGATCCGAGAGCGTGCCGTTGGCGATAATCCTACCCTCGTGCAGAATAGCGATTCGGTCGGCAAGCTGCTCGGCTTCCTCCAAATACTGCGTGGTTAGGAGAACCGTCGTGCCGCCGTCGGCAAGCTCCTTGACGATCTTCCAAACCTCGATGCGCGCTTCGGGGTCAAGCCCGGTGGTCGGCTCGTCGAGGAAAATAATCTTCGGATTTCCCACAAGGCTCAAGGCGATGTCGAGCCTGCGGCGCATCCCGCCCGAATACGTAGACGCCCTGCGGTCGGCGGCGTCCGTCAAGCCGAAGCGTTGAAGCAAGTCGTCCGCAATCTGACGCGGATTTTTGAGGTATCGTAGCTTGGCAATCATGATCAGATTTTCCCGTCCGGTCAAAATTTCATCCACGGCGGCGAATTGCCCGGTCAGACTGATCGCCTGCCTTACGTTCTCTGGTTTTGACGCAACATCGAATCCGTTTACGGTGGCCGTTCCGCTGTCTTGATTGAGCAGCGTAGTGAGGATTTTGACAACCGTTGTCTTGCCCGCCCCGTTGGAGCCGAGCAGAGCGAAAATACTGCCCTCTTCCACCTCGAAATCTACGCCCTTCAGGACTTGAAGCTGCTTGTAGGACTTATGCAGTCCTTTAACTTGAATGGATTTGCTTGGCATATTTTTTCCCTCCTTATATAACCGTAACTTTTGACAATTCGGCCCCCATGCCTTTAAGCGAAGCGTAAGTCAGCTTATCCATGAACGCGCCGTCAAAGCTGATAGTTTTAATAATGCGGTAATACTTTTTAGACCACGACGAGGTCGGGAAATATACGTTCTTGAGCGTAGCGCCCTTAAACGAAACTTCGTTCAGCGCCGACTTGTCGAACTTAACGCCGATAAAGGTTTGCCCCTCAAAGCTCAGTCCTCCCAGAGCGGAAGAATTGAACTCCACGCCGTCAAAGATACAGTTTTCAAAGATTGTTCTACTGAGGTCGGTCGTGTTCAGCTTGACGTCGGTCAGCTTAGCGCTTATGAATTTTGCGCCTTCTAACATCGAAGAGCTGAAATTCGTGCGGACAAGAATCGTCTTATTGAAACTTGCATTCTTCAGGTCAAGAGCCGATAGGCTGCAGTCCGTCAGATTCGCTCCGTCAAAATTGGCTCCGCGTACGTCGCTGCCCTTAAACGAACTGCCGGTCAGATCCGCGCCCGAGAAGTCAGAACCTTGAAGAGCGCTACCCTTGAACTCCCCTTTGTGTGCGGTAACGCCCGCAAAGTCGCT
>NZ_QRDY01000056.1 GCF_003386205.1 Cohnella lupini
AAAAGGTACAGCAATCCTCAATTTATTGGGGAAGGCTGTACCTTTTCCTTGTATAATTAGGATATCAACCTGAAGTGGGTGGTCACCTAATGATTCAACAACAGCAAACGATGAAATTAAGTCCTTACATAGAACTTTATAACCTCATCATCCCAAAAGACAATACGCTTCGCCAAATCAATGATTTGGTCGATTTCTCTTTTATTTACGAAGAGCTGAAAGCGCGCTACTGTCTGGATAACGGTCGTAATGCGATTGACCCGATTCGCATGTTCAAGTACTTGCTTCTAAAAGCAATCTTTGAGCTGTCCGATGTCGATATCGTCGAGCGCTCCCGATACGACATGTCGTTTAAGTATTTTCTTGATATGGCGCCGGAAGACGACGTCATTGACGCCAGTTCGTTAACTAAATTTCGCAAATTACGTCTTAAGGATATGAATCTACTCGACATGCTGATTGGAAAAACCGTAGAAATTGCCCTTGAGAAAGGCATTATTACGAGCAAGTCCATCATCGTCGATGCCACGCATACAAAAGCGCGCTACAACCAGAAAACACCTCGAGAAGTGTTGCTAGAGCGCTCGCTGAAACTAAGGAAAGCCGTGTACATGGCTGACGAATCCTTGAAAGCCAAGCTTCCCGCCAAAAACACCAATGATGTGCTCGAAGATGAGATCTCTTACTGCCAAAAGCTCATTGCCGTGCTCGAGGCGCAAAGCGGTGTTTGCCAACTTCCCAAGATCAAAGAGCCCCTCAACTTCTTGAAGGAAGCTGTTGAAGACGATTTAGAGCAGCTGCGGATCTCGGAAGATCCGGATGCTAGAGTAGGTCATAAGAGTGCGGATTCATCGTTTTTCGGATACAAAACCCACATCGCCATGACCGAAGAACGAATCATTACAGCAGCTGTAGTCACAACGGGAGAGAAAAATGACGGCAAACAATTACAAACGTTGATTGAAAAGAGCAAAGCAACCGGCATGGAAGTTAAAACGGTTATTGGTGATACCGCATACTCCGAAAAGGAAAACATTAAGTACAGCAAGGACAACGAGATTGAGTTGGTCGCTAAACTTAATCCGTTAATTACGCAAGGGGTTCGCAAGAAGGAAGAAGAGTTCCAATTTAATAAAGATGCAGGCATGTATGTATGCAAGGCTGGCCATATGGCGGTTCGAAAAGCGCGGCAAGGTAAGAAAGGTGTCGGTACAAACCAAACGGAAACCTATTACTTCGATGTGGAAAGGTGCAAGATGTGTCCGCTCAAGGCAGGGTGCTACAAAGACGGAGCAAAGAGCAAATCTTACTCGGTGAGTATTAAATCCCTGGAGCACACGGAACAAATGAAGTTCCAAGAAAGCGAAGAATTCAGAATAAAAGCTAAGGAACGATATAAAATTGAAGCGAAGAACAGCGAACTCAAACATAGACACGGGTATGACGTAGCGTCTTCCTCGGGTTTATTAGGGCTAGAATTACAAGGCGCAATGGCGATCTTCGCCGTGAACCTTAAACGGATACTAAAGCTGAATGAGTAAAGGAAAATGGTAAAAGCACGTTTTATATAAGCAAAGACGACTTATATCCCAATTTTAGGGAGTAGAAGTCGTCTTTTTCTTCGCTCATCTTAAGGCTTAAATTAAAACAGTTAGTTCTTCAGTGGCCTC
>NZ_QRDY01000057.1 GCF_003386205.1 Cohnella lupini
TTTCCGACTGCTATGAACGTGAAAGTCAACGCATGGTGCTCCACGTAGGTTAAAGTTTCTTTTAAATCGCTCGGCACGAAGGCAAAATGTTAGATCGTCAGCTGGCAGACTGCTATACGTGGGTTGGCTACCACATTTTATACCTGCGACAAAAAGGGGATTTCCGTCAACTATGATCGCGTATTCACCTTATGGTTAGGTTTACGCCAGTCGGAAACGCGGGTTTGCCCCTTTAACTTTTATCCTTTGCCTCCGAGCCCAAAGATCTAAGCATCTATGGTGAGACTGTCAAGCGATCTCCTTGACAGTCGGGGATCATTTTCTAAACACTAATCCTATTCCCAGCTATTGAGCTGGGATCGCCCACGGCGAGTGCGGGGGTGCAGGGGGCAGCGCCTCCTGCAATGGTTTTTACGCAAGGTGACTACCTTCTGCTTGCCTTGCTACAGCCCATACAAAACCAACTAATTCTCTGGCAGTTGCACCTATCGCTACATTCTTATGTTTTCCTCGATTGACAACTAATCGAAAGAACTTCTTATTTAACCGAGTTTGTGCTTTCCATGAAATCGCTTGTATCATCGCTGCTTGACCGTCTAATCGTTTTTTAAGATCGCCTTTTATGGCTGGGCTATGTCGGTAACTCCAAGCAGCTTCAACAAAAATTCGCCGCAATAAGGAGTTGCCGGCCTTTGTCATTTTTCCTTTGCGCGAAGATAGACCGGAAGAGAATTCTCGAGGAACAAGTCCCAGATAGGCCATCAACTGCATCGGTGAACGAAACCTTTCAAAACTACCGATCTCCGTTGCTATGGATACGGCATGAACAAGGGCTATTCCGCGCAGAGACTGCAATGCTCGAATGACATTCGCATGCGCACCCTTTGATGATTCCTCGGCCAACGATTGGTCGATCCGAGCTAATCGCTGCTCACACTCAAATAGGTGTTGAAGATACTCTTGATGGACTAACTGTTCGCAAGTATACGTGAATTTTAGTGTTTCAAGCCATTTTCGATACATTTTCGTCCACCTGCGTTTCATCACAGCGGGCGGATGAATGTGATGCCGAAGCAAGAAGTGAACCATACGCTGACGAGCACGATGTAAGTCATCCCTGGCATCTTCTCTTGCGCGAACAAGGTCGCGCAATGCTTCTTGCTCACGAGAGGGTACGTGAATGGGGGTGAGTTCCCCTGCCCGAAACAGTTGAGCCAAACGTAGTGCGTCTCTACGATCCGTTTTGATATGGTCTCCTTGTCGCTTTGGAATTAAAGACGGAGCAATCACCGTACAGGAAATCCCCATCTTCATTAACCAATGGTATAAATCAAAACCAGTTGGACCAGCCTCGTAACAAACTTGGAGGGAGCCAGTCTCTCCGAGTTGTTTCATGAGTTTACGAACCGCTTCAGCAGTGTGGTTAATCGTCCCCCAAAAACGAGGAGCATCCCGACCCGAATCCGCAATCGCGACAGAAATTTTTTCTTTAGACACATCTAAACCAACGTATTTTGTGGCATCCTGCATAGTAGCAGCTCCTTTTTGCTTTGTAGCTCTGAAATGGTAATGGTTGATCATCACTACCATTCTTAACCTACGAAATGAAGCAAATACGGGGCTGTTTCACGTTCATTATAACTATA
>NZ_QRDY01000058.1 GCF_003386205.1 Cohnella lupini
GGCCATGGTCTTAAGGGACAAGACAAAGAAAAATTTTATAACGATATTGTTGAGTTTATTACATTGATTAAATCATTTCCTTATTGCGCTAACGGGACACGATAGTGGAATAGCGGTTGCATTTGCAGCCGTTTTTTTCTGTTCCGAACGGGCAGGATAGCGTAGCGCAAACAGTATGAAAATTATGATATGGTTCTCCGCGCTGACTGTAACTGCAAGTATTAAGGCCATCCTTTTGGGATGGCCTTTCAATCACAGTCTTACAGTTATTTAAGGAAACAGCATTTTCATTTCTGAATACTGTCCTCGACTTGTGCTACGATCACCTTAACTCCAAGAGCCCTAATCCGTTCGATAGCTTCTGGATCAGCATCCTCGTCTGTTATTAGCAAATCCAAATCCTCAATCCGCCCAGCCTTCGCAAAACCATCGTTTCCGAGGGAATGATGTGTCCCAATTCCAATGCGTCGTCTAGAAATCGCAGAGACTGCTCGCCCGAAAACTCCCACTTCAGGGGTAGCGACAAATAATCCGTCTTCAGAGATACCGCCACCCGTGGAGAAGCTGATATCAAATTTAAATTGACGAACAAATTCGTTCGCTAGGACATCTGTAATGTTTCCAGAAGGCTTAACTCGACCACCAATTAAATAGGTGTCAATCCATTCCCGTTCTCTTAATACATCAGCTACTCGCATACTATTTGTAACGATAGTAAGCGGCATTTGGTCAGGTAAATACTTTAATAACACATACGATATTGAGCCGCTGCCAATAAATACTGTGTCATTTTCCCGAATGTACGATACTGCCAGTTTAGCGATTGCATTACCTTGTGGTGATCCTTCCTCGTACCGCTTATCTGGAGGAGGTGGGGACTGACGAACTTTCATAGAAGGTATCGCACCACCATGGGTTTTCTTGAGCAACCCCTGTTCCTCCATAATTGTAAAATCTCTTCTTATCGAATCGATTGAGATCTGAAATCTTTCCGCCAAGTCTTTGGCGAATAATCGCTTTTCTTGGTTTAGTAACGTATGGATTTTCTCCCTGCGTTCTTCAGCAAAGATTCCCAACTCTTCCTGTGTCATGCACCATACCTCCGTTATATTCATTTTCCACCTAGAATATTTCAATTATATTCAGCTTTGATCACTTTTTCAACCACTTTTACCCAAATTTTATTCGTCTTTATTCTCCTTTGTGCATAAAAACTAAAAGAACCAATTCTTTCACAGAAAAAAACCGAATCAAACTGAATATCATACGAACGATAGCACAACCATGATCAGGCGGTTTCAGATATCCTCGTTCTTTGTTTTACTGGATAAAATGGAAACTTCTCTATCAAATAATCAATTTATTTATGACACCACTCTAAAGCGACCAAATGAGATAGCGCAAGATGTCATTCATGGCACTGGATTTAATGTATTTATTGATACCAGTCGCTGAACTAACGGATACGATAGTGGAGGAATTAAAGTAACTAGCAGGATAGCGTAACAAACCTGTCTATTTTACGTTTAATTTAAAGGAAGGGATTTTGATATGAAATATGCTATTCTGTTATTTCTCATTTTCACT
>NZ_QRDY01000059.1 GCF_003386205.1 Cohnella lupini
TTACTAACCAAAGATGATGCCAGCATCATCGCCATGAATGAAAAATGGTTCGTCCGCATCCTTTTCTAAAATCCTTTAAAAACGGATAAACAGATAATAGAACAGATCAAAAGACGGCCGAGAATTGGATACTCCGTTTACTAACCCGTCTTATTGCAGTTGCGAGAGCCGCCCATTGTCTAACCTAGACGCGTATAAACTCTCTCCTTCGAGCTGCATGGTCTGTTCTAATCCAAGTTGAGAAGGTGTTTAGATGGATGCTGTACGAATGACTTGTGCAGGACTTGATGTTCATCAGAAAACAGTTGTCGCCTGTGTCCTTACAGGACCTATTGAAGGAAAGCCCAAAGCGATCATTCAGACGTTTGGGACGACAACAAAAGAATTGTTGACTCTTCAAGATTGGCTAGCGGAACACGACTGCAGCGAAGTCGCCATGGAGAGTACCGGTGTATTGTGGAAACCCGTTTGGAATATTCTTGAATCTACCTGCCAACTGGTCCTTGCCAATCCGCAGCATATCAAGAACTTGCCAGGACGCAAAACAGATGTCAGAGATGCACAGTGGATTGCGCAACTGCACCGCTCTGGATTAATTGAACCGAGTATGGTAGCGCCTAGAGAAATTCGCGATCTTCGGGACAAAACACGCTATCGCCGTAAACTCGTACAGCATGCGACGGCCGAGAAGAATCGGGTCCACAAAATTCTACAGGATGCCAACATCAAGCTGACCACCTATATGTCCGACTTATTCGGCGTATCCGGTCGAGCCCTGTTGGAGCGGCTTACTGACGGCGAAGTATTGGAAGAAGAAACCGTTCGCGAGCTTGTGAAGGCCAGATTAAAGAGTAAGATAAGTCAGTTAATGGATGCCCTAAATGGCAGACTACTGAAGCACCATCGTGAAATGATCAAGTACCACATGGAGCATCTGAAGTTTCTCGAAGAACAAACTGGGCGGTTAGAAGAGAACATTCAGGCTTTAGTGATGCCCTATCAAGAAGAGGTGAAATTACTCGATAGCATTCCAGGTATTGACGAGATTGCGGCGACAACACTCTTGGCTGAAATTAGTCCTGACGCTGTCAACCATTTCTCGTGCGACGCCAAGCTCGCTTCTTGGGTAGGCGTATGCCCCGGGAATAAGGAAAGCGCAGGTGTCCGGAAAAAGGCAAGATCCCGCAAAGGAAATAAACATGCTAAAGGGATCTTATGCCAAGCTGCGTGGGCGAATATCCAAAGTAAAAACCAAATCGGAGATTACTTTAGGAGAATCCGAAAACGAAGGGGCGAGCAAAAAGCAGCCGTTGCTACCGCTCACTTAATTCTAAGAATAGCGTACGCCATACTGAGAGACCGAGTGGACTATGTGAATGTGGAGAGAGAATTCTTTCAGGTGACTACAGAAAAGATGGCAGATCGACTAACGAAGCAACTGCTACAACTAGGTTACCAGGTCGAACTCAAGCCAACAGGAACGTCGTAAGCTTTTAAAAAACGTCAAGTTCAAAAACGGGGTGGCGGGCATTTTTTTTGCTTTTTTGAGGTACTCCATTTTCGTATAATCTC
>NZ_QRDY01000060.1 GCF_003386205.1 Cohnella lupini
TCAGGCTGTCGAGAAAGTCGCGACAGCTTTTATTATGTTCGAATAGTTTAATACGACACCGCGTTAATATGATATAATATAGATAACTTATACCGAACGGATGGTGTACTAATGCTACGTTCTAACCGTGATAAACAACAGAACTTTGAGCTGGTTTCCATTGAGGATCTTGTGCCTGCAGACCACATGCTTCGTAAGATTGATAAATACATCGACTTCTCCTTCATCGATGAGAAAGTAAGACCTCTTTATTGTGAGGATAATGGCAGACCGGCAATCGATCCGGTCGTCCTCTTCAAAATGATCTTTCTCGGTTATTTCTACGGCATTCGCTCTGAGCGACAACTAGAGCGCGAGGTTCAAACGAATCTGGCCTACCGTTGGTTTCTCGGGCTTGGTCTCACGGACCGTGTGCCTGACCATTCAACGATTAGTTGGAACCGTCGTACGCGGTTCAAGGATACGAACATCTTTCAAGATGTCTTTGACGAAATCGTCCTTCAAGCGGTTTCGCATCGGATGGTTGGCGGACGTGTTCTGATCTCCGATTCCACTCACATTAAAGCCAGCGCCAATAAACACAAGTACACCAAGGAACAAGTACAGCACAATACCAAGTCGTATGTGGATGATCTGAATGCTGCAGTCGAAGCCGATCGGAAGGCACACGGAAAAAAGCCCTGAAAACCCGAGAGGAGGTGAACGAAGACAAGGAAGTGAAGATCAGTACGACCGATCCTGACAGTGGTTACATGTTCCGCGAAGGCAAACCGGAAGGTTTTTTCTATTTGGATCACCGCACGGTGGACGTCAAGTACAACCTCATTACCGATGTCTTTGTCACCGCAGGCAATGTTCATGACGCTACGCCCTATCTCGAGCGATTGGATCGGCAGAGAGAACGATTTGATTTCAAAGTAGAAGCTGTTGCGCTAGATTCGGGTTACCTAACAGCACCGATCTGCAAAGGATTAGACTCGAGAGGGATCTTTGGTGTCATTGCTCACCGTCGATTTCACCCCACGCAAGGGTTGTTCCACAAGCACGAATTCCAGTACGACGCAGATCAAAACCAGTATACCTGCCCCCAGAAACAAGCGCTTATCTATAGCACCACGGACCGGCATGGTTACCGACATTATGTTTCCGATCCCAAGCAATGCGCTGCATGTCCGATGTTAGACAAGTGCACGCGATCTCGTAACAAACGTAAAGTGATCACCAGGCATGTTTGGGAGGATAGTAAAGAACGCGTACGGCTTAACCGCCTCAGCAAATCGGGGAAGAAGCTATACCGTAAACGAAAAGAAACGATTGAGCGAAGCTTCGCGGATGCTAAAGAGCTCCACGGGTTTCGCTATTTCCGGTTGAGGGGAATACGAAATGTGACCGAACAAGCGCTCATGACTGCGACAGTGCAGAACATGAAGAAGATTGCTCTGCAACTGGAAAGGAGGGAATTAGGGTAATAAATTGCCTAAATCCCTTCCTAATTTACTGATTTCCTTCCCAAAACAAAGAGAAACCCCGACGTCTTGAAAAGACGGGGGTTTCTCGACGATCTGAG
>NZ_QRDY01000061.1 GCF_003386205.1 Cohnella lupini
CTATTTAGCCCCCAAATGAATTTGGACAGTACACCCCTTACTCCGATACAATCAGATTAAGGTGGAGGGGAACGTAATGAAGAAGATGCAGTATGATTTGAATTTCAAGAAGATGGTGGTAGCCAAAGGGAAAGAGATTGGCAATATGACCGCTGTTGCACGACAACACGAGATAGATCCGAAGATGGTACTTCGGTGGGCTAGAGAGTTGAACCGAAAGGATCTGGATCAGTTAGACGGCAATGGCGTGAAACAATCGAAGTTCGTGCCTACGGCTGAGGATTATGCACAGCTAGAAAAAGAGAATGAAAAGCTCAAAAAGCTCTTTGCTGAGCAAGCCCTAGAGAGGGATATTCTCAAAGACCTATTAAAAAAAACGAACCCGCACTTGCGGATAAAATAGAGATTGCCCAAAAGTATATTGGTCAGGGACACCGAATTAGTTTTGTCCTTCGAGTGCTTGAAGTGGAGCGTTCCACCTACTACGCAAATGTGAACCGCAGGCAACAAGAAACGCCAACAGTTGCTCACAGCTATCGTAGCGGTCGTCCCGTGCCTGGCCTGTCATATACACAAGATGGCGTGCCCATCAGCGACGAACAAATCTGTGAATGGCTAATGGAGTTCCTAGCAGGCGAGGGCGCATCCTATGGCTACCGAAAGCTAACCGTACTGCTCAGAAGGCGACACAGGCTACAGATCAATAAGAAGAAGGTCTACCGTCTTTGTAAACAGATGGATGTCCTGCGCCCCCAACGGAAGATCAAGATCAAATATCCCAAGCGTTTGGCGAATAATCGCGTTATTACCGGCTCTAATCAGCTGTGGGAAACGGATATTAAGTACGGCTGGCTTCACGGTGAACAGCGTTTCTTCTTCTTAATGAGCATTATCGATGTATTTGATCGTGCGATTATTGCCTATCATTTTGGATTGACCTGCGAGGCGCGTCATCTCGTCCAGATTACGCAGGAAGCATTAATGAAGCGCCAACGGTTTGACAGCTCGGAGATGCCGGTCATCCGTTCAGACAATGGCCCGCAGTTCATCAGCCATCGATTTGAAGAAGCGTGCGAGACTTTCAACTTGATCCACGAGCGTATACCGCCAAAGACACCGAACAAGAATGCTCACATTGAATCGTTCCATTCCATTCTAGAAGCGGAGTGTTACCGCCGCCATGAATTTGAGACATATTCGCAAGCTTATGAAATCGTCAGCCAATTTATCCGGGACTATAATTGTGTTCGAATCCACGGCAGCATCTACGACCTGTCACCATATGAATACATGGATGCCGTAAAGCTAGGAACGGTTACGCCTAAGTTTATAAAAGTCTAATTCGGCGTAAAACGGTGAAAATCATAGGAATACTAAGTGCACAATCGAATAAGAGGTGCGCTGTCCATAATACGGGGGTTTACCCG
>NZ_QRDY01000063.1 GCF_003386205.1 Cohnella lupini
TGGTATTATCCCCTTCAGGTAGACACTCGAAAAAAACCTTATGTTATCATGAGGAACGAGTGAACTTGAAGGGGATATTTTTATGGCTAAAAAGGGACAGGTATTTGAGAAGTACTCAGCAGAGTTTAAGTTGTCAGCGGTCAGACATTATCTTGAGGGAGCAGCGAGCTATCAAGCTGTAGCAGAACAGTTAAAGATTAGGAACTGTACCCAACTTAAAGTGTGGGTTAAGAAGTTTAGCGAGGGGGAGACCTTTAACACACGAAAGGGGTCTGAGCGATCTTCGAGTCCACTTACAGGACGTCCTCGTATGACCTTTGGCTCCATTGAGGAAGAACGAGATTATCTAAAGGTACAGGTAGACTACTTAAAAAAGCGGTATCCAAATCTAGTAAAGGAGAAGCCCTCAGTCAACGGGATAACTATGAAGTAATCGAGGAATTACGCCAGCTACATGACGTTACACGCTTGTTAGCCATTGCGGGGATACCCAGAGCCAGCTATTACAAATGGCGCGCTACGCAAGCCCTGCGCAGCGAGAGACAATTGAAGGATCATGAAATCAAGGAACATATGATGGCTATCCACTTCGCACATCCTTACTTTGGATACCCAAGAATGATGACCGCTTTATGGGAGGCTGGCCACCACGTCAACCATAAGAAAGTAAGCCGACTTATGAAATGTTTATCGATTCAGTCTGTCATTCGAAAGAAACGAAAACAATCCAATTACACACCATCTGTCGTATTCCCGAATCGATTAAACCGTCAGTTTCATGCTACAGCACCCCAGCAGAAAATGGTCACTGACATTACTTATATCTCTGATGGCACAGACTTCCATTACCTATCGGTCATTCAGGATCTATTCAACAATGAAATTGTGGCTTGGCAATTGTCTGCACGAAATGACGTAAAACTTGTGCTCGATACCGTCGAGCAATGGACAAGAAAAAGAGACGTTTCAGAAGCAGTGCTCCATTCGGACCAAGGCTTCCAATATACGTCTCAGGCGTACAACAAACGATTAGAAGCATTCAGCGTTAAGGGCAGCCACTCTCGCAAAGCAACCTGCCTAGATAACGCCTGCATCGAATCCTTCTTTTCGCATCTCAAAACAGAGAAGTTGTACCTCCAACAGTGTAAATCAGGCGCTGAAATTCATCAAGCTGTTGAAGAATACATTTACTTTTATAACTATCAACGATTCCAAGCCAAACTTAAACAACGCGCACCGATTGAGTATCGGCACGCGCTGGCTGCTTAGCTTTTTTTACGTGTCTACTTGACGGGGGTATGACCAGG
>NZ_QRDY01000064.1 GCF_003386205.1 Cohnella lupini
TCATGCAAAGCCTTAAAGGCCCTGTTCTTCGCCACCAGCGGCATTATGACTCGGAAGAGCAAGGCTCGCAGCTTCTTTCTTCCCCGCTTAGTAATCTTGGTCTGTCCTTTGTGCTTTCCGGATGTATTCTCTTTCAGGCTCAACCCAGCAAGCTTTATGATCTGTTTTGGATGATGGTAGTTACTGATATCGCCAATCTCGGCAAGGAATCCTGCTACCGTATCTCTGCCGATACCTTTGATGGCTAGAAGATGATTAACACCTGGAATGTGCTGCAAGAGTTGATCTAGTTTAGCCTCAAGCTCTTCAAACTTACTTTGAATCAATTTATACTGCCCCAACAACAATTGAAGTTCCATTTTGGCCAATTCCGTTCCTTGTTTAATGCCTACTGAACGGTTAGCCGCTGATTTCAGGCTCGTTATACGCCCCAGCCCTGCACCTCGCTTTGCCACTTCTCGTAAGTGCCCCAGTAGAAACTCATCCGGTACCTTAACGAGCTCATGTGGCAACAGGTTAAGGCTGAGCATCTGGATTGCCGATTTACATTCCCAATCCTTAAATACCGTAAGAAATTCAGGGAAATACCGATCTAGCCAGTTATGGACTCGCCCTTGCACAACGCGCAAGTCAGTCGACAGGTGTTCGCGAATTTTCATAGCTTCACGCAGCTCTGCATAGATGCCTTGTGGAATATTAGGTACGGCGTATCTCCCGTCTTTGACAAGTTGTGCGATGACCCTGGCATCCTTGACGTCATTCTTAGTTGGTGAATTGTCGTCTAATTCTTTGCTCTTTTTAACGTGTAACGGATTTACCACACCAAAGAAAATCGTCTGTTCTCTTAAATAGTGAGCAAGATTCAGCCAATATTGACCGGTGGGTTCCATACCTACTACCACGTCTTCACATCCATGTTCCGACATGATCTTCCGAAACCAGCTTACAAACAATTCAAATCCTTCCAAGCTGTTTTCAAATGAAATGGGCTTCCCGTATTCTACCCCACGGAAGTCTTGTGCTCGAGCCACATGTTTGAACTTTGCAATGTCCACCCCGACAATGAGAGTGGAAGAAGTGATTTGAGTAATTCGTTGATTTTGATTAGAATGCATAGTGTAGTCTCCTTGGAATGTATTTGGATCTGTCGCTGGCCAGCAACTGAGATCCTATTAC
>NZ_QRDY01000065.1 GCF_003386205.1 Cohnella lupini
CATACTGCATCTTCTTCATTACGTTCCCCTCCACCTTAATCTGATTGTATCGGAGTAAGGGGTGTACTGTCCAAATTCATTTGGGGGCTAAATAGATTTGTTGTAAGTGAGGATATCCCACACATTCAATCGATAGCTCATGAAACATGGATTTTCACTTATGGAGGCATTTACTCAAGAGAATTCATTCATAATTTTCTAAGTAAAGCTTACTCTACTGAGAATTTAATTCGATCTGTAGAGAGAGATCTTCAAAGTGCCAATCGGAATTTTTTAATAGCTGAATATAATAACGAAATCGTTGGATATGCTCAAACAAGTCAAGTGAGTAACGAAGAATATGAATTACGACGAATCTATGTACGACCTGAATATCATAAAATGGGAATAGGGAAATATTTCATTCAGGAATTTATTCAAGTTTTAAAGCCAATTAAGAAACTATTTGCTTGGGTAGCTAAAGAGAATCACATAGGAAGAGCCTTTTATGAGAAGAGCGGATTTATGGAATCAGAAGAAATGATTGAAATAATAGAAGGGCACAGTAAAACGCAAGTAAGATACGAATTGGTAATCACGAATGAATAGGGTGCAAGGCGGAACAAGCAAGATGAAACTACCGGAGTTCGATTATTTGAGGGGGATGTTATTGAAGATTTATCTTAAAAAATTAGAAACGAAAGAAAGTTCAGACATATATCAAATGATTCAAGAAATTGGTGAAGGACAAAACGGATTTATTAATAGCCTATATTCAATAGATATTCAGATGTTTGAAGAGAAGTTAAAACGCAATTATGAAATGTCACATGGAATCAATTTGACTGAAGGTATAGTTCCCCAAACCATTTACTGGTTTTATCATGAAGATCGACCAGTAGGATACGGTAAACTTAGACATTACTTGAACGAGAATTTATTGGAGCAGGGTGGACATATTGGTTACATTATTCGCCCAACTGAAAGAAGAAAGGGATATGGAAAATTAGCTTTAAATGAGTTAGTTAAAGAGGCCATGAAAAATGAAATTAATGAAATACTTCCTATTTAGCCCCCAAATGAATTTGGACAGTACACCCCTTACTCCGATACAATCAGATTAAGGTGGAGGGGAACGTAATGAAGAAGATGCAGTATG